>NZ_CABPSQ010000001.1 GCF_902459775.1 Pandoraea captiosa
GCATTTGCAGTGTCAGCGTCAGTGCCGGTGTACCGGCGGAACTGATTGCGCAGGTCCGGGATGCGGAAATTGTCGCCGCCTAGGTCAACGAACTTGTGCATGCCGGCCGCCCACGATCCCGATGCGATGACCAAGCCGTTCTCTTGAGCGTAGCCCCACAAGCCGGCGTAGGCCGTTTTGCTCAACGTCCCGCCGACGGCATCGACCTCGCTGATGAGCGGCGCGACGGTATGGCCATCGAGCGGGCGGCCGCACAGCGGCGATCGGTAGCCGGTGAAATACGCGCTCGTATTCCACAGCCACACCTCGGAAGCTTCAAGCACAACGATCGGGCCCACATTCTGCTGGGGCAACGCTGTGATCGAGTACGCGTTGACCGTTCTCAGATTCTTGAGAATCAGCAACAGCGCCTTTAGCAATTGGCCGTCGTCTGTGGCGTCGAGCTCAAGCCCTGCGCTCTCAATAAAGCCCGCGATCTCTTCTTGCAGGGCGTTCATCGCGTCCATCGTGACGATTGTGCCTTTGGTGCCTTTTGACGGATCGCCCGCGTGATAGCGCCCGTCCTCGGTGTTAATCCGCCGCATAGTCGTTACCCTTGATATGCAAAGTAGACAAAAGTGTGCGCTGGCTTGAGGTCCTGGATCACTTCTTCCAGCATCGGGTCCGAGAAGTCGAGAAGCCGCTCTCCGATGGCGCTTTCGCCTACCCGAAAGTAGTAGGCAAGGTTGGGGGCGCCTTCGACGACGACCAGCCACTGGTAGATCACGTCTTCCACATAAAGCTCATCTCCAATGCGGCTCTCGTCAACTCGGAAAGGCTGCGGCTCCTGAATCTCGATCGTGTACCCGAGGCTCTTGGCGAGATTGATGAAGTACGGAATCGACAAGCCCCCCGTCTCATTCATCTTCGCCTCCACCTTGGCCATGCGCTGCTGAAGCGTCGCATCGGCCGCTGGCGTGATGGCAAACAAGCGCTCCCAATCGGGCAGCAACTGAATCGCTGAAAATGACGGCACCACACCCGCCAACATCATGTCCGCATCGGCAAGGAATCGGTCGAGCGCTTTGCCTTCCGCCACCAAATCAGCATTGACCGAAGGTGCGGCCGGGTCATAAGCAACTGGTGGCAGCAATCGTGCCAAGAGGTCGGCGTGATCGCTCATGGCATCAGCGAAATATCGACGTTGCGCAGGCGACACCACTCGACAGCGGTCGCATCGACTGTCGGAACCACATTGCCAGTCGGTTGAAGCAGCACGTAGTCGGCAATACCGGCCGTGTCACTGATGACAGCGCCGATTCGCGTGCGTACGGCCGCGTCGCCCGGCACCAGCGCGGCATCGTAGGCTTGAATGGCCGTCGTCAACGCCGACTTCGCGGCGTCCAGCGTAATGCCCGAAAGGTCAACCTGAGCGATCACATCGTAAGGGCGGACAATAGGCGCGATAGCGGCAAAGTTCTTCGCTGTCACCGGGCGTTGGTCGTCGACGTGAGCCTGCACGGCCGCGAGAACGGCTTCAGACGGCAAACCGCCAGGGCTTACCACAACCACGTCGACCGTCCCCACCTCACGGCGCATTGGATACACGTAAGCCGCGCTGACACCCGAGACCTCCATTGCCCACTGCCAATAGTCGTACTTGTTGCCGCCGGCCGGGGGATGGCGAATACGCACCAGAAGTCGAGCCAATAGGCTCGCGTAGCTCTCCACATCGGCCCCGCCATTCATGCTGACGACGGTAGTCGCCGCATTCACGCCACTCGGTGGCACCGTGACCGTCAGCACGTCACCGCTGAAGCGGTTTCCTGCGACTCCAGCCACTACGGCCTGACACGGAATCTCGACCGCTCCGCCCATGCCAATTTCACCGCTCCCGGTCGTCACATAGGCCGTACCATCATTGAACTTGAGCGAAAGTCCGCTCGGCACCACCTTGCCGACGATACCGGTGAACGCCGCCTTGCCCGACGCGAGCGAAGCCGGCTTGAGGTTCATGTTGTACTTGCGCGCATGCAGGAGCAGCATGTCCGGATCAGCCGAGTCCGGAAAGATTTGCTTCGTGACCCACAGCAGGCGTTGGTAAAGCCCTTCGATCGCGCTCGCGGTTCCGGCCGCGCGGACGTAGTTGTCTGAGTCGACAGAGATGTCGTCCTCGGGTCGGAGGTTCTTGCGATCTCGCAGGATGGCCGCGAGGATGTCGGAAGCGGTGAGCGGCGTATATGGCATTAGGACACCTTCACCGGATGCTTAAAGTGTTGTCGTGCGCCGGATGCGTCGACAACCTCAATCAGCAGGACGAGCCATCCCTGTTCGCCCGTCACGGATGTGACTGCAACGCTGGTCGCGCGGCCATCCGCGACAATCGGTGCCAGCGCTTGCTCGACGTACTGAACGGCCAAGGTGCGAACGCGCGGCGTGTCTTTTTCCCGCTGTAGCGTATGCAGCTTGGAGCCAAGGGTGGGATCCGCCCACCAGGAGCCCAGAGGCGTCTCCAGCCGCAGATAGACGGCGTTTGCCAGCGTCATGGTCGTGACGCCGGCATAGTCGCGAGTCGAGGGGGATATAAGCGCATCCATGCGACCGATTCTCGGTGCTACATGGATGGTGTCGGGAGGTGGTGCCTGTCAGTAGCCGCGACGGCATCGCAGCGTCATGACGCGATAGGTTCACCGGTGGTACCACCTGAATCGCCAGGGTGCTTGTGATGGCCTGTGCTCACGCCGCCTGCAATGACGTCTTCGGACACCGTCATCTTTCCTTCAACGCTAACGCCGTCGCCACCGGATACTTGCATGCCGCCCATGCCCGTGATCGCCTGAGTAACGTTGAGCTGGTGCGATATGTTAACGTTGGGCGTGTTGAAGTTCACCGCCTCTTCGGCGTCAACGGTGAACACCCGCGTCTTGAGGTGGGTAACGCGCCCACGCATGAATACGAACGAGTCGCCTTCGTCCGTATACAGAGCCACCTCGCCCGGCTTCAGCTCCTTGAGGCGATACGAGCCGTGTTCGGTCGCGACGATGACCGAGTGGCTTGTAGCGCCGCCCAGCGGTACGACAATCGCCATCGTGCCGGCCGGCGGGTTACTGGTGAGACCGTAATGCTGGAAGTATTCGGCATCGGGCAGGTTCTCACCGGCGAGGGCTTCACCCGATACGAGCTGAACGGAGCCGCCACTGTCCGTCGCCCCGATAACGCTGCGGAATGCGAGTCGCACCGTATTCATGGCGCGAGCCACCATGGCCTTGATTGTACGCGGGTCCATCATCGGCTCACCGTGGTGTTGCCCGACGCATCGGTGGTAACGATCGAGAGCGGGCCGTCTTCCTTGTGGCGTCGGTGCTTTCTGCCCGAATGCGGATGCGCGTCGAGAATCCACACTCCGTCTTCCTTCAGCGTCAGCGTCGTACGCGCTCCGGTGCGATCGCGATTGAACTTCCGCCCCATCAGAAAGTACACGGCGTCGATGCCGTACTCCTCCCACACGACATGTACACGTTGCCCCGGCTTCCACAGCACACCATCGCTCGTTCGATGGCCTTTCACGCTCGCTCGCATGGTGTGCGCTTGAAGCCGGGAATCGGAGATGATTTTCCTTGCCCGCGCTTCCACGGCCGCAAGGTTCGGTGCGTCGTGATCGACGTATATCTTCGGCCGATAGACCGGTACTTGGTTATCACGAACGGTCGCACGTATGGCATTTTTTCCAGAGTCGAAGCGCGTGCCATGTGCCTGCCCGAGCACTGTGACTTCCGAATACCGCTCCGCGATCGAAACGTCTTCGTCAAACCACTCGACGTTTGTGTCTTTCCCGCTCTCGCGCAGAATCAGACTGGCCACCGGCGCGGCGTTGTAATCGGGGCCACCGACAACCAGCGTTCCGTCGGGCTCGAACCAGGGCCACAGCCCTTCACCCTCGGCGGCGTGTACCAGCGCGTCCCAGGCAGTGTCGCCGGGATCGACGCTGATTTTGTCCCAGGCTCCCGTGCTACGCGACGCATCTACCCGCACCCTGGTGATACCGAGCGGTTTCACGATATTTGTCACCACCTCGGTCAGCGTGACCTGTTTGGCCGTGAAGATTGGTGCAGAGCAATCGCGAAGAATAGCGGCGAGGTCGCGGCCGTTAATGGCCAGGGACTTCTCGGTCTTGGACGTGCGACGGCGGACGTTATCGACATACCCGCTGAGCACCGTCTCGCCGCCGATCTGCACTTGGACTGCCGCTCCAGCACGCACCGTCGCCGGCATGCGGCCTTCCGACCGCGCCAGGCGAACTTCCCAGGCATCCGCCGGAATCAGCAGGTCTGAGTCGATCGAGTACCCCGTCCATTGCTTGTGCGCCTTCCCGCCCACGAGCAACGACACATCGTCATCGTGCGAAGCCACGTAGCACCTCTCCCTGTGCGATGAAGTTTGGATTACGCACGGCCGGATTCAACCGGAGTAACTCGGCCGAGCGCGTGTAGTCGCCGTACCACCGAAAGGCGAGCAAGGCCAGATTGCACGGTGCATCGACCGTGCGCGTCATGATCGGCGGGCGGGCGTCGATCACGGTCTTTGCCAGCTCTTGCACCGCGAGCGCAGTATCCTTAAGCGCCTCCACAACCGGTCGGCTCTGGTCGAGCGGGAGCGCCGCGTGGGTCTCGTCGATGGCGTCCTGGATCAGCTCGCGGGTGTCGTTCGTGATCTTTTCGATTTCATCGGGCGTAAGCACTGGCTCGTCGACCTCGTTGGCCAGCACGTCCGATGCGACTTCCGCGACGGTCGTGGCCACCACCGTCTTGACGACGCTCGTCACGAGCTGCACATCGCTTGCGTTCGCCGCCACGACACTCGGCAGCGATGGCGCATAGGGCTGACTCGGAGGGCTCGGTAGACCGGGAGCACCAGGTGCAGACGGCACCGTGCTCGACGCTACGTCGGTGCCTGGAATCGTTATCGATTGGCCTTTGGCTGCGGCCCCCGGCAGCTTCACCACCGAGGACATCTGGTCGAACATGCCGCCCCAATCCGACATGACCATGCCGGGATCGAACGACCGGAAGTCGGTGATGCCGCTTACCAACCCGATCAGGTCCGACGTGAACGCACGGGGAAAGTTGAGCAGATCGAGCGCCGTGCCCTGAAAGCCGGTGACCAGATTCTTGATCGGCCCCAATGTGTTCGACAATACGTCGCGTAACGCGTTGATACGGCGGATCCCGGCTTTGGCGTCCTTGAGCGCGCCGAGCGCCGTCTCGAAGGCACTGGCACCGCTCTCCTTGGCACCATTCGCCACCTGTGCAGTCGCGTCCGCCTTCTGGCCGGCCTTCTGCTCGACGAAAAACGGATTGCTCGGCGTGCTCGGTGCGAAGCGCAGTTCAACGGTACACGCATCCGGGTTATCGGCGTCGTGACCGACATGGCCGCCGAGAAACTGCATGTTCGGCATGCTGCCGAACACCGGATGAATCAGTTCGGCCGCGCCGCGCTCGGCAAGCGCGCTGAGAAAGGCTTTCATGCGCTCTTCGTAGTCATCGCCGAAGAACACCGCTGTCATCGTGGTTTCGCGAGCCTTCAGCCCCATGTCCACGATATCTTCGCCATCGACGTTCGGGTACGCGTAGCGCGCCACGTCCTTTTCGATGGAGTCGCTGGCCCGTAGGCAATCGAATTTCACGCCGCGATAGGCCGCGTCCTGAAGCGTGTCTTTCCAAGCCATATCAGTTTCTCCGCGCCTCTTTCTGTCCCGAGAGGGCCAGGGCTTCCGCAATCTGAGCGCCGTCGAGATACAGCGCGACATGGGACTCGACGACGGGCGGCTTTTCGTCTTTCTTCTGCGCGAAGATGGCTTCGCCAACAGACTTGCCGAGCTTCTCGCCCCAATCGTGGCCGAAGTACCCGGCAATCGCACCGCCGATCAGTCCGACCGCCGTGCCCACACCAGGCACGACGGAGCCCACGGCCGCTCCGGCCGCAGCGCCTGCAGCCGCACCGCCCAAGCCGCCGATCACGCCACCGGCCACACCCACATAACCGGCCTTCTTCTCATCAGCCGTTTTGGAATCGTCCTTGGCGATCATGTACGCTTCGAGACCACCAGCCGCGATGGCCAGCGGCGCCCCGATCTTGCCCACCGTTTTGCCGATACTGGCGAAGCGCGCGCCAAACGTTGAGCCAGCGCCGAGTGCGCCGGCGGCTGCCGCCCCGGCCTGCGATGCGGCTCCAGCAGCCCCTGCGCCCGTGCCGCCCCGCAATAACGCTGCCGCAGCGAACACGCCGAGAGAAGCTGTGGCCGCTTTGAGGCCCAAGGTCGTTCCCTCGATGGCCGCCGCGAGTTCAGGGTATCGGCGGGCGTAGTTGGTCATCTTCTCAGCTACGTCACCAATTGCGTTATTCAGGCCACCGAGAGCCTCTTGCATGGCTATGACGTCTTCGTTTCGCTTTTTCTCCATCTTGAAGCTGTTGGTACTGGCAATGAGATCGAAATTTCCTTCGACCGCCGATTTCGGGTCAAACACCTGCGCCTCGACCTGCTTGCGGTAGTCTTTTTGCCCCATATACGCGACGAGGCCGCCGAGCGCCTGGCGATCGTGGATCAGTTTGCCGATCGCGGTGCCTTCCAGCAGGCTCTGTTGACTCTCAAGAATGGCCTTACGCTCGCCCTCCGGCGCGCTGGCCAGCCTCGCCTGGTTCTGCTGATAGCGCTTGTCTTTCGCCATCACGTTCTCGACGATGCCCACGAACGCGTCGAGCGCGTTCACGCCTTTCTCGCGAGACGATGCCAGACTGCCGGTCAGGTCGATGCCGAGCTTCTTCGCTTTGAGCTGCGTATCGGCCGAGTTCAGCTTCTCCAGCAAATTGACGATGTTGTTGCCGGCCTCATCCTTGGTGCCGGCCGTGATAACCGCCGCCTGGTTGGCCACGACCAGCTTGCCGAAGTCAGACAGCCCCGACATGCCGGCCGTCTTGGCCAGCGCCATCTGCTGCGGCAGCCACTTGGACATATCCTTCAGCTCGAAGCCGCCAGCCTGGCCCCCCTTGAGGGCCATATCCAACGCTCGCGGGATGTCCGCCTCTTTGATGTTGAAATTCTGCATCGCGCGAATGGCGATGTTGCCCAGCTCGTTCGGGTCGGCACCGGTCGCCGTCGAGAACTTCTGAAGCGTCGGCAGGAGCTGCATCGCCGTTTTGTCGCTCACGGCACCGGACGCCAGCAGATTGTCCAATGTGTCGGCCGCTTGCTCCCGCGTCCCGCCGCCTTGGCGGACGGCGGAGACAATCGCGTTATTCAGCTCCGTCATCCCGGCCCGGCGACCCGCCACGTCCCGGTCGGAAAACGCCGTATTGGCCATCATCGCCAAGCGCCGGTCGTACGCCATCGTTTCGCGCACGGCCGGAGCAACCACCATCGCGCCGGCCGCGCCTCCGGCCAGCGCGCTACCCGCACGCCACAGGTTCGCCATGGCACGGCCGCCACGAGCCAATCGCCCCTCGGTCTGCTCGACATTGCGCAGCTCCCTGTTCAGTTCGGCCAGTCGCTGAGTCAACGCCCGAAACGCGCGGGCCTGCTCGTTGGCCGACGCGAATCCCGCTCGGTACAACCGGTTGTACGCGGCGACCGTTTGATCGATCTCGCGGCGGATGGCTTGATCCGTGCGCGTGTCGAGCTGCTGGCGCGCGGTCGCGAGTCGCTGCGAGGAGGTGAGGATATTGCGGTGCGCCCGAACGTATGCCGCTTCGGTCGACTGAACGTCGCGCTGCACGGCCTGCTCGGTGCGGGCGGATTCGCCCATGCGCAGGCTGTAGAGCGCGCGGCTCGACGCAATCGCAACGCGAGACGTGTCGGCGTAAGCCTGACTCGTCTCACGCACAACGCGTTGCACGTTGCGCTCGGTCTGCTGCGCAGGGGCCGACGCCTGATCTTTCCACCGGACTGTCAGGCCGACTTCGAGGTCACGCGATGACATTACTTTCCTCTCGGTTGCGGACGCTTGCGTCGCATGCTTTGCACGCGTCTCGTCTCGGTCATCTCAACAGGTCCGCCGCCGGACGGCTTGCCGCGCATCGTCATGACGGCGGCAAGGTATCCGTCCAGCTCGGGTTCGGTCAGGCGGGCGAATCGCTCCCCGGTGATGCCGTGGCCGGCGAGGACGATTTCGGCGAGTCGGAAGTGGCGGCGGCCGCGCTCGGCCGCTTCAGCTTTTTTTTCAGTGCCTCCTGAGCCAGCATCAGCACGTCGTAATCGCTGTCGATCAGCTTGCCGATCAGCTCGCCGGTGATCGACTCTTTCGGGATCGTGCCGAGCGTGACCAGGCAGCGAGCTAGGTTCTCAGCGTTGACGCGCATGTTCGACACGCCGCCGCCCAGGATGGCCGGGTCTTCGTACACCGCGATGTTGTCGGCGACGGTGGCCAGCCGCACTTCGAAGTCGTAGTGGCGTTCGCCGCTGCCTTCCGGGTACTCGACGCCGTATTCGAGCGATCCTTGTTCGGTCATCATTCGGTCACCTTGCCCGTTGCAAAGAGGGTGAGGTCACGGCGTGCTTCGTTGTCGGCCGTGTACTGTTCGCTGCACGAGATCGTCGTGCAGTCCCGGTAGGACGTGCGCTTGCCACCAGGGGTGACCGGATACTCGGTCAGCTTCGCCCCCTGAAGGTTGAACCAGTCGATGCTCTCGGACCCGGCCGGAATGACGACCGTGCACTTGATTTCGTGCGTTTCGATACCCTTGGCGAAACCTTTCACCTTGCCGGTGCGGTTCATCGTCTTGACCGGCTTCTTGCCGGTCTGGGAATCGACGCTCATCGACACCACTTCGGCTTCGACGCCATCAACTTCCAGCACGATGGCGCCGACGTATTCTTCCAATGCCATGGTTGGCTCCTTAGTTGCGTGAGATTGATCGGCCTGGGCGTGCTTACAAGATCAGGTCGATGCGGCCAGCGAAAATGTGCAGCCCGTTGACGATGTCGGCGGGGATCGCCGCGTTCAGCGTATTGGCGTCCTGCGAGTCCTTTTCAACGATCAACATGCCCTTGTGCGCGTCCACGTTTTCGAGGATTTCCAGTTCCTCGCACTTGATGGCCACGTCGAGGATCTCGCTTCGCACTTTCGGCGGAGTACGGGTGGACAGCTTGTCGCGCGGAAAGCGCAGCGCGACTCGCTGCACGACGGCCTTGCGGAAGTAGTCCAGCGTGCGAATCGTGGTCAGGTCCAACAGTGCGGGGTCGTCAGCGCCAGTACTGTTTTTCGTGTAGGTGGTGATCGAACGAACAATCTGCACCGTGTCGCCCGGACCGATCTCGAGTGGTGTCACGCCGTTGTGAAGCGCCTTTTCCTGCTCGGTGCGACTCGGCCGCATCGTCACCGGCGTGACATCCAGCCCCTCGATGACGAGCGTGTTCAGCGGGCGCGCCGGGTCGGTCTCGCTCGCGATCACGGCTGCATAGCCAGCCGCAATCTCGGTCGGCAAACACACCGACCCGCGAAGCCATCCGATGGTAATGCGCTCGGCGTTGAGCGCCCCGGCCAACGTCGTACCGGTCGCGAGCGTGTCGGGCGTGCCCACGACGCCGATCGCGGAGCGCTTTTCGATCGCGTTGGAAATGGTCTTCAGGTGATCCCGCAGCTTCGTGAGCGTCGCTTGCGTGTTCCAGCACGACACGTAGATGTTGTACGTCGCCCCGAAGACCGCGTCGAGGGCGGGCGAGATGTCCGGATCGTTCAGACCGCCTGCCATGGCGGTGACGGTAGCGGTGACGCCCGCCGACCGGTTGAGCTGGTCGAGCTTGATCGCGTTGCCCATCTCGCCCTTGTTCTTGGCCGTGATGGTGACCATCGCGTCCGCCAGCGTCGCAGTCACCGGCAGCGCTTCGGTCTGCGTAATCGTGTCGACCAGGCGAGCGGCGATCGTTGCGGCGGTATCGTCCGCATAGGTCGCAACGTCCACGCGGTCATTTGCGACATACAACGCGAATGCGCCGTCGGCCGTTGCCGTGCCCGCGAACTCGACCGTCCCCTTGGCCGGTTGGCCCGCCGCCGCGTCGTCGACAGCAATCACCGTCAGCGTCACATACTTGTTGGCCTTGATGGCGGCGACTGCGGCTCGATGGGCGAGTGAACCGGCACCGAATGCGCTGGCGGCTTGATCCCCGGAGAAAATGTCGATCGGCGTCAAGGCCGGCGTTGCGCCACCAGCCAAACGTTGGCCGACGATGAGCACAGTCTGCTCGTTGGTCGGAAGGTTGCGGACCGCGAGCCGCGTGTTGTACTCGACGTACTGTCCCGGCTTGCGCAGACCGGACGGGATGGTGTCAAAACTGACGTTAGGGCTTGCCATGGATTACGCTCCCTTAGTGGACTTCTTGCCGTCGGCCGTGGCCGGCGTCACAACGGCACCTTCGGCGCCCTGGATGACCAGATCGCCTTCCGCAACTCGACGGCGGTAATACACGGTATCCGGCACCTCAATTGCATCCGTATCCGTGATGTACTCGCGCGAAGCGCGTTCTTTCGGCACGCGCAGGCCGGTTCGTGCTTTCACCAGCATGGGTCACTCCTCTTTCATCTACACTCTGTCCTCGGCATCCGGTTCGCCTTGGGTGCCGCTGTCCTTGGGCTGCAAGTAGTACTTGAGCACCGTGGTTTTCCAGTCCGGTGTCGGCGGATCGAGCTTGCCACCGTACTGCTCGAAAACCGCTCCCAGACCGTTCGGGTCTTCCACAGCGCCCTGGGGATACGCGCCGAGAAAGAGGCTCTCCTCCATCCATGCCGTCCGGAATTCGAGGGCGAATACGGACATCGCCTCGCGCCGCACTTGCGTGTTGAACAACGTTCGAACCGAACCGGGTTCCAACTCTCGAATGGGCAGCCCCAGATCCTGCATCGTCAGCAACTTGCGAACCGACGCGATCAGGAGGTTGGTGCCGACTTCCACCTGACTGGCGCCGCCATGCCGGCTTGCCTCTTCGCTACGGACACTGCGAGCGCCGACCATCACGACAAACACCGCTTCGGCCTTCCACTTCCCCTTGCTGGTTCCGTGCGGGTCGGTACGTTTAACGCCACCAAAAGTGACCCATGCGGCAGGGAAGCGGCGCACCACTTCGTCCAGCTCGTCGTCATCGAACTCGCCGCCGTAGGTCTTGACCTCCGACACCATGCGGCCGAGACCGCGCGTCAGCCGGTCGACGATGCCCAGCTCGATCGCAGTAATGATCGGGATATGGGTCATAGCGATTAGCGAACGTCTCGGCCAAACACGCGGGCGCCTGGCACGAAATGAACCGCGTTGTCGGATTGGGGCACGTCACCGGCCGGCGCAACGCCGAGCGTCACCTTGCCATCTGCCACCAACTTGAAGAAGCCGATGGCGGCGTCGTAGCGCTTGCGAATCTCGTCGGTCATCGACGTCCCGTGGCCGCACAACTGGAAGCGTGCGATGTCGCAGCAAAAGCCGGCCACGACCTTCGGCACGGACGCCAGCGGCAGCGCGTACCGGCCAGCAAGGTACGCTTCAATTTCACTCGTCGCCGCGTCCAGAGCCTCCGCGAGCACCGCTTCGTTCGGTTCACCGGTGCGATCGCGATCCGAAAGCGCGATCACTTCGGTGAGGCCGAACTTGGCGGTCATCATGTCGACGGTCGCGTACATGGCCTGTTACTTCTTGGATGACTGATTGCCAGTCTTGCCCGCCGCACCCGAGGTCTTGTCCAGCTCGTCGGCCTGGCGCGCCAGCTCCTGGGCTCGGCGCTCCAGCTCGGCGGCACGCTCGTTCAGGCTCGTTTCGCGCGCCGACTGCTCGGCCGCGATGCGGTCCAGTTCCTCGGCACGGCGATTCAGGTCAGCTTCCACGCTTGCCAAGTACGCTTGCATCGCGGCCAAGTCTGAGGCAAGGCGGCCTTGATCGACCGAGACAGCCGGTTCGATCGCGTCGATCTTTGCCTTCTTCACGTGCTCCGCATCGCGATGCGGAAGCGCCGCGATCTGGTCGGCTTCGAGATGGACTGCGGTGTGCATGACGACCAGAGACCGGTCCGCGACGATCGCAGCATGCTCGTTCGCAGAAAGTTCGCCCAACGGGATCGTTTGCGGATCACGGCCAAACACTCGGCCGGCGCGACGAAACCCTTCCGTGGCAGCGGCCACTTGGACGGCGGGATGAAGTTGCTTGCTCATCAAATGCTCCTGGGATTTCGAGTGAGACGCCGGAACCATTCCTGTGCCGAGGCTCCGGGGCGCGCTTCCTCCGCGCTATCGGCTTCGCGCGGCCATTTTTCGCCGGGGTGTTATGCGATCCAGGCGGTGGTCAGCACGTTGGCCGAGCCCTTCCAGACGTTCGTCGCTCCGTACGCGTTCGCGTCCGCGTTGGTGATCTTGCGGGCACGACCTTCCAGCGACGGCGGCGCGACGATCAGGTTCGGGCGGATGTTCAACGGCCGACCGTTGTCGCCACGCTGCTCCTGCATGGCCGCGCGAGCAGCTTCGTAGCTGTCCTCGGTCAGCTCTGCGCTCGACGCGTAAGCGAGTTGCCACAGGCCGAAGCCGACGTTCGATCGCGCGTCCACGCCGTAGCGGTATTCCTTGCGGTTGAACACGTTTTCGTCGTCGTCCTTGTCCATGGCGACGAAGTTGTACGGCTTGCGGTCCTGGTAGATGATCGGCTTGACGATGCGCGTCGTATCCAGGAGATACCAGGTCGGGCCGGAACCGGCCTGGACGTTCGACACCGAGCCGACCGTGCCATTGGCTTGCACCACGGGATGGTCCGTATCGAAGAAATACTGACCGTCGTAGCACTTGCTGGTGAAGCCGGCGCGCAGCAGCCCGTACACCAGTTCGTCGGGGTGCTCGCGGGCGTCCTGGCCGAGCTGGGCGATCATCGGCGAATAGACACCGTAGGTGTCGTCTTCGATCGCGTCACGGTCGACACCGATGGTGTTCTCGAACGACTTGTTGCGGATGGTGAAGTCGTGCGTCGTCAGGTTCTGCACGACGCGGTCCCCGATCCACTCACGGAACTTGGTGGTTTGGCCGAGCCAGGGGTAGACCTCCTGGGACGTCGTGGACGGCACTCGCATCGCGACTTGGTTCCAGGTGGCCGGTGTGCCATTGAAGGCGTTTTGAAACACCGTGTTGTAACCCTGGAACAATGCTCGCAGGTTTGCGCGATTGATTTCCATTGCTGCTCCTATAAATAAAGGGCTGTGCTGCGCGCTTCGTTAGAACTTGATCCAGACGCCCACCGTGTCGACGTCCACGACGGTTCCCGCCACCGAGCGCGTACCACCTGCGTCGGTTTTGGCCACGGTCTGGTCGTCAACGATGTAAGCGGTGCCGTTCACGTCCTTGAGCGTGAGCTGGTCGGCGCCTGACGAGTTGGCCAGGCGATAGGTGCCACGGCGAACCGGTACCATCGCGTCGCCGTCCGCGCCGGCCGTGTTGTCCACCTGCTCTTGGGCGATACCCACGGCCTTGAGCGTCGTCGAGGTGGCGCCCTTGGTCGCGAGGCCGGTGGCCGTGTCGATGGCGACGATGGCGCCGACGAAGATGCGCACGCCCGCCTTCACGGGGTATGCGGCGTCAACGCCTTCGCGGCGCGGGGTGTCGCGGTCAGCGGTCAATGCGGTCATGCTGTTCTCCTGAAGTCGGTCGGAATGGCGCTTGACGGGGGGTTAGCCCGCCAAGGCGTTCGTTCTGGCGAAGTCTTCGGGCGCGATCCCCATCGCCGTGCAGACGGCGAGCTGGGCGGCGTCCAGCCCAGTGTCCGCCGCCTTGGCGCCGGCCGGCGGCTTGCCGCCGGTCTGGGTCGTCGTCAGCGCGGCGATCGGCTGGGCGGTTTCGAGATATTTCTTGAGCCGGTCCACGTTGCTCGCACCCAGCTCACGCGCCCAAGCTTCTTGGGATTGCAGCAGACGCCCGTCAGCGAGCGCGGCGACGACCAGGTCGTTGACCTCGGTGCCGACCAGCTTGGCGTTAGCGGCCGCGAGCTGCTGGCGAAGGTCGTCGACGATTGCGATGGGGGCGTGCGTAGCGAGATTGAGCTGATTGGCCGACAGGGCTGCGATGCTCTGGCGCTGGTTCTCCAGCAGTTGGGGCAGGTTCACGCTCGCGGCGGCGACGCCCTTGCCCTCGCTCAGGGCATCGATCAGCTTCTTAAGCTGCGCTTGCACGTCCTCGGCGGTCGAGCCGACCGGCATGTTCAGCAGCCAGCGCAACTGTTCCAGCAATTCATCCATGGCAGATTCCTCTTGAGTGGGGTCGGCGGGCAACGCCCCCGCCGTGGCAGAAAGGGAGGCAAGCATCACCGTCGCGGCGGCGAGCTGGACTTCGTCGAGGCAGTCGAGGGCGGGGTTGTTGGTCAGCGCGACATTCAAAAGGAACGTCACGTTGCCGTCGTCGTCGTAGCCGAACACCGGGGACAGGAACCGGTATTCCTTGGCGGCGATCCAGGCGGCGGCACGCTCGGTCCAGTCGGGGTCGATCGCGTACAGTCCGTCGCCCTCGCGCCACTCCAGGGTCTTGAACCAGCCAGCGGCCGGCGCCGGCTGGCCGTTCTTCGCCGCATTGAGCGATTGGTGCTCGTAATCGATGCAGTACGGGACCGCGCGGTTAGCGGCAGCGGCAATCAACGCTTGGGCAATCTCACCATCCATGTGCCAGGCCGGGCAGTCGGTCGGGCGACCGTCGCGGGCGCGAAACGCTCCGGCCGGGAGCAGCTTCAGCGCTCGCGAGGCAGGGTCGAATTCAAGCGCCGAAAGCGCAGCGATGTGGATGTGTTTTGCCATGCCGCCATGGTGGCGGCCGACGCGATGAAAAATTAGCCGACCGGTGTCAGTACCACCGGCAAGGGAGGGGAGCGGGGAAACGGGCGGGAAACGGATTGCCCAAGGATCGATTCTAACGGGGGTTTAACGGCCGTCAACCATACGAGCCGCTACAACGGGATACCCTGGGGACAAAAATGGGCTTCCAGGCGCTCGCAGTTCAATCGTCGATCAGGCGCTGAAGGTATCGGGAAACCTCCTCCTCGATGGCCGAACTATCGCCTTCGGTGAGGGCGAGGAAAGGTCGGGCCGGTATCTTGATCGTCCATCCCTGGCTGCGGGTCCACTTCACGACCTTGACCCGCTTGTGCCCGTTCTTGGCGAACACGGCCAGGTGCGGATGATCCGCCTGGCGTAGCAGCATCCCGTTTTTGTCCTTGCGCAGCCGCACCATACCGGACATCGGGTGGCGCTGAATCGTGCCGCCGAATTGGTGGATCGCCGCGTAAACGACGTTTGTGCCAACGCGCGCGCTTTCATCATCGTGCGATTGCACGATGCTGGAAGCCAGCCGGCCGCTGCGCTGGAGAATCTTCCCGGTCCCGGCCGCTTCACGTCGGCTTCGGAGCGTCCTCTTGCTCAGGCCCAGCCATTTCGGGCGCCCCTCAGACTCGAAGTTCTCTTCGACCGCATCAGCCAGCAAGCCGGCAACCAACCCCATCAGGGAGCGTGGCGCCTTCAGGAATCGATACAGCCGATTGAGCTTCTCGGCGTATTCGTCGTTCGTCTGCAACAGCTCCTGCATGCGCTATACTCCTATGCAACGCAGCCGTATATCCCAGACTCGCTTCTGGATCGGTGAAGGGCTGCGGGACTAATGGCCGCGAGCGAGAGCGGCCATTCCTATTTCTGCGGCCGGCGATACCGCAGGAATGTGCCGCGCTGCTTATCGAGGTACTTGCGCCGGGCCTCGGCCGACTTCCCCACCTTGGGCGGGAACGCGGTGACCCCCGTCCAGCCGTCCTTTCCCTGCTCGAAGATCGCCAGTCCCCAATCCCCGTCCTCGGTCTCCAACGCGCGGATGTAGCGGCGGCGCAGCGACCACGCTCCGTCGATCTTTGCCCACCCGAGCCAAATCTCGTCAGGATTTGTTACCGCGTCCGCCAGCAGCCCCATATAAGGCCCGCGCGCGAACTTGTCCGCTTTCCACTGGCCTCCGCTAGTTTGGAAAAGCCATTCGTTGACCAGGACACGCTCGCCCGTCACATCCACATATGTCACTGGCCTCCCGACGCCGCCGCCGAATTTTTCCAGGAACGCCTGGGCGTACTGCTGGGGGGACAAATCCGGCGCCAACATCGCGTCGGCCTTCACACGGGATGCGGGCGGCAGCGGCGGCAAGTCAACGCCATGCGGAAAAGTCGTCGGCAGGTCGTCCAGTGGCGGCGGCGTAAACGGCTTCATCCACTGCGCGCCGGGATTGCTGCCGAAGCCCAGGTCGGGCAGCACGCGCTGGCCGGTCGCCGGATCCTTGTATGCGATCGCCGGCTGCGTATCACCAGCCCGCCCCACGACTTGCTCGACCTCTTCGAGCTGGTCCGCGCTGGAGCGCACCGGGATCTCGTTGCGCTTAATGTAGCTCTCGGTGCGCGTGCGCACGCGGCAGCGGCAGCGGTAGCCGTTGGGCGGATAGAACGTCTGCCAGAACGGGTCGTCCCACCGGTACACAGCACCAGACAGCGCCCGATGCGCCGGCCGCGTTCGACTATCCAGCACCGCGACATACTCCCAATATGGGTGGGTGTCGACCTGCTCCAGTTGGGTCGCATACCGGCCGGCCATGTATGCCGCCTGCATGTTGGTGCGAAAGATGGTGTCGAGACGACGGGGCATGATGCGCTTTCCGTGTACCTCGCCCGTCTCTTCGTCCGTCACCAGCCCTTTGCCGAACCAGCCTTTGCGCTCCAGCATCGGCGTGATCTGGCGCTTGAACTCGTCGAAGCTGCTGCCCTTTTTTAACGCATCGTCGAGCGCCTGGCGAATGTCCTGCAGGATATCGACCTTCATCACGCCCGCCACCGTGAACGCTCGAGCGTGCGCTTCAGCCGCTACGTCCTGCCACCGAAAGCCGATCTGATACCCCTTGGACTGGAAGTATTCGATGGCCTTCTCGGGAGGCAGGCCGATCGCGTAGCCCAGATCAACGGCCATTGATGCGTCCCCACACGTCGGCTACGAACACGCAACGACCCAGTAGCTCGGCCAGCTCGGCCTCGTCCATGTCGGCGTGCGACTCGAGCAGCAGCTCCATGGCGTCATCGGGCGACGTGCCGCTGCGCAGCGCCGCAATCACCGGCGCGAGCATCTTGCCCATCGCCGCGTCAACGGCCTCGACGGGGGTCTGGTCAATGGTTTGGTCCAGCGCGTGTTGATCCGCGTAGACGAGTTCCCCCGTGTCGTTCTTCAGCACCGCAACGTACCGCGTCGAGGCTGTCGCCTGGCGCGGGCGCTCCTCGGGCGGAAGCACCATATCCGACTTCGGAATCGTCAGCACCTCTTCGCCCTCGGCGGGTTCCGGGATCATCAGCTTTTCCTGGGCCCAGGCGCGGGGCACCTTAAAGCCGGCGCCGATCAGCTTCGGAAGCGACTCCGCATACAGCTTCATGTCGTCCGGCTCGCGGGTGTCAAACTCGACCCGTGGAGCACGGCGCGGATCGGTAGCGGCGCCGTTTAGGGCGAGTAGCATGTAGCCGAACCCGGTTAGCGTCCCAGACACTTGGCGAGCGTCGGACACGAGCAGGTCATGACGGACTTCGTTGTGCGTGTTGCCAAGCGCGTTAGTCGAGGTCCGCCCATCGGCCTGGGACGTGAGCGTGCCGCCGAGCACCGCCTTGGACTGGCTTTTTTCGGCCCACGAGATCATCGCGTCGAAAGGCTCGTTCGTCCCTTGCGCGGCGGTCTTGAAGTCAATTTCCATGCCTTCCGGAATAATGCCGGCAGCGTTGTGACCGACATCTACCACGGCCTTCAGCAGCGCGCTCTTTTCGTCCTTGGTGGCGCCGGTCGAGTAAGTGCCGATGCGCAGCGGCAAACCGTAGATTTCAAGAAACTCGGCGAGATCGGCAACGGCGTAGTGCTTGAAAAGATACGGCCACACCAAGACCCGGTGCAAGCCCGAGCGCGTCAGGTACCCGCTCTTGGCGCGGTGCTTATGAACCAGCCAGCCGAACGACCAGAGCGGTTGACCATCGGCGGAACTATCGCGCAGGCGCAAGTCGTTACCGTCGTGGTACGGCGTGCGGAACCACCGTTGCGGCCGATGCTCGATCGCCTTCGGAAACCACGTCTTGCCCAGACGTTCCCAGGTGATCTCCTGCGCGGAGAAGCCATGGCCGATCGCGTCCATGCAGTCGAGCAGCACGTCGTCGAGGTTCGGCAAGCTGTCGAACCACTCCTTCAACTGCGCGGCTTGCTTCTTCTCCGCCTCACTGGCGTTAGCGGGCGGTACGATGCGCCAGTCGAGCGTGAGCAGCGCGCGTTTGCGCTTGCTCATCTCCGCGAACAGGTGCGCGTCGCGCTCCTCCATGTCCAGGAACAGGTCGGCCTGGGCCTCAAGGTCGCCGCGCTCGGCCTGCTGCAAGATCGCGTGCAGGCGTTTGGGCGTCAGCCCGCGCGACGGGTGCCCAGCGAAATCACGCGTGATCCACCCGAGCTTCGCGGTCTGCGGCTCGGAGAGGGCCGCGCGCTCGATCGGGTTGCCGTTCGCATCGAGAATTTGCACCATCGCTTTACCTCTCATCAATCACGAAAGCGCGAGTAAGCGCCGTCGTCAAAATCGTTATCGTCGTATGCGTCGGACTCGCGCGAAGGCGCGGCCGTGAAGCCGTCCGTGATGGCATAACCGCGGCTGCTGGCGATCACCCACAGGATGTGCAACGCCGTCAAGCTGTCATAGTGGTGTGCGCCTTGCGGTTCGGGCCACGTGTCCAGCTCCGAGAGCAAGCCCGTTAGACTCTGGTGGAACAGGATGCTCGGCTCGAAGCGGTCGGTAATGAACGGTTCCAGCGAATCGATGCGCACCTCGGGCGCGACGGTCGCCGTCACGCCGACGAGCGGCAGCGGAACGCCTTGCCGGCGGCCGGCCGCAATGAACGTCTGGCGCGAGTGCTCGTAGGCATTGTTGTTCTCGAAGCCGATGACCTGGCACTTGAATTCGCGCTGCATCGCAATCAGGTCGGCTTCGAGCTTGGACGGCACGCGTCGCTTCCGAGACTCATAGATAACGTGCAGCTTGCGGGACACCACGTCCAGTCCACCGACGACGAGCGAGGACGGGTCCGACTTTTCCCCTTTGCCCATCGACGGGTCACAGGCCCCGAAGATGAGCCAGCTCGGGACACGCTTGACCCAATACGTGATGTTGCCGAACACCTTGTCTTCGTCTGCTCGCGGGTCACCCTGCATTTCGGTGGCAAAGGCGCGCGGCGCCTTCGCGCGCTGCCGCATAAGCCAGTAGAGCGAGCGAACGGCGGGCCATGAGATCACAGCGCCCGCGTCCATTTCCGCTTTGTGCTCAAGGTAGAACCGGTGCGACGGCAGCCCCGTGTCGTCGACGACTTCGCCACGCTCGGCCGCTTCTTCGGTCGCTCGCTTGTCGTCGTTGAGCATCAGCGCTTCGCACTCGGCCCACAGGTCGAGGTTTTCGGGGAGCTGTGCGATCGCACGGAAGTGGTGCACCACGTGCCCGATCGTCTTCTTGGCGCGCGAGATGGGGTCGTCCTTGTCCAGCACCGTGCCCACGCCGACGTACTTCACCGATCCGTCGGGCGGGCCCAGATAGTCGATGGCCTTCTCCAGCCACGTCCATCGGTTCTGGCGCTCGGTCGTGCTTTTCGCTTCCGCGTCGGTGATGAGGTCGTCGCCGAACAGCACCTTCGGCCGGCTCGCGCCGTGGAACGTGCCCCGAATGGCCTGTTCCGCGCCAAACGGCTCGACCTTGATGCCGGTGCGCGTAACGATCTCGCCAACCTTCCAGACCGGCCCCCTGCCACATACTTCGGGGAAGTCGAGCGCCAGGGCAGCGTTAGCGGTCAGCTCGGCTTTAACGACCTCCACCAGCTTCGTGGGGAGCGTCGTTTCCGCACCGAGCAGAATCACGTAGTCCAGAAACGGCGGCAGGGCGCCGGTCCATCCGACCTCGCGCCGGATGTCCTCGCGCTGCAGCAGACCTTGCACGGCGAGGTAAGTCGGCCCGATCTTGGTGGCCAGCGACGACTTCGCCTCACCGCGTGGGGCCACCCACCATTCGCGCGTGCCGCCAGGCTGGCGCAGCAGCTTCGGGAAGCGGTCACAGAAGTGCGCCTGGAACAGCGACGGTTCGCCCCGGATGTGATGCGGGAAATAGGTGTATGCGAAGAAGCGGTAATCGCCATCGACCAGTACACGCTTACGTCGCTCCAGCCGCTTCTCAGGCGACGGGTCCAGCCCTGTCGCGTGCGCCTCGATGTCCTTGCGCAGCTCGGCGGCCAGCTCCGCAATCTCTTTGTGAAAGTCCTTTTCGGTGAACTTCGCGGACATGTCAGTCCTCGCTCGGGTTATCCGGCTTCGGAAGACGCGCCAGTACATGGAGCGTGCCGCAACCGTTCATTTTGCAGTCGTGCCCCTCGGGCAAGGCTTGCCCAGGCTCGGCACAAATGACGATTCGGGACGGCGTTTCGAATGCCGTCCCCATCCGCTTCACAGAAGCGCCCAGCGTCCACCAGTTAACCATATGCTCGTGCCAGTTCGTCGCCAAAAGGGCCAAGCACCTCGGCAAAGGCCGCGACGTGCTTGGGGTGGTTCTCCTTGATGAACGCGGCGAGGCGCTGCACCACACCCATGGCCACGGCCAGCTCGTTGGTCTCGGGGAGAATCCGTTTCGATGCGGAAATGGTCTTGTTGTAGGCATCCGCGAGACTCGCCAGCATCTGCACCTTGTCGCCGGCCGAGACTTCGGTGTTCACCTGCAATTCGTCCATGGTCGCCTTGTACTGCGTGACCAGCCCGGCCAGCGCCTGGCGCGCAATCTCCTCGATGCCGTTGCCGGCCAGGAGCTGCGCTGCCTGCGCCTTGTCCCAGTCGTCGCCGGCGGCTGCGGCGTCGGTCTTCCACCGACGCGCTGTGCCATATGCGACGCCGGCGCTTACGGCCGCGACTTCGAGCGACAGCCGATCGAACACATAGTGACGCCGAACCTTGTCCCGAATTTCCTTGGGGTGTGCCATGGGTCAGATACCGAGCTTTGCGCGGGCGAAAGCGATGCCGAGCGCGACAATGCCGCCGCTCGCCGCGCCTGCGATCGCGCCGGCCACGGCGCCGTTACGCGCGGCCAGCCGCTGCGCATCCTTGATGCCGGCGCGCAGTTCGTCGACGTTGCTGTCGATCTTGCGCAGCAGTGCCAGTTCCTCCGATTCGGGAGCCTTCGTACCGCTGATCACGTTGGTTTTGTCGGTCATTGTTTTACGTTCGCTTGAACGAGTAGGTTTCGGAGGTCGTCCACTTTCGCTTCCAGGCGCACGATGGCCTCTCGTGTAGCCTGTCGGTCATCCTTCACTTCGTCACGGCTCACGCACTCTTTTGCGACCTGCTCCCGAAACTTCGCGAGTGCCCGCTGAAGTTCTTCGAGCGCCTCACGATCGCGTCTCGCGTCGTCGCGCATTCGCTTGGCGTGGGCGACAACGAGCGTGGTGCAGATGCCCCACAAGGCCGTCACCAACGCGATCACGAGAGTCGCACCGTCAAAGGATGCCTGCATGTCGCCTCCGCTCGATGGCACGCTCGCGTCGGTTTTGACACTCGACGCAGAACCGGCAACCGGGTATCGCCTTACGCCGCGCGTCCGGGATCGGCTCCCCACACGCTTCGTTCTGGCAGACTGCCGTCGACTCGCCCGGCTTGTATGTGCGTGGCGTCAACGTTGCATCGATTGCCGCCTGGCGAAACTTCTCCTCCAGCTCGGTCGCGCGATCAAAGTCATCCATGCGCCGATTACTCCTCGTTCGGGTAGGCGTCGATCACGCCATTCAGTTGGCTTTCGACGTGCCGGGCGCGGTTGCTGTAGTCGACGAACCAGTCGAGGAGGTCGGCTTGTGATACCCCGCTGTCAATGGCGGCGTCTTCGCCGGAATCGTGCTCAGTGCCGGCGACAGGGGCGGAATCCGGCAGACCGCCATGACCGGCGTCGAGACCGGCTGCGGCGTTCCACAGCCGGACAAAGCCGTTAGAAAACACGCAGCGATACTCAATGCGATCACTGGCGACCGGTTGCCGCTCATGGCGTGGCTGGCTGACTGCATCGATAGCTCCTTTCAGAATGGACTTCTGCGTATCGCTCGCGGACACCGCGAGGACAAACTTGCCTTCGGCCTGCTGGCCACGGGCGACGTTGGCGACGTACCCCTGGAAGGTGCCGCTCAGCGCGGACACAGAAGCCTGGGCCTGTTGGCGCTGCAACTCAGACAGCGCCCTGTCGCCCTTGGCCTGGGCGACGGTCAAACCGTGCTCGTAGGCCATCGTCAGACTCGCCGCGTACAGCACCAGGCCCACGATGCCCACGAGCACCTTGGCGTATTTGTCGATTGTCTCCATCACTCGGAACCCTCTTTGGCAACACGGCCACCGCGCGCCACGATGGCAGTAATGACTGCCGAGTAGCCGCCGACGCAACCGAGATAGATAAGCCAGGTGTCGTTAGTGAGCGTGCCCTTGACACCCTGGTAGATGAACATGCCGGTAGCCACGGCCGACGCGATGTTTGGCCAGAGCTTCGTGTGTGAAAGCCGACCGTCGACGCCGGTTACAAGATCGCGCCACGTCATCATCGGCTCCGGCGACGGTTACGCCGCTTGGCGGCAGCTCGCTTCGCCGCGCGCACACCCGACGGCCCGACGCTCGATGCGGCGGGGTGCGTGATATGGGACTTGATGGCCGCTTGACGCATCGGGCACAAGCTGGTGATCGAGCGCGTGACGGCGGCGAGAATGGGCAGGATCAGGCGACGCATGCGCGCTCCTTATCCGACGGCGACCTGGCCGCCCTTGTCCTTGAATACCTGGGTCAGGAACTCGATGGACTTTGGGTGCTGGTCGTAGGTGTTGCCGGGGAACGATGCCCAGATGCGCGCACAGAGCTTCACCGCCATGGCGAAGTGGCCAGCCTGAATCAACGGCAACGCGCGGCACTCCTTGATCTGCTGAATGGCAATCGCGTCTTGCGACTCGGGCGAGAAGTCTTTCAGGCCGAGCTGCTTAGCATACGGCGGGTAGTACTTGCCGAGCAGTTGATAGCGGCCGGCGGCAGTGGAGTCCGTTGCGGCGTGGTAGATGTTCGGATGCGCTGTGTAGCCCTCGAACACCATCAGGTTTGCGGGAACGATCCCGGTCTTGGTACGCTGCGGCGGCGTCGAGCCGACGAGGATGTTGTACCCGTCGTCGCTGTGGGCCAGCAGCCAGTCCCCGATCTCCGCAACGGCGATCGTGTCAAGAAACGCGATGACCTGCTTGCCGCCTGCCTTTGCTTCGGAAATTCGTGCCACCGCACACCCCGTCAGAGTGATGAATCGATGGCTCGACTTTATTGGCGGCGCGCGCGAGGCTTGAGTGGATACGTGTCAGTAGAAACAACAAACCCCGCCGGGGCGGGGTCGTTCAGTATGCTACCGCATCGTTAGAGTGCGAGGCAGGCTTTACGGTTCTCCTCGAAACGTGACGTTGCGGTATCGAATCCGTACCCGTGATAGGTCGCGATAGCCTGCTCCATCGCATACGATACAGCGAGTTTGCAGGGACGGAATCGTTCGGCATATCGTGAATCATGTTGATCGTTCCATGCCTGCAGAGTGACCAGCAGCGGATCGCTGGCGTTAACCGCCCCTGTCGCGTCGCCTCGCTTCCAGTAATCAACAAAGACAGGTTGTAGGTCTGCGGCCTGTTTCATTGAAACGTGTGCGGCCAGTCTGAAGTCGTCTTCGTTCCATTGCCGCCCCTCCAGATTTGCGTCGGCCAGCGACTTCGGGACTGCCTGCTCGGACTTGCCGCACGCCGCCACGGCAATCACGGCCAACATGCACAACAGCGCGCGCTTCATAATGCTCCCCGTTGATCTCGATTGAATCATGATGCTACACAGGGCGCGCACTGCTGTCACCAGTAATGAGGAACCGTTAAATTAACGATTCCTCTTAGAACAGAGACGTTTGGCCGACCGACATCGCCTCGGCGTCAGGGCGTTTCAGTACGCGCCAAATGGTTCGGTCCGCCAGCTTGAATTTGACAGCCAGGCGTGCTACCGCCTGAAGCGCCGATGTGCCGTCGCCGGTGAGCCGGTCGAACTCCCGGCGAATCTCACGGTGCATCAGCTCACGCATCGCTTGCGTGCATCGTGGGATGTAAAGCGTATCGCCGCCGAAGTGCTCGGTCATAGCGTCGGCCGCTTCTGTGCCGACCACTTCGGCCAGCATCTCGTATCGGATTTCGCCCAGGCGGGACTTTCGCAGCGCGACCGGAAACGTCGTGCCGCCGAGCTGCTCAATTAAGCGGGCAGCCCCGACCAGGCCAACCACGCGCACGATGGTCTGTGCGGCTTCGGGCAACAGATGCGTCACGTTCTCGAGTTTCATCAGGCTCTCCCGTTGCGCTTCGCGTCGATCTGGAGTGCGGCGATCAGCTTGGCCAGCATTCCCTCGTCGCAGAACTCGATGGCATCGACCTTGCAGATGCGCTTCACCATGCCAGCCAGGTACGTCCACGGCCGCCCCGCTTCCGCGAGCAGGGCCTCGATCTTGCGCATCTGGCGATCGCGGCCCCGAGCCACGACCGGTCGCCGCCCGTGGCTCGGCTTCGGTACAAAGCCGCAGCGTTCCAGGTGACGAAGCACCTTTGCCGCGCCCATGGGCGTCAGGTCTTTTGAGCTTTCCACGCCACCGACTGATCGGAGCATCGCGCGGTAGCTACCGTCGTCCATGCCGAGCTGCTGGCGTGCAATGTGGATCTTCGCCATCGTCGCGCGTGAGATCATCGTTTGCTCCCTATCATCCGGCGCAGGTCTTTGCGGCATCCAAAAACAAAGGCACCTCTACACGCCCGAACGGCACTTGCAGCGCGCGTTCCAGGCGTTCCAATTGATCTTTGTTCAACGGCATGCGTTCTCCTCGGCTGCTCATCAGTACCCGACCACCACGCCGGGCAGACCGCCTCGCGGCGGTTTCGCATGCGGAACTGCTACTCGATGAGCAAACCCTTCGCGTCGTTATTCGTGGCCGCTCTCACACTGTCGGCGTCGATGATCCTTATGCTCAGTTCAGGCGGCTTGGTGACAACATATGTCTCCTTCCTGACTGAGAATTCACGCTCACAAAGGACGGACTCACCAAGAAGCCGCATCACCTGCATACCCTTGTCAGCATCGATGACGAGCGCGATGTATCCAATCTGAAGAACACAAACAGGCTTGCTCCGGCCGGGTTTCCGTGTCGCCATGTCAGGCTCCCGAAACATCAAGCGGAATAGGCTCGTACTTGTCGGTGTCGCCCACGCGCTCATACACGCGGACATAGCTCTTCGAGCATTGCACTCGCACCGAGTCGTTGAGCGCATCCATGGCGCGCTTCCACTTCGCGTCGGTAATGTCCAGACGACGCAGGCTGAGAATGCGGCCGGTGGAGATGTTGCCTTCCCGATCGACGTTAAACGCGTCGTTAATCAGCGCGCGAATCTCGCTGCGCGCGCCCTCGGTCCACTCATGTACGCACTCATCGATAAGCGCTTTGGCCGCTTGCAGCCCTTCGTCGAAGGTGAGCGTGTCCTGGTTCGCGCGAATGACCTTGTAGCGACCGTCGAAGCTCACGAGCGTTATGTTGCCTTTCTGGCCACCGACCTTGGCGCCATAGCGTTCGGCCGACAGTTGGACGAAAGCGCCAATGTCGTCAAATACCTTGGCCTTGAATGCCGAGAGACTTGCGCTTTGCGCACGCGCCTTTTCGACAATCTCCAGCACCAGCTCGTCACGAGCCATGTCGATGGGCTTAATTGCCTCCACGGGGATCAGTCGCCCCTTCGTGTCCTTTTTATACCCTGCGGGAATCGCGTTCATATGAGTCCTCTTTGCTACGGTTTCCGATAACCTTCTTGCCGATCACGGCCTTAACCTGGGCCATGCGTTCGCTGTTTCGAGCCTTCTCCTCTGCCGTCATCGATGGGGCAGGCAACCGCTTCGGCGGGTCGCGATTACCGAGCTGTGCAATCAGATGGATCGGCGCGGGCCAGCGATCGATCGTGCGGAGCAATCGCGTAAAGCCACCGCGCACGCGCAGTGCGTCTGCCGCTTCGTCCCATGCCACGGGCATGCTCTCCAGCGCTTCAAGCCACACCGCAGCGGTCGCTGCAAGCAGCTCGGCCGACGGCGCGCCCGGCAGGCGCAGCAGGACCAGCTTTTGCAGACCCGTACCGACTTCGGCGCGCAGCCACGCGAGATCGTTAGCCATGCTTGAATTGCTCAAGTGCCGCCAGGCCGGCAGCGACCTTGCCCATTTGGCGTGGAGCGGTCGGCGGCTCCGCCGTCATCACCGAGGTCGACGAGACGCGCGTCCCCGCCAGTACCTCGTAGAGATAGCCGTGACTTTTCAGCGGCACTTTGAGCCGCCCCGACTCGCGCGCGGCCAGCACCTGACCCAACGCCTCGATCCATGCTTCGATCGGCGCATCGAACACCTGGCCACCGCGTTCGATGCGCTGTGCATTGACGTCGGGCAGCAGTTCACCGAGCAGCTTGGCGAGCCGGTCGAATGACAGTTCCCGCGTAGCCGGTCGGAACAGGCCCACGTACTGGATCAGCAGCTTCGCGAGCGGTGCGGGCATCTGGAGAGCGGTCAATACGGCTTCGCGCGCGCCGTCGTGCCCGATCAGAGCATCGAGGCTGGCGACCGCTCCGCAGGCAGGACATTTGACTTTCATTGCGCCTCCCGTCAGTGGCCTTGCTCGGTCCACAGCACACGGCACCCGTTGCGCTGAAATTGGCCTGTGCGGTAGTGGCCGCGCTCACCTCGGCCGCTGCGGTAGTACGTCGCCTCGCCGCGCTCGACTAGCGCGCGGCACAGGGGGCACGTTTGCACCTGGACGGTGGGCTTCGCGCCGCCCGAGTACTCGATACCGATGACCACAAAGCCTTCCTGCGTCAACTGTTCGATGGTCAGGGCGATGCGCATGGCGCCGCGCATCATTTCCTCGTTGATTCGAGGACGGGGCGCCTGTGCGATTTGAGGTTGAACGTTAAGCATTGCTGCCTCCAAATTTCGGGTTATGGATGCACTGCTGGCAAGCTCGCCAGAGCGACAATTTCATCGGGTTGTGCGTTGGGGTCTTGGCCATGGCGTTGGCGCGGCACTCGTGGCCGGCCAGCGGCTGACCGAGATACGGGCAGTCGACGGCCTCTTCCAATGCCTGTAACGCAGCCTTCGCAATGCGATCGGTCTTGCCGGGGTACTTGCCGGCGAGCACCAAACTGACGCCGGTGCGCGAGTAGCCGATGCGCGTCGCGACGGCCTGGATGCTGGTCCGCCCGGCCTCGGCACGCAGCAGTACGAGCCAGCGCGGCTCAGAGATCGTCATCGTTGATCTCCTCATGCCACACCACCTTGCCCAGGTTCGGGTCGTACAGGGCCTTGGTTCGCTGCACCATCGGCGGACGCGGCCCGGTGTATTTGCCCGGCGCCAAGCGGTAACGGCTCGGAATACCGCCTTTGCCGCGTCCCTGGCCTTTGCTGACGACCAGGACATAGCCCGCCTTCGCGAGATGCTTCAAATAGTCCCGGGCGGCGGTGGGCGACACTTCGGCGTCCGCCGTTGACGCGAACCCGGCCAACTCCAGGTAGGTGAAGTCCGCGCCGAGGATGCGCATCGTGCGCCACATCTGCTCCTGCCCCCGGCCTTGGGTGACCGGCTCACCGGCGCGATTGAGCCGGGGCGCTTCCAGCCCGCAGTCCTTGACGAGCCGGTAGTGCTTTTCTTCGCAGCGGCCGGCGTCGTTGGCCTGGGCGATGAAGCCGCCTTTCTCCAGCGACAGTAGATAGGTCCGCGCAGTAGCATCGTCGACCTTGGCGCGGCGCGACAGCGTATAGCGGGTGAAACCGTCGCGCAGCGTGCGGATCGTTTCCCAGATGCGCTGGCGCGAGCCTTTGCCGCCGACCATTTCCATCTCTACCGGGCGTCGATTGGGGTGTTTCGCCATGCTCGTCCCCTTACGCAGTGCGCCGCTTGGGCGCGTCGCCGGTGTAAAGGTCGCGCTCGCCCCACTTGGCCAGCGTCATCTCGGACTCGGCCAGGATCATGGCCTCTTCGTGGATGCGCGTCAGGTTCACGCAAACCCGTCGGACGGAACCGTGCGCCAGCTCGACCACGTGCGCCAACAGGTCTTCGGCAATGCTCACTTGCGGGCTGTAGATCGGCGCGAGCTTACGCGCATCGGCCACCGACACCGGCAGCGCTGGAATCCAGGCCATCACGCGGCTGTGGAAACGCTCCCAGCGCTTGAGCTTCTGCGGGATCGTCTCTTCGCCGACCAGCAGCAGCGTGCCCTGGCTGCCTTCGTAGATGTCGCGCACCAGCTCGATCAGGCTATCGGAGCGCAGGCAGAAGTCGAACTCGTCGACGATGAGCGGCCGGCGGCTGGCGGCCAGTTGCTCGCACACCTGGTCGAGCAGGTACGGGATGGTGCCGGCCGGCTTGATGCCCATCTCGAACAGGATTTTTTCCAGCAGCGTCTTGCGACTCCAGGCGCTGCGCATCTGCACGTAGTAGCCGCGCGTCTGGTTGGCGAGCGCACTGCACGCGATGGTCTTGCCCCGGCCGGCCTCACCGTACATCACGCCGATGCCGGGCAGCCCGTCCACGCGGGACAGCAGCTTTTCGGCCGCCACGGCGACCAGGTCGAGGTTGGCGATGTGGGCCACGCGATTGACCATCGGTTGTTGTTGCGTCATCATTCAGGTTCCTCTTGTTGTGGGTGCCTTGCCGTTGCAGCGGTGCGGCATCGTTATGCGGTTTTCCGTTGGTAAGTCCGAAATTCGGCGGTCGCCTGATAGGTGTGCCGCCATTTCCTTGCTTTCTCGTCGTCGATTTCCTCCTCGTTCAGTTGATTCAGGCGCAGCCATTCGGCCCAACGCGCTTCCGGCGTGGTGGGCACGCCCCAGGCCGTCGTTTCCGTGATTGGCGCGGGCATCACCTCCGCCACCGGGCGTGGCGCGACCATTGACACCGGCTCGCTGGCCTTGACTTCACGCGCCCGCTGGGCGAGCTGCTCGCGGTTGATCGTCATGAAGCCGGGGATGGTGACGGTGTCGCTGTGCTCCAGCACGGGGGCGCCGCGCAACTCTTCGCGCACCTCAACCAGCTTGGCTTCCAGGCGTTTCTCGCGGCCGGCGGCACGCTTCTCGCGGGCGCGCTCGATGACTGACTTCGGCATGTAGTCGCGCTTGTTGGCATCCAGCTCGGCGGTGCAGAGGAACCGGCCGTCCTCGTCGTACACCCACACGATCTGCGGGTCGTGGATGTCATAGCCGACGCGCAGTTGGGTGCCGTGGAACTCTTCCAGGGCGCGGGCAAAATACCGGTTGCCGAACACCTCCAGCTCGCAGCGGCGCACCGTGCGCAGCACCTGCGGGCGGAACAGCGGACGGGCTTCGTCGTCGGCCACGCGATGGGGCTCGAAACCTTGCGCGACGTGCTGCGCCCACTTTTCGTTGGGTGTCATGTGGCGACGGCGCCCGGTCTGCGGATCGGTGAGCTTGGGCAGGCTGCGATGGGGACGATTGTTGTACTCGGCCACCTTCTGCTCGCAAAAGGCCACGAACACCGACCAAGCCATCAGCGGCATCGTCATCACTTCGCCTGGCCTAGCAATCGCTCTGCGGGACAACTTGAACGTCAGTAGCTTCGCCTCACGATCCATGTCGTGGCCGATGTAGCCGGGCAGTTCCTTAGCAGCCTTCACCCAGATGGTCTGGTGTAGCTTTTCGATCACGCCGCGCGCTTGCGAGTTGTACGGCAGGCTATTTACCATCTCGATACCGAGGCGGCCCATGAAACCGGTGGCCACGTCAGTCATCATCTCGTTCTTGTAGCCGGAGCCGTTATCCACATAGAAAACGGCACAGATCCCGCCGTTGAGGCACGCATAGCGCAGCGCGTCGAGCACTGCCAGCGCAGACTCGGCCAGCCCGACCGACCAGCCGACCACGCGGCGGGTGGCGATGTCGACAACGGTCGTGATTTCAGGCCGAAACGGGCGGCCGTGCAAAGGGTGCTGCACCTCGGCATCGAACGTGTGGCCGTCCGCGCTGTAAATGTCGCCCGGCAGTAGATGCTCGAAGCCGCGCCGGATGAAAGGTTTGAGCGTCTTCAGTTCGCGCTCGCCCATACGCCCGATTTCGCGCGACACAGTACCGACCTTCTGTAAAAATCGGCGTACTTGCCAAATGCTCGGCAAATCCATGGTGGGATGCGAGTCAAGCCAGTCGCGACGAAACAGGCTGTACGCATGCTCGACGGTCGGCTTCTCAGGGCGCTGATAAAAGCCCATGAAGAAGGGAGCCCATTGCGGCACTGCCATGTCGCGCTCGCGGCGCTTTGGAGCCAACATGCCAGCTCGCTCGTATTCGACGAAACGAAGCACGCTACGAACGCTCGGCAATCCGTCCGGGCTCTTTCGACCGCGCTCGTCCCGCGCCATCTTGAGCATGGCGACGAGTTGTTCGCTTGCGGTGCCGACGCGCGCAGTGTCCAAGAGGACCGTCGCGGCCTTCTTCATGGGGTAGCCGGAGCGGTTCATAAGGAGTTCAAGCGCGTTCAGGACGCCTTTTCGCGCATCAGCCTTGAGCGCCTGCTCGTCGGTCTCGATCAGAGGCATCTGTTCCTCCCGGCGAACGACCTTCGCGGGCAAGCCGGAACGCACCAGTTCCTCTGTCAGCTTTACGCGGATGGACTCGACAACGGACACCGGTGGGGCATATTCTCGTCGCGTTCCACCGACGCCAGTCGTCACGAGGTATGGCCAGCACTCCCGATCCGCTTTAGCAATCAAAGCAGCCTTTGACGTAGGTAAACCGGACAGCTTCAACGCCAGCAACTCAGCGGCCGTGTAGTGAGATTTAAGGACGGCGCTCATTGGGGGGACGCCTTCTTAATGCGGTGCATGACGGCGCCAAGCACCTTCTCGTCCATTTTTCCTTCAATCGCTTTCTGCTTCGCCTTGATGTGCCGGTCTAGGACGGCCATGGCACCCAACTCAGCACAAAGGGCCTCATCCTCGGTCAGCAGACGGCGCTTAAACAGGTGCGCCATCCATTCGAGCGGCCCTACGTTCTGACAAACGGTCATGATGGCGAGCAAGGCATCCACCGGAATCCGGCGATCTGCCTGACTCGGTGCTGTCCAAAGGTCGAGATTTGCTTTCGATACCGGCCGGCCCAGCAACTCGCCAATTTGGTCGGCTACGCGGTCGCGCGACTGGCCTTGCTGGAATGCGGTCTCCAGCATCACGACTAGGGCCTGCCGAATAGCCGCGTCGAAGCGGTTCTCGCCCTGGACGGCCACGATACCGGTCGGCGTCTCGACTGCGAACACCTCGAAATTCAGCGCGAGCTGGCGAACGTCGACGCTCGACGTCTCGGCGCGCTGTCGTTTGTTTGCCATGAGCAGCTCCTCAAGGGGGGGATTAAGTGAAGTGAAGTGGCAAGCGTTTTGTAGCGGATTGCCTACGCTTTAACGTTGTCCGCCGTGGCGGTACCGATATACTTATGGGCGTAACGGGGTCGAATGCGGCGGCCGTCGGACGTCCAGCGATCGGGCCACAGCTCATGAGCGGGCACCCCGAGGAACTTGCTAATTGCCACTTCGCCCGAATACACGGGGCGAACAAGTGCGTTGCGGATGTTGGAAGTGGGCAGTTCGTGTTGCTTCGCGAGGTCGTTCATGGTGATTCCGCGCTTGCGAATTGCCGCTTTGATGTCCTCTTTGTGCCATCCCTGGCGCGCATCGGTCGTCATTGCTGCTCCGTTACCCCAACCGGCCAAGGCCGATTTTTTGAGGCGTTGTTAGTCCCGAAGGTCAGTTTTAACGAATGCTAAGTGAATTGAAGTGTTTTGTAAAGCATGATTTCGAACGAAACACTTGTGAATTCTTTTTTCGCCCCGTGAATTTCTAATATGTCATTGATTAATATGAAAAATATGGCGAAAAATTGCGACACTAAAGTGTTTTTCTTTCGAAACACTAATCGATGCGAGAGTGTTCGGTGAGGAAGCTTTACTCCGCGAAAGAGATTGCGGCGCTTGGCCTACCCGGCCTACCTACGTCCAAGCCAGCAATACTGGCGCGCGCATCTGCCGAGGGCTGGTACTTCGAGGAGAGAAAAGGGCTTGGAGGGGTGCGACGGATGTATCGGATTCCTGAGACGTACTGGAATCCCGATGGTGTTGCCAAGGGCGCAAAGCTTGGCGAAGTTAAAAGACCTGGGCCGGCGGCTGTCGACGTGGACTTGCTCCGAGTCGCTTCTGCGGCGCTGGAAGAGTGGCTGCAGCAGAAAGCCATAGACCTTCCTCCTGCGAGGAAGGCGGACATCGTTGCGGTCCTGTACGACTATCTTGCCAAAGGGGCAAACCCAGATGAAATGGCGCGGATGCTTCGCGCTCTCGCCGCATAAGATCGAAGTTTGCTAGTAAGCTGGCGCTTTGCTATGGCAGAGCATCAGCATTGCACCAGGAAGAGGCTACCAAGATAGCCCTCAAGCGCTTGCTGGACGATGCTCTAAGGGAATCCCAGTCCGTCCGGGGGCTTGCGACGGTGGGAGTGGTCGATCCGGCCAAATTTCCGCCCGTCGCCGCGAACGAGCCGTCCTTCTGCCAGCATGTTGCTAAGAATCGGGGGCTTTTTTCTCAATGTCGTGCCAAAAATGTCGCAAATCTGCTAAAGATTGCGCCGTTTTTGATCGCCTTTTTGCACCTGTTCGTTCCAGATTCTATACAGTGCCTAGCCGCGTGGTTACTGGCTTTCTGGGCATTTTTTCCTTCTCTTTGGAGAGGGTCAAAATAATCACCCCCCCACAGAACTCCCCGACGCCTAAGACGCCAGAAACCCGCCATCGGCCGCCAGCACGTGGCCGACGATATACGAAGCCTCATCCGACGCCAGCCAGATGACCGCTTCGGCGACTTCTTCCGGTTGGCCCATCCGTCGTAACGGCAGCGCAGCGGCAACGCTCGACATGTCGGCGATGCCGGATGCCAGCATCATGTCCGTGACCACGCGTCCCGGCGCGACGGCATTGATCCGGATACCCCGTGGCGCGCACTCCATCGCGGCCGAGCGCATCAACGAGATGACGGCTGCCTTGGAGGCCGAGTAAAGCGCCAGACCGGGATTGGGATTTCTCAAGCCGCTGACAGAGGCATTGATGACGACGCGTCCGCCCCCGCTTTTTTCCATCGCCGGGATTTGGTGCTTCAGGCAAAGAAAGACCGATCGCACGTTGGTATCGAATACGCTGGCGTACACCGAAGCGTCCTGCGAATCGATGGGGGCGCGTCGTTCCTGAAAGCCGGCATTGTTGAACGCAACGTCCAGTTGCCCGAATCGGGTCGTGACAGTTTGGATGAGATGCGCGATGTCCTCCTCACGCGTCACATCCGTTTTCACGAAAATGGCCTCGCCCCCCAACGCCCGGCACTCCGCTGCCACGGCGTCCCCTTCCTCCTCGCGCCGCCCGGCGATGACCACGGCCGAAGCGCCCTCGGCGGCCATTTGGATCGCCGTCGCGCGACCGATACCACTGCCGCCACCCGTGACCAGACCCACCTGTCCCAGCATGCGCGCACGTCGAGAACCACGTTTTTCGGACTGCATAGTGCCTCCGGGCTGTAGGCGCTCGCCTGAGTCTTCAGGTTCCCATCTGTGCGAATTCCGACTTTCCGCAATTGCGAGATTTCGACAGGGGCGAGATATTAGTTGTATCGTACAACATTAATCCGAGATATCAACCATGCCAAAATACGACATCGAACTGCTCGACAGCATTCGGGCAGCCTCGCGGCAAATGGTGCGCGAGCTGGGATTCATGCAGGCGACGCTTGCGGATACGGGGTATTCCGCGTCGGCGGTTCACGCGATCATGGAAATCGGCGCGCGACGCTCGGCGACATCCGCTCATCTGGGCGACCACCTGATGCTGGACAAGTCGAGCGTTAGCCGAATGGTGCGAAAGCTGCTGATTGCAGGGGAGTTGAAGGAGACGCCCAGTCGCGACGACGCCCGCGAAAAGCTGTTGTCGTTGACGCCGCGCGGCAGACGCACGCTTGCCGCGATTCATGCCTTCGGAAGACGTCAGGTCAGTGGCGCGCTGGACCATATGAGCGAAGCGGAACGCGACGCCGTAGTTCGAGGGCTGACAATTTACGCACGGGCGCTGCAGGAGGTCGGGCTGGGGGAGCGCACGGCACGCCCGCCGAAAGCGAGACGTCGAAAGGACGCTGCATAAGCATGTGCGGGCATAACCTTGTGTGATTTGCTTCGTTGACCTTCGAGAGGGGCGTCGCTAACTTCGCTTCTTTGTCCTTCAAAGGTCATGCTCGCCATGCGCTTCGCTCGTGACTCGCTGCTCTCTCTGCTTTCACCGGTTCGCCTGCTGGTCGTGAGTCTTTCGTTCGCGATGGCCGTGCCCGCAGCGCATGCGGAGGGACGGATCCGGATCGCGGAGCAGTTCGGCATCGTCTACCTGTTGCTCAACGTCGTGCGCGACCAGCAATTGATCGAGCAGGAGGGCCGTAAGCTCGGCGTCGAGGTGAAAGTCGACTGGGCGCGCCTGTCCGGTGGCGCCGCGATCAACGACGCGCTGCTGTCCGGGGCCATCGACATCGCCGGTGCAGGCGTCGGCCCGCTCATCACCGTCTGGGATCGTACATACGGTCGCCAGAACGTGCGCGGCGTAGCGTCACTGGGCAGCCTGCCGTATTACCTCGTGAGCAACAATCCGAAGGTGCGCACCATCGCCGACTTCACGGAGAAGGATCGTATTGCGCTGCCCGCGGTGGGTGTGTCGGTGCAGTCCCGCGTGCTGCAATACGCCGCCGCCCGGCAATGGGGAGACGCTTCATTCGATCGTCTGGACAAATGGACCCAGACGATGGCGCATCCCGACGCCGCGGCAGCCATCATCGCCGGTGGCACGGAGATCACGGGACACTTCGGCACCCCGCCGTTCCAGGAACAGGAACTCGCCGCTAACCCCAACGCGCACATCGTGCTCGATTCCTACGAGGTGCTGGGCGGACCAAGTTCTGCCACGGTGCTCTACACGACGGAAAAATTCCGCAACGACAACCCGAAAACCTATCGAGCCTTCGTGCTGGCGCTCGCGCGCGCAGCCGATTTCGTCAAACGCCAACCCGAGGCGGCCGCCGATACCTACCTTCGCGTCAATCAGTCGAAGACTGACAAAAAGCTGCTGGTGAGCATCATCACTGACCCCAAGGTCAACTTCTCGATTGCGCCGCAGAACACGCTGGGTCTTGCCCAGTTCATGCAACGTGTGGGCGCCGTCCGTCACAAGGCGACGTCGTGGAAGGACTATTTCTTCGACGAGCCCGCGCTGGGGCAGGGGAGTTGAGATGGGGACGTCGAGCGCCCGGTCGCTGGCGCGCGCGGATCTTGCCGATCTCACCGATATCGACGCAGCCGCGCAGACACACGCGCTCGCTGCCGACCACGTCACCGACGTCGGACCATGCGCGCATGCGGACGGGCTCGGCAGTTCGCGCGTGCTTGAAGTGCGCGACCTCGGCATCGAGTTCCGGCATCGCGGGCGTCTCGTACCCGTGTTGAACGACATATCGTTCGATGTCTACAACGCCGACCGTTTCGTATTGCTCGGCCCGTCCGGCTGCGGTAAATCAACGCTGCTCAAGGCGATCGGCGGCTTCGTCAAACCGGTGCGCGGCGAGATCTCGCTCGATGCGCAGACGGTGAGCGGACCGGGCATCGACCGGATGTTCGTGTTCCAGGAGTTCGATCAACTGGCCCCGTGGAAAACGGTGCTGCAAAACGTGATGTTTCCGCTGCGCGTCGCGAGGGGGCTGTCGCGTCACGAGGCGCGTGAGCGTGCGAGAGAGACCCTGGACAAAGTGGGGCTGTCCCGGTTTGCCGATGCCTATCCGCACACGCTCTCGGGCGGCATGAAGCAACGCGTGGCCATCGCGCGGGCGCTCGCCGTGCGACCACGTGTGCTGCTCATGGACGAACCGTTCGCCGCGCTCGACGCGCTCACTCGCCTGCGCATGCAGGAGGAATTGCTTCGGCTGTGGGACGACACGCACGTCACGCTGCTGTTCGTCACGCATTCGATCGAAGAGGCGCTCATCGTGGGCAGCCGTATCGTGCTGCTGGACGGTCAACCCGGACGATTGCGCGCAGAATTGGACGCCGGCGACTTCGCCCCGGGTGACGTCGCGTCTGCCGAATTCAGACGTGCTGGCGAGCGCATTCACGACCTGCTCTTCGGCGAGCATGAAACGGCGTGAGACCGAGGAACCTCAAGTGAATCGACCATCGACGGAAGTCGCCAGACTCAGTGTTCGCCAGGGATCGCCGCGACGCCCGGAGCGCATTTTTCCGCCCGCGCCACGCAGGGACGCCGATACGCCGAAGACGGCGCAAGTGTCCCGGAGCGACGACGTGACAAGCGCGTGGCGCGGCACGCCGACCTTCTGGCGCAAGCTCGCCATCGGCATCGTCCTGATTCTGATATGGGAGCTGGCCGCACGCTGGGTGGACAACGACCTGCTGTTGCCGGGCGCCGCGGCGACGGCACACGCGTGGTGGAGCAGTTTGCTCAATGGCGAACTCGTCGCTCGCACGGCCACTTCCCTTTGGGTGCTGTTGCGTGGCTATGCACTGGGCGTGCTCTGCGCGTTCGTGCTCACGTCGCTCGCCATGACGACTGCCGTCGGGCGAGACCTGCTGTCACTGCTCACGGGCATGTTCAATCCGTTGCCGTCGATTGCGCTGCTGCCGCTCGCACTCCTGTGGTTCGGTCTGGGCACCGGCAGCCTGCTGTTCGTACTCGTGCATGCGGTGCTGTGGCCGCTGGCGCTGAGCGTCGCTTCCGGATTCGATGCCGTGTCGCCCACGCTTCGCATGATCGGACGCAACTACGGTCTCTCGGGACTGCGTCAGGTCGTGTGGATTCTCACGCCGGCGGCGCTGCCCTCGGTACTCTCGGGGCTGCGCGTCGGGTGGGCCTTTGCCTGGCGCACATTGATTGCTGCGGAGCTCGTGTTCGGCGCGAACACCGGCGCTGGCGGACTAGGCTGGTACATCTATCAGAACCGCAACGAGCTCTACACCGACAAGGTCTTCGCCGGGCTGCTGACGGTCATTCTCATCGGCCTGATCGTCGAGCATCTCGTCTTCGACACGCTTGCCCGGGTGACCGTGCGGCGCTGGGGAATGCAGACCGTCTAGGCGATCGCATCGATGGCATAGATGGCATCGATCGCGGCCCGCGTCGCGACGACATGACGCGGCATCCGTTTTCAGTATTTGCTTAGCAGCGATTCGAATTTGTTAACACGTCAGGCACCCATATACTGTTTTCGAACGGGCGGCACCGATCTGTGGTGCTGCCGCAAAGTATTGGCAGTGCTTCGGGAAGACTGAGACAGGCGTAGCCCAAGGCTCTTCCGCGCGCCGATTGTCGAACACGTCTTTTCGGATATTGCAGTATGTCGAACGCCTCCTCGCGTCAAATGCATCTGGCCGCCTATGTGATGGCCGGCCCGGTTTCCGGCCATCACGGCGGCTGGCGCTACCCTTCCGCGCAGCATGACATTCTGTCGGTGCGCTTCTATCAGGAAATCGGTCGTTTGCTCGAAGCCGGACGCTTCGACATGCTCTTCCTGCCCGATATCCAGGCGCTGCCACGCCGACTGGGCGACAGCCTCGACTCACAATTGCGTCATGGCGCACTCGGCGCGTTGCGTCTCGACCCCATCGTCGTACTCTCCGCGCTGGCCGGAAGCACGCATCATCTGGGGCTCGCCGCAACGATCTCGACCTCCTACTTCACACCGTTTCACGTGGCGCGCGCGCTCGCGTCGCTCGATCATCTGAGCGCCGGGCGCGTCGCGTGGAATATCGTCACCTCGTTTCAGGACGCGGAAGCCCGCAACTTCGGGCTTGACGAACAACTCTCGCGCGAAGACCGCTATGACCGCGCGGACGAGTTCGTCGAAGTCGCGTGCAAGCTGTGGAACAGTTGGCGCGACGGCGCCCTCACGCTCGACCGTGAAACGCCCCAGTTTGCCGATCCCGCACAAGTGAGTCCTATCTCGCACCGGGGCAAGTGGTTCAATGTGGAGGGCCCGCTCAACGTCAGCCGTCCGCCGCAGGGCAGACCCGTCTTCATTCAGGCCGGCGCATCGAGTCGTGGACGCGACTTCGCGGCAAAGTGGGCCGACGTCATCTTCGTCACGCACTCGTCGCAGGACTCGGCGCAGACCTTCTATCACGACATCAAGGCCCGGGCTGCACATCACGGCCGCAACCCGGACGACGTGAAGATTCTGCTAGGCATGGTGCCGGTCGTCGGCGAAACCGATGCGATTGCGCGCGACAAGCAGGCGCTGCTCGACGATCTCTGCGATCCCGAGGCGGGTCTCTCGACCCTCTCTTACCAGCTCGACATCGATCTGTCGCCATTCCCTCAGGACGGCGTACTGCCGGATCTGGAGGTCGGCGGCGTGCAGGGCCATTACAAGGAAGTGGCGGAACTCACGCGCAAGCAGGGCCTGTCGCTGCGCGAGATCGGCAAGCGCTACGGGATCGGGCCGCTGCGCGACTTCAATGGCGCCGGGGGCGCGGTCGCCGAGGTCATGCAGCAATGGTTCGACGCACGTGCCTGCGACGGCTTCATGGTGCAGATGCCCTATCTGCCGGGGGGTGTCGAAGACTTCGTGCGCCTGGTCATTCCCGAGCTTCAGTCGCGAGGCGTTTTTCGACGGGAGTACGCGGGCGACACGCTGCGCGATCACCTCGGCATTGCCCGCCCGTCGCACTGAACGGATGACCCGTCGCAAGGCACGGCGACCCGAATGGCAATCTGAACGGCGATCTGAACGCGCCGCCAATTCAAGCTTCTCGCACGACAACATCTCATGGCACACGACGACACCCAGCGGCACTCGCGCCGCCAATTCATCAAGCAAAGCGCAGCGGTGGCAACCGCCCTGTCGTTTCCCATGATCGCGCGCGCCGCGCCACCGCTGATTCGCTATGCGACGGCCGGCGTGGTCGGTCCCGGTGAGCTCGAAACCGTCATTACCAGCGACTGGTTCAAGGCCAACGTACTCAAGCGTCATGGCAAGGAGTACGTGATCGAGACGACGACCGCGCGCGGCACGCCCGGCGTGGCGACGTTGCTCGCCGCCGAGCAGGCCGACATCGGTACGCTGGCGTTCACCAGTCTGGCGACCGCCGTCGCGCAGGACGCAGTCCCGGGCGGCGTGACTGCCATTGCCGAAATCCATCGCGACGCGGTGCAGGGCTATGCGTCCAACCCGTTCGTCGTGCTCACGGACAGCCCGGTGCGCACCATTGCCGACCTCAAGGGCAAGAGCGTGGCAGTGAATGCCTTTAACGGCAGCGTCGACATCATTCTGCGCATCGCGCTGCAAAAGCATGGCCTCGATCCACGCAAGGATGTCCGGGTGGTCGAGATGCCGTTCGGCAATATCGGACCGGCGCTGCGCCAAAAGCGTATCGATGTGGGCGTGCTCGCCATGCCGTTTCAGGTCGACGAAGCGAAGAAGGGCGGCATTCGTACGGTGTTCGACGCCGTCGGTGTCGTGCCGCCTTATCCCGTCCTGTTCCAGAGCGCGCGTACTCGCTTCCTCACGGAAAAGTCCGCGGCCGTCCGTGCATGGCTGGCCGATTACGTCGACGCGCAACGCTGGATTTACGATCCGGCCAATCGCAAGCAGGTGGTGGCGTTGACGGCGGAACTTGCCAAAACGCCCGCCGCGTCGCTCGACGAGTATTTCCTCACGCCCAAGGACTTCTATCGCGACCCGAACGCGACGATCTCCGCCGCGAGCCTCCAGCCGCCCATCGACGCGATGGCGCAACTGGGGCTGTTGCCCAAGCCCGTCAAGATTGCGGCGAACGTGGACGCGTCGTACCTCCCGCGCCGGGGCTGACGATGAGCACCCTGCAAGACACTGCCACGGCCATCCATGTCGCCGGTCTGTCGAAGGTTTTCGACAAGGACGGCGAGCGTGTCGTCGCGCTGGACAACATCGCGCTGGATGTCCCGGCAGGCAAACTGGTCTCGCTCGTCGGTCCGTCCGGTTGCGGCAAGAGCACGCTGCTCTACATCCTCGGCGGGTTCGTCGAAGCCTCTCACGGCGTGTGCGCAACCTTTGGCGAGCGGATTACGGGGCCGGGTGTCGACCGTGGGGTGGTCTTTCAGGAATACGCGCTGTTCCCATGGCTCACCGTCGCGGAGAACATCGCGTACGGCCTGCGCCGCAAGGGCACGCGCCGCGACGAGATCGAACGTACGGTCGCGCGCTATGTCGATCTGATACATCTCAAGGGCTTCGAGCGACGTTATCCGCGCGAACTGTCGGGGGGCATGCGTCAGCGTGTCGCGCTCGCACGCACCTTCGCGAGCGATCCGAAAATTCTCCTGCTCGACGAACCGTTCGGCGCGCTCGATGCGCAAACGCGCGAGTTCATGCAGGACGAATTGCTGCGCCTGTTCGAGCGTTCGGGCAAGACGGCCCTGCTCGTCACGCACGACATCGACGAGGCGGTCTATCTGTCCGACACGATCTACGTCATGTCACGGCGGCCCGGACGAATCGTCAAACGCGTGGACGTCGATCTGGATCGCACGCTCGGGCGTGAGGCGACCATGCTGTCGCCTCGCTTTTCCGAACTGCGCAACGACGTCTGGCTATCGGTGCGCGAGCAGGTGAAGGGCATACCCACGGAGGAGCCGTCATGACATCCGCGCTTGCGACAGGGCAACGCTGTCTGCCCGCGCTGACCGGTTTGCTGGCCGTGGCCGCGTTGTTCGGCGCGTGGCAGGCTGCCGCGTCGGCGCATTGGCTGGCCGACGGTTTTGTCCCATCGCTGGCCGACATCTGGCGTGCGACGAAACATCTGGTCGGCACGGGCGAGATCGGCGTCAACCTCATGGCGACACTGCGTGCCGGTGCATGGGGGCTTGCCGCCGGCATTCTCACAGGCGTGCCGCTTGGCCTGTCGATGGCGTTGCTGCCGGTCTTCGATCGCATTGTCACGCCCGTCGTGCGCTGCACGTATGCGTTGCCGAAAACGACGCTGATTCCGCTGCTGGTGCTGTGGTTCGGCGTGGGCGGCGCGACCAACGTCATCGTCATCGCCATCACCGCAGCGTTGCCGCTGATCGTCTATTCGCTGCGTGGCGCGCGCGAAGCGCCGCGGGTTTTGCTGTGGAGCGCTCGCTCGCTGGGCACGTCGCGGGCGGGCGTGCTATGGCGTGTGGTGTTGCCCGCGGCGTTGCCCCAGATCCTCACTGGCGTACGCGTCGCCCTGGGGTTCACGCTGCTGGTGGCCATTTCATGTGAAATGATCGTCGCGAATCAGGGCATCGGGAAGTTGATCGGCCAATACGGCGATCAGGGCAGTTACGACTATCTGTTCGCGGCACTGTTCGTCACGACCGTCGTGGCGTACGCGCTTGACGCCTCGCTGCGCTGGTCGAGCAGCACACTGTTGCGCTGGCACGAATCCGGACAACGAGAACGACAGGGAGGGCGGCATGGCTGACACGCTCGAATTCACGGAAGTCCCCGTCTCCCCGGGGGCGCGCAGCGCGCGCACAATGGCGCGTCGACTGTGGCGCCTGTCGCAGCCCTGGCTGGTGTTGCTCACGGTGCTTGCCGGATGGCATCTCGCGACTGCCCAAGAGTGGGTTCGCGCGGTTTTCCTGCCGTCACCCGGCGTCGTGTTCGCGACGCTCGCGCATCTCGTCATCTCGGGCGAGCTGTGGTCGACATTGGGCACGAGCGTGCTGCGCGCAATGGTCGGTGTTGTGGCGGCGGGCATCGTGGGAATTCCGCTCGGATTCGCCATGGCCGAATTTCGCGTTTGCCGCTGGTTGCTCTCGCCCTATGTGGCGTTCGGCTTCCCGCTGCCCAAGATTGCACTGATCCCGGTGTTTACCGTCTGGCTCGGCATGGACAGTCTGTCGAAGATCGCGCTCGTGTTCGCCACATGCGTGTTCCCGTTCATCGTGGCCGCCGAGTCGGGGGCATCGCTGGTCTCCCCAAAGTTGCGATGGGCTGCCCAGTCCCTGGGCACCCGAAAGGACGCGCTGTTCCGTCACGTGATCTTGCCCGCGACAGTACCGGCCTTGCTCTCGGGCGTTCGCATTGCCTTGCCGATCGGCCTGATTACCGTATTCACCGCCGAGATGGTCACCGGCGGCGGGTTGGGCGAAGCGATCGTGCAGGCGCAGCGCTACTTTCAATCGGCGCAGGTGTACGCCTACGTGCTGGTCACGATGCTCGTCGGTTATCTGGCCGATGCGGGGATTGCCCGCGTGCAGCGCCGCTTCGCAGCCTGGGCCGAGGCATGAGTGCCGGGGCGGGCTGCACTACTGGAGTTTTCGATGTCGCATGACACCTCTTCGGCCGGGATCGTTCCGGGGTTCCTGGTCTCGACACAATGGTTGTCGGAAAATCTGCACCGACCGGAATTGCGTCTGTTCGATTGCAGCGCCACGATGGTGGTCGATCCGGTGATCAAGCAGCGTGTGCAACCGGAGCGCGCCGCCTTCGAGGCCGGTCATATCCCGGGCGCCCGGTTCATCGATATCGATGCGCAGCTCTCTGACCGGCACCATCGGTTCCATTTGATGCTGCCGCCGCCGGCGGCTTTCAAGGCAGCCGTCGAAGCGCTGGGTATCGGCAACGACAGTCTGGTCGTGATCTACAGCACCGGCTCGATCTGGTGGGCGACGCGCGTGTGGTGGATGCTGCGAACGTACGGGTTCACGAACGCGCACGTGCTCGACGGCGGTTGGTCGCGATGGATTGCCGAGGGGCGTGCGGTCGAGGTCGGCGCGGGCGCCGACCCCGAAAACGCAGCAGGCGTCGAATTCACGCCGGCGCCGATACAGCCCTATGTTGCGCAGCGCGAAGACGTCGAACGTGTCGTGAACGGCGACGGCGCGACGCGTTTGATCAACGCGCTTCGTCCCGCGCAGTACAGCGGCGAGGAACTGCCGCGCAAGGGGCGGGCCGGCCATATCCCCGGGAGCCTCAATATTCCGGCCGCCAGCCTGCTCGACGCCGACAGCGGGCGTTTTCTCGATGACGACACGCTGCGCGCACGCTTCGCGGCAGCGGGCGTCGACGACGAGACGTCCGTCATTGCTTACTGCGGCGGCGGAGTGTCGGCGAGTCTCGTGGTTTTTGCGCTCATGAAGCTCGCGCACCCGGACGTGCGCCTTTACGACGCATCGCTCGGGGAATGGGGCAGTGCACCGGAGCTGCCCATGCAGATTGAGGTGACGGCGGGGTAGTTGTTCTCCCGTTGGCTTCGCTTCGTCAGGCCGGGACCGTGACGAAGCGGATTGCCGAACGACGCCAATGTCACGAATCACGAATCACGACGTGCGACCTGCCCGCACGTCGAATGCGCCGCCGGTCAGCGCGCGGTCGCGCAGGGTGACGGGCGCCTTGCCCGGCAGCAACGGGAATACCAGTTCGGCGAAGCGGATCGCTTCTTCGAGATGCGGGTAGCCCGAGAGCACGAAGGTGTCGACGCCGATGTCGACATACTCCTTCAGGCGCGCGGCGACCTCTTCGGCATTGCCGACCAGCGCGGTGCCCGCGCCGCCGCGAACGAGTCCCACCCCGGCCCACAGGTTGGGGCCGACGACGAGTTTGTCGCGGCGTCCTCCATGCAGCGACGCCATGCGCGCCTGCCCCACCGAGTCCATGCCTGCGTAATTGCGCTGAGCCGCGGCGATGTCGTCGTCCGTCAGATGGCTGATCAGACGGTCGGCATCCGCCCACGCCTCGTCGCTCGTCTCGCGCACGATGACGTGCAGCCGCACGCCGAAGCGCAGCGTGCGGCCATGCCGCTGCGCACGGGCGCGAACATCGGCGATCTTGGCGGCCACGGCGTCGGGCGGTTCCCCCCAACTGAGATAGGCATCCACGTGTCTGGCCGCCAGTTCGTGGGCGGCCGGTGACGACCCGCCGAAGTACAGCGGGGGATGAGGCTGCGTGGCCGGTTCGAAGAAATTCTGCGCGCCGGTCACTTTCAGATGCTGGCCTTCGAAGTCGACTTTCTCGCCTTGCAACAGGCGGCGCCACACGCTCAGGAACTCGTCGCCCGCCGTGTAGCGCTCGTCGTGCGAGTAGAACACGCCGTCCGCCGCGAGCTCGGTCGCGTCGCCCCCGGGCACGACATTGAGTAGCAGGCGCCCCGCACCGAGTGCCTGGTCCAGCGTTGCCGCCTGCCGGGCCGACGCCGTCGGGTTGCCCAGCGACGTGCGCAGCGCCACGAGCAGCTTGATGCGTTGCGTGACGGGAATCAGGCTGGCGGCCGTCACCCACGGATCCAGACACGAACTGCCGGTAGGAATGAGCAGGCCGTCGAATCCCAGTCGCTCGGCCGTTTCCGCGATCTGGCGCATGTAGGCGTTGGTGGCAGGGCGTCCGAAATCGGACTTGCCGAGATAACGTGTGTCGCCCGAGGTGGGCAGAAACCAGAAGATGTCGGGGTTCATTGCAGTTTTCGCGTTTCGATATCGGAAGGTGTGTCGGTGTGGGAGACCTCGCATGCGCTCTTGCGCGGCGGGCCAATCTCGCCGAGACGGATCAGGCGGGCACGCACGACGTTGCGGCTGATGCCCAGCAGACGGGCGGTTTCGCTCTGGCTGTAGTGACTCACGCGGAAGGCCTCGCGCAGCAGGGCGTCTTCCACGATCTGATGCAGATTCGCGCCGCGCGATTCGCACAACCGCAAGAGGGCGCGGTGCAGTGCCGCCATGTCCTCGTCCGGCCCAGGGCGCGAGCCGCTTGCGGCGCCGTTGTACTGGTCTGTGGCTGGCGATGCCTGGGCAATCGACGCGGCTGAGGACGAGGCGGCAAAGGAGGCGGTGGAAGGGGCGGACGAAGGGGCGGTGGAAGGGGCGGCGGAAGGGGCAGCCGGTAGTCGAAGGCTCGCCGCGTCGATTTCGCTTTGCTCGCACAGCAGCAGCGTGCGATGGATGACGTTCTCCAGTTCGCGCACGTTGCCGTGCCATGGCGCCTGCATCAGCTTTTGCTCGGCATCGGGCGCGAGCGCGAGCTTCCGGTAACCGAGCCGCTTGCTATAGGTTTCAATGAAGTAGCGTGCGAGCGGCACGATGTCGCCCGGGCGCTCGCGGAGCGTGAGCACATTCAGGCTGATGACGTTCAGGCGGTAATACAGGTCCTTGCGAAAGCGTTTCTCGCTCACGAGCCGTTCGAGATCGGTCGAGGCGGCGGCCAGCACGCGCACATCGACCGGCAACGACTGTCGCCCGCCCAGGCGGCTCACTTCGCGCTCCTGCAACACGCGCAGGAGCTTGTTCTGCACCGACAGCGGCAGGTCGTTGATCTCGTCGAGAAAGATGGTGCCGCCGTTGGCCTGCTCGAACCAGCCCGCCTGAGCGCCAAACGCGCCGGCAAACGCGCCGTTTTCATAGCCGAACAGTTCGGCATCGACGAGCGACTCGGAGAACGCTCCGCAACTGACCTTCACGAACGGTCCGGCACGGCGCGGGCTGGAACCGTGAATGTGCCGGGCGATCAGTTCCTTGCCGGTGCCTGTCTCGCCGGTGATGAGAATGCTCGCATCGCTGGGCGCCACCTGTTCGACCTCCGCGAGCAATTCGCGTGAGCGCGGATCGACGAAAATCCAGTCGGCGGCACTGTCCCGGGACGCGTGGTCGGCCGCGCCCCCAAGTTGCGAGCGCTGAGGTAGCGGTGGCCATACCGGCAGGGTTGCCATACGGGGACCTCAGGAATAGAAGGACGGCGCCGGTGCCTGAGCGTTGAGCACCCAGTTCCCGATGTCCTGAAGCTTGTAATCCACCGGATCGTGCAGCGTTTGCACGCGCAGGTTTCGCCAGTAGCGATCGAGGCGCAGCGCGCCGTGGGTGGCGCGCGCGCCGGTCGTCTCGAACAGTCGGCTGGCGACGTCGAGGCCGTGGCGCGAGGCGGCCACCTTTGCCGTGGCGACGGCCACCGCGACACGGCCGCGCGCGTCGGCGTCGAGCGAATCGCCTTGCTGCCACGCCTCGTCGAATAGCGTCGCCGCCTGCCGCGCTAACAGCCGAACACTTTCCAGCCCCACGTGAAACTCGCCGTAGTGGGCGAGGGTGTAGGGATCGTCGCTGGCGTTTTCGACGCCCGAACGGAACCAGGGGCGTGCTTCGTGCAAGGTATAGTGCTTCGCTTCGGCCAGTGCACCTTGCGCCAGCCCGAGGAACATGTGCACGAACACCAGTTGCGCGAGCAACGGACGCAGCGACGCGCGCGGCGTGGTCAGCGGCCCGGGGTCGAGCAGCATTTCGGCAGTGTCGACCCGCACGCGTTCGAACAGGGCGCTGCCGCTGTCGGTCTGACGCTGACCGAAGCAATTCCAGTCGCTGTTGATCGTGATCCCTGCGCGGGCTGTCGGTATGGCGGCGATGAGCAACTTGCCGCTGCGCTCGTCCTTGCCGGAGGCAATCAGCATTTCCGAGTCCAGCGCCCCGGAGCAGAAGCTCTTCTTGCCGGAGAACTCGAACCATTCCTGCGTATCGTGCATGCGTCGCACGACGGTTCGCTCGTCCAGCGGATTGAGGGCATTGCCCCAGAACCAGTGATTGCGTGCGGTTTGTTCGACCCACGGTACCCACTGTTCGGGCTTCGAGAACAGCTGAACGGTCGCGAGCAGCAGGTGGTGAAAACCGTAGACGTGGGCGAGCGAGCTGTCGGCCTGCGCCAGGATTCGCACGGTCTCCAGCGTCTGCGCCCACTGCGCGCCCTGACCGCCGTAGTCTGCCGGAATGGACAGGGAGAGCAGGCCGCTTTGACGCAACGTGTCGCGCTCGGCTTTGGGCGTGCCGCCGGCGGCGTCGCGGGCGACGGCGGTCTCGGCAAAGCGCGTCGCCAGGGTCTGTGCACGTTGCAATGCGTCGCCGCGAGGCGAGGGCGTCGCTGAGGAAAAGGCTGACGTCGATGTCATGGGACGAGTCGGGAGCGAGGTAGGGGTGTTGGGGCGTATGGGGGGGCGTTGACCGACAATTCCCGCGCGCTTCATGCACTTCGGGCGCTACTGGCACGGGGACCAGAGGTGTCCGGCGCGCTCTCGGGCACGTGACGGAAACTTGCTCCTGCGTGATGTGCGGGCAGGCGGTCGCCGCGACCGAAGAGCCGCTGGCGGAACGTTTCCGGACCGGAGGTGTTGCCGTACTGCGTCCGGTAGCGTCCACGGTTTTGCAGCTCGGGGACGATGAGATCGGTGAAGTCTTCCCACGTCTCCGGCACCACGATGCGCGTCAGGTTGAAGCCGTCGATCTCGCCGATATCGATCCATCGCTCCAGTTCGTCTGCGACTTGAGCGGCGTCGCCCACGATGGTGTGGTACCGGCTACCCAGGGCAAATTGCTCAAGCAACTTGCGTCGCGTGGTCCAGCCTTGTTGCTGGGCGGTCTGCGTGGCGGACTGAATGGCGTTGGCGTTGCCGAACTGGATCGGCTCGTCCAGCGCGAATCGGGCGAAGTCGACCCCGGTGCTGGCGGCAAAGTGCGCCAGGCCGCTCTCGGCACTGGCATGGGCCAGATACTCGGCGTGCTTGTCACGGGCCTCGGCCTGTGTGCGCCCGGGCACCACGGCGATCCCGGCGTAAATCTTGATGTCCTCCGGGCGACGACCGGCTTCCACGGCAGCCTGTCGCAGCTTGCGCGATGCCGAACGTGCGGCTTGCGGCGAGTTCGCGCCAATGAAGACGCCTTCGGCGTGGCGTCCGGCAAAGCGCAGCCCGCGCGACGAAGTGCCCGCCTGAAACAGGACCGGTGTTCGCTGCGGCGATGGCGCGCTCATGTGGATGGCATGGGCGCGGTAAAACGGCCCGTCGTGTGTCACGGGACGGACCCTGTCGGGCAGCGTATGAATGCGCCGCGCCTTGTCGGCGATAACGGCACCGTCGTCCCAGCTCCCTTCCCACAGCTTGTAGCTGAGTTCGAGAAAGTCCTCGGCGCGGTCATAGCGGCTATCGTGCTCGGCCAGCCCGTTCTGGCCCAGACCGCGCGCGCCGCTATCCACATACCCCGTGACGATGTTCCAGCCGATGCGCCCGCCGGTGAGCTGGTCGAGCGTGGTGACGTCGCGCGCAAAGGTGTATGGGTTGTGTGCACCGACCATCGCGGTAAGCCCGAAGCCAAGGTGCTTCGTGGCCGCCGCCATGGCAGAGACGATCAGCCACGGGTTGTTGACCGGCAACTGGATGCCTTCGCGCAGCGTCAGATCCACGCTGCCCTGGTAGACGTCGTAGTAACCGATGACGTCGGCAATGAAGAGGCCGTCGAACAATCCGCGCTCCAGCACTTGTGCGATGTGGGTCCAGTACTGGAGCGAGTGGTATTGCGTCGACTGGTCGCGCGGGTGCGTCCACAGGCCATGGTGAATGTGGCCGACGCAGTTCATGTTGAAGGCGTTGACGTGAATGTGCCGCTTGGCTTGTGTCATGGCGAGATTCCTGGCGTCAGATCGCGCCGTGGCGCGGCGGACGCACGCCGTTGAGGACATAGTTGCCCACTGCGTGGTATTTCCAGCGCACCGGGTCGTGCAGCGTATGGGTGCGGGCATTGCGCCAGAAGCGATCGAGACCGAGCGCCACCGATGTTGCGCTGGTGCCGCCGAGCTCGAACAGTTTGGTGCCGGCGAGCAGACTGGCGCTTGTGCTGAGTGCCTTGGCCTGCGCGACGGCAATCGAGGCAGCGGCCACACTGTCGTCGTCCGGTGCGCGTTGTGCCGCGTCGACGGCACGTGCGGCGCGGGCGATGAGCGCGTCGGCGGCGTGCAGGCGCAGGGCAACGTTGCCGATCTGTTCGAGCAGCAGCGGGTCGTCCGCCGCGCGCTGCACGCCCGAGTCGATCCACGGCCGGGCATGCTCGCGGATAAACGGCAGCGCGGCCTGCAAGGCGCCATGACCGATGCCGGCGTCGAGCGCGGCATGAATGATCTGCGCGAACGGACCGATCGTGGTCGCGCGCTCGAACGATGCGGTGAAGGGCACGATCCATTCCGGTTCGACACGAACATGCTCGAACTGCACCGATCCGCTGCCGGTCACACGCTGTCCGAAACCGTCCCAGTCGTCCGTCACTGTCACACCCGGCGCGTTGCGGGGAATGAACACCAGATAGGCGCGCTGGGCGGCGCCTTCCTGCGCATCTTCCTGCGCGACGGCAAGCGTGGGTATCCAGTGCGCGTACACAGCCCCGGTGCAATAGAACTTCGCGCCCTGCACGAACCAGCCGCGCGCTTCTCGCCGCAGTTCGGTGCGACGCTTGAAGTCACGCTGACCCACTTCGGCCAGCGCGTTGCCCAGGCGCTCGCCGCGCAATACCCGGTCGTAGAAAAACGTCTTTTGCTCGTGGGTGCCGCCAACGCGCAGCACTTCGAGGGAGTAGTAGTGGTTTTGCGGAATATGCCCGAAGCTGCCGTCCGCGGCGGCGATGACGCTCACCACTTTGGTCAGCGTATCGGTGCTGACCTCGGCGCCGCCGTATGCCTTCGGTATCGTGATGCCCCACAGGCCGGATTGACTGAATCGGTCCACTTCGTGCCAGGGGAGACGGCGTTCGTGATCGCGTTGCCGCGCGCCGGGCGCCAGATCGCTGGCGAATGCGTTCGCGACTTCGAGCGCGTGTGCATCGTCGAGAATCAGGTCCGCCCGCCGTTGCGGGGTCGGCGCGGGCGCGGGCCGATCCGGCTGTCGCGACGCGCGCACCGGGGCGGAAGGGAAGTGCGGCGCGTCCGCCGAAGGGCGCACCGGTGTCGAGGCATGTGTCATGTCGGGGATGTGGGGCGGATGCCGGCCGGTCAGTTCCACTGATGACGCTTTGGAAGCGCACCGTTGAGCACGTAATTGCCGAGCAAGTGATATTTCCAGCGTACCGGGTCATGCAGCGTGTGAACGCGGGCATTGCGCCAGTGACGATCCAGGTGGTATCCGGCGCGACTCGATGCCGAGCCGGCGAGCGCGAACAACTGCTCGCTGACGTTGAGCGCCGCTTCGGTCGTGAGGATCTTGGCGTGGGCGACGGCGACCGATGCGCTCGCGCAGATCGCGTCGTCGATCGGACCGAGTGCGAGCGTGTCCAGACAGCGCGCGGCGTCGAGCAGCACGGCGTGCGCGGCGTCGACCTCGATCTGCAACTGGCCGATTTCGTGAATGATGTAGGGGTCGTCGCTCGCCTGATTCACGCCCGAATCGATCCATGGGCGGCTTTTGTCGCGCACGAAGTCGATCGCGTCGCGCAGTGCGCCTTGCGCGATACCCGCGTCGATGGCGGCCTGAATCAATTGGGACACCGGCCCGGAGAGCGTGGGCACTTTCTCGAAGCGCCAGATGGGAACGACATCGTTCTCGCCGATGGGGACGTTCTCGAAAATCACGCTGCCGCTGGCCGTCGTGCGCTGGCCGAAGGCGTCCCAGTCGTCGAGGATGGTCACGCCCGGGGCGTCGCGTCGCACCCACACCTGAACCGGGCGGCCCTGATCGTCGACCGCGCGAAACGGAATCCAATGCGCGAACGCGGAGCCCGTCGAGTAGTGGCGTGTGCCGCTCACGCGTAACCGACCGTCGGCGTCGCGTGCGAGATGAGCGGTCGGCGAGGATAGTTGGGCGGCTTTCGCTTTACGTTCCGGACCGGCGTTGCCGATTCGCTGCCCGCCAAGGACGTCGGCGAACCAGCGTTGCCGCTGCCCTTCGTCGCCCATGTCCGAGAGGTTCTGCAGCACGGCAAAGTGATTTTGCGGAATTTGTCCGAGCGATGGGTCGGCCGCGCAGATCGTGACGAACAGCTGGGCCAGCGTGACGTATGACGCGCCGAGGCCGCCGTACCGGCGGGGAATGGTGATGGCCCACAGGCCGCTTGCCGTGTATTGCTCGATCTCGTCCCAGGGCAGGCGACGTTCGCGGTCGCGCTCGGCGGCGCTGGCGCGGAAGGTGTCGGCCAGCGTTTGCGCGATCGTCAGCGCTTCGGCCTCGCTCGCAATGCGATACGGCTCGCGTGGTGGCAACGGCACGCGCGTGAGCGCACGCGGGTGGGGCGTGGGAGCGGCGGGCTCCGAGCGCTTGAAGTCGGGATGATTCATGGGTTTTCTCGATATGCGATGGCTTCGCGCGTCGCGTTCAGCGGCTGCGCAACCAGCGCACGTAGCGGTCGCCCGCTGTCTGCACCAGCGTGACGAGCAGAATCAGCACGGCGATCACGATCACCATGACCTGTGTGTCGAATCGTTGATAGCCGTAGCGGATGGCCAGATCGCCCAGCCCGCCGGCGCCGACGGCGCCCGCCATGGCGGACGCGCTGATGAGCGCCACGAGCGTAATGGTGAAGCCGCCGATCACGCCCGGCAGGGCTTCGGGCAGATAGACGTGACGCACGATGTCCCACTTCTCGCACCCCATGGCCTGCGCCGCCTCGATCAGGCCGGGGTCGACCTCGCGCAGGCTGACCTCGACGATGCGGGCGAAGAAGGGCGTCGCACTGACGGCGAGCGGCACGATGGCGGCCCACACACCGATGGTGGTGCCCGCAACGATGCGCGTGATGGGAATCAGCGCCACGAGCAGCACGATGAACGGCGTCGCGCGAAACCCGTTGATCATGCTGCCGACCACGCGATTCACGCGCGGCCAGGCGAGGAAGCCGTCCGGGGCCGTGATGATGAGCAGCACGGCCAGCGGAATGCCGGCGACAAAGGCAATGGCGCCGGACACTCCGACCATCATCAGCGTGTCGACGAGCGCGTTCCAGTAGCGATCAATGGAGATGGACAGTGTCAGCGACATATCCCAGTACCTCGATGTCATGCGCGATGGCGTTAGGCCCGCGCGTGAGAGTTTGCCAATCCGGTTGGGGGACATCGCCCACAGTGCCTTGGGTGCCTTGCGTGCCCTGTGTGTCCTGTGTGCCCTGTGTGCCCTGTGTGCCATGTCCGTCTTGCGCGGGTTTGAGCGAGATCAGCAATTGCCCTTGCGAGTGACCCTGAATGCGATCCACGCCGCCATGCAGCAACCGCACGTTTCCTCCCAGTGCCTGCGCAATGCGCGGAAAGTCGGGCGCCAGTCCGTCGGTGCCGCGATACGTCAGTTGAAGGATTTGCACGCAGGGCGTTGCAGGGCGCTCGGGCAGCAGCGCTTGCTGGAGATCGTCGGGCATGTCGTATTGCAACGGCGCGAGCAGGGCGCGCGTGGCGTCGTGCCGGGGCGCACCGAACACGCGCCAGACGTCGTCGAGTTCGGCGATGCGACCTTGCTCCAGGACCAGCACCTGATCGGCAATCTCGCGAATCACGCGCATCTCGTGCGTGATGAGCACGATGGTGATGCCCAGCTTGCGATTGATGTCGCGAAGCAGCCGCAGAATCGCGTGTGTCGTTTCCGGGTCGAGGGCCGACGTCGCTTCGTCGCACAGCAATATCTCCGGCCCGGTCGCAAGCGCCCGGGCGATGCCCACGCGTTGCTTTTGCCCGCCGGACAGGCGCCCGGGGTACGTGCCTGCCTTGTCCGACAGGCCCACGAGCGCGAGCAGCTCGCGTACGCGCGCATCGACCTGTGCCTTCGGCACACCGGCGACGCGAAGCGGCAACGCCACGTTGTCGTACACGGTCTTGGCCGAGAGCAGGTTGAAGTGCTGGAAGATCATGCCGATGCGCCGGCGCAGTTGCACGAGTTGCGCGTCGTTGAGCGTGGCGATGTCGACCCCGTCGACCAGCACTTGTCCGCTGGTAGGCCGCTCCAGCCGGTTGATCGTGCGCAGCAGGCTCGATTTGCCGGCACCGCTGCGCCCGATGATGCCGAAGATGCCGCCGGGGCGAATGTCGAGATCGATGGCGTCGAGCGCCGTCACGGGACCGGCGCTCGACACGTAGGTCTTCGTCACGTTGCGAAACGCCACGGTGCCCCTGGGATGTGCCGCGTGTGTGGGATCGTGCGGGGCGGGTGCCGCCACGGGCTGTGGCGGGCGGCCGGCTGCCGCGCGAACGCCGGGTGTTCCGGCGGGTTCGGTCAGCGTTTGTCTTGCGGTCGCCGTCACGCGCATGGGCAGGCTCCTTTCGCAGCGACGCGCGTCATTGTTTGATCCACGACAGCGAGTACAGCCGCTTGTCGTTGTTGAACGCCTGATTGACGGTCGTCTTGACGGCGTCCGAGTTCTGATAGATGCGGATGAACTTCTGGATCACGGGGTCCTTGACGCGGTTCGCCTTCACGACGAACTGGATCGAGAACTGTGCGTCTTCGATGCCGGAGTAGGCCAGTCCGCTGGACGGGTCGAACGCCTTGGCGGCGACGATGAAGTGCGGGTAGCCCTGTGCGAGGTCCACGTCGCCCGTGATGCGCACGAGCTGAGGGCCTTCGACTTCGACGAAACGGAGCTTCTTCGGGTTGTCGACAATGTCATTGAGCGTGCCGAGGAAACCGACACCGCTCTTGAGCTTGATGAGGCCGACCTTCTGCAGCAGAAGCAGCCCGCGTCCCTGATTGACCGGATCGTTGGCGATGCCGACTGTGCCGCGCTCCGGCACTTCGGCGATGGTCTTGTGCTTGAGCGAATACAGACCCACGTTGGCGAGCACACCGGTGCCGGCGCTGGCGAGCGTGAAGCCGTTCTTCTGAATCGCGTTGTTCAGAAAGGGCTGATGCTGGAAGTAATTGATGTCCAGATCGCCCGAATTCAGGGCAATGTTCGGGGTCGTCCAGTCGGTGAATTCAACGACGTCCACGTCGATGCCCTGACGCTTGGCTTCCTTGGCGGCGACGGCAACGGAGTCGCCGTAAGCGCCGGGTACGACACCGATGCGCAGTTTGTCGGCGGCGCTGGCGTTGAGCATCACGAGGGCAGCCAGCGGGGCGAGGGCGGTGCGCAGGACGAGCGAAAGCTTCATGTATGACTCCGAAAACAGGGTAGCGTGGGCAAGGAGATACGTCGCGTGGGGTAGCGCTCGTTTTTTCAGCCAGAGGCGGCTGCGTCAGTCGCTTGTTACCGAGTGCCGGGCGTCAATAGCGGACGTGACGCGTTTCGGTTCCGGTTCGATGCGTGACTTTCTGAGTCGCGATTTCCAGGGAGTATTAAAACCTCGTCGCCGCGCGGCTACTACGAAGCAAAAATGGTTTGCATATGCACAACCAGGATGTGGTGCAAGTCGTTATTTTTTAATGGAATTTTTTGACTGATGCGTCATGGCGCGAGCGCGCCGGCATCGCTGCCCGGTGGCCGGGAGCGCAAAAATGAACAATCTGTTGAACGGCTGTGCGGATTTCAGCAGGGGCGGGTGGGAGGCGGCGTGTCACGGACCCCGGTCGGCCAAGCCGGAAAGGACGACGCCCGGATTTGCGGAAATCCGCCTCATTGCTTTGGCCGCCTCGCTCCGTTAAGCCTTGTTAAGCCTCCTTCCGAACTGGCCGATTTTCATCGGCAGCCAGCCATTGATGGATCGCATCGAAAATTTCGCTGCTGTTACGTTCGATCATCAGGCTATGTCCGTTGCCTTCGATGCCGATATCCGGAAGCCACAGATGGGTGGCGCCCACATATTGCGCCACGGCTTCATCGATGCTTCTTGGATGTCGTGGATCGTCGCTGCCGGTCACTACGAGGCTTCTGATGCGTCGAATGCGTTCCGGCGATGAGACCCGTGGTGAACAGCCCCCGATGTTGAATCGTTCGTTCAGAATTCGCGGGCTTTCGGGCACGATCGTTTTCTCGTAGGCCTCGATCGCTTCGACGGGAAAGTGCTTGCTGTTGGCCCAGTAGCGCCGAATGAATTCGCTCGTGAAATACACCGGGGCTGTTTCCGGGTGATAAACAGGGTGGCCCAAATCTTCGCGGGCGGCGAGTGCCTCAAATTCGACGGGATCGGATGGCAGCGCAGGAAGCAGATTGCCGGGCGGCCCGGGCGCAATACCCAGGATCGCGCAGACACTGTCCGGCCGCTGATCGGCCACAGCCCACGCGATGGTCCCGCCGGCGCTATGGGCAACCAGCGTCGCTGGCCCGATCTGGTCCAACAAGTCGACGAGTGAGGCGATGACGGCATGCATCGACAGGCTCGCAAAGTCGGCAAGCGAAGGCGACCGGCCATGGCCCGGCCAGTCAATGACGTAGGCCGTATATCCGTGCTGAACGAATAGGGAGGCCCAGCCCGGACGACCATCCGGCGTATGGCGATAGCACGAGCCTGTGTGACCTCCGCCGTGAATCAGGACGACGGGCGGGTGCGCCGATGCACCGGACGAGGCGCCCCAACGCTCGACATACATGGGGTGAGCGCTCGAACCGACATGAAACGAGTCGCGAGCGTGGCTGACGCTTTGCAGCATTTTGTCTCCTGTATTGTCCATGTTTTCCCCGAAATTTCTCGGGGAGCAGACTTAGGATTAGTATCGCTGTAGGTCTCTGCACGGGCCATTGCCAAATGTCGACGCCTCTCTTGCCGGATCGAGAACACCCTTCGGTTCGTGCCCTGTCGTGGGGATGCGTTTCGAGAAAGCTGCCATGCCACAAACGATCAAACAACTCGATTTGACCTCGCTTCGACTGTTCAGGGCCGTTCAGGCGGAGGGCGGGGTCGTAAGGGCGGCGACGGCCGAGCATATCGCGCCGTCCGCCATCAGTCGACGTATCTCGGAACTGGAGAGTGCGCTGGGCACCAAGCTGATGTTTCGCGACGCGTCGGGGACGCGACTCACGCGTGCGGGCGAGGTCGTGCTGACCTACGCGATGAAAATCGATGTTGATCTGCAGCGCATGATCGCGGAAATCGCGCACGTCGACGCCAGCGTCTACGGCACCGTTCGCGTGCTCGCCAACCTATCTTCCATGGTCCAGTTCGTGCCTCGCGATCTTGTGGCGTTGGAGCAGACGTATCCCGATGTCGTCGTCAGTTTCGAGGAGCGATTGAGCGCCGGGATCATTCGCGGTATTGGGGATGAGGTTGCAGATGTCGGCATTACGCATGTCGTCGATGAAGGATGCAGACTCTCGACGGTGCCTTATCGTCAGGAAGTCTTCGCGTTGGTCGCGGGATCCGGGCATCCGTTGGCGAACCGTGAGGCGATTCGCTTTAGCGAGACACTCGACCACGTGCATATCGGGTTTTCGGAAGGGAGTGCGCTGGGACAAATTGTTGCCATGAAGGCTGGCGAACTCGGCCGCTCGCTGACTTACCGGATTCGTGTGTCGAGTTTCGATTCGGCTTGCAGCCTGGTGGCGGCCAGGGCGGGCATATGCATCATGCCGACGAAAGTCGCCGAGGTCTATCGGTCTCGCTTGCAGTTGAGGATCATTCCGTTGTCGGACGACTGGGCGGCCCGCCATCTGATGCTCGTATTCAAACGGTATGACTCGCTGTCCCCGCAGGCAAGAGCCTTTGTCGATTTCATGAGCGCCAGACGCAATGCCGGTGACGATTGCGCGGACGATGAACGATGACGATTTGTGGTGGCGCTCGGCGCCCGCCGATGGACGCCGACCGCCTCTCCGGTCAACTTCCGGCACTGAGCGCCTTCAGTACAGATCGTCCCCTGTCGGTCAGCTGCGGGTGGCGCCGACCCTCGGCGGATTGCTCGAGCATCACCAGTTGTCGTTCGAGCAACGCATCAAGCTCTGCGCGGTTCATGTCGATCTGTTCGGGCGCATGCCGGACCAGCATCAAAGTGGCAAATTCGTGTGGACTTAGCATCGTCTTAACCCAGTAGAAAACAAGCCATCACCGGGGGCTCGGTACAAAAAAATCAAGCGTGTGGCCTCCGACCACACCGTCAGGAAAATTGCGATTCCAGGCGAGCAGGGCGGCCAGGCGTGGCTCGCCGCCCGTTCGCTCCATCTCAATGACCCTTAACCTGCCGTAATCTCGATCCGCCGGGGTCTTGCCTCGTCGCGACGCGGAATCGTCAGCTTCAGGACGCCTTCACGCAGTTGGGCGTCGATGCGCGACACGTCGAAATCCGAGCTCAGCGTGAACGCGCGCGCGAAGTGCGGGTTGCGAATTTCCCCGTGGTGGAGTCGCAGACCCGTTGGCGCGGGCACGACCGCCTGCGCTTCGATGCTCAGATTCCCGTCCTGTACGCGCACGTCCAGCGTCTCACGCGCCACGCCCGGCAGATCTGCATATAGGGTGATGCCGTGGCTGTCCTCGAAGATGTCGACCGCGGGCGCGAGACGAGTGCGCGATTCGCTGGCCTGCCCGCTATCGTGCTTGGCAGTCGCTGCGCCGGTGTCTTTCGTCGGCACGCTCAGTTCGGTGTTGCTGTTCATGATGTCCTCCGTGATTCATTGGGCGGGCGTCATGCCCGTTAGCCTCGATACCTGTGATGGGTTCACTGCACGGTGATTGCGCGAGGCTTCGACGCCTCCGAGCGCCCGATGCTGATCTTCAGGCAGCCGTTCACGTATCGGGCTTTCACGTTGTCCGGGTCTGCGTGCGATGGCAACTCGATCACGCGCCGGAACGCGCCCGTGAAACGTTCGGCGGCATACACTTTCACGTCGTCGGACGTCTCGCGTTCCGGCGCCTTGCGCTCACCGCTGATGGTGAGCAGCCCCTTGTCGATCGACACGTCGAGGCGCTCGGGATCGAGCCCCGGCGCGAACGCGACGATCTCGATCGAGTCGTCGGTGCTGCCGATATTGATGGGCGGGAACAGGCCGGTGCGCGTGGCGCGCAGGCTGGCCGGGAAACCCGTGAAAAGACTGTCCATCTGCCGTTGCAGGCGGTTGAGTTCGCCCAGCAGATCGGTACCGAAAAAGAGATCACTCATGGCTGGCTCCTTACAGGGGCCTGTACGGAGGTCGAACCGGACTACGCGCTCCAGTTCACCCGTCCGCAACAGACCGCAGACTGACAAATCGAAACACGCAGCGCGTGAACCGCGACTGCCTGAGCGAGAACTAAAATAGGTCAGCGCACGGAAATTTCAAGAGGTAGCAATGCAGGTTGTTGCAAGGAGGCTTCATGAATTTTTTCGAGACTCTGCACGAGCAGATGGATACCGTGAAACTGCCGCTTTATGCGGTGACCGTCACCGCCGTGGCGCGGGTCAATACCCCGCTTGTCACCATCCTTCACTGGCACGGATTCCGACGAGCGACGCCGCTCAGGTTGCCCGGCGTCGAGATTCCCGCACGGCCGGTGCCGGGCTCCGCCCTCCAGTTGACGGAACCCTGGCATCGCTTCGAGACCGTCGAAGCGGAACTCCTCGACGCCGCATGGCGACTCGGCGCGTGGGAAGTCGAGCGCATCGAGCGGCGTGCCTGTACCGTGATCGGTGCGTCCGCCGCCGAAGCGCTCGCCTGTCGCCAGGCATTCGGCGATTACGGGGACCGTGTTGACGATGGCCCTGCGGATCAGCACCTGATCGACGCCGCGCCCGAGCGCGAAGCCCTCATGCAACTTGCCGCGCGCAAGGGCTACCTGCGGTGGTTGTTCCGTCCGGTCAAGGGCGGCATCTGGCGAACGCTCGACGAGCCGGACGACACGCTCGACGCCGATGGCGGCCGCCCGTTGCCTTGTCCGGTGCCGCCGAAACCGCGTCGGCCGGGCGTGTCGGGGCGCACCGTCTACCGGTTGGGGGCTGTTCGGCGCATCCTGCTGCGCTGAAACATTTTGTTACAAATTCATCGTTTTGCGGCCTCTTGAAGCGCGCGCGCCGCGCCTCTATTTTGCTTCTCGCCAGACATTGGCACGGCCTGCGCGCCGTGGCAACGCACTGTGTTGTCGCTGCGGCGCGAGGCTGGATTCCCTTTTGGTGATCTATCGCTTAGGAGATGGAAATGCAGATTCGTCCCCTCTACGACCGGGTTATCGTCAAGCGAATCGAACAGCAGCGCACGACGGCCTCCGGTATTGTGATTCCCGATTCCGCCGCGGAAAAGCCCGAACAGGGCGAAGTCATCGCCGTCGGCAATGGTCGGTTGCTGCAGGACGGCACCCAGCGCGCGCTTCAGCTCAAAGTCGGTGACCAGGTGATCTTCGGCAAGTATGCCGGCCAGGCCGTCAAGGTCGATGGCGAGGAACTGCTCGTCATGCGCGAAGAAGACGTGATGGGCGTGCTCGAAGCCAATCAGGGCGCCGAGCGCAAGGCCGCCTGACATCCCGAACGGTCGCGAACATCCTCGTTACCCCATGCATCGGTGCTTCGCGACGCGTTGAGTCAATGACTTTTCCCGGAGCTACGACATGAGTGCAAAAGACGTCAAATTCCATGACAGCGCCCGCAGCCGAATCGTCAAGGGCGTGAACGTGCTGGCCGACGCGGTGAAGGTGACCCTCGGCCCGAAAGGTCGCAACGTGCTGATCGAGCGCAGCTTTGGCGCGCCGACCATCACGAAGGACGGTGTGTCCGTTGCGAAGGAAATCGAACTGAAGGATCGTTTCGAGAACATGGGGGCGCAGGTGGTCAAGCAAGTCGCGTCGAAGACCGCCGACGTGGCCGGCGACGGCACCACGACGGCCACCGTCCTCGCCCAGGCGATCGTGCAGGAAGGCATGAAGCACGTCGCTGCAGGCATGAACCCGATGGATCTCAAGCGTGGCATCGACAAGGCGGTGGCTGCCGTGCTCGAAGAGCTGCGCAAGCTGTCGAAGCCGATTTCGACCAACAAGGAAATCGCGCAAGTGGGTTCGATCTCCGCGAACTCGGATGAGGCGATCGGCAAGATCATTGCCGACGCCATGGAGAAGGTCGGCAAGGAAGGCGTGATCACGGTCGAGGATGGTAAGTCGCTCGAGAACGAACTCGACGTCGTCGAGGGCATGCAGTTCGATCGCGGCTATCTGAGCCCATACTTCATCAACGATCCGGAAAAGCAGGCGGCGTATCTCGACGATGCGTTGATCCTGCTGCACGACAAAAAGATTTCCGCGATCCGCGACCTGTTGCCGATTCTCGAGGCGGCTGCGAAAGCGGGCAAGCCGCTGTTGATCGTCGCCGAGGACATCGAAGGCGAAGCGCTCGCCACGCTCGTGGTCAACGCGATGCGCGGCATCCTGAAGGTCGTCGCGGTCAAGGCGCCGGGCTTCGGCGACCGTCGCAAGGCGATGCTCGAAGACATTGCGATTCTGACCGGCGCAACCGTGATTTCCGAGGAGACGGGCAAACAGCTCGAAAAGGCCACGCTCGACGATCTTGGCAGCGCGAAGCGCGTGGAGGTGCGCAAGGAAGACACCATCATCATCGATGGCGCGGGCGACGCGAAGCGCATCGAGGCGCGCGTGAAACAGATCCGCGTTCAGATCGACGAGGCGACGTCCGACTACGACCGTGAAAAGCTGCAGGAACGTGTCGCGAAACTCGCGGGTGGTGTTGCGGTGATCAAGGTCGGTGCGGCGACCGAAGTCGAGATGAAGGAGAAGCGGGATCGCGTGGACGACGCGTTGCACGCCACGCGCGCGGCCGTCGAGGAGGGGATCGTGCCGGGTGGCGGTGTTGCGCTGCTGCGTGCGCGGTCTGCCGTGTCGAATCTGAAGGGCGCGAATGCCGATCAGGACGCGGGTATCCAGATCGTGCTGCGTGCGCTTGAGGCGCCGTTGCGCGTGATCGCGTCGAACGCGGGCGACGAGCCGTCGGTCGTGATCGCGAAGGTGCGTGATGGCAAGGGCAACTTCGGCTACAACGCGGCCACTGGCGACTATGGCGATCTGGTCGAAATCGGCGTGGTCGATCCGACCAAGGTTACCCGCACGGCGCTGCAGAACGCGGCGTCCATCGCCGGGCTGATTCTCACCACGGACGCGACGGTCGCCGAAGCGCCGAAGGATGAGAAATCCGCGCAGGTGCCCGCGCCGGAGCTCGACTACTGAGGCTGAATGGTCGGATCTGCCATTCACCGGTCAGCGTGGCTGCCGGGGCTGGCAGGGCTGACGTTGGTTCCGTTCTTCCGTTCCGTTCGGCGCGGCCTGCGGTTTTCCGCATGTCGCGCCGTTTTTGTTTCGGTGAGGGCCATGCAACTGAAACTCATCATCGATGCGAGACCGCTCGATATCGAGATCGACGACGTGATCGCCGGGCTGCTCGCGACCCGGCTGAATCTTCCCGCGCATGCCGATCAGCACGAGGCCATCGTTCAATATCTCAGCGAGAAAGGCTCCCCATGGCTGCTCGACGAGGAACACATGCGAAAGCGGATTTTCCGTCGTCTCATCCTCGACGTCGCCGACCCGGCGCTCATCATTCGGTATTTGATGGTCGATAGGTAACGCGTCGTGTAGTGCTGGCGTCGTGCATTGCGGTGCTGAGACAGGGCTCTGTCGTCCCCCGCATATGCGTGGGTTCCTGAGGGCGAGCCGCTGGCCGCCAGACTGCCCGACTGTTAGCGCTGATCCCAGGATCGAGAAGCCTATGACTGGCGTTTTCCTGATCGGCCACGGACTTCTATGGAATACTGACGAAGTCCGCTTGCCGGACTCAGGGCGCCTGCCACGATACGTTTATCTTCCCGATCCGACATGTCCCGAGATCGTTGGACGCTGGCCGCAATCTCCTTGCTCTCCTTCTTTCTGGTGGGGACAGGCATTGTTCTGCCGTCGTGGATAGCGTTCCAGCTTGGCGGGTCGAAACTTGTCGGGTTAGTGCTGTTATCGTCGAGCCTGGCCGGCCTTTTGTTTGCCCCATTGGCTGGCCACATTGTCGACCGGACGGACCGGCGACTTACCGGTATCAGGGGCCAAACGGTCAGGGCAGTGGGTTTCTTGCTGGTCGGATCGAGCCAGCATCTCCCGACCGATGCCGGTGCGGTCGTCCTCATGTTTGGCAGTGCCGTGGGTGCAGTGGGATTCACACTGCATAACGGCGCGTTTTCCGGACGATTGCAATCGATCATCCCGGTCAACGAGCGGGTGTCGTTCTTCATGCGGCTATCGGTCGCTCGCCAGATCGGCATCGCCATCGGCACCGGCATTGCCGGCGTGTCGATCGACTGGGTTGGAAGCGCCGTGTCGGCATTTGCACTCGCAGCAATCGCGCTCGCCTGCGCAGGTCTCGAATGGCTTGTCCGGGGCGGTGCGGATCGGACAGTCTCGGCGAAGTCCGGTGTGGCGGCGGGCATTGGGGAGGCTGCACGTTATCTGGCAGCAAACCCTGCCAGTCTGATCGCCTCGATCACGGTAGGTGTGTCGTTTGCCGTCATCAAGACGACCAATCTTTTACTTCCCGGCTTCGTGGTGGATACGCTCCGGGGCGATAGCGCACTGTTTGGCACACTTGAAATGGTGGCGGCCATTGTTGGCACGGTTGCCGTTGCCACCGCAAGCCTTCGAGCCATTGCGAAGCGGATCGAGCGGCGCCCTCTGGCGTTGCTCGCCTGTGCCGGTCTCTCGCTCGTCGTATTTTCATTTTCCCGCACGGGTCTCGCCGCGCTTGTCCTGTACAGCATCTCCGGGGCGGCCTGGAGTCTCGCTCGTTCTGCCGCAAATGGACGTTTGTTGGAGGTCGTCGATCCGCACCTGATCGGACGAGTGCAGGCGATCACGACTGTCCTGACGGGGCTGTTCGGGATCGTGATTTTCCTGCTGCCCCAATGGCTAACGCTCGGCACCGAAGCGACGCTTTACTGGATCTGCGGTGCCGCCGTGGTGGGGGCATCGTTGCTCCTCGCCGCGTGGTCCGGGTATCGGGGCACGTGAGCGATTGCGGAAAATGCAGTGGCAGGTCCTGAGGGGCCGTTGGTGGTTCCGGTGTCGCCTCCATTGACGGATCGTCCATTTTTGCTTTTTTTTCAAAACAGACACTCCAATCCGAACGGCTTTTGGAGGCCTGTCCTGCGGGCTGCTGCTCGAAACATTGTGCTATTTGGTGGGCGTGACGGCACGCCAACGCAATGCCTCGATCACTAAGGCCAGCGCCGGCGCGATTTGCTTGCGATTGGCGTAATACAGGTGATAGCCCGGGAAGGTTGGCCACCAGTCTTGCAGCACAGGTATTAACCGACCTGCCTCGATATGCGGCTGCATGATATCCAGCGGCACGAACGCCAATCCCATTCCATCGAGCGCTGCCTGGAGCATCAGGAAGGTATTGTTAAACGTGGTCTGGCCACTCACGCGCACATTGAGGGACTGTCCATCTTTTTCGAAGTCCCAGGCATACAGGCCGCCGTGTGTAGGCAGTCGCAGATTGACGCAGCGATGCTCGGTCAGGTCGTGGGGCGTCTTGGGAACCGGCTTTCCCGCGAGGTAACGCGGCGACGCGGCCACGGCCATGCGTAACTCCGGCGTCAGACGCACAGCGATCATGTCCTTATCCACGCGATCCCCTACGCGCACGCCTGCGTCGAAGCGGCGCGCCGCAATATCCGTGAACGCATAGTCCACGCTGAATTCGACGTGTACGTCAGGGTACGTCTGCAGCAGCGGTACCAGCCGTGGCCAAAGCACGGTGGTGATGGCGTGGTCGTGTGCCGTGATGCGCACCGTGCCGGCTGGTTTGTCGCGCAGTGCAGTCAACGAGCCCAATTCCAGTTCGATCTCGTCGAGCCGCGGCGCCACAGCGTCCAGCAGCCGCGCTCCGGCCTCGGTGGTGGAGACGCTGCGGGTGGTGCGCGTGAGCAGGCGCACTCCCAGCCGGGCTTCCAATGCCAGCATCGCGTGGCTCAGCGCCGAGCGTGACAGGCCGAGCTGGGCGGCCGCGCGAGTGAAGCTGCGCTCGCGGGCAACGGCCACGAAGGCTTGCAGGTCGTTAAGGTTCTCTTTTGTCATTGGTGAATCCTTTGCACCAACGTATATCATTTTTGGGGTCTTCTCAACCAATTGAGAGCGCCATACAGTTCATACGGAATCTCACCCGTCGACGACGACGAGTTTTCGGGTTTATCGTTGGCGTGAAGGAGTGCGAAACAGGCCCGGACCCGTGGTGCACGCCAAGCTTGGCGACACTCAATGAAGGAACTGCGTCCATGAACATGGAAATCAAACGCGCTGGATGTCAACCCTCCATGAAAGGGTCCGCCGAATGGTTCACCGGCACGGTCCGTATCGACCCGCTGAACACCCCGCCAGCGCCGGCGCGTGTGTCATGTGCGGCCGTCACCTTCGAGCCGGGCGCACGCACGGCATGGCACACCCATCCACTGGGACAGACGCTGATCGTCACCGCCGGCTGCGGCTGGACGCAGTGCGATGGCGAAGCCATCGTCGAAATCCGTGCGGGTGATGTCATCTGGTGCCCGCCTGGGCACAAGCACTGGCACGGTGCAACGCCCACCACCGCGATGACCCACATCGCCATCCAGGAGGCGCTGGACGGCAGGAACGTCGATTGGATGGAGCACGTCACCGACGAACAGTATCTTGCCGGCCCGCCGCGCGGCTGAGCCGTTTCGGCATCGACAAAGGAAATCCATGCACTCAGCGCTCCGACTTGGTTTGTGCGCGACAGCGTTGATAACGCCCGCTAAGACGCGTTTTATCTGGCGTCATGGTGGCGCGTTGGCCGTGGCCCTGAGTCTGGTCGCCACACTGGGGCACGCAGCGAACGAAAAGGACATCAAACCCATGACTCAAGCTCAAATGACAACACCAAGTACCTCCGAAACCTTGAACGCGCGCCAGCAGGGCATTGTGCCCATCGCGGCCTTTGCCGCTGCGGGCGACATGGACAAGCTGAACGCTGCGCTAGTCCAAGGGTTGGATGCCGGCATGACGGTGAGCGACGCCCGTGAAATCCTGGTGCAGCTCTACGCCTACGCAGGCTTCCCGCGCAGCCTCAATGCACTAGGCGAATTAATGAAGGTGCTGGAGGCGCGCAAACAGCGTGGCATCGAGGATGCGCCGGGCCGAGAACCCAGCCGTCCCATCCCCACGGGCGACGCACTGCTGGCCGCAGGCACGGCCAACCAGACCAAGCTCTCGGGCGGAACGGTGCAAGGGCCGCTGTTCGATTTCGCGCCCATTGCGAACGAATACCTGCGCACGCACCTGTTCGGCGACATCTTCGAGCGCGACAACCTGGACTGGCAAAGCCGGGAGTTAGCAACCGTGGCCATGCTTTCGGCGCTGCCCGGCGCCGAGCCGCAATTGCAGGCGCACATGCGCATCAGCATGAACGTCGGCATCTCGGCCGGTCAGTTGCGTCAGCTCACTCAGGTGCTCTCGTCGCGCGTGGATGCCGACATGTCCCGCCGTGCCATCGGTGCGCTGGATCGGCATCTCGGAATGCTCGATGCCGGCAAGCAGTAGTCCTCTCGAACAAATCAAGGCAAAGACCATCATGATCAAAGACAAAGTCATCATCATCACCGGTGCGTCGTCCGGAATAGGCGAGGCGACGGCCAAGCTGCTCGCCAGTAAAGGCGCCAAGGTTGTGCTTGGCGCGCGTCGTGCAGACAACCTGAAGCGGATCGTCGATGAAATCGAGCAGCAAGGCGGCCAGGCCGTCTATCAGGAATTGGACGTCACGCAGCAGGCCCACAACGACGCCATTGTCAAACTTGCCAAGGATAGGTTTGGCCGCGTGGATGCTATTTTTCTCAATGCCGGCCTGATGCCGACTTCGCCGCTTTCGGCGCTGAAGACCGACGATTGGCACCAGATGGTCGATGTGAACGTCAAGGGCGTGCTCAATGGGGTGGCAGCGGTGCTGCCCGAGTTCCTTGCGCAGAAGTCCGGCCACGTGATCGCCACCTCTTCGGTGGCGGGCCTCAAAGCCTATCCAGGCAGCGCCGTCTATGGCGGCACGAAATGGTTCGTGCGCGACTTCATGGAAGTGCTGCGTATCGAGTCTGCCATGGAAGGCACCAACATTCGCACTGCGACGATCTACCCGGCGGCCATCAATACTGAATTGCTGTCGACCATCAGCGACAAGCAATCGCTTGACCAAATGCAGGGCCTCTACAACACCTACGGCATTTCGCCGGACCGGATTGCCAACGTCGTCGCCTTCGCGATCGATCAGCCCGATGACACGACGATCAACGAGTTCACCGTCGGCCCCGCGAAACAGCCTTGGTAAGTGGGATACGAGATGCGTCGGCACCGGATGAGCGGTGCCGCGCGAGCCACGGTGATTGCGGCATTGGCGGCTTTTTCCGGATCGGTGGTGTGTCGGCATCAAGCCGGATGCGCGTGCAAATTGCGGTATTCCCCCGGCGTAACCCCCGTCCAGGCCTTGAACGCGCGCAAGAACGAGTTGGTGTCCTGAAAGCCGATCAAAAAGGCGATCTCGCCAGGCGAGATTGTCGAGTGGGCGAGGTAATAACTAGCCAACTCTTGTCGTGTGCCGTTAAGCACGTCCTGATAGCTGATGGCCTCGTCGGCGAGATGACGCTGCAACGATCGCTTGCTCATTGCCAGGCGACTCGAAATATCGTCGATGCTGCTCTGACCACTCGGGAGCATGTCAAGTAGCGCGCTGCGCACACGTTCGCGTGTGCTTGCTTCGGCGTCGAGCTTCGAGAGACGCGCCCGAAGTTCCGGCTCGAAGAAGCGCCACATGGCAAGGTTCTCTGTCAAGAAGGGACGCTTTGCGTCTTCTGTCGAGAATCGAATGCGGTTGGAGCTGCCCTGTTCTAAGCGACAGCCGAGAAAATTTTCGCATGGGCCGACCTGACTCGGCAGCACCGTTAATTCGGCCTCGATCGGGCTGATGGCTTGTCGTGTTGCAAGGCGCGCCAACTGCGTGAAAAAAGCCAATTCCGTCGCGCATAAGCTGCATGGCAGCGGGCCGTCATGGCCGTAGCATTCGATGATTACCTCGGTGTAGTTCTCGCCGATGCAGACGTCCAGTGACAATGGTCCACACAGGCGCTTGTATGCGGCGAGCCGGGTGAACGCGACGTTGAGATTCGGACTGCACAGGCAGGCGAACAGCGCAGCATCAAAAGCCTCGACCGAGATGCCTCCGCCGAGCCGCACCGGCAATTCTGCGTCCCCGACCAATTTTTCGAGGCCCAGAAAGAATCGAAAATACTGGGCAGGCGTCAGGACGGCATCCTTGCGGCCGAACAGATCCGCAGGCAACTCCGCCAGCGCCAACAAGTCGCCGGGAGCGACCCCGAGATCGAAGACGATCAGTTTCCAGCCGGGATGTAACGTGAATTGGGTTGCATGCTTCATCAAGCGGCCTTTTCCATCGCCTGTCGCGACATCTTCAGCGCCATCTTGCGCGGCAGCAACGGTACAATCCAGTCGAGCATAATCCGAAGCTTCTGTTCGTTGAACGCGACCAGGTCACCGCGCACCATCGCCTCGTAGCCGCAGCGCGCCACGGATTCGGCCGACTTGGCATTCTTCCAGACGTCCACGCCTTGTAGGTCGCCGGCGGCAACGAAACCGGTAGCGACTGCTCCCGGGCACAAAGCCGTGACAGTCACGCCGTATTCGCGCACTTCTTCTGCGATAGCCTGAGTGAACGAGGTAACGTAAGCTTTGGTCGCGTAATACACGGCCTGCAGCGGACCCGGCATAAACGATGCAGTCGACGAAACATTGAGGATACGTCCGCGCCGGCGGGCCACCATGCCCTTCAGGTAGTGATGCGTCAGGTTGGTCAGCGTCGCCATATTGACCTGCATCATCGCCTGCTCGGCTTTGAGATCGCGTTCGACAAACTTCCCGTGGCCGCCAAAGCCGGCGTTGTTGATCAGCACATCAATAGAGAGTCCCAGCGACTCTGTCGCAGCGAAAATTCGATCCGCGGAAGCGGGGTCGGCGAGGTCCTCGGTAAGGACGTACGCCTTCACGCCGTATTTCGTCTCGAATTCTTGCTTGATGGATTCGAGCTTGTCGCGCGAACGCGCAACTAAAACGACATCGCCGCGTTTGCTTGCATGGATGCGTGCCAGCTCCAGACCAATGCCGTTCGAAGCACCAGTGATAAGCGCAGTTGAAAGGTTCATGACTGCTCCTTGGTTCGATTGAATAGGCAGATGGTAGGCGTTCGAACCATTGGGCGCACTAGCATAACGCGCCACGATCAATTCCGATCGCGCCAATCGTGCTACGTAGAACCCCCCTGCGCTCTGGCAAGCTTGAGACGGAAGTCGCTGCTCGAATGACAAACTTGCGGAGACGCCGATGGGTGAAACTGGCCAATTGCCGCCATTCACAGCGGCGACGTCGCCTCACCATTCCTACCACATCAAAGACATCGCCCCACATCACACCCCCCAGGCACGCCGCACCCGCTCGCGAATGTCCTGCAGGCGGTGCACGGGTTCGTTGGCAAAGACGAAGCGCAGGTAGCGATCTGCTTCGGGGCCCCAGCCGGTCATCGGGGTGGCCGCCACCTTACCTAGCGCCAGCAGTTGCCGCGACGCTTCGGGCGGTTCGATGCCCAGTCGTCGGGTGTCGATCAGCATCGACCAGCCGCCATGGGGACGAATCACCGGCAGATCGGACAGGGCTTCGATCAGAAAGTCGCTGCGGCGCTCCCATTCGGCAACGGCCGCGGCCACGCCGTCTTGCGCGGTGGTCAGCGCCGCAGTCGCGCCGTCCATGGCGATCCCGACCTGACAGACCACGTTGGACAGACTGACGAGCCGCACATCGTTCATGATCGATTCGGGACCGACGATCCAGCCCACACGCCATCCGATCATTCGATACTCCTTCGACACCGCGCCGACCGTGATCGTGCGCTCTCGCATGCCGGGCAGCGACGCCGGGTGAATGACGCGGCGTCCACCAAACAGCAGCCGCTCCATCGCCGCGTCATAGACGAGCCAGATCCCGCGCGTCTCGCAATGCGCTGCGATGGCCTGCCACTCGTCCGGCGTGGGGACGTAGCCGCTCGGCATCGACGGCGACATGATCAACAGCGCCTTCGTGCGTGGCCCGACGGCGGCGGCAAGACTGTCGAGATCGAGACTCCAGCCGTCCGGGTCCGGTATCAGGCGGGCAAACTTCGGAACACCACCGCTCAGATGGACGCGATTGATCAGCCCCGCATATGTTGGATCGGTGAGCACGACCTCGTCGCCCGGTTCGATGATCGACAGCAGCACGTTCAGAATGCCCGCGAGGCCGCCAGCGGATACGATGCACTCGGTCGCCGGGTCGTAACGGGTGCCTGCGGAGCGCCCGACACGTTCGGCGGCCGCCTCGCGCAGCGATCGCAGCCCCGTAAAGGGGAGGTAGCTGTTGGCCGCATCGTCGTCTATCGCCTGGTGCGTGCGCATGAGGGCGGCGGCCGGCGGGCGAAGGTCCGTGTCGAGATTCTCGAGCCGCAGCATGTCGGGATCCGCCAAAGCGTCCGCTGCGTCGCCGATTCGATCTACGCCAATGCCGGGGATTTTTTGCAATCTTGATACCGTCACATGGACCTCCGTAAATGTTTTAATATATTAAAATGAAAAAATCAGCAGATAGCAAGCTTTCTTCCGTGTCGTTGGCGGACCAGTTGCGTGAGCGAATTGCGGACGGACGGTGGGCGCCCGGGACACAACTGCGTCAGGACGCGATCGCGAAGGCGTTCGGCACGAGCCATATCCCGGTTCGGGAGGCTTTCGTGCAACTGCAGGCGAGTGGATTTGTGACGATCGTGCCCAATCGCGGGGCGTTCGTTTCGGCGATGACGACGTTCGAGGCGTCGGAACTGACGGAAATGCGCGTGGCGCTGGAACTGCTCGCCCTGGACGCCGCCATCGACGCCTTCGGCCCGAGCGACGAAGCAGCGGTGCGCGAGATCCTGCGCAACGATGAAACAGCGCCGGACGTGGACGCCTGGTCGGTCGACAACTGGGCGTTTCACCGGGCGATCTATCAGGCCAGCGGCAGGCGTCATTTGATGGAGACGCTCGAAGCGATCTGGCGCAAGACAGATCGCTATCTACGGCTGGTGTGGCAACTGGAACGCTATCAGGATGTGTCTTTCGCGGAACACGTTGCGATACTGGAGGCCGTGGTGGCGCGCGACCGTCGCACGGCCAAGCGTCTGACGAAGGCGCATATTCTGGCTGCGGGCGATGTCATGCAGATCGCGCTGCGAGAAGCGCGGGCGATGCGCGGACAAAGTGATCCGACTGAATCGGCATCCGCCCCCTAGCACGGAAATCCTCCGGCGAACGCCTCGCGCAAGTAATCCACGAACAGTCGCACGGCCTGCGGCACATGCGACGTGTAAGGGCGCACCACGTAAATCCGTTCCGCAAAGGCGCCGACCGGACGCCATTCAGGCAGCAGTACCACCAGCTTGCCGGACTTCACCGCAGCCTGCGCCGTGAAATCGGGCACCAGTGCGATGCCCAGATCGTCGAGCGCCGCGTCGCGCAACGCTTCACTGTTGTTCGCCGTCACCGGACCGTTGGCGTTGATCGTCACCGGCCCCGTGGCCGATTTCCGAGGGCCGGTGGGCTCGAACGACCAGGTAGTCGACACCTGGGCACGCGGATACGCAAGGCAATCGTGCTCGGCCAGATCAGCGGGGGATACTGGCGTGCCACGTCGCTTGAGATAGGCTCGCGTCGCCACGATAAGCGAGCGCGTGTCGCAAAGTTTCCACGCCACGTGCGTTTCCGGAGCGTTCGTGCTGTGACGGATCGCGAGGTCGAAGCCTTCCGAGGCGATCGAACTTAGCCGATCCGACAGGTCCAGTTGCACCCGAACTTCAGGATGTGCGCGCAAAAAGCCCGACAACCTCGGGATGACCTGCTGCCTGCCGAGCGCCACCGGCGCCGTTACACGAATCAATCCTCGCGCTACCCCGGCCTGATCCCGCAGGTTCGAGAAGCTCGTCGCGATTTGCGCGTACTGCCCCCGGGTGTCGTCGACGAGTTGCTGACCGGCCTCCGTAAACCGCACGCTGCGCGTTGTGCGCTGCACCAACGACACACCTGCCGCGCGCTCCAGTTCGGCGATGCGCTGACTCATCGCCGCTTTGCTCACGCCCAGGCGGGTTGCTGCGGCGGTAAAGCTTCCCTGCTCGGCGAGTACCGTGAGCCAATGCAGGTGCGTCCACAGGCCTTCAATTTTTTCCGAATCCATGGATCGATTGTTCGCATTTGTAAACAATAAATTCAATAATAACGCCTAGGCGTGGTGCGCGGTGATTCATACACTGCATGGATCGTTCATCCATCATGAGGAATTGCAATGCAAGCGTTCAACGATACCGCCGACGTCGTCCATTACATCCATGGTCAACGCGTGAAGGGCGACGCCCAGCGGACTCAGCCGATTTTCAATCCGGCGACGGGCAAGCGTGCTCGCCAACTCGTGCTGGGCAGTGTCGCTGACGTCGATGCGGCGGTCGCGAGCGCCAAGGCAGCGTTTCCCGCATGGAGCGACACGCCGCCGATCCGGCGCGCGCGCGTCATGCTCAAGTTCCTCGAACTCATGAACAAGCATCGCGACGAACTGGCCGCGATCATTACCGCAGAACACGGCAAGGTGTTCTCCGACGCCCAGGGGGAAGTGACGCGCGGCATCGACGTGATCGAATTCGCCTGCGGCATTCCGCAACTGCTCAAGGGCGACTACACGGAGCAGGTCTCCACCGGCATCGACAACTGGACGACGCGTCAGGCGCTGGGCGTCGTGGCCGGTATCACGCCGTTCAATTTCCCGTGCATGGTGCCGTGCTGGATGTTCCCGGTGGCCATCGCTGCGGGCAACACGTTCATTCTCAAGCCCAGCGAGCGCGATCCGTCGGCATCGTTGTTCATGGCCGATCTGCTCAAGCAGGCCGGGCTGCCGGACGGCGTTTTCAACGTCGTGCAGGGTGACAAGGTCGTTGTCGATGCACTGCTCACGCACGCGGACGTCAAGGCGATCAGCTTCGTCGGTTCGACCCCGATTGCAAACTACATCTATGAAACCGGCGCCAAGCATGGCAAGCGCGTGCAAGCACTGGGCGGCGCGAAGAATCACATGGTCGTGATGCCGGACGCCGATCTCGATCAGGCGATCGACGCGCTGGTCGGCGCGGGTTATGGCTCGGCAGGCGAGCGTTGCATGGCCATTTCGGTGGCGGTGCTCGTCGGCGACGTGGCAGACAAGATCATGGATCGTCTGGCCGAGCGTGCCCGCACCCTGATCGTCAAGAACGGCATGGAACCGGACGCCGAAATGGGCCCGATCGTGACCCGTCAATCGCTGGAGCGCATCGAGAGCTACATCGCGCTGGGCGTGGAAGAGGGCGCGAAGCTGGTGGTCGACGGTCGCGGTCTGAAGGTGCCGGGCCATGAAGAAGGCTTCTTCACCGGCGGTACGCTGTTCGATCACGTGACGCCGGACATGCGCATCTATAAGGAAGAAATCTTCGGGCCGGTGCTCTCGTGCGTGCGCGTGAAGGACTTCACGGAAGCCGTGGACCTCATCAACGCGCACGAGTTCGGCAACGGTGTGGCCTGCTATACGCGAGACGGCCACGTCGCGCGCGAATTCGGCCGCCGTATCGAGGTCGGCATGGTCGGTATCAATGTGCCGATTCCGGTGCCGATGGCCTGGCACGGCTTCGGTGGCTGGAAGCGCAGCCTGTTCGGCGATATGCACGCATACGGTGAAGAAGGCGTGCGCTTCTACACCAAGCAGAAGTCGATCATGCAGCGCTGGCCGGAAAGCACCGAAAAGGGTGCCGAGTTCGCGATGCCGACGGCGAAGTAACGCGTCGCCATTCAAGACGTAGCCGTTCAGGGCGGTACAACGGTCGGTCCGTTGTGCCGCCTTTTCATTTCTGCGCGACTTTCGCGGGACGGCAGGGCAGACGGTAGGGCAGATGGCAGGGCAGATGGCAGGGCAGATGGCAGGGCAGACGGCAGCCCAAGCTGCGCGCATTCATGTCGTTTTTTCCCTCCATTGAAAGATCGGGTATGGCGACCGGTGCGAACTTGCGCCGTCCGGTCGGCCAGACGGCCGCTCGCGAGCAGGCACGGGCCTTGCTAAGGAAAAGGTTTCGACCACGACGCAGGGAGGACTCGCTTGCACTTCAGCGCGCTCACATCGCTAAAGGCCTTCGAGGGAATCGCGCCCGCCGACTGGGCATTTGCTGCGATTGCCATGTTGTTAAGCTACGGCATTCTGACCGGCGTGTTGCGTCTCGTGCTCGGACGCTTCGGGGCGCTGTCCAGGCGGTTGCGCTCGCCGGCGGCGGGCATGCTGGCCGAGGTGCTGGGCGCGACGCGCCACTTCGTACTGTTCTTCGCCGCATTGCTCATCGGCCTCAAGATTCTCGACCTCGGCGCCCGATGGGACACCGCCATCGTCCATGGCTGGACGGTGCTGTTCTGCCTCCAACTGGCGCTTTGGGTCAATCGGGCCGTGAGTGTGTGGTCGACACGCCGCATGCAGCACCGCGAGAGTGCGCCGGACAACCCCGTCATTGTCACCATGACTGCCTGGACAGCACGGGTGCTGGCATGGGCAGTGTTGCTGCTGGTCATGCTCGCGAATTTCGGCGTGAACATTACCGCCTTCGTCGCGAGCCTCGGTATTGGCGGTGTGGCGGTCGCGCTGGCCGTACAAAATGTGTTGAGCGACCTGTTCGCTTCGCTGGCCATCGGGCTGGACAAGCCGTTCGAGGTCGGTGACTTCGTCGTGTTCAGCGACGTGTCCGGCACCATCGAGCGCATTGGCCTCAAGACAACGCGCATCCGCAGTCTTAGCGGCGAAGAGATCGTGTGCGGCAACACCGAATTGCTCAAGAACACGCTGCATAACTACAAACGCATGTCCGAGCGGCGCATCGTGTTCACGTTCAGCGTGACTTACCACACCGTGCCGGACAAACTGGCAAAGGTGCCGGCGATGGTGAGGCAGGCGGTGGAAGCCTCCGGCAAGACGCGCTTCGATCGTGCCCATTTCAAGCAGTTCGGGGCGAGTTCGCTCGACTTCGAAGTCGTCTATTTCGTGCTCAGTCCCGACTACAACCTCTACATGGACTTGCAGCAGGACATCAACCTCGCACTCATGCGCGCATTCCTGGCGGAAGACATTCGTTTCGCCATACCGGCAAGCGTGCAGTATTTCGCGCAGGCGCCCGAACCGCCTGAGGTGGCGTCTTCGGCCAAACCCAAGGCCGCCGCCTGAATGCCGCATGCCCGTTATGCCCGTTATGCCCGTTAGCCCGTTATGTACGTTCATTGCGGCGTGGTAGGATCGATCGCATCCACGTGATTCAGATCGTGGCTTCTATCCAATCCGGACCCGTCGAGAGATGGGACTTCAGGAGGCCAGTATGTCTGCAGAGCAAAAGACGTTGCATCGCGGGTTCACCATCATTACCGTTCTCGAACGTCTCTCGAAGGGCCGCGCACGGTTGTCCGCCAAGGTGATCGCGAGCGACGAGGATCACAAGCGACGCCTCGGCGGAAAAAAGCTCTTGCAGGCGAAACGCTGGTTCGATCATTTTGCAGACGATCTTGCGGCGCCGGTGATCGCCGGCCTCAAGCACACCATCGACCTCGAACTGGCTGCGGCCGCGAAGGCGGGCTCGGTGCCTGCCGTCGATGCGAAATCGGCGAATGCTGGAAAGGCGGCAAAGGTAGAGAAGTCTGCGAAGGCCGGGAAAGGCACAGGTAAAGGCACGGAGAAGGGCCCCCAAAAGCGCGAAGAAAGGCGCGAAGAAAAGCACGCGAAGGCGCTCAAGGGCGAGAAAGCAAAATCATCGGTTGACGCCATCAAAACCGCCGCATCAACGAAAGCGTTGAACGGTGCCGTTGCGGGCGCGGCGAATGGCGCTGCATCGGGCGGATCGTCGCGTGTCTCGATTGCCGCACGCAAGCGCGCGAAGCTGGCGACCAAACCGTTGCGCGCCGAAGGGCGCAAGCCGGTTCGCACGGCTTCCACGCGTATCGTTACGAAATCCGCTTAGTGGGTAGTGGATAGTAGGCAAAGGCGGCGGAGCGCAGTAGCGCATCCGGCCGACGTCTGACATGCCACGCGGCGGCGCTCTCGATATCGATTCAGGGCGCACTCGGAATACCTGCAGGCATACATGACGGCGCACGTCTCGCGGACGGAGCGCCGTTTTTCATTGTGTTGCCTCTCATTGCATCGTTGAACGCTGATGCACGTCATTACGTTCAACGAATCGCTCTTTGCGAGTGCTGCGAATACCGCCTATATGTCCGGTATTTCATGTGTTGCAAATGCACCACTCGCGTGCGACGCGTGTGACTAACGTGTCAGAATGCACCCGCTTGCGGAGAACCGGCGGTGCTATTTCTGAATAAGAAAAGCACCGCTAGTCATTTGGTAAGTACTCCATTGCATATGCGGTTGCAGCATCCAGGGCGGATCATCTGTGAACCGACGAGGGATCCGCTGCAGACCGGCCGAGGTGGCCTGCGCATCGCCAATGGGCACATGTCTGCGCAAGTCAAAAGAATATAAGACCACTAACAAAGAGGATAAAGATGAAGCGCTTCCGACTCACGGCGCTGGCCGCCGCCAGCTTTGCCGTTGCCGCCCCCGCTATGGCCCAGACCTCGACGACCAACGTCACGCTGTACGGTGTGATCGACGCGGGCGTTGCCTACGTCAACAACGTCGCCAGCGGTTTGAACGCCAAGGGTGCCCACAACTTCCAGGCCGTGAGCGGTATCGGCCAGGGCAACCGCTGGGGCCTGAAGGGTTCGGAAGATCTGGGGAGCGGTCTGAAGGCGGTGTTCGTGCTGGAAAACGGCTTCAACCTGATGAACGGCACGATGCTGCAAAACAGCCGTATGTTCGGTCGCCAGGCCTACGTCGGGCTGCAAAGCGCCCAAGCGGGTAGCGTCACCATCGGTCGTCAGTACGACTCCGTGGTGGACTTCGTGAGCCCGCTGACGTCGGCCAAGCAATGGGCCACGCAGTACGGTGCGCACATTGGCGACATCGACAACCTGTACAACTCGTTCCGCGTCAACAACTCGGTCAAGTACACGAGCGCGAACTACAGTGGCTTCTCGTTCGGCGCCCTGTACGGTTTCAGCAACGAACCGAATACCGGTAACGGCACGGGCTTCTCGCACAACAATGCGTTCAGCGTCGGCGCATCGTACGCCAACGGCCCGCTTACGGCCGCCGCAGCGTACATGCATCTGGCAAGCCCCGGCACGGCAAACGGCAGCGGCGCAGTATCGAACGATTACGCCAGCGCGACCGACATCTTCTACACGAGCGCCGTCGACAAGCACGACATCGCTGCGGCAGGCATTTCGTATCAAATCCAGGCGGCTACCCTCGGCTTTGTGTATAGCTATGCCAAGATCAACTACGTCAACCAGTCGTCGATCCGCGTGAATACGTTCGAGCTCAACGGCAAGTACCAGATCGCCCCGAACCTGCTGGGTGGCCTGGCGTTCATCTACAGCGACGGAAGCGTGAGCGGCGCCACGGCATTGTCGGGAATCACCAAGGGCACCAAGCCGCGCTGGTTCCAGGTCAACGCGGGTACGACCTACGCGTTCAGCAAGCGCACCGAAACGTACCTGAACGGTGTGTACCAGCGCGCCACGGGTGACGCAGTGGTCGCGGCCATCGACAACGTTGGCGGCCCGACCGGCACCGGCGCTCAGTCGCAGATCGCCGTGATCGCCGGCGTGCGTCACAAGTTCTAAGCTGCGATTCGGGCGGAATCCGGCGATTCCGTCCGAATCGGAACAGATTGGGACGGGGCGGGGGGATGGATGCCCGCCCGCCTCCGGCCCCAAAAACGGGCTCCGCGAGGGATTGGCGGGGCCCGTCTCACATCGAGGGGAGTCAAATCGTGTGCATTCGACGCCCTTTATGTGTATAATCACGACCTTGTCCAAAATTCGGGCATTGCGGGAAGCGGGACTCACTGACGAACGATGAGTCTGCCGCTTCGCAAAATCAACCGTTCAGCCAGTCTGGAAGGCGCGATACGAGGTTCCCCCTGGGGTGAGCCGGGTGTCGAATGCCAATCGGGAGATCGCAGAGGAGGTGAGTCGCGGTCCCGCCGGATGTGGTGTAGTGCAGTCCGTTGCAAGTCCGTTCGTCGCGCCTGGCTGGAGGATCTCCTGCGGGGCGGGGAATGGTGTCTTTGCGCGGTAAATCAAATTTACGGCTCCGATGGGGCCGAATCACTATTCGAGATATTGCATGACCAAGATCGTTATCAAAGACAACGAACCCGTTGAAGTCGCACTGCGTCGTTTCCGTCGCGCCATCGACGGCACGGGCCTGATCAAGGAAGTCAAGGCACGCGCTGCCTACGAAAAGCCGACGGCTGAGCGCAAGCGCAAGAAGGCCGCTGCCGTGGCCCGTCTGCGTAAGCGTCTGCGCAGCCAGACCCTGAAGAAGAAGATGTACTAAGCACGCCGTTGCGCCATCTGTGCGCAATGTAGTGCGAAGTCGAAAAACCCGCCGAACGGCGGGTTTTTTTTATGGGCAGCACTGGCGCATCGATTTGCTAAACTCGTGGCTATTGCCGTCGGCAAGCGCCTCATTCTCCTTATTCCCCACAAAATTTCCATGAAAACGTTGACCTTTGCTGCGCTCGACGCACTGACCGGGCAGGCCGCGCAATCGCCTCGCGCCCGCATGAACCAGAATCTGCATGAATCGCTGGACGATTCCATTCAGCGACTGGCCATTGCGATGGAGCCGGCGACCTATATCCGTCCGCATCTGCACCACCATACGTGGGAATTGCTGACCGCGTTGCGCGGCCGCTTTGTCGTGCTCACCTTCGATGAGGCGGGTGTCGTCATCGATCGCAAGGTGCTGGGCGAGGACACCAGCGTCATCGAGAGTCCGCTGGGCACGCACCATACCGTGTTGTCGCTGGACCCGGGCGCCGTGATTTTCGAAGTGAAACACGGACCTTATCGTCCGTTCGTCGAGGCGGACTACGCAAGCTGGTCGGCGCCGGCGGACACCCCTGAGGCGGCGGCGTTCATGGAGTGGGTCAAGACGGCGCAAGTCGGCGATCGCTGGGCGGCCTGACCCTTCGCGAGCGCTGCACACGGGCCGATGGCCCGGCCGAGCCCGTGTGCGCGCGTCCGTTTGAGCCGGCTGTGGTGCGTCAGCGCGTCCATCCCTGGAATTCGTTTGCCATCGCCTTCAGGGCCTGAGCTGCCGTATTCGCGGCGCGGGGCCAATCTTCCTCTGTCGCTGGCAATCGGGAAGCATTCCAATCAATCGGTTCGGCCGGTTCGGCCTGTGGTGTTGAATGCCATTGGGAATCGCCTCGTCCATGAGGCGATTCGACGTGGCATGCCGCCCCCAATCGCCACACTGGCACGCCGAGTCCTGCCGCCAGATCCGCGTGGGCGGCATCCAGCGCAATCACCAGATCGAGATTGTCGATGAGCGACGCCTCGTCGGCCAGATCGTCGCAATCCGTTCTCCAGTCGATCCAGTCAACCGAATCCGGGGCCATGGCCTGAGCGCCGTCTGGTCCGCTTGCCGGTTTGCCGAGCGGTATCCACGAGACACCGGGCACGCGCAGCAGCGGGGCAAGCGTCACGAGGCTGGTGGCACGGCTCGTCAGCGCTGTCGATCCGACGTCGTCGAGCATGTCGAGCCCTGCCAGGCCGACGCAAAAACCGTGTTGCGCGGCGGCGGCGAGCCGATCGCGCCAATGTCGGGCGGAGGCCGTGTTCACGCGCAGGAACGGTCGTCCGGCATGCGCATGCGTGGCTTGCGGGCCCAGTGCTCGCGCCAGCGACCCGAGGGGGCATCGCAAATCCCAGTCCGACACGTCGCGCGGCATGCGCGAGAGGACGACCACGCGTTCCCCCATCGACCATTCGACCAGGCGGCGCGTGCTGGCGGGTCCGACGAAGCCGACCTTGCCGAAACGGGCTGACGCGGTGTCCAGGTGACGGAGTTGGCTCACGAGATCGTTGTCGTCGCCGCTGCCCAGGATCAGAAGATGCTGATGAAACGTGTCGCCGCCGCCGCTCCAGTCAGGTAGCGGGCAGTCCGGGTAAGGGCTGAGGGCCGCGTCGACCTGAGCCCATGCGTGAGCAATGGCGTTGGCTGCGACGGCGTCGCTGCGGGCAGACGAAATAGACGGCACGGCGCGCTGCAAAGGCTTCGTCATACGAATCCTGGCGTCGGGAAGAAATGGGCAATGGTGGGATCGCGGCGCGCAACGGCTGGCGCGGCGAATCAAGGCCTAGGAAAACCTGAGGCGTGCAGGGGGGAGGCACGTCGAGATGATAGAGGAGCCGGGACGCGAGGACGGGGTGGTGCCTTTGCCGGCGAGGCGGATTCGTTTGCTCGGCGGCAAAATATTTGACGCGCGATGTGCGATGCGCGCAGACGGGGCGGGTGGCCGGAGGGGGCGCCACTCGATTCCCCGCCTCGAACCGTGGCCGGGCCCGGATTCGAGGCGGGGGGGCGGTGCGTTTGCCGAAACGGCTGCGGAAACGACCGTCGGTGATAGTGACTTACTTCTTCTTGCGGGTCGTCTTTTTGGCGGGCGCCGGTGCGTCGTCGTCCTGAACGGCGAGTTGGCCACCGGTGCCGAGGCCGCCGGCAACGGTTTGCTGCTTGTAGTTCTTCACGGCGCGCACGACGTTGTTATACGAGTCGGTGAACGCGGCCACGATGACCTTGCCTTCGGCGGTATTCGAGTAGCCGCCGAGCGAGCCGCCGGCCGAGCTGCCCACGATGCGGCCGAGCGCGCCGAAGTCCATTGCCGTGGCACTGCCTTCGGCGGCGGCGATCTGCACGCTGGAGCGGTTATCGATGACCGTCAGCAGGGTGCTGGCCTCTTTCGAGTTCATGCTGCCTGCGAGTGCGCCGATGGCTGTGCCGATACCACCGGGCAGAAGGCCGGCAAGGCTGGCGCCGGCGCCGCCTGCGTTGTTGTTCGTGAAGGTGATCGACGGGCTGATGGCGTAATCGGCGGACACCATCTTGCCCTTGCCGAAATTCGACTTGGCGCGCAGTTCGCCGGACTCCTGCAGGGCGCGTTCGCCCATGATGGTGTTCATGCCGCGGCCGCGGTCGACCACGACGAAGCAATTGGATTGCTGAACGAGCAGCTTGAGGACCGGGACGGTCGAGCCGAGCTTGTATTGGCCGGTGAGCACGCCGTACCAGGGGGCGGTCGTGTCTTCGATCACGGCGATCGTACCGAGCGGGCGGTCGCACTTTTCGAGCGACGCATTCGCGTTTTCCGAGTTTGCGCCGCTGGCCGAACCGGTGGCTGCCGTCTTGGCGCTGCTGCTCCCCTGATTCATGGTCGAGCAACCGGCCATGATGCCGGCTGCAAGCAGCAGTCCGGAGATTTTTACGAGATGGTGTGCCATTTTCCTAGTTCTTTAGAATGTTGTTCTGGAAATTGGCGGCGCTGCCGCAGCCCGCTTCTGAGCGGGTTGCAGCCGAGTCGGTGACGCCGCCTAACGCCAGGAGTCCAAAAAAGCAGGACTAAGAATCAAATTACGATAGGACTCCTATGCTGAAATGCTCCGTAAGAACATTCCGCGCCGCATGCTAGCACGTGCGTAAATTGCGGATACCCTATCAAATTTAGTGGGGATTACGAACGGATTAGGTGGGTTCTTTGTTTGGTCTTAGGTAAAGACTAGGGGAAAACCATGATCTTGCGGTTTGGCCATGTCGCTGAGACCGATGCGTTATGCGTATCTGGCGGTGATCGTTTGATGGCGGGGAGATGGGCGGTAGCGCGGTGGAAAACAAAAAGCCCCGTCGGCGTTGGCTGAACGGGGCTTTTGATGTTTGACGGCGTTCAAGGAGTACGCCTGAGGACGCGATGGACTTGGTCCCCCCGACAGGAATCGAACCTGTATCTAGCGCTTAGGAGGCACTCGTTCTATCCATTGAACTACAGGGAGAGACTGGATTCTATCCAGTAGCGCGATGTCCTTTGAAATCAAGGGCATCGCCTTATTCCACGGGGCTTTCCGGGATGTTGTGATACCCCTAACGTATCACTCCGGATCGTTCCGCTAGCCGCCATTTCGCGTCGCCGCTGCTCCGTTATCTACCGGACGGTGACGCGCTCCGGCACGAAGCGTCGTTCCGGGCTCGCGAGCGCAAGAGTATAGCAAAAACTGCTCCCGTGACGACGCGTGTGCCGCATGCAGATAGGAAATCGGGCGGCTTGCCCTCGCTCCGCGGCATTCCTGCGCATGCATGCGTGACGAAGACCTTTCGCAACGCGTCCCCGCCACCATCCCACGCAAAATCTGCAACGCGGTGCAAATTCCGCATCTCCCGGCTGCTTGCGCTGCCTGCGCAGTCGCTTCCGGGCGATGGCATACAACCTGCATGCCTCCGATTGGGAGGCGGGCCAATGCAGGTCCGTACCGGGTTCGCATGAATCCAGCGCGTCCCACGCATCCCACCCATTGATCCTTAGGAGGTTCCACCATGCAGCAACACGCATCGCATCATTCCCACGCGCCATCGAATCAGCGCCTGCGTGACGTCATGACACGCGACCCTGCCTTCGTGCGCAACGGTGACACGATTCAACACGCGGCCAAATTGATGGCGGACCTGAACGTCGGTGCGCTCCCCGTCTGTGAAAACGGTCATCTCGAAGGCATGATCACCGACCGGGACATCTCGGTACGCTGCGTTGCCGCCGGCAAGGGTCCCGACTCGAAAGTCGGCGACGCCATGTCGGAAGGCGCCCACTGGTGCAGCGAAGACGACTCCGTAGAGGACGCCTGCGACACCATGTGCAGCGAGCAAATTCGCCGCTTGCCTGTCGTCGACGACGAAAAGAAACTCGTCGGCATGGTCTCGATGGGCGATATCGCCACGAAGGCCGCTGACGACGCCACGTGCGGCAAGATGGTGAGCGAGGTGTCCACGCCCTCGGAACCGAATCGATGAGCGGAGCGCAACCATGTCCGCCACCGCCGGTGAACGCGCCGAAAAGTCAGGGGATTTCCGATGTGCCCGTTGCCATCGCACCACGCATGTGACCAAAGGACACGTCATACCCAAATGCCCGCATTGCGGTAACGCCGAGTTCGACTCGCGGCGTAACGAGCCATAGCAGGCCCGACACGACAGACACCCATGACCAACCCCAAAAAGAAGGGCTATCTCCTTCAGGACGAACCCGCCGACCCGCCGAACACGACAGCGTCCGATAGCCAGGGGCCGACGCCCATGCCCCACTCGTCATCGCAGGAAAGCGACGCAGACATTGGCCCCGGCGGGCAGGGCAGCCCCGTCGCCGGACGCCTGCAAAGCAAGGTCGGTGAAACGCTGCGCGACCCGACGGACGGCCGTTATGCGTTCGTGACATTCACCATCGACGACGACGGCATCGTCACGCTCGACGGATGGGTCATGCATCCCGACATTCGTGACGGACTCGTCGACAAATTGCGTGCAATTCATGGCGTGACGGACGTGGTTTGCCGATTGCGTATCGACGATTGATCGACGGTTGATCGATGGCTGATCGGCAACTGATCGATGGTCGAGAGGCGGTCGTCGGACGATTGACCGCCGGATGACGCAAGAGATGGCGGAGGACGTAATGGGAGTCGCCGATTTCATCGACATGTATATCCGCTACGGGATCATTCCCGTATGGCTCGTGGCGGGGTTCGCCGACTGGCTCTGCCACCGGCGCACGCACATCGAAGCCAACGCGGGTACCAAAGAGTCGGTCATGCACATCGCCCAGATGTTGGAAGTCGGCGTTCCGCTGATGGTCGCGCTGATCTTCGAGATCAATTTGAGCGTCATTCTGATCATGGTCGCCGGGTTGGTCCTTCACGAGGCTACCGCCTTGTGGGACGTGAGCTACGCGCGCCAACGGCGCGAAATCACCGCCGTCGAGCAGCACATCCACAGTTTTCTGGAGTTGCTTCCCATTTGCGCGGTAACGCTGATCATCGGGGCGAACCTGGAGCCGATACGAAACGCCATTCTCGGCCACGGGCCGCGGCATTTCGCGCTGACGACCAGCCACGTCCCGTTGGCCTACATCGGGGCGGTGGTCGTCGCTGCAGTGCTGTTCGCCGCGTTGCCGTATGCCGAAGAGTTGATGCGCTGCGTGCGCTACCGAAATGACTCACGCGCGCGCAGCGACGCACAACGTCTGCCACACGCGCCGTAACCCCGACCTTCCTGCATCGATGACCGGGGCGCGACGGCCCCGGCAATCGACATCAAACCGGCATCAAACCGGCATCACATTCCAGCACCAGTGACTCAGTGGCGTTTTTGCACCATGCTGTCGCGGGCCTGTTCTGCTCGGGCGGCGCCGATGGCGGATTCGACGTGCTTTCGCTCCTCCGGCGGCGGCAGCACCGCCGGGAACCCCAACGTATCGATCCAAAGCTCTCTGGCCCATCCCATCGTGTGATAGAGGTGGTGGTCTTCCTGTGTCTCGACGGCGGACACCGCGTCTTGCAGCGCCTTGCTGAGTTCACCGGTGGACTTCTCCGCTACGGTGGCGAGCAGCTCCCAATTCTGATGGTCCTTGGTCTCCGCCAGCACCACGCACTCGGCCGCCGCAATTTCCGCGAGTGCTGGATCGCCGGCCTGGCCGGCCAATTCGATCGCCTTGACGAGCGACGCCCCATGGTGCGCAACGACCTCGCGCCCCGGTGTGCGGGCATCGGGATCGAGTCCTAACGCCGAAAACACGTCGAGCAACACCTGCTGGTGATGTCTCGTCTGTTCAAGGTATTCGTTCCATTCTTTCTTGAGGTCTGTATTTTTTACACACTTCAAGGCCGCCTCGTAGACCTTTTCTCCACCCAGTTCAGTCTCGTACGCCTGAAACAAAAGCTCTTGAAGGCCGTGATCGTTGGGTTGCTTCTTGCTGGCTGCCATATTTCTCTCCTGCGGAGGTTGACGGGGGACTGCGTCAGGCATGAAGGAACGCAATTACCGTGCCGCCCTCGCTGGCCCGAAATTTGCTGGCAAGTCCCGGTAACCGGGAGAGGGCTCAATGAAAACAACACGAATGAAAACAACGCAGGCGGCATCTGGAGAGACCACGACGACGCAACCCGACGAGCGTCCCCGCTCCCTGCTTCGCAGGCTTGGGCCGGGTCTGCTGACCGGCGTGGCGGACGACGATCCGAGCGGCATCGGCACTTACACGCAAGCCGGTTCGCAATTCGGCTATCACGTGCTGTGGTCGGCCGTCGTGACCGTGCCATTGATGGTGTGCATTCAGGTCGCGTCGGCGCACATCGGTCGAGGGGCGGGGCGCGGCATTCTCGCCGAGGTCAGAAGGCACTACTCGCGAAAAATCGCCACGACGATGGCGGTACTGATCATTCTCGCAAACGTCATCAACGTAGGAGCCGATCTGGCAGCCATGGGAGATGCGGCGTCGATACTCCTCGGCGGTGCGAACTACTGGTACGCCGTGCTCTTCGCGGCCATTACGCTCACGCTTCAGATACGTCTGAAATACGAGGCTTACGCACGATATCTGAAATGGCTGACACTGGCGCTGTTCGCGTACATCGCCAACCTCTTCGTGCTGCATACCGACTGGCCCACGGCCCTGCACGCGGTCGTCTGGCCGACGATTACACCAACGAAGGAATATGCCACCACGCTCGTTGCGATTCTGGGCACGACCATCAGTCCGTATCTCTTCGTCTGGCAGTCCGCGCTGGAGGTCGAAGAAATCGAGGCGCGCGACAGCGAGCAGCCCATCAAGCAAGCCGCGAATCAGCGCAAGGCGCAGGAGACGCGAATCCTCGCCGACACGTGGATCGGCATGCTTACGTCCAACGTCGTGGCCCTGTGCATCATGATGACGGCCGCCGCTGCCTTTTTCGTACACGGTGTGCACAATGTCGAATCGACGAGTCAGGCCGCCAGCGCCCTGACACCCGTGGCGGGGAAAGCCGCGACGCTGTTGTTTTCGCTCGGGCTGATCGGCTGCGGCATGCTGGCCATTCCCTCGCTCACGGGCAGCGCGGCGTATGCGCTCACCGGGGCGCTCAAGCTGCCCAGCGGCATGAGCAAGACGCCACGCACGGCAGGCACGTTCTACGCCGTGATCGGGCTTTGTACGGTGCTGGGGGCGATCGTGTGTTTCAGTCCGATCAATCCGATCAAGGCGCTCTACTGGAGCGCGGTCATCAACGGTGTGGTGGCCGTGCCTTGCATGGTGATCGTCATGCTGCTGTCGTCGCGCGAGGCGGTCGTGGGCAAGATGACCAACTCGCGTGCCGTCTCGATTGGCGGATGGGTTGCGACCGCCCTGATGACCGTCTCGGTGGCCGTGATGGTCTACACCATGGTCGTTTGACGATGTCCATGGCGATGGTGATGGCGCCGGGGGGAGGGCGGTCGTCAGGCTGGCGTGCGCAGCGCGCGAGACACGATGCCGCCGACCGCACCGCCGACGATCGGCACCAGCCAGAACATCCACAACTGTTCGATGGCCCATCCGCCCTGGAACAGCGCGACACCGGTGCTGCGGGCCGGATTGACCGAGGTGTTCGTCACCGGAATCGACACGAGATGGATCAGCGTGAGCGCGAGTCCGATGGCGATGGGGGCAAACCCGCTCAGCGCCGGGCGCGACGCGACGTTATTGATGATCACGACAAACATCGCCGTCAGGACGAACTCGATCGTGATACCTGCCAGCAACGAATATCCGCCGGGCGAGTGTTCTCCGTATCCGTTCGACGCGAATCCCGAAGCCGTTGCCGAGAAATCCGCCGCACCGCTGGCGACGGCGTATAACACGGCCCCGGCCGCAACACCGCCTGCGACCTGCGCCGCCAGATAGGGCGCGACATCTTTTGCGGGGAACAAGCCGCCCGCGTATTGCCCGATGGTGACCGCCGGGTTGAAATGCCCGCCGGAAATGTGGCCGACCGCATAGGCCATCGTGAGCACGGCAAGGCCAAAGGCAAGGGCTACGCCGACGAAACCGATGCCCAACGCAGGGAACGCCGCGGCGAGAACCGCGCTGCCGCAGCCGCCGAAGACGAGCCAAAACGTGCCGAATCCCTCAGCCAACAATCGTCTGAACATGATTTTCTCCAATGAATAAGGTGCCGCCCCGGCCGCACGAAACTCAATGGATGGACTGCAGAGATGGACTGCAGGGCTGCACTGCATTGGCAGATCACGCGCCAGACAGAGCGTCAGCGCACGGCGAAAGGCGCTGTGCATGGTAATCACAACGCAGGTGGCGGCGTGCCGACGGACCGATATTTGGGATTAGTCCTCAGATTGCGTAGAGGGTTGATGCGATTTTCGGTGCCGCGGTGCCGCCGCGCTCAAACGACACCGTCGGCGCGCAGTTGCGCAATCTTCGCGTCGTCGAAGCCCAGACGTTCGCGCAGAATGTCGTCGCTGTGCTGGCCGAGCGTCGGCGGCGCGGTGCGCGCCAGCGGTGGCGTCTCGCTCATCTTCATCGGGCTGGCCACGACTTTCGCGATGCCACCCGACGCATGCGGCAAAGCGACCTCCATGCGACGGGCTTTCACCTGCGGGTGCGCAAATACCTCGGGCAAGGTGTTGATCGGGCCGCATGGCACGCTTGACGCTTCGAGCCTGGCGATCCAGTCATCTTTGCCGAACTTGCGCACCATCTGCGCGAGCAACGGCACCAGTGCGTCGCGATGGCGCACCCGTTGCGGATTGGTCGCGAAGCGTTCGTCGTCTGCCAGCGCCGGTTCGCCTCCGGCTTCGACAAACTTGCGGAACTGGCCGTCGTTGCCGACTGCCACGATGATCCAGCCGTCGTCGCCGGTCTGAAACGTCTGGTAGGGCACGATGTTCGGATGCGCATTGCCCCAGCGCACCGGCGCCTCGCCGCTCGCGAGATAGTTCGTGTTCATGTTGGCGAGCATGGCCACCTGCGTGTCGAGCAGCGCCATGTCGATGTACTGGCCCACGCCCGTGCGGTCGCGATGCGTGAGCGCGGCCATGATGGCGACGGTTGCGTACATGCCGGTCATCAGGTCGGCAATGGCCACGCCAGCCTTCTGCGGCCCGCCGCCGGGCAGGCCGTCGCGCTCGCCGGTAACGCTCATGAAGCCGCCGATGCCCTGCACGATGAAGTCGTATCCGGCGCGCGACGCATAGGGCCCATCCTGACCGAAGCCCGTGACCGAGCAATAAACGAGGTCCGGTTTGATCTCGCGCAGCGACGCGTAATCGAGCCCGTACTTCGCCAGTTGGCCGACTTTGTAGTTCTCCACGACGACGTCGCTCTGCGCGGCGAGCGCCTTGACGATGGCCTGACCTTCGGCGCAGGAGATGTCGAGCGTCAACGAACGCTTGTTGCGGTTCGCCGCGAGGTAGTAGGCGGCCTCCGCCGTGTCGCGCCCCTCGGCGTCACGTTGATAGGGCGGCCCCCACCGGCGCGTGTCGTCCCCAGCGCCGGGGCGCTCGACCTTGATGACGTCAGCGCCCAGATCGGCCAGATTCTGCGTGGCCCACGGGCCCGCCAGCACGCGCGAGAGGTCCAGCACCCGAATATGACTTAGCGCGCCCATCGTTCGCTCTTCTCCTTTGGTGTCGTCGTTTGCGAATTCGTCATGCTGCATGTGCAGTCATATGGCATGTGTGAAACATTGTTTTGCAATGCGGAACTTGTGGGCGGAAGTCTACGTCGGGCAATCCGCGCCTGACCAGCGTCGTTTCGCACTGCGGTTGACGCCGGGACGCTGTGGCCAGACCGATTTCCCGTATAATCAAAAGTTTGCAAAATACCCGCCAGGCTTAGCTTGCCCGGTCCCCACGCTTCCAACGCACGCTATGAAAGTCGCAGACATTCGGGAAAAATTCCTTAACTTCTTCGAGTCGAAGGGGCACACCATCGTGCGCTCGTCGAGTCTCGTGCCGTCCAATGACCCCACGCTGCTGTTCACGAACTCCGGCATGGTGCAGTTCAAGGACGTCTTCCTCGGGCTCGAAACGCGCCCCTACAAGCGCGCGACCACGGCTCAGCGCAGCGTGCGCGCCGGCGGCAAGCACAACGACCTGGAGAACGTGGGCTACACCGCCCGTCACCACACGTTCTTCGAAATGCTCGGCAACTTCTCGTTTGGCGACTACTTCAAGCGCGAAGCGATTCAGTACGCGTGGGAACTGCTGACGACGGTCTACAAGCTGCCCAAGGAGAAGCTCTGGGTCACGGTCTATCAGGAAGACGACGAGGCTTACGACATCTGGGCCAAGGAAGTGGGTGTCCCCACGGAGCGCATCATCCGCATCGGTGACAACAAGGGCGCGCGCTACGCATCGGACAACTTCTGGCAGATGGCCGACACCGGCCCGTGCGGCCCGTGCTCGGAGATCTTCTTCGATCACGGTGAAGACGTGTGGGGCGGTCCGCCGGGATCGCCGGAAGAAGACGGGGACCGCTACATCGAGATCTGGAACCTCGTGTTCATGCAGTTCAACCGCGACGAGCAGGGCAACATGACGCCGCTGCCCAAGCCTTGCGTCGATACCGGCATGGGCCTGGAGCGTATCGCGGCCGTGCTGCAGCACGTGCACAGCAATTACGAAATCGATCTGTTCCAGCACCTGATCAAGGCCGCCGGGCGCGAGACGGGAGTGACCGATCTCACCGCGAACTCGCTCAAGGTGATTGCCGATCACATCCGTGCCTGCTCGTTCCTGATCGTCGATGGCGTGATCCCGGGTAACGAAGGCCGTGGTTACGTGCTGCGCCGTATCATCCGTCGCGCCATTCGCCACGGTTACAAGCTCGGCTGCAAGAAGCCGTTCTTCTACAAGCTCGTGCCGGATCTCGTCGCTGAAATGGGCGTCGCTTATCCGGAACTGCCACAGGCGCAGCAACGCGTGACGGACGTGCTCAAGCAGGAAGAGGAGCGCTTTGGCGAAACCATCGAGAACGGCATGGAGATTCTCGAAGGCGCACTCGCCGATCTGGCCAAGCGTGGTGTGACCACGCTCGACGGCGAACTGGCATTCAAGCTGCACGATACGTATGGCTTCCCGCTCGATCTGACGGCCGACGTGTGCCGCGAGCGCAGCATCTCGGTCGACGAAGCCGGCTTCGACGCTGCGATGGCGCGTCAGCGCGAACAGGCGCGTGCCGCCGGCAAGTTCAAGATGGCTACGGCGCTCGAATACACGGGTGACAAGACACGTTTCCAGGGCTACGACCAGCTCGCGCTCGAAGGCGCGAAGGTGACGGCTCTCTACGTTGACGGCACCAGCGTGGGCAAGCTCGTCGCGGGCCAGCAGGGCATCGTGGTGCTCGACACCACGCCGTTCTATGCCGAGTCGGGCGGTCAGGTGGGCGATCAGGGGCTGCTGGTCACCGCCGGCGCTCGTTTCGGTGTCTCGGACACGCAGAAGATTCAGGCCGACGTGTTCGGTCACTATGGCACGCTGGAATCGGGTGAACTCAAGGTTGGCGAGACCGTGACGGCGCAGGTCGATGCCGTGCGTCGTGCGCGCACCGTGCGCAATCACTCGGCGACTCACCTGATGCACAAGGCATTGCGCGAAGTGCTCGGTGGCCACGTGCAGCAAAAGGGTTCGCTCGTCGACGCCGACAAGACCCGCTTCGACTTCGCACACAACGCCGCGATGACGGCCGATGAAATCCGTCGCGTGGAAGACATCGTGAACGCCGAAGTGCTGGCCAACGCGCCGACGCAAGCCGCACTGATGTCGTTTGACGACGCCGTGAAGGGCGGCGCCATGGCGCTGTTCGGTGAGAAGTACGGCGACGAAGTGCGCGTGCTCGACATCGGCACGTCGCGTGAATTGTGCGGCGGTACGCACGTGTCGCGTACGGGCGATATCGGTCTGTTCAAGATCGTGATGGAAGGCGGCGTTGCTGCCGGTATCCGACGCGTGGAAGCAATCACCGGCGATAACTCGGTGCGCTTCGTCCAGAAACTCGACGATCAGATCAACGAAGCCGCTGCCTCGCTTAAGACGCAGCCTGCCGAACTGACGCCGCGTATCGTGCAGGTGCAGGAGCAGGTCAAGTCGCTGGAGAAGGAACTGGCGGCGCTCAAGTCGAAGCTGGCGTCGAGTCAGGGCGATGAACTCGTCGAGAAGGCTGTCGATGTGAACGGCCTGAAGGTGCTGGCCGCGCAGCTCGAAGGCGCCGACGTGAAGACGCTGCGTGAGACGATGGACAAGCTCAAGGACAAGCTGCGCAGCGCCGCTATCGTGCTGGCCGCTGTCGACGGTGGCAAGGTCACGCTGATTGCCGGCGTGACGGCGGACGCGACGGCCAAGGTCAAGGCGGGCGAACTCGTCAATTTCGTGGCGCAGCAGGTCGGTGGCAAGGGGGGCGGTCGTCCCGATATGGCGCAGGCCGGTGGTACCGATCCGTCGCAATTGCCGCAGGCGCTTGCCGGCGTGCAAGGCTGGGTGGCCGGCAAGCTGTAAGCGTTCCGTGGATGAGATGATGAGATGAGGCGTGGCGTGGCGGTTGCGCCACCCTCGGACGATCGGCTGGAAAGACCAAACGCGCACTTCGGTGCGCGTTTTGCATTTCAGGCGCCAGAACGTCGATTGACTGCCGCGCAACTGCCGGTGACCAATCGCCAACGCCATGCCGACGACGTACCCACCAGACATCGACGCCGTGCCTCATCTGGCCTGGCGTGCAGACGGTACGGTTTCCATATCCGAAAGGATAGGGGGGCGAATGGCGGGACTGTTTCGCGCGCGGGTGCTGATGGACGGTTGCCTGACGAAGATTCGGTGTATTGCCCTGCGTCGCCAGGGGGAACCATCGCTGTGCGCAATGGTTTGCATGTAAAGTATTCCGCATGTGATTCGCGTCGCGTGAGCGCATCCCGCCGCAAGCTTGCCTTAGACCTTGCGTTGCGGCGATGCGTTGTGTCGACGCATTACGTCGATGCATTACCTTCGCTTCTCCCTCCCAACGGGCCATCCATTGCCATGCCAGCCACCGTCGCCAGTACCGACAGCACCGTTTCGTCTCGTTCACCATCGCCCGAGCGCGCGGCATGGCGCATTGCGTTGTCGTGCATGCTTGCGTTGTCGATCGCCATGGGCATCGGCCGCTTCGCGTTCACGCCGATGTTGCCGCTCATGCTGCACGAACATCTCACCGACATTCAGCACGGCAGCTGGCTCGCGTCGCTGAACTATGCGGGGTACTTCGTCGGCGCGCTGATGTGCATGTGGCTGCGCCTCACACCGACGTTCATTATTCGGTTCGCGCTCACTGCCACGGTCGTACTGACGCTGGCCATGGGCGTGTTCGAGTCGTTCGCCGTCTGGGCGGTCGTGCGCACGCTTGCTGGCGTGATGAGCGCCTGGGCGATGGTGTTCTCGGCAGGATGGGGCTTTCGGCGGCTGGCCGAACTGCGCATGCCGAGCCTTGGCGGCGTGATGTTTGCCGGGCCTGGCGCAGGCATTGTCGTGACGGGGCTGCTCGCCAGCCTCAACGAGCGGCTCGCGTGGCCCGCGCGCGGCGGCTGGCTGCTTTGCGGTGTGCTTGCCCTCGTGCTGCTTGCCGTCATCTGGCGCACGTTTGCGGCCGAGCCGTCGAAGGCAGGGGAGTCGGGTGAAGCCGCCAAACCGGCTGCCGCGCCTGCCGTCAATCATGGCAGTGGCGAGAGCGTGATTCCCGTGACGATTCTCTATGGCCTGGCAGGCTTCGGCTACATCATTACGGCGACGTTCCTGCCCGTGATCGCACGCCAGGCACTCCCGGGTTCGCCGTGGCCCGATCTCTTCTTCCCGTTGCTCGGTCTTATGGTGATTCCGGGCGCCATCGTCGGCGCGCGTGCGCCGATCACCTGGGATAACCGTCTGTTGCTGGCCGCTTGCTATGTGATGCAGGGGCTGGGTGTCGGCATCGGTATCGTCGTGCCGAACGTGGCAGGTTTCGCTGTTGGAAGCGTGCTGGTCGGATTGCCGTTCACGGCGATTACGGTGTACGCGGTACGGGAGTGCAGGCGCTTGCGTGGGGACAATGCCAATGGTCTGATCGGTCTCGTGACGGCATCCTACGGGATCGGGCAGATCGTCGGACCGCTGGTGGCCGCGCCGCTCGTGGCTGCCACCGGCGGCTTCACAACGGCCTTGCTGTGTGCAAGCGGCGTACTCGTGCTCGGCGCGATCGGTTTCGTGTGGGATTGGCGACGCTCACTCGAACGCGCGCCCTGATCCGGGGCCCTCACGGCGCACGGCATCCCTGCCGGACGATTCCGCCATATCCAGACATCTCCGTTCGCGGACTTTCCCAAGACTAGCGCGTATGTCCTTTACCCTGAAGGCGGGCAGAAAAGCCGCCACCGCAGTCAGCGACGAGGAGCGCCGGATGCGCACCGATCTCGCCGCTTGCTACCGTCTCGTTGCGCTCAACGGCTGGGACGATCTCATCTATACCCATATCTCCGCCATGGTGCCGGGCGAGCCGGGGCACTTCCTCATCAATCCGTTCGGCCTGTCGTTCGATGAAGTCACCGCCTCGAATCTGGTGAAGATCACGATGCGTGGCGAAATCGTGGGCGAGAGCGAGCATCCGGTCAATGTCACGGGTTTTGCGCTGCATGGCGCGGTGCACGCGGCGCGGTCCGATGCCGTGTGCGTCATGCATCTGCACAATACGGCGGGCATCGCCGTGTCGATTCAGCCTCACGGGTTGTTGCCGATCTCTCAACACGCGCTGCGTTTTCATGAGCGAATCGGCTACCACGACTATGAAGGGCTGGCATTCTCGCCGTCGGAGGGGGAGCGGCTGGTGACATCGCTCGGCACGCATCCGGCCATGCTGCTGCGCAATCACGGTACGTTGACGGTCGGGCGCACGGTGGCTGAAGCGTTCGTGCTCATGGCCACGCTCGTCAAGGCGTGCGAGATCCAGTTGCAGGCGCTCGCCGGTGGGGTGACGCCATCGCTGCCCAGCCCGGCGGTGCAGGACAAGACCGCGATCCAGCTGGAAGACGGGGGTGCGATAGAAGGCGTGATGGAGTGGCCCGCGCTGTTGCGCAAACTCGATAGAATAGATCCCTCGTTTCGCGATTGACGGCCCGGTGGGCTTCCCGGCGGGCAGGCGGGCGGAGCGTGCGGTAGCGCAGCGGATCATGCCTTTGCGCGTGGCGTGGCGACGGCGTTGCCAATGCCAATCAATGCCAATCAATTCCAATAACGACATCTGGAGATTCATCGCAATGCCAACATTTCATGTCGAGATGTTCGAGGGGCGCACCGTCGAGCAAAAGCGTGCGTTCGTCAAAGCCGTCACGCAGGCCGCTGTCGAGACAATCGGGTGTACGCCGGAATCCGTCGATATCATCATCACCGACGTGAAGCGGGAGAACTGGTCCACGGGCGGCACGCTCTGGTCGGATTCGCGCTGAGTCGGTAGCCGGTCAGTGGCGTTCAGTTAGGCCGGCCGTGGCCGGAGCGTCTGAGGCGGGGTGTTTCCACGAGGCCCCGCCGTATTGAAGAGGTCGTCATGTCGCAAGTCCCCTCCGTATCGAATATTCCCGCCAACGCGAGCGCCGGATCTCCAGCGCCTGCTGCTGTCGATGCGCCGCAAACGCTGCAAATGCTGCAAACGCCGCAACACTTCGCGTCGGACAACTATGCCGGTATTTGCCCCGAAGCGATGCGCTATCTCGTCGAGGCGAACGCCAGCGGCCATGAAGTTTCCTACGGCGACGATACGTGGACGCAGCGCGTTTGCGACGGTATTCGTCAGTTGTTCGATACGGATTGCGAGGTCTTCTTCGTCTTCAACGGCACGGCGGCCAATTCGCTGGCGCTGGCTTCGCTGTCGCAGTCGTATCACTCCGTCATTTGCCACGAACTCGCGCACGTCGAGACGGACGAATGCGGCGGCCCGGAATTCTTCTCCAACGGCGCGAAGCTGCTCACGGCGCGCGGTCGGGAAAACAACGGCAAGCTCACGCCCGAAGCGGTGGAGTCCGTGATCAACCGTCGTTCGGATATTCACTTTCCGAAACCCAAGGTCGTCACGCTCACGCAAGCGACGGAAGTCGGCACGGTCTATACCGTGGACGAAATCAAGGCGATTTCCGCCGTGGCGAAGCGTCGCAATCTTCGCGTGCATATGGACGGAGCGCGATTCGCGAACGCAGTGGCAACGCTGGGCTGCCACCCCGGCGACGTGACCTGGCGTGCGGGCGTGGACGTGCTGTGCTTCGGGGGAACGAAAAACGGCCTGCCGGTGGGCGAGGCCGTGGTGTTCTTCAACCGTGCACTGGCGGAAGATTTCGCTTATCGCGTAAAGCAGGCAGGGCAACTGGCGTCAAAGATGCGGTTTATCTCGGCACCCTGGCTCGGCATGCTCGAGAACGATACGTGGCTGCGTCATGCGCGCCATGCGAACGATATGGCGCAACTGCTTGCGAAGCGCATTCGTGACGTACCAGGGGTATCCGTCATGTTCGAGACGCAAGCCAATGGTGTGTTTGCCGAGTTGCCGCCCTACGTGATCGAAGCGCTGCGTGCAAAAGGGTGGCGCTTCTACACGTTTATCGGTGCGGGCGGTTGCCGTTTCATGTGCGCCTGGGACACGCGCGTGGAAACGGTGGAGCGTCTGGCCGCCGACATTCGCGAGCTAAGCGTGAAGGCCTGAATGCTCAAGCGCTTGAATTCCTGAACGCTTGAACGCGTTGGCGCCTTAGCGCCCCAGCGCCCCAGCGCCCCAGCGCCTGAGCGCCTGAGCGACGTGCCGCCTGCGCCGCGAGTTTTCCGGCGACCATGCGCGCTCAGTCACATCAACCTTGCCGCGGTGCCGGGACCGTAGGCGTCAAAAAGCGGTGCGCCAGGGTGTGGTAGAACGACGGCGCGAGGGTCCGTGAGACTTGCGTCGAAAGCAAGGCGACGGCCATGAGCGGAATCACCATCTGATGGCCGTCGATCATTTCCATGACGATCACGAACGAGGTGATTGGCGACTGCGTCACCGCCGCCAGATAGCCGACCATGCAAAGTGCAGCGAGCGCCGGCAGCGGCACGACCGACGTGACGTGGGCCATGACGTTGCCCAGTCCGGCGCCGATCGCGAGCGACGGCGCGAAGATGCCGCCGGGAATGCCCGACAGGTACGACACGCTCAACGCCGCAAATTTCAGCACGGCGTAGAACGGCGAGAGCGCCGTGTGAGATTCGAGCAGCCCGCGAGCTTCCGCATAGCCGCTGCCGAACGTGGTGCCGCCGGACACGATGCCGATCACCGCGATGGCCACGCCGCACAGAAAAGCGAAGCGCACCGGATGCGCGCGGCGCAGATCGACGAGCCTTGCGGGCATCCAGCGCGGCACGTTGAGCATCAGCCAGCCGAAGGCGCCTCCGGCCACCCCGGTCAGCAGGCTCGCCGCGATGACGACGGGCACGAGCGTCCAGTGAAAGTCGCCGATTGCCTTGATCTGGCCGAAATACAGGTAATTGCCCTGCAACCCGAGCGCCACGATCCCGGAAAAAATGATCGCCGTAATGAGCGTGCCGCTGTTGCGCGCAACAAAACTGCGACTGAGTTCCTCAATGGCGAAGACGACGCCGGCAAGCGGTGTGTTGAATGCGGCGGCCAATCCCGCCGCGGCGCCGGCGAGCGTCAGTTGACGTTCGATGTGCACGCTGCTGCGCCGATAGCCGCGTCGCATGGCGTACATGAGGGACGCCCCGATCTGTACTGTCGGCCCTTCGCGTCCAATCGTGAATCCGCACAGAATGCCGAGAAACGAGATCGCGATCTTGCCGACCATGATGCGCAGCGTGAGCAACGACTTCGACAGTCGTGAGTCCTGCAGCGTTGCAATCACCTGCGGAATGCCGCTGCCTTCGGCGCCACGGAAGAATTTCTGCGTCAGCCAGATCGCGAGCGCGGCGCCCAGCGGTGTGACGATGAGCGGGAGCCAGAAGCCATGCGACAACAGGCGCTGGAACAACTCGAAGCCGAAATCCACCAGTTTGGCGTAGGCCACCGAGACGAGGCCCACGAGCACGGCACCGAGCCAGAATACCCCGTAGTTGTGCCAAAGGCGGCGGGAGCGGCGCATGCCGCGCTGCGTCAGTCGCGTCGAGAAGCGGGCGGGCCGGGCAGGCGTGGGGATCCTGGAGGCGTCGGAGGGCGGCGCAGACGCGGGAGGCGGTGCGTCGTGGGGCTGCGCAGCGTTCGGCGGAATATCAGACACGGGCCGTGAGCGAAATTTGGAAGACGTCTGTCGATTATACGCGCGAGCCTTGGTGGGCTTGGTCCGAGTCGGTCTCGGAATTCGCCGAATATGCAGCGCCTGGCGAGTTCATTTAAGATGTTCGAATTCGCTGAAGAACGATCATGAACGACCTAATCTTTTGTCCTCGCTGTGCTTCCCCCCTCGACTCGCGTGAGGTTGCCGGTCGAACACGCCGGGCGTGCCCCGACGATGTCTGCGGTTTCGTCCACTGGGATAATCCGCTGCCGGTGGTGGCCGGACTGGTGGAGTATCGGGGTCAGATTTTGCTGGCACGTAATGCCGCATGGACGGAGGGCATGTTTGCGCTCATCACCGGCTTTCTCGAGCGCGACGAGACACCGGAAGACGGCATCCGGCGCGAGATCAAGGAGGAAACGAATCTCGAGACCGATGCGATTTCGCTGCTGGGCGTGTACGAATTCATGCGCAAGAACGAACTGATCATCGCCTACCACGCGGTGTGCGACGGCGATATTCGTCTGTCCGAGGAGTTGGCCGAGTTCCGTCTGGTGGCGCCGCATCACGTACGGCCGTGGCGCGCGGGCACGGGGCATGCCGTGGCCGAGTGGCTGCGACGGCGGAATCTGCCGGTCGAATACGTCGAGTCCGCGCGACTTTCAATTGCCGGGTGACGGCGTGGCCTGGCGACTACGGTAGAATCGCAGCTTGCGGGGCCACCCCGTTCAAAGATTCGAACGAGACCGAAGTGAGGGACATGAGCATGGAATTCCAGAAAGAAGTCGACGCGAGCGGCCTGAATTGCCCGCTGCCGATCCTGCGCGCAAAGAAGGCGCTGGCCGAAATGCAAAGCGGTGAAGTGTTGCACATCATCGCTACCGATCCCGGCTCCGGGCGTGACTTCAGCGCCTTCGCCAAGCAGACCGGCAACGAACTGATCCAGACGCGCGAAGAGGGCAAGACGTTCCACTTCTGGATGCGCCGTCGCTGATTGCAACCCCTGATCGCTGCGCATCGCCGCTTGCGACCGACACCGACACCGACTCGCGTGACGGCAGGCGTAAAAAAACCGACGGACATGCCGTCGGTTTTTTATTTGGCGTTGCGTGACTTGATCACGCAACGCCGCACCGGTGCTCAGGCCAGGTCGCCGTGCACCTCGTCTCGCAGATACTGGCGGAAGGCGTCCTTGAGCTCCGGGTGGCGCAGCGCGAACTCCACCGTCGCCTTCAGATAACCCAACTTGCTGCCGCAATCGAAGCGCTTGCCGTCGTAACGATAGGCGAGCACGACTTCGTCCTGCATGAGCTTCTGAATGGCGTCGGTGAGCTGAATTTCACCGCCCGAACCCGGGTCGATCTCGCGAATGCAATCGAAAATGCGCGGACGCAGCACGTAACGGCCTACGACACCCAGATTCGACGGCGCATTTTCCGGCGCCGGCTTCTCCACGATATCCGTGAGCTTGACGATGGCCTTCTCACCCCAGTCGGTGCCCTTGACGATCCCGTACGAGCGGCTTTGCTCGATGGGGATCTCTTCCACGCCGATGATCGAGTTGTGATACTGGTTGTACAGGTCGACCATCTGCTTGAGCACAGGGGGCTGACCGTCGAGCAAGTCGTCGGCAAGAATCACCGCGAACGGCTCGTCGCCAACGAGTTTCTCGGCGCACAGCACCGCGTGACCCAAGCCCAGCGCCTTCGGCTGACGCACGTAGAAGCAATCGATGTGCGCAGGCTTGATGGAGTGCACGACGTCGAGCAGCGCCTGCTTGTTTTTCGCTTCGAGTTCGGCTTCGAGCTCGAAGGCCGTATCGAAGTGATCTTCGATGGCGCGCTTATTGCGGCCCGTCACGAAAATCATCTCCGTGATGCCCGCCGCAGCCGCTTCCTCCACCGCGTACTGAATCAGTGGCTTGTCCACGACCGGCAGCATTTCCTTCGGGCTCGCCTTGGTCGCCGGCAGGAACCGGGTGCCGAGGCCCGCGACCGGGAACACGGCTTTCGTCACAACGGTTTTCATTGGTTTCTCCCTGATGGATATAGAGCGTCTCAGCCGGGCAGGCGGGCGAGCTGTGCCTGCAATTTGCCGAGAACCGCTTCAAAGTCGACCAGTCGTTGCTTCTCAAGTTCCACCACGTTGGCGGGCGCGCGCGCCACAAAGCTCTCGTTGGACAGCTTGCCATGGCATTTCGCGATCTCGCCTTCGAGACGCTTCACTTCCTTGCCGAGGCGCTCACGCTCCGCGGCGACGTCGATTTCCACCTTCAGCGCCAGCTTGTTCGCCCCCACGACGGCGAGCGGAGCGCCCGCCGCTTGCGCGTCGAGCGTCGCTTCGTCTGCCAGGACCTGCACTTCGGAGAGCTTGGCAAGCGTTTGCAGATACGGTGCGATGGACGTCAGGAACGGCACGTCGCCCGCCACCAGCAACGGCACGCGCTGCGCCGGCGACAGGTTCATTTCCCCGCGCAGGTTACGGCAGGCGTCCACAGCGGCCTTGAGCTGCTGCATCCACGCTTCGTCACCCTCGTCGATCTTGCTCGTATCGGCCACCGGATAAGGTTGCACCATGATACTGGCTTCGCCCGGCGCCTTGTCCGTCGGATAGCGACCGGCCAGCGGGGCAACTTTCTGCCACAGGGCTTCGGTAATGAACGGGATGATCGGGTGGGCCAGACGGAGCACCGTTTCGAGCACGCGCAGCAGCGTGCGACGCGTGGCGCGCTGCTGTGCCGGTGTGCCGTTCTGAATCTGCCACTTGGCCAGCTCGACGTACCAGTCGCAGTACTCGTCCCACACGAACTTGTAGATGGCGCTGGCGATGTTATCGAAGCGATAGTCGGCGAAGCCCTTGGCGACATCGGCTTCCACGCGCTGGAGCAGCGACACGATCCAGCGGTCGGCGCGCGAGAAGTCGAGTTGCCCGTCCGGGCCGCAATCGCCCACGCACGGTGCAAGTCCGCAGTCCTGGCCTTCGCAGTTCATCAGCACGAAGCGCGTGGCATTCCACAGCTTGTTGCAGAAGTTGCGATAGCCTTCGCAGCGCGCCAGATCGAAGTTGATGTTGCGACCCAGCGTGGCCATCGAGGCGAACGTGAAGCGAAGCGCGTCGGTGCCGAAAGGCGCAATGCCCTCCGGGAACTCCTTGCGTGTCTTCTTCTCGATGCTGGCCGCTTGCTTCGGGTTCATCAGCCCCGTGGTGCGCTTGGCGACCAGGGCCTCGAGCGACACGCCGTCGACGATATCGATCGGATCGAGGGTGTTGCCCTTCGACTTCGACATCTTCTGGCCTTCGGCGTCGCGCACCAGGCCGTGCATGTACACGGTTCTGAACGGCACCTTGCCGGTGAAGTGCGTGGTCATCATGACCATGCGCGCCACCCAGAAGAAGATGATGTCGAAGCCCGACACGAGCACCGACGAGGGCAGGAAATGCTTCAGTTCGGGCGTTTCCTGCGGCCAGCCGAGCGACGAGAACGGCACGAGCGCCGACGAGAACCACGTGTCGAGCACGTCTTCGTCGCGCTTGAGCGGACCGGTCGAGCCGGCAGCACGTGCCTTTTCGATGGCTTCCGCTTCCGAGCGGGCGACGAACACGTTGCCGGCGTCGTCATACCACGCGGGAATCTGATGGCCCCACCAGAGCTGGCGGGAGATACACCAGTCCTGAATGTTTTCGAGCCACTGGTTGTAGGTCGTCGTCCAGTTCTCCGGCACGAACTTGATTTCACCGCTGCGCACCACGTCGAGTGCGGTTTCGGTAATCGACTTGCCGGGATGGAACGTGCCTTCCGGCGCCGGCTTGCTCATCGCCACGAACCACTGGTCCGTGAGCATCGGCTCGATGACCGTGCCGGTACGGTCGCTGCGCGGCACCATCAGCTTGTGCGGCTTGACCGATTCGAGCAGGCCGAGGGCTTCCAGGTCGGCCACGATCTGCTTGCGGGCGTCGAAACGATCGAGGCCACGGTACTTTTCCGGGGCGTTCTCGTTGATTTTCGCGTCAAGCGTGAGGATGTTGATCTGCGGCAGGTTGTGGCGCTGACCGACGGCGTAGTCGTTGAAGTCGTGCGCGGGCGTGACCTTCACCACGCCGGTGCCGAACTCGCGATCGACGTATTCGTCGGCAATGATCGGGATTTCACGATCGGACAGCGGCAGCATGGCCGTCTTGCCGATCAGATGCTTGTAGCGCTCGTCTTCCGGATGCACCATCAGCGCCGTGTCGCCGAGCATCGTTTCGGGACGCGTGGTGGCGACCGTGAGCGTGCCCGAACCGTCGGTGAGCGGATAGCGAATGTGCCACAGCGAGCCGTCTTCCTCCTCGCTGACCACTTCCAGGTCGGACACGGCGGTGAGCAGGACCGATTCCCAGTTCACGAGACGCTTGCCGCGATAGATCAGGCCTTGCTCGTAGAGCGTGACGAACACGTCGCGCACCGCACGGGACATCTTCTCGTCCATCGTGAAGTACTCGCGGCTCCAATCGATGGAAGCTCCGAGGCGGCGAATCTGGCGCGTGATCGTGCTGCCCGACTGCTCCTTCCATTCCCACACGCGCTCGACGAACTTCTCGCGACCGAGGTCATGGCGCGAGACCTTCTCGGCGTCCATCTGACGCTCGACGACGATCTGGGTGGCGATGCCCGCATGGTCGGTGCCCGGCACCCACAGGGTGTTCGCGCCCTTCATGCGGTGGTAGCGCGTCAGACCATCCATGATCGTCTGGTTGAACGCGTGACCCATGTGCAGCGTGCCGGTAACGTTCGGCGGCGGCAACTGGATGCTGAAATCTTCGCGGGCGTCGTCGAAAGTCGGCCGGGCATAGCCGCGGCGCTCCCATTCGGGGCCCCAGTGGGCTTCGACGTCCTGCGGCTCGAAGCTCTTGGCAAGCGTATTGTCGCTGTCGCTCATGGATTGATGGACCGTGTAATGCGTGAAACCCTGAATTATAAAAGATTCGGTGCCATTTCCGCGCCGCAGCAGGATTTATAATCGGGCTTCACTCGAAATTCGTATCCGACATGCCCGATCTGCTCGCCAACCTGAACCCCGAACAACTGGCCGCCGTCACCCTTCCGGACGAACCGGCCCTCATTCTCGCGGGCGCGGGTTCCGGCAAGACGCGCGTGCTCACCACCCGTATCGCCTGGCTGATCCAGCAGGGCCACGTCGGCCCGGCGGGCATTCTGGCCGTGACCTTCACCAACAAGGCCGCCAAGGAAATGCAGGCCCGGCTGGGCGCCATGCTGCCGATCAGCACGCGCGCCATGTGGATCGGCACCTTCCACGGTCTGTGCAACCGCATGCTGCGCGCGCACTTCCGTGACGCGGGGCTGCCGCAGAGCTTTCAGATTCTGGACCAGGCCGACCAGCTCTCCGCGATCAAACGGATGATGAAAGCGGCGAATGTGGACGATGAGAAATTCCCGCCCAAGAATCTCCAGTATTTCATCAATAACGCCAAGGAGCAGGGTCTTCGTCCGCACGAGGTCGAGGCCAACGACGCTTTCAACCAGAAGTTCGTCGAACTCTACGCGAGCTACCAGGAACAGTGCCAGCGCGAGGGCGTGGTGGACTTCGCCGAACTGCTGCTGCGCTGTTTCGAGTTGCTCAAGCATAACGAACCGCTGCGGGTGCACTACCAGACGCGCTTTCGCCACATTCTGGTCGATGAGTTCCAGGACACCAACAAGCTGCAGTACGCCTGGCTGAAGATGCTCGCCGGCGCGAACGGCGCGGTGTTCGCTGTGGGTGACGACGATCAGAGCATCTACGCGTTTCGTGGTGCCAACGTCGGCAATATGGCCGACTTCGAGCGTGAATTTCGGGTTCGTCATCTCATCAAGCTGGAGCAGAACTACCGCTCGCACGGCAATATTCTCGACGCGGCCAATGCGCTGATCTCGAACAACGCGCGACGTCTGGGCAAGAATCTCCGAACAGACGCCGGGCACGGTGAGCCGATTCGCGTGTACGAAGCCGCGACGGATCTGCAGGAGGCGAGCTGGCTCGTCGAGGAAATCAAGGCGCTGGTCGCGCAAGGGCTGTCGCGTCAGGATATCGCCATCCTTTACCGCAGCAATGCCCAGTCGCGTGTCATGGAGCATGCCCTAGTGGGCGCGGGGATCGCCTATCGTGTGTACGGCGGTCTGCGCTTTTTCGAGCGTCAGGAAGTCAAGCACGCACTGGCGTACCTGCGTCTGATCGAAAATCCGAACGACGACACGGCGTTTGCGCGCGTCGTCAACTTCCCCACGCGCGGGATCGGTGCGCGCTCGCTGGAGCAACTGGCCGATGCGGCCCGCCTTTACAACTGCTCGATGTACGCCGCAGTGCCTTATATGACGGGCAAGGCCGGGACGAATTTGCTGGCGTTCGTGCGGCTGATCGAGCAGACGCGCCATGACACCGAGCGTCTCACGCTGCCGGAGGTCGTCACGCACGTGATCGAGGCGAGCGGCCTGATTGCGCACTACCAGACCGAGAAGGAAGGCCAGGACCGCATCGAGAACTTGCAGGAACTGGTGCACGCCGCGACGGCCTTCATTGCCGAGGAGGGCTACGGGCTCGAGGCCCCGGCGCGTCTCATCGCCATGCGCCCGGCGCTTCCCGGTGCGCCCGACGTGCTGGCGTCGCCCGATGGCGTGGTGGACGCCGATACGCCGGTCGAGATGACGCCATTGGCGGGCTTCCTGTCGCATGCGTCGCTCGAAGCGGGGGACAATCAGGCCGAGGCAGGGCAGGACGCCGTGCAACTGATGACGGTGCACGCCGCCAAGGGGCTGGAGTTCACGGCCGTGTTCGTCACCGGTCTGGAGGAAGGTCTGTTCCCGCATGAAAACAGCGCGATGGAGCTCGACGGGCTAGAGGAAGAGCGTCGCCTGATGTACGTGGCCATCACCCGCGCAAAGGAGCGTTTGTACCTGTCGTTCACGCAAAGTCGCATGCTGCACGGCCAGACGCGCTACAACGTACGATCGCGCTTCTTCGACGAAATCCCCGAATCGGTGCTGAAGTTCCTCACGCCGCGAGCGCAACCGGGCGCGCGTCTGGCACAAGCCGAGCCGGCGTGGGGGCGCGACTGGTTTGCCCGTCCGCAAGTGAGCGCGCCGAAGGATGAGTGGGCGGCGACGAAGTCCGAAAAGGCGCTTGCCGATCGTTCGCGGGCGTCGGAGACCGGCTTCAAGCTCGGGCAAGGCGTGTTTCACACGAAGTTTGGCGAGGGCAAGATCATCGGGCTCGAAGGCACGGGCGACGAGGCGCGGGCGCACGTCAAGTTCGGCCGTCATGGCGAGAAATGGCTCGCGTTGGCCGTCGCCAAGCTGCAACCCATCGAGTGATCGGCTGACGGGGCATTGTGGGCGGGGAATCCGCCAACCCTGCGCATAAAAAAAAGGCGCCCCCGCGGGTGCCTTTCTCGTTGATGTGCGACATGGCGCATTGCGACATCGCAGGATCGCCACATCGCGCCACGTCGGGGCACATCGCGCCGCCGCGCCCGTGCGGCGGCTTATGCCCCGTCGGGCGGGGCGACGTTCGGGTCGATGGCGCCGATCTCCTGCACGCCGAAGCAACCACGATAGCTCGCGTAGAACGAGCAATAGACGATGGCGGCGAACAGCAGCGACAGTGGCCACAACAGCAACATCGCGTACTGGAAGACGCCAAGCGCGGCCATGATGATCACGAGGATCATCGACGACACCATCGCAAGCAGCATCACGCACAGGCCATAGACGACGAACGCGCGGAAGTTGCGGGTGCAGGCGGTCCAACTGAAAAAGATCGCTTTGACCGGCGTGATGTCGTGCCATGCCACGAGCACCGGTGCAAACCAGAACAACATGGCCACGGGAACGTACGCAACCGCGAATGCCATGGCCGCCACCAGCCCTGCGGTGCTGTTCATGACCTCGTCGCGATTCACGTTCCCTTCGAACAGTACCTTGTTGATCAGGTCGCTGCCGTTGAACAGCGACGACACCAGATACGCGATGACCGTCGCGCCCATGTAGTAAGCGCCGAGCACCAGCAGGCGGCGTGCCACTTCTTTGCCGTGCCCCCGAAAACCGTCGAGCAGCACCTGCGGCAACACCTGCTTGTTCTTGATGATGTCGCGGCACGCGGCCATGAAGCCGACCGACAGACCCGGGACGAGCACCAGCGACACAAGGCTGCCAACGACTGGGACGAGCGAGATGACCAACGTGCCGAACAGATACGCGAACAGCAGGCTCATGATGGCGAGCGGGTTCTTGCGGAATAGCCAGATCCCCTGGCGCAGCCACACATAACCACTCTTCGGCGGGACTTCAAGCAATTGCATAGGGTTCGAATGACTCCGATGGAGCGCCGGGTTACAGCCAGGGAATGGAAACGGCTTCGATGCGTTTGCGCAGGATTCGTTCGAAATGCCCCGGATCGTGCGGCTTGAGCATTTCCGCCGCGCGCGGCAAGTGAAAATCATACAGGCGCGATAGCCAGAATCGCAGTGCGCCGGCGCGCAGCATGTCGCGCCAGTGCGCCGCCTCGATATCCGTGAGCGGACGCACCGTCTCGTAGGCGCGCAGCATCGCGTGCACGCGCGCATCGTCGAGCGTACCGGTCGCGAGGTCGCAACACCAGTCGTTGACCGTCACGGCGAGATCGAAGAGCCACTTGTCGCAGCCGGCGAAGTAGAAGTCGAAAAAGCCGCCCAGTCGGGGCGTGCCGTCTTCGGCCTTGTCGAACAGCACGTTATCGCGGAACAGGTCGCAATGGCATGGGCCGGCTTGCATCGTCCGGTAATCGTCCGACGCGAAAAATGTTTCCTGATGCGCCATCTCGCTCTCTAGCAGTGTCCGCTCGGCGTCGCTCAGGAACGGCAGCACGGCGGGCGTTGCTTCGCGCCACCATGGCAGGCTGCGCAGGTTGGCCTGCTCCAGCGTGAAGTCGCGTCCGGCCAGATGCATGCGGGCGAGCATCGCCCCGACGTGTGCACAATGCTCGGGCGTGGTGGCGAGTTCCGAGCGACCTGCCAGTTTGGTGACGATGGTGGCGGGCTTGCCGTTGAGCTCGCCCAGAATCTCGCCCGTGCGATCCGGAATCGGATCGGGGACCGGCACACTGTGATGGGCCAGATGCCCCATCAACTGGAGGTAAAACGGCAACTGCGTGGCCGTGAGCTTCTCGAACAGCGTCAGCACGAACTCGCCGCGCTCGGTCGTCAGGAAGTAATTGGTGTTCTCGATGCCCGAGCTGATGCCCCGGAAGTCGAGAACTTTCCCCAAATCGTAGCGTTGCAGCCACTGTTCAAGCTGCTCGGGCGAGACGGAAGTAAAAACGGCCATGCGTGCGTTGAGTGGATAAGACTCAGACAAACGGCCCGTGCGTGTGCAGCGGGCCGCTGGTTCGAGACAGACAGGAAGCGTGCGCGCCGCAAACCGGCACGCGAAGGCATCAGATTACCAGAGACGTCAGAACTTCAGTCCGACGGACGGCAGACGGTCGTTTTGCGACGTATTGTCGCGCGTGCGCGGTGAATTGTCCGGCGGCGTGGTCAATTGATAATTGGTGCCGAAGCGGGAGTGGACGTCGATTTCCGTCGGCTTGCCGCGATCGCGGTACTCGGTCACGGTGGTGCCCTGATCGTTCACGTAATAGCTCGGCTTGCGCTCCTGATTGACGTCGACCGACTGGGTGCTGGTAGCGGCTGCGCGGGCGTCGGCCTCGCGCTTGGCGGCTTGTGCGGCGGTTTCCTTGCCGTCCTGGGCAAACGCCTGGCCGGCGAGCAGCAGGCCGGCACCGATCAACAGGGGCAGGGCACGGGAAAAGCGCGTTTTCATCATTATTCTCCGAGGGCGGGAACGCGTCTGTGACGGGCAGGCATGCCGGGCCGACGCAGCGGGTTCCAATACGTCCATTCTATCAAACGTGTTCCGCTTCGCATTGTGGAATCTCGCGGAACGCGGCGTAGCGACTTGCCTGCGAGGCAGGTGGCTGTCCCCAAATGACGTTTCGTGACAGGGCGGTCGTCTGAATTCGTTGGCTTGGAATGGACAGCGACGGCATTCTCATATTTCTTGCGGTAATAAGAAAATCACCAAACGGTAGTTTTCACCGGCATCGTGTTCTGGCACCCTGCTACATTGTCTCGATGGGTGGCCACGTGCCACCCATCTGCATTCTGGAGTCAGAAAGTCATGTCGTCTTCCGCCGCCCCGGCCGCCGTCAAAACGGCACCGCCGACCCCTTCTTCCCCTTCGTCGTACAACGCCCGGCCGCTCACGGTCGCGCTGCTGCTCATCGTCGCGGGCATCGGCTATCTGCAGGCGACCGTCGGGCCCAGGCAGGCGGCGCTCGCGGGCGTTGGCGCATTGCTCGGTCTCGCGCTTTATCACGCTGCCTTCGGCTTTACGTCGGCATGGCGCGTGTTCATTGCGGATCGTCGTGGCGCGGGATTGCGCGCACAGATGGTGATGCTGGCCGTTGGTGTCGCTTTGTTTTTCCCGGCGCTGGCCGATGGCACGCTGTTCGGCAACAAGGTGGTCGGTCTCGTCTCGCCGGTTGGTGTCTCGGTGGCATTCGGCGCATTCATTTTCGGTATCGGCATGCAGCTCGGCGGTGGATGTGCCTCGGGCACCCTGTACACGGCGGGCGGAGGCAACACGCGCATGCTCGTCACGCTCGCGGCGTTCATCGTCGGTTCCGTGGTCGCGACCGCACACATGCCGTGGTGGGAGTCGCTGCCCCACATCAAGCCCGTCTCGCTGGTCAAAGTGTGGGGGCTGTGGCCCGCACTGATTGCCAATCTTGCTTTGTTTGCGGCGATCGGTGCGTTCACGTTGTGGGCGGAGAAGCGCCGTCACGGCCGTGTCGTCGGTGTGCCGATGACGCGTAGCGCCAAGGGCGCGCCGGCCTTGCTGCGCGGACCGTGGCCGCTGCTGTGGGGCGCCTTGGCGCTGGTGCTGCTCAACTATGCGACGCTCGCACTGGCAGGTCGTCCGTGGGGTGTGACCTCGGCGTTCGCGCTCTGGGGCGCCAAGGCCTTCATGGCGTTGGGTATCGACGTTGCCTCGTGGCCGTACTGGGCCAAGCAGGTCAACGTGCTCAATGCACCGGTCGCGCAGGACGTGACCACGGTCATGGACCTCGGCATCATTCTCGGCGCACTGGTCGCCGCCTCGCTGGCGGGCAAATTCGCGCCGGTGTGGAAGATTCCCGCGCGTTCGCTCCTCGCCGCGGTGGTCGGCGGCCTATTGCTCGGTTACGGCGCACGGCTGGCCTACGGCTGCAATATCGGGGCGTACTTCAGCGGCATCATTTCGGGCAGCCTGCATGGCTGGCTGTGGCTGGTGGCGGCGTTCTTCGGCAACGTATTCGGCACGCGCCTGCGTCCGTTCTTCGGGCTGGAAGTCGAAACTACGCCGCGCGAGAGCGGCTGCTGAACCGGTTCGGTTCATCCGGTATCGGCCGACGGTACGTATCTGATCGCACCCGGTCGCAGCCAGTCGCGGCCAGTCGCAGCTGGTCGATGCAAAAACGGCGCTTGCGATGAAGTCGCAGCGCCGTTTTTGCGTCGATCCGGGCATCGCCAAAGACGTGACCGATGTATTTCGATGTTCCCGGACCTTGGCTCCGGCGTCAGCGATTACAGATAGAACATCTTTTCGCTGGTCTCCGTCTCAGGCTCGATGTGACCGTCATAGAACGCGAATACCGCCTTGAGAATTTCGTCCGGATCGTCGATCACCTGCACGAGATCGAGGTCCTTCTCGCTGATCAGGCCCATCGGCAGCATCGACGTTCGCACCCAGTCAAGCAAGCCTTTCCAGAACTCGGAACCGACGAGAATCACCGGTACGTGACGCGACTTCTGCGTCTGGATGAGCGTGAGCACTTCGGACAGTTCATCGAGGGTGCCGAAGCCGCCCGGCATGATGACGAAGGCGTCCGAGTTCTTCACGAACGTGACCTTGCGCGTGAAGAAGTGACGAAAGCGCAGCGAGATGTCCTGCCACTGATTGCCTTTCTGCTCATGCGGCAGTTCGATGTTCAGTCCGACGGTCGGCGACGCGCCGCCGTGCGCGCCCTTGTTGGCCGCTTCCATGATGCCGGGGCCGCCGCCGGAGATGACGGCGAAGCCGTTGTCCGAAAACTTGCGCGCGATGGTCATCGTCAACTTGTAGAACGGCGACTTGGGCTTGATGCGCGCGCTTCCGTAGATGCTCACGGCCGGCCGGATCTCGGACAGGTACTCGGTCGCCTCGATGAACTCTGCCATAATCGTGAACATCTGCCACGACGCGCGCGCCTTCTTGGCCGTGGCGCGCTCATGGTCTGCCAACATGCGCAGACTCGGTATCTCTTTTCTTCTCTTAGTCATATGTCGGAACAGCAAAGTCTGGAAGGTAAGACGCTCTTATTGGTCGATGGTTCGAGTTATCTTTATCGAGCCTATCACGCCCTGCCGGATTTGCGCGGGCCCAGCGGCGAACCTACGGGCGCGCTGCACGGCATCGTCAATATGCTGCGCCGCATGCGTAAAGACGTTCATGCAGAGTACAGCGCTTGCGTTTTCGATGCAAAGGGCAAGACGTTTCGCGACGACTGGTATCCCGAGTACAAGGCGAACCGTCCGTCGATGCCCGACGATCTGCGCGCGCAGATCGAACCGATTCACGAAGCCGTGCGCGCGATGGGCTGGCCGCTTCTCATGATCGACGGCGTGGAAGCGGATGATGTCATCGGCACACTCGCGAAGCAGGCGGCCGAGCGCGGCATGCGCGTGGTCGTCTCGACCGGCGACAAGGATCTGGCGCAACTCGTGAACGACCGTGTGACGCTCGTCAACACGATGACCAACGAAACGCTCGACGCCCCCGCTGTCACCGCGAAGTTCGGCGTGCCGCCCGAGCGCATCGTCGACTACCTGACGCTGGTGGGCGACACTGTCGACAATGTGCCGGGCGTCGAAAAGTGCGGTCCGAAGACGGCCGTCAAATGGCTCACGCAATACGGCGATCTGGATAACCTCGTCGCGCACGCGGCGGAAGTGAAGGGCGCCGTCGGCGAGAACCTGCGTCGCGCACTCGACTGGCTGCCCATGGGGCGCAAGCTCGTCACGGTGGCGCTCGACTGCGATCTCGGTCCTCAGGTCACCTCCATCGAAGCCAGTCTGCAAACCCAGCCCGAAGACGCCGAAGTACTGCGCGATTTCTTCTCGCGCCACGGCTTCAAGACATTGCTGCGCGAAGCAGAAGCGGCCGTGGCATCGCAAGCCGGAGAAGAAGCGCCGGCGCCGGTGGCCGACACCATCGAGCGCCATTACGAGGCTGTGCTGACGTGGGAGCAATTCGACGCGTGGCTGAAGACCATCGAGGCTGCCGAGCTGACGGCGTTCGATACGGAGACGACGTCGCTCGACGCGATGCAGGCACAACTCGTCGGCCTGTCGTTCTCATGCGAGCCGGGGCGTGCCGCATACATTCCGGTCGCGCACCGCGCGCCGGGCGAAGTGGAACAGTTGCCGCGCGACGAAGTGCTGGCGCGCCTGAAGCACTGGCTCGAGAGCCCTGACCACAAGAAGGTCGGGCAGAACCTGAAGTACGACGCGCATGTGCTCGAGAACTACGGCATCGCGCTGGGCGGCATCGCCCACGACACACTGCTTCAGTCGTATGTGCTCGAATCGCACCGCAGTCACGACATGGACAGCCTCGCGTCGCGCCATCTGGGTGTGACGACAGTGAAGTACGAGGATGTGTGCGGCAAGGGCGCGAAGCAGATCGGCTTCGATGAGGTCACGATCGAGCGGGCCACCGAGTATGCGGCGGAAGACGCCGACATCACGTTGCGTCTGCACCGTGCGTTGTATCCGGACGTGGCGCGCGAGGCCACGCTCGAATTCGTTTATCGCGATGTCGAAATGCCGACCGCGCGTGTACTCCAGCGTATGGAGCGTAACGGTGTGCTCGTGGATACGGCGCGGCTGGCGGCGCAAAGCGACGAAATCGGTCGCAAGCTGATCACGCTCGAGAACGAGGCCTATGCGCTGGCGGGGCAGCAATTCAACCTGAATTCGCCCAAGCAGATCGGCGATATTTTCTTCACGCAGTTGCAACTGCCCGTCGTCAAGAAGACGGCGAGCGGTGCGCCGTCGACCGATGAGGAAGTCCTGCAAAAGCTTGCGGAGGACTACCCGCTGCCGAAGGTGTTGCTTGAGTATCGGGGGCTGGCCAAGCTGAAGTCGACGTATACCGACAAGCTGCCGAAGATGGTCGATCCGGCGACGGGCCGCGTGCATACGAACTACGCGCAGGCAGTGGCGATCACGGGGCGACTGGCGTCGAACGATCCGAACCTGCAGAACATTCCGGTGCGCACGGCCGAAGGCCGCCGCATTCGCGAAGCGTTCATTGCGCCGCCGGGCAGCCAACTGGTATCGGCTGACTACTCGCAGATCGAACTGCGCATCATGGCCCATATTTCGGGCGACGAAAGCCTGCTGCGCGCGTTTGCGAACGGCGAAGACATTCACCGTGCGACGGCGGCGGAGATCTTTGCCGTGACGCCGCTGGAAGTCTCGTCCGAGCAACGGCGCTACGCCAAGGTCATCAACTTCGGTCTGATCTACGGCATGAGCGCGTTCGGTCTGGCGGCGAACCTCGGCATCGAGCGCGACGCCGCCAAGCAGTACATCGACCGCTACTTCATGCGCTACCCCGGTGTGGCGCGCTACATGGACGAGACGCGCAAGAGCGCCAAGGCGCGCGGCTACGTCGAGACGGTGTTCGGCCGTCGTCTGTGGTTGCCGGATATCAATGGCGGCAACGGGCCACGCCGTCAGGCCGCCGAGCGCGCCGCCATCAACGCGCCGATGCAGGGCACGGCTGCGGACCTCATCAAGCTTTCCATGATTGCCGTGCAGCGCTGGCTCGACGATAGCGGCTTGCAGACGCGTCAGATCATGCAGGTGCACGACGAACTGGTGCTCGAAGTGCCTGACCACGAACTGGCCGAGGTGCGCAAGCGCCTGCCCGAGTTGATGTGCGGCGTGGCGAAACTCAAGGTCCCGCTCGTGGCCGAAGTCGGCGTGGGCGAGAACTGGGAGCAGGCGCACTGAAGCTGCGCGGCGTATGCTGCAACGGTGTGTCGCACACGTCCGATGGCACGACGATCTGGATCACGCAATAGCGGGAATAGGGCGGCCGGAATACCCGAAGTCCGTACTCTGCGGTAAGGTGATCGGTATCGCCGGTCTGGCAGTTTGCCGACCGGCCGGACGGTTTTCCAAGCACGGGGAGTTATCGTGAGTGTGCATCGTATCGTTGTGGTCGGCGGCGGCGCCGGCGGTCTCGAACTTGTCACCCGCCTGGGCGATAAGTACGGGCGGGGAAAGGACGTCCAGATTACGTTGGTCGACCGTTCGCTGTCGCACATCTGGAAGCCGTTGCTGCATGAAGTCGCGGCCGGTGTCATGGATACGGCGACCCATCAGCTCTCTTACGTCGCTCAGGCGAACTGGCATCACTTCGAGTTCGCGACCGGTGAGATGATCGGACTCGATCGCGCGGCCAAGACCATCCGGCTTGCGGCCGTGCCTGCGGCGGCCGACGAAGGCGAGGGCGATTTGCTGCCAGAGCGCACCTTGCCTTACGACACATTGGTGCTCGCCATCGGCAGCACCACCAACTTCTTCGGTGTGCCGGGGGCGCAGGAACACACCATCGCACTCGATACGGTCGAGCAGGCCGAGCGCTTCCGCCGTCGGTTGATGGCGGCGTGCGTTCGTGCGCAGAATGCCGCCGAGACGCCGCTTCAGGCGACCCTAGCGGACACAGTGGATGCGGCGGACGCAGCTGTCCCCTCCGAGGCACCGGACGCACCCGCCGGCGCGTTGTTGTCGCCGCCGAAGGCACAGCGTCACAAGGTGAACCTCGTGATCGTGGGGGCGGGGGCGACGGGCGTGGAGCTTTCGGCCGAGTTGCGCAATACGGCGGAAGTGCTGCGCTCGTACGGGCTGAAACTCGACCCGCGCAAGGACGTGCGCATCACCATCATCGAATCCAGCCCGCGCATTCTGAAGGCATTGCCCGAGCGCGTCTCGGGCGCGGTCGCCGGCTTGCTCACGAAGCTCGACGTCGACATTCTTTGCGGCGACTCGGTGGCGGAGGTGCGTCCGAACGAAGTGACGACCACGAGCGGCAAGGTGCTGCCGGCCGACATTACGGTCTGGTCGGCGGGCATTACGGCGCCGCCCGTGCTGGGCAAGCTGGGGCTGGCGGTCAACCGGCTGAATCAGATCGAAGTGTTGCCCACGCTGCAAAGCAAGACCGATCCCGACATCTTCGCGTTCGGGGATTGTGCGAGTTGCGAGTGGCCCGAGCATGGTTTCGTGCCGCCGCGGGCGCAGGCGGCGCACCAACAGGCCAGTTTTCTCGTCAAGGCTATCGATGCGCGTCTGAAGGGGCAAAGCCTGCCGACGTTCACCTATCGTGACTTCGGCTCGCTCGTCTCGCTGGGCAAGTTCAGCGCGGTCGGCAATCTGATGGGGGGGCTTATTGGCGGCAGCATGTTTATCGAAGGGTTGTTCGCTCGCGTCATGTACACGTCGCTCTATCGTATGCACGTGGCGGCGCTGCATGGCGTCTGGCGCATGATGCTCGACACGGTCGCGAACCGTCTGCGGCGCTCCACCGTGCCGCGCGTGAAGCTGCATTGATATCGCGATGTGGGGCCGGTCGCGCGACGATGCTGCGCGCGCGTCCTGCCTCGTGTCTCAGGTTTTCGTCTCTCACCGGTCGTGTTGCCAGGTCGATTCGGAATGATCCGAGTGCGGTTGGACGGGCGTCCGAGTGCAAGTGCGTGCCCTCTCGAGTAATATCCGAACGTCCGGCCTCGGTCGACGGCGTGTCTTGCCGTCCGATTGACGGTTTCCCGGCTTTTCTCCGACGTTCTCTTTTTGTTCTCTTCTCGACGTTTTCACCTGGAGTGCGACATGTCGCAAGCGGATCTGGATAGTCTCGTGCCTGAGGTAGCGCCGCGTAACCGGCGTGATTTTCTGAAGACGGCGGTCGGTTCGGCATTTGCGCTGGCGGTGCTGCCGGTGGCAGCCGAAACGATCACGACTGACACGCAAGGGTTGGACGCAGGCGAACACCTGCTCGACGTGCCCGGCATCAAAATGCCGGTGTACTACGCGAAGCCGGCGGGAAAGACCCATTTGCCGACGATTGTCGTCGTTTCGGAAATTTTTGGCGTGCACCAGCACATTGCCGACATTTGCCGACGTTTCGCAAAGCTCGGTTATCTGGCGGTGGCGCCGGAGTTGTTCGCGCGTGCGGGCGATCCGCAGTCGCTGGGGACGATTGCCGAGATTCAGTCGCAAATCGTCGCCAAGACCCCGGATCAGCAGGTCATGAGCGATATCGACGCGACCGTGAAGTGGGCGGCGGCGAACGGCGGCGACGACAATCGTCTTGGCATTACCGGCTTTTGCTGGGGCGGGCGCGTGGCATGGCTGTACGACGCCCACAATCCGAAGGTCAAGGCGGCAGTCGCGTGGTATGGGCGCATCGTCGGCGACAAGAGCGAGAACTTCCCGCGTAATCCGATCGATATCGCCGGAAAGTTGCACGGACCGTTGCTCGGCCTGTATGGCGGCAAGGACACGGGCATTCCGGTCGCGAGCGTCGAGCAGGCGCGCGAGGCGCTGGCCAAGGGCGACGCTGCATCGAAGGCCTCCGAGCTGAAGGTGTTCCCGAACTCGGGGCATGCGTTCTTCGCGGACTACCGCGCGAGCTACGTCGAGGCGGACGCGAAGCAGGGCTGGGCCCTCGCGCAAGACTGGTTCCGTAAGCACGGCGTGGCCTGAGAGGCCGACGTTCGGGCGAGTCACCGATGGCTGCCTGACGCGCAGTCGTCGGTGCCCATCACTTGGCCTGAGGCAGTGGCGTTGTACACATCATCGTGTCAGGCGGCATGACGGTTTGCCTGTCACGGTAAAAGCTGGTTAAATCGCCGGCTTGCCTGCGGGAGAAACACCATCGACGCCATCTTTCTTTTCATCGTCATTGCCACGCTGGCTTCCGGCGTGCTGAGCCTGTTCGGCGCAGCATCGCTGTCGCTCGGCCTGCTCTCGAAGCTCATCGACAAGATGGTCAGCTTCTCGGCAGGCGTGCTGCTCGGCACGGCGCTGCTGCATCTGCTGCCCGAGAGTCTTGAGTCGCATGTCGACGCCCATGTCATTACGCGCTGGCTGCTTGGCGGGTTACTGGGTTTCTTCCTGCTGGAAAAGCTCGCGTTGCTGCGTCACAGCCATCACCATGAGGGCGACGGGCATCATCACGAACATGGCCACGACGCGCATGAGGCAGGCAGGGGCGGGTGGATGATTCTGGTCGGCAGCGCCATTCACAATTTCGCCGATGGTGTGGTGATCGCCGCCGCGTTCCTTACCGATCCGCGCCTGGGTGTGGCGGCAACGGTGTCGATTACGGTGCACGAAGTCGCGCACAAGTTGGGCGACTTCATGGTGTTGCTGAACGCCGGGCTCAAGCGCCGCAAGGCGCTGGTTCTGACGCTGGCGTCGAGCCTCACGGCATTACTGGGTGGTGTGCTCGGGTATTTCATGCTCGACCGTCTGCAGAGCCTGATCCCCTATCTGCTGGCATTGGCGGCGAGCAGCTTCATCTACATTGCAGTGTCGGACCTGATGCCGCAGATGCAGCGCCGCACGTCGCCGCGCGACGCGTTGCCGCAGATTTTGCTGATCGCTGTGGGATTGGCGTTGGTCGTCTGGCTAAACGGTCACGACCATGACCACGATCATGGTCACGGCCACGATGAGCGTGGCAGTGCGCTCGCGAGCGTGGCAGGAGACGGGGCATCTCGATAGGACATTGCACCTGTCTCCGCCAACGCTCATCGGTAGCGCTGGCCAGGTGACGCGCGCCGACAAGGACAAGGGCGCGCTACCGCAATGCATGCCGGCTCAGGGCTGAGCCCCCGTCGCCACCGGGCGACGCTTGTCGGCGCACCATTCGCTCCACGATCCCGCATAGAGACTGGCGCCGTGCAGACCGGCGACCTCCATGGCCAGCAGGTTATGGCAAGCCGTCACGCCTGAGCCGCACTGGGCGATCACGCGCTCGGGCTGGCGTTCGTGGCCGATGATCTGTGTGATTTCCTCGCGAAGCGTCGCCGCTGGCTTGAAACGGCCGTCGGCACCGAGGTTGTCCTTGAAGAAACGATTGACTGCCCCGGGGATATGGCCGCCGACAGGGTCGAGCGTCTCGTTTTCGCCGCGGTAGCGATCGGGAGCACGGGCATCGATGACCAGACGCTCATGCGAGGTGAGATTGCGCTCGATGGCGGCGGCATCGGCCGTGGTCGCCAGCGGTTCCCCCGGCGCAAAGTCGCCGGGCGGCGGTTCTTCGGGCGGTGCGGCGTCGAGTTTGAAGCCGGCGGCTTCCCACGCTTGCAGTCCGCCGTCGAGTACGGCGACCGACTCGTGTCCGAGCCAACGCAACAGCCACCAGAGACGGGCCGCGTACACGCCGCCCTGTGCATCGTACGCGACGACCTGCTGACCCTTCGACAGACCGCAAGCCGCGAGGTGACGCACGAGGGTGTCGCGATCGGGCAGCGGATGACGGCCGTTCTTGCCGGTCGTCTTGCCGGAAAGATCGCGGTCGAGGTGTGCGTAGAAGGCGCCGAAAATGTGGCCATCCACGTAGGCGGCTTCGCCTGCCGCCGGATTGGCGAGATCGAATCGGCAGTCGAAAATGACCACCGGGGCGCCGCCACCGGCGGCGGTTTGCATCAGCGCATCGAGATTTTGCGGACTGATGAGCGTGGTGAAGTGGGTGTGAATCATGACGTCTCCGCAGACGGGCGTGGGGGATGAATCGTCCGGCGGCGATCAGGCGGAGGGTGACGGTCGGCGCAGCGCGGTCATGCCGCTCGCCACGATGAGCAGCATGCCGATCCAGCCGGCCAGCGCAGGCCAGTCGCCCCAGACAAGCATGCTGATCAGTGTAGCGAAGATTACGCCCGAGTATTGGAGATTCGCAGTGACGAGCGTGTTGCCCAGGCTAAACGCCCGTGTGAGCGCGGTCTGGGCGATAAGCGCCGCAAGGCCAACACCCAACATCAGACCGGTACCACGCCATGTCATGGCGTGCATGCCCTCGATAGCGACCCATCCGAGACCCAGCAATACCCCGCCGAGCGAGAAGTAAAAGACGATGCGCCAGTCGGGCTCCCCTGCGGCGCCCAATTCCTTGACCTGCATATAGGCCACGGCGGAGAACACCCCTGAGACCACGCCCGCGACGCCACCTCCCCAGGCTTGACTGTCGATAGTCGGCTGCAAAAGCAGTGCAACGCCGACGAACCCCGCGAAAATCGCAGCGACGAGGCGGAAGTCGGTGCGCAGACTGCCACGCATCGCCGCCGTGCCCATCACGATCAGCGAAATCCAGATCGGCGACATGTAATTGAGGGTCATCGCCGTCGAAAGCGGCAATTGCGTGAGGGAATAGAACCACAGGCCGAGCGAGATGACGCCGGCGGTACTGCGTTTGACGTGAGCGCCGAAGTGACGCGTGCGGATCGTCTGGCCTCGCATGAACGAAATCGCCAGGAGGACGATCACGCCGATCAGGCTGCGATAGAGGACGATTTCGCCGGTGTTGTATTCGTTTGCCGCCAGTTTGATGAAGAGCCCCATCAACGTGAACATGAAGGCGGAGACCAACATCCAGAGCGATTGCATGGCGAGTGGTGGCCGAATAACGGCGAGGAGACGAACTTGGCGCGTTTCGTGCTGAACGCGGGCGACTCGTGCAGCACAAATACGTGGTGCACGGTCATATCGAAAGCATGGCGACGATTCTAACGAAAACGGCGGGCACATGGCCCGCCGTTTCGCGAATTTTTCGGCAAATATTTAATTCAGTTCCACCGCCGCCGCAGTTACCCGTTGGGGGTGCTTGAGGCGTTTCTCATTCGGTGAGAGTCGGGCCCAGCCCTTCGTTCAGAAGTCTCCCATCTGTCGACGCAGGAACTCGTGGAAGTGCTGCATGCCGTCTTCCATCGGACTCTGGTATGGGCCGACCTCCGAAACACCGCGCTCGAACAGGGCGCGACGCCCGGCGTCCATGCGTTCGGCGATCTCGTCGTCCTCACGGGCCGTTTCCATGTAGGCAGCACGCTCGGCCTCGATGAATTCGCGTTCGAAAAGCGCGATTTCCTCCGGATAATAGAATTCGACGATATTCGTCGTCTTCTGGGGCCCGCGCGGAATCAGCCACGACACCACCAGCACGTGCGGATACCACTCGATCATCAGGTGCGGGTAGTACACCATCCAGATCGCGCCGAAGTCCGGCGGCACGCCTTCCCGGTAGCGTAGCAGCACGTCGTGCCACTGACGGTAGATCGGGCTGCCCGGCTTGGCGAGACCTTCATGAACGCCCACGGTCTGCACGCTGTACCAGTCGCCGAATTCCCAACTGAGGTCTTCGCACGAAACGAAGCTGCCCAAGCCGGGGTGGAACGGCACGACGTGGTAGTCCTCGAGGTAAACCTCGATGAACGTCTTCCAGTTGTAATTACATTCATGCACTTCGACGTGATCGAACATGAAGTTCGAAAAGTCGAGATGGTGCTTCACGCCAAGGCGTGCGAGATCGGCCTGTACATCGCGGCCTTCGGCTTCGAACAGCAACCCATTCCAGCGTTGCAGCGGGAACTTGCCGAGATTGAGGCACGGTTTTTCCGGGAAATGCGGCGCGCCGAGCAGTTCGCCCTTCGTGTCGTAAGTCCAGCGGTGAAGCGGGCACACAATGTTGGGCGTATTGCCGCGACCATTGAGCATGACCGCCTGGCGGTGACGACAGACGTTCGAGAGCAGTTCGATGCCGTTATGCTCGCCAGCGCCGTTGCGCACCAGCATGCGGCCTTCCTGCTCGGCCGGGAGGGCGAAATAATCGCCGGCTTCCGGCACCATCAGTTCGTGGCCCACGTAGCGCGGGCCGTGCTTAAAGAGGACTTCACGCTCGCGGGCGAGGAGCGCCTCATCGAAATACGTGTAGACCGGCAGTTGGCTCGAGGCCGGTTTGAGTTGCAAAGCGCTGCTTAGATTGGACATTCCCACTCCCGTCTAGCTTGAAAGCAGTGAACAACCCAACCATCGAAAAATCGATTTAGGGGAACCGACGATTATACCCGGTCTAGACATTCGGGGGCTGCTAAGTCCATGATTTACGTTAAATAATGTCCGAAAAATGTCATCCCGACCGGTTTTGAGGCAATTTACGCTCTGCGAGCTAGTGTGCTTTTGCCGTAAAATGGAACATTCGACCCGAATTTTGCGTTTATGGCCAAGACTGCAAAGTCGCAAGACGCGGCACCCGACGTGCCGCAAGATCTGCCCGAGACCTATGAGGCTGCGCTGGCCGAGCTGGAAAAGCTCGTCGGGCGCATGGAGGGTGGCGAGCTGGGACTCGAGGAGTCGCTGGGCGCGTACCGTCGTGGCGCTGTGCTGGTGAAGTACTGTCAGGGTCTGCTCGAAAAGGTGGAGCAGCAGGTAAAGGTGCTCGAAGGCGAGACGCTCAAGCCGCTCGATGTTGCACGCGACGAGTTCTGAGGCTCGGGCCCGATCTCGCGTTTTGGCAATGCCGGAAGACAACCCGCGACCCAGGGCGTTCTGCGATGCCGGGGCGCATTCGATAATGCGACCTGACACGCACTACGTGCACTAACACGCAATAACGTGCAATAACGCGCTCTATTGCGCGCTAATGCGCACTAACGCGCACTAACGCGCACCAACGCGTACTAACACGCACGGCCCGAGGGGCGCGTGCAGGACGAAGACGATGGCGGATCAGAATATCAAAGCCTGGATGCAGGCAGTACAGGCCCGTGTGGAACAGGCGCTCGACGCTGCGCTGCCCAAGGCGACCGATGGCGGCTCGGCGCGACTCAACGAATCGATGCGTTACGCCGTGCTCGGCGGCGGCAAGCGGGTGCGCCCGCTGCTCTGCTTCGCCGCCGGTGAAGTGACGCAGGCAAGCGAGGCGGCATTGGATCGTGCGGCATGCGCTGTCGAGATGATCCATGCCTATTCGCTGGTGCACGACGATCTGCCGTGCATGGACGACGACGATCTGCGTCGCGGCAAGCCGACCGTGCACGTGCAGTATGACGAAGCGACCGGACTGCTGGCCGGCGACGGGCTGCAAACGCAGGCGTTCGCCCTGCTGGGCGAAGCCACGAGCGATCTGAGCGCTGCGCAATCGCTGGCGCTGGTGCGCGAACTGGCGGTGGCTTCGGGCGCATTGGGCATGGCCGGTGGTCAGGCAATCGATCTGGAAAGCGTTGGCATCAAGCTGACGCAGTCGCAACTGGAAAACATGCATCGCCTGAAGACGGGGGCCCTGCTGCGGGCTTCGCTGCGCATGGGGGCGATTTGCGGCCGCGCGCTGTCGGACGACGAAACCGTCGCGCTCGATGCCTACGCCGCTGCGGTAGGACTCGCCTTCCAGGTGGTGGACGACATTCTCGACACGACCGCCGACTCGGCCACGTTGGGCAAGACGGCAGGCAAGGATGCCGCCAACGACAAGCCGACCTACGTGTCGCTCATGGGCCTCGAAGGCGCGCGTGACTATGCCGAAAAACTGCGTGCGGACGCCCATGCGGCAAGTGCGTCGCTCGGCAACGCCGACCGACTGCGAGCGCTGGCCGATTACGTGGTCGATCGCATTAATTGAGTGTGGCAAGTAAGAGAAGTTAGCCGCTGGAAGTAAGCCGCCTGTTCGCAGATGTACGGATGCGATGACGGTTGAAGTGAGGTTCTGAACGGTCCCGGCAGACTGGCCGCAACGCGTTTGCGGGGCCGCATGCAACAGAAATATGCAAGGGGCATGGAGGGTCGGCGCGATCTCCCCACAGAACGCACCGGCAGGAGATCGGGGACAGCTCACAGGGGGCGCTGCCCGGTAAAGAACGCCTATATATGGAACGACGATGTACGAACTTCTAAATACTATCGATGACCCGGCCGATCTGCGGCGTCTGGAGCGTCGCCAACTCGCGCCGCTGGCCGAGGAGCTGCGTGCTTTCGTGCTCGAGAGCGTGTCGCGTACGGGCGGCCACCTGTCGTCCAATCTCGGCACGGTCGAGCTGACCATCGCGCTGCACTACGTCTTCAACACGCCGGAAGATCGCATTGTCTGGGATGTGGGCCACCAGAGCTATCCGCATAAGATCCTGACCGGTCGTCGCGACGCGATGGGCTCGCTGCGTCAGCTGGGCGGCATCTCCGGCTTTCCGAAGCGCGACGAATCACCGTACGATACGTTCGGCACGGCGCATTCGAGCACGTCGATCTCGGCGGCGCTCGGTATGGCGCTCGGCGCACGCACGAAGGGTGAGAATCGCTTCGGTATCGCCGTGATCGGCGATGGTTCGATGACGGCCGGTATGGCGTTCGAAGCGATGAACAACGCCGGCGTACATGAAGATGTGCCGCTGCTGGTCATCCTGAACGACAACGACATGTCGATTTCGCCGCCGGTCGGCGCGCTCAATCGCTATCTGGCCCGCCTGATGTCGGGTCGTTTCTACGCGGCCGCGAAGAAGGGTGTGGAGAAGGTGCTGAGCGTGGCGCCGCCGGTGCTGGAACTGGCCCGCAAGTTCGAAGAGCATGCGAAAGGCATGGTCGTGCCGGCCACGATGTTCGAGGAGTTCGGCTTCAACTACATCGGCCCCATCGACGGCCATGACCTCGATTCGCTGATTCCGACGCTCGAGAACATCAAGAATCTCAAGGGGCCGCAGTTCCTGCACGTCGTCACGCGCAAGGGTTACGGTTACAAGCTCGCCGAGGCGGATCCGGTGCTGTACCACGGTCCAGGCAAGTTCAATCCGGCCGAAGGTATCAAGCCGAGCACGAGCAGCAAGAAGACCTATACGCAGGTGTTCGGAGAATGGCTCTGCGACATCGCGGCCGTCGACAAGCGTATCGTGGGCATTACCCCGGCCATGCGCGAAGGCTCCGGCCTCGTCGAATTCGAAAAGCGTTTTCCCGATCGTTACTACGATGTCGGCATCGCCGAGCAGCACGCGGTGACGTTCGCGGGCGGTATGGCAACGGAAGGTCTGAAGCCCATCGTCGCCATCTACTCGACGTTTCTGCAACGCGGCTACGACCAACTGATCCACGACGTCGCCCTGCAAAATCTGCCGGTCGTCTTTGCACTGGATCGCTCGGGGCTCGTGGGCGCAGACGGTGCGACGCACGCCGGGGCCTATGACATTCCGTTCCTGCGTTGCATCCCGAACATGGTCATCATGGCCCCTTCGGATGAGAACGAATGCCGTCAGATGCTCTACACGGGTGTGCAGATCGACGGACCGTCGGCCGTACGCTATCCGCGCGGCGCAGGAACTGGCGCCGCGATCGAGCAGACGATGACTGCACTGCCGATCGGCAAGGGCATCGTGCGTCGTGAGAGTCAGGCGCAAGCTGGACGCCGTGTCGCCATTCTCGCCTTCGGCAGCATGGTGGCGCCGTCGCTGGCAGCGGCGCAGACGCTCGACGCCACAGTGGCCGACATGCGCTTCGTCAAGCCGATCGACGACGAACTGATCGCGCGTCTGGCGAAGACGCATGACTACCTCGTGACGGTCGAAGAGGGCAGCATCATGGGTGGCGCAGGCTCGGCCGTCGCGGAATCCCTGCTCGCCGGCGGGGGTAATCGACCCGTACTACAATTGGGCCTGCCTGATCGTTTCATCGATCACGGCGACCCGGCACTGCTGCTCTCGGGTGTGGGTCTCGACGCCGAGGGTATCGCCAGGTCGATCTGCGAGCGCTTCGATCTCCAGCCCGTCGACGCTGCGCAGGCTGCTGGCAAGACGACGAAACTCGTCGCCTGATCCGTCCGGCAGTCCTGAGTGTTCAAACGATCCGGCTCGCGCGCCGGATCGTTTCGTTTTGCATAGCGCATCCCCATCCCGTGCCGGGGTTCGCCGGCACATTCCCGGTGGCACTCGCGCAGGCGCGCAAGTCGCGTATCGGGTACGTTTTTGCCCATTGCCCCCCCCAGTCGGTTTGCCGGCAAAGAAGGAAACTAGATGAACCAGATGAACCCCGCTTTCGTCATGCCGGATGTGCAGAGCACCGTCGATACCCGGCAGATTCCGATTCAGCGCGTTGGTGTGCGCGGTGTCCGTCATCCATTGTCGGTACGCTTGACCGACGGCGATGTGCAGGCAACGGTCGGCCTGTTCAATCTCGACGTACATCTGCCTGCCGATCAGAAGGGCACGCACATGTCGCGTTTCGTGGCGTTGCTCGAAGCCAACCGTGCGCCGCTGGACGTCGCCGGTTTTCGCACGATGCTCGGCAGCATGCTCGAGAAGCTGGAGGCCGAGGCCGGTCGGATCGAGGTCACGTTCCCGTATTTCATCAACAAGACGGCGCCGGTCTCCGGCGTTCAGAGTTTGATGGACTATGAGGTAACGCTTACGGGCGACGTGCGCAACGGCGAGACGCGCGTGTGGCTCAAGGTGCTTGTGCCGGTCACGAGCCTGTGCCCGTGCTCGAAGAAGATTTCGCAGTACGGTGCGCACAACCAGCGCTCGCACATCACGATCGACGCCGAGATCGCGGGCGACATCGCTGTCGAGGCGTTGGTGCGCATGGCGGAGGAAGAAGCGTCGTGCGAACTGTGGGGATTGCTCAAGCGCCCGGACGAGAAGTACGTGACCGAGCGCGCCTATGAGAATCCGAAATTCGTGGAGGATCTGGTACGTGACGTGGCGACGCGTCTCGACCACGAGCCGCGTATCGTGGCATATGTGCTCCAGGCCGAAAACTTCGAGTCGATCCATAATCACAGCGCTTACGCCGTGATCGAGCGCGATAAGCGACTTGGTGCCTGATTCGGCGCAGACGACGCGTCGTTCGCAAAAAAAACCGCTCTTCGGAGCGGTTTTTTTATGGGTGGCGCTCTACGTCAACTTCAAGCGCTTCGCACGATATCGGCAAGATCCCAGCGGGGCCGAACAGTGTATGCGTACTCGCTGTCGGCCTCGTCCGGCCAGTGTTTGAGCCGCATCGCCCCGGCAAAAGCGATCATCGCGCCATTGTCGGTGCAGAAAGCGAGGTCCGGGTAATGCACCCGATAGCCGCGACGTCGCGCCGCCTCGTTCAATCCGGCGCGTAACTGCGCGTTGGCGCCTACGCCGCCCGCCACGACCAGTGTCTTCATGCCGGTCTGCTTGAGTGCCGCCATCGACTTGGCGACGAGCACTTCGACAATGGCGTCGACAAAGCCTCGGGCGAGATCGGCCTTTTCCTGCTCGCAGACGTTACCGCCGAGATTGCGCACTTGGGTGAGCACTGCGGTCTTCAGGCCGCTGAAGCTGAAATCGAGGTTGCCCGAATGCTTCATCGGTCGCGGCAGGTCGTAACGCCCCGGGGTGCCGAATTCGGCCAGTCGGGAGACCGCCGGGCCGCCCGGATAGCCGAGTCCCAGCAATTTGGCCGTCTTGTCGAAGGCTTCGCCGGCCGCGTCGTCGAGCGTCTCGCCGAGCATGGCGTATTGGCCGAAGGCGCGAACCTCCATCAACTGCGTGTGGCCGCCGGAGACCAGGAGGGCGACGAACGGGAAGTCGGGGGCGTCCGGTGCCAGTAGCGGCGACAGCAGATGACCTTCAAGGTGGTGCACGCCGACGACCGGGCGATCCAGCGCAAACGCGAGGGCATTGGCAACGCTTGCGCCGACCAGCAACGCTCCCGCGAGGCCGGGGCCCTGGGTGTAGGCGATGGCGTCCACGGCGCTTAGCGGCTTGCCGGCTTGTGTGAGGACTTCCTCGGCGAGCGGCAGAGCGCGACGGATATGGTCGCGCGACGCGAGCTCGGGCACCACGCCGCCATACTCGCGATGCATGGCAATCTGCGAATGCAGCGCGTGCGAGAGCAGCCCGGCCTCGGTGTCATAGAGGGCGAGCCCGGTTTCGTCGCAGGAGCTTTCAATGCCTAAAACCAGCATGGCGGGAGGGGATGCGCGTGGCGTCATGAATGGGGAGAACCGGGAAGTATACCAGTCGACCCTGTCGGCCGCCGGTTACAATGCGCGCCATGGAAAAGTTCGATGTAGCGATTGTGGGGGCTGGCGCAGCCGGCTTGATGTGCGCGGCCGTGGCCGGGCAGCTTGGGCTGCGCGTGGTGCTCATCGATCATGCGACACGTCTGGCGGAGAAAATTCGAATTTCAGGCGGTGGTCGCTGCAATTTCACCAATATCAACGCGGGACCGGCGAATTATCTGTCGGAAAACCCCCGTTTCTGCCGCTCGGCACTGGCGCGCTATACGCCGCGCGATTTTCTCGATCTGCTCAAGCGTCACCGCATCGCCTGGCACGAAAAGCATCGCGGACAGCTGTTCTGCGACGAAAGCGCCGAAGACATCATTGAAATGCTGCGAAAGGAGTGTGCTGCCGGGCATGTGCACTGGCGCATGCCCTGTGCGGTCCATACCGTGGCCTATACAGAGGCGGGTGGGCTGCATCGCTATCACTTGACGACAGATGCGGGGCATATCGCAGCCAAACGTCTCGTGATTGCGACCGGTGGGCTATCGATTCCGAAAATCGGCGCAACGGACTGGGGCTATCGCATCGCGCGGCAGTTCGGACTCGACATCGTGGAGCCGCGTCCGGCGCTCGTGCCATTGATGTTCGACGCCTCGACCTGGGCGCCTTTCGCGGGCTTGTCGGGGTTGTCGCTCGAGGTCGAGGTGAGCACGGGCAAGGGCAAGGACGCCGGGCGTTTTCTCGAAGACTTGCTGTTCACGCATCGTGGACTTTCGGGGCCTGCGATTCTTCAGATATCCAGCTTCTGGACGCCCGGACAGCCAATTACGCTCGATCTTGCGCCTTCGTCGGACATCGAAGCTGCATTGCTTGATGCCAAGGGGACGTCCAAACGTCAATTGAGCAACTTGCTGGCGCAATGGGTGCCGGCGCGCCTGGCGGATGCGTGGGTCGCCAATAGCGGCCTGTCGCCGCAAGCCCGGGTGCAGGAGTTGCCCGACAAGGCGTTGCGTGCGCTAGCGCAAGCGTTCTCCGGCTGGACCCTCAAGCCCTGCGGTTCGGAAGGCTGGCGCAAGGCGGAGGTGACGCGCGGAGGTGTCGACACTCGGGCGTTGTCGTCGGCCACGCTGGAAGCACGGTCGCAACCCGGTCTGCACTTCGTTGGCGAGGTGGTCGACGTCACGGGCTGGCTCGGCGGCTATAACTTCCAGTGGGCATGGGCGTCGGCAGTGGCGTGTGCACACGCCATGGCCGATGGCATTCAGTCGGCGCAGGCAAATGGCGGCGCTGCCACGTAAGGCCTGAGGGCGGGCGCCGAGCTTCGAGCGTTGGGCGGGCGGTGAGAAGGCGACGCGCTGGCATAGACGGCCACTCGACGGCTATGCTACGCTCTCCCCTTCGTGGAGACGACGCCAAATCGGCAGCAGTATCGTTTCAGCGCTTGTTCGTAGACCTGTCGGTGACGGCTCCGACGTACTATGGAGCATCTGGCGTCCGACGCGTCAAGGGTGACAGGCGCGACGCTGCGACGACCCGGCGTTCGGCCGGGCCGGCCCAAGTCTCCGGCGAGCCCGCTTGTGATCACGTTCGTGATCGTCTCCCCAAGCGGGTTTTTGTGCTTTGTGCCTCGCTCAATCCTGCGCCTGTGCAGCGGCGGCGGTTTCGGGGCGGCAAGAGGCGCACCGTCGTCGTCCTTTTCTTTGGGGCGGCATGCACTACACTGAAACGTAATCGAATTCCGGAATCCCTGCTCATGAGTCTGAAAGAACGCATCAACGAAGACATGAAGACGGCCATGCGTGCCAAGGCCGCCGATAAACTGGGGACCATCCGTCTGTTGCTTGCGGCAATCAAACAAAAGGAAGTCGACGAGCGCATCGAGCTTGACGATGCCGCGACCGTCGCCATCGTCGACAAGCTGATCAAACAACGCAAGGATTCCATCAGTCAGTTCCAGGCTGCCGGCCGCACCGATCTGGCCGACAAGGAGGCCGCTGAACTCGAAGTGCTCAAGGTCTACATGCCGCAGCAGCTCTCGGCAGACGAAGTCGCGCAGGCCGTCAAGGCGGCAGTGGCACAAACGGGCGCAGCCGGGCCGCAGGACATGGGCAAGGTGATGGGCGTGCTCAAGGGCCTGCTGGCCGGTCGCGCCGACATGACTGTCGTGTCGGCGCAAGTGAAGGCGGCGTTGGCTGCGTAATCCGGTGGTGCGGTACCGGGCCGTCGTGCATGCGATGGGTCGGCACCGCGCTGCGATGGCACCGATCCAGTGATTCCCCAGTCGTTTTTGCAGGACCTGCTAAACCGCGTCGATATTGTCGAGGTGGTGGGTCGTTACGTTCAGTTGAAGAAGGGCGGGGCGAACTTCATGGGGCTGTGCCCCTTTCATAATGAGAAGTCGCCCTCATTTACGGTAAGTCCCACCAAACAGTTCTACCACTGCTTCGGGTGCGGCGCGCACGGCAGCGCGATCAGCTTCCTGATGGAGCATGCCGGACTCGGTTTCGTCGAAGCCGTCGAGGATTTGGCCCGCAACGTCGGGCTCGATGTGCCGCGTGAGGCGCCGATGCCGGGCGCGCCGGCACCTGCTGCGCAGCGTGCGCAAACGCTCGGACTGGTGGATGTCATGACGCGTGCCTGCGACTACTATCGCAAGCAACTGCGCGGCTCGCCGGTGGCGATCGAGTATTTGAAGCGACGCGGATTGACGGGCGAAATCGCCGCGCATTTCGGTTTGGGCTATGCCCCCGATGCATGGCAGAACCTGGAGGCCGCGTTCGAGAACTACCGCGACGACCAGTTGCTCGATGCCGGACTTGTCATCGAGAGCGAAAAGGGAGAGGCGGGCAGCGCGAGAAGACGCTACGACCGTTTCCGTGATCGGATCATGTTCCCGATCCGCAATACGAAAGGCCAGGTGATTGCCTTTGGCGGACGCGTGCTGGACAAAGGCGAGCCCAAGTACCTGAACTCCCCGGAAACGCCGCTCTTTAGCAAGGGGAGTGAGTTGTACGGACTGTTCGAAGCGCGCCTCGGGATTCGCGATGCGGGGTACGTGCTGGTCGTCGAAGGATATATGGACGTCGTGGCGCTCGCGCAGCTAGGCTTTCCGCAGGCAGTGGCCACGCTGGGCACCGCATGCACGCCGACGCATGTGCAAAAGCTGTTGCGTCAGACCGAAACGGTGGTGTTCAGCTTCGATGGTGACGCTGCAGGCCGACGCGCCGCGCGCCGCGCCCTCGAAGCCTGTTTGCCGCACGCCGACGACAACCGAAGCTTCAAGTTTCTGTTTTTGCCGAGCGAGCACGATCCGGACAGCTATGTGCGCGAGCACGGCACGCAAGCGTTTGCAGACGAAGTCTCGCGGGCTATGCCGATGTCCCAATTTCTGATCGGCGAGGTGACCGCAGGTAAGGAAATGCATCAGCCGGAGGGGCGTGCACGCGCGTTGTTCGAAGCCAAGCCGCTATTGCAACAAATGCCGGCGAATGCGCTTCGCGGGCAGATCATCCATGCGCTCGCCGAGCGCGTGGGCAGTTCGGTCGAAGAGGTGGCGGAACTGTGCGAGTTGCATATCGGCGCAGCACGCCGTCAGAACCCGTGGGACAAGGCGCCGGCCAAGCGCGAGAAGCGTCGCGTGGTGGGCACCGAGCACCGGGCATTGCAGAATTTGCTGATGTTCCCGGCGCTTGGAAACGAATTGACGGAAGAAGAGACCAAGATTTTGCGCGAAATGAGTCATCACGGCGAGATTTTCTCGGAAGTGTTGACGCTTTGCCGCGAAATGGGCGAGCAGGCCGACTTTCGCTATCTGTCCGACCGGCTGAAGATTTCGCCGAATTGGGCGAGTTTTGACGACATCATCCGCGAAATCCTCTCGTTCGAGGAAAATGCACGCGATTTGATGCTGTTCGACCCGGAAGACGAGGCACAGGTCGAGCGTCGCGAGGAGCAGATCGCCTTGCGGCTCACCGAGTTGCGCAGCGCGATCCAGCGCCTGCACTACGACCGGTTGTGCGAGGAACTGGAGACGATTTTCAAGCGGACGTCGTTGACGCCCGATGAATTGCGCCACGCTCAGGCGCTGTCGCGGGAACGCGACGAATTGAAGCGGTGGCTGGCTACGGCCGGCACAGGAGGCACGCGAAGTTGAGGTAAGCCCGCGTGCTACAATAGAAGGTTTTCAGTGGGCTGTTTTCTGGCAAGCGAGATCGCTATGGCAAAGATGACAACGACCAGCGGAAAAAAGGCGGTAACCCCTTCACCGAAGGCAAAGCGCACGACAAGTGCGGCGGCGGCATCTGGTGGGAAGGGGGCGTCTCGGTCCGCGAAAAGTGTCGTTGCAGCAAAGGCCGGTGCGGCGTCGCAAGCCAGGAAGACAGCCAGCCAGGCAAGTTCGGCGAAACGTACTACGCAAACCAAGGCAGCTGCCGGTGCCACGAAGGCGACCGGCAAGACGGCTGCGAAGGTGACCGATGTCACCAAGCGCAAGAGTGCGACCGCCACGACGGTGGGGGCTGCGAAGGCAGCCAGGCCGACGGTGAAGTCCGAGCCGCCCGTCAAGGTCAAGGCGACCCGAGCGGCAACGGCCACGAAGGCGACGGCAGGCGGGAAACCGCAGGCCCGACAACCCGCTGAAAAAAGCGCGAAGAGCGCAACTACCGCCAAGGCTTCGAGCCTGGCGGGCCGCAGTACACCTGCGACGAAAGCCCCACGCAAGACCGGGGCTTCCAGCAAACCGGAGGCAGTGGTGGAGGTTACGCCGGCAGCAGTTGAGCCGGTCGTGCCTAAAGCACGCGGCAGGGCCGCGAAGACCAAGGCCCCGGTGGAGCAGAACGTCGCAGCGAATACTAATGATCAACCCGTGAACGAAGATCAGACCAAAGTGGAAAAGCAGAAGGCGCGTGATCGCCGGGCAAAAGAGAAAGCACTGCTCAAGGACGCATTTTCCTCGCACCAGCCCGGTACGGCCGAGGAACTTGAGGAACGTCGCGGCAAGCTGCGGACACTGATCAAGCTGGGCAAGGAACGAGGCTTCCTGACCTTTGCAGAGATCAACGACCACCTCCCCGACGACGTGGTGGAAGGCGACGCGCTGGAAGGCGTGATCGCAACGTTTAACGACATGGGCGTTGCCGTGTATGAGCAGGCGCCGGATGCCGAAACGCTGCTGCTCAACGACAATGCGCCGAATGCAGCCACGGACGACGAGGTCGAGGAGCAAGCGGAAGCGGCCCTGTCGACCGTCGACTCCGAGTTCGGTCGCACGACTGACCCGGTGCGTATGTACATGCGCGAGATGGGGACTGTCGAGCTGCTGACGCGCGAAGGCGAAATCGAGATCGCGAAGCGCATCGAGGAAGGCCTCAAGCACATGGTGCAGGCCATCTCCGCATGCCCGACGACGATCGCCGAGATCCTCGCGATGGCCGAGAAGGTCGAGCGCGAAGAAATGCGTATCGACGAGGTGGTCGACGGCCTGATCGATCCTAACGCGGAAGCCAATGCGGCTGCCGCAGCCTCCGAAGACGAAGACTTCGACGCCGATGCGGAAGAAGACGAGGAAGAAGAGGAAGAGGAAGAAGGCGACGAGGAAGAGGATAGCGGCGGCAGCGGCGGCGGTGCTTCGGCAGCGCAGGTCGAGCAGCTCAAGCGCGACTCCCTCGCCAAGTTCGCCGTGATCGCCGACTGGTTCGGCAAGATGCGTCGTGCGTTCGAGAAGGAAGGCTACCAGTCGAAGCCGTACGTGAAGGCTGGTGAGTCGATCCAGGCCGAGCTGATGACGATTCGCTTCACGGCGCGTACGGTTGAGCGTCTGTGCGACACGCTGCGTTCGCAAGTGGACGAAGTGCGCAACATCGAGCGTGCGATCCTGAACATCGTGGTCGACAAGTGCGGCATGCCGCGCGCGGATTTCGTATCGCGTTTCCCGGGCAATGAAACCAATCTCGACTGGATCTACACGGTGGTCGCCGATAACAAGGCTTACAGCTCGGTGGTTGAGCGTAACGTGCCGGCCGTGCAGGAACTGCAACAGAAGTTGATTGACCTGCAGGCGCGCGTGGTATTGCCGCTGGCGGAGCTCAAGGACGTCAATCGCAAGATGTCGGAAGGCGAGCGCCGTGCCCGCAAGGCCAAGCGCGAGATGACCGAGGCGAACCTGCGTCTGGTGATTTCGATTGCGAAGAAATACACGAACCGCGGTCTGCAATTCCTCGACCTGATTCAGGAAGGCAACATTGGCCTGATGAAGGCGGTGGACAAGTTCGAATACCGTCGTGGTTACAAGTTCTCGACGTACGCGACGTGGTGGATCCGTCAGGCCATCACGCGTTCGATCGCGGACCAGGCGCGTACCATCCGTATTCCGGTCCACATGATCGAGACGATCAACAAGATGAACCGGATCTCGCGTCAGATCTTGCAGGAAACCGGTGTCGAGCCGGATCCGGCAACGTTGGCCGAGAAGATGGAAATGCCGGAGGACAAGATCCGCAAGATCATGAAGATCGCGAAGGAGCCGATCTCCATGGAAACGCCGATCGGTGACGACGACGATTCGCATTTGGGCGACTTCATTGAAGATACTGGCACGGTAGCCCCTGCCGACGCGGCATTGCATGGTAGTATGCGCGACGTCGTGAAGGACGTGCTCGATTCGCTGACGCCGCGTGAAGCCAAGGTGCTGCGCATGCGTTTCGGTATCGAGATGAGCACGGACCACACGCTCGAGGAAGTGGGCAAGCAGTTTGACGTGACGCGTGAGCGTATTCGTCAGATCGAAGCCAAGGCGCTGCGCAAGCTGCGTCACCCGAGCCGTTCCGACAAGCTCAAGTCGTTCCTCGAAGGCAATTGATTGCTGCTGAGCGAGCGCCGGTAGTTGAGGGCCGTTAGCTCAGCGGTTAGAGCAGGGGACTCATAATCCCTTGGTCGCTGGTTCGAACCCAGCACGGCCTACCAAAAAATGCTGTTGTTTTAGTACCTTACGCCGCTCTGACCAGCGGCGTTTTTCTTTCCTGCGTCTACCGTGACCAAAACGTGACCGCTTGCGCGTGGCGTGCGAGACGGACGGCGCGAGATGGGCATACCTCTTAACCGTCTCTACAGTCTCCCATCCGCCCAAGCCATTGAACACCATGAGCGGCGTTCCGTTCCGGGCATGCCAACTGGCCCGCGTGTGGCGATTTGGCTGATTTTGCGGATCTTGCCGTCGATGGACGGTCGCTCGAAAACGTACTCCCTGGCACCTTCGATTCGCCGAGACAAAACCGGCACGGCATCGGCGTTAAGCGGTACATCCCAGTGCATGGACCAGTTCAGAATTTCGCTTGATTGTCGCGATATAACGATGCTTCGTCGCGGGCTCTAGGTGGCGGCCTTGCGATGCTGATTCGTCGTATGCGTCGGCAAAAACTGCGTGATCTTTCCAGCCGTTAAAGAGCGAATTGGCGTGTTCTCGCCAAGGGCGGCGCGCCAGTACTTCCCATGTCGGAGCTTTGCGTCGTAGTTACGCTGCCCCTCGGCAAGCTTCAGGACGCCAGGGCCGCTTCGTCAAAGGTGTGATCCGGCTCCTCCCCGAATTTCGCGCTGCGCGACAACTCAGCCTCTACGCTGTCGTGGTATTCCTGCGCCGCTTGGCGGTCGGTTGTGCCAGCAGAGCGTCCAATTCGCGGCAAGCCTTTACCACGGATATCAATCCACCAGATGCCGGAACCTGTGTTTTTGCAGATGGGTATTCGTTTTCTCCATCGACCCGCAGTGACAGCCGGGTCAGATTGTTTCGGTTTTCACGAAATCGGCAAGTTGGTCCGGACAGACGCCCCAAACACGGGGTCCGGCAGGCGAAAGCCGATCTGATGCCGAATTGCAAATATGATGCTGTACGACATTTGCAGGTGTTCAGCGACCTGTTGCAAAGTGAGAGTCGTTTCCCTCGCTCACTCCCCAATCTCTCGCAGTTACCCGCAAAATTTCTTTCAGTGCTTCGGCCTGGCTGGCCGCTCGTTCATCGGTCGTCGTCACAACAGTTCTGCTGCTGGCGTCCGCGCTCGACGCGTGGCTGCTTCATTCGCGGCGTGGTGCTGGGCGTCGTACCGCAGGTGACAGCACTGACACCACGCACGCAGGTTCTTTAGGGCGCAGTTCTCGGGTTGGTAGTCGAAATGTGCGATGGTCAGAACTATGTCGGTTCCGTTGCCGTTGCAGTGGCAATCACTCATGCGGAGCAGACCGAGGTATTCGCCGGTGTCGGAATTGCAGACTTCAGCATCGTGGGTCATGTACGTGTCAGTATCCGGACCAGTTCCGCGCACGATGCGCGACCGGTCCGCCACGCCGCATTGCTCGCACTTGGGCTGCACCCGCTTCAGCACCTGCGCGTGGATCTGCTTCCAGTTGGCCGGATAACGTGCCTTGTTCTCTGGCTGGATCAGCATGATGTACCTCTGACAGTTCAGTGCTTCGGCCGTGGCAGGTGGGTGGTCATCGCAGCTTGTGTTGTCGACTTCCGGTTATGCCGTTGGGCAGCGCCGGCGGTGAGTCGGGGTGATCGAGGAGGGGCGTTTCACTCTGGCCGGTAACCTTCAGGTAGTTGGGCTCGACCTTGGCGCTATCGACAATGACGCGAGCTATGTCGGCAACTGCGCGAGCGCGCTCGATCTCCATGGTGTTGTCCCGGTTCAGAAGGTCTGCCAAGGTGTCGAGCAGCGCCTGGCGGACGGTCGAGATGTTGTTGCTCATGATTGGCTTTCCTTTGGCTCGCGGGCAATGCGGTTGACTTGACGAGTGATCGCGCCTTTGAGTTGCACTAGCCCGGGCAACCCTGGCGAATGGGAACGTGGATGGTTACGTCGTACGAGTTCGGCTCGACTCCCGAGCTCAAGGGCGTCGATCGTAATTGACTCAGACTCGGTGGATCTGCGTCCCGGAAGAAAGCAGATCGCGTGGCCAGAGGGAATCGATCCCCGCGTCTTCCTATCCCAGGCAATGAACGGCCGCCCAACGGCGCGCGGGCATCGGATGATCGTCATTCACTTTGCGCTAGAGATATCCGTCCTACTGACATGGTGCGAGTCGATCGGGACGTAATTGTGCTGCGCCGCTCCGTGCATTTCGCCTCTCTTGAACTGAGTACGACGGCTGTTCGGATGCGTCCCATAGATCCCGGTGACACCCTTGCTCCAGGATGTCTGCCCCTTTACGAAGCTGCTGGACTTGCCGCTTGCACCGTCGGTTCGTCTGGACGCCGGGCTCGCGAAGAAGTCTGCGCTTTTCTTCAAACCGAGTCGCGCTGCGGTGCAATAGATCTGCGAAACCGGACGCCCCAGCAATTGGGCAATGTCGGCCGTTGTCGTGTTCGGATACAAGTTTTCTTTTCGTCGCTCCAAGACTTACGTGCGGCTCAGGTTGGTTGACGAGCGCGCGGGAATCTTGGCAAAAGCTGCAGACACTGCCAATCGATAGCGACTCGCCTGCGAGCGGCTCTCGAACAAAATGATGGCCGGCACCGCAAAATAGGGGCATCCTGCAATCTGCTATCCTTACGCCAAATTTTGGGAACTCGGCGTGATGAAAAGCAAATATGCCGCTGGCGTCTCGTTCTTTTTGGTGAGCGCCGGCTACGTCCTGTCCTTATACGGGAATCTGTTCAAACTCCTTCTGCTTTGCTTCGCAGCAGCGATCGCTTTCGTCTTCATCTGGCGAGGGCCGTCCATTCGCGAGCTGAAGGCCATATGCAAAGCGGTCATGATCGTCCTGCCGCTATATGCGTACATGGAATTGTCCGCGACATTCACGCCTGATCCTGCGCTGGGCTTTGAATACGCGACATACGCACTTGTGACGGTAATGCCAGCCCTGATGCTTGGCGTACTGCTGGGCATGCGAAGCAGCACCGAGAAGTTCATGGCGGCATTCCAGACGCTGGTTCTTACTTTTCTTGCGTTGACGCTCGTCAATCAGCAACTCACCGGCGATCCCATGCTTACTGCGTTCGGATCGATTCGCACGGTGTTCGCGATCATCTTCTGCGTTGCAACACCGTTCCTGATTGGTAAATGGCTGTCCACTTCCGGCCGTTCAAAATGGGTTGCGCTACTTGCGTTTGCGTGGGGAATGTACGCCATGCGCGATTCGCGATCTGTCCTTTTGCTGGTTGCGCCCATCGTCCTGTTCATGATGTTTGCCTACCGACGTCGTCTGTTTATCATCGGCGGCATACTGGCGGTGTCGGCGGCAATCATTGCGGCGATCATATCTCCGCTCATTCTCAATGGTGGTGAGCCGCCGCTCGACCTGGGGCGTCTCACGTCAGAGACGAATCTCGACATCAGCGAGGTGTTGAACGATTTTGCATTGCCTCCTGAACAGCGAATCGACTTCGACAGGCGTCTTACCACTTACACCGCACTGCAAAAGTTCGAGGAGTCTCCGTGGTTCGCCGCCGGTTACACGGGCGTGTGGCAGGCCAACATGGACAACTACAAGCTGAACATTTCGGCACATGGGTACACGGGCAATATCGGTGAACTCGGCATTGCGGGGATGTCGATATTCGCGTTGATCGTTATGTACGCCTACAGGCAATACCGACGTTACGTCGTGCCGAAGTTCCGGCTGATGCTTGGCGGGAAAGTTCCTGTGGCGCAGACCGCATTATTCCTGTCCTACATCGTCCTGCTGATGCTGGGAGCTTTTCACCAGATCATGGAATCGGTCGTGTTCGGATTGGTGCTCGGCCTCGTCCTCGGCCATGCCTGGGAGCATCGCTATTTGCGCCGCCGGATGGCTGTTGAGGTGCGCGCGAGACAGGCGAATTTACCGCTGCCACAAACGCCGGAAAAAGCATAAAATCCCGAGAGCGCGATCGCCGCATAAGCGTGCGCATCTTGGACATCCGGGGAAAAAATGAATAATCAGGAGTTCAGGGACCTCCCTACGGAGGAGGTATCGGGGTGGGGCGTTTTGCCCTTCATACTATTGGCCGGGCTGCTTGGATTTATGCTTGGCTTGTGAAATACAAAGCCCCGCCGAAGCGGGGCTCTTCATTGGCGCCGGGGCTGATTACTCGTCGTTCATTTCGTTCTTGCCGCGCCCAATCTTGAGGGCTCGGGAGACCACATTTCGAAGTGCGTTGTCGACGGTTCCCAGCGCGCGCTTCATCTTCTCTTCCGGGCGCCCGGTGAAAGACGTGACGTGGAAATAGTCCGTCTTGTCCGGTGAGATTTCCGAGAAGTAATAGTTCGATACGCAGCATCGCGGGCGATCGACCGTCACTGGGCTCACTGAGTGCCAACTGTCCTTGTTGGTCTCCATTACCACCAGGCGGTTCGTCGCGGCAACAAGCGTTTTCGGGACGGTCTTATCTTCGTTCCAAAGCTCGAAGTTTCCGCCATTTTCCAGCTTCCATTCTGGCGCCGGATAGTAGAGTACATTCAGCCGACGATAACGACCGCGGCCGGCGTCGTGGCTATTATCGATGTGCGGATTCAAGAAGTCTCCCTTGAACATCATCGACAGGCCACCGGCATAGAGTTTAGGGTCCGGCTCAATCTTCTCGTCGCTCATGCCACAAATGTCAGCAATCAGTGCAACGACGCGTGGGTCCTGGAACGCGTAAGTGACGTCGGCAAGTATCGGATCGTAAGCATCCAGATTTGCAGACGTGCGCTTCTTTTCGCGAAACGACTCACGGTCAAAAAATCCGTTGCCATCTTTTGGAAAAGCGTTGTAAATCTTCTCGCAAAGCTCATCCGGGAATACCGAATCAAGCACGAAATGGTGAGTCTTCGTGCCATTTGGATTGGCCCAGCGAGTACGCAGATCAGCTTGCGCTTCGGCGAGACGCGCGAGCAGAAGCTGTGTGTAATTTTCCTGATTGGTCATGGTGTATTTGTGTATGTGTGAGTACGCTGCGGCGGTGCGAAGCGATTGTACACAACTTATAACCAAACCCACTTCCGAATCCCGGCGTATGTGCTTTCGACTCGTATGACCAAAACACGTCCACAGTAGCTGTGAAAGGGGGATAAAGATGAGAAAATGCAGTCGACTGGAGTATGGCTGTCACTGAAGGTCGTTGATGTGACTGCACTTTCTCTTTGACATATTTTCAGGCCGTAAGACTCATAATCCCTTAGTCGCTGGTTCGAACCCAGCACTACCTACCAGAGAAGTAGATAAGCCCTGACGGTGACGTCAGGGGCTTTTTGCGTTCTGTCGACCCGGAATTCGACGATGGAATACTTGCGGGTCCTTGAGATTTGCGCACAGTAGGGCGATGAATCAGGCGTTCCGCCTGCGACGGACCGCTGATGTAGCCGACGATTCCATGTATCGGCGAGGAGGCCCGGGGCAGCATCCGGTGCCATCTCGCGTCACATTTGCTTTCAAGTTTTCACTATGATTGTCTGGTTACGTCCGTTACGCTGACTTCGGAAAAAATTCTGCAAGAATAAAGTGACGCTATGGGGCGCTTCTCTCGTTGTGAGCTTGCATTCTTTTTGATCAGTGCTGGATACGTTCTTTCGATCTACGGCAATTGGTATCGACTGCTGCTGATCTGCTTTTTCATCGCTGTTCTTCTTGTTTTCCAGCTCTCAGGCTGGCAATTTCAGGACGTCGCTGCCATCGGAAAGGGCGCCCTGATCGTTCTGCCACTGTATGTCTACATGGCACTGTCTGCGCTGTGGACCTCCAATCCACGGTTCGGCGTCGAGTACGCGGCCTACGCGGTGCTATCGGTGTTGCCCGCGCTAAGCCTCGGAATCCTCCTGGGCAGGCACAACGTTCTGGATCGATTGCCGAATGGCTTCGCATTGCTGATCGTGACGTTTCTCGCAATGGCCGTCGTCAATTTCTACCAGGGCGGTGATGCGATGCTCTATCGAGAGGGCTCGTCGATACGCACGGTGTTTGCGATTCTCCTTTGCGTATCCACGCCCATGCTGATGGCCAATTGGCTTGCAGGGTCAAAAGGGGCGAAATGGTTCGGCGCCATATTGCTTTTGGCGGCCTTATATGCAATGCGAGAGTCGCGATCCGTAGTGCTACTCACCATCCCTGTCGCGGCTGTCATGTTGTACGTCTATCGGCGGCAGCAATTTCTCGCATATGCGAAATTCGCCGTTCCGATCGCCGTGCTGGCCGCGCTGCTGCCGATACTCATTTACGGTTCGGAACCGCGTATCGACCTAGGAAGGTTGACGTCCGGGACAAGTTTTGACGTCGAAGACGTTCCGGGAGAATTTAAGCTCCCGCCAGAGCAACGCATCGATTTTGCTCGGCGCCTCACCACCTACACCGCCCTTCAGAATCTGGCGAAGGCACCAGTCTTCGGCGCTGGCTATACCGCCGTTTGGCAAGAGAATATTCAAAAATACGCGTACAGCCTCTCTGCGCACGGGTATATCGGCAATTTGGCAGAGACGGGCATTGTCGGAATGGCGATGTTTTTTTCCATCATTACGTACGCCATGACGGTATTCCGACGGCGCGCCCTTGGAAGTTTCTCCCTCCTTTGGGCCGGCAGGGTGCCAGTAGCAGAGGCAGCGCTGTTCTTTTCATTCGTTGAGTTGCTTTTGCTGGGATTCGTCCACCAAATATTTGAGTCGGCCATTTTCGGTCTTCTCCTGGGATTGATTCTGGGGGTGGCCTGGCGGGCGCCCGACACGTCGTGCGCGTGTCAAACGAACGAGAACGAACGCCGGGCATGATGTGTCACGTTGCCATCATGCAGGCAGGTATGGAGAAGGATGCATGACAGTAGAAGATGGCGTGGTCGATGTCCTCGACGAGCCACGGGGGCGATTCGTTGTGCGCTTCGGATCGGGAAGTTGCTCGGTGTTCGAACTGCTGCGGCAGCCGGGGCAGCAGGCCGCTTCGGTGCGCCTCGCGGTGGGCGATACGGTGCGTGCCGCACCCGATGGCATCGGCAAGCTCGTCATGCTCAACATGACGCGAAAGCTGCCGCTGCTGGTGAACGGCCTCACGGGCGCTATCGACCACGCCCATTGCCTTCGCGCCATGGCCGACTAGCGCCTGAATCTCCTGATTTCCTGGCCTCCCGGAACGCCAGAGGGCGGCGGGCCCCCCAGCGCTGGACATCGGGCATAGGGCATCGCAGGTACCGGCATCAAACCGTCACCGTCTCCGCTTCGGAACGCCCGACTTTCGGGCCGACGCCGGGCTTGACCTGCAACATGGCGAAAACGCCGACGGCCGTCGCCACCGCCGTCGCAACGAACATCGACGAATAGCCGTATTTCGCCGACAGAATGCCGGCCAGCGTCGGCGCAAGCACCGAAGCAATGTTCGCAATGAAATGCATCAATCCGCTGAATGTGCCCACGCGCGTCGGCGCCGTATCGATCACCACCGCCCAGTACACCGAGTTCGGCAGCGCATTGAGCGCGTTGCCCAGCGTCATCAGCGCAATGACTGCCCACACGCTTTGCGCCTGCGACACCATCAGGAAGCACAAGGTCGTGCATGTAAGCGATGCCGCCGCGAACCAACTGCGCGCAATCACCAGCTTGCCCGTCTTGCGGTACAGCCAGTCGGAAATGCGCCCGCCGAGCAGCACCGTCACGCACGCGCCCGTCCAGGGAATCATGCCGATGTACCACAGCGACGACAACGTGAAGTGAAACTCGTCCGCCAGATACTTCGGCGTCCAGGTCAACAACATGAAGTTGACGTAAATGAACGCGAAATATCCGATCGAGTTGAATACCAGCGTGCGGCTCTTGAAGAAGCTCCACCACGGCATTTCACCCGCGGCCGCCGCCGACGACGGATGCTGAGCCGGACGTCCCGCCTGAATCAGCGCTACCTCCGCCGCATTCACGCGGGGGTTGTCTTCGGGGCGGTTCGTATAAACGCGCGCGAACAATGCAATCAAGACGAAGCCTGCTACGCCAAGCACGATATACATCGTGCGCCAACTGTCGGTCAGCAGCAGCAAGCCGACGGCCACCGGCGCGGTGAGCAATGCACCCAGTGGCGTGCTCAGCAACCCGATCGACACCGCAAAGCCGCGCTCCGACGGCGAGGCCCATGCCGACATCGTCTTGTTGATGATGGAGTAGGCCGGTCCTTCGGCAAACCCGAACAGCACGCGAATCGTGGCGAAGCCGGTGAGCGCGGAGCCGCCGAACAGGGCGATGCCGATGTCGCCCGCCCAGATCATGGCGATGGCGAATGCCGACCACGCAATGCCCGCAATCACCCAGACTTTCTTGGCGCCTAACCGGTCGGCCAGCGCGCCGCCGAACAGCGCCCCGAACATGTATCCGTAACCGAAGTAGCCAAGGACTGCGCCCCAACCGGCCCGGTCGAAACCGTACTCCGAGGTGATCTGGGCGGCTGAATAGGAAATCGCGCCCCGGTCGATGTAATTGACGAGGGCGATCACCACGATCAGCGCAAAGACCGCGAATCGATAACGGGTCGCGCCAGCGGCCGGATGGCCCGTAGCGGTTGGGTGCATGACATCTCCTGAACGTTGATTGTGCTTTGGGGGTGAGTACGAAGGGGGAATAGCGGTAATGCCCTTCGCAAACGATTGTCGATTATATATAATGCACAATGCATATCAACTGAAATCAAAAATTCGCCCACCATGACGCAATCCCCCGTCGGTTCCACTACGCCTCCTGTCTCCACGGCCTCCATCGCGCCCACGCCGACCGGCGTTGAGGGCACGCCCCTGCCGCATGCCCGATCGCCCGTGGTCGCTGTCGCCTCGCTCGGTGGCACGATCAGCATGACGCCCTCGGACGCGAGCGGCGGCGTGGTCCCCACACTCGACGCCACGCAACTGGCCCGTTCAGTGCCCGGCCTGTCCGAAGTGGCGGAGATCCGGACCGAATCGTTGCGCCAGTTGCCGAGCGCTTCGCTCGGCTATGACGACCTGATGGCCGCGCTCGCCTGGGCAGAGCAACAGATCGAAGCAGGCGCGAGCGGCGTGGTGCTCACGCAGGGCACCGACACGCTGGAGGAGACGGCCTTCCTGCTCGACCTTTTCTGGACGTTGCCCGCACCGCTCGTGATCACAGGGGCGATGCGCGCGCCGCAGGCCGCCGGTGCGGACGGTCCGGCGAATCTGCTCGCTGCGGTGCGCACGGCGTGTCATCCCGAGAGTGTGGGGCGCGGAGTGCTCGTCGTAATGAACGACACCGTCCATCACGCACGCTGGGTCAGCAAGAGCGATGCGCTGGCGGTGCAGGCGTTCACCTCGATCGACGGTGGGGTTGCGGCACGTCTGGTCGAAGGGAGGCCGACGTACTTTCATGCCAGCCCGGCACGTGCTCGGCCGCTGGCGCGTCCGGTGCGCGCCTGGCCGAAAGTGGCGCTCGTGACTGCGGTACTGGGGGACGATGGCGAACTCGCCGAGATGGCGGTAAAGGCCGGCTACGAGGCGGTCGTGATTGCAGCGCAGGGGGCCGGACACGTGTCGTTCGGATTCGCGCAGCGCATCGGTACCTTGACCGCGCAGGTGCCGATCGTGATCGCCAGTCGGGCTGGCGCAGGTTCGACGGCCTCGCAGACCTATGGCTACGTGGGTTCCGAAATCGACCTGGCGCGACGTGGCGCCCACTTGTCGGGCTGGTTGTCGCCGCTCAAGTCACGCCTGCTCGTGACCGCGCTTTTGGCCTCGGGCACGGCCGCTGCCGACCTCGGGGAAGCACTGGCAAATTGGAGTAAACTCACGCGTCGATAAATCTACACACGGCCTTCCTTTGAAAAGCACGTCCCCCGCATCCGCTTCGGTGACCGGCACCGCCGGCCGCCGCCGGCTCACGGCGTATCAGTACGCCATCGAGACTTTGCGCACCGAGATTCTGCAGGGCCGGTTAAAGGCGGGGGACAGGCTGCGTCAGGACGATCTGGCGCGTCGGCTCGACATGTCGACCACGCCCGTGCGTGAAGCGTTGCGCACGCTGGTCTCCGAGGGGCTCGTGTTTTTCGACGTGCATCGAGGCGCGGTGGTGCGTGGCCTGACGATCGACGACGTCAATGAGTTGTACCGGCTTCGCATGACGCTGGAGCCGATGATGGCCGAGCAGGCCATGGCGACGATCCGCGAGGAGGACATCGCGCACGCACAAGCGCTGCATGCCGAGATGCTCGCCACGACGGACGTCGTCAAATGGACCGAGTTGAATCAGGCGTTCCACGCGGCGTTGTGGGCCTCGCAGGACGATTCGCGTCTGGCACACCTGATCAAGACCTTGCGCGACGCGTCGGGACCTTACATCGCCTTGTCGCTTTACATGCGGCCTGTCCACGTGGACGTCAGTAATCAGGAGCACAGCAAGATGCTCGACGAATACCGCGCCCGCGACGTTGCCGCTGCACGCAAGCATACGGAAGCCCATCTCGACGCCACGCTGCGCATCATCGTCAAGGCCATCGAGCAGAGTGAGGCGCAAGCCGCAGCGAACGCCTGACGTCCGCGTTCAGCGGCAAGCGTGCTTCGCGGTGTCGGTCGATCTCGATCACACCTCACGCCGGGCTGTTCGTACCCCTGACGTTTCGCTATCCATAACGAAGGGTGAAGGTGTTGGGGCTGATTCCGGGTTAACACCTAAAGTTTTCCCGTTGCCTGCCGTAACTTCTGAAGTGGAATCTCCCACCTCGTGGAGCCGGTAGCCTGGGTGCCGGTCTCCTGTCTTCGACCCCCCTAGCCGCAGGCCTGCCTCGACAGCATGACAGTCTCTTCCCTTAGAACACGCATCATTCTGATCGCGTGTGCCACCGTCATTGGTGCACTGATCCTCTCCGGCATTACCACTTACCTCATCGTGCGCAACAGCATGATGTCCACCATATCCGATACGCTCGACGCCGTAGCGCGTGGCAACACGCTGGCGGTCGAACGCTGGGCCGCTGCCAAGGGCCAGTCGGTCGTGGGCACAGCGGCTGCCGTCGAAAAGGGTGAGCAGGGCGTGGCGCTCACGAAATTGCTCGGCGCTACCAATGGCTTCCCGATATCGAGCATCGGCTGGAGCGACAAGTCCTATTTCTCGAGCGGCCCCACGCCGCCCGATTACGATCCCACGGCGCGCCCCTGGTACAAGGGCGCGACTGCCGCGGGCAAGCTGACCGTCGTCAAGCCGTACGCCGACATTGCGTCGGGCAAGCTGTATGTGTCGTTCGCGGCGCCCATCTTGCGTGACGGTCAGACGCTCGGCGCGGTGAGCGGTGCGGTGCCGCTCGACGCCGTGCAGGAGGTCGTGAAAGCCGTGCATCCCACGCCGTCGAGCCTTGCCTTCGTCGTTTCGCGTGACGGTCTCGTGATCGCGCACCCGGACGAAAAGCTCATGCTCAAGCAATCGAGCGATCTCGCGCCTGCGCTCACGTCCGATGCCCTCGGCAAGATGGAGAACGCCACGCAGCCGACGCAGGTCGAACTCGGCGGCGTAGCAAAGCTCGTCAAGGCGCAGCCGGTGCCGGGCACCGACTGGCTCTTCGTCGTGGCCCTCGACAAGGCGGAGGCGACTGCGGGTCTGTCGAGCGTACTCAGCGCCACGGTGGTCTCGCTGATCGTCCTGACGCTGTGTGCCATTGGCATCGCCAGCTTCTTCACATCGCAGGCATTTCGCCGCCTGTCGCAGGTGCGCGACGCGATGGACACCATCGGTTCGGGCGGTGGCGATCTGACGCGCCGTCTGGACGTCATCGGTCACGATGAAGTCGCGCAGATCTCGAAGTCGTTCAACGCGTTCGTGGACAAGATCAGCACGGTCATGCTCGACGTGCGCTCGGGCGTTCATGGCATGACGTCCGCCACGAGCGAAATTGAAATGGGCAACCGCGATCTGTCGCAACGCACCGAGGCGTCCGCCGGCACGTTGCAGGAAACGTCGGCGGCGCTCACCGAACTGACCGCGAGCGTCAAGCAGACGGCAGAGGCTGCCGAGCACGCCACACGCCTTGCCAACGACGCGAGCGACGCCGCTGCGCGCGGGGGCGACGTCGTCACCGGCGCGGTGACGACGATGAGCGAGATTGCGCAGTCGTCCGAGCGCATTACCGAGATCATCAGTGTGATCGACGGCATTGCGTTCCAGACCAACATTCTGGCGCTCAATGCGGCGGTGGAAGCGGCACGTGCCGGTGAACAGGGACGTGGCTTCGCCGTCGTTGCGGGCGAGGTGCGTACGCTGGCGCAACGCAGCGCCGCTGCCGCGCAGGAAATCAAGACGCTGATTGAAGCGTCGGTGCAAAACGTCAGGAGCGGCACGCAACGTGTGCAGGCGGCAGGCGACACGATGGGCGAGATCGTCGATGGTATTTCGCGCGTGCGCCGCTTGATCGGCGAAATCCACACAGCGATGACCGAACAAAGCACGGGCATCAGCCAGATCGATCGCAGTGTGGCCGAGATGGACCAGTCGACACAGCAAAACGCAGCGCTGGTCGAAGAGTCTGCCGCGGCGTCGGCCATGCTCAGCGAGCAGGCCCGCAATCTGGCCGCCACGGTGGCGCTCTTCCAGTTGCGTGAGCACAGCCGTCATGGCGTCACCGTCATGCACGCGTCGCAGGGCACCTCCGGCGTACGCCCCGCACAACGCGACGAACCGGCATTGGCCGCCTGAGATGTCGGTGCCGCACGTCACGTGATCTGCGCGTGACGCTCCCCTGCGTTGATCTGCATTCACCTCAACGAACCTTCTACGTCACGACCGGCGCACTGCCGCCGGTCGCTGCCCGAGCGCCGGATTTTGTCGCACAATGGAGCGCACGCCGGCGGCGCCCCCTATATTCCCCGAACAATCCCCAAACAAGCCGTTCGCGCGTTGTCGGCGAAATCCTTATCCCGGAGGAGATACGTCATGGCGAATCAGCAATACTCAGGCGGTTGCCACTGTGGCGATTTGCGCTTTACGGCAAATATTGATTTGTCCAAAACAATTACGTGCAATTGTTCTATCTGCAAAAAGCGCGGATTGATTCTCGCCTTCGCGCCGATTGCTGAGTTTTCGCAAACGGCCGGTGAAGGAAAAGCGCGCGAATATCTTTTCAACAAGCACGTGATACGTCATCAGTTCTGTCCGAATTGCGGCGTTGAAGCATTCGCGTTCGGTCAAATGCCCGACGGCGCAAAAATGGCGGCCGTCAACGTGCGCTGCATTGACGGCATCGATCTGGATACGGTGCATCCGACGCCCGTTGACGGCGCGAGTCGTTAGACGCGACGCTCGGTGAACGGACCGACGGACCGGTCACCACGTCGCCACGTCAGTTCGGCGATGTGGCCAGCCGAACGATATTCACTCGATAGATTAAAAAATATATGATTAAAAATATTAAAAACTCCGCGTGATTTCAGGCTTGTTCCATAAAGCCGGCGTAGACGATGTTGGGTGTAATGGGATTCATTCCACGAAATCGGCACATTTCAAAAGCCATAACGTGAGAATCGCGTGATTATTGGCTCAAGTTTCTTGAATGGTCGCCCGTTATGGCATGCGATTGTTATCGTTTTGTCGCACATGGAGCGGGCATGAAGTTCTTGAGTCGTCTGAAAATCGGCACCCGGCTGACCTTAGGGTTTGCCATTACGTTGGTGCTGTTGTGTGTTGTGGGTGGTATGGCCGTGTTTCAGGCGTCGCGTATCTATGCGGGCACGCGTGACCTCGCTGATAACTGGCTGCCGAGCGTGCAGACACTCGGCACCGCGCAGGTCGCCGCCAACTCGGCGCGTCGCGCATCGCTCGCCATGCTGCTCGCCGCTGACGAGAATTCGCATCGGGAAGAGGCCACCAAGCGCCAGGCCGCCATCGATCTGATGAGCAAGACGCTCGACGGCTACGCCCGCATGATCGCCTCCGACGAAGACCGCCGCGCTTACGATGCGGTCAAGGCGGCGTGGGCCGACTATGTCGCCATCGACAATCGGGTGGCGTCGCTCGATCAGGGCGACGACAGCGCGAAGGCCCAGGCGCGCGCATTGCTCACCACGGATGCCGTCAAGAGCTTCGCCTCGCTCAGCGAGCGGATCGCCGCTCACGTAGCGGTCAATCGCCAGGGGGCCATGGCCGCAACCGACGCCGCGGCTGCCAACTATCACGCCGCGTTTATCGCTGCCATCGTGTTGATCTTGTTGGCGCTTGCCGTCGCAACGGTCATCGCGTGGCTCATTACGCGCTCGATCACCGTGCCGATCGGCCGCTGTGTCGACATTGCGCAGACCGTCGCGCGTGGCGACCTCAGTTCGCGCATCGACGTGGAAGGTCGCGACGAACTCGCCCAATTGCTCGGCTCGCTCAAGGACATGAACACGAAGCTCGCGCAGGTCGTGGGACAGGTGCGCACGACCAGCGAGAGCATTGCCACCGGTTCGGCGCAAATCGCGGCGGGCAACACCGATCTTTCCTCGCGTACCGAACAACAGGCGGCGTCGTTGGAGGAAACGGCGGCAAGCATGGAAGAACTCACGACCACCGTCAAACAGAATGCCGATAACGCCGAGCAGGGCAACGTGCTCGCGTCGAACGCGTCGCACATCGCCCAGCGTGGTGGTGAAGTGGTACGTCAGGTGGTCGAGACGATGCGTGAGATTTCCGACGGCTCCGCGCGCGTGGCGGACATCACGAGCGTGATCGAGGGCATTGCCTTCCAGACCAACATCCTCGCGCTCAACGCGGCGGTCGAAGCCGCGCGTGCGGGCGAGCAGGGACGCGGCTTCGCCGTCGTTGCGGGCGAGGTGCGCACCCTCGCGCAGCGCAGCGCCAACGCTGCAAAGGAGATCAAGGAGTTGATCGATGCGTCGACGCGTCAGGTCGGCGAAGGGGCGAAGCTGGTCAGCGAGGCCGGGGGAACCATGGACGAAGTGGTGCGCGCCGTCAAACGGGTGACCGATCTGATGGCGGAGATTGCCGCAGCGTCGACCGAGCAGCGCACAGGTATCGAGCAGGTCAATCAGGCGGTCATGCAGATGGATACCGTGACGCAGCAGAACGCAGCGCTCGTCGAGGAGGCGTCGGCTGCGGCGCAATCGATGGCTGCGCAATCGAGTGGCTTGCGTGAGCTGGTGTCGATCTTCCGTATCGAGGCAGCGGAGGGGGCCGCCCATCAAGCGGCGAATCGGGCACAGCGGCTGATTGCGTGAGTCCGGGCGACGCCGGAGCGGGGCGTGGGCGCAGGCGCGGCAAACCGGCGTGAGCGTCACGTAAAAAACGGCTCGCCCGCGAACGCCGGCGAGCCGCGAATGCCGCAACGCTCTCACCAGCGTTCGGCCCATGAGACCGCATGCGTCTCACGTTCTTCTCGGCACCGACGGCGTGCGTCGGTGCCGGCCAATCGGCGTCCGCTCGCCCGCCCCCCGGCGATGGCGTGCGGCGCCGATGTCGGTTACCTCACTTACCCAACAGCATCGAGCCGCGCTCGCGCAAATTGACGTGCAGGTCGAAAGCGCGCTCCAGCGCGTGCGGCGTTTGACCGCCGTAGCGCTGGGCGTCGCGGTAGTACTCGCGCAGCAAGTCGCGGTAGCTCGGATGTGCGCAGTTGTCGATGACGAGATTCACCCGCTCGCGCGGTGCAAGCGTTCGCAGATCGGCCAGGCCCTGTTCGGTCACGATGATGTCGACGTCGTGCTCGTTATGGTCGACGTGCGGCACCATCGGCACGATGCTCGAAATCTTGCCGTCCTTGGCGATGGACTTGGTGGCGAAGATCGCCATGCGGGCGTTGCGGGCGAAGTCGCCCGATCCGCCAATGCCGTTCATCATGTGCGTCCCGCCGACGTGCGTCGAGTTCACGTTGCCGTAGATGTCGACCTCAAGGGCGGTGTTCAGCGCAATCAGCCCCAAACGCCGGATGACTTCCGGATGGTTGCTGACTTCCTGAGGACGCAGCACCAGCTTGTCGCGATAACGCTCCAGATGCTTGAATACGCGGTCCTGCACGGCCTGCGATACGGTGATCGACGAACCCGAGGCGAATACCATCTTGCCGGCGTCCATCAGATCGAAGGTCGAGTCCTGAAGCACCTCCGAGTACATCGTCAGGTCTTCGAATGGCGATTCGATGAAGCCCGTGAGCACGGCGTTGGCGATGGTGCCGATGCCCGACTGAATTGCGGGCAGCGCGCGCGGCAGCCGACCGCGCGAGACTTCGTGCTGGAAGAATTCGATCAGGTGCCCGGCAATGCGTTGCGTGTCGGCGTCGGGCGGCAGCGCATTGGACGCGCTATCCGGCGTATCCGTGATGACGATGGCTGCGATCTTCTCCGGCGCAATCTTCACGACGTTCGTGCCGACGCGGTCGCGCACGTCCACGATCGGCAGCGGCGCGCGGTGCGGGCGTTGCCCCGGAATCCAGATGTCGTGCATGCCTTCGAAAGCGAGAGGCTGCGCGAGGTTGATTTCCACGATCACCTTTTCTGCGAGGATCGCAAAGCTCGCCGAATTGCCGACTGACGAGCTCGGCACGAGGCCCCCGTCTTCCGTGATGGCGACCGCTTCGATCACAGCCACGTCCAGCTTGCCGAACTGACCGGTGCGCAGGAATTCGACCGTCTCGGACAAGTGCTGGTCGACGAACATCACTTCGCCGCGATTGATCGCGCTGCGCAAGGTGGTGTCGACCTGGAACGGCAAGCGCTTGGCGAGTACGCCGGCTTCCGTGAGCGTCTTGTCGGAATCGTGCCCCAGCGATGCCCCGGTAATCAGCGTGATTTTCATCGGGTTGGCTTTCGCGCGCCTGGCCAGCGCAATCGGCATGTCCTTGGCGTCGCCGGCACGGGTGAATCCGCTCATGCCGACCACCATGCCGTCGCTCACGAGCCTGGCGGCGTCGTCAGCGCTCATCACCCGGTCGCGCAGCGACGCCAGGCGGATGCGGTCTTCATACATCGTGAGGCTCCTCGTCTCTCTTCTTCGAATCTCTTGAATTCTTGGCGCCCCCGCTATGGATGAGCCGGTTTGCGCTTGACTCGAAGTGTATTGACCCATCGGTCACATTTCCAATATATTGAACAAGTTGTTTTCATATTTTTTATGTATCAATATCGGAGAGCCCGGTAGCAGCGGGCTGACGGAGGCGTACCGATGGAATTGCGACATCTGCAATATTTCATTGCTGTCGCGGAAGAACGTCATTTCACGCGTGCCGCAGCGCGTGTGGGGATCCAGCAGCCCCCGTTGAGCTTGCAGATCCGGCAGCTCGAAGCGGAACTGGGCGGGCCGTTGTTCGTACGCCTGCCGCGAGACGTGGTGTTGACGGAACTGGGCGAGGCGTTCTTGCCGGAAGCGCGGCAAATTCTGGAGCGTGTCGCGCGCACCAAGCGCCGCATGCAGCAGATTTCGCGCGGCGAGGCGGGGCATATCCGTATCGGCTTTGCCGGCGCGACGTATTTCGAGCCGTGCATTCCCGCCTGGATTCGCGACTTCCGGGCGCGGTATCCGGAGGTGCAACTCCATCCGCAGCAGAGCAACACCGCAAGTCTGTTGACGGCCCTCGCCGAGGAGTCGGTCGATGCGGCGTTCATCCGCACGCCGTTCGAAGTGCCCGAGGGCATCGTCAGTGTCTTGGTCGTCGATGAACCCATGGTGCTGGTCCTGCCGTTGGGGCACCCGATGTGCTCACGCGAGCGGGTGCCGCTGGCGGCGCTGGCGCACGACGAGTTCATTCTGCTGCCGCGCGACATCAGTCCCGCGTTGTACGACCGCACGATCGCCGCCTGCGAGGCGGCGGGCTTTCGACCGAAGCTGGGACAGGAAGCGCCGCAAATCACGTCCATCGTGCCGATGGTCGCGGCGGGATTCGGGGTGTCGCTGGTGCCGGCGTCCGTCAGCCAGATCCGTACCCCTGGCATGGGGTTCTGGCCAATCGACGCGCCGCAGGGCGAGATGCCGTTAGCGCCGATCAGTCTCGCATATCGCGCGGATCACGGCTCGGCCGCGCTCGACCGTTTCATTGCGATGATGCCCTCGCACGGGGCGCCGACGGATCAGTGATAGCCGCGTTGACGCGGGCCGGGCAGGGCATCGTCCCCGGTGGGCTCCCAGCCGTTGGCGCGCAGCCTGCCGGTGAGCAACGGATGGATCATCACCGCATATAACAGGCACGTTGCGGGCAGCGAGAGCGCCAGCAGCGACTCTTTCCAGATGAGCGCCGGGCCAATGGCGAGCAGTGCCCAGAGCAGGGCGTGCCACGCAAATCCATAAGCGAGCAGGTAGAGCGGCCCGAGGAAAAATGCCGCAATGCAGGACAGGTACGAAATCTCGATGACGTCTGCGTTCGCCGGATTGCGAAATTTGAGGGCCATGGCGAGATCGTGGGGAGAGTGCGGAAGTCGGCAAAATATCTCGGCGTCGACCCCAAATCGTCCCACTTCCGCACACGGCGACCCGCAGGCCCTCGTCGGGCATGTCGAGTGCGCTACACTGCGCTCACGCCCCGCCACGGGGCACCACCGTGGACACCACTTCCCATGCAAACGCTCAGAAGGCTGACCCGCTGGTTGCCAGTGCTCATCGGCGCTATCGCGGGCATGCTGGTCATGTTGTTCATAGGGCAGATCGCGCAAACACGCGTGGATGACTTTCGTCTGCGTGCCTACGTGCAGGACATCATGGGTTTCATGGGCGATGCGTCGCTCTCGAGCCGTAGCGCATTACACGACGCGATGTACAGCGGCGCCGTGCCATGTACCGACGCGGACATTCTCGCGCTGCGCCGCGTCGCCATGCGCAGCCCTTACTTTCACGACATCGCCCGCGTTCACGATTCCCGCCTGCTATGTTCCGCGGTGGTCGGGCGGTTCGATCCGGAGCCGGCGTTGCCCCCGCCCAGTCATGAGACGCGAACGGGCGTGAAGCTCTGGCACACGATCACGGGCATCGTGACGCCGGGCGTGCAGGTCAATGCCATTGGTCTTGGAGACGTGGTGGTCTTCAGCCCGCCGGTGCTGCCGGCGCGTCTGAGCATGCCGGGCGCCGGGTTTGCGTCGGTGGCGTCCACGAGCGACATGCGCTTCCAGTTCTGGCGCGCGGGCAAGTTCGAGGACCAGCAGCGCATCATGTTGGGGAAGACGTCTCGCTGGCTCGACATCGGACCCTTACGTCAGTTCGCGCTTTGCTCGGACAGTGTTGATGTCTGCGCTTCGGCCATTTATACCTCCTCACGCATTCTGACCAACCCATGGGGACTGTTCATGGCGCTTTCGATCGGTGCCGTGGTCGGTGGGGCGGTAGGGCAGTCGTGGCGCTCGCGTCGCCGCTATCGCATGTCGATCGACTGGGTCACGCAGCAGGCAGCGGAATCGGGCGGTATTCATCTCGTGTATCAGCCGCTGGTCCGTTTGCGCGACGGCAAGATGATCGGTGTCGAAGCGCTCGCCCGCCTGAACGACAGCGCCGGTAATCCGATTTCGCCCGACATCTTCATCCCCATTGCCGAGCGTCGCGGCGTGATCGGGCTGATCACCCGCCAGGTCGCCCGCAAGGCGCTGGTCGAAATGCACGCGCGCGTGCTGGCCGATCCGGAGTTCCACGTCAGCATCAATCTTGCGGCCACGGATGTCGTCGATCAGACCTTTCATACGTACCTGAATCACATTGCGGCGTCGCTGCGCGTGCCTCGGGCGCAGATCGCACTGGAAGTCACGGAGCGCTCCACGGACAACATGACCCGGCTGCGCGAAGCACTCGACCGTCTGCGGGTGGACGGCTATCAGATTCACATCGACGATTTCGGGACGGGTTTTTCCAACCTCGCGTATCTGTCGACGCTCAATGTCGACGCCCTCAAGATCGACCGCATGTTCACGCAGGCCATCGGAAAAGACACCGTGGGTAGCGCGATCGTCGATCAGATCTGCAAGATGGCGACCCTGCTTCACGTGGACGTCATCGTCGAAGGCCTGGAGACGCAGGCGCAGGCCGACTACATGCTCACGATTCATCCCGACGCCATCGGGCAGGGCTGGCTTTTCGGCAAAGCAGTGGCCGCCGAGGATCTGATGCCCGGGGTCGATGTTGCGAGGGGCGACGCCGCGACTGCCGCAGCGCACGCGCAGGGGTAGGTGTATTCCTGCCGTCGCATCAGGCAAATTACCGAGAATAACGACAACGATTCGGGACTACAGTGAAATCACCGTGGTCCTGATGTGCCCCCGACCTCCACGGACTGTCCGGCTCGCCGCCCTGGCGAGCCGCTTTTTTTTTCGAACGGGAGTCGGAATTCGTGAACATGTTACGATTCCTCCAAAAAACAGCATCGGGTTTTCGCGGACCCGTAGCTGGCGTTTGAAAGAAAGGGGACTTATGACAGATTCGTACAAATTCAGCTGGCGTTACGTCAGTCATACGCCACCGGGACGTCCGTTCGACCTGGCGGGCGCGATTACGCCGCGCGCCGACAAGCGCTTCGATGGCGCCGTCGACGCCTACTGCGAGGGTGCCTACATCGGCCGTTGCGAGTTCTCGAGCATCGACGCCGATTGTGCGTCCTCGGCTGCCGCCCAGATTCGAAAACGTATCGAGTTACGCATCGAGGATCGCGTCGCGAAAGAAAGTCAGACGTCGCACTGAATTACCGAGCGCCTTGTCCGGCGCTCGTCACCTTCGCACGCCGCGGATGCCACAGGTTCCGATGGCACCGCTCGCATCGAACACGCGCCCTGAATGCCCGTTAGCGCCAGCGGCCGCAGCAACGACCTCCCCACCCGCCCCAGCCCCGCCCCCACGACACGGAGAACGACACGTTGCCGAGCCACGGCGACGGCGCGAATGCCGGGTAGATCGGCGCGTACACGGGATATGCCGCGTACACGGGATATGCGGGATATGCGGGGTAAGTGGGGTAAGTGGGGTAAGTGGGGTAAGCGGCGTAAGTTGGCAAACCCGAAGCCGAACCCTGATAGGCGGGGCCGCCTGCCGGATTTTGCGAGGTGCGCGACGGCACATAGTCCGGCGGAACGGGGGAGCCGTTCGGGTAGGTCGGATAGCCGGAAGGGGACGTTCCGGCAGGTGGCGCCGACGGGCGGTAATCCGGTGGGACCGGCGAGCCATTGCCCGGCTGGAAGTCGGGTGGCACGGGAGAGTTACCGGGGTACGGTGGCGAGGGCGGTGAAGACCGCGGCGCTGCCGGGCGGACCGGCGTGGCCGCGACATTCGGTGTTGGAATCGGCGTGAGCGTCGGCGCCGAACTGTCCGCACTGCCGACCGAACCCGGCGCGGCGCGCATCGCCTGCGGTGCAGCGGGCGTTGGCGAGAGCGTGAGCGCGCCGCCCGGGTACTGCACGACATAACAGCCGGCGAGCGGCAAAACACAAAGCAGGGTGGTGAGCGGCGCGATTTTCATGGCGTCGAGTGTAGCTCAGGCGATGCCATCTTCCGCATGGCGACTCGCGCGACACCCGCAGGACTTCCTTACGTCACGTTAATGCTCGGGCGGATGCACGGGAATGCCTGGCGATGCTCAGCCCAGGCCATCGCCTGGCCTTCGCGTTTTCGACAGGCAAAAAAAACGGCCAGCGCGTTGCTGGCCGTGAAATCCACCAGGAGGAGGTGGAGGAGACAGGTGCAACTATATCAGGGAAATCCCTAGACGGGTAAACCTTTGTCAAAAAAATCTGTAGAAAAACCACATCTGCGACAATTCGCCGCTTTTTGATGGGGTAATCGCCCGATTCCCCGCCCCGCAGGGCCGAACGGCACACATCCAAGGCATCGTCCCATGACCGGTATGGAGAAAAACCACAAAGTGACGTGACGTTTGCCAAGGCAGGGTGAGATTCCCGCGTCGGGTCGGGAATCGACGGCGTTCCCACGGTCCAGCCAATCCATGGGAATCGCTCGCGCGTCTAAGTGTTTACACTGAGCATTGATTTACGTTGGGAGATATAAACTTCCGCAAAGCGTAATTTAGTGCCGGGATTCGCCACGCTGTTCGTGCGACGGCCCTCGGCATCGAATGCTGCGCCGCCCGAACCGGGGCGACGCGGCGCCTGCGAGGCAACGTCACGACAAACCGGCGCCTCGACCGGAACGCAATACCACGAAGTTGCGAGAACGTTTGGAGACAGCATGAAAGCAGCAGAAGTGAATGTGGGTGCACTGATCGACGAGAGTCGTCTGGGCGCCTATCAGTGGTGGGTGATCGCATTGTGTGCGATGTGCCTGGTGGTCGACGGTTTCGACGTTCAGGCCATGGGCTATGTGGCCCCGGTGGTCATTCGCGAGTGGGGCATTGCCAAGGAAACGCTCTCGCCGGTCTTCGGCGCCGGGCTGTTCGGCATGCTGGTCGGCTCGCTCACGTTCTCCGCCCTCGCAGACAAACTGGGGCGCCGTCCGGTGCTGATCGGCGCCACGCTGTTCTTTTCGGTGTGCATGATCGTCACCGGTTTTGCGAACACGATCACGGAACTGGTCGTCTGGCGCTTTGCTGCCGGTCTGGGGCTGGGCTGCATCATGCCCAACGCCATGGCCCTCGCCGGTGAATACAGTCCGCGTCGCATTCGCGTCTCGCTCATGATGATCGTGTCCTGCGGCTTCACGCTGGGCGGCGTGGTGGGCGGGCTTATTACCGCCGCCATCATCCCGAGCCTCGGCTGGCGCGCAGTGTTCTACATCGGCGGCGCCATTCCGCTGGTGCTGGGCGTGCTGATGTGGCTCTCGCTGCCCGAATCGATCCAGTTCCTCATGTTCAAGAAGAGCGACACCTCGCGCATTCGCAAGCAATTGCTGCGTGTGGCGCCGCTTGCCAACGTGCCGGCAGATGCCCGCTTCGTGCTCGATGAGCAAAAGGCCAAGGGCGTGCCGTTCATCGAACTCTTCAAGGACGGCCGCGCGCGCGTGACGCTGTTGCTGTGGGTCATCAACTTCGCCAATCTGCTCGACATGTACTTCCTGTCGAACTGGCTGCCGACGGTGATTCGCGACGCCGGTTATTCCACGCAAGTGGCCGTGATGGCGGGCACCGCATTGTGGGCGGGCGGCGTGATCGGCACGCTGCTGCTCGGCCGCGTGATCGACCGTGTGGGCTTCACGAGTGTGCTGGCCGTCACGTTCCTGATCGCGATTGCGGCAACGGCGACCATCGGCAACCCGGTGGTGATGGTCTCGATGGTGGCGGTGTTCATCGCGATCTTCTTCGCAGGCTTCTCGATCATCGGCGGTCAGCCGGCGCTCAACGCCCTGGCCGCGACCTACTATCCGACGTCGTTGCGCTCGACGGGCATCGGCTGGAGCCTCGGTATCGGGCGCATCGGTTCCGTGCTCGGGCCGGTGCTGGGTGGCGCACTGATGCATCTGCAATGGTCATCGTCGTCGTTGTTTCTGGCCGCAGCCGTGCCGGCATGCGTCTCGCTGATCGGTGTGCTGGCCATTGCCCGCACGCAGCGCGGTGACGGTGGCAATCTGCGCGCCGCCACGGCGAGCTGATGGCCGCATGACGATGGATATCGGCGCATGACAAATCGGTGCATCCGCCGGCGGTCAATCACGGCATAAGCAGCGGTTAGGTTTGCGATAACCATCGAGTATGAAAATACGACGCCCGCCAGCGTTATCATGGCGGGCGTCGTCGTTTTTTGCGGTGCTTCGCGCGACGCGGCAGGATTCGCACCGAAAAATCAGAACGATAAATGACCACGACGTCCGAACTCTCTCCCGCCTTGCCTTCCGAACGAGTGCTGCTTGGCATTCTCGGTCTGTTCATGATGATCGCGCCGGCGTCCACCGACATGTACTTGCCCGGGCTGCCCACCATGCGCCACGAACTGGGCGCGAGTGCTGCGGCCACGCAACTGACGCTGTCGTACTTCTTCCTCGGCTTCGCCTTCGGGCAACTGTTCTGGGGGCCACTCGCCGACCGGTTCGGGCGTCGCAAGCCGATGGCCGCCGGTATCGTGTTGTACGTCTTCGGCAGCATCGGCTGTGCGTTCGCCGACAGCATCGACCACATGATGATGTGGCGATTCGTGCAGGCGCTCGGCGGATGTGCGATGCCGGTGATCGCGCAGGCCATCGTGCGCGACGTCTATGGCCCGCGCAACAGCGCCCGCGCGTTCTCGATCATGCTGCTGGTCATGAGCGTGGCGCCGATCGTCGCACCGCTGGTGGGCGGGCAGATGCTGCGGTTTACGACATGGCGCGTGATCTTCGGCATTCTGGCGGTGTTCGGTGTCGTGGCGTTGCTGGCGTTGTGGCGCTTGCCGGAGACGGGCGCGATGAATGGCCGTCAGGCGGGCGGCCCGCGTGCGATTCTGGGGTCGTACTGGCAGTTGCTGCGCGACCCGCATTTCGTGGGCTACATGGTCGCGGGCGGGGCCGTGTTCGGTGCGTCGTTCACCTACATTACCGGCACGCCGCTCGTGTACATGGAGTACTTCCACGTCTCGCCGCAGTTCTTCGGCGTGCTGTTCGGCATCAACATCGTGGGCATGGCGGCCATGACGATGTTCAACTCGCGCCGTGTCGGGCAGATCGGGCCTTACCGGCTCATGCGAACGGGTATCGTCGGATGCGCGATCGTCACGACAGTGTTGTGCGCGACGGTGTGGCTCGGCTTTGCATTGCTGCCGCTGATGGTCGTGATGCTGTTCCTGTTCATGTCCCTGCGCGGCATCATCACGGCGAATTCGGTGGCCGGGGCGCTGGCGAATCATCCGACGCGCGCAGGTGCTGCGGCGGCGCTCGTGGGCAGCGTGCAATATGGCTTCGGATTCGCGGCGGGGGGATTGCTCGGTCTGCTCAACGACGGTTCGCCGCGCCCGCTCGTGACGGTCATGTGCGGTTTCGCCGTCCTGGCGTTCGTGGCGCTGGTCACGATGTTGCGGGCGCCGCAAGGCGCGCGTTAAGCGATCGATCCGGCATGACGAGCCAACGGCCCGTCGTCAGACGGTCGCAATTGCCGACGCGCGAGCAAAGACCGAAAACACAAGAAGGGGCGCCGCAGCGCCCCTTTCTGATTCAGCAAACGTGCTTTCGTACGTCGCGCCTTACAACGCCAACACCAGCTTCTTGCCGCAGGCGCGTGAGCAGCACGACATCATCTTCGTATTGGCATCGCGCTCGGCGCGCGTGAGGACCACGTCGCGGTGGTCCACGTCGCCTTCGAGCACCTGCACTTCACACGAGCCGCACAGCCCTTCCTCGCAGTCGCTCTGCACGTCGATGTTCGCGGCGCGCAACGCCGTGAGCAGCGTCCGGTCTGCCGGTACCGTTACCGTAATGCCCGAGTCCTTGAGTACGACTTCGAACGCATGCTCCTTCTCCGGATCGAGCGTGCCGAGCTGCGACTGGAAATGTTCCACGCGAAGCGTGTCTTCGGGCCACTGCGCGCAGCATTGCGCCAGGGCGTCGAGCATGCGCACCGGGCCGCACGCGTACACCTGCGTGCCGGTTTGCGGCGTCGCCAACAGGCTCGCGTAGTCGGCGCGCTGCCCCTCGTCCTTGATCCACAGACGCAGACGCTCGCCGTGCAGCGCCTGGAGCTCGTCGATCAGCGCCATCGTGCGACGGCTGCGACCGCTGTAGTGAACCTCGTAATCCATGCCCAGCGCTTTGGCCCGACGCGCCATCGCCGCAATCGGCGTCACGCCGATGCCGCCGGCGACGAAAATCGCGCGCGGCGTGGTTTCGTCCAGACGGAAGTGATTGCGCGGCCCGCGAATGCGCAGGCGATCGCCCACGCGCAACTGCGTGTGCACCCAGTTCGAACCGCCGCGACCCTCCGGCTCGTGCAGCACGGCAATTTCCAGCGCGCCGGCGTCCGCCGGATCGCCGCACAAGGAGTACTGACGCGACAACCCCGTCTCGCCACACTCGATATCGATGTGCGAACCCGGCGCCCAGCGCGGCATCGCGCGACCGTCCGGGGCGACCAGCCGAAGCTTGACGATGCCCTGCGCGACCGGCGTCACGGACTCGACCACCACGGGGCGCGTGACACTGTGCCCCGACGGCTCGCCGATGCGCACCGGCGCATGACGCGTGAGCACGCCCGGATCGCGACGCTCCGGATTCTGCGCCGGATCCCATTCGACGAAGAGATGCTCCGGCCCCCGGAACGACGTATTCGGCACGTACGTGAACTTCTGCTCCGCCAGCTTCATGTGCGGCAGGCGGCGCGTGAACTCTTCAAGGAAGATCTGCATCTCCATGCGGGCGAGATTCTTGCCCATGCACTGATGCGAGCCGTAGCCGAACGTCAGCTGATCGCTGGCGTTCTCACGGCGGATGTCGAACAGATCGGCGTCGGCGAAATGCCCTTCGTCGTGATTGGCGGACGACGTCACGATCAGCAGCTTCGATCCGGCCGCGATCTCGATGCCGCCGATGTTGACGTCTTTCGTTGCGAGACGTCGCCACGCTGCTACCGAGCCGTTATGACGCAGACACTCTTCGACGGCGTTCGGGATCAACGACGGGTCTTCGCAGATCTCGCGCCACACGTCGGGGTGCGAGAGCAGCAGCTTCATCGCATTGGCCGTGGCATTGGCGGTCGTCTCGTGTGCGGCGACGATACCCGCCATCATCATCGAGTGCAGGTACGAGTCGGTGACGACTTCGGGGTACTCCTTTTGCTTGCGAATGCCGTATTGCATCCAGCCCGGACCATCCGGGTTCTGCCGCATCTTGTCGAGAATCTTGCCCGCAAGTTGCCAGAAATTGCCCACGGCGTGCGCCACGGCCACCTGCTCCTCGGGCTTCGGTCGTCCCCACGTGTTCACGGTGTGCGCAATCGAGTATTCGCGCAGCTTGTCCATGTCCTCCTCGGGGACGCCGAGGAAGTGCAGCGCCACGGTCAGGGGGACTTCCCACAGCATCTGGTCGACGAGATCGGCGCGGCCGTCGTTGACGAAACGGTCGACGTATTCCCGCGCCAACTGGCGCACCAGCGGTTCGTGGTGCTTGAGATGCTCGGGCGTGAACGGCTCCATCAACACGCGACGGCGCGGCATGTGCGCCGGTTCGTCTTCGTTGACCAGCGTGCGGTTCAGTGCGAAGCCGTACGAAGCGAGCACGGCATTGGCTTCCGGCCCTGTGGGGGTAATCTTCTCGAGCGCAATCGACGGACTGAACGTGATGTTGTCGCGGAAGATGGCCTTGATGTCGTCATAGCGCGTCACGACCCAGTAGCCCAGCTTCGGGCTGTAGAACACCGGTTCTTGCTCACGCGCCCAGCGAACGTACTCCGGGGGATCTTGCTGATACCCGTCTTCGAACGGATCGAACTCGGCTGCGCGCGCGCTGACAGGGCAGCCGTTCGGCGCCTTCTCAGTGGACGTTTCGGCTGCGTTCTGCGCCGCCATCTGATGAAACGGGCAGCCGGCGGCGGCCGCGGTGTTCGGGGTGGGGGAAGTCGACTGGCTCATCCGCTCGCTCTCTGAGGCTTGTTTGCTGATCTGTGTGCTTATCTATGTTGACGCACCGACGGCCATGGCAGGATTCGCCGAACCCGGGCGGTGCACATCATGAATCAAGTGTAGAGGAGCGTTGCCATCCGGGTAGCGCGCGTCGGACGATATCCGGCGATGGCCCCCAACGTCGGGCGGGACGTCTCCTCGGTTCGATGTGATGTGACGCGATGGCGAGTGTTAGCCCAAAGCGCTCTCACATTCATGATGTCTGTTAAGCGTAAATATAATACGCATTGCGTAAATTCGTAGACTGGGGTTAACCTCTAGACGTGTCGCCACGGGGCGATGCCGATTTGCATCTTAAAATCTCGCCGATGACGACAAGCAAACGACCCACCGCAGGCCGCCCGCGAAGCGCGGCGACGCTTTCCCGCACGCCGGGCGCCCCCGGCGCGGCTGCCCATGAGTACGCGATCGAAGCCGCCGATGCCACCGGAGCCGTCGTCGATGGCACCGATGCCCTCGAAACCATCGACGCGCCCCGCGAGCGCGGCCGCCGGCAGCGCGTGCAGTCGGCCGAGACCGGCATGGTGGTGCTCAAAGGACTGGCCCGGCTCGGCGGACGCGCGAGCCTGACTGCGCTCGCACTGCACGTGCAGCAGAGCCCTGCCAAGGTTCACCGCTATCTGATGAGTCTTGTGGAAGAGGGCCTCGTGGCGCAGGACGCCGACTCGCAACACTACTACCTTGGCCTCGAAGCGATGCTCATCGGCGTTGCCGCCATGCGGCAGGCCGACCCGGTGCGCGCAGCGGAGCCGGCGCTGGTGCGTTTGCGCGAGGCGTTCGACGTCACGTGCTTCATCGCCGTCATGGGCAACAAGGGCCCGACCATCGTGCGTTTCGAAGAACCGGGTCTGCCGGTCACGATCAACGTGAGGATCGGGTCCGTGATGTCCGTGCTCTGGTCCGCTGCCGGTCGCGTATTCCTCGGGCTGCTGGACGATCCGCAAGTGCTGGCCATGGCCGAGAGCGAGTGGACGCAGGCAAGCCCTGAGCACCGCGCGCAACTCGACGCCGCCGACCCGATCGGCGCGCTGCGAGCATCGGTGCGCACCGCGCAGGGGGCTTGCGTGCGCGACACCAACCTGACCGGCATCAGCGCAATTGCCGCGCCTGTGTTCAATTACGACGGGCGGCTCGTCGGTGTCATTACGGCGCTCGGTGCGACCGGCGGTTTCGACGCGCGCATGGACAGCCCCATCGGGGAAGCCGTGCGTCGCGAAGCGATGGCGGCAAGCTACGCTCTGGGTTACCGTGCGCCGCTGCCTGCGGACGCATGACGATTCATCCGGCGATTCACCCGGCGGGCAGACATTTCCCAATCTGCTGACGGTAGGCCTCAGCCGCGTCCGCGGCTGAGGGCGGCCTGGTCCGGGCTTCGCCGTCATCTCGCGCAAACAAGCCATTTCCCATGCATTTGTCACTCCTTTAGCGTAGACGCTTGTGTTATCATTTGATAATGATTCTCATTATCAAATGAATGATCGCCAATGGCGCGGCCAAGTGCATGAACCCCGTGCACGCACCCGTGCACGCACCCGTGCACGCACCCGTGCGCGAATCCGTGTGTGACCACGTAGTGACGTCGTTGCGGTGTGGCTACGCGATGTTGTGACGCGATGTGGTTACGTGTAGCGAGCGGCGTCGGCGGCGGTCATGTTCGTGGAGGTCGTAATTGTTGATGTTGAAACGAACGGTCGATTCGACACCGCGCGTCGCATCGATTCCGACACCTTCCATGACTTACGTGCCGCTTGGGCTGTTTGGACAGGGCGACCGCAAGCTCACGGGAGGCGCGCAGAACCGCGCGCTGGCGAGCAGCGACATCGATGCGACCCGGCAGGACGCCGGTCGGGATCGCGCTACGGCTTTGCCGTCGCCGCAATGCGGCAGCGACGAACTCTGGCTGTGGCGCTTCCTGCTGGCCGGGCGTCCCTTCGGCGCGACGGGTGCGGCGGCGGGCGGGCCGGACGACGGCGCGACCTGGCTCAGCGCTGCGGAACACGCGCTGGCCAGACGCTTGCCCCGTACGCAGATGCGCCACCGCTTCCTCTCGGAGCGCATTGCGCTGCGCTGGATATTCGGCCGCTGGTTCCGCTGCACGCCCGCGCAGGCGCCGGTGCCGGTCGCGACGCCGGGCGTCGCATCGCTGGCCTGTGACGGTCCGCACGGCAAGGTCTGGATCGACATGGCGCACGCCGGCCTGTGGCTTTTCGTCGCCATGGGGCAGGGGCCGGTCGCGCTGGCTGCGCACGCCCCCACGCCGGTCGGGCCGGACGATGGTGTATCCGCGCTCGCGCATTCCGGCGCCTCCCGCGGTGCATCGCTCAGTGCATCGCTGGGCGCGGCCGATCCCTTTGCCGTCGCGCGCGACGCGGCGCATCGGCTATGTCTTGCACGGCTGGCTGGCGAAGGCGACGCGCTGGCCTGCGGCGCGGACGTGCCGCTCCTCGCGCATCCTTACGTGAGCGTGCCGTACGCGGGGCGCACGCGCTATCTCTACGATATGTCCGTCAGTTCGCGACTGACCGTTGTGGTGGCGCGCGACAGCATCGTCCATCGGATGCGCGCGTTCGGTTGGCAGAACTGACGTTCGCTTTCGGCATTTGGCAACATTTGGCACTGCGCATATATGCATATGCTGCGGCGTAAAGGCGGGCGGGGCGAATTTGCGCTATTCTGGCCCGTTGTTTCGTCAGCAGCCATGTCAGCAGCCATCCCACCCATCCCACCCGTCATCGACTTCCTGGAGAAGAAGCTCATGCGCCGTCGCTCGCTTGCCTCGCGTCACACTCTCGCCGCCGCACTTACTGCGCTCGCCCTGCCGCTGGTTCCGCTCGCGGCCCAGGCCAAGCCGCTCACCGTTTGCACCGAAGCCAGCCCGGAAGGGTTTGACGTGGTGCGTTACAACTCGCTCACTACCACCAACGCGTCTGCCGACCCGGTGTTCAACCGTCTGGTGGAGTTCGACGCGGCGCAGGCCAAGGTCGTGCCGAGCCTGGCGACCCGATGGGAGGTCAGTCCGGACGGTCTGACCTACACGTTCACGCTGCGCCCGAACGTCAGTTTCCACAGCAACGATCTCTTCAAGCCGACGCGCGCGTTCAACGCCGACGACGTGGTCTTCACGTTCGATCGCATGCTCAACGACAACGCGCCGTGGCACAAGCTCACGCCGTCGGGGTTCCCGCACGCGCAGTCGCTCTCGCTGGGCAAGCTGATCAAGTCGGTGCAGAAGGTCGACGACAACACCGTGCGCTTCACGCTCGCCGAGCCGGACGCCGTGTTCCTGTCGATGCTGTCGATGGCCTTCGCGTCGATCTATTCGGCGGAATATGCGGACAAGCTGGTCGCCGCGAACAAGACGGATGAACTCAATGCGCGCCCGATCGGTACGGGACCGTTCGTCTTTCGCAGCTATCAGAAGGACAGCGTCGTGCGTTTCGACGCGAACAAGTCGTACTTCGGCGGCGCGCCGGTGGCCGACCGCCTGATCTATACCATCGTGCCGGACGCCGCAGTGCGTGCGCAGAAGGTCAAGGTCGGCGAGTGCCAGATTGCGCTGTCGCCCAAGCCGCTCGACGTGCAGGCCGCACGTGGCGACAAGGCGCTCAAGGTGGTCGAGACGCCTGCGTTCATGACCGCGTTCGTGGCCATCAACACGCAGCACAAGCCGTTAAATGACGTGCGCGTGCGTCAGGCGCTGAACCTCGCGTTCGACAAGCCGAGCTATGTGAAGCAGGTATTCGAAGGCACTGCGACACCGGCGGTCAACGTGTATCCGCCCAACACCTGGAGCTACGCAAAGAATGTCGCGGACTATCCGCATAACATCGACAAGGCAAAGAAACTGCTGGCCGATGCCGGGTTCCCGCAAGGCTTCGAGACGACGATCTGGACGCGTCCGGCCGGCAGCCTGCTCAATCCGAATCCGCGCGTGGGCGCCGAGATGCTGCAAAGCGATCTGGCGAAGATCGGTGTGAAGGCGCAGATCAAGACGGTGGAGTGGGGCGAGCTGATTCGTCGCGGCAAGGCGGGCGAGCACGATCTGCTGTTCATGGGCTGGTCGGGCGATAACGGCGATCCTGACAACTTCCTCACGCCGCAATTCAGTTGCGCGGCAGTCACGTCCGGCACGAACTTCGCGCGCTTTTGCGACGCCAACCTCGACAAGCTGATCAGCGACGGCAAGCGCACGCATGACATCGCCGCGCGCACGGCGAAGTATCAGGCCGCACAGAAGACGATCAAGGACGAGGCGCTGTGGATTCCGCTGGCGCATCCGATCGCCTCGGTCATCACGCGTGCCGATGTGACGGGCTATCAGGTCAGCCCGTTCGGTCGTCAGGACTTCTCGAAGGTCGGTGTGAAGTAGTTCGTTGTGACGCAAGCGCCGCGGCACAGCACCACGCTGTCCGAATGACAAAAAGCCATGCCCGTCACGGGGCATGGCTTTTTTGTGAGCGAGCGCAGCGCACCGTCAGGCGTCCGGCGCGCTCTCCGCTTCCCCGATACGGAAGACTTGCGACAGGTCCCAGTCCGCCATGCCGCGCTCGGCGGCGTCCTTGAGCAGACGGCGCACCTCGGGCAGCACGCGCTGCACCGTTGCGGTGGTGTGCGCGAGTTCCGCGATCGCATCGAGATCTTTCAGGATCACGCGCACTGTGCCGGTGGCAAAGTCGGGCGGCGTCACCATGCGCGGCCACAGCGTTTGCATCAGTACGGAATCGGCCCAGCCGCCTTGCAGCGCTTGCGGCACCGCGCCCGTATCGATGCCGGCGCGCTTGGCGAGCACGAAGGCTTCGGCCAGTCCAGCGAGTGTCGTGGCGACGATGGCCTGATTGGCGAGCTTCGTCGTCTGACCCGCCCCGATGTCGCCCATGCGCGTCACGCGCGACGAAAACGCGCGCAGCACCGGCGTCACCGCCTCGATGGCATCCGGTGGGCCACCCGCCATGATGGCGAGCGTCCCGGCCTGCGCGCCGCCCGTGCCGCCGGACACCGGCGCGTCGATCCAGACGCTGCCGGTGGCTTCCTGCCAACGTCGGGCGAGGTTGCGCGTAAGTGCGGGAGACAGCGTCGAATGGTCGACGAGAAAGCGCGGGGGTGTGGCGGCATGCACCAGTCCGTGCTCACCGAATACCACGTCTTCGACGGCCTTGCCGTCGCCCAGACACAGCAACGCGATATCGACGCATTCACCGAGCGCCTGCGGCGTGACGCAGGCGAGGGCGCCGGCATCGGTCAGTGCGCCGAGCTTGGCGGCAGAACGGTTCCATACGGCGACATCGTGTCCGGCGGCCAGCAGCCGCTGCGTCATCGGTTCGCCCATGCGGCCGATGCCGCAAAAGCCTACGCGTGGGGTTGTCATCAATTCGGGTCCTCGTGAGTTGGCGTCTCCCCGATCGAGGCCTCGTAGGGCCATGGCACGGCCCCTGAGTGGGTCACCGCGCCCAGTTTGGCAGGCCGCACCAGCGCTTCGTACTTTTCCAGCACGCCGCCCAGCCGGCCCCGCACGAACGGTTTGGCCTCGGCGGCCCGCGCAGCGAGCGCTTCGTCGGAGAGTTCGACGTCGAGCTTACCCTTGATTGCGTCGATGTGGATGATATCGCCGTCACGAAGCAGACGAATCGGGCCACCGGCGGCCGCTTCCGGCCCCACGTATCCAATGCACATGCCGCGCGTTGCGCCCGAGAACCGGCCGTCGGTAAGCAGCGCAACCTTCTCGCCCATGCCTTGCCCGTAGATCGCAGCGGTCACGCTCAGCATCTCGCGCATGCCGGGGCCGCCCTTGGGGCCTTCGTTGCGAATGACCAGCACGTCGCCCTCGCGATAGCGCTGCGCCGAGACCACGGCCATACAGTCTTCCTCCGTCTCGAACACGCGCGCGGTGCCCGTAAACGTCAATTGTCCGAGACCGGCGGTCTTGAGCGCCGCACCGTCCGGGGCAAGGTTGCCGCGCAGCACGACCAGCCCGGCGTTGGGCGAGAGCGGCTCGGTGTGCGGCCTGACGACACGCCCGTCCGGGCCGGGGAAGGCGCGCAGGGCGTCTGCCAGCGTCTCGCCGCTTTGCGTGAGGGTGTCGCCGTGGATGTGCCCGCCGGCGAGCAGCGCATTGAGTACCGCGGGCACGCCGCCCACGTGATGCAGATCGACGGCCAGATAGCGTCCCCCTGGCTGCATGTCGCCGATAAGCGGGGTGCGGGCGAGGACTTCGGAGACGTCGTCGAGCGTGAATTCGATGCCGGCCTCATGCGCAATCGCCGGAATGTGCAGCATGGCGTTGGTCGAGCCGCCGGTGGCCGCCACGGCCGCGCAGGCATTTTCCAGGCTCTTGCGGGTGACGAGATCGCGCGGCAGCGGCCCGCCGTTGCGCAGCGCGCGCATCACGTTCTCGCCCGCGCGACGCGCAATCGCGATGCGTTCGCTGTACACCGCAGGCACCATCGCAGAGCCCAGCGGCGCGAGCCCGAGCACTTCCGCGACCATCGCCATCGTGTTCGCCGTGAACTGGCCGGGGCAGGAGCCGGCCGTCGGCGTGCAGCGCTTTTCGATGCCGCGCAGCGTCTCGGCGGACATGTCGCCGCGCTGCGCCGTACCGACTGCCTCGATCGCGGTGAGGATCGTGGCTTGCGAGCCGTCCGGCGCCACACCCGGCAGCATCGCACCGCCGAACAGGAACACGCCGGGCACGTTCACGCGCACCATGCCCATCAGAATGCCGGGCAGCGTCTTGTCGCAACCGGCCACGCCCACGAGCGCGTCGTAGCAGTGCGCGCGCACGAACAGTTCCACGCTGTCGGCAATGGTCTCGCGCGAGACGAGCGAAAAGCGCATGCCCGAGTGGTTCATCGACGTGCCGTCCGAGACCGAGATGGCGGAGCCGCGAATCGGCACACCGCCACCCGCAGCCACGCCCAGACGCACGTTGTCCGAGATCTGGTTGAGCGACATGGAGCAGGGTGTGTTCTCGCCGAACGTATCGACGATGGCGACGAACGGCTTGTCGATGGCCGCATCGTCGAGGCCGGTGGCGCGCAGGAACGCGCGGTGCGGCGTGCGGGTGACGCCCTCGGTGACGGTGCGGGAGCGATGCTTGTGCAGATCTGTCATGGGGACTTCCTTTTGCATTTTTGGCAGGGCCGCAGTCTCAGGTGTTGAGCAGCAGACCGTTCTCGATGGCGAGCACCTGACCGGTCATCGCAGGCGCGCGGGCCGCGAGGAACCAGACCAGTTCGGCGATCTCGGCCGGTTGCGAGACACGCTTGAGCGGCGCGTTCTCCCGCATGCCCTCGACGACACGCCCGTAGGCGTCGTCGCCGAGCACGCGGCGCAGCAGGCCATCGTCGACCATTCCGGGGGCGACGGCGTTCACGCGCACATGCGGGGCGAGATTGCGGGCGAGCGAGAGGGTGAGCGAATTGACCGCGCCTTTGGACGCCGCGTACGCGATCGACGATCCCGTGCCGTTGAGCGACGCCAGCGACGACACGTTCACGACGGAAGCGGCCGCCGTCCCCGCCGGGCGTTCACGCAACAACGGTGCGGCGGCGCGCGTCATCTGAAACATGCCGATGAGGTTCACACGATAGACGCGCTCGAACTCGGCGGCGTCGATGGCTTCGAGGTCGCCGTGTGCAATCACGCGCGTGGTGCCTGCGCTATTGACCAGGGCGTCGAGTCGGCCCCATTGGCTGCGCACGGCATCGACCATGCGTCGACAGGCGCCGTCGTCGCCCACGTCGGCGTCGAAGACGAGCGTGTGCGCGCCGGCGTCACGGCATTGCGCCGCGACGGATTCGGCCGCCGCACGCGTGCTGTCGTCGAAGTTATTGATGGCGACGGCCCAGCCGTCCCGCGCAAAACGCACGGCAGTGGCCGCACCGATGCCGGTCGCGGCGCCGGTCACAAGGCAAACGGGAGCACTCATGCGTGACTCCGTTGCGGCTTGAGCGACATCACGATGCAAGCGCCGGCGACCAGCGCACAGGCCAGCACGATCATGCCCGGCAGCAGTCGCCCGGTGCTGTCCTTGAGAAAGCCGATGACATACGGGCTCACGAAGCCAGCGAGGTTGCCGGTCGAGTTGATCAGCGCGATGGCGGCGGCCGCGCCGGCCCCGCCCATCATCGCCGTGGGAATGCCCCAGAAGACCGGTGCAATCGAGTTGATGCCGATCGCCGCGACGATGAGCGCTGCCATCGACCACCACAGATGATCGGCCAGCAGCACGGAGGCAAGCATGCCGAACGCGCCGAGCAGACAGCACACGGCCACATGCTTGCGACGTTCGTTGTGACGATCGGCGTGACGCGCAATCAGGATCATCGCGACCGCGCTCACCAGCGACGGCACGGCCGAGAGCAGTCCGATATTGCCGAGGTTGGCGACCCCTGCCGCGCGGATCATCGTCGGCAGCCAGAAGACAAGGCCGTAGTTGCCCATGGCGATACAGAAGTACAGCAGGCCGAGCATCCATACCTTCGCGCTGCCGAACACTTCGCGCACGCTGTGGTTCGCGCGCGTGTTGCCGTCGGCGGCGAGGTCCTGAGCAAGCAGGCGCTTCTCGTGCGCACTCAGCCACTTCACCGTTTCGATCTTGTCCTGCAGGACGAAGAACGCCGCGATCCCCACGAGCAGCGACGCGATACCTTCGATCAGGAACAGCCACTGCCATCCCGCATAGCCGTGCATGCCGCCGAAGTGCTGCATGATCCAGCCCGAAAGCGGGCCGCCGATGGCGCCCGACACCGGGATCGCGACCATGAAGAGCGCAATGATCTGCGAGCGCTTGTTCGACGGAAACCACGAGGACAGATACAGCACGATGCCCGGGAAGAAGCCCGCCTCGGCCACGCCGAGCAGGAAGCGCAGCACATAAAACGACGCCGGCCCCTGTGTGAACATCGTCAGGCAGGAGATGATCGACCAGGTGACCATGATGCGCGCGATCCACATGCGGGCGCCCACGCGGTGCAGGATCAGGTTGCTCGGCACCTCGAAGAGGAAGTAACCGAGGAAGAACACGCCCGCGCCGGCGCCGTAGACAGTCTCGGAGAGCGACAGGTCGGAGAGCATCTCCAGCTTGGCGAAGCTCACGTTCACACGATCGATGTACGCGACGATGAACGAGAGGAACAGGAAGGGAATGATGTGCCAGGTCAGCTTGCGATACAGCGCATCGCGCTGCGCCGGATCCAGCGTGGCGTTGGCGGCATGCGGCTGCGCGCCGCCGGAAAGGGACGTGCTCATGGGTGTTGTCTCCGAGGTGCGTGCCGTGGGGCACGTCGAGTTATTGGGCAGCGCGGCGCGTATGGAACATGGCGATGTCCGGTTATGCGCTTTTGGCGTCGGCGGTAACGGCGCCAGGGAAGGATATCGCCATGACCGCCCTGGAAAGTTGCGCACATCCCTACGCGCCAGTGCTGCTCGTTCGAAGGGTAAGGGGAGTGCGTGCACAACGGCAAATCACACTTTGCGCGCACGGCATTACCATTTGGTTATGATGTCGGCGATTCAGCCCGCGTCGGCAGCGCGTGTCCCCCTATTTTCCGAACGTCATGACAACGACCGACAATTCAATGGAACGCTTTTTCCGTAGCGGGCTGAAGCTCGGCCATCTGCGCATCCTGGTGTCTCTGGGGGAACTGCGTCAGGTCACGCGCGTGGCTGCGGCGTTTCACGTCACGCAGCCGGCCATCTCCAAGCAGATCGCGGAAATCGAGGAGGCGCTGGGCGCGCCGGTGGTGCGTCGGGTCGGCAACGCCGTGGAGTTGACCGGGATCGGTCGTGTGCTCGTCGAGCGCGGGCGCGAGATATTGCGGCAAATCGAACTGGCGCGCCGGGACGTCAGTGCGCTTACTGCGGGGACGGCCGGTCACGTGCGCTTTGGCGCCGTGGTGACGATCCCTCAGCCGCTGATCGCACATGCGGTCGAGTTGTTCACCCGGCGCGCGCCGAACGCGTCGTTCTCGTTCGTGGAAGCCACGCTGGACCGGCTGCTCAAGATGATGGACGAAGGCAATCTCGATCTGGCGCTCGGGCGCAATCGCGTCACGGGGAATTTGTCGGTGATGCGGCACGAATCGTTGCATCACGAGCCGTTCGTCTTTGTCGTCGGCGCGCATCATCCGTTGGGTGCTGCGCAAGCGAGTGTCGACTGGTGCGATCTGCACGAGGTGCGTTGGATCACACCGATGCGTGGCTCGCCCGCGTTCACGACGATGGCCGAGATCCTGGCCGAGCACGGTGTGACGTTGCAGCGTCCGGCGATCGAATCGAGTTCGCTGGCGCTGAATCTGTCGTTGCTGCGCAGCGGCGACTTCGTCTCGATTCTGCCGCTATCGCTGGCCCGACGCTATGTGCAGCGCGGCAGCATGCGAGTGCTGCCGCTGCCGCCCTTGGGACCGCTCGGTGAGGCGATTCTGTACTGGCGGGAAGACACCACGACGCCTGCGGCGCAGTTGTTCGCCGAGTGCCTGCGAGAGTCGTCGGCGGAGTTGATCGACGCGAACTGAACGGGCATGCATGTGCCGCAGGGCTGGGCAGAATGGGAAGGGAGGAAGGGAGAAAGCGAGACGCGGGGGGGAGGGGACTTGGGCGACTTCGGGCCGCGTTGATGCGTCTGGGATGTTGGGAAATGTCCCGCGCAGGTGTGCCTAGACTGGGCCGTTCACACATTCGACCCGGAGGTCCCATAGTGAATCTGCATTCCCCTGTCGCTGTTGCTTCTGTCGCATGGACGTTGCGTGCCTGTGCGCTGGCAGCGACCCTCGTCGTCGCGACGGGTTGCGCGATACCTGTGAGCGCACCGAAGCCGGTGACGTTGCCTGCGACGTCGCCGGAACCGAAGCCCGTGATTCAACCGCAGCCAGTACCGCAGCCCGCCCCGAAGCCGGTAACTTTGCCTGCGACGTCGCCCGCAACGAAACCGCTGCCGTCGGCACTGGACAACCCTTCGCGTCGCCCTTGCACCGCCGAATGGTTCGCTTATCTGGAGACGCACTACGCGAGCGTTGGCGACGCGCAGGGCCACGGCCCGGATCTGGGCAGCGACGAGTGGCTCAACGCCTTCGAGCGTCGCCGCAATCTGCCGTCGACAAGCGCCTTGCCGCGCGAGCAGCGCTGCGCGACGCTCGCACGTGAGCTCGATTACCGGAACTAAGCAATGTCCATGCGCGCCGCCATGAAGGCGGCGGCGCGCACGGATGTCTCCGATCAGGCCGCCTTCGTATTCTCTGCGCCCGCCGGTACGCCATAGCGCTTGCCCGGTGCACGATGGCTCAGACCCTGCGACATCTTGCGACGCAACGCGTCGTACGACGTCCACTCGTCGCCGTCCTGGAGCGGCGGGATCGTCACGGCTTCGCCCTGGTCGAGACCGGACAGGGCGGCATCGACAAGATCGGCGGACGTCATCAACCACTCTGGCGGCAATTCCTGGTGCGACTTGCCCGCCACATCCCAAAACTCGGTCACCGTTGCGCCCGGCAGCACGGCCTGAACCCGTACGCCGGTCTCGGCCAACTGGTGTTGCAGCGATTGCGAGAACGCCAGCACGAAGGCTTTCGAGCCGCCGTACACATCGTTGAGCAGTTCCGGCGCAATCGCGACGATCGACGCGATGTTGATCACGGTGCCACGCCGGCGCGCCACGAATCCGGGAACGGCTGCGTACGTCAGGCGGGTGAGCGCCGTCACGTTGACCTCGATCATGTCGGTCATGTGGTCCACGTCGGCTTGCAGGAGCGGCGCGACCGCACCGAAGCCGGCGTTGTTCACCAGCGTGTCGATGGTGGCGTCTTCGCGCAGACGCGTCTCGACGAGGGCCTGACCTTCGCGGGTTGCGAGGTCCGCGCTGAGGATGTCGACCTTGCGGCCGGTCTCGGCCTGCAGGCGCGCGGCGACGTCGCGCAAACGGGCGGTATTGCGCGCGACCAGAATGAGGTCATGACCCCGGCGGGCGAGACGGTCGGCGTAAATCGCGCCGATGCCGGACGAGGCGCCCGTGATGAGGGCAGTGCCCGGCGTGGCTTGAGGGATTTCGCTCATGGCAATTTCGGTTCCTGTTTAGTGACGTTCAACGGGTGTTCAAAGCGTCTCGGGCGGGGCAAGTTGCGCCGTCCCATGACATGCAGTGTGGTCGACAATGCCAATGTCTCAAATGACTGGAAAACCACTTTTTCGGACAAGGTTGTCCGACACCTGTCGATCTCGTTCACTACAATCGACACATCGGTCGCGGGCCGCGCCCGAATGAGGCGCGGTGCTATTGCTCGATTGCGTCGCCATCCCCCCAAGCTGTGGCCTTTGTGCCTGACTCCGTCATGACGAAACGTATTGCGTTGGTGGTCTACCCGGGCTTTCAAATGATTTCGCTGGCCGCGATGTCGGTGTTCGAGATCGCCAATTTCGGACGCGACGCACCGCTCTACGAGGTGCTGACTGTCTCCGTCGAAGGCGGATTGGTGAAGGACTCCGCAGGCATTTCTGTCGCAACGGAAGTCATCGGGCGAAGCCACTACGACACGTTGCTGGTGGCCGGTGCGACGTACGTGGTGCCGACCGAGCCCGATCTGGTCGCTGCGCTCAAACGTCTTGCACCCAGGGTGCGACGCATCGGGAGCATTTGCTCGGGCGCATTCGTGCTCGCCGATGCAGGCTTGTTGCAAGGGCGGCGCGCCACCACCCATTGGGGCCAGGCCAGCGCGTTGCAACAGCAGCATCCCGATGTCGTGGTGGAGGACGACCGCATTTACGTCAACGACGGCGCGGTCTGGACGTCGGCGGGCATGACGGCGGGCATCGATCTGGCGCTTGCCTTGGTCGAGGCCGATTACGGCAGCGAGATCGCCCGCGAGACATCTCGTTTGCTGGTGGTGCACTACCGGCGCACCGGTGGGCAATCGCAGTTCTCGACGCTCTCCACACTGGAGCCCAGTTCGGACCGGGTGCGCGCCGCACTGGCCTATGCGCGCGAGCATTTGCGCGAACCGCTCTCGGTCGAGCAACTGGCGGCACAGGTCCATTGGAGCGCCCGGCATTTCAGTCGCGAGTTCACGTTGCAGACCGGACTGACACCGGCCAAGGCGATCGAGAAATTACGGCTCGAGGCCGCTCAGGCACTCCTCGAAGCGGGCGAGGCCTCGATCGCGCGGGTGGCGAATGTCACCGGATTCGGAGACGAAGAGCGGATGCGCCGGGCCTTCGTGCGCACGCTCGGCAAGCCGCCGCAGGCATTGGTGCGCGAAGCGCGCGAGCGCATGCGTGCATGAAACCAGGCGTTGGTGCGCCGACGTATCTCCGTATCTCCGTATCGCCATATCGACGTTCGGCCGTCGCGTAGCCTGCGTTGTAAGCGTTTCATGAACGATACATTTTCGCCGCGTCGCGCTTCGATCTCTCGCAAGTTGAGCTATTAATTTCTTTCAAATCAATGGGTTGAATCGTCTGGCACGGAATTCGCGTATGTGAATCGTGTATGGCGAAGCACCAACCCGGATTCTCCGCAGGCTGTTGGTCGCAGATTTCCTGTGCATCGATGCACGGGCGGGATGCCTGTTGCCCGCGTTTTCCGCAAATGCGCTTTCGCCGTGACGCCGAACCTTATGGCGGGGTTCGACGTGTGAACCGAAGGAAATGTGTGCGCGTGCGCGGGGAGGGGACCATGAACGGGTTCAAGGCGACTTTGGTGGCAGCTGCCGCAACGGCGATGCTTTGTGGCATTTCGATTAACGCGTCGTACGCCGCCGGTGGCGGTGGCGGAGGGCGTGGTGGTGGAGGCGGCATCGGCTTTGGCGGTGCGGGCGGCGCTGGCGGTTTGGGCGCATTCGGTGGCCCTGGCGGTCCGGGCGGCGGTGTAGGTATCGGTGGAATCGGCGGCGCAGGCGGCTGCGGTTGCGGCGGTCACAGTGGTGGTGGCGGTGGCGGCGGCACTGGCGGTGGCAGTGGTGGTGGCACCGGCGGTGGCGTGGGCGCCAGCAGCGGTGGTGGTGGCGGTGTCGGCGTCGGTGGCCCCGGCGGTCGCGGCATCGGCGGCGCTGCGGGTGGCAACGGATTAGCGGCATTCGGCGGTCCCGGCGGCTTTGGTGCGGGCGGGGGCAGCGGATGCAACATGAACGGCCAGGCGGGCGAGGAGCCCTGCCCCTGAGCCAGTGGTGGGTGAGGGCCTGCATGCGTTCGGCACAGCGCATGCAGGCACTGGCCCTTGGCATGTCGAGAACGTCATGCGTCTCGCAGGTTATTCGTCGGTTCCTGACGCGACCGGCTGACGGCTCTGCCGTCGGCCGTGCCACCCCCCCCGGCCCGTGATCAGGCTGTTCTCCCGGCGAAGCGCCCCTTCGGTGATCCGAGGGGGCGTTTTTTTGATTTGCACCGCCTATCGAAGCGAACCGGGGATATGGAAATGCCGATTATGTATTTCGCGTAAACCCGCATTTGTGGCAGCATCCCGATTCCGGTCGCGCACCCTGGCTGTCCGCCGCGCGGCCGTAGCGGATCCATCAGGTTCGCACTTACTCGCACAGGCGCTCAACAGGCGTCGGCATCGACAAGTACAAGGAGAATTCGCACATGCTGTCCCGTCAACTGATCAACGCGTTCCTCGGCGCAACGTTTGCGCTGGCATCCCTCGGCGCGTCGGCCCAGACCGCCGACAAGCCCCTGAAGGTCGGCACCATGGCCGGCTCGGACGCGCAGATCTTCGAAGTCGTGAAAAAGGTTGCCGAAAAGCGCGGCCTGTTCATCAAGATCGTCGAGTTCAGTGACTATGCACAGCCGAACGCCGCGCTCGACGCCGGCGATCTGGATGCCAACGGCTTCCAGCACAAGCCGTTTCTCGACAGCCAGATCAAGGATCGCGGCTACAAGATCGCCACGGCCGGCCTGACCTACGTGTCGCCGCTGGGCTTCTACTCGAAGAAGTACAAGTCGCTCAAGGATCTGCCCAACGGTGCCCAAGTCGGTATCCAGAACGACCCGTCGAACGGCAATCGCGCCCTGCTGCTGCTCCAGAAGGAAGGCCTGATCAAGCTGAAAGCCGGTCTGGAAGGCAAGAACGCCACGCCGCTGGACATCGCGGAAAACCCGAAAAAGCTGAAGATCCGCGAACTTGAAGCTGCGCAATTGCCGCGCGCCCTGCCGGATCTGGATGCGGCGTCGATCAACACCAACTTCGCCGCGCAGGCCGGTCTGGTGCCCAAGCGTGACGCCATCGCCATCGAAGACCTGAAGGGGCCTTACGCGAACCTGATCGCCGTGCGCACTCAAGACCTGAACAAGCCCTGGGTCAAGCAACTGGTCGACGCTTACCACTCGGACGAAGTGAAGCAATTCATCGATGCCCAGTTCAAGGGCGCCCTGATTGCGACGTGGTAATCGGCCATCCGCCATCGACAAACCGGACATCGGTGCGCGTTGTGCGCATCGTTCGTTGTCAAAGGGAAACCGGGGTTTCGACCCCGGTTTTTTTACGCCCGTCGCGCCGGGATACCGTGGCGCCGGAACCCAACGGTTTGACTAGAATGGAAGCGTGATTCCTATCGACGGGAGGCCGCCATGTCCATGATCAACGTTTCGATGATGCTCGTTGCGCTGTTCGTCGGCTTCGCCATTGGCATGCTCTTCGATCATTTCTGGGTGACGCATCACGACGAGCCATCCCGGCACAAGCGGCTCGACTGGCACGAGATGTGGGAGCGCATTCGCCATCAGCACTGAGCCGGATGGGGCCTTACTCTAGTGCTTGGTCGAGACGCGCCTGCGCGCGACGATCAGCCGCCCGCGCGAAGCTTTCGCCACAGGGTGGAGCGGCTGATCCCGAGGGCTTCGCATGCGGCGTGACGGTCGCCACCGCAGGCTGCCAACGTCGAATGAATGCGCGCGAGCTCTTCAGCGGTGCGTCGCGCGCGGCCGGTGAGCGGCGCGTCGCGCGATACGTCGTCCGTCGGCGTCATGCCGGTTTGTCGTTCCGCGTTCGTTTTTGAAACATCTGCCGCGGCGGCTTGGCGTGGCATTCCCAATTCCGGCGCAATCTCGATGAGTCGAGCCCGGCTGATTTCCCGGGCGTCGACCACATCCGCGCAAACGACTGCGATGCGCTCCAGCAGGTTTTCAAGTTCCCTGACATTTCCCGGCCAGCGGTAGGTGGCGAGCAGTGGCAGCAGCGACGCCTGCAGGGCATCGACACTCATGCGCGCGCCTGCGCGAGCGAGGGCGCGCTCCAGAAATAGCGGCGTGAGTCGCGGCAGGTCTTCCATGCGCTCGCGCAACGGCGGCAGCACCATGCGCAGGATGTTCAGGCGGTAGTAAAGGTCTTCGCGAAACAGTCCGGCGGCGACTTGCTGGCGCAGGTCCCGGTGTGTCGCGGCAATCACGCGCACGTCGCATGGTATGGGTTCGTTGGCGCCCAGGCGCAGGACTTCGCGTTCCTGCAATACGCGCAGAAGACGCGTTTGCGGCGGCATCGGCATCTCGCCGATTTCATCGAGGAAGATGGTGCCGTTGTGCGCTGTCTCAAACAGCCCGGCCTTGCCGCCGCGCCGCGCCCCGGAAAACGCGCCATCTTCATAGCCGAACAGTTCGCTCTCGAGCAGCGTCTCGGGAAATGCCGCGCAGTTGATCGCGACGAATGGATAGTCGCGTCGTCGACTGGCATTGTGAATGCCTTGCGCGAGCAGTTCCTTGCCGGTGCCGCTCTCACCGTGCACGAGCACGGTCGAATCCGTCTGCGCGTAGCGTCGGGCCAGCGCGCGAACCTGCGTCATGGCTGCCGAATCGCCGATCAGGTCGTCGAGCCGATAACGCGCCACGAGATGTCGCGGACGATGACGCGAGCGCAGCGAACGATCGACACGCGAGAACGACTGCGAGTCCTGGCAGGTGAGCAGCGCGCCGGTGAGTGTGCCCTGATCGAGCAGCGGAATGCGGTTGATGACCCACGTTTTACCCGCCATCGACACAATGGTTTCCAGCTCGGTGCTCGCGCTCTCGAGCGTTCGCGCAATGTCGAGGGCCGGCGCAATGGCGTCGAGCGCACGCCCGACGGCGTCTGCCACCGTCACGCCAAGCATGCCCGCCATCGAGGCGTTGATCGCTTCGATGCGCCCGTTCAGGTCGACGGCGGCCACGCCCTCGTGCAGATGACGAAGCACTGTGTCGAGACGTTCCCGACGTTGGGCTTCGATGCGCCCGAGACGCGCCACTTCCAATGCTGTGTCGAATGCCGCGCGCACCGAGTCTTGCGAGTACAGGAAGATGCCGGTGAGCCCGGCGCGCTCGGTCAGTTGCGTGACGAGGCCCGGGCCGACGATCACTTCCATGCCTTCGTCGCGCAGCCGGTGCACGAGATCTTCGGCATTCTGCGCGTCGACATAGGTGTGCTGGGGGATATCGATGTGAAAGGCGCTTTTGAAGCGCTCGAACTCCGGCACCGGGCGCGCATACGACACCAGCGCGATGCGCGAGTCGGAAGAGGACGCCGGCAACGCCCGGCGCGCGCGGGCGAGCGCATGCATGACGTCCGAGCCTGTGACCTTCACCAGCACCACGGGCAACGCGAGGCGCTCGCGCAGGAAGTCGCCGTTCGAACCGGCGGCAACGATGCCGTCAACGCTCCCCGCGGGCAGGCGTTCAAGCGCTTCGATGACCGCCTCGTAACCCTTGTCGACGATGTGCACGTCGGCTTGGGCGGCGTAGTCGGGCACGATATCGCGGTACAGCTCGCCGAGCTTGCTGATGCCGACCGCCCAGATGACCGGTTTGCGCATGGCAGGCATGGCGCTTGCGCGTGCGCCGATAGCGGGTCGCGCTGGCAACGCCGGGAAGTCCTGACGGTGGGGTAGCAATTCTGACGGCATCGAATTCGGCATGACGGCGTGGCGGATTTCGCTGGATGACGTCGCATCGTAGCATGTTGCAATAAAACGTTTCATTTTTAGTTTCAAAATGAAACGAATTGAGCCCGGGAGACGCTCCACGCCTGTCGGTGGCGTGAGGTCGACCTTGACGTAAACGTCACACGGGCAAAGAATTTCTCTCGTGAAATGAAGGCACTAGCAGCGGGCGGCGGCGCGCGCGCTACGGGGGCCGCTAACGCTGGCACGCGCATTGCTAATGAAGTGACCGCGACTTGCTGCTAATCAATACCCATCGCAACGCATCGCGACTCAACCCACGCGAGACCGTCGGCATGCGCCGGCGAGTTACGCAAGACACGACCGAGGGACTCAAGTGACGCAAACCATTCGTTCGGCCGGCGCCGCCTTCCGCGAGGCCGTCAAAACCGAGCAACCGCTGCAGGTTGTCGGTGCGATCAACGCCAACCATGCCCTGCTGGCCAAGGCAGCCGGTTTCAAGGCGATCTATCTGTCGGGCGGGGGCGTCGCCGCCGGCTCGCTCGGCCTGCCCGATCTGGGTATTTCGACCCTCGACGACGTGCTGACCGACGTGCGTCGCATCACCGACGTGTGCGACCTGCCGTTGCTCGTCGACGTCGACACCGGTTTCGGCCCGTCGGCCTTCAACATTGCCCGCACGGTACAGTCGCTGATCAAGTTCGGCGCAGGCGCGATGCATATCGAGGATCAGGTCGGCGCGAAGCGTTGCGGCCATCGTCCGGGCAAGGCCATCGTGACGCAGCAGGAGATGGTCGACCGCATCAAGGCGGCTGTCGATGCACGTACCGACGAGAACTTCGTCATCATGGCGCGCACCGACGCGCTGGCCGTCGAGGGATTGCAGGCGGCCATCGACCGGGCCTGCGCGTGCGTCGAAGCCGGTGCCGACATGATCTTCCCGGAGGCAATGACCGAACTGCCCATGTACCGGCAGTTCGCCGACGCAGTGAAGGTCCCCGTACTCGCCAACATCACCGAGTTCGGCTCGACGCCGCTGTTCACCGTCGAAGAACTCAAGAGCGCACAGGTCGGACTGGTGCTCTATCCGCTGTCGGCGTTCCGCGCCATGAACAAGGCGGCGGAAAACGTCTATCACACGATTCGTCGCGACGGCACGCAAAAGGCGGTGCTCGATACGATGCAAACACGTGCCGAACTCTACGAGAGCATTGGCTACCACGCGTACGAACAGAAGCTCGACGCCCTGTTCGCGCAACAGAAATAACGAACCCCTGATCCTGGAGGAATGAGCATGAGCGAGACGACTGCCACTGGCTTCAAGCCGAAGAAATCCGTTGCCCTGTCGGGAGTGACTGCGGGCAACACGGCCCTGTGTACCGTGGGCCGTTCGGGCAACGATCTGCACTATCGCGGTTACGACATTCTGGATCTGGCACAGGCTTCGGAATTCGAAGAGATCGCGTATCTGCTGGTCTACGGCAAGCTGCCCACGGTGGCCGAACTGCGTGGCTACAAGGCCAAGCTCAAGTCGCTGCGCGGTCTGCCCGCCGCCGTGAAGGACGCCCTGGAAGCCGTGCCCGCCGCCGCGCATCCGATGGACGTGATGCGCACGGGCGTGTCGGTGCTCGGCACCGTGCTGCCGGAGAAGGACGACCACAACATTCCGGGCGCGCGCGACATCGCCGACCGCCTCATGGCAAGCCTGGGTTCGATGCTGCTCTACTGGTATCACTACAGCCAGAACGGCGTGCGCATCGATGTGGAAACGGACGACGACAGCATCGGCGGCCACTTCCTGCATCTGCTGCACGGCGAAAAGCCGTCGGAGCAGTGGGTGCGCGCCATGCACACCTCGCTGATTCTGTACGCGGAGCACGAGTTCAACGCGTCGACCTTCACGGCGCGCGTGATCGCCGGTACCGGTTCCGACATCCATTCCGCAATCACCGGCGCCATCGGCGCACTGCGCGGCCCGAAGCATGGCGGCGCGAACGAAGTGGCGTTCGAAGTACAGAAGCGCTACAACTCGCCGGACGAGGCTGAAGCGGACATCCGTCGGCGCGTGGAAAACAAGGAAGTGATCATCGGCTTCGGTCATCCCGTCTACACCGTGAGCGATCCGCGCAACAAGGTCATCAAGGAAGTGGCCCACGAGTTGTCGAAGGCACAGCAGAACACGGCGATGTACGACATTGCCGAGCGGCTCGAATCGGTCATGTGGGACGTCAAGAAGATGTTCCCGAACCTCGACTGGTTCAGCGCCGTGAGCTACCACATGATGGGGGTGCCGACTGCGATGTTCACGCCGCTGTTCGTGATCGCCCGCACGTCGGGCTGGAGCGCGCACATCATCGAGCAGCGCATCGACAACAAGATCATTCGCCCGAGCGCCAACTACACCGGTCCGGAAGATCAGCAGTTCGTGCCGATCGAGAAGCGCTAAGCTGTTACAGCGCTTGTACCGAGCTTGTACCGCGCGCCTACCCGGTGAGCTCGACGCGTCGGCGGTGGGATTCCCGCTGACGCCCGACTCCCGGGCGCGATGCGCCATCTTCCTTTCGCGCCACACCGCAACCGGCCGGGCCGACACCTTCCTCACATGATGAATACCGAATACCGCAAATCCCTGCCCGGGACGTCGCTCGACTACTTCGACGCCCGCGCTGCCGTCGACGCCATCGCGCCGGGCGCGTACGACACGCTGCCGTACACCTCGCGCGTGCTCGCGGAAAACCTCGTGCGCCGCTGCGATCCGGCCACGCTCACCGATTCGCTCAGGCAACTGATCGAGCGACGCCGCGATCTCGATTTCCCGTGGTTTCCCGCCCGTGTGGTGTGCCACGACATTCTCGGTCAGACAGCGCTGGTCGATCTCGCCGGTCTGCGCGACGCCATCGCGGCGCAAGGCGGCGATCCGGCGCTGGTCAACCCGGTGGTGCCGACGCAACTCGTCGTGGATCACTCGCTGGCCGTCGAATGCGGCGGCTTCGATCCGGATGCCTTCGCGAAGAACCGTGCGATCGAAGATCGTCGCAACGAAGACCGCTTCGACTTCATCAACTGGACGAAGAAGGCGTTTCGCAATGTCGACGTCATTCCGCCGGGCAACGGCATCCTGCACCAGATCAACCTGGAGCGCATGAGCCCGGTGATTCAGGTCACGGACGGCGTGGCCTATCCCGACACGCTCGTGGGCACCGACTCGCACACGCCGATGGTCGACGCGCTGGGCGTGATCGCCATTGGCGTCGGCGGACTCGAAGCGGAGAGCGTGATGCTCGGTCGGGCGTCCTGGATGCGTCTGCCCGATATCGTCGGCGTCGAGCTCACGGGCAAGCCGCAGCCGGGCATTACGGCAACGGACATCGTGCTGGCGCTCACCGAGTTCCTGCGCAAGGAAAAGGTCGTCTCCGCCTATCTGGAGTTCTTCGGCGAAGGCGCGGCGAACCTTACGCTGGGCGATCGCGCGACGATCTCGAACATGGCGCCGGAATTTGGCGCGACGGCAGCGATGTTCTCCATCGACGACCAGACCATCAAGTATCTGAAGCTCACCGGCCGTGACGATAGCCTCGTCGCGCTGGTCGAAACCTACGCGAAGCACACGGGCCTGTGGGCCGACAGTCTGACGAAGGTCGAGTACGAGCGCGTGCTCCGGTTCGACCTGTCGAGTGTGGTGCGCAACATCGCAGGCCCGTCGAACCCGCACAAGCGCGTGCCGACGAGCGAACTGGCCGCGCGCGGCATTAGCGGCAAAGTCGAGAACGAGCCGGGCCGCATGCCCGACGGCGCCGTCATCATTGCGGCCATCACGAGCTGCACGAACACCAATAACCCGCGCAACATGATTGCAGCGGGCCTGTTCGCGCGCAATGCCAACCGGGCTGGCCTCGTGCGCAAGCCGTGGGTCAAGAGCTCGCTCGCCCCGGGCTCGAAAGCCGTGACGTTGTATCTGGAGGCCGCCGGCCTGCTGCCGGAACTCGAAAAGCTCGGTTTTGGCGTGGTGGCGTACGCGTGCACATCGTGCAACGGCATGTCGGGGGCGCTCGATCCGGTGATTCAGAAGGAAGTCGTCGAACGCGATCTGTATGCCACGGCCGTGCTCTCGGGCAACCGCAACTTCGACGGTCGCATCCATCCGTATGCCAAGCAGGCGTTCCTCGCCTCGCCGCCACTGGTGGTGGCCTATGCGATCGCCGGGACGATCCGTTTCGATATCGAAAAGGATGTGCTCGGCGTGGACGCGAGCGGCAAACCGGTGAAACTCGCCGACCTGTGGCCGAGCGACGAGGAAATCGACGCGATCATCGCGAGCAGCGTCAAGCCGGAGCAGTTCCGCCGCGTGTACGAACCGATGTTTGCCGCGTCCGTCGAGCATGGCGAGCGCGCCGAACCGCTGTACGAGTGGCGCGAGAAGAGCACGTATATCCGCCGCCCGCCGTACTGGGAAGGCGCGCTGGCCGGTGAGCGCACGTTGCGCGGCATGCGCGCGCTGGCGGTGCTCGGCGACAACATCACGACCGACCATCTGTCGCCGTCGAACGCCATCATGGCCGATAGCGCAGCGGGCGAATATCTCGCGAAGATGGGGCTGCCCGAAGAGGACTTCAATTCGTATGCGACCCATCGCGGCGACCATCTGACGGCGCAACGCGCCACGTTCGCCAACCCGACGCTCAAAAACGAGATGGTCGTGGTCGACGGACAGGTCAAGGCCGGATCGCTCGCGCGCATCGAGCCGGAGGGCAAGATCACCCGCATGTGGGAAGCCATCGAGACGTACATGGCGCGCAAGCAGCCGCTGATCGTGATCGCCGGGGCCGACTACGGTCAGGGCTCGTCGCGCGACTGGGCGGCCAAGGGCGTGCGTCTGGCGGGGACCGAGGCCATCGTCGCGGAAGGCTTCGAGCGGATTCACCGCACCAATCTGGTCGGCATGGGCGTTTTGCCGCTGGAATTCAAGCCGGGCACGAATCGCAAGACGCTCGGCATCGATGGCAGCGAGACGTTCGACGTCGTCGGCGAGCGTACGCCGCGTGCCGATCTCACACTGGTCATTCACCGGAAAAATGGCGAGCGCGTCGACGTGCCCGTGACCTGCCGTCTCGATACGGCCGAAGAGGTGTCGATCTATGAGGCGGGTGGGGTGTTGCAGCGCTTCGCGCAGGACTTTCTGGAATCGTCGCAGGCCGCTGCCTGAGGAGAGACGTGATGGCGCATCAGCCACAAATCCGTATTCCCGCCACGTATATGCGTGGCGGCACGAGCAAGGGCGTGTTCTTCCGCTTGCAGGACCTGCCCGAGGCCGCGCAGACACCGGGCGCCGCGCGCGACGCGCTGCTCATGCGTGTCATCGGCAGCCCCGACCCGTATGGCAAGCAGATCGACGGCATGGGCGGGGCCACGTCGAGCACCAGCAAGACGGTCATCATCGCCCGCAGCGAGCGACCGGAGCACGATGTGGACTATCTGTTCGGGCAAGTGTCCATCGACCAGAAGTTCGTCGACTGGAGCGGCAATTGCGGCAATCTGTCGGCGGCCGTCGGTCCCTTCGCGATCAGCAATGGTCTCGTGGACCCGGCGCGCGTGCCGCGCGATGGCGTGGCGGTCGTGCGGATCTGGCAAGCGAACATCGGCAAGACCATCATCGCTCACGTGCCGATGACGGACGGTGCGGTGCAGGAGACGGGCGACTTCGAGCTCGACGGCGTGACGTTTCCCGCCGCCGAAGTGCAGCTCGAATTCCTCGATCCGGCCGCCGAGGAGGACGGTGAGGGCGGCGGGGCCATGTTCCCGACCGGCAACCTGATCGACGACCTGGAAGTGCCCGGCGTGGGCACGTTCAAGGCGACACTCATCAATGCCGGCATTCCGACCATCTTCCTCAATGCGGAGGACATCGGCTATAGGGGCACCGAGTTGCAGGACGCCATCAACAGCGACCCCAAGGCGCTCGCAATGTTCGAGACGATCCGGGCGTACGGCGCGATCCGCATGGGTCTGATCAAGGACGTGTCGGAAGCGGCGACGCGACAGCACACCCCCAAGGTGGCTTTCGTGGCGAAGCCCGCGGCGTATACGGCGTCGAGCGGCAAGGCCGTGAACGCAGACGATGTCGACCTGCTGGTGCGGGCGCTGTCGATGGGCAAGCTGCATCATGCGATGATGGGTACGGCTGCGGTTTGTATTGGCGCGGCCGCGTCGATTCCGGGCACGCTCGTGAATCTGGCGGCAGGCGGCGGCGAGCGCAACGCGGTGCGCTTCGGTCATCCGTCGGGAACGCTGCGCGTGGGCGCGCAAGCGAAGGAAGACGGCGGCGAATGGACGGTCACCAAGGCCATCATGAGCCGCAGCGCCCGTGTGCTGATGGAAGGCTGGGTTCGCATTCCCGCAGACGCCTTCTGATCGTCAACGGTTCCGCGTCACAGGAGGTCGTCGATGTCCGCAGGTCATTCGAATCCATCCGGCCCATCCAGCCCTTCAGGGCAATGGAATGGGCCGCCTCCCCCTGACGCGGTGCTGACCGATATCGCCGACTACGTTCTGACGTACGAGATCCGCAGCGATCTCGCCTTCGAGACCGCACGCCACTGTCTCATCGACACGCTCGGATGCGGTTTCGAAGCGCTGTCGTATCCCGCGTGTACCAAGCTGCTCGGTCCGATCGTGCCGGGCACCATCGTTCCGAACGGCGCGAAGGTGCCCGGCACGCCGTATCAGCTCGATCCGGTGCAGGCGGCGTTCAGTCTGGGGGCGATGATCCGCTGGCTGGATTTCAACGACACGTGGCTTGCCGCCGAATGGGGGCATCCGTCGGATAACCTCGGCGGCATTCTCATGACGGCCGACTGGCTCTCGCGCACGGCAATTGCGCAGGGACAGCCGCCGCTGACGATGCGTCATGTGCTCGCGGCAATGATCAAGGCGCATGAAATTCAGGGCTGCCTGGCGTTGGAGAATTCGTTCAATCAGGTCGGCCTCGATCATGTGGTGCTGGTCAAGGTCGCGTCGACGGCGGTCGTCGGCGAGATGCTGGGGTTGTCGCGCGACGAACTGATCAACGCGCTTTCGCTGGCCTTCGTCGACGGTCAAAGCCTGCGGACCTATCGGCATGCACCGAACACCGGCAGCCGAAAGTCGTGGGCGGCGGGCGACGCCACGAGTCGCGCGGTGCGTCTGGCGCTCATGGCGCGCGCGGGCGAGATGGGCTATCCGTCGGTGTTGACGGCCAGGACGTGGGGCTTCTACGACGTGCTCTTCAAAGGCAAGCCTTTCGTGTTCCAGCGTCCTTACGGGTCGTATGTGATGGAGAACGTGCTGTTCAAGATCGCGTTTCCCGCCGAGTTTCATGCGCAGACGGCGGCCGAGGCGGCGATGACGTTGCACCGTCAACTGGCGGCGATGGGACGTAGCGCGCAGGACATCCGTTCGGTGAAGATTCGCACGCACGCGGCGGCGATTCGCATCATCGACAAGCAGGGGCCGCTCGCCAATCCGGCCGATCGCGATCACTGCATTCAGTACATGGTGGCCGTGCCGTTGCTGTTTGGCCGATTGACGGCGGCGGACTACGAGGACGATGTGGCCGCCGACCCGCGTATCGACGCCTTGCGCGCGAAGATCGTATGCGAGGAAGATCCGCAGTTCACGCGCGACTATCACGATCCCGACAAGCGCTCGATTGCCAATGGCCTGAGCGTCACGCTTGCCGACGGCACCACGCTCGACGAAGTGCTCGTCGAATATCCGATCGGTCACAAGCGGCGCCGCGACGAGGGGATTCCGTTGCTCGTGGAGAAGTTCCGGACGAATCTCGCGCGGCGCTTCGCTGCGCGCGCCCAGGCCCGGATTCTCGATGTGGCTCTGGACCGGCAGCGGCTCGAAGCGATGCCTGTGCATCAGTTTGTCGACCTGATGGTATGACACGCCGACACGTGTGACATCCGCGCATATGATCCGCACGGCACTGGTCGTCGGCGCTAGCGGCGCGACCGGCCGAAGGCTGGTGCACGAACTGCTTGGCCGCGGTTGGCGCGTGCGGGCAATCGTGCGTTCGCCGGCGGGGCTGGAGACGCTTGCCGCCGATCCGCGACTGACGCTAATGCAGGGCAGCGTGCTCGATCTGAGCGATGAGGTCCTGGCAACGCAGGTTGACGGCTGTGAAGCGCTCGCATCGTGCCTTGGCCACAACCCGACGTTTCGGGGCATATACGGTGAGCCGCGCAGGCTCGTCACCGAGACGACGCGGCGGCTTTGCCAGGTGATCGAAGCACGTGGACGCACGTTGCCGGTACGGTTCGTGTTGATGAATACGGCAGAATTCGCAACCGGGATCTCGCCGAGCCGGTATCGCTGGCACACCGATGGGCCCTCGGCATGGTGCGGGCGCTGGTACCACCGCATGCGGACAACGAACAGGCCGCCGACTTTCTGCGCACCGTGATCGGTCATCACGATCCGAGAGTCGAATGGGTGGTGGTGCGCCCGGACAGTCTGACCGACGAGCCTGAGGTCACCGCGTACGAGACGCATCCTTCGCCAATGCGCAACGCGATATTCGACGCGGGCAAGACCAGCCGCATCAATGTCGCACACTTTATGGCCGATCTAATGACGCGCGACGACATCTGGTGCCGGTGGCGGTACCAGATGCCGGTGATTTACAACGGGGATAGGTTCGCCTGACCCGAGGTCACACAACATCATGCGTTACCGCCTGCGCGTCAACCCTTGTGCGTATAGCGCAGACGCGTCATCTGTTCCGCGCTGTCGGCGAGCAGACCGGCGGCGTCGGCAATGGCCTTTTCCAGCGTGATCGGGCCGAACGTCAGCGAGAAGCATCCGGAGAACACGCGTGAGAGGCTCTCCAGTGCGCTGCGGTCGATCGCGCCCGAGAGCAGCGACGCCGTGGCGCCGGCCTTGATGGCGACCTGCGCGGCGATCATCGGCGTTTTACCCGACAGCGTCTGCCCATCGCTGCGACCTTCGCCGGTAATCAGCCAGTCGGCGCCTTGCACGGCTTGCGGCAGGCCCACACGTTCGGCCACCACTTCCGCACCGGAGCGGAACTGCGCGCCGAGCAGATGCAGCGCGAAACCCAGCCCGCCCGCCGCGCCGGCGCCTGCGCGGCTCGCGGCTTCACTGGCGTTGAACGCACGATGCGCATGGCCGGCGAAATGCGCGATGGCGCGGTCGAGCGGTTCGACCTGCGCTTCGCTCACGCCCTTTTGCGGCCCGAAGATGGCTGTCGCGCCTTGCTTGCCGTTGAGCGGATTGTTCACGTCCGACATGGCGATCAGTTCGCAATCCTTCAGGCGGGCGTCGAGTCCGTTCAGATCGATCGATGCCACGCGATGCAGTGCAGCCGGCACCGGTTGGACTTCAGCGCCGGCTTCATCGAGCAGACGGGCGCCGAGCCCGACGAGCAGCCCCGCACCCCCATCGTTCGTGCTGCTCCCGCCCAGACCGATCAGCACGCGGCGTGCACCCGTGTCGAGCAACGCGCGCAGCAACTCGCCCAGCCCCAACGTCGAGCGTTCGGCCACCGGTGTCTGCATGCCGACCGGATCGGTGATGCTCACGACATTGGCGCTTTCCAGCACGCCCGTGCCATCCGGCATGATCCCGTACTCGGCCGTCACCGAAGCATTGCCCGCACCGCGCACCGACAAGGGCACGCGGCGTCCGCCGGCGGAGAGCAGCGCGTCGAGCGTGCCTTCCCCACCGTCGGCCATCGGACGCAGGCGCAGATCGGCCTGCGGCAACACGCGCGCGATGCCGGACGCAATGGCTTGCGCCACTTCGGGGGCACTGAGCGAACCTTTGAACGAATCGGGAGCGATGACGATGATCGGGGCTTGCGCATTGCTGGACATGGAAATCGGGACAGTCGCAAAAAGTGATACGGGTTGGCAGGGTTCACGTGCGCTGCGAGGCGAACTCGTTCCGCTTGTGGTTTTCGCTTATGGCGTGCCGGTCGGACGGTGAGTCCGGTCTCCGGTGAGCGGGGCGCACGTCGGCTCGCAATGGGTGGGACGCGAGGCGGTGCGGCGCAGTGTGACAGAAACCAGCAATATACGCGATTCGGGCCTGCGCGCATTGCGTGAATTGCCATGCTATGAATAACACGAGTAAGATGAGCGCCTACTGGCAGTACGTCGCCCGATAGGCTGCGTTGCGTGGGGTTCGTTTCGCTGGCGAGCCCCGGCGAGCGCAAGCGGAGGCGACGGCGCGCCAGTCAATATCAATGAACAACACGGCGCGTGTGACGGCCCGGCATGGGTGCATCAAGACATCCTCCAGGTCGTCGGGCATGGCGCGCCTCGATCAGATTCCGCATGAGATCACCCGAACGCCCCGCCCGTCATGGCTGCGGGCGATGCCGGGCTGAGGCGTGCGACAACGATTTGCCAGTGTGGAGCGGGGCCATGGACCGGGGCATCATGACGAATTCCGACGCTATGCGTAAGGCACAACGTGGGGCGCAGCGTGGGTTCGCACGTGCGACGGCGCTCGCCGGCTTAACGCTGGTCGTGCTGGTCGTGCTGCTCGCCGGGTGTGCACAACGGGCCCCCGTCGTGGCGTCGCCCGACGATCCGCCTGTGGGCAGCGTCGCCGACGTTGCACCGGAAAACGTAAAAGTCGAGACGCTGCCCGCGTATCGCGACACGGTCGACGACGCCCGTAACAACGGCGCGGTCTGGCAGGGCTCCTCGAAGAAGACACTCGTGCGGGTCAGTGCCTGCACGGCACGGCTTTGGAAGAAGCAGTTGCCGTACGCGCGTCTTCAGCGGACGAAAGCGGGCACCGGCCAGACGCTCGAACTGTCGTCGAACGACGACGGCATCCTCGCCATTCTCGATCTTGCGCCACACAAACCGGGCAGCGAAGGGGCGCTCTACCTCGGCTCGACCGGACCGCAATCGCTCGCAGACGCCGTGCGTCAGTGCCTCTGAGGCAAGGCGTTCCCGCCTCGCGTAGGTCGGCCGGTCGGTTCATTTGTTCGATTCCGTCGATGCGGGCCATTCTGCACCCCTTCCCGCAGGCCCCACGGGCTCGGGCTTCGCCGCGCACCGCCGTCATGCTGCTGTCACTGTGGCGTCATACAACGGCGGAGTATCATGACGGCGAACGCGCGGCCACCCGGCTGCGCGAGAGCTTTTATCCGCGTGCGTGCCGATGTCCCATACCGAATCCGCTGACTCACTCGAACCCGCAGAATCTGTCGAATCCGCTGACGCTGCTCAGACCTCGCTCAATGCGCGACAGCAGTCGCTCTTCGATGCCGTTCGCCGCGACGGCTTTCTGACGGTCGACGAACTGGCCGTTCGCTTCGACGTCACGCCGCAAACGATCCGCCGCGACATCAACTTCCTCGCCGAACGCAGGTGGGTGCGCCGTTACCACGGCGGTGTCGGCCTGCCGGGCGGCGCCGAGAACGAGGCCTACGACGCGCGCCAGACGCAACTGGCCGACGAAAAACGTCGCATCGCCGTGCGCCTTGCCGAGCAGATTCCCGATCACGCCTCGCTGTTCATCAACCTGGGCACCACGACGGAGGCCGTGGCGCGGGCGTTATCGCGTCATCGGGGCTTGCGCGTCATCACGAACAACCTGCACGTGGCGGCCATGATGAGCGGCTACGCCGACGCGGAGGTCATCATCACCGGTGGCGTGGTGCGCGCCCGCGATCAGGGGGTCACTGGCGAGGCGACGCTCGATTTCATCCGCCAGTTCAAGGTCGACTTCGGCATCGTCGGCATATCCGCCATCGACGCCGACGGCACGCTGCGCGACTTCGACTACCGCGAAGTGCGGGTCGCCGAAGCCATCATCGCGCAGTCCCGCACGGTGTTTCTCGCGGCCGACCATAGCAAGTTCGGACGCCCGGCGCTCGTGCGGCTCGGGCATCTGTCGCAAATCGACGCGCTATTTACCGACCGCCCCGTGCCTCCCGCCATGCAGGCCGTGATCGAGGAGGCGGGCACGCTGGTGCACGTGGCGCACTGACCGACCGGATTATTCGGTCGGTCATTCGTCGGGTCATTCGGCGAGTGCCGAACGCCCGCGGGCGGTGCACAGGAAGGAGAGGGCACACTGAATCACGCGAATTCGCACATCGGCCCAATGAAATGTGCGAATTCGAAACTCATTTTTCGTGATCTGTTAGAATTCGAAGATCAATGTTCGTAAACGAACAATCATTCGTCAAAAACGAACATTTCCGAACTTTCCTGATTTGACCCACATCGCTCGGAGTAGCGTCGTGCAGACATCCGCCCAATCGTCTTCGCCCCTCGGACTGGCCGCTCAAGCGCAGGCCGGCCCTTCTGCCTCGTCGAGCGCTGCCGTTCCGTCGGCCCCCTATGATCTGCTGGTCGTGGGCGGCGGGATCAACGGGACGGGTATTGCGCGCGACGCCGCCGGACGCGGTCTACGGGTGTTGCTCGTCGAGCAGGACGATCTGGCGTCGCACACCTCGTCTGCCAGTACCAAGCTGATTCACGGCGGTCTGCGCTACCTCGAATATTACGAATTCGGGCTGGTACGCAAGGCGCTGCAAGAACGTGAAGTGCTGCTGCGAGCCGCGCCGCACATCATGTGGCCGCTGCGCTTCGTCATGCCCCACATGCCGAATCTGCGTCCGGCGTGGATGATTCGCGCAGGCCTGTTTCTCTACGATCACCTGGCCCGGCGCGAAATTCTGCCGGGTTCGCGCGGCATCGATCTGCGCGAGCACCCGGCGGGCGCGCCGCTGCGGCGCGATCTGACCCGTGGCTTCGTCTACTCTGACGGCTGGGTGCAGGATGCCCGTCTGGTGGTGCTCAACGCCCAAGACGCCGCCGAGCGCGGTGCCACGATTCTCACGCGCACGCGTCTCGTCGGGGCGCAGCGTGGTGAGCATTCCTGGACTGCGCAACTGGAGACGACAACGGGCCAGCAGCAGACGGTTCGCGCGCGCGCCATCGTCAACGCGGCCGGGCCCTGGGTGGGGCATTTGCTCGGAGACGTGCTGCGTCAGAGCGCGACGCATCGCATCCGCAACGTGAAGGGCAGCCATATCGTCACGCGCAAGCTGTTCGATCACGACCACGCGTACATCTTCCAGAACCCCGACAAACGCATCATCTTCGCCATTCCGTACGAGCGCGATTTCACGCTGATCGGCACGACCGATATCGAGTATCTCGGCGATCCGGGCAATGTGGCGATCAACGATGACGAAGTGGCTTATCTGTGCAAATCGGCCAGCGAATACTTCACCCGGCCGATTACGCAAAGCGATGTCGTGTGGACGTATGCGGGGGTGCGCCCGCTGATGGAGGAGGACGTCTCCAACCCGTCGGCGGTCACGCGCGATTACAAGCTCGAACTCGATGCGCCCGGCACGCGCGCGCCGCTGCTGTCGGTGTTCGGCGGCAAGATCACGACTTACCGCCGTCTTGCGGAAGAAGCCATGTCTCACCTGCATGGCGCGCTCGGCTTCACGCATGGCGACTGGACGGCGGGTGCGCCGTTGCCGGGCGGCGATATGGCTGAGCCGGACGCGGGCGTCTTCGAGACCTCGCTGCGTGCGCAAATGCCGTGGCTGCCGGCGTCGCTGGCGCATCGCTACGCCCATACTTATGGCACGCGCACCCATGTGCTGGTGGGCGACGCCGACTCGCTCGACGGTCTCGGCCAACGCATCTGCGGCGATCTTTACGAGGCCGAACTGCGCTATCTGGTCCAGTATGAGTGGGCACGCACCGCACAGGACGTGCTGTGGCGCCGGACCAAGCTCGGTCTGCACGTCGGCAAGGAAGGCGAGGCGGCGGTGGCGAGGTGGTTCGCGCAGCATCTGGAAATGGCGGCCTGAGCGCCTGTCACACGGCAGCCACCGTGCGGCAGTCGCAGTGTGGTCGCATCGTCGTCGCATCATCGTCGCGCTGTGTCGCACTGTCCTCATAGTGAGCGGCGCACAAAACCATAAGGAACCAAGGAGACGAAGGCAATGTCAGCAGGCGCGTACATCCTCGCGTTCGACCAGGGCACGACCAGCTCGCGAGCGCTGCTGTTCGATCGTGATGGTCATGTGGTGTCGACCGCACAAAAGGAGTTTCGCCAGATTTACCCGCACCCGGGGTGGGTCGAACACGATCCACGTGAGATCTGGGCGACGCAGGCCGGCGTGGCCGCCGAAGCGCTGACGCACGCCGGTATCGGCGGCACGGACATCGCTGCCATCGGCATCACGAATCAGCGCGAGACCACCATCGTCTGGGATCGCCGCACGGGGGAGCCGGTGTACAACGCCATCGTGTGGCAAGACCGTCGCATGGCCGATTTCTGCGAGCAGCTGCGCGCGCAGGGTAATGAAGCGCTGGTCGCGAGCCGCACCGGTCTTCGTATCGACTCCTATTTTTCCGGCAGCAAAATCCGCTGGATTCTCGATCACGTCGACGGCGCACGCGAGGCGGCCCAGGCAGGACATCTCGCGTTCGGCACGGTCGATAGCTGGCTCGTGTGGCATCTCACGGGCGGCAAGCTTCATGTGACGGACGTGTCGAACGCCTCGCGCACAATGCTCTTCAACATCCACTCGCTCGACTGGGACGACGAACTGCTCGCGCTCCTCGACGTGCCGCGTGTGATGCTCCCCGAAGTGCGTTCGTCGAGCGAAGTGTATGGGCACACCGCCACGCCGCTATTCTCCGCCCCGGTACCGATTGCAGGCATCGCGGGCGATCAGCAGGCCGCGCTGTTCGGGCAGATGTGCCTCTCGCCGGGCATGGTGAAGAACACGTACGGCACCGGCTGCTTCATGGTGATGAACACCGGCGACAAGCCACAGGCATCCAGCCACAATCTGCTCACGACCGTGGCATGGAAAATCGGCAATCGTGTCGATTACGCCCTGGAGGGCAGTATTTTCATTGGCGGTGCGGTGGTCCAGTGGTTGCGTGACGGGCTGGGCATCATTCGCCATTCGCGCGACGTCGAAGCGCTCGCCACGAGCGTGCCCGACGCCGACGGCGTGGTGCTGGTGCCGGCCTTTGCCGGACTCGGCGCGCCGCACTGGCAGCCGCACGCGCGCGGCACGCTGTTCGGCGCCACACGCGGCACGACCGCCGCGCATGTCGCGCGCGCCGCGCTCGACAGCATCGCGTTCCAGACACTCGACGTGCTGCGCGCCATGGAAGCCGATGCCGGTCTGCACGTCTCGGAGTTGCGCGTGGACGGGGGCGCTGCCGCCAACGATCTGCTCATGCAATGGCAGGCCGATCTGCTTGGCGCAGACGTCGTGCGTCCCCGGGTGATCGAGACGACCGCTGCCGGGGCCGCCTATCTGGCGGGGCTGGCAGTGGGGTACTGGCCGGACATCGACACGTTGCAACGTCAGTGGCAGTTGCAGCGGCGCTTCGCGCGCCAGCTCTCCGAGAGCGATGTCAGTCGCGCGGTCGGCGGGTGGCAACGCGCAGTGCGCGCCGCGAAGGCGTGGGCTGAAGATAGTTGAGCGCGGACATCGGTCCGATCTGACCGATATCCGCGTGCTCGACCGAGAAATGCTGAAGTCGCCTGACGAGGGAGATTTCAGCGCAACGCCCGCCCGGGCGCGACATGACGGCGGTCACCGATGGCGTCGTGCCGGCGGTGCCGCCAGCTGGCGCACCGCTCGCGCGGATGCCGACGGGCCGACTTGGCCGGACTCGCCGGAGCGAGCGACCTGACGCAGGGACTTAGGGCGCAAGGCCCGGTGCGGCGCATTTGCATGATCCTCTCCCCGTAGACTTCCCCTCATCCAGGCGCATCGCGTCGCAGATGTCGTGCGCGATGACTGGTGCAAATCCGTCCACACTCGGGGCGCTCCCGGCAAGGGGATAGGCATCGGGCGTGCCGGGGCCATGTGGCGTGCATGGCGTGATTCCCGAGGCGGTCGGCCTGGCGAAGAGACTTCCCCGAGTGCGGACGGCTTGCCTCTTCCCTGATGCGAGAAGCATGCCAATGCGCGCAACTCATTGAATCGACAAGGAAGTTCGTTAATCGAAACGGGGGCGCTTCCGCCACGTGGCGAAAAACGTTTCAGGTTTGAAAGCGCGATCGAATGCAGGGCGAGCGCAAGGGCAGGCGAGTCGCAGATGTCGCGTGGCGGTATTCCCGTCGTCACGAGGGATGGGCTGCGGTGTAGCCAGCAAACGACTGTCGTCGTTGCCACGGCTCTCGCGCGTCAATGACACGAATGACAGCCAAATTGACGGCAAATTAGGCAGGGCACTTGACAGTCAATGCCGACGGGCGATTGCGACGTCGACATGCGACTTATGCAAAGGGTTATCAACAGTTGCTGTGGATATCCTTGCCGTCACGCAAGGGGTAGGCAGGACAGGTAGGGAACAGGCAGGCGGCGAGGGTGACTTGTCCAATCGTCACCCTCGCCCGGACAGGCTTCGGTCAGGCGGCGGGTTTCTTGCCGACGGTGAAGGCGATTTCGCCAACGCCTGCCACCCCTGCGCTGACCTTGTCGCCGGGTTCCAGCGGGCCGACACCAGCCGGCGTGCCGGTGAAGATCAGGTCACCGGCGGCGAGTTTGACGCTGCGAGAAATCTCGGCGATCAGATCGGGCACCGACCAGATCAGTTCGTTGAGGTCGCCGGTCTGCCGCGTTTCCCCGTTGACGTCGAGCCACACGCGGCCTTCCTTCGGATGACCGACTTCTGCCACGGCGTGCAGCGGGCCGCAGGGCGCCGAGGCGTCGAAAGCCTTACCCCAATCCCATGGGCGTCGCGTGTCCTTGGCTTGCTGCTGAAGATCCCGACGCGTCAGATCCACGCCAACGCCATACCCCCACACCAGCGACAGCGCATCGCGCGCGTCCACATTCTCGCCGTCGGCGCCGATGGCGACGACCAGTTCGATCTCGTGATGCAACTCGCTCGTGAGCGGCGGGTAAGGCAGCACGCCTTCGGCGGCCACCACGGCGTCCGCCGGTTTCATGAAGAAGAAAGGCGGCTCGCGGTCCGGGTTGCTGCCCATCTCGCGGGCATGCGCGGCGTAGTTGCGGCCAACGCAGAACACGCGGCGAACGGGGAAGCGGGCGTCGCTGCCGGCGACGGCGACCGACGCCTGAGGCGGGGCCGAAATAACGAATTGGCTCATGAGAAAACTCTCGGCGGATGTAAAACGAATATCGACGACAAGCACGAATCAACATCAGTCGCTGGACTGCGGGAACGTGTCCCGTTGCCAGCGGACTGCCACTTACTTGGCAAAGACCTGCGACATGTCGGCAAACGCCTTGAACTCCAGCGCATTGCCCGACGGGTCGTAGAAGAACAGCGTGGCCTGCTCGCCCACTTGCCCGGCAAACCGAATATGCGGCTCGATCACGAAGCGCGTGCCTGCGGCGCGCAGCCGCTCGGCCAGGGCATGCCATGCGGGCATGTCAAGGATAACGCCGAAATGCGGAACGGGAACGTCGTCGCCGTCAACCGGGTTGGTGATGCGCTTGCCCGCTTCGTCCGGCGAGAGATGCGCGACGAGTTGATGTCCGAAGAAATCGAAGTCGATCCAATGCTCCGAGCTGCGACCTTCGGCGCAGCCCATGACGTTGCCGTAGAACTGGCGGGCGGCGGCGAGGTCGTGAACGGGAAAGGCGAGGTGGAAAAGCGGCGTGGCCATGGAAGTCTCCGGGGTCATGTGGGGTTGAGCGATCCTGTGTGCGCCGATGAGGGCGCAGATTTGCTGTAAATTCTATCCATCGATAAAAATAATGAAAAACGAATATTTCGACCGCTCAGACACAAAATTTTCGATACATGATCCGCTACCTGAAAACCTTCGTCACGGCTGCCGAAACGGCGTCGTTCTCGGCGGCCGGCGCGCGCCTGGGTTTGACACAGTCGGCTGTGAGCGCCCAGATTCAGCGTCTGGAAGACGATCTCGGCGTGCAGTTGTTCGAGCGCACCGGGCGTGCGGTGACCTTGTCCGATGACGGGCGCCGCCTGCTTGTTCAGGCGCAAACCGTCATCGCGGGGTATCAGGCGATGCGGGGCGACACCGCGGCGTTCGGCGGGCAGGCGGCGCTCGCGCCCATTCACGTGGGCGCCATTCTGACCGTGCAACTCGGTCTGTTGCCCGGCGCAGTACGCCGGTGGACGGCGCTCGGCGCGATGCCTCACCTGAACATCGTGCCGGGCATGTCGGTGCAGTTGCTCGCACAACTCGACGCCAAAGAACTCGATCTTGCCGTCATGATCCGGCCACGGATCGGGGTGCCGGCGGACATGAAGTGGCTCACGCTCATGAACGAGCCGTACGTGGCGATTGCCCCGAAGGGCATGCGTGGCGAGGTGGCTGACTGGGCCTCGACGTTGCCGTTCGTGCGATACAACCGGCGCTCGTATGGGGGCGATCTCGTCGACCGGTATCTGCGGCGCCACCGGCTCTGGGTGCGCGAAGGGGTGGAACTGGACGAACCCGAGGTCATTCTGCGCATGGTGCGCGCGGGACTGGGCTGGTCCATCGTGCCGGCCACGCTCATCGGCTTGCCCGTCGAGGCGAAGGCTGCAACCGGCAAGTCATCGAGAGCGGGCGGCACCGCAGGCGTCCATGGCGTTCGGATACTGCCGTTGACCGGCGCGCCGCTCACGCGCGAACTGGGCGTGCTGGTGCGTCAGTCGGCGCTCAAGCGGGCAGCGGTCGACACCTTGATGAAATGCCTCGCGAATGAAGCGGCCGCACGGATCTGAACCCGTTCCCGAGGGCGCGCGAGGGCAGCTACCCGCGTGGATACCCGAGCCGACATTCAGGCGGATGCCTTAGCCGACACCCTGAAGGGGCTTCATGCGGTCGGCGAGACTCTCTGTTATTGTGCGCACATGTCCGTGGGCGCGGGGATGCGCGAGTACGAGCGACGCAGCGCTACGGATCCAATGCAATGGAGCTTGATTGATATGTCTCACGACACGTTCGACGAAAACGACTGGAAGCGATTCCTGAAACACATCGGCGAAGATCCGAACCGTCCCGGACTGCATGAAACGCCGGCGCGGGTGCAAAAAGCGTGGCGTCAATGGACGGCAGGTTACGACCAGGATCCGGCGGAGGTCCTGAAGGTCTTCGAAGACGGGGCAGAGCAATACAACGAACTGATCGTGGTCCGCGGTATTCCCGTGTATAGCCATTGCGAGCATCATCTCGCACCGTTCTTCGGCAAAGCGACCATCGGCTATCTGCCCAACGGCAAGATCGTCGGGCTGTCGAAGCTCACGCGTCTGGTCGATTGCTTCGCGCGTCGCTTGCAGGTGCAGGAGCGTCTCACGACACAAGTCGCCGAAGCGCTGATGACGCACCTGCAACCGAAAGCGGTCGGCGTGGTGGTGTCATGCCGTCACATGTGTATGGAGAGCCGGGGCATTCGCACGGCAGGCGAGGAGACGGTGACCTCTGCCATGCTCGGTGAACTGCAACCCAACCTGGCGTTGCGCACGGAGTTCCTCGCGCTTGCGCGGGACAAGTGATCGTGCGGTAAAAATCTCATCGCCGGAACAGCGAAACGCCAGCGGCAGGACGCTGGCGTTTTCGTTTCTCGTGTTCACGCCGCCAAGCGACCATCAGCGACCATCAGCGGGACGAAACGCTCATGCCTTGTGCGTGTGCGACACCAACAGCGGCGACGAGTGTCATGCCAACGAGCGCTGCACTGCCCAGACGCTTCACGTCCGGAAAGGAAAGCCGATGCATCGCATGTCTCCTATTTGGCCGTTGCAATGATGAGTTTGAATGGTAGTGCAAGCAACGCCGTGCCCGCCACACCCGCGCACCACAGCGCGACGAACCATCCCCAGCGAATCAACATCTGTTGCCACGGCGCGCGCGCCGCACGTGCCTGTTGCCGGCGCACGCCGGGCCGGACCAGATCAGTGATAGTGCGCATCGTGTGTCACCTTGCCGCGAAAGACCCAGTACGCCAGCATCGTGTAGGCGAGGATCACAGGAATGATGAAGGCTGCGCCCCACATCGTGAATGACAGGCTCGAGTGCGGTGCGGCGGCATCCCATAACGTAACGCCCGGCAGAATCGCATACGGATAGGCGCTGATGAGCAGCCCGCTATAGCCGAGAAAGACGAGGCCGATCGCAAGCCAGAAGGGAGTGCCGTCATGCGCGCGCTGTAACCCCCGTCGCATGGCGAACGTTGCCCCCGCCACCACGAACGGCACCGGCAGACAGCGCCAGAACCACTGGTCGTCGAACCAGCGCTCGGCCACGAGCGGCAAGCGCAGCGGTGTCCACAGCGAGACGATGGCCATCGTGACCACCAGCGCGATCGTCAGCGGCCACGCCAGCACGCGCAGGCGACGTTGCAGGTCGCCTTCGGTTTTGCCGATGAGCCAGCAAGCGCCGAGCAACGCGTACGTGACGAGCAGACCGAGCCCGGTGAACAGATTGAACGCCGTGACCCACGCGAACGCATCGCCTGCGAATTGCCCGTTCTCGACCGGAATGCCCGACAGATAGGCGCCGAGCGCCACGCCCTGAAAGAACGTCGCACCGGCCGACCCGCCGATGAAGGCGAGGTCCCACCACTGACGCGTGCGACGCGATTTGCCGCGAATCTCGAACGCCACACCGCGAAAAATCAGACAGACGAGCATGAGCACGAGCGGCAGATACAGCGCTGAGAGCAGCACCGAGTAGACCATCGGAAAGGCCGCAAGCAGGCCCGCGCCGCCCAGCACGAGCCATGTCTCGTTGCCGTCCCAGACAGGCGCGACGGAGTTCATCATCGTGTCGCGCTCGTGCGCGGCGGGGAAGAAAGGAAAGAGAATGCCGATGCCGAGGTCGAAGCCATCGAGCACCACGTACAGAAACAGGCCGAGCGCAATGATGGCGGCCCAGGCTAAGGTCAGGTCCATGAGAACTCTCGAATTAATCGGTGTCGGGGAAATCAGCTCGCGTGCGCGCGCTCGGTGTCTACGCGACCGGGCATGCCGGACATCGCGGGCACTGCCTGCGGTGTTAAGTGGTCCGTCGCATGGCCGGTCTCACGGCCGGTCTCACAAGCGGGCGAACCGTTCGACGGCCCGGAAAGTACTGGTCCGCTGCGCAGGATCTTGAGTAGGTAGTAGACACCGGTGCCGAACACGAGGAAGTAGGCGAGCACGAGCACCAGCAACGAGACCTGCACTTGTTGCGCACTCACGGGCGACACGGCGTTTGCCGTGCGCATCACGCCGTACACGACCCACGGTTGACGTCCCGCTTCGGTCGTCACCCACCCGGCGAGCAGCGCGATGAACCCGGTCGGCGAGAGGGCGAGCACGATCCGTGCGAAGTTGCGCGAGGAAAACAGTCTGCCGCGACGGCGCAGCCACAGCGCCGCGAGTGCTGCACCGATCATGGCGAGGCCGAGGCCGACCATGACGCGAAAGCTCCAGAACACCAGCGGAACGTTAGGGCGCTCGTCCTTCGGAAATTCCTTCAGGCCCCGCACTTCACCGTCCCAGCTATGTGTGAGGATCAGGCTGCCCAGATGCGGCACTTCGAGTGCGTAGCGCGTCGTCTCGGCCTCCATGTCGGGCCAGCCAAACAGGTTGAGCGGTGTGCCGCCGGTCTTCGTCTCCCACAACCCCTCCATGGCGGCGAGTTTCGCGGGCTGATGCTCGCGCGTGTTCAGACCGTGCAGGTCGCCCACGAACGCTTGCAGGGGCGCAAAGATGAGCAGCAGCCACAGCGCCATCGAGAACATCGTCCTGACGGCCGGGTCGCGGCGTCCGCGCAGCAGGTGCCATGCCCCGGTACCGGCGACGACGAGCGCCGCAACCACGAACGCCGCGATGCTCATATGGGCGAGGCGATAGGGGAACGAGGGGTTGAAGATGACATCCCACCAGGACAGCACGACGACACGCCCGTCGACGATCTCGTAGCCCTGCGGCGTTTGCATCCAACTATTCGACGCGAGAATCCAGAACGTGGAAATGAGCGTGCCGATCGCCACACACAAGGTCGCCGCGAAGTGCGCGCGCGGGCTCACGCGGTTCCAGCCGAAGAGCATGATGCCCAGGAAGCCGGCTTCGAGGAAGAAGGCGGTCATCACCTCGTAGGTGAGCAGGGGGCCGGTGACCGCACCGGCGAAACTGGAGAAGCCCGACCAGTTCGTGCCGAACTGATAGGCCATCACCACGCCCGAGACCACGCCCATGCCGAAGCAGACCGCGAACGCCTTCGACCAGAAGCGACACAGGTCCAGGTAGTGCTGCTGGCGCGTCTTGAGCCAGAGGCCTTCGAGCACGGCAATGAAGCTCGCCAGACCGATGGACACGGCGGGGAAAACGATGTGAAACGAGACCGTGAACGCAAATTGCAGGCGCGCCAGGTCGAGAGCTTCCGGAACGGCAGTCATGATGCACTCTATGTATGCAATTAAACCCTGTCTTGTAGGGTGATAATCCATGGATTCCACCCTTCGTTTGCATGCATATTAGGTAATGCTGCGTCGCAGCACGCGTGACAAGTCGTCACATGTGGCGCATTGACGCGGCACGACCGCTCACGCCGGATCGTGCTAAATGTATGTTTTTAAAGCAGATGATGTCGGCAGGCCGTGCGACGTCATGTCACACGTGATGCTGCACAGGCGGGCAGGCGGGCCGTCGGCTAGCTGAGGAGTCCGGCGCCGATGTTGATCGACAGACCGAGCACCGCCAGATTGAAGAAGAACGAGAGGATGGCCTGTGCGAGCGTGGCGCGCCGCATGCGGCGAGACTTCAGTGCAATGTCGGCGGTTTGCGATGCGACGGCGATGGTGAAGGAGAAGTACAGGAAGTCCCAGTAGTCGGGATCGCAATCGCGGTCCGGCCATGCCAGTGCGTAGGGCGATTCGGTATCGGTGAAGTAAAGCCGGGCGTAGTGCAGTGTGTAGATCGTCGGCACGAGAAACCACCCGGCGATGAGCGTGGCGGCAGCGAACAGCACGTGCTCCGACGCGTGGGTCGATCCCCCGGATTTGGCACTCGCGAGCACGTGAATGATGGCCGCGACGCTGGCAATGGCCGACAGGCTGACCAGCGTCAGCACGAGAACTGCACTCTGGTCCTCCTGTTCCGCAAATTGCTCGATGCTGCGTTTGGGGGCGGTGACCATCATCAGCCAGATCATGGCGAGATAGGACCAGGCGCCCGCGTTCCAGCCGATCAGTATCCGGGTGATCGTGGTGAACTCGCCCTTGATGAACACCTGCACGAACATGCCCGCGAGCACGCCGATCACGATGGCGATGAGAAGCCGTGGGTGGAAGCGAACGAGATGCGGGAAAAGCTTGGCGTTCATGGGTGAGTTCCGGACGATGCAGGCCAGCGGGTGCGTCGATTATCGCTCACACCGCCGCGCAGCGGCGTCGCACGGCGCCACGTGTCCGGCCCCCCTGTGCGATCGCGATCGCGCGGGGAAGCCTATCGCGAGAGCACCATCGCGACGAAGATCGCGTTGTTGATCGCGTGGATCGCGATGGGCACCGCGAGTCCGTGCGTCTTCTTCGCCAGCCAGCCTGTGGTCAGACCGAACACCACGAAGAAAAGGAAGTGCTTTGCGTCGAAGTGCACCGACGCAAAGATCAAGGCCTGCCAGACGTTGGCGGCGGCGAAACTCATGTGGCGCGTCAGTCCGCCGAGAAGGCACCCACGGAACACGAATTCTTCGACGATCGGCACCGCCACCGCGATGAGCAGTAATGCGAGGCCGGGGCCTCCCAGTTGCGCGGCGCCATGCACGATGACTTCGTTCCACAGCGGACTGTCGGCGGGCACGCCGGGCACTGCGTGACGGGCCATCACCCACGCGCTGATCGCTGCCACGGCGAGCAAAATGGCGGGCCAGACGAACCACCGGGCTTTCCAGTTCCCGTAACCGGGCCACTGACGCCATCCGAACTTCCACACGGTGTGTGCGAGCAGGACCGAGACGACACCCAGCGTGACGACGTGCGCTATCGCAAGTTTCGGCTGCAATATCTGCAATTCGGCGCTCACACCGGTGCGCATGAGGGCAAGCTGGCCGATCAGCAACGCAGGAATGATCCAGGTCGCCAGGCAGAATGCGGCCAGTCCGTACCATGCATGACGCAAGCCGATGCCCTCGAAAACGGCGATCGTCGGACGACCCTTGCGCGCCCGCACCGTGCCGACATAGTGCGCGGGAAACATCAGCAGGCCGGGCAGCAATACGATGGACAAACCCGCCATAAGCAACGTGAGCATCAGCGAGGCGAAGGCCGGTCGCATGGCGGCTGCCGGATCGATGCTCAGCAGCACGGCATACGACTGGGCAAGTGGCCAGCGGTTGTTCGTGTCATGTTCGAGCGACGCGCGGATGGCGGCCGAGGCGGCTTCGCCATTCCCGGCGGCAAGCGCGACCGAGACTCGCAGCGCACGGTTCTGGGCGCTCTCCGGGGCATCGGGCTTGACGTACGCGAGGGCGCGCTGTGCGCCGGGTGCGTCTCCCGCTTGCAGGAAGGCGCGGGCGCTCGTGTACGGATCGATCTTCAGCCCCGCCTGTTGCATGCGCAACACCAGATCGCGTGCCACGGTGCCGGGTAAAACGTCGTGCGCCGTATTGATTCGGGCGTTCGCTTGCCAAGGCGTCTTCGGCACCGGCGCATCCATCAACAGGCGTCGCGCTTTCGTTTTTTCCCCGGTCAATGCGAGATGGCGAACGGCGAGCAGCAGCACGGGCGTGTCGGGTAACAGCTCGGCGGCCTGCACGGCCTGGATTCCGGCATTCCGCCTGTCCTGCGTGGCTTCGTAGGCATTGGCGAGGGCGGCGTGCAGAAGGGCACGATCAGCCGCAGGCCAGGCGTTCGCCTTCGGGAACAGCGCCAGTCCCTGCTCGATGGCGGCCTTGCCATAGGTGCTCTGAAGTGCGTACAGCGCCACTTCCGGTATGTCGCCGAAATGGTCCTTGAGTGCTTTTTGACAGGCGTTCAGGTCCGATTGCGCCTGCTCGGCCCAGCGCAGATCGTCCGACCACGAGTAGTTCTGCATGAATCGGCAGCGGGCGAGGGCCAGCGCCGAGTCGTTCGGGCGGGCGCGTACCGCTGCGTTGAACGTGCCCACGATCTCGCGATATTTGGCAAGCGACGCGGCGTCGACCTGTGCGGTCATGGCCTCCTGACTGAGCAGTGGGTCGGCTGGGGAGCCTGTGGTCGGTGCCGCGAAGGCATGGGCGAGGCACACGAGGCCGACGGCGGCCAGCGCGAGACGAAAAAGAATGCGATGCACGCGAGATTTCCCGGAATGTTGTTGTCGCCGACGGCCGCAGCGAGGCTCGGCAGTCCGCCAGTTTGGCTTAACGACCGGAGCGTGCCCGAACTGTAGCGTGCACGGCTATCGAGAAACGTTGTGCTGCGTCGAGGAAGTCCTCGGGCGCTGCGGCGGTCAGGGCGACAGGGCCGCAACAGTATCGCGACAGCAGGGGAGCGGCATTGGCACCGCGTCCGACGCACGCTAATGGTGCGCCGCCGCATCGCGATGCGGCATTGTGCCCGTTGCGATGTCATGAAGCGGCACGCCGTGAGGCGGCGGCGTTGCGGATCGAACCGTCGCCGACAAGGTATCGCACTGCCCCCAGAGCCATGCTGCGTGGGGCCTGCGCCCCGTTCGCCTTCCGACGCGCTACCGACTTGGCACGCCACTTGCTAACTCTGGCATAAGGCCAATGGCGGCCGAGTGAAGACAAGCGAATTTTCTGCACCGCATGCAGTACCTCGCCTGAGCGGGGGATTTCGGGGCAACGGCGTCCCGAAGCCACGGGTCTGATATCGGACCCACGGCTTCGGGACGCCTTTTTTTTGGCATACGAACACGAGGGTATCCATGAGCACGCTCACGCAATCGTTGAAAAGTGGCAACTGGCGCGCGCTGGTTGCGTGTTTTCTCTACTTCGACACCGGCTTTACCGTCTGGGTCATGCTGGGACCGCTGGCACCGTTCATCGGCAAGGACATTGCGATGACGCCCGCGCAGACCGGCTTTCTCGTGGCGGTGCCGGTGCTGGGCGCGGCCATTCTTCGCGTCACGCTGGGGAATCTGTATCAGGCCTGCGATGGCCGAAAGATTGCCTTGATGGGGCTCACGCTCTCGGCAATTCCCTCGGTCGTGTTGCTGCTGATGCCGGGCACACCGTCGTACACGCTGCTGCTCGTGCTCGGCGTGTTCCTGGGCGTCGGCGGTGCAAGCTTTGCGGTCGCGTTGCCGATGGCTGGCAGCAACTATCCACCGAAGGTCCAGGGTCTGGTGCTGGGGCTGGCAGCGGCGGGCAACGTGGGCGCGGTGCTCGACGGCTTCATGTTCCCTGGACTGGCCGAGCACTATGGCTGGGCGCATGCCGCCGGCGCCGCGCTGCCGTTGCTTGCAATCACGGCGCTGGCGCTCGTGTTCTGGGCGAAGGATCAGGGCGTGAAGTCGGGCAGTGCGCCGCGCGCATTCTCGAGCTTCTTCATCACGGTGTTCGGGCTGATTGCCCTCGTGCTGTGTGTGCACGCCGGTGCGTTCGGCGAGGGCAAGGCAGGCATTCTGCTGCTTCCCGTGCTGGGGGCATTGCTCGCGATTGCCGTGCTGCCGCGCCATTATCGCGGCGTGCTGGGCGAGCGTGACACCTGGGTCATCATGCTCGTCTACAGCATTACGTTCGGGGGCTTCGTGGGGATGTCCTCGTACGTGACCACGCTGCTGATCTCGCTGTACGGCATGCCACGTCTCGAAGCCGGCCTGTTCATGTCGTTGCTCGCCTTCCTTGGTGCACTGGTGCGGCCTATCGGCGGTCTCGTGGCCGATCGCATCTCCGGCGTGCGCGCGCTCGTGCTGCTGCTCGCCGCCATCTCCGCGATCGACTTCGTGTTCGCCGCATGGATGCCCCCGCAAGGCGCCGGCATCGCGCTGCTCGTGCTCGTCTACATGTGCTTTGGTCTGGGCAACGGGGCGACCTTCCAACTGGTGCCGCAACGCTGGCAAGGCAAGACGGGCCTGATGTCGGGCATCATCGGCGCGGCCGGCGGGATCGGTGGCTTCTACTTGCCGGTGATCATGGGCATGGCCAAGGAGTCGACGGGCAGCTATCAGATGGGCTTCGCCACGTTCGGCGCGCTGGCGGCGCTCGCCTTCGTGCTGGTCGTCGCGCTTCGCACGCGCTGGATGTCGTGGGCGCTGCCCCGCGAAGTGACCGGCGGCGCGGTGCTCGCCGGCGGTGTGGCGCACGTGGAGTGATTGCGCGCATCCTGCGCATTCGTTTCCGACCCAGGCGCTTGCGGCTCGTCGCTGCTCCGGCACGACGGGCCGTCTGGTGACGGTGCGACGCATCGCATAGACTGTCGGGCGACATCGTATTCCCGCAGGAGCCACCATGCGTCTGGGCGTTCCCAGCCTCTCGGCGTTGCAGGCCTTCGAGGCCAGCGCCCGTCATCAGAACTTCGCAAGCGCCGCGCAGGAACTTGCGCTCACGCACGGCGCGGTATGCAAACGTGTGGGTGAGCTCGAGAAGCATCTTGGGGTGGCATTGTTCGAGCGCGTCAGGCAACGCCTCGTGCTCACGCCTGCGGGCGCGGAATACGCCAAACGCATTCGCGTGCATCTCGATCAGATTCGGCGCGACACGCTCGATGTGGTGCAGCAAGGACGAGAGACGGAACTCGAAATCGCGGTCGGTGTGACGTTCGCCGCGCAATGGCTGATCCCGCGGCTCGACGACTTTTACGCCAATACTCGCGACGTTCGCCTGCATATTCTGGGGCGCGATCAACCGGTCTTTTTCGACGATTCGGCGTTCGACGCCACGATCTACTTCAGCACGCGCCGCTGGCCGGGCATGCCGGGCACTGCGCTCATCACCGACGATTCGCTTTGGCTCGTCGCCGCGCCCCGGCTGCTCGAGCAGCACGTGCAAGGGGCATCGATGACACTCGAACAGATCGCGGCACAGTCATGGATCTGCGCGCGCGATCTGCCACGCGCATGGGACGACTGGTTCGCTTCTCAAGGACTGACGGGGCCGACGCCGGCGCCGGGGCAGGGCGGGGAAATCAGGCCGCAGCGCAGCGCACAGCGCTACGACATGTTCATCATGGCGATCAATGCGGCCGTCGCCGGCCTGGGGGTGGCGTTGCTGCCGCGTGTGCTGATCGAGCGCGAACTGGCCAGCGGTGCGCTGGTGCAAGCGCATCCGCATACACTCGCCAATCCGCAGACCATCTATTTTTCATATCCGGCGCAGCGCCGCGACTGGGCGCCGTTGCGGCAGTTCGACGCCTGGCTACGGGGTGCGGTCGACACGTATCTCAGCGAGCGGACCTGAGCTCGGGACACTCGCGCAGCACCTGTTCGTAGAGTCCCTGATACCCCAGCCATGCCACGTAGTCCGAACCGAGCAGGCGGAAGACTTCACGGGCTTCGGCGTCGGAGAGGACTTCGAGCGGCCCGGCCGCTTCGGCCAGTAACTGAACCTGTGCGCACCGCTCCATCGCGAGAAAGCGATAGGCGGCAGCGTCGACCGACGAACCGACCGTGAGCAACCCGTGGTTCAGTAACACGGCTGCGCGTTTGTGGCCCATCGCCAAAGCGATGCGACGCCCCTCGTCCGCCCCGAGCACGAGCACGTCGCCACGGAACAGCACGTGGTCCTCGAAGAACAGGCATGCCTCCTGATTGATCGGCGCGAGTTCGCGCGTGCGCGCGGAGAACGCCCGTCCGTGAGTCGTGTGCGTGTGGGCGGCGGCCGTGACGTGGGGCAGGGTGGCGTGAATGCCGGCGTGGATCGCCATGGCGGCGGCGTTGACGGGGCCATCGCCGTGGTGCAGGCGTCCGGCTTCATCGACCAGAATCAGATCGTCGGGATGGATCGACGAGAAGTGCTGCGCGTATCGGTTCACCCAGAACCGGTCGTGAAATTCCGGGTCGCGTACGGTGATGTGCCCGGCGATGCCTTCCGCGAGACCGAAGCGGGCAAAGATCCGGAACGCCACCGCCAGGCGTAGTTTACGGTCGGCGCGCTCGTGCGCCACGTTATCGAAGACCTGAGGCTTGGGCAGCGGCGCGCCGAGCGGTGTGGGAATGGCAAAGGCGTCGTGCGGGGAATGCATGCGGGGCGCTCCGTGGGAATGGGCTTGCAACGCATTCTCCCCGCGCCGCCACGGCAACGTCTATCGACGAAAAGTCAATGGCTATTCACTGCTCATCGCGCCTATCACTCACCCTGACGGAACAAGCCATTGAGCGTGGCGCCGCTTGCCGCGCCGTCGAAGCCATCGAAGCGTCCCTCTGCGAGCGCCCGCGCGGCGTGCATGAAGCCGCCCCACGCGGCGCGGGCGAGCGCACCGCCAACGCTCACACGCCGCACGCCGAGGTTCGCCAGCGTCTGCAAGGTGAACGGCGAAGTGGCGCCGATGAGCACGTTGACCGGCTTCGGCGCGACCGCCGAGACCACGGCGCTGATCTGTTCGGCCGACGCGATGCCCGGCGCATAGAGACAATCGGCACCGGCTTCGGCGTACGCCTGAAGGCGCTTGATCGTGTCATCGAGATCGGGCACACCGGCGAAGAAGTTTTCGGCGCGCCCGACCAGCAGCGTGTCGCCGCCGGTCTCGTCGATGGCGCGGCGCGCAGCCTTCAGGCGGGCGACCGCCACTTCGAGGGGGAAGAGCGGTTCGAGATCGTTGCCGGTCGAATCTTCGATGGACAGGCCGGCGACGCCGGTCGCCACCGCCATCTTGACGCTGCGCGCCACGTCCTCCGGCGTGTCGCCGAAGCCGCTTTCGAAGTCGGCATTGACGGGCAAGTCCGTGGCATCGACCAATGTACGCAGGTGGGCAAGTACGGTGTCACGCGTGACGCCATTGTCGGGACGCCCCGTCGACCAGGCGAAGCCGGAACTCGTGGAAGCAATCGCCTGGAAACCGGCATGTTCGAGATACCGGGCGCTGCCGGCGTCCCACGGATTGGGGATCACGAAGCAACCGGCAAGGTGGAGTTCGCGAAATGCGGCACGTTTTTCGGCGGTGCTGCGAGGCATGGTGTGTCTCCTGAAGGGGGCGTCGTGCATCGCATGCTGCACGCGCAATGCCCGATCATCGCGGTTTTGCGCCAGGCCTGCAAGGCAACGCCCGGGTGCGCGAGGCGCGGGTTTGGCGTAAAGGCGACCGCGATACGGTTTTTGCAAAAAACGAGCGCGCCCGGCACCCGGGAAAACCTCGTAATGCGCGGTAACAACTTTTTTGCGGCAATGCGGGAATAAGCGCGCTTCAATGGGCGTTATGCCATCATCTTCCCGCGTATTCTCAGGACGTCCAACGTGAATTCTCTTCCTCCATCCGCTCTGGCCGGCAAGCCGCCCGTGGCCCTGTACGAAGATCCGAAATACACCCGCGTGGCCATGCTGTTGCATTGGGCCGTCGCATTGCTGATGCTCGGCAACGTGGCGATCGGCCAGACCATTGCCTTGTTGTCCGACGCGACGCTCGAAAAGATCGACGTACGCTTCTGGATCGACCTGCACAAGTCCGTCGGCATCTCGGTGCTGGGCCTCGCAATCCTGCGGGTGCTTTGGCGCGTGACGCATCGCCCGCCCGCGTTGTCGCATGTCTTCGCGTCGTGGGAGCGCGCCGCAGCGCATCTGGTGCATTGGTTGCTGTACGTGCTGATCTTCGCGATTCCGCTCTCTGGCTGGGCGCACGACTCGGCGTGGGTTGCCGCTTCGACGCATCCGCTGGTGCTGTTCGGCAGCATTCCGTTTCCGCGCATCGGCTTCCTGATGGCAATGAGCGAGGCGGACAAGGACTTCTGGCACGGCGTGCTTGGCGACGTTCACACCTATTGCGCCTACACCCTCTACTTGCTGCTGGCCCTGCACGTCGGTGGTGCACTCAAGCATCAGTGGATCGACCGTCACCCGGTGATCCGGCGGATGCTCCCGTGAGCGCGACCGTGAGCGCCACCATGAGCGCCACCATGAGCGCGACCATGAGCCGGGAAATCGAGACGGACGTTGCGCGACTGGAAACCTTGCGCACCGAGCATTCGCCGCGCTTCACGCTGCCGCCCACGCCACTCGCCAGCTGGCTCGTGCACAGTGGCGTGGCCGTCCTGTGGTGCCTGTTGTTCGCGCAGGCGTTCTTCCTCAAGGGCGTTTTTGCTTGGGGAACCGGCGTGGCTTATGTCGTGTACGACACCGTGCTGCTGGCGTTCGTCTTCTGGCAGGCATGGCGGTTGATGCGACCCGATCCGGAGGAGATGTGCGCGAGCGCCGGGCCGGTCGGTCATTTCGGTGATGTGGGTGATGTCGGTGGTGCCGACGATTCGCGGGGCAGGGCGTGCGCGGATCTCACGCTGGGCGTCGTGGTCGCAGCGCACAACGAAGCGGCAGCCTTGCCCGTGACGCTGCGTGCGCTGATGGGCGGACGTCGCGTGCCGGACGCGATCGTCATTGCAGACGACGGCTCGCATGACGACACCGTCGCGTTGCTCACCGGCGAATACGGGCTGGTGGACCCCGGCATCGGCGCGCTGAGTGCGCCGAGCACCCGCTATCCGAACCTGCGGTGGCTTCGCCTGCCGCATGGTGGCAAGGCCCGAGCGCTGAACGCCGCGCTCGTTGGCATGGACACCGATATCGTGATGACGGTCGATGCGGACACCTTGCTCGACACCGGGGCGTGTGCGGCCATGCACGACGCATTTGTCCGGCGAGCGCGTCTGGTCGCGGCAACCGGCGTGCTGACCCCGGTTTGCGGCAACACCGCGGGCGCACGTATCTTGCAGTTTTTCCAGACCTACGAGTACATCCGCAACTTCATCTCGCGCTTTGCCTGGATGCGCGCCGACGGCCTGTTGCTGATCTCCGGCGCCTTCGCGTGCTTCCGTCGCCAAGCCGTGCTGGCCGTTGGCGGGTTCGACCCCGCCTGTCTGGTCGAGGACTATGAGCTGATCCACCGTCTGCGTCGCTACTCGGTCGCCCATGCGCTGCACTGGGAGGTGCGTGTGGTCGGCGCAGCACAGGCGCTCACCGATGCGCCGGGCACGGTCGCGAGCTTCCTGCGTCAACGTCGTCGCTGGTTCGCCGGTTTCCTCCAGACGCAATACTGGTATCGCGACATGGTCGGCAACGGTCGATATGGCAACCTCGGTCGCTGGATGCTGCCGGTCAAGGCCTTCGACACGCTGCAACCGATCTACGGTCTGACCGCCTTCGCGTTGCTCGTGACCTTCGTGTGCGAAGGGCACTACGGTGTGGTGCTGCCGGTCTCGGGCATCATTCTGGGCAAGATCGTGATCGATCTCGGCTTCCACTTGTGGTCCGTGCACGCCTATCGCCGCTGGACCGGACACCGCACCGGCAGCAGCTTCGGACTGGCGTTCGTTGCCGCCATCCTCGAGCCGTTCTCGTTCCAGTTGATGCGTCACGCCGGCGCCGCCATGGGGTGGGGGCACTTCCTCACGGGGCGCCAGCGTTGGGGGGTGCAGGTGCGACGAGGTATCCTGTCGGGCGAGCGCGGGGCGCAGGTGCCCCGCGACAGCTAATTTCCGGCGGTTTTCCTTTTCCGATGATTCGATCTTCAACGTGGTGGGTGAGGGCGTTTGCGTGGGGCGGCGTGATGCTCGCTGCCGGGTGCACGACAACCCCACCGAGGCCACTCGGCCCCGATTACGCGGCACAAGGCGGTGCCGCCGAAGTGCGCGGCGACTGGGACACCGCACGGCGGGCCTTCGGGCAGGCGGCGCTCGTGGCGGACCAGTCGGGCTGGCCGGCGGCGCAACGGGCCGCCATCCACTTCGACTACGGGCGTGCGCTCGGCGTGACCTGCTATTACGCCGAAGCCGAGCGCGAGCTCAGTCAGGCCTACGATCTCGACATCCTGACGGCGCGCTATCGCTATCCCGCGCTGGTGGAACTGGCACGTCTCGCGCTGGTACAGCGGCAATACGACGCGTCGGCCAGATACTTCGGACGTGCGCTCGGCACGCTCGATCGTCTGGAAGCCGCCCGTAAAGCGCCGTACGCCTACGCCGAACTGCTCGACGACTACGCGCTGGCGCTAGGGGGTGCGGGCGACGCCGAAGCCGCAACGCGAATCATCGATCGTGCCGCCAAGGTGCGCGCCGGTCTCGTTGGCGATGCACATGGCAAGCCCACGCCGCCCACATCCCGCACGCCTTATGGCGCCCACTGCGGACAACTGGCAGCGGGGGCGCAATGAATCATCTGAGGGTACCGCTCGCCAGCGTGGGCGAGTTCGATGAAATCATCGACGTCCGTACGCCGCTCGAATTTGCCGACGACCACATCCCCGGCGCGATCAACGCGCCCGTGCTCAGCAACGAGGAGCGCGTGACGATCGGCACGATGTACAAGCAGGTGTCGCCCTTCGACGCCTCGCGTGAAGGCGCCGCCATGGTTGCGCGCAACATTGCCCGGCATCTCGAGACGGTCTTTGCCGATCGACCGCGCAACTGGCGCCCGCTCGTGTACTGCTGGCGCGGCGGCATGCGCTCGGCATCGATGACGCTGATGATGAACATGATCGGCTGGCGCGCCCGTCAGCTCGACGGCGGCTACAAGACGTACCGCACCGACGTGGTGGCTGCGCTCGGAACGTTGCCGCCCAGGTTCGACTTCGTGGTGCTGGCCGGTCATACGGGCAGCGGCAAGACACGGTTGCTGCACGCACTGGCGCAGGAGGGCGCGCAAACGCTCGACCTCGAAGGGCTCGCGGTGCATCGCGGCTCACTGCTGGGCGACATGCCTGATGCACCGCAACCCTCGCAAAAGTCGTTCGATACGGCGCTCATCGGCGCATTGCGCGGGCTCGATCCGACTCGCCCGGTGTTCGTGGAGGCCGAGAGCCGACGCATCGGGCTCGTGACGCTGCCCGAGTCGCTGATGACGTCGATACGCGGCGCGGCGCGCTGCGTTGAAGTGCGCGTGCCTGTCGACGAGCGTGTCGAGTTGCTGATGCAGGAGTACGGCCATCTGTTGGCACAGCCGGACCACTTCAGAACGCAACTGCTGCGCCTCGTGCCGCTGCATGGCAAGGCGGTCGTCGATCAATGGCTGAGCTTGCTCGACGGCGGCGAGCAGCGCGCGCTCTCGCAGGCGCTGATCACGCGTCACTACGATCCGGCGTACACGCGCAGCTCGCGCAGGATGTTGCAGGGATTGTCGACGGCGCTGCCGTTCGCGTTTCACCCGGTGGCGCAAGACCTGCGCACACAGGCGCAGGCCCTGCTTGCGCTCACTTCAGCGGCAGACAGATCTTCGTCTGAAGTTGCGCCGGCGGGGTCGAACGCGGATCGTTGAGGTACTGCTCGAACATCGGGAAGTCGGCCGGTTCGAGCCCGCTGCCGGGCAGCCATTCGGAAAACAGCCATTGGTACGGCTGGCTCATCTCGTTGTACGGGCCGGTGTAGGTCAGCACCGCGCAGCGCCCGGCCGGGATCTCGAAGCGTTCCAGATCGCCGCCGATGGGGGCGTCGTGGGCAACCGATACCCCGGCGAGCGAGCGCAACTGCGCGACGGGCACCTGTTCCGGATCGTCGAAGTAAATGCCGAAGCCGATGGAATCCGGCCGGGCCAGCCCGTGCGCGGCGGCAAGCATGAAGACGCGCGCGAAGGCGGTGCCGATGTGCTGATAGTCGCCGCTGTGCTTGAGCACGGCAAGGGTGGTGGCGGGAAAAGATTCAACCGAGATCGGGTACATGTTGGGCTCCTGAGGGTCGATGGGCTCGGAGCGGGAATCCCGGTAGCGTCCCGGCGGCATGCCGAAGAAGGCACCGAAGGCCCGGTTGAACGTCGCGTCCGACGCATAGCCGGCCCGCGACGCCACAACACGCATCGAATCCTCCGATTCCGCCAGCGCGATGGCCGCACGATGCATGCGAAGGCGCTGCACCGTGCCGTTCACCGTCTCACCGAGCAGCGCGCGGTAGACGCGGTGAAAGTGGTACGGCGACAGGCACGCCAGCTCTGCGAGGTGGTAGAGGTCCGGCGTACTTTCCGGATGACTGGCCAGCCAGCGCAGCACAGGCTCCATACGTTGGGCGTAGCGAAGACGGGTCTCGGGTTTCATTTGCGCTCCTTGGACGCCAATGTATCGACCGGCGCTTTGCCGATTTTGCGAATAATGTACCCGAGTCGTCGCCTTGTCCTTGCCTTGTCCTTGCCTTGCTCTGCGCGTCTGGCCTCACGCCTCGCGCGTCTTGCCTCTTACGTCGTCAGGCGGCCGGTCAATCGTTGAACATCCCCTTGCGGATGATCGCGTGAACGCCCCAGTTGCCGTTGACGACCTGCGTCACTCCAAAGTCGACCGAGACCGACAGGATCGCCGTGGCTTCGTCTTCGGTCAGGCGTTTGACCTGCATGAGAAAGCGGCGGGCCTTCAGGAAGGCGTCGCGCAACGCGCTGTCGAGCGTGGATTTCATGTAGATCTGACTTTGCGCCTTCTGCCCCAGCTCGGCGAGATGATTCGGCGAGCTGAAGCCGTGGACGATCCACTCGGTTGCCGTCTCGACCAGCGGATACGTCAGATCGGCGTACGGCGCAGTCGCCTCGATGGTCGCCTTCTTGTGAAGGATCAACTGAATCTCGCCGGTGAGCGAGCATTCGATGGCCGTGCCGCCGAGTTCGGCGTCGCCTTGCGCGGCATGCGGATCGCCGATGGACAGCAGGGCGCCGGGCACCGCAACCTTGAGGAAGACGCTCGCCCCGCGTGTCACGCGCCAGTTGTCGAGATTTCCGGCATAGCTCGACGGGGGAATGGAGTCGATCAGGCCGTCCTGCGCCGGGGCCACGGCCAGCACCCCAAAGTGGGGCCGCAGCGGAATCTCGACGTGCTTGAGCGTACGGTAGTTCTTGGTGATACGCGAGTGATCGACGGGCACGCCGGGGTAATCGATGGTCGGATGCACCACGCCGAACGGGTCTTCCTGCGGCGTCCACCGGAAACTGTAGATGGCGCGTGCGACATCGCTGCCGTCGTCTTCGTTGGGCTTGCCATCGTGGCAGTCGATTTCGAACACCGTCACCACTTCGCGCTCGCGCGGCAGCGTCAGCATGTCCTGATAGTGGAAGCCCCACCACGTCGACGCGTGGCTGCCGAATGCCTTGCCCGCAAAGTCCGGGTTGGCGCTCGGTCGCGGATGCAGGTCCAGAATCCGAACCTCCAGTACGTCACCCGGCATGGCGTCTTCGACGGCGATGGGCCCGGTGCAGATGTGCACGCCGAAGCCCTCGCCGGCGCCGCGCCCATAGACCGAGGCGTCCATGGGCCCCGCGCCGCGTCGATCGACGTTCTTTTGCGTCGACGTCCAGTGAAACACGCTCTCGGCGCCCGGATCGCCCTTGACCATGCGCTCCCAATCGTCGGTGGCATGTTGCGTCAGCGTCTCGATGGTCACCGTGTCACCGGATGCCACGCTCAGTACCGGGGGGATGTCGTGGCTAAGATAGCCCCAATGGACGGAATCGCAGGTCGCGCGAAGGTAATGATGCTTGCCCGGCGTGTGGGGCAGCGCGTGGCGCAACGCGGCGTCGCCGAGCACGGCGTCGTGTGTTCCCGGGGCCGCGTGCGCAGCGTTCGCCACGCGAGACGCGAGACCGGAAAGTCTGGCGGGCACGTCGGGGTGTCCGCGCGAGATACGCGAGCGCTCCGGCAGGGCGCGCGTGCGCAACGCCTGGTCGCGGCTCGCTTTGGGCGATACGCCGAAGCGCTCGCGAAATGCCTGGCTGAAGTACGACGGATCGTTGAAGCCCCAGCGGTAGCAAATGTCGGAAACCGACAACTGGTCGTATGCGGGGTTCTGCAAATCGGCGTGACAACGTTGCAACCGGCTGTTGCGCAGGTAAGACGAGAAGCTCTGCCCGGCGTCCTCGAAGAGCTTTCGCAGGTAGCGCTCGGACACGTGTTCGTCGTTTGCGATGACCGATAGCGACAGATTCGGTTCGGCCAGACGCGCCTGAATCCGATGACAGATGCGCGAAAATACGATCGTGCGTGACGTCGAAAGATGGGAGGCCGCCTGCGGTTTGACGGCGGTGAGCGCCGACGCAAGGCACTCCAGAATGACGCTTTCGACGGGTTCCAGGGCGTGCGGATCGGCTTCGGTCATCGTCTCCAGTTGCACGGCCAGTGCGCCGAGCAACCCGCCGAACAACCGCGCCACACGCTCCGGCAGCTTGCAGGCATGCGAAGGCGGTGCCGCGCCCAGGCGAGGCGCGATCGTCGCGTGACGCACATGCACCGAGATCAGCCGAAATGGTGTTCGGGCGATGAGATCGGCGCTTTGGCTGCCGGGGATGCAGGCGATATCGCCTGCACCGAGCGTCTCGCCGCCCAACGTGCCCGTGCCCGCCAGCTCTGCCTGACCGTCGAGCAGCATGACGAGTAAAAAGCCACGCTCGCCGCCCGCGCGGGCCGACACGGTCTGCGGCGTAGACGAAATCACCGACAACTCGATACCGCCCGGCGTGCGATGCGTGAGCAGCGTGCCGTGCAGCGGTTGCGTGTCCGAGGGGGAACGAAAATGCAGGCGTGCGTCGAGAAGTCGGGCTTGCCATGCAGGCCCGCGCTGGTCCTGAGCGTAGGATTCGGTGGAAAAGTGCGCGCGATCCAAAACCCGGCCTCCTTCGAAAATGACCATGAGGGCCACGCGCGCGGCAGTCGAAGGGGACTGCCGCGCGTGTGCCGACATCGAAACGTCAATGCGCTAGCCGAAGTGTAACTGGCCGCGCATCGCCGCCACGAACGCGAAGCCGACGAACGTGCCGACGATGGCGAAGATGCCGCCAAGGACGTTGGGCGCAGGGATCGGCGCCCGCACGCTGGTGTAGAGCACACCGGTGACGAGTCCGACCGCCGCCGCCTGCAACTCGGTCGCGCCGAGAGTGATTTCTACCATGATGGGCTCCTCAGGACTGACTGGCCGAGCGGGTGGGGCGTGATGAACCGGCGCCCAGCGAGCTGTCCGCAGGCGGGCGGCCGAACGTGACCGACCGACGCCACGCGTTCACGATCAGATAGCCGAGAAACGTGAAGATGATGGCGAAGATGCCGCCGAGCACGTTCGGTGCGGGAATCGGCAGATTGAGCCACGAGTACAGCGTGCCCGTCACCAAACCGACGATCAGGGCGACAAGTTCGTTGCGCCCGACATAGACGTATTGCATGAGCGAGTCTCCTATGACTTCGTCGCCTTGGGCGGGAACATGCCGCGCGGCATGGTGCAGTGCACCCCTTGGGTGCCGTCCACGACCTGCGTGACCCCGAAGTCGGCCGCCACGCTCATGAGCGAATAGGCGTCGTCGCGCGACAGGCCTTGCTGGTCCGTGAGCAGCCGGATCATGTCGCGCGCGGCATTCTTGCCCGCTTCGTCCAGATCCTCGTGGAAGCCGTGGACGATCCAGCAGTCGGGTGTTTCCAGCAGGGGCGACGGGAACTCGAAATCCTTGCGCAGTACGACCTGGAACAGCACATTGAGCGAGGCTTCGATGGCCGTGCCGCTGATCTCGCCATCCCCTTGCGAGATGTGTGGATCGCCAATGGAGAAGAGGCCGCCGTCGACCTGCACCTTGTAGTACATGGTGGCGCCCGCACCGATACGCCAGTTGTCGATGTTGCCGCCGTGCAGGCCCGGTTCGACCGTGCTCACGCGACCTTGTTTGTCGGGGGCGACACCTGCCGTGCCGAGGTGCGGGCGCACGGGCACGCGCACGCCGGCGAGCGCAGGCTGCTTGCAGCATTCGCGATGGTCGACGATCTTGCCCGGCGTGGTGAGCTTGCCCGGATAGTCGTAGGCGTACAGGGCGTGAGCGGTGTTCGAACTGTCGTCGAGTTCGTAGATGGTGACGCGTTCTTTCTGGAAGTCGTCGTAGAGCTGCCCCCAATGCGCCGCAACGTTGGCGCCGAAGCGAAAGCGCGGAATCATCTGGAGGTAGCGCACTTCGAGCATGTCGCCCGGCTTGGCGCCTTCGACATAGATCGGCCCGGTCATGATGTGAACGCCGGGGGTGCGGTCCTCGTGAGGAATCGCATCGAAGACGGCGCGCACACCGGCATCCATCATCAGATCGGGCGCGTCGCCCGCGTGGTGCGTGAGCGCTTCGGCACGAATGAAATCGCCACTCTTGACGGTCAACGCCGGGGTCTGCGTCGCGTTGAAATAGCCCCAATGCACCGTGTCGGGACGTGCGGGAAGGTCGTGAAGCATGCCATGTCTCCTGAGAATTTTTGTCGGTCGGCCCGCAAACACTGTTCACGGTGAAGTCATGGTAGTGCCCGACAAAAATGCACAATTAGGAGCGTTTGACACCTTCTCTATTGCTGGGAGGAACTAACGTTTACCCCTTCCCATGTGCCCATGCACCAGCGCTTGCCGCGCATAGGGGCCATGCCTGTCAAGGTCGGCGCCGGGATGCCGTTTCGTTCGTCCGGTCCCGCCCGTTCTCGTGGGTTCACTGGTCGATATGCGACGCCGCTTCCGTGTCGTACACCGCGTAGAGTTATGCGTCTACGCGGCCTTGGCGCCGGGAACCCGCGACTGCGGGGGATTGGCTGACGGCGGGCCGGGCGAGAGCATATCAACTGCCCTTGACGTCAGGCAAGGCCCTTGCGCGCGGTGCCGGGCGCGGGGCGTGCGCCGAGGCAATAGCCACCGCCGTACACCGCGCGAAGCACGAATCCGTGTTCGCCACGCAGGCCCAGACGATTGCGCAACAAATAGATGTGCTGCTCGATGCTGCGTGCGGCCGACGCCTCGTCGCTGCGCCAGATCAGGGTGGCGATGCGCGCACGACTAACGCGCGTGTCCGGCGCGCTGAACATCAGCCACGCGAGGGCGAACTCGCGGGCCGTCAATTCGACTTCGATGCCATTCATGGCTACTGTCTCGCGGCGGCGGTCGAGCTGATACACGCCGACTTCCATCCGGTCGTTGCTACGCGGCGCGTCTTCGAGCGCGCCGTTTGACGTCAAAACTGCAAAATTCACTTCATGCTCCCGTTGCCGAACCCGAATCCGGTCGTTCATGTCCTGGCGTGCCCGAGAAAGACGATGTCGGGAATCGCGTTGTCATCCATAAAACGCTTCAGGGCGCAAAAGGAAACTTGAACAATTTGCATCAGGCTGTTGAGCATCGGGATATGACCGGGCAGCAGCCCGGAAGACGAACACCTCGTACCCCATACCGACAAATGCACACCTGCTGAGCCGTGCTCAACGTCGAGTGACGCCGATTTGCGATGGCGCCGGGTTGCCACCGCCCGAATCAGTCTTCGAGCAGTTCGTCCATGCGCTGCTTCGTGTACTCGACGAACGCCTGCGCGAGCCGCGAGGGCGGATGCTGCGTCGAGGTGACCAGCGAGAAGCCCGACATGACGACGGGCTCGAAGGGTTTGACGACCACACGCCCCGCGGCATAGCGCGCCGTGACCTGATCGATGATCGCCACGCCCGCGCCGTGCTGCACCAGCACGCAGATCGCCGCCGAGAGTTGCGACTCCGCGCTCATCACGCGGTCGATCTGACGTTCGGCGAAGAGCCGGTCGATGTACATCCGGTTATCGAATTCCTTCGGATACGAGATGAACGATTCGTCGCGCAGGTCTTCGGGACGAATCACGTCGCGATCCGCCAGCCGGTGTCCGATGGGCAGGATGCAGCGCATCGGTGCACGGTGCAGGGTCTCCACATTCACGCCCGCATGGGTGAGCGGGTGCGCGATGAACCCCACGTCGCAGCGTCTGCCCACGACCATGTCGACCACGATGCTCGACGCATGAATCAGCAGCGTCGTGCTGACCCCCGGATGCTCTCGCATGAAGCCGGTGAGCGTGGTCGGCAAGAACTCCAGCGCCAGCGCCGGCGCGCCGGCAATGTGGAGCGAGCCGCGCCGCAGCGATTTGATCTGCTCGGCGGTCTGCGCAATGCGATCGATGCCGGCGAACGAGCGTTCCACTTCCTCGAACAACACCATCGCCTCTGGCGTGGGGTTGAGGCGACCGTTGCTTCGATCGAATAAGGAAAACCCTACGTCGGCCTCCAGATCGTTGATCAGCCGGGTGACGGCCGGTTGAGAAATATGAAGCATGTCGGCCGCGCGAGTGACCGTCTGGCGCAGGATCAGCGCACGAAATGCCTCCAACTGCCGGATCTTCATCGAAGCCTCACTATCCAGCCCATAACATTTGCGTATGGCTGAGCAAAAAAATGTGATTTGACCGTAGGTGTGTCGAAAATGACCCTACGAAAACTACGCAATAGTTTGATTTTTTCTCGTAATGCCGGGCCATAACATCACATAACACTGCATCACGCAAGGAGCTTCCCGATGAAGACTGTCGTTCCTCCCACGCTTCGCAAACTGGGCCGAGCCGCCGCAATTTCCATGGTGCTCGGGCTGACCTTTGGCGCGAGCGCTTCGCACGCCGACACCACGCTTTACGTGGGCGCGTACGGCGGCTCGTTCGAGCAGATGCTCAAGAAGGACGTGATTCCCGGCTTCGAGCGAGCCAACCCGGGCACCAAGGTCGTGATCGTGCCGGGCGACTCGACGACGACACTCGCGAAGCTCCAGGCGCAAAAAGGCAAAGCGGGCATGGACGTGGTCTTTCTCGACGATGGTCCGATGTATCAGGCCATTCAAATGGGTTTCTGCGGCAAGCTTGCCGACGCACCGGTCTATCAGGATCTCTACGACATCGCGAAATTCAAGAACGGCAATGCGGTGGCAGCCGGCCTGATCGCGACCGGTATCGCCTACAACACCCGCCTGTTCCAGGCCAAAGGCTGGCCGGCGCCCACCTCGTGGAAGGAACTGTCCGACCCGAAGTACAAGGGCAAGCTGGTGATGCCGAGCATCAAGAACACTTACGGCCTGCACGCATTGCTCGTCGAATCGAAGCTTAACGGCGGGTCCGACGCCAACATCGACCCGGGTTTCAAGGAGATGGAGAAGATCGCACCGAACGTGCTGTCGTTCGACCCGTCGCCCGGCAAGATCGCCGAGCTGTTCCAGGCTGACGAAGTGGCGCTCGCCGTGTGGGGCAATGGTCGCGTGCAGGCGCTGCGCCAGCAGGGCATTCCGGTCGAATTCGTCTATCCGAAGGAAGGCGCGGTCGCGCTCGGCATGGGCATGTGCGCCGTCGACAAGTCCGCCAACGACGCGCTCGCGCAAAAGTTCATCCAGATGATTCTCTCGCCGCAGACGCAGGCCGTGCTCGCTGAGAGCCAGGGCGTTGCGCCTTCCAACAAGAAGACGCAACTGTCGCTGGCCGTGGCCGCGCGCGTGCCGTCGCCCGCGCAGATCGACAAGCTCGTGCGCGTCGACTGGGATGTGGTCAACGCAAAGCGCGCCGAGTGGACCCAACGCTGGAATCGTCAGATCGAGCGCTAAGTCGATGCCGGCGTCGTGACGGACGCCGGCATCGCCACCGTTCAGCCCGAAGTTGAGCAGCCAGGAGACCACAGGCGTCATGAGCACCAGCACCCCATATCTACGCGTCGAACAACTCGGCAAACGCTTTGGAGACACCGTCGCCGTCGAGGGCGTCGATCTCTCGATTGCACAGGGCGAATTCATCTCGCTGCTCGGCCCGTCCGGTTGCGGCAAGACCACCACGTTGCAGATGATCGCCGGTTTCGTCGCCCCGACGTCCGGCCGGATTCTGCTCGAAGGCCGCGATCTGACGCCGGTGCCGCCGGAAAAGCGCGGGCTCGGCATCGTCTTTCAGAGCTACGCGTTGTTCCCGCACATGACCGTGGCGCAGAACGTCGCGTTTGGTCTGGATATGCGCCGCGTCGATCCCGGCGAAAAGCAACGCCGTGTAAAAGACGCGCTGGAACTGGTGCATCTCGGTCAGCATGCGCAACGCTACCCGCGCGAGCTCTCGGGCGGACAACGTCAACGCGTGGCGCTCGCGCGCGCCATGGTCATAGCACCGCCCGTGCTGCTGCTCGACGAACCGCTCTCCAACCTCGACGCGAAGCTGCGCGAACAGATGCAGGACGAACTGCGCGCCATTCAGCGCAAGGTCGGCACGACGACGATCATGGTCACGCACGACCAGGCCGAGGCGCTCGCGATCAGCGACCGTGTGGTCCTGCTCAATGCCGGACGGGTAGTGCGCATCGACACCCCGCACGAAGTGTACGAAGACCCGCGCGCCACGTTCGCCGCGAACTTCATCGGGCAGACCAATCTCATCACCGGCCAGCTCGACGTTCGCGGTGGCGTGGCGCTGCTCGAAGTGCAGGGGCTGCGGCTCGTCGTGTCGCCCGCACAAGCGGGACTTGCGTCGACGCAAGCGGCCAATGCCGCCGTCACGTTCTGCCTGCGTCCCGAGCGCATTCGCCTCACCTCGGCCACGACCGGGCGCGTGGCGGGCCGGGTAGCGCAACGCAGCTTTCACGGCAACCACTGGGTGCTGACGGTCAGCACGGCATTGGGCGACTTGCGCGTGCTGGTGTCGAACGACGGCGTGGTCGCCGCCAACGATGGCGACGCGGTCGGGCTCGATTGGGCCGACGACGCGCTGCGTCTGGTTCAGGAGAGCGCATGAACGCCGCAACGTCGACGCCACCGGGCGTGTCCTCTGTGCCACCGGCCCGGCAAACGTCCGCGCTGTCGCCGGAAGTCGTCGGCCAGCGGCGCGCGGCCTGGATGCTGGTCCTGCCGGCGACCCTGTATTTCCTCGTGTTGCTTGCCGTGCCGCTTGTGCTCACTTTCGTGCTGAGCCTGCACGGCTTCGACCCCAACTCGGGCGGCATCTTGCCGACGGTGTCGTTGCACCATTATCTGGACATCGTCACCGACAGTTACTTCTACGAGATCTTCCTGCGCACGCTGCTGTTGTCGGTCGGTGTGACGTTGCTCTGCGTGCTTGTCGGCGTGCCGGAGGCGATCTTCCTGTTTCGCATGCGCGATCCGTGGCGTTCGCTGTGTCTGGTGCTCGTGCTCGGTCCGCTGCTCATCTCGGTAGTCGTGCGCACGCTGGGCTGGTCGATCCTGCTCGGCCGTGAAGGCCTCGTCAATACCGTGCTCACCCGGCTCGGCCTGATCGACCATCCGTTGCAGATGTTGTTCACGATGGGCGCTGTCACGGTGGCGCTGGTGCACGTGCTCGTGCCGCTGATGGTGCTCTCGGTGTGGACTTCGCTCACGCGGCTCGACCCGGCCGTGGCGCACGCGGCGCGCTCGCTCGGTGCAGGGCGCACCACGGTGATGTGGCGTGTCGTGTTGCCGCAAATCACGCCGGGCGTTCTGTCGGGCAGCCTGATCGTGTTTGCACTCACGGCGAGCGCTTTCGCCACACCGGCGCTGATCGGCGGGCGGCGCCTCAAGGTCGTGGCGACGACGGCGTACGACGAATTCCTCGGCACGCTTAACTGGCCGCTGGGCGCAGCCATCGCGATTGTCCTGCTCGTCGTCAACGTGCTTATCATCAGCGGGTATAACCGTGCCCTCGAGAAGCGCTTTACGCGCCGTCTCGGTTGACGGGAGACGATCACATGACTTCGCAGGATTCCCGGTACGATCGCAACGGCTTCGGCGCACTCGCGTTTCACGCGGTGTTCCTCGTCTTCATTCTCGCGCCGCTGGTGGTCGTGTGTCTGGTGGCGTTCACACCCGACAACTTCCTCTCGATTCCGACGCAGCACTTCTCGCTGCGCTGGTTCCGCTCGCTCATGGGCGACGAGGACTTCCAGTCGGCCTTGCGCACGAGCCTGTGGCTCGGCGTGATGTCGGCCACCGTCTCGACGGCGCTGGCCGTGCCCACGGCGATGGGGCTGGCGCGCTACCGGTTTCCGGGGCGCGACGCGATCAACGCGTTCCTGCTCTCGCCGCTGATGATTCCGCCGGTAGTCCTGGGCATTGCGTTTTTGCGGCTGTTCACGTTGCTCGACATGGGCGGCTCGTTCGAAAGTCTCGTGGCGTGCCACGCGCTGCTGATTTTCCCGTATGCGCTGCGGCTGATCATGGCGGCGCTCGTTGGGCAGGCGGACGAAGGCGAGCGTGCGGCGCGCTCACTGGGCGCCGGGCGCTGGACGACGTTTCGCCGCATCACGTTGCCGGCCATCCTGCCGGGGGTGGCGGGGGGCTGGGTGCTCGCCTTCATCAACAGTTTCGACGAGCTGACCGCGACGATCTTCGTCACCTCGCCCGAGACGATCACGCTGCCGGTGCGCATCTACATGAACATGAGCGAGACGGTCGATCCGAGCGTGGCGGCGATTTCGACGCTGCTCATCGGGCTGACGCTGGCCGTGATGCTGGTGCTCGATCGCATTTACGGATTGAACAAGGTTCTGGTTGGAAATCACTAAAACATGCAAAAGACATACGATATCGCCGTGATCGGCGGTGGCCTCGTCGGCATGGCGATCGCCTATGGGCTTGCCAAGCGCGGACAACGCGTCGTCGTTTGCGATGGCGAAGACAACTCGCTGCGTGCCGCTCGCGGCAACTTCGGGTTGGTCTGGGTGCAGGGCAAGGGAGGTACCTGCACTGACTATGCGCGCTGGTCGCTGCACTCCGCGAACACGTGGCAGCACATGGCCGACGAACTGCTCGCCCGCACCGGCGTGAACGTCGGCTTTCAACGGCCGGGCGGCTTCAACATTGCGCAGACGGCCGATGAACTCGCCGTCAAGGTCGAGAGCATGCGCAAGCTCAAGGAGGCCGAGCCCGCGCTGGTCTACGAAGTGCTCGACCATGCAGCACTCGCGCAGCGCCTGCCGGCCATCGGTCCCGAAGTGTACGGCGGCATCTATTCGCCCAACGACGGTCACGTCAGCCCCCTGTACACGTTGCGCGCATTGTTCGCGGCGTTCGAGCAGGCGGGCGGCGAGTATGCGCCGAACCTTCGCGTGACCGACATTCGCCATCTGGGCAATGCCTTTCGTGTGAGCATGGGCGACATGTCGTTCGAGGCCGGACGCGTGGTGCTGGCCGCCGGTCTGGGCAATCGCGATCTCGCGCCGATGGTGGGGCTCGATGCGCCGGTCAAGCCGTTGCGTGGCCAGATCGTGGTGACGGAGCGCGTCAGGCCGTTCCTCGATTACCCAACGATATATGTACGTCAGACCGTCGAAGGGTCGGTGATGCTCGGCGATTCGGCCGAAGATGTGGGCTTCAACGACGGCGTCACGCCCGACGTGCTGGCGGACATTGCGCGCCGCGGCATCGCGCCGTTCCCGATTCTGAAGAACGTGCGCGTGGTGCGTGCCTGGGGCGCGTTGCGCGTCATGACGGCTGACGGCCTGCCGATCTACGAGGAGTCGCAAGCCTGTCCCGGCGCATTCCTCGCGACCTGTCACAGCGGCGTGACGCTTGCCGCCGCGCATTGTGAAACCATCGCGCCGTGGATTCTCGGCGCAGAACGCCCCGCGCTTCTGGATCATTTCTATGCCAAACGTTTCGCTGCTTAAGTCGCTGGCGCGCAAGGATGGCGCGACAGTGCGGATGTTTATCGAGGGAGCGCCGGTCGATGTGCCGGCGGATATGAATGTGGCCGCAGCACTGCTGTTCGCGGGCGTGACGGCATGCCGCACGACGCCCGTGACCGGCAGCGATCGCGCGCCGTTCTGCATGATGGGCGTGTGCTTCGATTGCCTGGTGGAGATCGATGGCGCACCGAACCGGCAGGGGTGCATGACGCCCGTGCGCGAGGGAATGCAGGTGCGCCGCATGGACGGCGCAAGGAGCGTGGCATGAGTACGAAGCGCGTGGATTTGTTGATCGTCGGTGCCGGTCCCGCAGGGCTCGCGGCGGCGCTCGAAGCGAAGCGACACGGGCTGACGCCGCTCGTCGTCGATGAAAACATGCTGCCCGGCGGGCAGATTTATCGCAGCGTCAGCCGCTCGCCGCTTGCCGATCCGGGCGTGCTCGGGCCGGACTACCTGCGCGGGCGCGCGTTGGTGGATGCCTTCACTGAGGCCAACATCGACTATTGGCCACAAACGCTGGCGTGGCAGATCGGCGCGGACAGGCGGGTTTCCGTGACCCGGCAGGCTGGGGAAAGGGCAGGCGGCGGCACCTTGCAACTCGAAGCCGGCGCGATTGTGCTCGCAGGCGGGGCGCAGGAGCGTCCGTTCCCGATTCCGGGCTGGACGCTGCCCGGTGTCATGGGCGTCGGGGCGGCGCAGACGCTGCTCAAAGCCTCTGCACTGGTGCCGGATACGCCGGCCGTGCTTGCCGGTTGCGGACCGTTGCTGTACCTGTTCGCCTGGCAGCTCATCAATGCGGGGGTGCCGGTGCGTGCCATTCTCGACACGGCAGAACCGGGCGCCCGTCGCGAGGCGTTGCGCCATGCGGGTGGGGCGCTGCGCGCACCGTCCTATCTGCTCAAAGGCTTCAGGCTCCTGCGTGCGATTCGCGCGGCGGGCGTGCAACACGTCAAGCATGTCTCGTCGTTGCGGGTGCTCGGCAAAACGCAGGCGCAAGCCATCGAGTATGTGGCGCAGGGCAAGACACGGCGTATCGACACGGCGCTGGTGCTGTTGCATCAGGGGGTGATTCCGAACACGCAGGTCACGCGCTCGATCGGATGCGATCACGTGTGGGACGAAGCGCAGTTGTGCTGGCGTCCGAAGACCGACAGCTGGGGTGAAACCAGTGTGCCGGGCATTTTCGTGGCCGGCGACGGCGCCGGTATCGGCGGCGCGCTTGCGGCCGAGCCGTCCGGGCGCCTCGCCGCCGTGCAGGCCGCCGCGACGCTTGGCAAGATCGATGCCGCGCGGCGCGACTCGCGTGCGCTGTCGCTGCGTCGCGAACTGGCGTCGCACACCTCGATTCGTCCCTTTCTCGATGCGCTTTACCGTCCGGCCGACGGTTTTCGCGCCCCGGCCGACGACAGCACCATCGTGTGCCGTTGTGAGGAAGTCACGGCAGGCGACGTGCGCCGCATGGCCGACCTCGGCTGTATCGGACCGAATCAGACGAAAAGCTTTTCGCGTTGCGGCATGGGACCGTGTCAGGGCCGCTTTTGCGGCATGACGGTCGCGGAACTGCTCGCGCAGGCGCAGGGATGCTCGGTGCCGGAAGTGGGCTACTACCGCATTCGTCCGCCGATCAAACCGGTCACGCTGGGCGAACTCGCGTCGGCCATCGAGGCGCCCGAATTTCTGAGTGAACGCGCAGGTTTCCCCAAGTAGGTGAGACGGTCAGTGACTCCCATCTACTCTTTTTTATTCCCTTTGGAGACGTGGTAATGAGCGATATTCAACGTCATCACACGAATGCTCGGATGAGCCGTGTTGTGGTGCATAACGGAACGGTCTATATCGGCGGCCAGACGGCCGACGACCGCAGCCAGGACATCACCGGGCAGACGCAGCAAGTGCTGGCGAAGATCGACGGGTATCTCAAGGATGCCGGTATCGACAAGTCGCGTTTGCTCTCGGCACAGGTGTGGCTCAAGGACATCGAATCGGATTTCGCCGGCATGAATGCCGTGTGGGATACCTGGACGAGCCCGGGCAACACCCCCACGCGCGCGACCGTGGAGTCGCGTCTGGCCGCGCCGGACCTGCTCGTCGAAATCGCCGTCATCGCCGCGGCAAAGTAACCGGCGAGCGTTCTGTCGTCTGGTGATGGCAGGAAAGGCCCTGAGCCCGCGAATGATCGCGGGCTTTTTTACGTCCGTCGATTTCCAATCCCTGCGCGCAGCAGGACGGCGTGCGCAGCGCGCATACCCTGAATAGCCTGGACTGCACCGAATGCGAAAGATGCACTAAATGCACTGGTGAATTTAATGCGGGCATTCAATACCCGTGCAGGCGCCGGAAAGCTCTCGTCAACAGGCATAATCCGTGAGCTGACCGGGTGGACGCAGTGCGGCGTCATGCCGGTCAAGCCGCCTCGATTTTCCAGCGAATCCTTGCAGCGAATGCGCCAAAGCGTGCGCAAACGGACGCGCTCGCAAATTCGACAATGCATACGCCGCATTTTCGGCCGACATGACGGATCCTTCGACAGACCACAACGCGCGTACGCAAGCCCAGAAGGGGCGTGACTTCTCGCGCCGCGTGCTGGGGCTGCGCAGCCTCGGATGTGCGCTGAGCGCCATCGCGGTATTCACGGCGATTCAACATGCCGGCGCCTCTCATTTCAGCTACGGGGTCTGGGCGCTCAACGCATTTCTCTGGCCGGCGTTCGCTCACGCCATCGCCATGGCGTCGGCCGATCCCGTGGCGGCGGAGCGGCGCAATCTGGTGTGCGACTCCGCGTTCGGCGGCGGCTGGGTGGTGGCGATGCACTTCAGCGGCGTGCCATGCGCTGTGCTGGTCTCGGTGCTGCTGATGCACAACGCGTCCGCCGGCGGGTATCGGCTGCTGCGCGACGGCGTGCTGGCGTTGATCGTCGGTGGGTTGCTGGTCGGCGCGGTGCTGGGCTTTACCTTCGAGACGACAATCGAATTCCGCGAGCTCGTCGCCAGTCTGCCGTTACTGCTGATCTATCCGACGCTCGTCGGCCTGACGAGCTTCCGTCTGGCAAAGCGCCTGTCGAAAAGCGAGCGGACATTGCGCCGGATCAGCGATCAGGACGATCTGACCTCGCTGCTCAACCGTCGCTCGTGGATGCGCTCGCTCACCCGCTGTTTTGCCGACAAGCGGCCGGGCCGCTCCGGCCCGGCGAGCATTGCGCTCATCGACATCGACGGCTTCAAGGAAATCAACGACTTGCACGGTCACCTTCAGGGCGACTCGCTCATCCGGATTCTGTCGGACGTGCTCTCGACCGAACTGGGCGCTCATGACGTGGTGGGGCGGTACGGGGGCGATGAGTTCTGCGTATTGTTCGACGGACAATCCGCCGAAAAGGCGCGTCGCAAGCTGGAGAGAGTCTGCGGCGTGTTTTCGCACGCGACCGAGGGACTGGATTCGTCACGCAGTGTGACCTTGAGCGTCGGGATCGCAAGCTATTCGGTCGACTTGATTTCGCCTACCGCGTGGCTCGCCGTGGCCGATCATGCGTTGTACACGGCGAAACGCTCGGGCAAGGACCGGATCGTGATCGCCGACACCGAGCCCGGCTTCGAGGGCGTGGCGTTGCGCTAGCGGCGCGCCGCACGTGTCATGGAAGCGGTGCGGATTCAGGCCGTGTCTTCGCAGGTGCCGCTGATCCACGGCGTGAGCGCCTGACGGGCGTCCTGCATCATGAAGTTCACGAGCGTGGTCGACACGCCCAGCGACTGGGCGATTTCGCGTTGCGTGCAATCCTGGAAGTAGTACATTTCAAAGACTGTACGGGTGCGCTCGGGCAATGTCTTGAGCCGGTCGAGCATGCCGCCGATCATCTGGCGTGCGGTCGCCTGGGCTTCGGGCGACGCCCCACGATCGGGCATGTCGATAGCTTCGTCCTCGACCGTGAACACGCGGTTCTCGATCTGCTGACGGCGATAGCCATCCAGCGCGAGGTTGCGCACCACCTGCATCACATAGCTGGCCGGATGCCGGACCGGGCATGTGCTGCGTGCGTCACATAATTTGATGTAAGCGTCCTGTACCACGTCCTCGGCGCGACACGGACACCCGAGAATGCGCATCGCCAGGCCGACCAGCGCGCGTCGATGGGTCACGAAAACCTGCCCGACGACGCCGTCCTGCGTGTCGTCGCCCGCAGGTGTCCAGCCGGGACACCCGGCGTAACTTAACTGCTCGCTCATGCTTTTTGCCTCCGGATCGGCATCTATCGCACGGCTGTGCGGCGAAGCATGGCGTCGTCACTTTGGCGCCACACCGGCGTGCCCGCAAGGGCGCCGCCGCGGCCGATGACAAAGTGACGGACGAACGCCGCCGGGAACGACGCACATGGCGCATTCCGACACAACAGTGCAGGGAGAAAAGACAGGACTGCAGAACTTCTGGTGCTTCGACCGCGTGGGCGCTCCGCCCCGGGGCCAGGCCGGTGCGCCTATCAAATTGCGCAGGTCGCGCAGCAAATTTGTCGTAAACAATAGTGAAAATGAGAATGGTTTGCAATTAATATTTTGATATGCGATACGTCTTCCGATTGATGCACCTTTCATTTCGTTATGCCAACGAGCCTTGCTTTGCAATTCGTCAGCGTCGCTGACGGCTTCCGGAATCCGGCGCGCGTGCTCGCCCGCCTGTCGCCGGACGAGCATTTCCGTATGGCCCGCTTTCATAGAGAGGCGGACCGCGCGCGCTTTGCGGTCATGCGGGCATCGCTTCGCGAGGCGCTCGGCAAGGTGCTGGCGGTGCCGCCGGGCGATGTGGCCTTCGAAACCGACGCCAACGGGCGGCCGCACCTGGCGGGGGGCGGTCCGCCCGACTTCAACGTCAGCCATGCGGGGCAATGGGGGCTGCTCGCACACTCGCCGGACGTGCGCGTGGGCGTCGACATCGAGCGACTCGATGCCGTGGGGGACCCGCGCAGCCTGTGGGGCGTGTGTTTGCACCCGGAAGAACAGCGCGCGCTGCTGATGCTGAGCTTGCGGCTCGCCGGACAGGGCGGCGGCGCACCCGCCATCTTCCACTGGGTCTGGGCGCTCAAGGAGGCGGCGCTCAAAGCGTTGGGCAGCGGCGTGCAGGACCATCTGACGGCACTGAGTCTGGATGTCGACGCCGTGTCGCTCGCTGCGAGGGCCGTCAACGGCAAGTTCCACGACATGTTCAGCGCGGCGCCTGTGGGACAGCCCATCGCGTGGCGATCGGACGAGCCGGGACTGGCGCGTGCGTTGCGCGCGATGGAGTTGCGTCTGCTGCCCGCGCCGCCGGGGTATGCCGCTGCATTGGCTTGGTTGCCGGGAGGGTAAATTGCGTCGCGGCTGGACCGTCTGTCAGCCAGAGGAGGGCGCAGATCGCGCTGTCCGGAAGTCAGAACGCTTACAGGAGTGATCGATGAGTTTCGACGACGAGAACGGCGTGTTCCGAGTGGTCATCAACGACGAAGCGCAACATGCCATCTGGCCGGACTATCGGCCGGTGCCTGCCGGCTGGCGCGAAGTTGGCGTGAGCGGCAACAAGGCGACCTGCCTCGCGCATATCGAAACGGTGTGGACCGACATGCGTCCGCGCAGCTTGCGCGAGCATCTGGACACGCAGGGTGACGGGCGCAATGGCGTTTGAGGCCTGCCGCCTGCTGTGTCTGCCTTGCGCGGGAGGTAGTGCGACGGTGTACGCCCGTTGGGCACAGGTCGCGCCGTCCTGGCTGACGGTGCGACCGGTCGAATTGCCGGGGCGCGGCACGCGCCATCACGAACCGCTGCAACGCGACCCGCACTTGCTGGCGGACCAGTTGGCCGAGGAGTGTTTGCGCCAGCATATCGCGCAGGGTGGGGTGGGCGTGCGCTTCGCGTTGTTCGGCCATAGCCTGGGTGGCCTGCTGGCCTTCGAGATCGCCCATCGCCTGCATGCGCGCGGCCACGCGCCGGCTGCGTTGTTCGTGGCGGCGAGCCGTCCGCCCGCCACGCGCGACGACAGCCGATATGCGGCGCTGGTCGACGATGCCGACGTGCTTGCCGAAATGCGTGCGCTGGGCGGCACGCCTCAAGCGCTGCTTGCCGAGCCTGAACTGATGGCGATGGTGTTGCCCGTCATCAAGGCGGATTTTCAGCTTTGCGGTCATTACCGGCGTGCCTCGCCGCAAACCCGTGGGCCACTGAGTGTGCCCATCCATGCGCTGGCCGGTCGCCGCGACAGCTTCCCCCCGGAAGTGCTCGACGACTGGCGATGTGAGACAAGCCGCACGTACACCCGTACCGATTTCGACGGCGACCATTTCTTCGTTCGCGACGATCCCGCACATCTGCTGGCGGTGATCGCCGGTACGCTCGCGCCGGCCACCCGTGCGTCGCGTGCGCCTGCGGCGGTCCAATGATTGAGCGCGAAGCCCCTTCGAATTCGCCCGACGCCGCGCATTTCGACCTGGCGGCCAGTCTGCCGATGGCCGTGCGTGGCGAGCTCGGGCCGCTGTGTGCCTCACTGGTATTTGGCGAGCCGATGAGCGGAGCGCTTCGCGACGGGGACACGACAATCGGTCTGACCGACATCGATGCGTATGTGCCCGCGTTGTTCGACGGCGTACGCCGCATCGTCCCCGGCGTTGAGCCGCGCGCGCTCATGTCGCAGTGGAGCAAGTTCTACTTTCGTGCAATTGCCCCGGCCGCGCTGGCGATCGCCATCGTGCACGGGCGGACGTTGACGCTGGATCCGGCGGCCTGTGGCATCGTGCTGCGAGATGGTTTGCCGGTAAGGGTGCGCTTTGCGCCGGACAGTTGGGTGCCGCCGTCGCCCGGCGACGATGCGTCCGACGTGCCCCCGGCATCCGAGCGTTTCGCGTCGCTGATTCACGTTCATCTCCCGGCAGCGATTCTGGCCATGCACCGTGCTTCGGGCGTTTCGCAGCGGGTGCTCTGGAGCAATGCAGGCAACCTGCTGGAGTTCATCGTCGCGCAGATGCGCAAGGTGCCGTCGCTGGCCTCGCGCGCGTCAAGCGATTACACGTGGCTCTTCGATGGCGATGCCGGATTCGGTCAACCGGCGGACAATCCCCTGTATCGCACGGTGCGCTACGTGAACCCGCCTTCTGCCGCCATTGCCACCATTGCCGCGCCCATGCGCGCGCGGCGTGTGTGCTGCCTGCGTTATCAGCTGGCGGGCAAGGGCACCCGATGCGACGAGGCATTGCTGTGCGGGGCCTGTCCCTTGCTCCTGACGATGACGCCGCAGCAACTTCAGCGCCAACGTGCCATGCAGGCCGGGGGCGCGCCGCAGTGAATCCGGCCGACAGACACCGTTACGACCATTAAGCCTATTAGGACCCGCACGAAAACGGCACCGCAGCTACGCTGCGGGTGCCGAATTTTTTTTATCGCGTTTTATCGCGTTTTACCGCGTGCATGCCTGTGTCCCGATCATCCCGCCAGCGCGGCGACGCGAGCGCCGGATGTTGCCTGTGCGCACGTGTCGTGCTGCGAGGGCCCACGCGCAAGGAGCGAGGCGGCGATTTCGGATGAGCGCGTGGCCAGAATCGAGAGCAGGGTGTCGGACAGCCCATGCGTCGGCTCGCAATAGCCTTGCAGATAGATGCCGGGCTGGAAGTTGTCCTGCGTGCGCAACCGATAGTCGCGCTCGCCTTCGAAACCATCGAGCCAGGGGGCGACGCCCGCGAGCAAAGCCTCATGCGTGCGACGCTCGTAGCCGGTCGCCAGCACGACGACGTCGTAATGCTGCGTCACGGCGCGTCCCGAAAGGCGCTCGTGCATATGCAGCGTGACTTGATCGCCATGCGCGCGCGCCTCCTGAATGTCGTGGCACGAGAGCAGCGCGTGATGCCCGTGACCGCCCACGCGTTGCTGGTACAGCACATCGTAGATGCGGGCAATCAGATCGTCGTCCACCACGGCATAGTTGGTGTTGCGAAACTCGTCCAGAATCCGCTCGCGCTGTTCCACCGGCTGCGCGTAGATGAAGTCGGTGAATTGGGGATCGAAGATCTCGTTGACGAAAGGGCTGCTGTCGGCGGGTTTGAGCGCCCGGCCGCGCATGACGAGATCCACCTGCGCTTGCGGCCACTGCTCTGCCAGATCGAGGAATATTTCGGCGGCGCTTTGCCCGCCGCCCACGACTGCGACCCTGCGCGGCTGCCTGTCGGTGGGGGCGGTGGGGCCGGTGGGGGCGGTGAGCGCGGCGACACGCGCGAGATACTCGGAGGAATGAAACAGTCGGGCGTGCCCGTCGCGATGGAGCGAGGCAAACACGGGCGGCACATGCGGGGTGCCGCCGGCGCCCAAAATCACGTTGCGCGTGCGGCGCGACTGCGCCTCGCCCTGCGCGTTGCGCGAATGCACATGAAGGGCGACGACCTGATCGCGCTCGATCACCGGTTCGATGCCCGTCACGGTCTCGCCGTAGGCGCATTGCCCGTGGAAGTGCGCCGCTGCCCAGCGCAGGTAGTCGTTGTACTCTCGGCGCGTCGGGTAGTGGCTTTGCAGGTTGATGAAGGCCGACAGGCGCGCCTTTTCGTGCAGGTAGTTGATGAACGTAAAGCGGCTGCGGGGGTTGCGCAGCGTCGCCAGATCCTTGAGGTAGGCGATCTGCATGCGACTGTTCGAGAGCAGCATATTGCCGTGCCAGGTGAACTCGGGCTGCTTTTCCAGAAACAGAAAGCGCGTCGGCCCGAGCCGCTGACCGCAGTGTTCTTCGAGCGCAATGGCGAGTGCGAGATTGGACGGGCCGAAGCCGACGCCAATCAGGTCGTGGGTTGGCGCGTCGGCGAGGGCGGGCGTCGTCGTGGACGGTTCTGTACTTGCGTGCATGAGGGCCTCGGCAAGGTCATCCGGCAAAGTCATCCGGATCCGGAATCGGGGGGAATGCGTACAAAGCATCCGTTTCCCAGAAGACGATGAGCTTTTCGCGAAATTTACCCCTTGCCGATGGCGGTAGCGGCCGAGGGGCCGCACCCCGAAAACTTTCCGTGTCCTGAATCGTCTTTGAGCGGTGGAGCCCAAAATGCGGCGCTGGGTCGCCGTATGTCGTGCGGTATCGAACCGTATCGAACCGTATCGAACCGTATCGTGCCATGTTGTGCCATGTCGTGGCGCGCAAGGGTTCCCTTGTTCCTTCATCGAGGTCCGCCGGGCGACGGCGGGTCAACCGCGGAGAGTCCCGTGTTCCTGTTTCTGTTCCTGTTGCGCGCTTCACGCTGGCTACTCGCGGCTGCGGTGGTCGCCTCGCTCGCCTGCGGCGTGGCAAACGTCATGCTGATTGCGTCGATCAATCGGGCGCTCGGCGCCCCGGCGGCCGAACTTGGCGCGCTGGCCTGGCGCTTCGCCGCGCTTGCCGTGCTGTCCATGCTCGCGCAGATGTGTGCCGGGGCGCTGTTCACCCGGCTGGGGCAGCGCACGCTGGCCGAACTGCGTCGCCACGTGTCGCGCATCATCGTCAACGCGCCGCTGCGCGTGGTCGAGTCCACGGGCGGCGCTCGCGTGCAATCGGTGCTGGCCGACGACGCCAACCACGTCGCCAACTTTTTCATCGGTCTGCCCACGCTCGTCATGAACGGCGCCATCGTTACCGGCTGCTTCCTGTATCTGGCGATTCTGTCATGGCCGATTTTCCTGATGGCATGTGTTGCGATCGGTCTCGGCGCGGTGGGATATCACATCAGCCATACCAAAGTGATTCGCTATCTGCGCACCGCGGGGCAACGTCAGGACGAACTGTTCGGGCATTTTCAGACACTGGCCTCGGGCGCCAAGGAGCTCAAGCTCAATCGTCGTCGTGCGGATGCGTTCCTCGCGCGCGTGCTGGGTTCTGCCATCGAAGCTGTGCGGGAGAACCGTTCGCGCGGTCTGACGCTGTTCATCTTCTCGGTCAGCTGGGTGCGTTTCCTGTTTTTTGCGCTGATCGGCCTCGTGCTGTTCGTGATGGTCGGCGCGACCTCGGGCAGCACCCATGTCGCGACCGGCTATGCCATCGTCTTTCTGTACATGGTCACGCCGCTCGAAGCGATGCTCAACAACATTCCGTTGCTGACGATGGCGCGTGTGGCGAGCGAGCGCATTCAGAAGGTGACGGCGTCGATGCGCAGCGATGAAGCCACGTCGACCGATGTGTCGAGGAACGGCGCGCCGCTGGTGCGTCTGCACGGCATCACGCACAGCTATTACCACGAGCAGCAGGACGAGATTTTCCGCATGGGGCCGATCGATCTGACGTTCCGCCCGGGCGAGATCACGTTCCTGATCGGCGGCAACGGCAGTGGCAAGACGTCGCTTGCGAAACTGCTCACGGGCCTGTACGTGCCGGAGAGCGGCGAGATCGTGTGGAACGGTCAGTCGGTCGACCTTACGAATCGCGATCGGTACCGTCAGTTGTTTTCGGCGATTTTCTTCGACTTCCATCTGTTCGAAACCCTGCTCGGGGCTGACGATGCGCAAACCGACCCTGCCCGGATCGACGCGTTCGCCGCGCGCTGGCTCGCGCGTCTTCATCTGCAACACAAGGTGAGCGTGACGAACGGTGCCTTCTCCACGCGCGATCTCTCGCAGGGGCAGCGCAAGCGTCTTGCCCTCGTGGCTGCGTGCGTGGAGGATCGTCCGTTTCTCGTGTTCGACGAATGGGCCGCCGATCAGGACCCGGTGTTCAAGGAGGTCTTCTATCGCGAGATCCTTCCCGAGCTCAAGGCGCAGGGAAAGACCGTGCTCGTGATTTCGCACGACGACCGCTATTTCGGACTCGCCGACCGGCTGGTGAAGATGGAGAACGGCCAGTTGATCGCCGACGGCGAATCGGGCGTCGCGCCGCCTCCGACTGTCCATGCCGAGGCGCATGGAGAAAAACCGCAGTCGTCCGCGTAAACCCCTTAAATTGCGGGCACGAGGATCGTCAATGAAAGTGCGGCGCGTGTGGCGCCGCGGTTTCGTTGAGGATCCAACCATGCTCGATACGATGCTCGATGTGCGCGCCCTGCGCACGGATGGCGACCTCCCGATGGTGGTCGAACCGCGAGATGCCGGTGTGCCGATCGAGGCCGCCGCCAGTGCGCTGCACGCGCTGGTGGACGAATATCTCCCGACTCGCGGCGGCGTGCTCTTTCGCGGCTTTCGCGTCGATGGCGATGCGGCGTTCCGCGAGTTCGCCGCGTCGTTCGGTCACTCGCTGTTGACCTATGAATTCGGCTCCACGCCGCGCAGCAAGGTCTCGCAAGGCGTCTACACGTCGACCGAATATCCGCCGCATCAGCACATTCCTTTGCATAACGAACAATCGTACACGCGCGATTGGCCGATGAAAATCTGGTTTTACAGTGTGCTGACGGCGCATGAGGGCGGTGAAACGCCGATTGCCGACAGCCGTCGCATCTATGCGCGTGTGCCGCTGGCGATTCGCGAGCGTTTCGCCAGCAAGGGCCTGATGTACGTGCGCAACTTCGGCAATGGCTTCGATGTGCCATGGACGCAGGTCTTCAACACGGAAGATCGTGCCGAGGTGGAAGCCTATTGCCGGGCGCATCGCATTGCATGCGAGTGGAAGGACGATGGCGAGTTGCGCACGCGTCAACTCTGTCAGGCGGTCGCGCAGCATCCGGTGACGGGCGACTGGGTCTGGTTCAATCAGGCGCATCTGTTCCACATCTCGAATCTGGCGCCCGACGTGCGCGAGACGTTGCTAGATGTCGTCGGCGAGGAGGATCTGCCGCGCAACGTGTACTACGGCGACGGTAGTCCCATCGAGGAAGACGCCCTGGCGACGATCCGTCAGGTGCTGGAGTCCGAGAAGATCAGCTTCCCGTGGCGCAACGGCGACGTGCTGATGCTCGACAACATGCTCGCCGCGCACGCGCGTTCGCCCTTCAAGGGGCCGCGCAAGGTGATCGTGGCAATGGCACAGGCGCACGGCGCCGATCGTTGATTTCGGTCGATGGTGCCGATCGCAGGTGCCGCCTGACATCGCCGGCATCCCCGATCGTGCCCCGGCGCCTTTGCCGATGGCGCAGCCCGCGCCAGTCCTTTGATTTCGTTCCCGCTTCGTGAGTCGCTACCGTCATGAACGACGCTCTTCGCTTGCCCGTCCCCTTTGGTTTCGTCCCGTCCATGGCCGCTTCGTCCGGTGCCGCGGTCGAATCGATCGGCCCCATCGAACATATGGTCGACCTGCTGCGCGCACGCGCTCGTCTCGAACCGGAGCGCGAGGCTTTGCGGGCGCTCTCCAGCGACGATGGCGACGGGCAGGTACTGACCTGCGCGGGGCTCGACACCCGTGCCCGAGCGGTCGCAGCCACGCTGCAACGTCTCTCGGCGGGCCACGCGCATGGCGAGCGCGGACTGTTGCTCTTGCCCACGGGCCTGGACTACGTGGCGGGGTTCTTCGGCTGTCTCTACGCGGGGGCGATTGCGGTACCGGCGTTTCCGCCGGAGTCGGCCCGTGCGCAACATCTCGCCCGCGTGCGTTCGATCCTGTCCGATGCAAACGCGCGCTTCGTGCTGACCGACCGTCGGCATCGCGACGCCATGCTGGCGTTCGGCGACGCGGTGCCGGAGTTGCAGGGGGTGGAGATCGTGGTGATCGATGAGATCGACGATGCGCTCGCCGCCCAATGGCAGGAGACGAGCATCTCACGTTCCGACCTGGCCTTCCTGCAATACACCTCCGGATCGACATCGACACCGAAGGGCGTGATGGTCAGTCATGCGAACCTGATGGCCAACGAAGCGGCCATCGTGGCGGGGCTGGGCATGACGCGCGACGACACCATGGTGAGCTGGTTGCCGCTCTACCACGACATGGGGCTGATCGGTGGGCTGCTGTCGCCGATTTATCGCGGGGCGCGTCTGGTACTGATGTCGCCGCAGTTCTTTCTCGAGCGACCGGTGCGTTGGTTGCGCGCCATAGACAAGTTCGGCGGCACCGTCAGCGGTGGCCCCGATTTTGCGTATCGCCTATGCGCCCAGCGCATCGACGCGGCCACCATCGGCACGCTGGATCTTCGCGGATGGCGTCTCGCGTTCTCCGGCTCGGAGCCGGTGCGTCACGACACGCTGGTCGACTTCTGTGAGGCTTTCGCTCCGGCGGGGTTCGATTCGAAAGCGGTGTATCCCTGCTATGGCCTGGCCGAGGCGACGTTGTTCGTCACGGGGGGGCGTCGCGGCGATGGTATGACCGCCGCCGAATTCGACCGCGGCGCGCTGGCCCGGCAACGCGCCGACACGTGTCGCGACGAAGGGACGACGCTTGTGGGTTGCGGCACCGTGCCACTCGACCACGAGGTGCGCCTCATGACGTGGAGCGATTCGCCCGACGTCGCGCCGTCGCCCGTGGCGCAGGGGGAAGTCGGCGAGATCTGGGTGAGCGGCCCGAGCGTGGCGCAAGGCTACTGGCGCAACGAGGAGGCGAGCGCTCGCACGTTCATTCAGGCGAGTGGGGAGAGTGGGGAAAGTGAGGAGAGCGGAGCGGGCGGCAGGCGCTGGTTGCGCACCGGCGACCTCGGCTTCGTTCACGATGGGCAGCTCTACATCACGGGCCGTTGCAAGGACGTCATCATCGTGCGCGGCCACAATCTTTACCCGCAGGATCTGGAGAAGGCCATCGAGGCCGACGTCGAACTCGTGCGCAAGGGCCGTGTAACGGCCTTCGCCGTGGACATCGACGGCGAGCCGGGGATCGGCGTCGCGGCGGAAGTGGGGCGCGGCGTTCAGAAAATGGTGCCTGCGCAAACCCTGGCGGAAGCGATTGCCGTGGCGGTCGCCGATGTCTGCCAGCAAGCTGCTGCCGTCGTGATCTTGCTTAACCCGGGGGCGCTGCCGAAGACGTCCAGCGGCAAGTTGCAGCGCAGCGCGTGTGCGAAGGGTTGGCGTGACGGGACACTCGACGCATGGGCGACCTGGCAGCACGGCGTGATCGCGGGCAAGGATACACAGACGCCGCCAACGTCTGCCGTCGGGCACGACACCCTCTACGAGACCGTCGCCGGCATCTGGTGCGAGGTGCTTGGCCGGAAGTCAATTGGGGTGGGCGACCATTTCTTCCTTTGCGGCGGCAGTTCGTTGCTTGCCATGCAGATGCTGGCGCGCGTGCACGAACGCCTCGGACGCAAAGCGACGCCGGCGTCGCTTTACGACCATGCGCGCCTGGGCGAGTGGGTGCGTGAGCTGGCGAAGGTGCCTCCCGGCTCGGAGACGCAAGACGCCACCGCTTCTCGCAGCATTCCGAGCGCGACACCGCTGGCTGAGACGGCACAGACGGCGGACGTGCAGGTGTTTCGTCAGTCGTTCGCGCAATCGCGATTGTGGTTCGTCCATCGCCTCGATCCGGCCAACAGTGCGGCTTATCACGTCGGCGGCCAGTTGCGCATCAGCGGGCGTTTCGATGAAGCCGCGTTCGCGCAGGCGCTGGACATCGTCACTGCGCGTCACGACGCACTACGCACCACATTCGACGAGCGCGACGGCGTTGCGGTTCAGATCGTCCACAGGCGCGCCGATATCGCGCTCACCGTGCACGACCTGACGGGCGATCCGAATCGCGAAGCGGCCGCCGCATCCCTCACGCGTGCGCTGCTCGCCGAACCCTTCGCGCCCGAGTCGGCGCCGCCCTGGCGCGTGGCATCGTTGCGCATGTCGCGCGATGTCGTGCACGATCAGCACGATCAGCACGATGAGTACGATGAGTACGATGGGCACCGGATCGTCTTCGTCCTGCACCACTTGCTGACCGACGCCTGGTCGATGACCTTGCTCGTCGATGAACTCGCACACGCTTACCGCGCCTGTGCGAATGGCGCGACGCCCGATTTCGAAGCCGTTCCGGTGCAGCCGGGCGATCACGCGCACTGGCAGCAGGCGCACATTGGCGGTGCCGCGCTCGAGCGTCAGCTCGATTGGTGGCAGGCACGCCTGCCCGAACCGTCGCCGGTCCTCACTCTGCCGTTCGACCGTGCGCGCGGGGCCGGTGCGTTACGCAGCGGGGCGGGCCGCACGCTGGCGTTCGAACTCTCGCGTGGCCTCACGCGCGACGTGCTGACGTATGCCGCGCAACGCAAGGCCACGCCTTTCATCGTGCTGGCCGCCGCATTCCAATGGCTGTTGCATCGCTACGCGGGCGAGACGGACATTCGGGTTGGCGTGCCGATCGCGCAGCGCGATATCGCGGGGCTCGAGCGTATGCTCGGCTGTCTCGTCAATACGCAGGTCTGGCGGACGGTGGTGGACCCGACGGCGGACTTCGACCGGCTGGTCGCGCAGGTGCGCGATGGTGCGCTGGACGCACAGGCGCATCGCGACGCCCCGTTCGAGCGCGTGGTGGAGCGTATCGCACCGCAGCGCAGCCTTGGGCAGTCGCCGCTCTTCCAGGTGATGCTCAATCACCATGTGGTCAATGCCGCATCGTCGCGCGTCGCGACCGGTTGGCCGACCGGGCTGAGTGTCGTCGCCGAGCCGCTGACCGGCGGGGCGCAATACGATCTCGCGCTGGACATCGACGAGTTGCGCGAAGGGGGCGCCGGCGCACTTGGCCCGAACGACGCGAGCACCGATCCGCTCGACGGCGTGAGGCTGCGTGCCCGACTGACATTCCCGACCGACCTGTTCGACGTCGAGACCATCGAACGACTGGGTGCGGACTGGTGCGCCGGGCTGGCGACATTGCTGGCGATGCCGACGCGGCCGCTTGCGGCGCTCGACGTGGCGTTTGCCGCCCCGCCGAACGGTCGCACGGCAGCGCAGGAGGTGTCGCCGTGCGACCGGCCGGCGGCGTTCCAAAGTGTGCCCGCACTCGTCGATGCCCGGGCCCGGCAGCAGCCGTCGGCCATTGCGCTGCGCGACGAGACGGCCACGCTGACCTATGCCGAGCTGGTGTGCGCGGCCAATCGCGTCGCGCAATGGCTGCTGGCGCAGGGCGCGACGCCCGAGGCGCGCATCGGTCTGGCGATGTCGCGTCAGACGGCCATGATTGCCGGCCTGCTCGGCATCATGAAGGCGGGCTGTGCCTTCGTGCCGCTCGACCCGTCCTATCCCGCGCAGCGGCTCACGCAAATCATCGAAGACGCCGGGATTTCGCTGGTGCTCACCGAGACTTCGCTGATGGATGCGCCATGGATGCCAATGCGCCATGCCGCCCTGACCGACATCGTTGCCGAGCGCACGCTATCGGGCGATACGCCGCCATTGGCCCTGCATCCCGACCAACTCGCCTATCTGATCTATACGTCCGGCTCGACCGGCGTTCCCAAAGGCGTGGCGGTCGCGCATGGGCCCCTCGCCATGCACTGCGTGGCCACCGGGGCGCAGTATCGTCTCACGCCGGACGTCTGCGAGTTGCACGTGCTGTCGATCAACTTCGACGGCGCGCATGAACGGTGGATGGCGCCGTTGATCTGCGGCGCGTCGCTGTTCATCGCCGACGAAAGGCATTGGGCGCCGCAGGCGATGGTCGACGCCATGCGCCGTCATGGCGTGACCAACGCCGGCTTCCCAAGCGCTTACCTGAGCCGTCTGGCCACCAGTGCCGCCACCGGCGCGCCGGCGCTGCGGCTGCTGTCGTTCGGCGGCGAAGCGATGCCGTGGCCCGCGCTGCGCGCGGCGCAGGCGATGTTTCGTCCGGCACAGACGATCAATGGGTATGGCCCGACCGAAACCGTGATGACGCCGGTCGCATGGTCCATCGATGGCGATCTCGACGCCCAGCCGGCGGTGCAACGCACCGCGCAGGCCTATGCCCCGATCGGTGTGCCCGTGGGCCACCGTCGGGCGTGGGTGCTGGATCCGTGGCTGGGTGAAGTGCCGCTCGGCGCCGCCGGTGAGCTGTATCTCGGCGGTGAAGGCATCGCGCGAGGCTACCTGGGACGTCCCGGGTTGAGCGCCGAGCGCTTCGTGCCGGACCCGCGCGGCGAGCCGGGCGCGCGCATGTACCGCACCGGTGACCGTGTGCGACGTCTGGCCGACGGCACGCTCGTGTATCTCGGGCGTTTCGATCAGCAGGTGAAGGTGCGTGGCTTTCGCATCGAACCCGGTGAAGTCGAGACCCAGTTGCTGCGCGAAGCGGGCGTCGACGATGCGCTGGCCGTTGTGGCGGCCGGGCCGACGGGCGATCAGCTCGTGGCATACGTTGCAGGCAAGGGCCTCGATGGCGAAGCGCTGCGCATGGCGCTGGCGAACCGGCTGCCGGACTATCTCGTGCCGTCGCTCGTGATCGTGCTGGACACGCTGCCGAAGCTGCCCAATGGCAAGCGGGACCGCGCCGCATTGCCGGCGCCGGTGTGGGGCAGTGCGGGCGGACAAGCGCCGCAGGGCGAGGCGGAGGCTGCGCTCGCGGCCATCTGGCAGACGTTGCTGCACGTGCCCGCAGTCAGTCGCGACGATAACTTTTTCGCGCTGGGCGGGGACTCCATCGTTGCCTTGCAGATGGTCAGCCGTGCGCGTCAGAGGGGCTGGCAAATCGGTGCGCAGGAGGTTTTCCGTCATCAGACGCTGGCGCGCGTGGCCGCCCAGGCGCTTCCCACGCACAGCGCTGGGGATGAAACCCCCACGCCGGAACCGATGCAGGGCGACGTTCCGCTTACGCCCGTGCAGGCATGGTTTTTCCGGCAGGACGTGGCGAGTCGCGATCACTGGAACCAATGGATCGAAGTGCGGTTGCCTCATGGAACGGATGGAACGGATGGAACGGATGGAACGGATGGTACGGACGGGACGGACGTGACGACGCTTCGCCAGGCGCTGGCGCGCGTGGTGACTCATCACGACGCGTTGAGACTGCGCTTCACCGAGCGCGACGGCCGTTGGCATGCGCGGTACGTCGCGCCGCACGCGGCCGACGATCTGCTCTGGCATGCCGCCGTGTGCGACGAAGCGCAACTGGCCGAGCGGCTCGCGCAAGCCCAGCGGAGCCTGTCGCTCGCCGACGGCCCGCTGTTGCGTGCGCTGCTGGTGCGCACCGAGGACGGACGACTGCGTTGCTTCCTCGTGGCGCACCATCTGGTGATCGACGGGGTGTCGTGGCGCATTTTGCTTGCCGATCTTCAGACGGCGCTCGATCAGCGCAAGCACGCGCCGGACCATGACGGCAGGTTGCCTGCCGTGGGCGAGTCGATGCGCGCCTGGGCGCAGCGCTGGCATGACTGGACGCACAGCGAGGCGGCGCAGGCGGCGCTCGGCGTCTGGCAGCAATCGCTGCAAGGGGCGCGCGACACGATCGACATCGCGAAGGACAACCTTGTCGACCGGGGCACTGGCGAGATCGAACAGACGTGGCGCGCGGACATTGCACAGCCACTGACGGCATTGCGTCGCGTTCGCCTGCATGAGGTGCTCGGTGCCGCCGTGGCCCATACGCTGGGTAAGCGCATCGGTGCCGCGCGCTATGTCGTTCACGTGGAGGGTCACGGTCGCGGGGGCGACGGCGCGGGCGATCTGTCCCGCACGCTGGGCTGGTTTACCGCCGCCTGGCCGCTCGCCGTCGACGTTGGGGCCACGCCTCACGCGACGTTGGCCGCCACGCGCGCGGCCTGGCGACACGCGCCGCAGGCGGGCGCGAGCTATGGCGCACTCCGCTATCTCGGCACGCCGGTTGCGCAGCAAACGCTGGCGGCGCTGCCGCAGGGTCTCGTCACCGTGAACTTCCTGGGACGCAGCGTCAGCCATGAGGCTGAGGAGGGCGTGGTCGGCATTGTCGACGGCGGGCTTTCGCACGCGCCCGAGGTGGCGCCTCCCAATTGGCTGACGTTCGACGTCTGGCAGCGCAACGACGCGCTGCACGTCGTTTGCCGCTACGACCGGTCGCGTCTGGTCGGTGACGACGTGCGGACGTTGATCGACGACATCGGCGCGACGCTCCGTGCATTTGCGCAGACGCTGCCTGACAACGAGCCGATCGTCGCCGAGGATTTCCCGCACGCAGGGCTGACCGGCGAACAACTGGCGGCGCTGCCCGCGCCTGCGCAACAGCTCGAAGCCGTAGTCCCGGCCACGTCGATGCAGCAGGGCCTGCTCTTTCACGCGCAGCAGCAAGGTACGGCCGACCCGTATTTCTATCAGAAGGGCTTCGTCATCGAGGGCGAACTCGATGTCGACGCGTTCGCGCAGGCATGGCGCGACACCATCGCGCGCCATGCGGCGCTGCGCACCGCTTATGCGACCGACGTGGGCGAGCAGCCGCTGCTGTTGGTATATGCGAAGGAAACGGTCACGTCGGGCGCCGGGTGCCTGCCGCAGGAGGACTGGCGTGGCCTCACGCTCGCCGAACAGCATGGTCGTCTCGATGCGCGTTTCGCGGCCGAGCGCGCCGCAGGGTTTTCATTCGCGCAGGCGCATCGTGTGCGTCTGACGCTGGTGCGTGTCGCGCAGACCCGCTGGTGGCTGCTCTGGAGCAGTCACCACGTCGCGCTCGACGGCTGGAGCACCGGGTTGGTCCTGAGTGACGTCATGGCGCGATATACCGTGTGCGCACGTGGCGGCGTGTTGACGCAGGCCGACTTGGAGGTGGCCCCGTCGTTCGCCGAGTTTGCCGTCTGGCAACGCGAGCGCGACGTCACCGTGTCGTTGGCGCACTGGCGTCGGCTGCTCGATGGCGTGGGTGCGCCGACGCCATTGCCCGCAGCGCACACGGCGGTACAGGACGCGCTACAAGAGACGACACAAGAGACGGCACAAGACACGACGCGACAGACGCCCACGTCGCGCCATGGCGAGGCAGTGTGGACGCTCGCGCCCGGGCAATGGGAGGCATGGAGCGACGCGGCGCGTCGCGCAGGGGTGACGCCGGGCACTCTGTGTCAGGGGGCGTGGGCGATGCTGCTGGCGCGTCACGCCGGTTTGCGCGATGTGGTGTTCGGCGTGACGGCCTCGGGACGCTCGGCTGCCATGCCCGGCATCGAACGGATGGCGGGACTCTTCATCAACACCTTGCCCGTGCGCGCCAAACTCGAAGCGCACCGCACGGTCGCGCAGTGGTTGCGAGACTTGCAGACGCAGACGGCGCAATCGCGCGAACACGAGCATGTCGCGCTGTCTGCCATTACCCGTGAAGCGCAACGCGAAGGCGAGGGCGCCGACGGCGCATTGTTCGAGAGCATCGTCGTCTTCGAGAATTACCCGCTCGACGCAGCACTGCTTGGCCAGCGCGACGACGGCCTGCGTCTGTCGTTACTGGAACGTGAGCCACAGGCGCGCAACAACTATCCGCTCTCGCTCATCGTCGAGCAGCATGACGGTCTGCGCCTCGTACTCGCCTTTGCCCGCGAGCGATTCGACGAGGCTGCCGTGCGCATGCTCGGCGAACAGTTCGTGGCCTTGCTGGGCGCGCTGGCGTCGGGCATCGACGGCCCGTTGGGCCGTATCGGGCTGGGGGACACCGCAGCGCGGGCCACGAGTGCCGTGGCCTGGCCGACGCAGGATTTGCTGGAGGTATGGCAGGCCCATGTGGCGCGCGACGGCCACGCTCTGGCGGCCGAGGGCGAGGATGGCGCTTTACGGCGTGCCGAACTCGATGATTTGGCGAATCGTCTGGCTGCGGCGCTTCAGGGCCGTGGCATCGGACCGGAAGATCGTGTCGCCGTGTGTCTGCCACGCAGCGCCGCATGGGTGGGCGCGATTCTGGGCATCTGGAAGGCGGGGGCGGCGTACGTGCCGCTCGATCCCGCGCAGCCTGTCGAGCGGCTTAACCGGCTCTTGAGCGCCAGCGGTGCGAAGGCCGTGATCGTCGACGAGCATGCGCCCGAGATCGCGCACGCGCCGACGATCCGATGGCACGCGCTGACGTCCACCGCCACCCCGAATGCCTCAGTCGCGCCCAGACCCGTTCGAACCCATGCACTGCAAGCCGCTTACGTCATCTACACCTCGGGATCGACGGGCGAACCGAAGGGCGTCGTGGTCAGTCGCGGTGCGCTGCATAACTACGTGCAGGCCGTGGCAGCGCGCTTGTCCGAGTGCGGGCTGAGCGCGGGCGATCCGCCGACGGGTGGTTTCGCCATGGCATCGACCGTGGCCGCCGATCTGGGCCACACAACGCTATTCGGCGCACTGGCGCTGGGGCGTCCCGTGTACCTCGTGCCGCAGGCGTGTGCATTCGATGCGCAGCGATTTGCGCAATGGTGCGCCGCGCGTCCCATCGACGTGCTCAAGATTGTGCCGGGCCATCTGAAAGGTCTGCTCGACGCGGCGGGCGAATCGGTATTGCCACGCGTCGTTCTGGTGACGGGCGGCGAGTCGCTCGATTCGGCTTTCGTCGCGCAGATTCGGGCGGCTCGCCCGTCGCTTGCGGTGCTCAACCACTATGGGCCGACGGAGACGACCGTCGGCGCGCTCACGTATGCGGTGGCGCCGGTCGCATTGAAGACGTCGGTGCCTGTCGGACATCCGCTTGCCAACCTCCACGCGTATCTGCTCGACGCCGACCTCAACCCTGTACCGCCGGGCGTTGCCGGCGAGCTCTATCTCGGTGGGGCGGGGCTTGCGCGAGGCTATCTCGGTGCGCCGGGGCAGACGGCCGAACGATTCGTACCGGACCCCTGGCGCACCGGGGAGCGGCTGTATCGCACCGGTGACCGGGCGGTGCAACGTGCCGACGGCGCGTTCGTCTATCTCGGCCGCATGGACGATCAGGTCAAGATTCGCGGTTATCGCGTGGAACCGGCCGAAGTGGCGCAGGCGATGCGTCGGGTGCCGGGGGTGACGGACGCAGCCGTGGTGGCGCGTCATGACGGGCCGGGGGGCGCGTGGTTGCACGGTGTCTATACGGGCGGGGCGACGACGGACGTCGTGCGCGCGGCGCTGAACGCGGCGTTACCGGCCGCGTGGGTCCCCGCGCGACTCGACGGCGTGGAGCAGTTGCCCCTCACCCCGAACGGCAAGTTGGATCGTCGCGCACTGGCCGCACTGGCTGCGCTAGCCACGCTCGCCGAGCGAGGCGAAGCCACGAACGAATTACCGCACGACGGCATGGAAGCCGAGATCGCATCTATCTGGTGTCAGATCCTCAAACGCGATCGGGTGGGACGCCACGACGCTTTCTTCGACATCGGCGGTGACTCCATTCTTGCGCTGCAGGTCATTGCACGCCTGCGCAAGCGCGGTCTCAAGATCGGTCCGCAGCACCTGGCGTCGCATCCGACGATTGCCAGACTTGCGACGCTCGCCGCCCCGGTCCCCGCTGCGGCATCGTCTGACGCGACGCCCGTTCAGGTCGGGTCGCCAGGCCCCACGCGCGGCGATGCGCATCGCACCCGATTCCCGTTGTCGTCGTCGCAGCGCCGCGTTTGGCTGGAGACGCAATTGGCGCCGCGGGAGGGCGCGTATCACATTGCCGGCGCGCTGCGTCTGGAAGGGCCATTGCAGGCGCATGCGCTGGAAGGCGCGCTGCACACGCTGTCGGCATGGCACGACGCCTTGCGCACCACTATCGTGGTCAACGATGTCGACGGCGAGCCGCAGCAATGCGTACATGCCACGCTGCCGGTCGCGTTCACTCGCGACGCCGACATTCCCCCGGGCGCCGGCGACGCCGCCGTCCAAGCGCGTCTCGATGCCCTCACGCGGGCACCGTTCGATCTGGTGGCCGGGCCGCTCTGGCGCGTGCATCTGATGCCGCTGGGCCAGCACTCGCATGCGCTGATGCTGGTCATGCATCACCTGATCTCGGACGGCTGGTCGATGAACCTGTTGATTCGCGATCTGGCACACGCCTATCGCGCCCATGCGAGTGGCGTGTCGCCAGCGCGTGCGTCGGTGGGCGCCCCGGCACCGCAGGTGCGCTACGGCGATTACGCGGTGTGGCAGCGTGAGCAACTGGCGAGTCCCGCGCAGGCGGAGCAACTGGCGTACTGGCGTGCGCAACTCGGCACGACACACCCCGAATTGGCGCTGCCGTTCGATCGGGCACGTCCGGCGACGCGTGACGGCGCGGGGGCGAGCATCGACCTGACGGTATCGCCCGACTTGCCTGCGCGGCTGGACCGCTTCGCGCGTGAGCACGGCGTGACCCGCTTCATGGTCATGGCCGCCGCGTTCCACCTGCTCCTGCATCGCGTCACCGGCGACGCCGACATCCGAACGGGCCTGCCGGTCGCCGGGCGCTCGCACGAGTCGGTCGAGCCGGTCGTGGGCTTCTTCGTCAACACACAGGTGCTGCGCTCGCAGATCGACACGCCCACGACGTTTGCGTCGCTCGTCGCGCAGATTCGCGATGGGTTGCTGGCGGCGCAACAGCATGCGGATGTGCCGTTCGAGCGGTTGGTGGAGCATCTCGCACCGGTGCGCAGCGTTTCGCGTCATCCGCTGTTCCAGGTGTCGCTCAATCACCAGAAGCGCGCCTTCGCCCCATTGAGCGATCTGGCGGGCCTGACGATGCAGGCCATCGAGCGTCGCGCGCATCACGCGCAGGTCGACCTCGCGCTCGACACCGAGGAGGACGATACCGGCGCCTTGCGCGGCTGGCTAACGTATGCCTGCGATGTCTTCGATGCCGCAACGGTGCGCCGCCTGGGCGATCAGTGGCTGGTGCTGCTCGACGTTGCCATGGCACAGGCGCAAGTCCCTGTGGCGCGTCTGGCCATGTGCGAGCATCACGCCGCGCCGCCGTCCCGTCGCCACCCGCGCACGAAGGTGGCCGTGCCGATGCCGGTCCATCTGACTATCGATGCGCAGGCCGCCGCGCGTAGCGATGCCATTGCTGTGAACGACGGCCAATCGCAATTGACCTACGCCGAACTCGTATCGCGCGCCAACCGCGTCGCCCACGCGCTGATCCGCGCGGGCGTTGCACCGGAAGCTCGTGTGGGGCTGGCCATGTCGCGTGGCACGGACCTGATCGTTGCGATGCTGGGCATCCTCAAGGCGGGGGCGGCTTATGTGCCGCTCGATCCGGCCTATCCGGCGGACCGGCTGCGTTACATGGTGGCGGACGCTGGCGTCACCCATGCGATCACGCAAGTGTCGCTGGCGCATGCCACATGGTTGCCGCCGGGCGCGCATACGATCGAGTCGCTGCTATCGGATAGCACGCTGCCCACGAGCCCGCCCGCTCGCGACGTGCACGTCGATCAACTCGCTTACGTAATCTACACGTCGGGTTCGACGGGCCGGCCCAAGGGGGCGCAGCTCACGCATCGGAACCTGATGCGGCTGCTGCTCGGCACGTCGCGCGACTTTGCGTTCGATGCCGATGACGTCTGGACGATGTTCCACTCGTACGCATTCGACTTCTCCGTCTGGGAGATCTTCGGTGCGCTGGTGCACGGTGCGCGGCTGGTCGTCGTCTCGCAGGACACGGCACGCGACCCGGTCGCGATGTGGTCGCTCGTCGCCCGTGAGGGCGTGACGGTGCTCAACCAGACCCCCTCGGCGTTCTACCAATGGCTCGGCGCCATGCCCGACGACGTGGTCACGACGACCTTGCGCCATATCGTCTTCGGCGGCGAAGCGCTCACCCCGGCGCGGCTTGCTGCGTGGTGGCAACGCTTTGGCGACGCGACACGCCTGACCAACATGTACGGCATCACCGAGACGACGGTGCATGTGAGTCAGCGCGTATTGCGGGCCGACGACACCGCCGGTTCCCCCATCGGCGAGCCGATTGCCGACCTCGACTGGCGCGTGCTCGACGCGGGTCTGAACGACGTGCCGCCTGGTGTCGCGGGTGACTTGTACGTCTGTGGCGAGGGACTGGCGCGCGGTTATCTCGGGCAGGCGGGGCTCACGGCCGAGCGCTTCGTGCCGGATCCCTACGGCGCACCCGGCGAGCGCATGTACCGCAGTGGGGACCGTGCGCGGCGTCTTGCCGACGGCACGCTCGATTACCTCGGTCGCGGCGACGCGCAGGTCAAGTTGCGCGGCTTCCGTATCGAACCGGGCGAGATCGAGGCACACCTGCTGCGTCACGACGACGTGACCGATGCGGCCGTCGTCGTGCGCGACGACGGTGCGGGCGAGCAACTGGTGGCGTACGTGGTGTCGCCGGTGGACGCGTCCGAACTGTGGCCGCGTCTGCGCAGCCACCTGGGAGGACAGTTGCCGACGTACATGGTGCCCGGGTTGTGGACGCCTCTGGACGCACTCCCGCTCACCCCCAACGGCAAGCTCGATCGCCGGGCGCTGCCGGTGCCGGAGGCCGTCGCTGCGACGCGTTTCGAAGACCCGCACGAGGGCAGCGAGCAACTGATTGCCTCGATCTGGCAGGACGTGCTGGGTGTGCCGCGTGTCAGTCGCCACGACGACTTTTTCACGCTGGGCGGCCACTCCCTGCTTGCCACGCAGGTCGCTTCGCGGCTGCGAGACGCGCTGTCGCTCGATGTGCCGCTGCGCACGCTGTTCGAAGCCAGCCGCCTGAGCGCACTCGCCGAAATACTGGATGGGCTGGTGGCGCAGGCACGCCCATCGGCGTCGCATTCCGATATCAGCGCTGCGGCGGACCTCGCAGACGCCACCGGCGATGCGCTGCAAGCCGCGCTGCGCGAAATGGAATCCCTTTCCCCCGAGGCGCTGCAAGCGCTGCTCGGTTCGGAGGCACGATAGACATGGACGATATTCAAACGACGCTCGCACGCCTCGCCCCCGCGCAACGGCAGGCGATGATCGCGCTGCTCGAGCGCAAGGGCGTGGCCGTGCGCGAACACCTGCCGCTTGAAGGGTGGGTATCAGCCGCCGCAGGGCAGGACGGCGAGCGGGCCATCGCTTCGTTCGCGCAGCAGCGCATGTGGACGTTGCTGCAATTGGACGCGCGACACGACACTTATCACATCACCGGCGCCGTGCAACTGGACGGCGCACTCGATACGACGGCGCTGGCGGAGGCCTTCGCCGCTGCCGTCGCCCGCCATGCCGCACTACGCACGACGTTCTCGCTTGAGGACGGCAAGCTCATGCAGCACGTGCATGCACACGTCGACGTGCCGCTCGATGTCGTGTCCCTGTCCGACGGCGCTGACGGCGCGAGCGAGGCTGACCGCGCCGACGAGGCCGACGAGGCTGACGAGGCTGACGTAAGCGAGGCGCTCGCGAAGGTCAGCCGTGAAGCGTTCGACCTGACGCGCGGGCCGCTGGTGCGCACGACGCTGCTGCGCACGGCACCCGATCGCCGCGTGCTGGTGCTCACGCTGCATCACCTCATTGCCGACGGCGGGTCGCTGGAGGTGCTGATCGACGAGATCGCCCGCGACTACGCGCTCGTGCGCAACGGCCAGACCCCGGTCGCGCAGGCGAGCGGGCCGACCTACGGCGATTACGCGATCTGGCAACGCCTGCGTCTGGGCGGCGACGCGCTCGCCGGGCAACTCGACTACTGGGCGACCCAACTGGCCGGCGCCGACGATCTGCTGGCCTTGCCGCTGGACCGACAGCGACCGGCCCAACGCGAAGGCGAGGGCGGGCGCGTGGCTTTCACGTTGCCCGAACCGCTCGCGCAACGTGTGCGAGCCATGGCGCGCGAGGCACGGACAACGCCGTTTGCGGTGCTGCTGGCATCGTTTCAGGCATTGCTCGCGCGCTACGCCGCCGGGCAGAATCACCGGGACACGCATGACGCGAACGATGTCTCTCCTGACACCGTCGACGTTCGTGTCGGCGTGCCGGTCAGTCACCGCAGCCGTACGGCGCTCGAGCGCGTAGTCGGTTGTTTCGTCAACACGGTCGTGGTGCGCACGCAGGTGGATCTGACGGCCGGATTTGCGGCGTTGCTCACGCAAGTGCGCGACACGCTGCTCGACGCACAGCGTCACGCCGACGTGCCGTTCGAACAGGTCGTCGAGCGTCTGTCCCCGGCCCGGAGTCTGAGTCACAGCCCGCTGTTTCAGGTCATGGTGAACCATCAGCGGCGTCAGGCGGCTGCGGCGCTGCAATTGCCCGGGGTGACGGCCACGGTGCTCGAGGCCGAAACGACACAGGCAAAGTTCGACCTCGATCTGGGGATCGTCGAATTGCCGGACGGCACGCTCGCGGGCGGGCTGGGATATGCCACCGACGTCATTTCCCCGCAGACGGCGCAACGCATCTGCGCGCACTGGCAAACGCTCCTTGCGGCACAGATCGGCCAGCCGTCAGCACCGCTGTATGACTTGCCGCTTGCAGACGCCGCCGAGCGCGCGGCCATCGTGCGTTGGGGGGCGCCGGAGGCCATGCCCCCGACCGACGACCGTCTACTGCCCGGGATGATTGCATCGCATGCGGCGCAGCAGCCGGACGCGCACGCCATCGAGTGTGACGGCGAGGTACTGACCTACGGCGAACTGCTGCGTCGCGCGGACACCGTCGCAGCACACCTGCTCGCGGGACAGTGGCGATCCGAAACGCGTGTCGGTGTTCGCCTTGCGCGCTCGGTCAATGCGCTTGTGGCCATGCTGGGCGTGCTGCGCGCCGGCGGGGCCTATGTGCCACTGGACGTCGACCATCCGGACGAGCGCGTGGCCGAGCTGTGCGCGGATGCCGACATTGCGTACGTGATCACCGACGCTGACGGCATGGCTCGCCTGCCCCTGGGTGTCAAAGGATTTGACGTGGCGATCATTGCATCGACCGGTGCGCCCGCCGCAGTGCTGCCCGTGTTGCATCCCGCACAACTTGCCTATGTGATCTTCACGTCCGGCTCCACGGGGCGGCCCAAGGGCGTTGCCGTCCCGCACGGTCCCATCGCCATGCATTGCCGTGCGATCGCCGGTCTCTTTGGCATGACGCCGGCGTTTCGCGAACTGCATGTGGCGTCGCTCTCGTTCGACGGCGCGCATGAGCGCTGGCTGACGTTACTCTCGCACGGCGCCTGCGTCGTGCTGCGCGGGCCGCGCCAGTGGACGCCCGAGGAAATCTGCGAACAGATCGTCGCGCGACGCGTCACGAACGCCGGGCTGCCGACGGCGTTGTTGCGCCACGTCGCACAGTGGGTCGAGGCGCATCCGGGTGCGGTGCCGCCGGGATTGATCTACTCCTGCGGCGGCGAGGCGCTCTCGCGCGACACGCTCGCCCTCGTCATGCGCACGCTGCAACCGGTGCGCCTGCTCAACGGCTACGGGCCGACGGAAACCGTCGTCACGCCCGTGAACTGGACGGCGCATGCGGGCACGCAAAGCCCGACCCCGTACGCGCCGATCGGCACGCTGGTGGGGCAGCGTCGCGGCTATGTGCTCGACACACGCCTGCAACCGGTGCCGGTCGGCGTGGCAGGCGAGTTGTACCTTGGCGGCGAAGGCGTGGCGCGCGGATACCTCGGACGCGCCGCACAGACCGGTGAGCGCTTCGTGCCCGATCCCTGGGGAGCGCCGGGGGCGCGCATGTATCGCACGGGCGATCGCGTGCGGTGGCTGAGCGACGGTACGCTCGAATACCTCGGACGCCGTGACCAGCAGCTCAAGGTGCGCGGGTTCCGCATCGAGCCGGGGGAAGTCGAGGCCCAGTTGCTCGCGCTCACGGGCGTGCGTGAAGCGGTGGTTGGCACGGCGCAAGGGCCGGCGGGTGTACAACTCGTGGCCCACGTGAGCGCGACGCCGCCTACCGGTGTCGCTGCGTCCGAATTCGGCGAAGGACTGCGTCAGGCACTCGCCGCGCGCTTGCCCGCCTATCTGGTGCCCGCGCAGGTCCTGGTCCTCGACGCGCTGCCCAAGCTCGTCAACGGCAAGCTCGACCGCAGACAATTGCCCGAGCCGGTGTGGCAAAGCGCGAGCGCCGAAGCGCCCCATGTGGGCGCCGAGGCTGAGCTGGCCGTCATTTGGGGGCAACTGCTCGGTGCAGGGCAGGTCGGCCGGGGCGACAACTTCTTCGCGCTCGGGGGCGACTCCATCATCGCGCTCCAATTGGTGAGCCGTGCCCGCGAATCGGGCTGGCGTATCACGGTGCGCGACGTGTTCAGGCACCAGACGCTTGCCGAACTCGCTGCTGCCGCTGTCGTGGCGAAGGCCACGCCATCCGTGACGTCTGTGGATACACCTGGCGTCGACCCCGACAACCGCCCCGCTAGCGACCCCGCTATCGACCCGGACGCGCCTCTGCTGCCGATTCAGTCGTGGTTCTTCGCTGAACCCGTCACGCATCGCGATCACTGGAATCAGTGGGTGCAGGTTGACGTTTGCGATGTCGGCCGTGCGCTGGACGGGGCGACGCTTCGCGACGCGCTGCACGCGGTCGCCAGGCACCATGAGGCGCTGCAAATGCGATATCGGCAAACCGGCGGTGAATGGCGGCAGTGGCGGCAAGATGAGTCGTCGGACGAGTCGGACAATATAGCGCTCGTCGGGCTGGAGATCGTCGATGCGGAGGATGAGACGCAGGCCCTTGCGGCCGCGCAGCGAGCGCAACGCGGACTGTCGTTGTCGGACGGCCCCTTGCTGCGCGCCGCGCTGATCAATCTCGCGAGCGGCGGGCAGCGATTGCTGCTCGTGTGTCACCACATCGCCATCGACGGGGTCTCGTGGCGCATCCTGCTCGGTGACTTGCAGCGTGCGCTCGCGCAGCGAGACGCCGGGCAACCCATCGTCCTTGCGGAAAACGGTTCGGCATACGGCGCATGGGCGACGTACTGGCGCGATTGGGCCGCGTCGCCCGAAGCGGCGAAGGAAGTGGAGTTCTGGATGGCGTCCCTGCAAGGCGCACACGACACGCTTCCGGTCGATGCGACACCCTTGAACGGCGACCGGCAGGCCGAAGCCACCGAGGTGAGCGTGACGCTCGACGCGAACGCAACGCGTCGTCTGCTGGACGCCGCCAACGAACGGGCGCGCATCCATGAGTTGCTCGTCGCCGCGCTTGCACAAGCCGTTGGCGAATGGACCGGAGCGTCGCGTGTTGCCCTGTGGGTGGAAGGCCATGGTCGCGACGCGTTGCCGGGCATGGAGGCCTTCGATCTTACGCGCACGCTCGGCTGGTTCACGTCGTTGTATCCGGTGGCGGTGGACGTGTCGGCGTCCCCGCGTGAGACGCTGTTCGCGCTCAAGCGAATGTGGCGCGCCGTCCCGCGCGCCGGGCTCGGGTTCGGGGCGCTCAGGTATCACGGCGACGCCGAGGCGCGGCGGACGTTGGCCGCGTTGCCACACGGGCGCATTACGTTCAACTACCTCGGACGTATCGACGCGGGTTTCGGTGACGGGCGGTTTGCCCCGAGCGACGCGCCGGCGGGCGATGCCCGGGATGCGTCGGCGCCGCTGGGCAACTGGCTGTCGGTTGACGGCGCCATTGCCGACGGCTGCCTGCGACTGCAATGGCGTTTCTCGCGTGAGCGCTTTCACGAGGCAACGATTGCCGCGCTCGCCGCTCGCATGCAGACGGCGCTCAAGTCGCTGGTGGCGCTTGTGGAGTCCTCGAGCGCAAGCCCCGACGCGCAGTTCACGAGTGCGGCCGATTTCCCGTTGGCCAATCTCACGGAGGACACGCTGGCCGCTCTGCCCGTGCCCGCCGCCAATCTGGAGGACGTCTATCCCCTGTCGCCCATGCAGCAGGGCATGGTGTTTCACGCGCGTCTGGCGCCGGGTAGCGCCTCGTACGTCAACCAGCTTCAGATCCGCCTCGAAGGCCTGCAAGCCGATGCCTTTGCCGCAGCATGGCAAGCGGCGGTGCGGCGTCACGCGATTCTGCGCACGAGCTTCGTCTGGCGTGAGGGCGCCCCACCTCTGCAACTGGTGCAACGCGAGGTGCCGCAGGCGCTGCGCGTACTGGACTGGCGTGCACGCGTGGCGCAGGAGGGGGAAGGCGTACTGACGACGCTCGCCGAAGCGGAGCGTGCGCAAGGATTCGATCTCGCCAGCGCACCCTTGCAACGTGTGGCGCTGGTGCACGTGAGCGACGCTGCCGGGGGCACGTGGCAACTGATCTGGACACTGCATCACGTGTTGCTTGACGGTTGGAGCAGCGCCCAGCTGATCGGCGAAATTCTTCAGGCCTATCTGGCAGCCGTGTCGGGCACTTCGGATTCGTCGGACAGCGTGCGTACGTCCGGCATGCCAGAGGTGCATGGGAACGTCCCCCGATTCCGCGACTACATCGCATGGCTGGCCGCTCATGCGCCGCAGAACGGTGAGTCGTTCTGGCGCGAGCGACTGGCCGCCTTCGAATCGCCGACGCAATTGCATGAGGCCGTGCTGCGCACGCTGCCGCCGGCGCAGGGGCACGGCGAGCGCACCTTCCGCATCGAGGCCGCAGACGCTCAGGCGTGGCAGCGCGCGGCGAGAACCCGACGTTTGACGCTCAATACGCTGGTGCAGGGCGCATGGACGCTGCTGCTCCAGCGCTATACCGGCAAGCGGGACGTCTGCTTCGGCGTGACCGTCTCGGGGCGTCCCGCCGAGCTTCCCGGCGCCGAGCGCATGATGGGACTCTTCATCAACACGTTGCCCGTGGTGCAGGGCCCCGGACCCTCCGACGGGCTCGACGACTGGCTGCACCGCTTGCAGGAAGACAATCTCGCGCTGCGCGAAGCCGAGAGCACCCCGCTCTACGACATTCAGCGTTGGGTCGGCTGGCCGGGGCAGGCGCTGTTCGACTCGCTCATCGTCTTCGAGAACTACCCGGTGGACCGGGCGCTACGCGCGCAGGGCGCGCAGGCGCTGCGTTTCGGCGACATCGTGAACGTGGAGACGACCCATTACCCGCTCACCGTGGGTATTGCGTCGGGCGAGACCATCGATGTCCGCATGAGCTACGACCGGCAACACTTCGACGACGGTGCCATCGAGCGCCTCTGGAGCCAGCTGCGCGACCTGCTGCGCCAGCTTTGTGCGCCGCCGAGCGCGGCGAACCAGCGCGTTGCCGACATTGTTCTGCATGCGCACGATCCGGCAGGCGAGTCGCCACTTGGCCCCCGCCACACCTTCGAGGTGACGACGACCGTCGACCGGATCATCGCCGCCTTCGCGCATACGCAGCCGGAGGCCATTGCGGTGACCGACGGTGAGCATTCGCTGACGTACGCCGAACTCGAAGCGCAGGCGAATCGCGTGGCCCATGCGTTGTTGCGCCGGGGCGTCGCGAGCGAGGATCGCGTTGGCATTGCGCTGACGCGGCGGGTGGAGTTGATCGTCGCCATTCTCGGGGTGATGAAGGCGGGGGCTGCGTACGTGCCGCTCGATCCCGCCTATCCGGACGAGCGGCTGGGCTACGTGGTCGAAGACGCCGGCATCAGGGTTGTCGTTACCGATGCCGCGCTCGGCGCACCCGTCTGGCTGCCGCAGGACAGTGTGAGAATCGACGTGCTGGCGCGCGACGCGACGTTGCCGCAAACATCGCCGGACGTGCCGATTCACGTGGACCAGCTGGCTTACGTCATCTACACCTCCGGGTCGACCGGACGGCCCAAGGGCGTGCAGGTCGCGCATCGTCAGTTGATGCGGCTGCTGCTTGCGACGGAAGACTGGTTCGGTTTCGGCGTGCATGACGTCTGGACGATGTTCCACTCCTACGCGTTCGACGTCTCGGTGTGGGAAATCTTCGGCGCGCTCTCACATGGCGGACGACTCGTTGTCGTGCCGTACTACACCAGCCGCGAGCCGCAGGCGCTGTGGCAAATGATCGAGCAGCAGCGGGTGACGGTGCTGTGCCAGACGCCGTCGGCGTTCTATCAGCTTCTCGCCGCGTTGCCGGCGTCCGCGTCGCATACGACGTTGCGCCACATTGTGCTGGCGGGCGAAGCGCTCGCGCCGCGCCGGCTTGCGCCGTGGTGGTCTCGCTTTGGCGGACAGACCCGCATCGTCAACATGTACGGCCCCACGGAGACGACCGTCTATGTGAGCTTCGGCGTGGTATCGCCCGAACCCGGGATCGGCCAATCGCCGATTGGCGAGGCGTTGCCCGACATCGCGTGGCGCGTGCTCGACGCATCGCTCGCGGCGGTGCCCGTGGGTGTACCGGGCGACCTCTACGTCGGTGGGCAGGGGCTGGCACGCGGCTATCTGGGGCGTCCGGCGCTCAGTGCCGAGCGCTTCGTCCCCGATCCGTGGGGGCCAGCCGGGGCGCGCATGTACCAGACGGGCGATCGTGTCCGATGGCTGCCCGACGGCACCCTCGACTATCTGGGGCGCGGCGATCAGCAAGTGAAGTTGCGCGGCTTCCGTATCGAACCCGGCGAGATCGAGGCCCACCTGCTCGCTCATGCACAGGTAAGCGACGCCGCCGTGCTGGTACGCGACGACGGGCTCGGCGAACAACTGGTGGCGTATGTCGTGACAGACGCCGATGACGAAGGCCTCTGGGCGCGTCTGCGCGATCACCTCGCCACCCGCGTGCCGGTATTCATGCTGCCGGGGCAGTGGCTACGGCTGGACGCGTTGCCGCTCACCCCCAACGGCAAGCTCGATCGCCGCGCGCTGCCCGCCCCGCAGGCGGCGGGCACCCGCTTCGTGCCGCCCGCCGACGGGGTGGAGACTGATGTCGCCCGGATTTGGCAGACGGTGCTGGGCGTGGCGCGTGTCGGTCGTTACGACAACTTCTTTGCGCTGGGCGGGCATTCGTTGCTCGCCACCCAGATGGTGGCGCGTCTGCAAGCGGTGTCGGGGCGCCCCGTGGCGTTGCGCCAGTTATTCGAGACGCCGGTGCTCTCGGACTTCTGCGCGACGTGGTCGGCTGCCGCCCCGGCGGCGCTCGATGCGAGCGCCCGGCACCGGCTCGACGATCTGTTAGGCGATCTCGAGGCGGACGCGGCCTGACAGGGCACGGTCTCGCGTTGCTCGCTCGACAACGGGCGACGCGAGATCTTCTCAATTTCGATAGGTAGTGGTTCGACAGAAGGATCTCGCAATGTCTCTGGCCAATTCCCCCAACGCCGACGATTCGGCATTGATGCGACGCTTTCTCGCCTTGCCGGCCGACAAGCGCCGTGTGTTTCAGACACGCGCCCGTGAACAAGGTATCGATCTGGCCAGTCTGCCGATTCCCGGCGGTTTGCGTGAGGGCAGCGACGCACCGCTGTCGTACGCACAGCAGCGCCTGTGGGTCGTGGAACAACTCTCGCCGGGCACGGGCGCGTACAACATTCCGGCGGCGGTGCGCCTGCGTGGCAAGCTCGATGTTGACGCCCTCTCGCAGGCCTTTGCCGCCATCGTCGCGCGGCACGAAGCGCTGCGCACCAGTTTCCACGACGGTCCGGACGGCGCGGTGCAACGCGTGCATGCCGACGTGCCGTTCGCCATCGACTACGAGGACTGGCAGGGCGCTGCCGGGACCCGGGCCGAGCAGGACGCGCGCGTGCAGGCGTGCGCCCGCGACGAGGCGCTGCGCCCGTTCGCGCTGGACGCGGCGCCCTTGATGCGCGCGCGCCTGATGCGTCTGGCCGCCGATGAGCACGTGCTGTTGCTCACGTTGCATCACATCGTGGCGGACGCGTGGTCGATGACGCGTCTCGTCGAAGCCTGCACGCGCGCCTATGCGCATTTTTGCGACGCGTTAGGTGCCGCCGGCGCTCACGCCGGGCCGCTGCCCGCGCTGCCCATTCAGTACGCCGATTACGCGATATGGCAACGCGGATGGCTCGAAGCCGGCGAACTGGCGCGCCAGTTGGATTACTGGCGAGGACTGCTGGGGGACGAGCATCCGGTGCTGCCATTGCCGCTCGATCGCGCACGTCCTGCCGTGCCGAGCGGCCGAGGGGCGACTTATGTCGTGCAAGTCGACGCCGCATTGACCGCGCGCTTGCGCGATCTGGCACGCACTGGCAATACCACGCTCTACACGGTGTTGCTCGCCGCCTACGGTGTCTGGCTCGCGCGCCTGTCGGGCGTGCGCAACGTCTGCGTCGGTGTGCCGGTGGCGGGGCGCGCGAAGCTGGAAACGGAGCCGCTCATCGGCTTTTTCGTCAACACGCAGGTCATGCGCGTGCCGGTCGATCCGGTGGCGACGTTCACCGGTCTCGTCGCCACCATGCGCGCGCAGGCCATCGAAGCGCAGGCGCACGCGGACGTGCCGTTCGACAAGCTCGTCGAAGCGCTGCAACCGGCCCGCGACGCCGCCGTCAACGCGCTGTTTCAGGCCAAGTTCAATCACGAGATCGCGCGCGACGCGATGCCGGAGATGGCAGGGCTTCGCGTCGAACCAATTGCCGTGGCGGGGCAAAGCTCGCACTTCGATCTCTCGCTCGATACGCTGGAGCGCGGCGACACGTTGCAGATCGCAGTGACCTACGCGACGGATCTGTTCGACGCGACGACCGTCGAGCCGCTCGCCCGCGCGTTCCATGGTCTGCTCGATCAACTCTCGCGCTCGCCTGGCGAGCGTCTGGCGGATGTGTCGTTAGGGGAACAGGCACTTGCCGTGCTGGAAGGAGAGCGTCGTGCATGGGAGACCGGGGACTGGATGGCCGTCTGGGCATCGCGCGTTGCCCAGGACGGCGATGCGCTCGCCATCGATGGCGAGGATGGTGTCTGGTCGCGGCGCACGCTCGACGCGCATGCCAATCGCGTGGCACACGCCTTGTCGACGCGGGGTGTGGGCGCGGAAGATCGCGTGGCGCTGCTCATGCCGCGCAGCGCGGGGTGGGTGGCGGCGATGCTTGGCGTCTGGAAGCTCGGCGCAGCGTATGTTCCGCTGGACCCGACACAGCCGCGCGCGCGCCTTGAACAACTGATCGACGCCAGTGGCGCCAAGGTGCTCATCGTCGCGCCGGGGCTGGCCTCGTTGCCGCAGGTCGAGGGTTGTGAGACGCTGCCCATCGGGGCGTTGCTCTCGGCGGCAGACGGCGGCGGTATCCACCGCAACGCGCACCCGTCGCAGGCGGCATACGTCATCTACACGTCGGGGTCGACGGGACATCCGAAGGGCGTCGTCGTCGGGCGTGGGGCATTGCATAACTACGTGCAGGGCGTAGCGTCATGCCTGAGCGATCTGCCGGAGAACGCAGGCATGGCGATGGTCTCGACCGTTGCTGCCGACCTCGGGCACACCGTATTGTTCGGTGCGCTCGCCATGGGGCGACCCCTGTATCTCATGCCGCAGGACGATGCCTTCGATGCAGGCCGCTTCGCGCAATGGATGCGCGTGCGTGATATCGGTGTGATGAAGATCGTGCCGAGCCATCTCAAGGGACTGCTGCTCGCCGCCGGGCCGGATGTGCTGCCGCGCGAATGGCTGATCATCGGTGGCGAGGCAGCCGACGCGGAACTGCTTTCGCTGTTGCACACGCATCGACCGTCGCTGCGTGTGCTCAACCACTATGGCCCCACGGAGACGACCGTGGGCGTGCTCACGCATCGCGGCGTGTCGCAGGATGCCCCGCTGCCGGTGGGCGCGCCATTGCCGAACGTGAGCGCCTACGTACTGGATGACGATCTCAACGCGGTGCTGCCCGGCGTGAGTGGCGAGCTGTATATCGGTGGTGTCGCGCTCGCGCGTGGGTATCTTGGCGAACCGGCCAGGACGGCGGAGCGGTTCGTGCCGGACCCGTGGCGTCCCGGTGCGCGGATGTATCGCACGGGCGACCGCGTGAAACGTCGGGTGGATGGCGAGATCGTCTATCTGGGCCGTGCGGACGATCAGGTCAAGATTCGTGGCTATCGCGTGGAGCCGGGCGAGGTCGCACACGCGGTGCGTGCGCTGGCCGGTGTACGCGACGCGCTTGTGCTCGTGGAGCGCGACGCCCGTGGGCAACCGCAGCTTCTGGGTTGCTTCACGGGGGTGGCAACGGAGGCCGAGGTGAAGGCTGCGCTTGCCACGTCGCTGCCCGCTGCGTGGGTGCCGTCGCGCCTCGTACGTCTGGACGCCTTCCCGCTGACCCCGAACGGCAAGGTCGATCGCCGCGCATTGCTGACGACGGTGGCGGCGACCGTGGAATCTTCCCGCGCCGAAGCCGTGGCGCAGGCTGCGCCGGGCAACGCGCTCGAAGCGCATATCGCCGACGTCTGGAAGACGGTGCTCAAGGCCGAGCACGTGAACCGTGAGGCCAACTTCTTCGAAATCGGCGGCGATTCCATCCTCGCGTTGCAAGTGATCGCTCGCCTCAAACGCGGCACGCCGGCGCTCAAGATCACGTTGCGTGAGCTGATGCAGCACGGCACCGTCGCGAAGCTGGCCGCGGCGCTGTCGCCGTCGGATGCCACGCCCGAGGCGAGTCGCGATCTGCTGGTGCGCCTGCTGGTGCGCCTGAATGACAGCGCGTCGGCGGCGCCTGCGTTGTTCTGTGTGCATCCGGCAGTGGGAACGGTGTTCGATTACCGGCCACTGGCGCAGGCGCTCGTCGGGCAGCGACCCGTCATGGGTATTCAGTCGCGCATGCTGCTCGATCCGGCATGGTCGGACTCGTCGCTCGACGCGATGGCCGCGTGTTACGTCGACGCCGTTCGTGCCGCACAACCGCAGGGTCCATACCACCTGCTCGGATGGTCGCTGGGCGGCCCGATTGCGCTGTCGATGGCCGAACGCCTGCGTGCTGATGGCGAGACCGTCGCATTTCTCGGACTGGCCGACGCGTTCGTGCCGAAGGAGGATGACGCGGCTATATCGTCATCACCATCGCCATCACCATCGTCGCGCGACTGGACGGGCGACTTGCTCGACTATCTGGTCACGATCTTGCCGCAGGTCGATGCGCAAAGGCTGCGCGAATCGCTGGCGCCGCATGCGGGCAAGCCGCTCGACGAGGGCGTGCTCGCCGCTGCCGTCGATGCTGCGCTGACGATGCATCGGCGCGAGCAAGAGGAGGCGCCGGGCGCCGGGGCAGACTACGCGTCGCTCGGCCGTGACGAGCTTGCCCACATGTTTCGTGTCACAGCCCATCTGCGCGCGCTGGCCGATGCGCATCGGATGCGTCCGGCTGGCGTGCCCGTGCATGTGTGGTGGGTCGAGCAGCGAGCTTTGGTCGATCGCGCGCGGCTCGCACGTGCGGTCGGTGCACCCCCGGCCTACGAGGCAACGGTGGCGTCGAGTCACATGCAACTGCCGCGCGCGAAGCCGTGGATCGAGGACGTTGCGCGTGCATTGCGCGAAGTGAGTACTCCCGGGGGAGCAGGCGGGGCCTGGCGGCTCGCGTCTTGAAGGTGGGGTTGCCGTCCGCCCGCCACGCATTGAAAACGCGTGGCGGGCGGCGTGCCCAACGCTCACTGATTCAGTCTGGCTCAGCGCATCGAGCCGATGACCGACTCACCGACTGACTTACCAACTGTACTTTGCCGTTCCCAGGATCGTGCGACGGGCGCCGTAGGCGCATTGCGAGGTCGTCACACACACGACGTAGGTCTTGTCGAAGATGTTGCTGCCGTCGAGCTGGAAGCGCCAGTGCTTGTCGTATTGATAGTGCAGGCCAAGATCGACCAGCGTGCGCGAGGGCGCCTGTCCGGCGGTATTGGTGGCGTCGATGTAGGTGGGGCCGACATAACGGACACCGCCATTGAACCCGAATCCCTTGAGCACGCCGGTGTGGAACGTGTAATCCGCCCACAGCGCCGCAGCGGTGCGCGGCTGCTGCGGCGGAACCTTGTCGAGCAGCGTCGGATCGTTGGTCTTCGAGTTGACGATGTTGGTGTTCGTGTATGAGCCGATCACCTTCAGGTTGTCGGTGATTTCCCCGACGGCTTCCAGTTCGAAGCCCTTGGAATGCTGCTCGCCCGTCGTGACCGAGAATGCCGTGTTGGCCGGGTCCGGTGTGAGCACGTTCGTCATGCGGATGTCGAACAACGAGAGCGTGACGAAGCTGTTGTAACCCTTGGGCTGGTACTTCACGCCGATTTCATACTGTTTGCCCTTCGACGGATTGAACTGGTTGCCGAAGCGGTCCACGCCGACGTTCGGCTGGAACGACTCGGAATAACTGAAGTAGGGGGCCAGTCCCATGTCGAACAGATACGTCAGGCCGGCGCGATACGTGGCTTGCGAATCGGCCTGACTCGACGAGCGGTTCGTCAGGCGGTTGTAGACATTCTGCGCCGCCCAGTCCTGACGCACGCCGAGCGTGAGCAACCACTTGTCGTACTTGATCTGGTCCTGGAAGTAGAGCCCGCCCTGGGTGTAGCGCGAGTCGGTGTCTGCCGCCTGACGCGTCAGACCGAACACCGCCGCGCCATAGTTCGGCGCGAAGACGTCGAGCTGGTTGGCCGCGCTGGCGACGCCCTGACGCATGCTGCGATGCTCGTTGTAGTAGTAATAATCGAAGCCGAACAGCGCCACGTGCGAGAGCGGCCCGGTCTGGAACTTCGTCTGCAACTGGTTATCGATCGTGACCACGTCCGTCTGACGATAGTCGGCGAACGGCAGGCGGTTGATCATCCGGGTACTGCCCGGCGCGTACCCCAGTCCGTAGGCATCCGTGTCGACCTTGTAGTCGAAGTACGAATAGCGCGTGGCCTGTCTGAACGTGACCTGATCGTTGAAGCGGTGTTCGAGCTGATAGCCTGCGAAGACTTGTTCGCGCTTGATGTTGTCGTAGTTCGGGTCGCCCACGAAACGGCCGACCGGAATCTGGCCGTTCGGATTGGGCAGCACCGTGCCCGACGCGGGCAGGAACTGGCCGAAGCCGAGCTTGTCGCGCTGATAGCTCGCCTCGAACGTGATGGTGGTCTTGTCCGTGGCTTTCCACGTGAGCGACGGTGCGATGTAGATGCGGTCGTTGGGCGTGTCATCGACCTGGGTGTTGCTGTCGCGGAACAGACCGACGAGGCGGTAGAGCACCTTGCCGTCGGCATCGAGCGGGCCGCTGAAGTCGAACGCGGCCTGCTTGTTCCTGAAGGATCCAGCCGAGAGCTGGATTTCGTGAAGCGGGGTTTCGAGCGGCTTTTTCGTGACCATGTTGATCAGGCCGCCGGGGGTGTTCTGCCCGTAGAGCACCGAGGACGGACCGCGCAGAATTTCGATGCGCTCCAGTCCGTAAGGGTCCAGTTGATACTCGGTGGCCGATTGCAGACGCGTGCCGTCCATGTACATGCCCAGCGTCGACGCCGAAAAGCCGCGAATGTTGATCCAGTCGAAACGGGTTTCGAAGCCGGCGTTGTCGGGCAGCACGCCGGCGCTGTAACGCATGGCCTGACTGACCGACTGTGCCCCCAGATCCTGAATCATCTCCTTCGGAATGACCGACACCGACTGCGGGTTCTCGATGAGCGGCGTGTCGGTCTTGGTGCCCGTGGTGCTGCGCTTGGCGACGATCCCGTCAACCGGACCGGCACCGTTTTCCTCGGCGCGCTCCGCATTCACTTGCGTGGGGGCGAGGGCGACGTCGCCCGACGCGCCGGCCGTCTGTGCAACCGTCTGCGCCCACGCCCCGCCACCAAACGTCAGCGGTGCGAACGCCAGACCGGCGGCCATGGCGATATGACGGTGGATTGGGCGGATCGAACGATGCATCGATCGCTGGCGACTGGCCCCCCGGCCATGGACGCTCCCGTAGTGCTTCATTTGAGACTCCTGGTGTTTTTCGGAAACTGAGGCGACGCGCGCACTCGTTTCCCCGGGCGACGGCACCTATCGAGTAGTGGACGAACCATGGCGACGGATATTTAAGGGCGCGTGCATCGTAGTGCGCCCTTACCGGGCTGAAGTGGACGATGGCGACGAGGGCGACGAGGGGGATGCCGGGAGCGATTGGAACAAGTGCTGCACGCCGGGTGTGTCGCGGGCTTCATCTGTCTCATCCCCCGCATCGAACGGCGCCGTTTGCCAACGCTTGTCCGCCCAGGCCTGAAGCGCGGCGCCGTTGCGCGGATCGGTACGCTCGTCGGCGGGGCCGGACGCATCGAGTGTCGTGGCGTCGATGCCGCGCTCGGGCGCGGCCGGGAAGGAGACGACCTGCAGATAGGTGTCGCCGCGCGGCGTGGCGTCCATGGCGTAACGCCCCGGTCCCATACGAGCGTCGGCGCAAACGATGGAGAAGTAGCCTGCGATGTCGCATCCCCCGCCAAGCCCGATGCGCCGCCCGCCGCGCGTGGCGAAAAGCGCTTCGTCGCGGCGGCTGTCGAGCGCGAGCCCCATGCGTTGCAGTTCCAGCACGGCGGCGCCGAGGGCCTGCGAGAGCGTGGTGCGCTCGCCTGCAAGTTGACTGGGAGACGTGGCGGCCTGCGAGGGCACGAAGGCGTCGGCAAATGCGCGACGTCCCGTGACATCGACGCCCGTGAGCCGGATCCAGACGGCATCCCACAGATTGGCGCCCCGTGCGCCGCGCTCGCCGGTGCCGTCCCATGCGGCCAGCACGCGGCACGCCGGTGCGATATCCACGCTCAGGCCCACGCTCAGGCCCACGCTCTGGTCCGGCGCGAGCGGCTTGAGGTCGAGCGGTTTGTGGTCGAGCGGGTCGACCGTGAGGGGCACCTCGATGCGACGGGTTGGCTCGTCGGCTCCGCTACAGACCTGCGCCAGCAGCGACTCACGCGCGAGTCGCGCCGACAGCGGATCGGCCCGCAGCACCGTCTCACGCACGGCCTGCGTCGTGATGGGGCCGGCGGCGCGAAGGGCGGCAATGCGACGCAGACCCTCGCGCGTGCGCAGCGAGAGCGGCGCGTCGCGGCGACCAAGCACACCGGCAAGCGGGCGTGATGCAAGGTCGGGGGCGTCGGGCGCGGCGAGCCACGCACTGTCGTTCATATTGGCGACGACCGTGGTGCTCATGATGTCCGGCATCTCGCGACGCCCCAGCGTGCCGGGCAGCGGGCTGTCCGGCGACGTTTGCCAGGCGCACGCGCTGCGGCTGCCATCGAGCACCGGAAGGCCCGGCGCCAGCTTGGCGAAGGCGTCTCCTGCGGGCCTTGCCGCGCATGCCGCCGCCAGCGTGTCGGGCACGCCCGGCACCGGACCGATGTCGCCGAACCATACGCGTGGATCCCCCCGGCCGATGGCGAGCGTATTGACCCAGGGATTGGCGGCGTCGACGCGCATGCCCGCGGCGAACGCGTCGAGCGAGCTGGCCTGCGCCATGCGCAGGTAGTGGTCGAGCAGGCCGAAGTTTCCGGCATTCGCGTCGCGCAGCACCATCGCCTGATGCGTCGTCCAGCCAAGCGCCGGGGACAGGGCGGAGAGGTCGACGAGCGGCCCGTCGGCAGTGCGATAGCGGATTCGGGAGACGACGGACGGGGTGCCCTGCGCGTCGCGCACCGGCACCTCGATGCGCACGCGCTGCATGGCTTCGGTACGGTCGTCGAGCCGGTAACGGGTGGGATCGGACGGATCGAGCGTCAGGGCCATCAGGCCGAAGCGCCGGGCGCTCGACACCGTGTGTGTCCAGGCGACGTTCCGAGTGAAGCCGATCATGATGAACGGCGCACCGAGCATGGCGACGCCGGACACGTCCAATTGGCCCGGAATGGTCAGGCGCGCCGGGTAGAGCCGGTCGGGGCCTTCCCAGTACCAGTGAGGGCTGCCGTAGAGGATCGACTGGCCCGTGGCGGTGAGTGCGGCCCCGACGGCGATTGCGTTGCTCCCGAGGCCTGCGTCACCGAGCGAACGCAAGGTGATGGACGGGGCCGCACGTTGTGTCGACACGGGACCGGGAATGGTCGTTGCCGCGCTGGCCGTCGGAGGCTGGGCGGTCGCGATGGCGGTGACTTGCGTGGCGGCGCCGGCCGCCAACGTGGCCGCGTAGAGCCGCCGATAGACGTCGTCTTCCGTGACGGCGCCCAGCGTGCGCAACCAGCCGGTATGGCGGCAGGCGGCGTGTCGGCCCGGGTCCGCGCCCTGTCGCACGTCATGCAGATAGCGGTTGATGCCTGCCGCGAAGCCCTGTGCAAGCGCACGACTGCGCGCGGACTGTGCCGCACGATATCGCGCCATGGTGGGCGCATCGAACGTCAGACGAAAGAAGGTGTCGGCATCGAGATTGTTCGGCTGGCCGAAGGTCGTGCGTTGGGCGACGCGGTTGTCTGCCCCGAACGTGAGTGATCGCTCGCCGCGAAACGTCACCAGGCTCTCGGCGAGCGTGCAGAGATTGTCCTGTGCCTGGGCGTAGCCGAAGCCATAGCCCAGACCGCCCCAGTCGTTCGCGCGGACGTGGGCGGTGCCGTCGGTCGTGCGACGCAGGACCGCCGAGTAACCTGCATCGGGCGCACTGGCGGCGTCGGCAGCATGCGAGGCATCGGACGTGGTTAGGACGGCTAGGGCGGCTAGGGTGCTGCAAGCAGCGCGGGCAGCGCGCAGGCGGGACGGCAGATGCGATCGGGACATGGGTAAATATGCCGGTTGGTGATACGTCTCTTGAGCGACGAACCACCCGTTCCGGTGTTTAGGCGAGCGACGGTGCGCTTGCGGCCCCGCCACCTTCCGGACCCTCCGGAGCCCCGGACCTCCTATGCCCGATACCCGTATTTCGACCGGCCCAGCCATCGCCAGGCCGGCTTCCCCTATGACCGAATCTCCGACTCACGGCGCAGGCGCATCGCTGCGCGCGCAAGGCCTCCACGTCGCCGTAGGTGCGCGAAACGTGCTGACACAGGTCGACGTCACGTTCGCCGCCGGTCGCGTGAGCGCCCTATGCGGCCCGAACGGCTGCGGCAAAAGCACCTTGCTGCGCACCCTCGGCGGCTTGCTCAGGCCTGCGGCCGGTCGCGTCTGGCTCGACGACACGCCGCTCGACACGCTGCGCCCGCGCGAGCGTGCGCGACGCATCGCCCTGCTCGCGCAGACGCCGGGCATGCCGTTCGGCATGACCGTCGCCGAACTCGTTGCCTGCGGCCGTTACAGCCACACCGGCATGGGCGGACGGCTCGGCGACCAGGACAACTTCGCCATCGAGCGTGCCCTGCATCTGATGGAGTTGGAGACGTTATCCACGCGCGACGTGAGCGCGTTGTCCGGTGGCGAGCGCCAGCGGGCGTTCATCGCGATGGCGCTCGCGCAGCAGGGCAGCGTGCTGCTGCTCGACGAACCCACGACCTATCTCGACGTGCGTCATCAGATCGACATCCTCGCGCGTATTCGTGAGCTCAACCGGGAAACCGGCATGACGGTCGTCTGGGTGCTGCACGACCTGAACCAGGCGGCGGCGTTCTCCGACGCCATGCTCCTCATGCGCGAGGGCAGGCTCGTCTTCTCCGGCACGCCGGACGAAACCATGCACCCGGACCGCCTGATGGACGTGTTCGCCACGCCGATGCAGCGCATCGACTTCCAGGGCTTGCCGATGTGTCTGCCCATATTGGAACGTGCGGGCGGGGCGGGCAGCGGGTATGGCGTGGACGGGGCAGGTGGCGGTGAGCATGCACGCTGAGCGCACCATGGCAACCCTGAATCTCACGCGCCGACTGACGGTGCCTGCCCACGCCGCGCCCCAGCAGTACGGGCGTCGCACGCGCGCGCTCTGGGGCGGATGGCTGGCGCTGGCGCTGGCGGTCGTGGTGCACGCGTGGGCGAGCGATGCATGGCCGGGCTTCGGCGCGGTCGTGCGCGCGCTTGCGACGCCAGCGACGCCAGCGATGCAAGCAACGAATGACGCGTCGCTCGGCTGGCTTCTTTTCGTCGATGCGTGGCTGCCACAGGTGCGCGCCGGGCTGGCGGCGGGCGCATGCCTCGGGCTGGCGGGGGCGCTGCTGCAAACGATCACGCAGAACCCCTTGGCGTCCGGCGAATTGCTCGGCGTGTCGGCCGGTGCGCAAATGGGCTTGATCGTGGCGCTGCTCGTGCCGGGGCTCGCCGTGCTGCCGATGATGCTCGCGGGCGGTGTGCTGGCGGCGCTGTGCACGTTCGCGTTGGCCGGGGGCACGCGCACCACGCCGTTGCGCCTGACGCTCGCCGGTGCGGCCAACGCGCTCGCCCTGTCGGCGTTGTGCATGGTCGCGCTGACGTTATATACGCGTGCTGCCGTGGGTGTCGTGCAATGGAGTACGGGCTCGCTGCAGCAGTTCGGCAAGCGCGGCGCCGGTGAGGCGATGTGGCTGCTGCTGCCTGCGGCGGTCGCTCTCGTGGCGCTGCTGCATCCGCTCGGTCTGGCGCGTTTTGGGCAGGCGCAGGCGTTAGCGCTGGGGCAGCGCGTGGGCGCGGTGCGGTTCGGCGCGATTCTGCTCGCGGCGGTGTTGTCGGCGATCGCCATTGCGCTGGCGGGCCCGGTAGGTTTCGTCGGGCTGGCCGCGCCGAACCTCGTGCGCCTCATGGGCGTGCATCGACCGGCATGGATGATTCCGCTCTCGGCGTTGTGGGGCGGCGCCATGCTCATCGTGACCGACGCCGTCGCCCGTGCACTGGTGAGCTTCGGCGCGCTGCCTGTCGGCGTCATGAGCGCTGTCATCGGCGCGCCGGTTCTGTTGCTGTTGTTGCGATACGGGTTGCCCGCAAGCACTGCCGAGATGACCGCCCCGATGTCGGCGCTCAGCCGAGCATCGAGCCGGCGCCCGCTCGCGCTGATCGTTGCGCTGGTGGTGGTGGCGCTGGCGGCGACTGCCGGGGTGACGCTCGCGATGGGCGTGTTGCCTTGGCCCTCCGCATGGCAATGGCGCGATGTGTTCGATCCGCATACGGCTGTGGGGATGCTGGTGGACCTGCGCCTGCCGCGCAGTCTGATTGCGATGGGCGCGGGGGCGTTGCTCGCGGGCAGCGGGGTGTTGTTACAGGGTGCTTGCCGTAATCCGCTTGGCGGGCCGGAGCTGCTTGGCGTCAATCAGGCGGCGGGGCTCGCCGTGCTCGCGCTGTTGCTTGTCTCGCCCGAAGCTGCGGCACGCTGGTCGATGCCTGCGGCGTGGGCGGCGAGCGCCACGGTGCTGGCCATCGTGCTGGGCGTGAATGCACGCTGGGGGCTGGCCCCGATGCGCGTGATCCTGACGGGGATGGCGCTGGCCGGATTGCTCGCTGCGTTAGCCAATCTGCTGGTGCTGCAATTCCACGTGCATGCAACGCAGGCGCTGGTCTGGCTCGTGGGGAGCAGCAACGGGCAGTCCTGGCATGGCGTGCGGGCGTTGCTGCCGTGGCTGGCGATCTGTCTGCCGTTGGCCGTGTATGCGTCGCGATGGCTGGACCTGCTGAGCCTTGGCGACGAGACGGCCGAGGCGCTGGGGGTGCCGGTGGTGCGCGTGCGTCTGGGCTTGCTGGTGTTGGCCAGCGCGATGGCGGCAGCGGCGGTGGCGACGGTGGGGCCGGTGGCCTATGTCGGCCTGATCGTCCCTAACGCGTTGCGCGCGCTGCCGCTGGCCGGCACCCGCGACCGGCTCGTGATTGCGGTGCTGGCGGGCGCCCTGTTGCTGGGGGTGGCCGATCTGTTCGGGCGAACGCTGTTTGCGCCGCTCGACTTGCCGCTGGGCATCGTGACGGCTGCCGTCGGCACGCCACTGTTCCTCTGGCTGCTTTCCCGAACTTTCCTGAGGTCGCATGCACATGCCGGCTAATCCGACGGCGGGCGTGCCGTGTCGCCCGGGGCGCCGCCACTGTCTGAAATCTCTCGTTGCCGGTGCGGCGATGGCGCTCGGCGTTGCGCCGCTCGACGCGCATGCGCAGCACTACCGCGGGCTGTTCAACCGCGCATCGCCTGAATTGCCGACCCATGCAAAACGGGTCGTTTCGCTGGAATTCCTGTTTACCGAATCGCTGCTCGCGCTTGACGTCACGCCGGTGGGCGTGGCCGATCCGCGTGGCTATGCGCAATGGGTCAGGTACCGGGCGGACCGGATCGAAGCCGGGGCGTCTGTCGGCACGCGCGAGCAACCGAATCTCGAAGCGATCGCCGCATTGCGTCCCGATCTGATCGTCGCCTACGCCTATCGGCATGAGCGCCTGTTCGACGCGCTCTCGCGCATCGCGCCGACGGTCGTCTTCAATGTGCAGCCCGCGCAGGGCGAGGGCGATGCGCTCGACCGGATGCTCGCCATCTTCCGCGCCATTGGCGGGATGACGGGGCGTGCGCAGGCGGCCGCGCAAGTCGTTGCCGATAGCGAGGCGCGTATCGCCGTGGCGCGCGACTTGGCGCTGCGTGACGGATTTCGCGACGCGCCGATTGCGCTGCTCAATGCGAACGCAGGCGGGGGCAACTTCTGGGCCTACGACAACAAGGACATGATCGGCGCGCTGATCGGGCATCTCGGCGCACGCAACGCGTTGGGCTGGCTCGACGCGCGTCAATCGATGGTGAACCTGTCGCTCGGCGATCTGGCGCGGCACCCCGAATGGTCGCTGATCGTCGTCGATAACGGCGCGGCGCCTGCCTACCAGTTGCCCGTCTGGCGCGCGCTACCGGCCGTGCGGGACGCCCGCGTGGCATTCCTGCCGCCGTCGTGGGGGTTTGGCGGCCCGGTGTCGCTCGACCGGATTACCGGCCTCGTGGGCGCCGCGTTCACGTCGATGGCGCCGGCCATGCGTGCACGTGCCGCGCTCGCTACATCGAGCCGACGTGAAAGCGAAGCGCGAAGCTGGGCCTGAAGCCGGGTATGAGGTTGTGCCTGAAGTCGGTGAGTGAATTCTGACGGATGCCATGGCGGCGTCCGGCTTGTCCTGAGGAGATCGAATCGTGTCAATTGCCATGACGGCGCATGCCCAAACGTCGAACGCGACGGTGCCCCCGGCGGCGCTGGATACCCCTGAAGCCCCCGATATTCCCTACGCGCTCACACTGCCCGATGGCCGTCGTTATCACGCGAGCGGGCCCGACGACGCGGTCGCGCGTGCAGGTCAGGAGCTGACCCTTTGGTGCGATGCGCGCCCCGTCGCGGTCTTTCGCGTGAGCGAGGCCGACGACGGCATGATGTTGCAGGCAAAGGCTCCCCACGACGGGCACCTTCCGGTGCAGGCATTGCTACCGGTGCTGGCCGCCGTCTTCTGCCACCACAAGGCCTGCCGTCACGCGAGTGTGGTGTGGACTGCCGCGCAGTCCGATGCGTTGCACACGACATGGCTGGTCGGCGCGGTGCGCGAGGGTGTCGGCGAACGCTTCTCGCAGGTCGACGGTGCGCAAGTGCTGCATGTGTCGCGCCAGACGTTCTGGCAGCATCCGGCGCTGTGGTTGCGAGGTCCGTCGTCGGCCGGCATGGCGCAGCAGTATGTCGTGACGCAGGGAAAACGCCATCCGCTGCGCGCGCCCAAGCCGGTGGGCGAGGTGTATCGACGCCACATCGCGCGCCTCGGCACGCAATTCAGCCTGCGGGCCATCGACCAGCCCGGCGACGTCGAGCGCTTTCACGAGTGGATGAATCTCGACAGCGTGGCGCACTTCTGGGAGCAGACGGGCACGCTGGAGGAGCACGCCGAGTATCTGAAGAAGATGCACGACGACCCGCATACTGTCACGCTGTTCGCCTGTTTCGACGACGAACCGTTCGCCTACTTCGAGGTGTACTGGGCGAAGGAGGACCGCATTGCGCCGTTTTGCGACGCCGCAGACTATGATCGCGGATTTCATCTGCTCGTAGGCTCCACGCGCTTTCGCTCGCCGGGGCGCACGGAGGCGTGGCTGCGCTCCATCATCCACTACATCTTCCTGGACGATCCCCGCACCCAGCGTATCGTGGGTGAACCGCGCATCGATCACGACCGTTGGATCGCCTACATGCAGGGGCAGGGGGCGGCGCGGCTGCGCGAATTCGATTTCCCTCACAAGCGCGCGGTGCTGATCGCTTTCGAGCGCCAGACCATCTTCGAGCAATACGCACCGTGGTGAGTGCGTTGGCCGGGATGCGTGCCCCCTGGCGGACAGATCCGTGTGGACGTTGGGCAGGTGGACAGCCTCGAGCCCACCCGCTCCGCGTGCCAAAGCCCAATGAATTGTCGATTCCGGTCGCGCGTCTTTTGGTTGACGTATCGCGCGTCGCGGTGATTCGGAAGTTTCCGTAACTCTTGTCGCGTGTTCTTCCCCATCATGACGAATCGCTCCGGTCCGGGGCTTTTCGCCAAAGGAGGATGAAGATGAATGCGACGCGTGTGGACTATCAGCGTTGGATATCGCTCAGACGACGGGTGCCCGCCAATGAATATCCGGTGCATCCGCTGCCCGAAAAGTTGCCGCGACGCGGATATGTAGTCTGGTTCTACTTCCGCAACGAATTCTTCGGCGCCCATTACGACAAGAAACTGAACGTCTATGTGAGCGACCACGTCAGGAACCCGTGGGAGGCGTCTTTCCTGGAGACGAAAACCGAAGCGCTCGATATTGCGAGACGCATGGTCTGTCCCTGTCTGGTCCTGTACTCGGCCGGGCCGTTGGGATCGGTGAGCGCCGTGGCCTGACCGGGGGGCCCTCGGCGCGCCGAGAAGATTGGCCGCTCTCGGGTCTTCCGACCCGTTCGCCTCGGCTCACTTCATTCGATCCGCCATTCGACAGGCCATCCGACCCACCGTCCAAAACGTCATTGGCCATCGGTTCACGCCGACGTGCCGCGTGCCAATCGCTGCGCAAGCGCCGCTTTCACCTCCGGCCATTCGTCGTCGATGATGCTGAACCGGACGGAGTTGCGCTTGCGGCCGTCGGGCATGATGCGCTCGTGGCGCACGATCCCTTCTTGCTTCGCCCCAATGCGCAGGATGGCGGCACGCGACTTCTCGTTGAGTTCGTCCGTCGTAAATTGCACGCGAACGCAGTGCATCGTCTCGAAGGCATACGTCAGAAGCAACGACTTGGCCTCCGTATTGATGCTGGAGCGCTGCGCCGATGCACTTACCCACGTATGGCCGATTTCCAGCTTTCGGTTCGCCCGGTCCACCTTCCAGAAGCGCGTGTGGCCGACGACCTTGCCGGTGGCGCGCGCGACGAGCACGAACGGGATCACAGTGCCCTCGTCGCGCCCCTTCAGTGCCCTGTCGATGTAGGCGTCTACGGTGTCGGCGTTCGGTACGACCGTCACCTTCAGATTCCAGAGTTCGCCGTCCGCAGCCGCCGCGACGAGGTCCGGCGCATGATGACGTTCGAGAGGAAGGAGTGCTACGCTGCTGCCGCGCAGTGTCGGCCGGAAATCGACGGCCGGGGTCGGGTTCGTGGGCATGGGGGGGACTCGTGGCGGAAGGGGGCTGCAAACGCACGATTCTGCGCTCACATCCCGAACTCCCGCAATCCCTCCAGGTCGAGAATCGTCAGCACGCCGTAGTCGACTTTCACCAGTCCCGCCTGCTCAAGCACCTTCAACGCAAGATTCACTCGCTGGCGAGACACGCCGGCGAGATAGCTCAATTCCTCCTGCGAAATCTGCACGGTGTTGTCGTCCGAAGGATAGAGGGTTGGATTGAACATCGACGACAGCGAGCGCGCGACCCGGGCGTCGGTGTCGAGCAGACGCTCATGCTCCACGGCGGCAATGAACTGCCCCAGTCGTTCATTGAGCTGAAGCGTGAGAAAACGATTGAACGGGATACTGGTGTCGAGCAGCCAGTCGAACGTGGCGATCGGCATGTGTGCGAGAACGGAATCACGCAACGCCATCACGTCGTACTTCCGGATCTCGTGCTTGAGCACCGACCCTTCCCCGAACCACGCACCGGCAGGAACGCCCGTGAAGGTGACGGATTTTCCGTTGGCCGAAGCCGTCGTGATCTTGACCAATCCTTCGATGACGCCGAACCACGCATGCGTAGGGTCGCCCTTGCGGCACACGTAACCGCCGTTTTCCACCGGGCGCACCTGAATTTCCGCGACGACACGCGCGCGTTGCTCAGGCGTCAATCCCTGCGCCCATACGCTGCGCTGCAACAAGGTTTCGAGCGACATATAGGGACTTTCCCTTGATTGTCATCCTGGTGACAAACCCGCCGTGAGCCATGAGGTATCTTCGCCTTGCCTGGTAAGCGAGACAAGCACACACGGTGGTCTTGCACGACGCCGAAACACAAGTATAGAAGCTGAGCCTTGCCAGGCATATCGGTAGTCGCCGTAGTCACCCTGGTCGTTGGCCGCAGGCAGGTGTTGTCGCCATCGATTTGCATTCGTAAGATCGTATTCCAAACAAAAATAGCGTCATGCGAAGACGCTGCGAGCCACAAGGAGCGTGCCGCAAGCACGTGCGCCGACCGAGCCACGCCACTTCCCCCTCGACGAATGTCGACAGGTGGCGAGACACAGGAGACTGGCATGCAGGAGCGGACTACTTTCCCGCGGTTGTTGTTGGCACATGCCGCGACACGGGGCGCCCGTACGGCGTATCGGGAAAAGGATCTCGGGATCTGGCAAAGCTGGAGCTGGCAGGAGGCCGCGCACGAGGTGCGCATGCTCGCCTGCGCGCTCGCGGCGGCCGGCTTCCGGCGGGGCGACAATCTGGCCATCGTCGGCAACAACCGCGTGCGCTTGTACTGGGCGATGACGGCCGCGCAGGCACTCGGTGGCGTTGCGGTGCCGTTGTATCAGGACGCCGTGGCCGCCGAGATGGCGCACGTGCTCGAAGACGCGGAAATCGATTTCGCCATCGTCGAAGACCAGGAGCAGGTCGACAAACTGCTGGAACTGCGCGCACAGGTACCGCGCCTGTCCCACATCATCTATGAAGACCCGCGCGGCCTGCGCAACTACGACGCGCCCGGCCTGCAATCCTACGCGTCGGCGCTGGAGCAGGGGCGCACGTTCGATGCGCAGCATCCGCGCTATTTCGACGAAGCGGTGGCTGGCGTCGATCCCGACGACACCGCCACTATCCTCTATACCTCCGGCACGACCGGCAAGCCCAAGGGCGTGTGTCACTCGCACGCCGGGCTGATCGGCGCGGCCTATCACGGCAGCCAGTTCGACCGGCTTGGCCCGGGCGACGAGGTGCTGTCGTATCTCCCCATGGCATGGGTCGGCGACCATCTTTTTTCCTACGCCCAGGCGCTGGTCGCCGGCTTCACCGTCAACTGCCCGGAATCGCCGGACACGATCGCCACGGACATGCGCGAGATCGGCCCGACGTATTACTTCGCACCGCCGCGCGTGTACGAGAATGTGCTCACGCAAGTCATGATCCGCATGGAAGACGCCAACCGTCTGAAGCGGAAAATGTTCGCGCATTTCATGAATGTAGCGAACCGCTGCGGTGCCGCAGTGCTTGACGGCCGTCCCGTGCCGCTGCTCGATCGCCTGCAATACGCGCTCGGCAACCTCTGCGTGTACGGGCCGCTGCGCAACACGCTCGGCATGAGCCGCATTCGCACGGCCTATACCGCCGGAGAGGCCATCGGTCCGGATCTGTTCCGGTTTTACCGCGCCATCGGCATCAACCTCAAACAGTTCTACGGACAGACGGAGACCTGCGCTTACGTCTGCCTGCAGCCCGATCGTCAGGTGCGGTTCGACAGCGTGGGGCCGGTGGCCCCGGGCATGGAAATCAAGATCGCGGAGAACGGCGAGGTGCTGGTGCGCGGTGTCGGTTTGCTCAAGGAGTACTACAAGCGCCCCGAGGCCACACGCGAAGCGCTCGACGAAGCCGGCTACTTCCGCACGGGCGACGCCGGCATCATCGATGCCGACGGGCACCTGCGCATCATCGACCGCGCCAAGGACGTCGGCAAACTTGCCTGCGGATCGCTGTTCGCACCGAAGTACATCGAGAACAAGCTCAAGTTCTTCTCGTATATCAAGGAAGCCGTGGCGTTCGGCGACGGTCGCGACGGCGTGTGCGCCTTCATCAATATCGACATGGATGCCGTGGGCAACTGGGCAGAGCGGCAAAACCTCGCCTACGCCGGATACATCGATCTTGCGGGCAACCCGCTTGTGGCCGAGCTGATTCTCGGTTGCATCGAGCAGGTCAACGCGGATCTCGCCCGCGAGTCGGCGTTCGCCGCCGCGCAGATCCAGCGCTTTGTGATTCTCCACAAGGAGCTCGATCCGGACGACGACGAACTCACGCGCACGCGCAAGGTGCGCCGTGCCTATATCGCGCAGAAGTACAGCGAGCTGATCGATGCGTTCTACACGGGCAAGTCCACGCAGTTCATCGAGACGCGTGTGAAGTTCGAAGACGGACGGGAGGGCAGCGTGAGCGCCACACTAACGATTCATCCGGCGCGCGTGGTTGGCGTGCGCGCTCCCGTCGACGACCCTGCGCCTGCGAAATTTCGCTGTGCGGCATAGGCAATACGAGTGACATGCGCGACATGCGCGACATGAGCGAAGACAAGGCCATGCGCACCATGCACGCGTGGAGACCGCAGAAGACGCTGCGACGACGAACTGACCTCAGCCCGGCACTGCCGCAGGAGAAGGTATGAGTGAGCACCGCAAGACTGGCGACGTTTTACTCGATTTGCAGCACATCAGCCTGTCGTTCGGCGGGGTGAAAGCGCTGACGGACATCTCGTTCAACGTGATGGAGCACGAGATTCGCGCCATCATCGGCCCCAACGGCGCAGGCAAGAGCTCGATGCTCAACGTCATCAACGGCGTTTACCACCCGCAGCAGGGGACCATCGTCTTTCGCGGCGAAGTCCGTCAGCGCATGCATCCGACGGCTGCGGCGCGCCAGGGCGTGGCGCGCACGTTTCAGAACATCGCCCTGTTCAAGGGCATGTCCGTGCTCGATAACATCATGACCGGGCGCAATACCCGCATGCGCTCCGGGTTGCTCGCGAGCGCGCTCTGGTGGGGCAAGGCACGCCAGGAGGAGATGACCAATCGCGCCAAGGTCGAAGAGATCATCGACTTCCTCGAAATCCAGCACATCCGCAAGACACCGGTCGGGCGTCTGCCGTACGGCCTGCAAAAGCGTGTCGAACTGGCGCGCGCGCTGGCGGCCGAGCCGGAATTGCTGCTGCTCGACGAGCCGATGGCCGGCATGAACCTGGAAGAAAAGCGCGATATGTGTCGCTTCATTCTCGAAGTGAACGAAGAGTTCGGCACAACGATCGTGCTCATCGAACACGACATGGGGGTGGTCATGGATATCTCCGATCGTGTCGTGGTGCTCGACTACGGCAAGAAGATCGGCGACGGCACGCCGGACGAAGTGCGCGGCGACCCCGAAGTGATCCGCGCCTATCTCGGTGCGGCACACGGCGTGCCGGCGGCGGCATGACATCGCAACGACGGTGCAAAGACAGCGCAGGACCGTTGGCGACGCGTTGACAACCTGGAGACATCGATGCAGTTCTTCTTCGAAATCCTGATCGGCGGCCTGCTCTCGGGCGTGATGTATTCGCTCGTGGCGCTTGGCTTCGTGCTGATCTTCAAGGCGTCCGGGGTGTTCAACTTCGCGCAGGGCGCGATGGTGTACTTCGCGGCATTGTCCGTTGTCGGCCTGATGGAGCGTGGCTTGCCGCTGTGGGCAGCGGCCATCGGGGCGTTCGTGGTCATGGTGCTGGTGAGTGTGGCCACGGAGCGCTTCGTGCTGCGCAAGCTCGTGAATCAGTCGCCGATCACGTTATTCATGGCGACCATCGGGTTGTCGTTCTTTCTCGAAGGCCTGGCGCCGCTGCTGTGGGGCAACGAGGTACGCCCGTTGTCGCTCGGCATTGTGGATGAACCCATCGAATCGATCATGGCGTCGACGGGCGTGCTGGTGAGCAGCTTCGACCTCGCGGCAGCCGGCATTGCGGCGGTGCTCGTGGCGCTGCTGGCGCTGTTCTTCAAGGCGACGAGCATTGGCCGCGCCTTGCGCGCAGTGGCGGACGACCATCAGGCGGCGCTCTCGCTCGGGATTCCGTTGCAGCGTATCTGGGTGGTCGTGTGGAGCGTTTCCGGATTCGTGGCGCTCGTGGCCGGCATGCTCTGGGGCTCGCGCAACGGCGTGCAGTTCGCGCTGACGATGACCGCGCTCAAGGCGCTGCCCGTGCTGATTCTGGGCGGCTTCACCTCCATTCCGGGCGCCATCGTGGGCGGGCTGATCATCGGGGCCGCCGAAAAGCTCGCGGAGATCTACGTGCCGCAGTTGCTCCAGGCGCACTTCGGCGGAAATTTCGGCGGCATCGAAGGCTGGTTCCCCTATGTGTTTGCGCTGCTGTTCCTGCTGGTGCGCCCGGAGGGGCTCTTCGGCGAGCGGCACATCGACCGCGTCTGAGCGACTCGCCCTCGAACCGAAACTCAACCCGAACATACGCGCAAGCATCCATCGCAGAGGCCATCCATGTTCTATCGCGAAGCCGGGCAGTTCAAGACGTCCTACGTCGCCGACAGTCAGATTTTCCCGATCCGGCAGGATCGGATCGCCGTAGGAACCGTGCTCGTCGTGGCGTTCGGCGTGTTGCCGTGGGTCGCCTCGGAGTACTGGCTCACCGCCATCCTCGTGCCGTTTCTGGTCTTTTCGCTGGCGGCGCTCGGACTGAATCTGCTCACGGGATACGCCGGGCAGTTGTCGCTGGGTACGGCCGCATTCATGGCCGTGGGGGCCTATGCCTCATACAACTTCCAGCTTCGCATCGACGGGATGCCGATTCTGGCGTCGTTTGCGCTCGGCGGCGTGTGTGCTGCGATGGTCGGCATTGCGTTCGGCTTGCCGTCGTTGCGCATCAAGGGGTTTTATCTGGCGGTGGCCACGCTCGCCGCACAGTTCTTCGTGCTGTGGGTGCTAACCAAGTTCCCGTGGCTGTCGAACAACAGCTCGTCCGGCGTGATCACCGCGCAGAAAATCTCGTTGTTCGGTGTGGACGTCGATACGCCGGTGCGCAAGTACCTGTTCGTGCTCGGCGTGGTGAGCGTGATGGCGCTCGTCGCGAAGAACCTGGTGCGCTCGCACATCGGTCGCGCCTGGATGGCGGTGCGCGACATGGACGTGGCGGCCGAGGTCATCGGGATTCCGCTCATGCGCGTGAAGCTGCTCGCGTTCGCCGTCAGTTCCTTTTACTGCGGGGTGGCCGGCGCGCTCTACGCCTACTGTTACCTCGGCTCGGTCGAGCCGGACGGCTTCTCGCTCGATCTGTCGTTTCGCATTCTGTTCATGATCATCATCGGCGGGGTCGGCAGCATTCTCGGTAGTTTTCTGGGCGCCGCCTTCATTCTGCTGCTGCCGATCCTGCTCGACAGCACGTTGCCCACGATTGCGACGTTCCTGCATCTGCCGTTCACCAACGCCACCGTCTCGCACATTCAGTTGATGGTATTCGGCGGTCTCATCATCTTTTTCCTGATTGCCGAACCGCATGGGCTGGCGCGGCTCTGGCAGATAGCCAAGGAGAAGTTGCGCATCTGGCCCTTCCCGCATTGAGGTTAGCCAAGCCGGCGCGCACCGCCGGTGCAAGTTCGGTCACACACAAAACCACAGATGGAGACACAGCATGAACACGAAACAGTTGGCGGCATCGTTGGGTCTGGCGCTCGCGCTCGGCACGGGGGCGACGAATTCGGCGTTCGCGCAGTCGAACGATCAGTTCATTGCACTGGCTGACTATCGCGTCGGGCCGTACGGGGCGAACGGGCAGTCGTTCTACGGTGGGTTCATCGATTACCTCCAGTACGTGAACCTGAAGCAGGGCGGGGTGAATGGCGTCAAGCTCACGTGGGAGGAGTGCGAGACGGAGTACAACAACGCCAAGGGCGTGGAATGCTACGAGCGTCTCAAGGGCAAGAATCCGGTGACCAAGGGCACCGCGTACCACACGATGGCCACGGGGATCTCCTACGCGCTCATCGACAAGACAGCGACCGATCAGGTGCCGCTCGTCATGATGGGTTACGGCCGTACCGACGCGGTGGACGGCACCGTGTTCCCGTGGGCCTTCCCGCTGGTGACCACGTATCAGATGCAGGCCTCCGCGATCATCAAGTTTCTCGCCGACAAGAACGGCGGCTCGCTCAACGGCAAGAAGATCGTGTTCCTTTACCACGACTCCGCGTACGGCAAGGAGCCGATCGTCGCCATGCAGGCCGAGTCGAAGATTCACAAGTTCAACCTGATCGAAATTCCGGTGGCTCACCCGGGCAACGAACAGGGCGCGCAGTGGCTGCGCATCCGTCAGGAAAACCCGGACTACGTGGTGTTCTGGGGCTGGGGCGTGATGAACCAGACGGCGCTCAAGGCCGCGCAAAAGGTCGGCTATCCGCGCGAGAAGATCGTCGGCAGCTGGTGGGCCGGATCGGAGGAGGACACGATCCCGGCAGGCCCGGCGGCCAAGGGTTACATGAGCGCGACGTGGAACGTGGCGGGCAAGCAGGTGCCGCTCATCGCCGACATCGAAAAGGTGGTCTACGGCGCGGGCAAGGGGAATATGCAGGATCCGTCGAAGGTGGGCTCGGTGCTCTACAACCGTGGCGTGTCCGCTGCAGTGGCAACGGTCGAGGCGCTCAACACGGCCCAGAACAAGTTCGGCAAGGGCAAAGTGTCGACGCCGGTGCAGGTGCGTTGGGGGCTCGAGAACCTGAACATCGATGCGGCGCGTCTCAAGGCGCTCGGCGCGACGGGGCTGTTGCCTGACATCAAGACCAGCTGCGAAGACCACGAGGGATCGGGCAAGGTCCGTATCCAGCAATGGGACGGCGCCAAGTGGGTCATGGTCTCGGACTGGATCGAAGGCAATCGCCGTCTGATTCACCCGTTGTTCGAGGCATCAGCCAAGCAGTACGCCAAGGAGAAGGGCATTACGCCCGCCTGCTTCAAGGGCTGACGAAATTGATGAACATGACGAACGGTTTTCTCTCGCGATGCGCTCTGCGGCGCTTCGCGAGGGGCGCCGGACGTGAAGTCATCTGACGATTGAACGCCGGTCAGCGATCCCGGCAGCATCGATTCCGGAGTCACGCATGGAAGCGAGTTTGCGCGTCAACAATATCGAAGTCATTTACGACCACGTCATTCTGGTGCTCAAGGGTGTGTCCCTGATCGTGCCGGACGGCAAGATCGTGGCATTGCTCGGGGCCAACGGTGCGGGCAAAAGTACGACGCTCAAGGCCATCTCGAACTTGCTGCACGCCGAGCGCGGTGAGGTGACGAAGGGCACGATCGACTATCGGGGCGAGCGTGTCGAGAAGCTCACGCCCAATGGTCTGGTCAAGCGGGGGGTGATTCAGGTGATGGAGGGGCGTCACTGTTTCGGCCATCTGACCATCGAGGAGAATCTGCTCACGGGCGGCTATGTCAGGCACGCATCGCGCAGTGCCCAGCAGCATGCCCTCGAGCGCATTTACGCCTATTTCCCGCGCCTCAAGACGCGCCGCAAATCCCAGGCGGGTTACACCTCCGGTGGCGAGCAACAAATGTGCGCGATCGGGCGCGCGATGATGGCGCAGCCTTCGATGATTCTGCTCGATGAGCCTTCGATGGGCCTCGCGCCGCAGATCGTCGAAGAGATCTTCACCATCGTGCGCGATCTCAACCAACGGGAGAATGTGAGCTTTCTGCTGGCCGAACAGAACACGATGGCGGCGCTGCGTTATGCCGACTATGGCTACATCCTGGAGAACGGGCGTGTGGTGATGGACGGCGACGCGAGCGTGCTGCGCGATAACGAGGATGTGAAGGAGTTCTATCTCGGTATCGCCAAGGATGGCGCGAGCAGTGCGGGGAGCTTCCGCAACGTCAAGAGCTATCGACGGCGCAAGCGCTGGATCGCCTGAGTTGGCACATCGTCCCATTGCACCTCAATCCCGATCGCTTCTCCGTTGCCATGAACGAATACTTCGATACGCTGGAAACCCGTGCACCGGCGCTTCGCGAGCAAGCCTTGCTTGCCGCCCTGCCGGGACAGGTCGCACATGCGCGCACGCACGCCGCCTACTTTGCCGAAGCGCTTGAGGATGTCGACGCCGGCGAGATCGGTTCGCGCGACGCGCTGGCGGAATTGCCCGTCACCCGCAAGTCGGATCTGGCGGCGTTTCAGCGGCGCAATCCGCCGCTGGGCGGTCTGAACGCCACGCCGGTGAGCGGGCTGGCCCATGTCTATCAGTCTCCGGGGCCGATCTACGAGCCGGACGGCCGTGGCAGCGACTGGTGGCGCTTTGCCCGCGCCATGTTCGCTGCGGGCCTGCGGGCAGGGGACCTGGTCTACAACACCTACTCCTATCACTTCACGCCCGCCGGCATGATGATCGAGACGGGCGCGGCGCGGCTCGGCTGCTGCGTGTTTCCCGCCGGCGTAGGACAGACGGAGCTGCAACTGGAAGCCATTCGTCACCTGCGTCCGGTGGCTTATGCCGGAACGCCGTCGTTCCTCAAGATTCTCATCGAGAAGAGCGAGGCGGCGGGGGCGGACATCAGCAGCATTCGGCGCGCGACCCTCTCCGGCGAGGCGCTGCCGCCATCGTTGCGCGCGTGGTTCAACGGCAAAGGTATCACCGCACGGCAGTTGTACGGTACGGCTGACCTCGGGCTGATTGCGTTCGAGAGCGACGCGCAAGCCGGACTGATCGTCGACGAGAATGTTCTGGTCGAACTGGTGGAGCCGGGCGGCACGAAACCGGTCGCGGAGGGGGAAGTCGGCGAAGTCGTCGTGACGAACTTCAATCCGGACTACCCGCTGATTCGTTTTGCCACGGGGGATCTGTCGGCCGTCGAGGCCGGTATCAGCCCGTGCGGGCGCACGAACATGCGGCTCAAAGGGTGGCTGGGACGTGCCGATCAGACCGTCAAGGTGCGCGGCATGTTCGTGCACCCGGGGCAGATCGGTGAGATCGGCAGACGCTATCCGGAACTGGTCCGCGTGCGTTTGCGCGTGGAGGGGCGTGTCGGGGACGACCGGATGCGTTTGCTGTGCGAGACGACGGACGTCCCGCCCGAAGGGTTGGCCGCCCGTGTGCAGGAGACGTTGCGCGACGTGACCCGACTGCGCGGCGAAGTCGATTTCGTGGCGGCCGGATCGTTGCCGACCGATGGCAAGCTGGTGGAAGACGCGCGGGCGTACGACTGAGTCCGGTTCAGCCTGCGACAGCCAGGCGCGCGGTGCAACGCCATCCGCGCGCCTTCTGTTTTTGGGAGGACCTTTCGCGTCCCGGCCGGTCTGGCCGGGTCTCGTCACGCGAGATGCTCAGACCTTCGATAGTCCGGCGGGTGACTCCACAGTGGCGGGCACACCGAGGGGCGTATTGATGGGTGCATTGGTGGGCGCATCGATGGCCGCCCCAACGGGCAGGCCGACGGCCGCCGCACGCGCGTGCCGGGTGCCGGCCAGCAGGATCCCCAGCGCAGCGAGCATTGCGGGAATCGCCAGCAGCGTGAAGAGCCCTGCGTTGCTCCAGCCCGCGCCCAGCAACAGCGCCCCGCCGAAGGAACCGGCCACGGCGCCGATCCGGCCGATGCCCAGCGCCCATGCCACGCCGGTTGCCCGGTTCGACGTGGGGTAATAGGCCGACGCAATGACGTTGGCGCACACCTGCGATCCGCTGACACAGAAGCCCGTCACGAAAATGCCGATCGCAAGCCACGCCGCGGTGTTTGCCACGGCTAGCGACGCGAGCGCCACGGCGCCCAGCAGATACGCGGCCGCGACGACCTTGTACGGATGCCAGCGATCGATCAGCACACCCAGCACGATGGCGCCGAGCACGCCGCCGCCCTGGAGCAGGCCCGCGAACATCGAGGCCTGCTTGAGCGTCAGTCCGCTGCGTTGCGCCAGAATCGGCAGCCAGTTGATGAGCAGGTACAGCAGCAGGAGGCTCATGAAGAACGCCAGCCAGAGCAGCAACGTGCCGCGCCGGTAGTCGCGGTGAAACAGTTGCACCACGGGCGACGACGGCAGCCGGTCGTCGCTGGCGACATAGTGCCGCGTGGCGTCTGCACGCCCGGGCGCCACCCGCGACAGAATCCGGACGATCTGCGCCTGCGTGCCGCCCCGAATGGCGAGGAATCTCACCGATTCCGGTAGCGTGAACCAGAGTACGGGCACGAGCGCGAGCGGCAACACGCCACCCAGCGCGAGCAAGCCGCGCCAGCCGATGCCCGCCACGAGATAGGCCGTGACCACGCCACCTAGCGCCGATCCCAGCGAGAAGCCGCAGAACATCAGCGTGAGCAACGTGCCACGGCGTCGCTCGGGGCTGAACTCCGAGGTGAGCGTGATGGCGTTGGGCATCGCGCCACCGAGGCCAAGCCCGGTGAGAAAGCGCATGGCGATCAGCCATTCGACGTTGGGGGCCAGTGCCGCGCCGATGCTCGCCGCGCCAAAGGCGGCCACCGAAAGAATCAGCACGAGGCGGCGGCCGACCCGGTCCGCCAGCGGGCCGCTGCAAAAGGCGCCGACCATCAGGCCGAGCAGGCCGGCGCTAAATAGCGGTCCCAACGAGACCATCGACAACTGCCACTCGCTGCGGATGTGCGGCGCGATGAAGCCGATGATGGCGATGTCGAAGCCGTCGAGCGCCACGATCAGGAAGCACATCACGCTGATCATGATCTGGAAGCGCGAGACGGGGCTCGCGTTGATGAAGTCCCGCACGTCGACCGACGGCGGCCTGCTGGTAGGCTGGTCCATGAAACTGTCGCCTGTCTGGGTTGGCGCTGTCAGGGCGCGCATTTTTTAGCAGGCGCTTTTATAGGGGCTTATGTCGCGCCTTTCGGGGGATATGCCAAGTAGCGGCCGCGTTATGTAGCGTTATGTAGCGTCATGCCGCATGCCCGTGCAGTGGGGCGGCGTCGTTCGCCTCGACCCGTGCAATGAACGCGGGATCGCGCTCACGCAGCGCTTCGTGACTTACGCGGCCGGTGCGCATCATGTAGTCGTAGGCGAAGCTCACCGGGTCGAGGTGCATACGCGTGTCGACGGACTCGTACCAGTCGAGACTGCGGCGTGCGGCGTCCTGAAAGCGGTCCGACGCGGTACGCCGGCGCTGTTCGAATTCGGCGAACGCGGCCGGGACGTCCGCGCGATTCGCACAAAGCGCCTCGAACAGGGCGATGGCGTCCTGCATGGCCATGCGGGTGCCCGAGCCGAGCGAGAAGTGAACACTGCGCAGCGCGTCGCCGAGCAGCACGACATTGCCGTGGGACCACCGCGCGTTGCTCACCACGCGCGCCTGGAACCAGTGCGAGCGGTTCGTGAGCAATGGGTGGCCGCCCAGATCGTCTGCGAAGATCTGTTCACAGAACGCCCGGCTTTGCGCCTCCGATGCGGTGTCCAGCCCGCAGCGCGCCCATGTGTCGGGATCGACTTCGACGAGGAAGGTCGAGTGCTCGGGACTGTACTGATAGGCATGCGCCATGAACACACCGTGTGGCGTTTCGCGGAAGATCAGCGAGACGGGATGAAACCGCTGCGACGTGCCGTACCACGCGAACTTGTTGCGCCGCTCGTCGAAACTCGGCATGAACTGCGCCGCCATGCGGGTGCGCACCTCGCTGTTCACCCCGTCGGCGGCGACGATGACATCGGCGTCGGGTAGCTGCGCAGGATCCGTCACGTGGCTCTGATAGCGCACGTCGACACCGGCGTCTTCACAAGCTTGCTGAAGCACGCGCAGCATGTCGATGCGTGAGGTGCGGGAGAAGTGGTTGTTGCTCAGACGCACGGGCACACCCTGATGCACGATCTCCATGTAATCGCAGCGGGTATGGTGCGCGGTGAATTTCTTGAAGAACGCTTCGTCGGCTTCCTTCAGGAAGGCGAGGGCGATGTCTGAGAACACGACGCCCCAGCCGTAAGTCGCATTCGCCGGGTTGCGTTCATGGACGACGATCTCGTCTTTCGGGTGGCGCTGCTTCATGAGCAACGAGAAATACAGGCCCGCTGGCCCGCCACCGATGACGGCGATTTTCATGATGGTCTCCTTGTGTGGGGGTAGGGCGTTGCGCTCGGCATCCGCCATAGTCAAGCGAACTTCAGGCGAATTGGGCGCTCGGTTGCGGGCTCGCTTGCACGCTTGCTTGCGCGCTCGATTGCGCGTCCGGCTGCCGCGGCGTCTGGCCGAGCAGCGCGCCCGCGTTGGGCACCACCGGCGCGAGTCCGAGGTGATCGAGCATCTGGCGCACCGTGCTCACGGCGGTGGAGGTCACCGGCAGGCCGATGCGCTCCTGGGCCAGCGCAATGGCGGGGAGCGACGGCATCTGCACGCAGGCGGAGAGCACCACGACGTCCGCGTTGGCGGTGTTCAGGCGCCCGACGTCTTCGAGCAACTGCATGGGGTCGCGCCGGCCGACAGCCAGGTTGTCAGGAATCTCGAAGGACAGGGCGTCCAGCACTTCGATGCCCTCATGTTCGATGTAATCGACCACGGCCTGCGTGAGCGGCTTCATATAGGGCGCCATGAGCGCGATTTTGCGTGCGCCGAGTGTCTTGAGACCGGCCACGAGCGCGCCGGCAGACGTCATGACGGCGGCCTCGCAATGATTCTCGCGGGCCACCTGTCGAAGGTCTTCCTCGACCTGGCGGTGATAGCCCGGTCCCATCGCCATGATGGCCACGAGGCACGCGGTGCTCATGACGTCCACGCGGGCGTCGGCCAGCTCTGCGGCGCAGCGCAGGCCCTGACGATTCATCGCTTCCAGTTCTTCCTTCACCACCCGATGCATGCGCATGCGGCTGGAATGGAACGTGAAGCGCTCAGGCAGGATCTGTTCGCGAGCGCGAAGCATCGCGGGGATTTCGGTCTCCATCGTGGTGTTCGAACTGGGCACGATCTGGCCGATGCGAAATGGGCGTTGGGTCATGAGGTCACTCTCCGGAAAATGACGGGGCGGCGTGTGTTGTACGCTCGGCAGTGGTGGCCGTGGTGGCAGTGGTGGCAGGGGCGGCGCTGGGGACAGCCGACTCCGTGGCGAGCCGCCCGGCGATGGCGGCGCGCAGCGACGCCTTGTCGACCTTGCCTACGCGTGTCACAGGGAACTCGTCGATGACCTCGACGCGTTCCGGACATTTGAACTTCGCCAGTCCGTGGCCGACCAGAAATGCCACGAGTTCGGTGACCGACGGCGCCCGGTGCCCCGGGCGCAAAATCAGGTAGATGCAGCCGCGCTCGCCATAAACCGGATCGGGCATGGCGACGAGCTTGGCGTCGGCGACCGCCGGGTGGTGACTGACGAACGCTTCGACTTCTTCGCAGCCGATCTTCTCGCCACCGCGATTGATGTTGTCGCGCAAGCGCCCCTCGAAGGCGAAACAGCGCACGCCGTCGATGATTCGTTCCGTGACCATGTCGCCCGTGCGTACGAAACCGTCGGCCGTAAGCGTATGGGCCGTCGCCTCGGGCGCCTTGTAGTAGCCACGCAGGCTCGATGGCCCTCGGAAGCAAAGCTCGCCCGGGGTGCCGGGCTCGACGGGCATGCCGCGCGTAGCACCGGGTTCGCTGTCTGGAAACAGAACACGGATTTCGTCGTCTTCGCAGCCGGAAAGACCTTGTGTGTGATGCCGCAGCGCGGCAGGCAGCGTCGGCCCTGAGCCCATCAGCAGGCCTTCGGTCGTGCCGTACAGGTTGAAGCAGGGCACGCCGAGATGCGCTTCGAGCGAGTCGGCCCGGCTCATGGTGCCGAAGAGTTGCAGCGACGACAGGTCGTGCTTCGCAACGTCCTTGTACGCGATCATCTGTGGCGCGACGGGGCCGATCGACAGACCGTGGGTGACACGGTGCATCTCGATGAGCGTGAGCATCCGGGCAATGTCGACGCGCGGCATCAGCACGGTCGTCATGCCGGTGCTCACGCTCGAGGCGAGCGCATAGAGCTGACCGGCGTTGTGCAGCAGCGGCAACGACCAGATCATGCGGCTGTGTTCGGTCATGCCCAGGTGCCGCATCCAGGCCAGCGAATGGCCGATGTATTCGGCGTGAAAGCGCGGAATGATCTTGGGCACGCCCGTGGTGCCGCCGGACAACTGGAAGCTCAGGACGTCTTCGCTGCCGATGCGAACGCCGGCGAGCACGCTGCGCGCGCGCTGCAGGGGCATCGCATCGATCAGGGCCTCGATGGCGCAATGTCCGGCGATGGCCGCGTGCGCTGACGTGCCGCGCGCCACGAGCAAATGCGCGATGGCGGGATGACGGTCCATCATCTGACGGGCGAAGCCGACGAGATCGAACGCCGAAACGTCGGCCTGCACGAAGTAGGCGCGGGCGTCAGATAGCGCTGCGAGTTGCCCGATTTCCACCTCGCGGTATTGCGGCACGGCGCATACCGGCACGACGCCGGCCTTGTAAGCGCCCATCAGGGCAACCACCGTGTCGACGGTCGTTCCCATCTGAAAAATGGCGCGCTCGCCGGGGCGAAGCCCAAGCTCGACGAGCGCGGCGCCGAGTCGCTCGCTGCGCTCGTCCAGACTCGCGAAGGTGATCGAGGCTTCGTCGCTGAGGTAAGCCGGGCGCTCCGGCACGCGCGCGGCCGTGGCGCGCAGCGCATCGCCGAGCGTGGCGTCATGCCACGCACCGGACGCAAAGTACCGTTGCGCCAGCGCGGGCGGGCAGTACGTCACGCCGTCGATAGGATGATGAATACCGCTCATGTTGTCTCCTGCACGTCTTGTTTGAACTGGCGTCTCAAGCCTGCTTTCGGATTTCTGGTCTCAGGTCAGGCGCGTGGGGCGATCCGCACGACATCTCGCTCGAACTGTTCGATCCGGCCGTCGAGTCCGCCGGTGAAAAGTCCGTACCAGACAGCTGGTTTCAGACCGAGCGCACGGCGCTCGAAGGCCACCGGGGCGTCGCTGGAAATCACGGTGTAATCGCCGGTGTCCTCGACCCGGCACGTCGGTATCTGTCGCGCCGCGTGCGTCAGCGAGGCGAATTCGGGCACGTTCAATACAAAGATATGCAATGCGGTGGCTTTCATGACTGACGCTCCGACGACAAGGGCAGACCATGGCGTTGCGCCTTGCGCAGCCACACGTTGTCGATGCGGGTGTTCGGCTGGCCGCTGGCGATCGCTTCGTCTTCGATTTCCATGGCCGCTTCGAGGGTGAGGGCGGCGTCTCGGGCGTCGATGGCCGACAGCGCGCGCAGCTTGCGCGTAATCTCGATGAAATAGCCGTTCGGATCGCGGAAGTAGATCGACTCGATCACCTCGTGCGCCGTCTCGGCGGACACGTCGACGCCGCGCGCTTCCAGCCGCGTCTTCCACGCGTGGAGGTCTTCCTGCGTGTCGACGAGCCAGGCGGTGTGCGTGGCGTCGAACACGTGATCTTCGGGCCAGGGAGCGCGCCCGGGGCGCGTCGCAAGCGATTCGGGTTCGGCCGCGCCGAGGTAGTAGAAGAACGCAATCGTGCTGCCGTTGCCGCTATCGAAGAAGAAGTGCAGGAAGTCCGGATGCGTTGCCGGGCCCCAGCCTCGCGCGGAAATCGTGTGGATGAGCGGCAGACCGAGCACATCGCGGTAAAACTCGACGGTCTCGCGCAGGCGCCACGTGGGCCGCGCCGTGTGATCGACGCCGTGCAGTCGCAAGGCGAGGTTGGCGGCGGGAATGTCATTCAGTTTCATGGCGGAGTCTCAATGCGGTATTCAATGGAACCGAGGGGATCAAGGGGGACAACGAGATGCCTCAAGGCATCTGACGGGCCGGGGCATCACGCAAAGGTCTCGCGCAGCCAGTCCTGGAGCAGTCGTGCGGCGATGTAGCGGCCGGGTTCCTCGCCATCGGCCAGCGCGCGGCCGTGGTGATCGCCGCGCACGCGTCGATGCGACTTTCGTGTCGATCCGAGACTCGCGAAGAGGTCGGCGATCACGCTCGGGAAGCACGCCTGGTCGCCGGTGTACTCGATCAACAGCGTGGGCTGCTCGATGGCAGGGGCCGTCTTCGAGAGCAGCGCGTTCGACGACAGTCCGGACCATGTGGACAGCCACGCCTCCGGGGAGCACACGCGAGCGAAACCGACGGAGCCATAGTTCGACGTGAAGGGATCGCTGCCCCACAAGGACCCGTAGCGCCGGTCGGACGGATCGAGCGTCAGATCGAAGCAGCGCAGGTCCGCGTCGGTGCGCCACACCGTCATGAGCGGCGTATGCGCGGCGGTGCGGCGAAGCTGTCCGCCAACGCTGATTGCATGGGAAGACGCGCGCTTCAGGCGCTCGCGGGCGTCCTGACGCACGGCGATCAACTCACGCGCGATGGCGTCCAGGCGGGCAACCCGTGCTGCCTGCGCGGCGCGATAGCGGGTGACGAAGTCGGCGTCGTAGCGAGTGAGCGCCGCTGGGTTTTCCTTGTCCCGCGCCTTGTCCCGCGTCACGTAGCCGTTGGCGGCGTCGAAGGGATCGAGCGACGGATCGACGCTCAGCGCGTCCGACTCGTCGGTCACCGACGGATCGATGCACATTTGCAGCAGCGCGCCTTGCCCCGGGTGGGGCGCGACGAAGACGACGCCGTCGATCTGCGGCATGTCGAGTGACGCCAGCTGCGTCGGGCGACCGCCCGGCGTGCGCGCGATGCGCTCGGCCGGTGGCAGGCCCGACTGCTGGACGTAAAGCGCATACAGGCCACTGCCGCCCGAATTGCCGAGCAAGACAATCTTCCTGAAACCCGCCTCGCGCAGGAATTGCATGCCGGCGGCAACGTCGAAGAGCGCCAGTTCGTGCTCCAGCCGCATGTCGTTGCCCACGGCGCGCGGCGCCTGCGTCCAGGCGGCAAAGCCCGCGCCGACGATATCCGGAATCAGGTAGTGGCACGCCATGAATTCGCGCGGGTGCATGATGCACACCACCGTATCTGCCGTGCCCGCGCCATAGAGCGAACCACTCGTGGCCGCCCCGTCCTTCGTACGAAGCACGACATTGCGTGTTGTCGTGCCCAATGGCAGGTCTCGCGGATTCCAGTCCGTATTGAGGAATCCTGCCGTCGCGCCTTGTTGCTGATGACTCATCTCTGCACCTCCTTTTTTTGACATCCTAGTTCAAATTTTTACAAAGTAGTAAACATTTTTGAAAAAATTTGACGAATACGTAAAAACCCGGAGATCGCAATCGCAGCGAGCTTTTCCGGGTGAGCGAAATTGGTTATCGTTGGGGTTTTCTGACGCCGGCGTCAAAAAGGCAGGTGGATATTGGCCATGAGCAAAACGCAGACCAAAAGCGACGCATTGCGCGAGAATATTCTGGACGTTGCAACGAAACTGTTCATCGAACGGGGATTCGACGGCACGAGCTTCAACGACATCGCGGACGTGGTGGGCGTGACGCGTCCCGCGCTGTACTACTACTTCAAGAGCAAGGAAGCGATTCTTGAGGTGCTGACAGTGGTGGTGACGCGAGCTGCCGGAGACCTGGTCTCGGAGCCGTTACCGGAAAATCTTCGGCAGCCGCGTGCCATGCTGCGCCACCTGGTGCTTCGGCATGCGCATCTGATCCTCACGCATGCGCTGCAATTCCGGGTGGTGGAGCGTAACGAAGAGAATCTGCCGCCAGAGCAGCGCGAACTGGCCGGGCAATCGCGGCGCGCCGTGCTGGCGCAGTTTCGTCATGCGATCGAACTGGGTATCGAGCAGGGGCAGTTTCGCGTGATGGATCCGAAGGTCGCCGCCTTCTCGATCATCGGCATGTGCAACTGGACCGCGTGGTGGTTCACGCCGGCGGGCTCGCGAAACGCGGAGGAAATTGCGGCGCAGATCGCCGACATGGCGCTGCGTTCGGTGGAGCAGGATGCCGGGCGGCAGCTCACAGAACAGAGCGCCGCAGGCGTGCTGAAACTGTTGCGCGACGATATCGACTTGCTCGAACGTCACCTCGGGCCGAACCTTCGGCCGTAGCTCTGTTTGTCGATGTGTGTCGACGTACCGCGCGCCAATCGTTGGTTCCCCCGGCATCGTCCTGCTCGTGATGCCGGGGATCGTCGATCATTGGCGGTAGGTCGTCGCCGTCGCCGCGGCATGACAGCTCATGCGGCCCCGATTTGCGCGATGGCAATGCGTGCGGCCTTGCGCACTTCGGGGTCGGCGTCTGCCAGTGCGGCCGTCAGTACCGGCAGGGCTTCGCTGTCGCCGATTTCGCCGAGCGCCAGTGCGGCTTCCTTGCGCACGTTGCTGATCGGGAACGTGAGCAGCGCGCTCACCGAGGCGATGCTCGCCGGCAGCTTCAGCTTGCCGAGCGCCCGAGCGGCCTGTAACGTGACCTGCCAGTAGTCGTCGTCGAGCGCGAAGGCTAGCGCGTCGCGCGCAGCAGTCAATCGCAGTTTGCCCAGTGTCGCCGCGGCCTCTTCGCGGACCTGCCATTCCCCATCTTGCAGCGCGCCGATCAGCGTGTTCAACACGCTGTCGTCGGCGGCGAACCCCAGCGCCCCCGCCGCCGCCTTACGCACCTCCGGCGCGGGATCCGTGCGTACCAGTGCGGCGAGCGCGGGCAGAGCCGCCGCGTGTCGCAACCATCCCAGCACGCCCACCGCTTCGCGACGCACGGCAGGCGACGTATCGTGCAGGGCGTCGAGTGCCGGTGATGCGCTTTCGGGAAGGCGCAGTTCGCGCAATCCTCGCAGCAACGCCGTGCGCGCAAAGGTGTCGTGCTCCGCGTGCAGGCGTTGTACCAGCGCTGCGCCGAGATCGGCCTGCTTGAGCGCGGACAGGCTCTCGGCGGCGCCGGCGCGTGTGGTGTCGTCGGCGTCGTGCAGCGCGTCGCACAGTGCGGCCACCACGTCGACGGTCTCCCATCCGGCAAGGCGCTCGGCGGCGGTGCGGCGCACATGGGCATCGGGGTCGTGGCGAAGCCGTTCGACAAGCTGCGGCAGCCACGCATCGTCCTCCAGTTCGGCGACGTCGAGAATGGCGAGGCGTCGCACGGTGGCGTCATCGTGAGACAGGCGTGCCAGCAACCCGGCGTCGGTGTCGTCAGCAGTATCGAAGTCGAGGGCGTCGCGAGACGCAAGGGAAGACGTCATGAGGCAAGAGAGGCGGAGGAGGATCGAAGATCGCCCAGCGGGTCGAGTCGCGGAGCGGGCAGAGCGCTGCGCTGATGGCGCAGTCGTGTGAGCAGATGGCGTTTGAGTGCCACGAATTCGGGTTGCGTCACGAGATCCTGTTCGTCGTCGCGCAGGCGCGGTCGGGCGAATGGCACGCGAATATCGTCGATGATCGTGCCCGGCCCGGGACTCATCACGAGCACGCGATCCCCGAGAAAGAGCGCTTCGTCGATGTCATGGGTCACGAACACGACGGTGGGGCGTTGCACGCTCCACACGTCGAGCAGCAGCGCCTGCATCATGGCTCGCGTTTGTGCGTCCAACGCACCGAAGGGCTCGTCCATGAGCAGGACACGCGGCCCCGTAATCATCGCGCGGGCGATTTCCGCCCGTTGCTGCATGCCGCCGGAGAGCTGCGACGGATAGCGCTGTGCAAAGTTGCCGAGCCCCACCCGTTCAAGCCATTCGGCCGCGAGCCGGTGACGTTCGGGTTTGTTCACGCCCTGCATCTTCAGGCCGAACGCCACGTTATCGAGCGTCTTGCGCCAGGGAAACAGCGTGTGGTGCTGGAACACCATGCCGCGCTCGGGCCGAGGCCCGTCGATGGAGGCGCCGTCGAGCGTCGCACGGCCATGACTCGGGGCGATGTGTCCGGCCAGCACGCCGAGCAGGGTGGATTTTCCGCATCCCGACGGGCCCAGCAGGCAGACGAACTCGCCCGGCGCGATGTCGATGCTGACATCCTGGACGGCCACGAAACGACGCTCGCCGTCGCCCAGCGTAATACGAACGTTCTCGATGGCGACATGCCCGCCAATGCGATCTGAGCGAAGCGAATTCATCGACGCTCTCCACTCGGATGGCGCCAGGGCGTGAGGCGCTCGCCGATGACTTTGACCACTGCGCTGCTGCCCATGCCGAGCAAGCCGATGACGAGCATGCCGACCACGATATCGGGGTAGCGCTGCACAGTGTAGGACTCCCATGTGTAGTAACCGATGCCGAACTGCCCGGAGATCATCTCTGCGGTCACGAGGCAGAACCACGAGGTGCCCATGCCGATGGCCAGTCCCGTGACGATGCCGGGCGTGGCGCCGGGAAGTACAACCTCGCGCAGCACGCCCCAGCGCCCGGCGCCCAGACTGCGCGCCGACGCGACGAGACGGGCATCCACCGATTCGGTACCGTGAATGGTGCCCAGCAGGATCGGAAAGAACGCGCCGGTGAACGTGATGAAGATCATCGGCAGTTCGGCGGACGGAAACATCAGGATCGCCAGCGGAATCCATGCGACCGCGGGAATCGGGCGCAAGACCTCGAGCGGCGGCAACAGCGCAATGCGTGCCCACGACGAGCGTCCGATGGCCAGGCCGCACACGATGCCCGTGGCCGCCGCGATCAGATATCCCCAGGCCACGCGCTGGAGACTGCTCGCGAGATGACGCGCGAGCTTCGGCGATTGCAGCAGCGACCAGGCGGCGTCCAGCGTCTGCGAAGGCGAGGGGACGTTCTCGAAGTTCACGATGCCCAGATGGATCCGATGCGTCGTCACCCAATGCCAGAACACCACGCACAGCGCGAGCGATATCCCTTGCAGCGCCACCCTGAATGACCGGCCGCCGATGCGGGCTCGGCCACTGGGGGCCGCGCGCGCGAGCGCGATGTCGGATATCAGGTTCGATGTCATGACGTGCCCCTTAGCGTGCGGCGAGCGGCGCAGGCTGGCGCGCACCTGCGAAGTCGACGACCTGCGCACCATGCTTGTCGGCCCAGGCCTGCGCTTGCTGTTTGAGCAAAAAGGCGCTCAATCGACCCTGCTTGTCACGGGCGAACCACGCCTGATCGCCCAGCAGTTTGATGCCGGAGTCGCGATCCTGCACGTAGAAGGCCCGCACCGGCTTGTTGTCGTGCGACAGCTTGGCGAGTGCCTCGAAGGCCGCTTCAGGCGACGCGTAGCTGCGCACCTTCGGCTCGCCGCGCACCCAGATCTGGGCGACGCGCTCGACCTGGGTAATCGCCTTGCCCGTCGCGGCATCGTTGGCCTTGAGGGGCAACTGGGCGTAGTTGCGCAGTGCGGCGTCGTAGTCGAGCTTTTCGGCCTTGAACGCGGCGCGCACGTAGCGATCGTCGATGACGGCGTTGGCGTCGAAGTTGCCATCGGTACGATTGAGCAACTTGAGGGTGTCGAACGACGTCTGGACGGCCTTGCGATACTCGGGCTTCCACGTGAGCTCGCGCGTTTGCAGTCCGAGCGGGCCGTGGAACAGGTAATCGACCTCAGGCTCCACGCCGGTGACTCTGGCGATCAGCTCGCTGTATTTTTCCGGCTCGGCGTCGATCAGGCGATTCGCCTCGATCACGGCGCGAAGGTACGCGACCACGATCTCGGGATAACGCTCGGCGTACGCCTTTTCCACGAGGGTGCCATGCAGTGTCGGCGCATTGGCCTGAGCGCCGTCGTAAATCTTGCGGGCGAATCCGCGATAGGGAAACAACTCGGCGAAGGGGACGAAGTCGGCGTGCGCCTCGATCTTTCGCGCCTGCAACGCCGGGCCGGCGACTTCCGGGGCTTGCGTGATGATGTTCACGTCTTTATCCGGGTCCCAGCCCTGCGCTGCGACGGCGCGCAGCAGCATGCCGTGGGCGGTCGATGCGAACGGTACGGAAATGGTTTTGCCTTTGAGATCGGCGAGCGACTGCGCCGGCGAGTCGGTCGGCACCACGATACCGTTGCCGCTGCCGCGCACGCTGCCCGAAAGCACATTGATGAAGACGGTGGGCTTGCCCGCTTTGGTTGTGGCGACGATGTTGTTCACCCCGGGGAAGTCAGCCATCGATCCGAAGTCCAGCTTGCCTGCGACCATCTCGTTGGTGATCGGTGCGCCGCTGGTGAAGTTCTTCCATTGCACGTCATACGTCACGCCCGCGTATTTACCGTCGTGCGGCAGGTACTTTTCGAGCAGTTTCAGTTCGCGGATCAATGCGCCGCCCGTGGCGGTGTTGATCGTGGTGTCCTGTGTGCCGATCGCCACACGGACGGTTTCGGCGTGAGCCCCGACGGCGAGCAGTGCCGCGAGCGCGAAGATGCTGAGGTGAAGGCGGTTCATCGGGTCATCCTTATTGTGTGGTGGGATGTGCGCGTGCCTTTGCGGCACGCTGTCTTGTCAGCGAAGCAGGTAGGGAATGGCGACGTGTACCGCGCCGGTCGGACAGTCCTTCTCGCACGGCATGCAGTACCAGCACTCGTCGAATTTCATGAACGCCTTGCCCGTCTCGGGATCGATGGCGAGTAGGTCCATGGGACAGACGTCGATGCACACGGTGCAGCCCTTGTCGGCGATGCACTTTTCTTCATCGATCGTGACGGGAACGCTCGAGCGCAATTGCGCCTCGCGGGGAACGAAAGCCATATGCGTGTCCTAGACGGTGGCGGCCTGTGCGGCAGCGGGTGGCGTTGCCGGCGCGCTTGCAACGCGCAGGCGTGAGTAGGCGGTGCGCTCCGTGTCGTCGAGTGCGATGAGGTACGGCTCGACCGGCTTCTTGAACGAGGTCATGGCGCCGTCGTCCCCCTTCTTCAGATGCGCGTGGCAGAACCACTCGGCATCATTACGCTGCGGAAAGTCGACACGGTGGTGATACAGGCCCCAGCGGCTCTCCGTGCGGAACAACGAGGCGCGTGCCGCCATTTCGGCGCAATCCCGAATGGCGGCCACCTCGGCCGCGCGCATCAGTTCGTGCGGATTGCCGGCGCTGAGCTGCTCGATATCTTCGCGGATCTCGTCGAAGCGCTGCAGGCCGATCTCCATGCGGCGCGTGACCTTCGGCGGTTGCAGGTAATCGTTGACGAAGCGTCGTAGCTTGTACTCGACCTGCGCCGGAGGAAGTCCGTGGGCGCGATGCAGCGGTGCAAAGATGCGCGTGCGCTCGGCGTCGACCTGCGCCGCATCGAGCGCGGCGAAGTCGGCACCCGCAACGCGCTCGGCGGCGTGTTCGCCGGCAAACCAGCCATACGTGAAGGCGCCCAGCATGTAGTTGTGCGGCACGGCAGCCATGTCGCCCGCGCTATACAGGCCGGGCACCGACGTGGCGCCGTGCTCGTCGACCCACACGCCGGACGCGCTGTGACCGCTGCAAAAACCGATTTCCGAGATGTGCATCTCGATCATGCGGGTGCGGTAGTCGTTGCCGCGTCGCGCATGGAAGCGGCCTCGGCTGGGTCGCTCGTTCGTGTGCAGAATCGTCTCGATCGTCTGAATGGTTTCTTCGGCGAGGTGGTCGAGCTTCAGGAACACCGGCCCGTTGCCGCTTTGCAGTTCCTGATAGAACTCCCACATCATCTGACCGCTCCAGTAATCGCACTCGATGAAGCGCTCTCCGCTGCCGTTGGCGGTGTATCCGCCGAGCGGCCCGGTCACATACGCGCAGGCCGGGCCGTTGTAGTCCTTGATGAGCGGATTGATCTGGAAGCACTCGAGATTGGAGAGCTCGGCGCCGGCGTGATAAGCCATCGCATAGCCGTCGCCCGCATTGGTCGGGTTTTCGTAGGTACCCATCAGATACCCCGAGGCGGGCAGGCCGAGACGGCCGGCGGCGCCGCAGCACAGAATGACTGCCTTGGCTCGAATGACATAGAAGTCGGCCGTACGGCAATCGAAACCCATTACGCCAGCGATTTCGCCCGCCGCGCCGGTCAGCAGACGCGTTGCCACGACGCGATTGGTGATGTCGACGCGCGCACGCTTGAGCTGGCGGTAAAGGATCTTCTTGACGTCGTGCCCCTCGGGCATGGGCAAGACATACGCGCCCATGTGGTGGACCTTGCGCACCGCGTAATCGCCGGTCTCGTCCTTCTCGAACTTCACGCCCCAACGATCGAGCTCCTCGATGGTCTGAAAGCTGTGGCGCGCGTAGGCCAGCACCGTCGCCTGATTGACGATGCCGTCGTTGGCGACGGTAATTTCCTTGGTGTACTGCTCGGGCGTGGCGTGGCCGGGAATGATGGCGTTGTTCAGGCCATCCATACCCATCGAGATGGCGCCGCTACGTTTGACGTGTGCCTTGTCGAGCAGCAGCACGCGAAGGTTGGGGTTGCGCTGCTTGGCCTTGACGGCCGCCATCGGTCCGGCGGTGCCGCCGCCGATCACGACGATGTCGTATTCGAGTTCGTGGGTCTGCATGGTCCTTGGGCCTTGAGCCTTGCACCGCCGCCGGTGTCGCAGCAACGGATCGTTTTCGGCAACTTGTTATAACAAGTAAGGACCTGATTGTAGGAGGAGGCCCAGCGCAGACAAATGAATTGTTTTTGCTTAGCTTTCGCCGGAGGGTGATAAGCCTTCGGGGGCGCGGACTGCGGCGCTTGGCTGCATTGAGTGCATTGAGCGCATTGAGCGCGTCGAATGCTTCAGCCCCATCAGCCCCATCAGCCGCATTTGCCCCATTAGCCACATTACGGGGTTCAGCGGCTTCACCAGGGGTCGGCTGGCCGTGTCTAGCGGCGCGCGCGAGATGGCTTGGGCGCGGCGGCATGCTCGCGGTCAACGCGCAGCCGGTATTGAAACGTGTCGCCCCGGAAATAGAGGAACTCGAAATCGATGGGGTGGCCTTGCCGATCGTGGGTCAGCCGCTCGATGCGCAGCAGGGGCGCGCCTTCGGTGGTGCTCAGTGCGCTGGCGAGCGCCGCATCGGCCTGCACGGCGTCGATGCTCAGGTCGGCCGACCCTAACGGCACGGCGCAGTCGTTCTCGAGAATGAGAAAGATATCGCGGGTTACGAGATCGGCCCGCTGCAACTGTCGTCCGAGGGCTTCGGGCAGATAGGTGATTTCGTAGGACACCGGTGCGCGGTTGAGCAACCGTACACGATGGATTTCCGTGACGGTTTCGCCTTCCGTGACGTCCAGCCGAAGAGCGACATTGGCCGGCGCAGGAACGAACCGGAAGTGCACCACACGGTTGACGATTTCATGGCCTTGGCGCGACATGGCTTCGGCAAAGCCCTGGAGCGACGTCACGTTCTGGAATGCCTTCGGCTGGGAAACGAACGATCCCTTGCCGTGCACCTTGAAGATCAGTCCCTCCTTCTGCAAGTCGCCAAGGGCTTGCCGGATGGTGATCCGGCTCACGTCGAACATGGCTTGCAACTCGCTCTCCGAGGGCATGCGGCTGAGCGGCGCGTAGTGCCCGTCGAGGATGCCGGTGCGCAGCATGTCCTTGATCTGGGTATAGAGCGGTACCGGCGAGTCGGGTGCGAGTTTCAGGCGGCGTGTGGGCATTGCGTGACGGGCGTCAGTGGGCTTGCGCGAGCGATCTGAGCAAGGTCGGCACCTTGTCCTTGCTGGTGACTTGCACGCGTGACATGAGCGCGTGATCTACCCGTTTCAGGCCGTAGGTGCGTGTGATGTCGTCGTGCATGCGATGCCAGAGATGCACCGTCATTTCAGCATCCACCATTGCCCGGTGGGCGCGGCCGGTTTGCGGGAGCTGGAGCATTTGCGCAAGGCTCGAGAGCCGGTGATTCGGTGCATGCGGGTAAAGCCGCCGTGCGCTGAGCATCGTGCAGGCGAAGGCGTGATCGGCACGTGAGCCCAGCATGGCGAGCTCTGCCTGCCAGAAGCGTTTGTCGAAACCCGCGTTATGGGCGACGACCGGGCAGTTGCCGACAAATGCCGCCGCCTCGCGCATGACCTGAGCGACGGGCGGCGCCGAGGCGATCATGTCGTTCGTGATGCCGGTCAACGCCGCGACGTCGGCGGGAATGCGGCGCCCGGCATTCATCAGGCTTTGGTAACGATCCACGATCTGGCCGTCACGCCACAGAATGACGGCAATTTCCGTTGCCCGATCGCCTTGCGCGGGCGACAGACCGGTGGTTTCAAAGTCGAGGATCGCTACTGTCTGCATGCCGCTTCTCAGGGGTTGTCGCCCGGCAGACGACACGAGGATGGGTTAGGAATCAACCCGGGATTCTACATGGCTTCGCAGACTATCTTCGCCATTGTTGCTACCGTTGCCGTCGCCGCCATGTGCATGCACGCTACCCTCATACACCCCCTCCCACTTCGCGATGATCAGCGGTGCGAGTGCATTGCCCAGCACGTTGAGCGCGGTTCGCCCCATGTCCATCAGGCGATCGACACCCGCGATAAAGGCCAGCCCTTCGATAGGCAGGCCCGCCGTCGAGAGCGTGACCAGCAAAATGACGAGCATGAATCCCGGCACGCCGGCCGTGCCCTTGGATGTGAGCGTCATGGTCAGTGTGAGCACGATCTGTTCCTGCAAGCCGAGGTGAATGCCATAGAGCTGCGCGATGAACAGCGTGCCAATGCCCAGATAGATGGACGCGCCGTCCAGATTGAAGCTGTAGCCCGTTGGCAACACGAACGTGCTGACGCTTTTCGGCACCCCCATGTCCTCGACCTTCTTCATGATCTGGGGCAGTACCGAGGCGGAACTGCATGACGAAAACGCGATGATCAGTTCGTCCTTGATGTGGCGAATGAGTCGGGTGATGCGCAAACCGAACAACCGGGCGGCGATGCCGAGCACCACGAGCGCGAAGAAGATCAGCGCGATATAGGTGATGACGACCAGTTTGAACAACGGCAGCAGGGATTCGAATCCGAACGTCGAGACGGTCACGGCGATGAGTGCGAAGACCCCGATCGGCGCGTAATGCATGACGATGTTCGTCACTTTGAACATCGCGTCCGAGATTCCCTTCAGGGTGTGGATCACGGGCTGCCCCATGGCGGCGGGAAGCGTTTGCAAACCCAGTCCGAACAGAATCGAGAAGAAGATGACCGGCAGCAAGTCGCCTTTCGCCATTGCGGCAAAGATGTTATCGGGGATGATCCCGGTGAGAATCTTCATCACGCCGCTGTGCTCGGAGAATGTCTTCGTCGATTGCGCGATGGCGGTAAGGTCCGCATGCCCGAGTTGCGACATGTCGGTGCCCGCCCCAGGTTGCATGACATTGCCGACGATCAGTCCGATCACGATGGCGATGGTCGTGATGACTTCGAAGTAAATCAGCGTTTTCAGGCCAATGCGCCCGAGCGTCTTGCCGTCGCCGACCCCCGCGACGCCGATCACCATGCTGGTGAAAACGACGGGCACGACCACCATCTTCACCAGTTTGACGAAGATGTCACCGGCGGGTTGAAGCAGGCCCGAGACGGCCATCTCCCGGAAATGTGCCGGTGTCTGATGCAAAACGAGGCCGGTCGCGATGCCGATCAGCAAGCCGATCGCGATTTGCCAGGCGAGGCTCAGGCGCGCACGGCGTGGCGCGGGCCGAGCGGCGGGGTAGTGCGTTGCAGTGTCCATCTTGTCTCCTGATCGGTTCGGGGCGCGCGACGTCCCGACAGGCTCGGGGCGCGACGCGTTCGACGCGAACACCGACCTTGGCCGGGGTTATGCGCGTCGGGAACCGATTATTGGCGGCGAGGCGAGCACGGGCGTTGCGAAAAATATTCACGGCGTTGCCAAACCCGCATTGGCGATTCGCGTGCCCGCACGGATAGGCGGTGCACACGGCAGTAGAATCGGAACCGTCGACGGCGACGGAATGACCGCAGCGAAACGGGTGAGGATCATGCTGGATATCCAATGTCTGAAAGATTTCCATGTGCTTGCGCAACTCAAGCATTTCGGCCGCGCCGCGGAGCGCTGTCATGTGTCCACGTCAGGGCTGAGCCGGCGCATTCAGTCGCTGGAAGTCTGGCTCGGCGCGCCGGTGCTCGTGCGCTCCGGCGCGGGCATCGAACTGACGGCCGCCGGGGAGCGACTGCTGGCCGTGTCGGCCGACGCGGTGGCGGCGCTCGACAGCGTGCGGCGCGCGGTGCATGCCGAGACGTCGGTGCGGCGCGAGCAGATCCGCTTTGCGGCCCCGCACATCATGTCGGCGCTGTTTTTCTCGGCATGGTTTCCCTTGCTGGGCGCGCGTTTTCAGTCGACACGGTTTTCCGTCACCTCGGATCATCTCGATGCCTGCGCGGCGTCGTTGGAAGCGGGGGAGGAGGATTTCCTCGTGTTTCTTGCAGATGAGGCGAACGGCGTTTTCAGCCGCCTGCAACCGGTGTTCGAGCGTGGGGGCTTCCGCCTGCTCACGATGGGACACGAGTCGCTGACACCGGTCTGTGTCGCCGATGCACGCGGGCGTGCAGTGCACTCGCTTGACGGCGATAGGACGCGCGCCGTGTCGTTGCTCGGATATAGCGACGAATGCTCCTTGTCCTGGATATTGGAGGCAAGTTTGCGCGCGACGCCGGCGTTGCCGACATTCAAGCGCCATCACGAGAATTCGCTGGCGGACGGGCTGCGCAGCATGGCGCTTGCCGGACTTGGCGTGGCATGGTTGCCGCATCGTCTCATTGCGGACGATCTCGTCGCCAGACGGCTCGTGAGCGCGACATCCCGTCATCTCGATATCGCGATGCACATCACGATTGCCCGTCGCTCCACGGCCATGAGCGACTGTGCCGAAGCCTTCTGGGACTATCTGAACGACGAATATGGGGGCGCAAGAGGGCGCGCGCCCATCGGCGTGTCACCGCACCTGCCCCTGCCTGCTTAGGTTACGCGTCGTTCCTGCCGACGGCCAGGGCGTTGCGAGTTGCGCATTGTGCCTCGACATACCCGCAACGTTCCTGCGCGGTATTGCTTCCATACTGAACGCTCGACGATTCTTCGATATTCAGGTGACGTATGGCAGCGCAAACTCTCTCATCGCCCCGGCTCGGCGGGATTCTCAGTCCGGTCATCACCCCCTTTACGCCATCGCTCGATCCGGACGTGCCGAGGTTCCTGCGCCAGTGTCGCTGGTTGCTGTCGAATGACGTGGGCCTCGCGGTGTTCGGCACGAATTCCGAGGGCAATTCGCTAAGCGTGTCCGAGCGCATCGACCTGCTGGAGGCGATGGCCGCAGCAGGATTGCCGATGCACCGTGTGCTGGCGGGCACGGGAGCATGCTCGTTGACCGATGCTGCCGCCATGACCCGCGCCGCCACGGCGCTCGGCTGCGGCGGCGTACTCATGTTGCCGCCGTTCTACTACAAGTCGCCGAGCGACGACGGGCTGTTTCGGTTTTTTGCGGAAGTTGTCGCAGCTAGCGGAGCGCGGGCGCCGTCGATCTACCTCTATCACATCTCTGGCGTTGCGAGCGTGGGCTTCTCGCTCGCGCTGATCGACCGCCTGCTCGAGGCGTTTGCGCCCGTCATTCGCGGGATCAAGGACACCGGCGGCGACGCGGGCTTTACGCACACGCTGCTCACGCGCTACGCGGGGGCATCGTTCGACGTGTTTCCCGGCAATGAAACGGCGCTCGTAACGTTCATGGAGGCGGGAGCAGCGGGCTGCATCAGCGCCACGGCAAACGTGAACCCTGCCGGGCTCGTCGAACTGGTCGAGACTTATGGCAGCGTCGGCGCGCACGAAGCGCGTGAGAAACAGGCGCGCGCCAACGACATTCGCACCGCGCTTACTCGCTATCCGTTGATCCCGGCCCTGAAGGCGGTGCTGGCCGACGCGTTCGACGACGAAGCGCTGACGCGTGTGCGTCCGCCGCTCATGCCGCTTTCGGCGCCGCAGCGCGAGGCGTTGGCGAACGATCTGCGCCGACTGGCGTTTCGTCCGCCGGCGTTGCGCCCGCAGGACGGAATCGATGTGCTGGAGGCGGTATGAAGGAGGCGACGGTGGCGAAGGCGGACAGAGGGCATGGATCGGGGGATTTGCCGCCCCCGTTTTCTCCGACCGGTCACTACCAGTCGGTCGTCATTCAGGGCGGTCTGGCGTTCGTGTCGGGTCAATTGCCTCGCGCCGACGGTGTCCTCGCCGTGCAGGGCGTGGTCGGTCTTGACGTCGACATCGAAGCGGCCCGGCGCGCGGCAGCGCTGTGCGCGGCGAATTGTCTGGCGGTGCTGAATCAGGCATTGGGCGGGTTGGATCGCGTGGTCCGGATTTGCCGGATGACGGGCTATGTGGTGAGCGCGCCCGGGTTTCACGACCATGCAGACGTCATGGATGCCGCCTCGGCAGTGCTCGTTGACTGGCTGGGCGAGCGAGGTCGTCATAGTCGGACGTCCATTGGTGTGGCGGCGCTGCCGCGCCGTGCACCGGTGGAAGTGGACCTCGTCGTTGCGATAAGGGCCTGAGATGGCGGACACATATCGTCGACATGCGCACGCGATGGACGCCGAGGAGGTGCTCCGTCTGCGCCGCACGACGCCTGCGGCGGAGGCTGCCGTGCATCTGAATCACGCGTCGGCCAGTCTCGCCGACCAGTCGGTGTTCGATGCGCAGCAACGGTATCTTGCGCTCGAAGCGAGCGTCGGTCCCCATCGCGCCTACGAGCGTGTTGCCGAGGCGTTGGAAGCGTTGCCCGAAGCGTTGGGGGCGCTCGTGGGCGTGCACGCCGGGCAGGTGGCGCTGACGGAATCGGCGTCGCGGGGCTGGGCGCTGGCGTTGGGAGCCGTTTCGCGTGAGCGCCCGCTTCAGGTATTTGTCGGACCGCAGGAGTGGGGCGGCAATGTGATGAATGTCATCGCGCATCCGCGCGCTTCATTGCGTCGTGTCGACGGTCGTCCCGGTGCCTGTTGGAAGACGTTGATCGACGAGGCGTTGACGCGCCGCGACCCACGCGCCATCCCGGTGGTGTCGCTGCCGCTCATCGGCGCGGCGTCGGGGGAAATTCACGCGCTGGCGGGGGTGGCGTCGGTCGTCCATGAAGCGGGCGGCTGGTTATTCGTCGACGCCAGCCAAGCTGTCGGGCAGATGCCTGTGGATGCGACGGCGCTCGGCGCGGACGTTCTGGTGTTCCCGTCACGCAAATGGCTGCGCGGGCCGCGCGGGATCGGGGTGCTGTGTCTCTCGCCACGGGCGCTCACGCAATTCGAAACCCCGGCACTGGTCGATGTGTTTGGGGCGGGCCTGCGGTGCGACGTGCATGCCACGCCGACGCTTGCCGTTGACGATACCGCACGACGCTTTCAGATCTATGAACACAATCCGGGATTGCGGCTGGGGCTGCTTGCGGCGATAGGGATCGTCGAAGCCATCGGCGTCGAGCGCATTCATGCGCGCTCGGCCAGTCTGATCGGGCGATTGCATGGGCACCTGCGTGAGTCTGCGTCAGTCGTCTGGTCGGACGCACCGCAAAGCGGCATGCTCTGCGCCGTGTTTCGCGATGCCACTGCGCGATATCTTGCGGACGGTCTTCGGGATGTCGGCGTCAACGTGGCTTGTGTGGCACGCCGATATGCGCCATTGAGCGACCAGGGCGATGCCGACGGCAACGTACTCAGGATCAGCGCGCACGCGCTTACCCGCGAGGGTGAAATCGACGAGGTGGCCGACAGGCTACATCGGATATTGACCCGTCGGGAGGGGGCCCGCGCTGGCGCACGGTAGGTTGGCGCAGGCGCAAAAAAAACGCCGCGAACCTGAGCTCGCGGCGCTTTTTTCCGATCGACGGCGCAGCCTTCACACCGTCATCCGAACAGGCCTTACACCTGGACGGTGTCGGCGACTTCCTTGAAGTCTTCGATCTGGTCGAAGTTCATGTACTTGTAGATCTTGTCGCCGTTGCTGGCGAGCACGCCCATGTCGGCCATGTACTCTTCCTTGGTCGGGATCTTGCCCAGACGCGAGCAGATCGCTGCCAGTTCCGCCGAGCCGAGATACACGTTCGTATTCTTGCCCAGACGGTTCGGGAAGTTACGGGTCGACGTCGACATCACCGTCGCGCCTTCGCGCACTTGTGCCTGGTTACCCATGCACAGCGAGCAGCCCGGCATTTCGGTACGGGCACCCGCCGTGCCGAACACGCCGTAGTGACCTTCTTCCGTCAGTTGCTTCTGGTCCATCTTGGTCGGCGGCGCGACCCACAGCTTAACCGGAATGTCGCGCTTGCCTTCGAGCAGCTTCGATGCGGCACGGAAGTGACCGATGTTCGTCATGCACGAACCGATGAACACTTCGTCGATGGTCGCACCCGCCACGTCCGACAGCGTCTTCACGTCGTCCGGATCATTCGGGCAGGCCACGATCGGCTCGTGGATATCGGCCAGATCGATTTCGATCACGGCTGCGTATTCGGCATCTGCGTCCGGAGACAACAGTTGCGGATCGGCCAGCCATTGCTCCATCGCCGTGATACGGCGTTGCAGGCTGCGCGGGTCCTGATAGCCCTGGGCAATCATCCACTTGAGCAGCGTGACGTTGCTGTTCAGGTACTCGATGATCGGTTCCTTGTTCAGATGCACCGTGCAACCGGCAGCCGAACGCTCAGCGGAGGCATCCGAGAGCTCGAACGCCTGCTCGACCTTCAGGTCGGGCAGCCCTTCGATTTCCAGAATGCGGCCCGAGAAGATGTTCTTCTTGCCTTGCTTGGCCACCGTCAGCATGCCTTGCTTGATGGCATACAGCGGAATGGCGTTCACGAGGTCACGCAGGGTGACGCCCGGCTGCATCTTGCCCTTGAAGCGAACCAGCACCGATTCCGGCATGTCCAGCGGCATCGTACCGGTGGCGGCGGCGAAGGCGACCAGTCCCGAACCTGCCGGGAAGCTGATGCCGATCGGGAAACGGGTGTGCGAGTCGCCGCCGGTGCCCACGGTGTCGGGCAGCAGCATGCGGTTCAGCCACGAGTGGATCACGCCGTCGCCCGGACGCAGTGCGATGCCGCCGCGGTTGCTGATGAAGTTCGGCAGGGTCTGGTGCGTCTTCACGTCCACCGGCTTCGGATAGGCGGCGGTGTGGCAGAACGACTGCATGACGAGGTCGGCCGAGAAGCCCAGGCAAGCCAGATCCTTGAGTTCGTCGCGGGTCATCGGGCCGGTCGTGTCCTGCGAGCCGACCGAGGTCATTTTCGGTTCGCAGTACGTGCCCGGGCGGATGCCCTGGCCTTCCGGCAGGCCGCATGCGCGACCCACCATCTTCTGCGCCAGCGAGAAACCGCGGCCGTTGTCGGCCGGTTGCTGCGCCAGACGGAACAGCGTCGACGGGGGCAGGCCAAGGGCTTCACGCGCCTTGGCCGTCAGGCCGCGGCCGATGATCAGCGGAATGCGGCCACCGGCGCGCACTTCGTCGAACAGAACGTCGGACTTGACCTGGAATTCGGCGATGACGGCGCCGTTCTTCAGTGCCTTGCCTTCGTACGGACGCAGTTCGACCACGTCGCCCATTTCCATCTGCGACACATCGAGCTCGATCGGCAGGGCGCCGGCGTCTTCCATCGTGTTGTAGAAGATCGGGGCAATCTTGCTGCCCAGGCACACGCCGCCGAAGCGCTTGTTCGGAATGAACGGGATGTCTTCGCCCGTGAACCACAGCACCGAGTTGGTGGCCGACTTGCGCGAGGAGCCCGTGCCGACCACGTCACCGACGTAAGCCACCAGGTGGCCCTTTTCCTTGAGCGATTCGATGAACTTGACCGGACCACGCTTGCCGTCTTCTTCCGGCGTGATGCCGGGGCGTGCGTTCTTGAGCATTGCCAGGGCGTGCAGCGGAATGTCCGGGCGGGTCGTGGCGTCCGGTGCCGGCGACAGGTCGTCGGTGTTGGTCTCGCCCGTGACCTTGAATACGGTGATGGTCAGGCTTTCCGGCACTTCCGGGCGGCTCGTGAACCATTCGGCGTCGGCCCAGCTTTGCAGCACGGCGCGCGCGTTGGCGTTGCCCTTGTCGGCGAGTTCCTTGACGTCATGGAACTGGTCGAACATCAACAGGGTTTTCTTGAGTGCATCGGCGGCGACGGCGCCGACTTCGGCGTCCGACAGCAGTTCGATGAGCGGGGCGATGTTATAGCCGCCCAGCATCGTGCCGAGGAGTTCGGTGGCGCGGGCACGCGAGATCAGCGCGCAAGCCGTCTCACCCTTGGCCACGGCAGCCAGGAAACCGGCCTTCACGCGGGCGGCTTCGTCCACGCCGGCGGGCACGCGGTTGGTGATGAGATCGACCAGGGTGGCTTCTTCGCCGGCGGGCGGGTTCGTCAGCATTTCGACCAGTTCGGCGGTCTGCTGAGCCGTCAGCGGCAGGGGAGGAATACCAAGCGCGGCGCGGGCGGCCACGTGAGCACGATAGTTTTCAAGCATGAGGAGACCTGCTGATGTTGCGTTTCGGGGGAGGTTTTGAGGCCTCCGAGGCTTGTTCCAGTACTGCTTTTGCGGAGATTTTAGTCCCTATGGCAGGTAAGGTCAAATGTCTTATGTCTTATATAAGACTTGTGTGATAAAGATGTGTCGATCATGGGGGCGGATGCTGCGAGGGGCATGAGGCCGGATCAGGCCAGACACGCGCGTTGTCGGCATCGGTGACGCATGCAGTCGCTTCGGCGATGCCGGGGGCGTCAGGCTGTCATTGGCGGCGATGCGTCCGGCGATATTGCTGCGGCGTGAGGCCCAGCGAGGCGCGGAACACGCGTCCCATGTGGGATTGATGGGAGAATCCGCACTCGGTAGCGATGCCGGCAAGCGGCGCGTCGGTGCTTGCGACCATCCTGCGCGCTGCTTGCAGCCGGATTTCCATGAGATAGGCGTGTGGAGTGATGCCGGTCGCCCGCGTGAACTGCCGCAGAAACTGGAGTTCGGTCTGGCCCGCCTCGGCCGCGAGTTCGGCAAGCGCGAGCGGTCGCGAGAATTCGTCGTGGATTTTGCTCAGAATTGTGCTCGGCACAACCGCCGTTTCACGGCATGTCGTTCTTTCCTGCGCCGCCAACGCTGGCGACGTGGCGAGAAATCGCAGGACGACTTCGTCGAGCTGTAAATCGGGCTGCAAATCGGACTGTAAAGGATCGGGCGCCGGGGCAAGGAGTTGGCGTCGTATCGCGAAGGCCAGCGTCAGCGCCTGGCGCTGCCCCGGGACTTCGATGCGGTTGCCCACTTGCATTCGGGCGCCGACGTCGGTTCCGGGCGACCACCGCATCACGAGATATTCACCGCCTTCGCCTGACTCCGAGAATACATCGGTGCCCGCCGGCGCGTACGCCAGCATGGCCGGCGGTGTATCGAAATCCGAACGACGATCGGAGTTGATGGCATGGACCCCGCACTGGCGGGTTAGCGAAATGCCGAGGGTCTCGCATTCGCTCGGATCGCTCACGCTGTAGGGGACGGCCGGGAGCAGCCGGACCGTAACGCGTCCCGCCAGTGCCTTCCTGGTCACGCTTGCCGTCATGCGTCGTTCCTGAGCGTGCGCCCGGCGCAGCGGCCCGGCACGGAAATTTCGTGATAGACCACCATTGCCAATGCGGGCAAATTGCAGCGCATCGACACATTCGACGACAGGAGACTTTATGCGAACGATTGGTCTTATCGGGGGAATGAGCTGGCAATCCAGTGCCGAGTACTATCGCATAATCAACCAGGCCGTTCAATCGAGACTGGGGCCGCTGCGATCCGCGCAAACGCTGATGCACAGCGTCGATTTCGGCCCGATCGAGCGTGCCCAGCACGAAGGGCGATGGCACGACGCCGGTGTCTTGCTGGCCGAAGCGGCAAGGCATTTGCAAGCGGGCGGCGCGCAATGCGTGGTGCTGTGTACAAACACCATGCACAAGCTGGCCGCGCAGATCGAGGCGGCGGTCACGGTCCCGTTCATTCATATTGCGGATCCGGTGGGCGAGGCAGCGCGGGCAGCTCGCATCGAGCGCATCGGGTTGTTGGGGACGGCCTTCACCATGGAGCAGGATTTCATGAAGGCGCGGCTCAGGCAGACGTTCGGTCTGGACGTCATCGTGCCGGAACCGCAGGATCGCGAGATCGTTCATCGCATTATTTACGACGAGCTTTGCGTCGGTGTCATTCGTGAAGCATCGCGAGACGCCTATCGGAAGATCATGGCAAAGCTGGCGTCGGCGGGTGCGCAGGCCATCGTGCTCGGTTGTACGGAAATCACCCTGCTGGTCAACGCCGGGGACAGCGCGCTGCCGTTGCTCGACACGACCACGCTGCACGCGCTTGCGGCAGTGGAATTTGCGCTGCAAGACAGTGACGACGCGCCGACCGAACCCGTACGCTGATGCTGCCGTCAGTGTCCGGTGAAACAGCTGGGCTGGCGTGGCAAAGGTAAGAGATAATGAGCGACCGGCAATCAGGGCGTGGCTTGCACCATGGGGCGCGCCAGTGTCGGCGTCTTAACTCAGAGATTCGCTATGCGTGACATCATCGATGGCTTCCTGCGATTCCAGCGCGAAGCTTTTCCTCAGCGTGTCGAGCTTTTCAAACGGCTCGCTACCAGCCAAAACCCCAAGGCGCTGTTCGTGACCTGTTCGGACAGTCGCGTCGTGCCGGAACTGCTGACGCAGCGTGAACCCGGTGAGCTGTTCGTCATTCGCAACGCCGGCAACATCGTGCCGTCTTATGGCCCCGAGCCGGGCGGCGTGTCCGCCACGGTCGAGTATGCGGTGGCGGTATTGGGCGTGCAGGACATCGTCATTTGTGGTCATTCCGACTGCGGGGCCATGGGGGCCATCTCCCGTTGCACGTGCCTGGACCATATGCCGGCGGTTGCCAACTGGCTGCGTCACGCCGATGCCGCCAAGGCGATCAATGCCGCGCATTCGTTCGATACGCCGGAGGCAAAGCTCGATGGACTGGTGCGCGAGAACGTCATTGCGCAACTGGCAAATCTGCGCACCCACCCTTCGGTGGCGCTTGCGCTGGAGCAGGGGCGTATGAACCTGCACGGTTGGGTCTACGACATCGGCACCGGGGGTATCGACGCTCTCGACGGTGCCACGCGCAAGTTCGTGCCGCTGGCCGATTCGCCGAGCACGGTGGCCGTGGCGTCGCGCAAAGCTGACGGTCGCTAGGACCCCAGGCCCAAAAGGCTCAACAAGGGCCCAACAAGGGCCCAACAAGGCCCCGGATCCCGGGCCCCAGGCCCCATCAAGGCCCGCCGACGACCGACGCAGTTCGCAACGTTAGCGTCGTCGTCGGCTGAAAGGGCGCTCCACGTCGGCGCGCGTCTCCAAGCACACTCATCAATGACTGTCTCAAAAACTTCATTTGCGACGTTTCAATATTTCTATTAAATTGGAAATATGGAAACAACGATGTGCTCAACCCGCTCGCGGCAATCTCGGAGTCTTGATCATGAAGCGCTTTCACGTTCACGTTAGTGTGGCCGACCTGCCCACCAGCATTCGTTTTTACTCTGCGCTGTTTCATTCGGCGCCGGACATTGTTCGAAACGATTATGCGAAATGGGTGCTCGACGATCCGCGGGTGAATTTCGCGATCTCGAATCGCACTGAGTCGCTTGGTGTCGATCACTTGGGAATTCAGGCCGACACGGCGACGGAGCTTGGTGATTTGCGCGACCGAATGGTTGCCGCAGGACTTCCGATGCAATCGCAGTCCGACGCCCATTGCTGCTACGTGACTTCAAACAAGCACTGGTCTGTCGATCCGCAAGGCGTCGCATGGGAGACATTTCATACGCTGGATAGCGCTCCGACCTATGGCGAGTCCCGTCATCGCATGTCGGAAAATGCGGCGTGTTGCGCTCCTGCTCAATCGACCGACGCATCCGAGGCGCGCATGGGGACGCCGTGCTGTTCCCCGACGGCCCATTGCCGTTGATCGCTTTGCCACTACACCTGACGGGGAACATCGATGGGCCTGAAGCAAGCCGTGGCGTCCGTGCCGCAATCTGACGCAATCAACTTCTTCGAGCGATACCTGAGCGTGTGGGTGGCGTTGTGCATCGTCGCAGGGGTTTTGCTCGGTCAGTGGCTCCCCGGGCTGTTCCGAGTGGTTGGCAACATGGAAGTCGCTCAGGTCAATTTGCCTGTCGGCTTGCTGATCTGGGTGATGATCATCCCGATGCTGATCAAGATTGACTTCGCTGCAATGGGGCAGGTCACGGGGCATTGGCGGGGCATCGGTGTGACGTTGTTCGTCAACTGGTTCGTCAAACCTTTTTCGATGGCGTTGCTGGGTTGGGTGTTCATTCGTCACCTGTTTGCCGCCTGGCTTCCGGCCGATCAGCTCGACAGCTACGTTGCCGGCCTGATCCTGCTGGCGGCGGCGCCGTGTACGGCGATGGTCTTCGTGTGGTCGCAGTTGTGCAAAGGCGATCCATACTTCACGTTGTCGCAAGTCGCCCTCAACGACGCCATCATGGTCGTGGCGTTTGCGCCGGTTGTTGCGCTGCTGCTCGGGTTGTCGTCAATCGCGGTGCCGTGGGACACGCTGATTGCCTCCGTAGGTTTGTACATCATCGTGCCGGTCGTGATTGCGCAGGCAATTCGTCGGGCCTTGCTGGCGCGTGGCGATGCAACCTACCAACGAGTTGTCGCTGCGGTGGGACCGTATTCCATCACGGCGCTGCTTGCCACCCTGGTGCTGCTCTTCGGCTTCCAGGGACGTGCCATCGTGGACCAACCGCTGATCATCCTGCTGTTGGCCGTTCCGATCCTGATTCAAGTGTCGCTCAACGCTGGATTGGCCTATTGGCTCAATCGCAAGCTGGGCGTGGCCCACTGTGTCGCAGGGCCGTCTGCCCTCATCGGGGCGAGCAACTTCTTCGAGTTGGCGGTGGCAACGGCCATTAGCCTTTTCGGCTTTCAGTCCGGTGCTGCGCTCGCCACCGTGGTGGGCGTGTTGATCGAAGTGCCCATTATGCTGGTGGTCGTCGGCGTGGTGAACCGATCGCAACGGTGGTACGAATCGCGTTAAGGAGACCCAATGTCCGTCACGATTTATCACAACCCGGATTGCGGTACATCGCGCAATACGCTCGCCATGATTCGCAATGCCGGTATCGAGCCGACGATCGTCGAATACCTGCGGTCGCCGCCGGACCGCGCGACATTGCAACGTCTGATTCAGGACGCGGGTCTCTCGGTCCGTGAAGCGATTCGCGAGAAGGGCACGCCTTACGCCGAACTGGGGCTGGATGATTCGTCGCTCAGCGACGACCGGCTTCTCGATGCCATGCTCGCGCATCCCATTCTGATCAATCGCCCGTTCGTGGTGACACCGCTTGGCGTGCGCCTGTGCCGTCCCTCCGAGGTCGTGCTCGAAATTTTGCCGGCCGCCCAGAAGCGATCGTTCGTGAAGGAAGACGGGGAGGTCGTTGTTGATGATGAGGGGCGGCGGATTAGGTGACGCGCGCGTGACGGATTGGCTAGCAGCCGCGCACATGCACGCAGATCCAGCGCGAGGCCATGGTGTTGGCGCGCCGCGTGGTTGACGCAAGGAAAAACTAGCTGTGTTTCTCAGCGTCCGCGCCTCCCAGATTCCGCGCTTGTCCCGGCGTTATCCCGAACAGCGAGCGAAATGCCGCACCGAAGGCGGGCACACTCTTGAAGCCGGCGATCGACGCGGCTTTGGCCGGCGTAGTTCCCATGGTTAGCGCACTGAGCGCCTCGGTGAGTCGTGCTTGCTGGCGCCATTGGCGAAAACTGAGACCGGTCTCTGCGCGGAATTTGCGCGCCAGTGTCCGGCTGGAGGCGTTGGCAAGTTCGCTCCACTCCTCCAGCGTTCTCGGGTCGTCCGGACGTTGCCTCAATGCCTTCACAAGGTTGCTCAGACGTGCGTCTTTGGGCAACGGGAGTCTCAGTGGCAGCGCCGACGATTTCCCGATTTCGTCGAGTGCAAGCGCAGCCAGATGATGTACCCGACCGAGCGGGTCCCACTCCAGTGGTTCCTGGCAAGTCGCGACGATCACTTCTCGCAGCAGGCCTGACACGCTGATGACTTTCGGTTCAGCGCTGACCATCCTTGCCGCGTCCTCGCGCAGAAACAGTTCCCGCATCGCCACCGGCCCGTCCATGCTCACACAGTGGCGTGCGTTCGCCGGCAAAAAAAGCGCCGTCGTCGGTGGGACGACAAAACTCGCGTCGGACGTGTCCACATGCATTACGCCTGAAATGGCATAGAGCAGTTGCGCTCGCTTGTGGCTGTGAAAGCCCGACACCATTCCCGGAGGATAGTCGTAGGAAAAGCCCACGATAGGACGTGCGGCTGTCTCGTAAGTCGGTTCTTTGCGATGTCTGATTGGCGACATAACTTGGCAGGTTGTCTTTTTTTTACCAGTCTAATCTGAAGCCGTTCCATCCTCAACACGGAACTATTTCAACCACAGAACGGTGAAGAAAATGAGCACAGGACTCTTTAAGGAAATCGGCTACGTCAAAGCCAACGATCTGCAGATGGGACCGCAGACACCCGGCCAGGTGCGCAAGAAAGCGCTGGAGGCGGGGGAGTTGTGGGTGGGGCAGTGTCACGTGACGGCGCTCGATACGCCGAGCCAGTGGCACCACCATAAGGAATTCGACAGCGTCATGTTCATGCTCTCCGGCCGAATCCGTGTCGACTTTGGCGAGAACGGCGAGCAGTCTTTTGAAATTGGCAAGGGCGACTACGCGTACTTTCCTCGCCGCGCAATCCATCGCTGCCAAATCCTGGAAGGGGGCAACGACGTCCACTACGTCTTCGTTCGCGTTGGCGCCGGCGAGACGGTAGTGAATCACGACCGTCCCGGCATGTTCGCCCCGGAACTCACTGACTGACCACACGAAGCGAGGCGCCGCCTTTTCCCTGCGGGGCCTCGCTCGTGCCTGCCTGTTCGTAGCCCCGTGAAAGCGCTCGGGCCACAGTCCCCATGCTCACCACCACGGGCAATCGCATCGTAAGTTGGTCACAGCCACGTCCCACGGGTATCCATGTGGTGTGTCCAGTAGGAGAGATGACATGACAGAAGTCACCATCGGCCGCACGGATATGGGTCGTACCGCGAGCCGCTCTCGAGGAACCATCGTCGCCGCGACGCTCGGTAACGTTTTTGAATGTTTTGACCTGTACATATACGGAATCATGGCGGGCACGATCGCCAAGCTGTACTTTCCTTCCTCGAACGAGGTGGCATCGCTCCTCCTGTTTTTGGGCACGTTCGGTGTGACGTTTTTCATGAGGCCGCTTGGTGCCATCTATCTGGGTAACCTCGGGGACAAGATTGGCCGCAAACAGGTGATGAGTGTCTCGTTGCTCATGATGACAGTGGGCATGCTGGTCATTGCGCTTGCACCGACATACGCCACCATCGGCGTGCTCGCTCCCGTGCTCGTGGTTGGCGGACGCATGCTGCAAGGGTTTTCCGCCGGCGGCGAGTACGGCAGCGCTACGGCGCTGCTGGCCGAACACAACCCGCATCGGCGCGGGTTCATCGCAAGCTGGCAGGCGGCGACACAAGGGTTGGCGATGATGATGGCTTCTGCCTTTGGCGCATTTCTCACATGGTCGCTGAGCCCGGAGCAGTTCCAGAGCTGGGGTTGGCGTATTCCGTTTCTGTTTGGCGCCATCCTCGGGCCGGTGGGCATGTACATTCGTCGCGGCACTGACGAATCCGCAGAGTTCGTTCAGACACGCGCCGAGAAGCAACCCATGTTGGAAATGCTCAAACACGAGAAGACACGGTTGCTCATTTCGACGGGTCTTATCATTCTCGCCACCATCACTATCTGGATGTCGGTTTTCATGCCGACGTATGCGAGCAAGCAATTCCACATGGATGCGACCACGGCATTCATGGGGCCCGTCGTGACGGGCGGCATCATCTTCGTTCTATCGCCGGTAATCGGTTGGCTCTCTGACGAGATCGGCAGGACCAGGACGATGATTTTGGCGGTAGCCGCTGCAGGACTTCTGGCGCATCCCGCATTCGCGGCGTTGCAAAATTCGCCGGACCTCTCGACGCTCGTCACGTTACAAGGCGCGTTGGGGGTTGTGATTGCACTTTACTTCGCGCCTTTGCCTGCCCTGATGGCGGACATCTTCCCGGCAAGAATTCGCACGAGTGGGCTTTCGCTGAGCTACAGCGTCGGCGTGACCCTCTTTGGCGGCTTCGCACCGTTCGTCCTTACCGGATTGAGTTCCATCACCCACGATCCTTTGTCCCCAAGCTACTACGTCATTTTTGGCGCCGTCCTCAGCGCCCTGGCCATCTGGGGCGTGCTGAGCAAGCTCGGCTTGAAATGACGTCATCTCAATCGACTGACCAATGCGAGAAACGAAATGCGACATGGTGATATCGGTAGTACCCGCGATACGGTTGGCGTGGCGGTAGTGAACTACAAGATGCCCCGTTTGCACACAACGGAAGACGTTTTGGCCAACGCGCGAAAAATTGGCGAGATGCTGGTGGGGATGAAACAGGGCCTGCCGGGTATGGATCTGGTCGTTTTTCCCGAGTATTCGACCCACGGGATCATGTATGACCGTCAGGAAATGCTGGATACCGCCTCGTGTATTCCGGGGGCGGAAACGGAGATCTTCGCTGCGGCGTGCCGACGCGCCAATGTCTGGGGGATTTTCTCGCTGACGGGGGAGCGGCACGAAGCGCATCCGCACAAGATGCCGTACAACACGCTCATTCTGATGAATAACCAGGGCGAGATCGTGCAGAAGTATCGAAAGATCATGCCGTGGGTGCCGATTGAAGGCTGGTATCCCGGAGACCGGACCTATGTATCGGAGGGACCGAAAGGTCTCATGATCAGTCTGATCATCTGCGACGACGGCAACTACCCGGAGATCTGGCGTGACTGCACGATGCGTGGGGCGGAGTTGGTCGTTCGTTGTCAGGGCTATATGTATCCCGCCCGCGACCAGCAAATGATGGTGGCAAAGACAATGGCCTGGATGAACAACACCTATGTAGCAGTTGCCAATGCCACGGGCTTCGATGGTGTCTATTCTTACTTCGGAGGATCGTCGCTGATTGGGTTCGATGGACGAACGCTCGGCGAATGCGGGAGCGAAGAGATGGGCATCCAATATGCCGAACTCTCAATAAGTCTCATTCGGGATGCGCGCGAGCACCAGCAGTCGAACAATCACTTGTTCAAGCTACTGCATCGCGGATACACCGGGCTTGTCAATTCCGGGGAGGGGGAAAAAGGCGTGGCTGACTGTCCGTTCGCTTTCTACAAAAAATGGGTCGAAGACCCTGATGGGGCGAGACTGGCAGTCGAAGCATTGACGCGGAAAAAAATCGGGACACCACAGTGCCCCATTGAGGGAATCGCAAGCGAGTAATCAATGCGCGTCGTTGGTCGCGCCACCCTGATGAGCATTTGCCAGTGAATTTGGGAGGCGCGACGCGCCCGATGAGCCACGCGCGGCGAATCTGAGTGGCGGGCTCCCGTACCGGGAGCCCCACCGGTCACCGAACGTCGCGTGATGCCTCCAGGCCTGGGCGAGCTTCGATGCGAACGTTTGCGGATGCGCGTGCGCGCGACCTCACGTAGTACGCCCCGGCGGCGAGAACCGTCCACGCCACACCCGCGTAAATCGAAATGCGCGAGTCCGGATCGTCGCCCAGCATGTAAAGCACGAATCCGCAAAATGCCAGCGAAACGACGGCGGACACATTCGGCGCAGGCAATACAAATCCAGTGTTGCGCTGAGCTTTCGGCACGGCGCGTCGAAAACCCACATGTGTCAGGACGATAAAGACCCAATTGAAGATCACGTTGAACGCGAGGATCGACATCATTGCGCCGAAGGCTTTGTCCGGAATGACGTAGTTCAGGATGACGCCAAGCGCCGTGCATGCCAGTGTTGCCAGCACGGCCCGACCTGGAATGCCGTTCGCGAAGCGCGCACGAAATACCCCGGGGGCCTGATCCTGTAGCGCAAGATTGCGCAGAATCCGTGCGCCGCTAAAGAGAATGCAGTTAAAACTCGATAGCGCCGCTGTCAGAATGACAAAGTTGACGATCCCTGCAGCATGCGCGATGCCGATGCGCTCGAATGTCACGACAAACGGACTGCCATCCAGACCGATCTGATTCCAGGGATAGATCGCAAGGATGACCCCGAGCGCAAGCACGTAGAACAACAAGATGCGCCAGATCACGGAATTGATGGAGCGAGGGATGGTCGTTTGGGGATCCCGGGCCTCTGCCGACGCGATGGCAATCATCTCAATTCCCGCAAACGAGTAGGCGACGATAGGAATCGCATTGAGCAGACCGGTCACGCCGTGCGGCAACCATCCGCCATGACGCCACAGATTCGACAAACCAAGCGGCACGCCCTGATTTCCCCAGCCAAAGGCGATGATCGTCGTGCCGCAAGCGATCAACGCCAGGATGGCGACGACCTTGATCAACGAGAACCAGAATTCGATCTCGCCATAAACCTTTACCGCGAGAAGATTCAATAGTCCGATGCTCGCAATCGCGCTGAACACCCATATCCACTGTGGAACATCCGGGTACCACATCTTCATGTAGACGGCGACAGCGGTCGATTCCGCGATTCCGACGCCAACCATCGTGATCCAGTAATTCCATCCAACCAGGTATCCGGCAAACGGCCCGAGATAGTTGTGCGCGTATGCCGCGAACGATCCCTGCGAAGGATTGCGAACCGTCAATTCACCCAGCGCTCGCATTACGAGAAAGATCACGCCGCCGCACAGGCAATACACGAACAATACGCCGGGGCCCGCGGCCTTGATCGCGGAGGCCGAGCCGAGAAAAAGCCCGACTCCGATGGCCATGCCCAGTGCCATGAATGACAACTGGCGGGTACTAAGTAGTTTGGAATCCTTCGACGTCATGGCGTGAGCTAGCTCCGTGAATGGCCGGGTGTCAGTGGGCAAAACCGATGCGATCGGGTTGCGAGGTGAATTACATAGAAAATTTGCGTATACGCAAATAATGGTAAACACCGCTGCCAGCTGGGAGTGCGGTTTTTTGCGGGTATGCAAATGGCTGGGGCGACGCCAGGGTGCGGCGCTGGCTGCTTGTGTGGCGCGGGCGGCGTGCTGGTGAGGGGGGCGAACGGTTGATGGGGCGCTAGCTTCGGAGGCGCGTCACGATGGGATTTGCGGGTGTCCCTGGCGAGCGAACGCGATGTGCTCGCTTTCGTCGGTAATGGCGCCGACCACCTTTGCCAATTGCTTGCTTACCGTGACGTAGGCGTGGCCGATGCGGCTGTCGAAGTAGAGGCTGTCTCCTTTGCGCAGCGTCACCTTGTCGCCGGTCTCGAAGTACACGTCAATTTCGCCCGTCAGCACATAGACGAACTCGTGACCGTCGTGTCTGGCGTAGTCTTGTGGCCCGCCGAACTCGCGCGCGTGAACCGTACCCAAGACGGGCTCGAAAGGCTTTCCCGCGGTGTTGGGTGCGAGAAACTCGTAGGTAAACGACAGGCCGCGGTATGCCGCGCCTTCACCGGCTCGCGTCACGACAGGACCTGTCGTGGGTTGGGCGTCTTCTGTGTGGTGCGATAAGAGCGAGCCGAGGTCGATGCCCAATGCGCGTCCCAGCGCGGTGAGGTTCTCATAGCCGAGCGCAAGCTGGCCGCGCTCGGCCCGGGAGATTGTCGTGATCGAAACATCGCACTTCTCGGCAAGTTGCGTCAGCGTCCAGCCCAGACGCTTCCTGGCGGTGCGCAGACGTTGCCCCAATTCGATTGGCGACAGGGCCGTACCCGGCTGTTTTTCGTTCATCGGTATGGCTTTCACGAACCGTATGTCCTTGCGGCGAAGTGGTGTTGTTCGAGGGACTCGCGCCTCCGGAGCTTTGCGCGAAACACCGTGGGCTATGCGAGAAATTTTGCGTAAACGCAAAATATGTTAAGGTGTCGCTCAGCGCACTGGCTGGCAACTTTTTTGCGCGTACGCATGTGAGTATACGTTTTCACGAGGATGAGCCGAGATGAGGGTTGTGGTCATCGGTGCCGGTATCGCAGGGACGGTGACTGCGCTGGCGCTTTCGCGGGCGGGATGTAAAGTCGACATTATCGATAGTGCGGCGCAGGCTGCGCGGGGCGCCAGTCGCGCCAATGCCGGATTGATTTCGCCGGGGCATTGCTTTAGTTGGGCCGAGCCGGGCATCGTGGGCGTTGCGCTCAGGTCGTTGCTGGGGCAGGGCGACGGTATCGGTATTTGTCCGCCCTGGACGCCGTCGCTGCTGCGGTGGGGGACGCTTTTCGCGCGAGAAGGCACACGCGAGCGCTGGCTCCTGAATTCGAAGGCGGCGCTCGCGCTATCTGCCTTCTCGCGCGACGTGCTGTTCGGCGATACGGACATTGCACTTGACGCCTACGGTGGCCGCCACGACGGCATTCTTTATCTTTACGGCGAGAACGACATCCCAGGTCCGTACGACGAAGCATTGCTTGATCACGCAAAAGAGCCTTTCGAGCGCTTGACCTACGACATGCTGCTCGAACGTGAGCCGATGCTGCGATCCGCTTCGGTGAAGTTTGCGCGCGGCGTGTTTTGTCCGAGCGACGGTACGGGCGATGCCGCGCGTTACGCCGCCGCGGCGCTCGAGCGAGCGATACAACTCGGTGCGACGGCACACTTCGGTGAAAAGGTGCTTCGTCTCGATCTGAAGGGAGACGTCGTGTCTGGCGTCGAGACGGAGCGAGGCGTCTACAAGGCCGACGCCGTCGTCGTCACGGCGGGGCTGGCGTCTCGCAAGCTCCTGGCCCCGGTGGGTTATTCGCTGCCGATCTATCCGGTCACGGGTTACTCGCTGTCGTATCGCGTGAGTTCGTCTGCGCGTCCGCGCGTGGGTGCCGTGTCAATTCCGGACAAGGTGGCGTGGGCGGCGTTCGGTGATGACACGGTACGGTTCACGGGTTTCGCCGATATTGGCGTTCCGGGGCCCGCCAAGGCAACTGCACGGTTGCGTGCGTTGAGCCGGTTCGCCAGCGACGTGTATCCGGAAATTCGGGACGCGACACCGTCGCCGTGGGTCGGGCAACGGCCGATGACGCCCGACAACCTGCCATTTCTCGGTGCGTCCGGCCATAAGAATCTGTGGCTCAACTGCGGTCACGGCGCAATGGGCTGGACGATGGCGTGCGGTTCCGCGCGTATCGTGACGGATCTCATCCTCGAACGCACCCCGGCCATCGACCTCGCTCCCTATCGCTGGGACCGCTATGCGCGCCTGGGTCGGCGTACAGCGGTCGACCCATCCCGGACACGGCGTTAATGTTCCTGCCGGTGCCGCCGCGTGTCCCAGGCGCCCATTACGCTCGCGGCATGGCCAATAGTTTGATCGCGGCGATAAACGGCTCCTTGTCGCGTGGCGATACCATCACCATTCGCCCATCGCGATAGTCGATGCGAAGCCGATCAAGGGATAACGCCGGGCTGGCGAACAGGCTGCGTGTCGCCGAAATATAGATGATGTCCTGGATGGGAATCTGCCATCTGAGCGGGCCGCAGTGTATGCGCAATTCGTCGGACGTCAATAGGTATCGGGTGTCAAGCAGGATCCATAAGGGAAGCAGAACGCCTAGCCCCGCGATCGGAATCAATTGACATAGTGCCGAGGCTGGCTGCGCAAGAAGTATCTGGTAGCTGGCGTAGGCAGACGTGCCGACGGTGCCGGCCAGAACAATCATTGTCCACGTGTCGATTTTTGACTTGTACATGGCGTTTAGCGATGTTGGTTCGGTACCGAAGCCGGTCAACCATAGATCTAACGGGCGCTTGCTGTGTCGCAGGAGAGCGCTCCTGAAAATGCGCTCGAGCAAGCCGCTCAATGGCATTGCCGTATGCGGAACGATTTATGAGTACTGCGAAATGAAGCGCAGGATTTCGTGGGCAACACGCGCAGGGGCTTCCCGTTGCGGAAAATGCCCTACCGCGTCGAATACAACCCGCTCGTAAGCCCCAGCGAAAAAATGTGCCCGGCCAGCGGACGTCTCCGGATGATTGCAAGTGTCGGCGCCGCCGTGGAGTACCAGCGTCGGCAATGACAGCACCGGTGGCGGATTCAGACGCGCTTCGTCATCGTCGTACTGAGGATCTCCCTCGGCAAAGCCCCATCGATGCCGATAGGAATGCAGCACCACGTCTGCCCAGTCCGGGCCGATGAACGCGTTGTAAGCCTCCTCAAAGGCTTCTGCGGGATACCACTTGCCCGGGGCCCACGTGTCCCACATTTCTCGGGTGAAAGCGCGGCGTTCCTCTCTGATGAGCTGCTCGCCGCGTGGCGTTGCAAGTAGCCAGTGGTACCAGTAGTTGCGCGCCTGTAGCAGTGAAATACTTTGATTTGGGTCGTTCGTCCCATATCCCACGGACAACAACACCAGATGAGACGCCACATCCGCGCGCAGGCCGCAGGCATTTGCGGCAGCGCGGGCGCCCCAGTCATGTCCGACCAGGACGGGATCAACGATGCGCAGTGCGTCAATAAACTCCAGAAGATCGCGTCCGATGGCAGACAATTGTCCGCTGCGCACACTAGTTGCGTCGGAGAATCGCGTGGGGGCGAACCCGCGCAAAGCCGGTGCCAACACCCTGAAGCCAGCGGCGACGAGTGTGTGCGCCACTATCCGCCACGTCTCGGGGCTGTCTGGCCAACCGTGCATCAGGACTGCGGTGCGTTTTCCCGCAGCATTCCATTCAAGGTAGCCGACCGTCAGTTTCGACGTCTGGACGAACTGGTATGAGCTCATTACCGCTCCTCGTTGAGATTGACGAGCCCATCGTAGTCATCCAGCTAGTGACGATTAGTGATTAATTGGCGCCTATAATGCGCAATTCGTGTCTAATTGAAGATCTGCCATGACCGACACATCATCGTCGTCAGCCCGACTCGACATCGTTTTGCTACGGACTTTCTTGTTCGTTGTGGAGTCTCGTGGCTTTGCGCAGGCTGGTGAGCGGCTGGCGTTGACGCCCTCGGCCGTTAGCGGCCACATTCGGCGACTGGAAGGCATGGTCGGAGCGCGCCTCCTCGAACGCACCACCCGGCGTCTTCAGGTCACCCTGGCGGGCGAGACCCTGCTGGCATATGCCAGGAACATCGTTGACCTTGAGCGCGAAGCGGTCGCCCGCCTGAAGGGCGACCCCATTTCGGGCCGGATTCGCGTCGGCGCTTCCGAAGACTTCGCAGGCGCGTGGTTGCCGGGCGTTCTGCACGCCTTCCAGCGCTGGCATCCACAGGCATCGATCGAGTTGAAGGTCGGCATCACAACGGACCTTCTCAAGCAGCAGGCGCGCGGAAAAATCGATCTCGTCTTCGGCAAACGCTGCGCGTTGTCCGACACCGCGGGTGAGTTGCTTTGGGAGGAGCCCTTGGTTTGGGCATACGCCGCACACGCTCCCTTCACTCAGGATGTCACGGTGCCCCTGGCGGTCTTTCCCGAGCCTTGTATCTACCGGGAATCGGCGATCGCGGCGCTGGGTGCGGCTGCGCGTCCGTGGCGGGTAGCGCTGGAGAGCAGCAGCATGGCGGGCTGTATTTCTGCGGCGCGATCCGGTTTTGCCGTCGCACCCATTGCACAAAGCCAGATGCGAAGCGGACTCCGGGAACTGACCGAACACGACGGCATGCCGGCGCTTCCGTTCGCCAGGTTCTATGCGTTTACACGAGAGAGCCGTCCCACAACGCAGGCGCTGCTGAAAGCTGCGCGTGAGGCAGGTGGCGCCGGCAAGTTTTATCGTTGGGAAATGTGAGGCGCAAAACGCCGCGAACAGCGCTTTGCCCGAGCCCGCGTCGTTGGAGGCTTTTTTCGCGCGGCGTTCACCGATACCATGGGGCACGCGGGCGCGATTCAGGTCGAATCGTGAACCGGCGTGCTACGCGGTGCGTCGGACGCGCGCGGCGACGGATCGGCTGCGGGCTACTGATCGCGGCGGCGTTTCGGTGCTGGTTTGGGGTCTAGTCGGGGTTTTCGAAATTCTGGCGGAGGCGGTGAGATTCGAACTCACGGAAGGGTTACCCCTTCGCCGGTTTTCAAGACCGGTCCATTAAACCACTCTGGCACGCCTCCGGGGCGTTGCGCACGACGCAAGGTCGTGGCTCAGGATGCTGTCGTGATGACAGCATTGAGATGCGTGCGGTCCGGGAGAATCGGCGTCGGAATCGCTGGCGCTCCGGCGCAGGCCAGTACCGCACGGCAGCGCGCATTATACCTGCTCATGCCATGATGTGAAGCCATGTGTGCATCGAAATCGCCTCACACCCCGCTAATTTGCTAGTGTTTCCCCCGTCACCCCTTGTCTTGTCCCGTTCCGGCATGCATCATTCCCGAATGACGTGCGGTGTACGCCCCCGGCGTTACCGTGCGAGGCCAGACATGACCCGGAGACAACCGCATGGATGCCGACACCTCCCGCGCCCCCGCCCAAGAGACGTCAAATGACGCCGGTGGCGAGCGCAAGGCACTCGCCCCAACCGACGGCGCCCCCACTGCCAACGCATTTTCCTGGCAGATTCCCACGCTCTACAACATCGGCGTCGACGTTTGCGACAAATGGGCCGACGGGACCAACCGGCTCGCGCTCGTGCACGAGAGCGCAGACGGCTCGCATGTGCGCCTCACGTTCGATGTCCTGAAACAACTCTCCAATCAGCTCGCCAACGAATGGCGCGCCCAGGGCGTGAAAGCCGGGGACCGCATCGGCATCTTTCTGCCCCAGTCGCCCGCCACGCTCGTCGCGCACGTCGCCGCCTACAAGCTCGGCGCCATCGCCGTGCCGCTATTCACGCTCTTCGGTCCCGAAGCGCTCGCCTATCGCCTGCAAAACTCAGGCGCCGCCGTGCTTGTGACCGATCTGGCCAGCATTGGCAAGATCGACGACATTCGTGCCGAGTTGCCCGACCTGCGCCTCGTGTATGTGGTCCATGACGACTTGCCCGAAGCGCACCACCATGTGGCGGACGATCAGGACTGGGGTGTCGCCGAGGACGGACTGCTCGCGCTGTGGCCTGCCATCGCGTCACGCGACGCGCATTTCGAACCCGTTCAGACACGTGCGGATGCCCCCGCGCTGATCATCTACACCTCCGGCACCACCGGCAAACCCAAAGGGGCCTTGCACGCGCATCGGGTGTTGCTCGGCCATTTGCCCGGCGTCGAGACGTCGCATAACGGATTCCCTCGGGAAGGCGACCTGATCTGGACACCTGCCGACTGGGCCTGGATCGGCGGACTGCTCGACGTACTGCTGCCGGCGCTGCATCACGGCGTGCCCGTGCTGTCCAGACGCTTCGAAAAGTTCGACCCGGTCGCAGCGTTCGATCTGATGGCGCGCCACGGTGTGCGCAACACCTTCCTGCCACCGACGGCCCTCAAGATGTTGCGCACCGTGCCGTCGCCGCGCGAGCACTGGCCGTTGCAATTGCGCTCGGTCGCCAGCGGCGGCGAATCGCTCGGCCCGGAGTTGCTGGCGTGGGGGCGCGAGCATCTCGGCGTCGACATCAACGAGTTCTACGGGCAGACGGAATGCAATATGGTCGTGTCCTCCTGCGCGGCGGAATTTCCCGCATTGCCGGGCGCGATCGGGCGTGCCGTACGCGGACACGCCGTGACCATCGTGGACGACGACGGCACGCCGTTGCCGACCGGCGCAGTCGGTAACATCGCCATTGCGCGACCGAATCCGGTCATGTTCCTCGGCTACTGGCATAACCCCGACGCGACGATGGAGAAGTATCGCGGCGACTTTCTGCTCACGGGAGACTCGGGTTTCGTCGACGAGAACGGGTACATCACCTTCACGGGACGCTCGGACGATGTGATCACCAGCGCCGGCTATCGTATCGGCCCGGGTCCCATCGAGGACTGCCTGATCCGACATCCGTCGGTGCAGTTCGCCGCCGTCATCGGCGAGCCAGACGAATTGCGCACGGAGATCGTCAAAGCGTTCGTCGTGCTGCGTGAAGGGCACGAGCCGTCCGACGCGCTTGCCAGGGAGATCCAGACGTTCGTGAAGAGCCGTCTGGCCGCGCACGAATACCCGCGCAAGGTGGTCTTCCTGCCGGAGCTTCCGATGACGGTGACCGGCAAGATCATCCGCAAGGCGCTCAGGGAGATGGGAACGGCGCTGGGGTGAGATGCAGCGGACATGGTCTGTGCGTCATCAAAATCAGACGGCGGGACATCCTCGGTGAAGATGTCCCGCCGTTCTGGTTCGTGCCGTTGCCCGACGCCTACTTGCCGTCGCGCTCCAGAAACATCCCTTGCAAGTCGTTGAGAAAGCGTTGCCCCAACTCCGTGGGGGCGATGCGTTGCGGGTCGTCGACGAGCAGGCCCTTTTCGACGCCGGCCGCAAGCGCCCTGGCGATTTTCGCCATCGGCAAACCCGTGCGATCGGCGAATAGTTCGCTCTTCACGCCATCGGTCAGACGCAGGGCGTTGAGCATGAACTCGAATGGCAGATCGCGGGCATCGACCTCGCGTTCTTCCTGAATCGCATTGCCCTCGGTCGCCGTCTCCATGTATCGCTGCGGATGCTTGTGACGCACCTGACGCAGCACGCGATGCGGAAACGAAATCTTGCTGTGCGCCCCCGCGCCAATGCCAAGGTAGTCGCCGAATTCCCAGTAGTTCAGGTTGTGCTTCGCGCGCCTGTGCGGCTGCGCGTAGGCGGACACCTCGTAGTGCCCGTAACCGGCTGCGGCCGTGCGCTGCGCAATCCAGTCCTGCATATCGGCGGCGGTGTCGTCGTCCGGCACGGTGGGCGGGTACTTGTGGAATTGCGTGTTCGGCTCGAGCGTGAGGTGGTACAGCGACAAATGGGGCGGGGCGAACGAGATCGCCGTTTCCACGTCCTGCTGACACTGCGCCAGCGTCTGGTTGGGCAGCGCGAACATCAGGTCGAGGTTGAAGTTCTCGAAGTTCGCCTGTGCAATCTCGATCGCATGACGGGCTTCGTTGCCATCGTGAATGCGCCCGAGCGCTTTCAGATGCTCGCTGTTGAAACTCTGAATGCCGATCGACAACCGGTTGATGCCGCTCGCGCGGAAGCTTCGGAACTTGTCCGCCTCGAACGTGCCGGGGTTGGCTTCCATCGTGATTTCGGCGTCGGCGTCGAGCGGCAGCAGGGCGCGCAGATCGGACAACAATCGATCCAGCCCTGCCGCCGACAACAGGCTCGGGGTGCCGCCACCGATGAAAACGGTGTGCACCGGACGTCCCCAAACGAGTGGCATGGCCTGTTCGAGATCTTGCCGCAGTGCATCCAGATACGCCTGCTCGGGGAACGCTTGCGCGCCCCCTTCTCCACGCCACTCATGCGAATTGAAGTCGCAATACGGGCACTTGCGTACGCACCACGGAAAGTGCACGTACAGCGACATCGGCGGCAACGCCGGCAGGCTGATCTTGCCGGGCCGCAGAAAGTTCTGCACGGGCAGCGCTGACTGACTCATACCGCTTACGCCTCCCGCCCCAGCTTGTCGAGCAGCACACGCAACGCGCGCGCCCGATGGCTGTGAGCGTTCTTCACGGCGGGGTCGAGTTCGGCGGCCGTCTGATTCAACGAGCGGATGAGGAAGTGCGGGTCGTAGCCGAAGCCATGCGCGCCGCGTGCGTCGTCGACGATCTCGCCGTCCCAGCGGCCTTCCGCGATGATCGGCTGCGGGTCCTGTGCGTGACGCACGAGGACGAGCGCGGCGAAGTAGTAGGCGTCGCGATAGCCGGGCGTATCCGCGTGCGGCGCGAGCTGTTCGATCAGGTGACGGTTGTTTGCGGCGTCCGACTTCTCGCGTCCGGCACGTGCGGCGTAACGCGCCGAATAGACGCCGGGCGCGCCGCCCAGGATCGGCACGCACAGCCCGGAGTCGTCGGCGAGCGCGGGCAGGCCGGTGGCCGCGGCCGCATGCCGGGCCTTGGTCAGCGCGTTTTCGATGAAGGTGACGTGAGGCTCATCGGCCTCGGACACGCCGAGCATGCCCTGCGGCACGAGTTCGATGCCGAGCGGTTCGAACAACGAGGCAAACTCGCGCAGCTTGCCCGGGTTGTTCGAGGCCAGCACGATTTTCTGCATGGCCATCGTCAGACTCCGAGGGCGCGCTTTTGCGCGTCGATCAGCTGGCGGATGCCGGCGTCGGCCAGATCGAGCAGCACATTGCTTTGCGCACGCGTGAACGGTTCGCCTTCGGCCGTGCCCTGAATTTCGACGAAACCGCCTTCGCTCGTCATGATGACATTCATGTCGGTGTCGCACGCCGAGTCTTCGGCGTAATTCAGGTCGAGCACCGGCTGGCCCTGATACAGACCGACGGAGACCGCGGCGACATGGGCGCGGATCGGGGACGCGTCGAGCTTGCCGTCGGCGATGAGCTTCGAGACCGCGTCGTGCGCCGCCACGAACGCGCCGGTAATCGACGCGCATCGCGTGCCGCCATCGGCCTGGATGACGTCGCAGTCGATCTGGATGGTGCGCGCACCGAACTTTTCGAGATCGAAGACGGCGCGCAGCGAGCGGCCGATCAGGCGCTGAATTTCCTGCGTGCGTCCGCTTTGCTTGCCACGGGCGGCTTCACGATCGCCGCGCGTGTGCGTGGCGCGCGGCAGCATGCCGTACTCGGCGGTCAGCCAGCCCTGGCCCGAATCGCGCAGAAAACCCGGCACTTTTTCTTCGACGCTGGCCGTACAGATGACCTTGGTTTCGCCGCATTCGATCAGCACGGATCCTTCGGCGTAGCGGGTGTATTGGCGGGTGATGCGCACGGGGCGCAATGCGTCTTGCGCACGGCCGTCCGGGCGGGTGATTTGGGTCATGAGTGAGTGTCCTGCGAGGTGAATTTATGCGGCAATACCCGAATGGTATCGCTAAACGTCCCTGGCATGCGGGCAGCGCGCCGGCTCGGCGCGCGGATTCGGGAGCGCCGGGCCGGAAAATGCGATAATCGCTTTTCATCCATTGCATGCGAAACCGGTTGCTGCACGGCCCCGCTGAAAAACTGTCACGGCGCTGTGGTACCGGTCACCCCGATGAAAGACAACAACATCTACAGTATGACCGGCTACGCCAGCGTCACGCGCGACATTGCGCATGCCGATGGAGCCGCAGGCGCGAGCGTGTCGGTCGAATTGCGTACGGTCAATTCACGCTTTCTGGATCTGGCGTTTCGCATGCCAGAAGAAGCGCGTGCGTGCGAGCCGGTGCTGCGTGAAGCGCTCACCGCCAAACTCTCGCGCGGCAAGGTCGATATCCGCATCAACGTCCAACGTCCCGAGAGCGGCACCAACGGCGCGCTCAATCTCGAGGCCGTCAAACAACTCGCCGATCTGGAGCAGCAGGTGCTTGCGATCTTCCCCGATGCCGAACGCATGCGCACGGGCGAGATTCTGCGCTGGCCGGGCGTGCTCGGCGAGGAGTCGGTGACGGCAGAAGCGCTGCGCGATGCCGTGATCGACGCCGGTCGCGCCGCCATCGGCGATCTCGTCGACGTGCGTAAGCGCGAAGGCGCGCAGCTCAAGGCGAGCCTGATCGAGCGCATCGAAAAGATGGAGACGATTCTCACGGGCCTGCAGCCGCTCGTGCCGGAGCTGATCGCGCGTCATCAGCAGAAAATCGTGGACCGTCTGCAGGAAGCGCTGGGCATCGTCGTGCCGGAGGGCTCGGCCGCCCCTGGCAAGGAAGAAATTGCAGAACGTATTCGTCAGGAAGTGACGATGTATGGCGTGCGCATCGACGTGGCGGAAGAACTCACGCGTCTCGATGCCCACCTGAAGGAAACCCGCCATATCCTCGACAAGGGAGGATTGGTGGGCAAACGGCTCGACTTCATGATGCAGGAGCTCAATCGCGAAGCGAATACGCTCGGCTCGAAAGCGGCCTCGAAGGAACTCGCCGATGCGTCGATGGAGCTCAAGCTCTACATCGAACAGATGCGCGAGCAAGTGCAGAACCTGGAGTAAGTCGTATGTCCTCGCAACCACACCCCCCGCAGCCCCCCCTGCATGCCGAGTATCCCGGCAATCTGTTCATGGTGGTCGCCCCCTCGGGCGCGGGCAAGTCCACGCTGGTGAACGCGCTGCTCGCGCAGGATCGCGACGTTCGCCTGTCGATCTCCTGCACCACGCGTGCGCCGCGGGCGAACGAAGAAGAGGGCGTGCATTACAACTTCATCTCGGTCGAGGAGTTTCTGGAGCGTCGCAAGCGCGGCGAGTTTCTGGAGAGCGCCGAAGTCCACGGCAACTATTACGGCACCTCGCGCGTGTGGATCGAAGAACAGATGCGCGAAGGCCGCGACGTCTTGCTGGAAATCGACTGGCAAGGTGCGCAGCAGGTGCGCAAGCGCTTCTCGAATGCGGTCGGAATTTTCATTCTGCCGCCGTCCATCGAAGCGCTCGAAGAACGGTTGAAAAAGCGTGGCACTGACGAGCCGAAGGTTATTGCGCGACGCCTGCTCGCTGCCGGTGGCGAGATCGCGCATGCGCCGGAAGCGGATTTCATCATCATCAATGACGAATTCCAGCGTGCGCTCGACCAGCTGCAATCGGTGTTCACGGCAGTGCGCCTGCGCTTTGCTTCGCAGTACGCACGTCACAAGACGCTGTTCACCGATCTGGACATCCACGCACCGAACGAACACGAGTAACACCGTTGCATTCCCCGACGACGCTTGTGTTTTGCGCGAGTGCACGCCGGCTGCGATAGAATACGCCTTATATTGAGAAGGAACCTCCTTATGGCCCGAATTACCGTTGAAGATTGCCTGAAACAAATTCCGAATCGCTTCGAGCTCGCCCTCGCTGCGACCTACCGCGCCCGACAACTGGCGCAAGGTCATACGCCGAAGCTCGAGAACAACAAGGACAAGCCGACTGTCGTCGCGCTGCGCGAAATCGCGGCCGGTCAGGTTGGCATCGAGATGCTCAAGAAAGTGCCGCTCTGATCGGGAGACTGCACTGATGCGATGTGACGTTCCGGGCCGCTCGACGATGCAGGTACACGTATGAGTCATGCGAAATCACCGGCCGCGTCCATCGCTGCGGATGAACCCAAAGCGGGGGAGCCCAAGCCCGAGCGCAAGAAAAAAAAGGGCGAGAGCGCCACGCGACAGTACATCGATGCGCTGCTAGAGCAGTCCTATCGGCACCTCTTCGGTCCGACGGCAACGCCCGAGCAGCCGCGCAAGCACGAGGTCGTCTCGATCGCCCGTCTCAAGGGCATGCTTGGGGAATACCTCAAGGAAAGCGACCTCGCGCAAATCAAGGAAGCCTTCCAGTTCAGCGACGAAGCCCATCTGGGCCAATATCGTCAGAGCGGACAACCTTACATTACCCATCCCGTCGCCGTTGCCGAGATCTGTGCCGAGTGGAAGCTCGACGCCCAGTCGATCATGGCCGCGTTGCTGCACGACGTGATGGAAGACCAGGGGGTGACCAAAGCCGAACTCGCCGAGCGATTCGGACCGAAGGTTGCGGAACTGGTCGACGGCTTGTCGAAACTCGACAAGATGGAGTTTCGAAGCCGGGAAGAAGCGCAAGCCGAGAGCTTTCGCAAAATGTTGCTGGCGATGGCGCGCGATGTGCGCGTCATTCTCGTCAAGCTGGCAGACCGCCTGCACAACATGCGCACGCTGGGGGTCACGTCGACGGAAAAGCAGCGCCGTGTGGCGCGTGAAACGCTCGACATCTACGCGCCCATCGCGCATCGTCTCGGTCTGAACAATACGTATCGCGAGCTTCAGGATCTGAGCTTCGCGAATTACCACCCGCGCCGTTATGCCGTGCTCGACAAGGCCGTGAAGGCCGCGCGCGGCAACCGGCGCGAAGTGGTCGGCAAGATTCTCGACGCGGTCGAGAAAGCGCTCAAAGACGGTGAGGTGAGCGCCGACGTCTTCGGCCGCGAGAAGACGCTCTTCAGCATCTACACCAAGATGCAGGAAAAGCAGCTGTCGTTCTCGCAGGTGCTGGACGTGTACGGTTTCCGTGTCGTCGTCGAATCGAACGCACAGTGCTACCTCGCGCTCGGTGTGCTGCACGCCCTCTACAAGCCGGTGCCCGGCAAGTTCAAGGATTACATCGCCATTCCGAAGGTCAACGGCTATCAGTCGTTGCACACGACGCTCGTCGGCCCCTTCGGCACACCGATCGAATTTCAGATTCGCACGCGGCGCATGCACGAGATTGCGGAAGCGGGCGTGGCCGCGCACTGGCTGTACAAGAATGGCGGTGCGGACATGAACGATGTGCAGAAGCACGCGCATCAATGGCTCCAGTCGCTGCTCGACATCCAGAGCGAGACGGGCGACTCCACGGAATTCCTCGAACACGTCAAGATCGACCTGTTCCCCGACGCCGTCTATGTCTTCACGCCGAAAGCGCGCATCATGGCGCTGCCACGCGGCGCGACGGCGCTCGACTTCGCCTATTCGGTCCACAGCGATCTTGGTAACCAGTGCGTGGCCGTCAAGATCAACAACGAACTGCTGCCGCTTCGCACCGAGTTGAAGAACGGCGACATCGTGGAAGTCATTACCGCGCCGTATTCGAAACCGAACCCGGTATGGCTCGGTTTCGTGCGCACCGGCAAGGCGCGCTCGGCCATTCGCCATTACCTCAAGACGATGCGTTTCGCCGAGTCGGTGCAGCTCGGCGAGCGTCTGGTCGAGCAGGCGCTCAAGGGCTATGGCCTGACGATGAGCGAGATTTCGCCGGAGACGTGGGACAAGCTCGCGCAGTGGACCGGCAACAAGGATCGTCAGGACATCTTCGCGGACATCGGGCTGGGGCGTCGCGTGGCGGCCGTCATGGCCAAGCGCCTTGCGGTGCTCTCGTCGGGCAAGGAAGGCGAGAACGACGATAGTCCGGACGATCCGGATTCACCGCGTCCGGGCGACGAGAACGTCGGGCCGCCGGTGCTCATCACCGGCACGGAAGGCATGTCGGTGCAGTTCTCGGCGTGTTGCCGCCCGATTCCCGGCGACGCCATCATGGGGTACATCGGCATTGGCCTCGGCATGGCGATTCACACGACGGACTGCCCGGTCGCGCGTCGCGTTCATCGCAAGGATCCGACCCGGTGGATCGACGTGGCGTGGGCACCGCAACCGGGCCGTTTGTTCGACGTCGGCATCAAGGTGCTCGTGCATCACAACCGGGGGGTATTCTCGCGCGTGGCGGCCGACATTACGGCTTCCGATGCCAACATCGTGCACATCGGCATGGACGAAGTGGTGCCGGACGAATCGGCGACGCTGCGCTTCCTGATCCAGGTGAGCGACCGTGTGCATCTCGCGAACGTGATGCGCCGTATCCGCGTGAATCCGGACGTGATGCGCGTGGCGCGCGAGCGCCCGAGTGAGCGGCATCAGGAAGAGATCCACGCCATGCGAGTCGCGCGAGAGCGCGGTAATTATTGACCGCCGTTGCGGGCAGATACCACGTCAAACGCCTCCCTCGGGAGGCGTTTTCGTTGAGCGCGACGCGAGGACGTGCGCCGAGGCGAGACCTTCTCGCTACTCCGAGGGGGGGTAGCGCACGTCGAGAATCTCGATCTGATCGAGTCCGGCCGGCGTGCGCAGCGGTACGGTGTCGCCGATCTTCGATTTGGTAATGGCCCGGGCGATCGGCGAAATCCAACTGACATGCCCGCGTTCCAGATCGACCTCGTCGATCCCGACGATCATGATCGTATGCTCGTCGCCCTTGCCGTCGGCATAGGTCACCTGCGCGCCGAAAAACACCTGATCGACGTTTTCCTGACGACGCGTGTCGACCACTTCGGCGTTATCCAGACGTCGCGTCAGAAAGCGAATGCGACGATCGATTTCACGCAGCCGCCGCTTGCCGTAGATGTAGTCGCCATTCTCAGAGCGGTCGCCGTTGGACGCCGCCCAGGACACGATCTTCACCACTTCGGGACGTTGGTTGTCGATGAGATCGAGCAGTTCGTCCTTCAGCCGACGATAGCCCGCGGGCGTAATGTAATTCTTGGTGCCTGCCGGAATCTCCGGGGCGCCGGCGTCGAGATCGTCATCGTCGTCGCCGTTATCTTCCTTGACGAAGGCCTTGTTCATAAGTCGATGCACGCGTCGCACGCGCGTCAGAAGCGTTTCACAATCCTTGCATTATAGAAGCGATGGCGCGCCCACATGTGCATGCGCACCCGGTGCCACATTGGCGCCAGCGCAATCATGCACAGGTGTCATGGAGTGCGCCGTGAATGTCCTCTACAATCGGGCGGAAAGCCCCACGCGATGATGACGACCACGACAAACACGCAGACCGCAGGAGAACCGCGCCATGACTGATTCCACGAGTCCCTTCCTTGCCGTGCTCAAGCCGCACCTGAGCGACATCGGCGCTTTCACCGTGCAACGCAGCCTGCCGAGTCTGGCGTTCAAGACCGTCGGCCCGTTCATTTTCTTCGACCATATGGGCCCGGCCACGCTTTCACCCGGGCAGGGTATGGACGTGCGGCCGCATCCGCACATCGGACTGGCGACCGTCACCTATCTGTTCGACGGTGAAATCTGGCACCGCGACAGCCTCGGCAGCGATCAGCGCATCACGCCGGGGGCAGTGAACTGGATGACTGCCGGGCGCGGTATCGTGCACTCCGAGCGCACCCCGCACGACGTGCGCGAGCGAGGCGGCGACGTGCACGGCATCCAGACGTGGGTGGCGTTGCCGCAGGCGGACGAAGAGACCGAGCCGTCGTTTTCGCATCATGAAGCGGCGTCGTTGCCCGACATCTTTCTGCCGGGCGTTCACATGCGTCTGATTCTGGGGGAAGCGTTCGGCGAGAAGGCGCCGGTGAAGGTGTTCTCACCGATCTTCTATCTGGCTGTGGACATGGAGCCGTGCGCGGCGTTCGTGTTGCCGCCCGAATATGCGGAGCGTGCGGTCTACACGGTGCAGGGTGAGGTGACGGTCAATGACGAGACGCTGCCGGAGCACCGTATGGGGGTACTCGTGCAGGGCGGCGACGTGCGCATCGTGGCGGGCGACAAGCCGGTCCGGCTGATGCTGCTGGGCGGTGCACCGCTCGATGGCGAGCGCTTCATCTTCTGGAACTTCGTATCGTCGAGCCGTGAGCGCATCGATCAGGCAAAAGCCGCATGGACCGCGCAGGAAATGGGTAAGGTGCCGGGCGAGACGGAATGGATTCCGTTGCCGGAGCGCAAGCCGTCGGCAAACTGAGCCCCGGCGCGCCTCAGGCGCTCAGCACGATGACCGAGCAATGCCGCGCTTCGAGCAGGCGATGCGATACGGCGCCGAAGTTCAGGCGGTCGCCGAAGCGCGGCTGCACGCCAAGCACGAGCAGATTGTGTTTGCCGTGATGGATCTGATGGAGCACGGCCTCCTCGATCTTGCCACCGGCGAGCAGCCGCGTACGAAGTTTCACGCCGTTGCGCTCGGCCAGTGCATGCAGGTTGTCCATCATGGCGGCTTCGGCGGCGTCCGGGCGCAGCACGCGCGCACGCCATTGGCGGTGCAGCATGCCCGGCGCCACGCGTGCCGAGACGTGCAGCGCCGTCACCGACGCGTCGGCGGCCCGCGCCAGGGTAATGGCCAGTTCGGCGGCGTGACGCGAGTAGTCGGTTCCTGAGACCGGCACGAGGATGTCGAGCGGCGCATCCGGTCTGCGCACGTGCTCACCGTGCGCGAGCACGATGGCGATCGCCCCGTCGAACGCCTTGGTAAGCGGTAGCACGCCCGTGGGAAGCGGCAACGGCGGGACGTCGGAGTCGGATTCTTCGCCGGGGGCGTCGAACCCAGCGATCACGAAACCGTACCCCTTGGCGATTTCGTCCGAGATGCGCGTCGCTTCATGGCTGCTGTCGGGTTGTTCCGCCTCCTGCTCGCGTGCGGCATCCGATGGGTCGCTCGCCACGAATTCGCCTTCTTCCCTGGCTTCGCTCACGCGCTTGTCGTCATGCGCTTCGCCCACGGGTTCATGTTTCGGAGCGGGCGCGCCCGACGCCGGTGACTTGTCGTCGCCCGAGGTGTCATGTGTGTCGTCCTTGATGGGGCCATGCGGCAATTCGGGCGTTTTCTGAGGCGCTTTGCCCGTGCGTTCCCGCAGCACCAGACGCGCCGCCTCGCGGGCCTTGTCGACGGGCTTGTCCTCCTCGACGCCCGGCGTTGCGGGTGCCCGGCCGATGGCGCGCTTCGCGGCGGCGACGGCGATGTCGTAAGCGTCGCGGCTCGCGCCCTCGTCGTCACTGACGCGAGAGGCGTCCTCCGCCTTATTGCCGCCATCTCCATCATCGAGAGACTTGCGCCGTCCGTCTGCCGAGGGCGGTGCGGTCGCACGCGGCTTCGACGGCGCGGCCTCCTCAATCTCCTCGATCTCCTCGGCCTCGCGCACCTCGCGGGCTGCCTTTCCGCCATCGGTCGGCGTCGGTGTGGGCGCAAGCACGGTCGTGAGGGTGCCGCGCACGCCGGCGGTCAGTCCGGCGATCCATGCGGCGAAGCGTCCGTTGGCGCTGCCGTCCACTGCCACCAGAATGCGTTCGACGTTCGGCAGGAAGTCCTTTTCCTCTGCGGCTTCCTTCTCCAGTCGCGCCTTTTCCTCGTCCGAGAGCGGAATGCGAACCAGCGCGCGGCGAAGTACCGGCGGCATGATCAGCGTGGTGATGAGCGCCATGATGACGATCATCGTAAAAAGGTCCTTGCTCAGCACACCGAGCGACAAACCGATGCTCGCCACGATGATTTCGGTCGAGCCGCGCGCGTTCATCCCGGTGGCCAGGGCCAGCGCTTCGGCCGAGGACATGCCGCCCAGACGCCCGCCGATGAAGCAACCGGCGAACTTGCCCACGCTGGCGATCAGAATCAGTCCCGCAACGAGACCGAGCATGCGCCAGTCGAGCAGAATGGTCAGATCGACAGACAAGCCCGCCACACCAAAGAACACCGGTGCGAAGAGGGCGACGATCAGTCCCCGCAGTTGCGCTTCGATCTTTTCCGACAATATGGGGGACTGTCCGATCATGACCCCCGCCATGAACGCGCCGAGCGCGGTGTGCACGCCGAGCTTGTCCGTGGCCAGGGCCAGCACGAAAGTCATCACGAGAATCGCGCTGAGCACGGGCATCTCGATGGTGAAGCGATCGTTCGTCCAGCGAATCGCCACCGCAACGGCACGTTTGCCCACCGTAAAGCACAGCACGATGAACAGAAGTGTGCCGCCCAGACTGATTGAGAGATGCCCCAGGTCGATGGAGCCGCTTGCACCAAGGCCCGCGATTGCCGCAATGATGATCCAGCCGGTGGTGTCGTCGAGAATGGCGGCAGCGAGGATGATCTGGCCAATGTTGCGCCGCAAATAGTCGACTTCGCGAATGACCATGGCCACGACCTTGACCGACGAAATCGACAGCGCCGTGCCGAGAAACAGCGAGGTGACGAGTCGCGCTTCCGGATGCGGCAGCAGTTTGTCAGGAAGATGCCACCCGAGGGCAAAGCCGCACACGAACGGAATCATCATGCCGCCCGCCGAGGCGAAGATGGCCATGCGCTTCATTCGGCGCACGAGGCCAAGATCCGTTTCCAGCCCCGTCGAGAGCAGAAGCAGCAGCACGCCCAGCTCCGAGACGGCGTCGAGCATCTTTTTCTGCGCTTCGTTGTCGGGGAAGACGGCGTGTTGCCAGGCAGGCAGGATCGCACCGAAGATGGAGGGGCCGAGCAGCACGCCGGCGAGCAGTTGGCCCATGACCGCGGGTTGACGCAGTCGCTGCATGACCTCGCCGAGCAGGCGACCGACGAGAACCAGCAAAAGTAGTTGCGTGAAGAAAATCGCCGTGCCGTGGCCTGCGTGCATGTGTCTCCCTGCCGGATGTCCGACGGGCGCCGGACGGTTCGGGGCATGTGATGAGACGCGTGGCCGAGGCGGGAACCCGGGGCGCTGGCGCGCGTCCGTACCGTTTTGCCCAGTTTTGCGATTACCATGCTTCAAGCGGACGGCCGTGTGCCATGACTTTTCAAGTGCTACGGCCGCCATTCACGCAATTTACCACGCTCGACAGAACCTATGATCGATACCAATCTCGCCAGCTTCGATACCGACGTTCTGGCCGTCTCGCATCAGGTGCCCGTGCTGGCCGACTTCTGGGCGCCGTGGTGCGGCCCGTGCAACACCCTCGGGCCAATGCTCGAAAAGCTGGAAGCCGAAGCGCAGGGGCGCATCCGGCTCGTCAAGATCAATGCCGACGAGAACGCGCAACTTTGCGCCGACTATGGCGTGCGCAGCTTGCCCACGGTCGTCGCTTTCGTCGACGGCGAACCGGTCGATCAGTTCGTCGGTGCGCTGCCGGAGGGGCAACTGCGTGCGTTCATCGACCGCATCGTGCCGAATCCGGCGGAGATGGCGCGCAAGGTGGCGCGCACGGCGCTGGCCGACGGGCAGCCGACGGTGGCCCGCGATGCCCTGCAGGCCGCATTGGCCCTCGATCCCGCGCACGACGATGTGCGTCTGGATCTGGTCGATGTGCTGCTCGGCATGGGCGACACGCAAGCAGCACGCACGGAACTGACCCTGTTGTCCCCGCGCACGGCCGCCAGCGGCGACGCGCGCATTGCCGCCCTGACCACGCGCATCGAAGCCGCCGAACAGGCGAGCCAACTGCCGCCGGCGGCACAATTGCTCGATCGTGTGAACGCCGAACCCGAGAATTTGCAGGCGCGTCTCGATCTCGCCAACCGTTATCTGGCGGACCGGGCCTATGAGCCCGCTTTGCAGACGCTGCTCGATATCGTGCAGCGCGACCGGTCGTTTGGCGACGATGCTGCCCGCAAGTCGATGCTCGCCATCTTCGACGCGTTGGCCGAGCGCGACCCGGCGACCGTCGCCGCATGGCGGCGCAAGCTCAGCGCGGCGCTCAATTGAGCGACGCATTTCTTCCCGACTTCCGACCTGACCCATGACGACATCTTCTGCACCTTCTCTTATCACCTTCGCTCCCGATCAGGCGGGCGAGCCCGTATTCGATCATCCGGCGCAGGCGCGCCGTGTGAGCGGCAATCCCCAACGGATGACGCGTACGTTCTATACCGATGCGCTCGGTGAATTCGACTGCGGCGAATGGACGTGCGAACCCGGCGCGTGGCGCATTGCATTCGGCGCCCATCGTCAGGAGTATTTCTCGGTCATCGAAGGGCGTATCCGGATCAGCGATCTCGAGGGCAACGCCTCCGAGTTCGGGCCGGGCGACGCCTGCGTGATCCCGGCGGGCTTCGAAGGGGTCTTCGAAGTCGTGGAGCCGGTGCGCAAACACTTCGTGATGTTCGAGCGCAAGGCGGCCGCATGACACGCCTCATCTTCTTCTGCGGCCATGCCGGGGCAGGCAAGACAACGCTTGCCAAGCGCCTCATTCGCCCGCTGATCGCGCGCAGCGGCGAGGCCTTTTGCCTGCTCGACAAGGACACCCTGTACGGTGCGTACAGTGCGTCGGTCATGGGCGCGCTGACCGGCAATCCGAACGACCGCGACAGCCCGCTGTACTTGCAGACGCTGCGCGAGCCGGAGTACGCCGGCTTGCTCGAGACGGCACGCGAGAATCTGCGTCTGGGCGTGAATGTGCTGGTCGTCGGCCCCTTGTCGCGCGAGTTGCGCGAAGGGCTCCTGTTCGACCGTGCCTGGCTCGACGTCGACGACGACGTGGGCGTGCACGTCGTGTGGGTCGATCTCGACGAAGCCAGCGCGAAGGAGCGCATCGTGAGCCGGGGCAATCCGAACGACGCCTACAAGCTCGAACATTGGGACGAGTACCGGGTGCGGCGTTACCTGCCGCCCGCCGCGGCATTTCCGGGGCTTGTGCGTTTCGACAATACGTCGCCGACACCGGAGGACGATGAACAGTTGTTGCAGACGCTGTTAGCGCACACCCGTTGAGACGCGGAGACGGAGAGACGTAGGGACGCAGAGGCGGAGGGATTTTTCCGAATCGTGGGGCAGGGCGAAAATCCCGTGGACGGCGATGACTAAGGTACGGGCGTTTCCCTTCTCGTTCGAGCCCCGACCATGGACCTTCTGTCTTCACGCGCCTATTCCCGAGATTGGCCTCGCCGCGTTATTACCTCACTGATCGCTACGGCGATTGTGTCCGCTTCGCCAGCGACCTACGCGGGTAGCCCACCCATGCCAGGCCTGCCGCGTCTGAGCGCGGTGGTGGCAACCGCACCGGTCACGACATCGTTTTCCGGTGAAAGCGCTTCAGTCCCCGATTCGCCCACAGACGAGGCGCCCACGATCGCGCGCATCCGCGAGCGCGGCCGCATCCTCCTGGGCTACCGTCAGGCGGCCATTCCGTTTTCCTATGTCGATGCCAGCGATCAGCCGATGGGACTGTCGTGGGCGCTGTGCCAGCGCATTGTCACGGCATTGCAGCGGACCATGGCGATGCCCGAATTGCGCAGCACACCCGTGCGGGTGATCGAGCAGATGCGCGGACCGCTCATCAAGGGCGATGCCATCGACATCGACTGCGCCCCATCGACGGTGACGGCCGAGCGGGCACAACGTGTGTCGTTCAGCTTGCCGTATTACGCGGCGCATATCCGGCTGATGGTGCGACAGGCAACGGGCATCGAATCCCTCGACGACATGCGCGGGCTGCGACTGGTCGTGGTGCAGGGCACGACCGCCGAGCGGATCGTGCGTGCCCGACACGCCCGCACGGGGTTTCAGCTGCTGATGGCCCGTGACTACGACGACGCGTTTCGCATGCTGCGCGAACGACGTGCGCAAGCGCTGGCGTTGGACGACGTATTGCTCGAAGGCCTGAGGGCGAGGAGCAAAACGCCGAACGCTTACCGTATCGTCGGTGCGCCCCTCTCCAGTTCCTCCGATTCCTCCGATTCGCCCGAGCACTACGCGCTGGTGCTGCCCCGGGACGATCCGGCGTTCAAGGCGCAAGTCGATGCCGTGCTCGCGTCCATGTTTCGTAGCGGCGAGATGGCACGGCTCCAGCGCGAGTGGTTTCAGGCGGCGGTGCCGCCCCACGGACACCCTCTGGCGGTCGAGCCCTCTGCCGAAGTGCTGGCGCTATGGGAGAACGGCGCCCGCGAAGTAGATGCGCATGCAGATGCGAATGAAGATGCGAGTGAAGATGCGAGTGAAGATGCGAGTGAAGATGGAAGCAGCGGCAAGCGCGCCGGGCGGGAGCCTGCGGCAACGTCCCCGCAGCCCGGATCGTGATGCGGCATGACGCATAAGCTAATGACAAAGGTTTCTTTGTGCGAAACGGGGTAAGTCTGTAAATTCCTATCGTGCTGTTAATCCGATAGGAATTTGCTGTGAAAGTTGTGAAAGCTGTGATGGGTGCCAAGGAAGCCACCTGGAAAATCGCTGCCCGGCGCGTCGCGCTTGGGCTGTCCGTGTGGTTTGCCGCGCAGGCAGGTGTGATGACGGCAACGGCCGCACCGTCCGCCCAGGCGAAGTCTGGCGCTGTGGTCGCGCTGCCGACCGTGAGCGGCGAGTTGACCGGCACGCTCAAGAAGATTCACGACACGGGGCTGATCACGCTCGGTTATCGCGAGGCCGCCATTCCGTTCTCTTACGTGAACGACAAGGGCAAACCGGTCGGTTATACGATGGACCTGTGCTACGCAGTGGTCGACGCCGTGAAGACGGCGCTGAACCTGCCGAATCTGCGCGTGCGCGAAATGTCGATTACGCCGCAGAACCGCATCCCGCTCGTGAAGAACGGCACCGTCGACCTCGATTGCGCGCCGAACACCATCACGCCGGAGCGCGCGGAGCAGGTCGGCTTCAGCAATCCGTATTACGTCTCGGAAGTGCGCCTGCTAGTCAACAAGAAGGACAACATCCGGGGATTGGAGGATTTGAAGGGCCAGAATCTGGTGGCGTCGGCCGGTTCGACCGGTGAGCGCCTGGCCCGCATGCAAGCCGAGAAGATCGGTTATCGCGTGATTCCGGCGCGCGATCACGGCGAGTCGATGATGACGCTGGAAACCGGACGCGCCAAGGCGTTCGCGCTGGACGACGTGCTGCTCGCAGGTTTTCGCGCCAACGCCCGCGATCCGGAGTCGTTCGCCATCGTCGGTGCACCGCTGGAGACCGAACTCAACGCCCTGATGTTGCGTCGCGACGATCAGCAATTCAAGCGCTTTGTGGATACCACGCTGGCTCACGTCTATACCTCGGGCGACATCCGTCGCATCCAGCGCAAGTGGTTCCAGCAGCCGATTCCGCCGCGTAACGTGAACCTGAACCTCGAACCGAGCAAGGAAGTGATCGAGGTCTGGCACAAGGGCTCGCAAGTGACCGAATGACGTCCGACTGAAGCCCGTGCGGGGACACCCCCGCAACGCCCTGCGAGACAAGGCAAAGCGCCCGCCGATAGCGATATCGGCGGGCGCTGTCGTTTACACGTTTGTGCTCCGCGTTTACGCGTTGTTTACACCCCCTTTACCCCTTTTGTCCCCGTCTTTACGCGCCCCTACGTATCGTTCAGGGCACGGCTGGCATGCGCATGCGAGGGCGCGTCGCGCCCGTGGCGTGCCGGCCGCCACACGATAGGGAGTTGTCATGGACTGGTTATATCTCGGCGTGATCGTGGCGTTCGTTGCCACGACCGTCGGCTTTGTCGCGTTCTGCGCGTCGGTAGGGGGGCAGCAATGACAGCCATGTACTGGCTGAGCGGCGGACTCACGCTCGCGCTGCTCGCTTATCTCGTCTACGCGCTGTTCAAGCCGGAGGATCTAGCATGACACTCAATGCCTGGATCCAGCTCGGCGTGTTCCTCGTCGTGCTGCTCGTACTCGCGCGCCCGCTGGGCCGCTTCATGGCCGATGTGCTTGCCGGCGAATCGCGTGTCAATCGCTGGTTCGCACCGCTCGAACGCGGCCTTTACCGCCTGTGCGGAGTGCGTCCCGAACAGGAAATGCACTGGCGCACGTACGCCATCGCACTCGTCGGCTTTAACGCTGTCGGTGCGTTCTTCGTCTACGCCCTTCAGCGCTGGCAAGTCTGGCTGCCGCTCAACCCGCAGGCGTTCGGCAACATCACGCCCGATTCGTCGATGAACACGGCGGTGAGCTTCGTCGCCAACACGAACTGGCAGGGCTACGCCGGGGAATCGACGATGAGCTATCTCACGCAGATGCTCGGACTCGCCGTGCAGAACTTCCTGTCGGCCGCGACCGGTATTGCTGTCGTCGTCGCGCTGATTCGCGGTTTCGCCCGTCACACGGCGCAGACCATCGGCAACTTCTGGGTCGACATGACCCGCATTACGCTCTACATCCTGGTGCCGCTGTCGGTCGTTCTCGCCGCCTGCCTCATGAGCCAGGGCGTGATCCAGAACTTCGACGCGTACAAGGACGTGACGACGCTGCAGGTCACGCACTACGACAATCCGGTCCTGGGCCCGGACGGTCAGCCGAAGCTCGACGCTGCCGGCAAGCCGGTGACCACGCCGGCACAGACGCAAACGCAAACGTTGCCGATGGGCCCGGTGGCCTCACAGGAAGCGATCAAGATGCTCGGCACCAACGGTGGCGGCTTCTTCAACGCGAACTCGGCTCACCCGTACGAGAACCCCACGCCGCTCGCCAACTTCCTGGAAATCCTCGCGATCTTCCTGATTCCGGCGGCGCTGTGCCATACGTTCGGGCGCATGGTCGGCGACCGTCGTCAGGGACTGGCGATTCTTGCCGCGATGACGATTGCGTTCTCGATCGCGACCGTCGCCACGGTATCGGCCGAACAGGCGGGCAATCCGACACTCGCAACACTTGGCGTCGATCAGCAGGTGAGCGCCGCACAGTCGGGCGGCAACATGGAAGGCAAGGAAACGCGCTTCGGCATCGTGGCTTCGGGCATTTTCGCCACCGTCACGACCGCGGCTTCCTGCGGTGCGGTCAATGCGATGCACGACTCGCTCACGCCGCTGGGCGGACTGGTGCCGATGCTGTTGATGCAGCTGGGCGAAGTGATTTTCGGCGGTGTGGGTTCCGGCCTGTACGGCATGCTCGTTTTTGCCATGCTCGCGGTATTCGTCGCCGGCCTGATGATCGGCCGCACGCCGGAATATCTGGGCAAGAAGATCGAAGCTTACGAGATGAAGATGGTCGCCGTGGCCGTGCTGATGACGCCGCTGCTGGTGTTGCTCGGCACAGCGCTCGCCGTGCTGGTGCCCGCCGGGCAGGCCGGTGTGGCGAACCCGGCCACCCACGGATTCTCGGAAATCCTCTACGCGTACAGCTCGGCCGCAAACAACAACGGCAGCGCCTTCGCGGGTCTGTCGGCCAACACGCCGTTCTACAACACCACGCTGGGTATCGCGATGTGGTTCGGCCGCTTCTGGGTGATCGTGCCGGTGCTGGCGATTGCCGGCGCGCTGGCGCGCAAGAAGCGTATCGCGGCGACCTCGGGCACGTTGCCCACGCACGGTCCGCTGTTCGTCGTGCTGCTGCTCGGCACGGTGCTGCTGGTGGGCGCGCTCACCTACGTGCCGGCCCTCGCGCTTGGTCCGGTCGCCGAACATCTGGCGATGATCGGTGCGCATTGAATAATGAAATGAGGCATTCGAGGCACTCATGAATCAACCCTCAGGAAATACCGTCACCCGGCAACTGGGCGAGGGGCATACATCGGCAACGAAGTCGATGTTCGACCCCGCCATCGTGAAGCCGGCCATCGTGGACTCGTTTCGCAAGCTGCACCCGCTCACCCAGGCCAAGAACCCGGTGATGTTCGTGGTGTACGTCGGCAGCCTGCTCACGACCGTGCTGTTCGGCATGGCCGTGGCGGGGCATGCCGAGGCGAGCGCGCCCTTTATCCTCGCGATCACGCTGTGGCTGTGGTTCACGGTGTTGTTCGCGAACTTCGCCGAAGCGCTGGCCGAAGGCCGCAGCAAGGCCCAGGCCGCGTCGTTGCGTCAGGCGAAGAAAAACGTGCCCGCCAAGCAACTGCGCTCGGCGCGCCGCGACGCGCAATGCCTTGTCATCGACAGCGCCAGTCTGCGTCGGGGCGACTTCGTGCTGGTCGAAGCCGGCGACGTCATCCCCGCCGACGGCGAGGTGGTCGAAGGCGTGGCGTCGGTCGACGAATCGGCCATCACGGGCGAATCCGCGCCGGTGATCCGCGAGTCCGGCGGCGACTTCTCGGCCGTGACCGGCGGCACGCGCGTGCTCTCCGACTGGATCATCATGAAGGTGACGGTCAATCCGGGCGAAGCGTTCCTCGATCGCATGATCGCGATGGTGGAAGGCGCGAAGCGCCAGAAGACGCCGAACGAGATCGCCCTCACGATTCTGCTCGTGGCGCTCACGCTGGTGCTGCTGCTCGCGACGGCCACGCTGTTGCCGTATTCGATCTACAGTGTGTTCGTCACCCACGCAGGCAATCCGGTCACCATTACCGTCCTCGTCGCGCTGCTGGTCTGTCTGATTCCGACGACCATCGGCGGGCTGCTCTCGGCCATCGGCGTGGCCGGTATGAGCCGCATGATGCAGTCGAACGTGATCGCCACGTCAGGGCGCGCGGTGGAAGCGGCTGGGGACGTCGACGTGCTGCTGCTCGACAAGACCGGCACCATCACGCTGGGTAATCGTCAGGCGTCCCAGTTCGTGCCCGCGCCGGGCGTGGACGAGCGCGCACTGGCCGATGCCGCGCAGCTCGCATCGCTGGCTGACGAGACGCCGGAAGGCCGCAGTATCGCGGTGCTCGCCAAGCAACGATTCAATCTGCGCGAGCGCGAGATGAGCGGTCTGAACGCGCTCTTTATCCCGTTCACGGCGCAAACGCGCATGAGCGGCGTGGACCTTGCCGACAAACAGATCCGCAAGGGGGCGGCCGAGGCGGTGAAGCGTTACGTCGAAGCGGCCGGCGGCACGTGGCCGGTCGCGCTTGCAGCCTCGGTGGACGACATCGCCCGTCGCGGCAGCACGCCGCTGGTCGTGGCAGAGCACGACGCCAATGGCGCTCGCGCCCTGGGTGTGATCGAACTCAAGGACGTGGTCAAGGGCGGTATCAAGGAACGCTTCGCCGAATTGCGTCAGATGGGCATCACCACGCTGATGGTCACGGGCGACAACCGCCTGACCGCAGCGGCGATCGCGGCGGAAGCCGGGGTGGACGACTTCCTCGCGGAAGCCACGCCGGAGGAGAAGCTCGCGACGATCCGCAAGTATCAGGCCGAAGGCAAGCTCGTGGCGATGACCGGCGACGGCACGAACGACGCGCCCGCGCTTGCGCAGGCCGACGTCGCCGTGGCGATGAACTCCGGCACGCAGGCGGCGAAGGAAGCGGGCAACATGGTCGATCTGGACTCGAACCCGACCAAGCTCATCGAGATCGTGGAGATCGGCAAGCAGATGCTGATGACACGCGGCAGTCTCACGACGTTCTCGATTGCGAACGACGTGGCGAAGTACTTCGCGATCATTCCGGCGGCGTTCGCCACAACTTATCCGCAGCTCGATGCGCTCAACGTCATGCGACTGGCGAGTCCGTCGTCGGCCATTTTGTCGGCGGTGATCTTCAACGCGCTGATCATCGTGGTGCTGATTCCGCTGGCGCTCAAGGGCGTGAAGTACCGCCCGTTGGGGGCGGCCACGCTGCTGCGCCGCAACCTCTTCGTCTACGGTCTTGGCGGGATTCTGGTGCCGTTCGTCGGTATCAAGGTCATCGACATGATCATCGCCGCGCTGGGCTGGGCCTGATAAGCGCGGTATCCGGGCGCGGCGGCCACGCCGCGGCGCGCTCGGACCACACTGCTGACACTCTAAGGAATCGATGTCATGAAAACCCTTCTGCGCCCGATGCTGAGCCTGTTTGTCGTGCTCTCGGTCATCACCGGGCTGGTGTATCCGCTGGTCGTGACCGGCATTGGCCGGACCGCGTTCTCGCGCGAAGCCGCCGGCAGCCTGATCTACAAGGACGGCAAAGCGGTTGGCTCGTCGTTGATCGGTCAGAACTTCGACGAACCGAAATACTTCTGGGGCCGCCTGTCGGCGACGTCGCCGAATCCGAACAACGCTACCGCGTCGGGTGGCTCGAACTTCGGCCCGCTCAACCCGGCGTTGACGGATGCCGTGAAGGCACGCATCGCGGCGCTGCGCGATGCCGACCCGTCAGCGCAACTGCCGGTACCGGCCGACCTGGTGACGGCTTCGGGCAGCGGCCTCGATCCCGACATCAGCCCGGCGGCGGCCGAGTATCAGGTCGCGCGCGTTGCCAAGGCGCGCGGGCTGAGCACGGACGCGGTGCGTGAGCTGGTGGCGCGCAGCACACAGGGCCGTCAATGGGGAATTTTCGGAGAGCCGCGGGTGAATGTTCTGAAGCTCAACCTCGCGTTGGATGGATTGGCACGAGGCGCCGTCTGAAAGACGGCACCGCAGGCAGGGCAGACCCGGGAATCGCTGGTTTTGCTCGTCGGCCTGCGGTAGATTGGCGGCACGCCCGGCGCGTGCCGCGTTTTTTTGTACTGACGTGGCTCGCGTCTTCATAGTGGACTGACCCGATGGCTGGCATCGAACGCCCTGATCCCGACGAACTGCTCGGCAAGCTGCAACGCGACGAAGCGCGCGAGCGGCGTGGCCGTCTGAAGATTTTCTTCGGCGCGTCTGCCGGTGTGGGCAAGACCTTTGCCATGTTGCAGGCGGCACGCAAGCTGTGCGAGGAGGGCACCGACGTCGTGGTCGGTGTGCTGGAGACGCACGGCCGGGAAGAGACGGCGCGCCTGCTCGACGGGCTTGAAGTGCTGCCGCAAAAGTCGGTCGAATATCGCGGACGTGTGCTGCACGAATTCGATCTCGACGGCATGCTTGCGCGCAAACCCGCCGTAGCGCTCGTAGACGAACTGGCCCATGCGAACGTTGCCGGAGAGCGGCATCTCAAGCGTTGGCAGGACGTGCACGAATTGCTCGATGCGGGCATCGATGTGTACACCACGCTCAACGTGCAGCATCTCGAACGACTCAACGACGTCGTCGGTCAGATCACCGGCATTCGCGTGTGGGAGACGATTCCCGACCGCGTGTTCGATCTGGCCGATGAGGTCAAGCTCGTCGACTTGCCGCCGGACGAACTGCTCGAACGCATGCGCGAGGGCAAGGTGTACATGCCGGCGCAGGCTGAGCGCGCCGTGCGCAACTTTTTCCGAAAAGGCAATCTGATCGCGTTGCGCGAGCTGGCGCTGCGTCGCACCGCCGACCGGGTCGATGCGCAAATGCGCGAATACCGCGCGGACCAGTCGATCAGTCAGGTCTGGCAGGCGCGCGAACGGTTGCTCGTCGCCATCGGGCCGGGGCCGGAGGGCGTGGCGCTGGTGCGCGCGGCCGCGCGGCTCGCGGCGAGTCTGCGCGCCGACTGGCTTGCCGTGCATGTGGAGACACCGGCGATATTGCGGCAGTCGACGGCGCGTCGCGAGAGCGTGTATGCCACGCTCAAGCTGGCCCATGAGCTTGGGGCGGAAACGCTGACATTGGACGGCGCGCAGGCCGCCACCACACTGCTGGCCTATGCACAAATGCGTAACGTGTCCAAGCTGGTGGTGGGCGCGAGCGGCGCGCGACGCTGGTGGACGGCCCGGACCCCGCTGCATGAGCAGCTGGTGCGGCTCGCGCGCGGCGTGGACGTCGTGCTCATCGGCCCCGCTGCCGGGGATACGTCGGCCGACAAGCGTGTGGTGCGGGGTGACTGGCGCGACTGGTTCGATACGGCGCCGGAGTTGGGACTCGTCGGTCGGCCATGGCGGGCCTATGCCTGGGCCGTCGGCATTTGCGGGGTCGTGTCGCTCGCGGCGGCGGAGCTGACCACGTTTCTCGATCTGGCCAACATCGCGATGCTGTATCTGCTCGGCGTGATCGTCGCGGCGATGCGGTTGGGACGCGGGCCGGGCGTGCTGGCCTCGTTTCTCTCGGTGGTCGCATTCGACTTCTTCTTCGTGCCGCCGACGATGTCGTTGTCGGTCTCCGACACGCAGTACTTGCTCACGTTTGCGGTCATGCTGACCGTGGCGCTGGTCATCAGCCATCTGACGACGAGTCTGCGCTTTCAGGCGCGGCTGGCCACATGGCGCGAACGGCGCACGGGGGCGGTATATGCGATGGCCCGCGAACTGGCGGCGGCGCTCACCACGCCCCAGATCGTGGAGATCGGCTCCCGTCACGTGCGCGAGGTGTTTCAGGCGCGTGTGGCGTTGCTGTTGCCGGATAGCCAGGGCAGCGTGCGCCAGCCGGTGGAAAATGCGCGGGCCGAAACGATGCCCGAGCACATCGATACCGACGTCGCGCAATGGGTGTACGACCGTCAGCAGGCGGCAGGGCGCGGCACCAACACGCTGCCCGGCTCCAACGCCTACTATCTTCCGCTGCGCGCGCCGATGCGCACACGCGGCGTGTTGGTAGTCGCGCCCGACGTGGTCGATCGCACCGAGGAGCGATCGGACGGCGGCATGATCGGCACGCCCGAACAGCAGCGCCTGCTCGATACGTTCGCCGCCCAGATCGCGCTGGCGCTGGAGCGGGTGCATTACGTGGAAATCGCACAGGACGCGCTGGTGACGATGGAGTCCGAGCGTCTTCGCAATTCGCTGCTCTCCGCAATCTCGCACGACCTGCGCACGCCGCTGACGTCCATCGTCGGATTCGCCAGCATGCTCAGCCGCAATGCGCAGACGCCCGGGCCGCTGCGTCTCGAACTCGTCGACGCGATCCACGAGGAGGCGCAGCGCATGACCGGTCTCGTCACGAATCTGCTCGACATGGCGAAGTTGCAGGCGGGCGGTGTGCAGCTCAATCGTCAGTGGCAGATGCTCGAAGAGGTGGTCGGCACATCGCTGCGTGCGTGCCGACGCATGCTCGGCGGTCATGAAGTCACGACCCGGCTGCCCGCCGATCTGCCGCTGTTGCGCGTGGACGCCGTGCTGCTCGAACGTCTTTTCACGAACCTGCTGGAAAATGCCGCGAAGTATTCGCCGGTCGGGTCGCACATCGAGATCGCGGCCCGCGTGGCCGGCGAGGACGTGGAGGTGAGCGTGAGCGACGATGGCCCCGGTCTGCCGCCCGGCATGGAAGGCCGGATCTTCGAGAAATTCATGCGCGGCGAGAAGGAGTCCGCCAAGCCGGGGATCGGGCTCGGCCTGGCGATTTGCCGTGCCATCGTGGAAGCGCACGGCGGTAAGATTCACGCGACCAACGTGACCGATGGACACGGTGCTCGCTTCATCTTTACGCTGCCGGTGGAGACCCCGCCGGCCGCCCCGGACGCCGCGGAGGACATCCCCGAACCGCCCCTTCGGGACACCGACGCAAACGCGATACAACGACATGAGTGAGCCACATGAGTGAACCGACCATCAACATTGTGGTGATTGAAGACGAGCGCCAGATCCGACGGTTTCTGCGCACGTCGCTGGAAGCCGAAGGCATGGTCGTGCATGAGGCGGAAGCTGGCCGACAGGGCATGGTCGAGGCGGCAACGCGCAAACCTGACCTGCTGATCGTCGATTTGGGATTGCCGGACATTGATGGCGTAGAAGTCATTCGCGAAGTCCGTAGCTGGACCGACATGCCGATCATCGTACTGTCAGCGCGCAACGAAGAAGCGGAGAAGGTCGTCGCACTCGACGTGGGGGCGGACGACTATCTGACCAAGCCGTTCGGTGTGTCGGAGTTGCTCGCACGCATTCGCGCGCAATTGCGCCGCCATCACCGGGGCGGCAACTCGGAGACGCTCGACGAAGCGTTTTCGTTCGGGGACATCCACATCGATCTGGCGCGTCGCAAGGTCACACGCAGCGGGGAACCGGTGCACCTTACGCCCATCGAGTACCGCCTGCTCGTCACGCTCGTGCGGCATGCCGGGCGCGTGCTCACGCATCGTCAGTTGCTCAAGGAGGTGTGGGGGCCGTCGCACGTCGAGAGCAATCACTACCTGCGCATCTACATGGGCCACCTGCGCCAGAAGCTGGAAGCCGACCCGGCGCAGCCCCAACACATTCTCACGGAGACCGGGGTGGGCTATCGGCTCGAGGTCGACGCCGCAGGCTGAAACGGTGCACGAAGGGGAAACGTCAAAAGGCCCTGCTGGCAACGAGGATAAAATCGGCGGCGGCACGGCGAACGGGCGGCTTTGCTAAAATCGCGCTGCTCCCTGTGCAGCGTCCGGCACTCCGCCATTCATTCGACGTTCGATGGGAGACCGTTGCCGGGACGACCCGGCCATCGGTTCGTGCGGGTACCGCATCGCTTCCCGGGGACGACCCCGTCTTTCTCATCGAAGTCTGCCATGGCCTGGATTCTGCTGGTTTTCGCCGGTCTGCTCGAAGTGGCTTGGGCCGTCGGCCTCAAGTACACGCAAGGATTTTCGCGTCTCATCCCCTCCGTTTTCACCATCGTGTCGATGGTCGGCAGTGTCTGGCTGCTGGCGCTCGCGGTACGAACGCTGCCGTTGGGCACCGCCTATGCCATCTGGACAGGCATTGGCGCAGTCGGGGCATTCGTGCTCGGCATCGTGCTCTTCGGGGAGTCGGCATCGGCCGCGCGCATCGCCAGCGTCACGCTGATTCTCGCGGGTCTGGTCGGGCTGAAGCTTACCGCCGCCTGATGGCGGCGAATACACCGGCAATTCCGCGCCAAATCCGCGACAGTTTCAGCGACAGTTTCGGCGACAAATATCCCGGTCGTTTGCCCCGTAGGGTGACGGGTGGTGCGTTGCCGCATCGCGCGGCATAATGACGCGGTAGCAGCCGAGTTACCTGCCGGGCAACGTTTTGCCGGATACCGGACAATACCGGAACCCGGGCTGTGTGTCAGGTGGCTGTTGCCGCGTCGGTGGTAGGAGACGCGTGATCGTGCGACGCCGTCATGTCGGCGGCAGCGAGGTCACCATGCTTGAATCGATTGCACTCGGCGCAGGGCTGTCCTGGGGCAGCGGCCTGCGGTTGTACCTGACGGTGTTCTGTGCCGGGCTTGCTGCGCGGCTGGGCTGGTTGCATCTGCCGCCTTCGCTCGTCGTGCTGGGGTCGACCTGGGTCATTGCCACGGCCGGCGTGCTGGCCGCCATCGAATTCTTCGCGGACAAGATCCCCTTCGTCGACAGTGCGTGGGACGCCGTGCACACGTTCATCCGCATTCCTGCCGGGATCGTGTTGGGCGCGGCGGCGCTCGGGCAGATGGATCCGACGGTCACGGTGCTGGCCGGTCTGGCCGGCGGCGCGCTCGCCGGCACGGCGCATCTGGCCAAAGCGGGCAGTCGCGCGCTGATCAATACGTCGCCGGAACCTTTCTCGAATGTCGCGGCCTCAGCCGGCGAAGATGTCTCCACGGTAGGTGGACTGGCGCTTGCGTTCTTCCTTCCTGCTGTCTTTCTCGTGATGTTGTTGGTGTTCGTCGTGCTGGCGTGGTGGTGGTTGCCGCGCGTGTGGCGTGGATGGCGCTCGGTATTGGCGCGAGTCAAAGGATTGAGGAACGATGGGGTTCACTGAAGTTGCCCGCCAGGCATGGCGGATGTTCCTGCGCGATTGGCGCGCAGGTGAATTGCATCTGCTGCTCGTTGCGCTGTTGCTGGCGGTGGGCGCACTCTCCAGCGTAGGTTTCCTCTCCGACCGGATGCAGGGCGGGCTTGAGCGCGATGCCCGCCAGATGCTGGCCGCCGATCTCGTCGTTCGCAGCGACGCTCCCCTCGCACCCGAATTCGCGCGCCGGGCGCAGTCCGAGGGGCTGGCAACCGCCGTCATTGCCAATTTCCCGAGCATGGCGAGTGCGATGGGCGGCGGAAAAGCGGCGGGCGATGGGAGCGGTCGGGCCGCCCCGCCCGGGGACGCGCCGAGCGCAAGCCGTCTGACGTCGCTCAAGGCCGTGAGCGACGGGTATCCGTTGCGTGGACGCGTGCGCATTGTCCCCAATGCCGCCCCCAATGCCACTCCGAACGCCACCCCCAATGCCGGTGCAGACACGCCGGATATCCCCGCCTCCGACATTCCGGCGCCGGGCACGGTGTGGGTCGACGCCGCCTTGCTCGATGCGCTGCACGTCAAACCAGGAGATGCGATCCGGGTGGGCAATCGCTCGCTGCGCATTGCGGCTGTGATTACCCGCGAGATGGATCGCGGCTACGGCTTCGGCTCGCTCGCACCGCGCGTGATGATGCGTTTCGACGAATTGCCGTCCACCGGCCTTGTGCAGTTCGGCAGTCGTATCACCTATCGCCTGCTGGTGGCGGGCACGGACGCGCAGGTCGCCCGATTCGCCGCGTGGGCGCGTCCGGCCGCCGAGCAGGCGCGCGGCGTGCACATCGAATCGCTCGAAGACGGCCAGCCGCAGGTGCGCCAGACGCTCGACCGCGCCGAGCGCTTCCTCTCATTGGTGGCGTTGCTCGCCGCCGTGCTGGCGGCCGTCGCCGTGGGGATTGCGTCACGTCGCTACAGCGAGCGTCATCTCGATGCCTGTGCGGTCATGCGTTGTCTGGGCCTGCCGCGTCGTGCATTGCGCGGCATGGTGACCCTCGAATTCATCGGTCTCGGACTCATCGGTGGCGTGCTGGGGGTCGCACTCGGCTACGCCGCGCACTGGGTATTGCTCGCGCAACTCGGCGATGTGATTCCTGCGGGGCTGCCCGCGCCGACGTGGCGTCCGGCCGTGTTCGGGCTGGCCAGCTCGCTGGTGATGCTCCTCGGCTTTGCGCTGCCGCCCCTGTTGCCGCTCTCCGAAGTCGCGCCGCTGCATGTACTGCGTCGGGACGTTGTCGGCGGCGCGCGCCGGCAGGGCTGGCTTGCCTACGGCGCCAGTGCAATGGCCTTCGGGGCGCTGCTGCTCTTTGCCGCGCGGGATCTGCGCCTCGGCGCGATGGTCGCGGGCGGGTTCGTGGCCGGCGCGCTCGTGTTCGGCGTATTGGCGTGGTTGGCGATCCGCGGGCTTGCCGCGTGGGCGCGTCGGTATGGATCGTCGGGCGGTGCGATGGGCGGCATCGGATGGCGCTATGCGGTGGCAGGGCTGCGACGTCGCGGCCTGGGAAGCGCGTTGCAGGTCGTGGCCCTGGGCCTCGGCCTGATGGCCTTGCTGTTGCTCGCGGTCACGCGTAACGATCTGGTGGCCGGATGGCGTCACTCGACGCCGCCGGATGCGCCCAACCGGTTCGTCATCGATATTCAGCCGGGGCAGGACGCGCCGGTGCTGACGCAACTTCGTGCGGCCGGGCTGCCCGATGTGCAGCTCTCACCAATGATTCGCGCGCGTCTGACGGCAATCAACGACAAGCCGGTGACGGGCGAGAGCTATACAGACGAGCGCGCGCGACGTCTTGCCGAGCGCGAGTTCAACCTGTCATATACCTCGGCGTTGCCCGAGGGAAACCGGGTGACGGCAGGTCAGTGGTACGGCAACGCCAGCCAACCGCAGATTTCCATGGAGGAAGGCATTGCGAAAACGTTGGGGCTCAAGCTCGGCGACGTGCTGCGATTCGAAGTCACCGGACAGACCATCGATGCGCCGATCACGAGCTTGCGCAAGCTGGACTGGGGATCGATGCGCGTGAATTTCTTCGTGGTGATGCCGCCTGCTGCCTTGCGCGATTTCCCGATGACCTGGATCACCTCGTTCCATCTCGAAGCGCAACAGCAAGGCGTGGCCGATGCGCTCGTGCGTCAGTTCCCGAACGTCACGGTGATTGACACGGGCGCGCTGCTCGCGCAGATCCAGCAAATTCTGTCGCAGGTGATCGACGCGGTGCAGGCGCTGTTCCTCTTCACGCTGGCCGCCGGCGTGCTGGTCCTATACACAGCGCTCGCTGGTACGCGAGACGAACGGATGCGCGAGAGCGGCATTCTGCGTGCATTGGGCGCGTCGTCGCGACAGCTTCGCGATGTCCATCTGGCCGAACTGGTGACGGTGGGGGCACTGGCCGGGCTGCTCGCTTCGCTCGGGGCCGGAGCACTCGGCTGGGCGCTGGCGCGGTACGTCTTCGAATTCGCGTTGACGTTCAATCCGTGGTTGCCGGTGCTCGGCATTGGCGCGGGCGTGCTTTGCGCGCTGATCGGTGGCTGGAGCGGCCTGCGAGCGGTCCTGCGGCAGTCGGCCCTGCGCACGCTGCGCGACGTCTGAGCGCAGGCATGTCCCCCACGCCTTGCGCGTTCCTCGCGAACCCGGATCGTGGCAGACCTGCCGCCCGTCGTGCACAATATCGGTCATGACGACTGAAAATACCTCTCAAAACGCGGCGGCGGATGACGACGTGCAGGACGCACCTGCCCAGCCGACCGCCTTTTCCCTGCTGGGTGGCGAAGCGCGCGTACGCGAGCTTGTCGACCGTTTCTACGACCTGATGGATCTGGAGCCGGAGTTCGCGGGCATCCGTGGCATGCATCCGGCCTCGCTCGACGGGTCGCGCGACAAACTCTTCTGGTTCCTGTGCGGTTGGCTCGGCGGCCCTAACCATTACATCGAACGCTTCGGGCATCCGATGTTGCGTGCCCGCCATCTACCGTTCCCGATTGCGTCGAGCGAGCGCGATCAGTGGCTGCGCTGCATGGCGCTGGCCATGCAGGACATTGGCGTGGAAGCGACGTTGCAGGAGCGTCTGATGCAGGCCTTTTACGGCACGGCGGACTGGATGCGCAACAAGGCGGGCTGACGTCGGAATATGGCCTGAGGCCCACCCTATCCGCCCGCCTCTCCGGCAACATCAAACGTTCATGACATGTGGCACGCTCGACGACACGCTGCTCAGCGAACGGTCGTCCACACCGCTGTCATCCGAAGCGTCGATATCAAGCTCGGGGTCTCTGAGCTTGAATGTCCCCTCCGTGCCATAGGGCGCCTCGTACGAAAGATGCCGTTCCACGACATCCATGTTCCGGCGCGCTTCCTTGGCGTTCATCCAGTCGATCACTGCCGTCGTGGCAGCATCGCCGAACGCGCGATACGCCAGCGCGGCGAAGCCGATACAACTCTCCAGCGCGTCCAGATCGTGTGACCCGGTCTCAGGTGCGCTCGACGGGGACGGCAAGCCCAGCGTGTCGGGCGTCGCCGTGGCGTGCGCTGTGCCTTCGTGGTCGTGCCGGGCGCCGTGGCCACCGGCGATCTGCCCGGCGCCGTTGACGAACAGCATCATCGATGTGCCAAGCAAGGTCGACTGATACTTGCCGCCATACGTCTCCAGATGTTTTGACCCTAGCAGCTTGCCCGTGGAGGCGAGCCAGGCGGTGTTCTGGATCTGGGAACTCGTGGACGAGGGATTGCAGTACTTGCCGACGGCGACGGCCAGATCCATCAGACTCGAGAGCGACGCCGCCGTGGCGGTCGTCAGCGTGATCTTGTGCGCGCTCGATAGCGCGCTGGTGTCGTACGTTTCCTTGATGGCGCTCAGGCTTGCGACGCCCAGTGCGCTGGCGCTGAGTGCGAAGTTGTTCAGATGATGGATCAACGCGGCAAATCGGCCGACGCTCGGGGGCGACGGCGCGAGACCCCGAAGAGAGCCGAGGGAACTGACGGAGCCGTGGGAGCCATGGGAGCCAAATGTGCGCGGGCCGCCGTGGTTTCCCGCCAATGCCTGAAGCGCTTTGGCTGCGTCGGTCCCGATCGGGTTGTTGTCAGCGTGCGGCGTTGCGTTGCTGGCGGCAAACGAGTGCGAAGCGGCGGCTGCGGGGGTGAAGCGAGTGTGCGTCATGGGGGGAAGTGAAAAAAGGGGGAAGCGGGGGAAGCGGGGGAAGCGAGGGAAGCGAGGGAAGCGAGGGAAGCGAGGGAAGCGGCGACGTCAGCCGGGACATCAGCGAAGCATGTCGGCAAAGCACGTCGGCGAAGGACATCAGAGCGAGTCGATCAGGCGCGTGAGCCTGAGATGCAGGTCCGGATAACGATTCGAACACCGCACCATGTCCATGGCATCGGTGGCCATCTCGCGCGCTGTCTGCGTGTCGCCCATCTGCTGCATGCAGCATGCGGCGAAGTACAACGGCTCCGGATCACCGTACTCGCGGGCCACGGCCATCATCAGCGGCGCGATGGCATTCGCGTAGTCGCCGAGCTGGCACAGCACGTAGCCGAAGGCGCGGTATGCCTCGGCACCGGCGGGAAGCCTGCGACATATTTGCGCAAGCGCACATGCGGCGCCTTCGAGATCGTTGCGGGCATGCAGCGCGTACGCATGCGCAAGCGTTCGGTGGTCGATCGGTCCGTTGATGGCCGGGGCGCGCACGTACGTCGCCATGGGACGCGACGGCGGGTGTGAGCGCGCGCCCGTATCGACAGCTTGCTGTCGCGCTACGGAGGGTCTTGTCATGATGTCTTTCCTTGCGAATTCGACGTTCGACCGCATAGGTGCGATCGCCACGTAATGTGCGGTCCCCACAAATTGACGGCTTTTGCGCCAAGACAAACGGTGTCGAGAATTCGCGCAGATTGCGTTGGGTTGGGGCGCAACCTAAGGGATTGGGGGCGTATTGGCGCAAAGCGGTTTCCGTTGGGACACGGACGGGGAACCGTGGGCCGTGCGCGCCGGGCAAGACCGTACCGGCATCGAGGCGCCGGATTGTGCCTTGTCATCGCCGGGGAGTCGCGCGAACATGACGCGTTCCCACAGGAGACGACATGGCCACCGAAGCGCTGTTCCGACAAGACGCCTATCTGCGCCAATGCGAGGCGCGCATCACGCATATCGACGAGACGGGCATCATGCTCGATCGCACGGTTTTCTATCCACTCGGTGGGGGACAGGCTGGCGACGCGGGGGCGTTCGTCCTGGCGAACGGCGCGCGTCTTGCCATAGCCGATACGCGTAAGTCCAAACATGAGGGCGCGACGCCCGACGACGCTGTGCATGTGCCGGCCGACGGCCAGGCCGAGGTGCTGGCGGGGCTTGTGGTGGGAGACGTCGTGCGCGCCGAAATCGATTGGGAGCGGCGCTTTCGACATATGCGATTTCATACCGCGTCGCACCTGATGTGTGCCGTACTGCCGCATCCGGTGGACGGATGCAGCATCACCACCGAATACGCCCGGCTCGATTTCGTGACGAATGAACCGATTGAGCGCGAGACGGTGGAAGCCGGTCTGGCAGCGTTGGTCGCAGCGGCCCGCCCGGTGGCAATCGACAGCATCAGCGACGAGGAAATGGCGGCGCGCCCGGAACTCGTGCGCACAATGAGCGTGAAGCCGCCGGTCGGGCTGGGGCGCGTGCGGCTGGTGCGTATCGAAGGTATCGATTTGCAGCCCTGCGGCGGCACGCATGTGGGCAACACCTCGGAGATCGGGGCGTTGCGCGTGGCAAAGATCGAAAAGAAAACGTCGCGTACGCGCCGCGTGGTGTTGGCTTTCGCCTGAGTCTGGCATCATCGCGCCATCCCCCAATCTTCCCTTGAGGACTATCGATGGCGATGTCGGCAGCAGAGATTCCTTCGCACGCGCAACCGTTGCAACCCTGGCAGGCGGTGCTCGACTTCTGGTTTGGCAAGCCCGGCTCCGACGTGTACGGGATGGCGCGTGCCGAGTGGTTCCGTAAGTCGGATGCGTTCGATGAGGAAATTCGCGTCCGTTTCGGCGCATTGCACGCGCAGGCGGTGGCGGGGGAGTTGAGCCATTGGACGCGCACGCCGCTCGGCGCCTGTGCGCTGATTGTGGTGCTCGACCAGTTTTCCCGAAACCTGTTCCGGCATCAGGCGCAGGCGTTCGCTGGCGATGCGCAGGCGTTGGCCATCGCGCGTCAACTGGTCGATGCCGGGGACGACCAGCGGCTGCCGACCGCGCAGCATCGGGTCTTCGCGTATCTGCCGTTCGAGCACGATGAATCGTTGGAAAGCCAGCACGTTTCGCTGGCCTTGTACGAGCAACTGGCGCAGACGTTCGGCCTCGTCGATAACCTCGACTACGCCCGTAAGCATGCGGTCATCATTGAGCGGTTCGGGCGCTATCCCCATCGCAACGCGGCGTTGGGCCGCGAATCCACGCCCGAGGAGCTTGCGTTTCTGAAGCAGCCAGGATCGTCTTTCTGAGCGGGTTCTGCGTTTGACGTATCGGTTTCGTCATCCCGGTTCGTCGGTTCGGGGGAGATCAGGCGGGTGGCGTAGTCCGCATGGGGGCCGCACGCCGGTGCTGCTGCCAGCGGATGGCGAAGAAGCCGAGCACATACGCGAGCCCGCCACCAACGATGGCAAACGTCGCGAGGCCGGCGCCGAGATGCAGGGTCGCAGCGCCGAAGTCGAAGTTCGTCATTTGTACCCAGAAGCTCTCGCCGACCTGACCGGCGGCGACGACGGTCGCTTCGATCTCCGCCTTGGGTGACCAGTCGAGCAGCCATCGTCCGACGTGATGTGCGCCCAGATAGACGAAGGGCACCGTCAATGGGTTCGTGATCAGTGTGCCCATCGTCGCCAGAAAGAGATTTCCGCGCAGCAAGGCCGCCACGAGAATGGCCACCGGCATTTGCGCGACCGGGATCAAGATGCCGAAGAAAACGCCGCACGCCAACCCGACCGCGACACCTCTCGGTGTGGCCTGCCACAGACTACGGCGCAACAGCAGACCGGCATGTGGGCGCAACCAGCGCGAGCGCAGCAGCCGCATGGGGCGAAGCATCTTTAACATCATGGACAGGTTGCTCGTCGAAGGAGATGAACCCAGGCGGGCATGGGGCGGGCGTGCATGCGATGGTCCGCATGCTACGGATGTCTGAGTGTCGTGCGGGGCAAGAGTTCAATGATGTCGCAAAGACGGACGTTTCCCGATATTCGCGGGAATATCCAGACGATTGACGCACGATCGGCAGCGATTGGCGGCGACTGAGGGGCGACCCAGGCGTGATTGAGGGGCGATCCAAGAGTGATCGAGGCGCAGTCGGCAGACGATTGCGGCACGAGTCGCGGGATGTCGTGGAATCTTCCGGCGGGTGTGCCACGCAAGGCGTGCGACGTAGCGGCGTGCCAAGATGCCGTCGCGTTGCCGCCGGGGCACCGGCCGGCGTGGTGAAGCGGAGCTGTGCGGTTGGGGGAGGCCGCGGCGCGGCGCTCACACCAGGCTAGGCCACGCCAAGCCACCCCACGCAGCGCTCCGGTGCGACGCTTAGATTTGCGTGCGTTGGTGTGCCCAACGATCGATTTGCGCCGGCTTGAAGTGACGCATCGTGTCGAGCAAGGCTTCCGGCGACGCGGCGATCTGCAACTGGTCCAGTTGCGGCGCCTTGAGGAACTGCTCCGTCACCATCGACTTGAGGAACACCATCAACGGGTCGTAATACTGTTCGACGTTGAGCAGGCCGATCGGTTTTGCGTGATAGCCGATTTGCAGCCAGGTGAAGACTTCGAATAACTCCTCGCACGTGCCGATGCCGCCGGGCATGGCGATGAAGGCGTCCGAGAGGTCGGCCATCATCTGCTTGCGCTGGTGCATGTTCTCGACGACATGCAATTCCGTCAGTCCGGTATGACCGACTTCCTTTTCCATCAAGGCTTTCGGGATGATGCCCACGGCCTGACCGCCGTGCGCGAGCACGGCATCGGCGATGATGCCCATCAGGCCGACCTTGCCGCCGCCGTACACGAGGCGGATTCCGGCTTCGGCCATGCGACGACCCAGTTCACGGGCCGCTTCCGCATACGCGGGCCGCACACCGGTGGCGGCGCCGCAGTAAATACAAATGGATTTGACTTCCGACGACATGCCTTACTGCACTCCCTTGGATGAGGACTCGTGAGCCATCTTGTCATACAGCTCGCGCGATTTGCCCTTCAGATACGGGGCCATTTGCGAGAGGATGTGATAGCTCGATTGATGCAACCCTGCGCCGATTTCTTCAGGATCGTTGTACTTGCGCGGGTTCATGACGAACTGGTAGGACAACCAGTACGTGGACAGCACCACCATGTTGGTGGTGACGACATCGATCTGCTCCGGCGTGATCTCCATTTCTCCGTCCGCCACGAGCAAGTCGCACATCTCGCGTGCGAAGCGCTTCTTGTGGCCCACGATCTGCTTGAAATGTGTCTCAAGCGTGCGATTGCGTGCGAGCAGGTCGTTCAGGTCGCGATAGAGAAAACGGAAGCGCCACAGGAATTCGGACATGTATTGCAAATAGGTCCAGACTTCGTCGAGCGTGGGCTTGTGATCGTCGGGCAGCCGCAGGCGTCGTTCGATTTCCTGCTCGAACTGCGCAAAGATGCTGTTGATGATGTCGTCTTTGTTGCGGAAGTGGTAGTACAGATTGCCCGGGCTGATTTTCATCTCCTCGGCAATCGTGGTGGTGGTGACGTTGGGTTCGCCGATTTCGTTGAAGAGTCGTAGCGACACTTCAAGAATTCGTTCGCGGGTTCGGCGTGGCGGCTTTGCTTCCATGTCTGTCGGCCCCGGTTAGCGGCAAGCTCGGCGAAGGAGGTTCTCCGCTTGCGTTTATGAGTTGAGTATCAGGTATACGGCGACCGATTATACCCGGCAGCCGACCACTGCCAAGCATGGGGACGGGGCACGACGAGCGATATCAGAAAAACGCCGTACGCACGAGATCGACGATGACCGGTCCCGCGAGCGAGGCCCAGGTCAGCAGGCAAAGGCCCAGTGCGACGAGCACGGCAGCGCTGCCGAAATCCTTCGCACGCTTGGAGAGTTCGTGACGCTCCAGCGAAATGCGATCGATGGCTGCCTCGATGCTCGAATTGATCAGCTCGATGATGAGCACGAGCAGGATGGAGCCGATCAGCAGTACGCGCTCAACGGCGGTGACCGGCAGAAAGATCGCCGCAGGCAAGAGGATGGCGGCGAGCGCGAGTTCCTGGCGGAAGGCGCTTTCTTCGAAAACGGCGAACTTGAATCCGGACAGCGAGTACTTCAGGGCACGCCATGCGCGCATGACGCCCCGGTTGCCCTTGTACGGATTCGGTTGTTTGTCGCGTGGCGGCGGGTGATCGATGAACAAGCGTCAGGTTCCTCGCCGCAACGGGCTCTGGAGGTGGATCAGACCGCGGGCGCGAGCGACGGCTCAGGCTTGCGCGGGTGCAGATGCGAGGCGAACTCCTCGGAGGCCGCCTGCCACGAGAAGCGCTCGGCCCAGGCGCGTGCGCTCGCTCGCGAAACCTTGAGGGCGTCGAGACACGCCTCGCGCAAATCTTCACGCAATGCGCCGCCTTCACCGTCAGGGCAACCGGCAAGCACATCGACCGGACCGGTCACCGGAAACGCTGCCACGGGCAGGCCGCACGCCATCGCTTCGAGCAGCACCAGTCCGAACGTATCGGTGCGGCTGGGGAAGACGAACACGTCCGCCGACGCGTACACCTTCGCCAGTTCCGGCTGCGAGAGCATGCCGAGGTAGTTCACGTCCGGATAGCGCGAGCGGAGTTCTGCGAGTTGCGGCCCTTCGCCGGCGACCCATTTCGAGCCCGGTAAATCCAGTTTCAGGAAGGCTTCGATGTTCTTCTCCACGGCCACGCGCCCGACGTAGAGGAAAATCGGATGTGCCGAATTTAGCACATGTGCTTCCTGCATACGGAAGATGTCGAGGTCGACGCCGCGTGTCCACAACACCACATTGTTGAAGCCCGCTGCGTCCAGGTCGCGCTTGACGACCGGCGTGGGCGCCATCACGGCGCGTGACGGCCTGTGAAACCACCGCAAGAAGCGGTAGGTGGTGCTTAGCGGGAAGCCGAAGCGTGCCTGCACGTACTCCGGGAATCGCGTGTGATAAGCGGTGGTGAACGGAAAATCGTGGCGCAACGCCCACTTGCGTGCGGCCATGCCGAGCGGGCCTTCGGTGGCGATGTGCAGTGCATCCGGGGCGAATGCCTCGATGCGGCGCGACACCCGTCCACCGGCGAAGAAGGCGAGGCGGATCTCCGGATAGGTTGGGCACGGGATCGTGCGGAATTCCTGCGGGGTGAGCAACTCGACACGGTGGCCGGAAGCTTCGAGCTGAGCGCGCGTGTTTTTCAACGTGCGGACCACGCCGTTGATCTGCGGATCCCAGGCGTCGGTGATGATCATGATTTTCATCGGGCGCTCCTTCGCGCGTCTCGCGCGGGTGGAATTGACACGCGTTGCCGCGTGTAAAGCCGTGCACGCCCGGCGTTCAGCCGCCGTTCATGCACCGGTCGGATTCGTTAGGCAGACGGGTCTCTGATCAAGGGCGGTCTGGCGGTCCAGGACAACGCCGTTTGCGTCGGCGAATGTGCGAACTCGCTCCGACCTCGGTCCGCTCGCCCGCCCATCGCGGTTCGATCTGAGTCCGCTCTAAGGCGCTCTCGCGCTCTCAGGCGCTCACAGGCGTAGCTCTCGCTCGCATGGGCGTTCGGCGTTTCTGCGTCCAGTAGATGATCTTGAGCTCGCCTTCCATCGTCTCGACGAGGGCGGACAGGCTCTCTACCCAGTCGCCGTCGTTGCAGTAGAGCAGGCCGTCGATCTCGCGGATTTCCGGCTTGTGGATGTGACCGCAGACCACGCCGTCGCATCCGCGGCGGCGCGCCTCGTCGGCCATCACATGCTCGAAGGCCGAGATGAAGTTCACGGCGTTCTTGACCTGATGCTTCAGGTATTGTGAGAGCGACCAGTACGGGAAGCCGAAGCGTGTACGCACGCGATTGAACCAGCGGTTGAGCAGCAGCGTGAGCGTGTAGAGCGAGTCGCCCAGGTAGGCAAGCCACTTGGCGTGCTGGATCACGCCATCGAACAGGTCGCCGTGGGTGATCCACAGACGCTTGCCGCCGAGGGTGGTGTGAAACGCTTCGTCGCGCACGGCAATGTCGCCGAACGCCAGTCCGCAGAACTGGCGCGCCGCCTCGTCGTGGTTGCCCGGCACGTAGACGACCTGCGTGCCCTTGCGCGCGCGGCGCAACATCTTCTGTACGACGTCGTTGTGCGCCTGCGGCCAGTGCCAGCCCTTGCGCAAATGCCAGCCGTCGATGATGTCGCCGACCAGGTAGAGATAGTCGGAGTCGTGATGCCGCAGGAAGTCGAGCAAATAGTCGGCCTGGCAGCCCTGTGTGCCCAGATGGATGTCCGAGAGCCAGATCGTGCGATAGCGGGTGATGCCTTCGGGCGGCGGGTCAAGCGGATCCGGTGTGTCCGGAGGCAGGTCGATGGTGTAGGGCGGTGCGGCGGGAGGACTGGCGGGCGGGGAGGCGGGACGGCCCGGCGGGGCTTCTGCGAAGTGTCCGGCGCGAGCCGCAGGTGGGGTGATCGGCAACTCGAGGGTAGGGGTCGTCGTCATAGCGGCTCGCACGTCGCGTTGAACATGCGTGCATTGCGCCACGGCTTCATGAAGGGACGATGACAGTCATGCGCGTGTCGCGAAAGTGTCTTTTGGCGTCGCGGCGATGCGACAGACGGGCAACGTCGATGAGACGGACATGGCTGAAAAGGACGCGGCTGAAAAGGGGCGCAAGGAGGCGCATGGGCCGTAATGCGTGGCAGCGCGGTGTCGTCGCGCCTAAATGCCGCTGCGCAACCCCTGCGCGACCCGCTCAAGCGTTTCGAGCACCAGAGCGCGCGAGCGCGGATGCGTGCCGAGCGATACGTGACCGAGTCCGTCCAGCGCAATGTTGTGGGCGCCGGGCAGGATCGACGTGCGCACCGGATAGACGACATTGTCGTGCGCCGTGTAGATCGACGTGATGCGCGCACGCTCGGCATCTTTCTCACTGCTCGCGAGCGCGACCAGCCAGTCGCTGCCGAGGCCCATCTGACGCACATTCAGCCCAATACCGTGCCGTGCATGCAGGGTGCCGAAGTGCGGTGAGCCGAGGGTGATCGTGTGAACGACGGGCAACGTCGGATAACGCCGCAAACAGGCTCGTGCCGCGATGCCGCCCATGCTGTGGCCCACGATCACGACGGGTAGTCTCGTGCGTTCGGCGAGCGCGCGGGCGGCGTTGGCAATGGTCCCGGCGTAATCGTCGATGTCGCCGAAGACCGGCGCGAGGTTGATCGCGTCGCAGTGATAGCCGGCGTCGGCCAGATGGCGGGAAAAGCGCAGCCAGAACGCGCGATTGCAACCGTAGCCGTGCAGCAGCAAGACGGCGACGGGGCGGGCCGGACCGCGGGGCGTCGCGAGCGGGGCGGCGCTGAACCAGGGCTGGTAGAGGTCGAGCAGCAGGATGGACGCGGCACACTCGTAGGCCCAGATGGCGACGTTCGTGGTGGCCGGCGTGCGGCGCTCGGGCGTCGGATCGCCATGGGCCGCCATGACGAAGCCCGCCGCGAGGCCGATGGCGTGCGAGACCGGTAGCCACAATATCGTCCAGAGGAACGTCGTCCACGGGCTATGCCATGCCGACCACGTCGCGATCGCCACGATGATCGACAGCCCGATCTCTATGCCGCCATAGATCAGATGCGGACGCGACGCGCGCAGCACGGGGCGGGGGGACCCTGTCGGCGGAGGGCTCATTGGCGACTCATCGGCGGCTCATTTGCCCAATACGCTGACAAGCCGCGTGCCTGCCAGCCGATCATGGAGGAACTGGTGATCCGGCGTCACGTGCATGGTCAGCGCCCAGAGCGCGACCCATCCCGCCAGCAGCGCGACGCTGCTCCAGCCCGTCAGCCCGAATATCCAGTCGATCGCCATGGCCGGGAGTACCCAGAGCCATGCCAGGACATAGCGCAGCAGCGCGCGGCCTGCGCGCACCGGCCGACCGTGCGCGTCGACCAGACGGATTTTCCAGGTCTTCATCGCGAGCGTTTGTCCGCCGTGGGTCCAGAACCAAACGAAATACGCACCGAGGACGAAAAACAGCCACGCCTGCATGGCATGGCGGTACATCAGGCCGCTGCGCTGCTGCGTCAGGGCGCTGAAGAGGTATCCGGACAGAAAGAGTACGCCGAAGAGCAATAGGGACTCGTACACCATCGACAGCACGCGGCGGCGCAGCGTCGGGACGGCATGGCTCGCCGGCGCGCCTTCGGCGGGTGCCGACGTCTGAGGCGCACGAGGAGAGCGGGACGGCTTGGCGGGCTGAGTCGTAGCGGTGTCGGTCATCGCGGCGTGGTCTGGCGTCGAGTCTGCGTCTTATGGTCGGAAGTCTAGCGGTGCGGCAGTGCGTTTGTGCTCGTGCGATGTGTGTTCGCGCCGGGCGCGTCGCCCATTATGCGGAAGATTGCGTGGATGGGCCAGCCAGCCCGAGGCAGGGGGGGCATCGCAAACGAAAACGGCCGCCCGAAGGCGGCCGTCGTGCGTCGACATAGTGCGACGCAGTGCGTTAGTTGTGGTGGTACAGGTCCGAATTGAAGACGGCGTCGCCGCTCTTGTCGCCACTCTTTTCCCCGTTGGCCGGCGCGGCGCTCGCCGTGCCGTTGCTGGCGGCCGCCGGTGCCGGGGCGGACGCCGACGAGGCGGCGGCCACGGCGCCGGAAGCGGCGCTTGGCGCCGAGGCTGTCGGAGCGGGTACCGGCAACGCGCCGTTCTTGGCGGCCGCGCCGACGTCCTTGCGATGCACGGCAGCGTAAGGATTCTTCACGCCCGAGCGGCCCGACGGCGGCGCGCTGACCACGTTGGGACGGTTGGACAGCTTCTTGTCATCGGCCGCCAGGCGTTTTTTCTGTTCTTCCGTGAGCTGCTGATACTGCTCCCACACCTGCACCTTGCGCTCCGGCGGCAAGGTCTTGGCGTTCTGATAGCTCTCACGCGCCAATTGGCGTTGCTCAGGCGTCAGACGCACCCAGTCGGCCATCCGGTCGTGCAGGCGCTTGCGAGCGTCGGGCGACAGCGTGCGGAAACGCTTGGCAATCTCGATCCACTTCTCGCGTTGACGCTCGCTCATGCGGTTCCAATCCTGGGAGAGTGGCGCAAGCGCTTCCTGCTGTTCCGCATTGAGTTTCGCCCAGGCGCCGCCCGGCGAGGGCAGTGCTGCCGTGGGCGTGCTGGCGTTGACGGAGGATGCACCGGTACTGAGCGCGCCGACCGGTGCGGACGATGCGCTTTGCGCACCAGTGCCGGCCGAGGCGCTGCTGTCGATCACCGGCGGTACGTCCGATACCGGTTCCGGCGCTGGCGAGCGGCGCAGCGCGGCCGTGCCGGCAATTGCGGCGACGACCAGCGCGGCGACCAGAAAAAGTACGTTGCGTCGCGTCACTGGGTGGTCTTGGATGGGGGGACTACTGGGCACGCTTCACGTAGGCGTTGAAACCGTGATCGGCATACGCCGACAGCGGAAGTTCATCGCTCAATACGGCGGCATCGATATCCGCCAGGTCCTGAATATGCTGCTGATGTTCCCAATACGCAATGCCCGCCAGACCGACGACCAGAGCGGCGAGCGGCCAGAGCAGGCCCAGACGCGCGAGTTTGTCGAACACGCGACGCGGCCCGCCGATCTCCGGCGATTGCACGGTGCCGACACCCGCGAGCACCAGCGCCGGTTGCGCGACGGCGACCGGTTCGGGCTTCTTGCGGGCGAGCGCCTCCTGGCGCGCGGCGGCCAGCCGGGCTGCGATGTTCGGCGACGGCGAATCGGACGCTTCGTCCAATGCCCGACGCACGCGATGTGCGAAGCGAATTTCCCTCGTTTCCAGATCGTGACTCATAACCTGATCCCTTTTGCCTTCAACGCCTGTGCCAACGCGTGGGTGGCACGCGAACAGTGCGTCTTGACGCTGCCTTCGGAGCACCCCATCGTGGCGGCGGTCTCGGCAACGTCCATGTCCTCCCAATAACGCATGAGGAAGGCTTCTCGTTGACGTGTCGGTAGTTTCTGTATTTCCGCCTCGATAAGCGTGAGGATTTCGGCACGTGAAACCGAGTCTTCGCTGCTCTCGGTCTGCACTGACCCATCTTCGCCCAGCAAGGTTTCCAGCGGGTCGAAATCGTCGCGCTCGTCGTCTCCCGGACCGGCGAGATTGGAGAATAGCGTCACCCAGGTGTTGCGCACCTTCTGGCGGCGGAAATAGTCGTGAATGGTGTTCTGGAGGATGCGCGTGAACAGCAACGGCAAGTCGGCCGGCGGCTTGTCGCCGTACTTCTCGGCCAGACGGATCATTGCATCCTGAACGATATCGAGGGCGGCCTCGTCATCGCGTACGGCATAGACGGCCTGCTTGAAAGCGCGCCGCTCGATGCCCGCGAGAAAATCCGCCAGTTCCTTGTCAGATGCCATCCGGTGGGGTACACGCAGCGTCTGCCGCTGCGCCTGTGAAATGCCGTGTAAGCGTAAAGATTACGTAAAGATCGCGTAGTCGGTGCGGATGCTACCAAAAACGCGCTTGCCTGTAACCGCTTTTGCTTTCGGTCGTGTCGCGTCGTGTTGCGTTGCGTGCCATGGCTTGACGATTCCCACAGAGGGAAGTTCGTCAGGTTCCTATCGTGTGAGGATTGTGCACCACCATGGGACGGTATGCGGCGGGGTGTGGGAATTTTGCGAAGCGCACTTCGCGATTGTGCTGCAAATGCATAAACTTGCTTGACCATTTTGCTGCAAACCAGTAATGTTGCCAGTTCGCAATATCTGTGATTGTCTCAATATCGGCACGCCTATCCGGTGTGTCCATCATTCAGACGCGCAGCTTGAGCCCGGACCACAAGTTCGTGGGGAGAGCACCCGATCAAAATTTTTGCCGAAACTTTGAAAGGTCGACGATGAACATGCCAAGCGCGGAATTCTCCGAGGCGGAAGCTACACGCCACCAAAATACTTCCGAAGACATGATTGGCGCCGAGATCCTCGTGCGCTCGCTTCAGGAAGAAGGGGTCGAACATCTGTGGGGTTATCCCGGCGGTTCGGTTCTCTACATCTACGACGAACTCTACAAGCAGGACAAGATCCAGCACATTCTGGTGCGCCATGAGCAGGCAGCCGTACATGCGGCCGACGCTTATTCGCGTTCCACCGACAAGGTCGGCGTGTGCCTCGTGACGTCCGGCCCCGGCGTGACCAATGCGGTCACCGGGATTGCCACGGCGTACATGGATTCGATTCCGCTCGTCATCATCACCGGGCAGGTGCCCACGGCCGCGATCGGTCAGGACGCCTTCCAGGAGTGCGACACGGTCGGCATTACCCGTCCGTGCGTGAAGCACAACTTCCTTGTGAAGGATGTGCGCGATCTCGCCGCCACGATCAAGAAAGCCTTCTACATCGCCAAGACGGGCCGTCCGGGCCCGGTGCTGGTCGATATTCCGAAGGACGTTTCCAAGGCCCGTTGCCGCTTCGAGTATCCGAAGTCGGTGGCGCTGCGCTCGTACAACCCGGTGACGAAGGGCCATTCGGGCCAGATCCGCAAGGCGATGAGCCTGCTGCTCTCGGCCAAGCGCCCCTATATCTACACCGGTGGCGGCATCATTCTGGCCGACGCATCGAAGGAACTGAACCAGTTCTGCGATCTGCTCGGCTATCCGGTGACCAATACGCTCATGGGCCTGGGCGGGTATCGTGCGAGCGATCCCAAGTTCCTCGGCATGCTGGGCATGCACGGCACGTATGAAGCCAACATGGCCATGCAGCACTGCGACGTGCTCATCGCCATCGGTGCGCGCTTCGACGACCGCGTGATCGGCAACCCGGAACACTTCTCCTCGAACGCCCGCAAGATCATTCACATCGACATCGACCCGTCGTCGATTTCCAAGCGTGTGAAGGTCGACATTCCGATCGTCGGCGACGTGAAGGAAGTGTTGCGCGAGATGATCGAGAATCTGCAAACGGCCGAGCATGGCCCGGACGCCGCGGCGCTGGCCGACTGGTGGAAGCAGATCGAGCAATGGCGCTCGCGCGATTGCCTCGCGTTCGACCGCGAGAGCGAGATCATCAAGCCCCAGCACGTGGTCGAGACGTACTGGAAGCTCACGGACGGCGAAGCCTTCGTGTGCTCGGACGTCGGTCAGCACCAGATGTGGGCCGCGCAGTACTATCGCTTCAACAAGCCGCGCCGCTGGATCAACTCCGGCGGTCTGGGCACGATGGGCTTTGGCCTGCCGGCGGCCATGGGCGTGAAGATGGCGCATCCGGATGCCGAAGTCGCCTGTATCACCGGCGAAGGCTCGATCCAGATGTGTATTCAGGAGCTCTCGACGTGCCTGCAATACCGCACGCCGGTCAAGATTCTGTCGCTCAACAACCGCTATCTGGGCATGGTTCGCCAGTGGCAGCAGATCGAATACAGCAAGCGTTACTCCAGTTCGTACATGGACGCGCTGCCGGACTTCGTGAAGCTCGCCGAGGCGTACGGTCATGTGGGCATGCGCATCGAAAAGTCGTCGGACGTCGAGCCGGCACTGCGCGAAGCACTGGCCCTGAAGGATCGTACGGTATTCATGGATTTCCAAACGGATCCCACCGAAAACGTCTGGCCGATGGTCCAGGCGGGCAAGGGCATCAGCGAGATGCTGCTCGGTTCGGAAGATCTGTAAGACGACGCGGCACGTTCGCGCTGCCAGCGAATGCCGGTTCGACCGGCGTGCGGGCGCGACGTCCCAAACCAGGACAATCCGGGATACACCATGAGGCACATTATTTCTGTTTTGCTCGAGAACGAGCCGGGCGCGCTGTCGCGCGTGGTCGGGCTGTTTTCGGCACGTGGCTACAATATCGAGACCCTCACCGTTGCGCCGACCGAAGACCGGTCGCTCTCACGCATGACGGTGGTCACGACGGGCTCCGATGACGTGATCGAGCAGATCACCAAGCACCTGAACCGACTCATCGAAGTGGTGAAGGTGGTGGATCTGACCGAGGGCGCGCACATCGAGCGCGAGCTCATGCTCATCAAGGTTCGCGCGGTGGGCAAGGAGCGGGAAGAGATGAAGCGGATGTCGGATATTTTCCGCGGCCGCATCATTGACGTTACGGAAAAGACCTATACGATCGAGCTCACCGGAAATTCGTCGAAACTCGACGCATTCATCGAAGGGCTCGACCAGACGGCGATTCTCGAGACGGTTCGTACCGGTGGCTCGGGCATCGGACGCGGTGAGCGCATCCTGAAGGTCTGACCGGCAACGGCAACGCGGTAAGCGGATTTCGATCCATTCTGATTTCAGTTTATTTTTGGTAATACGGGACACTCCAAATGAAAGTTTTCTACGACAAAGACGCCGACCTCTCCCTCATCAAGGGCAAGCAAGTCACGATCATCGGTTACGGCTCGCAAGGCCACGCCCACGCACAGAACCTGAAGGACAGCGGCGTGAACGTGACGGTCGGTCTGCGCAAGAACGGCGCTTCGTGGAACAAGGCGGTCAACGCCGGCCTGAACACCAAGGAAGTGGCGGAAGCCGTGAAGTCGGCCGACATCGTCATGATGCTGCTGCCGGATGAGCAGATCGCCGACGTGTACAAGAACGAAGTTCACGCCAACATCAAGGAAGGCGCAGCCCTGGCCTTCGCTCACGGCTTCAACGTGCACTACGGCGCCGTGATCCCGCGCGCCGACCTCGACGTCATCATGATCGCCCCGAAGGCCCCGGGCCACACGGTGCGCTCGACGTACTCGCAAGGCGGCGGCGTGCCGCACCTGATCGCCGTGGCGCAGGACAAGTCGGGCGCTGCTCGCGACATCGCGCTGTCGTACGCTGCAGCTAACGGCGGCGGCCGTGCCGGCATCATCGAAACCAACTTCCGCGAAGAGACGGAAACCGACCTGTTCGGCGAACAAGCCGTGCTGTGCGGTGGTACCGTCGAGCTGATCAAGGCTGGTTTCGAAACGCTGGTGGAAGCGGGCTACGCACCGGAAATGGCCTACTTCGAGTGCCTGCACGAACTCAAGCTGATCGTCGACCTGATCTATGAAGGCGGTATCGCCAACATGAACTACTCGATCTCGAACAACGCCGAATACGGCGAATACGTCACTGGCCCGCGCGTTGTGACGGAAGAGACGAAGAAGGCCATGAAGCAGTGCCTGAAGGACATCCAGACCGGCGAATACGCCAAGTCGTTCCTGCTGGAAAACAAGGCCGGCGCTCCGACCCTGATCTCGCGTCGTCGTCTGACGGCCGAGCACCAGATCGAGGAAGTGGGCGGCAAGCTGCGCGCGATGATGCCGTGGATCGCCAAGAACAAGCTGGTCGACCAGTCGAAGAACTAAGCCGTCACCATGACGTGCCGTCCGGTGCGTGCGTTCGGCAATGCCGGGCGACATGCAGCGGCGGCAGACGGTGATGGCGGGCAGGGCGCATGGCGACATGTCGACCCGTAACGCGTGAGCCGTTGCTTCGGGCCGTCCGTTTTGCCGTAGCCGATGAGGCGACGGCAAGGCGGACGGCCTTTTCGTTTGCTGTTCACCGCCCGGATCGCGCTCGCCGCGTTGGCGTTCCCGTGCGGTTCCGGCGTCGTCTCATGGGTGTTTGCGTCGCGCCATCGCCGATTTTTCCCGGTCACGGGAAAGTGACGCGAGCGTGTCGATTGGGGAAAAAGTGTCGCCACGTCGCGCGCATTGCTACAATGCCGCCACGTCACGGTTTGGCCCAATGCAGGCCAACCCGCTCACTCAACCGTTTTACCAAGGACGCGAGTTCAATCGCATGAATTATCCTCACCCGATCATTGCCCGCGAGGGCTGGCCCTTCCTGGGTATCGCCGTCGCCGTCGCGCTCGTCGTGCATTTCGTGGCCGGCGTGTTTTGGGCCGCGCCGTTCTGGGTGATCGCCCTGTTCGTACTGCAATTCTTCCGTGACCCGCCGCGCGAAGTGCCGCAACAGGCCGGCGCCGTGCTCTCCCCGGCAGACGGCCGCATCGTGGCCATCGAAACCACGCAGGATCCCTACGCAGGCCGTGAAGCACTGAAGATCAGCGTGTTCATGAACGTCTTCAATGTCCACTCGAATCGTGCCCCGGTTGACGGCACGGTGACCAAGGTGGAATATTTTCCGGGCCGTTTCTTCAATGCCGATCTGGACAAGGCATCGCTCGAGAACGAGCGCAATGCCCTGGTGATCGATGTGGGCGGTCAGATCGTGACGAGCGTGCAGGTGGCTGGCCTGATTGCGCGCCGCATTCTGTGCTACGTCAAAGCGGGCGATCGCGTCACGCGCGGTCAGCGCTACGGCTTCATCCGTTTCGGTTCGCGCGTAGACGTGTACCTGCCGCTGGGCTCGCGTCCGCGCGTGGCCATTGGCGACAAGGTGTCGGCCACCTCGACGATTCTCGCCGAGCTGTAAGCCACCCGAACTTGCATCGGGGCCGCGGGCGGCAGGGCGACAATGGTCGCGCGCCGCCGGTTCGTCACTTCATGTCCTGTCGGACGACGCGGCTTGCAACTGCTTTCGCTTTTCGCGTTCCAATAGCGGTGATCCGTCGCGGGTCCGCCCGCAGTCTTGGGGTCTGTGAACCGACCCTAGCATCGTCAAGGAGTTATAGATGCCGGAAAACCATCGCGGCCGCTTGCGCAACAATGTCAGGCATCTCTCGCCATTCGGCCGTCACAAGCATCCATCAGAGTCATCGATGAACGAAGACCACGACCCGAGTGTGGACGACGACGTGCCGGTGCGCCCGCGCAATCGCGGCATCTATCTGCTGCCCAACGCGTTCACGACCGCTGCATTGTTCTGCGGCTTTTTCGCCATCGTGCAGGCGATGAACGACCGCTTCGAGCAGGCTGCCATTGCGATCTTCTTTGCGATGGTGCTCGACGGCATGGACGGGCGCGTTGCCCGCATGACAAACACGCAGAGCGCCTTTGGCGAACAGTACGATTCGCTTTCCGACATGACCTCGTTCGGCGTGGCGCCGGCGCTGGTGATGTACGAATGGATTCTGCACGAGATCGGCAAGTGGGGCTGGCTGGCGGCCTTTGTGTACGTGGCGGGCGCGGCACTGCGTCTGGCGCGCTTCAATGCCAACATCGGCGTGGTCGACAAGCGCTTCTTTCAGGGACTGGCCAGTCCGGCTGCGGCGGCGCTGATCGCCGGATTCGTCTGGATTACGATCGACAACAAGCTGCCGGTCAACGTCTACTGGATGCCCTGGGTGGCATTTTTTCTGACGATCTACGCCGGGATGTCGATGGTCTCGAACGCGCCGTTCTACAGTGGCAAGGCGCTCGACGTGCGCCAGCGTGTGTCGTTCGGCGTGGTGCTGCTGTTCATGGTCGGTTTCATCCTGGTGTCTTCCGACCCGCCGCTGGCGCTGTTCGGCATGTTCTGTGTCTACAGCATGTCGGGCTACGTGTTGTGGGCAATTCGTTTCGTGAAGGGCCGTCGGCAGCGGATTTTCGGCGAAGTCGACGAATAAATGGGTTCGAACAAGGGGCGTCCTGGTACGCCCCTTGTCACATCCGCCTGTCAGAGTTGTCAGGCATGCCATCGTCGGGATGTTCTACTCTTGGAGATGGCAGACACCGCAGTACCCCGATGTACCCTGAAGTACCCCCTGCAATACCCCTTGCGGCCCGGGTTGGGCGTGGTCGATCAGGCTGAATCCGGCGCTGTTTCCGCAGTTCGACGTGACGAAGGAGAAATCATGGGCATTCTGGACTTCGTGAAAGAGGCAGGCGAAGCGCTTCTGGGTAAAGCGCAAGCAGCAGAACCACCGGCACCCGGCCCCGACGCCGATGCGGCCAACCGCGCAGCGGGTGAGGCCATCGAAAATTACATCAAGACCCAAAATCTGGATGTGACCGCGCTGAACGTCGAATTCGACGGCGCGACGCGCACGGTGACCGCCTACGGTGTGGCCGCGGATCAGGCGACCAAGGAAAAGGTGTTGCTGTGCTGCGGCAACGTCAAGGGGGTGGTGAGTGTGGACGACAAGATGTCCGTATCGACGGCGTCGCCGGAGGCGAAGTACTACACCGTCAAGTCGGGCGACACGCTCTCCGCAATCTCGAAGGCCGAGTACGGCGACGCCAACAAGTACAACGCCATCTTCGAAGCCAACAAGCCCATGCTCTCCAGTCCGGACAGGATCTATCCGGGCCAGAAACTGCGGATTCCGCCGCTGTAACGATGCGCTCCGTTTGACCTTCAGCCCGGCCTCGCGCCGGGCTGTTTCGTTTCGGCGTCGGCACGCCCGGAGTCCCATTGCCACGGGCTTCGCCGCCGGGTCATCGCGTTGCGAAAACCCCCGATTGCGACTATATTGGCGCTCATGATTTCAGGCGCCATTCCGGCACCGGGCCTTCCTCTCGCACCGCCAACGCCATGCCGTTTCTCCGCCTTCGGGCCGGTCATGCCTGCGCGCGTGGCGCGCTGATTCCCTTCCGGTAGTTGCCCGCCGTCGTCGGCCATGGCCGCCTGGGCTTCGGCCTGCGCAGGCGCCGCCGCCGGACAATCAAGAACAAATCGACCCCTTCGAGATCCCCACAGGAGCAAAACATGGCTGACAAGCTGATCATTTTCGATACGACCCTGCGCGACGGCGAACAGTCGCCGGGCGCGTCGATGACGCGCGACGAGAAGATCCGCATCGCCCGTCAACTGGAGCGTCTGCGCGTGGATGTCATCGAAGCCGGTTTCGCTGCCAGCTCGAACGGTGATTTCGAAGCGATTCAGGCCATTGCCGGCATTGTCAAGGACAGCACGGTGTGCTCGCTCGCGCGCGCCAACGACCGCGACATTGCCCGTGCCGCCGAAGCCCTCAAGGGCGCGAATTCGTCGCGTATCCACACCTTCATCGCCACGTCGCCGCTGCACATGGAGAAGAAGCTGCGCATGACGCCCGATCAGGTGTTCGAGCAGGCGAAGCTGGCCGTGCGTTATGCGCGCCAGTTCACGGACAACATCGAATTCTCCCCGGAAGACGGCAGCCGCTCCGATCTGGACTTCCTTTGCCGCGTGCTCGAAGCCGTGATCGACGAAGGGGCGACGACCATCAACGTGGCCGATACGGTGGGCTACGGCGTGCCGGAGCTTTACGGGCAACTGGTGCGCACGCTGCGCGAGCGCGTGCCGAACTCGGACAAGGCCGTCTGGTCGGTGCACTGTCATAACGACCTGGGCATGGCCGTGGCGAACTCGCTGGCCGGGGTGCAACTGGGCGGTGCGCGTCAGATCGAGTGCACGATCAACGGGCTTGGCGAGCGTGCGGGCAACACGTCGCTCGAAGAAGTCGTAATGGCGCTCAAGACCCGCAAGGACTACTTCGGCCTCGATCTTGGCATCGATACCACACAGATCGTGCCGGCCTCGAAGCTCGTCTCGCAAATCACCGGCTTCAACGTGCAGCCGAACAAGGCCGTCGTGGGCGCAAACGCGTTCGCACACGCTTCCGGTATTCATCAGGATGGTGTGCTCAAGGCGCGCGACACCTACGAGATCATGCGTGCGGAAGATGTGGGCTGGACCGCCAACAAGATCGTGCTGGGCAAACTCTCGGGCCGTAACGCGTTCAAGCAGCGCTTGCAGGAACTCGGTATCGAGATGGAGTCGGAGCAGGACGTGAACGCGGCGTTCGCCCGCTTCAAGGAGCTCGCCGATCAGAAGGCCGAGATTTTCGACGAAGACATTCTGGCGATCGTCTCGAACGAAGCGCAGGCCGAAGGCGGCGAGCACTTCTACCTCGTGTCGATGGCGCAGCACTCCGAGACCGGCGAGCGTCCGAGCGCGCGCGTGGTGTTCACCGCACAGGGCAAGGAACTCGTGGGCGAGTCCGACGGCAACGGGCCGGTCGATGCGGTGCTCAACGCCATCGAGTCGCAGGTGAAGAGCGGCGCGGAGCAACTGCTGTACTCGGTCAATGCGATCACGACCGGCACGCAGTCGCAAGGGGAAGTGACGGTGCGTCTGTCCAAAGCCGGTCGTATCGTGAACGGCGTGGGCACGGACCCGGACATCGTTGCGGCATCGGCCAAGGCGTACCTGTCGGCGCTTAACAAGCTGTACTCGAAGGCCGAGAAGCTGAACCCGCAACTCACGCCGTGATCGTCCGGGATTTCACTGTGATTTCATTGTGATTTCATTGTGATATCGCGGTGATGCCGCGGTAATGTCCCGGTGGTGCGATGGCACGCGAAGTGTCGCGACAGCGCCCGCCCCCTGTTCGTCAGGGGCGGGCGTTTTTGTTATCGCAGCGCGGGATGGCCCGGGCCGTGAAGGCGTAAGTGCCGCTGCGAGTTCGAGGATGCCAACCAGATTGGAAACCGCTTGCGGGCTGAAGATCAGGTAGAGCCAGCCCAGGAGTGGGTGGCTGCTGACCAGCGGAAAAATGGCGGCAGCTTCCTGCGCTGTAAATTTGTAGAGGCCATATCCGGCGAAGACGCCGACGACAGCGTAGCGCGCGAAATGGTAGGCGAGCCGCTCCAGGCGAAGCGCGTTCGGGCAAGGCGTTTGCAAGAGATGCATGGGAAGCTCTCCATCGGATGTCGGCGGTTGCGCTCCGGTGGCCGAATGCACCCCGCCTGAGGAGCGAGTTCGTTCGCGGGTGGTGCCTTGGACTCGCGAACGGCTGACAGTCAGGATGTCGGAAGCGACTGGATTACTGCCCGCGGAACGTCGCGTCGAAGAACGACTGGGGCCGAAGGGCAGGCTTCATCATCGAGGCCGCGGTGACGCGGTTTTTGCCATCTTGTCGAGCGGCGCGGCATCGCCCGTTGCCACGCCCGAGGCCTGATGCATCGGTGCCGTCGACGGCGGCATGGCCTGCTGCGTCAGCTTGCGCTGGGCCGCCTGAAGATTTGCCGGATAACGCGTGTTGTCGCTCGCCGACGTGTAGCCCACATCATGCAGAGCCCAAAGTTCGGCGCGGACTTCGGCGCGAGAGCGCTCGCCTATCGGCGCGGCGGTGGCGAAGCTCGACAGGGTCGAGATGGCGAGGGTCGTGACGGCGAGAATGGACGTCTTCATGGTGGGCATCTCCTGAATGCTGAAGGACAAAAGGTTCGACCGTGCTGCACGTTGGCTGCCGATCGCACCGTTTAGTCGTGCGGAGATGCCGGATATGACAGCGGCAATGGAAAAAACTTTACCGGTCGTCTTCCGGGCGTGAATCCGTATCGATCCGACCTGAGCTTACCCGCGCGATGAGGCGAAGCGTCGCGAGACGGGAGGCGTAGGCACGGCATCCGGAACAGCGCAGCAGATGGACGTGCGCCCGCGAATTTGCCCGACGACAGACAGGCTGCCGTCAGCGCGTCCTGAACGGCGTCTTCGGCCAGATGGTCATCTCGCAATTGCAATCGGGCGAATCGCAGCAGATCGCGACGAAGATGGGCGAGGTACGTGGCGTCCCAATGCGAATTCGCGGAAATAATGCGCTCTCCTGTGTTCAGAACAGATTGTTATCCCGCTTCTCGTGCAATGGGTCCGGGCTGATTTGCGTGGTCTTGACGATGCCGTCATAGTCGAAATAGAAGTTCATCATCGAGAACCACACGTCATCCTGCTTGAAGCGGTAAGTCCAGACTTCACGTTTCATCAACGGGAATGCCGAAGTCTCGACCGGTTCGCCAAAGTGATGGAGCACGTCGGTTTTCGTCCATTTGTCGATTTCGACCTTATTGAATTCCTGCGTGGAGAGCACCTGTGTCATCGCCAGCATGCGGCCTTGCGCATCGAAGTCGGCAGCGATCGTTTCCTCGCCGAACGGCTTCGTCGGGTACAGCCAGCGTGTGACGCCGGGCGCCAGCGGGTAAACCTCCTTCGGTTTGCCCAGCCGCGCCTGCACTTCCGCTTGCGACGCCATGGGCGGCAGCGTCTGCCACGGCGCCGTGTAGCACGCGGCCAGCGTCGCCGTCAGCGCGCCGGCCACCAGCCAGCGTGCCGATGCCCGCGCGATCCGTCGCGACGCCTGCATGAACCGGGGCGCGCCGCGGTGGCCGGACTGCCTTTGCGTCGACGCCTGAAAAGTATCCTGGCGTGATGGAGAACGATACGTCATGGTGGGCCTCGTGATGATGGGGAATTCCGCAAACATTGCGCGAGAAGGGACGACTGTCGCTTTTGGGTAGGATACCGCCGCCGTTGCGCTTCGTGGGGGCGTGCTGGCTTGCCGCACCAGGGCGCGGACGTTATGATGCGCGCCGAGACACTACTGGGGCCTCGATGAAATCTCAAGCCTTGCTTTCGCGAATTTGCACCGTCCTTTGTACTTTCGGCATGCTTGCCGTCGTTGGTGTGGCACATGCGGCCCCGCCGATTCGCTTCGCGCTCATCGAAGGCATGAGCGGTCCGTTTGGCAACGCCGGCGCCATGGTCGAACGCAATTTGCGGTTCGCGATCGATCGCGTGAACGCACGTGGCGGCGTGAAGCTGCGTGATGGCGCGCACCCACTGGAGCTGACCGTCTTCGATAGCAAGGGCGCGGTCGAGGATAGCCTCGTCCAACTCAAGGCGGCGGGCGATCTCGGCATTCCTTTTGTTCTGCAGGGCAACAGCTCGGCCGTGGCCTCGGCGCTGATCGACGCCATCAACAAGCGAAACGCGCGTGAACCGGGTCAGCGCATGCTGTTTTTCAACTATTCGGCCGTCGACACGGCGCTGACCAACGAGCAGTGCAGCTTCTGGCATTTCGCCTTTGATGCCAACGCCGCGATGCGCATGCAGGCGCTGAGCGAGGCCATCCGACAAGACGACAACATTCAGAAGATCTACCTGCTCAATCAGGATTACAGCTTTGGGCGCCAGGTGGCGGGACTCGCGCGACAGATGATCAGTGCGAAGCGTCCGGACGTGCAGATCGTTGGCGAGCAGTTCAGCCCGGTCGGTCGGGTGAAGGATTTCACGCCATATCTGGCACGCATTCGCGCATCGGGCGCGGATACGGTCGTGACCGGCAGCTGGGGGAACGATCTGACCTTGCTCGTGAAGGCGGCGAGAGAGCAGGGCATGGAACTCAAGTTCTACACCTTCTACGGCAATGCGCTGGGCGCCCCAGCGGCGCTGGGCGATGCGGGTGTCGGGCGCGTGTACGCTGTGGCGGAGTGGCACCCGAATGTGGGGGGCGAGGCGTCGGACGCGTATTACAAGGCGTTCCGGGCGCGTTACCCCGAGGCGCGGGACGACTACCCGCTGCTGCGCATGAGCGTGATGATCGACATGATTGCCTCGGCGCTGGAGCAGGCGGGCACGACGGACGTCACAACGGTGGCGCGTGCCCTCGAGAACCGCCGGGTGCGCGAAGCGCCCGCCGATGCGTGGATGCGTGCCAACGATCATCAGATGATCGAGCCGCTGTATGTCTCCGTGATGCGTCGCGCGGGCGAGCCGAACGTGAAATTCGACAACGAGGGATCGGGGTACGGCTTTCGGACCGTGATGGAGTTGCCGGCGAACAAGGTTGCCCTACCCAGCAGCTGCCGCATGGCGCGCCAGCGCTGACGCGACTTCGGCCCTGGCGCTGGCCGGTCGACTGGGGACGATTGATCTCGGATTTCGAGATAATCTGCGCGATTTTTCAGGATTGTTCTCGTTATCGACCCGTTTCCGACGTTTTCACGGACCATTTCGCCCCGTTCAGGGTGACGCCGTGTGGAAAAAAGTGGCAGTAGAGGCCCAATTCCCGTATAATCGCGCACTTGCAGTTTTGTTTGTGTACGGCAACGTACATGTTTTTCGTAAGTTCACGGCACGGCCATTCTTCCGTGACCGCGTGTATCCAAAGGAAAGAAAATGTCGAACGCAGATATCAAGAAGTCGGAAGTCGTGGCGCAATTCGCCCGCGCCGCAAATGACACCGGCTCGCCCGAAGTTCAGGTTGCGCTGCTCACCACGCGCATCAACGAACTGACCCCGCACTTCAAGGCACACATGAAGGATCACCACAGCCGCCGCGGTCTGCTGCGCATGGTGAGCCGTCGTCGTAAGCTGCTCGACTACCTCAAGGGCAAGGATGCAGACCGCTATCGCGCCCTGATCGAGAAGCTGGGCCTGCGTAAGTAAGCGATTACGATTGCGACGAGATGCCTGTATCAGCGTGCTGATGCAGGCATTTTGTTTTTTGGGCGGTACCTGATTGAAATCCTTTGGACGTCGATCAGGCAACGCGCCCGGCCTCGATGGGCTGGGCGACCGACCGGTTTTCCCCGGTTTTCCCCGGTTTTCTCCGGTTTTCTCCGGTTTTCTCCGGTTTTCTCCGGTTTTCTCCGGTTTTCTCCGGTTTTTCCGATTTACGGGGCCTCGTCGGCAAGCAGGGCTTGTGTCATTCCAGGGTCGTCTCGAGGGCGCACCAATGCGCCTTCTGCGCGGGCTACGCTGGAATGGCATAACACTCCCCCCTGTAAGGCGTCGGGATCACCCCGGCAGCGATATCGCGCCGCTGCTGCATTCGCGCGATTCGATATAGGAGTGCAAATGTTCAATAAAGTCGTGAAGTCTTTCCAGTGGGGACAAAACACGGTTCGCATGGAGACGGGTGAGATTGCTCGCCAGGCCTCCGGTGCCGTGCTCGTCGACATGGACGATACGGTGGTGCTCGCCACGGTTGTCGGCGCAAAGAAGGCCAAGGCTGGCCAGGATTTCTTCCCGCTGACGGTCGATTATCTGGAAAAGACTTACGCCGCCGGCAAGATCCCGGGTGGCTTCTTCAAGCGTGAAGGCCGTCCGTCGGAAAACGAAACGCTGACGTCGCGCCTGATCGATCGCCCGATTCGCCCGCTGTTCCCGGAAGGCTTCTACAACGAAGTCCAGGTCGTGGTGCAAGTCGTGTCGCTGAATCCGGAAGTGCCGGCCGATATCCCGGCCCTCATCGGCGCCTCGGCTGCGCTGGCCATCTCGGGTCTGCCGTTCAATGGCCCGGTCGGTGCCGCCCGTGTGGCCTATGTCGACAGCCAGTACGTGCTCAACCCGTCGCGCGAACAAATCGCCAAGTCGAAGCTCGACCTGGTCGTTGCCGGTACGGAACAAGCGGTGCTGATGGTGGAATCGGAAGCGCAAGAGCTGCCGGAAGATGTGATGCTGGGCGCCGTGGTGTTCGGTCACGAACAGATGCAAACGGCCATCAACGCCATTCACGACCTGGTGCGTGACGGTGGCAAGGCCGAGTGGGAATGGGCGCCGGCTGCCAAGAACGAAGCGCTGATCGCGCAAGTCAGCGAACTGGCCGAAGGTCCGCTGCGCGCGGCCTACCAGACGCGTGAAAAGCAAGCTCGTACGCAACAACTGCGTGCCGTGAGCACGGACGTCATCGCCAAGCTGGCTGAAGCTGCCGCTGCCAAGGGCGAAGCGGCGCCGGACGAAATCGAAGTCGGCAACATTCTGTTCGACCTGGAAGCCAAGATCGTGCGTAGCCAGATTCTGGCTGGCGAGCCGCGTATCGACGGCCGCGACACGCGCACGGTGCGTCCGATCACTATCCGCACCGGCGTGCTGCCGCGCGCTCACGGCTCGGCCCTGTTCACGCGTGGTGAAACGCAGGCACTCGTGGTGGCTACGCTGGGCACCAAGAGCGACGAGCAGATCATCGACGCGCTGCAAGGCGAGTACCGTGATCGCTTCATGCTGCACTACAACTTCCCGCCGTTCTCGACGGGCGAAACCGGTCGCGTGGGTTCGCCCAAGCGTCGCGAAATCGGTCACGGCCGTCTGGCCAAGCGTGCCCTGGTGGCATGCCTGCCGGGCGCCGACGATTTCGGTTATACGGTGCGTGTGGTGTCGGAAATCACGGAATCGAACGGTTCGTCGTCGATGGCTTCGGTCTGCGGCGGTAGCCTCGCCATGATGGACGCCGGTGTGCCGCTGACCTCGCCGGTCGCCGGTATCGCCATGGGCCTGATCCTCGAAGGCAACAAGTTTGCCGTGCTGACCGACATTCTCGGCGACGAAGATCACCTGGGCGACATGGACTTCAAGGTGGCAGGTACGTCCAACGGCGTGACCGCACTTCAGATGGACATCAAGATCCAGGGCATCACCAAGGAAATCATGCAGGTCGCACTGGCGCAAGCCAAGGAAGGCCGTCTGCATATCCTCGCCAAGATGACGGAAGCCCAGTCGGGCGTTCGCACGGAGCTGTCGGAATTCGCGCCGCGCATGGTCACCATCAAGATCAACCCGGAAAAGATCCGTGACGTGATCGGCAAGGGCGGTTCGGTGATTCGCGCGCTGACGGAAGAGACCGGCACGAGCATCGACATTTCGGACGACGGCGTGGTCACCATCGCCAGCCCGAGCGCGGAAGGCATTGCCGAAGCGAAGCGTCGTATCGAACTGATCACCGTGGAAGTCGAAGTGGGTCAGGTCTACGACGGCACCGTGCTCAAGCTGCTCGAGTTCGGCGCGATCGTCTCGGTCCTGCCGGGCAAGGACGGTCTGCTGCACATCTCGGAAATCGCCAACGAGCGCATCAAGGACATCAACGAGTACGTCAAGGAAGGTCAGGCCGTACGCGTGAAGGTGATCCAGCAGGACGACAAGGGTCGCCTGCGTCTGTCGCACAAGGCGTTGACCGAAGAAGAGAAGCAGGGCGGTTCGCTGCTCGTCAAGCGCGAAGGCGACGCTCAGTAAGAACGGGCGTCCAGATGTCATCACCCGGCGCGGCGCGAGTGCGTGCCGCCGCCGTGGAAGGATGACGCTAGGACGACGATGGACGATAGGAAGCGGCGACTCATTCGAGTCGCCGTTTTTTCATCTTTCGCACGGATTCGCAAAATAATGCGGAAAAAATGCGAGAAGGGTATTTACAGGAAATGGGTTTGTCATTAGAATCTCATTTCTCTGTTCGGGGGGGTATAGCTCAGCTGGGAGAGCGCTTGCATGGCATGCAAGAGGTCAGCGGTTCGATCCCGCTTACCTCCACCACGGATTCCGAGGCTTGATTTTCAGGCTGCGTCGAAAGAGCAAGATTCTTGCAAAAACGATGCAAAAAACTTGAAAATAAAGCTTCACAAGCGAAGAAATGTTGTTTAGAATGGCGTTCTTCGCGAAATGCAGTAAGCAGTTAGCGAAACAGACAAAGTTTTGACGATTTTGTCCCCTTCGTCTAGAGGCCTAGGACATCACCCTTTCACGGTGAGTACAGGGGTTCGAATCCCCTAGGGGACGCCAGAATTGGTGCCGGTAGCGAGTCGGTATCAGTTTGAAAATGCCAAGCAGTTGGTGGCGTAAAGCCCGCTGAAAGTTAGGCGGGTTTTTTTGTCGGTTTTGGAGCGGTAGTTCAGTTGGTTAGAATACCGGCCTGTCACGCCGGGGGTCGCGGGTTCGAGCCCCGTCCGCTCCGCCAAAACCTACGAAGTTCGGTGATCTGCGCGTGAAAACGCTGCAACGCCGGGCAACTAGCAGGAAAGCAAAGTGAGTGACATCACGATGCTGCAGCAAGTTTGGAGCGGTAGTTCAGTTGGTTAGAATACCGGCCTGTCACGCCGGGGGTCGCGGGTTCGAGCCCCGTCCGCTCCGCCAAACGAAGAAAGCCCAGGCTTAACCGCCTGGGCTTTTTTTATCCTCATCGTCTCTTCCGCTTGGGACGTTACGCCGTATTCCGACACCTCGCAATGAGGTTTGACGGGCGTATCGATATCCCAATTTTTTCCGCCTCGTCGTGACTTGAATTGCCTTGCGGCGTTTTCGCGTACTTCGTCGGAAATTCGCACATCGCGCGCATGGCGCATTAGCGATGTCGGGGCGTCCGGTATGTGGCCTGCGGACACCCCCGTATTCACTTTCGCATTGGGTTCGTCAGCGCACAAGACACGGGCGTTTCGGATCGAATTTCCAGTCCGCAATGAGATATTGCATGGCAACGCTATCGTCGCGCGCACCGAGTCCGTGTTCGAGGTAAAGCGCGTGCGCCGCTTCCACGGCATCCATATCGAGCGTGACACCGAGGCCGGGAGAGGTCGGCACCTGTACGTTGCCGCCGACGATCTGCAGCGGGTTCTTCGTAAGGTACTGACCATCCTGCCAGATCCAGTGCGTATCGATCGCCGTAATCCTGCCCGGCGCAGCTGCCGCAACGTGCGTGAACATAGCCAGGGAGACATCGAAGTGATTGTTCGAATGGGAGCCCCATGTCAGGCCCCAGTCATGGCACATCTGGGCAACGCGCACGGAGCCTTGCATGGTCCAGAAGTGCGGGTCCGCCAGCGGAATGTCGACCGATTGCAGTTGAATGGCGTGGCCCATCTGCCGCCAATCCGTCGCGATCATGTTGGTCGCTGTCGGTAGTCCGGTCGCGCGACGGAACTCCGCCATGATCTCGCGTCCCGAATAGCCGTTCTCCGCGCCGCAGGGGTCCTCCGCGTAGGCCAGCACGTCGTGCTTGTCGCGGCACAACTGCACCGCTTGTGCGAGCGACCAGGCGCCATTCGGATCGAGCGTGATGCGTGCTTGCGGGAAGCGTTTCGCGAGCGCGGTGACGGCTTCGATCTCCGCTTCGCCATCGAGCACGCCGCCTTTGAGTTTGAAGTCGTGAAAGCCATAACGCTCATGGGCAGCTTCGGCGAGGCGCACCACGGCATCCGGCGTCATGGCCACTTCGGTGCGAACGCGCTCCCAATCGTCGCGCGCGTCCCGGTTGTCGGCGTAAGGGAGGTCGGTGGCGCGACGCTCACCGATGAAGAACAGATAGCCTAGCATCGCGACCTCGCTGCGCTGCTGGCCTTCGCCGAGCAGTGCGGCGACGGGGACTTCCAGGTGCTGACCCAGCAGATCGAGCAGCGCGGCTTCGAGCGCGGTGACAGCGTGGATCGTTGTGCGCAGGTCGAAGGTTTGCAGACCGCGCCCGCCGGCGTCGCGCTCCGCGAACACGCGACGTGTTTGGCCGAGAATCGCCTGAATGTTCGCCACGGATTGCCCGACGACATAGGGGTGTGCGTCTTCCAGCGTCTTGCGAATCGATTCTCCGCCGGGGACTTCTCCAACGCCGACATGCCCGGCACTGTCCTGAAGAATGACAAGGTTGCGGGTGAAGAACGGCGCGTGCGCGCCGCTCAGGTTCAGCAGCATGCTGTCGCGACCCGCGACGGGAATGACGCGCAATTCGGTGACGATGGGGGTTCGGCTCATGGCAGGGAACGGTGATCAGACCAAAGGGAGTCAGTGGTTGCGACATGCGACACTGTTGTATGTCGTCAGACAACATTTTATGGAAAGTTCCCTGACTTGCCTTTGAGGGTATACCCGTCTGCGCATGAACATAACGCCGGGTAACGAAGAGATGGGTTGAGCGGGCTGCCGGAATGACCGAAGGGGGCGGGCAATCATCGTTGTCGTACAACTGATTGGCGATTCGCCGGCCAACGACCTCGTTGGCGCCGTCGTCAGCGGGCTTTGACGTGCACGACCCAGCGCAAATACAACAGCAACCCGACGGCGGCCACGGCCACGCTCGCGCTGTTGGCGGCCCAGAAGCCCGTCGCCCCGTGCAGCCATGCAGGGGAGAGCCCGCCGACGTCGAAGCCCAGTACATAGCCGCCGCCAAGACCGACTCCCCACAGCGAGAGCGCATAGATGACGGTCGGCACGACGGCTACCTTCCAGGCACGCAACACGAAGACGGCGTTGACTTGAAGGGCGTCGAAGATGTGATAAATCGCAACGATGGCAAGCAGTGGCGTCGTGACGGCGGCGACCAGCGGATCGGATGTGTATGCCGCAAGCACCAGCGAACGACCGCACCACATCGCCGCGGCCATCACCAGCCCCAGCGTGCCCGCGAGCTCGACACCTCGGCGTCCCACCAATTGCGCCGCAATGTAGTCACGTGACCCGATGGCTTGAGCGGTGAGTGTCGCCGTCGCGATGCCGATCGACATGGGCAGCATGTACATGAGCGCACCGAGGTTCGCGGCGATCTGATGACCGGCAAGCGTCACGTCGCCCAGGCGGGCGATGAAGATCGCCATAAACGAGTAGGCCGTAACTTCGATCAGGTAACTCAGCCCCATTGGCACACCGAGTTTGAGCAGTGCGCGGATGGCCTGCCATTGCGGCCAGCAGAATCTCGTAAAAACGCCGAATTCGCGCAGCGTCGGATGGCGCGCCATCAGCACGAGCCCCAGCGCGCATGACACCCAGTTGATGGCGGTCGTCGCGATGGCGCAGCCGGTACTGCCCAACGCCGGAATGCCGAGTCGTTCGACGCCGTAAATCAGCGCAAGATTGAGCGGCACCTTGAGCGCGAGCCCCGTCACCTGAATGACCATCACGATGCGCGGTTGCGCAACGGCGGTCGAAAGCGACGAATACACGCGGAACAACATCGCTGCAGGCAGCCCGTAGGCAAGCACATGCAGGTAGGCGCTTGCGCGGGCTTCGAGTTCCGGCGTGGCCTGCGAGAGCCGCAGAATGAACTGTGGGTTCGACAGCACCAGAATGCCGGGGATCGCGAGGAATAGCGCCAGCCAGAAGGTCTGGCGCACTTCCTCGCCGATAGCCGAGCGCTCGCCGGCGCCGTACAACTGCGCGGCGATGGGGGAGAGGGCGACCAGAATGCCCATCAGGCCGACATACACGGTGATGTAGATCGAGCCGCCGAGCGCGAGCGATGCGAGGTCGAATGCCGAGGCACGTCCGACCATCGCGGTGTCCATTACCCCGAAAGCGATGACGGCGAGCTGACCGATCAGGACAGGCCATGCGAGCGCGGCAATGCGTTTGATGTCTTGCCACATGGTGGGGACGGTAGGGTTTGCAGCCAATCAGCGCGGGCGCGCTGCGCGCCGCCAGGGACGTTCTTGCAACACATACAGGCGGAAGCGCTCGTCGCGGTCAGCCGCACGGCGGCCCTCCCACAGCTGTCGCCATTCGTACGGTGCGAGCGACAGTGGTTCGCTGTAGTCCTGAGAATCCTGACGCAGCAGCACGTCGCAATCGTCGTCGGACGAGCCGAAGCGCATGTTGCCGAAGTAGGCGAACGACGCGAGCTGTGCGTCGCCCACCCGTGCCGTGCGAATGCAGGTGTAGTCGGCCGGCAGATGCGCCGTGATTTGTGCGGCCACGTCCCGATACGTTCTGCCGTAGTTCACGACCGGCAGCCAAAGCGTCATGAGCAGCACCCACATGAGGGTGGTGCCGCCGGATGAGAGCACCACACTGCGCCACAGCACCTTGGGGCTGCGCGACACCCGCCACGCCACCAGTGCCACCCACGCGCCGGTGACGATGAGGGCGCTGATCAGCGTGATCCAGCTGAATTCCGGCTGAAAGCCCGGTACCAGGCGCCGCAGGTTGCGTGCTGTCGAGGCGGGGAAGCCCGTAATACCGGCCAGCCAGACGATCCACACGAAGCCGGCCAGCACGGTAAAAGACAGCACGGCGAACCAGTCGATGGCGTTGACCGTGCCGCGCTTGAGGGTGGGCAGGCCGAACGCGGCAATGATCGAGAGCGCCGGCAACACGAGCATGAAGAGCTGGTTGCCCTGATGTGCTTGCAACACGATCAGCACCAGCAGGGTCACGGCAAAGACGAGCGAGATCGCGATGTGCGGCGCGCGTCGCATGCCGCGCCACGAATACAGCGACCAGGCGGCGAGCGGCCACGCCGGCCAGGCGAACAGCGCGAGGTTCTTGGCGATGTAGCTAAGCGAGCTGAGTGTCGGGCCACTGAAAGCGTCGACGCCGATATCGGCCCATTCGCCGAGCCAGCGGCGCGCACCGTCGGCAAACTTGAGTGCGGCAAGCGGCCAGGTGCAGGCAATGAGCAGTGTGATCGGCGTGGAGACCAGCAACAACATGCGCAGCGGCAGCGCCCGGCAAACGATGGCCGCGACGACGCCGGCGATCCACAGCGAGAGCGTCATCAATGGCGACGACGCGAGCGCCATGCCGCCCAGTGCCAGACCGAACCACACGGCGCCCTGGCGCGGCTTGTCGAGGCTCCGTACGAGACCGTAGATCGCCATCGAGATGAGCGTGAGTTGGCCGACCGTGGCCGTCGTCTCATGGCCGCGCTCGGCCAGCCCGAAGCAGGCGAGCAGAATCAGCAGCGCGCCGTCAGCCAGCGTGCGGCCGTAGTCGCGGGGTTCCGGTTCCCCGCCGAAGGCGTATTTGAACGGTTGGACTTCCGGGCGGCGGCCGAGCAGATAGGTGCCATACCAGATGAACGTGCACGTAATGTAGAAGCAAAGACCCGTGACGATGCGTGCGGCGTCGGGAGCATCGAGCCAGGAGAAGGCGCGGATGGCGAGCGCGCCCAGCCACGAGACGAGCGGGCCGTTGTCGTAAATCGGCTTGCCGGCAATGTTCGGCAGCAGCCAGTCTGCCAGATGGCCGTGGGCCATCGTCCACATGATGCCGAACCCGGCAGCGTCTTCGTTTTTCCACGGGTCGCGACCAAACAACCCCGCCAGCACATAAATGACGCAAATGGCGATCAGCAGCGAACGCGGTAGCGCGCTGGTAGCGGAGGCGGTGATGCGAACTCGTTTCATAGGCAGTACGGCAGGACCGGCGGGATGGCCGGATCGGGAAAACTGAGGAGCGGGCCGGAATCGGCGCGCGGGCAAACTCGTGGTCAAGCCCGCAGCGACGCTCGGTATGTCATCGCACAGGCGCACCCGGGGTACCCGGAAAAGCCGACAGTATGACAGTAACCGGTGGTGTGGCGCAGGGCAGAACCAAGAAAAAAGGGCAGCCTGAGCTGCCCTTTCCAAAGCTTTTCGCAACGCGGGGGTATTGCCCCTGATGCGCTGGCCTGCAAACGTCTGTCAGGCCCCGCATCGCGTTGCGCGGTGTATCGCCAAACTTAGGCGACCTTGCCGCCGGCGCGGGCGCCGAACTTCTTCTTGAACTTGTCGACGCGACCTTCAGCATCCATGATGCGGGTTTCGCCGGTGTAGAAGTTGTGCGATGCCGACGACGTATCCAGCTTCACGAGCGGGTATTCCTTGCCATCGACTTCGATGGTTTCCTTCGTCTGGATCGTCGAGCGCGAGATGAACTGGAAGTCGATGCCCGGGGTCATGTCCTTGAACACGACTTCGCGGTAATTCGGGTGAATGCCTTCTTTCATGATGGACCTTGAGTTAAGTCGGTAGCCAGTCTGCGCGAGCCCCTTGCCCGCTAACGCCATCGCCGCCTTGCGACGGGAAACGCGTCAACCACTTTCCGGATTTGGAAAACGCGCATTATGCCATGAAAATCCCGATTTTCGCAAAGTTTTCATGGGGTTGCGGCAGCGCCGGGCGGCAGGGGCTCCTGGCCGTCGGGCGGCGTGGAGTGCTGCGCCGCCGGATCTTGCAGGAAATAGCGTGAAAAGAGCGCGTACAAGGTCGGATATTCGGCGAGAAAGGCCTCTGGGGCGACGAAGAAGGCTTCGGTGCATACGGCGAAAAACTCCGACTCGTGTTCCGTGGCATACGGATCGATCAGGGACGTCGATGCGAAGGCGTCCCACTCGGCCTCCGGCACGCTCGCCACCTGGTGGCAGAACGCCTCGTAGGCCGGGTCGAAGACCTCGCACCATGTCCCGGTCGTCAGATCGCCGTGCAGACGCCGCAACATGGGCGGCACGCCGTCGGCTTCGCCGTCTTCCATATCGATCTTGTGCGCGAACTCGTGGATGACGACGTTGTACGCCAGCACGTCGCTGGCCTGCACGTCCTGCCACGACAGCACGACGGGACCGCCGTCCCATGCCTCGCCGCTCGCCTCCTGCTCGACATCGTGTACGACGCCCGCTTCGTCCTGCACCGTCTTGCGAATCAGAAATTCGCCCGGATACAGCACGATGCCGGTCCACCCCCGGTACAGCGCCGACGGCAGATTGAGGATCGGCAGGCAGGCCTGCGCGGCCACGGAGACGCACATGGCGTCCGTCAGCGCCAGATCGTGTGCGGTGGAGAAGTGCTTGCCAGCCAGGAACTCGGCGGCCAATGTCCGAAGCTTGGCCAGGTCGGCAGCGCTTCGTCTGGCGAGAAACGGCAATGCGCTCACGACCTCGTGCCAGACGGCATCGTCGATGGTCCTGGTGTGGTGGGAGAGTCCGAGACTGGCGAGCAGAGTCTTGAGCATGACAGGCGTTGCCAAATTGGGCCGGGCGAGGTTGAGCGGTGTGCATGCGAGTGCAATGACGCACAGATTCTAATTTAGCTGCTTCTGGATTGCCGCAAAAATCGCGCCGCACAACGCCACGATGGCGATGAAGTGAAAGCCGTCGATGAACGAGAGAAACGACGCCTGACGTTGAATCATCTGGGCAATTTGCGCGAGCGCGGCCCCATGCGCCTGCGAGGCGGTAACGCCGGCGTGGGTGAGTGCATTGGCCAGCGACTCCAGCGTCTGGGCGAAGATCGGGTTGTAGGGATTGGCGACTTCCGTGAGCCGGGTGCGATGCAGGGCCTCGCGATGTTGTTCGAAGGCGACGATGGTGGACACCGCAAACGAGCCGGAGAGCTGGCGAAGTATGTTCTTCAACCGATAGCCATGGACGAAACTCTCGTGATCGAAGGTGCGAAACGTCAGGTTGGCCACTGGCAGCACGGTAAAGATGCCGAACACCGCCTTGAGTGCGAGCACGCCGTAGAGCTGCGACTGGCCTGCATTCGGCGGCATGGCGCCGAGCCAGAGACTGGTCGCGATCGTCATCAGAAAGCCGCTCACGATCAGCAGCTTCTTGTGCGTGATGAACTTCGCGATGCGGAAGTAGACGAGCAGAAGCATGACCGTGAGTAGTGCCGAGTAGCCGAGCAACTGGCCGGTGTGTTGCACCGTAAAACCGAGGCCCTGTTCGAGCAGGCGCGGCATCAGGTAGCTCTGCGTGTTCGCCAGGTAGTAGTAGGCGGCATAGAGCAGCAGCCCCACCTGAAACTCGCGCCGGCGCAGCGACTGCAGACGAATGAACGGCGCCGGATGCTGCCACTGGTGGTAGCCGAACCACACCAGTGCGCCTACGCCAACCACGGTCAGCAGCGGGAGAACGGGCGTTTGCAGCCAAAGTGTGTAGCGCATCTCCTGGAGCACGACCTGAAACGCGCCCATGGCGAGCGCGAAGGCCATGAACGGCGCGAACGGATAGCGCCCGCCCGCCGCGCGATCGCGCAGACGGCCGACGTCGGGCACGGCAAACCAGGCCAGACCGGCAAGCAGGACGGCAGGCGGGGCGGTGCACAGGAACAGCGTGCGCCACGTGTATTCGGACACAAGCCATCCGCCGATCAATGGTGCTGCCGCAGACCCCGTGAACAGTAGCAGGGCGAACGTCTGAATCGCCTTGCCGCGGCGCTCCGCCGGCACGCTGACCTGCGCGAGAATGCGGCACGAACTCATCCAGCTGCCGGCGCAAAAGCCCTGAAAGGCACGCGCAATCACGAGTTGTGTGACGCCCTCGCTGGTGCCGGCGAGCATGGCGCCGCAAGCGTAAAGCAGCAACGACGCGCTGAGATAGCGTCGATAGCCGATGCGCTCGACGAACCATTGTTGTTTAAGAATCGCGAGCACGGATGCGATTCCGTACGCCGTCGTCATCCACACGAATTCCTTGGGCGACGCATCGACGCCGCCTGACACGTAGACGGCGAAGTAGACGAGCAGTGCGTTTTCGAAGAACTCGAGACCGGGGATCAGGCCCAGCGCATAGCGATAGGCTTCTACGCGCATGGGGCGCAGCGGGTCGGCGCCACCGCCACCGGTACCGCCGGTGCCACCGGATGTCGGCCCGCGCGGAGGCGCAGAGGCAGCGGTGGCGTTGTCTGTGGGCGGGGCGACGGATGTCATGGGGTGGGTGCGATGCCGGGATGATTCAAGAGCGAGCGGGGCCGAGTCCAAGTCGGGGCGGGCAGTTCAAGTTATCGCGAAGACGCCTTGTGCGCTTTCGCCGCGCGCTCAGCCAGCAGTTCATCGGCAGGCACGCCGCGCAGACGCTGCTCGATGTATTGGAGATCGTGCGCGATCTGCGCTTCGAGCTTTTCCGCGTCACGCAATTCACGTCGCACCTGCGCCGTGCGCTCGCGCAGCGTTTCGAGCTGGGAGGTCAGCGCTTCGCGCACCGCTTGCAGGTCCTCCTCGTTCATTCGGGATTTGCCCGCCTCGACCATCCGGCGGGGGCGTTTGAGCATTTCCGTGATCGCCGCAATGGAGAAACCGAGCGAGCGCATACGCAAAATGCGGCCGAACGTTGCCAGATCGGCTTGCGTGTACATGCGGTAATGGCCGCCGCTGCGTGCGGGAACGACGAGATTCAGTTCCTCGTAATACTTCAACGTACGGGCGGTGACGCCAAGGGCGGCAGCCGCCTGGCCGACGGTGAGCAACGCGGCGTCGCCTTCCGGTGCATCGGAGGGGCCTGCAGCAGGGGAGTCGGGAGCGAGATCTGCGGACATTGGGGTGCCTCCGATCAAACGATGACCGGATCATAGCACAACCTATACGTGAACGTGCAGGTTTGAGTCCTGCGAAAAAGGAACGGCCCGGCGCCCCTCGACATGTGCGTGTCGGGGATCGCCGGGCCGAAGGGCGTCGATGTGTGGGGGGCTCAGCGCGAAACCGGTTGCGTCGCGGTTTCCCAGCGAATGGCACGCACGCCGGCGGTGTCGCCTAGCGTGGAGACGAGGTGGACGAGTGCGGCGCGGCGGCCCCGGTCGCACCGCAGGACATAGTCGAGTTCGAGCAGATAGCCGCCCGAGCGATTGGTACGGGTCGCCGTCTCGGGCGAGATCCGCTGGGTGCGCAAGGCGTTGCATACCGCCGCATCGATTGCGTCGGCCTTCGAGGCCAGCGTCAGTACTACCAGGCGGTATTGCGGCGTCGGTTGCGCCGTCTGCGTGGCGGCCGCCTGCCCCGCGATGCGGTTCGAGGCGGCGAAGTTCGACGTCGGCGCTGGCTTTGTCGACAGGCGTGCGCGCGCACGGTCGAACAGCGAAGGGATAAGCAATTGCAGCGTCATGGTGTCCTCCTGAAACAAGGGCCTGAGACGGCGGATGCCGGGGCTTGGCGTGTGCATGGCGCGTCGCTTCTCGCAACGTCAGATCGCCCGGCGGGGGAACCAACGCGCGAAACCACGTGCGATGCGTAAATTCGACGCAAGCGTCGGCAGGCTTCTGGGCACTGCTGGCGATCGACGGTGACATGTCGGACGCATTGCGGTGCTTTGGGCGTGCCTTGTGCCGGATGAGGGATGCCCATCCGGCAAACAAACGCTGAACTGCGGGTCGATGCGGGAGCGCGCGTAACGCTAGAAAAAGCGAAAAGTACGAAAACTACGAAAAACGCGCGAAAACCGGATCGCTACCAGAGGTACTGCATGGCCTGAACGCCATCGAAACTCGGTGCGATCGATGCACTACCGCTGCGGCATTGCGGGCCGGCAGCGGCAGTCTGTGACGACTGCGGGTTACCGGGCCAACGCGTTGTCGGTCTTTGCCGACGCTTGCGTGCTACTAGAGCAACTGCCCACGGAAAACTCCGTCGTAATTGGAAAGCATCGATTTTAGGGATTTGGCGCGTGTCTGTAAAGGAAATGGCCAGGTTCTGCGCCGTTTTGTCGCGAAATTGACGACATTTCTCCGAAATTTGGCGATTTTTGAATGCGAATCGCCATGCGGAGCGCGCCGTCCGCCGACGTCAGTCCGGCAGCACCTTGCCGGGGTTCATCAACCCGAGCGGATCGACTGCCGCCTTGATCGCTCGCATCAATGCGATTTCCACGGGCGATTTGTAGCGGGCAGACGCTTCGCGCTTGAACTGACCGAGGCCATGCTCCGCACTGATCGTGCCGCGGTGGGCATGCACGCTGTCATGCACGGCTGCCGTCACCTGCGTTTGGTGTTGCTTGAGAAAGCTGGCGGGATCGACGCCCTCGGGCGCCATCACGTTGTAATGCAGATTGCCGTCGCCGAGATGGCCGAATGTCACCATGCGGGCGCCGGGGGCGATGCGTTGCACGATCGGGTCGGTCGCGGCAATGAAGGCCGGGACCTGCGAGACCGGCACCGCGATATCGTGCTTGATGTTGAGTCCCGTTGCGGATTGCGCCAGGGGAATGCTCTCGCGCAAATGCCAGAGCGCGTTCGATTGCGTGAGACTGTTCGCGACGATGGCGTCGCGCACGATCCCTTGGTCGATGGCGCTATTGAGGATGCGCTCCAGCAGATCGCGCGCGTGAGACTCGCTTTCGTTGTCCGACAGTTCGAGCAACACCGATTGGGCATAGGGTTGCGCAAAGGGGTAGCGCTGCTGTTCGAAAACCTGCGCCACGAGCTTCAGGCAGAAATCCGACATCAGTTCGAAGCCCGTTAGCAGGGGACCGGCCATGCGTTGGGCGAGATTGAGCAGCGCGAGCGCGTGTGCCGGGCTGTCGAGGGCGGCGAGTGCGGTCATGCGAGCGACGGGCTGGGCAAAGAGTTTTAGCGTCGCCGCCGTGATCAGGCCCAGCGTGCCTTCCGCGCCGATGAAAATGTCACGCAGATCGTAACCGGTGTTGTCCTTGCGCAAGCCGCGCAGGCCATCCCACAGCTCGCCTTGCGGCGTGACAACTTCCAACCCGAGACACAGCTCGCGGGCATTGCCGTAACGCAGCACCGCCGTGCCGCCCGCGTTCGTGGCGAGATTGCCGCCGATGGTGCAACTGCCTTCGGCGGCGAGGCTCAACGGGAAAAGGCGTTCATGAGCGGCAGCGGCCGCCTGCACATTGGCCAGCAGGCAGCCGGCCTCGGCGGTGAGGGTCATGTTATCGGCGTCCACCTGACGGATGCGGTCCAGCCGTCGCAGACTGACGACGATCTGGCGTCCGCTCGCGTCGGGCGTGGCGCCGCCGGCGAGACCGGTATTGCCGCCTTGCGGCACCATCGGCACGCCGTGCGCAACGCACAGTCGTACGAGCGCGGCAACCTGGGCGGCGTCGGCAGGGCGCATCACGGCGAGGGCGTTACCCACATAGCGTTTGCGTTGATCCGTGAGGTAGCCGCTCGTGTCAACGTGGTCTTGCAGTACATGGTCGCGACCGAGCAAGTCGCGACAGGCGGTAAGGAAAGCTGAGTCGTTCATGGCAGGGTAGGCGTCGCCACGGTTGCATTCAGGGCGTTCGGCGCATTTGGGGCGTACGCGAAGCCCCCGGTCGACGGTAAAGGCATGGCGCTCGTCATGGGCGTCGCCAGGTCCGACTACCGCGCTTGCGCCGCACGGGCTTTGGCGGCGCGCTTGAACGGTCGCAAATAGCAGATCGTCGCCAGGAAGAAGACGAGCGAGAGCAGCGTTTCGATCCAGGCGAGCGAGGCCGACGCGCCGGTATCGGTCATGCCGCGCACCACGCCTTCGGCGAGAAACAGGAGGATGAACATGCTCGACCACTGCAGCGTGTAGAGATTACCGCGCAGCACGCCGCGCAACGGCAACAGCAGCAATACAGCCTTGAGTACGAGCCAGGAACCGCCCGGGCGCAGCGGCGCCAGCCACAACTCCCACGCGACCGACAGCGCAATCAGCGCCAGCAGGCTCGCGACGCTAACCTGTCGCAGCCATCGAGCGTTGCGCGAATCGGCGCTGCGTCGATGGGTGTTGTCTCGTACTGCCTCATGTGACGGGTCGGGCGGTGTAACAGTCATTGGCTTGTCTCTGGGGCCGGTCGGTATTCCGAGGCCGAATTCTGAGGCCGCTATTCCCAGGCCGTTATTCTCAGGCCGCTATTCTCAGGCCGATGTTCTGAGGCCGATGTTACTGCGTGCTGACGGGCGAGCAGAAAGCGGGCAACGGATTGACGCAAGACGACGCATTGCGCCCCTTCGATCTATGCGCCGGTCCGGAACTCGCCACCCCATTCGGGCCGACGGTCGACGCGATCAGGACCGACAGGGACGTCGATACATGATGAACGCTCATTCTGCCAGTTTGCAGGCGGCGCGTGCGAGTCGCGCGCCGAGTGCCGTCGCGAGCTGACGTTCGTCCGCCGAGAGCGGGTTGCCGTCATGAGCGAAGTGCGTTGCGCCATAAGGCGAGCCGCCGGTGCGCGTGCTGCTCAGCGCGGGTTCGGTGTACGGCAGTCCCATGAGCAACATGCCATGGTGCAACAGCGGAATCATCATCGAAAGCAGCGTGCTTTCCTGCCCGCCGTGCAGGCTTGCGCTGGACGTGAACACGCAGGCCGGCTTGCCCGCGAGCGCGCCTGACAACCACTGCGGCGTCGTGCCGTCGAGGAAGTACTTCAGGGCTGCGGCCATATTGCCGAAGCGCGTGGGCGAGCCCAGGGCGAGACCGGCGCACGCTTCGAGATCGTGCAATTCCACATACGGCGGGCCGCTGTCGGGAATGTCCGGCGCACTGGCTTCGCATACTGTGGACACCGCCGGCACGGTGCGCACGCGCGCCTGCGCGCCCGGCACGCTGTCGATACCCGCGGCGATGCACTGAGCGAGTTGCGCGGTCGTGCCGTGACGGCTGTAGTACAGGACGAGGATTTCGGTCATGAAGGTGATTCGAGCGGTCAGGTGCGGGCCGAAAGTCGGGCACTCGGGCGGCAAACGCGCCAAAACCTTGTGTCCGGAGTGAAAAGCCCGCGAAAAGTGCGGGTATTATAGGGCGTTCCTAATGGTGTGACGCCTTGAAGACGCGTAGCGAAGTGCGAAGCGTCTCATGCCTGCCGGCATGTCTCGTCGTCTTCCGACTCCGGGGGCATGCCGATCCCGCGCTTGCAGCGCCCGCGCGTCGCGCCGATGTCGTACCCATGTTCTCGCCGAGGAGCCCGATTTGCGCAAATTGTCCCGCATCAACTGGAGTCACGTTCGCCAACTGCTGAGGTACGCGCTAGCGCGCGCGCAGGACGATCGGATTCCGCAAGTGGCGGGCAGTCTGACGTTTACGTCGATCCTGTCGATCGTGCCGCTCTTCGCCGTGATGTTCGCCTTGTTCACGGCCTTTCCGATCTTCAATTCGTTTCGCGACGCGCTGCAGAGCTTCCTGCTCGAGCATTTGATGCCCGAAAGCGTCAATGCGCAGATCTTCAGCTATCTCAATCAATTCGCGTCGAAGGCGAAGAGCCTGACGGCGTTCGGCTTGATCGGTTTGCTGGTAACCGCCGTGCTGACCTTGATGACGATCGAATCGGCCTTCAACGTGATCTGGCGCGTGCCGCGTCCGCGCCCGCTGGCCCAGCGGCTATTGATTTACTGGAGCCTGCTCACGCTGGGGCCGCTACTCTTTGGCGTGAGTCTCTCGATCAGTTCGTACATCTTCACGCAGTCGATGTCGCTCGTGAGCACGCTGCCCCCGGCTGTGGCGTCGATGCTGAGTCTGATCCCGCTGGCCTTGACGAGCGTGGCATTCATGCTGATGTACGTCTACATGCCGAACTGCAAAGTGGATTGGCGTGACGCGCTCGTCGGCGGTGTAGTGGCTGCCCTGGCTTTCGATCTGACCAAGCGCGGCTTCGGCCTGTATATCCGTCAGTTTCCGACATATACCGCTGTCTATGGCGCGTTCGCCGCGGTGCCGATCTTCTTGCTGTGGATTTACCTGTCGTGGCTCGTGGCGCTGGCCGGTGCGACGATTACGTCGGTGCTGCCGGCATTGCGCCTGGGGCATTTCCAATACCCGCGCTTCCCAGGAAGCGATCTGCTCGACGGTCTCACACTCATCCATCTGCTCAATCAGGATCGCGAGGCGGGCGGGGGCGGCTACACGACTCAGCAGCTGGCGCGTCTGATGCGCACGAGTCTGGAGCATGCCGGCGACTTGCTGGGCCGGCTCGAACGCATGGGCTGGGTCGGACGCCTCACCATGCAACCACCCGCCGAACGCTGGCTGTTGTTGGCCAACCCGCGCACGACGACGCTCTCGCCGCTCGTTGCCCAACTCGCGCTCAATGTCGACGAACTGGCGCGGCAAATGGAGCGTCATGCGCTGGACGGCGCGCACGTGGCCGATATCCTTCGTGAAGGGAAGTGGGACGTTTCCCTGGCCGATGCGCTGCCCCGCGACGCTTCGCTGGATGCTACGGAAGCGGAAGCTGGTGCTGATGACGACGCCGAGGCCAGCAAGTCCGCCAACGCCAATGTCGGCCGGGGCCGGCAGTCCGACCCGACGACACCCTAAAGCTTGATGCGCCCCACGCAGATATCGCGAAACATCACCCAGTCGCCCATGAGGCTGTAAATCGGGTGACGAAACGTGGCCGGTCGGTTTTTTTCGAAGAAGAAATGGCCGACCCACGCGAACGCGTAACCACAAACGATCGCCGCGAGCAGCCACCATCCGTCACCCGTGAGCGCGAACGTGACCAGAAAGGCGATGACACCCCACGAGCCGACGAAATGCAGGCGGCGACAGGTGGCGTTCCGGTGTTCACCGAGATAGAACGGGTAAAAATCCGCAAACCGCTCGAAAGTTCGCGCGGCCGACGGGGGATCCCGCTTTTCACTTTCACCCTGATTCATGGCAGGCCTCCTTGTCTATCTGCCGGGGCGCAACGTCGACGGGGGGGCAGTCGCGCTAACATTCACGCAGTTTCGCTTCATCTCTCCCCGTTTCGCCCCATTTCGCTCAATCTCGCATAAACCGGTTGAGCGCATCGAGCAGCGCGTCGGGCTGTTCCGACATGGTGGCGTGGCCGGCGTCGACGATCGCCGTCGTCACCGGTACGCCGGCCTCGCGCAAGGCATCGAGCAGCGCCTGGGCAGCGCGTGGCGGTGTCATCTGATCACGTTTTCCGAGTACGGCAAGCACCGGGCACCGAATGCCAGCGGCCACATCCGTGCCCCGGTCATAGCCATTGCACGCTTCAAAATCCGTGAGAAACACCTTTGCGGGGTTGCGTTGCGCGACGCGCTCCATCAAGCGTTGATTGCCGCCCCACGTCCAGAATCCCGGCCCCGGCGCCGACGGCTTGGCCGCCAACGTGCTGTGCGACCACGCATTCACCATGGCAATGGCGCTTGGCTCGCGCTCTGCGGCGGCTTCCAGCAATGTGTCGGAGACCTTCATCGGGTAGGCGGTGCCCACGAGCGCGATGCGCGTCACGCGTTCGGCATGCCGCGTCGCTGCATCGAGCGCGATCAGCGAGCCCATGCTGTGACCGACCCATGCGGCGGTGTCGATGCCCGCCGCGTTCAGCACCGAGACTACCCAATCGGCCATCTCGCCAATCGACGTGAGCGGTGCGCCGGTGCTTCGATGATGACCGGGCAGGTCCAGTGCAAGCACGTTCATGCCGTGATGCGCCAGATAGCGGCTCTGCAGGGCCCAGACGCTGTGATCGTGCTGAGCGCCGTGAAGGAACACGACCGTCGGCTGTGTCCGAAGCAACGGTTTTCCGCCGGTGTAAGCGTAGACGTTTTGACCTGCGATTTCGAAATTCATCGACCTTGCCCCTTCGACGCCGGTTTGACTGCGGCTTTCAGGCCCCGCTTGAGATCCTGAATCAGGTCGTCGGGGTCTTCGAGTCCGATGGACAGACGCACTGTGCCTTCGCCGATGCCCGCGCCCGCGAGGGCGGCGGCGTCCATGCGGAAGTGCGTGGTGGACGCCGGGTGAATGACCAACGAGCGTGCGTCCCCCACGTTGGCGAGATGTGAGAACAACTGCAATGCCTCGATGAAGCGTCGACCGGCTTCACGGTCGCCCTTGAGGTTGAAGCTGAATACGGCACCCGCGCCGCGCGGCAGCAGGCGTTTTGCCAGCGCGTAGTCGGGGTGAGAGGGCAACTCAGGGTAGGCGACGCTTGCCACGGCCTCATGACTCGCCAGAAATTCAACGACCCGACGCGCGTTGTCCACGTGACGTTCCATGCGCAGCGGCAGCGTCTCGACACCTTGCAGCAGTTGCCATGCCGCCTGCGGATGCAGGCACGCGCCGAAGTCACGCAGTCCTTCGCGGCGCGCACGCAGCAGGAACGGCGCGACGGAGCTTTCCTCGGCGAAGACCATGCCGTGGAAACCTTCGTATGGCTCGGTCAGTTCGGGAAATTTGCCGCTTTTCTCGAAATCGAATGTGCCGCCGTCGACCAACACGCCCCCGATGGTCGTGCCGTGCCCGCCCAGGAACTTGGTCGCCGAGTGATACACGAGGTCCGCGCCGTGCTCGAACGGGCGGATGAGCCATGGCGTGGTGAAGGTGCTGTCGACGAGCAAGGGCACCCCGGCATCGTGTGCGATGGCGCTGACCTGTGCGATGTCGAGCACATCCAGTCCGGGATTGCCGAGCGTCTCGCCGAAGAACAGCCGGGTTTCGGGGCGAACGGCGGCACGCCAGGCATCGATGTCGCCGGGACGCACGAACGTCGTCTCGATGCCGAATCGGCGCAGCGTGTAATGGAGGAGGTTGTGGGAACCGCCGTACAGCGCGCTCGATGCAACGATGTGCGAACCCGCGCCCATCAACGTGGCGATTGCCAGATGCAGCGCCGCTTGCCCACTGGCCGTGGCAATCGCGCCAACACCGTTTTCCAGTGCGGCCATGCGCTCCTCGAAGACCGCGTTCGTCGGATTGGAGATGCGCGAATAAACGTGCCCGGCACGCTCCATGTTGAACAGGGCAGCCGCCTGATCGGCATCGGAAAAGACGAACGAGGTGGTCTGATAGATCGGCGTGGCACGTGCCCCGGTGGCCGGGTCGGGAGCCGCCCCGGCGTGAAGGGCAAGCGTGTCGAAGTGCGGAACTGACATGTCGGAGAAGGCCTCGCTGATGGTGAGAAGTGGATCCGAACGATGCGCGCATGATCGTCAGGCATCGCCCCCTGGCGGCACGTGACTGTGGCTACCACGCAGTGGCTGTTGCAGTCGGTAATGCGGCCCTTAATGCAGTGGCAAATGCAGTGGCAAATGCAGTCGCTGATGCAGTCCTTAGCGCAATGGCCGCGCAGTGGCTACATGAGCAACGCCGGTCCTGCCTGCCCGACTAATGCACGATGCAGACTTTACGTATACGGCAATCCTAGCACCACCCTTGGGCGCGGCGGCAGGCTTTGTGAGGTCCGTCAGGGAAATTGCGGTGTTGTCCGATGTCCGAGGTAAGGCGTTGTCCGATGCCACCCGCAGAATCGGCCGAAAACCCGCATCGCACGGTCATGGGAGCGCCATTCGCCTTTCCTTTTCGGACGCTTTCCGATAGCATCCATCGAACAGGTTCCAATCGCCATTTGACACGGAGACAGCGGGCGTACGCATCGGCGTTCCGTCTCGCAAGCTGAGGTCGGGCGGCATTCGGCGACATTCGGCGGCAGCGTTCCGCTACGTTCGCCCGAGTAACACAAAGAGGAGTGTGTGCCATGCGTGTGTCTGACATTCTGAAAGTAAAGGGCAACACCCTTTTCACCGTCACCCCGGAAACTTCGCTGGCCGATGCCGTCGACACGATGGCCGAGCATGACATCGGCTCACTCGTCGTGATGGAGTACGGCGACCTCGTGGGCATGCTCACGTTCCGCGAAATCATCAATACGATCAGCAAGAATGGTGGCACGGTGGGCACCTCCACGATTCGCAAGATCATGGACGATCATCCGCTCACCTGCACCCCCGAGACCGACGTGAACGAGGTGCGTCGCATGATGCTCGAGCGTCACGCGCGTTATCTGCCGGTCATGGAGAGCCGCACGCTCATGGGCGTGATTTCCTTCTACGATGTGGCCCGCGCCGTTGTCGAAGAGCAATCGTTCGAGAACCGCATGCTCAAGGCCTACATTCGCGACTGGCCGGCCGAGGAAGCGGAAAACGTAAAGTGAGCGAGGCCGGTCAGCGCGAGGCTCGCGGCGACGGCCATCAATCACGACTGCTCAGGGAGCGCCGGTTCGCCCCGTTCTTCTGGACGCAGTTCCTGGGCGCGATGAACGACAACGTGTTCAAGATCGCGTTCACGTCGCTCGTCACTTACCACGCATCGTTGTTTCAGGACGTCGACGGCAAGACCGCGGCGTTCCTCATCTCCGCCATTTTCATTGCGCCATTCCTGCTGTTTTCGGCGACCAGCGGTCAGATCGCCGACAAGTGGGACAAGGCGCGCCTGATCCGTTTCGTCAAAACGCTCGAGATCGCCATCATGGTCGTCGGTGCGGCCGGATTCGTCTGGACGAGCGCGCCGTTGCTCTACTTGTGCACCTTCCTTATGGGGCTGCATTCGACGTTGTTCGGGCCCGTGAAGTACGCGTATCTGCCTCAGCATCTCGCGAACCACGAGTTGGTGGGCGGCAATGGGCTGGTCGAGATGGGCACCTTTGTCGCGATCCTCGTCGGCACGATCATCGGTGGAGAGATGGCCGCGTTTGGCGGCGGGGCGTTGCCCTGGATTGGCGGGGTCTGCGTCGCGCTGGCCGTGCTCGGACGGCTCATATCGACGTGGGTGCCCCAGACGCCGGCGGCGCAACCGGATCTGCGGATCAACTGGAACCCGTTCACCGAGACATGGAGAAATCTGCGCATCGCGCGCACCGACCGTGCAGTGTTCCAGAGTCTGCTCGGTATCTCGTGGCTCTGGTTTCTCGGTGCCACGTTCCTCGCCTCGTTTTTCAATTTTGCGCGGGACGTGCTCGGTGCGAACCCCGATGTCGTCACGCTGCTGCTCGCCATGTTCTCCGTGGGTATCGGCGTCGGATCGCTGCTATGCGAGCGTTTGTCGGGCGGCAAGGTAGAAATCGGGCTGGTGCCGTTCGGCTCGATCGGTATGACCGTGTTTGCCGTCGATCTGTATTTTGCGAGCCAGGGCGGTGTCGGCGGCGCTGCGCTGCAAAGCGTCGGGCAATTCGTTGTGCAACCAGGACATTGGCGCGTTCTGGGGGATTTGTTCCTGCTGGCCATGTTCGCCGGATTCTATAGCGTGCCGTTATATGCCTTGATCCAGAGTCGCAGCAAGTCATCGCATCGTGCGCGCATCATTGCGGCTAACAATATTCTTAACGCGCTGTTCATGGTGGTGTCCGCCATCATGGCGATGCTGCTCACCAAAGCGGGATTCACCATAGACCAGTTGTATCTCGTGATCGGGATTCTGAACGCGCTGGTGGCGGTTTATCTGTACACGCTATTGCCGGAGTTCCTGATCCGGTTCGTGATGTGGCTGATGCTCCACACCGTCTATCGGATCGACGTTAAAGGCGCCGATCAGATTCCCGGCGAGGGACCCTGCGTGCTGGTGTGCAATCACGTGAGCTTTGCCGATGCGGTGGTAATCGGTGCGTCGATTCGGCGGCCGGTTCGCTTCGTGATGGACCACCGGATTTTTCGAATCCCGGTGTTGTCCTGGTTCTTCCGAACCGTTGGGGCCATTCCCATTGCACCGGCCCATGAGGATGCGGCGGGTCTGGAGCGCGCTTACGGAGACATCGCCAAGGCGCTCGATGCGGGCGACGTGGTGTGCATCTTTCCGGAGGGCAAACTGACCGCCTCGGGCGAATTGCAGGCTTTCCGGCAAGGGGTGCAACGTATTATCGAGCGTTCGCCGGTGCCGGTGGTGCCGATGGCGTTGCGCGGGCTATGGGGAAGTTTTTTCTCGCGACACGGCGGAGCAGCGATGACGCGTCCGTTCAAGCGCGGCATTCTAAATCGGCTCGAACTGGTGATCGGAGAGCCGGTCGCGCCAGCACAGGCCACGCCGGAGGCGCTGCGCGACAAGGTGCTCAAGCTTCGCGGCCCCTGGCCGGTATAATGGTCACTTTCCGTCACACCCCACCTTGATCCCGTATGTCTGGCAATACGCTTGGAACCCTGTTTACCGTCACCACTTTCGGCGAATCGCATGGCCCGGCCATCGGCTGCGTGATCGATGGATGCCCGCCGGGAATGGCGCTTACGGAAGCCGACATTCAGATCGAACTGGATCGCCGTCGTCCTGGCACGTCGCGTCACGTGACGCAGCGTAACGAACCGGACGCCGTCGAGATTCTCTCCGGGGTGTTCGAGGGGGTGACGACGGGCACGCCCATTGCGCTGCTCATTCGCAATACCGACCAGCGCAGCAAGGATTACGGCAACATCGTCCAGACCTTCCGCCCGGGCCATGCCGATTACACCTACTTGCAGAAATACGGCGTGCGCGATTATCGCGGGGGTGGCCGTTCGTCGGCACGCCTCACGGCGCCGGTCGTCGCGGCCGGGGCGGTCGCGAAGAAGTGGCTGGCTGAGCGCTACGGTGTCCAGATTCGCGGCTGCATGACGCAACTCGGGGACATTGAAATTCCGCAGACCGATTGGTCACAAGTGTCGCAGAATCCGTTTTTTGCGGCGAACGCGGACGTCGTGCCTCAGTTGGAAACCTACATGGACGACCTGCGCAAAGCCGGCGACTCCGTCGGTGCGAAGCTTCGCGTGATCGCCACAGGCGTGCCGGTTGGCCTGGGTGAACCGCTGTTCGACCGGCTGGATGCCGACATTGCGCACGCGATGATGGGGCTGAATGCCGTCAAGGGCGTCGAGATCGGCGCCGGATTCCGCAGCGTGACGCAAAAGGGTTCCGAGCATGGTGACGAACTGACGCCGCAAGGCTTCATCGGCAATAACGCCGGCGGTATCCTCGGCGGCATTTCGACCGGTCAGGACATCGACGTCTCCATCGCGATCAAGCCGACGTCGAGCATTCGTACGCCGCGTCAGTCGATTGACGTAACGGGGCAACCGGCGACGGTGGAAACGTTTGGCCGTCACGATCCATGCGTCGGCATTCGTGCGACGCCGATTGCCGAGGCGCTGCTGGCGCTCGTGCTGATTGACCACGCGTTGCGTCACCGTGCCCAATGTGGCGACGTTCATGTGACCACGCCGGTGATTCCGGGACGCGCACCGGGCTGATTACGCCGCGCCGACACTGGCGGGCCAACGCCACGCATCAAGCCAGAACGCCAGACAGAGACTGCCTGGCGTTTTTTGTTTCCGGATAGCCGCATCTCAGCGAGTCCGGGCGGACTTTCCTCGCACTAGTCGCACTATTCGCGTCACTCGCGTCACTCGCGGCATTGCGTGATGGGTTGTTCGCCCTTGGCCGTGTATAGCGTGCCCTCGGAGCCTTTGCTCCACCAGATGAGCGTTCGTCCGACGTGCTTTTCGCCGCTCGCCGCACGGGCTGGTTTGAGCACTTCGCGTTTGCCCATCCAATAGAGCGTCACGTCGCCACCGAGATTGTGATCGTCGTAGACAACCACGGCGACGTGCTTGTTATCGCACAGGTAGCTCACCGTCTTCGCCTGCGCGGCGCTCCCGGCAAGCGCAAGTGCGCCTGCGAGCAATGCTCCCGGGATGCCTTTGGTGACTTTCGACATCGTGCCTCCTTGCTTTCGGCGTGAATTCAGAGGGAATTCGAGAGAATTCGACACACGAATGGCGGGCAAGTCGCCCAAACAAAAACCGCCGGGCGAACCGGCGGCAATACAACATCACATATTCGGATAGTTCGGTCCGCCACCACCTTCTGGCGTGACCCACACGATGTTTTGCGTGGGATCCTTGATGTCGCACGTCTTGCAGTGCACGCAATTCTGCGCGTTGATCTGCAAGCGCTCCGAGTCGTCGTCGTTCTTCACGAACTCGTACACCCCGGCCGGGCAATAACGCTGTTCCGGACCCGCGTACTCGCTCAGATTGATACCGACAGGAACGCTCGCATCCTTGAGGGTCAGGTGCGCGGGCTGATTCTCTTCGTGGTTGGTGTTGGAGATGAACACCGACGACAGACGATCGAACGTGAGCTTGCCATCCGGCTTCGGATAGACGATCGGCTGGCATTGCGCCGCCGGAAGCAGGCATTCGTGGTCGGCCTTCTTGCGATGGATGGTCCACGGCATCTTGCCGCCGAGCAGCTTCTGCTCGATGCCGGTCATCAGCGTGGCGACCGTCAGCCCCTTCTTGAACCACTGCTTGAAATTGCGAGCCTTGTTCAGTTCTTCATGCAGCCAGGACTGTTCGAATGCGGCGGGGTAGGCGGTGAGTTCGTCGCGCTGACGATCGGCAACGAGGGCGTCGAACGCGGCATCGGCGGCCATCATGCCGCTCTTGATCGCGGCGTGGCTGCCCTTGATGCGGCTCACGTTAAGGAACCCGGCTTCGCAACCGACAAGCGCGCCGCCCTTGAAGACCAGCTTCGGCAAGGCCAGCAGGCCACCTGCGGTGATGGCACGTGCGCCGTACGAAATGCGCTTGCCGCCTTCGAGGAAATGACGAATCGACGGGTGTGTCTTGTAGCGCTGGAATTCTTCGAACGGCGACAGATACGGATTGCCGTAGTCGAGACCGACGATAAAGCCCACGGCGACCTGATGGTTCGGCAGATGGTAGAGGAACGAGCCGCCATAGGTGTTCGAGTCGAGCGGCCAGCCGGCCGTGTGGATCACGAGACCTTCCTTGTGTTTGGCCGGATCGATTTCCCACAATTCCTTGATGCCCAGACCGTAAGCCTGCGGGTCACGGCCTTCGTCGAGGTTGAACTTGCGCATCAACTGGCGACCGAGACTGCCGCGCGCGCCTTCGGAGAAGATCGTGTATTTGGCATGCAACTCCATGCCGAGCTGGAAGTTCTCGGTCGGCTCGCCGTCCTTGCCCACGCCCATGTTGCCCGTGGCCACGCCCATGACGGCGCCGTTTTCGTCGTAAAGCACTTCGGCCGCCGGGAAGCCAGGGAAAATCTCGACGCCCAGCGCTTCGGCCTGCTGGCCGAGCCAACGCACGACGTTGCCCAGGCTGATGACGTAGTTGCCATGGTTCTGGAAGCAGGCGGGAAGCAGCCACGACGGCGTGGCGGTCGCACCGTTCTCGCTCAGGAACAGGAATCGGTCTTCGACCACGGGGGTGTCGAGCGGCGCGCCGCGTTCCTTCCAGTCAGGGATGAGCTCAGTGAGCGCCTGCGGATCCATGACGGCGCCGGAGAGGATATGGGCGCCGATTTCCGAGCCCTTTTCCAGCACACAAACGGAAATGTCCTTGCCTGCTTCCTGTGCACGTTGCTTCAAACGGATAGCCGTGGACAGGCCGGCCGGACCGCCGCCAACAATGACGACGTCATATTCCATCGACTCCCTCGGGCCGTACTGCTCAAGCAGCTTGGGATCCATTGATGCTCCTGTTATAAACGTTAGAATTCGTGGGTGCGGCCATTTTCCGGGAATGGGGAACACCTCGCAACCGCATATTAATAGCACGATCGTTCGGTTTGGTAGGTAGGTAGCTCTAGCGGCGGCCCCTCGAGTGTCGCCGTCGTCCAATGCTGGTTCGGGCCGGAGGGAGAAGAAGATGGGGCGTTCGCTGAATCTGGAAGGCAAGGTCGCGATGGTGACGGGCGCGTCGAGCGGGCTCGGCATGCAGTTCGCCAAGGTGCTGGCGCAGGCGGGGGCCAAGGTGGTGCTGGCGAGTCGCCGGGTGGAGCGGCTCAAGGAGTTGCGCGCGGAAATCGAATCGCAGGGGGGAGCCGCACACGTCGTGCCGCTCGACGTGACGGATTACGACAGCATTCGCGCCGGTGTCGCGCATGCGGAAACCGAAGCCGGCGCCATCGACATTCTCATCAACAACTCGGGCGTATCGACACAGCAGAAGCTTGTCGACGTGACGCCGCAGGACTTCGACTACGTCGTCGATACGAACACGCGTGGTGCTTTCTTCGTGGCGCAGGAAGTGGCCAAACGGATGATACGTCGAAGCAAGGGCGACCCGCAGCGTCAGCACCGGATCGTTAACGTGGCGTCCGTTGCCGGACAGCGCGCGATCTCCATGCTCGGTGTCTATTGCATGAGCAAGGCGGCCGTGATTCATATGACCCGCGCCATGGCGCTCGAATGGGGGCGCTTCAACATCAACGTGAACGCGCTCTGTCCCGGATACATCGACACCGAAATCAATCACGATCATTGGCAGACCGAAGCCGGCCGCAAGCTGATTCAGATGTTGCCGCGACAGCGTGTGGGCGAACCGGGCGACCTCGATGGGCTGATTCTGCTTCTGGCTTCAGATGATTCCCGATTTATCAACGGGTCGATCATGACCATCGACGACGGTCTGGCCGTCGGTTAGATCGGTGTCGCGCGGTGGCTCGGGCTGAGACCTGAGGTTGACGCCCAGCGAATTTGTCGAGGTGGTGCCGGGGTGGTGCTCGGGTGGGGCCGAGTTGGGCAGGCTCGCTGCAATGCGGCAATCGGGGATTGTCCGAGGCAGTCAGCGCGACGACGACGAGCGCATAATTTCGGGACGTTTACGGGAATCACACAAGGAAACAAGGCGTCGGGTTGACGTCGGATCCCGAATCATCTCGAGGACAACATGCGTAATCAAGGCTGGCGGGGGCTCGTCGGAGTCGCGCTTGCCCTCGCCGCAATCGCGCCGCCGCTGGCCGCGCAACCTTACAAGGCCGAATACACGTTGTCGATCGTGCCCGATACGGGCACGCCGTGGGGCAAGGGGACACAACTGTGGGCCGATATGGTGCGCGAACGGACGAACGGGCGCATCAATATCCGGCTGCATCCGAACGCCACACTCATGGGCGGCGATCAGACGCGCGAGTTCACGGCGTTGCGTCAGGGTGTCATCGACATGGCCGTCGGCTCGACGATCAACTGGTCTTCGGCCATTCCCGAGTTCAATGTCTTTTCGCTGCCGTTTCTTCTGCGCGGCTATCGCTCGGTCGATGCGCTCACGCAAGGCGATGTCGGGCGCGAGTTGTTTCGCCGTGTCGAAGAGCAGGGCGTCGTGCCGCTTGCCTGGGGCGAGAACGGTTTTCGTCAACTCAGTAATTCGCGTCGCGCCATTCGTGCGCCCGAGGATATGCGCGGCTTGCGCTTCCGTGTTGTCGGGTCATTGCTTTTCAACGACATCTTCACGGCCCTGGGCGCTGTGCCGACCCAGATGACGTGGGGCGAGGCAATTCGCGCTCTACGTGCGCGCAAGATCGACGGACAGGAAAATCCAATCACGATTTTCAACAACACGAAGCTCGAGACGGCCGGGCAGCGTTACATCACCGTCTGGGATTACGTGGCCGATCCGATCGTGTTTGTGGTCAACCGCCAGGTGTGGGACAGCTGGTCGCCTCAGGATCGCGACATCGTGCGCGACGCGGCGACGGAAGCCGCTCGCTTCGAAGTGACGCTGGCACGCGAAGATCTGCTAAGCACGGGGCAGGGCATGTGGGAGAACCTGGAGTCGCGCGGCGTCAAGGTGACGCGCCTTACGCCGGAACAGCGTCAGCGCTTTGTCGACGCCACACGCCCCGTCTACGCGAAATGGAAGGCGCTGGTGGGCCGCGATCTCGTCGAGAAGGCTGAAGCCGCCGTTAAGGACGATGCGATGACGGGTAAGGCTCAACCCCTCGGCGTGCGCAAGTGACCGTGCCTGCGGCGTGCTGATACTGCCTGTGCCAGGCGTGCCGGGCCGTATCGTCGCGCGTCGGGTCCCGCTTCATCTTGCGCTGCGTGTTGCCACCTGTTTCGTGTCGCGTCGCGCGTCCTTTCACGCCATCTTGCTTCCTCCGGCTGCCTCGGAATGCTCTGAGGCGGCGGTCTCTCGTTATTCCGAAAGTGCCTCCGTTCGTGGCAAATCACCCCGGCGTGCCGCACGTTCGTCGATCCGAAGCGCTACACTTTAGCCCCATGACGCCCGCCAATTCGCGGCAGGGCGCTGATTTTGATCACGGGGAATTTGCAGTGTCGTCAGAGTTCAAGGAAGTGTTTCGCATGAGCATGCCGATTCGCTGGGGCGATATGGATGCGTTCGGTCATGTCAATAACACCGTGTATTTCCGGTACATGGAGCAGGTGCGTATCTCATGGCTGGAAACGTTGAATATCGCGTCAGAGGAGAGTGCGACGGGGGAAGGCCCCGTCATCGTCAACGCCAATATGACGTTCCTGCGTCAGTTGCGTTATCCGGGCGATATCGATTGCCGCATGTTCATTGGCACACCCGGGCGTAGCAGCGTCGATACGCGTTTCGAGCTTCGGCGCGCGGACACGCCGGAGATCCTTGTCGCCGAGGGTGGTGCGAAGATCGTATGGGTGAACTACAAGGCCGAGAAGTCTGTGCCGCTGCCGGAGGTGGTGCGGACACTGTTTGCGGCGCAGTCATCGAAGTAATTGTAGTAACTGCAGTGGCTGGCGTAGCGCACGGCGGCGTCGTGTCGCGCGATGTGCAGGGTGCGCAGCCCTGCGCAGTTTCCTCGGTGAACGGGGTGAATGCGGAGTAGGTCAGTTGCCCAGCAGTCGCTGAACGAGTTCCGTTGCCGTGCCTGCGCCGTATTTCTGCATCAGACGCGCCCGGTAGATGTCCACGGTACGCGGGCTGATGTCGAGGATCTTGCCGATTTGCTTGCTGGTCTTGCCCTGCACGAGCTGAGCGGCAATCTCCCGCTCGCGGGCCGTCAGGGCCACGGCAACGCGGCGTGTAGCGGAGATGTCCTCAAAGGTCCAGAGACCTGCGGCATGCGGATCGTTGACGTCGAGTGAGCGGCCAGTGACGTGGCACCAGAAGAGCTCTCCACTGGCGCGCCGCATGATGCGCTCATCGGAATAGACGCCCTGGGCGCTCATGATGGGCGGTATGCGCTCACCAATGCGCTCGAATTCCTTGGGCGACGGATACAGGACCTGGAAAGACTGACCGATGAGCGTCTCGTGGTCGTAACCGAAGATCTTGCCGAGTTGGCGGTTGCAATCCTCGATGATGCGCTGGCGCGAAATGACCAGACCGACGGGGGCGATGTGGAAGGCTGTCTGGTAGTCGAACGTCGGCATTGGGGAAGTACGGAACTGGTCAGGTTGCGCGCCGGTTCGTCGCAGGTGAGCGGACCGGTGCACGGGAAGATATGTAATTTCACGTATTGTGCCCCATTTGACGGGCACCGTAAGCTCTGTGGTTGCATGAGGTGCGTGGGTCGTGGCGTTTCGCGGGTCATGGCAAGCCTTGCAACGCGTGAGAGCGCGGCATAATTTCAATTCTCAACCGAGGGAAAGGGCCAAACGATGAACAAGGTATACGCCAGCGCCAAGGAGGCGCTTGCCGGTGTCGTCGCAGACGGGCAAACGCTCGCTGTCGGTGGCTTCGGCCTGTGTGGCATTCCGGAGGCCCTGATCGCCGCGCTGCGCGACTCGGGCGTCAAGGGCCTTACCTGTATCAGCAACAATGCCGGCGTCGATGGATTCGGCCTCGGTTTGCTGCTCGAGACCCGCCAGATCAAGAAAATGATCTCGTCGTATGTCGGCGAGAACAAGGAGTTCGAGCGCCAGTATCTGGCGGGCGAACTTGAACTCGAATTCACGCCGCAAGGCACGCTGGCCGAAAAGCTGCGCGCCGGCGGGGCCGGTATCCCGGCATTCTTCACGAAGACGGGCGTAGGCACCGTCGTGGCCGAAGGCAAGGAAACCCGCGAGTTCGACGGGGAAACCTATGTCATGGAGCGTTCGCTGCGCGCCGACGTTGCGCTGGTGAAGGCCGCCAAGGCCGATCGCGCAGGCAATCTCGTGTTCAATCGCACGGCGCGTAACTTCAACCCGATGGCCGCCATGGCCGGCAAGATTACGATCGTCGAAGTCGAGGAACTGGTCGAGACGGGTTCGATCGATCCGGACGATGTGCATCTGCCGGGGATATTCGTTCAGCGCATCGTGCTGAACGCGCATCCGGAAAAACGCATCGAACAGCGCACGGTACGTGCCAAGTAAGCGCCGAGATCAAGGAGATAACCATGGCATGGAATCGTGACGAAATGGCTGCGCGCGCGGCGCGCGAGCTGGAAGACGGCTTTTACGTGAACCTCGGCATCGGTTTGCCCACGCTTGTGGCGAACCATGTGCCGGAGGGTATGGAAGTCTGGCTGCAATCGGAAAATGGCCTTCTCGGTATCGGCCCGTTCCCGACCGAAGAGGAAGTCGACGCCGACATGATCAATGCCGGCAAGCAGACGGTCACGACGCTGCCGGGCTCGTCGATCTTCTCGTCGGCCGACTCGTTCGCGATGATTCGCGGCGGTCACATCAACCTGGCGATTCTCGGGGCGATGCAGGTCAGCGAAAAGGGCGATCTCGCGAACTGGATGATCCCGGGCAAGATGATCAAGGGCATGGGCGGCGCAATGGATCTCGTGGCAGGTGTTGGCCGCGTGGTCGTGCTCATGGAGCACGTTGCCAAGGGCGATGCTCACAAGATTCTCAAGGCCTGCGATCTGCCGCTCACCGGCGTTGGTGTGGTCAATCGCATCATCACCGACCTCGGTGTGATCGATATCACGCCGGATGGCCTCAAGGTCGTGGAACTGGCGCCGGGCGTGACGAAGGAAGAAATTTCGCAGAAGACCGGCGCACCGCTCGACACGAGCGCTGTCTGAGCGATTGTGAAGGACGTGACGCTCGTGCGATTCGATTCGATTCGGCGGGCGCCGCATTGACTTGCTGACGGTCGTCGAGGCCGTTGAACCCGGTGACCGATGTTGGATGTTGGACTGTAGGACGGTGGTACGGTAATACGTAAAACGGGCGGGGTGTTTCCCCGCCCGTTTTGCATTGCGCCGTTTGGGAGTCGTTCTGAACGCGCAGCGTGCCGCCGTTCACGCATCGTGCACGTGTCCTGGCTATTGCGCGGCCCATCCTCCGTCCATATTCCATGCAGCCCCACGCACTTGCGCCGCCGCATCGCTGCAGAGGAACACCGCGAGCGCGCCCAGTTGCTCCGGCGTGACGAATTCCCCCGATGGCTGTTTCTCGCCGAGCAGCGAGCGCTTCGCTTCGTCGCCGGAGAGCTTGTCGCGAGCGGCGCGATCGTCGACCTGTTTTTGCACCAGCGGCGTGAGCACGAAGCCGGGGCAGATGGCATTGGCCGTAATACCGGTCTGCGCGTTCTCCAGGGCCGTCACCTTCGTGAGGCCGACGATGCCATGTTTCGCAGCCACGTAAGCCGACTTGCCGACGGAGCCGACGAGCCCGTGCACCGAAGCGATGTTGATGATGCGTCCCCAGTTGCGCGCACGCATCCCGGGCAAGGCGAGTCGCGTGGTATGAAACGCCGACGTCAGATTGATCGCGATGATCGCGTCCCATTTGTCCGTCGGAAAATCCTGAATTTCGGCCACGTGCTGGATGCCCGCGTTGTTCACCAGAATATCGACGCCGCCGAATTCGGCGTCGACGTACTGCATCATCGCTTCGATCTCGCTCGCGCGGCTCATGTCGGCGCCGTGATAGCCGACCCGAGTCGCCGCGTGACCGGCTTTCGCGCCCGCAGCGACAATGGCCTCGCGCGCGGCTTCGGCATCGCCGAATCCGTTCGTCACGATCGTCGCGCCTTGCGCGGCGAGCGCTTGTGCCATGCCCAGGCCGATGCCGCTGGTCGAGCCGGTCACGAGGGCGATTTTTCCGTTAAGCATCACTTGGTCTCCGTGCGCGTGGGGTGAGGGACGACATTCAGGTTGATCTTCATCGATGAGCGCGCCCGCAAAGTGCGGCTTGATGTGGCTCATGAGTGACCTCATTCTAGCGTACGGTTTGCGGCAAGCGCGGTAGAATTCGGATCTGGAAACCGATCCGATGAGTCTGCCATGTCGAGCCACGTGCCGCGTCTGTCGAACGTTCAGTGTCTGAGTCCGTCCGGGTTGCATCGGATGGCTTATACGGAGTGGGGCGATCCGGCGAACCCGCGCGTATTGGTGTGCGTTCATGGCCTCACGCGAAGCGGGCGAGATTTTGACGCGCTGGCAAGTGCGCTTGCAAACGACTACCGTGTCGTGTGTCCCGATGTCGTGGGACGCGGCCAATCGTCGTGGCTCGTCAATCCCGCCGGCTATGTGGTGCCGCAATATGTCTCCGACATGGTGACGCTCATCGCGCGCCTCGATGTGACCACCGTCGATTGGTTCGGAACGTCGATGGGCGGGCTTATCGGCATGGGGCTTGCGGGGCTGCCGGATACGCCGATCAGGAGCCTGCTGCTCAATGATGTCGGCCCGCATATCGATGCGGCCGCACTCGCGCGCATCGGCCAATATGTCGGTATTCCGAAGCGTTTCGCGACGTTGGAGGAAGGCGCCGATTACCTCTGGTCGATCTCGTCGGCGTTTGGGCCGCATACGCGCCAGGAGTGGCTTGCATTGAGCGAGCCGCTGCTCAAGGCCGACGGCGACGGGTATGTCCTGCGCTACGATCCGTCCATCGGTGCGGCGTTCGGCGCGGTCTCCCCGGAGGCGATTGCTGCCGGTGAAGCCATGCTCTGGGCATCGCTCGCGGCGTTCCCGGGGCGCACGTTGATCGTGCGGGGCGAGCAGTCGGACCTGCTCTCGCGCACGACGCTCGATCAAATGTTGAAGCACGCGCAGCACGCGCGGGCTGTCGAAATTTCCGGCGTGGGACACGCGCCGACGTTCGTGCATGCGGATCAGATCGAGATCGCACGCCGTTTTTTTGAAGGCTACGCCGACTGACACGGACCCACGGCTGTGCCGACAGATCCGAGTCATAAGAACACGAGGAGTTTTACATCATGGCAGTACAACGTTTTTACGTAGAGAAGCGCTGGTCGGACATGGCTGTGCATAACGGCACCGTCTATCTCGCGGGGCAGACGCCCGATGACCGCACACAGGACATGGCAGGTCAGACGCGTCAGGTGCTCGCGCACATCGACCGTCTGCTTGCGGAAGCCAATAGTGACAAGTCGTTGATTCTGTCGTGTCAGATCTTTATTTCCGACATGAAGTACTTCGGTGAAATGAACCAGGTGTGGGACGAATGGGTGCCGGCCGGCAATGCGCCCCCCCGCGCCACCGTGCAGGCGTTGCTCGCCGACCCTGCCATGCTCGTCGAAATCGTGGTCGTGGCCGCTCAGCGCGAAAGCTGAGTGCACGTCCCGCAACATCCGGGGCGCAAGTCGCCCCGTGCACCGACATGAACCAACATCAAGCACCGACATCCACTGAGTCGCCACAGGCGCCGGGTGTGGGTGATGCGCCTCTGCCTGCTTCTCTCGACGACGCCCTTGCGTTTGCCGCATCCCTGTGTGGCGAAAACGCGTTGTCGTCCGGCGAGCCGATCATGGCGCATGCGCGCGGCATGCTCGCCATTCTCGACACACTGCGTGTCGATGAGGCGACACATCAGGCGGCAGCGCTCTTTTCTGCTGTCGAATTCCTCCCGGATCCGCAAACCACGCTGACGCAAAAGTTCGGCGCGGAAGTGGCGGCGCTCGTGATTGACGTACGCAAGTTGCAGCGGCTCTCCGGTGCGGGCGCGCGCGCCGCGCAGGCGATGCCGTCCGATGGTCGTGACCGGGACGCGTCTGCCGAGCGAAAGTCGCAGGTCGAAGGCTTGCGCAAGATGCTGCTCGCGTTTGCGCAGGACATCCGTGTCGTGATGATTCGGCTGGCTTCGCGTCTGCAATCCCTGCGGTGGTACGCAGCGCAGAAGAAGGCACCACCGGCGGATATGCCGCACGAGGTGCTCGAAATCTATGCGCCGCTGGCGAACCGTCTCGGTATCTGGCAACTGAAGTGGGAGCTCGAGGATCTCGCCTTCCGCTTCCTGGAGCCAGTGACCTACAAGCAGATCGCCAAATTGCTCGAGGAGAAGCGCGTCGAGCGCCAGACGTTCATCGAAGGGGCGATCCAGCGCCTTCAGGACGAACTTGCGCGCGCAGGCGTCAAGGCCGAAGTGTCAGGTCGGCCGAAGCACATTTACAGCATCTGGAAGAAGATGCGCGGTAAGGCCGTCGATTTCGCCGAGCTGTACGATGTGCGTGCGTTTCGCGTGATCGTCGAGGACATCAAGGATTGCTACACGGTGCTGGGCATCGTCCATAACCTGTGGCAACCGATTCCGAAAGAGTTCGACGACTACATTTCGAGGCCGAAGCCCAACGGCTACAAGTCACTGCATACGGTGGTGATCGGCGACGACGGGCGGGCGTTCGAAGTGCAGATCCGTACGCATGAAATGCATCACTTTGCCGAGTACGGCATCGCGGCGCACTGGCGGTACAAGGAAGCTGGCCAGCGAGGCTATGGCGGCGCATTTTCTGCCAACGACGCCTACGACGAGAAGATCGCATGGTTGCGCCAGTTGCTGGCGTGGAAGGACGATGTGGCCGACACGGTCGGTGCGGATGGCGCCGTGCAGCCGTGGGAGCAACTCAAGCGCGCGACCATCGACGATCACATCTATGTCCTCACGCCGCAGGCCCGCGTGATCGCGTTGCCCCAGGGGGCGACGCCGGTCGATTTCGCGTATCACCTGCATTCGGAGTTGGGGCATCGCTGCCGTGGTGCGCGGGTCGACGGCGCCATGGTGCCGCTCAACACGCCACTGCAGAACGGGCAGACGGTCGAGATCGTGACGGTCAAGCAGGGCGGGCCTTCGCGGGACTGGCTCAATGCGCAGTTGGGGTACCTGCAGAGCCACAGGGCGCGCCAGAAGGTGCGCCAGTGGTTCAACGCCATCGATCTCGAGGAGACGATTGCGCACGGGCGCACGCTCATCGACAAGACACTGCAGCGCGAAGGCAAGACGTCGGTCAATCTCGAGGAGTTGGCCGCGCGTCTGGGTTTTCGCACGCCCGACGATCTTTACGCGTCCATCGCGAAGGACGAGTTCAGCCTGCGTCATGTGGAGCAGGCGCTGTCGGGCAATGCGCCGGGACCGGAGCCGCGCGACGAAGACACGCTGGTCGCGAAGAAGAGTCTCGACACCAGCGTTGTGCAAGGCGCCAAGAGCGGTGTGCTGGTGGTCGGTGTCGGTGCGTTGCTCACGCAACTGGCCAAATGCTGCCGGCCCGCGCCGCCGGATCCCATCGTGGGATTTGTGACGCGCGGCAAGGGGGTGTCGATTCACCGTCAGGATTGCAGTAGTTTCCAGGCGATGAAGTCGCGTGCGCCGGAACGGGTGATTCAGACAGCCTGGTCGTCAGATGTGCTCGAAGGCCGGGGCGTCGCGGCGTATCCCGTGGACATCCAGATCGAGGCGACCGACCGTCAGGGGCTGCTGCGAGACATCTCCGAAGTCTTCTCGCGGGAGAAGCTCAATGTGACGGGTGTCAGCACACAGTCGCGCGGCGCGCAGGCATTCATGCAGTTCACGGTAGAAGTGCGCGACGGCGGGCAGTTGCAGCGAGCACTGGCACAACTGACCGGCGTGGCGGGCGTGGTGTCGTCGCGTCGGCGGTAAGGTCTTAATGCATCAAGGCATTAAGGCCGTTGCAACTGCGGCGACGAGACGAGCGTACGAGCGGATCGAAGTTGCAGGCGCGGAGGGACGGCGGTGTCCGGCGGTAGCGGGGGGGCAGCGTCGTTCCTGCGGTGCAACAACGCGTGAAAGCCTTGAAGGATGCGGTTTTTCGTCGGCAGGCACAATAATCGCTTGGCGATGTGACCAAACCTTGCTAGAATCTCGTTCTCTTGCAGTAGGCTCGTAGCTCAGTTGGTTAGAGCACCACCTTGACATGGTGGGGGTCGTTGGTTCGAATCCAATCGAGCCTACCAACGAAATTTAATGCATTACAGTCCGCGAAACCCCGCAGACACAGGCGCTGGAAAACACTCATGTTGAAGACTGCCCGAACTTTCACAGTGGTGAAGGTGCGACGTTAAGTCGAGGGTGTTTTTCGTCTGGATGCAAGGAATGAAGAGACGGCCTCGACGACAGTCGAGGCCGTTTTTTTTCGTGGTTTTCCCGCGTGGCGTGGGCCGCGCGTGACGTTTTTGCGCATGGGAGTGCGACATGATTTCGGTACGTTTGCCTGACGGTTCGCAACGCCAGTACGAAGCCCCGCTCACGGTGGCGCAAGTTGCCGGCTCGATCGGTACGGGGCTGGCCAAGGCCGCCCTCGCGGGCCGCGTTGACGGCAAGCTGGTCGACACGTCCTACCTGATCGATCGCGACGTGAGTCTCGCGATCGTCACGGATAAGGACGCCGACGGTCTGGACGTCATCCGTCACTCGACGGCGCACTTGCTGGCTTACGCCGTGAAGGAGTTGTTTCCGGAAGCGCAAGTCACGATCGGCCCGGTCATCGAAAACGGCTTTTACTACGACTTTTCGTTCCATCGCGCCTTCACGCCGGAAGACCTCGAAGCCATCGAGAAGAAGATGCATGAGCTCGCCAAGAAGGACGAGCCCGTTACGCGCGAAGTGATGTCGCGTGACGACGCCGTGCGTCTGTTCATGTCGATGGGGGAGAAGTACAAGGCAGAGATCATCGAATCGATCCCTGCGACGGACGAAATCGGTCTGTACCGTGAAGGCAAGTTCGTCGACCTGTGCCGCGGCCCGCACGTGCCGTCTACGGGCAAGCTCAAGGTCTTCAAACTCATGAAGGTGGCTGGCGCCTACTGGCGCGGCGACGCGAAGAACGAGCAACTGCAGCGCATTTACGGCACGGCCTGGACGAAGAAGGAAGACCAGGACGCCTACCTGCACATGCTCGAAGAAGCCGAAAAGCGCGATCACCGCAAGCTCGGCCGCGCGCTGGACTTCTTCCATATGCAGGAAGAGGCGCCTGGGCTCATCTTCTGGCACCCGAAAGGCTGGACGCTTTGGCAGCAAGTCGAGCAGTACATGCGCCGCGTCTATCGCAACAACGGCTACCAGGAAGTGAAGGGCCCGCAGATTCTCGACCGCTCGCTCTGGGAAAAGTCGGGCCACTGGGAGAACTACAAGGACAACATGTTCACGACGGAGTCGGAGAATCGGGCTTACGCGCTCAAGCCGATGAACTGTCCTGGGCACGTTCTGATTTTCAATTCGTCGCTGCACAGCTACCGCGATCTGCCGCTGCGCTACGGAGAATTCGGACAGTGCCATCGCAACGAGCCGTCGGGCGGTCTGCACGGCCTGATGCGCGTGCGCGGCTTCACGCAGGACGACGGTCATATCTTCTGTACGGAAGACCAGATTCTCGACGAGTGCGTGAATTACACGGCGCTGCTGCATTCGGTTTACAAGGATTTTGGCTTCACGGACATGATTTACAAGGTCGCCACGCGCCCTGAGCATCGTGTCGGTTCCGACGAGAACTGGGATAAGGCCGAATTCGCGCTGATGGAATCGCTGCGCCGGTCGGGTTGCGAATTTGTGATTGCCGAGGGTGACGGGGCGTTTTACGGTCCGAAGATCGAATACACGCTCAAGGACGCCCTTGGCCGTCAGTGGCAGTGCGGTACGATGCAGGTCGATTTCTCAATGCCGGAGCGCCTGGATGCCGAATACGTGGCGGAAGACAACAGTCGCAAGCGTCCGGTCATGCTTCACCGCGCGATTCTGGGCTCGCTCGAGCGTTTCATCGGCATTTTGATCGAGCACCATGCTGGTGCATTGCCGGTCTGGCTCGCGCCGGAGCAGGTCATCGTGATGAATGTCTCGGAAAAAACGGCCGATTACGCCCAGGAAGTGACGAAAAAGTTGAAAGAACAAGGGCTTAGGGCTCGGAGCGATTTGCGCAACGAGAAAATTAGCTATAAAATACGCGAGCACTCCTTGCAGAAAGTTCCCTATCTCGTTGTAGTTGGGGACAAAGAGCAGGAGGCGAATACGGTAGCCGTGCGTGCCCGTGGCGGCGTAGATCTGGGTGTGATGCCCGTTGACGCGCTCATCGAACGCCTTGCGCAGGAATGCGCATCGTTCCAATAACGCCTGTCGGACAGCGCGGCTAAATTTTTGACTTTTTTCGAGGATAAGCAACATCGCTACCGATAAGTCGCATCGCATCAACGGCGAGATTACTGCGCCCGAAGTGCGTCTAAATGGCGTCGACAACGAGCCGCTCGGCATTGTGAAACTGGCAGAGGCTTTCCGTCTGTCCGAAGAGGCTGATGTCGATCTGGTGGAAATTGCACCGACCGCGAATCCGCCGGTTTGCCGTCTGATGGACTACGGCAAATTCAAGTATTCGGAACAGAAGAAAGCGCACGAGAACAAGCTGAAGCAGAAGGTTGTCCAGATCAAGGAAGTCAAATTCCGTCCTGGCACCGACGACGGTGACTACAACGTCAAGCTGCGCAATCTGAAGCGTTTCCTCGAAGACGGCGATAAGACCAAGATCACGCTGCGTTTCCGCGGCCGTGAGATGGCTCACCAGGAAATCGGTGCTCGTATGCTGGAACGTCTGAAGTCCGATCTCGAAGAGTTCGGCCAGCCGGAACAGATGCCGAAGATGGAAGGCCGTCAGATGATCATGGTCATCGCGCCGAAGAAGAAATAATGCCGTGGCGGTGCCGAATGGCGCCGCCGGGCAGTCAGCATTGCCGCCGTAGCCCGTGAGGGGTGCGGCAGCGATACAGGGTGCGGTTCGGCCCTGAAAATAAGTGGTCTCGGGTTCTAAAAGGGGCGCGATTTTGGCGTCACACCTGTGATCATGTTAAAAACCCTGGAGTTTTTCATGCCCAAGATGAAAACCAAGAGCGGTGCCAAGAAGCGCTTTCGCGTGCGTCCTGGCGGTACCGTCAAGCGTGGTCAGGCCTTCAAGCGTCACATTCTGACGAAGAAGACCACCAAGAATAAGCGTCACCTGCGCGGTGCCGTCGGCGTTCATGAGTCTGATCTGAACTCCGTACGCGCAATGCTGCCCTTCGCTTAAACCCCGACTTAGATAGGAGAGAAACATGCCTCGAGTCAAACGTGGGGTCACCGCACGGGCCCGCCATAAGAAAGTCATCGCAGCAGCCAAGGGTTTCCGCGGCCGCCGCAATAACGTCTTCCGCATCGCCAAGCAAGCGGTCATGCGCGCTGGGCAATACGCCTACCGCGATCGCCGTAACAAGAAGCGTGTGTTCCGCGCTTTGTGGATTGCGCGTATCAATGCAGGTGTGCGTCAGCACGGTATGACCTACAGCGTGTTCATCGCTGGTCTGAAGAAGGCCTCGATCGAACTCGACCGCAAGGTGCTGTCCGACATGGCCATCAACGACAAGCCGGCGTTTGCCGCGATTGTCGCTCAGGTGAAAGCCGCCGTCGCAGCCTAAGCTGTAGTTAGCGTATAGCGCGTTTTTATCGCGCGCCGTTCGCCAAGAGGGGGCTCTCATCGGAGCCCCCTTTTGTTTTTCGCCTGCCTTTTTGCTTGAATTTGCGGCCCTTCGGACCGCCTAACTTGAGTCTGTAGCATATGGATCTGGAACTTATCGTCAGCGAAGCGCAGCGTGCGTTCGCCGCCGCTCCCGACGCCGCCGCGCTGGAAAACGAGAAAGCCCGCTTTCTTGGCAAGACCGGCCAGCTGACCGAGTTGCTCAAGGGCCTCGGCAAGCTCGATCCCGAAGCGCGCAAGACCGAAGGCGCACGGATCAATGCGGCCAAGCAACAGATCGAAGGCGCTTTGCAGGCGCGCCGTCAGGCCATGGCCGATGCGCTGCTCGATGCGCGTCTGTCCGCCGAGGCCATCGACGTCACGCTGCCCGGCCGCGGCCTGGGCGCTGGCAGTCTGCACCCCGTGCTCACGACCTGGGAGCGCGTTGAACAGATTTTCCGTTCCATTGGTTTCGACGTGGCCGACGGCCCCGAGATCGAAACCGACTGGTTCAACTTCACTGCACTGAATAGCCCGGAAAACCATCCGGCGCGTTCGATGCAGGACACCTTCTACGTCGAAGGCAACGACGATGCCGGCAAGCCATTGCTGCTGCGCACGCACACGAGTCCGATGCAGGTGCGCTATGCGCGCATGAACAAGCCGCCGATCAAGGTGATCGCACCGGGCCGCACCTATCGCGTCGACTCCGATGCGACCCACTCGCCGATGTTCCATCAGGTCGAAGGGTTGTGGATCGCCGAAGACATCAGCTTCGCCGATCTGAAGGGCGTGTACACCGACTTCCTGCGCAAATTCTTCGAGCGCGACGATATTCAGGTGCGTTTCCGTCCGTCGTACTTCCCGTTCACCGAGCCCTCTGCCGAAATCGACATGCAGTTCGAAACCGGCAAGAACGCCGGCAAGTGGCTGGAAATTTCGGGTTCGGGTCAGGTGCATCCGACGGTGATCCGCAATATGGGGCTCGACCCGGAGCGCTATATCGGCTTTGCTTTCGGCTCGGGCCTGGAGCGTCTGACGATGTTGCGCTACGGCGTACAGGATCTGCGCCTGTTCTACGAGAACGACCTGCGCTTCCTGCGCCAATTCATGTAATCGATGCCGGTAGCCCATGGCTGGCGCGCGAAGTCGCTGCCGCCGGGCTTCGGAAGTGAAGACTTAACTGCGAGCGAACTGATCCATGCAATTCTCTGAATCGTGGCTGCGTACCCTGGTCGACCCGGATTTGTCGACGGACGCGTTGGCGCATGCCCTGACGATGTCCGGGCTCGAAGTCGAAGAAACCGATCCGGTCGCCCCACCGTTTACCGGTGTGGTCGTGGCCAAGGTCCTCGAAGTCGCCCGTCACCCGGATGCCGACCGTCTGAACGTCTGCCAGGTCGACGCAGGCACGGGTGAGACGCTCACCATCGTGTGCGGTGCCCCGAACGTCGCGCCCGGCATCAAGGTGCCGTGTGCAACCGTGGGCGCGGCGTTGCCGCCGGCGGAGGCGGGCGGTGCGCCGTTCCAGATCAAGATCGGCAAGCTGCGCGGCGTGCAGAGTTTCGGCATGCTGTGCTCGGCACGCGAGCTCAAGCTCTCTGACGACCACGCCGGCCTGATGATCCTGCCGGACGACGCCCCGGTCGGCATGAATATTCGCGAGTATCTCGACCTCGACGACACGGTATTCGTCGTGAAGCTCACGCCGAACAAGGCGGACTGCCTGTCGCTGCTCGGCGTGGCTCGCGAAGTCGCAGCCATCACCGGCGCACCGCTCAAGGATCTGCCGGGGCAGGGGGCACAAGCGGCCACGATCACGGACACGCTGCCCGTGCGTATCAGCTCGCCGGACGGTTGCGGGCGCTTCGGTGGCCGCATCATCCGCAACGTGAATGCCGCAGCGCCGTCGCCGCGCTGGATGGTGGAGCGCCTGGAGCGCGCCGGCCAGCGCAGCATTTCGGCACTGGTCGACATCACCAACTATGTGATGCTCGAACTGGGCCAGCCCCTGCACGTCTACGATCTGAACCGCCTGCAAGGGGGAATCGACGTGCGCTTCGGCCGTGCCGGTGAAACGCTCAAACTGCTCAACGAGCAAACCGTCACGCTTGACGAAAGTACGCTCGCGATCACCGACGCGAGCGGCCCGATCGGCCTTGCCGGCATCATGGGCGGCGACTCGACGAAGGCCGGACTGGAAACGCAGAACATCTTCCTGGAAGGCGCGTTCTTCTTCCCGCAAGCGATTCAGGGGCGCGCCCGCAAGTACAACTTCACGAGCGATGCATCGCACCGTTTCGAGCGCGGCGTCGACTTCGCAGGTAACGTGCGCGCACTTGAGCGCGCCACACAACTGGTGCTGGAAATCTGCGGTGGCCAGGCGGGTCCGCTGGAAGATCAGGTCGCGAAGTTGCCTGCCCGCCAGCCGGTGAAGATGCGTGTGGCACGAGCCGTCAAGATTCTGGGCGTGCCTGTCTCCGAGCAGGAGATGAGTGCGATCTTCACGCGCCTCGGCCTGCCGTTCACGCTGAGTGACGGCGTGTTTGAAGTCACGCCCCCGTCGTATCGTTTCGACATCGAAATCGAAGAAGACCTGATCGAAGAAGTCGCACGCATCTACGGTTTCGACCGCATCCCGGCCAATCCGCCGGTGGCGGCGAGCGAAATGCGCCCGACGCAGGAGGGGCGTCGCTCGCAACACGCCGTGCGCCACGCCGTAGCGGCGCGCGATTATCACGAGACGGTCGGCTTCAGCTTTGTCGATGTGGAATGGGAAACCGACTTTGCGGGCAACGACAATCCGATAAAGTTGCTCAATCCGATCGCAAGCCACCTTGCCGTGATGCGCTCGACGCTCATCGGTAGCCTGATTGCGACGGCACGCTACAACCTGAATCGCAAGGCATCGCGTGTTCGCGTGTTCGAGATCGGTCGCACCTATCACCGTGACAACACGGTGGCGTCGGGCGAACTGAGCGTTGGCGGTTATCGTCAACCGCTGACGGTCGCAGCGCTGGCCTATGGCCCGGTGCTCGAAGAGCAGTGGGGCGCCGCGGCACGTCAGGTCGACTTCTTCGACGTGAAGGGCGATCTGGAAGCGTTGCTTGCGCCGCGTACGGCACGCTTCGTGAAGGCCGAGCATCCGGCATTGCATCCGGGACGCAGTGCCGCGATCGAAATCGACGGCAAACGTGTCGGCTTCATCGGCGAGTTGCATCCGCGCTGGCAGCAGAAGTATGACTTGCCGCAGGCGCCGGTGCTGTTCGAGATCGAAGCCGAGGCATTGTTCGGTCGTGACGTGGCGAGCTATGAGGACATCTCCAAGTTCCCGCCGGTGACGCGTGACATTGCCCTGGTGGTCGATCAGTCGCAGCCGGTGCAGGTATTGCTCGATGCCATGCTGGCCGCCCGTCACGACGATCCGGCATGCAGCGTAGTGCAATCGGTGCGCCTGTTCGACGAGTTCCGGCCCAAGGCCGGCGCAGCGTCGGGCTCCCTGGGCGCGCAGGACAAAAGCGTGGCGTTTCGTGTTACTCTGCAAGACCCCTCGGGTACGTTGCAGGACGAGACGGTCCAGGGCGCCATTAACGCACTGGTACAACGGGTAGAAGGGTTCGGCGCACGTTTGCGCGCCTAAAGCTCAGTAAAAATCCGGGTGCGAGTGGGTTATCGCACTGTCATCGCCATCGCGTGGGACGTATGAACGAAATGAATCCTGGTGAATTTGAAGCCATGCTCGCGGCGCAGCGCATCGCGCTGGGTCGCAGCGAAGTGAACGAGGTCTCGACCGAGGCGCCAACGCTGACCAAGGCCGAACTGGCCGAGTTGCTGTTCGAGCACGTCGGTCTGAACAAGCGCGAAGCGAAGGACATGGTCGAGGCGTTTTTCGAATCGATTCGCGACGCGCTTGAATCTGGTGACAGCGTCAAGCTGTCCGGCTTCGGTAACTTCCAGTTGCGTGACAAGCCGCAACGCCCGGGCCGTAACCCGAAGACGGGCGAGGCCATTCCGATCGCTGCGCGTCGCGTCGTTACCTTCCACGCCAGCCAGAAACTCAAGTCGATGGTCGAGTCTGGCGTACTGAGCAAGTAATTCCCCGGCCGCCGCATTTTGTGGCGGCCGTTGGTTTTTCGTCCGCAATTTAACCGTCGTCCCATTCCGCTAACGCCGCGATGGATCACGTTGCCTTGCCGCCGATTCCCGCCAAGCGTTACTTCACCATCGGTGAGGTGAGCGAGCTATGTGGTGTCAAGCCGCATGTGCTGCGCTATTGGGAGCAAGAGTTCACGCAACTGCGTCCGGTCAAGCGACGTGGCAACCGGCGGTACTACCAACACCATGAAGTCCTGTTGATCCGGCGTATCCGGGAACTGCTCTATGAGCAGGGCTTCACCATCAACGGTGCCCGCAATCGTCTGGAAGCCGACACGCCGCGCGGCACTCGCGGGGCCGCCGGCGGTGCGGCCCAACGGGGCGAGGCGGCTGGCGTCGTGTCCGACGACACGGCACTCGACGTGGGCGACCTGCGCCGCCGTATCGAGTCCGTCATCGACTTGCTCAAGTCCTGAGCCTTCCTGAGCGCGGCCCCGTGGGCACCTTGCGCTGCTTTCCCAATGGCCTCTCACGATCCGCCGACTTCGGGATTCTCCTAATGCGGCGGGGGCCGAAACTTCCGTAATCCGAGATAGAGCACGCTGCGAGGCGGGCTAGCGTTCGTCTGGCCCGATGAAGTTCATACATCCGTCGGTTGAGGCAAGGCGGAACGACTTCCGGGGCCGCGGGGATTGTCTTACACTTGCCGGAAATCATGACGTCGGTCAGCGACGTCCCCTGGATCCTCCTGATAAACGGGCCAATACCGACCTTATCGCGCGCGGGCGCGAGGGCTGAAAGGATCTCGACCTATGGCGGAACCGAGCATGACGGGAGCGCGGCGCGGACGTTGGGCGACCTCCTATCGCTCCATCGTCGCAATCCTGATTTTCGGTCTCCTGATTCTGGTCCTCCTCTGGACGGCCGTGCTATGGCGCGTCTCCATCGAGCACAAGGCCATTCTTCGCGACACGGCGGCGTCGGCCTCCACGGTGTCCACCGCGCTGGAGCAACAGACGCTGCGTGCGATTCGTCAGGTCGATCAGATCACCCGTTTCGTGAAGTATGAATACGAACGCCGCCGCAGCGATTTCGATCTGAAGCAGACGCTAGCCCAGGGCATCGTGGCCGAACGTTTCATGGTGCTGGTCAGTGTGGCGGATGCCAACGGCAATATCGTCGCTGCCACGATGCCGGGCACCGCGGGCGTCAACATTGCGGATCGTGAACACTTCCGCGTGCATCTCGACGACGAGAGCGACGGGCTTTTCATCAGCCATCCGGTCTTCGGCCGGGTCTCGCGCAAGTGGGTGCTTCAGTTCAGCCGACGTCTGAACCACTCCGACGGGACCTTCGCGGGTGTGGTCGTGGTGTCTCAGGAGCCGAGTTACTTCACTTCCGATTTCTATACGAATGCCGTGCTCGGCCAGTACGGCCAGATCGCCGTGATTGCGGACGACGGAGCACTGCTCGCGCGCAGCACAGGGGCGAGCGTTGCCATCACCGGCACGGGTGAACTGCCGCCATTTAGTGCCGACCAGCGCAGCTCCGGCGTGCAGCGCGATCCGATCGATGGCGTCGAGCGCGTCGTCGCGTATCGCCATCTGAAGGACTATCCGCTCGCCGTGCAGGTCGGATTATCGCTGGACGAGGAACTGGCGGAGTACCGCCACGTAGAGCGCGTCTACCTGACGATGGCCACGTTCATTTCGGTGGCGCTGGTCGTGTTCTTCGGCCTCATTGCGTATCTTATGCAACGGCTGATCGGGCGAGATCAGCAACTCACCCGACTGATTTCGTTCGACGCACTTACCGGCTTGCCGAATCGTTACGCACTCATGGAGTCCCTGCGGCGGGCCCTGTCGAGTCCGGACCAGTTGGGAAAAGTCGCGCTCCTGCACATCGATCTGGACAACTTCAAGAGCGTGAACGACACGCTTGGCCACACGCAGGGCGACGAAATCATCCGTCAGGTCTCGGAGCGCTTCATTCCGCGCATGCCCGCCGGGGCGATGCTCGCTCGCTTTGCCGGCGACGAATTCATGGTTCTGCTCGAAGGTGACGGCGCGCCGGAGCAAGCTGAGCCGTTGGGCGAGACGCTACTCTCGGCACTCAAGGCGCCGATGGTCGCCGACGGTACGTCGTTCGCCCTGCACGCCAGTATTGGCGTGACGTTCTGGACCAAGCCGGAGGAGACGGAAGCCGACCTCATCAAGAAGGCGGATCTGGCGATGTACTCGGCGAAGGAGGCGGGCAAGAGCGTGGTGCGCGTCTACACGCAACAGATGACGCATCAGGCGCATCAGCTTGTCGTCTGGGAGCGGCAGATGGAGCAGGCGCTGGCCAACGGCGAGTTCTTTCTCGCTTACCAGCCGATTATCTCGCTCGGCAGCGATTGTGTATGCGGCATGGAGGCACTGATTCGCTGGCGTCACCCGGAGCGTGGGGTGCTTAGTGCCGGGGAATTCATTCCGTTGGCAGAGACGACCGGGCAGATCGTGGCGATCGGCGAATTCGCACTGACGCAGGCATGCCGTCAACTGGTGGCCTGGCGCGATACGCCGCTGGGTTCGCTCCGACTGGCGGTCAACGTATCGTCGGTGCAGTTCTGGCGCGGCGACATTGGCGAGCTGGTCGAGCGCCTCGTCAAGGAGTACGCCATCGAGCCTCACCGTCTCGAACTGGAAATTACCGAATCGGTGATGGTCAAGAATCCGGCGCTCGTCGAGATGAAGATCGAGCAGTTCAAGCGGGCCGGTTTGCGCATTGCGCTGGATGATTTCGGCACTGGATATTCGTCGTTGTCCTATCTGACACGGTTTCCCGTCGACACCCTGAAGGTGGATCGTTCGTTTGTCGAATCGATTCCCGATTCGTCGCGCTCATGTCTCATGATTTCGAACATCGTGAACATCGCCCGCTCGCTCGGTATCGATCTGATTGTCGAAGGTGTGGAAAACGATCGACAACTGGATTGGTTGCGGCATTTCGTACCGCTCAGTGCGCAAGGCTATCTATTTTCCCGTCCGGTGGAAATTGAACAGCTGGATTCGCTAATTGCCCGCTTTGGTATTTGCCGATAAAAAGATGCAAATAATAAACATCAAATGAAGCTAGTTAATACGTTAAATGGACATTCATAATTTATCGATTATTTGATGTTTTTCGTGCGGCGGCATCGTCGGAGTACTATAGAATCACTTCGTTCTCGCGAAGTATTCCAATCGCATGAACAGATGGCCTAATGTCCGGACCGGCAGGAGATCGGAGAGTGGACGATGGCTGTCAACAGCCTGCAATTGTCGGGGTGGACAATGGTGCGGCAGTCAGGATCCGTAGGCACGGGGCGCGACAAGCCGGGGATCGGAAACGAGGGAAAGTGTTTGACGCGCAGACCAGAATTGGCGGGCATTCGCTGGCATCACAAATGCCGGTCGCGACCAGAAGTTCTGTCCGGGGAAGTGACAGAAACGCGATTCGAAAGAGGCGAGGACTTTGCCAACGTAACAAGTGAAAAATATTAGAACGAGCGTTTGATTTTCGGATGAGGATAAGGCATTGGCTTTATGCCGCCTGTGTCTCGGTCGGCGTGCTGGTCGCCTGCTGGGTTGCCGCCGACCGCACGGCCACGTCGCTGGTGGGTGACAAGCTTGCGCAAAGTGTCGACGCGGGGCAGACGGTCGCCGATCGCGTTGCCGACGGCATGGTTCACACCATCAATACGGATCTGTCGATGGTTCGGGCGATTCCCTCGACGCTGGCTGAAGTGGATCTGCTGCGTGATGTCCTGTCAGGCGCCGGCGCTCGACCCGCCGGGCCGGAAGTGACTCAGCGAGCCAACGAATTCCTGCGCGGTGCGCAAGGCTACTTTGGTGTCGATCGCGTATGGGTGATCGACGCCAACGGCGTTTGCGTGGCGGCTAGCAATTATCGCGATGCGCCGTCGCCTGTCGGCCAGTCGGTGGCCAACATGCCCTATGTCACGCATGCGCTACTGGGCGAGCGCTTCGAGAGCTATGCCGCAGGTTGGGAGCGCCAGGCCCCCGGCCTCTACTTCAGTGCCCCCATGTACCGCGAAGGCGTACTGATCGGCGTGGTGATGACGAAGATCGGACTCACGCGCCTGCGCCATTGGGTCGGCAGCGGCGAGTCGTTCATCACGGACGGCAACGGTGTCGTCGTCATGGCCAACGACCCCCGCTTCGAAAATCGATTCATGCTCGACGGCAAGGTCGGGTCGCTCTCCGATACCGAGCGGTTCGCGCTGTATCAGCGGCACGATTTCGCACGGATGCCGATTTCGCAGTTCCAGCGTGCCCCGGGCCGCGCCAATGCCTGGGTTCCCCAGGAACTGCTCGACCGGATGTCGGAATTCAATGAGCTGCGCAAGCCGTTCATCATCACGTCGCGACCGAGTTCAAGCAACGATCTCATTGTCTACGCCGTGGAAAGCGTCGACGCCTGGGACGCGCTCACCCGTCAGCACGCGAAGGATCTGGCGCTGTGCTTTTTGCTCTATCTGGGCGGGGTCATCATCGTGACACTGGCCGGCTGGACGTACTGGCGTGAGCGCACGCAGCATCGCGAGACCCGGCAGTCGAACGAGGAACTGCGCGCGGCGAACAATCAACTCGCGTTCGAGGCGAGTTACGACGAACTGACGGGCAGTCTCACACGTCGCTACTTTTTCCACCGCTTCGAGCGGTTGCTGGAAGCCGCGCAGCGCAGGAACGAGCCGATGAGCCTCATCGTGGCCGACCTCGATCACTTCAAATCGATCAACGACACGTACGGGCACGCGATCGGCGATCAGGTGCTGTGCCGGTTCGTGCTCGTGTGTTCGTCGACACTGCGCGGCGACGACCTGATCGGCCGTATCGGCGGCGAGGAGTTTGCGATCCTGCTGCCGGGTGCCAGTGAGCGAGATGCCTTGCGGGTGGCCGATCGGATTCGTGAGCGCTGCAAGCGCGAGTCGCTCGAAGGCAGTGAACCGCCGCTGCGATTCTCGGCCAGCTTCGGCATTACCGAATGGCAGGACACGGATTCGCCGATGAACATGGTCGAGCGTGCCGACATGGCGTTGTACCGCGCCAAGCGGGCTGGACGCGATCGTTGCTGGGTGTTCTGAGGGAGCGTCCGGCGCCGCATTTCACCGCGTTACCAATGTCACGTTTGGTAACCAATCAGCGCAGCCTTTCACCGCATTTCGCGGGAACCCGCATGTCTAACGAATCAAGCAAGTGAGGCGAGACGTAACGTAGCGCGACGCAACCCAACGCGATGCAGCCCAGCGCGACGGTTCGTGCCTCACCGATTCGGTGGATGCAAAAGATTCGTGCGGGAGACTTCATCGTGAAACGCATTCTCATGCTGGCGGGCGGCGCTGCCGTCGCCATGGCGATGGCCGGCTGTGTCGCGGTGCCCTACGGGGCGCCCGCCTACGGCGGCACATATGACAACGGATACGATTACGCGCCGGGCTACTACGCGCCGGGCTATGCCGTGGCACCTGCACCGGTGGTGACGTTTGGCGTGTCGAGCGGTTACTACGGGGGCTACTATGGCGGCGGCTACGGTCGCGGGTGGCGCGGTCGTGGCCATGGGTGGGGCGGGCATCACTGACGCGTCATGCCCGTTGAGCCGCACCGGCGGTGGGGCGGACATGACGTCGTAGCAGGTGTGTCGGTCGCTTCAGGCGCAGCCCGTGAGGCCGACCCGGCGTCTTCAGAATTCCGACAGCGCGAAATCTTCCTTGGAAACGTCGCACTCCGGGCACCGCCAGTCGGCTGGCACGTCGGCCCAGCGCGTGCCGGGGGCCAGGCCGTCGTCCGGTGCGCCTTCGGCTTCGTTGTAAATCCAGCCGCAAATCAGGCAGATCCAGCTCTTGAATTCAGTCGGGGTGTCCAGCGTGGTGGTCATGATGTCGGGTCAACAGGGAAATCTTGGGCGACCCGCATTGTAAGGCACACAGACCACACCGTCCTGTTTGCGGGCTGACGGCCACGCACAAAGTTAACCCAGATCAACGGATCGGCGTCGCTAGCCGACAAGGCCGGTCCATGGCGAGACACCTTGCTGCGCGATGGCTAGGGCACGTGGCGACGATCGATGACAATCGGCGGCACGCAGACGCAAACGGAAGCAGGCAGAGGAGAGCGCGCCGGCGGTGACCGGCGCGACGGGTGTTACCAGTGGATCTGGTTCAGGAAGATCGGCGCCATCTGGGCCAGCGAATTGAGCAGGGACATGGCGGTGTCGCGATGCGAGACCTCCTTCCACAACCGGCTTTCCTTGACAACGCGGTCACGGTCTTCGGACGTCTTCACGTCAGGCTCGCGCAATCGGTTGATCAGATCGATGACGGAGGCCCGGTCGACGGTCTCCGTCACGGAGTGGCGCGCGAGCAGTTCGTCCAGATGGACGCGTTCCGCTTCCGTCACCGGCGCGCTGCTGGCGCGATTTGCGTCGGTGGGCGAGGGACTGACAGACGGCTTGTCGGACTGGGTCATACGAGACGTTCTCCTTCGCGAGGTATCGCATGTCTCCATCATAGGCCGATTCCCCGACGCTGCGAACCCTCCGGTGCACGCGATAACGGCCACGTCCCGGCGCGCCGCATCGTCGCCTGACCCGCGTTCTCGCCGTCATGCGACGGTGCCGGGACGTCATGTCAACGCCGTGACGATTTCGCACAGAAGCGGGGGCGAAACGTCAAGCGCAATAAATTTTTCCGATCCTGATGCCGAAACGGGCAATCCTCTTGACAACCTGTATTGGCGGGCATTTTGAGGGGGTACTGCCGGGTTATCCAGTGGGTTATCCACAGAAGCTGTGGGTAACTCTTGAGGGACGACGCACGTCCATTGCGACGTCGACGCCGTGCCTCTCCGGAAGCAACGTCACCGAAGCAACGGACGCAGCATGAGCAGCGCAAAGAACAGGGCGACGCCCACGGGCAGCAGTCCCGTGAAGAATGCCGGCCAGGGCGCACGACCGCGGCGTCGTGCCCCGAACGAGGAAATCAGTCCCGCACAAAGGCACAGTACGCCGACACCCCACGTAGGATTGGGGCTTTTGAGCACCCAGGCGGCGGCCGCCAGCAGGCCAATCCACGCGAGCGGGATTGCGCCCGGCGGCGGCGGCGTGACATCGACAGCGCCCGATTTGGCGTTGCGGTTGGCGGAGTGCTGAGGCTCAGGGGTGTTGGCGGACATGACGATTCTTGAAAAGACGAGGTGCATAGCGGGACCAGACGGCAACAGCGCGACGAGGCTGCAACGACACAGCAACGACACAGCAACGACACAGCAACGACACAGCAACGACGCAACCACGATGTGCCTGGGAAGCGCTGACGAAGCGGTGGCCGGTGCGGTCCGGTCTGCTACGCGAAAGCCGCAGCATAGCAAACGTGGTGGCGGGTCGCTCACGAGGTGACGCCAGGCAAGGTCCGCTTGCCTGCGTGCTGCGATAGCGCATACCCGTGTCCGGCGGGCGTGTCGACGTACCACACGGAGGTCGAATCGACGTCGCGCGTGGGCGCAAAAGCAGGCGCGGACGCGCATCGGTCGTCCAGTTCGATGTAGCGCTTACGAACGGCCTTGCCGACGACGACGCTCGATCCTTCCGCTCGGTGCTGTCCGTGTTGTCCGTGAAATTGCATTCGCCGGGGCGTGTCGCCGGGCGCCGCACGCGGGATGCCGCTCACCGCCACGCACGGCTGGTGGAACGAATCGACCGACGTCGGGCCGGGAGATGTCAGTTGCGCGTGCGTTCGGGGCGCGACGCCCAGCATGACGAGGGCAAGCGCAAATGCGAGCCTGCCCGGCCAGCCGGGGTCGTCGACATATCGAACAGGCGACGCGGCCTGACGCGTGCGACGCGACAGGGCGTGCGCCAACGCATGCGCTATGACGCGAGCAATGAGGTGCGCGATGACGTGTCTCGGCGGCATGATGGACTCCGTCGGGGCAAACGGGATGGGCGGCGTGCGCCGCATGTCCGTCTGCCTGAAGCCAGTATCGTGCCGGAATCGCTAAGTGGATGATTTTGCGGGAATCGTGGGCGGCTTGAAGGCGTGCGGCGCCACGTGTGCCGCGTCAAGTGTTGCAGTTCCGAAACGTGCGCCCGAGAATGGCCCTATACGTCGTCGAATCCCCCTGCCTTGCCAGGCCTTCACCGGGCGATGCCCAGACCTCGGAATACTGTATATAATTACAGTACTTCACTCCACGGCGAGACAAGATATCCCATGAAAGCCAATTACTCCATCGCCGACATCGAACAGGCGATCAACTACTGGACCAGCCACCAGGCCGCCGACAGCAACCTGTCGCTGTGCCCGGCTGCGCGTGCGTTGGCGAACGTCTATGGCGAGATGATCTACCGTCGGGAGACGAGCGTTGCTGCCGAAGCGCTCGACGGCGAACAGAGTCAGGCCATCGAAACGGCCCTGCATCAGATGGAATTGGGGCTGGCGCCGTGATTCAGGTCTGAACAGGGTGAGGCGTGTGGCGTCGTGCCGACCACTGTTCGAGCCACTGCTCCAGATCGCCCGCCGAGAGCGCAGGGGAGAACAGATACCCTTGGGCCACACGATAGCCCTGCGCCACCAGGAGGTCGCGCTGCGCTTCGTCTTCCACGCCTTCCGCCACCACGGTCAGATGCAGATTGCGACCGATGCTGATGATGGCATTGGTCAGCGCACGCACTGTTTCATCGCGCGTGATGTCATGCACGAAACTTCGGTCGAGCTTCAGCTCCGAGACCGGCAGACGCCGCAGATAGCCCAGACTCGAATAGCCGGTGCCGAAATCGTCCATCGACAGGCGCACGCCCATATGGTGGACTTCCTCGATGATGCGCAGTGTGCTCGGGTTGTGGTCCATCAGCACGCTCTCCGTGATCTCGATCGCCAGGCATGACGGCGGCAATTCGTGGTCGGCCAGCGCTTCGGCAATGGTGTGCGGCAGGTCGTGGTCGTGGAAGTTGGTCGGCGAGAGATTGACGGATACGTTGCCAATACCCACGCCACGCCGCCGCCAGTCCGCCAACTGGCGGCACGACTCGCGCAGCGTCCACGTGCCCAACTCGCCGATGAGGCCACATTCTTCCGCGAGCGCAATGAAGCGCGACGGCGGTACGTCGCCGTATTGCGGATGCCGCCAGCGCGTGAGTGCTTCCGCGCCGTACACCGAGTCGTCGAGCAGGTTGATCTGCGGCTGATAGAACAGCTGGAGCTTGCCAAGACGCAGGGCGTCGCGCAGCGCGGTCTCCAGTTCCAGCCGCTCCTGCGCGTGGATGTTCATGTCTTCGTTGTAGAAGCGCACACTGCCCGGGCTGGTCATCTTCGCCTGGTACATCGCCATGTCGGCGTGTTGCAGCAAGACGTCGAACTCTCTGCCGTGGTTCGGATAAAGGCTGATGCCGAAACTGCCGGACGGCACGAGCGTCACGCCATTGATCTGACATGGCGCGGTGAGGGCGCTGCGCATGCGCTCGATGGCGATGTCGAGGCGCTCGGGGTCGCACTCGGTGAGCACGGCCACGAACTCGTCCCCGGACAGTCGCGCCACGATATCCGCGCCCCGCAGCGCTCGGCGCAAACGCTGGGCGATCGTGCGCAACAGCACATCGCCCGCCTGATGGCCGAGCGAATCGTTGACCTGCTTGAAGCGATCGAGATCGATGAAGATGACGGCCATACGCGTACCCAACTCCGTCGCGCTGGCGATGGCCTGCGCCGCGAGCACGCCGAGCATGCTGCGATTGGGCAGGCCGGTGAGACTGTCCGAGAACGCGAGCTGGCGGATGCGCGTGCGCGATTCGTCGCGCTCGAAGGCGAGTTTGCACAGATGCACGCACACGTCCACGAGACGCTCGTGCAAGGCATTGGGGCCGCGCACCGTTCGGTAGTAGAAAGCGAGCACGCCGAGTACGCGTCCGTCGTTCGCGATGATCGGCATTGCCCACGACGCGGCCAGCCCGAACTTCGCGGCCATGTCGCGGAAATCGGCCCAGCGCGAATCGTTCGCCATGTCGGTGACGATCACCGGTCGCGCCAGAAATGCCGCCGTGCCGCAGGTGCCGACGCTGGGGCCGATGGCCACGCCATCCACACTCTGGTGATACTCCGCAGGCAAGCTCGGCCCGGCCTGCGGACGCAACTTGCCCTCGGCGTCCACGCGGACAACGGACGCCATGACCTCGGGGGCGATTTGCTCCAGTTCGCGACACACGAGCGTGAGCACTTCGACCAGCGGTGCGTCGCGCACCATGGCCGCCAGGGCCTTGTGTTGCAGCACTTCCTGAATCTTCGATTGCGTGATGTCGGTAAACAGCACCACGGCGTTCACCAGTTTGCCCTGCGCATCGAGAATCGGGTTCGTCACCACGGAGACCCATAGCGGCTGATGCTGTGCTGTGCGAACGAGCACTTCGCAGTGACAACTGCGGCCGTCGCGTGCGGCGACGAGGCATCCCGAGAGGGCCTGTTTGACGTCGACGGCCGAGTTGCCGTCGGCGAATTCGTCCAGCGAGGTGTCGTCAAACGGTGCGAGCGCCGATTTGCCGACGACGTCGTTCGCCGCGTAGCCGAGCATGCGCGTGAAGCCTGCGTTCACATAACGCACGCTGCCTTGTGCGTCGGTGATGAGCACCGCGTTGTCCGTTTCGTCGACACCGAGCGAGAGCAGATGCATGCGCGCGTCGTCGGCTGCCTGACGCGCCACGCGATCGGTCACGTCCACGGCAAACTTGATCACGAACGTGAGTTTGTCTGTGTCATCGAACACCGGATTGTAGGTGGCTTCGAGCCACACGACGCTGCCGTCGTGACGAAGACGCCGGACCTGGCCGGTGTGCGCGCGTCCGGTGCTCACGACCTGGGCGAGTGCGTCGCCGCAGGTGGCGTCGAGCGGGTCGCACAACATGCCATGGCGCTGGCCGATCAGTTCGTCGCGCGTGTAACCGAAAACCCCCAGGAACTTGTCGTTGACGTCGACAACGGTACCGTCCGGCGTGAGCGTGAGCATGCCCAGTGAGCGATCGAGAGCGTCGAGCAGCGCGTCGCGCCCGGGAGCCGATGCGGCGCCTGTGGCGGACGGTGAACCGGGCACGACCATCGGGAGGGCCTCCTCGGACGTCCTGCGAACATTGTCGGGTGTGACTGGGGCTGACACGCCAAAATCGCTTTCAAGTATAGCGACCTGCGCAGGCAGGCCCACATGGGAGAAATCGGGAGCGCGTCGCAACGATAGCGCACTTCCGGGCGGTCGGACGGTCTCGGGAAAAGCGGTCGCCTGACGGTATTGAGTGAGGAGGGGCGGTGGCCTTCGCTGCCTTTGTTTTTTGAATCAAGCCGCTTTGACGCGAATGCGAACGCCACCCACGGCGACGGTCTGGCCTGCGCGGATCTTGCAGGTTTTGCGCGTCTCCAACTGGCCGTCGACTGTGACTTCGCCGTTGGCCACCAGCACCTTGCCCGCACCGCCGGAATCGACAACGCCGGTGAGCTTGAGCAGGTCGTTCAGGGCGACGAATTCGCCCGTCAGTTCAAAAGTTACGTTTTGCATAGTGGAGCGGATACTACGTAAAAAGCCGATGCGCGTCGACTGCCGTGATGTGCGCCGCCGAATCGGTGAGCCGCCCGGTCTCAGCCGTCGATCACGTGTTCGAGACGACGATCCGGGATCAGCCACACGGCAGCCATGAGCGCATACAGGGCGAGCGACGCCGCCGGGAGCACGAAGGCCAGCCCGATGGCCACGGCATAAACGACCACGGATAGCTTTCCCTTGTAATCGCGCCCGAGTGCGGCCGCGAGCTTCTTGTTGCCCCCGTCGTGAACGGCCAGCAGGGCGCGCGAAAGAATGTAGTAGGCAATGGCGGCCATGCAGAGCACCACGCCGTACAGTGCCGTCGGCCAGGCGGTGAAGTGGTTGTCCCCGAGCCAGTGGGTGACGAACGGAATCAGCGACAGCCAGAACAGCAGATGCAGATTGGCCCAGAGTACGCCGCCGGATACGCGCTGCACGACCTGAAAAAGGTGGTGGTGGTTGTTCCAGTAAAGGCCGACATAGACGTAACTCAGGATGTAGGTGAGAAAGGTCGGCGCGACCGGTATCAGGTCGGCCAGTTCGCTGCCGTGAGGCGCTTTCATCTCCAGCACCATGATCGTGATGATGATGGCGATCACGCCATCGCTGAACGCTTCGAGTCGGCTTTTGCCCATGGCTTTGTGTCTTTGTCAGTACCGGATGGATGTCACAGCACGGCCACGCGGTTGCGGCCGGCCTGCTTGGCTGCGTAGAGCGCCCGATCGGCGCGTTGCAGCAGGGCGCCGAAATCGGCATCGTCCGGACTCAGGCTGCCCACCCCCACGCTGGCGGTAAAGCGCACCGGCGCGCCGACACCGTTCGGGCCGGGCACACTGGCGCCCCCGATGGCAACGAGCATGCGTTCGGCGGCTTGCACGGCGCGCTGCGCGTCGGCTTCGGGCAGCAGCACGGCGAACTCCTCCCCGCCCAGACGGCCGATCACAGTACTCTTGCGCAGCGCGGCCCGCAAGACCAATGTCAGTTCGACGATGACGCGGTCGCCGATGGCATGGCCCCACGTATCGTTGATGACTTTGAAATGGTCGATGTCGAGCATCAGGACCGACAGCCGGCGCTGCTGCGCCCGTGCGGCTGCGAACAGGCGCTCGGCCTGCATCAGGAAGGCGCGGCGATTGAGCAAGCCGGTCAGGCCATCGCGCATTGCCATATCGCCAAGCACACGGTTCACCCGGCGCAATTCGAGTTCGTCCACCACGAGCGCCGACAGGTCCGCAAGCAGATCTCGCTTTTCATTGTCGAGCTCGCGGGGACGGCGATCGATGACACACAATGTGCCCAGCCGATGGCCTTCGGGCGTGCGTAATGGCGCGCCCGCATAGAAGCGGATATTCGGATCGCCGGTCACCAGCGGGTTGTCGGCAAAGCGACGGTCGGCGCGGGCATCCGGCACGACGAGCACGTCGTCGCCGAGAATCGCGTGTGCGCAGAAGGCCATCGAACGCGGGGTCTGCGTCGCCTCGATGCCGCGCCTGGACTTGAACCACTGACGCGATTCGTCGATGAGGGAAATCAGTGAGATGGGGGCGCCCAGCACATGAGACGCGAGCCGCACGATCCGCTCGAATGCCGGTTCTGGGGGAGTGTCCAGAATTTCGTAGCGACGAAGGGCGGCGAGACGTTCGGCCTCGTTGAAACTCGCATCGGGGGTACGCGCCAGCGGCGAGCTCGGCGTACGTCGCTCGCCCGCACGGGCGTCGTTGAAGCGGGGAGAGCCGGCATCGGATGCAGTCATGTCGTGACGGTCGGGCAAGGCCCAGGGGGTGGACGACAGCAGTGCCGGTGGCGAGGACTCCGGGTGCAAGGTCGGCGACTGCACGGAATGTTCGAAAGACGCTTGATGCACTAAGCGCTGCAAAGGCGACGCCGCCGACGCTGCTGACGCCGAGCGCTCACGCAACCACGTCGACTCGCCATCGAAAACGGCGGTAACGCTGTCAATTCTGCCCCGCCCGACGCCGCTTGGCAAATTCGGCGACGCAACCCCGGACGGCCCGCCGGTAAGCCATCGGGCGAGCGCCATTTTGGCGGTGCGGGCGGCGTCGTCGACGTTGTCGGTGGCGCGAGGCGCAGGCAATGCGTGGGTCATGAATTGACGTCGGATGCAGTGTCGGATTTGACTTCGAAGGCTTCGCCCGTCTCGAAGAAGTTGCCGCCGGCAATGTAGTGCAGGCTGCGCCATTCGTGTCCGGCGTCGGGAGCCGGCTGCCAGTGTCCGTCGCGAAAGGCGCGCGAATCGGCCCAGGCCGCGACCACTTCGCCAAGGAACAGGTCGTAGCGATCCTGATTGTGGGGTTCCGGAATCACGCGGCATTCGAGCCAGGCGAGGCAGCCGTCGATCAGCGGCGCGGCGACGTGCGAGCCGGCGAAGGCACTCACACCGCTACCGTCGGCGAACTTGTCGGTCTCGCGCCCCGACACCGAGCCGACGAACAGCGTTTCACGCGCGATGGCGCGTGAAGGCACATTCAGCGAGAACTCGCCCGAGGCGTCCACCAGTTCGCGCGTGAGGGTGTTGCGGTCGATGACGACGGCGACCTTGGGCGGCGAAAAGTCCACCGGCATCGACCAGGCGGCGGCCATGACGTTGCGACGTCCGGCGTGGGCGCTGCCCACGAGCACGGTCGGGCCGTGGTTGAGCAGGCGGTAGGCTTTGGCTAATTCGACAGGCAGGCGTTCGGTCATGGCAATCGCGGGGCATCGTGGGGATCGGTCGAGCCATGATAGCGCGGTGGGTGGCGTGCCGAAAAAGGCGGCCCGCAGGGTCAGCTGCGGGCCGCAAACGGCACGGTGCGGGGAGCGCGTGCCGGATCAGATGTGGGGCCAGTATTTCATGCGTTCGTCCCAGTCCGGTCCCCGTACGGTCCCATTACGGTCACATTCGGGCCGCCCCTGGCAGACTCGATGCAAGACCCCATGCGGGCCCCCCATGAGCGCTACCCATGAGCGCTACCCATGAGGGTCACCCAGGCGAGCACTTCGTCCGTGCGCCCTATACTGATCCCGGAGACGTCGCGTCAATCGCGTCAATCGCGTCGATCGCGTCAATCGCGTCAACACAGCGCGTCTGGCCCGGGAGGATGGGATGGATAACGTATACGTCGGCACGGCGTCATGGACGGACAAGTCGTTGATCGCCTGCAAGCGCTTCTATCCGCCGGGGCACACGTCCGCCGAGGCACGGTTGCGCTTTTATGCGAGCCAGTTCCCGATGGTGGAAGTCGACAGCAGTTATTACGCGATGCCCTCGGGGTCCAATGCGCGGCTGTGGGCGGCGCGCACGCCCGATGCGTTCGTCTTCAACATCAAGGCATTTCGCCTGCTGACCGGACACCAGACGCCGCGCGTCGCCTTGCCCAAGGATCTGCAATCGGAATTGCCGCCAGGGCCGCGCGCGAATGTTTATTACAAGGACATGCCCGCGCCGCTCATCGATGAGATCTGGCGGCGCTATCTCGAAGCGATCGAGCCGCTGCGCGAAGCCGGCAAGCTCGGGCTGGTGCACTTCCAGTTTCCGCCATGGCTCAATGGCGACCGTGCGAGCCGCGCTCATGTCGAGGCCTGTGCACGACGGATGTCGGGCTATGGCATTGCCGCCGAGTTTCGGCACCGGGCGTGGTTTGAGGGAGCGCGTCGCGACGACACACTGGCGTGGTTGCGCGACATGGGCTGGGTGAACACGACCGTCGACGAGCCGCAGGGCTTCACGAACAGCATTCCGCAAATCTGGACGACAACGTCGCCCCTTGCCGCCGTTGTGCGCCTGCATGGCCGTAACCACGAAACCTGGAATGTGCGCGACAGCACTGCCGCATCCGATCGCTTCAACTACGACTATCGCGAGGCGGAGCTCGCGGCGCTGGTCGATCCGATTCGCGTGATCGCGAAGGTGGTGGCGCGCGTGTATGTGGTGTTCAACAACAATTACGAGGATCAGGGCCAGCGCAACGCGATGACCCTGATGCAACTGCTCGACCGGTGACGGGCGTCACTGTGCCGCCGCGTTCCCCGTCAGACGTCGATCGTCTCGATGACCGGTTCGCACTCGATCGGAAAGTTGACCGAGTTGGCGATGTAGCACTTCTCGTGCGCCGTGTGATGCAGATGCTCGGCCAGCGCAACGTCGCCGCCCGCACGGATCGTGACGTGAGGGCGTAGCACGATTCGGGTAAAGCGCCCCTCGGTGGCGGTGTCGATCATCGTACCGACCGCGTCGTCCCGGTACTGCTCGACGACGACGCCCGCTTCGGCGCATAGATGCAAATACCACAGCTTGTGACAGGCGCTTGCCGACGCGACGAGCAGGTCTTCCGGATTCCAGCGCGAAGCGTCGCCTCGGAAGGCCGGGTCGGCGGAGCCGGGAATCGTGGGTTTGCCGTCGACGCGAATGTCATGGTTTCGGCCGTATGTCCGATAACCCGAGGTGCCGCTGCCCTCGTTGCCAATCCACGTCACGTTGACGCGGTACTCGTGTTCGCCTGATGCCATGAGAGGTCTCCACTTGGGGCCGGCAGCCGAAGGGGAAAGAGGGATGCAAAGACGGAATGCAACGATGACGGTTGCCGCCAGGCCCACGCGCGATTGTCGCAGGTGGGCACGGCGCTGGCTGGCCATTTTCGGTCATCAGAAGGTCGGTTTCCGACGACACGCGGCCGGTGCCTGGCGCCTTCGATGGCTGCTGCATCGGCGCCCTCAGGCGAGCGGTTCCGTCGTCAGCGCGCGGGTGAGGCCGTGCATGGGACGGCGCATCGCCACGTCGAACGGGTTGGTCTGAGGGCCGATCAGTTCGGCCTGACGCCGCAGCAACTCCACCACCATCGGCAGTCGATCCTGCGACAGGCGTGCGGCGAGCGTTCCCACGCTCAGTGCCGCCACGGCGTGGCCCATGCGGTCGAACACCGGGACAGCGACCCCGGCCATGCCGTCGAGCACGCCGCTGTTGCTCCCAGCGTAGCCCAGTTGACGCACTCGTTCGATTTCCGTGCGCAGATAGACTTCGTCGAGCACGCCGTAGCCACGCAACCGGGGCACATTGAAGCGAATGATCTCCTCGCGCTCGGCTTCGGGAAGAAACGCCAGGATCGCCAGACTACCCTGACCGACGCCCAGCGCCACGCGCCCGCCGATATCGCCGGTGAACGAGCGAATGGGGAATGGGCCTTCGCACATGTCGAGGCACACGGCATCGAAGCTGCTGCGCACCAGCAGGAAGATCGTGTCGCCAAGGCTCGCGCAAAGGCGCAACAACGACGGGCGGCACAACGTGCGCATGCCGCTGGGGTTGCCTGCCTGCGCGGCCATCGCGAAAAAATCGATACTCAGCCGGTACAGCTTGGACGTTTCGTCCTGCTCCACGACGTGCTCGGCGATGAGCGCATGAAGAATCCGGTGCACGGTCGCCTGACTCAGCCCAACGGCCTTGGCAATGTGGGTCACACGCTCGCCTTCGGGTTTGGCGGCGCCTAGGGCGCGGATCACGGCGAAGGTGCGCTGCAAAATGCCGGCGCCCGCAGATTCCGCAGGAGACGCTTCCTTCGCGCCGGGCGTGCCGAGTGAATCGGAGGTGTTCATCAGGGTCTCGAATATTCCGTCAAACGGAATACTAACGTAAGCCCCTGTGGCTTGAAAACTACCAATGCAGCGAAAAACCGGCAAAAACAACCAATAATCACCATAACTTAGGCATGACCTAGGGATTATCCCGAGACGCTGACGCGAAAGAAATGGGCTCGTGCGAGCGGCATATATTCCGTCAAACGAAATAATCTGAAAATTTATCTCATTTCATGGAATCGTTATCTTGCGACATGCAATTTGGCTCGCTACTGTTCGAGGCAATTGCATTTCATGTGGCGCATGCGTGCCCCAAAGGTAGTGACCATGTCTTTTCTGACTTTGACGGATGTTTCCAAGACGTTTGGCGAGCTCAATGCCGTCTCGAACGTCAATCTCTCGGTGGAGAAGGGCGAGTTCGTCTCGCTGCTCGGCCCGTCGGGCTGCGGCAAAACCACCACGTTGCAGATGATCGCGGGTTTCGTCGAAGCCACGACCGGGCGCATTACGCTCGACGGGCGCGACATTACCCACATGCGTCCGAACAAGCGCGGTCTGGGCATCGTGTTCCAGAGCTACGCGCTGTTCCCGCACATGACGGTGGCGGACAACGTTGGATTCGGCCTGGAAATGCGCGGCGTCGATAAGGCAGAACGCAAGGAGCGCATTCGCGAGGCGCTTGCGCTGGTGCGACTCGATGCCCTCGGCCATCGCTTCCCGCGTGAACTCTCCGGTGGCCAGCGTCAGCGTGTGGCCATCGCTCGTGCCGTGGTGATTGCACCGCCGGTGCTGCTCCTCGATGAACCGATGTCCAACCTCGACGCCAAACTGCGCGAGGACATGCAGTTCGAACTGCGCTCGATCCAGCGCAAGATCGGCACGACCACGATCATGGTGACGCACGATCAGTCCGAGGCCCTGTCGATCAGCGATCGGGTCGTGGTCATGGAAGCAGGGCGCATTACGCAGGTCGATACGCCGTACCGCGCCTACGAGCGTCCGGAAACCCCGTTTGTCTCGCAATTCATCGGCAAGGCCAACATGCTCGCGGGCCGGGTGGCCGCGCGCGATGCCGAGCATCTGCATATCGAACTGGGCGCGCAACTGACCCAACGCGCCGCGCTCACCGAACTCTCGCCGCGCGACCGCGCCATGGCCGTGGGCGATGCGATCACCATGTGCCTGCGCCCCGAAAAGGTCCGCCTTTGCGCCCCGTCGGCCGGTCGTCTGTCTGCCACTGTGACGAGCCGCTTCTTCCTCGGCAGCCAGTGGCTCTACCGCGTGGACAGCGCGCTGGGCGAAGTGCTCGTGTGCTGCCAGAACGAAGGCGGTGAGCCGCTGGACGAAGGCGCGCCGGTCGGCCTCGACTGGCATCCGGAAGCCGTGCGCTTCGTTGCGGCAGGAGCGTGCGCCAATGGCTGAGACGCTGCAAGTTCCGCACACCGACGCCGCGCCGGGTGCGCGCGCGCCGTGGCACGCCTATTTGCCGATGTGGGTGATGAGTGCGCCGGCCATGCTGCTGTTCGTGGCGCTGGTGCTCATTCCGCTGCTCATGACGCTCGCGCTCACGTTCTATCAATTCGATCCGGCGAGCGGCCCGATCGCGGCATTCCAGTTCGAGAACTACCGGGAAGTGCTGTTCGACTCGTACTTCCACACGATCTTTCTGCGCACCTTCGGCATCTCGCTCTCCGTCACCGTGATTTGCGCGGTCGTGGGGACGTTCGAGGCCTACGTGCTCTCGCGCATGGGCGATCCGTGGCGCTCGCTGTTCCTGCTGGTGATTCTCTCGCCGCTGCTCGTGTCCATCGTGGTCCGTGCGTTCGGCTGGAGCATGCTGATGAGCTCCGGCGGCCTGATCAATCAGGCGTTCGGGCTGATCGGCATGGGGCCGTACAAGATGGAGTACACGAACTTCGCCATCGTGGTGGCGCTGGCGCACGTGATGCTGCCGTTCATGGTGATTCCGGTGTGGACATCGCTCCAGCGCCTCGACCCGCAGACGGAAAACGCAGCGCTCTCGCTCATGGCGTCTCCGGCAACCACGCTGCGTCGCATTGTCCTGCCGCAACTGGTGCCCGGCATTCTGTCGGGCAGCCTGATGGTGTTCGGCCTGTCGGCGAGCGCCTTTGCGATTCCGAGTCTGCTGGGCGGGCGTCGTCTGAAGGTGGCTGCCACCGCGGTGTACGACCAGTTCCTCAGCTCACTGAACTGGCCGTTGGGCGCGACCATCGCCGTGCTGCTGCTCGTGGCCAACCTGATCGTGATGCTCACGTACTACCGCCTGCTCGATCGCCGCTATTCGCGAAGCATGGGCTAAGGCCACCGCAGAACAGAACTCACTCGCCATCATGCGTAAAAACAGTCCCCTGGCGCTCGCGTTCCACACGCTCGTCATTCTCTTCGTGCTCGCCCCGATGATCATCGTGGTGCTGGTCGCGTTCACGCCCGAGCAAACGCTCTCGCTGCCCACGCGCGGTATATCGCTGCGCTGGTTCCGTGCGATTCTCGACTACCCCGACTTCATCGCATCGTTCTTCACCAGTCTGAAGCTCGCATTCATTTCGGCCACGCTCTCGCTCGTGATCGCGTTGCCCGCCGCGCTGGCCATCGGCCGTTCGCGTTTCCCGGGACGCAATTTCCTCAACGGTCTGCTGCTCTCGCCGCTGGTGATCCCGGGGCTCGTGCTCGGCATTGCGCTGTTGCGCTTCTTCGCCATGCTCGGCGTGACCGGCTCGTTCGGCGCGCTGATCTTCGCGCACATGATCATCGTGACGCCGTTCATCATGCGTCTCGTGCTCGCCTCCATCAGCGGGCTCGACCGCAGTGTCGAGAACGCCGCCGCCTCGCTCGGCGCGGGGTCGTGGACGACGTTCCGTCGCGTGACCATGCCGATGATTCTGCCGGGCATCACCGGCGGCTGGTTGCTGGCGTTCATCAACAGCTTCGACGAACTGACGATGTCGGTCTTTCTGACGGCGCCGCAAACCGTCACGCTGCCGGTGCGCATGTACATGTACGCGACGGAATCGATCGATCCGATGATGGCGTCGGTCTCGGCGCTCGTCATTGCCGTGACGCTCGGCGCGATGCTGCTGCTCGACCGCATCTACGGCCTGAACCGCATTCTGATCGGCCAGCATTGAACGCGCGCACAACGACTCCTATGTCCAGTTCCTCCCAATACGCTTCACAGGACGCGCGCGCGCCCGGACAACCGGCGGCTCACGCGCAGCTCACACGCCTGAGCGAGACTGCACGCGCGCCGGTAACGTTCTACATCGACGGCGCGCCGGTCCAGGCGCTGGCCGGTGACACGGTGCTCACCGCGATCCTCACGCACCAGCGCCACGTGCGCATCAGCGAGTTCAGCGGCACGCCGCGCGCAGGCTTTTGCATGATTGGCGCGTGCCAGGACTGCTGGGTGCGTTGCGAGCCGACGACCGCGCTCGCCGGTGAAGATCGCGGCGACGCGCAACTCACGCGGTTGCGCGCGTGCTCGACCATCGTCCAGCCCGGCATGCGCGTCGTCACGCGCGCCGCCGACATCAACGAAATCCATGGAGGCCCGCATGGCTGAGCGCGCCCCGAGTCTGGTGAATCCGATGACGCCCGGGGATCTCAACGTGGTGATCGTCGGTGCGGGCCCTGCGGGCATTCGTGCCGCACAAACGCTTGTCGCGGCGGGCGTGCGCCCGATCGTGCTGGACGAGAATATGCGCTGGGGTGGTCAGATCTACCGTCAGCCACCGGAGAACGCCGGCTTCACGCGCAGCAAGCAAGCGCTTTACGGCTTCGAAGCCGCGAAGGCCGACGCGGTGCACAACGCAATGGCTGCGCTGTTGCCGCAGGTCGACTATCGACCCGAGACCCTCGTGTGGGCGTGCGATCCGAAGCGGCTGCATACCATGCACGGCGGGCGAGAAATACCGGTCGCGTTCAGTCATCTGATCATCGCGAGCGGCGCGACCGATCGCGTGTTGCCGTTGCCGGGCTGGACCCAGCCGGGTGTGTACACGTTGGGCGGTGCGCAGGTCGCGCTCAAAGCTCAGGGGTGTGCGATCGGTGAGCAGGTCGTGTTCGCGGGTACCGGACCGTTGCTGTATCTGGTGGCTTACCAATACGCCAAGGCGGGGGCCAACGTCGTGGCCGTGCTCGACACCAGCGCATTCGCCGCGCAGGCCAAGGCCGCCCCGCGACTGCTCAACCAACCGGCCACGTTCGCCAAGGGGCTTTACTACGTGGGATGGTTGCGGGCGCGAGGCGTGCGCATCGAGCACGGGGTGACGCTCGAAGGGATCGACGGCACGAACGGCGTGCGTGCGATCCGCTGGCAGCGCGCCGGTCGCCGGCACGCTCTCGAATGCAGTGCGGTGGGGCTCGGTTACGGCCTGCGTCCTGAAACGCAACTGGCCGATCTCGCTGGCTGCCGCTTCGTCTTCGACGACCTGAACCGTTGCTGGCTGCCCGAGCGCGATGCAGCCGGGCGCAGTTCGCAACCCGGCATCTATCTGGCGGGCGACGGTGCGGGGATTGCCGGTGCCGACGCCGCCGAACTCGCCGGTCGTCGCGCAGCGCTCGCCTTGCTCGAAGATATCGGCATCGCTTCGCCATGCGTGCCGGGCGCGCCCGACGCCGCGACCCTGGAGCGCAAGCTCGCGAGCATTCGGCGCTTTCGCGAGGGCATCGAGCAGGTTTTTGCCTTGCCCGAAGACCCCGCCGCGCGCTGGCCGGACGACATGCTCGTGTGCCGTTGCGAGGAAGTCAGCGCGCGCACGTTGCGCGAGTGCGTGCGCGTGGACGGCGTGACCGAGATCAATCGCCTCAAGGCGCTGACCCGGGTGGGTATGGGACGCTGTCAGGGGCGCATGTGCGGCGAAGCGGCTTGCCATGTGCTGGCCGACGCGAGCGGGCAGACGTTCGCGCAAGTGGGGCGTTTGCGTGCGCAGGCCCCGATCAAACCGATTCCGATTGCACCGATGCTGTTCGACGAAAACGTGGCGGCCATTCCCGACGAGGCCCGCGATGAGTAAGCCATTGCCGATGAGCAGGCCAATGCATTACGACGTTGTGGTCGCCGGGGGCGGACTCGTCGGTGCCTCCGCCGCGCGCGAGCTTGCCGCACGGGGGATGAAGGTGGCGTTGTTCGAACGACGCTACTGTGGGGCGCAGGCCAGTGGCGTCAACTACGGCGGCGTGCGTTGCCAGGGCCGCCCCGAGGCGCAACTGCCCCTCGCGATGCGTGCGCGCCGCGTGTGGGACCGTTTGCCGGAACTGATCGGCACCGACGGCGAATTCGTGCGCTCGGGCCATTTGCGTCTCGCGCGTCGCGAGAGCGATCTCGAACCGCTCGATGCGTGGGCCGCGATGGCCGCGAATTATGGTCTGTCCTCCACGGTATTTCGCGGCGCGCAATTCCGCGAGCGATTCCCGTGGCTCGGCCCGGGCGCGGTGGGCGGGTCGCTGTGCATGAGCGACGGGCATGCCAATCCGCGTCTCGTGTCGCCGGCCTTCGCCCGTGCGGCGCGCGCCCTCGGCGCGGACGTTCGCGAACGCACGCCGATCACGTCGATGGCGCACGACGGCGTGCGCTTCCAACTGACGGCACAGCCCGAGCAGGGCGACGCCATGCATGTGAGTTGCGACTGGTTGCTCAATACGTCCGGCGCGTGGGCGAACCACATCGCAGGCGCGTTCGGCGAGCGTGTGCCGATGCATGCCATCTACCCGAACATGTGGGTGACCGAGCCGCTGCCGATGTTCGTGGGCCATAGCCTCGGCGTCTACGGTGGCGGTGTCTACGCAAGACAAGTCGAGCGCGGCAACTGCGTGATCGGCGGCGGACGCGGCACGGGCGACGGCGAGTACGCCCAGCCCTCGGCCGAGACTACGCGCGCGGTCATGCGCGAGGCCTGTGCCTTGCTGCCGGCATTGCGCAATGCGCTGCTCATTCGCACCTGGAGCGGTGTGGAGGGTGAGACGCCCGACGACAACCCGATCATCGGCATGAGCCGCACGACACCGCGTCTGGTGCATGCCTTCGGTTTCTCGGGCGGCGGTTTCCTGCTGGCCCCCGGTGTCGGCGAAGTGCTGGCCGATCTTGTCACCCTCGGTGAGACGTCGACGCCGATCGATGCCTTTGCCGTCGACCGGTTCGCCAAGGTCGGCGTCGAGGCTTGAGAAACCGCTGTGCATCGCAAACGTTCAGAGTCCGTCCCACAACAACATTTCTATTCCCTGGAAACGCAAGGAGAACCACGATGAAGCTATCCGTTAAGGTCGTCATGTGCGCTGCGGCGCTGGCATTGGGCGCGAGCAGCGCGGCCTGGTCGCAGTCCAAAACGCTCTACATCGGCATGAATGGCGGCCCGATGGAAAAGGCTTACACGAGCCAGGTCTTTCCGGAGTTCGAGAAGGCCAACAATGTGAAGGTCGTGGTGGTGCCGGGCACGTCCTCGGACGTGCTGGCCAAGCTGCTTGCGAACCGTAACAGCCCGCAGATGCACGTCGTTTTCCTGGACGACGGCGTGATGGCGCGCGCGATCAGCATGGGCGTGTGTCAGAAGCTCGACGATTCGCCCGTGCTCAAGGAACTGATGCCGTCGGCGCGCGTGAAGGACGACATGGGCGCCGGTGTGCAGCTCGGCATGACCGGCATCGGCTACAACACCAAGCTCTTCAAGGAAAAGGGCTGGGCCGCGCCGACCTCGTGGACCGACTTCGCCGATCCCAAGTACAAGGGCAAGGTGGTGTTCCAGTCGGCGTCGAGCAGCACCTTCGGCCTGCATGGCTTCCTCGCACTGAACCGCATCTGGGGCGGCAGCGAGACGAACGTCGAGCCCGGCTTCACGAAGTGGGCTACGACCGTCGGACCGAACGTGGTCGAATACATCCCGAACTCGGCCAAGCTCTCGGAAATGATCCAGACCGGCGAAGCCGCGATCTTCCCGCTGACCCCGACGGCGGTGAGCGACCTTCAGGACAAGGGCATTCAGGTCGGTTACGTGGCCCCCAAGGAAGGCGCGGTGCAGTTGCTCGTCGACCTGTGCGTGGTGAAGAACAGCCCGGATAACGCCATGGCGCAGAAGCTCGCGCAGTATCTGCTGTCGGCCAAGGGGCAATCGCTGGCCGCCGCCGCCGGCGCCTATATCCCGACCAACCCGCAAGCGACGATTCCGCCGGCGATGCAAAAGCGTCTGGGCAAGCTCGACGATCTGACCCGTAACATCAAGACGGTCGACTGGGACGCCGTCAACCAGCGTCGCGCTCAGTGGGATCAGCGCTGGAACCGCCAGATCGAGCAGTAATCCGGAGATAGGGGCGCGCGCATGCATTGGTCATGCGCGACGCGCGCCTCTCGTCTCTTGAGCCGTCCCCATGAATAACGCCGGGCACCTCAGGGTGACCCGGCGTTTTCTTTGGCAAGACAGTTGCCGCATGGGCGGCACGGTATCGATGGAATGCAAGGCGTGCGAAGCGACGGTGCCCGGACGGTCTACATCACATCTGCCTGTGCGGCGAGGCCGTTGAAGGCGCCGATCAGTTGTGCGTGGTCCGCCGGCATGACGAACGCATGCAGGGCATGCGCCGGTTCGTCGAGCATGAGGTAGCCGAGGCTCCACGTCGAAAACGCGCCGGGATTGCGGGGCGTGCCGTCGAGCAGTACCTGGATCGCGTCATGATGACGTGACGCTTCGATGCGCTCGCGGGCATCCGACACGGCGCTGGCCGGACCTTCGATGTACTGATAGAAAGTGGCCCCGTCGTAGAGCAGCACGCCGGTCACACCGTGGGTCTCGTTGAACCCGCGGGAATGGACGATGATTTTCGAAAGCGCGAGCGGATCGAGGTCGGGCAAGGCACGGCTGATGTACGCGTAACACTCTGTCATTATTTTGTTAGGTCCCCATATCACTGTGCCCGCGCCGCGACACCGCCAGGGCAGTCGCGGGAAATTGGCGTCGACTTTGCGTCCACGCGCATTAGAATACCCCAAGTGCGATGCCCGGGAGCCTCACGCGCCATGCCGATCAACTATTTACGCGGTTTCACCCAGCCAGTGCGCACCGACGCCGCGAACCGACGTCTGGGCTGCTCGCTCGCCTTCGTGGCCGGCGCGGCGAACGCGGGCGGCTTTCTGGCTGTCGGACAGTACACGTCTCACATGTCGGGCATCGTCGCGTCGCTGTCCGACAATCTGGTCCTGGGCCAACTGGTACTCGTGCTCGCCGGGTTGAGCGCCTTGCTGGCGTTTCTGTTCGGCGCCGCCACGTCGGCCGTGCTGATTCACTGGGGACGGCGACACCATACGCACAGCGAATACGCGGCGCCGCTCATGTTCGAAGCGATTTTGTTGCTGAGCTTCGGCATGATGGGCGCCAATCTCGAAGGGCAGCGCTGGTTCTACGTACCCGCCACCGTTGGATTGCTGTGCTACGTGATGGGGTTGCAGAACGCCATCATTACGAAAATTTCACGTGCCGAGATCCGCACGACGCACGTCACCGGGCTGGTCACGGACATCGGCATCGAGCTGGGCAAGATGGGTTACTGGAACCGGCCCGGTGTGGCACAGGACCTCCCGCGCGTGGCGGGGGACCGGCAGAAGCTGCGACTGCTATGCGCGTTGCTGAGCATGTTCTTTCTGGGCGGGCTCACGGGGGCGCTGGGTTTCAAGCATCTCGGTTTCGTCTCGACGATTCCGCTTGCGGTCATCCTCGTCATGTTGGCCATCGTGCCGTTGCTCGACGATTTTTCGCACAGCGCGCGTAGTTCCCGTGATCCGCGCCATTGAGATCATTCACGCGCCTGAGGCCTCTCCACGCATTCACACGTCGGTATCCCTGTCAGGCCATTCGTTATGACCACACGTTTGGGTGTACCTCATTTTCGGAGTTGGATGACAAAGCGACTTCGCGCCTGCTTTGACCGGTTCGACGAACGCCCTTCGATGGTCGGCGTCATCGGCACGGCTGTCGCCGTGACGATGCTCGTTGGGGTGGCGCTGTTACTTCGGGCGGATCGTCAGGCGCGATATACGCATGCGCTGGAGCGCGCACAGAGTGTGGCGTCGGTGGTGGCGGCAAGTCTTGGCGGGAATATCGCCGTCTACGACGCGTTGCTCAGGGAGATGGTGCGCGATGCCGAGGATCCGACGACACCGCTATTTCCCGAGCGCGTGCGCGATCGGGTGCGCTTCGGACAGACGCTGAGCCGCGATTTTCTCGATGACGCGTATGTGGTCGACAAGCACGGGCGTATCGCGGCGCCGCTGGATCAGTCGCAGCGCCCCTCGGTCAATGTCGCCGACCGTGACTATTTCCGCTCACACGAATCCAGCCCGTCGCTGGGCCTTTATATCTCGCAGCCCTATGCGTCGCGCACGCACGGGGGCGTGCTGTCGGTGGCGCTCACACGGCGCATCGCCGCGCCCGATCGTTCGTTCGCCGGGGTGGCCGTGCTGGCATTGCGTCTGGACCATCTGAGCACACTGGTCAACGACGTGGATTCGGCCGATCTGCAATCCATCGACATCGTGGAAGAGAAGGGGACTGTGCTGGCCTGCGACCCATGCGCGGGTGCGCGGCCGGGCAAACTGGTGGCGTTGCCCGGCGAGGCGGCCAGACGCGGCGACCTGGCGACGGCGTTGTCGTTCCCTCTGGGCATGAGCGCAACGGATTATCGGTCGGTGCGGGTTCCGGGCGTTTCGATGTACGTGGTGGTGACGCCGTCGACCGACGTGCTCATGCGTGAGTGGTTGCGGCATACCGTGCTGTTCAGCGTCATTGCAGGCATCTGTGCGGCAACGCTCATTGTCGGCTCATGGCTGCTCGTGGCCGCGATGCGCGCGCGAGCGAATGCCACGGCGCGGCTCGCGAGCCTGACGGTGACCGACGGCCTCACGGGGCTGGCCAACCGTCGCGCGCTCGACGCCAAGCTTGCCGCGGAATGGCGGCGGGCGAAACGTTCCGGCTCGCCGTTGTCGATCCTGTTCGTCGACATCGACCACTTCAAGCATTTCAACGACGCTTACGGCCACGCAATCGGGGACGACGTGCTGCGTGCCGTCGCCAAGAATATCGGCGGTCATGTGCGGCGCGACAGCGACATGGCGGCGCGGTATGGCGGTGAGGAATTCGCGGTGATCCTGCCCGATACCGACGCGCACGCGACGGCCGTCATGGCAGAACAAGTGCGCCGCGACATCGAGCGTCTGCACATCGATCATGTCGACAGCGCCAATGGCATGGTGACCGTGAGCGTTGGCGCGGCGACGGGCGTCGCCAGCGAATGCGACAGCGCCGAGGCGATCCTGAAAGCGGCCGACGAACAGCTCTACGTCGCCAAGCAAAGCGGGCGGAATCGAATCAGCACGATTGTCCTTAGCGGGGCGGCCACGGCCCGTACGATGTCCGAAACGGTGTCGGGCGGCCGATAGCGGTGCGCAACGTTACGGTGCCAGCATGGCGGCCAACCGTAGCAACTCGCCCTGGCGATGGCACCCCGTCTTGCGCAAAATGGCCGATAGCTGGGTACGCAGCGTGCTTGTCCCCAGGTTCAGCACTTCACTGCATTCCCCAATGGTCAGGCCCGCCACGAGGTGGTGAAACAAGCGCGCTTCGGCGTGCGTCAGTGCGAAGTGCTCCCGAAGGGCGGTTTCCCCAGGCACGTTGAAGATACTGCGCCGCTCGATGCGCACGCCGACAGCGGCGCGCAGGCCGTGATTCATGGGCTTGCCCAAACCCCGCAACGTCAGCCGGTAAGCATGGCCCCAGGAGTCCGGCAAGACCAGCGACACCGATTCTCCGTTGGCGCTGACCTGCCGCAAGACAGCCTGCAAACGCGTTTGCCATTCGGGCTGGCGGTGCGTCAGGCGCCGTTGCACGAGCATCAGTTGGCTGTCGTGACTGCCGAGCAGTGTTTCGAGCCCCGGCGCGAACTCCAGCGCCCGACCATCGGGCGAGGCGATGAGAAAGCCCTCGCGTGCGGGGTCGAGCATCTGGCTTAGCGCATGAAGGCTGGCCCGCGTGCTCGCGCGGCGCGCCGCAAAGGCGGCGGAGAGCAGGCGCTCATACTCTGCGATGCGCGCGGCATGCGCGTAGCTGGGTTGCACGATGTGCATGCGCTGGATACTCAGCGCCGTGACGGCGTCGTCGTCATTGCAGATCACGACCCCGACCAACTGCTGGAGCTGATACGGGCGCATGAACTCGTTCCAGAATATGCGGTCGTTTTCGGATTCGTGTTCGAGCGCGACGTTCGAGTCGTACCAGGTTCCGGCAGGGGCGTGCCAGAAGCGTCGGGTGGCATCGTCGTACTGATAGAAGTGCTCCGCGTATTCCTCGATCAGACGCGCTTCGTGCCCGGATTGCTCGACGAAGCGGACCGAGCGGCTTTGCTTGTCGTGGCAGAGAAACGTGGCGGCGTCCGCACCGAGGAACTCGCGCGCGGTGTGTACGACGTCGAGCCAGTCTGCGTCCCCGGCCCCCACGGCCCGAACCGCGTCCGATGCTCGGCGAAAACTGACATCGTCCGACATGGGATCCCCCGTTATTGCTTTTTCTTCTCTTGAGCCTTCGGCTCTTTTTTGCGAAGTGTAGCAGAACGGGCTATTAAATCTGATAGCCAGCCGAGCGTCTGGGAGAGAGCGTCAACTGTGATTAATGCAGGGCGACAAGACGCCGGGCGACTGAGAGAATTCAGTCGTCCACACGGATATACGCACTTTGACAAGCCAAATGGGGGGCATCATGAACCGGATCAACGTCTTTGCCGCTTGCCTGTGCCTGACCGGCACCCTGGTATTCGGCCATGCCGGCGCTCAGTCGTACCTCGGTGCGGGCGACCTCGGCAGCATCCGGCAATCGAACCAAACGCCGGCAGTGAGCCCCTCGGTGGCGGCGCTCGGCGGCCAGAGCACCGCGGTGACCGACGCGCACAGCGCGAGCGCCAGCATCAACCGCACGGCTAGCGAGCGTAATGGCCCCGCCACCGGCCCGAGCGTTCAGGAAGTGCTCGCGCAGCGCCGGGCGCTCGACACGCGGGATCTGCAGCACCCGCGCCAGACCCGGACGTTCGACAGCATTCCCCGCCCGTCGCGCCCGGAGTAAGGTGTCATAGACAGGCGCCACAGACAGGTGCCACAGACAGGCGCCACCGGCCGCCGTTCGCGACTTGCGCGAGCCGGCTTCGCTCAGGCGCCTCACTCCGCCATCGCCGGGATCGCCCCTTCCTGAAAGAGAATGCGCGGGGCGTCCATCGTGCCGTCTTCCTCGTCGACCAGGACTTCGTAGGCGGCAATGCCCGCAAAGCCGGACGCCATCGACTGCGCGATGCGCACGGCGCCGAACTCCGTGCTCGCCTGACGCAGCTCGCCGGGTTGCAACACGCCGTCCTTGTTCTTGCGATACGGCACGACGATGAACTTGATGGATTTGGCGTCGCTCATGATCTCGCTCACGATGAAGTTGAATGCTTCGGAATGTAGCATGAGCACTGTATAAAAATACAGTATTTCTTAGCATTTTTTCGCCTAACAACATCTCGTAATGACGACATAACTAGTGAATATTCGTATATTCCTTCGCGTCTTGATAGCCTGCGGTTCTAATCGCGAATTGTTTCCCACCAACTCGCGGCCAAAATGACAGGTATTGAGAGCATCGAATGAATGCAGGCAATCTGATTTCGGCGAACCGACTCCAAGACGGTCTGGTCGTCTGGCTGGACCAGCAACATCACTGGGTGGACGATCTCACACAGGCACATGTGTTCGACGAGCACAGCCTCGATCAGGCCCAGGCCGCCGCCAAGGCCGCCGTTGCCGCCAATCTCGTCGTGGACCCCGTGCCGCGTCCTGCCGAAGTCGGCGACGCCGGTCCCGTGCCGGTCGACTTTCGCGAGCAACTTCGTTCACGCGGACCGTCGGTTCGTGAAGATCTCGGCAAGCAGGCGTCCGACGGCGCAGTGCAAGCCGCATTGGCCAATGCCCCGGCGCTGAGCGTTGCCCCGGAACATGCGGGCATCTATCGCTACGATCCGTCCGAGCGCGAGTACCTCAAAGACCGCGCGAAGGAATTCGGTCAGCAGGTAGCGCGACGTCTGAGTGGCGAACTGAGCGAAGACGACTTCAAGGTCTACCGTCTGATGAACGGTCTGTACCTGCAATTGCACGGCTACATGCTGCGGGTGGCGATTCCTTACGGTACGCTGAGCGCGGTTCAACTGCGTCAGCTCGCGTACGTCGCGAACCGTTACGACAAGGGGTACGGTCACTTCACCACGCGTCAGAACCTGCAATTCAACTGGCCGACGCTCGTCGATTCGCCGCAGATTCTGTCGGCGCTTGCCGACGTCGATCTGCATGCCATTCAGACCAGCGGCAACTGCATCCGTAATGTGACGACCGACCAGTTCGCCGGTGCCGCGAAGGACGAACTGCTCGACCCGCGCGTGTACGCCGAAATCCTGCGTCAATGGTCGACGGATCACCCCGAGTTCACCTATCTGCCGCGCAAGTTCAAGATCGCCATTACCGGCGCTCAGACGGACCGTGCTGCCGTGCGTTTCCATGACATCGGCATTCTGGCCCGTACCAACGACCAGGGCGAAGTCGGCTTCCAGATCTATGCGGGCGGCGGTCTGGGCCGCACGCCGATCGTCGGCACGCTCGTGCGCGAGTGGTTGCCCGAGGCCGACCTGCTGCGCTTCGTCGAGGCGATTCTGCGCGTGTACAACGCACTGGGTCGTCGCGACAACATCTACAAGGCGCGCATCAAGATCCTCATCAAGGAAATGCAGCCGGCGAAGTTCATCGAGATGATCGAGGAAGAGTTCGCACGCATCGCACAAACGCATCGCCCCCTGGCGCAAGACGTCGTCAAGGCCATTGGCGAGCGTTTCGTCGTCCCCGAGTTTGCGACGCTGCCGGCCGAGTCAAGCGCGTTCACGCAGGCATACGAGAGCGATATCGACTTCAAGCACTGGGTCGACACGTGCACGCACGAACACAAGGTGCCGGGCTACATCAGCGCGGTCGTCTCGCTCAAACCCTCGGGCGGTATTCCGGGTGACGCGAGTGCGCAGGAGATGCTGGTGCTGGCCGATCTGGCCGACGAATACTCGTTCAGCGAACTGCGTGTCACGCACGAACAGAACCTTGTGCTGCCGCACGTGCAGCGCGACGCGTTGTATGCGCTGTGGAAGCAACTGCGCTCGGCAGGCCTGGCGACACCGAACATCGGCCTGATTTCCGACGCCATCGCGTGCCCCGGTCTCGACTACTGCGCGCTCGCGAATGCGCGTTCGGTGCCGGTCGCACAACGCATCGCACTGCGCTTTACCGAAGAACAGCAGCGCGACATCGGACCGGTGACGCTTAACGTGTCGGGTTGCATCAACGCTTGCGCGCATCACCACGTGGCGCACATCGGCATTCTCGGCGTGGACAAGGCGGGCAAGGAAAACTATCAGATCACGCTGGGTGGCTCCGCGGACGACAATGCGGCCGTGGGCAAGATTCTCGGCCCGGGTGTCTCATACGAAGCCGTACCGCAAGTGATCGAGAACATCCTCCAGCGCTATCTGAAACTGCGCAACGAAGGTGAGCGTTTCATCGACACGCTCGGACGTGTCGGTGCCGAAGCATTCAAGGGAGCTTTGCATGTTGATTGATCGTAACGGATTGCCGGCCGACGATACCTGGACTTATCTCGCCGCGGACGCCCAGATCCCGGCCGATGCCGCGAACGACGCCCGCCACGACACCGTGCTGCCGTTGGACGCATGGCTCGCCGCGAACGAGCGGGGCGTGGCGCCTGCGGGCATTCGCGTGCAGGGGCACGACGATCCGGCACGCATCGCGGCGCTGTTGCCGCAGCTCGAACTGGTGGTGATCGAATTCCCGAAGACGCGCGACGGGCGCGGCTTCACGCTCGCCAAGGTCCTGCGTGAGAAGTGGAATTTCCAGGGCGCTATCCGGGCAGCGGGGCCGTTGCTGCCGGACCAGCTGGCCATGTTGTGGGCGTGCGGCTTCGACAGCCTGCTCTCGCCGTCGGAAGTGCCGACGGCACGCTGGCGCGAGGCGGCGCTCGCCGCACAGGCGCGTGCCGGGCGTCCGCGCACGTTGCTCGCACGTCTGACGGCTTAATGACCTGATGGCCTGACATGGCGGCGGCAAGTCGCCGTGCCGGCCGCTCGCAAGCTGCGCCAGGCCATATTGCAGGCCATCCAGGAGGCACGAACCGGTTCGCCGGGTTCGTGCCTTTTTCTTTGGTGCATGGCGATCCCAATCCCCAATCCCCCATCCCGATTCAACGGCAATCCGCAGCATTCGGCACGCGCAACGATGCTGTATGAAAAAACAGTCTTTTAAAGCTGCGAACTTACCCTATCTTTTTGTTGGCGACACGGTCGGGCGTTGGTTTTCTTGCGCCCGTTTTTCATGGATTTATGCAAATTGCGGTGCCGGACAGGGGCCCTGAACGTTGGAGAATTGGCCCGACGGCACGAAGTACGCGAGGAGTGATTTCAGATGCCGGTGGTCAGGTCGTTCTCTTATAAAGGTTTCCGAATCGTATGTACGGTCATGCCAGCCCCCGATGGTAAAGTCCGTGGCGTGGCAGAGATATTGAAGGTGGCGGACGGGCTGGGGCGGGATCAACCCGTGAGCCAGGTGGGCGGCGCCATTTTCCATGAGGAGAGGGATGCCCTGGAGTCCATCGGTACCCTGGCAAGGGACTGGGTGGATGGCCGGTGGTAATCGATGACCTTCGAGACGCAGCGTCGTTTGTTGACACAGGAAAGCTATGAAGACTGTCGCGGTTCAGGCAAACCTCGATGAGACGGTGGATCTCGTCCGGAAATTCGCTCACGACGAGTTCGCGCGCGCCATCGGCGTGGAGACGCCTTCGGAGCAGGACGTGCGCGGGTTCATTCTCGACCGCTTGCGTTCCATGCGGCTACAGGCCCCCGCTTCCGGCGAAGACCCCGTGGTGCAGCGCGTATTCGATTGCGTCTACGTGCTGCCGGTCAGAACGCGCGTGGAAGGCATGAATGTCGTCGAGGCGCGCCTCGTCGTCATGCCGGACGCCCGCTACACGATGAAGGTCTATATCCCGGTGTCCGATTAAGTCTCGGGTTCGTCTGTCGGCGCCGGGGCATTGCCGGTATCCAGCCCCTCCGACGATGGGCGTAGCGGCGGATCCGAGGGGCGCTGCCCGCGTGGCTTCGTTCTGGACTTCCTGACGGCTTCGGTGTCGTCTCCCGTCGTTGAAATGCCATCCGACAGTGGTTCGGGGGCAACAGGCGATATCGGTGGCGCCGACGCTTCGTGCGACGGCCAGTAGCCGTTGCCGACGCGCCCGTGATGCGTGCCGATCGTCTCTTCGTCTCCATCTTCGTGCAGCAGCCGATACGCCAGGCGCTCCTCTTTCGTCGGGAGCCTGTCGAACTCGTCGGGCGTACCGAGCGTGTCTTCGCGCGTGTCCTGATCGGTCTGGTCGTTCTCCGGCTTGGTTGCCACGGCTTGCTCCTTGGATGTCGCGAACTAGGGGAAGGCGTCATGCTCCCCTCGCCGTAAGCAAGTTTCCTTCCTTCATCGGCCTTCGCGCCGTCGCCGCCCCGACGCCTCTCCTGCGCAGCACACAACGTCGTGCGGTCGCCCTTTCTACAGAATCGTGCAGTTTTTCCATCGCGAGCGTTCCTGTGCGCGTCCCCGGCGGGGCGGCGGTCGTGGCACGGCAATTGCGTCGCAGACGTGGCGCGACCGTTGCGCACGAGTTGCTTCGAATCGCTCACGAGGAGAGGGTATGGAAAGCTTGACGAACTTGCTGGACGCCAAAGGCACGCCGCTCGACAGACAGCGGTTCACGTGGAAAGAGATGGTCGGCAAGCCGATCAGCAAACTCGACGACGACGCTTTCACGCGCGTGCGCGTCATTCTGATGAATGGCGTGGAGAGCGACGCACTGCGCCTGAAGCACATTCTCTCGCGCATGTGCGGCGAACTTCGACTCCCGCTGGCTCAGGTCAGGCGTGTGGAGCAGCATCAGGCGACCATGGTCAACTGGCTGCTCTCTGCCGACCATTCGCCGATCGAGACCACCATTGCCTATGAGCAGGTGGCGGTGGAGGTGACCGCTGCCGTCGCGCAAGCCGAACCCGATCCGTATCAGGCGCAGACCTATCGCTTCGGGTTACTGGAAGATTTCGATCACCTCTACCGATATTCGGCGCTGCTCGATCGCGTGGAAGGCAAAGATGCCAACAACATCCTCCAGGGCTATACCGACATCGTGCCGGGCCGACCTACACGCGTTGAGCACCGCGCACCGCAGGACGACATTCGTCGCCCGTACGACCGCAAACAGGCCGCGCTGATCACAAAAATCCATGCGGCGATGCTCACGGGCGCCGAGTACCAGACACATGACTACTACATGACGATCGGGCCGACATTTGCCGACCCGGTCGCGCGTGCGCTCTACGCCGAGATCGCGTCCATCGAGGAGCAGCACGTGACCCAGTACGGCTGTCTGTCGGATCCGCACGAGTCTCCGCTCGAGAAATGGCTCGTCCACGAGGCGATGGAGGCGTACGCCTATTACAGCTGCGTGGTTCACGAGCCCAATGCGCGCATCAAAGCGATCTGGGAGCGCTTCCTCGATTACGAGCTGGGGCATCTGAATCTCGTGTGCGAATTGTTCAAGCAACACGAGCGGCGTGATCCGGCGGAAGTCCTTGTCGGTCCGCTGCCCAAGCCCGTGGACATGCGCAGTCAGCGCGACTTCGTGCGGAGCGTGTTGCACGCGGAAGTGCAGATGGGGGCGAAGGGCAGCGAGTATGTCCCGTCGACAGACGCATCGGAAGCGTCTCGCGCCTATCGCGATGGACTGAACGCCGAAGGGTCGCCGACCGATACGGTGGCCGCTGGCTATCAATGGGCGCCCGGCACCGAACTCAGTGTGAAAGCTGAGTGATGTGACGACGCGACCGTCATTTCCCCACAAGACTTCCAGGACCTCCAGGACCTCCAGGATATTGAGATGAGCCTTCCCAACCGTGAGAACGTCAATCGAACCGGGTTTCTGTTCAACCCTGTCGACGGCCGCAAGTTGCGAGATTTCGCAGAAGCCCAACCACCGGATCCCGATGCGTCACCGTCATCGATTGCCGACATGCGCGCCACATGTGCCGCCGAGGCGGACGCGATCGGGTCGATACCGACGGATGGCATCTCGGGTATGCGGCCTGCAGGCACATCGACGAGCGTCACGGCGACCGCTGCGTCACCGATGTTCCTCGACCGCCTCGGAGAGCGACTTGCTTTCGAGCGCAGCGGCGTGCGCCTGTACGAAGCCCTGATCAGTAAAGTCGAAAACTGCGGTGACGACTATGGGCCAATGCAGGCGCGGCTCGCGCACTTCCGGGCTGAGGAGGCGGCGCATTTCGCGATGCTCGCCGATTGCATTCACCAACTCGGGGCCGATCCCACGGCGCAGACCCCAGCGGCTGATGTCTGCGGTGTCATGAGCATGGGGTTCATCCAGGTCTTGTCGGACCCGCGTACCGACGTTCCTCAGGCGCTCACGGCGCTGGTTGCCGTCGAGGCCGCAGATCAATGCGGCTGGGAATTGCTCATCGAGATGGCAAACGCGGAAGGGGTGCCCGAGATGGCGCAGGCATTTGGCGAGGCGCTGAAGCAGGAAAACGAGCATCTGAGCAGCGTCAAGCAATGGCTTTCCGAGATCGCGGCGGCTGGCGTGTGAGCCGTATGCCGTATCACGGGAGGGATTTGCGGACTTGCCGATTTTCAACGCAAACGGAGAGGTACATGAACGAATCACTTGACCACCTGATCGACTGGCTTCGGGACGCATATGCGATGGAGAAGCACGCCGAAACCATGTTGAAAGCACAGGCGTCGCGGCTTGAGCATTACCCCGAGCTCAAGGTGCGAATCGAGCAGCACATCGAGGAGACCGTCGACCAGCAGAAATTGCTGGAGACCTGCCTTGATGGGCTGGGTAGCAGTCCATCCACGATGAAAGACCTCACCGCCCGTGTGGGCGCATTCGGGCAGGCGCTCGGTGGTGGTCTTGCGTCTGACGAAGTGGTCAAGGGCGCGATGGCGGGCTATGTCTTCGAGAACATCGAAATTGCGGCGTATACGACGCTCATCGCAGCGGCCAGGCAATGCGGACGTGACGACGTGCGCAAGACGTGCGAAATGATCTTGCCGCAGGAGATCGAGATGGCGCGCTGGTTGCTTGCTCACCTTCCGCAAGTGACGCAGACCTATCTGGCCCGCGACGCAGTCGACGACGACACGGCAAAGCGCTGAACAGCCGCGACACCGGGCCCGGGACGGTCGATCTTGCATAGGGCAAGTCGATCACCACAAGCGTTCCCTCTTGTTCCCTCTTTGCCGCAGCATCGTCTGCGGCTTTTTTTGTTTTGCCGGGGGCGTCCGTTTCATCCGGAGCGGAAGACGACATTGCGACCCGTTGGCCCTTCTTCGTGCTAATCCTGATTTTCGTCAGAAAAATCGATTTGCTATTCTCGCGTAATTAAAGGACTTCTAACAAGTTCGCCTGCCTTTTAAACGGCAGATCCAAGTCCGAATAAATCCCGAAAGAGGAGTTCGTCGATTGCGAGAAGACCGGATAAAAACATCACTTGCCGTTTCCACCTCCAGTGTATGGGACGGCAATTTGCGGAAGACGGGGTTGTTGGGTTCGAGGGTTTGTCATCGTGCTGTCCTGACCACGGCGGTGACGGCGCTACTGCCGTCGGCGCAGGCGTTTGCGCAATGTGCAGCCGCGCCTGCCGCGCTTAGCGTCACGTCCGGGAGTTGCGTCGACGATGCGCTCACGGCGCGAGACAGTGCCGGACCTGCACCGGTAGTCGAGGTATCCGGCGCGGGAACCTACACCGGCAACTCGGTCGTCCTGACGGCCACCGGCACCAACTACGGGGCACACGCCACGGCGGGTGGCACGATTTCTTTGATCGGCACGTCCTCGGCTATCGCTTCGGTCAGCACGTCTGGCGCGTCGGGACATGGCCTTTATGCCGATAGCGGGGGGCAAATCACCGGAAGCCATACGTCCGTCGACACCAGTGACGTCGGCGCTTATGGCGTGGCGGCCGTCGGCGCGGGCAGCAGTGTGTCGCTCACCGATAGCGCGGTGAGCACCGGCGCGGACAACGCCCACGGCGCCTACGCTGCCGGCGGTGGTTCGGTTACCTTGACCCACACCGATGTTACGACGTATGGGACGGGCGCCTCTGCCGTCTTTGCAGACGCTGCGGGAACGGTGACCCTCACCAACCTGAACACGTACAGCTTTGGCGATAACGCTCCGGGCGCCGTCGCCTCAGGCGCGAACAGCAGCCTCTCCCTGAATAACACCTACGTGAACATCTACGGCAATGACAGTGCCGGGCTGTCTGCCACCGGTGGAGGAAAAATCACCGTCAATGGCGGCGCCATCGCGACCGGCGATTATTACGGAGGTATCGTCATTGCGAACGCTCCGGGCGTGCTTGCCCGAGGCACAGGCAGCAGCATTTCGATGAGCAATGGCGCGACGTCGGCGACGTATGGCGCCAACAGTCCCGGCCTGTGGGCCGATGCGGGTGGCCGCATCGACTTTTCGGGCTACGGTGTCTTCACCTACCAACCCGATTCCGCCGGCGCCGTGGCGAGCGGCGCAGGCAGCACCGTCGCGCTGACGGGCACGATCGTCCGTACGTCGGGTCCTGCCGCAACTGGCGTGCGGGTCACCGACGCCGGTACGGTCGTCGTGACGGGCACCGAAATCACCACCGGGTTCAGGGTGACCGGAAGCAACCCGCCTGCGCTGCAGTTTCCCGGTGCGCAGATCGGCTTGCAGGCGTATGGCGTCGATGTGGTGGGGGCGGGAAGTCAAGCACAGGTCGAGCGGAGCAACATCACGACGCACGGCGATGGCGCCATCGGCGTTCGGGTCAGCCAGGGCGCGACAGCGATGATCACCGGTGGCTCCATCACCACAGCGGGAAACGCCGCACACGGGATCGCCGTCGTCAACGGCGGTGCGGTTGCCGCCTCAGGGACGACCGTCACAGTGAATGGACCCGGTGCCGCGCCGATCTATCTCGCGGGCAGCGGGCCGGGCACGGTGACGTTCACCGGTGGCAGCCTCGGCGCCACCAACGGTGCAATCGTGCTGGCCGAAGGCGGGACGGGTACGGTGTCGATCAACGGCGGTACGGCGATAACGCCTGCTGTGATCAACGGCCGACGCCTGCTCGCTCGCGTGACCGAGGATACGACGGGCACGTCGAGCCATCTGACGCTGAACATTACGGGAATTCCATCGCTGACTGGCGACATCGTCGTTGACCCGTCGACCTTGACTTACAACCTTGCCGACAGCCAATGGACCGGCAATCTGACACTGATCGGTGCGGGCAATACGGCCAGCGCCAATCTGAGCGCGTCGCAATGGACGGGCGATTTGCTGGCCGATGCCGGCAATAGCGCTGACGTGACGCTGGCTCAGGGCAGTGTCTGGACGGGGTTGGCACGCAATGCGACCGATGTCTCGATCGACGCCTCCAGCGTCTGGAACGTCACAGGCGATTCGAACGCGACCGGTACCGTGACCAATGCCGGGTTAATCCAGTTCGTCCCGCGGCCGGGCGCCTACAGTACGCTGACAGTGGGCAGCTATACCGGCAGCGCAGCGAGTCGCATCGGTTTCAACACCTATCTTGGCGCCGACAACTCGCCGACCAATCTGCTGGTGATCGATGGCGGCCGGGCCAGCGGCACGACGTCCGTGATCGTCAACAACACGGGCGGCGCGGGTGCGCAAACCGTGGCGGACGGTATTCGGCTGGTGCGGGTCGATGGCGGAGGCACGACCACCGCGGGCGCCTTCACGCTGGGCCAGCGTGTGGCGGCTGGCGCATACGAGTACCAACTCTTTCGCGGCGGCAGCACTGATCCGAACGACTGGTTCCTTCGTTCGCATCTCGTCGATACTTCGACAGGTCCTGCCACGTCGGGCAGCACGGAAATTCCGCTCTACCGACCGGAAGTGGCGCTCTACTCGCCAGTCCCGGCGATCGCGCGACAGATGGGCCTCTCCACGTTGGGGACGCTGCACGAGCGCGTCGGCGAGGAGGAGAACTTGCGTGACTTGCCCGAACCGCGGGCCTATGCGAACGGCGCCTGGGGACGGGTGTTCGGCGCACGCGTGAGTAACCGATGGAGCGGGACGGTGGATGCGAGCGCGACGGGGAACCTGATCGGATTCCAGACAGGCCTCGACGTGTACCGTCGGACCACGGACAGTGGGCACCGGGACCATGCCGGGGTGTACGTGGCGTACGCCGACTACAACTCGCCGTCCGTACAGGGATTCGCGCTCGGCACGCAGAATCTGACGGTGGGGCGTCTGGTCATGAATGGTCCGTCAGTCGGCGGGTACTGGACACATTTCGGTCCGAGCGGCTGGTACCTCGATGCGGTGATGCAGGGCAGCTGGTACGACGCAAAAGCAACGTCCAACTATGGCGCCGGGATATCGACCAACGCCACGGCTTACGCGGGCTCGGTCGAGGCGGGTTATCCGTTCCGTTTCGGCGACGGCGGTGGCTGGCTGGTCGAGCCGCAAGCACAGATCGTCTATCAGGGGGTATCGGTAGGCCAGTCGCGAGACCAGTATTCGAGTGTGGACTGGAGCGCGGGCGGTGCCTGGACCGGGCGTCTGGGGGCACGGCTGCAATACACGACGCGCGACGGGCACGGCACGCTCTGGCAGCCCTACGCGCGAATCAATCTCTGGCACGTCTTCTCCGGTGCGGACAACACGCTTTTCGGGCAATCGTCCCCTACCGTCGAAACGCGCTTCGGCGACACGGCGATGGAGCTCGGCGGCGGCGTCACTGCACAGGTGAATCGGAAGTTGAGCTTTTACGCTCAGGCCAGCTACCGCTGGTCGCTCGACAGCGACCGCAATCGTCGTACTGCGACCGCCGGCACGTTAGGCCTTCGCTACAACTGGTAACGCGGTTCCCGTAACAGTGCCGAGATCTGCGTAGCTCTCCTGACGAGTGCGCAGATTCTCGGGCTATATCGACGGCGTCGACCGCGTGAAGTCGGTGTCCCGCGTCAGAATGCGCGGCGCAAGAAAAAACCCGCACAGCCGAAAGACTGTGCGGGTTTTTCTGTTCTGGTCGGGGCGAGAGGATTTGAACCTCCGACCACCTGCACCCCATGCAGGTACGCTACCAGGCTGCGCTACGCCCCGTGAGAGATGCGTCGGTGAAGATGCATCGCTCGAAAGAACGCGATTATAGCAGAGCTTTTTGCGGGAAAGAAAGGGGACATGCCACTCCGACGCATCTTTTTTTCCTTCGCCAGCCACGCGACGCATCAACTCATTGAATCGCTTCCTTTTTTTGCGCGTCCCCTTCGCGCACACAACGTCCCGCTCCATCGCACACAGACCTCGCCACGGCGTTCGACACCCATGATGGTTATCCCGAATGTCGAATTCGGAAGGCCTCACGATAATGGAATTCTGCCTAAATCCATTGCCCACGAGGCGCGGAGACAAGCGATGCCGCACACCCAGGGATTTGGCGACGCGCGCGATCTTCTGCTCGCGCAGCGCGCTCACTACGACGTGGCGTACCGCGATTTTCGCTGGCCGGTCCTCTCGCAATTCAACTGGGCGCTGGATTTCTTCGATCCGCAAGCGCAAGGCAACGACACACCCGCGCTCTGGGTGGTCGAGGAAGACGGCAGCGAAACACGTCTGTCGTTCGCCGAAATGTCCGCACGCTCGAACCGCGTTGCCAACTACCTGCGTGAACACGGTGTCGCACGGGGCGAGCGGGTATTGCTCATGCTGCCCAATCAGGTCGAACTGTGGGACCTCATGCTCGCCTGCATGAAGCTCGGCGCTGTCATGATTCCGGCCACTACGCTGCTCGCCGCAGGCGATCTCGTGGACCGGCTCGAACGCGGCCGGGTGCGCCACGTTGTCACCACCGCGCGAGACGCCCACAAGTTCGCTAACCTTGCCGGTGACTATCGGCGCATCGCCGTCGGCGATGACACCCCGGAGGGCTGGCTACCGCTCGCTCCCGCCTACGACAGTCCGCCCGAATTTGCGCCCGACGGCACCACGCTCGCCACCGACCCGCTGTTGCTGTACTTCACCTCGGGCACGACATCGCGTCCCAAGCTCGTGCTGCATACGCATCAGAGCTATCCCGTAGGCCATCTCGCGACGATGTACTGGATCGGCCTGCAACCCGGTGACGTCCACTGGAACATCAGTTCACCGGGATGGGCGAAGCACGCCTGGAGCTGCTTCTTCGCGCCATGGAACGCCGGCGCCACGATCTTCATCTACAACTTCTCGCGTTTCGATGCGCGCGCTGCCCTCGAGACTGCCGCTCGCTGCGGCGTGACCACATTGTGTGCACCGCCGACCGTCTGGCGCATGATGATTCAGGAGGACCTCACCCGATACGCGGTGAAATTCCGCGAATTGATCGGCGCGGGCGAGCCGCTCAATCCCGAAGTGATCGATCAGGTCAGGCGTGCCTGGAACATTACGATCCGCGATGGGTACGGGCAAACGGAGACCTGTTGTCAGATCGGGAATTCGCCGGGACAGGTCGTCAAGGCGGGGGCGATGGGGCGCCCGATGCCGGGATATCGTGTCGTGTTGCTCGACCCCGATGGCAAGGAAGCCGACGAGGGCGAAGTCGCGCTGGTGTTGTCGCCGCGACCGACCGGGTTGATGCAAGGCTATGAGGACGACGCCGGGAAGACCGCCGACGCCATGCGAGACGGCTACTATCACACCGGCGATGTCGCCATGCGCGACGAGCGGGGCTATTTCACCTACGTCGGCCGGGCTGACGATGTCTTCAAGGCATCCGACTATCGCATCAGTCCGTTCGAACTGGAGAGCGAAATCATCAAGCATCCGGCGGTGGCCGAGGCCGGTGTCGTGCCAAGTCCCGACCCGGTCAGACTGGCGGTGCCCAAAGCGTTTATCGCGTTGCGCGCCGGGTTTCAGGCCGACGACAAACTTGCGCTCGACATTCTCCAGTTCTGTCGCGATCAGCTCGCGCCTTACAAACGCATTCGCCGCATCGAGTTCTGCGATTTGCCAAAGACGATCTCCGGCAAGATTCGCCGCGTCGAACTACGCCGCACCGAGGAAGGGCGCAGCCTCGAACTGCGTCGCGAGAGGGAGTTCTGGGATGTCGATTTCGCCGATCTGAAGTGAGACGTGGCCGCCGACGTCGCCGATGTCACCGATGTCGACGATGTCGACGATGTCGCACCTCAGTGCATATGCTGAATCACCAGCTCCGCGCCCAACATCGCGAGGCCGACAAAGAAGCATCGACGAAAGACCGGTGCGCTCACACGACCCCGCACCCATTGCCCGAAGAACATGCCACCCAGCGCGGGCGCGAGCGCCAGCAGCGATACGCCGATGGCGTGACCATGAAAGACGCCGTCGCGTGCCAGCCCGGCGGCGAGCGCCATCGTCGAGACGGTGAACGACAGACCCAGTGCCTGCACGAGGTCGTCCTTGTCCAGATCGAGCGCCTGCAGAAACGGTACGGCGGGGATCACGAAAACGCCGGTGGCTGCCGTCACCAGCCCGGTAATCACTCCGATACCGCCGCCCAGTGCGCTGACATGGGAGCTGCGCCAAGTCTTCGGCACCTTCGGGCGCACCGCCGCCAGCCCGAGCGCGGCGTAGACGAGCAGCGCGACTCCCAATGCCATGCCGGGCAGATTGCCGCCGTTCGCAAGCCATCCGCTGCCTGCCCACGTTCCGACGCAGATGCCGGCGAGCATCGGCCACAGGCGTTTGGCCAGCGCTGCGAAGCGTGGACCGGCCAGCAATTGCCAGATATTGGTGACGAGCGACGGCACGATCAGCAGTGCCGCCGCTTCGGCCGTTGGCATGGCCAGGCCAAGCAGCCCGACGGCCACCGTCGGCAAGCCCAGCCCGATCACGCCTTTGACGAATCCGGCGAGCAAAAAGGTGACAAGGCCCAGCGACAGCAGGGGGAGAAGGTCGGCAAGTGTGTGTGCAGGCATCATGCGCTCAGTATCGATGCGCGGCGGCACGCCGCCAATGCGGCATTCACGCAGGCGGACTCAGGCGGGCGCTGAGGCTGTGTGCCGGGTATCAGGCACCAGGTATCGGGTATCGGACGACCAGCGGGGCGCGCGCTGTTACCTCCCGTTGAGCGCCGTTGAGGCCGACGTTGATGCGCATTTCGGCCGCGATGTCGCGAAATGCCCCGTCGAAGTGGCGCCCGACGCGGTTTGGCGTTTTCAGTTATGCTCAGGCCAAATTCGCGCCGTGCCGCGCATCGGGCGCGTTCCCCCGGAATCCCGATTCCGGCGGTCGTGCCGCTGCCGTCGGCACCCCGTAGACCTCCGTATGCCGTTCGCCGCCGATACCCGCACCGATCGTGACGCCTCGTCATGCCGGACGTCGTCGGCGACCGTCATGCCATAGCACCGCGCTTGTCCAGAGGGATGGAAGTTGGAAAACCAGAATCGTCAAAACGAACCTACCGCCCACGTCGGTCAGTCTGACGCCCACGCGCTGCTCGACCAGCGTCTGGCGCTCATCATGCAGCCTGCGCACCGGGCTCTGCTCGGCGAGGGCCTGTCGGGCATCGAACGTGAAACGCTGCGTGTCGAAGCCAGCGGCGCACTTGCGCTCACGCCGCATCCGCGCGCATTGGGCTCCGCGCTGACCAACGAAGAGATCACTACCGATTACTCCGAAGCGCTGCTCGAATTCATCACGCCGCCGCAACGTGACGCCGCCGATGTCATTGCCCGTCTCGACGAAATTCATCAGTTCGCCTATCGCAAGCTCGGCGCCGAACTGCTGTGGAGCGATTCGATGCCGCCGGCGTTGCCGCCGGAGGAGGTGATTCCGATTGCCGATTACGGCACGTCTCACATCGGCATGCTCAAGCATGTGTATCGTCGCGGCCTCGCGCTGCGTTACGGCAAGCCGATGCAGTGCATTGCGGGCATCCATTACAACTTCTCGCTCGCGGAGCCCGTGTGGGAACTGCTGCGCGAAGCCGAAGGATCGACGGACTCCCCGCGTGACTATCAGTCGGCGCGTTACGTCGCGCTGATCCGCAACTTCCGCCGCTACAGCTGGTTGCTGATGTATCTGTTCGGTGCGTCGCCCGTGCTGCACGCCGAGTTCCTGCGCGGGCGCAACCACGGTCTGGATACGTTCGACGACGGCACGCTCGGGCTGCCATACGCCACGAGTCTGCGCATGAGCGATCTGGGCTATCAGAACAGCGCGCAGTCGGAAGTCTCACCCTGCTATGACTGCCTGCCGAGCTATATCGATGCACTCACGCAGGCGGTGAGCCAGCCGCATCCGGCCTACGAAGCGCTCGGCACGAAGCGCGACGGGCAATGGATTCAACTCTCGACGAATCTGCTGCAAATCGAAAACGAGTTCTACGCGACGATCCGTCCGAAGCGCGTGACGTACAGCGGCGAGCGTCCGGTGCAGGCGCTCGCGCGCCGGGGCGTGCAGTACGTCGAAGTGCGTTGTATCGACATCGATCCATTCGAGCCGGTCGGCATCGATGTCGACACGGCGCGATTCATCGACGCCTTCCTGTTGTTCTGCGCACTGGAGAACAGCCCGTCGTGCTCGACCGCCGAGAACGTGGAAAATCGCGATAACTTCGCGCATGTGGTCAAAGAGGGCCGCAAGCCGGGCCTGGTCCTCCATCGTGGCGGCGAAGCCATCACGTTGTCCGACTGGGCCGACGAACTGCTCGATCGCATCGACCGCACCGCAGCCGCGTTCGACGCGCAACGTGGCGGCGCTCACTATGCGCATTCGATGGCCTTGCAGCGTGCCAAGGTGCGTGACGTATCGCTCACGCCGTCCGCCCGTGTCATGGCCGCGCTCGAACCGCTTCGCGGCACGGCAGGCGGCGCGTTTCAGGCGTTTGCGCTGGAACAGAGCAAGCGTCACGCGCAGACGCTGCGTGAAATGCCCCTCGATGCTGCCGTCATCGATCACTTCGAGACGCTGGCGCGCAAGTCGCTCGACACGCAAGCCGAACTCGAACGCACGCAGGTCGGCGACTTCGATGCCTTCGTTGCGGCGTACCGCGCCGGAACGCTGGGGACGGTGAGCGTCTGATCCCAAGTCGAGGATCAACGCAGTTCCATGAAAAAAGCGCCTTGCGGCGCTTTTTTCTTTACGCGAGTACGCCGAGCTGCCAGGCGAAAAAGACAGCCAGTCCCGCGCCGATAGTGAGTAGCTGATGACGCGTTGCCGCACACACCGCGATCGTGACCAGCGCGGCCACGAGTTGCGGATTGCGCCACGTCAGTTCAAGGCCGTCGCCGTGCGGGGCGAGCGTCATGGGCACAATGATCGCCGTGAGCACCGTGACGGGAACGAAAGACAAGGCTTCGCGCAGCCACTCGGGAAAATGCACCCGGTCGCCGAGCACGAAGATGCCGGCCTTGACCGCAAACGTTACGCCCGCCATGCCGAGAATTGCGACGACGTAGTTCATTGTGCACCTCCCGTGGAGGCTTCCTGCGAGCGCATGCCGGAGGCCTCGTGCGCCGTGTTTCGGCGATCGTTATCCCCGCCGCTGCCCGAGTCCGGTCGCGCGCCGCCCCGACGCTTTGCGTGCAGGGCCAGCATGCCGGCGACAATGCCGAGCGCAACGGCCACGAGTAGCCCGAGCTTGTAGGGCAGCCCCCGACACAGGAATGCCGAGGCGCCGGCAACGACTGTCGCGATGGCCCAGGGCACGCGCGCCATTTGCGGCACGATGATCGCGATGAAAGTCGCCACCATCGCGAAGTCGAGCCCCAGCGTTTGCAGACGAGGAAAGGCAGCACCGAACAGCAGGCCGGCCAGGGTCCACAGTTGCCAGTTCAGATACATCGACAACGCGGAGCCGAGGAAGTACCAGTGGCCCATCGGGTCGTCCGGGTGGCGATGGAAGTAGCTGCTGGTGACAGCAAACGTTTCGTCGGTAAGCAGAAAACCCAGCACGGAACGCCAGCGCAGGTTCAGATGCTTCACGTGCGGCAGCAGATTCGCGGCGTACAGCATGTGTCGCAGATTGACGATCAGCGTCGTTGCCCACAGGACGGCGTAACCCACGCCCGTGGCGAACAGCCCGGCGGCGATGAACTGACTGGATCCGGCGAAAACGGTGAGCGACATCAGTTGACCGTGCCATAGCGCCAGAGGCGTGGAGGCGACCAGCGCGCCGAAAATCAGGCCGAATGGCGCAGCGCCGACGATCATCGGCAACGTATCGCGAGCACCTGCGGCAAAGCTTGCCGTGCGGGACAGAACCGGCATGGTGAAACGTTCCTGAAGGTGGATAAAGGATGAACCGAGCAATGAACTGAGCAATGAACGGAGCCCTCAGCATAGCGGTTTCGGCCCCGCGCACGCTTGTACGTTCTTGCGTTCCGCAGGATGGCGCAAGCCAATGCAAAAACGGCCGCCGTGTCGGTTCACGGGCGGCCGTTTCCGGGCTTGCGGGAGGATCGGATCGACGCCGCTCACACCGGCGCGAGTCCGGGACTCACCGGACTCAGGGCGAAATCACGGGTGCTTGAACATATCGAGAATGCGGGCCTTCTCGCTGGCATCGGTGCCGCCGGGCGACGGCGGCTGACCAGCGGCGGGCGGCGGGGCGACGGGCGACGGCGAACGGTTGCCGAAGAACGGCAGCGAGAAGCCTCCGCTGTTGTCTTCGATGCCGATACTCGCAACAAAGCCATTGCCCGGCAGCTTGTCGGATTCGTACAACTCGCCATTCACGACGCTCACGCCCTCGGGCATCGGCATTTGCTGCTGCGGCACCCCGTTGAGCGCGACCCCCATGTACTTGAGCCAGACAGGCAGTGCCAGTTGTGCGCCGAATTCCCGGCTGCCGAGCGTCTTCGGCTGGTCGAAGCCGAGCCATGCGACCGCGACGAGCGAGCGTTGATAACCGGCGAACCAGCCGTCGACGGCGTCGTTGGTCGTGCCGGTCTTGCCGGCGATGTCTGTGCGCTTGAGCGCGTTCGTTCCCGAGCCCGTGCCGCGCTGCGCCACCGTTTGCAGCAGACTATTCATGATGAACGCATTCGGCGCGGAAATAGCGCGCGCCGCGTTGACGCCCGCGACAACCGGCGTCGCCTTGTTCAGCACGTTGCCGCGCGCATCGCGGATTTCGCTGATGAGATACGGTGCGACGCGATAACCGCCGTTGGCGAACACGGCATACGCCCCTGCGAGTTGCAGCGGCGTGGTCTGTCCCGCGCCAAGCGCCATCGGCAGGTACGGCGGCACTTTGTCGGCGTCGAAGCCGAAGCGCGTGGCGTAATCCTGCGTGTACTGCGTGCCGGCGAATTGCAGCAGACGGATCGCCACGAGGTTCTTCGAGCGTTGCAGACCTTCGCGCACGGTCATCGGGCCGCTGAAGGCGTCGTCGTCATGCGGATCCCACGCCTGGCCGCCCGTTTGCGCAGGGGGCAGGTTCAGCGGGCCGTCCATCACCATTGTGGCAGGGCTGACGCCTTTTTCGATGGCCGCCGAATAGACCACCGGCTTGAACGTCGATCCCGGCTGACGCCATGCCTGGGTCGCACGGTTGAACTTGCTCTGGTTGAAGTCGAAGCCGCCGATGAGCGCACGGATCGCACCGTCGTCCGGCGAGAGCGACACCAGCGATCCCTGTACTTCGGGCAACTGCGAAATGCGCCATTTGCCCTTGGCGTCCTTCATGACGCGGATGATCGAGCCCACGCGAATGCGAATCTTCTCGTTCGCCTTGGGCGAGAGGGCAGACGCGGCGAAGCCGATACCGTCCCCATTGATCACGGCGGCGTCGCCCGAGAGCGGTACCGCCGTCACTTGCGACGCACTCGCCGCCACGACGACTGCCGCCACGAGGTCGCCGTTATCGGGATGCTCGAGCAGTGTGTCTTCGATCAGTTGCTGACGGTCCGGCATGGCCGCCGGCAGTTCTACAAAACCTTCGGGGCCGCGATAGGCATGGCGGCGCTCGTAATCGAGCACGCCCGCGCGCACCGCTTCATACGCCGCCTGCTGCTTTTTGGAATCGAGCGTGGTGATGACCGTCAGGCCCCGCGTGTAGGTGTCGTCCTTGTACTCGTCGTACACCGCCTGACGCACCATCTCCGCGACGTACTCGGCATGCACGTTGTACTCGTTGCCGGACGTGCGCGTGCGGATCGGCTCGTGCAGCGCATCTTCATATTGATTGCGCGAGATGTAACCCAGATCGAGCATGCGCTTGAGGATGTATTCCTGACGGATCTTCGCGCGCTTGGGGTTGACGATGGGGTTGTAGGCCGACGGCGCTTTGGGCAGCCCGGCGAGCATCGCGGCTTCGCCCAGCGTGATGTCTTTCAGATCCTTGCCGAAGTAAATCCGTGCCGCACTGGCGAAGCCGTACGCGCGTTGGCCCAGATAGATCTGGTTCATGTACAGCTCGAGGATCTTGTCCTTGGACAGCGCGGACTCGATCTTGTACGCGAGCAGCATTTCGTAAATCTTGCGGGTGGCCGTCTTCTCGCGCGAGAGGAAGAAATTGCGGGCGACCTGCATGGTGATGGTACTGGCGCCTTGCGCTGCGCCGCCGTGCATTACGTCCGATACGCCTGCCCGCAGAATCCCAATGAAGTCGACGCCGCCGTGGTCGTAGAAGCGGTAGTCCTCGATGGCGAGCACCGCCTTTTTCATGACGTCCGGGATCTGGTCGATGGTCACCAGACTGCGTCGCTCTTCGCCGAATTCGCCGATCAGTACGTTATCGGACGTATAAACGCGCAACGGCACCTTGGGGCGGTAATCGGTGATGACATCCAGCGGCGGCAGGTTCGGGCGCATGACGATCAGCGCATACCCGACGATCAGGGCCGCGACGACGGCCAGTCCTGCCAAGGTGGCAAGGATCACGGCAATCGTGCCGAAACCGCGCTGGCGACCGAAGGCGGCGCCATGAAAGGGGGGCGACGCGGCGTGCGATGACTGCGCCTGAGGGGTGACGACGGGGGACGAGCGGTGCGCGCGTTGCGACGGCGCACGAGGCGGCAAACAATGCTTCAAGGACATACCCAACGAAAAATGCAGGATGGGAACAGGCCGGCCGGCCTAGCGCTGCGTGGATCCCCGCCGCGCGGCGAAATCGGTGCAGTATGCCACGCCCGGCGAATCCCTCCCGAAAAAAGTAGGGGGGCAAGAGCCGCCAATGGCAGGCAAACTGCGGGGTCGGCGCGACACGGGCATCTGGCATACGCCGTCGCCCGGTCGCGCCCGGGTTGAATCGGGTGAATCGGGTGAATCGGGCGAATCGTTAGCGACGCGCTTCGGTTGCCATACGCAGGGCCAGTGCGCCGAGCACACCGCCCATCAGATAGCGCTGAATACGCAGCCATGCCGGTCGCTGGCCGAGAAAGCGCGAAATGGCGCCGGCCGATAGCGCGACGGAGGCGTTCACCGCCACGCTGCAAACGATCTGTGTCAAGCCGAGGAACAGCGACTGCGTCAATACGCTGCCGTGCTCGGGGTGCACGAACTGCGGCAGCAGTGCGAGATAAAGCATGGCGATTTTCGGATTCAGCACCGAAGTCAGCAGGCCCATCGTGAAAAGACGGCGATTGCTGTCCTTGGGCAGCGTGCGCACCTCGAACGGCGATCGGCCGCCGGGCCTGAGCGCTTGCCAGGCGAGCCAGAGCAGGTAGATGGCGCCGCCGAAGCGCAACGCATCGTAGGCGAACGGCACCGCGAAGAGCAGGGCAGTGATACCGAAAGCCGCACAAAGCATGTAGAAGACGAAGCCCAATGCCACGCCACCCAGCGACACGAGACCGGCGGCAGGCCCCTGGCATAACGAGCGGGAAATCAGATACATCATGTTTGGCCCGGGCGTCAGGGCCATGCCGATGGTGACCAGAGCGAAGGCCAGCCAGGTGGAGATCTCAGGCATTGTGGTGGCGTCCCGAACGCTCGATGCGTTCGAGTCTCGTGAAAGGAGCAGGCTGCAAGATACCACGCGCGCGGCGTGTGCGCCGGTTCGGAAAAACCGAGCGGTCACATCGTGCGAATTCAGCCCAGCCGTTTGAGAAAGACCGTCATTTCCTTCTCCGCCTGCCGGTCGCCGTGCGCCTGCGCCGCGGCGATGCCACGCGTCCACGCGTCGCGCGCACCCTCGATGTCGCCCGCACCCTGACGCGCCTTGCCCAGCAATTTCCACGCAGCGGTGTAGGTCGCGTCGAACGCGACGCAATGCGCGAGGTGATCGGCGGCGACGTCGAAATTCTGCAAGTCCAGATAGGCCTTTCCCAGCCCAAAGCGCAACAGGGCGTTGTCCTTGCCGGCGGCCAATAGTTTCTCAAGTCCTTCGATCATGATCCGAATATATTGAATGTATATATAAAAAACGTAATAAGATTTCGGGCACCCCCCGATCACTCGCAGCACGTTGTCGTACCTCGGTGTCTTTGTCTTTCCGGTGAGCTCGCATAACGATCTCGACCTGACTCGACGCGTCGGATGCCCGACGGTTGATATCGATCAACCCGGGCACTCGTCGGCATCTTGGCCTACAGGCACGTAAACCCGCAGGATGCTCAAGTCTGGCGTGCGATGCGCCGATGTGACAAGTAGTACCGGCCCAACAGAGGCCGGACAGGGGTGGGATACCCATTCAGCAAGACGGAGACGACAGCATGTTGCGAAGCTTTTCGATCAAGGCGCGCCTGGGCATGACCATGGCGCTGTTGGCGGTTTTATTGATTGTGTTGGGCGCATTGGGCATGGCGGGTATGACGCGCACCGGCGATGCCCTTCGCGAAACGTATGCCAATCATCTCGCGGCGACGGTCGCGCTCGGAAAGGACAACGCTACGCTGGCACGAACGCGCGCGATTCTCGATCGCATCGTGCTGCATCCCGAATCGCCCGACGCCGACAAGGTGGCCGCTCGTGCGCGCAACATGATCAAGGACGCCGACGCGGCATGGGCGGCGTATCAGGCGCTGCCGCACGGCGCCGAAGAGCAGCGTCTGGCGGACGATGTCGCCGCCCGCCGCGCCACGTTCTTCGCGCAAGGCATGGATCCGATGCTCGCAGCCATCGACGCACGTGACCGTACCGCCATGGACGAGATCACGATGAACGTGCTGCCGAAGCACTACGCGTCGCTGACCACTGCGAGCGACGCACTCGCCGCCTACAAACTCAAGCTCGGAGAGCAGACCTATGAGGCGTCGATGGCCGAACTCACCGCGTTTCGCTGGTTGAGCATCGGCGCGACGGCGCTGGGGGTGCTGATGGCCATCGCGTGCTACTTCTCGCTGCGAGGCGCAATCATGCGTCCGCTGAACGAGGCACTGTCGCACTTCGAGAACATCTCCGCGGGGCAACTCGACAACCCGGTGCAGGTGCGTGGCAGGGACGAAATGTCGATGCTCATGCGCGGGCTCGAGACCATGCAGTCCAGACTGGCCGGCACGATCCGCGGTGTGCGCCACAGTTGCGACGCCATGGCCACGGCCACAGCGGAGATCTCGGCGGGCAACACCGATTTGTCGGCGCGCACGGAACAGCAGGCGGCATCGCTCGAAGAGACAGCCTCGTCGATGGAGCAACTGACGGCGACCGTCAAACAGAATGCCGACAACGCGCGGCAGGCGAGCCAGTTGGCCGTCAATGCGTCGGACATTGCGACACGCGGCGCGCAGGTCGTGGCGCGCGTGGTCGACACGATGCAGGGCATCTCGGCGAGTTCGTCGCAGGTCGTCGATATCATCGCGGTCATCGACGGCATTGCGTTCCAGACCAATATCCTTGCGCTCAACGCGGCGGTCGAAGCGGCGCGAGCCGGCGAGCAGGGGCGCGGTTTCGCGGTAGTGGCCGGCGAGGTGCGCACGCTGGCCCAGCGCAGTGCCACGGCCGCACGCGAAATCAAGGCGCTCATCGAGGCGTCGGCGCAGAAGGTATCCGACGGCTCGACGCTGGTGACCGAAGCGGGACGCACGATGGACGAGATCATGCAGGCCGTGCAGCGCGTGACCGACATCATGGGCGAAATTTCGGCCGCGTCGGACGAGCAGAGCGGCGGTATCGAACAGGTCAATCAGGCCGTCACGCAAATGGACACCGTGACGCAGCAGAATGCGGCGCTGGTGGAGCAGGCGGCAGCGGCGGCGGCGTCGCTGGAGGACCAGACCAACGCGTTGCGTGAGGAAATGGCGCGGTTCCGGCTGGGGGACGAAGGCGCGGCGCAGGGCGTTACGCCGGGCAGCGGGCGACGTGCCGCATTGCACTCGGTCGGCGGTACCACGCTGTCGCTGGCCGCATGAGTCACCACGCCACCTGAGTCACCTGATGAGCCACCGGAGCGGGCATGTCCATGGCGGCGGCCCGCCTAACCGGGTAACATTGCGCATCTTTTTGCTCAGTTGAGGGTGTCGAGGTATGAAGCGAGTGGCGCTGATGGCGACGGTGGCAGTACTGGCGGGTCTGACGGCAGGCTGTGGTCCGATCAACCAGATGAGCCGGCCCGATCCGGCAACGGGTCGACTGCTCGATCAAGGCACCAGTGCCGATCGTTTCATGGTGCTCAATTGCATCTACCACGGCTGGAGCGAGCTTTCGACCAACGTCGATTCGACGAGCTACGCGCGTCAGGGGGCCGACCGTGTGCGTGTCTATCGCGGTCATGACAAGGACAACAACGCGATCTACAACCCGTACGTCGACGTCATGCAAGGCGGCTTCGGTGCCCGTATTCAGTACTTCGAGACGCCCGGCAGCAACCTGCCGCGTGATTTCGAGAACACCGTCAAGCGCTGCATGGTGCCTTACGCGGGCAGCAACGACTGATCGGTGCGTCCGAAATAAGAAACCAAGAAGCCCCGGCGTGAAAGCGCCGGGGCTTTGTTTTTTTCGGGATCGAATCCCGTACGGGCGCGCTAAGCGGCGGGGTGTCACATGCCCGTCGTCCCGGGGGGCAAAAGGCGCCGTACGGCCCGGGTTGGCCGGGTTTGCGGTCTTAGAAATTAAAATCATAAAAACGATTTTTTATATATCTTTTTCCAATATTGCGGTAGGGAGCCGGGGAAAAGTCTGTCATCTGTTGCGTAACAGGAATACGCGACAAGTGCGCACGATGACGGCACGTTCGCGGTCGAATCGCGCTCAGCCGGGGTGAAATCGGGGTCGGATGCGCGCACGGCCAATTCGACGCAAACGGGTGTTCGGCAGGGCGCGGACCGGGTACGGCAACCCATGCAACGGACACCCCGCAAATCCCCGTGTGACGGCTTTCCGGGGCGGTGAGGCTTGGGAAAACGTGCTATGCTCCACGCCGTGATTGATCAGGTCCTTCCAAGCACCACTTGATTCTCGCAATCCGCTAATCGGTCAGGCCGTGTCGCGGAAGGTTTCGTAACCCGCTATTTCTCGAGACACTCGTAGAAAAGGTGAGCGCAAAATGAGTTTGATGGAACAATTCCAAGCGAACTCGTACCTCTTCGGCGGCAATGCCCCCTACGTCGAAGAACTGTACGAATCGTATCTTGATAATCCGGCTTCCGTGCCGGACAACTGGCGCCAGTATTTCGACGCGCTGCAAAACGTTCCCGCTGTTGATGGTTCCAACGCCAACGACGTGGCTCACGCCCCGATCGTGGAGTCGTTCGCCCAGCGCGCCAAGGCCAACGCCTTCGTGTCGCATGCCGGCGCTTCCGACCTGGCCGTGGCCCGCAAGCAGGTGCACGTGCAGTCGCTGGTCGCCGCTTACCGCTTCCTCGGCGCACGCTGGGCCAATCTGGACCCACTCAAGCGTCAGGAACGTCCGGCCATCCCGGAACTGGAACCCGCTTTCTACGACCTGACCGAAGCCGACATGGACAGCGTGTACTCGGCAGAGAACACGTACTTCGGTTTCGAACAAGCAAGCCTGCGCGATCTGCTCAAGGCGCTGCGCGACACGTACTGCGGCTCGATCGGCGCCGAGTACATGTACATCAGCGATCCGGTGCAAAAGCGCTGGTGGCAGGAGCGTCTGGAGAAGGTGCGCGCAACGCCCAACTTCACCGCTGAAAAGAAGAAGCACATTCTCGAACGCCTGACGGCCGCTGAAGGCCTCGAGCGTTATCTGCATACCAAGTTCGTCGGCCAGAAGCGCTTCTCGCTCGAAGGCGGCGAATCCTTCATCGTGGCGATGGACGAGCTCGTCCACCACGCCGGTAGCAAGGGTGTGCAGGAAATCGTGATCGGCATGGCCCACCGCGGTCGTCTGAACGTGCTGGTCAACACCCTCGGCAAGATGCCGTCGGACCTGTTCGCCGAATTCGAAGGCAAGCACGTCGACGATCTGCCGGCAGGCGACGTGAAGTACCACAAGGGCTTCTCGAGCGACGTCTCGACCACGGGTGGCCCGGTCCACCTGTCGCTGGCGTTCAACCCGTCGCACCTGGAAATCGTGAACCCGGTGGTCGAAGGGTCGGCCAAGGCCCGTATGGACCGTCGCGGCGAAGCCGACGCGGCCAGCGTGCTGGCGGTGCAGGTCCACGGTGACGCGGCCTTCGCAGGCCAGGGCGTCGTGATGGAAACGCTGAACCTTGCGCAAACGCGTGGTTACGGCACGCACGGCACGGTGCACATCGTCATCAACAACCAGATCGGCTTTACCACGTCGGACCCGCGCGACGCGCGCTCGACGACGTACTGCTCGGACGTGGTCAAGATGATCGAAGCGCCGGTGCTGCACGTGAACGGCGACGATCCGGAAGCGGTTGTGCTGGCCATGCAACTGGCGCTCGAATTCCGTCAGGAGTTCAAGAAAGACGCCGTCGTGGACATCGTTTGCTTCCGCAAGCTGGGCCACAACGAGCAGGACACGCCGGCGGTCACGCAGCCGCTGATGTACAAGAAGATTGCCCAACACCCGGGCACGCGTGCTCTGTATGTCGAGAAGCTGGTGCAGCAGGGCGTGATCACGGCCGAGGAAGGCGACGGTTTCGTCAAGGCCTACCGCTCGGCCATGGACGACGGCCACCACACCATCGACCCGGTGCTCTCGAACTACAAGAGCAAGTACGCCGTCGACTGGGTGCCGTTCCTGAACAAGAAGTACATCGACAAGGCCGATACGGCCGTGCCGCTGGCCGAAATCAAGCGACTGGCCGAGCGCATCACGACGATTCCGGAGAACTTCAAGGTTCACCCGCTCGTCGAGAAGGTCATCGCCGACCGTCGCAAGATGGGCGCCGGCGAGCAGCCGCTGGACTGGGGTATGGGCGAGCACCTGGCTTACGCCTCGCTGGTGGCGTCGGGCTTCGCCGTTCGCCTGACCGGCCAGGACGCCGGCCGTGGCACGTTCACGCACCGCCACGCCGTGCTGCACGATCAGAACCGCGAGCGCTGGAACGACGGTACGTACATCCCGCTGCAACACGTGGCTGACGGCCAGGCCAACTTCACGGTCATCGACTCGGTGCTGTCCGAAGAGGCAGTGTTGGGCTTCGAATACGGTTACTCGACCGCCGAGCCGAACACGATGGTGCTGTGGGAAGGCCAGTTCGGCGATTTCGCCAACGGTGCCCAGGTCGTGATCGACCAGTTCATCTCCAGCGGCGAAGTGAAGTGGGGCCGCGTCTCGGGCCTGACGATGCTGCTGCCGCATGGCTACGAAGGCCAGGGTCCGGAGCACTCGTCGGCACGCATGGAACGCTATCTGCAACTGTGCGCCGATACGAACATGGAAGTGGTTCAGCCGACCACGCCGGCACAGATTTTCCACGTGCTGCGTCGTCAGATGATCCGTCAGCAGCGCAAGCCGCTGATCGTGTTCACGCCGAAGTCGCTGCTGCGCCACAAGGAAGCGGTCAGCGAGCTGTCGGAACTCGTCAAGGGCGGTTTCCAGACCGTCATCGGCGAAACCGATGCCACGATCGACGCCAACAAGGTCAAGCGTGTCATCGCTTGCTCGGGCCGCCTGTACTACGACCTGATCGCACGCCGTCGTGAAGAGAAGTCGACCGACGTGGCGATCGTCCGTGTGGAACAGCTCTATCCGTTCCCGCACAAGGCGTTCGAGAACGAGCTGAAGAAGTACGAAAACCTCGCCGAAGTGGTGTGGGCTCAGGACGAACCGCAGAACCAGGGTCCGTGGTTCTACATCGAGCACCACCTGCTCGAAGCCATGAGCGCCGGCCAGAAGCTGGCATATGCCGGTCGCCCGGCCTCGGCCTCGCCTGCGGTGGGTTACTACGCCAAGCACTACGAACAGCTCAAGTCGCTGCTCGACGTTGCTTTCGGTCGCAGCCTGAAGGGCGCGACGGTGGTGCAGTAACCGGTTAGGTCTTACAGCGGTCGTCCTCCCCCAGGGACGGCCGCTGCCGTATTTCCGAATTGAACGTTTATCGAATCCAGGATCCAGAAATGGCCATTGTTGAAGTCAAAGTCCCCCAGTTTTCCGAGTCGGTTTCCGAAGGCACGCTGCTCGACTGGAAGAAGAAAGTCGGCGAAGCGTTTGCGCAGGACGAAACCATCATTGAAGTCGAGACCGACAAGGTCGTGCTCGAAGTGCCGGCCCCGGCGGCTGGCGTGCTCGTCGAAGTCTCGGCCGCCGCTGGCGACACCGTGACGTCCGAACAAATCATCGCCAAGATCGACACCGAAGCCAAGGCAGGCGCTGCTGCGCCGGTCGCCGCCAAGCCGGCCGAAGCCGCTGCGCCGGCTGCCGCCCCGGCCGCTGCCCCCGCCGCCGGTGGTGCTTCGGGCAACATCGCCAGCCCGGCCGCTGCCAAGGTGCTGGCCGAGAAGAACCTGTCGGCCGGTGACGTCGCCGGTTCGGGCCGTGACGGCCGCGTGACCAAGGGCGACGCCCTGGCTGCCGGCGCCAAGCCCGCTGCCGCTGCTGCGTCGTCGATCCCGGCGCCGGCACAACGTGCCGCACTGCCGTCGGTGGCTGCCCCCACGGGTCGCGACCAATCGCTCGAAGGCCGTCCGGAACAGCGCGTGCCGATGTCGCGTCTGCGCGCCCGTATCGCCGAGCGTCTGCTCCAGTCGCAACAGACCAACGCCATTCTGACCACGTTCAACGAGGTCAACATGAAGCCGGTGATGGATCTGCGCAACAAGTACAAGGACAAGTTCGAGAAGGAACACGGCGTGAAGCTGGGTTTCATGTCGTTCTTCGTCAAGGCCGCTGTGCACGCGCTCAAGAAGTACCCGGCCGTGAACGCCTCGATCGACGGTAACGATATCGTCTACCACGGCTACTTCGACATCGGTATCGCTGTCGGCTCGCCGCGTGGTCTGGTGGTGCCGATCCTGCGCAACGCCGACCAGATGAGCCTCGCCGACATCGAGAAGAAGATCGCCGAGTACGGCAAGAAGGCTGCCGACGGCAAGCTGTCGATCGAAGAAATGACCGGCGGTACGTTCTCGATCTCGAACGGCGGTGTGTTCGGCTCGATGCTGTCGACCCCGATCATCAACCCCCCGCAGTCGGCCATTCTCGGCGTGCACGCCACGAAGGATCGTGCCGTCGTGGAAAACGGCGAGATCGTCATCCGTCCGATGAACTATCTCGCCATGAGCTACGACCACCGGATCATCGACGGTCGCGAAGCCGTGCTGAGCCTCGTCGCCATGAAGGAAGCGCTGGAAGATCCGGCTCGCCTGCTGCTCGACCTGTAAGCGTTAGCGCGCACCGCGCGGTGCCGTCCGGCCATGCATGGCGTGGCCGGCGCGCCGCGCCTCCCCCTGCCGTCAACCTTCACTGAGTCTCAAAATGGCAAACAAAGCATTTGATGTAGTCGTTATCGGCGCCGGCCCCGGTGGTTATATTGCCGCGATTCGCGCTGCGCAACTTGGCTTCTCCGTCGCGTGCGTCGAGAAGTGGACCAACCCGGCCGGCAAGATGGTGCTGGGCGGCACGTGCCTGAACGTCGGTTGCATTCCGTCGAAGGCACTGCTGGCGTCGTCGGAAGAATTCGAAAAGATCGGTCATCACCTGGCCGATCACGGGATCACCACGTCGGATGTCAAGATCGACATCGCCAAGATGCTCTCGCGCAAGCAGGGCATCGTGGACAAGATGACCGGTGGTATCGAGTTCCTGTTCAAGAAGAACAAGATCACGTGGCTCAAGGGTCACGGCACGCTCGTCGCCAAGAACGACGGCGGCTACCAGATCGACGTGAAGGGCGCCGAGACCGAATCGGTCACCGCCAAGAACGTGATCATCGCGACGGGTTCGAAGGCTCGCCATCTGCCGGGCATGCCGGTCGACAACAAGCTCATCTCGGATAACGAGGGTGCGCTGTCGTTCGACACGGTGCCGAAGAAGCTGGGCGTGATCGGCGCCGGCGTGATCGGTCTGGAGCTGGGTTCGGTGTGGCGCCGTCTGGGTGCCGAAGTCACCGTGCTCGAAGCCATGCCGGAGTTCCTCGCCGCCGCCGACGTCGGCGTGGCCAAGGAAGCAGCCAAGCAGTTCAAGAAGCAAGGTCTGGACATCAACGTCGGCGTGAAGGTCGGCGAAGTCAAGACCGGCAAGGACAACGTTACGGTCAACTACACGGACAAGGACGGCAAGGAGCACTCGCTCGAAGTCGATCGCCTGATCGTGTCGGTCGGTCGCGTGCCGAACACGGACGATCTGGGCCTGGGCAACATCGGTCTGGCGACCGACGAGCGCGGCTTCATCCCTGTGGACGATCACTGCCGCACCAAGCTGCCGAACGTGTATGCAATCGGCGACGTGGTGCGTGGCCCGATGCTCGCGCACAAGGCCGAAGACGAAGGCGTGCTGGTGGCCGAAGTCATCGCCGGTCAGAAGCCGCACATCGACTACAACTGCATTCCGTGGGTGATCTACACCTCGCCGGAAATTGCGTGGGTCGGCAAGACCGAGCAGCAACTCAAGGCTGAAGGCCGTGAGTTCAAGCCGGGTCAGTTCCCGTTCGCGGCCAACGGTCGTGCGCTGGGCATGGGCTCGTCGGACGGTTTCGTGAAGGTTTTGGCCGACGCCAAGACCGACGAAATCCTCGGCGTGCATGTCATCGGCCTGAACGCTTCGGACCTGATTGCCGAAGCCGTGGTCGCGATGGAGTTCAAGGCCGCGTCGGAAGACATCGGTCGTATCTGCCATCCGCACCCGTCGCTGTCGGAAGTGATGCGTGAAGCCGCCCTCGATGTCGAGAAGCGTGCACTGAACAAGTAAGCGGTATTCGCTTACCTGTGTGAACAAAGGCGAGGCAACTCGCCTTTGTTTTTTCCCGATTTCCTTTGCCCACCGGCGCGGGCTCGTCGCCGCACTGCATGAACGTTCGCGAATACTACCAACAAGAATTGGCCGCGCGCGGCTACAAGCCCGATGAAGCGCAGGAGCGCGCTGTCGAGCGTTTGCAGAAATGCTACGACGAATGGGCCGCTTATAAATCCAAGCGCTCGAATACGCTCAAGAAGTGGCTCGTCCACCCGGATCTGCCCAAGGGTGTATATCTCTGGGGCGGCGTGGGGCGCGGCAAGAGTTTCCTGATGGACAGCTTCTACTCGGTGGTGCCGTTGCAGCGCAAGACGCGCCTGCACTTCCACGAGTTCATGCGCGAAGTCCACCATCAATTGCAGGCGCTCAAGGGACTGCCGGATCCGCTCGACGAACTCGCCAAGCGCATTGCCAAGCGTTATCGCCTGATCTGCTTCGACGAATTCCACGTGTCGGACGTGGCGGACGCCATGATCCTGCACCGCTTGCTGGCCGAGCTGTTCAAGAACGGCGTGCAGTTCGTCATGACGTCGAACTACCGTCCCGACACGCTGTACCCGGACGGACTGCACCGCGACCGGGTCCTGCCGGCGATCCGCTTGCTCGAAGAGAAACTGGACGTGCTCAACGTCGACGCGGGCATCGACTATCGTCGCCGCACGCTCGCGCAGGTGCAGGTCTACCACTATCCGCTTGGCAACGACGCGAACCGCGCGCTGCGCGCCGCATTCAGCGAGATCGCCGGCGTGCCGGACGAAAGCCCGCTGCTGCATATCGAGCAACGCGAGCTGAAGGCGTTGCGGCGTGCCGGAGGCGTGGTGTGGTTCGACTTCCATACGCTGTGCGGTGGACCGCGTTCGCAGAACGACTATCTGGAACTGGCCAATCGCTTTCACACCGTGGTGCTCTCGGATGTGCCGAAGATGACGCCTCGCATGGCGTCGGAAGCGCGCCGCTTCACGTGGCTGGTGGACGTTTTCTACGACCACAAGGTCAAGCTGCTGATGTCGGCGCAAGTGCCTGCCGAGGAACTGTACACGGAGGGCACGCTGGCCAACGAATTTACCCGGACGGTGTCGCGTCTCGTGGAGATGCAGTCGCTCGAATATCTCGAAGCACCGCGTCGCGTGGTCGATACGTCGCTGACCTGATCCTGCCTATCGGCCCCGGTCGCCGCGACCTCGCTGGCGCGAGTCCGAGGGCGGGGGAGGCGGTGGCTGCCGCTGCTCCCGGATGTGATTGTAGATGTCGCCGCGAAGGTCGCCCTGCGGGCGCACCTCTTGCGGCTGCGGCCGAGACGGTCCAGACCGTGCGCCGCCCTGATTGTCGCCGCGTCCGTTGGGACGTTCGGCGCCTTGTGCAAACCAGCCCTGGAAAAACCGGTTGCCCGACGACGATTGGGCCGCCGCGCCCAGCGACGCACCGGCCAGCATGACGAAACACAGCATCCGGACAAGTCGGGCATAACGCGTCGTGCGCATGGTGCCACCTCCTTGTCGGTTGAACTGCCCTGAATTGCGCCGTGGACTTGGCGCATGAGCGGGCTCCCCACGCGGCAACAGGCGGCTTCGCGCTGCCGGCCAGGTAGCGTGCTCTGCGCGTGACGTCCATTGCGGCTACGCTTCGAGATTAAAAGGACAGCGACCTGCGTGCTGTAAAGATTTGTAAAGCAATGTAAGTCGGCAGGCGATTGTCGCCATACGTCACCTACCATGCGCTCTTTTGACGCTGTATTGTTTGTCGGAGTCCTGTGATGCGTAAGCTTTCCGTCGTCCTGATTGCACTGGCGGTCGTGCTGGGCCTGCTGTTCGGTACGCCGTATTACACCCTGTGGCGCGCGCGCGATGCCGCCAATGCCCGCGACGCCGACGCGCTCTCGTCGTATGTCGACTATCCGGCGGTGCGTGAAAGTCTGAAAACGAGTCTGCACGACGAACTGTCGCGCCAGATGGACAAGCAACGCGGGAACGCGTTTGGGGCGCTGGCACTGGCGCTGGGCGGCTGGGTGTCGGATCGCGTTGTCGAGGCGCTGCTCACACCGGAGGCCGTTGCGGCCATGTTGCGCGGCGACAGCACTGGGTTGCCTCCGGCGCCCGGAGCGCCTGCGCCGCGTGACGTCGCGCCACCGCAGTCGTCAGCATCGGCGGCACCGGCCGCGCCTGCAGCACCCGCCACGCCACCGACGAACGGCGACGCGAATTCGTCGGCTGCAGCCGGCGCGGGAGCGCAGGAGAACAAGCCGCCGCGCACGACGACCAAAACCGAGTTCCAGGACTTCAATCATTTTCTCGTTCATGTGTCACGCAGCGATCGTCCGGAGCGCGTCGTGACCTTTACGCTGACACGGCGAAACGTCGTGCAGTGGCGTCTGACGGCGATTGCGTTGCCGCCGTTGTAATTTCTCGTATGGGTTGCCATCTTGGATGCGATTCTGAAAACGGTGTCCTGGCGACGCCTGTGTCTGGCCGCGATGCTCACGGGCAACGCGCTCGTCGCCGCAGCGGCTGCGGATGTGTCGTCGCCCGTGGGCGTGTGGCGCATCGTTGACGAGACGGGCGACCCGAAAGCGCTCATCACGATCACCGAGCACGACGGTGAGATCGTGGGGGCATTGACCAAAAGTCTGGGCAGACCGGATGGCCTGGAGCGTCGGTGCACCGAATGCACGGACTGGCGCAAGGACAAGAAGCTTCAGGGCCTGCAAATCATTCGTGGGCTGCACAAGGATCCCGACAGCGACGAATATGTCGGTGGGAAAATTCTCGATCCGGATAGCGGCAGCGAATATGGCTGCAAGATGCGGGTCGTCGCAGGTGGCAAGAAGCTCGAAGTTCGAGGCTATTTCGGCATCTCCTTGCTGGGCCGCACGCAGACCTGGATTCGCGAGCCGTAACCTCATCTTCCCGGCGAATGGATCGACGTTGTCGCGAGACATCGCATCGGTGTGGGCTCGCGAAGGCTAGAGGACTTCCTCAGCACGACGTCACGCCTTTGGCGTAATCTTCAAAGCGACTCACGCGTGGAAGACCTGCACCGGTAGGCGTTTTTCCGATGTGTCCTTCGCGGTTACGGTGAGTCCTACGACAATCAATTCCGTATCCGGGAGGATGACAATCATGATGCAGATTTCGAACGCGACGTCCTGGCGACGTCTGGGTGCGCAGGCACTCGTGGCGGTGGCGCTGCTCGGCGGCATGGCAAAGACGGCGATGGCTGCCGACGAGAACTCGCCGGTGGGTGTGTGGAAGACCATCGACGACGCCACCGGCAAGCCGAAGGCGCTCGTCACGATCTCCGAGAAAGACGGCGAGTACGTGGGTGTAATCACGAAGGGCCTCGGGCCGAACGACGACCCCGAACGTGTCTGCGAGAAGTGCACCGACGCGCGCAAGGGGCAGAAGATGCTCGGCATGCAGATCATTCGCGGCATCAAGAAGGACGGCGACGAGTACAGTGGCGGCTACATTCTAGATCCCGAGAACGGCAAGGACTACAGATGCAAGCTGACGGTGATCGACGGCGGCAAGAAGCTCGACGTCCGTGGCTTCATCGGTATCTCGCTGATCGGCCGCACGCAGACCTGGATTCGCGAGCAATGATGTGCATTGATGTGCGCCAATGCGCACATGATGCCTGCTGACATGGGGTGCCCGCGGCACCGGTAGCGCGCAACGACAGCAGACGGCCCGGACGAGACATCGTCCGGGTTTTGTCTTTGGCGAACTGCTTATGACGTTGCGCCTTGCATGACGCCGATGTCCTCGCGCGAGCCCAGGCGCTTCGGCAGCCGGTCGAACAGTGCGTGGATCATTTGCGGCATGGTGTGTTTCTCGATGGCGCCAAGCACGCCTCTCGCGGGCCGCAGGTCAGGCTTCAGGTCGTCGAAATCGCTGGCATTCCCCACGTCACGCGCATGGCTGGCTGCGCTCGACTCACCCGCATCCGTGCGCACTTCGTGCGTGCCGGGCGGCAGCGCTGCCGGTACACCGATGCGTCGCCCGATGGGCCGCGGAATCATGAATCGCGAGGCCCAGCCCATTGCCTTGCCGACGAGCGGGAGATGCGTGGCCAGCCGCTCGGCGTGCTTCACCGTTTCCTGCAACAGCGAGAGCGCTTCGCCGTGAACGTAATACGCCGTGATGCGCGAGGACGCGGGCGACGCCGAATGCCGGGCCACCGTGCGATTGTGCAGGCCCGCACTGTCGAACGTCAGGCCGCGTGAGCCGGGCACCACGGAGGTTTGCGCTGTCGCCAGTCCGCCGCCAAGGGAGTGACCGGTGAAGACCAGCGTCTTTGCGCCGTACGTCCATGCCAGTGACCTGGCGAGTCTGACGGCCTTGTCGTATTGGGTCGAAGTCAGTCCGAGCGCCTGCCGGATGTTCTGCATCCAGTCGACCGACGCGCGACCCGCAATGCCGATCTCCGTCCCCCGATTGGCCACGATGATCTTGTTGCTCACGGCATCGGCATAGACGGCCGCGAAGTGGCCCGACTGTCCGGGACCGTTGTCGTCGTGGTTCTCCAGTCTTCGCACGCGCGAGGGCAGGATCTGTGGAACGACGTGATCGAAGTAGACGTCGTAGTTCATCAGCGCGGCGGCCATGGCGTTGCGTTGCTCCAGCAGGGCGGCGGGGGCGCGATGCCGTCCTCTCGATTCGATCCACGTGTCGATTTCGTCTACGCGCTGCGCGATCGGCACCAGCTTTGACGTTTCCTCCGCCACATCGTGTGCGGCGTCCGGGCCCACCAGCGGCGTCATCTGAAAGAGCACTTCGCGATACGCCTTCGCTTGCCGAAGCCCATCGGCGCGTGATGCGGCATCTGCATTGGCATCGGCACCGTTGAAGGTCTCGGTACCGGTATTGAAGCGATCGTCGCCGAGGGGTGTCGATGATGGCGCACTTCGCGCAGCGTCGCGCCACGCTCGCGTCAGTGCCAGCAGCAGATCGTTCAGCGCGTGCGGGCGGTTCGCGCCGCTCGCGATGCCGGTTTGCGGTTGCGGGTCGATGCGTTGCAGCGTGCGCCGCCATTGCTCGGCCGCCATGCGACGCTCGTTGACATGCGCCGGCCATGGCTCCGGCATCGCAGGTGCGTGCGTTTCAGGGGGCGTGGTGTCGATCGGTGCACTGTCGACCGGGTCGTGAACCGGTTCGTTGGCGGCCGGGGTCGTGAAGGTCGAGGGAGACAGCGCGGGGCTGAACGCCCCAGTGAGGATGTGCATGGAAGTCATCGTTTGCGATGGTAAAAATCCCCCGCGTGGCACCGCCTCGGCTCGTGACCCAGGGATGCGGCAGCGCAGGGCAAGGGCGAGCGATTCTGCGCGACCCCAGTGCCCCCGGAAATCAAGAATGGCTCATTTCCGCTGGTTCGCTAACGCGTGTGCGCCGGGGACGACTCGCATGGCTCGCGCGTGTCGTCAGTACGCCATCTGCACGCCACTCGCACGTGACTGGAGCGTGACTGTAGCGTGAAGAGGCCATATAACGACAACGCCTCCATAACGACAACGCCCGGGCAGTGTCGCTTCACTGTCCGGGCGTTGCCGTCCTGCACCGTTCGTCGGGGCCTGCTCCCCGCGAACGTTCCCCCCTCGCGATCCGTTCCCTTCGGATTACTTCCCTAATCCGCCAAGCAAACCTGTCACCGGCGCAAGCAGTCCGCCCGCGCCGCTCGAACTCCCGGTGCCGGTACTCGCCAGCGAGGTGAGCGGCGTGGTGACGGTGCTCAGCAATGTCGTAACGGGGGAGAGCGGGCTTGTCGTGCCACCGCTACCCGATCCGCCCGACCCACCGCCCGCACTGGTCACCCCGCCCAGAAGGCCGGTCACCGTGCCCAGCGGGTTGCTGCCGGACGATCCCGTGCCGGTCGTCAGTCCACCGAGCAGACCTGTGACGCTGCCGAGCGGGTTGCCGGATGATCCCGATGCACCACCCAGACCGCCACCCAGACCGCCGAGCAGACCGGTGAGCGCGCCGAGCGGATTGTTGCCACCGGCCGCCGTGGGCGTCACCGTGGTGTTGCCGACGTTCGCCAGCACATTGCCCAACGCGTTCGGACTCGTCGTTCCGGTCGTTCCCGAGAGCAGACCGCCCGCGCTCGTCACGGTATTGCCAAGCGCCATGAGCGGGTTGCCAAGGCTCGCGACCACGCCGTTCGGTGCGCCGGCCTTGACCTGTGCGCCGGTCGTGTTGAGCGCCCCGCCGAGAGTGCCGAGCAGCCCGGCAACGGGCGTGCCGAGCCCGGTAGTGTTGCCGAGTGTCTGCGTCGTGGTGACGACTGTGTTCGTAATGGGCGTAATGGCCGACGAAAGTGCCGCCGTCGCCTGAACGACCTGCGGACTCGTGAGGACTTGCGTGAGCGCCTGGCCCCCCGTTACGCCGCCCTGACCGACGGTCGTGACGACATTGCCCAATACGCCGGTGAGCGTGGCCACGGGCGTGTTGGCGAGCGGGCCGCTGTTGCCTATGCCGGCCACACCGCTGCCAAGCGACTTGGCCGCGTTGCCGAGATCGGCGACGACGCCACCGGTGCTCGCAAGTGTGGTGCCGATCGGGTTGGCGCCGTTCTTGCCGAGCTGCCCGAGACCGTCGCCGACGCCCGTGCCCAGGTCCGTCACTGCCTTGCCGGTCTGCGAGACGGCGCCGCCCAACCCCTGCGTGACCTGTGGCGACACACCGGGAATCGTTGTGTTGGACACCTGATTACCGACGGCGCTGACCACCGACCCCACCGAGCTCACCACGCCGTTGCTGCTCGAACTCGGGTTGGTCGGATCGTTGGGATTGGTCGGCGTGTTTGGATTGTTCGGATTGTTGGGGTTGGTGGGCGTGTCGCCGGTGGCGCCGCTACCGCCGCCAGAGCTGGAGCACCCGGTAACGCCGATCACGCCGGTAACGAGTGCAGCGAGCGCAACGAGCAAGGTGGGACGCAAAATCTTCGACATGACATTTCTCCTCGATGGGGCGCGAGCGGCTTTCGCTGCCTTGCTTTCATTGCTGGCTTTCGTTGCCTCGTGCGCTATGTCCGGGAATGCTCGCTCAGGGCTTGGACGACGTGCCGCGCGTGTTCGACACCAGACCCGCGATGTCCTGATCCGCTTCGAAGCGCAGACGAAACGTTTCGCTCTTGAGCGTGCGAATGCTCTGCACCAGAAAATCGTGTATCGCGGCGAGTTCGCTGTGGTCGTAGGCCGCACTCACCGCAGTGAGCTCACGCGATACCGACGACAGAAACTGTTCGATTTGCGCACAGCGTTCTTCGATCGGGTGAATCATCACCATGCGACGGTCGTGCGGGTTCTTCTCGCGCTCGACGAAGCCCGCGCGCTCCAACCGGTCGATGACGGTCGTGATGCCGCCCGAACTCACGCCCATCAATTCGGCGAGCTGGCCTGCGGTGATCGATTCGAGTTCGAGAATCAGGTCGAGCGCATTCAGGTCGGTGACGTTCAGGCCAAGCTGCTCGGCGAGGGCCGCGTGATAGAGGGCGGTGTACACGGCGAGTCGGCGTCCGAGCGAGCGGACGATGCCGGCGACGAGATCGTTGCGGTTCGTGTGACGGTCGCTCATAGTGCCGTTCGTTCCATGGGACGGAGCAGACGTCGAAGTCGCTCCGGAGGCGACGCCGGTGTCGGCGCCGTACGTGTTATGGCTTTGACGGGGGACGTAACCGTTACCGGATTCACGCATTGCCAGCGGTTCGGAGGTTTGCGGGGCGGATTCGCCATGACCGCGCATCAGAACGCCGGTGTCGGATATGAAGCGGGCCATGGCATCTCCTTATCGATTCCTGTCGGGGGGGCTGCATGGCCCGGTGCGTGTGCCCCGGGCCACAGTCGCATCGATTACTTGCCGACGCTGGCGACGCTGCCCAGCAGGTTCGTGACCGGCACGAGAATGACGGCCAGACCGCTCGTTGCGCCCGTGCTGCCGCCGGCGCTGCTCGTCACGCCGGAGAGCAGGCTGGTGACGGGAGCAAGCGGGCTGCTGCCGCTGCTGCCTGAGGTCGCACCGCCCAGACCACCGAGCAGACCCGTGACGGGCGCCAGTGGGCTGCTGCTGCCACCGGCGCCACCGAGGCCACCGAGCAGGCCCGTGACCGGTGCGAGCGGGCCGCTGCCGCCACCGAGCAAGCCGCTGAGCGAGCCGAGGGAGCCGGTGCCGCCACTGCCGCCGGCGGCGGTGTTGCCGAGACCGCCAAGGAGCGAGCCGAAGGGGTTGGCGGAGCCGGTCGACGTGGAGCCGTTGACGAAGCCGCCCAGCGTGGAGACCGTGTTGCCGGTCGCGGTGACCGTGTTGCCGAGCGATTTCACGACACCGTTCGACGACGTGCCGCCGATCTGCACGCCTAATCCGGCGACCGTGCTGCCGACCGTACCGAGCAAGCCGTTCAACGGCCCACCGAGTCCGGTCGTGTTGCCCACGGTCCGGGTGGTGTCGGATACGACGTCGGTGATCGGGTTCACGGCCGAGGACAAGGTTTGTGTCACCTGCGCTACCGGGCCGCCGGAGAAGGCCTGGCTTGCGATGGCGCCGCCGGCGATGCCGGCCTGGCCCACGGTGCCTACGATGTTGCCAACGGCGCCGACGAGTGTGTCGACAGGCGTGTTCTGGAGCGGGTTGCCTTTCGTGATGCCCGAGATGCCGCTACCCAGTTGCTCGCCGGCGTGACCCAGATCGGTAATGGCGGGCGCGACACCGACTTTGAGCGTGGTGCCCACCGTATCCGCCGACGTGCCGCTTTGACCAAGCCCGGCGCTCACACCCTTGCCCAGATCGGTGACGGCGTTACCCGTGCTCTTGAGCGCGCCGCCCATGCCTTGCGACGTTTGCGAAGACACCAGCGGAAGCTGGGTGCTCGCAACCTGATCGCCCAGCGCGCTCACCACGTTACCGGCCGAGCTGACGACGCCGCCGGCGCCCGATGCCGTGGTGCCGACGGCGTTCGGCGTGCCCGTCGTGCCGGTGGAGGTGGCGCCGCTGCCGCCACCGCCGCTGGAGCAGCCGGTAAGTACGATGGCTGCCATGGCGGCCGAAGCCAGAAGGGTGCGTTGAAGTGCGTTGCTCATGATGGTTATCTCCCTTGATCGTTCTGAGTGTCGGCTGGCGGGGGACCGCTCGATGACGCCGTTGGGTTTCATTGCTTGCCGTGAGGTGCTGCTATTTCCATTTGAGAAACCGGGGCCGCTCGCTGTGGTGCCGTTGCGTGCGCGCGGCGTGTCGGATGAGCCGGATCCGGGGCGCCCCGGTGCGATGCGTCGGCATCGGGGCGAGGGCCGGATCGCGGCGGTCGCAGGCGGGCGGCGGTATCGCACGGGTCATGATCGGGTTGCCGGTTGATGGATCGCGTCGATGGCGCTCGATCACGTCGTTTGGCGTGACCAGGCGTCGCTTACTTCTTGCCGCCGAGCAGGCCGCCGAGCAAGCCTGTCACCGGGGCGAGCGGGCCGCCGTTGCTGGTGCCGCTGCCCGACGTTGCGCCGCCCACCGAACCCGTGACCGCGCCGAGCAGTGAGGTCACCGGGGCGAGCACGCCGCCCGAAGCCGAGCTACCGGAAGCCGAACCGCCTGCACCGGCCGAGGCGCTACCCGTGCCTGCCGCGCCGCCTACGCTCACGCTGACCGTGCCGCCAAGCGCACCCGTCAGACCCGAGACGAGATTCGTGACCGGAGCGAGCGGGTTGGCGCCCGAGCCACCGCCCGTTGCGCCGCCGACGGCGCCTGTGAGACCCGACACGACGGTCGTCACCGGGGCCAGCGGGTTACCCGTGGAGCCGCCACCTGCGGCACCGCTGAGGGCGCCCGTCAGACCGTTGACGAGATTCGTGACGGGGGCGAGCGGGTTGTTCGCCGATCCGCCGCCGGTCGCACCGCCGAGTGCTCCGGTCAGGCCGGAGACGAGGTTCGTGACGGGGGCGAGCGGGCCCGTGGTGCCCGTGCCGCCGCCGATGCCGCCCGTCAGGCCGCCAAGGGCAGACGTGAGGGGAGCGAGCGGGTTGGTGCTGCTCGGCGTGCCGTGAACCACGCCACCGAGGCTTGCCACCGTGTGACCCACGCCGGCGACGACGCCGCCGAGGTCGGCTGCCACCGGGTTATTGATCTGGCCACCGAGCTTGGTGCCCACGCCGGCCAGGCTGCTGCCCACCGTCACGAGCAGGTTGTTCACCGGCGTGCCGAGACCCGTCGCGTTGCCCAGCGTTTGCGTGGTATTGGTCACGACCGTCGTGATCGGCGTGATGGTCTTCGTCAGCCCGGCGGTCAGTTGCTGAACGGGCGCGGCGTTCACGGTGTCCGTGAGACCCGTGCCGAGTGCGGCGCCTGCGCCGCCCACCGCGCTCACCACACCGCCGAGCAGCGTGGTCACGCTGTTCACGGGAGCGATCTTGTTGAGACCGGTGGTTTGCCCGAGGCCGGTCACGGCGCTGCCGAGTTGCTGGCCCGCCTGACCGAGGTTGGTCACAGCGCTCGTGACGCCGGTGAGGGTCGGGTTGAGCACGTCGTTGCTCGAACCGAGCTTGCCCAGACCGTTCGTCAGGCCGTTGCCGATGGATTGCACGGCGTCGCCCGTCTTGACCGTAGCGCCCGCCAGACCGCTCTTCGTTTGCGTGCTGACCAGCGGCACGTTCGTGTTGTTGAGCGTGGTGCCCAGATCGCTGACCGTCTTGCCGACTTGCGTGACGACGCCCGTGCTGGCCGTGGCTGCGACGGTGCCGATCGGATTGGTCTGCGCGCCGGTGCCCGTACCGCCGTTGCCATTGCCGCCATTTCCATTGTCGCCGTTTCCGTTTCCACCGTTGCCATTGCCACCAGTGCCGCTGCCGCTGCCGCCACCGGCGCCGCCGCCCGAACCGTCAGGCACGGTGCCTGCGCCCGAACCGCCGCCGCTGCCGGTGCCGGCCGTGGTGCCGCTGCCGCCGCCGTCACCGAGCGAGCCGCTGGTGCCGCCCGAGCCGGAGCTGGCGCAGCCCGTCATCGTGACGACGGCGAGGAGAACGGCGGAAGCGAGAAGGTTGCGTTGGATGTTGTTCATGATGAGGTCCTCTGGTCTTTGTTGTCGTCAGGCGAGCACGGCTTGTGCTGCCAGTCGGGTGTTCATGCGTTGTGCGATGAGTGCGAACAGGAGCGCGTTGACGACTGCGCTATCGGGGCCCGTCATCGCATGGGCCGAATTCGTATTGCTGCTACGGGCATTTGCCGCTTCGGTCGGTGTGGCGGTGGCGCGTACGCCACCGCCTTCTTCACCGCCCCTCCCTGGGCTTGCGCCTCTACGATCCGCGTCGGCCGCAGCGCTTTGCTGCCTCGCCGCAATGCGTTGACGCTCCGCCGTAATGGCCGTTGCGCCGTGCATCGTTTGTTTGGTATTGCCAACGATCATGGTGTCCCTCGTGATCTTCAGCGTTGCGATGCAGGGGTATGCGCAAGAGGTATGCCAAGCGTCGATTCAGAAGTTGAATAAGCGCTCTAGTTTTTCCGGCAATGGGCTCGAAAGCCTGTATTTATTTGCGTTTCGGAAAACAAGAATCTTTTGAATCGAGAGATCGCCGTCGGGCGAAGAGGGAGGTGACTCAGGGTTAACGCCATCGGGAAATGGCGAATAACGGGGGAAATGGCGTTCCCGTTACGTGGGTCGTTACGGGTAACGTAACGTAACGGCCCCGGTGTAATGGAGCGAAATGGAGAAGCAACGAAGAAGCAAATAAGAAGCAAAGCGACATGCGGTGCAAGACAATGTCGTTGCCTGTCGTTTTATTAGCATCAGCCCCGCAAGTCCGGGTAATTCCCGACCGTCGTCGATGCTCAGGAAGCCGTAATTTGTCGGGAAAGGCTTACGCCGTGGCGCCGGTGCGATCGACCGGATAACGAAATGAAGCTGGGTCTTCGGTGCGAGCGGGATTGCGCCGAATTGAGGATGGGGAATTCGAGGATTCGGGGCCGTGCCGAATCGGATGAATAGTTATTTAAATGCGCGCTGAAATCGGCGCAGCGTGTTTTGTGAGCGCGTGTGGCGTCGCACCAATCATGGTTTTCCCTCGCGGGCGTTCCATTGCTTAGTTTTGGAGTATTGTTCGATCAACTGGTGTAACGTTTTTTTACAATCGCCAGGGTGATTGGAAGCAAGGCTCTAGTTTTTGGGATTTAGTTTAAATTAGCATCAGAAAAAAATAGCAGGCAGCTGCAAACGGCGTGCCAACAGCAAGAGAAATATTGGCATACAACGTAAAAGAGGTTCGCAAGCCTTATGGCGCAACGAGCCCAGGGCCGAAGTCAAGAGTTGATAAGCGATATGGCGAGACTGCGTCATCAGTCCGGTGGGCAGGTGTGTGATGTCTCGTTATTTGCCAACGGGCGCTCCGGTGCCTTTATTGAGGGAGGGTGAAATGAAGCTCGCAAATCGTTTTCGTCTGTTTGCTCGGGATGAGCGCGGTGTCACGGCGCTGGAGTACGGCATCCTCGCTGCCATCGTGGCGGTCATCATCGGCGGCACTGTGTCGACCGGATTGGGCACGGCGTTCGGTTCCGTATTCGCGAAGATCCAATCGGTGATCACCGCGTCGGGCGCCTGACGCCTACCGGTGCCCGGTCTGCTGCGCAAGGCGTCTCGACAAGCTCGCGCATTCGCTTCAAAACGATAAGCCGACCGGCGCTCCTCGCTCGTGCCAGTAGTGCAGGTGCAGCGGTGAGGAGGGGTGCGTTGGACAAAGGGGAAAGGCACTCGCTATCAGGCCTGCGGGAAATGTGGCACATGCAGCTCATGCCGATAGCGTCGCTGGTGCCGTTCGAGGTCATGAGAGGCGGTATTCGCCAGGAAGCGAATCATGCAAGCAAATCGAGCACGCCATGGTGGGCGCCCGCGCCGTGTGTCCCGGCAAAAGGGCGTAACTGCCCTTGAGTACGGCATTCTGGCGGCCATCGTGGCGGTCGTCATCGGCGGCACGGTTTATACCAATCTGAGCGACGCATTGACGAGCGCATTCGCTTCGATGACGTCGGCAGTCAGTTCTGCGATTTCGCACTGAACCCGCGTTACGGCGTCGGCGGGGTAACGCGCCTCCACCGCAACGCTTTTTGAAGCGAGACGCGCTGTGCTGATATTGCTGTGGCTGTTGTGTGTGCCGATCGTGATGACCGATCTGATCGCGCGGCGCATCCCGAACGTGTGGCTGTTATGTGTCGCTGCGCCGAGTGTCGTGTGGATTGGCTGGCAGGCGTGGCAAACGGGACCGCAGGTGCTGTGGGTTCACGGGTTGGGCGCGGTGATCGGTTTGCTCGTACTGCTGCCTTTCTGGTGGCGGGGTGTGATGGCTGCCGGAGACGTCAAGCTTTTCGCCGTCATCGGATTGGTCGCCGGGTATCCGGTGCTGTTGCCGGTGTGGTGTCTGGCCAGTGTCGCAGCGGGTGTGCATGCGCTCGTCTTGCTGACCGGCCGGCTGAAGGGGTTGACGCGGTGGCGCGAGCCTCTGGCGCAATCGCATGCGTGGCAACGAATTTTGCAGTGGCGCGCGGGACGCGTCGGATTGCCCTACGGGGCCTATCTGGCGGCCGCAGCGCTCGTTGTGAGGTGAGCGCCATTCGGGGCGGGGAATGCCGGGTCCCGAAGTCGCAAGCCTTGGCGCGGATGCTGTGACGAGTGCTGCCGCAGGCAGTGCCGTAATAATGGGAGGCGCGGGCGACGCCGCGCAAATTGGCAGGTTCACGCGTCGCCAGACACGGCCGAAAAGCGCCGTGCGCGACGGGGGGTATCGTCATGAAACGGTCTGGGGCACAGGCAAGGGTGAGGTGGCAGGACGTACGCGCGGGTCGGATGCGCGGCGTCGCTGCACTGGAATTCATGCTGATCCTCCTGATCCTGCTGCCTGCCTTCTACGTCGCCGTTGCATTCTCCATCAACATTCTTGCCCGCCAGATGCTCACGCAGGCCGCCTCCGAGGCCGGCCGGGCAATGCTGCGCGCCGGCACGATGACACAGCGTCAGGGCTATGCCACGACCGCGATCAACACGACGCTGGCGTGGCCGTCTGCGTCGGCGGTGACGGCCACGTTTCCCGTCGATCCAACGTATCCGTGCCCGGCCTCGGGTGTCGGTGCGGCGTCGCAGTGCATCGTTCACGTGACGCTCACGCTGAACCAACCGATGACGGTGAACTGGCCGGGGCTCGGCGCACTGGTGCCGTCGACGGTCGTGGGCACCGCGGCGGTCACGCTCGATACCTCGACGCTCGGAGGCAGTTGATGAGCGCGCACGATTTGCCGGCGGGCAGTGCGTTGGGCATGGAGGGAAACGCACATGGGAAGTCGTGCAGCAGACGTAACGACAGCAATAGGCGCAAGGACAGAATGACATGCCGCCGGCACGCCGGCGTCCCGCAAGTTTCGACTGAACGGCCGACAGGCCCCAAGCCATGAACAAAGCCACCAAGATTCTCGCTGCTGTGCTGGTTGTCGCCGGCGTGCTGCTTGCGCTCTTTGCCTTGCGTCTGGGCACGGCGAACGCGCCTGCGCCGACAGCGACGCCGTCGGCAGTGACGCAGACGCTCACGCAGCGTTTCCCGGCCGTGGTGGCGGCCAAGGCACTGGTGCCGGGCAAGCCGATGACTACCGACGATGTCAAGGTGGCGCAATTCGACAGCCCGGCGCCGGGCGCCTTCAATGTGCCGGCAGACGTCGTGGGGCGCGTGCCGCTCGTCGCGCTGGCCGCCGGCGTGCCGATTACGCAAAACTTGCTGGCGCGCGGGCTGGCCATGCAACTCGCGCCAGGCGAGCGCGCCGTCTCGCTGCCAGTGAGCGAAACCGTCGGCGTGAGCAATCGCATTCGCCCCGGGGATTACGTCGACGTCTTCTTCACGATGAAGACGAACCCGCCCGCAGGTGGCCCGGGTGGCGGTCTGGCCGACGATACGCAGGCCCGGCTGCTCGCGTCACGCGTGCGCGTGCTGACCTACGGCAATGCGTCGCTCGACGATGTAACGCCCCCGCCGGCGGCGCCCAGCGTGGCATCGACGGTTGCCGCCGCCGCATCGACGCAGCCGCCTGCACAGCAACCGTCCGTCAACGCGCAACCGCCCATGCCTGCGACCTCGGCGGTGGTGGCGGTGCCGATCGAAGACGTCAACCGTCTCGTGCTAGGCGCACAGCAAGGCAAGATCACGCTCGCGCTGCGCAATCCGACTGACGACGCGAAGCCCGATACGTCGCTCTTTCCGCCCACGCCGCCGGTTCTCGTGAGCAAGGCCGGTCTGGCGGGCGACACCAAAGCCGCACTTGATGCGCCGGAGAACCGCGCCTATGCAGGGATTGCGACGACAGGACTCGCGGGGGAAGCACCACGGCGGGCGGCGGTGGCGGCACCGCGTGCGCCGGGAGGCGGTGGCGGCAATAGCGGCACGATCGAGGTCGTGCGCGGTGCCGAGCGCTCCAGTGCGGCCTACTAGCGAATTAGCGAATTAGGGATCGCCGAAACCCATCGACCGAATTTGACCAGCATCGAAGCGAATTGAACGGAATAGCACCGACACGTAGATCCAGTGACGCAGGACCCGCGTAAGCCGATAACGCTACCTGCCTGCGCCACTCAACCGACACAGTGACCGATACAGCCACGCCATGATGAGAAGCCAGGTTCGCACTGCCAGACGAGAAACCAGACGTGTCACGGGGATGTTGCTTTGCCTGGGCGCGATGCTGGCCTGCGGGGCAACGGTTGCGGTGCGCATGGCCGACGCGGCGGATAGTGCGGTGTCCCCCGGGGCGCGTTCGCTCACGCTGGGCGTGGACGAACAACGTGAACTGCCCGTCACCGGCAAACTGGAGCGCGTTGCCGTCGCCGACCCGAAGGTCGCAGACGTCGTCGTACTCAAGGGCTCGGGCGGACGGCGCGGCTCGGTCCTGATCGTCGGCAAGAAGGCAGGAACGACGCAGGTATCGACGTGGTCGGCGGGCAGCGAAGCGAGGCACTGGGAAGTCCACGTGCAGGGCAGCCTGCAAGGTGCGCTCGGCGACAGCGGCACTGCCAGTGTGGACGCGCGCGGCAACGCTGCCGTCATCAAAGGTCACGCCGGGTCCGTCATGGAGCATAGCGGTCTGCAGGCGGCGGCGGTGGATGCCACGGGCAAGGGCGGTGTGGTCGTCGACCGCTCCACCGTGGGCGAGACCGGCGTCGTGCAGGTGGATGTGAAGATCGTCGAAGTCAATCGCAACATCCTGAACCAGTTGGGCGCGAGCTTCAGCGCATCGCGGACTTCGAGTTCCGGGAGTTTCGGCATTGGATCGAAGCTGAACTCGGCGTTCTCCGGCAGCGGCGCAGTGCCGAACTTCGGCTCGTTCTTCGGCACGATTACGCGAGGGGCGTTCAACCTGTCGGCGGAGATCGATCTGTTGCAGTCGAACGGTCTTGGACGCGTGCTCGCCGCGCCCACGCTGGTGGCGCTCTCCGGGCAGAGCGCGAGCTTTCTGGCCGGTGGCGAACTGCCGGTGCCGCAGTCAGGCGGGCTGGGAACGACGACCATCGTCTACAAGTCGTTCGGTGTCGGCCTGACGGTCACGCCCACGATCCTGTCGCCGAATCGCATTGCACTGAAGGTCGCGCCCGAGGCGTCCGACCTCGACTACACGAATGCCGTGGTGATCGCCTCGACGCAGATTCCCGCGATCTCCACACGCCGTGCGGACACGACGGTCGAACTCGGCGACGGTGAGAGCTTCATCATCGGCGGGCTGATTTCGCGCACGACCACCGCGGCCGTCGACAAGGTGCCGCTGCTCGGCGATCTGCCGCTGATCGGCGCATTTTTTCGCAATCTGAAGTACAACAGTACGGAAAAGGAACTGGTCATCATCGTCACGCCGCGTCTGGTCAAGCCGGTTTCCCGGGACGTGGCGCTGCCGTTGCCGGGGGACACTCGCGAGAAGCGGCCAGGCCAGGTGTGGGGCGCCTATCTGATGGGCGTGGCAAGCGACAGCGAACTGCCGGGCTTCTCGAAATGATGCGCACGCCGGGGCCGACGCGATCGGCCGGGACATTGACGAGAGCCGGGATGGGGTAGTGAGGAGTGCATAAATGAACGCACCGACGCGAATACTGGACACCATGACTGAGTTGCATCGCTTTCTTTTTTGCAGCGCCCATGCCGGCCACGGACAGTGGCTGTCGGCGGCTTTGCGCGAAGAGGGCGTAGTGCTGCAGGAGGCCGGCCGTCCGGCCCAATTGCAGCAGCGCATCGGCGATCTCGACCCGCAAGTCGTGTTGCTCGACTTCTCGGGCGAGCCGACCGGGCATGCCGAAGAGCCCGCCGATGGCGGCATTGCGCAGGCGACCGAACTCGCGCAAATGCTCAAGCGTGTGGCGCCCAAGCTTCCGCTCGTGGCAGTCGGCTCGATGGTGCGGGCCGACGGCATGAAGGCGGCCATACGCGCCGGAGTTCATGACTTCATCGACATGCATTCGACGCATGAAGAAGCGCTCGAAGTCGTTCGCCGCGTCATCGACCACACACCTGGCACGACGAGCGCGGCTGCGCCGCAACGGCACGGTCGCTTCGTGGTACTGCTCGGCGCACGCATCGGTGTCGGATGCAGCACGCTTGCTGCGCATCTGTCGCAGCTCGGACAGGAGTTGTCCGTGGGCGCGAACCCGGAGCGCGCAGAGCGTGCGGCCAAGGTGGCGAAGTCCGGCAATGGCAACAAGGACGACAAATTCGACACGTCGTTGCTCGGCCACGTTGCGCTGCTCGATCTGGGGTTGCCCTCGGGCGACGGCCTGCTGTACCTGAACACGCAAAGCCAGTTCAGCTTCGCCGAAGCCGTTCAGAATCTGCGGCGCTTTGACGAAACGCTGGTGCACACGGCGGTCTCGCATGCGCCGAGCGGGCTGGCCGTGTTGCCGTTGCCGCTCGATCTGGGCGACATGCGCAGCGTTGCCGCCGCCGACGCGCTCGCGCTGACCGACCGGTTGCGCGCGTTCTTCGATCTGATCGTGGCCGACCTGGGCGGCTTCTCGAATCCGGCGTTCGTCGCGAGCCTCGTGCGCGCGGCCGACGAAGTCTGGCTCGTGGTGGATCAGAGCGTCGGCGCCATCGTCTCGCTCGCGTCGCTGCTGCGCGATCTCGAAGAGAAGAGCGTGGAGCGCAGTCATCTGCACCTCGTGCTCAATCGTTACGACCCGCGCTATGGCATGGCCGCGGATCAGATCGCCAAGCGCTTCGACGTGCCGCTGCTCGCCACGCTGCCCGATCGTCCGCTCGCCATGCTCTCGGCGACCAACCAGGGCAAGCTGATCATCGATACCGCGCGCGGCGACCCTTATGTGCGCGCGTTGCAACCCTTAGTGGAACGTCTGCTCTCCGCCCAGCACGCGGGTGCCGCCTCACACCGCCAGTCGTCGAGCTGGCTAGGCCGATTCATGGGAAAGCACTGATATGACCGACTCCATCGAATTCGCCGACGACAAGCGCGCGTTTGCCAATTCACAGCAGTTCCAGGACATCAAGACCGCTGCGCATGAACATCTGCTCGCGCGCATCGAGGAGCTTGGCGCCGAATTCGGGCGTTGGAGCCGCAGCGCCATTCAGCAGTTCGTCGATCTGGAGATGGACGGCTTCGTGCGTTTGCGTCGCATTCCGATCAACGAGGCGGAACTGCGCCAGATTTCCGACGCGTTGACGAAGGAGCTGGCGGGCTTCGGTCCCATCGAGGACCTGCTTGCCGACGCCGCAGTGGAAGACATTCTGATCAACGGCTACAACGACGTGTACGTCTCGCGTCGCGGAGTGCTCGCGCGCGAAGCGTTGCGCTTCTCTGACAATCAGCACCTGCTGCGTATCGTGCGCCGCATTCTCGCGCCCATCGGCCGCCGTCTGGACGAATCGAATCCGATGGTCGATGCGCGCCTGCCCGACGGTGGACGTCTGAACGTTGTGATCGAACCTCTTGCCGTCGACGGGCCGGTGGTCTCCATTCGCAAGTTCCGCAAGGACCCGCTCAAGCCGTCGGACCTGCTCGCGTTGGGCAGCTTCAACGAAGAAATCTACAACCTGCTCGAAGCGGCGGTGCGTTCGCGCTGCAATATTCTCGTGTCCGGGGGCACCAGTTCGGGCAAGACCTCGCTGCTCAACGCACTGGCGAGTTTCATTCCGGCGACCGAGCGGGTAGTCACGGTCGAGGACACGGCCGAACTCTCGCTCAATCACCCGCACGTGGTGCGACTGGAGTCGCGTCAGGGCGGCTTCGACGGCTCCGGCGAGGTGACGATTCGCGATCTGATTCGCAACAGTCTGCGCATGCGCCCCGACCGCATCATCGTGGGCGAAGTGCGTGGCTCGGAAGTGCTGGAAATGATGCAGGCGATGAACACGGGGCACGAAGGCTCGATGGCGACGATTCACGCCAATTCGCCGCGCGAATGTCTCTATCGTCTGGAGATGCTGGCGGGCTTCGCGGGCTTTCAGGGCAGCGAGAGCAGCTTGCGTCGTCAGATCACGAGCGCGCTCGACTTCATCGTGCAGATCGGGCGGTTGTCGAACGGGCGGCGTCGCATTCTCTCGATTACCGAGGTGACGGGCGTGTCCGATACGGTGATCTCGACGCAGGAGTTGTTCCGCCACGAATCCGTCATCGGGCCGGACGGCGAAGAGAAGGACAAGTGGGTGTCGCTCGGGCTTCAGCCGCATTCGCCGAAGCTCCAACGCTACAAGGAACAATCGCGCAATGCCGCCGCCGCCCTGCAATCCCAGCAGGGCAACGTGCCGCCGGAGAACGGGGGCGGGGGCGGCTTTTTCGGACGCCGTCGATGAATCCCATCGTGCTGTGGGTCGCCTGCATCGCGCTGCTGCTGGTAGCGGCGGGGCTGGAGCTGTGGCGTCGCTCGCATCAGCGTGCGCGCGAGCAGGCCACCAGCGCGTTTCTCGAGCGCCAACTGGCGCAAAGCGCGCCGCGATTTGCCGGAAACGAGACGGGCGAGGTGCGCGCAGCGCGCCGAAAATCGCTGCCGTGGGAGTTTTTCTTCGAGCGCGCGGGCGTGCACACCGACTCGACGTTCTACCTCACGTTGATCGCCCCCGGCGTGTTGCTCATGCTCGGGTTCTGGGTCTGGAACGGCCCGCTGTCGGCCATCGTGATTCTGGTGCTGTATGTCGTGGGGGTGGTGCTGCGTTACTGGCTCAAGGCGGCGCGTCGTCACCGCGATATCGTGCGTCAGTTGCCGGTGTTTCTCGACGGCATGGTGCGCATGCTCACCGTCGGCAACAGCTTGCCGGCGGCGTTCCAGTCGGCCGCAGGCAATACCGATATGCCGTTGCGCGAATTGCTCGAACGTGCCGTACGTCAGGTGCAGGCGGGGGTGGATCTGGATGTGGCGCTCAAGCAGATTGCGCGCGTGTATCAGGTCGAGGAGATCTACCTGTTCGCGTCGGTGGTCGATCTCTCGACACGCTTTGGCGGACGTGCCGATCAGATTCTGGCGCGTATGTCGGGCTTTATGCGAGATCGCGAGCAGGCGCAGGCGGAGCTGTTCGCCTTGTCGTCGGAGACGCGCCTGTCGGCGTGGGTGCTCGCAGCGCTGCCTATCGTCGTGAGTGCCATGCTGATGCTGCTCAATCCGGCGTTCTTCGAGCCGATGTTCAAGGAAGCCGCAGGCCAGAAACTGTTGGCAATCGGCATGGGGTTGGAAGTCTTCGGCGGGTTCGTGTTGTACCGGCTGGCCAAGTCGCTTTGAGATGACGCCATGAATTTTTCGTCCCTGACGGCAGACTCGCAAACGTGGATGATGCTCGGCCTGCTGATGGTCGCGGCAGGTCTGCTGCTGGCCGCGTCGGCCATCGTACTGCGTGCGATGCGCCAGGGACGCAGCGGGCGCATGATCGATCAGGTGCTCGCAAGCCGTCAGCAGCAGGCGCTCGCGGCGCTTCGTGCGGCCACGGCAACGGCGGGTTCGCGTTCGATGCCGGACGACCTGTCGCGCGACAACGGGGATAGCGTGCCGAGCGGACAGCGCGGCTGGCGTGCGTTGCTCGATCGCGCGGCGGCGCTCGGCAAGCGGTGGTCGGAAACGCGTCTCGGGCAAAGCCTCATCGCGGCGGAAGACCGGCTGTTGCTCGCACAATGCGGCTACGACAGCACGCGCGCCAAGTCGTTGTTCCTCTTCGCCCGCGTAGCGCTGGCGGTCGTGCTTCCCTTGCTCGTCTGGCTCTGGTTTCCGGGCAGCGGCGGGCTGGGCACGATTTTGCGCCTCATGGCGGCTGCCGGCGCAGGACTGATGGCACCCAAGTTTTACGTGCAGCGCAAGGCGGCGGAGCGCCGTCGTGCACTGATCGACGAATTGCCGCTGCTCATCGACTTGCTGCGTTTGTTGCAAGGCGTGGGGTTGTCCATGGATCAGAGTCTTTATGTCGTGGTTTCCGATTTTCGCGAAGTGCTGCCGATTCTCTCCAAGGAATTCGAGGCGGCCAATCGTCAGTACGCATCGGGGCGCGGGCGCGAGGCGTCGATGGGGCGATTGCGCGAGGTCTACGACAACGACGATCTGCGCGCGCTCGTGAGACTGCTCGTACAGGTCGAGCAGCACGGCGGCGCCGTACAGGAGCCGTTGCAGCAATTTAGCGACCGTTTGCGCGAGCAACGACGTCAGACGATGAAGGAGCGCATCGGCAAGCTCACCGTCAAGATGACGCTTGCCATGATGCTCACGCTGTTGCCCGCGCTGATGCTCGTGGTCGCAGGCCCCGCGATCCTGTCGCTCGCCAAATCCATGGAGGCCATGTGATGTCGCCCGCTTCGACCCCCACACCGACACCCGCACCGACACAGACCGCGACACCCCTGCGCGTGCGCGGACAAGCGCTGCATGGCACCCGTGAGTTCGCCGTCCGAGTGTCGGCGGCGCTTTCGTGTGCCGTCTGCGCGGCGTTCCTTGCCGGGTGCAGCAGCGGCCCGACGCTCGGCGGCTATGGCGCGCCGTCGGCCGCCGCGCTGATGCAGGCGCAGCAGAACGACGAGGAGAAGGCCAAGCTGGCCAGGCCGGATACGCGCGAGCTGTATCTGTCGATGATCCGGCAGTCGCAGGAGCAGGGCTCCTATTTCGCGTCGCTCGCCCATATCGAGCAATTCCGGATTCAGTACGGCGCTGCGCCGGACGTCGATATTCTGCGCGCCGACGCGCTGCGCGAGACCGGGCAGCCGGAGCTCGCCGAGCAGGCCTATCGCGCGTTGCTCGGCAGCAGCGAAGCGGCCGCCGCATGGCACGGTATCGGACTGGTGGCGGCGCAACGCAAGGATTACGCCGCGGCGGCACATGCCCTTCGCGAAGCGGTGAATCGCGCGCCGACCGAAGCGTTCTACCTGAGCGATCTCGGTTTTGCGCTGTTGAGTAACGGCGATGCCGCCGGCGCGCGCGTGCCACTGGCGCAGGCCGCGGAGCTGCGTCCGGACAGCCGCAAGGTGCTCAGCAATCTGGCGGTCTATCTCGTGGTGACGGGCGAGCGTGCGCGCGCCGACGACATGATGACGAACGCCAAGATGTCGCCGGCCACGCGCGAGGCCATCAACAAGCTCGCGGCCGATATCCGTGCGCATACCAAAGCGCGCAAGCAGGCGGCAGATGCCGCAGCAGCGCGCGCAGCGGCGCAGGCGGCGGCGTCGATTGCACCGACGGCGCTCACGGGTGCAAGCGGGACGAGCACAGCGAGCCAAGCGGGGCAAGTTACCCAGGTTAGCCAAGTGGGGACACCGGTCGTCGTGCGTCTGACGCCGGGCGGTATGGCGCCGAGCGATACGGCGTCGGCGGCGAGCAACGACACGCAAACGAACGCAACAAAGGCGGTGACAGCGCAGGCCCCGGCGAGCACAAGCGCCAAACTCGCCCGCGCGGGCGATGCCGCGCGCAGCGACATGCCGACGTCGATGCTCGATCGCTTCGCGCATTCGCAGTAATTCGTCGCGGGTGCGCGGTGCCGTGTGGCGGGGCGAGGCGCGACGCGGCATGGTGGGCCACGGCTAAGCGCCACCGCCAGGCAAGCGGCGACGAAGTCCAACGGCAAGAGGCAGGCGTTGCGGATCACGCAACATCAGGGAGACGTGATGATGGCAGTCCAGAAAACTCAGGGAACGCGGGGTGCATGGCCGATGCAGACGACGCAACACGGACTCGCCGTGCTCACGCTCTGTGCCGCGTTGGGCGCGACGCTGTGGGCGAGTGGGGCAACGGCGCAAACCAACGCGCCGGTATCGGGCGCCATGGGCGGTGTCGATGCCCGGACGGTGGCGGCGCCTTCTACGGTAACTTCGGCGGCTCCGTCCACCGGACAAACGACGCAGACAACGCAGACAGAATCGCAAACGCCGGTCGCCAGCAGTGTCGTTCAACCCGCCCCTGCTGCGCAGGTCGCCCCGGTTCAGGAGGCGGCCCGCACGCCGACCAACGTGGTTCGCCGCACCACGCCGCCGCGCGTGGGCGAGCCGGCGCGTGACGGCATGCTGGGCGACGAAACCGAGGCGCTGCTGGCCGTTCAGGGCAATAACCTCGCTGCCGGACGCGGCCTGCCCATGCTCGGCGCGACCGCGTCTCGCGCTTACAAGCGGTATCTCGACAGCTTCAACTATCCGATTCCGGCGTTCTTCGAGACGATGGTTCAGAGCACCAACGGCTCGGGGGGCGGAGGCGGTGGTGGAGGCGGCGGGGCCGCGCCTGCCGCGATGGGGACTGGCGTCAGCCAGTGATGCGCCATGACTGCGCGTGAGCGGCGGGCGAGGGCGGCGAATCGTGAGAGACGTCCGAGGACGTTCCTGGGGCGTCAACGCGGCTCGGTGCCGATTCTTGCCTACATTTTCGTATTCGTCGTGCTGATTATGGCGTTCGCCATCGACGCGGGCTATGCGTTCATGAAGCGGCGCGATCTGCAACGTGCGGCCGACATGGCGGCGCTCGCGGGGGCGCAGACGCTTCCCGGTTGCGCCAACGCCACGTCGTTCGACACGGTCGCGCGCGCGAATATCACGTCGAACCTCGGCAGCAACGTGACCGGACTCACGATCTCGACGTCCTGCGGTATCTGGACCTCGCCGCCGCCGTCGTCGACCACGCCGGGCACGTTCGTGGCGGCCACGGCAGCCAATGCGGCAAGCGGAAATGCCGTTTCGGTAACGTTGACGTTGGGCGTGCCGTCGTTCTTCCAACTGGCTGGCACGCGCACGATCGGCGCGACGGCGGTCGCGCGCAAGGCGCCTGCGGTTGTGACCTTCACGGTCGACTCGGGTCTGCTGGCGCTCAATGCAAGCAACTCCGTGCTTGCGCCGTTGCTGACGTCGATCGGTATTACGCCCTCGGTGTATGTCGGCGCGGCACAACAGCTCGTTGGGGTGAACATTACGCCGAAGGGGCTGTTGCAGGCGCTCGGGGTGCCAGTGACGGGGGATGTCAGCGTCGCGTCGCTCTCGGGGGTGGCCGCCGTGAAAAACCTCACGGTGGGCACGTTGCTGAGCGCGACGAATACCGCGCTTGCCACGCAAAATGGCGCGCTCTCGGCGTCCGTCACGGCGATGAACAACCTCGTCAACGTGTTCGCCAACAGCCCGGTCCTGAATGTGCCGGTCAATCTGCTAGGCACGGCGACGACACCGGGCATCATTGCCAATATCGATGCCGCCGGCGTGAGCGCCGCGAACGCGCTCAGCGCGAATGTTGGGATTGCCGATCTGATAACCACCGCCGTCGTTGCGGCAAACGGCAGCAACGCCGTGGCAGTGCCTTCGTTGTCGATTCTCGGCGGCACGGTGTCTGTCGTCGCACGCGTCATTTCACCGCCGCAGATCGGCGTTGGGGGAATTGGCGCTACGGCGACGACTGCGCAAGTACGGCTTTTCCTGACGGTCAACTCGGCAGCATCGGGGGCCGGGCCGCTAGGCGGACTGCTCAGCGCAGTGGGTACGACCCTGAATCTCCCGCTGGTGCTGGAGGTCGCCCGGTCAACGGCGACGGTGACCGCATTGCAGTGCGGCGCAGCGCCGTCGACGACATTGCAAGTGAATTCCGGGCTGGTGAATGTTTGCGTCGGCGGTACGGCTGCGGGTGTCAACGTGCAGACGAACCCGGCGAGTTGCACCACACTCATGACGCAGCGGACCAACATTGCGACGTTGCTCGGCCTCATCAACGTCGGTGCGAACGTCAACCTTTCCCTTGTGACCAATGCCCCGGCACCAATCACGTTCGCTGGACCGTTTCCGCAGAAGGTTGGACCGATTGGATCGAGCGTGAATCTGAGTCAGATCGTGACCGCATTGCTCACGGGGCTTTCACTCGACGTGAGTGCCAGTGGCTCGTCCACGCCCGGCACCATCGGCACGGGGCTGGTCAACAACGTTCCGTCGGCGTTGGCGGGGTCGTCTATTACGACGGTCAATGCATTTCTTAGCTCGGCGGCCAACGGACTGCAACAGACGACCAACGCACTGGGTTCTACGCTCGGCGGCGTTTTGACACTTAACTTGCCTCAGGTGCTGGGTGGCGTAGGCGGGCTGGTCGGGGGCTTGGTCAACACGCTTGGGGGGATTGTCAGCGGGTTACTCGGCGGAATTTCCGACCTGCTGTGCAATTTGTCCGGTAACGCGAATCAATGCCGTATCGACACCGTCGCAAATTCCATCAGCACATCGAACGTTTCCCCAGTCCTCGGCAGCGTGCTTTACACCTTGCTCAATCCGCTGCTCACGCCGCTGAGCAACGTCATCAACACGTTGCTGTCCTCGCTGGGCATCACGCTGGGCATGACGACGGTGACGGTCGATAGCATCAACTGTCAGAACGGGCTGGTGCAACTGGTGTATTAGCGTCGAGCGCGAGGACGCGACGCACAGCGCGGCACGGCGAGACGTGCGCATAGAGGGCAGGAGGGGGCAGGAGAGGGCAGAGAGGGCAGAGAGGGCAGGCGTCAGAAGACGAAGGGCGCAGCGTATGACGAACAAAGCGGTCAGTGATGCCCGAAGTGGACCGGGAGGCGGGGCACTGAACTTCACCATGACGAGCGCCAGGGGGCGTTCGTCAACGAGCGGATAAGCATGAAAAGCAAGCCTGTACGCGAAGATCTCGATGTGTATGTCTGGGAGGGCAAGTCGGATATCGCCGACCGTGTCGCCCACTGCCTCGCGAGCTTCGACATGGAAGTCATTCGTGCCGACGGCATCGATCTGTCGCGTGAGCGGACGAAGACGCGTCCGTCCATCGCGGTGGTGAGCGTATCGGTGATCGAGGGCGCGTCGACCAACGCCAACGAATGGCAACTCGGCCATGGCATGCCCGTGATCTGGGTGGCCACGACCGCGCGCGAAAACGACGCACGCGTGTTTCCGCCCGAGTACAGCAACATCCTCACGCTCGACTTCACCGGCGCTGAACTGCGCACCCTCATCTTCAAGCTCTCCGGCGCCATTGCCGAAGCCGACAGCGCGCCGACGCCGGCCGATCCGCTCGTCGCGCAATCGAGCGCCATGCTCGATCTGCTGGCCGAAGTCGACGCGTTCGCCGATTGCGACTCGAATGTGCTGATCCACGGCGAGACGGGCGTCGGCAAGGAACGTATCGCCCGGCTGCTGCACGACAAGCAGAGTCATTACGGAAAGGGGCCGTTCGTTGCCGTGAACTGCGGCGCGATTCCGGACGGCCTGTTCGAATCCCACTTCTTCGGCCATGCCAAGGGCGCATTCACCGGGGCGCTGTACTCGCACAAGGGGTATTTCGAGCAGGCCAACGACGGCACGCTATTTCTCGACGAAATCGGCGACCTGCCGTTGTATCAGCAGGTCAAGCTGCTGCGGGTGCTGGAGGACAGCGCGGTGACGCGTCTGGGCTCGGCGCAGCCCGTGAAGCTCGACTTCCGGCTGGTTGCGGCCACCAACAAGAATCTCAAGTCGATGGTGCGCGACGAATTGTTCCGTGCCGACCTGTTTTATCGCCTCGCCGTGATCGAGCTTCATATCCCGAGTCTGGAAGAGCGCGGACCGGTCGACAAACTCGCCGTCTTCTCCGCTTATCTCGGCAAGGTGGTGGGCGACAGCGAGATTGGGGCGCAGGTGCCGCCATGGTTGCGCGAGCTGGTCGAAAATGGACTGTTTCCCGGCAACGTGCGCGAGATGCGCAACATCGCGGAGCGCGTGGGCATCATTTACCGGCAATTGGGGGGCTGGGACGAGCGGCGCATCCGGCCGATCTTCGACGCGCTGTCGATGGGAACGGTCGCGCGTCCGGAGGAGGGGGCGCGGGGCAGCCCCGTGGGCGAGCGCGAACGCGCCCGGTGGGATGCGACCGAGCGCGCGCGCATTGTCGCCGCGCTGGACGCCAACGGCTGGCGGCGTCAGGACACCGCGAACGCGTTGGGGATCAGTCGCAAGGTGCTCTGGGAAAAAATGCGCAAGTACCAGATTCTCGGCAACGACTCCGAACTGGCCAGCGAATATGAAGGGTGAACCCGGCCAGGGTCGAATCCGGCTGTGACCGGTCCGGCGGTCGCGACCGGCACGTTTGTGCCGGGCAGCGGTGCTTAACGCGCGCTGCGTGGGCAACGCCTCAATATGGCCTTCCTTGACGGGATTTTTCTGACAAGCATATTCCGTCAGCCGGAAGTCGCAGGGCCGCCGAGTTGCGCCGTATCAACAGATGAAATCGCGCAGCGACAATAACGCATTCCCCGCTTGGAAGTGCGCGTCTCAATGGATAGAATTGTCGGCTATTGCGGGCATGCGGTTATCATTCCACAAATACGCAGGTATCAGATCCTCGGGACGGAGTCCGGGGTGGCGAGTGAATGCGACGAATAAGGGTCGTAAAACGATCCGGTCGATAACAGGAAAACAGATCAGATGAAAATCAGTGATTGCCGGGGGCGGTTGTGGTTGGGCGTGGGGGTGGCATGCCTGGCAGCCTGGGGAACGTCGGCCATGGCAGCCGACGCGGTCCGTGATGTGACCGGCGCGACGTCCGCGCAGATCGCTGCGCCGGCAGTGCCCGCACAAACGGCGACGGCACCCGCGGCGGCATCGGGCACGATCCAGGAACTGCGCGATCGCATCCAGAACAAGGAAGTGACCGAACTTCGCACGACTTACAACGGCCGTTACGGGGCGAGCCTGTTGTTCTACCCGCAGACGCTAGGCTATTACGTGGCGCTGTTCCACGAAGGTCAGTTCTGGCGCGTGGTCAAGCTTGGCAATGAGAAGAAGGCGGAATCGCTGTATGCCGACTTCGTCCACCAGACGCAGGTGCTTGCCGACGTCGAAATCAATCGCATCAAGCTCGAAGCGCAGAAAGCGATGATCGAGCGGCAGCTCGCCGAGAGCGAAACGCGCCTGAACGCCGTGCAGAACGATCTGAATATTCAGCGTCAGCAGGAGCAGGCACTGGCCCAGAATCAGCAAGCCGTGCGCGAACAGGCCGCAGCACTGGAAACGGAACGCAGCGCTGCGCGCATCCGCCTGAGCGACGTGCAGGGCCAGATTCGTTCGCTGGAAGCGCAGCAGAACACGGTCGATTCCGAACTCGTGCGCTCGGTCAAGAGCTCCGGCTCGACGAAGAAGGCGACGCGTCGTCGCTGATGATGCGCCGGTTCGATGTTTCAGCATGTGAGAAAGCCGCCTTCGGGCGGCTTTTTTCATGGAGGTGTGCAGCAAACGTCCGAACGAGGCGGCCGACGCCCGACCCGTGCTACACGCAATTGACGTGACTGTCGACTGACGAATCGCGCCTGTCCGGCATATGTCGCGCATTTGCAACTTGAAACGCGGTGACGCGTACGCGCACGCGGACCGGCTTGAGATGGGTAAAACCCTTGCCGCACGGGACTGGTCACGGGACCCGCCTCGTCATATCCTAGCGAGGCATGTCATGTAACAAGCCCGGTGCTCAGGAACTGCCCGGGCTGGCGAGGGAACCGGCGCCCAGTTAGAATAGCGCCCATTTTGTGCAGCGCAATAAAGCGATTACCCAAACCTTATGACGCAAAACATACGACACGGGCAGCGCCCTCAGGCCATGCCCGCGCTCATGGTGGCGGCCATCGGCGTGGTCTTCGGCGATATCGGCACCAGCCCGCTCTATGCGCTCAAGGAATGTTTCGATCCGCAGCACGGCATTCCGTTTAATCAGCAGGCCGTGTTCGGCATCATCTCGCTGCTGTTCTGGGCTCTGGTGATCGTCGTTTCCCTCAAGTACGTTTTGTTCGTGATGCGCGCGGACAACCGCGGCGAAGGCGGGGTGCTGGCCCTTATGGCGCTTAGCCTGCGCAGTGTGCGCGCAGGCAGCCGATGGGCTTCGGTCCTCATGATGCTGGGCATGTTCGGCGCATGCATGTTCTATGGCGACGCGGTCATCACACCCGCCATCTCCGTGATGTCGGCGGTGGAGGGGCTTGAGATCGCCGCACCCTCGCTGACCAAGTTCGTGTTGCCGATCACCATCGTCATCCTGATCATTCTGTTCTCGATGCAGAAGTCGGGTACGGCAAAGGTTGGACGCCTGTTCGGCCCCGTCATGGTGCTGTGGTTCGTGATTCTCGGCGTGCTTGGCGTGTACAACATGGTGCTCGCACCGGAGATCATCAAGGCGATCAACCCTTACTACGGTATCCATTTCATTCGTACGCACGCACTGCAGGCGTATATCGTGCTCGGCTCCGTTTTCCTCGTGCTTACCGGCGCGGAAGCGCTGTACGCCGACATGGGGCACTTCGGGATCCGTCCGATTCGGTTCGCGTGGTCGTTCCTCGTTTTTCCGGCCCTCGCGCTCAACTACTTCGGTCAGGGCGCCTTGTTGCTGTCGAATCCCAAGGCCATCGAGAATCCGTTCTTCCTGCTTGCGCCGGACTGGGCGTTGCTGCCGCTGGTGATCGTGGCGACGGCGGCGACCGTGATTGCGTCGCAGGCCGTGATTTCCGGGGCGTTTTCGCTGACGAGCCAGGCGATTCAGCTCGGCTACGTGCCGCGCATGAAGATCCTGCACACGTCGGATCGCGAGATCGGTCAGATCTACATGCCGGTGATCAACTGGTCGCTGCTGCTGGTCATCATCTGGATCGTGCTGGCGTTCAAGTCGTCGAGCAATCTGGCGGCGGCGTACGGCATTGCCGTGACTACGACGATGGTCATTACGACGATTCTCGCGTGCGTGGTCATGGTGAAGGTCTGGAACTGGAACAAGTTCCTCGTTGCGCTCATCATCACGGGCTTCCTCGTGGTGGACTTCGCGTTCTTCGGTGCCAACCTGATCAAGGTCGAAGAGGGCGGCTGGCTGCCGCTGGCGTTGGGCGCGTTCCTGTTCTTCATGCTGATGACGTGGCACAAAGGACGGCAGTTGCTGCGCGAGCGCACGGCGGCCGACGGGATTCCGCTCGGACCGTTCCTTCAAGGCTTGCTGGCGCATCCGCCGCATCGCGTGGCGGGCACCGCGATCTATCTGACGGGCGGCAACACGCTGGTGCCGGTGAGCTTGCTGCATAACCTCAAGCACAACCGCATTTTGCACGAGCGCACGATTTTCCTGACCTTCCGCACGCTGGATGTGCCATACGCCGAAGATGGCAGCCGCATCGAGGTCAAGGACCACACCGGCGGCCTGTTCAGCGTGGTCGCGACCTTCGGTTTCAACGAGACGCCGGACGTGAAGGAGGTGCTGCATCTGCTCGAAGAGAAGACGGACATGCACTTCGAACTGATGGACACGTCGTTCTTCCTCGCGCGCGAGACCGTCGTGCCGACCAAGCTGCCGGGGATGTCGATCTGGCGTGAGCGGCTGTTCGCATGGATGCACCAGAACGCCGCGAAGCCGACCGACTTCTTCAGCATTCCGGCGAATCGCGTGGTCGAACTGGGCACGAAAATCGAGATTTGAGGCGCGATTGAGCGCGTTTGACTAGTCGGAGGAAATGGCACGCCCGGCGTGCCAATCCCGAGGGCGACGCTCGGCGGCGAGATGAAAAAAAGCCCACTCATTCGAGTGGGCTTTTTGCCGTCTGGGCGCCGGATGCAGCGTGTGTCGCTGCATCGCGGGGCATTCAGGCCATTCAGAACAGTCAGCGCTTGAGCTTGGCGAAGGCTGCCGCCATGGCGTTGACCGTTTCCGGTTCGCGCTGGCGGGCACCGCCGTTGCCGCTACGATGGCCGCCGCCTCCGCTACGTGCACCATTGCCGCCACCACTACTCGGGCGGTCGCTGGCACCGGCGACCGGCAGGTCGTCGCTCAGGCGCATCGTGAGCGAAATGCGCTGACGGCGCGGGTCGACTTCGAGCACCTTCACCTTGACGATATCGCCGGCCTTCACGACTTCGTGCGGGTCCTTGATGAACTTCGTCGACATGGCCGAGACGTGAACCAGACCGTCCTGATGGACGCCGATGTCGATGAACGCACCGAAAGCGGCCACGTTCGTCACCACACCTTCGAGTAGCATGCCCGGCTTCAGGTCCGTCAGCTTCTCGACACCTTCCTGGAAGGTCGCCGTCTTGAACTCGGGGCGCGGATCGCGGCCGGGCTTTTCCAACTCGGTCAGAATGTCCTTGACGGTCGGCAGCCCGAAGCGTTCGTCGACGAATTCCGTCGGCGACACGCTGCGCACCACGGCGCCATTGCCCATCACGTCGCCGATCGACTTCTTGATCTTCGCGAGAATACGCTCGACGACCGGATACGCCTCCGGGTGAACCGACGAGCGGTCCAGCGGATTGTCGCCACCATTCACGCGCAGGAAGCCGGCGGCTTGTTCGAACGTCTTGTCGCCCAGGCGCGGCACTTTCTTGAGCGCTTCGCGGTTGGTGAACGGGCCGTTGCTGTCGCGGAAGTCCACGATGTTCTTCGCGAGCGTGCTGTTCAGACCGGACACGCGCGCGAGCAGCGGGGCCGACGCCGTGTTGACGTCCACACCCACGGCGTTCACGCAATCCTCGACGACGGCGTCGAGCATGCGGGCCAGCTCGCGCTGGTTCACGTCGTGTTGATACTGGCCCACGCCAATGGCCTTCGGCTCGATCTTGACGAGTTCGGCAAGCGGATCCTGCAAGCGGCGCGCAATCGATACGGCGCCGCGCAGCGAGACGTCGAGTTCCGGGAATTCCTTGGCGGCAAACTCGGAGGCCGAGTACACCGACGCGCCGGCTTCCGACACCACGATCTTCTGAAGCTTGAGTTCCGGATGGCGTTTGATCAGTTCCTGCGCGAGCTTGTCCGTCTCGCGCGACGCCGTGCCGTTGCCGATGCTCACGAGCTGTGCGCCGGTGGCGGCGGCGATTTTCGCAAGGCGCTCCAGCGAGCCGTCCCAATCGCGGCGCGGCTCGTGCGGATAGATGGTGTCGGTGCCGAGCAGCTTGCCCGTTGCATCGACCACCGCGACCTTCACGCCGGTACGCAGTCCCGGGTCCAGACCGATCACGCCCTTCGGGCCGGCCGGTGCGGCGAGCAGCAACGCCTTGAGGTTGCGCGCGAACACGCGGATGGCTTCGCTCTCCGCGCTCTCGCGAATTTGCGTGAGCAGTTCCGATTCGAGGTGCGGCTGCACCTTCACGCGCCACGACCAACGGCACACGTCGCCGAGCCATTTGTCGGCGGCGCGGTTCTGTTGACGAATGCCGAAGTGCCCGGCAATCACGCTCTCGCACGGGTGCGGGATCTGCGCGTCGAGTTCTTCGCCCAGGCCCAGCTTGACCATCAGAATGCCGAGGTTGCGGCCACGGAACAACGCGAGCGCGCGATGCGACGGCACGGCGGCAATCGGCTCGGCGTAGTCGTAGTAGTCGCGGAATTTTTCGCCTTCTTCGCTTTCCTTGCCTTCCACGACCTTCGACGAGACCACGCCCTGTGTCCACAGGTAGTCGCGCAGCTTGCCGAGCAACTCGGCGGTCTCGCCGAACTGCTCCGAGAGGATGTCGCGCGCGCCGTCGAGCGCTGCCTTGATGTCCGCCACGCCTTTGTCGGCGTCGACGAATTTGGCGGCTTCGACTTGCGGGTCGAGCGTCGGGTCGGCGAGCAGGGCCTGCGCGAGCGGCTCAAGGCCGGCTTCACGGGCGATCTGTGCGCGCGTGCGACGCTTTTGCTTGTACGGGAGATAGAGATCTTCGAGCGTCTGCTTCGTTTCGGCCGCCACGATGGCGGTGCGCAGTTCGTCGGTCAGCTTGCCTTGTTCCTCGATGCTCGTGAGGATCGCTGCACGGCGATCTTCCAGTTCGCGCAGATACAGCAGGCGCTCTTCGAGATTACGCAGTTGCGTGTCGTCGAGGTTATCGGTGACTTCCTTGCGATAGCGGGCGATGAAGGGCACGGTGGCGCCTTCGTCCAGCAGTTGCACGGCAGCGGCGACCTGACGCGGCTGTACGCCGAGTTCGTCGGCGATGCGTTGAACGATCTGAAGGGCTACGTTTTGCGTCATGAGTGTTGCGAGTTACCCAAGTGCCAGGAGCGGGGCATTTTGCCATAAACCGCGGGCGCGTCCGGGCAGGCAATGCTAAAATTTGGCATGACTCCGCTCAACCTCATGATTTCCCTCGATAAATTGTTTTCGCGACTGAATCAGCATCAGGTTTCGTATGAGGATGCCACGTCCCGTGCGCGCTCATCGGTCTCCGCGCTCGCTCTGACGGTGGCAATGGTGGCTGCGGCCGCCACGCCGGGAATCTCGTTTGCGCAGGGGCTGAGCGCCGTAGAAGCGGCCGGTCGCACGACTGAGCAACTGCGCGTGCCCGTGGTGCCGTTCGACGCGACCGCAGACCGCATCGCATCGCCGTCGTCCGCCAGCAAGGCCAGCGCCGCAGCGGCGGCGGCCGAGGACGACAAGCCCGTTCACTACGATGACCAGCTCGACATGCAACCGGCGCAGGACGATTTTGCCGGCCGCCGCGCGGTGCTCGATCGTCAGCGGGCGTGGATCGATTACCGTTTCGAGGAAGCGAAGTACGAGTGCGCGTCGAAGTTCTTCGTGAACTATTGCATCGACAAGGCACGCGACGAGCAGCGTGAGGCGCTCAAGGCGGTGCGCAGCCAGCGTCTCGTGCTGGAAGATCAGGAGCGCAAGGCGCGTGCGGCCGAGCGCGACGAGCGTCTTGCCGCAAAGCGTGCGCAAACCGCTGCCGAGGCGCCTCAGCGCGCTGCCGAGCGAGCTCAGAACGTGGCCGATTACGAAGCCAAGCAGGCCGAATATCAGCAGCGGGTGACGGAGCGTACGGGGCAGGCCCCGCAGCGCGCGGCCAACAGTGAGTCGTACAATGCGAAGCAGGCCGCGCAGCAGCAGAAGCTCGACGAAGCGAAGGCCACCGCCGCACAGAAGGCGGCAGAGCGCGAAGAGAACGTGCGCAAGTACAACCAGAAGCAGCAGGAAGCCATCGAGCGTCAGCAAAAGTCGGACGCGCGCCGTAACGAGTCCCAATCGGGCGGCTCGCCGGCGCAGAAGGCCATCCAGGGCCAGTAAGGTGAATAGAGTCAGTACGGGCAGTAAGCGACGCTGAACGATCGTTGGCGCCGGAACCGGAAATATTTGAGAGTCGCAGGAGAGTTGCCACGATGCAGCACGATCTTCACTCCGTTGGACGCCGCATCATCGAGTTGCAGATCGAACACCGCGATCTGGATTACCTGATCGACAAGCTCCTGACGGAGCCGGCGTACGACGAACTTCAGGTCACCCGTCTCAAAAAGCGCCGTCTGAAGATCAAGGACACGATCACCTTGCTGCAAGTGCAGCAAACGCCGGACCAGCCCGCCTGAGCGGGGTGAGCCGGAGATTCGCGCGATGCCGCACGCCTGTGTGTCTGGCGCCAGCGCGGTTATTTTTCATTGCGGCGCCACGAATGCTCATGGAGCGATTCGCGGCGCCTTCGAGTTTTCAGAGCCGTTTTGACCGATTCCGCCGCCGCTAGCGATTCCACCGACCTCTCCCCCAGCGCCGATACCCCCACATTTCACGGACTCAAGCCGCTCGCGCCCAAGCGTGAGCGCGAGTTGCAGGAAATCTTCGGTGACGGCGGCATGCTCGCGCGTGCCATCGACGGCTATCGCTCGCGCGAGCCGCAGACCGAGATGGCGCGCGCCGTGGCTGCCGCCATGGACACGCACGACACGCTGATCGCCGAAGCGGGCACCGGCACCGGAAAGACCTATGCGTATCTCGTGCCCGCCATGCTGTGGGGCGGCAAGACGATCATCTCGACCGGCACCAAGCATTTGCAGGACCAGATCTTCGCGCGGGATATTCCCACCGTGCGCAAGGCGCTCGCCGTGCCGGTAACGGTCGCCATGCTCAAGGGCCGCTCGAACTATCTGTGTCACTACTATCTCGAACGCGCCCAGCAGGAGGGGCGCTTCGCTTCGCGTCACGAGGCGGCGCAACTGCGTGAGATCACAACGTTCTCGCAGATCACGCACAGCGGCGACAAGGCCGAACTCGCGTCGGTGCCGGAGAATGCGCCGATCTGGGCGCAGGTGACCTCCACCCGCGACAACTGTCTGGGACAGGAATGCCCGCGCTACAAAGACTGCTTTGTGATGCTCGCGCGCAAGGAGGCGCAACAGGCCGACCTCGTGGTGGTCAATCACCACCTGTTTTTTGCCGATGTCATGCTGCGCGACACGGGCATGGCGGAATTGCTGCCGAGTGCGAACACGGTGATTTTCGACGAGGCGCATCAGTTGCCCGAGACGGCGACGCTGTTCTTCGGCGAGACGGTGTCGACGACCCAACTGCTTGAATTGGCGCGCGATTGCGTGGCCGAAGGGTTGATTCATGCGCGTGACGCCGCCGACTGGGTCAAGCTCGGGGCGAACCTCGAGCGCTCGGCACGCGACGTGCGTCTGACGTTCGGGCAGGACAACACGCGCATGTCCGTCACGCAATTGCCGGACGACCACGAATTGTTCGGCGCGCTCGAGAGTGTCGATCTCTCGCTGCAAGACCTGATCGAAACGCTCCAGCATCAGGCTGAACGCGCCGAGGCGCTGGGCGCCTGTCTGCGTCGGGCGTTGGAATTGCATGAGCAACTGGAGCGCTGGCAGATGGGGGTGACGCCGCCGACGCCAGGCGAACAACCGCTGCCGTTGCTCGACCCGGATGCGCCGCGTGTCACGGATGGCAAGCGGGAGAAGGCGGCGAAGGCCGCAAAGGCCGCAAAGGCACGCGAAGCGGAAGCTGCGCGGCTTGCCGCTCCGACGGATGGCGCCGCGACCGACGCGCAAGGCGACGGGCCGTCGGAGAACACTTCGGAGAAAACATACACGCCGCCCGAGACGGTCCGCTGGATCGAAGTCTTTTCACAGGCGGTGCAATTGCACCAGACACCCCTGTCGATCGCGCCGATCTTCGCAAAGCAGCGCGCAGGTGCGCCGCGTGCGTGGATTTTCACGTCGGCCACGTTGTCCGTGAAGGGCAACTTCATGCACTACGCTGCGCAGTTGGGCCTCGACGCGCAGAAGTCGCTCACGCTGGCCAGTCCGTTCGACTATCCGAACCAGAGCCTGCTGTATGTGCCGCGCGGATTGCCGCAGCCGTCTGCGCCCAACTTTACGGATGCGGTGCTCGATGCCGCATTGCCGGTGCTGGAGGTGAGCGGCGGGCGGGCGTTCGTGCTCTGTACGACATTGCGTGCGGTGAACCGGGCGGCAGAGCGTCTGCGCGAGGAGTTCGAGCGCCGCGGGTGGCCTTATCCGTTGCTCGTGCAAGGCGAGGCGAGCCGTACGGAATTGCTCGACCGCTTTCGCGCCCTGGGCAATGCGGTGCTGATCGGCAGCCAGAGTTTCTGGGAAGGGGTGGATGTGCGTGGCGAGGCGCTCTCGCTCGTCATCATCGACAAGTTGCCGTTTGCACCGCCCGACGACCCGGTGCTGGCAGCGCGCCTCGACGCGCTGACGAAGAAGGGGCTGAGTCCGTTCGCGGTGCACCAGTTGCCGCAGGCCGTGATTACCCTCAAACAGGGGGCGGGGCGTCTGATTCGTTCTGAAGCAGATCGAGGCGTGTTGATGATCTGCGACCCGCGTCTTGTGGACAAACCTTACGGTCGTCGCATCTGGCAGAGCTTGCCGCCCTTCAAGCGCACCCGCGAATTGCCTATCGTGCGCGGTTTCTTCGACGAGATCGCGGCAGAGGCTGGAAGTTGAATCGCGTTTCCATGCGGTAAATGGGAAAAAGCCAGACGTTTGCGTCTGGCTTTTTTATTTCGACGGGCACTGCTCACGTCACTCGGGTCACTCAGGTCGTTCAGTGCGCACTGGGCGGCATGGCGTCGAGCCAACGTCCAATGACGGCAGGTGCGAGTTCCGAGAGTCGCGCGTGATGGCGGCGCGCATCGTCGCGCAATGTCACCGGATCGATCTTCGCCGCGCTCAGCTCACACGCATGACCCACGAGCCAGGACTCGATGCAAGCGGCATTGGCTTCCAGATGGAATTGCAGGCCAAGTGCGTGGGCGCCGAGTGCAAACGCCTGATGCTCGCCGACGGCGGTGCGCGCGAGGTGTGTCGCCCCCGGCGGAATGTCGAACTGGTCGCCATGCCAGTGGAGCACCGGCGCGTCCCCCAGCATGGCGAGCGGCGACGCCTGTCCCGCCTCGGTCAGCATGAGTGGCGCGTAGCCGATCTCCTTCACGCCCAGCGGATAGACCTTCGCACCCAATGCCCGCGCCATCAGTTGCGCGCCCAGGCATATGCCGAGAATCGGTCTGCCTGCGTCGAGTCGTCGTTTGACGAGCGCGAGTTCATCGGCGATGAAGGGGTGTGCCGCGTCATCGTACGCACCGATCGGGCCGCCGAGTACCACCAACAAGTCGGGCGCGAGCGCATCGAGGGCGCGAAGCTCGGCGAGCGGCGCATCGACATACTCGATGGCATAGCCGCGTTGCGCGAAGTGAGGCGCCAGCGTACCCAGGTCTTCGAAGTGAACGTGGCGCAGGGCAAGCAGCGTCTTGCCGGGGGCGAGGGAAGGGCTCACGAAACCGACTCCTTGTCGGGAGATGTCATGGTGCTGTCGCGTCACGACCGGAACGAAAAAGCCCCCGCAACTGCGAGGGCTTCTTTTAGAACGACGATCGGCGGCCGAGGCAGCCGAGGCAGCTTATGCGGCTCAGCGCCAGATTTGCCACCAGGACTTCTTGTCGCCGGCGGTGTCGATACGTCGGCCCACGGTAAGGTAGCCGCTGTTCGGGTAGGTCTTTTCCATCACGCGGCGAGCGTCGTCACGCAGTTCGGTCATGCCGAGTTTGTCGTACGACTTGATCATGATGCCCAGCGCGTCTTCCAGCGCGGGCGCCTGATCGTAGTCCTTCAGGGCGGTTTGCGCACGGTTCACGGCGGCAAGGTAGGCGCCGCGACGGTAGTAGTACTCAGCCGCATGCACTTCGTGCGCTGCCATCGCGTTGACGGCGTAGCGCATGCGCAGAGCGGCATCGTTCGCGTACTTGCTGTTCGGATAATGCTCGACCAGGTACTTGAAGCTGTCATATGCGGCGCGTAGCGCCTTCGGATCGCGCTCGCTCAGGTCCTGGCCCGAGAAGCGGCCGAACAGACCGAGGTCGTCGTTGAAGTTGATCAGGCCCTTGAGGTAATAGGCGTAATCGATCGACGGGCTGTCCGGATGCAGACGGATGAAACGGTCGACGGCAGTGAGCGCCTGCGCCGGCTCATTGTCCTTGTAATAGGAGTAGGCCGTGTTGATCTGTGCCTGCTGGGCGTGCGGGCCGAACGGATCGCGACCTTCGAGCAACTCGTAGTACTTGGCGGCCTTCGTATAGTCGCCGCTATCAAAGCTGTCCTTGGCTTCCGAGTATAATTTGTTCGTCGACCAGCTGGCCGTTTCGTCGACCTTCTCCGGCAGAATGCCACAGGCGGCCATGCTGCCGACCACGATGGCGGCCAGCGTCAGATGTTTGACAAGTTTCAGGGCTTGCATGCTCGTTGGCTTCACTTCTCGATGACCCGTTCAATAGTGCCGGATTATAGCGTAACCGCCTCATTCGCCACGGAAAATGCGGAGGATTCGTCTGACGACGACCTCGACTCGCTTCCGGCGGCTTTCCCAAGTGCTTCCGATCAGGCCCTCGCAGGGGGCGCTTGCGTCGTTCCCGTCAATACACCGCTTGTCACGACCTTGCCGGACGCGCTGGCCGGCGAACGGCTGGACAAGGCGCTGGCGTCCTGTTTTCCCGAATATTCCCGTAGCCGATTGCAAGCCTGGGTCGAAGACGGTCGCGTCACGCTCAATGGCGAGACCGCCAAAGTCCGGCAAAAGGTCGCCGGCGGCGAAGCTGTCGTCATCACGCCGGCGGCATTGCCGGAACAGCTCGCCTTTGCGCCTGAGCCCGTGCCGCTGGATGTCGTGTATGAAGACGCGACGCTTGCCGTCTTCAACAAGCCGGCGGGGCTCGTCGTCCATCCGGCGGCCGGGAACTGGTCCGGCACGCTGCTCAATGGACTGCTGCATCGCTACGGCCAGTCGGCGGCCGACCTGCCTCGCGCAGGCATCGTGCATCGGCTCGACAAGGAGACGTCGGGGTTGATGGTCGTGGCACGTACGCTGATCGCGCAGACCGATCTGGTGCGCCAGTTGCAGGCGCGCTCGGTCAAGCGGCATTACGCGGCGTTGGTATGGGGGCGCCCGGCGCTTCGCACGGTCGTCGACGCGCCGATCGGGCGTGATCCGCGCGAGCGCACGCGCATGGCGGTGGTGCAGGGGCAGGGCGGCAAACCGGCGCGCACGCGCGTGGTGACGGTCGCCAGTGCCGAATGGGAAGGCTCTCCGGTTTCGCTGGTGCTATGCTCGCTCGATACCGGGCGCACGCACCAGATTCGCGTCCATCTGTCCCATCTCGGCCATTCGCTGCTTGGCGATCCGCTCTACAAACCACGTCATAAGCGCCCGCCATTGCCGGGCGGTTTTGCCCGTCAGGCGCTACATGCGTGGCGCCTCGGTCTGATTCATCCGGAAGACGACAGCGCGATGCACTGGCAGGCGCCGTTGCCGGACGACATGCGCGAACTCATGGCCGCGCTCGGCCTCGAATTCGACTTTACAACGCTCCCCGATTCGCTCGATGACTTCTTCCTTGCCTGAGTCAAACGACCTCAACGCCGTGCAAAACGCCATCGCCGCGTACTGGATCGTCCCCGACTGGCCTGCGCCGGCGAACGTGCGCGCCGTTTTCACGACACGCGCAGGCGGTGTCAGTCAGGGGCCGCAGGCGACTTTCAACCTCGGTTACAAGGCAGACGACGATCCTGAAGCCGTGCGCATCAACCGGTCACTGCTGGCCGCACGAACGGGCGTGCCGTCCGCCTGGGTGGCGCAGGTCCATGGCCCGCGTGTGGTCGATGCCCAGGAGGCATTGGATGCCGTCAACGCGGGGGATCCCTTGCAAGCGGACGCGAGCGCCACGAACGCGGTAGGGCTGGCCAGCACGATCATGGTGGCGGACTGTCTCCCGGTGCTACTGTGCGACGCTCAGGGGCACGCCGTCGCAGCGGCACATGCCGGCTGGCGAGGGCTTTGCGCCGGTGTCATCGAGCAGACCGTGCAGGCATTGCGAGCACGCCTGCCGGAGCCCGGCAGCGCAGCGACCGTCATCGCATGGCTTGGCCCATGTATCGGCCCAACGGCGTTCGAAGTCGGTCCCGAAGTGCGTGAGGCGTTTCTGAGCGCCGCGACACCGGATGAGCGCGAAGCAACGCAGGCAGCGTTCGTCGCTCATGGCGACCCGGCGCTCGGCAAATCGCTCGCCGACCTTTGCGCGCTGGCGCGTCTGCGGCTCGCACGCGAGGGAGTTACGCAGGTCTCGGGCGGCCAGTGGTGCACGGTCAGCGACCCGGCTCGCTTTTATTCCTATCGTCGCGACCGGACGACCGGGCGTATGGCGGCGCTGGTCTGGCGCGTGGCGTGACCAGGGGCTGACCGAAGTCGATCAGTTTGGCGCGAATTGGCGCGAATTGGCGCGAATTGGGGCGAAGGGGGGTGAAGGGGGGTGAATGGGAGCGAGTCCGGCCCGTTGCCCGCGGGGAATCCTGAGCCCTCAGTCTGCGTCATCGCGTCGCAGCGTGCGGGTACGCCGCGCGCGGCTTCCCGCGATGTACAGGATCAGCAGCGCAGGACCGATGCCGCCGAAAAGGAAGATCGCGATGCCCAGCCACGCGGAGGGCGCGGTGATGGCGACCATGCCAATGACGTAGAGCCAGCCGAGAAGAACGATGAGCATCGGGACAAACGCGCATTCAAAAATTAGGGGGGGAACGGGACAATGCGGAGGTCGTGCGTTCGCGCCGTCCTGCGCAAAGATTGACACGCCATCGCGCGCACGCAAGAATGCTTCACAGGCGGGGCGCATCGCTCATGAAGCGAAGCACGCCGCCGCGTTCCGGGCACTGGCCCTTAACGCAACGGACGTGACACTCAGGCTACCATGAATCGCGCCAGTGCCAACTTCGATCCGGCCTCGTTTGCCGCCTCGTTTGCTCAGCAGTTTCCCTCCGCTTCGCTCTCCGCTCAGGACATGTCGCAGTGGTTCAAGGCCGCCCAACAGATGTTCGGCGCTTTGCCGGGAGCTGGCCCGTCACCCTTCGCTGCCAATGGTGCGGCGGCTGCCGCGAACCCGTTCGCGGGGCTATTCGATCTCTTCGGCAAGACGGGCGCGCTACCGCAACCGACGTCGTTGCACGTCGATCCGGCAAAACTGAACGCGCTTCAGTCCGATTACGCCCGAGAATTTTCCGAACTTGTTGCCAGCTTCAATCAGCCCGGTCTCGATGCGGCACCCGCCTTGGGCGACCGTCGCTTCTCGGGCGAGGGCTGGCGCAATCCGTTCTATGCCCTGCCTGCTGCGCTCTATCTGCTCAATGGTCGTTTTCTGATGCGCATGGCCGAACTGGTCGATGCGGATGCGAAGACGCGTGAGCGCATCCGTTTTGCGGTCGAGCAGTGGGTGGCCGCGAGCTCGCCCGCGAACTTCATCGCGACCAATCCCAACGCGCAGCAGCGTCTCGTGCAGACCCACGGCGACAGCCTGCTCGCCGGCATGCAGCATCTGCTCGTGGACATGGGCAAAGGCAAGGTCTCGCAGACTGACGAGGCGGCCTTCGAAGTCGGACGCAACGTTGCCACGACCGAGGGCGCCGTGGTCTTCGAGAACGACCTGATTCAACTGATCCAGTACAAGGCACTCACGCCGACGGTGCACCAGCGCCCGCTGCTGGTCGTGCCGCCTTGCATCAACAAGTACTACATCCTCGACCTTCAGCCCGAGAACTCGTTGATCCGCTATGCCGTGGAGCAGGGGCACACCGTGTTTGTGGTGTCCTGGCGCAACCCTGACATGTCGCTCGCCCACAAGACGTGGGACGACTACGTGGGCGAAGGGCCGATCGCGGCCATCGACGTCGTGCGTGACATCAGCGGGCAGTCGCAGATCAACGCGCTGGGATTCTGTGTGGGCGGTACGTTGCTTGCCGCCGCGCTGGCCGTGCTTGCCGCCAAGGGCCAGAAGGCGCGGAAGTCGCCGGTCGCGAGCGTGACATTGCTCACGACGTTGCTCGACTTTACCGACACCGGTGTGCTCGATGTCTTCGTCGACGAGCCGCACGTGCAGTTTCGCGAACAGACGATCGGCGGCGGCCTCGGTCAGCCGCCGGGCCTGATGCGCGGCGTGGAGCTGGCCAATACGTTCTCGTTCCTGCGTCCCAACGATCTGGTGTGGAACTACGTGGTCGACAGCTACCTCAAGGGCAATGCGCCGCAGCCGTTCGACTTGCTGTATTGGAACGGCGACGGCACCAATCTGCCTGGCCCGATGTTCTGCTGGTATCTGCGCCATCTCTATTTGCAGAACGAACTGAAGCAACCGGGTGCGATCCGGACCTGTGGCGTACCCGTGGATCTGGGCGCAATCGACGCCCCGGCCTACGTGTTCGGCTCGCGTGAGGATCACATCGTGCCCTGGACGTCGGCGTTCCGCTCGCTGCCGTTGCTCAGCGGTGAGCGTCGCTTCGTGCTCGGGGCATCCGGTCACATTGCCGGGGTGGTCAATCCACCGATCAAGAAAAAGCGCAGCTATTGGCGTAACGACGATATCGGCGTCGACGCGAACGATTGGCTGGCCGGTGCCACCGAGCATCCGGGCAGCTGGTGGACCGATTGGAGCGAATGGCTCGCAGGTTACGCCGGAAAACGCGTAAAGGCGCAAAATGCGTATGGTAATGTTGCTTATGCACCCATCGAACCGGCGCCTGGCCGCTATGTGAAGGCGAAAGCCTGAGTGTGGCGTGGCGGCGTACGCGCGGTTGGACGATCAGCCGTGCGGCGGGCATCCCCCCCCTGGTTCGAACCCATTGAAAAAGAGGAATGAGACATGACGGATATCGTGATTGTGTCGGCTGCCCGTACGGCAGTCGGTAAATTTGGCGGCTCGCTGGCCAAGGTGGCGGCGCCGGACCTGGGGGCGATCGTCATCGACGAAGTCCTCAAGCGCGCCAAGCTCAAAGGCGAAGACATCAGTGAAGTCATCATGGGTCAGGTGTTGACGGCCGGCTCGGGACAGAACGTGGCGCGTCAGGCATCGATCAAGGCGGGTCTGCCGACGATGGTGCCGGCCATGACGATCAACAAGGTGTGCGGCTCGGGCCTGAAGGCCGTGATGCTCGCCGCGAACGCAATCACCGCCGGCGAGGCAGATATCGTCGTGGCGGGCGGTCAGGAAAACATGAGCGCGGCGCCGCACGTGTTGCCGGGTTCGCGAGATGGTTTCCGCATGGGCGACGCCAAGCTCATCGACTCCATGATCGTCGACGGTCTGTGGGACGTGTACAACCAGTACCACATGGGTATCACGGCCGAGAACGTCGCCAAGGAATACGGCATTACGCGCGAAATGCAGGACGCCTTCGCCGCCGCTTCGCAGAACAAGGCGGAAGCCGCGCAAAAGGCGGGACGTTTCGACGACGAAATCGTGCCGGTCTCGATTCCGCAGCGCAAGGGCGACCCGGTCGTATTCAAGACCGACGAATTCGTGCGCCACGGCGTGACCGCCGAATCGCTTGCGGGCTTGAAGCCCGCGTTCTCGAAGGACGGCACCGTGACGGCGGCCAACGCATCGGGCATCAACGACGGCGCGGCCGCGGTGGTCGTGATGTCGGCCAAGCGCGCCGAGCAGCTCGGTCTGACCCCGCTCGCGCGCATCGTGGCGTACGCCAACGCCGGCGTCGATCCGTCGGTCATGGGGATCGGCCCGGTGCCGGCCTCGCAGCGTTGTCTCTCCCGTGCGGGCTGGAAGGCAAGCGACCTGGATCTGATGGAAATCAACGAAGCGTTTGCGGCGCAGGCGCTGGCCGTGAACAAGCAGATGGGCTGGGATACCTCGAAGATCAACGTGAACGGCGGCGCTATCGCCATCGGTCACCCGATCGGTGCGTCCGGCTGCCGCATTCTGGTCACGCTGCTGCATGAAATGGCCCGTCGCGATGCCCGTCGTGGTCTGGCCTCGCTGTGCATCGGCGGCGGGATGGGCGTGGCGCTGGCGGTCGAGCGCGTCTGACGCCCCCGAGTCCTCTGGGTCCTCTGCGTCATCTGAGTCCTCCGAGGGCTTGGCGTGAGTCATCAGAACCGCACAAGAATCGGTGTCGCCCGTGCGTGCAATGTGCACGGGCTCGCACTGAAGTAGTCAGGAGACGGAAGGCTCGCGCGGGAACGCGCGACCTGCGCGTCGGTCAATTGGCAGTCGCAACAGGCGGCAGGTTTGCCGTTATTTTGGGGGAAGCGTTCCATGACTCAACGCATTGCATATGTGACAGGCGGGATGGGCGGTATCGGTACGTCCATTTGCCAGCGGCTGTACAAAGACGGCTTCAAGGTGGTGGCGGGGTGCGGCCCGAATTCGCCGCGCCGCGTGAAGTGGCTGGAAGACCAGAAGGCGCTGGGGTTCGAATTCATCGCGTCCGAGGGCAACGTCGGCGACTGGGATTCGACGAAGGCGGCCTTCGACAAGGTCAAGGCGGAAGTGGGCGAGATCGACGTGCTGGTGAACAACGCCGGTATCACGCGCGACGTCGTCTTTCGCAAGATGACCCGCGAGGATTGGGATGCCGTGATCGACACCAACCTCACGAGCCTGTTCAACGTCACGAAGCAAGTGATCGAAGGCATGTGCGAGCGTGGTTTCGGTCGCATCATCAATATCTCGTCGGTCAACGGGCAGAAGGGCCAGTTCGGTCAGACGAACTACGCGACGGCGAAGGCCGGTATTCACGGCTTCACGATGTCGCTGGCGCAGGAAGTGGCGACCAAGGGCGTGACGGTCAATACGGTGTCGCCGGGTTACATCGGAACGGACATGGTGCGCTCGATCCGTCAGGACGTGCTCGACAAGATCGTGGCGACGATTCCGGTCAAGCGTCTCGGCGAGCCTGGCGAAATCGGCTCGATCGTGGCTTGGCTGGCATCGGACGACTCGGGCTTTTCGACGGGCGCGGACTTCTCGCTCAACGGCGGCCTGCACATGGGCTAAGCGGTGACGGGGCGGGTGCCGGTGCGGGCCGAAGCGATGCACTGCGCTCCGTTGCGGGTTAGGGCTTTGCCGCATAGCAGCAAACGCCCTAGAATCGATAATATGTGATGAACCCCGACCGCCGGTCGGGGTAGTCCTTCAAAAAACGCAGGAAACCCACCGCATGACCGCGAGCAAGAAGACTGACGAACGCCTGATCAAAAAGTATCCGAACCGGCGTCTGTACGATACCCAAACCAGTACGTACATCACCCTTGCCGATGTGAAGCAACTGGTGCTCGAGACCGAGGAGTTCAAGGTCGTCGACGCCAAGACGGGCGAGGACCTGACCCGCAGCATCCTGCTGCAGATCATTCTGGAAGAAGAGACCGGCGGTGTGCCGATGTTCTCGAGCGCGATGCTCGCCCAGATCATCCGCTTCTACGGCCACGCGCTGCAGGGCATGATGGGCACGTATCTCGAGAAAAACATCCAGACTTTCATCGAAATTCAGAACAAGCTGGCCGATCAGTCGAAAGGCATCTACGAAGGCGCGGCCTTCAATCCTGACGTCTGGGCGCAATTCATGAACATGCAGGCGCCGATGATGCAGGGCATGATGACCAACTACATCGAGCAGTCGAAGAACCTGTTCGTGCAGATGCAGGAGCAGATGCAAAGCCAGGCGAAGAACATGTTCAGCACCTTCCCGTTCCCGGGAGGTCCGGGTGCTCCCGGCGCGCCGGGCCGCGATCCGAACAAGAAGCCCTGAGCGAGCGGTAACCGGACGAACGTCGGTCGACAGTCGCTCGATAGTCGCTCGATAGTCGGGCCGTATCGTTCGGTGCTGCGGTGTGACGTGGGGCGCACACCGCAACGGACCGCCCGATGGCGCTCTGCGCCGGCACGCGTCAGCGGGGGGGCGCCCGGTTCGGCACAATTGTTGGAACGAACCCTGGGCGATCAGGGTAAAATGCGCGGTTACCTGCTGTTCGGCCGCGTGGCGATGCAACGCACGGGATTGACCCCGTCGTGATGCTCAGGCGGCCGATCGTCACACGTATTTACTAGATCAGGATTTCGCCCCATGTCCCGCCCATCGCCCGCCGGCACCCCCAAGGTCGGCTTCGTCTCGCTCGGCTGCCCCAAGGCTTTGGTCGACTCCGAGCAGATCCTGACCCAATTGCGCGCCGAAGGTTACGACATTGCCGGCACCTATGACGGTGCCGACCTCGTTGTCGTCAACACCTGCGGCTTCATCGACGACGCCGTTCAGGAAAGTCTCGACGCCATCGGCGAGGCGCTCGCCGAGAACGGCAAGGTGATCGTCACCGGTTGTCTGGGCGCCAAGAAAGACGCTGCCGGTCAGGACATCGTGAGCGCCGTGCACCCGAAGGTGCTGGCCGTCACCGGTCCCCACGCCGTTGGTGAGGTGATGAGCGCCGTGCACACGCACCTGCCCAAGCCGCACGATCCCTTCACCGATCTCGTACCGCCGGCCGGCATCAAGCTCACGCCGCGCCACTATGCCTATCTGAAGATTTCCGAAGGGTGCAATCACCGTTGCACGTTCTGCATCATCCCGTCGATGCGGGGCGATCTCGACTCGCGCCCCGTGGCGGAAGTGATGCTCGAAGCCGAGAACCTGTTCAAGGCCGGCGTGAAGGAACTGCTGGTGATCTCGCAGGACACCAGTGCGTATGGCGTCGATGTGAAGTACCGCACCGGTTTCTGGGCCGGTCGTCCGCTCAAGACCCGTATGACCGAGCTGGTCACGGCACTGGGTGAACTGGCGCGGCAGTACGGTGCGTGGGTGCGTCTGCATTACGTCTATCCGTATCCGCACGTCGACGAGATCATTCCGCTGATGGCCGAAGGCCACATCCTCCCGTATCTCGACGTGCCGTTGCAGCATGCCCATCCCGACGTGCTCAAGCGCATGAAGCGTCCGGCTTCGGGCGAGAAGAACCTCGAGCGCATCCAGGCCTGGCGCAGGATGTGTCCGGATCTGACGATCCGCAGCACGTTCATCGCCGGATTCCCGGGCGAGACCGAAGCCGAATTCGAATACCTGCTGGATTTCCTGCGCGAAGCCGAACTCGACCGCGTGGGCTGCTTCGCCTACTCGCCGGTCGAAGGCGCACGCGCCAACGAACTGCCCGGCGCGCTGCCGGACGAAGTGCGTGAAGCGCGCCGCGCACGCTTCATGGAAGTGGCCGAAGAGATTTCTGCCGAGCGCCAGCAGCGCAAGGTGGGCAAGACGATTCAGGTGATCGTCGACGAAATCAATCAGGACGGTGGAATTGCCCGCTCGGCTGCCGACGCGCCCGAAATCGACGGTCTCGTGTACATCGAACCGACACCCAAGGCCGCCAAGCGCCTGAAGGTCGGTGAGTTCGTGAACGTCGAGGTGACGGGCGCCGACGGTCACGATCTGTGGGGCGAGGTGGTCTGATGACGCAAGCGGATTCGAAAATCATGCAAATGCCGCAAGTCCTTGCGATGGGCGAGGCGATGGTCGAATTCAACCAGTCGCCCGAAGACCCCCGGCGATATCTGCAAGGCTTCGGGGGCGACACGTCCAACTTCGCGATTGCCGCGAGCCGTCAGGGCGTGCGAACGGGTTACGTGAGCGCGGTCGGCGACGACCTGTTCGGCCGTATGTTGCTCGATCTGTGGCGCGACGAGCATGTCGATACCCGGTTCGTTCATGTGGATTCGCAGGCGCCGACCGGCGTCTATTTCGTGTCGCACGACGACGACGGACACCATTTCGACTATCTGCGCGCGGGATCGGCCGCGAGCCGCTATCGCGCGCAGGACCTGCCGCGCGAGGCACTCGCCGGTGCACAGTTCCTGCATTTGTCCGGCATCAGTCTGGCAATCAGCGTAAGCGCCTGTGACGCCGCGTTTGACGCCATGTCGAAGATTCGCGCGGCGGGCGGCAAAGTGTCGTTCGACACCAATCTGCGCCTCAAGCTGTGGCCGCTCGCCCGTGCGCGCGCCACCATGCGCGAAGCGTTCAGCCTGACCGACGTCTGCCTGCCGAGTTGGGACGACGTCACGGCCGTGACCGGCCTTGAAGATCGCGATGCGATTCTCGATGCGTTGCTCTCCCACGGTGTTAAGGTCGTGGCGCTCAAGCTCGGACGCGAAGGTTGCTACGTCGCAACGCCCGAGGAGCGCCGCATCGTCCCCCCTTACCCGGTGCAGGCTGTCGACGCCACGGGCGCCGGCGATTGCTTCGGCGGCGCGTTCGTGGCGCGTCTGGCGCTGGGCGACGATCCGTTCACGGCGGCCCGCTATGCCAACGTGTGCGCGGCCTTGTCGACCACCGGCTATGGCGCGGTTGCCCCTGTGCCGCGCGCGGAGCAGGTGATCCGAGCGTTGGCGAGCTGACGCACGGACGCACCGATGGAGGCTTCCTTCCAATGAGCCTGCCATCGCGGTAACCCCCTATGACGCTATACTCGTTGCAAACCTATACCCACCCGGAGAAGAGACATGCAACGAGAGGTCGTGATCGTCAGTGGAGTACGTACCGCGATTGGTGATTTTGGTGGCAGCCTGAAGGACTTCGCGCCGACGCAGCTCGGCGCCATCGTCGCCCGCGAGGCCATGGCCCGCGCCCAGGTCGGCGGTGAAGACGTCGGACACGTGGTGTTCGGCAATGTCATCCATACCGAACCCAAAGACATGTATCTGGCGCGCGTGGCCTCCATCGAGGCCGGCGTGAGCCAGCACGCGCCTGCCATGACCGTGAACCGCCTGTGCGGGTCCGGTCTGCAGGCCGTGGTGTCCGCTGCGCAATCGATCCTGCTGGGTGATACCGACGTGGCGATGGCGGGCGGCGCGGAGAGCATGAGCCGCGCGCCTTACGTCATGCCCGGCGCCCGCTGGGGCACCCGCATGGGCGAGTCGCGTCTGGTCGACATGATGCTCGGCGCACTGCATGACCCGTTCGCCAACATCCACATGGGCGTGACGGCGGAGAACATTGCGAAGAAGTGGGGCATTACACGCGACGATCAGGACCGGCTTGCCGTGGAGTCGCACCAGCGTGCGGCCCGTGCGATGGCGGCCGGTTACTTCAACGATCAGATCGTGCCGATCACCCTGAAGTCGAAGAAGGGCGACGTCTCGTTCACGACCGACGAGCACGTGCGCGCCGAGGTCAGTCTTGAGGACATGGCGAAGCTGCGGCCGGTGTTCGAGAAGGACGGTACCGTAACCGCGGGCAATGCCTCCGGTCTGAACGACGCCGCAGCAGCCCTCATTCTGATGGAGCGCGCAGAAGCCGAGCGCCGCGGGGCGAGGCCGCTTGCCCGTCTGGTGAGCTATGCGCACGCCGGCGTGGATCCGAACTACATGGGCATTGGCCCGGTGCCGGCATCGCGCAAGGCCCTGGAGCGTGCGGGGCTGAAGGTCGACGACATCGATGTCGTGGAAGCCAATGAAGCGTTTGCTGCGCAGGCCTGCGCCGTGACGCGCGATCTCGGCTTCGATCCGGCCAAGGTGAATCCGAACGGCTCGGGCATTTCGCTGGGTCACCCGATCGGTGCAACGGGCGCACTCATCACGGTCAAGGCACTGCACGAGTTGCAGCGTATCGGCGGCCGGTATGCGCTGGTCACGATGTGTATTGGCGGCGGTCAGGGCATTGCCGCCGTGTTCGAGCGCGTGTAAGTTACTCCCCGGGGGCCGGCGGTGTTGCCGGCCCGAGTTTTTCCGGAGCCGTGATGACGCAAGACAACCGCAAGCCCCTCGACAAGCCGGAAGCCAACGGCTGGCACTGGCAAACCAATATTCTGCACACCGATACGCAACTGCCCGCGGGCTTCGCCGCCATGCCGGTGCCGGTGGCGCGCGCCTCGACGGTGATCTTCCCCGACCTGGCCGCCATGCGCACGCTCGACTGGAAGAACGACAGCCAGTGGCGCTACGGTTTGCACGCGACGCCCACGTCCATGGAGTTGATGCGTCGGCTCGCCGCGCTGGAAGGCGGCAAGCACTGCCTGCTGTTCCCGTCGGGACTTGCCGCCATTTCCAACGTGTATTTCGGTCTCGTCCGGAGTGGCGACGACGTGCTGATTCCCGACAACGCTTATGGCCCGAACCGCGAACACGGCGATTGGCTCGCGCAGTCGTGGGGCATCACGGTGCGTTACTACGATCCGATGATCGGTGACGGCATTGGCGCGCTGATCCAGCCGAACACCAGGCTGATCTGGCTGGAAGCGCCGGGCTCGGTGACGATGGAAGTCCCCGACATTCCTGCCATTGCCCGCGTCGCGCGCGAGCGTGGTGTGCTCACCGCCATCGACAATACCTATTCCGCCGGGCTTGCATTCCGTCCCTTCGATCACGGCGTGGACATCTCGGTGCAGGCGCTGACCAAATATCAGTCGGGCGGCAGCGACGTTCTGATGGGCGGCGTCGTGACCATCGACGACGAGATCCACCATCGTCTGAAGCAGGCGCGCATGCGCATGGGCGTTGGGGTGTCGGCGGACGATTGCAGTCTGGTGTTGCGTAGCCTGCCGAACATGCAGTTGCGCTTCGAAGCGCATGATCGCGCGGCGATGACGCTGGCGACGTGGCTGGGTACGCGTCACGAGATCGCCGCCGTGCTGCATCCGGCGTTCGACGATTGTCCGGGGCATCAGCACTTCCGGCGCGACTTCACGGGCGCGGGAGGACTGTTCTCCGTCGTGTTCGACGAGCGTTACACGCAGGCGCAAGTCGACGCGTTCATCGAAGCGCTTCGCCTGTTCAAGATCGGTTTCAGCTGGGGTGGGGCGCATAGCCTCGTCGTCCCCTACCGGGTCCCGACCATGCGCACGGCCACACCCTGGCCGCACAAGGGCGCGCTCGTGCGCTTTTATGTGGGGCTGGAAGACGTTCGCGATCTGCAAGCCGACATCGAAGCGAGTCTGAAGGCGCATCTGACGGTTTGATGCCATCGGAGGCGGGGGCACCTACCTTCGCCTGCGAATAGCAGCACATTTCGGAAGCGGACCGTCGGCGTCACACGTCACGCTGACGCTTTTCGACCTTCGTGAGCATTGTGCGCGAGGTCCGGGGCGGCGCTCCGGACGCGCCGCCGCCGACAACATGTTGCTGCCCGCCTCCTCATTCGCGTCCTGTCTCGTGAGCGCACCGCGGTCGGTATCCGATGCGCCTTGCGCGCCCTCGCCAATTGCTGCAATCGCACCCAGCGTGCCGCTCGATCCCCGGTCGCTCGACGACATCGTCGGCGCAAAGGCCGGGCGTCACTTCGTAGGCGGTGGCGATTCGGGCGCCGTATATGTCGATCGCGACGATCCGGACTATGTCGTTAAAGTGAGTCGGGACGTGCTGCACCCGGCCGATATGAACGGGGCGTTCGAACGGACGCTGCAGGAGGTCCGAAACTTCAACCGGTTATATGGTCCTTGCGGCGCCGAGTGTTTTGTGACGAAGGACAACTACCTGTGCATACGCATGCGTAAGGTGCCGGGCAAACCGATGTACCAGGTCTGGCCATCCGAGTACGGCCCGTGCAAACTCGACGTCTTGCTCGCGCTCGACGACCTTCAGGGAAACATGATCGATGCGGGCGTTGCACACCGCGACCTGCATTCCGAAAACCTCTATTTCGACGCCGCGACGACAACTTTCTGGGCGGTGGACATGGGCATGGCCGCCACCTTCGATGCGAGTGCGATGGCGCCCGAGGCGCGCACGCCAGGGCCTGTTGCGGCCGACGCGTCGAGTTTCGATGCGATGCGCAGACGTCTGGGCGCGATCATCGACAGTCATGCCCCCGACGTTATCGAGACGAAGGCGACGCTCGCGGATCTGATCGGCTACGACGCTGCCTGCGAGATGGGCGAGCGCTGTGGTGTCGTGGCGCCCGATCCGCAAGACGCGTCGCGCGTCTACAAGTGGCTGTTTTCCTTTCGGGTCTCCGAATTCGTGGCGGGCGTCGCCACTGGGCCCCGTAAGCTCGCACGTGCGGTCAACGAGAAGCGCATGTTCGAGCGCTATTACGGCGTCGGCACCGCGACGCTGCTTCGCACCTGTCAGGGCCAGTTCCTGCTGCATATGCGGCGCGTGCCGGGCATGCCGGTCGGCACGTTGGCCCATTTGCCGGAGGGATACGCGACTGCGTCGCTAGCGATGTTCGACAACCTGATGACGCGTGGCATGTTGCATCCAGGGCTGACGGCAGACCACATGCACTACGCGCCCGACACCGGCACGTTGTTTCCGCTCAGTTTTGCGTCGTCATGTTTGTCTGTGGACGCAACGAGCGACGAAGCCACCGAGACTGGTCCCGCGTGGCAAACCGAATGGGCGCTTTTACAGGCCCCCATTCGTCGGCGTCTGGAGACCGCGGCGTGCCAATCGCAGGATGACGTGCCCGCGCGGGGCGAGTGGTCATCAGGCCATTCGGCCATCACGCCACGCTGACCATGCACTAGCGATGCACTGGCTATGCATTAACGATGCGCCAGCGATCCGCTAACGACGATGTGGCGCGCCGCTCCTCAGTCGCGCCGGAACAGCGACAGCAATCCGTCGAGTCCCGCGTAGTTGAACGCCACCGATGCCTTCTCGCGCACCACGGGTTTCGCGCGGAACGCCACCGACAGGCCCGCGATGGCCATCATCTGCAGATCGTTCGAGCCGTCGCCCATGACGATGGTTTGCGCGGGCGTTGCGCCGAACTGCGCGGCGACTTCGGAAACGGTGCGAGCCTTCACCTCGGCATTGACGATCTCGCCCAGCACGCGGCCGGTCAGTTTTCCGTCGACGATTTCCAGCGTATTGGCGCGCGTCACGTCCAGGTTCAGACGTGGCTTGAGCCGATCAGTGAAGAACGTGAAGCCACCGGAGACGAGCAGCGTTCGAATACCGAGCGCCTGGACGCCGCGCAGCATGGTTTGCGCGCCGGGGGAGAGTTGCAAACGCTCGTCGTAGACCTTTTCCAGCGCGCTGGCGTCGAGTCCCTTGAGCAGGGCGACCCGACGCGTCAGGCTTTCGTTGAAGTCCTTGATCTCGCCGCGCATGGCGGCTTCGGTGATGGCGGAGACTTCCGCCTTCAAACCACAATAATCCGCGATTTCGTCGATGCACTCGATGGTGATCAGCGTCGAGTCCATGTCCATGGCGACGAGCTTGAAATCGGTCAGGCGGCGTGCGCTGTCGACCAGCACGGCGTCTACGCCATGCTGTTGCGCGAGGGCGGTCATGGCCGAGCGCAGCGCCGGGGAATCGACGACATCGCGCACGCGCGTTACCCCTTGTGCAAGTTCGATGGCTGCGTTGGGCGCCAATGCCTCGATCGCGGCCCGGGGCACCGGGGCGTTTGTGTCGCCGATGGCGGATTGCAATGCTGCGCCCGAGTCGGGGCCGGTGGGCGCGTGAGGTCCCAATATGACGAGGTCGTGAGGCATCTGGAAATGAAAATTAGCGACTGCGCAAATACCGCTTAGTACCGTCTTAATACCGCTTAATACCGCTCTGAAACCACTCAGAAACCGCGCGGGCATCGCCCTGGGAGCGGCACGCTGCGTGCGAATGGAACCGCATTTTACAGCGTTGCGTTCGGTCCGGCAGTTTTCCCAACCGGACCGATTTGAGCGAAAAGTGAACTCGACGGTGTTGACCCCGGCAGGAATATCAGGCCGCAGGCAGCAGCGACCGAACGTCGCCCGCAGGAGTTCACATGCAGATTTCCGTTTCGCCCCGGGTTTCCTGGCTGACGCCCACTGCGACGGCAGCCGTCGACCTGCCGCCACCGGCGCGCGAATCGTCACAGGCAACCTCAGCAACCCCAGCGACCCCGGCAACCATGGCGACTTCGGTGCCGCGGAAACTGGCAGACAAGGATTGGCGCGCACGCGTCGTGTACGGATTGATGTGTCTGCCCCCCGATCACTGGGGGCCGGTCTCGTCTGCGCTCGCTTTTCAATTGCTCGATCGACGCGACGCATGCACGGACGCAGGTGAGCAAGCCGGGCTTCGCAGCCTGGCAGTCGCGATGGCGCGGACCGGATTCGTCGTGCGTGAGGGCACGCTGCCCGCAATCGTGTACCGGGACGGCCGTTTCGGGGCGGACACCGGCATGTCGGCAAGGTGGACGGGTGTCGCATCGCTTTACGACGGTCTGTTGTGCGCGGTGCTCGAATCGGTGCTGGCGCCGGATGTGGCGGACCTCGAACTCCCGATGCTCTCGGCGCTTCCCGGCTTGTGGGCGGAACTCGCGGTGGACGATCCGACATTCGCGGTCGCCGCGTGGCAACGCCAGCTAGCGGGGAACCGTCCGACGTTTACCCCGCCCGCCCCCGTTGGATTGCGCGACGTGGCGTGGAAGTGTCTGCCGGTCATGGCTGGGGCGGCCGGGCTGGCAGCGGGATTGACGTATCACTTCGCGGCCGGCGCGTTGCATGCGTCGACGAAGTCGGTGCACGCCGAGACATCGTCGTCGTCCACGAAGCTGGCGAAAGTCAGCCAGGTCCGCCGGCTGTGGAGCACCTACGGTCCGATGGTCGGTGCGCTCACGGCCGGGACTTGCGAAGCGGCTGCGCTGGCGCGTTTGTGTGCCGCCGGGCCGTCCGAGCGCGACGCCCTGGCGTTGCAACGCGCGCAGTGCCTGTCGGCCTATGCATTGTTGCTGCCTGCGCTCACCGCCACGGAGTTGCGGCGGCTGGTAACGGCGCTCGGCCCCGCCTTCGCGGAAATGGACGTGTTCGAGGTGGTCGACTTGCTCAAACGTCGACTTGGGACGATGGACGCAAGAACGCCGTCCGACATCTTCTCACTGGTCGACTGGCCGGACTTTCTGCGCAAGTCGCGCGCGCGCCGACGTCCGCACCTTCGCGCCGAGATACCCGGCTGGGTCAGGGCGGTCGAGGCCGTCGCAGCGCTGACGCAGGTGATGGATGTCCGTGCACTGGGAAGCCGCGTGGTCCGCGCGATTGGCGCAACTGGCGCGCCGCGTCGTTTGCCGGCACGCCTGGTCCGCAGCGCTGCGTTGCCGATCCGGGACCTGCATCGCAACGTCGTGAAGCGCTGGCCCGACGAACTTGTCTTGCGCCGCATGCAGCACGAACCCACGGCAATCGTGCCGACACAATGGCGTATGGGGGGGGCGATGGCATCGGAAGCGCACCCGTGGACCGTCTCGGCGTTGCGATACCAGCCCAACCATCGCAGACCTGCGCCGAACCGGGTCGACTTGCCGAGGTCCCCTCCATCTGCGGGCGGCGGGACGCACGCGTTCGCGCCGATGTCAGGCAATCGATCGCTGTCGCTCGATCAGATGCTGGCGGTGATCGAGTCGACGCAGTGGGGCGAATCGCCCGCCGCGGCGATGGAAAACTACCGCAACGAAGTGCGGGCGTCGATCAGCAAGGACATGAGCGTTGTGTTGCGCAAACGGTATCCGAGGGAGGGATTCGGGCACGGAGCCGTGCTGCCGTGGAACGCGACGGTTGAGGTCACGTACAAGGAATATGGCCGGTCAGCCGACGCCGACCGGTTCAGCTTCTCCGCCGGCGTGAGCACGACACGAACTTTCTCGATACTCGATGTCGCGCTGGGACATCACTATTTGCCGGAGTCCGGCTTTAACTTCGCCAGGCGGGAGGTGACCTCGGTCCAGGTCGTCGACGATGCGGCAAAAAAGCTCCTGGCAGCGGTGAACAACGACGCCTTTCGCCATGCCTTGATCGAGCACGATCGCGAACAACTGGCGGCCATGGAGACTTCGGTAGAACTCCGGACCGCCTTCGAATCCTATGTGCAGGACATGTTCGTCGGCCTGCTGATGAATGCGACGACGTCGGCGTGGGAGCGTCAGTTGCCACCGGGCAGCCGGGTGAGCAAGGTCGGGCATGGCGGGCGTCCGTGGCATCAGCTCGGGGGGACGCATCAACGATTCCGGGTCGGTTACGACGCCGTGTGGGTCATGTCGTTCGACGAGGAAATATTGCCGGGGCTGCTGGCGGCGTCCTCCCCGGACGGCAAGTCCGTGCTGCTGATGTCGATCCGCCATGGCACCACGTTTGGCTGGCGGCCCGGCATGGAGATGAGCGACGCGCTGCGCGCATTTCTGCACGCGCATTTGTCCACGAAGCAGAAACTCAAGGCGTCGAGTCCGTTGCGACACGACGCCTTCAGGTTCCGGATCGAAGCGCCCCCCGTGGTCAGCAACCGCCCGTGTGTCGCTGATGGTGAATCGGGCAAACGGGGCGAGCAGGGTGAGCAGGGTGAGGGCAAAGAGCGCGTAGCGTCGGACGGCGGGGCGTCGACACGCGCCGGGGCCGCTGGCGTCCTGTATGACGGGTTGTCGTTTGCGCCGTCGTTCCGGTTCGTCAACTGTCCTTCGCCCAAGCGCGAGCTATGGTTCGCGAAGCTTCGCCGCGCCGCGCAGGAGCGCGATTTGCTGATCGTCACGAGCGAGTGGCGCGCGCAACACCGCGCAACCGACCTGCGTCACATGGTGCATCATCGTCTGACGCTCGTCAGTCCCGCGACGACCGCTGCATTCCGGGGGCTGGGGCGAGCAGGCATCGCCATGTCGATCGCCTTCGAGCTCGGTTCCCGCGTTTCATACGCCGCGGCACCGGCGGCGAACGCCCCAACCACACGTGCCGATGTCGAGGAACTTGAGCGCATCCAGCACGACATCTCGCTCTCGCGCTCGCTGGCGGCACTGCTTCGCATCCCTAATGTCCGCACACTCGACGCGCTGGCCGACTGGCTCATCAAGCACTCGGCGCAAACGGCGAGCGTCATGCAGATCTGGGACGCCTTCATGGCAGCGTGGCCCTCGATTGCGCAGCGCCGGCGGGATTTTGCCAATCAGGTCCGCCTGATGGCGCAGGGCGAGCCGCAGCAGGGTGGGACGACGAAAGACGTGACGAGAACCGGCGCAGCGAAAGGGCGGCAGCGCAAGCCGATGATCTCGCCTGCGGACCCCATGCACGACGCCGCTACCGGACCGTTGCCACATAGTTGGCGGTCGATCAGTGTCATCAAGCGCTCGTGGAATCTCATGACCGATGGCGAAACCACGGTACCGCTCGACGATGGCGAGCGCCACGTCGACCGATACCTGGGCGCGACGCGCCTGCAGGTCACCTCCGCCCGGCAGGTCAAGCGCTTGCCCGAGGGCTATGGATTCGCGTTGACCGGGTCGGATGGCACGATGTTCTTTGCGGGCGTCACGGGCGGGCACGGCAAGTTGCTGGGCATGGGCGTGAACGACACGCTTGCTACGGCGCACGACAGAACATTTTTTCCGACGGACGGCATCGAGCAGATCGACTCGCGTGGCATGACGTTTTCCGACGGCGGCTTCCAATGGGGACCCATCACCGGCTTGATGTATGTCGAAGCGCTCTCCGACCGGATGCCGGAGGCCCGACACCTCGTGTCGCACACCGCCAGCGATCGTGCCGAACCTACGCCGACACCCATGCCCGAGGCGTCAAGCAGCGTGACGGCGGAGTCCACCACGCCACATGCATCTGTGCCCCCTACTGTGCCCCCTACTGTGCTCCCTAAGCCCTTCACAACGCCTGCCTCCGCGGCGGGGACGTCGTCGACGCGCAGGGGCGCGGTGACAACGACGACGAAGCGCATGACGCCCGCGCCGCGAAGAATGTACGTTCCTCCTGCACCTCACGCAAAGCATGACGGTGCAGAGCGCCACGAACCCCCGACGCCGTCGGGCGCCAACGGACACTTCAAGGCGCCGCCACCGCACGCGCCTTACCTGCCACCGTCAACCAACGTTCTCCCCACGCCACCCTCGACCCGCGCGCCGCATCTGCCACCCCCGCCTCACGCGCCGAACCCGCTGCCAACGCCATTGGGTGCTTACGGACCGACGACGGAGCGTGACTCGTACGTTACGCATACTCGGCATGTTTCGCATGGTCCTTATGTTCCTCCGGCCCCGCATGCGCCGCCGTCGATGAAGCGAGGGAAGCCGGAGGTCGTGATTCCGACATCGGCGGTGCCGATGGTGTCGCCGCGCGGCCGCCACCCGATACCGATTGCAAGAGGCAAACGCGCACACGATGCATGGGAGACGTTCGTGGACATGTGGAATGCGCGCGAGGGCCGGGTCACCATGGATGTCGATATGGCGGGGCTGTCGCCCAATGCGACGTCCTTCGCATATCCCGGCGCTGCACGGCCGACCGTGGCATCGAACTCACCAATGGCTCGTGGCGGCATCGGCCATGCAGCGACATCCGCCGCGACGGTCGCCGCGCTCTGGCGCACCCCCGACTTCCGGGCGGCGCTCACGGAAGATATCGTGAGCGTGCGACGCGGCCTGTTGCTCTGGCACCTTGCACACATGTTGCCGCCGCATCGGGACCTGATGCTGGGCGCATTGAAGGGACATGACGCTCTGCGTTCGGTTCTGGTGAATGGCACGCGGCTGCCGGGCGCTCTGGGAGTGTGTAACGCCATGGGCGGGGTGCTGCTTTCATTGACGAACGGTCAGGCTGTCTCTCTGTCGATGGGGGCCGTAGAGTGTGCCTATGAATGTGCCGCTGAGGGGGGCAATGAAGCGGCCAACGAGGGGCGCAACGGGACGCCCAATGAGGGCGACACCCATGCGCGAGTCCTTGCGTTCGTCGCTCGTCATGCGCGGGACATTGACCTTCGCGGCAGGAACGCAGCCGCCGTGACGCTCGAAGAGGCGTCGCCTGGCGACCCCGTCGTGCGCATGATCGACGACCTGCGGGACCTCGTGATCCGTTCGATACAGGATGGCAGCTCCCTTGACGCCGGTGTCGCCACACTGGCACGCCGTGCAGCCACGGCAATGTCGGCGGCGAATGCCAGCGCGCTGATCGCGGCGATCTCCGGTGCACCGACCACCGGCACACCGTTATCGCAGGATGTCGTCTACCTTAACGACCCGGCAGGTGGCGCACAGAACGCCCCGAGCCTTGCGCTCGCCCGTAACATCGGCACCGCAATTCGCGAATTCTCCGGGGATATCTTCACGACCATGTCCGCTGACCCGGACGCCGACGCCACCGACGCCACCGAGAAACAAGACATCGTCGCCTTCGTTGCCGGTTTCGTCGAACAGGTGAACCGGTGCCGCGTGATTGCGCGTGTGCATGACGACATTGCGAACCTCGTGGAATCCGGGATGGGCAATGCAGACTTCGCCGGCGCGATGCTCGGTGCGGGCGTGGGTTTGCAAGACGGGAAATTCGGCGCGGCGATCTCCGCGGTCTGGCGTCAGTTACCGGGGGACCGCTGGTTCAATCCGCGTCAGCGCGGCGCGCCGCAATTGCTCGCGCTTCGCGGCGTCGATGGCCTCCGGAACGTCCCGCGGGGCTACCGCGTCTTCGTCGGCACCGACTTGGAGAGTGCGCCGGGATCGCAGGGATCGCCGGAATCGAACGACTGCGACGACATGCTGAGTCTGGGGAACGGGCGATTTGCCGTGGCGAGCAACGTCGGCACACTGGCGGAGCCTCGCTTTGCCCTGACCGTAGCCGACTTGACGCAGGGCGGCGCGGGCATTGTCGGACCCGTGAACGACACGGTCTGGCAACGCGACGGGGCGATCGTGCGGCTTTGGGTGCAAAGCGACGCCCCCGGCCTCTTTGCTGAACCTCTGGCTCCGGTGCTACGGAATGGCGCCCTCGATGCCAACGCTTTCGCCGACCAATTGCTGGCGCATCCGAACGTCACGGCGTTGCGGCTTCAGCGAACCGGTGCAGCGCCATGGCGGCTGGACGGTGCGCTGCGAAGTCTGCTCGCGACTGTCGCCGAGAAGCTCGGGAACCACGGTGTGACCGAGGTGAACTACCGCGTCATCGTGGCGTGGTCCGCACCGGATCAGTTCCGGCCGTCTGTGTCATTCGCCCTGGTGGGCGAGGCGCCTGTGGCATGGATCACGTCAGGCAACGTCGGCCGGGCAGTGACCGACCTGTTTGCGCGGCAGGTGCTGGGAGATGCTGCGACGTTGGCGCAAGACGTCTGTATCGCCAGCGAACACGATTGGCAGCAGGTCTATCGACGCCATGCCAACGGCCGGTGTGTGAAGTACTTCGACTTCAGTACTGCCGATGACGCGCTGCTTGCCGCCGAGGACTTCATTGTCGTCCCCGGAGGGCTGGCGGGCGATTTCAGGCCAAACGGCGTGCTGCTGTGCGCGCCGACGTGGCGATCCGCGCGGTAGCGAACAGGACTGTCGACACGCTGCCGACGCGGGAGCCGACACGGGAGCCGACACGGGAGCCGCGTCCGCCACGTCTGCCGAATTAGCTGAACCGGGCGGATGACCGACATCTTCGCAACTCGCAACTCGTAGATTTGCCGGAGCCGACATGCCAATCGAAGTGCAGGGTATGCGCACTACGCCTTTGACCAACGAATCGCAACCGGCGCTGAACCCGGCCGATTTGGCCGCCTGCGCGTATGACGACTGGACCGCGCAGGCTGCCACGATGTCGGCCGCTTCGGGTCTGCCGCACGCGGCGCAAGCGGTCTATTGTCTGCTCAATCTCCCGATACGCTGGGGACCGACGGCGGCGAGCGTGGTGCTGGACATGCTGGAGGTGGGCGTGCAGTCCGGGAGCGCCGATAGCGCCGACGGCACTGACACGTTCGACGTGCTCGACACGCCAACAGGTGAACTCGTCGCGCGTCTGCTGTCGCGGGCTGGCTACCCGCTGCCCGGCAAGTCGCACGACAGCGCGTTGTCGCTGTGCTGCGCGCAGGCACGTTTCGGCGTCCAAATCGGGGGCAGCCCGTGCTGGGCCTCGGACGAGGCGCCATTCGGCGGGTTTTATCACGCCATGTTCGCCGCGTTGAAGCACTGCGACCCCGCGTGCATTACCGACCGGGAAGTCGAGCATATGCAGGCGCTGTTGCCCGCATTGGTACTTCGATGTCCCGAGGCGGCGCAGCGCGCATGGGCACGGGTCACGGCCGACGGTCAGCAGCAGCGATCGGGGCACGACTCGATGGGCGACCAAATTCGTGACCAAATTCGCGACCAAATGCGCAAGCAAATGCACGAGCAAACGAACGGCGGGGCGCCCGGGCTGTGCAGCGCGCCCGCCTGGGAGGGTGCGCTCTCGCGAACTTGCGCGCTGCTCGCAACGGGCGGCGGGTTGGCATACGCAGGTGCGGCCATATCGCCGTTGATGGGCGCGGTCGCAGGCGCGGTGTTCGAGGCCGCCGCGTTGTCCTTCGGCGTGGCGTCGCTCAGACGTTGCGCGCCGGACGGCGAAGCGCGAGCACGATACGCTCAGGCGCTGACGCTAATGCTGCCGGAGCTGTGCCCGTCGCAGATTCGACAGGTGATGGCGCGACTCGATGGGGCAGAGTGTCGGCTCAACATTTTCCACGTCGTCGGGTCGCTGCGTTACGCCTTGAGGGACGCATTGTCGTATGCATCGACTTATGCACCGCCATATGCACGACCTTTTGTACGACCTTATGTACGACCTTATGCACGACCTCATGCACGGCCTTATGCGCCAAACCATGCCCGCCCGCAGTCGGCCCATGAGCGGGTGATCGCCCAATGGGGCGTAACCGATGTCGAGCGGGTCGCCGAGGACATCGCGCGCGCGCGGCGGCCGTTGGCGCAACATCGGATCGCGCAAATTCTGGAGCCGCTGCTCACGCTGGCCGACCAGTACGGCATGCTGGCGCCGTGGGGTGGGGCAGGCGAAGTGCGCGAAGCCCATGCGATTCGATACATTCGATACGCACGCGCGTGGCATGCGCAGATGCCGATGCACTCACCGCGCCGGCTGACGCAATCGCGGCATGACGCGGGTACGGCATCGGCTGACGTCAAACGTGGCCTGCGTCACGCCAACGCCCCGGGCGGTGTGCCTGGTGCGCGGCCAACGAGCGGAGTAGCGCCTGCACCTGCACCGTCGCCATCGAGCGTTGCGTTGAAAGACGTATTGTGCGATGCCGGACTGCAGACGGCCGCATGGTCGTTGGGCGCCTATCTGCGGGGGCGGCGCCGCAACGTCATCCCGTCAGCAGGACTGGTGACATTGACCTCGATGGGACTGGCCTACTGGCGCCGCGAAACGGGAGCCGGGCCATCCGGCGTTGCAGCGCATTCGGTCACTTCAGTCAATCCAGTCGATTCAGTTGAAGCGATGCGGCTCGCCTCGTCGCTTACATCCACGCAGGCGCCCGTCAATGCCAGCCATCGACTCGCCGGCCCGGCGGGGGGCGCACCGGTCGGCCCTGTCGACTTGCGCGACAAATTGAGCCTCGAACAGTTACTGACGTTGCATGCCTGGATGGGATGGCAAATCGACGAGGGCAGTTTTGCCGAGCTCAGCACGCGTGCGAAAGACTACAGCATCGACACGGTCATGCGCGTGTTTCACGATTACGTGCTCGCGCACGGCGGCCCGACAAGTGTGGTGTCATGGAATGCGCCGGTCAACGTGACGTACCGGGAGGTCGGGCATCTGTATCAGGCGCATGGATTCGGCACGGGCATTCAGTTGAAGGCGACATTTCCGTTGTGGCAGGTCGCCCTGGGTCACCACTATCTTCATGAATCGCTGAGGCTCGGCGGGTCGACGGCCGTCGCGAGTGTTCGCACCGCAGACGAAGCGGTCCAACCATTCTTGCAGGTCGTGAACGACGACAGGTTTCGTCAGGCGTTGCTTGCGCACGATGTGCAGAGCATCGACGCATTGGGACGAAACCGCCAGGCGGGCATTGCGTTTTCCACCTACGTCAGAACCAGTGTGTCGAAAGCCGTCCTGGACGCCCTGGCCGCGGGCGTGACACTGTCGGCGGGAGACGCTTCCGGCGCGTCGAACCCGACGCGCAACACGCTCGAGCGCATTCAGGGACTTCGCCTGGAACTGGTGACCTACAGGGGCGAGGTCGTCGCCGGACTGGTCGCGTTGCGCGATCCGGCGCTCGACAGGGCGTTGGTGATTTCGATCAAGCGAGGCACCTGGCGGCAATGGAACCGGCACGAGGAGGTCACGCCGGCGTTCCGGGAATTCGTGCTGGATCACCTGCCGATTCGAAGCGTGCTTAGGGTCAAGGGACTGTTTCGGTGGAACAGCGTGCAGTTTCGCTTCGCGCCGACGCACAGGGCTGACGATGGCAAGTCGACGGGCGGCGTCCACGGTATGCGTCCTGCCAAATCGCTGATGTCGTATGCGAACGCCGGCAGTCTTGGCAAACCCTATCGTCCCGAGCTGGCGTTTCGTTCCGACGATCGTATCTGTCCCGCGTTGTGGGACGCCGAGCTCAAGACAATGCGAAACAACCTGGACGTGCAGATCGTGACCGCCGATGTGCGCGGTACCCGCGACTGGCATCAACTGACCGTGTCCATGCTACAGGGGGCGATGGTGATGTTCCCGATACTCGCAGGCGCTTTCCCGCTGTCGATACTGGATACGGGCGCGTTCTTCAGGGTCGGTGCGACCGCGCTGGCGATCGGGCAGATCTCCGCGCTGTCGCGAAGCGAGACGACTGCCACGTTGCGCGAACTGCGGCGCATGCACGACGGCATCAAGCAGATGGCGGCCGTCATGCTGGTGAATCAGGTCGGGGGAGGTGGAGAGCCGTTGAAGAAAATACTGCGGGCGCTCTTGAGTGGAGGCGTCGTTGCGGCAGGCCAGTTGCTCAAGAACGTTCGCCCTTTGATCGGCGCGACGCCGACCCATATGCTCGTTCGGCTCGTGTTCTCCGAAAAAGCGCGAGGCCTCACGGCGTTATCGTCGGCCAACGCGACGAAGGAGGCGCCGTGGCGCACGATCGCGCGATTGAGACAGGAGGACATCGCTGCGGGCACACCCACGCGGCAAGGGGGGCGCGACGACGCGAAAAACGATGTGGAGGGCGTTGTGGAGCGGGATGTGAAGCGCGATGTGAAGGCATTCCTCGGGCAGGCGAAGGTGGGCGTGCAGACGCTGGATGAACTGACGCATCTTCCCCCCGGCTACGTCATTGCCTTTGTCCATCGCGTACGTGCGGGATCCGGCGCGCGCGGGCGCACCGTCAAGTCCGGGATGTTCTTTGCAGGTGTGACCTGCGGGCGTGGTGCCGTCGTTGGCCGAAGTATCGAACCGGAGATCGTATTGCTCGGTACCGAAGGGTATGAACTGCTCGATTTCGTGGGGGACCACGCGAACCTGTTCGAGTTCAGGCAGGACGGGATCGTCGTGTGCGAAGACGTGGAGTTCGAGATATTCGTCGAGGCATCGGTGCGAGAACTGATCCCGGCGCTTCCCGAAACGCTGTTGCTTCCCCAGTTGCGGGGATTGGGGAGCGTGCCCGACGGTGCTGGCGCAGGCGTATCGGACGTGCGTGTCGACGCGTTGCCCAACGAGGCACAGGCGAACACGTGGTACGACGCCCGCACGCAGGCCGAACGCGACTGGCAGGCGGTGACTTTACGGTGGCGATGGTTGCGATGGGGCGATTCTCCGTCGGCACTTGATGACCCGCCGTCAGGCGGCCCGATGGCGGCTGCGCTGCTCGGCGGCGCGCCCGCGCTGTCAAAAGCCAACGGCACGGATGCTGCCACGCAAACGCCGACCCTCATGCGGACATCCGCCCCAGCACCTGAGTCCACGACAACCACGCCGGCGTCCGTCGGGTCGACGACGGACATCACCTCAACGCTCGCCACCCGGACGTTCGCCACTTCTACGCCCACCACCTCGGGCATTCGCCAGCCCGGCAGAGTGATCGAGACCCTCTGGGACAGACCGGCGTTCCGCACGGCGCTTCACGACACGATTGCAACGCTCGAGACCGGTCTGTGGCTTTGGCATATGCGCCGGCTCGACGACGCATCGGGCATGCTGCTGGCGTCCCGGCTGGCGGGAAAGATCGATCCGCGCGCGGTCGAAACCTATGGCGTCACGCTCGCCGGTGTCGTCGCGCTCACGGACGATCTGAACACGGTCGTCGTGTCGCTGCGCACCGGACAAGTCCTGCATTGGCCCAAGACACCCAAAGCCCCCGAGCTCAAAGCGATGCGTCGTTTCCTTCTCGGCCACTTGCATCAGGGGGATGCCAATGATCTCGGCGCTCTGCTCACGGGTAAGGTGCTGCCGGTCGATCCGTCGATTCAACTCTTCAAGTCTCGCCGATTCAGGGGCGACTGGCGAGTCGCGCTCGAGAACGACCTGCGCGACTGGATCGCAGACGAGGTGACGTGCCTGACCGGTTCACGCCGCAAAGCGGGCGTGCTTCGGTGCGAGCGACCGGATCGTGAAGCGGATGACCTGATGTATCTCCTCGGGCGCGCCGCCCGCGCGTTACGCGGCGAGACCGAGCTGGAAATGATGCGGGACCTGCGCGACGTGCTGGGTGCCGGCGGCAGCCAGGCAGTGGCGGCGGTGACCGCAAATATTCGACAAGATGCGGGTGGTAACGGGGACAGGCCGTCGCTCATGTTCGCGCATTATCTGGGCGCGACGTTGCAGGAATATGCGCGCGACAACTTCGAATTCACGGTCGGGCAATCGCCCCCCGAGCAGGCCAGATCCATTGCCGAACGCTGGTGCAGCTACGCCAGATTTCGATTCATGTCGCACGTGACGCATGGCGACATTGCCAGCCTCGTCAGGTCCGGCTTGACGATCCCGGCGTTCGGCGGCGCGCTGCGACGATTCGGCGCCTATCAGGATTTCGGCGACTTCGGCGTCATGCAGTCGATGGTGCGTCAGCGCATCGGTTACAAGGGGGGACGTTTCGGCCCGATACAGATGGGGGTGTCGCTCGTGGAGATCGTCAACCGCTTCTCCATCGCAACGATTCCACCGGGCTATCAGGTCCTGGTGATGAGCGCACAGCGCAGCTCGGTGTCACCCCGAATCTATGGCGAACTGACGACGCTCGGCAATGGCGTGGCGGCAGGTTGGCTTTCGCTCAATTCGACGCTGGACGACCCCTGGAACATGCAGTACTTGCGCGTCGAACTGGCGCGCGACGACGATTCACGTCTGATCTTCGACAACGGCTTCCGGCTGCGCGACAAGACGTTGGTGCGCGTCTGGGTCGACGAAAACACGCCAGGCCTATTGTCCGGAAAGCCCGCACCTTCGCAACAGACGCCTGCGTTCGCGAACACGGCGCTGCTTCAGTCGTTGAAAGACAATGCGCGTGTCAATCGGGCGATCCAGGGGAATTTCGAGGCGGACCCGCAGGACACGGCGTTCATCGGCGAAGAGGTGACGTCCGAAATGCTCACGATCTTGCAGACGCACAACGTCACCGGTATCCGGTATCGGCTGATCGCGGCGTGGGACGCGCCATGGCAACGCAAACCTCGCCTGTCGTTTGCACTGACCGGCATGTTCGCCGGCGCGGCGCCCGGCAATCTGGTGATACGGCATGTCGACGACGTGAACACGGTCTCGCCCGAACGGCATCCGGTCGTCGTCGACATGTTTGCATCGCGCGTGCTGGGACATGGGCATGGCGTATCGTCGCTCGGTTATGTGGCGGGCGAGTCCGATTGGCGGGCGGCGTACACGCGGCACGGCGGCAACCGCTGCATCAAGTACTGGGATTTCGACGATTGCGCGACGTTGGTCGAAGCGGGAATGCGGTGCCAACGCTCCCCCGGCGTGCTTGCCTATGGCGATCACCCGAAGGCGTATGTGCTCGTCGTGCCGGACTGGCATGACATACCGCAACCGGGCTGGCATCCGAACCGTGAATAAGCGGCGCGACGTCGGGACCCGAGCGCGCCTGCGGCGAGGGCTGGCGCGATAGGGAAGTTAGGGAAGTTACACGGATGCGCGCCTCGATCGGCTCGGCGGCAACGCGTCGAACTTGTGCCAGACACGCCGCAGATGGCGGCTCGACCCGAATCCGGCGCGTTGCGCAATGTGTTCGAGATCGAGCTGACTGTTGCCGAGCATTTCGCGTGCGAGCGCAATGCGCAGCCGATGCAGGTAGTCGACTGGCGCGACGCCGGCGTGTTCGCGAAACAGTCGTGTCACGTGACGCTCGCTGGTGCAGGCGATCTCCGCCATCGCGGCGAGCGTCCAGTCATGGGCCGGGTCCGAGGCGATGGCATCCTGCACCCGGTGCAGGGCGGGGTGCAGATGATTGCGGCCTTCGACCCAGGGGGATAACTGCGGGTCCGCGCCGGCGCGGCGGGCGTAGACCACCATCTGTCGGGCGACCGCTGCCGCGCACAGCGCGCTGGTGGCGTTGGCGATGAGCGTGAGCATCAGGTCGAGTCCGGTGGTCACGCCGGCACTCGTCCAGACGTTGCCGTCGCGCACGTAGAGCCGGTTGTCCGCCACGCGCGCACCGGGCGCGAGCGCACGAAGCTCGTCGCAACTGCCGTGATGGGTGGTGCACGCCAGCGTGTCGAGCAACCCCGCACGTGCGGCGAGTAGGGCACCGGTGCAGATGCATGCCAGTTGTTGCGTCGGGCGCACGACGCGACGCAGCCACGCGATGGCGCGTTCGTCGGCGTCTGCGATGGCCTCCCGGTCATCGCCCTGCGCATCGGTCGACGGCTCGGTCGCGGCCGATGGCTGCATCGGCAATGGTTGCGACACGGTGCCGGACACAACCAGCCAGGCGTCGTCCGGCACCGTGTCGGGCAGTACGTCGAGTGGCGAGAGGCGCAGGCCGATCGAGGTGGCGACCGAGGGCTGCGTGCCGACATAGCGCAGCACGAACCGCACGCCGTCCTGCTGATGGTTTGCGATGCGCAGGGCTTCGGCCGGCGCAGCCACATCGAGTAGCAGCGTATTCGGCATGACCAGCAGATAGACCGGTTGAAGACGTGGCATCGCAAGTGTCGCTATGGTGTGGGTCGGCAGATCCGGACATATCCGGACATATTCGTCACGCGCTTGGGCGAAGACGGATCGTCGCGGCTGACGACACGTTACACCGAGGCGAGCGCCTCCTCAACCGTCACGATTCGGGCGAAGCGGTCGACGAGCACCGTCTCCGTGCGCTCCTTCAACTCGGCGCTCGAGAACTCGCGTCCGGTGCGCGGATGGCGCATGGGAAACGTGAGCGTCGCTTCCGTCACGAAATCGACCTGGTAACCGGCATCGGAGGCGGCGCGCGTCGTCGTCTCGCAGCACTGCTCGGTGCGAACGCCGGAGACGATCAGACGCGTGATCCCGTGTTCGACGAGCCATGCGCCGAGGGTCGAGCCGGCCAGCGCACTGTGCTTGGTCTTGTCCACGACGAAGTCCGCCGAGATGTGCAGTTCTTCGAAAGGACGAACGAAGCCGGAGTCGCGCGAAAAGACACCGGCGTCGATGTGAAAGACTTGCACCACGGGCACGCCGCGCGCTACGGCCCCGTCGATGAGCGCCTGCTGACGGTCAAAGTACACGGCCAGATCGTCCTCGCGCCAATACGGACGTTGGCGGAACGACTCCTGAGCATCGATGACGAGCAGGGCGGTGCGGGAGGTTTGGGCTTGCGACGAGTTCTGTGACATGAGAGCGGCTCCGTGAAGTCAGTGACGATGGTGTCATCTTACGTACCGGAGCTTGCGTCCGACAGCACACCGGACGACCAGAATCGGACCGATTCGGACATCTTTCGATGGCGACGTGCCGCAACGGCTCAGATACTCGCGCGCGCCCCTGCACCGGTCGCGTTGGCGCGCTGATACAGCGCGGCAGCGAGCGCGACGTCCTGCGCGCCCATGCCGAGCGATTTGAACAGCGTGACGGCTTCCGTACCGGTGCGCCCCGGGTGCGACTGAATGACCAGTTCGCCGAGTTCCGCCAGCAGATCTTCCGGGCCGATACGGCCTTCTGCCGCAGCAGCAAGGTAGTCGCCCGATTCGTTGACCGTCGATTCCCGGCGGTCCACGAACAATTGCGCGCGCGCCATGAGCATCGTGTCCGCCTCACGGTGGCGCGGCGTGCTGCTGCCGATCAGATTCACATGCGTGCCCGGTGCGATCCACTCCGCCTTGAGGATCGGGTCCGTCGTGTTCGTGACCGTCGTCACGATGTCGGCATCGCGCACGGCAGCCTCGACGCTTGCGACCGCTTCCAGTGGGAAGGGGTAATGCGGCTGTTCCTTGTCGACAAACGCCTGTGCCGTGGCGAGGGACCGGCTGGCAATGCGCACATGCTGCAACTCACGCGCCGCGGCCAGCGCGGCGAGGTGCCAATGGGCCTGATGGCCCGCGCCGACGAGCGCCAGGCGCGAGGCGTCGTCCCGCGCGAGCAGGCGCGTTGCCAACCCGGTGACGGCGGCGGTACGAATGCCGGTAATCTCCGCGGCGTTCATGACGGCAAGCAGTTCGCCGGTCTCCCCGCTCATCAGCAGCACGCATCCCTGATGCGGGTCTTTGCCTAGCGCACTGTTGCCGGGGAAGAACGTGCCGACCTTCGCGCCATAGACCGGCTTGCCGTCCATCGCGTTGGCGAGAAAAGCCGGCATCATGCCCAGCAGTCCCTTTGCACCGAGCGCTTCCGGCGGACGAACGATCTGACGCAGCGGAAGGTGAATCTGCTCGCGGGCAAGCGCGCCGAACATGTCGGACACGACCGGTATCGCGTCGGCCACGGGCATCAGGGCCGCGATCTGGGCCGCGTCGAGCAGGAGAACGGAAGACGAGGGTGCGGACATACGGGATCCTTGTGAGCGTGTCGTGCGAAGGCGCTCGCGTGTGTGTGCGTCTGTAGCGCGTCGCCAAACGAAGACGCGACCGTCGGGTCGCGTCAGCAAGTGTTGTCGCTATGCGCCATGTGCGCCGCGGGCGGCAGGCGTCAGCCGTTCGCCTCGGCAGCGAGCGCGGCCTCGATGTGACGATTGAACGTGGCCGTGTCGGTGTTCGTCCCGCACAGCAATACGCCCACTCGCTTGCCCATGAGCTTCTCGCGCAGCGGGCCCATGAGCGCTGCCGTGGCGGCCGCGCAGGCCGGCTCGACCGCAAGCTTCAACTGACGGAAGAGGGTGAGCATGCCCGCGCGCATCTGATCGTCGGTGACGGTGACCAACTCGTCGATATGACGTCGGCACAGCGTGTAGCCGTACAACTCGGTGTGCGGCGCCATCAGACTGTCGGCGATGCCCGTCATCGGGCCCATCTTGACCGGTCCCCCTTGCGCGAAGCTTTGCGCCATGGCGTCGGCGCCGGCGGGCTCGACGCCATACACCCTGACTTGCGGCGCAAACAGCTTGATGGCCGTGGCGACACCGGCGATCAGACCGCCGCCGCCGATCGGCACGATCACGGCGTCCAGATCAGGCGCCTGCGTGATCCATTCGTAGCCGAGCGTGGCCGTGCCCAGAATCGTGCGATACCCATTGAACGGATGCACGAAGTAGCGACCTTCCTCCTGTTCCACGCGTTTGACGATATCGAACGCTTCATGCACGTTTTCCGCCAGAATCAGGTCCGCGCCGTACTCGCGACACAGCGACGAGCGCGCCGGGCTGGCGGTCTTGAGCATGACGGTCTTCGCGCCGACACCCATCGCCTGGGCCGCGTAGGCGACGGCGACGGCGTGATTGCCGGCCGACACGCACGTCACGCCGGCTTTGCGTTGCGCGTCGTTCAGCGACAGCAAATTTGAGAAGGCGCCGCGTGCCTTGAACGTGCCCGATGCCTGCAACAACTCATACTTGAAGGTTACTTCGGTGTTGCCGAGCGTCGGGAAGTCGTTGCGCGTGAACACCGGCGTCTTGCGCGCGTACGGCTTGAGCGTCTCATGCAACGCGGCAATGGCTTCCTTCGTCGGAACGGGTTGGCCGTCAATGGTCTCGGCGTGCAGGTCGGGGGTCGATGGCGTCACTTGGACTATGTCTCCGAAAATAATGAGGCGCGTAATGATGCGCGAGGGGGCGCAGCGGGCGCATGGCGCGCCACCCCCCTTGTCGCCAGACTTAGCGCATGCCCAGCTTGCGGCTGCGCAGCAGGGCGGTGATGCTGATGATCGCCGCGAAGATCAGGTAGAAGCTCGGGGCGAGCTTGTTGCCCGTCGCGCCGATCAGCCACGTGATGATAAACGGTGCGAAGCCGCCGAACACGGTCGCCGCAATGTTGTAGCCGAGCGAGAGGCCCGTGGTGCGCACCTGCACCGGGAACAGTTCGGTCAGCAGCGCGGGCAGGGCGCCGAAGTACGTCGTCATCAGCAGGCCCAGCACGATCTGGAACACCATCAGCGAGCTGAACGTCGGGTTCGCGTCGAGGAAGCGGAACATCGGGTAGACGAGCACCAGCAGCGCCACGGCAGCCGCGAGCATCGGCTTAATGCGACCGTGCGTGTCCGACCAGTGGCCGACGATGGGGGCGACGATCAGTTGCACCACGCCCGTGAGCAGCACGGCGGAGAATGCGGCGGAGGACGGCAGGCCGAGTTGCTTGACGGCATACGTCGGCATGTAGAGCACGAGATACGTGGCCACGGTTGCCATGACGACCACGCCGATGGCGAGCAGCAGACGCTCCTTCTGGCTGGCGAACGTATCGCGCAGCGGGCTCTGCGTCGGCTCGATGTCCAGGAATTCGGGTGTCTCATCCAGACGACGGCGAATGTAGTACGCCACCGGACCGATCAGCAGGCCGAAAAAGAACGGCACACGCCAGCCCCAGGAGGCCATGGCTTCGGGCGAGAGATTGCCCGTGAGCAACGCGCCGAATCCTGCGGCAAGCAGCGTCGTCAGACCCTGTGAAGCCACCTGCCAGCTGGAGAAGAAGCCGCGACGTTGCGGTGCATGTTCGGCGAGGAATGCCGTAGCACTGCCGAATTCACCACCGGCCGAGAAACCTTGCACCATGCGGGCGATCACGATGCCCACCGGGGCGAGCACGCCGATCGCCGAGTACGTCGGCATGACCGCGATGAGCAGCGTGCCGACCATCATCAGCAGAATCGAAAGGGTGAGGGCAGCCTTGCGGCCTGCACGGTCGGCGTAGGCGCCGATCACGATGGCGCCCAGCGGGCGCATGAAGAACGACACCCCGAAGGTGCCGAGGGTCAGCAGCAGCGAGACCGTATCGTTGCCGGTCGGGAAAAACAGTTTGGCGATGGTCACGGCGAAAAAGCCGTAGACGACCAGATCGAACCACTCGAGTGCGTTACCGATCGAGGCCGATACGATCACACGCCAGGCGTGCGGGGAAGTGCGGGCGGCCGGGGCCGTCGCGTTGGGGGCTGCGCTTGCGCTCATGGGCGAGATCTCCAAAACCTGTCTGGCGTACGTGCTTGTTATCTTGCGGATGAATGTCCTGTGCGCCCTTGTCGTGGGCGTCTGGTACTGCGTCGTGCTCGAACCTGCCAAGGCAACGGGCCGCATCCGGCAAGCGGAATACGGCCCGGTGAGACGTGAATGTTCGCGCGACCCGAGGCGTCCCAGAACGCTCCCGGCCGCACGACACGATCAGGCGCCGACGGTGTTGCTGCGAATCAGTTTGTGCAGGAACGACTCGCACTGCGCGATCTGTTCGAGCGACACGAACTCGTTGGGTTTGTGGGCCTGTTCGATATTGCCCGGACCGCACACGATCGACGGCACGCCAGCCAGTTGGAACTGACCGGCTTCGGTGCCGTAGGCGACCTTGCGCTTGTCGGTGTCCTTGGTCAACGCGCGCACGAGCTGGGTGATGGCGTCCTGCTCGGAGGCATCCAGCGCCGGGGCGGCGGCGATCTTCTTGAACTCGATACCGGCGTTCGGGTGCTCCTTCTGCATCTTCGGCACCAGCTCGTTCACGGCATATTCCTGAATGCGCTGGAAGATGCCTTCGGCATCCACGCCCGGCAGGTTGCGATATTCGAAGACGAATTCGCACAGCGCCGGAATGGTGTTCAGGGCGATGCCGCCCGAGATCGTGCCCGTCTGCGCGGTGGTGAACGGCACGTCGAACAACTCGTCGAACGGGCCGTTTTGCTTGAAGTGATCGGCCAGATCGCGGATATAGCAGATCAGGCGTGCGGCGTATTCGATCGCGTTCGAGCCCTTGGGCGTGAGCGAGGAGTGCGCCGCATGGCCGCGCACGCAGCACTGGTAGGCGTTGATGCCCTTGTGAGCCACGATCACGCGCATGCTCGTCGGCTCGCCCACGATGCAGCCGTCCGGACGGATGCCGCGCTCACGCAGTTCGGCGAGCATGACGGGCGCGCCAACGCAGCCGATTTCTTCGTCATACGAAAACGCGAAATGGAACGGCGTCTTGAGCTTGGCGTCGCGCATTGCCGGCAGCATCGTCATGACCGAGCCGATGAAGCCCTTCATGTCGCAGGTGCCGCGGCCATACAGGTTGCCGTCGCGAACGACCGGCTTGAACGGATCGGTGTCCCACGGCTGGCCGTCGACGGGCACGACATCGGTGTGACCCGAGAGGACGATGCCACCTTGCGTGTTGCCGTCGGCCGCAGGCAGGGTCACGAACAGATTGGCCTTGCGCTGGGTGGCGTCATACGACAGCCATGGCGCCACACCTGCCGCTTTGAGGCTGTCGCGTACGGTCTCGATCAGGCCGAGATTCGATTCACGGCTCGTGGTGTCGATGCTGACCAGCTTCTTGATCCAGTCGAGCGATGCCGGCTCGGCCTCGTGGTTGGCCTGCGGGGCGATAGCTTGGGAAGCGCTTGTCATTCGAATCTCCGGGAATCTTCCAGTCATACGTCTATTACGTATTGCTACTGGGAAATGTTACTCAAAAATAATTTAGAGGTAAAAGGTTGTGTGAACAACCATTCTTGCCTCACGGGAAAAGGCACGCCGGGCGCGGGTTTGCCCGGACGTGCGCGAAAGGGAATGGGCGTCAATTGCTGCGCTGCACACGACTTTATGCCGGTTTCGTTTTCGTGGACCGTTCAGGCAGCCTTCGCGCCGGGCGACCCCAGGGCGCGCAACGTCTCCTTGATGGCGCGCACGCGATCGGTCAGTTGCGCGTGCTTGGCTTCGATGCGCAGTTTGTCCTGCCCGGCGAGCTTGATATGGCGATGCTTCTGCACGAGTTCGATGATGCGCATCGGGTCGACGGCGGGTGTCGGCTCGAACTGCAACGCCACGGCGTCTTCGCTGGCGTCGATCTTGATGATACCCAGCGGTTTGGCCAGCAGCCGCAGGCGGTGCGTCTCGATGAGCGCTTGAGCTTGCTGCGGCAATTTGCCGAAGCGGTCCACGAGTTCTTCCTGAATCGTGTCGATGGCGTCCGTGTGTGTGCCGTTGGCCAGACGTTTATATAGCGAGAGACGCTCCTGCACGTCACCGCAGTAATCGCTCGGCAGGATCGCAGGGACGTGCAGATTGATTTCCGTCGTCGCGGCCAGCGGCGCGGTGAGGTCGGGTTCCCGACCGGCTTTGAGCGCGCTCACGGCATCGGCCAGCATGTCCGTGTAGAGCTGGAAGCCGATTTCGTGGATCTCGCCCGATTGCTTGTCGCCCAGCACTTCACCGGCACCGCGAATTTCCAGATCGTGCATCGCCAGGTAGAAGCCGGCGCCCAGTTCTTCCATTTGCTGAATGGCTTCGAGGCGTCGCTGCGCCTGCTTGGTGAGCGATTTCGGATCGTGCACCAGCAGATAGGCATAGGCCTGGTGGTGCGAGCGGCCTACGCGTCCGCGCAACTGGTGCAACTGGGCAAGACCGAACTTGTCCGCGCGATGCATCAGGATCGTGTTGGCCGTCGGCACGTCGATCCCCGTCTCGATGATGGTCGTACACAGCAGCACGTTCGCGCGCTGGGTGACGAAGTCGCGCATTACGCGCTCTAGGTCGCGTTCGTGCATCTGACCGTGCGCGACCACGATGCGCGCTTCCGGCACGAGCGCTTCGAGCTGCGCCTTGCGGTTCTCGATCGTCTCGACTTCGTTGTGCAGGAAGTACACCTGCCCGCCGCGCTTGAGCTCGCGCAGCATCGCTTCGCGGATCACGCCGTCTTCCTCGCGGCGTACGAACGTCTTGATGGCCAGACGCTTCTGCGGTGCGGTGGCAATGACGGAGAAGTCGCGCAGGCCTTCGAGCGCCATGCCCAGCGTGCGCGGAATCGGCGTGGCGGTGAGCGTGAGCATGTCGACTTCGGCGCGCAGCGCCTTGAGCGCCTCTTTCTGACGCACACCGAAGCGATGTTCTTCATCGATGATCACGAGGCCGAGCCGCTGGAACTGGATGTCGTTCGAGAGCAGCTTGTGCGTGCCGATCACAATGTCGACCTGACCTTCGTTGATGGCCTTGACGCTCGCGTTCACTTCCTTGGCGGTCTTGAAGCGCGAGAGTTCGGCAATGCGCACGGGCCAGTCGGCAAAACGGTCGGAGAAGGTCTGTGCGTGCTGCTCGGCGAGCAGGGTCGTCGGCGCGAGAATGGCGACCTGCTTGCCGTCGAGCACGGCGATGAAGGCGGCGCGCAACGCCACTTCCGTCTTGCCGAAACCGACGTCGCCACAGACCAGACGGTCCATGGGGCGGCCGCTCGTCATATCGCTCATGACCGCGGCGATGGCAGCGGCCTGGTCCGGCGTTTCCTCGAAACCGAAGCTGTCTGCGAACTTCTCGTAGTCGCGCGGCGAGAGCTCGAACGCGTAGCCCGATCGTGCAGCGCGGCGCGCATAAAGATTGAGCAACTCGGCGGCCGTGTCGCGAATCTGCTGTGCGGCCTTGCGTTTGGCCTTCTCCCACTGGCCGGAGCCCAGCGAGTGCAGCGGTGCGGAGTCGGGGTCCGAGCCGCTGTAGCGCGAGATCAGATGCAATTGCGAGACCGGCACATACAGCTTGCTGTCGCCCGAATATTCGAGGTGCAGGAATTCGGTTTCGCCTTCGCCCAGATCCATGCTGACGAGCCCGTGATAACGGCCGATCCCATGCTGGCTGTGCACGACCGGGTCGCCGATCTTCAGTTCGGCGAGATCGCGCACCATCGAGTCGACGGAGGTCGCCTGTTCCTGGCGACGCTTGCCCGCGCGACGCGCCAGGCCTTCGTACAGCTCGTTCTCGGTAACGAACGCGAGGTCTTCCGTCGGCAGCAGGAACCCTGCCGCCAGCGGGGCGACGCCGATGCAAAAGCGCTTGTCGGACGTCAGGAAATCTTCCAGCGATTCGACGCTCGCGGGCCGCAGATCATTGTCGTGCAGCAGTTGCAGCAGCGTCTCGCGACGGCCCGCCGAGTCGGCACACAGCAGGACTCGGGCGGGCGTGCGGGCCAGATACGCGCGCAGCGCGGCGAGCGGATCGTCGGCACGACGGTTGATCGCGAGCGGCGGCAGGGCAATCGCCCAACTGCCGTCCCCCGGCGTGGGCAGCGTCAGACGCGCGAACGGTTTGGCGAGCGTGAAGAAATCCTGATCGAGCAGGAACAGTTGCTCCGGCGGCAACACCGGGCGCTCCCGATCGTGCGAGAGGAAGTTGTATCGCTGGCGCGTGTCGTTCCAGAAGCGCCCGATAGCCGCGTCGAGATCGCCGACGAACACGAGTTGCGCGTCTGCGGGCAAGTAGTGGAAGAGCGTGGCGGTCTCTTCGAAGAACAGGGGCAGGTAATACTCGATGCCCGCCGAGGGCACGCCGCTGCCAATGTCCTTATAGATCGGACTCCGGCTCGGATCGCCTTCGAAGACTTCGCGCCAGCGACCGCGGAAGGCCGTGCGGGCAGGTTCGTCGAACGGGAATTCGCGGCCCGGCAGCAGACGCACTTCCTTGACCGGATACAGACTGCGCTGGGTATCGGGGTCGAACGCGCGAATGCTGTCGATCGTGTCATCGAACAGATCCAGGCGATAGGGCAGGGCCGAGCCCATCGGGTAGAGGTCGATCAGCCCGCCGCGCACGCAATACTCGCCCGGGCGCATCACCTGACTGACATGCTCGTAGCCGGCGAGCGTCAATTGCGACTTCAGACGCGCTTCGTCGAGCCGTTCTCCTTGCGTGAAGAAAAACGTATAGGCCGCCATGAAGCTCGCCGGCGCCATGCGATAGAGCGCGGTGGTAGCGGGCACCAGCACGATGTCGCATCGTTTCTCGCCGAGATCGTGCAGCGTGGCGAGACGCTCGGAGACCAGATCCTGGTGCGGCGAGAAGGTGTCGTAAGGGAGCGTTTCCCAGTCGGGGAGCAAACGCACACGCAATTCGGGCGCGCACCACTTGAGTTCCTGCTGCAGACGCAGCGCGTCGGTGGCCTGCGCGCACACGACGGCGAGCAGCGGCACGCGCTCGCGATTTTCCTCGAAGTAGCGGGCGATGAGCAGGGCGTCGCTTGATGCGTGCGAGCCGGCAAAAGCGTAACGCTGTCCCGCTTTCACGAGCGGCACAGGCACGGTACTACGGGATAAGGCGTTGGCGGAGGGCATAGGAAAAGCGTTGCAGAAATGGCAAAGCACGGGGCTCCATTCGCATGGGGCCCCGTGACAGTCAGTGTCTATTATAAAATCCCTGCTTTCTCCTTACCTGCGTTTTATCGTGAGCGACCGACTTTTTGCCGTGATCCCGTGCGCCGGGGCCGGTGTACGCGCCGGGGCCGCAGTGCCCAAGCAATATCGAAGCGTTGGCGGCCTTCCCATGCTTGCCCATGCGCTCGCCGCGTTCGATGCTTGCTCCGAATTTGCGCAGACCTTGCTGGTCCTCGCGCCGGACGACAATCACTTCGACGGACGCCGCTTCGGCACCCTGCGCTTTGCCGTACGTCGCTGCGGCGGCGCCTCGCGCCACGCTTCGGTGCTGGGCGGTCTTCAGGCGCTCGCCGAGTTCGGCGCGCAGGACAGCGACTGGGTGCTCGTGCATGACGCCGCGCGCCCCGGCATTACCCCCGAACTCATTCGCACGCTCGTCGGTGCACTGCGCAACGATCCCGTCGGCGGTATTCTGGCGTTGCCCGTGGCCGACACGCTCAAGCGCGAGACACCCCCGGCCGAGAAGGACGGATTGGCAAGCGTTGGCGCCACCGAGTCGCGTGACGGACTCTGGCAGGCGCAAACGCCCCAGATGTTCCGCCTCGGCATGCTGCGTCGCGCACTGGAAGATGCCCTGGCGGCAGGCGCCGAAGTCACGGACGAAGCCAGCGCCATCGAGCGCATGGGGCACGCACCGAAGCTCGTGCGCGGTAGCCTGCGCAATTTCAAGGTGACGTACCCCGAAGATTTCGCGCTGGCCGAGGCGTTCCTCGGCACGGCAAAGCCCGCCTGAGCGTCTCGCGTCAGGCGCTTGCGCCCGACGGGACCGACGCATCGTAATTCCGCATTTCACGACTCTACATAAATGACTGAACAAGCTGTCTCGCCAGTATCTCTGGCTTCGTTGGCCAAGCTTCGCATCGGGCAGGGCTACGATGTCCACGCGCTCGTGCCGGGTCGCCCGCTCGTGATGGGCGGCGTGACGATTCCGTTCGAGCGCGGGCTGCTCGGCCACTCGGACGCCGACGTGTTGCTTCACGCTATTACCGATGCGGTACTTGGCGCTGCGGCGCTCGGCGACATCGGCCGTCACTTTCCGGACACGGATCCGACGTTCAAGGGCGCGAACAGCGTCGTTTTGCTCAAGGAAGCCATGCGCCGCGTGCGCGAGCAGGGGTATGAGATCGTGAACGTCGACTGCACGGTGATCGCGCAGGCACCGAAGCTGGCGCCGCACATTGCCGCCATGACACAGTCGATTGCCGATGCACTGGGGGTCACGGTCGGGCAGGTCAACGTGAAGGCGAAAACGAACGAGAAGCTCGGCTATCTTGGCCGTCAGGAAGGTATCGAAGCGCAAGCGGCCGCGTTGCTGATCGGCCGCTGACGGGCGAGGGGGCGCAAGCCGCTCCCGTTCACGCATCGATACGATCCATGCAAGTACGAAAAAACGGCGCCACCGGACGATTCCGGTGGCGCCGTTTTTTTCGTTGTGACGGCGCGCGTTGTCGCGGCCGTCGGGCACGTGGCCCCGCTGAGTCCGAATTACGCCTCGGCAGCGAGCACCTGAGCCGCAGCGTTGATGACAGCGGCGATACGGCCGACGTCACGCAATTGCGCGGTGCTCATCTTGTGCTCTTCTGCGAGCAGCGCAGCGTGCGACTTCACGCAGAAGTGGCACTTGCCCACGATGGACGCGGCCAGCGCGTACATTTCGAAGCGACGCTGATCGACACCGCCACGCGTGGCGTAACCGTTCATGCGAAGTTGCGCCTTCTCGTTCTTGAGCTCGGCGTTATCGGCCATCTCGAGATACGGATACCAGGTGTTGTTCATGCCCATGAGCGCGGCGGCGGTCAACGCGCCTTCGAGTTCTTCCGGGGCAAGCACGCCGGCCTCGCGGATCGCCTTGACGATCGGCTGGGACTTGGCGGCGAACGCAGCGGCGAGGGCCACGCCGACGGCGTCGTTGCCTTCCAGCGAGGAGCGGGCAATGGTGCCGTCGAGGTTCAGACGGATGTCCTTGGCGTAGTCAGGGATCTGTGCCTTAATCGCGGTGAGGAATTCCATAAATTTCTCCTATTGCTTTGGGCTGAAAAAGCCCGCTTTCGCGGGCTTCGAGACGACGCTTACAGCGTTGCACCGCCAACCGCGCGGTTGCACGGGCAGAGTTCGTCCGTTTGCAGGCCGTCCAGAATACGCAGGACTTCTTCCGGGTTACGGCCGACGTTCAGGTTGTTCACCGAAACGTGCTGGATGACGTTGTCCGGGTCAACGATGAACGTTGCACGCAGGGCCACGCCGGCTTCCTTGTCACGCACGCCGAGCTGGTCGATCAGGGCACCGGTCGTGTCGCCGAACGAGTAGTGGTTCAGCTTGTTCAGATCCTTGTGCTCACGGCGCCATGCCAGCTTCACGAATTCGTTGTCGCCCGAGCCGCCGAGCAGCACTGCGTCACGATCTGCGAAGTCGTTGGCCAGCTTGCCGAATTCCACGATTTCGGTCGGGCACACGAAGGTGAAGTCCTTCGGGTAGAAGTAAATGATCTTCCACTTGCCCGGGAACGAAGCTTCCGTGATCGTTTCGAAAGCCGACACGCCGTTTTCTTCGTGGTTGTTGAAACCAGGCTTGGCCGCTTGGACCGAGAACGCTTCGAGTTTATCGCCGACAGTCTTCATCGATTACTCCTAAATTTAGTGCGGTTTATGTCGCGACATCGCAAAGGACATCGTGACTGGCAACTGACCGGGCTCACGCGATCCCGGTCAACCAAAGCAGTATACGCTATCGAAGTTCCGATAGCAATAGCTTTATTTTATGCGGGGGATAGTTAAAACAAATCCCGTCGATAGGATTTTGCAGTGTGGCGTGTGGCCAAGCCTTGAGCATAGCCAAATTTTCGCGAGATCACATCAAACACTTATTTAGCAAGCGGAAATGACACGATGATTTCAAGGCCGGAACCCGGGCGAACGTTGCGCAGCGAGGCATGCCCCTTGTAGCGCGATGCAATGCGTTGAACGATCGCCATGCCGAGGCCGGTGCCGTCTGCTTTCGTGCGCGCGGTGTCCACACGGTAGAAGGGACGGAAGACGAGGTGCAGTTGTTCCTCGGGAATGCCGGGGCCGGTGTCGCGCACGCGCATTTCGACGCGCTCGCCCAGCACGCGGGTCGAGATGTGGACGTTGGCGATATCGGATTGTGCGTCGCGCCCGTACTTGCGTGCGTTCTCGATCAGGTTCGTGAGCAGGCGCTTGAGGTCCGTTCGCTCGGCGAGCACGGGTGCCGAGTCGGCCAGATCGACGCTGAGGTTCAGATCGTCGCGTCCCTCGAAGTTGGCCGCCGTATCGCGTGCGATGTCCGACAGGTCGACGGATTGCGTCGTGCGCGAGGCCGGGCGGGCATAGTCGAGGAAGCGGCCGATAATCTCGTCCATCTGTTCGATGTCGCTGATCATGTCGCGCTTGACCGATTCGTCCGACGGGCTCATCTCCGTCTCGAGCCGCAGTCGCGCCAGCGGCGTGCGCAGATCGTGCGAGATGCCGGCGAGCATCAGGGCGCGGTCGGCTTCGAGCCGGTCGAGCTCCTCCACCATCTGATTGAAGCTGCGGTTGGCCTCGGCCGCCTCGCCCATGCCGCGCTCCGGCAGCGGATCGGGACGCTGACCCTCGCCGATCGCGCGTGCTGCGTGCGCCAGTCGTGCGAAGGGACGGTTCACGAGGGCCGTGATGAAGGCCGCGCCGATGAGCGAGAGCGCCAGGGCAAACGTGCCCCAACTGAACAGCTGGAGACCGGTCGCCGTGTCGATGCGATCTTGTTCGATCGCGACCCAGTAGTCGTCTTCATCGATCTTGAAACTGATCCACATGGCCGGAATGTCATTGACCGATGCGGCGATGACGGTGTCCGTGCCGAGGCGTCGCTGAACATCGCGCACGATCAGATCCTGCACCACGCCGCCGCGTTGCTTCTCGACCGCATCTGCCGGCTCGCGCGGGTAGACGCGAATGCCTTCGTTGCTCTCCAGATCCTGGAGCAGGGCGCGCCGCAGGTCCGGCTCCGAATAGAGCAGGGCAGTGCGGGTGAGTTTGACGATGGACACGAGCTGCTGCGCGACGCGTTGCGCGCGGGGTTCGCGTTCGATCACACGGAAGCTCTGGTACCAGGCCGCGAGGCTGACGCCGATGAGCAGTGCAATGAGGAAGAAGGTACGCCAGAACAGACCGCCAAAGAGCCCGCGTACCATCCGTATCGGATGCATGGGTGGCTCCGTCTAATACGTGGCGTGTGCGTGACGGAAGGCTTGCGGCACGCAGCGGTGCGAGCACAAGTGCAGGCGCAGGTGAGCCACGGTGAACGACATGCGGTGCCGCCTGAGACAAGACACAACACCGGTGCGCGAACGGATCGCGACCGGCGTCGTTTTATCGGTCAAAACGTCATGACCGCCTGTCACGCGCCGCCATCCGGGATGAAAACATAACCGAGGCCCCACACCGTCTGAATGAAACGGGGGCTGCCCGGGTCCGGTTCGATGAGCTTTCGCAAACGTGAGATTTGCACGTCGAGGCTTCGGTCGAAGACTTCGTATTCGCGACCGCGTGCGAGCTCCATGAGCTTTTCGCGCGAGAGCGGCTGGCGCGGGTGACGCGCGAAGACTTTCAGCACGGAGAACTCGCCGGTCGTGAGCGCGATTTCCTGACCGTTCTTCGTGAGCGTGCGCGTGGCGAGGTTCAGGGCGAAATCGCCGAACTCGAACGTCTCCATCGTTTCGCTGGGCGCACCGGGAAGCTCGGGGGGCGCCTGACGACGCAGCACAGCGTGAATGCGGGCGACGAGCTCTCGCGGGTTGAACGGTTTCGGCAAGTAGTCGTCGGCGCCCATCTCGAGTCCGACGATACGGTCGACATCCTCGCCTTTGGCCGTTAACATGATGATCGGCGTACGGTCGTTCGCGCCACGCAGACGGCGGCAAATCGAGAGACCGTCCTCACCGGGGAGCATCAGGTCAAGCACGAGCAGATCGAAGCGCTCGCGCACCCAAAGCTTGTTCATGGCCGTGGCGTTTTCGGCCACAAAGACATTGAAACCCTGTTCCCCGAGGTAACGACGCAGCAGGTCGCGCAGGCGCGGATCGTCGTCGACAACCAGAATTTTGGGAGAGTTTTTGTTTTCCATGCCGTGTATCTTAGCCCGAAATGTTGCGAACTGAGGAGGCCGCCAAAGCGGGTTACAAAGGGTTACACAATTTACCCTACGGCTTGTGCGCTGACCATAGGCAGTGGGTACACTTGCACCCCTGCCAGGGCAAAAACAGCCGCATGGCATGAAGGACATACGCACAAGATGAGATGGGCTGCTGAGTTTACGCTACTGTTCGGGGGAATCATGCTCTGGGGACACCTGGGCGTGACCTATGCCCGTCCCGTGGCGCATTTCAGCACGCAGTCGCAGGACGCCAGCGCGCCCCGAATGCAGAATGCTGCCCCCGCCGCCCCCTCGCCGCGCAATCCCACCAAGAAAGCATCACCGAACGATCCCCAGGCCGATCGTCGTAGCGACGAATTGCCTAACCCACCGCCTGGGCGCCGTCCCAATGGCCATATGTCTGCCGACGATAGGCGCTTGCTGCGTCAACACATTCAGGACGCCGTGCGTGAACTATATAGTCACTGACACGACGTGCGCCTTCCCTTCGCCACGGGAATGCCCTCAGACGCTTCTTCCGAAAACGCCAGTGACGCTACTTTGACGCGAGCGTGCCATGAAGCCGAAACGACATCCGCCAGCCTCTGCCGACGCTGGCTTTTTTTGCGCCTTGCGTTTGGCCGCTCCGCCAATGCTGCGTGTCGTGCGTCCGGTCCGGATGGTTCACGGGCTCGTTTGCCTGGCATTGATCGGGGCGCTGGGCACGCCGATGGTGGATGCGTCGGAATCCCGTCATCCGAACGGCTATCGGGCATCCCATGCGACGCGGACTCCATCGGCAAGGGCCGCGCAACCCGCTGTCGATCCGTCCGCGCGCGAACTGACCCGGGACGACGCTCGCTATCTCCTCACGCGAACCGGCTATGCACCGGACGCACGCGAGTTGGCGCCGTTCGTCGGTCTCACGCGAGCACAAGCCGTTGACCGACTGTTGGCGCAGGCGCGGCGCACGGCTGTGACACCGGCGCCGGCCTGGGCTCACGACCCGCCGCTCTTCGGACCTGCTGTCAAAAACATGACGGCCGATGAGCGTCGCGCGCTCAACGAGCGCCGCAATCGCATGGCGGCATCGCTGAGCGCTTGGTGGGCACAGGAAATGGCGACGACCCCCTCGCCGCTCACCGAGCGCATGACCATGTTCTGGCACAACCACTTCGTGTCGAGCGACGACAAGGTGCGCGAACCGACCGTACTTTATCGGCAGAACGTCTTGTTGCGCGCGAATGCGCTGGGCAACTTCGGCGCGATGCTCCATGAGGTGTCGAAAGATCCCGCAATGCTCATCTACCTGGATGGCGACGGGAATCGCAAGGGGCGGCCGAACGAGAATTTCGCGCGAGAAGTCATGGAACTGTTCACGCTCGGCGAAGGGCATTACACCGAGCAGGATGTGCGCGAGGCGGCGCGCGCCTATACCGGTTGGAGCATCGATCGCACGACCATGACTTACGTCTGGCATCCCAATGTCCACGATACGGGTGAGAAAACCGTACTGGGTCGCACCGGGGACTTCGATGGCGATCAGGTACTCGATATCTTGCTGGCGCGTCCGGAGACGGCGACGTTCGTTGTCGGCAAGTTGTGGCGGGAGTTCGTGTCGCCCGTGCCGGACACGGTCCAGCTCGAGCGCGTTGCGAATGCGTTCCGCGCCAGTGGTTACGACATACGCGTGGCGATGCGCGCCTTGCTGCTTACGCCGACGTTCTGGGACATGCGCGTGCGCGGCACGCTGGTCAAATCGCCGTCCGAGTTCGTCACGGACACCGTACGAGAGTTCGACATCGGCTATGACGATCCCCAGCTGTTGGCGCAGCAAATGCGTGTGTTGGGGCAAGACCTGTTTCGTCCGCCGAACGTTAAAGGGTGGCCCGGCGGCGACGCCTGGATCGACAGCACCACGCTGCTCGCGCGCAAACAGTTCGTCGAGCGGATGTTCCGCGCGACGGAGGGCGCCAATGCGGGCGGTCCTTCCTCGATGTCATCGATGTCTTCGAGGCAGACGTACGGCGGCGTGCAGCGCACGGCGCTCGGTGTGGCGCAGCCGATGCCGCGAACGGTGGCAGGGGTGCGTTTCGACCTGTCTCGCTGGCTGGGGTCTTACGCGTTGGGGCCGGTCGACGTGCCGGACGGCGCTGCACGTGAGGCGTTGCAGCGGGCGGTTTTGCCGCTTGCACCGGCCGCACCGCAGGCGTCCGGCGTGAACGGTGCCGCGTTTTTGCAGGCGTTGCTGATGGACCCGGCGTATCAGTTGAAGTGATGTAAGCACGGTGTGACGGCGCGTCTCGCTCCGGTCGGTTCGGGACGCGATATCGTTTCCGGCGGACCGTCTGCCGGGGTCTACGTCAGAACCTTAGAGGGCGACGACTGGCCTCACGGTTCGCACGGGAAAGGACTTCGAAGCTCGCTGACGTCGCGGGCGGAAGCGGCAGGACGTATGCGTGTGTTTTGAGGCGCGCCCAGGGAGCACGACAGTGCAGGGGCGGCGATGCGAGGTGTGTGATGCGCAAGATGTGTCGTCGGGATTTTTTGACGTTTGCGGGTGGTCTGGGTGCAGCGTGGCTGACCCCGGCGCCGGCGTTCGCCGTAGCGAGAGATTTGTCCGGGATACTGCCGGACTCGGGGGGGAATTACGGTAATTTGCTGATCCTCATCGAGCTCAAGGGCGGCAACGACGGGCTGAACACCGTCATTCCGTTTGCTGACCCGATGTACGCGAGTTTGCGCCCGACGATCGGCGTCAAGCGTGAGCAGGTGATGCAACTGGATGAGCACAGCGGCTTGCACCCGGAGATGCGTGCGCTGTTGCCGATGTGGCAGGCGAAGGAGTTGGCGATCGTGCAGGGCGTCGGATATCCGCAGCCCAATCTGTCGCACTTCCGTTCAATCGAGATATGGAATACGGCGTCGCGTTCGGACGAGTATTTGCGCGACGGTTGGCTGTCGCGGGCGTTTGCCGAGCAGGCGGTGCCGCCCGGTTTCGATGCGGACGGCGTGATCGTCGGCAGCGCCGAACTCGGCCCCTTGAGCGGTGGCGCACGCGCGGTGACGTTGACGAATCCGGCGCAGTTCTTGCGCGATGCGAATCTGGCATCGGCGAATGTGTCGCAGGTGAGCAACCCTGCATTGGCGCATGTGTTGCGTGTTGAGAACGACATCGTGAAGGCGGCCGACGGGTTGCGTCCGAGGCAGGGGCAATACGTCCTGCGTACGCCGATGCCGCAGGGCGCGTTTGGCAATGTGGTCAAGACTGCGTTGCAGGTGGTGGCCGCGGCGGATTCGCCGACGGGCGTGCCGCAGCCGGGGCGTGGCGTGGCGGTGTTGCGTCTGACGTTGAACGGGTTCGACACACATCAGAATCAGCCTGGGCAGCAGGCGAATCTGCTACGTCAGTTGTCGCAGGGGATGATGGCGTTGCGTGCGGGGCTGACCGAGTTGAATCGGTGGCAATCGACGATGATCGTCACCTATGCGGAGTTTGGGCGCCGTCCACGCGAGAACCAGAGTAACGGCACGGACCACGGCACGGTGGCGCCCCACTTTATCGCCGGCGGACGCGTGCGTGGCGGTTTGTACGGTGAAGCGCCCAGACTGGACCGTCTCGACGGCAACGGCAACTTACCGTTCGCCGTCGATTTTCGCGACGTCTACGCCACGGTGCTGCAACGCTGGTGGGGGTTGAATCCACAGCCGGTGCTTGGCGGCGCGTTCAAGCCGTTGGATGTCTTGCGCGTTTGAGCGGGAACCTTGGGCAGCGTGAGGCTTCGGTCGCGTGATGCGTGATGCGTGATGCGTGATGCGTGATGCGTGACACCCGACACCCGACACCAGACACCCGCCACCTGATGTCTGGTGTCTGGTGCCTGAGGCGCTAGGCGTGATACCCCGACGCCCAATGCCGAATACGTGAGGCATGAGGCGTAAGCCGCGAAGCATGACGCGTCGGGCACGGGGTCTGACACGTCAGGCGGGCGTCATCGCGCGCGCCAAGCTTTCCAGAATTTTCGCAGGGGCGTGAGGTCGATCCGCTGGTGGAGCACTTGATAGTCGCTGGCGGCGACTTCGTCCATCAGGGCCTGTTGTAGCGAGGCGAGGGCGAGCAGCGGACGTTGTTTGCGGCGATCCTTTTTCGGGATGGCGGCGGCTGCCGCGGCAATCGCCTGTTGGGCGCGGGCGTGCTGAAATTTCATCAGATCGACGAAGGCGGGCGAGTATTTGCCGTTCTGGATGTCGGCGGCGGTGACGCCGAAGCGTTGCAGTTCGTCGATGGGAAAGTAGACATAGCCTGCGCGCGCGTCGACGCCGGCGTCGGTCACACGTCGGCCGAGCGTGATGGCGTGGCCCAGAGCGCGGGCGAGGGCGGGGGTTTGCGGGTCGTCGAAGCCGTAGACGTGTGAGGCGAGTTCGGCGGGGGCGCCGCCGGAGGCGTCGCAATAGTGCGTGAGTCCTGCGAAATCGAGGTAACGCATTTGCGAGAGATCCATCTCGGCGCCGTGCATGACGGCCTCGAACGCGTCGCGCGACAGGCCGGTACGCTTGACGACGGGGGCGAGTGCGCGTGTGACGGGGTGTGCGGGGTTCCCGTCGAACAGTCGCGCGAGTTCCTGGCGCCACCAGTCGAGCTTGGCGTGTGCGACACCGGGATCGTGGACGGCCGCATGAATATCGGCGATTTCCTGGCAGAAGGCGTGAACGGCGTAGGCGTCGTCGCGTTTGGACGGCGGTAGTTGAAGCAGGGCGTAATAGAGCGCGGAGCCGGGCGGGCCAGCTTTCTGGCGGCAGTATTCGTTGGCCTGGGCGGGGTTGGCGGGGGAACCGGGGGTGCTGTCGGCGGTCTCGTGGGGTTGCATGCGAATGGGTATCGTTTTGGTCAGATGCCCGTCAGGCGCAGCGCGGAAGCGCAGTGGGGCAGATGCCATGAATTGGGGCGAATTCTAGCATTGGCGGGCGGGTAGGGCGGATGCGGCGACTCGCGTCTGGGGGAGATTGCCGCGCAATAGTGGTTCATGTAGAATACGCGCCTGCTTTGACGCGTGCAGCGGGGCGGCGACAAGTCGCCCTTTTTCATGTCCGACAGGACGCAAGCACGCCGTCGACCCGATGCCGGGATGTCGTACCTACAAGGACAACGACGCCCACGGGCTGCGAGGATGGCGAAATTGGTAGACGCACCAGGTTTAGGTCCTGACGCCCGAAAGGGTGTAGGGGTTCGAGTCCCCTTCCTCGCACCAACTTTCCGTTTTGGCATCGGTTCTGTAGGTCTTACTTCTTCCCGCAATATCTCGAGAACGGCCTGTCTTTAAGGCTTGGCGGGGGTCTTTGCGTGAACTCCGATTGTTCGTCCGAGGCGCAAAAATTCACCTCTCTTCAAACCAAAAATCGATGCGTCGGCCCCATCGGGGCGCCAACTTGGCCCCGAAAATGGCATCGATTAATTCAGCGGAATGGTGCAATTCGTCGCACGAACAACAGATGAACTGCACCGCGCCGCAAGTGATGCCGGTGTCGCTCGGCCTTTCGACCACAACAACCCCGGCAGTCAGTTCTTGGCCTTGGACCTTGATTCGCATCGTCAAACCTTCTTATCCGCATGGCGCTGCTCTCGGAAGCAAGCCACCTCAGATGCCTGGCTCATATAGGACTAAAGTCCAATGCGCAGCTTTCATTTCGTCACTATGCTCGGGCGTGCAATGGCCGAAAGTCCATTGTGCCGGCGCTGACTCGGCACTAAGTCGGCAGCGGCGCCGTGCATTTTGCGCGGCAAGCCGATAGACCAGTAGGAGTGAGAATGGAAAAGGACCTTCAGCCCGCGAAGCAGGGTGAGAACATGGACGTTGAAAAAGGCAAGCTCGCTGAGTTGAGCGCGGCGGAGATGGCTCAGGTCGGTGGAGGGGTGGGCCCTAACCGAACCAATTGCGCTATTCCTCTGCAATCCGCAAAAGCCGGAATTGCAGGCGGCAAGAGCGCTCTCTAACTTCACGGTTAGATAGCGTCAGGACCAGCGCCGCATGAAACTCCAGGTCGGCGAGACCCACCGCGGCGCTGCGCTCATAACGCGCAATCGCGAGACGCCGCCACCCACGCCACCCACGCCACCCACGCCACCAACGCCCCCCGACGCCGATCAGCGTTTACGCAAGCTCAATCCGTCTGCGAGCCAGCGCTTTTGAACGCTTTCGGTGGCGCATATCCGTATTTCCTGAAAAGCCGCGCCAGATACGATGGCGATTCGAGCCCCACCGCGGCGGCCACGCCAAGCACCGTCATGCCCGGCGCGTTAAGCAGCGACACAGCCCTCTCGACTCGGCGACGCGATTGATAATCCACCACGGTTTCCCCCGTGAAGTCGCGGAAAATTCGCGTCAACGTCCGGCGCGACAACCCAAATTCGTAAGCGATGCGATCCAGCGGGACTGGCTGGTCGAGCGTCGCGTCCAAAAACGCACGAATGTCGCGAACGATCTCCGCATTCGCCGCCATGCGATCAGCGCTCAACGGTGCCGACGTCAACCCCGCTTCAATGCAGGTCGCCGCGAGCATGCGGGCGCTGAGATCCGCGCGAAAGGTCGACAGCTCAGAAGAAAGGGCAGGGCCGGAGGCATCGGCATTCGTCGTGGCGACCCGCACGGCATCCAGAAGAAGCATCGGCGCGGACCAGAGCGTGACACGCGAACAGGAAAGCCTACGCTGGGCCTTTCGCTCGCAGAACGCGACAAAGTCGCTCGCCACATAGACCGCCACATGGGCCTGACCTGCGCGATAGCCGCGCGTGTCATGCACGCGCTGCGGCGGTACCACGACGAAGGACTTGGGGGCGACCCGTACGGGCAAGACATTCGTTTCGACGTTGAGCACCAGTTGCCCGGTTCTCGGCAGCAGAAACATGTACTCGTCATCATGCATATGCGGCTGCGTACGGTACTCGCCAACCGACACGTGCCGCACGTCGGCGATTCGATCGCCGCATAGATGACGCTGAGCGGTCGGATAGGACTTCACGTTACGCTTCCTCGGCCGTTTGAGGCCTGCGACGAAGAATTGCAGCAATGACGAAAACTGTCGATGCGGCACGGGCGTCGCCCGACGGCATCACATTCAAGCACTCAGTATAGCCTCAGCAAACGCATTGCAAAGTCCCCCGGCCATCTGGCCAACACACGCCGGCTCGACGCCAGTGCCGACCATGATCTCCGGGAAACTAGTTATCGTTGCCCGGCGCGCACGGTCGGGGCCGTCCGGCATTTGGCCCGATCAGACGCCTTCCATGGCCCGATAAGCGGCGACGGTCTTTTTCCGCCTCGTCATGCTTGCGCCACCTGCCATCACGAGAGTCTCAAAGTGCCACCCAATCCTTACGATCCCACCGGTACCACCGATATCGCTGACCCCACCCGCCGCACCGACGCCGCACCGGATCTGCGATTCGTCAACGTATTCTCCGCTGGCTCCAATGGCGGAAATCCCGCGCCTGTCGTGCTCGACGCCGATCACATGTCAGCCGACGAGATGAAAGCGATCGCCGCGCGCTACGGGCACGAGAGCGCCTTTGTCTGCCGCGCCGCAGACCCTCGCCACGCCTTCCGCTTACGCTTCTTCGTACCGGCCCACGAAATGGAAATGTGTGGTCACGCCACGCTCGGCGCAATGTGGTTGCTGCGTCAGGCTGGCCGGTGGACCACACCCAAAGCCACTGTCGAGACATTGAGCGGCATTGTCGACGTGCGCTTTGACGATGAGACCAAACGCATCGACGTCGGACAACCCCGAGGTATCGTGGAACCGATCAATGATCCGTCGTTGATCGATTCCATCTGCGAGGTCTTGTGCATCTCGCACGACGACCTTGCGCCAATGGGCATCGCCAACGCCCGTACGAGTCGCACGAAGACACTGATCCCGCTCAGGTCGGTCGATGTGCTCGATGCGCTTGCCCCGAGACTCACGGGCGTCGCGCCGCTGTGCGACGCCCTCGACTCGACGGGGCTCTACCCGTTCGCCGTCGAGCGCGCCAAACCGCTCGAACTGCACGCGCGCCAATTCCCGCGCGCCTCGGGATATCCCGAAGACGCCGCGACGGGGATTGCCGCTGCCGCCACGCTGTACGGTGCCATCCACTACGGCTTGCTCACCGGCGGCGATGCCAACCTGCGGGTGTACCAGGGCTTCGCGATGGGGAGACCGTCGTGCATTCGCGTCGCCCTGCGCGATCCCGTCGACAGGAGTGCCGGTTGTTGGATCAGCGGTGCCGTCGAATTCACTCTGCTGGAGTCGCTGGCATGAAGACATTTGACAACGCGCAAGTGGGCGGTGTCCTCGATGTGGCGTCCGCCGCCGACGCGATACGCGGCGCCTATCTGGAGATGGCCGCCGGCAGCGCTGCGGTCCAGCCACGCGCCCGCATCGGTCTCGACGACGTCAAATTCAGCGCCATGAGCGCGATACTCGGTTCGCACCGCATTGCGGCGAGCAAACTCTATACGACGATCGATGGCCGCTTTCGCTTCTACATCGCACTGTTCTCGCTTGACGACGGTGAACTGATCGCGCTGCTGGAAGGCGACACCATTACCGGGTTCCGGACCGCGGCAACGACGCAAATTGCCGCGTCATGCCTGGCCCGCGACGACAGCCGTACGCTGGGTCTGTTCGGCAGCGGCATTCAGGCCCGAGCCCATGCCATGGCCTTCGGAAACCGCCCAAGCCTTCGCGAAGTGCGAATTCACAGTCACGACGACGTCAGCGCGCAACGGCTGGCTGAGGATCTGGCGCACGAATTCGGACTGACGGCGATCCTCGTCGACGCGCCGCTAGCCGCAGCGTCGGACATCGTGATACTCGCCACGCGCGCGTGCGCACCGGTCATTCGTGGCGAATGGCTGCGTGAAGGCGCGTTCGTGGCGAGCATTGGCGCCACACGTCCCGATCAACGCGAAATGGACGATTCGACATTGCAGCGCGCGTCGCGCATCGTCGTCGACTGGACCGGCCAGACGCCGCGCGAGACCGGTGACCTGTTGCTCCCGTCGCAGACGTGGCTCTCGCCATCGACACTCATCGATCTGTCCTGCGTCATTGCCTCGGACGAGCGCAGGCCTGCGACAGCCACAGATATCGTGATCTATAAGGCGGTCGGCATTGCATTGCAGGACGCCGCCGTCGCCCATCTCGCGTACTCGCGCCTCACCGCGTCGTAAATCGTCTCGACGCGTCGACATCCCCGGAGTTGTCTATGAAGCTTCCCCTGACCGCACGCATCCTGATCGGGATGGTGCTCGGAATCGTTGTTGGCTATGCGTGTCACGTCTGGCTGTCTGCGGATGATGCCGCGCGTGTCGGACGCTATTTTTCTCTGCTTGCCGAGTTGTTTCTGCGCCTGATCAAGATGATCATCGCGCCGCTCGTATTTTGTACGCTGGTCATCGGTGTGACGAAGATCGGCGACGTGCGCGCCGCGGGGCGCATCGGACTGCGTACGTTGTGCTGGTTCCTTGCGGCGGGCTTCATCTCGTTGACGCTCGGTGCCTGTCTGGCGAACTGGCTCAGGCCCGGTGCATTGCTGGCGTCGGCCCTGCCGCCCGCCAACGCGGCAACGGGGCTGAGCGTCAGCGGGTTGTCGTTGGAACAATTCGTCGTTCATCTCGTGCCGAGCAGTATTGTCGCTGCGATGTCGACCAACGAGATTCTCCAGATCGTCGTGTTCGCTGCATTCTTTAGCGTCGGTCTGACCGCGCTGGGGAAGAAGGGGGACGGGGTCGTCCAATTGCTCGACGAAATCTCGCACGTCATGCTGCGCGTGACGTCGTACGTGATGGCTGCCGCACCGTTCGCCGTGTTTGGCGCGTTGGCGAACGTGGTGGCCACGCGCGGGCTGTCGGTGCTGATCACCTACGGCCGCTTCATGGGGGAATTTTACGTTGCGCTGGCGATGCTCTGGTTGCTGTTGGTGCTGGCCGGGGGTGCCATGCTGGGCAGGCGTGTCTTCTCGCTCGTGGGCTGCATGCGCGTGCCGATGCTGCTTGGATTCAGCACCGCAAGCAGTGAATCGGTCTATCCGAAAACGCTGGAGCAACTGGAGCGATTCGGTGTGCCCAACCGGATCGCGAGCTTCGTGCTGCCCATCGGGTACTCGTTCAATCTTGACGGCACCATGATGTATTGCACGTTTGCCACGCTCTTCATTGCCCAGGCGTACGGCGTGAATCTGTCGTTTGGCGAGCAATTGTCAATGCTCGCGATTCTGATGCTCACGAGCAAAGGCATGGCGGCCGTGCCGCGCGCCTCCCTTGTCGTCATTGCGGCCACGCTGAGTCAGTTCAATATTCCGGAGGCAGGATTGCTGCTGATCATGGGCGTCGATCACTTCCTCGACATGGGGCGTACCGCAACCAATGTGCTGGGCAACGCGGTGGCGTCGGCGGCGGTCGCCAAATGGGAAGGCGTGCTCGCGCCATCCGAGGACGATGCGGGGCGACCTGTGCAGCCGTCGGTCGTTGCATCCGGTGAGTCGTTGACTTCTGCGCTTCGAACCACGGCAATCGAAAGGCCCACGCCGTGATGCCATGCGTCTGCGTGCCCATCAAGCCGCGCCTTGCCCGCTGAAGATCTGCACGCACCAGTCGACAAAGGTGCGCAGCGCAGCCGATCGGTAGCGACTTTGTGGATACAGGAGGGAGATGGGTTCGGCAGGTGCGGTGTGGTCTTGCAGGACCTGTTTCAGGCGGCCTTCGGCGATCAGGGCGTGCACCATGTAGTCCGCGCTTCGGATCAGGCCCAGTCCTGCCACGCCGCTCGCGACATACGCCTCGGTGTCGTCGACGGACACTTGCTCCGACATGGCGATCGCGTGCAATTGTCCCGCTTCCCGGAAGACCCATTCGGATGACCGGCCTGTTCTGCTGGACGTGTAACCCACGGCGTGATGCTGGCGAAGATCTTCCAGCGACATGGGTTCGCCGTGATTGGCGAGATAGGCCGGGGATGCGCAGATGAGCCATCGAAAGGTCGTCAGCCGACGCGCGACGAGCGTGGCTGACGGTTGGGGTTCTCCGGCTCGGATGACGCAGTCGAGGCCTTCCTGGACGAGGTCCGAGACCGAATCGCTCAGCCGCAGTCCGACCTCGATGTGGGGGTGTCGTGCGGTGAATTGGGGAAGCGCCGGAATGATGATGCGGCTTGCCAACGAAGGCGTGGTGCTCACGCGGATGGACCCGCGAACCTCCCGCTCGGGCCCGGCGATGGCCTCCTCGGCGCTTTGTACCTCATGCAGGATCAGCTTGCAGCTCTCGTAGTAGCGTTGACCCGCATCGGTGAGGCTCAGCGCGCGAGTGGTCCTGTTCAGAAGTCGCGTGCCGAGATGCGCTTCGAGGTCCTTGATCGTCTTCGTCACCGTGGCGGGCGGGAGCGACAACGTTCCGGCAGCCTTCTTGAACCCATGGGCTTCGACCACCCGCGTGAAAATTTCCATCGCCTGCAATCTGTCCACCACGCTCGCTCTCCCTGTTTTTCGGCTCGTGCGCTCGATATCGGCACATCGCCATATCGCCACATCGCCATATCGCCACATCGCCACATCGCTATATCGGCATTTCGGCGCCAGCGATTCTGTCCGGCGTTCGTCAACCCGTCCAGACCATTCGTGCATCATGAATTCTGAAAACCACGCTTGCGGTCTTATCGCGGCGACCGAATGTCGCCACCATAAGAACGTCGCCGGCCGATCCTGGGCGCGAAATGCGCCAGCGCGTCAACCCATTACACCGACGAATGACGAAGGTTATCAAACAAGGAATTTCACGATGAACGACACGAAGGTCAACATTGAAAACATGATCGTCCTCGGGGCGGGCCAACTCGGCATGGCCGTGCTGCGCGCCCTTGTACCGGCACGTTCGCAACGGCAAACCCCCAAAACGCCGATTACGGTATTGGTCTCGCCGCAGATGATCCATGCACCGTCGTCGCAGGATAGCGAGAACTTGTCGGCGCTTCGCCAACTCGGTGTGGAGATCGTCGCCTTCGATCTCGCGGCCGAGGGCGATGCGCTCACGGACCTGTTCAAGCGATTCCGGACGGTCGTCAACTGCACGGGATTCGTGGCTGGCCCTGGCACTCAACTGAAAATCACCCGGGCGGCCCTGGACGCGGGCGTCGAGCGCTATTTCCCATGGCAGTTCGGCGTCGACTATGACGTGGTCGGTCGCGGCAGCGGACAGCCTGTGTTCGACGAACAGTACGAAGTGCGTCAGTTGCTTCGCGCGCAATCGAAGACCGAGTGGGTCATTGTGTCGACGGGCATGTTTACCAGCTTCCTGTTCGAGCCTGCGTTCGACGTGGTCAATCTCGAGCATGGCACGATGCACGGGCTGGGCAGTTGGGAGACAAAGGTGACTGTGACGACTCCCGAAGACGTCGGCAAGCTCACCACGCATATCCTGCTCGCCGAACCGCGCATCGTCGACGAAGTCGTGTATGTCGCAGGCGACACCATCTCTTATGGTCGGCTGGCCGAGGTGGTGGAGCGGGTCACCGGCCGCACGTTTGAGAAGACGGCGTGGAGCCTCGAAAAGCTGCGCGCGGACCTGAGCGCTGCTCCCGGCGACGTCATGACGCGTTATCGGGCGGCGTTTGCCGCCGGAGACGGCATGTGGTGGGACCGGTCCGCCACATACAACGCGCGCGAGGGGCTTCCCACCGTCGATGTGGAGGCGTACCTGCGCGCGCGGCTGGGCTGACGCGCGGCATGCCGCCGTCGGACCCTCTAGGCGGCGTTGGTAGGACGTGTCGGGGGCGTCTGGCCTCGCAGATGCGATTCGATGTCATCGATGAGGCCGGGCCCGACGGGCGCCCAGTCCAGCTGTTGCCGCGTGATGACGCTCGTCGCGCAGAGGTCGCGCTGAACGAGCTTGCCGAGAAAACCGAAATGGGCGTCGGCTTGGGCGGCAGGGATGGAGACGACCGGAACGTTCAGGCCTTGCCCGATGGTCTGCGCTATCGTTCTGAGCGCAATCCCTTGCTCGCCTATGGCGTGGTAGATGGCGCCATCGCGGTGTGTCTCCAATGCGCGAACGTACACGCGTGCCACGTCGTCGACATGGCACGCGGACCATCGGTTCTGCCCCTCGTCGACGTAGGCAGAAACCTTTAACCGCTTCGCAATATCGATCAGGAACGTCACCAGACCTTGTCTCACGGTGCTGTGAACCTGCGGCAGACGGATGACGTTCACATGGACCCCGTGCTCCCTCAACGACAGGGCCGTTTGTTCGGAGACCCGCGGTGTCGAAGGGATCGAAGGTGCAAGCGTCACCTCGGTAATCGGCGTGGTGCGGGCGTCCACGGGCAAGCCGGTACTGACGATGAGGGCGCGATCGGTGCCTGCCAACAGCTCGCCAAAGACCGCGATGACGCGCGCGTCGAGCTCGGCATTCTCGCGAAACCTCGAGAAGTCGTGGTCGAAAGCACAGTGGATCACAGCGTCGGCGGCCATCACGCCAGCGCGAATGCTGTCCATGTCCTGAAGACTGCCGGGATGGGGCTGTGCGCCCATCGATCGCAAATAATTCGCACCGGCCTCCGAGCGAACCAGTCCAAGCACCTGATGTCCGGCGTTGCGCAGTTGAGGAATCACCGCAGACCCGATGAGTCCGGTGGCGCCAGTGAGAAAAACGCGCATGATTCAATCTCCTTTGTACCGTGCCGAAGTCGGAACGGAACGGAACGGAACGGAACAGAACGATCGACGACGGCGGCAAGGTCGCGCGTCATTTCGTATTGGGTGGGATGACGGGGAGCAGAAGAAACGGTTCCGCGCCGCTATCGAAGTGAAGCGTATTCGTGGTGTCGAAAATATCTGCGGGCCGATCTTCGGCGGCGTTGTGCCGGAACGGCCCGACGCCGGTCATCCGGTGCGCCCCGTGGGCGGCCTGCCCAGTTCCGCGTCCGTGGTCGTAGTCGCGACCGCGCACGTTCAATGTCAATGTGTAACCGGGAGGCACGACAATGCATGTGGGCCAGATCTCGATGTCGAGCACCACCTTTTCACCCGGCGTCAAACGCTGAGTCTCATCGTGGGTGTGATACGGACGATAGGGAAGGCTGCGTTGCGGATCGAGCTTGCGCTGCGAGGCGCGCAACCAGCCAAGCGCCACGGGCACCTGCGGATCGTTCGAACCAATAAACAGCACCTCTTCGCCGTCGGGCGCATAAAGTCGAAGCGCCAGGAAAAGATCCGCGTCCGTGGTGTCGGACGACACGACCAGTCGTGCGGCGATGGGGCCGGTGATTTCCAGCGGTTCCGACGCCGGGGGCAAGGAGAAGAAGAGGCCCTCGCCGCGAGTCTCATAGGAAAGGGGCTTACCTGACACGGGCTCGGTCACGAGGTGCTGTCCGTTCGGATCGAGATAGAAACGCGTCCATTGCGTTCGGGCGAGTGGCCACTCCTGCTCGGCGCGCATCGTGAAGTGTTCTCCCGGATGGCGGATCTGCAGTTGCACCGGTGGCTGGTTGTGCCAACCCGTATCCCGCGCTTGAAGGAAGTGGCCGAAGAAGCGTTTCTGTAAGGTGAGGCCTTCGTTGCGATAGAAGGGCGTGTAATGCGTGTCGCCGTGGACCTCGAGCCACTTCTGGGGCGACGCCGCGGCCAGATAGCCTTCGAAGTTGCCGCGAAGATGCAAGCCCATCCCGCCCCAGTTCCCGGAGGACAACAAGGGCGCGATGACCTGCGCAGGATCCGGGCTGTGTTGGCGATACAGATCGCCGTCCAGTGGTGTTTCTAGTGTCGCCTTGCCGGGGTCGATGCGATTGGCCGCCAACTCGGTTCCGTCCAGCGTAATGGCGCCGGCCACCAGCTCGCCGGTCACGGCACTTCGTGCGCCGCGTTCGCCATAACCGTGCTGTAACGGCACGATCTGATGTGCAAACCACGACGAGAGAAACTGGCAATAAATCCCTCCGTGACGAGCGACATCCCGATAGAAGTCGATACCGCCTTCCCATACGCAAATCGCCGCCAGGTGCGGCGGGCGCAGCGCGGCAGCGGCCCACTGCATCATCGCGTAATAGGAAATACCGTTCAGGCCCACTTTGGCATTACTCCACGTTTGCGAGGCCGCCCACTCGATGCAGTCGTGCAGATCGCGCGCCTGACGCACCGACAGGAGGTCGAGGGTGCCCTGCGAGTTTCCGGACCCGCGGCTGTCCACGCGGACACAGACAAAGCCGTCCGGCACCCATTTTTCAGGATCCACGACCTCCCAGTTCTGATACCTGTTGGTCGTGCCCGAGGCGACCTCTGCGCACGCGGACACCATTTCGTCCCATGCCGCCTTGTAGCCGCTCTGGAACGCTAGTCCTTTCGCGTAGGGGCCGCAGCTCAGGATCGTCGCGTAGCGTCCCGGTTCCACCGGAAGAAAGACGTCGGCGCGCAAGATGACGCCGTCGTCCATCGGGATCGCCGCGTCCCAGATAATGCGCATCCCGTCCGCGCGGGTTTCTCGGGTGAGAACTTCCGTATTCGCTACGCCGTTGCCGCCGTTGTCGCCGTTGCGCATGGCCGTGTCCTGTCTGGAAAGATTTGACGAGCGACCGCGCAGGCGTCGGCCCACGGCAGGCGTGGGCGACGTGCGCGCACATCGCTCGCTGAAGCCCCGCGCATGGCAGGGCGCTCCGAAACAGCCTAGGTCAGACAAATGCCAGTGTCAAGCAGTTGCTTTAATCAAGTGGTTGATTAAATCGAATGGTTGAGGGCGGGCGCCGGGTTGATACAATGCCGCAGGCCACACAAGACCTTCAAGTCCTTGAATACGTCCAACATGAGCACACAGTCCCCGGAACACCCGCCGGTTCGTTGCGAACCGCAGACCACGCGCGAGCGCATACTCAAGGCAGCGGAACTGCTGTTTGGTGAAAGGGGGGTGGACGCTGTGAGCCTGCGGGAAATCACGGCGGCTGCCGGTGTGAATTCTGCGGCGCTCCACTATCACTTCGGCTCAAAGGAAGTTTTGCTCGACGAGCTTTTCCTCGCACGCGCCCGACCGATTGGTGTGCGCCGCGCCGAGCTGTTGTCGAAAGTGCGTCGGGAAAACGGGCGTCCTGTTCTCGAGGATGTGCTGCGCGCGTTTCTGCAACCCGCGCTTGAGGTGTGTGCAGACGATTCTGCCGCTGCATTCGTCAGACTTCGGGCCTGGATCACGTTTCAGCCGGCCCACTTTCGTCAGAACCTGCTCGGCAGAGCGTTCGACGAATCCACGCAAACGTTCATCGAGATCCTTTCGGAGGCACTGCCGGAAGTGCCCAAAAACGATCTGGGCTGGCGGTTTCACTTCATGCTCGGCGCAATGGTCTACACGATGATCTCGCCAAGACCCCTCGGATCACCACAGCAGGGAACGCTGGGCGCTTCGGAAGCGGCCGAAGCGCTGGATGAGCTCGTCAGATTTTCGGCGGCGGGCCTGCGGGCGGCATGCGGGCCCCGCAAGCCCAGAGCCCGGCGCGCCACAAAAACGTAACCTCATGTCTGACAAGCACCGCTTCTGCGGGCTGAAATAACGTCTGTTCACCGGTGGTCACCGAGTGGCGTTCGCCAGAATTGCGTCGGCAATCACGCGCATGATCCGATCGGCGCGAGTGGCGTGTGACGGTTGTTCGCGAAGCCAGGCGAGCGCCGCGATCAGATCGAACAGTTCTGCGCCATCGAGGTCGTTTCGCGCAACGCCCTGCGTTTGCGCGTGAGCGAGAAGCGATGCCCCTGCGGCTCTGAGCTTGACGCACGACGCATGAAGCGCGGACTCAGGGTCTTCGATCGCAGCCATCATCGGTGCAATGATGCCGCGGTGCGCATGGGTAAACGCAATGGTCTCCTGCAGCCATGACAGCAGGGCATCGTCGGCGGCGCCCGACGTCTCGAGGTCTCTCGCCCTCGCAGCCAACATGTCGAAACTCGACGCCAGCAATGCTTCCAGCAACGCCTCACGCGTCGGAAAGTGGCGGTATAGCGTGCCCAATCCCACGCCGGCTCGTCGCGCAATATCGCGCAATGACGCTTCCGCGCCCTGATCGGCAAAGACCTCCCGCGCCGTCACCAACAATTGGTCGTAGTTCTTCTGAGCATCAGCTCGCATAAATGTTCTTGGAAGTGTTCTTGAAAGCGTTCTTGACAAGCGGAGCACTGCTCCATATATTTGGAGCAGTGCTCCGCTCAAGTTAACGCATTTCTGCGAAAGAGGAAAGTCATGCCCGTCGATACGATGAAGGCTGTCAGGCAACATGCCTTTGGTGGCCCGGAGGTATTGCGTTATGAAGACGCGCCGATGCCCGTGCCGAAGTCTGGCGAAGTGCTGGTTCGGGTTCACGCGATCGGTATCAATCCGCCCGATTGGTATCTTCGCGAGGGGTACAAGATGCTGCCGCCGGAGTGGCGACCGCAGTTGTCGTTTCCGCTGATTCTCGGGACCGACATTTCGGGCGTGGTCGCGTCGGTCGCCGATGACGTCAAAGCGTTCGCCGTCGGCGACGAAGTCTATTCGATGGTGCGGTTTCCCAGCGGGATGGCGGGTGACAGTCGGGCGTATGCCGAGTATGTCAGCGTGCCGGCGTTGGAACTCGCGCGAAAGCCTCGCGGTATCGACCATGTGCATGCGGCGGCGGCACCGATGTCCTTGCTCACGGCCTGGCAGTTTCTGGTCGATCTCGGGCACGAGGAACCGAATCCGTTACAGCCGCATCGGCACGTACCGGTGCCGCTCGAAGGCAGGACAGTACTGGTGAATGGGGCTGCCGGCGGCGTGGGGCATTTCGCGGTGCAGTTGGCCAAATGGAAAGGGGCCCGAGTGATTGCCGTGGCGTCCGGCAGGCATGAGGCAATGCTGCGTGAGCTTGGTGCGGACGACGTGCTGGACTACACAAAGGCGACGCCCGAAACCTTGATTCGCGATGTCGATCTCGTTGTCGATTCGGTGGGCGGGCCCGGCACCGGCCGATTCATTCCGGCCCTGCGTCGGGGCGGCGCGCTTTTTCCGGTGTTCCCCCTGGGATTTTCCGATGCCGAAGCGGCCGCAAAGGCGGGCGTCACGGTGACGACAACGCAGGTGCGATCCAGTGGCGCACAACTTGAAGTGCTTGCGGGTTTGCTGGACGCCGGAACGATTCGCGTCGTGATCGACAGCACTTACGCGCTGGCTGATGCGCAGCTGGCGCACGAGCGGGCGAGCCGGGGGCACATTCAGGGCAAGCTTGTCCTTACGGTTCGGTAGCCGCGGTTGCGACCCACACCTCCGTTCTCATTCACCAAGTCCGAAACGTTTGTGCGCCGGCGTTCACCGCAGGGGACGCGCGACTCATCCCGGGGAAACTCACATGGCCCTCATGCAAGAGGTCGTCGATGACCTGTTCAACAAGCCGCATCTGACGACGCGAGACGCCGTAGGGCGACACTTCACGCCCTCGTTTGAGCAACGTGTCAACGGTGAGTGGAGCGACTTCGACGCGTTCGTCGCCCACATCGATCAATTTCGGCGACGCGTTGTGCGTGCGTGCGTCACGGTGCTGGACGAGTTTTCCGACGGCGAGCGATACGCGGAGCGCCATGTCATCGACCTGCTCACGCAACAAGGCGAGAGGTTCGTTCAGGAGGTGTACATGTTTGCCGAGCGCGACGCCGATGGACGCTTTCGCAGAATCGAGGAGATGACCTTGCCGCTAGGGACGTCATCGAACGCGGAAGTCGCTGATCATGCATGAGGTCCGCGCGAGACGAGTTCCCGAGGTCGCAATGCCGATGCAGCGGCGCAGGCATCGTGATGCCGAAAAAGCACCCGCGCGAACCGGGCGTCGGCATTAGACCAGTCGAGCGAAATGCTGGCATCTGCCGACGTGTTCTCCGACGTGAAGTGCCACGCGGCAGCCCGTCAATTGACGCGGCGGAGTGTCGTGTGCGAGCGTCGTGACGATGATCGGCCCTTCGTCGAGGCGCACTGCGACGCATCGGTGCGGAGGCGGAAAATCGTCGAAATACTGCCGGTGAAACACGACCCAGGAAATGATGGTCCCGAATGGGCGCAACGTGTCCCACTCGGCATGCTCCCCGAGACAATTCGGGCAAATCGGTGCCGGAGGATAGCGCAGGCGGTTGCAGTGCCGGCATCGCTGTAACCGGATTTCGCCGTGGCGCATGGCTTCCCACATCGGCAGATCGTGCAGCCCCTGCACCGGTCTCGAATGTCCCACGTCGGCTCCCGTCAGTGGCCGTATAGCACCGACATCGCCTTACCAGCGACATCCGCGCAGTAATGTACGAAGCGGCAGCCTGCAATTTGCCGCTTGCCGCATTCGCCGCGTAACTGCCGCACAGCCTCGATCTGGTGATTCCAGCCTTGCATGTACGACTCCGAGAGGTGGCCGCCGCTGGTATTGACGGGCAGGCGCGAACCAGGACCAATGCCATCGACTTGCATGAAGCGGGCCGCGTCGCCGGGGGCGCAATAACCATACCCTTCCAGCGCCATCGGCACATGACAGGAAAAGCTGTCGTAGACCTGCAGCGCATCGACCTCGCTCGGGGATACCGATGCCATATCGAACATTCGTCTTGCGGCTTCTTGCTGTGCGCTCAGGTAGAAGTTCGTCAGTCGGGGCTCGAGACTTGTCGCCCCGACGTTAAGGTCGTAACGTCCGATGCCGTGTATGAAGGCGGGCGGGTGGGGCGATCGGCGCGCCTTGTCGGAATGGGTGATGATCAGCGCAACGCCGCCGTCGTTGACGAGGCAATAGTCCAGCAGACGCAGCGGTTCGCAGATGTATCGCGACGCCAGATAATCGTCGATGTGGATCGGCTCGCGCATGATCGCGTTCGGATTCAGGCTGGCGAATTGCCGCTGCGCGACGGCGACTTGCCCGAGATCGCGCGCGGAGAAATTGCGCTCCTGCATGTAGCGCTGGAATGTCATTGCATAGAGTGCGCCTTGCGACGTCAATCCCCAGGGCGCGTGATAGATGTACGACAGGTATTCCGCACCATACGCGGCGTCGGATCCGCCATAACTCACGGCGGCTGAGCGTTGATCGTTGCCGTAGACGAGCGCAATGGTTTCCGCGAGACCAGCGTAAATCACCAGACAGGCTTGCATCACGGCCTGAGCGGCGTCGGCGGCGCCGCCCCAGCGTACGTCGAGTCCGAGGACTTCCGCCATGCGCTCGTACGCCGTGGTCGGGCCGACGATCAGACCGTCGATGTCTTCCCGTGTGAGTCCGGCATCGGCCAACGCGGCTTTGAACGCGAGCGCGCCGTAGCCTGTTGCGTCATTTGGCTTCTCGCCGCGACGGGTGCATTGGTAGTCGGCACGCCAGTCCGTGTGCCCGATGCCGACGATTGCCGCGCATCGCGACAGGCCGCGGACCTCGTCGTTCATACCGATGCCCCTTGCATCCGCCGCCCCCTCGCAGCGCCGCTCTGCAGCAAGGCACTTGCTTCACGTGGGTCATAACCCAGTTCGGCAAGAATGGCTTCGGTATGCTCGCCCAAATCCGGTGGCGCCCGATGTGCCCGTGACTGACTCTCCCGGCTATTGAGCGGCAAGCCGGGGGTGCGAAACCGTCTGCCGGCGCCGTCGCGCATTTCCGCGATCAACTGCAGATGCGCGAGTGCCGGATTTTCCATCAGGTCGTCGTAGCCGCAGACCTTGCTGCACAGAATATCGTTCGCGACCAATGCATCGAGCCAGAATGCGCAATCGCGTGTGCCGAACGTCCGGTTGAGCTCGTCACGCATTGCCGGTCGATGTTTTACCCGAAGACTCGACGTGGCGAATCGCGGGTCGTCGATCAGTTCCTGGCGGTCCAGCAGTTTGCACAGTCGCTGCCACTGGTCGCCGAGATAGGCGGCGACCATGATCCAGCCGTCGCGCGCCGCGAACGCTTCATTCGGGGCCGAATAGGGGGCGGCGCTGCCGGTGCGCAATGGCTGGTCGCCGTCCCCCAGGTAGCCCGTCAGGGAGGGTTGTTGCAAGGCGACGGCAGTGCCGAACAAACTGATATCCAGGTAGCCGCCATTGCCCGTGCGCTCTCGTTCCATGAGTTGCGCGAGGACCCCAACGGTCGCCATGTAGCCGGTGGCGATATCGACGATCGGCGTCTGGACCTTGCCCGGCGCCTGCCCGGCTTCCCCCATGAGCATCATGAGGCCGGACGCGGCTTGCAGAATACCGTCCACACCTGCGCGCGATGCGTATTCTCCTGTCGCCCCGTAGGCGGATACCGAACCATAGACGACCCGCGGATTTTGCGCGCGGACGGCGTCATAGCCCAGTCCGAGCCGATCCGCGACGCCAGGTCGGAAGCTCTCGAGTACGACATCGGCACGGCTTGCGAGACGCATCGCGACGTTGAACCCCGCCGTGGACTTCAGGTCCAGGCAGATGCTCCGCTTATTGCGGTTGAATCCCGCATATACCGCACTGGTGTCCCCGTTGACCCATGGAGGCCCGAGACGGCGGCCATGGTCTCCGTCGGGCGGCTCGACCTTGACAACGTCTGCGCCCAGGTCGCCCAGTAACATCGAGCAGGTCGGCCCCGCGCCGATCCAGGTGAAGTCGACGACATTCAACCCTGAGAGGCTCTCTCTGATCATGCGTGCTCCATACGAGTCATGAGGGAGGTCTACTTGCCGCGGTAGACGGGGGCACGTTTCTGCGCGAACGCGCGGCGGCCTTCGATGCGGTCCTCGCTCGCGTATAGGTGCCCCCATAGCAATTCCTCAATTTCCGCGGCCTCGCCAAACGGCAACGCGTGGCTTTTTTGTGCGAGTCGCTTTGCCGCACGCACTGCCAAGGGCGCATTCGCTGCGATGGCATGCGCGATGTCGAGCGCACGTGGCATCAAGGCTTCCGGTTTGACGACTTCGCTGACCAGGCCCCAACGCAGCGCCCACTCCGCATCGACAATCTGTCCTGTCAACAGGAGTTGCATGGCGACGGGCCGTGGAAGCGAGTGCATCAGTTGCTGAATGCCGGCAACCGCCGGAATCGAACCGATGCGAACTTCCGTCAAGCCGAACCGCGCATTCGTGGATGCGATGCACAGGTCGCAGTTCAGGGCAATTTCCATGCCCCCTCCGATTGCCACACCGTTGACAGCCGCGATGACCGGCTTGCTGATGGCAAGTCGCGCAAAAGAAATGTTGCGGACGTAGAGAGGATGGTGCGCGTCGATATCCCGATCGAAATAGCCTTCGATGAAGCTGCGGTCGCCGGGCAACGTTTCGTGTATGTCGGCGCCCGCGCAAAATGCCTGCTCGCCCGCACCGACGATGATGGCGACCCGGCTTTGCGGGTCCTGATCGAAGGTCACAAGCAACTCACGCAAGCGAACCATGGCCGCCGGCGACAGCGCATTGCGCCGTGCCTGGCGATCGATCGTGATCACCGCAACGCCTTCCGCGCTTTCAAGGTTGACTGTCAAGGCATACCTCTTCGCTTAAGATAGGCGCATCGTAGTGCGGCGCTGCGGCGCGCGTCCAATCATAGGTTTTTGGTGTTTTCGATAAATATTTCACATGAGTCGAATAGCGCTTTACCACCTTGAAACGTTGCTGTGGATCTCCCGACTGGGGACGTTCGGCGCCGCTGCGGAGCGTCTGAATACTACCCAGCCCGCGGTTTCCGCCCGGGTGCGGGAACTCGAAGAGCACGTGGGCGCCAAGCTTTTCCGTCGTGAAGGCCGGCGCATGTTGCTGACATTGCGCGGCCGTGAACTGGTTCAGCGGTGCGAGCCGTTGTGGAATGAGTTGCGCACGACGCTGCTCGCGGCGGAGGGTTTTGCCAGCGCATCGGGCATTGTGCGCATCGGTTGCGGGGAAATCGCTGCGGCCCTCTGGCTGCCCGACATCATTGCCATGCTCAAGCGCGAGCTACCGAGGGTGACACTGGAAGTGTCCGTTGACCTGACGATCGACCTATATCAGAAGGTGGAAGCCGGATTGCTCGACGTCTGTCTGCTGGTCGGCCCGGCGGATAGTCCGCGTTTGATCCGCCGCTCGCTTGGCAAGCTGGAGATGGCCTGGTATTCGGCCAGGACGCTGGAGGCTGGTCGCCCGAGCGGGCAGGACGTGCTCGCGTCTGCCGCATGGTGCCTGTCGAAACCGTCGCATCTTTACCAGGTAATGGTTGACTATCTGAGGGATGCCGGTCTGGGGACGAACAACGTCAACACCTGCAATAACGTGCGGACACTGATCGACATTGTGGCGAGCGGGGCGGGCGTCGGCATCCTGCCCACGGCATTGGTGAAGACGCGACCCGATGCCGATCGACTTGTGACGGTCGATGTTCCTGTGGCACCGGCACCCATCGAGTTTCTTCTCGTCATGCGTCGGGCTGACGACGAGCCCTTGATCTCCGAAATTTACCGCCGTATTGGCGACGCGATTGTCGGCGACAGTTAAGTGATTTCTATGGGAATCCCGAAAATCTGCTGATTGGACCGTGCGATGCCGCGCGCTTTAGCATGAGCGCTTTACCAGGTACCGAGATCTCGCGCGTCATGGTTCGCGCGAATCGAACGATGGGAGAGCCGATGTTGAGTCACACACAGTCAGACAAACCCGATGTGAATGGTGTCGTCGTCGAGCGTGCCGTGCCGGTAACGATGAGCGACGGTTGCCGGCTGATCGCCGACATCTATCGTCCCGCCAGTGGCGGGGTGCCGCTCGACGGACCATTTGCCGTATTGGTCGAGCGAACGCCCTACGGTCGCACGTTGCAACGCTTCATGCAGTTCGGTCAGCTCGCCGCGCAGCGTGGCTACGTGTTCGTGATTCAGGATGTGCGCGGGCGTGGCGATTCGGACGGACACTTCGAGATGATGACAAATCGCCACGACGAAGGACGCGATGGCGCGCAGACGCTGGCGTGGGTCCACGAACAAGCTTGGTGCGACGGAAGAATCGGCACCGTCGGCGGGTCATACAGCGCCGCGAATCAACAGGCCGCCGCGCTGCATCATCCGGCGGGTCTTCGGGCACAGGTATTGCGCGACGCCGGCACCAACTACTACCAGCGTTCGTTCCGAAAGCACGGCACCTTCAATGTCGGTAATACCCTCGCCTGGATTGTGGATCAATGCTCCGCAGGCAAGGAAGCGCAACGTGATCCACGGGTGAGAGCCGAGTTGGAGGCGATGAAGGCCGATCTGGCTTCCTGGACCCACCGGTTGCCGCTTCGGCGAGGAAAGTCGCCGATTGCGCACGCGCCCGAGTACGAGGCGTTGTACTTCAAGATGCTGGAAACGTCTGATGACGAGTCATTCTGGCAGAGCACCGGCCTTCGCATCGAAGGACATTGGGATCGCTATCCGCAGGACGTTGCCGTCATGCTGGTGTCGGGATGGTTCGCAACGCACGCGGCTGCCAACTTCGAGAAATTCAACGCGTTGCGCTCACGCCTGAAGCGGCCCGTCCAGATGATCGTTGGTCCCTGGATCCATAGCCCGACGATGTTGGAAGCGACGCACGCCGGTATCGCCGAGTTCGGGCCGGTCGCTGCGCAGGAGGGGCCCATCAACGAAACATGGCTGTGCTGGATGGACCGCTGGGTGCGCGATGAGGACAACGGTACGGACGAAAAAACGCTGCTCAGGTATTTCGTCATGGGCACGGGCGACGGTCATCTTACCGACGAAGGACGACGCTATCACGGTGGCGAATGGCGGACTTCCCGCGAATGGCCGCTGCCCGAGACGCGTTTTACACCCTATTACCTGGACGCCGATGGGCGGTTGCACACGGACAAGGACACAGGCGCCGGTGGGGTTTCCCGTTACACATTTGATCCGCAAGACCCGTGTCCGGGCATTGGCAGCACCAGCGTGCAGCTCGACGGCTATGCGTCGTTCATCTTGTCGGGGCCGCAGGAGCAGCGCTGTTTGCCTGGACTGGCTGCGTGTCGCGGGAGCGACCGGCCGCTAAAGGAGCGTGCCGATATGCTGGTATTCGATACGCCGGTTCTCGACGAAGCGGTAGAAGTCACGGGGCCCGTCGAACTGAAGCTGTGGGTTTCGACAACGGCCCGCGATACGGATTTCGCCGTGCAACTTGTGGACGTTTATCCGCCCGGTGCGTTGCAACAGGACGAATATCCGCTGCTGATTACAGAGGGCGTGATCCGAATGCGTTACCGCAATGGGCTAACGACGCAGTCGCTGCTCACGCCGGGTGATGTGTACGAAGTCGCCATCGAACTGACGCCGACGAGCAACGTATTCAAGAAAGGCCATCGCATTCGTCTGCAAATATCCAGTTCAAGTTTCCCGCAGTACGACGTCAATCCGAACACCGGCGAACCGATGGGGCTGGATACTCACACGATCAAAGCCACGCAGACGATCTATCACGACGCGAGCCGCCCATCTCATCTGATGCTGCCCATTCAGCCTCGCCGCCTCTGACATTCCCCCCCAAGATGTGCCCATGGGTCCCTGGCCGTGTCGCGCTATTGTGCGACGCGGCCATTGTGTTTCCAATCGGAAGCGCTGCACCCGAAACTGGTCCGGAACCAGCGCGAGAAAGCGCTGAGACTCGCGAAGCCTGTCGCGTCGGCGACCTCGGATAAAGGCACGTTGCCGGCCTCGACCAAGCGACGCGCCGTATCGCAGCGCACCTCCTGCAACAAGATCGAATAGGACAGTCCCTTGTCGGTCAGGCGTCGGTGCAAGGTCCGGCGATTCATCCCGAGGCTCGCCGCGACCCGGTCCGCACTGCCCGTCGATTCACGGAGTTGCTGGCTGATGAGGCGGGCGACCTGAACCTCGAAGTGATCGGGGGCGCCGGAGAGGGCGTGCTCGACCAGACGCTTCGCATGACGACGCAGCACGGCCGAAGAGGTCACTACCTGGCGACTGAGCGCTTCCCGATCGAGGAGGATGCCGCTCATTACCTGGCTATAGCGTAGCTCGCAGCGCATGAAATTGCGCAGCACGGACGTTTGCGTCGGCGGCGAATGCTCGAAGCACACCGCATCGGGATTCCAGTCCGGGCCGATCAGCCAGCGAATCATTTGCACCAGTCCGCACGCACAAAACTCCGACGCCTGAACGGCGGGCAGATTCGACACGATCCGAAACACCATGAACGGCTTGCCGAACCGCAGATCGAGTTCCAGGTGCACGCCGTCGCTGTGGTGATGCTGGCGTGCGGAGATGGTGCGCAACGCGTCGCCCAGCGTTTCTTCTTCACGCAGCAGCAGACTGACCGGCCCATAGTCGGGCACGCCTCGGGCAATGGCGGCGCGAGCGCCGAAATCCGACACCCCTGACGCTGCACACGAAAGATCCAGCAAGCGAATGAACGTGTCGACCGGGATCAGGCGGTCAGGGTTGTCTGCGAAATCGGCGCGCAAACCGACGCTCGCGAGCAACGCCCGGCCGTCGATGCCGACGTCCTTCGCGGCGCTCAGATAACCCAGCAGCGTCGCACTCCTGACGACGGTGGTCCGCATATTTCCTCATCAAGTCGCGTCTGTCCCAAATTGAAAAACGCGTGTCCCGGATTGTCAATTGAAAAAAAATCGACGCTTCTACAGTGGGTCTCGTTCCGAACGTTGTCATGGCACTGACTTCGATCACGAGTTCGGACACAACGAACAAGGAGGAGACAAATGAAGCATTCGGAACAAGGAAAAGAGGCGGCAACGCCGACAGGAGAAGCGATTGTCGCTACCGGGTTGCTCGCCCTGGCGTTTTCGTTCTCCTTCATGGACCGGCAGATTCTGCCGCTGCTGCTCGAACCGGTGCGCGCGGCGTTTGCAATGAGCGACACCGAAATCGGCATGTTGCAAGGCCTGGCATTCAGCGGCTTTTACGCATGCGCCGGTATCCCGCTTGGCTGGATGGTGGATCGTTACCGACGATTTAGCATTGCTGGCGTGTGCGTGTTTGTCTGGGGACTTGCCACGGCCGCGTGCGGCCTCTGTGCGAACTACGGCCAGTTACTCGTCGCGCGCACCGTGACGGCGGTGGGAGAAGCCGGGTGTTCGCCAGCGTCTTACTCGCTGCTGTCCGACATGCTCTCGGGCCGCCGCCTGTTGCGCGCGACCGCGTTCTACAACGCCGGTCCCTATATTGGCGGCGGCATGGCGCTCATTCTGGGTAGCCTCGCGCTTCACTATTTTGCTGCCGCAGGCGGCGCAACCGTCCCCGGAGTTGGACACCTCGACCCGTGGCAAGCCGTATTTCTTGCGGCCGGGCTCCCCGGGCTGATACTCGGTGTGCTCATCTTCATGCTTCGCGAGCCGGCACGGCGCGCCGCGGGTAGCGACGAGACCGATGTCTCGACGCGGGCGACATTACGGGTGTTGTTCGGGTCGTCGCAACTCAAGCTTTACTTTGCGGCCTTTCTCTTCGTCACGTCCGGTTTCTACGTCCTTCTGACCTGGTTTCCCAGTGTGATGATCCGTGGGGGAATGGGGACCGCCGCCACGATCGGCCGTCCGCTTGGCTCGCTCTTCCTCGCCTGTGGCCTTGCCGGGTGCATCCTGGCGCAGTGCCTCGTGCGAAAACTCGACAACCGCGACCTGTTGAGTCCTTTGCTCAGACGTCTGTCGGCAGTGCTCGCTATTCAGCTTCTCTTTATCGCGCTATATGCACAGTTCAACACGAAAGACGCTGCTTATTGGTTCTACGCCTGCGAGGTAGCGAGCTTCGCAATCGTCACCACGTTCATGGCCAGCCCCATCCAGTTAGCCGTTCCGAATCGCATGCGCGGCCGGGTGACGGGCATGTTTCTCCTCTCCAACAACGTATTGGGCGCGAGCCTCGGTCCCGCTGCGGTCGGGATGTTGAGCGACCGGATGAAAGGCAATCCTCAAGGGCTAACGGTGGCGTTCGTGACCGTCCTTGGCGTGTCGGCGGTCGCGGCCACGCTGCTCATGTATCTCTCGTCGACTCGCCGGGCGCATTCACATTGGCCCGAAACCCTGCCGTCGGACGCCGTTGCGCGAAATTCGTAATCGGATCGTGCGGCGCGTTCGCCCACTTCGCCCACTTCGCCGAGTTCGCCGACTTCGCCGACGTCCCAACACAAGAACTGCCGCAGTTGAGGAGACACTGATGAAAACCCGAATCGAATCCGGTGGCCGGTCGGCGTGCGCGCGCGCATCGTCGCGCTGCCTGAAAGGCACCATCGCGTGCTGCATGGTGGCGCTGGGCTCCACGACGGCGAAGGCACAAAGCGGTGTCACGCTGTTTGGTGCCTTGGATGCCGGCATCGAATATCTGACGAATGCCGGCGGTACCTCCAACTCGCAATTCAAGGCCGGTTCGTCGGAGGTCATCGGCAACGATATCGGCATCACGGGAAGTGAGGATCTTGGTGGGGGACTGAAGGCCATCTTTCGTCTGGAGACGGGCTTCAATCCGATCAATGGAGGACTCCTGCAAGGCGGTCGGCTCTTCGGTCGCTCCGCCTGGATCGGCGTCGAGAACGAGCACAACAAGCTGATATTCGGTCGCGTCTACACGCCGCTCTACAACGTCATCGGATACCTGGATCCGTTACAGGGATCCAATGTCGGTCTCTGGACGATGGATAGCGGCTTCGCGTCGCGCATGGATAACGCCGTGCGCTACACACGCACGCAGGGACCGCTTCACGTCAATGTGCTCTATAGCCTGGGCAGCGACAGCGTCGGCGCGACGCTCGACGGCGAGCCGGGCGGGGCTGGCAAATCCAAAGAGTTTGCCGCATCGGTCGACTACACGACGGACGCGGTGATGGCTGCCGTTGTGTACGACAACATCCACGGGCCAATGACGGCTGCGCAGTACGGGCTGGGCCAATTCGTCCCGTCGCTTGTCCCTACTGCCGCGACGATGCCGACGCGCGCGCAACGCATCGCCGTTGCGTTGCGCTACACATGGCGCGATACGTCGATCTTTGCCGGTGTCCGCCATCTCCGAACGACGTCGTCGACGGACAACCACGACGCGAACATTTTCTGGACGGGCGTCACCGAGCGGTTCTCGCCGGTATGGATAGGGACGCTGGGGCTCTATCACGAGCGCGTCGCAGGCGTCGACGCGCGCCCAACGCTCGCTGCATTGCAGACGCAATACCTTTTGTCGAAGACCACCACGCTCTACGCGAACGTCGGGAAAGTCTGGAATACAAAACTGAGCAACATGGGCATCGATACGCAGACGCAAACGCTGACCGGCGCCGGCCAGGTCGGTACGAGTGTGGGCGTTTATCACGTTTTCTGATGGCGATTGCCATCGTTGGCTTTCAGGAGGAGATCCGATGAAACGCAAAGAGGATGATGGCGCGCGTGTGACAGGCGCCGACGCGATTACGCTGGAGATCATTGCGGGTGCCGTCAATGCGGCACAGGACGAAATGGGCGCCTTGCTCGAACGCACCGCGATGTCGCCGATGATTCGCGAGAAGAAGGACTACTGGACGGCGCTCTATGATGCGCAGGGCCGCATGGTGGCGGGCACGCTCCTGCCGCTTTTCGGCCGTGTCCTCGAGCCAATTCTGGCGCACTATCCGGTCGAATCGATGAGGCCGGGAGACATCTACTGGTACAACGACTGCTACGGGTCGCGAGGGGCCATCACACACAGTCCCGATCAGTTGCTGCTCTCGCCTGTCTTTGTGGATGGCGAATTGTGCGGGTTCGTCCAGAGCTGGGCGCACTTGACGGACATTGGCGGCGCGACGCCCGGTTCGCTGTCACCTCAGGCGACCAGCCATTTTCAGGAAGGCATCATCGTCCCGCCGGTTCGGCTTTATCGGGAAGGCGTTGCGAACGAAGAACTTTTGCGTGTGTTCGAGCGCAATACGCGCTTTCCCGTCACCGTGCGAGGTGATATGCGAGCGCTGGTCGCCGCGCTGCGGCTTGGCGAGCGTCGGTTCACCGAGTTGCTCGGTCGCTTCGGCCGGGATGTCGTGGCCGATGCGTTCGCGCAGATTCAGGATCGTTCCGAAAGACGGGCGCGCGCCCTCATGAAGGAAACGTTCCGCCCGGGAAGCTATGAATTCGAAGATTACGTCGACAACGATGGTGCCGGTGGTGGGCCATATGCAATCAATGTGCGCCTTGAAATTACCAACGAAGGCAAGGTCATTGTGGACACCACAAAGACTGCCGATCAGTCGCCGGGGCCGATCAACTACATCATGAATCCGGTGGTGCCGTCGCTGATACTCGGCATTTACCTGACGTCGCGCGACCCGCTGCAACCGCTCAATGATGGCCTGATGCGTCTCGTCGACGAAGTGCGCGTGCGTGAAGGCAGTCTGTTGCAACCGGTGTTCCCTGCGCCGGTAGGTTTGCGAAGTCTGACGTGGTTGCGTCTGCAAAGCGCGTTCATGGGACTCTTCAACATCGCCTCGGAAGGCAACGCACTTGCTGCGAGTCCGGCCTACAGCATTTCGATGCTTCGAGGCACCGATCCGGCGTCCGCCGAGCCGTTTCTCGCGGCGGACGGCTGCGCCGTGGGCTACGCGGCACGCCCGTTTTCCGATGGGCTCGATGCCGTCTACTTCGTTGCGCAGAAAAACTATCCGGCGGAATTCGTCAACACCACCTACCCGGTACGCCTGCGGCATTACGGCATCAACACCGATACCGGCGGACCCGGCCGTTGGCGCGGCGGATGCGGGGTCGTGCGTGAACTGGAAGTTCTCGCCGACGACGTCACGATGTCCATTCGACTCGACAGTACGAGGAAAGCGCCGTGGGGGGTCGCCGGTGGCATGAGCGGTCGGGTGGGCAGGGCGACGATCAATCCCGGGCGTCCCGACGAGCGCCGACTCGATCCGCTCGCCGATCAAATTCGCTTGCGCAAGCATGACATCGTGCGCCTGGAGACCGGCGGCGGCGGTGGTCACGGCCACCCGTACGACCGTCCCGCCGAATCGGTGCAGCTCGACGTGATGCGCGGTTTTGTATCCCCCGAACGTGCGCGCCTCGACTATGGCGTTGCGCTGGCCGAAGCGCGCGATGGCTTCGTCATCGACGAAGCGCAAACCGCGCGATTGCGTGCGACCCGCACCGAGACGCGCCTGTTCCATCGCGAGACCTACGTAGACCGGATCTGACATCATGAATCGTACAAGTACACAAGACCGCGCCCTGTCGGTGGCGATCGACATTGGCGGCACCTTTACCGACGTCACGTTGTTCGAGCGCGCGACCGGGCGTTCGTGGACAGTAAAGACACCTTCGACGCCTTCGGATCCCTCCCTGGGTTTCGTCACCGGGGTTGCGCAGGCGTTGGCGTTGTCCGGCCATTCGCCGGGCGATCTCGTACAGGTGTTGCACGGCACGACCGTAGCGACCAATCTGATACTCGAAGGCAAGGGAGCGAAAGCGGCGCTGCTGACGAACAAGGGATTCCGGCATGTCCTGGAAATCGGGCGTCACGATGTGCCGCGCGACGCGAACCTTTATTCATGGATAAAGCCGGACCGTCCGGTGCCACCCGAGCGCATATTTGAAATTCCGGGCATGCTTGCCGCTGACGGTACGGAGCTCGACGCGCTCGATGAGGCTGCCGTGTCAGATGTTGCACGCCGGCTTCGCGACACCGGTGTCGAGGCCGTCGCCATCTGTTTTCTCCACGCCTATCTGAACCCCGCCCATGAACACCGTGCGCGGGAACTCATTCTCGAACAGTGGCCGGACGCCCTGGTGTCGGTGTCGAGCGAAGTCTTGCCCGTAATGCGTGAGTACGAGCGCAGTGTCGCGACGATTCTCAACGCCTATGTTTGTCCTGCCGTGTCAACTTACGTACATCGTCTGGAAGCGCGTCTTCGCGAGATGGGCGTGCGCGCTCCCTTGTTGCTGATGAAATCGAACGGCGGGGTGGCGGGTGCCACGGTGGTCAAGCGCGAGCCGGTTCAGACCGCCTTGAGCGGACCTGCCGCCGGCGTTGTCGGCGCACAGGTAACGGCAAACCTCGCGGGCTTCGCCAATGTGATCGGCGTCGACATCGGGGGCACATCGGCCGACATCAGCCTGATCAGAAATGGCGTGCCGGGAACGACGACGGAAGGCAGCATCGGTGCATGGCCGTTGAACCTGCCGATGGTCGACATCAATACGATTGGCGCAGGTGGAGGTTCGATCGCGAGGGTCTCCGCAGACAAGGTGCTGAGCGTTGGCCCGGAGAGCGCAGGTGCACAACCCGGGCCGGTGTGCTACCGGCGAGGCGGGACAGAACCTACGGTGACGGATGCGCATGCCGCGCTGGGGCACGTGCCCGCGAGTCTGCTCAATGGGGCGATGTCACTTGACGTCGACGCGGCGCGCCGCGCGATCGACGAGAGAATCGCACGTCCGCTCGGGCTCACGATCGAGGAGGCCGCACGCGGCATTCTGGCGCTCGCGGACAACGCGATGGTCAACGCGATCCGCGTGGTCTCGGTGCAGCGCGGACATGATCCTCGGGATTTTGCGTTGGTGCCGTTCGGCGGGGCAGGGCCGCTTCACGGCGCGTCGCTTGCCCGCTTGCTCGGCATTCCGGCGGTGCTGGTGCCGCCGTCGCCCGGGGTGCTTTCCACCATAGGACTGCTCACGTCCAAGCTCAAATCCGACTTTTCGCGAACGTCGGTGCACCGTGCCGGACGCTTCGATTACGACGCGATCGCCAGCGTTTTCGATGAGATGGCGCGTGAAGCGCGTGCTTGGCTCGATAGCGAAGGCGTGCCGGAAGAAGGTCGCCAGATTGTGCGAAAGGCCAGCATGCATTACCAGCATCAGGGCGCCGAGCTTCGCGTGCCGTGGCCGGACAGCGATGTCGATGAAGCGTCGATTGCCGAGGTCGTGCGATCGTTTCATAGACAACATGAGTCGCTCTACACGTTTGCACAGGAGGACATGCCTGTCGAAATCGTGACGCTGCATGTGGAGGCGAGTGGGACGTTGCAACCGCCCGAGTGGCCGCAGCTCACGGGCGGTGGCGAGGCCGTCGAAGCGGTGATCGGTGAACAGGCCGTGCATTTCGCAGACGGCACGCGCACTACGCCAATTTACGACCGCAGCCGCCTCGCGGCAGGTGTCATCGTCGAGGGCCCCGCGATATTCGTGCAGCTCGATACGACAACGCTGATGTTGCCGGACCAGTTCGCCGAGGTTCACGCGTTTGGAAGTCTCATCATCAAAGACCGTGTCTGGCGGCAACGCGACATGTCCTCACAAACAACGGAGTTTTCGTCATGAGAGTGCTGATTGCGGGATTCAAGCACGAAACCAATAGCTTTGCGCCGGACAAGGCTGATTGGTCTGCGTTCGAACGAGGTGAGATTTTGCCCGCCCCGGTGCGCGGGGCTGCGATGCTGAAGATGCTCGATCGCGTCGCGGTGTCTGCCACAGGATTTCTTCGATACGCCCGCGCGCAAGGATGGGAGCCGGTGCCCAGTCTGTGGTGTGGCGCAGCGCCGTCGAATTGCGTGACGTCAGATGCGTTCGAACACATCTGCGAAACCATTTGCGACGACGTTAGCCGCGGCACGTTCGACGCGATCTATCTCGATCTGCACGGTGCCGCCATGGCCGAAGGCTTTGATGACGCCGAAGGCGAGCTGCTCTCGCGCATTCGTGCGCTGGTGGGTGACGACATGCCAATCGTCGCGAGTGTGGATCTGCACGCCAACGTCACGCATCGCATGCTCGACCTGACGGACGGTGTTGTAGCGTACCGGACCTATCCGCATATCGATTACGTCGAAACCGGGGCGTTGAGCGCCGAGGTGCTGCGTCGGCGGCTTGAGGGCGGACATCGCGAAGGGCTCGCGCGCGAACGGTTGCCTTTCCTGATTCCGGTGAATTCGCAGAACACGACATTCGGGCACCCCAAGGCGATTTATGAACAGCTTGTCGAAATCGACCGGGCGTTCGGCACGGTATCGAGCTTCTGCATGGGGTTTCCGTGCGCCGATTTCAACGAGTGTGCGCCGATGATCTGGAGCATTGGTGCGAACGCGGCGCCTGCGCTGCGCTCGCTTGCCGCAATCGCCGCTGAACCGGCGCAGTGGCGACTGAACATTGAAAGTGCCGACGGAGCGACGGACAAGGCGATCTCGCTAGCAGACGCAAGCTCGGGGCCGGTCGTGATTGCGGATACTCAGGACAATCCGGGCGTAGGCGGCACGGGTTCCACGACAGGGATGTTGCATGCATTGTTGAACGCGAACGCAGGCATACGCTTTCCCGGGAAGGTGGCGCTTGCCGTGATGAATGACCCTCAATTCGCACGGCGAGCTTTTGCTGCAGGTGTTGGCGCACGCATCAAGGCAAGCCTTGGTCTGGCGAGTGCCGTGTGGGACGGGCCGACGGACCCGCCGGTGGACGGTGAATTTGTCGTCAGGGCCATCAGCAACGGTCGTGTGACGTTCAAAGGGCCGAAAATGACCGGTTTCGTCGCAGAACTGGGACCGAGCGCCTGTGTGGAGATCGACGGCGTGCTTGTCGTCGTGGCAAGCGGCAAGATCGGCGCCCAGGATCGCGAGCTGTTCCGTTTCGTCGGCGTTCATCCCGAGCAGATGAAGATTCTTGTGGTGAAAAGCAGCAACCACTTTCGGGCTGACTTCGCGCCGCTCGTGGACAACGAGCAGACACACATTCTGGTCGCGAAAGCGCGCGGCGCAGCAGCCGTAGACCCCGGGGATCTGCCCTGGCGCAAGCTACCGCAGGCAATTCGCCGGCGTCCCTGAATCACGGCAAAGGAATGCAATCGATGAAATCCGAGACTCTTACGGCGCTTGCGACGAACGCCGATCTGGCCGATGTGCACGACGAGGACCCTCAGGAAACGGGGGAGTGGCTCGACGCATTGGAGGGGGTCGCGCGAATCGCGGGCGTTGACCGTGCGATCTTCCTGCTTGAGCGTGTCGCCGAGCACGCGCGCTTTCTGGGCATCTCGCGAGTCGCAAAAACGCTGTCGTCGTACCAGAACACGATTGCCGTCGAGGATCAGCCGGTCTACCCCGGCGACCTCCGGCTTGAAGAGCGCATCACCTCGATCATTCGCTGGAACGCCCTGGCGATGGTAGCGAGGGCGAACAAGGCCTATGGAGAACTCGGCGGGCACATTGCTAGCTACGCATCAGCCGCCGAGATCTTCGAGGTGGGATTCAATCATTTTTTTCGCGCCGATAGCGAGAGCGGCAAAGGCGATCTGGTCTATTTTCAAGCGCACTCGGCGCCCGGCGTGTATGCACGGGCGTGGCTGGAGGGCCGGCTCACGCATGATCAACTGACGTCGTATCGGCAGGAAGTCGGGGGCGGCGGTTTGTGCTCGTACCCGCATCCATGGCTGATGCCGGACTTCTGGCAGTTTCCCACCGGCTCGATGGGGATCGGCCCCGTCAGCGCGATCTACCAGGCGCGATTTCTGCGGTACCTCGAACATCGCGGCATCGCCCGGACGGCCGGGCGCAGAGTCTGGGGGGTGTTTGGGGACGGCGAGATGGACGAGCCTGAGTCCATCGCTGCGTTGTCGCTTGCCGCGCGTGAAACGCTCGATAACGTGACCTTTGTCGTCAATTGCAACTTGCAGCGACTCGACGGACCTGTCCGCGGGAACGGACAAATCATTCAGGAACTCGAGGCACTCTTTGCCGGGGCGGGCTGGAACGTCATCAAAGTGATGTGGGGCAGCGAATGGGACGCGCTGTTCGCACGTGATACCGATCATGCGCTGCTGCGCAAACTTGCCGCGACGGTCGATGGTCAGTATCAGACGTTGGGGGCCAACGACGGGGAATACAACCGCTCGCATTTTTTCGACAGCGATCCGCAGATCAAAGCACTGGTGTCGCATATGACGCCCGACGAGATCGATGGTTTGCGGCGTGGCGGCCATGACTTGCGCAAGCTCCATGCGGCGTTTCTTGCGGCCAGATCGCACCGCGGTCGACCCACGGTCATTCTGGCGAAGACCAAGAAGGGCTATGGCATGGGGCAGGTGGGCGAGTCCCGCAATGTCGCACATCAGCAGAAGAAGCTCGATGTCGACGCTCTCAAGGCGTTCCGCGATCGTTTCCGTCTGCCGCTCGACGATGCGCAGGTCGAGGAAATGGCGTTCTTCCGTCCTCCGGAAGACAGCGAAGAGATGCGCTACCTGCGCAGTCGGCGTGAAGCCCTGGGTGGGTATTTGCCAAGGCGTACGGTGCGGGCCGATGTCGTGCCGGTGCCGGACATTGCGACCTATGCGCGGTTTGCGCTGGATCCGGACGCACGCGAGAACTCGACGACGACGGCCATCGTGCGTCTCTTTTCCAATCTTCTCAAGGACAAGGCGCTCGGCAGCCGTATCGTCCCCATCGTCGCGGACGAGGCGCGTACGTTCGGCATGGCGAGTCTGTTCCGGCAGGTCGGCATCTATTCTCCGCTCGGGCAGTTGTACGAGCCTGAGGACGCGGGATCCATACAAGCCTACCGCGAGTCCAGAGAGGGGCAGCTTCTGGAAGAGGGGATCACGGAAGCCGGTGCAATCGCGTCGTGGACGGCGGCGGCGACCTCCTACGCGGTCAATGGCGTCGCCATGTTGCCGTTTTACATCTACTACTCGATGTTCGGATTCCAGCGAGTGGGGGATCTGATCTGGGCGGCGGCCGATCAGCGCGCCCGTGGTTTCCTCATCGGTGCCACATCGGGTCGCACTACCCTGTCCGGCGAGGGGCTTCAGCATCAGGATGGTACGAGTCACCTGATGGCGTCTGCTGTCCCGAATTGCCGTGCATACGATCCGGCATTTGCGGGGGAGGTTGCCGTCATCGTCGATTACGGCGCCCGGCGAATGATGGAGGCGCAGTGCGACGAGTTCTTTTATCTCACGGTGACCAACGAGAATTATCGACACGATGCGATAGCGCCCGAGGACCACGAAGCGATCATCAAGGGGATGCGCAAGTATGGCGTGCGGGGCAACGCAACGCCCTGCGTCAGACTGCTGGGATCGGGGGCGATCCTGAACGAAGTCATCGCCGCTGCCGAGTTGCTGGCCGCCGACTGGGGCGTTGCCTCCGAGATATGGAGCGTCACAAGTTATTCGGAGCTGGCACGGCAGGCCGCGGCGGCCGAGCGTGACGGTCTCTTTACATCGCAGGACGCGCCGCCCAGCTATCTTGCGCAATGCCTGCCGGGGGCCACGCCGATTGTTGCCGCGAGCGATTACGTGCGCGCCTATCCGCAAATGATCGCGTGTTACCTGAGCGCGCCGATGACTGTGCTCGGCACGGACGGCTTTGGGCGCAGCGACACGCGCGGTGCGCTACGTCGTTTTTTCGAGGTCGACCGGTGGCACATCGTTTTGGCGGCTTTGGCAGCGACGCACCCGGAAAAGCGGGCAGAAGCCATCCAGCGATACGGGATCGAGCGACGGGACGCCGCGCCATGGACGTTGTGATGGGGCGCCAGGCGCCGTGCCTGGGACCTCAGCGCAGCGGGACGATTACCACGTTCGAGGGCGCATTGCGGCGTCCTCGGTGTATCCAACCCTCACGATGGAGATTAAGGAATGGAATTTCTGCTTCATATCAGCTTTCGTCCTCTGCTTGCACTGAGCGAAACGAAACAGGCGCAGGTCGTGCAGGCCGAACGCGAAGCGGCGGACCGGCTGCGCAAGGCGGGGCGGCTGGTTCGTCTCTGGCGCGTTCCCTGTCGTCCGGAAAACATGGGGATCTGGTCCGCTGCGGACGCCACGGACCTGCACGACATGATTTCGACGCTGCCTGCGTTTCCGTTCTTCGATGAAATCAAGGTGACGCCGTTGGCCGAGCATCCGGTGGAGTCGCGCTGAACTCGCTGAACCCACACGAACCCGCACGAACCCGCAGGGACGATCCCCGCGGGTTCGCGCGTCGCGTGGACACAATGATGCTCGCCCGGCAGCGGACAGCCTCAACCCCGATCATAGGCCCAGGTACCGTTTGCGCCGAGCGCGCGGGCGAACGATGCTCGACCGGGGCCTGCGAGCCACTCGCGAACGGACAGCATCGAAGGATGGATCGAGCGCAGCGCGCCGAGATCCGCATTCCCGGCGAGTGGCCCTTCATCGACCAGCGCAGTGAGCTTGTTCAGGAAGGGGCTTGCGGCAAGCGTCTCCTCCGTGAAGCGGGCGTAGGCGATCCTGCGCCCCGCCGCCTCGCTGAGCAACGCCTCGAGCGTCTCGCCGGTCACCGTGTCGCCGGCGATTTCAAAGGTCTGTCCACCGAAACGGTGCGCCGCGGCGAACACCGGTTCGACGAACTTGCCGATGTCCTCGACCGCCAGCAACTGCATTGCCTGTTTCGAACGCAGGAAGAAATTGAAGCGCCCCTCGTCGAGCCCGAATCCGGGCATCACCAGCGTCTCCATGAAGGTCACGGGGCGAACGATGGTCGCCATGATCGGCAAAGACCGAATGTGCGCTTCGATGCGCATCTTGCTGTCGAAATGACCAACGCCGGTAGGCTTGTCGCCGACCGCCGCTCCCGAACTGTAGACCAGGTGGCGGACGCCGCATTCCACCGCCATGTCTGCGATCGAGATTCCGAAGCGAACTTCGTCTTCGTCCGTCAAATCCCCGCCAGGCGACGACTGCTGCACGCTGAACACCCCGTGAACGTCGCGCATGGCTGTGCGGATGGCATCAGTGTCGGCGTAGGCGCCCTGAACGAGTTCCGCGCCGGCGTTGCGAAGTGCGATGGCCTTCTCGGAAGCGGGATCTCGCACCAGCGCGCGCAATGGCCAACCTGCCTTCAGCAGCGCAGCGGCGACCGAGCCGCCCTGTTGACCGGTAGCACCAAAGACAAGAACAGGTTTTTTGGGGTCCGACATGTATGCCCTCACGTGCATGGTGATGAGCCGCTAATTTAAACTCCGGTAGCATCCGCCGGAAGACGGCACATTGATTAACCTTGGGCACAAGCATGATACGAATGCAACGCACCATTCACGGTCGACCTTACGAACAAACGGAAGCGGGGCCGAAATTCCGACCATGCGCACCGCATGACGTGCTTGCCCGACTCGGTGACAAATGGACGATTCTCGTCGTGTCTCACCTTGCCGTCGCCGAAGGCCACCGTCTGCGTTTTTCCGAACTCAAACGCGGTATCGAAGGAATTACGCAGCGCATGCTCACGCTCACGCTGCGCAATCTCGAACGGGATGGGTTGCTGACCCGGCACTGCTATGCAGAAGTGCCGCCACGCGTCGAGTACGAACTCACGGAGATGGGCGACAGCCTGCTGCCGGCCTTAGCGGGTTTCACGGCGTGGATACGCGACAACTGGCCGCGACTGGAGGCCTGCCGGCGCGCGTTCGACGAGGCACAGAGGCAGGACGCTTAAACGCGCGGAAAGACCAGACGGCAAGCCTCGGCGGCCGCTAGATGAACATCCCGCCCGAGGCCTCGATGCGCTGCGCATTGATCCAGCGATTGTCCTCGGCGAGCAACGATGCAATCAGCGGCCCGATGTCGTCGGGCAATCCCGCTCTGCCCAGCGCCGTGTTGCTCGCGACGAAACGGTTGAGTTCCGGGTCGTCGCGAACTGCACCGCCGCTAAAGTCCGTCTGGATCGCCCCCGGCGCGACCGTATTCGCCGCGATGCCGCGCTTGCCCAGTTCGACGGCCAGATAGCGCGTGAGCACTTCCACGGCGCCCTTCATGCTCGCGTACGGCGCACTGTTGGGAATGGTGATACGTGTGAGACCCGACGAGATATTCACGATGCGCCCGCCGTCGCGCAAGAGCGGCAGGAGGGTTTGCGTGAGGAAGAAAACGCCCTTGAAATGGACGTTGTAGAGGGCATCCAACTCTTGCTCGGTCGTCTTCGCTATCGCGTTGTGATGCGAGGTCCCCGCATTGTTGACGAGGAAATCGAGCTTGTCCGCGCCGAGCGACGACAGCGCCGTGCGCACCTGGGCGGAAAACGCTTCGAAGCTGGAGACGTTGCCGACATCGAGTTGCAGGGCGATGGCCTGGCCGCCGTTGGCTGTCACCTCTGCGACTACTTCGTCGGCCTGCGCACGGTTAGAGTGGTAAGTGAAGATGCTGCGGATGCCGCGCCAGGCCAGGCTCTGTACGGTACTGCGTCCGAGACCGCGGCTTCCCCCGGTCACGAGGGCAATGGGGTTGGGGGATGTCGTGTAGATCGTGTCAGTCATGAGGGCTGTTCCGGGAAATCGTTACGGAGCCCTCAGCGTAGAGCGGCGAACGCGCCACGCCTATGCCGAAACTATCCTGTTTATTGCCCGATCCTGCTTTTTCCGGTAGCTTGCGCGACATGGACACCCGAGCCGAACACGCGACGTCGATGGCCACACTGGTCGACGCAGTCAACCGCTACACCGCGCGCCAATCCGGCGAGAGCCCGTTCTACACGATCGCGGACGGGCTGATCATTCTGCGCGCGCAATGCCATCGGCATCCGACGCAATTGATACACAAACCCGCATTGTGTATCGTCGTTCAGGGCGCCAAATGGACCGCATTCGGCGCGCACAAACTCGTCTACCGGGCGGGTGAGGCGCTGGTGGTCAACCTCGAAATGCCGGGGGCGAGCCAGGTGATCGAAGGCAGCGCCGATCGACCGTATCTGAGCATCGTGATCGAACTCGATCAGGCGGCGATGCGCGAAGTCCTCGCGCAGCTTGATTCGCCGCCCGCTGCCGACACCGACGCGCCGGAAAGCGCTTTCGTCATGCCGCTGGAACGCGAGCTGATCGATTGCGCGTCGCGCGCGATCCGACTGCTGGAGACGCCGGACGCGGTTCCGGTGCTTTACCCGCTTCTCATGCGCGAAATTTGCTATTGGCTACTGAGCGGTCCGCACGGGGGACGCATCGCAAACGCGATCGTCGGCGGCGAGAGGCATGTGGGCGTTGTCAAGGCGATGCATGTCTTGCGCGAACGTTTTGCGCAGCCATTCCGGATCGAGGAACTGGCGGCATTCGCGAAGCTGAGCCCCTCGGCGTTTCATCACAAGTTCAAGGCGCTCACCTGCGTCACGCCCTTGCAATACCAGAAGCAGATTCGCCTGCTCGAAGCGAGGCGTCTGATGGCGGCCGGCGAAGCCAACGTGCAGAGCGCGGCGGCGCGTGTCGGCTATGAAAGCGCCTCGCAGTTCAATCGTGAGTACACGCGCATGTTCGGTGCGCCGCCCAAGCGGGATATTTCGACGTTCGGTCGCGTGGGACGGCGCGCATCGTAGCCCCGCCGCCACGCGTCCGATTGCGTTCCTGAGGTGCAGGAGGCGCAATGTGCGCGATGCCCGCACGACCGCTGGATCGTTAGCCGGTCACAGTCGCGCGCCGCCTGTGGCGTCGATGAACTGACCGGTCGTCCAGCGGGCTTCGTCCGACGCGAGAAACGCGATCACGTCTGCGACATCGGCGGGCTGCCCGACGCGCGAGAACACCGACATCGCTTGCGCACCGGCGCGCGCTTCCGGAATCGTGATCCACGCAGCGTTCATGTCGGTTTCCGTCACACCGGGCATGACGGCGTTGACCGTGATGCCCCGCGCACCGAATTCCGGGGCAAGTGCCAGCGTCAATGTTTCGAGCGCTCCCTTCGATGCAGCGTAGGCAGGATGGGTCGGCGCCGCCACCCGCGTGAATCCCGTCGAAACATTGATGATCCTTCCGTTGTCCCGAATGTGATCGGCGACCGCCTGAATCAGGAAGAAGGGCGCCTTGAGGTTCACCGAGATGATGTCGTCGAAGGTGGATGCGTCGGTCTGCGACAGTGGGACCGCCGGTGCAATACCGGCGTTGTTGACGAGGATGTCGATGAATGGCTGCCCGGTGACCTCCTTCGCGGCTGACTGAAACTGCGCCCAAAGGCTGTCCGTGGCGTCTTTGCCTGCGCTCAGATCTGCCTGCACGGCAACAGCTTTCGACCCCAGCGACTCGATCTCGCGCACCGTGGCTTGTGCTGCTGCGGCATTGTTGCCGTAATGCACGCCGATGAACGCTGCGCCATGTCTCGCAAAAGCGAGTGCGACCGCACGCCCAATGCCGCGCGAGCCGCCGGTGATGAGCGCCGTCTTTCCTGCAAATCTTGCTGACATCGATAACTCCTCTTCGACTAAATTCAGAGCGATCACTATAATAATCGGCGATCCACCGTGTCAACTATTTTTATAGCGAACGATACAAAAATGAATCAACCGATCCGCAAACGAGGCAGACCTCGACTGCTGGACCGCAACGCCGGGCTCGACGTGGCGGCGACATTGTTCTGGGAACATGGTTACGAAGGGACCTCGATCGCCGATCTGACGGAGGCGATGGGTGTCCCGCCGCCATCGCTTTATGCGACGTTCGGATCGAAGGAAGATCTGTACCGACAGGCGCTCGACCATATCAGCGCGCGCGAGAACAAGTCGTGGCTCGAAGCGTTGCAGGGAGACTTGCCGGCCTACGACGCGATGGCGTTTTATCTGCACGACGCTGCCGCCCGCTTCACGACGCCGGGGCGGCCGCGCGGTTGCATGATTTCGACGGCGGTGCTCCAGCATGCCGACAAGAGCGAGTCTGTGGCGCAATGGGTGGCTGCGCGACGGGATCTCGGGTTGAAGACGATCAGGGCGCGCTTCGATCGTGCAGTCGCCGAGGGCGAACTGGCCAGCGATACCGACACCGAAGCCTTGGCGCGCTTTTTCGGCGCAGTCGTGCAAGGCATGTCGGCGCAAGCCTGCGATGGCGCGAGCAAGGCGGTGCTAAAACGCATTGCCGATGTCGCACTATCCGCATGGCCCGGTTCGAAAGGCGGCCGGTGACACGGATGGGGGCGTCAGTTGCGCGCGCGTTTGGAGGCACGACAGGGCCGGCGGGCGCGCACGTCGACAACGTGATCGCCTCGCCGGTGGACACACCATCGAGAGGACTGGCGTTTATGCCGAGAGTTTCATCAGCGTCAGTCCGCTGACGATCAGCACGCAGCCGCGATGCGGGCCGGACTCGCGATTTCGCCGAGCATGACGATGCCCACGACGAATGCGCCAACGGCGCCAATGCCGGTCCAGAGCGTGTAGGCGGTGCCAAGCGGGAGGGTTTTCATGGAAACCGATAGCAAACCGAAGCTAGCGGCCATCGTCACGAGCGTGACTACGGTGAGTTCACGCGAATCCCTGCAATGGCGTGCCGGCGAGGCATGGCGATCGGGCGTAGATCAGCCGAGCTTGAGCTTCGGAATTTCGGCGACGAGGGCGTCGACGGCGCACCGCGTTTTCGAGGGCAGGTAAGGTGTCTTCGGCCACACCACATGAATCGGGAGCGGACGCGGGCCACACAGTTCTCGCACGGCAACCAGCTTACCGGCCGCGATGTGTCGCTCCAGCAACCAGCAAGGCAGGTAGACGAGCCCAAGACCGGCGATGCCCGCGTCGGCGATGGCCTGCACGTCGTCCAGACTCAGCTGTCGCGTGATTGGCAGTTCTCGCTCGCTGCCATCGGCGTCGAGCACCTGCCATGCGGATGCCGTACCGTTGCGTGAATACGAAATGCCCGTGTGCCCGGCGAAGTCTTCGAGAGCAACGGGCTTGCCGTACTGCGCGAGATACGATGCCGATGCGCCGATGCTCAGGTGCTGCGTGCCGAGACGTCGCGCCTCCAGCCGTGTGGTATCGCGCAGATCGCCGATGCGCACGGCGAGATCGAAATGCTCTTCGATAAGATCGACGGCCCGGTCGGAAAACGAGATGTCGATTTGCAGCTTAGGATGCTGACGCGCGAGCGCGAATAGCACTGGCGCAACGCACTGATGGCCGAAGGCAATCGGCACGCTCACGCGTAATCTGCCACGCGGCTCGCTCAGCCCGCTCTCGACTTCCGCCGCACCGGCGTCCAGTTCAGCCAATGCCCTCACACAGCGGTCGTAATAGACGCGCCCCGCCTCGGTCAGCGTGTGACTGCGTGTCGTGCGATGCAGCAGTCGCACACCCAGTCGCGCTTCCAGCCGTGAAATCACCTTGCCGATGGCGGAGCGCGTCAGGTGCAGGCGTTCGGCGGCAAGCGTAAAGCTTCCCGCTTCGACGACCTGCACGAAGACCGCGACGCCGTCGAGTTCGTTCGTCATGTGGAATTCCTGTAAGACAACCGGAGAAATATTCGGTCTTATGCGTCCCTTATTGTGGGACGAAATGTCAGTAATAGGGAAAAGTATTCCCGATATATTACCTCCGACGTTATCCAATCCGGTGATTCCCATGACTCACACACCCGCATCAAGAAACGCGGTGGCGCTCGCCGCCGTGTGCCTCACGTCCCTCATGTTCGGCCTGGAGATCTCCAGCGTGCCGACGGTGCTCTCCACACTGGAGCGCGTCTTGCAGGCCGACTTCCGACAGATCCAATGGATCATGAATGCCTACACGCTGGCCTGCACGACGGTGCTGATGGCCACCGGCACGCTCGCCGACCGTTTCGGACGCCGTCGTGTGTACCTGATCAGCATCGTGGTTTTCGCGTTGACGTCGCTCGCCTGCGGGCTGGCACAAAGTGCCCCGGTGCTCATCGCGAGCCGCTTCTTGCAGGGCATGGGCGGCGGCGCCATGCTGATCTGTCAGGTCGCGGTGCTCTCGCACCAGTTTCGCGAAGGGCGCGAGCGCAGCAAGGCGTTCGGCGCGTGGGGCATCATCTTCGGCATCGGTCTGGGTTTCGGGCCCATCATCGGCGGCATGATCGTTGCCGTGGCGGACTGGCAGTGGGTTTTTCTGGTGCACGTGGTGCTCTCGCTCGTGGCGATCGCACTGGTGTTGACCGGTGTGCAGGAGTCGCGCGATCCGCATGCGCATTATCTCGACGTGCCAGGCATCGTCATGCTCTCGCTTGCCACGTTCGGCCTGGTCTACTTCATTACGCAGGGACCCGATCTCGGCATGGTCAGTGCACAGGCGATCACCATCGCTGCTGCAACGGCGGCGAGCTTCATCGCGTTTGTCTGGGTCGAGAAACGCAGTCCGCGCCCGATGTTCGATTTCGCCGTGTTTCGTATTCGACGCTTTTCCGGTGCGATGTTCGGTTCGATGGGCATGAACTTCAGCTACTGGTCGTTCATGATCTATCTGCCGATCTATTTCCAGGGGGCGCTCGGCTACACGAGCGTCAATGCCGGGCTGTCGCTGCTTGCCTACACACTGCCTACCCTCGTCGTGCCACCGCTTGCTGAACGGTTGTCGCTACGATTCGACGCCCGCCGTGTCATCCCGCTGGGCCTCTTCACCATCGGTCTGGGTTTTCTGCTGATGAAGATCGGCTCAGGCATGGCGCACGCAAGCTGGCTCACGATGTTGCCCGGCTGTGTGCTTTGCGGCGTGGGACTGGGCCTGACGAACACGCCGGTCACGAATACCGCGACCGGGGCGGTGTCGGCGAATCGGGCTGGCATGGCGTCGGGGATCGACATGAGCGCGCGACTGATCAGCCTTGCCATCAACATCGCCGTGATGGGATTCATTCTGCTCAAGGGCGTTGGCGCGTATCTCACCCGGGCGCTGCCATCGGGATTTGACGCACCTTCACTGCGCTCCCTCGCAGAGAAGGTGGCAGCCGGCAGTCTGGAATCCGTGGCGCAAGGCAATGTGGCGCTCGCCGCGGCCGATCCGCAAGGGCAGATCGTTCACGCGGCGCTGGTGCATGGATTCGGTTGGGTGATGGTGTATGGCGTCGTGGGCGCGTGGGGGCTGGCGCTGATGAGTGGGGTCGCGTTCGGCAAGGGTGGCCGTCAGGACGACACGGCGTCGCCCGCATCCGCGCGGACCGGGCAGGCCGCGCACAGCAGGCAGATATGAGCGAACCGGAGCGAAGGGCAGGGAAGAACCGTCGCAGTGACGTGGGCGGTGACGGTTATGGCTGTGCGCGATAGGCGCGCAGCTGCGGGAACTGGTCGTCGTCCAGTTCACCGAATTCTCCGCGCTGGTACGCCGAGATGCGGTCGTTGATTTGCTCGACCGAGTTCATGACGAAGGGGCCGTGTTTGGCGATGGGTTCGTTCAGCGCAGGACCGGACAGCACGACGAAGTGCGTGTCGACCTCGGCGCTTGCGGCACGCATGACGAGCGTGACGCAAGCGTCGGTCGCGTCGTCGCGCAGACCGACCGCGACGGCATCTCCGGCCTGCAACTGGCGTTGCGATCCCGCGACGTCGACATGCAGCACGCCGGAAATGACGCACACGGTCGCGTTCCACCCGCGTGGCAGGTCATAGTCGAACGCGGCGGCGTTCGAGAGAAATCCGTCCAGCAGCGTGAAGGGTTGCGGCAACCGGGCGTTGCCGGGCGCGTGCAGTCCATGGCTTTGCCCGGAGACGACACGCACGCGCATGCCGGTACCGCGCACCTCGGGCACTTGCGCCGGCGCGACGTCGAAAGCATAAGGCGCGTCGTACTTCTGCGAGGCAGGCAGATTGACGAAGATCTGCAACGCGTGCGCATGATGCCCATCGCCTTCGGGCTGTTCCGTATGCACGGCGCCGCGTCCGGCGGCGAACCAGTGCAACGCCCCGGGGAGGATCGGGCCGTGGTTGCCGAGCGAGTCATAGTTGACGTGTGCGCCCACGGCGTCTTCGAACATGTAGGTGACTGCGGAGATGCCCGCGTGCGGGTGCGGGGCGAACGTCGGGGCTGTCATGTGAAAGTGGTCCAGCATGACGACCGGATCCATCAGCCCGCCAAAGGCCTGCTCGCTGAAGTGCTTGGCCCGGAAACCGTCGCGAATGGCCATGTCATGCCCGGTGACCACGTCGGAAATCCGCATGAAATCGTTGGCGCCGTTGTCCTTGTTCCCATTGCCCATGTTCATACCTCTGCGTCTGCTCGCGACCGTTTGAATGTGCGAGACAGGATAGCCGCGGGCGCGCTTAGCGAATATACGTGGTTCAGTAACTTGAAGTTGCGCGGACGGAACAATCGGCGGGCGGATCCTGATTTGGGGTGAAGACAATTCGAGGCAAGGCTGGTAATATACGTTTCGTAGCTATTTCGTATATATGGAGCCTGCCCCATGGGTATCGTGAAGATATCGGAGCAAATGCATGAGGCGCTGCGCAACACCAGCGGCGCGCTCAGCCGCTCGATCAATGCGCAAGCCGAACATTGGCTGCGCGTCGGCATGCTTGCCGAACTGAATCCCACGATGAGTTATGGTGAGATTTGCCGTCGGCTCATCGAATCCGAAGGCGCGCCGGTCGGTCAGACCGACGCAGTCGTTTCTCCAGCAACCGGTGCACCCGTCACCGTATTGAACAAGGTGGCCTAATGGTGCGCGAACGCGTTGTCATCCGCTCGAACGAAGAAATTGCCCTGTCGCGCCGCGCCGGGGAACTGGCCGCACAGGTGCTGGCGATGATCGGCGAGCATGTGAAGCCCGGTGTCACGACCGACGAGCTCGACCGGCTCTGCCATGACTTCATCGTCAACGAGTTGAAGGCGATTCCGGCCAACATCGGCTATCACGGTTATCCGAAGACGGTGTGTGCTTCGGTGAATCATGTGGTCTGCCACGGTATTCCCGGGGACAAGAAGTTGCACGATGGCGACATCGTGAACATCGACGTCGCACTGATCAAGGACGGCTGGTTCGGCGACACGAGCCGCATGTATTACGCGGGCAAGCCGAGCATTCTCGCCAAGCGACTGGTCGACACGACGTACGAGGCGATGCTTGCGGGCATTCGTGCCGTGCGTCCCGGCGCGACGCTCGGCGATGTCGGCTACGCAATCCAGACGGTCGCACACCGCGAAGGCTTCAGCATCGTGCGCGACTACTGCGGGCACGGCATCGGCACCACGTATCACGACGACCCGCAGGTGCTGCATTACGGGCGCCCCGGCACGGGACTGACGCTGCGCCCCGGCATGATCTTTACCATCGAACCGATGGTCAATGCGGGTAAGCCGGACACGAAGCAACTGGCCGACGGCTGGACCGTTGTCACGCGCGATCGCTCGCTCTCCGCGCAATGGGAACACATGGTCGCCGTCACCGAGACGGGCTTTCAGGTGCTCACGCAATGGCCGGACGGTCTCGGCGACTATGCGCGCTATGGGGCGCTGGACGCCGGTGTCGCGGCAGCGAACGCCGCTTGAGGTTGGGCGCGACCGAGGAGGCGGATGAGGCGGAGGAGGCCAACAAGGCCAACAAGGCCAACGAGGCCAACGAGGCCAACGAGGCCAACGAGGCCAACGAGGCCATTAATTGCTGACGATGCCGGTAGCGGCAGACGCCGATAAGGCCGAAGGCACGACGGGGCGCAGGTCACATACCTGCGCCCCTTTTGTATCGGTATCCGTTCAAACGTCGTCCGGCGCGCCTTCCAGATCGAGAAGGCGATTCGCATATCGGTGGTAGATCCAGCCGTTGCCCGCACAGAGGACAGCCATCCACACAACGGAGATGACGGCTTGCAGGATCAGCGCGGCGAGCACCAGCACCGTTGTGCTACCGGTCATCCTGACCAGCAATTCGACAACGACCAGGATCACGAGCGCGCCGACGACGACAGGCACGGCGATGGCCAGACCGGTGCCGAAAATCGACCAGAAGTGACCGCGCGTGTCTTGCCACGCAGCTCGCCAGCGTTTGCTGCGCCCCGCGCCGACCTGCGCCAGAATCAGCGAGAGGCGGATCGCGACGAATATCCCCAGGCATATCAACAGGACGAGAAGCGTCATCGCAAGGGCCGACGAGTTTCCCTCGCCGGACAAGCGCATCGTCAGCACGGCGATCACCATGATCGCTGCCGAGACCACGCCGAAGCCAATCCCGATCTGGATCGACGTCCACACGTAACGACCGACGTCGCGATACCAGGCTGTCCCACGCGCGACCTCCGGCCCGAGAACGACGTAGCGCACGGCGTGAACGGCAAGTGTCGAGAACGCCACGACGTTCACAAAGCCGATGCCCAGCGACACAAGCGCGAGTTTCAATCGGTACGCCGCGGGCATGCCGGTTTGGGCGGCATCGGCGGCGAGTTGCTTGACCGACGTGCCAAGCGCCAGCGTCACGAGAATGACCACGGCAATGGTGATGGTGAGCAGTGGCCGGTTGCGCAACGCGTTGAGACCGTCGATCCAGGCGCCTTTGAAACACTGTCTGAACGTGATCGGTTCCATGTTTCCCCTTGAGCGAATATCGCTTCGTCGATCGAAGCTGTGTGGTGACGGTGCGCTGGTGCGCTCAACTGCTGGTTCGGACCGCTGATTCGTTAGGCCGCAGCCATTCTTGCAGATCGCCACACAGCTGACAATCGCAGGTCTGCGAGGGAGCGGGCGTCGGATGCTGCGGTATCGCGCGCGGGCAAGTGCGGCGTGACGTGGCGCATGAAGGCGCAGAGCGCCGAGTGAACTGACGCGGAGGTGAGGGGAAGGCGGAAGCGAAGGCGAAGGAGGCAGATCTGCGACGCCGGTTGGCATCGCAGACGTTTCGATGTTCGGACGTGCCGAAGTGCGGCTTAGGCCGTCATGACCTTGCGAAGCACTTCGGCGTGCGTGACAACGCCGACGAGCCGCGCGGCGTCGTCGAGTACGGGCAGCGTACCGTGACGTTGCGTCACGAGCAGCGGCACCAGTTCCGAGAGCGGCATGCCGGCGGTGGCCGACGGGAGATCGCCCTGCATCAGATCGCGCACGGCCGGACGCTGGCCCCGCGCGACGAGCGACATCCCAAAGCGCGGCCAGCGCTGTCGGCGGGCGCGGCGGGTGTGCAAATCATGACGCGTCACGAGACCGATGACGCGCGCGTCGCCATCGACGACCGGCAGGGCGTCCAACCCGTGGCGCTGCAACAGACGCCACGCTGCCGGGACGTCTTCATGCGCCTGCACCTTGGCCAGCGGCGGCGCCATGACGTCGGCCGCCGTCAGTTCTCGTGCACGCCGGGCGAATGCCTCGCGTTGCGTGTCGCGCAACAGGCTGGCCAGATCGTCCGCCGAGATGTCGAGCAGTTCGCTGCGGCGGGCAAGGGCTTTTTCGGCGTCCGCTGTCGTGACCGGGATTGCCTGGGCATTGACCGGACGCACCGGTGCCTGCGCACGCATCGCGTGGGGGTAGCGGTGGCCGGTGAGCGCGTGATATCCGATGGCGGAGCTCAGAAGCAGCACCGATTGCAGCGCGATGGGTTCGAGCACAAAGCCGTAGCCGAGGGCGTGAACGGACGGGCCGCCGAGCACTGCCGTGAGCGCGACCGCGCCCGAGGGCGGATGCACGCAGCGCAGCGTGAACATCAACGCAATCGCCACGCCCACCGCCGTAGCGGCGGCGACGACGGGCGACGGGATGAACATGGCACAAGTCACACCGACGACGGCCGCGACGAGATTGCCGCCGAGAATCGACCAGGGTTGTGCGAGCGGACTGGCAGGCACGCCGAACAGCAAAACGGCAGAGGCGCCCATCGGTGCGACCAGCCACGGAATGTAGCTGGTCGGGCCGAGCAGCCATAGCATCAGCGCACCGGTGATCCCAATGCCGCACAGGGCACCCAGACCGGCGCGAAGCCGCTCGCGCCAGTGGACCGCTGCCACGGCGGGCAGAAAACCCGCCATCCAGTCCCTCACATCACGTCGTGTCGTTGCCATCTCATCCCGCTCCATCCGCCGCACCCGCCGTACCCGATTGGGTCGGTTCTTTGGTATTTTGTGCATGATATATCGTATATCGATGGATTGGGGCAGAGTAAGCGCGTGATTTTAATGCTGCAACGCAGCGAAATCAGCGTCCAACGGCGACTGATATCGAGGCGATGCACCAAATCGAGGAAAACGGGACGGATAGAGCGGGAACGTTGCTACGCCGGGAAGCTGAGGGTCGTCTAGCCGGGACGACGGAGGCGAAGTGCGACCGGCGTTGGCTGTCGATGAGGCGCGGCAGGGTGGAGTACCCTGCCGCATGGCTGGCAAATCAGCGGAACGTCGCGACGTCAAATGTCATGGACGCCGGACGCTGATCAGTGTCCGCCCACGATCTGGACGATGACGCCCGAACTATTGACTAGCAGGAAGTCGGCGCCGACGCCAACCCAGTGGTGACCCCGCTTGGGCGGGTCGAGATGGTACTGGCGGTAATCGTCGACCCGGTACTGGGCGTCGCGATACTGCTGCGGTACGCGATCGCCCTTGCGCCAGTCGGGGTGCTGCCAGGACGAATCGTCGCCGGGACCGCCCTGAGCGCGCGGCGGCGGGCCGCCATGCTTGTTTTTCTGAGGGCCATGGCCCGGAGGCCCGCCATGCGGCCCGCCCGGTTGGTGTCCCGGTGGACCGCCCGGCCCCCCTTGCGGCGGTGGGCCGCCCTGAGCCAGCGCGAGGGATGAGGAAACCGCCAGACCGGCGGCGAGGCAAAGCGACAGTGTCTTGCGCATCTTCATTGTTTGCACTCCTTATCGTAGGGTCGAAAGACCGAACGCGGGGGAAGCATTCGAGATGACTTGCCAGCGACGGTCGTCGCGCCCATGTCCACTCTGTGGTGCACGAACGCGGCAAACCGTACGGTCATCCTACCATCGTCGGCAAAAAAAACGCCCGGACATGCCCAATGTCTTTTGACCTGAGGCATGCGCCGGGCAAGCAGGGACGCAGGGAAGAAATCTTCTGCGCGCTCTCGCGCGCTCGCTATCTTGTATTTATCTCGTGCTTATGTCGTGCTTATCTCGTGTTTACGCAAAGAAGCGCGGGTGCACCGGGACCGGCGGCTCGCCTGGCCCGCGTCGGGGGCAGGTCAGCGGGCCACTCGTCTTGGGGGTACGAGCGCGGCCGCCGGCTCGGTGCATTCCTGACATTCACTTCGTCGTGACACCCTCGGGGGCGGGCGTCACGACGGTTGCCGTGCCGTCACGGCAACTCGGTACTGCGGCTCACGTGGTTCACGACGTGCGCCCACGTGCGCCCACGTACGCTCAGCGAGCCGCCACCGTGGCGCCGTTGACCGTCGAGGCCTTGGCCGTCGGGGCGGCGGCACCTTCGGCCGTGCCGGGCGCCGTCGTTTCGGGCGACTTGGGCAAGTCGCCCCAGCCACCGCCCAACGCCCGAATCAGGTTGACCGTCGATACCGCCTGCGCTCCGGCCAGTTGCACGGCGCTGCGGCGCGTTTGCAAGACCGTGCGTTCGGCGTCGATGACATCCAGATACGCAATCGAGCCTTCCTGATATTGCGTGCGTGAGAGTTGCGCCGCGCGGCTCGAAGCCTTGACGGCGTCGTCTTGCGCCCGCGTTTGCTGCGAGAGCAGACGCAGGTTCGACAGGTTGTCTTCGACCTCCTGGAACGCCACCAGCACTTGCTGACGATAGTTCGCCACATCCTCTTCGTACTGCGCACGCGCACGCGAGAGGTTGCCGCTGCGCGCGCCGCCGTCGAAGATCGGCATCGAGAGCAGGCCACCGACCACCGGGCCGAGCAGGAACGTGCGGCTCGACCAGTTGAACAGGTCGCCCAGCGTGGCGGCTTCGAAGCCACCCGAGCCGGTCAGCGAGAGCGACGGGAAGAAGGCTGCCTTCGCCACGCCGATGCGCGAGTTCGCCGCAGCCATCGCGCGCTCGGCGGCGGCGATGTCGGGGCGGCGCTCCAGCAATGCCGAGGGCAGACCCGCTGGAATGCGGACCGTGACCGGCACCAGCGGCGACGGCGCGAACGTGAACTCGGCCGGCGTTTTGCCAAGCAGAATCGCCAGGCTGTGCTCGGACGCGGCACGCAGACGCGCCACGGCGAGGGCATCGGACTGCGCGGTGGCCAGTTCGGCCTTGGCGCGTGCCACGTCCAGTTCGCCGATATCGCCTTCGGTAAAGCGCCGCTGCACCAGCTTCAGCGCCTCTTCGCGCAGCGTGACCGTTTGCGTGTACAACGCCTGTTCGGCGTCGAGTTCGCGCAAATTGAAGTAGTTCTGCGCGACGTCCGCTTGCAGCGCCAGTTGCACCGAGCGGTACAGGGCTTCGCTCTGTTCGGCATCGGCACGGGCGGCGGCAACGTTATCCGACACACGGCCGAACAGATCGACCTCGTAGCCGACGCTCGCCTGCGCACGCCACAGCGTGTACGGCGCGATGTTCGTGCCGTCCGGTTGCATCTGCGACGCCGGCGAGACCTTCTGACGCGACGGGCCGAAGCCGGCGTCGAGCGTCGGGAACAGCGCTGCGCGGGCCTGACGCTGCACGCCGCGGGCTTCCTGCACGCGCGCGGCGGCGGCCTTCAGGTTCTGGTTGGCCGACAGGGCGTCTTCTTCCAGCTTGTCGAGTGCGGCATCGCCGAACACCTTCCACCATTCGCCGCGCGCCATGGCTTCCGACGGCTCGGCGGTCTTCCACGTGCCGGATTCACCCGGGGCGAGCGAGGGAGCGGACGCTTCCTTGAATGCGGTGGGCGTTCCCTTGTCGGTCACCTTCGGCACTTCGTACGTGGGGGCCATCGAGCAGCCCGCCACCACCAGCAGGGTGGCGAGCAACCCCGACACACCCAGACTGCGTTTCATCCATTGCGATTGCATGATTGGCATCCTTCAGACTTCGGCCTTGACGTTGGCGGGCATGGTCGACGCGTGCGCACTATGCAGCGGCTTCTTGCCAGCCAGCGTACGGAGCAGCACGTAGAACACCGGCGTGAGGATCAGACCGAATCCGGTCACACCGATCATGCCGAAGAACACGGCCACCCCCATCGCGTGACGCATTTCCGAGCCGGCGCCGGTCGAGGTCACCAGCGGCACCACACCCATGATGAACGCGATGGACGTCATCAGAATCGGGCGCAGACGCAAACGGCTGGCTTCGATAGCGGCCGCAATCGCGGTGCGTCCCTGCATTTCCAGTTCTCGCGCAAATTCCACGATCAGAATCGCGTTCTTCGCGGAAAGCCCCACCAGCACCATCAAACCGATCTGCGTAAAGATGTTGTTGTCGCCCCGGGTCAGCCACACACCGAACAGCGCGGACATGATGCTCATCGGCACGATCATGATCACGGCCAGCGGCAGCGTCAGGCTTTCGTACTGCGCGGCGAGCACCAGGAACACCAGCAACACCGAGATCGGGAACACCCACAGCGCCGAGTCGCCCGCGAGAATCTGCTGATACGTCAGGTCCGTCCATTCGAACTTCACACCGCGCGGCAGCGTTTCGGCAGCAATGCGCTCCACTGCGGCCTGCGCCTGCCCGGACGAATAGCCCGGCGCCGGACCACCGTTGATGTCGGCAGCCGTATAGCCGTTGTAGCGAACCACCATTTCCGGACCGTACGTCGGCGAGACCTTCACCAGAGACGAGAGCGGAACCATGTCGCCGCTTGTATTGCGCGTCTTGAGCAGGCCGATGTCTTCCGCATGAGCGCGGTACGGCGCGTCGGCCTGCACACGGACCTGATACACGCGGCCGAACTTGTTGAAGTCGTTCACGTACAGCGAGCCGAGGTAGATCTGCATGGTGTCGAACACGTCGGTGATCGGCACGCCCAACTGCTTGGCCTTCACCCGGTCGAGATCGACGTTCAACTGCGGTACGTTGATCTGGTACGACGAGAACGTCGGGCCCAGCTCCTTCGTCTGCGAAGCTTTCTTGATGAACGCCTGCGTCGCGTCGTTCAGGGCCTCGTAGCCGAGTGCGCCACGGTCTTCCACTTGCAGCTTGAAGCCGCCGAGCGTACCCAGACCCATCACCGGCGGGGGAGGGAACACTGCGATGAACGAATCCTTGTTCTTCGCATATTCGGCATTGAGCTTCGCGGCGATGGCGGCGGCCGACATCGATTTGTCCTTACGCTCGGAGAACGGCTTGAGCATGACGAACGCGATACCGGCCGACGACGAGTTGGTGAAGCCGTTGACCGACAACCCCGGGAACGCCACGGAACTCTTCACGCCGGGGATCTTCAGCGCAATGTCCGTCATGTCGCGGATGACCTTCTCCGTGCGGTCGAGCGACGCCCCGTTGGGCAACTGTGCAAACGCGACGAGGTATTCCTTGTCCTGCGCGGGCACGAATCCGCCCGGCACCACTTTGCCCAGCAACACCGTGACACCGAGCAGCACGGCAAAGATCGCCATCATGACGGCCTTGCGGCCGATCACGCGGGTGACGCCATTGCCATACTTCTCCGACCCGCGATGGAACACGCGGTTGAAGGCGTTGAAGAAGCCGCCAAGATAACGGTTCATCTGGCGCGTGAGCCAGTCCGGCTTGGCGTGATGGTCGCGGAGCAGCAGGGCGGCCATGGCCGGCGAGAGGGTGAGCGAGTTGAAGGCCGAGATCACCGTCGAGATGGCGATGGTCATGGCGAACTGCTTGTAGAACTGCCCCGTGAGACCCGACATGAACGCGAGCGGCACGAACACGGCCACGAGCGTGAGCGCAATCGCGATGATCGGACCGCTCACCTCCCGCATTGCCTGATAAGTGGCTTCCTTGGGCGTGAGTCCCGCCGCAATGTTCCGCTCGACGTTCTCGACCACCACGATGGCGTCGTCCACCACGATACCGATGGCCAGCACCATCCCGAACAGCGACAACGCGTTGATCGAGTAACCGAAGCCGAGCAGCAGGGCGAACGTACCGACGATCGACACCGGCACGGCGAGCAGTGGAATGATCGACGCACGCCACGTTTGCAGGAACACGATCACCACCAGCACCACGAGGGCGATGGCTTCGAGCAGCGTGTGGCTCACTGCCTTGATCGACGAGCGCACGAACTGCGTCGGGTCGTACTCGATGCGGTATTCGACGCCCGGAGGCATATCCTTTTGCAGGTCCGCCATCGCTGCGCGGACGTCGTCCGAGATTTGCAGGGAGTTGGCGCCGGGAGACTGGTTGATACCGAGGCCGACGGCCGGCTTGTTGTCGAGCAAGGAGCGCAGGCTGTAGGACGAAGCGTCAAGTTGCACCCGGGCCACGTCGCTCAGATGGGTCACGGCGCCGTCCGGCGACGTCTTCAGAATGATGTCGCGGAACTCTTCTTCCGTGTTCAGACGGCCACGTGCGTTGACGTTCAGTTGCAACGGCGTGTTCGGGCCGGCCGGCGTCGCGCCGATCACACCTGCGGCCACCTGCACGTTTTGCTCGCGAATGGCTCTGACCACGTCCGATGCCGTGAGGCCACGTTGGGCAACCTTGGCCGGGTCGAGCCAGACGCGCATCGAGTAGTCGCCCGCGCCCCACAACTGCACTTCGCCGACGCCCTGAATGCGCGAGAGGCGATCCTTGACGTTGATGAGCGCGTAGTTGCGCAGGTACGTCATGTCGTAACGGTCGTTCGGCGAGATCAGGTGCACCACCATCGTGAGCGTGGGCGAGGACTTGATCGTCGTCACACCCAGGCGCTGCACGTCGTCCGGCAGGCGCGGCAGCGCTTGCGAGACACGGTTCTGCACGAGCTGCTGTGCCTTGTCCGGGTCGGTGCCCAGACGGAAGGTCACCGTCGTGGTGAGGTTGCCGTCGCTATTGGCCTGCGACTGCATGTACAGCATGTTCTCCACGCCGTTGATCTGCTCTTCGAGCGGAGACGCAACGGTCTCGGCGATCACCTTCGGGTTCGCGCCGGGGTATTGGGCATGCACGACGACCGACGGCGGAACCACTTCCGGGTATTCCGAAATCGGCAGCTGGAACACGGCGATCAGGCCGGCCAGCAGCGTGAGGACCGAAAGCACGCCCGCAAATATGGGCCGGTCGATAAAGAATTTTGAGATGTTCATGACGAAACTCTGGGGTGTCGTTCAGCGTGCAATGTTGCTGTGTGCCTGCACGCGCATTTCGCGCAACGGACGTACGACGTCGATCACGAGCGCGAAGCGGCTTGCTTCGCCGTGCTCGTCGCAACCGACTGTGTCTTGCTGCCGTTTTGCGAAGTTTTCTGTGTCGCTTTGGTGTCCTCAGCGTTGCGGGTACCGTTGGCGCTGGCTTCCGACTGGGCGGAGACTTTGGCAGCATCACTGCTCCCTGCGCCCGCGACGGCTGTCGTGGCCACATCGTGGCCTTCGCCGGTGTCTCCGGCCATCTTCACGACCTTCGGCGAGACGACGTCACCCGGGCGCACGCGTTGCAGGCCGTTCACGATGATGCGCTCGCCGTCCTTCAGGCCGCCGGCGATTTCCACGAGACCGCCGTGGCGTTCACCGAGCTGGACTTCGCGGTATTGCGCCTTGTTCGCCTGGTCGACCACCATCACGTACTTCTTGCTCTGGTCGGTACCGACCGCGGCTTCGTCCACCAGCAGCGCAGGGTGCGGCTCGCCGCCGCCCACGCGAATGCGGGCATACAGGCCGGGGACCAGCGCGCCGTCGGCATTGTCGAAGCGTGCACGAACGCGGATCGTGCCGGACGTGGTGTCGAAACGGTTATCGACCGAGTACACCGTGCCCTTGCGCGAGTACCCGGATTCGTTGGCGAGACCCAGATCGACCGGCACGCCGTTCGGTTTGGCGGTGTCCTTCGAGAGGTAGCGCAGGTAGGTCTGTTCGTCGACGTCGAAGGCGGCGTAGATCGGCGAGACGGACACCACCGTGGTCAGCGCGGGCGACTGCGCGCCGGCCGACACGGTGTTGCCGACCGTGATTTCCGCACGCGAGACGCGACCCGCCACCGGCGCCACGATTTGCGTGTAGCCGAGATTGATGCGAGCGGTTTCCAGCGCGGCCTTGGCGGCCTTCACGTTGGCGACGGCCTCGCGCGCCGCGTTTTCCTTCTGGTCGAAGTCCTTCTTCGCGATGGCGTTATCCGCGATCAGGCGCTGCGCGCGAGCCAGATCGGTGCTGGTGAAGACGTCGCGGGCCTGCGCGGACGCGAGCTGTGCCGCCGCGCGGTCGACTTCGGCGGCATACGGACGCGGGTCGATCGTGAAGAGCGGATCTCCCTTCTTCACGAGCTGACCGTCCTTGAAATGCACGGCGGTGATGGTGCCTGATACGAGCGGCTTGATATCGACGTGGTCGACCGCGTCGAGTCGACCCGAATAGCTCTGCCAATCGGTGACGGTTCGCGAGAGCACATTGGCAACGTCGACTTCCACGGAAGGCATGACCTGCGCGGCGGGTGTGCTGGCGTCGACGCGCACGACGGTGAGTGTGCCGATGGCCAGCAGCGCGGCGGTGGCGGCAGCGGCGATAAGGACGGGTTTGCGAGCGAGGGTGGTCATTTTTTCAAATCTCCGGGATCGGATGGACTCACTGGGTAGAGCCGGTAACAGGCGGTGCCAGCCGGCGTGTCAGGAACGTGGCCACCTCCCGCAGCGCGGCGGGAAGGGCGGCCAGGCCGTAATGGGAGGCGCTGCGATGGCGCGTCACTTGTGTCGGCACGCCGGCCGCAATGAGCTCGGCAGCGTATTTTTCAGCTTCGACGTGCAACAGGTCGTGTTCGGCGGAGGCGATCAGCGTGGGCGGCAGGCCCGCGAGACGGCGTGATTCGAGCGGTGCGGCATACGGATGCAGGCGTTGTGTGGCATGCGGCAGATAGGCGCGATAGCAGCGGGCGCACTCGCTGGCTTCGATGTCGCTCGGCGTGCGACCGTCCGCCAGGCGCGTCATGCTGGGATCGAGCAACGGTGCGAGCAGCGCCTGCGCGGCCACGCTGATCTCGCCGCGGTCGCGGGCGATCATCGTGAGCGCGGCCGCAATGTTGCCGCCCGCGTCGTGACCCACGACGGCCAGCCGGCGCGTGCTCGCCCCGTAGCGGCGGGCATGGCGATGCAGCCAGAGGGCGGCGCACCAGGCGTCTTCCGGGGCCGCAGGAAACGGATGCTCGGGCGCGAGTGAGTAGCCGACCGAGACCACCAGTGCCGGCACGTGCGCGGCGAGGTAGCGCGCTGCGGCGTCGCCGTCGTCGAGTGAGCCCTTGCAAAAGCCGCCGCCATGGAAGTACAGCACGGCGGGCAGATGGGCTTCGAGCGGCACGACCACGCCGGGCTGGCCTGCGTGCTCGGCGGCCGCGCCGGACAAATTAAGGCCGACGGGCCGATATAGCCGCAGCGTCACCGGGGCAACATGGCCCGGGATGCTCACCTCTTCGATGCGCAGTCCGTCCTCGGTGCGGGAAGTCTTGGCGCTTGCCCCCGGTTTTCCCGATTGCCCTGGCTTCGACTTGGCATTGACTGACATATGGCTTTGGGCTCGCGCGAGCGATACCCCTCTGATGACATTGGATGGAGCGAAGTCTAGAGGCCACGGACATTGGGATAAACGCCTATAATTTGGCAACACTGTTCGGCCAGCTCGACTAATCGGTCTCAGCCTTATAGGTATTGGCTTATGCCGCCGACCAATAAGCATATGCAGTTGCGGTGGGAGCGAAATTTCGCCGGACCGGCCAGTGCAACAGTGTTTTCAATGGGGAAATATCATGGATCGCTTGCAAGCGATGCAGGTCTTCACGCGAGTGGTCGAGGCGAACAGCTTCTCGCGTGCCGCCGACAACCTCGGGTTGCCGCGCACCTCGGTGACCACGATCATTCAGAACCTGGAGTCGCATCTGGGCACGCGTTTGCTTCAGCGAACGACCCGTCGGCTCAATCTCACGCCTGACGGCGCGGCGTATTACGAGCGATGCCTGCGCATTCTCGCGGACATCGAGGAGACGGAATCGTCGTTCCGCGAGAGCAGTCAGCGTGTGCGCGGCAAATTGCGCATCGACATGCCGGGCTCGCTCGGCAAACTGGTGGTGCTGCCGTCGCTGTGCGAATTTCACGACCGCTATCCGGAAATCGAACTGATGGTCGGCATGGGCGACAAGCCTGTCGATCTGATTCAGGAGGGTGTCGATTGCGTGTTGCGCGTGGGCACGCTACAGGATTCGAGCCTCGTCGCGCGCCGGGTCGGCATGTTTCAAAGCCTGACGTGCGCGTCGCCGTCCTATCTGGAGCGCATGGGCATGCCCCATACGCTAGACGACCTGCAACGTCACACGGCGGTGCATTACTTCTCGAGTCGCACGGGACGCATCATCGAGGAGCAATTCGTCGTCGATGGCAAGGAAGTCGAAATTCACATGCAGGGCTCGGTCGCCGTGAACGATGCCGAGGCCTACCTGCAACTCGGCTTGTCAGGCTTCGGAACTGTGCAGTTGGCGCGCTTCATGGCGCTGCCCTATCTGCAATCGGGGCAACTGGTCGAGATCCTGCATCAGTGGAAGCCGCCTCCCATGCCGATTTCGGCGGTGTACCCGCACAACCGCCATCTGTCTCCGAAGGTGCGCGTATTTGTGGATTTCATCGCCGAAATCTTCGAGCGCTGCCCGTTATTGCAGGGACTCGACGAGACCGCCGGGCAGTGCAAGCCGACCGTGGCCGTGGCCGACGGGGATCAACGCTGGGCGACGTACGGCACGGAGATGGCACCGCAGGAAGTAGTGGTTTGAGCGATTTCTGCGCGCGTGTGAAATGGCCTAATGGAAAAATTGGGCACTTTCACCACGCGCAGAGGGGGGCGGCACCGACCGCCTCTCGCCAACCCCACCATGACGATATCGATCACGCAACGTCTGCCGTTTCATCACTGTCTTTGCCTCGGCCGCGCGGGCGCTGCCGGCGGGCCTGAACTCCCGCAATTCCACGGCTCGTCGACGGCATCGAACCCGCCGCACAGAGGCACGCAATGATTACCGGCGCGCTCGATGCGCTGCGAAGCGCCATCCATCCCTGCCGGAATCTCGAGTCTTCCTCGGCGCGGCTGAATCAATCGCTGGATGTCTTGCATGACAGTTTGCGCGGCGGCTCTCCGGGCGCTTCCGATATCACCGAAGCCGCCGAGACCGTCGAAAATGCCTGTTTGAAGCGCGACGGTTGGCACGCGCTCAAACAGCGCTTTTCGCCGGAATCGGGCCGCAAGGTGTTCGTCGAACGACTGGTACGAACGCATCTCGCGACGACTGACACCGGACTGGCCCACGTGCGCCAGACGTTTCCCTACGCGGTGCTGGATTCGGAGGCCGCCAGCGTCGTCAAGGCGCTCAAGCCGACTGTCCGGGATGCCATCGTCGACGGCTGGTCGAATCCGGACAGCACGGCGGTACATATGACCGAGCAGGGATTCATCGCCCTGGAGATCCCCGGAACGGATCTGCGCTGCGCCTTGTTTGGGGGGTGTTTCGGTAGCGAGGGGCTTGCGCTGACGCAGCGCGAAGCCACGCAACTGCTGCTCGCGAGACCGGAAGGGGCGCCACCCGGTGGGACGGTGCTTCGCGCGCTGCGCGACGGGATCGCGGACCGATCGGCCGAAAATTACGCCCTGTTGAGTGCCGCCATCGACGCGAACGGCGACGTGTTACCGGAATTGAATCAGGAGGATGTGCGTGCCGTTGCGAATGCGGCGCACGATGCGCTGATGAGCCGCGGGGACGCCCGGGGCCGGGCGCCGTTCGCCAGACTGTTTCGTCGGATGGGCGACACGCAGCGTGCGGATCAATCGGGCGGCGTCGTCAGACTGACGATACCGGCCAACTGGTTGCGCGGCGGCGCGTCGACGGTGGTCCGCCCGGCGACGAACGATGCATCGAGCGCGGCCCCCATTTCGAGCGCTACCGCGCGTGAGCTGACCTTGCAGGCGCAGGTCCGCGCGATGAACCAGACCACACCACGCGCGGCGGTCGATGCGCTGCTGGCGTCGGCGAAAGCTTTTGAAGATGCGCACGATCCGCTTGCTGCTGCCGGAAAATATGCGCTGGCGGCCGAAAAACTCGCCGGTTTCGCATTGTTCCCGAGCGTGGGCGAGGCGATGTTCAACGCCTTCGGCAACTACGGTCCCTATTTGCAGAGGTCGAGTCGTATCGCGTCGCTATGTGCCGAAGCGTTCGAGGCGCGAGGGCTGTATTTGAGTGCGGCCGCGACGCACGAGGTGGTCGCAGACTACCTCATGGCCGGTCTGGACAGTCGCATTGATCGCGAGACCATGGCAACGCTGGCTTCCACGCACCGGGACACCGCTGACGCGTGTTTCGTAAAGGGCGGTCTGCCGGCTGCAGCCAAGGACCGTGACTTCGCCGGGCTGGTCCGTCGGGCGATCGAAACGAACAGCGCGTCCCTTGGTGCCGGGAAAGTGCTGGTGGGCGACGGGTACATCATCAAATTCGAGGACCTGACCGATCCGTTCCTGGCGGAGACTTTCGACAAGGAAGAACCGACCGAGTGGCTACTGTTGATGAGTGGTCAGCGCACCGATGGGGTCGAAATCTATACGCCGATTACGAAAGCGTCCTGGCGCATGCTGACCAAGCGGGTGACCGACGAGCGAGGAGTGGCACTGCCGAATCAGACGCGTCGGCACCCGTACCTGACGCGCCCGCTCGCCGACCGGGACTTTGCGCTGGGGGCCGTCTGCGTCGAAATGTTCCGCCGGGCCAGCGACGCCGAGACATCGGACAATGCCTCGATGCCCTCGGTGCCGCCATCAGGCGGAGACGCATCATGATTTCGGGCGCCCTCGGTGCGCTCAGAAGCGCAATTCAATCGTGCCGTCCTCACGAGCCGCAGTCTGCGCAAGCGGCCGCCGCGATGCAGGCACTCCAGTCGTGCCTGCAAACCTGCTCGCCGGGTGCTGCCGAACTGACCCGGGCGATCGAGCGGGTCGAGGCGGCGTTCACGAAAAATGACGCCTGGCAGTGCCTCAAACATTGCTTCGAGCGGCATGTCGGCCGCAGTGCCTTCGTCAAGGCTGTCGTCAGAAATCACGTGACGACGACCTCGACCGGAATGGCACACGTGCATCGTGTCGTGGGCAACGCACAACTCGACAATTTCGCGACACAACTGGTGCGGGCAATGCGCCCCGAGATCCGCGCCGACATCGTGGATCGGTGTGTCGCCCGCGCTCGATCGCGACGCCGCGCCGCAGTCGGCCGCCGAGCAGTATCTTGCGTCGGCATAGCTCTATGCGAGCGCCGGAGACGATCGGATGGCCGCCAGCATGTACGCGAATGCCGCCGAAAAACTAGCAGGCTTTGAAACTTTCAGAGACATTTCGCAGGCGCTCACCGACGCGATCACCGCGTACGAAAACGATGTGGGTGCCGTGAGCAGGATCGGCACGCGATGTGCCGAGGCATTGATGAAGCAGGGCCTGTACGTCAGTGCGGCGATGACGCACGATCTCGTCGCATCGCCTGCTTGACTGGCTGGAGAAGAAGCCTGCAGACGTCGATATGGCGCAAGTGAATGTGCGGTATGCATCGCACACTGGTCGCGACCGATTTCGTTGAAGGGATCGAGGCCCTCGATCTGCTCACGGCGAAACCGCCGGTCGCCGGCGCAGCGGCACCTGCAGGCGCTTCGGTCTGAGCGATTTGTGCACGCCTGCACAAAGGCATGGTGGGACACTGGGCTATCGCCATGCCATGTGCGGGGACACACAGTCCGCGTCTTCCTTGTCCAATGACGTCGCAATTGCTGCACACGCTCAAGAGCGTGATATCGCCTTACTTCCCTATTGCCAATCCCGAGGCGCGCTTGCCGAAGGCGATGCGCGTCATCGCGGCGCTTGCCGAGACGTGTTCGGCGACGTCCAGAGAGTTGTTCGTCGCCGGTGCGGAACTCCTGAAGGCCGGGAGTGCGGATCATGGATGGAACGTTATCGGGCCTTGCTTTGAGCGTGGCGTCGACCGTACGGATACCGTCAGAGAACTCGCGCGCAGCCATCTGGCCGCGTTGCCCGGCGGACTGCGGCATGTGCTGGGGGCGTGCAGCATGCGCGTGTTCGACGAGTTGAACGAAAAGGTGTTCGGCGTGTTGGCGCCGGATGTCCGGGACGAGATCGTGCGGCGCTGGTCCGAACCCAACGGGTCTCGGCTGTACGTCACGAGGGAGGGGCTCTTTGCGGTGGACTTGCCCGGCACCGATTTTCGCTGCGCATTGACGGCTAAGGGCCTGTCGCAGAGCGGGCTGCGTCTCACGCAACATGAGGCTACACGGCTGCTGCTGGCGCAGGTCGACGGTGACTTTGCGAGCGGTCCCGTGCTCACGGTCCTTCCCGCAATGGCTGTCCTCCATCCCGGCGTCGTTTATACACTGCTCGGTGCGGTCATCGGCCCGGACGGCAGTCTGCCGCCCGAACTCGATCGTGACGAGATCCATGCCTTGGCGGCGGCCGTGCATGACAAGTTGAAGTGCGAGGACGGGACTGTCGAGCTTCGCGCACCGTTCGCCAGATTTTTCCGTTGGATGGGAGACGAAAAACGTGCGGCGCAAGCGCACGCGCTGACGGCAAGCGTTCGGTCCCTGCACGCCGAGCAGGGCGGCGGACTCGCGCTTGACCCGAACCTGAGCGGACGGGAGCGGGCAGACGAGGTGTCAAGGATCAATCACACCCGTGCAGCCATCGAGCGTCAACTGGCGGCATTCCACTATGACAGGGCGATCGAGCCGCGCCTGGCCGCGACCGAACTGCTGGCGTCGGCGAGCAGCTTTTCGTCCGCCGGAGAGCGTCCGTTGGCTGCAGCAATGTATGCCGCTGCCGCTGAAAAGCTGGCGAGTTGCGGTGCGTTTTCGGAGGTTCGGTCGACGTTGAAAGATGCCGCTGGGGCTTATGGCGCCGACTGGGACGCACTGAGCCGGATTTGCGCGCGCTGTGCCGAGGCGTTCGACCGGCGTGGTCATCACCATGCCGCGGCGAAAACGCACGCGTTGGCAGCCGGGTTCATGCGCGAGAGGATTGAACGGCATGCGGATATCGACGTGGCCGGTGCATTGGCGTGCTACGAGCGACATTTCGTGCGCGCCCAGTCAGATGTCCCGGCGCGCATTCGGTCGGCCATCGCGGCACGTCTGCACGCGTTGAGTTCGGCGGATGGGCTGAAGGTCATCGGCGCCGTCATTCGATTCGACGCCCGGCAGGATCCGATTCTGTTCGAGGCGTTCGATCCGGACGCGGACACCGAATGGCTGCTTTGGCACATGGGGGAGCAGGGCGATGGCACCGGTGTCTACCATCTCGTGATCGACGAGACGCGTGAGCAACTCTGCAAGACCGGGAGTCGACATCCTTATTTCGACAGGACGGTGACGCGCAATGACTTCATCGATGGTGACGAGGCACTCGCGTTGCTGTCGAGGTAACCGACGCAAACGAGGCTTGTGAAGGAGAAATACGTTGATTCCAGGCATCAGTGGGTCGCGCATCGGCGCGACGACGGAGACGGCAAGCGGCATTGCGCCGGGGCAGCGGTTGACGTCGGTATTGGCCGAGTTCGAGGCTGAGGTGCAGCGAAGCGCACCGGGCTCGGCGCAACTGACGCGACTCGTCGACTGGTTGGAGATGGCGGTGCTGCATCCCGAGAACTGGCGGTATCTTCGCCTCGGTTTCAAAGACGGTGAAGCACGGCGATCGATTGCAGAGCATCTGGCACGGGCGCATCTGGCGACATTTGCCGTCGGTGTCGAGCATCTGCAGGACAGTGCATTCAGCGCACAACTCGGCACCCTGGCGCCGCGTCTGCTCGGCGCATTGACCCAAGACGTTCGCGACGGCATCGTGGGGCGTTGGTCCGCGGGAGACGCGGCCGCGTTGGAAGTGACCGACAAGCAGTACTTCGCCATGGAAGTGCCGGGCACGGGGTTTCGTTGCGCGCTGATCGGCAACGTGTTCGGGCCAGGAGCTCTGTGTCTGACGCAGCGCGAGGCGACGGATCTGCTGCTCGCGCATCTGGGTGACGGTGCCACGACGGTATTGCAGGCGCTGCGCCGCGTCGCCGGGCGAAATCCGGTCACCGCAGGGCAGTTGCTACACGCCGTGATCGGTGCGGATGGCAGCCTGCTGCCCGAGCTGGACGCCGCCGAAATTCGTCCCCTCGTTGCGTCGATTCTCGAGACCCTCAGGCCCGAAGCCAGAAGCGTGGCGTTTCGTGAGCCTTTCGCGCGACTATTCAACTGGCTGAGGGACGATGCAAGTGCGGCGGCGCTGCGCAAGGAGATGGCGCGGATTCTCGCCGACCAGGCAGGCGACCTTGCCCCACAAGCCATTCGCGTGCACGACGGCAACATCGTGGCGCCGGACGACATGCGGGTGCAGCATTCGTACAAAGTCGGCATACAGCACTCGCTGGCCGCGCTGCATTTCCGGGATGCCAACGCGCCGATGGAGGCGGCCATACAGTACATCAGCGCGGGCATACGTCTGCGTGAGGCGGGTGACGCTGCCATTGCCGATGAACTGATGATGCGCGGTGAGGCGCAACTGCTGAGCGTGCTTGGGGCGGCGCGTTATCAGGACGTCGGAGACATCGTGAGGCCGTTGATCGACGCCTGCCGCGCAGACTACGTCGCGATTGAGCGCATCTCAAGGTTCTGTGCGACGGTATTCGAGAGTCAGGGGCGAATGCTCAGTGCCGCGAGCATCCATGACGCCGTCGTCGCGTGCCTGCCGGGCACGCTTGAGTCGGGCATCGATGCCGATGTGCAAGCCATGCAGCGCGCACAGGCGTTTCACTTGAGGCAAGTGCGGCAACATTACGGATCGGGGGGCTTGGGGGCAGCGCCGGACAACGTGTCGACGCTGATCCGCTCGGTCGTTCACGCGCGTGTCCAGACGCTCATGCCGCAGGAGCGTCTCGCAGGGCCGAATTACGTCATCCACCTGGATGCGGCTCAGGCAATGTTCCTGAATGAGCCCTTCGACAGTCGGTGGTTGCTGCTGCGAGTCTCCCGCGATGGCACGGACGAGACGACGTACCACGTCGTCAGCGAACACGCAAAGCGGGAGATGCTCGCGCATACGACGATGCATCCGCAGCGTGAGCGTCCCCTCGATGCGTCGGACTTCATTGACGGGGCGCAGGCATTGGAACTGCTGCTCTCGGCGCGACCTGTCGACGCATCGGTCGTGTCGGGTGCCGGTTCGAAAGCACCCTCCAGCCCGCTGTCGGCATCGGCATCTCAGATAGCTGGAACGCGATGACACTTCCCCAGGGGCGTGCGCTGATGGCAAGTGCCTGAAGGCATCGGACGTGCCGGGAGCCGACGTTGGCTCCCGGACAAGGCTTGGTCGGGTCAGACTGACCGGTGTATCAGAAGACTCAGCGGGCGCTGGCCTCAGCAACGCGCTGGCCGATGTGCGCCAGCGCTTCGTCGACCTGATCGATGAGGATCAGGCACAGGTCGCCCGGTTGCAGGCGAGCCAGCGCCGTGTCGATGGCGACGAACTCGCCGTTGATCTCGTCGATATGGCGGGTACGGGTGGCGCCTACCAGACCGTCGCGCAGGAGCTTGATGACTTCACCGTCTTCACGGCCGCGCTGGCACTGGTCCTGATAGAGCAGCACGTCGTCGAACGCGTCACCCAGAATCTCCGTCTGACGGCGAATGTCTTCGTCGCGACGATCTCCCGCGCCCGAAATCACCACCGAGCGGCGACGCGCCGGCATCGTCTCGACGGCCTGCGTGAGTGCCGCGATGGCGTCCGGGTTATGGCCGTAATCGGCGATCAGCGTCGCGCCCTTGTAGTCGAAGACGTTGAAACGACCGGGGGCAGTGCCCGCATCGTTCACGAACGTCAGCAGCCCGGCGCGAATGGTCGCCGGATCGATCGCCAGCGCCCAGGCGGCGCCGATGGCTGCCATCGCGTTCTCGACCTGGAAACCGATGGCGCCGTTGCGGGTGAGCGGAATCGCCGACAACGCGTAGCGCGTTTCTTCGCCACCGTGCGCCGTCACGATATGCCCCCCGTCGACGTAGACCACACGTTTGCCCTTGGCGCGATGGGTCGCGAGCACCGGGTGCGCCGCGTCCACCGCGAAGTACGTCACATCGCCCGGGCAGGCGTCGGCCATGCGCGCGACCATCGGGTCGGCAGCATTGAGCACGGCCATGCCTCGCGGCGATACGTTGCGCACGATTACGCTCTTGAGCACCGCCAGATCTTCCACGGTGTTGATGTACGACAGCCCCAGATGGTCGCCCATGCCGATGTTGGTCACGACCGCAACGTCGCAACGGTCGTAGGCGAGCCCCTCGCGCAGCAGACCGCCGCGTGCGGTTTCGAATACGGCGGCATCGACGTCCGGGTGCATGAGCACGTTTCGCGCACTGCGCGGGCCGCTGCAATCGCCGGTGTCGATGCGCTGACCACTGATATAGATACCGTCGGTGCCGGTCATGCCCACGCGCAACCCTTGCTGGGCGATGAGGTGCGCGATCAGGCGGACGGTGGTCGTCTTGCCGTTCGTGCCCGAGACCGCGACGAGCGGAATGCGACCATCGTCGCCGTCTTCGAACATGGTCGAGACGATGGCTTCGCCGACCGCGCGACCTTTGCCGTAGGACGGCTGAAGGTGCATGCGAAGGCCCGGCGCGGCGTTGACTTCCACGATGCCGCCCGCCTGGTCTTCGAACGGTCTGATGACGGTTTCGCACACGGCGTCGACACCGGCGATGTCCAGACCGACCTGCTGCGCGGCCGCCACGGCGCGTGCGGCGATTTCCGGATGGACGTCGTCGGTCACGTCGGTGGCGGTGCCGCCGGTCGACAGATTGGCATTGTTGCGCAGGACGACGCGCGCGCCAGCGTCAGGCACGGAGTCGGCGTTCAAACCTTGTTTTGCCAGCGTGGCCAGCGCAATGTCGTCGAAGCGGATTTTCGTAAGCGAGGTGGCATGGCCTTCGCCGCGGCGCGGATCTGCGTTCACCGCGTCGACCAGTTGGCGTACGGTATGCACGCCGTCGCCGGTGACTTGCGGCGGGTCGCGACGTGCGGCGGCCACCAGCTTGTTGCCGATGACCAGCAAGCGGAAGTCGTGGCCCGGAATGTAGCGCTCGATGATGACGTCGCGGCAGATGTCCTGCGCCGCTTCGAACGCCTTTTCGATTTCTTCGCGCGTGCGCAGTCGCACGGCCACGCCCTTGCCCTGATTGCCGTCGCGCGGCTTGACCACGACCGGAGCATCGATTTCCTGCACCAGTTTCCAGGCGTCTTCGATGTCGCGCACGGTGCCGCCGAGCGGTACCGGCACACCGGCAGCATGCAGCAGCGTCTTGGTCAGATCCTTGTCCTGCGCAATGGATTCGGCCACTGCGGAGGTCCGATCGGTCTCGGCTGCCTGAATGCGTCGCTGTTTGCTGCCCCAGCCGAATTGCACCATCGAGCCTTCGGTCAGACGGCGGTACGGAATACCGCGTGCGACCGCCGCATAGACGATCGAGCCGGTCGACGGGCCGAGACGCACGTCTTCGTCCAGATCGCGCAAGCGATAGAGCGCATCCGCGAGATCGAACGGACCATCTTCCAGCGCGGCATGGATGAGCTGTTGCGCAAGGTCGAACGCCAGACGCCCGACCGGTTCTTCGCTGTATTGCACCACGACCTGGAAAGTGCCCGGTTCGATGGTTTGCGTCGTCTGGCTGAACGTGACCGGACATCCGGCGGCGGCTTGCAGATGCAGCGCCGTGGTGGCGAGTGCGTCCGCGAGCGACACCGGACGCTCTTCAGCGTCGGGCGTGAGCGCCGGCAACTCCGGGAAGCGGGCGCGCAGACGGGCTTCGAAGCCGGCCAGATTGCCGATCGAGTATTCCAGATCGGTGCATGTCACGATGGCCTCGATGGCGGTGTGACGGCTCCAGAGGTTCGGCCCGCGCAATGCGCGGATACGGGAGACTTCCATAAATTGCAATCCCTGTCTGTCCACTTCGCGTCCCTGTGTATCGTTACGGCGGTTGGTTGGCGAGAAAAACGACTGTGGCTTAGGTGTTCGGTACTTATCTAGCGGGAGACGGCGGCGGCAGGGTGGCTGCCGGGCGCCGCTCCTGACGGTTTTGCCTCAGGCGGCCAGTGCTCGCATCGGTTGACCCATCCACAGATGCACGAGCTCGAGCATGGCGCTGGCGCCGCCTTCGTCGGCCTGCAACACGAGCAGATCGCCGCTCGCGAGCTGGGCGAGTGCGGCTTCGGCGGCGGCGCGGCGCTCGCCGGCGTCCGTGACCTGCACCTTGCGGCCTGCGGCGTCGATGCCTGCGCGCAGTTGGGCGCGCGACTCGTTCGACGCGCGTTTTTGCTTGACGCTCAGGTCGTCGCAAAGCACGACACGATCGAACGTCTGCGCGAGCAGCTTGCCTTGCGCCTGAAGATCCTCGTCCATGCGGTCGGCGCCCGGGCCGTACACCACCATGCGGCGCTCGGCGGGCAGCGAAGCGAGGGCGGCAGCCAGCGCTGTCAACGCCGGGGCGTTGTGCGCATCGTCGACGATCACGGTCGCGCCTTGCTTCTCGAACAGCGTGAACCGGCCCGGTGCATCGACCTGACCGACGTCAAAGGTCGTCACGCCCGTGCGCAGAATGTCGAGCGCCACGCCCATCGACCACGCGGCCGCGACCGCAGCCAATACGTTTTCCACCTGGAAGGCGACGCGTCCGGCGTAGGTCAGCGGCATGTTCGCCGTCGATCCGAGATTCGTTTCTTCGGAACCGGTGGCGAGGATCACCTGACCATTACGCACGAACACCACGCGCTTGCCTGCGGCGCGGTGGGCCACGATTGCCGGCAGTTGTTCGTCCAGCCCGAAGAAGATCACGTCGCCATCGCACAGCTCGGCCATTTCCACGACCAGCGGATCACGGGCGTTGAGCACGGCCACGCCGTCCGGCAACACCACGTCCACCTGGGTGCGCAGTACGCTGAACATGCGGTCGACGTCTTCGACGAAGTACTGACCGAGATGATCCGGACGGTCGATGTTCGTCACGATGCCGACCTGGCAGCGGTCGTAGGCGAGGCCCTCGGACAGAATGGCGGTGTTGTCGTTCTCGAAGACGGCGGCCGTAACACTCGCGTTCATTAGCACGCGGTTCGCGGCGTCCCAGTTGGCGCAGTCGCCACGTTGCACGAGGCGCTTGTCGAGGAACAGGCCATCGCTGCACGCCAGACCGGTATGTTCGCCGGCCAGTTGCAGCAAATGCGTGAGCAGACGTGCCGTAACGGTCTTGCCGTTCGTGCCGGTAATGCCGACCACCGGAATGCGTCCGGTGTCGCCGTCGGGGAACAGGTGATCGACGATGGCACGGCCGACCGGGCGCGGTGCGCCGTCGGCGGGCTTCAGATGCATGAGCAGACCCGGGCCGGCATTGACTTCCACGATGGCGCCGCGTTGTTCGGCGAGCGGGCGGGAGATGTCTTCGGCGACCAGATCGACGCCGGCGATGTCCAGGCCGACGATACGTGCGGCCAGCGACGCGTGTGCGGCGACGCTCGGGTGCACGCGGTCGGTGACGTCGAAGGCGACGTTGCCGTTGCGCTGGATCAGCACGTTCTTGCCTTGCGGCGGGACGGAGTCGGCATCGAAGCCCTGACGCTTGAGCTCAAGCCGGGCCGACGAGTCGATGCGCACACGGTTGAGCGGCTGGTCTTCCGCGCTGCCGCGACGCGGGTCGCTGTTGATTTGCTGCTCGATGAGTTCCGAGACGGTATGTTGGCCGTCGCCCACCACCGAGGCCATTTCGCCCATCGCGGCGGCCACCACGCGTCCGCCCACGACCAGCAGGCGGTGTTCAAGCCCCGGTACGAAGCGCTCGACGATCACGCCGTTGCCTTCTTCGAGCGCCACGTCGAACGCGGTCGTGACTTCTTCTCGTGTGGTGAGATTGATGAACACGCCACGGCCATGATTGCCGTCGTACGGCTTGACGACTACCGGCAGGCCGATGTCTTCGGCCGCCTCCCAGGCGTCTTCCGCGCTGTCGACCAGACGGCCTTCCGGCACCGGCACGCCGCAGGACTCGAGCAGTTGCTTGGTTAGGTCCTTGTCGCGCGAGATGCTCTCGGCGATCGCCGGGGTGCGGTCGGTCTCGGCCGTCCAGATCCGACGGGCGGCCGCGCCGTAGCCCAGTTGCACGAGATTGCCGTCCGACAGGCGAAGATGCGGAATGTCGCGGTCGTCGGCGGCGTCCACGATGCACGCGGTGCTCGGGCCAAGACAGTGCTTGTCGACCAGATTGCGCAGTTCTTCCACGGCAGCCTCGACGTCGTAGGGACGATCTTCGATGGCCGCCATGACCAGATCGCGCGCGGCGAACAACGCCGCGCGGGTCACGTCTTCATGCCAGGCCCGCACGATGACCTTGTAGACGCCGGAGATCGGGGTCTCGCGGGCCTTGCCAAAGCCACCGGGCATGCCGGCGAGGTTCTGGAGTTCGAGCGTGACATGTTCGAGGATGTGGCCGGGCCAGGTGCCTTCGCGCAGACGCTGAAGGAAACCACCGCGCTCGCCGATGCTGCAACGATGCTCGATGAGGGTCGGCAGCCATTCGGACAGCCGCTCGGGGAACCCCGGGATCTTATTGGACGGGAACGCTTCGAGTTCACCGATATCGACCCATGCCTCAAGCACCGGCCGATATGTCCACATATTCGGTCCGCGCAGCGACAGGACATCGAAAATCTCAATGTCTTTCTTTTTCATCTAAGGCTTTAATTCACGCGTCAGGGCGGGTACGTAGAAGCCGGCGAGGCCGATTTCAGGCGGCACAGCCGGTCGCGCTCTTACAGTTAACTGGATGCTTAACGCAAAAAATCCGTAAACGGTTGACACCCGCAACAATATTTCGATGCTGCACCGTGTCATGCTGGAACTCCGTGCCGCAAAAAGCGTCGCTGTGGTTATACTTGCGGCAATTTTGCGGACCTGACAGGGAAAGTCCGCGTCGATTTTTCTCCGTTTGCCTCGATGTCCGCCCCTTGAGGACACGTCTGCCGCATCAATGACCGACACCTCCGCCCAAGCGGCTTCTTCCGCCGCCGCCTCGAAAGATCCCTCCGCGCCGCCGTCCCCGGCGACACCCGCGCGCAACGCCGCCGCCGAACCCTGGTACCTCGATCTGAGCGCCCAACTGGCCGACGGCGAGGCCGTGCTGGCGTGGCTGAGCGTGGACCTGGACGCCCAACTGCACTTTGCGCGGGGTGTCGTTGTCGCGACCGATCGCCGGATCTTCGCCCGGGAGGCGCGCCGCGACACGCCGTCGGGCAACTGGCAGTCGTGGCCGTACCGCGCCGACCTGTCGCTCTCGCATACCGACCATGCGGGCGTTGGCTCGCTGGAACTGTGCGACGCGACAAGGAAACTGGCGAACTGGCGCTATACGCTGGGCCACAATCCGGCAGCGCTCACGCTGATGGACACGATCATGCGCCAGCGCGATGCGCTGGTTGCGGGGCGCGCCTCGAACGATTTGCCGCATGAGGTGGGGGTTTGCCCAATTTGTCAGGCGGAATTGCCGCCGGGCGCCGAGGAATGTCCGCAGTGCAACCCGGAGGTAGAAGCCCCGCCGTCGACATGGGCATTGCTGCGATTGTGGCGCTTCGCCCGTCCGTATCGCTTTCAGTTATTGGCCGGGTTTCTTCTCACTCTGTGCGCCACCGGCGCCACGCTGATCCCGCCGTATCTGACGATGCCGCTGATGGACAACGTGCTCATTCCGTTCCAGAACGGCCAGCCCATCGATTACCACCTGGTGGGAATGTATTTGTCTGGGCTGCTCGGCGCAGGCGTGGTGGCGTGGGTGCTGGGATGGGCGCGTACCTATTTGCTGGCCAAGGTGTCGGAGCGTATCGGCGCCGACCTGCGCACGGCAACCTACTCCCATCTGTTGCGCCTCTCGCTGGAGTACTTCGGCGGCAAGCGCACGGGCGACCTGATGGCGCGCATCGGCTCCGAGAGCGATCGCATCTGTGTCTTCCTGTCGCTGCACCTGCTCGACTTCGCGACCGACGTGCTCATGATCGTCATGACGGCCGTCATTCTCGTGTCGATCAATCCGTGGCTGGCGCTCGTCACGCTGTTGCCGCTGCCGTTCATCGCCTGGCTCATCCATCTGGTGCGTGACCGTCTGCGTCACGGCTTCGAGAAGGTCGACCGTATCTGGTCGGAGATCACCAATGTGCTCGCCGACACGATTCCGGGCATTCGGGTGGTGAAGGCGTTCGCACAGGAAAACCGCGAGGTGGCGCGCTTCAAGGAAGCGAACCGCCACAACCTCATGGTCAACGACCGGGTCAACAAGGTCTGGTCGCTGTTCACCCCGACGGTGACGTTCCTCACGGAAGTCGGGTTGCTGGTCGTCTGGGTCTTCGGTATCTGGCAGGTGTCCAAGCACGAAATCACGGTGGGTGTCCTGGCGGCGTTCCTGACCTATATCAGCCGCTTTTACACGCGTCTCGATTCGATGAGCCGCATCGTCTCGGTGACGCAAAAGGCGGCGGCCGGCGCCAAGCGTATCTTCGACATTCTCGATCACGTGTCGAACGTGCCGGAGCCGGTCAATCCGGTGCATCTGAAAGAAGTGAAGGGCGCCATCGATCTGCGCGACATCGGGTTCCGCTACGGCAATCGCGCTGTGATCCGCGGCATGGATCTGCGCATCGCGCCGGGCGAGATGATCGGGCTGGTCGGTCACAGCGGCTCGGGCAAGAGCACGCTGGTGAACCTGATCTGCCGCTTCTACGACGTGGCGGAGGGCTCGATCCAGATCGACGGCGTGGACATTCGTGCGCTGCCGGTGTCGGATTTCCGTCGAAATGTCGGCCTGGTGTTGCAGGAGCCGTTCCTGTTCTTCGGCACGATCGCGGAGAACATCGCCTACGGCAAGCCCAATGCCACGCGCGCCGAGATCGTGGCCGCCGCGCGCGCCGCGCACGCGCATGAATTCATCCTGCGCCTGCCGCATGGCTACGACTCGCTCGTGGGCGAGCGCGGTCAGGCACTCTCGGGCGGTGAGCGTCAGCGTATTTCCATTGCCCGCGCTTTGCTGATCGATCCGCGAATTCTGATTCTGGACGAAGCGACGTCGTCGGTGGATACCGCCACGGAAAAGGAAATTCAGAAGGCGCTCGACAACCTCGTCAAGGGGCGTACGACGATTGCCATCGCGCACCGTTTGTCGACACTTCGCAAGGCCGACCGGCTCGTGGTGCTCGATCGCGGCAAGATCGTCGAAGTCGGCAATCACGACGAACTGATCGCTCGCGAAGGCGCTTACTACAAGCTTTATCAGGCGCAGCAGCGCAATGTCGATACGGATATCGACGCCGTTGTCGAGTCCGCCGAAGCGGCTGCCACGGTGGCGGCCGTTACGGCCGCGCCGGCACAACCGCTCTCCGTCAACTGACCGTCCACTGAACCGTTCGCGAAGCTATTTATGCAGATCGATTTCACCCTGTCGCGCAACGCCTTCGGACGTCTGGTGCTGACTGACGCCGAGGGCGTCGCGCATGAAGGTATCGTGCCCGTGCGCGCCTTTCCGATTGCCGCACCCGACGAGGGGCTGGCGCTCGTGAGCACGGAAGGGCGCGAGCTCGTCTGGCTCGATTCGGTGGATGCGCTGCCCGAGGACATGCGTGCGCTCGTGCGCGACGAACTCGCCGCGCGAGAGTTCATGCCCGAGGTGTTACGCATCAAAGGCGTGTCGACCTATGCCACGCCGAGCACGTGGACCGTCGAGACGAATCGTGGCGAGGCGTCGTTCGTGCTGCGCGGTGAAGAGGACATCCGCCGGCTCGGCGGGCAGACGCTGCTCATTACCGACAACCACGGCATTCACTTCCTGATTCGCGATTCAGGCGCGCTGGACAAGGCCAGCAGGAAGATTCTCGACCGCTTCCTCTGACGACTTCGGCGCTCATCTTGCGCGATTCGGGTTACCGCACTTCGCCGTACCTCCCGGCACTGGTAAAATCGCTGCTTTTGATTTTGCGGTGATGCCGATGTGGTTCAAGAATCTTCAGTTGCACAGAATTCCTGCCGGTTGGTCCATGAGCGTCGCGCAAATGGAAGAGGCGCTCGAGAAGCACGCCTTTCGTGAGGGCGGCAGCCTCGAAATGCAGGTGCAGGGCTGGGCGCCGCCGCGCGAAGGCGGCGAACTCGTGCACAGCATCAACCGTCAGTTTCTGCTGGCCTATCGCGCCGAGAAGAAGCTGCTGCCGACGACCGTCGTCAATCAGGTCACGCGCGCCAAGGCGCTCGAACTCGAAGAGCAGCAGGGCTTCAAGCCCGGCCGCAAGCAAATGCGCGAGCTCAAGGAGCAGGTCACCGACGAACTGCTGCCGCGTGCGTTCGGCATTCGCCGCGACACGCGCGTGTGGATCGATCCGGTCAACCGCTGGCTGGTGATCGACGCGGCCTCGCCTGCGAAGGCCGACGAAGTGCGCAGCCTGTTGCTCAAGACGCTGGACATCGTTCTCGAGAACGTCGAACTCAACGAAGCGCCGGTCGCCGTGATGACGTCGTGGCTCGCCGGTAACGATGCGCCGGCCGGCTTTACCGTCGATCAGGACGTGGAACTGCGCTCGAACACGGACGAGAAGGCCGCCGTGCGTTACGTGGCTCACCCGCTCGACGGCGCCGACGTGCGTCAGCACATCGAAGCCGGCAAGCGCTGCACGAAGCTGGCGATGACGTGGAACGACCGCATTTCGTTCGTGTTGACCGACGCGTTCATCATCAAGCGAGTGACGCCGCTCGACATCATCAAGGACGCCGCCGATCCGACCGCCGAAGGCGAGGCGGAGAAGTTCGACGCGGACGTGGCCCTCATGACCGGTGAACTCGCCCGCATGCTCGACGACCTGGTCGAAGCCGTGGGTGGCGAACGCCAGATGGACAAGGCCGCCTGAGCGCCAGGCTGTCCCGGCACGAAGGCCGAACGCCGCGATACCTTCCGGATGTCGCGGCGTTTTTTTTGCGACCGGGCTTACGACCGGGCTCGCGGGCTTATGGGCTTATGGGCTTGCCAGCTTACGACTGGGCAGACGGATCGATCAGGTAAATGCCTTGCGACAATCCCTGTTTGACCGCACGCGTCGTGTCGTCGACGTGCACTTCCAGTTCGCCGGCCTCGATGGCCGCGTAAGCCTGACGCACGACGTCCGACGGCGTGGTTTTTTCGACGTCGAAGCCGCTCGTCAGATCGGTGTCGATGTAGCCGGCATGCAGACCGACGACCTGGGTCTTCTGTTCACGCAATTCATGACGCACGCCGTTGGTCAGCGACCACGCCGCCGACTTCGTGATCGAATATTCGGAAATCACGCGGGAATTGACCCAGCTCACGACAGACAAGACGTTCAGCAAGGCGCCACCGCCGTTGCGCCCCAGGACCGGCGCGAACGCCTGCGTCATGGCGAGTACGCCGAACAGATTGGTCTCCAGCGTGTCGCGCAGCAGCTTCGCCGAGCCCGGGCGGGTCAGGCCCTCGGAGACGCTGGCGACACCGGCATTGTTGACAAGCAGGGTGACGTCGCCTGCCAGGCTGGCGGCAGCCGCCACGTCGTCGGCGTTGTTCACGTCGAGTTTGACCGGAATCACGCCCGGTAGCGTCACCTTCGACGGGTCGCGTGAACCTGCGTATACCTTTTTCGCGCCGAGGGCCAGCGCCTGTTTGGCGAACTCCAGTCCAAGGCCCCGGTTGGCACCGGTGACGAATACGACGGCATCTTTGATCTGCATTGCATGACTCCAATACGGTAAATGGGCCGTGCCGCAAAGGGCAGGCGGCTAACGGTTCTGACGGTTTCAGCTATACTTCATGACAATTGTGATCGCCATCGTCATTGAGGCGCATTGTGCCGACTGGCGGTGCGTCGTGTCAATGGTGATCGACATTGTCTTTTTCGATGACGCCGATAGACGCGATTGGGGCGCCGTCGGCCAGTGCGCAGGAGGAAGTGGGAAATGGGGATTTCGAGGGAGCAGGCGGCAGGCAATCGCGAGGCGATCGTCAAGGCGGCCGACCGGTTATTTCGCGAGCGTGGCGTTGACGCCGTCGGACTGACGGCGCTGATGAAAGAAGCCGGGTTTACGCAAGGCGGCTTCTACAACCACTTCAAGTCGAAGGATGCACTGGTGGCGGCGGTGATGGCGCGGGCGATGGAGGCCAACGATGCGATGTTGGCGCAGCGCCAGGCAGATTTGGCCGCAGGGACGGCGCCGAAGATGAGCGTGGAGACGTATTTGTCCACGGCGCATCGCGACGACGTGGCTTGCGGCTGTCCCGTAGCGGGGTTCGCGGGCGACGTGCCGCGCATAGGCGACGAGGCGCAAGCGTGCTATGCCAAAGGATTGGCGGATTCACTCGAACGGATGACGGAAGCGGGCGTGGCGAAGGGGCTCACCCGCGAGCAGGCGTCCCGGCACGCCATGGCGCGATTCGCTCAGATGGTGGGCTCGCTCGTGCTCTCGCGCGCTGTCGTTGGGGTGGACCCGGCGTTGTCCGACGCCTTGCTGGCAGCGGGGCGCGAGGCCCTTGAGGGGGCGGCCGAGCGCGACACGACGGCGTGATCGAGGTGCTGCGCGTCAAGCGGGCCCGTCAGTGCACGGGCCAGCGCCACGTCGCGCGCAAGCGGTCTCGCAAGAACTCGACGAACACGCGTGTACGTGGCGCCTGATGACGGCTGTGCGGGTACACGGCATGCAACGGCGAGGCTGGAATCTGAAGCGCGGGCAGCACGCGCACGAGCCGGCCCTCGCGAATATCGTCGCCCACATCCCAGATCGATTTTTGCGTAATGCCTGCGCCGTGCAGTGCCAGTTGATGCGCCGCGTCGCCGTCATCCACCAGGTAGGTGTCGGGCACTTGTACGCGCAACGTTTCGGATCCCGATACGAATCGCCAGTCGCCGTGCGGTGCATTGCCGAACAGGATGCAGTCGTGGCGTTGCAAGTCGCCGACGTCCGACGGCGTGCCGTGCTGTGCCAGGTAGTCGGGCGAAGCCACCAGTACCCGATAGTTCGGCGCCAATTCCTGCGCCACGAGGCTGGAGTCGGGCAGGGTGCCCACGCGGATCGCGACATCGATGCCTTGCGCCACCAGATCGACCCACAGGTCGCTTAGCGACATCTGCACTTTGACATCCGGATGCTGCTCGCGAAACGCCACGAGCAGCGGCGTGAGATGACGGCGGCCGAAGGCGCGCGGTGCACTGATGCGTAAAACCCCGCCGACGGTGCCCGCCTGTCGGGTCATCAACCGTTCGGTCTCCGCAATTTCGGCCAGAATCCGCTGGCAGCAGGCGTGAAAGACCTGTCCCGCTTCGGTCAGTGCCTGCCTGCGCGTGGTGCGGTTGAGCAGTCGCACCCCCAGTCGTTGCTCCAGCAACCCGAGCCGTTTGCTCACGACCGCGAGCGACAGGCCCATCTCACGGGCCGCAGCCGACAGGCTTCCGGTCGACACGACCCGGTCGAAGAGCGCGAGGTCCAGCGTCTGATCGATCATTGCAGCGCCATTGTCAAAAATTTGAAGAGAGTCATTCAGTTTTTTGAGGGATTATCGTCTGCGTGGATAGGGATCACAATAGTCCCATGACATCGCCGATCGCACGATGGCGACGTCGCGGTTCCCTTTTTCCTCTCTGGAGTGACAGCATGTTTGACTTCGAAGGCCAGCGGGTGCTGGTGATCGGCGGCAGTTCCGGTATCGGCCGCGCGGCGGCGCAGGCGTTTGCCAAGGCGGGGGCGGCGGTGACCATCGCGTCGCGCAGTCAGGCCAAGCTCGACGACGCGCTCGCCACCATCGGCAGCAGCGCCCGGGCGGTCACGCTCGATACCGGCGACGTGGCCGCTATCGAGCGGTTCTTTGCCGATCACGCGCCGTGGCACCACGTAGTGATCTCCGCCGCACAAACGCCGACAGGACAGGTGCGCAAGCTCTCGTTGGCGGACGCCCATGCGGCGTTCGACAGCAAGTTCTGGGGCACTTATCACGTGGCCAAGTTTGCTCGCATCGAAGACGGCGGTTCGCTCACGCTGACGTCCGGTTATCTGAGCGTGCGACCCAGCACGTCGTCGGTGGTGCAGGGGGCGATCAACGCGGCGGTCGAAGCGCTGGGGCGCGGACTGGCGCTTGAGCTCTCGCCGGTGCGTGTTAACACGGTCTCGCCGGGGCTGACTATCACGCCGCTCTGGAACAAGCTCGCCGAAGCGGACCGCGAGGCGATGTATCGCCAGGCGGCCGAGCGTTTGCCTGCGCGTCGTGTCGTGGCGGCCGAGGACGTTGCAAACACCATCCTGTATCTGGCGGGCACCCCGAGTGCGACAGGCTCCACGGTGCTCATCGACGCGGGCGGCGCCATTGCCTGAGGCGCGTTGTTTGCGCGGGAAATTGTTGCGATGCATCAATTTCCCGGTCCTGATCTTGCGTCGACTTTGAACGTGCGCAAACGCGGTATACCCGGATCACTTTCGAGTACCTATTTCGATAGGGATTGCCTAGAATGAAAACGTGCCATCCCGCCATGTCGAAGTTAGGAGGCCGCTATGCTTACAGGGAGCTTGATTGGGATGTTGTTGATTGCGCTGGTGGTCGGTGCCGCAGTGGCCTGGCTGGCAGATCGCAATTGGTGTCGGGAGCATCCGACGGCGCGGCACACGTGGCGGCGCCATCGTCGTGATATCCGGCATGGGTAAATCGTGTCGGCGTTTGCCGGGGCAGGCGCCCCGGACAATGAAAAGCCCGCCTTCCGGCGGGCTTTTTTGCGACTTAAGACACCTTAACAACTGGCTGGGCGCTCAGGCAACGGCCTGAAGGAAGTACTTGCCCTGGACGGTCAGACGCGGCGACTTCTTCCCCGCTTCCAACTCTTCCCACTCGATCAGTTTGCTCTCGAGCAACGATTCGAGGTCCGGGCGATCCAGCTCCACTTGCTCCGGAGCTTCCTTGACCAGCATCAGGGTGGCAAATTCATGATGACTCAGCATCTTCGTCTCCCGGTTTGCGGTTCCACTGGGGGTCCCTCGTCAGGGACTTTAAGGATAGGTCACGAAAAAGCCGCTTGCGCGACAAAATTCGTACTTTCGATGCTGCTATGCAGCACGTCTCGTATGGGACTTTCCCACGCACAGAATAGGCCGGACGGATGACATTGCCGTGTCAATCGGCTAGCATTTTGCGACGCAAGCAACGTATACAAAATGCACCGCCGTATTGCATCGCAGCAATGGTGATTTTTGGGCAATTTGCGGTGTTGCCCTGCTTATTAGCGGTTTGCAGGTAGCCAAGGGACGGTAGAATGGTCCAATTTGCCAGCAATTCGCGCACAACAACCTGACATGCCGCAAAAGAAAACGCCGTACTTCGAGTTACGCAGCGGTGCCGTAGATACCCTGCATTTCGTTGTCAAGACGCCTGAGCTGGACACCTTGCGCACCGAGTTGGCGCAACGTTTCGAAGCGACTCCGGAGTTTTTTGCCGGCGACACGGTCGCCATCGACGTGCGGCGTCTGGCGGGCGACGAGCGCGTCGCCGTGCCTGCGTTGGCCGAAATGCTGGCCGAATTCCGCATGAAGCCGATCGGTGTCGTTGTGAACACCGAGCAGGCCGAGTGGGCCGTGGTGGAAGGCCTTCCGCGTCTGGACAGTCACGAGCGCCATGAGCGCCGTGCGCCGCGCGCGAATCGCGACACCGAGGTGCCCGCCGATGCCGAACCGGCACAAGCCGCACCGGTGGTCGCGGAAGCCTCGGCGATTCCCTCGACGATCATCGACAAGCCTTTGCGTTCGGGCCAGCAGGTCTACGCGAAGGGTGATCTGATCATCCTCGATCTCGTCAGTTACGGGGCCGAGGTGATCGCGGAAGGTAATATTCACATTTACGCGCCGCTGCGGGGACGGGCGCTGGCAGGCGTGAAGGGCAAGCTCGACGCGCGCATCTTCTGCACTTGCCTGGAGCCCGAGCTGATTTCCATCGCCGGTATTTACCGGACTGGCGAATATGCCTTGCCGCCTGACGTGCAGGGGCGGTCGGTGCAGGTGCGGCTGGTAGACGACAAACTGATTTTCGAGCCCCTTGGGCTCAAATGATTCGTAGCTAATTTCATCCTCAAGTTTGGGAAGGCATCGACAGATGGCAAAAGTGATTGTGGTGACCTCTGGCAAGGGTGGTGTCGGCAAGACGACGACCAGCGCCAGCTTTTCCGCCGGCCTCGCCTTGCAGGGGCACAAGACGGCAGTCATCGATTTCGACGTCGGCCTGCGCAATCTCGACCTCATCATGGGTTGCGAGCGCCGCGTGGTGTACGACCTGATCAACGTGATTCAGGGCGAAGCCAACCTCAATCAGGCGCTCATCAAGGACAAGTCCTGCGAGAACCTGTTCATCCTGCCCGCCTCGCAAACGCGGGACAAGGACGCACTCACGCAAGCTGGTGTGGAGAAGGTCATCAAGGACCTGACCGACATGGGCTTCGAATACATCGTGTGCGATTCGCCGGCCGGTATCGAGTCGGGCGCACTGCTGGCGATGCACTTCGCCGACGAAGCGCTCGTGGTGACGAACCCGGAAGTGTCGTCGGTGCGCGATTCGGACCGCATTCTGGGCATTCTGTCCTCGAAGACGAAGCGCGCCATCGAAGGCAGCGAGCCGATCAAGGAGCATCTGCTGATTACGCGTTACAACCCCAAACGCGTGAACGACGGTCAGATGTTGTCGCTGGAGGACATTCAGGAAATTCTGCGAATCAAGCTCATTGGCGTGATTCCGGAATCGGAGTCGGTGCTCCATGCCTCGAACCAGGGCACGCCTGCCATCCATCTGGACGGCACGGATGTGGCCGATGCCTATCGCGACGTGGTGAGCCGATTCAAGGGCGAAGACAAGCCCATGCGCTTTACCGACTATCAAAAGCCGGGCCTGTTGCAGCGCATTTTCGGCTCGAAGTAAGGAGCGCCCATGTCCTTCCTGTCTTTCCTCCTGGGGGAGAAGAAAAAGACCGCCGCCGTTGCCAAAGAGCGCCTGCAGATCATTCTGGCGCACGAACGCGCGGGCTCGTCGCCGCCGGCAGATTACTTGCCCGCGTTGCAGCGCGAGCTGGTCGCCGTCATCTCCAAGTACGTGAAAATCGCGCAAGACGACATCAAGGTCAGTGTCGAGCATCAGGACAACCTGGAAGTGCTCGAAGTGAAGATCGAGTTGCCGCAGACCTGAGCGGGGCGTGACACACGGCGGCGTCGGTGTGTCACGCGTCCGGTAGACCGGTCGGTTCTATGGACGGATTGGCGAAAGCCCGCCCCCTCGTTGCAGGGTGGCGGGCTTTCGTCGTTCCGGCATGTGGCGCTTTCGGGCGGGGGGCGCGTCAGAACTTGTAGTCGGGGTTCTTCGGATCGAACGTGGCATCCGTCCACTGTTCTTTGCGGACTTTTTCGAAGTGCATCTCTTCGATCTTCTGGCCCGAGGCGTCCCAGGCTTCGATGCCTCGCGGACGGCCCGTCTTCAGGTCGAGCAGCACCCGCGACTTGTTGGCGTAGTGCTGTGGCGGTCCGGACGGGGCGTCCCATTCCAATGCCAGCACGCGCACGCCATTCACTTCGGACACCGATGTTCTGGCGGGCTTCTCGGACAGCCCGGCCGCGCGAAAACTCTTGCCGTCGTGGGCGATCTGCTCGGCGATAAACCCGAATCCCAGGTCACGCACGGTGTGGTTCGACTGCGAGCGCGCGAGCGAGCCGTCGATACTGCTCCAGATCGACGTAAAGCCCAGAATGCCGCCAAGATGGCCGTACATTTCCTTGGGCTTCTTCGTCTCGTCGTAAATGATCTCCTGTCCTGCATGCGCGCCGTCGGGAAGCCACTTTGCATAGATCTGCAGCGGGTTTTCGCGAATCTTCACCAGCATGCGATCGGGCGTTGCCTGCCACTGATTGTTGATGCGCTCATGGCGCGTGAGCTCGTACTGATACTCGGGCAGCGCGGCAGCTTCGGCCTTGAGGAATCGGACGAGGGTGTCGGGGTGAATGGCCTGCATGCGCGCGACGATCTGGTCGTCGCTCATCTTCGCCAGCTCGCCGCTCTTGATCGTGCGCGAGAGCCACTGCGTTTGCGCGGGGACCGGCAACGCAGCGATTTTGGCGACGTCGGGATCCGGCGTGGCGGCACCCGCTGGCGCGCTGGTCGGGTTGTCGGCGGGTCCGGTTGGGGCGGTGGGGGCGGTAGGTGAGGTAGGTGTAGTTTGTGCGACGGCGTACGATGCGCTCACCACCCCGACGGCGATGGCGACTGGCAGGAGCGCGAACGTGAACAGGATGCGCTTTGCATGGCGTGCATAAGGGGCATATGGGGCATGGGGCGAATGATGGCGGAGGTAGCGCTGGTGGCCGATCGCCGGAGCCAAAGCATGAATCGTCATGTCGTTATCTCCCTCAACCGCGAGCCGGTTCGCGCAATTCGCGCCGCAGAATCTTGCCGACGGTCGTCTTCGGTAATTCACCCTGACGAAATTCGATGATGCGCGGCACCTTGTACGCGGTCAGATGCTTGCGACAGTGCGCCGATATCTCCTCGGCGCTCAGTTGCGGATCCTTCGCGACAACCACGAGCTTCACGCGCTCGCCCGCCACCGGGTCGGGCACGCCCACCACCGCTGCTTCGCGCACGCCGGGGTGCAGCATCACAACGTCTTCGATCTCGTTCGGATAGACGTTGAAGCCCGAGACGAGAATCATGTCCTTCTTGCGGTCGATGAGCCGCACGTAACCGCGCTCGTCCATGACCCCGACATCACCCGTGAGCAACCACCCATCGGCGTCGAACGTTCGGGCGGTCTCTTCCGGGCGATTCCAGTACCCGCTCATGACTTGCGGGCCACGCACGCACAGCTCGCCCGGCTCGCCGATCGGCGCCCAGGTCCCGTCGTCGCGCTTGAAGCGCACGTCGGTCGACGGGGCGGGCAGGCCGATGGACCCGGTGAATTCGCAGGCGTCCATGTGCGCGATATCGACCGGATTCATCGTCACGATCGGCGAACATTCCGTGAGCCCGTAACCCTCGATGATCGGCTTGCCGGTGACCTGCTTCCATCGCTCGGCAATCGCGCGTTGCGTGGCCATGCCGCCCGCGAGCGAGAGCTTCAGTTTCGAGAAGTCGCGCGCGCGAAACTCCGCGTTTTCCAGTAAGCCGTTGAACAGCGTATTCACGCCGGTCACGCCCGTGAACGTTTCGTTGCGGATGATGTAGACCACCTTTTTCACATCGCGCGGATTCGCAATCAGGATGTTGCGTCCGCCCAGACTCATGAACACGAGACAATTCACGGTGAGCGAGAGGATGTGATACATCGGCAGCAGCGACAGATTGACTTCGATATCGCCGTCGAGCTGATCGGCCGCCCACGCTTCCGTTTGCAGCAGGTTCGCCAGCACGTTGCCGTGCGAGAGCATGGCGCCCTTCGCCACGCCGGTGGTCCCGCCCGTGTACTGAAGGAAGGCGAGGTCTTCACGGACAATCGGAACGGGGGTGACCTTGCGTGTCGCACCGTCTGCGAGGGCCCGGCGCAACGGGATCGCCTGCGGCAGACGGTAGGGCGGTACCTGCTTCGCAACCCGTCGCATCAGGAAGTTGACCGCGCGGCCTTTGAGATTCGCGCCCGCGCCCAGCAAGTCTCCGATCTGGGTGACAAGGACATGGCGTACCTGCGTGCCGTCGATGGCTTCCTGCAAGGTCTTTGCGAAGTTCTCGAAGACGACAATCGTCTGCGCGCCGCTGTCCTGCAACTGATGCTTGAGCTCACGGGCCGTGTAAAGCGGATTGACGTTGACGACCACGGCGCCTGCGATGAGCGTGCCGAACAGGCAAATGGGGTACTGGAAGCAGTTGGGCATCATGAGCGCGACGCGATCCCCCTTTCTCACGCCATGCGCCTGCAGCCACGCTGCGAAGGCGTAAGCCTGACGTGAGACTTCGGCATAGGTCATTTCGCTGCCGAGACTCACGAACGCGATGCGCTCACGATACTTGTCGATCCATTCGTCAAATGCCTGTACGAGCGACGTGTAACGATTCACGTCGATGTCCGCAGGCACCCCGGGCGGGTAGGCCTTTAGCCATACGCGTTCCTCTTGGACGGCTTGATCCATCGTTGTCTCCATGGAAAATGTCTACACTTTTTTGTTCGCCGCCATTGCCCGCGGCCCTCGTCGCCCAATGACGCAGACGAACGGCTCCCGCAACATTGCCGATGGACGATCGGCCGGTGTCGCGCGGCGGCGTTTTTTTTCAATGCCCCTGTGTGACTTTGTCTCTCGACGATGGCGTCTACCGCGATGGCATGCGATAGCGCGACGTTCTCGTTGTGTTCTTGTAGTGTTCTTGTGATGTTCCGATGCCGAGCCAGCTCGCTTAGCGCTCCACCATCGCGACCACCCCTTGCCCGCCCGCGGCGCAGATGGAGATCAGGCCACGGCCCCCGCCGCGTTGGGCGAGCAGCTTGGCGAGGGTGGCCAGAATGCGTCCACCGGTCGCCGCGAACGGATGTCCGCACGCGAGCGAGCTGCCGTTCACGTTCAGGCGCTGACGGTCGATGCTGCCCAGTGGCGCAGTCAGGCCGAGCCTGTCGCGGCAATAAACCGGGTCTTCCCAGGCCTTGAGCGTGCACAGTACCTGCGCGGCGAAGGCTTCATGGATCTCGTAGAAATCGAAGTCCTGCAACGTGAGCCCGGCCTGTGCGAGCAGGCGCGGCACGGCGTAGACCGGCGCCATCAACAACCCTTCGCGCTGCGATTCGTCCGGATTGAAGAAGTCGACGGCCGCCGTTTGCGAATACGTCAGGTAAGCGAGTACGGGAATGTCGTGCGCCTTCGCCCAGTCTTCGCTGGCGAGCAGCACGCACGACGCCCCGTCGGTCAGCGGTGTCGAGTTGCCCGCAGTGAGTGTGCCCGTCGCGCTCCGGTCGAAGACCGGCTTGAGGCTGGCGAGCTTCTCGAGCGTGAGTTCGGGGCGCAGGTTGTTGTCGCGCTGCAAGCCTCGGAACGGCGTCATGAGATCGAGGAAGAAGCCGCGGTCGTACGCTTCGGCCAGATGTTCGTGACTCGCCAGCGTAAGGGCATCCTGTGCGGCGCGCTCGATCTCCCAGCGCTTGGCCATCCACTCGCAATGCTCACCCATCGACAGTCCGGTGCGCGGTTCGCCATTGCGCGGCAAGGCGGGGTTGAACAACATGCCCGGACGCACCTTCGCCAGCGCGCCGAGCTTGCCGCCGGTGCTGCGTTGCCGGTTCGCTTCGAGCAGGATCTTGCGCAGCTTCTCGTTCACGCCGATGGGCGCGTCAGAGGCCGTATCGACGCCACCGGCGATCGCGACATCGATCTGACCGAGCGCGATCTTGTTGCCCGTGAGAATGGCCGTCTCCAGTCCGGTGCCGCACGCCTGCTGAACATCGTAGGCCGGGGTTTGGGCGGCGAGGGTGGTCGACAACACGGCTTCGCGCGTTAGGTTGAAATCCCGGGCGTGCTTGAGCACCGCGCCGGCGGCGACTTCGCCCAGCGTCTGTCCGTGCAGTTCGAAGCGGTCCACGAGGCCCTGAATCGCCGCCGTGAGCATGTCTTGATTCGACGCCGTGGCGTACGCCGTATTCGAGCGGGCGAACGGGATGCGGTTGCCGCCGAGGATCGCAACGCGGCGCAGGGCAGGGGCGGGCGCAGTAGGTTTGAAGGCGCTCATGAGAGGTCCGGAGTCGAAGAAGTCGGTTCGCTGAAAGGCGCGGTGGCGACGTTGCGCCAGCATGCGCGCAAGTGCGGCACCGTGCCGGCGGCATCCCGCAACTCGACGCGCTCGCCGTCGGCGGCACGCCAAAGGGTGATCTCGCCGGGAAGCAGCACGGGGGTCTTGAATTCCACGAGCAGGTCGAGCTTCGCGCCGTCGCCCGGCGGGGTCGGGGAGATCGGCGAGGTGGAAGGAATCGAGTCCATGGCTGCGACCGTGCGCGCAAAACTCCACATCCCGTGAATGATCGGCCGCGCAAAGCCGAACAGCTTCGCGGTGAACGGCCACAGATGGATCGGGTTGTAATCGCCGGAGACGCGGGCGTATTGGCGGCCCAGATCGGCGGGCACCCGCCACGTGGCGGATTTCGTCATGGCGTCGTCGGCGGCGAGTTCTGCGCGATAAGGCGCGCCGAGCGCGTCGCGCACGCCCGTTCTGAGGTAAAGGCTCTCGCCGGTCCACACGACGATGCCGTTCCTGCGTGCGGTCGTCACCACCGTGAAAACCTGCCCCTTGTCGTGGGCGTACAGCGGGCCGCATCGCACGTCGAGCGTGAGTCGCTCACCCACGTGAAGTGCCGCGTGCTGCCGGATGCGATTCGCCAGATGCACCATGCCGAGCATGGCGAACGGGAAGGCGCGATCGGTCATGAGCAGCATATGCAGCGGGAAAGCGAGCAGATGCGGCCACGTCACCGGCACGCCGTTTGCTTCCGAAAAGCCGCAGAGGAGGGCGTAACGTGCGATGTCCCCGGCATCGAGCGGTACATTGCGGCGCTCGAATGCCAGCGTCGGCATGGGTTGCGCCCGGGCCGGTTTGCGAGACGACAGCAAGGCGCGCACGTACAGCGCCAGGGGCGAAGGCAGATAGGTGACCTGCGTGACCTGCGCCACGGGGACGATGTCCGTACGGTCATTGGGCATGGTCAGGCTCCCAGCAGGCTCTGGCCGCAAACGCGTACGACCTGCCCGGTGAGTGCGCCCGACGCGGGATGCGCGAGCCAGGCGATGGCTTCGGCCACGTCGACTGGCTGGCCGCCCTGACCGAGCGAGTTCATGCGGCGCCCGGCCTCGCGGATCGCGAACGGCACGGCGGCGGTCATCTTTGTCTCGATGAAGCCCGGGGCGACGGCGTTGATGCTGATATGGCGCTCGGCGAGTCTCGGCGCCCACGCTTCGACCATGCCGATCACCGCCGCTTTCGACGTTGCGTAGTTGGTCTGTCCGCGATTCCCGGCAATGCCGCTGATCGAAGCGACGCCCACCACCCGGCTGCTCTCGCGCAGCACGCCCGCGTCGAGCAACGCGGAGTTCAAACGCTGTGGCGCGCCGACGTTGATGTCGAGCACGCTTTGCCACTGCGCGTCGCTCATGCGCACGAGCGTTTTGTCGCGAGTGATGCCGGCGTTGTGCACGAGGATGTCCAGGCCTTGCGGGGCATGCGTGGACAAATGCGCGAGGAGTGTTGCCGCCGCTTCGGGCGAGGTGATGTCGCAGGCCAGTGCGCTGCCGTCCAGGCGCGTGGCGACGGTGGTCAGGGCGTCCTGCGCGGCAGGGATATCGACGCAGACGACGTGTGCGCCGTCGCGCGCGAGGACGGTGGCAATGGCCTCGCCGATGCCACGTGCCGCGCCGGTCACGACGGCGACCTGTCCGGCCAGCGGGCATCGGTCGCGCATTGGCGGCGTTTCGAATACGGGGTCCTGTAGCGTGATCGCCTGACCGCTCACATACGCGGCGCGAGGCGAGAGGAAAAAGCGCAGCGTCGAGTGCAGGGATTCACGCGCGCGCGGCGCGATGTAGAGCAACTGCGCCGTTGCGCCACGGCGTAGCTCCTTGGCCAACGAGCGTACGAACCCTTCCAGGGCTCGTTGCGCCGTGCTGGCGTTCGGCGTGCCAGCCATCGACGGGGGCAGGCCGAGCACGAGGACACGTCCGCATCGGTCTAGCGACGCCAGCGTATCGTGAAAAAACGCGTAGAGCGTCTCCAGAGCGCCGGTATCGGCAATGTCGCTGGCGTCGAACAACAGCGCCTTGGGGCGCACACCTTCGCTCGCATTGAAGCGCCCGCTCATCGTGCCCGCCTTGTTCGCATACGAAATCCAGTCGAGCCGTCCGGCGTGAGCGAGGCTCGGAATGCCCAGCCAGTGCAGTTCGCGGGCCAGTCCCGGCAGCAACGGCGCTTCGCCCGCGCCGCCGACGACGGCCAGCGGCGCGGGAATGGCGCGTGCTTCGGCGACCTCGTCACCGTAGTCGGGCATGCGCTCCAGCGGCACCGGGCGCGGCAGGCCCAGCGCGTCGGCCAGACGGCTGCCGACGGCGGAGTTGGCGAAAGCAAGATATCGGTCGGACGTCGTCACGGCGCGGTCATCCTCAGTGTGTTGTCAATCGGCGGGCGGGTGAAGTCAGGACGTGAGCGCTTCATCTGCCGGGGCGTGTTGCCGGGCCTGCTGCATGTCGGCCGCGCGGCCGAAATCGGCCGGGAAGTCGTCGACCGCGACGGCTTTTGCCGCATAGTCGGCGTACTGTGCGAGCAGGCGGCGCTCCTCGTCGCTGATGCGTTGCGACTGCGCGGCGTGGGCCACCCATGCGGTGAATTCGGGCAGGCTCTGCGGCATGACCGGCAAATGGCCGTCCTTGATCGCGGTACGCAGGCGTTGCTCGATGGCGGTGACTTCGGGCGTCATCTGGAAGACGATTTCGCCATACGCCAGCGCGTCCACTTCGGGGCTCGGCGAATAGCTGCCGGCGATGAGTCGCTCGCGTGCGTCTCCCGGGGTCTGCATGATCTGCGCGACGCGTGCGGATAACGCGTCCGACGGTTTCGCGTAGGGCAGTCCGAACGGCATCAGCTTCCAACGCATCCACCAGGCCGCGCCGCGCGAAGGGTAGTTCGCCAGCACACCTTCGAAGGCCTCGCGCGCTTGCCACAGCGCGTCCTGTGCCGCCCAATGCACGAGCGGCAAGTCGGCCTCGGGGCGTCCTTCGTCCTCGAAGCGCTTCAGCGTGGCGCTCAGCACGAAAAGTTGGGAAAGAATGTCGCCAAGGCGACCGGTGATGCTCTCCCGACGCTTGAGCGAGCCACCGAGCACGGCCATCGAAATGTCGGCGGCTATGGCAAGCAACGTCGACATGCGGTTTGCAGCGCGGTAATAGCTCCGCAACTCGGGCGCAGCACCCGACGGGACGGCGGAAAAGCGCGCGTGCGTCACCCCTTGCAGCGCACCACGCACGATGTTGCTCGTGACGAAAGTCAGATGGCCGAAGAGGGCGTCGTCGAAGGCGCGCACGGCGGCGTTCTCGTCGGTCATTTGCGCGGCGGCGAGTTCCTTGAGTACGTACGGATGGCAGCGAATCGCCCCCTGGCCGAAGATCATCAGGCATCGCGTCATGATGTTCGCGCCCTCAACCGTGATCGACACGGGAATCTGTTGATACGCGCGGGCGAGGAAGTTGTTCGGGCCCATGCAGATTCCCTTGCCCGCCACGACGTCCATGCCGTCGTTCACGACCTTGCGGGCGCGTTCGGTCACGTGGTACTTCGCGATCGCCGAGATGACGGATGGCTTCTCGCCGAGGTCGACGGCGAGCGCGGCCATACGGCGGGTGGCGTCCATCGCGTAAAGGTTGCCGGCCATGCGCGCGAGCGCTTCCTGCACGCCCTCGAACTTGCCGATGGGCGTGCGGAACTGGCGACGCACGGCGGCGTAGGCGCCCGTCGCGCGCACCGCGATCTTCGAGTAGCCTACGTTGGACGACGGCAGTGATATGGCCCGACCCGCCGCGAGGCATTCCATCAGCATGCGCCAGCCTTTGCCGACCTGCGCCTGACCGCCGATCACCCAGTCGATGGGGATGAAGACGTCGGTGCCCGAGTTCGGGCCGTTCTGGAAAACGGCGTTCAGCGGCCAGTGGCGACGGCCGATGACCACACCCGGATGCGTGGTGGGGATCAATGCGCAGGTAATGCCGGGCGCGTCGTCGTCGCCGAGCAGGTGTTCCGGATCGAGGGCGCGAAAGGCGAGACCGAGCACCGTCGCAATGGGGCCGAGGGTGATGTAGCGCTTGTTCCATGTGACGCGAAAGCCGAGCGTTTCGCGTCCTTCGTGCATGCCTCGACAGACGATGCCGACATCGGGAATGGCGGCGGCGTCCGACCCGGCGTAGGGGCTCGTGAGGGCGAAGCAAGGAATTTCCTCTCCCCTGGCCAGTCGCGGCAGGTAATGGTCTTTCTGCGCCTGCGTCCCGTAGTGCAGCAGCAGTTCGGCCGGCCCGAGCGAGTTCGGCACCATGACCGAGACGGCGGCGGCCGAGCAGCGCGACGCGAGCTTCATGACCACCTGCGAATGCGCGTAGGCAGAGAATTCAAGGCCGCCGTAGCGCTTTGGAATGATCATGCCGAGGAAGCCGGCTTCCTTCGCGTATTGCCAGGCTTTGGGCGGCAGGTCCTGCCAGACCTGCGTGCTTTCCCAGTCGTTGGACAGGTCGCAAAGGTGCTCGACCTGATTGTCCATGAAGGCTTGTTCTTCGGCGGAGAGCGCCGGCGCGGGCATGGCCGCGAATTTCCGCCAATCGGGCTGTCCCGAGAAGAGATCGGCATCCCACCAGACGGTGCCGGCCTCGATGGCATCTTTTTCGGTATCCGACATTTCCGGCATGATGGTCCGGAACTTAGCGAGCATCGGCGCGGTGATCCACGCGCGGCGCAGCGGACCAATGCTGAGAATGAGGGCGGGAAGAATGAACGCAATACCGAGCACCGCGGCGGCGAGTGCGCCCGTCAGCCCGGATACGACGCCGACGCCCACCCACAGCACGGTCGCAATGAGCCATTGCCAGGCGTGTGCACGATAGAAAAGCAGGGCGCTCACGCCCACGACAAACGCGACAATCCATACGGCCATCATTTTCTCCTCCCTTGGGTTCGGCATCCCGGCAGGCGATCTTCGGGCTGTGCTCGTACAGCGCGCCGCACCACACGTCGCACTCACGCGTCGCACTACACGCCGTACAACACGCCGCATATCACGCGCACGGTGAACTGCGCGTGTTATGCCCGGGGCTGTCGTCCTCTTGCCGTTTGCCGGGTTCCGCTGGCGTCGCGCGCAGTTCGGGCCGGCGTTCTTATTGGATCGTTCGGCGACCGGTTGGTGCGCCGGGAATTCGAGTAAAGCGTCGAAAATGGGAAGTGCTGGAAGTGCGCGGCGGTTGGCCGTCGACCCCTTGCGCCGCGAGCGTAGCGGCGTGCGGTCCATGGCGGGCGGCAAAGCCCTCGGTTCGACCGCACGGCGCGCCGCGTGGGGGGCTTGCCCTGCCGTCAAGTGCTTACGCGCTCACATACTTCTGCACTCAGGCATTCAGGCGCTGGCGAGCGAGCGGTCGCTCGACGCCAGGCCGTCGTCATTTGCCTGATCGGGCGACGTGCCTGCCACCTGACCCGCTTCGCGAGGGGGCGTGACATCGGCGTCTTTCGCAAGCGCGAATACCGCTGCGAAGCTCGCCAGTTGCTCCTCTCCGGGCATCGGCGCCTTGAGCGCCGCGACCATCAGCGCGGTGAGCCTTGCCACGACTTGCAGGTCGCCCATCGGCTGGCCTTGTGCAAAGGTATCGATCAGGCGGGACGTGTCGCTGCTCGCGAGCACGCCCGATAGCGCCTGCAGTGCAAAGTGAAGACGCCAGCCGAGTTCCTGGCGCGGCAATTCGGGAAGCGCCCGCGCAAAGGCTTCGAAGAAGCGCTCGAACACTGGCGCATAGTGCTGCTGCAGGTAGTCTCGGATAAAGGGAGACGGATCGGCGTAGACGCGACCGAGCAATCTCAGAAACGCCGGACCACCGATGTCGCGATGATGGGAAATGGCCAGCGCCGGGATGAACATGGCGCCCAGCACGTGTTCACACGTCAATTGCGGGGCGGGCCAGACGGCCTCCGCGCGGGTGAGCAGCGCCAGGCGCTCGTCGTTGAGTCGGTCGAGCCGGCGCGAGAGCATGGCCTGAAGCAATGTTTCCTTGCTACCGAAGTGGTAATTCACGGCCGCCAGATTGACCTCGGCGCGCGAGGTGATTTGGCGCAGGGACATGGCTTCGTAGCCGAATTCGATAAATAGATCTTCTGCGGCATCGAGGATGCGCAGTTTGGTGTCGCCGGCTTGTCGACCGGCCGAGACGCGAGGATTCACGACGAACCTCCAGTGGGACGTGGCGCGTTGCGCACAGTAAGGACGGTGAGCGTCGGGCTACGTCATCTCAAAGAACCGATGTTTCATTCAAACGTTCGATTGAATGCTAGGCGGTAAATCGACGTCCCCCCAAGCAGTTTTTATGGACGTCGCCCTCTAAAGCGCAGTTTCGGCAAGCGGGGCGCGATCCTGGCGTGATGTCGGCGGGTGAACCTGAAACGGGGGCGAAAGGTCTGATTTCCGTGCCTCCCCGCCGGAAAGTCTCGGTGCAGGACAATAGTTTGCTAAAATGTCCCGCTTTGTGTGCAAGACCTTTTTGGCGCTACCCCGGAATGTCGGGTGCGGAGGGAAGCCGGCGTCGCATCGTCGGTACCGGCCCAAGGTTGATTAACTGACAGGGTCCGCTTGCGGCATTCCCTCGCCGCAACACAGAACGACCCTCTGGATGGACGAATATCCTCATGACTATCGCTGTTGAAAACCTCGGCAAGCTCGAGCGTCGCTTTACCATCACCCTGCTCAAGCAGGACGTCGAAAAAGAAGTTGCGACGCGCATCCAGCGACTGTCGAAAACGGTTCGCATGCCGGGCTTCCGTCCGGGCAAGGTGCCCCTGAAGATGGTCACCCAGCAATACGGCGGTCAGGTCGAAGCCGAAGTCGTCAGCGACAAGGTCGGCCAGCAATTCTTCGAAGTGAGCAAGGCGCAGGATCTGCGCGTGGCCGGTCAGCCGAGCTTCGCTCCTAAGGCTGACGCTGCGGATACCGAATACGCCTTCGACGCGACGTTCGAAGTCTATCCGGAAGTGAAGATCGGCGATCTGTCGACGGCGGAAGTCAGCCGCACCACGACCGACGTGTCGGAAGCCGAGATCGACCGCACGATCGACATTCTGCGCAAGCAACGCGTGCACTACCACGTGCGCGGCGAAGCCGGTGCTCATGGCGACGGCGGCTCGGTCGAAGCCAAGGACGGCGACCGCGTGACGGTCGACTTCGTGGGCAAGATCGACGGTGAAGTGTTCGCCGGCGGCAGCGCCGAAGACTTCGTGTTCGTGCTGGGCGAAGGCCGCATGCTTCCCGAATTCGAAAAGGCAACGCTGGGCCTGAAGGTCGGCGAGTCGAAGGAATTCGAACTCAAGTTCCCGGACGAGTACCACGGCAAGGAAGTGGCCGGCAAGACCGCCACGTTCACCGTGACGCTCAAGAAGGTCGAGTGGGCCCATCTGCCGGAAGTCGACGCAGAATTCGCCAAGTCGCTCGGCATCGCCGACGGCAGCATCGAGAAGATGCGTGCCGACATCAAGGAAAACCTGTCGCGTGAAGTGAAGCGTCGCACGCAGGCTCTTCTCAAGGATCAGGTCATGAACGCCCTGATCTCGGTCTCGGAACTCGACGTGCCCAACGCGCTGATCGCTCAGGATCAGGAGCGTCTGGTGGCGATGGCCCGTCAGGACCTCGCACAGCGCGGCGTGCCGAACGCCGGCAACGTGCCGATCCCGGCCGAAATGTTCAAGGAACAAGCCGAGCGTCGCGTGAAGCTGGGTCTGATTCTGGCTGAACTGGTCAAGCAAAACGACCTGCAAGCCAAGCCGGAACAGATCAAGGCCGAAGTCGAAGAGTTCGCAAAGAGCTACGAAGACCCGCAAGAAGTCGTCCGCTGGTACTATGGCGATCAGCAGCGCATGGCGGAAATGGAAGGTTTCGTCGTCGAGAACAACGTTGTCGAGTTCGTCCTGGGTAAGGCCAAGGTGACCGACAAGCAGGTCAGCTTCGAAGAACTGGCCGGCAATACGCAAGGCTGATCGACCGCGACACGACCGACTGAACCGCCGCGGCCGAAAGGCCGTGGCGGTTCTTTTCCAAATGGCCTCCGGGTCTTCCCCTTGCGGCGCGCAAAACCATCTCGATAGAAGGGTCGAACCGATATGATTACCCGTTCCGAATTGCTCGCCCAACTCGCCTCCCAGACGCACAACTCCGCTCTCGACACGCAAGGCCTTGGCCTCGTGCCGATGGTCGTCGAGCAAAGTGGTCGTGGTGAGCGCGCTTACGATATCTATTCGCGACTCCTCAAGGAGCGCATCATTTTCATGGTTGGCGAGGTCAATGACCAGAGCGCCAATCTCGTCGTCGCCCAGTTGCTGTTCCTCGAGAGCGAAAATCCGGACAAGGAAATCTCGATGTACATCAACTCGCCGGGCGGGTCCGTCTCGGCGGGTCTGGCGATTTACGACACGATGAAATTCATCAAGCCGCCGGTCTCGACGCTGTGCCTCGGCATGGCCGCCAGCATGGGCGCTTTCCTGCTCGCCGCCGGCGAGAAGGGCAAGCGTTTCGCGCTGCCGAACGCGCGCATCATGATTCACCAACCGTTGGGCGGCGCTCGCGGTCAGGCGTCGGACATCGAGATCCACGCCAAGGAAATCCTGTTGCTCAAGGACCGGTTGAACCGTCTGCTGGCGGAGAACACCGGTCAATCGCTCGAAGTGATCGCGCGCGACACCGATCGCGACAACTTCAAGTCGGCGGCGGATGCCGTTGAGTACGGCTTGATCGATCGCGTGCTCGAAAAGCGTCCCTGATTCGCTCCCGAATTCGGGGCGCCTGACGGCAAAAACGTTGGCGCGACACCAGGCATTTTCGTTTCGGGAAGCAGGGTGGTCGCGCCAAGTCTTTGTCGTAAAAGGGAATTTATGGCTGTCGCGAGTGGGCCACACGCTCGCACAGCATGGCGTTACAATGGGATTCACGTATGCCGCGTTTGCCGCCCCCGGTGGGGGACGACCGGGGCGCAAATTGCTAGCAGGCTGACACAGATATGGTGGATAAAAAAAGCACTTCCAACGGCGAAAAGCTGCTCTACTGCTCCTTCTGCGGAAAGAGCCAGCACGAGGTCAAGAAGCTCATCGCAGGTCCGTCCGTGTTCATTTGCGACGAGTGCATTGATCTGTGCAACGAGATCATTCGTGACGAGGCTGCCGCGGCCGAAGACGAGACCGGCAGCGGAGCGAAGTCCGATCTGCCGTCGCCGCAGGAAATTCGCGAGAGCCTCGATCAGTACGTGATCGGTCAGGACCGTGCCAAGAAGATTCTGGCCGTTGCGGTCTATAACCATTACAAGCGATTGAAGCACCTCGGCGACAAGCGCGACGAGGTCGAACTCTCCAAGAGCAACATTCTGCTGATCGGGCCGACCGGCTCGGGCAAGACGCTGCTCGCTCAGACGCTCGCGCGTTTGCTCAATGTGCCCTTCGTGATTGCCGATGCCACCACGCTGACCGAAGCCGGTTACGTGGGTGAGGACGTCGAAAACATCATCCAGAAGCTCCTGCAGAACTGCAACTACGAGATCGAGCAGGCGCAAAAGGGCATTGTCTACATCGACGAAATCGACAAGATCAGCCGCAAGTCGGACAATCCGTCGATCACGCGCGATGTGTCGGGTGAAGGCGTGCAGCAGGCACTGCTGAAGCTGGTCGAAGGCACGATGGCGTCGGTGCCCCCGCAGGGCGGGCGCAAGCATCCGAACCAGGACTTCATTCAGGTCGACACGACCAACATCCTCTTCATCTGCGGCGGCGCGTTCGATGGTCTCGAAAAGATCATCATGAATCGTACCGAAAAGACGGGGATCGGCTTCGGCGCGACCGTCAAGACGGGCGAAGAGCGTGACGCAGGCGAATTGCTGCGCGACGTGGAGCCGGAGGATCTGATCAAGTTCGGACTGATACCGGAGCTGATCGGTCGTCTGCCCGTGGTTGCCACGTTGGGTAAGCTTGACGAGGACGCACTGGTCACGATCCTGATCGAGCCGAAGAACGCGCTGGTCAAGCAATATCAGCGCCTGTTCTCGATGGAAGGCGTGGAGCTGGAAATTCGCCCGGCAGCGATGCATGCGGTGGCACGCAAGGCCATCAAGCGCAAAACCGGGGCTCGCGGCCTGCGTTCGATCATCGAACAGGCGCTGCTCGAAGTGATGTACGAGTTGCCGTCACTCAAGGGGGTGACCAAAGTGATCCTGGACGAGAATGCGATCAGTGGCGACGGAAAGCCGCTTCTGATCTATCAGGAGTCGCCGAAGGTTGCCGGCTCCAATTGAACGGTCAACTTAGCCCTACCTCAAGCCGTTCATGGAAACATGGACGGCTTTTTTTCCTTCATACTAGTGCCACGGGCAATGAAACCCCGAGTGGTGCAACTTGTTGGCGAACGGGCTTCCCAGCCCCTTGTAATTCTCGCCGGCGGCCTCAATTAGCTGGAACACAACGGTATCGTTAAATATGGGGAACGAGATGTCAGGCACCCAAATCCTCCCGCCCGAAGCGATTCAACTGCCCCTGTTGCCTTTGCGCGACGTGGTCGTGTTTCCGCACATGGTGATTCCCCTTTTCGTGGGGCGTCCGAAATCGATTAAAGCGCTTGAAACCGCGATGGAAGGCGGCAAGCACATCATGCTGGTCGCCCAGAAAGCCGCGGCCAAGGATGAGCCCACGGCCAAGGATCTCTACGAGATCGGCTGCGTGGCCAACATCCTGCAGATGCTCAAATTACCCGATGGCACCGTCAAGGTGCTCGTCGAGGGGATTCAACGCGCCCGCACGCTGAGTGTGGACGAAGAGGAAACCCAGTTCACGTCGGAAGTCATGCCGCTCGAGCCGGACGATGGCAACTCGCCGGAATCCGAAGCGCTGCGTCGTGCGATCGTTGCGCAGTTCGATCAGTACGTGAAGCTCAACAAGAAGATTCCGCCGGAGATCCTGACTTCGCTGTCCGGTATCGACGAAGCGGGTCGTCTGGCCGACACGATCGCCGCGCATCTGCCGCTCAAGCTCGAGCAGAAGCAGAAGATTCTCGAGATGTTCCCGGTTATCGAGCGCCTCGAGCATCTGCTCGCGCAACTCGAGAGCGAGATCGACATCCTCCAGGTCGAAAAGCGTATCCGTGGCCGCGTAAAGCGCCAGATGGAGAAGAGCCAGCGCGAGTACTACCTGAACGAGCAGGTCAAGGCGATCCAGAAGGAATTGGGTGAAGGCGAAGAAGGCGCCGATCTCGAAGAACTCGAGAAGCGCATCAAGGCCGCGCACCTGCCCAAGGAAGCCAAGAAGAAGGCAGATGCTGAGCTCAAGAAGCTCAAGCTGATGTCGCCGATGTCGGCCGAAGCGACGGTCGTGCGCAATTACATCGACACGCTGGTCGGTCTGCCGTGGCGCAAGAAGAGCAAGGTGAACAACGATCTGTCGAACGCCGAGAAGGTGCTCGACGAAGACCACTTCGGTCTCGAGAAGGTCAAGGAACGCATTCTTGAGTATCTTGCCGTGCAACAGCGCGTGGACAAGGTCAAGGCGCCGATCCTGTGCCTCGTCGGGCCTCCCGGTGTGGGCAAGACCTCGCTCGGTCAGTCGATCGCGCGTGCGACGAACCGCAAGTTTGTGCGCATGGCGTTGGGCGGCGTGCGTGACGAAGCCGAGATTCGCGGTCACCGTCGCACGTACATCGGTTCGATGCCCGGCAAGATTCTGCAGAGCCTGTCGAAGGTCGCCGTGCGCAATCCGCTGTTCCTGCTCGACGAAGTGGACAAGATGGGGATGGACTTCCGTGGCGACCCGAGCTCGGCGCTGCTCGAAGTGCTCGATCCGGAACAGAACCACACGTTCTCGGATCACTACGTCGAAGTCGACTTCGATCTGTCGGACGTGATGTTCGTGGCTACCTCGAACTCGCTGAACATCCCGGCGCCGCTGCTCGACCGTATGGAAGTGATTCGACTGTCGGGTTACACGGAAGACGAAAAGGTCAACATCGCCCAGCGTTATCTGCTGCCGAAGCAGAAGAAGAACAACGGGTTGAAGGAAGGCGAGATCGATCTGACGGAAGCCGCGATTCGCGACATCATTCGTTACTACACGCGTGAAGCGGGCGTGCGTTCGCTCGAGCGTGAAATCTCGAAGATCTGCCGCAAGGTCGTGAAGATGCTGTTGCTCAAGAAGGTCGAAGGCTCGTCGATCAAGGTCGACGCGGGCAATCTCGACAACTTCCTGGGCGTGCGCAAGTTCGACTTCGGTCTGGCGATGAAGGAAAACCAGATCGGCCAGGTCACGGGGCTGGCGTGGACGGAAGTGGGCGGCGATCTGCTGACCATCGAAGCGGCGCTGATGCCGGGCAAGGGCAACATCATTCGTACGGGTTCGCTTGGCGACGTGATGAAGGAGTCGGTCGAAGCGGCTCGCTCGGTGGTGCGCTCGCGGGCACGTCGCCTCGGTGTGACCGACGAGCAGTTCGAGAAGAAGGACATCCACATTCACGTGCCCGAAGGCGCGACACCGAAGGACGGTCCGTCTGCCGGTATCGCAATGACGACGGCGCTGGTGTCGGTGCTCACCGGTATTCCGGTGCGCGCGGATGTCGCAATGACCGGTGAGATCACGCTGCGCGGCGAAGTGTTGCCGATCGGCGGTCTCAAGGAGAAGCTGCTTGCAGCGCATCGTGGCGGCATCAAGCTCGTGTTGATTCCGGAAGAGAACGTGAAGGATCTTGCTGAGATTCCGGACACGGTCAAGAACGCACTGGAAATCGTGCCCGTGCGCTGGATCGACAAGGTGCTCGAACTCGCGCTGGAGCACGCACCGACGCCGTTGCCGGAAGACGAGGCGAAGGCTGCACCCGTGACGCCGAACGCGGACGCGAGCGGCAAGCAGGATGTCATCAAGCACTGAGTGAGGTGATCGTCGGGGAGTGACCGGAAATTTGGCTCATTGCCCGACGAAGCACAACGCAAGCGTCGCAAAAGTGGCAAAAGTGGCAAAAAGCTCGGGGTTTTCCCCGGGCTTTTTTTATTGACGCAAAGTGATCGAGAATAGCGTCCGGCAAGCACAGATTCAGGAGTGCTTCCGATGCCCTTCGAACGCCGCAAAACGGCTTGACATCAGGGTTTGCGGCTTGTCTAATGGCAAAGCCAGCGGACCTCTCAGATCAATGTCAAGGCGCGCAAAGAGCGCCTCCGCGGCTCAATCGCCTACTATCCTTGCAAGGGGGTTACAGTGAATAAGACGGAACTGATCGATCACATCTCGGAACAGTCGGACATTTCGAAAGCCGCTGCTGGCCGAGCACTCGACGCATTCGTGGGTGCAGTAAAGAAAGCGCTGAAGAAGGGTGATGATGTGACGCTGGTTGGCTTTGGCACGTTCCATGTTGCCAAGCGCGCTGCCCGCACGGGGCGCAACCCGCGAACGGGTGACGCCATCAAGATCAAGGCGGCGAAAGTTCCGAAATTCCGCCCTGGCAAAGATCTAAAAGATAGTGTAAACTAGCCAGCTTTCCTGCTTCGGCAGGAGGCAGCAACAAGACAAATCAGGAACGGGTGCTTAGCTCAGCTGGTAGAGCGGCGCCCTTACAAGGCGTAGGTCGGGGGTTCGAACCCCTCAGCACCCACCAGTTCCAGATCTTGGGGAGCGGTAGTTCAGTTGGTTAGAATACCGGCCTGTCACGCCGGGGGTCGCGGGTTCGAGCCCCGTCCGCTCCGCCAAATTGTGAAAAGGCGAACTTCGGTTCGCCTTTTTTGCCATATAGCGTCATAAAGCGCTTCCAGACGACTCTTCCGATTTCGTATGTTCGACTTCATTCGCCGTCATCAACGATTGGTCCTCATCTTCCTGACGGTGCTGATCGTGCCGTCGTTCGTGGTGTTTGGCGTCCATGGCTGGCAAGAGTACGCCTCGGATGCAGGCACGATCGCCAAGGTCGGTGATCAGACCGTGACGCGTCAGGAATACGACGGCACGCTGCGCGCTCAGACCGAACGCATGCAGCAAATGTTTGGCGGCGCCGTCGATGCAAGCCAGATCAATACGCCGGAAATGCGCACTGCCGTGCTGGATAACCTGATTCAGCAGAAGCTGCTCACGCAGGAAACCCTGAAGAAAAATCTTTCGGTGCCCGATGCACAGGTGCGTGAGGCGCTGCTGGCCATTCCCGCGATCGCGCAACTGCGCCGCGCCGATGGCTCGATCGATCAGGCGGCTTACGAGCGGCTGCTCTCGGCACAGAACCTGACGCCGCAGCGTCTGGAAGCACAGATCCGTTTCGAACTGGCGTCGAATCAACTGCCGTCGAGCGTACAGGCGAGCGCCATGTTGCCCAAGACGGTGCTGGAGCGATTCGCGCAACTGCGTTCGCAGCAGCGCGAAGTCGCGGCGATCGAGTTTCCGCTGTCGGACTATGCTGGCAAGATCGTGCCGACACAGCAGCAGCTTCAGGCCTACTACGACGCACACAAAGCGGCGTTCCAGACGCCGGAGTCGGCTGAAATCCAGTACGTCGTCCTCGATCCGAAGGCCATGCCGGCAACCACGCAGACTGCGCCGAGCGATGACGTGCTGCGCAAGATGTACAACGACAATCTGAAGCAATACACGACGCAGGAAGAGCGCCGTGCGTCGCACATCCTGATTGCATCGCCGGCGGACGCGTCGCCGGCCGATCATGCGAAGGCCAAGGCCAAGGCCGAAGCGATCCTCGCACAGATCAAGAAGAACCCGGGCGACTTCGCCAAACTCGCGAGCGAGAATTCGGAAGACCCGGGCTCGAAAGCCAACGGCGGCGATCTGGGCTTCTTTGCGCGCGATGCGATGGTCAAGCCGTTCGCAGACGCGGCGTTTTCGCTCAAGAGCGAAGGCGAGATCAGCGACGTCGTGAAAAGCGATTTCGGCTACCACATCATCAAACTCACAGGTATCAAGGCAGCCCAGACGAAGTCGTTCGAAGACGTCAAGGCCCAACTGGCCGACCAGTATCGCCAGCAGGAAGCGGCGAAGGGTTACGCCAAGCTTGCCGATCAATTCACGAACTCGGTGTACGAACAGCCCGACAGCCTTCAGCCGGTCGCCGACAAACTGAATCTGAAGTTGCAGACGGCAAAGGTCACGCGCACGCCTGACCCGGCGCTGGCGCAAAGCCCGCTCGGCAACGAGAAACTGCTCAAGGCGGTGTTTGGCGACGAGTCGCTCAAGAATAAGCGCAATACCGAGGCCGTGGACGTGGGGCAGGGTGTTCTGGTGTCGGCGCACGTCGTCACTTATCATCCGGCCGCGACGCCGCCGCTCGCGCAAGTCGAGGCACAGGTGAAGCAGAAGGCGATTGCCGATCTGGCTGAGCAGGAAGCGAAGAAGGCTGGCGAAGCCAAGCTGGAGGCGTTGAAGAAGGGCGGTGACGCCACGTTCGGCGCGGCGCAAACCGTCTCGCGCGACAATCCGGGCAAGCTGGCACCGAACGCATTGACGGCGATTTTCAGTGCGGATACGAGCAAGCTGCCCGCCTATGTCGGCGTGGCGCTGGGCGAGGGGCAGGGCTATGCGGTGTATCGCATCAGCAAGGTGTCGCAGTCGGCCGCGCAGGATCCGCAGCGTCTGGCCGCCGAGGCACAGCAGTTGAGCCAACTGGCTGCACAGGCCGAATGGAATGCCTGGCTGGGTGACCTGCGTGCACGCTCGAAGGTGAAGATCGTGAACGACGTCACCAAAGCGTCGGGCAACTGATTGCACCGGGCGCCCGATCAGGGCGCAATACGGGCGCAATACGGGTGCAAGCGGGGGCGAGATAGTGGTCCACCAGACGTTGGGTGACTATGGCGCCACGAAGAAGAACGGCCAACTTGGTTGGCCGTTTTTTTTTTGTGCGTGCGATCCGTGTGACCGAAGGGGGGGCGCCGGACTCAGGCACCCGACTTCGATGTGCGCGAGTCTGCTGCTTTGGCGGGCGATTTACCAGCGGGCTTGAGCAGCGGCCTCACGGTGGGCCAGACGTTTTGCAGAATCTGCGGATGCGCCTTGGCGAGCGGGTGAATCTGGTCCGGCTGGAACCAGTCCTGATGCTCGGCAACCCCGGCCAGCAGGAACGGCACGTAGCCCGTCTTTTCCTGTTTGGCGATGCTCGAGAACATGGTGAAGAACTGTTCGCTGTAATCCGGGCCATAGTTGGGCGGAATACGCATGCCTACCACGATCACCTGACTGCCGGCTCTGCGAGCCGCCGCGATCATCTCACGCAGATTGCTCCGGGTGAGTTCGAGCGGGATGCCGCGCAGCGCATCGTTGCCGCCCAGCTCGATGAGGGTGATGGCGGGGCGGTAACGCGCCAGCAAGGGGGCGAGGCGGGCGCGTCCGCCGCTCGTGGTGTCACCACTGATACTGGCGTTGACGACGTTATAATCGAACCCGCTTTGTGTGATCGCCTGCTGCATCAGATTGACCCAACCGGCGCCGCGCGCGATGCCATATTCCGCCGAAAGGCTGTCGCCCACCACGAGAATGGTCGGTGCGTCAGAACTTGCCGCATTTGCTGCGGTCCCTGTCAGCAGGCACCAGCCTACGACGGCTGATGCAGCCAATTTCAAGAACTCTCTTCTTGCCATGTCGTTTTCCGAAAACGTTATTGAAGTGCGGGGGCTGGGTAAGCGGTTGCGCGACGCTACCGGCGAGCTTGTCATTTTGCAGGATATCGACTTCAGCGTCGCGAAAGGCCAGAGCGTGGCCATCGTGGGCGCATCGGGATCCGGAAAGTCCACGCTGCTCGGCCTGATGGCCGGCCTCGACACTGCGACCGATGGCAGCATCACGTTACTGGGCGAGTCGCTGGGCGATCTCGATGAGGAGGGGCGGGCCGCCTTGCGTCGTGGTGCCGTTGGTTTCGTCTTCCAGTCCTTTCAACTGATGCCGCATCTCAGCGCGCTCGAGAACGTGATGCTCCCGCTCGAACTGCTGGGTGAGACACGAGAAGTCCGCAATCGTGCCGTCAAGCTGCTCGAACAGGTGGGGTTGGGCTCTCGTCTGACGCACTACCCGAAGCAACTCTCCGGTGGCGAGCAACAGCGCGTTGCGCTCGCCCGGGCGTTCGTGACGGAACCCACCGTTTTGTTTGCCGATGAGCCGACGGGGAGCCTCGATACGGCGACGGGAGAACGTGTCATCGATCTGATGTTTTCGCTCAACGAGGCGAGCGGGGCGACGTTGGTCCTCGTGACCCACGATCTCGCGATTGCGCAGCGTTGCGACGCCACGGTACGGCTCGCCGGCGGGCGCGTCGTGAATGGGGCATCCGGGGCATCCGGGGCATCATCCGTCTGACGCGCGTCGCATCACGTTTGAAGCTGCCATGAAAAAAGGAGAAGCCACGATAGCTTCTCCTTTTTTTGTTTTCGGTCGAATTGTCGAATACGCCTTGCGTACTGTCAGGACCGCTTCCTGAGCGCTTCGCCCGCGATGCGAATCAGCGACGCCGTTGACGCATCGTGAGCATCCGGTTTGAGCGAGTCGGGATCGACCAGCTCCGGCTCGATCGCGCGGCAGAGCGTTTTGCCGAGTTCCACGCCCCATTGGTCGAACGGATTGATGTTCCAGATGGCGGCCTGCACGAACACCTTGTGCTCATACAACGCGATGAGGGCGCCCAGCCGCTCCGGCGTCAGCTTGTCGATCACGAGCGTATTGCTCGGCCGATTGCCATCGAAGCGGCGCTGCGCGGCCAGCGGGCCGCCGGCTTGATCGGGCGTTGCCATCGAGCCGCCCTGGAGGAACGCCTCACTCTGCGCGAAGCAGTTGGCCAGCAGCTTGCGGTGATGGTCGAGATACTCGGGCTGATCGTATTGCGGCTCCAGTACCGCAATGAAGTCCACCGGCACTAGTGTCGTGCCCTGGTGCAGCATCTGGAAGTAGGCGTGCTGGCCATTGGTGCCCGGCTCGCCCCAGAGGATCGGCGCGGTCTGCCAGAAGACGGGCGAACCGTCGACCTGTACCGACTTCCCGTTGCTCTCCATGTCCAGTTGCTGCAGATACGGCGGGAGCTTTTGCAATGCGTCCGTGTACGGGGCGATGGACAGTGTCTGCGCGTCGAAGAAGTTGCGATACCAGATGCCGAGAAGCGCGAGAAGCACCGGCATGTTGGCATCCAGCGGTGCGTGCCGGAAATGCTCGTCCATGGCATGCGCGCCGGCAAGCAAGGCGTCGAAATGCTGCGCGCCGAGATAGAGCATGACGATGAGCCCGACCGACGACCACAACGAATAACGTCCGCCGACCCACTCGCCGAACTGGAATACGTTCTCGCGAAGAATGCCGAAACGCATGGCTTCGTCGACGTTGGTCGACACCGCCACGAAGTGCTTGTCCAGCCCGCTCTCGGGTACGCCGTTTTTGATGAACCACGCGCGAATCGTGCGCGCGTTGGTCATGGTCTCGAGCGTAGTGAACGTCTTCGAGCACACCACGACAAGCGTGGTTTCCGGATCGAGCGTCGGCAAAGTCCGTGCGAGTTCGGTCGGATCGATGTTGGCGATGAAGTGCGCCGAGAGATCTTGCCGCCCGTACACGGCGAGCGCGTCGCACACCATGCGCGGCCCCAGATCCGAGCCGCCGATGCCGACGTTGATCAGATGCCGGATGCGCTTGCCGGTGGCGCCGGTCCATCGGCCATCTCGCACGCGCTCGCTGAAGTCCCGCATGCGAGCGAGCGTTTCGCACACGCCGCTGCTGACTTCGCCAGTCGTGTCGCGAAACGTCACGCCTTTAGGCGCACGCAACGCCATGTGCAGCGCAGCCCGGTTCTCGGTGACGTTGACGTGTTCGCCGGCCCACATGGCGTCGCGTTTGGCCGGCAGGTGACATTCGCGCGCGAGATGCGTGAGCAGCGTGCGCGTTTTTTCCGTGATGCGGTTCTTCGAGTAATCGAGATACAGACCGGCGGCGTGCAGCGAGAACTGCTCGACGCGCGCGCGCGCGCCTGCGCCGGCGAACCAGTCTCGCATGTGCTGAGCGGCGATCTCGTCGCGATGCTCGAGCAGGGTGCGCCAGGCGGGAAGTTGATCCAGTCGAACGGATGTCTTGTACGGCATGTGCGGTAAGGCCATTTCGATAAAGCGAAGTATAACGGGAGTCGCCGCTTAATCACGCTGAAATGCAGCTTCGGGCGCTACAGGTAGCTATGGGTGGCTACGGGTAGTGTCAGGCCGGATCGGCCAGCATGCCCAGTTCGGTACGAATGGCGGGCAGAAGTTCAGAGGCCGTCAAACCCGCCGGTCCCGCGCCCTCGTGAACACACCGTTGTGCGGCCTTTCCATGGAGCCAGACGGCTGCGAGCGCCGCTTGCGTGGCGGGCATGCCCTGGGCGAGCAGTGCGCCGATCACGCCGGTCAGCACGTCGCCGGTGCCTGCCGTGGCAAGCCCGGCGTTTCCCGTGATGTTGATCCACGTGCGTGCGCCGTCATCGATGATGCTTCCCGAGCCCTTGAGCACCACCGTCGCATCGAATTGTTTTGCCAGCGCGCGCGCCGACGCCAGACGGTCGGCCTGAATGCCGGCAACGTCGCACCCCGCGAGCCGCGCGGCTTCGAGCGGATGCGGCGTAAGTACCGTCGGCCCCTTGCGCCGACGCACGCGCTGCGCGAGGGTCGGTTCGGCCGCGAGCAGATTGAGGGCGTCTGCGTCGATCACCAGCGGCGTATCGTCCAGCGCGAGCGCGCGAGACAGACACGCGGCAGAGGCGGCTGACGTACCGAGTCCCGGACCCACACACACGGCCTGCATCGACGCGAGATCGAGACTTTCCGCCTGACGCAACATCAATTCCGGATGCACCGGATCCCACGCGGGCGCGTCGTTCGCGACGAAACCCACGTATACACGACCCGCCCCTGTCATCAGGCCGCTACGTGCCGAGAGCATTGGTGCTCCCACCATACCGTCATGACCGCCGAGCACCGCCAGCGATCCGTAGCTGCCTTTGTGGGAGGCGTGTTGGCGTCTCGGAAAGTGCTCGATGAAGGCGTCCGGGGCGCTGGTCGCGACACCGCTGCCTGGGTGCGTCGCCGTCAGGTCCTCCGTCCCGAGTCTGGCCACGAAGACCTCGCCCGCGACATCACGCCCAGCGCCCGTGAAGAGCCCCGGACATGCACCGAGCATTGCGATCGTGGCGTTCGCGCGAATGACCGGACCTTCAGCGAGCCCCGTGGCCGCCATCAGACCGCTGGGAATATCGATGGCAAGCACCGGCGTGCCACGGGCGTGTGTATAGGCGATGTGCTCGACGAGCGCGCCCGCTGCGCCGTCGAGCGGCCGGGAGAGTCCGATGCCGAACAAGCCGTCCACGATCCACGCGTATGCATTCGGTTGTGGCCACGTGCCGGGTGCTCGTCGCACCGGTACCCCGGCCGCCAATGCCTCGCCGAGTGCCCATCGGGCATCGTCGGTGGCGGGTGGGGCCAGTTGCCAGACGTCGACCAGCACACCACGGCGATGCAGTTGGCGCGCCGCGACATACGCGTCGCCCCCGTTATTGCCAGGACCGGCGAGCAGCAGCACGGGTTGTCTGCCGGCGCTCGCCAGTGCAGGGAGATGGCCGTAGAGCCAATGGGCGACGGCGTCGCCCGCCCGGGCCATGAGCGTGTGCGGTGCGAGTCTGGCTGCGGCGTCGCGTTCAATGCGCCGTAACGCTGCCGGCGAATGCAGATCGAGCGCAACGGTGCTGTGAGCCGCGATCGACACGCCGTCAGGCGACAAAGGGCTTAGCGGACGCGCAAGCGGACTGGGGCGCTCGGGTGCGGCCTCGGGGCTGAGGCGGGAGACATCTTCGACGTGCAGCGTATCGGACATGGCAGGCGGGCTCCCGGAATCGAGGGCGGTGTGTGCAGCGTTTAATGCGGACCACAGACGACGGACCGCAGGCCGCGTCCACGTGGTATTTCGACGCGCAACGATTCACTCGTGAAGTGTGCATCGATCTGCGGATTATGCCGTCAATGCGCTGTGTCGCCTGCCAGTATCAATCCCGACATTGTGTCGGTTATCTCCGACATGGGCCGTGACGATGTGGGATGTGGCAATGCGAGGCGCGAGGGCGGGGGCCGGAGGGCGGATGCGACGGCCGTCGCTTCGCCCTGTCGGTCGTAACGGTCCTATCGACCGCAATAACCGCAATAACCGCAATGACCGCAGTGACCGCTTTGACCGGATCGACCTTGCTGTTCCCCTATCGACCTTGCCGACCTTACCGACCTTATCGGTCGTATCGGGCAAGCGTCAGCCCGTTCAAATCGATGTCCGGCGTCTGGCCGGAGATGACGTCGGCGAGCACACGTCCCGAGCCGCAGGCCATGGCCCAGCCGGTCGAGCCGTGACCGACATTGAGGAAGATGCCCGGCAGGTGCGTGGCGCCGAGCAGCGGCGGGCCGTCGGGCAGCATCGGGCGCGCACCGACCCATGCCCGGGCCTCGCGGTACCTTCCCGCACCCGGGAACCAGTCCGTCGCCACCTTGTAGAGGGTGGCGATGGCGCGCTCGCGCAATACGAGTTGCGTGTCGCCCAGTTCGGCCGTGCCGGCGATGCGCAGACGGTTGCCTTGCGGGGTGATGGCCGTTTTGTACGACTCGTCCATGACGGCGATGCGCGGGCTGAACAATTCGGTCTTGACGGGCACCGTAATCGAGTAACCCTTGATGGGCCACAGCGGCAGATCGATGCCCAGCGGCCGCAGCAGCGATGCGCTGGCCACGCCGGCGGCAATCACCACCGCATCGGCTTCCAACGATGTGGTTTGCCCGACCTGCGCCGCACTGGCCGTCTCGACGGTGACACCGGCACGTCCCAGATTGGGCCGCACGGACAGCACCGTCGTCTCGGTCGCCAGCGTCACGCCGATGTCGCGGGCGATCTGGGCCAGGCGCTTGGTGAAAAGGGGGCAGTTGCCGGTTTCGTCGCGCGGCAAATGGAGGCCGCCGGCCAGCGGCGCGTCGGTGGAAATCGCGGGTTCGAGCTTGCGGCATTCGTCGGCCGTGAGCAAGCGATGCGGCACCTCGTTCTCGGCGAGCATGGCGCGCGCCGGTTCGTTCATCTTGATTTCGCGCTCGGTCCGGAACAGTTGCAGATAGCCCTGCGTATGCTCGTATTCGAAAATATGGCTCTCACGCAGTTCGTGCAGGCAGCGCTGGCTGTAGAACGCCAGACGCTGCATCCGTTCGCGATTGGCGCGGTAGCGCTCGAGCTTGCACTCGCGCAGCCAGCGGGCGGCCCAGCGCCACGTGCCGGCAGACAGGCCGGGCCGGAAAATGAGCGGGCTCGCGCTGCTGAACATGTAGCCCAGCAACTTGCGCGGCATGCCGGGCGCCGCCCAGGGGGTGACGTACCCCGGCGCGATGACGCCTGCATTGCCGAAGCTGCTCTCTTGCGCGACCGTGCTGTTGCGCTCGACGAGCGTGACCGTGTGCCCCGCGGCGGCCAGATAGTAGGCGGTGCATGTGCCAATGACCCCGCCGCCGATAACGATGACCTTCATTCCCAACCGTCTGGTGTGTGGCGAACGCCCGTTCGTTCGCTTGTTAGTGTCGTTTAGTGTCGTTCTTTGACGTGCCGCCTGCCCGGTGAAGTGCCTCACACCGCCGTAATTCGATGAATAAGCGGTGAATTTCGGCCGGATTCGCGTGAATCCCGGTTTCGCGGCCCGCATGGATACGGGGCGCATAGGTTACCAGAGAGACGCCCTCACAGGGCGGGACGGCATGCAGATTGCCTGCCTCACACTCGGGTATAACCCGGGGTAAGCAGGGTATAATCCCGGTTTGTCGTTCCCCCGCGTTTTGAACGCCTCGCCTTCCGTCCTTCCATGACTCACATTGCCTGCTTCGCCGGCGCCTTGGCGCTCTCCGAATTCCGCCAGCAACGTCTTTTGCAGACCCTGCAAGCCATCGACAGCTCGATCGTGCGCATCGACGCCCGCTACGTGCATCTCGTCGCCAGCGCCGAGCCGCTGTCGAGCGAAGACGTGGCCCGTGTTGCCGGTCTGCTCACCTACGGCGAGCCGGTGCGCGAAGAGCCGGTCGGCGATCAACTGCTCGTCATCCCGCGTCTGGGCACGATTTCCCCGTGGGCGAGCAAGGCGACCGATATCGCGCGCAACTGCGGCATCGATCACGTGCGCCGCATCGAGCGTGCCGTCGAGTACACGATCGGCGTGAAGTCCGGTCTGCTGGGCGGCAAGAAGTCGCTGGCAGCCGATGTGCTCGCCCGTGTGGCCGGGGTGCTGCATGACCGCATGACCGAGGCTGTCGTCGCCACGCGCAAGGACGCCGAAGCGCTGTTCGTCGAACTGCCGGCCAAGCCGTTGCAGACGGTCGACGTGATCGGTGCGGGCCGCAGCGCACTCGAAGGCGCGAACCGCGATCTCGGCCTGGCGCTTGCCGAAGACGAAATCGATTATCTCGTCGACGCCTTCACGAGCCTGAAGCGCAATCCGACCGACGTCGAACTCATGATGTTCGCGCAGGCCAACAGCGAGCACTGCCGCCACAAGATCTTCAACGCCAACTGGACGATCGACGGTCAGGCGCAGGACAAATCCCTGTTCCAGATGATCAAGAACACGCACCAACTGCACCCGCAGGGCACGGTGGTGGCGTACTCGGACAACGCTTCGGTGATGGAAGGCGCCGAAGTCGAGCGCTGGTATCCGCGCGGTGCCGATGGCAAGTATGGTCGCAGCGTCGAGCTCACGCACACGCTGATGAAGGTCGAGACGCACAATCACCCGACGGCCATTTCGCCGTTCCCGGGGGCGTCGACGGGGGCCGGCGGCGAGATTCGCGACGAAGGCGCGACCGGCCGTGGATCCACGCCGAAGTCGGGATTGACTGGCTTTACCGTCTCGAACCTCGCGCTGCCGGACGCGCGCGAGTCGTGGGAAAACGATCGCGACGTGGCGGTGCCGCCGTCGCTGCGCAAGCCTGACGACACGGGCGCCGACTACGGCCGCCCGGACCGTATCGCGTCTCCGCTTCAGATCATGATCGACGGCCCGCTCGGCGGCGCTGCGTTCAACAACGAATTCGGCCGACCAAACCTGGGCGGCTACTTCCGCGCCTACGAGCAGAACGTTGGCGGTCGTGTGCGCGGCTATCACAAGCCGATCATGATCGCGGGCGGCATGGGCAACATCGCCGCACAACACACGCACAAGCACGACCTGCCGGCCGGCACGCTGCTCATCCAGATCGGCGGCCCGGGCATGCGCATCGGCATGGGTGGGGGCGCCGCCAGCTCGATGGCGACCGGTACCAACACGGCCGAACTGGACTTCGATTCGGTTCAGCGCGGCAACCCGGAAATCGAGCGTCGCGCGCAGGAAGTGATCAACTGGTGCTGGCGTCAGGGCGAAGCCAACCCCATCCTGTCGATTCACGACGTGGGCGCGGGCGGCATCTCGAATGCGTTCCCCGAACTGGTGGACGGTGCAGGCAAGGGCGCGCGCTTCGATCTGCGTCAGGTGCAGTTGGAAGAGTCGGGGATGTCGCCGGCGGAAATCTGGAGCAACGAGGCGCAGGAGCGCTACGTGCTCGCCATTGCGCCGGACAGCTTCCCGGCGTTCCAGGAGATCTGCCAGCGCGAACGTTGCCCGGTCGCCGTGGTGGGTATCGCGACCGACGAACGTCAACTGAAGCTCGTCGACCCGATGCATCCGGAATCGCCGGACCCGGTCGACATGCCGATGGATGTGCTGCTCGGCAAGCCGCCGCGCATGCATCGCGACGTCAAGCGCATGAAGCAAGAACTGCCGCCGGTGGATGTCACCGGCCTGTCGCTCGATGAAGTCGCGCGCGCCGTGTTGCGTCACCCGACGGTGGCCAGCAAGTCGTTCCTGATCACCATTGGTGACCGTACGGTGGGCGGCCTGACCGCGCGCGACCAGATGGTCGGCCCGTGGCAGGTGCCGGTGGCCGATTGCGCCATCTCGCTGATGGACTACAGCGGCTATCGCGGCGAAGCGATGACGATGGGCGAGCGCACCCCGCTGGCGGTGATCGACGCACCGGCGTCGGGTCGCATGGCCGTTGGCGAAGCCATCACCAACATTGCGGCGGCGCCGATTGCGTCGCTCGACCAGATCAAGCTGTCGGCCAACTGGATGGCGGCCTGCGGCACCGAAGGCGAAGACGCGGCGCTGTTCGACACGGTCAAGGCCGTCGGCATGGAGTTGTGCCCGGCACTGGGTCTGTCGATTCCGGTGGGCAAGGATTCGCTGTCGATGCGCACCAAGTGGGACGACGCCGGTCGTGCCAAGGACGTGGTTGCGCCGGTATCGCTGATCGTCTCGGCGTTCGCGCCGGTCGAGGACGTTCGCGGGCATCTCACGCCGCAGTTGCGCTCTGTTGCCGACGCCGGGGAGACCGTACTGATCTCCATCGATCTGGGGCACAACAAGAACCGTCTGGGCGGCAGTATTCTCGCGCAGGTGACGCAGCAGATCGGTGACGTCACGCCGGATCTGGACGATCCTGCCGACCTTCAGCGTTTCTTCGACGCGATCCAGAAGCTCAACCGTGAAGGCAAGTTGCTCGCGTATCACGATCGCTCGGACGGTGGTCTGTTCGCCACGGTCGCGGAAATGGCGTTTGCCGGACACGTTGGCGTGTCGCTGAACGTGGACATGCTTACCCTCGACGAGGGCTTCGAATCCGATTACGGCGATGCCAAGGACTGGGCGAAGCAGACGGTGGGGCGTCGTGAGGACAAGACGCTGCGCGCGCTGTTCTCGGAAGAGCTCGGCGGCGTGATTCAGGTGCGCGCGTCGGAGCGCGACGCCGTCTTGCAGACGCTGCGTGAAGCGGGTCTGTCGTCGGTGACCAACGTGATCGGCAAGCCGAACAACACCGACGTCATCGAAATCTATCGCGACGCCAAGAAGATCTTCGGTGCCTCGCGTGCGGAGCTCCAACGTGTTTGGTCGGAAGTGAGCTGGCGCATCGCGCGCCTGCGCGACAACCCGGCGGCCGCGGATGCCGAGTATGAAGCGCTGAACGACACCAGCGATCCGGGCCTCTCGCCGAAGCTGACGTTCGACGCGAGCGAAGACGTGGCCGCGCCGTTCATCGCGACGGGCGTGCGTCCGAAGGTCGCCATTCTGCGTGAGCAGGGTGTGAACTCGCATCTGGAAATGGCCTATGTGCTGGACAAAGCCGGCTTCGATGCGTACGACGTGCACATGAGCGACCTGCTCGCCGGTCGCCATTCGCTCGAAGCGTTCAAGGGCTTCATCGCTTGCGGCGGCTTCTCGTATGGCGACACGCTGGGTGCCGGCGAAGGTTGGGCGAAGACGATTCTGTTCAACCCGTCGCTCGCGGAGCAGTTTGCGGGTTTCTTCAACCGTGCCGACACGTTCGCGCTGGGCGTGTGTAACGGTTGCCAGATGATGAGCAACCTGTCGAACCTGATTCCGGGTGCCGCCGCCTGGCCGAAGTTCACGTACAACCAGTCGAAGTACGAAGCGCGTCTGACCCAGGTGGAAGTGCTGGATTCGCCGTCCCTGTTCTTCAAGGACATGGCAGGCTCGCAACTGCCGATCGTGATCGCGCACGGCGAAGGCTTCGCCAACTTCGGTCAGCAGGGCAACATCGATCAGGTGATTGCTGCGATGCGTTTCGTCGATCATCGTGGTCAGCCGACGGAGCAGTACCCGTACAACCCGAACGGTTCGCCGCGCGGCCTGACGGCAGTCACGACCGGCGATGGCCGCTTTACGGTGATGATGCCGCACCCGGAACGCGTGTTCCGCACGGTGCAGATGAGCTGGGCGCCGGCACAGTGGGGTGAAGACAGCCCGTGGATGCGCATGTTCCGCAACGCTCGTCGTTGGGTGGGCTGATGCCGTGATGGCGTGACGGCGTGAGCGGGGCGACACTTCGGTGTGGATCGCGAGGGTGTCCCGCAAAGATGGCTGTGAGACGGTAGTGAAACGACCGCTTGCCCTGTTCAGGGGTAAGCGGTTTTTTCTTTTATGGATCTCGTCACCTGTCAGGGTTGACAGTTGTTCGTCGCAAACGTGGCGTGGCCCAATAAGTCCGGGCCGCTTTCATGCGAGGTGTTGCGATGATCCCTCCGATCTCCTTGCGCTTGCTGAGTGGCGCGTGCGAGCGCGTCGTTGCGTTCGATGCCTTGGTCCGATTTCGTCGTGCGCTCGCATGCCTGTGGGTCGCGCTGGCACTGGGCAGCGGCAGCGGTACGGCCTGCGCGGCCACGGGTGCAGACGTTGCGCAATGGGTCAGTCAGCGCTATGCATCGCGCGTCGAGAAATGCGCGGTGGACCGCGCTATCTGGATGTGCAGCGGCCTGATCGTTCGCCCACTCGCCGGCGGCGCTTCGCAGAACTTCGCTGCGCTAACGGCGGAGGAGACGCAAAACCAATCGGTGAATCTCGTATTTGTGCGAGGCGACTTGCGGACGTCGTCGCTGGGTGCGACGGCAGGTTTCATTCTGGCGGACGGCTTCACGGCGGCGGGCTGGGGCAAGCCCTACGACGTGCGGTGTGTGTATCCCTTCGACGTGAGTCCGCCGGGCGCGGCCGGCTCGCACGGTTGCGATCTGCTGGGTAGTGCACCGCCTGTGCCGCCCGACTGGAGTTCGTGTGCCGCGAATGGCGTGACGGATGCAATGGCGTGGGTTGCCCATTTCATGGCAAACGGCCAGAACATCCTCCGTCAATGCTCGCTGAGCGCCCACTCGGCGCCCCAGTTTTATGCGGCCGTACAGGCCCATGAGCAGACGACGGACGCGCTCGCGCAGACGGCGATGTCGCTGCTGAGCGCCGCATGGAATCCGGCAGCGCCATCCACCATTCCCGTTCAGGCTTTCTACTATGACGTCGGCACGCCGGGTCAACTCATGCAAGCCCAGCGCTACCAAATGCAGTACTTCAACGCCATGCGGGAGTGGGTGCCGATTCTCCGGGTGGCGTTCACGCCGGGACAAGGCGCTGCTTTCGGGTATGACGAGACCGACCAGTTGGAAGAGGGATATCGCGTCGCCGAGCGTTTGACGGCTCGGTATGCGGATACCTCGCCGAGTTGCAACGACGGGACGAAAGCGGCGTACTTTTGCGATGGCGTCATCATCCGGATGGTGTCTGTCGCGCAGATGCCGATCTGGAACCCGCAGCAGTCCTACATCAACCGGGATGGCGTGTCGGCAAGCTACATGCGGGCGGACGCCAAGGTAACGCAGCTCGCCACCGGGCGCGGCGGGACCGGATTCATCTTCAAGGAACTCAACGCGCCAGCGGGTCAGCAGGTGATCGTGAAGTGTTCCTTTCCGGCGAATGCGAACACGAATGCGCGCCCCGACAGTTGTTTTAACCCGGGGCAGAATCGGTATTGTGACTCGCTTGGCGTGACGACATACCCGGCATGGACGTCGTCGCAATGCCCGTTCAGCGTAACGCCCGCACAATTCAATCTGAGTGTGACGGTAAGACGCGATTATGCCGGGGCCGTTGGCGCATGGAATGAGATCACCATCAAACCCTGGCCGCCGAATATTCCGGCGAGGTTGCCATTGGAAGCGTTCGTGGCGGTGGGCGATGCTTATGTCGATGCCCGCACCATCCAGTTGGGCTATTTCAATGCGACGGCGCGCTTTTTGCCCATCATCCGCGTCAATGCCGCTGCGGCACCCGGACTGATATTCACCTATGCGCCAGGCGATCAGGTCGGCGCTCAGCAATAGCCAGAGACATGTGTCTTGCGTCCACCTGTCAGGGTTGACAGTTGTTCGTCGTCAATGCGGCGTGGCTCAATGATCTCCGGTCGGGAACGCGCGAGGCGAGTGATGACGGTCACGCTTATTCGATGTGTCGTGAGTCAGCGCATGGCAGGTTGGTGTCGCGTGTCGATGTCGCTGGCCCTCGCGTTCGCGGCGCTGTGCGCTCACGCGCAGGCACTGCCCGGCCCCGATGTGGCGCAGTTGGTCAATCAGCGTTATGCGTCGCGTGTTCAGCGTTGTGGCATGGACCGGCCGATATGGATGTGCAGTGGATTGATCGTGCGGCCGTTATCGGGTGGCGCGTCGCAACAGTTCGCGGCGCTCACGGCGGACGAGACGCAGACGCAGTCGGTCAATCTCGCGTTCGTCCGAGGGGACTTGCGCACATCGTCGCTGGGCGCGACGGCGGGCTTCATTCTGGCCGATGGTTTTACGGCAGCGGGCTGGGGCAAGCCGTACGACGTGCGGTGCGTGTATCCCGTCGCGGTGAGTCCGCCGGGGGTGTCCGGCTCGCACGGCTGCGATATGTTGGGCAGCGGCCCCCCTGCGCCACCGGACTGGAGTTCGTGCATGTCGAACGGCGTGACGGATGCAACGGCGTGGGTCGCTCACTTCATCGCCAACGGCCAGAACATCCTCCGGCAGTGTTCGCTGAGCGCCCACGATGCCGGGCAGTTCCACGCGGCGATGCAGGCCCACGAGCAGTTAACGGACGTGCTGGCGCAAACCGCCTTATCTTTGCTGAGCGCGGCATGGAACCCCGCAGCGCCGACGACCCTCCCCATCCAGGCGTTCTATTACGACGCCAGCACACCCGGCCAGCTATTGCAGGCGCAGCGCTATCAGATGCAGTACTTCACGGCGGCCGGCCAATGGATGCCGATTCTGCGCGTGATGTTCGTACCCGGCCAAGGTGCGACGTTCGGCTTCGACGAAACCGATCAGTTGGAGGAGGGGTTCCGGGTGGCGGAGCGGTTGACGAAGCGCTACGCGGACGTATCACCAAGTTGCAACGGCGGAAAAGATCCCGCGTATTACTGCGATGGGGTGTTGATTCGGATGGTGGCCGTGAAGGACATGCCGGTGTGGAACCCACGCACCGACTACATTGCTCGCGACGGTGTGTCTTATAGCTATCTGCGGGCAGATGCAAAGGTCACTGCGGTCGCTGGTTGGACTGGAGGGACCGGTTTCATCATGAAGGAATTCAACGCCCCTTCGGGGCAGCCGCTGATTCTGAAGTGCTCGTTCCCGACGGATGCCGGGACGGGAGGTCGATCCGAAAGCTGCTTTAGCAGTGCGGCCGATAAGCGGTTCTGCGACCAGCTAGGCGTGACGTCGTACGCAACATGGTATGCGCGATACGCGAATACCAACATCGGTGTCCACTGCCCATTCCGCCCCGATCCGACATCGTTCCAGCTAAGCATCACCATTCGCCGCGATTTTCCAAGCGACGTGATCCTTGGCTACCGGCATAACGAAATCACGATGAAGCCGTGGCCGCCCAATATCCCGGCAAAGCTACCGCTTGAAGCATTCGTCGCGGTGGGGAATGTATTTGCCGACGCCCGCATCATCCAGCAGGGCTATTTCGACGCGACAGGCCGCTTCCTCCCGATCATCCGCGTGAACGTCACCGCGGCCCCCACGCAGATATTCATTTACGCGCCGGGCGATCAGATCGGGGCGCAATGACAGCCAACGGGAGGCCGAATGCACCGCTTCGGGTTTCGAGCGCGGACGTGAAAACGCGCCACGTCGGCACTGCAACACGGCACGATCCGGTTTGCGCAATCGTAATGAGGAGATGGATGCGTTTGTCTCTCGTCTGCGGAAAACAAAAATCCCGCCATCAGGCGGGATTTTCGTTTCGACTCGGTGCGCGCAAAACGCTTACTGAATCTTGGCCTTCTTCTCGAGACCGTCGATGAAGCCTTGCAGCTTTTCTTCCTGCATTTGCTGCACCAACTGCGGCTTGACATCAGCGAGCGGCGGGATCTGTGCGTCGCGCACGTCGTCCAGTTCGAGAACGTGATAACCGAACTGCGTCTTGACCGGCGTTTGCGAATACTGACCCTTTTGCAGCTTCTGCAGGGCATCGGCGAACTCAGGCACGTAGGCGTTGGCCGGCGACCAGTCGAGGTCACCACCGTTTTGCGCCGAACCCGGATCCTTCGAGTACTGCTTGGCGAGATCGGCGAATTTCGCGCCGCCCTTGAGCTTTGCGATGACTTCCTTGGCGGTGTCTTCGCTCGGCACGAGGATGTGACGTGCGTGATATTCCTTGTCGCCGAACTGCTTCTTCAGCTGGTCGTAACGCGCCTGCAATTCGGCGTCCGTTACCGGCGAAGTCTTCTGGAAGTCAGCGATCAGCGCGCGGATGAGCACGCCTTGCTCGGCGAGCTTGATCTGCTGCTTGACGGCCGGATCGGCGGCCAGCCCCTTGCTGATGGCGGCCTGCGCGAGCACTTCACGCTTGACCAGCTCTTCGCGCACTTGCTGTTGCAACTGCGGCGAGTTCGGCTGGCCCTGACGCACCATTTCACGCACCATGGCGTCGGCGCGTGCCACAGGCACCGGCGTACCGTTCACGACGGCAACGTTCTGGGCGAGGGCAGGGAGGGAGACGGCGGTCAGCGACACGACGGCGCCAAGCGCCAATGCCGTGCGGGCGAGTTTCAATGCCATGCTGTTTTTCCTAACGAATGACGAAGGCAAGGTTAATCGACGGGGGACGCGTCGCATGCGAGTTACGCTTCGCCCGGGGCGAGCGCAACGATGGCGAGGGCGTGAATGCCGTTCTGCATCAAATCGGCTAGCGCATCATACACCAGGCGGTGACGCGCAACGCGGTTACGTCCGGTAAACGCTGCGGAGACGATGCGCACGTTGTAGTGGCCGCCCGATGCCGCACCGGCATGTCCGGCGTGGCGTGCACTGTCGTTCTCGAGCGTCAGTTCGAGCGGAGAGAGCGCGGCGTTGAGCCGCGCTTCGATTTGCTGTTCCATGGTCATGGCGGTGATTTCCTGACGAACGAGCCGTTACTCGTCCTGCTTGATGTACTTCGCGAGCCACAGGCTCTGCACGACGATGAACACGACCATGAGGCCCATGCCGCCGAAGAGCTTGAAGTCGACCCACGTGTCGGTGGAGAAGTGATACGCGATGACCAGATTGAGCACGCCCATCGCGAGGAAGAACAGCGCCCAACTGAAGTTCACGGCACGCCAGAGGTTCTCGGGCAACGCCATCTGCTTTTCCATCATCGCGCGAATCAGGTTCTTGTCGAACACCAGTTCCGCGACGAACAGCGTGACACCGAAGAGCCAGTACAGCGCGGTCGGTTTCCACTTGATGAAGGTTTCGTCGTGCAGCAGCATTGTCGCGCCGCCGAACACCACGATGATTGCCAGACTGACCCATTGCATGGGCTCCACCTTGCGGTGACGCAGCCACATCCAGACGACCTGGGCAATCGTCGTGACGATCGCGATGCCGGTTGCCACGTAAATACCGGCGAATTTGAAGGCGACGAAAAACAGGATGACCGGTAGCAGGTCGAAAAGAAATTTCATGAAGTCTCGGCTTGGGGGCTTCGGGATGATTGCCCCCCGCATGAGACGCCGAGGGGCAAGCCAGCATTATATTTCAAAGGCCCGCGCCGCAGATGGACGGGCTTCCGAAACCGAGAAGGTGGGGGGAGCCGAAAGGGCAATGCCCGCGCGGTGGCGGGCACGATCGGCATCGGCAAGCGCTCGGGGATAAGCGGCTCCGTTATCGACGATCCACGAACTCGACCTTCTTCACGTCGATATCGTTCGGCTTGCGATGATGGACATCGACTTCTCCCCAGATTCGGATGAGCGTCTGCGGCGTGATTTCACGACCGGAGGGGACATACTTGTCGTCGATCTCGATAATGATCGTCTTGCCCGATGCGTCGCGGAACGTGTAGTGCTCGTGCTTGCTTTCCTTCTGCACGATGTATCCCTCGATGACGGCTTCGATATCCTGCTTCGCCGCCAGCGCCTGTTCGACGGTCACGGCGCGCGGCATGACCGTGGGTGCGGCGACGCTGCCGCCTGTGCCCGGGGCGCCAGCCTGGGGCACGTTGATTTGTGCGTGCGCGGGGGCGCCGAGCATGACGCCGGCGGCAATCAGCGAACCGGCGAGGGCGAGGGTCAGACGGCGATCAGATTTCTTGGACATGACAAGGGCTCCCAGTAAAAGTCAGGTGGACGCAAGCCTAAAGCCAAAAAACGCCAGTTTCGGGCGAAAGACGCGAATTTCACGACATTTCACCGCTGGTCAGCGACAAAGTGTCGCTTTTTGAAAGCGGACGCCCCGAAGGTGTCCGCCTGGTGAGGGTGTAGTCAGTACGTTCGGCGAAACCGCGCAGGACGGACGCCCGCGCGGTCAATGTGCTCAGTCCTGCGTCGGTTTGTCGGACTTTCCGTCCTTGTCCTCGAAATTGAGCGACGCGGAATTGATGCAATAGCGCAGGCCGGTGGGTTGCGGGCCGTCCTCGAACACGTGACCGAGGTGCGCGTCGCAATTGTGGCAGCGCACTTCGACGCGCACCATGCCATGACTGTAATCCGTGACCTCGTCGATACCGGCGCCCTCGATCGGCTTCGAGTAGCTCGGCCAGCCGCAGCCGGCGTCGAATTTTTCGGTCGACTCGAACAGCGGGGCGCCGCAGCACACGCAGCGATACGTGCCGTCCTTCCAATGATCCCAGTAGCGTCCGGTGAACGCGCGTTCGGTCGCCGCATGGCGCGTGATCTGGTATTCGACGTCGTCGAGTTGGGCGCGCCACTCGGCGTCGGTCTTTTCCACTTTGCTCATGAAAATCTCCTGATATCAAGAAGAGCAACTGACTTCGAGCTGTCCGGCCCAATCGGGCGGCAACTCGGCGTAGCGCTCGAATTCGGGTTGTTCGTCGTAAGGGTGCGAGAGCACCCTGAGCAGCGTCTCGACTTCGGAGAAGTCTTTCTCGTTGGCTCGCCGGATGGCAACTTCCGCCAGATGGTTGCGCAGGATGTATTTGGGGTTGACGAGCCGCATTGCAATGGCGCGCTTCGCATCTGTGCTCGCCTCGTAACGCAGCCGGGCGCGGTAGTCGACCGCCCACGCGTCGAAGCCCGGCCGGTCGATGAACATGTCGCGCAGCGGCGCATCGGCCTGCGGGTCATCCATCTTGAGCGTGGCAAGCGTGCGGAACAGGTGCGTGAAATCGACACGGCCCTCATGCATGAGCCTGAACAGGCGGTTGATGAGCGTCTCGTCGTCGGCATGCGATTCGCGCAGGCCCAGCTTGGCGCGCATGCGCAGGTCGATTTCCTCGGCAAAGCGTGTCTTGAATACCGGCAATACCGACTGGGCCTGTTCGATCGCCGCTTCGCCCTCGCCAAACAGCGGCAATAGCGACTGGGCGAGGCAGAACAGATTCCAGTAAGCGACGTTCGGTTGCGCCTGATAAGCGTAACGGCCCTGCGTGTCGGAGTGGTTGCAGATGTGATGCGCGTTGAAGCCGTCAAGAAAGCCGAACGGCCCGTAATCGATCGTCAGGCCGAGAATCGACATGTTGTCGGTGTTCATCACCCCATGGCAAAAGCCCACGGCCTGCCAATGCGCGACCAGCTCCGCCGTCGCGTCGCACACGGCGCTCAGCAGCGCAAGGTACGGATTGGCTTCGTCGCGGCAATGCGGATAGTGATGATCGATCGTGAAGTCGGCCAACTGGCGCAGCGCGTCGTAATTGTCGCCCGCCCAGAAGTGCTCGAAATGCCCGAAGCGGATGAAGCTGGGCGACAAACGGGTGACGACGGCGGCCGTCTCGATGGTTTCGCGGCGTACCGGGGCATCCGAGCCGATCACGCACAGCGCACGCGTGGTCGGCACGCCCAGATGGAACATGGCTTCGGAGCCGAGGAATTCGCGAATGGAAGAGCGCAACACGGCGCGACCGTCGCCCATGCGCGAGTAGGGAGTGAGTCCTGCGCCCTTGAGCTGGATCTCCCAGCGTCCGCCGGGGCCGTCGGCCTCGCCCAGGAGCAACGCGCGACCGTCTCCCAATTGCCCCGCCCATACGCCGAACTGGTGTCCGGAATAGACGCTGGCAAGCGGATCTCCGCCGGCGAGCGGTGCGTTGCCCGCGAAGGTGGCGAGGAATTCCGGATCGCGGGCGGCCTGCGGCGACCAGCCGAGCAGCCGCGCGGCGTCGGCCGAGAAACCGACGAGGTACGGCGCGGGCAACGGTTGTGCAGACAGGCGGGTAAAGAAGTCGGTGCCGAGCGTTGCAAAGCGGTTCGTCAAGCGTAGCGGTCCGAACGGCTTCAGGGATTCAGAGACGGCGGCGGGAACTGAGGCGGGGCGGTCGGTGGCCGGCATTGGGGACGTTCCTGATGGTGAACAAACATTCTACTTGAGGTGTCCGTCGCGCGCTGCCGGCTTGCGTACACTGGCGGTCATGTGCCGTGTTGCGCCGCACAAGCGATGGGCGTTGACCCGGCGCGCTGGCGCGTCAAGAATCGCTCAACGTATCCCGTAATCCCCGTAATTCCGGTTATTCCGACTTTTCTGGAGATTCGACGTATGGCAACACCGCTCCTCGGCCAGATGATGGCCGCGCCGCTGCTGATTTCCTCGCTGCTCACCCATGCCGCACGTCACCATGGCGATACCGAGATCGTCTCCCGTCGCGTTGAGGGCGACATCCACCGCTACACCTGGCGCGATGCCGAGCAGCGATCGCGTCAACTGGCGCAGGCGTTGCGCCGTCTTGGGGTGGGCGATGGCGAGCGCGTAGGCACGCTCGCGTGGAACGGGTATCGGCATCTCGAACTGTATTACGCGGTCTCGGGCATGGGCAGCGTGGTTCACACCGTCAATCCCCGCCTGTTTCCCGAACAGATCGCCTACATCATCAATCATGCGCAGGACCGCTACGTCGCCTTCGACATCAACTTCCTGCCGCTGGTCGAGACCGTCGCCAAACAGTGCCCGGACGTGCAGGGCTGGATTGCGATGACCGATCGCGAGCACCTGCCGGTCACGGATTTATCGTTGCTGTGCTACGAGGATCTCGTCGCCGCCGAAGACGGCAAGTTCGACTGGCCTTCGATGGACGAGAACCGCGCCTCCGGACTTTGCTATACGTCCGGGACCACCGGCAACCCGAAGGGGGTGCTCTACAGCCACCGTTCGACGGTCCTGCACGCGTTCGGCGCGTCGCTCCCGGACGCCATGAACATGTCCGCGCGCGACGCCGTTCTGCCCGTCGTGCCGATGTTCCATGTGAACGCGTGGGGGCTGCCGTATTCCAGCGCGCTGACCGGTGCGAAACTCGTATTCCCGGGTAAGGATCTCGACGGCAAATCACTGTATGAACTTTTCGAAGCCGAGGGCGTGACGTTCTCGGCAGGCGTGCCGACGGTCTGGCTCGGACTGCTGACCTATGTGAAATCGATCGGCGCGCGGTTTTCCACGCTCGAGCGAACGGTGATCGGCGGTTCGGCCTGTCCGCCTGCCATGCTGCGATCGTTCGAGAAGGATTACGGCGTGCGTGTCATTCATGCGTGGGGCATGAGCGAAATGTCGCCGCTCGGCACGTTATGCCATTTGCGCAAGCACCATCGCGACTTGCCGGAAGCCGAGCAGCAGCACATCCTCGAGAAGCAGGGCACGGCCATCTACGGCGTCGACCTCAAAATCGTGGGGCCGGACGGCGAAGCGTTGCCGTGGGACGGCAAGGCGTTCGGTGACCTCTACGCGCGCGGGCCATGGGTGCTGGAGCGCTATTTCCGCTCGGACACCTCGCCGTTGGTCGATGGCTGGTTCCCGACCGGAGACGTGGCGACCATCGATCCGGAAGGCTACGTGCAGATCACGGATCGCAGCAAGGACGTGATCAAGTCGGGTGGCGAGTGGATCAGTTCCATCGACGTCGAGAACGTCGCCATGGCGCATCCCGACATTCACGAGGCGGCCTGCATTGCCATTCGTCACCCGAAATGGGAGGAGCGACCGCTGCTGGTCGTCGTGCGCAAACCCGGCTCCACGCTGACACGGGAGGACGTGCTGGCCTTCTATCAGGGGCGTGTCGTGAAATGGTGGATTCCCGATGATGTGGTGTTCGTCGACGAGATTCCCCACACGGCGACCGGCAAAATGCTCAAGCTCAAACTGCGCGAGAAATTCCGCGACTACGAGGCGGCGTCGTGAGACGACGGTCGTCATGCCGGCATGCGCGGGAGCACTGATCGGAATCGTCCGATACGCCTGGGGATGCCGTCCGAAATCCAGCATTGACGCCGTTTTTCGGGCCATCTCAAGCGAGTCGGGCGCGCCGGCCGCTCTATAATGTCAGTCTGAATTCTCCCCGGATGCGGCGCTTGCGCCGCGTCTTTCATTGGCTTGCCGGATCTTCCCGAAGTTTCCTAACGTTTCCCCAAAAGGAGATGCAGTGCATCTGCTGAGCGCCACCACCGGCCTCGTGCTCGTGAACGGTGTGAGCTATGGCTTGCTGCTGTTCATGCTGTCAAGCGGACTTACGCTGATCTTCAGCATGCTCGGCGTGCTGAATTTCGCCCACGCCAGCTTTTATATGCTGGGGGCGTATTTCGCTTACGCAATGACGTCGATCGTCGGATTCTGGTCGGCGTTGGTCATCGCACCGTTGATCGTCGGCATTGCGGGCGCGGTGTTCGAGCGTGCGGTGCTGCGGCGCTTGCGATCGCGCGGTGCACTGGCGGAATTGCTGGCAACGTTCGGGTTGGCGTACGTGGTGGTGGAACTGGTGCAGCTCGCCTGGGGGCGCGGTCCGGTCGACTACGCAGTACCTGCCGCCCTCGAAGGAGTTCTCGTACCGGTCGCGGGAATCGCGGTGCCGGCGTACCGCTTGTTCCTGATGGGGCTGGCGTGCGCCATCGCGCTGCTCGTGTGGATTGCCTTTCGGGCCACGCGTGCCGGACTGATTTTGCAGGCGGCACTGTCGCAGCCCGCGATGACACAGGCGCTCGGTTACGACGTTCCGTTGCTCTACACGGGCGTGTTTGCCTGCGGTGCGGCGCTGGCGGCGCTCGCAGGCGCTGCGGGTGGCAACGTGCTGGTGACTGAGCCCGGCATGGCAGCGACGGTTGGCAGCGTGGTGTTCGTCGTCGTGGTCGTCGGCGGCCTCGGCTCGCTTGGCGGTGCGTTTGCCGCCTCGTTGCTCATCGGCTTGCTGCAAACCTGGGCGGTGACGAGCGATGCCACGTTGGCGCAATGGTGGTCGCCAGCGGTCGGGGAGGTCACTGGGTTCACAGCCGCGATCACGCAGGTGATCGCGCCGGTGCTGCACTTGAGCGTTGCGCAACTCGCGCCGGCGGTGCCGTATCTGTTGATGGTCGCCGTGTTGCTGTGGCGGCCGCGCGGACTCTTCGGCGTGAGGGAGGGGTGATGGACCACGTGGTCCCCGGTGTTCCCTTGTCCGAGGCGCCGTCCTGGCGCCGCCGTGTTGCGGTGTGGTCGGCGTTCGCTGCTGCGCTGATCGTATTGCCCTGGTGCTTTCCTTCCGACGCTGCACTCACGCTCATGACGCAGATGGGCACGGCGGCCATTCTCGCGCTCTCTTTCAATTTGCTGCTCGGCTCGACAGGTCTACTGAGTTTTTGCCATGCGACGTATGCGGGTATCGGCGCATTCGCGGGCGTATGGTGCATGAACCGGATTGGCGCCCACACTCTTCCGGTGTCGATGGGGCTCGTGCCGATTGCCGGTGCGCTTGCGGGCGGCGCGGCAGGGGCAACACTGGGCTACGTGACCACGCGCCGCTCGGGTATGACATTCGCGATGATCACGCTTGGCGTTGCCGAACTGGTCTGGGTCATGGCCGCGATGCTGCCCGAATGGTTCGGCGGCGAGCGCGGGATTCCGACGGACCGCACATTGGGTGCGCCCTGGCTGGGTGTGACGTTTGCCACGCAGCGTCAGGTCTACGGGCTGGTGGCGCTGTGGCTGTTTGTCTGCGCGGCGATGATGTTTGGTCTCACACGCACGCCGCTGGGCTATCTCGCCCGCGCCGTGCGCGATAACGCGGTACGGGTCGCCTTTCTGGGGCAGTCGCCGGCGGCGGTGCGCTATCGCATGCAAATCGTTGCGGCGGCGTTTGCCGGTGTGGCGGGCGCACTGAGTGCGTTGAACTTTGAACTGGTCAGTGCGGATACTTTCAGTCTCGAACGATCGGGCGTGGTCCTCGTTTTCACCGTGCTCGGCGGTACGACATATTTCGCGGGGCCGGTGTTGGGTGCCGTGGTCGGTGTATTCGCAACGGTCGTGCTCGCGACCATGACACGGGCCTGGCAACTCTATCTCGGCCTTGGATTTCTCGGTGTCGTCGTGTTCATGCCGGGCGGTATCGCCGGGTTGCTGGCAATGCATGCGCGCGCGTGGCGCGACGGCACCCTACGCGTGGTCTGGCGGCCGTACGCGGGCCTATGTTTGGGGCTTGCACTGGCCGTCGGCGGATTGATCGTCATCGTCGAAACCACCTATGGCGTGCGTCTTGCCGTCGACGGTGCGTCGATGCCGAACGGTTGGGGCCCTGGCCAGATTGCCCAGTCGGGTCAGATCGGGTACATCGCCCTCTTGGGGGGCGGCGTGGGCGGTTGGGCGATCTCGGCTGTCGCAGTGGGCGTGGGCGTCGTCATCGTCAGGCTCGCGGCAAGCCGTTTGCGCCGCGCGCTCGCCAGGGCGAACGACCCGGTGCAGGAGCAGCCATGAGCGGCGCATCGACGCATGCCGATCCCTCGGCGTTTGCCCTGAGCGTGCGCAGCGTGTTCAAGTCCTTCGGGCCGACGCGCGTGCTGAGCGGCGTCGACCTCACGTTGGCGCAAGGAGAGCGGCTCGCCATCATCGGTCCGAATGGCGCGGGCAAGAGCACGTTGTTCGACGTCATCACAGGGCGAACGCGGCCCGACAGCGGGCGCGTGTTGCTGCGCGGGCGCGACGTTACCGCACGCGCGCCGCACGTGATCAGTCGGTTGGGCCTGTCCCGAAGTTTTCAGACCTCTCAATTGTTCGGCCAGATGAGCGTGATCGATCACCTGCGTTGCGCGGGGTTATGGTCTGGGGGGCACCGCTATACGTTCTGGCGCCGCATGCGAGGCATCGACAGCGTGACACGCCAGAGCGAGGCCTGGCTGGAACGCCTCGGGCTGGAGGGTCGACGTGACGTGCCGGCGGGGGCGCTGAGTTATGCGGAGCAACGGGTGCTCGAAATCGGTTTGTGCGCAGCGTCTGCGGGCAGTGTCATGCTGCTCGATGAACCCACGGCCGGTATGAGCCAATCCGAATCGGCCCGCATGGTGGCATTGATTGCCGAACTCAGCCGGGGACGCTCGTTGTTGATGATCGAGCACGACATGCACGTGGTTTTCTCGCTGGCCGACCGAATCGCCGTGCTGGCGCGCGGCGCGGTGATTGCGTGTGATACGCCGGCGCGTATTCGCATGCACCCCGACGTGCGCATGGCCTATCTGGGCGAGTATGCCGATCGTCAAAACCTTGGGGATGAGCATCATGCTTGAGCTCGTCGATGTCAGGGCAGGTTACGGCGGCAGCCGCGTGTTGCACGGGGTGACGATGCGGGTCGCTCCCGGCGAAATTGTTGCAGTGCTGGGCCGAAACGGCGCAGGCCGCTCGACGCTCGCGCGCGCGATCATGGGGCAGCTGCCGCGTGAAGGCGAGATTCGATGGCGCGATCGATCGCTGGTTTCGCTGACGTCCCATCAGATTGCGCGGCTTGGCATTGGTTATGTGCCGGAGACGCGGGACGTTTTCGGACCGCTGACCGTGCTTCAGAATCTTCAACTTGGTCAGCGCACGGGCAAGACGATGTCACGCTCGGGGGCGGCTGGCCGGCCGATGACGCTGGCACAAGCCTTCGAGCGCTTCGAAGAACTGGCGCCACGTCGCGACGCGCCGGCCGCGTCGCTATCGGGAGGCGAGCAGCAATTGCTTTCCCTGTGCCGCGCGATGATGGCAGGCCCGGATCTGCTGATCGTCGACGAGCCGACCGAAGGTCTCGCGCCGCGCGTGGTGGCGCGTATCGGTCGGATTCTCACGGATTTGCGTGCCACGGGCGTGGCGATCCTGCTCATCGAGCAGAAGCTGTCGCTGGCGCTGAGTTGCGCCCAGCGTGTGGCGGTCATGGGGCGGGGCACGCTGGTGTTCGAGGGCACGCCGCAATCGCTGGCAGCCGCGCCGGAGATCCGTCGCGAATGGCTCGAGGTGTAGCGCTGCGCTAGAATCGAACGATCGTCTTGCCGCAGCTTGCGTGCTCGCGGCGCCCCCCAACGACGCCAACAATATAAGGAAAGAGACAAGAATGAGCACGGCTTATGAGGTTCGTGACGGCGTGGCCGTCATCACGCTGGAAAATCCCCCGGTCAACGGTCTGGGACATGCGACGCGCGCCGGTATCGCGCAAGGACTCACGCAAGCCCAGGCGGACGCTCAGGTGCGCGCCATCGTGTTGATCGGGGCGGGCAAAGCTTTCTCCGGCGGTGCCGACATCCGCGAGTTCAATACGCCGAAGGCTACGCAAAGCCCATTGCTGGTCGATGTCATCAATGCGTTGGACGCTTGCACCAAACCTGTGATTGCCGCGGTCCACGCCGTTGCCATGGGGGGCGGACTGGAACTCGCGCTCGCTTGTCACTATCGCGTTGCGCTGCCCGGCGCGCAAATTGCGTTGCCGGAGGTCAAGCTGGGCTTGCTGCCGGGCGCAGGCGGGACTCAACGTCTGCCGCGGGCCATCGGCATTGCACGCGCGCTCGATATGGTCGTGACGGGGCGCACCGTAAAATCCGAGGCGCTCGTCGGCACACTTTTCTCGACGCTGTTCGAGGGCAGTCCGGCCGACCTGCTGGCTGGTGCCATCGGCTTTGCGACTGATGTGGCGAATCGGGGCGGGGCGTTGCCGCGCCTGCGCGATGTTGCCATCGACGATGCGGACGGCTCCGCGAGCACCGCGATTGCGCAAGCACGGGAAAAGGTGCAACGCGAACAGCCGCACTTCCCCGCGCCGCACAAGTGTGTGGCGGCGATTGAGGCTGCGCTGCAACGCCCGTTCGACGAGGGAGTGAAGTTCGAGCGCGAATGCTTCGTGGCGTTGGTCAGTTCGCCCGAGTCGAAGGCGCTGCGCCACGCGTTTCTCGGCGAGCGCGCGGCAGCAAAGATCGCGGACGTGCCGGACGATATTCCGTTGCGCAATATCGAGCGCGTGGCTGTCATTGGGGCGGGGACCATGGGGGGCGGCATCGCGATGACGTTCGCGAGCGCGGGCATTCCCGTCACGATCGTCGACACGACAGAGGCGGCGCTGGCGCGTGGCATCGAGGCCGTGCGCAGCAACTATGGCCGCGCGGTCACGCGAGGCAAGCTGTCGGCCGAGGAGGCGGACAAGCGACTGGCCCGGATTCATGGCAGTACCGATTTTCAGGCGGTGGCCGACGCGGATCTCATCGTCGAAGCGGTGTTCGAGGACATGGCCGTCAAACAGGTCGTGTTCAAGGAACTCGACAAGGTCGCCAAGGCGGGCGCGATTCTGGCGTCGAATACGTCGACGCTCAATCTCGATACGCTCGCCGAAACCACATCGCGCGCTGCAGACGTCATTGGTATGCATTTCTTCAGCCCGGCAAACGTCATGCGGCTGCTGGAAGTCGTGCGCGGAGCTCACACGGGCAAGGACGTGCTGGCAACGGTAATGAAGCTGGCCAAACGCATTGGCAAGCTTGCCGTGGTCGCACGCGTGTGCGACGGATTCATCGGCAATCGCATGCTCGAACCGTATTTCAAGCAATCTCAATGGATGATCGAGCAGGGCGCAACGCCCGCGCAAGTCGATGCGGCCATCGAGCGTTTCGGGTTTGCCATGGGGCCGTTTCGCACAAGCGATCTGTCGGGCAACGATGTCAGCTGGGCCATTCGCAAGCGCCGTCACGCCGAACATCCGGGCATCGCGTACCCGAAGATTGCCGACGTGCTTTGCGAGGCCGGCCGCTATGGGCAGAAGACGCACGCAGGCTGGTATGACTACGCCGAAGGCGACCGTACGCCGCGCGAATCCGCCAAGGTGGCGCAGATGCTCGACGACTACCGCAAGACCCATGGCGTTACGCCACGCACCTTCTCGGAGGAAGAGATCGTCGATCGCCTCGTCTACGCGCTGGTCAACGAAGGGGCAAAGGTGCTGGCGGATGGCACGGCCGCCCGTGCGTCGGATATCGACATGGTGTATCTGAACGGTTACGGCTTTCCGCTGTGGCGTGGCGGCCCGATGCTTTACGCCGACACCGTGGGACTCGACAAGGTGCTCGCGCGTGTGCGGGAATTTGAAGGCGGCGAACACGGCGAGGATTGGTCGCCGGCGGCGCGCCTCGTGGAACTGGCCGAGGCCGGCAAGCGTTTCAACGGCTAAGCAACGCCGGGAAAGCAGGGGGAAGGATGGGCGTTGTCATGCAAGGCCAGACCGGCTCCGATCGTCTTGCGTCCGGGGGGGCGTCAATAAGGAGGCAATGACATGAAACCGATGAGCGAAGTGTTGCTCGTGATCGACGTACAAAACGACTTCATGCCGGGCGGTGCGCTCGCTGTGCCCCATGGCGACGAAGTGGTGCCCGCGATCAACGCGCTGGCGAGCGGGTTCGCTCATGTGGTCGTCACACAGGACTGGCATCCGGCCGGGCATGTGTCGTTTGCGGAGAATCATTCCGGACGCCGGCCCTTCGAGACCATCACCCTGCCGTACGGCGAGCAGGTCTTGTGGCCGGCGCATTGCGTGCAGGACACGCACGGTGCCGAACTGCACAAGGAACTGCACATTGCGCATGCGCAGGCGGTGATCCGCAAGGGCTACCAGATGGGCGTGGACAGTTACTCGGCGTTTCTTGAGGCTGACCGGAAGACGCCGACAGGGCTCGCGGGGTATCTTCGCGACAAGGGCGTGAAACGTGTGCACTGTGTCGGGCTGGCGACGGATTTCTGCGTCGCCTGGAGCGCTCTCGATGCCAAAGCCGCCGGATTCGACGTGTGCGTGATCGAGCATGCCTGCCGGGCCATCGACCTCGACGGGTCGCTCGCGAGGGCGTGGACGTCGCTCGAAGCGGCAGGTGTCTCGCGGGCATAGGGGATGGCGCAAGGGATGGCGTAATGGGCGGCCAAATGGGCGGCCTAATGGACGGCGTAATGGACGGCGTAATGGACAGCGTAATGGACAGCGCAAGGGATGCTGTGACCTATACCGTAAGCGATGCGGGAGCGTGTTCGATTCGCCACAAAGCCACTCAGCCGAAGTTGCGTCGGCGTGGCGCAGGCGGCGGGGCATGATTCATGAATGACAGTCAGTTGAAGAAATGATGATGGACAAGTCTTACCTTATTGGCCAAACCGGCCGGGGCCTGCGATGAGCGCGCTTTCCATCCGGTCGGGGTTTATCGATCACATGGGCATCGAGTTGCTGCGCGCAGAAAACGGCGAGTCGGAACTGCGGCTCGCCTTGTCGCCGCAGCATCTCAATAGCTGGGAAGTGATGCACGGCGGTGTCACCATGGCGCTGCTCGACGTGGCGCTGAGTACGGCAAGTCGCAGCGTGGCGCCTGAGGGCACTGGCGTGGTGACCATTGAAATGAAGACGAGCTTCATGCAGCCCGGCTCGGGAGAGATGCGTGCGTTCGGGCGTCTGTTGCACCGTTCCACGACCATGGCCTATTGCGAGGGCGAGGTGCGCGACGCGAAAGGCAAGCTCGTCGCCAAGGCAATGGGTACCTTCAAGTATCTGCGCCGACTGGCAGTCGGGCGCGAAGTCCACGAACAACGCCATCATGGCGATCCGAGCGGGGACTGAGGTCTCGGCCCCTGACTTATGTCGCGGATGCAACCCTTGCAACCCATGCAACCCATGCGGAGGAAAGTCTCATGACGATCAATCGCCAGATACTCCTGGTCTCCCGCCCCAACGGGGAACCTACGCTCGACAACTTTCACCTGGCCGCTCCGGAACTGCCGGAGCTTGGTGACGGACAGGTGCTGGTGCGCAACTTCTACCTTTCTCTCGATCCGTACATGCGCGGCCGGATGAGCGATACGAAGTCGTACGCGCCACCACAGCCGCTCGATACGGTCATGATTGGTGCGACGGTAGGCGAGGTGATCGAGTCGCGTCATCCGGACTGGCAGCCGGGTGACGCGGTGACGGCCATGTTCGGCTGGCAGGAATATGGCATTTCCGACGGGAGCAATCTGCGTAAGCTTCATGACACGCGTGTGCCGATGAGCGTGTACCTAGGCGCGGCCGGTATGCCCGGTGTTACGGGTTGGTACGGTCTGAATCGCATCATTGCGCCCAAAGCGGGTGAGACGGTGGCGGTCAGCGCGGCATCGGGCGCGGTGGGGAGTGTCGTCGGGCAACTCGCCAAGCGTGCGGGCTGCCGTGTCGTCGGCATTGCCGGCGGTGAACAGAAATGCACATATGTGCGTGAGACGCTCGGATTCGACGCCTGCATCGACTACAAGGCGGGCAACGTCTTCGAGGCGTTACGTGATGCTGCGCCGGACGGCATCGACGGATATTTCGAAAACGTGGGAGGCGAGATCTTCGACGCCGTATTGCGCAATATGAACGCGCATTCACGCATTGCGCTGTGCGGCATGATCGCGGGCTACAACGGTGCACCGATTCCGCTGAAGTACCCTTCTTTGTTGCTGACGCAGCGGGTCAAGCTCGAAGGTTTCATCGTGACCGAGCATCTGGATGTCTGGCCGCAAGCGTTAAAGGAACTGACGGACGCCATCGCAGCAGGGGAGCTACGGTATCGCGAGTCGATGACACAAGGGATCGAAAGCGCACCGGCCGCGTTCCTCGGATTGCTCAAGGGCGAGAACTTCGGCAAGCAGGTCGTGCGGTTGGTGTGAGGCGAGGGCCTGGGAGGATGGGCGTCGAGCGTCAGGCGACGACGGCGCTCGCTTCATCCCGCCTATCGCAGGTCAATGATGGCCGACCTCGAACCGGAATCGTTTCAGATCACGTAACTCGCTTGCGCATTGGCCGGGGGAGACGGTGGACTCGGTAAGCTCGAGCGTGCCGTCCCGGAAATAGCGTAGCAATGTCGTGCAGCGTGTTCCGTAAGCGGGGGATGCGATGAAGGCGGCTGAGAGTTTTTTCTCCCACTCGCGCGTCACGCCTGTCTCCGGCAGCGCACCATCGGGCGCTTCGGTGGCATCGCGCATGACCTCGAGCAGCGCCATGTCGTCTGCGCTTGTTTCCAGCGCCTGACGCAATGCATTGCGCCGACTCACCAGCTTCGGCCAGGGCGTATCGAGCAGGGCGTTGGACAGTCCGTGAATCCCCGGTGTGATCGGATGTGCGACGGGCAGCGCCGTTGAGCCGGCAGCCTCGCCCACCGTAAGCCTTTCATCGCTCTCGCCTGTCTCGTGCGTCTCGCGCATCTCACGCATCTCACGATTACCCAGCCAGTAGAGCTTGCCCGCCGGCAAATCTCCCGCCAACAGGTTGAACCCCGCGTATTCGTGGGCGTGTTTTTCGATGCGCATCAGATCATCGTCGAACGAGGTGGCGTCGAGCATGGCGGACACGAGCAGGCCTCGCGACGGTGTGTCCGCAGGGGCCATCGGCGCGCGACCGTCACGGAAGTTCGTCAGTGCGGCGAAACGCCCGGCGCGGTTCACACCCATCCATGTGCCTCCGCCTCGCAGGTCGCGCCCGGCGAGCACATCGGGCCGATCGGACCACCAATGCATCGGCTCGGCGGGACGCTCGAAGAATTCGTCGCGATTGGCGAGCACAACGAGCGGTGTGGCGGATTCAGGTTGCCAGGAGAAAACGATCAGGCACATGGGGGCGGGGGTGTCGGGATATCGACGAAGCACTCGACGTGGCGCTCACCGTCCACCAGCGCGGCAAGCCCGGATTCGTTGACAAGTTGCGGCAATGCGGCGATGAAGACGGGATCGACGTCGTCGTAGCGCTCCATCCACGTTTGCGTGCCTGCCGCGTCCCTGGCAACGAGATTGGCTCCCACGTTGCCAAGCCCATTGGCGGAGGCATCCGCACGCACCTGAATGCGACCGACGACGCCAAAGCGCGCCGCGGCCAGCGCGAACAACTGTGTGACAGCTATACAAGCAGCCTCGACGTGCGTGGTCGCGACGCGATAGTAGACGTAACAATCCATCCGTTGCGCGCGGCGAATCAGGAGGCAGATGACGCGGCCGAACCGTCGGACGCCGTTGATGCCGCTGGCGTTCCGTTCGTTTCGGTCGGATCGATGATTGCATACGGCAGCTCGGCAAAGGCCAGCGCGGGTCCGTCCACCGAGCCGATCCGCACGTCGTCGGTCTCACGTGCGGCGAGTTTCACTTCGACGAGCACGTCGAAGCCGCCATCCGGCGCGGGCGCGGCCTGAACGACCATGCCGCACGGCTGATCCGCGTCGCTCGTCTCGATCAATGCCTGCCCCGGCAACGGCGCTTCGCCCTCGACATGCGCCAGATGCAACCGGCGCTTGATGGTGCCGCGATACTGGCTGCGGGCCACCACCTCCTGGCCGGGGTAGCAACCCTTGCGGAAGTTCACGCCACCGACGACTTCCCAGTTGATCATCTGCGGTACGAACTGCTCCTGCGTGGCGGCCGTCACGCGCGCGACACCACTTTGCACGTCGAGCCAGGCGGCAATCGCGGGATCGACGGCAACGACGCCCTCCGTTTGCACGAGCGCATGCCAGACATGCGGCGCCTGCGCGACCGGCACACTCCACAGGAATCGCGACAGCGAGCGTGCGACGCCAGCGTCGGGCAGGCGAATCAGGCTGGTGGCATTGACCGGTGCGTCGCCCATCGTGGCGTGCACGGCCACGAGCGGCGCCGTCGGCAGCGAGGTGAACGTGCGGGTTAGCACGGCTTCGGCCGCCGGACCGCCGACTTGCAGCAGGACGTGCGTGGCCGTGCCGTCGGAGAGCTTGGCCTTGGCGCGCAGCACGAACATCGACAGGCGCTTCTGGACGGCGGTCTGCACGGAGGCGTCGCTCGCGAGATAGATGGTCGCCTCGGGCGACGTGTCGCGCCACATGAGGAAGGTCGCGAGCAGACGGCCCTTGGCCGAGCAATAGCCGGCCAAACGCGCCTGTACCGGCGACAGACGCTCGACGTCATTGGTCAACTGGCCGTGCAGGAACGAGGCGGCGTCGGCGCCGTTCACGGCGATGAGCCCGGTGTCGCTCGCGAGCGACACGAAACTGCCCGAGCGCAGCGCATCGAACTGTACTGCACGTGCGTCGGACGAAATATCGGACAGAGCGTCGGACAGAGAAGCGGCTGCCGCTTGCGGCAGAAGATCACGCCATTGGGAGGTCATAAACGAAAGTGGCTGTCAATCTGTGAGGGTTCGGCAAGTCAAAGTATTATATTGGGTCTTCCGTCAGGACGTGCGAGGCCGGTTCGACGTGCAAAATGTGCCGCTCGACACCAGCTTGTTCACGCAAGTCCCGCGGACGAGTCCCCCGAACCCGCTGCCGCCGTCAGGCGACTTATCCTGCAATTCATGTCTTTCATCAAACGCCTGTTCGTCCTGTTGATTGTCGCCGCACTGGCGGCGGGCGGCGCTTTCTATTACTGGGCTCAGTCCCCGCTGCAATTGGGTAAGCCGACGCTCGACGTCACGATCAAACCCTACAGCTCGGTGCGCAGTGTCGCCACGCAATTGCGCGCGGGCGGCGTGCCGGTGCATCCGCTGCTGTTCAATCTGCTCGCGCGCGTGATGGACGTAGGCACCCGGCTCAAATCGGGCAATTACGAGTTCGCGACCGGCATCACGCCGATGGAAGTCATGGACAAGCTCGCGCGCGGCGATGTCAACCAGTACGTCGTGACGATCATCGAAGGCTGGACCTTCAAGAAGATGCGCTCGGAGATCGACGCCAACCCGGCGCTGCGTCACGACACCGCAGGGCTGCCGGACGCCGATCTGATGCAGTTGGTGGGCGCAGATCGCGCGGAAGCCGAGGGCATGTTCTTCCCCGATACCTACCTTTTTCCGAAAGGTTCGAGCGACATAGATATTTACAAGCGTGCTTACCGGCTGATGCAGAAGCGTCTGGACGAAGCCTGGGCTTCACGCGCACCGGGCTTGCCGTACGCCACGCCGTACGAGGCGCTTATCATGGCCTCGCTGGTGGAGAAGGAGACGGGCCAGGCGGTGGAGCGCGGGCAAGTGGCTGCCGTGTTCGTCAACCGGCTGCGCAAGCGCATGCTGTTGCAGACCGACCCGACGGTGATCTACGGGATGGGCGATCTCTACACCGGACGCCTGCGCAAGCGCGATTTGCAGACCGACACGCCGTACAACACTTACACGCGGGCCGGATTGCCGCCCACGCCCATCGCGCTGCCGGGTGTGGCGTCGTTGGCTGCGGCGCTCAATCCGGCACCGACCGACGCGCTGTACTTCGTCGCACGCGGCGATGGCACCAGCCATTTCTCGACGAATCTTCAGGAGCACAATCGCGCCGTGGATAAATATCAGCGAGGTGAGCAATGACGCATTCCCCAGTGGCGCCGACGGTGACGCCGGGCAAGTTCGTAACGTTCGAAGGCATTGACGGGGCGGGCAAGAGCACGCACGTCAATGCCTTTGTCGATGCGTTGCGTCAGGGGCTGGCAAGCGTGGGACGCGACGTCGTTGCCACACGAGAGCCGGGGGGCACGCCGCTGGGCGAAGCGCTGCGCAAGCTCGTCCTCGACGAGCCGATGGACATCGAGACGGAAGCGCTGCTGATGTTTGCCGGTCGCCGGGAGCATCTGGTCAAGGTCATCGAGCCCGCGCTGGCACGGGGTGACTGGGTCGTCTCCGACCGCTTCACCGACGCGACCTTCGCTTACCAAGGGGGCGGGCGCGGCCTGTCGCTCGAGAAGCTGTCGATTCTCGAGCGCTGGGTGCAGGGTGAGCGCCAGCCCGATCTGACGATCCTGTTCGATCTCGATCCTGCCATCGCCGCCGCACGACTTGCCGGTGCCCGCGCGCCAGACAAGTTCGAGCGCGAATCGGCGGCTTTTTTTACCCGCGTTCGTGAGGAATACCTGCGTCGCGCCGAGACGTCTGGCGGTCGCATCGTGCTGATCGACGCCGCGCAAAGCATCGACACCATCGCAGCGCAACTCGCCAGCGTTTTTGCTCGATTGGGATTGCCCGGGCATTGAGAATCGAATCGATGGGAGGTGGATTGGGTCGGCATCTGACGCTGTGCGCGGACCGCCCGATCTCTCCCGACGCGCGCATAATCCGGTTATGCCATCGGCAGCCGGGGGTAGCGCACTGACGCTACCATTGCCACTGCCGCCTTATCCGGCCAAGGAGCCCACATGCTGTATCCGTGGCAGTCACAGGACTGGACACGTCTTAACGATCTTCGCGCTCAGATGCCTCACGCGCTGCTGTTGCAGGCCGTGCCGGGTATCGGCGAAGTCGCGCTCGCCCGCACCTTCGCCCAGGCACTGTTGTGCGAATCGCCGCGCGAGGGGCATTTCCCTTGCGGGACCTGTGGGGCATGCCAGTGGTTCGTGAGCGGCAATCACCCGGACTTTCGCGTGATCTGCCCTGAGGCGCTGGCCGAGACGCTGCCCGGTGCGGAAGCGCGCGCGGACGCCGACGGCGACAAGAAGACCAAGACCCCGAGCAAGGAAATCAAGATCGAGCAGGTGCGCGAGGTGATCGACTTCGCGAGCCTCGGCTCGCATCGTCAGGGGCGCCGCGTCGTCTTGCTGTACCCGGCCGAGTCGCTCAACGTACACGCGGCGAACGCCTTGCTCAAGACGCTCGAAGAACCGCCCGAGGGCGTGGTTTTCCTGCTGGTGACGACACACCCCGACCGTTTGCTCCCGACGATTCTGTCGCGCTGCCGTCGCCTCGTGCTCACGCGTCCGAACGAAGCGCAGGCAACCCAATGGCTGATGGGCGAGGCCGGACTCGACGCGCCTACCGCTGCCGCCGTGCTCGCCGAAGCAGGCGGCGCGCCGCTCGCCGCACGCACGCTTGCCGAGCCGGAGGAGCGCGGTTGGCGCGACTGGCTGCTAGGCCAGTTGGCGCAAGGCGGCGCGATAGATGCGTTTGCCTGCGCGGAACAACTGCACAAAGGCAGTCTGCCGGGCATTCTCGAGACGTTGCAACGCTGGTGTTTCGACGTGCTTGCCGAGCGCATGGCGGGCACCGTTCGTTTCTTCCCCGGTCAGTCGCAGGCGTTGCGGCGCTGCGGCGACGCCACTGACGACGTCCGGCTGCTGGGCTTCCTGCGCGAACTCGCGCAACAGCGTCAGGTGCAGAATCACCCGCTCAATACCCGGGTGCTGCTCGAAGCGCTCTTCCTGCAATACAAACAGTTGTTCGGCGGACCGGCATCGCTTTGATGCAGGCCGTCTAGAACTGATCGCCGATCGCTCATCATGTTCATCGATTCGCATTGTCATATCAATTTCCCGGAGCTGGCCGAGCAGATGCCCGACCTGCTCGCGCGCATGCAGGAGAACAAGGTCAGCCACGCGCTGTGCGTCTCGGTCGATTTGCCGACGCTGCCGCAGGTGCTGGAGATCGCGGCCCGGCATGAGAACGTCTACGCGTCCGTTGGCGTGCATCCGGATTATGAGGACACACCCGAGCCGAGCGTCGACGATCTGATCCGCCTGGCGGCCACGCCGAAGGTTGTCGCCATTGGCGAGACCGGCCTCGATTATTACCGGCTCGAAGGCCGCAGCATCGAGGACATGGAGTGGCAACGCGAGCGTTTTCGCACCCACATTCGCGCGGCACGTGCCACGGGCAAACCGCTGATCATCCACACGCGCGCCGCCGCAGACGACACGCTGCGACTCATGCGCGAAGAGGGTGCGGGGGAGCCAGCCGGCGTGATGCATTGCTTTACCGAAAGTTGGGAAGTCGCCGAAGGCGCGCTGGATCAGAATTTCTATATTTCGTTTTCGGGCATCGTCACGTTCAAGAGCGCGCGCGATTTGCAGGACGTGGCGCGTCGTGTGCCGCTAGATCGCATGCTGATCGAGACGGACTCGCCCTATCTCGCGCCGGTGCCGTATCGCGGCAAGCTCAACCAGCCGGGATATGTGCGTCATGTGGCCGAATTCATCGCCGACTTGCGCGGCGAACCGTTGCAGAAGATTGCCGACGCGACGACGGAGAATTTCTTCCGTCTGTTTTCGACGGCAGCGCATTGAGCGCGCGAGTGTGCCTCGCAGTATCGACAGCATTCGAATCGACGTATTTCAGCACGCCTTAGCCGACTTTTCCGGACGACCGACAGGAGCCCCCGATGCGCAAATTTTCGATGATCCGTGCCTTTACGCTGATGAGCGTGCTGTGGCTTACCGCATGTGCCACTGCCGCCACGTCCAATACGGCGCTCGTCAAGGCCGTTGTCTTCGATGACACCAAGGCTGTTCAGCAGGCGCTCAAGGCCGGTGTCGACCCGAATACCACAGACGAGAAGGGCGACCCGCTGTTGGTGATTGCCATGCGCGAGAAATCCGCGGGTGTCGCCAAGCTGCTGATCGAGGACAAACGCACGGATCTCGAAGCGACCAATCGTGCGGGCGAGAATGCAATGATGATTGCGTCGCTGCAAGGTCTCACGCCGATGGTCAAGCTGCTCATCGACAAGGACGCCGAAGTCAACAAGAAGGGCTGGGCACCGCTGCACTATGCGGCGACGAACGGTCACGACGACATCGTAAAGATGTTGCTCGACGCATCCGCCTATGTGGATGCCGAGTCGCCCAACGGCACTACGCCGCTGATGATGGCTGCGCGCGGCGGTCATATCACCACGTGCAAGGTGCTGCTCGACGGCGGCGCGGACGTGCGGCTCAAGAATCAGCTCAAGATGACGGCGGTCGATTTTGCGCGACAGGCGAATCAGAAGGAAATTGCCGACGGGCTGGCCAAGCGTCTGGCAGAGATGCCGGCGTTGCCCGCACCCGCGCGATAAGTCGCTCGCGACGGATTCGAGGCATTCGCGCCGTGCTGTCAGCCCATTGTCGTTGCATGGAGTGGAGAGGCAGCGCGACGGTTCTCAGATTCTCAGACTGAGTCACGCGGCGCCCCGTGGCGGCCCGCTCCACTGAGGAATGCGCGAGCGCCTGCAATGCCTTCGGAGAACACCACGTCATGACCCGCTGCGCCTTCCCGGCGCAGCGCTTCGTCAAGCGGCAAATCCCATTGCGCGTAAGCGGCCCGGCGATCGGCGCGTAACGCCCCCTGCGGCAATTCGGCGAGCTGCTGCGCCAGCGCAATCGCGCCCTGTCGCGCCATGCCCTCCGGCACCAGCCGATTGACGAGTCCGATCTCGAACGCTTCCTGCGCGCCCACGGCACGGCCGGTCAGGATCATGTCGAGCGCCCGGCTCATGCCGATCAGGCGTGGCAGACGGACGGTCCCACCGTCGATGAGAGGGACGCCGAAACGTCGGCAGAACACGCCGAACGTTGCGGAGTCGTCCGCAACACGCAAATCACACCAGAGCGCCAGTTCCAGGCCGCCGGCCACCGCGTGCCCGCTCACGGCGGCGATGACCGGTTTGTCCAGATGACGTCGCGTGAGGCCCATCGGCCCGTCGCCACTGCCGTCCGGCGTGACGACGTTGCGTCGCTCGGGGTCGTCGAAAGCGGAGAGGTCCGCCCCGGCGCAGAACGAGGCGCCTTTGCCGCAAAGTACGGCGACACTGGCGCGCTCGTCCTGCTCGAAGGCCAGCAGGGCGTCACGCAATGCCGCCGCCATCGGCCGGTCGACGGCGTTTCGGCGCGCTGCGCGCGCCAACGTGAGGATGGTCACAGGCCCCTCGGTCTCGATGTCGACATACGGGGCGACCTTGGGGGCGGCACGTTGGCTCATGGCGAATCTCCCGAGAGGTTCGTCCGTCGCCTTCTGCCATGTCCGCGAACGGTGTCAGACAGTCACGCAGGGTGGCAGTCAGGCGGCGGCGGGTTGGGCGCAGCGCAACAAGGCCGGTGTCGCGGCTGCGGGCGCGCGCAGATCGGCAATGAAACGATCGCGCCACGTCGACAGATTATGCTCGCGCAACGCGCTCATCATGCTTTCGTGACGCGACTGACGCTCGGAGAGCGACATATTCAACGCAGATCGAAGCGCTTCGGCCATTCCATCGATATCGTACGGGTTCACGATCAGGGCCCCGTCGAGTTCCTGCGCTGCGCCGGCAAAGCAGGACAGCACCAGTACACCCGGGTCTGCGGGGTCCTGAGCGGCCACGTACTCTTTTGCCACGAGGTTCATACCGTCGCGCAACGGCGTGACGTAACCGACCTGCGACGCCCGGAAGAACGACATCAGCACTTCATGATCGTAGCGCTTGTTGATATAGCGCAGCGGGGTCCAGGCGAGGTCCGAGAAGCGGCCGTTGATGTGGCCGGCCTCCGTTTCGAGCTGCCGGCGAATTTCGCCGTAGCCTGCCACGTCGGAGCGGCTGGGCGGCGCGACCTGCACGAAGCTTACCGTCCCCTGTTGATTCGGCCACAGCTCCAGCAGGCGCTCGAACGCGCGAAAACGCTCCAGCATCCCCTTCGAGTAATCGAGGCGATCCACGCTCATGATGAGCTTGCGCTCCTGCAACCCCTGCTTCAGATCGAGGATGTGCTTGACGGTCGCGCGTGCCGTTGCCTGCTTCTGAATCTCGTCCGGGTACACGCCGATCGGGTAGACGCCGGTGCGCAACGTTCGCCCGTAGGCCGTAATCGTGCCGTCGTCGTTCATCGTGGCGCCCGCGAAACGCAGCAGGTAATCGGTGAACGCGGTGCGGTCCGTCTCGGTCTGGAAGCCGACGAGGTCGTACTCGCACATGGCCCGCACAAGCGCCTCGTGGGGGGGGACGGTCATCAGCACCTGCGGTGACGGGAACGGAATGTGAAGAAAGAAGCCGAGCCTGTGTCGCACGCCGATCTGGCGGCAGGCCTGCGCGAACGGCAGAAGATGGTAGTCGTGCACCCAGACGAGGTCGTCCGGTTCGAGCAACGGCGCGAGCAGCGACGCGAACCGGGCGTTGACGTGGCGATACCCGTTGTAGTCGTCACGCTGGAACCGCGTGAGATCGTCGCGATAGTGAAACGTCGGCCAAAGCGTCGCGTTCGAAAAGCCGCGATAGTACGTGTTGTAATCACGGCGCGTAAGCGGCACGGTCGCAAAGGTGACGTTGTTGCGATGCGCAATGTCCGGCGCGGTGGCCGGTTCGGCATCGATCTCACCGTTCCAGCCAAACCACATGCCTCCGGTGTCCCTGAGTGCGTCGAATACGCCGATGGCCAGTCCGCCGGCCGTCGGTTTGCCCTCGGTAATGGGGGCGACCCGGTTCGACACGATGACTAAGCGACTCATACGTCTGTCTCCTGAGAGGGTTGGGACGGGGACGGGGCAGACGTGCGGTGCAGCGTCAGCAGCCAGGCAGTCAATGCTTCCGGCGAAGGCAGACGATGGTGAGCGCAAGTCTCCCCGTCCCCGATCTTGATCGTGATGCCACCCAGCGCATTCACGTCGGCGAATCCCGCCTCGTCTGTCAGGTCGTCGCCAGCAAAGAGTGGCGTGCGACCGGCAAACGGGGCGTCGTTGAGCAGTGCAGTAATGGCGCGACCTTTGCTGACATGGCGCGGCCGCAACTCGAACACGAGCTTGCCGGGTTGCAGCGAAAAGTGCTCTGCGTGCAGGTCGGCCAGGGCTCGCATCGTGTCGCGGGCCACGCCCGCCAGCTCCGGCGCACCGCGATAGTGCAAAGCGAGCGCGCTGCCCTTGTTTTCCAGCAGGAGCCCGGGATGCTGAGCCACCAGTGCCTGCAACGGCGCGGCCATTGCGGAGATGCGTTCGATGTCGGCCGTATGCCCGTCGGCGCGTAGCAACTCGCCGCTGGCGTGACGAATCTCGGCGCCGTGCAAGCCGGCGGCGGGCAGACGCAACGGGGCCAGTAGGCCATCGATCTGGTCGATGGCGCGCCCGGAGACCACGGCGAGCGCTCCCCGCGTGCGTTCGAACAGGCTCTGGAGCACGCGCGCAGTATCCGGCGGAAGTTTCACGGCGTCCGGGCGTGCGGCCAGCGGCGCCAAGGTGCCGTCGAGGTCGAAAAAGAATGCCACCTGGGTCACGTCGACGAAGGGGACCGACGTTGACACGGTGGGCGGGGAAGACGCTAAAGGTCGCATGGCACTCCGTCGCTGTCGTGCCGCAGATCGACAGGTCGTTCCAGGGCCAGCGATGGGCTAGGGAGTGGGCAGACGAGACGTGTCGAGCGGCAAATGGATGAGAAGGAGCGCGGACATCCGCGCGCAGTAATTCATCCTAACCGCTCAAAAACCGACAAGACGTCGTCTTATGTATGAAATTCCTGTGAGACGACACCTACAAGGCGCACAAGACAAGTGACAAGTAGGTATTGAATATGAGAATCGTTTGCAATAACATTCGCTAGTTGCCGCATAGTGCTCCGTCGGAGCATGGCGGCACGGCACACTGCATACCTGCCACGCACGCGCCATCGCCGGCGCACGGACGTGCGTCGGACGACAACAATGATGAAAAGACTGTGGTTTCAACTGCACTGGTGCTTCGGCATTACCGCCGGCCTGGTGCTGGCAGTGGTGGGCCTGACCGGCGCATTGCTCTCGTATTACGAAGAACTCACGCGCGCCTTCAGCCCGGGGGTGATGACGGTGGCTGTGCCCGAGGGGGCCTCGGCGGCGCGCCTGCCGGTTCCCGAGCTGATTGCTCGCGTGCACGAGGCCGTGCCGGATCGGCGCATTCTGCTCATGACGGTCACGCGCGCACCGGAGGACGCCGTCGGTGTGCGCCTGTCCATCGATGAGGGCACGCGCGGCGAAACCTACTTCGTCGACCCGTACACAGGGCAGATGCTGGGTCGCTCTCAGGCGGACGTCGTCTTCCGTTTCATCATGGACATTCACCGATTCCTGACGGTGGACGGCGTTGGCAAGCAGATAACCGGGGCGGCGACCTTGCTGCTGTTTCTGCTTGCGCTGAGTGGTTTGTACCTGCGCTGGCCGCGTCGCATTGGTCATTGGCGTGCCTGGTTCCACATCGATTTCAAGAAGCAGGGCCGTCCGTTCCTTTGGAACCTGCACGCCGTGATCGGCACGATCGTGCTCGTGCCGTACCTGCTGTCGGCCACCACCGGGCTTTACTGGTCGTACGACTGGTGGCGCGGCATGCTGTTTTCGGTGGCCGGGGTGCCGCAGCCAGTGCGCAACAAAGCGCCCGAGACGCCGAAGATGTCGAAGATGGCGAAGCAGGGCAATGCAGGCAACCCACCCGCCGCGAAGGCCGCGGGCAGGAAGGTATTGCCCGACCTCGCCTCGATGCCACCTGACGAGATAAGTACGGTCTGGAACCGCTTCACGGCAAGCGTGCCCGATTACACCAAGGCGTACGTGCGCCCGTCGCAAAAGCCGGGCGGTCCGTTGCAAATGACCTGGCTCGACCCGACCGTGCCTCATGAGCGCGCCTTCAGCCGTATGGACATCGACCCGGCATCGGGCGCGATCCGCAGTGAAGAGCGTTACCTGGAGAAGACGACCGGCGGCCAGTTGATCACGAGCATCTACGCGCTGCATCGCGGCAGTTTCTTCGGCACGCCGGGCATCGTCGTCATGATGCTCTCGAGCCTGATGATGCCGGTGTTCTTCGTCACCGGCTGGATGCTGTATCTCGATCGCCGCAGGAAAAAGCGTGCGCTGGCCGCGTCGCGTCCGGCGCAGGTGGCGACCGGCACGATGTCCCGGCCGGACGGTTCGCTTGCCGACGATGGCGTGTTGATCGGCTACGCCAGCCAAAGCGGTGTTGCCGAGGGGCTGGCGTGGCAGACCGCCGGCATGCTCCAGGGCGCGGGCGTACCCGCGCAAATCCATCCCCTCGCACGCATCGGCGAGGCGCAGCTCGGCGCGGCAAAGCGGGCGTTGTTCATCGTCAGCACCTTCGGCGATGGCGAGCCGCCGGACAGCGCACGCCGTTTCTCTCAGCAGTTGATGAACCAGGCGATGGCGTTGCCCGGGTTGCGCTTCGCCATGCTGTCGTTGGGCGACAGTCATTACGACACGTTCTGCGGTTTCGGCCGAAAACTCGACGGTTGGCTGCGCGCGCAGGGTGGCGTGGCGGCTTTCGAACCGATCGAGGTCGACCGGGGCGACCCGGGGGCCTGGGCGAACTGGCAGGCGCGTCTGGGAGAGTGGCTGGGGCGTCCGCTCGTGGCAACGACGAGTCACGAGAGTCCGTGTTTCGCGTCGTGGACGCTGGCCGAGCGCGCCGTGCTCAATCCCGGCAGCGCGGGCCTGCCTGCCTACCATCTCGCCTTCACGCCGCCTGCGGGGGCAACGTGGGTGGCGGGCGATCTGGTCGAGGTGCTGCCGCGTCATACGGCGGCCCATGTCGAGGCCTTCCTGGCCGCAAGCGTGTGGACGCCTGACGTGCGCGTGAATGTCGCGGGACGCCCGACGACGCTGGGCGATGCACTGCGTGAGCGCATGCTGCCCGAGGCCGCGCCACCGGCCGGCATCGATTTGCAGGACTGGCTCGATCGTCTGGCCCCGCTGCCCGCACGGGAATATTCCATTGCGTCGACGCCGGAGGAAGGAAAGCTGATGCTCCTCGTGCGACAGACACGTCACCCGGATGGCACGCTCGGCCTCGGTTCCGGCTGGCTCACGCACGGGGTGGCGTCCGGCGACAGTGTGACCATGCGCGTGCGCCCGAATCCCGGGTTCCACGGCCCCGCCGACGCGAGCGGCATGATTCTGATCGGCAACGGCACCGGACTGGCAGGCCTGCGCGCCCATCTTTCGGCCCGTATTGCACGCGGACATGTGCGCAACTGGTTGATCTTCGGTGAGCGTCAGGCGCGCCACGACGCGTTTCACGACGTCACCTTGCGCGATTGGCAGGCGCAGGGCGGTATTGCGCGATTGGATCGCGTCTATTCACGCGATCAGCCCGAACGGATTTACGTTCAGGACCGGATTCGCGAGTCGGCGCAGGAAATCGCGCAATGGGTTGCCGACGGTGCCTCGATCTATGTGTGCGGCAGTCTGGCGGGCATGGCGCCTGCGGTGGATGCAGCCCTGGCCGACGCGGTGGGAGCGCAGACCTTGCTCGATCTTTCCGCGCAGGGGCGCTATCGGCGAGACATCTATTAGACGTCGACCGATGGTGTGCTAACGTAATGAAGGGGCTCGATATTCATCGAGCCCTTTTTCCATGAGTGCATCGATTCGTGCCGACATGCACCGGCGCGCATTGGTGTTTCCATCTGTCGAAACAGGAGCGGCAATGACGGCAACGTGGCAAATCGTGGTGCACGGAAGGGTGCAGGGCGTGGGCTACCGTGCGGCGTGTGTGGTCGAGGCGCGTAGGCTCGGGCTGGCGGGATGGGTGCGCAATCGCCGCGACGGCACGGTGGAGGCCGTCGCTCAGGGTGAGGTTGCGCAGTTGTTGGCGTTGTGCGAATGGATGCGGCAGGGGCCGCGAGGCGCGCAAGTGTCGTCTTGCGACGTGGACAAGGCGTGGGAGGCAGACGCGCCGCTCAACGGATTCGAGCAGCGCGCCAGCGTTTGAGATCGCTTCCCGGCATGCTCGCCGACGCCCGGTCAGCCATGTGGGTGATGGGCGACGAGCTACGGGGGACAGGCGAGCGTCGGCCAGAGTGCTGGGCGCTGACTTCGGTGCCGAACCGTCGGGCGCGTCAGGCGGCCAGTGCCAGCGCGCCGGGGGCAGCGGCGGCCGGGGTGTCGCCCGCGCCGATCGCCGATGCATGGGCCGCTTCGTGTGCCGAGAGCCGGAACAGCGCCACCGACTCGCGCAGACGCGCTGCCTGTGTTTCGAGCGCGGCAGCGGCGGCCGAGGCTTCTTCGACGAGCGCGGCGTTCTGCTGCGTCATCTCATCCATCTGCGTGACGGCCATATTGACCTGCTCGATGCCGCTGGACTGTTCGACGCTCGCAGCCGAGATCTCACCCATGATGTCGGTCACGCGTTTGACGGACTGCACCACTTCCGACATCGTCGCGCCCGCGCGCTCGACCAGACGGGTACCGGCTTCGACCCGGGTGCCCGACGCTTCGATCAATCCCTTGATTTCCTTGGCGGCCGACGCGCTGCGCTGCGCCAGCGTGCGGACTTCACCCGCCACCACGGCGAAGCCGCGACCCTGTTCACCGGCGCGCGCCGCTTCCACCGCGGCATTCAAAGCCAGGATGTTCGTCTGAAAGGCGATGCCGTCGATGACCGTCAGGATGTCGCTGACCTTTTGTGAGGCTTCGGCGATATCGCGCATCGTCGTCACGACCTCCTGCACGACGTCGCCGCCGCGCGCGGCGGTTTCCGAGGCGGTGACGGCGAGCTGACTCGCGGCGCGGGCGTTCTCGGCGTTCTGTTTGACGACGGCCGTCAGTTCCTCCATGCTCGCGGCCGTTTCCTCCAGGGACGATGCCTGCGATTCGGTGCGGCGCGACAGGTCGGCGTTGCCGTCCGCAATCTCGCGGGCGCTGCCGTGAATCGCTTCGGTGCTCTCGCGCACGGTGCCGACCGTGCTCGCCAGACCGTCACGCATACGGCCGAGCGCTCCGAAAAGCTGACCCATTTCATTGCGCGTGCGCTGTTCGATGCGCTGGCTCAGATCGCCTGCGGCCATCCGCTCGAAATAGGCAATGACTTCCCGGATCGGCCGCAGCACGGCGCGCGCGAGCATGGCGCGGCCCCAGAGGGCGAGCAGCAACGCGATCACGAGCGTGGCGCCCATCGCGATGCGCATGAACGTATAGCGCTCCTGCGCGGCTTCGTAACGCGCCTTTTGGCGCGCGACCTGAAGATCCTGCAGCTCGCGCATGAGTGTATCCACGCTGTTGTAGGCGGCCGGCGCAATGCGCGCCTGGATCTGATGGAAACCGGCGACGTCGCCTTGCTTGAGCGCGTTGAGCGCGGGCGTGATCACCTTGTCGAAAAAGGCGCGGCGCTTTTCGTCGGCGGCTTTGGCCACCTCCGCTTCGTGCGCATCTTCTTTGGGACGTTTCAGATAATCGTTCCAGAGCGCGTCTGACGCCGCGATGTATTGCGTGCCTCGTTTCAGGACTTTTTCGGATTCCTCGGGGTCGGCACCGAGGCTCACGTACGACGCATACGTCGCCATGGACAGGCGCGTACGAAGAATTTGCTCGCCGGTTCCCTTCAGTTCGGCCAGGGCGGGTGTGTCTTCCGTGGCCATCTTGCTCAGCGATTCATTGCTGGAGCTAAGCGCCTGGAGACCCAGCACGCTGACGAGGACCAGTAGTGCACCAAGCAAACCTAAGACCAGCGTCAGGCTGGCCCGAATCGTAATGTTCTTATACATATTGATCGATGGAATGAATGCCCAGGCCGTGCCAGGAGGGTGCGCGACCTCCCCGTCCATCGGTGAGTGCAAGACGGGGCATAGGGATTATCGGCATATGAGAAGCAGAACTTGAGCCATTCGGGCTCGGTGGAATCCGAAAGGGCGGCCTGCGCGAGAAAAGTTCGGAATTTGCGCAGTCGCAAGCGTCGTGCAACAGGCCAGACTTGACGGCTCTTCCACTTTCTTCAGTACGCCGAAACGCGTAAATCGTGATGCGGCGTCAATGGCGCGATGAATCTCGATAAATTCAAGTTCCAATCCGCAAACCCGGATGCGGGACGGTATGGAACGGATCAGGACAGCTCGGCGGAAGGTTGTGTAAGGAATGACGCCGACGATGTCGCGACGTTTCGGCTGGCGCTGGTGCATGAGTTGCGTGCGCCGTTGCAGGTATTGCAGGGGCATCTCGACGCCATGATCGCAGGCGGTGGACACACCGCGGCTTTCGATGACCGAACCGCCGGGCACGCCGACGCTGCCGACGCATTCGCCCCGCGCGGGCGCCTCGGCAACATGCGGAACATGCTCGACGTGCTGGCCGGGGCCGTCGATGACGTCTTGCAACTCGGCCACGGCGAGATTGCGCAACTGCCGCTGCGAGAAGCGGTATTCGAGGTGCGGGCGTGTCTCGATACCGAGGTGGATGCTTTTCGCGACGCGGCCAGGGCCAAAGCGCTGGACCTGACTTGCGACATTGCGAACGACGTACCGGTGTTTTTGTGGGGCGATGCCGGTCGGCTCCGGCAGATCGTGCGCACGCTAGTGGATAACGCCCTCAAATACACGATGTGCGGTGGCGTGGCAGTTCGCGTTTCGTGGGGGCAGGCTATGGAGCGCGAGGCCGAGTCGCAATTGACAATTCACGTGACCGACACGGGGCCTGGCATTCCGGCAGGGATGGAAAACGCCGTGTTTGCAGCGTTTGCGCGAGCCGATGCGGCCACGAAGGGCTCCGGGCTGGGACTGTGGATCGCCCGTCAATGGGCGCGGCGTCTCGGGGGCGTGCTGTGCGCCGAGCCGTCGTCGACCGGAGCGCGGCTCCGCCTTTCGGTGCCTTTTGCACCCTTCTCACCGTTCACGCCCTATGCGCCGTCCGAACGCTCAACCGGCATCGGCGGGAACGCGGACTGGAAACAGTCATCGGAAGACGCGGGCGCGGGCGTGCGCCTGTCGTCATGTGTGCGCCGAGACGTACCGGTGAGAGTGCCCGTAGCGCCGATTGCCGTACGCGCGGGCTTGCAGGCGCTGGTCGTCGATGACCACGCCATGAATCGGAAGATTCTCGGCGAACAGTTGACGGCGCTGGGCTGCCATGTCGCGACCGCGCAGGATCTCTCGGATGCGCTGGTGCAATGGGTTGCACTGGACGTCGACGTCGTTCTCACGGATGTCCATCTCGATGGCGTGAGCGGTCTCGCGCTCGCGAAGACGTTGCATGCGCTGGCGCCCATGCTCGGTCGACGTGAACCGGCGGTTTTCGCCGTGACCGGTTCGGTTGTCGAGGCACGTGCGGCGCGCGACGCCGGTATCGACGACGTTCTGACGAAGCCGGTGTCTCGGCATCGCCTCGCGCAGACGCTGTCCGTGCGATGGCCAGCATTGGACGAGGCGCAGGCCGGGCTCACGAGCGAAGCGGGCGCGCAAGGGGCAGCGGGAACAGCGGGCGCGCCTGCACGACGTCAGCAGCCGCGTACGCCGCTGCGGGACGATCCTCATGCGCGGCGCATGATGCGCGACGAAATGGCAAAGGATCTGGCGCGCTTTCGTCGTCTGATCGCAAGGCGTCGCGAGGAGGACATCGATGCGGCGCAGGCGCTGCTTCACCGCATGCGCGGCGCTTGCCGGATGTTTGGCGATCCGGTACTTACCGCACGGTGCGAACAACTGGCGCAAAAGCTCGAATGCTGCCGGGCGGCGGTGGCCGGCGAGCGGCGGGGGACGATATGACAGGTGGGGACCGCGCCGCCGCACGAGCCGTTGTTCGGGCGGGTCTGAAGAGCGCGGCGATCGTGGCGAGCGCGGTGACTCGGGTCAGACGTAGCGCCACACGGCAAGGTAGTGGCAAACGGTGCCGCCGATGGCGAACAGATGCCAGACCAGATGCCCGAACTTGATGTGGCCGTCGAGGGAATAAAAGATCGCCCCGACGGTATAAGCCACGCCCCCGGCGTACAGCCATCCGGCACCTGGGCCAGGAATGGCCGCGAGCACCGGTCCGGCGACCAGCACGGCCACCCAGCCAAGCGCGATGTAGAGCAGTGTGGAGACGAGCGGGCGGTCGAGCAGGCCGAGCGATTTGGCAATCAGACCGGCGATGGCCATCGTCCATACGCCGGTGAGCAGCGGCCAGCCCCACGGGTCGTTGAGAATCTTGACGGTGAAGGGCGTGTAAGTGCCGGCGATGAAGAGGAAGATCGCGCAGTGGTCGACCCGCATGAACAGGCGTTTTGCGCGTCCGTCGGGCAACCCGTGATAGAGGGCGGACGCCAGATAGACCACCACCATCGTGACGGCGAACACCCCGATGCCGATCTGTTGCACCGTGCTCGGGCTGGGCAACGCGGGGCGTACGGCCGTGAAGAGAAACGGAATCGCCGCGAGAGCCGCCAGACAGGCGAGACCGTGACTGAGGCTGTTGGCGAGTTCCTCGCTGCGGGTCTGTGCGCGGGCGATCGCCCTCGCGGTAGGTGGTGCCGTGCTCATGCCGTCCTCATCGGTAAAGCGCTGAAAAGCGGGGTGAAGCCGTGACGCAGGTAAAGCGGGCAGACAAACAATGCGAGTGAAACCGGTCATGCAGACAACGCGCGAATCACACGACGAAATCACACGACGTGCGGCATCAGCGATGCGTCTCGTGCCACTTTCGAACCGCCGCCATCGTATTCTGCACGTGCTTGTCCGGATCCATGCTGACGTAGCTGTAGATCACCTTGCCGTCGGGGGCGATCACGTACGAAATGCGATTGGCGATATCCGGCTTGAGCGCGAGCACCGCGTCGTACGACTTCATGATCTTCTGGTCGGTGTCGGCAGCGACGGCAAATTTGCTGCGGCACTCGGACACGGAGAATTTGTTGAGTGTGTCGATGTTGTCGTGTGAAACGCCGATGACGGTGGCGCCCATAGCCTTGAATGCGTCGGTTGCCTCGGCGAAATCGTGCGCTTCGATCGTGCAGCCCGCCGTGAATGCGGCCGGATAGAAGTACAGGACGACGGGGCCTTGCTTGAGCGCGTCGGCAAGCGAAAAGGTGAAGACTTTGCCGCCGAGCGACGCCTGGGCCTTGAAGTCGGGCGCCGATGCGCCGTTTTGCAACGCCGCGTGGGCGGGGATCATGCACCAGGCCGTTACGCCGACGATGGCGGCAGCGGCAGTCATTCCGAACCAACGTTTCATGCGAGGCTCCCGTAGTGGATGCTTAAGGATAGAGACTTGCGTGGGTGCTGTCCAACGTAGCGCGGCGCCTCAAACGCCACCTTTGCCGCCCGGTGCACTGTCCCTTGCGTTGCCGATCGGCAGAACCGTTGTCGACTTGATTTGGGAAAGCGCAATCATGGAGTTGACTTCCTGCACCATCGGCAATTGGGAGAGGCGCTCGAAGAAGAAGCGCTCATAGGCCTCGACGTCGCGTGTCACGATGCGAAGCAGGAAGTCGACGTTGCCCATGAGCACGTGACATTCGAGCACTTCGGGGAATTCCTGTATCGCCTTCGAGAATTCGGGTAGCGCGCTGCGATTATGGCCCGCCAGTTTTACGTGAGCGAATAGCATCACGTTCAACCCGACCTTCTTCCGATCGACGAGTGCGACGCGTCGCTCGATCACGCCTTCGGCATCCAGCCTGTCGATCCGGCGCCAGCACTGCGATTGCGACAATCCGATCCGGTCGCCGATCTGTGCCGCCGAGAGCGACGCGTCTTCCTGCAGGAGCGCGAGAATTTTCTCGTCAAATTCATCGAGTTGCATGATTTATTCCCATGTCGGGTAAAAATTGAATGAATCATGTGAAATCGACGTGCTTTTGTCAACGATACGCGAAGCATTTACCGAGCGATCCCCGTAAACTTTCATCCTATGTGCGCTATTTGCCGCAAGCCTTCCCTCAAGCTCGTTTGAACCCGCAGGAAACCCCATACCCATGAAACTCGATTTGACTTTGCCCGCTGCCGAAGCCGCGACCGGTGCCGTCGCCCAGCCCGTTGCTCCGTTGTCTGCCAAAGGCGCAGATCTCATTGCACGTACGCTGGTCGATATTGGCATCGATACGGTGTTCTGCTATCCGGGCGGGGCCAATCTCGAAATGCTCGACGCCCTCTCGCGCGTGTCCATCACGCTGGTGCGGACCGAGCACGAGCAGGGGTCTGTCTTCGGCGCGCAGGGCTACGCCCGTGCGACCGGCAAGCTGGGCGTATGTCTCGCCACGTCGGGGCCGGGCGCCACCAATCTCGTCACGGGGATTGCCGACGCGGCCAGCGATTCCGTGCCGATCCTTGCCATAACCGGGAACGTGGCGACCCACTGGCTGGGCAAGAATGCATTCCAGGAAGTGGACATCGTCGCCATTACCAAGCCGGTCACGAAGCTGGCCCGTCAGGTGCGCGAAGCGCGCGACATCCCGGCGGCGCTGCGCGAAGCGGCGGCCTGCGCGCTGGCGGGACGCCCCGGCCCGGTGTTGCTCGACTTCCCGAAGGACATCCAGCAGGCGCGTCCCGACCAGCCCACGGACAAGCGCTTCACCTCCGCCGTGCCTGCGGGGATGAGCGACGAAACGGCGCAACGCATTGCCGCATTGCTTGCGCAAAGCGAACGGCCGGTGATTTATGCCGGGGGCGGGGTGATCGCCTCGGGCACCGGGGCGCAACTCGTGGCGTTGGCCGAGGCGCTCGATTGTCCGGTCGCGCTCACCATGATGGGGCTGGGGGCGGTGCCGGACACCCATCCGCTCCTGCTCGGCCCGCTCGGCATGCATGGGGCGTATGTCGCCAATGTCGCCGTCAACGAGGCAGATCTCGTGCTGGCACTCGGGGTGCGGTTCGACGATCGGGTGATCGGCGATCCGGCGTCCTTTGCCCGTCACGCCAAAATCGTCCACATCGACGTGGACGCCGCAGAAATCGGCAAGAACAAACCGGTCACGCTTGGAGTGCACGCCGACCTGCGCGATGCATTCACGGGTCTGCTGGCGCATGCGAAGCGCCGCGACGTGCCGGCATGGCATGCCTATTTGCGCGAGCGCCGCGAAGCGCACCCGCTGCGCGCGCCGCAAGCCGCCAGCCCTGACGATGCGGGTGTGCTGACCGGGGTGGACGTCATTGCCGCGCTCGCCGCGTTGCTGCCGCCGGAAGCGGTCGTCACGACGGGCGTGGGGCAGCACCAGATGTGGGCCATGCAGCATTTGCGTCTTCGCGAGCCGCGCACGTTTCTCTCCAGTGCCGGGTTTGGAACGATGGGATTCGGCCTGCCGGCCGCGATCGGCGCGAAAGTGGCGCTTCCCGACGTGCCGGTCATCGATATCGACGGAGACGGCAGCCTGAACATGTCCGTCAACGAACTGTCGACGTGCCGCCGCTACGGCCTGGGTGTGAAGGTGCTGGTCATCAACAACCAGTGGCTGGGCATGGTGCGGCAGTGGCAGGACATGATCTATGCGCGTAACCGTGTGGCGTCGTCGCTGGTCGATCCCAACGCGGCGCTGGGGGCCGACGAGGGCCATCCTTACCCGGACTTCGTGACGATCGCGGCAGGATACGGTGTGGCGGGCGCGCGCGTGACCCGTGCAGAACAACTGCCCGCCGCGCTGGCTCGCATGCTGGCGGACCCGAGCGAGCCGTATTTGCTCGATGTGCTCGTCGCGCGCGAAGACGATGTCTATCCGATGATTCCCGCGGGCAAGACGTATCGCGACGTGGTTTTCGGTCCCGGCGAGGCCGCCGGACCGATTGCGGCGGGCGCATTCTGAATCTGATGCGCTCGGCAGGGGACGGCAGGAGACGGCAGCAGACGGCAGCAGACGGCATGGGGTGGCACGACGCTGCAAGCGAGGTGTTGCGCATCCCCGGCCCGCTTTGTCGGCATTATCGTCTGGTGAGAATTTCGCTTCGCGTCGCGAGAGCGCAACGTGAAAACCCGCTTCGGCGGGTTTTTTACGTTTCGGGGGCAGCGAGGAGTATCATTGCGCTCTTTCAAGAATTCTCGCCAAGGAAATCAATATGTTGACGAAGCGCCTGGTGCTGGCCGCCGCTTGTATTCTGACGACCTTCGCCGCGCTGCCGGCCGCGCAGGCAGCCGATCCCACCTACACCGTGGGCGCCGGCGGCACGTACCGTCCGTTCGAATTCGAAACGCCGCAAAAGGAACTGGTCGGCTTCGATATCGACATCATCAAGGCGGTCGGCAAGGCCGGCGGCTTCAACGTCAAGCTGGTCAGCACCCCGTGGGAAGGCATCTTCGCCACGCTCGATCAGGGCGATCGCGACATCATCATTTCCGGCATCACGATTACCGACAAGCGCCGCGAAATGGTCGACTTCTCGGCACCGTACTTCCCGGCCGATCAGGTCATCATCACCGCCCCGGGCGCCAAGGTCGCAGGGCTGGCCGATCTCAAGAAGCTCCAGGTCGGTGTGGTGAATTCGAGCACGGGCGATATCGCCGTGTCGGAAGAGCTGGGCCGTGCCAGCACGGCCATCCGTCGCTTCGACAACACGCCGCTGATGCTCGAAGAACTGTATCGCGGTGGTGTGGACGCTGCCGTGGGCGATGTCGGCGTGATCAAGTTCTACATCAAGAGCCATCCGGAAAAGCCGTTCAAGCTGGTCTATGACAACAAGTTCAAGCGTCAGTACTTCGGTATTGCCGTGAAGAAGGGCAACAAGGTCGCCCTGGACAAGATCAACACCGGCCTGAAGAAGATCGTGGCCGACGGTACGTACGCCAAGATCTACAAGCAGTGGTTCGATGCCGACGTGCCGACCCTGCCGCAGCAGTAAACAGGCGAGCACCATTCAACGCGTGTAAGATTCGCGCCACGCGCGCCAGAGACTCTGGCCACTCGCGGCCCGTGAGCTGATCGTCGACTGCCGACATCAACCCCCGGGCCGCGAGCGTTTTTCTGCCGGGCAGCCGGTTCGTTTCATTTTGTGAGAAAGGTGCTTCATGGGTGGGTTCCAGTGGAACATCATCAGCGAATACATGCCCCTGTTCGTCGAGGGCACGCTGATGACGCTCAAGTGCACGGTGATCTGTGTGATCGCCGGCACGTTGCTTGGGCTTGTGCTGGGCGTCGGCCGACTGGCCGAGGCGCGTCATGGCTTCTACAAGTATTTCCTGCGCTATGCGGTGCAATATCCGGTGCGCTTCTACGTCAGCTTTTTCCGTGGCACGCCGCTGTTCGTGCAGATCCTGCTGATCCACTTCGCGCTGATGCCGGTGCTGATCAACCCGTCGGGTGGTCTGATCGTCAGTGGCGACTTTGCCCGTGAAATCCGCTCGCAGTACGGCGCGTTCATGTCGGCCGTGCTGGCCATCTCGCTGAACGCGGGCGCGTACGTGTCGGAAATCTTCCGCGCGGGTATCCAGTCGATCGATCGTGGGCAGGCGGAAGCCGCGCGCTCGCTCGGCATGACCTACATGCAGACGCTGCGCAAAGTGGTGCTGCCGCAGGCGTTTCGTCGCATGCTGCCGCCGCTGGGCAACAACGCCATCGCCATCGTGAAGGACTCGTCGCTTGCGTCGGCCATCGGTCTGGCGGAACTCGCTTACGCCGCGCGCACCGTATCGGGCGCCTATGCGCGTTACTGGGAGCCGTATCTGACGATTTCGCTCATCTACTGGGTGATCACGCTGGTGCTGTCGGCATTTGTTCAACATCTGGAAACGAGGTACGGCAAAGGTGATCGTCGTCAATAACCTGCAAAAGCAGTACGGCGAGTCGCACGTGCTGCGCGGCATTTCGTGCCGCATCGAAGAGAAGGAAGTGGTCTGCGTGATCGGGCCTTCGGGCTCGGGCAAGAGCACCTTCCTGCGTTGCCTGAACGGTCTGGAAGACGTGAGCGGCGGTGAAGTGCTCGTCAACGGTTTTCACGTGGAAGACCCGAAGACCGACATGAACGCCATGCGCGCGAGCGTGGGCATGGTGTTCCAGCGCTTCAACCTGTTCCCGCACATGTCGGTGCTCGAGAACCTGATTCTCGCGCCGATGCAGGTCAACGGTATCAAGCGTCAGGAGGCGGTGACGATTGCCGAGCAACTGCTGCGCAAGGTGGGCCTGATCGACAAGATCGATGCGTTCCCCAACCAGCTCTCCGGCGGTCAGCAGCAGCGCGTGGCCATCGCTCGTGCGCTGGCCATGCACCCCACGGTCATGCTGTTCGACGAGCCGACGTCGGCGCTCGATCCGGAGCTCGTCGGTGAAGTGCTGGAAGTCATGAAGTCGCTCGCGGAAGAGGGCATGACCATGGTCGTGGTGACCCACGAAATGGGGTTTGCCCGCGAAGTCGCCGATCGTGTCTTCTTTATCGATCAGGGCGTGATCATGGAAGAAGGCAAGCCCGAGCAGATCTTCACGGCGCCCAAGCACGAGCGCACGCGCGAATTCTTGCGCAAAGTCCTGTAATTCTCACGATGTCGGCGCGCGATGGAGGTACATCGGCGCGCCGCATCTGATTACAATGCGAGGGTACGCGCGCCAAGTGACTTCATGTGCCGGCGCGTCGCAGGCACCCTGAGCCACCGCCAGGTTTTTTTCACAGGGCAGCGACCATTTTCCGGGCCTGCCCCGCAATCGCAGATTGCACTCCGATTTCACGAGGTAGTCATGAGCCAGCAAATCGCTGTGACCCGCCAGACGTTCGACGACGTGATGGTGCCCAATTACGCTCCTGCCCAGATGGTGCCCGTGCGCGGCGAAGGCTCGCGCATGTGGGATCAGGAAGGTCGCGAGTATGTCGACTTCACCGGCGGCATCGCGGTCAACGCGCTCGGCCATGCCAATCCGGAACTGGTGAAGGTCATCGAGGAGCAGGCCCGCAAGGTCTGGCACATCGGTAACGGTTACACCAACGAGCCGGTGCTGCGTCTGGCCAAGGCCCTGACCGAAGCGACGTTCGCCGACAAGGCGTTCTTCTGCAATTCGGGTCTCGAAGCCAACGAAGCCGCGCTCAAACTCGCGCGTCGTTACGCCTACGACCATGCCGCCGAGCGCGGTGGCAAGGAAAAGAGCGAGATCATTTCGTTCTACAACTCGTTCCACGGGCGCTCGCTGTTCACGGTGAGCGTGGGCGGTCAGGCGAAGTACACCGAAGGCTTCGGTCCGATTCCGGCCGGCATCATGCATCTGCCGTACAACGATCTCGAGACCGTCAAGGCGACGATTTCGGACGCGACCGCGGCGGTCATCGTCGAACCGGTTCAGGGCGAGGGCGGCGTGCTGCCCGCCGATCCCGAATTCCTGAAGGGGCTGCGCGAGCTGTGCAATCAACACGGTGCGTTGCTGATTTTCGACGAAGTGCAGACGGGCGTCGGTCGTACCGGCACGCTCTACGCGTACGAGCAATATGGCGTAACGCCGGACATCCTGACCACGGCCAAGGCGCTGGGCAACGGCTATCCGATCGGCGGCATTCTGACCACGAGCAAGATCGCGGCGAGCTTCTCGCCGGGCACGCACGGTTGCACGTATGGCGGCAATCCGCTCGCCACGGCCATTGCCGGTCGCGTGCTGGAGCTGATCAATACGCCTGAAACGCTCAAGGGCGTGCAGGCGCGTCACGATCACTTCATCAAGGGCATCGAAGCGATCAATGCGCGTCACGGCGTGTTCGAGCAGGTGCGTGGCATGGGCCTGCTCATCGGCGCGGTGCTCAAGCCCGCATTCGCCGGACGCGCGAAGGACATCGTGGTCGAGGCGGAAAAGCACGGTCTGATGCTGCTGGTGGCGGGCGGCGATGTGGTGCGTTTCGCGCCGTCGCTGAACATTCCGTTCGCCGACATCGACGCGGGTCTCGCATCGCTGGACAAGGCGGTCGCTACGGTGGCTGCAACGGCAAAGGCCGCCTGATCGCGTTGTTGAGCGTCAGGACCTGAGCCCATGCCCACGACGACGGGCCGGACCGACGGGAGACGTCGCTCCGGCCCGTGTTTCATCCATTTGACGGGATGCTGCACATGACGCACGCCACGCACACCACGCACCCTGTGAAAGCGACAGGCCACACACAGGCCCCCGTGGCCGATGCCGGCACGGACGCGAGCCTCACGGGTGAGGGCGCGGCGAATTCATTGCGTGTGGTGCGGCTCGCGCATCCCGCCGATTTGCCCGCGCTGCTGGAACTGGCGACGCTGGCTGGCCCCGGCATGACATCGTTCAAGCCGGACCGGGCCGCGCTCGAAGCGCGTCTGGCGCGAGTGGCGGCGACGCTCGGCGGCACGGCGCCCACAGCCGAGCAGGGCTATCTGTTCGTGATGGAAGACGTGGACACCGGCGAAATTGCCGGCGTGTGCGGGCTGGAGGCTGCCGTCGGGCTCGACCAGCCGTTCTACACGTACCGCAAAGACACCATCGTGCATGCGAGCCGCGAGCTCAATGTCTGGTCGCGCATGCTGACGCTCTCGCTTTCCAACGATCTAACCGGCTACAGCGAACTGTGTTCCTTGCTGCTCAATCCGAAGTGGCGGGGCCATGGAAACGGGGCGTTGTTATCCAAAGCGCGCTTTCTGTTCATGGCGCAGTTTCCGGAACGCTTCGGCCCGCAGGTATGCGCCGAATTGCGTGGATTCTTCGACGACGAAGGGCAAAGCCCGTTCTGGCAGTCGCTCGGCCAGCACTTCTTCAAGATCGACTTCGATCAGGCCGACTACCTGACCTCCATCGGCAAGAAATCGTTCGTTGCCGAACTGATGCCGAAGTACCCGATCTACGTCGATTTCCTGTCGCCGCAGGCGCAGGCGGCCATCGGCGTCACACATCGGGACACGCTCCCGGCGCGTCGTTTGCTGGAACAGGAGGGAATGCGCTCCGGTGCGCATGTCGACATTTTCGACAGCGGGCCGGTGCTCGAAGCCCGGGTGGCCGATTTGCGCGCGGCGCGCGACAGTCGATATCTGTCGGTCAATATCGTGACATCCGAGAGCGGCAATACGGCCCCGGCCCCGGCCGTGGCCCATGCCGAACCGTATCTCGTTGCCTGTCTGAGTCTCGAAGGCTTCCGTGCCACGCTCCTGACAGGCCGCCCCGAGCGCCGCGCGTTTTCGATGACGGCGCACGCCGCCCAGGCGTTGGGGGTCAAACACGGCGATCGCATACAAGTGCTGCCGCTCAAGCCGCCGCGTGCCGAGGCCGTCTAGGCTGTGCAGGTCGCTTTGCCGCTGCCGCGTGCTGGATGTCGTCGGCGAGCAGGTCGCCCGCGATCCGTCGCCCGCATTGGCCCCGTCGGCCCTGCTGGTCCTCAGAACTCGATCGTGGCCGTCACCGTGTCGGTGTAGACCCCGGGAGGCGGCGTCGATTGTGCCGGTACTCGCGCATAGATCGGCACCGCCTGAACCAGACCGGTGCCCACACCGGTGAGTTGCGATGTGCCGGATGTGCCGTCCCCCCAAACGGTGGCGTAGCCGCTGTCCAGATATAGCTGATAGCTCACGCTCGATGTCGGCCCCGTCATGGCGCGCGACGCGACAGTGCCTTGCAATCCCCCCGACAGACCGACGCGAAACGCGTCGTTATTCGTGCACTGCACCGTCAGTTGTCCGGTGGCGGGTACGGGACTGGCCAGCGTCGATTGGGTGGCGAACGTGATGTTGGTCGCGGCAATCGTGCAGTTGTTGATGACCGTCACGCTGACGGTGAAGGGCGCACCCGGCACGGCCGTCATGGCGCTGCCGCATGCGGGCGCCGGAGCGAGCGCGGCATAGGACGCATATTGCAGCGACGTCTCGGCCGACACAAATGTGCGGGAGTAGAGGGTGTTGCCGCTGCCTGACGTGGGCACGGTCGTTTGCCCGGCCGGGATGCTGCCATAGAAGTTAACGTTCTGGGTAACGGTTCCGCCCAGAAGGGGGCGAACCATCGTGAGCGAGATCACATTGCTCGCGCTGCTGCCCCAGGCGTTGGAGAACGAGGCGTCGGTGAATAGTCCGAAGTTGATGATCGTCCCGGCGTTACCCGGGCTGGTGAGTCCGAGTGGTTGCGTGGCGCCGAGCGCGAGACATAGCTTGACGTTGGGATTACCGCCGAGCGCGGGCCAGGTGCACGACACGGGAAACGTGCCGGTTGCCGTCACCGCAAAGCCGGAGATGGGGCTGAAGGCGGCGAAGGCGAGGCTGGGCGTGCCGATCGAGCAGGTCTGCGCGTACGCGCCGGGTTTCAGGGCGAGGTTTCCGATGACGAGCACGGCGAAAGTAAGGGTGAGTGATGCGATATGCCTGCCATGAGCGCGCGTCATGAGCGATTCTCCTGTGCGGATGGCACGGGCCCGGGTGTCGCGTTCGATTCCGTCGTCGCCGCGCCAGCCCAAGGCGGCGCCTTGTCCGTCGCCAGCGCGCCGAAGGCCACGCACGTCAGGGGGCCCACGCGCGCGATACGGCCGTGCCGAGGTGACGTCCAGTCGAACGACACGCGACAGCGTTGCCCCGCGTCGCGCGACTCCAGCGTGTTGCGTGCCACGAGCGCGTCGATGAACACGTCCCCGTCGTAACCCACGACCGTCACTACGCCGCTTTGCAGGTGGCGCACCGCCGTGCCCGGGCGCAGCGGCTGTCCCGCAGCGTCGAGGAGCGTGACGAGCGCGGCCCGGTAGCGTCGCACGGGAAAGTGCACGAGCACGCCGCTGCGTGCCTGTGGCGCCACACGTCGCTCGGTCGTCACGACTTCCAGATCGGCAGGCAGATGCATGGGATCGATGCCGATGCGCGACGCTTCGAAGCCGTTCAGGTCCGGCACGAGGAAATAACCGCGCGAATCGGTATGCCCGACAGGGATCGATTCGCGCAGCACCGGTACGTGGGCTTGCGCGTCGGTGCTCACCAGTGCGAAGGCGTCGTACGTGCGTCGCGTGGCATGCACGCTGTTGTCCATGACGACGAGCGCGCCCGTCATGCCGAAGGCCGCACTTGAGCGTCGCCCCACCTGTTGCGCGAGCGCGGACACCTCCCCGTGGCGCCCGAGGTACCGGACTTCGCCTTGCATCGTTCGCTGCGAGAATGCCCGCCCGCCCAGCACCTGCCACCCCCAGCCGCCGCGGTAGTCGGGGGGGTGGCTGGCGCCTGCCCATGCCTGCGTTTGTCCGTCCTGCTGGCTGAACGACGCGGTGCCTAGCGCGGCATTCCCGTCGCCTGCGCCTTGCACGCCACCCCCAAGCAGCACGCTGAGCATCGCGAAAATGCCGTGCGCGCTGCGGCGTGCAAAGTCGCGAAAGCCGCCGACCGACAGCATGCCTCGCGTGCCCGCGGGCAGCGTCAGACTTGCAGAAAGCACACGGGTGGGACGTTGGCGCGGGGTGCGCTGCGCGAACCATGCCAACGACGCCGTGCTGCCGCGCGCAATGGGCACGGACACACTCACGCGATCGCTGGCACGCGGCACGGGCAGGCCGTCGAGGGTGGCGATGTCGCGGTAGCGTCCCGCCGTGCGGATCATTTGCGCGTCGACGCTCAGGCGTCGCGACAGATATTGATAGCCCGTACTCCATTGGCTGCCCGCCCCGTGCCCAGCCGAGACGGCGACAGACGCGCTCAGAACACCGGCCTGACCCAGCGCCACGAGCATGCCGGCGCCGCTCATCGCGAGGCGTCGCCCTGCCTGGGCCTGCGCTTCGACCGTCACGGTGTCCGTCGCACCGTAACGTGCGGCGACTGAGGCGACCGGCGCGTGGCGATATGACCACGACCGTACGCCGTAATCGTCTCGCGGCAAACCGGCTTCTACGGAAAAGCTCGACAGACCGGGGGCAAGCAGACGAGGGTCGATGTAGAGCGGAATGGTCGTGATCTGCTCGCGCCCGAGCGCGTCTCGCGTGACCACGCTTGCTTGCAGGTCTCCCGTGAGTCCCGGCGTCTCCTGAATGACGAATGGGCCGGGCGGGACGCGTTCGCTCATGCGCCGCACGCCGTCCAGGTATAGGTCGACGGAGGAGGGGACGACGGCGCTGCCATGCAAGGCAGGAATCGGAAACGTGACGAGATCGGGGCGAAGCGCGAAGTTGCGCCGCCATTGCAGGCCTGCGATGCGTAGCGAACGGGTCCAGGACAGCGAGCCGGTAATGAGGTCGCCCGCAATCCATGTGCTCAGGCGCGTGGGGTCGTCGTGCTGCCACCACGTGTCGTATCGTCGATAGCCACGCCGCCAGCGGGAGTATTCCGCGAGGCCGGTTTGCTGCACGGTGCCGTCGGACCAGAACCCGCGCACTTCACTCCAGAGCGAGGTCCGCGTGAACCGGTCGCGCTGCACGTAGCCGTCGTAGTTGACGATCAGCCCCGGGTCTGCCGACGCGTGGATGACGGGCGGTGGCGGGCTGCCCAATCGATAGGGCGTGAGCCAGGTGTCGCTCACTGTGAGCGCGAGCGTTTGTTGCGAGGCGTCGTAGGCGGTGCGAATGCCGTCGAGCGAGTCGAGGGCAACCTCGGCAGCGCGTGCGTCGGGAAGCCCGCGAGCGGCCAGACCCAGCGCGCGCAAGTCGCCCGCCTTGGCGTACCAGCGCCCCTGCCGTCGGGTGAAGGGGGCCAGGCGCCCGGTCGATTCGCCGTTGATGAGCACTTCGAGCATGTAGGGGCCGTCGAGCCGGGAAATGCCGCCGTTGCGCACGGGGGCCGAAGGGCTTGCCGCCGTCAGCGTCGCGTCGTCGAACAACGTCGTGCCGCGCGGCGTTACCAGTGATGCCGGTGATGCCGGGCGTGGCGATGTGTCGGCGACCTTCGCCGCAGACGCCATGTCGGGGGCAGGCTCCCGGGCCGGTTTGCCACAGGCCGGCGCGCACGCGAACGTCGCCCATGCAAACGTCGTCCAGACGGCAAGCGCGACAGTCATCGACGTCGTTGCCGCGACGCCTGTCGTGGCGCACTGGGCGTGCACCGGGTAATGGCGTGCCTGACGATCCGCTCGCTTGCGGCGCACGCGCACACGGTTAGCGTTCGCCATCCGGCGAGACATCGGCGTCAAAGCGCATCGGGACGGCGTCGACGCGCGACTCCACCGTGAACGGGGCGACGGGCGGTGCACCGGCGGGCCAGCGCACCGCGAAGCGGCGCGTTTGGCCCGCAAGCACGTAACCGAGCAGGCCGCGCGCGAGTTCGACACTTCGCCCCGAAGCGTCGAGCACGCGCGTGGCGCCCAGTTGCGCGTGCCGTTCCCCGTCGTTGCGGACCTCCAGTTCACCGCGCGCCATGCGCATGTCGAAGCGCAGCGATGGCGAACGCGAACGGTTCGTCTGGACGAACACAGGCAGCGAGTAACGCAGGCGAATGGATACGCCGTCCGAGGCGGGCGCGTCGACCGAGGGCAGTTCGTCGACCAGTAGCCGATAGCTCTGCTCGTTGCCATCGGGCTTGCGCGCCACGTGTACGAGCCGCACGATCTGCCGCTCGCCGGGTTCGATGCGCACGATCGGCGGGCTGGCGATCAGGGCTTGCGTGGGCGTGAGCACGTTGTCGCCGTTGCGCTGCGTCCAGGCGTACAACCGCAACTGACCGTGGATCGGCAGGTCGCCCGAATTGCCCAGCGTCAACGTGGTGGCCGGTTGCGTCGGCAGAATATTGACGATGACCGGCGAGACCTGTAGCGTGGCGCCGTTGCTGTCGGTCACGCACAGCATCAGCATGGCGACGAACGCACCCCCGCAGGCGTAGGCCGTGGGCCGCCGGACAACGCATCGTCTCTTGGGACTCGTGACCGTCATGGTGACCCCGGCATGTCAAAAGTAGACGGTGGCCGTGACCGTCGACGAGTAGACGTCGGGCGCGGGCATGGTGGCCGACAGCGTGGCTTGCCCGTAGACCGTGTACGTCTTGACTACGCCGGTGCCGGAGTCGCCCAGCGTGTTCGAGCCTTGCGTGTTGCCCCAGGGAGTGGCGTAGCTGGCGTCCTGAAACAGCCCGAACGGAATGGTGGTGGTATTCCCGGTGAGGGTCCCCGCGAGCAACCGGTTCGTCTCCGTCGAGTTCGGCACCGTGCCGGCGTTCAGGCCGATGTTGTATCCCGTCGACGCTGTACAGACGACCGTAAGCGACGAGGTGCTCGCCACCGGTCCCGTCGCCGAGCCTTGCACCGCGTTGAACGTCATCGGCGTGGCGGCGATCGTGCAGCCGGGAAGAATCGTCAACTGCACGCGCATTTGTGCGGTTGCCGAACCATTGGAGTAGACGGCTGCATGCGATAGGGCGTGATGCCCCAGCACGGCGACCACTGCGGCGAAGGCCAGGCAGCGTTGCGGTCCATTCATGATGTTTCTCCTTAGGAGTCCTATGTGAAAATTCGAAGTTGTATTGCGGGGACTACGATATCGACGTTGATCATCGCGTTGGCGTTACGCCTGTTTACGCGTCGTATTTCGGGCGCCTTTGGGACACTTTTCAGACATGATTTGGACGCTTTTGGGGCGCTTTTTACGTAGTTTATGAAGGCATTTGCCCGAAATATGCGCGCTCAGAAAGCTTTCGGAATCGTCCCAATCGATGGTGCGACTGCCGCTCCACGCGTGCCGTCCGTATACGCGCAACGCGCATGGTTCAACATCACGCAGTGCGCACGCAAACGCGGCGCGAAGGCAACGATGGTGCGGTGACGTCGAGGGATGCGACGGTATGTCGCAATAGCGGCGGGGGAATGGCGTGCGATGGCGTGCGATGGCGGGCAATCGTGGGGAGCGGCGGGACAATGTCGGGCGGCGTGTCCGAGACGGCCGTGCAGGGTCCGGTGGCGGGAGTAGGGGCGCGCGGGGGGAAGCGGAGGGAGCCGGCGGCAGGCGGAACGAAGCGGAAAGAAATGACGCGCGTCAAAGCGGGTGCAGGTTGCACAAGCTTTCGCACATATTTCACTTGATCTGACGTCGAAGGCCTCTCTAGAATGACCTCTTACGCGCATCGGGCGCCTGCTCACATCAAACGTGTGGTAGGCCGTCAGTCGCCCGTAGTCGCTGCCTGCGGTTATTTCACGAGAGGGATGCCATGCTCAGACTTCTGTCGAAATACTGGTGGTTGCTTGTGCTGCGCGGTGTGTTGGCCGTGATCTTCGGCATCGCGGCCTTTGCGTTGCCCGGCGTCACGATTGCGGTGCTGGTGCTGTGTTTCGGCGCGTTTTCGTTCGTCGACGGCGTCTTTTCGCTCGGTGGCGCATGGAGCGCGCGTCAGGAGCATGCCGACTGGTGGCTGCCGTTATTGCAGGGCATCGCAGGCATTGTCATCGGAGTCCTGACTTATCTCAACCCGGCGTTGACCGCCGTTGCGTTGCTTATCTATATCGTGGCCTGGAGTTTCGTCACCGGCGTGTTGCAGGTGGCCGCCGGCATCGCGTTGCGGCGCGAGGTCAAGGGCGAGCTGTGGGTCATTCTCTCCGGTGTTTTCAGCATTCTGTTCGCCATCTTCATCATGTGGCAGCCGGGCGCGGGCGCGCTTGCGCTGATCTGGGCCATCGGATCCTGGGCCATCGTATGGGGCGTGTTGCTGGTGGTGGCGGGCTTCAGGCTGCGAGGCGCGACACACGGGCTGTCGCAGGCGCCGTCGGGGCATGCCGGATAGTGTCATCTGTTGTTGTTTTCGTGAAACGCATTCGATTCCCTTCGTCCGCCCGGACCCCTCTCATGGCGCAATGAGCGTGTCATGCCGGCGCCCGGTGCCGACGGCTTCCCCCCGGCGACCTGCCGGTCGCCAGACGTCAGGAGTGTCAAATGGCTTTGAATCATACGCGTAACACCCTCGGTGAAAAGATCCGTATCGAATCAGTCAATCAACTCAACCGCGGGCTGATCAACGGCATCGATGTGCAGCGTCAGGCGAAGCAGGCGCACTGGAACGTGCATGGCCCGGGCTTTATCGAGCTGCATTTGCTGTTCGACGAGGTCTACAACGCGGCAATCGAGTGGGCCGATCTGTGCGCCGAGCGTCTCGTGGCACTGGGCGGCGTGGCGGACGGGCGTGTGCAGACCGTCGCCCAGAAGACGGAGTTGCCGACGTACAAGAACGAATTCAAGCGCGGGCTCGATCACGCAGCCGCGCTTGCCGAAGCGCTCGCCGCATACGGCGAGATCGTTCGCGGGCTGATCGATGCGTCTGCGCAGATCGGCGACGCCACCACGTCCGACGTCTTCACCGAAATCTCGCGCGGTGTCGACGATCACCTGTGGAAAGTCGAGGCGCACTTGCGCGGCGAGTAATCCGGTTGTCGGGCTTCCCGTGCGGGAGCCCATGCTGCATTGACGAGCGCGCGCCCCGGCACGATGCGGGGCGCGCGCTTGCATGCGCTTGCGTGCGCTTGCACGTCTTCCCCCTGTGTGTCCTGCGCTGCCTGTCCTCCCCACATCCCCCGGAGTCACCATGACCACCCGTAATCTGAGCCAGATGTTCCAGCCGAAATCGGTCGCCGTGATCGGTGCGTCCAATCGCGAGCGGCGCGTGGGGACGACCGTGCTCCAGAATGTGATCGACGGGGGCTTCAAAGGGGACATCTATCCCATCAACCCTAAGTACTCGACGCTCGCTGGCCTGACGTGTTACCGCGACGTCAGCGATCTGCCGCAGGCCCCCGACCTCGCCGTGATCTGTACGCCGCCCGCGACCGTGCCCGGGCTCGTCCGGGAGTTGGGCGAGCGCGGCACGCGCGCGGTGGTGGTGCTGACCTCCGGCCTGGCCCGTGAAAAGGACCGGCATGGCGTGACATTGCAGGAACGCATGCTGCGGAACGCGAAGCCGCACGTGCTCCGTATTCTCGGGCCGAACTGTATCGGGCTGCTAAGTCCCGGCATTGGGTTGAATGCCAGTTTTGCGCACATGGGCGCACGGGCGGGCAAGCTCGCTTTCGTTTCGCAGTCGGGGGCGCTGACCACGGCCGTGCTCGACTGGGCCGATGCGCGTGAGATCGGCTTTTCCCATTTCGTTTCGATGGGCGACAGTGCCGACGTGGACTTCGGCGACATGCTCGATTACCTCGCGAGCGACCCCGGCACCGATGCGATTCTGATGTACATGGAATCGATTCGCGACGCGCGCAAGTTCATGTCCGCAGCGCGCGCAGCAGCGCGCAACAAGCCGGTGGTCGTCATCAAGTCGGGCCGTGTGCCCGAAGGCGCACAGGCGGCGGCGTCGCATACGGGTGCGCTCGCCGGATCGGACGATGTGTACGACGCCGCGATCCGGCGCGCCGGCATGCTGCGCGTGGACACCACCGACGAACTGTTCGCGGCGGTCGAGACACTGGCGCGTCTGCGACCGTTCGTCGGCGACAAGCTCTCGATCATGACCAACGGTGGCGGCGCCGGCGTGATGGCGACCGACGCGCTCGTGCTCGACGGCGGCAAGCTCGCGCACCTGGGCGACAAGACACGCGACGCACTTGACGCCGTGTTGCCGAAGACGCTCGGCCGTGTGAATCCGGTCGATATCGGTGGCGACGCCGATCTCGAACGCTATACGGCTACGCTGGCCGCGCTTTGCGAAGACCAGGAGACGGCTGCGGTGCTGTTCATTCAGGCACCCACGGCCGTCATGCCCAGTCTGGATGTCGCGAACGCGCTGGCCGCGCTCCCCAGACCTTCCAAGAACGTCTTCACTTGCTGGCTCGGCGGGGACACCGCAGAGCGCGCGCGACGCATCTGCCGCGAAGCGGGGCTGCCCACTTACGACACGCCGGAAAATGCCGCGCGGGCGTTTCTCGAAGCCGTCAATTACCGGCGTAACCAGGCGCTGCTGATGGAAACGCCTCCGTCGATTCCGCCGGGTTTTGCGCCCGACGTGGCGCGCGTGCGTGCCATCGTCGACAGCGCCATGCGAGAGGGGCGCGCGTTGCTCACGGAGCCGGAAGCCAAGGGGGTGTTGTCGGCGTACGGCATTCCTGTGGTCGAGACGCTCGTGGCCGAGACGCCGGAGTTGGCCGGAGAACTCGCCAAAGGCATCGGCTTTCCTGTGGCGGTCAAACTGATTTCCCCCGACATTACGCACAAGTCGGATGTCGGGGGTGTCGTGCTCAACATCGAGACGCCGGAGCAGGCGGTCGAGTCGGCACGGCAGATTCGCAAGCGGGCGCTGGCGGCGAAACCCGAAGCCCGTGTGACCGGCTACTCGGTGCAGCGCATGGCGAATGGGGCCGAGGCGTTCGAGCTCATCGTCGGCGTGGCGACCGACAATGTGTTCGGACCGGTCCTGCTGTTCGGACAGGGCGGCACTGCCGTCGAGGTCATTGCGGACCGTACGATCGGGCTGCCGCCGCTGAACCTGAATCTCGCGCGCGACATGGTCGCCCGGGCGCGCGTGTCGAAATTGCTGGCCGGCTACCGCAACCGGCCGGCCGCCGATCACGAAGCCATTTATCTGACGTTGGTCAAGCTCTCGCAACTGGTCTGCGACGTGCCGGAAATCGCAGAGCTCGACATCAACCCGCTGTTTGCCGACGCCCATGGCGTTCTCGCGCTCGACGCCCGCATCGTGGCGCGCCCGCCCGCCGTGCCGGGGCATGGGCGCCTGTCCATCGCCCCTTATCCGCAGGAACTGGAAAGCACGGTGGATGCAGGCGGCAAGCCGGTACGGGTGCGCCCGATCCGCCCGGAGGACGAGCCTGCCTACAACGCGTTCTTCCACACGCTTACGCCGGAGGACGTGCAGTTTCGCTACTTCGGACTGATCAAGGAGTTGTCGCATTCGCAGATGGCGCGCGTCACACAGATCGATTACGACCGGGCCATGACGTTTGTGGCCACGGAAAAGGACGAAGCGGGCAACACGCGATTGCTGGGCGTCGTGCAGGCGCTCGCCGATCCTGACAATACCGTGGCGGAGTTCGCGGTCACGGTGAGTCCGGCGGCGCAGGGGCGCGGGCTGGGCCGCGCGCTCATGGAACACATCGTGGACTACAGCCGCAAGCGGGGCACTGGGGAACTCATCGGCTATGTGCTCTCGGCAAATACGCGTATGCTGACACTCGCCCGTCATCTCGGATTTGTCGAAGACAAGGAAATGGAGGCGGGCATTCTTCATATCCGGCTGCCGCTGCAACCGACGGCGCAGGTGCGGGAGACACACAACGCGTAACGGTCGCGTAACCGTCGCGAAACGGTCGCGACATTCGTCGCCATGTCCGCGTGTCTGCCGGTGCCTGCGTTGCGTGCAAGCGGCATGGCAGCCGCCTCGAACAGGAAGACGAATGCTAGTGAATTGCGTGGCCTATGAGGATGGCCGCAAGATTGCCGATCTCCACCCCGATGAAATCTCGGATTATCTTGAGCGTCCGCACTGTTTCGTCTGGGTGGCGCTCAAGGATCCCGGACCGGGCGAACTGGCGCAGATGCAACACGAGTTCGGCCTGCACGACCTGGCCGTCGAAGACGCGCAGCATGGTCACCAGCGTCCGAAAATCGAACAGTACGGCGACTCGCTCTTCGCCGTGCTTCACGTGCTTAACAAAGACGAGGTCGGGGACTTTTCCATCGGCGAAGTGGCGATTTTCGCCGGGCACAACTATGTGCTCTCGGTGCGCTCGAACGCCACGCAGGGCCTCGGGGCGGTGCGCGCCCGCGCAGAGAAGGAGCCGCACCTGCTACGCCAGGGTTCGATCTTCGTGCTCTACGCATTGATGGACGCGATCGTCGACAGCTACTTCCCGGTATTCGACGATCTCGAAGCACAACTCGAAGCCATCGAAGAGCAGATATTCACGCCGAATGCGCCCAACAAGGGCAGGGCGATCATCGAGGATCTGTACCAGCTCAAGCGTCGGCTCATCACGCTCCAACATGCCTGCGTGCCGCTCATGGAGGCAGTCAGCAAGCTCTTCGGGGCCATGGCGCCGAAGCTGTGCGGTGGCATGCAGGAGTACTTCCGCGACGTGTTCGACCACCTGCAGCGCATTACGAAAAACATCGATTTGCTGCGCGAAATGGTGACCACGGCGCTGTCGGTCAATCTCGGCATGATTTCGCTGTCCGAAAACGAAACGACCAAGCGCCTCGGATCGTTCGCCGCGCTGTTCGCTGTGCCGACGATGATCGCGGGGATCTACGGCATGAACTTTGCCGACATTCCCGAATTGAAGTTTCCGTATGGCTATCCGGTGTGTCTGGCCGCGATGGTCGTCATCGATACGCTGCTGTTCCTGAAATTTCGGAAGGCCGGTTGGTTGTAATGCGGGATGGACTGTGCGAGCCGGGCGCGGTCGACCGGCCAACGCGCTGACGCTCATGTCAGGCGCATGACGCGAACGCCCGTATGGACGGCGCTGTTGCCCGGCGGCAACGTGCGCCGGACCCGCGATTTTTTCGCAGTGACCGGCGCCGAATAACTGTTCTAGAATGCGTCAACGCCGCGTCAGACGGTTGCCAAGGGTTGAAAACAACAATAAACCGTCAGGCAAATAGGGGTCAGATATTGAACGCACCACTTACGGGGATTCGCGTCATCGAGTTCTGTCGCGGCGCGGCAGGCGCCTATTGCGGCATGCTGCTGGCCGACATGGGCGCGGACGTCATCATGGTCGACGATCCTGTCGACGACATCGCCAACGATAGTCGAAGCCCGCTCGGCGAGTCGGCGCAATTGGGCTTGCGGCGCAACAAGCGCTCCGTTGCCCTCGATTTACTCACGCTGGAAGGCCGCAGTCTTGCGCATACGCTCGTGCGCGGCGCGGACGTCGTTATCGAATGCATGCCGCCGGGCACTCTGGCGCGCGCCGGGCTCGGTTACGACACGCTGGCGAGCGTGCAGCCGCATCTGGTCTATGTGTCGATTTCCGCATTCGGTCAGGATGGCCCGCGCTCTGCCGCGCAGGCGGCAGGCGTGCCCGCGCTCGAAGCGCTAAGAGGTATGCTCGGTGCCGTATCGCAGGGCGCCGAACCGCCGCGCGATCTGCCGGTGGCGGATCTGGCTGCCGGACTTTATGCCGCGTTCTCCGTGTCGGCGGCGCTCGTGTCGGCCAAACAGCACGGCAGCGGTGTGCATATCGACGTGCCGATGCTTGGAGCGACACTCGCGATCGCGGCGTTGCGTGCCGGTGACGCAGGCGCCGAAGCCGCGCAGCGCGCGGGGCTGGTGCAGCCTTCGGCGCTCATGCCTCAGAGCGACCGGGATGCACCGGCAACGACGTGGCAGCGTCAACGGCTCGCGCAGGCGGTGGAACCGACGAAAGCGTCGCCGCTGGCCACGCCGCTGGACGGCGAAGGGGAGACCTCTGGGCAGCGTTTCGGTGGGCCGTCGGCTCCGTGGCCCACGTTCCGCGCCCGGGATGGATACTTCGGCATGGACCTCGACGCATCGGACCACTGGCAGGCGATTTGCGCGCTGGTGCATCGTGTGGATCTGCTCGACGATCCGCGGTTTGGCAATGCACGCGAGCGCGCCCGTCATCAGGCGGCGCTGCGCGATGTGCTCGAAGCGGTGTTCGTCGCGGAAGATCGCGGGGTCTGGCTGGCCCGACTCGTCGCCGTGGGCGTGCCGTGTACCGAAATCAGTACGTATTCGCGAGTGCTGGCCGACCCGCAGGTGGCGCATATGGGATGGGTGCGTCCGATGGTGCTGCCCAGCGGCGAGACGAGCCACACCATCGTCTCGCCCGTCCGACTCAATGGACAGAGCCCGGTCACGCGTCTCGATCCGCCTGCGCCCGGGGCGCACACGGGCGATATTCTCGCCGAGCTGGATGCCGGTGAAGCGGCGGCGGCCAGGCGGGCGGGGATATCGTCGACGTAGTCTTCTTTCGAGGATTCCCTCATTTCCCGACAGTTCAGATATGGCGGCGCCCGAGTGGCGCCGCTTTTCTTTTGGCGCCACGGCCTGATCAGGGTCGCCCATGACTCCCTGCCCCAAGGCCCACCACGGGGCATGGGCAAACTCGGCCAAGTCTTTGCGGGGCATTTGTCATTTCTATATAATCCACTGTCATAAGCATATGACAAATAGTGATTTGGCTTTTGCGTCAGGTCATTTTCTGCTGGATTTCGCCCATGTTTCCCGACCTATCGAGTCTTTCACCAACGGCCGCCTTGCTCGGCGCGGCCGTAGGCCTCGTTCTGGGATTGACCGGCGCCGGTGGCGGGATATTTGCCGTTCCGGCACTGGTCTTCGGACTGGGATGGGGGGTGCCGCAGGCGGGGCCGGTTGCGTTGCTCGCAGTCGGCGCAAGCGCTGCCGTAGGGAGCGCACAAGGGTTGCGCGCGGGCATCGTGCGGTACCGCGCGGCCATGCTGATGGCGGGGATCGGCGTTTGCGTCGCGCCGGTCGGTAGCTGGCTTGCGCATCGCTTGCCCGAGCGCTGGCTCGTCGGACTCTTCGCGCTCGCCATGCTGATCGTCGCCGCACGCATGTACCGCGCGTCCCGCGCCAATGCTGGCAAGCCACCCGGTGACGCGAGTGAAGGCGCGACGCGCTGTGCGTCGCCATTGCCGCCTTGCCGAATGGATCCTTCGACGGGGCGACTGCACTGGACGCGTCGCGTCGCGAGCACGCTCGGCCTGATTGGTGCGGTCTCAGGATTTGCCTCGGGATTGTTGGGTGTCGGCGGTGGTTTCGTCATCGTTCCGGCGCTGCGACGCTTTACCGATATCACGGTGCACGGCGTGGTTGCGACTTCGCTCTTCGTCATTGCGCTAATTTCTGCCGGTACTGTCGCCAACGCCTGGTGGCACGGCATGCATCCGGGCTTGCAGGGCTGGACGTTCGTGCTGGGCGCCGTCTTGGGCATGGTGCTCGGTCGCGCACTTGCACCGCGTCTGGCGGCCTCGCGGCTCCAGCAGATATTCTCGGCCCTCATGGCGGCGGTGGCGTTCGGCATGGTCGTGAAAGCCCTCGGCGCCTGAGGCCTCACTCGGCACCGATTGACGCGTTCATTTCTTCAAAGCGACCCACTCATTGACAACGATGGGTGAGGTGCATATCTCTCGAAAATCGCAACGTCTTTCGAGTGAAGTGGTGCGTCAACAGCGCGCCGACGGAATGAGAGCGACCATGCGCATCACGCCAGTACACCTCCGATGGTTCACGCGACCGTCGCTTTTCAAATGAATCTTTTCTTCGCTCATCTGTCCATCAGAACGCGGCATTCGCGTTGACGCTACGTCATTTGAGTTATTCCCGCATCGTGTGCCTGTGCGATGCGTGCGCTGCGCGAATCGCGAACAGTAATCCTCCTAATTTGGACTAGGATGTTTCCTATAAAGAGTTCCAAAACGGTAGGGTTTTGTAGATTTATCCTATATTTCCGCTGGTCGTAAAAACGACGCGTAACGTTCGATTGTCACGCGGCGAAACGATTGGTAATGGACCAGATGATCCCAACACACGTTGACTCTTTCCTTCCCAGTCTGTCTCGCTGCCCGGCCGCCAGGCCGACGACGGGGCGACGTGCCGTGACGACACTGAAAAGGCTGAGCGGCGCGCTGGTCGTCGCGCTGCTCGCCGGATGTAGCGAATACAAGGCGTCGACAGCGAGTGCAACCGGTCCCAGTTTCGAATTGGAGAGTGACGGTGCGTCGCTGGCGCGGGCGGAGCCTCCGGATGAACTGACGCGAGAGGTCGAAACGCGAATGCGGCCGGTGGCAGCGGCAGTGAAGATGAGCGCAACGCCGCAGGTCGGTATCGTCGTGAGCGGCACCTATCGATGGATGGCCGACTGGCCCGAAACCGACAGCGTGCATTTGTGGGAAGCCGCCGCCGGACCCACGCGCATTCGTGTTGTCGGGCGCACGCGCGACATGATGCCGTCGGCGGGGCTGCGCGGCGTTCGCATTCGATATTGTGTCAAGCCGGTCATCGGCGAGGGCACATCACGGTTGACAGGGCACAAGACGTGCTCGGCGTGGACCACCGTCGACGGCCCCAGAGCGGCCGAAGTCGTCGGTAGCGCTGGATAGCGCGGCAGCGGGGCGGGGGCCATGCCTGGCCCGTGCGCGCCGGACTGTCGGGTCCCGCATCGTCGCCCAGCAGCAATGCGGTCACGCCTGAGTGACCAACGCGTGCGTTGCCAAGACGCACATTCCTCTTTTGGGAAGCCATGACGCGTAGACACGGCGAAGGATCGCGCGCGCCCACGGCTGACTTCTTTTAAAAGGATCCTGCAAATGATGGTGAAGATTCTGATTGCCGACGATCATCCGATCGTGGCCTCCACGCTGCGTGAAATGCTTTCCCCGGACCCGGGATTTCACGTGCTGCCCCCGGTCTCCAACTCGACGGAGTTGTTCAAGGCGCTGGAGACGAATTCCGTCGACGTCCTGATCACCGATTACTGCATGCCGGGCGGTGCGTTTGGCGACGGCCTCGTCATGATCAATCGCGTGCGCCGCAAATATCCCGATGTGAAGATCATCGTGTTCACCTCGATCGAGCAGCCCGCAATCATCCACGCACTCGACAGTTGCGGCGTGCTGGGCGTGATGACGAAATCGGACGATTTGCGCGAGATCACGGTGTGCGTGGAGCGTTGCCGTCGGGGCATGAGCTACCGCGGTGGGCGTGCGGAGCAGATTCTCGAAGAGCAGATGCGCCGCAAGCCGACGGCTCGCCGTCCGCTCTCGCCGAAAGAAATGGAGGTGCTGCGCATGTACCTGGACGGCCAGAACGTGTCCCAGATTGCGGGCGCGCTCAAGCGCTCGGCCAAGACGATCAACAACCAGAAGCGCATGGCGATGTGCAAGCTGGGTTGCCGCACCGACATGGAACTGTTCAAACTGCATGTATCGAGTCCGGTCCAGTTCTCGCGTGACGGCGACGCCGAAGCGCCGAGTGCCGCCTGAGTCCGCCGCGCTCACCGACGTTGGAGTCTATGCCCGCCAGAACGATGACGCGCGACATCGCGATTGCCGGCCGCCTGCTTCGCATTGGTGGCCTGCTTGCCCTGCTGTTCGGTTTGTCGGTCTGGGTGGCGGCGGTGTCGTATGCCCTGTTCGGCACGCTGTGGCAAAGCGGGCAGAAGACCGAGTCGTTCTTTGCCGCAGTCGGGCGGGAAATCCGCGACCTCGAGATTTTCAACGAACAGGCCCGCGCGATGGCGCAGGCGACACAGGCGAGCTCGGCGCGTCCGAGTGGCGTGACGCAGGCGCTGACCGACCGTATTTTCAAACCTTTGGTGTCGATGCCGGTCGGTACGGCGCGACGTATTAGCGGGATCGGCTGGGACAGCGAATTCGAGATCGTCAAACTCGCCGACATCCCGCAAGAGCGCGCGGCATTGCTCGCACGCCTGACCTTGCGGCTCATGGTGCTCGACGCCAATTTCTGGAGCCCGCTAGACGCGCAGGACGAAACCTTCATCATTTACGCCGATGGCGCGTTCGCGACATATCGTCCTGCCATTGGCCGAGAAGCCTTCACGCCGGCCGATCTCGCCCGCGACACGCAGGCCATGCTCGCGGAGATCAATAAGGTCGAGCGTTATCACGCACGCGTTCGCGGTAACAGCGAAGGTCCGTTCTGGACCTACAACTACAAACATCCCGTCACACATCTGAAGACCGTATCGAGCTTCGTGCCGATTCGCGATCTGAACGGACACCTCGTGCTCTATGTGGGCACCAGCATGTCGCCGGAGATGATCGTGCCACCGCGCATGCGCCACCTCGAACGCACGGGCGAGGCCCTTCAACTGATCTCGGAGGATGGGCTCGTGATTGCCAGCGCCGGTCTCCCGCTGTCGTCCCTTGGTCATTTACGTACGCTGGTAACGTTGCCGCTATTCGGAGGTGCGCAGATGACGTTGCGCTCCGACGGGCAACGGCTGGTGTTCGAGCGGCGACTGGCATCCACACCATGGTTTGTGCGGTATGCGGTACGTCCGGCGCAATTGCTGCGGGAAAACGCAACGCTCTTGCTCGGTGCGACGTTGCTGCTGCTGTTGTATGCGACAGGGGTCTACGCCGGTATGCGTTACATGCGTCAGCGCATCATCGGGCCCGCGCGCCAGCGCACGACGGCGCTGCTCGAGCGCGATGCCTTCACGCAGACGCTCATCGAGACCGCGCCTGTCGGCATGGCGATCATCGACCCGTTCGAGCCCGCCGTGGTCATGAGCAACCCGGCGTATGCGGGCACCGTCGATCTGTTGCGACATCTGGGCGATGGCGAACTGACACGCATGTACCGACAACTACACAGCGGGGTGGTGGCACGGCCGGTGCGCCGTCTGTTGAGCGCGCTCGACGACGCCGGAGAGCGGCATTACGCGGTGAGTTTCGTCGATACCGTGTTTCGCGAACAGCCGGTGTTGATCGGTACGCTGTCGGACGTCACCGAGCAGCGCCGTTTCGAGTTGGAGCAGCGCAAGGCGCGTCTGGCTGCCGAAAGTGCCAATCGCGCCAAAGATGTCTTCCTCACGACGGTCAGCCACGAAATGCGTACGCCGCTCTACGGCACGCTGGCGTCGCTCGAACTGCTCAGCGCGCAGAATCTCGGCGACGATCATCGGTACTACGTCGACGTGATGGAGAGTTCGACGCGAAACCTGCTCGATCTCATCAACGACCTGCTCGACTATTCGCGCATTCAGGTCGGTCGTTTCGAGCTGAATTCGCGGGATTGCTCGCTGCTCAAGGAGCTCGAGGCGGTCGGACTGTCGTTCACGGGGCGTGCGCGCCTGCAGGGACTGACACTCGATTGGATGATCGACCCGCAACTGTCGCGCGCCGTGCATACCGATGCGCTGCGACTCGGACAGGTGGTGACCAATCTGGTCGGTAACGCCATCAAGTTCACCGAGCATGGGCATGTCGCGTTCAGCGCGATGGTCACGCGTGCCGACATGCAGGGCTGTGACGTTGCCTTCACGGTGAGCGATAGCGGTGTCGGCATTGCCGCGTCCGATCTGGCAGACCTGTTCAGGCCGTTTGGCAAGAGCACGACCGAGCCGGGTATGCAACACGGTACCGGCTTGGGACTGGCAATTTCGCATCAGTTCGTGGGCATGCTCGGCGGGGTGCTCACGGTCGACAGCGAGGAGGGTGCGGGCACGACCATGCGTTTCACCCTGCACCTGCCGTGGGCGCCCGAGAGCGAAGCGCCGCATATTGTGGCGTCGCATGAAACGTTCGCCTACGTGAGCGACATGGCGCGCCGCCACTGGTATCTCGAAGCACTGATTCGCCGCGCCGGCTTCGAGCCGATACGTTATGACGATGCGGTGTCATGGTCGACGGGGTCGGGACGCGATCGCGATTCCGGATTGCTGATGTTTGCGGACGAATGGCCCGTGCGTGGCATGGCGGGTGCGGAAGTCTACCTGCTGCGCGCCACGCCGGTGGATCGTCCGGCGGGCAGCGCGCCGACATGGCCGCGCGATATTGCGTTGTTCCAGCAAGCCGAGCTTTGGGACGCGCTGGGTTCGGCGCCGCGCCCAGGCCTGAGCGCCAATGGAAACCTTCCGGTGCCAGGCGCGACGAGTGCGCAGGCGCGTGTGAGACCGCTGGCGGGTTGGTATGTGCTGGTGGCCGACGATCATCCGATCAGCGGCATGCTGCTCTCGCGTCAACTGGAAGGGCTCGGGGCGATGGTCGATTGTTATCACGATCCGCGTGAAGCGCTCGACGCCTTCGACGCCGAATCCCATATGCTCGTGATCACCGACGCCAATATGCCGCATATCTCGGGGCATGCGCTGGCTACGGAAATCAAAGCACGGGCGCCTCATGTGCCGGTCGTGGTGGCGACGGCCGACGTCACGCTACGCAACGATCGGGAGGCCAAGTCTCCGTACGACGCCGTTGTCTACAAACCGGTGGATGCGCGCTCGCTGTTGCGCGTGATTGAACTGGTACGGGGTCGCTATCCGTCACTTTGCGTCGAGATCGCGCCGCTGCCCGCGTCTACACGGCTCGTCGAGAATGCGCCGAAGCCTGCGCCGCAGAGCGCGACGCCGAAGGATTGGCGCTTGCCGCTATCGGACATGCTCGACGCGTTCGTCAAAATTGCGGATCAGGACATCGCGAATTGTCGAACGGCCTTGGCCGAAGTGTCGCGCGAGATGCTTCGTCACTCCGCACATCGCTTGCGCGGCGGATTCATGGCGTTTGGGCTGAACTCGCTGGCGTCGCTCGCCGCGCAGGTCGAGCATCTGGCGCCGCAGGCATCCGTTGGGCAGATGGAGGCCGCATTCGATGCGCTCGACGCGGCGTGGAACGACTGGCTGAGGGCGCAAGGACACGCCATCGCGAGTGGCACGTGATGGCGTCGTCGCCGCGTGGGGTGTCTACTCCACGAAATGTTCCGAAATCAGCTGACGTAACCACTGGTTGCCGGCGTCCTGATGGTAGCGCCGGTGCCAGAACACATTGGTTTGCAGGGCAGGCAGACGCAGCGGCGGTTTGACGAAGCGCAAGCCGAACGGGGCCGCCGCACGTTCGGCGAACTTCTGCGGCACGGTGACCACCAGGTCGTTCGTGCTCACCACATAGGGCACTGCAATGAAATGGGGGACCCAGAAGTTGGCGTCGCTGCCAAAGCCGGCCTGCGCAAGCAACTGGTTGACGCGTGCGTACGGGTTGTCGCCCGTTGCCACGAACAGATGCCGCGCCGCCTTGAACTCCGCCAGACCGGCGTCGGGCGTGTCGAGCGGGTGTCCGACACGAAACATGCTCACGTATTGCTGGCGGAACAGCCGACGCTGGAAGAACGGGCCGGTCAGATCGTCAAAGGCGCCCACCGCGAGATCGATTCGTCCGGCCGCCATCGCTTCCTTGAGGTCGGGCAGCGTTGTTCGAACCGTGCGGATCCGAACGCCTGGCGCCAGATGCGTGCACAGATCGATGAGTGCCGGCATGAAATACACCTCGCCCACGTCGGTCATTGCCAACGTAAATTCTCGCTGACTGCTCGCCGGATCGAAGGCCTCACGGTGATTGATCGCGCGGGAAATCCCCGCCAGCGCTGCGGACACCGGCTCGGCCAGTGCCTCGGCGAAAGGCGTGGGCTGCATGCCTGTGCTGGTTCGCGTGAACAGTTCGTCCTCGAATGTTTGACGCAGGCGAGCCAGCCCGTTGCTCACGGCAGGCTGGGATAGCCCCAACTCCCGCGCGGCCTGGGAAATACTGCGATGGGTAAGCACCGCATGAAACACGACCAGCAGGTTCAGATCGACGTCACGTAACGAAATCATGGTGTGACCGACACCGCGAATGCCCCGAGCATTATTTGCAATGTGAATAGAGTGGATTTCTCTATTTATATCGCAAAATGTGGTCGCTTGGCGGACAATGTTCGCATTCGACATCAGGAGACGAGGTCATTCATGCGTCAAGCAGACCAAATTCAGGGGGAGTTGGGTTACCTGTCCGGTTTCACCAATGAGTTCGCAACCGAGGCTTTGCCCGGTGCGCTGCCTGTCGGGCAGAACTCGCCGCAGCGTGCGCCCTACGGCCTCTACGCCGAACAGCTCTCGGGCACGGCATTCACCGCGCCGCGCGGCCATAACCGCCGCTCGTGGGTCTACCGCATTCGTCCCGCCGCCATGCACAAGCCGTTCACCCCGGTGGACAATGCACGCTGGCTGAGCCGTTTCGACGACGTGCCGACGCCGCCTAACCAGATGCGCTGGGACCCGCTGCCGATGCCCGACACGCCGACCGATTTTGTCGACGGCATGGTGACGATGGCCGGCAACGGTAGTCCGGACGCAGGTCACGGCTGCGGCATTCACGTATACGCCGCCAACAAGTCGATGGACGGTCGCTTCTTCTACAACGCCGACGGGGAACTGCTGGTCGTGCCGCAGGAAGGGCGGCTGCGTATCGCCACCGAATTCGGTGTCCTCGAGGTCGAGCCGTACGAGATCGCCGTGTTGCCGCGCGGCGTGCGCTTTCGGGTCACGCTGCCCGACGGGCGCGCGCGCGGCTATGTGTGCGAGAACTATGGTGCGCTGTTCCGCCTGCCGGACCTGGGCCCCATCGGCTCCAACGGGCTGGCCAATCCGCGCGATTTCCTGACCCCGGTCGCGGCTTACGAAGACGTGGAAGGGGACTTCGAACTGGTCGCCAAGTTCGGCGGCGCCCTGTGGCGCGCCGATATCGGTCACTCGCCGCTCGACGTCGTGGCCTGGCATGGCAACTACGCGCCTTACAAGTACGATTTGCGTCACTTCAATACGATCGGGTCGATCAGCTACGACCACCCGGACCCGTCGATCTTCCTGGTGCTTCAGTCGCAGAGCAACACGCCGGGCGTGGACGACATCGACTTCGTCATTTTCCCGCCGCGTTGGCTGGCGATGGAAAACTCGTTCCGTCCGCCCTGGTTCCACCGCAACATCGCCAGCGAGTTCATGGGCCTGATCCACGGCGTGTACGACGCCAAGGCCGAAGGGTTCGTGCCGGGTGGCGCGAGCCTGCACAACTGCATGTCGGGTCACGGCCCCGATGCGGACACGTTCGAGAAGGCGTCCGCCGCCGACACGAGCAAGCCGCACAAGGTCGACGCGACGATGGCCTTCATGTTCGAGACGCCCGCGGTCATTCGCCCGACGCGTTTTGCACTGGAGACCAAACAGTTGCAAGACAACTACTACACGTGCTGGCAGGGTCTGAAGAAGCACTTCAACCCGAACCAGAAGTAAGCGGCATCGCGCCATAACATTCTCATTACCAAGACGGCCGACCGGGCGCAGGTTATGCGCCCGGTCGGCCTGAGCGTTACCTCGAACAAGGAATTCCACATGTCTGCTCTCCTGCAAAGCTGGGTCGCGTCCGCCAACACCGGCGTGACGGATTTCCCGCTGCAAAACCTGCCGTACGGTGTTTTCAGCACGCAAGCGCAACCCACGCCGCGCGTTGGCGTTGCGATCGGCGATCAGGTGCTCGACCTGGCGGCGCTCGAAGCAGCGGGCGTGCTCAAGGCCGGCGACGTGCCGGTGTTCGCGCAGGCATCGATCAATGCCTTCGTTGCACTGGGCAGCGCCGCATGGCGCGCCACGCGTGCGCGCCTGACATCGCTGCTGGCCGCCGATGGCGACGCATCGCTGCGTGAGAACGCCGCGCTCAAGGCACAGGCGCTCGTGCCGCTCGCGCAGGCTACGCTGCATCTGCCGGTCGATGTGCCGGGCTACACCGATTTCTATTCGTCGAAAGAGCATGCGACCAACGTCGGCAGCATGTTCCGCGACCCGGCCAACGCACTTTTGCCGAACTGGCTCGAGATCCCGATCGGTTACAACGGGCGTGCCAGCTCGGTTGTGGTGAGCGGCACGCCGCTGCATCGGCCGAACGGTCAGATCAAACTGCCGGATCAGGCGCGTCCGATTTTCGATGCTTGCCGCAAGCTCGACTTCGAACTCGAAACCGGCTTCATCGTTGGCCGCGATACCGAATTGGGCGAATCGCTGAGCGTGGAAGCGGCCGAAGCGGCGATCTTCGGCATGGTGGTACTCAACGACTGGTCCGCCCGCGATTTGCAGCAATGGGAGTACGTGCCGCTCGGCCCGTTCAACGCGAAGACGTTCGGTACCTCCATCTCGCCCTGGGTGGTCACCATGGAAGCGCTGGAGCCGTTCCGCGTGGCCGGCCCGGAACAGACGCCGGAACCTCTGTCGTATTTGCAGCAGCAGGGCAAGCATGCGTTCAACATCGAACTCGAAGTGCTGCTGCAGGCCGAGGGCGACGCCGAACCGACGTCCATCTGCCGCACCAACTTCCGTCACATGTACTGGAGCATGGCGCAACAGTTTGCTCACCACACCGTGTCGGGTTGCAACGTGCGCGTGGGCGATCTGATGGGCTCGGGCACGATCAGCGGTCCGACGCCGGATTCGTTCGGCAGCCTGCTCGAATTGACGTGGAACGGAAAGAACCCGATCACGCTGGCCGGCGGCGCGAAGCGTACGTTCATCGAAGACGGTGACACCGTCGTGATGGCTGGCTGGTGCCAGGGCGACGGCTACCGTGTCGGCTTCGGTGAGGTATCCGGCAAGATCCTGCCTGCCAAGGCACGCTGAAATGCGGCGCGCTCACTCGGGCCAGCAGGACTTCCCTGGCGCCCACTGAGGTCCAGTGGGGCCCAGTGGGGCCCAGTGGCGCGCACTAAGAAAGGCAGGCCGACGCCTGTTTGATCGCCGCGGTGTATGCAACGCGTCGTACCGGTTCACCGGTCGGCGCGTTTGCTTTTGGCGAGGCAACTGCTGCGTCTCCCGCATTGGGCGGGCGCTCGGCAACGAGCGGCAGACGCTGCCACCATGGATTGACGCGTGCGACGAGAAGGCTCGCCGTGACGCGGCATCGCGTTGGGGTGTAAGCCAGTTCGTTCGCCACGCGCCGCAGCAGCGGCGGGTCGCCGAGGCGGGCACGGCGCGGCACGCGCAACGTGCGTGTCTGTCGATTCTGGCGTGCCGGTTGCGTGGCGGGCGGGCCTGCCGAGGGGGCGGCGCAAGGGGCGCAAGGGGCGGAAGGGGCGCAGGCGGCGCTGGCGCATGAAGTCGGCTTCGAGTGGGGCGTCGAGCGTGGCATTCGGTGTCTCCGGCAAACGTGTGAGTGTGGGAGACATTTAGCCACGGCACGGCGGCGCGCGACAGGTGAAGGAATCCGAAAAATGGGTACGGGGCGCGTGACGAACGCACCCTGCGGACTTACCGAAGCATGGCGGGCACGGCACGTCTCATCGACGTTTGTGGCCGTCGGACGCTGCCGGCGCCAGCGTTTCCTGGGGGGCCTGGGTCCCGCCGTCCGGCAACGCCGATTCGGTGCCCGATGCGCTCAGCGGCGCACCGGCCGGTGCCGTGGCAGGCCGGTTCAGGCCTTCATTGATCCAGGCCATCAGCAGCGTATAGGTCACGGCGAGAATGACAGGTCCGACGAACAGCCCGACGATGCCGAAGGTGAGCATGCCGCCGAGCACGCCCGCGAGGATCAGCGTCATCGGCAGATCGGCGCCGCGGCGAATGAGCATCGGGCGCATCACGTTATCCAGCATGCCGATAATGACCGAGAGCACCAGCAGGAGGGTCGCGAGCGTTGGACTGTCCTGCCAGTACAGCCATGCCACGCTCGAGAGCAGCACCGGGAACGGTCCGATCTGCGCGATGCACAGCACGAGCATCAATGCCGTCAAAAATCCCGACAACGGCACGCCGGTGAGCCAGAGTCCGAGGCCGCCGAGCAGCGATTGTGTCACGGCGGTGACAACGATGCCCAGCGCCACGGCGCGAATCGACATGCCGGCCAGCCGAACGGACTCTTCGCCGCGATCGCCACCGAGGCGACGCGCAATCCGGATCAACGCGCGTGCTGCACGCTCGCCTTGCATGAAGAGAATGCCGGAGATGATGAGCGTGAGGCCGAGGTGAACCACCAGCAGGCCGATCGACCCCAATTTGGCGAATCCCCACGAGGCGGCCTTCACCGCGTAAGGCTGAATCCGGGACACCAGCCCGCCGGGGCCCGCAGCCGCCAGCGCCTGCCATTCGTCGCTCGCGCGCTGGCCGACCACGGGAATCCGGGCCAGCCAGTCGGGCGGCATTGGCAGGCCGTGCTGACCGATCGAATGGACCTGATCGCTAATGTCCGCCGCATGCCCGATGAGCGTACCGATGGCGGCCGACAGGGGCGCGACCACGATGATGAGCATGCCAAGGATCATGACGGTGGTGGCGAGCCATCGCTTGCCCCACAGGCGGCGTTGCAGACCAACGAGCAGCGGCCATGTGGAAGCGACGATCGTGACGGCCCAGATGAAAGCTGGCAGGAACGGCAACAGCACCCATAACGTGCCGACGATCAACAGTCCAAGGACCAGCACGATCAGCAGATTGCGGGCGAGTTCGCTCGGCGTGGTGTTCAGCATAGGCGCTCCGGCCGGGTTGTCATGCGCAAAGAACGCGCTTGGAGAGCAAGATGCCATGCCGGCGCAGTCACGGCAAGTGCGGGCAACACTTCGTCACAAAGGCGTGCGGCATTCGGCGGCGTCGACGGGCTCACTGTCGCCTTCGCGCGACGTCTCGCGATAAATTCCCAAGGGAGCGACGGACGTGCCGTGTTTTCGCGTCTGAGGCATGTCGGCAGCACGCAGTGGCCCCGATTTGTTGTCGGACGACACGCGGTGGGTGGTTTCCATCGGCAAGAAGACGGAATCGTCGCCCGAAGTGTCACCGGAGGTGTCGCAATCCGGTATGCGTGTGTTGTCCGAGGGGCGGGGGCGCCGCAATGCACGAGTCGGGGCGGACTCGCTGGCCGGGCTGTCGGGCAGATCCGACTGGGATCCGGCGGACGAATGTCCCGAGTCGCCTTGCGACGTGACCGTGGCGGTGCTGATCTTCGGGCGGCCCCGTCGGCGCAGGTATGCCGTGGCAATGGCATCGTGTCGCGCGGAGATGCCCTGCATCGATACGAACGTCGCGATCAGACCGTAGAGCACGCTGAGCACTGCCTGTGAGTGCCAGTCGATACCGGCGCTGTCGTTCGGCTCGGAAGCTGTGTCCATCGTGGCCATCGTGCAGGGCATGGCGGTCGTTGCCGGTATCGTCGTGTTTCCCGAAGTCACGGGATAGCGATCGGAGGCGACGTCGTCTGCGTTGAGCTGCGTGAGCGCGCGGTGAAATGTCGACAGGAAATAGAACCCGAGCGACAGCGTGAGCCAGATGGCCTTCGGAGCACTCGATTGCAGCAGCTCGACGAGATGCGTGCGAAAGGATCGCCAGAACGGCGTGGACGCGCCGGGCGGCATGTCGTCGCTCATCTGGCAGATCAGATCCCCGAAGCGGTCTTGCAGCAACGGTTCGAGTCTCGCGTCTTCCGGCGCAAGGGCAATGCGATCGACGATCGGCCCGAGAAATGCCCCCGGAATCGGGCACAGCAGGATTTCCAGGCATGAGTGGATCGTGTTGCCGAATCGGCTGGCCATGATGCCCGGCAGCGCAGCAGACAATCCCGCTTCGGCGCCGAGTCGTGCCAGATTGCGAACCACGCCATAGCAGAACACGAAACCCACAACGTGCGCGGCCACGTCGCGCACCGGATTGCGTAACGTTGCGCTGATGGACTCCAGCGCCTGCGTCGGCGTGACTTGCCCCAACCGGCTCGCCCAGGACGGATGCGCTGCGTTAAAGCGCGCCATACCGACAATGTTGATCAACACCACGCCAAGCGCTTCGATCGGAGGCCACATCATCGCCAACCGGCGCTTGGGGTCGACCGTATCGACCAGAACCGACAGGAGGGTGGCGCCGAGCGCGAATGGGAATGCGTCGCGCTCCAGCCCGGTGCGCATCGCCCGCCATGACACGCCCGGATGCTCATGACGCACGAGCGCGTCGAATCGTCGGCGCACCTTGTCGACGCTCAGCCCGCGTTGCGCGAGAAGCTGCGCCTCGGTGCGCAGGTGGGGCAGGAGGTCATCGAACCACGGCGGAGTGCCGGTCACGGCGGCGGGGCGGGCGGGATGACGGCAGGCATGCGTGGCGCCACGATGCGCGCGCTCGAAGCGGCGCAGCGCAGGAATGGCGATCTCGTCGCGAAGCATGACGTAAATTTGCGCGGCACTGCCCGGCGCGGCACGGCAGGCAGCAGCGCCGCTTATCTGGGGCATCGCACGGGTCGGCTCGATTCTATGTTCGCGCGCGATCGGTTGCGCCACACTCGCGTGCCGGCTGACGCTTCGGCTTTGTCGCAACGCGACTGCGCTTTGTTGTGCACGCGAAAAGTCTTCGACGAGATGGCACCGCGTCCCGGATCTCGCATCCAACATCGGGCGCTCGATAGTCAGGCCGTGAGTGCGGGGAAAAACAGGGGCGGCGCAAGAGAAGTCCTGAGGCATGTCGTCGATGGACGGCCGCACACGCGCGATTTCCTTTGCCCGAGCCGCAAGCCGCCGTTTCCGTTTCGCAGGAGAAATGAAGTGGGCGATGCTACCTGCATCCCCGCGCGCCGACGACGCCCGGACAGGCGTTTAAAAACGTTCATTCGCGATGCTGCGTAGCCGTCCCGGCCAACCGCGCCTGACATTGCGCCGGCGATCACGCAAACCGCAGCGACCCGGAGCGATCCGCAGTAAGCCACAGTAAGCCGCAGCAGACTGCTGCAAAACTACCGTGGCCCGACACTCGCGAGCAATCGCTACTCCGGCACGACCATGACGCCTGCACGCAGCCCATTGGCCACATTCGGATTGGGAAACACGATGCGTTCTTCCGGATGAGAAACGGTGTAGACGGTCTCGCCGTCGCGCGCGAGGACGGTGCCCGCCGGATACGGCGTGAAGTTCGGCGTATCGGCGGGTACATCGAGCACGAAAGCGTCGGTGCGCCGCACGATTTCCGCGGCGACGCGAAAGCGTTTCGGGTGACGCACTTGTCCATCGTCGCGTGCCGTCATTTCGCCGCCGGACAGCCAACGGCGCAGCGCGGCATCGATGCCGGAAAAATCTTCGAGCCGGTTTTGACCGAACGGCGCGACCTTGCCCAGCTCGAGCGTGCAGCTTTGCGCGCCGAAACGTGCGCAGGTGAAATAGGAAAACGTAATCGACGGCTGTTCGGTACGCATCGTTGCCTCGATGTCGGCCGCCCCGAGCGTGTCGAACCACTCGTCGGTGGGCGGATGCCGGGGCGTGCCCGGCACGACGGCAAAGCGCTGGAACAACGAGGCGCGAATGGCAGTGTGCATGTCGACGTGACGGCGCGCGCGACGCACGCCGCCCACCCCGCCCACCTCGCCGAAGAACTCCCCGACGATCACTTCAAGCTCGCGCGCACGCTGCACGGCCGGCGACTCGGGGCGCTTCGCGTGCGCGCCCTGAAACAAGCGGTTCAGGTCGTACTCCAGGTAGCGTTTGCCGGCCCGTACCGCATCGGGATTGCCGAGGACGACGAGCACGCGCTCGCGCAACGTGAGGCGACCATCGGCAATGTCGCGCAGGATCCCGTCGACAATTTCGATGGGCGCCGTCTCGTCGCCGTGAATGCCGCAGGACAGGATGGCATCGTAGCGATGGCCGGTCTGCGCCACGGCGTCGGCGGCGTGTGGGGATGGAGCGGCAGGCGCCAGTTCCAGTACGCCTTCGGCATGCCGTTTCCACCGCACGCCGCAGGGGTCGATGCCGGTGTCGTGGCGATGATCGCGCGAATCGAGGACGTCGCTGAGCCAGTGGTGTAGTGCCGAACGAGGGACATCGTTCATGATGAGAAATCTCCGGAAACTTAACGCCGTATTCTATGCGTGTCTATGTGTGTCTATGCGCGTGCAGGGCGGGAGAGTCGTCGCGCGCTGCGCGAATCCGGTCGACAACGGTTTGCCGGGAATGCCCGAGCCCCGACGTCACCGCATTGTTCCGGCTGCCGAATCCATGTCATCATGATCCGCATCGCACGCCGCACTATCGGGCGTGCCCCCCGGGATTGCCGTTCATGACCGATCTGTATATCGAAGGTGTCTGGCGCAGCGCCGGCGGTGCGCAATTCCGCTCTCTCGATCCCATGTCGGGCGATGTCGTCTGGCAAGGGCGCGCGGGCAGTGCCGCCGATGTCGATGCCGCCGTCCAGGCCGCGCGGCGCGCGCAACGTGATTGGGCGCGCCTGGGTGTGGATGCGCGGCTCGCCGTTTTGCAGCGCTTCGCGGCCATCGTTGCCGCCAACACCGAAACGCTGGCCGATGCGATCGGTCGCGAGACGGGCAAGCCGCTGTGGGAAGCCCGCACCGAAGTGGCGACGATGTCCGCCAAGATCACGCATTCAGCGCGCGCGTATGAGGAGCGCACGGGGGAGCGCCGAACCGCGGTCGCCGACGGCGAAAGCGTGGTCCGTCATCGCGCGCACGGCGTCATGGCCGTGTTCGGCCCGTACAACTTCCCGGGGCATCTGCCCAACGGTCATATCGTCCCGGCGTTGCTGGCGGGCAATACGGTCGTCTTCAAGCCGAGTGAACTTGCCCCGGGCGTGGCGGCACGCACGCTCGACTGCTGGGTCGAAGCGGGGCTGCCGCCCGGCGTCATCAATCTCGTGCAAGGCGGGCGCGAGACGGGCGCGGCGCTGGCCGCTCATTCCGATATCGATGGCGTGTGCTTCACGGGCAGCTCTGCCACAGGGCGCGCGCTGCACCAGCAGTTCGCAGGACGGCCGGACAAGATCCTCGCGCTGGAGATGGGCGGCAACAATCCGCTGGTCGTCGACGCGCCGCAAGACGTCGACGCTGCCGTACACCTGACCATCCAGTCGGCATTCCTTTCCGCCGGACAGCGTTGCACGTGCGCCCGGCGCTTGCTCGTGCCGCGTGGGGCGCAAGGCGACGCCTTCATCGAGCGTCTGACGCATGTCACGCAGCGTATCAGTGTCGGTCGCTACGACGCCGAGCCTCAACCGTTCATGGGCGCCGTCGTGTCGTTGCAGGCGGCACGTCGCATGACGGCCGCACAAGCCGATTTGATGTCGCTGGGCGCGCGCATCATTCTGGCGTTGTCCCAGCCGGATGGCCGCTCGGCGCTGCTCACGCCGGGGCTCATCGACGTGAGCGCGCCCGCCGCGCGCGGTGCATTGCCCGACGATGAGTATTTCGGCCCGCTGCTGCAAATGATTCGATACGACACGTTCGATGAGGCCATTGCTCTCGCGAATCGCACGCGCTACGGTCTGGCCGCCGGGTTACTGTCCGACGATCCCGCCCGGTATGAACAGTTTCTCGCTGAGATTCGCGCCGGTGTCGTCAACTGGAATCGGCCGACGACGGGCGCGGCTGGCGCAGCGCCGTTCGGTGGCGTCGGCCTGTCGGGCAATCACCGACCCAGTGCCTGGTACGCCGCGGACTATTGCGCGTACCCGATTGCCTCGATGGAATCGCCGCGCGCAGTGCTACCGGAGCGGCTGAGTCCCGGACTGGATTTTGACGCGCGCTGATTCGGGCACAATGCCGCACAATAAGTCACACGGAATCGACCGATTCCGCCTTCTTCAGGAACAGATATGACGCGCTTTGCCCTCGAAGCCAACTTCGACGGACTGGTCGGCCCCACGCACAACTACGCGGGGTTATCGTTCGGCAACGTCGCTTCGGCGAACAATGCCAACCGCGTCTCCAATCCCAGGGACGCCGCGCTGCAAGGGCTCGCGAAGATGAAAGCGCTGGCCGATCTCGGCTACGCCCAGGGGGTTTTGCCGCCGCAGGAGCGTCCGTCGGTCGGGTTGTTGCGCACCCTCGGATTTACGGGCGACGACAAGACGGTCATTCGTGAAGCAGCCCGCACGGCGCCGGGCCTGCTGGGCGCCGCCTGCTCGGCGGCCAGCATGTGGACGGCCAACGCCGCCACCGTGAGCCCTTCGGCGGACACCTCCGACGCCCGAGTGCACTTCACTGCCGCGAACCTTTGCAGCAAGTTGCATCGCGCCATTGAACACGAGACGACGTCGCGTATTCTGCGGGCGGCCTTTCCCGACGAATCCCGCTTCGCACACCATGATGCGTTGCCGGGCTGGCCGTCGCTCGGCGACGAGGGCGCGGCCAACCATACGCGGCTGTGCGGCGCTTATGGCGAGCGCGGCGTCGAGTTCTTCGTCTACGGTCGTGACGATCTCGCCAGCACGCCTGCACCGCGCCGGTTTCCGGCGCGTCAAACGTTGCAGGCGAGCCAGGCCATTGCCCGGTTGCACGGTCTGAGCGACACGGACGTCGTGTTTGCTCAGCAGCATCCCGATGCCATCGATGCCGGTGTCTTTCATAACGACGTGATCGCCGTCGGTAACGGCAATGTGCTGTTTTGCCACGCGCAGGCCTTCGTCGATCAGCCGATGGTGCTGGCCACGCTGCGAGAGCGGCTGGCCGCCCGCGGCACGCAACTGGAGGTTGTCGAGGTATCGGCGGACGACGTCTCGGTGGAGGATGCCGTCGGCAGCTACCTCTTCAACAGTCAGTTGCTCGCGCGTGCGCCGGAGGCGGGCGGCGGCATGCGGCTGGTGGTGCCGCAAGAGTGTCGCGAGCGTCCGGCGGTGTGGCGCTATCTGGAATCCTTGGTGGCCAGCGGTGGCCCGATTCGCGAACTCCACGTATTCGATTTGCGCGAGAGTATGCGCAACGGGGGCGGTCCGGCCTGTCTGCGTCTGCGCGTGGTGCTCACGCAGGAGGAGCGCCAGGCGGCGCACGCCGGACTATGGATGGACGACGCGCGCCATGCATGCCTCACGGACTGGGTGAAGCGTCACTATCGCGATCGGCTGGCCGTAGACGATCTTGCCGATCCCGGATTGCTCGACGAATCCCGCACGGCGCTCGATGAACTCACACGACTGCTCGGTCTGGGCAGTCTTTATCCATTCCAGCGCGACGCGTCCCGTGCGGCAATGGCTCGTTGAGCCGTCACGGCACGTCGCGACGCTTGTCTTTCCCGATCCGACACGAAAGGAGTCGATTCCATGACGACGATCATTGGTTTGTCCGGCAGCCTGCGAAAGGGCTCATACAACACCGCGCTGCTGGTGGCGGCGAAGTCGCTGGCGCCGGCCGGCGTCACGCTCGATGTGCGGACGTTGCACGGGATTCCGCTCTACGACGGCGACGTGGAGGCGAGTGAGGGGATTCCGGCAGCGGTCACCGCGCTCAAGGACGCCATCGCACAGGCGGACGGCCTGTTGCTCGCTACCCCCGAGTACAACAACGGCATGCCGGGCGTGTTCAAGAACGCCCTCGATTGGCTATCGCGTCCGCCTGCGGATAGCGCGCGAGTATTCCGCGACAAGCCGGTGGCGATCATGGGGGCTTCGCCGGGCGGCTTCGGCACCATCCTTAGCCAGAATGCCTGGCTGCCCGTGTTACGCACGCTCCAAACGACCCCTTGGTGGCAAGGGCGTCTGATGGTGTCGCACGCGAACAAGGTCGTCGACGTGGACGGCAACCTTCAGGACGACGCGGTGCGTCAGCAACTGGCCGATTTCATTGCGGGATTCGTCGGCTTCCTCGATGCGTGCAAAACGAAGGCGTAACGTAGTTTAATAAAAATCAACAGGTTACGGACAATTCTTCAGGTTTTTTATGAAGTATGCCGTCGTCCGGAACCTTATCCAATCGATCCGGCCGAACCGATAAGCGACGTCATTATCGGTTCGGCCGACCATGCACTATGCTGGATGGAACGTGTCGGCCGACACGTCGTCTGCGTCCTTTCGTCAACCGGGGGTGCCGCCATGCAAATCGAGTTTCCGGATCACCGTCCCATGTTCAACTACGAAGACCTGACGATCGAGTTTGCGGTTGTCGTCAATGGCCGCCCCATCGATTGTGCCGTCTCGGCCGAAGCGCTCGAATCACACTTTCATGCCCATTCCGCACGGGCCGACGATCTGCTTCATGCCTTCGAGCATGGACGCAGCCGCATCCACGCACTCACGCGCGAGTATCTGGCCATGGGCCTGCCTGGCCCCGTGCTGCTTCGCAGTGGGCACTTCCGTTGGGCGCAGCAGCACGAAGCTCGCCGCTGAGCGGCACTTCGCCGATTCAGGCCTGAAGCCTCCTATGGAGGGAATGTCTCCGGTCACGGGCGTTGACGCGCGTCAATGCCCGTTTGTTTAGGCATGCGACTCAATTGGCGAGCCAAGGGGATCGGCGTACACTGATGTTGCCGCTAAAGAGGTTACATGAGCGGTACCATCGCCGATAACTATAAGGAGTCGCTATGGGCTCGGAATTTCGCGTCGTCATTGCCTCGATCGCGGCCTTCATGACGCTTGGCGGCGCATTCGCCACCATCCACGGTCTGCTCTACGACAAATCGCACGTCATGCACGGGGGCGTCATCACGGTGCTGTTCGGCATTCTGTTCATCGTCGTCATGCTCACGCCCTGGCCGCGCGACGAAGAGAGCGAGGCCGATGCCAAGCGCAAGACGTGAGTCGCGGCGTCGCCAAGCCGCCAAGCCACCAAGCCGGTGAACCTGTCACATCGCGCGTGATCGTCTAACGCTTTGCTGCCCGGCGTCCTACACTGAAAGTGAGGGACGCCGTCGAAGCCACCCCGGATCCGCCCCCTCGCGTGTCGCATTCCTGGCACGTCGGGGGATCGCCGGATCTCGCGGTCGCCACTTTCCGCTTCGCAACGGGCGTGGCCTCGTTGTGAGGTGGCGTATGTGTTCCGATACCCGCGTCGTCATTGCCTCCGTCGCAGCATTCGTCATGCTGGGAGGCATTTTCGCCACTATCCACGGCCTGCTGTTCAACTTGCCCGAGGTCTCGCGCTATGGCGTGGCGGCCGTGCTGGCAGGCGCGACATGCACGGCCACGATGCTTATCCCCTGGGGGGCTCGCGACGAGTCCTGACGGGCGGCATGGACGCTTCGGTCACGCTCGCCGACGTGCTGCAGGGAACCCGCTGCATGGCCTCAATCTGCCCCGCACGCAATTCAGACGAGTCGGGCGCGCAAGCACATGAATGCCGGCGCCTGAGAGAGCTCGTCGTAGAGTCGCGGGCTGACCGTCTTCATCTCCGGCAACGGCAGCGGTTCGACCATCCGATCGAGTTGCCAGCCGGCGTCGGCTGCCGCATTCAGAATTCCGGCGAGCGGCCGACGGTATGACTCCACGTACGGTTTCGGTTCGCCGAAACCACTCCAGTACATGCCGAAGCGCGTCGTCTCGAAGTAGGTGCGATTGCGCCGCGTGCGCTCGTCGAGCCAGTCGCGCATCGGGTGGCCCATCGACCAGACCAGTGTGGCGCCGGGTTTTGCGACGCGCGCGAATTCGCGGAATGTCGGCGCAAGGTCTTCGACGTAGTCGAGGGCGAGGGCGCTGACGATGGCATCGAAGCTGTCGTCGGCCAGCGAGGTGAACGGGGTGCCGAGGTCCTGAACGTCGAACGTTGCGGGCATGCCGTTGCACCTCTCACGCGCGAGGTCGATCATCTCCGGCGTGACATCGATGCCATGCACCGTTGCCCCTTGTTCGATAAGCCAGGCGCTGTTGATGCCGGGACCGCATCCGGCGTCCAGCACGTGCAGGCCGGCGACGTCGCCCAGCAATGCGCGCGTCGCCGGACGCTCATACAGGGCGTTATGAGGCTTTGTGACGGCCATCTCGGCGTAGCGCGTGGCGAAACTGGCGTAGGCGGTGCGTCCCATCGACGCGGATTTGGCTGACGACATACGTGACTCCAGGGGGCGGTTGAAAAATGCGGGGTGCGATTTTAACGCCAAAGGTCACGCCAAAGGTCACGCCAAAGATAACGCCAAAGATAACGCCAAAGATAACGCCAAAGATAACGCCAATGAAGCATTGCACGTCGTCCGTCCGTGTTTCGGTGTCACCGATGTGGGACAATGTCGGCCTTCGCTGCGCGCCCGGCGCGAGCCGAGTCCTCCCGCAACAACACATCCAAGCATGCCCCCATCTCCTACCCCGAACACAGCGTCTCGCCCACCGATGCCTGCTCTGGCGGATGGCGTCGGGCAGGTCGGTAGCGCCGACAGCACCGAAAGTACCGTCGACGTGATCGATGTCGCCGTCATCGGTGCCGGACCGGCGGGACTGATGGCGGCAGAGGTCTTGTCCGCGGCGGGGTGGCGTGTGGACGTCTACGACGCGATGCCGTCGGTCGGCCGCAAGTTCCTGATGGCGGGCAAGGGCGGCATGAACCTCACGCACAGTGAGCCTGCCGAGCCCTTCGTGAGCCGTTATGGCAAGCGCGCGGACGCCGTTGGCCGGTGGCTGCACCGGTTCAGCGCCAACGACGTGCGGTCCTGGGCGCATCGGCTCGGCATCGATACCTTTGTCGGCACGTCCGGGCGGGTCTTCCCCGTCGACATGAAAGCGGCGCCGTTGTTGCGCGCATGGCTGTCGCGCCTGCGCGCTGCCGGGGTGCGCTTGCATGTGCGGCATCGCTGGCTCGGATGGGAGGAAAATGAATCCGCCGGCCCGGACAATCTGCGATTCGCGACGCCGGGCGGTGAGCGCCGTGTGCGCGCCAAAGCGCTGGTGCTGACTCTGGGCGGCGCGAGCTGGCCGCAATTGGGCTCCGATGCCTCGTGGGTGCCGTCCCTTCGCGAGCACGGTGTTAATGTCGCGCCGCTGATTCCCGCCAATGCCGGATTCGAGACGGACTGGACACCGCTGATGCGAGAGCGGTTTGCGGGACATCCCGTGAAGTCGGTCACGATGACGTTGCCCGACGGCACCACGCGTCAGGGCGAGTTCGTCATATCCGAGCATGGCATCGAGGGCAGTCTCGTGTATGCGATGTGCGCACCGATTCGCGACACGATTCGCCAGCACGGCAGCGCGCAGATTTTTCTGGATTTGCTGCCGGACTGGACGCCCGAGCGCGTCATGGCGGAAGTGTCCCGCCCGCGCGGGTCGCGCTCGATGGCGAGTCACCTGCAAAGTCGTCTCGGCATTGCGGGCGTCAAGGCGGCGCTGCTGCGCGAGTGCTTGCCGCGCGAGACGTTCAACGATCCGGCGGCGCTCGCCGCGGGCATCAAGCGCCTGCCGCTCACATTGCTCAGAACGCGACCGATCGCGGAGGTCATCAGCAGCGCGGGGGGTGTAGCACTCGAGGCGCTCGATGAGCGCTTGATGATCAGAACGCTGCCGGGCGTGTTTTGCGCGGGCGAAATGCTCGATTGGGAAGCCCCCACGGGCGGTTATCTGTTGACCGCCTGCTTCGCCAGTGCGTGTGTGGCCGCAGACGGTGCTGCGGCCTATCTCGCCTATCTTGCCTCTCTCGATACGCGGCAGTGACCGCGTCCGGCGGTGCCGCTCACGCCGATCACGCCGCTCACGCCGCTCATGTCGGTCACGCCAGTCACGCCCGTCACGCCGGGCGCACGCCCAGTCGCCAGAGTGACGTAACCTCGGCGCGTCGGGCCGCGTGCAACGGGTCGTTGGTATCGGTGGCTTTCGGATGATGAGGCCGCACGTCGTGGCGCGCCAGCACCACGAGGCCCGCGCCGTGAATCCACGACAAGAGCGTCTCGCGCGTACGCAGACCCAGATGCTCGGCCAGATCCGACATCACCAGCCAGCCTTCGCCGCCGGGGCTCAGATGCTCGGCGAGTCCGTTCAGGAAGCCCTTGAGCATCTGGCTCTCGGGATCGTAGATGGCGTGCTCGATCGGGGCATTGGCCTTTGCGGGCAACCACGGCGGATTGCAGACGATCAGCGGCGCCTTGCCGTCAGGGAACAGATCGGCGTCGACGATTTTCACCGAACGCTCGTAACCGAGTCGCGCCATGTTTTCGCGCGCGCAGGCCAGCGCACGGGGATCCCGGTCGGTACCCACGACTTGTTGCACGCCACGACGTGCGAGCAAGGCGGCGATCACGCCCGTGCCCGTGCCGACATCGAAGGCGAGGGCGGTCGAGGGCAACGGCGCCTGTTCGATGAGTTGCAGGTACTCGCCGCGCACCGGTGAAAACACGCCGTACCACGGGTGGATGGTTGCCCCGCCGAGCGCCGGAATTGCGACCCCTTTCTTGCGCCATTCATGCGCGCCGATCAGACCGAGAATCTCCCGCAGCGAGGCCACGCACGCGAGACCGTCCGGCGCGCCCCAGGCCTGTGTGCAGGCTTCGCGCACGTCCGGCGCGCGGCGCAGCGGAATGCCATAGTCGGCGTCGAGCGGAATCAGGACCATGCCGAGAATGCGGGCGCGCTGTGCCTGCGCCATGCGGTGCTTGTGAAACGCGTCGGCCGGGCTGGGTGCCGGCGCATCCTTGGCGCCCGGTTTGCGGCGCGCACGATGCGGTGGACGATCGATGCGACGCGCCATCGCTTGCATCAACTGTCGTGCGTTCTGATAGTCGCCCCGGTACAGCAGCGCGGTGCCGCCGCAGGCGAGATGGTAGGCTTCGTCCGCCGTGATCGTGTCGTCGACGACTTCGACGCGACGCGCCGGCGTCACGCCGGCTTCTGAGCGCCAGCGGGCGGTGACGGGGCGACCGTCTTCGGTCCAGGCTAGCGTCGGGAATTCATTCATGCTGTGTCTTTGGAGGAGCGTGGCGGCACACCGAGGTGCGCCGTAAGCCCGCATTATGCCTGCGTTGCCGCGACGTCGTCCGGAAATCGGGCCGGCGCGCACGCGCATGGACAGCGCTCAGACGGCCCTCAGATGGTCCTCAGATGGTCCTCATTCCGGGGTGTCCGGCGTGCTGAAGAGCATGCCGATGGCCTCGCGAAGCACACCGTCCAGAATGGGATCGACGCCGTCGATCGGAGCGTCCGGCAACACCGGCACGGGCCCGCCATGGCGAAGCGCGGCAGCCATGTGCGTCAGAATGGCGGCGGCAGGATGGACCGGCGCGCTGTGATCGTCACCCTGCGGGACGGTGTCCGTGATGGCATTCGCCACACGCTCCAGCGACACGAGCGCCGGCCACCAGCGTGCGGCGCGTCGGCTCACGAGCGGCGGCTCCGACAGCGCCCGCTGCAAGGCAATGCGTGTGTCGTCAAGCGCCTTGTAGGCAGCGCGTCGGGCTGCGAACGCCGCATCGCCGTCATGCGTGTCCGCCAGTGCGGCGTAGCGCCCCAGCGCATCGAGCGCGTTCGCCACGCGTTCGTCCAACTGGCGTCGTTCCCACTTCGCCCACGGCAGATAGCCAACCAGAAGCACGATGGCGCACGCGGCGACGGCGTCCACAAACCGGGCCACCGCAATGTCCTGACTGCCCGGCTGCAATGCCCCCATCACGAGCATCAAGATCGGCAGCAACAGCGCGCTGAACAGTCCGTAGTTGCGACGCAATGCCCATGGCAGACATGCCGCGAGCGGAATCAAGGTCGCGAGATTGAACCAGCCATTCCGGTCGACGGCGACGACCGCTGCCGAAAGTGCCACACCGACGATACTGCCCACGCCGCTTTGCAACGCCCTGGCGAAAACGGAGCCGTAGTTCGGCTTGAAAATGATCACGACGATCAGGGGTACCCAATAGGACCGGGGCAGCGCCGTCACGGCGATAAAGATCTGTGCCACCAGCACGCACAGGCCGATGCGAACGAGGTAGCGCCAGACATCGGGCCATGGCCACTTCGGCATCCAGCGTGATTGCGCCGTTGCACGCGCCTGATGGCGTGCCAGTGCGACGAGCGGGGCCTCGGCCGCATGCACGGTCCCCGTGAGCAGCGGCTCGGCGCGATGCAGCGCGTTGGCAAGCGCCGGCGCATGGTTGTCCTTTGCCGTGGCGATCGCCGCATCGATGTCGACGGGGCGATCGCGTGCAATGCTTCGCGCCAGGTTGTACAACGCCTTGCCCAAGGGCGCGGGCACCGGCTGGTCGCTCTGCGCCAATCCGATGACGGCCGACGTGACCGGCTCGGCGGCGAGGATCTGCGCTGCGCGCCGCTCCAGAATATCCCAACCGGTTGCGGTACTCGCGCGGGCGGTGAGCAACGTGTCGTAGGCGGCCGCGATGGCGTTTTCCAACGACCGGCGCGCGAGCCGCACGCGCGGTGTTCCGCTTGCATCGAGCACGTTGGCGAGTTGCTGATAGATGGCGGCAACGGCATCGCGCTCGGCGGCACCGGGATGTCTCACCCAATGCACCGCCATGAGCAATACGCTGAACACGCCGCCGGCCGCCAGCAGCAACGGGGCTCGCCACTCGGGCGGCGGTAGGGCAAGTCCCCAGCCGACGACGAGATAGACGGCCCCCTGCAACGTGGCGGCGGAGGCGACGTTGCCGAATGTCCCGACGAAGCTCAGTAACAGAATGGCGATTTGCAGCAACACATGGGCAAGCCACGGATGCGCGAGGCCGATGTCGTGGATCAGCATGCCTGCGTGAAAGCCCGCGACGCCGGTCAGCACCGTGATGAGTATGGAGCGGGCGCGCGCGCGATACGGGCCGGTGCGGTCGCCGGTGATGGCGGGCAGCGCACCGAGCGCGATCAACGAGGCGTCGGCCCCGTAACCGATCGCCGCGCCGATCGCTGTCGGCACCGCCACCGAGAGTGCCGCGTGCACCGCATCCCAGCGGGAGAAGGCGACCGGCTCCAGGCGGGCAAGTCGCGACATCCAGGCGACGCGGCGGCCGGGAGGAGGGGGAAGCGGAGGCGGCGGAGAAGAAGGAGACGAAGGAGACGAAGGAGGACGTGATGCGGGGCGTTGCGGCGTCGTCATCGTGCCACCGCGCTCGTTACGCCATGCGCTGCGGCGCGTCGGCGTCCGTCAGCGGCATCAGTTTTCCCTGGCCTCGGATCCACGCGTAGTCGGCGCGCTCGGCCATCTCCCTGTCGCCCCGACTATCGCCGTAGGCGAAGAGCACGCGAGGGGGCATGTCTTTCCACCACGCATCAAGGCGTCGCACTTTTTCCGGCCCCCAGCAGTTCGGTTTGGCGAAGGCGCCGTCGAAGCGGTCGTTTGCGTCGAACGCCAGTTCGGTACTAAGCACCGTCTCGATGCCGACGGACGCCGCCCAGGGTCGCAGGTACAGACCGGGTGACGCGCTCACGAGTACGACCCGGTGCCCGAGCGCGCGGTGCTGGCGCACACGCGCGAGCATCTCGGGACGTATCAATTCCGGTAGTCGATCTTGTAGGAATCGTCTGACATCGACTTCCAGTTGCGCGCGAGAACGTCCGCCGATCGTTGTCCGGAGGAACGCCGCTTTGGCCGTTCCCCGGTCAACGAGACCCAGTGCAGCGCCGACCAGCCAGGGGGACGCCACCAGGGCGCCTGTCACGAAACGAGGTGTGCCGACCGTGCTGCGCACGAAGACCCGAAGACTGTCGGTGGTGGAAATCGTGCCGTCGAAGTCGAAGGCGGCGACGATGGATGCGTCTCGCATGCGAAATCAGTTCGCGGCGCCCGAACGTGGCGGATTCGCGGAGATTGCAGTGGCCCCGGCGGCCCCGATGCGGGAATTCGCAACTGCGACCAGATGCGGCCAGCGTTCGCTCGCCTGCTGACTGGCGAGGATGGCCTGCTCGTCGCGGTAGAACGGCAACACGTCGACGCCCACGACCTCACGCAATCGGTCGATGTCCGACGGGTAGCGACGTTCGATCATCGCGTCGGCGGCTTGCTCGGCAGCATGTGCGGCGGCCGGACCGGCAACGGCGGACGAGGATTCCGAGGGAGCGTGTGAGGTCATGCCGGGCATTCTATACGTTGCGTCGCCGCAAGAGCAATCGCCGTGCCGACCGGACGACCGATGTACCTGCCGCACGACACACTACCCTCAAGACCCGCTTGCTCATTGACACCGAGGCAAGCTAGCATGGCGCAACGTGCCATATCCGGTCACACGAGCAATGCTGTCCCGCCGCGCCTTGGCGATCTCAGGATTGCCTGACAACGACGTGATGAAACGTTGGTCATCGAGGTGTTGGGGTGTTGCGCGTAAGGGTGTGGCGAACATGCAGCGCAAGAACAGACGAGGCACACCCCATGCAGCTTCGAGCGTCCTGGTCGCGTTACACGAAGGTCTCAGCCATCTGTCTGCTAGTCGCCGCAGCGATGGATCCCGGCGCCATCATGCTTGCGGGAGCAGCGCCAACGGCAGGCCGCACGGGTAAAGCGCCGGTGCCAGCCGGCGCTACTGCCGTACCCGAGACGGCGTCCGCCGCCGCGTCGGATGCGAGCGGCACCGCCGCCGCCGTCATGCCGCTGACCCCGGCGGCCCCGGGCACGAGCCAGCGCACCGTCACGTTCGCCCAGTTGGGGCAGACGAACGGCTTGCGCCTGCGCGGCACGGAGGGATCGGGCGATGTCAATTTCGGAATCCGACTCGATCAGTCGGTGGCCTCGGCGCTGCTTCGGCTGCGTTACACCTATTCCCCGGCGCTGATCCCCGATCTCTCGCAACTCAAGGTATATCTGAACGAGGAGTTGATCGCGACGTTGCCGTTCAACAAGCAGGACGGCGGCAAGAATCTCCTGCGCGAAATTCCGCTCGATGCGCGAATGCTCTCCGGCTTCAATCGCGTGCGCATCGTGCTCATCGGGCATTACACGATGGAGTGCGAAGACCCGATGCACTCCAGCCTGTGGGCCGACATCAGTCCCCAAAGCGAGATCGTCACCAGCACCCAGCCGCTCACGCTGCGCAACGATCTGTCGACGCTGCCGGCGCCGTTCTTCGATCGCCACGACAATCGCGATCAATCGATCCCGTTCGTTTTCGGCGCCCAGCCGTCGCTCGCAGTCGTGCATGCGGCCGGTGTGGTGGCGACGTGGGCCGGCGCGATCGGCGACTATCGGCGAACGCGCTTTCCGGTCAGCGTGAGCGCTTTGCCGACGAAGCATGCCATTGCGTTCGTGACGAACGACACGATGCTGCCGGGGCTCGATCTGCCCAAGGTGGACGGCCCGACGCTGCGCATGGTGTCCAATCCGAACGATCCGTCGCTCAAGCTGCTGGTGATGCAAGGGCGCGATGCCAAGGACCTGGAGACGGCGGCGCTCGCGCTCGTCTCGGGCCGCGCGGTGCTCTCGGGCGAGTCGGCCCGCATCGCAGCGCTCGAGCCGCTGCTGCCGCGCGCCGCCTACGACGCGCCGCGGTGGGTGCGCACCGATCGTCCCGTGAAGCTGGGCGAACTGATCGAGAACCCGAGCGACTTGCAGGCAAGCGGCTACATGCCGTGGCCGATCCGCATTCAGCTCAATCTGCCCGCCGACCTGCTGACGTGGGAGAACACCGGCGTGCCGATGGACCTGAAGTACCGCTACACGCCACCGGTCAAGGCCGACGACTCGTCCATGAGCGTGTCGATCAACGACCAGTTCGTGCGCGCCTACCGTCTGCGCTCGGCGGGCGCGAGCAGCGACAAGAGCCACATGCTCGTCGAGTTGCTCTCCGACGGCACGATGGCAGATCGCAAGGACGTTCGCATTCCGGCCTTCCAGGTGGCCTCGCGCAACTCGCTGTCGTTCCAGTTCGCGATGGAGCCGCACAAGGAAGGCCTGTGCAGCCAGACGATCACCAACGCTGCGCGTTCGGCCATCGACGCCGACTCGACCATCGACTTCAGCGGCCTGCCGCATTACGCCGAGATGCCGAATCTGAACTTCTTCGCGGGCAGCGGCTTTCCGTTCACGAAGTACGCGGACCTCGCGCAGACCGCTGTCGTCATCTCGAAGACGCCCGACAAGGCCGAGCTCGAAACCGTGTTCTCGACGCTGGGGCAGTTCGGCCGCTCGACCGGCGTCTACGCCGACCGCTTCGAGGTGCTCGACACCACGCAAACCGATCGTTTCAAGGATCGTGACCTGTTGATCGTCGGCGGTAAGGACGGGGCCGATCTGTTGACCAAGTGGGGCAAGAGTCTGCCGCTCGTGATCGATCAGACGCGTCGTGTCATGCAGTCGCAGCCGCAGGGATATCGCGGTGACGGTGCGACCGGCTCCGCGCTCGCGGCCAGTCGCATCGGCCCGACCCGCCTGGACGCCCAGTCGCAAGGCCCGCTCGCGGCGCTGGTGGGGTTCGAATCGCCGGTGACCGGGTCACGCTCGGTGGTGGCGATCAACGCGTCGAGCGACGACGCGCTGCTCAGTGTGGTCGACGCCGTCGATACACAGCGCGATGCTATTCACGGCGATCTGGCGGTGATCAATGGCGATCGCACGGCGTCCTATCGGCTTGGGAAGACCTATTTCGTGGGCGATGTGAGCTGGTGGACGCGCATTCGCTACCACCTCTCGAGTCATCCGATTCTGGTCGGTCTGGTGGCGTTGCTGGCGGCGTTCGCGATTGCGCTCAAATGCTTCGGGTGGTTGCAGCGTCGCGCCGCGCGTCGGCTGGAGAAGTAAATGACGCGCGCCGATGCTCCCGGGCGGCGCCGTCGGGCCGTGCTGCGGGCGCTCGTCGCCTGTGGTGCGGGCCCGGTGCTCGCCGGCATGACGCCCAGCGCTCGTGGCGCTCCCGGCACTCCCGACGCTACCGCGAAGGCGCAGACGAATCCTGCGCCCGTGTGCCCGTCCGTCGACTGGCCGGAATGGGCGCGATTCAAGTCGGGCTTTCTCAGCGACGATGGTCGCGTGATCGATCACAGCACGCCGGATCTGCGCACGGTCTCCGAAGGGCAGGCGTATGCGCTGATGTTCGCTGTCATCGCCAACGACCGTACGACATTCGACAAGGTGCTCGACTGGACCGTCAACAATCTCGCGCAAGGCGATCTGACGGCGCATCTGCCGGCCTGGCTGTGGGGAAAAACGGACGACGGCAAGTGGGCGGTGCTCGACAGCAATCCGGCGAGCGACGCCGACATGTGGATCGCCTACGCACTGGGCGAGGCCGGACGCCTCTGGCGCGTGCGACGCTACACCGCACTCGGGGCGTTGGTGGCGCGCCGCATCGTCTCGGAAGAGACGGACTTCATTCCGGGGCTCGGGCGCACATTGCTGCCGGCGCCCGTCGGTTTTCATCCCGCCAAGGATCTTTGGCGACTGAATCCCAGCTACGTGCCGATGCAGGTGGTGCGGCGCCTCGCGGGCCTCTTTCCCGATAGCGGCTGGGGACAGCTCGTCACGTCTTCGCTCAGGCAGATCACGCTATCGGCCCCGCCGCTCGGCTTCGCGCCGGAGTGGGCGATGTATCGCGCCGGACGCGGTTTCGAGATCGACCCCGAGACGCAGGGCGAAGGCAGTTACAACGCTATACGCGTCTATCTTTGGGCCGGCATGCTCGCCCCGGGCAGCGACGACGCGCGCGCGCTGACGCACACCTTCGACGGCATGTTGAAGTATGTCGCCACGCACGGTGCACCGCCCGAGCGGGTCAACACGCGCGACGGCACGGCAACGCGCAGCGGCGGAGCCGGCTTCTCGGCGGCGCTCGTGCCGCTGTTGCAGTCGGTGGGCGATACGGCGCTCGCGCGCGCGCAGGCCGAGCGCGCCCGCTCGCTCGATGGGCAGTCGCCACCGGGTTACTACAGCTCGGTACTCTCACTGTTCGGACTCGGCTGGCACGACGCGCGCTTTCGCTTTGCCGCCGACGGTACGCTGCAATTGCCATGGGAGGCGGTTTGCGCCAAACGCTGATCCGTTCCGCCTGCATGACATGCCTGCTGATGGCAGCCGGTGCGGAACACGTGCGTGCCGCGCCGGCGCCCGGCGCGTCGGCAAGATCCGACGCCGTGGCGGCGAACCGCGATGTCGGCAATCTGCTGGCCAGTGCAAGGCTTTGGCATTCGCGTCATCGCAACGACCTCGCCCGCGCCGCGCTGGACAAGGCGTTGCTCGTGCAGCCCGATCAGCCGGATGCGCTCTCGCTGCGTGGGCAGATCGATATCGAAGAGAACAAGCCGCAGGACGCCAACAAGGCATTGCAGACGTTGCGTGCGCGCTATCCCAACTCACCGGCGACCCGCGCGCTGGCGGACGTCATTCGCATCAACACGGTCGACAAGTCGCGCATCGCCCGCGCACGGCTGTTGCAGCGCAGCGGTCAGGCAGACGCCGCATTTGCCGAATACAAGGCGCTGTTTCCGGACGGCCCACCCACCGGCGACCTCGGGGTGGAGTACTACCGCGCGCAAGCGAATGCGACCAACGGCTGGCCCGCAGCGCAGCAGGGGCTGGCAAATCTGTCGAAGGCCTCACCCGAGGATTCGCGCGCCTCACTATCGCTGGCGGAGCTGATGATCGACCGACCGTCGAGCCGTCTCGCGGGCACGCGCATGGTGGCGGAGCTGGCTGCGCGTCCCAATGCCGACTTGAATGCCTTGCTGCCGCTCTGGCAGAAGGGCCTCTCGAAAGCCGACGGCAACCTCGCGTGGCTGCCGCTGTATCAGCGCTACCTTGCCCTCGCGCCCAACGACGCCGACATTCGCGCCGCTTACGACAAGTTGAACGCGCAGCAGGCGGCGCGCACGCGCATGCTCAACGATCCGGCGTACAAGGCGCGACAGGCGGGCATCAAGGCGCTCGATCAGGGGCGTCTGAACGACGCGGAAAAATCGCTGGACGCGGCCCGCGTCAAACGTCCCAACGATGGCGAACTGCTGGGTTCGCTGGGATTGGTGAAAATGCGTCAGGGCGATCATAAAGGCGCGCAGGAACTGTTCGCGCAGGCATTGCGCAAGGACCCGGACAATGCGGGCAAATGGCGCAGTCTGCTCAGGACATCGCAGTTCTGGGGCGCCATGGCCGAGGCGCGCGCTGCGCGCGACGCCGGACGCCTTGCCGATGCCGAGCGTCTCGTGCGCGGCGCGCTGGCGAGCGATCCGAACAATCCCGACGGTCTGGCGCTACTCGGCGACATCGCCCTCGACGACAAGCGTGACGATGACGCCGAAAAGCTGTTCCAGCAAGCACTGAAGATCGAGCCCGACAACGACACGGCGTTGCGCGGCATGATCACCCTGTACTCCCGTCAACAACGTCGCACCGAGCTGGCGAATCTACTCGGCGATCTGCGTCGGCGTTTCCCGCAGGACAAGGCGCGCTTCGACAAGGCGGAGGCCGCCGCGTTGTCGGACGATGCGGACCGCGCCATCGCCGAAGGCCATAACGGCCCGGCGCTCGCGGCACTGGAGCGCGCCGTTGCGCTCGATCCCGGTAACGCCTGGACACGCTACTCGCTTGCCAGCCTTTACCGCAAACTCTGGCTTCCGGACATCGGGCGCGACGTGATGGCAGAGGGCATGCGACAGCCACTCGAAGCGGACGACCGCGCGCAGATGCTCTACGCGCAGGCCATCTACCTGAACGTCATCGACGACGAGGCCGGCGCCCGCGCCTCGCTCGCGCAAATTCCTGCGGCGAATGTCACACCGTCGATCAAACGGATGCAGACGACGCTCGCGATTCGCGACACAGCACGTCTGGCACGAGAAGCGCATGCTGCCGGTAACGATGAGGAAAGCGAGCGTCGCTATGGCGAGGCCCTGACGATGGCGGGCGACGATCCGGAACTGATCGGGGAAGTGGCGCGTGCCCGTGTGTCGGCCGGTCAGCCGGAGCAGGGGCTTGCGCTCATGCGCGACTGGCTGGCGGCGCATGCGGACAAGCCGCAGCCCGATGCACAGCTGCGCTACGCCGAATTGCTCAACACCGCCGAGCGCGACGCCGAGCTGGGCGGCTTTCTCGCGAGCATGGACCCCGCCACGCTGGGCGAGGACCAGCGCGACGAGTGGCAGGACCTCCAGGATCGTCTGGCGTTGCGTCAGGCCGACCGGGCGCGTGCGCTGGGCGACTTCGATACGGCGCAACGCAAGCTCGAACCGCTGCTCTCGCGCCAGCCGCCCGACAAGCGCGCGCTATCGACGCTGGGCGACATCTATTTCGATCAGCGCCGGTACGACGACGCGCGAAAGATCGCCGAAGACCAGATCCGTCAGGACCCGACCAATCAGGATGCGCGCTTGTCGCTCGTGCGCGTGCTCTATGAGATGCAGGACGACGACGCGGCCAATCGCGAGCTCGACCGGGCGCTGGCCGAAGCCCCGCCGGACGACGTGTGGACGCAACTCGCCGCCGTGCGGCGCCTCACGGCGATGGAGCGTTATGACGAAGCCATCGCACTCAACGACAAACTGCGCACGCAGTTCCCCGACACGTCGGCCGTCACGGTGCAGCGTGGGCGCATCGCCCAGTCGCAGCGCCGTTACCACGAGGCGAAGGGTTGGTACGATCAGGCACGCAAGGAAGAGATCGTGCAGGGGGCGCTGCCGGGATACGACGGCTTGACGTCGGCCGAGTCGGCGATCGACTCCCTCGAATCCCGTCGCAACAGCTACGTGGCCGCGGGGTACGAAATCGACGAGAAGAAGGGCGACGGCGGCATTTCGATGTTCAATGCCCGCGCGGTGCCGCTGTACGGCCAGTACGCGGTGGGCTACGACGGCCACGTGTTCGCGCAGACGGACTACGTCAGCGCGGATTCGGGCGACTTGCCGCTTAACGGCACTTCCCAGTTCGGCACGCTGCCGTTGCTCAACGTGCCGTCGTTTCGCGCCGCGAATCCCGGCGTGCTTAGCGACTATGGCACGAAGCGCCAGAAGGCACACGGACAGGCGCTCATGCTCGGCTACGAGAACGACTGGATCCGGGCCGACATCGGCCATACGCCGATCGGTTTCCCCATTTCCTACGTGACGGGTGGCGTGCGCTTGTTCGGCAATCTCGGACGCTACAACTACTGGGTCGACGTCTCGCGGCGCCCGATGACCGGTAGCATGGTGTCATACGCAGGCGCCAATCTGCCGCTGCCCGAGATCTTCGGTGACGGCAAATGGGGCGGCGTGCGGCGCGACGCGATCACGTTCCACGCCTCGCGCGACTTCCCGAAATGGGGAATTTTCGGCGAGGCGAGCGTCGCGCGTCTGACCGGCGAGAACGTGCTGAACAACTCGGAGGTCTCGGCGCGCGCCGGTGTCGACCTGCCGCTCATCTACAAGCGCGACATGCGCATGAATACCGGTGTCACGCTGTTCTTCGACAGCTTCGCGCAAAACGAGCGCTACTACACATATGGGCACGGCGGCTACTACAGCCCGCAGACCTATGTGTCGCTCACGCTGCCGCTGGAATGGTACGGACGCACGCAACGCTGGTCGTACTATCTGCGCGGCTCGGTATCGTTCTCGCAAAGTCAGGAAAAGTCGATGCCGTACTTCCCGACCAACGGCGCATTGCAAGACGCCAGTGGCGATCTGACGTATGGCTCCGGCGGCGGGTTCGGTGTGGGCTTCTCGATCCTGGGTCGCGCGGAATACTGGGTCAATCGACACTGGGTGATTGGCGGTCAGGTCCAGTTCGAGCGCTCGGATTACTATGCGCCGAACCGCTTCCTCGTCTACATGCGTTATCACTTCGACGCCCGTCGCGGTGACGTACCGATGCCGCCCTCGCCGGTACGACCGATCTGGAGCTACTGACCCATGAATCTTTGCGTCGATAGTCTTTGCGTAGCTCGTCTTTGCGTGGATATCCAACGTACGACGGTCCATGCGCCGGCGACGGCCCGACGGGCCGGGGAGGGCCCATGCTGACGCTCATTGCCGTCGTCTCAAGTGCAGGCGGTGCAGGACGAAGCACCGTCACGGCCCATCTGGCCGCCCAACTGGCGCATGCCGGAACGCCCGTCGCCGTGCTCGAACTCGATGCTCAGAACAGCATCGGCGCGCTGTTGGGGCTGCGTGAAACGTGTGAGCAGGGCGTGTTGTCCGCCGGTGTTGCGCCCGATGCCTGGCGCACCGTGCTGCGCGACACGCCCGAAGGCGTGCCGTTGCTGCCTGCCGGGCGCACGGACACCAGGCAACTGGCGGCGCTCGGCGAATGGCTGCATGGGGACGGCGGGGGCCTGCGCCGCCAGCTCGACGCCCTGGGGCTGCCGACGGGCACGCGCGTCTTCATCGACACGCAGCGCTTGCCGGACCGCATCGCACAGGCCGCGATTGCCGCGGCCGACCGGGTGCTCGGCGTGGTGCCGGTCACGACAACCGGCTACGTCACGCAGCCCGATCTGATGACGGCCTGTGCCGGGCGCGCGCAGATGGTGCCGAATCTGGCGGCATCGAACTCGCCGCTGAACAACGACCTGCTGCATCTGATTCAGGCGCGTGGCGGCGACGCCGTCGTACCGGTGCGCATTCACCGCGACGACGCTATCGGGATGGCCGCGGCCAATGGTGGCTCGTTGGCCAGAGCGGCCGACGGTTCTCAGGCCGCCCTCGACTTCGTCCATCTCGAGGCATGGCTTGCGCGCGCCACGGCGCCGAACGACCCGGGCGGCCGAGGAGACGCGGGCACATGATCACCGACGCACTCGCTTCCCTGTATCGACTCGGCCGGGAAATGCTCGCCGTGCGACTCCGCGTGCCAACTCGGCCGGACGGTCGCACGCCGGGTATCGCGCAATGGCTGCTCGCTGCTACGGTGCGCTCGCCCGCGCATCGTCTGCGGATCTCGCAAGCCACGGATCATCTCGTGGCGCGTCTGGCGGTGCGGCTGGATGTTCGTCAACTCGACGAATGGCGCGACTGGTGGCTGCGTCTCGTGTTCCAGCCGGCGCGCAGGGGACGCCCCGACTATCCGGGGCGTGCGCTTGCCTGGGCCAACGACCGTGTGACGCAACGGCTCGACGTGCCCGCCGATGCGAGCTTCTGGCGGATGGTCGGCGCCATGTTCTGGCGGCGCCCCGGCCATCGACCAGCGTTTCCGCCTTATACCGCATGGCTTGCCTTCCGCTCGGGTAACGAGCGGTTGCGTCTATGGCTGGTGCAGACACTCTTCGGCATTCCGCCCGACACGCCGGCCGAACTGGCGCACCGCTTCGACAAGAAGCTCGAAAGCGTCATGCAGTGGCGGGTGACGTCGAGCGTCGTCGCGCTGCTGGGACTCATCGGCGTGTTCTGGATCGTGACGACGCCGTTCGATCCCTTCTCGCAACTCCTGTTCTCGATCTGCACGCTGACGCTGGCGCTCGTGTTCCGGCGGCTCGACAGTCAATACTCCGTGCTGGTGCTAATCGGCCTGTCGCTCACGTCGACTGTGCGCTATGTGTGGTGGCGTCTGACGCAATCGCTGGCGTTCGACACGGTGGCGGAAGCCGCCGTCGGCTACACCCTGGTCGCCGCAGAAATGTACACGTGGATGATTCTGCTGTTCGGGTACATCCAGACGGTCTGGCCGTTGCACCGGCGCATCACGCCGCTGCCCCCGGACACGCGTCTGTGGCCGAGCGTCGACATCTACATCCCGACCTACAACGAAGGGCTGGACGTGGTGCGCCCGACAGTCTACGCCGCGTGCGGCATCGACTGGCCGCCGGAAAAGCTCAATATCTATCTGCTCGACGACGGGCGTCGCGAGGAGATGCGCGAGTTCGCCGCGCTCGCCGGTGTGCACTACGTCACCCGTCCCGACAATCGCCATGCCAAGGCGGGCAACATCAACCATGCGCTCGGCAAGACGACGGGCGAGTTCATCGCCATTTTCGATTGCGATCACATTCCCGTGCGCTCGTTCCTGCAAACGACCATGGGCTCGTTTCTCAAGGATGAGCGCTGCTCGCTGGTCCAGACCCCGCACCATTTCTTCTCCGACGATCCGTTCGAGCGCAACCTCGCCACGCGTGGCGCAGTGCCAAACGAAGGGCGTCTGTTCTACGGCATCGTGCAGGACGGCAACGACTTCTGGAACGCATCCTTCTTCTGCGGATCGTGCGCGGTGTTGCGTCGTACGGCGCTCGACGAAGTCGGCGGTGTGGCCGTGGAGACCGTGACCGAGGACGCCCACACCGCCCTCAAGATGCACCGGCGCGGCTGGAATACGGTGTATCTGAAAGTGGTGCAGGCCGCAGGTCTCGCGACGGAGTCACTCTCGGGCCACGTCGGGCAGCGCATTCGCTGGGCGCGAGGCATGGCGCAGATCTTCCGCGTCGACAATCCGCTGTTCGGACGCGGCCTGAAATTCGGTCAGCGCATTTGTTACGCGAACGGCATGCTGCACTTCTTCTACGGCATTCCGCGCATCATTTTTCTGCTCGCCCCGATCTGCTATCTGTTCTTCGGGCTGCACATCGTGCAAGCGGCGGCGTTGAGCATCTGCGCTTACGTGCTGCCTCACATCGCGCACGCCAACATTGCGAATTCGCGCATTCAGGGCAAGTATCGCCACTCTTTCTGGTCGGACGTCTACGAAGCCGTACTCGCCTGGTACGTGGCGCTACCGACGACGGTGGCGTTCATCAATCCCCGCTATGGCAAGTTCAACGTGACGGCCAAGGGCGGGCTGATCGAGCAGAGTTTCTTCGACTGGAGTATTTCGAAGCCGTATCTGGTGCTGCTGGGCTTTAACGTGGCGGGCTTTCTCGCCGGCATCCTGCGGTACTTCTACGGTCCCGCCCATGAGTCCGGTGCGCTGATCTTCAACCTGTTGTGGGTGATGTTCAACCTCGCGGTGCTGGGGGCAGCGGTGGCGGTGGCTACCGAAGTCAAGCAGGTGCGCCGCACGCACCGCGTGTCGATGCGCATGCCGGCGACGCTGTACTTGCCCGACGGCCGCACGATGGCGTGCCACACGCGGGACTTCTCGGGCGGCGGCCTCGCGCTCGTGCTGCCGGCCCCTATCGATCCCGCTGTCGGCACCGAGGCGCATGTCGCGCTTGCGCGTGGCGCGACCGAGTACGGGTTCCCGGTGAGCGTGGTCGGCGCGCGCGGGCACGATCTGTTCCTGGCGTTCATGCCGCTCACCGCGGAACAGGACAAGCACCTCGTGCAATTCACCTTCGGGCGGGCCGACGCGTGGCGCGACTGGGACGCCGAACGCACACGCGACGAACCGATCCGGGCGCTGTTCGAAATGCTGGCAATGGGCCTGCGTGGGTATCAGGTGCTCGCCAATTACCTGTTGAGCAAGCTGGTCACGCGCTGGCAGAACCGATTGCGGGGCGAGCGGCATACGTGACGGAACGTCCCGGCGCATCCACGGATTTTCGAGACAGCGGCGAGCCGGGCGAGACAATGAAGACATCGACGGAACGTGAGCCGACGACGGCGCGGCTACCCAAGGGAACCATACGATGGGCATCTGGAACCTCTATTTCATTCTGAAGCTGTTGCTGCTGTGGGCGGGCATCATCGGCTTTCACGTGCTGCCGAACTTCCTCTTCGCCCTCTGTCTGGTCGTGAGGTTGCGCCCGCGCTGGGCGCGCATCTTGCGGCAGGTGATCGCGATCCCGATAGGCGCGGCGCTGCTCTACTACGACTCCAACCTGCCGCCGTTCGCGCGTTTCGTCGAGCAGTTGCCCGCGCTGCTGCAATTCCGCTTCTCGTACATCGTCGAACTCCTCGGACGCTTCGTCCCTGCACGTGACTGGCTATTGCTGGCGATCATGGTGCTGGCGTACTGGATCGTGAATCGCTGGGTACGCGTGACCACGTTCGTGCTGCTCGCGTTGCTGATCGTGCCGGGCGTGCTGCGCGTGGGGACGCTCGTCTCCGTGTCGCCGGTGGTTGCGGCACAGGGCGACACGACGGCACTGACGGCGGGGGCGGCTGGAGCGGCTGGGGTGGCGGGCGGGGCAGCAGGGGGCGGAGCCACGGCCGCCAGCAGCGAGTTCCTGACCGGCGACGGCGAAGTGCCGTTGGGCGCGAACCCGAACGCGGCGCTCAACAGCTTTTACTCACGTGAGCTGACCCGTTCCGTCTCCTTGCCTGCGCAAGCCGGTGCGGGGCCGGACTACGACATCATCTTCCTGCACGTCTGCTCCCTCGCGCAGGACGACCTCGACGTCGACAATCTCGATAACCTGCCGCTGCTCTCGAAGTTCGACTTCATCTTCAAGAATTTCAATTCCGCCGCCAGCTACAGTGGACCGGCAGCGATTCGCGTGCTTCGCGCAGGATGTGGTCAGCCCGCGCACAAGGCCTTGTACGACCCGGCAGGCCCGCAGTGCTACGTGATGAGTGACCTCAAGAACCTGGGCTTTACCCCGTCGCTCGCCATGAATCACGACGGACACTTCGACAACTTCATGCAGGAAGTTCAGCAGAACTTCAATGTGCCGGGCGTCGCACCCTTCGACAACACGCACGCCCGCGTGTCGATGCGCGCGTTCGACGAAACGCCGATTCGCTCCGACGGCGACGTGCTGCAAGCGTGGTGGAAGCAGCGCATGTCGCAACCGGACAAGCGCGTGGCGCTGTACTACAACACCATCTCGCTGCATGACGGCAATCGTCTGGAAGGCTCGAAACTCAGCAGCGTGCAGAGCTATCCGCTGCGCGCCAGGACAATGTTCGACGACTTCGGTCAGTTCATCGACACGATTGCCAGGTCGGGGCGCAAAGCCGTCGTGGTGTTCGTGCCGGAACATGGCGCAGCGCTGCGCGGCAGCAAATTGCAGATCTCCGGCATGCGTGAAATTCCCCTGGCGGAAATCACGCATGTGCCGGTGGCGGTGAAGCTTGTGGGATTTGGCGACGGCGCGGCGGCCTCGCACGGCACGCCGGTCTCGATTTCCACGCCCACGAGCTATCTGGCGATGATGACGCTCATCTCGAAATTGATCGCCAACAACCCGTTTGCCGGCACACCCGATCTGGCGCAGTACGCGAGCGACCTGCCTCAGACCGCTTTCGTCTCGGCCAACGAGCAGACGACTGTCATGAAGTACGGCGGCAAGATGCTCATTCGCGGTGCGGACGGTGTCTGGCTCGACCTGAAGTCGCTGGAGTAGGTCGGTCAGTTGACGGCGCACGCGGCCCGAGCCCACCTCGACGCCGCGCGCATTTTTACGGAATCGCGCATACTGTGCACCTTGCCCGCGCGCGCGGGCATTGCGCTTTGTGCTGTCGCATCTCGTGACCTTGCGTCACACTCGGCCGCACCGGGCCGCCAGAGATCCTGCATCCTTCGCAACCTCCGGGAGTTACCGTGCAATACACGAAATTCGGCCGCACCGGCCTGACCGTTTCCCGCCTGTGCCTGGGCACGATGACCTTTGGTCTGCAAACCGAAGAAGCTGCCAGCCACGCCATTCTCGATCGCACTGCCGAGGCGGGCGTCAATTTCATCGACCTCGCCGACGTCTACCCGCTCGGTGCCGACACGTCGCTCGTCGGACGTACCGAGGAGATCGTGGGGCGCTGGCTCAAAGGCCGTCGCGATCAGTTCATCGTCGCCACGAAGGCTTGCGGCGAGATGGGACCGTCGCCGTGGGACAAAGGAGCGTCGCGCAAGCATTTGCTGAGCGCCATCGACGCGTCGCTCGCGCGCATCGGCACCGATTATGTCGATCTCTATCAACTCCACTCCGACGACACCGATACGCCCATCGACGAGACACTCGAAGCCCTCGACATCATCGTGAAGTCGGGGCGGGCGCGTTACGTCGGTGTGTCGAACTTTCTCGCCTATCGCCTCGCACGTGCGCTCGGCCGCGCCGATACGCTGCGCCTGACCCGCTTCGTTTCGGTGCAGCCGCGCTACAACCTGTTGTTCCGCCAGATCGAGCGCGAATTGCTGCCGCTCGCGAGGGAAGAAGGGCTTGCTGTCATTCCCTACAACCCGCTCGCCGGCGGGCTGCTCACCGGCAAGTACCGTCACGACGCCGCGCCGACCGAGGGGCGCTTCACGGCCGCAACGGTGGGCAAAGCCGGCGCGATGTATCAGCAGCGCTACTGGCACGAACGCGAGTTCGAGACCATCGAAACGCTCAAGGGCATTGCAAAGGACGCCGGGGAATCGCTCACCCGCCTGTCGCTCGCGTGGGTGCTGGCGAATCCGGTCGTCACGTCCGCGATCATTGGTGCGAGCCGCGTGGAACAGTTGGCCGAGACGCTAGGGACGATCGATTACACGCTGCCGCCGGAACTGAAAGCGACACTCGACGACGCGTCGCACGCCTATCGTTGGGGCGACGCCGCGCGCTGAACGACCGACAGGCGCGCAATGATGTAGCGCGTTTCAAATCTCAACTCTCACCTCAGACGCCTTCCGCCTGACGCCACAGGCCCGCCATGCCGGGCCTGTGGCGTTTTTGCGTTGCATCAAAGGGATCGCGGGGAAACCTCGGTGCGCCCGATGCGGGGTGGCCTTTGTGCTCGATCGGGCGGTATAGTGGGAACGTCACGCGGGTTTGTCAGCCGGAACATCGAGATGACGTCGCCCGCGCATGGCATTCCTTCGACTTCCAACGCGAGGCTGCTCATGACAAAACGCATTCTGCTGGCGACGGATGGTAGCGAATCGTCGCGCCGCGCACTGCGCGAGGCCGCCGCCTTTGCGCGCAACGGCGATGTGATCCGCGTGATTCATACGGTAGAAGATCCGGTCAATCTGCTGACGGCGGCGTTTAGCAAGCTCATCGATCTGGAGCAGGTGCGCCGCGACATGCAACGCGAAGGCGAGGAGCATCTCGCGCGCGCGGTGCTGTATCTGCGCGAAGAGGGGTTCGATGCGCAGGCGCATCTGCTCGATCTGCGCACGACCGGGGAAACGGTTCCCGAGGCCATGACGCGCGAAGCCATCGAGTGGGGCGCAGACATCATCGTGGTGGGCACGCATGGCCGCAGCGGCGTGCGACGCGCCATGCTGGGCAGTGTCGCCGAACAGATCCTGCGCAGCGCCGAGGTCCCTGTGATGCTCGTGGCGGGCGAAGCGCGTCCGCATCTGCCGTTGCGCTCGGGCGGTCACTATGCGCGCATTCTCGTTGCACTGGACGACAGCGATACGGCGCGTCAGGCGTTCGAATATGCGCTGGCATTGGCGCGAACCCACGGCGCATCGATGCGCGTGGTTCACGTGCTCGACCTGCCGGGGCCGTTTCTCGCCGGTTTCGATCCCGAACCGCTGCTCGACGCCGTGCGCGCGGTGGGCGAACAGGTGCGCCTCTGGGCGGAGAAGCGTCTCAAGGAGGCGGAAGTGCCGGGCGAGATCGAGATGCGGGAGATTCAACCGGTGGGCGAGGGGGTGGCCGACCAGATCATCGCTGCGGGCAAGGACGCCGATGTCGATGTGATCGTGCTGGGCACGCACGGACGGCGCGGTTTCCGACGCTTCACGCTGGGTAGCGTGGCGGAAGATACGGCCCGGCATGCGGGCCGCCCGGTACTGCTGTTACCCGCTCACGCGCCGTCGGCCTGACGGCACGCGCAGCGGAGGTGCAGCGCATGTCGCGGCAGCGATGCCGCACGTGCGCCGCAGGGGCTGACAACGTGCGCGTCAGCCCGTCACCTCGGTGAGCAGTGTCTTGAGCGGTGTGGCGGCGTCAGCCAGACGCGCCGGATCCACCACGGCCCGACGGCCCACGAGCTCGCGCGCGGCGAGGAATTCCTGGGCGCGATTGATGCTCGCCGCGGCCACGACGGCGCCTTCGCGCAGATAGAAGAGCATGAACACGGCGGCCCCCTGCGCGTCGGGCAGACGGCGCTCGACCACGGCGTCGTGCCCGTCGGTCATGCCGACCATTTGCAGCTTGGCGTTGAACTGATCCGACCAGAACCACGGCGCGGTAGCGACGGCCTTCGGCGCATCGCCGTGGATCACGCTGGCGGCCACCTTGGCCATTTCGCTGGCGCTGGGCACCGACTCCAGACGAATGCGACGGCCCAGCGCCGGGTGAACGTGATGGGCGCAATCGCCCACGGCCAGAATGGCGGGGTCGCTGGTGCGCGCGAATTCGTCCACTACGATGCCGTTGTCGACCGCGAGCCCGGCGGCCTGCGCGAGTTCGGCGTTCGGAATCAAACCGATACCCACGACCACGACATCCGCGTCCAGACGCTTCTCGCCCGCCACCACGCCAACCACCCGACCCTCGGCGCCCTGCTCAAGCGCAGTGACACCCACACCCACCTGAACGTCCACTCCGTTCTCACGGTGCAGTGTGGCGAAGAAGCCTGCGAGATCCGCTTCGGCCACACGCGCGAGCAGACGCGGCGCCGCTTCGAGCACCGTCACCGATGCCCCGGCCTTGACGGCACTTGCCGCGACTTCCAGTCCGATGTAACCGCCACCGACGACCACAACGCGTTTGCCCGGTGCAAGCGCTTCGCGAAGACGTTGCGCGTCGGCGATATTGCGCAGGTAGTAGACGTTGGGGGCATCGCCACCGGGAATCGGCAAGGGCCGCACACGGCCGCCCAGGGCGAGCACGAGATGATCGTAGTGTTGCGTTCGTCCGTCGTCGAACGAAACGGTGCGTGCCGCGCGGTCGATGGCCGTTGCGGTGACGCCCAGGCGCACGTCGATCTCTGCCTTCTCCCAGGCGTCGGCCGGACGGATCAGCAGGCTGGCCTCGTCGGCCTGACCGGCGAGGAATGCCTTGGAGAGTGGGGGGCGGCGATACGGCAGATGCGTTTCGCTGCCGGCGAGTACGATGCGGCCCGTGTAGCCGAGCTGGCGCAGGGCGAGTGCGGTCTCGCCGCCGGCCTGGCCGGCACCGAGAATGACGGTGGTGGAGGTAGCTTCGGACATGAGGATGAAAACGAAGGAAGCGCAATGGGTGGAAGGAAATCGCAATGCACGCGCGCTGACAGCGCAACGAATTTGGCCGTCAGTGTAATGCATCGGCACGCCGGCGGCGTCCCGGATACCGCCGGATGGCGTTTGCGCGCCGTGGTTTGGCGTGTTTGGCCGATTCGCAACAGTGCCGTCCCTTCAGGATCGGCGCCGGCTCAGCGCTCCTCAGCGCTCGGTGTGCGCCGGGGTGAAGAACACCATCTCGATCTGCCGGAGCAGGGCGGGCCCGAAGGCCTCGCCGCCGACTTCAGGTGCAATCACCTGCATCAGCACGGGCGAGCCGGGCGGCGGATGCAGTGCGTGCGCCAGCACACAGAAGTACATCGCGGGATGCTCGGCCCGGATCACGCCCGCGGCCATGCCCTCGACGATGAGTTTCTCCATGCATTGGTAGACGGGCTCGAGCAGGTGGCGGTAAAGCACCGCGCCTCGCTCGCCCGTCTCCGTGGCATGCAGCGAAATGAAACACTTGTGTTCGGGATGCTGCGCGGCGTAGGCCGCAATGAGCGCGATGGCGTCGCGCAGGCGGTCTCGCACGGGACGCGTCGTGTCGTCTGCGGTCGCCTTGAGCATGGCGACTGGGGCCGCGAGCGCGGCTTCGAGCGAATCGACGCACGCGCGCCAGAGTTGCTCCTTCGAGCCGAAGTGCACGCGCACGAGGCTCGCATCGACTTTCGCCGCCGCGGCGATGCCGCGCAGATTGGCGCCGTCGTATCCGAGGCGCGAGAAAGCGTCGATGGCCGCTTCGAGCAGGGCGGCGCGGCCATCGGGCAGGTGTTTGGGGCGTCGGCCCCGGGTGGTGGGTGTGGCGGTCATCGTCGGGCTACGTCTTGCGACGGGGGCGACCTGGAATCGGCCGGGGCCGTTGCGCTGGCTGCCGCCCCGGTGTCCGGCATTGCCCCATCGGCAACCGGCTCGGGCGGCACCCCCATTGCGTAAAACAGTAGCGCAGTATCCGACAAACGGGCGCCGGTTGCACGCACTGTCGTCAGATAGGCGTTCCAGTACTGCTGCTCCCGCATGCGCGCCGATGACACCGGCAAGGCGCCGAGCCTTACCCGGGCCGCCGTATCGCGGTAGATCTGCTCGGCCGCTGCGCTGGCGTTGTCCGCGTGCAGCAACGACGTATTGTCGGCTTCGAGCGACGCCAATGTGTCCGCCACGTTCTTGAACGCGGTGAGCACCGTTTGCTTGTACTGGTCGACGGCGGCCTCGTAAGTTGCCTGTGCCGCACGACGCTGCGCGAGCAATGCGCCGCCGTGGAAGATTGGCTGCGAAATCGACGCCGCCACGCTCCATAGGGAACCGGCGTTGGACATGACCGTCGCCCAGTTGAACCCGCCTTTGCCCATCGATGCACTCAGGGACAGGCTGGGGAACATCTGCGCCGTTGCCACGCCGACTTCCGCTGACGCCGCCTTGAGCGCCATCTCGGCGGCCTGCACGTCCGGGCGCGATTGCAGCAGCGTCGACGGCACCACCACCGGCACCGTGTCGGGCACCTTGAGTTCGCCCAGCGCCAGATCGTCCGGCGCCTGGTCCGGCGTGCGACCGAGCAGCACGGCCAGCGCATGACGCGTGGATTGCCACTGGGCCCGCAGGCCGGGCAGGGACGCCGCGAGCGACTCGGCGTTCTGCGCCGACGCCAGCGCATCGGCACGCGAGACGGCACCGAGCGCTTCGCGGCGCGCCATGTCGGTGGCGTCCGCCTGAGCGAGTTCGACGAGGCGTTCGGTCGCCTTGACCTGAGCGCCCAGCACCGATGCGCCGATCGCGCCGGACACGATATTTGCCGCGAGCGCCTGACGCGCCGACGTCAGCTGGAACGCCTGCTGATCGACCTGCGCGGCGAGCGACGCATTGGCAAAACGCGACGCGCCGAAGAAGTCGAAGGTGTAGCGCGCCTGAATCTGACCGACGAACATGTTGTACAGCGCGGTCGGCGGGCGCAGATTCGGGATGCCGAGATTTCGCTCGCGCGCCGCTTCGCCGCCGATGTCGATCGAGGGGAACAACGACGAGCCGATCTGCGCCTTCAACTGCTCGCGCGCCGCCTGGAGCGAGTGATCGGCAGATGACAGGTTGGGGCTGTTGCGCAGGCCCTCCTCGACGAGCGCGTTGAGTTTGTCCGAGCGATACGCTTGCCACCAGGCCTTCACCGGCGGTGCGCCGACGTCGAAGCGCTGCGAGGCGCCTTGCGCGGTGACCGTCTGCGTGGGCGTGGCGTTCACCCCGTAGTGCGCCGGCGCAGGCATGGCAGGCGGCGTGTCGCCCGGGGTGAACGAGCAGGCGCCGAGCCAGAGCGGCAAGATCGGCAGAATTGGCAGCAGCACGGCCTGCCGGACTGTCGGGATGTTCCAGCGACCCCGGACATCATCGGTCACGGGACGCACCGGGGCGCGCGAGGGCAGGCGCGAGGATGAGCGCAAAGGGAAGCGCAAAGTCATGAGCGGTCTCCTTGCGGGCTGGGCGCGGACGGACGCTGCGCATGCGAGGCACGTTCGTCGTGACGCACGCGGAACGCCGTGGCATACAGCGCCGGCAGGAAAAATACAGTCAGGATAGTCGCGCTGGTGATACCGCCCATGAGCGCCGTCGCCATCGGACCGAAAAAGTTGCTGCGCAACAGCGGGATCAGCGCGAGCACAGCGGCCGCCGCCGTCAGCGTAATCGGGCGGAAACGTCGCACCGTGGCGCTGACGATGGCGTCGAAGCGCGGGTGGCCGGCGGCAACGTCCTGTTCGATCTGGTCGACCAGGATCACCGAGTTGCGCATGATGATGCCGAACATGGCGATCACGCCGAGCATGGCGACGAAGCCGAACGGTTTACCGAACAGCAGTAGCGTGGCGACCACGCCGATCATGCCCAGCGGCGCGGTCAGCACGACCAGCATGGTCCGCGCGAAGCTCTGCAACTGAATCATCAGCAGCGTGAGCACGGCAATGATCATGATGGGCATCTGCGCGTTGATCGACGCCTGTCCCTTGCCCGACTCTTCGACCGACCCGCCGATCTCGATGCGATAGCCGACCGGCAGCGCCTTGCGAATGTCGCCGAGTTGTTTGAAGACGGCTTCGGTCACGTCGATACCTTGCTTGCCGGCGCGCACGTCCGAGCGCACGGTGATCGTCGGCTGACGGTCACGCTCCCAGATCACGCCGTACTCCAGTTCGTCGACCACCCGGCCGAGCGTGGCGAGCGGCACGGGACCGTTCGGCGTCGGCATGGCGAGCGTGGCGAGCTTCGCCGGGTCGACACGCTCTGCCTTGGGCGAGCGCAGCGTAATGGCGATCAGCTTGTCGCGCTCGCGGTACTGGCTGATGTCGTAGCCGGTGAGTGTCATGGCGATGAAATTCGCGATGTCCGAAGAGCTCACGCCCAGGGCCCGCGCCTTCTGCTGGTCGACTTCGAAGCGTACGGAGCGCTGCGAGGGTTCGTCCCAGTCGAACTGGACGTCGACGGTGTCGCCGTTGCTGCGCATGACATCCGCCACTTGCTCGGAGATCTTGCGCACCGTGCCGATATCGTCGCCGCTCACGCGGAACTGCACCGGGAATCCGACTGGCGGTCCGTTCTCCAGACGCGACAAGCGCGTGCGCACGCCCGGCATCGCCTCGCGAAGTTTCGGCTCCAGCCACTGTGCGAGCGCTTCGCGTTCTTCCACCGATTTGGCGGTAATCACGAGCTGGGCAAAGTTGGGCGTGGGCAATTGCTGGTCGAGCGGCAAGTAGAAGCGGGGGGCGCCCGTGCCGACGAAGCTCACCGTGTGATCGATCTCCTTGCGGCCTTCGAGCAGCTTCTCCAGACGCTCGGTCTCACGCAGCGTGGCCTGATACGACGCACCTTCCTGCAGGCGCAGATCCACCATCAACTCGGGGCGATCGGAGCTCGGGAAGAATTGCTGCGGCACGAGCGAGAAGCCCGCCATCGCAATCAGGAACAGCACCACAGTGATGGCGAGCACGATGATCTTGCGCTCGATGCACCACGTCAGCCAGCCACGCAGGCGGTTGTAGAACTTCGTGTCATAGACCTCGTGCTCGTGGTCGTCGGCGTGATGTGCCTCGCGCGCGCGCTCCGGCAGCATCTTGTAACCGAGCAGCGGTATCAGCACGACCGCAGCGAGCCACGACGCGAGCAGGGCGATGGCCGAGACCTCGAAGATCGAACGCGTGTACTCGCCGGTGCTCGATTTCGCGAGCGCAATCGGCAGGAAGCCGGACACGGTCACCAGCGTGCCGGTGAGCATCGGAAATGCGGTGCTCGTATAGGCAAAGGCGGCGGCACGCTTGCGATTCCAGCCTTGCGCGAGCTTCACGGCCATCATTTCGACGGCGATGATCGCATCGTCCACGAGCAGGCCCAGCGCGAGAATCAGCGTGCCGAGCGACACCTTGTGCAGGCCGATGTCGAAGATGTACATGAACAGCGACGTGACGGCGAGCACGACCGGAATGGAAATCACCACGACCATGCCGGTGCGGAATCCGAGCGAGACCAGGCTCACGATCAGCACGATCGCCACGGCTTCGGCCACGGCTTCGAGGAAGTCGTCGACCGAATGCGACACCGACTGCGACATGCTCGCAACCTCGGTGAGCTTCAACCCGGCGGGCAACTGTGCACGCAGGTTGCCCATGGTGCTCTCCAGCGCCTTGCCCAGATGGACGACGTCCTGCCCCTTCTGCATGGTGATGCCGATGCCCAGCACCGGCTTGCCGCCGAAGCGCATCTCGGAGACCGGCGGATCGACATACCCGCGCTTGATCGTCGCAATGTCGCCCAGACGGAACGTGCGGTTGTTCACGCGAATGAGCGTGTCGGCCAGTTCGTCGACATTGCGGTACTGGCCGCTCGGACGCACGACGACACGATCGTTGGGCGCTTCGATGGTGCCCGCAGGCGACACCGCGTTCTGCCCGCTGACGGCCATGGCGATCTGGTTGGGCGAGATCCCCAGCCGGGTGAGTTGCGTGTTGCTGATCTCGACGTAGATACGCTGGTCCTGATCGCCGAAGTAGTCGACCTTCGCAACGCCCGGCACGCGCAGCAGCACGGTGCGCAGGGCGTCCGCGTAGTCGCGTAGCTGGGCCGGGCCGAAGCCATCGCCTTCCAGGGTGAAGATGTGCGTATAGACGTCGCCGAACTCGTCGTTGAAGAACGGGCCCTGCACGCCGGGGGGCAGCGTGACGGCGATGTCGCCGACCTTTTTGCGCACCTGATACCACTCTTCGGGCACCTCGCTCGCAGGGGCCGAGTCCTTCATCGAGAAGAACAGCAGCGACTCGCCCGGGCGCGAATAGCTGCGCTGGAAGTCGATGTTGGGCATCTCCTGAAGCTTGCGGGCGATACGGTCGGTGACCTGTTCCTGCACCTGCCGGGCGGTCGCGCCGGGCCAGAACGTGCGGATCACCATCACGCGGAATGTGAATGGCGGATCTTCGGACTGGGCAAGACGCGAATAAGCCAGAATGCCGAAAATCGTGGCCATTGCGATCAGGAAGACCACCAGCGCGCGATGTCGCAACGCCCATGCCGAGAGGTTGAAACGGCCCTCTTCGTGGCGGTAGTCCTGCGGGTCGGCGGCGGGTGGCTCGTGGGACGCCGCAGATACGGGGGGCTTGCCGTCTTCCATGCTCATGACGCGAAGTCCTCAGGATGCAGGGGCGCAATGACACGAACTTTCTCGCCGGCAGTCACCGTGTGCACGCCTTGCCAGACGATGCGCTCGCCGGGCTGAATGCCGCCTGCGACCGTGACGGTGCGCTCGCCGTAGCGAACGATGGCCACGCGTCGCAGCACGAGCGTGTCGTCCGCCTTGACGACCCACACGGCGGGCTGGTTGCCATCGTGGAAGAGTGCGGTGGAGGGCAGCGTGATCGGTTGCTGGGGCTGGGATTGCTGAGGTTGCGACGCTTGCGCGCCCGACGCCGCCGTGGGCCCGGACGCGGCGTCAGGTGCGGCCACCACGGGCAACGGCTGCGCGAAGGCCACGTTGGCCGTCATTCCGAGCTTCACTTCCGGGCCCGGCGAGAGCAGCGAGAGCTTGGCGCGATAGGTGCGGCTCAGCGGGTCGGCCGCCGGGGCGATCTCGCGCACGCGGGCCTGCCATGTCTTGCCCGGCAAAGCGGGCAAGGAGACGGTCGCCGTCTGTCCGATTCGGAACGCGCCGAGCGCGACTTCGGGCACGTCGGCGATCACGTCGACATCGCCCGTCCATGCCAACTGGTACACCGGTTGACCGGCACTGACGTTTTGTCCGGTATCGGCCTGCTCGGCGGTGATGACCCCGTCGCGATCCGCTTTCAGATTGCCGTAGCTCAGTTGATCGCCGGCGAGGGCGGCCTGCTGGCTGGCCTGATTGCGCTGCGCCAACGCGCTCGCGTAGGCATTCTCGGATTGTTCCAGTTGTGCCGGCGCGATCAGGTTTTCACGCGCCTGCGCACGATCACGGGTGACCGTTTGCGTCGCGTATTCGAGCTGGTGCTGTGCGGCGTCGAGCTGCGCACGCGCGCTCGCGGCGCTCTTCGACAGGTCGGCGGGATCGAGTCGGGCAACGACCTGACCGGCCTTCACGGCGTCGCCCAGACGCACCGACCGATCGACGATCTTGCCGGCGACGCGGAACGACAGCGGTGTGGTGTAACGCGCCTCGATCTGCCCGGGAAGCGAGGCAATGGGCGTTTGCTCCGCGAGCTTCGCAGCAACGGCCACTACCGGACGCGGGGGCGGCTCCGGGGGCGCCTTGCGCGAGCAGGCGGCAAGCGTGGCCGCAGCGATGGCGGTGGTGGCGACGGCCAGCACGAGCCGGCGTCGAGGAGCGGTATCGGGCAGTAAGGACATCATGCGCTCGTGACCCACAAAGTGAGGGATTCAGTAGGAAAAACAACCGATTACGACGAATTTGACGATGCTGACGGCTAGATCGCCGGTGCCCGCACGCGTGAGCGTCATGGCGGCAATGCGACGATCCGAAATAAATCTACGGGCGATGATATATGGATTGCCCACGCCCTGCAACGGGCGTTGACACGTTGTCTGCGCACCCCTGTGACTATCGATAGGGGGTGGGTCATTGGATTGTTGTAGACGTGTCGCGAACGACTTACCAACAAATTAATTTGGAGTACGATGCCTAGCAAGCGCCATCGGGCGTGAACGCGAATTCAGTGTCGGCACATCGTCATATTGCATGCAATGCACCATGTAAGGTCCGTGTGCCGACGCGTCTGTCGCGAAGGCTGTCACCGGGACAAATTGTCACAACCGAGGAACGTTGTCATGCGCGTCGAGTCGCACTCGGGCCAGTTGCAACGACTGGCGACATCGTAGCGAAGACACCCGGCATTTCACAACGCGAGCGGCACGGAGCAGCGATGCCGGCGGCGGCATTTTTTGGTGCAGACAGGGTAGCGTCGGCGCTAAGGCTTGATCGAAGTCAAACGAAGTCGAGCCAGTGACATGCGGGGATGTCGATTGCCACAGCGAGTCGGTCGTTCACGACTATGCTGGATGTATCCGAAGTTTAACGACAGACGTTAACCAGAGACGGATAGCCATGACAACACGAACAGCATTGGTCACAGGCGGCATGGGCGGTTTGGGCGAGGCGATCAGCCTGCGTCTTGCCGATGCCGGGTACCGCGTCGCGGTCACCTGCTCCCCCAACAATCGCGACTGCGAGGGCTGGGTCGAGCGCATGCGCGCCACGGGCCGGGAATTCGCCGCCTATCGTGTCGACGTTGCCGACTTTGCGTCGTGCGCGGCTTGTGCGAAAGCCATCGAATCGGATTTCGGTCCGGTGGATATTCTCATCAACAATGCGGGAATTACGCGCGACGCCACCTTGCGCAAGATGACGGCCGAGGACTGGCAGTCGGTATTGCGCACGAATCTGGACAGCGTTTTCAACATGACCCGGCCGATTTTTGGCGGCATGGTCGCCCGCGGCTGGGGACGCATCGTCAATATCTCATCGGTCAACGGCAGCCGCGGTGCCTTCGGACAAGCTAACTACGCCGCGGCGAAGGCAGGCATGCACGGGTTCACCAAGGCGCTCGCGCTCGAAGTTGCCAAGTCGGGCGTGACCGTCAATACCATCTCGCCGGGCTATCTCGCGACCAAGATGGTGACTGCCGTGCCGCAGGAAGTGCTCGAATCGCGCATTCTTCCGCAGATCCCGGTGGGACGTCTCGGTCGGCCCGACGAAGTGGCGGCGCTTGTCGCCTTCCTCGTCTCCGACGACGCAGGGTTCATCACGGGCAGCAACCTCGCCATCAATGGCGGCATGCACATGGAGTAACGCGTAGCGACGCAGCTAACTACTTACTTAGGAGATTCATGATGTCAAAGGAAACGAATCCGGCATTGGCGTTGGTCAAACTCGGCACAGCCAGTGCGCTCGGTGCTTACGGGATTCTGCTGGAGGCCGCGCAACGCACGCATCAACTGCAAGTCGAACGCGACGAAGCCCTGCTCAAAGCCCATTCGCAGGCGGCACAGTCGCTTGGCGGCGCCAAGGACTTCAATGGACTGCTCACCGCACATCTCCAATTGCTCAATGGCCAACTTGCGCAGCAAAACGAGTTCTGGCGCGAGTGGCTGGCCGTATGCGCGAACAATCAATTGCTCTGGGCCGAGCACTGCCGCAAGACGACGGAAGAGTTGCAGCATGGCATGGCCGGCGCGATGACCTTGCCCGACCTGATCGGCGCCGGGACGGCGGCGGGGGCCGCCACGCAGGCGGCCGAGGCGCCGCTGCAGAAGTGGTTCCAGGCGTTCAACGATGCGACGCAGGGCACGATGGATGCTTGGCGCCGCATGTCGAGCGAAGCGGCGCAGGCCACGGAGGCTGCCGTCTCGCAGCAATCGCCGCTCAACGGCCGCGTGCCGCCGAAGCGCGGCGGGCATGCTCAGCGCTCAAGCACGTAAGTGCCGGGCGCGTCGTCGAGCGCCTTTGCCGGTGGCCAGGCGGCGGTGACGGACTTGCCGCTACCTTGCGCCAGTAGCCACGCCTGCCACGCGGGCCACCAGGAGCTCTGCATGGCAGGCGTGGTGTCGAACCACGTCTGCGGATCGCGGTAAGCGGCGCCTGCCGCGCGTGTGGCCACCCGATGATGGCTACGCGCATGCCCGGGCTCGCAGACCACGCCCACATTGTGGCCGCCCGACACGAGTGCGAACGTCAGATCTGCGTGATAGAGCAGATGCATCTTGTAGACGGAACGCCAGGGCGAGATGTGATCGCGTTCGGTCGCCACGACAAACATCGGCACCCGGATATCCGACAGCGCGACCGGTTGCCCACCCACGTGCAGTGAACCCGTCGCCAGGGCGTTGTCGAGATACAGCGCTCGCAGGCATTCGCTGTGCAGCCGCGCGGGAATGCGCGTCGTATCGGCATTCCAGACGGTAAAGTCGGTGGTCTGGGCCGGCGTGCCAAGCAGATAGTCGCGCATGAGCCGCGACCAGATCAGATCGCGCGAATTGAGCAGTTGGAAGGTGCCCGCGAGTTGCTCGCCACTGATAAACCCCTGCCGCCACATCATCGCCTCCAGATAGGCGACCTGACTGGCGTCGATGAAAAGGCCGAGTTCTCCGGGTTCGCTGAAATCCGTCTGCGCCGCGAGCAGCGTGACGCTGGCGAGCGCATTGGCATCTCCCTTGTCGCGACTGCGCGCAGGGCGCTCGCTGTCCTGACGGGCCAGCGTCGCGGCCCCGATAGCGAGCAGCGTACCGCCCAGGCAGTAGCCGCAGGCGTGCACCGGCGCATTGCCGGTCAACCGCCGGACCTCGCGCAACGCGGTGAGCAGACCGGATTCCAGATAGTCTTCGAGCCCCCGGTCGCGGGCCTCCGGGCCGGGGTTGTGCCACGACATCATGAAGACGTTATGGCCTTGTGCGACCAGATAGCGCACCAGCGAGTGCTGCGCTTCGAGATCCAGAATGTAGTACTTCAACAGCCAGGACGGCACGATGAGCACGGGTTCCCGCCATGTCTGGGCTTGCTCCGGCGCGTATTGCAGCAACTCGAAGTAGGCATTGCGGTACACGACCTTGCCCGGTGTGGCAGCAATCTCATGCCCCACGCGAAACGCTTTGCAGGCTTCCGGGCCAGCGCCCGGCGCGCTGCCGCTTGCCATATCCCGCGCGTCGGACCACCAGCGCTCGGCACCTTTGACGAGATTCTGCCCCTGCGTTTCGCGAATTGCGGCGAGCACTTCGGGGTTCGCCCACCATTGGTTGCTTGGCGAGAACACGTCGAGCCATTGTCGGGCCATGAAACGCACGACATCGCGGTGATGCGGATCGACGCCGGGAATGTCCCCGGTCATTTCGTCGACGAAATCCTGCGCGCGAAGGAATCGTTCACGCAGCCACGCGAACGGCAATCGATCCCAGGACGGATCTCGGAAGCGTCGGTCCACCTCGTGCGATGCGATCGCTTTTGCGGCATTTGCGGCGTGCGGCGCTTGAACTGCGTTCGGCCTGTCGATGGCCGCAAACGCCTTCCAAACGTTCAACTGATGGCCCGGTGCCGTTGCGGCGTGCATCGCCCAGTCGGTCCACGCGAGTGCGACGGCAGCCGGGGAAACATTGCCGGTGAAGCGTGCGGTCGTTGCCATGGCCGCGCGATCCAGGTGATCGGCGAGCGATGTCGGCGGTGCGGGGAGGCCGGGATCAGGCGAAGGCGATGCCGGGCGTGGTGATGCGGGCGACGTCGCCGCGTTGCCTTTCACCGATGGCGATTTTGTGGACCGGGACGTCTTGTCACTGCGAGCAGGCATGGCGAACTCCGTTCAGTCGCACGACATGTGTCGGCGTTTCGGTGAATGTCTCGGTGAATATAACGCACGCCACGTATGACTACTCTGATCTCCGACAAGTTGCGCGCGCGGGCCGACAGGTCATCGCCACGCGCCGCCGGGGCCTCACCGCACGGACGAAGGGGCGCCGACCGGCGACGGTAGGGCGGGGGCGGAGGGCACCGGCGCGGACTTGCGCGCCAACCAGCTGTAGCGTTTGAACGGCTGTTCCCGGCCCGACATTACGAGTGCAATGTCGGTGATCCAGCGTTGCGTCGGTACGCTCTCGCCGTGCAGCCAGATCATGAGGGCGAACAGGCTGGCGGCCATGGGCAGCGTCTTGAGATTCGGGGTATCGTCGCCTCGCGTGAACCACGCAAATGCGGCCCAGACCGAGAAGCCCACCAGACACCCCGCGACCGACTCCGAGACCGAGTGCGCAGACAACGCGATGCGCGAGACGCCGACCGCGACACTCCCGGCCGCAGCGGCCAGCACGCCGAGCGCGCGCCAAGGCCATGCAAGCTTGCGCAGCAGCAACCACGCCATGACCGGGTAGATGGTGGCGGCGAACATCGTGTGGCCGCTCACGCCTGTGAAGTCGATCTCGCGCACGCCGAGTCCCCAGCCGAGGAACATGACCTTGGAGACGGCCACGACGAATGAGCCGGCGCCGAACAGTGCGACCCAGACCAGCGCCGTGTGCCATGCGCGCGCGCAGACCAGCCAAAGGGTGAGGGCGATGGCCAGCGGCACCGTGACGGCCGCACTGCCGAAGTCGGTAATGGTGATCCAGAAGTTAGACATGACTACCAGAAGACGGCCCGGGAGCAGAAGGCTCCGGGCGAAAGCGCTATCTTACGCGTGCCGTCATGGCGTCATCAAATTGCCATGGGACGGCGCGAACCCTGGGGCGTCGCACAACGGCGCTGTCCATTCGTTCGGCGCGCGGTGAGTGGCGCGCTGTGCACGCTCGACCCCCGTCGAATTCGATGGGGTGTCTCCGAGCGGTGACCGTAGTACGATATCTGCGGTGTGACCCCCCGCACACCACTCCCGGAGTTTCCATGGCTTTTTTCCGGACGTCCCGGACCTCCCCCACGTCCGCCACGTCCCCCATGCCCGTTCCGAACGCGACGCGGCCGGGTTCGCGCAACGACGGTATCGACCTCTTGCGCGGCCTGTCCATCCTGTTCGTGGTGGTTCATCACCTCGCGCTGAAGTTTCGACTGCCGCTCGGCCCCAGCCTGCTGGGCGACGTATTGCCGACCCGCGTTATCAAGGGCATCAGCTTCAACGGTTACGAAGCGGTGTTCGTGTTTTTCGTGATCTCGGGCTTCGTGATTACGCGTCGGTCGCTGGCGCGGTATGGCTCGCTCGACGCAATGCGCTGGCGCCACTTCTACACGCTGCGTGCCGCTCGCATCTTCCCCTTGCTGCTGCCCTTGCTCGCTGTACTGTGCGTCATGCATCTGCTGGGCGTGCCGAGCTTCGTCATCGACAAGCCGGGGCAATCGGTGGCCGGCGCGTTGGCCTCGGCCCTCACCATGACCCTGAACTGGTACGAAGGTCGCACGAACTGGTTGCCGGGGGGATGGGACGTGCTCTGGTCGCTGTCCATCGAAGAGTGCTTCTATCTCGTGTTCCCCGTGTTTTGCCTGTTGCTGCGCGGACCGTGGCGTGTGCTGGCGCTCATGGCGCTTGCGCTCTCGCTGCCGTGGACACGCTCAGCGTTGCAGGGCAACGAAATCTGGCAGGAGAAGGCCTATCTGCCCGGCATGGCCGCCATCGCCTGGGGCGTGCTGACGGCACTCGCCATGCAGCGCGTGACGCTGCCGCGCCAGGTCGCCCGGGCGCTTGCCGGGCTGGGTGTCGCGGGTCTGCTCGCCGTCGTTTTCTATGGTGACGTGTTGTGGCCCCTCATGCACGATCACGTCATGTCGTTGCTCTGCGTGAGCGCGGCGCTCTGGCTCGCTGCCGCCCACGGCTCGACACGTGTCGTGCCGCGCGGTCTTCGCTGGCTCACGCAAATGGGGCGGTGGAGTTACGAAATCTATCTCAGTCACATGTTCGTCGTGCTCGCGGTCACACCGGCGTATCTGGCGGTTGCCAACGGTGACATGCGCTGGACGTTCCTCGTCTACGTGCCGGTGCTGATCGTCTGCACGCTGCTTGGCGGCGCGCTGCATCGACATGTGAGCGCGCCGGCAGCGCGGCGCCTGCTGCGAGATCGGGTGACGGCCGCTCCAGCAGGTGCGTAGCGACGAGGTACGACGACGGCGCATGGGTACCACGCCGACGCCTTTCCTGATGCCGATGTCCGCATGTGTGAACGCATGAGCGAGCGCATGAACCATCGCATCGCGACGGCCGTGTTCCCTTTAACGGGCGAAGTCCCAAAATGGGGAATTTTGGCCGCTGTTTGCGTGCTGTTTAGGGCTTTTCCCACAAAATAGTGCTCGCGTGGCCCGTAGACTGCGTCGTTTCCGATTTCGTCTATCGAGCCATGTTTTCCTCTTCTGCTTTTGCGGCGCGCCGTTGCACCGCGTCGGATGGTGGTGTACGGGGCCAGCAAGGGCAGCGCACGCGTGCTCGTGCCGTGTGGGTCTTGTTTGCACTTTCCACCCCGATGCCTGCGCTGGCGGCCGCTGGCGATCCGCTGCACGCACATCCGCGATTGACAGTCGCGTCCGCGTTCGCCCACGCGTTGCCTTCCGTAACGACTGCACCCGTCGCTCTGCGCCAGTCCGTCTGCGGCACGATCTCGACGATTGCACCGACACCTGTGTCGAGCGCCATGGGGCGCTCGCGCCTGTTTGCGCCGCTCGTGAACCCGCAGATGTCGCACGCCGCGAAGACTTTCATCATGCCCGTGGTCAACGCGCGGATGACGTCGAACTTTGGGCATCGTCGTCATCCGATCCGTCGCGTGTCGCACAGCCACAATGGCATCGACTTCGCTGCCCCCACCGGCACGCCGGTCGTCGCCGCCGCCGACGGCAAGGTGAAACATATTGGCAACGAGCGACGCGGTTTCGGGCGGTACGTCGTGATATCCCACCGTTACGACAGCGAGACCGTCTACGCGCATCTATCGTCGCTGGCGCGTGATTTGCGCGTGGGCAATGCCGTCATTACCGGACAGACCATTGGCGCCGTCGGACAGTCGGGGATGGCGACGGGGCCGCACCTGCATTTCGAATTGCGTCGTAAAGGCGTACCGGTGGACCCGACACCGCTGCTGGGCAAGGGCGGCGTGAATCCTCGGTCCGACGCAACGACATTCAGCGGCAATGGCTGCCAGAGCGTCCTTAATGTCCTTCATGCCGTGCCGTCGTGGCATGTGAGCGGATCAGCGCACGCAGACAGCCACGCTCACGCGAGCGCCAATCCGACGCCGGCGCGCTGGATCTACTCGCCGCTTTGAGTCTGTCGGGAATAAAACGGTCCCTCCACCGGTATTACGGATAACGGCGCGCCAGACTTCGTCATGGGGACGAACGGGCCGCGCCCCGTGTGGAGGTGAACCATGAGCCGTCGAGCACAACGAGAGGACAGCGCAGCGCTTGGCGAGGGCACCACGCCCCCGATGTCGCCCTCAATGTCGCCCTTGATGTCGCCCTTGATGTCGCGCCGCAGGGCGATGACGTGTCTGGCATGGGCGGGCGCCGGCATCCTGTGGACCCTCGATGGCGGGGTGCCGCGCGGCGTGTCGCTCGGCGGCGCTCAGGCATCCGCCGCTCAGCCGGGCTCGAGCGCGATCGCCGGGTTCTCCGGCAACACGCTGTCCTTCGTGCAGATCAGCGACAGCCACATCGGTTTCAACAAGGCGCCGAACCCGGACCCGGCCGCCACGCTGCAAGCGGCGATCGAGCGCATTCGCAGCGCCGCGCAGCGCCCTGCATTCATGCTGCACACGGGTGACGTCAGTCATCTCTCGCGCCCGGAAGAGTTCGACATCGCGCAACAGATCGTGAACGGTGCGGGCCTGGAGACGCATTACGTGCCGGGCGAGCACGATGTCATTGGCGACGACGGTCGCGCTTTCTTCTCTCGCTTCTCGGCTCGCGTCTCCGCTCGCGCCTCTGCTCGCTTATCGGGCGTTTCCCCCGAGAACCGTGGCGCCGGCTGGTACAGCTTCGATCAGCAGGGGGTGCATTTCATCGCCCTCGTGAACGTGCTGAACCTCAAGGCCGGCGGCATGGGCTACCTCGGTGACACGCAACTCGAATGGCTCGCCGCCGACCTCAAGGGCCGCACCCACAGCACGCCGCTCGTGGTGTTCGCCCACATGCCGCTCTGGTCCGTCTATCCCGCGTGGGGCTGGGGGACGGACGATGGCGACCGTGCGCTCGCGCTGTTGCGTCCGTTCGGGTCGGTTACGGTGCTCAACGGCCATATCCATCAGGTGCTGCAAAAGGTGGAGGGCAGCGTGCGGCTGCAAACCGCCATGTCGACGGCCTTTCCGCAACCGGCACCAGGCGTCGGACCGGGGCCGGGGCCACTCAAGGTCGAGGCCTCGCAACTGGGCCGAACCCTAGGCATTCGGCGCGTCGATTTCACTTCGCTCGACGGCGCGCCATCGCTCGGCGATGCCACATTGGCTTCGTGATCCGGGAGGTGCGTGATGAAATCCCCTCATTTGCGTACGCATGCGGCGCGACATCGCGTGTGGTTGGGTAGTCTCGCCATCACCCTATCGAGCGTGCTGACGTCCGCCTCGCCGTGGCCGGTGAGCGCGGCCGAGGCCACGCCGACCGTTCATATCGAGAACTTCACGTTTGCGCCAGCCACACTCACCGTCAAGGCGGGGACCCGGGTGACGTGGACCAATCGGGACGACGAGCCGCACACCGTGACCAGTTCGTCCACGCCTCGCACATTTGCTTCGGGTGCGCTCGATACCGACGCTACCTTCGCATTCACGTTCGACAAGCCGGGGACTTATCCGTACTTCTGTGCCGTGCATCCCCACATGACGGGTGTGATTGTCGTGAAATAACGGACCGCCGACGCGAACGTGAGCCGACAGATGTGATTCAATGGGCCTACTGGCGTTGCGTAGCTGTCAGCCACATTGACGGCCCCGTGCCGACAGTTCCACTCACGCGGGTGCAGCAGCCTGCATACGGGAGATCCCGGTGACCGACGCAGACAAGCCGGACGCTCAGGCGTCAGGACGCTTCGAAGCACTGGCCTTGCCGCACCTCGACGCGGCGTACAACCTCGCGCGCTGGCTATCGGGCAGCGCGAGCGACGCCGATGACATTGTGCAGGAAGCCTATCTGCGGGCATTGCGCTTCTTTGACGGCTTTCGGGGCGAGAACGCACGCGCGTGGCTGCTCGCGATCGTGCGCAACACGTGGCTCACGGAATGGCGGCGGCGCTCCGACGCCGCGGACGGCACCCCGTTCGACGAAGCCGCGCAGCGTGCGCACGACGACGTGAGGTTGCCGGGCTGGGACGATGCCTTATCGGGGGACCCCGAGATGCTCGCATTGCGTCGAGACGAATGTGCGTTGGTGCGCGACGCCCTTGCCACGTTGCCCGTGCTGTACCGCGAGGTGCTGGTCCTGCGGGAGATGGAGGATATGAGCTACCGGGAGATCGAGACGATCGTCGGCGTGCCGGCGGGCACCGTCATGTCGCGACTGGCGCGCGCCCGCCAAATGCTCGCGACCGCCGTGCTGGCGGCGCGCGACAAATCGGTGGCTGCACCGTCATCGGCATCCGCCCAGGTCACTCGTCTTGCACGTCTGCCGCTGGACGGCACCTCTGGGGGAGCACACGATGAATAAGCCCGACGACGCGAAAGACAAGCCATCGACACCATCGACACCATCGACGACATCAAGCGGCGACACGACGTTGGGCAAGATGTTGCGCGATGGTTCGCTACACCACAAACCGCCGCACGCGCTGCGAGTGCGCCTTCGGGACGAGCTCGTCAAGGCGGGGCGAATGGCGGATCAGGCAGCGTCGACGTCATCGTCGAACACAGCGCCGCAGCGCGAGACGCCGCCCCCCGGGGCCGTACAGCCCGGACAGCCCACAGGGAACGTACGGCCCGCACAGCCCACTGACGCCGCATGGGGGCCAAGCCTCGCGCCGTGGTTGTTCGGCGGTGCGGGCGGCGCGATCCTTGGCGGACTTGCGGTAGCGATGGCGTTGCTCGTCGGACGTCCTCCGGCGCCAGCGTCCGCTCCCGAGGCTCAGGCGCCGACCGGCCTGCAACCGCAGGAAATCGTGTCCAGTCACGTTCGCGCGCTGTTGTCGCAGCATCCGCTCGACGTCGTTTCGACCGACCGGCACACGGTCAAACCGTGGTTCAACGGGCGTCTCGATTACGCGCCGCCGGTCGTCGACCTCGCGGACAAGGGCTTTGCGTTGGCAGGAGGGCGTCTTGACTACGTCGGCGGGCGCACGGTGGCCGTGCTCGTCTATCGCACCGACCAGCATCCCATCGATCTTTACGTGTTCCCCGCGCGCGACAAGGCGTCCGCCGCCCCGACGATCACGGGGGCGGACGGCTACGCGATTGCGCGTTGGCGACGCAATGGAATGACCTACTGGGCGATTACCGACGCTGAGCCGTCGCATCTGCGAGTTTTCGTGGAGGCGTTGCAGGCCGCGAACTGATATCGTGACGGCTGCTCGTGCCCAGCCCCCGATGGAGTGGATTCATGTCGAAGAACCAGCCCGCTGTCACCTCGAACACCTCAAACACTATTAGCGCGCCGGCAAATCCGGCGTGGCAGGCATCGCAGTACGTCAAGTTCGAAGACGAGCGCACACGTCCCGTGCGCGATCTCGTCGCCGCCATTCCCGAGTTTCCCGGCCGCGCCGTCGCGCGTGTCGTCGATATCGGCTGCGGCCCCGGCAATTCGACCGAAGTGCTTGCCGAGCGCTATGCGCAGGCCGAAGTGCATGGCCTGGACAGCTCGCAGGATATGGTCGACGCGGCACGCAAGCGTTTGCCGCAGTTTCACTTCGACGTGGCCGACATTGCCGATATCGGCACATGGAACGACGGACCGTTCGACGTGATTCTGGCGAACGCGGTCCTGCAGTGGCTGCCCGACCACGAAACGCTGTACCCGCGTCTGATCGAATGTTTGGCGCCCGGTGGTTCCCTCGCGGTGCAGACACCGGACAATCTCGACGAGCCTGCGCATCGTCTGATGCGCGAGGTCGCGGCCGACCCGCGCTGGGCAGGCAAACTCAAAGGGGCCGAGCGCACCGCGCGTCACGGCGCCTCGTTTTATTTTCCGATGCTTCGTGCGCTTTGCTCGCGTGTCGACATCTGGCGCACCACCTATTACCACCCACTCGCAGGCGGCGCCCCGGCAGTGGTCGAATGGTTCAAGGGCAGCGCGCTGCGCCCGTTCCTTGCCCGGCTCGACGACGCCTCGCGCCACGCCTTCCTTGACCGATACACCGAGGAAGTAGCGAAGGCTTATCCGGCATTGGCGGACGGCACCGTCCTGCTGCCATTCCCCAGGCTCTTCGTCGTGGCGACACGCTGATCGACCCTGCCTGCGGCGCGCGCCGATGCACGTGACGCACCAGCCCCCGGGCGGTGGTGCGTCGCCCGGTGTAAAGTAGCGGGCATGGATGCCGTGTTCCAACCCCTCCTGCCATTTCAGCCGTTTCGCAACGCCCCGTTGTACTGGCGCTCGTCGCTCGTACCGGGCGGCGATATGCTCACGGCCGAATACAACGACCATACCTTTGCGCCGCATTGGCACGATGCGTATACGTTCGCGTGCATCGTGGCCGGGGCGGAACGTTACGCTTATCGCGGCAGAGAACATGTGGCGTATGCGGGATCGATTGCCATCATCCATCCCGGCGAAGTCCATACCGGGGCGCGGGAGACCGATTTCGGCTGGCGTTATCGCGTGTTCTATCTGCCGGTCGGATTCGTCCAGGGGGTGCAGCGGCAGTTGACGAATCCCCTGGCGGGCATGTCCGAGGCTACGGCCACCACGGCCGCAGTCGACGCCACGGCTGCCGACGACGCCATGCCGTGGTTCGGCGAAGACGTCATCTACGACACACAGGCCATGCAATGCCTGCTCGAAGCGCATCGCCTGCTTCAGATCGGCGCGGATCCCTTGCTGGCTGAAAGCGTATTGATCGAGGCCGTGTCGATGATGCTAGTGCGGCACGCGAAGGCGCATATGCCGCATACAACGATGCATCGCGATGCGGTACGTGTCGAGACGATGAAGGCGAGGTTATCGGCCGATCTCACGGAATCGTTGTCGCTCACGACGCTGGCCGAAGCCGTCGATCTCTCGCCATTTCACGCGGCGCGATTGTTTTCCCGGGAGACGGGGATGGCCCCCCACGCGTGGCGAAATCAATTGCGTTTGTCGCGTGCGCTACCGGCGCTGCGTGCCGGTATGTCCGCCACGGACGTGGCACTCGCGCAAGGCTTCAACGATCTGTCGCACTTTACGCGGCACTTCCGTCGCGCGTTCGGCGTGTCGCCCGGGAAGTGGAGCGTGCGTCCGGGCGCGTAATCTTCGACCGAGGCTCCTGCGCAGCTTCGTGGACCCACGTCAGAAAATCCCGTAACGGTTTCGATTTGTCGGCGTCGCGCGGCACGAGCGTGACGTAGGTCGCGCCGTCTGTCTGAATCTCGGGGAAGGGCATGACGAGGCGCCCGGCAGCCAGTTCGCGATCGAGGGTGGGCGTGCAGCCGATGCCCAGCCCCAGTCCGTCGACCACCGCTTGCAGACTCACGTGATAGTGATCAAAGCGATGGAACCGCACCGGGCGCAACGCGCTCACGCCGGCGGCTGCCAACCAGGTTTCCCAGTCGCCGACACGCGTTTGCGTTGCAACGAACGTGTGTTTCGCGATGTCCCTCAAGCGCCTCACGGGCAGGGTGGCCAGCAGCGACGGGGCGGCTACGACGCTCGCGCGCTCGGTGAATAGCGTTTGCTTGTCGTAGGGCTCCCACGCCGGGCGTGGCGGCGGATCCCGCCGGATCGCCACATCGAATCCCCCGCGAAACGCCGGGTCGGCGCTGCTCGACGTGGTGACGACGACTTGCACGTCAGGATGCGCCGCGTGAAAACCGGGAAGGCGCGCCATCAGCCAGTGCATGGCGAGCGTGGTTTGCGCATTGACACGCACCACGCGCGTCTGGGGCGCTTTGCCGAAGCGCAGCGCGGCGTCGCCGATGAGATCGAACGCGGCGCTGATCTCGGCGGCGAAGGCACGCGCGTGATCCGTCGCGACATTGCGCTGCCCCTGGCGAACGAACAACGTTTGCCCGAGCCAGTCCTCCAGCAGCGCAATCTGACGGCTGACGGCCCCGTGGGTAATCGACAACTCCTGCGCCGCAGCGCTCAGGCTCTCGGCACGTGCTGCGGTTTCGAAAATCCGCAGGGCATGTAACGGTGGCAATTGACGCGACATTCCCGACCCATATCAAGCGACGTTCCGGACCCCGGCCGGACTTATTGTGACTTTTTATCACAGAAGGGCGGCGATTTTGTCGATGGTGTGAGCGAACGTCATGTTTTATCGTCACGACGAGGTTCACATGCGGACATGCGATGTGAGCGAAACGATATTCGATGAGGACGGGATGCTGGCAGGGCTTCTGGCGGGACATGCGTGGGGCATGGTGATGATTGCCATTGTGGGGACGGCGGCGGGCGCGGTGAGTGGAGTGGTCGGCACCGGATCATCGATGATGTTGCTGCCCGTGCTCGTCTATACGTATGGCCCCAAGCAAGCCGTGCCGATCATGGCTGTCGCAGCGGTGGTCGGCAACCTGTCCAAGGTATTCGCGTGGTGGCGCGAGATCGACTGGCGTGCGGTGCTCGCCTACTCGGCGCCCGGCGCGCCTGCGGCAGCGCTCGGGGCAAAAACCTTGTGGAGCTTGCCGTCGACCGTGGTGGATGTCGCGCTAGGGGTGTTCTTCATCGCGATGGTGCCGACACGCCACTACCTGCGTCGCCGCCAGTGGCGCCTGTCGTTGTGGCAGTTGGCACTCGTGGGCGCCTTCATCGGTTTTCTGACCGGTATCGTACTGTCGACCGGGCCGCTGAGCGTGCCCGCATTCGCGGCGTATGGCCTGTCGGGCGGCGCGTTCCTCGGCGCGGAGTCCGCGAGCTCGGTTTTCATCTACGTGGCCAAGGTCGCGATGTTCTCGGGGCTCGGCGCACTGCCGCCACAGGCGTGGGCCAATGGCCTGATCGTCGGTATGACGCTCATGTTGGGCACGATGCTCGGCAAACGCTTCGTGCTAGGCATGCGCCCGAACGTCTTTCAGCGCCTGCTCGACACGATGCTGATCGTCTCGGGCGGGGTCATGCTGAGTGCGGCGTGGCGATGACGCCGGGACGCCCGCCGCCACGCGAGCACGTTCCGGGCGCAGGCGCTTCACTCCCGTGGGCCTCGCCAAGCAGCCATTCGGCAAACGCCCGGATCGGCCCTTGACTTAGTGCCATGGGCTCGGGGAGTACGAGGCAGAAGTTTTTCGACACTGCCGTATCTTCCGGCCATGGCGCGACCAGCCGGCCGTCCTCCAGTTCTGCGCCCACGTAAAGGCGCGGCACGAGTGCCACCCCCAGTCCGGCTATCGCCGCTTCGATCAGCATGCCGTGAAGGTCGTACCGCGCCCCGATGGCCGAATTGGTCAGGGCGATACCGACGGCCTGCGCATAGGTCTGCCAGGCGTCCGGGTTTTGGCGTCGATGCAGGCGTGGCAGATCGTCCAGCGAGGGGTTTGCCCCGGCCTGCGCCAACAGCGACGGACTACAGACGGGAATCAGGACTTCTTCCAGCAACGGATGCAAATGCATGCCCGCCCATGCCGGATGCTCGAAATGAATGGCCGCGTCGAACCCGCTTCCCGCCAGCAGGAACGGTTCCATGCACTGCGCGATGTGCACCGTGATATTCGGATACCGGTCCTGAAAGTGCTTCAGGCGCGGGATCAGCCAGCGCGTGGCGAACGTTGGCGTTGCGGCGATATCGAGGCTCGCGCCCTCGACGGGTTGCCCCATCAGATAGAGACTGTCTCGTTCCAGACGGTCCAGAATCTCGCGGACTTGTACGGCGTAGCGCGTGCCGTTGGGCAATAGCCGCACCCGGTTCCCCACGCGCTCGAAAAGAACGACGCCCAGGAACGCCTCCAGTCGGCCGATTTGCCGACTCACGGCCCCCTCGGTGCGGGCCAGCTCATCGGCCGCACGCGCGAAGCTGCCGTGTCTGGCGGCGGCTTCGAAGGCGAGCAGCGCGGAGTGACTGGGAATCTTGCGTCGTATGGACATGGCGTCGCGTGTCGTCTGTGTTAGCTTGAGTAAATGTCACTGAGAGGTGCCATTTATTCGTTATGAAGGCGGAAATCCGAAGATTAGCATTACGTTACTGCAATGAAAGCGCGAATGCGCATCTATTGAGAGCGACGAATGCCGATGATCTACACCGTGGAATGCAGCTTTGCCGATCCTGCGAGCGAAGCCGAATGGAACGACTTCTACAGCCTTGAAAAGCTGCCTGCCCTGATTTCCGTGACGGGTTTCTACACATCGCAACGCTTCCGGGCCGTCACGCGAGGGTGTCCCGAGTACCTGGCCATTCATACGATCGACGCACTGGCGGTACTTACCGGGGACGAATATCGCCACAAGGGCGGCGGCAACTTCGCCCGGTGGCAGCAACACATCACGGACTGGCATCGGAATCTTTACGGCGATATTGGCCTCGCCCCGGCAGTCCGTGCCGCGGAGCGCCTTGCGCTGTGTTCCGAAGGCCCCGAACCGCTCGTCGAGATGGGGCTGGCGCCCATCGCCATGCGGGCGGTGGCGTTGGAGAAGTCTCCGGAACAGCGGTGGCTGGCGGTGCTGCCCGAGCGCGATGTCCACCGGTTTGCGCATCCGCCGCAAGGCGTTCACTGCTACGCCCCGATGGGCGAGCAACTGACCAGCGCGCGGTCGCAGGCCTGAGATGCCGAACGTCACCTTCTATCTGCCGGCGGGACAGATGCCGCCGCCCGCCGCGCTCAATGCGCTTTCGAACGAGTGTGTCGCGCTGTGCACCGACGTGCTTCGGGCGGCGCTTGAGAACATCCACGTCGTGTACGTGGACGTTCGGCACGGGCACGGGCGTCCCGCCTTCGCGGAAATCCAGTATCGGGCCGAGCCGTTTCGTACGCCGCAGGTCATGGCCCGGTTCATGGAGGCGCTGGATCACGCCATCGTCCGACATGTCGGTCTCACGGCGCGTATCCGGTGTTTCGGTTACGACGCGTCACATATTTACGCACGTCACTAGCGGCAACGCATCAGGAGTCGAAAGGTGTCAGAACATCAGTTTCCCACGCGGCAGGTCGGCGACTTCACTGTCACGGCAATCAGCGATGGCTATCTCGCGGCCAGCCTCGACTTGTTGTCGAACATCGACGCAGCCGAGGCCGATCGCATGCAGCGCAGCGCTGGCGAGCAGACGCCGGCAGCCATTCATATCAACTGCTACGTGCTGCAAGGCGCGGGCCGAACGATACTCATCGACAGCGGTGCAGGCGGTATCCGGCAATGGGGCGGACACTTGCGCGCCAATCTGGCGCTCGCCGGTATTGCGCCGCAGACCATCGACACCGTGTTACTCACGCACGCGCATCCCGATCACGTCGGCGGGTTGATGACGCCGCTCGGGGAGGTGGCGTTTCCGAATGCCGAACTTGTCGTGGATCAGCGCGAACTTCGTTTCTGGCAGGACGACGCGAATCTCGCCCGGGCGAGCGAGCGCGCACGTGGCAACTTCCAGATCGCACGGGCAGCGTTTGACGGTTACCGGGAAAAACTGCGTCCGTTCCGTCCGTTCTCACAGGGCGAGGTGCTGCCCGGCATCCGAGCCGTTTCGCTCCCGGGGCACACCGAAGGGCATACGGGTTATCTGGTCGAATCGAACGAGTCCGCCGCATCGGGCAACGCGGGTCTGCTCGTCTGGGGCGATATCGTGCATTTTCCTCACATCCAGATTCAGCGGCCTGACGTATCGATCGCCTTCGATCAGGACTCGTCCGTGGCCGCCGACACGCGCGCGCGTCTGCTCGACCGTGTGAGTGCAGACCGGCTGCTGATCGCCGGGATGCATCTGGGCGAGCTCGGATTCGCGAGCATCCGACAGACGAACGGCGGCTACGGGATCGAGTACTGCGTCGAGGAAGGCAGCGAATAAGGCCGCGAGTAAGGCCGCGAGTAAGGCCGCGAGTAAGGCCGCGAGTCATACAGCGAAGACGCAGGCCGGGGCTGAACCCTGCGCGGTGCGCTCAGGGCCGGTCCATGCGCGAAGCGACGAGGTTCACGCACAGTGCGATCGCCATGGCCGCACCGCCCACCATGAACAGCAGCGCGTAGTTGCCGGATGTCGCCGCGAACAGGAACGACATCCCGTAAGCGGCCCCGGCCTGCAATGTGGCGAAACTCGTCGTAGCGGTGCTCCAGGCACCCTTTTGGGCCGCAGGATGGTGCGCAAGGCGTTCGTTCACGCGGCCGAGCACCAGCGGCACGATGCCCGGTGTGAAGGCGCCCATGACCACGCTGGAGACGATCAGTGCAGGCAGGCCAAGCCCGAGTACGGGCAGGAGCGCCGCACAGAGTTGCGTCACGTAAGCGACACGCAGCGCACGGGCAAAGCCTATCCGGTCCGCGAGATGGCCGACGAATAACGGACCGACGATAGCCCCGAGTCCGTACAGCACCCAAAAGTTCGCGCCGGCGTCGAGTCCCTTGCCGAGACCGCGCGCGACATAGTCCACGAGGAAGATCATGTGCGGCACGAGCGCCACGGCGTTCAACGCGTATTCGACGTATAGCGAGCGCAGTGCGATCGGTGTCGTGACGCGATGCCGGGCATGCGTGGGCGCTGCGGCTGCCGGCGCGCCGGCTGGCCAGCCACGCCACGCGAGCGCGGTGAGCAGCAGCGACAATACGCCCAGACCGCTCCATGTTTGTGCCAACCCTTGCCTGAGCAACAGCGGCACGAGCGTGCCCGAGGCGGCAATCCCCAACCCGAGCCCCGCGAAAATCGCGCCGCTCACAATGCCGCGTCGCGACGGCGCGACGTGAGCGAGCACGGACGGTGCGGCGATGACCATCAACACGCCCCCGGCGAAGCCCGACGCAAACCGCCAGACGAAAAACCATGCAAACGAGATCGGCCACGCGCAGGCGAAGAACGCAATCGCTGCGAGCAGCATCATCGTACGCAGGATCGCGATGTTCGAGGCATGACGTGCAAGCACGCGCGCGCCGAGCGCCCCTGCGAGATAGCCGCCGAGATTTGCCGCTCCCAGGTAGGCTGCCGTCGCCGGCGCGAACCAGTGCGCACCGATGATCGCGGGCAGCAGCGCGGTGTAAGCGAAGCGGGCGAAACCGATACCGACGAGACTTGCGCAGGCGGCGCACAGCGTGGCGCGCCAGGCGTTGAAAGGGGCGGTCGACGTGCCGCCGAGCACTGCATGGGACATGATGACTCCGGGAACGCGACATCGCGCCGGGTCGTGGCCGGTGCGATGCGCAAAAGCGATGGCGTCAGTGTAGGTGGCGGCGATACGTCAGAAAAAGGCCATGCGTCGGAAGTCACTTTTGCGCACGGCGTACGAATCGTACGAATCGTACGAATCGTACGAATCGTACGAAGGGCATCTCGTTTTGTGCGCGCCAACCCGCCGTCCGCACCTCATGCGCGTTGGTGTGCCGCGCTACCTCAGGCCTTGCCCGCCGCGAGCTTGTGCACATGCGAAAAATGCTTACGCAGACGCGGCACGGCGAAGTCGACGAACGCACGCACCTTCGGCACGGCCAGACGCCCCTGGGGTGTGATGACATGCACCGGCATGGGGGGATGTTCGTAGTTCTGGAGAATGATCTTGAGCGAGCCATGCGCCAGCTCATCGACGATGTGATACGTAAGCATGCGCGCCACGCCGTGCCCCGCGACCACGGAGGCGATGGCCGCACGAATCGAATTGACGATCAGACGCGGCGTGAACTGAACGATCTGCGGCACCGCGCTTCGTCCTGTGGGCGGGAAGCGCCAGGCGTCGATGCCGAAATACGTCATCGAGACGATGCGATGCTTCGACAGGTCCGCCGGGGTGTCGATAGGGGCATGCGACGCCAGATACGCAGGCGATGCCGCGACAACGCGACGTACCTCACCGACCTGCGTGGCAACGAGCGATGAGTCCGGCAGATGGGCAACGCGCACTGCCACGTCGACGCCTTCGTCGATCAGGTTCACAGGCAGGTCGCTCAGTTGGAGGCGAACGACGACGTCGGGGTAGCGCAGGATGAAGGCGTCTGCGATTTCACGCATGAACGTCTCTCCGGCGGCCAGCGGGCACGAAATCGTCAATTGACCTCGCGGCGCCGACCGTTCTCCGGCGGCAATGACGTCGGCTTCATCCAGATCGAACAGAATGCGCCGACACGCGGCGGCATAGCGCTCGCCGGCGGCGCTCAGTTTCAAGGTGCGGGTCGTGCGATGGAGCAGGGCGGTGCCCGTGTGCGATTCCAGAAACGCGATGGCGCGGCTCACGGCAGCGGCGGAGCGTCCAAGACGCCGGGCAGCGCCGGCAAGGCTGCCTTCGTCCACGGTGGCGACGAAGACTTTCATGGCGTCGATTCGGTCCATGAGCGAGAGAGCAAGAGAGTGAGAGAAGGGAAACTGGTGTTGATGATCGAGTGTCGGGGGCTGCGCCGACGCCCGAGCGACAGCACGGCAAGCGTACCCCTAAAAGCGGCTTTGCGGCGACAATGGCGTATCCAGGCCCTATGAGCGAAATGCCATGAATCCATCGCTTGCTTCGTTGCTCGCCGTTACCTCCGTTACCTCCGTTACCTCCGTTACCGCCATTGGTGCTGTGCTGGCGAGCGCCCCGTTCGCCAACGCTGCCGAAGGCATGGCGCCATTGCCCGGCTCGGCGATCTCGGCGGCCGCGACCGGCGGACTCGGCGCGTCGGCCAGCACGGCGCCCGTCGTGCCCGCCTCACAACTCGCCGCGAACAAGCAGGTCGTTCTGGCGTTCTACGAAGCCGGCCTCAATCGCAAGGACTTTGCGGCGGCGCGCCAGTATCTTGGCGACAAGTACATTCAGCACAATCCGAATGCTGCCGATGGCGTCGAAGGCTTCGGCCAGTTTCTGGACTTTTTACGCAAGAACCAGCCGGACTCGCACAGCGAGATCGTGCGTGCTTTCGCGGACGGTGACTTCGTGATTCTGCATGTGCGCAAGGTGCCCCATCCGGGCGATCTGCCGATCGCCATCGTGGACATCTTCCGGCTGGAGAAGGGCAAGATCGTCGAGCACTGGGACGTCTCGCAACAGACGCCAGCGAAGACCGTCAGCGGAAATTCGATGTTCTGAGCGGCTGACGGCACCCGGTCGTCAGGCCGGCGATCAGCCGGCAGATTCGCCGGAAACCATCCGCTTGCAGTGTTCCAGGTAGGCGGCCTCGTGTTCGCTCGTGAGCTGCACTACGCTGTTCCAGAGCCACACGGGCGTGTCGATGGTCTTCGAGCGGTTGCGTTGCAGCTCCGTCAGCCACGCGCGGCAGGTGGCGTCGTCCATTTGACGCGCGTGCGCCTTGCCCACGACCCGAGCCAGGTAATGCGCGACTTCGGCGGCGTCATCGCGTGCAAGGGTCTCGATATCGAGTTTGAGATCCTGCGGGAGTAGTTCGCGGATCACGACCGCGCGATCCATGAGTCGCACCGCGCGCATGCGTTCACCGAGCGAGGGAGACAGGTGTCGAGCACCCATCACCACGCGCTGCGCATTGTCGCGAGGCATGCGAGCGCCGGCATATCGCGGCGCGGCAGCGCTCACACCTTCCTTCAGGTCCATCAGGCACAGGTCGTCGCCTTGCACCACGTCGCCGTCGACGTCGAGAAGGACCGCGTAGCGAAGGCGTCCAAGCGAGCTGCACCCCTTGACCCAGTAGGCGGCATCGAGCACTTCGACCGTGCCGTGGTTCGGGCGCCCACGCAAGGACGTCGCGAGACCGGCGATGTCGTCGATCTTGAATAGTGCCCCGATCTGCTTTTGCTCCGTCTTGCTGAGCGGCCAGAAGCGGCGGCCCAGCGGAATCCTGGGGCGGATGTCCTCGATGCGCTCCAGCGCGAGATGCTTCCACGAGCGCTTGACGGCCTCGCGCATGATGAGGTCCACGATTTCCGGGCGCGTGTCGTCGGTCTTCGCGCGCTTCGTTTTGCCGTTACCCTTGCCACCGTTGGCTTTGTCTTTTTCCGGCTCGTCCCCGTCGCCATCACGCGCGAACGCGGACAGATAACCGCGCGTAAGCGATTCGAGCATGTGGATGATGGTCAGCCCGGAGAGCGCCGAGCCTCGGGCCGCACTGGCGAGCGAGAGGGCAAGCCGGATGAGATCGTGCACGGGATTGCCCACGACGGTCTGGTCCAGATCGCGAATGAGGACATCGACATGACCGCGGGCGTCCGCGAGCGGGCCGAGGTTGCCTGTATGGCAATCGCCGCAAATCCAGATGGCGGGCCCCTGCGGGAGATTGACGTCGGCCTCGGCCAGCCATTCGTAGAACCGGGCGGTACTGCCCCGCACGTACGCATGGGGCGAGCGCGCCATCTTGCGTTCGCGCTCGCGGGTGAGCCGTTCCAGCCGGGCCTCCGGGGTGGCCCAGCGGACCTTCTTGCGCGGCTTGCTACCTGACCTGACGTGCTTGCCGTTCGGCATTCGACGTTCCCTTTGATCGCGTTTGATCGCGGTACGTCGATGATACGGCAACACGTCATGCGGCAATACCTCAATACGGGGCCGTCACTACCACGAACTGCGTGCCCTGCGGTTGATACCAGGTGTTTCCGCAGTGCTGATACACCATGCCGCGGTAGTTCACCGGCACGCAGTCCGGCGGCACCGACCGGACGATCGATCCAACGACGGCGCTCGTCACCGCGACCGTGGCCGTGACTGCGGCAGCGGTTGCCACCGGGTGGTAGTCGTTGTCCCATCCACCGTAATACCCGCCGTGGTTGTCGACGTTGACGTTCACGTTGCGGTTCACGTTGACATTGCGATTCACGTTGACGTTATTCACATTGTTCACGCTGGTATTGCGAACGTTGTTGGTGCGCGCGTCCGGTTGACGATGGCCTGCGTTCGGCGGCGGACGTGTCGCGTTGCGCTGCACGCCACCGCCGCCGCCATGATCGCGGGCATTCGCGCCACCGCCGCCAACGCGACCACCGATGGCCTGCGCTACCGGCACCGAGACAAGCATCATCGACAGGATTGCCGCCAGCGTCCACACCGGCATGCGAGGGGAAAGTCGCTTCGTCATGTCGTCACCCCTTGTTTGCCGGAAGTTGAATGGCTTCGATCTTTTTCGCGCCTTCGGGGGGGCGGAAATCGAACGTCGACGCCTTGAACGATGCGTCGGGGCGCCACGTCAGGATCGACACCGACTGCGGACGCGCCTCGTCATCCGTGCGCGTGACGACGATCTTGCGGGGCAGCGGTTTGCCTGAGCCGGCAATCCATATCTGCCAGTCGATCCCCGCCTGACGGTAGGCGTAGTGGTCGCAAAGATCGTTGCCGATGTAATCCTGTCCTGCGTACATCGCCGATTCGAATTGCTGCGTCTGCGCCTGCGGCGTACCCCAGACGAACAGGTCGGCCAACGGCAGATCCACGCCGTAGCGCGAGCGAAGTTCGTCCACCAGTTGCGACAGCGTGCCCGTATAGGGAACCGTGGCGTAGTACTTCTGCGCCGGGGAATACAGCGTTGCGGCCTTGCCGTTGTAGACGATTTCACGCTCACTGCGTGCGCTCGTCATGACGGCCCGAATGTGATACGGACGATCGATGTCGAGCACCGCACGTGCGTTGTGCTGGAGTTTCTGGCCGTCGCTCAGCACGCGCTCGCCGGTGACGTCGGTGGTGACCTGAAACCGCTTGAGGGACTGCAGATAGGCGCCCATGGTTTGCAATGCCTGCACGGCCTCGGGGTCCACCGCCTGGGCTTGCGGGGCGGTAGGCGGACTCGCGGAAGCGGCGGGCGTCGTCTGCGCCCATCCGTGTGACGCTGCAACCGTGGTGAGCAGCGTCAGGAATGCCATTGCCTGTCTTCTCATGGCTGTGCCTCGGTTCGGGAGATGTGCGTGGCAGTGGGGCGCGCCGGTGCGCGTTGGCGGAGGTTAGCCTTGGGGGCACCGGCATCCTGACGTCAATGTAGTGTGCCCAACTATCGATGCCTAGACGGTTGCCCGAAATTGCCCCGTGGGGCAATGTCGTTGCCCGAAATGCCGATAGCGATGGCAATCGTTTTCTGCTAACAATGTCGGACCCCGAACCTGACCGGCTGACAACGACGTCAAGGATGCGCATCGCCATTCGGAAAATTCGACGCCGTGCCGCGAGCGTGCCTCATGGGCACCCCGGCCAACCCGGATACTCCGGTCACGCCGACCATTCCGGCCTTCCCGGTCATCCGGACCATTCGCGTCGTCGCGGGCGCATTGCCGCCTGGCTCGTCGTCGGCGCTTGCCTTGCCGGCGGGGCATCGTCCGTGCAGGCGCAGCAGGCACCGTTACGTGTCGGCACCAACGTCAGAAGTCATGCCAACAGTGTGCTGGCCGTCATGAGCTACACGACGGTGCCGGACGTGACGACCAGCTCGCTGTCCATCAACAATGGCACGACGGGCGACCCCGGCTTCTGGCAGACGCAACTTGGCGGTGGCTTTACGTTGAGCCGGTCGTTTCCCCTCTACCTCGAAGGCACGCTGGCCTACAGCCGCTACGATCCGACGTTCGTCGCGTCCGATGGCACCGAATCGCGCACGCTTCCCGTGCGCTGGAACACGCTGAGTACGACGCTTGGCGTGGGTTGGGACTTCCGGCTCGGCGACGAACTGGTGCTGCGGCCGATTCTGAACGGCAGTCTCGGGCGTGTCGTCAGCGATCTTCGCGCCGGGCAAACGCTCGTCAACCATGTGGCCGATCTCGATCTCGATTTTCTCAAGAACGGCGCGCTCAACGCCTATGGGGTGGGCGGGTCACTGATGCTCGATTTCGAGCACTACCGGGAAAGCTACGAAATCGATGTCGAACTGCGCGCGACCGACATCCACTTGCGCAGCTTCGGCAGCACGTCCGCAGGCATGCAGGGCAGCGCGAACGCCCAGCAACTGAGCCTGTGGTCGCGCTGGCGTGCGCCGACGGGCTGGCGCGCGCTCGACAGACCGGTACGTTACGTGCTCGAAGCGGCGTACTCGCAGTATTTCGGCGACAGCGCAGGCGTCTTGGGATTCAACAATCTGACATCACTGGGCGTGGGGCTCGAACTCGACAGCAGCAAGTATCCGGTCATCGTGACCCGTACGCGTTTGATGGCACGGTATGTCTTCGGACGCGATGTGCAGGGGGTGTCGTTCGGCTTTGCCATGAGTTTCTAAGGGGTAATGTGGGCGAGTGCCGTGTGCCGCGGCAATAGCAGAAATACCGGTAATGGCGCTATGCGGCGTCGACACACACGTCTGCAATCTGCGCTCTCAACCACCGGTGTGCCGGGTCCACTTCGCGTCGCGCGTGCCAGGCGGCCTGAAATTTGAACGGCGGTATCGGAAATGGCGGGGCGAACTGGCGTAGCTGCGGTTCGTGGCGCAACTGATGCATATGGCGTGAATGCAATAGCGAACGTTGCGCGACGGTCAGCACGAGGTCGGTGCCTCTCACCAATTCCGGTGCAATGCTCCAATGCGGCAATGTGACCGCAACGCGTCGTGTGCGACCCAGCTCGGCGAGCGCACGATCGATTTCGTTGTCGGCGCCGGGCCGCATTGCGACCAGCAAGTGAGGCCGCGCGAGCCAATCCGCCATCGTCAAACCGCCGCGTGCGGGCAAGGTTGCCCGATCGGCCACGCACACGAACGACTCCTCGAAGAGCGTCTGCATCTCCAGCTCGCCCGGGAATTCGGGAAACACGCCCAGCGCGAGATCGATTTCACCATCGAGCAACTGCGTGAGCATCGCTTCACGGCTGGCTTGCGTGGCGGCGAGATCGATGCCCGGCGCGTGCTCGCGAAGTCGGCGAGTCAGCGCGGGCAGGACCACGCGCGACCCGTAATCCGATAACGCAACGCGAAACGTACGCCTTGCCCGCGCCGGGTCGAATGTCGGGGCGTGCAACAACCCCTGCAACTGATCCAGCGCGTCTTCGAGCGGACGCTGCAATTCCAGCGCTCGCGCCGTCAACGCGAGCGCGCCATCTCGACGCACAAGCAGGGGATCGTCGAAGAGCCTGCGAAGCTGTGCCAGCGCGTGACTCACCGCTGGCTGGCTGCGGTGCAGACGCACGGCAGCGCGCGAGACATGACGCTCCGCGAGCAGCGCGTGCAGCGTCAGCAACAGATTCAGATCGATTCGGCGCAAATCATCCATTTGACGAATACTTCGTGTGACAAATTCGAATTTCCATTATTGAAATGGATGGTGGATGCTGGTGGCAAGCGATATTTCCGAATGAGAGGTCACCCCATGAATGCATCCCTAAGTCCCCAAATGCCGGCTTCCGTGCTGTTGCCGTTGTTCATCGCGATGGTCGCCGGCGCGGCCGTACCGTTTCAGGCGGGCAGTAATGCGGCACTCGGGCGAACGCTCGGCCATCCTTTATGGGCGACGGTGGCGTCGTTGCTGGTAAGCCTGATCGTCGTCGTGCCGGTGCTGGTCGGTATGCGCGCCGGGTGGCCGAACCTTGCGGCGGCCGCGCGCGGGCCGTGGTGGCTGTGGATCGGTGGCGTTGCGGGCGTGGCGTACATTACGGCGGCGCTGGTGCTCACGCCGAGATTGGGCGCGGCGAGCTTCATCGTCTGCGTGATCGCCGGACAAGTCGTCGCGTCGCTGATCATCGACCACTTTGGTCTGATGGGCCTGATGGCGAAGCCCGTGAACCTCACGCGTGTGGCGGGCGTGGCGCTTATCGTCGCGGGCATGCTGGTCGTGCAGTGGGGCACCCGGGCGGCGGCCGCGAGCGCCGCAACGACGGGAGCGGTCGGCACCTGAGCGTCCCTTGCCTGGGTGGTGGCACCGTGGATCGGCGACACCTTGTCGGCATTGCGCTCAACGTCGATGTAATGCCGTCGCTGATATACGTAATTTGTGTCGTTTCCGGTGAGTTCGGGGGAGGATGTCCACCGGCGGACAGCCTTGTGTCGCGGGCGTTTGCGGGAGGGCGACCGATTTTGTCGTCGCGACGCTCAAGTTTTCGTCAAAAGCACTCGTTAAGTCTCGTCAGAGGGACCGAGACACCGTGACCCGGGCCGTACGCGGTCGCGGGTCGAGCCGAACGAGCTGTCGCACGAGACGCATCGTTCACCCACCGCATAACGATTACTTATAGCGCGCAAGGCAATGTTCAAGAATCTGAGTATCAGCAAGCGGCTTGCGGCCGCCTTCTCCGTCAATGTGGTCATGCTATTGGTCGTGGCTGTGGTTGCCGTGACCAAGATGGCGACGATGGACGCGAACACCCAACTGATCGTCTCCGATCTGAACAACAAGATTCTCGAGTTTCACAACCTGAAGGACCGCGCGGCGCATGTGGCCGTGCTCATGCGCGACATCGCCATGTCGGAAGATGCCTCGCAGCTAGACGCGCGTCTGTCGAAGATCGACGAACTGCGTCAGGCGAATCTCAAGGGCATCGAGGGCATGGCGACGATGTTCTATACGGAAAAGGGCAAGGCGCTGTACGCCACACTCGTGCAGGCGAGCGCCGAGTACGGCAAACAACTCGACGCCTTCAAACCGCTCGTGCGAAGCGGCAACTACGCGCAGGCTCGGGCCGAACTGCTGGGGCCGCTGCAAAAGGCGCAACTGGCGCTTTTTTCACCGCTCGACGATCTGATGCTGGTGGGCAAGGCGGTGAGCGCCAAGGAGGCGGACGAAGCCAATGCCGCGTATCTGTCTGCGCGCCTTTGGCTGCTCATGGCGCTGCTGGTATCGATCGTCGTGTCGGTTGTGGCCGGCGTGGCGATCGTGCGCTCGGTGACGCGGCCGGTGCGGGCCACGGCCGAGGGCGCCGCAGCGTTGGCGAGCGGCGATCTGACACATCGCGTGCATGTCGATTCGACGGATGAAATCGGCAAGATGGCCAGTGCGCTCGATACCGCCATCGATCAGCTTTCCCATCTCGTTCGCAATATCCAGAGCGCGTCGGGCGCGATCGATACCGCAGCGCGCGAGATTGCGCAGGGCAATACCGATCTGTCTCAGCGCACCGAGGAACAGGCGGCATCGCTGGAGCAGACGGCCGCCTCAATGGAAGAGCTGACGTCGACCGTGCGTCAGAACGTGGAGCATGCGCTCGAAGCCAAGCGACTCTCGCAGGAAGCCACCGGTGTGGCAAACGCGGGTGCGCACAGCGTGCGTGCCGTCGTCGAGACCATGCAGGCAATGGCCAGCGCTTCGGCGCGCATGAGCGAGATGATTTCCGCCATCGAAGGGATCGCATTCCAGACCAACATTCTGGCGCTCAATGCAGCGGTCGAAGCCGCGCGTGCGGGCGAGCAGGGCCGTGGCTTTGCCGTGGTGGCAGGGGAGGTTCGCACGCTGGCGCAACGTTCGGCAGGCACGGCAAAGGATATTCGCGAGCTGATCGCGACATCGGTGCAGCAAGTGCAGGACGGTTCGTCTCGCGTGGAAGTTGCCGGACGCACGATGGATCAGATCGTGCTTTCCGTGCGCCGCGTCAGCGAACTCATCACCGAGATAGCCGCGGCCAGCGATGAGCAGGCGCGCGGTATCGAGCAGGTCAATCAGGCCGTCACGCAGATGGATCAGGTCACGCAGCAGAACGCCGCGCTGGTCGAAGAGGCGGCGGCCGCCGCCGAGCACATGCGTGCACAGGCCGCAGATCTGGTGAGCGAAGCGTCGAAGTTCCGCGTCAATCGCGACGCTATGGGTGGCATCGAGGGCAGGGAGGGTGGCGCACAAGCGCGCACTGCCTCCGGCGCGTCGTTCGCCACGGCGGCGCTGCAGCGGGTGGCGCCGGACGACGCGCCGCTGCGCGCCGTCGCCTGACGCCTGCCCCCCCCGGAGCCGCAGTTAGGCCGCATTTTCGGACGCTTCGGCGTCTGCCGCCTTGGCGACGCCGCCAGCATTTGTCACGCTCGCCCCATGCGACGACGCCGCGTCGAACGCGGCGTCGATCGCTGCCACGGCGTCGACGAGCTGCTGCGTCAGTGCGGGCGATGCGCTCGTCATCGGCGCGCGCAGCACATCTTCCAGCAAGCCTTCACGAGCGAGCCAGGCCTTCAGCGGGCCGGGGTTCGGTTCCGCGAAGAGCAGCTTCACTACCGGCATGACGGCGTGGAACAAGACGCGTGCCACCTCCAGTTGCTGCGATTGCACTGCGCGATAGAGCGCCGCGAAATGGGCCGGTCGGCAGTGCGACGACGCGATGATGGCGCCCTGGCCGCCCATCGCCAGTGTTGGCAGCAGTTGATGATCTTCTCCCGCGAGGACTGAGAGACGCCCGTCGGCGATCAGCGCCTGCGTGGCGTGCGCATTGCCGCCGCAGTCCTTGATGCCGCGAATGTTCGCGTGTCCTGCGAGCGTGAGCAACGTATCGAGCGTGAGCGTCGCGCCCGTTCGGTAGGGAATGTCGTAAAGCACGAGCGGTGCGGCAGAGCGATCCGCCAGTGTCCGAAACCAATCGACCAGACCCGCCTGCGACGGGCGAATGTAATACGGCGCAGGCGCGAGTACGCCCGCCAGCGGCAACGTGTTGAACGTATCCAGACGCGCGAGCGTGTGCCCGAGGTGGTTGCCCGCCAGCCCTGCGATCACGGGCAGGCCATCCGCGTGCGCGAGCACGGTCTCCAGCACAGCGCGCTGTTCGGCATCGTCCAGCGCAGCCGCCTCGCCTGTGGTGCCGCAGATCACGAACCCTGCAATGCCCGAATGACGGTAATGCGCCACGAGCTTTCGCAGGGCGGCATGGTCGACGGGCGCCTGTGTGCCGTTGCGTGTAAACGGCGTGACGAGCGGCAACCAGATGCCGCGAAATGCCGGGGCATTGCCCGACGGTGCCGAACGTGAGGTGTGAGAAGTCGTGTGCGCGAGTGCGTCTTGCATGGTGTCTCCCTGGACGATACGAGTGCGATGAACGTGGGTGACCTGTACGGAAACCGTTCAGCAGGGCGACGCAGAGATCGAGACGCGTGGGAGAGTGCGGGGCAGTCTGGCCGGTATTGCCGGGGTGCTACTAGGGTGTTACTGGTGTGCGCGAGGCACGAGGCGGGACTGCCGGGTCCACGAGGCTATTCCGTCGCTCAACTGACGGAACAGCACGCCCCGGTCAGTTGAGCGACTGTTTTTTGCTTTTGACGAACGCACCCGTCTGTCCCGTGAGGACAGTGCGCAAAGTCTGCGGATGGTGAGTGCGGGGATTCGTCATCAGGCGACTGTAAACGTTGCGCTCGGGTTACGTCAAGCGCGTCGACGCGCAACGTGCGGCAGACCACACCGGGCGAGCCGCGCTGTCCCGAGCGTGTCATGTGGCGGTGGGTGACGGTGCGAGATGGTGCGAGACGGTGTGCGTGACAGTGAGTGACGGTGGGTGACGGTGGGCAAAGGGCGAGAGAGCGTCGTGTCCGGCGCCTGTCCAACGACAGCGCGAACTTGCCAGCATTGGCAAATTCTCCCCGCCGGCCGACCGGGCGATCGAGCAGCGGGACCGACATCGCTGGGCGTGCCAGGTGGCACGTGACTTGCTCATCTTGTGTTTTGGTGCCGATGCGGCTGAACAGACGCCGTTGCTTCTGGGCCGACGGTACCGCTCAACAGGAGAACCATCATGCAACGACGATACGCAACGCGTGATCCTGAACGTACCGAACGGCAATTCCAGGGCGGCGGGCAGCGCGGCCAATACCGTCGCGATTACGACGACGAGGCGATGCAGCGTGACGTCTCGGCATACGCTCAGGAAGACGAATACGGCACGCAGCCGTCGCGCGAGCGTGGGCAATGGCAGGCCGACTGGAGCGAGGCGGGGCGTTCGCGCGACGACGAGGCGGCTTATGCGCCTCATGCGCGCTACGAGCGGTACGGCAGTGGTCGGGATCCGCGTGAGGCCGATGACCGCCCGCAGGGCGGCGGGCAGAACCGGGACGCCTATGGCGCTTATGGGGCCTCCGGCGGCCGCCGTGGCACGCGCGGGATGGGAGATGAGCGGGGGGCACGGGCCGAGCGGGGCGCAAGTGGCCCGGGCGGCGGGCGCGGCTACGGGCAGCGTTACGGCAACGACTACGGTCGCGATTACGAAGATCAATACTTCGGCGATTTTGGCGGGGAATATGGCGGCGCCTATCGTGGTGCTTATGGCGATTATGGCGGTGACTACGCTGGTGACCTCGGACCGGTGTACGGCCGCGATTATGGGCGCGACTACGATCGCGACTATGGAAGTCGGGTAAGCGGCGGCGGGCAGGCGTATGGCTACGGAGGTGGCCGCCAGGCGCAAGGTCAGGACCGCTGGCAGGGACGTCCGGGCACGAGCCCGCGCGGGTACGGGAGCCAGACGACGGACATGCGTCATCGTCAGGGGCCGAAGGGCTACAGCCGCACGGACGAGCGCATTCGCGAGGATGTCTGCGAACGCCTTTGCATGGCGCACGAGCTTGAGGTGCAGGACGTCAGCGTGCAAGTCAGGGACGGGAGAGTCGAGTTGCAAGGCAGCGTGCCGCAGCGCTGGATGAAGCATGCCATCGAGGACGTTGCCGATCAGTGTTTCGGCGTACAGGACGTGGAGAACCGCATCCGCACACAGTCGCCGTACGCCCAGGGCGAGCCTTCACGTGGCGGCACTGGCGTCGGCACGGGATCGTCACCGCACGCATCGCAACCGACCGGCACCGTAGGCACCGCGGGTTCCAACACGGTTTCCAGCGCCGCAGGTTCCACCGGGTCATCGTCGGGGGTATCCGACACGTCGGGCACGTCAGGCAAGCAGGGGGCGTCCGGCGATGGCGGTAAGCACCACTGAGCGCTGAGCCTGGGCGATCGGCGCGGCAACGAACGGACCCTCCCGGCGATGCGCGATGTCGACATTGAAATTCTGTAAGCGACAAGGACTGCGCATAGGAAGTTTCGATGACGTTACGCCGAACGGCATTGCAGATCGCATAGTCGAACGGGCATCCCTGACTTATCCGGCTTTATATCCAATACCAACGCACATTCCGGGAGGGCAATATGCTGACACCAATCGTTTCCGTGCGCCGCATCGGCACGCTGTGCGCGGCATTGCTGGTCGCGCCGTGGACCGTCGCACAAGAGTTACCGAAAGGGGTGCCGGGTCAGGGCGGCGGCACGGATCAGGCAACGATTTCCGCCGGTGAAGACGTGACGCGCGCCGGGGCCAAGGCGGTCCGCACGGCGCAGCCTGCCACGGGGATCGACGTGGAATTCGTGGACAAGGCCCAGAAGGCAGGCAAAGCGGAAGTGCAAGCCAGCCAACTGGCGGTGCAGCGCTCCAACCATCCGTCCGTCAAGCGGTTTGCGCAGCAAATGGTCACCGACCACAGCAAAGCCAATGAAGCACTGCGTCAGTTGGCGGCGAAAAAGGGCGTGAGCGTGCCCAACGATCCCGGGGTGAACCCGGATGTCGAGGCACTCAAAGGCAAGAAGGGCCGCGAGTTCGACGTCGCCTATCTGAGCGTTGCCGGGCCCGACGCGCACGAGCAGGCGGTCACGCTTTTCCAGACCGAGGCAGAGAAGGGGCAGGACCCCGACCTCAAAGCCTTCGCGCAAAAGACGTTGCCGACGCTGCGGCATCATCTGAGCGAAGCGCGTGAAGTGTCCGCCAAGGTCGAGATGGGGAAGTAAGTGCGCGACCCCGGATTGGGACACGTGCCGCCGACCGTATCGGACAAATTGCCGAACAAGCTACCTGAGGGTGGATCCGAGCGCGTGCCGGAGCAGACTTCGACGCTGCTCAGGGAGGGGCGCAATTGCTGGCGGATCGCGCCCGCAGCGCGCATGCGCATGCTCGTGGACGGCGAAGCCTACTTCAGCGCGCTTCGCGAAGCCTTGCGGGCGGCACGTCATACCGTATTCATTCTGGGCTGGGACATCGACAGCCGCATGCAGCTCACGCCCAACGGCCCGGACGACGGTTTCCCGCCCGGTCTGCGCGATTTTCTCGATGCGCTGGTCAGACGTCGCAAGACGCTGCGAATCTACTGCCTGAGTTGGGACTTCGCGATGCTCTACGCGCTGGAGCGCGAGTGGCTGCCGTCGGTCAAGCTCGACTGGAAGACGCACCGACGGCTGTGTTTCCGTCTCGACGGCCGTCACCCGACCGGCGCGTCTCACCATCAGAAGGTCGTGGTCATCGACCAGCGCCTGGCGTTCGTCGGCGGTCTCGATCTCACACGCAACCGCTGGGATACCTCGGCCCACGCCCCCGACGAGCCCGCACGGCGCGATCCCTCGGGCCATGCCTACGCGCCGTTCCACGACGTTCAGGCGCTGGTCGACGGCAAGGCCGCGCAGGCCCTGGCCGAAATGGCCGAGGATCGTTGGCATCGTGCGACAGGTATGCACGTCGATCTGCGCCTGCGCAGCGAGCGCGACGCGCCTTACGCGCCGCTGGACCCCTGGCCCGTCTCGGTCGCCCCGGACATGACGGACATCGATGTGGCCATCTCGCGTACCGCGCCGGCATTCGAAGGGCGCCCGGCGGTGCAGGAAATCGAGGCGCTCTACCTCGACGCGATTGCCAGCGCCCGCCACCGGCTCTATTTCGAAAATCAGTACTTCACCGCCAAGTGCATTGGCGATGCACTGAGCGAGCGCCTGATGTCCGAGGATTGCCCGGACATCGCCGTGGTGTCCCGTCGCGCGGAGTCAGGCTGGTTGCAGGAGCAGAGCATGGGCGTGCTGCGCGCGCGGCTATATCGCCGTTTGCGCGAGGTGGATTCGGGCGAGCGCGCTCAGCGCTCTGGGCATTCTCGGCGTTCTCGGTTTCGTCTTTACTGCCCCGAGGTGCCGGGCGTAGCGCCCGCCTGCGTGAACGTCCACAGCAAGGTGATGGTCGTGGACGATGCCTTGCTCGTCATCGGCTCGGCGAACCTCAACAACCGCTCGATGGCGCTGGACACCGAGTGCAACCTCGCCGTTGCCGCGAACGGCGACGCGCGCATCGCGGCAGGCATCGCCCGCGCCCGCAACCGGTTGCTGGCGGAGCATCTCGGCGTGACCGATGCGGCGGTAGCGTCGGCGTTGTCGCGCGACAAGGGGCTGCATGACGCAATCGACACCCTGCACCGTGACGGCGAGAGAACGCTCACTGCCTTCACACCGGAGCTCAAGGACGCGGACGACGCGGCGTCGCCGGGCGCCGTCGTGCTCGATCCCATGGAGCCGATCGATTTCGAAAACGTGATGGGAACGTTCATCGAGACGGAAGCGCGACCGCTTCTGGCCGGACGCATCATTGCACTCGTGGCGTTGCTGCTCGTTCTGGCAGGAATGGCGCTGGCATGGCGTTACACGCCGCTGCGCGAGTGGGCCGATCTGCCACGCGTCATGCGCGCAGTCGAACGCATTCGGCTGATGCCGCTCGCGCCGTTGATGATCATGGCGGTATATGTCGCGGGCACGCTGGTCATGGTGCCGGTGACGGTGCTCATCGTCGTCACTGTCGTCGTATTCGGACCGTTTGCGGGGGCGGCCTATGCGCTCGCCGGCACATCGCTCGGCGCCATGGCGGGATACGGTGTCGGGCGAGGCCTTGGCCGCGACGCGGTGCAGCGGTTCGGCGGACAACGGCTGAATGCCTTGAGCCGGCAGATCGGCGATCACGGCTTGCTTGCGATGATCGTGTTGCGTCTGATGCCGATTGCGCCGTTCACGTTGGTGAATCTCGTCGTGGGAGCATCGCGCATCCGTCTGCGCGACTGTCTGCTGGGGACGTTGATCGGCATGTTGCCCGGCATTCTGATTGCCGCCGCGCTGGTGGACCGGGTGGCAGCACTCGCGCAGCGTCCGAGCGGACTGACCGCGGCGCTGCTGGGCGCCGTACTCGTGTTGCCGGGCATGGGCGTGGTGGCATTGCGACGACGGATAAGACGCATGGACGACGAAGATTCCTCACGCGATTCGTCCAAGGCGCGGGGAACGGCGGGCGCTGTTCTGCCGCACGAGGAAGTCGTCAGTCGTGAGCTTACGGTGGCCAGCTACAACGTACACGGTTGTGTCGGGACGGACGGCCAGCATTCGCCGGATCGCATTGCGCAGGTGTTGGATGAGATCGACGCCGATATCGTCGCCTTGCAGGAAATCGAAGCGAGCGACGCGGACGTCGGCACCCTTGCCCGAATCGCGACCGCGCGCGATATGCACTTCATCCCGGGGCCCACGCTCAAACGCGGTGACGTCGATTATGGCAACGCGATCATGACGCGTTTTGCGCCGGTGGCGTTGCGCCATATCGACCTGAGCGTACCGGGGCGAGAGCCCCGTGCGGCCATCGACGCAACGCTGGCATGGCAGGACGCCTATGGCCGTGACGTGCAGTTGCGTGTCATTGCGACTCATCTCGGCCTGCGTCCCGGAGAGCGGCGCGAGCAGGTGCAGCGCCTGCTGGAGTGTCTTGCGAATCAACCGGGCGCGGCCACGGTGCTGATGGGAGACGTGAACGAGTGGTGCTTGTGGGGACGTCCGCTGCGCTGGCTGCACCGATTCTTCGAGCGTGCGCCGCATGTGGCCACATTCCCGTCGCGCTGGCCGTTGCTCGCGCTGGACCGGATCTGGACGTCGCCCAGAGCCCACCTCGGCACGGTGCGCGCGCACGCGACGCCGCTGGCGCGACGCGCATCCGACCATTTGCCGCTGGTGTCGGTGCTGCGCACGACGGTGCCGGTACAGCGCGCGTCAGGTGCTGCGGGCAAACCCGTCGGCGCTTCGGCCGACACGCAAGCGGTGGCGGTCGAGCGTTGACTGCGCGGGATCAGGCTTGGGGTATCAAGTATCGGGTATGAGGTGCCGCGGCGTCTGCATCAGTCGGCCGCGGCGCGATCTAGCGCAGCGATGTCGATCTTGCGCATCGTCATCATCGCTTCCATGACGCGGCGGGCCCGGGCGACGTCGGGGTCCGCCATGAGGTCGAGCAACCGCTTTGGCGTGATCTGCCAGGAAAAGCCCCACCGGTCCTTGCACCAGCCGCATGCGGACTCTTTGCCGCCGTTGCCGAGAATCGCGTTCCAATAGCGGTCCGTTTCTTCCTGATCCTTCGTGACCACCATAAAGCTGACGGCTTCGTTCGGCTGAAACTCGGGACCGCCGTTCAGTCCCACGAACGGTTGACCGAGCACCGTGAACTCGACCGTCAACTCCTCGCCGGTTCCCACGCCGGGAATCGGCGAGACGTGGCGGGCCTGAACATGGCTGTCGGGGAAGGTCGCCGCATAGAATTCAGCGGCCTGACGGGCCTCGCCGTTAAACCAGACGCAGGTGACTAGCTTCGTCATGAGGGTCTCCTGGAGTGTGAGTTGCCCGCCGCGGGGGCGAGTGCTCCAGATTACTACACCTGCTGGTTGCGAAAGTCCGGCAGCCGATTTCCGATGTAGAGCGGCGATGCGGCCCGCGAGTACGCCGACGCCAACTGGAAGGCGGAGAGATCGTCCAGCGTATTGGCGACGATCTGCATGCCGATCGGCATGTTGCCGGGACCCAGGCCGGCGGGCACGCTCACGACTGGATAGAGTCCCAACATGTTCCACACCCACGTCAACGCGAACTTCAGGCCGGTGACCTGCTGATCGCCGATCTTCGCCGAGTCGGTCTCGGGTTGCATGCCGTGTTCGGCAGGAATGAGCGGTGTGCCCAACGTTGGCGTGAGTAATGCGCGATAGCCTTTGAGGAACACGGCTTCCTGGACGCGGCGCTGATACTCGTTGAGCAATTCCTCTGTGTGCACGAGCGCTTCCGGCCCGGCTTTGCCCTGCATTTTTTCGAAGACGGCCCGCGTGTAGGGCATGAGTTGCTCCGGGTGCTTCATGGCCTCGGTCATCATGCCGCCCATGCTCGTCGACATCAGACCGGCCATATAGGTGTCGAGGTCGTCGGCGGTGAAGCCGACATCCACGGTCTCGACCGTCACGCCGGCCTGTCGAAGCGCGGCGATGGCCTGCGCCATGGCGCGGGTCACGGCAGGATCGAGCGCCGTCATGTGCGGCATCGGATCGTAGGCGACCTTCCAGCCCGACACGCTTTCGTAGCGTGCCGGATAACGCAGGCGAGGGCGCACCGAACTGTGCACGAGCGGATGCGGGCCCGCCATGGCATCGGTGAGCAGATTCATGTCGTCGAAGGTGCGGGCCATCGGCCCGTCCGTTTCATACGGCACTTCGCTTGTCGGAATTCTGCCAAAGGGTGGCTTGAAACCGTACAGGCCACATTGCGACGATGGGACGCGGATCGATCCGCCCATGTCGGAGCCGAGCGCCAGCGTTGTGAATCCCGCTGCCAGCGCGGCGCCCGAGCCGCCGGACGACCCGCCCGGGGTGTAGGCCAGATTCCACGGATTGCGCGTCACGCCCCACAGCCGGGTGGCGGTCGTCATCCACACGTAGAATTCCGGCACCGTGGTCTGAATGTGGAAAATCGCGCCCGCTGCGCGCAGACGCTCGGCAATCGGGCCGTCGTCCTGTGCGGGGGGCACATCCTTGAGCAAGGTCGAGCCCATGGTCGTACGCCAGCCGTTCACCGCATATTCGTCCTTGACGGCAACCGTGAGTCCTTCGAGCGGGCGGGCATCGCCGCGGCGATACCGGGCCGCCGCCTCATGGGCTGCTGCGCGTGCGTCTTCGTAATGCTTCACCGTGATGCAGTTGACTTTGTCGTTCAGGGTCTCGATACGCCGGATCTGGGCGTCGAGAACGTCGACGGGGGAGAGGTGGCCGCGACGGAACTGAGCGATCAGTTCCGTCGCGCTCAGATAGGACGGATCGGTAGCCGCATGCGCACGAAGTGCTGTGCCGGTGAGCAGCGCCGTGCCTGCGAGGTGTCCGGAAATTCGAAGAAATTCTCGTCGATCGACCATGAATCGTTCTCCTGAATGTCAGGCATTGCGTTGAGCGACAACTATATCCCAACCCGGAGGGGCGATTGACGAATCATTTGATTCGTAATCCAATGAAAAATGCGTAATAAAAAAACCTTCCCGTACTCGGGAAAGTGAGACGAGTCTTTCGCCGTCAACGCACCAGCGACCGAAAATTCACGGAAACCCATGAAAACAGCGCTCGATCCGGTGAAGGCGTCGCACACCGATATCCCCGTGGCGTGCCCGCCACGCGAGCGTTTCGGCGGTTGCGTATTTGAATTTCCCAAGTGACAATCGGCAAAACCCGGCGCCTGGAACAAACGACGCGCAGGGCGGGCAAAAACGACTATCGATCGGGACAAGATGGCTGCCAAAGTGGTGAAGTATTCGCGCGATGGCGTAATTTATTACGAAATTCGGGGTGCTCTGCCTGACGGCACGCGATACGTCGATCGGGTGGGGTTTAGCGAACGTGAGTTGGCATTCCGCCATCTCGTTGCGGCAAGAATCAGGCTGCTGCGACATGAGTATGAGCAGTTGTGCCGTCGCGTTCGGGCGGAGTGCGTCGCAGAGGTCGCCGGGCCGCGCTGCGCAAGACATCTGATTTTCTAAGCGATATTTTCGGCGTATGCCGTACACCCCAACGCGCGCCATGGGCACCGCAATGAGAAGCGATGCGTTGTCATGATGATGAAACATTCACATATTGAGATTGTCTTGGACTGGCCGAGCGCTTGAAGGCCGTTAGAAATCAATGGAATTCGTAACAAAAGAGGTCCTGGCCAGTTGCATGGAGTTGCTGCTGGACGCAGTATTTCTCGTCAATCGGGCCGGCACGCTGGTGTATGTGAGTCCGGCCTGCGAGGCGATTCTCGGGTATTCGTCACAAGAGTTGATGGGCCGCTCGATGATCGATTTCGTGGCGAAGGAAGACCGCGAACGCACCATCGAAGAATCGAAGCTCGTGATGGCCGGGCGTGCACGAATCGGATTCGAGAACCGTTACATTCACAAGGACGGACACTACGTCCACATCATGTGGTCGGCCCGCTGGTCCGAGGAGCACGGCCTGCGTATCGGCGTCGCGCGCGACGTCTCTGCCCGCAAGCGCGCCGAAGCGCTCCAGCGCGCCACTTATTCCATCTCCGAGGCAGCACACGACGCCGCCGACATCCGCTCGCTTTGCAAGGCCGTTCACGATACCTTGGGTTCGCTGTTTCCCATCGATGCCATCGTCGTGACGACGTGCGACGCGCAGGCGATGGCCTGGGACAAGGCATATCAGTATCGCGAGAGCGCCGAAGTGCCATGGGTCGACTGGGCACAGGCAGAACAACTGTCGACGCAAGCCACGGATGCACAGGCGCCGCTCTGGCGCCTGATCGAAGTCGAGCCTGGCGACACCGCGGCGAACGCGCCTGTCGGGGTAAGGGCGGTGCCACTGTCCCTTGACGGCAACGTCGAGGCGGCGCGACATGCGCTTGCCGTGTTGCCGATGCACACGGCGCGCCGTGCGGTGGGCACGCTCATGATCTACGGTCCGGTCAGGGCATTGCAGGCCGAGGCCGCGCAGCGGCTGCTGGCGTTCGTGTGCGATCAGACCGCGCTGGCCATCGAGCGCAAGCAACTGATCGACGACCTCTACAACGCGGCGCGCTTCGATGAGCTCACGGGATTGCCGAATCGCCGCACGTTCGGCGAATACGCGGGCGACGCCGTACGCCGAGCACAGCGCACCAACGGCCGGCTGGCACTACTCTTTGCCGACGTCGACGGCTTCAAGGACGTGAACGACAGTCTGGGGCACGCCGTCGGTGACATCGTGCTCAGGGAAATCGGACGCCGTATGCAGGTCGGTGTCACCGACTGCGGCTTTGCGGCGCGCTACTCCGGCGACGAATTCGTCGCCCTCGTTCATGACGCGGAGATCGTCGATCGGATCGACTTTGCGCTCACGCGTCTTCGCGCGGAAATCGAGCAGGTCATCGCCGTCGACAACGCTCAGGTGGCCGTGCGCGTGAGTTTCGGTGTGGCGGTGTTTCCGGATGACGGCGAATCAATGAATGAGCTCATACGCGTCGCCGATCAACGCATGTACGCCAACAAGGCCGCGCGCAAGTCGGGTGGCGCGAGCTTTCTGGAGCGACTTCTTTAGCGAGGCGGATGCGCGGTCCGTGGCGCTCACCCCAGCGTCTGCGTCGGCCACACCATTTCGATTTCCACCGCAATCGAGCGTGCCAGTCCGTCGAGATCGGGAAATAGCGACGCGTTCGTGACGTTCATCCGGTATAGCCATTTCATGGCGTCGGCGCGCAATGCGACGGGCAGGACGATTTTGCGCAGCAACGGTTCATCGCTTTCATAACCGTCCAGAATCCGGTGCAACGGTCGGTCGATGACGCCGGGCACGACGAACGTCCCCGATTGTGCGATCAGGCGACCATCCATTTCCTCGGGCTCACCGAACCACACCACCTCGTTGTCGTTGCCGAGGAAGTACTTCTCCATGTTGCCCTTGACGCGCGGATCGATCGTATCGCGCGTGAGCCACGGAGCATGCCGCGGGCGTGCGCGATCGTCGTAGAGCGCCGGGGTGTTGAGCGCGAAGATGGCGGAGTCGGACGTGGCGCGCTCCAGGGCGAAGAATGCGGCGACGAAAGGGGACTTCGTGAAGTCGAGCAACCGTGTCGGGGCGCCGTGGTGCTGCATCAGTCCGAGGCAGCGCAGGTCGTCATGCAGCAATTTGGGCCAGGGCACGTGGTTGTGGGCCTTGCGCCGGAAAATGCGGATCGCGCGCGCCTCGCGGCTGCGCCACTGGTCCTTGTCGGACACGTAGGCGTGAAGGTAGCGCGACAGGGAACTCTGGAGATGCCAGCGGGCATCCTGCTGCCCGCGAAAGGCCCACCCTTCGAAGCGAGAGGACAACTCCATGAAATCCTTCCAGCTCTCGACGACGGTGGTGTCCATAGGGGGCGAAATCCTTGATTTTGTGAGGACGCCACGGCGCGGCAATTACGCGATGGCGTCGGCCACTATAGTACGGCGTCCGTGACAGCTCAAGCGCGCCGCGCGGGATTGGGCCGTGGGCCGGGGCGTTCGACAGCCAGGCCGAAGACCGGTCGGAAGACCGGTGCAGACCGACATGACGGCTGGGCACTATCCCTTAGGCGACACAACGAGGAGATGGACGAGCCACGCGCCGACGTACAGACCGACACCGAACACGCTGTGCGTCACCAGGCTGCGCAGTCTCGCCTGTGTCGGGTTTGGCGTTCTTGACGCGGCAATGCCTGCCCCGAGGGCGGGCTGCATGACGAAGAACGGCATCACGACGGTGACGACACCGAACGCAAGCGCTGGCAAAAGTGTCGGCGATGCCAGCCACGTCGGACCGGCGAGTCCGACCAGACCGGCGGCGAAGGCGACACCAATCGCGTAGTGGGCGAACCACCCAAGCGCGCGTTCGCCGCGCACCGGGGCTGCCCGCCCGATGCCGGCGTGAGCGAAACGCCCGGCAGGCATATGCCCGAGCCAGCGTCCGACCATGGCGAAGTCGAGCGGCACGATGCCGAAGACACGGCGCAGCAGCAGGCTCCAGACGTCCATCGCAAGGGTGGCCAATACGCCGATAGCCAGAATCTGTGCCGCAAGACCGAGCGTTCCCATTTCCCTCTCCTGAATCTTCAAAGGCTTCCATGTGCTGAACGGTCTGCCCGTTCCGAACATGCTCTAAAGGGTCACGACGTGACGCCATGACCGCGATTGGGGCACTATACGAATTCAAGTCAACTTGAGGTCAAGTGGGGGCGATATGGCATTGGACATTGGCGAAGTCGTGGCACGGGCTGGCGTGCCGCCGTCCACGCTGCGGTATTACGAGGAAAAGGGATTGATCGCCGCGACCGGCCGACGGGGGCTGCGTCGACAGTACGACGACTCGGTGTTGCAGACGTTGTCGCTGATCGCGCTGGGACGAACCGCCGGCTTCTCGCTCGACGACATTGCGGGCATGCTGCTTCCGCGCGGCAAGGCGAACATCGATCGAGCGCGTCTGGCAGCGAGAGCCGACGACATCGACAAGACAATCCGACAACTCAGCGCGCTACGCGACGGCCTTCGTCACGCAGCGGTGTGTCCCGCACCGGAACACCTGGCGTGCCCGCAGTTTCAGCGACTGATGCGGCTCGCGAGTGCGAAGCAGGCCAGGGTGTCGGTGCGTGATACGCCGCCGCCGCGTGTCGGTACGGACAAGTCGAAGCGGCGCGCGGCGGCCTAGCGCGGCGCTTCAGGCGCTTCAGGCGCTTCAGGCTGCGCGAGCCGGGAAGAGGCGGGCCGTGAGGCTGGAAAGCGCTTCATCGGTCGTGAGGTCGGACGTGTCGAGCGTCATATCGGCCAGACGGTAGAGGGACTCGCGAGCGTCGAGCATCCGGTGAATGTGTTCGAGCGCTTCGCCGCGCAATGCTTCGGTGGCAATGCGCGCGTCGTTCTGCTGCATGACGCGCTGAAAGTGGACGTCGGGCCGGGCCCGTAGCCACACGGTGCGAAACGCGCGAAGCACCCGTTCGTAAGTCGGTGCTTCCGACACGATGCCCCCGCCCGTGGCCAGCACGACATGCTCATGCTCGGCGATGATCTGCTCGATGCACTGACGTTCGATGCGGCGCATAGCCGCCTGTCCGTAGAGCGTAATGACTTCGCCGATGGCGATGCCGGCTTCGCGCTCGACTTCCTTGTCCAGTTCGATGAACGGTGCACCCATGGCTTGCGCCAGTCGGGGGCCGAGCGTCGATTTTCCCGCGCCGCGAAGCCCGATGAGGGCAATGCGCTGCCCGGTGTGGCGGTCCTGCGCGGCACTGGGCGCCACGATCTGGCGACGCAGGCGGGAAAGCACTTCGGCGGGCTGCTGCCGCAGGTACTCGATCAGGATGAGCAGGTCGCCGTCGTACGCCGGGCGCTCGGCCACCAGTGTTTCGACGCCCACGTTCAGGGCTTCGGCCAGTTTGTGCAGCACGGCAAGCGATACGTTGCCGGTACCTGCTTCCACGCGTGCGAGATAGGGCAGTGAAACGCCCGACTGCGCGGCCAGCTGCTTGCGTGTCATGCCACGCTGCGCACGCAACGTTCGGACCTGACGCGCCAGCGACGCCAGACGCGACGATACTCGGACGTGATCGATCCGGTCGGCGGTCCGATCATCGGTCTGGTCGGTGGGGTCGTCCAGATCGGCAGGGATGTCGGCGGGCGGCTGCGTCATGAGTCAGCGAATTCGTCGGGGTGAGCGGTAAATATACTATGAGATATCACCTCGTCACCTCGCTTGCATAGTTAATCCCGCTCTTTACGTCTTTAACATGCACTAAAGTGCATTTCATAAAAATCATCCCTGTTAACCCTGAACTGCATTGCACAATTCACGCAACGCGAAAAATATCTTATAAGATACTTTTCACGATTTAGAGCCAATGCAGATCATGACCTATCCCCACTTGCGCGTACGCGTCGAAGACGCCATCGCTTTCGTGACCCTCGATCGCGCCGAGAAGCGCAACGCGCTGTGCGATGCGGCCATCGACTCGCTCGAAGCGGTCTTCCGTGGTTTCGACGATAGCGTGCGCGCGGTTGTCCTGAGCGGCGCCGGCGAGCACTTCTGCGCGGGCCTCGATCTCGCGGAGAACAGCACGCGCGATCCGGTCGACGTGCTGCGTGTCTCCCAGCGCTGGCACAAGGTCTTCCATGACATTCAGTTTGGCGGGCGGCCTGTCGTTGCCGTGTTGCAGGGCGCTGTCATCGGTGGCGGCCTTGAGCTGGCGCTGGCGGCGCATGTGCGGGTGATCGAGCGCAACGCCTTCTTCCAGTTGCCCGAGGGCAAACGCGGCATCTTCGTCGGGGGCGGTGCTTCGGTGCGCGTGGCGCGCATTCTCGGCCCGGATCGTATGACCGAGATGATGCTCACAGGACGTCGTTACGACGCCACCGATGGCGAGCGTCTTGGCCTGGGCCACTACCTGAGCGATGTCGGCGAGGGGCTGGCGCTCGCGACACAGTTGGCGCGCGAGACGGCAGCGAACAGTCCGCTCTCGAACTGGGCCACGATCCACGCGCTGTCCCGCATTCACGATATGTCGATGGCCGATGGCTTGTTTACCGAATCGGTGACGAGCGCATTGATGCTCGCCACGCCGGAAGCGCGCGAGCGCATGGAGAGCTTTCTCGGTCGAGCGACGCGCTAAGCGCCTGGACACCACGCGTACGGGCATCTTCAGGCATCTTCCCCGGAGACGAATGTGAAATACGACAACATCGAGCAGGTCGCAGTCATCGGCACCGGTGTCATCGGTGCGAGCTGGGCCGCATACTTCCTCGCACGTGGCCTGCGTGTGCGCGCATGGGACCCGGCGCCGGGCGCGCGCGAGCGCCTGCGTGACGCCGTCGACGCACACTGGCCGACACTGGTGCGCATTGGCCTCACGCCTGGTGCGACACGCGAGTCGCTGACGTTCCACGACACCCTTGACGCCGCGCTCGAAGGCGCCGACTTCGTGCAGGAGAACGGTCCCGAGCGGGAGGATCTGAAGCAGGACCTGTTCCGCAAGATGGATGCCGCGCTCGTGCCGTCCGTGGTCATCGCGTCGAGTTCGTCGGGGCTGCTCATGAGCCGGGTGCAGTCCGTGTGCGCGCATCCGGCACGCGTGGTGCTGGGCCATCCGTTCAATCCGCCGCATCTGATACCGCTGGTCGAAGTCATCGGCGGGGAGCAAACGTCGCAAGCCGCGATCGACACGGCAATGCAGTTCTACCGTGCCATCGGCAAGCGCGCCATTCACGTCAGGAAGGAAGTGAAGGGTCATATCGCGAACCGACTGCAAGCGGCGTTGTGGCGTGAGGCGATACACCTCGTCGACGCGGGCGTGGCCAGCGTCGAAGACATCGACGACGCCATCGCCTATGGACCCGGCCTGCGCTGGGCGGCGCTCGGCCCGTTCCTCAATCTGCATTTGTCCGGTGGCGCGGGCGGCATTGCGCATCTGCTCGAACATCTCGGCCCGCCCATCGAGTCGTGGTGGGCCGATCTTGGCGAGCCGGTGCTGACCGACGAACTCAAGGCGCGGATCACGGCCGGCGTCGAAGCGGAACTGGCCGGGCGTGGCAACGCACGCCTCGAAGCCCAGCGCGACGCCGTCATTCTCGGGATCCTCGCGAGCAAGTCGTAGCGGTCCCGATGTGGCTGACCCGCCGCAGATCGATCAGCCAGCCACCTGGCGGCGACCCAATACAACACCACCGATTAATAGAAGGAGACACGCATGAGCAAGCCCAAAGTCATCGTCACCATCGCGCCGACCGGCGGCATGGCCCATAAGTCGCAGAATCCGCACTTGCCCACGCAGCCCGACGAGATTGCGCGCGACGTCTACGACTGCTACAACGCCGGCGCCAGCGTGGTGGCGATTCATGCGCGCCGTCCGGGCGACGACGGCGCCACGTGCGACCCGGCGATCTACCGCGACATCAATCGCCGCATTCGCGACAAGTGCGACATCGTCATCAACAACTCGACCGGCGGCGGCGTGCATGGCGACATGATCGGGCAGACGGCCGAGAACGGTTACTGGGAAATCCTCTGGGAGGAGCGCATCAAGGGCATGGACGCGGGCGCCGAAATGTGCACGCTCGACGCTACTACGATCATCGCGAGCTTCGGGGGCAAGGAACTGCTCATGCACACCTCGCCGGAGCGGTGCAAGCAACTGGCCGTCGAGATGAAAAAGCGCGGCATCAAGCCGGAGTGGGAAGTCTTCAGTCCGACGCACATCGTGCAGGATCTCGCCACGCTCACGGCCGCCGGTTTCGACGACGAGCCGTTTTTCGTCAACCTGGTGCTCGGCGTGCATCGCGGCTTTCAGAACGCCATGCCGTACACGCCGCGCGTGTTGCAGCAAATGGTCGACATGTTGCCCAAGGGCAGCATCTTCTGCGTGTCGGGCATCGGTCCGGCGCAACTGCCGTCCGCCATGAATTCTCTGCTGCTCGGCGGTCACGTGCGCACCGGCCTGGAAGACAACCTGTACTACGAACACGGCGTGCTCGCGACCAACCAGCAACTGACCGAGCGCATCGTGCGCATGGTGCGCGACATGGGGTATGAGCCGGCCACGCCAGCCGAGGCGCGCGACATCATGGGCCTGCCGCGCAATCGCGAAGTGCTGCCGGAGTTTGCCGTGCGTTGATTCAACGGTGGGCGTCGCACGCGGTCCGGCCTCAAGAACGAGAATATTCCAGGAGACATGTCACATGGCGGCAAACCGGTTCACACGCAACTTCGCTTCCCTGCACGCTGGCTTGCGCGCGCGCTCGCGCGCATTCTCGCTTTCGGTGCTTTCCCTGTGCGTCGCGGCGTTGTGCGCGACCCCACAGGCGAGCGCACAACCCGCGGGCGTCACCGTCGGCGTTACGCTATCGAGCACCGGCCCCGGTGCATCGCTGGGCATTCCGGAGAAGCAGGCCATCGGCATGCTGCCGCAGACCCTCGGCGGATTGCCCGCGCGCTACATCGTGCTCGACGATGCCACCGACCCGACCACCGCGACGAAAAACGCACGGCGTCTGGCAACGGAGGACAAGGTCGACGCCATCATCGGCTCGTCCACCACGCCCGCCTGTCTGGCCGTCGCCGCCGTGGCGGCCGACACACGCACCCCGCAACTCGGACTGTGTCCGTTCGTGCCCAGCGCAGCGCAGATGCGTTACGTCTTCTCGCTGCCGCAATCGGTCGCGGTCATGGCCGACGCCGTGCTCGACGACATGAAGGCCCACAAGGTGAAGACGCTCGGCTTTATCGGCTTTAGCGACTCGTATGGCGAAGCGTGGCTCAAGGATATTCAGGCGCGCGCAACGGCCCGTCAGATTCAGGTCGCACCGGTCGAGCGATACGCCCGCAACGATCAGTCCGTCACGGCGCAGGTGCTCAAGGTGATGTCGTCGAACGTGGACGCCGTCATCATCGCCGCGAGCGGCACGCCGGGCGCGCTGCCGATGAGCACACTGCGCGAGCGCGGCTACCGGGGGCGCATCTATCAGACGCACGGCGTAGCCAATAACGACTTTCTGCGCGTCGCCGGCAAAAGCGCCGAAGGCGTGATCCTGCCGGTGGGCAATATCCTCGTGGCCGAACAGCTGCCCGCGACTCACGCGGGCAAGGCCGTGGCAACGGATTTCGTCAAACGCTACGAAGCCCAGTACGGCGCCGGCTCGCGCAATCTGTTCGCGGGCTACGCCTACGACGCCTATCTGGTGCTCGACCGTGCCGTGTCAGTGGCGGCCAGACAGGCGCAGCCGGGCACGCAGGCATTTCGCGACGCGCTCGTCACCGCCATCGAACAAACCCGCGGCCTTGCGGCGACGCACGGCATGATCAACGTCAACGCACAGGACCATTCGGCTTATGGCGAAGACGGTCGCGTGCTCGTTACCGTGAAGGGCGGCAAGTGGACGATCGAGTGAACATGCCAGGCGCCCCGACCATGACGCAGGTGCCAACCGCCGGGTACGCGACAAGGCCAGGTACGCGCCGTCTTGCCAGACCCGACATCGAGCGCGAGGTGCGCGAAGACGGCAGCTTCGTCATCCGCTCACGTACCCGTCTGGGCGAGTTCGCGCGCAGTCCGGCCGACTGGCTCGTGCAATGGGCGACGCGTACGCCGGATGCCGTATTCGTCGCCGAGCGTCTGGCGTCGGGGCAACGTACATCGTCCTCCGATCTCTGGCGACGGGTGACGTACGGCGGTGCACTGACCATGGCGCGCGGTATCGGGCAGGCCTTGCTCGATCTCGACGTGCCGCGCGAGCGGCCGGTGGTGATCCTCTCGGACAACAGCGTGAATCACGCACTGCTCGTGCTCGGCGCGATGATGGCGGGGCGTCAGACGGCCATCGTGTCGTCGGCGTATTCGCGCATCGCCAAGGACATGAGCAAGCTGCACGGCATTCTCTCCCGGCTCGACCCGGCGCTGGTTTATGTGGAAGACGGCGACGCCTATGCGCACGCGCTGGCGGGTGCGCCGGTGCGCTGTCCGATCGTGGCTACACGTCATGCACGTGCCGGCTGGCTGACGTTCGACGCGTTGGCACGCACCCCGGCGTCTGCGGCGCTCGATGCGGCCTTCGCACAGGTCCAACCGGAGGACACGGCCAAGCTGCTGCTCACCTCCGGGTCGACAGGAAAACCGAAGATCGTCGTCAACACGCATCGAATGCTCGCGGCGAACCAGCAAATGATCGCGCAGTGCTGGCATTTCCTCGACGAGGCGCCGCCGGTGATCGTCGACTGGTTGCCGTGGAGTCATACCTTTGGCGCGAACCACAACTTTCACATGGCATTGCGCAACGGCGGATCGTTCTATGTCGACGATGGCCGTCCGGTACCCGAGTTGATCGGGCGCAGCGTCGAAGCGCTGCGCGACGTCTGCCCGACGTTGCACTTCAATGTGCCGAAGGGGTTCGAAGCGCTGGCGCCGTTTCTGGAAGAGGACGAGGCCTTTGCTGCGCGCTTTTTCGGTCGGCTGCAAGTGCTGTTCTATGCAGCGGCGAGTCTGCCGCCCGCCGTGTGGCAGCGCTTCGAGCGACTGGCGTCGCGCCATTGCGACACCATGCCGTTCTTCACCTCGGCCTGGGGCGCGACGGAGACCTCGCCGCTCATTACCAGCGTGCACTTTCCGATTCCGGGGGCAGGCAACATCGGCGTGCCTGCGCCGGGCAACGAACTGAAGTTCGTGCCCAACGGCGACAAGCTGGAAATGCGCGTGAGGGGGCCGTCGGTATTTCGCAGCTACGCGGGAGACCCGGTGGCCACGGCGGAAGCCTTCGACGACGAGGGCTTTTATCGAACGGGCGACGCGGGGCGACTCTCGGACGTCAATGATCCGGGCGCGGGTGTCATTTTCGATGGCCGCGTATCGGAGGATTTCAAGCTGACGAGCGGCACGTGGGTTTCGGTCGGGGCGTTGCGCCTGCGCGCGGTGACGGCGCTCGCGCCCTATGCGTCGGACGTCGTCATTGCCGGCCATGATCGGGACGAAATCGGATTGCTGATCTTTCCGAGTCCGGCTATGCGGGCCAGAGCGTCACCGGTCGATCCTGGCACGTCGGCGCATGCAGGCAAGGCGATGGCCATGCACGACGATGTTCGCGCCGTCGTCGCCCAGGCGCTCGCGCAACTCGCGCAGGACGCCGGCAGTTCGCAACGCGCCGCCCGCGCTGCGATCCTCGCGTCGCCGCCATCGCTGGAGCAAGGGGAGATCACGGACAAGGGATACGTCAACCAGCGTGCGGTGCTCACGCTGCGCGCGGATGACGTTGCACGGCTTTACTCGGACTGCCCGTCGGTCATTCACTTGTCCCAGTCGTAAGACCGGGGCGACAACTCAAGCGGCAGGGGAAGTGAGAGCGACAGCGCGCCGATGGTGGTGACTACCATCGGCGCGCGAAGTCGCCACGTTCTATGCATGCGTGGTGCACCCGATCAGGCGAGTGCTTCGCCGTGGCTCTCCGGCAAGAACCAGTAGACGATGATCGCCGCGAGCAGGAAGAAGCCGGCGGTGGCCCCCAACGCCACGCTGACGTTCTCGCCGCGCGAGAGCAGGCCCACGGCTGCCGGTGCAAGGGCACTGGTCGCCCGCCCGGTGTTGTAGATGAAGCCCTGCGCGGTGGCGCGCACCTGCGTCGGGAACATTTCGGCGAACGTCGGAGCGAACCCGCTGTAGAAGCCCGTGCCGAAGAACGCCACGACCGGGCCGAACGCGAGCAGTAGCATCGGCTCACGGATCACGACGTAAAGCGGCACCGTAATGGCCGACACGATAAAGAACAACAGGAAAGACTTGCGGCACCCGATACGGTCGGCAATGTAGCCGAAGCACACGAAACCTGCCGCCGCACCGATCTGCATGATGACGATCCAGGTCGTCGAGCGAATCAGGTCGAATCCCGGGCCGCCTTGTTCGACCGGCGTCGAGAGATAGGCCGGAATCCAGGTGAACAGGCCCCAGTACCCGCACATCGCCGCGGCCGTGAAGGCGAGTCCGACAATCGTGCTGCGTGCGTACGGACCGAACAACATACCCAGCGTCTGACCGAGCGTGAGGCGCACGCGTTGCTCGCGCCAGATCGCGGGCTCCTCCACGTGACGGCGCACCCAGAACGCGAGCACCGTCGGCACCAGCCCGAAGGCAAACACCCAGCGCCAGCCGAAGTGCGGCAGGATCACGGCCGCGACAATGGCCGCCACCGCATACCCGACGGCAAACGCGCTCTGCACCCAGGCCATGACCTTGGCGCGATGTTCCGCCGGCCATGTTTCGGTGATGAGTGCAGCGCCCGCCGACCACTCTCCGCCGATACCGAGGCCGAGCAGGAAACGGAAGATGAGCAGCGAGGTCACCGAGTCGGCGAAGCCGCACAGGGCCGTGCCGATGGAGTAGCAGAAGATCGACAGGATCATCGACTTCGTACGCCCGATGCGATCGGCGAGGAAACCGAAGAACAAGCCGCCGAAGGCGGTGGCCAGCAGCGTGAGCGACGCAATGATGCCCGCCACGCCTTTGTCGAAATGCAAGTCCGCGCTGATGTAGCGAATCACCATCGCGAACAACATCAAATCCATGATGTCGAGCATCCAGCCGATGTAGGCCGAACCAAATGCGCGCCATTGCGCGGGGCTCGCGCCGCGATACCACGGCCGGCGTGCCGCGCCCGCCGATTTCAGGGCGGTCGTGCCAGTGTCCATTCTTGTCTCCTTCATGGAACCATCCTAGTGTCATACCTCGTGTATCGATGATCGATACACATGGGAATGATTTCGTTTGAATGGTACCAGCACATTCCGAAGTTGCGTTTCGTGGTAAACCATAAATAGTGCTTTGCGTATCGATAGTCGATACTGAATGCGGAAATTGTCTCGATGTTCGGGGCAATGAACTCGTCACAGGAGATCGAGAAGTGAAGCCGTTTCAATTGCGTTTGTTCGAAGATGTCATCGCGCCTGGCCATCCGCCGGTGTATCTGCCGTCGGCCCGCCGGGCGATTTATGTCGTGCGCGGCGATGTCGCCATCGAGTTCGATACGGGGGCGCAACACCATCCGGCACAGAGCGCATGGCTTGGCGAAGACAGCGTGGCGCTCAATGCCGGTAGTGAGGGCGTGACCTTGTGGCGTTGGGAGTTGATGTCGGGCAGTGAGCCGACGCCGGGCGAAATCGCGTCGGCACCGGGCGCTTCGTCCACCCTGAAGCTCGCCGCGCCGATCGAACTGGACCCGCGTCAGCAGTGGCTCATGCGTTGCGACAAGGTACAATTCCCCCCCGGCGGCGTGGCGCATACGCACGTGCATCAAGGGCCCGGCGTGCGTTGCACGCTCGAAGGCGAGATCACGATCGAAACGCTCGGTGCGTCGCACACCCACGGGCCGGGACAGGCCTGGCTCGAACTCGGTCACGCGCCGGTGCTCGCACCGACGACCGAAGCGCGCGATACGACCTTCATCCGCTGCTTCATCCTGCCGCGGGCATGTCGCAATCGCAGCTCGATTCGATACGTGCGGCCCGAGGACGTGAACAAGAACAAGCCGCAGCGCTATCACGTGTTCGGCGAGCGGTTCATCTCGCTCGACGCACAGTAACCGGCGCGTGCGTGGCGACAGTGACAAAGGACAATCAGTGAAACGATCGAAGGACACTCCGCACGACCTCATCCGCAACGCCCGCGCCGTGAGCACGGCACGTGCCGAACATGCTGAGGGGGGCGAGCGGTCCGATGCCTCGGGCGGGGACGAACTCAACACATCCTCGACGTCGGTCATTTCGCTGCGCATTCTGGAGTTGCTGGCCGAGCGCAATGCCGAGTGCGGCGTCACGCATCTGGCCGAGGCGCTCGGCGTGCCCAAGGCGCGGGTTCACCGGCATCTCACGGCACTGCGTCAGGAGGGGTACGTGGTGCAGAATCCGCGCACGAGCCGCTATCGCATCGGCTGGCGTTTGTTCCTGCTGGGGCAGAAGCTGGTCAAGCAGTTCGACGTGGTGGGATTGGCCCGACCGGTGATGGAAGAACTGCGCGATGCCGTCGGACAAACCATCGTCATCAGCTCGTTTACCGAAACGGACGTCGTCGTGCTTGACGTGATGCGCGGGCGCAGTCCGCTCGAGATCTTGCTGCACCCCGGCACGCAATTCAAGCTGCACAGCGTGGCGCAGGGCAAGATTGCGCTGGCGTTCGGCGCTCAGGAGCGTCGCGACGCCGTGCTCGCCGGCCCGCTCGACGCCTGCACGCCGCACACCATCACGGATGCCATGCGCTTGTCCCATGAGCTTGCGCTGGTGCGCGAGCGCGGCTGGGCGGACGCCCCGGAAGAAGTGTTCCTCGGGGTGAATGCGTTGGCCGCGCCCATCGTCCAGGACGACGGTTCGCTATTCGGCACCTTGGCCATCGTCGGCTCGATCCACTATCTGCCCGCGCATCCCAATCCGCAGACCGTTGCCGCGCTGACCGACGCGGCGCGGCGCATCTCGCGTCTGCTCGGCGGCGCCCGAGGCGACTGACGGGACGGCGGGACTGACGGCACCGCGCGTCACGATATCTCCTCGACCGCCCGAGCCGAGGGCTTGCCCGGCAGGCATCCGAGACCATCGAGCGTGGCATGTATCGCAATGTCGAGCGGTGTGTGCGGTTCTTCGCCGAGCGCATCGATAAGATGCGTGTTGTCCATGCGCACCGGTTGCTGCCACAGGTAGCGCATTTCCCGCAGTTCCCGCAACGTCGTGACAAACGGCGAGAGCGCCGTCATCAGCCACCACGGAAAGCGCCGTGTGGTGACCTCCACACCATAACGTGCCATCACGCGCGTGATGCTCGCCGCCATCTGCGTGCCGTCGGCGTCCCAATGCCCGGCCATGTGAAAGTTGGCGAAGTTCGCCAGCGCCTTCCGCCGTTCGATGAGCATGACCATCGTTCGGGCGACATCCGGCAGGTACGACCATTCGTGTCCGATGCCGGGCGCATTCGGCACCTGTACGACGCGCGTCGTGTGTCCCGGCTTGACCAGACCCTGGCCGAACCAGCTATTGCGCGTGCGGGGGCCGAAGAAATCCCCGGCGCGCACGATGATCGTTTGCACACCATTGCGGCTGGCGTCGCGCAGGCGACCTTCCATCGTCGCGCGGATCTTGCCTTTGCGGGTCAGCGGGCGCTGCGGGGCATCTTCGCGCAACAGGGGGAACGTCTCGGGGCCGTAATTGTAGACGGTGCCCGGCAGGACGATAGTCGCGCCATGGCGCGTCGCCGTCGCGATCGTGTTGTCGATCATGGGCAGGACTTGCGTATGCCAGTTGCGATAGCCCGGCGGATTGACGGCGTGCACGATGACGTCGCACCCGCGTGCGGCGGCGAGCACGTCGTCGGCACGCATGGCATCGCCATCGATCCACTCGATGCGCGGTTGCGTTACGGTCTCGTCGGATATTGCCCGGGCCGCCCCGGTCGCATCGTGCGCATCAGGCGCACCGCCGCGCCGCAGCGCGCGCACTTGCCATCCGGAGGCATTGAGCTGGCGCGAGACTTCGCCGCCAATACCGCCCGTTGCGCCCAGCACCAGCGCGCGGGACAGGGATTTCTGAGTGGAAGGGTTCATGAAGCGAGGCCTCGTTCGTTATCGTCGATGCCATTCTCCCCATAAGTCGATTGGAATAAAATTGCCGAAAGATATCTATCGGCTATACATTTTTGTATGACGTCCAATCTCAGCTGGGATCTGTACCGAACGTTTCTTGCCGTGCTGACGGAGGGATCGCTCTCGGGTGCCGCGCGTGCGCTGGGCATCACGCAACCGACTGCCGGACGCCATATCGCCACGCTAGAAGCGGCGCTGGGTCAGACACTCTTTACGCGCTCACAGACAGGGCTGATGGCAACCGACGCGGCGCAATCGCTGCGTACCCACGCACAGGCAATGCAGCACACGGCATTGGCATTCGAGCGGGCGGCGGCAAGTCACGGCGAGGGGGTACGCGGGGTCGTTCGTCTCTCGGCAAGCGAGGTTGTCGGCGTCGAGGTGTTGCCGCCGATCCTCACATCACTGCGCCGCGCGCATCCGGAACTGACCGTGGAACTGGTGCCGACGAATCGCATTCAGGACTTGCTGCATCGTGAAGTGGACATCGCCGTGCGCATGGCGCCGCCGACGCAGGACGCACTGATTGCACGCCGCGTCGGCGTCATCGACGTCGGCTTGCACGCACGCGACGACTATCTGGCGCGCTATGGCACGCCGTCGACGCTGGCCGATCTCGCGCACCACACGGTCATCGGTTTCGACAAGATGACGCCGTTCCTGCGCGGAGCCACACGCGGCGTGCCGGCATGGTCGCGCGATGCCTTCGCGTTTCGCGCCGACAGCGACCTCGCACAACTGGCGATGATTCGTGCGGGATACGGAATAGGGGGCGCGCAGGTGCCGCTCGCCCGGCGCGATGCACGACTCGTGCGCGTCCTTCCGAGCGCCTTTCGCTTCAGGTTGCAGACATGGGTGACGATGCACGAAGACCTGCGCACCAGTGCCCGGTGCAAGGTGACGTTCGACGCGCTGGTGGCCGGATTGACCGCTTACATGGCCGGATAAAACTGTCGACGAAACCGTCGGGATCGTCGACGAGGAATCTTGTGATATACAATATATCAATAATATCAACGATCACGAGACAATCACTGCGCCATGTTCGACCCTTCATTGTTCGGACGGATGTCACCGGACGTCATCGCGTCCCGCTCGATCTCCTCATCTGTATCGGCCGACATTGCGGCGCCTGTCGGCGTCCCTTTGTACACGCCGGGCCGCAACGCGTTGGGCCTGAGCGAAACACGCGACGCCGTCCTTTATGTTCCCGCTGATTTGCCTACCGATCGTCCGGTGCCGCTATTCGTGATGTTCCATGGCGCGGGCGGTTACCCGGAGAAGGTGTTGCCCTTCATCGAGTCCCATGCGGACCGTCACAAGTTTCTGGTGCTTGCGCCGCATTCGACCTTCCCGACCTGGGACATCGTGATCGGCGGCAATGGGCCCGACCTGGAGCGTCTGCAAGCGGCACTGCGCCAGGTGAGCGCAAGTTATGCCATCGATCCGCAGCGGGTGGCGTTCGCCGGATTTTCGGACGGTGCCAGTTATGCGCTATCCATCGGTGTGACGAATGGCGACATTGCGAGCCATGTGATTGCGTTCTCGGGCGGTTTCATGTCCATCTTCGTCCAGGAAGGTCAGCCGCAGATCTTCATCGCGCACGGGCGCATCGACGAGCAATTGCCGATTGCGACCAGCGGTCGGCAAAACGCAAACAAGCTCAAAGCGGCAGGCTACGATGTCCGGTACGTGGAATTCGACGGTCTGCACATCATCGAGCCGGGCGTCGTGGCGCAAGCCATCGACTTTTTCCTCGCCTGACCCGTCGCCAGATACAAGCGTTGCACCGCGCGCGGGACGCGCTGCGCGGGTTTGCCAAATGCCTCACTTGCTCATACGTCAAACGGGGGAGTGCCGTCCATGGATTTCGAAATTCCCGAATCACTGATTCATCCGCTGATGCAACTCATCGGCGCCGACTCACCGCTGGGCAAACACCTGACGGCTTACGGCGTGTGCCGGGGCAACATGCTGGTCTCCAGCGAGTGGTTCGACGCAAAGTCGCTCAACACGCTCTACGTGCTGAGCAAATCGCAAAACGAGCGTGCGCTGATGTTCCAGATGCTCGCACTCGACAACGTCTACAACGCGCCGCAGGCCCGTGTGATACCGAGTCTGGACAAGCTCGTGCCAGGGTTGGTGGCTTATCTCGCGCGTGACGTCATCGACGGCTGGTTGTATCAGCGGCACCGCGACGGTGCGCTGCTGCCGTGGCTCGTGCGCCGCCTGCGGTACGTCGAGCCGGATCAGGGAGCGCCGTACGTCGTCGTGGACATGCTCGCGAATACGATGCAGTCGGCGAATCTGAGTCCGACCGAGCACCGCCCTCGACGCTCCGGCATGACCACGTCGCTCGTCTTTACGCGCGACGACATCGCCAATCGCACGATTCCGGAGTTGCTCGCGGAGTTCGGGTTCTACAAGGAATGTGCTGAGTTCAAGGCCGAGTACGAACAGCATGCGCAGCGCTTCTTGCGCGTGCAGCGGGCGTTCGGTGCACAGTTCGTATTGCGACGGGCGGCCTTTTCCATCGATCCGAAGGGGGTCACGGAGCTGATTCGGGTAGGCGATGGCGTGACGGCCAAATGCGTCAACGACGAAGAGCGGCTGGAGCGCAATTTCGAAATGGCATGCGACGCGGAGTTCTGGCGCAATGCCGAAATCGCGCAGGCCTTCGAGACGATCCCGCTGCACTGCTACGTGCATGTCTTCCATCTGGACTGGCATCGCAATCTCTGGGTGCACGTGCAGAACATGACCGAATACGAATACCAGCCCAGCCTGCGCGACAAGCTGGTGCTCCCCGCGCATCACCATGATCTGATCGACATTCTGACGTCGAACATGGACGTGATGATGCCCGACTTCGTGCCGGGCAAGTCGGGCGGGGCGACGATTCTGTGTCAGGGGGCGCCGGGCTTGGGCAAGACGCTGACGGCGGAGATTTACTCGGAGGTGGTCGGCAAGCCGCTTTACCGCGTTCACTCGGGGCAACTGGGCACGACGGCGGCGTCGGTGGGCGCCACGCTCATGAGCATCTTGCGGCGCGCCATGCGCTGGAACGCGATTCTGTTGCTCGACGAAGCGGACGTCTACATCCGGCGGCGGGACAACGATCTGGAGCACAACGCCATCGTGGCGGAGTTCCTGCGCTCGCTGGAGTACTTCCATGGGTTGCTGTTCATGACGACCAATCGCATTGGCGACGTGGACGACGCAATTCTCTCGCGCTGCATCGCCACGATCCACTACGAAGTACCGTCTGCCGCAGATGCGCGCAGACTATGGCGCATGCAGGCGGAGCAGGTCGGGGCGTATCTCGACGATGGACTCATCGAGACGCTGGCGGCCCGCTATCCGAAGGCGAGCGGGCGCGACATCAAGGAATTGATGAAGCTCGCCAGCCGTTATTGCAAGGTCAGGAACATGCCCTACACGGAAGACGTTTTCCGCTTGTGCGGCCTGTTCCGCGGCTACGATGGGTGATGGCGGAAGGGGGTACGGGCCGTCATTTTTCGCGTCAGATAGATGACGGTGATAGCCAGCCCGACCCCTGCGATGATGTCTATGAGGTAGTGCCCGCCGAAGGGTAGCGCAGCGATTATCATGACCCCGTTGATCCCGGCGAGCAGCACATTCAATCCCTGCAGATGCCTGACGACATAGGTAAAAATCACAGCGTGCGCTGCATGAAGCGACGGAAAGGAGATCAGCCCTTGATTGTCGTTGAGGTCGATGGTGCGCTGCGTTCCGTCGCGCAACGCAGCGAACTGAGACCACTCGGAGACGTCGTGGGGACCCACGAGGCCGAAGTAGATGTAAGGGTTGGACGCCGGCATGAAGGCCGACACGAGAATTGCCAGAACGACGCTTATGCAGAACAACCACAAAAAATCGGCAAGCGTTTCCAGACGTCCGCTGAACGTGAGCAGTACCGGTAGCAGCGCCACTTGCCATTGGTAAAGCCGATACGAAACGCGTAGCCCGTAGAAGGCAGTCGTGTGCCGCTCGAACCAGAAATATGCTTCTTTCCAGTGAAAGCCCAGGGCCGTATCGATCTGCGCGAGCCGCGCGTCGACCAGATCAAAGCGAGTCGCAATGGCATTCGCTTGAAGTACCACTGCCGCTAACGAGAATAGCGTCAGCAGACAAAGGCAAAAGAGCGTGATACTCACCCGGGCCCACAGGCCTGTAATTCTCGATGCACGTTGTCGTGACAGAAAATAAGTGCCTGCCGCAATCGCGGCTGTTGGGCTGAGCCAGTACAAATGGTCAAGTCCCGCAAGCGAAAGTCCTTCAAGCGATACGCAAACGAGATCGATGCACAGTACACATGCCAGCAGCACGAAGACCGCACGAAGCCTGGGCTGAAGAAAAAAGCGCATGCCAAATGCCTGTTGCCCAGCGGTTGACACAACGCCGCCGAGTGCAACTGTAACGTCTGGCTTCCCCGATTTTTCTCGCGCGTCGATCTCACTCATAAGAGTATGCGCATCCTTGTTATTAGAAGTACTTTATATATTCATGGATTCGGATCATACATCGGAAGTGGGTAATGCGATAAGACGCTGCCGCCACGCCGCAAGCACGTCATTGGCTGGCCGCCGGCATTGCTGAACCAGAATAGCGGAGCTTGCTGATCGACCTTGCCGATCCGATGAGCGCCGACGCGAGCGTTCCGTGAGGCGACCATCAGCAAAAATCATGAAACATCGCAGCATTCCGATATGCGGGAAAACTAGAGGCGCGCGCACACGCCGGTCTGGCTATATTGGTGGCGGATCGGCGCCGACATCTGCCCGCACCGCCGGCAAGCCTCACGCCTTGTCTGCGAGCCTCTGACCGTGTTGCGCCGCGCCATTTATCGGCAAGGCAAGGAGACGCAGTGGAGACGCATGGCGAACTGCATAGGGCGATTCTCAATAACATCCCGGATCAGGCGTGGCTAAAGGACACCGAGTCGCGCTACATCCTCGTCAACGACGCGTTCATGGCCGCGTGCGGGCGCACCGAGGCTGACATCATCGGCAGCACCCCCGACAAGGTCTGGTCGTCCGAATGGGGACGTGTCTATCTCGCCACGGACAAGGCCGTCGTCGCGAGCGGCGTGCGGCGTCGCTACGAAGAGAGCCGACCCGGTGCCGACGGCGCACCGCGCTGGTTCGACACCGTCAAGATGCCCGTGCGCGACGAACGCGGTCGCATCGTGGGTACCGTCGGCATTTCGCGCGACATCACCGACCGCAAGCGCTCCGAGATGGCATTGCTCGACTCGCGCGCGCAACTGCGCCAGCTCTCGGCGTATCTGCAAACCGTGCGCGAAGCCGAGCGCACGCGCCTGTCTCGCGAACTCCACGACGAACTGGGGCAGTGGCTCGGCGGATTGCGACTCGGCCTCAGCTACATGGAAACGCAACCCGACATGCCGCCGGCGGACCAGACCGCACACATCCAGATGCTCAAGGAACTGGTCGATGAGACCCTCGACGCCGTGCATCGCATCGCGACCGACCTGCGCCCGGCGGTGCTCGATGAACTGGGTCTGCATGCGGCGCTGGAGTGGCTCACCGAGTCGTTCGCGCAGCGCCACGGGTTGCCGTGCGAACTTCACATGCCCGAAGCCGTGACCGCATGCCTCGACAGCGAGTGCAGCACGGCGATCTTTCGCATCGTGCAGGAGTCGCTCACCAACGCGAGCCGTCACGGTCAGCCCACGCACGTCCGCGTGTCGCTGGCGCTGCGCGACGGGCATTGCCACGTGAGCATTGCCGACGACGGTCGCGGGATGGACACGGCCCGCGCCGGTCACGGTCAGCGCCTCGGCCTGATGGGCATGCGCGAGCGGGCGCTGATGTTGGGCGGCGCCTTCGAGATCGAGAGCGCACCGGGGCAGGGCACGCGCGTCATGGTCCGGATTCCGGCACGCCCGGCGGCCGGCGGCATGACGACCGCCGACACACTGGCTGGATGGGATGCACCGGGCGCACCGGGTGCACCGGGTGCATTGGACGCAGCGGGCGGCGTCGATACGACACAGGAAGCGGGGTGGTCATGCGGGTCATGATTGCGGACGACCATGCGATCATTCGCGACGGTCTGAAAAAGATCATCGCCATGGCGCCCGACATGTCGGTGGTGTCAGAGGCGGTGGATGGTGAGGACGTCCTCAGGCGCCTGCGCCTCACCACCGTGGATGTGCTGCTGCTCGACATGTCGATGCCGGGCAAGAGCGGCATCGCCCTCATCTCGCAGATCAAGTCGACGTATCCCACACTGCCGGTGCTGGTCCTGAGCATGTATCGCGAATCGCAATACGCGGTGCAGGCCATTCGCGCGGGGGCGGCGGGATATCTGACGAAGAACGCCGAATCCGAGCAGTTGATGAGCGCGATCCGACGCGTGTCACGCGGCGGCACGGTCGTCTCGCCGCTCGTTGCCGAGAAGCTCGTTCGCCAGTTGCAGCAGCCCGCCGAGGCACTTCCCCATACGCGCCTTACCGCCCGCGAGTTTCAGATATTCCAGATGCTTGTCGAGGGCAACGGGATCAACGACATGGCACGTTGCCTGTCGCTCTCGGCCAAGACGGTCAGCACGCATAAGGCGAACATTCTGACCAAGATGGACATTCCTTCGACCGCCGGTCTCGTCCACTACGCCATCGAACACGGCCTGATCGTGGCCGGGACCGATGCCTGATTCTCGCCTCTGAGCTTCTTCTCCAATCTTCTTCTCCGATTTCGGTCGCCCGGCTGCGTATCGCCCCATTGCCTGAACGTGGACGGGCGTCGCGTCTGATCTTACGTCGGCCGTTGCGCGCAATCTTTCAGCGCTTCCTTCAGCGCTTCATTCAGCACTTCATTCGGTACGTCGTTATTGCTTGCTGCACCGCGTCTAGGGAAATTCCTAGACGAAAACCAGCAAATCCCGATGCCCCCTGCACGGGCGCTCCTCTACGCTTGGTTCAGGCCATTGCCACCCGGCCGGCAGCGTTCACCGGCACCTGCCATCCATTGACCCTCATCGACTTCGTGACGTAAGGAGACCGCACCATGCATGTGGACCTGCTGATCAACAACGTGTGCGTACGCGACGATGCGCCGCTCGTGGACATCGCCATCAAGGGAGGACGCATCGCAGCGATCGAGCCGGGCATCGACGCCGGCGCAGATGAGCGCATCGATGCGCAGGGACGTGCCGCGATCCCCGGTCTCGTCGAGGCGCACCTCCATCTTGACAAGGCGCTGCTGCATCGTCGTCTGCCGGCGCGCTTCGGCACGCTCGACGAAGCCATCCGTGTCACGGGCATTCTCAAGAGCAAGCAGGAGCGCGAAGACGTACTCGACCGCTCGCGTCAGGTCCTCGACATGGCAGTGAAGAACGGCACCGTAGCCGTGCGCGCGCACCCTGACGTCGACCTGATTCAGGGCCTCATCGGCGTGGAGACGCTGCTCGCGCTCAAGGACGAATACGACAGCCTGCTCGACCTGCAAATCGTCGCGTTCCCGCAGGAAGGCATTCTGAAGTCGAAGGGCACCTACGAACTGATGATCGACGCCCTTCGCATGGGCGCGGACGTCGTGGGCGGTTGTCCCTATAACGAACTGAACTGGGACGACACCAAGCGTCACATCGACATCGTGTTCGAGCTCGCCCAGCGCTTCGACGCCCCTGTCGACATGCACGCCGACTTCGCGGACGACACTGCGGACCAGCGCTTTGCCGCTATTTCGTACATCGCGCAGAAAACCATCGAGACCGGTTATCAGGGACGCGTGTCGCTCGGGCACGTGACGAGTCTCGGTGCGCTCGACAACGACGCGCTCGCCCCCGTCATCGAACAGATTCGACTCGCGGGCATCAGCATCGTGACGCTGCCCGCGACAGACCTGTATCTGGGCGGACGCAAGGACGTGCAGAACCCGCGTCGCGGACTCACGCCCGTCAAGGCGCTGCATACCGCCGGCGTGAACGTCGCGTATTCGTCCAACAACGTGCGCAACGCCTTCACACCGTTCGGCAAGGCCGACATGTTGCAGATCGGCAATCTGCTCGCCCACGTTGCACAGTTCGGGGTGCCCGAGCACCAGCAGGCGATTCTCGACATGGGCACGCACAACGCAGCGCGCGCCATCGGCCTGTCGCATGACTACGGCATCGCTGTAGGCAAGCAGGCCGATCTCATCATTCTGGATACGTTCCGGGTGGCCGACGCGCTGCTCGACATCCCGCCACGCCTGTGGGTCATCAAACGCGGCCGCATCACGGTCGTGACGCAGCATCACTGCGAAATTCACCGGCATTCATGTTGTTGTGCGCAATGAAGTTCTCATAACACTCAAGGAGACGATCATGAAGAAGCTGCCTGCGGAAGTCGTTGCCTCACTGCTTGCTGTCACCACCATCCCGATTGCGATGCTGCCGTTGCACCTGCCTCCCTGGGCGATTTTCATCAGTTGGGCCGCGACCTTCGCGATGGGCGGCCCGACGCTGGTGAACCTCAAGCGCATCTGGGCGACGCTGCCCGTGGGCTCGTGCTTTGCCTTCCTGATCGTGCTCGGATTCAAGCAGGCTGCCACGCAGTTCAGCGGCAACACGCTGATTCTGGCCGAGATGGTGATTCTCTTCGTCGGTAACGGGTCGATGATGGCGCTCGCCCGCGTCTTCCCGGGCCTGAACTTCATTCCCGGCATGTTCTTCGGCTTCGCGACGTACTTCGCCACGCTGTTCGGCGGCTTCGGACCGGTGGCGCAGGACCCGTTTGCAGCGCTCGCCGCCGCTGTCGCCATGAACGCCCTGGGCCCCGTCTACGCGTGGCTGAAGGAGCGTTACTCGGCGCCGGAGGTGACGCATCAGCGCAACTGGAAGGGTTGGAAGGCGGAAGTCTGATCCGACGATTCGGTGCGTCTTCGATGCCTCTCCGATGCCTCTCCGATGGGGCTTCGATGGGGCTTCGATGGGGCTTCGACGATGCTTTGATGTGCGCACGAAGCGTCGCCAGTGTCGGGCACGCTTCGTCGTTTGATGAGATCCCAGAAAAGGTTCCAACAGGGGAGAACGGCATGACGTTTGAGCAAAAAATGGCCGAAGGGCTGATGACGACACAACCGGCCACCGCCGGCGACGCTGCCAGCCTCGCGGCGCGTCGGAATTTTCTGATGGGTACGGCAGCGCTGGCAGGAAGCGCCGTGCTGCCGCTCTCGACGGCATCGGCGGCATCCACGGCATCGGCGGCGTCAGTCGCCACCGCCGCCACGGTCACCGAAGCCGTCGGTTCCGCCTCCATGCCCCAGGCAAGGACGGGCACGAACGATCCGCGTCTCGCGCGATCCACGCGGGGCATGGTCACCAGTCCGCATGCATTGGCGAGCGAAGCGGGACTGGAAGTGCTGCGTGCGGGCGGGAACGCCATCGAGGCGGCGATCGCCATTGGCGCCGTGTTGAGCGTGACTTATCCGCACTTCACGGGACTGGGGGGCGACGCCTTCATGGTCATCAGCGACCGTGACGGCAATGTCCGCACGTTGTCCGGCATCGGACAGGCCGCCGCGCAACCGCCGGCATATGCCGGCGCCATTCCTGTGCGCGGGCCGGGGGCAACACTTACCACGGCGGCGACCGTCGCCATCTGGGACAAGGCATACGACATCAGCCGCAAGCAGTGGAACGGGCAGCAAGCCTGGTCGTCGCTGTTTTCGCGCGCGACCGAGTATGCGGCAAACGGCTTTCCGATCACGCCGTCGCAGCACTTCTGGCAGACGTTTCGCGCTGGCGACCTACCCAACTGGGAGGGTTTCTCGTCTGTCTTCATGCCGAACGGTCGTATCCCGCAGGTCGGTGAACGATTCCATCAACCGGCGCTCGCCAGAAGTCTCGACAGCATCGCAACACATGGCGGACGCGAGTTTTACGAAGGCGATCTCGCTGCACGCATTGCCGCCGGCCTCAAGCGAGTCGGCTCTCCGCTGCGCGCGAGCGATCTGTCGCGTGCGCAGGCGCGTGAAGAGGCGCCGTTGCGCGTGGCCTATCGTGATGGCGAGTTGCTGGGACTGCGCCCGCCAACGCAAGGGGTGACCACACTGGAGATCATGGGCATTCTCAATCGCTTCGATCTCAAGTCGATGCCCGAAGGCAGTCCGGACTATTACCACGTGCTTGTCGAAGCGGTGAAGCTCGCCTTCATCGACCGCAACCGTTATGTGGCCGATCCCGACTTCGTCGACGTGCCCGTGGACCGTTTGCTCGCGAGCGCGAATCTCGATGCGCACGCCCGCAGCATTCGGATGGATCGCGCCATGCCCTGGCCACATGTCTTCAAGACCGGGGATACCGTTTATATCGGCGCAGCAGACGCTCAGGGCAATTGCGTGAGCATGTTGCAGACGGTGTATTTCGACTGGGGCAGCGGTGTTGTGCTCGGCGACACCGGCGTGCTGTGGCATAACCGTGGCGCGTCGTTCAGTCTCGACCCGTCCAGTGCGAACGTGCTCGCCGGTGGCAAACGACCATTCCATACGCTCAATCCGGGCATGTATCTGAAGCAGGGACGCCCGCAATTGCTCTATGGCACGCAGGGCGCCGACGGTCAGCCGCAGACGCTCGCCGCCGTGCTCACGCGCCTGATCGATTACGACATGGATCCGCTCGCCGCGCTCAGGCGGCCCCGCTTTCTGCTCGGCAAGACCTTCTCCGATTCGCGCGACAGCCTCAAGCTCGAACAGGACGCGGGTGCCGATGTCTTTTCGGCCCTGGCGGCACGTGGGCACGAGATGAGCCCGCTGCCACCGCAAAGCCAGTTGGCGGGGCATCCGGGCGCGATTCGCATCGGGGAGCACGGGCAAATGAGCGGCGCCCACGATCCCCGCAGCGACGGACGGGCATTGGGCGCGTAATGGGGCAGGGGGGGCGCGCGGCGCTTCGCCCGTGCCGGGACCGCCCCGAAAACCCCAGTTGTCGGGCGTTCGCCGCGCATGATAAAAGGTCTGCCATCCATCGACAAAATGAATGCCCAACATGGCTGGCAGTGCAAAATCGAATCGACCGCCCGATCGTCTCAATCGTCCAAACCGTCCAAGCCGTGTCAATCGGCCACTTTTCGATCTGGACCTGCTGCGCTCGATCCTCATGGTGGCCGATTGCGGCAGCTTCACGACGGCCGCCGCACGCCTGCATTCGACACAGTCCACGGTCAGTCAAAAGGTGCGGCGTCTCGAGGACATGGTGGGGCACAAACTGCTCGACCGTGGCAATCGCGAAGTGCATGCGACGGATGCCGGGGAACTGCTGCTGGGTTACGCACGCCAGATGCTCGCCCTTAACGACCAGATGTTCGAGGCGCTCTCGGGCGCCGTGGTGGCTGTGACCGTCCGGCTGGGCGTGCCGGAGGATTTCGCCACGGGCGCCACCACTCAGGTGCTCGCGCGTTTCAACCGTCAGTATCCTCAGGTCAAACTGGAAGTCACGAGCGGGCTGAGTCGCGATCTGCTTGGCAGCTACGATCATGGCGAACTCGACCTCGTGCTGGTCAAGCAGCGCCGCAATAGTCGCGAGTCGGTGGCAAGCCGCCCGGAAAAGCTGGCTTGGATCGACAGTGCGAAGCATCCGTCGTTCGGGCTCGATCCGGTGCCGTTGGTCACATTCCCGACGCGCGGACTCTATCGCGACGACATGATCAATGCGCTCGAATCGATGGGCCGCAATTGGCGCATCAGCTTCACGAGTTCGAGCCTGAGCGGCATTCAGGGCGCTGTGGCCGATGGGATGGGGATCAGTCTGGTGCCGCCGCGCGCCGTGTTACCGGGGCATGTGGTGCTGGGCCGGGCGCAGGGGCTGCCGGCCATCGACACGTTCGAGCTGGCGATCTTTCACCGCCCGACGGCCGACCCGATGGTCGGGGCGCTGGCCAAGGTGCTGGTGGGACTGTTGGAATCGAAGCCGCGCGCATCGAAGTGACCGATACGACTGGACGACACGCGCGGCGCAGAGCGACGGGACAGAGGCCGCTTACTTCGGCTGCGCGCCCAGCGTCAGCGTCATGTGACGGTTGACGTCTTTGTACAGCAGGTAACGGAACGGGCCGGGGCCGCCCGCGTAGCAAGCCTGCGGGCAGAACGCACGCAACCACATGAAGTCACCGGCTTCGACTTCCACCCAGTCCTGATTCAGACGGTAGACGGCCTTGCCTTCAAGCACGTACAGGCCGTGCTCCATGACGTGGGTCTCCGCGAACGGGATCACGCCGCCGGGCTGGAACGTCACGATGTTGACGTGCATGTCGTGGCGCATGTCCTGAATGTCCACGAAGCGCGTCGTCACCCAGCGGCCATCGGTACCCGGCATCGGAATCGGCTCGACATCCTGCTCGTTCTTCACGAACGGCTCCGGATACGGCAGACCTTCCACGGCCTGATAGTGCTTGCGGATCCAGTGGAAGCGGGCCGTGCTCTGGCTGTGGTTGCGCAGTTGCCAGTCGGTCGCGGGCGGGATGAACGCATAACCACCTGGCGTGAGCGTATTCGCCTTGCCCTGGATCGTGACCGTGATTTCGCCTTCGACGACGAACAGCACGCCTTCGGCCTTGTCGTCCTGCTCCGGTTTATCGCTGCCACCGCCGGCACCGACTTCCATGATGTATTGAGCGAACGTTTCGGCGAAGCCTGAGAGCGGGCGCGCCAGCACCCAGAGGCGGGTGTTGTCCCAGAACGGCAGATGGCTCGTGACGATGTCGCGCATCACACCCTTCGGAATGACGGCGTATGCCTCGGTGAACATGGCGCGGTCGGTGAGCAGTTCGGTTTGACCCGGATGCCCGCCATGCGGCGCGTAATACGTAGTCTTCGACATGTTGGTTGGCTCCTGATGCATTCTGATTTTTCTCCCCATCGTCCGTCGCCGGGCCCCTCGGTCGGGTCTGTACGCTTTGGGGGCGCGCACAGATCGCGTCACTTCGGTGCAACGAACGCATGCGATGCCGTCGCGGGGCGCGCGGCGTCGCGCATGACAGTCAGGTCGGGGTGGACCCTGCTGTGTCCCTGAGCAGGGCAGGGTCCAGCGCGAGTTGCGCCGGGCCGCCCCAATAACGCCCGTGGCGGAAGACCGCGCGCGCAGCCGGTGCGGCGGCCACGGCGGCGGCTGCGTTCGGCGCGTCGAAGACGACGAAGCTCGCCTCGCAGCCCACTTGCAGTCCGTAATCGGTTTTGCCGATGACGCGTGCGGCGGCGCTCGTGGCCATCTCCAGCGCAACGCGCAGATCGTCGTCCGTGTAAAAGCCCGAGCGATAACCGATCAGCATCGCGCGCTGCAGCATGTCGCCGTTGCCGTACGGCCACCAGCTATCCTGAATGTTGTCGTTGCCCGTGAATACGCACACGCCCGCTTCGCGCAGGCGCAGAATCGGCGGGAACGCGCGATCACCCGGCGCGTTGGTCATGATCGAAACGTCGGCGTCTGCCAGCGCGCGGGCGATCGTGTCGAGTTCGTTCGGACCAATGTCGCCCAGCCCGTATGCGTGGCTCACGCTCACCCGTCCCTGCAAGCCGGCGGCCTGCGTGCGCGAGGCGATGCGATGCAACTGCGCCAGTCCGATATCGCCGGGCTCATGCAGATGGATATCGATTTTCGTACCGTATTTTTCCGCGATGCCGAAGATCACATTCAGCTGGCCATGCGGGTCGCCGTCGAGTGTGGTCGGGTCGATGCCGCCAATCACTTGCACGCCAGCACGCACGGCGTCTTCGAGCACCCGTGCGGTGCCGGGGCAACTCATGACACCGGCCTGCGGGAATGCGACGAGTTCGATGTCCAGCCATTCGCGCCACGTCTCGCGCATGGTCATGATTTCGTTGAGATGGGACAGGCCCGTGCTGGCATCGACGTCGACATGGCAGCGCATGGCGACGGTGCCGAAGGACGCCGTTTGCCGCATCAGGGCGTCCGCGCGTTGCGCCATCGGGGCGGCGGCAGCGATTTCCTGCTTCTCTGCGGCGAGACGCTCGCGCAGGGTGGCTGCGGGACGATGGGGCCGCCAGCGGTCGCCGACGAAGCTCTTGTCCAGATGGATGTGGCCGTCGACAAAACCGGGCAACACCAGCTTGCCTTGCAGATCGATGACCTCAGCGCTGGCGGCGCCGGGCAGATCCGGTGTCGGGGCGCCAATGTAGGTGAAGCGACCGTCGCGCGTGGCGAGGGTCATCGGCGCGCCGTCGGCATCGACAGCGCCCTGAAAAATGCGGTGGTGACCGGAGGAACTCATGGAACGACCTCTGTACTGCCCGGGCCCTCGCTGGCGCTGCGTTCCGTGTGGGTGGGCGCCGCCGCGCCGCGGGGTCTCTTGGGGGAGTGAAACGGTGGGGTAAGACTTACAAGATAGCGAACCGGTCGCGCATCGACAAATTAAATATTGGAATGCACGGCATTCGATTTACAAATAGTTGGCGTCGATGTATCGGTGTCCCGCATGTGTTCCATCCACTGCTATCTGCCACCGGCCGTTGTGGTCTGCCGCGGTCCGCTGTGGTCCGCTGCGGTGGATGCGCCGTGCCATGGTCGGCGACGGGTTCACAGCACGGCGATGGGCACTGTCCAGCCGAAGCGGCCCAGAACGGCGGCGTCGCGGTCCGTGACGATCGCCTGGACGGTCAGCGTCGCCTTGCCGCTGGCGACGACCTGCGCCTGCCAGAACGCGTCCGGTGCAGGGCGTGCGATGGCGTCTCCCGGCGAGCCGGGCAGCGGCGCATACCGAACGGCGTTGTCGTCGACATGAAGCTGCAGATTGCCAAGCACCGCTTCGTCGGCCAGCGAGAGGTGCAACAGCACGGCATGCTCGCCGCGCATGGCGAGGGGTGTCCAGCGCAGCCGTAGTCGAGCGCCCGGACGGACGTCGAGCGGCCAGGTCGTCGTGTTGACGCCTGTCAACGCGTCGGCGCCGGATGACAGGCAAAAGCAGGCGCTGCCGTCGACGGCGGTCGTGTGTGCATCGCCCACCGGCGAATCGTGCGGATGATCGAGCAGTGTCACCGTGTCGATGGCGAGCAGCACGTCGGCGGCGCTTTCGTCATGAAGGTCGCCACAGGTCGATGGGTCGGACATGGAGACTCCTTGCGGCAAGGTATGCGCGCGCTCCCGCGCCCGGCTTGCGTGGTGCGCCCTGGTGTGGCGTGGCGCGGGAGAGCAGCGCTGATGGCTTAGTGGTTGCGGATGGTGATGAACGGGTCCCACTGATAGCAGCCGCAGACATTGCCGCCACGATCGAGCACCATGAACTGGAAGTGGTAGGTCACGCGCCCGGTCTTGAGCGTCTCGCAAGACCAGAAATAGTTCGAACACTGCTGCTTCTTCGGCTTGGTCGGATCGGGCGGATTCGGTACCGGGATAATGACCTCGGCCTCGCGCGGCGAGGGGGGCGAGATCAGCTCATTGCCTTGATTGCCCACGAATTTGTAGAAGATGCACGACTGCTCGAAGCCCAGCGAAAGGGAGCATTCGCGCCACCGGATGACGTCGCCGACCGTGGCTGCGACATCCAGTTCGCCACCCGCCTGACCACTGACGACGTTGCCCTGCGTCACGATCATGAAGACATGCTTGAAGTCGATGATCGGTGGGTTGGCCATGCTGCAGTTCTTGCCGTACCGGTCGAGGATCGTCTTGGTGTCGATACTGACCAGCACATCGGTGATTTGGGACATGTGTGTCTCCACGAAAGGCTCAGGGAATGCCGTCGGCCCCGTGAGGGCGACGGCCCGCAAACGCGAAGCGAATCGGTATCCGTGCCCGCCCGTCAACAGGGAGAGCGCAGGCATGCCGCGCGCCGCGTTTCACCGATGGAGCCTAGGCAGCGCCCAAGCGTCGGACAACCTCATACGGGCGGCTCACTTTGCGTGACATTGGTGCGCAAAGCCGCGCGGGGGCGAGCGTTGGCGTCATCGCGCGTCGCTCACCAATCGATGGATTGGAGCGGAACCACTTAAAGGACCACTTAAAGGGCCGCTTAAAGGGCCGCTTAAAGGACCGGCGCGCGACGCCTCGTCAACGGGCGCGGGCGTTGAAATACGTGAGCGAACGAACGGCGGCTGGCGCGGGCGGCGTCAGGGGAGGCGGGAGGCGATGGAAGGAAGGATGGGGAGGCCGGGCGCACAGCGTTGTGGCCCGGCACCGCACGGCTATGACAGCTTGCGGCTGTGTTGCAGGCGTTCGAGAACGTGGATGCTCAGGCGTGCCGTGTGGCTGCGCATGGCGTTGTAGGCGCCTTCGGCGTCGGCCGCCAGAACGGCTTCGACGACACGTTCGTGCTCGTCGAACGACACCGTGAAGCGTTCCTCGACGTCGGATTGCGCCGCCCGGAACGGTGCGAGACGCTCGCGATGACTGTCGATGAGCGCCATGAGCGTCTTGTTCTGCGTGCCCGCGCTCAGCAATTGGTGGAATTCGCGGTTGAGCGCGAGGTAACCGGCTTCGTCGCCCGCATCCATGCACTGCTTGCTCTGGACGTGAATCATTTCCAGCTGCTTTTTCTGCATGGCGCTCATGCGCTGGGCGCTCAGACGGCAGCAAAGGGCGTCGAGTTCGCACATGGCTTCGAGCATGTCGGACAAATCGTCCACGCTGATGCTCGCCACCACACCGCCTTTGTGTGGCGTGAGCTCGATGAGGCCTCGGGCGTTGAGTTCGCGCAGCGCTTCGCGAATCGGTGTGCGCGAGGCCTTGAAGCGTTCGGCCAGTGCGACTTCTTCCAGTTTCTGACCCGGCGGCAGGCGTCCGTCGATGATCTCGCCCGTCAACACCCGGCAGATTCGTGCGGCAATGGTTTCGGCCATGCTTGTCTATCTCGCTTCGTGGATGCGTCGTTTTGGTTGGATTGTATACATGCCGATTATACGAGTATTTTTCCTCTCCATTCGATCGGACGCCGCGCGGCACCCGGTTTGGCAGGAGCGCCCGCCTGCCGAAGTGCCTCATTGCATTCAAAAATACGTTTTTGAATGCAATATGCTGAGATAGTATACATACGCCATCTGCCGGGTGTTCCCGGCCGGGCTTACTACCTCAATACGAAGGAGACATACATCATGGCCAAACTGCGTCACATTGCGCTGTCCGTTCCCGATCCCTGGAAGGCTGCCGAGTTCTATATGCAGGCGTTCGATTTCAAGAAAGTCGGCGAGACGGATTCGTCGCTCGCGCGGGGGGTGTACCTCTCGGATGGCGTCATCAACCTGGCGTTGCTCAACTACAAGAACGACGAGGCAGCCGGCGAGCGCGGGCGCGAGTTTGTCGGCCTGCATCACATCGGCATCTGGGTCGAAGACGTTGACGCCGCGCGAGCAAAGATCGAGCAGGCGGGCGGGCGGTACTACATGGGCGAGGTGCCGGTGAAAAGCAACATCTTCTACGAGGTGAAGTTCTTCGATCCGAACGGCGTGATCTTCGACGTGACGGCCCACGGTTGGGGCGGCGCATCGAAAGACGGCACGGGCGCCGACAATGCGCCGAAACTGCGTCACGAAGGATTGCAGGCGGATCGCTCGGGCATCTGAGCGCCGGGCCACCCCGCAATGCCAAGCGCTGCAACCCCGCCGGACCGATCGGCCGGCGGCGGTTGGGTCGCATCGGCATGCCCGCCGGCATCGGTTATCAGGGGTAACCCGCTATAACAAAATCAGTCGTTTGTATAAATAAATAGCAGTAGAAATTCAATTTCCTTGATATGTATAATCGCTCGAAAGATTGTATACATACAACGGGCGGGCGGCAGACATCCTGACAAGCAACACGGGGGCGCCGCGACAAAAACGAGAACTATCAGGAGACAGCATGAAGAAGCGAGTGTTGTGTGCATTGCTGCTGGGTGCAATGCAGGGTGGTGCGTATGCGCAATCTTCCGGGGGAGTGTCGCTCTCGGGTTTCATTGACCTGAATCTCGAGCAACTGTGGGGATCGGGGGCGAACGGCGGCAAGGTCACAAGAATGTCCAGCGGCGGGTTGAACAACTCTCGCTTCAATCTGAGCGGTTACGAAGAACTGGGCGGCGGCAACCGCGCCTTCTTCACCTACGAGCCGATGTTTACGGCGACCAATGGCGTGCAGTCCACACAGGCACGGCAATCGTTCGTGGGCATCAAGGGCCCGTGGGGCGATCTGTCGCTGGGCCGTCAGTTCACGCCCTCGTACTGGATTGCAGGTTATGCCGATCCGAGCTGGGCGGCCGACTTCAGTATGGTCAACAACATGGAGTTCTTCTACGCGTCGTATCGCGTCGATAACGCCATTCAGTACAAGACCCCCAGTTGGTACGGCCTGAACGCGCGCTTCATGGCCACGACCGGTCTGGGAGACGGGACCCGCGCGGGCCGCTTCTATTCCGCCGCGCTCGAATATCGCAGCGGCGACATCTTTCTCGGCGCAGTGAGCGAGCTGCAATACACGCGCGACATTTATTCGGCGAGTCAGATCCGCTCGTCGCGCGACAACTATTTCGCGGCGACGTACAAGTTCGGCAGCGTCGAGCCGACGCTGATCTATCACACGTACAACGGCTACTACGCGTATCCGCCGTATGTGGCGTTCAACGTGCGCGGCTGGGACATTCAAGCGGGCGTGCGTTACGCGCTCACGGATCGCCACCGCTTCTATGCGAGCTTCGTCCACCGTCAGGACGACGACAACAAGGCGCTCTCGAACGCCAACGGTTTCGTCGTCGGCTACATGTACGGGATGTCCAAGCGCACTACGCTTTACGCCACCTACGCCCGTGTCCAGCACAGCAACGACACGCTGGTTCATTACCCTGTGACGTTCCAGGTCACCCCGACCGGCTCGCAAAACCCGTCCGGCGTTCAGTTGGGCATTCGTCACGCGTTCTGAGCGCACATTCCGGCTTTTCCGCATTACGCCTCCCGTTCGGGCGATCCCTCGATCCGTGCGCTGGAGAGAAGACTTTTGAGACGAAGGAGGAAGACATGTTTCGCAAGCACACCCTGAGCGTTTCGTTGACCGCGACCGCGGTGCTCGCCGCGCTCACGATGGCGTTCGCCGCGCGTGCCTCGGCGCCAGAGAGCGCGCCGGCGGCGCAGGCCGCACCGCTCGACGCACAACCCGCCGGCACGCCCGGCACGCCGAGTGTCAAAGATCCGTATCTGGCCGGATGGCTGCGCCTCACGCCGGACCGTGAGCCCAAGCCGCTCAAGCCCGGCGTGGATTACGGCATGGACCCGGCCACGGGCAAGTTCATCTGGCCGAAGGCGACGCCCGAAGTGCACACCGGACAGCGCTTTCCCGGCGAGCTGACGTTCTGGGACAAGAAGAGCTACGCCAAGAACGTGAAGGTGCTCGCGTTCTATCCCGGTGTCGATTCACCGTTCCACGCGTGGAACAACATCGCGGACTTCAACGGCAAGCGCTATCTCTACATCCATGACCGAGACTACCTGCGCATCATGGACGTGACCGACCCGGCCAACGGGAAGGTCGTCTATTCGAAGGGCGGCGTGTGGGGTCCGAAGGGGTCGAGCGAGAAGTTCGACGCCGACAACATTCAGGACTATCTCGGCGGCGCCACCATCGTGTGGAACAAGAAGCTGGGCAAGCCGATTCTTGTCGCGTCCTTCGAGATCGGACGCTACGGGCTGATGCGCGACAAGTCGAAGCAGCCCGACAAGGTGGCGGCGCAGCGCAACTACAACTCGCTCAAGGGTTTCAAGGTGTTTGTGATGGACGGCCCCTTGCCGTCCGACTGGAAGCTGATCGCCACACGCACGACCGACTACAGGCATCCGGACGCGCCGGTCGGCCAGCAGCAGGGCTCCGGTTCGCTGGATTCGCCCGAGTTCTACGGCGGCAAGTACATGATTCTCTCGTCAGCGCCCGACGATAGCTACGCGCTCACCGAATACCCGAACTATCTGTATTCGCCGGGTTATCAGGTGTGGGACATGTCGGATCCGGCGAATCCGAAGTTCGTCTCGCAAATCTCGGTGCCCGGCCAGATCCTCGGCAACGCGGAGCATGAGCAGGCGTATTTGCAGAACCCGCGCGCGGGCAATCGCACGTCGTGGATGGGCTCGCGTATGCCGATCTTTCTGCCCAAGCCGCTGGAGCAGGGCGGCAAGGTGGGCTTCGGCGCGATGGGTGGTCTGGGACTGTGGTCGTTCGATCTGTCCGATCCGGCGCATCCGAAGGTCATGGGCAACGTGAACACTGCGCCCAGTTTCGCCGGCACGGAGTACGACAACGCCGACGTGAGCCAGTATGAGCGCACCGGGTACGTGTTCACCAGCGGGTATCCGATGAATCGCGACTGCTACGAGCCGTTCAAGGACATCTTCGTGGTGGACGCGCGAAACCCCGCGAAGATGAAGGTCGCTGCCAAGCTGCCGGAACCGGAAGTGCCTGCCGGTGCGCCGTTCACGAGCTTCTGCCAGCGTGGCGGCAACTACGGGCCGAAGCGCTCGAACTCGATCGGACAGCCGGGGACCTGGCGTCAGGGCATCGTGCCGTACTCCTACTACAACGCTGGCGTGCAGATCTTCGACGTGAAGGATCCCGCCAAGCCGCACATTGCCGGTTACTTCGTGCCGGGCCTGGCCGACGAGACGGAACTGCCGGTCTACACGCTGGGCAAGGGGGTCTTCGCGATGTACACCGAGTACGACCGCAACATCATGTGGGCCTTCACGGAAAACGGTGCCTACGCATTGTCGAGCCCGCTGCTGGGTGAGCCGGTGATGGGCGCGCCGGCGAAGCCCTGGCCTGCGCGGTAATCGAGCGCAAGCGGCATCCGGCAAGGTGTCGGAAAGGCATAAGCATGGCATCAGGACGGTAACGCCGGACGGCGGCGCCGTCTTCCGCAGTCGACTTCACAGGGCCTCCAAAGCGTGAAGTGTTGAAGCGGGCAACCTCCGATGGTCTCCCGGTTGCCCGCTTCTTTTTTATCTCGATGCTTCGCGACCCGACTTCGCTCCCGTCTGTGTTGTCGAGTTGACGGGTGTCGGCAGCGGCTGGCCTGCCAGATGGGCGCGCACGTTGGCGAGCACTGAATCGATCTGGGCTTGCAATGCGGCCGGCGAGCGGCCGGAGACGTGAGGGGTAAGCACCACGTTTTCGAGCATGCGCAGCGCGGAAGGCACTTCGGGTTCTGTCTCGAAGACGTCGAGTGCGGCGCCCGCAATGACGCCGTCGCACAGCGCTTCGATCAGTGCCTCGGTATCGACGACGCTGCCGCGCGCCACGTTCACGAGAAAGCCGTTGGCGCCAAGTCGCGCGAGGACGTCGGCATCGACCAGATGATGGGTCGAAGGACCGCCGGGGCAGGCGAGCACGAGGAAGTCGCTCGCGTCGGCGAGTTCCGCGACGTTGGCGAAGTACTGCCAGCGTCGATCGTCGTGCGGTGTGCGCGTGTGATAGCCGACGGACATGCCGAAGCCTTCGGCACGCCTGGCGATGGCCTGCCCGATGTTGCCCAGGCCGATCACGCCGAGCCGTGCACCGTGCAGTGTGGGGCGCGGTGCGCGATGTTTGGCCCAGCCGCCGGCCTTGACCGCGCGGTCGAGCGTCACCAGTCCGCGCGAGACCGCGAGCATCAGCGCGAGGGCGTGGTCGGCAACCGTTTGGCCGTTCGTGTTGGGGGCATGCGCGACGGCGATGCCGCGTTGGGTTGCCGCGGCGACATCGATGCGCTCATACCCCGCGCCGAAGGCGCACACGAGTTCGAGTTGCGGCAGCAAGTCCATCTGTGCGGCGTTCAGGCCGGTGGTGCCGTTGGTGAGCAGCAACCGGGCACGCGATGCCAGGCCGGAAATATCGGACTTGCCTGCTGTACCGCGTCCAGCGAGGCCGCTGGCGGTTACGTCGACGTCATGAATATCCAGTCCTGCCGCACGCAATTGCGCGCGGGCAAGCGGTTCGAGTGGGATGAGATTGAGTAGCAGTGGAGCGTCGTGCATGGACGTTAATCGCCTCGTTGGGATGGATTGAAAAATAAAATACAAATCAGTTGCTATGTATACATATGCTATGTATTGTGTTTCAACATAGCAATCAAAAAGACAGCCGATGCGTCACTACGACATCGGTTCCCCGATGGAAGACAAGGAGACAGGTGTGAGCTGGTTTGGAATCGCAACGTATGAATCGCAGGTCCCGGGCGCGGTCGCAGCGCGCCGTACGGCATTGGTGCAACACGGGCGTCTGTACGACCTGGAAGCGGTACTGAGTCACGCGGGTGCGGGACTGGACGACGGCCGCGCAAGCGCGCCGGATCTGACGGCGCTGCTCTCGAACTGGTATGTGCATGGCGAGGCACTCTGCGCGGCCGTGCGTCGCGCTATCGATGCGGGCGTACCGGGCAGGGTCGGCGCGCTGGCGAGCGACACCTATCGCCTGTGTGTGCCGTATGAGCCTGGCCGGATCTTCGCCACGGCGTCCAACTTCTACGAACACGCGGCCGAAATGGGCACCAAGCTCGCGCCGCGCAGCGAAAGCTCGCCATACATCTTCATGAAGGCGGAGACCAGCGTGACGGCCACCGGCACGGAGGTCGTGCTGCCGCCGCACGCCGAGCGCGTGGACTGGGAGGTCGAACTGGCCGTGGTGATCGGCCGCCCCGGGCGCCATATCGCCGTGGAGCAGGCGCATGAGTGGATCGCGGGTTACACGGTTATCAACGACGTGAGTGCGCGCGATCTGAACCGTCGCACCGACTATCCGTTTACGCACGACTGGTTTCGCGGCAAGAGTTTCGATACCTTCGCTCCTCTGGGGCCGTGGTTTGTGCCGCGCGACGTCATTCGCGATCCCCAGAACCTGCGCATGACGCTCTCAGTGAACGGCGAAATGATGCAGAACGACACGACGGCAGGAATGATCTTCAACGTGGCGGAGCAGATCGCCTATCTGTCCGAAATCCTGACGCTCAAGCCCGGCGATCTGATCGCCACGGGCACGCCGACCGGCGTGGGCATGGGGCGTGGCGTGTATCTCAAGGCGGGTGACGTGATGGTGGCGGGCATCGAAGGCATTGGCGCTATCGAGAACCGCGTCGTGGCACAGCGCAAATAACAAGGACCGCCCGAGTCGCGGTCAGGAGGAGGCAGCAATGCAACAGTGGCAGTGGACCAGGCGCTGGTGGACGGCGCTCGTGTGTGCCGGCACGCTCGGTACCGTGGGGGCGAGCGCGTTGTGGGCGAGTCCTGTCGCAGCACAGGACAAGGTCAGGTTCAACCTCTCATGGCTGCCGCAAGGCAGTACCGGCGGCGTGCTGGTCGCGATCCACAAGGGCTATTACCGGGAGGCCGGGCTCGACGTGTCGGCGGTCGTCGGGCACGGCGGCCAACGCACCGTCAATGAAGTCGATCAGGGTCTGTTCGAGTTCGGTTACGGCGATCCCATCAGCGTGATGCTCAATCGTGCGCAGGGTGGCACGACGAAGATGGTCGGCTCGATCAACGCCGTGTGGCCGGGGGCCATCTGCTATCTCGCCAAACCCGGTCGGACCATCGCAAAGCCTGCCGATCTCAAGGGCTTGTCGATGGGCGGTGGCGGCGCGTCGCCGTTGCAGAACATCGTGCCTGCATGGCTCAAAGCCAACGGCTTGCCGCCGACGTCCGTCAAGCTGCTGCGCCTTGACCCGTCGACGATCAATCCGTCGTTCCTGCAGGGCCGCGTCGATCTGACCGAGTGCTGGGAGGGCGCGAACCTGCCGGTGCTCAAGGCGCTTGCTGCGAAACAGGGGCGCGAGATCGGTTCGCTGCGCTATCGCGATTTCGGGCTGGACATGGTGGGCAACGGCATCGTCACCACGCAAAAGATGATCGAGCAGAAGCCCGACGTGGTGCGCCGGTTCGTTCAGGCGACCTATCGCGGCTACGCGTGGATGCGTGAGCACGCGGAAGAGTCGGCCGGCGTGATCGTCTCGCAATATCCGATGCTCGACAAGGCGGTCATGGTCGAACAGATTCGCCAGATCGGCGCGCTCGAGAGCGACCGGGAGACGAAGGGACACAAGCCCGGCTGGCTGCCCGTGCCGCGTATGGAATCGACCGCGCAGTTCGTGCGCGAGGCCTTCCAGCTCGCGCCCACGCTCAAAGCGACCGACATCTATACCAATCAGTTCGTCGAGTGAGCAGCGAGCGCTCAACGAGACGCGAACCGACGCCATACAAGGAGTGGAGATGACAAGCCCCAACCCCAACCTCGCCCCCAAGCCCAAGCTCAACCCGAAGCGACTCGGCCATCTGGTGCTGGTCGTGCGCGATATTCAGAAGTCGGTGAAGTTCTACACCGAAGTCCTCGGCCTGAGCGTTTCCGACTGGATCGACGACCAGATGGTGTTCCTGCGCGCCGGCAGCGACCACCACGATCTCGCGCTCTCGCAGATACCGCTGAACTCTCCGGACATCGACGACCTGCCGCGATACAGCCGTCCCGGCATGGAGCACTTCTCCTACCTCGTGGACAGCGTCGAGGAAATGGAGAAGGCCGTCGACGTGCTGCGTGCGCACGACGTCGAGATCGTGCGCGGTATCGGACGTCACGGCCCCGGCGCGAACTACTTCCTCGTGTTCAAGGATCCGGACGGCAACAACGTCGAGCTGTATTGCGAGATGACGCAGATCGATGCCGCGCATCCTTATGAGGCGAAGGTGTGGGAGCGCAATATCGAGAGCTTCGACCGTTTCCGGTTCGAGCGCTTCGTCGTGCCGCCCCCGCCGGGCATGGTCAAGGAAAAGTCGGGCGGCAAGGCGTAGGCCGTACGCCGCACAGCCCATGAATAGACAACGAACCAACCAATAAGCCAAAAGACCCCTGGCCGATCCCTGCATCGGCAACCGGAGGAGACATTCGAATGAAACGCATCGCACAGACGATCGTGTTCTGGGGCGTGTTGCTCGCGCTGTGGGAAATGGCCGTGACGTACTTCAAGGTGCAGTCGTACCTGATGCCGCCGCCGTCCGCCATCTTTCGTGCCGCCTGGGAGGTCCATCCGCAGATGATGGCCGACACCTGGGTGACGACCGTCGAAGTGCTGACGGGCTTCGTTGCGGCGGTCGCGGGCGGCCTCGTGATCGGCGTGGTCATCAGCTACAGCGCATTGGCACGGCGCACGCTGTACCCGCTCGTGACCGCGCTGCAAAGCATGCCGAAGATCGCGCTCGCGCCGCTCATGATCGTGTGGTTCGGATATGGCTTCGCTTCGAAGCTGGCGTCCACGTTCCTGTTCGCGTTTTTCCCCGTCGTGGTGGCGACAATGGGCGGACTCGCCTCGGTGGCGCGCAACCTCGACGAGCACTTCCGCGCGCTGGGCGCCAGTCCGTGGGACACCTTCTGGCGGCTTTATCTGCCCGCAGCGCTCCCGGCGTTCGCGGATGGTCTGAAGATCGCCATGCCGCTTGCCGTCATCGGCGCGATCGTCGGTGAGTTCATCGGGTCGGAAGAGGGGCTGGGACATCTGATCGTGTTCGCGTCGGCGGCAGCACGCACCGATGTCATGTTCGCCGCCATTCTCATGGTGACGCTGCTGGCCGTGGCGCTCTACTGGGTCATCGAGCGCCTGGCGCGCTTCGTCTGGTGGCGGGGGATCAACGTATGAGCCACCTGAAGGCGAACACTGTGACGCCATTCCCGACTTCTCCCGCGTCCGCTCTGCCCTCGGTTGCGCAGGGCGCCGACACGCCCGACATCGGTGCGAAGCCGGGCGACGTCATGATCGAAGTGAGTCACGTCGACAAGACCTTCGCCGCCAAGCAACGCAAGGGCGCGCCCGTCAGGATTCTCGACGACGTCTCGCTGGCGATCGCCGATCGCGAGTTCGTGTCGATTCTCGGCGCGAGCGGTTGCGGCAAGAGCACGTTGCTGCGCATCGTGGCGGGCCTCGTGCCGCATGACGGCGGCGAGGTGCGTGTCGGCGGGCAGCGCGTGTCGCGTCCCGTGCCGGAGATCGGCGTGGTATTCCAGACGAGCAACATGCTGCCGTGGCTGACGGTGCGACAGAACCTGATGCTAGGCACGCGCCTGCGCAAGATTCCGAAAGACAAGAGCGAACCGCGTGTGCAGGCGCTGCTGGAAATGCTCGGACTCGCGCAGTTCGCCGAACATCATCCGCACGAGCTCTCCGGCGGCATGCGCCAGCGTGCGTCCATCGGACAGATTCTGGCGCTCGAGCCCAAGGTGCTGCTCATGGACGAGCCGTTCGGCGCACTCGACGCGCTCACGCGAGACAACCTGAACGTCGAATTGCTGCGCATCTGGCAGGAGCACCGGCAGACGGTGTTGCTGGTCACGCACAGCATCGAGGAGGCGGTATTCCTGTCGGATCGCGTGATCGTGATGTCGGCGCGCCCGGGCAAGGTCGAGCAGGAGGTGGTGATCGATCTGCCGCGTCCGCGCTCGCCGCAGACGATCAAGCAGCATCCCCGGTACGCCGGGTACATCGCGCAGCTCTCGCAGCTGATGGGAGTCTATTGATGGACAGGCAGACGTTTGCTGCGCCGGCGCCCCGCGATTGGGAGTCCGCGCGCGCGCTGATGCGCACGCTCGGCCCGCGCTGGTCGAGCGACATCGCGGCGGGTCGCCGTGCGGTGCTCGACGTCTATACGCCGTTGCTGGAAAAGGCGTCGGCCGAGGGCGTGGCCGTCGCCGTTGAGCGGGATCTGGCGTACGGTCCGCACGTGCGGCACCGGCTGGACGTGTATCGTCCGGTGGCGCCGGTGAGCGGTGGGGCGCCGGTCGTTGTCTTCGTGCATGGCGGGGGCTTCGTGCGGGGTGACATGAACGCCAACGCGCAGATCTACGGCAACGTGCCGCGATACTTCGCGCGGCACGGTTGCGTGGCCGTGAACGTGGAATATCGCCTTGCCCCCGAGGCTTCGTTCCCCGGCGGGGCGCAGGATGTCGCGCTGGCCATGCGATGGCTTCGCGAGCATATCGGCGCACATGCTGGCGGGAGCGACGTCGACCTGTCGCGCATGCTGCTGATCGGCCACTCGGCGGGCGGAGCGCATGTGGCGAGTTATCTATGCGATCCGCGCATACGTCCGGCAGCCCCCGAGGTCGCCGGCGCCGTGCTCATCAGTGCGCGTCTGCGCGCCGATATTCTGCCGGACAATCCGAACGCTCCCGGGGTGGTCGCGTACTACGGCGACGATGCGGCGCGTTACGAACCCGATGCGCCGATGGCGCATGCCGAGGCCATGCCGGTGCCGGTCCTGACCGTCATTGCGCAGTTCGAGAATCCCCATCTCGACACTTACGCGCTGGAGTTCTGCCATCGTCTGGCGCAGCGCGACGCACGCGCGCCGCGCTTCGTTCAGGTGCGCGATCACAACCACACGTCGGTCGTCGCCCATCTGGACACCGGCGACGATTCGCTCGGTCGCGAAATTCTCCAATTTCTGCACGAACTCAACCCGTCGCCCTGACGGGCTTCGCGCCCGCCTGAGTCGGCAGGTCGTCAGGTCACGAAGTCGCTGATCTGCCGCGTGCGGCACAGGCAGGGCCGAACCTCTCTCTCTCCCTTTTAGGAACTGTCATGGTCGATCACGAATTGACCGGGGCGTTTGCGCCCGTCGTCACGCCGTTTCACGCGGATCTGACGCCGGATGCCCCCCGTTTTGTCTCGCATTGCGCCTGGTTGCTTTCACACGGCGTGGGTCTGGCGCCGTTCGGCACGAACAGCGAAGCGAATTCGCTCGGACTGGCCGAGCGCATGACGTTGCTCGATGTGCTCGTCGACAACGGCCTCGATCCGCGCCGCATGATGCCCGGCACGGGCTGCTGCTCGTTGCCGGAAACCGTCGCGCTCACGCGGCATGCCGTCGAACGCGGCTGCGCCGGCGTGCTGATGCTGCCGCCGTTTTTCTACAAAGGACTGTCGGACGACGGACTGTACGCGTACTACGCGCGTGTCATCGAACAAGTGGGCGATGCCCGCCTGCGTCTGTACCTGTATCACATCCCGGCGCTCTCGGGCGTGCCCATTACGCTGCCCCTCATCGAGCGGCTGGTGCGCGACTTCCCGCGCACGGTCGTCGGCATCAAGGACAGCTCGGGCGACTGGAACAACCTGAGTGCAATGCTCGACGCCTTTCCCGACTTCGGCATTTTTCCGGCCTCGGAATCGCTGGTCTCGCGCGCGTCGGCGAAGGGGGCGAGAGGGTGCATCTCCGCGACCGTCAATATCAACCCGGAGCGCATTGGACGTCTGTGCCGCGAGTGGGCTGAGGACACCGGCCCCGCGCTTCAGGCACAAGCCGACACCGTGCGGGGCATCGTTCAGTCGTTCCCCATGATTGCGGCGCTCAAGGCCGTGCTGGCGACGTATCGAAATGACAGCGGCGACGACAGCGGCGACGACAGCGGTGACGACAGCGACAACGACAGCAGGAACCGCAGCGGCACCGACAGCGCATGGTCCCGCGTGCGCCCGCCGCTCTCGCCGCTGTCCGACGAGCAGCACGCGCGACTGCACGCGCAGTTGGCCGCTTGCGGCTTCACCTTGCCGGGCTGACGGACCATGCGCGGCGCGTTGCGGTATCTGGAGCCATGCCGGGGATCGTCTCGCCATGCACATCGTGTGGCGGGTGTCACGCGTGCGCCGCGTGCGCACCATGCGGCGGTGCGCCTGTGTGCGCGCGTGCCCGGCACGATGCTGGCGATGGCTGTTGGCCTGGCGGCTTGCAACTCGTCTCAGGCGCAGGTGCAGATCTATGGTCATCTCACGCCGATGACGGATTGGGTCGGCGTCAGCGAGCGTCAAACGCCGGCATCGGCGCCGCGTCCGACACAAGCGCCTGCGGGAGCGATCCGCTCGCCCGAGATGAGCGGCGCGCGCATGCTCTCGAGTATTTCGTATTTCGGCATGCGCGGCAAGGAGGACCTGGGTGATGGCTACGCGGCCATCTGGCAGATCGAGACACCGGTGTCCATTGACGGCAAGGCCACCGGCGCCATTGGCGCACGCAATTCGAACGTCGGGGTCAAGGGGCCGTTCGGCACCGTGTTTCTGGGCAACTGGGACACGCCGTATCAATGGTCGACGCTCTCCGTCGGCTCGCCCGTTCGCAATCCGTACACGGGCGATCTGAGCACGATCCTGAGCAATCCCGGCTTCAACGTGCCGAACACCACGACGCAGTCGGGCCGCGTCAATAACGCGTCGGACGCCACGTTCAACCGGCGGCAGGGCAACACGATTCAGTACTGGACTCCTGAGTGGGCCGGCCTGCAATTGCAGTTCTCCTACTCGCTCTCGAACGGCTCGGTCGCGACACCCGCCGGTGACATCTCGCCGCAGGTCTTCGGCGCGGGGCTGGAATATCTGAACGGGCCGCTGCGCGTGCGTTATGCGTATGAGCTGCACAAGGACTACTTCGGTCTCGCGTGGTTAGGCGCACCCGCCAGCGCCAACCCGTCGAACGTCGGCTCGCGCGCCACGGGTTCGACCGACGACGGACACAAGGTCCTCATCGTCTTCACCTATGCGCAGACGAAGTGGGTGGCGGGATGGGACAGGCTGACGTATCGGACGGACGACGGCACGTCCGGCAATCTCAATCGCTACCGGCGCGATGCGTTCTACGCCATGGTGCAGCACTTCTTCGGCGGCGGACGCCACTCCGTCTGGCTCGGCGGCGGCTATGCGATGAACGGCGCCTGCTCGCGCGTGGGGGGCGCGGCCTGCAACACGGACGACCTGGGCGCGACGCAGCTCAACCTGGGCTACCGCTACGACTTTTCCAAACGTACCGACGTGTACGTCGCCTACTACCAGGTCATCAATCGGGCCTGGGGTAGCTACGGCTTTTCGCCACGGCCCAATTTTTCCGGCGGCAACGCGCCGCCGGGCGTGCATTACCGCGGCGTCGGCGTCGGCATCGAACACACATTCTGAGCACGAATTTTCATTACCTAAGATTCACAGGAGACGATCTTGAGTACGACACAACCGGGCTTCGACACCATAGTCGAGCGAGAAAAAGGACTGCACCGGGGATTGAGCAGCGCTCAGCTATCGATGATCGCCATTGGCGGCGCCATTGGCACCGGCCTGTTTTTGGGCAGTGCGTTCGCCATTGGCTTTGCGGGACCTAGCGTGCTGCTGAGCTACGCGATCGGCGGCGCCATTGCGCTGCTGCTCATGGGCTGCCTTGCCGAAATGACGGTGGCTCACCCGACCTCGGGTTCTTTCGGTGCGTACGCCGAGCACTACATCGGTCCGTTGGCCGGGTTTCTGGTGCGTTACGCCTATTGGTCGTCGATCGTGTTCGCCGTCGGCACCGAGGTCACGGCCATCGCCGTCTATATGAAGTACTGGTTTCCGGCAGTGCCGGGCTGGTACTGGATCGTTGGCTTCTCCGCAGGCCTGATCGCGATCAATGCCGCCAGCGTCAAGGTTTTCGGCGCGGTCGAGTATGCGTTTTCGATGCTCAAGATCGTGGCCATCGTCGCCTTCCTGATTCTGGGCGCGTACATCGTCTTTCGCGCGCCGCAAGGCAGCGGGATCGGTCTGGCGAACTACACGTCGCATGGCGGATTCTTCCCGAAAGGCGCCTGGGGCATGTGGGTGGCGGTCATCGTCTCGATCTTCAGCTATCTGAGCATCGAGATGATCGCGGTCGCTGCGGGCGAGGCGCAGGACCCGCAACGCGCGATCACACGGGCCTTCCGGGCGACGATGTTCCGTCTGGTGTTCTTCTACCTGCTGACGCTGGCCCTGACGCTCGCCATCGTACCGTGGAGCGCGGCGGGCGAAGACGGCAGCCCGTTCGTCAAGGTCATGGCCGCCACGCACATTCCCGGAGCGGCGGGCGTCATCAATCTCGTGATTCTGGTGGCGGCGCTCTCCGCAATGAACAGCCAGCTGTACATCACCACACGCATGATGTTCTCGCTCTCGCGCGCGGGCTACGCACCGCGCCGCTTCGGCGAGGTGAGTCGCAACGGTGTGCCCGTGGCCGCGCTCATGCTCTCGACCATCGGGATTGCGCTGGCGGTCGCGCTCAACGTGATTGCGCCGCAGGCGTCGTTCACGTTGATGATGTCGGTCTCGATGTTCGGCGCGATGTTCACCTGGCTGATGATCTTCGTCACGCATCTCTATTTCCGTCGCGCTCACCACGCGCAGTCGTTGCGCTTTCGGATGTGGGGTTATCCGTACGCGAGCCTGACGGGAGCATTGCTGATGGTCGCAACGCTCGTGACGACCTACTTGACGGACGAATTCCGCATGACGCTGGTCTACGGCCTGCCGTTCGTCATCGCGCTGTCGCTCATCTACGCCGCGTGGTACCGCAGGCGCGATGGCGCGATCGTGGCGGGCGCGCGAGGGCAGGGCAATTGAGGGACTGGCCCGTTTAGCGGGCGTCGCGCCGGGTCGAGTGCAACGACAGCGGCGCGGCAACCGATTCGAGCGAACGGCGTTCCGCCGCGACGCCCCAGCGCGCCGCCACGGCGGACGCCACCACCATCAGTCCCGCGCCGGCCAGGTAGCCGATCGACACGTCCGCCCGGCGCTGCGTGTCGATCAGCCAGCCAAAGAGGGCCGGGCCCGCCACGCCGCCGAGCAGCGTGCCGATGGCATAGAACACGGCAATGGCGAGTGCGCGAATTTCCAGTGGGAAATTCTCGCTCACGGTCAGATACGCCGAACTGGCCGCCGCCGATGCAAAGAAAAAGATGACGGACCACGCGAGGGTTTGCGTGAGCGTGTTCAGCCATCCCTGCGCGAACGCCCAGCCGCTCATGGCCAGCAGTACGCCCGACATGGCGTACGTCGCGCTGATCATCACGCGTCTGCCGAACACGTCGAATCCGTGACCGAGCACGATGGGCCCCAGAACATTGCCCGCAGCGAACGGCAGCAGATACCAGCCGACACTCGCTGCCGGAACATCGTAAAAATCGGTGAGTACCAACGCGTACGTGAAGAAGATCGCGTTGTAGCAGAACGCCTGCGCGATCATCAGCGTGAGGCCGACGAGCGAGCGGCGGCGGTACGTGTGCAGGAGGGTTTGCCATACCTCGCGCAACGGGGTGGCGTGTCGGGCACGCAACTGGAGGCGCGCCACCGGCGCATCGGAGATGGTTTGTCCCCGCTCGCGCAGGGAGCGTTCGATGCGCTCGACGATGGCTTCGGCTTCACGCGTCTGACCCCGAAGGATGAGCCAGCGAGGACTCTCGGGCACCCACATTCGCATGAACAGAATGCCGAGCCCAAGCGCGGCGCCGATGAAGAAGCACACTCGCCAGCCCCAGTCCGGGGGAAGCACGCCGGGATCGAGCAAGACAAGCGAGCCCGCGGCGCCGAGCGCCGCGCCGGCCCAGAAGGTACCGTTGATGACGAGATCGGTCCAGCCGCGCACGCGCGCCGGCGTGAATTCCTGAATCGTCGAATTGATGGCGGTGTACTCGCCGCCGATGCCGGCGCCCGTCAGAAATCGGAACACGACGAAGCTGGCGAAGCTCCACGACAGTCCGGTAGCGGCGGTTGCCGCGACATACAGCAGCAGTGTGATGAAGAAGAGCCTGCGACGCCCGAGCCGGTCGGTCAACCAGCCGAAACCGAGGGCGCCCAGCACGGCGCCCGCAATGTAGGCGCTGCCGGCAAGGCCGACCTGCGCATTGGTGAGCGCGAGTGTCGGACTCGATTTGAGCGCACCGGCAACGGCACCGGCCAGCGTGACTTCGAGACCGTCGAGCAACCACGTGATGCCCAGCGCGACGACGATCAGGGTATGAAAGCGCCCCCATGGCAGGCGGTCGAGACGGCCGGGCAAGTCGGTGTCGACGAGCGACGTCGCCGCGTTGGAGGAGTGGGAAGGAGGGTTCGGATTGTCTGTTGTCTCTGCCATCAGGCTGTCGAGAACGCCGGATATCCCCGTGGTTCGTCAATATTTGCCTGACATCTTACCCCGCGACACGACCAGAGCGGCGCGGCGCGGGGGCTAGCAGGGTTGAGGTGTGGTCGACTGCGCGGCTACTTATTGCGAAGCGGCGTTCAGACGCGTCGGGTCGACTTCGAGCGCGGTACGGCGACGCACGTTCGCCACGTCACCCACATCCGTGTCGTCGTCGAAGGGATGGCTGTCGGACGACCCGGCGTTGCGCGCCGTATCGTTTTGCATGATGGACTGGAGCAGGGCCATCAGGTTGCTACTGCTCGTTGACGACACCGGCGTCGTCACATCGCTCACCAGTTTGGCCATTTCGTAGCGCTGCACCTGCGTCGTCTGGCTCGCCGATCGGGTTGCCTTCGCACGGACGAGCAGGCCGTCGCGATAGCCCACGTCCGCCGAGCTTTTCGCCGAGTCCTGAATCTTCACGTATTCGTAGTTCTGTGACTTCGGGTCGTCTTTCAGCACGAGCGGCACGCCGGGCCAGAGCGACCGGTGGAAACTCGCGCTGAGCGTGGCCTGCGACTGCTGCGAGATCGTGCGGTTCAGGCGGTCCGGCCCGCCGATCTGCGTGCTCTGCGAGATCTGGTAGTCAAAACCATCGACTTCCGATGGACGCATCGGGTTCGGTGACGCTTGCGTCTGGGAAATTGACGCACTGAAGTCCGCCAGTCCGCTCAGCACCGATCGGTCGGCGTGGCTCAGCGCAATGCGCGGCAGTGTCGTGGCGGGCGGATAGTTTGCGTTCAGACCGCTGAACGCAGCCTTGAACATGTCCATGAGTGCGGCGTCGCCGTTGCCGCGTGTCTTTGCCGCGTCGAATCGATCCAGCCACGCGTCGAGTGCAGCCTTTTGCGCTTTCGGACTGCCGATGGCTTGCAGGTTTTTCAGATCGACATTGACGTCGAACTTGCCGCTTGCCCCATCCACATGCATCGAGCGCTGCGTCGCATCCGCATGGAACGCGAAGGTTTGCGGCGAGGCGCCATTGGCATTGAGCGTGGCCGACAGGTCGACAGAGCTCAGCACGGACGTGTCGAACCCGGTCAGTGCGCCGAAGTCGACGACGGGCGGCTGCTTCGCCAGACCGTTGATGGCCTTCTGGAAGGCATCGCCCAGTTTGCCGAGTTGTTCGCGTTCGGCGTCGGTGAGCGTGCCTTTCGTCACGGAAAATTCGAGGGACAGGCCGCTCACGTCGCCCCCGTTGCCCCCGCCGGTGCCGCTGCTCGCGATCCTCACCGTCACCTGCGCGCCGCTTGCCGTTGTCACCGACAGGGCGAAGCGGTCGTCTGCGCTCGACTGCAATCTCGCTTGTTGCGCGGCCAAATCGGTGCCGGTCGCGGCATCGGTTGCCGGTGCTGCAGACGTCGAACGGAGCACCGTCTGCGAGAACGATGTCGCGCCCGAGGCAATGGCGGACATCATTTTCGACCCAAGCTGATCGAGCCGGTTACCCAGCGACGATGTCGACATGTTGCCGTACATCAGCAGTGACAAGGGGTCGGACGGGACTTGCTGCCAGTTCAGCATTGCGCCGCCCGCGACCGGCTGCGCGTACGTTGGCCAGTTCGCGACAGGGGGCGTTTGCGTAAGCGTGACACGTGTCGCGCTCGTCAGCCCGGAAATATCGGCGCTCGGCAGGATGCCCTGAGGGGTGCCTTCGGCACGGCCAGGGACGACGCGAGACGCCAAGTCGGCATTCGCCGGCTGAAGGAGAGGAAAAGCGAGAGGGGAAGCGGTATTGATAGACGTCATCGGGGGGCGTGTCGTCCGGTGGCTGTTGTAAGCCCCGGTAAGGAACCGGGGGATCAAGAGCATTAACGACCACCAGACGCCAATATTTAGCGACACCCCTCAATTATGGCGGGGGCGGGGGTGGGGATATGCGTCGGCGCTTGCCGAGCCAGCCTGCGAAGTTCGTGGCTTGCGCACCCCGTGGGTTCCATGCAATGATGAAACATCAAAAGTTACATGAATGGGAGCGAATCGATGCCGCAAGACACCATTGCCATGTTCGATGAGCACGCCGCGACCTACGATCAGACCTGGCGCGCGTTGGCGCCGTTGCGCGACGCGTTGCAACTGGTGCTCGACAACGTGTTCGCGCCGCTGCCCGATACCGCTAACGTGCTGTGTGTCGGGGCGGGTACGGGCGCGGAGATCCTGTCTCTGGCCGAGCGCCATGCGCGGTGGCGCTTTACGGCCGTGGAGCCTTCGGGGCCCATGCTAGATGTGTTTCGCGAGAAGGCCGAAGCGCAGGGCATCGCGTCGCGTTGCGTCTTCCATCGGGGATTTCTCGACACGTTACAGGCAGATGCACCGTTTGATGCGGCAACGTCGATTCTCGTGTCGCAGTTCGTCACCGATCCGGTCGAGCGTCGGGCGTTTTTTCGTGGCATCGCCGACCGGCTGGTGCCGGGCGGTCCTCTCGTGAGCGCCGATCTGGCCTGCGACATGAGATCGGACGCCGGAAAGCGTTTGCTGGACGTATGGTTCAACATGATGTCTGTCTCGCCACAGGCGCGCGAGCGTGCCAGCGCCATTTACGATTCTCAGGTGGCGGTCGTGCCGCCCGAGGCGATGGACGACATCCTCCGACAAGGCGGATTCGATCAGCCGGTGCGGTGTTTCCAGGCCGGGTTGATTCACGCGTGGTTTGCGCGTCAGGCGCCCGGCGCCTGACGATGGATCGGGTAGTTCAGGAAGTTCAGGCAGTTCAGGCAGGCATAGAGATCAGATGAGAAGCGACAGCAGACTCTCAAGGATGTTGCACGTGCTGTTGCACATGGCGCGGCACGACGCTCCATTCACCTCCGAGCAACTGGCACAGATGCTGCGCACGAATCCGGTGGTCGTTCGCCGCACCATGGCGGGTTTGCGCGACGCGGGTTATGTGCGCTCCGACAAGGGCCATGGGGGCGGCTGGACGCTCGCGTGCGATTTGGGCAACGTCACGTTGCTCGACATCCATCGCGCCGTCGGCGGGCCGAACATTTTCGCGATCGGCGTGCAAAGCGACAACCCGCAATGCGCTGTCGAACGTGCCGTGAATACAGCGCTCGACGGCGCATTGCGCGAGGCGGAAGCCATCCTCATCGCACGCCTTGGCGCGGTTTCGCTGGCCGATCTGGCGCAGAACTTCGACACGTTGTGCGCTCAGCACGAGGCGCTGTCACGTTAGGACGACGTGATGGGGCAGCCCTTCGTGACCTGCGGTCATCCTGACAGGGGTTCGTATACGCCCAAGCGCGTGAGCGCTGCATCGAATTCGTAAAGATTCGTCGGCGCTGCGTCGCCGCCAAAGGGCGGATTGGGTATCGCGAACAGGGTCGTGCACAACCTTTCGCGGCGCGATTCGTCGCACGCCTCGTTCACGCCCTTCAACATCGTTGCGGCGCCTTCCAGGTACAGCGTTCGTCCGAACGGACCGCAGTCGTATGCGGCGGCAGCGAGCGACGGGAGCACGCTGTTGAACGTGCGCGTGCCCGGCGCCGCTTCGCCGGGTTCGAGCAGGACCAGACAGGGCAGCTGCAGGAATTCGAAAACCACACCGGCAAGATGGGTGGCAATCGAGGGTTTGCCCGGGCCGAGGCAGTTGTCGACAACTTCGTAGAGCAAGACGACATCCGGATCGGCGATGTCGAACGCAGGCAACGCGGCCCGTAATGTGGCTCGGTACACGTTCGCCTCGGCCTCAGTCAATCCACGGGCATCGCTGGCGATTTCGACGAGCGTGTCCCACGCGATCTGGTCGGGCACCCACGCCTGACCGGGTGCCGGTCGGTCAGTGATGGCGTTGCGCAGGCGTTGGGCAAGCACACCGATATCGGGACCCGCGTGCGCGGGATAAGTCACGGTTGGCGCAGCACCGGCCGGATACAACGAGTTTGGCATCACAATCTCCCAGGAAATGTGGCGAACCATCGAACCTCAATGTCTCGCCACCACCGGTTCTCTGCTTGTATGAATCGCTCTTGCGTGTCGCAAGCGCCCTCAGGTCAACCACTATTGCGGCTGAGGGGCTGCCAACTGCGCCTTGATCGCCGCCTCGGTCTTGTCGTAGTCTCCCTCGCCGAAATGCGTGTAGACGATCTTGCCGGACTTGTCGACGAGGTAGAACGCAGGCCAATAGAGATTGTCGTAGGCCTTCCACGTGGCGTAGCGGTTGTCTTGCGCCACCGGGTATTGAATGCCAGCGCGGCGCACGGCCTCCAGCACGTTCTTGTAGTCGCGCTCGTAGGCGTACTCAGGCGTATGTACCCCCACCACGACCAGTCCCTGATCCTTGTATTTGTCGTACCACTGCTTCACGTAAGGCGTGGTGTGGATGCAGTTGATGCAGGAGTACGTCCAGAAATCGACGAGCACGACCTTGCCCTTGAGTTGTTGCATCGTCAGCGGCTGGCTGTTGATCCATTGATCGATGCCGGTGAATTCCGGGGCGGCAACGCCGGAAATCGGGCGCGCCTGAGACGGGGAACAAGCCGCGAGGCCGGTAAGGGCGAGGGCGACGAAAGCGCTTCTGAGCAGGGGCAGCATGGGGGTATCTCCTGTGAACCGTGTAACGGGTTGGGGGTTGGGTGAGTCGGTAGCCGTATTTCACTGTTCGCGCGTATCTGCCGTGTGTACGTTTCACCGCATTTCGGCAACGTCGTGTATCGCAGCGGGCGCCAGATACACAGTGATACAAACGGGGGGCGGGGTTGGGCTATAAAGCGTTCAGCGACTGCACCGACGGTGCGGGCTAACCGGGAGTCGATCCATGTCGTCCGAGATTTCGTCAGGGGCCAAATCAGAGGCCCAACCTCAGGCCCAACCTCAAGACCGACCTGAGGCCCAGCCTGCGGTCCATCGAGGTTCCTGTCACTGCGGCGCGGTGCGCTTCGAAGTGCTCACGTCCGTCGAACCGGCGACTCGTTGCAATTGCAGCCTGTGCCGTCGGCGCGGCGCGCTGATGACGCCGGCGTTCCCTGAGGCGAATCTGCGCATCCTCGCCGGCCGTGATGCACTGACGCTGTATCAGTTCAACACTCGCGTGGCGCAACACTATTTCTGCAAGCACTGCGGCATTTACCCGTTCCATGCGGCGCGCACAATGCCCGGCATGTGGCGCGCCAATGTCGGTTGTCTGGAAGACGTCGCGGATCCGTATGCGATCGATCACGGGGTTGCCGACGGCAAGACGCTCTCGGTGGTGGAGGATGCATGAGACGCCTGCTCGGTCTGCTGGTCTTCCTGGCGGGCGGCCTCGGCACGGAGGTCGTGCACCCGCTCCAATGCGATCTGGTCCCGGCGAGTCGTCGCGTGTTGCCCGAAGCGGAGCGCTTGCGGCGTCGCACCCATCCGGCTCGGTCCGGCGACGGGGACGGCGGCGACCTTGCGCCGCAACGCGCATCGCTATAATCGTTCGCATGGAAAAAATCGATCATGTGCTGATCGTCGACGACGATCGCGGCATTCGCGAACTCCTCGCCGACTATCTCGAAAAGAACGGCATGCGAGTGAGCACGGCCGCCAACGGGCGTGAGATGCGCGCGGTACTTGCCGACGGTGCGCCGGACCTGGTGGTGCTCGACCTGATGCTGCCGGGCGATGACGGTCTCGTGCTCTGCCGCGAGCTCCGGTCGGGCAAGTTCCGGGCGGTACCGGTGCTGATGCTGACGGCACGCAGCGAGGAAACCGACCGGATCGTCGGCCTGGAGATGGGCGCGGACGACTATCTCGCCAAGCCGTTCGCCGTGCGCGAGTTGCTTGCCCGCATCAAGTCGGTGCTGCGTCGCACCCGCATGCTGCCCCCGGGCATGCAGATCACCGAGACGGCCGAAGTGCTTGCCTTCGGCGACTGGCAGCTCGATACCACGGCGCGCCATCTGCTCGATACCGACGGCACGCAGGTCGCGCTCAGCGGTGCGGAGTATCGCCTGTTGCGCGTGTTGCTCGATCATCCGCAACGGGTGCTCACGCGCGATCAGTTGCTCAATCTCACGCAGGGCAGACAGGCCGACGCCTTCGACCGGTCCATCGATCTGCTCATCAGCCGGTTGCGCCAGCGTTTGCGCGACGGTGCGCGTGAGCCTCGCTACATCAAGACGTTGCGCAACGAAGGCTACGTGTTTTGCGCGGCCGTCACTGTGGTTTCCGCCCCCGAATGACCCCGACGCAGACGCAGCCCCTGCCGCCCCCGTCGCCCCCACGGCAGCCGTGGCGCTGGCCGCGCTCGCTGTTCGCGCGTCTCGCCCTCATCCTCTTCGTCGGACTGGCGCTGACACAGACACTCTCGTTCTGGCTGACGATGACCGAGCGCAACCGCGTGACGTCGAACATGATGAGCGTCTACATCGAGAGCGAAGTCGCCAGTTCCGTCGCCTTGCTCGATCATTTGCCCGCGAACGAGCGGCCCCAGTGGCTGGCGCGTCTGGCCAGGCGCAGCTATCGCTTCGAACTCGGCCCGGGAGCCAGCGGCGGAAAGCCCGACGCGGGTGCGGCAGCGCAGGTCGCGCGCGTGATCGAGGAGGCCATCGGAGTGTCGTATCCCGTAACGGTCAGCAGCGTGCCCGGTGATCCCGACCGGCTTCAGGCCCACCTGCGGCTAAGCGACGGATCACCGCTCACCATCGATGTCTTCCCGACGCCGACGCTGCCACTGTCGGGCTGGTTGCCTGCCATGCTGGCGCTTCAACTGGTACTGATCGCTGCCTGCTGCTGGCTCGCGGTGCGCGTGGCGACGCGTCCGCTCGACGCCCTGGCGAAGGCCGCCGACACGCTCGGGCCCGACTTGCGTGCGCAGCGCATGCGTGAAGACGGCCCGTCGGAGGTGGCGCGCGCGGCGCGGGCGTTCAACGCGATGCAGGACCGTATCGGCGGTTACATGACCGAGCGCATGCAGATTCTGGCGGCCATCTCGCACGATTTGCAGACGCCGATCACCCGCATGCGTTTGCGGGTTGAGACGATGGACGATGAGGCGGTGGCCGTGCGTTTGCAGCAGGATCTGAAGGAGATGGAGTCGCTGGTCAGGGAAGGGGTGACCTATGCGCGCACCCTGCATGGTGCATCGGAAGCCCCGTGCAAGGTGGACGTCGATGCGCTGCTCGACAGCCTCGTGTACGACTATGTCGACGCCGGCTCGCCGGTCACGCTGGCAGGTCGGGTCGGTCATCCGATCGTGACCCGCCCGCAGGGACTGCGTCGCATCGTGGGGAACCTCGTCGACAATGCGCTCAAGTATGGCGAGCAAGCGCATCTCGAAGTGGTCGGCCGTGACGACGGCATCGACGTGATCGTCACCGACCGCGGGCCCGGCATTCCGGAGGACATGCTCGAAGCGGTCTTCGCACCGTTTGTGCGACTGGAGACGTCGCGCAACCGCCATACCGGCGGCACGGGGTTGGGGTTGGCCATCGCGCGTCAACTCGCGCAGGCGATGGACGCCACGTTGACGTTGCGCAATCGTGCTGAGGGCGGACTTGAGGCGCGGCTTTCCGTGAAGGCGTAGCGCCGTTCATGCGTCGGCGTAGCCGGTGCCGTGAGCGGAAATTGCAGTGGGGTTTTGTATCCGAGTTTGTCCAACGGCGCGGCCGGTACTTGCGATTGCACACGGCGCATTGGCGGACAAATGGCAGATACGTCCAGAGGGTCTAATGGTTTCAACGGCGGGGGAAACCGGTGGGAGGCAGGAGCCGGAGTGAAGAAAAGCGTCTTCACTTCACCTGAAGCCCCGGCGCGTTACCCGACGTTGACAAGCTTTACCTTTAGCGACTTTACCGACTTATCGACTCTGGAGCCTTACCATGAAAGCCCTTTTGATCGCTGTTTCGCTCGCCACCCTCGGCACCGCCGGCGCTGCCTACGCCGCAGGGACCGATGAAATCCTCACCAGTACCGGCAACGCCGTGTCAGCTGCACACTGGACGCCGGACAACGGTCCGTCGCTCTCGACGGCAGACGTCGGGCGCGAACTGAAAAGCGCCCTCGCTTCGGGCGAAATCGATTACCTGAACAAGACGCTGTACAAAGGCGCATGACCGCGCGATGCCGGGCAGAGATGCCCGGCTGGGCATGTGTCGTCCGCGCGCACTAATGGGACGACACATACGCGGCGTCGGCAAAAGCGGCCGGAATCGCGAAGCTCGCGCGCATGCGTTTCGCTTCGGCGGCGGGCGTCAGTCCGAACAGACGCTTGAACTCCCGACTGAATTGCGACGGACTCGTATAGCCCACGGCGTGGCATGCCGCTTCTGCCGTCAGATCCTGACGCACCATCAGCAAACGGGCCTGATGCAGACGTGTCGACTTCAGGTACTGCATGGGCGACACATGCGTAATCGCCTTGAAGTGACTGTGAAAGCTCGGCACGCTCATGCCCGCTGCTTCGGCGAGTTGTGTGACATCGAGCGGTTTGGCGTATGCGGCATGAATCAGACTTAGCGATCGGCCAATTCTGCCGAACTGTCCGCGCATCGCCAGCGCTTCGCGCATTGCAGCGCCCTGTGCGCCCGTCAGCACACGAAAGTACAACTCACGCAGCAGGCCCGGACCGAGCACGGCCGCTTCGAGCGGCTGACTGATGGCTTCCAGAAAGCGCAGCACGCAGGCGCGCATGCGCGGATCCATCGACGTGGACATCATGCTCTGCGGTGCGCCGTCGCGCGCAACACTCGCCCCTTCATGCACTGTCCGGTCGATCTGTGCCGCAAGTTCGGCTGCCATCGCGAAATCCAGATGCAGATACAGGGCCAGCAGCGGGCGCTCGCGCGTCGCATCTGTCTCCATGGTGAACGGAACGGGGACCGAGACCGCAAGGTAATGGTCTTCGTCGTACTGGTAGAGCCTGTCGCCGAAATACCCGCGCTTGCGACCCTGACAAACGATCACGATGCCCGGGTCGTACAGCACCGGCGTGCGCGCGAGCGTTCGGTTCGCGCGCAGGATACGAACACTCGGCAGCGGCGTGAGGTTGTAGCCCTCATCGGGCGCCAGCGCGCGCAACAGCGCGATCGTGCGCGTTCGGGTTTGGCGGTCGACGCAGGAGCTCAGATCGGCGTCAGTCTTCGTGCTCATAGTTTTATGCAAGAAAAATAGCGGAATTCGGCTTAAAGCCCGTTGCATCGAAGACTAGTATGCATGCTCTGATGCAATTTCGGAGTGACGAATATGGACGCGAAAGCAAATGGCAAGATTGTGCTCATCACCGGTGTGAGCAGCGGATTTGGACGTGCGCTCGCGCAGGAAGCGCTGGCCACCGGGTACACCGTCGTGGGGACAGTGAGGAGCGAGCAGGCAAAGCAAGCGTTCGAGTCAATGTCGCCGACGGCCGCCTTCGGACGGTTGCTCGATGTGACCGACTTCGATGCCATCGACAGTGTGGTTGCCGACATCGAATCTGCCGTGGGGCCCATCGACGTGCTGGTCAACAATGCCGGCTATGGTCACGAGGGCATTCTCGAGGAGTCGCCGCTATCGGAAATGCGTCGTCAGTTCGATGTGAACGTATTCGGCGCGGTCGCGATGATCAAGGGAGTGTTGCCGTTCATGCGCGCGCGTCGGCGCGGGCATATCCTGAACATCACATCGATGGGCGGCCATATCACGATGCCGGGCATCGCCTACTACTGTGGCAGCAAGTTCGCGCTCGAAGGCATCTCCGAGAGCCTGGGCAAAGAGGTCGGGCCGTTCGGCATTTCGGTGACGGCGGTGGCGCCGGGGTCATTCCGCACCGATTGGGCGGGGCGCTCCATGGCGCGTACGCCGCGATCGATTCCCGATTATGACGCGACATTCGACCCCGTGCGCCGCGCGCGCGAAGCCAAGAGCGGGAAACAGCTCGGCGATCCGGTCAAGGCCGCGCGCGCCATGCTCGTCGCGATAGCTTCGGAACATCCGCCAGCCCATCTGCTACTGGGCAGCGACGCGCTCACACTCGTGCGCGCGCATCTCGGTGCGCTGGAGGACGAGTTCAACGCGTGGGAGACGTTGACGGTGTCGACCGACGGTTGAGGTACATCAAAAAAAAAACCCCGTCCGCTGGCTCACACGCCAACGTGCGGGGTGATGCTCGCTCACCGGAAGCCACATATGGGACCGTTCGGCGGTATGCGGATGGCTCAGCGTTCCCGCCCGGCCCGGTGCTTCTGGTACTGAATCGCCGAGACGATGGCCACGCGCCGGATCGGCTCGGGCGGTAACCAGGTCGGACGCTCGAACCCCAGCGCATCGGTCAGTTCGGGCGATGCAACGCCGCAGGCCATCTCGCCGAGCAGCTTGCCGAACATGCTGCCTTTGAGCACGCCGGCGCCGTTGCATCCGAGCGAGGCGAACAACCCTTTGCGGATCTCGCCGAAGTACAGGGCGCCGTTGCGTGTGAGCGCCGTCACTCCACCCCAGACGTGTTCGAACCGATGCGACGCCATAGCCGGATAGCGACGACGATACGCGTCGCTCAGCATGGCATTGACGTCCGCCATGGGGCGCTCCTTCTCGTAGGAGTAGGCGCTGCGCACCACGAAGCGTCCGCCGAGTGTCTTGCGCAGGGTCGTGCCCAGGCGGTTTGCCGGGATCACGCCCCATTCGCGCGCAGGGCCGAGCTTGGCCAGCTCGTCGGCAGCCAGCACGGGGGTCATGGCCGCATACGTGTAGATCGTGAAGACGCGATCGCGGGCCAGGCCCAACTGGCGGGCGAAGCCATTGTTCGCGACGATGACCTGAGCCGCGCGCAACTCCGACGACGCCGTGCGCACCGTGAACGGACCGGTGCCCTCGAGCGCCACCACCGGTTCGTTTTCCCACAACCGGACATTGGCCGGCAGGCTGTCCGCGAGACCACGAACGAGGGCGGCGGGTTGCACGAAAACATTGTTCTCGGAGTGATAACCGTAGCCGTAGTAGTCGGTGCCGATTTCCTGATGCAGTGCGTCGCGCGAGAGCTCGCGGTACGTCACACCCCATTCGCGGTATTGCGCCAGCGTGTCGCGCAAGCGTCGCTCGCCATCTGCCGTGGCGGCTGCGTGGTACTTGCCAACCGGATTCCATCCGCAATCGATACTGTTTGCGGTGACCAGCGCGTGGAGCCACTTCAATCCGATGTCGTACAGCCGGATCTGTTTGCGGGCGACTTCCACCGGGCTGCCATGTCCGCCCATGCCCGTGTTGTGCGGCAGGTTGATGAGAAAGCCGGAGTTGCGTCCCGCCGAGCCGTTGCCGACGGTGGTGGCGTCGACGACCAGCACCGAGGCCTCGGGGCGAAGTTCGGCCACGCGCCGCGCCGCCGCCAGCCCGGTGAAGCCCGCACCGATGACGATGACGTCGAAACTGCGCTCGGCGGGCGCTTGCGTGTGCGGCGCCCGCGCCGGGAGCAGGGCGTTCCAGCCGGCACCCGCCTGATAGACGGGGAAAGTGTCCCGCACCGGGCGGGGAGTGTTGAGTTGATTGGACATGACGATAGAAATGCAGGGGCTTACCGGCGGATCGGCGGATGACGAACTGAGAAGACCTTATTGAAAAGACCTTATGCGGCCTGACTCTCGAGACTGCGCATCACCTCGGTCTGTACGGTGTTCCAGATTTGCGATTTGAGTTCGTTATAGCGCGCGGAGAGCTGGACCTGGGCGTCGCGCGGCATCGGCAGATCGTTGGGCAGGTCGCACGCCACCCGGCCCGGGCGGGCACTCATGATCACCATGCGGGTCGAGAGCATCAGCGCCTCGTCGATGGAGTGCGTGATGAAAACGATCGTCTTGCCGCTCTTCTGATAGATCTGAAGCAGCTCCTCCTGCAGCACCTGACGCGTCATCGCGTCGAGTGCGGCAAACGGTTCGTCGAGCAGGATGACGTCCGGATCGTTGGCCAGCACACGCGCAATCGACACGCGCTGGCGCATGCCGCCGGAGAGCGCTTTGGGATAGCGGTCCTCGAAGCCCTTGAGGCCGACCATATCGATGTAGCGCCGTGCCGTGGCGTAGCGGGTCGTTTTATCGATGCCTTTCATCTTCAGGCCGAAGGCAACGTTATCGAGCACGCTTAGCCAGGGAAAGAGCGCGTACTGCTGGAAGACCATGCCGCAGTGCGGATCGATACCTTTGACTTCGCGGCCGTTCACACGAATCACGCCCGTCGTCGGTTCGTCGAAGCCGGTAATCAGATTGAGCAGCGTGGATTTGCCGCACCCGGACGCCCCCAGCAACACCACGAACTCACCACGGGCGATGTTCATGTCCACGCGCTCCAGTGCCTGGAATTCGCCGTAACGCTTGGACACGCCGTCGATGGCGATCATCGTGTCTGACCTGCCGGCCTGCGCAGCCCCCGGCGTGTGGGTCGAGGCCGTCGAGATTCGTTCGGCCTGCTCGTCTGCGTGGGAATCGATGCGATCGTTCATGCTTGCCACCTCAACACCTTGCGCTCGATGGCGCGAAATACGATATCCGTCACCAATACCGTGACGCTGATCATCACCATGCCGAGCACGACGACTTCCGTCTGGAAGAACTCCTTGCCGTTCATGATGAGAAAGCCCAGTCCCTCGCGCGCGGCAACCAGTTCCGCCGAGATCACGCACGTCCAGGACAGACCGAGAATGATCTTCAGGCCGGACAGGATCTGCGGCAGGCTGGCGGGCAAGATCACTTCACGCATCACTTGCCAGTTGCTGGCCCCCAGATTCTTCGCTGCACGGATGAGCAGGGGATCGACGTTGCGAGTTGCTTCGATCACGTAGACGAGCGCCGGGGCGAACGTGCCCATGAACACGATGCTGTACTTCTGCGTCTCGGAAATCCCGAACCACAGCAGCGAGAGCGGAATCCAGCTCATCGACGGCAGCGGGCGAAGGAACGACAGAATGGGATCGAACGCGGCGCGGGCATAGCTCGACGTGCCAAGCATGATCCCCAGCGGGATGGCCACGACCGTGGCGGCGATGAAGCCCGTCATGACGCGCCGGGTGGACGCGAGGACATTGGAGAGCAACGTGCCGTCGGCCAGCATGGCGACGATTTTCTCCGCGACGGCGGATGGCGGTGGCAGAAACAGGGGATCGATGATCCCGGTGCGGCAGGCCGCTTCCCAGGCCAGAAGGAACACGACCACGGAAGCGAATCCCACGCTCAGCAGCGTAGCGCGGGACGGTTGGCGATGATTCACAATCAGACTCCTCAGGCGCATGCCGGTACGGGATCGAACGTTGGGCGGGCGTACCGGCGCACGATGGCTTACAGGTACGACGTGTTGATCCACTGGCGCACGGCCGGTGCCTTGTCGATCTGCTTGTAGGTCACGAGCATTTCGGCCAGCCGTTGCAGACCGTCGACATAGCTGCCGGGCGACTTCAGCAGTTGCGTCTGTTGCGCGAGGCTGTACCAGTCGGCGCCCTTGATCGTCTCGATCTGGTCGAGTGCCGACATGCCCGTCAGGGCGATCAGCGTACGCGCGGCCTCGTCCGGCTTGTCGCGCAGCGTCTGGCAGGCGTCGAAGTAGACCTTGAGGTACTTGCGCACGGCATCGCCATTCTTCTCCGCCCAGGCGTTGCGCACGATGAGCACGTCCGGGCCCGGTGTCACGTTGTACTTCTTGTAGAGCGAGAACTGGGTGTCGTCGGCCAGCAGCTTCATCCCCGTCATGGCGCGAATGCGGTTGAATTGCGGCGTCCACGCTGCAGCGGCGTCGATCTGACCGGACTGAATGGCCCCCGGGAGTTCGGGCGCGGGAACGTTGAGCACCGTGACGTCGTTCGACAGGCCGGCGCTGCCCAGCAGGTCCAGCACGAGCAAATGTGCGCTCGATGCGAACGTCACACCCAGCTTCTTGCCCTTGAGGTCCTGCAAGGCGTTCACGCCGTCACGCACGAACAGCCCTTCGACCTTGCCGAAACTCTCCGGCACCGCCACGATCGAGAAGTGCTTCGAGCCGCGCGCCATGAGAGCCAGGGCCGACACAATGCCCGTGCAGGCGATGTCGATGCCCCCCGAGAGCACGGCGCTCATGCGCGCGGACGACGTACCGAACGATTGCCATTGCTGGTCGATGCCGGCCGCGGCGAGCGCCCCCGACTTCATGGCGAGATACGCCGGATAGTGGCCGAGCCACGCCGAGCCGCCGTACTGAATCGTCGTGGCGTCTGCTGCGCGTGCCAGGCCCGCGAAGGACGAACCGCCTGCGGCTGCGAGCGCCGACATGGCGGCGCTGGTGTGGAGGAATTTTCGTCGTGAGAGGTTCATGCGTGTCTCCTATGTAGGTATGTGTTATTCGCGTTGAACGGTGGGCGCACTTCAGGTGAGAGTCATCCGGCCCGGCGCCCCGGGGCGGTGGATCAGCAAAGCGCCAGACGCTCGCCCACCCAGGGCATGAGGCGACGCAGTTCCGGGAAGGCTTCCTGCGCGAGCGCGAGACGACCGGCCAGGAAACACTGCGACGCCATCTCCGAGACCTCGCCCTCGCGCGACACCTGATAAATCGTGCGTGAGAGGGCGGGGCCGGGCAGCGGGAGCGCGGCGACCTGCGGCAGCGACGCGCGTCCCTGCAACAGACAAAGCGGCGTGGCGATGGTGAACCCGAGGTCGGCGGCAACCATCGACATCACCACGTCAGACGTATCGATTTCGAGGTGCATGCGCGGCGAGTGCCCGGTGCGGCGCAGGTGACGTTCGATGACGGCACCGAAATGCGAGCGTCCGGAAAACCGGATCAGGGGCAATGCGCGAATCAGTTCGCTCAGATCGGCGTTCGCGAGGTCGGCTTCCCGGGACTTCGGAACGACGACGATGAACGGCTCGGTGAAAATCGGACGACGCACCAGGCGCTCCATGTCGTGCATCGGATCACTGGTGACAATGAGATCGAGCTGGCGGGCAAGCAGCGCCTGCGCGTGGCCGTTGGCCAGGCCGGACCAGAGCAGCAGTTCGCTGGTGCTGCCCGACATCTGGCGAACGATCGAGGGTCCGACCGTCGCGGCAAACGAGTCGATCATGCCGACACGAACGGCGGCGCGGCTGGCAACGTCGGCGTCCTGCACCTGAGCGATGAGCCGATCCATGTCGTCCACGATCTGGCGCGCATGGCGCGACAGGGCGAGACCTGCAGGCGTGAGTTTGAGCGGACGGCGCGAGCGGTCGAGGACCCGGGTGCCGACCGTCTGCTCGATCTGTGCGATGGCCTGCGAGATAGCCGACTGCGTGACGCCAAGCGTTTCGGCAGCGCCGGAAAGGCTGCCGGCCGAGGCGACGGCCTCGAAGATCCGCAACGATCTGACGTCGAGGTCTGCGCGTTTCTTCATCGGCATGTCTCCAGAACGTGCGCCGCGTCTAAAGTGCGCAAGGACGTGATGCGGTCCTTGCCGACACACAGCGACACATCGGTATAAGAATTTCTGGAGATTGTAGGGACGCGAGGCCTTAAAACAAAACCATGTTAAGAAAAACTAATACTTTGTATTAGACGGTGGGAATTTGGGGAGGCTCAAAGCAACCGATAGGCGAGACGGGCGGCGACCCGGGCTGCCGTGCCCTGAGCGTCGAATCGCGGGTTGTACTCGGCGAGATCGGCCACGAGCAGTTTGCCTGAGTGGCGCACGTGCGTGACGATGGCCTCGACGACGGACAGTGGCACGCCATACGCCGCCGGGGCGGACACGCCGGGCATGACCGGCGCGGGCAGCACGTCCAGATCGATGGTCAGGTAGACGTGTGAGACATCGGCGATCAGCGCATCGATCTGCGCAAGACGTACGTCCAGGTGGCGGTCCTGCATCTCCGTGTCTTCGACGTAAGTCACCTTCAACCCCCGGGCGCGCTCGAACAACGAGGCCGTGTTGCTCAGTCGGCTCACGCCCAGACAGGCGTAATCGAACGGCAACCCCGCCGATTCGCAGGCCAGCGCGATCTGGTCGAACGGCGTACCGGAGGTGCCCGGGCGCGCCGTTCGAAGATCGAAGTGCGCATCCAGATTGAGAATCAGCACGGGTGAGCGGTCGCCCTGAGCATCGAGATGCGCCCTCAGACCTTGCCATGTTCCCCATGCCACCTCGTGCCCCCCGCCGAGGACCACCGGTTGCGCGCCTGCATCGAGCTGGCGGCGAACGGCGTCCGCCAGCGCCTGCTGAGCCGCTTCCAAATCGTCGCCGTCGCACGTGACATCGCCTGCGTCATACAGGCAGGTCATGTCATGCGCCGGCAGATTCGCCAGCGCACGACGGATCGCTTGCGGCCCTTCGGCGGCGCCCACACGTCCCTGATTTCGCCTGACGCCCGCATCGCAGGCAAAGCCGAGCAGTACCGGGACACCGACGCCCGGCGCCTCGGCTTGCACATCGATCTCACGCACGATGTTGAAGAGACGCCGCGTATCGCCGCGCTCACCGACGTCCGTACGTCCGTGCCAGACTGGCGTGTCGCCTGACGCCGGCTGCGCCCGTTGTTGCGGCTGTAGCGGCTGTAGCGGTTGGATTTGCGTCACCATGCAAAGTCTCCTGATCGTCGCCGACTCAAGCGGTTGCGAGGTCGCGCCACACGCCATGGCGCACGGTACGCGAGGGCAGCTCGCCGCCCAGCCAGTAAGCCAGCTCGGCAGGGCGCTCGATCTCCCACGCCACGAAGTCGGCCGTCTTCCCGGCTTCGATCGTGCCGTGTGTGTCGAGCATGCCGAGCGCCTTCGCAGCGTTGCGCGTGACACCGGCAAGGGCTTCCTCCGGCGTCAGCCCGAACAGCGTGCAGGCCATGTTGAGCATGAGCCGCAACGACAGCGCAGGCGAGGTGCCCGGGTTCAGATCGGAGGCCACCGCGATATCCACGCCATGCCGACGCAACAGATCGACCGGCGGACGACGCGTCTCCTGCAGCATGTGGAACGCGCCGGGAAGCAGTACCGCGACCGTACCCGCACGGCCCATGGCCGCAGCGTCCTCCGGGGTCATGTACTCCAGATGGTCCGCCGACAGCGCACCCAGTTCCGCCGCCATGCTCGACCCGCCAAGCGGCGAGAGTTGCTCGGCATGCAGCTTGATAGGCAACTTCAGCTTCTGGGCGCGCAGCAACACACGCATGACTTGTGCCGGCGAAAACGCGATGGTCTCGCAGAAGGCATCGACGGCGTCCACCAGACGTTCCTCGGCGAGCGTCGGCAGAATTTCCGAGCAGACGTAATTCACATACTCGTCGGCCTTGCCCGCAAACTCGGACGGCACGGTGTGCGCCGCCAGACACGTGGTCTTCACCGTCACGGGCAACGCTTCGCCCAGGCGGCGGGCGACGCGCAACATCTTTCGCTCGCTGTTCAGGTCGAGCCCGTACCCGGACTTGATTTCCACCGTGGTGACGCCGTCGCGCATGAGCGCGAGCAGGCGTTTGCGAGCCGACGCGAAGAGGGCGTCCTCGGTCGCGTCGCGGGTGTGGCGCACGGTGTGCTTGATGCCGCCGCCCGCTGCCGAGATTTCGGCGTAGCTCACGCCTTGCAAGCGCTGCTCGAACTCGAGACTGCGATTGCCGCCGAAGACCAGATGCGTATGGCAGTCGATCAGACCGGGCGTGACCCACGCCCCGTTCAGATCGATGCATTCATCCACGCCAGACGCCGAGCGCTCGCCGCGCGGGCCGACCCACTCGATCTGTTTGCCGTGCGTGACGATCACGGCGTCTTCGATCGCCTGGTATCGGCCGTCGCGCATGGTCGCGACATGGCAGTGCTTCCAGTAGGTACGTTTCATGTGAGGCTCATTCCGGGCGCATTTGCGCGCGCAGTTGCACTTCCTTGGGTTTGACACCGAATCGATAGGCCATCGACATCAGTACGATCCAGCCCGCACCGACGTAGAGCGCGATGCGCGTGTCTTCCGTGTACCCGAGCACCCCGATCACGAAGAGCATGAACGCGATGGCCAGCGCCGGGCCCACCGGCCACAGTGGCACCTTGAACTTCAATGCGGCGACTTCCTCGGTCGACAAGCGACGCCGCATGGCCACCTGCGAGAGCAGGATCATCAGCCACACCCACACCGTGGCGAACGTGGCGATGGACGCGATGATCAGGAATACGCCTTCCGGAATCAGGTAGTTGAGCACCACGCCGCCAAGCAGTGCCGCGGTCATCACCAGTACCGTGACCCAGGGCACGCCATGCCGCGAGGTCGCCGTAAACATCGCCGGCGCCTGTCCGTGCTCGGCCATGCCGAACATCATGCGACCCGCACCGAAGATGTTGCTGTTGATGGCGGAGATGGCCGCGGAAATCACGATGACATTCAGGATGGCGGCCGCAGATTTGATGCCCAGCCCCGAGAAAATCTGCACGAACGGGCTGCCCTGGCGGCCGATGCCGGTCCACGGGAAGATCGCCATGAGCACGCACATCGTGAGCACGTAGAACAGAAGAATGCGAGCCGGTACGGCATTGATGGCGCGCGGAATCACCTTCTCCGGATCTTTCGCTTCGCCACCGGTAATGCCGATGATCTCGATGCCGCCGTAGGCGAACATCACCACGGCGAGCGACGCCACCAGACCGCCCCAGCCGTTCGGCAGGAAGCCGCCATGCGTCCAGAGGTTGCTCACTGCCGGCGCATGCTCGCTGTGCATCTGCACGCCGGAGAACAGAATGACGCCCCCGCCCACGATCATGGCGACGATGGCGAGAATCTTCACCAGCGCCAGCCAGAATTCCAGCTCGCCATATACCTTCACGTTGCACAGATTCAGGCCGCAGATCAGCATCACGACGCCCAGCACCCAGATCCATTGCGCAACGTCCGGGAACCAGAAGCCCATATAGATACCGAAGGCCGTGACGTCCGCCAGGCAGACGATGACCATTTCGAGGATGTACGTCCAGCCCGTGAGGAAGCCGGCCAGCGGCCCGAGATTGTCGCGCGCGTAGCGGCCGAACGATCCCGATACCGGTTGACGCACGACCATCTCGCCGAGCGCACGCATCACCATATAGACGGCGGCACCGCCGAGGATGTACGCGAGAATGACCGCCGGACCGGCGAGTTGAATGGCCGACGCCGAGCCGTAGAACAGGCCGGTGCCGATCGCTGAGCCGAGCGCCAGAAAGCGGATGTGCCGCGCGCTCAGATTGCGTTGCAGGGTTTTCAAGCTGTCTCCTGAATCCATGACGAGCCGACTCGCATGCACGCATGCACACTTACACGTAGACGCGGTCGGCAAAGAAAATCGGGTCGTCCGTGCGCCGGTCCAGTCAGCGAACTGAGAGACCGGCGAATGCGGGGGTAACCCGGTACGCCACAAAGCCGGAGCGCGAATCACTGTCCGTTTCGCCCCGGCGGGCGATGCTCAGACGCGACTCAAAGGCTCGGCAACGTGCCGGCGGGCACGAGCGCGCTCAATGTCCGCTGTGCGATGAGTTCGCTTGCGCCCTCGATATCCGGCGCGAAATAACGATCCTTATCGTAGAACGGAACCGACTGGCGCAGCAGGGCGCGGGCGCGTTCCAGGGCCGGCGTGGTTTTTACGCCTTCCCGGAAGTCCAGGCCCTGAGCGGCGCTCAGCCATTCGATCGCGATAATGCCCTTGACGTTATCGGCCATCTCCCAAAGCCGCTTTCCGGCGTTCGGGGCCATGGACACGTGGTCCTCCTGGTTGGCCGAGGTCGGGAGACTATCAACGCTGGCCGGATGTGCCAAGGCCTTATTGTCGGAGGCGAGCGCTGCGGCCGTGACCTGCGCGATCATGAAGCCGGAATTCACGCCGCCGTTGGCCACGAGAAACGCGGGCAACTGCGACATGTGCTTGTCCATCATCAGCGAGATGCGCCGCTCGCTCAGCGCGCCGATCTCGGCCAGCGCCAGCGCAAGATTGTCGGCGGCCATCGCCACCGGTTCGGCGTGGAAGTTGCCGCCGGAGATCACGTCGCCCTGTTCCCAGAAGACGAGCGGGTTGTCCGACACGGCGTTGGCTTCGACGGCGAGGACCTCGGCTGCCTGACGGATCTGCGTCAGACATGCGCCCATGACCTGCGGCTGACAACGCAGCGAATAGGGGTCCTGCACCTTTTCGCAATTGGCGTGCGACTGACCGACCTCGCTCGTCTCGCCCAGCAGGTGGCGGAAGACCGCTGCCGCATCGATCTGGCCGCGCTGTCCGCGTGCGGCGTGAATGCGCGCGTCGAAGGGAGCGCGCGAACCGAGCATGGCTTCGACGGTCATCGCCCCGCACACACTTGCCGCGGCGTACATGTCTTCGGCTTCGAACAAGCCGCGCAACGCGTAGGCGGTCGACACCTGCGTGCCATTGAGCAACGCCAATCCTTCCTTGGCGGCGAGCGTGAGGGGTTCCAGACCGGCGACGGCGAGCGCTTCGCGAGCGTTCATCCACTGACCGCGATGGCGCGCCTGCCCCTCACCGAGCAACAACAGCGACATATGGGCAAGCGGCGCCAGATCGCCCGAGGCGCCGACCGAGCCCTTGAGCGGGATGCGCGGGTAGACCTCGGCGTTCACGAGTGTGACGAGCGCGTCGATCACCTTGCGGCGAATGCCCGAGAAGCCACGCGCCAGACTGTTGATCTTGAGCACCATGATCAGACGCACGAGCGCGTCGTCCAGTGGGGCGCCCACACCGGCAGCGTGCGAGAGCACGAGCGAGCGTTGCAGGTTTTCGAGGTCCTCGTGGGCGATGCGCGTCGAGGCGAGCAGGCCGAAACCGGTATTGATACCGTAGGCGGTGCGTCCCTCGGCCACGATGCCTTCGACACAGGCGACGCTCTTGTCGATGGCGGCGTAAGCCTTCTCGTCGAGCGTAACGATAGTCGGATGCTGATAGACGTCGCGCAGCTGCGCCAGCGTGAGGGTGCCGGGCGTCACGAACAGTTGGGCCATGGACGGAGTTCCTTGATTCGACATAGTCGGGGGTGTCTTGTCTTGTGTCTGTAAATTGCTTACTTGGCGGTGCCCAGCATGGGCAGGTTCAGGCCGTGCTCGCGGGCGCAATCGATCGCAATTTCGTATCCGGCATCGGCATGACGCATCACGCCCGTGGCCGGATCGTTGTTGAGCACGCGGGCGATGCGCGCCGCGGCGGCGTCGGTGCCGTCGCACACGATCACCACACCGGAATGCTGCGAGAAGCCCATACCGACGCCGCCACCGTGATGCAGCGAGACCCACGTCGCGCCGCTGGCGGTGTTGAGCAGCGCATTGAGCAGCGGCCAGTCGGAGACGGCATCGGAGCCGTCGCGCATGGCTTCCGTTTCACGGTTCGGGCTCGCCACCGAGCCGGAATCCAGATGGTCGCGGCCGATGACGACCGGCGCCGAGAGTTCTCCCGAGCGTACCATTTCGTTGAACGCCAGGCCGAGCTTGGCGCGCAGACCGAGGCCGACCCAGCAAATGCGAGCCGGCAGGCCCTGGAAGCTGATGCGCTCGCGCGCCATGTCGAGCCAGCGGTGCAGGTGGGCGTCGTCCGGAATCAGTTCCTTGACCTTCGCGTCGGTCTTGTAGATGTCTTGCGGATCGCCCGAGAGGGCCGCCCAGCGGAACGGGCCGACGCCACGGCAGAACAGCGGTCGGATATACGCCGGCACAAACCCGGGGAAATCGAACGCGTTCTGCACGCCTTCTTCCTTGGCCATCTGCCGGATGTTGTTGCCGTAGTCGAAGGTCGGCACACCCATCGCCTTGAAGTCCAGCATCGCCTTGACGTGGATAGCCATCGACTGCTTGGCGGCCTTCACGACTTCGGCCGGCGTCGAGCGGGCACGCTCGCGGTACTCGTCCCAAGTCCAGCCGATCGGCAGATAACCGTTGAGGGGATCGTGCGCGCTGGTCTGGTCCGTGACCATGTCCGGGCGTACGCCACGGCGCACCAGCGCCGGCAGAATCTCGGCGGCGTTGCCGCACAGCGCGATGGAGACGGCCTGACCCTCGGCGGTGTATCGGGCAATGCGGGCGAGGGCGTCGTCGAGATCCTTGGCCTGTTCGTCGACGTAGCGCGTGCGCAGGCGGAAGTCGATGCTGGTCTGCTGGCATTCGATGTTCAGCGAGCAGGCGCCGGCGAGTGTGGCGGCCAGCGGTTGTGCGCCGCCCATGCCACCCAGGCCGGCGGTGAGCACCCAACGCCCCTTCAGGTTGCCGCCGTAATGCTGGCGACCGGCTTCCACGAACGTCTCGTAGGTGCCTTGCACGATGCCCTGGCTGCCGATGTAGATCCACGAACCTGCGGTCATCTGGCCGTACATGGCCAGCCCCTTGGCGTCGAGTTCGTTGAAGTGCTCCCACGTTGCCCAGTGCGGCACGAGATTCGAATTGGCGATGAGCACGCGCGGTGCGTCGGCATGGGTCTTGAACACGCCGACCGGTTTGCCGGATTGCACCAGCAGCGTCTCGTCGTCGTTCAGGGTCTTGAGCGTCTCGACAATCTTGTCGAAGCACTCCCAGTTGCGCGCGGCGCGGCCGATGCCGCCGTACACCACGAGGGCGTTCGGATTCTCGGCCACGTCCGGATCGAGGTTGTTCATCAGCATGCGAAGCGGGGCTTCGGTCAGCCAGCTTTTGGCGTTGAGTTGCGTGCCGCGCGGGGCGCGCAGGGTGACGTCGCGATATCGGGTGAATTGGCTCACTGTGATTCCCTTGGTTCTGAGCGTTGAATGGCTTGTACAGTATTGTATATACAACTAGCCGTGAACTAGGGTTTTCACGGGGCGCGCGGTGACGCCGGAACCGAAGCCTTGACGCGGTTACTCGGTGTCGCCGAAACGACCTTCGAGGCGATGGCGCGAGCCGGGGTGCAGCAGACGCGCGACGGAGACGATCCGCTTGCCGGACCACGTGCGTCGACGAATCAGCAGGCAAGGTTCGGTGCGCTGGATCTGGAGCATCTGCGCTTCGTCCGGCGTGGCGGTCACGGCCTCGACGACATGCTCGCCGGAGCTGAGCGGCGAGGTGCGCTGAAGATAGGCGTTGGGCGTGAGCTTGGTGAAATCCTGCTCGAGGTAGTTCGGTGCGAGTGCCGGGTTCACGAAGCGGTCTTCGATCTGCACCGGAATGTTGTCCTGATAGTGGACGATCACCGAATGGAACAGCTTTTCGCGCTCCTGCAACCCCATGGCGAGCGCGCGTTCCGGGCCGGCGAGTTCTTCGCGCAGCAGTTTCACTTCGGCGCGATGCCGATGCCCGTGCCCGGAGATTTCGTCGGCAATGTTGTTCACGGCAAGCAGCGGCGAGTGCGACTTCGGCTCTGCGACGAAAGTGCCCACGCCTTGCATGCGCACGAGCCGCCCTTCGGCCGTAAGCTCACGCAATGCGCGATTGACGGTCATGCGGCTCACACCGGATTGCTCGACGAGTTCGTTTTCCGACGGCACCCGATGATGCGGCGGCCACGCGCCGGTGTCGATCTGGCGGCAGATGAACTGCTTTAACTGCAGGTAGCGTGGCGCAGGCCCTTGATCGGTAAGTGTTTCGACAGTCGTCTGGGCGGTTTGACGTGGCACCTTGTTGGCCTCTCCGGTCACGTATGTGCGGGTGGGAAAGCCTGAAGGATAAGCCAATCGTCTGCCGCAGAGGAAAAAAACGGCACGCCGGCGCACGGCACGGCTTGAGGCAAGGCCGTGCGAGGGATGTGCGAAAGCGTGCCCAAGGGTGAGCCGGTCCGTCATGCAACGCCACACCACGTCCACAACGTTGCGTGCCGATCCGGTTCTCGCGAAGTCCCCGAAGCGCAACTCAGATCCCCCCGCCGTGGGGCGGCGGAGGGCCGTTCAGTGTGACCCTAAGACATCAACGGTTCCACGCGCATGCGCGCAGACGCTCAGAACGTTTGACGCACACCCACGCGCACAAACGTCTGCGTCGCCGTGGCGGAAGAGATGCCGTTGCCCACGTCGCCGACCGACGCCGTGGCCGCGACGACGTTGCCGAACGTGTCGAGCGTGCTGCCCGACGCCTTCTGGTAGCCGACCAGACCGTACAGCGACGTGCGCTTGGACAGCGCGTAGTACGACGCGAAGTTCACCGTGTGATACTTCGGACCGCCTGCGCCCTTGACGTCGCTGCCTTGCGTGTAGTTGTACGCGCCGGCCAGTCGCAGGGCGGGGGTGACCTGATAGGCCAAGGTCGCGCCGACCGTATTGAACGTGAAGCTGCTGGCGAACGTCGAGAGCGAGCCCGGCGTGTACTGCACGTTGCCGTACTGGATACCGACCTGCGTGGCGCCGAACGTGTAGGTACCGGCTGCGGAGATGATGCGCTGGCTCGCGGCCGAGGCGAAGCCTTCGTTGATCGACGAGGAGAACGTGCCGTCGTACGAGCCGGTCCACGTGCCGGCCGCACCGTAGGCGTTCGTGGCTTGCAGGTACCCCACGCCGATCGCGAACGGACCGCTGGCGTATTGACCGCCGAAGCCCCAGGTGTTCTGGTTCTTGACGCTGCCCGGCTGCCCGCCAAAGCCGTAGATCGCGCCGAACTGGAAGCCGGCGTAGACCGGACTTGCCCACTTCACCGAGTTGTTCACGCGCGACTGGTTGTCCTGGTTGTCGATATCGCCCGGGTGAGCGCCCATGCCGGTGACGAACGTGCCTGCGCTCAGCGAGCCGACATAATCGACGATCGGATCGTACTGACGACCGAACGTGAGCTTGCCCAGGGTTGCGCTTTGCAGACCCATCCACGACTGACGGCCGAACTGTCGGCCACCCTGGCCTGACGTGCCGTTACCGATGTTGAAGCCGTTTTCCAGCTGGAAGATGGCCGAATTGCCGCCGCCCAGGTCTTCCGAGCCCTTCAGGCCCCAACGGTCGCCGGACCACGTGCCGCTGGCAAAACCCCATACCGAACCGTTGGTGTAGTTGATCGGTGCGCCGACGCCACCCTTGGAGTTGGCCGTGCGCTGACCGCTCGCGTAGCCCACGCCGGCATCGACGATGCCGTACAGGGTCACGCTGCTTTGTGCGTAGACGGGAGCCATGAATCCGGCCATACCGCCCAGGCCGAGTGCAGCGAGAAGAATGCGTTTCATAATATTAGTGATCCTAAATTTATATTGCAGGAACGTCACGAAATCGCACCGGCAGTTCCCCGGTGTGGGTCGGTTTTTGTGGAACTGCCGGTGTCACTTGCCGGGGGTGTCACCTCCGGGAAGTCCGGCGACGGCGAGCCATGTGGCCACGGCCACGACCAGCGCGTCGATATCGTCGAAACTCTCGGTGCCCGGCACGGCAGGCGCATCGAGGACGGTAAAGACCGGTTTGCGCCACTGAAGGCCCAGCGCGATTTCAGAGAGCGTGCCCAACCCCCCGCCGACGGCGACGAGGCAGACCGAGGCGCGCGCGATCAGGGCGTTGCGCGTAATGCCCAGCCCGGTCGGCAGGGCAACGCTCAGATGCGGGTTGGCGTCGGCAGCGTGGTCCTCGGGCAGCAGACCGATCACGATGCCGCCGGCAGCGCTTGCCCCGGCCGATGCCGCTTCCATCACGCCGCCTTTGCCGCCGCACACCAGCGCGATACCGGCTGCTGCCAGCGCGTGGCCGATGCGTTGCGCCGCATGGAGCTGAGCGGACGTGGCTTCGCGCGGACCGATCAGGCCGACGGGCGTGACGTGACGCGACGCGCCCGCTTGCCGCGCCGCCAGTTGATCGAGGGCGTGGCAGGCCGCAGCCGACCACTCATTCGGGATGACGCCGTACAAGACACTCTCCAAGAGCGAGGACACCGCTGCACACGGCCATCAGCACGAGCGACAGTGCGGCAGCTTGTGGAAAATCCGTTTGCCCGTCCGACATCTTCAGGAACATGAGCAACGGCAGAATGTTGATCTGCGTGCCGGCCAGCGCGAGCGCCGTGCCGTACGTGCCCAGCGCAATCGCTGTGACGAGGCACCACGCCGCCGCGAGCGTGGGCCAGAGTTCGCGCAGAGCGACGTCCACGATTGCACGCAGCGGTGTCGCACCCAGCGTGAGCGCCGCTTCGATGGGGCGACGGTCGAGGTTGGCGATGGCGGGGTAGACCATCAGCGCCACGCGCGGAATCAGGTAGTACGCATACGCCGCGACAAGACCCGGCGCCGTGTAGATCAGGGCGCCCAAGCGCACCGGATCGGCACCGAGCGGGGCGAGGGTCATCGTGACGAAGCCCGAGCGTCCGAACGCCAGAATGAAGCCATAGGCGATCACGAGCCCGGAGAAGGCTAGCGGCACCCCCATGGCGGCGAGCCAAAGTCGGCGACGGCGCGGTGTTTGGCGTGCCAGCGTGATCGCGATGAATGCACCCACGACCAGCGAAGCGGTGCCCGCACCCACCGCCAATGCCAGTGAATTGACGAAGGCGTCACGTATCAGCGGATCGAGGGCGATGGCGCGAAATGCAGCGCCGTGCCGCTCGAATGCGGCGACCACCAGCGCGGCCAGCGGCAAGCCGAAGCCGAGCGTGAGCACCAGGGCCGCAGGCAAGCCGCCGAAGCGACGAACCCAGCCGCGCGGCGCGACGCCGGCCCGTCGGGTGGCCGGCGGCTCGTTCGATCCGCCGGTCCGGGGCGTGTCGTCGCGGCGCGTCGATGCGTGCACGGAATTCATGGTGTCCGGGGTGTCCCAGGTGCCCGAGGTGCCCGAGGTGCCCCGGCTCACTTGGCGAGCGCGGCTGCGGCCCACAGACGGTCGACTTCCGCCTTCTGCGCCGCGGCGCGGGCGACGTCGAGCGGGTGGACCTGCGGGGCGTCCGGCATGCGGGCGCGCATTTCGGCGCTCATCGGCGTGCCGGGTACGGCCGGGCGAACGTAGCCTTGCGCGAAGAGCGATTGACCGACCGGACTCATGATGAGGTTCAGCCAGAGCTTGGCGGCTTCCGGATTCGGGCCGTTCTTGACCAGACTGATGGCGTAAGGCGCCGACACGGTGGCGTCCTTCGGAATCACGACCTGTGCGGCGTCGCCCATGCCGTCGGTGTACTTTGCCTTCAACCCGTCGTTCTCGTAGCCGATGAGAATCGGAATTTCGCCTTTGAGGAACTTGGCGTAGGGCGTGGTGCCCTCCACACGCATCACGTTCCCGGCATCGCGCAACTTGCCGAAGAACTCCGCGCCCGGCTTCGGATTGTCGACGCTGCCGCCAAACGCATAGGCGGCGGCAAACACGGCGACCTGCCCCTGACCGGTCGAGCGTGGGTCCAGGTAGACCACCGAGTTCTTGTATTCCGGCTTGAGCAGATCCGCCCACATCTGCGGAACGTGCCTGACCAGCTTCGTGTTCACGAGAAACGCGATGTTGAGCGAGTGAATCGTGAACCAGCGGCCGTCGTTGTCGCGGAAGACCTTGGGCAGCGTGTCGAAGTTGACCGGCTTGAATGGCGCGACGACGTCCTTCTGCACAGCGTCCAGTGCCGAGCCGGCGAAGTAATAGGCAGTGTCGGCCTGGGGTCGACGGCGCGATTTGTCCAGCGCGGTGACCGTCGCGGCCGAGCCGATGTCGTTATAGGTAATCTCGACCTTCGGATAGCGCTTCCGGAATTCGGCGAACAGGGCTTTCCAGTTGGCCCATTCCGGTCCCGTGTCGAACGAGACGACGAGACCCTCCTCGGCGGCCTTGGCGTACAGCTCGGCTTCGCCCGCATAAAGCGGTGCGGCAGCGCCGGCTTGTCCATTGGCCTGCGCGCCGGATTGGGCGAAGGCGAAGGAGGCCGTGCCGCCGAGTAGCGCGAGTGAGGCGGCGAGTGAGGCGGTGAGTGAGGCGGTGAGCGTGGCGAGTGCCGACACGGCGCGCGCGGGCAAGGCAGATGCGGGGTGAATCATCGACATGGCTCCGTGAGGGGCGTCAGTTAAGAAGTGCGATGGAACAAGCGGAACAAGGGTTAAGCACCGGGCGGCGGCAGTACCCGCAACTGCGCGGGATCGAGCGAGATCGCGAACGAAGCGGGTGTGCGGCTCTCGCCCAGTAACGGTGCGCTTGCGCCATCGGGCAGAAAATCGAAGCGGCAGGTCGCGCCGAAGAAGCGCACTGCGCCGGGGCGTCCGTCCAGCCGGTTGATCGTGCCCACTGGCGGATCGCTCCGAATGTGTTCGGGCCGCACCAGCAGCGAGACGGCGGCGCCCGCAGGCCACGCACCGGTATCTGCGTGCAGTTCGGCAAAACCGGTGTCGACCACGCCGGGGCCTGCCACACGGGCGGGCAAGACCGTCGACAAGCCCGTGAAGCTCGCCACCGTTGCACATGCCGGGGCGTCGTACAGGCGTTGCGGCGTATCGATTTGCAGCAGGCGTCCGTTGTCGATGACCGCGACGCGATCCGCGAGACTCAGGGCTTCGTCGCGATCGTGCGTGACGATGAGCGTCGTGGCCCCGCTGGCCTGTTGCAGTGCGCGAATTTCATCGCGCAACTGCTGGCGAATGCCCGCGTCGAGCGCGGCCAGCGGCTCGTCGAGCAACAGCACGCGTGGCGACACCGCCAGCGCGCGAGCGAGCGCCACGCGTTGCTGCTGACCGCCGGAGAGCGAAGCGGGACGGCGCGCCGCGAATGCCTCCAGTCCGACACGGGCGAGCATGGCGAGCGCGGCCTGTTGGCGCTGGGCCGGGCGCACGCCCTGCATGCGCAATCCGTAGGCGACGTTATCGACCACGCTCAAATGCGGGAATAACGCGTATTGCTGAAAGACCATGCCCACGTGACGGCGCCACACAGGCACGCCGCCGACGTCTTGGCCACCGATGGCGATGCGACCGTGATAGCCGTCGAGCAGGCCGGCGACAAGGCGCAGCACGGTCGATTTGCCGGAACCGCTGCGACCCATGACCGCCAGCAATTCGCCCTGACGCGCTTGCAGGCTGACGTCATCGAGGCCATGGGCGGCTCCGGCATAGCGGAAGCTGACGTTTTCTAGCGTGAGGCTCATGAACTGACCTTCTGACGTGAAGCGGCAACGATCGACACGCCGGTCGCGGCGAGTGCGAGCACGAGCAGTACGACGGTGGCTGCGCAGGCGAAGCCGGTGGCGCCGTAGAACGCCTGCAGCAAGACGACCGGATAGTTGCGATAGCGGAAGCCGGCGATGAGGTTGGATATCTGGAACTCGCCGATCGATAGTGCCGCCACCATGACGAGGCCGGCGACCAGGCTATGGCTGAGATTCGGCACCGCGATGCTGAGAAACTGACGCAGCGGCGAGGCGCCCAGCGTCGCGGCGCAATCTTCCAGTCTGGCGATATCGAGATGCCGGAGGTCGGCGAGCAGCGTCTGCGTGAGGTACGGCAGCGTGAGTACGACATGCGCCAGCACCAGCAACCAGAGCGAGCCGAGCCATGGCAGCGTGTCGCCGCTGAACACGGCGATGTAGCCGAAGCCGAGCGTGAGCGCCGGCACCGCCACGGGCAGCAGGGTCACCAGCCGCGCAATCGTCCCGCGGCCGTTGCGCGCACGGTGATGCAGCGTGTAGGCGAGGGGAAGGCCGACGGCAGCGGTCATCGCACAGCAGCTCACCGCGACGATGAGGCTCGTGGAGAATGCCCGGCGAAACGACGGATCGCCGGCGAGGTCGACAAACCACTGTCCGGTGATGCCGGTCGGCAAGACAGTGTTTGTCCAGGTCTGACCAAAGGCGCCCACGAGCAGCAGAAGTACCGGCAGGCAAAGATAGATCAGGAACAGCGCGGCAACGGCGCGCACGACCCAGACCAGAACGCCGGCGTGTCGACGTGACTGCGAATGCCCATTGGCGGCCGCGTCGGCCGACGCCGGACTGTGCCGCGATGGCACAGATGGGGCAAAACGGTCGGCGTGATCGACATGATCGGCGTGATCGGCGCGGGCGTTGGACATCTGGGGAAACCTGAACGGCATACGATGAAAAATTCGCTTCGGTCGACCCGATCTCTTGCCATTCCTTACGGCACAAAGCAGGCGGGCAGATCGACGTTGGGCGAGAGTTTCGAGGGCCGACATGTCATCGTCATGAAGAAAACACACGAATCGGGCATCGTGCTGTGCGAAAACGGAACAGTTGGCGCCGCATACACAAGGGGGCGCGATGCCGCTGTCGAACGAATCGAACGAATCCAAGCGAACGACAACCCACGCCTGTCCTGATCTCTCCAATGCGACACTGCTATCCCAACATCGCCGAACTGCTCGCCTTTGCCAGTGCGGCAAGACACTTGAATTTTTCTCGTGCTGCCCGTGAACTTGGGCTCACGCCGAGCGCGGTCAGCCGTCAGATCGGGGCGCTGGAGGCGCTGGTGGGCACAACACTGTTCGTGCGCGAAGGACGCCATCTGGCGCTGACCGAGGCGGGGCGTCGCTATCATGACCGGGTGGCGGCGCCGCTGCGTGAGATCGGCAACGCCTCGCTGGAATTGATGACCTCGCGCGGCGAGAGCGATTTGCTGACGATTGCCAGCGTGCCGACGTTTACGACCAAGTGGCTGATTCCCCGTCTGCCGGACTTTCTGGCGAGCACGCCTGGGGTGACGCTCAGCTTCAGCCGTCACCTCTCGCACGGCGATGCGTTTCCCTTCACGCTCGATGCTGCGGTGAGATACGGCGACGGCACCTGGGAAGGCGTGGTGAGCGAGTATCTCGACGGACGCCGTTTCGTGCCGGTGTGTGCGCCATCGTTCCTTGCACGTCATCCTCTGCCGGGCGTGGCGGACATCGCATTCGCGCCGAGGTTGGTGCACAACCAGGCGGAGGATGTGTGGGGCACATGGGCGGCTTGCTACGACGCCGCGCCACACGCCCAGCGCCCCGGGCCGCGATTCGAGCAGTACGCTGTACTACTGCAGGCCGCGGAGGCGGGCATGGGGGTGGGTCTCGTGCCGGCGTTTCTCGCGCGTGAGGCGGTAGAGGCAGGGCGTCTGGTGGTGCCCGTGGATGCCGGGGTGGATGTGCCACGTCACGGTCATTACCTGTGCTATCCGCGAGAGCGCCTGCAACAGCGCGCTGCGCTCCGGCAGTTCCGCGAGTGGATGCTGCGTCAGGCGTCGCAGGGATGAAGTATCGGCCTGCCGCAGGCTCAGCGCGAGGCGCTTTGACGTGTCGCCTGTCCCTTCGCCTCAAGCACCGGCGCAAACGAGGTATCGACGATCTTGCTGACATCGAAGCGAGTCGGCAGCGCGCCCGTTTGCGTGAGGAAGTCGCTCGTGCCTTGATAGTCGGCGACGGCTTGCTTGTCGACTGGGTCGATCGTCATCCCTGCCTGTCCGATCCAGTGACGTGCCACGTCACGGTCCAGTCCGGCTTTCTTCGCCCACTGATCGGCATATACGTCCTTATGCGTTTCGACCCACGCGCGGGCTTTTTGCAGTCGCACGAGGAAGTCGGAGATCGCGGCGTGTTTCGCGCTGACCGACGGCGCATACGCGGCAACGCTGCTCAGACCCGGCATCAGATTGCGTGCGGTGATGATCGGACGCGCGCCGTTATGCACGACTTGCTGCGAAATATAGGGCTCCCACACAGGGAAGGCGTCGATGGCGCCGTTGGGCAGGGCGACCGCGGCGTCCACAGGCATGAGCTTGACGAACTGTACGTAGTCCGTCGGCAAACCGGCTTTTTCCAGCGCGCGCAACGTCAGTTGCTGGCTCCATGCGCCGGGCCAGTAGGCGACTTTCTTGCCTTTGAGGTCCTGAATGGACTTCACGGGGGAGTCCTTCGGCACGAGCAGCGCGATCGTGTCCGGGTTCTGCCGCGAGACGGCGATCAGCTTGACGGGCGCGCCTTTCGCGGCGAGGAAAAGAAAGCCCGAGTCACCGAGAAAGCCAAGGTCCAGTGCGCCGGCGTTCAGACCTTCAGCGACCGGTGCCGCCGACTGGAAGTGCTTCCACTCGACCTGATAGTTCGCCCCTTCCAACGCGCCGGAGGCCTCCATCGACGCGCGCACGTTGTAGTAGTTCTGATCCCCCACGCGCAGCGTCACGCCTTGCGCATTGGCCGCGCCGGCATGGAGCGCGCCAAGCGCAGACATGGCGGTGAAGACAGTGAAAGCCCGGAAGGAGGGGGAAAGGGAAAACGAAAAGGAAAGGGCGGGAACGGTAAAGCGGGCGCGACGAATCCAGCGCAGCAACATCATGACACCTGTCTAAAAAGCGATTGAAGAGACGTTTGAGAGAAACGGATGAAAGGGTCGAATCAATTGGCCAGATGGCTCGACGAGATCTTCAGGCCGCCCGGGGCGTGCGTTGACGATCGAGTTCCGCGACATGACGGCGGATCGCGGGAATCAGCGTCTCGCCGTAGCGAATGGTGTCGCCCAGCGGGTCGAAGCCGCGAATGAGGAACGTGTCGACACCGAGTTCGTAATAGCGCCCCAACGCCCGTGCGACCTGTTCGGGGGTGCCGACGAGCGATGTCGAGTTCCAGCGCGCGCCTGTTGCTTTGGCCACGCCCATCCAGAGCCGCTCGTCGACGACGTCGCCCCGTTGGGCGGCGGCAAGCAAACGCTGCGAACCGACGTTCTCCGGCGCCTCGGCGCGCAGCCCGAGGCTCGCGCGCGTGGCCTTGACCTGACGCAGCACGTCCTCGGCGCGCTCCCATGCCTGTGCTTCGGTGTCGGCGACGATCGGGCGAAATGAGATCGAAAAGCGGGGTTTGCGACCGTGACGTTGCGCCGCCGCGCGCACGCGCGTGACCAGCGACTCGACGGCGTCGAGCGGTTCGCCCCACAGCATGTACGTGTCGGCGTGACGCGCTGCGACATCGATGGCGGCATCGGACGCGCCACTGAAATAGATGGGAATATGGGGCTTTTGCCACGTCGGCACGGCAGGCGACGCCTGCTCGAAGCGATAGTGCTCGCCGTGGAAGTCGACCGGCGCGTCGGCGGTCCAGATGCTTTTGAGGGCGTCGAGATACTCGTCGGTGCGCGTGTATCGCGCGTCATGATCGAGGAAGTCCCCGTCGCGGCGCAGGTCGGCGTCATTGCCGCCGGAGACGACGTTGAGCGCGAGGCGCCCGCGAGAGAACTGGTCGAGTGTGGCGAGTTGGCGTGCGGCGAGCGGGGCAGCGATGACCCCCGGACGATAAGCGAGCAGAATGCCCAGCCGTTGCGTCGCGGCAGCGACATGGCTGCTCACGAGGCTGCCTTCGGGGCCGTTCGAAAAATAGCCGATCAGGGCGCGGTCGAAGCCTGCCGTCTCATGAGCCTGCGCCATGCGCGTGATGAACGTCGGATCGACGGCGGCGCCGGTGGGTTGATCGACTTCGGATCCCGGCGCGGCCGTGATCATCCCGATGATTTCTACGCTCATGAGTGCACTCCAGTACAGGCAAAGCGCGAGCGTAGCGGGCGCGCGGCGCGCCGTGAACGAAGCAAATCGGGATACGTTATGTTGTGCCGCGGCATAAGCAACGCAAGCAACGCAAGCATCGCAAGCGTCGCGCGCCTGCGATGTGACGTTCTGCGTTCGATTGCCTCGGCTGGCGCGGCGGCTTACCAGCCGTGCAGTCTCGGCCAGGTCGCGAGATCGCGCGCCGGATCGATGGCGTGGTACTCGGGAAACTGCGCGCCGGTGGCACAGGCATGGTTGGGCAGAATGCGCAGCAGCGTGCCGATGGGAAAACGCGCCACGATGTCGGGGTCCGGCTCGCCCTCGCGCGAGAGAATGCCGTGCTCCTGATTCGCGCCGCTCAACACGTAGCCCGGCACCAGGCTTCCGTCGACGCGACAAACCTGCCCGTAGCCAAAGTCCCGCTTTTGCTTTTGCGTGCCCCGATCGCGGCTCATCGCCATCCATCCGGCGTCGACGATTGCCCAGCCTTTGTCCGCCTGATGCCCGATCACTGTCGTGAGCACGCTCAGCGCGAGTTCGTCCGTGGTGCATACGCCCACGTTATGCATGACGAGATCGAAGAACACATAGACGCCCGCGCGCACTTCCGTCACCCCTTCGAGGTGTTCGGCGGCAAGCGCCGTTGGCGTCGAGCCGACGCTCACGACAGCGCACGGCAGACCGGCGTCGCGCAGCCGCGTGGCGGCGAGCACGCATCCCGCGCGCTCCTGCTCGGCGATGGCGGCGAGCGCTTCGGGGGTGTCGAAGTCGTAGCTGGAGCCCGCGTGTGTCATCACGCCGCCGAGCCGTGCGCCGCCGTCGTGCAGCACACGAGCCACGTCGAGCAGGGCGTCTTCCTCGGGGCGGATGCCGGAGCGGTGTCCGTCGGTATCGATCTCGATCCACACGTCGAACGTCTCGCCGTGCTCGGCGCCGAACGCCACAATGGCCTGCGCCGACGCCACACTGTCCGTGATGATCTTCAGGTCGCAGCCGCGACGGCGCAGCGCCAGTGCCGCGGGCAGCTTGCTTGCGACCATGCCCACGGCATAGAGGATGTCGGTCACCCCGTCGTCGAAAAAGCGCGCCGCTTCCTTGAGGGTGGAGACGGTGATGCCCGACGCGCCTGCCGCGATCTGCGCGTGCGCGACTTCCACGCATTTGCTGGTTTTCACGTGAGGGCGAAAACGCACGCCGAGCGCGTCCATGCGCGACTGCATGCGCGCAATGTTGTGCTGCATGCGTGGCACATCGATGATGGCCGCTGGGGTGTCCAGCGTCTGCAACGTGGCGAGCGCGAGGTGGTGGGTCGAGGTCATGGCGGTGGTTCTCAGGCGTGTGTACGGAAATGACGAAGCCAGTCGAGGGCCGGTGCGAGGGTGGGGGCTTCGCAGTCGGGTGCGGGGGCGCCCTCCGGGCGTGCCAGGCCGACCCGGTTATGCCAGAACGTGCGCAATCCGAGCGCCGACGTGCCGAACAGGTCGTAACCGGAGCCCGCCACGAAGGCCGCCTCCGCCACCTCGGCCGCGTTGGCGGACGATATGCCGAGCCTGTCGAGCGCCATGCGGTACGGGCGCGGATCGGGTTTATAGAAGCCCGCTTCCTCCGACGTGACGACGACATCCCACTCGACGCCGAGCAATGACGCCGCCTGATGTCCGAGCGCCTTCGAACAATTGGTGACGACCGCGAGCTTGCAATGCGGGCGCAACGCCTGAAGCAGTTCGCGGGCACCGTCCCATGCGGGCAGCGTCAGCCATTCGGCTTCGAGGGCTTGTGGGGCCGATGCGGGCAACCCCACATGCTCGGCGGCTTCGCGCACCAATTGTTCATAGCTGACGTAAGCGCCGCAACCATAGGTGCGCCGCAGATACTCGGCACGCCATGCGCGTCCGGCCGTCTCGCTGCCAGCGGCGCGGTTCCATACGGTCCAGGAGTCGAGCAATGCCGTCAGAAGATCGAAGAGTACGGCGCGCGGCCAGGCGTCGCGCGAAGGGGCGGTGTCGGACATGGTGGTTTTGACGGTGCGTTGTTGGGAGACGTGACGTTGGGTGAAGCGATAGAAGGCAGTTTAGGAAGAACTGTGTAAGCCGTGGTTAAATAACCGCACATCAAACATTAATCTCAGGTGAATGATCCAGATCGAAGACCTGCGCCTGATCGAGGCGCTTTCGCTCTCGCCATCGCTCAGTGCCGCAGCGCGCATGCTCAACGTGACGCCGCCTGCGCTCTCTGCCCGACTGCGCAAGCTCGAAGCCACGTTGGGTCTGGCGCTGGCCACGCGGACCTCCCGGCAGCTCAGCCTCACGGCCGAGGGCGAGCGGCTGGCGCGCGAAGGCTCGGCATTGCTGGCGCAACTCGATGCGTTGCCCGAGTCGTTCCGACGGGAAGACAAGCGTCTGACGGGTTCCCTGCGGGTTGCGGCGCCGTTCGGCTATGGCCGACATCATGTGGCGCCGGTGCTGGCGCGCTTCGGTCTACTGCATCCGGCGCTGAACCTTCAACTGGACCTGCGCGAGACGCCGTGGCCGGACAAACATGATTCGGACGCCGTCGTCCACGTTGGCGCGGTCAGGGACTCGTCGTGGATCGCCCGGCCGCTGGCACCGAACGATCGCTGGCTGTGCGCCAGTCCCGCGTACTTGCAGCGGCACGGCGTGCCGTCCGATCCGCACGCGCTCTTGCAACACCGCTGTATTTGCATTCGGGAGAACGATGAAGACGCATCGTTGTGGCGGTTCCGCCGGCGTGCAACGGCAGGCGCAGCAACAGGCAAACGGGCGATAGCGCGCGACAGCGTGCGTGTCGTCGCGGCCTACACGACGAACGACGGCAGCGTCGCACGCGAGTGGGCCGAGCAGGGGCTGGGACTGGTGTTGCGCTCCGAATGGGACACCCGTGACGCTGTCGCGGCGGGCCGACTCGTGCGTGTGCTAACCGATTGGGAATTCGACAGCGCACCGGTCACGTTGCTGGTGCCCACGCGGCGCGGTCGCACCGCGCGGCTGCAGGCGCTCATGGCGTTCGTGGAAGACGCGCTCGCCGCTTCGCCGCCGGCGCGTCGCGGGCGCCGTCAGGAAGGCTGAGTGGGCTAAGTGGGCTAAGTGCTAAGTGGGCTGAACGGGCTGAGGGTCGAGCCGAGCGCTGACGATGCGGGCGCGGTTGGCGAGCACGCTGCACAGGATCAGGAGGATGGCCGTCATGAAGAAGACGGCGGGCAGTCCGAACATCACGGCGACCTGACCGCCGATGATGGGGCCTATGACTTGCCCACTGAACTGCGCCGACTGGAGATAGCCGAGCAGCTTGCCGGTGTTGCGCTCGTGGACGGCCTGCCGCGCCAGCTTGCCGATGGCAGGCAGCAGACCGGCCAGCGTCATGCCCATCAATACGCGCAATACCGCCAACTGCCACCACTCGGTCACGAACGCCTGCGGCACCATCACCAGCGCCGTCGCGATCAGACAACCGACGATCACGCGCCAGCTGCCGATGCGATCGGCCAGCGCCCCCAACTTCGCTGCGCTCAGCATGCTGCCCAGCGCGGAACTCGCCATGACCACACCCGCCACGCGCGTGAGATGCGGGCCATCGACGCCCAACTGGCCGATGTAGACGGTAATGATCGGCTCGATGGACATGTTGGCGAGCAGCACCATCATGCCGGTGAACAATATCGCCGCGATGATGCCGGCCCGTGCCGTCGGCATGCGCGCGTCGCCGTTTGTCGCGGTGCGACGTTTGCCGTCGCGTGCGCGGTCGAAATCTTCGCGCACACCGAAAATCGTCAGCAGGGCGGTGATCGAGATCATGCCGGCGCAGGCGAAGAAGGTGCCGCGAATGCCGATCAACGGCGGAAGCAGGCCACCGATCAGGGGGCCGGTCAGATTGCCGGCGAGGGCGCCGGTCGACAACACGCCCAACGCCCATCCCGCGCGCTCGCGGGGGGCTTGCGTGCCGATCATGACGGTCGACGCCGACGCGAAACCGCCGATCAGGCCGGTGAGCAGACGCAGCGCGACGAGCTGATAGACATTGTGGGCAATGCCGATGAGCGACGTCACGATCACCATGCCCACGGCGGCCCGGATGAGCATTGGGCGACGCCCGAAGCGATCAGCCAGATGCCCCCAGATTGGCGCAGTCGCGGCGGTGCCGAGAAACGTTGCGCTGAAGGCGACCCCCGACCACTGAATGACGGCCGACTCGGGCGCGACGCCCAGTTGTTTGACGTAAAGCGGCAGGAACGGCAGCAACATGCTCAGGCCCGCCAGCGTGGTGAACGAGCCGAACACGCAGATCGCAAGATTGCGCTGCCAGTACGGACGGTTGCGTTCGGCATAGCCGACAGTCGTGTCGCCGGCACCGGTGCCGGCGTCTGAAGGAGACGGGGGGCTCACAAAAACCTCTGATTCGCGGGAAGTGCGCGGCGCGATGCCGCAGCAACCGCCAGTCTAGCCCGGTCGCCGTGTGACGAGTACGGTCGCGGCGCGTACGTCACTCTTGCGCGTGTCGGACGAATGCGCAAGTGTCTCTATCAAAAAATCGACGAAAACCCGTGCACGCGACGGCAGCGTCTTGCCGTGCGGGAATAGGAGACTCACCGGGCGGGACCGTCCCGCATGGTCGGGACGGACTTCGACGAGGCGCCCGGCGGTCAGCCGCGAAACGCGAAACGCGAAACGCGAAACGCGAAACGCGAAACGTTTCGGGTGACAGGTGACGGCTCAGGCGAGCGGCTGGCGCAGCGTGGCGTCGGCCACGCGAATCTGTTTCGGAATCAGTCGCAGTTGCAGGAACGTATCTGCGATTTTCTGTTGGGCGGCCAGCACGGGCTCCGACACGGGCTTGTAGATGTGCGCGTAGTGGCGCAGGCCTTTCTCGATGATCTTCGCATCGAGACCCTGAATGGGGGCCAGCTGTGCCGCTGCCGCCGCGTAGTTCGCGCGGATCTGCTGCCCGGTCTGGCCCAGCGATTCCAGCGTGGCCTTCACGACGTCACCCCGTTTTTCCGCGAACGCGCGCTGGCTCAGGAAGAACTGATGATGATCGGCGGCCCCTTCGGCGTTCGCGAGCAGGCGCACGGGACTCTGGTCGAGCACGGCGGTGAGGAACGGTTCCCAGATCGCCCAGGCGTCGACTGCACCCCGTTCAAGCGCGGCGCGTGCGTCGGCCGGCGCGAGGAATACCGGGCTGATGTCGCCGTAATCCAGCCCGTGTTTGCGCAGCAACGCAACGAGGAACCAATGGACGTCCGAGCCCTTGTTGAAGGCAACGCGCTTGCCGCGCAAGTCGGCGACCGTGTGGATGGCCGACTGCTTTGCGACGACGACGCCCTCGGCGAGCGGCGTCGGAATTTCGTAGGCGCTGTAGACGAAGTCGGCCCCGGCGGCCTGCGCGAACACGGGGGGCGCTTCGCCCACGTAGCCGAAGTCGATGGCGCCCACATTGAGGGCTTCGAGCAATTGCGGCCCGGCGGCGAACTCGGCCCATGTGAGCTCGACGCCGAGCGGGCGCAGGCGCGCTTCGAGCGAGCCGTTCGCCTTGGCGAGCACCAGCGTGCTTGCCGCCTTCTGATAGCCGATGCGGAATTTGCCCGGCTCGTACGCTGCCCTGGCGGTGAGTGGGGGCAGCGCGACGCTGGCCGCGCCGGCGCCGAGTACGGAGAGGAAATGACGACGTGAGCGTGAGTTGAGCGGTTTCATGGACGTTGGGACGTTGCCCCGATAAATTGGCCGAATGCGTCAATCGATTTGATTGACGTCGATTATCCGGGCCGGTCCGAACGGGGCAACGAAGCGATTGTGCTTTAGATATTCAGCGTTGCGGTGCGATGTATGCGACGCAAAGTGGAATGGGCGATGCGCCGCCGTGATACGCAAACGGCACGGTTTCCTGGGCCTCGATGCTCAGCGTTGGCCACAAGGCCAGCGTGCGCGAAAAGTTCGCCTCGCGGCATGACCGGCCGGGGCGCTCGAGCAGGAGCGCGCCGCGGGCGCGCACCTCGGATTCGTCCATATCTCGCGTATAGATGTTCGGGCGCTGCGTTGCCGACCAGCGTGCGAGCAGGCGCGGGTTGCCCGGGGCATAGAAGGTCAGCCAGGTGGCCAGGTGGTCGTGTCCCACGAAAGCCAGCGGCGTCTGGTAGCGCGCCTGCCATCGTTGCTCGAGGCCGAAGCTGGCGGCCTTGATGCCGGCGAACTTTTGCCCGGCGTTGCGCAGGTTCATGCTGAGCGCCATGGTGTAACCGACCAGCACCATCAGGCCGACGGCCGGCAGCCAGCGGGAAATTCGCCAGGCGCGTCTGGCTGTCTGCGGGGCGGCACAGGCGACCAGGAGCGCGGGCAGCGGAACGGCGAACGGTTGCAGCCATTCGGAGATGCGTCCGCCCTCATGGACCGTGAAATACACGAGGATCGGAAGCAGAGGAGGCAGCACGACGCAGGCCGATAGCCACACGGGCAACGGCGGCGCCTTGAATCGGATGCCGGCCAGATGCATGACGACGGCGAGCGTGGCCACCGGATAGAACGCGGCAAGGGCGCCACGCAGGCCCCGCAGGTTCAATCGCTGCTGGATCTGATCGTCGACCCATCGGAAAGCCGCAAAGTCGTGGGACGTCAGCCAGAGCACGTTGGGGACGACAAGCGCGACGAAGATTGCGACCCCCAGCACGAAGGCGGGCTGTCGATAGTGGCGGCGCGTGCACGGGGTCCATAGCGTGATGATGAAAATTGCGCCGAGCAAGGCGAACGTCGAATACTTGGTCATGGCGGCCAACCCGGCCACGGTACCGAACGCCGGCCAGAATCGCGGCGAGTCGCACATCGCGCGCACGAACAGCCAGAGCATCCAGGGCCAGAGCATGACCAGCAGGTAATTGTCGTTGTACGGCAGGATGTCGATGTTGATCGCGCCGCTCAGATGCAGGCTGAGCATGGCCAGCCATGCGAGACGCGCGTTGCCCGAGAGGCGTTGGGCAAGGTGCCACACTCCCAGCATGCCGATCGCCACGGCAGCGAAGTGCGATGCGTACCAATAAAACGCCAGCGCTTCGGGGCGCAATCCCAGCGCGGGCCACATCGAAAAGCCGACCAGCCATGGATTCTTCGGCGTTCCCCATTGCGCGTTACGCGCCCAGTTGAAGGCTTCGACGGCGTCGAACGGAACGGTGGGGTCGAGCGTTGCGCTCACCAGCGCCCACACGAGCGCGTAGATCGCGACGTAGAGCGAAGGCGAATATTGAACGGCAGCCGCCGTGCGCAGGAAGATGGCCCGTGCGGAGGTGGGGCGCCGGGTGGGGGCGAACGTAGGGCCGGAGGCGGGAGCAGAGGAGGCGTCGTGTTTTTGCATGCGCGCTTCGACTGGCCGAAGGCGCGCATGTTCTTCGCATCATTTTGCAATCCAAACCAATGGCAATGGATCGAAAATACTCGCTATCTAATTGTTTTTATAAGGATTTCCGCCTAGTTTCAGGTGGCGAAGGGGCGCCTTTCGGCCACACTCGTTCACAAACGCGAACAAACGAAAACGAATGAAAACGGAAGACAACAATTTTTTCGGCGCGAGCCAGACATGCGTCACGCCGGATCCGGCGTTGCGTCGACGATCAGCGCCGGGTTCACCTGCCGGATTCGTTGATCGACGAAGTAGCCGCCGCCTTCCTGATAGCGAAGGTAGAGGCGCTCGCATTCCCGGCACCGGCATACGTTCGCGCGGTTGTACGGAAAGTAGCGCGGCGCGATAGGCGCGTCGGCATGCCAGTAAGACGTGCCGTTCGGGTGATATTCGACGAAGGTCGGTTCCCGCCCGGCCTGGATTTCCTGCGGATCGAGCAACGTGCCGATGACTTCCAGTTGCGCGTCGGGCATCGAGTTGGGCAGCGTCGCCCAGCCGTCGAGCGGGGTCTTCGTGCATTGGCATTCGGTGGACAGGGTGCCGGCGGACACGGCAAGGGCGCGGAAGGCAGCGGGGTCGAGGTAAGGAAGATCGCTCATGGGGATGATGGGATTGGCGTGGTGCCGTCATCGCCATGGGTCGGAGGAATCGTGCGGCGCGGCGACGGCGTTCGACATGGTAGCGCGATGTCCGCCATGGGGCACGTCCGACCACGATAAGCCATTGGATTTCGTAGGGGTACCGCAACGCCCGTGCGACGCCGTTGCGCGCATTGGGGGACTGCGCTGAACGCGGCGCCGGTCATGCCGTTCTTTTGTTCTGACCCCTGATATTGGTTGCACCGTATAGACACTTCAGATGTTAATCTTTCGCGTCCGCCGGTTTGCCGCTTTGCTTGCCGCGGATGGTACGGATAACAAGACAATGATTTCATCAGGAGGGTATGTGTTCGAAATGTTCCGTCAATACGGTATGGGTCTGACCCGGCAGGTGCCGAAGCTGGTAGCAGGGGGGATGGCAGCGGGCGTGATGGCGGCGGTCGCGCTGGCCGGCGCGCCCGCCCACGCGAGCGAGGTGGTGTCGAGCGAGGTTTACAGCAAGAACCTGTCGCGCCCGCTGACCTACAACGTGTATCTCCCGACGGGATACGAAACCAGCGGCAAGACCACCTATCCGGTGCTGTATCTGCTGCATGGCAATGACGGCGTGAAGAACGACTGGGTGGTCAAGGGACATATGCAGTCGACCATGGACAAGCTGATCGGCCACGGCGACATTCCGCCCGCCATCGTGATCATGCCCGACGCCAATACCAATTGGTACGTCGACCTGAAGGAACGCATGGAGACCGCGTTCTTCAGCGAACTGGTCCCGCACGTCGAGAAAACGTATCGCACGATCAAGACTCGCGACGGTCGTCTGATCGGCGGTTTGTCGATGGGAGGCTACGGTGCGATGCGCTACGCGCTCAAGTATCCGGAGAAGTTCAAGGCAGCGGCGCTGCTCAGTCCGGCCATCTACAACCCGGAGCCGCCCAGGGATTCATCGGCCCGTTTCGTGAAGGTGTTTGCGGAGCCGAATACCAACGGCGAGTACAGCGCACGTGTCTGGCAGCAGAACAACTATCCGGCTTACTTCGACGAGTTCCTGAAAAAGGGCATCAAGGTGCCGATGTACATCAATTCGGGCGACGACGACGATTTCAACATCGAAATGGAAGCGACGCGCTTCTACGAGTTGCTGCGTGCGAACAAGCAACCTGCCGAGTTGCGCATCGTCGACGGCAAGCATGAGTGGTCGGTCTGGTCCAGCACGCTCGCTGATGCGCTGAAGTACATCTTCCGCGACGTTCAGCGCCCGCAGCGAAACGACTGACGTTCGCTAGGCCACCACTGGCGGCGCCCGTGCGGCCCCGCGATCGCCGACAAGGGCTTTCGCGGGGCCGGGTGGCAACTACAGCGAACGCTCGATGGCCTGTCCGAGCAATGACAGGCCCAGATCGATTTCCGACTCGCTGACGGTGAGCGGCGGTGCGATGCGGAACACACCGCCCATGCCGGGCAGCTGCACGATGTTCATGCTCAGGCCGAGGTTCATGCATTCGCGCGTGATCCGGGCACCGAGCCCCTCCGCAGGCGCTTTTGTGCGACGGTCGGTCACGATCTCCATGCCGAGCAGCAACCCGCGCCCACGCACGTCCCCCACGCATTCGAAGCGCTCCATCAGCCCCAGCAGGCCATTGCGCAGACGCTCGCCCATCACGTTCGCGCGCGCAACGAGGTTGTCGCGCGCGACGACATCCAGCACCCGCAGGCCGACGGCGGCGGGCAGCGGATCGGAAACGTGTGTGGTGTAGAAAAGGTAGCCGCGTTCGTGCGCGCGCTCCTCGATCTGCGCCGACGTGACGATGGCGGCCAGCGGGAGCCCCGCACCGAGTGTTTTCGACAGCGTGAGGATGTCCGGCGTCACACCGTCGCGCTCGAACGCGAACATGGTGCCCGTGCGTCCGATGCCCGTCTGCGCTTCATCCAGAATCAGCAGCATGCCGCGCTCCTCGCATTTGCGCTTGAGCGCAGCGAGGTACCCGGGCGGCAGTTCGATGATGCCGCCGGAGCTGAGAATCGGCTCGGCAATGAACGCGGCCAGATTGCCGCTCGACTGTCGGTCGATCAGATCGAACGCGTAGTCCAGTTCCGCCAGATAGTCGTACTGATCGGCGGGGCCGAAACGGGGGCGGTACGTGAACGGGGCGGGAATGGCGAAGGACCCGACGCAGGCCGGGCCAACGCCTTTGCGTCCGGCGCTGTACGTTGCGGACGCTGCAGCGCCGGTCATGCCGTGCCACGACTGCGCGAAGCCGACGATCTCGTACTTGCCTGTGACCAGCTTGGCCATCCGGATGGCCGCTTCGTTCGACTCGGCCCCCGTACTCAGCAACATCACCCGGTCCAGCCCGTCGGGCGTGACTTCGGCCAGACGCGTCGCGAGATCCACGACAGGGCGCGAGAGCATGCCGCTGAAGAGATGATCGAGCTTGCCGATGGATTCGGTCACGACGGAGACGATCTCGGGATGGCAGTGCCCGAGCACCGCGCTCATCTGACCTGAGGTGAAATCGAGAATCGCGCGTCCGTCGGCGTCATAAACGAAGCTGCCTTGCGCCCGCTCGACGATCATCGGCTCGAAGGTGCCGCCGTAGCGGATCAGATGCTGATGGGCGTTGCGCCAGAAGTCGGCGTCTTGGTTCTTGGACACAGGCGAATCTCCAGAGGTCGGGCAGGAATGAAGGGACGCGAAAGGACGCAAAAAAAGAAGGCAGAACAACTACCGCTTGCAGTCTAAGCAGCGCTCTGATTTCATAGAAGCGAATAGTGCTAATGAAAGATAGAAGCGGAGCTAATATCTTGGGCTTGTCTCTGGAAATCGATTTGCTGCGCTCGTTCGTGGCGATCGCGCAGGCGGGGTCGTTAAGTCGGGCAGCGCAGCACATTGCGCGAACGCAATCGGCGCTGAGCCAGCAGATGAAGCGCCTGGAAGAGATCGTGGATCAGCCACTGCTCCAGCGCACCGGGCGCGGGGTGGTGCTGACCGGGCCGGGCGAGCGTCTGCTCGGACACGCGCAGCGCATACTGCGTGCGCACGATGAAGCCATGGCCGACATGTCGGGACGAGGCCTCGCCGGAACGATCCGGTTCGGCTGCCCGGACGATTATGCGGCGGCGTTTCTCCCCCATCTGCTGCGCGAATTCGCCGTGGTGCACCCGCAAGCGCTGGTGGAGGTCATTTGCGAACCGACGCCACGCCTGCTTGAACAACTCTCGCGGCACGCCATTGACCTTGCGCTGATCTCTGTGCCGGAAGGGGTGGACGAGCGCAGCGTGATCCGGCGCGAGCCGCTGGTGTGGATCGGAAATCCTGGGCTCGACGCCCTGTTGTCCGACGCTGACGAACCCTTGCCGCTCGCGCTCTCGGACCCCGATACGCTGGACCACATCGCCGCATGCGAGGCGTTGGCGAAAGCGGGACGCGCCTATCGGATTGCGTACGCGAGCAGCAATCTCGCCGGACTTACGGCTCTGGCGCGTTCCGGTCAGGCGTTCGCCGTGATGACGCAAACGGCGGTGCCGGCGGATTTACGCATTGTTACAGGTGATACCTTGCCGACGTTGCCGTCCGTCGGAATTACGGTAAAGTTCGATCGCGCCCGTCCTGCCCACCTGTGCACGGCATTCGCCGAGCAAATCCGGCAGACGTTGGCGGTGATCTAGGACGCAGGACGGGGCTGGCAAGCCGGATGTACGCTGTCGTTCCCGTCGGAGAGAAATTGAAGCACAATTGCGCGTTGCTTCACGGCGCACGGTTGCGTGCCTGCGCGTCGGTGGAGCGTCATCCACAAGAATTCGGGTTTCAGGCTTTGGGGGCAACAATGGCCGCAAACCCGGGGTTATTCAGCTTTTTTGTATCGAGGTCGATATGTTGGCGCGTTTCGTGGCGTTTTTTCTGGTAGTCGGTTCGTTGTTCGCGCTGGCGGGCTGCAATACCGTCGATGGCGTCGGGCAGGATATTTCCGGGGCTGCGCGCACCGTCAAGCGCGCGCTGTAAGCGTGGCAGGTCCGTCGGACGCCGGGCGTCGGGCGGACCCGGCTCGGATGATTCGCCCGGCGACCCGCGCGTTTGCGGCAATCATCCGATCGTCGCAATGGCCGCGTTGACCTTGACGGGTTTTTCGCCGGGCAACCGGGCTTCATCGACCATCAGCGACTGCACCACCCCCGGCTCGAACACCAGACAGTACGTCGAGCCGCCATATTGAAAGTGTCCCAGCGGATCGCCCTTTTTCACGCGGCGCTCCCGCTCCACCTGAAGCACGCAGGAGGACACGTCTCCCATTCCGACGAACAGGCACCCCAGCGTGCCGATGGCGGGGTCGTCCGCCCGGATGACGACGACGGCGCGCGTCGCGGTTGCCGTCAGATAGCCTTGCGAGTCGTTGAGCCCCGCCTGATCGTCTCCCTCCGATTCCGTTTCCGAAAAGTACGTGCCGGGCAGCCGGTACGCCGCGACGATCGTCCCGTCGATGGGCGCGTGCCAGCGGTGGTAATCGTATGCGCTCAGATACGCCTGATACACGAGCCCCCCCGCGAAGGGCGCCGCCAACGCCTTGTGCGACGCACCGAACATGTCGATCAGCGAGTAGGGCTGCGCCTTGATCCAGAAGCTGTCGCGCATGCGTACGTCGCGCCGGACGTGGTGAGGCGTGCTCTCGCAGGCATTTACGATGACGCGCGTGTCGTCCGGCGCGGCGACGGGGCGGGCGTCCGGCTTGAAGCGTCGGGTGAAGAAGGCGTTCCATGAGTCGAAGCCACCAAACGGCTGTGACAGATCGACGTCGAACTCGTGGAGCTTCAGGCGTTCCTGTGCGGCGGCGCTTAACCACCCGTCGGGCGCGCGCGTGTTGAGAAAAGTGCGCGACTCGGGACTGCTCAGGAATTGGCACCACTGCGTGAGCACGTCGCGCATGCACCGGTTGAATTCCGGGTCGCGAAAGAACGCGTAGCCCGACGGCATGCACATCAGCCAGTCGAGCAGCGCGTTGACCGGACACACGATCAGGCTCTTGTTGTCGAACGCCGGCGCGGTGGTCACGACGAAATCGAGGGCCTGGATGAGCGTGTCGATATCCGTGAATCCGAGTCGATGCCCGTCGTCCAGCGCTTGCACGATGGCCCGGTTCAGATCCATGCGGCGTACCGGGTCGTCCATGATGCAGGCCCGCAGGCGACCGACGGCCGGACTCAATGGCTCTGTCATGCTGCGATGGCGGGCGTGTCGAACGAACTCGGCGCGAAGATCGGCGATGGCCGTTTCGTTTTCGGTGATCCATGCGCCAAGGCGACGACGGGACGACGGCGTGGCAGCGGCACGCGAAGCAGAACGGGCGGCTGACGTCATGACGTTGACGATCCTCTCGGGTAAGGACGTGGGTCCGAAGTCCGTCTCCATGCAAATTCCGTGCGCGCGACGTTCGCCTGTGGCGTCGGCCGGTTGCGTCGGCCGGTTGCGTCGGTCTGCTACGGCGGTTGGTCGTGGCGTGCACGATGTCGTATGTCGGCCGCAGCGGGTGCATTTCGTACAAAGCGATGTAGTTTTCGCCACAACCGGACAGTCGCGACGGTGGCGATGGTCATGGCCGGTCGCCGCGCCCGGTTTATCGCCTTTCATCGCATTTCATCGCATTTCGTCCGCCCTTCGAATGGCGGCTGACGGACGCTAATCCCGCACCAATGTGACGCAGTCGTCGCCGATATCCGCCGATATTGCGGGCAATTACCGGAACAAACGCCGTGTCGGACGTCCCGTCTCAAGTTTTTTGCGTTCACGCCGTTGGAGCCGCTAATACTGTCGCACCGGAACGTGTATCGTGCCGGGTGACGTAAGGTGGCTGCCGCTGTCGGCGGCCACGAACAGGAAAGAAAGGCGGAAGCGCAAATGTTGAAAAATTGGACGATTCGTTGGCGACTGCGTATGGCCGTGGCCGGTCTGGCAGCCCTGGTGCTGATCATCGGGGGCCTTGCGCTGCTCGGCCTGAGAGATACTGTGGGGAGTTTGCGCGAGGTATACGACAAGGAACTCGCCAGCACCCGCTTGCTCGGCGAGTCGGAGATTCACATCGGTCGCGCACGGGCCGTGGTGCTGCGTGCGCCGCAGGCGCCGAGTGAAGACGTGAAGTCCGCCGACGTCAGGAAGGGCACCGAATACTGGGGCGAATCGGCGAAGGCGTGGCAGGCGTATCTGGCGCTGCCGTCTGACGGCGAGGAGCAGCGTCTCGCGGCACAGGTGACGGCGGCGCGCCAGGCGCTCAAGGATGCGTTCACGTCCACCCAGAACAGCATTGCTGCCGGGCAGACCGACGTGTACTACGCGCAGGCCGCCGTGCTCGGCAAGCGCTACACGTCGTACGTCAACGCCAACGACGCGCTCAAGACGCTCTACGACACGCGCGCCAGATCGAGCTTCGATTCGGCCGTGGCGACCTACGACCGGTTGTTCGCGCTGACGTTATGCGCGATCGGCTTTGCGATCGTCGCTGCTATTCTCACCGCGCGCTCGCTCAACCGCGCGATTACGCGTCCGCTCGACGATGTCCTCGAACACTTCGAGGAAATGGCCGGAGGCGATCTGCAACGCCCGGTGCACGTCACGTCGAGTGACGAGATGGGGCGCCTGCTGGGCGCGCTCGGCAACATGAAGGCGCAGCTCAACGACACGGTAGCCAAGGTACGAAAGAGCGGCGAAGCCATTGCCGCCAGCGCGCGCGAGATCGCGGCGGGCAACCTCGACCTGTCGGCCCGGACCGAACAACAGGCGGCCTCGCTCGAAGAAACGGCGGCAAGCATGGAGGAACTGACGAGCACGGTGCGGCAGAACATGGAGCACGCGCGTGCCGCGAACCAGTTGGCCCGCGAGGCGAGCGAGCAGACGGGGGCTGGCGATGCGGCCATGAGCGAAGTGACGGACACGATGCGGGCCATCGATGCCGGCTCTGCCAAGATTCGCGACATCATCGCGCTCATCGACGGGATTGCATTTCAGACCAACATTCTGGCGCTCAATGCGGCGGTGGAAGCCGCGAGGGCGGGCGAGCAGGGGCGTGGTTTCGCCGTTGTCGCCGGCGAAGTCCGCACGCTGGCGCAGCGCTCGGCCAGCGCGGCGCGCGACATCAAGACGCTTATCGAATCGTCCGCCGAGCGTTCGGCGGCAGGAAGCCGGATCGTGGGTGAGGCGGGCGCCGCGATGCACACCATCGCCGCCAGCGTGCAACGCGTGACGGACATCATGGCGGAAATCTCGGCGGCGTCCGAAGAGCAGACGGCGGGCATCGATCAGGTAGCACGCGCGGTGACGCAAATGGACGAGGTCACCCAGCAAAACGCCGCATTGGTCGAACAGGCGTCGGCCGCCGCGCAGTCGCTCGCGGAACAGGCCGAGTCGCTCAAGGCCGCCGTCGCGGTGTTTCGTCTGACACAGGGGGAGGAAGACGCGGGATCGATGGCCGGCACCGCCGGAGTGGCCCGCGCCCGGTTGCACGCGGTGACCTCCTGAGCGGCGAAAGCTTGTAACCTACGGTCTCACTTTCCACGAACGCCGCTACGGCGCATTTCTCTCATGAGCCAGCAAACGCCTGTCGAATACGCCGCCGCCTCGCCTGAAGTCAAAGCCGTCTTCGATGACATCAAGGCGACTCGCGGCGTCCCGGACGTCAACAACTTCTGGAAATACATTGCCCAGCATCCGCCGACCCTCGAGCGCACGTGGGGCAGTCTCAAGGACATCATGTCTGCGGGAGCGCTCGATCCCCTCGTGAAGGAGATGATCTACGTGGCCGTCAGTGTCACCAACAACTGCGGATACTGCGTAGCGAGTCATACGGCAGGCGCGCGTCGGGCCGGGATGACGGACGAAATGTTCGGCGAATTGCTGGCCGTCGTCGGTATGGCCAACGAGACCAATCGGCTCGCCGTCGGGTACCGTGTGCCGATCGATCCCGCTTTCGAATAAAGTGGGGGAACAAGCGAGATCGATGTCTGCACGCCTGCACGTGCCGCGTTATTGCCCGTTATTGAGCTATTGCGCGCTATTGCGGGACGCTGCGGGCCATCCATTGACGATACCGTCGCGTCTGGCACGCCGCTCCCAACTGCTGGGCGATGAGCGCACGCAGGGGCGACACCTCGGGGTCGGTCGCGCGCCCGGCGCTCAGGCGCTTGAGCTGAAACTTCACGACGGCCATGTTGGCCAACGATCCCAAGGCTTTGTTTTTCCACTGAATCGGCCTGAGCTTCGGGGCTGACGTCTGCCCCGTCCTCCATTGATTCGGCAGGCCGGGTTCGATGGAAAGCGCGGTGGCCATTCCGACCATCGCCGTGCCGCTTGCCACCACCTCCTCGGCCACCGCACGCCGACGAATGCCGCCGGTCACCATCAGTGGCATGCGCGCCACGGCGACCGTCTCACGCGCGAATTCCAGAAAGTACGCCTCGCGCGCCAGCGTTCGTCCGTCACGCGCTTCTCCCTGCATGGCGGGCGCTTCGTAACTCCCGCCGGAAAGCTCGACGAGGTCGACGCCGAGTGAGCCGAGCATTTCGACGACGCGACGGGCATCGTCCGGCCCGAAGCCGCCGCGCTGGAAGTCGGCCGAGTTCAGCTTTACCGCAACGGCAAAGTCCGACGCGACCACGCCGCGCACCGCACGCACAACGTCCAGCAACAACCGCGCACGATTCTCGAGACTGCCGCCCCAGCGATCGCCTCGCTGGTTCGTCAACGGCGACAGGAACTGGCTGAGCAGATACCCGTGCGCAGCATGGACCTCGACACCGGTGAATCCGCTTTGCTCTGCCAGCCTGGCGCTGCGTGCGAACCGCTCGACGACATCGGCAATGTCTGCCTCGGTCATCTCACGCGGTACGGCGAATCTCTTGGAGAGCTTGCCGAGGTCGAGGGCGACCGCCGACGGGGCAACGGTCTGTTGCCCCAGCGCCGAGAGCATCTGGCGTCCCGGGTGATTCAGTTGCATCCAGACCTGCGCACCGTTTTGCCGGGCGGTTTGCGCCCATTGGCGGAAGCGGGGCAAGTGCTCGGCGTCTTCAAGGACAACCCCGCCGGGTCCCGTCATCGCCCGGGCATCGATCATGACGTTGCCCGTGATGATCAACCCGGCACCGCCCCGTGCCCAGGCGTCATACAGGCGAATGAGCTCGTCCGACGGCGCGTGATCGGCGTCGGCCATGTTCTCCTCCATCGCCGCCTTGGCAATGCGGTTGGGGATCGACGCGCCGTTGGGCAGCGTGAGCGGTGTGAAGAGGGTTGTTGCCTGTGGGAGGGTGAGAACGGCGGCGGGGGTGGAGGGGCTGGGGGGCATGGAGGTCATGTTCTTGCCTCGATTCTTCCGTTGACGATAGCAGGACCATAACCTTAAAGTTCACTTTAATGTCAAGTGGCGGGAGCGGAAAGATGAAGATCGGTGAGTTGGCGCAGGCGAGCGGGGTGGCGGCGTCGCGTATCCGCTTTTACGAGGCGCAGGGATTGCTGCCGAACGCGCAGCGGCAATCCAATGGATATCGGGACTACGACGACGACGCGCTGACGCGGCTGGGATTGATCCGCAGAGCCCAGAACGCCGGATTTTCGCTCGATGAAATCCGCACCATCCTGCCGCCGGATCTCAAGGCATGGCCGCACGACAAACTGCTTGAGGTACTGCGTCGGAAGGTCGGGGAAATCGACGCCTTGGAGCGAAATCTGGCGGCATCGAAACGTAGCCTGATCGCGCTGATCGATGCCATCGAACATCGCCAGGAGGGCGAAGATTGCGAGGCAGCGTCGCAGCGCGTGCTCGCGTGCGTGCGGGGCGGTGAAGACGGTGAAGACAGCGCGTCGCCGTCCACCCCCGAGATGCCTGTGTGCGCCCCGGCAAGGAAGTCCGCTTGAAGACCTTCGCCTGGAGACATTCACCAGGCGCCGTTCCCGCCAACATCGTCCGCCAACATCGCTAATCGTCAGCGGCTCGCAAGGATCTCCCTCGCCTTGGCGATTACGGGCGCGTCGATCATCTTGCCGTCCAGCGCGACGGCGGCCCCGCCACTGGCGTCGGCCGCCGCGATCACACGCTCCGCCCACGCGATTTCGTCGTCACGCCAGGCGAACGCCGCGTGAACCGGCGCCACCTGTCGGGGATGGATGCAGAGCTTGCCGCGAAAGCCGAGCGCACGAGCGCGGCGCGCCGAGGCTTCGATGAGTGCGGCATCGTCGAGCGCCGTCGTCACCCCGTCGATGGGCGCGGCGATACCGGCGACGCGCGAGGCGAGCGTGAGTTGCAACCGGAAGTACAGCAGTTCATCCGCATCGCCCTCGATCCCGATGTCGAGCTGAAAGTCGATGGTGCCGAACATCAGGCGCGCCACGCGCGGCGCCGCAGCGATCTCGCCCAGTGCCGCGAACGCCTTGGCAGTTTCGATCAACGGCACGAGCTGCAATGTCGGCGAAGCACCCTTCGCGGCCTGAACGAGCGTTGCCGCCGCTTCCGTTTTGGGCACGACGAGTCCACTGAGCTTCGGCAATCCGGCCAGTGCGCTGACATCTTCCTCGAACCACGCGGTCGATGCGGCGTTGATCCGAACGTACACGGGCGTCGAGATCGCCTCGCCCGACGCCTCGATCCACGCGGCGACCTGAGCGCGGGCCGTTAGCTTGTCGGCAGGCGCAACGGCATCTTCGAGATCGAGAATGACGGCGTCGGCGCCCGAGGCACACGCCTTGTCGAAACGTTCCGGGCGATTGCCCGGTACGAAGAGCCAACTGCGAACGATGGGGTGGGATGACATGGATTACACCGCCTGCGCCGCATGCAGCGCGTCGATTTGGGCCGGGGTGCGCCCGAGTTCGGTGAGGATGGCGTCGGTGTGCTCGCCCAGGGCAGGGATCGGATCCATGCGCGGCGTGAACGCCGCACTCGCGCTCGGCATACCGGGGGGAATCGGGGCCTTGACCGTGCCGTTCGGCGTTGCGACCTCCGCCCAGCGCCGACGTGCGGCAAGCTGGGCATGCCCCCACACATCGCCCATTTCGTTGAGGTTGGCGTTGGCAATGCCGACGGCATCGAGGCGATCGACCAGTTGCGGTGCGCTCAGGTGCATGAAGACGTCGCGAATGATGGCGCGCAGGGCATCGCGGTTCTCCAGGCGTTGCGGGTTCGAAGCGAAACGGCGATCCTCGGCCAGCGACGGCTGCTCCAGCACCTTCTCGCAGAACGTTTTCCATTCCCGCTCGTTTTGCAGCCCCAGCATGACGGTCTTGCCGTCGCCGGTCTCGAACGGGCCATACGGGAAGATGGTGGCGTGCGCGGCGCCCGCGCGCGGCGGCGGTGTCTGGTCGTCTACCGCGTAGTACAGCGGGAAGCCCATCCACTCGACCATGCATTCGAGCATCGAGATGTCGATACGCGAGCCCTTGCCGGTCTTGCCGCGCTGGATCAGCGCCGAGAGGATGTTGGTGTAGGCGTACATGCCGGCGGCGATGTCCGCGATCGAACAGCCGGCCTTGGCCGACGCCTCGGGCGAACCCGTCACCGAAAGAAAGCCCGACTCGCTCTGGATCAGCAGGTCATAAGCCTTCTTGTCGCGGTACGGACCGTCCGGACCATATCCCGAAATACCGCACACGATGATGCGCGGATAGCGCGCGCACAGGGCGTCGTAGCTCAGGCCGAGACGGTCCGCTGCGCCGGGGGCGAGGTTCTGCACCAGCACATCGGCGTCGGCGAGCAGATCGTGAAGCACGGACTGCGCGGCTTCCTGCTTCAGGTCGAGCGTCAGGCTTTCCTTGGAGCGGTTCGTCCACACGAAATGGGAGGACATGCCGTTCACGCGGGCGTCATATGCACGGGCAAAGTCGCCGGTGCCGGGGCGCTCGATCTTGATCACCCGTGCGCCGAGATCGGCGAGTTGACGGGTGCAGAACGGTGCCGCAATGGCGTGTTCCAGCGCGATGACCTTGATGCCGTCCAGGGGCCTCATGACAGAAATCTCCGAGAAAACAATGGGCAAAGTGAGCGAGTCGTGGCCAGATCAGACGATCCGGGCGAGCACGATGAGGCTCAGCGTAATCGTGATGGCGCCGCCGATACGCGTGGCGATTTGCGCGAACGGCATGAGTCGCATGCGGTTGGCGGCGGTGAGGATGGCCACGTCACCGGTACCGCCCATGCCGCTGTGGGTGCCGACGACAATGGCGGCATCGATCGGATGCATGTTCATGCGTCGCGCCACGACGAAGGCCGTTGCCATGAGCGTGAGCACGGTGGCGACGATCGTGACCAACGTCGGCACGTTGAACGAAGCGACCACCTTTTGCCACGGCGTAATCACGACACCGATGGCGAACAGCAGCGGGTAGGTCACGGCCGTGGCGAAGAACTTGTAGACGACGCCGGCGCCGGCTTCGAGCTTTGGCGAGAAGATGAAACCGATCTTCGCCGCCACAGCCAGCACCAGCATCATCACCGGGCCCGGCAGGCCGAGCGTGTTCTGGGCGAGCATGCCGACGAAGTACAGGCACACGGCGATCATGCCGGCGGCGGCAATGTCGGTGGCGTCGATGGCTTTCGCGGCCTGGCCGTGGGCATCGTGGGCGTCGTGAGCGTCGTGAGCGTCGTGGGGGCCATGGGCACTGCGGCTGCCGAGATCGTCACTGCCGGTGCGCATGAGCTGGCCGTTGCCGGTCAACGAGGGATAGCGTTTGCCGATGGCGTTGAGAACCCCCGAGAAGACGATCGCGCAGACGTTGCCGAGCATCACGGCGGGCAGCGCCTGGGCGAGCAAGTCGCCAGCGGCCTGATGCATGACTTCGGAGTAACCGATGGTGAGCGGGATCACCCCTTCGCCAAGTCCGCCGGACATCACGGGAATGACGACGAAGAACACGGTGTGGAACCACCCCATGCCGAGCAACGTGCCAACCGCGGTGCCCACGACACCGGCCAGCACCGAACCGATGGCCAGAGGCACGAAGATGCGGACGAACCCGCCGATCAGGACCTTGCGGTCCATGCTCAGAATGCTGCCGACGATGATGCCGGGGATGAACAGGTACAGAAAGTTGCTTTGCTTCCAGAACGCAACGATGGGCGTGACGATGGACGGCGGCAGCACGTTCGAGAAAACGAGCCATGAGGGCAGGAACGTCACGAGAATGACCGGTCCGCCAATGCTTCGGAAGATCGGAATGCGCTGACCGATTTCCATGCAGGTGAAGCTGCACACGGCGAGCAGGGCGATGATCGGGGACAACTCGGCGGAGAGCTTCCCGGTCGTGAGCACTGTCGTGACGATGGCGGCAATGAGCACCAGATGGACCGGCAACGGCACGATGCCGACGCGCAGGTCCATGAATCGCCACCAGCGCTCGCGCAGCGGGTGATGTTGCACTGCTTGTGAAGCTGCGCCGTTGCCGCCCTGCGCGGCAGTGGCAGAGAGTCCGTCTCGCATCCTGCTGTCTCCGTCTTGGAATGGGTTTATGGACCGGACTATAGGCGCGCGAACCGCGCGGGAGGAAATACCGATTTCGGATGTGGGTATAGGTATGAACTATGGCTGACCGTTCTTGGGTGGCGGGAATGCCCGATGATCGGCGCAAACTTGTCGAAAAACCGGGTTTCTTCAGGTGCTGTATAGGGGTACGCTATGGCTTTTCTCCTTCCCGATGGATGCCAACCGATGCGGATCGACCGCTGAAGGTGGGTGCCTCGTTGCGTCATGGATGTCAGACAACTTCGAAATTTCGTCGCGATCGTCGACAGCGGCAGCGTTTCCAAGGCAGCCGAGCGGTTGCATATTGCGCAGCCGTCGTTGAGCGCGCAGTTACGTGGTCTGGAGGACGAGTTGCAGGCGCAGTTGCTCGTGCGCAGCGCACAGGGTGTGACACCGACCGAGGCGGGAAAGGCGTTGTATCGCCATGCGCGTGTGGTGTTGCGTCAGATGGAGCAGATCCGTCAGGAGGTCCGCGAGGGCGGCGGGAGCGAGGCAGGGCCGGTGGCAGTGGGGTTTCCGACGACGATCGCGTCGATTCTGGCCGTGCCGCTGTTCACGCGTGTGCGGGAACAGTACCCGGGCATTCGTCTGCAAATCTTCGAGAGCATGAGTGGGTACATCGGTGAACTGCTGGCGAACGGACGTCTGGATCTCGCCATGCTCTTTCGAGATTCCGAGACGCGGGGCATTTCCGTGATGCCGCTGTTTGACGAGGCGTTATACGTGCTGGGTGGGCATCGTGTGTGTCCGGCGATCTATGCGGACGACGAGACGTGCGCGCTGGAGGTGCTTGCCAACGTGCCGATTGTGGTGCCGAGCGCGTCGAACGGATTGCGGTTGCTTATTGAGCGGAGCTTTGCGTCGGCGAATGCGGAGCTCAATATCGTGGCGGACATCGATTCGTTGCCGACGTTGATCGACATTGCGCGATTGGGCGATGCCTGCTCGATCCTGCCGGTGTCCGCGCTGGCATCGCGCGATCCGGCCTTGCGCCCGCCGTCGCGCCGTATCGTGTCTCCGCATCTGCAGCGTCCGGCAAGCGTGTGCTGGTCCAATTCACTGCCCGTGGGCTCCGCCACGCTGGCGGTGCGCCAATGCATCGCCGACCTGATCCGCGAATTGCAGACGGACGGGCATTGGAAGGGGATTACGCTGCGTGCCGCAACTCATGACGCCGCACCCGTCTGACGTTGGACGCCGACGAGTACGGCGCCTTGCACTGGCCGCCGGGCAGTCGGACCGCCGGACCGTCAGATCACTGCCGCATCCCGATGGCCAGACGATTGAATGCGCTCATCAAGGCGATGGCGAAAGTGAGGTCGGCGATTTCTGCGTCTGAAAAGTGTTCGCGCAGCGGCGCATAATCCTCGTCCGGCGCATGCGTGCGGTCGATGGCGACCACGGACTCCGTCCATTCCAGGGCGGCGCGCTCACGGGCGCTGTAATGCGAACTCACGCGCCAGCCAGCCAGGCTGTCGATCTTGCGATCCGGCATGCCGTCGGCGCGAAGCGCCTTCGCATGCATCTCCAAACAGAACGCGCAACCATTGATCTGCGACACGCGCAGATACACCAGTTCCACCAGTGGTTTGCCCAGCGGGCTCTTCTCAAGCGCCTTCTTGGTTGCCGTGAACCCTTGATAGGCCTCGTTGGACAACGTCCAATACGATAGACGAAGCGTACTCATCGAATCTCTCCAGAAAGTCATGAATGCAATGTGCGAATGGCGGGGGCTTGTCGCAACGTCACCAATTTACGAGAATCATGTCCTAGCGTTCAGATGCAAGAATTGATCGAATCAATAGGACATCGCGGATGGACCATCCCTATCTGAAGCCCGGCCCGAGCGACGACGCACCGCTCTATCTTCAGCTTTATCGGCGGTACCGAGACGCCATCGCGACGGGCAAGCTCAGGGCAGGCGAGCGCGTCCCGTCGGTGCGAAGCCTCGCCAGCGAACTGAATCTGGCGCGCGGAACGGTCGAGCTCGCGTACCAGATGCTCACGAGCGAAGGCTATTTCGATCCGCGCGGGGCGGCAGGCACGTTCGTGTCGCCGCGTCTGGAACATGTCGGAGAGACCCCGTCTTCCCCGACCACACCGGCGCCTCGGGCTCGCGCGCATCGCGATGCCATGGCAACGGGCGGCTCACCGCGACCCTTTCAACTCGGACTGCCCGCGCTCGACGCGTTCCCCCGTAAGACATGGGTGCGTCTGGCCGGGCGACGCTTGCGCATGATGGACCTCGTGTCGCTGTCCTATCCGGAACCGGCAGGCTATCTGCCGCTGCGGCATGCCATCGCGACGTATCTCGGCATCTCCCGCGGTATCGCCTGCACGGCGGAACAGGTGTTCGTGACGCCCGGCTATCGGGCCGCGCTCGATCTCGTATGCCGAACGTTGATTGCGCCGGGCGCGCATGGCTGGTTCGAGGACCCGGGCTATCCGTACGCGCGACATTTCCTGACGAGCATCGGCATGCGCCTCGCTTCGATCCCGGTCGATGAGGAAGGTCTCGACGTGGACTACGGCGTGCGGCACGCGCCCAACGCGCGATTTGCCGTCGTCACGCCGACGCACCAGAGCCCCATGGGCACGACGTTATCGCTGCCCCGGCGACTTACCCTGCTGGATTGGGCGGCACGACAACAATCGTGGATCGTGGAGGACGACTACGACAGCGAGTTCCGCTATCACGGCCGCCCATTGCCCGCGCTCAAGAGTCTCGATCACGACGACCGCGTGCTTTACACGGGAACCTTCAGCAAGGTGCTGTTCCCGGGCCTTCGTCTGGCCTATCTGGTCGTACCCGCCGCGCACATCGACCGCTTCGCCGCGGCTGCCGATCAGTTGGGCGGTCCGGCGTCGGTTCCCGTTCAGGCGACGGTCGCGGATTTCATGGAGCAGGGCCACTTCGCACGGCACCTTCGCAAGATGCGCACGCTCTACGCCGAGCGACGCAAGTGGCTCGTCGAGGCGCTCGACCGTGTCTTTCCCGATGATTTTTACGTTCAGCCACAAGCCGGCGGCATTCAGACGCTGGCCTATCTGAAGCACAACACTGGACCCAACACCACCCTCAATGCCGCACGACCCTACGACGTGTCGATCGCGGACGCGGCGCACGCGCAAGGACTGGCGGTGCACGCCTTGAGTTGCTGGTACAGCGAGCAGCCTGCGCGATCTGGGTTGCTCATGGGCTTTACCAACATCCCGGATCAGGCAACGGCAATGGCATTGAGTCAGCGTCTGAAGGCGGCCATCGCGACGCTTTAGTGTGCCCGACGCGCAGGCCCTCATAAGACCACTTCGGGACAGGTGCTTTCGAAACCCGCTATTCTTCGAGGATTGGCGCTCGCGCGCCCCCCAAGTTCCGTGCCGACGGCGGCGACAGACGCGTCGGCACCCATTGCTTTTCAGGAGTTCCCCTCGTGGCAGCGTTCGACATCGACGACATCGTTTCTTCACTGCATGCCGCCCGTTTGCGCTGGCGCGACGGCCAGCGACGCCTGCTCGAGCCCGGTGGCCGCGATCTGCCCTCGCGCGAGCGGTTGGCCGACATCGTGGTGCAACTCAAGGGTGTACTGTTCCCGATGCGGCTCGGGCCGCTCGATCTTCATCAGCAAGGCGAAAATTACTACGTGGGCCACACGCTCACGAGCGCCCTGAATGGGCTCGCCGAGCAGGCGCGTCTCGAATGGCGCTACAAGGCACGTCATGATGCGGCCATCACTGCGGCACTGATCGACGAACGCGCTCATTCGGCGATCCAGCAATTCGCCGCCAAACTGCCGCAAATTCGCGACTTGCTCGATCAGGACGTGCTCGCGGCCTATCAGGGCGATCCGGCAGCGGGCAGCGTCGACGAAGTGCTGATCTGCTATCCGGGCATCCACGCCATGATCCATCACCGGATCGCGCACGAGTTGTACCGCCTCGAATTGCCGCTGCTCGCGCGCATCATCGCCGAGCAGGCGCACTCGGAAACCGGTATCGATATTCACCCGGGCGCGCAGATCGGTGCGGGGTTCTTCATCGACCATGGCACCGGTGTCGTGATCGGCGAGACCGCCATTCTCGGCCAGCGCGTGCGGGTGTATCAGGCCGTCACGCTGGGCGCCAAACGCTTTCCCGCAGACGATGACGGCAACCCGCGCAAAGGGCTTGCGCGTCACCCGATCGTGGAAGACAACGTGGTCATCTACGCGGGCGCGACGATCCTTGGGCGTGTCACCATTGGTGAAGGCTCGGTCATTGGCGGGAATGTGTGGCTGACGCAAGACGTTCCGCCGTTCAGCAACATCACGCAGGCCCGCTCACGCACCGAAGCCGGCTCGCCGCCGGTCTCCGGTTGCGATAACGACCGTTCGTAGTTCGCCAACGGCCCGGCGCGCGTGACAGGCACGCCTCGGGCGTCAGCGTCCCCGGTCACACCATCGCAGGCGGCACCGCGATGCGCGCCCGAACGTCGGGTGAGGCAAGGCACGTGGCGACGGCCTCGTAACCGGGCGCACCCGCGTAAGGGGCCACCCGCACCGGTGGACCATGATTCGCCGGACAGAGGATGATGGCTTCGTCCGGGCCAATGGCGCTCAGATCGAGAATCGAGGACGAGCGCGTCATCATGAAAAGCGGGTGGAGACGCCCCTTTGCACGGTGACGCAGATATCGGATCAAGGCTTCCTGCGTGGGCTGCCCGAGATCCTGTTCAATCATGTCGACCACCAGCGCACCGCTGCGCTCGGTCTCCAATGCGCTCAGCAGGACAGTGAGCGCGTCGGACGGCTGTGCGCCTTCGTCCGTCAGCCACGCCTCGGCCTGTGCGACACGCTCACGCAAACGCGCGTCGTCGAGCGCGCGAAGCGGGGGAACGGAAAGGGCAGTCGTGCGTCCGGCGTCCAGCCGATCCAGTCCCAGGAACGTGCCGTTGGGCATCGCTTGCGCCAGTCGCATCGCCAGTCGCGTCTTGCCGCTGCCCAAGGCGCCGATGATGTAGTTCAAGGGGCGGATGTCGCGCATTTCGAACCGCTCGCCACCCCACGGCCATGGCAGATCGAACGAGACGCTCGGCGAGGCTTGTTCGACGAGATCGGGCAGTGCACCGGCCGCAGGCATTCTGCCGAGGGCCAGCCCGGCGCGCAGACTCCGTACCGTTTCCAAACGCTGGAGCCGTGCCCGAATCTCCGCATCGAGAACCGTCTCGTGTGCGGCAAGGGCGTCCGCCAGCGTTGATTTGTCGCCATTCTCACCGTTCATCACGCGCGCCACCTGCGCGAGGCTAAGGCCCAGGGCCCGTAACGCCACGACTTCCGCCGCTCTGGCCATCTCCTTCGCATCGTAGAGACGATAGCCCGCCGATGTGCGCCCTGGCGCGAGCAACCCGTGTTGCTCATAGAGCCGAAGCGCTTTGTTCGACACGCCAAGCCGACGTGCCGCGTCGGAGGCGTTCAGACGTGTTGCCGCAGATTTCATTGCTCACCTCGTGGTGGGTTGACCGGATGCGGCCATCGTGAGGTCGACCCCAGGGGGCAGGTCAACGGCATTTCGATCATCGTTGCGAACGACACTACCGAACGACGTTATCGAATGACATTACGCAAGCGCTCCACACCTGTCGATTTATTTTCGGAATAATTAACCGACCGGTCGGTTTTGTCATGTTAGGCTTCAATGCGCTGGCTGAAAACACGCTGGCTCATAACAATTACGGAGACATTCATGACCCTGACTTCTCGCTCGCGTGTTTCGGTCCATGCAACCGCGCGCAACGTAACGCGCAGCAGCCCTCGGATGTCGGCAGGCGTCGCGGCCTCATTGCTCGCGATGGCGTTGACGGGGCCCTTGGCAACCCTTGCCGTGCCGGAAGCGTCGGCCGCGACCCCGACGGCCGCCGCCGCAAACGCCGTTCCCGGGCGCACGGACGTGACCATCAAGCGCGACGAATTTGGTGTGCCGCACATTTACGCGTCGACGACTTACGCGCTGTTCTACGGTTACGGCTATGCCATCGCTCAGGATCGGCTGTTCCAGATGGAGATGGCGCGTCGCAGCACACAGGGCACCGTCGCCGAGGTGCTCGGCGAGAAATTCGTCGACTTCGACAAGTCGATTCGCGGCAACTACTGGCCGGCATCGATTCGCCGCCAACTGGCCGATCTGCCGCAACGCGAGCGCGATATCCTCGACGGCTACGCCGCCGGCATGAACGCCTGGATCGCGCAGATCCGTGCGCAGCCGGACAAGCGCATGCCCAGGCAATTCAACGACTTCGGCTTTCAACCGGTCAACTGGGACGCCTTCGATGTGGCGATGGTCTTCGTCGGCACGATGGCCAATCGCTTCTCGGACGCCACCAGCGAGATCGACAATCTGGCGCTCGTCACCGCACTCAAGGACAAGTACGGCGAACAAAGGGGCATGGCGCTGTTCAACGAACTGAAGTGGATCGCCAATCCGGACGCACCGTCGACGGTGCCGGCTTCGGAGGGCGCGTACCCGGTGAAGGTAGGCCCGGCGTCCGGCGCTGCGATGCAGCCGCTCGCCCGTTACGATGGTCCGGCCCCCATGTTTGCCCGGCTCGCGCGCGGCAGCGACGGCGCGCTGCTGCATCTGGACACCGAGGCCAACGCAGCCACGATGCTTGCGCAGTTCGAGGCCTCCGGACAACCGGGGCTGGCCGGATTTCCGACGACGAGCAACATGTGGATCGTGGGCAAAAGCAAGGCGCGCGATGCCCGCGCCATCATGCTCAATGGTCCGCAGTTCGGCTGGTTCGCACCGGCGTACACGTACGGCATCGGCCTGCACGGCGCCGGTTTCGATCTGGTCGGTAACACCCCGTTCGGCTACCCCTGCATTTTGTTCGGTCACAACGGGAAGATCTCGTGGGGGTCGACGGCCGGTTTCGGGGACGATATCGACATTTACGCCGAAAAGCTGGACCCGGCCAATCCGAACCGCTACTTCCACAACGGCCAGTGGCGCGACATGGAAAAGCGTGTCGAGATCATTCGGGTAAAAGGCGCCGAACCCGTCGTGCAGGAGGTATATCGCACGGTACACGGCGTGGTGATGCAGCGCGACGCGAAGCGGCCTGTCGCCTACGCCAAGGCGCGCGCATGGGACGGCCTCGAAGTGCAGTCGCTGCTCGCGTGGACGCATCAGGCGCAGGCACAGGACTGGAAGTCATGGACCGCGCAGGCCGCCCGGCACGCGCTAACCATTAACTGGTACTACGCCGATGTGTCCGGCAACATCGGCTATGTTCACACTGGCGCATACCCGGCAAGACAGCCGGGGCATGATCCGCGTCTGCCGGTGCCGGGCACCGGCGAGTGGGACTGGAAAGGGCTGTTGCCGTTCTCGACCAATCCGAAGGTCTACAACCCGAAGCAAGGCTGGATCGCCAACTGGAACAATTCGCCGCAGAAGGGCTACCCGGCGAGCGATTTGTTCGCGTTCGTGTGGGGCGGGGCGGACCGTGTCGTCGAAATCGACAAACGAATCGAAGCGCACGACAAACTCGGCGTGGACGAGATGTGGCAGATCCTGAAGGACACCAGCGCCGTGGACGTCAACCGCACGCACTTCCTGCCGTTCATCGAGCGTGCCACGTCCAATCTGCCCGCTACCGACGCACGTCGTCAACTGGCCATGCAACTGGCGGGGTGGAACGGGTTGAGTCACGACGCCGGGCGCACGGGCCACTACGACACGGCAGGCCCGGCAGTCATGGAAGCCTGGTTGAGCGCCATGCTCAGGCGCACCCTGGGGCAAGTGGTGCCGGCGCCCTATGACAAGTGGTTCCTGGCAAGCGGCTACGCCGCGCCGCAAGACGGCCCCACCGGCTCGCTCAATATCGCCAACGGCAGCAAGGTGCTCTATGAAGCATTGCGCGGCGACAAGTCGGGTGTGCCGTCCGCATTCGACATCTTCGACGGCAAGCATCAGGACGACGTGATTCTCGCCGCGCTCGACGACGCCATTGCAGCACTGAAGACGAAGCTCGGCCCGGACATGTCCGAGTGGCGCGCACCGACCGTCCCGTTGACCTTTCGCGCGAACAACTTCTTCGGTGTGCCACAGGCGAGCGCGGGCGAAGCGGTGCGCACGCCTGTCTACATGAATCGGGGAACCGAGAACGACCTGATCGTGTTCGGTCCGAAGGGCAGTGCCGCGAAGGTGGCGGCATTTGACGTGGTCGCCCCCGGCCAGAGCGGTTTTATTGCGCCGGACGGAACACGCTCGCCGCACTACGCCGATCAGGTGGAGATGTACACCACGTTTGGGCGCAAGCCGCTGTGGCACGACCCCGCGGACGTGAATCGGGCGGCGACATCGGTGGAGCGTCTGCGCGTCGAACGTCTGTCCGAAGCGCAGTGACGTCGGCGGCGCTTCACGGCTCAGGCAAGGCCCGTCGCACCGGCGATCGCGCACAACGCGACCACGGCCAGCGGCGGGGCTTTCCAGCGCACCAGTAAGGCAAACGCTATCGCGGCCACGGCAAAGTCAGCCTGGCCGCGAACGGCGCTCGTCCAGACCGGCGAGTACAAGGCCGACGCCAGAATGCCGACCACTGCCGCGTTGACACCGGCGAGCATGGCGGCGGTCGACGTACGCGTTCGCAATGCCTGCCAATGCGGCAACGCCGCGATGACCAACAGCAAGCCGGGAAGGAAGATGCCGACAGTGGCCAGCGTGGCACCCAGCCACGGACTTGCCTGTCGCGCAGACAGCCATCCCAGATACGACGCGAACGTGAAAAGGGGGCCCGGCACTGCCTGTGCTGCGCCATAGCCCGCAAGGAAGTCGGTCGACGTCACCCATCCGGTTGTCACGGTTTGCGCTTGCAACAGCGGGAGCACGACGTGCCCCCCGCCGAAAACCAGCGCCCCCGCGCGATAGAAGCCGTCGAAGATGGCCGCCTCCCGGTCATCCGTGAGATGCCGAAGTGCCGGAAGTCCGGCCAGCAGGACACAGAAGAGCACCAGCGCGATGACGCTGGCCGTGCGGGAGATCCGAAAGCGCAGAAGGGCGGTTTGCGTCGGCGTGTCAAGCAGGACGTTGGACGAAACGCCTGGCGAGTCAGCCCCGCGCAACAGCCCCCATCCTAGTGCCGCGCCGAGCACGATGACGATGAGTTGGGCGTAGACAGTGGTCGTGAACGCGAGCACGGCCACCGAGGCCAGCGCGATAGCGGCGCGACGTGTGTCGGGGCAGAGTCGGCGCGCCATGTCCCAAACAGCCTGCGCCACCACGGCGACCGCTACCAGCTTCAGGCCATGGACGATACCGTCGCCGACGGTGCCGCCAAGATGTGGCGCAACTACAGCAAACGCGAGAAGCAAAAGCACCGACGGCAACGTGAACCCGCACCATGCGGCGAGCCCGCCAAGCCAGCCGGCGCGCAGCAAGCCGATCGAAAAGCCGACCTGACTACTCGCTGGCCCCGGCAGGAACTGACACAACCCGACCAGATCGACGAAGCTCGCGTCGTCGAGCCAACGACGCTTTTCCACGAACTCGCGGCGGAAATATCCAATATGCGCGATCGGCCCCCCAAAGCTCGTCAGACCGAGGATGAGAAAGGCACGCAACACATCGAGTGCGGCGCGCGGCGCAAAGGGAGTGTCTGCGTCAGGCGGGAGATCAGTCTTCAAGGGATCCAACGTGCGTTTTCCTGGGTAACGATGCGTCGAGCATAGCAGCGAAGCGGTGTCGCGGGCATGACGCGACGCGCCGCACCGTCGTCGTTGTCCTCGTCGTTCTCGTCGCCGTTCTCGTTGTCGTTCTCGTTGTCGTTGCCGTTGCCGTCAACGCTGGCACAAACACCGGTTCGTTTCAGCAATCATGAGACTGCCAGCCGCGCTAGCGTTCGCCGTGTGGCTGCGATTGGCGACTCGACGGGCATATGCGCGACGGCCGTTCGCAGCGACTTACCCCGGAGACACGCGTCATGACCCGAATGCATCAGTCGATCCCGCACCACGCCCATCGCCCCGCGTCGCATGTTCACGACGCACCGCATCGCCGCCAGCGCCACGCGTTCGCCGACGACTGGCGCGCGGGCCGGTCATCCCATCGACACAGCGCGCACAGTGGCGCTCGCCCACGAACCCGCCGCGTTGTGGACACTCGCGGTGGGGTGTCGGGTGCAGCGTCAGAGACAGCGTCGAGTACGGCGCCGCACGAGGTATCGGTCCGCTCGCGCGTACCAGGCGCATCGAACCGGGCGGGCGCCGTATTCGCCCTGACCTTGATGAGCGTGGCCGGACTAGCGTCTGCCGCGATGATACCGGCCATGCCTGTCGCCGCTCTCGCCCCTCGCGTGTTTGTGCCACGCACGCCGAGCCGCAGGCAAATCGCGCCCGGGCTCCTTCCGCAATCGAGCCTCAGTCAGGGCGTGTTCGGGTTGCTGAGCATGGGACCGGCAAGCCGCGACGCACATGACGTGTCTCCCGCGTGCCTGCCGCCCGCCGAGCACCGTCCGCTCGGTGTCACGCCGCTGCCGCGCGACAGCGCCGCTGCATTGCGCACGGGACGCGCGACGTACCGCCAAGACCTCCAACGGGCATTGGTGATGCTGATCCGTGAATCGGTAGCGGCATCGGACCGTGAGACACGCGAGGCGTTCGCTCGGGCAGACCTGCTGATTCCATTTCGAACCTCGTTGATTGTGGAACACGGTGTGGACCATGCCGCTCATCCGGGTTCGCCCGCGCAGCGCGTAATGTACGACGCGACCCATGCGATCTTGCTGGCCCTTCGCGATCCGGACGGCGACTGGCGCCAATATGCGTTATCGCTGTCTGACCAGGCCCCGCAACTCGTCTCTCCCGTATTGAACTGCGTGCCCCGTCACACGTTTTGGCCTCGCTGCTACGCGCGCACGCACGGCCCGACCTTCTGGGGCGACACCTGGCCGACGATCGAATCACGCATTGCCGAGGACGACGAATTGCGGTTCTGGGACCGGCGGGCAGGGGCGTCGATTTCGCCGGGCTGGCCTTCGCCCGACTCGACGGTGCTCGATTCGCCCGATCTCGAGGAAGTCGTCGAACTGCTGCTGGACACGGTGCAACGGCATTTGCCTCGCGATCGGCGTCGCGCTTCGGACGATGCGATGCCGGTTCGCGCACGCCGTCATGTGGTGTTTAGCGAGGATTCGGTGCTCGATCCCACGCGCAGACTGGCCGCGCGTATGGCGATGTCCGGTTTCGGATGCCTCGCGGCAGTCGTTCGTCCCGATACGCTTCGGCACGAGGTGCTCGCCTTGCTTTCGCACTTGTGGCCGCAAGACGCGCGTCACAATTCACACAACGCCCCCGCGGTCTCGGTGGAACGCCCCGGCCGTGCCACATACGAACACGAGTCGTTCGACGGCGCACTCGGGCGTGGCGTGCAGTGGTCGTTGCCCCCGAATACCTACGTCGAATACCGACCGGATCTGACCCGTAACGGGGTTCAGGTTTTCGAAATCGACGGCGTGCTTTACGGTACGACCGTCGCGCGCACACGCAAGCACGCGTCCAATCTGCGAGCGCTGGACGAACTGCGTGCAGAAGGGGGGGCGGATTCCCTATGTCGCATCTCGCGTGGCCTTGGGGCCGACGTCGACGGCATGTGTCTCGAATGCCATGTGGAGCGCCCGGGGCAGGTAAGCGTGACCGAACAGGGCGCGACGGTGTCGCAGCATCAGGCCATCGAGGCCTCGCCGGTGCTGCGGTTGCGACTCGCAGTCTATGCGCAGCCGTTTGCGGCGGCAGACGGTCGCCAGCGTTTCTTTGCTTTCGGGCGGCTCGGTGAGTTCGATGAGGACGGCGTGCCGCACGTCGGCGCGGATTCGCCGGTGGTGGACGCGTCGGTCTACGCGCCGACGGTGGACGGGGAACTGACGTTCTTCGAGCAGGCCACGACGGATGGCCCGGTCGGTGGCCGTCGGGTGCATCTCACGCTGGGCGACATGCGGTTCGCGGCCCCCTTCGGCACCTATCGGGACCGCCATGGCGTTTTGCGCGGCGTGATTCAGGTCACGCACGACATCCATTATCGGTTCGCTCTGCCGCAGCACCCGGGAGGCAGCGCGTCGCAGCACGTGCGACTGCATCGTCGCGACGCACAACATCGGGATATTCGCGAATACCGGGTCGCCCAGCAACATCGCGCCGCCGCAGAAAACGCTATCGTGCTGCCCGCGATCTCTTACGGTGAGACGCGCACCCTGTTGCAGTTGTACCTGCGCATGTGGGAGCGCGCGCCGTCACCCGCGGACGTGTGGCGGGGATTGGAAGACGTGCCGTTGTCGGTCGTCGATGCGCGGCGCGCACTCGATCGGATCACACGCGCCATCGAGCATCGGATCGCCGTCGCAAGAGGCGGCATGGACGAAGTGGATGGCGCCGGCGCGAGTGCCACGCCCGAGGTCGATCCGGCGTTGCTGCCAACGTTCGATCGATTATGGGCCCATTGGCAGCAATATCCGGCGCAGTCCGATGCCTTCGTGAATGCGATCGCGCGGGACTTCGTGTCGCGTCCGTCGCCGTTGGCCGTGTGGTCTCAACTGCCGTTTACGGGCGACGTTCAGACGACGCGCGACGTGCTGGCGCACTTCGAAGAAGTCTTTCCGGGAATGTCGGGCCTCCAGGCGCTGGTCACGGGCAACGCCCGCGCGGCGCGTGCGGTTCAGGACCGGTTGCGGGGCTTATCCGGCAACGCAAACATTGCGCTTGCCGAGGTCACGCTCGCAGACGGATCGCGCACCTTGTACTACTGCCTGTCCGGGCTTCAGCGCTCGCGACTCCCGACGCTGAGTCCCACCTCGCCGGGTGTGCGCTTCGTCGACGCGGGGGCAGCTTATGCGCAACGCGAGATGAGCGTCATCCACCAGCGAAACAGTGCTGCAAAAGCGGCAAAGGCCGCGAAGGCTGCGAAGGCTGCGAAGGTGACGGCGTCGACGAAGTTAACGAAAGGAAGCCAGTCGGGCGATGCGACCGAGCCGCCGGCGTTGCGCTATGTCGTGGCGGACGCCAATCTGCCGACCTACAACGCAAGGGCCGGCGAAGCCAAATCGCGCGCGCTGGACACCGAACGGTTGATTCTCGCGCAGATCTATGCGGATCATCCGGCGGGTGAAGGTGTCGTGCGGTCTATCGTGATGTGCTCGCGCATGCCGTTTTGCGACTCGTGCGCGGTGAATCTGGCGATGGCCCCGTATCACTATCCCGATGCCGAATTGCGCTTCTACTACGTCGCGCCATCGCCTCGCGACAAGACGCCGGTCACGGCGGTGCCCGACGTGGTTGACGTCATCCCCACGGGCCAGCCCGCGCCGGGAACTCGCTCGCCAGCGGGCGTCGCGCACGAGCCCCCACACGTACATTCGACGCTCTGACCAGGACGATGCCGCGGTTTTCCCCTATATTGACCGCTCTCGAGGTCACGCCATGGGCATGACCTCATGAGGCGGAGGCCGGGCCGACGCCATCGCAGCGGCCCGGCCGCTGTGTTGCTTCATCGCGTGCTTCACCACGCGCTTCAAAATGACATTCACAACGACGTTCGCAACGTCAACAGAGGACCAACGAACCCATGACGGCGTCAGACGCTTCCTCGCGCGAACCTGCGGTCGGCCTTGGCAGTGCCGCGCGCGATCTCTATCGGGCCCTATGGCGTCACGCGCAAGGTGCGCGAAGTCACTTGCTCGGTGCGGCCGCGTTGTTGTCGGCGGCCCAGTTGTTGCGCTTGACGATGCCCTGGCTGGCGGCACAGGCGATCAACGCGCTCCAGCAAGGGAATATGGCTGTCGCGGGGCGTTGGATCGCGTATCTGGTGGGCATCTATCTGCTCTCCTGGTTGATTCACGGTCCCGGGCGGATCCTGGAGCGCAATGTCGGTGTGCGCGTGCGCGTACGTCTGGCCGATCAGTTGTATGCCCGCATCGCGGCCGCGCCACTGGCATGGCGCGACGGGCGGCATTCGGGCGAATTGCAGCATCGCATCGTCCAGTCGAGCCGTGCCCTGTCCGACTTCGCGCAGAATCAGTTCGGCTATCTGCAAAGCGTTTTCAATTTCGTCGGCCCGCTCGTCGCGCTGGCCTTGCTGTCTCGCACGAGTGGCGCGATTGCGGTGACGGGGTACGTCGTCATCGCCGTCATCATCCTGCGCTTCGACCGCGTGCTGATGCAACTGGCCCGAGCGGAGAACGACGCCGAGCGCCGCTATGCAGCGGCATTGCTCGACTTCGTCGGCAATGCCGGTACGGTCATCGGTTTGCGCTTGCAGGCGGCCTCGCGCAAGCTGCTGGGGCATCGCATGGACGCCGTGATGGCGCCATTGCGGCGCGCCGTCACGGTCAATGAAGGGAAGTGGTTCGCCGTCGACATTCTGGGCATGGGGCTGACGTGGATTCTGGTCGTGGTCTACGTATTGCAGTCACGCGAGCCGGGTCAGGCGGTCATGCTCGGCACCGTCTTCATGATTTACCAATACGCGCAACAGGCGGCCACGGTCGTGGGTGCGATGGCGTCGAACTTCCAGAGCTTCGCGCGCATGCATACCGATTACGGCAGCGCCGAGCCGATCTGGGCCGCCCCCGGCGAGCCAGACGCTGCCGTGCCCGCTGTGGTTCCGAATGCCCCCTGGGAAACACTGACCCTGCACAACGTTTCGTGGCGCTACGCGGCAGATGCGCGTGGCGGCCTTCACGGCATCGATCTGGTGTTGCGGCGCGGCTCGCGTGTGGCACTCATCGGCCCGAGCGGCGGCGGCAAGAGCACGTTGCTGCGAACGCTGGCGGGGCTTTATCTCCCGCAGCAAGGCACATTGCGTCGTGACGACGCGCAGATCGCATGGTCCGAGTTGCGCACGCTGGCCACCTTGATTCCGCAGGAGGCGGATGTATTCGAGGCGAGCGTCGAAGAGAATCTGACGTTCGGTGAACCGGCCGACGCCCAGGCGTTACGCGCAGCGGTGCATGCGGGCGTGTTCGACGACGTGCTGCAAACGATGCCCGATGGCCTGGCGAGTCTGCTCAATGAAAGGGGTAGCAACCTGTCGGGCGGTCAGCGTCAGCGGCTCGCCCTGTCGCGCGGTGCGCTGGCTGCGCAGGGCAGTTCGTTGCTGCTGCTGGACGAACCCACGAGTGCGCTCGATCCGTTGGCGGAGGGGCGCGTGTTCGATCGGATGTACGACGCATTTCCCACGGCGTGTATCGTCGCCTCCGTCCATCGACCGAGCCTGCTCGTACGCTTCGATACCGTCGTCGTGATGGAGAGCGGTCGAATCGTCGATGCCGGACCGCGTGACGAAGTGCTGGCCAGACGCCAGGGCAGTTGAGTGCTGCGCTTTTTTGTTGCGCTGACGAGAGCGGCTGACTTGAGATACGCTGACGTGTGCGTCTTCGCAATTTGCTTAATTCATAGCGTTAACACTATAAATCAGCGATTCACTTGTTATGAGCGAACGATGGAAAACCACAAAAACTCATAAAAAATAAGAGTTAATTCGAAATGTTCGGGTTTTCCCTTTGTTCGTCGCCCATTAATTTGTAGTGTGTACGCTTTTTTGTTTGTGCTATACATGCACATAAGCAAGCCGCATGCACCTGCGTATCACGCGAGCGCCGCTTGCGTCACCGTTATCCAGTCGCTCACGCCACGGGAAGTCGCCATGTCCTACACCGCCACACCCAACTCGGTCGCGCAGCCTGCCTTGCACGGTAGCAATGTCGATGCGCTTTACCGAAAAGTCACCATCCGTCTGATCACATTTCTTTGTCTGTGTTATTTCGCTGCCTATCTGGACCGGATCAACGTCGGTCTGGCCAAGCTGCAAATGCTCAATGCGCTCCAGTTCAGCGATACCGTGTATGGCCTCGGCGCCGGACTTTTCTTTGCCGGTTACATCCTGTTCGAGGTGCCGAGCAATCTGATTCTTCAGCGAGTGGGCGCGAAGCTGTGGATCGCCCGCATCATGGTCACGTGGGGGCTGCTGTCAGGCGCCACGGCGTTCGTGACGACGCCCACGCAGTTCTATGTCCTTCGATTCCTGCTCGGCGTGGCCGAAGCCGGTTTCCTGCCAGGCGTGCTGCTCTATCTGACCCATTGGTATCCGGACGAGCGCCGCGCGCGCATCATCGCGCTGTTCATGGTCGGTCTTCCGCTCTCCAGCATGGTGGGCAGCCCGATTTCGGGCTGGATCATGTCGATGTTCGATGGCGCGCATGGCTTTGGCGGCTGGCAATGGCTGTTCGTGCTCGAAGCGCTGCCGTCGGTGTTGCTCGGGGTGGCGATCTTCATGTACTTGCCCAACGGCATTGCCTCGGCCCGTTGGTTGAGTGCGGAGGAAAAGGCCATTCTGAGCGCCAACCTCGACAAGGACGCCAGCGCGCACAAGCGGCACAACCTCAGTGCGGCATTCACCGATCTGAAGGTGTGGGCGCTCGGCCTGATCGACCTCTGCGTGTTGCTCGGCCTGTACGGCGTGAGCTTCTGGCTGCCCACGATCCTGAAGGACACGGGGGTGCGCGATCCGTACACCATCGGCTGGCTGATGGCCATTCCGAACGCGATCGCGGTCGTCGGTGTGCTCGTGTGGGGCGCCAGCTCGGACAAGCGTCGCGAGCGTCGCTGGCACATCGTGTTGCCGTTCATGCTCTCGGCCGTTGCGATGTTTGTTTTCGCGACGGGGCAGCACGGCACCGTCATGACCGTCGTGCTGTTCTCGCTCATCAATCTGGGTGCCGCAGCGGCCATGCCGGTGGTCTGGGCCTTGCCCTCCACGTTTCTCAAGGGGTCCGCCGCTGCCGCAGGTATCGCGTTTGCATGCTCGCTGGCCAACCTCGGCGGCTTTGGCAGCACGTATTTCATCGGGTGGCTGCGCGATACGTTTCACACGCAGTCCGCTGGCATCTACGGTTTCGGGGTATGCATGCTGATCGGCTGCGCGCTTGCGCTTGCGTATCCGAAGCAGTTGGTGAACCGCTAGTCGTCGCGCCGGGCGACCGGCGCATGACGGCAGTGTGCGCAATGGAAGGGCCGACAGAGGATGTCGGCCTTTTTTCATTGGCAGCGCAACGGAGATGGGACGCTGGGGAAGCGGGGAAGTTGGAGGGAGCGGACGGACTGGGCGCGTCAACGCCCGGCCTGCCTGATTAGTGTCAATGATGAGGGTCAGTGAGGCTGGGTGTTGCGTGCGCGCGCTGCGGAAGCCTCGAGGTCTTGCCAGGATGGTTGGTCAGGCGCATATCGGGCGCGAATGAAGGCGGCGAGCTCGGCCATTTGCTTGTCGTCGAACGAGTCACGGAAGCCCGGCATATAGCCGAGCGCCTCGGTGGCCGGTTGATCGATGCCGTTCATCAGCACATGCATCAGATTGTCCGGCGTTGCCTGACTTACGCTGGTATTCAGTCCCATGAGCGGGCGAACGCCAAAGTGCCCGACGCCACCGCTGTCGGTATGGCACACGGCACAGGCCGCCTCGAACGTGCGGCGACCGTTTTCGAGCCCCAGGGTCGTGGTGATGTCCGCGCCCTTGGCGCGCGCTCGCGCAATCTCGGTCGCAGCGGCGGCGTCGGTCTTCGGCGACAGAGACGCCAGATAGTGCGCAATAGCACGCACATCCGATTCCGGCAAGGCGGCGAGTCCGGCAACGACGGGCGCCATCGGGCCGGCCGCCACGCCGTGTTCCGACGAGAAGCCCGTGCGCAAATAATCGAACAGGGCGGGCTCGGTCCAGGGCACCGGCGAGTCTTTCGACGCGACGAGCGGCGGCGCACGCCAGCCCTCGGCTTCCCCGCCTTTGAGATACTGCTTCGACTGCTCAGCGCCGAGCGTGTTGCGCGGGGTGTGGCAGGCGCCGCAATGCCCCGCGCCGTCGACAAGATAACGCCCGCGATTCCAGAGCGTGGATTGCGACGGGTCAGGGCGATATTCGGTGCTGTCGTGATAGAGCCAGTTCCAACCGGCGACCAGACGTCGTTGGTTGAGCGGAAACGGCAACGACGTTTTTGGCGGCGAATGCTTCACGGCGGGCGCGGACATCAGATGTGCATATAGCGCCAGCATGTCCGGCTCGCTCATTTTGGCGAACGCCGTGTAGGGAAAGGCGGGGTACAGGTGCGATCCGTCGCGCGAGATGCCTTCGCGCATCGCGCGCGCAAACGCTGCGTAGGACCAGCTGCCGATCCCCGTCTCGGGGTCGGGCGTAATGTTGGTCGAGTAGACGGTGCCGAAAGGAGTTTCGAGGGCCAAACCGCCGGCGTTGGTCGCGCCCTTCGGGGCGGTGTGACACACGGCGCAGTCGCCGGCCAGCGCGATCTGTCGCCCTCGCTCCAGTGTCGCTGCGGACCACAGGGTGTTGTCGGGCGCCGTGATCGGGGCGATTTCCGCCGCACCGAAGAGCATCACGCCCGCAAGCCCGGCGAGTCCACCGATGCTGCCGACGACCCCACCGGTAAGCCATCGGGATAGCCGTTTGGCGCGACGCTTTTGCTTCTTGCCGGCGGGTTTGGGCGGTATCGCGTTGCCCGGCGTTCGCAACGCGGTGCGCAGATTTTCCGGCGTGAAGGGCGGTTGGCGCAGGCGAACCCCCGTGGCGTCGAACAGGGCATTGGCAATGGCGGCCGCCGCAGGCGCAGCGGCGCCGATGAGTCGACCGGCATTCTCGGCATTCTCGGCATTGGCGCCGTTTGCGGCGTTTGGCTCGACCGGCAGCGTGTCGCCGTTCGACGCCGCATCGACGTTGAGCATGACGGGGTGCTCGGCGGGCCCGCCTCCCGTCTCATCGTGAGACGGAGCGAGACGCCATCGGCTGCCGAGCGCATGGCGTACGGCGTCGGCAATCTGCTGTGCCGGGAGCCCGTTGACCTCCGCCGCCTCGCCGGGTTTTCCTGTGGCTTGTCCGGCGACCACGCGTCGCAGCGCAATGTCGCCGGAAGCGGGATTCACGTCGAGGTCGACGATCCAGGCGGACCAGGTGTCGGGGTCGGCTTGGGCGCCCGGACTCGACGATCGTGCTGACTGTGCTGACCGTGCCGATTGTGCGTCGAAGGCGAAACCGCGGCCGCGTTGCCAGCCGTCTGGCGGTGCATCCGCATCCGAGCCGCACGGCAATCCCCACGCGGCACGCTGCGCGACCATGCGAATGACTTCGCGAGGACCGTCGTCGCTGCCCGGCGTCAGATGGCGCAGGCGATAGGCGACAGGGTCTTGGGCCGCTTGCGCTGCCACTTCGTCGATAAACGACTCGCGCGCGAAAGCGTGAGCCGTGGCGGGAATGCGCTGCCCGGGGTCGACGACCTCGGTGGCCACGTGTTCGTGGCGATATGGCGGCAGGTGATGCGAGACGGCCTCTGGCGTCGACGGGGGCGATGCAGGTGATGTGGCGTCGGCAACCCATGCCGGACCGTCCACTGCGGCGCGGTAACGCCAGCTGCGCAGCGTGCCATCGTCCCGGGTCTGGGCAAAGACGTCAAGGTGTGCCGACGCGTCGCCCTGACGCGTCGGCCACGCATAGGTGGCATGACGCATCGCCGCGTCGGGCGAGGCGGGGCTTTGCGCTATCTGCCCAGGGTGTCGAGGGGAGACCGTCTGCGACGCAGGCGTTGGCGTTGGTGTAGACGCACCGGCGTGCGCGTCTCCGTCTGGCGCATCATCGATTCTTGTCATCTTGGAGGTATTGCGCCGCGCGATGCACGGCTTTGACGATTTCGTAATGCGTGCCGCAGCGGCACAGGTTGAAGCGCAACGCGTCGTGAATGGCGTCGTCGTCGGGCGACGGGTTGCGATCGAGCAGCGCTTTCGTGCTCATGATCATGCCGTTGAGGCAATAGCCGCATTGCGCCGCCTGTTCGTCGATGAAGGCGCGCTGAATCGGATGCAGCGATGTCGTGTCGCCAAGGCCTTCCAGGGTCGTGACTTCGCGCTCGCGCGCCACGCTCACCGGCACCACGCACGAGCGCGTGGGCTGTCCGTCGACCAGCACGGTGCATGCGCCGCATTGACCCAGGCCGCAGCCGTACTTTGGCCCGTTGAGTTCGAGATCGTTGCGCAGCACGTAAAGCAGTGGCGTTTGCGGCGTCGCATCGCGGACGGTGTGCGTCACACCGTTCACGCGTAACGTGGTGGGGCCCGAAGGCGAGCTGGGTAGTGCCATCAACTGACTCGCAAAATGATTACGAGGGTGACGGATGCGTCACCCCCTCAGGCTAATGCAAGTCTCGTACCCCGGCGGCTCAGGCGGCAGCCGTAAGCGGCGGCGCGACCGTGCGGGACGACGCGGGAACGAGCGGAATCGAGAAGACATCGTAGCCGAATACCCACGCCGGGTCTTCGTTCGTGCGCAGCCACGTGTTGTTGTGAGAGACACGCTGCACCTCGGAGGCGCGCGCCGCACGATTCGCCTCGTACAGCCCGAACGCGTCGGCGTAGTCGCCGACACCGACTTCGTCGAGGCAGCGGGTAAGCATGGCGGCGTCCTCGATGGCCATGGCGGCACCCTGCGCCATGTGCGGCTTCATCGGATGGCAGGCGTCGCCGAGCAGCACGAGTCGACCGCGGCTCCACACCGGCAGCGGGTCGCGTTCGAGCAGAGGCCATTTGGTGATCGTCGGCGACACTTCGATCAGGTGTTGAACGTCCTGATGATAGCCATCGAAGGCTTCGAGCATTTCCTCGCGGCTACTCGGCAGCATCGATACCCCTTCCGGCCAGTCCTTCTGCGGCACACCGGTGACGTAGTAATACTCGTCTTTCTTTTCCGTGACGTAGTACACCATCATGTGACGATCCCCCGACCACCATTTCACGCACATGTCGTAAGGCTTGTTGCCCAGCAGCGACGCGGGGAATACGGCGCGATGCGCGACGTAGCCGGTGTAGCGGGGCGGCTCGGCGCCCAACAAGTGCTCGCGGATCTTCGAGTTCACGCCGTCGGCGCCGATCAGAATATCTGCCGTTTCGATGCTGCCATCGGTGAAGGTCATACGCACTTCGTTGCCCGTGTCCTCCACGGACTTGAGGCATTTGCCGAAGCGGATCGTGCCCGGCGTGACGGCCTTCGTCATCAGTTCATGGAAGTCGCCGCGATGCACGGTCAGATACGTGGCGCCGTAAGTCTTCAGCGCGTAGTCGCCAAGGGGAATCTGCGAAATGGCTTCGGCGGTCTTCCAGTCGCGGCTGTACCAATAATCGGGGTGCGAGCCCATGACGTTGAGCGCGTTCTCGATGCCCAGGCGGCGCATGATCTTCATCACGTTGGGCCCCAGATGGATCCCCGCGCCCAGTCGGGAAAAGGCCGGGGCCTGCTCGTACAGCGCGACGTCGTATCCGCTGCGCTGCAAAAGACCTGCGGCGGCCGTGCCGCCCAGGCCTGCGCCGATGATGGCGATGCGGGGTTTGCTCATGGTGGCTCCTGATCGTGTGGTCGACATACCTTCAATGCGTGTGACGAGGTAGCCGCCGGGGGTGAGTGAGGTCAGTGATTTGTAGCGTACACATTATAAAAATCCGTCGCAACCACAAAACAATCGATCTAGGGTTTGCCCCTATTAAATCTGAATATCGCGGAATTTTCGCTGATTTGTTTCGGAAAAATTCTGAGAAGGCGTATTTTTTCAGGGTTGCCTGCATATAGCGTATGCACTAGACTTTGATCAAATCATCACCAGACCCACCTTTCGGGAGACTGTCTTCATGACCCAGCACTACCGCATCGGCCAGATCGTGCCGAGTTCGAACACCACGATGGAAACCGAGATTCCCGCGATGCTGCGTCTTCGCGAAACGATCCGTCCCGAGCGCTTTACCTTCCATTCGAGCCGCATGCGCATGAAGAAGGTCGTGAAGGAAGAGTTGGCGGCCATGGACGCCGAGTCGGACCGCTGCGCCGTCGAGTTGAGCGATGCGCGCGTGGACGTATTGGGCTACGCATGTCTCGTGGCGATCATGGCAATGGGCCACGGCTATCACCGCGTGTCGCAGAAGCGTCTGACGGAACAGACCATCGCAAATGGCGGGCAAGCCCCGGTGCTCACCAGCGCAGGTGCGCTGGTCGATGCCCTGCGGGTCATCGGCGCGAAGCGCATCGTTGTGGTGGCGCCTTATATGAAGCCGCTCACGGAACTGGTCGTCGATTACATCCGCAATGAGGGTTACGACGTCATCGCTTACCGCGCGCTGGAAATTCCCGACAATCTCGACGTGGGCCGTCACGACCCGATGCGTCTGCCGGAGATCGTCAAGACGCTGCCGTATCAGGACGCCGATGCCATCGTGCTGTCGGCCTGCGTGCAGATGCCGTCCCTTCCTGCGGTGGCTAAGGTCGAAGCCATGACCGGCAAGCCGGTGATTACCGCCGCCATCGCTACGACTTACGCCATGTTGCGCACGCTCGATCTCGAACCGGTGGTGCCCGGTGCGGGGGCGTTGCTCTCCGGCGCGTATTGATCTCCCGATCTCCCGATCTCCCGACATCCTTGAGGTGCATCGCATGACTTCGACATTTCAATACGGTGCGAACGTCGCGGCCAACGGCATTCGTCAGCATTTCCTTCGGTACGGTGGCAAGGGCGGGGCGAGAGCGTCGCGTCCTGCGGTAATCGTGATCCCGGGCATCACCAGCCCGGCGGTGACGTGGGGATTCGTCGGTGAAGTCTTCGGCCGCGAATTCGACACCTACGTGCTCGACGTTCGGGGCCGGGGCTTGTCCAGTGCGTCGTCCGAACTCGACTACAGCCTCGATGCGCAGGCGGACGACGTCGTGGCGCTGTGTGCGGCGCTTGGGCTCGAACGGTTCGCGCTGGTCGGACATTCGATGGGCGCGCGCATCGCCGCACGTGCGGCACTGCGCGAACCGCGAGGTCTCACGTCGGTCGTGCTCGTCGATCCGCCGGTCTCCGGGCCTGGCCGCCGTGCCTACCCGGGCAAGTTGCCGTGGTACGTCGACTCGATGGCGCTGGCGCGCGCGGGAATCGACGCCGAAGGCATGCGAGCCTTCTGTCCGACGTGGACCGAGGAGCAACTGGCGCTGCGCGCCGAATGGCTGCACACGTGCGACGAGCGCGCGGTGCTCGCCTCGTACGAAGGGTTCCATCAGGACGATTTCTTTGCGGATGCCGCAGGGCTGCGCGTGCCGTCGCTGCTCATGACCGCGCAGAACGGCGACGTCGTGCGAGACGAGGAAGTGGCCGAGCTTCAGCAGGCCACGCCGTCGATGCAACACGTTCGCGTACCCAATGCCGGTCACATGATCCCGTGGGACAACCCCGAAGGGTTCTACGCGGCGTTCGGCGATTTTCTCGGCGCGCCCGTGGGGCAGACGTCGGGCGCCTGAGCGGCGCAGAACGACCTGAATGGCAAGCGACCTGGGCGACATGCTGGCAGGACGTATCGCCACGAACATGAGCAGGACACGTAAGGGAGACGGCCATGGCCATCAGTGATTTCCAGTTGATCGAAGCGTGGCGCGAAGTGCTCACGCTATCGAAGTTGTCGCGCGGGCAGAACGTCACCGTGCTGACCAGCGCTTCCACGCACCCGCAGACGCTTCGCTGTGCGCTGATCGCCGCGCAGTCGATGGGCGCGATCACGAACCAGCTCGATCTTCAGCCCGTCAATGGCGAGAAGGCGTTCAGTCGCGATTCGCTGTCGTATCTGGGCACCACGCCGCTGACCGGAAACCGCGCCGCTATCGCCGCACTCAAGGCGAGCGACCTCGTGCTCGACCTCATGACGCTGCTGTTCTCGCCGGAGCAGCACGACATATTGAAAGGGGGCACGAAGATTCTTCTGGCGGTCGAGCCGCCCGAAGTGCTGGCGCGCATGGTGCCCACGCCGGGCGACAAGACCCGCGTGATGGCGGCTGCCGCCAAGCTGGGGGCAGCGCGCGAGATGCGTGTGACGTCGCCCGCCGGCACGTCGCTCGTCTGCCCGATGGGCGAGTTCGGGCCTACTGCCGAATATGGGTTTGTCGACGAGCCGGGGCGATGGGACCACTGGCCGAGCGGGTTTGCGTTGTCATATCCGAACGATCACACGGCGTACGGCACGATCGTGATCGACCGCGGCGATATTCTGCTGCCGCAGAAGCGTTACGTGAGTGAGCCGATCCGGCTGACCGTGGAAAAGGGTTATGCCACGCGCATCGAAGGCGGTGTCGACGCCGACCTGTTGCGCGACTACATGGAGACGTTCCGCGATCCGGAAGGCTACGCGATCTCGCACATCGGCTGGGGGTTGCAGCCACGGGCGCGTTGGTCGACGTTGGGGTTGTACGACCGTGAAGCCACCATCGGCATGGACGCCCGGGCTTTCGAAGGCAACTTCCTGTTCTCGCTCGGCCCGAACAACGAAGGCGGCGGCACGCGCACGACGACATGCCACATCGACATTCCGCTGCGTCATTGCACCGTCTCGCTCGACGACGAAATCATGGTCCGGGACGGGCGCGTCGTCTACGAATGACGGCGGTGCACCCTCCCCGCGATCTTGCCGACCTCGCTCAACGTCTACCAATTCCGAAACGCTCAATTCACCATGACTGACATCTCGCAACACGCCGAATCAGGCGTCTATCAACGCCAGGGATTCGGCACGTCCCTTGCGCCTCAGGGCAACGTCGCGCTGCTGATCGTGGATCTGGTCGTCGGTTTCGCGGACCCTGAAGTGTTCGGTGGCGGCAACATCGCCTCGGCGATCGCACGTACGGTCGATGCGCTCGCCATTGCGCGACGTCAGGGCTGGCCGGTCGCGCATAGCCGCATTGTCTACGCAGACGACGGCAGCGACGACAACATCTTCTCGATCAAGGTGCCCGGCATGGCAACGTTGACGGAGACGAATCCGAACAGCGCCATCGTGCCCGAGCTGACACCGGCCAAGGGCGAGCTTGTGGTGCGCAAGGTCGTTCCGTCCGCCTTCTTCGGCACGCAACTCGCCCCCTGGCTGGCGCAGCGCGGCATTCAGACGTTGCTCGTCGCGGGCGCGGTGACGAGCGGATGCGTTCGCGCAAGCGTCGTGGACGCCATGTCGTTCGGCTTGCGGCCCCTCGTGTTGTCCGACTGTGTGGGGGACCGCGCGATCGGTCCGCACGAGGCGAGTCTGTTCGACATGCAGCAGAAGTATGCCGCCGTCATGCCGCTGGCGCAGGCGGTGCAAGCCATCGAGGCCCGGCATCGCTGAGCAGGACGGGAGGCGAGGGTTGTGCATCGTGGCAGGTCTCGGTTGACGCCCCGAAATTGTCCTCCTATCGTTGGTCGTTGGCGGTGCGCCTGGCGCACCGGAACTTCAGGAACTCCTTCTCGTGAATCGCTCCGCTCTGCTTGCACGCCACGGTTGTCTGACCGTCGTGCGGCAACCCGTCACGCCAGTGAAACCGGCACCCGGTCAGCCGGGCAGTCATTCGACGTTCGTCCCCGACGTTGCCGAGATCTTCGTTGCGATCCTCGATGACGGCCGCATTCTGGGTTTCAACGGGCATGTCGATCTGGGCACGGGGATCCGGACTTCGCTTGCGCAGATCGTTGCGGAAGAGCTCGACGTGCTTGCGCAAGACGTGAGCATGGAACTGGGGCACACGGCTGCGACGCCAAATCAGGGGCCGACGATTGCGAGTGCCACCATCCAGATCTCGGCGACGCCGTTGCGGTGTGCGGCGGCGCAGGCGCGCACCGCGTTGATGGCGTTGGCGTCGCGGCGTTTCGGTATCGACGTCAGCCATTTGCACTGCGATGGCGGGCAAATCTTCGGTAACGGCCCGCAGGGTGAAGTCGTCAAGGCGACGTTCGCCGAACTGGTGCGGGGACAGAAGATTGCGCTTGCGCTGGATCTCGACACACCGGTCAAGGATCCGTCGACCTACCGGGTCGTGGGCCAGTCGACACGACGCGTGGACCTGCCGGCCAAGGCGACCGGCGCACTGACGTTCGTCCATGACGTGCGGGTGCCGGGCATGCTGCATGCGCGTGTGGTGCGTCCCCCATACAGCGGCATTGACGCCGGCGGTTTCGTGGGCAATTTGCTGGCGTCGGTCGACAAGGCGTCCGTTGAAGACTTGCCTGGCGTTCGGGCGGTCGTGGTCATCGGCGACTTCATCGGTGTTGTGGCGCAACGCGAGGAGCAGGCCATACGCGCGGCCCAGGCGTTGCGCGTCACCTGGAAGCCGTTGCCGTCGCTGCCCGCGATGGACGACCCTGCGTCGACCATCGCTGCGGCACCCGCCGTGAGACGGCCGCTATTGACCGAAGGTGACGTCGATACCGTGTTCGCTCGCGACGACGTCGTGACGCTGTCGAGAACCTATGCATGGCCGTATCAGATGCACGGCTCGATCGGACCGTCGTGTGCCGTTGCCGATTACCGGGCGCAGGGCGAGGGACGCATCACCGTCTGGTCGGGCACGCAAAACCCTGTCTCGTTGCGCTTCGACCTCGCGCAACTGATCGGCAGGGAGGAAGCCGATATCGATATCGTGCGCATGGAAGCCTCCGGTTGCTATGGGCGCAATTGCGCAGACGACGTTTGTGGAGACGCTTTGCTGCTCTCGCGGGCGGTTGGCGCACCGGTGCGCGTGCAGTTGTCGCGCGCCGACGAACACCTGTGGGAGCCGAAAGGCACCGGGCAGGTCATGACCGTACGCGGGGCCGCCACGCCGGCGGGCGAACTCCTGGCATACGATTTTTCCACGCGTTATCCGTCCAACGACGCCCCGTTACTCGCCTCGCTGCTCATCGGCGTGGTGGCGCCCCAGGCGCGCGTATTCGAGATGGGCGACCGCACGGCAGTGTCGCCCTACGTGAGCCGCCACCGGCGCTTTGCCTGCGACGACATGGCGCCGTTGGTGCGCGCGTCGTGGTTCCGGGGCGTGTCGGCGTTACCGAACTCGTTTGCCCATGACAGTTTCGCCGACGAGATGGCATGGTCGACGGGCGTCGATCCGCTGGCGTTCAAGCTTCGGCATCTCGACGACGCGCGTGCCGTCGAACTGCTCGATGCGGTGGCCGCCCGTGCCGGGTGGACGCCTCGCGTGCAAGACACCGCCCGATGGGATGGCGACGAACGCTTCGCGCGGGGGCGTGGCGTTGCCTATGCGCGTTATGTGCATAGCCGTTTCCCGGGGTTCGGCGCGGCCTGGTCGGCGTGGATTGCGGACGTGGTCGTGGATCGGGTCACGGGCGAGGTGCGTGTCGAGCGCGTGACCGTGGGGCAAGACACCGGCACGATGGTCAATCCCGACGGGGTGCGTCACCAGTTGCACGGCAACGTGGTTCAAGTCCTCAGTCGCTCGCTCAAGGAGCGTGTGCGGTTCGTCGACGGCCGACCCGCCAGCCGGGAGTGGGGCGGTTACCCGATCCTGACCTTCGCCGAATTACCGAAACTGGATGTCGTGTTGATGCCGAGACAGGGCGAGCCGCCCATGGGGGCAGGAGAGTCGGCGTCGGTGCCCGGGCCGGCAGCACTGGCTAATGCGATTTTCGATGCCACGGGCGTTCGGCTCTACGCGCCGCCGTTCACGCCGGAGACGGTACGCGCAGCGCTCGCGCGGCAGGGGCGTTTGCTCCGACAGGCAGCAACAACGGCGTGAGGCGAACACGCCGGGCGTTGGCTCGGGGACTGCCCGTTCATTCTGCCGAATCGGTGTCCATCATCTTGCGCAACAGGAACATCAGCGCCACACGTTCCGCGGGGTTGAGCGCGCCGTAGGTGCGTTCGGTGACTTCCTCCGCGAACGGCACGGTCCGCTCGATCAATGACAGCCCGGCGGGCGTGGCGCGCACCAGCAGCTTGCGGCCATCGGTCGGATCCGGTTCGACTTCGATCAGGTTTCGCGCTTTGAGACGCTCGACCACGCCGCGTATGGTGGCCTGATCGATCGCGGTCGTCTTCACAATGTCGTTGAGCGAGCACGAACGCTTTTCCTTGACGGTGCAAAGCGCCACGAATTGGGCGGCCGTCAGGTCGGAGTCGGGAATGGCGCTCTGGAAGATCGAAACGTGACGCTGGTAGGCGCGGCGAAGCAGGTGACCAATCTGGTCGTGGAAGTCGTAAGCAGTTTTACTGGGCATGGCTGCGCATGAGCGATGGAAGTATGTCCACGAGCATAGCATCGGAAGCGGCGGGAATGAGCGACGGGTATGCACGCGGCGTGAGCCACATCAAGGCATTGTCGCGGCGACAGGCTGGCGGGACACATTGCTGCGGCCTGGTCTTTGAATTCGGCTATGCTGGCGGCTTCAAAAACGCACCAGATACCTCGTCACGCGCCATGTCTATCCCGGCTGTTTTCATCAGCATTGCGATTCTCTCGTGCGTCATGAGCGTCGCCGTTCTCGGCTCACTGTTTCAGGCGCATGTCCCCGGGGTTCGGCGATGGAGCGCGGCGAGCGGGCTGTTGGCGGTGACATCGGCATTGCTGCTCACTGGCAACTCGGACGCCGTGGTCGCAACGTCGAGCAGTCTGCTCGTCATCGCGTCGCTCCTCGGTGTGCAGGGGTTCCGGCAATTTCTGAACACCCGGACGAGCTACGTATGGGAATACGTGGCGATCGTCGGCATCCTCGCGCTGCTGCTTCACTGGACGTTCGTCTCACCGCATGTGGACGCACGCAGCGCGATGATTTCGGGCGTCATTGCCTACGCACGCTTTTACATCGGCGCGATGGTGCTCAAGCACCGGCCGCCGGGCCGCCCGAAATATGCCTACTACTTTGTCTCGATCGCAGCGACGCTGGGCGCGGTCGTTCACGCAGTGCGCTCGTTCGCCTACGCGTTCGGATTCGCGCACGAAACCGTGTTTCTCCAGCCCACGCCTCTCAATGTTCTGTTCCTCGGCATGGCGACGTTGACGTTGCCCTGCCTGTCCGTGGGCATGGTGCTGCTCGCGCATGACCGGCTGGTGGATCGCATGGAGCGTCTGGCAACGTACGACGACCTGACGGGGGTACTTGCGCGGCGCGCATTCATTGCGCGTGCCGAAGCGCTCGCGCTGGGGACGGCGGGTAACGCTCCGCTGAAGACGCCGCTGAACGCGCCGCTGTCCGTCGCGATTCTCGACATCGATAATTTCAAGAGCGTCAACGATCGGTACGGCCATGCGTCGGGCGACCGCGCACTTGCCCATGTGGCCTCGCTGATTGCCCGTTCGGTGCGCGCGGGCGACGTTGTCGGGCGGATCGGTGGCGAGGAATTCGCCGTGCTGTTGCCGGACGCCTCGAAGGCAGAAGCCGGCCGACTCGTCGAGCGCGTGCGCGCCGCAGTGGCGGAATCGGGCACCTGCGTGCCGAACCGGGACGTTGTGCCGACGCTTAGCGCGGGTGTCGATACCTTTGCGCCCGGCGACACCCTGGCGACGGTCATGGCAGGGGCCGATGCGGCTCTTTATGCCGCGAAAGCCAATGGCCGGAATTGTGTCGTTCTCGCCCCCGACCGGCAAACGCCGACGGGGCAGGGCGATGAATGGCAGGTGCCAACGCTTGGCGCCACGGCGGCGGCGAGGTAATCGGTCTCGCAAGACCGGGGGCGCCGACTAATACCATCAGGTGATGTTCCGGCGGGGACCGGGTCGACTAGTCTTTCATTGGGTTGCGCAGCGCAATACCCCAATACCCATCAGGCACCTCATGTACCTCACGCCCCTAGGACCTCAGGACCCGGACCATGTCGAATCCCAAACTTGAAGTTTTGACCCCTCAGAACAGCCAGCTCATCATCATCGACCATCAGCCGCAAATGGCCTTCGGTGTGCAGTCGATGGATCGCCAGGCGCTGAAGAACAACGTGGTGGGTCTGGCCAAGGCCGCAAAGGTCTTCGGCATCCCCACGACGATCACCACGGTCGAGAGCGAGTCGTTCTCCGGCTATACCTATCCGGAACTTCTCGACGTCTTTCCGAACGCCAGGACGCTTGAGCGCACGTCGATGAACTCGTGGGACGACCAGAAGGTGCGTGATGCCCTCAAGGCCAACGGCCGCAAGAAGGTCGTGGTCGCAGGCCTCTGGACGGAAGTCTGCAATACGACCTTCGCCCTGTGTGCCATGCTCGAAGGCGATTACGAAATCTATATGGTTGCCGACGCTTCGGGCGGCACCAGCAAGGAAGCCCACGACTTTGCGATGCAGCGTATGGTCCAGGCGGGCGCTGTGCCAGTGACCTGGTTGCAGGTCACGCTCGAATGGCAGCGCGACTGGGCGCACCGCGATACCTACGACGCCGTGATGAAGCTCGTCAAGGAACATGCCGGTGCCTACGGCATGGGGGTCGACTATGCCTACACCATGGTTCACAAGGCCGCCCAACGCACGGCCACGCCGCACGAATCGGTGGCGCCGGTGCCGGCACGCTGACGCAGGGAAGCGCATGTCACGACGAGGCGGTGGCCGCCTCGTCGCATGTTTCGCCCGTGCCTGCGGGACGCCGTCGATTCAATCGTCGAGATTCAATCGTCGAGCGGCAGACCGCTGCGATCCTTGACGAGTGCGACGGCGACCACCGAGACGAGCGCGCAGGCGATCATGAAGAAGACGACCGGCACATAGCTGCCACCAAAGTAGGCGACGAGGGCGGTCGCAATGAGGGGCATCGGGCCGCCCACGAGCGCCGCGCCGATCTGGTAGCCGAGCGACATGCCGGTGTATCGAATCGACGGCGGGAACGCCTCTGCAAGCAACGTGCCGATCATCGAACCGTACGTCGTCCAGATCACGCTCAGCCCCACGCCCACCGCCACCGACGCGAGGAGGATCGACTTCTGATTCAACAGCCAGAAGTACGGGCCGATCCAGACGATGAAGGCAAACGTACCCCAGAGGAACACCTTCTTGCGGCCGATCCTGTCAGACAGATGCCCGAAATAGAGCATGAACGGGAACGCGATCAGGGCGCACACCAGCACGATATTCAGGATGTCGGAGCGCTGGAAACCGTGACCGATCATGTACGAGATCGTGAACGTCGCGTACAGGAAGAAGGTCGACGTCTCTACCACCTTTGCACCGATGGCAATCAGGACCGATCGCCAGTGATCCTGCAACGTTTCCTTCAGCGGAATACGGGTTTCCGTGCGGTTCGCCATGATCTTCTTGAACGATGGCGTCTCGCCCACCGCATTGCGAATCCACATGCCGACGAGCACGAGCACGATCGAGCCGACGAACGGAATGCGCCACCCCCAGCTTTGGAAGTCGGCGTCGCTGATGGAGTTGCTCAGCACGGAAGTGATGATGTTGCCGAGCGCGAGCCCAAGCACCGCACCCGTTTGCGGCACCGCACCGTAAAAGCCGCGACGATGGCGCGGTGAGTATTCCACGGCGAGCAGCACGCCACCGCCCCATTCGCCACCGAGTGCCAGCCCCTGCATCAGACGCAGCAACGACAGAAGAATGGGCGCCCAGACGCCGATCTGGTCGTAATTGGGCAGCAATCCCATGAGGACGGTCGACATCCCCATCATGCTGAGCGTGATCGCCAGCGTCTTTTTGCGACCGACCCGGTCCCCGATGTGGGCGAAGATCACCCCGCCCAGCGGACGAATGATAAAGGCCAGCGCAAAGGTCGCCAGCGCAAGCAAATTACTGACGAGCGGGTCGGTACTCGGGAAGAACTGTTTGGCGAAGATGATCGATGCCATCGTGCCGTACAGGAAGTAGTCGTACCACTCGATGGTGCTGCCGACGGCGCTGCCGAGCAGAGCGCGTCGGCGCTCCGCCTCCGGAACCATCGTTTCTTTCATCGCCGAAGTCAGGCCGGGGGTGCCTGCGCTACCCGCGCTATTGGGCGCTATTCCGCTCATTGTCTCCACCTTGTTTTTTTGATGACCGGACGAAGTCTACAAAGGTGGGGGGCGCCAGTACACTGAACGTTGGCGTTAGCGCTATAACTTTTTCTCAAGCCAGATGGCGCTCGCGCAATCGATCGTCATTTCCGAAAGGCATATCCGCGACGCTCAAGGGGGGGGGCTCACCCTTTCGTGTCGTTGGCGCCACGGGCAACGATGGCCTGCATGAGCATCTGCGCGCCGTGGGATAGCGGGGCGCTGCGGCGCGTCACCAGTTCGTAGGGCTCGCTCAGCGACGACAGCGTGAGCGGCAGTGTGCAGGCCACGCCGTGCTCGGTGTAGAAGCGCGCGACGTCGATCGAGACCAGTGCGACGAGCGACGGATTCTTCTGCAACAGGGAAACGGTCGCGAACGCGGACGTCGTTTCCAGTAAATGGGCGGGGAATCGCAGCCCGGCGTCGTGGAATTCGCGCTCCAGCAGACGTCGCATCGGCATGTTCGCCCGGTAGACCACCCAGCGGTATTGCGCGAGATCGCCTAGCGAGACCCGCACTGCGCTCGCCAGTGGATGCGCGACGTTGGCGATCACGGCCAGCGTTTCGTCCTGCACGAACACGCTGTCATACAGATAGGGCGTCTGGCTCACGCTCGTGCGGCAAATGGCGAGGTCCAGACGACCGGCGTCGATCTGACTCAGGAGTGCCGCACTGGTGTCCTCCACGATTTCTATCGACATGTCGGGCTGGGCCTCGCTCACCGAGGTGATGGCATCGGTGAGCAAAGGCACCGCGCCCATAATCACGCCCACGGACACACGTCCGCCATGTCCGCGCATGATGCCGACCATTTCTTCGCGAAGATGCGCAAGATCCGACTGGATCAGCCGCGCGTAGCGAATCACGCAATGCCCGACGGCATTGGGCGCCAACCCCCGGTTCGAGCGCTCGAAAAGCGCCGTGCCGAAGGTTGTCTCGATTTCGTGAAGCGCCTTGCTGGCGCCCGGCTGGGTCATCGCCAACTGTGTCGCCGCCCCCAGGAGTGAGCCGTGCTCCTCGATGGCAATCAACAGCCGGAGCTGTTTGACATGCAGACGGGAGATGATCGAATTGAGCGAGGGAGGCGTCATTGTCTTGATGAAAAGTTATATCGCTATCAAATGCTCTCAATATCGCCGCGCCAGCATGGGCCATACACTGCGAAATCTCTGCGTGAGCATAGCCTTCCTATAACTTTTCGTCATCTGCCATGTCCCTCATCAACTACATCACCCAGATCCAGTTCGGTTACGACGCGATTCGATTGCTCGCCGGTGAATGCGACCGGATCGGCATTTCCCGCCCGCTGATCGTGACGGACGCCGGTATTCGCGCGGCGGGGCTGCTCGACACTGTGCTCGACGCGCTGGGCGCAACGCAACCGGTGCCGGTGTTCGACCGGACGCCCCCGAACCCGAACGAGTCCGTAGTACGCGAGGCGGTGGCGATGTACAAGTCCCACGTGTGCGATGGCGTGATCGCGCTGGGCGGTGGCTCGTCCATCGATCTGGCCAAGGGCGTTGCGGTGTGCGCAACGCACGATGGCCCGCTTCAGCACTTCGCGGTCATCGAAGGCGGCCTCGCGCGCATTACCGCAGCGACCGCGCCGGTCATCGCCATTCCCACGACGGCGGGAACCGGCAGCGAAGTCGGACGCGGTGCCATCCTCATCCTCGACGACGGGCGAAAGGTTGGCGTGATCTCGCCGTATGTGGTGCCGCGCGTGGCGATCTGCGACCCTGCCTTGACGCTTGGCCTGCCCGCAGGTCTGACGGCGGCCACCGGCATGGACGCCATCGCCCATTGCATGGAGACGTTCATGGCGCCGGCATTCAACCCGCCGGCCGACGGCATCGCGCTCGACGGACTCTGGCGCGCGTGGCGTCATATCGAGCGCGCCACGCGCGAGCCTTCGGATCGGGAGGCGCGGTTGAATATGATGAGTGCATCGATGCAGGGCGCACTCGCGTTCCAGAAAGGGCTGGGCTGCGTGCACAGCCTGAGCCACTCGCTCGGCGGCATCAATCCTCGGCTGCACCATGGCACGCTCAACGCTATTCTGTTGCCGGCGGTGATCGCCTTTAACCGCAGCGCGCCGTCGATGCAGGAAGCGGCCAAGCTGGACCGACTCGCGCAGGCGATGGGCCTGGCGCACGGCGACGACGTCGGCCCGGCGATTGCCGATATGACGGCGAAACTCGGACTTCCGGGCGGTCTTGCGGAACTGGGCGTGACTCGGGAGCAGTTCCCGCGCATTATCGAGGGTGCGCTCAAGGATCACAGCCACAAGACCAATCCGCGGGAGGCCTCGGCAGAGGACTATCGCGAGATGCTCGAAGCGTCGATGTCAAGCTAAAGCGCGGCGAGGCGCAGGGGCTGCGCCTCGCCCATTGCCAATCGTTCTCAGGAAATTCAAATGGTTACATCAGGATATACAGATACCCGGCTTCTGATTAACGGCGAGTGGTGCGATGCCGCCAGCGGCAAAACGCTCGACGTCGTCAACCCGGCAACGGGCAATGTCATCGGCAAGGTATCCCATGCGGGCATCGCCGATCTCGACCGCGCCCTGGAGGCCGCGCAACGCGGTTTCGCTGCCTGGCGCAAGGTGCCGGCCGCCGAGCGCGCCGTGACGATGCGCAAGGCGGCGGCGCTGGTGCGCGAGCGCGCTGACGCGATCGCGCGTCTCATGACGCAGGAGCAGGGCAAGCCGTTCGCCGAGGCGCGTATCGAAGTGCTCTCGGGCGCCGGCATCATCGAATGGTTCGCCGACGAAGGGATGCGCGTGTATGGCCGCGTTGTCCCGTCACGCAATCTCAACGCTCAGCAAACGGTCCTCAAGGAACCGATCGGGCCGGTCGCTGCATTCACGCCGTGGAACTTCCCGGTCAATCAGGTGGTGCGCAAGCTGAGCGCTGCGCTGGCCTGCGGCTGCTCGTTCCTGGTCAAGGCGCCGGAAGAAACCCCGGCGTCGCCCGCTGCGCTGCTCCAGGCGTTCGTCGACGCGGGGGTGCCCGCCGGCGTGGTCGGTCTCGTCTTCGGCGACCCGGCGGAAATTTCGAGCTATCTGATTCCGCACCCGATCATTCGCAAGGTGACGTTTACCGGTTCGACGCCGGTCGGCAAGCAGCTCGCGTCGCTCGCCGGTCTGCATATGAAGCGCGCGACGATGGAGCTCGGTGGCCACGCACCGGTGATCGTCGCCGAAGACGCCGACCTCGCGCTCGCCGTCAAGGCAGCGGGGGGCGCCAAGTTCCGTAACGCCGGTCAGGTGTGCATTTCGCCGACGCGTTTCCTTGTGCACAACAGCGTGAAGGACGAGTTCGCCAAGGCGCTTGTGAAACACGCCGAAAGCCTCAAGCTGGGTGACGGTCTCGCGGAGGGCACGACGCTCGGGCCGCTGGCGAACGCGCGTCGTCTGACGGCCATGAGCCGTGTGATCGACGACGCCCGCAAGACGGGCGCGACGGTCGCCACCGGCGGCGAGCGCGTGGGCACGTCCGGCAACTTCTTCGCGCCGACGGTGCTCACCGACGTGTCGCTCGATGCCGACGTCTTCAACAATGAACCGTTTGGCCCGGTCGCGGCGATTCGCGGCTTCGACAAGCTCGAAGACGCCATTGCCGAAGCCAACCGCCTGCCGTACGGGCTGGCGGGCTACGCGTTCACGCAGTCGTTCCGCAACGTGCATCTGCTCTCGCAGCAAATGGAAGTCGGCATGCTCTGGATCAACCAGCCGGCAGCGCCGTCGCCGGAAATGCCGTTCGGCGGCGTGAAGGACTCGGGTTACGGTTCGGAAGGCGGGCCTGAGGCCATGGAAGCGTATCTCGTGACGAAGGCGGTGTCCGTGATGGCGAGTTGATCGGCGCTTCGCTTCAAAGTTTGTCAATATGTCGGACATCGCGCCTGCCGTACGCGCGATGTTCGACAAACGACAACAATGGAGCGAACGATGACAACGTCGAAGACCCTTCGTGAAGTTGCAATGCATACGACGGCCGTGGCCGCGCTCACCCTGGGCGCGGGCGGCTACGCCTTCACAGCCAATGCAGCAGACGTCGGTACGGCCAAACCGCGAATTCTCGTGCTCGCCACGGGCGGCACCATTGCCAGCACCGGCGATGCGCGATCGGCCATCGGCTACAACGCGGGCGGTGTGACGGGCGAGCAGCTCACGGCCAGCGTGCCGGGACTGGACAAGCTCGCGAGCATCAAAGCCGAGCAGATCTCCAATATCGGCTCGCAGGACATGAACAGCAAGGTCTGGTACCAGTTGGCAGCCCGAATCAAGCAGGCATTCGAGCGCAATGAAGCCGACGGCGTGGTGATTACGCACGGTACCGACACGATGGAGGAGACGGCCTTTTTCCTGGACAACGTGCTCTCCACGCCCAAGCCAGTGGTGCTCGTCGGTTCCATGCGACCGAGCACCGCCGTGAGCGCAGACGGTCCGGGCAATCTCTACGAAGCGGTGGAGGTGGCCGCCAGCCCGCAGTCGGGCCATCGCGGTGTGCTCGTCGTGATGAACGATACGATTCACGCGCCGCGCTGGGTTACGAAGACCAACACGACGTCGGTGCAAACGTTCGGCAATCCCAATGGCGGGCCGCTGGGCTACGTCGATCCGGCGTCGGTCCGCTATCTCTCGCCGCCTGCCGCCGCGCGCAACGCGCGCCTGAACGTGCCCAATGGCGGCTTGCCACGCGTGGACATCGTGTATGCCCACGCCGATATGGACGCCGGACAGATCGACGACGCCGTGCGGCATAACGCGAAGGGAATCGTGCTTGCGGGCGTTGGCGACGGCAACGCGTCCAAGGCAGCGCTCGATGCCTTGGAGGCGGCAGCCAAACGGGGGGTCGTCGTCGTTCGCGCCTCGCGCGTGGGCAGCGGCTTCGTCAATCGCAACGTCGAAGTCTCCGACGACAAGACCGGCTTTGTCGTCTCCTACGACCTGAACCCGCAAAAAGCCCGGGTGCTCACGCAATTGCTGATCGGCAACGGCGTCACGACCCCGGACAAGGTGCAGAAGGCGTTCGACGCCACTTACTGATGCCCCGCGTCATCCACTGATCGACGCGTCGCCTCCGCCTGCGGATTGCGCCATCCAGCAATCCGCAGGCTGCTGCGCGTTAGCCGGGGGCAGCAGTATCGTCACTATCGTTGGATTCGACGATATTGGCACTATCGTCGATCTCGAGTTCCATCAACGCCGAACTGAGCGATTTGCCATGGGCGTCGAGCGCGAGCGAACGAGTGACACCGCCGCCCAGTGCATCGCTCAACACGAAGTTGAAGGCAGCAATGCGCGGCAGTTCGTAGCGCACGACGGCGCCTCGCACGACATCGCCGAGAAACGCCTTGACCCGCTCGGCGGTGACTTCCCGGCGAAGCCGTTCGTAATGGCGGGGGTCATGGCAGATGAGCGAGACATTGAGCGTATTGCCCTTGTCGCCCGTACGCGAGTGCGCAAGTTCACGCAGCTTCATGCTCACGCTCCACAAAAGTGAACGATGGTCGCGCGTGTTCGCGCGCGAGCAAGACCGACTGGACAGCCAGCACTTCGCGAACCGATTTGCTCGCGCCGCCGCCGCCCGCCGGGCCATTGGTGTACAAGGTCTCGACCTCGTTTCCGATGCGCAGGGCCTCGCTCGCCGAGGCTGTACGCCCCGCCACGCGCACCCGCACTTCGTACGGATCGCCGTGACGTGCGCCGGCCGTCTCACCGTGCAGGGAATTCATACCGATCAGATCGCAGCGCAACTCGCTCGTTTGTACACCAGTCAAGGCGAGTCGCTCGCGCACGATGTCGATGGCAAGGCGCGCACGCGCCACGGCGCCCGGGCCGCCGTAAGAGATCTGGCCTTCGCCGATGAACCCGTCGATGTAGCCGACCGAGACCTTCAGTTTGCCGGTGTGAGGCGTGCCGCGCCCACCTTGAACCTTCACCCGATCCGGACCATCGGCTGCCACGCTCACTTGCGAAAAATCGGCAACGACGTCCGGCTGCAAATAGCGTTGCGGATCATGGATTTCGTAGAGCAACTGCTCCTTGCAGGTGGCCGGCGTCACGTGTCCGCCCGCGTGTGAGACTTTGGTGATCACGACCGATCCGTCCGGCGACACCTCGCCAATCGGGAAACCGAGCCGGGCCAGATCGGGGACGTCTTTGTAACCGGGGTCAGCGAAGTAGCCGCCGGTGACCTGGCCCGCGCATTCGAGCAAATGGCCCACGACGGTCGCTTGTCCGAGCGTGTCCCAATCGTCCATCCGCCAGCCGAATTCGTGAATCAACGGCGCCGCGAACAGCGAAGGGTCGGCGACGCGGCCCGTCAGGACGATGTGTGCGCCAGCGGCGAGCGCGTCGACGATGGCGCTTGCGCCAAGATAGGCGTTCGCAGAAACGATGCGCTCGCGATACGACGCCACCGGATCCCCCGTTTCTTCGAAGGTCGTGTCCGACGCCAGTACGACATCGAGCACGTCGTCGCCGGTCACGGCAGCGATTCTGAGCTCGCCAAGCCCCAGGCGATGCGCGATCTGCGCCGTTTTGCGCGCCGCAGCCAGTGGATTGGCCGCTCCCATGTTGGAGATGATGCGCACGCCGTTGCGAATCGCTGCGGGTAGCACAGCCGTCATACGCGCTTCGAGCAGTGGGTCGTAACCGAGCTCCGGCGACTGGCGGCGGGTCTGCTGTGCGATGGCGATCGTGCGCTCGGCGAGGCATTCGAAGACGAGATAGTCGAGCGCGCCATGCTCGGCAAGTTCGACTGCGGGCTCGATCCGGTCGCCGGAATAACCGGCGCCTGCGCCGATACGGATCGCGCGCGGCGTGGCTGTCGTGGGTGTAGACGGCGTCGATGTGCCTGTCATACGTTCATCCTTGATTTCCAAATCGCACTCAACGAGGCGTTCAATGGGGCGTCGAAGACGCGCTCCAAATCGCGCCGTTTCGTGAAGGCTTAAAGCGGGAATACGCCGAGCGCGACCGCGGCGATCGTCATCACGACCGACGCGCCGAACAGCAGCGGGAAGGTAAATTTCTGATGATCGGCGAGATCGATGCGGCACAGACCGACCACCAGGAACGTTGCCGGCGTGAGCGGACTGACCGGGAAGCCGGTCGTCATCTGGCCCAGCAGCGCTGCCTGACCGACGTGAACCGCCGGCACGCCGAGTTGTCCCGCGACTTCCGCGATGACCGGCAAGACGCCGAAGTAAAACGAATCGGGATCGAACAGCATGCTCAGCGGCATGGATACCAGACCGAGCGCGACCGGGATGTGGCCGGCCATGCCCGGTGGCACGAAGCCGACGGCAGATTGCGCCATCGCCTTGAGCATGCCGCTACCTTGCATGACACCGGTGAAGACACCCGCAGCAAGCAGGATGCCGGCCATCATGAGGGCGGCGCGCGCATGCGCATCGATACGCTTGCGCTGCATGTCGACGTCCGGGTAGTTCACCATCAACGCGACGCACAGACCGACCATGAACATAATCGCGGGCGGGATCTTTTCCCCCATCACGACCATGGTGCCGAGCACGACCAGCGTGAGCACGATGTTGAACCAGAAGTGCTTGGGGCGTCGCAACGCCTGTTCCTCCGGCGACAGCGCTCGCTGGGGCATGGGAATCGAGCCGTCGACCGACGCCAGTCCCAGCCGCTTTTCTTCGCGTCGGCCCAGCCAGTAAGCCACGCCGAAGACGAACACCAGGCCGACGGCCTGCACCGGAATCAACGGATTGAAGAGACTCGAGATCGGCAAGTGCAGCGACGCCGATGCGCGGATCATCGGGCCGGTCCATGGCAGGAAGTTGATGCCGGCGGCCATCGACACGGCGGCGGCCAGCACGCGCCGGTCCATGCCGAGACGATCGTAGAGCGGGAGCATGGCGGGAATCGTCACGAGGAAGCAGACGGCACCTGACCCGTCGAGATGGATCAGCAGGGCGAGCAGGGTCGTGCCCATGACGATGCGCGTTGGACGCGTTCCCACTGCCTTGAGGATACGGTCGATGATCGGGTCGAGCGTGCCGGCGTCGGTAATCGTGCCGAAGTACAGGATGGCAAATACGAACATGCCCACGACCGGCGCGAGGCCCCTGAGGCCGTCGAGCACGAACTTGCTGGTCTGGAAGCCGAAGCCGCCGATCAGCGATGCGGCAATCGGCACGAGGATCAGCGCCACGAGCGGCGACATGCGCTTGGACAGAATCGCGCCGAGCAGCACGACGATGGTAGCCAGCCCCAATAGCGGAAGCATGTGCTTGTCTCCGATGTTGTTTTTTAATGCGATGGAGCGTAATTTCTGACTTTCGATAACGCAATTGAAATGATTTGATTGCAGCGATCACAAACCATAATGGATCTGAACTTACGAGACATTCGGGCGTTCATCGCGGTGGCGCACAACGGCAGCTTCACGCGAGCGGCCGCGCGGCTGCATTTGTCGCAACCGGCGCTGACAGTGCAAATCAGGCGGTTGGAGGAAACCGTGGGGGTACGCCTGTTCGACCGCAACAGTCGAAACGTGGCATTGACGCCCACGGGTCGCGAATTGCTGCCGCTGCTCCAGAAGTCGCTCCATGACATGGAGCATGTGCTGATCGACGCGCGTGCGTTGGGCGATGGGTCGAGCGGCACCATACGCGTGGCCTGTTTGCCGACGTTTGCCGCGAGTGTGCTGCCCGAGCTGATCCAGCAAATGAACGCAGCGGTGCCGCGTGCGCGCTTTCACGTGCGCGATGCCGTGGCCGGGGTCGTGGATGCACTGGTTCGCAACGAAGACGTCGATATCGGGATGACCGGTGGCGAGGTGAACGCCGCCGACTTCGATGTTCTGTACACCGGTGCGGACCATCTCGTTGCTGTCTTGCCGCCCGCTCACCGGCTCGCGAGACGCAAACGCCTCACGCTGCATGACCTCGCCGACGTGCCCCTGGTCCTGACCGCGCAGGGCACGAGCGTTCGGGCCGTGGTGGACGCCGCGCTGGCTCGCAGCGGTGTCGTGCCGGATATCGCGTGCGAGCCGACCTACATGATGACGGCCGTTGCGATGGTCCGTGCCGGACTGGGCGTGACGATCCTGCCAGCCTCCGCCCGGGAGGTCAGGGCAGAGCCGCAATTACGCGTGCGTCCGATCCATCACGACGACTTCCTGCGGCCAATCGCGCTGATCAAGAAGCGTGGGCGGACGCTGCCGCCGGTGACCCAGACGTTTGTGGAAATGTTGTTGGACCGTCTGGCCGCGCAAGAGATCGCCTGAGTCCCGAGGTGCCTGATTTGGCGGAGCCTTGCCGCCGCCACGCGAGGTCTTGGGAACGACGAAAAGTCGTGCGGGAGCCCCATCCATAATGCGTTGGCCTGCAACGACGAGGATAACGGCGATAACGGAGATAGCGCGCTTGCCCGGTGTCGGCGTGCCCCATTTCGGGACTGTCGGCATTAGGGTTTTCACTTACGTTTTTGCCGGTCTGCGTTACAATCCGCGCTTCGCATCGCTCGGCAACCGGCTTGGACCTCGACCGCCGACGCACAGACACGATGGCGTCGACCGAGACTGGTCCAGTGCCCCTCGGGCCGGTTCTGAACGATCCGGTGACGCCCAACGCCATTTTTTTAGGGTGACTCTCATGACCCAAACGGACAAGAACACGGCGCCCGGACGCGGCCGCAAGCCTTTCACCCGACGCAAATTCCTGGCCACCGCTGTGGGTGCCGCAGCCGTCTGGGGCGGATATTCGTATTTCTTCGGCAGTCAGTATCGCGCCGCAAAGGCCGATCGCACCGTCGACGTGCTCCTCATCGGCGGCGGCATCATGAGTGCAACGCTCGGTGTGTACCTGAAGGAACTGGAACCGAATTGGACATGCGAGGTGTTCGAGCGTCTGGACAAGGTCGCCGAAGAGAGTTCCAACGGCTGGAATAATGCCGGCACCGGCCACTCGGCGCTTTGCGAGCTGAATTACACGCCGATGGACGACAAGGGCAACGTCCACATTACGCAGGCGATCAACATCAACGAGAATTTCCAGATCTCCCGCCAGTTCTGGGCGCATCAGGTGCGCAAGGGCGTTCTGGGCAATCCGCGCGAATTCATCAACGCCACGCCGCACATGAATCTGGTGTTCGGCGAAGAGAATCGGGAATTCATCCGCAAGCGCGTCGAGGCGCTCAAGGCTTCGCCGCTGTTCGCCGGTATGGAAATGACGACCGACCCGGCGAAAATCGCCGAATGGATTCCGATCATGATGCAAGGGCGCAAGGCGGACGAGGTGGTGACCGCGACGCGTTCGCCCCTGGGCACCGACGTGAATCTCGGCGAAATCACGCGCCAGTTCTACAAGCATCTCACCGGCAATTCGGGCGTCAAGGTCACGACCGGGTACGAAGTCCGCTCGATCACGCGCAACGAAGACGGCACGTGGCGCGTGTCGGCCTTCGACATGAACGACAGCACGAAGATCCAGACGGTGGACGCGCGCAATCTGTTCATCGGCGCGGGTGGGGCGGCGTTGCCGCTGCTTCAGCTCTCCGGTATCCCCGAGGCGAAGCAGTACGGCGGGTTCCCGGTCGGCGGCGAATTCCTCGTGACGGAGAACCCCGAGATCGCTTCGCGCCATCTAGCGAAGGTATACGGATTGGCCGATACGGGCTCGCCCCCCATGTCCGTGCCCCATCTGGATACGCGAGTGCTCGACGGCAAGCGGGTCATTCTGTTCGGGCCGTTTGCCACCTGGTCGAGCAAGTTTCTCAAGAACGGCTCGTACTTCGATCTTGCCAAGGCGGCTACGCCGTCGAACATCGTTCCGCAATTGCAGGTCGGCGTCCATGAATTTGCGTTGGTGAAGTATCTCGCGCAGCAGTTGGCGTTGTCCCGTGAGGAAAAGATGGCCGCGCTGCGTCACTACATGCCGCAGGCAAAGGACGAAGACTGGCGTCTCTGGGAAGCGGGACAGCGCGTCCAGATCATCAAGAACGATCCCGAAAAGGGCGGTGTGCTGAAGCTTGGCACCGAAGTCGTGGTGTCCAGCGATCGTTCGGTGTCGGCACTGCTCGGCGCGTCGCCGGGCGGGTCGACCTCGCCGGCGATCATGCTCTCGCTGCTTGAGCGCGTGTTTCCCGAGCAGATGAAGACGCCGGCCTGGCAGCAAAAGATCCGCGAGATCGTGCCCAGCTATGGCAAGAAGCTCAACGAGCATCCGGAACTGCTTGCTGCGCAATGGGCAAGCACGGCCGAGACGCTGCAGCTGGCGATCGCGCCGCCGAGCCTCGATGGCGTGGTTCCCGCCGCTCCCGTGGCGACCCCCGGCGTGGTGAAGAAGGTGCCGGACATCGCGCTCTAAGAGTGAATCTTATCGCGCCGGCAAGTCCGACGATCCGACTATCCATACCCCTTCGGATTTCGGACCTGCCAGCGCCAGTGATCGATACACATGCGCTCCAGACTTCGGCTGGCTTCCCAGCCGAGCAGTTCGCGTGCGAGCGACGTGGCTGCGTAACAGCATGCGACGTCGCCTTCGCGCCGAGGCATGAGTTCATACGGCACGCGCTGACCGCAACTCGCCTCGAACGCCCGGATCACCTCCAAAACGGTGTAGCCGCGTCCCGCCCCCAGGTTGACCGTGAAGCCGCGATCGAGGCGGTCCAATGCCCGAAGCGCCATCACATGGCCGTGTGCAACGTCCATCACATGCACGTAGTCACGCATACCCGTGCCGTCCGCCGTATGCCAGTCGCTCCCGTACACTTTCAGCCGCGGTTCCTGACCGAGCGCAACGCGTGTTACCCGCGGCATGAGGTTATTCGGCGCCCCGACACTGTCCTCACCGATGCGCCCGCTCTCGTGTGCGCCCACCGGATTGAAGTAGCGAAGCACGGCGAAGCGCCATGCGGGATCCGCTCGGGCCGCATCGCGAAGCAACGCTTCTGCGACCAGCTTCGTTTGTCCGTAGGGACTGGCGGCACACAGCGCACATGATTCGTCGATGGGCACGCGCTCGGGTTGGCCGTACACCGCAGCGGACGAGCTGAAGACGAGATGCCTTACGCGGTGCGCCTGCATGGCGCGAACCAGCGCCAACACGCCGCCGACATTGTTGCAGTAGTAATCGACCGGTCGCGTGACGGACTCCCCGACGGCTTTGAGCGCGGCAAAGTGAATGACCGCCGAGATGTCGAACGTCGCAAAGATGCGGTCGAGCGCCCCTGGCGAACACACATCGGCCTCCACGAACACCGGCGAGCGCCCGCCAATCTCGGCAATTCTGGCCACGACCCCACGCCGGCTGTTGACGAGGTTGTCCACGATGACCACGTCGAACCCGCGCTCAAGCAACGCCACACAAGTGTGCGAGCCGATATAACCGGTACCCCCCGTCACCAGAACGGTATGTCGACGCATCGCTGATTTCCCTGGCTGCGGACGACTGGCGTCACGTTGCGAGCCGTCTCGCAAATATCGTGCCGCTCACGCAAGTCGCGCGTCGCTGTGCAATCGAACGGCGCGTGCGGCACAGCGCACTGCCAATTTGCATCCGTTTGCAGAATCCGCCAGTTCCTTGCGGCTGTCGGAGGGCTGCGAGTATTGAGGGTGGGAGGATTGCGCCGTGGTACGGCTCTTGCAGGTCACTTGGCTTCGAGAGCATTCGCCACGCGTCGCGATCCCGCACCTGCGGGGCGACGCCCGGCAACCCGGGAGGTCATGCGCTTGACGACGAAACCCGCTTCCGCCACCGCGAGATGGCGCATAGCCACTTATCTCTGGCAGGCCGTACGCGCCCACGGCTGGCGTGTGGTCATCGCCCTGAGCCTGCTGGTCGCGGCCAAGCTTGCGTCGGTGTCGGTCCCGGTACTGCTCAAAGGCATCGTGGACGAACTGGGCGCGCCCACGGTTGCCATGCTCCCCGTGTTCCTTATCCTCGGCTATGCCGTCGTACGGTTTCTCTCGAACGCCTTCAATGAAGTCCGGGACGTGGCGTTCTCGGAGGTCACGCAGCGCACGGTCGCCGACCTCACCGTCAACACCTTTTCGCATCTGCATCGGCTGAGCGCCCGATTTCATGCGCAGCGCGAGACCGGTGCGGTCATTCGCGACATCGAAAAAGGGACGACTGCCGTTGGTTTTCTGCTCGGTGTATCGCTGTTCGCGATCGTGCCGACGCTCGTCGAGATCGGGTTGATTCTGGTCATCATCGTGCGCAATTACGGCGCGGGCTTCCTCACCATCATCGCCGCGACATTTCTGTCTTACGCGGCTTGGACCGCCTATGCGACCCGGCGCCGCATGCGCATGCAGATGCAGGTCAATGCCCTGGAGGCCGCGCAAAGCAGCCGGATCGTGGACAGTCTGCTCAACGCCGATACCGTCAAGTATTTCGCAAGGGAGTCGTTCGAGACCGAGCGGCTTCGCACTGTCGCGGACGACTGGGCCAAAGCGGGCGTTGCCAACCAGTCGGCGCTCTCCGCGCTGCACATCGGACAGAGCGCCTGCATCGGCGCGGGCATCGCGGCCGTCATGCTGCTCGCGGGGCAACATGTCATGGCGCGCGCCATGACCATCGGCGATCTCGTGCTGATCAACGCCTACATCATTCAGGTCAGCTTGCCGCTCAACGCGCTGGGTTTCGTGTTCCGCGAGACCAACGATGCCATTACCAACATCGAACGCCTTTTCGCGCTGCTGTTCGCGAAGGGGCGCGACGACGAGGACAACGACGCAGCGGGTGCGCATCCATTGAAGATCGAAGGGGGCGCCATCGAGTTTGCGGGCGTCGATTTCAGCTACGAGCCGGGCCGCCAGTTGTTGCACGACGTGTCGTTTCGCGTAGGCAGCGGTCAGACGGTCGCGATCGTCGGCGGCAGCGGCTCGGGGAAATCGACGCTCGCGCGTCTGCTGTTTCGCCTCTATCAACCGGATGCGGGAACCGTGAGCATCGATGGCCAGAATCTGCGTGACGTCACACAGCAGAGCCTGCGCGACGCCATCGGCATCGTGCCGCAAGACACCATCCTGTTTAACGAGACGCTTGCCTACAACATTGCCTACGGACGCCCCGGCGCGACCCGCGCCGATGTCGTCAAGGCCGCTCGCAGCGCGCAGCTCGCCCCGTTCATCGAATCGCTGCCGGATGCGTACGAAACACGCGTCGGGGAGCGGGGCATGCGGCTCTCCGGCGGCGAGCGACAACGTATCGCCATTGCCCGCGCGCTGCTCAAGAGCCCGCCGATCATCGTGTTCGACGAGGCGACGTCTGCCCTCGACACGCGAACCGAGCGCGCCATCCAGGACGAGATGATGCAACTCGCGGCGCAGCGAACGAGCCTGCTGATCGCCCACCGCTTGTCCACGGTCGTGGGGGCCGACTGGATACTGGTGATGGAGCGGGGCCGGGTCGTCGAACAAGGTCGTCACGACGATCTGCTCGCGCGAGGCACTGTCTACGCCCAGATGTGGCAGCTTCAGGAGCAACAACGTGCGCTTGAACAAATCGAGCGCCGTGTCGTCATGCGACCGGTGTCGCTGGTGCCGCTCGTCGATGGCGTGCTCGACGCCTTGCGTGAGTCCATTGCCGCGCACGGCACGCAAGTCCACCGGGAAATGACGACCGAGGACCTTGTCGTGAACGTCGATGCGCCGAGCCTGCACCACGTGCTGTGGGAACTCTGTCGGCTCGGCGTGGAAACGATGGGGCAGGGCGGCCAGCTCGATGTTCGCGTGCGGCGCGACGCCGACGACGCACTGATCGAGTTCGCCAGTCCGCTGTTCGATGCGCCGGAGCTCTCCTTGCTCGACTTTGCGTCGATACAGGCAAGTCTCGAGCATCACGGCGCCTATCTCACCCGCTCGCACGACGACGTGGGTGTCGCCCTGCGCATCACGCTGCCGCTTCGTCCCGACGCCCTCATCGACGCGCCTGCGCCTGCACGCCCACCTCCACCTTCTGTTGCCCAACATCCCACTGAACCTCACCGACGCTGATATGACACGCTACCAAGGAAGTCACTTCGCCAATCGCGCAGCGGCCATCGCTGCCCTGGAACTGCTGATGCCGACGCTGCTCAATGCCATGCAAAACGACATCGTCGGGCAAAGCGGTTGTCTGCACATCGTCGTCATGGACCCCGCCATGGGGCCCGACGTGGCGACGTTCGAGGAGTCCATCCTCTATGAGTTGTCATTGCCGGACCCGAAGCAGTGGGATGCCGATTACGGTGCGTATGCGCGCGCGAAGGCTCGCGTCTCATGGCTGACAGGCAAGGACAGCCGGGTGGTGCAGCTTTGCGAGCCCTATCGCCTGCGCTGCGGTGACACCAATCTCTGGGGCAGTGTCGCGCAGCACGGCATCGTCGTGGGGGTCTCCGGCGCGCTGCCGCATTTCGACGAAGCGCTCGCCGGATGCGTCGCCCATTGTCTGCGCGCGATGGCGCAGCACCGCGCCAACGGAACCGTGGAGACCTTGGCGCTGAACGGAGACTGAGGGGCGCGTGCGCCGCACGCTGTCGCGTCGACGCCAAATTACATGCGGCTGGCAGAAAGGCAGAGGACCGCCGCCAGATCCGCCAACGTTGCCCATTGCCGAGCCCGTCCCCGCTCACGACTCATTCGTCGTAAGGCGTTATGAAACAACGAGTTGCACATGTAGCTCCCTAGTGCAGCGGCTCCCCTGTGCGATGTGGCACGTAATTCGCTCTATGACAGACATACGCTTGTCGAATCAAGCGTCGCTCACTATCTCATGTCTCTCAGGAGCCAGCATGTCAGCAAAGGAAAACCGCGACACGAGTCATGTCGCAACGCCCCTCGACGCGTCGTTACGTGGAAAGCATGTTCTCGTGACGGGCGGCGCGAGAGGGTTGGGCGCGGCCATCTGTGAAAACCTCGCGAGCGCTGGCGCTCGCGTGACGCTTGCGGACGTCGATCGCGCCAGCGCATCGAACACGTGCGAATCGCTCGCCGCGCGAGGGCTCGACGTTGCGTTTCAGTGCTTCGACGTGCGCCACGAAGCATCCGTGACCGAGGCCGTTCACGACGCCCGCACGCGCATGGGCGGCCTCGACGTCATCGTCAATAACGCGGGCATCGACATTACCGCGCCGGTCGATGAAGTCGGCGCGAGCGCGTGGCACGACGTCCTCATGACCAATCTGTTCGGCCCGTATCTGATGTGCCACGCGGCCGTCCCGATGATGCGGGCAAGCGGGGGCGGACATATCGTCAATATCGCCTCGACGGCAGCCAAACGTGCATGGCCCAACGCTTCGGCCTATCACGCGACGAAGTGGGGCCTGCTGGGCCTCTCGCACGCGCTGCACGCCGAATTGCGTGAGGCCGGCATCAAGGTGACGGCCATCGTCGCCGGCGGCATGCGCACCCCGTTCCTGCTCGATCGCTTTCCGGACATCGACGAGTCGACCCTGCAACCACCCGAGAACGTGGCGAATACCGTGCGCTTCGTGCTCACGCAACCCGAAGGCACGGTCATCCCCGAGGTGATGGTGCTGCCCATGCGCGAAACCTCATGGCCGTGATCGGCGGGGCGCCCGCCATGACCGGCGCCATTCTGATCGACAAGGACGGCACGCTCATCGACGACGAGCCGTTCAACGTCGACGCCGACCGAATCCGTCTGGCGCCTGGCGCGGAGCAGGCGCTGCGCGATTTCGCGACGCTCCGGTGGCCCGTTGCCGTCGTCTCCAATCAACCGGGGGTCGCGTTCGGCTATTTCGCGGAAACGTCGCTCGGGGACGTGCGCGATTACCTGTCTCGCGCGATGACGTATTACGGCGTCGACTTCGCCGGCTTCTTCTACTGTCCGCACCATCCGGAAGGACGCGACGCCGCCTATCGGACGGCCTGCACCTGCCGAAAACCTGCCCCGGGACTGTTGCAGGCCGCGGCGCGACACATCGGCGTGCCGCTGTCGTCGTGCTGGATGATCGGGGACATTCTCGACGATGTCGAGGCGGGCAATGTCGCGGGATGCCGGACCATCCTCGTCGATTGCGGCAACGAAACGATGTGGCGCAGCGGCGCCCATCGAACGCCGGACCACACCGTGGGCAGTGTCGACGCCGCAGCCCGGCTGGTGTTGACCTATGTGCGCGACGCGGCGCCGTCACCTCTGCTACCTCTGGGGAAATCATGATGAGCTATTGGCGCGCGGCACGACGCATTCTGTGCGTGAGGCTCGACAACATGGGGGACGTCCTGATGACGACACCCGCAATGCGAGCCCTCAAACAATCCGGCACCGACCGGCATCTGACGCTGCTGACGTCGTCGTCCGCCGCCAAGCTGGCGCCGTACCTGAACATGGTCGACGATGTCTGGGCCTATGACGCGCCGTGGGTCAAACACGCGCTGACAACGACATCGGAGGCGGATTTCTCGATGATCGACAAGCTCAGGGCAGGGCACTTCGACGCGGCTGTGATTTTCACCGTCTACTCGCAAAGCCCGTTGCCCGCCGCGATGATGTGTCGTCTTGCCGGGATTCCGCTGCGGCTCGCGCATTGCCGGGAAAATCCATACGCCTTGCTCACCGACCGTATCGTCGAGAGCGAGCCGCACGCGGGCACACGGCACGAGGTCGTTCGCCAGCTTGCGCTGGTGCAGTCGGTCGGCGCGCTCGCCTCCGACGAGCGACTGGGCTTCGACGTGCAGCGTCAGGACAGACGCGCCGTATCGCAATTGCTTGCCACGGCGGGCAACCGCCACGCCCGCGGGCGGTGGCTGGTCATTCACCCGGGAGCGACTGCGCCGTCGCGGCGATGGCCGGCGGAGCGTTTCGCGCAGGCCGGTGCGCAACTCGCGAACGACTTCGATGGCATTGCCGTGACCGGTTCACACGAGGAACACGCGCTTGTCGCGGCGGTCTGCGCCCGGATCGGCAAGAAGGCCCTGCCGCTGGCCGGAGCGCTGTCGCTTGGCAAGCTCGCCGCGCTCATCGAGCGCGCAGACCTGCTCGTCGCCAATAACACCGGGCCGGTCCATATCGCGGCCGCTGTCGGCACGCCGGTCGTCGATCTTTACGCGCTGACCAACCCCCAGCATCGCCCGTGGCAGGTGCCGCATCGTGTGCTCAACGTCGATGTGCCGTGCCGGAACTGCTATCGGAGCGAGTGCGCGGTCCCCGGGCATCCCTGTCTGACCGGGGTGTCGCCCGATGCCGTTCTCGCGGCGGCTCGCCATCTGCTGTCGTCCGGCACGCCGCGCGAGACCTCGCCAGTGGCGCTGCTTCGAACGCAGGCGCCGGAGCCGGGACCGCGTCGCCCCGGCCCGGTTGGGGACGTCGCGCGCAACGTGCACCCGATTCACTCAAGGAGCCGATGATATGTCGTCGCTTGCACCACCGTCAGCCACCCGTTACACGCTGGGTATCAACGCCGCCTTTCATGACAGTGCCGCTTGCCTGATTCGCGACGGCGAAGTCGTTGCCGCGGCCGAAGAGGAGCGTTTCACTCACATCAAGCACGGAAAGCGGCCTGTGCCGTTTTCGGCGTGGGAATTGCCGTACCACGCGATCGACTATTGCCTGCAAACGGCCGATATCGAAATGCGCGACGTCCACAACGTGGCCTACGCCTACGATCCCTGGCTGCAAGTGGCGCGCGGCGACATTCCCGGCATCGACCTGCGCGAGGCGGTCCATGGCGATGGCGCTGGCTATGTTGCCGCCCCCGGGCACAACGCGTTCATGCAACTGCCTCTGATGCCGTCGGCCCATGCCCGCCCCGTTGGCGACGGGTCGCCGTGGGATCCGCTGTTTCTGTCCTACGTCGCCAATGCGCCGCGACAACTGGCCGACGGTGCGCCACATCACCTGCAAAAGCGCTTTCGCGGGCTGCGTCATGATGGCCCGCACGCCTGGCACAACGTCGAGCACCATCTCTCCCACGAGGCTAGCGCGTTCCTCGCCGCGCCGTTCGAGCGGTGCGCTGTGCTGACGATGGATGGCCGGGGCGAAATCGCCACGACCAGCTATGGACTGTTCGACGGCAATCGCTATCAGCGCATCAAGCAGATCGACCTGCCGAACTCGCTCGGTCTGCTCTATGAGCGCATTACGCGCCATCTGGGATTCCTTCACTCATCGGACGAATACAAGGTGATGGCGCTCGCGTCGTTCGGAAATCCGTCGTTCATGCCGGAGATGCAAGCGCTCGCGCGGTATATCGATAACGGCGAATACGTTGTCACGGACCGCGATCTGACCGAACTGCTGGGGCCTGCAAGGCAACGTGGGTGGCCGCTGGAGCATCGCCATTTCGACATTGCGCGTTCGCTGCAGGACACGCTGGAATCCATCGTGCTCGACATGACGGCGTGGCTCTCGCAAGAGACGGGAGAGCGTTGTCTCGCAATGGCTGGCGGCGTAGCGCTCAATTGCGTGATGAATGCGCGCGTGCGCGACGACGGTCCTTTCGATCAGGTGTGGGTCCAGCCGGCGGCCGGCGACGCGGGGACGGCGCTGGGCGCGGCGCTCTGGGTCGACTTTGAGCAACGGGGCACACGCGGGCCCTGGCGCATGGAACACGCGTATCTCGGCCCGTCATATGACGAGGCGGCCATTCAGGCGTTTCTCGACGAGGCCAAACTGCGCTATCGCCGGATGGACGACGTGCCTCGCGAGACGGCTGCGATACTCGCGCAAAACCGGGTGATCGGTTGGTTTCAAGGGCGCATGGAGTTTGGTCCGCGGGCGCTGGGGGCGCGCTCGATTCTCGCCTCACCGGTCGATCCCGGCATGCAGCAGCGCCTGAATCAGATTAAGGATCGTGAGGATTTCCGGCCCGTGGCACCCGTCGTGCTCGAAGAAAAGGCGCACGAATGGTTCCGGGCACGACGCCCCGGCAAGCCGGGAGATGAGGCCACGCTGTACGCACCTTTCATGTTGTTCGTCTACGGGATCGTGCCTGAGCAGGAGGCGCGCATCCCCGCCGTTTGTCACGTCGATGGCACCGCGCGAGTGCAAACGGTCAACGCGTTGCAAAACCCGACGTATCACGCACTGCTCACCGAATTCGAAGCGTTGACCGGGGTGCCCGTGCTCGTCAATACCTCGTTCAACACACGCGGCGAGCCCATCGTATGCACGCCGCGCGACGCGGTGGAGTGCTTTTGGGCTTCGCCGCTCGATGCCCTCGTCATCGGGCCATATCTGCTGGAGAAGCCGCAATGACCGACGATCGTGATGCGACACGTGCTGCGCCGGTCGTCTCCGTGGTCGTGCCGACGTGGCGACGCCCCGACCTGTTGCACCGTTGCCTGACGGCGCTGTGCGCGCAGCAATTCGACGCCCAGGCGTTCGAGATCATCGTTGCGGACGACGGGCCTGACGACGCGACGCGCGAGGTCGTCGAGCGAATCCGGTCGCGAACGGCAGGCGCGCCCGACGTGATCTACCTGCCGGTCACTCGGACTCAGGGCCCGGCTGCTGCCCGCAATGCCGGTTGGCGATGCGCGAGGGCCTCGGTCGTCGCTTTCACCGACGACGACACGATTCCCGATCCGCTATGGCTACGTGGGGGATGTGCGGCGCTGCTGCGCGAGCCCGAAGCGGTCGCCGTCGCGGGCGAGATCGACATGCCGATCCCGGATCCGCCGACCGATTACGAGCGCGACGCCAGCGGACTGGCCCATGCCGAATTCGCGACGGCCAACTGCTTCGTGCGGCGAAGTGCGCTTGAGGCCGTGGGCGGTTTCGACGAGCGCTTCACGCGCGCATGGCGGGAAGACGCCGATCTCATGTTCGCGTTGCGCGCATTGGGCGCGATTTCCTTTGCGCGCGGTGCGAAGGTCGTGCATCCGGTGCGGCCCGCGCATTGGGGCGTGAGCATCGGGCAGCAGTCGAAAGTGTTTTTCGACGCCTTGCTCTACAAGAAGTATCCCGCGCTCTACCGCCGTCACATTCGGCCATCGCCGCCCTGGCTGTACTACACGGCCGGCATTGCGTTGCTGGGCGCCGTTTTGCTGTTCGCCTTTGGCCAGTATCCGACGGCCACCGTGGCGCTCGCCGTTTGGGCGGCGGCCACCGCCATGTTTTGCGTCAGACGCTTGCGGCATACCGCGCGCACGCCCGCGCACGTGGCCGAAATGGTCTGGACGTCGATCGTCATCCCACCGGTTTCCTTGTACTGGCGTATGCGGGGCGGCCTTCATTTCAAGGTGCTATTCCTATGAGCCGCTTCCCCAGCCATCCCAACCATTCCAGCCCTCGCACATTCGCCATGGCGACCCGCTCGCCGAGCATGCCGCTGCCGAGCGAGCCGCCCGTGCGCATGGACATTCCCGGTCTTGGCACGCATCGACGCATTGTCGTGTTCCGGGCGCTGCAACTCGGCGACATGCTGTGCGCGGTGCCGGCGCTCCGGGCGATCCGGCTAGGCGAGCCGTCGGCGCGCATCACGCTCGCGGGTTTGCCGTGGGCCGAATCGTTCGCCGCGCGCTTCAAGGAGTACATCGACGACTTTCTGCCATTCCCGGGCGCGCCGGGATTGCCGGAGCAGAACACCGACGCCGAAAGACTGCACGCCTTCGAGCGTCAGTGCCAGGACCGGCACTTCGATCTGGCGGTGCAATTGCATGGCAGCGGCGGTTATTCGAACGCCGTCGTCAGCCGGATGGGGGCCGACCGGTGTGTCGGGTTCGTGCCACCGCCGGATAGGCTGCCAGGCTCGCCGCGGGAGCCTGACGAGGGCATTGCGCACGGACTACCGTGGCCGGAGACCGGATCGGAAGTGCACCGCTGTCTCGCGCTCACTCAGGCAATGGGCTATCAGGCGTGGGGCGATCATCTCGAATTCCCGTTGGCGGCTCTCGATTACGCGACCTTTCAGGTGCTCTGCGACAAATTCCGGCTCGAACCGGGCCGATTCGTCGTGGTGCATCCCGGCTCACGGATGCCATCGCGCCGCTGGCCGGTGGAGCGCTTCGCCAGCATCGCCGACAAGGTAACGCGCCTGGGCTATCGGGTCATCCTCACCGGCGGCGCACAGGAGCGCGAGATTGCCGACGCGCTGACGACGCGCGCGCACGAGCCCATTGTCGACTTTTGCAGCAAGACGTCGCTGGGCACTCTCGCAGCACTGATCGCGCATGCGCGGCTACTGATTTGCAACGACACCGGCGTCTCGCACATTGCCGCCGCACTTGGCACGCGCAGCGTCGTGGTCGCATGCGGCAGCGATGTCCCGCGATGGGCGCCGCTCGACACTGCGCGCCACCACGTCGTGGCGAAGTACCCAGCATGCCGCCCGTGCATGTTTCATACGTGCCCATATGGACATGAATGCGCGAACGACATCTCGGTGGCCGAGGTCATGCGTCATGTGCAAACGAGGCTGAACGTCGATACACGCGCAGACATCAGCACCGGGGCGGGAGACAGGTGATGAAACGACTGAAAGTACTGACATGGCAGGTCCACGGCAACTACCTGTTTTATCTGTCTCAGGCGCCGCACGACTTTTACATCGTGACGAAGCCCGGAAATCCGGCTGGCTATGCCGGCTGCGGAAGCGCCTTGCCGTGGGGCGGGAACGTGTACGAAGTGCCGTATCACGCGGTGCCGCACACCGAATTCGACTGCGTCCTTTATCAGCACCACCGTCACTATCTCGAAGACGGGCCAGCGCTTCTGAGCGAGGCACAACAGCGCCTGCCCACCGCGTTCGTCGAACATGATCCGCCGCAGGCACATCCGACGAATACGCGTCATCCGGTGCAAGACCCTGACGTCATGCTGATCCACGTCACGCCGTTCAACGCGCTGATGTGGGATTCGGGCGATACCCCTACGCGAGTGATCGAGCATGGGGTGAAGATGGTCGACGAGGTCGAGTGGCACGGCACGTTGCCGAAGGGCATCACGGTCGTGAACCATCTCGCTCGGCGGGGACGCCGGCTCGGGGCCGACATATTCGGGCAGCTCAGGTGCGAAATCCCGCTGGACCTTGTCGGCATGGATGCTCAGGCGCTGGGTGGGATCGGCGAAATACCGGCATCGGAACTACCGCGTTTCATGTCGGCATACCGGTTCTTTTTCAACCCGATCCGCTATACCAGCCTCGGGCTGGCGGTGATCGAAGCCATGATGGCAGGTCTTCCGGTCGTGGCGCTGGCCACGACGGAAATGGCGATGCTGATTCGCTCGGGGCACAACGGTGTGGCCGACACGCGGCTGGACGTGCTTGCGGACGCCATGCGGCAGTTGATACGCGATCCGGCGCTCGCTGCCGAATGGGGACAAGCGGCACGGCGCGACGCGCAGGCACGGTTCAATATCGGCCGCTTTGCGCAGGATTGGGACCGCGCACTGCGGGAGCTGACGCAGTAGGCGGAGCCGCCATATCGTTTCCGGCTCGCATCCGCCCGCACTCACCCACCTCAACCCGTGGCTGCGACGGCCATCCCTTCGGACTGGGCGGTGTCCTGCGTCATCAACGCCAGCCGGTTGTAGAGCGTCTTCAGGCTGATGCCGAGCGCCTTCGCCGTTCGCGGCTTGTCGCCGTCGAAGTGCTGCAACGTGGCGGCGATAAACGCCTGCTGGGCCTGCGCGAGCGTGGCGCCGATGGGAATGTTGAGCGCGCCGTCGCGCAGTTCTTCGCGCTGTTTCGGCACCGGCAGCGGTTGGAGATCCAGATCGCCATCCGTCATGATGAACGCACGCTCGATCGTGTTGTGCAACTCGCGCACGTTACCCGGCCACGTATGTCGGCGCAATACGGCCAGCGATTGTGCCGAAAACCGCTTTGCCGTGCCGCTTGCCGTATTGAGGCGGTCGAGGTGGGTCTGCGCCAGAGCGATCACATCGTTGTCACGACGTCGCAACGGCGGCACGTAAAGGGTGAACGCCGCCAGACGGAAGAGCAGGTCCTCGCGCAGACGCCCCTCGCGCACCGCGCGCCCCGGGTGAGCGTGGGTCGCGGCAACGACCCGCGCAGTGAAGCCCACCGGCTCGCTCCCGCCGACCCGCACTACCGTGCGGGTCTCGAGTGCGCGCAGCAACTTCACCTGCAACGGCAATGGCATGTCCTGAATCTCGTCGAGAAACAAGGTGCCGTCCGAAGCGGCCTCAAAGACCCCGAGGCGTTGCGAAACGGCGCCGGTAAAGCTGCCGCGCTCATGGCCGAACAACTGCGACTCGGCCAGTTCGTGAGGAATGGCGGCACAGTTCACGGCGACGAACGGAAGGGGATGACGCGGACCCGCGTCGTGAAGATATCGGGCAACGACTTCCTTGCCGCTTCCGCTTTCGCCAACGATCAATACATTGGCCGGTACGTTAGCTAACCGTTCGATCTTGGCACGCAACTCCGTCACGCTTCGCGAATCTCCGGCGAGTCGCGCATACGCATCCTCATGCACTGCCATGCATTTCTCCCTGATTGCCCCGACGACAACGGCCGGTGATCCCGGCTCTGTATCCAGCACTGTAGCCAGCTCTGTAAGACGGCGCTGACAGACGCTCGATGCTTTTCGATTTATAAAGGGTAACGCATCGAGCGCGGCTTCGGATTGATTGTTTGGGTGCCTGATGGTTTTCGGATAGCCACATTGCATGGCGCCCGCGCAACCTTTGAAATTCGACTGCTGTCCGAACATTGCGATCGTAACGATCCTACTGGGGCGCACCGCAATGCCATACATACTCATTGTTGAAGACGATCAGGACACGCGCGACATGCTCAGCGCAGTGGTGCAGACGCAGCAATTGACGTCCGATGCCGTGCCGACGCTCGCCCTTGCGCGCGAAAAGATGGCAAGACGCGTGCCCGATCTGATTCTTGCCGATCTTATGCTGCCCGACGGCAACGGACTGGATTTGCTTGGCGATTTTCCGCATGCCGCGAGTGTCGAGGTCGTGGTGATGACCGGGCATGCCAGCGTAGACAGCGCCATCGACGCTCTGCGCAGGGGCGCCGCGGATTATCTCGTCAAACCCATCAATATGCAGCGCCTGAACAGCATCATTGCGCGGGTGCCTCGTCCCGACGAACTGCGCGGCGAGATTCTGGCGTTGCGGCGCGAGTTGCAGGAGCTCGGACGGTTCGGTCGAATGCTCGGCAATTCACCTGCCATGCAGTCGGTCTATCGCTCGATCGGCCGCGTTGCGCCGAGCGAAGCGTCGGTCTTTCTGATGGGCGAGTCGGGCACGGGCAAAGAGCTTGCCGCGCAGACGGTGCATGACCTCAGCTTGCGACGCAAGGGGCCATTTGTTGCCGTGAATTGCGGCGCGATTGCCGCCAATCTGGTCGAGAGCGAAATGTTCGGCCATGATCGCGGCAGCTTCACCGGTGCCGAGCGGCAGCACAAGGGCTTCTTCGAACGCGCAGACGGCGGCACGCTGTTTCTCGACGAAGTGACCGAAATGCCGCTCGAATCGCAGGTCAAACTGCTTCGCGTGCTCGAGACGGGGCGCCTCACGCGCCTCGGCTCGACGCAGGAAATCGACGTGGACGTGCGCATCATCGCCGCGACTAACGTGAATCCGGAAATCGCCGTGAGTGAAGGGCGCTTTCGTCTCGATCTCTATCACCGCCTGAACGTCTTTCCCGTCACGCTGCCACCGCTGCGTGAGCGCGGCGACGATATCCCCATGCTGGCCAAGTCGTTTCTCGCGTCGCTCACCGAAACCGATGGTCGGCAGATGCGGTTCAGCGATGCGACACTCGAAGCGCTCAGCGAGTATGACTGGCCGGGCAACGTGCGCGAGCTCCGCAACCTCGTGCATCGCGCGCGCATCCTCAACGATGGCGACGTCATCGAGACGCTGCCGCCGCCGATTCTCGCGGAGTTCGACGAAGCCATCGTCAACGACGACAGCGTCACGGTTCCCCTGGAGACACCGCTGGAAGACATGGACAGGCAACTGATTCTGGGGACGCTGGCGCGGTGCGGTGGCGTCAAGGCGAGGGCCGCCGAAATGCTCAACATCAGCCTGAAGACGCTATACAGCCGTCTGGCCGAGACGCCCGACAAGGACGACGGGCCGAAGGCGCAGTCACAATGACCCGGGAGCCGGTTGTCGAGACGTCTTCACCAACATCTCTCGCGAATTCACCGGGCTACTCGCTCGCGCCCGCCAGTGCGGGGTCAAGTTCTGCGGCTTCAACGCGTCGCCGCATCGCCTCCACGCGCCGTGGGATGACGCTGCGCTCGCGCAGGATCCATGAAAGCCCGCGCAGTGTATGGGCCCAGCCGGCAAGGCCGCCGGCCTCGCGCCAGACGTGCGGTGCATGTCGCCACGTTTGTCGCAACGCGGCGCACAGGGGAAAGCGCAGCCACGCCGTCCAGATCGCATTGCGAGCGAGCGTGGCGCGCCGGGCGACAGCGTCGCGCACGAGCGAAGGATAGTGATGAACGGTCAACTGGTCACTGTAGACAAGGGTCCAGCCGCGCGCGGCAATGTCCAGTGCGAGCAGTGTTTCCTCGCCGCCGAGAAAGAAGCGCGGATGGTACCCGCCAGCGGCAACGAAGGCGGATCGGCGAAAGACGGTCGCCCCGGCGAGCATACCCAGAATCGTGGGGCCGGGTTGCCTGGCGAAGGTCTGGAGCGGGCTGTGGCGCATGATCGTGCTGGTGCTGTCTTCACGACGCTCGACGCCGACGAGCACGCGGGCCGTCAGCGCACCGATGTGAGTATGTTTGTCGAGCAGGTCTGCGGCGAGACACAGGGAGCCGGGTTCCCACCACGTATCGTCGTCGCAAAACGCGACGTAAGGCGTTCGCGCATGGCGTACGCCGATGTTGCGCGCGCAGGCCCCGAGGTTCGTCGCCGAGCGGAGCAATGTCACGTCCGGGAACTGTTCCCGAACCATGTCCGCCAGCGCGCGTTCGGAACCGTTATCGACGACGATGATGGCCGGGCGCTCCGGCAGCGCGACAAGGCGTCGCAGCGTTCGTCGCAATTCGAACGGGCGCCGATAGGACAGGACAACGACGGTGATGCGAGGATCTCGCCGCACCACGACGCGGGCGGGAGATGCACTTAGCGCGATACAGGAGACCATTGCAGTTGCCAATAACTCTCGGAAGTATTCAGTTCGATCAACGCCTCGGGATCGAGGAGCCCCAACTGGCTCTCGTATGCCTCCATGGCCTGGACCTTGCGCGCGCCGTAGTCCGTAGCAGAGGCATCAGCGGCATCAGCGCCGTTACCGGTTTGCGCAGGCACGGGTTCAACGCGGCGCGGCGCGTACCCCTGCGCTCGCCACGCGCCAATGCGCGCCCCCACGAGTCCGCTCAGGCGGCGGTATGGCATGTCCTCGTAAAACCACCAGCGTGCCAGGTCCGCCGTGCCGGGTTCGGGCTCAAGATCCGCACCGGCGGCACCGGTGGCACCGGCGAGCGCCCGGGTGCGCTCGTGAAGCATTGCCCACACGGCATCGAACACAAGCGCATGATCGCTGTGAAACAACCCGAGCGGACTGAGCACACGGCGCTGCGGATATTTGTCGATCACGGCGCCGAGTGCCGTTGCAATGGCTTGCGCCGTATTGCCTTCGACATACTGCCTGTCGAGAAACGGCAGCCAGATGGGTTCCGCGCCGAGCATGCCGAGCGCAGCGAGGTCCTCGGCACGCCGCGCCTGCATGGCGGCATTGGCCGACGCGAAACCTGCGGCTTCGTCCCACGGCGGCGCCGCGACGTCGTCCGGCGGAATACCCGCGAAGACGGTGACGACGATGGCGCCGGGCGCAGCGGCAAGGAGCCGTCCGCAGCTGAAAACGGCATCGTCGAGATGCGGCGATATCACCAGCCAGTTCGACGTTTCCCAAGCTTCGGGAAGGGGGCTTTGCGTCATGTGCGTCCTCGATCAATTCGGTGGCCATTGTGAGCAGCAAGTTTCGTGCCGGACGCGTGGCGACACTCATCGGGGTCACGGTGGCGGCTGTGGCGACGGATTTCGTTCTGAGAACTCGCCTCCCGTCCGGCGCTGCTGAACTCACAGGATTGGTCTACGTGCCGGTCATCGTGCTTGCCGCGTGCTGGTCCCGCCGTACCGGTAGTGCGCCCCAGGCCGAGCGGGTGCTCGATGCCATGCCCAACGCGACGTTGAGCGTCGATAACGAGCTTCGCATCACTCACTGGAATCCCGCCGCCGAGCGCATGTTCGGGGTGCCGTCGGATCAGGCCGTAGGACAGGTCGCGACACGGTTCATTGCGCGGCACTGGCTCAGGCAGCATCCCTTGCGGATTCCGAAAAGTGTCGAGGCAGCGCGCGCGTCGGCGGTCGATATCGTGTGCCTGCGTGCCGACGGGCGGCCGTTCCGTGCGACGTTTTCCAGCGCGCCATTGCGTGACCGGGCGGGCCAATGTGTCGGCGCGACAGTCCTCATGCGTGACGAAGGCAAGCGACATCTCGACAACCGTCGTATTCGTCAGTCCCTTCGGGGAGCGCGCAACGAACGGGATCAGGCGGATACGTCAAATCGCCTGAAGGATGAGTTGCTCGCCACGGTTTCCCACGAATTGCGAACACCGCTCAACGCCATCTACGGATGGGTTGAGGTGCTTCGGCACCCCTCAGGGCAGCCGATGCAGTCGCAGGCCATCGACGCGATCGACCGCAGCGCGCGCTCGTTGGCTCACATGGTCGACGACATTCTCGATGTCTCGTCGCTCGCGACCGGAAAGCTCCGGCTGGAGCGCGTGCTGGTCGACCTGGAACGCATCGTGCATGACGTCACGGTGACGATGCAGACCATGGCGAACACGGAAGGGGTAACGCTCACGTCGAGCATGTCCGCACCGACCGGCATGCTGCTGGCCGATGGCGAGCGCCTGCGGCAGATGCTCACGAATCTGGTGTCGAACGCCATCAAGTTCACGCCCCGCGGTGGGCACGTGAAGGTATTGCTTGAGCAGGACGCGCGCTGGCTGCGCCTGTCCGTGATCGATTCGGGGCAGGGCATTGCCGCCGAGTTCCTGCCGCATGTCTTCGACGCCTTCCGGCGTGAGTCGGATGCACCGGTGTCTCCGCGTCGTGGGCTCGGGCTGGGGCTGTCGATCGTGCGGCACATCGCGGAATTGCACGGTGGTAGCGTGGAGGTCGCCAGCTGCGGTGTCGGTACCGGCAGTCGCTTCACCGTACGTTTGCCGTACGATCGACCCGCCACAAACACATTCGCACCCGACACACGGGTCGTGCCGATGCACCCGTCCACGGTCCTGCAGGGGCAGCGCATCTTGCTGGTCGACGACGACGACCCGTCGCGCGAGAGTCTGGCAGCCGCCTTGCGCACCTTGGGCGCGGAGGTGCGTGAAGTCGGCAGCGGACGCGAGGCGCTGGCTGCCTTGCACGAGTCGATGCCGTCCATCGTGTTGTCGGATCTGGCAATGCCGGACGGCGATGGATTCTGGCTCGCACGACAGTTGCGCGAGGTATTCGCGGCGCGGGGCAGCCAGCCAGACGTGCCGCTGATCGCCGTGACCGCACACGCGGACAGCGCGCTGCGCCGGCAGGCGCTTTCGGAAGGGTTTGGCGCGTATGTTGCCAAGCCTGTCGAATTGCGTTCGCTGGCGCGTCAGATTCTGACGCTGACCTCGCGCTGAGGGAGGGCCGTGGTCACCATGATGGCCGGCCCGGCACGCCAATATTTCAATCTCGCTGTGAAAATTACCCGATGCCCCGGCCGACGTCTCAGCACGACGCATGCGCTTCGGATCCGTCTCGCCCCCCCAAAAACGTCGCCATCGACATGAACCCGGGAAAAGTCCGAATGCGGCACGAACCTTGCGCCGCTCAGGTATTTACCGGGAGGACAGGGTCATGTCACAGCGTGTGGGAGATTTTCTGCTTGAACGACTCCGCTTGTGGGGCGTACAGCGAGTGTTCGGCTATCCGGGCGACGGCATCAACGGGATTGTGGGCGCGTTCGGTCGCGCGAAGAATGATCCCGCCTTCGTACAGGTCCGTCATGAGGAGATGGCCGCCTTCATGGCATGCGCACACGCGAAGTTCACGGGCGAGACCGGTGTGTGTCTTGCGACATCCGGCCCAGGCGCCATCCATTTGCTCAACGGCCTGTACGACGCCAAAGCCGACCATCAACCCGTGGTCGCCATCGTCGGACAGCAAAAGCGCGCCTCGCTCGGCGGAGACTTTCAGCAGGAAGTCGACCTGCACGCGCTGTTCAAGGACGTGGCGCATGAGTACGTGCAGGAGATCGTCACGCCTGCACAGGCCCGCCACGTCATCGACCGCGCCATGCGTATCGCACATGACCAACGCACCGTCACGTGCGTCATCGTGCCGAACGACGTGCAGGATCTTCCGGCGGTCGATGTCCCGCCGCGCGTTCACGGTTCGGTGCGAAGCGGTGCGATCCGCGACGGCGTGAAGCTCGGGCCGCGCCATATCGTGCCGTCGGACGATGAACTGGACGCTGCCGCCGAGGTTCTCAACGCGGGCAACCGGGTCGCCATGCTTGTGGGCGCCGGCGCGCTGGGGGCGGGCACGCGCGTCATCGACGTGGCAAACCGGCTCGAAGCGGGTGTCGCAAAGGCACTGCTCGGCAAAGCCGTCATTCCCGACACGTTGCCGTGGGTGACCGGCGCGATCGGCTTGCTGGGCACGCAGCCGAGCTGGGAGTTGATGAATGAGTGCGACACGCTGCTGATGATCGGTTCGGCCTTTCCCTATGCAGAGTTCCTGCCCGAGGAGGGGCAGGCGCGCGGGGTACAGATCGATATCGACCCGCGCATGCTGAGCTTGCGGTACCCGATGGAAGTGGCGATGGTCGGCGACGCGCGCGCGACGCTCGAAGCGTTGCTACCGCGATTGCATGTGCGGCACAACGACGACTGGCGGCAGCAGATACAGGAACGCGTTGCCCGCTGGTGGCGTGTCATGGACCGGCGCGCGGCGTCGGACGCCCGGCCGATCAATCCGCAGCGGGTGTTTCGCGAGCTCTCGCAACAGTTGCCCGATAACGCCATCGTCACGGCCGATTCCGGCACGGCGGCCAACTGGTATGCACGCGACGTTCAGTTGCGCGAAGGCATGATGGGGTCGCTCTCCGGCGGGCTTGCGTCGATGGGGGCCGCCATGCCGTATGCGCTGGCCGCCAAGATGGCGCACCCCACGCGCGTGGTCGTCGCGCTCGAAGGCGACGGCGCCATGCAGATGAACGGCATCAACGAACTGATTACGCTATCGAACCTGTGGAAGACCTGGGACGACCCGCGCCTTGCCGTGCTGGTACTCAACAACGGCGATCTCAATGAGGTGACGTGGGAGCAGCGTGCGCAGGAGGGCGACCCGCGGTTCGCCGTGTCCCAGTCGCTCCCGCCCTTCAACTATGCCGCCTACGCGCGTCAGTTAGGGCTCGGCGGGATTCGCGTCGAAGACCCGAACGATCTCGGCGCGGCGTGGCGCGAAGCGTTCACGGCGGATCGCCCGGTCGTGCTCGATGTCGTCACCGACCCGAACGTACCGCCGATTCCGCCGCATATGACGATGGAGATGTTCCGGCGTTACACCGGCGCATTGCTCAGCGGGGACAGCGAAGCGGTCGGGGTCGCCCGCGCGTCGATGCGCGAGACCTGGGAGAGCATCGCGAGTCGCTGGGAGAAATAGCGCACCGTGTGGGCGAGGCCGTCGGCAAGGGGCGTCGACGGCGCCCAGCCCAGGTGCTTGCGCGCGGCCGTCAGGTCGGGGCAGCGGCGTTGCGGATCGTCGGAGGGCAGCGCGCGGAACTCGATGGCGGCCGTCGAACCGGTCGCCCGAAGCACTTCGTGCGCCACGTCCAGCATGGACAGCTCATGGTCGCTGCCGAGATTGACGGGCACCTCGGGCGACACGTCGGACGTCATGAGCCGGATCAGGCCGTCGACGAGATCGTCCACATAGCAGAGCGCTCGCGTTTGCGCGCCGTCGCCGTATACGGTCAACGGCTCCCCGCGCAGCGCCTGCGTCATCAGGTTCGAAATGACCCGTCCGTCCAGCGGGTGCATGCGTGGCCCGTACGTGTTGAAAATGCGGGCGATTCGGGTGGCCACGCCATGTTGCCTGTGATAGTTGACGAACAAGGTCTCCGCGCACCGTTTGCCTTCGTCATAACAGGCCCGCAGACCGATGGGATTCACGTTGCCCCAGTACGACTCGGCCTGCGGATGCACGCCCGGGTCGCCATAGACTTCGCTGGTCGACGCCTGAAGAATACGGGCGCCGGTACGCTTGGCGAGGCCGAGCATGTTGATCGCGCCGTGCACGCTGGTCTTGGTCGTCTGCACAGGGTCGCGCTGGTAGTGAACCGGCGAGGCGGGACACGCGAGGTTGTAAATCTCGTCGACTTCCACGTACAGCGGGAAGGTCACGTCGTGGCGCATCAGTTCAAAGTTGCCCGCATCGAGCAGATGCGCAATGTTGTCCTTCACGCCGGTGTAGAAGTTGTCGACACATAACACGTCGTGACCGGCGAGCACGAGCCGTTCGCACAGATGCGACCCCAGAAATCCCGCACCTCCTGTCACCAGAACGCGCTTGCGATGCAGTTCCTTCATCGGATGCTCTCCTTGAGCGGGGCAGCGACCGGCGCCGCCGGTTTGACAGTGAGGGTGCGCACGGGGGGTAGCGGCACGACGGTCGCTTTGCTGCGTTGTGCGCCCGCGAGTCGTGAATAGACCGCGCATAGCCGGTCCGCGACACCGCTCCAGGTGAAATGTCGATTGGCACGTCGAGCACCGGCCAGTCCCAGCCGATGCGCCAGACAACGGTCATCGCGCAATTGCGCCAGACGCTCGGCCAACGCCTCCGGCTGCCGGGCCGGAACGAGAAAACCCGTCTCGCCATCGACGACCGTCGTGCGGATACCGCCCACATTGCTGCCGATGACCGGCGTGGCGCACGCCATGGCCTCCACCGGCGTAATGCCGAACGGCTCATACCAGGGCGTGGTCACGAACACGTCGGCGGCACTGTAGAAGTCGCGCAACGCATCGCGGTCGCGACGCCCGACGAAATCCACGTGTTCGGCAACCCCGGCATCTTCGGCCAGACGAGACAGACGGGCGAGTTCTTCGCAACGCGTCACGTCCGCCTCGTAATCAGGTCCACCCACGATATGCAACTTCACGCGGCGCTCACTGCTCCTGTCGTCCAGCAATAGACGCAAGGCGTGAATGACGTTGTCGATGCCCTTGCGCGGCACGAGCCGACCGAGTTGCAGGATGGAAAACTCGTCTTCGTCCCAACCGAGGGTGGCGCGCGCGTCGGTGCGGGTGACCGGATGAAACTCCTGCGCGTCGAACCCGCACGGCACGATCTCGATGCGATGCGGATCGGCATCGTAGAGCGTGACAAGGTCGATTTCGTCTTGCGGGCATTCGGCGATGATGGCGTCCGCGGTACGTGCAAGCGCGCTTTCGATCTGGATACGCTCCTCGGGGAATGTGTCCGACGCGCCCTGACACTGACGTCTCACATGCCCGAGCGCGTGGAACGTGACGACCAGCGGGATCTCCAGCAACTGCCGCACACGAAGCCCCACCTGACCGGACATGAAGAAATTCGCGTGCAGGATGTCGTAGCCCGGCGACGCCTGTGCGCAGTACCGCACCATGAACGCGGCAAATTCGGTCATATGCGGCAGCAACTGCTCCTTTGGAATCTCGCACGGGGGGCCCGCTGGCACGTGGATCACACGAATGTTGCGACCCACGGGCACGACATCCGGCAGCAACGGGCTGTCGCGTCGGGTGAAGACATCAACCCGATAGCCGCGCGAGACGAGCTGACGGGCCACATTGGCGACGTAGATGTTCTGACCGCCGGCGTCGACCCCACCGATGGCGGCCAGCGGCGAAGCGTGCTCGCTGATCAAAGCTATTTTTTGCATGACAGGTAACTCCGGCTGAGCAGGGAGCGTCAGATATCGGCGCCGTTGTTTGCGTGGTGCAATTGGCGTGCCATGCTGCCGTCGATACGCGTATTTCCTCTGTTTTCCTGCGCCCCGAAGGTCACGCCACGCTCGCGTTTCACGACGTGCAACGCTTCTTGCCAGCGACATCCTTCGAATCTGTCGCGCGCATCGAACCCGTCGTGCATCACATCGCTGCGCGCGCCGACGCTTGCGTTTGCCGACCTTTCTTACAAAACGTTGGACAAAAGGCCGGCCACGGGCTGAGGCGATGGCGCAATACGCCCACCGTCGTGTCGCGCAATGCCTGCCCGCGAGCCCAGTGCTCGCGGTGTGACGCAGCACCATCCGCAGCGGGGGCGCGATGCGAACGACATGGAACGCGACTTGCATCGTGTGCAGGGAGGCGAGGGCAATACCTGCCGTCGCCAGCCGCACTCCGGAGGTTCGTATGAATGTCGTCCTACCGATAGTCCAACGTCAGTGCGCGCCGGCCGTGGTCATTCCGCCGGACGCCTGGTTCCCCCACACGCCGCCATATTCACCGTCGCAGCGTCCCTTCATCGGTCCCTTCAGCGTCCCGAATGAAACGGACGGCGAGCGGCGCGCCGTGCCGTTGCAGTGCGATGCGCGCGGTGTCAACAGCCGTCGTGGTTTATGGTCCGCCCCTCAGCACGCCACTCAGGAGTCTCCCGAATGAGCTACACACTGAAACCGCTCGCCGAGCAGGCCATCGTCATCACGGGCGCAACGAGCGGCGTCGGGCTGATCACCGCCCGCAAAGCGGCCCGTCGCGGCGCGAAACTCGTGCTCGTCGCGCGTAACGAAGTTGCCCTTGAGCAACTGTGCGAAGAGATCCGCGAGCAGGGCGGACAAGCGATCCCGGTCAAGGCGGACGTGTGCGACGCCGAACAGATGCGTAATGTCGCCGTGAAGGCCATCGAAGCGTTCGGCGGATTCGACACGTGGGTCAACAACGCAGGCGTGTCGATCTTCGGCGCGGCCTCGGACGTCCCGCTCGACGACCAGCGCAAGCTGTTCGATACGAATTACTGGGGCGTGGTGCATGGCTCGCTCGTGGCGGCGGAGTACCTGCGCGGCAAACAGGACGGTGTGGGCGGCGCCATCATCAACATGGGCAGCGAAGCGTCGGACGCGCCGATTCCCCTGCAAAGCGCGTACGCCGCGTCGAAGCACGCCGTGAAGGGATTCACCGATTCGCTGCGTCTCGAACTGGAAGCCGTACAGGCGCCGGTCAGCGTCACGCTCATCAAGCCTGCGGCGCTCGACACGATGTTCGTCAAGCACGCAAAGAACTATCTCGACGTGGAGCCGAAGCTGCCGCCCCCGATCTACGACCCGGCGCTGGCGGCCGACGCGATTCTGCATGCCGCCGCTCACCCGCACCGCGATCTGTTCGTGGGCGCAGCCGCCAAGCTGATGTCGTCTAGCGCTTATCACATGCCGGGCCTGTTCGACCGAATGGCGTCGAACCTCTTCTCGCGTACGCAGCGAACCGACAAGCCGCCTAGACCGCGCGACGAAAACGCGCTGCATGAACCGGGCCGCGACCTGCAGGAACGAGAGGGCATGGACGGCGTCGTCTTTCGGAGCTGTCCGTACACCACGATGGCCAAGCGGCCCCGCCTGAGCGGCGCACTGGCCGTAGGCGCCGCGGTGCTCGCGTGCACCGCGCTCACTCGCATGCGCAAACATGCGGCGCATTAGCGTCGCGCCATTTCCCTGAGTCGCATCAGTCCCAGTAGTCCCATTAGTCCCATCCACCCTGCAAAACTTTGATTGGAGCCAGATCATGACGCATCGCCAGCAACACACCGGTCACGAACTCAGCCGATCGCGCGCGCACGAGGGCGACAAGGCCACGCACGACAAGGGCGGCCATCAGACCGGACATCAACAGCCGCCAAGCCCGGTCGACGTGCAAAAGGCGCTCAAGGGCATGGACTATCCGTGCAGCAAGGCGGAGCTGCTCGCCTGCGCACGCGACCAGCATGCCGATCGAAAGGTGCTCGACACGCTCCAGCACATTCCCGACATCGAATACAAGTCGCCGGCGTCCGTATCGAAGGAACTCGGCAGGCTGATGTGATGTATCGCGTCGACACGATCCAGGAGGCACGGGATGGCAACGATCGTGGCAGGCCGATTCGACACTTTCGAGCAGGCGGGCGACGTGGCGCGTCGACTCTACGCGCGGCGCTTCGGCACCGACGATGTGTCGATCTTTTTCCTCAACCCGGCCGGTCAGCACGCCCGCTTTCCCATCGGCGGTGACATGCATGCCGACCCCGGCGCTCGCCCCGGGGGCTTCGGCGCCGTTCTCGGGCTGGCGGCGGGCCTGGTCGTCGGCGGCGTGATCGGCGTGACGATTTATCGGTTCGGCATGCCGTGGTGGCCGATTCCGGTCATCGCCGCACTCGTGGGTGGCTACGGCGGTGCGCTCGCCGGCGCCCTGTCCCGCATGCGCAGCCGACGTGCGCAAACGCAAGCCTACGACGCCCGCGACGCCGGGGTCATCGTCGCCGCCCATGTCACCGCGCAAACAGCCGACTCGGCGATGACCGTGCTTCGCAGCGCCGGTGCGAACGACATTCAACAGACCGAGGGCGTGTGGGAAAACGGCGAGTGGCGCGACTTCTCGCCCCTTGCTCCCCCGCACCCCCCAACAGCAAAGGAGCCCGACCTATGACGACAAGCCAACAAGCTCAAACCCCGCCGCCGCAAACGCAGAAACAGCAGCCTGGCGTGGAAGCCGAGATGGATCCGAAGCCTCAGGACACCGCCAAGGAATATGTCGGCAGCGGGAAGCTGATCGACAAGGCCGCCATCGTGACCGGGGGCGACAGTGGCATCGGTCGCGCAGTGGCCGTGGCGTTCGCGAAAGAGGGGGCGGACGTCGCCATCGTCTACCTGAAGGAGTCGGAAGACGCCGCCACGACGCGCGAGCTGATCGAGAAGACCGGTCGCAAATGCCTGACCATCGAGGCGGACATCAGCAACCGTGAGGCGGCGCGCAACGCCGTGGAGAAGACCGTCAAAACCTTCGGTCATCTGGACGTGCTGGTCAACAACGCAGGCGAGCAGCATGTTTGCGAAGACCTCACGGAGATTTCGGAAGCGCAGTTGCTTCGCACGTTTCAGACCAACGTCTTCGGCATGTTCTTCATGACGCAGGCCGCGCTGGTGCACATGAAGCCGGGCGCACGCATCGTCAATACGGCGTCCGTGACGGCTTATCACGGCAACCCTGTGTTGCTTGACTATTCGGCCAGCAAGGGCGCGATCGTCTCGTTCACACGGGCGCTGGCGGCCAACCTCGCCGAGAAGGGCATCTATGTGAACGCCGTGGCGCCGGGACCGATCTGGACCCCGCTTATCCCCTCGACCTTCAGCGCCGATCAGGTCGCCAAGTTTGGCGCCAATACGCCGCTCAAACGCCCGGGACAACCGGATGAGCTGGCCGCGTGCTACGTGCTGCTGTCCTGTCGCGACGGCAGCTACATGACCGGTCAGACGTTGCATCCCAACGGTGGCTCGGCGGTCGGCGGCTAGGTTTCGGTGCGGGTCGCAGCCCATGACTCAGAGGAGGTTCGTCATGAAATTCACGCATCGCAGTAAGCATCACAGTCATCGACGCTTCATTCGACGGTTCATCCGACGCTTCTCAGGCTTGCTGGCCGAGCTGGCACTGATCACGCCGATCATGGCGGTGGCGCAGAACCCGCTCACGCCACATGAGCCAACGCCCGGCGGGGCCGATATGGTCGATCCCGGCAAGCCACGCGACACGGATCGCATGACGCATCCGCCGGGTGGCGCCGACGCGTCGTTCGTCGACGCAGCCGGTCGCGCCGGCATGCTCGAAGTGCAGGCCAGTCAACTGGCGCTCGAGCGCTCGGCCAATACCGACGTGAAGAATTTTGCCCGCCAGATGGTCGCAGACCACACCAAGGCGGGGAATCAGTTGCAACAGATCGCCGCGCGCAAGGGGATTCGTGTCCCTGCCGCAGCGGAGGTCAACCCGGAGTTGCAGACGCTCACCGCCAAGCAGGGCCACGACTTCGACGTGGCCTATGTCGCGGCGGCGGGACCGGCGGCGCACGAGCAGGCCGTCCGGCTGTTCGAGCGTGAGGCCAATGCCGGACAGGACCCGGAGATCAAGGCGTTTGCCCGCACGACGCTGCCCACCTTGCAGCAACACTTGACGATGGCGCAAAAGCTCGCCAGATCGGTCGCCAACACGAAATGACGCTAGCCGCCCCGAAATGTGACGCGAAATGACGCGCACACGCCAAGGAGATATCCATGACCCGTCGTAAAACGCCGCAGTCCGGCGCCCCTTCCTCAGTCGACAGCGATACGCCTGCCTTCGCCGCCGAGAGCGGGTATCGTCAATCGGACGGCGGTCCGGCCTCGGCACCGGACGCCAAGATTGGCGATCCGGGCGTCAAGCGATCGCGAGAAGTGGGCCAAACCGTCGACGGCATGCCGTACAACCGGGAGAAGCGCTCGGAGTACGGGCCGGGCGCGGCCATTCCCCAGACCGGCGACACGTCGAAGTCCCCGTCGCCCATGTCGCACGCCAGCACGCTGGGCGAACGGCACGCCACGCACAAGACCGGCGGCGCGGCGAAGCCCGGCGTGAATACCGTCACGGGCGAACTCTCGCGCGTGCGCGCCGACGCGCAAGGCACGCCGCTCACCACGAATCAGGGGGTGCCCGTAGCCGACAACCAGAATTCGCTCGTCGGCGGGCTACGCGGTCCGGCGCTGCTCAAGGATTTTGTGTTGCGCGAGAAGATCACGCACTTCGATCACGAGCGGATTCCGGAGCGTGTCGTTCACGCCCGAGGCTCTGCTGCGCACGGCTACTTCGAATCGTACGACGCGCTCACCGAGCTCACCTGTGCGGCGCCGTTTGCCGAAGCGGGAAAGCGTACGCCGGTGTTCGTGCGATTCTCGACCGTTGCGGGCGAGCGCGGCTCCAAAGACACGGCACGCGACGTGAGAGGGTTCGCCGTCAAGTTCTACACCGATCACGGCAACTGGGATCTCGTGGGCAACAACATTCCGGTGTTCTTCATTCAGGACGCCATGAAGTTTCCCGATCTGGTGCATGCCGTGAAACCGGAGCCGAATCATGCGATGCCGCAGGCCGCGTCGGCGCACGACACGTTCTACGATTTCATCTCGCTCTCGCCCGAATCGACGCACATGATGATGTGGCTCATGTCGGATCGCGCCATTCCTCGCAGCTTCCGCACGATGCAGGGGTTTGGCGTGCATACCTATCGTTTCGTGAATGCAGACGGGGTATCGAAGCTGGTCAAGTTTCACTGGACGCCTCGCGCCGGCACGCATTCGCTCGTCTGGGACGAGGCGGTGAAAATCTCGGGCGCAGATCCCGACTTTCACCGTCGCGATCTCTGGGAGTCGATCGAAAACGGCCAGTACCCGGAGTGGGAACTGGGCGTGCAGATCTTTACGGAGGCGCAGGCAGACACGTTCAGTTTCGATGTCCTCGACGCGACGAAGATCGTGCCGGAAGAACTGATTCCCATCACGCCCATCGGGCGCATGGTGCTCGACCGGAATCCCGACAACTTCTTCGCCGAGACGGAACAGGTCGCGTTTTGCGTGGCCAACGTCGTGCCGGGCGTGGACTTCACCAACGATCCGTTGCTCGCCGGACGCATCCACTCGTACTTCGACACGCAGATCAGTCGCCTAGGTGGCCCGAACTTCCATGAGTTGCCCATCAACGGCCCCGTCGTGCCGGTACAGAATCACCAGCGCGACGGCATGCATCGTCAGACCATTCATCGCGGGCGCGTTGCCTACGACCCGAACTCGATGGGCGGCGGATGCCCGTTTCAGACCGGGTCCGCAGGATATGTCCCGTTCCCGGAGCCGGTGCCGGAGGGCGGTGTCGAGATGCGCGGCAAACCGGCGAAGTTTGCAGAGCACTTCCAGCAGGCGACGCTTTTCTATGAGAGTCAGTCACCCGCGGGTCAGCGACATATCGTGGACGCCTACCGCTTCGAACTGAGTCACGTCACCGTACCAGGCATTCGTCGCCGTATGCTCTCGATGCTTCGCAACGTGTCCGAACCGATGGCGGCCGCCATTGCGAAGGGTCTCGGGATGCCCCTGCCCGATCCGATGCCGCCGGCCGCCGACGCGCCCGCTGCGCCCGAGGTCGACCGGTCACCGGCGCTGGCGTTGGAGGCGCGTCCGGGCGAGGTGGGCATCGCGGGGCGTAAGATCGCGATATTGGTGACCGAAGGCACGGATGTCGACGTAGTCCGCACGGTGGCGCAAGCGCTCGGCGCGCAGCACGCCGACGTGCGACTCGTGGGCGAGCACATCGGCATTTGCCCGGCCTCCGGAGGGGGCACGATCGACGCGGACGCTGCCCTCGACAGCCAACCCGGTTTCCTGTTCGACGCCGTTGTAATTCCACCCGGAGACCCGGCGGTAGACAGGTTGTGCGGCAATGGCTATGCGTTGGAGTTCGTTCGCAATCAGTTCCGTCATTGCAAGACCTTGCTTGCCGTTGGCGAAGGGCGGCAATTGCTCGACGCCGCCGGGATCGCCCCGGACGACGACGACCCCGGCATTTGTTTCGGTACCGCGCCGGACGGTGAGACGCTCGACGATTTCGTCGACGCCGTCTCGAAGCACCGGCACTTCATCAGGGAGGAAAGCGCTGGCTGGCGCGCAATCTGATATGGCCGCTGTTCTGACATTCCGTTACCGGGATTACAGCGTCATCTGTTCGGCGTTGCCGCACCCGAAGGGCGGCTTCACCGGCAAGGCGTTGGTGCAAATCATCGAAGGGATGATCCGGCACCATGAAGTTGAGACGCTCAAAGACGACACGCATCCCGACGAGCAAACGGCGCTGGAAGAGGCGTCCGTCGTAGCTCGGGCCTGGATCGACGCGCAGCACGCCGCCTGACGACGCTGTTCAGGCTTGCGTTCACACTTGCGTGAGCAGGGCGACGGGCAGTGCGTCGAGGATTTGCGACACCGGCAACCTGCCATCGGCGCCGGCGCTGATCCCTGTCCCAGTCAGGAGGTTGCGCCAGCGTCCCGTGCGCGACACTGGGCTCGCATCGATCGTTGTGTCCTGCCAGTCTTGCGGGCGAAGACCGGGCACGCGGTAAGCCTGTTCCGTCCTTTGCGCCGATGTCTGCGCCGATGTGTGCGCCGGATTCTGAGCTGATCGTTGCGCTGATCCGCCGGTAGCGCCGAGGTGATGCGCGGCATGCCGCGTCGCCACGCAGATGACGGTAGAACCGGCGTCGGCGGGCGGTACGCGGGCGAAAACGACGACGTGTGGCTCGCAAGGCCCCTCGGCATGCAGCGCAACATAGTCGCCATGCGCGAACGTAGCAACCAATGACTTGCGCAGATGCAGGAGACGGCATAGCAGTGCGAGTTTCACGTCGCCGTCCCACCATCTGGCCATGAGTGAGCGCCATGCCTGCGAGTCCAACCGGTCCTGCGTCTGCATCAGGCCATCCGCCCCGGAAAAGTCTGAGACCACGGCATCGAAGCACACCGTGCGGCGATTGTCGGGGTCCACGAGCGTCTGATCCCAGCGCAGGCTCGCCTGATAGGTATCCGGCACGCCCGGACAGGTCAGCCGGAGAAACGTCTGCGTGAGGCCGTTCAACGCGCCCGCCGGACCGAGCGCATCGGAGAATGCCTGCATCGACGCGACGAATGCCGGGTTCGCCATGATCTCGTGCACAAACGCGTCGCAGGCATCTTCGAGGGCGATGTCCGGTGCGGCCCACGACGTTCGGATGCCCGCTTCCCGGAGCGCTTTGCGTTGCCACCGGACGACGCGTTCGGCAAACGCACGCAACGATGTAGCGTTCGGAGGCACGCCGGTCCACTCGCACGGCCACGCACCGAGCAGCGTCTGGTACAGCATCAGTTCGTGAGTCGCGTCGGGTACATCAGGCACATCAGCGCCAGTCTGCCGAAAGCGCTCGTTCTCGGCACGCCATCCTGCTACCGCCTCGCACCATTGCGTCGGAATCTCCGAGAGCACGGCCAACCGTGCGCGCACGTCTTCACCGCGTTTGTGGTCGTGGGTTGCCGTCGTGAGCATGGCCCGCGGCCAATGCCGGGCGCGATGAACGTTCGCCTCATGAAAGACGTCGAGCGGCATCGCGAGACGCGACGCATCGCAGCCGACGTCGTTTCGCGACAGCAGACGTCCCCAGCGGTATCCGGCGGTATCTTCGACCGCCTTCGCTGCGAGCGGCGCCGTCACTTGCGCAAAGCGGATTTGCGCCTCCCGATGCTGCGGCGATGAATCTTCCATGGGCGTCAGCCACTCGACGAGCTGCGCCAGCGCAGGGTGATCGAGCGGGTGAAGCAGGTGTTTCGCGCCTGCCTGTGCTGTCATCAACACGCTTTTTGCGGCGTCGGCGTCATCCGGATAAAGGCGATAGACCGGAAACGACGACGCGAGCGCACAAACACATCGTCGCAGGCTTGCCACACCGAAGTCGCGCGCCCGACCAGCGGGTTGCGCATCGATCAGGCGCGCAAGCGCTCCGACGGCTCGCGCGATCTCGCTGCCGAACCGGTCGCGCAGCAATTGCTGGCGCGCTTCGCGCACATGCTCGCCAAAATCGCGCATGTCGCCTGTGCACGTTTGCCAGTACGCGTCCAATGCCGCTGCACCTCGTGAATCGTGGAGCAGTGCGCCAACATCGTTCATGAAGTCGTAACCCGTCGTGCCGTCGATCTCCCAGCGCGGGTCGAGAGGTTCGCCGTCCATCAGGATTTTCTCGACGACGATCCAGGGTTCACGCTCGTCATGTTGACCGTTCCTGCGCTCCTGCAACGCAGCGCGCAACTTGCGGCAGTACGCGCCCGGGTCAACCAGCCCATCGACGTGATCGATCCGCACGCCGTCGATAACGCCGTCGGCGAACAGGCGAAGGGGAAGGGCGTGAACGGCGTCGAAGACCTCCGGGCGCTCCACGCAAACGGCAACGAGCGAGTTGATATCGAAGAACCGTCGCCAATTCAGCGCGTCGCGGGCGAGTGGCCAGTGCGTCAGATGGAAATGCTGTTGCGCAAGCACACGTTGCCAGTCGTTTGCCGTACGTGCTTCGTCGGCAATGGCGGACGTCTGCGGCGCGAGGGGCCAGCGTGCGCCGTCGTACGCGAGCGATACCTGAGCGCTCAGCCCTCGCATCACCGAGAGCTTTCGCTGGGCGAGGCCGTCGGCCAACGGTTCGGGGAGTACCGGAAGCAGCACCTTGCCCGCAGGTACATCGGCGTTACCGTTCCAGTCGATGTCGAAATATCGGGCATAGGGACTCTCGGCGCCGCGGCGCAAGACGTCCTGCCACCAGCGATTCTGCGGGCCGTTGCCCATATGGTTGGGCACGATGTCGACGACGAGGCCGATGCCGTGCGCGGCCAGCTGGTCATGCAGACGTCGAAGTCCCGACTCGCCGCCGAGCACGTCACTGACGGTCCCCGGGTCGGCGACGTCGTAACCGTGTGTTGAGTCGGGCATGGCCGTCCAGACGGGCGAGGCGTAGAGATGCGAGAGGCCCAGTGCCACAAAGGCCGGGACATCGCGCTGCGCATGCGCGAAGGTGTAATCCGCATTGAACTGGACACGCAGTGTGGAGAGTGGCGTCAGCGACATCAGCGGCGTCATTGTCGGCCCCGGGGTCATGAACGAGCCGAACGCCGCGCGCTCGCTGCCCGTGTTCGTGCAAATTTCGTCAGGCGGGAGGCGACATCCGGTTCGTCCAGCAAGACTTCGACCGGTGCGCGCAAGCGCCGCCGCCAATTGGGGTGTTCGGTTGTCGTGCCCGGCAGATTGTCGGCCTCACGCGCGCCCACGGCGTCGGTAATGGGCAACAGCACCAATGGCGAGGCAGACAATGCGACGAAATTGACGATGGCGTCGAGCGGCGGCCTGGCCGGTGCCCGGCCTGCCGGCTTCGGAGTAGCGTCTGTCTCATCGACGCCCGCATCGACGCCCGCATCAACGCCCGCATCGACGCCCGATACTTCGCCCACGTCCGGATGCGCCGCAGCATGGCCGCTTTCGTTCACGACACCCGCCGCGCTCATCGCCTGCCACAGCGCGGTGCGGTCCTCTCGCCGGGTGCGACGCGCAGCGCGAGCATCGATGGACGAGGGCGCGAGCCGGACGCGCCAGGCAATATCCCGCCCGGTCCACCATCCGACCGCGGTCGGCAAGTCATGTGTGCTGGTCGTTGCCACGGCGTCGACCCGCCATTGAGACGGCGCAAGAAACGCCGCGGGCTTCGTTGGCGTCTCGGGCGGCGCCGGGCCGCGCGCAAACCACAGGACGTCGGTGCCCAGCACGCCTTGCGCAGCGACACGCGCTCGGAAATCCCCCGGCACGGTGCCAAGGTCCTCACCGATGACGATCGCCCGATGTCGCGACGATTCCAGCGCCACGATCGCCAGCAATTCGTTAAGGGGATAGCGCAAATAAGCGCCGGCGCTCGCGGGCGCGCCGACCGGGCACACCCACAGACGGGACAGGCCCAGCACATGGTCGATGCGCAGACCGCCTGAAAACGCCAGCGCGGCGCGCAGCGTGGCAATGAAGGGACGGTAGCCGCGCCGAGCGAAGGCCCACGGCGAAAAGGTCGTCAGTCCCCAGACCTGCCCGGCGGCATTGAAGGCGTCCGGTGGCGCACCGAGCGAAATACCGTCGAGCAGGTGCCCGCCGTCGGACCATGCTTCGCTTCCGGTCGAGTCCACCCCCACGGCCATGTCCGCAATGAGTCCCGTCTCCATGCCGGCGCCGCGCGCCTGTGCGTGGGCATGTCGAAGCCCCTGAAATGCCAGCCATTGCAGGAAGACGTGAAACGCCACAACGTCGGCATGCTCGAACGCCATACGCTCCGACTGCGGCGTCCAGGGCGAGCGCAATCCGCCAGGCCAGCGTCGCCAGTCGTCGCCGTGTGTCGAGTGCAGGCGCTCGTGGAGCATTTCGAAGCGCGCGTGCGCCTCCAGCGAATCACGACCATCGCGGCGAAATCGCCTGAGCGAAGCCGCCTGCTCGGTCGAGAGCCAATGTTCGCGCAAATCGTACAGATGCCGAAGAACCTGCAGGCGAGCCCCGGAAGCGGCGGGCCAGTTCACGAGACGCTGCCGTTCTCGCTGCGCATAACCGGACACAAGCCGCAGATGTCGCGCCGCCTCCATGGCTTCGGGCATTCCGCACAGCGCTGCAGGATCGATGTGCGTGACGTTGTACCACTGGCGGTTCGACGGCGAGTAGGGGCTGTACTGGGCCGGGCGGGCGCCGAACATGGCGTGCGCGGGGCTGATCGCCAGTGCCGTAGCGCCGCGCGATGCCGCCGCCACTGCGGCGTCGGCCACCGCGCCGTAGTGGCCCAGGCCGCCGTCGCCCTGACTGCGCAGTGCGTATAGCGGCACATTCATGCCCCAGCGACGTTCCGTGTCAGGCAGCCGGTAGGCGTGCGGTGGGGCAACGATCAGCGACAACCGGACATTGCCGAGCTCGACGTGGTGGTATCCCGGCACGTCGACGGGAAGCAATAACGACGCCCCCGAAGTCGGGTCGATCTCGGTCGTGCCATCGACCGTGTCGCCGTCCTCCAGATGAAGGCGATAGGCAAGACGCTTGCGCCCGGCCGTCACGGAAAGCGCAGGCAACGTGGCGGGGACGCCCACGCGCGTAACGATCTGCGCTTCGTCGGCGTGCATCTCGGACACATCGAGATAGGCCAGACTGTCGCGGCACTGCGCCGCGTTACCGCACCGCAGCCCCATGGCGTCGAGCAAGGCGCGCAGCACGTCGAGCGACACCGTATGCGCCTGGCCGGCGGCGTCGTCCCAATGGACAAGGATTCCCGCCCGTTGCGCGAGGGTGTGCAGCGCATCGAGCGAGGGCGGTGAGAGTAGCGACGCAGCGGTTCTCGTCATAACGGTTCCTCCAGCCAGACGACGCAGGCGTGGGCGCGTAGCGTCCCTTCAGCGAGCGCGTCTGCGGCTTGCGGCGGCGTCTGGCAAAGCGTGACGCCTGCCGGGTGCAACGCCTGCGTGTCGGTGGCAACGCCCAGTTCGCCCGTGTTGATGGCGATCACCAGCCGCGAGCCGTCGTTCAGCCGCCATCGGGCACATAGCGCGGTAGGACTCAGCACTTCCGCACCCGCCGACGTCGCGCCGGGCAGCCGTGGAATGATCCAGGTCCGCCGCAACTCGATGAGGCCGCGATACCACGACAGCCAGTCGTCGGCGGCAAGCGTGGTTTGTTCGCCCGGCGCGAGACAGGAGGCGGCGAACGTCTCGGGGGCGTTCGGGTCGGGGAGGGCGTCGCTCGACGTGTCGGGCATGCCTGCGGCGCCGCCCAGTTGCGCAAACTCCTCGCGCCGCCCTTTTCGAACGGCGTCGGCCAACGCTCCCCGGTAATCGGTGAAGAACAGAAAGGGCGTCTCGCTTCCCCATTCTTCCCCCATGAACAGCATCGGGATCTGCGGGCACAGCAATAGCAAGGCGACAGCTGCACGCAGCGCAGCAGGGTTCGCGTGCGTGATCAGTCTGTCGCCCAGCGGGCGATTGCCCACCTGATCGTGGTTTTGAAGGAAAGCGACGAACGATGTCGGCGACAGAAAGCTGCTTGGCTCGCCCCGGGTTCTGCCGAGTCGTTCGACGCGCTCGCCCTGATAGGCGAAGCCTTCCGACAATGCCCGCGCCAGATGGGCGACCGGCTTGTCGGCAAAGTCGGCGTAGTAGCCCTGGCGTTCACCGGTGAGCAGCACGTGCAGTGCGTTGTGGAAATCGTCGTTCCACTGGGCGGCGGAAGTGTTCGCCAATAGCCCTGCGGCGTTATGTTCGTTTTCGAAGATCAGGTGGATGTGACGCCCGGGTTCGCGGGCGGCGACCTCGTCGCGGATGCAGGTGGCGAGGTCCTGAACGAACGCGTCGTTTCCGATGGCGTGAACGGCGTCCAGGCGCAGTCCGTCTGCGCGAAACTCGAACAGCCAGTACAGGGCGTTCTGTATGAAGTACTGGCGCACGCACGCCTCGTCGAAGTCGATGGCAGCGCCCCATGGCGTATGCGTCTTCTGATCGAAGTACGGCGACGCGTACGAGGCCAGATAGTTGCCGCTTGGCCCGAAGTGGTTGTAGACCACATCCATGATGACCATGATGTCTTCGGCGTGCGCGGCGTCGATGAGCGCCTTGAGTTCCTCGACGCTGCCGTAAGCGCTTTCCGGGGCGAAGGGCAACACGCCGTCGTAACCCCAGTTGTGTCGTCCCTCGAAGGTGCCAAGAGGCATAAGCTCGATCGCGCTTACGCCCAATTGCGCGAGATAGGGCAGACGTGCACGCACGCCGTTATAGCCGCCCAGCGCCCCGACGTGCAACTCGTAAATCACCGATTCGTGCCACGGGCGCCCCCGCCATGCGGACATTTGCCACGCGAACGCACGGGGATCGATCACGACGCTCATGTCGTGCGGCCCGCCATCCTGCGCTCGCGACGCCGGGTCGGGCACCCGCTGACCGTCGGGCAGTACGAACGCGTACCGCGTGCCCGCGATGCACGGTACCGTCAACTCGAAATGGCCGCTGTTGACGGATTGCATCGGCACGGGATCGTCGCGCTCGATCGCGAGTTGCATGGTGCTCACGTCCGGCGCCCAGACGCGAAAGCGTGTCGTGCCATCCGCCTGCAAAGCGGCGCCGAAAGGAAGTGGGAAAGCGTAGGTGGTAGTCATGGGCGGATCGGCGTAAGAGCTTGGTGGGCGTGGTCGGCGTGATCGGCGTGGTTGGCGAGGGGGGCCGGGGCAGTCAAAAGATGGGCGCGTTGGAGCACGAGTCGCCCGGATCAGGCGGCGCAGGCCGCCGGGCTGTCGCGCCATCGGCCGGTCACGACCATCGCGGCATGCGCTTCGATCTGCACGCCTTCCCCGTCCAGGGACATGCGTTCGCGCGCGGGGTCGGCGGAGTCGAGGTGCAGTTGCCAGTCCTCTCCCGGCGGTGGCCAGCGGAACAACAGCGGCACGTCTGCGGCGTTCATCATCAACAGCGCGATGTCGATACCGCCATCCGGGCGTCGCGCGGCCCGACGCAGTACGAGCGCGCGACCCTTCACGTTGTGCCAGTCCTCGTCGGCGAGTTGCAACCCGCGTTCGTCGTACCAGGAGATGCCGGGCAGGTCGTCGCCAACCCACTCCGGCGCCGACGAGAAGCGCACGATGCGCAGGAGCGGGATCTCGCGGCGCAATGCAATCGCGCGCGCAGCGAAGTCGGTCATCGTCACGCCCGCCGGCTCGGCCGCCTGACGCCAGTTAAGCCACGAGATGTCGTTGTCCTGACAGTACGCATTGTTGTTGCCGCGCTGCGTGCGGCCGAACTCGTCGCCGGCGAGCATCATCGGCGTGCCGCTCGCAAACAGCAGCGTCATCAGCAGGGAGCGCCGTACCCGTTCGCGCAGGGCGACGATGCCAGCGTCTTCGGTCGGCCCTTCCGCCCCCCAGTTGGCGCTGAAATTCTCGCCGGCGCCGTCGCGGTTTTCCTCGCCGTTCGCCTCGTTATGACGTTCGGCGTAAGACGTCAGGTCGGCCAGCGTGAAGCCGTCGTGGGCGGTGATGAAGTTCAGGGATGCCCACGGCTTGCGCCAGCGGCGCGCGAACAGGCCCGCCGAGCCCAGCAGACGCTCCGCGATGTCCGGGCGAATCCCGTCGTCACCGCGCCAGTACCGGCGTACGCTGTCACGGAAGTTGCCGTTCCACTCGGCGAATCCGGGCGGGTGCTGCCCCAACTGATAGCCGTCGGGCCCGATGTCCCACGGCTCGGAGATGAGCTTGGTGCGTGCCAGCACCGGGTCCTGTCCGATGGCGTCGAAAAAGCCCGCGCCCGGATCGAAGCCATAGCCCTCGCGCCCGAGCGTTACGCCCAGATCGAAACGAAAGCCGTCGATCTGCATCGTCTCGACCCAGTACCGAAGCGAGTCCATGACCATCTGCAACACGCGGGGATGCGACAGGTTGACGGTGTTTCCGCATCCGGTGTCGTTGATGAAATACCGCTCGTCGCCGGGCACGAGCCGGTAGTAGCTGGCGTTGTCGAAACCTCGCCATGAGAGCGTCGGTCCGAGTTCGTTGCCCTCGCAGGTGTGGTTGTAGACCACGTCCAGAATGACCTCGATACCCGCGGCATGCAGCGCCCGCACGGCGCGCCGCATAGCGTCCACGCCACCGTTGCCCAGATAGGACGACTCCGGCGCGAAGAACGCCAGCGTGTTGTAGCCCCAGAAATTGCGCAATCCTCGGTCGACGAGTATCCGGTCGTGCACGAAGGCGTGAACCGGCAGCAGCTCCACGGCAGTGACGCCAAGCCGGTGCAGGTGCTCGACAACTCTCGGCGACGCGAGCGCCTCGAACGTGCCGCGCACCGGCTGGCGCAGCCCGTCCATCTGCATCGTCATGCCCCGCAGATGCGTCTCCAGAATGACCGTGTCGTCCCACGACGTATGCGGACGCGTGTCGTGACGCAACGTATCGGGGGCTTCGACGACCACCGCCTTCGGCATGGCGGGGGCGCTGTCGCGCCGGTCGATGGAGAGATCCGCCTTGTGCGACGCCACGCGGTAACCGAAAAGCGCGTCGGACCACCGCACCTTGCCGAGCAAAGCTCGCGCGTAGGGATCGAGCAGGAGCTTGGCAGGATTGAAACGGTGACCTTGCTCAGGCGCATAAGGGCCATGCGCCCGGTATCCGTAGACCAGTCCCGGCCCGGCGCCGGGCAGGTAGCCGTGCCAGATCTCGTCGGTACAGTCGGGCAGCGTCAGGCGTCTGAGCTCCTTGCGACCGCGTTCGTCGAACAGACAGAGATCGATACGCTCGGCATTGGCCGAGAACACGGCAAAATTCACACCCAGACCGTCCCATGTGGCCCCAAGGGGAGAGGGACGACCGGGGAGCAGTTTGTCGATGTGCGAATGTGGCATCGGCTATTCCTCCGGTGTCAGCACAAGACAACCCAACGGCGGCAACGTCAGTCCGAGGGACACCGGATGTCCATGCGACGGCACGCCCTGGGTTTCGATAGGGGCATGGTGGCCATGCTGTGCATGCTGACCGTGTGGGCCACCATTGGTGACGCCACTCCCGCCATAGCACGGCAAATCGGAATTGAGCACTTCCCGCCAGCGGCCCGCGACCGGCACGCCAACGCGATAGTCGTGGCGCGGTATCGGGGTGAAATTGACGACGACAAGACAGACGTCCCGCGCCGCCATGTCCTCATGAGAAGGGGTGCCGAAGCGCAGGTAAGCCAGCACACTGTTGTCGCGGTCGTTGCCGATAACCCACGCGAAGCCGGCCCCCTCGGCGTCGAGCCGGTACAGCGCGGGTATCGCGCGATAGCATCGATTCAGATCGCGCACCCAACGTTGCACGCCCCGGCCGGCCGGGTCGTCAAGTTGCTGCCAGGCGAGCGGCGCATCGTGGTTCCATTCCGCCTGTTGGGCGAACTCGCCGCCCATGAAGAGCAGCTTCTTGCCGGGATGCGTCCACATGAAGCCCAGATACGCGCGCAGATTGGCGTGTTTCTGCCACGCATCGCCTGGCATCCGTCCGATCAGCGAACCTTTGCCGTGCACGACCTCGTCATGGGAGAGCGGCAGCACGAAGCGTTCCGAAAACGCGTACACGAGGCCGAACGTCAGATCGTCGTGATGATGACGGCGATACACGGGATCGCGCCCCATGTAGCGCAGCGTGTCGTTCATCCAGCCCATGTTCCATTTGTAATCGAAGCCCAGTCCGCCGGACGCCACCGGCGCGCTCACGCCCGGCCACGCCGTCGATTCCTCGGCGAACAGCGCCGCGCCGGGGGCCGCTTGCGCCACGCGCTCGCTGAGCATCTGCAGGAACGCGATGGCCTCAAGGTTTTCGCGCCCGCCATACCGGTTCGGCACCCATTCCCCCGGTTTGCGGCTGTAATCGCGGTAGAGCATCGATGCGACCGCGTCCACGCGCAGTCCGTCGACATGGAAACGACGCAGCCAGTCGAGGGCGCTGCCAATCAGAAAGTTGACGACTTCACGTCGGCCCAGGTTGTAAACGCTCGTCTTCCAGTCCTGATGAAACCCCTCGCGCGGGTCGGCATGCTCGTAGAGCGCCGTGCCGTCGAAGTGGGCGAGGCCATGCACGTCGGACGGAAAGTGCGCCGGGACCCAATCGAGAATCACCCCCAGTCCCGCGACATGGGCGGCATCGATGAGACGCGCGAGGCCCGCAGGGTCCCCGAAGCGCGCTGTCGGGGCGTAGAGGCTCAAGGGCTGATAGCCCCACGACCCCGCGAAGGGGTGTTCGGTGACCGGCAGGAACTCGATGTGGGTGAAGCCCATGTCTCGCACATAGGGAATCAGGCGGCTGGCGAGCGCATCCCAATCGGGCGGCGGCTGGCCGTCGCCATGCGCGGGAAGCCAGGACCCGGCATGGACTTCGTAGATCGATACGGGCGCGTTCGCCGCGACTCGGTGAACACGCTCGTCGAGCCAGGCCTCGTCGTGCCAGACGAAGGGCGACGCGCTGGCCACGCGAGACGCGGTCGCCGGCGGGGCCTCGGTCATGCGCGCGAGCGGATCGGCCTTGAGCGGCAGCACCGTTCCGCCTGCGGTACGCACCTCGAATTTGTACCGCTCGTTCGCGCCCAGATGCGCAATGAACAGTTCCCAGACGCCGGCGTCATGTCGCAATCGCATGGGATGCCGACGTCCGTCCCAGCCGTTGAAATCGCCGACCACCGACACGCGACTGGCATTGGGCGCCCACACGGCAAATCGCACACCCGGCACCTCGTCGACCGACATGGCGTGGGCGCCGAGACAGTCGCCGATTTGCCAGTGCCGCCCCTCGCGCAGCAGATGAAGGTCGAGCTCGCCGAGCAGCAGATCGAAGGCGTAGGGGTCTGCGGTGATCTGGCGCGCCTGCGGCCAGTCGATATGAAGACGGTAGCGCAGACGGTGGGGCGGACCGCGATCCGTGCCCCACGCCAACGCGGGCACGTAAGCGACGAACAGACCGTCCGCATGCACCCGGTGCATCGGATGCATTTCGCCATCCGGCGACGGCAGGGTTTCCAGTGCGACGCCAAGCGCACCCGGCAGAAAAACGCGGACGATCCAGTCGTCGCTATCGCCATCGCGATGCGGCCCAAGGACCGAAAACGGGTCGGGGTGGCGAGCATCGATCAGTGCATGCAAGTCGTCTGCGGACGTGACCGGTATCCGTTCACTGCTCTGGGGTTCGGCGTGGCGCGACGAGGGCAGGGCACGGTTCATGAGGCTGCGTCCTCCTTCGGGCCGAGCAAGCGCGCCACCAGGGCCTCGAATCCCGCGAGCGGCACCCAGAGCCACGCAGGCCGGTTTGCGCACTCGTAGACGATTTCGTACGCGGCTTTCTCCAGCAGTTGAGCATCGAGTAACGCGCGGCATGCGAAGGTCTCGGCCAGTCGCGGCGCGCCGTAGGCCACCGCTCGCGCATAGGCGTCGAGAAAGGCCTGGCTCGCATCGTCCATGATCTGTTGCAGGAGCGCTTCGCGACGCGCAAGCATCGGCGCGGGCAGCGGTTCTTCCGTACTGGCGACAGCGCGTCCCACGTAGTCCAGCGAGCGCAGCAATCCGGCCACATCGCGCAGCGGACTGGTCTTCTCGCGCCGCACTGAAACCTCGCGGGCCGGTTCGCCTTCGAAGTCGATGATGACTACGTCACCGGGCGTCACGAGCACCTGTCCGAGGTGAAAGTCGCCATGCACGCGCTGGCAAATCGTACCGGCGCCTTGCTGCACCAGCTCGGCGAGCCGGTCGATGACTTCCTGGCGCCGACCTAGCAACGACTCGATGGCTGACATCTGCGCGTTGGCGTCCGGCAGATCCACGACCGTCGCCTTGTACGCCTCAAGCCGGGAGAACGCTTGCGACACCATCGCCTGCGCATGCGAAGTCCAGCGCGCGAGTATGGCGTCGTTCGCGACGACGGGCGAGAACGCCTCGTCGTTCGTGTCCTGCGCCAGCACGAGATGCATCTCGCCAAGGCGCTTGCCGATTTGGGTAGCCAATTGCAGGTAGGGCGCGGCTTCGTCGCGCGTTTCCCCCGCGCTGACTTCATCGTGCGAAAGCGCTTCAATGAGCCGTGAGAGGGTGTCGTAGCCCCAGTTCCAGCCGTTGCCCTGATTGCCCACGAAGCGTTGCAGGATCGCGAGTGTGTGGGGCGTTCCGTCGGCATCGTGCCGACGGACTTCGCCGAGCCACTCCGGCGAGTTGGCGAAACCGCACTCGCTCAGCCGACGCAGCATTTCGGCCTCGGGATGCACACCGGGCACGACCTGCCGAACCAGCTTGAGCGCCAGCGAATTGCCCATCGCCAACGAACTGTTGGTCTGCTCGACAGCCATCCATTGCGTGGCCTCGCCGGGAGGAATCGGCTCCTGGGCGAGCACGGCGGCGCTTTCGAACTCGAAAACGCCAGGCGCCGCGCCGTTGCTGGGCTCGCTATCACTCGTTGCGCTGGTGCCGCTGGTGCCGCCCGGGCGTTGCACCGGCACGCGCGCGTTCGCTTGCATCAGACCCGCAAGCACCGGTCCGAGCGCTTCGCTCGCAAAGGCATCGACGAGATAGCCCACACGCCCGCCGCGTCGCACCCGTGCGAGGGCGAGCTGAATCGGCAAGGGACGCATGCCGGGCTGCTCCCAGACGACGGTGAGCGGCAGCAGATACGTCTGGATTTGGCCTTGGCCGTCAGCGCCATCGGCGCCATCCGCATCGAGGTGCGCTTCGACTTCGCACAACCAGATCGGGGCGTCCGGGCCGCCCTCGGGCGTGCCTTGCATGAGTTGCGTGACACAGCTCAGCCGGGTCGCCCGCAGCTGCGCGTTCTTCGCCGCAAACCACCGCCGTCTGGGCAGATAGCGCGGCAGAATGGTCTTTGAGATGGCGTCGCAAATCGAAGCATCGAGCAACGGCGCCCCCGCGCGCCAGACGAAGGTGGTGAACTCGGGAAGCTGCTCGGACGCTTCGTCGTTCCAGCGCGGCGCCTGCGTCGCTTCGGTCAGCTCGAACCAATAGAAGCCGTAAGGCGGCAGCGTCAGCAGATACGTCAACTGACCGACCGCCGGGAACGCCGTGCCGCCCAGCAACTCCACCGGCGTGCGCCCGGCAAACCGCGACAGATCGAGCTCTACGGCCTGCGAGGCACGGGACAGGTTGGCCACGCACAGCAGCGGCGCCTCGTCCGCATGCTCGCGCAGGTAGGCCAGCACCTTGCGGTTCGTCGGATGCAGGAATTCGATGGTGCCCCGACCGAACGCGCGCCGGGAGCGGCGTGTGGCGATCAGGCGTCGCATCCAGTTCAGCAGCGAGTGCGGATCGCGTGCCTGACTCTCTACGTTGACCGACTCGTAGCCGTACAACGCGCCCTGAATCGCGGGCAACGTCAGCAGCTCGGGGTCGGCCCGCGAAAAGCCGCCGTTGCGGTCGTAAGACCATTGCATGGGGGTGCGCACGCCATCGCGATCGCCCAGATGAATGTTGTCGCCCATGCCGATCTCGTCGCCGTAGTAGATCACCGGCGTGCCAGGCATCGACAACAACAGGCTGTTCATCAGCTCGATGCGACGCCGGTCACGCTCCAGCAAGGGTGCCAGGCGGCGCCGTATGCCGAGATTCAGGCGCGCCCGCCGGTCGGACGCATAGACTTCCCACAGGTAATCGCGCTCGCTGTCGGTCACCATTTCGAGCGTGAGTTCGTCGTGATTGCGCAGGAAGATCGCCCACTGGCAGGCGTCGGGAATCTGCGGGGTCTGGCTCAGGATGTCCGTGATCGGGAACCGGTCCTCCCGCGCGATCGCCATGTACATGCGCGGCATGAGCGGAAAGTGGAACGCCATATGACATTCGTCGCCCGCCCCGAAGTACTGCTGCACGTCTTCCGGCCACTGATTGGCTTCGGCCAGCAGCAGGCGGTTGCGATACTTGGCATCGAGATCGGCCCGAATGCGACGCAAAATGGCGTGCGTCTCCGGCAGGTTCTCGTTGCTCGTGCCTTCACGCTCGACGAGGTACGGCACGGCATCGAGCCGCAGTCCGTCGACCCCCATCCCCAGCCAGAAATGCATCACGCCGAGCACCGAGCGCAACACTTGGGGATTGTCGAAATTCAGGTCGGGTTGATGCGAGTAGAAGCGGTGCCAGTAATAGGCGCCCGCCGTCGGCTCCCAAGTCCAGTTCGAGACCTCCGTGTCGACGAAGATGATGCGCGTGCCGTCGTATTCGCGTCCCGTGTCGGACCAGACGTAGTAATTGCGATGCGACGAGCCGGGGCGCGCCAGGCATGCGCGCTTGAACCACGGATGCTGGTCGGAGGTGTGATTGATGACGAGTTCCGTAATGACGCGAATGCCCCGGGCGTGCGCTTCCGCGATGAGACGGCGAACGTCGGCGATCGTGCCGTAATCGGGATGCACCCCGCGATATTCGGCGATGTCGTAACCGTCGTCGCGGCGAGGCGACGGGTAAAACGGCAGCACCCAGAGCGTGTCGACGCCCAACTCGGCAATGTAGTCGAGCTTTTCGATGAGGCCGGCGAAGTCGCCGATGCCGTCGCCGTTGGCGTCGTAGAACGATTTGATATGCAACTGGTAAATGACCGCGTCCTTGTACCAGTGCGGATCGTCGCGCAGCGCGGCGTTGCCGAGCCGGGGTTCTCGTTTCATGTGGTCTCCCGGCGTGGGTCGATTTCATCGTCTTCGGCGATCTCGCGCCTGGGACGAACGGACCAGATGCCATAGGGCGCGTTGGGGGAAAGGTGAACCCGCTGGTGTTTGCCGTGCCACACGAATTGCGCGCCATCGAGCAGGTTTTCGGCCTCGAGCGCGCCATCGTCCGGCAACTGCCATCGCCAGAGCGGCAGCTCGATGGTGGCGTCATGCGCCTGACGGGCGTCGAGGTTGACGGCGACGAGCACGACATCCGCGCGCGTGGCGGTGGCCTTTTCGAAGTAGAGAACGTGCGGATTGTCGGCGTTCAGGAAAGTCACGCCGCGATGCGTCTGCAACGCCGGGTGACCTTTGCGGATTCGGTTGAGTACTGTGATCTCGCGCACGATATTGCCCGGGCGTGCCCAATCCCATGCCCGAATCTCATACTTCTCGGCGTTGAGATACTCCTCGCGCCCAGGAATCGGCGTCGCCTCGCAGAGTTCGAATCCGCTGTACATGCCCCACAGTCCCGAGAGCGTTGTGGCTAATGCCGCGCGCGCCAGATGGACCGCACGCCCGCCGGTTTGCAGGTGATACGGATTGATGTCCGGCGTGTTGACGAAGAAGTGCGGACGAAAGCACGCCGCAATGTCCGGCTGCTGAAGTTCCGTCAGATACTCGGTGAGTTCGGTCTTTGTTTCGCGCCACGTGAAATAGGTGTACGACTGCGAGAAGCCAATCTTGGCAAGCCGGTACATGAGCTTCGGACGCGTGAACGCTTCGGCCAGAAACACGGTTCTCGGGTGCGCGGCCCGCACGGAGCCAATCAGCCATTCCCAGAACGGCAGTGGCTTGGTGTGGGGGTTGTCCACACGGAACAGGTCGATGCCTTCCGATATCCAGTACAGCACGATGTCACGCAGCGCGAGCCACAGCCCGGGCACCGCGTCCGGCGCGTAGAAGTCGACGTTGACGATGTCTTCGTACTTCTTCGGCGGATTCTCGGCATAGCGCAGTGAACCGTCCGCACGCCAGTCGAACCAACCCGGATGCTCCCGCAACCAGGGATGATCGGGCGAGCATTGCACCGCAAAATCGAGCGCGATACGCAGCCCGTGAGCGCTTGCGGCCTGACGCAAGCGGCGGAAATCGTCGATCGTGCCCAGCTCCGCGTGAATGGCGTCGTGGCCACCGGACGCATCGCCGATCGCGTACGGGCTGCCCGGATCGCCGGGTTGCGCGTCGAGCCGGTTGTTGCGGCCCTTGCGATGCGTTTGTCCGATGGGGTGGATCGGCGGCATGTAGAGCACGTCGAACCCCATCGCGGCGATGGACGGCAGCCGCCGGATGACGTCGTCGAACGTGCCGTGCCTGCCGGGGTCACCGCTTTGCGAGCGGGGAAACAGTTCGTACCAACTGGCGAATGCGGCTTCCGGTGGCTCCACGTCGAGCGGGAGCACCGACGAACGCGTCACGAACGGACGATAACGTGCGGCGGCCACGGCATCGAGCGTCGCCGGCGCACTCAGGGTGGAATACGCCAGAGAAGCGGTAGCAGGGTCCTGCGCCTCGGCCTGTGCCGCAATGCCGTCCAGCGCCTTGCGAACGCGCGCCGACGTTGCCTGCCCGGCGATCTTTTTCAGGCACGCGATGCCTTCCTGGATCTCCAGCGTCACGGACTGTCCTGCATCGAGCTTCTTCGCCACTTCACGGCACCAGTTCACATAAGGGTCCTGCCACGCTTCGGTCTGATATTCGTGGCGGCCCAGACGCGTCGCGCGGAACTCGGCCCGCCAGCGGTCGTTACCGATCGGCGTCATGGGAATTTCCTGCCACGCGGTCGCGTCAAGGGCTCGCCATCGCAAGACGGCGCTGGGCAGGGCATGGCCGTCTGTGAAGACGTCGGCAGAAATCGGGAGCGTTTCGCCCACCACGGCGCGCGACGCGAATCGTCCGTTTTCCAGAGATGGTTCGACGGCCTCGATCACAACGCGCGACTGGGCCGCCGCCTCGCGCACTGCGCGACGCTCCGGCTCGCTCGTCGTGCCCAACTTTGCCTTGGGCCACACGTGTCGAGACACGTAGCGATCCGTTTCGGCCTGCCAGACACGGACCTCGCCGGGGGCGAGCGAAATGTGCGTCAACGCCTGCGGCGCACCCACGGCATTGCCATGTGCATCGAGCGGTGTGAGCTTGACGTGATCGACATTCGCGCAGCTCGACATGGCAAGTGTGGCGGCCCTCGTGAGGCTGCGGTTGATCGCCACCACACGGCTGCGCGTCGCGCCGGGGATCTCCTGCGTGACGAGCGTGATCGCCGCGTCGCCACCGGACAGCGACCGCAGAAACGCCCGCGCGGCAGGATGCGCGCGCGAGGCGCCGTCGCTATCGTTGCTATCGTTGCCATCGTTGCTATTGTCGGCGCGTTGCGCATTGGCGACTAACCGCCGGTTACCTGCCGCGATGGTCTGACCAAAGTCGATCTCGTGCGCGGACGCGGCGGCTGCATCGGTGGGCGGTCCGGCGACCGGCAGTTCGCTTGCCGCATGCGCGTGGCCGAACTCCATGCCCGCCGGCATCAGAACGCCGTCCCCAAGTTCGAAGGCAAGTTGCAGAGAACGCGCGCATTCGAGCACGTTGTGACTGCGCGCGACGAGGTCGTCCGGCGTCTCGAACGGGTCGCCTGCCAAGGCGATACGCCAGGCGCACCTCGCGAGATCGGCATGCTCGTCGAAGAGCCAGGACGCGCGCATATCCCACCAGCACGACGAGAGGAAGACGCCGTCGAAGCCCGCGTCCGCCATGGCGATCATCTGCTCCCGGGGCAGGCCCGGCGTCCAGCCGAACCATTGAAGCGCCGGGTAGTGGCGTCGCATATCGTGGATCAGGCGTCGCCAGGCCGCGCTGGGTCGGGCGTTGAGATGACGCAGGCAAAAGCCGTCGACGCCTTGCATGGCCAGCTTGTGCAGTCGGGTGGCGAGGCCGTCGGAGGCATCATTTTCGGACCGTGATCCGTCGGTCGGACGATCCGCCTCAGACGGGGCAGCACCGGACGATGCGGATGGTGCAGGCGAGAGGGCGGGGGAGCGCAGAGGGAGCCGCCGCGGATCGGGCGGGTCGTCGTTGCCCCGGTCGCCAGTCGGCTCTGAGGCTTGCGGCACCCCATAAGCGACTTCGGCATTCACGGCGACATCGAGCGCCAGCCCCCGCTGGTGGGGCGCGTCGAGATACTGCGTCAGCGTGTCGCCAAACGATGTTTCGTCGATCAGCAGCCGGGAGAAGCCGAGGTCGGCCACACGCCCGACGAGGGCTGTCCAGTCGTCGGTCCCCGGCAGGGGCCGCGCGGTCAGCGCGTAAATGCGCGGCGGGTCGGCGCGCGGAACCGACGCCGAAGCGGAAGCCGAGGCTACGCCAGCGCTGAAATCTGTAGCCGAGAGCGAGCCCGTGTCATGGGCACGTTTGCCTGACATCGGGCGTGACAGCGAGTGGGGCATTGCGACGAACTCCCGAGCCCACAGGGGCACTTGATATCGTCGACGTTGCAAGTTCCGTGCCTCGCCCTGATGGCGCGCGCTCGCGTGGCGTTCACACCGTTACGCCGGCCCCTATTGGCAAAGGTTTGTAGAAAGCGCCTCACGGCATCATCGATTGCCGGGTGACTGCCCGCCGGGGGCGGCACTCAACGGTCAGGCGCGTGCGCCCGCCAGGATTTCGGTGCCCAGCGCCGTGTGGACGTGGCCGAGCTGAAACAGTTCGTCGTCGAGGACCTGAAGCGCAAAGGGAATATTGGTTTTCACGCCGCTGATCCCGGTCGCCTGCAGGGCCTCTCGCATGCGGCGAATGGCGGCTGCACGATCCGGGGCATGCACGATGATCTTCGCGAGCAGCGGATCGTAATACGGGGTGACGGTGTTGCCCTGAGCGTACCCCGTCTCAACGCGTATCCCGTCACCGGCCGGGAGCTCGAAGGCCGTGAGTTTGCCCGGCGAGGGAAAGAAGCGCACCGGATCCTCCGCGTACACGCGCACTTCGATGGCGTGGCCGTTCACCCGTGGCGCGTCCGGCACGACCGCTGCCAGCCGTTCCCCTGCCGCGAGGCGAATCTGCGACTTCACGAGGTCAACGCCGGTGATCGCCTCCGTCACCGCGTGCTCGACCTGCAAACGTGTATTCATTTCGAGGAAGTTGCAGGTGCCGTCCGCCCCGAACAGCGTTTCCGCCGTGCCGATGACGTCGTATCCGATGTCTTGCAGTAACCCGGCAATCTTCGCGGCCGTCGTCTCCATATCGCGACGCGAAAGCAGCGGGGCAGGCGACTCCTCGATCACCTTCTGGTGACGGCGCTGCACCGAGCAATCGCGCTCGAACAAGTGACATGCATTCCCGGCTTTGTCCGCGAGCACCTGAAATTCGATGTGGCGTGGGCGCTCGATCAACTTCTCGAGGTAAAGCTCTGCGTTGCCGAAACTCTTTTGAGAGACCGAACGTGCCTGAGCGATCGCCGCGAGCAGCGAGACTTCATCGCGCGCCGGCACCATGCCGATACCACCGCCGCCGGCAGCGGGCTTGATCAGTACCGGGTACCCGATGGCACGCGCAGCCGCACTGATCGACTCGGTGTTGTCGTCGAGCAGCCCCGAACTTGGCGACATCGGCATGCCGTAGCGTGCCATCAGCTCGCGCGCACGCGTCTTGTGACCCATGGCCTCGATCCAGCGTGGCGACGGTCCGATGAACGTCGCGCCTGCCGCGATCACGCGGCGCGCAAAATCGGCGTTCTCCGAGAGAAAGCCGTAGCCGGGGTGCACGGCATCGGCCCGGGAACGCAGGAGCACGTCCATGAGCCGATCCTGATCGAGGTAGCTCGACGTTGCGGGCGCTGGGCCGATGGCATACACCTCATCGGCCTGCGCCAGATAGGGCAGGGTGGCGTCCGCTTCGGAACACACCGCAACGGAACGAATATTCATCTCGCGCAACGCGCGAATCACGCGCGCGGCAACCGCGCCGCGATTCGCGACGAGAACCTTCTCAAACATGTCTCCTCCTTGTGCGTCTGCCGATCCCCCGATCCCCCGATACGCCGATACGCCGATACGCCGGGGCGACGTTGCTCAGTCGCTTCGCTACCTTTCGCTACTTTTTGCCACTTTGCGCGGCGTGCTAGCCGAGAACGCCATCGGCCATGCCACCCCATGCGACGCGCGCATCGTCCAGGTGTCGGCCAAGCGCGCCGGTCTCCTGCCGCAGTGCGTGCAGCGCGTCGTCGAGATGCGTGCCCGCCATGCGCGAGGCGATCGACGCGATGCTGATCGAGACGAACGCGGGTCCGTTCGCGCGTGGCAACGTCATGCCAATCGCACTGACGTCTGCGATCACCGTCTGCACGTTCGTGGCATAGCCGTCCTCACGCGTCTTGGCGACCATGTCGCGCAGGCGTGTGGGGGAAATGTCCCGATAGCGGGGCAGGTGCACGGCGTTCGCGGCGATGGCAGCCTCCACCTCGCTGTCGGGCAGCGCTGCGAGCAACGCCATGGCGCCTGCACCCGCGCCGAGCGCGCGACGCGCACCGATCTTCAGGCTGTGCGTGCGAATGGGGTAGCTGCCCTGCAAGTGGTCGAAACAAACGGCTTCGTAACCGCTTCGCACCATCAGGAAGACCGAGTCGCCGGTAACCTCGGCGAGACGCCGCAACGTCGGCTGACAACGCTCTCTCAGATCGAACGCGGGAGACGCCGTCTGGCCGAGCAGATACGCGGTGTGCCCGAGCGAATAGCGGCGCGCCTGCGCATCGAGCTGCAGCATGTTGCTGAACGCCAGCCCCTTGACGATGCGGTGCGCGGTGATTCGCTCTAGCCCCAACCCTTCGGCGATTTCATGCAGCCGCAAACCTTGCGGGCCACGCATGGCGATGAGGCGCAATACGGCGATGGCTCGCTGGATGCTCTGCGTGCCCTCGTTCGCCCGTCGCCCGGCGGGCAGGCCGCGGCGCCGCCCATTTGGGGTGTCGCCATCGGCCGTCGTCTCGGCAAGATTTTCGGCGGACGTGTCGGGTTGAACATCGGCGAGCTCGAGATCGATGTCGCCGGCGTGAAATGAAGTTCGGGTCATGAGGGCCTGTCGGGTTTCGATGCCTGCATCGCGCAGGCGAAGTGACGCGAAGTGACGGGTGAGATTGTCTCGCATCGATGCAATCTTTACTGCAACCGCCACGCTCATCTTGCGCGAAACACCGGGGCGCGCTTCTCGGCAAACGCGGCACGGCCCTCCTTGCGATCGTCCGTGTCGCGCAGCAATCCCCAGATGTGCCGCTCGTGGGTGAGCGCCACCGGCAAGGGCATCTCCATGCCGTCACGGGCGGCCTGCTTGATCGCGCGCACAGCGAGCGGGGCTGCATCGGCGATGCGCCGCGCAATGCCGGTCGCCGTGGCGACGAGTTCGCCCGGCGCGACCACATGACTGACCAGACCGATCCGAAGCGCCGTGCTCGCATCGATGGACTCGCCGGTCAACAGCATCCACATAGCGTTGGCGCTACCCACCAGACGCGGCAAGCGCTGCGTGCCGCCCGAGCCCGGCATCGATCCGAGCGTTACCTCCGGCAGCGCAAAACGTGCGGTATCGGCGGCGATGCGAATGTCGCAGGCCAGGCCGATCTCCAACCCGCCGCCATAGGCCAGGCCGTTGAAGGCGCAGATCACCGGCGTGTCGAAGTCCATGCCCAGCGTGAGCGATCCGGTCTCCGGCTCGGCGCCCTCGCCGCGAAAGGTCTGCGCGGCGAACGATGTCGATGGGGGCGGCGTCTGACGAAGATCTGCGCCACTGCTAAAGGCGCGGTCCCCGGCCCCCGTCACGATGACGGCGCGAATCTCGGGCGAGTTGCCGATGCGTCGCCACACCCCCTGAAGCCGGGTACGCATCGGGTAGTCGATGGCATTGAGCGCTTCTGGACGGTTCAGTCGCACGATCGCGACGCCGTCGTTCACGGAAAAGTCGATGGCCATTGGCAAGCTGCCTTGACGGAAAGTTCTCAAACGAAAACAAAAGAGGAGGGCGCGGACACGGGCGGCGCACCGGTCGGTGTCGTGCTCAGGGATCGATCCGGTGTTTGAAGCCCGGTTGCCGCGAATCTGCCGACGCCGCAAGGGCGCGACGGATGGCGTCGCGCGTCTCGGCCGGGTCGATGACATCGTCGATCCAGCCTTGTGCAGCGGCCTCGTACGCGCTCGACTGTTCGTCCAGCCGCGCCATGATCTCGGCCTTGCGCGCGGCGGGGTCCGGTGCGGCGGCGATTTCGCGGCCATACACCAGTTCCACTCCTGCCTCCGGTCCCATCACGTCGAAGTGCGCGCCCGGCCACGCGGCAAGGTAGTCCGGCCGCATGGCGCGGCCGCACATCGCGAGATAGGCCAGTCCGATCGCCTTGCGCGCCACAATCGTGATCTTCGGCACCGATGCCGCGCAGACCGTGTTGAGCAGACGGGCGGCAAGCGACACCATGCGGTGCTTCTCGATCTCGGGACCGACGAGAAAGCCGGGCGCGTCGCAGATGAAGACGAGCGGGATGTGGAACGCATCGCACAGATCGACGAACTTGCGCGCCTTCTGCGCCGTCTTCTCATCCATCACGCCGCCGCGCGCCATCGGATTGGAGGCGACGAAGCCGACCGGTTCTCCGTCGATGCGACCGAATGCGGTAATCAGATTGGGGCCGTATCGCGGCCGGTAATGGAACAGGTCGCCTGCGTCGACGATCAGGCTCAGCACGCGCTTCATGTCGTACGCCTGACGCCCGACGTCGGGAATCAGCGCGCGCAGCTTGTCCCGACCTTCCGCCGTGTCGAGCGCCGCGGGTTGCGCGCCTGCGACCGGGGGGAGTTCTCCGCTGTGGCTGGGCAGGAACGACAGAAACGTGCGCAGGCTACGCAAGGTATCGGCCTCCGTGTCCCCGACATAGTCGGCCTGCCCGGTGACCGTCTCGCTGACATCGGCCCCGCCAATCGCATCGGAGGTGACGGACTCGCCGGTGCCGACCTTGACGACGAGCGGGCCCGACATGCCCATCACGCCCGTGCCGCGCGCGAGCGCCGTGAAATCCGACTGTGCCGCGGTGAATGACGGTCCACCGAAAGCGGGCCCCAGTATCGCGGCGAGTTGCGGGACCTGTCCCGACAGCCGGAAGTGGTCGGCAAAGCGCGCGCCCATATTCGCGGCCATCGCCCCGAAACTCTCCTGCACCCGCGCTGCACCTGCCTCCATCAACGCAATGAACGGTTTGCGATGTCGCAGCGCGGCCTCACGCACGCGCGCAATCTTGATCTCACCGACGCGCCCGCGCGTGCCGCCAAGCACGGTCGCGTCGTCGGCAGCCACGTAGACGATGCGACCGTCGATCGTGCCGTGTCCTGTGACGATGCCGTCCGCCGGTGTGCGCTCGCGCAGCGAAGGATGTGCGCTGTGTGCATGCACGCCCGTCTCGACAAAGCTGCCGTCGTCGAGCAACAACGCGATGCGCTCGCGTGCGGTGAGCTTGCCTTGCTCGCGCAATTTGTCGATGGCCGACGCCGAGGTCGAAGCCCGGATGGCCTCCCGGCGGGCATACAGTTCGTCGATCTTCCGTTGGTCCATGAGGGTCCCGGCAGTGCAATGGTCACGGAAGGCAGGGGCCTTTCCGGATATCCATATATTGAAATAGATAACGATTATATGAGGCGCCATGTAAGCATCGATGTCGCGTCGGTATGATCGCTTATTGACATCGAAGATCATGTTTCCTAGCTTTTATAGCGGATATTTCACTAACGTGCCACAGAAATTGCACTCATCCGAATGGGGTTTTCGATGCTTTTGCAATTCCAATATTTGTACATTAAGTGAGAGGCCAAGATGAATGAATTAACGGGACGACGCGCCGCAGCGCGCGTGAAGCAAGTGGCATGGCGCTGGCGGGCGAGGGCGGCGGCAGCGGTCGTCACCCTCGGCGCGCTGAGCGCGACGGCATTGACGTCCACGGCGATGGCCGCCGACAAGACGGGGCCGGCGGTCGATCGGAACACGCTCGTCGTGGCGCTCGACAAAGAGATTCAGAGCCTCGATGCGCTGGTCACGGCAAGCGGCGACTCCCAGCGTTACGCGATGTCGATCTTCGACACGCTTTACGGCTTCGACGCCAAGGGCAACATCGTGCCGCGCATGGCGACGAGTTACACGATGTCCGCAGATGGCCTGACCTATACCTTCAAGCTGCGCCCGAACATCAAATTCCACAACGGCGACACCTTCACGTCGGCCGATGTGAAGTACTCGATCGAGCGGGTGATCGACCCGGCCACCAAAAGCACGCGTCGCCCGTATTTCGCGCCAGTCATCGACAGCGTCGAGACACCCGACCCGCTCACCGTGCGCATTCGCCTGAAGCAACCCGACGGCGTGTTTCTCAACAAGATTGCGGGCTTCCTTTTCATCGTCGGCCAAAAGTACGCGACATCGCTGCCGAACGCCGAGGCGTTCGCTGCCGCGCCCGTCGGCACCGGCCCCTATCGCGTAAAGACGAACAAGGTCGGTCAGTTCCTCGAACTCGAACGTTTTGACGACTTCTACGGCGACAAGCCCGCCATCAAGACGCTCGTCTTCAAATACATTCCCGAGCCGTCGAGCCGGGTCAACGCGATCGTGTCGGGCGAAGTCGATATTGCCGCCATGATCCCGCTGGCCGAGGTTGCCCGCCTGCGGCAGGACGCGGCGCTGGACATCATCACGAATCCGGTGTCTTCCCCAATGCACGTCCGCCTTTACTCGAACGTGCCGGACTCGCCGCTGGCCAAACGCGACGTACGCCTCGCTCTGAACTACGCCGTTGACGCAAACGCCATCATCAAAGGCGTGTTCCACGGCGTTGGCGCGCCCATGGGCACGTTCATCTCGAAGTACTTCCCGTACGGCGGAGACCCCAGCGTCGCCCCGTATCCGTATGACCCCGCGAAAGCACGCGCCTTGCTCCGGCAGGCCGGCTATCCGAATGGCTTCTCCATCAAGCTCTACGACGCCGTCGGCACACCCAAGGAATTTGCCGAAGCCCTTGCCGCCTATTGGGGGCAGGTTGGCGTGAAGGTCGACATCAACCGCATCGACTATGCCGCATGGAGTCGCCTGAACAACACGCACAAGACGGGGCCGATGACGACCACGCAATTCACCAACGCGATCTACGACCCCATCCATCCGGTGGCGGGCTCGTTCTCGAAGGACGGCGCGTGGTCGGACTACTACAACCCTGAAGTCGAAGCGCTCCTCAAGCAGCTCGATACCACGACGGGCGCCGAAGCGCGCGGCGCACTGTTTCGCAAGATCGGCAAAATCCTTCACGACGACGCTTCCGCCGTACTGGTCACGGAACTCTTCAATGTCTTCGCCAAGAAGAAGGGGTTGACCTGGGAGGTGCAGCAAGGTTCGGGCTTCCTCAACTTCCGCAAAGTCGCGTGGCATTGAGTCGGCGCCATCGGGCGGCACGCAGGACGCCGCCCGATGGCGCAGGCCGACCCGGGACCGATCAGACGTCGAGGCTGATGGCGTCGTCGCCTTCGCCGATCGGGTCGCCCACATTGAAGTGCACCTTCGTCACGCGTCCGGCTCGCGGCGCAATGACAGGAATTTCCATCTTCATCGATTCGACCATCAGCAGCGCCTGATCTTCGGAGACGACGTCGCCTTCAGCGACGAGCACCTGACAGACGGTGCCGGTGATTTCAGAACGAACGGCTTGGTGGGGCATTTCGGTTTCCTCCGGGTGGTGTTGATTTGTTTAACGAATGACGAGCAATGGACAACGAGGAGTCGTCGACAACATGGGTGCTTTCATGAAGACATCGGAACATCGGCGCGCGGACGCGCCGGGCAGGACGGACGAGACGGACAAGGCGGACAAGATGGACGCCGCGTGGCAAGCGCAATACGACGTGATCGTGGTGGGTTACGGCGCAGCGGGCGCGGTTGCCGCCATCGAGGCGGCCGACGCGGGCGCGCGCGTGCTGCTGGTCGAGAAAATGGCCGATCCCGGCGGCATCTCGATCCTCTCCGCCGGTGGTGTTCGGGTATCCGACGACGCGCACGCCGCGTTTGCCTATTTGCAACACACATGCGGCGGCCGCACCCCCGACGACGTATTGCGCGCCCTTGCGACCGGCATGACGCAGGTGCCGGACTATCTTCGCGAACTCGCTCGCGTCAACGGCGCTGTCGTACGCGTCGAGGCGGCGGCGGGCAATTACCCGTTCCCCGGGTGCGATGCGCTGGCCTACGCCGACATCGAATCGATCCCCGGGTTCGGCGATCCTGCGGGCTATCTGGCCGCACGCCCGTTCCGCCCCGGCTGCCTGCTCTTCAAGGTTCTGCTCGATAACGTTGAAGCGCGCCGCGCCACCGGGCGCATCGACGTATGGCTGTCCACGAGCGTGGAGCGACTGGTGCAGGGGGCGCAGCGTGATGTGCAGGGCGTCGTGTTGCGCCGCGACGACGTATCGGTGCGCGTACGCGCCCGACGCGCGGTCGTGCTGGCATGTGGCGGATTCGAGGCGGACGAGGAGATGAAGCGGCAGTTCTTCGTCTCGACGCCGGTGTTGCCGGGCAGCTTTCGCGGCAATACGGGAGACGGCATCCGCATGGCGCAAGCGGCGGGCGCCGCGCTGTGGCACATGTGGCACCACCACGGCCCGTATGGCATTCGACATCCCGATCCGTCTTATCCGTTTGGCATCTACGCCAAGATCTTGCCGATGTGGACGCCGGAGCGGGAAACGAAGCCGCTGCCGAAGATGGCGTGGATCATTGTGGATCAACGTGGACGGCGCTACGTCAACGAGTATCCGCCGTACCTCTCTGACACCGGCGTGCGCCAGTTCGACCATTACGACCCCAGCACGTACCGACACGATCGCCTGCCGTCGTTCCTTATCTTCGACGAGGCGGGTCGGCGCATGTACCCGATGGGGCGCTCGATCACGAACGACCGCGAGGCCTGGTACGAGTGGAGTCACGACAATCTGAAGGAGGTGGACAACGGCCTGCTGCAAGTGGCCGATTCGCTCGAAGCGCTGGCGCGCAAGCTTGGCATCGATGCCGAGGAATTCGTGCGCACCGTGAACGAATGGAATGCCGCGTGCGACGCCGGGCGCGACGACGCGTTCGGTCGTCGCGCCGAGACGATGACGCCATTGCGCGAGGGGCCGTTTTACGCCGCCTCGCTGTGGCCGGTCGTCATCAATACGCAGGGCGGGCCCGTGCACGACGCATCGCAACGCGTGCTCGATCCGTTTGGCGATCCGATTTCCGGACTTTACGCGGCAGGCGAGCTCGGCAGCGTGTTCGGTCACATCTACATGGCGGGCGGCAATCTCGCGGAGTGCATTGTCGGCGGGCGAATTGCTGGACGAAACGCTGGACGAAACGCTGGAAGAAACGCAGCGCTCGACGCTCGCCCCGGTAGCGATGCGAAAACGACCGAAGACGATGCCGGCGCAAAGGAGGCTCGTCGCGCGTGACGCGTTTTGCGCGGCGCGCGATGCCGAAACGTCAGGACAAGCCGTATGCCGCATGTGCGAAATTCGATGAATCGGTTAAATGTACAAATAGTGGAATGCGCGTCGCCTTAATTTTCGCAGAAAACGCATGCCGGAGTGCTGTGATTTACTAAGCACTAATCCATATAAAGACTCGCTCCGGCTTGCGTTATAAAGATAACCGACGGTGATTCGAATGAACCGAGAGTTATCCCTGATGAAATTCACACAAAGTAATTTGTTTCAAATATTGACCATCACAACGCGCGTGTCTAGACTGGTTTCCATTACGACGACTGCCGGCACAGACCAGGCAGCGCCACAACCAGGAGACGCAAGCGCATGAGCAATCGCTTCCAGGGAAAGGTGGTTCTAGTCACGGGCGGCGCGCGTGGCATCGGCTACGCGACGGCCGAACGGTTCGCGCAGGAAGGTGCGCGCGTCGCCATCTGCGACATTTCGGCGGACGCTGCGCAAAGCGCAGCGCAGGCGCTGAAGCACGACGGCGGGCATGACGCCGTGGGCTTCGGTTGCGATGTCACGGACGAGGCGCAGGTCGAGGCGTTGGTGACGCAGGTGATCGCCCAACTCGGTGGACTCGATGTGCTCGTGAACAATGCGGGCGTCACGCGCGACAACCTGCTGTTCAAAATGTCGGTCGACGACTGGGACCGCGTGATGAACGTCCATCTTCGCGGCACCTTCCTGTGCACGCGCGCCGCGCAACGACATATGGTCGAGCAACGCAGCGGCAAGATCGTCAATCTCTCTTCCACGTCGGCACTGGGCAATCGCGGGCAGGCGAACTACTCGTCGGCCAAGGCCGGGCTTCAGGCCTTCACGCGCACGGCCGCCATCGAACTCGGCCCCTTCAACATCAATGTCAACGCGGTGGCGCCGGGGTTCGTCGATACCGAAATGACGCGGCAGACCGCGCAGCGGCGCGGCATCGACCCCGAGGAATACAAGCGGCAGCGCGCGAAGAACATTCCGCTGGGGCGCGTGGGCGTGCCGCGAGACATTGCCAATGTCGTGGCGTTCCTTTGCAGCGAAGACGCGTCGTTCGTCTCGGGGCAGATCATCTATGTCAAGGGCGGTCCGGAGACGTTGCGTTAAATCCGATCGGGCCGGGCCGGGACGGACTGGCCCCCGAGTCGACATCGCTTCGTTCACCGCGCTTCATTCACCGCTCTTCTTCGGAGAAATCAATGCACACACGGGCATTGCAAACATGGCCACGCAAGATGGCATGGTTCGGTTCGGGTATCGCGCTGTGCGCAGCCCTTTGGACATCGTCAGTTGCGCTGGCGATCGGGGGGAAACCCGCCGTCGACCGCGATACGGTGGTCTTCGCCATCGGCAAGGACATCAACAATCTCGACGCTCAGGTCGCCGCCACGGGCGATTCACAGCGCTACGGCTGGCAGTTGTTCGACACGCTTTATGCGTTTGACATCGAGGGCAATCTGAAACCGAGCGTGGCCACCGGCGTGAAAATCGCGCCCGACGGGCTTCAGTACACGTTCACGCTGCGCAACGATGTCAAATTCCATAATGGAGCGAAGCTCACGGCCAAGGATGTGAAGTACTCGCTCGAGCGCATTCTCTCGCCCGAGACGAAAAGCACACGACGCCCGTACTTCGCCAATCTCGTCGATCGCGTGGATGCGCCTAACGATACGACCGTCGTATTCCACCTGAAGCGTCAGGACGGGGCGTTTCTCAACAAGATCGCCGGGTACCTGCTGCTCGTGCCGAAAACGTACACCGAAGGGCTGGCCTCACCCGAGGCCTTCGCGCGGGCGCCCGTCGGCTCCGGCCCGTACAAGTTCGTCGAACAGAAGATCGGGCAATCCGTCACGCTGGAGCGTTTCGACGGCTACTGGGGACCCAAACCCGGCATCAGGCACCTCGTCTTCAAGGTCGTTCCGGAGGCGAGCAGCCGCATCAACGCGTTGCTCAACGGCGAGGTCGACGTGATCGACTATGTGCCGAGCGTCGATGTCGCCCGCCTGAAGGCCAACGCGGGCCTTACCGTCAAATCGGTGCCGGTCGGCAGCCCGCTGGCCGTGCGGCTCTATTCCAACGTGCCCGGCACGCCGCTCTCGAAGCGCGACGTGCGGCTTGCGCTGAACTACGCGCTCGACACCAAGGCCATCATCAGTCAGGCACTGCATGGCGTTGGCGCACAGATGTCCTCGTACGTGTCGTCGAGCTACCCCTATGGCGTGGATCGCACGCTCAAGCCGTATCCGTACGATCCGGCGCAGGCGAAGAAGCTCCTGGCACAGGGGGGCTATCCCAACGGTTTCACGACAGATCTGCTGTGCCCGACGGATAACCCCAAGGCGCTTTGCGAAGTGATTGCGGCGTACTGGTCGGCCATCGGGGTGAAGACCAATGTCAAGGTCATCGATTACGCCGCGTGGAGTCGTCTGAACAATACGCACAAGGGCGGCCCGATGACGATGATGCAATTCTCGAACGCCATCTACGACCCGGTACATCCGATCAGCGGGGCAGCGACGAAGGATGGCACGTGGTCCGATTACTTCAACCCGGAAGTCGAGCAGCTGGTCGCACAGGGCGACGCCGCGACCTCGCGCGAGCAACGCGACGAGATCTTCAGGAAGATCGGCCGCCTGCTCCATGACGACGGTCACGCCGTGCTGATCACCGAGCTTTATTACACCTTCGCGGCGGATGTGAAGCTGAACTGGGAGCCGCAGCATGGCAGCGGGTATTACAACCTGCGCAGCCTGAGCTGGAAGTAGGCCGTCAACGCAGACCGCCTCGCAAACCGAAAAGTACGCGAACCGATGAATCCCATCATGAACAGAGACGACGATAGCGCACGGGCCACCGCACGCCCGAGCGCTGCGGCGGCGGCCGTCCGGGCGAACGCTATCGACTGGACGCACGAGACCTTCGCAAGCGCGCTCACGTGGATCGCCAATGCCCACGGCGAACGCGAAGCCGTGGTCCATGGCGAGATGCGCCTGACCTTTGCGGAACTCGCGCTGCGCATCCGCAGCTTTGCGCGCGGGCTGATGTCGTTGGGCGTCGGCCCCGGCGAGAATGTCGCGCTATGGATGGCCGACAACACCGAGTGGCTCATCGCTCGCTGGGCGGTGCCGCTCATCGGCGCGGTGCTCGTGCCCGTGAACACGCGCTTTCGCGACAGCGATGTCGCGTATGTTCTTGGACAGTCGGAAGCGACCACGCTGATCGTGCAGGAGCGCGGGGGCGGGGCGTCCGAGCGCGGGGTGCGCTACTTCGACATCCTCGCGCAGCTCGATCCCGAGTGGACCACGCAGCGGCGCGGCGCCTGGCGCTGCGAGCGGATGCCGGCATTGCGCCGCGTCATCGGGTTGCCGACCGAGCGCACGCTGCCGGGCGGCATGGAGAATTTCCACGCCATCGAGGCCCACGGGAAGTCGTGCCTCAACGACGGCGCACTGGAGCGCCGCTTCGCCCAGGTGAAGCCGGACGATGTCGCACAGATCCTCTACACATCCGGCACGACGTCGTTCCCGAAAGGGGCGATGGTGCGACACGGCGCGCTCCTCGCGAACAACCAGTACGCCGCGCAGTGCCTGCGGCTGAGCGCAGACGATCGCTATCTCTCGTGCGTGCCGCTTTTTACCGCCACCGGCACGTTCTATACGCTCGCCATGGCGCTCTCCGGCGCCGCGATGATTATCGCGGACCAATTCTCGCCGAAGGGTTTCTGCGAGCTCGTGGAGCGCGAGCGCATCACCGTGAGTTTCTTCGTCGATACCATCGTGCAGGATCTCAAGGCGTTCCCCGATATCGGCAAATACGACCTCTCCAGCCTGCGCACAGGCACGGGAGCGCCGTTGCCCACGGCATCGTTCGAGTGGGTGAGCCGCACCCTGAACGTGCCTGAGCTCGTGAGCGCATATGGCATGTCCGAGACGTCCAACGCCGTGGTGCGCACCCGCTGGGACGACCCGTACGAAAAGCGCTCACGTACCAACGGACGGCCCGTACGTGGCGTGAGAATCCGCATTACGGATATCGAGACGGGCAAGGTGCTGCCTGCCGGGTCCGTTGGACAGATCTGCGTTTCCGGCTATGTGGTCATGAAAGGCTACTACCGCATGCCCGACGAGGATCGCAAGGCCATCGACGCCGACGGGTGGCTGCTCACAGGCGATCTGGGGGAGCTCGATAACGACGGCTATCTCACATACCGCGGTCGGGTCAAGGAGATGATCAAGCCAGGCGGTTTTAACGTCGCCACGCAGGAGATCGAAGTCTTTCTCAAAACGTACCCCGGTGTGCGTCAGGCGGTGGTGGTCGGCGTGCCCGATGCGCGGCTGGGCGAGGTCGGCTTCGCCTACATCGAGCGGCAGGCGGGGGCCGACATCTCGCCGTTCGAGCTGCAGCAGTATTGCCGTGAGCACATTGCAAGCTACAAGGTGCCGCGCTACGTCGAGTTCATCGATGCGTGGCCCCTGACAGGCAGTCAGAAGATCCGCAAGCTGGAACTGCGCGATCGCGCGGCGCAAAAGCTGAGTGCGGGCGCGGACACGCCGCCGCTTGACACGACCGACACCGGAGCGCGCGCATGATCCGCTATCTGACACGCCGCGTGGCGCAATCTCTGATCACGGTGCTGCTCGTCACGCTCGTGATTTTCCTGATCGTGCGCCTCATCGGCGACCCCACGCACCTGATGCTGCCTCCGGAAGCCACGGAAGCCGACCGCGCACTGCTGCGTCATCAGATGGGATTGGATCGCCCCGTCGCAGTGCAGTACGGCAGCTACCTTCTGCATCTGCTTCAGGGCCAGCTCGGCATGTCGTACCGGTTCTCGCGACCGGCGCTGGACGTGGTGCTGGGCGCGCTGGGGCCAACGCTGCTGCTCACGACATCGGCGCTCGGCCTCGGCATTCTCGTGGGGGTGCCGCTCGGCGCGATCGCTGCGGTGCGTCGTGGCGGCGCCGTCGACCAATGCGCCAAGCTGTTTGCAGTCCTTGGGCAGGCGGCGCCGCCGTTCCTGTTCAGTCTGCTGTTCATCCGTCTGTTCTCGATCCAGTTGTCCTGGTTTCCCACCAACGGGTACGGCACGTTCTGGCATCTGGTGATGCCGGCGGTGGCGCTGGGCTGGTATTCCGCTGCCGGGATCATGCGGCTCACGCGTTCGAGCATGTCGGAAGTGCTGGATACGGAATACATCAAATTCGCGCGCATCAAGGGTGTGCCCGAGCGCACGATCATCTTTCGGCACGCCCTGCGCAATGCGCTGTTACCCATGATCACGTTTACCGCGTTGCAGTTCGGCATTCTGATGGGCGGCGCGGTCTCCGTCGAGTTCATCTTTTCGTGGCCGGGCATCGGCCGCCTGATTCTGGATTCGATTTCCAATCTCGACTACACGGTCGTGCAGGCAGCGGTCACCGTCGGTGCGCTGATCTTCACCTTGCTGAACCTGGCAGTAGACGTGCTCTACGCCTATGTCGATCCAAGGATTCGTTATGCATGAAGTCACTCCCCATGACCTGCAGCAGCGGCCCGCCGAGCTAAGCGTGCCGGTGCCGCAGGCACGCGCGCGCCGACGGCGATGGCGCGACGCGCAACTGTGGGCCTGCCTGACGCTGGCCGTGGCCCTCGTGGTCGTCGCCCTGGCGCCACAGTGGTTCGCCCCGTACGACCCGAACGCGATTTCGCTGAGCGACATCCTCAAACCGCCTTCGACCGCCCACTGGTTCGGCACGGATCAGTTGGGGCGCGACCTGCTGTCGCGCGTGGTGTGGGGCTCGCAGATCTCGCTCTATGTCGCGTTCTGCGCAGTGCTGATTGCCGGCATTTTCGGCAGCCTGTTCGGCATCGCGGCCGGCTATCTGGGGGGCTGGGCCGACGCCGTCGCCATGCGCGTTGCCGACATTCAGCTCGCGCTGCCGGCGGTGATTCTTGCGCTGGTGCTCGTCGGCGCGATTGGCTTTAGCGTCTTCAATCTCGTGATTGTGCTGAGTCTGGCGAACTGGGCGCGCTTCGCACGCGTGACGCGCGCCGAGGCTTTGTCGCTGCGCTCGCGCGACTTCGTACTGCTCGCCAGACTCGCCGGTGCATCGCGCGCTCGGGTGATGTTCGCGCACATCGTGCCGAACGTGGTCAACACATTCATCGTGCTCGCCACGCTCGATATCGGCACGATCATCATTCTCGAAGCGACGCTGTCGTTCCTCGGCCTTGGCGTTCAACCGCCCACCCCGTCGTGGGGCGCAATGATTGCCGATGGCCGGGGTTACCTCGAGACCGCGTGGTGGATCTGCGGCATTCCCGGCATGGTGCTGATGGTCACGGTGCTGCTGGCCAACCAGCTTGGCGACGCGCTGCGCGATCGGCTAAGCCCGACGATGTCGAGGGTGTGGTAATGACGGCACTCCTCGAAGCGAAGCACCTCACGACGATGCTGCGCGGCAAGCACGGCGTGGTCACCGCCGTGGACAACGTGAGCTTGCGAGTCGAAGCAGGGCGGTCGCTCGCCCTCGTGGGCGAGTCGGGATCAGGCAAGAGCATGACGTGCAACTCGCTGCTCGGGCTCTTGCCGTCGAACGGCAAAGTGGTGCAAGGCGAAGTGCACTTCAAGGGCCGGGATCTGACCCAACTGTCGGCAGCGGACATGGCAAAGGTTCGCGGTCGCGAGATCGGCATGATCCTGCAAGACGCCATGACTTCGCTCAACCCGCTGCTCACCATTGGCGATCAGGTCGGAGAGATCTTCCGTGTGCATCGGGGCATTCGCGACAAGGCCGAGTTGCGCCGCCTTTGCGTGGAGGCGCTTGAGCGCGTGAAGATTCCAGCCGCGCAGGAACGCCTGAATAGCTACCCGTTCCAGTTCAGCGGCGGCATGCGCCAGCGCGTCTCGATCGCCATCAACATCGCGCTCTCGCCCGATCTGCTCATTTGCGACGAGCCGACGACGGCGCTCGACGTCACCGTGCAGTTGCAGATCCTCAAACTGCTGCGAGAGCTTCAGCAGCAACGCAACATGGCGCTGATTTTCGTGACGCACGATCTGCACCTTGCGTCGCAGTTCTGCGACGACGTGGCGATCATGTACGGCGGTCGCATCGTGGAGTCGGGACCGATTGCCGACGTGTTTGCGCGTCCGGCGCACCCGTACACCGCAGGTCTGCTGCGCGCCGTGCCGTCGCTGGGCCGTTACGAACAGCGTCTCGAAGCGATTCCCGGACAGCAGCCCGGCCTCACCGAGTGGCCGCAGGGCTGCCGATTCGCGCCACGCTGCGCGCACGCCACGCAGCAGTGTCGCGACCAGTACCCGGACTGGTTCGAATGGCAGGGTGCGGCGCGCCGCAGCGCGTGCTGGCAGGCGATGACCTTGTGGCGCAGTGCGGGTCAAGGCGCGCAAGGCAGGCAAGGTGGGGTGGAGGCCGACAGCCAGGCCGAGACGGTCATGGACCATGCAACGCGGCTGCGCAGGGAGGTGGCGTGATGCCTCAACCCTACCTTAGCGTGCGCAACCTGAGAAAGACCTACGACGTGCGTCGCGGGTTGCTTGGACGCGCTCGCCCCCTTCATGCCGTGGCCGGCGTGACGTTCGAGGTCGAACCGGGCGAGACCTTCGGTCTCGTCGGGGAGTCCGGATCCGGCAAGAGCACCATCGCCAAGATGCTGATGCTGGCCGAACCGGCGACGAGCGGCGAAGTGAAAGTGGACGGACAGGATGTCGGGCAGTTGAGCGCTCCGGCTCGCGCGCACTTTCACCGCATGCTGCAGCCGGTGCTGCAAGACCCATATAGCGCGCTCAATCCCCGCATGCGCATCGGTCGGATCATCGACGAACCGTTACGCATTCATCGCACGCTTGGCGACCCACAGCGGTTGCAGCGCGTCGAGGAACTCCTGCAACTCGTCGGCCTGCCAGCGGGCGCCGCGCGCAAGTTCCCCCATGAGTTGTCGGGCGGCCAGCGTCAGCGCGTGGCCATCGCGCGAGCGCTTAGCCTGAGCCCTCGCTGCATGATTCTCGATGAACCGGTGTCCGCGCTCGATGTGTCCATTCAGGCGCAGATTCTGAATCTGCTCAAGGACTTGCAGGGCACGCTCGATCTCACCTATCTGCTGATTTCGCACGATCTGGCGGTGGTCGCTTACATGAGCCAGCGCATCGGCGTGTTGTATCTCGGCGAGTTCATGGAAGTGGCCGACACCGCCACGCTCATGCGCGGCGCACGCCACCCGTACACACAGGCGTTGATTGCGTCCGTCGATGCCCGAGGCGCGACCGACGCACGGGACGCCCAGGCGGTGGCCGGCGAAATCCCGTCGCCGATGAATCCCCCCTCGGGATGCCCGTTTCATCCCCGTTGCCCACACGCGGCGGCGCGGTGTCGTGAGGAAAAGCCGGTTGCGCGGGAAATTGCCCCGCGCCACTGGGTGACATGTCATTTCGCGGAGACGATTCCCGTCGCGACAGCGAACACCGCTGCGCGCGCCATCGGCCCGAAAGCGATAGAAACCGCCAAGACCTCCGCTCCGGAGGCTCAGGCGGTCCCCTTTCAGGAGGCAACATGAATTTTGCGGAAACCCCTTCGTTGTCCAGGCAGGGCAACCCCGATGTGCTCGCAGCGCTGGAGTCGGTGGTGCAAAGCCGTTTCCCGGCTCGCGAGCGTGAATACCACGACGCGGCCGCCATGCCGTTCGAGAACCTGCAGGACCTGTTCGAGCTGGGACTGCTGACCGCGACCGTACGTAAGGAACATGGCGGTCTGGGCAGCAACGTGATGTCCGCCGATCCGGCAACGTTCCTGCAGGCGATGCGGCGCGTCGCACGCGTCTCGCCCGGCACGGCGCACTGCATGCAGGTGCAGAACCACGTGGCCTGGGCGCTCGACGAACTGGGCACCGACGCGCAGCGCGAGCGCTTCGTCAAGCCGATGACGCAGAAGATGAGCGTGTCGTCATTCGTCGGCAGCGAGGCGGGGCGCAAGCATATGTACGTGCTCAAGACCACCGCCAAAAAGGTGGACGGTGGCTACATCGTCAACGGCAACAAGAATTACGCGACGAACGGCTATGAAAACGGCGTGGCCATCGTGTTCGCGACCATCGAAGGCGAGACCGAGTATTTCAAGTCGCATTTGATGGTCATCGTCGAGCCGGGCATGGAAGGGCTCAGTATCAATCACGACTGGTACCGTCCGACCGGCATGCGCGTGTGCCCGAGCCCGGAGATCTATCTCAATGACGTCTTCATCGACGAATTGCATGTCCTCGGCGAGCCGGGGGTGTACCCGCGCGGGCGCTGGCAGGGACGCTTCCATCTGGGGTTCACTGCGAACTATCTCGGCATGATCGAAGGGGCGTACGAGTGGGTGCGGCAAAGCCTGATCGAGCGCGGCCGGGGCAAGGATCCGTTCGTGCAATTGCGCATGGGCGAGGCGAAGACGCAATTGCATGGGGCGCAGGTCGTCTTCGAGAACGCCATCGATGCGTGGCGCGCCGGTGACGTGCAACGTGCGGAGCTGATCTCCATGCAGGCAAAGTCGATCTGCGCACATGCTGCGCTGGAGATGTCGCACACGCTGATCATGCTGGCCGGCTCGACGGCACTGTTCGACGAGTTTCCGCTGGCACGCCTGATCCGCGACCTGAACACGCACATCCTGCACGTGGGGCACGACAAGACGGCGCAGATCGTGGGGGCCGCCGAGCTTGGCGAATCCTTCGATTCGACGTTGCAGCGCTGAGCGCCGCACGTTCACGACGAGCTCGCCGGGCTCGCCCACGTCAACCAAGTCTTCGAGAGTTTCCATGGATTTTCAGCTCACCGAATCGCAGCGCGAATTGATCGACGCGACGGAAAAATTGTGTCGCCAGTTGCAGCCGCTGGCGAAGGAGGCCCACGAGGCCGAAACGAAGGGCGACTTCGCACCGTTGCAACGACTGCGAAAGCAAATGGCCGAGGCCGGTCTGCTCGCCCTGAACATGCCGCAGGAATATGGCGGCGTCGGTCTGCCACTGCTGGAGACGCTGCTGTTGATTCAGACCATTCAGCGGGTCGATTCCACGCTGGGCGGTCTGGCGCACCGCACGTCCACCGGCGCGATCGGCGCCGTGCTCGAACTCGGCACCGAGGCGCAGAAGTCGCGCTTCGTGGGCGGCGTGGCGCGCGGCGAGATCGGCGTGTCGATCGGCATTACCGAACCCGATGCCGGGTCGGCCGCCACGGCGATGAAAACGCGCGCTCGCATCGAGGGCGACGACGTCGTCATCAACGGGCAGAAGATCTTCATCAGCGCAGCCAAGGGGCATCACTACACCATGCTGTATTGCCGTTTCGGCAACACGGGCCGGGCGAGTGACATCGGCGCGATCATGGTGCCGCACGACGCGCCGGGCTTCACGTGCAGCGGCGGTACGCTCAACATGGCCGGCGAGCGGCAGTACGAGCTGTACTTCGACGACTGCCGGGTGCCCAAGGCCAACATCCTTGCCGAGAGCCGGGCGTTTGCGAAGCTCATCAGCGTATACAACGTGGAGCGGCTGGGCAGCATCTCGCGCATGCTGGGTTCGGCCCAGGCCGCGTTCGAGTTTGCGTTGCAGTACGTGCAGGAGCGCAAGCAGTTCGGGCGGGAGCTTGCGGACTTTCAGGGGCTTCAATGGATGCTGGCCGACATGAAGGTCAAGCTCGAAGCCGCGCAGATGCTGACTTACCGGGCGGCGTCGAACACCGCGAGCGGGTTGCCGTCACCGCTGGAAACGTCGGTTGCCAAGGTCTACGTCGCACAGGCTGCGAAAGAGATCTGCGACGACGCCATTCAATTGCTCGGCGGCTATGGCTACATGGCCGAGTACCCGGTCGAAGGTCTGTATCGCGAGGTGCGCGGCGGATCGATCTACGGCGGCACGCTGCAAATCCACAAGAACATGATCGCGGGCCACCTGCTCGGACGGAAGAACAGCCAGTGGGCGCCCAAGGCCGGGGAGTCGGGCGAATGAAGGCGTCTGCACTGGCCGACCGGGATCCGGTCATCGTCGATGTCGTGCGTACCCCGGTGGGGCGTCGCAATGGGGCGCTCAGGGAGTGGCATGCCGCCGCGCTGCTCGCACAGGTGCTGAGCGCAGTCCTCACGCGCAACGGTTTGCCCGGAAGCGATGTCGACGACGTGGTCGCCGGGTGCGCCACGCAAGTGGGCGAGCAGGCGGGCAACATTGCGCGCACTGCGCTGCTCATGGCGGACCTCCCGTTCACCGTGCCGGGCACGACCGTGCAGCGCGCCTGCGGCTCGTCGCAGCAGGCGATCCACTTCGCCGACAACCTGATTCGCAGCGGGACGTGCGACGTGGTGATCGCCGGGGGCGTGGAGCTGATGTCGACAACCCAGGGTGGCAACGACGATACGCGTTACGGACGGCGCTATCCCGAATCGCTGGTCGAGCGCTTTTCGATGCCGTCCATGGGCATTGCCGCCGAGCGCATCGCTGCGCATTGGAAGCTAGAACGCCCCTATCTGGACGAGTTGGCCCTGCGTAGTCATGTATTGAGCGCGCAGGCGCAGGATTCAGGCCGTCTCGCGCGTCAGATGATCCCGGTCACCGGCGTTGACGGACAGGTCGTGGCGCGTGACGAAGGCGTACGTCGTGACACGTCGCTCGAGAAGCTCGCCACGCTGAAGCCCTCGTTCCGGGAGGACGGTCGGGTAACGGCAGGCAATGCAAGTCAAGTCTCGGATGGCGCCGCGGCCGTATTGCTCATGACGGCGGCGAAGGCGCGCGAGTATGGGCTGCGCGCGCGCGCCGTACTACGTGCCCAATATGTGGTCGGCGTCGATCCCGCCATGATGCTGACCGGCCCGATTCCGGCGACGCAGCAAATCCTCGCGCGCAGTGGACTGGCGCTCGAAGACATCGATCTCTTCGAAATCAACGAGGCCTTCGCGTCGGTGCTCGGCGCATGGCTCGCCGAGATGAAACCCGATCTTTCGCGCGTGAACGTGAACGGTGGCTCCATCGCGGTCGGTCACCCGCTCGGATCGACAGGCGCTCGCCTGATGGCGGGACTCGTGGACGAGTTGGAACTGCGTGGCGGTCTGTACGGATTGCAGTCGATGTGCTGCGGTGGTGGGCTCGGCACGGCGACGATCGTCGAACGGGTTGAATGAAGGGATTCGTAGCGAGGCTTGCCGTCGCGCAACGGCAACCGTCGACGAACAAGCATTGAAGGATTGAAGGAAGAGGGCAACGATGACGGAAATCGATCATTCGCTGATTGGCACGAGCGCGCCCCCGTTTGTGGTGGAAGTGGAGCGCGGCGCGATTCGCAAGTTCGCCGATGCGATCGGCGACGATAACCCGCTCTATCGCGACGATGCCTTTGCGCGAGCCCAAGGGTATGAGGGGATCATTGCGCCGCCAACGTTCCCGACCTGCTTTCGCGCGCCGAACGATCTGCCGTGGATCGCAACCCTGGACCGGCGTCGGATCGTCGCGGGCGAAATGGGGTTTCACTACCATCGTCCCATCATCGCGGGCATGCGGTTCGAATGTCAGTGGCAACTCGTCGGCATCGACGAGAAGACGGGAACGCGGGGCGCGATGTCGTTGCTGCGCCAGGTGATGTCGGGTTTTCTCATCAGCGCGGACGGCGTCGCGCGGGACTGCGTGTTCAGCGTGCGCCGGACCACCGTTTATCGGTCCGCGCAGCAAGTCGCATCGGGGAGTTTGGCATGAGCAGTACGCATCTGTCACAGGCGCGGGTAGGCGACACCTTCACGCTTTCGATGCCTGCGGTAACGACGACGCAGCTCGTGCGTTACGCAGGCGCATCGGACGACTACAACCGCATCCATTACGACCAGCATTACGCCCAGGAGGCGGGACTGGGCGGCGTGATTGCGCACGGCATGCTCACGATGGCGTTCATGGGGCGTGCGGTGTCGGACTGGGCTGGACCGGCCGCCGCGATCGTCGACATCGAGGCGCGCTTCAATGCGCCTGTTCGACCGGGCGACGTTGTCCGGGTCGTCGGCACGGTGGCGGATTGCGCGCCGGGCAGCGATGGACGTCGGCGTCTGCGCTGCGAGATCGTGGCGCAGGTGGGCGACAAGACCGTCGCGAGCGGCGCAGCGGTCGTGGCCGCGCCACAAACGCGCTGACGACAACGCGCTAACGGCAACGCGATGCAGTCGCGCAAAGGTGTCGCTCGGCGCGATGAATCGACATAGTCATGACGTCTTTCGAGGAGGTTTCCGTGAATACGACGTTCGATGCCAGCCATTTTCGTCACGCGCTGGGGCGCTTCGCCACCGGCGTGACCATTGTCACGACCACCATGCCCGATGGCACCCCGGTCGGTCTCACGGCGAACTCGTTCAACTCGGTGTCGCTCTCGCCACCACTGGTGCTGTGGAGCATCAACAAGCGCTCACGCAGTCTTGAGGTGTTCGAGACATCGGGCCGCTTTGCGATCAATGTGCTGTGCGCGGATCAGATGCCGCTCGCGGCACGCTTCGCCTCACCGATTGCCGACCGATTCGAAGGTGTGGAATGGCGCAGCGGTCGCGGCGGCATGCCGCTGTTCGACGGGTGTGTCGCGTGGTTCGAATGCACGCTGGCGTTCAAGTACGAGGGCGGGGATCATTTCATCTTCGTCGGCGAGGTCATGGACCTGCATCACTGCGACCGCGTGCCGCTGCTCTACGCGGGCGGGGCTTACGGCGTGCCGACACCGCACCCGGATCTGACGATGGGGTAAGAGGGGACAGCTCCCGTCACGGCAAGGCCGTCATTCCCAGAGTTGCGATTCGGCTTCCAGCTTCTTCTCGAGCGCGCGCACTTCCTTTTGCAGCAACTTGGCCATCTCTGCGCGCCGGGCGCCGGAGAGCCGCGACTCGATGGCCGCGATGCTGATCGCGGCATAGGGTACGCCCTGACGCGGACGGATCGACATGCCAATGGCGGAGACGCCCGGCAGCACGTCCTCTTCATTGATCGCATAGCCCGCTTCGGCCGACGCGGCAATCGCCTTCTCAAGTCGTGCCTGAGAGAAATTGCCGAAGGTCGCGAGGCGTTCGGCGTTGGTCTGCATCACGCGTGCGCGCTCGTCGGCGGGCAACGAGATGAGTAGCGCAAGACTGCCCGCGCCAACGCCCAGCGGGCGGCGCCCTCCAATCTCGAGCGTACGGGTCTGAATCGGGTAACCGCCTTCGAGCAGATCGATGCAAACGGCGTCCAGCCCGCTGCGCACCATCAGAAAAACGGAGTCGCCGGACTTCTCCGCCAGCGTTTGCAGCGTCGGCTGACAAAGCTCGCGCAGGCTGAAATGCGGCGACGCAGCCAAACCCAGCTCATACACGACATGACCCAGGTGATAGTGCCGGGTGTCGCGGTTCTGCATGAGCATGCCCTGAGCGACCAGCCCCTTGACGATGCGATGGGCGGTCGGGCGTTCTAGCCCAAGGGCATCGGCAATGTCGGACAGCCGCAGCCCCTTCATGCCGTGCGCGGCCACTTCGCGCAGCACCGTCACCGCACGGTGAATGCTCTGCGTGCCAAGCGGCGGCGCGTTGACGGCGTTGCGCTCCGGAAGGTCCGGCACGCTGGCTTTGGTTTTCGATTTGGGAACCTTGGGCGCGATGTCGACGCTTTTCGTGGGCACGATGGAACAGGGCGGAAGAGTGGTCGCAATGGGCTGCGGAATAACGAGATCGTACTATATCCGTTCCGAGGAATGAGGCACCATTGCGCGACTGCCGGACCGGCCATTCTATGCCGGTCCGATTCCGAAATCAGGCCGTCACGTGCTCACCACCGGTGTTGATACGTCGCAGTCAGCGTGATGCCCGGCGCAGGCAAGTGGCTCGTGTTGTTGCTGTTTCTGAGTAACTGACTGTACAGCGGGTAGTAATACCGGTTGAAGAGATTTTGAATGCCGAGGGTCGCGGTGTCGCGCTTCGTGACTTCGTAGCGGCTGATCACGTCGACCGTCGTGTAGCTTGTCGTGTCCATGCGACCGAAGCTGTTGACACCATTCAAACGGTAGTCATGGCCCGAGAAGTACGTCAGCTGGAGTCGGTTGCTCCACTTCGGCGTGGGCTTGAACTGGACGTAGCCCGTCAGCTTGAGCGGTGGAATCCGGTAACCGCCCATGTCCTGGCTGTTTGCGCCCTGCGGTGTCTCGCGGCCCTGCATCCAGGTGAACGTGCCGCCCAGCCCCCAACGTTCGTCCTCCGAGAGGTAGTCCGCCGCCCCCTCGACCCCGAAGATCTTTTCCGCCGTGCGCGTGAGGATCAGGCCATTGTTGAAGCTCTGAACATCGCCGAGATCGGACGTGGTGTAGAACACGGCGAGCGAGGTGAGGGTGTTGCCGAAGACGCCACGCCATCCCAGCTCGTAATTGTTCGTCTTTACCGGACGCAGATCCGACGAATTGATGTCGAATCCCGGTCGGGCATTGCGCACCTGAACGCCGATGTCCGGCAAGCTGAAGCCCTGGCTGAATGCGGCGTAGAACTCATGGCCCCTGATGGGCGAGTAAGTCACGCCGATGTTGCCGAGGACCGCGTTGTAGTTCACCGTGCCGCCACGCACGCTCATGGGATTCGCGACTTTCGATTGGGACAGCGGCACGAAGTCGTCGAAACTTGCGGTCGCATATTGGTAGCGCAGGCCGCCCTCTGTCGACCAGTGTTCGTCGAACTTGTGCTGAAGCTGCGCGAATCCGCCCAGGCTGCGCGTCGTGAGCGGCGGCAGATAGGTGGCCTCACCGATCTTGCGGAAGATGCGGCCGCCGCTGGCGTCATACAGCTTCGGGTCGAAGATATCGAGCGGCATGTCGCTCTTTTCCTGCTCGAAGTCCATGCCCCACACCAGTCGGGTCTTTTTGTCGGCGCCAAAGGGCGTCTTGATCGTCAGACGACTGCCAAAAACCGTGGAATCCTGCATCGTCTGGTCGACGTTTGCACCACGCGTGGCCACGGCACGCGCGTCGAACGGTGTGAATCGGGTGAAGTAGTCGCGATAGTAGAACTGGGCGGACACCTGACTGCCCAGCAGGTCACGGTGCTCGTATTCCAGATTGACGAGCGTATTGCGTATCTGGTTCTGCTCGTCGATCTGAAGCCCGCCGATGCCGCGCGCGGGCACGCTGCCTGCCGGCAGGCGGGCGACCGAGGGGTCCGAAGCGTAACTCGTGTCCTGCGACGAGTTGATGTGGCTGACCGAGAGCTGCACACGCTGATCCGGCGCAAAACGCAGGCCGAGCTTGCCACCGATGTTGTAATTGTTCGACGAAAACAGGTCGCCCTGGCTTGGCTCGGGGGCAATGCGATTGCCGCGAGCGTCATAGCTGTTGCCGATCCGGCGTCCCCCGACATCGAACGCATAATCGATCATGTCGTGACTGCCGGAGAAGTGCTGCTGAATATCCGCGCTCAGGCCGTCTGCACGCAATCGCGACAGCGGGGAGCTCAGGGAGACCGTGGTATCGGCTTTGGGCTCACCGCCGGCTGGTCGTGTCGTAATGGAGACGATACCGCCCGTGGCGCCACCGCCATAAATCGAGCTGCTTCCCCGCAATACCTCGATGCGCTCCACCAGCGCCGGGTCCACGTTTGCCAGATTGCGGGACGAGTCGCGGTTGGTGTTCAGCGGCACGCCGTCGAGCAGCACCAGCATGCCTCGCCCGCGAAGGGTCTGCCCGTAATCCGTCACCGTGCGGCTGGAGTCGGCCATGCCCGGCACGACTTTGGCCAGCACGGTCGCCAGATTGCCAGATGCCGTCTTGAGCTCGTCGAGTTCAGCCCGTTCGATGACCGTGACCTGACGCGTTGGACGAACCAGATCGCTCGACGTGCGCGAGGCGGTCACCTCGACCGGGGCCAGTGCGAGCGACGTCGCGCTCCCGGGTGCGGCCGGCGTCTCGGCCTGCTTTTCCGATGCCGCGACCAGCACGTAACCCTGATTGCCGCTTCGTCGGTAGCTTATCCCGCTGTTCTGAAGCAGTGCCGTCAATGCGGCTTCCGCGCTCATCGTCCCGCGCACGGCAGGCGAGGTCTTGCCACTCACAAGGTCGGGCGAAAAGAACAGTTGCAGATTGGCCTGACGCCCGAAGAGCACGAGCGCATCGGACAAGGATTGCGCCGGCACGTTGACGTCGATCGCGGCACTCGCGCTGGCAGCGGACTTGCCGCTCGCTTGCTGCGCCGCCGCCCGTTGCGGTTGAGCGCTTAGTGCCGTCAAGGCCGCCAGGGACGCAAGAAAAATCACCGATGCGGCCGTGTGTGGACGGCGTGACGGCTGTGATTGTTGTGGTCGCTGCAGTCGGTGGGACCGGTGCGATTGAGAAGCGCGGGCGTACGTAGAACCTTTCACGGCGTTGAGTCTCATTTCGAATTTTGATGGGTTCGCCGCTCAGCGATGTGGGCGAACTATCAGAAGACGAAACGCCGTGCAAAAACCTGAATCACTTCGACGAAATTTTTACGCTGCCGTCTGCGAGCGTCTGCACCGTGACCGGCAGAAACTGGGGCAGGGCAGCGAGCAGATCGTCGGTGTTGTCCGCGCTGAATACGCTGCTCACGCGAAGTTGCCCGACGGCGTCGTTGGCCACCACGACCGGCGATCGTCGGTACAACGAGACTTCGCTGACCACGTCGGCGAGCGTCGCGTTCTGGAAGACCAGTTTGCCGTCGCGCCAGGCCAGCGCCGTTGACAGGTTCACCGGTCCGGGAGAGGCGACCGCACCGTCGGCATCCACCGTCGTGCCCAACCCGCCCGTGAGCAGCGCAGACGTTTTTGCCTGTCCAGCCGGCGCGCGTGCCCCGGCACCCTCGACCCTGACAGCGCCCGATTCGACCGCAACGGCCAGACCATTCGCGACACGGCGCACATCGAAGCGGGTGCCCGTGACGGTCACCCGGCCGACGCCCGCATCCACCACGAACGGCCGCGCGGCGTCGTGCGTCACCGAGAACATCGCTTCGCCCGAGAGGAGCGTGACGCTACGTTGCGCCGGGGTGTAGTTCACCTGAATGCGCGTACGGGTACTGAGCTCCACGGCTGTCCCGTCGGCGAGCGTCACGGTGCGACGCTCGCCGGGGCGGGTCGAGAATTCCTGCGCCTGCGCCGACTCCGCCCCCGACTCAGCCCCCGGCTCCGACGCCGGGCTTGTGGGCGAGACCGCGGCCATGTCCTGGATCGACCGATTGACCGCAGGCAGTACCATCGCGCCAAGCGAGACCGCCAGCACGCAAACGCATGCGAGAGCGATCCATCGGTTCGCGACGCGCCGCCCCGACAATGTCGCGCCGACACCTGCCGCCTCCGGTTCGGCCAGCGCGCGCAGCCGCGCCGACGGCACACTCGCGGCCGCCTGCCATACGCGCGTCAATGCAGCGTATTCGGCGCGGTGCAGCGGATCGGCCGACAGCCACGCGTCGAGCGAAGCGCGTTGCGCATCGGAGAATGCGCCGCCATGCGCCTTGGCGAACCATCGCGCGGCTTCCTCGCGAATACGTTCAGCGCGCGACATCGACATCGTCACCGAAAGGGGCACCGAGAGGGGCACCGAAAGGAGCAGGGCAAACGCTGCGCATCTGACTGAACTGCCGCTCGGGCAGGGGAGAAATAGGAGTCGACGGGAAGAGGGTCACGAACTCACGCCTTACTGGGGACTTAACGGGCCGAGGCGTTCACGCAGATGTTTCATCGCCCGAATCATATACTTCTCGACCATATTTTTCGACAGATCGAGCCGCTCGGCGATCTCTTGCTGGCTGCAACCGTCGATTCGCTGCCAGATGAAGACTTGCCGGCACTTGAGCGGAAGTTCCGACAATGCCGCTTCGATCGCCTGCGCGAGTTGTACCGCGTGCGCCTCGTCTTCCGGATTGCCCGTCGGGGCTTCGAACTCCGCGAGTGCGTCGAGCGTCGTCTGCTCGCGTCCGCCTTCGCGCCGGTAGGCATCGACGGCAATGTTGCGGGCGGTCTGGTGCAGATAGGCGCGTGGCTGTTCCGGCGGCGTTTTCAGCTCAAGGACTCTGAGCAGCGAGTCCTGTGCCAGGTCTTCCGCCTGATGGCGGTTGCTGAGCTTTCCCGTCCACGTGCGAAGCAACTCGTCGTAGTAGGCGAAGATCCCTCGCGGGCGCGTGGAGGCTGCCATCACACGAGCGGCGTGGAGCGGCCGGTCGCTGCGGTGCGGCGGGAGGCACGGCAGTCAGCACGATTACAAGGAGAGAAGAAACGCACGAGAAGTCCGGGAGCCGAGCCTGTTGGCTCGGCGTATCGAGTACCACTATCAAATGCGACTGATTATCATTTCATTTCAAATTCAGGTCAATAGTGGATGGCGGCGACACACGCGTGTGCGCCGTCGCCGCCAGACGAACGCGCGATCAGAACGTATGCCTTACCCCGGCCATCACGCCCAGCTGGTTCACGCCGGCGTTGGGCGAAGCGCCCGCGCCTCCCTGACTGAGCGTATACGCCGCGTGCGCGCTGTTGAAGAGATACCCGCTTTGCAGATACACGGCGGATCTCCGCGAAAGCAGCCATGTGCCTCGCAACGCGGCGATCGTGCCACGCGTGTCGTGTTGCGTGTTCACGATCCGGTACACGCCGCCGTCGATCACGAACTGCGGCTGCCATGCGTACGACGCCGTGAGATAGAACATGTCGGAATTGACGCCCGGCAGGGTAGGCGCGTCGGTGCTCACGCGTCGGCCAAGCCAGCCGCCGCCGACTTTCCACTTGTCGCCTTTGACATAGGCGTTGAGCTGGATGCGCGCGTCGGTCGCACCACTGCCGGTAATGGCGACTGGCGCGACACCGTCGAAAAAGCTCGCGGCGGCGCCCGGCCCGCCACGTTGCTGGTCATAGGCCGCCGCCACGCCGAACGCGGATGCGTCGTAGCGCAACATCGCCGACCACTGACGGCACGCCGGCGAGCCGTTCGCGCCGGTGCCGTTCCCGGCGCACGTTCCCTGACCCGGCGAATTGCCGGTACCCCCACTGTCGCGGCCGAAGGACCACGTAGCGCCAACGGTCAGTCCCTGCCACGTTCCCTTGTACGCGACCGTGTTATCGCTGCGCGCATTGGGAATGTAGGCGTCGAACGATCCCAGGCCGCCGTAGATGTCCGGCCCAAGAATGTCGGCGTCGGACAGCGCCCAGAACGTCATCGAGTACTGACGCCCGAAACTCAACGTGCCCCAGTCGTTCTGCAGGCCGACCCACGACTGCCGACCGAACAGCCGTCCGCCCTGATTCACGTCGGCTGCACGCACGTTGAAGCCATTTTCCAGCGTGAAGAGGGCATGCAAACCGCCACCGAGGTCTTCGCTGCCACGAATGCCCCAGCGCGACGGCATGGTCCCGGTAATGCCCGGAACGCGCCAGAGGTTGTCGCCGGACGGTCCGGCATGCGTGACGAATTCGATGCCCGTGTCGAGCACGCCGTACAGCTGAATGCTGGATTGCGCGAGTACGGGTGTCGGCCCCGTGCAGGCGAGCGCGACCGCCGCTACGCCTGCGAGGCGCAACGTTGCTGCTTTCATGTCTGTCTCCTTGTCCTTTTCCTTGTCGACGCCAGTCAGTCTGGTCTGTAGGGTGCGCGCCGCTCAGGCGGGCGGTGTGTCGGTATTGCGAATGAAATCGTCCGGAACGTCGGGGCCCCACAGGTACAGCGAGTCCTCGGGATCGAAGTCGCCAGCGGGCCATGCGCGGCCTTTCGCGACGAAGTCGATATCGGCAGAGAACTCGCTGAACGATCCCCACGGGTCCTGTACGTAGTGGAAGTAGTTCGAGCCGAGCACGTGTCGGCCCGTCCCCCATCCGCGTCGATAACCTGCGGCGGCCATTTGGGCCGCGCCGTTGCCGACATCGTCCAGGCTCGCCACATCCCACGAACAGTGATGCCAGCCGCGCGCGTGGCTCTTTGCGAACGCCAGCAGGTGATGATCGCAACCGTGCGGTGCGTGGGTGAAGGCGATCAGGTCTCGCGACCGATCTGAGAGCCGCAGCCCTATCGCTGCGTGATAGAACGCCAGCGCGCGTTGCACGTCTGGCGTGAACAGCAGCACGTGCGATAACCGTCGCGGGCGCACCGGCGTCACGTCGTGCCGAGTCCGGGAACCTCGTTCGCCGACGCCGCTGGCGCTGACCACGAACGGCGGCTTCGCGTCGGGCGATGTCTTTGGACCCACGCGTACGCCGATCAGGTTGCCGTCGGGATCGCGAAACCAGACACCGTTTTCCTGTCGCGAAGCGCCGTCCCGGACAAGGGCTGCCGGGGCATCGGCCAACGGCGCGCCGGTGCCCTCGACCTGCGCCCGGATGGTGTCGAAGTCCTGCGCGAAGCAATTGAACAGCAGGTAGGCGAGCGACTTGCCGTCGCCGGGCAGCAGGCGCGCCCAGCGATGGCCGTCATCGGCGCGCAGTTCGAGCGCCGTCTCATGCAACGTGGTTTCGCGCACATCCAGCCCGAAGGCCGTGAAGAAGTGGTGCGCTTGCCTGAGCGAGGGTACGTGCAGGGCGAAGTGATCGATCGAATGTACGGCGCGCATCTTGTCTGGCGTTGGCGAAACGGTCATGACGTCCTCCAGTGAGGCTGCGCGGCACGCCGGGAGGCGCACCGGCAGAGCGACGAGGTCAGCCGCGCGAGCGGGGCAGCGCGGCTTCGTCGGCAATCGCGTTGCGCAGCAGGCCGACGCGCTCGATTTCGACCTCGCACACATCGCCTGCGCGCATGAGCAGCCTGGGGGTGCGCGCCCAGCCGATGCCCGAGGGTGTGCCGGCGACAATCACGTCACCGGCTTCGAGCGTGATGCCCTGGCTGATCACTTCGATGAGCGTGGCGACATCGAACACCATGTCGTCGGTGCTGGCCGACTGCACGACCTGACCGTTCAGACGCGTTTGCAGCAGCAGACCGCGCGCGCCGGCCGGCAGTTCGTCGGCAGTCACGAGATCGGGGCCGAACGCGCCGGTGGCGTCGAAGTTCTTGCCCATCGTCCACTGCGGCGTCTTGAATTGATATTCGCGAATCGATCCGTCGTTGAACACGGAATAACCTGCCACGTGTTGCAGGGCGTCTTCACGGCGAATATGACGTCCACCGCGACCGATGACGACGGCCAGCTCACCTTCGTAGTCGACTCCTTCGCTGTCCGTCACAGCCGGTCGCACAATCGGTGCGTCGTGGGCGACAAGACTCGTGTTCACGCGGGTAAAGAGCGTCGGGTAATCAGGCTGCGCGTACTGGCTCTCCGCCGAATGGTCGCGATAGTTCAGCCCGACGCACAAAATCTTGGGCGGGCGTCGCAGCGGCGGCAGCAGCCGAACGGCGTCCGCGCTGACGTAGTCCGTTGACGTGTTGGCGTTCGCGAAGGCGACGAGATCGACGTCGTTCGCAAGCAAGTCTTCGAGGGCGAAGTCGCCGAGGATCCGGATACGGTCGGCCTCGCGAATGCCGAGACGGGGTTTGCCATCGAGTTCAAAACTGACAAAGCGCATGGTGGACTCCTGAAAGCTGTGGGTTGAATGGATGAATGGTCAGATGGTCGTCGACACCGGTACATGCACATGCGCGTACCGACATTCGGCTTCGAATGAGGGCCGATGAAATTCAGATGGCCGGGGAGGGCTTCCGGTAGCGCAGGCCGTTGGCGATCATGGCCAGACCGGCGATGACGGCGGGCAGTGCGAAGACGAGGAACGACACGGGCACCGACCCCAGGGTGGCGAGCAACACGCCGCCGGTCATGGAGCCGATGATCGAGCCGACGCGGCCGACCCCGAGTGCCCAACTCACCCCGGTCGCCCGCGCGCCGGTCGTGTAGAAGCCTGCCACCAGCACGTTCGCACCGGTTTGCGCGCCCGAGAGGCCAAAGCCGGCGAAGAACACGGTGACGAACACCAAGGTGGCCGAATTCACCGATATCCCGATCAGCGCGATGGACACGGCGGCGATCATGTAGGACATCGCCAGCACGACAAACGGATTGAAGCGATCCATCAGCCGGGCATTGAGCAGAGAGCCGAGCGTGCCGCCGATCGGGAGCATCGCGCCTACTTGTGCAGCGTGGGCGACGCCGATGCCGCTCTCGGTGAGCACCGTGGGCAGCCAGCTGCTGATCTGGTAGTAGACCCACAGCGTGCAGAAGAACGCCAGCCACAGGAGCAGGGTGCCGGTGCGGTAGTGGGCGTTGAACAAGGTGGCGACCGGCCGCTCGTCCGACGTGGCGACCACCGTGTTTCGTTCCGCTGCCATCTCTGCTTTGAACTCGGCTTTGAACTCTGCTTCAAACGCGGCGGCGCCGCGCTCGCCCAGACGCACGAGCGTACGTTGCATTTGCGTGGCGAAGGCAGGCTTTGCGGCCATGAAGCGCAGCGACTCCGGCAGCTTCCACGCCACGACAGGCAACAGGGCCAGCGGCACGAGACCGCCGAACACGAACACGCCGTGCCAGCCGAAATGCGGGATCAGCCACGCCGCCACATAGCCGCCGCACGCGAGTCCCAGCGTGAAGCCGCAGAACATGAGAGTCACGAGCCACGCGCGGTTGTGCGCCGGGCTGTATTCCGACGACAGCGTAATGGCGTTGGGCATGGCGCCGCCAAGCCCGGCACCCGTCAGAAACCGAAGGAAGACGAGCCAGCCGATCGACGGCGACCAGGCGCACGCAAGACTGCCAAGCCCGAACAGGAACATCGAGATCAGAATCACGCGCTTGCGGCCGATCCGGTCGGCAAGCGGCCCGAAGAGAAAGCTGCCGATCGTCAGCCCAAAGAGCCCAGCGCCGAACACCGGCCCCAGTTCTGCGGCGCTGAGCGACCATTGGCGCTTGAGCAAGGGGGCTACGTAACCCACGCTGGCCACGTCGAAGCCGTCGGCCGCAACGATCAGAAAGCACAGAAAAAGCGTGAGCCGCTGGAGGGCGGTCATGCCCGCGCGAGGCTGGCGATGCTCCCCGGCGGCCTGCGTGTCCGGTTTGGCCGTTGTCGCCGATTGCGACGTTGAATTTGCGTACATCGTTGTCTCCTGGTGGTTGCCGGTGACGGTCTCACCGGTCTGCGACTGCCGGCGTCTGTTGTCGTCGTGCGTGGCCGGCATGGCGCAGAGGAAAAGCTCGGAACGGGGTGGGCGCGATAGCGTTGTGGCGTTGTAGCGTTATGACGTCATGACGATCGCCTGAGCTGACGTCTCACGACGTCAAAAGCGTGTCCGGCGTGTCCACGACGGCCGATGGCGCCGGCGTTGCGGCGGGTGGCGCGTTCGCATCGAGGGCAAGGCTTCGGCGCATGGCGGCGTGGAACCTGTCGTCGAGCGCGTCGCCTCGCCACGCCACATGAAGGTCGGGACGAATCAGGACGTAGCGGCGCTCGTAGAGCGGCTTGAGTGCGGGCAGGTCGGCTTGTCTCGGTGAGACGATGGCGAGGTCGCCGAGCACGTTTCGCGCCGTCTGAAGCGTCGAGGCGTCCGGCGCCGGGGCGTCCAGACACAGCAGCGTGAACTGTGGACCCATGGCGTCGTACAACGATGTGCCGTCGGCGAGCCATGCGTGCGGCGCACGATGTCCGGCACGGGCGCTCGGCACATAGAGATTCGCATTGTCGGCGGGCGGACTGCCGGGCTCGGTGTCGATCAGTGGCGACCCTTCGTAGCGCGTGCCGAGGTGCACGCCCGGAATCACGAATTCGTGGTGTGCGTGAAAGGCGAGGTAGTCACCGACGGCGCGCCGTGCGGCGTCGCCTGCCGGACCGGGTTCGTACGCTTCGGGGGGCAGGCAGACATAGCCGATGCTGTTGGCGAAGTCTCGTGCGAAGGCCGTGTTGCGCTCACCCGCCGGACGGCGTTCCGCATCGTAGCTTTGCGCGAGTGCCGCCCCGGCGCGACCGCGCACCAGCGCCACGAGCTTCCACGAGAGATTGGCCGCGTCGTCGATGCCAGTGTTGTAACCCAGCCCGCCCGTGGGTGTGAACAGGTGAGCGGCGTCGCCGCATAGAAATACCCGGGCGTCGACGAAACGTTCGGCCACCAGCGCATGGCCTGCCGTCCATGCCGACGAGCTTTTGACTTCAAACGGGATGTCGGCACCGAGCGCCTGCGCGATGCGCGAGCGCACGACGTCTTCCGATGGCGCTTCGTCGCCCTGAAGTTGCACGTTCATGATGAAGTGCCCGCGTCCGTCCACCGACACGATCAATGCGCGCTGAGTCGGGCCGAAGGTCCAGTATTGCCACGCTGCGGCTTTGCCGCTCGCTTCGACAAGGCGGGGGGCGTAAAAGTACACGGCCTCCATCTGGCCGCCCATGAACGTCCGCTTTTCGTTCGCCACGCCGCCGTAGCGCAGGCCGAGCGCACGGCGCACGAAGCTGCGCGGCCCATCGCATCCCACGGCATAGCGGGCGCGCACGCGGCGCACTTGCGCCGGGCGATCGGCCGTGGCGGCGAGCGTGACAACCGCCGTCACGCTCTGGGCATCCTGCGCAATGTCGGTGACGGTCGCGTCGAAGTGCACGGTGCAGGTCGCCTGTCGGCGTGCGGCGTCGAGCAGCACCGGTTCGATGTAGAGCTGCGAGCACCGATGCGGCGGCTCGGGCGTCGGCCAGGTGAACCCATGTGCCTTGGCGTAAGCGACGGCGTCGCGCGACGCCGGGAGCGACAGGCGAGCCAGTTCATAGCCGGAGATCGTGGTGAAGTAAGCCACGTCCTGCGGCTGGTCCTGCGGCAGACCGAGCGTGCGGATGTGTGCCGCAACGCCGATACGGCGGAAGTGCTCCATCGTGCGCGCGCTGTTGGCGTTGGCGGCCGGATGCTGACTTGTCCCCGATTTCGCGTCGAACACCTGAACGCTAAGTCCCTGCTGCGCCAGCGATGCCGCCAGGAACAATCCCACCGGGCCGGCGCCCACGATCAAAACGTCACAATCCATTTCCGTCGTCTCCTGATGCCTTTCTTCGCCACGCCTGTCGCGGCGTGTTGGCGTAAAGGTACGGCGGGCCTCTGTATAAATCTATGCAATGGAAATCATATTGAATATGAATTGAATGCATAATCTCGGGCAGCATAGGTGCGAAGGAATGGCCTGAGACGCAACCGAGCGCAGCCACCACGAGGAGACATGCATGGAATATCCCGATCTGAATTTTCTTTACGTCGTGGATGCGTTGATGACGGAGCGCAGCGTATCGCGCGCGGCGCAACGGCTCGGGCTGACGCAACCGGCGGTCAGCCATGCGCTGGGACGGTTACGCATTCGCTTCGGCGACGATCTGTTCGTGCGCGCCGGGGCGGTCATGGCGCCGACGCCCACGGGCGAGCGAGTGGCGGAAGGCGTCGCGCGTGCGTTGCTGTTGATTCGGCAAGACGTACTGGGCGCGCAGGCATTCGAGCCGACGCAGACACGTCGCACGTTCTCCGTCTGCCTGAGCGACATGGGCATGATCGTGCTGCTGCCGCGATTACTGGCGGCGCTTGCCGAGCAGGCGCCCATGGCAACACTGCGACCGATTCAGGTACCGGCGAGCGAGTTGGGCACGACATTGCAGGACGGCGAGGCCGATCTGGCGATCGGGTATCTCGACCGGATGGGCGAGCATTTGCACCAGCAGAGACTGTTCACCCGTTCGCTGGTGGGGATTCGTCGCAGGATGCCGCGCAGGCAGGCAGGTGGGGCGCCGATGGACGCCGAGACGTTCATGAAGACGCGACACGTCGTCGCCGCAACGCTGGCGATGACGAACGAGTTGCTTGCGGGGGAATTGCGCAAGCGTGGCACGCGCCTGAACGTGGGGGTGGAAGTGCCGTACTTGCTCGCCGTGCCCGGGCTCGTGGCGAATTCCGACTTCGTGGCGGTCATTCCGAACGAGCTGGCCGACCTCTTCGGCAAGTTGGCCAACGTCGACGTGTTCGCATTGCCGATCTCACTGCCGGATCTGACGGTGCGGCAATTCTGGCATCCGCGATTTCACAACGATCCGGGGCATCGCTGGTTTCGCAAGCTGGTGGCGGAGGCGCTGAGGTGAAGAAGCAGGCGTCACGCGCGCCTCAAACAAGCACGCAATGTCCCGTAAAACGGGTGCCGCTCCACGTAATGTCCAGCGGTCGCGCCGGTTCTTTGCAGATCAGCGTTTGCAATGTGCCGAAGCGGTCTGAGCCCAACGAATGTTGCTCACCCGGAGACAGGCCATAGAAGCCGGAGTAGTTCGTTTCGCATCGCGCCGTGTCTCCCGGCCCTTTGTCCCCGGTGACGCACCAGGCGACGATGACCGCGTACCCACAAGTGTTCTTGATACCGGTTTCAACGTCGTACCAGCCTCCATGGCCCTTGGCTCCACGGGGGATCCGAACTTGCTCGATGCAACCGGTGACCGGCGCAATCGTCTTGCGTCCTGCGCTGGCTGTATTGCCGCCTGCGCTGGCGTTGTAGTTCGCCGACGGGGTTGCCGACACGGGCAAGGCTGACGGTGAAGGGGAAGACGAGGCTCCCGAAGTCGCCTGCAATGCCGTGGCGACGGCCTGGAATTGAGCGGCGTTGCGTCCGCCTCCGCTGGCAACGCCTTGCGCCGCGGCGCCCAACAACCCTGCGACGAACGAGAGCACGCCGGGGCCGTCGTCGGACGAATCCGTGGCGCTTGTCCGCACGCCGCCGGAATAGGTGGCGATGAGTGTCCCGTCGGCGCGGGTATCGGTGCCGTCAAATATCTTGCCCTTGACGAACTGACCGGCGCGCACCGAGCCGTCGCCTGCAAACGTGATGATGCCGGGGCCATCGAACGTATTCTCAGCCCACTGGCCACGGTACGTGTTGCCGTTAGGTTCGAGTTGATAACCCTGACCGCTCAGGTTGCCGTCGACCATGTCGCCTTCGTATCGCCTTCCGTCAGGCCAGACGTAGACCCCCTTGCCCGTGCGCTTTCCCGCAATGAAATCCCCTTCGTACGTAGCGCCGCTAACCCAGAAGAATTTACCCTTGCCCGTACGCTCGTCGTTGACGAACGGGCCTTCGTAGCGATTGCCGCTGGCCCATGTGTATGTCCCGACGCCCGAGCGTTTGCCGTGGCTCAGTTCCCCGTTCAAACGCTGGTCGAAAACGCCATTCTTGAACCACTCTTCGACGCCCGGCCCATCGGCATAACCGTTCTTGCAAGCGCCGGTCCACGTTGCGGTCCACGTAATAGCGGGGTTGTCCGGGTCGTTCGACCAGACCTTGCAATTCTGGTTGGTGACCGTCACCCAGCCTTCGGCGTGCGCCTGATTGCCGCCCAGCAGGCCGAGCGCGCTGGCAATACCGAGCCAGACAAGCGTGCTGCGTCTGAAATGTCGCCCGTGATTCATGATCTTCTCCCTGGCCTTCTGTTTGGCTTTTGTTCGACGGTTTGTTCGGGAGGATACAGAAGGCAGGGGACGGCGGATATCCTTCACTTGAGGGAGAAGTGCGCTGCAACGGCGGAGGCTGCCCGGTCGGTCAGCGATCGGCCGGTTCCACCATGCTGAAGATACGACGCGTCGGGCCGTCGGAAGACGCCGCCAGTTCCCGCGCCACCCGCCAGAACGTTTCCAGAAACGCGAGCGCCGCACCTTGCAACGGTTCGTATCTGCGGGTAATCAGGCACGTGGTGCTTTCGTCGCTGATCGCATCGAAATCGAGGGCGACGAAGCGATCCCGCATATCCGGGGTCTCGATCAACGGCCAGGGGACCGCCGTGAGCATGTCGGTCGAGCGCACGATCGCCAGTGCCGCGTTGACGGACCTGGCGAAATGGCAGCGTTGCACCCCCTCATCACGCTGGTCTTGCAGCAACGCCCCGATGGCCTGTGCGGTTCGCTCCATGGAGCGGCTCAGCAGCCAGTCGTAACCTCTTAAGTCCGCGATCGTGCGTGCAGCCGCCGCCGGGTGCCCCGGGCGGCAAACCACCGCGAACGAATAGGAATAAATCGGCCGGATCTCCAGCGCGCGCTCCTGTCCCACGTCGGGACTCGGACCAAAGGCGAAATCCAGTTGCCCGTTACGCACGAACGGGTACTCGCCGCCCAGGTGCTCGGCGATGTCGAGCTGAACGTCCGGACGCTCGGCCCGGAACGCCCTCACGACCGCGGGAATCACGCCATGCATCAACCATGGGGTGACAGCCATGCGAATCGTGCCACCGCGTTTGGCAGCCGCTTGCGCCACGTCTTCACTCGCCCGGCTCAACTGTCCGAGGATCAGCCTTGCGTGAGAGAGCAGGGAGGTGCCGGCAGGCGTGAGCGCGACGCCATCCGCACGCCTGGCCATCAGCACCACATCCATCGATTGCTCCAGTTCCCGCAACGCCTTGCTGACAGCCGTTGGCGAGCGGCCGAGCCGCCCGGCGGCGGCGCGCACGCTGCCATGGTCGGCAACGGCAACGAGACATTCGAGTTGATGGAGCTTCAGATCGGACGACATGGGTCAGGGCGAGGGAAGGAGCGACGGGGCGAAGGGACGAAGGCGCACTGAAGGCCGATCAGACTTCCTGAGGCGTATCGGCGCATCGGGCGCATCGGGCGCGCCGGGTGGCTCGGGTGCATCGGACGGGCCACAGATCATGACATTGAATCATCGACCGGGCCGTCGCCGGCGTCAACCTGTGGTTGACACCGAAATTTGGCGTTGCCTAGGCGCTGCAAATCGACGTGGCTACCATGCGTCGAAATTTCATGAGCCGTCCATCGGCATTCATCCAACAAGGCCGCCGCGACGGTCAAGAAGACATAAGCACAGGAGCCCAATGCGCCACACCTCGATCTGCACCGGCACGACAGCACTACGTTACCCGTTACGTCTGGCACTGACCGGCCTCGCCACTGGGACATGGTTGGCCATGGCAAGCCACGCCGCGAGGGCCGACGTGCAACTGTATGGCGCTGTCGACAACTATGTCAGCTATGACTCGGGTGGCAAGGGAAGCTCGACACAGGTCGGTAGCGGTGCGGGTTCGACCTCGCGCTTCGGCTTCACCGGCACCGAAGCGCTGGGCGACGGTCTCGAATCCGGGTTCCGCCTCGAATCGGGCATTAACGCCAACAATGGCACGCTCCAGTCGACCAACACCCTGTTCAATCGTGAAGCGAATGTATGGCTGAGCTCGCGCCGCTACGGGATGCTCAAGCTCGGTCGTCAGTTTCCGACGATCTTCCCGCTGTCGTCGCAGGTCGACCCCTATGCGCTGACCAAGCTGTCGCTGATGGCCAATCTCGCATACGCCACGTCCGATCTGGGCGGCAACGCGACAGGGATCGACTCGCGGGTGGCCAACGCCGTGAGCTACACCACGCCGGACCTGAACGGCTTTTCGGGGCAGGTCCTGTACGGCTTCAGCACCGCCAGCGCCACCGGCGCGCCCGCGCACTTCACCGGCTATCTCGCGCAATACGAAGGCCAACGCCTGTACGCAGGCCTGTCGTACAACGTGGTACGAGACGACTTGTCTCACGCCACGGACCACTACGGCGCAGGTTTGTCTTACAAGGTTGGCAGCGCGACGCTGTCGCTGGCTTACAACCGTATCGTGCCCACCGTCACGACGGGTCGCATTGCCACCGCGTATCTGCTCGGCGCGACGGTTCCCGTCGGCCCGCACGTCTTCCGGTTGTCGGTCATGGAACGGCTGGTGGCCGGCGGTGGCAATCACGCGTTCGGCGCACTCGGCGGCTACGACTACCAGTTGTCCAAGCGCACGGCGCTCTATACCCGTCTGGCATGGGTCAATAACGGCGGAGCATCGGCGCTCACGCTCGACAACGCGCAGACCAGCGCCGGGCGCGACGTGTTCGTGACGGCACTGGGTGTGACGCACCGCTTCTGATTTCACGTAGTTCAAGGTTCAAGGCGAGTGCAATGCGCGCCCGCCTTCCTGTCATTTTCGTATTGGAGACACGATGCCCCACGACACCACTGTGTACGCCTTCCCGGCGGTGATCGAGGCCGACATCCCGGCCGACATTCTCGAACACGACGCCAGCATGCGCGCGCTGCGTCACCAGATCCACGCACATCCGGAACTCGCCTATGAGGAGTTTCAGACGAGCGATCTCGTGGCAGACAGACTCGCGCAATGGGGCTACACCGTTTCACGCGGCATTGGCGGCACCGGTCTGGTGGGCACCCTCAAGGTGGGCGACAGCCCACGCACCGTCGGTCTGCGTGCAGACATGGATGCACTGCCGATCCAGGAGGCCACCGGCAAGCCCTACGCCAGCCAGCTCGCGGGCAAAATGCACGCCTGCGGCCACGACGGCCACACCGCCACGTTGCTGGCGGCGGCCCGGCATCTCGCGAAAACGCGGAACTTCGACGGCACGCTCCACCTGATTTTCCAGCCCGCCGAGGAAGGACTGGCCGGCGCGAAAAAGATGATCGAAGATGGCCTGTTCGAACGTTTCCCCTGCGACGCGATATTCGCGTATCACAACATGCCCGGATTCCCGACCGGCAAGATCGGCTTTCGCGCCGGTCCGGCCATGGCGTCGTCGGACACGGTGCTCATTCGCGTGCACGGTCGTGGCGGACACGGATCGATGCCGAACGATAGCGTGGATCCGGTGCTGGCGGCGTCGCACATTGTGTTGGCATTGCAATCGATCGTGTCGCGCAACGTCGACCCGCGCCGCATGGCGGTCGTGACGGTCGGCGCCATTCACGGCGGCGACGCGCCCAACGTGATCCCGGACAGCGTCGAGCTTCGCTTGTCGGTTCGCGCGCACACGCCGCAAGTGCGCGAGCAGTTGCGTGATCGCATCGTTGAGGTGGTCAACGCGCAGGCTGCCGTGTTCGGCGCGCATGCCGACATCGACTACCGATGGCGGTATCCGGCGCTGATCAACGACGTCGCCATGACCGAGTTCGCGCGCCAGGTCGCGTTGGACTGGCTCGGCCCGCAAGGCTTGATGGAGGACTTCGAGCCGTTGACCGGCAGCGAAGACTTTTCGTTCATGCTCGAGCAGTGCGCGGGCAGCTATCTGATCATCGGCAACGGCGAAGGCGAGGGCGGCTGCATGGTGCACAACCCGCACTACGACTTCAACGATGCGCTGCTGCCGATCGGTGCAACGTACTGGACGCGTCTGGTCGAGCGCTTCCTGAGCCTGGAGCAAACCGCATGACGACACATCTCGACACAACGGCAGCACAGGCCGCGCAAGGGGCCGCACGCACGCGACCTGTGTCGCTTACGAAGAAGATCATGGCAATCACGGTCGGCAACGGCCTCGAGTTCTTCGATTTCGCGATCTACACCTACTTCGCCACCGTGCTGGGCAAGTTGTTCTTCCCGGCGGCCTCTCCGTTCACGCAGTTGCTGCTGTCGCTGGCGACGTTCGGCGTGGGTTTCGTGGTGCGCCCGCTGGGCGGCATCGTCATCGGCACCTATGCCGACCGTCACGGTCGCAAGGCGGCCATGACGTTGACGCTGTGGCTGATGGCGGCAGGATCGGCCGTATTCGTCGTGGTACCGACGTATGCACAGATCGGGATGGCGGCGCCGCTGCTGCTGATCGCGGGGCGTCTGGTTCAGGGGTTCGCCGTGGGGGGCGAGGTCGGGGCCTCGACGTCGATGCTGCTCGAATATGCCAATGCCAATAACCGGGGGCTGTTTGCGAGCTGGCAGTTGTTCAGCCAGGCGTTCTCGACGCTGCTCGGCTCACTGGTGGGCCTGGTGCTGACGGCGTCGCTGTCGAACGATCAGTTGCTCTCGTGGGGGTGGCGGGTACCCTTTTTGATTGGTCTCGCATTGATTCCTCTGGGCACCTACATTCGCAAGCATCTGGATGAAACGCACGAAGTCGAGCCGTCCCGGCGCGGGTCGCGCAGCCCGGTGGCCCAGGTCCTGGGCGAGCATCGACGTGCGTTGTTGCTGGGCATTCTCATGACGGCGGGTGCGACCTCGTCGAATTACATCTCGTTGCACTACCTGACCAACTACGGCGTGGGCGTGCTCAAGCTGTCGCTGACGAGCGGATTGTGGGCTTCGTTCGTCGCCGGCGGGTTGCAGATGGGACTGGCCGCCGTGGCGGGTATCGCAAGCGATCGTTGGGGACGCAAGCGCGTGGTGACGATCGCTCGGGTCATCCTGCTCGCATCGATCGTACCGGCATTCGCCTGGCTGACGGCAGCGCCGGATACCGGGCGCTTGCTGGTCGTGGCGGCCGTGCTGACCATTCCGACCGTGTTCATTTCGGTCACGACGGTCACGATGATTACCGAAGTGTTCCCGCGTCACATCCGGGCAACGGGGCTGGCGATCGTGTACGGCGTGGGCGTGTCGGTGTTCGGCGGGTTTGCGCAGTTCATTGCGACGTGGCTGATTGCCGCGACCGGTTCCAAGCTGGCGCCCGCAGGCTATGTGATTGTCATCAGCCTGATCTCGCTGGTGGCGGCGTTGAAGAGCCGGGAAATGTCTCGCATGGCGCTGGACTAATTCAGTCGATCAAACGGAAGGTCGCAGGCGGGTCGAACGACAACACCGTTTTTGGCAGGACGGTGCTGTCGTCGCTGACCGGGGTAGGGAAGTCAAATCAAGGGCTGGCGTAGGCGTCGAATGACACGGCTCGCGCGATTTCCCCAGGCCCGGTGAACGTGCGTCGACGCAGCGCGGCGATCTGCTCCCTCTTTTGATCGTTCGGCAGGGAGGACGCCTCAATTGCCCTGCGCTGCACTGAATAGTCCCGGTACTTGATCTGCCATGCCGTCTCCTCGGTCTCAAAAATCAGTACGCGCGCCAAGGCAGCGTCCCCGATCTTCGACTGCAAGGCCTGACGCATCTGCTCCGGTGAACTGCCGTCCGCCTGCAGCGTCTCGATCATCGCGATCCACTTGCCGTGCGCTTCGCGCCGCTGCCGGGGAGCGTGCTGATCTTCCTGACCCAAGGTATCGACACCCGCCAGTGGCGCATCGGTTGTCGAAGTGTCGCGTTGGGCTCGCAGTTGCGCGATGTCATGTTCCATACGCGCAAAGTCGTCGGCAAAGAAGACGTCGGCCCATCCCGCCAATGTCTGACGCGCGATGGCTCTGCGCTGCGCCAGAATGCGTGCGAGCCGCGCCGGATCGAATTGGGTTTCGGTCGCGTGGCGGACTTCAACGTTGCGAATGCCCAGATCGTACGCACGGTAACGTCGCCACACATCGAGCGCCTCGGCCTGTGCGGGCGTGCCAGCCAACTGAAGCCCGATCTGGCGACCGACAAAGTCATCAAGGCCTTCCGACGTGAAATCGATCTCGGCCAACAAACAGTAATCGAAGAAGTCCCGAACCGAGCGCACCCGGGCGAGGTGACCGCTCGGGTCGACGGGCAAGCGGGGCGCAGCGGTACCGACCAGCGACGACGGCGTGGGTCGCTGCGGTGCGTCCGCCTCGACGCCGTTAGGCGCAGGCGGAAGGGCAATGCAGCCACCGAGCATGACGAGACTCGTCAATCCCACGGCCAGCAGGCTCTCCTTGCACCGGGCCCGCTGCCTTCCCGATCCGCGTAACCGGTCCGGTAACCGTTCTGATTCTTGTGCGGGTGCTGTCACAGCCCACTCCTTTTCAGCCGATTGGCGTGCGCGCGAAATGCCGCCACGGGATCCTCGGCGTAGGCGCCGAGTACGCCCACCATCTGATTGATTTCGTCAACGTGATTCCAGTGATAGGCCGTACTGATGACCTGGCCGAACATCGCGCTGCATACCGAGACCAGGCCGTCGTTGGCGCCGCCCCCTCGGTTGAGCGTCACGACACCGGTTTGCTGCATCGCAAGCGTAGTCGGATCGAGATACAACGCCGGGTCGACGATCGGCTTCACACTGGTGTCTTTGGCAAGTATCCAATCGCCGAGACTTCCGTTTTCCTGGATTGCGGAACCCGTCCACGAGTACAGCAGGTGCATGAAACCGTCGACGTCTTCGCTGGGCGCGCCGGGCAGGCAGGTCCCGGGCGGCGAAAGCCCGGCCGTCGGATAACGCTCGTTGAAGCGCGCGGCCTGCGCTGTCGTGAGCGTGGCCAACGCGCGAACCGCATCCTGACGCGGATCGTGGGCAGTGTTCGACAGGAAACCAAACAGATTGGCCATCTCGCCCACCATCGCAAGCGATGCACCGGTGGGGTCGAGGGTCAGCGCACCTTGGACGAAATCGGCATACTCCGCACCGCGATGTGGAGTGCCGACAGTGGTGACCGATGCGACCAGTTGGGGCGCCACGGCCGCGACATATCGTGCGGTCAGCCCACCCTGACTGTGTCCGATCAGGTTGACCTTCGTTGCCCCCGTGACGGCCAGCACTCGCTTGACATAGGCGAGCAGTTGCTCGCCGCGACCGTCCGGGCCGTCATCGGACTGGAACGCCCGAACATTGGCAACGTACACGGCGGCACCGTGCCGTTCCAGGTCGGATGTAATGCCGTACCAATAATCGATGACGTTGCCAAGTCGATCAGACCCCGTCAACCCATGCACCAGCACGATCGGATACTGCGTCGCGGCGTAGTCGTCGACGACCTCCGCTTGTGTCGCAGCCTGAGTGCCGAACCCGGACTCAGTCGTTGACGGTGCGCTTTGCGCGGCCACAGGCAGGTTAATGACGCCGCCAAGCAGCATCGCAACCACAACGCGCGCGGCGCGCGTGCGCATGGCAAGCATGGGCTGCCACTCCCATCGACGGACCCGCGTGCTGACGCAGGGCTTCCGGTCATCGAGCATTAACGTCTCCTCTCCAATAGCGTCAATGAGAGAAAAGGAAACTCACAAGGTTGTCGAACTATATACCACGAGTCATGGTGCTTTCGACTAGTAGTCCAAAGGGCAGAGGAGGCGCGCGATACGGACGTCATGCTGTCTGTGCACCTGACGGCGTAGATGTCACGTTCGAGACGGGCGAATCCGCAGTGGAAAGAGCACCGAATTTGCCTGAGCACAAACAAACGGCTTGATCGACGGTTATCCTTCGGAAAAATCAAGGTACCTTTTATACGCTTGACGCTTTGGCCCGCGCAGCCAGGGTTCTTTGCCCTTCGCACGGTGTGGGTTCAATACAGCGGCCTCGTGAGCGTGGGCGTGATGTCGTTCGCTATTGTGCTGTCAGTTCGCCCGGTCTGGATCGAAGCGCGGTTGAATGGACTGGACAAGATGTACCGCCTGCATAAATGGCTGGGAATTTCCGCCCTGGTCGCGGGCATCGTTCACTGGCTTGAAACCCTGCAACACTATCCGTCCCTGAAAGTTCCTGAGAGCACGCTGGAAGTCGACGAACGCTGGCAGGGTCACCGTCCGGGACAGTTTGCGTTCCTGACGTCGAACCCAAAGGAAGGCGCACACCCTTACACCATTGCCTCGGCGTGGAATCCTAAGGACCGTCTTCTCACCTTCATCACCAAGGCGCTCGGTGACCATACGAGCTCGCTGCCGGACCGTTTGCGCGTGGGGGATCGCGTGAAGGTCGAGGGGCCGTACGGCTGCTTCACTTTCGACGATGGTCGGCCTCGTCAAATCTGGATCGGTGCGGGCATCGGCATCACGCCATTCATCGCACGTATGAAGTATCTGGCACAGGTGGGGGAGAGCGGTGGAAAGATCATCGATCTCTTTCATCCGACGGCCGATCTTGAACCCGCTGCCATCGACAAGCTGCGCGCCGATGCACACGCCGCCGGCGTGCGTCTGCACTTGTTCGTTGACCGGATCGATGGTCGTCTGAGCGGCGAGCGCCTGCGCGAACTGATGCCCGAGTGGAAGCAGGCCAGTGTCTGGTTTTGCGGTCCGGTGGCCTTTGCCCACGCGTTGCGCGCGGACCTCACGGCGCATGGTCTGTCTGACGACGCGTTCCATCAGGAGTTGTTCGAAATGCGTTAGTGCATACTGAGGACTCGGCTGCTAGCCCGATTCAAAATATCTTCAATTTGTTACCACCATAATCATTGTCATGAGGAGTGCGACCTATGGGAAACGTTGGTGGTACCAAAAGAAAGCGGGTAGGACCGCTACTTAGGGGGTATTTGTGGATCGTCGTGGCCGCGTTCGTGATTACAGCGGGGTGGGGCACCGTTCGCGCGGTGCGCGCAATGCAGTTGAAAAGCGCCGAGCAAGCGTGGCCCAGCGCCGAAGCAAGTATTACCGGAAGTACCGTCAGAGAGTCGCACAGCAAAAGTGGGGTTCGCTGGTCACCTGTCTGGACATACGTCTACACGGTTGAAGGGCGTTCGTACACGAGCAATAGCATTGCGGTGGCAAACGGCTATGACGCGAATTGGTATGACGATCGGGCTTCTGCCGAGCGGGACGCGGCTTCACGGAGCATTGGCTCGCAAGTGAATGCCTATTACGACCCGGCCGCCCCAGAGCGCTCAGTCCTGGATCGCCGCACTTCGACCGAAGGCGATTGGATGTCGTTGGGCGTATCTATCCTGCTCGTAATCGTTGCCGCATGGATCTGCTGGATGCTCATGACGGCACCGGCCTTCACGGGGCGCGAACGACCGAGAAAGATCCGGACGTTTGGCTGACCAGCCGAAGTGCGGGAGGCACGTGAGCGTTTGGGCTGTCTCGCAGATTTGGCGCCCAGATTGCTGTCCGCGGACTCGGGTGGTTTTCGATCCCGCCCCAAGAGTCATTCATTTCAATGACTTACGTGACGCTACAAAAACGGCCAAATCTATTATTTAACATAATGTACATTATGCGATTATCAGATGACCGATTCCGGCATCGAAAAGTCGTCGATCGTGCTTCGGGGGATCGCGTCGCTCGACTCGCTCCACGCGCCGCAGCCAGCCTTCCACTTGCTCAACCCACGCGCTCCCGCACAGCAGACGCATCAATGAGTTCAAATGTCACTCTCAATTCAAACTCAATTGGAAACTACGCCCACATGTCGAGTCAATTTATTGACTCATATAAGTGAGAGAGTTAAGATTCTACCAAATACCGACTCAAGCACCACAGATACCTGCATGGAGGCCTCGATGAATCCAGACCGACGTTATCGGAGCGGCGAGGCCGCCAAGCTTGTCGATATGCCGGCCGCCACGTTGCGCATCTGGGAGCAGCGTTATGGCGTGGTTTCGCCCCCGACCAGTGCCTCTGGCCAGCGCCTGTATTCGGACATGGACGTGGTTCGGCTCAGAACGATCAAATCGTTGGTCGATAAGGGGCATGCCATCAGCGCCATCGCGCACCTGGATAACGATCAGTTGCTTCGTATATCCTCCGGCGCGGCCAGTATCGAGCCGGCGGACATCCCACGCAGCGCGAAGCTGCTCCTCGTCGGTTTCAGCGACGGGTTGATACCCGATTTGCCCGCGGGCGTCACCCTCAAGACCTTCCGCACGATCGACGAGATTCCGCACGCCGATGACGACAAGAGCACGGCGACCGGCATTGTGCTCCGCGTCGAGGCCATGCACGAAGATACCGTGCTCTCGATTGCCGCCGCCGCGCGGCGCGCTCGTTGCCACCAAATACTCGTGGTTTATGCCTTCGGCACACGTCGTGCCGTCGATCTTGCACGTCTCGAGGGCATGCAACTGACGCGCACTTCGGACGCCCTGCTCCACACACGTGACTTGCTTATCGGGTTCGCGAGGAAGTTGGCGCATGACGAACGCGCGGCCTCGGCTCGCGAGCCGCTTTGGTCAAGGTCACCACGGCGCTTCGATGAACAAACGCTGACCCGACTCGCGCAGCAGTCTTCAACGATCGCGTGCGAGTGCCCCAAACACCTCGTCGAACTGGTGCTGCAAATCGCGGCGTTCGAGCGTTACAGCGACGCATGTCAGTCGCGCTCGTCGGCCGATGCCCTGCTTCATCAACATCTCGGCGATGTCGCCAACCGGGCCGTCACCCTGTTCGAAGACGCGCTGGCTGCGCTTGTCGAACACGAGGGTTGGTCAGTTCCGGCTTCCACGAGCGCGCCCCGGCGCGACATTCGCTAACACACGATTCGCGTTATCCCCCTCTTCCACCGGGAGCATTTCATGGGCGCAGTCATCGATTCTCAACCGGCCATCACGCAGGCACCGCAAGACGGAATGCCGCTTTCGCAGGCAATCCGTCAGCGTCTTCGCAATGCCGGCGTGCGTTTTCACGCCAACGACAATGTCTCCGCCCACCTTCGCGAAGGCGACGTCGACAGACTCCAGGATGAAGTCGCGTTACATATCGAGAACGCCCTGCGTGCGCTCGTCATCGACGTCGACAACGACCACAACACGCGAGAAACGGCCAAACGTGTCGCCAAAATGTTCGTGAAAGAGGTGTTTGCGGGACGCTATGAACCCGCGCCGGCGATCACCGAATTCCCGAACATCGGACAGCTGAACGAACTTACGCTGATCGGCCCGCTGCGCGTGCGCAGCGCCTGCTCGCACCATCTGTGCCCGATCATGGGACACGCGTGGATTGGTGTGTTGCCCAACGCGGACTCCAATTTGCCCGGCCTGTCGAAATATGCCCGGTTGCTCAACTGGGTCATGGCGCGGCCTCAGATTCAGGAAGAAGCCGTCAAGCAGATTGCCGACCTGCTCGAAGACAAGATCGCGCCGGACGGACTGGCAGTCGTCATGGAAGCCGATCACTTCTGCATGCACTGGCGCGGCACAAAGGATGACGGCGCTCGCATGGTGAGCAGCGTCATGCGCGGGCGATTTCTGGAGGATCCGGCCCTTCGCCGGGAATTCCTGGCGCTGATGTCGGCGCGCAATCGCTGAACGAAATATGACCGCGTTGCGGTATCAAAGGACCGACATGAGAGACAACACTGGCATCACCGCGTCGCTGCGCCTGCCGCTTTTGGGGCTGCTCACGTTCGCGCTCGTGCTTCTTTCGGCCTGTGCAAGCACGACGCCCCCGCCGGGTGTCGTTCCTGTCTCGCCATTCGACATTGGTCGTTATGAGGGACGCTGGTATGAATTGGCACGTCTGGACCACTCGTTCGAGCGCGGCATGGTCGATGTCTCCGCCACTTACACGCGCGACTCGGACGGTAGCGTCAAAGTGCGCAACCGAGGATTCGATCCGGCGAGCGGGCGCTGGAAGGAAGCCATCGGCAAGGCCCGGTTCATCGGTCCAACGGATGTCGCCTCGCTGAAGGTGTCGTTCTTCGGGCCCTTTTACGGTGGCTACCACGTCGCGGCCCTCGATCCCGACTATCGGTGGGCGCTCGTGCTGGGGCCCGATACCGGTTATTGCTGGATCCTTGCCCGGGACAAACACCTCGACAACGCACAACTGAAACAAATCGTCGCACGCGCGCAAGCCCTTGGCGTCGATACGACGTCGCTTATCTGGGTGAGCCAGAACGGGACCGACCCCGTGCAATGACATGCACCGCAAGCCCTTTCTCCCAAGCCGACTCTGCCAGACGTGCGGCAAACCGTTCGTCTGGCGCAAACGCTGGGCGAAGACATGGGAGGACGTGAAGTACTGCTCCGAGCGCTGTCGGCGCAACCGCACTTCAGCAGCATGACTCGGCGACATGACCCGGTCTCACGACAGGGCGCTCGCCGCAACGATTCACCGGGAAGACGCGGTTTCCTCCACTGTGAGACGTTCCGATGTGTCGCAGCCTGCATCGCTCGCGCGTCTCTCGTTCCCTTTCACAAACGCTGCGACGTCCTGTAAAACGGGGAAAAAGCGACGCAGCGGCGCACTGATCGCCCCCAGCATCATCGCGTGGCCAAGGTCGTAGTGGCAAATCTCCACTGCGACGTGCATCTCGCGCAAACGCTGCGCAAAGCGGACCGTGTTGCCGGGTTCCACGATGCGATCCGTGTCCCCTACCCCCAGGAACATGGGCGGCTCCCGCCCCGTCACGAACCGTATCGGCTGACTTGCCTCCCTTACCGCTTCCGGAAATACCCGCCGAAGCGTTCCGCTTTGCAGCGGCAGAAAGTCATACGGGCCGGCCAGTCCGATCACCCCCGAGATCGCACGGGTCGTCAAACCGGCATGCCGTAAATATCGCTCGTCGGTCGCCAGCAAGGCCGCGATCTGCGCGCCCGCGGAATGTCCCATGAGAAACACACGCCGGGGATCGCCGCCGAACACTCCGGCGTGATCGACCGTCCATCGCACGGCCTTTGCCGCGTCATCCATGAAGGCGGGAAACGTGACGTCGGGATACGTTCGATAGTCGGGAATGATCGTGAGAAACCCCTGCGAGGCCAACGCTTCGCCGACAAAGCGATATTCCGCGCGGTCTCCGCTTTGCCAGCTACCGCCATAAAAGAACACGACGACCGGCAGCTTCGTCGAAGATGCCTCGGCATGCGCAGGGACATAAACATCGAGCCGCAGCCGCTGCGCAGCACCGTACGCGACGTCGGTAACGCTGTGGTAGGTCGTGCCGGGCGTTAGCGCGTTAATGACGTTGATGGGGGCACATGCGCAGAGGGTCGCACACGCCGAGAATACGGAGAGAAGACGGGAAAGTTTTTTTGGGGGCATGTCGTATGACACTATGTTCGGCACGGAACGCCGGTCCGTTCCCGCGCCAGCCAAATGGGGGCGATGACCTGCACGATCGCGAATCGATACGTCGCAATGCGAATCGCTGGCCCTCCATCGCCCCTCGTGCGGCAGTCACGCCCATGCGCCACTGCCGCGCACGTCCGCGCACGCCATTACGGCATCAACACCTTGTCGACGACGTGGATGACGCCGTTCGACTGCATGACATCGCCAATCGTGACCCGGGCGGTCCCCCCTTTGTCGTCGGTCACGCTCAGTTGGCCGCCCTGCACCATGAACGTCAGTGCATCGCCCTCAACGGTTTTCAGCGTCGCCTTGCCTCCGCCATCCCTGACGGCTTTCATCAGATCCTGAGCCGACAGTCGCCCCGGAACGACGTGATACGTCAATACCTTCACGAGCGCTGGCTTGCTTTCCGGCTTGAGGAGTCCGTCGACAGCGCCGGCGGGAAGCGCTGCGAACGCTTCGTTGGTGGGCGCGAAAACCGTGAACGGCCCGGGACCGGAAAGCGTGTCCACAAGGCCCGCCGCCTTCACTGCCGCGACCAGCGTTGTGTGGTCCTTCGAGTTGACGGCGTTCTGAACGATGTTCTTTGACGGATACATGGGCGCACCACCCACCATGACCGTTGACTCCTTCGAGTCCATGGCGGCAGACACCGTGATCGCCTGGAGGCCGGCGACGGCCCCGACAGACAAGAGTACCGCGAGAAATCCGGCTGACTTGGTTGTCTTCATTCCTTCACCCGATTGATGGCGCTTCTCCGATTTGGAAGCCATCTCAAATACGAGCGACGCGAGCGTTCGGATGCACCCCGCATCAACAATCTTTGGCGACGATGCATCCGCCGACCGTCTCGGTCCGTATAGAGGAATGTGCCGACTCTCGTCCTGACGTCATGAGCCATTTCAATCCCATCCGCGCGAAGGAAAACACGCATCTCACCACCGCGCGCCTGTCGTCACGCCTCAGACGCGCCGTCCGGCTGGTTTGCGCGATGACCACGGCGCTGGTCGCGGCATGTTCAGGGTCGCCGCCGAACCCGAATCCCTGGGCCGATCTGCCGCTCCAGACCGTGCCGGTCGACTTGCCGCGCTATATGGGGCGCTGGTATGTCATTGCCAACATCCCCTACTTCGCCGAGCGCGACTTCGTTGGCAGCCGTGCCGAATGGGTGCTGCGCGACGACGGTCGAATCGACGACCACTTTTACGGGCGCAAGGGATCGTTCGATCAGCCGGAGCAGCACTATCAGTTTGTCGACACGGTCGTGCCCGGCAGCGGCGGCGGACACTGGCGGGTGCGTCTCTTCTGGCCGGTATATGTTTCGCAACTGACGCTGTATGTCGATCCGGACTACCGGTACACCCTGCTTGGCTACCCCGACAAATCGCTGGGCTGGATCTTCTCGCGCGAGCCTGTGATGGACGACGCAACCTACCGAAAGCTGCTGACCCGCTTCGACGAAATGGGCTACGACACCTCGCGCTTTCGGCGTGTGCCGCAAGTCGCGAATCAGATGGGTCAGCCCGGCTTCGCCAGCCCCGGTGAACGCGATTGAGTGCGACTGAGTGCGCTTGAGCCCGCCTGGACACGGTGTGGACGGCATCGATCGCGATGGAATGCGATCGAGTTGCAAGATCACGTGCGATTGCATCGCATCCGATGTAGCGATACAGTAGCCCACATACACCGGGACTCAAACGAAGCCAACTACGCCATGACACGCAAGACCCAGCCCGCAGCGGCCCCCCTGCCGCTGACCGATTTCCTCTGTTTCGCGATCTATTCCACCAATCTTGCCTTCGGCAAAGCCTACAAGCCCATTCTTCAGGCGCTTGGGCTGACCTACACCCAGTACATCGTGATCATCGCGCTCTGGGAAGAAGACCATCAGACAGTGAGCAGCCTGGGCGAGAAGCTCTTTCTCGAATCGAACACCCTCACGCCAATGCTCAAGAAGCTCGAAGCGATGGGCTACGTCAGCCGAGCGCGCAATACGGCGGACGAACGGCAGGTCGTGCTCAGCCTCACCGACGAAGGGCGGAAGTTGCGCGAGAAGGCGTTCTCCGCGGATCTGACCGACGCTTGCGGGCTGAGCGCCAACGAGTTCCAGCACATTCGCGAGTCCATCGTCGCGCTGCGCACGAACCTCCTCAAGCACGTCGCCGAGCACGAGTAAGGCCGGACCCGGGGGCATTGCGCGCAGTTTTCGCACTTTTCGGTAAACTGTCGGTTTCCGGAAGGCGCTGCCTCCCGCTGCCGAACCCGCATCCCCCATGTCGAACACCCACGAAATCCGCCCCGGCCAGTCGATCGAGCTGCTCAAGGAACTACACATCCTGACACGCGACGGCAAGATGAATCAGGACAGCCGCCGCAAGCTAAAACAGGTCTATCACCTGTTTCAATTCATCGAACCGCTGCTCCAGGAAGTCAAGACGGCGAATGGCCGTGTGACGCTCGTGGACCACGGCGCAGGCAAGTCCTATCTGGGCTTCATCCTCTACGACCTGTTCTTCAAGGCGCTGGCGGACGACTCTCATATCTTCGGCATCGAAACCCGCGAAGCGCTCGTCACGACCTCGACGGCACTGGCCGAGCGCCTCGGATTCCCCGGCATGTCGTTCCTGAATCTGTCCGTGGCGGACTCGATCACGTCCCCAGCGTTGCCCGAGACGGTCGATGTCGTGACCGCCCTGCACGCCTGCAATACCGCAACGGACGACGCGATCCGCTTCGCGCTGGCCAAACAGGCTCGCCACATCGTGCTGGTCCCATGCTGTCAGGCCGAAGTCGCTGCCGTGCTGCGCAAGCACAAGGGCCAGCAACTCGGCGGCAACCCGCTCACCGAAATCTGGCGTCATCCGCTGCACACGCGCGAGTTCGGCAGTCAGGTGACCAACGTGCTGCGGTGCCTGCAACTGGAAGCTCATGGCTATCAGGTCAGCGTGACCGAACTGGTGGGCTGGGAACATTCGATGAAAAATGAGCTGATCATCGCGCAGTACAAGGATCTGCCGCGACGCCGCCCCGCCGAACGCCTGGAAAGCGTGCTGGCATCGCTGGGACTCGAAGAGATGCGTGAACGCTTCTTCACCGGTCCGGTTCCGGCGTCGCTTCCGGCCGCCTGAGCGTCGCTCTGAGCATCGCCGCCTGCACCATCGGCGGCCCCCGAACCTCGCCTAAATCTCCACTGCCCTGAACCCCGGTTGCCGGAACGGATGCGCTTCGGCGAACGCCGGCATCTCGAAGCAGCGCTTTGCTAGGGCCGCTACGCGGGGATAGGCAGCGAGATCCACCTTGTACAATTCGCCGATGATCGTCTGAGCGGCAATGCAGATGTCGGCGATTGTCGGCGTCGCACCCACGGCAAACGGCGCCGCGGGGCGCTTTTCCAGCATTCGCTCGTAGGTGGCAAGCCCCTCCCTCGCCCAATGGGCACACCACGCTTCGACGCCGTCCAGACCAGCGCCGTACGTCTGCGCAAGGTGCTTGCGCACCCTCGGCACCACAAACGGATGCGAATCCGCGACCGACACCAGCGCCATTGCGCGCGCGTATGCCCGGTCTGACGGATTGCCCGGCATCAGGCGGGGCGTCGGATGCATCTCGTCCAGAAACTCCATGATGGCCAGCGACTGGAAGACTCGCTGACCGTGATACACGAGCGTAGGCACGACACGTTCCGCATTCACGGCGGCGTAATCACCGTCGAACTGATGCCCCGCGAGAATATCCACCTCGATTTCTTCATAGGGCAGTTGCTTGAGCGCAAGTGCGACTTTCACGCGAAACGCGGCGTTCGAGCGCCAGAAGCCATAAAGCTGAATGGTCATGGGACGGTCCAATCGTCGAAGCATCAAAGATCAAAGGGAACGCAAATGCCGCTGACCCGCCAACGCGCACCAACGATTGCATTTGCAACTGAATCGACGCCATGATGCCATTCGACGATTGCATTTGCAATTCAACTTATTCGGGATAGGGATGCCAGCCCTCGCCCGTGCCGTAGGCCACAAACGCATCCCTTCGTATTTGCCTTGTGGGTGCATCCGAATGCCGCCGTCATCCGTATTCGTCGACATGAACCCTTCGAGGCATCTCGCCATGACGGCTGCCAGCCCCCGCCTGCCAAGCACTGTGCGTCATTGCGCGCCGGAGATGCTATATTGCGCGGATCATCACTGTTATGGCCCGTGCCGGGGCCTCGTCCGCATGAGCGACATGCCCGCAAGCGAGAGTCGACCCAGCTCAGAAAGCCGCCAAAGTGCCGCCGATGCCCAAGCCGCGACAACTGCCGCAAGTGCACCGGACTCGACACTCAATCGCATGCTAAGCGCCGTCGGTCGGGCCGATCGCGAAGCGTTCGCCGAGTTGTACCGGGTAACGTCCTCGCGGCTGTTCGGCGTGATCCTTCGCATGGTCCGCGACCGCGCGGAAGCGGAAGACCTGCTGCAGGACGTTTTCGTCAACATCTGGCGACGGGCAGACGCCTTCGACGCGACACGCGGCAACGCCATGACCTGGCTGATCACGATGGCCCGCAACCGGACGATCGATCGGCTGCGCGAGCATCGCGAAGCTGCCCTCGACGAAGCCGACGCCCTTGCCGTTCCATCCGAAGACCCGACCCCCGCCGCACTGGCTGAAGCCACCCAGGCCCGGCAGCGTCTCGAACAATGCATGCAACGACTGGAGCCGCAGCAGCGCGGCGTGGTGCGTGAGGCGTTCTTTAGCGGTGCGTCGTACAGTGAACTTGCGGCCCGGCTGAGCGTGCCGCTCGGGACTTTGAAAAGCTGGATCCGGCGCAGCCTGATGCAGTTGAAGGTGTGCCTCGACCAATGACTACCCCCGCCACCCCGGAAGACGACCTTCGCTGCGCCGAATATGCGCTCGGTGTTCTGGACACTGCCGAGCGGCGCGCGCTCGAACAGTCGGCCAGCACCAATCCCCAGATTCAGGCAAGCCTCGATCAGTGGCAGCAGCGCATTGCGCCGCTGGCCGAGGATGTGCCCGCAGTCGAGCCGCCGGTACGCGTATGGCAACGAATTCAGCGAGACCTCGGCTTTGCGGTGAACACCGGCGTGAAGCCCGCGGCACAGGCGTCGTTGTGGGACAACCTGAATCTGTGGCGCTGGCTGGGCATCGGTGCGAGCGTAGCGGCCATGGCGCTGCTCGCCGTGAACGTCAATACGCTGCGTCGACCGGACAGCCCTGCTCCGGCGGTCTCAAGCGCTTACATGGTGGCCACGATCGCGCGTCAGGACGGTGTCGCCCACTGGACGGCGACCGTCGATACGCGCCGCGCGAACATGGTGGTCGTGCCGGCGGTCAAGCCGACGATCGCCGCTGGCAAGGCAACCGAACTCTGGCTGATTCCGAAGGACGCCAAGCCCATCGCACTGGGCGTCTTTGCCGCGGATCAACCGGCGTCCATGACGCTGCCCGCGGACATCCTCGCGAAGATCGACGGCAACGCGGTGCTTGCGGTGTCCATCGAACCGCCGGGCGGTTCGCCGACCGGACAGCCCACGGGGCCGGTGGTCGCCACAGGCGCCATCCGTCCGGCGTGATTCCGGTGTTCCCGGCCCTCCCTCACTAGCCATGTCCCAAAAAGTTGCTTCGTCCAAGGATTGGGTGATGCGCGCGACGCCCTTGCAAGGCGTCGAGCGTATCGAAGCCTGGTTCCAGGACAAGGCCTACGCCATGCATCGCCACGATACGTACGCCATCGGCCGTACGCTCGCCGGCGTGCAGCGCTTCAACTATCGACGCGATCAGCGCGACAGTTTGCCGGGCAACACCATGGTGCTGCACCCGGATGAAGCGCATGACGGGCAGGCGGGCACCAGCGAGGGGTTCCGTTACCGGATGATTTACGTCGAACCGGCGCTCTTTCAGGAAGTGCTGGGCGGACAGGCGCTCCCGTTTATCGAGGGTGGTGTGTCGACGGACCCTCGCCTGGCAGCCGCAACGCAAAGCCTGTTGCAGCATGTCGGCCATACGCTGGAGCCCCTCGAACAGAGCGATGCGCTCACGGAACTGGCGCATGCGCTTGCGGACGTCTCGGGCATGTCTCGCGTTCCGGAGAAAGGCGACTACGTCGCAGCACAGCGCGCACGCGACTATCTGCATGCGAATTGCTCGCGCGTCGTTACGCTGGAGGAAGTGGAAGCCGCCACCGGGCGGGATCGCTGGAGCCTGTCGAACGACTTTCGCACCTTTTACGGCACCAGCCCATATCGTTACCTCACGATGCGCCGCCTCGATGCCGTGCGTCGCCAGCTGCTCTCGGGCACCTCGCTGGCCACGGCGGCGGCCGAAGCGGGATTCGCCGATCAGAGCCACATGAGCCGCCATTTCCTCAAGGCTTTCGGCCTCACCCCTGGCCGCTGGCGCCAGATCGCCAGGGGGATGAGCGGCGTTTGAGCCCGCCACGGCTCTCGGCGGCTCTCCACGGCTCTCCACCCACGATCGTTCAATACGCCCTGCTCGACGCGACGTACTCTCGACATCTTCACCCCAAGAACGGAGAGAACGATGTCTGCATCCCCCCATGCCCATGGCGCACCTGCGTCGCGCGGCCAATGCGAAGCGATTGATCTTGCAGGGAAAATTGCACTGATCGACGGTCACTGGCAGCCGCGCGTCGTGGCCGAAATGAACGACTACCAGTTCAAGGTCGTCAAGCTTCAGGGTGAGTTCGTCTGGCACCAGCACGCCGACACCGACGAGACCTTCATCGTGCTGGAGGGCGAGTTGCGCATCGACTTCCGGGGCGGTCCCGCCGGAGATGGCTCGATGCAGCTTCGCGCCGGTCAGATGGGTGTCGTGCCGAAGGGCGTGGCGCACAGACCATACGCGCTGACCGAAGTGAAACTCTTGCTGATCGAGCCACGCGGCGTCGCGAATACCGGCGATGGCGCGGCCACCGAGCGCACCGTCGCGAACGATCAGTGGATCTAAGGCGGCCGCCCGGGTACCCGCCTCCCGGGCGGCCGGGTTTGCGCGGTTTGCGCGGTTTGCACCGTTTGCACCTCGCTCCCCCTCAAAAATAGTTTTCACCGCATGCATCCGAATGGGCGCGTCGTCGGTATAGAGCGATATCGAATCGCGATGCCATCCCGATTCCGTTCGATTCCGCTTTCCGACCCGCCCACGGAGCCCGCATGCCAGTCGTCGCAGCAGCCGTCATCGCGTTCGCAGGAACGAGCCTTGCGCTAAGCGCCGCGTGGATCTACCAATGGCGCACGCTTAACGCAGGCATGGTCGATCCCGTTTGGGCGGCCACGCTCGGAGGCATTGCTGTACTGGCCGCCGCCATGGGCACGGGCGACGTCACGAATCGCCTGTTCGTCGGTATCGCGGGCGGTCTTTGGGGCTTGCGTCTCGCGGTGCACCTCTGGCGCAGAAACTACGGCAAGCCGGAAGACGCGCGTTACCGGAAGTTCCGCGACCAATGGGGCGACGCGGCCGGGCGCAACATGTTCTGGTTCTTTCAGTTGCAAGGCGTGATCGCGATGTTGCTCGCGATGGCGTTCTTCGTGCCCGCCTTCAATCCGACAGCGCCGTCACCGCTCGCCCTGATTTCAGCCTCGCTCATCTGGCTCGCGGCAGTTACCGGCGAGGCGGCCGCCGACCGCCAGTTGCGACGCTTTTGCGCCGACAGCCGACATCGCACCCAGGTCTGTCAGGTCGGCTGGTGGCGATATTCCCGGCATCCCAACTACTTTTTCGAATGCCTGCACTGGTGCGCCTATCCGGCGCTGGCCTTCGGTGCCCCCGGTGCGTGGCTGACGATACTCCCGCCATTGCTCATGGCGTGGTTGCTGCTCAAGATCTCGGGCATCCCCTTGCTCGAAGCGCACCTGATGCGCTCGCGTCCCGCCTACAAGGTCTACCAGCAAACCACCAGTGTGCTCGTTCCGTGGCCTCCGAAGCCGGCCACACAAGCGCCCTCACCCTGATTTCGACCGTCGACGCCAGGAGTCAGACCCATGACCGTTTCCCTCACGCAACCGCCCGCATCCCCCATGCCCTCACATGAGGAGACCGGACTGATTCGCCTTTGTGAACTCGGACTCGTGCCCGACGTTGTCCTGCGCGCCGGCATGCGTGTGTTGATGCGTCAGCGGCTACGCCAGTCGCATGCCCACGACGCCGCACGGGCCGCCGCGTCGCTTGCCGCACTGGTCGACGAATTGCGGGCAAGCCCGATCGCCGTCGAAGCGCAGACCGCCAACGCGCAGCACTACGAAGTGCCCAGCGAGTTCTTCCTGGAGCATCTCGGCCCGGCCATGAAGTATTCCTGCTGCTACTACCCCAAGGGCGACGAGACGCTCTCGGGCGCAGAACAGGCCATGCTCGCGCTCTATGCCGAGCGCGCGGACATTCAGGATGGACAGCGAATTCTCGATCTGGGATGTGGCTGGGGTTCGCTCGCGCTGTGGCTGGCAGCACGCTATCCGGCCTCGCAGATCGTGGGCCTGTCGAATTCGCACGGACAGCGGCGCTTCATCGAAGCCGCCGCGGCGCGGCGAGGCATCACGAATCTGCGCATCGTCACAGGCAACGTGGCGGATTTTACATTCGACGGGCGCGACGCATCCGATGGCGCTGTCATGGCGGGCTTCGACCGCGTCATGTCCATCGAAATGTTCGAACACATGAAGAATTACGAGGCGCTGCTCGCCAAGATTGCGGGCTGGCTTCACGACGACGGCAAGCTGTTCGTGCACATCTTTGCCCATCGTCACGTCGCGTATCACTTCCAGAACGAGGACGGCAGCGACTGGATGTCACGCCACTTCTTCACCGGTGGGACCATGCCCAGCGCCGATCTGCTGCTCCACTTTCAGGACGATTTGCGTGTCGTCAACCGCTGGTGGCTGGACGGAACCCATTACGCGCGCACCGCCAATCACTGGCTCGAAGCGCTGGACGCCTCCCGCTCGCAAACGCTGCCAATCCTCGCCAAAGGCTACGGCGCACAGGCCCGCATCCAGTTTCAACGCTGGCGCATGTTCTACATGGCGGTCGCCGAACTGTTCGGCTACGCATACGGCCGCGAATGGGGGGTTGGGCATTACCTGTTCGAGAAGCGCCCCACGCACGGTGCGTCGCATCGCTCCGCCTGCGCCGAATCTCTCATCAATTCCTGACGCGAGGCATCAATGACTGCCCCGATCGCCCCCATCCCGTGCGTGGCACCTCTGCCGCCCGGTCAACGCGTCGCCGTCGTCGGCGCCGGCATTGCCGGACTCGCCAGCGCCTACCTGCTTGCCCGTAAACACCGCGTAACGCTCTTCGAGGCCAGCGGTTACGCGGGCGGCCACACCAACACCGTGGACGTCACGCTCGACGGCGTCACCGCCCCGGTCGACACCGGCTTTCTTGTCTTCAACGACCGCACCTATCCCAACTTAGTCGCCTTGTTCGACGAACTGGGCGTCGGTGCCGTGGCGAGCGACATGTCTTTCTCGGTATCGCTCGACGGGGGCATGCTCGAATGGGCGGGCACCAACCTGAACACCGTCTTCGCCCAGCGCCGCAACCTGTACTCCCCCAGCTTTCTGGGCATGTTGCGCGACGTGCTGCGCTTTAACGCGTCCGCCGAGCAACATCTCCACAACGCCATGCGCGAGCGCCACTCGGTCGGCGACATGCTGCTTGCGAACGGTTACGGCCAGCCGTTCCAGCATCACTATCTGTTGCCGATGGCAGCGGCGATCTGGTCGAGCCGCGCGGCGGACATTCTTCAATTCCCGGCAGCCACCTTCCTCAGGTTCTGCCTGAACCACGCGTTGCTCCAGATTCGTCACCGCCCGCAATGGAAGACCGTCGAGGGCGGCGCGCGCGCGTACGTTCGCCGCATCGTCGCCCGGCTCGACGACGTGCGGCTGAGAACGCCGGTGCGGCAAGTCCGACGTGAGCGCGACGGTGCGACAGTCGTTCATGGCAACGGCGTGCACGAGCGCTTCGATGCCGTCGTTCTGGCCGGTCATGCGCCCGACAGCCTGCGGCTGCTCGATGACGCCACGCCCGACGAATGCAAGGTGCTCGGGGCAGTTCGCTATCAGCCGAACCTGGCCGTCCTGCACACCGACCCTCAGCTGCTGCCGCGTCGCCGCCGCGTCTGGTCGGCATGGAACTATGTCAGTCAGGCCAGTCACGCCGCCCACGCTGACCGGCCCGTCTGCGTGAGCTATCTGATCAACCAGCTTCAGGCGTTGCCGTTCCGCTCGCCGGTCGTCGTGACGTTAAACCCGGTGAACGAACCTGCGCCACACACGGTGCTGGGTCGCTACGCTTACGAGCACCCGCTGCTCGATCTTGCCGCCGTGGAGGCGCAATCGCATCTGCCCGGGTTGCAGGGTCGCCGGCGCACATGGTTCGCCGGGGCTTGGACGGGCTATGGCTTTCACGAGGACGGCCTGAAATCGGCCTTGCGCGTGGCGCGCGACTTCGACGTGCTGCCGACCTGGGCGAAGCTATGACGAGCGCCCACCGTCCTGACACCATTTGGTTGCTGCGCGGTCGCGTGCGGCATGAACGCTTGCAACCGGTGCGTCATGCGTTCACTTATCCGATGTTCCAGGTCGCCTGTGATCTGGAGCGCTCAGCGACGCTGCGCAGCGCGTGGTTCGCCTGGGATCGCTGGCGTCTGCTGAGCCTGAGATCGTCGGATTACGGTCCCCGCGACGGCCGCGCACTCGTGCCTTGGATGCGCGCACAACTCGCGCAAGCCGGTATTCCCGCCGATGGCGAAATCTGGCTGCAGACCGTGCCGCGCATGGCCGGTTACGCCTTCAACCCGGTGAGCTTCTGGTACTGCCATGACCGCGACGGCCGCCTGCGAGCGCTATATGCCGACGTACGCAACACCTTTGGTCAGCACCACGGCTATCTGTTGAGCGCCACGGATCACGGTGATATCGATGAAAGCGCTGAAGGCAGTGAAAGCGGTGAAAGTGGTGACATCGGCGGCGTGCGTGACCTTCATGACGTGGACGACGCGCGACGGCGACTCGTCTGCCGCAAGGTCTTTCACGTCTCACCGTTCTGCGACGTGGAAGGCCAGTACGAATTTCGCATTCGACGCAAGGGCGACGCCTGGACGGTGGCCATCGACTACCGGGTGGGCGACGAACTGCGCCTGCGCACGGCCGTCGTCATGCACGCAACGCCCTTTACGGGACGCCGCGTTTTGCGCGCCGTGCTCGCGCAGCCGTTTGCCGCCGTCAATATTGTGCTGAGGATTCACTGGCAAGCCCTGAGGCTCTGGTGCAAAGGTGTGCCGTTTTTCGGCAAGACACCCCCGTCGCTTTCCCCAGCATCACCCGCACACGCTACGTCGTCCGACCCGGAGATACGCTCATGATGCCGCTTCGTTTGCTCTCGCCAAACCCCGTCGTGCCGATCTCGGCCCGATGGTTCCTGACGCTTCTGCGACGCGTTCGGACCGGACATCTGACACTCATTTGCCCTGACGGCACGCGACATGTCTTCGGCGACCCGCACAGCCAGCCCGGCGCCACACTGCACGTTCACGACTGGCGGGCGTGCCGCCGGATCGTGCAGTCCGGAGACATCGGCTTCGCCGAGGCCTACCGGGCGGGCTGGGTCGACTCCCCCGACATGGTCACATTGCTGCGCCTTGCCGTGCGCAATCTCGCATCCGTCTCCGAGACGGTGACGGGCTCACGCCTGGCACGGCTCTGGTATCACCTGCGCCATCGCCTGCGCGGCAATACGCGTGCGGGCAGCCGCCGTAACATTCACGCGCATTACGACCTCGGCAACGACTTCTACGGCCTGTGGCTCGATCCGACATGGACCTACTCCAGCGGTCTGTTCGAGGGAGACGACAACCGCTCGCTCGCCGCCGCGCAGCACGCGAAATACCAGCGCATCATCGACACGCTGGCGTTGCGCCCCGGGGATCGCGTGCTGGAAATCGGATGCGGCTGGGGCGGCTTCGCGCTGCACGCCGCGCGCCAGGGCATCGCCGTGCATGGCGTGACGATCTCGCGCGCGCAATACACACTCGCCAGGGCGCGTATCGACGCCGCCGGACTGGGACATCTCGCGCAGGTATCGCTCACCGACTACCGCGACGTGCAGGGACAGTTCCATGCCATCGTCTCCATCGAGATGTTCGAAGCGGTGGGCGAGTCCTACTGGCCGACGTTCTTCGACACGCTCAAATACCGTCTGCTCCCTGGCGGTCGTGCGCTGATTCAGTCGATCACCATCGACGACAACGCTTTCGCCGCGTATCGCCTGTCGAGCGATTTCATTCGGGAATTCATCTTTCCCGGCGGCATGTTGCCCAGCGCACAACGATTCGTCAGCGTCGCGCGAGACTGCGGCCTGAGCGTGACCGAGACCTTGAGCTTCGGTCTCGATTACGCCCGAACGCTGCAACACTGGAATGCTGCCTTCGAAGCGCAACTCGACGCCGTGCGGGACCAAGGCTTCGACGACGCCTTCATCCGCACCTGGCACCTCTACCTCCAGTACTGTGAAGCCGCCTTCGCCGAGCAACGTATCGGCGTGAAGCACTTCGTGGTAACCCAAGCACGCTGAGCCTGGCCGATGAACCCCCAGAATATCGGGGGTTTTCTTGCATCCGCCCAAACGTTTCCATATTATTGGAAACGTTGTATTAAATTCCGGATGCCCACCATGTCTGTCGTGCCTGCACACCCTGCCCCGCTGTCCACTTCCCTCCCTGCCGTGAAACCGGACTATCTCGACACGTCCATCGCTTCCCGGTTAGGCATGCCGGAGGCACCGCCTGTGCGCATTCTGATGCTGTATGGGTCGCTTCGGGAACGCTCCTACTCACGACTGCTCACACAGGAAGCCGCGCGGCTCCTGACGCAAATGGGGGCTGACGTGCGCATCTTCGATCCGCGCGGGTTGCCGATGCCCGACGACGTCGCCGGCGACGCGCACCCCAAAGTCAAAGAGCTCCGTGATCTTTCTGTCTGGTCGGAAGGCCATGTCTGGTGCAGCCCAGAGCGTCACGGCACGATTTCGGCCGTCATCAAGAACCAGATCGATCATCTGCCGTTGTTCATGGGCGGCATTCGCCCGACGCAAGGCCGCACGCTGGCCGTCATGCAGGTCAGCGGCGGTTCGCAATCGTTCAACTCGGTCAATCAGTTGCGCCAGCTCGGCCGGTGGATGCGCATGTTTACGATCCCGAATCAATCGTCCGTCGCCATGGCGTTTCAGGAGTTCGACGAGGCGGGACGCATGAAACCGTCGGCCTACTACGATCGCGTGGTCGACGTGATGGAGGAACTTGTGAAGTTCACGCTGCTGTTGCGTGAGAAGCGCGAGTACCTCGTAGACCGTTACAGCGAGCGCGTCAAAGCGGGCAAGGCGCTGGATCCGGCGACGGACCTGTCCGCCATTGCCGTGGGCGCCACGCCGACGACCCGATAGCCGATCTCGCACCGGCGCCAGACGCCAGCGGCGAATGCGATCTCCTCAGCACTTGCGGGGTGACGAGGGTTCGCAAAGCCCCGGCACGCCCTGACAACAGTTCTCGGTGAGAAAACCGATCAGGGCGTTCATCCGGTCGATGGACGCCGCGTAGTAGATATACCGGCCTTCCTGGCGCGAGGTGATGAGGCCCGCGTGAGCAAGTTCCTTGAGGTGAAAGGACAACGTGGCGTTGGGAAGACCGAGCGTTTCGGCGATGTTGCCCACGCGCAGTCCCTCGGGGCCTGCCACGACCAGCAGCCGGAACACGGCGAGTCGATTGCCTTGCGCCAGCGCAGCGAGGGCCTGGACGGCATCGGCATCGTTCAGATGGGTTTGCATGGCATCGGGCATTGAATTCCCTCGCGTCGAACGCGCTTCCGTTATTGCGTTATTTCGATATTTCCGGAATTTTAATGCAAATGCATGGTGGGCGACACGGGCGGGCGTAGATGACAAACACAGGCATTTCATCCAGAATTTCTCCGGCCCGCTCGATTCGGACTCCCGCGTATTGGCGTGCCCTCTCCCGATGCACCGACCCAATCAGCCGAAGGCTTAAGACATGTCACATCCTGTCTTTCTCGAGAGTCCGCCGTGGCCACGCATGCCAGAGGGCCGTAAAGGTGAACTGAAAACCTACTTCCTCGCCGATGGCCCATCACTTGAAGCCAATGGTTATTTCCCGCTGTTCTGGCGGGTTTTGTTCGCCGTAGAGGACATTCATTTCGCTTACGTCATCGACGATTTCGATCCCGAGGACGATGCCGTCGAGATTCAGGAGTTTCTCGAGGGCGCCACGCAGGACGAGAAAGACGCAACGTATCCCTATCTCGTCACGTCCAAGAGCCTCGCGCTCGAACGCGCTGCGAGGCGTCGCGAGAACGTCATCACGCTGATCGGTGAGCGCTATCGCCCGATCTACGACGCGTTCGTCGACTATATCGCCTCGGCGTACGGCAACTTCATCCTCATTCGCACGAGTGGCCTGCCCGACGTCACCGACGCCACGGGTGGCATGACGGCCGAAATGGAGCAGATCGCTGCACTGGATCACGGCACGCTCGTCGCCGCGGGACTGGCGCAGGACGCCGAAGAACTCAGGCGTGCCGCCGATAAGGACGCTGTCTGGCAGGCGAGCGGCGTCGGCAATCCGCGCGCCGAGGTGAACCCTTGGCCGAGCAAAGCGCTGGTCGACGCTTTTCCGGCGTGTGCGCCGCGCGCACGACCCGAGGTCTCTGGCCGCTCTCCGGTCGCGGATCCTCATCAGTACCGCTCACCCAACACGCTGGACAAGGTACTCGAATGGGTCGCGATCTTCGTGTTTGCCGGGGTCGCGGTCGGCACTTGGGCGACGACGCACTCGGTATGGAAAGCGGTTGTCGCCACGGCGCTCGTTACGGCCATCATGGCGTGGTTGTTGGTCCGGGTGCGGCGCACCGATTGACCCTGCCGAACGACGCAGCCCGCCGCACAAGGACACGCACGGGCGCCAGGGGCACACAATGGCCCGCAACGGCATGAAGGCACGTGAAGGCACGTGAAGGCACGTGAAGACGGCACACACGTCAATTGGCGCCAATCAGCCGGTCTAGACCTGTCAACCATTCGAGACGCGCGGCCGACGCAGCACGAGCCTGTGCAACGCGGCATGCCTGGCCTGCGGCCGCATTGCCTTGGGGGCAAACCACCGCGATCAGTGCGGTCTCGGCTGTCATGAACGCACGCCATTTCTCGTTGGACACACGCACTGTGTTTCCGGATGCAGCGGGCAGGCGGCGTGTCATGCGGCGGGCAACGGCATCGATGTCCGACGACCCCACGGCCTTGGCGGTGATCGGCCGAAACTCGCCGGATGCCGCGTACGACAAGTCTGCCGCGTAGCGCGTGAGCGTCTGCGCTCGGCGCTTGGTCAACATCATGACGTCATTGGCGTTCATCGGGGCATACATCGTGCCGCGCACCGTGGCGTACACGGCAGCGATCAGCTTGAGATCGGCGTCCCGGCTGGCGAGCCATGCGCGCTGCGCAGCAAGCAATATCGGTCGCGACGCCTCGGGCAATTCCGCCTGCAACGCCCGGTAGTTGGCGTTCAGACGCGCATCCCACGCGTGCGTCGCTTCGACGATGCATGCGTCCTGATCGCCGGTGGACTGCTTGTCCGGTGCATCCAGACACTGCGTCAGCGCCCCGTCGATATCCACCCCATCCGTTGTTGGCTGCCCTGCCCCCATCGACCTCGCAGCACTCGACGTGCTAACGGTACCCATTGCTGACTCGGCGGCCGGCACCTGGCAGACCACGCTCAGCGCCAACGCAGGCAAGTACCACGTTCGAAAGCGATTCGACATTGCCGTTAAGCCTTCTTACCACTCGCGCGTCGGGACGGCGCGTGGCGTGTGCCCGTCGCAGGCAGGCCGTCGGCTCGCGGTCCGTGATGGCTCAGCGCTTCGGCCAGCGCCACGCGAGCGGCCATCAGCATCGCGGTCAGTTCCTCCGCACGCACTCGCAGTGCACGATTCTCACCCTCCAGGCGCTGCAACCGCCGGTAGGCATCTGCGGCGTCGAACGGCGGCTCACCCGCATGATCGATCGCCTGAAGCCCGCTGCCGTCGGGGCTGAGCAACGCCATGACGCGCGCGACATGCTGGGCCAGCGTTTGTTGCGCCGCAGCCCGCATTCCCAGCCCGGTCGAATCTCCCGTCTCGCTGGCCGTCCCGGTACGGGCTCGGGTGATGGCGCGTTGAACGGTGCCGGCACTCGGCAGACGCTCGATACCTGCCCCGGCCAACACGCGTAAATAGGTTTGCGCGCTGTGCAGCCGATGCGTCGTGCGAAGCGCGTCGCGAATGAACTGATCGAGAAACGCCGTGTTCGAGTCGCGATGGGCAGCATCGGCCTGACGCGCGGCCGCGTAAAGCTGATTCAGCGTGGCGTCGTCGAAGTGCGGGGAAGTACGTGGCATCGGAGCTCCTCGTCAATTGGGAGAGCGACGGCTGGGGCGGTGCGGCGGCACCGGGGCGTACAACGGCGGCAGGTCGTCGGGCCGGTTCGACCGACGTGAGGCACGATTCATCTGCTTGCGGATGGTCTTTAACGTCGGTGCCAGCGACGAATCGACACGGTGGGGAGGATTCGGCGAATATCGCGCATATACGGCCTTGCGCAACGCGGCGATCTCTTCGGAAGCGTCGGCGCACGATCCGCCCGACTCGCTCAATCCGGTCGGCGGTTGGCCACGCGCTGACGCGCGGCGGTCCAGCCAGCCGTACAACGCGCTGACGAACGCCTGCCACGAACCGGTGCGTGCCACGCGCTGCAACTGACGCCAGGCATGCGGCTCGCCAGTGGTGATCGCGTTGCGCCACGCACGGAGTTGCTGCCGGGCACGTCGCCCTGCCCCGACAATACGCGGTCCGATCCACAGCAACCCCAATACCAGCGCAACGCCTGCGCCCGCGACCCACAGGTCCGAGCGATCGAGCACGATCACGCGGTGGGCGGCGCGTCCGACCGCTTCCACCGGAATCTCGAACAGCGGCGTCTCGTGCGCTCCGCGGGCGCTCACGGAGATTGCGGGGAGCGTGACCTTTTCGCGTCGGTTCGCCGTCGTATTCCACCATTCGATGTCGATGGCGGGCAGCTCGATGTGACCGGACCGGTTGACGACGTACATTGCCGAATCCGTTCGAACTCCGGCGACCAGTTCGCGCCCGCCTTGCAGATCGTCATGCGTCGTGGCCGGGCGCGCATACCGTTGCATTCCATCCACGTCGGCCAGCGGCGCCGGTGGTATGAGGATCGCTTCGGTGCCCGTAGCCCGCTGTGTGACCGTACGCGTGATCGTGTCCCCAACCTGAACGTGTGAGGAAGACGGGTCGATCTTCTGCGTCACCGACAGACCGCTGGTCGGGAAAAACACCTTCATGCCCTCCGCTCCCGGCGGCACCGTCGCAACGAATGAGAGCGATGGCGTCTTCAGCGTGACCGGGGCCGTGGCCCCGCCGGGTTGCACGTGGATGTCGAACGCGGGGGTGGTGTAACGCTGCCCCGCCTGCGGCGCAATGCGATAGGCGCGGCTCACGCCGAACCAGCGCTGGTCGCCGATCATTTCACTGAGATTTCGCGCCTGCTCGTCAGGCAGCGTGACAATCGCCCCGGGCATGTCGAACAAGGGCCAGTCGGGCGCGTCGCTCAGCCATGTCGTCGTGAGGATATCGACGACGAGCTTGACCTGCGTGCCTGCGACCACGTTGCCCGCCGGTTCGAGGTGCGCGCGGATCATCGTCTTCGGCGGCTCGTCGGCGAGGGCGTTCGAGGCACCGGCGACGCTCAGCGCGCCGCATATGCCCAGCACCATCAGCACGGCACAAGCCATATGGGCAACATGGAGGTCACGGACAATACGGACAACACGGCACCAGCGGGCAACGAAATCTCTCATGGCGCACCTGCCTTCGCCGCACTCGCGGCCGTTGCTGCTGCCGGTCGTGTCGTGGATCTGATCGATGGAGACGCCGCCTCCTGCGCGAAGCGCTGACGCAGGAACATGGCGGGCGACGTATTGAGCCCGCGCATCCACACGTCCTCCGTCGGCGCCAGCGACACCACCGGCTGCGTCTTGCCCTGTCCTTTCTTCGGATCAACCTTCTGCTCGCCCTGCGACGGCTGCTGCGTCGCATCCTCCTGCTGTTCGTCGGCCTTGAGCAGGTCCTTCATCAAGGCGATATTGGCGCTCGCCTCCGCCCAGCCCGGATGCAGCTTGAGCGCGATCTCGTAGGCCTTGATGGCGCCCGCATAATCGCCCAGATGCGCGAGCGCATTGCCCATGTAGAACGCGGCCGTGTCACGCTTTTGTTGGGCGAAGACCTGAGAGAACGTGGCGAGCGCGTCGCTGTAGTCCTTCGCGGCGTACTGCGCGCGGCCCTTCCACATCGGGTCTTCGAAGCTGGCCGCCGCCTTCGCGTAGTCCCCCCGGGAGAAGTACCAGCGCCCTTGCTGGTCTCGCGTGGCGAAGGCGTCGATCCATCGCCAGCCGGTGTGCTGGGGGGCTACCTCGTCCGCGCGCACGATGTCCGGCGTCGCGGCGAACGTGAGGGACAACAACACGACCGGCAGCCACTTCACCGTCCAGCCTCGGCGGAACGACGCCAAGACCAGCAGCAAGATCGGCACCACGAGCCAGAAACCGTTCTCCTGCCATCGCGGCTCGCGATGCGCTTCGTCCATCTCGGTCAGATAGGTCTGCGCACGGCGCTGCACCCATACGACGTCGTCGCCGTCGGCGCGCAGGCTCGCGAGCGGAATGCCCGCATCGCGCGCCAGTTGGCGAATACCGTCGGCATCGAAACCGGCGGTCACCGGATAACCGTTGGTGTCCGTCGCGATCGTGCCATCGGCATTGCGCACCGAGCCGCCCTTGGAGGTGCCTGCCGCTAGCCACAACAACTGCTGCTTCGAGGCTCTGGCGCTGGCGACGAAGGCATCGCGCGACGCTGCATCGAACCCGTCGCCAATGAATACGATCGTGCCCGCCGCCGTGTCGTGCGCCAGCAGACGCTGTGCAACATCGAGCGCGAGGTCCATGCGTTTGCCGTCTTTGGGCATCAGGCCTGTGGCCAGCGCCGGCACGTACAGCTCAAGCATCGCGGGGTCTTCGGTGGGCGGCACGACCAGATGCGAAGTGCCTGCATAGACGACCAGTCCGGTCCGAGCGCCCTTACGCGCACGCGCGATATCGAGCACCTTGGCTTTGGCGCGTTCGAGCCGCGTCGGCGGCACGTCCGTGGCGTCCATGGACCGGTCCAGCGCCAGCGCAATGACCATCGGCGCCTTGTCCTGACTGAACGGCGGGCGCACCTGCTCCCAAGTCGGGCCGGCCGCCGCCAGCGCACCGAGGGCGAGCAGGATCGCGAGCGTATGCACCGGTTGCACCCGATACGAGCGTGTGTCGCCGACCAGGAGGTGCTCCAGCAGCGCAGGTGCGATGAATTTCCGCCAGCGCGCGCGCACGTCGCTGCGCCTTCGCCAGACGAACGGCAGCACCAGCGCAGGGGCGAGCAGCCATAGCCACATGGGACGCAGGAAGTGGAAGGCGCTGACGTCAATTTCCATGCGCAGCCCCCCGAACGACGGCACTGAGCATGGCGAAAAGGTGATACGCCGCCACGATCAGCAACGCGAGCCCTAGCGGTACCCAGAAGTACTCCGTCTGTGGACGATAGACGTCCTGCTTGATGCGCTCGGGCGTTAGCCGATCGAGCTGCGTGTAGACATCGGCCAGATCCTGCTCGCGCCCGAATGCCTGATAGGAGCGCCCGCCCGTGGCGCTCGAAATGCGTTGCAGGGCCGCCAGATCGACACGATCTTCGCCGGTGGCGTTGGCGTCCCCGATGCCGATGGTGTGAATCACGAGCCCATGGGTCTTGGCGATCCGTGCGGCCTGATCCGGCGGGATCTTGCTCGCGGTGTCGTTGCCGTCGGTCAGCAAAATCAGCACCTTCTCCGGCGCCTTCGAGTCGGCGAGCAGTTTGACGGTCAGGCCGATGGCGTCGCCCAGTGCCGTGCGAGGACCGGCCATGCCGATCTGCATCTGATCGAGCAGGATCATCACGCTATCGTGATCGAGCGTGAGCGGCGCCTGCGGATAGGCAGCGTCGCCGAACACGACAAGCCCGATGCGGTCGCCCCGGCGCTTGGCGATGAAATCGGCCACGACATGCTTGACGGCCGTCAGCCGGTCGGTCCGCTCACCGGTGGCTGCGCTCACGAAGTCGGTCGTCTCCATCGATTGAGACAGGTCGATGGCGAGCATCAGATCGCGCGCCGGTGTCTCGTGCGTGATCGGCGCTTCCACATGCACCGGCCGGGCAGCGGCGACCACCACGAGCGCCCACGCCAGCGGCAATAGCAGCCATTGCAGCCAGTTGCGCCGCAGATGCACACCGCCGGGCGACGGACGCTCACCGGCCGCCTGCGCCATTTCGTGAAAGAACGGCGTGCGCACGGCAAGCGCCATCGCCCGATACGGCGGCACCAGCCACGCGACCAGTATCGGTAGCGGCAACAACGCGAGCATCCACGGCAGATCAAACTTCCACATGGTGGTCATGTATCCATTGACGGGCGCGCTGCACCAGCGCGTCGATCTCGCCCTGCGGCGTGTCGTCCACGCCACGCGGCGCGTAGCTGGCCATCGCCAGGTACTGGCCGTCGCGCGCCTCGAACCGGCCGCGATGACGATTGAGGAATTCAATCCATGTCGCGCCACGCATCGCCCCGACGTTCTCGGCGGGATAAGCCGCCAGCGCCGTACGTTTGAGCAACGCAGCCATCGATGCGACGGCAATCGTGCGGTGGTCCGGCTCGCGCGACATCGCGGCGAGCCGTTCCAGCTCGGCCAACGCCAGACGACGGTAATGATCCCGCCGGTATCGCCGCCACGCGCGCCAGACGCACCACGCCACGCCCAGCACAATCAGCACTGCCACGACGCCCCAGCCCCACGTCTGCGGCATATACGACACGGGCGGCGGCAGCGGCAGTTCGTCCAGTCCCGTCAACGCGACGGACACGTCCATCGTCTCGGGCACGTCGCTCGGAAAGTCCGCCGTCATCGGGGTCGCCTGAGCCGCGTCGCTCATAGGCCACCTCCATGTGTCGTCGTATGGCGTGCGCCAAGCAAGCGGCGCACCTGATCGACGGCGGGCTCCGCACTCGATAGCGGCATCCACGGCACGCCGCTCAGGCGCAACAATTCGGCCACTTCCGCCGTGCGCCCTTTGAAGAAGGCGGCCACCGGTGTGCGAACCCGTTCGTTGGCGATACGCAACTCCACCTGAAGATGCCCTTCGCTCACCACCAGCGCGCTGCGCTCGTCCACGTGCTGCCACAACGGATCGAAGACGAGGCCCGCCACGACATCGTTGTGAACGCTCAGCTGGCGCAGCAGTGCCTGCGTTCGGGCATCCGCCCCGGCGAAGTCGCTGACAATACAGATCAGGTGATCGTGCGGTGCCATATGCAACAGTTGGCCCAGCGCCAGATTGAGTTGTCCGTAATCGGTACGCGCCGGGCTGTCGGCGCGCAATTCGGCGTTCATCTGCGCAATGGCGCCGAACAATCGGGCAATGCGGCTCATGCTGCGCAGCGGCCGGACGCGCTCGACACGCGCATCGTTGAAGACCACGCCACCGACGCGATCGCCTGCGGCGTAGCCCATCCAGGTCGCCAGCGCAGCGGTTTCGGCCGCGACCACGGACTTGAACGCGCGCTGCGAGCCGAAGTGCATGCTCATGCGCTGATCGACCACCACCTGCACCGGACGGTCGCGCTCTTCGGTATAGGCGCGCACGAGCGGGCGGCCGAGACGCATCGATGCCCGCCAGTCGATATGACGGATATCGTCACCCGGCACATAGCCGCGAATTTCATCGAAGTTCAGGCCCCGGCCGCGCAAACGCGACGCGTGATTGCCCGAGAGCACGCTCGTGACCGGCGCGGGCGCGACGAAGCTCATGCCATGCACGCGAAAACGCAGCCGCATCAGATGTGGCACGTCGACATGCACCGTACCCACGGTGTCGACGGGAATTTCACGGCGGATGACAGGCGAAGCCGGCGGTGCGGCCATGGACACCCTCCCCGGGGTTGGACTGTATTAGCCGGATGCGATCAGGCAGGCACAGGCGTCGTTTCCACCAGACGGTCGACGACACGGTCGGCATCGATGCCGTCGGCGTTCGCGTCGTAGGACAACACCAGGCGATGACGCAAGACCGGATGCGCCACTGCACGCACATCGTCGGGCGTCACGAAGTCCCGGTCCTCCAGCCACGCATGCACGCGGGCGGCCCGGTCCAGCCCGATGGCGCCGCGTGGGCTCGCGCCGACCTCGATCCAGCGCGCCAGATCCGCGTCGCTGGCAATGCCGTGCCGTGTGCCGTTGACCAGCGCGACGATGTAGGCGTCGATGGCGGGCGACACCGTCACATTCTGAATTTCACGCCGCGCCGCGAATACGTCTTCCTGCGACAACGTTCCTTCGACCGCACGGGTCTCTTTCGTTTCGTTGCGCAGCAGTTGCAGCATAGCCTGCTCGCTTTGCGGCGTCGGATACGTAATGAGTATTTTTAAAAGGAAGCGGTCCATTTGCGCTTCCGGCAATGGATATGTGCCTTCCTGCTCGATGGGGTTTTGCGTTGCCATCACCATGAACAGATCGGCCATGGCATGGGTCTTTCCGGCGACCGAGACCTGCCGCTCTTCCATGGCCTCAAGCAGTGCCGACTGCACTTTTGCCGGCGCGCGGTTGATTTCGTCGGCAAGAATCAAGTTGCCGAATATCGGCCCCGGCTGAAACTGGAGTACGCGTTCGGTGCCCGACTGGAGCAGCGTCTCCCCGCCGGTAATGTCTGACGGCAACAGGTCCGGCGTGAACTGAATGCGACGCATCGTGGCCGCCAGACGCGCCGCAATCGCTTTGACCGTGCGGGTTTTGGCCAGGCCCGGCAGGCTCTCCAGCAATACGTGTCCGTCGGCAAGCAACGCGATCAGGATCTGACGGACCACCGCCTCCTGGCCTACGACCGACTCGCCGATATGTTTTTCGAATTCGATAATCGTATTTTTCATAATGCCGGTAATTTAAATTACTTTAAAAATAACTCGGCGACACCTCGAACACGCAATACCACACGAACAACCACACGAACAACCACACGAACATTAAGCAAACAAACGAGTTGCGTCAAAGATTAATTTCCATAGGCATTCAAAATTTCAATTGAGTTTACGCAAATTAGATAATAGTCTTTAAGCCAATTCTCAGGCTGGCAATTCGCGCACCCCGGGTCATCGGGCACGAAATGCCGGTGCGCAATCCAGGAGTTTCGGGACATGTCACGACGCAAGCGAATCGCGCAGCAGGACACGACTTCGGGCAAGACACAGGTCGCTTCACACGCAGTGCCGGCCAAGGGTCGGCGAACCTTTCTGATGTGGGCCGGTGCGGCCCTGGGCGCGTCGGTCGCGGCCGGCGGCGCCATGTCATGGGCGATGACGCGCAATGACGCGGCCACGCCGCGTGACATCAAGATCGTCATTGGCGACGGCGTTCGCGGCCCGAAAGGCATGGCGTGGATTCCCGGCGGTCAATTCCTGATGGGCAGCGACAGCAAGATGGCGCAGCCCAATGAAAAACCCGCGCACCCGGCCCGCGTCCATGGCTTCTGGATGGACCAGCATCATGTGACGAACGCGGAGTTCCGCCGCTTTGTCGACGCAACGGGTTACGTCACGACCGCCGAGCGCAAGCCCGACTGGGAAACGCTGCGCGTTCAGTTGCCGCCTGGTACCCCCCGCCCGCCCGAGAGTGCGCTGGTGCCGGGCGCCATGGTCTTCGTCGGCACTGACAAGCCCGTGCCGCTACAGGACTATTCGCGATGGTGGCGTTTCGTGCCCGGCGCCGACTGGCGTCACCCCGGCGGCCCCGACACCAATATCGCAGGCAAGGACGACCATCCCGTCGTGCAAGTCTCGTTCGAAGACGCACAGGCCTACGCGAAGTGGGCGGGCAAGCGCCTGCCGACCGAGGCCGAATGGGAGTTCGCCGCGCGCGGCGGCCTTGAGCAGGCAACCTACGCCTGGGGCGAGACGTTCGCACCCAACGGCAAGCAGATGGCCAACGTCTGGGAAGGCGAGCAGGCGCAACCCTTCCCGGTCGTCAATCCGAAGGCCGGCGGCGCGGTCGGCACGAGCCCGGTGGGTACGTTCCCGCCCAACGGCTACGGCTTGTCCGACATGACTGGCAATGCATGGCAATGGGTCGCGGACTGGTACCGTGCGGACCAGTTCCGACGTGAGGCGGCGGCCACCAAACTGGCCGACAACCCTACCGGCCCCTCCGACTCGTGGGACCCGGCAGATCCCGGCGTACCGGTGCAGGCTCCCAAGCGGGTCACGCGCGGCGGCTCGTTCCTCTGTAACGAGGCTTACTGCCTGAGCTACCGGCCGAGTGCGCGCCGCGGGACCGACCCCTACAACAGCATGTCGCACCTGGGCTTCCGTCTGGTGATGGACGAGAACGCCTGGCAGGCCTCGCGCCGCGCGTCACAAGACAAGCTCGCATCGAACACGCCCGCGCGCTGACGCATGGATCTGCATTCGCGCGTGCGAACGCCCATGAATCAACACGACAAACAAGGATGGGGGATGGAAGGACTCGCTCTGCGTGCAACAGCCGCCGTGGTGCTGGCCGTGTCGCTTGCCGCGTGCGGTACACCGCCGACGTCGGCAAACTCAAGCGCGAGCGCGCCGCAACATGCGCAGTCCGTCGCCACGACCAACGCTCTGCCCTCGTGGCGCGACGGCGCGGCCAAACAGGCCATCGTGCGCTTCGTCACCGACGTCACTCGCGAGGGATCGCCGCAGTTCGTGCCTGTCGCCGAACGCATCGCCGTGTTCGACAACGACGGCACGCTGTGGAGCGAGCAGCCGCTCTACTTCCAGTTCGTGTTCCTGATCGATCAGGTCAAGGCACAGGCGCCGTCGCATCCGGAATGGAAGCGCAACCCGGCGTTTCGGGCGCTCATGGCGGGCGACACTGCCGCACTTAGCGCACAGAAGAAGCCCCTGCTCCAACTGCTGGCAGCGGCAAACAGCGGCATGGACGTCGAGGCATACGACAAACGCATCGACGCATGGCTCGCGAGCGCGAAGCACCCCACACTGCATCGGCCATACACGTCGCTGGTATTCCAGCCGCAACTCGAACTGCTCGCCTATCTTCGGGCGAACGGCTTCAAGACCTACATCGTCTCCGGCGGCACGACACAGTTCATGCGCGCATGGGTGGAGCGTGTTTATGGCGTGCCGCCCGAGCAGGTCATCGGCACCGACGAAGGTGTGAAGTACGAGAGTCGCGACGCGCAAGGCCGACTCATTCGGCAGCCCAAAGTCGATTTCGTCGACGACGGACCGGGCAAGCCCGTCGGCATCTACCGACGCATCGGCCGCAAGCCGATTCTCGCGTTCGGCAATTCGGACGGCGATCTTCAGATGCTCGAATACACGACCACCGGCCACGGCCCGCATCTGGCCCTGCTGGTCCATCACGACGACGCCGTGCGCGAGTTCGCGTACGACCGCCAGTCGAAAGTCGGCAAGCTCGACCGTGCATGGGACGCCGCCGTGGCCCGGGGCTGGACGGTCGTGAGCATGAAGGACGACTGGGCCACCGTGTTCCCGGCAGCACCGAATTGATTCCCGACGATTTCCTCACCAACCCGAAGCTAACGAAGAAGCCCTTAAACACCCTCAACACCTTTGGCAGCACCCGCAACACTAACGCGACACGACTGCGCCGCGCATCGGGGTTACGCAGGAAATGGCAGTGCTTGCACGGCGCGCGTTCGACTTTCCCTTAACGGAGACGAAGATGTCATTCTCACTCAGACGAGTCTTCAGCTTTACCAGCACAGCGATGGTCGCCGTTACGGCCGCGTACGTGCTGGTTGCGCCCGGCGACGCGCCAGCGCAAAGCGGCACCAAGCCACCGAACATCCTCGTCATTTTTGGCGACGATATCGGTCAGACCAACATCAGCGCCTATTCCAACGGACTGGTCGGCTATCGCACGCCGAACATCGACCGGGTTGCGAAGGAAGGCATGATCTTTACCGACTATTACGCGGAGAACAGCTGTACGGCAGGACGCTCGTCGTTCATCACCGGACAGTCGCCGCTGCGCACCGGGTTGTCCAAGGTCGGGGCGCCGGGCGCAAAGGTAGGTCTGCAAAAGGGCGACATTACGATTGCGGAAGCCCTGAAACCGCTGGGCTACGCCACGGGCCAGTTCGGCAAGAACCACTTGGGCGACCGTAACGAGTATCTGCCGACCAACCATGGCTTCGACGAGTTCTTCGGCAATCTGTATCACCTGAACGCCGAAGAAGAGCCCGAGCGCCCCTACTGGCCGAAGGACCCCAACGATCCGTACGTGAAGAACTTCTCGCCACGCGGCGTGATCCACAGCACGTCGGACGGCAAGGTGCAAGACAGCGGGCCGCTCACCAAGAAGCGTATGGAGACCATCGACGATGAAACGGGCGCCAAGGCGGCCGAATTCATCCAGAAGCAGGTCAAGGCGAACAAGCCGTTCTTCGTCTGGATGAACTTCACGCGCATGCACATCTACACGCACGTGCGGCCTGAGTTCAAAGGCAAGAGCGGCATGCCCGGCAACGAGTACGCCGACGGGATGTGGGAACACGATCAGGACGTTGGCAAGCTGCTCAAACTGCTTGACGATCTGAAGATCACGGACAACACCATCGTGATCTACACGACCGACAACGGCCCGAACATGTTCACCTGGCCCGATGCGGCGATGACACCGTTCCGCAGCGAGAAGGACTCGAACTGGGAGGGTGCGTTCCGGGTACCTGCCATGATTCGGTGGCCGGGCAAGATCAAGCCGGGTAGCGTGTCCAACGAGATCTTCTCCGGTCTCGACTGGTTCCCGACCCTGCTCGCCGCTGCCGGCGATGATGGCATCAAGGATCGTCTGCTCAAGGGTTGGACACCGAAGGGCAACAAGACCAAGTTCCGGAATCACCTCGACGGGTACAACCAGTTGCCCTACCTGACCGGCAAATCGCCGAAGGGTGCACGCGACGAGTTCTACTACTTCAACGACGACGGGGAACTGGTCGCCATGCGCTGGGGCAACTGGAAGGCCGTGTTCTGCGAACAGCGAGCGCCAGGTAACTTCAACATCTGGCAGGAACCGTTCGTCTGCCTGCGGGTGCCGAAGATCTTCAACCTGCGCATGGATCCGTATGAGCGTGCCGATATTACTTCCGACCAGTACAACGACTGGCTTGCGAAGAATTCGTACCTCACGGCCATCGCGACCATGAAGGCGTCGACATTCCTTGAAACGTTCGTCGACTATCCGCCAAGCCAGCGCCCGGCGAGCTTCAGCATCGACCAGGTGCGCAAGCAGGTCGATAAGAAGATCGATCAGTCGTTCAAGAACCGCGGTCTGGAGTAAGTCGGATCGCAAGTCTGGTAACAAGCCCGCCGCGCCGGAGTCGCTTCACTTCCGGCGCGGCCGGGTGGTTTCACTGGCACCTGTGTCACCCCAATACGACATTCAAAGCGCGACATGACCGATATGCTGGCTTCTCCGTCCATTCCCGCGCCTCGGGACCGCCGCAAGGGCCGCAAGCCCGCTTCGGCCAACCCGCCCGCTTCACCCACCTCGCCAGCCCCGTCGCCTGCTGCGGTAGACGCCTCTGCTTCATCGTCCCTGGCTTCCCCCGTCGAGACATCGGCCCCGCAGCTGGCATGGCCGGCATTGCTGTTGGTGCTCTCCGGGGCATCGGCCCTTGTATTCCAGATGCTATGGATCCGGCAACTCTCGCTCGTCGTCGGCGTGGAGGTGCATGCGGTGTCCATTGCCATCAGCGCATTTTTCGGTGGACTGGCGTTGGGCGGCTGGTACTTCGGACGCCGCGCCGACGACATCGCGAATCCGATGCGTCTGTACGCCGCGCTCGAGGCGGCGGTCGCGCTGAGCGCGGTCGTCAGCACGCTGATGCTCGCGCGCGCCGCCGCGCCCTTCGCATGGCTCGAAGCCCATCTGGGCCTCGCCGCGTGGGCGTTGCCGTTTTTGCTCGTGGGCGTGCCCGCCGTCTTCATGGGCGGAACGCTGCCGGTGCTCATGCGCTCGCGGGGCGCCATAAGCGGCCATGTCGGCCACGTGGGTGCACGCCTTTATGCGGCCAACACCATCGGCGCGGTCATCGGTGTGCTGGCCGTGCCGTTCTGGCTGATTCCCGCGCTCGGCATGCAGGGCGCAGCGTTCGCGGCAGCAGCGTTGAACGTGCTGCTGGCCGTCGCGGCGGTCATCGCGTCGCGACGCGCGTCGGCCACGCTGCCCTTCACGCCGGTCGAGATCGAGAGCGACGTACTGACCTCGACGAGCGACACGTCGCTCGCGCGGCGGCGCGGCGCGCTTGCCGTCTGGCTGTACGCTGCTGCCGGCGGTGTAGCGCTCGGCTACGAGGTGATGTGGTCGCAGGCCATCGTTCAGTTCGTCAGCACGCGGGCCTTCGCCTTCGCCATTGTGCTTGCGACCTACCTGTGCGGCCTTACGCTCGGTAGCGCGCTGGTCGCCCGTCGGGTGGAGCGCTCGCGCGACCCGTGGGGCATGTTTGCGATCCTTGTCGCAGGTGCGGGCGTCGTTGCCGCAGGCACGCTTTACGGGCTGGGCGACTGGATTTTCGTCTCGCAGGGCTGGCTCGCGAGCGCGGTCTACTCGGCCACGCACAGCACCACGCTCGCCATGTGTGCGCGCTTTCTGGTGGCGGGCCTTGGCGTGGTGTTCCTCCCCACGCTGCTGCTGGGCGCGGCATTCCCGTATGTTCTGCGCATTGCCGTCGACGCCGGGTATGTCGGCCGGGGCGTCGGACGCGTGGTCGCGCTCAACACCGCAGGCGGCATCGTCGGCTCGCTGGTGACGGGCTTCTGGCTGGTACCGTCGCTCGGACTGGTGCGCACGCTGGGCGTGCTCGCAGGCGTGGCGTGTGTCGTCGCGCTGATCGCCGTATGGCGAGGTGTGGGGGCGGGCCATCTGTCGCGCGGTGTCGTCGTCGCGCTGACGGTCTTGCTCTGCGCGGCTGCGGTCGCCACACCGCCGCAACGACTCGCTACATTGCTCACGCAGGCACGCGGCGGCGAACTCACGTTCTACGAGGAAGGCCGAGGCGCCACCGTCGCGGTGCTGCGCCAGTCGTCGGGCACGCACCGGTTCGAGCGTCTCTATATTCAGGGCGTGTCGAATTCGGGCGACGCCATGACCTCGCTGCGTTATATGCGTCTTCAGGCGCTCCTGCCGCTCATCGTGGCTCGCACGCAGCCGCAAAGTGCGCTGGTGATCGGGCTGGGCACGGGGATTACGGCGGGCGCGCTGCTGCAATACCCGGGGCTCACGCAACGTGTCACCGCCGAACTGCTGCCCGGCGTGGTGCGTGCGTCGTCGCACTTCAAAGGCAATTACGGCGTGGCGGAAGACAAGCGCATGGACATCCGTGTGCGAGACGGCCGCCGGGAATTGCTGCGCAGCACCGACCGGTACGACCTGATCACGCTGGAGCCGCCGCCGCCGAGCGCTGCGGGCGTGGCGAATCTGTATTCGACGGACTTCTATCGGCTCGCGTCGTCGCGCCTGCGCGATGGGGGTGTCGTGGCGCAGTGGCTGCCGCTGCCCACACAGAACGAAGCCGAAACGAAGGCCTTGATCGCCAGCTTCATCGAAGTCTTCCCGCACGCCAGTCTCTGGACGACCGAGTTGCATGAGATGCTGCTCGTGGGCGGACAGACGCCGCTGGTGCTCGACGCCGCGTCGATCCGGCAGCGCTTTGCGCAGCCGGGCGTCGCTCAGGCGCTCAGGGAAGTCGGCATCGATTCGCCGGGCGCGCTGCTCGCCACCTGGATGACCGACCGCTCCGGCCTCGCCTATTACGTGGAAGATGCCGCCCCCGTCACCGACGACCGTCCCGGCATCGAATATGCGCCGTGGGTGGGCCGTCAGGCATTCGCCCCGACGCTGCGCAACCTGCTGGCCTTGCAGAACGAGCCACCGGTCGTCGGCGCCGACGATGCGCTCAAGGCCGAGTTCACCCGCTCGCGTGACGCATTGCGCGCGTTCTACGGCGCGTCGCTGGCCGCGCTCGACGGAGACCGCAGCACGTGGGCGCGTCAACTCAACACCGCCATGCGACTGGACGGCGACAACCCGTACTTCCGCTGGTTCGCAGGCGATCCCAACAACAACTAAGACAACGACCACCGATCCCGTCAATGATGTCCGAGACCACGACCATGGCGCATTCGCTCTCCACACCCGATAGGTCGACCACGAACGCGCGCGCAGTGCGGCAGCGATTGCTGCCATTGCGGCCATTGCGCCCGGCGCTGGCGCTGGGCGCTGTGCTCATGACGCTCGCCGCCTTCGCGCCGCCGGCCAGCGCGACCGAAGGCGCGCTCGGGCGACCCGTGAGCGGCACAGGGGTGCAGCCGAATGCCGGGGTGGTCTCGCCGGAACCGATCTGGGCGGTCAATCTGGCCGAAATCTACTTCGACGGCAATATCAGCGGCAGCCGTCAGGTGCCGATTGCGGGCAAGACTTCACTCGGGCTGGATGGCGAACTGTCGTTCACGCTCGCCACCCTCATGAAGACGTGGAATACGGGTACCGGTGCGTGGAACTTCGCATCCAGCTTTACGCTGCCGTATCTGTGGACAAAGGCGACGGCTTCCCTGAGCGGTGGCCGCGGGAATTCGACGAGTACATCGCAGACCGCATCGAACCTGTTCGATATCACGTTCACGCCGATCATCGCGGGCTATCACTTCTCGAAGACCGACCACATGTCGTTCTCCGTGGCGATCTGGGCGCCGACCGGGCGCTACGATCCGAACGCCCTCGCCAACCCGAGTCTGAATAACTGGACGTTCATTCCACAGGTGGCTTACACGAAGTTCGTGCCGGCGTACGATCTGGAGTTCGACGTGATCGCCGGGGTGCAGTTCTACACGCGCAACACCGCCACCGATTACCAGAACGCGCCGCTTTTCACGCTTGACGTCATGGGGTTGAAGAAGTTTTCGAACGGACTGGGCATCGGGCTGGTCCTCGGCACGACCCAGCAGTTGGGCAGCGACAGCGGCCCAACGGCCGACCAGCTCAATGGCTTCCGGGGCCATGACTTCGCGCTGGGCCCCATCGTCACCTACGACACCAAGCTCGACGGCAAGCACCCGTTGTCGTTTTCCGCCCGGTGGGTGCCGACCATCACCGCGACGAACCGCCTGAAGAGCACGAAGACGTTCATGGCGACGGCGACGCTGGTGTTCTGATCCAGGCCCCCGGCGCGGCGGGGGCTGATTGACCCGGTCGGCGTTGCGGCACGCGCCGCCGCGCCTGCTCCTCGTCTGCACCTCGCCTGCACCGCACATTCGCGCGCACGGTTCGCGACGTTGATCGTCCTCCCTTCCTCCCTTCCTCCCTTCCTTCCTTTCTCCTTGCTTCCCTGCGCACCTTCCCCTGCGCCGCTTCTCTCCCACACGGATCACGCCGCCGGGCTGGCTCGCCGCCCCCCCGGCATCGGAATTTAAGTAGAAGAAATCCCGCGAAACACTGTCGGCTTGGCGACAGATCGCCTCGCCCGAGCGCTCACACAATAGTCCTGTCGCGTTTGTCAGGGCTCAACATCCCGCCCCTCGCTGATCGCCTGCAAGGCTGCCATATCCAGCAACGTCACGCGCCCGTAACGCACGCGCACCAGTTGCCGGTCCAGAAACCACCGGAACTCCCGGTTGAGGTACTGGCGCGAGGCCATCAGCAAGGCGGCGAGGTCCTCCTGCGACAGCCGGATGTTCAGCGTCACGCCCGATGCGTCGGGCACGCCGTAGCGCCGGGCCAGCGCCAGCAGCTGATACGCGAGACGTGCGCGAAACGGCTGGAGGCTATGCCGACCGAGCCGGTCGTGCAGGCCACGTGCCCGACCGGCAATCAGGCGCAGCAGTGAGGCGGTGAGCGTTGGATCGCGCGTGAACTGTTCGCGCAGCGCCCGCGCAGGAATGTGAAAGAGCCGGGTCAGGCCCCGGGCCCGTTGATGGTGAACCGAGGTCTCGCCGGTGAGGACGGCAATGAAGTTGGCGACTTCGCCCGGCGGAATGAAGTCTTCGACGGCCCGACCGCCATCGGGGCTTGTCCACTCCCATTCGAGAACACCGGAGAGGATGACGTGGACATCCGGGCATGGATCGCCAGCGGCGTAGATCAGCGTGGCGTCGGGATAGGTTTGCAGATGACCGGCCTGAATCAGGGCGACAAGGACGTCGTCGGGCCATTCGCGCAGGCCCGCGTTGTTGCGAAAGGCGGTCCAGATGATCGCACGCTGGCGCTCGGTCAGATCGCGGCCATTCGCGTGCAGGGGCAAATGCGAAGCGGCCTGCGCGGCAATGTCGCGCGCAGCGTTGGCGTAGCCGAAGGGCGGCGTGGGTGTAGACGCGGAGGGTAACTGCATGACACCGAGAGTTTGGGGGAATGAGCGGGAACGTTTGCCGGTCGACCACCGTAACGCGTTTCGGCACCGCGCCTAGTAATGGATGGGCATATCAAAATTCGACTCAGGAGCGTAAGTAAATGACAGCGAGTGTGAAAGCGAGTGTGACCTCGGACGTGAGCTCGAAAGCGAAGGCGAACGTGGCAGCGGGAGCGACCTCGCGCAAAGTGACGGACGCCTTTGTCGGCAAGCTTCACGACACGGACGTGCTCGTGATCGGCGGCGGCCCTGCGGGAACATGGGCCGCCATCAGTGCCGCCGCAAAAGGCGCGAAAGTCGTGTTGGCCGACAAGGGCTACTGCGGCACCTCCGGCGCAACGGCGCCCTCGGGTACGGCGATCTGGTACGTGCCGGACGATGGTCAGACACGCGAGCGCGCCAAGGCCAGCCGCTTCGAGATGGGCGGGCAACTTGCCGAGCATGCATGGATGGATCGCGTACTCGATCAGACCTGGGACAACGTCGAGCAACTCGCGCAATGGGGCTACCCGTTCCCGGTCGACGAGTTCGGCCAGTCGCAACGCACGTCCGTACAGGGTCCCGAGTACATGCGCCTGATGCGCAAGCGGGTCAAGGAAAGCGGCGCACGCATTCTCGACCATAGCCCTGCCCTCGAACTGCTGGTCGACGACGATGGCGCCGTGACGGGGGCGACCGGCGTCAATCGCCAGACCGGCGAGACGTGGCTCGTGCGTGCGAACGCCGTGGTCATTGCGACCGGCGGATGCGCGTTTCTGAGCCGGGCGCTGGGCTGCAACGTGCTCACCGGCGACGGCCAGTTGATGGCCGCCGAGGTGGGTGCCGAACTCTCGGGCATGGAGTTCTCGAATGCCTACGGCCTTGGCCCCGCCTTTGCGTCCGTCACCAAATCCATGTTCTACAAATGGGCGACGTTCTACGACGAAGACGGCCGGAAGATCGAAGGTGCCGGATCGGCGCGCGGGCGCGGTGTCATCGCCCGAGAACTGACCACCGGGAAAGTCTTCGGCTGCCTCGATCAGGCGGACGATCAGATTCGGGCATGGATGCGCACGGCGCAGCCGAACTTCTTCCTGCCGTTCGACCGGCTCGGCATCGATCCCTTCACGCAGCACTTTCCTGTGACATTGCGTCTGGAAGGTACGGTACGCGGCACGGGGGGATTGAACGTCACGGGCCAGGACTGCGCCACCTCGGTAACCGGGCTCTACGCCGCGGGCGACGCCGCGACGCGCGAATTGATTTGCGGCGGCTTTACCGGTGGCGGCAGCCATAACGCCGCGTGGGCCATGTCGTCGGGATTCTGGGCCGGTGCCGGAGCGGCGACCTTCGCGAAGCACAACCGCCGCGCGACGTCTGTTTCGCTCTATCACACGGGGGGCGCGGGACTACAGGCGTCGTCCACGTCCCAGGCCATCGACAGCGCACAAGTGATCCGCGCCGTTCAGGACGAAGTCTTTCCGCTGGAGCGCAACTGGTGGCGCCGGGCCGATCTGCTCGACGACTCGCTCGGACGCCTCGACACGCTATGGAAACGCTTGCGCTCCGGTAGTCCGGCACGCACTGCGCAGGAGGCCGTGCGCACGCGTGAAGCGGCCGCCATGCTTGCGACCGCGCGCTGGATGTATCGCAGCGCGCAAGCGCGCACCGAGACTCGCGGCATGCACCGACGCGTGGAACATACCGTCACGGACGAAGCACAGCATCACCGGCTGCTGAGCGGCGGACTCGACGAGGTCTGGGTGCGCAGGCAGCCGGTCACGGTGCGTGCAACACGCGCCCCGATCTCCGAGGGGGCCATCGCATGATCGAAATCGTGAACGAGGCACGCTGCACCGGCTGCAACATCTGTGTGCGCGCGTGCCCGACCAATGTCTTCGAGGCGGTCAAAGGCGGCGTGCCCCGCATTGCGCGGCAAGACGACTGCCAGACGTGCTTCATGTGCGAGTTGTATTGCCCCGAAGACGCCCTGTTCGTCGCCCCGCACGCCGATCGTGCAACGAACGAAACCGACGCGCAACGCCTGCGCGAGGTGACCTGGGGCAGTTATCGCGACGCTGTCGGCTGGGGCCCGGGCCGGCATTCCACTGCGGCGCTCGACGCCAGTTATGTATTGTTGACGAAGGCACATTAATGACGAAAGACACACACAAGGGGGTGTCCCGCACACGCCGCACGCTCCTCAAAGGCGCAGCAGCGGGACTGATGATGGCCGGCAGCGGCGCGCGTGCAGCAAGCGCAAACGGCAGCGGCAAGACGTTGCGCTTCGGTGTCATCGGCCCGGCCCGGGCGCCGGCTGCGCCGACCGGCTATGCGCTCGATCGCGGCTATCTGCTGCGCGAACTGGCGCCACTGGGCTTCGATAACGTGCGGTTCGACATGTTCTCGAACGGGCCCGACCTGAACGAAGCGCTCTTCTCCGGGACACTCGATGTCGGCATCTACGGCGACACGCCCGCCGTGGTCGCGCGCTCCCAAGGTCTCAAGGCGCGCCTGATCGGGTTCGAGGAGATCGGGCTGGCGGCATGGCTGCTGACCCCGCGCGGCGGCGTGAGCAGCGTGAAGGCGCTCGAAGGCAAGACCGTGGGCGTGCCGCTCGGCTCGTACATCCACCGGTATCTGCTCGGTGTGCTCGATGGTGCGGGGCTGACGGGGCGCGTGCGCGTGGTGCATATGCTGGGGCGTGATGCAGGCGCTGCGCTCGAACACGGCGCCATCGGCGCCTATGCCGCGCAATCGGATCTCGGGCCGACACTCGCCGCGCAAGGGTATCCCGTCATCAACAAGGCGGCCCAGCATCCCGAATTGCTCGGCTCGTCGGTCATCGTGGCGTCCGACAAGGTGCTCAGTCAGGCGCCGGCATTGCCCGCGGCGTGGAACCGTGCGCGACGCGATGCGCTCGTCGAGATCAAACGCGATCCGGCGGCCTATTTCGACTTTCATCAGCGCACGAGCGGCATTCCGATCGAGACCGTCAAGATCTCGCATCCCATTGCGAACTACCCGGGCGACGCGCTGCCGTCATCCGGCATCCAGCTCCTCGATGGCGTCAAGCGCTTCCTGCTGGATAGTCGTCTGATTCGTCACGACTTTGCCGTGCAGCAGTGGCAAACGTGAGCGGCACCGCGCGGTGTGCGCCGGAGCCGAAGCCGAAGCCGAAGCCGAAAACGGGGCACTGATACACCTGAAAGCGCCCCGGCGCACAAGCGCCCGCCCGTGCGACGGGTTGGCACTTGTGCGTCGGCCGATTACAGCGAGACAGCTTCCAGGATCGCGTCGGCAAATGCCTTCGGCGCTTCCTGCGGCAGGTTATGGCCGATGCCGCCGCCGATGTCGCGGTGCTCATACTTGCCGGTGAACTTCCTGGCGTAGGCCGCCGGTGCGGGATGCGGCGCGCCGTTCGCGTCGCCTTCCATCGTGATCGTCGGCACGCCGATCGTCGGGGCTGCCGCCAGGCGTTTCTCCAGCGCGTCGAAGCGCGCCTCGCCCTGCACCAGCCCGAGACGCCAGCGGTAGTTATGAATCACGATGTCCACGTGATCCGGGTTGTGGAAAGCGGCGGCCGAGCGGGCGTACGTCGCGTCGTCGAACTGCCACTTCGGCGACGCCAGTTGCCAGATGAGCTTGTTGAACGCGTCGGTGTTCGCGGCGTAGCCCTTCGCGCCGCGCTCGGTCGCGAAGTAGAACTGATACCACCATTGCAGTTCGGCCTGCGGCGGCAACGGCACCGCATTGCCCGCCTGACTGCCGATGAGATAGCCGCTCACCGACACCATCGCCTTCACGCGCTCGGGCCACAGGGCGGCGACGATGTTCGCCGTGCGCGCCCCCCAGTCGTAGCCGCCGAGAATCGCCTGGTCGATCTTCAGCGCGTCCATCAGTGCGATGACGTCGGCGGCCACCACGGCCTGCTGGCCGTTGCGCGGGGCAGTGGCCGAGAGCAGACGCGTCGTGCCGTAACCGCGCAGGTAAGGCACGATGACGCGATAACCGGCTGCCGCAAGCAGCGGCGCCACGTCAACGTAGCTGTAGATGTCGTACGGCCAGCCATGGAGCAGGATCACGACCTTGCCCTGCTTCGGACCGGCCTCGGCATAACCGACGTTCAGATCACCCGCCTCGATCTGTCGAAGCGCTTCGAACGACGTATGTCCGCCGACGGTTGCCGTGGTCGCCACGTTGGCCGCATTGGCGGCATTGGCCAGTTGCGACAAACCGAGTTCCGCGAGGGTCACCCCTGCGAGCGTGGTTCCAAGAAGACGACGACGGCGAAGATTGACCGGATCCGACATGACTTTTGACCTCTCTGAGTGATATACCGGCGCACCGGTGAGCGATGGCGCCAAGGGTTGCGCTGTCCGCATTCCGTCCATGTTCCGTCGGGATTTCGAGGCTGACGGATGGCGGGTTGAGCGCTTGCCCATAGTTATATCTGCCGAATCCAGGCCGTTTATGTCCGAATGTATCCGTCGGGACAAGTGACACATACGGATTCAAAAATCCGCGCCGAATGGGCGACGAGAGGTCTTGTCGCCCTGCGCCGGATCACTTGACGCTGGCCACGGCATCCAGAATCACCTTCGCAACGTCGGCCGGACGCGACTGCTGCGGCACGTGACTCGTCGGCAACTCCGTTACCTTCGCGCCGATCGTGCGCGCCATGATGCGCTGCGCTTGCGGGTTGATCATGCGGTCGTTCTGACTCACGACGAACCACGACGGCTTCTGACGCCAGGACGCGACGCTCAGCGTGTCGGCGAACGCCGCGCCCTTGATCGGACCTTGTGTGGCGGCCATGACACGCGCTTGCCTGGCCGGCACGTCCTGTGCGAAGTACTTCGCGACGTCCGCCGGCGGCAGGCTGAGCCAGCCGTTCGCGTCGGCCACGATATGGTCGATGCCGGGGGCCTTCGGCAGATCCTTCGAGAGCGCTTCGACCGACTGTCCGGCGTCCGGCGCGAAGGCTGCGACGTACACGAGGCTTGCCACCTTGTCGTCCTTGCCGGCTTCGGTGATGACGGCACCGCCCCACGAGTGGCCCACGAGCACGACCTTGCCGGGCTGGTTGTCGATGGCGCGCGTAGCGGCGGCAACGTCTCCTGCGAGCGAATCGAGCGGGTTCTGCACGGCGGTGACCCTGACGCCCTTGTCCTGAAGGAGACCTACGACCTTGGCCCAGTCGGAGCCATCGGCGAAAGCGCCGTGCACGATCACGACGGACGGCGCGGCGTCGGCGGTTGCCGCAGTTGCTGCAGGTGCGGCCGGCACGGCGGCAGCGCCCAGAAGACCGGTGCTCAACAGAATGGCGGCGAGGGTAGAATGGTGGTTCATGAAAATCTCCTTGATGCTGGATTAGCAAGGGTTGCGGGGTAAGTCCGACGGGTGTCGTTCGGCGGTTCGTCTGCCTGACTCGACTGGTTGCCAGTGTCGTCGCCCGGCGCGTGCGGCGGTATCGGACGATCGACCGACCCGCCACGTTCCGTCATGCCGACGTCGGCTGACACCGGCCCGGCTTCGCCACCCGCCCTTGGCTGTCATGCCCTTGATGCCCGTCATGCGCCCGACACCCTTCCCGCTCCCCTGACTACCAAGCCTTTGTCATCCGACCTGACCATGCCTTCGAGCACCGCCGACCTCACCGACGCGATTCTTGCGCTCGCTTTCATTGGCGATCTCAGCATGGGGCGCTCAACGGACCACTCCCGTCGCGCCGCCTGCCTTGCCGGTTGGCTCGCACAGGCATGCGGCGCCGATCTCGATGCACAGAATCATGCCCGCGCAACGGCCTTGCTTCGCTGGTCGGGATGCACCGCCAACGCCGGGGGCTTTGCGGAACTGCTCGGCGACGACGTCGCCGCGCGTGAAGCGATGATGGCCCAGACCTTGCCTGCGCTCTCCGCCCAAACACAATCGCTCATCGTGCCGTTGGCCCTGATTCACTGCGAAGTGTCGGGCGATGTGGCGGCCACGCTGGGGATGCCGTCGGCTGTCGTCGACGCCCTGCGCAAAGTGTTCGAGCGCTTCGATGGCAAAGGCATGCCTGCCGCGCACAGCGGCGATGCGATTCCCGCGACGGTCTTCTTTGTCAGCGTGGCAAGCGACCTGGAAATTCTTGCTCAGGCGCACGGCCGCGATAACGCCTTCGCCTTCCTGCGCAGTCAGGCGGACGCCAAGTACCCCGCGCGGCTGGTCGACACCGCCCTGCACCATGCCGGACACTGGCTGGATGCACTCGCCTCCGCATCCCCCGACACGAGCACCTGGCAACTGGCGCCTGTCGGGCGCCACGCCGATGTCCCCCTCTCGCTGCTCGCCGATGTCACGGAGTTGAAACTGCCTTGGCTCGCGGGCTTCTCCCGCCGAGCCGCCGACCTGGCAGCGCGCACGGCGCGCAGCCTCGGACTGGACACAGACGTGCAGACGCAATTGCATGCGGCGGCGCTGCTGCATGGCATCGGCCGCGCGGCGCTGCCAAACCGGCTGTGGGAGACGGACGGAAAACTGTCGGCGGACCAGTGGGAGAAGGTCCGCCTCGTGCCGTACTGGAGTTCGCGGGCAGCCCGGCAGATCGACGGATTGCGCCAGACGGCGGAGCTGGCGTCGTATGCCTACGAGCGGCTCGACGGCAGCGGGTACTTTCGCGGCGTGTCGGGCCCCGCATTGACCACGCCGCAGCGCGTGCTCGCAACGTCCGTCGCGTTCGAAGCGTTGCTCGCAACGCGTCCGTGGCGCGACGCAATGACATTCGACGAAGCCGCCGACACGCTCACGCGCGACGCGCACGCGGGAAAGTTCGACGCCGAAGTCGTGGCGGCTGTCGTAGCGACAGCACAAGGCCAGACCGTGCGCCCGCGGTCGGCAAGTGCCGGGGCGAACGCGCTGCTGTCGCCGCGCGAGCTCGACGTGCTGCGTCAAATCAGCGCGGGCCTGAGCAACAAGGAGGCCGCCCGTGCATTGGCACTGAGCCCAAGCACCGTGCGCACCCACGTCGAGAGCATCTTTCGCAAACTGGATTGCTCGACGCGCGCCGCCGCAACGCTTAAGGCTCTCACGGCGGGCATGCTCTGACAGGCCGCGTGATAGCATTTCGGCTTCCATAACAGGTATCGCCTCTCATCCACCCGCATGACGTCCAACGCACGCAAACGCCTGAGCGCATGGCTTGGCCTCGCCGCCATGTGGCTCGCCGTGGGCATGCCGCTGGTCAGTCAGATGCTCGCCGCGCATCGGGCAGAGGCCGCGCGCGTGCTGGACGTGGCGTTCTGCACCGTCGAAGGCGATGGCCGCTCGCTGCCCGCCGTGATGAGGGCGTCGGCTCAGGCGCACGGCAGCGATGCTACGCACGCCATGCACGCCGACGGGGACCACGCCTCGCCGATGTCGCACGGCGCGCACGATAGCCAGAGCGACCTTTGCGGCTACTGTTCGCTGCTTGCCAATCACCCGCCTCTCGTCATGCCGGCGCTGACCGGCGCGGTGTCGTTCGCCTGGATTGCGCGCGCGGGACCGCTTGCCGATCGTGTTGCTTCCCATACCCAACCCGCCCGCACACCGCCTGCCCGCGCGCCCCCCGCCTTTTCCTGATCTCGCACTCAGTCCGATGCCTCACCGCACCCGGTGACCGCGTCGTTCCCTGTTCGCGTGCACGTCCGACGGATCGTCGTATCCGCGGCATGCACGCGCCGCCGCCATCGCGTGGCGGCACGAGACGGAATCGTCGCACTATGCAGATCCCTTACACACAGACACCTCACACGCACGAGGCGCAACCGGCGCGCGCCGCCGCTCAGTACCGCACGCTCTGGCGTTGGCATTTCTACGCAGGGTTGTTCGTCATGCCGTGGCTCATGGTGCTGGCCATCACCGGCACCCTTTATGTCTTCCAGCCGCAAATCGAATCGTGGCTGTATCAGGACAGGCTCGCCGTTGTAGCGACCGGCGCGCCGCGGATCAGCGAGCAAACGTTAATGGAACGCGCCGCGGCAACGCTGCCCGCCGGTTCACGGATCAGTTCGGTCGAGGTGAATCGCGATCCGGCGCGCAGTGCCGAATTCATTTTTCGCCTGCCCGGTGGCGAGCGGGAAAGCGTGTATGTCAACCCCTACACGGGCGCAGTCCTCGGTACGTTGAGTGTCGAGCATCGGCTCATGGCGCAAACGCGCGCGCTCCATCGCTCGCTCATGCTGGGCAAGCCCGGTGAACTCCTCATGGAACTGGCAGGGTGCTGGACGCTGGTGATGCTGGTCACGGGCCTCGCGCTCTGGTGGCCGCGGGCCGGCGCCACTTGGGCCAACGCGTTGCGCCCGCGTCTGCAATTGCGCGGACGCGCGCTCTTGCGCAATCTGCACGGCGTTGCCGGACTGTGGCTTGCGGCGGGCGGACTGGCGTTCGTACTGACGGGCCTGCCCTGGTCCGGCTCATGGGGGGCGCAGTTCAAGGTGCTGACATCCAGGATCGGTATGGGCTCGCCGCCCGGCGCCTGGGGTGAAGCGCCGGTGCGCTCCCAGATACCGTCCAAGTCGGTGAAGATGGACGACCTGCCCGTTGCCCAGATTCCCTGGGCCGTAGGCAACACGGCCGTGCCGCGCTCGACGCCGCCGGGTACCACTGGCACGGCTGACACGGCAGACACGGCAGACACGGCGACGGTGATGCCGGGAATGCAAGGAATGTCCCATGCAGCCCACGGCGCGAAGGACATGCCCGGCGCCGCGGACAACACCGACGCGCATGCCGAACATAGCGGACATAGCGGACATGGCGCACATAGCACACATAGCGCCGGGCGCGACACCGGTCTGACGCCCGCCAGCCTGCGCGCGGAAGGTGCGCTGCCGGTCGATGCGGTCATGGCGATTGCCTCGCGTCTGGGAGTTGAGACCGGCTACAGCCTCGTGGTGCCGAAGCGGCCGGACGGCGTCTACACCATCTCGTACTTCCCCGCCGATCCGAAGGTCGAGCGCACGATCCACATCGATCAATACAGCGGCAAGGTGCTGCGCGACATCGACTACAACGCCTACGGGGCGATCGCACAGGCGGTCTCCTTCGGGACGTCGCTGCACATGGGCCGCTACTTCGGTCCCGCGAATCAATGGCTGTGCGCGTTGATTTCGATGGGCTTGTTCGCCATGGCGGTGACTGGCTTCGTCATGTGGTGGATGCGCCGTCCGGCACGCGCGCTGGGCGCACCGTCGCGCCCGGCGTCACCGCCGCCGATGCGCGGCTGGACATTCGGCATGATCGCGCTGGGCTGCATTTTTCCGCTGATGGGCGCGACGATGACGCTCGTGTGGGCGGGAGATCGTGCGGTGTTCGGACGTCGTCCGGGGCCATGAGTCGCCATGCGCCATAAGACGTAAAAAGTGGGCTGACGGCGATGGCGACGACAGCGCGGGCTATGTGGTGTTACGCCGACTCATGCCGACTCATGCCGACTCCTGCCGACTCATGCCGACACTCCGACTTACGCCGGCCGCGGCCCCACGTAGGCCGCACGAGGACGTATCAGTTGCGTACTCTCGCGCTGCTCTCTGGCGTGAGCGATCCAGCCGATGGTGCGCCCGAGTGCGAAGAGCCCGAACGCGGCGCCCACGGGCAGGCCCAGATGACGCCGCACCGCCACCAGCGCGAAGTCGAGTGACGGACGCTGGCCGATCAGGGCATCGGCCGCGTCGATCATCGTCTGCCACGTCGGATGCGCGGGCAGCACGCGAGCGAGCATGGCGCTGGCCCGCACGTCCCCCATCGGGTAGAGGTGGTGGCCAAAGCCGGGCAGTTTCTCGCCACGCGCGAGGCGTTCGCGCATGCGGTTCGCAATGTCCACGTCGCCGATCTCGTCCCACATCGCTTCGTTGCGAGCCGTCGTGCCACCATGGCGACCGCCGGTCAGGGCCGACAGCCCTGCAATGATCGCCGCGCGCAGGCTCGCGCCCGTGGATGCCACGCACCGCGCCGTGAAACTCGACGCGTTCAGTTCGTGGTCGGCGCACAGCACGAGTGCCATCCGGATCAGGTCGGCCCCCTCGGCATCATTCACGCCCCAGGCTTTGGCACATTGCTCGTGAATTGGCGCAGCGCTCGGCAGCGTGCCCAACAAGCAGGCTGTCATCAGCCGCAGCAACACCGCGCTGCCCTGTGCAACGCGCAACGGGTCGCGTTGCCAGATCGCCGTGGGCGCATCGTCGCTCACAACGGTAAACGTAGGGAGCAGCGCCTCTTCGGCGCGACGATCGCGATAGCGCTCGAGCAGCATGACCGGCCAGTCGGACGCGAGCCTTCGCGTGGCGGCGTCGGCGTCGCCGCTCGCGAAAGCTTGTGCTTCGTCGCATTGCCACAACCACGCCGCCATCGCCTCCACCGATGCCGTTTGCGCCATCGTCAGCGCATCGCGCCCACGGTAGTAACAGCGAGCGTCCTCGATCAGCGTGATGGACGACTCCAGCACGGGCATCCCCCAATCGAGTGCGGCCTTGGCCACCTCTTTGGGTTTGCGCCCGCGCGTGCGTTGCGCCGCAAGGCGCTCGACGTCAGCCGCGCGGTAGCGACGCTCACGATGCGTCTTGCCCGGCTCCGCATGCAGCAGCCCTCGGCTCACGTAAGCGTAAAGCGTCTGAAGCGACACGCCGAGACGCTCGGCGGCTTGCGCCGCAGTGAAGTAATTCATGGTCGAATCCCTGACAGAGAAGGGACGGGAAGCCAACAGATTGATTAAGTTAATCAATATTGACAATAAAATCCATGGGCTTAAGCTTCAATGCGCCGGCAGTCTTGCATCGCGACTCACTGCGATGCCACGTATCGAATCGTTCGAGGACTTCCCATGCATTGCCCTTTACCCGCCGCGGCTTCTGCTTCTGCTACCGGCGCCGACGCCGTCGTTTCGCTTGCTGAAGACACGGGCTTCATTGCGGCCTATCTGAACGACATGCAGCGTGCCGTCGCTGGTGATACCAGCGATAGCGACGATAGCGGCCCTGATATCGATCTCACGATCAGCGGCGAAGGTGCGTTGCCGTGCGCCTTTCCCTACACCGACTTCGCCACGTCGGCCATTGCAACGGCCACGCTGGCCGTGGCCGGACTGACGACGGGTGCGGCAGGCGACTACGGCCTGAATGAGCGCGCCGTAATGCCTCGTGTGAACGTCGACCGGCGCTTGGCGTCCTTCTGGTTTCAAACGTCCTTGCGTGCCCAGGGCTGGTCATCCCCCCCGATGTGGGACCCGATCGCCGGTGACTATCGAACCGAGGATGGCTGGATTCGGTTGCACACGAACGCCGCGCACCATCGCGCGGCGGCACTGGCGGTGCTCGACGTCGAAGCACAGCGTGAGGACGTGGCGCGCGCCGTGTCGGCGTGGAAAGCCGACGCGCTGGAGCACGCCGTCGTCGCGCAGGGGGGCTGCGCTGCTGCCATGCGCACGCTGGCGCAATGGCGCGAGCATCCGCAAGGCATGGCCGTCGCGGCCGCGCCGCTATTGCAATGGGAGACCTTCGACGCGGCCGATACCTCCCGCCTGCGGCAGTGGAAACCGATGCGCGAGCGGCCGCTGAGCGGCATTCGCGTACTCGATCTGACACGTATCCTCGCGGGTCCGACGGCCACGCGCTTTCTCGCGGGCTTCGGTGCACAGGTGCTACGCATCGATCCGCCAGGCTGGGACGAAGTCGGCACGGTGCCCGAAGTCGTGCAGGGCAAGCGATGCGCCCGACTCGACCTGAAGCAGGCGGACGGGCGAGCCGCGCTGGAGGATTTGCTTCGCGACGCGGACATCGTCGTCCACGGCTACCGGCCCGATGCACTGGAACGTTTGGGACTTGGCGCTGCACGCCGTCGCGAACTCAACCCGGCACTGATCGACATCTCGCTCGACGCCTATGGCTGGCAAGGTCCCTGGCATACCCGGCGTGGCTTCGACAGTCTGGTGCAGATGAGCACCGGCATCGCCGATGCCGGCATGCGCGCCGCGGGCACGCAGCGTCCGGTGCCACTGCCCGGCCAGGGCATCGATTACGCGACGGGATATCTCATGGCGGCAGCGGCGGTCCATGCGCTGGCGCTGCGTCAGACGCGCGGCGCAGGCGCAACGGTCCGTGCGTCGCTCGCGCGCACCGCCCATCTGCTGGTGAGGCATCGCTCGTCGGCCACTGGCCCCACCCCGCTGGCCGAGGAGACGCCTGCGGACCTGTCGCCGCGCATCGAAGATACGTCATGGGGCCCCGTGCGGCGCGTCGCAACGCCGATGTCGATCGTCGGCACGCCGGTCGATTGGGCGCTGCCCGCCATGGCGCTGGGTACGGCAACGCCCCGTTGGGCATGAGCATGGGGAATCGCTGAGCGCGATGCAGGGCGCGTGAGGCACACGCGCCCTGACCTGCTTGCCTCGACGTCCTGATCGATCGTTGATCGTAGATCAATCGCTAATCGATTGCATGCCGCCTCGCTTGCCGGGCCGCATGCAATTGGCGCTCAGCCTGACTGAGCAGCGACGAGAGATTGGGAGGTTCGCCGGTTGGCGCCCCGTGCGCGTCGAACGTCATGGGATCGGCCATCGCAATCCCGAAGCTCGCCGTGAGCGGCAGCACCTCGCCGTTGGGCAGCTTCAGGGCCGTGGCTTCGATGCGTCCGCGCAGCAGTTCGGCAAACTGGCGTGCTCGCGACTCGTCGAGCACGCGAGCCAGCACCACGAAGGCGTCCGCCCCCAACCGCGCCACGACATCTCCCGGCTGCGCCGTGTTCAGGCACACCGCACCCACACGACTCAGCACGTCGTCGCCCACGCTGTGGCCCCATGCTGCATTGATCTGGGTGAAGTTGTCGATATCGAACTTGATCAGCGTGACCCTGCCCGGCGTTGCCGCGGCGCATAACGTCTGCGCCTGACGCGCCAGCGCCCGCCAGTTCATCAGTCCGGTCAGCGCGTCGGTGTCTGCGGTCATCTCCAGCTCGCCCAATAACCTCGCGCGTTCGCGCCGCAACTGCACCAGTTCGACGGCGTTGAGTCGCAATACGCGCAGGGCATCGAACACCGCGCTGATTTGGGGACGCTTCAACGGCACGTCTTCGCCGGGCACGGTGGCGTCGAGATTGCCCTGCGCGAGCGAATCCACAAAGCGGGCCGCCGCCTCGAAGGGCAGCACCACCGTGCGTCGGAAGTTGCGCAGAACGAACACGATCCCCAACACGAGGATGACCTCGGCCACCGCAGTCAGGATCAACAGCCGCAGTGCGTTGGCGCGCCGCGCCTCGACGTTGTGTTTCGCGCGCGCGAGCATGCTGTCGCGCAGATCGGTGATTGCGCGCATCGTCGGCACATAGTGAGCGGCGAACTCTGCCGTGGTGATCGCGGGCGGGCGTGGCTGAGCGGCCAATGTGCGCACCGTCGCCACGTAATGGAGCCCCGCACCGAAGTACTGCGCGTTCAAAGCGTTGAGCGTGCCGGGGCCGAGTTCCGGCGGCTCCGTCACCCGCGAAACGATCATGTCGCGAAGCTGGTCGATGCGCCCGAGTGTGCGCTCGATGGTCCGCTGATCCGCTTCGTTGAGCATCTGCCGGGTGGTGAGCGCGGCGGTGAAGTGCGAACCGAGTTGTCCCGCGTGTTCGCGAAGATCGGCCGCCAGTCGGGCAAGGATGATGTAGTGGAGTGCGTCCGGCGCGCCACGCGACACGACGTCGATACGCGACGACGCAACCGGCGTGAAATCGGCGATGACGCGAACCATGCGCTCGACAGCGTCGCGCACGGCCGCGTCGCTGCGCAACTCGCGCGGACGCTGCACCAGCAGGTCGACATTCGCGCTCGCCGCCGCGAGGTCGAGTCGTGCCCGTTCGACGGCGCGCAGACTACTCGCGCATTGACCGCATCGGTCGGACGAGAGCACGGTGAGCAACGCCTGAAGACGCGCGTTGGTCGCATCGCGCGCGTTCCGCAGCGCGATGACCGAGGCGTCGGGCAGCGGAAGGTCTGCGCCGAGCACGGCGTTGGCCGGCCCGCGTTCAGCAGACGCTTTCTCCATCGCCAGCAACGTGGCGCGCAACGCTTCGAGGGCGAGCTCGGCGTCGCTGGCCTGGCGGTAAGTTCCCCAGGCCAAGACAAGCAGGCCACTACAAAGGATGACGACAGCGGAGACAACGGCGAGGTTCTGTAACCGGAGACGACCGGTGAACGAACCGGCCGAGAGTAACTTGCGCTTCATTGACGATGACACCGTCGGCCACACGGTACAGGTTCCCACTGAGGCCGCTGCGAAGACACCGTGACGGCGCACCGTAACGGTGGCGATCCGCAGCGTGCCGCGGAAACGTCGTGCCCGGCACTTGGCACGTACGCTTGGCATCGTGAAACCGCCTTCAGTCAGCGGGATTCACGAGGCGTCATTCTCTCACAACGGTATGCTGCGCCCCGCGTGGCTCTCTAAAGTTATAGGTCGATCGCCAGCTCCGTTCCCTGCCGGATCGCCCGCTTTGCATCGAGTTCCGCCGCCACATCGGCCCCGCCGATGACATGGACACGTACACCCGCAGCACGCACACCATCAGCCAATTCCCGCATTGGCTCCTGTCCCGTGCACAAAACTACGTTATCAACGGATAGGACGTGCGGGGTGTCGTCGATGGTGACATGCAGACCTTCATCGTCGATACGACGATACGTCACACCGGGAATCATCTCTACGCCCCTGTGTTTAAGTGAAGTGCGATGAATCCATCCCGTGGTCTTGCCCAGCCCGTCGCCGACCTTCGACGTCTTGCGCTGCATCAGGTAGACCTTGCGCGGCGATGTCTGCGGCGCCGGCGGGCGCAAGCCGCCGGCATGCGCATAGGACGGGTCGATGCCCCATTCCGCATAAAACTTCTCGGGCACGAGCGTGGCGCTCTCGCCGGCTTGCGTCAGGAACTCGGCGACGTCGAAGCCGATGCCGCCCGCCCCGATCACGGCAACGCTGTTGCCGACCGTCGCGTCGTCGCGGAGCACATCGATATAGCTGAGAACCTTTGGATGATCGATCCCCTCGATCGCCGGCGTGCGCGGCACGACACCGGTCGCCAGCACGACGTCGTCGTAGCCACCCTCAACGAGCGAGTCCACTGTGGCGCGCGTATTCAGCATGACCCTGACGCCGCTCGCGTCCAGTTCGTGCCGGAAATAGCGCAACGTTTCGAAGAACTCTTCCTTGCCGGGAATCCGCTTGGCCATATTGAACTGCCCGCCGATCTGCGCGTCGGCCTCGATCAGCGTGACGTCGTGCCCCCTGCGGGCCGCAACGGTCGCGGCGGCCAGCCCGGCGGGCCCCGCGCCGACCACCGCGATACGTCGACGACGCCCGGTCGGCTCGATGCGCAGTTCCGTCTCGTGGCACGCCAGGGGATTGACCAGACACGACGTGATCTTGCCGCTGAAGGTGTGATCGAGACACGCCTGGTTGCACCCGATACAGGTGTTGATGGTCTCGGCGCGATCGGCGGCCGCCTTGTTGACGAACGCCGGATCGGCCAGCAGCGGACGCGCCATCGACACCATGTCCGCCTCGCCGCTGGCGAGAATCCGCTCGGCGACGTCCGGCACGTTGATGCGGTTCGTCGTAATCAGCGGAATGCCGACATGCCCTTTGAGCTTGCCGGTCACCCACGCAAAGGCAGCGCGCGGCACGCTCGTGGCAATTGTCGGGATACGCGCCTCATGCCAGCCGATGCCGGTATTGATCAGGGTGGCCCCCGCGGCTTCGACCGCGCGTGCGAGTTGCACCACTTCGTCGAACGTGGATCCCCCTTCGACCAGATCGAGCATCGACAGGCGGTAGATGATGATGAATTCGCGCCCCACCCGCGCACGCACGCGTCGCACGATCTCGACCGGAAAACGGATACGGTGCGCGTAACTGCCGCCCCACGCATCGGTGCGATGATTCGTGCGCGCCGCGATGAACTCGTTGATCAGGTAGCCCTCGGAGCCCATGATCTCGACACCGTCGTAGCCGGCGCGCTGCGCGAGCGCAGCACAGTTTGCGAAGTCGTCGATGGTCGCTTCAACCTCGTCGCTCGTGAGCTCGCGAGGCCTGGCGGGCGTGATCGGCGCCTGCAACGCACTGGGCGCGACGAGATCGGGATGGTAGGCATAGCGCCCGAAGTGCAGGATCTGCATGGCGATCTTGCCCCCGGCCGCATGTACCGCTTCGGTCACGACACGATGTTTGTCCGCCTCGTCTTCGGTGCTGAGCTTCGCACCGCCCGCGTAGGGACGTCCGGCATCGTTCGGTGCGATGCCGCCCGTCACCATCAGCGCCACACCGCCTCTCGCACGCTCGGCATAGAACTCGGCCATTCGGGCGAAGCCGTTGCGGGCCTCCTCCAGACCGACGTGCATCGATCCCATGAGCACGCGGTTGCGCAACGTCGTAAAGCCCAGGTCCAGGGGCCGCATCAGGTGGGGATAGCCGCTCATCGTTTTGTCTCTCTCGTCGTCCGGCGCAGGGCCGTGGCAGGTAGGGGGCAAGTAGGGGCAGTCTCGCAATCGCCGGTTATGCAACCGGTTGCATAGTTTGACGACGATTCTAAGCGCCCGAGTGACTATGCAACAAGTTGCATAGTGCGATTAGAGTCCCTAGACTACCGGGCATGCCGCTTGCCCACGCCCTGATGACCTCGCTGCTGGAAAAGCCCTCGTCGGGGTATGACCTCGCACGCCGGTTCGACAAGTCCATCGGCTTCTTCTGGCGTGCCACGCATCAGCAAATCTACCGTGAGCTGGCCCGTATGGAGGCGGCCGGGTGGATCGACTCGATGGCTGCCCCGGATGGCGGGCGAACCCGCAAGCGGGTCTACCGGGTGCGCGACGCCGGGCGTGACGAACTGCTGGCCTGGGCCGGCACACGGACCGAACCGTCCGATCTGCGTGACGACCTCATGGTCCGCCTGCGCGCGGACGCCGCCATCGGTCCGCTAGGCCTGCAACCCGAACTGGCGCGCCGCGCAGCGCTTCACGCGCAAAAGCTGGCGGCGTATCAGGCGATCGAGGCGCGGGATTTTCCGTCAGACGAAACCGCCCCGCCGCCCACTCGGGAAGCCACGCTGCAACGCCACATCCTCCGACTGGGCGTACGGTACGAACAGGGCTGGCTCGACTGGACCCGCGAGGCCTTGCAGTTGCTGGCGCACTGGGACGGCACGGACAGCGGGGACACTCAGTCGCCCTGACGTGATCGCTCCCGCTTGGGATTTCGTCCCATTTTCTTGTCAACGGACGGGACATCTGGCGCGTTTAACGTGAGAATCGACGTTAAGTTGGTCTACCGGTTGGTTGCCGATCGAGCACCGATTGGGTAACCGATCGTGTGCATCGGCATATCTGACCGGCAAACGTCACCGTTTTTCGCCCTACCCTAGGCATTCATGGTGTTTTCTTCCAAGCTCCTCAAGCTTTCCTGGCTGGCCAGTCGTTTTCGCGCCGCGACGACGTTCTCGATGCTGGTTGCCGCCACGCTCCCGTTGACCGTTTCGTCCGCCCACGCCGGCACGGTAATCGTGCTGGACTCTGGTGCTGCGCAGCTCTCCCTCATCGATCAGGCCTCGCATAAGGTCGTCGGCACGATGCCCACCGGCAAAGAGCCGCATCACCTCATGATTACGCCCGACGAGCGTTCGCTGATCGTGGCCAACTCGGTCTCGAACAGCCTGATGTTCCTCGATCCGAACACCGGCAAGTTCCAGCGCCAGGTGGCCGATATCGACGATCCGTACCAACTCGGCTTCTCGCCCGATCGCAAGTGGTTCGTCACGGCGGCGCTGCGCCTCGATCGCGTTGATCTCTATCACTACGACGGCGAAAACGTCACGGTGGCCAAGCGGATTCCCCTGGCCAAGACGCCGAGCCACATGACGTTCTCGTCCGACAGCAAGACGGTCTTCGTGACGTTGCAGGATTCGGGCGAAGTGGTGGCCATCGACCTGCCGACACAGACTGTGAAATGGCGCATGCCGGTCGGCAAGACCCCGGCTGGCCTTTGGATGACGCCGGGCGACAAGTACCTGCTCGTGGGCATGACCGGCGAGGACGACGTCGCCGTGGTGGACTGGCGCACCCAGAAGGTCGTCAAGCGTATCCAGACCGGACGCGGCGCCCACAACTTCCGCTCGCTCTCCGACGGCCGTCACATTGCCGTGAGCAACCGGGTCGAGAGCACCATCAGCATCATCGATTACGAAACGCTCACCAAGGTGGCCGACATCACCGGTCTGATGCCGGGACCGGACGATATGGAATTGTCCGCGGATAAACGCTATCTTTGGGTAACGTTCCGGTTTGCACGCCACGTTGGCGTGATCGACCTGCCCGCGCGCAAGCTGGTCGACACGATTGCCGTCAACCGGTCGCCACACGGCATTTACTTTGCCGATCGGGCGCCCGTACTTTCGCCGAATCCGGACTGACAGAACCGACAGATGATTCAGGAAGCTCTCAACTTCGTCGATAGCGGCATTTCTGCCGTTCAGACCCTCATCTACGTCGATGTGGTGCAGCCGTTGCTGTTCCACTTCAACTTGATGGGCTATGACGACGATATCTACGACGCCCTTTATCTCGTCATCATCGGGGTCATGCAGGTGGGGTTGACGTATGTGCTGCTGCGTCCCCTCGAAGCCTTGCGCCCGGTGGAGCGATGGCAGGATCGCAAGCAGGTCCGTGCGGACGTGATTTACACCTGGATCGCCAAGCTCGGCATTCTGAATTTGCTGTTCTTCATCGTGCTGCAACCGGTTTTCAACGAATTGCAGAGCCAGATGGTGATTCACGGGTTGCCGAGCGTCGACCTCGACGGGTTGTATCCCGGCGTGACCGACCAGCCCATCGTTTCGTTCCTGATGTACCTCACGGTGCTGGACTTTGCCGGTTACTGGTATCACCGCTGGCAGCATCGCTTCGGCGTCTGGTGGGAACTGCACGCCGTGCACCACAGCCAGCAACAGATGTCCCTGTGGTCGGACGACCGGAATCACTTCCTCGACGATATCGTTCAGGCTGCGTTCTTCGCAGCGATCGCTCTGTTCATCGGCGTGCAGCCGGCACAGTACGTCGTGCTCGTGGCCGTGGGCAACTTCCTGCAAAGCGTGCAGCACGTCAATGCCCGGCTGCCTTATGGTCCTGTGCTCGAACGCCTGATCGTGAGCCCGACCTTCCATCGTCGCCATCACGCGATCGGTTACGGTCACGAGGGCACCCGCTACGGCTGCAACTTCGGGGTGCTTTTCCCGTGGTGGGATATGCTGTTTCGCACGGCGTCATGGGAGCGCACCGTCGAGCCGACGGGCATTCGCGACCAGTTGCCCGCGCCGGAGGGCCGGTCCCGTCGCTACGGCATGGGGGTGATCGCACAGCAGGTCCGCGCCCTGGGTCGCATCGCCAAACGTCTTGCGCCGCGCCGCACGTCGCCGCGCCAGCCAGTCTGACGCGGTTGCGCAGCCGGGATCAGCGCTCGGCTGGCGCCCGCACCTCCGGCTAGATCCAGCCGAATTCAATCACTTCGCACCGGCAGCCGTCGGCGCCGCGCAGCAACGCGTGGCGTCGATGGACTTGCCGCGACACGCGCTCAGCGACGGCGTTGTCCGGCAGAGCAGCGCCTGATACGGCCAACCGTATCGAAATCCCTTGTCGAGCATGCAAAGCTGGGCCGATGCCACGTCGTTGCGCTTCATGGTGTCGGACGGCATGTCGAAATCGGTATAGCCGCAGGCGGCCATTTCGCGCCTGACCGTGGCGAGATCCGTATTGGGGCGCGTCCAGTCGGTGTAGGCAGGCTTTGCGCGCCGCCCGGATGATGGCGCGGCCGGATCGATGTTGTCTGCGGCGACGAACGTTTTTGGCCGTGCCACATTGGCACAGGCCGGTAACTGTGGGGAATAGGTGCACAGAATCTGCCCATCCTGATACTGGAAGCCGTCGTCCACCATGCACAGTTCGGCCCTGGCCCACTCGTTTGTGGTCAACTCGCTCGTGCTGACATGGGCGGCATCGGGAAACCCGCAAGACAGCATGGCATGGCGCACACCCTGTTCATCGATGCCCGGCTTTTTCCAGAGTGTATAGAGCGCCGGCGCCGGCTGAAACGGACGAGTCACGCAAGCGCCAAGCCCGAGGGCGCCGCCAATGCACATGACGGCAACGCGCAACACCGTCCACTTGACCGTCCGAAAAACGCGGACGCGATACCTCAGCATGCCAACCTCATGAAGTCCCCGATATTGTGTTGTCCGACGAAATTCGTCGATGGGCTCGCATTGTAGCGCCCGCATTGCCGCACCACTACCGCGGCACTGCCGCACCTATCGCGTCGCTTCCCCGAAGACCTGACTCACGCTATGCTGCGCGCAGTGGTACGCTCGCCGGCCCAAGGCTCGCGAATTGCCGCGAACCGTCTGTGCGGCGACCGCCCCGGATCGAATTCAGCGACATATGGTGCAACTGCAATCCCATGCTGGCGACGCCCTCGTCAGCCATCACATCGCGTGGTACGTCTATGTGCTGCGCGCACTCCTCGCCCTGCTCGTGCTCGGCGCATGCGCCTGGGGATCGATGGCGCTCGCCTATCGGTGCCCGGGGCCTGCACCCGTGCGTTATGGCGTTATCGCGCTATGGGCGTTGCTGGGCATCGCCGCCATCGTCGCTTTGCTGCGCGTGCGCGCGGGCGTGCCGCTCAGGGGCTGGCCGCTCGGTTTTCTGGTTGCGATGATCCTGCTTGTCGGCTGGTGGCAGACGATCCGGCCATCCAACGATCGCGATTGGGCCGCCGATGTCGCCCAGCGCCTCAACTCCCGACGCGATGGCTCACACGTCACCCTGCATAACGTGCGTAACTTCGAATGGCGCACAGAAACCGACTTCACGCCACGGTGGGAAACGCGCGACTACGATCTGGACAAGCTCGTGAGCGCCGATCTGGTGCTGTCCTACTGGATGGGACCGGCCATCGCGCATACCCTGGTGTCGTTCGGGTTCGAGGACGGCAAGCGCGTCGTGTTCTCGATCGAGATCCGCAAGAAACAAGGGCAGAAATTCTCGGCCATCGGGGGGTTCTTCAAGGACTTCGAGGCAACGCTGGTCGCCGCCGACGAACGCGACATCCTGCGCGTGCGCAGCAACGTACGCGGCGAGACAACCTATCTTTATCACCTGAATATCCCGTCTGCGGCGCTGCGCCAGGTCTTCCTCGGCTATCTCGAGCGCGCCCGAGAGCTGGACAGCGAGCCCGCCTGGTACAACACGCTCACCAGCAATTGCACGACCATCGTTTTCGAGATCGCACGGCTTATCGCCCCCGGGCTGCCGCTCGATTATCGTTTGCTGCTCTCAGGTTACTTCGCCGAATATGCCTACGATCAGGGAGGCCTGACGCCGGGCTTCACCTATGCGCAACTGCATGAGCGCGGCAACTTCGTGCAACGCGCGCTGGCTGCGGGCGATGCGCCGGACTTCTCGGCGCGCATTCGCGACGGGGTGCCGGGCGACGATCCGAAGGTGATCCCATGAGACTGCCGCGTACGACATCCCGGCTTCGGCACGCCGGCGCACTCGCGGCCATCGTCTGGCTTACAGTCCTGTCGGGCTGCGCCATGGTGGAGGTGCGCTCGCTCGGTCCCGAGCAGTACATCGCCATGAAGCGTGGCGACATTCTGTCCACCGGCAAGCTCAGCGCCTCGACCGACGAGACGATTCGCGTGGCAGGCCTGGACGAAACGGTGTGCGCGAAGACGTCGCTCGACTGCATCGACGCGCTGGGACGCGCCAAGGAAATCGACGTCGACCGGCGACTGGCGGCGATGGCAGAGATTTCCATGCAGCTTGCGATTGCGCAGACGTCGCCCGGCGACAAGCAATGGAACGACGCGCAATTCGATCTGTGGCTGCGCTCCGCGCGCTACGCTTACGCCTATCTGTTCTACAGCGACCGGGCGTCGAGCGAGCGCGCATTCGAGGATCGTCAGACGCAGGTGCGCGACTATTACAACTACGCGGTGCAGAACTTCTCCGTCGCGCTCTTTCGTCGTGTGCAGCAAACCGGCAGCGACAAGATCGCCGGATGGACGTTGCCTATCGACGCCAGCAGCGTTCGCTTTGCCGACAACCGCACGCAGCCGCGCGAAGTGCTGCCGGCCTCCACGCTGTCCTTCGCAGGATTGCGAAGCCCGTATCGACGCGACGGCTTCGGCGCGGAGCTCGTCGCCGTGCTCGACGAAAAGTCGGCTGCCGATGCACTCGCCGCCGCCCGCCCCCCGGCAGCGCGTGGCGACGCCGCGACCGGCCCCGCGCCCGACACTGTCGGCACGGAACCAACCGAGAATCGCGGCAACACAGGGGCCAGTTCGCGTAACGCTCGCGAGAGCCGCGCATCGCGCGACTTCCGACGCGCGACCGATCCGAACGCGGGCCCCGTGTTCAGCGAAATGCCCTCACCGTCCCTCACGCTGCTGCTTCGCTTTAACGGCACCACACTCGAAGAGGTGCTGACGACGCAGCTCGCCACACTGGTCGTCTACGACCCCTACCGACAGGCGTCGGTCGAAATCAATCATCAGCTGGTGCCGCTCGCCGGCAACTTCACCGCCGGCTATGGTTTGTGGCTCGCGCGCTCGGGATTCGCCGAGCAGTCGTTGCGAACCTTGTTCGGGCGCGATCGGGGCATCGTGCGCCCGCACATCTATCTGATGCAGCCATTCGATCCGGGGCGTCGCGTCATTCTGATGCTGCACGGGCTGGCCAGCAGCCCCGAAGCGTGGGTGAATCTTGCCAACGAGATTCAGGGAGACGCGACCCTGCGCGAGCATTTTCAGGTCTGGCAGGTCTATTACCCGACGAATGCGCCGATTCTGGTCAACGCGATGGCAATCCGCAACGCGTTCGAAGCCACGATCAAGCACTTCGATCCGGACGGCCAGTCGGCAGCCTCGCACGACGCCGTGATCATCGGACACAGTATGGGCGGCGTGATCGCACGCCTGATGGTATCCAGTTCGGACGACGATCTTTGGGAAACCTTCCAGAACGACTATCAGCTCGATGACGATCAGATCGACCGCGCGCGCGACCGGCTCGATCCGCTGTTCAATTTCAAGCCTATCCCGCAGTTCGAGCGCGCGATCTTCATCGCCGCACCGCATCGCGGCACACCGTTCGCACGCAACCGGATCGGGCGCTGGGTCTCGAACCTGATCAAATTGCCCGTCACGTTGCTCTCGAGCATCGACGACGTACTCCACTACGCCACCGGCTCGGAAGACGATCCGTCCGAGGGCAAGACGCGCTACGTGCCCAACAGCATCGACCAACTGCGCGACAACGATCCGTATGTCGTCGCCGCTGCCGGGCTGAAGATCTCGCCGTCCGTCCACTATCACTCGATCATTGCGCGGCGAAGCCCCAAGGGGCCGCTCACCGAATCGACCGACGGCGTGGTGCCGTATGCGAGCGCGCATCTGGCGGGGGCCGAATCGGAACGAGTCATCGTCGCGGGTCACAGCGTGCAGGAAACACCGCAGGCCATTCTCGAGATACGCCGTATCCTGCATGAAGACGTCGATGAACTCGACCCCGTCAAGTTGCCTGGCCGTCTCAACCCGTATCAAGCCATCGATCCGCCGCCACTCGCCCCGACGCCGCCGGGGCGGCCGACATCTTACTGACGCGTCGACGGTCCCGTCACGTCAGGAGACCGCATTGATCTGAATGTGATACACGCCCCATGGGCAAAGCGCGAACCGTTCCTTGAGCGGTTTGCCCGCCAGCACCGGGATCCTTGCCGGATCGTAGACGGCCCACAGCGGCCCTAACCCGCCGAGCGCGAGGGGCTTGTCGTCGATGTGGGTCGCCAGCAAAAATCCGTACTCGCGCACTTGCCCCAGGGTCGTGGCGACAACGTATCCGTCGATGGCGCGCAACAGCACCTGAGTCAATGGATTGACGGGAATGCCGGCCTGCGCCAGCACGTCGGCCAGACGCGGCCCGCGAAGCGTATGCGCCCGGGCGTCGTACTCCAGCGTTGGACGGATCGTCTGCGCCGGCGTGCGGCTCAGCATGGCGAAGTCGAACGCGTAGCCCGCATCGAATTGCACCAGTTGCTTGTGAAAGAGTTGATCCAACGCCGGATCGACCGCTCCCCGATTGTGGCGCTCGATGGCCCCGGACAGAGTGACGAGGGGCGTCGAAGTCGGTGCGGCAAAAGCGCCTGCCTCACCCGGTTTGTCCGATTTGGCGGCAGGTTTGGCGGCGGATGTAGCGGATTGGGCAAACACCGGCACCGAGGCGCCGAGGGCGACGGCACCGGCAAGAAAATCACGTTTGTTCATGGCGTTGGCAAAGACAGATGACACCGGTTGACGCGATGCGCTCGACAGACCGGACAACAAGCGCATGCGCGCAGATGTCCCCTCGCGCGCGGACGCAAGAGCGTACCACCAATGCCGCCCGACTTGCCAACGCCCATCGCGCGTCCGGCGGCCCGCTCGTGTCAACGCACGGCAACGCCGGAGGGCATCAGCCGCCAGCCGTCTCGAACGTGAAGTGCACGCGCCCGTCGCGAATCGGCAGGATATCGGGCCGGTCTTCGCCGACCTCGACGTCCAGACGATCGTTGAGCAACGCATTCATCGCAAGAATCAATGGCCCGTTGCGCTGCCGATCGAGCACGAGATTGTGCGACTCGGTCGGATCCGCCTGCAGGTCGTAGAGCTCCACATCATTGCTGGCAAACAAGGATTCGAGCGAGGTCGGCCGATTGAACTGCATGGGCGAGAAGTAGCGCGAGAAGCGATAACGCCCGTCGAAAACGCTGCGGATCATGCCGCGATGACGGAAGTCCGGTTGTCGCGCAATCACGCGCCGGTGGATCTCCTCGATCGGCATGCCCTTGTTTCGCAACGTTGCATATTCCTGCGCCACCCACTCGCTGTCGTAGAACAGCAGCATGGCGTAGTTGAAAAGCGCCGCGGGGCGCAGCGCATCGACCGGCTGGGATTCCGGGCGCTGTAACAACGGCGTGAGGTCGTGCCCGCGCGCCGCATTGCCAGCGACCCGGGCGATGCCGGCGGCGTCGAGCCCGGTCAGACCGAGCAGCGTCGGCGTCATGTCCAGATGCGAGCTGAGCGCGGCGCACTGCTTGCCGCCCGGATATGCCGGGTGACGAATGACCAGCGGCACGTGGTTCTGCTCGCGATACGTCGTCGGCCCTTTCCCGACGAGCTTGTGCGCGCCCACGTGGTCGCCGTGGTCCGCGCTCATGACCACGATGGTGTTCTTGTCGATCCCCAGCTCGCGCAACGTGTCGAGCAACTTCACCACATGCGTATCGCAGTCGCGAATGCAGTTGAAGTAATAGTCCTGATAGACCCGAAGCCGAGCGTCGTCGATTGGATAATCGCCCACGAGCACGCCCTCGGACGCGTTGTAGACGCCATGCGCCGCCGGACGCCCCGGGGCGTCGTAGGGTTGCTTGCGCGTGGCGGCGAGCGGCACGTCCCAGTGGGCGTCGTAGAGCGCATCTTTCGGTGGACGGGCGTTGCCCAGCGTCGGGCCGTTGGCGTTTTGCGTTTCCACGCCGGCCGGGTCGGTGTTCAGGAACATCGCATCGTGCGGATTGACCAGATTGACGGCCATGAACCACGGCTTGCGTTCGCTCGCCAATTGTGCGCCCCGACCGCGCAGCCACGACACGGCCGACGATGTGGTCAGCCCATCGTAGGTGTAACCGCCCCGCACGCGCCCGATCAGATCGCCAACGCCAAAGTAATCGTCGAAGCCGTACGCCTTGAACAGTTCGTTGTATTCCTTGGTCGGGGTGTCGTACGGCGTGTGGTTGTGGTGCAGCTTGCCGCTCAGATGCCATTTGCCCAGATAGGCGGCGTAATACCCGGCGTCGCGCATCATGTGGCCGATGGTGCGCAGATCCGTCGACATGTCCGGCTGCCACGGAATGCCGCAATTATCGAACACGCGGGTGTGCTGGATGTGCTGGCCGGTGTACACCACCGAGCGCGACGGCGAACAGACACACGCGGCGATCTGGTGATTCGCGAACGTCACGCCCTCGCGGCGCAACCGCTCCCGCCCCGGCACCGGGAACGGCCACTTGTCGAAGTACCGCTCCTGATCCGTGAGGATGAACAGGATGTTGTACCCCTTCGGCGCGACAGCCGGGGCGTCTTGCGGCATCACGTAGCCGTCGTCGGTGGGCTTGCCATGATGCTCGATCTTCGGCGCGGCGATGGCCGACGTTGCCAACCCGGCCGAGGCCACGGCGGCGCTCGCCTGCCTGAGAAAGTCGCGACGCGACGCGCGCGGGCCGGGCGGCGTGTTGGACCCGGTTCCCCCGACCGACGCTTCGGCGCAGGCGGAGGACTCGGAAAACCCGGTGGACGCCGGGGACGGTGGCTTGCGTGTTGTCATGCGTCTCGCTCCTGATGAGGCGCCAGTGTCTTGTCTTGCCCTGGCTTCCGATGGGAGTCTCATTATTCGATGGGACTCAGCACCCATCGATGAAAAGTCACGCTATATTCATTACCAAAGCGACAACAATACGTGACATCGGTCCCGACATCGGTTGCACGGCAACCCGGATTCCCAGCGCCCTTCTTCATGACCGACAGCCAAGTCCCCTCGTCCAAAGACCCCGGCCCATTGGTACGGCAGATCCCCGCCGTGCTGCGAAAACTCAGGATTCGCGATCTGGAAACCCTTCGGTGGCTGGGTCGCACAAGGAGTTTCGCGCGCACGGCGGAGGCCGCCGCCATCACGCAGCCCGCCCTGTCCAAGTGGCTGCGCGAGATCGAGCAGGCGCTCGGCGTGTCGCTGTTCGAGCGCACCACGCGTCGTGTCACGCCCACACCGTATGGCGACGCCCTGCTTGAGCGCGCCGAGCGCATGCTGACCGACCTCGCGGGCGTGGCCCCGGCCATGCAGGCGTTGCGCGACGGACTCGCCAGGCCCGTCAATGTCGGCATTCTGCCGGGCATGGCAAGCGTGCTCATGCCGCAAACGCTCGCACGCGTGGCCCATACGGGGCCCGCGCTGCGCGTCAATCTGCTGGAGGAAACGCTGGATCGACTGCTGCCACGCGCGCACTGGCACGAGATCGATCTGCTGATTTGCCGACTGGACGAGACCGCCATGAATGCCGGTTTCGGCGTCGTGCCGCTGTACGACGACGAAGTGCGCGTGTTCGGTGCGCGTCATCATCCGCTTGCCGCACATCCCTCGCCCGATTGGGCGGACGCCGCGCGCTACCCATGGATCGTGCCGCCTCCCGGCACGCCGATGCGAAGGGCCATCGATACCGAATTCGCCCACCAGGGACTGCCGCTGCCACGCGTCGTCATGGAATCCGTCACGCTCATGACCAACGCCAGCATTGCGCAGGCCATGCCTTGCCTGTTTCTTGCCTCGCGACTGGGCGTGGCGTACTCGCCGCTGGCAACGTCGCTGCAAGACTTCGGGCTACGTTTCTCGCATGTGGCCTCCACCGTCGGCGTGCTTCACGGGCATGCTCCCAGTGCCGCTGCGCTCGCGCTCATCGAGATACTGCAAGATGTTGCCCGTACGCTTCCCGCGCCTGCGCGAACATGAATTAAATTAAAGATAATCACAAATAAGACCATTTTCATTCATGAATCGGAATCTCTATGATCGATGCCACGGTTTCACACATCGGACGGCTAACGTCACTAGAGAACATGGCAAAAACACATAACCTGGGATTTCCGCGCATCGGCGCGAAACGTGAACTGAAGTTCGGGCTGGAAGCGTACTGGAAGGGACAAGCGACGCTCGATGCGCTGGAAGCGCTGGGTGCCACGCTGCGCAAGCGTCACTGGCAGGATCAGGCGGCGCTCGATCTGACACCGGTCGGCGATTTCGCCTTCTACGACCAGGTGCTCGACATGAGCTTCACGCTGGGCAACTTGCCTGCGCGTGTGCAGGGCTTTCACGGCAACGTCCTCGACAACTACTTCCGTGTGGCCCGGGGTCGCTCGGCGCAGCGCGCGGATGAACACGCCGAGTGCTGCGGTGGCGTGGCCGCCGGGGAAATGACCAAGTGGTTCGACACGAATTACCACTACATCGTCCCCGAGTTCAGCGCCGGGACCGCATTCACGCTGGACGCTTCACGTCTGATCGGTCAACTGGCCGAAGCTCGCGCCGCCGGCGTGAATGCCAAGCCAGTCATCATCGGTCCGCTCACCTATCTGTGGCTGGGCAAGGCAAAGGACGACAGCGACAAACTCGCGCTGCTGCCGCGCCTGCTGCCCGTCTATGTCGAATTGCTGAACACGTTGGCCGCCGAGGGCGTGCAATGGGTGCAGATCGACGAACCGATCCTGGTCACTGAACTCGATGCGCAGTGGCAACAGGCGTTCGAGACGGCCTACGCCGCACTTGCCGTCGTGCCGATCAACCGACTGCTCGCCACGTATTTCGGCGAATTGCAGGAAAACCTGCCCCTCGCCTGCCGACTGCCGGTCGACGGCCTGCATCTCGATGCGGTCAACGCGCGCGACGAAGTGTCAGCCGTCATGGCCGCGCTGCCGGCCGACAAGGTCGTCTCGCTGGGCGTGGTCAACGGTCGCAACATCTGGAAATCAGACCTCAACGCCGTGCTGGACTGGCTCGAACCGGTGGCCCGGCAACTGGGCGAGCGTCTCTGGGTTGCACCGTCATGCTCGCTGCTGCACGTGCCGGTCGACCTCGACAGCGAACAGACCCTCGATGCCGAGATCCGCTCATGGCTGGCGTTCGCGAAGCAGAAGCTGGCCGAAGTGACTGTGCTGGCCCGGGCAATCAACGACGGTCGCGAGGCGGTCGCTGCCGAACTGGACGCCAACGCCCAGGCCATTGCCAGCCGACGCACCTCGCCGCGCGTGCACAACCCTGCCGTGAAAGCCGCGGTGAGTCGGATCGAAGCTGCGTTGGGGCGTCGCCAGCGGCCCTATGCCGAGCGCGCGCCGAAGCAGGCGGCCAAACTCAATTTGCCGCTGTACCCCACGACAACCATCGGTTCGTTCCCCCAGACAGCTGAGATCCGCGCCGCGCGCAGCCGGTTCAAATCGGGCGAGCTCGACCAGGCGGGCTATGTCGCCGCCATGCAACGGGAGATCGAGCGCAGCGTACACGAGCAGGAAGCGTTGGGACTCGACGTGCTGGTGCACGGCGAAGCCGAACGCAACGACATGGTCGAATACTTCGGCGAACAGCTCGACGGCTACGCCTTCAGCCAGTTCGGCTGGGTGCAGTCCTATGGTTCGCGTTGCGTGAAGCCGCCCATCATGTTCGGTGACATTCGTCGCCCCAGGCCCATGACCGTCGAGTGGATCACCTATGCGCAATCGCTCACGAGCAAGCCAATGAAGGGCATGCTGACCGGCCCCGTCACGATCCTGAACTGGTCGTTCGTGCGCGACGATCAGCCGCGTGCCGTCTCGTGCCTGCAACTCGCGCTTGCGATCCGCGAAGAAGTTCTCGACCTGGAGCGCGCCGGCGTACGCGTGATCCAGATCGACGAAGCCGCCTTGCGCGAGGGCCTGCCGCTGCGCCGCGCCCAATGGCAGTCGTATCTGGACTGGGCGGTCGAGTCGTTTCGCATCACCGCGAACGGGGTACGGGACGACACCCAGATTCATACCCACATGTGCTATTCCGAGTTCAACGACATTCTCCCGGCGATTGCCGATATGGATGCGGACGTGATCACCATCGAGACCTCACGCTCGGATATGGAGTTGCTCGATGCATTCGACTCGTTCCGGTATCCGAACGACATCGGACCGGGTGTCTACGACATCCATTCGCCGAACATCCCGACGCAGGCGCACATGGTTTCGCTCATGCGCAAGGCGGCGCAGCGAATTCCGGCCCAGCGCCTGTGGGTCAATCCGGACTGCGGGCTGAAGACCCGTCAGTGGGCGGAGGTCGTGCCGGCGCTTCGGAACATGGTGGCGGCGGCGAAAACGTTGCGCGCGGGATAAGGTAGCCCGGCGCGGTGCAGTCATCTCGAAGCAGACTGCACCTTAGGAAAATAACCAAAATCGACAGGTCGGCGCTTCTGCCGGCCTGTTTGCGTTGGACGACCGGCACCCGCTCAATCTCGGCATCACTTGAAAAAACTTCGCTAAGTCATTGAATGCCTAACAGTTTGCGTGGCATAGTCGCGCCACTGGACGCACCTGCGCACTAAGTTTCTCCTAAGTTTCGCGCGCTATCTTGCGCCCGAGCCGTTCCCGGAGGACGGCAAGGAATAGGCGTAGGCTGATACGGCCACGCCAGAATGCGTACGAAAAACCATGCGGATATTGCTTGTAGAAGACGATGCCATGATCGGCGAGGCCATGATGCAGGCGCTCAAGGACGCCTCGTATGCGGCCGACTGGTGCCGCGATGGCGAAGCCGCACTGGCTGCCCTTGCCTCGCATGCCTATGACCTCATGCTGCTCGACCTCGGCCTGCCCGGGCGGGACGGCTGGGAGGTCCTGCGGGCGCATCGCGGCGCGGGCGGGCGCACGCCGATCATTGTCGTGACGGCGCGCGACGGCGCCGAAGACATCATTCAGGGCCTCGATCTCGGCGCAGACGACTTCGTCGTCAAGCCGTTCGAAGTCGGCGAGCTGCTCGCACGCATGCGCGCCGTCATCCGGCGTCACGCGGGCGTCGCCGTCCCCGTGCTGACCAATGGCACCCTCGCCCTCGACCCGGCAACCCATCAGGCGACCTACGGCGAGAACAGTTGCGTGCTGTCGGCACGCGAATACGCACTGCTGCACGCCCTGATGCTGCGCCCCGGCACGATCCTTTCGCGCGACGCCCTCGAACATCGTCTATATGGTTGGGGCGAAGAGATCGAGAGCAACATGATCGACTTCCTGATCCACTCGATCCGCAAGAAACTCGGCGCGGACGTGATCCGCAACATCCGTGGCGCAGGCTGGCTGGTGCCCAAGGCATGATGCGTTCGTTGCAGTCACGGCTGGTCGTCACGCTCAGCGCCTGCGCGCTGGGGCTGGCGATCGTAGCGGGTTTCGTTTCCTATGGCGCCGCGTTTCGCGAGGCCTATCGCTTTCAGGACGACCAGTTGCTGCAACTCGCCGCCCTCGTCGACATCCGCAATCTCGCGGGCGCCGACAGCGCCATCCATGGTCTGCCCATCGAGGACCACGACTACCGTCTCACGGTCCAGCGTCTCGGCGGCACGTTTCCCGTCACGCTGTCCGACGGATTCCATACGGTTAACACGGGCGAGCACACGTGGCGCGCCTTCGTTCGCACCATCGGCCCGGATCTGCGGATCGTCGTGGCCCAGCCCACCGAAGGCCGCAACGAGATTGCGCGCAACAGCGGTCTGCGCACCGCGCTACCGTTCGTCGGGTTCGTGCCGTTGCTCATCGCCGCCATCGTCTGGACCGTACGGCGCGCCTGGCGACCGGTTCAGCAGCTGGCCGCCGAAGTCGACAAGCGGCGCGACACCGATCTGCGCGGTCTCGACACGCAAGGTGCCCCGACGGAGATCGAGCCGTTCATCGTGTCGATCAACCGGCTGCTGTCCCGTCTGGACAAGGCGCTCGACGAGCAACGCCGCTTCGTCGCCGACGCCGCGCACGAACTTCGCTCGCCGGTGACGGCGCTGGTGATTCAGTCGGAAAATCTCGACCGCGCGCTGGAGCCGGCAGGCCTCGACACGGAAACGCGCAATCGCCTGATCAAGCTCAAGAGCGGCCTGCATCGCACGCGCACCCTGATCGAACAACTGCTCACGCTCGCGCGGGCCCAGAGCGCACCGACCGCTGCGGCAACGCCGCTCACCTTGCTGCCAGCCATTCACGAAGCACTCGAAGACGCCTTCGTGCTCGCCGATCGCAAGCAGATCGTGCTCGATCTGGCGGACGCCTCCGCCGCCTCCAGCGCGCCCGGACGCTCGAACCTGCGCGTCGCGGGCGCGAAGCGCGACATCGTCACCCTGTTGAGCAACATCGTCGGCAACGCCGTGCGCTATACACCCGCAGGCGGCACGGTATCCGTGCGTCTGTCGGCCACGGGGAGCGACGTGGTCATCGACGTCATCGACTCCGGCCCGGGTATCGATGCAGACAAGCGCGAGCGCGTCTTCGACGCGTTCTACCGTGCGACCGATCACCGCGAATCGCGCAATCACGGCGACGAAGGCACCGGCCTCGGACTGGCCATCGTACGCGCCATCGTCGACCGCCTGGGCGGCCAGGTCACGCTGAGCGACGCGAACCGGTCGGGCCCGCGCGGCCTGCACGTGCGAGTCTCGCTCCCCAATCCCGATGCGTCCCCGACGGCCCCTCACGCATCGCAGCCGCCCCAGCCGACCCAGGTTTAGTCATTCACTCCCTAGTTCATCAAGACCGGAAGCCTCGCATTCATGTCCACACGCCCTCAACGTGACGCCGGGTTAGAACCCTGGCCGATTTCCCCTACTGCCCTGCTATGGCTGCTGGCGATGTTCGCGCTCGTCTGGTTCGGCGTCTTGAACTTTCGTCATCTGATTCCCAGCGACGAAGGCCGCTACGCCGAGATGGCGCGAGAGATGCTGGCCACGGGCGACTGGGTCACGCCGCGCTACAACGGCTACCTGTACTTCGAAAAGCCGCCGCTCCAGACTTGGATGAACGCGCTGACGTTCATGATCTTCGGTCTCGGCGACTGGCAGGCCCGTCTCTGGACGGCGCTCACGGGCTTCGGCGGCGTGCTGCTCGTAGGCTACACCGGTCGACGGGTATTCGGCGCGCGCGCAGGTTTCTTCGCCGCACTGGCGCTGGCCAGCGCCCCGCTGTGGAGCCTGCTGGGCCACTTCAACGTGCTCGACATGGGCCTGTCGTTCATGATGACGCTGGTGCTGTGCTCGTTGCTGCTGGCACAGCGCCCGGGGCTCACCGACACGCAAACGCGCAACTGGATGTGGCTGTGCTGGGCGGCGATGGGCCTGTCGATCCTGAGCAAAGGGTTGATCGGCGTAGTGCTTCCCGGGGCTGTCCTCGTCATCTACACGCTGATTTCGCGCGACTGGGCGCTGTGGAAGCGACTGCATCTCGTGAGCGGTCTGATCGTGCTGCTCGCCGTCACCGTGCCGTGGTTCGCCGCCGTCATGTCGCGTAATCCGTCGTTCTTCGACTTCTTCTTCATCAACGAGCACTTCAACCGCTTCCTCAAGCCGGACCACAACCGTCCGGGTGCGCTGTGGTACTTCGTTCCGGTGCTGATCGTCGGGTTCCTGCCCTGGCTGTCGATGATTCCCCGCGCGGTTGCGGGGTCGCGCGCCGTGCCGCGTCAGGCGAACGGCTTCCGTCCGGTGCTGATGATCACGGTCTGGGCCGTCTTCATTTTCTGCTTCTTCTCGCTTTCGCACTCGAAGCTCATTTCGTACGTGCTGCCGATCGTGCCCGCGATCGCCATGCTGTTCGGTCTGGGGCTCGCCGGGATGACGCGTGAGTCGCTGCGCAAGCACCTCGTCGTGTCGGCCGTGCTCTTCATCGCAACGATCATCACGGGGCTGGTGTTCCTGTCGCATCACTCGGACAGCCGCAACCCCGTGCAGGCATATCAGACGTTTACCTACTACCTGTACGCCGCGAGCGTCGTGGGACTGATCGGCATCGCCATGACCCGCTGGCTGAGCCTGCGCAGTACGAAGCAAGCCCTGATCGCGTTCGCGGGGACGTGGCTGACCTTTGCGATGATCGGCGGCTCCGGTCACGAAGCCTTCGGGCGCGGCAGCTCCGGCATCGACCTCGTGCCGGCGGTGCGCGCCGAGATGGATCGACTGGGCCCCGACACGCCGTTCTACTCGGTCGGCACGCTCGACCACACGATGCCGTACTACCTGCGTCAACCGATGATCATGGTCGCGGTACAGGACGAACTGGAATTCGGCATCTCGCAAGCGCCCGATAGCTGGGTGCCGACGCTGGAGAAGTTCGTGGACGTCTGGATGGCGGCGCCGAAGGCGCTCGCGCTGGTCGATCCGCAAAAGTTCACGGTGCTCGAAACGCTCGGCTTGCCGATGAAGATCATCGCGCGCGACAACCGTCGTGTGATGATTGAAAAGCCGATGGCCGGCGAGCCGGCGACCGGAGCAGTACCCGCCGGCGCATCGGCACCTGCGGCCAACTGACCGCCCGCAGGACGGCGACACCCCAACGAAAAACGGCTGAGGCGGAATTCCGCCTCAGCCGTTTTTCTTTTTACGTCAGTAAGTTAGACGCATTACTTCGACTTCTTTCTCGCACCGACAGGCTTGGCATTGCCCACCGACACACCGGCCTCGGCCGTGAGCATCAGGAACGTAAAGGTCTCTTCCAGATACAGTCGAACGGTCGTGGCCGTGTGATCGAGGTAACCGATGGAGACGTCCTGGCCGATGTGCATCTCGTAGTCACCGCCGCGCGTCGAGAGAATGCAGCCGCCGTCAATGGCCGGCGCCCAGATGATCTCGCCGCTCACGATGTGGCCGATGTGCTCGAGAATCGGATAACCCTGGTCGTTGGCTTCGGCCACGGCGGTGTACGCGTCGGCGCCCAGCAACACACTGTACGGACCGTCAACGCCTTCCAGACGCAGTTGCTCCAGCGCTTTGGCAATGACCGTCGGGTAATCGGCAATGTCGTCCGGCAGCGGCAGCACGGGATTCGAGGAACCCTGACGCACGCCCGTAATGCGCGCGGCCTCGTAGCCGTCGAAGATGGCACGGTCTTCGGCGTACGCCAGCTTGATCGCCGCGTCCTTGGCCGGTTGCCAGTCCGAATCGTTCGCGCCTCGCTCGACATCGTCGATCGCTTCGCGCGAGAGCTCGAACGGCACGCGCAGCACCACGAGCGGCAGCACCTCGCGCTGACGCGCGCTCACGCCGTCGAGCGGCGCGTCGATGGCCTGCTGATGACCGGTGCCGACACCGGAGAGCGCCAGACCGCTCGGGCCCTTGACGTCGACAACGCGACGAGCGGCCACCGTGCGCTTGAATGTACGGGCCACCTCTTCTTCGATTTGCGCCCACGCGGCGCTCGAAATGGGGGCCAGTTCGCGATGCAGGTTATTCATGCCTGAGAAACTCCTTTGAGCGATCCGATTTGCAACGAGCCGTCCGCAATGGCGGGGCTCGCCTGATGAGAAGTGGTTTGCGCCGTTGCCACAGACCGGTCGAGCACCTGAACGCTCGACGGCTGGGCATCGATCAGGGTTTTGATGACGTTGGCGGATTCGGCCGCAGCCGCCTGCGGCGAGCGCTCCGCCAGCGCTTCGAGCAGGGCCGCCGAGGGCACGAAGAACAGTCCGCCGGTCACGGCCGTGCTGAAGTCGAGCAGGCGGTCGTAGTTGCCGGGCGGCTTGCCGACGAACATGTTCTCGAGCATTTGCTCGATGGGCCACGGCGAGCGGGCGTATCCGATGAAAAACGTGCCGAACTCGCCCGATCCGGGGCGCCCGAACGGCATGTTGTCGCGCAGGATCTTCACTTCCTTGCCGTCCACTTCGAGCGTGGTCAGCGCGCTGTGAGAATTGCTCGGCTTCACGTCCTCGTCGAGTTCGACGTCCGAAAATTTGGTGCGGCCGATAATGCGCTCCTGCACTTCGACCGGCAGTGCGTTCCAGCCCGTCATGTCGTGCAGATACTTCTGCACCAGCACGTAACTGCCACCGGCGAACTCGGGGTCTTCGTCGCCCATCACCGTGAAATCGAGCGCCTCCTGGCCTTCCGGATTCTCGGTGCCATCGACGAAGCCGATCATGGCGCGCATATCGAAATAGCGGAAGCCGTGGACTTCGTCGACCACGGTCACGGCGTCGCCCAGCTTGCCCAGCATGAGCGTGGCGAGATCGAAGCACAGGTCCATCTGCTCGGCGCGAATGTGCAGCAGCAAGTCGCCCGGCGTGGCCGGGGCGTGACGCTTGCCCGAGCCGAACTCCCGAAACGGATGCAGCTCGGCCGGACGCGGCGCGCCGAACAGGCGATCCCAGGCGTTGTCGCTAAAGCCGACCACGCACGACAGATTGCCCGTGGGCACGCGCTTGCCGACCGCGCGCACATAAGCGGCGGCATCGGCACACCAGCCTCGCACAGCGGCGTGCGCGGCCTCATCGTCGCGAATCGTGGCGACGAGGAAGATGGCGCTGCGGGTGACTTTGCCGGAAACCGGCTGAGGTTCAGGGGGGGACGTCGGGCGTTCGGTCATTGCTTTCCTGCGTGGGGCTTGGGTTCTCGACGCCAGCCACGGCAACGGCGGTCGAAAGGCAGACCGTAGGCTATCGGGCGGCGACTTTTGGTACGTCAACTTTATAACGCAACACGCCGTAATATGCCACTCCCGCAGGCATGCCGTCGAGCAAAGCCTTATACGGCGCGGGTTTACGGACCGTCGTTCGAATTCTGTCAATTTCGCCATTTTCGCGCCATTTTGGCGTTGGGCGTGCGCCCCTACCATGGCGGCGATCCTTCCGATACCGGTGGCGCGCCATGCTGCGCTCACGGCACGGCCCTCCTCCATACGCCTGTGACTGCGCCCGAGCGCGTCTGAATCATGTGGATTGTCAACGTTGCGCTCAAACGGCCCTACACGTTCATCGTGATGGCCATTCTGATTCTGCTCGCCACGCCGCTCGCGCTCATGCGCACCCCCGTGGATGTGCTGCCGGAAATCAACATCCCTGTCATCAGCGTCATCTGGACCTATAACGGCCTGTCCGCACAGGACATTGCCGACCGGATGATTTCCGGCAACGAACGCGGGCTGACGACGACCGTCAACAACATCGAGCACATCGAGTCGCAGTCGCTGCCCGGCATCGGCATCATCAAGATCTTCCTGCAACCGACGGCCAACATTCAGACCGCCATTGCGCAGGTCGTCGCGGTCGAACAGGCGCAGGTCAAGCAAATGCCGCCGGGAGCGACGCCGCCGCTGGTCATCAGTTACTCGGCGTCGTCGATTCCGGTCATGCAGTTGGGCCTGTCGAGCCCGAGCCTGTCCGAACCGGCGCTCAACGACACCGCGCTCAATTTCCTGCGTCCGCAGCTCGTGACGATTCCCGGCGCCGCGGTGCCCTATCCGTATGGCGGCAAGACGCGGCTGATTTCGGTCGACATCGACACGCGCGCACTGCTTGCCAAGGGCCTGACGGCACAGGACGTGGTCGCCGCGGTCAACGCACAGAACCTGATTCTGCCGACCGGCACCGCCAAGATCGGGCCGCGGGAATATACCGTTGACATGAACGGCTCTCCTCCGACGGTGGAGGGATTGAACAACATCCCGGTACGCACCGTTGCCGGGGCCACGACCTATCTGCGCGAAGTCGCCCACGTTCGCACCGGCTTCTCGCCGCAGACGAACATCGTGCGTCAGAACGGCCAGCGCGGCGTGCTCATGTCCGTGATGAAGACGGGCGACGCCTCGACGCTGTCGGTCGTAGACTCGCTCAAGGCGATTCTGCCGGAGGCCAGAGCGGCCTTGCCTGCCGATCTTCATATCTCGGCCCTTTTCGATCAGTCTGTCTTCGTGAAAGCTGCGGTGCAGGGCGTGATTCATGAAGCGCTGATCGCCGCGGCGCTCACCGCCGCCATGATCCTGCTGTTCCTCGGCAACTGGCGCAGCACCTGCATCATCGCCATTTCGATCCCGCTCTCGATCCTGTCCTCGCTGCTCGCGCTTCACGCGCTCGGCCAGACGATCAACATCATGACGCTGGGCGGGCTGGCGCTGGCGGTGGGGATTCTGGTCGACGACGCGACCGTGACCATCGAGAACATCGAGCGGCATCTTCACATGGGCACGCCCCTGCATCAGGCGATTCTCGACGGCGCGGGCGAAATCGCCGTGCCGGCGCTCGTCTCGACCCTGTGTATCTGCATCGTGTTCGTGCCGATGTTCTTCCTCACGGGCGTGGCGCGCTACCTCTTCGTGCCGCTGGCCGAGGCGGTGGTATTCGCCATGCTCGCGTCGTACATCCTCTCGCGCACGCTCGTGCCCACGCTCGCCATGCTGCTCATGGGTCATGCGCACGCGGGCGCGCCAAATGCCAGGCCAGGCATGTTCCGCCGCCTCTACCTGCGCTTTGACGCCGGGTTCGAGCGCATGCGCGCGGCCTATATCGTGGTGCTCTCCACGCTGCTGGTGCGCCGCCGCGTTTTCGCGACAGGGTTTCTCGCATTCTGTGTTCTGTCGATGGGGCTGGTGTTCGCGCTGGGCGCGGACTTCTTTCCATCGGTCGATGCGGGCAACATCCGCATGCACATGCGCGCGCCGACAGGCACGCGCATCGAAGAAACGGCGCGGCTGGCCGACGAAGTCGAGAAAGTGGTGCGCGAGGTGGTCCCCGCCAACGAACTGGAGACGATTCTCGACAACCTCGGCCTGCCCTACAGCGGCATCAACCTGTCGTACAGCAACGCCGGGACGATCGGCACGCTCGATGGCGAGATTCAGATCGCGCTGACGCCGGACCACCACCCGAGCGCGACGTACGTCGACAAGCTGCGCGCCCTCCTGCCGCAACGCTTCCCCGGCGTGGAGTTCTTCTTTCAGCCGGCGGACATCGTCACGCAGATCCTCAACTTCGGCCTGCCCGCAGCCATCGACATTCAGATCAGCGGCAACCAGCAACTGGCGAATTTCGACGTGGCGACGAAGCTGCTCAAGCAGGTGCGCCAGGTACCGGGGACCGTCGATGCGCACATCCAGCAACGGGTGAACGCCCCGACGATCCACCTCGACATGGACCGCACGCGTTTGCAGCAACTGAATCTGAACGCCAATGCCGTCGCCCAGAATGTGCTGATTTCGCTCTCGGGCAGTTCGCAGACTTCCCCCGGCTTCTGGTTCAATGAACAGAACGGCGTGGAGTACAGCCTCTCGGTGCAGTCGCCGCAATACCGCATCAGTTCCATCGACGACTTGCTGCGTCTGCCGGTCGCAGGAACGACCGGCACCGGACAGTCGCAGTTGCTGGGCAACTTCGTGAAGGTCGAGCCGACGCAGCGCTTCGCCGTGGTGAGCCACTACAACATCCGACCGGTCATCGACATTTTCGTGAGCGTGGAAGGCCGGGATCTGGGCAGCGTGGCCGGTGACATCAACCGCCTGGTCGCTCAGGCCAGGCAGGCGCTGCCGCGTGGCAGCCAGATCGTCGTACGTGGTCAGGTCAGCACGATGCAAAGCTCGTACCTGGGCCTGGGCATCGGCGTGGCGATGGCCATCGTGCTCGTGTATTTGCTCATCGTGGTGAACTTTCAGTCTTGGGTCGACCCGCTCATCATCGTGAGCGCCCTGCCCGCCGCGCTGGCGGGTATCGTCTGGATGCTGTTCCTGTCCGGCACCCGGCTGTCGGTGCCCGCGCTGACCGGCGCCATCATGACGATGGGGGTCGCGACCGCGAACAGCATTCTCGTGGTCGCCTTCGCGCGACAGCGCATGCAAGCCGGCATGGCGCCGCTCACCGCCGCGCTCGAAGCCGGAGCGAGCCGCATTCGGCCGGTACTGATGACCGCGCTGGCCATGATCATCGGCATGGTGCCCATGGCGCTCGGCCTCGGGGAAGGTGCGGAACAGAACGCACCGCTGGGCCGCGCGGTGATCGGCGGGCTGATGTTCGCCACGGTATCGACGCTCTTTTTCGTGCCGCTGGTCTTCGCCGGCGTTCACACGCGACTCGCACGACGCCACGCCCGGCGTACGGCACAAGCAACGCGCGAAGCACCCGGTGGCGACGACGACCGCGCGAACCACTGAAAGCGCCACGACCGACACCCAACACACCAGATACCAAGATTTGACGGGTTGAACGACATGACCGAGAAACATCACGCCGAACTGGCGATCCCCGAGCACGACCCCGCCGAGGGTCGGCAGTTGCCCCCTCGGCGGGGCGAATTCCGACGCGCGAGAATTGCGCTGATCGTCGTGGCCTTGCTGCTGGCGGCGGGCGCTGCGCGCACCACCCTCTCTAACGCGCTGCAACGCCGCGAAGTCGCCGAGGTGACGCAGCGCAACGCCGCGCAGTATGTGAGCGTCGTCACGCCGCAGGCGACCAAAGCGAGCGAGACGCTGCTCCCCGCCACGCTGCGCGGCGCCGTCGAGTCGCCGATCTACGCCCGGGCGACCGGGTACGTGCTGCACCGCTATGTCGACATCGGCGTGCGCGTGAAGCAAGGTCAGTTGCTCGCCGATCTGGACACGCCCGAAATCGATCAGGAGTTGGCCCAGGCCGTCGCCCAGCGCAATCAGATCAACGCGTCTCTCGGACTGGCGAAGTCGTCGCTCGCGCGCTGGCAGCAATTGCGCCAGCGCGATGCCGTCTCCCAGCAGGAATTGGATGAGCGCCAGAGCACCTACACGCAAGGCGTCGCCAACCTCGCGGCGGCGGACGCCAACGTCAAGCGGCTCCAGCAACTGGAATCGTTCAAACGCATCGTCGCGCCCTTCGACGGCGTCATCACGCAACGCAACGTCGACATCGGTGACCTGGTTACTGCGGGCAGCGGCAACAGTCAGGCGTTGTTTTCGCTGGCGCAGACGGACCCGTTGCGTGTCTATGTCCAGGTGCCGCAGGCATATGCGCAGGGTGTGGCCGTCGGCCAGTCTGTGGTGGTGACGCAGGCCGAACTTCCCGGCCAGCACTTCCAGGGCAAGATCACCCACGTGTCGGGCGCCATCGACGTGGCGACACGCTCGCTCCAGATCGAGGCCGCCTTGCCGAACCCGGACGGGAAACTGCGTCCCGGCGCGTACGTGCAGTTGGCGCTGCCCGGCGCCGTGCAGGCGCACCTGAGCGTGCCCGCCAATGCGCTGCTGTTTCGTGCGGAAGGTCCGCGCGTGGCCGTGGTCGACGATCAGGGTGTCGTGCATCTGCACAAGATCGTGATCGCTCAGGACCTCGGACAGTCGCTGGAACTGGCCGATGGTGTCGCGCCGACCGACCGCGTGGTCGTCAATCCGAGCGATTCCATCGACGATGGCGACCACGTGCAAGCCAGGGCGCTCGACGTGAAGGCCGCTTCCGGCGTGAAATCGGGCGGTGGGAGCGGTGTGAGCGGTGAGCGCAGTCAACAAGGCACGAGCGCCAAACCGCAGGGAGCCGAATCGTGAGCGCGCTCACGCGCAGTGTCCCGCTGGGAGCGACGCTGACGGCCGCCGCGCTCAGTGCACTGCTGGGTGCATGCGCGGTGAGCCCGGATTACCATCGCCCCGACGTCGCCACACCGGCCGACTGGAAGACGGACGGTTACTGGAAACTGGCGCAGCCCTCTCACGCAGCGCTGCAGCCCGACTGGTGGAAGGCGTTCCGCGAACCGACGCTCGATGCGCTCGAAACCCAGGCGCTCGCCCAGAACCAGACGCTTGCCGCTGCCCTCGCCCATTACGATCAGGCGCAGGCGACCCTGTCCGGTGTGTCGGCGCAACGTCTGCCGGAGGTCGATGCGTCTTTCGGCCTGGCTCGCCAGCGCATTTCGGCAAACCGGCCGGTCACGAGCTACTCGTCGGCGAGCATGTCGACGGTCCAGAACAACGTGCAGCTCGGCCTCGGCGTGAGCTACGACACCGACCTGTTCGGGCGCATCCGCCGTCAGGTCGAAGGCGCACAGGCATCCGCCGAACAGGCGCGCGACGACCTGGCGAACGCCCGGCTGATCCTCACCACACAACTGGCAACTGCGTACTTTCAGTTGCGGGAGGTGGATGCGGAGATCAAGGTACTGGATCAGTCGGTCGCGTTGCAGCAAAAGGCGCTCGACTACGTGAGCGCGCAGCATGATCTGGGGGCCGTCTCGGGACTGGACGTGCTCCAGCAGCAATCGCAACTGGACACCACGCGCGTGCAGGCGCGTCTGTTACACCAGCAGCGCGATCAGTACGAGCATGCCATCGCCGCCCTCGTCGGCGTGCCGGCACCAGCGTTCACCGTGGCGCCCGGCCCATTGCCGGGCGTGCTGCCGCCGATTCCCCTCGGCGTGCCCAGCGACCTCTTGCAACGGCGCCCCGACGTTGCGTCCGCCGAGCGCAGCATGGCCGCGGCGAACGCGCAAATCGGCGTGGCGAAGGCGGCGTTCTTCCCCAGTCTGACGCTCAACCCGGGGATCGGCTGGCAGAGTACCGAATTCGCCAGTCTGCTGTCGGCGCCAAGTCTGTTGTGGACGCTTGGCACCGTGGCGTCGCAAGTCGTCTTCGACGGCGGCCGACGTCAGGCCAACGTCGACTTCGCCAGCGCCGGGTATCGCGGAGTCGAAGCAAACTATCGCCAAACGGTGCTCACGGCGTTCCAGCAGGTACAGGACGGCGTCACCGGCCTGTCGGTGCTGGACGCGGCCGCCCGCGAGTCACGCGCGGCCGTCGGTGACGCCGAACGCCTGCTGGGCCTCGCGAACGATCGTTATTCGGGTGGCCTGACGGCGTATCTGAGCGTCATCACGGCGCAGCAGGCGGCGCTCGCCAGCGAACGTCAGGACGTGCAGATACGGGGGCAGCAACTCGTCCTGTCGGTGGCACTGGTCAAGGCGCTGGGTGGCGGATGGCAGCCTTCGGAGACATCGACACCCTCTGCATCCGCGGCATCGTCAGCCTCCCCGGCTTCCCCGGCGCGGTCGGTCGCCCCGGTCGCCCCGGTCGCCGTCGTGCCCGACGGCGCATCCGCCGACTCGTATAATGCGCAAAGATGAGGTAACGACATGAAAGTGCTGATCGTTGAAGACGAACAAAAGGTAGTGGACTATCTGCGCGCCGGGCTCACCGAGCAAGGCTGGGTGGTCGACGTAGCGCTCGATGGCGAGGAAGGCACACATCTGGCGCTGGAGTTCGACTACGACGTGATCGTGCTCGATGTCATGCTTCCCAAACGCGATGGCTTCGCGGTGCTTGCCGCCTTGCGCGAACGCAAGTCGACGCCGGTCATCATGCTCACCGCCCGCGATCACGTGAACGACCGTGTGCGCGGGCTTCGCGAAGGCGCCGACGACTATCTGACCAAGCCGTTCTCGTTCATCGAACTGGTCGAACGCCTGCATGCGCTGGCACGCCGCACGCGTGTACAGGAATCGACGCTGATTTCGGTAGGCGACCTGTTCGTCGACCTCATCGGACGCCGCGCGACCCGAGACGGCCATCGCCTCGATCTCACCGCCAAGGAATTCCAGTTGCTCTCGGTGCTGGCGCGCCGTCAGGGCGACATCCTGTCGAAGACGGCGATCACCGAACTCGTTTGGGACGTCAATTTCGACAGCAATACGAACGTGGTGGAAACCGCCATCAAGCGGCTGCGCGCCAAACTCGACGGCCCGTTCACGACCAAGCTGCTGCACACCGTGCGCGGCATGGGCTACGTGCTCGAAGTGCGCGAGGCGCAGGCCTGAGGCCACGTCCGAGAGAACCTGCACCGACCTCGCCACCGTGAAACACTCGATCTCCCGACGCCTTGCCGCCATGTTCGCCGTTGTGGCGCTGTCGGTATTCGCCCTCGTGGGCGCGGCGTTGTATCTGGTGCTGCGCGTGCAGTTGGAGCGGCACCTGCGCGAATCGCTCGACGACCGGGCACAGATCGCCCATATCATCGTCTACCACGGCGGTACGCCCGAGAAGTGGCAGATCGTGCGCGAGAAGCTGAGCGACATGACGCCGCGCGACGGCACCACGACCTACGCCGTCACGAGCGACGACCCGCGTTACACGTTCGGCACCCCGGTGAGCGGCATGTTCGTCAAGCGGCTATCCAACGGGTATGTCAGGCTAAGTCCCGACAACGGCGGCGACGACATGCTGACCACGCGCGAGATTTTGCCGCCTTACGGCACGCGTCCCGCGGTCGCGCTGCAAGTCGCCGCCAGTTATGCCCCGAACGAGCAGACATTGCGGGCGTTCGGCCTGAGTCTGGCGGCGCTCTCCGGTTTAGGTGCGTTGGGCGTGCTGCTGCTCACTTTTTCCGTGACGCGACTCGGCCTGTCGCCATTGCGGCGGCTCACGCGCGAAGCGTCCGAAATTCGTCCTGACAACCGTTCGCAGCGCCTGGATACCCGGTCACTGCCGGTCGAGCTCGACGATCTCACCCACTCGTTCAACGGTGCGCTGGCGAGGCTGGACAGTGCTTACGAACGACTGGAGTCTTTCAATGCCGATGTCGCCCATGAGTTGCGCACGCCGATCACGATTCTGATCGGGCAAACGGAAGTGGCGCTCACAAGGGAGCGGCCAGTCGAGGAATTGCGGGTCCTGTTGCAGTCGAATCTCGAAGAACTGGGCCGCATGCGCACCATCGTCAACGATATGCTCTTCCTCTCCCGGGCCGATCAGGGCGAGCGCGCCACAGGGCTCACGGCGCTGTCGCTCGCCAGCGAAGCGGCGCATACGCTGGAATTTCTCGAGATTGCGCTGGAAGAGGCACAAGTCACCGCGCGACTGCACGGCAGCGCCTTCGCCCTGGTCAACAAGGCGCTATTCGGCCGCGCATTGGCCAATCTGGTCATGAACGCCGTCGAACATTGCGCGCCGGGCGCCAACATCGACGTGCACATCGATGCGCAAGCTGCCGAACCGCACGACGCGCGCGCGGACGACACCCGACGCGTGAACATCGAAGTCGTCAATCCCGGTGAGCCGATCGCACCGGACGTGCTCGCGCATCTGTTCGACCGCTTTTACCGTGCGGAGGCCTCGCGCACGAACAGTCGCGAGAACCACGGATTGGGGCTGGCCATCGTCAAGGCGATTGCCGAGATGCATGGCGGGACGGTGTGGGCACGCAGCGCGAACGGCCTTAACCGATTCGGTTTTTCCATCGCCACCGGACGCACGGGCAACGCTGGCGCCAATGTCGAAGGTCAGACGCGCCCGGCTGATACCGGGACAGGGGGCGACGGCAGCACGCCATCGGCCATGCCGCCCTCGCCCGCCGGTCCCGCCACGACGACGCTTGCGCGTCAGACGCCGTGACGGCTCAGGCTGCTGGCCTGCTGCAACGCGTGCGGCGCGAAGACCGTCAGCGTCTCACCCAGCGCTTCGCGGGCGTAGGCAGCGGCGACCGTCATCTGCGCGAGGCGCGCACGTAACTCCAGGTTTTCCCGTTCGAGATGCTGCACGCGCCGCATGGCATCCGCGACGTCGGCTACGCCGTCGCCAAGCGCGTTGTGGCTCTCGGGCATGGCGTCGAGCAGGGTCATGGCGCGCGCCAGATTCTGCTCGAGTTGCTGCGCCCACACGGATCCGCCAGTGGCGGGCAGTGCGCCGAAGGCCGGGGCGAGCGGTGTTTCGTAAATCGAACGCGCGCGCACAATGGCCTTTTGCACGGTGCCGGCGCTTGGGCGACGCGTCACCCCCGCCTGCGCCATGAAGCGCAGATAGGTTTGCGCGCCGTAAATCCGATGCGCGGCTTTCCATGCATCCGCCAGGAAGGCATCGAGGAAGGCGGGGTTGTTATGAGGATGTGCTGCGTCCGCATCGCGCGCGGCGCCGAGCAAGGCAGCATAGGTTGCATCGTCGAACTTCAAGGCGGACCGTGCCATGGCGATCTCCGGGTGCTTGCCGTATCAGGGGGGGCTCGTGCGCCGATGGGCCATGGCTGGCAACACCGGCGACACGACCGTCAAACCGGCTGCGGACAATGCATCGCAGCCGTCAGACGATACTTCAGGGCTTCGGTGCCGATGCAGGCACGGGCGGTACCCACTTCTTCTTGCCGGCCGACGGATCCGGCGTGACCGCAACTGCGATCGCTTCGGTGTAGTTCACCGTCACGGAATCGCCCACCTTCACGCCTTCGAGCAGCTTCGGATCCTCGACATTCACGTCGACCGTGCGTTGCGGACCGCGCAGCGTAATCACATTCGACTTGCGATCGATGCGCTGCACCGTTGCCACGACCTTCAGGTTACGGGCCGCGTCGGCGGCGGGCTTCTCACCCGGCGCGGCGCGGTCGGCACCTTCGGTCACCACCCGGCTGCGAATGCCATCGCCAGGAGCGACCGAGATGGCCACGGAGCGTTCGTACGCAACGATGACCTTATCCCCTTTACGAAGCTGTTCAAAGTTTCTGACGTCCGGGCCGAGGAGGAACGTGACCGGCTTGCCGTGATCGTCTGCCACCTTGATGCTGCGATTCTTCGCATCGACGCCGAGCAAGGTCGTGCGGTATTCGACCACGCCACCGGCGACGATGGGCGCGGGACGCGCTGCGTCCTGCGCGTGTACTACCGTTCCCAACGACAACAAACCGGCCAGAATCATGGCATTCGTGAGCTTCATGGTGAGTCCTTTTGTTATCGATGAACGCGATTCCCGCCACCGGGATCGCATCTAGTTAATTATCCGAACTAAAACACCGGGCGCTGCAGACCGCGTATTAACCCGTATGTTTCCATCGGATAGTAACAAAATAATTCAAAGGCGCAAGTTGATTTCGGATTGCATACCAAATATCAAAACAGATAAAAGTAATTTAAATTACCCGCGAATTTCCATACATGGGCGGAAAAATGACGATGCATGGGTTCAATAAATATCGCGCCTTGATGCAGATCAACGTTTTTCACCAGCGAAAGTAGTAACGAATTCCTTTCTTACGTGGATACCGTCACACCTTGTTACAAAATTATCCGTGTAATTCAAGTAATTCTTAATCCGTTCGGATGATGGTTTCCGGCCTTGACAGTTTGCAATCCAAATCACTATTCTGGCTCCACGCATTTTGACCCGACCTTCCCTCGGCATCAGGCTGCACGGGGGCGGATTTCGACTCTGTCTCGACACCGCACGGGCATCGGGCTTTGTCGCATGGTCATGCCTGCGCGCCATCCGGCGTCGCGTCTGCATTGGTTGTCGTCCCGTTCAGTTCCACCATTCGAATGAGGTCACACAGTGCCTTTCCCGTACTCTCGACGTATTCCCCGACGAAATCCGCCCCGCGCCCTTGCCATGGCCATGCTGGCAGGCACGCTGTTCGCGACCACGCCGGCCATGTCTCAGGCGCCTCAGGCGGACAGTTCCCTGCCCGTTCAGGGCATGCCGGAAATGCAACAGGGCGCGGTTGACGCGCTCACGAAAATGAGTCGGTATTTGCGCTCGCTCAAGCGCTTTCACGTGGACGCGGATACGGTAACGGACGCCGTGTTGAGTACCGGACAAAATGTCGGGTTTCTGCATCACACCGAGTTATCGGTTCAGCGTCCCGACAAAGTGCGAGCCGTCGTGACCGGTCAGGCGCGCAATCGCGGTTTCGTCTATGACGGCAAGACCTTTACGCTTTACGAGCAATCGCAGGGCAAGCGCTATTACAGCCAGGTCGGCGCCCCGCCAACGATTGACGGACTGATTCGGGATATCGACGAGAAATACCGGATCGGCATGCCGCTGGCGGATCTTTTCTATTGGGGAATGGATCCCGACGACGCAGCGCAGTTACGTTCGGCTTTGTTTATCGGGCTCGACCGGGTCGGTGGAGAATGGTGCAATCACTACGCCTACCAACAACCGGACGTGGACTGGGAACTGTGGATCAGCGCCGGCTCGCGACCGGTGCCCTGCCGGTTCGTGATTACGGATACGTCGCAGCCGTCACGCCCGCGGCATTCGGTGAATTACCGCTGGGACGTCAATCCCACGTTTGCGGCAGGTACGTTCACGTATAAGGTGCCGGCCGGCGCGCAGCGCATTGAGATGCGTCCACCCGCTGCGGAAGGCGCTCCCCCGACAGGAGGTCAGAAATGATGCGATCGACCTCAGCCTCGTCTTCGTCTTTGTCTTCTTTTAACGCCGAAAAATTGCGCAAGCCGCGTGTTAGCACCATCGCGCGCGCCACATGCCTGGCCGCTGCGGCCGTTCTCGTCATGACGTCCACTGCAAGCCACGGGTTCGGTTTCCGTGGCGGTGCGCGCACCAGCCTGCATGCCGGCGGCGGTGGCGGATTCCACGGCGGTGGCGGGTTTCATGGCGGCGGTGGATTCGAGGGCGGCGGCGCCCCCCGTCAGGGCAACTTGAGCGGCGCCACCCGAGGCGGTGCCCCGATGCACGCCAATGCGGGTGGTCCATCCGGTGGGCCGCCCCATGCAGGCGGGCAACCGCCGGGGCCGGGACCGCATCCCGGGCCTGGCCCGGGGCCCGGGCCGAATCCATCACCCAACCCCGGCCCGGGCCCGCATCCGCCGGGTCCGGGGCCAAGTCCTGGCCCGGGGCCACAACCTCACCCGCCAGGACCGCCCCCCGGACCGGGGCCCGGCCCGGGGCCTCATCCGCCCCCGCCGCCGCCTCCGCCGCCTCCGCCACCCCCTCCCTACTACTGGGGCGGTGGTTGGTATGACCCCGTGGCGGCAGCCGTGACCATTGGGGTGTCGGCCGCGATCATCGGCTCGACGGTCGCCTCGTTGCCACCCAGTTGCGTGAGCACGGTCGTCAACAACGTGGCCTATCAGCATTGCGGCTCGACGTGGTATCAGCCGGTCTATTCCGGCACCACAGTCAACTTCGTCGTGGTTGCGGCACCGCACTGAGGCGCGCGTCTTGCCGAACGCGCGTGGCTGCACGAATGGCGCCGGACATTGCGTCCGGCGCCATTTTCATTCCGTCAGTCCGTGCCGGGCTGCATCGGCGCGCGCTTGTGGATGGCTTGGCGGCAACGGTATCCTTGCGCAATGAACCGACGCATTCTCATCGCCCCCGAAGACGTCGAATTGACGGCCATGCGCGCTCAAGGCGCCGGCGGTCAAAACGTCAACAAAGTCTCCAGTGCCATTCACCTGCGCTTTGACGTCATGCGCTCGTCGCTGCCCGACGAGATCAAGGCGCGCCTGCTCGCCCGGCTCGACAGCCGCATCACCCAGGACGGCGTGATCGTTATCAAGGCACAACAACACCGGTCGCAGGAGCTCAACCGGGCTGACGCGCTTGCGCGCCTGCAAGCCCTCGTCGACGCAGCCGCCGTGATCCCACGACGCCGCGTGCCGACTCGGCCGACGCTTGCGAGTCAGGTGCGCCGTCGCGATGCCAAACAAGTTCGCTCGCGGGTCAAGGCCTCGCGCGGGAAGGTTCAGTCGGGTCGGGATGAGTAATGCTAACTATTATTAACATTTTTACCTAAAAGCTAATTTCTATTAGCTTTTCGTTAGCAATGTCTTGAGGAAATGCTAAGATAAAGCATCATTTCCCGTAAAAAGCACATTGCTATGAGCTTTATGGAACCGCTGGTTACCGCCCGCAAAGACGCCGGACTGACACAGGCTGAACTCGCCGATCGGGCCGGCCTGTCGCGCATGACCGTGCAGAAAATGGAGTCCGGCGCCCTCGACCCCCGTATGTCGACCGTGTTGGAGCTGGCCCGCGCGCTCGGCCTCGAACCCATGCTGGTGCCTGCAGGCCTGCGGCAGGAAGTCGAGGCATTTCTTCGCTCGGGCGGCAAATACCTTGCGCAGCCCAGCGGGGTGTCAGCCCCCCCTTCCATCGTCGAGACGCTCGGAGGCTGATCCGGCCACTCCGTGCGAGCTCGCCCCGCGATGACGCCGTCGACCTGCCAGACCTAATGAGCCCGATGAGCCCCATGAGCCAGAAAAGACAAACGGGGTCAATGAGACGCTTGCCATGAACATCAAATACTTGCGCGCTTATTTGCATCAGCCTGATGGCACGCGTTGTGCCATCGGCTACCTCTCGCAGTACGGCGACATCCTTCGCATGTCGTTCGACGAGGACTACATCGCCGACGCCCGGCGGCCGGTACTCTCGCTCGCCTATCGCGGTGCTAACGAAAGCGCAACGCGCGAAATTCTTGCATCGCCTCAGGACGTCCGTCTCGTGCGGACCGACGGGCGCTGGCCGGTGTATTTCGAAAACCTGCTGCCCGAAGGCCACAATCGCGAGCGTCTGGCCGCCGAGCGTCATTGCAGCCCGGATGACGAATTCGAACTGCTCGCCGCCGCAGGCCATGATCTGATGGGCGCGCTGGAAGTCGAACCGGTACCCGCCCGTGAAGGCGTGCCGGACGTCGTGCATCGCTGGCATACGGCGCTGGGGCTGGAAATGGTCGAACCGGGTTTCGTCGATACGCCCGTGGAAGACGCCGCCTCCCTGCCGGGCGTGGTGACGAAGTTCTCTGCGATTCGCGACGGGCGGCGTTATGTCGTGAAGCGTCAGGGACGTGCAGGCTCGGTCATCCTCAAGCTGCCCACGACACGCCATCCGGATCTCGTCGAGAACGAATTCACCGGCTACCGTCTGTGCGAAGCCCTCTCGCTCGACTGCGCCAAAGCCGAAATCATCTCCCGACATGACGCAGATCTGCCCGAGCAGGTGCCGTTCGAACACATTCTCGCCGTGCCGCGCTTCGATCGTCTGCCCGACGGCCGGCGCGTACACATGGAAGAGTTTGCCCAGGTGCTTCAATACCCACCGCGCAGCAAGTACGGACGCGGTCTGGACATCGACTACACGACGATGCTGCGCGTGCTGGATCAACTCTCCGGCCAGCCCGTACAGGACGTCCGGGAGTTTTTGCGCCGGCTGATCGCTTTCATCCTGCTGGGCAATACGGACGCGCATCTCAAGAACTGGGCGCTGATCTATCCGGACGCCCGAACGCCCCAACTCGCGCCGGTCTACGATCCGGTGTGCGTGGCCGCGTTCTTCCACGACGTGCCGCCGTCGCACTATGGCGTGAATCGCGCGATCGACAAGACGCTGCGCGCGTTTGACTGGGCCGCCCTCGAAGCCCTTATCAAGGGCGCCGGGCTGTTGCGTAGCGCTCGCCTGATGACTATTGCACGAGAAACGGTGAAGCAAGCACAGGCCGATTGGTCAGCCCTGCTCGACGACGCCCCTCCCGCGGTCAAGGCTACCGTGCTGGAGCGTCTGAATGGCGGTGTGGCGTTGACTGCCTGAGTGCATGGATCAATGAGCACAAAAATATTACCCGGATAATATTGCAATCCAATTAACACCCGGGTAATATTCGCCGGTATCGACACCACACTATCGCTACTGGAGTCTGCCGTGACCACCGCCTCCCCCATCGGATCACTCGGATACACCGTCTTTCGTGACAAGCGCCGCATTGCCGCAGGCTCGCTTGCCGACGCCGCCATCGCCTTTCAGCAGGCGATGCTCGCCGACCCGAACGCCTCGGTCCTCATCTTCGACAACCTGACGGGCGATACGCGCGACGTCGACGTGCGCGGCACCGCAGCGGACATCCGCGCGCGTTACCCAGAGCCGGCAGCTGCTGCCGACACGGCCACTGCAAAGGACGCTGCGGCCCCCACCGACCCGACCGTCGCTGGCGACAGCTCGCCGAAAAGCCGGGGACGCCCCAAGCTCGGTGTCATCGCGCGCGAAGTGACGCTGTTGCCGCGCCACTGGGACTGGCTTGCCGAGCAACGCGGCGGCGCCTCCGTCGCGCTTCGCAAACTGATCGATGAAGCGCGCCGCGCCAATGCCGAGCGCGACACGCAACGTCGCGCGCAGGAACGGGCGTACAGCTTCATGTCGACGATGGCGGGCGACCTGCCCCACTTCGAAGAGGCATCGCGCGCGCTCTTTGCGCAAGACCTCGACGCGCTACAGGCACGCATTGCCGAATGGCCGCAGGACGTACGCACGCATTTGATGCGTCTGACGTCCACCGAGGATCTCGCCGGCGCCGCACCGTAAGCGCAGCAGGTGACGCAAGCGAGACGCGTCACCCTATCGCGTCAATTCCGTCAATTCCCTGATTTCCCTGATTTCCATGCACACCGGGCGGACCGCCGTTCCGGGTGGATGCCTTTTTTGCCCGTGCTTCGTACCGTTCCAAAAGAAAACACACCATGACCCAAACCACCACGGCTTCGCCGCCCCCGCCCAGACCCCTCTGGAAAACCTGGCTCCTGATCGCGGTACCCATGATGCTGACCAACGCGCTCCAGTCGATGGCGGGCACGGTCGACGGCATCTACCTGGGCCACCTGATCGGCACCGACGCGATTGCCGCCGTCTCGGCGTTCTTCCCCGTCTTCTTCTTTCTGCTGGCGATCGTGATCGGCCTGTCGGCCGGCGCGACCGTGATGATCGGGCAGGCATGGGGCGCAAAAGATCTCGCCCGCGTGCGCAACATTGCGGGCACGGCGTTGGTAATGATGTTCGGCGCAGGCGTTCTCGTCAGCGTGCTCGGTGGCTGGTTCGCCACGCCGCTCATGCAGGCTTTCGGCACGCCTGAGCCCGTATTCGAAGCGGCCACGCAGTACGCCCGCGGGATGCTCGTCGGCATGCCCGTCGTGTTCCTGCTCTGGCTGACGACGTCGATGAGCCGCGGCACGGGCGATGCCGTCTCGCCGCTTCTCGCGCTGCTCATTGCCACGCTGCTTTCGATCGGGCTTACGCCGGCGTTCATCGTCGGTTGGGACCCCTTCCCGGCGTTGGGCGTCACGAGTGCCGTGGCGTCGACCTTGCTGGCATTCACCGTCGCGCTCGTCTGGATGGGCCTTTACTGGCGACGCAAAGGCCACCCCCTCGCGCCGAATCGCGCGCTTTGGCTTGCACTTCGCTGGAATGGGGAACTGGCGCGCGGCATCCTGCATATCGGGGTACCCACGGCCATTCAGATGCTGACGATGGCCATCGCTGAAATGGCGCTGCTGAGCATGGTCAACCGTCACGGGGCCAATGCCACGGCAGCGTACGGCGCGGTGAACCAAGTGATGAGCTGGCTGCAGTTGCCCGTGATGACACTCGGTATCACGTCATCGATCCTTTGCGCCCACGCCATCGGGGCAGGACGCAGCGACCGTATCGGCGCGATCGTGCGCACGGGCTTGCTGTGCAATCTCGGCCTCACCGGCACGCTGGTCGTGGTGATCTATCTGGTTGCGCCGACGATCCTGCGCGGGTTCCTGACCGATCCCGACGTGCTGCAACTGGCGACGCACCTGCTCTATATCGTCGCGTGGAGCGTCCTGGTGATGGGAACGACGGTCATCATGACCGGCGCCATGCGCGCGAGCCGCAAGGTCTGGGTGCCGACGCTGCTTGGCGTCGTCGGGCTGCTGGGCATCGAGGTGCCGGCCGCATGGTGGTTCGAGCGGATCGCCGGACTGACCGGCATCTGGTGGGCGTATCCGCTCGCCTTCATCGCCATGCTGGCCATGCAGGGGATGTGCTACCGGGCCTTCCGTCGCGCGTCGCGTCGTGCCCAAAGGAACATGACCATGCCCGCGCAAGACAGCAAAGCGCCGACCCAGCCGGTCGAAGTCCAGCCGTAACCGGCTGTGATCGCCACGCCGCCGAGCCATGCGCCGGCGGCGTTGGCCATATTGAACGCCGAATGGTTGAGCGCCGCCGCAAGGGTTTGCGCCTCGCCTGCGACATCCATGAGACGAATCTGCAAGGCCGGGCCGATGATGATGATCGTGCCGATGGCGAGGACGTTGACACCGGCCAGCCAGGGATTCGCCGACGTGAACGTGAAGGCGATCAGCAACACCGCCGACCAGATAAGCGTGCCGCCAATCGCGCGCATGAGCGAAGCGGCAGCAACCAGACGCGGCCCGATGATCGTACCGCCGACCATGCCCACACCGAACAGCGCGAGATAGAACGGCACCCAGGCTTCGGGAACGCCCGCGACCTGCATGAGCGTAGGCTTGATGTAGCTGAACACCGCGAACATGCCGCCAAAACCGATCGCGCCAATGCCAAGCGTGAGCCATACCTGCGAGTTGCGCAGCGCATTGAGCTCACGCAGCGGACTTGCGCCATGCGGTGCCGGCGCATCGGGCACCCATCGCCAGACGAGAAATGCGGTCAACGTGCCAATGAGACCGACCAGCACGAACGCGGCACGCCACCCGAGCCATTGCCCGAGTCCGGCAGCGAGCGGCACCCCGAAAAGGGTCGCCAGCGTGAGCCCCAGCATGACCTGCCCGACGGCATGTACGCGCCGGTGCGGCGGCACGAGCGACGCGCCGACGAGCGCCGCCACGCCGAAGTACGTTCCGTGTGGCAGACCGCTCAGAAATCGCAGAACGATCAGCGAGAGGTAGCCCGGCGCCATGGCGCTGGCAAAATTGCCGACGGCGAACATCGCCATGAGCGCAATCAGAAACGCCCGACGCGGCAAACGCACACCCAATACAGCAAGCAGCGGCGCGCCGATCACAACCCCCAATGCGTAGGTGCTGATCGCGTGACCGGCTTGCGGGATCGTAATGTCCAGGCCTTTGGCAACGTCGGGCAACAAACCCATAATGACGAACTCGCCTGTGCCGATGCCGAACCCACCCATGGCCAGCGCCACGAAAGACAGCCAGACGGGGATGGACGACGGCGGCAATGCTTCGGACGCCTCGGCGGGGAGAATTTGGGGGGTGCTCATGGGATTCGGTCGTGACGGCCGGCATGGCGCCGGCAACGTTCGTCGTCCGTGTCGGTGACGACGGCGATGGGGAAATGGAAAAACGTCGGCATGGGGCGCTACGCCACAGGCGCAATACGGTCGCGCTCGCAGCAAGATCTTCCCTTCAAAGACGTGGATTTTACGTCAACGGGGCAATCCTTGCAGGCCGACTGCCGCAATGCAACATCATAAAAACGTCACAATGACGTGCGTTTCGCCATCATGAATCCCTCGTTTGCCCGCACCGCAATAATCGAACGGGGCAGTGCAATGTCCGTCAAGAACAGCGCCTCATGACCGCGCATCGAGGGCAAGTAGACGGCAGGCAAACGGCCCGGACAACACGCCCGCGCAGCACATAAAAAAGCCGGCCCAGTGGGTGGGCCGGCAAGGTACGGTTGCGCTCCGGTTGCGGGAACCGGATGCAATCGTATTGGGGGTCGTCAGGGAGCGGCTTGCGCTTCACCCCCTGGAACTACCGATCAGTGATGCTTCTTCGCGTGCCACCGACCGGACTTGTCATCCTTTTCATACGTTTTCTTCACGGCGGTCCACGCCACTTTATGGGCGGTCTCTTCGCGCGATTCGTGACCGCGCCGCTCGCCCGGATCCTTGTATTCGTCCCAGGCCGAATTGAACGCCTTGAGGTAAATCTCCTGCGCGTGCGCCGGCAAATGATCCTTCACACTCGACGGCAATTCATGCGTCTGTCGATACGGCATGACGGGTCCTCCTTGTGCGACTTGCGCCTGTGCAACATTGACGGGCGTCAGATATGCCCCATCACCACAAGCAACACGACGATAAGCACGATCAGCCCGATGCCTCCGGACGGGTAGTAGCCCCATTCCCGGCTATGCGGCCACGCAGGCAGCGCGCCGATCAACAACAAAATCAGAACAATCAACAAGATGGTGCCAAGCATGACTTTCCTCCCTTGCCGATCCAATGTTCAGCAATGTTTGCCTGCCGCCGCCCTATCGGGCGCGCCAAAGCGCGCTCCCGGGCTGACGGGACATGCGCGACTTACACGACATGCGCTGCATATTTGCCCGGCGGCCTGGCAGGTGGCTCCTCCACCGGCGGGTCGAGCGGTCGGTCCGGCGGGGGCATCGGCGTCGGTTCGTCCTCATCCGGAGGCGACTTCGGCGGCGGCGTCCCCGGCGGCTTGCCCGGCCCGTTCGGGTCAAATGGCTCGGGCAGATGGGCATACCGGCGGGGACCCTGCATCATTGGCCGGCAGATGTCGGTGTCGCTCGGCATAGGCAAGTTGTCCCCGGCCTCAATGCCAGTAAGGATCAACGGTGTAATACGTATGCACCTGTTCGGCCCAATGCATGTCGGCCATGCTCGGCCAATGATCCTTGTCGAAACCCGGCGCCTTCTTGAGGGCTTCCTTGTCAATGTCGAGAATGAAGCGCTTGTTCTCGACGTCGAGTTGCAACGCATGCCACGGGATGGCGAACAGCTTGTCGCCCATGCCGAGGAATCCCCCGAACGACAACACAGCGTACGCCACGGTGCCGCGCTGCACGTCGAGCATGATGTGCTTGACCTTGCCGAGGCTCTCGCCCGCGGGATTGACAACGTCTTCCGCATCGAGCGTATCGGCGGCCATTACCGAGGGGCCCGGACCGTCGGGCAGCTTATGGGAAGCGCCCACGATGCGTGCCCCTGATTGTCCTGTCTGTCCTGTCTGCCCTGTCTGGGGCGTCTGGCCCCGGCCGGTTTGCATGGTCATGATTCCTTCCTCCGTCACAAGTGAAGTCGGGGCGCCGATGCTCACACTGACTGGCTGGCGCGCCGGCATGGAAAGAGTGCGGTCTCTTGCGCGGCGTCGCGCTGCTACTCGTGCAACGCGACGCCGTGTCCTGCAAATACTGCGACTGGCGTCGGGCCTGTCGCTTTGCGGCGTGTCCGGCGTTGCGTTGTTACTTGGCCGACACCTTTAGGTCGTTCTTGACGTCGACGACGCCGTCCACGCCCTTGACCGTATCCTCGATGAGCGTCTTCTGTGCCGCCTCAGGCACCGAGCCCGTCAGATGCACGACACCGCGCACCGTCTTGACGTGCACCTTGGTCGACGGCACATCCTTCTTGGCCAGGAGCTCGGCCTTGACCTTGGCGGTGAGCGCCGAGTCGTCGATCTTGCGGCCCGTATCGTTCATCGCGCTGCTGGCGCTCGCGTTGTCGGCGATCTTGATGATCCCGCCTTGATCGAGCGCATGCGCGGCGATACCGGTCGTGGCGAGCGCGCCCGCCATGATGAACTTGAGCAGATTGGCTTGTTTCATTGTTGACCTCCCGAAATTAGCCGTCACATCGCCAGCATTGCTGCCTCGGGGCGTCACCTCCAGCACACTTCACGTGCGGCGCCCATGCGACGACCGAGTCTTAGGTGATACATCCCCTCGCCTGGAGATGCCCGGTCTTGCCTTTTGACCGGCACCCGCCGACGCGTCGTCGCATCGCGGGTACCGAGTGTCCTTTTGTTCCGTTTCGTTCCGTACTGGCCGGCCCCCGGCCCCCGGTCGAGATCGATCGAGTCCCAAACCTGCGGTGCCGAAACAACGTCAAATCTTCAAACTCAAATCTTGTGGCCTTCCTGGCTCTCGCCGGGGCGGCTCATTGCCTTCACCCGGCGTTCGTGCAACCGGTTGTCGACGCCGAGCACGCCCTCGACCTTGGCCACTTCCGTCTGCACGACATGTTGCATCCAGCGTTCAGGCACATAGCCGGTGAGCAGTACCAGCCCCGACGTCACCGTCACCTCCACATGGGAGATGTCGAGATCGATGGCGTCCGACAACGTCTTGCGAATGTCGTCATGGACCGCCGCGTCGGACCTTGCCGAGCTACGCTTTTCCGTCCGCGGCGCACCGACCGTCCCTTCCGGCCAGTCGACGCGACGCGCTTCCGACGGGCTCTTCACCGCTCCACCTGCATCCGCAAACCCCGCGGCATCGCGCCCGGTGCCCGCGTAATCGTCATGCGGCCCGTATCCGCTTTGCCGACCGAACCTGGGATGCGCGCCTGGCGCAGCATCCGCAGGTCCATAGCCACTCTCCTCGCCATGAGCGATCTCCGGTGCATAACCATGACCGCCCGAACCACTGGTCGAATGCTTTGCCCGGCCGTCGGTGCCGGCCGCTGCCGGCACATCGCCATTGCCCTTGCTTTCGCGCTTTGTTCCGGCGCGCTTCGGCTCGGATGCCCCCAGCCACTTCGGATCGCGTTGCTGGTGGGCGTGAGCCGCCTGCGCGTCGCGCTCCCGGGACTGTCTGGCCTCATGCGACTGCACCTGTTCGGCACGGTCCGATTCTGCAGGTTGCGCGCCGCTCGTTTCGGCGTCTCCGTCTTCATGCGTCAATGCGTGATGCTGGTGCTGCCATTGGTCCTGTTCGCGCTGCTTTTCGTCACTCGCCATCTCGCGCATCTGGCGCGGCTTCGGCGACGGGGGGATACGCTTCGCCATGACAAACTCCTTGGCTGCAGTCCGTGCTGTCGAGGCTGGCACGTGACTTGTTGAAATCGATTGTAGAGAGCCGGGTTCATTCGGCGAATCGGCGGAATCTGAAAGATGTGTAGGCGGGCACTGTCAAGCGCAATTGCCCCGCACTCGCACCGAATTTGACGAGTAAAATCCACCGATAAATCAACGCATTATCAGTTTTTCCTGAAGCACTGACGGAGGATTGAGAGCGACAAGAAAAAGGGGCCGCAATGCAATCGCGGCCCCTGTTACTGAAGAAGAAACCAGACGATTCCTACGCGAGGCTGCGCAGGATCGGTGAGTTGGCGTCAAGCCGGCGGTGTGGGCGTGGCGGGGTCTGCGTAGCGGCTGTCGTGCTTGTCATGCGTGTCGTCGTCCGACGCCACAATGACCCGGTTACGGCCGGTTGCCTTGGCGCGATAAAGCGCGTCGTCTGCGGCCTTGACGAGCGCGTCGACCGACTCCCCCTCACGCGGCTTACGGCATGCCACACCGACACTCACCGTCACGTGTCCGAAATCGCTCGACGCGTGCGCGAGATTCAGCCGATCGACCGCCAGTCGAATTCCCTCGGCTACCCGTTGCGCGCCGATCGTGTCGGTGTCCGGCAACACGGCGATGAACTCCTCCCCGCCGTACCGTCCGGCGGCGTCGGACGGCCGCTGCAAGGCGCCCCCGATGGCGCTCGCCACGGCAGCCAGCGCGGCGTCGCCCGCCTGATGCCCGTGCGTGTCGTTATAGCGCTTGAACCAGTCGATATCGATGAACGCCACCGCCATCGAATGCCCCGCCCGCCGCATGCGGCGCCACTCGTTTGCCAGGATTTTGTCGAGCGAGCGGCGATTCGACAGCCCCGTGAGACCGTCGGTGCGCGCGAGCAGGCTCAATTCGCGCTCCGCGCGCAAGCGCCGCCGCAACTGTGCCGCCAGCAACGCCGACGTAGCAACGAACCCGATATTGAGCAACAGGAACAGGCCACCGAACTCGATCACCCGCTTGTGCCATGGCGCCAGCGTCTCTTCGCTCGACATCACGACGATCAGCGTGAGCGGCACATTGCTCAGGAACCGGCGTGACATCAGCCCATCGCGCCCGAGAAAGCGGATGGGATAGATGCGGTGATCGTCGCGCCCCGGGGGCAACGCCTCGTAGCGGCCGGTCTGCGCCATCGTGAGGCCGATCACGCTCTCGTCATACGGTTTGCGCATGAGAATGGCGCCGTCCTTGCCCAGCAGCAGGATGACCCCGTCGCGCCCGACTTCGATGTGATCGAACAGGCGACGGAAGTATTCCGTGTCGACGGCAAGCGACACCACACCGCCAAACGCCCCGTCCGGGCGGGTGATGCGCCGGCTCAGGACCATGGTCGGCTTGTTGTCGCGAAGGCGGGAATGCAGGAAGCCGCTCACGAAAAGCCCTGCGTGCGCGTCATCGCGATGCACCCGGAAGTAATCGCGATCCGAGAAGTTGAAAGGACGCGGCACCTCGCTCTCGGCGTCGATGACGATGTTGCCCTGCGCATCGAGCACCACCAGCGACCCGATATAGCGCGACGCGCCTGCGCGCTCGAAAATCAGTTCGCGGCGCAGCTCCGGTGTCAGCGCGTCGACGTCCGGGCGCGCCAGCAGCTTCACTACTGCGTCGAGCGACGCTTCATAGACATGGAAATTGAGCTCGAGATCGCGCTCCATCACTTCGGCGATATTGCGCTGGTTGTCCGCCGCCCGGGCCAGCACCAGCAGCCGCCCCTCGTAGAGAAGCGCCACGGCGACCACCATGACCAGTACGGAAATACCCACGCCACTCCAGACGATCAGCGTGGGCGTGCGCGATACCCACCGCACTGCCGTACTCACCGCCACCACCAGACGTGCACGCAATCGATGCATCGGCATACTCTCCGGCTCTGCTCACTCACAGTGCACTCGGTGCATCAGGGTATCGATCACGGGCGCCCCCGATGTTCCACGATGTTCCCCGATGTTTCTCGATGTCCTTGGGCGTCCGGCCACAACGCACCACGATGGCGCGGCGGTCGTGCGAAGTTGTACGGCGTCACGCCATGAAATCGGCCGCCATGTCGGTATCGGTCCGGGCTTCGAGGCGTCCGTCCCGGCATGCCTTGCGGAAGACCTCGTAGTCCCGCTCCACCTGATCGGCGTAATCCGTCGCGTAATGGATGAGGGCTTCCCCCAGCCGAATGCCCTTGCCCACATACCCGACCAGTTCCGCAGCGCATCCGCCCGCCTTCGCATGCGCGCGGGCGAGCACCCATCCGCAAAGGCTGGCGTACTCGCGAAAGCCGTCGGCACGGAACAATTCGAACTGGGCGGAAATCTTCATGTCGCGCAACTGACGCCCATAGATACTCCGTCCAAACGGCCCGGTGCCCCAACCGAGGAAGGCGTCCGAGGCCGCCTGCATCAGACGCTGGCCCTCGACCACGCGACGTCCGTCGTGCTTCGGCGTGACGTTCTTGAAGAAACGTGAGACGACCGATTTCGACGCCTCCTTGAATTGAAGGAACAGCGGCTGCTCGTGCGTATCCATCATCAGCAGCACGAGGCAGCGCGTGCCGACGCTGCCGACACCCACCACCTTGAACGCCAGATCCTGCTGCGTATAGCTCTCGAGCATCCGGGCACGATCGGGCGGCAGTGAACTGGTGTAGCTCTTGTAGACGGGGGCGAACAGCGTGCGCCAGTCGCCCAGACCAAGCCAGTCGTCCTCGGGACCGAACAGGGTCGTGGCACCGTGCACATGAAACACGGTCGGTGGCGTATCGCGAATCTGCCAGTGATCGCCGATCTGCTGGGCGAATTTCGGCAGCACGTTCTCATGGGTGCGCCCGGCGGCGCGGGCAATGCCGCGCTTGACACCCTCGCGCACCCGGTCGGTCCCCGCCATCTCCAGCATGCGCTCGAACGTGATCTGCTCGTGCCACAACTCGATGGTCGGCATGTGCGCGTACTCGTCCAGACGGCGCGCGTACGCGTCGACGGCCGCGCGCACCATCTCCACGCCAAGCGTGTCGCCGAAACCGAACTGCCGCGCAGCCAGCACCAGACTGGCACACAAACGCTTCAGATCCCACTCCCACGGCCCCGGCGCCGTTTCGTCGAAATCGTTCAGATCGAAGATGAGCTTGCGCTCGGGGGTCGCGAAACCGCCGAAGTTCGCCAGATGACAGTCGCCGCAGATCTGCATCGTGAGCCCGGAATTCGGTGTGCCCGCCAGATCATGCGCCTGGACGATGGCGCTCCCCCGGTAGAATGCGAACGGCGACGCCAGCATGCGGCCGTAACGCAGCGGCACGAGCGCCGCCACGCGGCCTTCGCTGCTCGTGCGCAGCAATTCCACGATATCCCGGTCCGTGTTCCCGAGATGCGAATGGCTGCTGCGCGGCGTTTTTTCGCGCAACTGGCGTCCGGCCGCAAGGCGCGCTTCGAACGGCACCGCCGGGACGGCCGGCTGCGAGACAACCGTCGTCGATGCCGCTGTCGGCGCTGCTGTCGCTGCCTGCGTCGAAATCCTGCGCACAGAGGTCGCGGACGCCCCGACATCCGGCGAACCGGCCTTTTGCGTCAACGGCTCACCGGAATTACCGGAATTAACGGACTTCAGGGACTTCACGGGCATGGCCGACTCCTTGTTCTTGTGATGTCGCAGCCGACGACGGCGAGGCGTCCATACCTTCGGGGGCACGCGCCGGAGCCGGATACCAATGTTCCGGTCGGATCGTCAGCGGCGCATGCGGCTGCTCTTCGAAATGCGGCGACATGATCTGCACGCCGTACTTGTTGAAGACGTCCTGAATGCTCTCGTGCAGCGCGGAGATCGCGGCGAATCGCGTAGCAGGATCCCGCAGGGTGGCGAAAATTTCGTACTCGACGTAGAAATCCGACAACGCCCGTTGGAGCACATACGGCGCAGGACTTGCCGCGACCTGCGGCGTCTGACCCGCCGCCTCGATCAGCATGGCGTGCACCTGTCGCCACGGCGTGTCGTATCCGATGGTCAACGTCGTGCTGATCGCAACGCCACGCGCGCGTCCCTGCGTCGTGAAGTTACGCACGGTGGACGCCACTACCACCGCATTTGGAATCGTCAACTCTTCCTGCGCCAGATTGACCAGCTTCACCGATAGCGCATCCACCCCTACGACTACCCCCGTCGCGTCGCCGATCGACACCAGATCGCCCTTTTTCAGCGAGCGGCTGTAGATCACGACCATGCCACTCATCAGTTGATTGACGATGCCGCTGGAGCCCAACGTCACCATCAACCCCAGCAGCACCGACAGTCCCTTGAAGACGTCGCTCTGCGCCCCGGGCATGTAGGGATAGGCAAAGGTCAGCGCCAGCCCCCACACCACCACCGACACCAGACGACGCGTGGCGCCGGCGGTCTCGGGATGCATCCCGGGAATGGCAAGGCGTCCGCTCTGGACTGCATCGAAAACGTTATTGATGAGGCTTTGCAGGGCGCGTGTGAGCAGGAAAATGACGATGACCGTCAGGATGCCCGGAATCGAGGCGGCCACGCCGATGCCGAAACGGTCGACCAGCGACCAGAGGAAATCGGACAAACGGCCCGCCAACGGCTGACTGGCCGGGAACTGCATCAGCACGAAGATCAGATAGAGGTATGCGAAGGCCAGCGATAGGCAGACCGCGCCGATCTGCACTACCTGATGGACCAGATGCACGGCCGACCCCGTCCAGTCGAACGTGCGCGCCGTGCGTTGCAGAACACGCTTCTCGAACGCGGTCTGCAACCGGGACTCTAGCCGCGACCGCGCACGGCCGATGGCGATCACCAGCATGGCGAGCACCACGGCGCCGAGGGCGCTAAGCGCGATGCCGCGCAGAATGGTCGGTAAATGAAGTTGCTCGCGACGCGCTTCAAAAGCGATTTTCAGATGGTTTTGAACGTCGGCGACGGCGGCATCGAGCGTGCGTGGATCGCCTTGCGCCAGATCGTCGGTCGTCAAGGCAAAGAGAATCCGGTCCTGAAGCCGAAACGCCACGCCCGAGACACCGCCAAGCGATGCACGCAGTACGTCCACAGGCGCATCGAAGGCGCTACCGGGCAGGCTGTCGAGCACTGCTTTGGCGCGCGCGGCGCGCACTTCGGGACTCGCGCCACCGAGCGTGCCGCGAAACGTTACGATCGGACGATCCATGAAGCGAAGCTCCACGCCGTCGCGCGGATCGCCGGCGGACGCGTCGGCCTCAGGCGCCGATTGCCCGGCAGGGGCCGTCGTAACGTTGCCTTGCGCCGACACTGCGCCGGCTGATGAAACTTCGAGGGCAAACGCTGCCGAGATGGCCGCAAACCCCGGCCCCACGGCCATTCCACACACCACCAGCACTTGCAACAGCCCCATGCGAATGCGCATATCACGGCTCCTGCGGGCAAGTTGGCCACCCAGATTGCACTCAGTAAGAGGAATTCCTACGGAATTCAGGCAAAATCTAGGGCTGCCGTGCTCTGCCCCCCGATAGTGTTCTCAAGTCACGCCTGATTGCGTAGCCCCCGACGGCTTGCCACCCGGCACACTACATGAGCGCGATACGACTGCGATACGACGTCGAAGTCTTCGCATTCGCCGTACGCACTCACCGCATAAAGCGGTGCCAGGGGACAGGTATGGACGGATTATTCACTATGGCATCGGCACTGTCGAGCATCGACGCAGATCGAAACGCTTCGGCATGACACGTCGCGGGCATCTGCCGCTGCCAAGGCTCTTGGAAATATTCCACCGCAATCCTCAACTCTCGGCGCCACGTGCCGATAACCAGTTAAGCGGGACTTTTCGGTCGGTTTTCATATGTCCAGTTCGTACAGTGGTTGGCTCGTTGCGCTATCGCTAGCAGTTGCCGTGCTGGCGTCGTTTACGGCGCTCGACCTTTCAGGTCGCATCTATCTCATGACCCACCGTGGCATGCGTCACGCGTGGCTCGCCGTGGGCGCGACCGCCATGGGCATCGGCATCTGGTCAATGCACTTCATCGGCATGCTTGCGTTGTCGCTCTCGCCGTCGTGGTCGCCCCTGGACTCGAAAGCCACGCTTGCGCTGGGCTATGACCCGGCCATCACGGCAGCTTCGCTCGGCATTGCCGTCACGATCTCGTGGGCCGCCCTTTGGCTCGTGGCGAGCGAGCGGTTCACGCGGTGGCGACTGGGCTGTGCGGGCGTGACCCTTGGTATGGGCATCGCCGCGATGCACTATTCGGGCATGGCGGCCATGAAAATGGATCCGGCTATCCATTACGACCCAGTGCTCTTCACGGCGTCGATTCTGATTGCCATTGCTGCCGCCACGGCGGCACTCTGGATCGCGCGGACGTTGCGCGACGGCAGTCTGCGTTACGTCATGGCCAAGCGCATCGCCGCAGCGGGGGTGATGGGGCTCGCCATCACGGCGATGCACTACACCGGCATGTCGGCGGCAACCTTTGCGCCAGGGGCCATCTGCGGGGCGGCCAACGGCGTCAGTTCGTCGTGGCTGGTCACGACCGTCAGCCTCTTTACGTTCCTGATTCTGGTGACGACCCTGCTCGTCTCCCGGCTCGACGCCCGCACCAGTTTCCTTGCCAGCTCGGTCCTGCAACTTAACTCGCAGATTGCACGCATGGCGACCTACGACGCGCTGACCGATTTGCCCAATCGGCGTGCATTACACGACGCTGCAGCGCGCATGCTGATCAATTCGCGTCGTGACCAGCGACGGTTCGCCGTGCTGTTCATGGACCTGGACGGCTTCAAGACCATCAACGATTCGCTGGGCCACAACGTGGGCGACGATGTGCTGCGTGCATTTGCCAAGCGCCTGCGCAAGAACGTGAACGGCGACGATGTGGTGGCGCGGCTTGGCGGCGACGAGTTCGTGGTGCTGCTGGGCTCCCTGTCGTCGCCCGAAGTCGCCGGCCGCGTGGCGCAGCGTCTGCTCGACGACATGCGAGACGGCCTGAAGGTCGGCGACCAGTCGCTGCACGTGATGCCGAGCATCGGCGTGGCACTGTATCCGGACGATGGCGACAGCATCGATCTGCTGCTAAAGCATGCCGATACCGCCATGTATGAAGCGAAGCGCGCCGGACGCGGCATCTTCCGCTACTTCGAGCCGCGCATGAATGCTGCGGCCCAACGCACCTGGGAAATCCAGCAGGCGTTGCACGACGCGGAGAGCGAACAATACTTCTCGCTGCATTTCCAGCCGAAGTACCGGGGCGATACGGAGGCACTTGCCGGTGCCGAAGCGCTGCTGCGCCTCACGCACCCGACTTTCGGCGAGTTGCAGCCGGCCGATTTCATTCCGGTGGCAGAGCGCACCGGCCAGATCGTGCAAATCGGCTACTGGGTGGTCCGGGAGACGTGCCGCCACATCCAGGAATGGGATGCCGCGGGCTTGCCGCCGGTCAAGGTCGCGATCAACCTCTCGCCCCGGCAGATGGCGCAATCGCTGCTGGTCGAGAATATTCTGGAGATCGTGCGCGATGCCGGCATTGCATGCTCGCGACTGATGTTCGAGATCACCGAGACGGTGGCGATGTCGGACGCGCAGCACACGATCGACGTGATCCGCGCGTTTCAGGACCATGGCTTCGAAGTTGCCATCGACGACTTCGGCACGGGTTATTCGAGTCTGGCGTATCTGCAGCGCTTCCGTGTCAAGCAACTGAAGATGGACCGATTCTTCACCAACGGTCTGGACACTTGCGGGCGCGAAGGCAGCGCGGTGGTCTCCGCGATCATCGCCCTGGCCCACTCGCTCGACATGGACGTAGTGGCCGAGGGCGTCGAGACGGCCTCACAACGCGAAGCGCTTCGGACGCTCGATTGCGACGAGTTGCAAGGTTTCCTGCTGGGTAAACCCCTCACGAGCGACGCCTTTGCCCGACTGCTCGCCTCACTGCCGGGCATTTCCGGCGCCCCGGCGATGGCGTAACTGGTTTTTGCCGGGACTTGCGTCACGTCATACAAATCCTGATTTGTATTTTCAAAATACAAATCGTGGTTTGTGTCGAAGCGCTTCTCACACGGCAGTCGCCTCATCGTCGACGGACCGACCGTCCGGCGTCTCCGGGCTCGACTCGCCCGTCACGAACTCGGCCGCTCGCGCGAGCCGCGCCCGCATGTTTTCGCTGGCCGCCGGCCCGGCGCTCGGGATATGACGCTTCGGGTCGAGACGTGCACCAGTCACGGCATCGACCACCACCGGCTCGACGACCTGGCCCGTCTCGCGGTCAACCAGTTGCGCCGCAATTCCCTCCGGTGCGAAATGCCGGTTTCCCCACGCCAGCAGCGCCCACAATACCGGACGGAAATCGCGCCCTGCGTCGGTAAGCACGTATTCGAAGCGCGGCGGCCGGTCGCAATATTGACGACGCTCGAGCAGTCCCTCCTCGACCAGCGCATTCAGTCGTCGCGTCAGCATGTTCGGCGCGATATCCAGGCGACGCTGAAAATCGTCGAAGCGCGTCGTCCCATACCCCGCCTCGCGCAGAATCAGAATGCTCCACCATTCCCCCACACGCTCAAGGCTTCGGGCAATGGGGCATTGCATATCGCGGAATGTTTTTCGGTGCATACGGTTTCCTCGCGTTCAGAGAAGTGACGGCATCGGACATCGGTGCGCGTCACGCCCTGCCTATTAGCATGCAAGTGAGCATAAGCGCGTCGACCCCGTCGGGCAAGTCACTGAGGGGCGACGCGCGGTCCTTGAGCGCAAACCTCACCAAGGTTCATGATGAACATCGATGAATATCAATAACTTACGATTCGATAGAGAAGTAAATTATTTAAAGTGAATTCTTCTGCCGAAGACCTCAATGCGCGTCTGCACTCGGTGCTTTGGGCGGTGCAACCTTGCGCATCAACGGCACCATCAACGTGACGAAGAGGAAGATCGCACCCAGGCCGCCGAAGATGTCGCCGAACGTGATCGTTTGCGCCTCGCGCAACGTCAGGAGCCAGAGTTGACGCAGCGCCGCCGTCTGCGCATCGAGCGCATCGAGGCCCGCCGCGCCCATTCGCGCCCCCACACCTGCCAGCCACTGACCGACGGCCGGATTGCCCTGCCCCATATTTTCCGCAAGCCGGAAAAAGTGCAGATTGGTCCGGTCGTTGAGCACCGTCGTACAGACGGCAATGCCAATAGCGCCGCCCAGATTTCGCATGAGATTGAACAACCCCGATGCCAGGCGTAACCGTGCAGGCGGCAGGCTCCCGAGCGTGAGCGTCACGATGGGCGCGACCGCAAACTGTTGCGCCGCACCGCGCAATGCTTGCGGCAACAGCAGTTGCGCCGTGCCCCAGTCGTGGGTGATCGGGGCGAATTGCCACATCGACAAGCCGAAACCGCCGATCCCGACCATCATCAATATGCGCAGGTCGACGCGATTGGCGAGCATCGTGTACACCGGGATCGACAGCAATTGGAAGATGCCTGTCGAGAAGACCGCCATGCCGATCTCGAACGCCGAAAACCCGCGCACCCGCCCAAGGAACAGAGGCGTGAGGTAGATCGTCGCGAAAATGCCGATCCCCGTGGCAAACGAAAAGAAGCAGCCCAGCGCGAAGTTGCGCTGTTTCAGTGCCCGAAGGTCCACGATGGGCTGGGCGTATACGAGGGAGCGCCAAATGAATGCCACGCCGCACAATCCCGCCAGCCATGCCGTGGTGCGAATCGTATCGTCGCCGAACCAGTCCCAGCGCGGCCCTTCCTCCAGCGTGTACTCAAGGCAACCGAGACTGACGGCCATGAGCACCATGCCCAGATAGTCCGCGCCGCGCAGCAATGAGACATCCGGACGGTCGATGCGCACCATCAGCGGCACCGTCACCGTCACGAAAATGCCCGGCACGATGTTGATGAAAAAAAGCCAGTGCCACGAATAGTTATCGGTGATCCATCCACCGATGGTCGGACCCAGCGTAGGCGCCAGCGATGACAGACCGCCGATCACCGCGGCGGCCACAACCCGTTGCGGCCCACTGAAAAAGGCGAACGCCGTGGTGAACACCAGCGGGATCATCGACCCGCCCAGAAACCCTTGCAATGCGCGAAACGCGATCATGCTCTGGATGTTCCACGCCGCACCGCACAGCAAGCTCGCCAACGTAAAGCCCGCAGCAGACGCCGCGAAGATCCAGCGCGTCGACATGACCCGCGAGAGCCAGCCCGAGAGCGGAATCACGATGATCTCGGCAATCAGGTAACTGGTCTGCACCCAGGCCGTTTCATCAGCACCGGCCGACAATCCGCCGCCGATGTCCCGAAGCGATGCCGATACGATCTGAATGTCGAGCAGCGCGATGAACATACCGACGACCATCGTCCCGAAGGCAATGATCTTGGCAGGCGTGGACATGGAGTCCGCCGAGAATCCGCCGCCGGCAGGCGATGTCGACGATGTCGGCGATGACGTTGATGATGGTTGTCCCGGCCGCGCATCGTTCGCGGAATGTGCGGGCTTTGCGGCGTCGCTCACGCCCGTGGGAAGCGGCTGCACCGCTCCGGCTTGCGCGGCGCTCATCTTGCCGCCACCTTCGCGGCGGCCGGGGCAAGCGCCTTGTCACCATGGCCCTCACCTCGCGCGTCCACTTCCGCGGTCACCGAGAGGCCCGGGCGCAACGTCCCCAGACGCGCGTCGCTGTCGTCAAGTTGCACACGTACCGGCACGCGCTGAACGATCTTCGTGAAGTTACCTGTCGCATTCTCCGGCGGCAGCACGCTGAACTGCGCACCGGTCGCCGGCGCGAGGCTGGCGACGCGACCGTGGAAGACACGCCCGGGCAGCACGTCGGCCTCGATCTTCACCGGCATGCCCGGACGCAGATGCGCGACCTGTCCTTCCTTGAAGTTCGCATCGACCCACAAGCCATGCGCCGGCACGATGGCAAGCAGTTGCGTGCCCGCTTGCGCATAGGCGCCAGTGCGCGCGCGACGATTGCCGACCGTGCCATCGACCGGCGCGCGCAGCACGGTGTACTCCACATTGAGCCGGGCAATGTCGCGATCGGCCACCGCCTGCGCCAACGCCGCTTGCGCCTGCTGTTTTTGCGTAGCGATGACGTCGAGCTGACGCTCGGCGGCCACCGCGCCGGCCTCGGCCCGCTCGCGATTCGCGCTGATCTGCTTGTAGTCCGCGTCCGCCTTCTGGGCGCTTTGCACCGATACCGCCGACTTGGCGACCAGATCCTGATAGCGCACCTGATCGTCGTGAGCACGGCGTGCGTCCGCCGTCACCGCCACGACACTCGCCCGCGCCTGCGCGATCACAGCCGTCTGCAATCTGGCAGTCGCGTCGAGATTGGCCAACAACGCCTGTTGGGCGGCAACCGCCCCTTCGGCCTTTGCCAGCGCGGCCCGGTAATCGCGATCGTCCAGGCGCACGAGCACGTCGCCCGCCCGCACTGTCTGGTTATCGGTCACCAGCACCTCGGCGATATATCCCGGGACCTTCGGGCCGAGGACGGTCACGTCGCCACCGACATAAGCATCGTCCGTCGTCTCGAAATATCGCGCGGTCGTCCACCAGTAAGTCCCGTACGCCAATGCGGCAATCGCTGCCACAACTACGGCGCCTCGCACGACAAGGCCGCGCGGGAACGCTCGCTTATGGGGATGGCCACCCGTCTGGCTGTCGCTGTGGGTTGGCGTGCTGGGGGATGTCATGGGTCGGTCCTTCTTCGCTCTGGATGGGATATCTGGCGGTGTCCATACGACACGCAACCAGGGGTTGCTTTCATAATGGAAGTGAGTATAGAGTTGCAACTATCATCTTGCAAGTAACTCATTGAACTCCATGAATCCCATCTCGCCGCCGGTTTTGCCGACGTCTTTGCCGATGCCCTCGTCGACATTGCGCCCGACACCCTTTCCTAAGCTGCGCAACGCCGCGTTGGCGTTGTGCATAAGCGCTTTGACGGGCTGTGCCGTCGGCCCCGACTATGTCGCCCCGAGCGCCGAGCTTCCGCCGCACTTCGAAGGCAGCGCATTGCTGGCGCAGCGCGACGCGACGCATGCAAGCGTAGATACGCCCCTCTCGCTGGACACCTGGTGGACGCGCTTTCACGATCCCGTGCTCACAGGCATCGTCGAGCAGGCGCTGGCGCAAAATCTCGATTTACAGGCAGCGATGGCGCGTGTGGCGCAGGCGCGCGCGCAGGCTCAGGCGGCCGGGGCGCAACGGTTGCCGTCGCTGACACTCGATGGCAGCGTCACGCGCGAGCATCAGTCGCTGGACAGTCCGCTGGGGGTCGTGGCGCGCACCGTCCCCGGCTACAACCGCAACATGACCATCTACGACATCGGCGCGGGTGCCAGTTGGGAGCTGGACCTGTTCGGCGGATTACAACGCTCGGCGCAGGCGGCAAGCGCGCTCGAACAGGCGGCGCAGGCAGAGCGCGATGGCGTTCGGGTGAGCATCGTGGCCGATGCGGCAGACGCCTACTTTCGGGTTCGCGCGGCGCAGCGGCGCCTGGCGATTGCGCAGGATCAGATCGATACGGACATGCGTCTGATGGAGATCGTGAAGTTGCGCCTGAAGGACGGCCTGGCGACGGCGCGCGAGTTGGCGCAGTCCGAGGCACTGTTGGCACAAGCACGTACTACACTGCCGCCGCTGCGCATCGAGCGCGAGACACAACTGAACCGACTCGATGTCCTGATGGGTGCCGCGCCAGGCACATACGCACGCCGCATGAATGCCCCCACGCAGGCCGACGACGTGAGAGCCCGTGCGTTGACGATCCCCGCGATTGGCGATGCCAGCGCCCCCGCGGACCTGCTTCGCCGTCGGCCGGACGTGATAGCAGCGGAGCGCAAGCTCGCAGCCTCGAACGAGCGGATTGGCGCGTCGCTCGCCGAGTATTACCCGAAGCTTTCGCTATCCGGCGCACTCGGCTTCGATACGCTGGCCGGCGGACGGGTGCCCAGCGCCGCCACGTTCCAGCCGCTGGCCGCGCTAGGCCTTCGCTGGCGGTTGTTCGATTTTGGACGCATCGACGCAGAAGTGGCGCAGGCGCGCGGGGCGAACGCCCAGGCCCTTGCGGAATATCGGCTTGCAATGCTGCGCGCCACCGAGGATGTGGAGAACGCCATCGTCACGCTCGTCGAACTGGAGCAGCAGCGCAAGGATCTGACGAGCGCTGTGGACGCCCAGACGAGGGCCCGCGACAGCGCGCAGGACGCCTATACCGGCGGCACCGTCAGCTTGTACGAAGTGCTCGACGCCGACCGGCAACTGTTGACGCTGCGCGACGCCGACGCCCGGGCGCAGACCGACAACGCGCGCGCCGCCGTCGCGACGTTCCGCGCGCTGGGCGGTGGATGGACGTCCGACATGAATCTGGCGGCGGACCTACGAACGACGCAGCCGTCTCAAGACCGACGTTGACGGCGTGGCGGCACTGCTCGCGCGGCGCCGTGCCCCCGCTCCGGCGCCTCGCGCAACGCCTCCCGCACCGCCGGCACCGGGAGCCGCGGTCGGCCGCGATGCCAACATCGTCTGATAGGTCGCCACCAGCGCCTCTTGCGTGCTGACCTGCTCACGCAAGCGTGCGACGACAGCGTCTTGCATCGTCTTCGCCGCACGCATTTCTTGTTGCGCTTCCGTCATCGCGGCAAGCGCGGCTTCGGCTTCCAGCGCCTGCCGCTGTGTCTGCTTGCGTTCTTGTTGCAGCGATTTGATCGCCTCGCGGGCAGCGTCCAACTCAAGCATCAGACGGCGTTCGCTCGCCTCGGCGCGCTCAGTGATTTTGGCTCGCTCCGCATCCCAACCGGCGCGATGCGTCGCATGCTCTTCCTGCAACGCTTGCATGGCGTCGCGGGCGGCCGACAGCGCCTGACGTGAAGCGACGGCGTCGGCCTGCGCGTCGATCAGCAAGGCCTCGGCACGGCGCGCCTGCGCCTGCGCTTCGTCCCGCGCTTGCCGCGCATCGGCTGCAGCCGTCTCCGCCGACGCAATCCGCTCATGAAGCACGGCGCGCGCCTGGGCCAATGCCTCACGATCTGCATTCAATTCCGCCTCGCGTGCGTCGAGCACTGCGCGTCGGGCCGCCACCTCTTCCGCCAACGCGGCGCGTCCTTCCTCCAGCGCCAGCGTCCACAGGTTCAGTGCCGCACGCGCGACCGATTCCGGCATCTCAATGCCTGCCGGCACACCGGCAACTCCGTCGCCCGGCCCTTGCAAACGTGCGCCAAGGCCAGCGAACCACGCGTCCAGATACGGGCTCACGGTGTTGGGCGAACCTCGGCCCAACTGCTGACGAATGCGTTCGATCGTCGGGCGCTGCCCCGCCATCAGCAGGGCATCCGCCGCCGCCCAGACGTCATGCTCGGAAATGCCTCGGCCGCCTTGCCTTGGCGACGGCATGAGAGAAGCGGATGTCGGTGTTTGGGACGCAGTCATCGCGAAGCACTCCTTGAAGTCGGCGGCATTGCTAAATAACTCACGATAATGGAAGATTATCGTGAGTTATTCTTCAGATGCGTTATATTTCGCACATAATACATATGAAATCATATGTTTGACAGAAAAATTAGCACTTCAGGTGCGCCGTCGCGTAAATCCGACGGCGGCGGCACCGCCGAAAAATCACCCGCCGCGCGCTTGCCCGTGCCGCTCAACCCCGCCGTGCTTGACGCCGATGCGCGCGAAGCGGCGCAAGCCCTGGCCCGCGAAGGCGATTCGGTGAACACGCGACGAAGCTATCAGTCGGCGATGCGCTACTGGATGGGTTGGTACCGCCTGCGGTACGGCGAGGCGCTCGTCGCGCCATTGCCGCCCGCAGTGGTCGTGCAGTTCATCGTCGATCACGCGCAACGCCAGAGCCATCACGGTCTGACGACGGAGATGCCCGATGCGCTCGACGGCGCACTGGTCGCGCAAGGACTCAAGGCGCGCCCCGGGCCGCTCGCGCTCGCGACACTGCTGCACCGGATCAGCGTCATTGCCAAGTGGCATACGTCGCGCGACCTCCCCAACCCGTGCACGGAGCCCGCCGTACGTGAGTTGCTCGCCAAAACGCGCCGCGCCTATGCGAAGCGCGGCGTTCGCACGACGCGCAAGGACGCCCTGACACGTGAGCCCTTACGCGCCCTGCTCGCCACCTGCGACGACTCGCTGCGAGGCAAGCGCGACCGGGCGCTGCTGCTATTCGCGTGGGCCAGTGGTGGACGCCGACGCTCCGAAGTCGTGCGTGCGACGTGCGAGAACGTCCGACGTTGTGGGCCAGCGCATTACCTTTACACGCTCTCGTGGTCGAAAACGAATCAGCAGGGCGCGGATCTGCCGGAGAACGAGAAGCCCGTCACCGGCGCCGCCGCTGCCGCGCTGACGGACTGGCTTAGTGCGTCCGGCATCGAAAGCGGCCCGATTTTCCGTCGCGTGCGGCGCGGCGGGCATGTCGGCGAAGCGCTCTCCGAAGCCGCCGTTCGCGACATCGTGCGCGAGCGCTGCGCCCTCGCCGGCCTGGAGGGCAACTTCTCGGCGCATTCGTTGCGTGCGGGCTTCGTGACCGAAGCGGCACTTCAGCAGGTGCCGCTGGCCGAGACGATGACGATGACCGGCCACACGAGCGTCGCCACGGTCGTTGGCTATTTCCGTCGCGCGGATATGCAACGCTCACGGGCAGCCGATTTGATGGGAGCGGATGAGTCCGACATCGCCCACGAACCCAACGCGCAGGATGAAGCCAACACCTGACCCGGAAGACGACAACGACGCGAAGCACGTTCTGCCGCCCCGATGCGATACCCGTTCGGTCGTCAATGACACCGCACCCTGGTCAACATAAAGATGCATTTAAGTGGTATCTTTTATCGCGCCGGGCGTATGCCATAGTGGACATATTGGACATTTCGCCTGCAATGACTGCCGCGGTTCCTCCCTTCGAACACTTTAGGTGCAGATCGTCATGCTCAGCTCCAACACCTCCCCGTCCCGCAATCGCGTCCTTGTCGAACGTCTGGGATTGCAGACCCCCATCATTCAGGCCCCGATGGCGGGCACCTCGACACCGGCGCTCGCTGCCGCCGTCTCCAACGCAGGCGGACTCGGCTCGATCGGCGTCGCGGCCGCCGGTCCGGATGCCGCGCGCAAGGCCATCCACGACACGCGCGCGCTCACGCGCAAGCCGTTCAACGTCAACGTTTTCTGCCACGCGCCCGCCAAGCTCGATGCCGCGCGCGACGCGGCATGGCTCGCTTATCTCGCGCCGGAATTCGCCCGCTTCGACGCGACGCCGCCCGCCACGCTCAGCGAAATCTACAAGAGCTTCGTCGCAGACGACACCATGTACGAGATGCTGCTCGAAGAACGCCCGGCAGTCGTCAGCTTCCATTTCGGATTGCCTTCACAGGACAAAATCGACGCGCTGCACGCCGCGGGCATCACACTCTTCGCCACGGCAACGAATCTCACGGAAGCCAAGGCCGTTCAGGCCGCAGGCATCGACGCCATCGTCGCTCAGGGGTTCGAGGCAGGCGGCCATCGCGGACGCTTCGAGGATCTCGGCGACCGCGTTCCTACCGACGACGAACAACTCGGCACGCTCGCACTCGTGCGTCTGATCGTCACGCATACGTCGGTACCTGTCATTGCGGCGGGCGGCATCATGGACGGCGCGGGCATTGCCGCCGCGCTCGCGCTGGGAGCGCAGGCCGCACAGCTGGGAACGGCGTTCGTCGCCTGCCCGGAATCGGCAGCAGACGCCGCATACCGCGAACGTCTCACGAGTTCGAATCCGCCGCGCACGGCACTCATCCGCGCCATCTCGGGCCGCCCCGCTCGCGGCTTCGTCAACCGGCTCTACGCCATCGAACAAACAGCCGGGCGTCCCGATTTGCCCGCCTATCCCGTGACCTACGACGCCGGCAAGGCGATCCACGCCGCCGCCAAAGCCAAGGGCAACAGTGACTACGCCGCGCAATGGGCAGGTCAGGCAGCGCCACTCGCACGAGCGATGCCGGCGGCTGAGTTGGTTGATGTGTTGCGCGCCGAATTGCGTCAGACGCTTGACTCGCTGCGCGAACTGAGCGTTGCGCTCTGAGCGGGGAATACCCGGCCCATAAAATCGGAGACACCCAGGCATGTTCAAGGCAATCTTGTTGACGCAGTCCGACGGCACGACGCAAGCGGCCGTGACCGAATTGCAGGACGATGCGCTGCCCGCCAGTGGCGACGTCCTCGTCGCCATCGATTACTCCACCATCAATTACAAGGACGGCCTTGCCATCACCGGCAAGGCGCCCGTCGTGCGGACATGGCCGATGGTCGCCGGCATCGATGGCGCGGGCACCGTGCTCGAATCGTCGCACCCGGCGTGGCGCGCGGGAGATCGTGTCGTGCTCAACGGTTACGGCGTTGGCGAAACGCATTGGGGATGCCTGTCGCAGAAGGCCCGGCTGCGTGGCGACTGGCTTGTGCGACTGCCCGAGCGCTTCACGCCGCGTGACGCGATGATCATCGGTACGGCCGGGTACACGGCCATGCTCTGCGTGATGGCGCTCGAGCGCAGCGGCGTCGTGCCGCACCATGGCGACGTACTCGTCACGGGCGCATCCGGCGGGGTTGGGTCGGTCGCCATCGCACTGCTCAGCTCGCTCGGCTATCGCGTGGTGGCCTCCACCGGCAAGCTGCATGAGGCAGACTATCTGCAATCGCTAGGCGCCGCGGAAGTCATCGACCGCACCGCATTCTCCGAGCCGGGCAAGCCGTTGCAGAAGGAACGTTGGGCAGCGGTGGTCGACGCCGTCGGCTCCCACACGCTGGTCAATGCCATCGCACAATTGCGTTACGGCGGTGTGGCCACGGCCTGCGGTCTCGCGCAGGGCATGGATTTCCCGGCGAACATGGCGCCCTTCATTCTTCGCGGCGTCACCCTGCATGGCATCGACAGTGTCATGGCGCCGCGTGAGTTGCGCGAAGAGGCATGGCAGCGGCTTGCGCGCGATCTGGAGCCACAGAAACTCGGCGGCATTTCACATGACGTCGGCCTGGCGGAGGCCATCGCCGTCGGTCAACGCATCGTCAAGGGAGAGATCCACGGGCGCGTGGTCGTCGACGTCAATCGCTGAACACGCGCGGCCGCAAATGACAATGGGCGACCGATCCGTCGATCGGTCGCCCATGCTGTTGGCACGGACGCCAGTGCCGAGATCAGTGACTTCCGCCCAGATAGGCCGCACGCACCTTATCGTCATTGCGCAGGCTTTGCGCCGGACCATGCACGGAAATGCTGCCGTTCTCGAGCACATAACCGTAATCGGCGACGGCCAAAGCGGCGGCGGCGAACTGTTCCACCAGCAACATGGTCACGCCTTCCGCTTTCAGATTGCTGATGATGCGGAACACTTCGTCGACCAGAATCGGCGCCAGTCCCATTGACGGCTCGTCGAGCAGCACGATATCCGGGCGCAGCATGACCGCCCGCGCCATCGCCAGCATTTGCTGTTCGCCGCCCGAGAGCGTGCCCGCCAATTGATTGCGCCGCTCCTTGAGTCGCGGGAACAAGTCCATTGCGCGGTCCAGATCGGCGGCCACATCGCCGCGCGGCCGACTGCCGGTCAGACGTGGAAACGCCCCCAGGCGAAGATTGTCCGTCACCGACATGGTGGCGAACACGCGCCGCCCTTCGGGCGAGTGCGCCAATCCCAGCTTGGCGATGCGATGAGAGTCGAGCCCGTCGATACGCTTCTCGCCGAGGGTGATCTCACCCGCCGACGGCTTGATCATGCCGGACACGGCGCGCATGGTCGTCGTCTTGCCCGCACCGTTCGAGCCAATGAGGGTGACGACCTGGCCGCCAGGCACATCGATATCGATGCCGTGCAGCACCTGCACCTTGCCGTAGCCGGCTTGCAGATTACGAATGGAAAGCATAGGAGTTCCGTTTTTCCGTCTATTCGTCTATTCGTCGATTCGGTCGTGTGCGTCAGTGCGTGGTCGATGCACCGCCCAGATACGCCTCGATCACCTTTTCGTCGGCCTGAATCTGCGCCGGCAGACCTTCGGCGATCTTTTGGCCGAAGTCCAGCACCGACACGGTCTGGCACGTGCTCATCACCACATCCATGTGGTGCTCGATGAGAATCACCGTGATGCCGTGATCGCGAATCTTGCGAATGATGGCGAGCAACTCGCGAATGTCGGGCGCCGTCAGACCGGCAGCCGGCTCGTCGAGCAGCAGCAGACGCGGATCGAGGGCCAACGCGCGCGCGATTTCGAGCAGACGCTGCTTCCCGTACGGCAGGTTGCGCGCCTCTTCGTCCGCCAGCGACGCCAGCCCGACGAATTCCAGCAGCCGCATGGCCCGGGCACGCGCGCCGTCCTCCTCGCGCTTGTATCGCGGCAGGCGCAACGAGACATCCACCAATGTCGAATTGAACGTGTGATGCAGACCGACGAGCACGTTTTCCAACGCAGTCATCTCGCCGAAGAGCTGCACATTCTGGAACGTACGCGCCACCCCGGACAGCGCAATGTCGGCAGACGTACGCCCCGCCAGCGACTCGCCGGCGAACTCGATGCTGCCCGCCGTGGGCACGTAGATGCCCGTGAGCACGTTCATCATCGTGCTCTTGCCGGAGCCGTTCGGGCCGATCAGGCCGTGAATGGTGCCGCGCTTGACGGTCAGATCGACCTGGTTGAGCGCCTTGAGCCCGTCGAACTGCATCAGCAACTGGCGCACCTTGAGCAATTCTTCCGGCCCATTCGCTGCCTCTGCCAGTACCGGGTCATTGCTGCCGGCGGCCGAATCGTCCACTTGCGTGGCGGAGACGGTGAGCGTGCGGCGGCGGTGCAGAATACGTGAGCGCAGGAAACCGATGATGCCGTCCGGCAGGTAGTACACGACGAACAGAATCATCAGACCGAAGATCGTCAGACGCCAGTCCGTGATGCTCTCGCGCCACCAGGTCACGCCGGCGAGTGCGATCGTGCCGATGACAGGCACGGCGGCCTTCGCGAGCGTGGTCCGGGCACGCGCCACGCCCGTGATGGCCGCAACGGTCGTGACCACGGCGATGAGCGACGCCACGATACGGAAGACATTGATGTCGTCGAGCAACTGCGGCAGCAACACGATGATCGCCGCGCCGAGCAACGAGCCGCTGCGGGTCTTGCGACCGCCCATGATGACGGCCAGCAGGAACAGGATCGTGAGCTCGAAGTTGTACGTGTTCGGCGAGATGTACTGCTCCGAGTAGGCGTAAAGGCTGCCCGCGAGCCCGGCGAAACCGGCGCTGATCACGAACGCATACACCTTGTAGCGATACACCGACACGCCCATGCAGTCCGATGCGACCGGCGAATCGCGCAGCGCTTCGAACGCACGGCCGAGGTGCGACTTCAGAATGCGATGTGCCACGAGCATGCTCAGCAACAGCAGCACCGCAACGATCCAGTAGTACTCGACCTCGTCGATGGGATGCCCGCCGATGACCGGTTTTGTGAGCTTGATGCCCAGCGGCCCGGACGTGAGGAAGTCCATCTCGTTGATGAGAATCTGGATGATGGTGCCGAACGCCAGCGTCACCATTGCCAGATACGGCCCGATCACGCGCAGTGCGGGCAAGGCCAGCACCGCGCCGAACGCCGCCGTGACGAGAATCGCCGCGGGCAGCGCCAGCCAGAGCGTGAGCCCGAGCTTGGCGAAAAAGACGCCCGCGACATAGGCGCCGATGCCGAACAGCCCTGCATGGCCGAGCGACACCTGCCCCGTGTAACCCACGACGATGTCCAGCCCGAAGAGCAGGATCGCGTAGATCATGATCGTCTCGATCATGTGGATGTAATACGGATTGCTGACGGCCATGGGGAAGCCGAACAGCGCGACGATGCCGACGATCGCGGCAAGTTTGGTCGTCGCGCGCAGGCCGCCGAGATCGCCGGCCCCGCGTGCAGTGGAGGTCTGTGCGGTCATGGTTACACCTTCTTGATGGCGGTCTTGCCGAACAGGCCTGCCGGCTTCACGGCCAGCACGAGCAGCAGCAGTACGAGACCCGGCACGTCTTTGTAGCCGGTCGAGATGTAGAACGCGGTCGTGGTCTCGGCCACGCCGAGGATCACGCCGCCCACGAGCACGCCCATGCCGCTCGACAAGCCGCCGATAATCGCCACGGCGAACGCCTTGAGCCCCAGCACGGCGCCCATCGTGGCGCCGGTCAGCGTGAGCGGTGCCACGAGCACCCCGGCAAACGCCGCGGCCATCGACGACAGCGCATAAGAGAACGTAATCACCAGACTGGTGTTGATGCCCATGAGACCGGCGGCGTCGCGATCGTTCGCGGTCGCCACCACGGCCTTGCCGTAAATCGAGCGACGGTTGAAGAACTCGACGGCGGCCATCATGAGCAGCGCGCCCACGACAACGAGCAGTTCCATGGGCAGCACATTTGCGCCCATCAGATTGATCGGGGCTTCGGGCAGCGGCGACGGGAATTTGAGGTCATCTCGGCCCCAGAGATTTTCCGCCACGTTCTTGAAGATGATGCCCAGTGCGATGGTCGACATGATCCAGCCGAATTCCGACTTGATGCGTAGTGCAGGTTTCACGCCGATGCGCTCGACGAAAGCGCCTTGGACGAGGCCGAACAGACAGACGATGGGAATCATCAGCCAGTAGTTCAGACCGAGGGTGTCGACCAGCGTCAGGCCGACCAGTGCGCCGAGCATCAGCGCTTCGCCCTGGCCAAAGTTCAGGGTGCCGGACGTCGCAAACGTCAGTTGGTAACCGAAGGCGATCACGGCGTAAATCATCCCCAGCGCGATACCGCTGTAGATGAGTTGAATCAGGATGGTCATGCGGTCCTCTCTCGCGAGTGCGAGCCTACGAGCCTACGAACGGTGCTCGGGAGGCATTCGATGCGTGTGCCGCACGCCGGTCCCGAGTGCCGGCGGCGGGCAACGGTGGCGTGAAGACAGCGCGCCCGCCCCGCGCCGGTGCCCTTGGTCGAGGCACCGGAACGAAGACGACGCGCGCCGTCGTTCACCCGTCATGGCTGCAAAATGCAGCGCCGGGACGAAAGACGCCTTACTTGGAAGCCGTGGCTGCCTTCTCGCGAACCTTGCTGCCGGCCTTCAGATCGGCGTCGTACGCGTACACGACGCGACCGCCCTTGACTTCACCGAACACCGGAATGTTCGCCGTGATGGCGTCGTGATCGTCATGCGTGAACGGTCGGTCGTAGGTCGTGACCACCCCTTCGACCGGCGTCTTCAGGTCTTCCAGCGCTGCGCGCACCTTCGGGCCGTCCGTGCTGCCCGCCTGCTTGATGGCCGCGGCCAGCAGGTAGATCGAGTCGTAGCCTTGCGCTGCCGAGACCGCCGAATCGATGCGGTTGTTCTTCGGCTTGAACATGGCCAGATAGCCGTCGATGAAGGCCTTGCGCTTGGGCGTATTCGGTTCCTGAATGAACGTTTGCGGCATACGGGCGCCTTCGCCGTTCGCTCCCGAGTTGTCGATGTAGTTCGCCATCGCCAGCGTCCAGCTGCCCACGATCGGCAGCTTCCAGCCGAGCTTGCCCATGCCGTTGGCGATCTGCGCCAGTTCCGGGCCGATGCCGTACGTGAGGATCACGTCGGCGCCTGCCTGTTTGGCCTTGAGCAACTGGGCCGTCATGTCGACGTCCTTGATGTTGAACTTCTCGACGGCGACGGGCGTGATGCCCTTGGCCTTGAGCGCCTTTTCCAGATCCTCACGACCGAGCTGACCGTAGTTGGTCGAGTCGGCGAGAATGGCGGGCTTCTTGAAGCCGCGACGCGTGATGGCTTCCTCGACGATCATCGGCGCCTGAATGCTGTCCTTGGCCGAGTTGCGGAAGACGTAGTTGTCCGGGTACTGGGGCGGCTTGAACTGGTCGGTAATGACCGTGCCCGTGGCCACGTTGTTGAACACCGGAATTTTGGCGTCCTGATAGAAACGCTGCGAGGCGAGCGCAACACCGGTGTTGATGTAGCCGACGGTGGCGACCACCTTTTCCTTGTTGATCAGTTCCTGCGCGACCTGCACGCCGCGCTCGTTCTTGGCCTCTTCGTCACGCTCGACCAGCACGATCTGACGACCGAGCACGCCGCCCGACTTGTTGATTTCCGCTGCGGCCAGACGCACGCCGTCGCGCATGGACACGCCCATCGACGACGAACCGCCGGTGAACGGGCCGGACACGCCGATCTTGATCGGATCGGCTGCGATCGCCATCGAGGCGGACAGGGCGAACGCCACGGCGCCGGCCATGAGCTTGAATCGGAATTGCATAAGGGTCTCCTTCGGTGCGATGCGTTTCGATATGACGCTTTTCTGCTGCGATTTTCCTTGGTGTCGCAGGCCCTGCCGTGGATGCGCGATTCACGGGATACTGCCCCCCTCACACCGCCCCGGTCCTTGTAATTCGTATCAGGGCGATACCGTCAAGCACGCGTCGAACGACCAACCTAGCGCGCCGATTATGTGATCGCTGAGTTTCGCCCGCAAAGGCGGGAATACCCCTACGGGGACGCGGGTTTGCGCCCCGTTAGCACCATTTGATGCGGGTTTCCAAGCAATTTAGCGGCACGCGCCCATGTACGGCGCGTGTCTGGAGAACGGCACGGAGTGCCAAAGAGTTCGACTCGGGTGACGGGTCGTAAGGGAGTTGTAAGCGAGAGCGATTATTCGCGGAATCAGTCGCCCGGCGCGACGACTTCGCGCGTGCCGTTTCGCCCCATGGGGGTGACGAGTCCCGCCGCTTCCATCTGCTCGATGAGTCGCGCCGCACGGTTGTAACCGATGCGCAATTGCCGTTGCACGGCAGAGATCGACGCGCGCCGTGAGTTCAGCACGAACGCGGCAGCCTCGTCGTACAGCGGATCGGCCTCGGCGTCCCCGCCCGTGTCGCCGAACAGGTCGGCCGAGGCAGCGTCCGCGGGATCTCCCGCGAGAATGGCTTCGTCGTAATCCGGCTCGCCGTACTGCTGCCAGTGCTCAACGACACGGTGCACCTCGTCGTCCGCCACGAACGCGCCGTGCACGCGTTGCGGGTATCCGGTGCCCGGAGGTAGGAACAGCATGTCGCCCTGGCCGAGCAGCGATTCCGCCCCCATCTGGTCGAGAATCGTGCGAGAGTCGATTTTCGAGGACACCTGAAACGCCACACGCGTGGGAATGTTCGCCTTGATCAGGCCCGTGATGACGTCCACCGACGGGCGTTGCGTCGCCAGAATCAGGTGGATGCCGGCCGCCCGCGCCTTCTGTGCGAGTCGTGCGATCAGCTCTTCGATCTTCTTGCCCGCCACCATCATGAGGTCGGCCAGTTCGTCGATGACGACCACGATGAACGGCAACCGATCCAGCGGCTCGGGCGCATCCGGCGTGAGCGAGAACGGGTTGCTCACCTTCTCGCCGGCAGCACGTGCCGCGTCGATCTTCTCGTTGTAGCCGGCCAGATTACGCACGCCGAGGGCCGACATCAGGCGGTAGCGCTTTTCCATCTCGCCTACGCACCAGTTCAGCGCGTGCGCGGCCTGCTTCATGTCGGTGACAACGGGGGCGAGCAGATGCGGAATACCGCCATAGACGGACAGTTCGAGCATCTTCGGATCGATCATGATCAGGCGCACGTCGTCCGGCGTCGCCTTGTACAGCAACGACAGAATCATGGCGTTGACGGCCACCGACTTGCCTGAACCGGTCGTGCCCGCCACCAGCAGGTGCGGCGCGCGCGCAAGATCGGCCACGATCGGCTCGCCGGTGATGTCCTTGCCCATCGCCAGCGCGAGGCGCGAACGATGCGCATCGAATGCCGGCGCTGTCAGAATTTCGGACAGTCGGATCATCTGACGCTGTGCATTGGGCAGTTCAAGTCCCATGCAGGTCTTGCCGGGAATCGTCTCGACGACGCGAATCGACGTGACACCCAACGCCCGCGCCAGATCTTTCATCAGCCCGACGACCTGCGCGCCGCGCACGCCGACGGCGGGTTCGACTTCGAAGCGCGTGATCACCGGCCCGGCGGACGCCCCGACGACCGTGACCGGTACTTTGAATTCCGCAAGGCGCTGCTCGATCAACTGGCTGACAGCGGCGAGCGCTTCGTCGGAAACGACGTTGGCGACGTCTTGCGAGGTCGCCGGTGACAACAAATCCAGCGCGGGCAAGTCGTAGTCGATGGCCACGCGCGGCGGCGGGAGTTCGTAGGGCGCGTCCGGCGCAAAATTTGCAGCGGGTTGGGCGGCCGGAGACACCGCCCCAAAAGAGGGAATCGCGGGCACGGACGGCACGGATGACTGGGACGACGGGGACGACGGGGACGACGGGGGCGACACGGCAGGCGACGCGAATGTGGCCGGCGTCGACGGTGCGCTCGTCTGCGGCGCGACATTCCCTCGCGCCGTGATTTCCTCGCTCGTCATCGGCACGCCGTCGGCACGCGCCCATGTGCCGTCGGCACGCAGCACGTAGTGCGGCTTCGACGACGGTGCAGGATCGCCAACGGCGCCGTCGATTTCGCTGGCCTCGGACACGTCGGCAGCATCATCAGCAGCAGCAGCATCGTTGGGGCTCGTGGGCACGTCGGACACTTCCGATGCATCGGCAACGTCGAACGGCGGCGGTTCGTGGGCGACGTCGAACGGCGCTTCGGTCACCGTGGTCACCAGCGATGGCGTGGTCGCAGGCGCCGACGTCGGCTCGATGACCGGCGGCTGTGCCGCAGACGCGAATTCCGATTCGGGCGGAACGGTCGTCCGGGTCGGCGTGCTGCGTTCGAGCGGCGCGTCATGGGCAACGACACTCGCGAGTACGTCGGCAAAAACGAAGGGGCGCGACGGCACTGCGGCCGATGTGCGCGCAAGGGGTACTGTCGCCGCCGCCGACGACGATGACGATGACGATGACGATGACGATGACGACGCCGCGACGGCGGACTTCGGCAAGAGCACTGTCGGCGGCAGGTTGAGGACATCCTCCGGCGCGAGCGATGTTCCCATCGCAAGCCCTTCCGACTGAGTGGATGGCGCAGTCGGTGCGATCGGGTCGGTAGACGGCGCCGGTTGGGTCATTCCCATCGCACCGGCGGTTGCGACCGTTTCGCCGCCTCCGCTCGTTCCGATCCCTGCGCTCACTGCGTCCCCTTCCACCGGCGCCACGCCAATTTCGGTCACATCACTTCGCGCAGGCGCTGGCGTCGGCTCGGCGGATGTCACGTCGCCCGCCTCGGCAGCATCGGTACGGCTCCACTGACGCAGATCGCGAAGCAGTGCCTCGGCTTCGTGGCGCAGCGCGGCCATGGCTTCGATTCGTTCCCGCTGCTCGATACGTGCCTGCTCCGCCACACGCGCGGCTTCCGCCTCCTGAGCGCGCATCTCCGAGGTCGATGCTTGCGACGTGGATTCGACGGGCGACGCATCGATGTCGTTGACCGACCAGTCGATGGGCGAGAAATCGGAAACGTCGGACGACAACGGCGTGGCGGCATCCGCTGCGGACCATGACGCCGCACCCCGCATGACGGACCCGGCGGCCGAATTTGCCACGCCGGCGCCCGGCAATGAAGCGGAGACGGCGTCGGGTGTCGCAGAGGATGTCTGCGCGGCGGACGCCGCTACACTTGTATTAAGGATTGCGGATTCTGTCGTCCGATCGATGGGCGCCTGAGTTCGCGGCGCCACCGGCGGCGCACCGCGCGGAGGAACATCTTCCAGTCCCAACTGCGGTTTGCGAAACGGGCTATGTACGACCGTGCCGCGCAAGTGCGCCGGGGCCATGCCGACCGGACGTCGATAGCCCGTCGTGCCCGGAATCGATGTCGAATGCAAAGGATCCATGGGCGACGTTGTGCCCACGGTGGGGCCCGCCGTTGCGCCTGAAGCCGCCGCCGCAGACGTCGCACGTGGTATCGCGGCAGACGGCATCGAAGGTGAGCCCGACGCGCCGTGAGGCGCCGTGACGCGCGGTTCGCGCGACGACAACCCCGGCTCGGCACGAACGAATTCGGTCATGCGTAGGGCATCGCCGCGACTCGGGCCGGTCGCGTAAGTGTCACGTGAACTGCTGGATGAAGTGCCAGCGGAAGTACCACGCGGCATGACAGCACGGGTCGCGCCGGTGGCATGACCAGCTGTCGCGGCAGCCCCCGCCATGCCCACCGTGGCGCCGATTGCCGCGCCTGAGCGTCCGGCCGGCGCCCCCTTCCCTGTCGGTCGAATCCGTGCGCTGCTACCGAAGGACGGTTCGGCGCGCGGGGCACCGCGAACGGCCAATGGCGGCGGCTGCATGGCGTCGAGCCTCGCGCGCTCTTCGTCCGTCAACTTCCAGCGCGGCTGCGCAGCCAGTCCACGGCGGCGGGGCACCGGCTCTTGCGTCAGACTGCCAACGTTGTGATGACCTTGACCAAGTGTCGGCGTGAAGCCCCCTCGCTCGCCGCGTTCTGCAGCGTCGAACGACATCTGCGAAAGGCCGCGTACCGGCTCGCGTGCAACGGTGTCGAAACGCGACTCACGTGAATCGCGCGATTCCAACGACGCCGCATCGTCATCTTCGCCGGTCGTTCGACCGCGCGAGACCATGCCCCACCAGGTGGTGCCGAAGACAAGGGGAAGGGAAAAAAGGAGGACAAAACCTGCAACGCCCATCGCGAGCGTGCTACCAAGCGCAACTTGCATGCCGTGTGCCAGAGATTGGCCGACGCTGCCTCCGGCAGTGGTGCTGTCTGCGCCGGTGAGCGCAGCAAGCGTGGCGCTCGACACCATCGTGAGCGGAACGCCAAACAGCATACGGAGCGTGCCGGGGCCGAAGATTCTTATCTCACCGCCAAGCAGACCCCGTACGCCAGGCCAGCACAACGCCAGCAACCAAAACGTCGACAGTCCGAACCAGCCAAACCCCATAATCGCTCATTGCTTCAGGAAAACCCGGAGAGCGATTGTAGCAGGTAGGTCACCCCCTCGGCGGCCCGACTGCACGGACTTTTGCGCACCCGGCATGCCGGGGCCCTGCATTATGTTCGACCGTCATGCGTGAGCGTTATGCGCGGCCGTTATGCGCTATGCGCGACCGTGCGTTCCCGTGGGACGCAATGTCGTCACGGCGTCCACCGCCACACGCTCGACCGCGGCGACCGGCAACGCCTCGTCCGGCACCACCAGACTCAGGTTCCGGCGACGCAGCGAGCGCCAGTCGACCTTGGCGAAGATATCCGCGCCGAGTGCGCTCGTGGGCGACAGGTTCTCGACGCGCACCCCGCGCGCGCGCAACACTTCGGCGGCGTGACGGAACGACGGTTCGATAAGCGTGGTGAATTCCGCGTCCAGACGGGTGGGCGCGCGGGTCTGCATCGTCTCGTAAAAACGCGGCGTCTGCGAGGCATCGCGCAGGTCCAGTCCATGCATGTACATCTCGGTAAAGCCCAGCCACGTGGCAACCTGCAACGCGAAATACGCCACCGTGCCGCCGTGGAAGAATCCGTTATCGATGTCGAAGCTGAAGCCGATCTGGCTGTCGTCGCTCAGGAACGATGCGCTGGCCGCAACCCGTGCGTCGCCACGCAGCGTCGACGTCGTGCGCGCCGCCTCCAGGCCGCGCTTGAAAATATCGTCGACGAGATAAACGCGGCAGCCGAAGGCCGATGTGGGAAACATATCGAGCAGGCGCGCCAGCACCACCGGCGTCACGAACAGCACCAGGTCGCGCGCCACGATGCGGCGCGCGAGGTCAGGCCGCTGACGCACAAAACCGGCATCGAGAATGCAGTAGTAATCGAATTTGACCGGTGCACGGGCGCTCAGCGCAATCGCACCGTTCACGCCCATGACGTGATGCATGGGCAGCGCCTCGTAGTCGATCTCGGCGATCGACGGCCCGCTGGCAATGATGTGGCACGGCAGGCGTCGCAGACGTTGCAGTTCCGCGCGACCGGCGAGCGGCACATGGCGCCCGCGCCATGTGAATCGTTGGATGGCCCCCATCGCATCGCGCTCGATGCGCGCATGCGGCCACAACCGTTCGTTGTGCCGCCACTTGGCCGTATGGCTGTGACGGTAGACGAGTTTGAGTAAGGTCGAAAACATTGTCGTTGTTCTGGTTAGGTGTTCTGGTTGCGCCGCACTCGCCTTTTGGACGGACGGTCCTAACCCCGTTACATGGTTACGTATCGCGTGTCGATCAAATGCCGAGTCTTTGTAAGCGGTGCTGCGCCGCGTGCCCCCAAGCTCGCGAACCGGCTCACAAATCGCATGAAGACGTTGCCCCATCACGTCGATGAATAAATTCTGCCACCCGGACTTTGCCGGGGACAAGATTTATTCCAGTTGGAAATCTTACGCTGAGTTACCTTCAAGCGCAGTTGAGGAACGACATGCTTGACACCGGAATCCCCTCGTCATGCGGGTTTCCGGGCCGCTGCAGCTGCGCTGGCAGGAAGGAAAGGAAATTTGTGAGAAATACAGCATTGCGCGAAATACAGACAATGCTGAACCGGAAAACGCGATTGATGCGCCTTTCGCAGGGAACGCTTCCGGTCCATCGCGCCCCCGCCAGTTCGTCAGCGATCCTGAACGACTGGGCGCGCTCAGTGCAGCGCGGCGCTCCCGCCCGGACGCGGGTAAAAGGACTTCTCCAACTCGACGAGCAAGGCGGAGAGTTGCGGATCGCGCACGAAGCTCGCTGCGGAATCGGCGGCGAGAATGGCTTCCGGCGTCTGCGGGCGTGCAATCAGAAAACCTTGCACGTAGTCGACGCCAAGCTCCGAGAGCGCTTCGAGCGTCGAAGCATCTTCCACCCATTCCGCCACGCTGCGAATCCCGAGATTCTTCGCCAGCGCCACGATAGCCTCGACGATCGCCAGATTGGCGGGGTGCGCCGCCATACTTTTGACGAAAGCGCCGTCGATCTTGATGGCGTCGACCGCCAGGTCCTTGAGATACGAAAACGAACTGAAGCCTGCGCCGAAATCATCGAGCGCGATGCGTCCGCCCAACTGATGGATGCGGTCGACGAAGCGCCGGGTATTGTCCAGATCGTGAAGCGCCACCGTCTCCGTAATCTCGATGCACAGCAAGCCCACCGAGCGCTCGTGCGCGGCAAGCGTCGCGAAGATGTCCCGCACGAAATGCTCGTCGTTGAGCGATGCCCCCGAGAGATTCACGCACACGAAGCGGGTCTTCGAGAGCTGGTCGCGGTGGGCGTCGATCCACGTGAGCGTGTTCGTGAGCACCCATTTGTCGATCATGCCGATGGTGCCGTTCTCTTCGGCCGCACTGATGATGCGTGACGCCGGCACGATGTTGCCGTCCGAATCGCGCATGCGCAGCAGCACCTCGAAGTTCAATGACTCGCCAGGCGACGCCATCTCCATGATCGGCTGCATCTCGAGAAAGAGCGTATTGGGCGTGAGACCGGCATCGAGCGCGTCGATCAGACGCAGCTCAGCGAGCCGTTCGCGAAACGCCGCCGCGCCGCGCTCGTAGACGACCAGCTCGCGTCGGCTCTTCTTCGCCTCGCGGCAAGCCCGGTCGGCGGACGAAATGGCGTCCGGCACGCGCATGTCCGTCGTCAGTTCGATGACGCCCGCAGACGCACGCACCTGAAACGCGCGATCACCGATCTGATACGGCTCACCCGCAATAGCATCGACCAGACGGCGCGCCACTGCTGCGGCCTCCTTGATGGTGGCGTCGCGAAAGACCACAATGAATTCGTCGCCCCCGGTTCGTCCAACGCTCTGGTCGGTCGACAGACGTGCACGCATCCGATCACACGCCTGACGCAACACTTCGTCGCCGGCCGCATGCCCGAACAGGTCGTTGACGAGCTTGAAACGGTCCAGATCCAGGTAGGCCAACGCCGCCGGACGGTCGTCGGACAGCGTGCGAATCGCCTCGCCAAGCGCCTTTTCGATGCCCCGCCGGTTCGAGACACCGGTGAGCGGATCGTTCTCCGCCAGATAGCGCAATTGCTCCATCGTGCGGGCACGTTCCGTAATGTCCTGCAACGAGCCTTCGATGCGACCGTCCGAGAAGATCGCCTTGACCAGATAGCGGCTCACACGTCCGTCGTCGCGTGGCAGCGAGAGTATTTCGAGCTCGGATTCGTCGCTGTGCTGTGCGACGTCGAGCAGCATGCGCCAGGTGCTTTGACCGAAGTACTGGTCCCAGCGATAGGTGCGTGCGCCGGCATGAGGGATGCCCAGCATGGTGTGCAGCGCGGCGTTTCCGCGTACGAACACACCCTCATCGTTGAGCGTGAACAGGCCCACGGGGGTGACGTCGTACGCGTTGCGCAATTCGGTCTGGGCTTCGAGCTTGCCCTTGTGTTCCATGCGCATCTGCTCGGCAATGGCGAGTGCCGCCATCAGGCTCGAAAACAGCGCTGCCGTCACACTGTTGAGCGCCGACGACAACGCCCGGGCGTTGAAGGCCGCTGCGATCACTTCGGAAAATGTGGCGAACAACACGATGGCGAGCGACGCGCTGTACCAGACGGCGACCCGCGAACGGGTCAGCACGAGAATTCGCGCGAGCAACACCAGCACGATCACGATGCCGAGCGCCGCCACCGCCCACAGTACGGGGATGAAGTGCGCATAAGGCAATGCGATCGCCGCGCAGCACAGCACCACGCCAGCCCATTGCAGCACCATCACCATCCATCGCAAGCCAATGCGCTGCAGTTCCTTCTTGAACAACTGCGTGAACAGCGAGTAAGTCAGCACGTAATAGACCGCGAACGTTGCCTTGCGCACGAGCGCATCCCAATCCATCGGAATGGCGCGCTCCAGCCATTGCGTGTCGGCACCCAGGGAGTTCGCCGCGAGCCGCAGGTTGCCGATCAGCCACGCCGCGAAAAGGACATAGAGCCATTCCTTGTTGATGATGGCGGTGACCAGCACGAATGCCGACAGCGTGAGCAGACCGCCTTCGAGCAGACCGTTGCTGCGATGAAATTCCTTCTCGGAAATACGAAGCTCGGCGCCCGGCCAGGCGGTAAGCGACAGATGTGCCGGGCCGGAGAACGTGCCCTGGCAGAGCAGCGTGACAGGCTCGACGATGTGACCCAGATCGATGGCGAAACCGGCTTTGGACACGCGTATCGCCCCACTCACGCCGCTGCGGTCGGCGCGGCCGATGGCCGGCGCGTCCGGGTTTCGCCAGCACGCCAGCGTCTGCGCGTGACGTGAAGGGAATTCGATGAAGGTGCGCTCCTCGCCTCCCACGGGCGGCACCGTGAATCGGAACCAGACCGGCGCTTCGGACAGATGGGTACTGAACTGCTGCACGGGCGACACACGCTCCAGCGCGCCTTGCGCCATGGGCGGACCGAACGTTGCGGGAAGATCGCCTTGCGCCTGAAAGCTCACCGGCGTTGCACCGCGCACGGCGTACTGGCTTTCCTGAAACAGGAGCACGATGCCCGAGAGCAGCATGATGGCCGCGGGCACGGCATACAGGGAGATGCTTCGAAAGAGTTCGTCGAGTCTCGCGGTAATGCGCCAACGGCGTCGCGCGCCGGTGAGTTCGTTCAACTCATCGGCGAAATCGTTCGTGTTACGGCCGTGATCGTCACGCTCGTTGCCGAGGTCCCCCGCCATATGACTCTTGTGCCCTTATCTCGTTGGTCGCCCCCGTGTCGAATCCCGGACAAGGCTCGCCTTGCAACTCACGTTGCGGCGCACCTTGCCGGCCGGGCCGGCCCTGTCCCGTGCGGCCGGTCTTCGGCCTGCACGGTCAGGTGTCTCTTGCCCGTACTTCTCGTCACCGCCTTCGCCATCCCCAACCCCTGCGGGATGCGACGGGATAACGTTAATTCGCATAACGGCATTACACCGCCAGGCTGAAGCCTGCTGCTACGCATCGTACCTCGTCGGCACTAAAAGATAAATCCCGCAAATGCGCGCCAACATTGGCTTCGACCGGCACCGGCCCGACCTCGCGGCCCCGCTCTGCGACGCTCACCGCTTCCTCTTCTGCGTTCTGGCCCGGCATACCGAGGCGCAGGTCCGGATGATGTGTCAGGCACATGTAGGCAAACAACGGATGCCCCGCCGATTGCCAACGTGTGCGCGCCTGCGCGACATCGAGCGCCAGCACCCGGTGCCCGATCCCGCCCACGTGCGCCATCGGGATCAGATCCTGTCCCGGGAACACATCGGTAAACATCAGGGCTTCGTACTGTCGATGCAACGGCGGACGCGCGGTGATCACCATCCAGTCGATCCCCGAGAGCAGGCAATACTGATAGAAAGCCTTGAAAAGCGCCGTCTTGACGACACGGCCCACGGGGCCCGCCACCACCCCGAGACGCGTGGCCTCGGCCAGCGCCGCACTATCCAGCCATGCCGGCAACGGTGCGGAATCCTCAAGATGCAATGCCTGATAGCGGTTGGTCTGAATGCGCATCGTGCCGAGCACGGCGCCATCCAGACGGGCACGCGCCATGAGTACGATGGCGCCCGGCTCCCGGTCGCTGGTCTCCGGTTCGCTCAGCGTGGCAGCGAGATCGGGCAGATGACGCCCGTAAGCGGCCTGACGCATGGCGACGGCGTCGCGCAACGACGATTCGTCGCTCGCAATCGTGATGACGAAAGGCAGACGCTCCTCGCGCAACGCCGTCGTCTGCGGCAAGTCGGCCACCGGCGCGCGAGCCGCAGCGGGCAACGCTGCCGGGTGAGGGTTACGGCTCGGGAATTCGGCGCGCGGGATGGAGAGGACGTCCGAAGCTTGTGCAAGGTCAAACATGATTGACACTCCTTAAGGTCAATGAAAGGGCTGGTGCGGTGCCCGGGCGTTCTCTCCGGTGCACCGCACAATGCCTTTCTTGACCCGCCGAGGCGAAGTGTCAAGTGCTTATTTTCGCTACGTTTTTCACATCTCGATGGGGCCGCAGCCGCGCCCTTGCCAATCGTCGTGCCGACCGCCCGGGAACCCGCGTCGCACCGTACAAAACCGCCACGAATCGGCTTTCTTCAGCGCTCCGATCCGATTCGCTGTCACGTATTTACGACAGTTGCCGTCCGAAGAGTGACTCTGGCAAAATGCTAAACCTGTTTATCAATTTACCGGACGACAAGCCCATGGGCCGCGGCAACACGGGATGCCCCTGCCGCCTCCGTCCACCCGCTCAGTCAATCTGTACGCCAAGACGACACCATGTCGAAAATCGATTGGTCCTCCCGCTTCGGCACGCTGGTCCACGATGTCGCGCGCGTTTATTCGCGGCGCTTCGACCGGCGTGCCCGGGGCAACTTCGACCTGACACGCGCGCAATGTCGCGTGCTGGTCATGCTCCACCGTTATGGCGTGCAGACACAGGCCGAACTGGCCGAACGCATGGAACTCACGCCCATGGCGCTTGTGCGCCTGCTCGACCGCCTGCGCGAGAAGGGGCTGGTGCGTCGCGAGCGCGATCCGCATGACAAGCGCGCGCATCTGCTTTATCTGACGCAGGCGTCCGAAGCCAAGATCGACACCATCGTGGCGTTCGCGAACGGAGTGGAGCGTGACGCACTGGCCGACCTCACCCCCGCCGAGCGCGCTGAGCTTTCCCGACTGCTGGGCAAGGTCCTGGCGAACCTGACACGCGCCGAGGCCGAAGGTCCCGCGTCGGCGAAACCCGCGAGCGGCACGCGCGACGCCGGCCGCCTGAACCAGGAGACGCCACCGGACTAGCGCAAACACGCAGAGGGACAGGAAACAAGGGCAGGAGACGAGCAAGACAAGCCGGTCGACAAACAAGATGTTCGGGCGAGGCATCACGCCATTGCACCGAACTGCACCGTCGGGTGCGCCGCTCACGTGCATCGCGGCTCGCACGACGATTCACCAAAGGAAATACCGTGGCATCCCCCGCAAAAACTGACGATCCCGGCAAGCACCGGGCGCTCGTCAGCATCTCCGTCATGCTGGCGACGGTGTTGCAGACACTCGACAGCACAATCGCCAACGTCGCGCTGCCGCACATGCAGGGCAGCTTGTCCGCGTCGCAGGACTCGATTACCTGGGTATTGACGTCCTATATCGTCGCCGCGGCCATCGCAACGCCGCTGACCGGCACGCTATGCGCCCACTTCGGACGTCGACGCGTGTTCCTGTGGTCGGTCGCCGGCTTCACGATCGCCTCGGCGCTGTGCGGCATGGCCCATTCGCTCACCGAAATCGTGGCGGCACGCCTGTTCCAGGGCATCTGCGGCGCGGCCCTCGTCCCGCTGTCGCAAGCCACCATGCTCGACATCAACCCACCGAGCAAGCACGGCTCCGCCATGGCAGTGTTCGGCATGGGGGTGATGGTCGGGCCGATTCTCGGGCCCTCATTGGGCGGCTGGCTGACCGACAGCTACAACTGGCGGTGGGTCTTTTACATCAACCTGCCCATCGGGCTCATTGCCTTCCTCGGCATCGCGGCCTATCTCAAGGAGCCCAAGGAACAAAAGGCAGGGAAATTCGACGCCATGGGTTTCGTCACGCTTGGGTTGGCCATCGGGCTGTTGCAGTTGCTGCTCGACCGGGGCGAGCAGCAGGACTGGCTCAGTTCGACGGAAATCTGGCTGGAGATGCTGGGCGCCATCATATGTTTCGCGTACTTCATCGTTCACACATGGACGGCAGGCGAACATTCGTTTTTCAACCGCGCACTGTTACGCGACCGCAACTTCAATACCGGCGTCATCTATATCTTCGTGGTCGGCATCATTCTCTATGCCACGCGCGCGCTGCTCCCGCCAATGCTGCAAAGCCTGTTCGGCTACCCGGCCATTCTGACCGGTCTGGTCACGGCCCCCTCCGGCGCCGGGACGATGGCCGCCATGCTGGTCGTCGGGCGCCTCGTGGGCAAAGTCGACGTGCGCTATCTGCTGGGTTTCGGGTTTGCCTTGACGGCCTATTCGCTGTACCTGATGGCCGGATATTCGCTCACGCTGAGCCCGTCGGACATCGTCTGGCCGGGCGTCATTCAAGGCTTTGGGCTGGGTTTCGTGTTCGTGCCGCTGACGACGGTCACCTTCGCAACGCTCCCCGGCCAGTTCCGCGCCGATGGCGCCGCGATCTACAGTCTGTCGCGCAACATCGGCAGCAGTATCGGCATTTCGGTCGTGCAGACGCTGCTCACGCAGAACACCCAGGTCAATCACGCCGTGCTGTCCGAGCGGATTACGCCATTTACACAGGGCATCGAGCCGTACTTGCAGACCTACGGCGCGGCCGCCATGGCGGCACTCAATGCGGAAGTGACGCGACAGGCCGCGATGATCGCCTATCTCGACGACTTCCGGCTGATGCTGTTCCTGACGGTGGCCGTCATGCCCCTGCTGCTGTTCATCCGGATGAAAAAGAAAACGACGGGCAAGCCTGACGAGGCCGACGAGATGATGCATATCGCCGCAGACTGACGCGGCACTTCGACGCGAAGGGGCTTGCCCTGCCCCTCGCCTAGGCAGGCAGCTTGCGCGGGCGCTTGTGGGCGGCCGCGCGCGGCTTGCGCGGTTTCGGCTCGATGCCGATGCGCGGATCGCCCGCGACCACCAATGCCGCAAGCCGCTTCGCCACCGCGTCGAACGCGACGTCCGACTGCGGGACGTAAAGCCACTTCCCGAGAACGGGATGCGGGCGCAATGCCGGCATCTCTTCCATGAGCGACCTGTGATGTTCGTGCGAGGTACAAACAAGCAACCCATCCCATGGCGCGTCCCGATCGATGACCGCAAGGCACTGCCGACCATTCACATAGGCGGCTTCCGAGCCGAACATTCGCTTGCGCAAATACGTTTCGTTGCGTTCGAAAGGTTCAAAGACCCAGAGTAGCGAATTTTGAACGGACGACGGCATGAGAAAGGTTTCCACAAAGTCATTGGGCGATCCGCCACTTTACAGGAGCCATGAAATCATCGCCACGCCTGGCTTTCGCCCCCTCCGGCATCAACGATGATTTAAATCCCATCACCCTCAAAAACCTGCATCTCGATTCCCAAGAATATCGAGACATCCGTAACAACTTTTTACAACTCACAAAAATACAACGACGACATTTTTCGGAAGCGAATTAAACGCCTAATTTGAATTCAGCTGAATCAAGACCGATGGATTAAGCATTGAATACTATTAGGAGTACGATATGACTATCACGTTCCGTGCGATTCGGCTCACCCGATCCTCTCGTGCCTCCCTGACCTCTGCAACGCCCCCATTCGTCATATCCATCGTATCCGTCATATCCGACAAAGCGGTCGACGCGGTGCGATGTCCGCTGCCGCTCAAGCCGATGATTCTCGCGCTATCGCTTTGCTTGAGCGCACAAGCGCGGGCGGCCTGCGACAATGTCACGCCTGCGAGCGGCATGACGGTGACATGCACGGCGACCGGGGGGACCGGGGGTATCGTGGCGGCGCAATCGGGCAGCACGGGCGTCGCCGTCAACGTGCAGTCGGGCGCCAGCGTCGCATCGAACCGCACCACCGCCGACGTCGCCACCATCACCGTGGATTCTTCGAGCACGATCACCAACGCAGGCACGGTCAGCATCACCGGGACCAACCAGCCGCAGCCCGGGCGCGGCGCCGCCATCCTCGGCGCGCACGACTACAACATGTTGGTCAACACCTCCACCGGCGTCATTTCAACGTCCGGCTACGAAAACGACGGCATGGCCATCAACGGCAATCACGGCTCGCTGACCAACAACGGCACCATTACCGTGAACGGCCCGAACGCGTTCGGCATGACCTCCGCCTGGGGGCAATCCTCCGGTCTCGGCCTGTACAGCACCTTCGTCAACACCGGGACCATCACGGCCAACGGCGGCGGCAGCCGCGCGATCAGTGTCGTGGGCGGGCAAAGCACGGTGACGAACAGCGGCACGCTCATCACGACAGGCGGCACGGCATCGAACCGGTCGTTCACCGTTTTCATGCAGGGAAACAACAACACTTTCACCAACAGCGGTTACGTCGAAGCGCGCGGCATCAATAGCGATGCGGTGGTGTCCAATACCGCTTCGGGATTCACCTCGTCCATCGTCAACCAGTCCGGCGGGCAGATCGTCAGCCGCCAGGGCTTCGCTGTGCGTACGGTCAACGGCACGATCACCATCACCAACGCCGGGTTGATCGAGAGTGACGTGGGCACCGCCATCGCCATGAACGCTGCCGCTCGATCCAATACCCTCACGCTGCAAACGGGGTCGCAGATCATCGGCACGGCAAACGGCGGCGCGAGTGCCGTGAGCCGCGTCAATCTGCAAGGCACCGGCACCGCGAGCAATGCCTTCGTCAACTTCGGCACGCTCAACATGCAAGGCGACGACTGGACCTGGACGGGGAGCGGCGACTTCACTTCGGCACAATTTCAGCGCGGCGTATTCCGCCTGAACAGTTCGCTCGGCGGCGCAACGTCGCAGGTCGCCTCCGGCGCCACGCTCACCGGCACCGGTACACTCACGGGCAACCTGACCAATGCAGGCACGGTGCATCCCGGGGACGGCAGTGGCAACGGCACGCTGACCGTGTCCGGCAACTACACCGGTCAGAACGGCAGACTCGCTATCGATACCGTGCTGGGCGACGACACGTCGAAGGTCGCACCGCTCACGGTGAGCGGCGGCACCCTCGGCGGCAGCACAACCATCGCCGTGAACAATATGGGGGGCGTTGGTGGACTCACCACCGGCAACGGTATCCCGATGGTCAACGCCGTGGGCGGCACCACGTCGGCCGCGGGCGCGTTCGCGCTCAGCGGCCCGGTGAGCCAGGGGGCATACACCTACTATCTCTACAAGGGCGGCACGACGCCCGGCACCGCCGACAGCTGGTTCCTGCGCTCCACGGTGCCCGTGGCAACCACCGTCACCTTCGTCGATCCCACCACAGGGCAAACCGTCAGCACCGTGCTCTCCCCGGTCGGCGCCATCGGCAGTCCGCCCACGGCCGCCGAAGGGTCGACGCCGATGCCGATCTACCGCGTGGAGGTCCCGGTCTACTCGGCCATGCCGGAAATCGCCCGCGTGGCGGGGTTCGCCCAGATGGGGACTTTTCACGAGCGACAAGGCCAGCAAGGCTTGCTCGACGAGAATGGATGGCTGGGCGCCGCATGGGCCCGTGTCTGGGGCCAGACCGAACAGTACCGGTCCAAAGGGGATGTGTCGCCGCAGTTCGACGGCAACATCGGCGGCGTGCAGGTCGGTCACGACATCGTCTCGCGTCGCACGGACAGCGGACACAACGACCACATCGGGATACTGGGCGGATGGACGCGCGCCTACGGCGACACGCAAGGCAGCGCCCTCGGCGCGATGGACACGCATACGGGCTCGCTCGGATTGGACATGTACAGCGCCGGTCTGTACTGGACACACGTGATGCCGGGCATGGCGTACGTCGATGCGGTCGTGCTGGGCTCTGCCATGCAATACGAATCGAGGCCGGTCAGCGGTATGAACACGAGCACGCACGGCAAGGCCATCTCGGCATCGCTGGAGACCGGCTGGCCGATCCGCCTGACACCGACGCTGACGCTCGAACCACAGGCGCAGATCGTCTATCAGCATCAGTCGCTCAACGACCTGTCAGACGCGGTCTCCACCGTGTCGTTCGACAGTACTAATAGCTGGCTGGCGCGCATCGGTGCGCGTCTGGAAGGCAACTACGATGGCGCGCGCGGCCTGTTGCGCCCTTATCTTCTGTTCAATCTGTTGCACACGTTCGGCAACGACGGCCGTGCGATCTTCGGCGGCACCACACCGATCGTCTCCAGCGTCAACAGCACGGCTGCCCAGTTTGGCATCGGGGTCGCAGGGCGCTTCAACAAAAATGCGAGCGTGTACGCCACGCTCGCCTATCTCACACAGCTCGACGACACGCGCCAGCAGAGCGTATCGGCCACCCTCGGCCTTCGCTGGCGGTGGTGAATGGCAGGTGGAGCGGTTCGCCAACGCGAATTCCCCGCTAGCCCGCCACGCCACCGCCCTCCTTGCCGCCCTGCCCTATCGGGCGGATTCGCGCACGATGTCTCCCGGCTTCCACGTCTTGTCGAACGCCGCCGCCTCCGGTCCGTAGATCCGGAAGTACGCGAACCAGCCGCGCCCCGGTACCGTCTTGATCCAGTGCGACGCATCGCCCTTGGGCGGATTCGGCCCGAACGAGAGCACGACCGGCTTGCTCGTATCGATGTTCTTGAGTTCAAACAACGAGCGCAAGGCGGCCTTGTCCTGATCGGTTTGCACCTGCGAGCGGGTCTGGGCGTCGTACAACGTGACCGACCAGAAAAGCTTGCCCGGCACCGGCTGCGGCACGGTGAGCGTGTACTGTTTGCCGCCATCCAGATAGACACCCTGACTGTCTCGTGCACTCAGCCAGTAGAGCGATCCGGCCCCGGCATCGCGCTTGAACATCGCGGGCGAAGTGACGATCGCCTGCGCGAACCAGCGGTCGCGCGCGTCGAGATCCATGCCTGCCGGCGTCTCGAACTGTGCGGTCCCCGGCACCAACCCCACCCATTCCCAGTGGCGATCGGGCCAGTTCCTGATGCCCTCACGCTGGCTGTCGAACGCGGAGACCAGCATCTGGTCTCGTCCCAGACGCGCCGCCTTGGCCAACAGGTCCTTCGTGCGGGCGTCCGGCGTAAAGGGCTTGCCCTTTTCTATGCCGACTTCTGCGAGCAACCCGTACATCGGCAGGTACTTCCCCTGAATCGGCTCCTCCTGAATGATCTTGTCGAGCTTCTCCCAGAACTGGAAGTTGTCTTCCCACTTCAACGACGAGCTGTCGAGCGCGACCTTTGAAGTGTCGACGATGGCCAGCGCCGGTCCCGTGACACCTTGTGGCGTCCAGCGCTGAATCTTGATCGTCTCGAAGGCGGCCATGGCCTTGGGCAGATCGCCACCGACCGGCATCGAGCGGATGGCCAGCAGGGTCTTGAGCGACGGCGATTGCGATACGAAGTAGCCCTCCGACTTGTCCGGGACCTTGCCCTGATACCCCGGCGGGAGAATCAGGTGCTTGCCTCCCTTGCCTGCGTCCGGTCCCGGAAGTCCGAGATCGGCGACCCAGCCCTGATTGTGATCGTTGACGAGACCGATGAAAGCGCCTTGCGGCAAATCGATCAGCATCGGCCCGCCGGAAAGGTCCAGCACTGCCGAGCCATACGGCGTGTCGGAATTCAACGTAAAGCCGACCTGCCGTGGTCCTGTGGCCGCGATACCCCATTGCTTCCCGTCTTCGATACCGGCCGCGCGATTGCCGTTGTAGATGCCTTCCATCGAGACCGTCGGGTACCAGAACCGGTACGCAATGATCGCGCGCTGCAATGCTTCGTCGGCGCGCACGTGCTGCGACGCCGTCGGCGTGGGATAGCCCTGCTTGAACGGGTACGGATTGGCGTCCGCAGCCCGCGACGGTCCACTGGCTGCGAAAACGCCACCGACCGTCAGTGCAAGGAGACAACGATTCAATCGACGCATTGCAAATTCCTCCGGCCTTTGGGGAGACGATCAAAAATGAAACGAAGCGAACCAATGAGTATTTAAATTACCCGTCGATTTGCAAATTCATTTCGATGTTCTTTTAGCCAGATGAAAATGTCAATTCTCGAATCAGGACGACGCAATTGCATCCCGACGTAAAGCGCATCATTCACGTCACCACCCGTCGACATCGATTGCCGACGGGGGTTTTCCAGCCCCGCAGCACCCATCCGCATGCGCCGTCAGTCAGGTCTCGCCGTCAATGATCGACAACAACTACATTGACCGGAACGCGAACACTGCACCGCATGGCAGACATTGATTTTCATCGGTGATTATTTTTATTATCATCGAATCATTAAAATCAAATAACCATCGCAAATCATCACCGGCAAATCTAGAATCAGACTCCATTGGCGCAACACTAATGAACTAATCGACGAAATGGGGGGCTGTAATGACGCTAAGTCGCCGGTGTCTTGTTACGGGCATGCTGATTGCGGGCTGCACTTGCGCACAGGCGCAAACGTCCGCCGAGGACGCCAACAAGAGCAACAACCCGCTCAATCTAGCGGCGTCGTTCAACGTCCAGAACTACTACACGCCGTCGATTTTCGGCACCGACACGCATACGAACGATTTCCTCCTGCGCCCGACGGTGCCGCTGGGGCCGAATGGCATCGTGCCTGTACCGCAGATCCTGCGCGGCACCATACCGATCAGCACACGCCCCGACGCAAACGGCGGCTACAAGACCGGGCTTGGCGACATCAACCTGTTCGACATCTTCTTGTTGAACCCAGGCGCTGCCATGGAGTTCGGCGTCGGGCCGCTGGTGACGATTCCCACAGCGACCGATAAATCGCTGGGCACCGGCAAATGGCAGGCGGGTCTGGCGGCAGTTGGCGTGCATGCGAGCAAGACGGGATTGCTCGGTGCGCTCGTGCAGTGGCAGCACTCCTTTGCCGGACAAGGCGACCGGCCGACGGTGCAGACACTCACGGGGCAGCCGTTCATCATCTACAACCTGCCAGAGGGCTGGTATCTGCGCTCCACCGGGACCTGGACGTTCGATCTGCAACACGGCAGCTACTACATTCCGGTGGGCCTCGGCGCAGGCAAGGCGTGGAAGATGGGCAAAACGATCGTCAATGCTTTTGTCGAGCCACAGTATTCGGTGGCGCATTCGGGCAACGTCCCCAAATGGCAAATCTTCGCGGGGTTGAACTTCACGTTCGGACACTGAGCGGAGGCTGGGCGCGGACCGAGCCCCGGCGCCCTCCTCGCGTCAACCGCCCGCCGCTGCGCGCAGTACCGGCGCCGTGACGTCGGCGCGCTGATCGACAACTGGCATCACCGTCTCCGGCGTGTAACGAACGCAGCGATTGCGACCGGCCGCCTTGGCCTGATAGAGCGCCCGGTCCGCACGCTGCACGAGTGATGACAATTCGCCGCGCGAACGCTCATCGCAGGCAATACCGATGCTCACCGTCGCCGCGACCCGCTCGCCCTGCACGACGCTTGCCGCCCGCTCGAACGCTTCACGTACGCGCTCTGCGATCGTCTGCGCCTCATTGGCGCCCACGCCCGGCAGGAACAAGGCAAACTCCTCGCCGCCATAGCGCCCGAAGATATCGTCCGAGCGCAGTTGCTGTGCAGCGGTGCGCGCGAACAACAACAGCACCGTGTCGCCGAACGGGTGCCCGTAGGTGTCGTTGATGCGCTTGAAGTGATCGAGATCGAGCAGCAGCAGCGCCACGGGCGCGCGCGCGAGCGCGTGGCGGCGGAGCTGTTCACGAGCCAGACGCGTGAACTCCGGGCGGTTGAACGCTTGCGTGAGGCCGTCGCGCGTCGCGGCCCGATGCAGTGCGATCTCGGAACGCTCCTTGCCCAACGACACCATGAGGAAACTCGCCACCACGATGAGTACGAGCATTTCAGTCGTCGACACCTGCGGGCCGAACCACGCGAGAAACTGGGCGTCGCGCGGCCCGAGCCAGACGAGCGCCACGGCGCGCGCCGTGTAAAACGAGCCGTGCAGTACCGCCACGACCGCCAGCACGATGCTGCTGGGCAACCGCGGCCCCGACGCCTGCCAGAACTCCTTGGCCGCCATCAGGCTATAAATCGCCAGCAGCGAGAAGAACAACACACCACCACTCCACGCCCCCAGCGGTCTGGCAAACAGCCAGGTTCCCCAAAGCAGCATCGCCGGACCGCCGAACACGCCGACCCACTGCACGCTACGGCCGTAAAAGCGCCGCGCGCCGCTCCACACCATCGCGAACGCCAGTGTCGCCACCGCGTTGCCCAACGGATAGAGGATGGCGAGTTGCGTGCTTCGCGCCGCGAGCAAATAGAGAACGGGAGAGAATGTGGCAAGCAGGAACGCCAGACTCCACCATCGCGGAGATTCGGCTTCGTCGCGCCGCAGGGCATCGAGCATGAACAGAATGCCTGTCGCAATGCTCAACAGAAAGGTCACGAACTGTAGTGTCGGCAGATCCAACGCCGGCAACGACAAACCAAGAGCCATGGCTCCGTCCCCCGTACGCGTCGCGGCAGACGGAGGGGCATTTCCGTCCCGGGCGCGACACGCAGTTTGAAGTTCGGGGGATAAGCCCTGATGGAACGCGCAGCGGTTCGATCAGCGGTTCCATCAGCGCTTCGACAGGTTGGAGAGGGACAAACGCGGTAGCCGCTTGCGCGCCGTATGTGGCGCACCGTCTGGCCGCCCCGGTCCGGCCATCGGTTTCGTGTCTCCAAACGCATGGGGCGGGATTCTAGCACGTCAATTTCGGACGGCAACCGGCGCTCAGGCCCGTCGGCAAAGGAAGTCTCAACCTGCCTTACATTTCCTTTTCGATGCTTCCCGGTCCTTCCCGGTGCTTTCGATTACTGTCGTCACATTTCCTGACGGCGCCGCGCGGACAACGCACCGGCGGTCTGGATCACGAGATCGGCAAAGCGCCGCTCGTCGCGCCCGGCATTCCAGCGCACGCGCGGCACGGCAATGTTGATCGCACCGATGGCCCTGCCGTCCTGATTGACGACCGCGGCTGCCGTTGAGATGTCGCCCATGAAGTACTCGTCTTCCGTGTGCGCGTAGCCCTGTTTGCGAATTCGGGCGAGTCGTTCCTTGATCTTGCGCGGTTGCGCCACGGTCGCCGGGGTGAACTGAACGAGATGGGTGCGCGCGAGGATGTCGTCGATCTCCGTGTCGTCGAGCGTCGCGAGCATGGCCAGCCCCGGTGCGGTGCAGTATGCCGGCAGGCGCGAGCCGACGATCACGTTCGCGTTGAACACACTCCGGCTCACGATACGCAGCACGAAGACGATGTCCGTGTCGAGCCGCACGGTCAGGTTCGTGGCTTCTTCGGTCTCTGCGGCCAGTTGCTGAAGGTAGGGCGCAGCTCGACTGACCAGTTCGTTGGAGACGAGATAGTGGTAGGTGAAGTCGAGCAGCTTCGGCGACAGTTCGTACTTCTTGCTCTGCGGGTCCTTGAGCAGGTAACCCAACGCCGAGAGCGTGAACGTGAAACGCTGCGCGGCACTGATGTCGAACCCGGTGGCCGAGGCGATTTCGGAGAGCGACAGATGCCGCTTCGAACCGTCGAACGCCGTCAGCACTTTCATCGCCTTTTCGACCGAGTTGACGTAAAGCGTGGACTCGGTGGGCGCGCTGGATGCCGTCGTCGTGTCCGCATGCGTGTCAGTCGCCTCAGTAGCGTTGGCGGCTTTGGCTGTTTTGGTCGCGTTGGTCGCTTTGGCGCGAGTGCGTGGGGTTTTGGTGGTGGCCACAGGTCGTCGAATGTCGGACAGATTTTTTCCGATTATCTCATGAAAATAACATTCTATTTACATGCGATAATCGCTTGACCACCACACAACCTCACTTTGCTCACCTTGTCGAGCCGGACTCCCACGCAAGCGCCGTGTCGCGAGACAACAGATGCTTGCGAATCCGCTCGGACGGCGTCGTCTCGAACTGGGCCGTCTCGCGATAGTAGCGCGGCCGCTGATAGCTGGCGAGCCGCTCCGACGCCCATTGCGACAGCGTTGGCCAATCGAGCGGCTTGTCGCGGAACTGCACGTACAACAGGATGTCCTGCTCGCCGACGTCGCTCGCAACGCCAATCGCCGCACACGCCGCGATCGACGGATGCCGGGCAAAAACGCGCTCGATCTCCCAGGCCGACACGTTCTCACCACGCACGCGCATGCTGTCGGTACGGCGACCAATGAAGACGAGGCTGCCATCGGCGCCGCGCCGTGCACTGTCGCCGGTATAGAGTTTGCCGTCGCGCAGCGCTTTGGCGGTGGCCTCGGGATTATCGAGGTAGCCCGGCAGGAAGACCCCTTCGACCTCGCTCGACAGCACGATTTCGCCCGGCTCCCCGTCTGCGACCGCACGACCGTCGTCGTCCAGCAATTCCAGCGTCAGCCAGGGCAATGCGTGACCGATGGATCCCGGCTGATCGGCGTCGTTCAACGTGGCGAAGCTCGAACATTCCGTCATGCCGTAGCATTCGCGCAATGCACACCCCAGACGCTCGCGCGTGGCCTGCCATGCGCTCGCCGACACGCCTGCGCCCCAGGCGACACGCAACGAGTTGGTGGCCGGCTGCGCGTCGCGCGGCAACTGCATGAGAATGTCCAGAATGCCGCCGAGGTAATGCAGATGCGTTGCCTGCGCCTGCTCGCACTGCTGCCAGAAGCGGCTGGCGGAGAAGCGCTCGACGACATGCATTTCGACATCGACGAGAAACGGCAGCAGCAACATCTGCGCGCCGCCGATATGGCACAGCGGCTCCCAGAGGAACAGCCGGTCGCCGCTGCCCGCATCCGCCACCCGCAATGCTGCCTCGCTGGCGATACGCATCATGCGATGCGTGAACAGCACCCCCTTGGGCGCGCCGGTCGTGCCGGAGGTGTAGATGATGCACAGCACCGAGGCCGGCGTCACATTCGCGGCGACGGGCAACTTACCGGCGTGCGCCTGGGCTTGCGTCATGACATCGGACAGCCAGACACGCGTGACGCTCGGACCATGGTGCCCCGCCTGCTCGGCCGCGAGCGCGACGCCGGCATCGATGACCTGCGCGAAAGCCGGCTCGGCAATCAGCAGCTTCGGCTTGGCGTGGCCGAGCAGATACTCGATGCCGTCGCCCTTCAGACGCGTGTTGACCGGCACCCAGACGAGGCCGGACAGCATCAATGCGTAGATGAGCGCAATCTGCGCCGCGCTATTTCCCAGCATGACGGCCACGCGATCACCGGGCATTAGCCCCTGCGCAGCGAGCCACGCCTGCATGGCGCCGACCCGTGCGGCCATCTGTGCCCGATCAATGGCCTCGCCCTCGAAAACCACGACCGGATGCGTCGATCCGGCATGAAGCCCTGCCATTAGCAGCGGCACGACATCGAGCCGGTCGCCCTCGGCCCGCTGCGGAAAATACTGCGTGTAAGGATGCGACGCCGACGGCGAAGCCTGTTGCGCAGGGCAAAGCGTCTGCGCATTCACCGGCGCGACTCGGGCAACGTTAGACATGGACATACGGGAATCCGGAGATATCAGTAGCTCTTGCGTTTGAAGATGGAAGACAGCCAGACGACGAACACCATCAGGAACACCAGCGAGGTGGCGACAGCGGCGAGCGTCGGGGTGACGGCCAGTTGAATGTCGTCCCACATCTGCTTGGGCAGCGTGGTATTGATGCCGCCGGAGACGAAGATGGCGATGGTCAGGTCGTCGAACGACACGATGAACGCGAACAGGAATGCCGAGCCGAGGCTTGCCGCGAGCAACGGCAACAGCACGGTGCGCACGCGGGTGAAAGCGGAGGCGCCGAGCATCTTGGCCGCATCGTCGAGTCGCCAGTCGAAGCGCTTGAAGCTCGCCGACAGGGTCACGACCACATACGGAATGGCCAGCACGGTGTGACCGATCACGAGCCCCGCATTGGTGCCCGCCAGTTCCCAACGGGCGAAGAGATAAAGCAGTCCGACGGCGACCACGATGCGCGGCACGATCAGCGGCGCAATGAACACGGCAAACAGCGGCTTGCGCCAGCGCGACGGCAACCGAACCAGCGCCAGACTTGCGCCGAAGCCGAGCACCAGCGCCAGTGCCGCCGTGGCGAAACCCACGCCGAGCGAGCGCAGCAACGCCGCTTGCCACACGCTCGATTCGAGAAACGCCACGAACCATTTGACGGTGAACAACTCCGGCGGGAACGACACGAACGACTGCCGCGTGAACGCCAGCGGCACAACGAATGCGATCGGCAGCACCAGCGCAAGCACGACCGCCCACGTGTAGGCCTTCAGTCCAACGCCGCCATCGGCGCGCTCACGTCCCCGAGAGAACGAGAATTTGCCTGCGAGGCGCCCCACGGCAATGAGCAGCGGCAGCATGCGCCCGCCTGAACCGGCGCGTCGCTGCGGCGCTTCGCCCGCCAGCGACGACAGTCCCACCACACGGTCGTAGACAAAGAACACCACGATGGAGCACAGGAGCAAGACCGTCGAGAGTGCCCCTGCGAAGCGCAGATCGAACAGCTCCAGCACTGACGTGATGACCAGTTGCGCCACCATCGACTCGCGCGGCGAACCCAGCAGTGCCGGTACGATGAAAAACCCCAGACTCGTAATGAAGACGAGCAGACCGGCCGCTGCGGCCCCGGCGCTCGACAGCGGCAAAAAGACGGTGAAAAACCCGGTCGCGCGATCCGCGCCGAGCGTCTGCGCGGCCTGCACGAGTTGCATGTTGATGCCGCGCATGATCGGCAGCATCGTCATCACGGCCAGCGGCAACATCGCGTGCACCATGCCGATCAGCACGCCGGTCATGGAGGGCGCCAGCGTGCCCGCGCCATCGATCAGCCCCAGATGTGTCGCCAGCGTCGTGAGCAACCCCGTCTTCGAGAGCAACAGCATCCAGGCGTACGTCTTGACCAGATAGCTCGTCCAGAATGGCAGCACGATCCACAGCAGCCAGCGCTCACGCGAACGCGCCGGCAGGCGGGCGAGCAGATAGGCGACCGGATAGCCGAGCAGCACCGAGAGCGCGGCCGTCAGGAAGGCGATCCAGAAGGTCGAGCCAAGCACCTTGATATAGACAGCGGAATGCGTCATGCGCGCAAACTGCGCGACCGACAACGCGCCATCGGCATCGTAGAGGCCGCCCTGCAGAATCTCGACGACGGGCACGATGAAGAACACAGCGAGGAACAGCAGCGCGGGCAAGGCCGGCAGCCAGCGGGCCAGATGCTTCGGCCAGGCAATACGAGGCCCCGCCTGAGGCAGGCGTTGAACAAGCCACATGGCAAATACTCCTGAAGCGGATGATTGGGGCGCTCATGCGAACACCCCGATTGGCGGCGAAGCGACTCAGCGAGTGAGCAGCGTGGCGCGCGCGTGGTCCCAGGCGAGTCCCACCCGATCGCCCACGCGAGGCGTCAGATCGCGAGGGCATCGCACGGTGAAGTCCGCCGCGTCGCCTCCCGGCACGCTCTGGGCATCGGCACCCTGCCCCAGCGACACGATGGCGCGCGTGTCGGCCCCGAGAAACACGACTTCGCGAATCGTGCCTGCGAGTGCGCCCTCCTCCGGCGACGTCAGGCGCGCCGCTTCCGGCCGGACCAGCAGGCTGGCGTTGCCCGCCGCCGGCAGATCGGGGCTGGGACCGACAGGCACGAGGCGCGCGCCCACCCGCAGCGCCACGCGCCCGTCGGGCAGACGCTCCACAATGCCGTCGAGCAAATTCGAATGTCCGAGAAAATCTGCAGCGAAGCGGGTGGCCGGCCGGTCATACAACTGCGTCGGCGTGCCGATCTGTTCGATGCGCGCCTGATTCATCAGGCAGATGCGGTCGGACAGCGTGAGCGCTTCATCCTGATCGTGGGTCACGTAGATGAAGGTTGCGCCCAGTTCCTGATGCAGCCGGCGAATCTCCAGCTGCATGTGCTCACGCAACTTCTTGTCCAGCGCCCCGAGCGGTTCGTCGAGCAGAATGATCGACGGACGGAACGCGAAACAGCGCGCGAGCGCAATGCGCTGCTGCTGGCCGCCCGAGAGTTCCGCCGGCAGACGCTGCGCAAAGGCCTGCATCTTGACCATTGCCAGTGCGGCGTCGACGGCCGGCGCCAGTTCGGCGCGCGGCAGCTTGCGCATGCGCAACCCATACGCCACGTTTTCCCAGACGGTCATATGCGGAAACAGCGCGTAGCTCTGGAACACCATGCCGATGCCGCGCTTGCCCGGCGCCTCGTGCGTGGCGTCGCGACCGTCGATGAGCAACTGCCCGGCGCTGGGCTCGACCAGCCCCGAGATCATCTGCAACAGCGTGGTCTTGCCCGAGCCGGACGGCCCGAGCAGCGTGAGAAATTCCCCTGCCGCGACGCGCAGATCCGTCGGCAGAAGCGCGGGGGTCTCGCGATACGTCTTGGCAAGACCGATGGTTTCCAGTTTGGTACTCATGTTCGTGCTCATCCTGCTCCACGGCTCCGGTCTTCGCGACGCTTACGACAACAACCACGCGTTGAAACGCTCGGTGGCCTTGGCGCGGTTCTCCGCCCACCACTGCGGGCTCGGCAGACGCATGCCCTTGAGGTTGGCGGGGGCGGTGGGCAACAACGGCGCACGCTCTTTCGGAATGCCGTCGAAGGCCTTGAGGTTGGTCGGGCCGTAGGCCAGATCCTGCGTAATGAGCGCCTGACGCGCCGGATCGCCGCAAAAGCGCACGAACTGTCGGGCGAACTCGGCACGCGGCGTGCCCTTCGGAATGCCCCACCCTTCGATCGAGTACAGCCCCTGATTCCAGACGATCTTCACCGGCGCCTTGTTGTCGATGGCAGCTTGCGCGCGTCCGTTCCAGGTCGACATCATGTCGACGTCGCCGCTCTGGATTGCCTGCATGGCTTGCGCACCCGATGTCCACCACAGGTTGATGTGCGGTTTGATCTTGTCGAGCGACCGGAACGCGCGGTCGAGATCGAGCGGGTACAGCTTGTCGATAGGCACGCCGTCGGCCATGAGGGCCTGCTCCAGCGTGTCGAGCGGGCTGCGACGCAGCGAGCGACGGCCGGGAAAGCGCTTCACGTCCCAGAAGTCCGCCCACGTTTGCGGCGCTTCCTTCTGGAATTTGTCGGTGCGGTACGCCAGGACCGTCGAATACACATCGACGCCCAGCCAGTCGGCCGTGACGGCCTCGGGCATGATGCCGGGGAAATCCCCCGCCTTCATGCCGATAGGTTCGAGAAAGCCCTTGGATTCGAGATACGGGATATCGGCCGAGAGCGTGAGCGTGGTGACGTCCCACACGAAGTTCTTCGTCTGTACCATGGCCGCGAACTGCGCCACCGGCTGCGAATCGCGTGCCACGCTGACCACCTTGATGCCGGTCGCCTTCTCGAACGGATCGTAGAACGCGCGGCGATACGCCACGGTGTACGGGCCGCCCGGATCGGACACGATCAGTTGCCGGGCCTGGGCGAACGCGTTGTGCGAGGTCGCGAGCGGCAATGCGCCGGCCAGTGCAGTGGCGCCTGCCATCTGAAGCAGACGGCGACGGGACGGGTTTTGCGGGTCGTGCGAGTCAGACATAAGGAACTCCGCTGTGCAGTGGACGTGCGCGCGGCGCAAGTCCTGTGTGGATCGTCACGCGGCGACGGGCCGCAACGCGTGACGTAACTTCATTCGCTTCGGTCGGTAGCGATCTCTATTGGGAAACGCGTCTAGGAAGCGCGTCTGGGAAGCGCGTTCGCGTCACGCCTTGGCCGTTTCCGACTTCGCGGCACGCTTGGCAAAAAACGCGGCCATCATGCGTGCCGGTTCGCCCGACTCGTACGACTCGCGCTGAATGCGCATGCCGGCTTCGATGGCGTCCTGGAACGTGCCCTCGGTCATTTCACGGAAGCGCTGCTTGTCCAGACGCATGGCGACCGGCGGCTTCTCGGCCAGCTCCGTCGCAATCTCCAGCGCCTTGTCGAACACCTTGTCTTCGGGCACGAGGTGATGAATCAGACCGAGTCGATGACTCTCCTCGGCGTCCATCAGGCGGCCCGTGAGCGTGAGTTCGATGGTGCGCGACAGGCCCAGCATGTGATTCATGATCCACGGGCCGGTCGTGCTGGCGATGCCGGCATTGATTTCCGGCTGGCCCATGCGCACGCCCGGGTGCCCCACCCGGATATCGCCGAGCAACGACACCTGGAAGGCCGAGCCGGCGGCGGTGCCGTTGAGCGCCATGACCAGCGGCTTCTTCAGGCTGCGAATCACGTCGTAGTAATGCTCCCAGCCCTTGATCCACTCGATGGCGGTGTCGCCGTCGAAGTGCTTCGCTTCGGCCAGATCCTGCCCGGCCGAGAATGCGCGCCCGGCGCCAGTCATGATCACGGCCGCCACATTCTCGTCAGCGTTGAAGCGCTGGAGCGCGTCGATGATCAGTTCGCGCATGGCGATGGTCCAGGCGTTGAGCGCTTGCGGGCGATTCAACGTAATCACGGCAACCTTGCCGACCTGCGTGAAGAGAACTTCCTGTTCCGTTTGCTTTGCGGTCTCGCTCATTTGAACTCCATGGACATCGACGCGTGACATCACGCGTGCATTGAGATGACGACAATGCGGTCAACGCATTTTTCGCTAAACAGTTATCTCAGTGCAATAACTGTTATTTGAAAGAAATATAGTTATTTCAAAAAAATGGCGCAAGTCGAATCGCTTCAGGGTTTACCTCAGGCGGTTGCACCTCGCGCCGAGGCGCGCGTGAGAGATGAGTGACCTGTCAACGTTGACAGTTGTGGGTGTATGGGTAACCGCAGACGATGGCGTTGCGTTGTCTCGCTTCATCCGCCGCATCTTTCTCTGCCTCGCAGGAGGCCATCATGAGCACGTCCAGCAACAAGTCCGGTGCCAACTCGGGCAATGACACGTCTAACACGTTCGAACTCGTGGCAAAGCCGATGCCGAAGACCAGCATGTACGACGAGGGATCCGGCGCGACCATCTTCGTCTTCGGGCCGACGGACGGCGGTGACCGCGGCATTCTCATCGAGGCGCGTGCGCTGCCCGGCGGGCAGCCGATGGAGGGCATCCCTTGCAGCATCATCAGCCTCACCCCGCCTGACTCGGTGACAAGCGGGGTCATGACGCTCCCGATTGGCGAGACCCGATTTACCGACGCCAATGGCGTTGCCGAATTTCCTGTGACGTATCGACGGGATCTCGGGCTGTTTTCACCGGCCACGTTCGTCGTCGCGGGCGGACCGTCGTACAAGAACTATCGAATCATCTTCAGGCGGTGCGCGTCGAATCCGGACGAGGCCACTTATATGGCGGTGTGCTACCCGGGCCGCCCGGAACTCGGCGAGGCATACGCCGATCCGCATTTGCGCGTCTACGGCATTGCCGGGAGTTACGTTCATCCCGCCACGGGAGTGCCCGAGATCAAGGACCCTGTCCATGCGCGTCTGTTTCAAACAGACGGGTCATTGATGTGGGAGGTCGCTGCGAAAGCCGAATTTTCGGAAATTCAAAAAACGCTTTCCTTCCGATACGACGAAACGCTGACAGGGATCGAGCAGACCTACAACATCGGCAGCATGAACGTCGAGGCGACCATGGATCTTGCCGGCGAATATCACATTGGGCGCCGTCGCATTGACGTCAACAACGACTTCCCGCCCCTTCTCGAGAACTCGCAAGCGCCGTTCCTCTACGCCCCTGTCAAGTCCGCACCGGTAGGCGAGCCCATCTATTTGCAATGGCCGACGTATGCGAACAAGCAGCCCGGCGAGGAGTACCGACTGAGCAGCGGCGATGGCCTGAGTGTTCAGATCTTCCCCTTTGAGTTCGGTGAAGTCGCCTTGGCTCGCATCATCGGCAACAAGGCGTTCTCACCTGTCATCGATCTGTTCCGGGAGGTGGACGGAAAAAGTACGCTGATCGACCGGGTATTGCTGCGCTGGGAGTAAGCCGACAGACATGTCGGCCGGGGTCGACGATGACACCAAAGTCACCAGCGTCGACAGTGGCCGGAGTCTGGCCAGTTTTTGGGCGAGAGCGTCCCGCATTGGCGAGATGAGACTTTCAAGTTTTGGAGGATGTCATGAACGCTTCGGACAAAGTGAACAAGTCCCAGGGCGCCCCGGGCAACGACACGTCGAACACTTTCGAGCTTGTTGCCAAGCCGATGCCCAAAACCAGTATGTACGGCGATAGATACAACTCGGTCTTCGTTTTTGGCCCGACGGGGGCTGGCGAGCGCGGCATTCTTATCGAAGCGCGTGCGCTTCCCGGCGGAGAACCGATGGAAGGCATCCCTTGCAGTATTTCCAGTCTCAGTCCGGACGACGCGGTGAGTAGCGGTGCCATGACGATGCCCATCGGCGAGACCCGATTCACGGATGCCGATGGAATCGCAGAGTTTCCGGTGACCTATCGGCGGGACGCCGGGTTGTTTCGATCCGCCGGATTTACCATCGCTGGCGGCCCCTCCAGCACGCAATATCAGATCGACTACAGGCGATGCGCGGGAAGTCCGGATGAGGCCACGTATATCGCGGTGATGTACCCCGGCCGCCCGGAACTCGGCGAGGCTTACGCCTACCCCCATTTGCGTGTCTATGGCATTGCAGGAAGTTATGTCCGCGGTGCCGAAGATCTGCCCGATCTCGAACACTCGGTGAACGTCCGCCTCTATCAAACCGACGGCGCCGTCATGTGGTCCTTCCTGGCGGACGCGTTTCTTTCCGAGGCGGACTACACCCTGTCATTTCGGATGGACGACACGAGAACGGGGTCTGACGAGACCTATGACATCGGCAGCATGGACGTTCGTACGACCGGGCCACTTGGCGAGTCGTATCACATCGGCGGTGCCGGAATCGACGTCAAAAACAGCCATCCGCCGCTCATTGAAAGATCGATGGCGCCGTTCCTGTATGCCCCTGTCAAATCTGCTCGCGTGGGTGAGCCTATCTACTTGCAGTGGCCGACGTACGCCAACCAGCAGCCCGGTGAGAAGTATCGCTTGACCGAGGGCAGCGGACTGGACGTCGAAATTTTGCCCTTCACCTTCGGCGAAGTGGCGCTCGCACGCCTGACGAGTAGCAGGGCCTGGTCACCTAACGTGTATCTCTATCGAGAGGTGGATGGGGTCGAGAAGTTCATCGATACGGTACTGCTGCATTGGGAATGAAATCAGGAGAGCGCCATGAGCACATCAAACGATGCAAACGATGCAAACGATGCAAACGAGCCGAAGGCAAACGCGGACGCGGGCAGTTCGAACACGTTCGAGCTTTTCGCCAAACCGATGCCCAAGACCAGTATGGGTGCTTCGGGCGCCTTCGTCTTCGGACCGACCGGTGGGGGCGTGCGCGGCATCCTGATCGAAGCCCGCGCGCTGCCCGGCGGTGAGCCAATGGAAGGTATCCCATGCAGCATTGTTTCCCTTACGCCGGATGACGCGATAACGAGCGGCGCAATGGGAATGCCGATCGGGGAGCCCCGATTCACCGACGCCAATGGCGTTGCGGAATTTCCGGTGACGTATCGCCAGGATGCCGGGTTGTTTTCCTCGGCCCGGTTCATGATCGCCGGGGGCCCGACGACCAAGCAATACACGGTCTACTACATGCGGTGTCCGTCGGATCCGGACGAAGCCACTTACATGGCCGTCGTCTATCCTGCCCGTCCCGAACTCGGCGAAGCCTACGGGCACGACCATATCCGCATCTATGGCATCGCCGCTCGATACGCTCACGGCGCCGCAGGCGTGCCTACTGACCCCGACGCCCAGGTTTCCGTTCGACTCTATCGACGCGACGGCTCGGTCATCTTTGCCTTCAGCGCGCCAATGCACTTCTCGCAGTCGGATGGCAGCATCTCGTTCAGACACGATGAGACATTGCCTGGGGACGATACGGATTACGACCTCGGCAGCATGGATGCTTACGTGATGCCACCGCTCAACGCGCGATACCACATCGGCGGCCCGGACATCGACATCAGAATAAACCATCCGCCGCTCATCGAAAAATCGATGGCGCCGTTCCTGTATGCCCCGGTCAAGTCAGCCCCCGTGGGCGAGCCGATCTACTTGCAGTGGCCGACGTACGCCAATCAGCAACCCGGCGAGAAGTACCGTTTGACCGAGGGCAGCGGGATGGACGTCGAAATCTTGCCGTTCACCTTCGGCGAAGTGGCGCTCGCACGTCTGACGAGTAGCAGGGCCTGGTCACCTAACGTGTTTCTCTATCGAGAGGTGGATGGCGTTGAGAAGTTCATCGATGCGGTACTGCTGAGCTGGACGTAATTCATCCGCCATCGGACTGTGCCACGGGGAGTTCTCAATGGGTCGCAAAGCAAAAGCATCGATCTACACCAGCCCGCTGATCGAGCGGTTGACGAAGACGCAGTCCGACGCCGCACGGCAAGTTGCGCAGGCAGCAGGCGATGCGGTGACGCTGGGCAGCCTGTCGGCACGGCAATTGCTTGACCGACGTCCCGACCTGCATATCGACGAAGCCCGTCGGCTCCAACAGCGCGCGGCGGCGGCGGGCATCGTCGTCGCCCGACGGTTCCGGGAGCGGGAACTGATCCGGAGCGAGCAGACGTCGCCCGACATCGCGCAGGGTTTCGAGGCGCTGGCCAAGGGCCCGCAGTACGGCAACCTTTTCGACGAAAACTGGGCCGCCATGGCACGGCCGAACGCCATCGAGGCGCGCACCTCGCCCGTTGCGTATCTAACAATGTTGTATCGCCGCGCGCGGTCGCTGGAAGCCTCGAAGCCGCAAAGCCCCTTTCGTCTGAAACTGGACGACCGTCGTCCGGACATTGCCGACGAAGTCATCGACGAGCAAGCGTTCAATGCCGAAATTCCGACGCTATCGGTCTCGACGCGCGTACTCGAATTCGCGATTTCCGCCTATCTGAAAGTGTTGTCGGGCCGCGAAGATACCGCGCCGGACATCGACATCGCCATGTCGCAAGTGCGCTACCCAATGTCGATGCCGTACGAACACTGGGCCACGCAGATTCGCGAAATTCTCTCGCTCGCGCGAGGCGAGCGACTCTCACTGGGCGAAGTCGCTCGTCGGGTGGATCCGAAATACCACTATTTCGTGGATCAGAGCATGCAATCGACTTGGGGGGACGACGCCATGCTGCTGAGCTTGCCGTTAGGCCCCAACCGGCGCGAATTGCTCACGGCTCCCTACTTCACCGGCACCGGTACAGACGAAAGCGACGCCGATTTCTACCTCCAGACGTTCGGCGTGAATCACCTGACCGAACTCATCGATACGTCGATCTTTTGCGCACGTACCCATACGGAAAGCAACGCCTTGCCCCAGTTGTTCGCCGTGCAGACCGCCGCGCCGGTGGCCTCCGAGAACGTGCCGGGTCTGCCGCCCGCGAGCGCAGCGGCATTTGGCGCGGTCTATCTGAACGGCGCAGAGACGCCCGCTATCGCCATCGAGACCCTCCCGCCGCCCGAGACAGCACGCAGACCGGTACGAGCGGACATGCCGCACGTCAATGAGGAGGATGACGACACCGAACCAGTGAATCCCCCGCATTACTTCACCGGCCTGACCCCGAATCGTGCCGACCGGATACATCGCATCATCCGACTCAGTCGCTGGCTTGAACTCACCTATTGCGAAACGGATCGACTGATCATCTCGGCGCATATTGCCCAGCAGTCCACCGGCGCGCCGGTCATCACCACGAATACCCTTCGCGCGCTGGGAGTCTTCAAGGACTTTCAGACACGCTACGGGGTCGGTGCGGAAGACTTCGCCGCGTGGATGAGCACGCTTGCTCCTTACAGTCTTGGAGACGACGGCCCGTCGCAGTTCGATCGCGTGTTCAACGAGCCGCGCCTGCACTCGACGCCGCTGGTGCTCGACGGTGGACCGATCGAGTGGCTTAGTCGCATGGGACAGGCCCCCGGTGCGCAGGCGGCGCAGCACATCGCAGTTGCGCTGGGCCTCAGTCCCGACGAGTTCATCTACATCGCGCGTACCATCTCGGCGACCCTGGGCGATCGACCGCTAACGCGCTCGCTCGACGTGGTCTCGGCCTTTTATCGCATTGCCAGCCTTGCACGCCACCTTTCGATCTCGCCGACGGTGCTCGTCGGCCTGTTCGAAACGCTCGGGCAAGCGGGCGCGCCAGTGGTAAGCCAGTTCGCGGGAACGCCTCGTGTGCAGGCCATCGCGACACTCGGAGACACCGATTTTCTCAGTGCCCTGGTGGCCGTCGAAGGGTGCTTGAGATGGTGTCGCGACAACGGCATCGACGTTGCATGGATGATTCAGCATCTGCGTGCGCCTTCGACGCCGCAAATCGCGGGAAGTCCCGAACAGACGCTGATCCGCAGCCTCAAGAACCAGTTAGCCACGTCGCGCATTACGCTGAGTCTGCTGTTCGAGGCGGGCATACCGGAATCGCTGCAATTGTCCGATCCGCCGGAAGACCCCGAAGAAGACCTTCCTGCCCCGATCACGCCCGACTGGCTCTGTCAGTTGTCGGAAGTGGTCGACACCGACGGCATTGTGCGCGATGGCGTGTCGGGCACGGACGTCGATTTCGAGGCGAGCGCCGCGGCGATCATCCGTTCCGCAGTACAAGCGCTATTCAAAGGCGAGATCTACGAGTGCCTCGATGTCGGCATGAAGAATGCCCCAAACGTCGATGAAGATATCCCGCCCGGCAGAGTCCCGCTGCGCGACCAGATCGTCGATACGCTCATTTCGATCGTCGTGCGTACGCGTGCAGCACAACGCGCCATTGTGCAGGAACATCTCGGCAGTTATCTGGGCATTGCCGGCGAACTGGTGCTGCCGCTTGTCGACTGGGCCGGACAAAGCGTCTATGACATTCTGGGGTGGGCGTGGAAAGCCATCCCCGAGCCGGTGCCTGAGATGGCACGCCGCCAGATCGACGCCATTCTCACCTGGCCCGCCTCGCTGCAGGCGAGCCGAGATGTCCATCGGTTCGAAGCGTCGGAGGTCATGCTTTACCAACTGAGCGAGTTGCGGCGGCAAGCCGACATCGTCGTGCATTTCTCGCTTGACGGCGCCATGCTCGCGCAACACGCGCAGAACGCCCGTCAGGAGGAGTCGCGCGAGCGCGATGCCTTCGGCTTCGCGCCCGGCGGCAAGACACTACGCGACTTCTATTACCTCCGGACATACCGGGACATCGTCGAGCGCGGGCATTGCGCCCCGGCGGACCTGTTGGCATATCTTGCGCTCGTCAACACGCCGGGCATCATCGACGAAGCAGGTCTCGAGGCGAACGAGGGCTATGCACGTCTGATGCGTGACGCGGCGGCAGGTCACGTGGCGTCGCTCATCGGTGCGGGCGCTCGCGATGTGCTCGACGCCGCCATGATGGTCAGCCCCTACGGCATCGTGCGTCGGCTGAGTGACTTTGCCGGATTGCTGCGTGTGCTGCACCTCTCGCAAGTGACGGGGCTGAGCGTCATTGCACTGGACCGGCTCGGTCGTCTCGCAGAAGGCTCGGGCACCGCCGAGTACCGCCAGGCAGTGCAGGACGCCCTCGCCTGCCTGAGCGCCTCGGCTCAGGAGCACGGTGCAGATACCGCTGAGGTGACACCCGAGGTAGGACAAGGCGCGACGAGCACCTGCACCGTGTCGAAGCAACTGCTCGTGGCCAACTGGGACGACGCCTCCGGAGAAGACGACAACGAAGCGCGGTTCGCGCTGACCCTTCGCGATCTGAGCGGAGCACCGCTGGCCGGGGTGCCGGTACGGTGGTCGCAGTCGGGCGTGGGCGTGATCGATGCCGACTCGGCCACGACCGACGCCGACGGCGTCGCACGTCTGACGCTCTACCCCGGACTGACGATGGGCATGGCGTACGTGTTTGCCACCATCGGCCTGGATCAACGCATTGCGTTACCGGCCGTGCGCGTGGATTGCGACGAGGCGACGGTAAACCTGCATGAGATGGACCCGCCAGGCGACGCGCTTGCGGGTGAGCGCGAAGTCATGCCGCTGTCCGTCTATCTCGACGATCTGCATAGCAATCGGGTCATCGGCCGCGAAATTCGCTGGGAAGTGACGGACGGCCCCGGCCGTTTGCTGCGCACTTCCAGCTTTACGGATCGGAACGGCGTCGCAAAAACGTCGCTGGTGAGCCGCGAGACAGGCACGGTCGCCGTGATCGCGCGCTTCGGCGGCGGGTCCGCAAACGTCCTCTTCACCGGTCTCAAGTTCGTTGACAAGGCTTACGTCAGCGGGGACTACGGCATCCGCCCCGTGACGCCATTGCTCGCGAATCAGGCCATCACACTGCGATGTCAGGTGCTCTCCCTGACCGGCCGCCCCGCGCCAGACGAAACGGTCTCGTGGATCGTGGATGGCGAGCCGGCATCCACCTCGGAATCGGACGCCAACGGATTCGCGTCGCTCGACTTGTCCGCACTCGCCGTGGGCACCATCGTCGTGACGGCATCGGTTCACGGGCGGCGTATTCAGTCGCAGTTCGACATCGTCGATGTACCGCTGGCCACGCCCATCACGCCGAAGGATCAGAAATTCATCGAGGACGCGCAGCGACTGGCGTTTGTCGGGGTGCTGGTCGAAGCCACTCAGTTTCCCGGCAGCGGTGTTCCCGGCAGCAAACGACCGCCAATCGCCGATCTGCCTGTGACATGGACATTCCCCGGCAACGAGACGGCGACCGCATTTACCGATCTGGCCGGACACAGTCGCGCGCCCGTCTCGCTGGCGGTGCCGGGCACGCACACGATCAAGGCCACGCCCGGCGATCTCGCACCCGTCGAATTCTCGATCAGCGTCGTTGCCGCACCGGCGTGGACGATCACGCTCGACGGCGCCGCGATCACCGACCTTCTCTCAATGCGCGTTGGCGATACCGGCGTGCTGCGAATCAAGCCCGCGCCGGGGCATGAGCATCTCGTCGGCGAGCACGTGCTGCTCACATGGGAAGGCGCCAACCCGACCGGTCAGGGGCTGCTCGCGACGCCAAGCTACATGCAGATCCGCGAGATGTCGTCGGCCGGGCTGGAATGGACGCTGGACTGCCGGCGAGAACCGTCGGAGAGCGCGCGCTTTGCGATTGGCATACGGCTGGTCGATCCCCGTCACGTGCGATGGATCAACGTACGGATCGCCCCGGCATCCGCGGCGTGACCCCCTACAGGAGCCACCTCATGAGCGACGACATTCGCGGCATGTACGACGTATTCGCCAGAACCCGCCAGCGTGCCCTGACCGACTTCTACCTCGGACAGGTAGTGGTGAGGGCAGAAGTCGCCCAAGGCACACCGGTCACGACAGAGGACCTCAACCACTATCAACTGCTTGACCATCTGGTCGAAACCGCGCCGACGACGTCGGTCGTCGGCGAGTTGATTGCTTCACTGCAACGCTACATTCACGCCGTGTACGCCGGGGAGGAACCCGGTTTTTCCGAACCGTTCGACCCGGACGACGTGGGCCGCTGGCGAGACTGGGAGTCGCGCTACGATATCTGGGCGGGCGCGGAGCAACTACGTTCATACCCGGAGAACTACATCGACCCGACGCTGCGCATTCGCAAGAGCGAGTTCTTCCGCACGCTGGAAAACGACCTGGGACAAGCCCGGCTCAACAAGGATCGTGCGCGCGTGGCGATTCTTTCTTACCTGCGTGCGTTCGAACACGTGGCCAATCTCGACGTGATGAGCGGTTACATCGATGGCTCGGACCGGCGTGACGCGCCCTACTACTTCATCGGTCGGCATAAAGCTGTGCCGGGACAGTACTACTGGCGCAAGGCCAACGTGTTCCTCGGCGAAAAGCAGACGCGTCTGAGTCCGACAGCGTGGGGCGAATGGCAACCGATCGGGGCCAAAATGTCCGATGACGTCACGCACATCCGTCCCGTCTGCGTGAACGGCCGCCTCTTTGTCATATGGGTTGAGCGGCATGAGAGAAAGTTGCCACCGGCGTCCGGCACCCGCACGTCGACGTGGCATTTCAAGCTCCATTACTCATTCGTGGACCTGAACGGTCTCTGGGCGCCAGCAACACTGGTCGACGAGGTCGAAGCGGATCGCGATACCGACTTTCGCCTCATCGCTATCGGATTCGATGCCGCACATCCGAGCGAATCGTCGATGGCGGCGGCTCTCATCGCGAAGGACGACGCATCGCTCGATAGCGTTCACCTGTGGGACGCCCTGTTCAATCCCATTGCACCCGACGCCTACCTCGTTACGCTTCGCGCGCTTGCCACCGGGCGCTTTGCCAGCTCGCTCGTGTTGCAGAACCGCTTCCCGAGCCTCGACGCGGTCATCGACCCGAAGAACCTTTACGTCGCCGACATTGTCGCCACGCCGGAGGGAAAGGCATCGACAACCGATGCACGCATCGCATCGGAATTGTCGCTTCGGGCAAAGTACTTCGTGACGGGCAGCAGCGAAAATCCGAGCGGCAATCTGGAAGTCACAGCGCTGTGTACTGCGGTTGTCCCCGATTTCAAGTTCAGGGTAGGCCGTTTGGTGCTCAAGGTTCGCGATCCCCATGGGGTGTACCGCAACGTGGCGTTTTTGCACATGACAAAAGCCTCCGACAGTCTCGTGGTCGTGGTCATGCAAGCCCTACACCCGTTTCTGCGCAGGGTACAGATCAAGATGCCGTCCGGGAACCTGATCGGCACGAATTGGAGCATTTTCGATCCCACCCCCTACCAGTTCTTCACGCTGAGCGGCTCCGACGCCGAACGTATTCTGAACATCTCGGAAGCTGCATTTCGCGAGGGGGCCGGACTTGGCGTCAATGAGCTCATTATTCCCACGCTGCCATCGGTTGACCCCCACTTCCGTGGCGACCTCATCAGCGGCGACACCGTGCCAAAGTCCATGGAATTTTCGCTCTCGCATGAGGGCGTTCAGTCATGGCGGAAAACCATGGTCGCCAATGGCGGCATCAGCGTAACGTCCAAGCACTCGCTGGCAGACGCGGAGAAACTTGAACACATGTTCTCCTTCGGTGCGGTCTCGCCCCCCTCCTGGCGCAATACCTACAAGGTGACGCTGGCCGAACATGTCGGCGATTTGCCCGAGATCGTCAATGGCGCGCGTGGCGGGCAGTTCCTGAGATTCGACGAAGGCGAGCTGTCGTCCAGAGACGTCCGCCTGAACACGACTTTTACGGGGGCGTTGATTCAGCGTGCGTCCATTTCCCTCGAACGCCTGCTCGACTGGGACGCACAAACCACCGAAGAACCCCCGTTTCCCGACACCCCCGATACGCCTGAGGAAATCGACTTCACCGGGGCCAACGGACGCTACTTCTGGGAAATTTTTTTCCACTTACCCCATTTGGTCGCGTATCAGCTTCGCGCCGAAATGAGCTATAGCGACGCGCTGGTCTGGCTCAATTATCTTTTCGATCCTGCACGCCCCATTCTTGCGGCGAAATCCGAAACGCCGCGCTACTGGCGGGTGCGGCCGCTGGTAGACGCGAGCGACGACAGTTACGAGGTGGCCGAGCCAGCCGATCCCGACGCCATCGCCTACAGTAACCCCGTGCATTACCGCAAACGCGTGTTTCGCGACTACGTGGAGACGCTGATCGAATGGGGCGACATGCTCTACCGCCAAGTGTCGCGCGACAGTCTTACGGAAGCGAAAATGCTGTACGTCCGCGCCGCACGAATGATGGGCCAGGCCCCCGACTTCAAGAGCGCACCGCACTGGACGCCGGCGTCGCTCTCCGAGCTCGACGCACAGCACGACGCCACGCGCTTCGCTGCCATCGAGGCCGACATCACCGACGACGATCTGGCCGACCTGCCCCCAACATCTGGCGGCCTGCTGAACGCAGAACTTCTCGCGCATCCGGCGTTCCGCCTGCCGCTCAACCTCGACCTGCTCTCGCTTTGGGAGACGATTTCGTCCCGACTGTTCAACCTTCGGCATCACCTGACCATTGACGGCAAGCCGCTGCAACTACCGTTGTACGACACGCCGGTTTCGCCGTTCGATCTCATGCGGGCGCAGTCGGGAGACGGCGGTTTGCATCGTCGCGACATCGGCGGCGGGTTGCTGGTGCTGCCGTTCCGGTTCGCGACGATCCTCCCGCGCGCCCAGCAGGCGGTTCAGACGCTATGCCAATTCGGCAATCTGGTGCGTCAGTACATCGAGCAAGGTGACCGGGCACAGCAAGAAGAGATCGCCCAGCAGCACGTCATCGAGATATCGCGTTTCATCATCCGCACCCAAGAGGAGATGCTCGCCCACGCCGAAGCCGTGCGCGCGTCAATGGTCGCCGCGCGTGCGAGCGCGAAGTTGCGGCACGACTGGTTCAAGCAAATGGTCGACAAGGACGTGTCGCCGACGGAGCTCTCGTCCACCGCGTTACTCGCTGCCGGACAGCTCTATCAAACCATGGTCCCCATCGCGTCGCTCGCAGCTGCCATCGCGGATTCGATCCCGAACATTTACGGGATGGCCACCGGCGGCGCCCAATATGGCGCCGTTGGCCACGCTGCTGCCAGGGGAATGGAAGTCACCTCGAATTCGCTGACGATGGGCGCCCATTTGCTCGATCGCGCCGAGGGGTTCCGGCGTCGTCGGGTCGAATGGGCCTTCCAGCGCGAGATGGCAGATGCCGAGATCCGCATGATCGACACGCAGCTTGCCGCACAGGACGTGCAAATTCAGGCTAGTCGTACGTCGCTCGAACAGCAGACCCGCGCCATGGCGCAAGCCGAGGAAATGTACACGTTCCTCACGCAGACGCGCGGCAGCCGCGCCTCGCTCTATCGCTGGCTGCAAAGTCGCATGGCAACCCTCTACTTTCAGGCGTTCGACGCCACAACGACGCTGTGTCAGGCCGCCCAGGCCGGATGGCAATACGAGGTCGGCGATTATGAAACGCATTTCATCGAGCCGGGTAACTGGCTCGACGGGTATTACGGACTGACCGCCGGCGAATCTCTGTCGCTCGCCCTGCTCAAGATGGATTCGGCATTCCTGCATCGCCGGGAGCGACAGTTGGTCATCAAGAAGAATATCTCGCTCAAAGCGCACCTTGCCGCGACATGGGACGACGATCTTCAGAAATTGCAGAAAGACGGCAAGCTCGATTTCTCGCTCAACAGTCAGGTCTTCGACGCCGACCATCCCGGACTCTACCTGCGGCAATTGCGGCGCGTCTCCGTGACCGTCCCCGCGGTGATCGGGCCGTATCAGACACTGAACATGACGCTCACCCAACTGGGCAGTCTGCTCGTGATCAAGCCCGACATCCGGGCGATGCGCTACGTCTACAACCCTGCCGACACGGAAGGCAGTTCGCAGTATGTCCGGCACAACCTTCGGATGACGCCCAAGGTGGCGGTGAGCACCGGCCTCGACGACGACGGTACAGGCATGCGCTTTCTCTTTGACAACGACCGTTACGAGCCCTTCGAGCGAATGGGGGCCATCTCGACGTGGCAAATCGGGTTCGCACGCCCCGGCGTGTCGCCCCACAAGGAAATTCTCGCCGCAATCACCGATATCGTCATTCACATCGAGTACACCGCAGCGGATGGTGGCCCGACCTTCGCAAAGGAAGTCGAAGAGACGTTTTTCGACGATGCCGATGCCGATCGGAGAATGTCATGAAGACCTCACGCAACCGCAAAACCCACCGCAGCCTCCTGCCCTACGGCAACCTCGGCAACGACTGGCGCGACGGGTGGACCAACGTCAACGGCAGTGGCGGCGTATCCCTACGGCTGGTCGAAGGCGTTCGTACGTATCTGGATATTTTGAGTACGACGCTCATCTCGAAGCGGGTACCGATGCCTGTCGACCCCATGGTGCTCGGGGGCGTCGGCTTGGGATACCGACTGCACATGCGTTATCAGCCCACCGAGAACGAAACGCCGCCGGAACCCAATGCCACGTTGTACAGCCACCCATCAGGGCAGCGCGTGGTGCTCCCGCTACCAGTTCCCGGCGAGGGCGCCCGCAACACCGGGGAATGGCTCACCATCGAAGCCGATGTTCCCGAAGTCGCGTGCGACAACGCCTTCGAACTTCATCTCGCCTCGGGCCAACAGGGACAAGACCCGCCGACGGAGCTGCACGGGCAGGATGACGACGTCGACGACGGTCGCGAGCCAAACTGGCCGGTTCGCCCCGGACAAGTGCATATCTCCGGCGCACTGATTCAAATCCCCGGCGACCCGGGCATCGCCGTCAACTTGCATCTACCCGCGCTCGCGCTTCACGAGTCACCGGTGCCCGTCTCGCTCGATGGGGTTGTCCCGCGCTGGACCATCGACGGCAAACTGCCCATCTGCATCGGCGCCGCGCACGTGCTCGCGCTCCCGATCGACGAAGCATGCGGCTGGGCAGGCAGCGCCGACGGCACGTATGCCGGCTCGCAAGCGTACGCCTACTGGGACGACGAAAACGGCGCGGATGCGCAAGGGCTGACAATCGAACCCACAGCGCCGATCGAACCCGATGACGACGCCCAACTCGCCCGAAGCCCCTGGACACTGCGATGCGACATAAAAGCCGATCCCGACGTCGCAAACACCATCGTCGTCGAGAGCATCTACCACGCCCCACCCTATCCGCTCGACTGTGTTACCGGCCATTTCAAACGGGCATTCGAATCCGTCGATCCGCCCGCCTACTGGCCGTGCATACCTTTGGGTGAGACCGCGGTCGTGCGCGCGCGCGTGCTGAACGCCGCCGCCGCCATCGCAGCGACCGGAGTGCCCGTCCAATGGCGGTTGAATGGGGTCGATAGCGGAACGACACGTACCGACGACGAGGGCTGGGCAGAATTCGAATTTCTCCCAAAGGCAGATGCCACAGTGACTGCGGCAATCGACGCCCCCTACAACGAAGCTCCATTGAATGCGTCGGTCGAGGTTCGAACGATTTCGTCATTACCCTGGACTCAGTTCGTTCTGACGCTGGACGGACGAGAAATCAACCCCGTCGAAGGTCGCGTCGTTTTCGGCGCGCAATCGTCTCCTCACACGTTGGCGCTAAAGCCGACGTCGGACAACGTTTCGCTCAACCGGCAATGTGCCGTCGACTTCCGGATTACCGATGATTTGCCGGCGAACGGCGCCCTGAGCTTCGAGCCCCCGCCAGGCGTTTCTCGCGAAATCGATGCCAACGGCCTCGAATGGACCGTCACGGTCGACCCCGATGCCGACGCCCCCGGTTACTTCATCGAACTCGACTTCACCTGCGAGCCGTGGAAGTCACCGATCTCGACGCATGGCACGGTCGCGGACAGACCGTTCGATCTTGTCGCATTGCCAACGCCGAAAACAAGCATGCGCGGCGAGGTTTTCGTCTTCGGACCGTCCTACGGTTCGGAGAGCGGCATCCGGGTGGAAGCGCGGGCAATTCCCGACGGCGAGCCGGTGGCCAACGCGCCGTGCTACATCGCAAGCCTGATACCCGACACCGCCATTGTCGAGGGCGCGCTGTCCATGCCGATCGATGTCGTCAAACGTACGGACGCCGACGGCGCAGCCGTGTTTCCCGTCACCTACCGTCAGGATCACGGTCTGCATTCGCCAGCGCAATTCACCATCGTCGGCGGTGCACAGGCCAAACGCCACAGCGTCGATTTCAGGCGAACACCATCGGACCCGGACGAGTCGACAGCCATCGCCGTCATCTATCCCGGCCGACCGGAGTTCGGTTCGGTGAGCAATACGCCACGCCTCACCTGCGCGTATATGCCATTGTCGGAAAATACTTCATGGACGGCGTTGGCCCGCACCCGATTGCGGGGCGCATTTACGACGATGCGGTGGAGATCCGGCTCCTGCAGGCAAACGGTGAAACCCTTGGCCCATACATCGCGAGTGCGTCCACGTCGGCCGAGTCCACCCTTTCAGTACGCTTGGACACGGACCTGGATCCCGGCGACTATTCGGAAATCGTCGTCGCGCATATCCGCGCAATCGGCTCGTTCGCGCAGACGTTTCACTTCGACTTCGATGTCGACACCCGGAAAGATCATCCGGGGCGATTTTATCTGCCGGAGCCACCGTTCCTTTATGCGCCCGTCAGGTCGGCTGCCGTCGGCGAATCCATCTACGTTCAATGGCCGACATACACCAGTTATCAGCCCGGCGAGCACTATCGCGTGACCAACACCATCGGGCCGCCGTACAGCCTCATCTATCCGTTCACATTCGGTGACGTCGCCTGTGCGCGGCTGACCAGCGACACCGCGTTTTCTCCAATCGTGGACTTGTATCGGGTCGTGGCGGGAGACTCACGTGCGATCGATCGTGTGCTGCTGCACTGGACATAGACGTAGCGAACCCGATGAGGACGAGACATGAACGACACCGCCAATCTCGCCATCCACCCGCCTGCGCTGCCCAAGGGCGGTGGCGCGATCCATAGCGTCGGCAACGGCTTCGGCAGCGTGGGCGCGACAGGGGCCGCGACGATCTCCATCGCCTTGCCGATCTCCGCCGGGCGTGGGTTCGCTCCGGCCCTCTCACTCGGGTACAGCAGCCAGGCGGGCAGGTCGGAATTCGGTCAGGGGTGGCAGATGCCCTTGCCTCGCGTCGCCCGACGCACCGGCAAAGGCACGCCGCGTTTCGACGACCTCAACCTGACCGACGACCTGATCGGCCCGACCGGCGAAGTCATCGTTCCCGAGATCGGGGCGAACGGCCAGCCCGTTACCCGCACGATGTCGAGTTTTCGCGGCGCGGCGCTTGCCCAGTCTTACACCGTCACCCAGTACTTGCCGCGTGTGCTCGGCGAGCCGGTACGTATCGAATCGTGGCGCGGCGACACCGATGGCGAATGGTTCTGGCTGATGCACGACGCCACCGGGGGCGTCCACCTCTTCGGCAAGCGCACCCGCACGCAAGCCCCGTCGCTCGATCCCGCCGTGGATCTGCCACGCATCGCCGAATGGTGGCTCGACGAATCCGTTGCCCCGAATGGCGAACAGATTCGCTACGAGTACGCCCGTGACGACGAGCACGACACCGGCGACGAGATGGCGCAGCATCGCGCCGACACCCACTACCTGCAACGCGTGTGCTACGGCAACGCCGTCGCCCGTCTGGTACCGCCCTCGCTACTCGGTGCAACCGACGACATGACGTGGCATTTCGAACTGATCTTCGACTTCGGCGAGCGCGCCACGGGCATCGACGAATTGCCGACTTACGCACCACAGACACCGTGGCCCGCGCGTCAGGACCCGTTCTCCTCCTTTGCGTTCGGCTTCGAGGTTCGCAAACGGCGTTTGTGCCATCAAGTGCTGATGTTCCATCGCTTCGACGAACTCGGCGAAGCGCCGGTGCTCGTGCGCCGAACACTGCTGGAGTATGACGAGAACACCATGTGCACAACACTGAGCGCCGCCCACGAGATGGGCTACGACGCCGACAACATGGTCGCATTCGGCGCACCACTGGAGTTCACCTACACCGCCTTCACCTTGCCGGGTGCGGACGACGATGCTTTCGTTCCCATGCCGGACATGCCCGGCATGAACGATGGCGAGTCGTATCAACTGGTGGATTTGTACGGAGAAGGCATTGCTGGCGTGCTGCACCGTGCCAGCGGCGGTTGGTACTACCGGGAGCCGGTGCGCGCCGACAACAGTGGCGATGGCAACGACAGCATGCATTTCGGCCCGCTTGTGCGGCTCGACCGCGTGCCGATAGCCGACGCGCAGGCGCCGATGCAACAAACGCTCACCGATCTGACCGGCGACGGACGACTCGACTGGCTCGTCGTCCAGCCCGGCTTTGCGGGATACTTCAGCATCGGTCCGGATCGCGAATGGTCGACCTTTCTGCCCTTCGCGGCGTTCCCCACGGAATTCACCGATCCGCGCGGACAACTGGCGGATCTGACGGGCGCCGGGCTGCAAGACTTTGCGATGATCGGTCCGCGAAGCGTGCGCCTGTATGCCAACCGACGCGAAGCGGGATTCGCCGCGCCGGTCGACATCGCACAGGAATCCCGCCTGCCGGGATTATCTGACGACCGCGCCGAGCTGATCGCCTTCGCGGACTTTCTCGGCGCGGGCCAACCGCAGTTGGCTCGTGTAAGACACGATGGCGTAACGATATGGCCCAACCTCGGACATGGCCGCTTCGGCGCCCCCCGACTATTCGGCAAGTTGCCTTTCGATGCCGAGGATTTCGACGTCTCACACGTGAGGCTCGCCGACCTCGACGGCAGTGGCGCCGTCGACCTGATTTATCTGCAACCTGACGCCGCGCTGATCTTCCGCAACGGCAGCGGCAACGGCTGGTCGGGGGCCGGGCGCATCTCATGGCCGGCCGGCGTGCGATACGACCGCACATGCCAGTTGAGCGTTGCCGACCTGCAAGGGCTCGGGTGCGCCAGTCTCGTGCTGAGCGTGCCGCAGACCGTGCCGCATCTGACGCCCCGACATTGGCGATGCGACCTTGCGCCCCACGGCAAGCCCTACCTGCTTGAAGCGTCGGACAACAACATGGGGCTCGCAGCAACGATTCGCTACCGTAGCTCCGCACAGGAATGGCTCGACGAAAAGCGTGAGTTGACCGCCCTTGACCGACCGGCGCGCAGCGGCATTCCGTTCCCGATTCCGCTTGTCTCGCAGCAGTCGCAAGTCGACCAGATCACCGGCGGCGAACGCCGCGAACGATTCCAATACCGTCAAGGCTATTACGACCCTGTCGACCGTGAGCTGCGCGGCTTCGGTCTCGTGCTGCATTACGACAGCGAACAGCCCTCTGAGACTTCCGACGATGTCTTCACCGCGCCGCAACTCACACGCACGTGGTACCACGTGGGCCGTGACGAGGCCAACGACGTGCGGACCGACGAATTCGACGACAGCGATCCCGACGCCTTGCCGCTTGGCCCAACGTTGCGCTGCCATTTCGATACCGGAGAAAACGTCGACACCCCCGCAGACGATTGGGACAACGAGGCGCGCCTCGACATGGCGCGGGCATTGAGCGGTTCGGCGCGACGTGTGGAGATCTTCGGCATGGATGTCGCCGCGGCGTCGCCCTATACCGTTGCCGAAACCCGCCATCTGGTACGCATGATGCAACCGCGTGGCCCCGCGGCGCGGCATTCGGTCGTGCGGCCGCTCGTGCTGGAGACACGTGAACATCACTACGAGCGGCAGCCGAGCGACCCCCGTTGCGACCATGCGATCGGCCTGCGGTGGGATACGCACGGCGCGGCGCTACATGCGGTGCAGGTGCATTACGCGCGACGCGACGGCCCGCCGCCGTTCGATGACGACGATGTCTGGCAGATTCGCTGGTGGCAGGATGCACATGACGACGCCCAGCGCATCAGCTATGTGTCCGAATCGAAGCTCGCCTGGTTAGACATCGATACCGACGACCAGTGGCGCGCCGCCATGCCCTGGCGCTCGCGCGTCGACGCACTGGCGTTCCATGCGGGCAACTTGCCGCCGTCCAGCATCCGCTACGAGTCGTTCATCGCAAGCGACGGGCCGCTCACCGCACCAGACGAACGCCAGCTTGGCGCCATGTCCGAGATCCATTACGTCTCGAACGACGACACAGCGCTGCTCCTCGCCGGACTGGTCGAGTACGAGGAACACGCCGAACTGGACGCGATTGCCCTGAGCGCTTACGACGACGTTCTCAACGAGACCGAACTCGATGTCGAACTCGAGGCAGCGGGCTACGTTCGCATGCAGGCTTTCCTGCCGGAGGACCCAATGACGTTGTGGGCGGCACATCGGGACTGCACGACATATGGCCCGCTCGATACGTTTCATCACGTCCGGACGTGGCGTCAGGCGAGCCTATTGGGCGACACCACGCTCGAATACGACGCGTATCACTGCGCGCAGGTCCGGGTGGTCACGGCAGACGGCTGCGCGACGCAGGCGGTCATCGACTACCGAACGATGCAGCCAGTCAGCGTGACCGATCCGAACAGGATTACGCAGGAAGCACGCTACGACGGTCTCGGGCGGCTCGTCGCCAGCACGATCCACGGCACGATTCAGGGACAGCCCGCAGGCTTCATGCCGATGTCCGATTACTTGCGGGACGTCACGTCGCCCGACGAGGCCATCGCGCAACCCCAAGCGGCGCTTCAGGACGTTGCCAATGCGTGGTTCTTCGATTCGCTGTCGTGGATGGGTCGCGTGGAAGACAAGCATCTGCCCTCACCGGAGACCCGGCAGACATGGGCCCGGCATCGTTGGGTGACGCCACAAGGCTACGTGCGGGCCAGTGCACGCGCTCGCGCAGAAGACGTCGTGGCGCAGCGTTCGCGCGGCGATGGGCGTGGTGGGCGTGGTGGGCGTGGTGCGCGTGGTGCGCGTGGTGGGCGGGATGACGGACCAAGCGTAGTGCACATCTACGGCACGACTGACGGCACGACTGACGGCGCGACTGACCATACAGCGGACAACGCAGCGGCAACGGCCATGCCCGACGCCGTCGCCGACACCCTGCTCGCGACAAACCGCCGTCCGCCGCACGGGTTGCACTTGCTCGCCGACCGTTACCCCGACGACCCCGAGCGGCAGATCCGCATGCACCTCGTCGATTCGGACGGCTTCGCCCGTACACTTCAGGAAAAGCAACGGGTCCCGCCGGGAGACGCTTATCAGGTCCTCGACGACGGCTCGCTCGCCATCGACGACGATGGACAGCCGGTCGTCGCCCTCGCCAACCCCCGCTGGCGAGTCAGCGAGCGTGTCGAGTACGACAACAAAGGGCTCGTGGTTCGTGTCTATCGGCCCTATTTCGCGAACAGCCATCGCTACGTCGACGACGCCGCCATGCGTGTGTTCGGTCACTGCGACCGTCAATCCTACGACCCGCTGGGCCGCCCCACCCTGACCGTAACGGCGGCCGGATATCGACGTCGTGAGACCTATTGGCCGTGGCACACCGTCTCGGAAGACGAAAACGATACGGCGCATGAACTCGAACAGGCACGCACCGGCGAGCCTGGAGACGCATCGAAATGACGACGCGTCGAACCTCACTGCACGCGCACACGCCGTCCGTCACAGCGGTCGATGCGCGCGGCGCGACGACGCGCGGCATTGACTACTTGCGCAGTGCTGAAGACGAATTGACCCCGTTGATCACGCGCAATTACCTGAGCACGGGACAGCGTCTTACCTCGCAACAAGACCCGCGACTTGGTGCATTGGCGTTGACGTCGGGAAAACGCCCGACGCTTCGATCCGGCGCTGTGCAGAACCAAACGACATTGCATAGCTTGTCGGGCGAGGTGCTGCGCACGGAAAGCGTCGATGCCGGATGGCAGGTCGCATTGATCGACGTCGCCGGTCTGCCGCGCCTCGGCTGGGACGCCAGAGGCACTCACCAACGTTTCGAGTACGACGCGCTCGCCCGACCGACGGCGATCTTCGAGGGCGCTCGGGACGAGGTGTCCGAGCGCTGCACCGAGCGCATGGCCTACGCCGGACCGGACGCCTTCGACGCCAACGCGTGCGCGCAGCGTATCCGTCACGACGACCCCGCCGGCAGCCTGCGCCGCGAAGCCTTCGATCTGAACGGACAGCCGTTGACCGAGACACGACGCTTTCTCAACGAAGTCGATTCCCCCGACTGGCCGGAAGACGAGAGCGAGCGCGAGACGTGGCTTGAGGCGATCGAATGGACGACGACATGGCATGCCGATGCGCTCGGAGAGGTCTGGCGACAGACAGACGCTTGCGGCAATACGACATCGCAGCGCGTCGACGTCGCCGGTGCGCTCGAGACGGCCACTCTGCTGCAAGCCGGCAAGCGCAGCGAGCAGATCGTCGTGCGCGACATGATCTACGACGCCATGGGGCACCTGTGCGCGCAAACGGCAGGCAATGGCGTCACAAGTGAATTCGTCTACCGCGCGACCGATGGGCGACTGATCGGTCAACATGCGCGCAAAGCCGATGGAAGTACCGTGCAGGCGCTGCTCTACGAATACGATCCGGTGGGCAATGTGGTACGGATCGAGGACTTGACCGTCGCACCACGATTTCACCGCAACCGACGCACCGATGGCGTGAGCCTGTACACGTACGACACGATGTCGCGGCTCGTCGAGGCGACCGGCCGGGAAAGCGCACAGCCGTCGCAAGGGCCGGAACTGCCGACACCGGGCGATGAGACGTTGCTTGTGCCCTATGTGCGTCAATACACCTACGACCACGGGGGCAATCTGACCCGTATGCTGCACACAGGCGATCGACCGTTCACGTCGGAGATGGTCGTCGCAGCCACCAGTAATCGCGCGCTACGGAAAGACGACGTCACGCCGCCCGACTTCGATAAGGCCTTCGACGAAAACGGCAATATGCAGACGCTGGCGCCGGGGCAGTCCATGATCTGGACGGCACGCAACGAACTGCGCCGCGTGACACAGATCGCACGCGACGACGCGGTCGACGACGACGAATGCTATCAGTACGACGCAGGCGGGCGGCGGATACGCAAAGTCACGCGGCGCGTGGCGCAACGTGTCACCCATCTGGCCGAGGTTCGCTACCTGCCGGGACTGGAGATTCGCACCGACACCGCCACGGGCGAAGTGCTCCACGTGATTGCCGTGCCGGGCGGCGCGTCGAGCGTTCGACTGCTCCACTGGAACGAGGGGCTTCCCGAAGGCATCGACAACGACAGCGTCAGATTCCGGCTCGACGACCGGCTGGGCAGCAATGTCTGCGAACTCGATGCCGACGCCAACATCACGAGCAGAGAAGGCTATTACCCGTTCGGCAGCACGGCATGGCAGGCGAGCCGTCACACCGTGGAAGTTAAATATCGCGTGCTGCGATATGCGGGACGCGAACGCGATGCGACCGGGTTGTACTACTACGGCTACCGCTATCTCGCGCCATGGTTGCATCGCTGGATCACCCCCGATCCGGCAGGCGATGTCGACGGCCTGAACTTGTTTGCGATGGTCGGTAACAATCCGATGACGCTGACCGACTGGCAGGGGTTGGCAGCCGAGGAGCCGAATCGCTCCCATATCGGCGGAACATTCGCGTCTTTGGCATTCGCGGCGTTGCTGTTCCTGGTAGCAGGCTATTTCTGGTTCACCAGCAAAGCCCGCAAAGCCCGCAAAGCAGTCAGTCAACTGGCGCCCGGCAGACGCGCGTCCGCATCTCCGAAGGGCAAGCCGCCCTCCGCTAACCTGCGGCAACGCGTCAACTCGCAAAGCCCCCAATCCAATATGCCGCACGCCACCGTCGACACGCCCCCCAGTGGCAATCATCGACGTCAATCCAGTGCAAGCTCCATCGGGTCGTTCCATCGCGGTGGGATGCGTGCTTCGAACATCAGCATACTAAGTCAGGCAAGCGCTTCGCCCAGCGAATCGAACTTCTCCTCGGGGATGGCCGTAAGCACTGCGGAGAAAGAGGAGCAGGAACGAAAGGCCACAGAGCGGGCGGCAAAAAAAAAGGCTTCGGGTGCGTCTGCAGCCAAAAAAGCCAAGGAGAAAGTCGTGCCGATCGCGCAACGGGCTGCCGCACGGCCGGTCGCGCCCGAAAGAGCCCCGGTGCCTGAGGAAAAATGGACCATCGTCAAGTCGGAGCGATACACAGCGATGAGAAACGACTTCGCGCTGTCAAGAATCATGACAGCCAGCCTGGATGAATCGGAGGAACGACTCAAGAACGGGGAGACACCGGGGGACAACGAACACGCCCAGGGGGTGCTCCCCGGCTACACCTCTTACTGGTCAGCCGACGTCAGAGACGGACAGGGGGGACGTGGTGTATGGCGTCTCATATACACCCGCAATGTCGCTGAAAAGAAGGTCTTCATTCATGGTGTCGGGGACTACCATGTGTCCAAGGGGAGAGGCATGGAACAGATCAAATGGTTCTGACCACACGGCGACGCCCCGCCGTGTGGAACCCGGTGCGACGGTGCCCCGCTTCACCCGGTCGGCGTGCGCGACTTCTGTTTGCGCATGCGCCGGATCGCCTGCAACTGCGCCACGGCTTCGGTCAGTTCGGCCTGCGCCTTGGCGTAGTCGATGTCGCCGGTCTGCTGCTCCAGCAATGCCGCCGCCGCTTCGCGTGCCCGTTCTGCGCGCGCCTGATCGAGACTGTCGGCGCGCATGGCCGTGTCGGCCAGCACCGTCACCCGGTCGGGCTGGATCTCGACGAAACCACCGGCGATGTACAGGAACGTCTCGGTACCGTCCTCGGCCTCGATTCGCACGGTGCCCGGGCGCACGCCCGAGAGTAACGGCGTGTGCCCGGGCAATACCCCCAACTCACCTGCCGAACCCGGCACTTCCACGAAGCGCGCTTCGCCCGAAAATATCGAACGTTCGGTACTGACCACGTCCACCTTAAGTAATGCCATGGGTCTGTCGTCTCCCTTACCACGTGCGCGGCGTCGCCACGCCCAAATCCGTCGCCATCTTCAGCAACGACTCCCAGATCGGCGCCGTCAGGTCGATGTGATCGTGATGTTTCTTGCGATTTTCCGCTTCGTACTCGCCCGGATACTGCACGCGGTCGAAGCCGGGCTGCGGCGGGCATGAAGTCAGATAGTCGATGAACGCCTCCACTTCGTGCGAGCGCCACGTGGCCGCGAAATCGACCTGCGGATTCAGCACGATGGCGAACATATTGTTCGTCGCCACGCCCGCACGCGGATGCTCCGGCTGAATCGTGCCACCGCCCGAGAGTACGCCCGCGAGCAGTTCCGTCACAATGCCCAGGGCATAACCCTTGTGTCCGCCAAACGGCAACAACGCGCCGAACGGTTCGGTGAAGAGCGCATTCGGATCGGTGGACGGGTTGCCGTAACCGTCGATCAGCGATCCCGGCGGCGCCTGCTTGCCTTCGGCCGCCAGCACGCGCGCCTTGTTGATGGCGATCGCGCTCGTCGCCATGTCGACCACGAGCGGCGGACGATTGTTCGGCAACGGTCCGGCGAAGCACAACGGATTCGTTGTCAGGCGCGGCTCGCTGCCCCCGTACGGCGCCACCATCGGCTGACGGTTCGTCACGTTGGTGAACGCCATGAACACCAGCCCCTGATGCGCTGCCATCTCGCCATACTGGCCCATGCGGCCGAGGTGGTGGCTGTTGCGCAATGTGAGGATCGCCACGCCTTTGTCGAACGCGCGCGCAATCGCATGCTCGACCACGAATTTGCCCACATGCTGCCCGAAGCCGCGATTGCCTTCGTAGAGCAGCAGGTTGCCGTGATCGGTGAGTACGGTCGGGCGTCCGGTCGGATTGACCTGATCGTCCTCCAACACCTTTCGGTACGTCGGCAAAATGGACAGACCGTGACTGGCATAGCCCACCCGGTCGGACTCCACGAGATGTTGGGCAACGTCGAGCGCGATGTCGTCCGGCACCCCTTGCGCGAGCAACAGTTGTTTGCCGAAGTCGACGGCGTCTTTCAGAGGGATTCGCATGGTGGCTCCTTGTTCGGCGGCGTGCATTACAGCCAGCCCAGCCAACGCCAGTACGTCGCGGCGAAGGCGAGCAGCAAGACGTAACCGATGACGGTCACGACGATCCCGACCTTCGCGAACTGCTTCGCGGTGAAGGTATCGGTGCCCAGACACACCATGTTCTGCGGCGCATTGATCGGCAGGATGAAACCAAAGCTGACGGTAAAGCCCAGCAGCATGGTCATGCCCAACCGGTTGAAGTCGCCGGGCAGCGTTTGCAGCACCGCAATCAGGATCGGCAGCATGGCCGAGGTCAGTGCCGTGGCGCTCGCGAAGCCCAGGTGAATGAGGATGAGGAATGCCGCGAGGATCGCGAAGATCCACAACGTCGACAACGTGTCCAGTCCAGTGGCGGCCACTACGTGGTTACCCAGCCACTGCCCTGCCTGCGTCGTGAGTAATGCCGTACCGAGACTGATGCCCACCCCGAACACGATCACCGTGCCCCAGGGAATGCGCGACTGCACGTCCTTCCAGGTCATCACGCCAAAGCGCGGGAGCATCAGCACCACGAGTCCGACATAGGTCACCGACGTGGTGTCGAAGCGATGCAGCTTGCCTTCCGTTGCCCAAAACAGCAGCAACCCGATCGACACGGCCAGCAGACGCTTCTGTGCGCTCGTCATCGGTCCCATCTCGCGCAGTTGCGCCTCGACGGCCTCCTTGCCACCGGCGATGGCGTCGGCCTCGGGCGGCATCATCTTGAGCACGAGCACCACCAGAACGACCGACATGATGATCGCCCAGGGCGCGCCGGCCACGAGCCACTCGGCCCACGTGATGCGGTCGCCGAGCATCTTGTCCATGAATCCGACGGTCAGCAGGTTTTGCGCCGCGGCGGTCTGAATGCCGACGTTCCAGATACTGGTGGCCTGCGCCACGATGATCATGACCCCGGCGGCAATGTTCGAGCGCTTGTCGACGCCGAACGCGGCGATGACGCCCATCATGATCGGCACCACACAGGCGCTGCGCGCCGTCGCACTGGGCACGACGAGCGAGAGCAGGATGGTGACGGCCACCGCACCGATCATCACGCGCCGGGTACTGGTGCCGATCTTCGAGAGCGTGACGAGCGCTATGCGCCGGTCCAGGCCGGTGAGTGTCATGGCCGCGGCGATGAACAGCGCGCCGGCCACGAGCGCGAGCGCCGAATTCGAGAAACCCGCAAGCGCCATACTGATAGCGCGTGAGGTGCCGTATTCGACGCTGGGGTCCTGCACCGTGGGTGCCGTGCCCACGAGGAATGCCATCAACGATGTGATGATGATGGCGCTGGCTTCGTACGACACGGCTTCCGTAATCCAGACGACGACGGCGAAGGCAAGAATCGCCAGCATGCGATGGCCCGCCACCGGCAGGTCGTCGGGCATGGGGATCAGGAGCACGGCGATCATCACGATCACACCGGCAAACAGCCCGATAGGAATCGTTTTTTTCTGGGGAGGGCTTTGCACAGATACGTCAGGCGTGCTCATAGGGGGGCTCCAGAACGGAATGGCATGCCAGCAGTCGGCATGTCTTGGGAAAATGCCACGCTTGAACTGCGGGTTAATCCTACCCGCATTGAACTTGGCGAGGCAAGCACGAGGGAATGGCGTGCACTGACCGCGGCGCGCGTCGCGTCAAGGGCGTACGTACCGGCGGCAGGCGTGTCGGGGCGCTCAGCACACAGAGTACGGAGGGAACAGAGAGGGATGCGGCGTTCTGCCGTGCCGCCTGTGCGGCGGACTGCCGAAGTCGGACTTAGAAATGCAGTCCGAAGTATTCCGGCGCCCCGGCGAAAAGTTGCGTGCTCAACGCGGGGTTGGTCAACGCACGATGCCAGACGGTCTGATACAGCCCGGTCAGCCCGGCACGCGGGCCGGTCACCAGGCCATCCACCCCGGTCGTCAGCCCGGCATTGCCGAGCGTGCCGCTCAAGGTCCGACCGCTCACGATGACCGGATCGGACGCCCAGGCGCCCGCCTGCGCAAACACGTCGTGCCAGGGCGCTGGGGCCGCCCCCACGAGCGCAGGCGGCGGTGACCCAGGCGGTGAGTAGGCCGACGCTCGGGCCGCACGCCTGGCGCGTGCGGCCCGAGAAGGCCGGGCGCCATGCGTGCTGCTGGCCGTTATGGACTTCGTCGCCGACACACCGGTTTGATTCACAGTGGCGGGTGGACTGGCGGCATGTGCCGATGCCGCCATCCGGAAGCAACACAACAACGCCAGCGCCAACGTGGCGCCCGCGAGGGGCGTAAGCGACTTCGTCATGACATCCTCGTGTGCCGGCGGTGAATCCCGCCTGTCCTGAATCCCTAACAGCAAATTCCGGACCACGATCGACAACCTCTTGATTCTTATGCACTTCTAATTCCACCATTCGCGAGAAGTCCGAAAAATTTCCGAGAAGTGTTTCATTTCAGAAACATCGGGCTGCCGCGACAGATCATCGGCGCAGCGCACACGCCCGGCCTCATGGACCCGCGTGTCATGCGCCGGTGACGCATTGATCGACCTTCGACGCCCTCGATTGTCGGCCCGCGTTTCGCCTGACGCATTGATATGCGTCAATGAAAATGCACGATCGTGCGAAAACCCCGATTGACGTTGAATCGGTCCTGTGACGTCACCGATGATCGGGCGACGATGCCATGCGCTCCGAATCTCGATGTGAACCGCACTCTGAGGCCCAGTCCGAGGGACACATCGGACGTCCCCTAAAACACAGGGGTGGCCGGATGTATGGCGCATGTCTCTGGCACAATCGCTCAACGCATTCAGCCATGGGCGTCGACACACAGTGCGATGCACCCAATGACATATAGGAGTCAGCAATGTCCCAGTTCGATGTGGATCTGTTCGTAATTGGCGCCGGTTCGGGCGGCGTGCGCGCGGCACGCGTCGCCGCGCAATACGGCGCCCGCGTGAAAGTGGCAGAGGAGTTTCGCGTCGGCGGCACCTGTGTCATTCGGGGTTGCGTGCCGAAAAAGCTACTCGTCTACGCGAGCCGCTTCGCCGACGAATTCGAGGATGCCGCAGGTTTCGGGTGGCAAGTGCCCTCCCCGACCTTCGACTGGAAAACGCTGATCGCCCGCAAGGACGCGGAAATCGCCCGACTCGAAGGCATCTATCGAGCCAATCTCGAGCGCGCGGGCGCTGAACTCGTCGCCGCGCGCGCCGTGGTCGAGGGACCGCACACGGTCGTGCTGCCCGCCACGGGTGAGCGCATTACGGCGCGCCATATCCTGATCGCGACCGGTGGTCGTCCCGCCGACCAGCCGCACTTCGTGGGCCGCGAGCACGCAATTTCCTCTAACGAAGTGTTTCATCTCGAATCGCTGCCCGAGCGCATCACGATTATCGGTGGCGGCTACATTGCGCTGGAGTTTGCGGGCGTCTTTGCCGGGCTGGGCTCGCAAGTGACGGTCGTGCATCGGGGACCACATCTGCTGCGTGGGTTCGACGAGGAAGTGCGTACGGCGCTCGAAGCGGCCTACCGCGAACGCGGCATCGAGATCGCACTCGAGCGCACCGTCGAGCGTGCGGAGAAGGTTCAGGACCGTTTGCGCGTCACGCTCTCGGACGGCAGCACGCACGAAACCGACGTTCTGTTGAGCGCAGCCGGGCGCGTGCCGTACACGCAAGGACTTGGACTGGCGGCCAGCGGTGTCGCGCTCAACGATAAGGGCGCGGTCATCGTCGACGAGTTCTCGCGCACCAATGTACCGTCGATCTTCGCTGTTGGCGACGTGACCGATCGCGTCAATCTCACGCCGATGGCCATTCGCGAAGGACAAGCGTTTGCCGATACCGTTTTTGGAGAACGCCCGACGCGGGTCGATCACAAGCGCATTCCGACCGCCGTCTTCAGCACGCCGGAAATCGGTGTTGTGGGACTGACCGAAAGCGAGGCACGCGCGCAGTATGCGCAGCTCAAGGTCTTCAAGGCCTCGTTCCGTCCGCTCAAGGCTACGTTGTCGGGTCGCCAGGAAAAAACACTGATGAAGCTTCTGGTGGATGGTGCGACCGACAAGATCGTCGGTGCGCACATGGTGGGCGATCACGCAGGCGAACAAGTGCAGTTGCTGGGTGTGGCCCTTTCGATGGGAGCCACGAAGGCCGATTTCGATCGCACGCTGGCGGTGCATCCGACCGCTGCCGAAGAATGGGTGACGATGCGCACGCCGGTGGCATGACCACACGGTTCGACACATCGATCAGCACGGTGAGTGGCCCGTGAGTGAGCAATCGACGCGGGTCACGCCGCCCGCGTCGGCCCCACGCGTCAGAGGCTTTGATACCAGACACCGAAGATGGCGATCGGCGTAAGCACCAGCAGCAATACACGCCAAAGCGGCACGAACCACTGCGCACGCGAGCCTTCGAGCACGGTGCGCGCGGTGGGCCAGATACGCCCACCGACGAAGAGCGCAACGCACAGCCCTCCGGCGGGCATCAGGAGATTGACGGTGACGTAGTCCATCAGATCGAAGATCGTTCGGTCGAAGAGTCGCACGTCCGACCAGATGCCGAAGGACAAGGCGGCCGGCGCGCCGAAAAGAAACGTCGCAACGAGCACCGCGACGACCGCCGGACCGCGACGCCACCCATACTCGTCGATCAGAAAGGCCGTGACCGGCTCGAAGAGCGAAACGGCAGACGTGAGCGCCGCAAAAAGCAGCAGCAGGAAAAATGCCACGGCAATGGCGTGGCCGAACGGCATCTGCGCGAAGATCGCCGGCATGGTGATGAACGTGAGGCCGGGGCCGGCGTTGGGCGCGACGCCGAAGGCGAACACCGCGGGCAAAATCATCAGGCCGGCGAGGAAACAGGCGAGCGTGGCGAGGGTAGCCACCCAGACGGCGGATCCCGCGAGGCGCGCGTCCTTGGGCAGATAGGAGCCATAGACGACGATCATGCCCGCGCCCAGCGACAGCGAGAAGAATGCCAACCCGAGCGCTTCGAGCAATGTGTCGCCCGTGATGACCGAGAAGTCGGGCGTGAGAAACCAGGCGACGCCGGCCATTGCGCCGGGCAGCGTAAGCGCACGGGCAATCACGAGCAGCATCAGAAAAAACAGTGCCGGCATGAGCCATTTGCCAGCACGTTCAATGCCCTTTTGAACGCCTGCGGCAACGATGAGTGCCGTGAGACCGAGAAATGCGCCCATGCTCGCGAGCGAGGCGACCGGGTTCGCGGTGAACGCCGAGAACTCACCGACCAGCCGGGTCGTGTCGCTGGCCAGCACCGAGCCGGTAATCGCGCGTAGCAAATACGCGACGGTCCAGCCGCCGACGACGACGTAAAACGACAGGATCGCGAAAGCATTGAACGTCGCGATTCGGCCAACCCATGCCCAGGCGCGACCGCCCAATGTGCGCATCGCCGTGGTAATCGACTGACCTGTGAGTCGCCCGATGGTCATCTCCGCGAGCAACAGCGCGACGCCCAGCGTCAATACGCAACCGAGATAGACGGTGAGAAATGCGCCGCCGCCATGCTCGCCGACCACATACGGGAATTTCCAGACGGCGCCCAGCCCTACGGCGGAGCCGGCAGCGGCCAGAACGAACCCCAGTCGCGAGCCCCAGGTGGCGCGAGTGGCTGCGCCGGGCGCCGGCGAACGATTGGGTGGTGCCGCGGGCGCAGCAGGAGTGATGGGTGAACGGGACACGTATTTCCTCCGGAAACGGACGCGCACGGCCCGCGGCATGGCATCCGCATGGCTTTGATACGTCACGGGTTCATGGCATGGCGTCAGGCAGATTACTGGTGCGGCCCGGGGCATCGGCGACGCGCCGACGCGGCGCAGGTGCACCAGCGCAAGACACCACAAGGGTGGCCGAAGAGTCTACGCGGGAAAAGATGCTTGTCGGTTTAGGAAAGCACCTAAAGAGAGCCTATCGGGGGCACTATCGCGAGCACAATCGGCAGGACCATCGGCACGCCAATGGGAAGGGCGAGGTTCGTCCATCGCGGACCGTACCGGATATCCGGCGGCCCTTTGCGCCACATGAACGGCGCTGGCGGCGCCGCACAAAAAATCAGTGGCCGAGTTCGACCTCACCCGCCGATGCCGAGCGGGAGCCCGGCTTTGGCGGATTACTCACGCCACGGTACGCGAAGACGACCGAGAACTTCGTGGTATCGCCTTCATTTCGCCCGGCGGCATGAAACAGGCCGCTGTGAAACAACACCACGTCGCCCTGCGCGAGTTCAACTTGCTTGCCACGCGCGACGAGCGGCTGATTGTCGGGTTCGTCCGGGCGCAAAAAGTCGAGCGAATCCAGTTGATGCGGCTTGAGCTGCTCGCGATGCGAACCGGGGATGAAACGAAGCGCACCGTTGGCTCGTGTCTCAGGCCCCAACGCCAACCACACGGAAATCAGCGAGTTTTCCGGGAACGACCAATAGCGGATGTCCCGGTGCCAGCCCGTGGCCGTGCCGAAGTGCGGGTGCTTGGTCATCACGCAATTGTGGTGTGCGAGCGTAAGCACGACATCCTCGCCGAAGATCTGCGCGAGCGATTCGATCAGATCGGGGCGCGTGGCCCATCGACGCAGCGCGTTGCCCCGGTCATACGCCTTGAGCAGACGCCGTACCGTCTGACCACCGACGGCGTCGCGCGACTGCGGCGCCCCTTCATAGCCGACATCGGCTTCGAACTCCAGTGGCAGCGTCGCCGCCGCCAACTGCGCTCGCGCATCGGCCAGGATCGCCTCGCAGTCGGCCTGCGCCACGTAGTGCGGAAGGATCAGATAACCGTCGTTACGGAAGGTTTCGAGTTGCGAAGCAGTAAGCGCCATGATGGTCGGCGAAGCGGGCAGAAGGCTGGCTAATGACGGGAATTCGCTAGTATTACCGGGTGAACCTGAAAGACTTGCCTTGCGAGCAGCGCACAAATCGAAAAACGGACGGCGGCCGTTGCGGCCATCGTGCTCAGGCGGCGCGTTTGCGTCGTCGTGGCGGTAAGTCGGGGGAAGCGGCAGCAGTGGCGGCAGTGGTGGACTTGCGTTCGCGCTTGGGTTCGGGCTGCGGCACGTCAGTACCGGGCAACGACGCCTGGGGATTGCCCGCCGGGCGCGGCGTGTCGACCACACTGCGCAGTCGGTCGAGCTCGCGCGTGAGCTTGGCCAGCTGATACTCAAGCTGGCAGTTACGGCGGTAAAGCGTACGCATTTTCTGGCTGAGCGCCTGCGTCTGTGTCCAATACTCCGGATACATGACGAAACGCCCGTCCGGACGCTCGACGACGCCAAGCCCGCTCTGTCCCATCACGTCGATGGTTTCCAGCGCGTAGCGTCGAACTTTTTTTACCGTACCTGCCGCCATTTATTTCCTACAGTCCCAGCCTGAGAGAGTCAGGCGCGGCATTTTGCCACGAATTCGACCTGTCCGGGCGGCAAACCCGCGTCGGAACGGACATTTATTTCTCGCGAGCGGCCCCGCCGGACGGGGCTGCGAGCGAATTTTGAAAGCATCGCGGCACGATTTACCGGCATCGCACAGCCAACGTCAACGCTTCGGCGACTTACCTGTGTCGATGGATACCGGATCGCTCGCCGGGAACGTTTCCTCAAGTCCCTCGTCGAGCCGCTTGGCCACCGACGATTTCGACGCCGAACCGCGCTTGGGCTTGTCGACCTCGATCGATACGGGATCGCTTGCCGGAAACGTCTCCTCAAGCGCTTCGTCGAGGTCGCGTTCCACTTCGTCTTCCTTGTCAGGGCGCTGTGGGCTGGGCTTGCGCGTGGGGGTATCGCTCATCAAGTCCTCCGCTAGTCGTAGGGCCGCGCCGGTGCGCGACCGTCACCCCTACTATACCGCGAGCAGCGTACCTTCGCCCAAAACCGGGGCGCGCGACGAGCGCAGTGGGCGGAGGTCAGCGCCCCTCGAGCGGGCTTAGGGCTCAGCCTGCCGGGGTGAGCCGCGCGCGATGTCGTTCGAGCGCTTCGCGCACCAAGGCGTGCATGTCGTCGGCCGCCGGCGTGCCGACGAGCGAGAGAATCTGGGTGCGCATGCGCGGATCCCAGAACTTGTGAAGATGGGCGGCAACTTCGCCAAGCGCCTCTTCACGATCGGGCAACGATTCGAAGAAGTCTGCGATGCGATTCGCCATCCGCACGAGATTGTTACCGTCCATCGAGCATCTCCTGCTGCTTTCGTATCGTTGGTCGTCAGGCGCGCTCGTCGAGCGCCGCCCCGCCAGAGTAAATGACACACTGCTCGCCACGCACGAAGCCCACCAGCGCCACGCCTGCCGCCTGGGCCGTGTGCACCGCCAACGCCGTCGCCGCAGAAACGGCGGCGACCATCGGGATACCGACCTGCGCGGCCTTTTGCACGATCTCGACGCTCGCCCGACTCGTCATCAGCACGAAACCCCGATCGAATGCCTGCCCCTCGCGCGCGAGTGCGCCGATGAGCTTGTCCAGCGCGTTATGGCGACCGACGTCCTCACGCAGCACCAAAATCTCACCCGACGGCGAGCACCAGGCGGCCCCGTGGACCGCGCCAGTGACAGCATTGAGCGGCTGATGCGACGCCAGCCCGGCGTGCGCCGCCGTCAGCGCCGCATGCGTGACGCGCAGCGGCTCGCCGGCCGACGGCAAGGGACGCAGGACCTGATCCAGACTTTCCGTGCCGCACAACCCGCAGCCGGTGCGCCCCGTGAGGTTGCGCCGCCGCTCCTTGAGCCCGGCGAACGCCCGCGACGAGATCTCAATGTGCGCGGTAATGCCCAGCGAGGTCGCCGAGACCTCGATGCCATAGCACTCGCGTCTGTCATTCAGAATGCCCTCGGACAGCGCGAACCCCAGCGCAAAATCTTCGATATCGGCGGGCGTCGCGAGCATCACGACGTGCGAAATACCGTTGAATTCCAGCGCGACGGGAACCTCTTCGGCCAGCGCATCGCTCGCCTGCTGCCACGCGCCGTGACGAAATCGCCGGACGGCAAATGTCGCATGCGGCGTCAGGCTCTCGGGGTCGATGGCGGCGGGCGCCACGTCGCACACAGGCGCGACGACGCCATCGTCGGGCGCACCGACGGCACCGGTCATATCTGCCGCCTCTGCCGTCTCTGCCGTATCAAGCAAGGGGTTGGACATCGTTTAACGCTGACTCCACTTCATTCCAGGGTTCGCCCCCCCTACTTTGCCGGCACCGGTTCGGCGGGGTTGCGGGCCGCATCGAGCAATTCGAGCTGCGTGCGGTTGAATTTCGAATACTTGTCCTGCCAGGCCGAGGGCTGCGCCACCGGCAACACCTGTACCGCCGTCACCTTGTATTCCGGACAGTTGGTTGCCCAGTCGGAGTTATCCGTCGTAATGACGTTCGCCCCCGACTCCGGGAAATGGAACGTCGTGTACACCACGCCCGGTTGCATACGTTCGCTGATCACGGCGCGCAGCACGGTCTCACCGGCGCGGCTGCGGATGCCGACCCAATCGCCATCCTTGATGCCCCGCTCCTGCGCGTCGTGCGGATGAATCTCCAGCCGATCCTCGTCATGCCAGTGGACGTTGTGCGTTCTGCGCGTTTGCGCTCCCACATTGTATTGCGAGAGGATCCGTCCCGTGGTGAGCAGCAGCGGATAGCGCGGCGTGACCTTCTCGTCCGTGGGCACGTAGCGAGTGATGATGAAGCGCCCCTTGCCGCGCACAAACGCGTCGACATGCATGATCGGCGTGCCTTGCGGCGCCTCGTCGTTGCAGGGCCATTGCAGACTGCCCACCTCGTCCAGACGCCGGTAGCTCACGCCACGGAAGGTCGGCGTCAGGCGCGCGATCTCGTCCATGATCTGTGACGGATGCGTGTACGGCATCTCGTACCCCAGACGCTTGGCGAGGGCGATCGTCACCTCCCAGTCGGCCATGCCAGGCAGCGGCGCCATGACACGACGCACGCGCGAAATGCGACGCTCGGCGTTGGTAAAGGTGCCGTCCTTCTCAAGGAAAGTCGTGCCCGGCAACAGCACGTGCGCATACTTGGCCGTCTCGTTCAGGAAGATGTCCTGCACGACGATGCACTCCATCGCCTCCATGGCCGCAGCCACGTGCTGGGTGTTCGGGTCGGACTGAACGATGTCCTCGCCCTGGCAGTAGAGCCCCTTGAAGCTGCCGTGAATCGCCGCATCGAACATGTTCGGAATGCGCAACCCCGGCTCGGCCTGAAGTGTCACGCCCCACGCGGCCTCGAATTCCTCGCGCACCAGGGTATCGGACACGTGGCGGTAGCCCGGCAACTCGTGCGGGAACGACCCCATGTCGCACGACCCCTGCACGTTGTTCTGCCCGCGCAGCGGGTTCACGCCCACGCCCTCCCGGCCCACGTTGCCGGTGGCCATCGCCAGATTCGCAATGCCCATCACTGTGGTCGAGCCCTGCGCATGCTCGGTCACGCCAAGGCCGTAATAGATCGCCGCGTTGCCGCCCGTGGCGTACAGGCGCGCCGCGCCCCGGATCTGCTCGGCGGGCACGCCGGTGACGACAGACACCGCCTCGGGAGAATTCTCGGGCAGCGCCACGAAGTCACGCCACTGGGCGAACGCGCGATCCTCACATCGCTCGGCAATGAACGACTCGGCCAGCAGCCCCTCGGTCACGATCACGTGCGCTAGCGCGTTGACCATCGCCACGTTGGTGCCGGGACGCAACGGCAAATGGAATGCCGCCTTGATATGCGGTCCGTCGACGATATCGATCCGGCGCGGATCGATCACGATGAGCTTCGCCCCTTCGCGCACACGCCGCTTCAGGCGCGAGGCGAAAACAGGGTGTCCGTCCGACGGGTTGGCGCCCATGACCAGAATGACGTCGGCATGCTCGATCGACTTGAACGTCTGCGTGCCGGCGGACTCGCCAAGCGTCTGCTTGAGCCCATAGCCGGTCGGCGAATGGCAAACGCGGGCGCAGGTATCGACGTTGTTGTTGCCGAACGCCGCACGCACCAGCTTCTGCACGAGATACGTCTCCTCGTTCGTGCAGCGCGACGAGGTAATGCCACCGATCGCGTCCACGCCGTACTTCGCCTGAAGACGCCGGAACTCCGACGCCGCGTAGTCCAGCGCCTCGTCCCACGACACTTCCCGCCACGGGTCGGTGATCTTGCGACGGATCATCGGTTTGGTAATGCGCTCCTTATGCGTGGCGTAGCCCCAGGCGAAGCGCCCCTTCACGCATGCATGCCCTTCGTTCGCGAGACCGTCCTTGTACGGCGTCATGCGCACGACTTCGCCGCCCTTCATCTCGGCCTTGAACGCGCAGCCGACGCCGCAATACGCGCACGTCGTCACCACGGCGTGCTCGGGCTGCCCCATCGCAATGACGCTCTTCTCCTGCAGCGTGGCCGTCGGGCATGCCGCGACGCACGCGCCGCATGAAACACACTCGGAGTCCATGAACGGCTGATCCTGCCCGGCCGACACCCGGGCCTCGAAGCCGCGACCGGAGATCGTCAACGCGAAGGTGCCCTGCGTCTCCTCGCATGCGCGCACGCATCGGTTACAGACGATGCATTTCGACGGGTCGTACGTGAAGTACGGGTTGGATTCGTCCTTGGCGCTGTGGAGATGGTTGTCGCCTTCGAAGCCGTATCGGACCTCGCGCAAGCCCGTCACGCCCGCCATGTCCTGCAACTCGCAGTCGCCGTTGGCGGCGCACGTCAGACAGTCGAGCGGATGGTCCGAAATGTACAACTCCATCACGTTGCGCCGAAGATCCTGCAACTTCGGCGACTGCGTGCGCACCTTCATGCCCGGCTCGACGGGTGTCGTGCAGGAGGCCGGAAAACCGCGCCGCCCTTCTATCTCGACCAGACACAGACGGCATGAGCCGAACGGCTCCAGTGAGTCCGTGGCGCACAGCTTGGGGATGTTAACGTCGCGGCCTGCGGCAGCGCGCATGATCGACGTGCCGGCCGGCACCGTCACGGTCTGGCCGTCGATCTCGAGCGTGACGTCGACTTCACTGCGGCGCAGCGGCGTGCCCAGGTCCGGGCCGTGGCCCGGGGATACTTGCGAATTCGGATGGATCATGTGCGTCCTCCTGGCGTTCTGTACTGTCGGATGCGCCAACGTCGAAGGTCCGACGTCAGGCGGCTTCGGCGCGTCCCGCGCCATCGGGCAGACCGAAATCCGCCGGGAAGTGTTCGAGCGCGGAGCGCACCGGGAACGGCGTCATCCCGCCCATCGCGCAAAGCGAACCGGACACCATCGTGTCGCAGAGGTCATGCAACAGCGTGACCTGACGCGTCGACGTGTCGCCGCGCCGAATGCGCTCGATGACTTCGACACCCCGTGTCGACCCGATGCGGCAAGGCGTGCACTTGCCACACGACTCCAGTGCGCAGAATTCCATGGCGTAGCTCGCGAGTCCCGCCATGTCGGCCGTGTCGTCGTGCACCACCACACCGCCGTGCCCGACCACAGCGCCCACGGCGGCATATGCCTCGTAATCCATCGGCAAGTCCCATTGAGCGCTCGGAAGATAGGCCCCGAGCGGGCCACCGACCTGAATGGCTTTCGCAGGTCGCCCGCTCGCCGTCCCGCCGCCGAACTCGTCGAGCAGCGTGCGCAACGTCACACCAAAGGCAAGCTCCACGAGGCCGCCGCGACGGATGTTGCCTGCGAGTTGCACGGGCAGCGTGCCTTGCGAGCGGCCCATGCCGAACTCGCGATACGCCTGGGCGCCATGGGCAAAGATGTACGGCACGCTGGCGAGCGTGATCACGTTGTTGATGAGCGTCGGCTTGCCGAACAGCCCCGACAAGGCAGGAATCGGGGGCTTGGCGCGCACCACGCCGCGTTTGCCTTCCAGGCTCTCGAGCAACGCGGTCTCTTCGCCGCAAATGTAGGCGCCTGCCGCTTTGGCCACGCGCAGTTCGCAGGACCGGCCAGAGCCAAGCACATCGGTCCCCAGCCAGCCTTCGCGACGCGCGATCTCGATCGCCGCTTCCAGCATCGCAATGGCATGGGGATACTCGCTGCGCACATAGACGATGCCTTCGCTCGCCCCCACGCTCAATGCCGCAATCACCATGCCTTCGATCAGGACGAACGGATCGCTCTCCATGATGAGACGATCGGCGAACGTGCCGGAGTCGCCTTCGTCGGCGTTGCACACGACATACTTCTGCGATGCCTCGGCACGGCAGACCGTGCGCCATTTGATGCCCGCCGGGAAGGCCGCCCCGCCGCGCCCGCGAAGCCCCGAGTCGAGCACGGTCTGGCACGCGGCCTCCGCGTCGAGCGCGAGACAGGCGCGCAAACCGGCCAGACCGCCATGGGCTTCGTAATCTGCCGGGCTCAGCGGATCGGTCACACCGATACGGGCAAACGTCAGACGTTGCTGTTTTGCCAGATACGGAATCGCGTCCACCCGGCCCACGCACGCGGGCATCGGCGCCTCCCAGCTTCCGTCCGGATCGAGCGGCGACATCTCGCGCTCACGGTCTTCACCGTCCAGTGCCGCGCTCGCCGGCCATCCGCTATCGAAAAGCGCCGCCACCTGCGACGCCTGCACGTTGCTGTAGCCGATGCGACCACGCGGCGTTTGCACTTCCACCAGCGGCTCCAGCCAGAACAGCCCGCGCGAACCGTTGCGAACGATGTCGACGGCAATACCTCGTTTGGCGGCCTCGGCCGCCACTGCCGCAGCCACCCGGTCGGCGCCGAGCGCCAGCGCCGCCGAATCGCGCGGGACGTAAACACGGTGCGCGCGCATCCCGGAGGTCTCAGTCATGGGCGACCTCCTCTCGTGCGGCAGCAAGCAATGCATCGAACCGCGCCGGACTGACCCGCGCGTGCAATTCGCCGTTAATGGTCACGGCGGGGGAAAGCGCGCACTGCCCAAGGCAGTAGACCGATTCGACCCCGATCCCTTGGCATGGCTCGCCGTCGATATGCGCGCCGGTAGCGGCTTCCACGTGAGCGACGAGCGCTTCGCCATCGCGGCTGCGACACGCCTCTGCCCGGCAGACCTGCACGACGGTCGGCGGCGGCGGCGCGCTACGGAAGTGGTGATAGAACGTGATGACGCCGTGGACTTCGGCACGGGAGAGGTTCAGTGCGGCAGCAATGCCGGGCACGTGTGCCGGGTCGACATAGCCTTCGCTGTCCTGCAACGCATGCAGCAATGGCAACAACTCGTGTGCACGGCCAGCGTGGCGAGCCAGCAGCGGCGCGAGCGTCGCATGAGGGGTGGGGACCATCTCGAATTGTCTCCTGGGGCAAGATGGTGTTTCATATGTTCTTGGTTGCATATGATCACCACACATCTTTTGGGGGCTCAGTGCTTAGACATTAGTCCAAACGCCGCGCCACAACAAGCCTCGTGGAAACACCGATAGCCCCAAATCGCGCATTTCGACGCATGACGGCATGCGATTTCGACACAAACCTAGCTAACAAGCCAGTTTCCCGGGAAAAAGCGCCGCGCACGAAATATGCAACTAAATGCATATTAATTACCCCAGCGACGGAAACGCCTCCGACAGCGGCGTGACCCGGCCGGTGGCACTTTCGCTGTAGCCGGGAATGGCGTGGACGGCCTGGCGATACGCATCGCTCTGGAGAATCGCCAGCAGTGATTGCAGGTGCGGCGATTCACCAGCGCTTTCCGGGAACATCAGGCAATAGCGCTCGGTGAGTATCGGAATGAAGTCGAGCCCGAACTGACTTGCCGCTGCCTCGATCGCCAGACCGGTGTCGGCGCGACCGCTGGCGATGTAGGCCGCGACGGCCGCATGCGTGAACTCGATGTTCTCGGCCCCCGCGACGGTGGACGGGTCGATGCCCTCACGCGCGAGCAGCAAGTCGAAGATGATGCGGGTCCCCGACCCGCGCTCCCGATTCGCAAATCGCGCGCCGGTTCGTGGCACGTCGGCCAAGGACTGGATACCGAGCGGATTGCCGCGCGCCACAAGCAGACCAAGGCGTCGCGAGGCGACATCGGCGACACGGTATGACTTCCCCTTGAGTAGCGGCACGTACTGATCGAGCACAGGCTCGGCGAGCGCACCGATCGGTACGTGAAAACTCGCGACCTCGCATTCGTGCTTGGCCAGCGCAGCGATCGCTTCGATACTGCCGCGATAGCTCACATCGACCGGCAGCCCCGCACGCCCCGCGAAGTCGACCAGCGCCGCCACGGCCAGTCCGTGACTGGCAAAGAGCCGCAACTGATCGCTTTGCTCAAGCAACAGATCGTCGAGTTCGGTCTGCAACTCGGACGCCATCGTCTCCAGCAACGGCCCCAGCCGTGCCTGCAAACGCTTCTGTCCCCAGAGCAAGCGCTGCGCAAGCGGAGTGAGCACCGCACCGCGCCCCCGGGCCATCGTCAGCAACGGCGCGCCCATCAGCGACTCGACCTCCTTGATGTGCCCCCACGCGCCACGGTACGACTGCCCCAGCGCCTGACTGGCCGCCTGCAAATTGCCGTGTGCCTGCACTTCCGTGAGCAACGACAGCACCTTGTCGAGCGCAAGTTCGTTGCCGTCGTGACGAAAGCGCAACTGCGGTGCAATGGAAATACGCTTCATGACCCCACCTTATATGCTATTCATTGCATAAATTAATCTATGCAGATTCCTGATAAGATGCCTGGAAACGTTGAAAAAACAGGAATCTTGGCGTTCTCGATCAAGTTGATGCGAACCGCGATGTGAACCAATTATGCATCAAATTGCCTATTTGGCGTCAATGGTTTCTGCTCCCGTTCTTCTTACTGTCGTTCCATTTGCCGTCGCCCTTATCACCGCTTTTCTGACACCCCGCTCCCCCGACTTCCGCGCGGCGCGTCAGCCACCCTTGCCAGAACCTCGTCATGCCTGCCCCGAAAATTGCCCCGTACGATCGCCCCGCCGGCGGTTGGGGCGCGCTCAAGAACGTTGCCATCCAACTCGTCACGCAGGGAATCCCGCTCAAAGGGGCACGTACGTTGCTCAGTGCGAATCAGCCCAGCGGCTTCGACTGCCCGGGCTGCGCCTGGCCGGATCGCGAGCACGCCTCGACGTTCGAATTCTGCGAGAACGGCGCCAAGGCGGTGGCGGCCGAGGCGACCAAGCGGCGGGTCACCCCCGAGTTCTTTGCTTCGCACACCGTGAGCGAATTGCTGGCGCTCGACGACTACACGCTCGAAGGCTACGGTCGCCTCACGCATCCGATGCGTTACGACGCCGCGACCGACCGTTATTTACCCATCGCGTGGGACGCCGCGTTCGCCATGATCGGTGAACACCTGCGGGCGTTGCCCGATCCCGATCAGGCCGCGTTCTACACCTCCGGGCGCACCGGCAACGAAGCCGCATTCCTGTACCAGTTGTTCGTTCGCCAGTACGGCACGAACAACTTCCCCGACTGCTCGAACATGTGTCACGAGCCGACGAGCGTGGCCCTGCCGCCCGTTGTCGGCCTTGGCAAGGGCACGGTCACGCTCGAAGACTTCGAGCAGGCGGATACGCTACTGCTCTTCGGCCAGAACCCGGGGACGAACCATCCGCGCATGCTGGGCGAGCTTCGCGAAGCCGCCAAACGGGGCGCCACCATCGTGTCGATCAATTTGCTGCATGAGCGCGGGCTCGAGCGCTTTGCCGATCCGCAAAGCCCCGGCGAAATGCTGAGCATGGGGGGCACCGCAATCAGCGGCCATTACGTGACCCCGGCCATCGGGGGCGACTTCGCCTTCGTGAAGGGGGTGATCAAGCACGTGCTGGAGCGCGACGCCGACGCACGGGCCAATGGCGACGCGGCACTGCTCGACGACGCGTTCATCGCCGAGCACACCCACGGATTCGAGGACTTCGCCGCCGATGTGCACACCGAGCGCTGGGACGATCTCGAACGCGCCGCCGGCGTATCGCGGGCGCAGATGTGTCAGATCGCGGACGTCTACCTGCGGGGCGAGCGCGTCATCGCGACGTGGGGCATGGGCATCACGCAGCACAAGCATGCGGTGGCGACCATTCAGATGATCGTCAATCTGATGCTGCTGCGCGGCAACATCGGGCGCTCGGGGGCTGGCCTGTGTCCCGTGCGCGGGCACAGCAACGTGCAGGGCGATCGCACCGTGGGCATCAACGAGAAGCCGTCGGCCGCCTTTCTCGACCGGATCGCCAAGGTGTTCGACTTCGCACCGCCGCGCCGTGAGGGCCTCGGTGTCGTCGACACGATCTCCGCGATGCTCGCTGGCCGCATTAAGGTCTTCATCGGCATGGGCGGCAACTTCGCGATGGCCACCCCGGACACGCCACGCACCTGGGCGGGATTGCGTCAGTGCGACCTGACCGTGCACGTCGCGACGAAGCTCAACCGCAGTCACCTCGTGCACGGACGCGACGCCCTGATTCTCCCCTGCCTCGGGCGCACCGAAATCGACATGCAGCATGGCACCGTGCAGGGGGTGACGGTCGAAGACTCGATGAGCATGGTGCACATGTCGTACGGCATCAACGCTCCGGCGTCCGAGCATTTGCGCTCGGAGCCTGCGATCGTTGCCGGCATCGCTCAGGCCACGATGGGCCGCGCGCTCGCCGGGCATGACGACTGGCATTGGTATGTCGAGGACTACGACCGCATTCGCGACGCCATCGCCGCCACTTTCGACGAATTCGCCGAATTCAATCGCCGCGTGCGGCATCCGGGCGGATTTCGATTGCCGGTCCCGCCCTCGGCGCGTCAATGGCGCACCGCCAATGCGCGCGCCAATTTCACCTGCCATCCACTGCCCGCCGAACTTCCCATCGACGTGGCTCGCCGACAGGCCGGCGAGCGGGGTGCACAGGTGCTGCAACTCGCGACGATCCGTTCGCACGACCAGTACAACACCACGATCTACGGTCTCAACGACCGCTATCGCGGCGTGTTCGGGCAGCGTCGCGTCGTGTTCGCCAATCGGGAAGATCTCGATGCACGGGGTTTGCGTGCCGGTGAACGCGTCGACATCGTGGGCGTGTGGCACGACAGCATCGCGCGGCGGGCGGAGGACTTTCTCCTTGTCGCGTACGACATCCCGCGCGGCAGCATCGCCGCCTACTATCCGGAGACCAACGCGCTCGTGCCGCTCGACGCCATCGCCGACGGCGCGGGCACGCCGACATCCAAGTCGATCCCCGTGTTGCTGGAGCAACGCGTTGGATGACATTCCGGCAAACGTTGGGGCCAACGTAGACGGCGGCAGCGACGATCTCGCGCAGACCACGCAGGATCTCGCTCGTCTGCTCCAACGGTTGGCCGACGGGCGACGCGAAGGTCGCGAGGCGCTCTCGCTCGCTCGTCTCGCCAAGCGCAGCGCACTGCCGATGAGCACGCTGCTGCGCTACCTCAGCGTGCTCACGGATGCCGGATGGGTCGCGCTTGACGACGGCGAACGCGGTTTGTCGCTGGCACGACTCACCCCTGCGGGCGCCGCTCAACTGGATAGCCTGCGCAATACGGGCGCTACCGATGCCACTGTCGGCAACGATGTCGGACGGTGACCGGAGGCGCGGTCGATGCGACGTCGATATGACGGAAATGCGACGAAAGTAAGGCGCTGCAACACGACTGACATATTCTCTTCCCAGGTCGCGGCATACACTCTCAACGCCGTGTGCCGGGCGCACGCTGAATTTGCGTAAGATGGCGTCCGGCATGCCCCATTTGCGTTGTTACGTTGTACGTTGCATTCACGTTGCATTCACGCCACGTCACGGAGACCGGAGACCCCATGGAGAACGTCGTTGCGCGCCCGGACGAGATCGACGCCGCTTCGCCTGTCGCTGCCCCTGCCGCTTCCCCGCTCGCTTCCCCGCTCGCTTTCCCCCTTGCTTCTCCCCACGCAAGCCTCGCCCCCATCCCGGTCGATACGGCAAGCGCCGAGCCGTCCCGCCTATCGCGCCTGTCGGGCGCCGCGTCCGCCATCGCGCCTCCGGTTACCCCGCCTGTGCAGCCGTCGGACACACCCTGCGCCAGCGCCACGCTGGCGAGCGAAGCCATACCGTCTCCTGCCCTGTGGCGTCACGCAAAACCATCGCGCTGGAATCCATGGTTGATCGGCCTGACGGGCGTAGCCGGCCTATGGCAATGGCTGGGCCTCGGATATGCGCTGCGCCATTGGGGGGAGTTAGCTGCCCTGAGTGCGCTGCCCGTGTTGCTGCTCACCCCGATGCACTGGGGCCTGATTCACGAGTCCATTCATGGCCAGTTGCGCCTTAAGCCACGCGCCAACGAGCGCACGGGACGCGCCCTGTCGTTACTGCTCGGCCTGCCTTACGAGATCATGCGTTTCGGGCATCTGATGCACCATCGATTCACCCGCCAGCCATACGATCAACCCGACATCTCGACGCTTCGCGCCGACGCGTCGCTCGCCTCGCGCGCCGGGCGCTGGATCGGCTACCAGTCGCGTCTGCTCGGCGGCATGTGGTTATCCGAACTGTTTGCACCGCTTATCACATGGATTCCGGCTAAACGGCTGCCCGCCCTCGCCCGGCGCGCACTGGGCGCCGACCCGATAGACGAAGACGTTCGTCGGCGGACCGTCATGTTCGCCACCGACCCGGTGCGCCGGCGGCGCATTCAACGAGACTTCCTATTCCTGCTCGCCGCCCTAGGGCTGGCCTTGTGGGCGTACGGACCATGGTGGCCGGTGTTCGTGGCGACGTTTGTCGCCCGCGGCGTCTGGCTGTCGATCGCCGACAACTTGCCGCACTTCGGCGTTGCGATGGACGAGCCGGCGCGAGCACGCAACTTTCATGCGACCGCGCTCGGGCGATGGCTCGTGCTCAATCATCATCTGCACCGGGTGCATCACCAGTACCCGACCGCCCCTTGGCATCTGTTGCCGGAAATCGATGCCGCGCAACCCACCCAGGGCCCGGTGATTGCCTACTGGCGAGCGGTGCTCCGGCAGTTTGCCGGACCGTTGCCCGCGAGCAGCCTGCGCGGCGACACCGTGTAAGCGTCGCGCGACTTCCCCTGAACTGCCGGATGTGGTGCTCGGACGGCGGGTTCGCGCGACGTCGTCCGGGCGCCACGTCCGGCCTGCATCGGTATCGGAATTCAGACGAATGCTTTCGGGAATCGCCAGAATCATGATATAAATGCGAATCGTTTTCGTTAACGTTTACGTTCAATGAGTAACCCTGAGCGTTCGTGCAATGCGCGGGCGTGATGCCTGAACTGGCGTCGAGCGTCACCCTTTGCGATGTGACGCCATCAGTCGCGTCGCCCAAGGGCGGCGTTTTCACATTGTTTACGTTTGGTTTTCGTTAGTCCGCATTTGTCCGGGCTACCGGTGCCCTGCACTGGCGGCCCCCGTTTTCCATCGCTCATCTTCAACGACGCACGAGCATGTTGATTGCATTGGCCATTGCATTGGCATGGGCGGCAGGCGGCGCCTGCTACCTCACTTCGGAACACCAGCGCCTGCGTGCGCATCGCCTCGACGCGCAACCGGCGCGAACGCTGGCGCTCGTCGCCGCAATCGCCAGCGTGCTGTGCTGGTGGCTCGCCGCCGGTCCGTCGGCGGGCATCGCCTCGGCATTCATGTCGCTGTGTTTCGGTTTGCTGTTCTGGCCGTATGCCGCCGGCGGCTTGCACTGGCTGCGCGGAGACGCCCATGTGGAGTAGAACGCTTGCGGGCCTGGTGCTCGGTTTCTTCGCGGCCATGGCACTGTGCGGCGCCTTCGCCTACATGACGCCGTCCGGCTGGCACACGGCCGCCATCCCCGTCATTGCCCTCTTCCCGCTTGTGTGGCTCGGCCTGTTTGCCGTGGTCTACGCGAGCCGCACCGCGGCGCGCGCCTGGATCGGCATGGGCGCTACCACCGTTGTCGCCTGGGCCGCGCTGCTGCTGGCGCGCGCCGTCTGGTAAGGATCACCCGATGCGCGCTCAAACGCTACGTCAATACCTCAGTGTCCATACGTGGGCTGGCATCGTGGCCGGCTTCGCCTTGTTCGTCGCCATGCTGGGCGGCGCACTGACCGTCTTCCATCACGAGATCGAACGCTGGGAGCAACCGGCTACGCGTCATGCGCCGCTCACGCTGGCGCAGACGGAACAACTCGCCGATCTGGTTCGTGCACAGTTTCCAGCCGCACGCGAGCAAATGGGCGTGGTGCTGCCCAGTCATTCGCCCGTACCGTTTGCCTACTGGCAGCAGCCCGACGGCGAATGGATGCAGGCCCGGCTGCGTTTGCATTCGGACGGCAGCGCGGCGTCGCTGGTAACCGGCGACGCGCGCCCCGGCCTGTCGAACACGGTCAACGCGCTGCACTACTCGTTATCGATCCCGACATACGGGCTGTATCTGATGGGCGTGGTGTCGCTTTTCTACGGCATGGCGCTCATCTCCGGCGTGATCGTCCATTTGCCGCGCGTCACGCGCGACATCTTCGCCCTGCGCCCGGGACGCAACCTGAAGCGTTTCTGGCAAGACGCGCACAACGCCATCGGCGTGCTGAGCCTGCCGTTCCACATCGTTTTCGCCCTCACCGGCGCCCTGCTCTGCCTGAGCTTGCCGCTGATGATGGCGTTCAATGTGCTGACGTTCGAGAACAAGCTCGCGCCGCAGTTCTTGCAGATGACGGGCGCTGTCCCCGCGAAGATCGCGCCGGTCGAGGGCAAGCCACTCGATCTCCAGGCCGTGCTCGCGCGGGCCGAACACGCCGCCCCCGACCTGGAAACAACGGCTGTCGCCTGGTCGCGCTACGGCAAGCCCGACGCCGTGGCCGAGGTGTATGGCGAGGCGAGCGATTCACTGGGCGTGTTCGGCGCGGTAGCCGTGCGTCTGAACGACGGCGAAATCGTCGGCCAGCACAGCCCGGGGGTACGCGACACAAACCACGCGGTACTCAGCATGATCTATGGCGCGCACTTCGGTAACTTTGCGGGCGACGCCATGCGCTGGGTGTATTTCATCCTCGGCCTGATGGGTGCGGTGCTGGTCTATAGCGGCAACCTGCTTTGGCTGGAATCGCGTCGCAAGCGCAATGCGGCCCTCCAACCGGCCAACTTGCGCTGGATGGCGAAGGCGACGGCCGGGGTCTTCCTCGGCACATGTCTCGGGATCGCGGCGGCATTCGTCGGCGCGGTCGTTGCGCCGACGGCCACCGCGCTGTCGATCTTCGTCGTCACGCTCGGACTCGCCGTGCTTTTCGCGGCGGCTACCGCTCCGGCCGTCGCCGCAACCGGCCTGCTGGTCGCCACGGCACTCGGCTGCCTTGCCATCCCGGTGGTCGACGCAACGCTCACGCCGGACAACGTCGCACGCACACTGGCAAATGGCGACTGGGTTCTCGCGGGGGTCGATCTGATCGCGTTCGCGAGCGCGGCGATCTTCGCGCTGTTCGCCCGTGCGACGTGGCGTCGCGCCCGACACGGCGACCCGAACAGCGTGTGGGCGTACCCGGTGGCCAGCGCTCGCGGGCTGTCGGCCGACGACCCGGCGACGCCGTCCGGCAGGGGCATCGGCGACACACCCGACTCGGGGGGGCCGGAAGTCTCAAAGATCGCAAAGGTGGCCACGGCACTGCCCGAACCACCGAATCCCGCGAGAGGCTGATCGCGCAGGCGGACGGCGCTCGCCACCGCCATCGCGCACGTCCCCACACAAAAAGATCATTCAGGACAGACGCGCCGGCACACGTCGCGTCGACAACAGGGAGATTTACCGATGTTGCAACACCGCCCGCTCGCGGAGCGTGGATTCGCTCGTCCCGACGCTGCGCACGACCTCACCCCCTCTTGCGTCACGCGCGCCGTCGCCAGCGTTTTCGCCGTTTGCGCCGCATCGCTCACGCTCGTTTCCGGTACCGTCCACGCGCAGCAACAGCCACAAACCTCGCAGGCACCGCAGACGTCCGCCGCACCAGCGGGATCAACGGGGTCGGCGGCGGCATCGACATCATCGGCGACGCAGGACGCCGCCGCATTGCCGGCGACTACGGTGTCGGGCAGTCGAGACGACGACGTGAAGGTCGAGCGTGTCTCGAGCGGTGCGCTCGGCACGCGACGCGCAGTGGACACGCCCTTCTCCGTCGTTGGCGTGAACAGCGAGCAAATCAAGAACCAGATGGCGCAAACGGCAACCGATGCCTTCAAGTGGGACCCCGCCGTCACCACGCTTTCCGAAAACAAGCGCAACGAAAATTCGTACTTTGCGGTTCGCGGCATGCGCGTCGACATGCTCGACGGCACGAAGATCGATGGGCAGAACTTTGTGTCGTGGCAGGCCGACATTCCGCTCGAACCGTTCGAGCAAGTCGAACTGCTCAAGGGCCTGTCCGGTTTCATGTACGGCTTCGGCGCGCCCGGCGGTATTGTGAATTACGTGCTCAAACGCCCCACGGACGAACCCCTTCGCCAGTTCTCGGTCGGGTACGAAGCGAGCAATGTCTGGAGCGAAAAGCTCGACCTCGGCGGACGCTTCGGCCCGGATAACCGCTTCGGCTACCGCCTGAACGTCGTGAACGAGGAAGGCAACACCGCAGAGCCGAACAACCACGTGCGCCGCAAGACCATTTCGTTTGCCACCGACTTCCGTATCACGCCCGACCTCACTTGGTCGGCCGACGTGGCGTACTGGAAGCGCCAGACGACCGGCACGTTGTTCGGCATGAGTTTCGCAGGGGCAGGCGCCGTGGCCGACGCCAACAAGGTCGCCCGCAATCTCGCCCAGCCGTTCACCTACTACGAGACCGATGCCCTGACCGCCGGCACCGCCATCGACTACCGCATCAACGATCAGTGGAAGGCGAACTTCAAGTACCGCTTTGCTCGACAGAATCGCCTGAACGGCGACAGTTTCCTGTCGGTGCTCAATGCCGCCGGCGACTATGCGGACACGCAGTACAAGTGGAAGACCGCCTACTACTATCAGGCGTGGGACGCCATGGTGCAGGGCAAATTCGATACTGGCCCGCTCAAGCACGACGTGGTGTTCGGGGTGGCCTATCAGACCCAGGTGAAGCTCAACGACAACGGGCTGGGCGGCAACGGCATCGCGCTCGGCACAAGCAATATCTATAACCCGTCGCTACTTCCGAATCAGGATATCGGCTTGGACTACCAGCCGTATCGCAGCGAAAAGATTTCGCAGCGCGCCATCTTCGCGAGCGACACCGTCGGCATTACGTCGCGCATCTCCGCACTGGTCGGCCTGCGCTACACCCAGTTCAACGACGACCTTTACGACATCTCCGGGCAAACGGGCACCTCGTACACGGCCAAGCCGGTCACGCCGACGCTGGCATTGATGTACAAGACGGACGCCGACTCGACGGCCTATGTGAGCTACGTCGAATCGCTTGAGCCGGGCGGCTCGGCCAGCATCACCAACGTCAACTTTCCGACGACATACGGTCCGCTCAAGAGCAAGCAGTACGAAGTGGGCTGGAAGGCGGACAAGACCTCGTGGGGCGCCAATCTGGCGCTGTTCCGTGTGGAGCGCGGCTATGGCTACACGAACCAGTCGAATTTCTACGTGCAGGACGGGACGCAGCGCTTTCAGGGGCTGGACGCGAGCGGCTGGGTGCGCCTGGCGCGTGACTGGCGCGTGATGGGCGGCGTGCTGCTGCTCAACACGAAGGCAGTGGACGTCGACGATCCGAGCGTGGCGGGCAAGCGCATCTACGCTACGCCGCGCTACGTGGTGACCGGTCGTGTTGAATACGACACGCCGTTCGTGCGCGGCCTGACTGTGGCGGCAGGCGTCAAGGTGACCGGGCAGCAAGAGGTCGATGCCGCCAATACGCTGTCGATTCCCGCATTCACGACCATCGACCTGTCGGCAAAGTACGCCACGCGCATTGCGGGCAAATCGGTCGTGTTCCGTGCAGCGATCAACAACGTCACCGACAAGCACTACTGGACGACCACCTACAACGGCTTCGTGCTGCCGGGCTCGACCCGCACCTTCCTCGCCAGCGCCACGATGGACTTCTGATCGCCGCGTGAGAGGTTGACGTAATGACGAAGCGGTGACGAAAAGATGAGGGAAAGATGACAAAAAGGCCGCTCGATGAGCGGCCTTTCCTTTGCTGACGCGGCGATGCACGCTGCGCCAGACTTGTCACACGGGCGTCTGTGCCCTGCGTTCGTTGGCTTAGCCGACGAATGCGCGCTCGACCAGATAATGGCCCGGCGCGTGGTTATGGCCTTCGACGAAGCCGCGCTTTTCCAGCAGTTCGCGGGTGTCCTTGAGCATGGCCGGGCTGCCGCACAGCATCACGCGGTCGTGTTCCGGCGAGAACTCCGGCAGGCCGATGTCCGTGAAAATCTTGCCCGACTCGACCAGTTCCGTGATGCGGCCCTGGTTTTCGAACTCTTCACGCGTGACCGTCGGGTAGTAAATGAGCTTGTCGCGAACGTACTCGCCCAGATACTCATGCTCCGGCAGATGCTGGGTGATGAGGTCGCGATAAGCCAACTCGCTGGTGAAGCGGCAGCCGTGCACCAGAATGATGTGCTCATAGCGATCATAGACTTCCGGATCGCGAATGATGCTCATGAACGGCGCCAGCCCCGTGCCCGTGGAGAGCAGATACAGGTTCTTGCCCGGCAGGAGGTTGTCGTCGATCAGCGTGCCCGTCGGCTTGCGGCCAACGATCACCTTGTCGCCCGGCTTGATATTTTGCAGACGCGACGTGAGCGGGCCGTCCTGCACCTTGATGCTCAGGAATTCCAGCTCTTCCTCGTAATTTGCGCTCGCCATGCTGTAGGCGCGCAGCAGCGGCTTGCCGTCGACTTCCAGGCCGATCATCGTGAACTGGCCATTGACGTAACGGAACGAAGCGTCGCGAGTGGTCTTGAAGCTGAACAGCGTGTCGGTCCAGTGGTGGACTTCCAACACGGTTTGTTGATTCTGAATGCTCATATTGACTTGACGTGTGACGGAGAACGGCGGCTCGGCACTTCGGCGCCACTGGCCGGACAATTTGCCCGCTCAGTTGGAGTCGCCTGAAAAGCGCTTTCGCGGACCGTCCCTGACGGCCCTGATGCCCGGACTCCCAGGCGCATCAGGTATACGCACTATCGGTTATGGACGGGAAAACGTCGCCATTTTACCCCAATTGGGAATTGCTTTCATTTGTCCCCTGAGTCATTTAAGGCATATCAATATGCCTATCTGGCATATCGGACGGGCCTCCGGGGCCGTTGCGCTCAACGGTATCCGTCGGGATTGAGCCGCTGCCAGCGCCAATGATCGGCGTCCACCACACGGATGTAGTCGCGAATGCCCGTGCCGTCCGGCGTGGGCCAGTCGCCGCCATAGACGTTGAGCAGCGGCCGCTTGCCGAGCGCCACCCGCGCGACGGCCGCCAGCGCCGCCGTTTCATCTACCGGCATCGAGGCCTGACTGCCGTAGACCGCTGCCATTTGCGTGCCATCGGCACGTCGGCTCTGCTGTCGTGGGCCTTGTTGTCGTCCGCCTTGCGTCGGGCTTATCGCTTCACTTCCCCTGCCCCATGTAAGTATCGAATTCGAGCGCTGCGAGCCGGCGCGACAGCCGATGGGCGCCCAGTCCGAGCACGCACCCCAGCGCGAGCGCGAACCCATAGCCGTAAGACGCAGGCCCGTGACGCAGACTTGCCCACGTGAAGAACGCGTTGAGCGCCACCAGCAAAGCGCTCAGCAGCAGCACATCGCGCCGACGATCCAGGTAGAACAGCACATTGAGCACACCGAGCAGCAACACCTGCAATCCGGCCGATACGACGTCCACGCGCAACAGCGTCACGACCGCCTGCCTGTCAGTCGGCACGCCCGCCAGTCGCAGCAGGTCTTCCCCGAACGCGAAAACCAGCAGCGTCACCACCGCTTGCACCTTGAGAATCTCGAACAGTCCCGTGCGCACCGCTCGCACCATCAGCACGCGCGAAGCCGAAAGCTGGCCCAGCGTTCCGCCGCGACGCACCGCGTCGAAAAACGCCGCGTAGGCCTCGGCGAAGTCGGTCTCGATGCGCAGCAGGAACACCGCCATGCCCGGAATGACGCACAGATAGGAAAGGAAAACCGGCAGATCGTAGAGCGGTGCCGCACGCAGCGGCCCGATGACGTTCACGCCCGTTGCGGGCCACATCCAGAACATCAACTTGTCGACCCATACGCCGAGCCCGAAGCACAGCCCGACGCCGACGAGCGAGAGGCGCAGATTGCCCGGCACGAAGACCGCCCAGGACAACCAGGTGGACGTACGGTAGTGGCGCGCGACGATCACGGTGAAACCGAACAGCAACGCCGTGTGCCCGATCACGAAGCCGCCCAGCAGCCCGGTGAGTCCGTAGCGGCCCAACAGCACTGCGCATACGACCGTGAGACTGTAGCCCGCGCAGAACACGCCGAGGATCGCGCGGTACTGTTTCACGCTCGTGAGAAAGAGCACCACGATCCACAGGTTGCCAAGCAGCACGAAGCCGATCCACATGAGCCAGCGATAGCTCAGCGGCTCATTGACCAGAAGGGTTTGCGACACGCACAGACCTATCGCACCGAGCACCACCGTCGTGACCAGCGAGACGGCGTGGAACGACGGCATCACGGCCTGCGGCTCCCCGGCAAACAGCCGGTCGCTCAGGTACCGCGTAAACGCCAGTTGAATCAGTCCTGTGACGATCACGCTCGACGCAATCAGATACGTCACCGACACCTGGAATTGCGTGAGCATCCCCGGTGGTTGAACGCTCGTGAGACTCATGAGCCCCACCAGGATCACCCCGACCATCGAGAGCACGAGCGGCCCGGCACTGATGATGCCGGCATAGCTGTATGCCGCGAACGTGCCCGACAGCGTATCGCTGCGCAGCAGGCGTCTGAGCTCGAATCCGATACCGGCCATCAGTGCGTGTCTCCAGGCGCGTTCGTCCACCGTTGGTATATCGCGCGATAGGCGTCGCATACGGTGTCGAGCCGATATGAACGCTCGACCCGGGCGATGCCGGCACGGCTCGCCGCCTGCCACGCCTCGGGTTCGAGCAGCTCGACGATCGCCGCCGCAAGCGCTTCCGGATCCGCCATCGGCACGATGCGCCCCGAGCGACCGAGCGCGCGGTCCTGAGCGTCGCCGCCTTCGATCAGTTGGCGGCACGCCCCCACATCCGTGGCGACGACCGGCACACCCGCTGCCGCCGCTTCCAGCATGACGAGCGGCAGCGCTTCGGAGACCGACGACAATGCCAGCACGCCGATTTGCGGCAGCACCGATTCGACCGCGCGATATCCCATGAACCGCACCTGAAACTCCATCCCCAGACTCGCCGCAAGATCCCGGCACTCTTGCGCATAGGCCCGGTCTTCCGTGTCCGGACCGACGATCCACCCCTGCAGGTCCGGTCGCTCGCGATAGGCGATGAAGACAGCGCGCAAAAAGGTCTTGATGTCCTTGACCGGCACCACGCGGCCGATAAGGGCGACGACCGGCGCAATCTCGCCCTGGCGGCGGGCCATGCGCAACGCGGCGAAGCGCGCGATGTCAACGCCGTTGGCGATACAACGCGTCTTGTGCGCCGGCGCACCGTCACCGACCTGTCGGACACGACTGCCCTCGTAGAGCGCAACGATCTCGTCGGCGCTGTCGTAGCACACGCGGCCGATGGCCTCGAAGAAGCGCATCCAAAGATTCCGGAAATAGCCCACACGGGAAATGTCACGCTCGAGCGGCCCGCGGTTGTCGCGCAGCCATTCGCTTTGCAGCAGATCGAGCTTGCGCTCCTTGGTGTAACTGCCGTGTTCGGTCACCAGCAATGCGCGCCCGGTCGTCATGCGCAACATCGCCCCCAGCAACCCCGCATAGCCGGTCGACACCGTGTGGTACATCCGCGTCGGCGGCAAGGCTTGCGCGATTCGCGCGAGTTGCCAGACCGGCTTGTGCATCGCCCTGATCGTCCAGAAATAATCCGTGAACGACGGGTCATGACAAAACCGCTCATAGCGCTGCGTGATGAACGCCCATGACGGCTCGCTGTGCATGAATGCCGAGCGCGACAGCGGCTGGCCGTCGCCGAGCGCGGGAAGTAGTCGAGCCAGTATGCTGTGCAGCCCGCCCCCCGGCATCGACCGTGCGGCATCGGCCACCGTCGCCCGATCGTCGTGGCGCTGGCGGAACAGGTCATGCATCGTGGCAACCTGTGCGAATGCGGCGGCGGTGTCCGCCTTCGTGGCCGGGTTGGTGTTTCGATGAGTGTTTGGATTGGCGCCCGGGCTGCGGGTCGGCGCGGCGACGCCGGGGTCGGCTGTCTCGTAGAGGTAATGCGCCTCGAAGTGCCTGACGTTGGCTGGCATCGGGTACACCGGCGCACCGTAGTCCGCTCGGCGGCTGCCAATGAATACGACCGCAAACGTGAGATCGGGAAACGCGCGAATGAGCTGGTCCACCCACGACGACACGCCCCCGCGCACGTAGGGGAAAGTGCCTTCGAGCAGCAGCGCAATGTCGGCCACCTCATCCAGTTCATCCGCCGCCACCGCGGACGTCTCTGCCGCGGGGCCGGGCACGCGTTTGTATTGCGCAGAACTTGTCATGGTGCTCGCCGCGTCCAGAAGCGCACGACCGGTTGCACCGCGGGCGATGCTGCCACGCTGCCTGTTCCTCTCGCGCCCGCGATACCGTCGATGCCGTCGATTCCGCCAACACCCCCACGCCCCGCACGTCCTGCTTCGAGGCCACCAAGCAGGTGGGCCACACGGTCGTAACGACGCTTCTGAAAGGCCGCCTCGGCCAGCCAGGGCAACAATCGCTCGGTCGGAAAGCTATGGAACTGCGCCTGACGCAGATGCATCTCGGCCACATCGGGGTTCTCTCGCAAGAGCGCGCAACGCCCCAGCAGATACCACATGGACGCGTCTTCCTCACGCTGCTCGAGCGCTTCGCGTGCGAAGTGCTCCACGCGCGCCAGCGTAAAACGCAACACCTCGCCTCGCACGAGGTTCTGATAAATCAGCTCCCAATACAGTTGAGCAAGACGCACGCAGGCGTGCGCAAGTTCATCGTCGTCCTGCGCCGTGGCGTGTCGCTCACGCATGACGAAAATCTGCTGCATGATGCGCTTTTCCATGCCGTCGAGAATGCCGTAGGCGAGTAAGCGGACCTCCTCCACCGGGTCAGCCAGCAGGTCTCGCGCGATCTCGCTAGTGACCCTCGACGGCAACGCCTGCACCGAAATCAACGCCGCCACCCGGTCGTCGAGCTCGCCTCGTACATTGCGCAATCGCGCGCGCAGACGCATGCCCGCGCCGTGCCTCACGCGTGTCACGAGATGCGAGACGAAGCCCGGTGTCTCCACCCTGCCCGCTGCAAGCAGTTCGCGCGGTGGCGGGAACAGATGGCCCATGATCAGCACGCCCATCACGACGACCATCCCGGCCACCGGCAAAAAGAACGTCGTCAGCGCGATATGCCAGAACACGCCGCGTCGCTCGCGGTAGCCTGGCGGCAATGCGCACGTCATGAACCCGCCTGCTAACACGGCAGCGACTGCCTGCCATGCCAGCGCGCAGGTCATGGGGTCGGAAAACGCGGCATGGGTCGCCGTGCCAGACATCGTTCCCTCCAGCACAGGGCGCAGCGCCTGCCATTGCGCCAGTATCGCGAGCCCGGCGAGCGCTGGCGCCGATGCCCGTCGAAGCCAACGCATTGCACCCATGCCGGGCGCCGCGCCTGGCTCGCGCTGCCGCAAGCATCTGAGTGCCGCGACACGGCGTTTGTTGGTGCGCTCAGGCATGGTCGACACAGCGCTCCATCAGTTTGCGCAGCCCGTCACCCGGCGTTTCGGCGTCGATATGCGCGGTGTGCACGGCAATGTGGCCGCTCTGGAAATCGACGTCGTATTGCTCGCGCAGCAGTGCCTCGACACGCATCAGATAGCCATCGATACCATGCTCGTCCGTGATCGGCATCAGGGCGATCGCGATTTGCCTGTGCGGCGTGCCGATCGTCCACAACGCATCGAGTGCACGGCGCTGACGCACCGTCTGCTCGAACAACGAGTCGCCCCGGGCACCGCGAGGAAACGCGAGCGCGACGAGCGACGACTCGATGCCGCTCGCCTGCTTGAGACGGGCAAGGCGCCCCAGTTCGAGCGCAAAGTCGTACGGTGCCTGCGGCACTGACGCCCGCACACCCGCCACCAACGGTTGGTGCGCCACTCCGTGCGCGTAGTACGCGAGAAGCACCAGCAACAATTGCAGGTTGTCGTGATTGAGCGCGAGGAATGGCATGCGACGCACGATCAGCACGCATATCAACACGCCGTCGGCGTCGAGCAGCGGCGCGCAGGCGAGATAGGGGCTGTTGTCGGCCGTGGTGTCGTCTGCCTTCACGTGCGCGAGCGCGCCCTCCTGAATGCAGTGCCGTATGAGCGGGTCATCGGCGTCGGGTTCGAAGCCCTCGCCAACGCGCGCGATGGGCGTGCTCGTCAGACGACCGCCTTTGACGCAGAACATCGAGGCGACTTCGATCTGACACGTCAGCGCGGTGAATTCGAGCATCGCCTGCGCATTGGGCAGTCCGCCCGGCGCACCATGCACGTCGGCCGAGCGCCGCACCGTGAGATCCCGCAGGCGCGTGAGTGCGTCGCGCAGCGTCACGGGCCGTGCGAGCAGGTCGCGCTCCAACCGTTCATGCGAGACCCGCAGCAGATAGTGGTTGTGCGTGATCGCGACAAGGCGGTCGCTGTAGTACGCGTTGATGCCTTGCGAACGATTCGCGCGATGCGACCAGATGTCGCAAAAATGACCGGCGACGAGCGCCATCGTGATGCCGCCCGCAAAATGCCCCATGGGGAACGGCCCGAAGGCCGGGCCGCACAACACATGCCAGGCGGCGATCAACATCGCACCGCTGGCAGCACCGGCCAGCGAGCCATACCGCAACGCGCCAATGAGCGTGACGAGCCAAAGCCATGGAAATTGCGCATTCAGCAACAGAGGATCGTCCGGACGCAGTCGCCACGCGATCAGGATCGCGATCAACGTAAGACTCAGCACTTCAAGCACGGCGAAGGGACTTGCAATGGCCGGCGCAACCCGCCTGCCCCAGCGGCCCAGATTGCCGAGCGGCTGTGAGCGACGCACACGGGCGGTGGTCGCCGACGTTTCGGGAGGCAAGCTCGCGCCTGCTTGGCTGGACGAGGCGGAAGACGAAGCCGACGCAGTCCCGGCGCGCGAAGCGCATGATGGGTCGGCGTCGTTAGGCGTAGCAGCTGTCACGTGAGATTTGCACAAATGGGGACCCACCAGGCGCCCGCGCGCTGCGAGCGGCACGCCGTATCAACGCAAGCCATCGAAATGCCCGTGCAATGCGGGCGAGCGCGCAAGGGCTGCGCGATGGCGGTGTGCATGACTCCCCGTTATCAGAAGATGCCCCGCCCGGCCTAGGCATCATGCCGGGGTCATGGGCCACGGATCGACAGTTCCTGTTGAAAGACCCGTCGCTCCCGTCCCGCGCGTCTTGCGTGACGGGACGGCTTTTCACTGCTGATCCGAACTGATCTCGTATGTTTGATGGGGTGCACTTTACACACGCGCAGTCCCACTTTCGTCCCCATTTTCCGGGACAGAAAACCCGCGTAAATCCATCAGGATACCGATTCACCTTCGAAGGTATACGGCCCCTCGAACGGGCCGACATAAGCCAGATGCGTACGCAGTCCTGCCCCTGGCTGCCACAGATGCATGGCGAAGCCCGGCGGTTCCAGCGTGATCGATCCGGGTGCGCCCGAGGCGAGCGCCAGCGTGATCTGATGCGCGGTCGACACGCACGTGCTGGCCATGATCCCGGGTGCGCCTTCGACGCTCGCCTGAATGCTTCGATGCAGATGCCCGCAGATCACACGTTCGATGTGCGCGTAACGCGAGGTCACACGCGCGAAACCTGCGCGTCCCTGCGCCGAGAGGCCATAGCCGTCCATGAATTCGATGCCCGTCTCGAACGGCGGATGGTGCATCGCGATGATCGTGGGGCGGCCAGTGCAAGCCGCAAGCTGCTCGTCGAGCCATGTCAGTCGTGCGTCGCACAAATGGCCGCCGGCGCCGGGCGGATCCTGCGTATCGAGGACCAACACTGTGAGCGGCCCCAAATCAATGCGGTACTGCACGAATTCGCCGCCGTCGCGCAGATAGCGATGCGTCGGAAACGCATCGCGCAGGGCTTCGCGATGGTCGTGGTTGCCTACGACGAGATATAGGGGAATGTCGAGGTCGGCCAGACACGCCCGCAACACTTCGTATTCCGATGGATGTGGCGTGTCGATCAGGTCGCCGGTCGCAATGATCGCGTCGGGGCGCGGCGTCCAGCGACGGATGGCGGCGAGCGCGTGACGCAGCGCGCGCGCCGTGTCGACGCGCCCGCAAGCGAGCGTATCGGGACGCGTGACATGGAGATCGGAGATCTGGCAGAGCAACATAAGGCGGTTTCCTTGAGAGCCTACGGCGGCGCCAAGCTAGCCATCGCAGATGACACCCGAATGAATTTTAGGCGCCTGCCGACGATCGGGCCGTGAATCGGGCCGCAATGCCAACCAAAAGACGGTCACCTACGCAAGCCCCAAAACGCTAGGGAAACTCCCAAAGCCCGCCCAGCAAGGGATTGCGAGGAGGCATGACCGGAGATGCCCGCAGTTACCGGGGTTTTACCATCAAGAACAAGAAAGTACGCGGCATAGCACAACAAAATCGCCGCAAACCGTTGTCAGGACTGGCCCACAGCCCGCCGAAGGCTCTATAATGCGGCTGCCCGGCCAGTGCCGGCGCCCTCACGATGCGTGACGAAACAGGTCTTCGGATCGCGTTTGCGTGACGTGCCGCGAAGGCGACATTCTGGCGTGTGCCGCGTGCCTTATGGCGCGGATACAACACCGACACTCGTCAAATGGCGAAAGTGTTAGAGTTGTCGCCGGTATTCACCACCTCTCAAGGGAAACACACATGAACAAACAGGAACTGATCGACGCCGTCGCCGGCCAAACGGGTGCAAGCAAGGCTCAGACTGGCGAAACCATCGACACGCTGATCGAAGTCATCAAGAAGGCTGTCGCTAAGGGTGATGCAGTCCAGTTGATCGGCTTCGGCTCGTTCGGTTCGGGCAAGCGTGCCGCACGTACCGGCCGCAACCCGAAGACCGGCGAAGCGATCAAGATCCCGGCAGCCAAGACCGTGAAGTTCACGGCTGGCAAGGCGTTCAAGGACGCTGTGAACAAGAAGTAAAACCAGTTGCGCGCAGGCCGGCCTCCGTGCCGGCCTATCTTTTTTGCTCGCATTTGCACCATGCATTGCGCAGCAATGAGAAGGCGTCACGTCATCCTCTCGCGAGGTCCACGACTGATGTGACGCTGCGTGCCTCGCGGGTGTCCTGCATACCGATTCCAGGAAACCGGGCGCCCGCGACGCAGTGCGATGGCACCGTGCTATGACATTCGTCTGCATCTGACCCACCTGCGATTCCTCGCGACCTTCCCGTACCGTCCCCGCAACGTCCAGGCAATTCTGCCGCGATATTCCTGCGATACTCCTGCGATACCCTTGCAACACCCCAGGCTTCGGCTATGGCCGACATGGCAATTGTGCTATGTTGCGCAACATGATCCGCGCGCCGACAGCGGCTCTCGCCGCCCCCGCTGCCTCACTCGATGTGCCTGACACTGCCGGCGAAGCCGCAGCGCAGGCACCTGCGCTGCCTGGCTCTGCCCGGATGCGTCGCATGCGGCCCGCACATCTGCTCGTCCTGCTCGCGTCTGTGCCGCTGGCGCAATGGCCCTCGCTGCCAACGGCCGCCGAGGCGCCGGATCACGCACACGACATTCCTCCCGAGGCCGTACACCAACTGCGCATTGCGACCCGGCGTCTTCGCGCGCTGATCGACATCTTTTCGCCCTGGCTAAAACCCCGTTGGCATCGCCGGATGAAAGAGGAGTTACGCTGGCTCGGCAACGCGATGGGACCCGCCCGCGACGCGGATGTTCTGATTGGCGAAACGTTACCGGCGCTGCGCCTCGAATATCCCGGCGTCGACTGGATTGCCATCGAGGCCCACGTTTCACGGCTGCGAGGGGATGCGCGCGCCCAAGCAGCGCAAGCGCTGAGCAGCGAACGTCAGCGCGAACTGCATGCTCTGCTCATCGATGCCTTCGGCATTCGCAGCGAGGGTCGCGCCGACGTGCATGCCGCTCAGGGGCTGCGTCGGCCGTCGCGCACGCCCGGCAAACGGCCCGGCGCATTGGCCGCGCATGCGCACAATATGCTGCGCGAGCGCTACATCGCGTTATTTCCCAATTGTCGCCAATTGGCAATGCTCGACACCGAGCAGTTGCATGCGTTGCGCGTGAAAATCAAGCAGGCTCGCTATAGCGCCGAGGCACTGACGCCGTGGATGCGCAAGTCGATTCGCACGCCGTATCAGGACACCCTGCGCGCCGCACAAACGCTGTTGGGGCATCTGAACGATGCGGTCGTCGCACAACGGATGCTCGAAGACGCGCCCATCACCGCAGACCATCGCGACATCTTGTGCGGCCGCCTCGACACGATCATCGTCAACGCCACCAGCCGCGCCGCCCACGTGCTGTGTCAGTTGCCCGACGCTCATACCCTCGAGCGTGCAATGCGCAAGGGCTGAGGCGTTGGACGCCGGAGAGCCTGAGAGGCTGAAGCGGCACTGCCGCGCCGGCGTTCACACGATTTTCGTGCGAAGCAGACGCATGCCGTTGGCGATCACCAGCAGGCTGGCCCCCACGTCGGCGAATACCGCCATCCACAACGACGCCACGCCGGCGACAGCCAACGCGAAGAACACCGCCTTGATGGCCAGCGCGAGCGCAATGTTCTGCTTGAGTACCGTGGCGCTACGTCTCGACAGTGCAAGGAAAGCAGGCAGCTTGCGAAGATCGTCGTCCATCAACGTGACATCCGCCGTCTCCAGCGCACTGTCGGTTCCGGTCACGCCCATGGCAAAGCCGACGTCGGCTGCCGCCAGTGCGGGCGCATCGTTGATGCCGTCGCCCACCATTCCCACGTGACCATACTGCTCGCGCAAAGACGACACCGCCTGCCACTTGTCTTGCGGCAACATCTCGGCGCGCACGTCCGTCACGCCCGCCTGTTCGCCGATGACCTGCGCCGTCGCGCGGTTGTCGCCCGTCAGCATGACCGTGCGAACGCCCAGCCTGGCGAGTCGCGCAATGGCCTCCCGACTTTCTTCGCGCAACGTATCGGCGACCGCAAGCACCGCGAGCGCCTGTGTTTCGCTAGCCAGCACGATGGCCGTGCGCGCCTGCGATTCAAGCCGGAAGAGTTCGGCCTCGACCGTCTCGTTGCACACCCCAAGCGACTCGATCAGACGATGATTGCCGAGGTAATACAGCGTCTGGCCGATGCGCCCCTTCACGCCCATGCCCGCAAGCGCCTCGAAATCGGCGACGGAAGGCAACGGACCGAGCCCCGCTTGCGCGTGGCCATCGACGACGGCGCGGGCGATCGGGTGTGTCGTCTGGGCGTCAAGTGCCGCGGCCAGTGTGAGCGCTTCGTCGTGGGACGTCTGGCCCAGTGGCACGACATCGGTCAGTCGCGGCTCGCCGCGCGTGAGCGTGCCCGTCTTGTCGAGCGCCACCGCCTGAATCAGACGGCCGCTTTCCAGGAATGCGCCACCTTTGATGAGAATCCCTGCCCGCGCTGCGGCCGTCAGACCGCTCACCACCGTCACCGGCGTGGATATCACCAACGCGCAAGGACATGCGATCACCAGCATGACAAGCGCCTTGTAAATCCATGGCGCCCACGCAAGGCCGAACGCGAGCGGCGGCACCAGGGCGACCAGCAAGGCGCACAACACGACGACCGGCGTGTAAATGCGCGAGAACTTGTCGACGAAGCGTTGTGTCGGCGAGCGCTGCTGCTGCGCTGTCTCGACGATTCGCACGATACGCGCGAGCGTCGTGTCGCCGGGGGCGACGCTGGTGCGATACACGATGAGTCCGCTTTCGTTGATGCTCCCCGCGTAGACCTCATCACCGACCGTCTTGTCGACCGGCACGCTTTCGCCCGTGATCGATGCCTGGTTGAGAGCAGAACTGCCCTGCTCGATCACGCCATCGATGGCAATGCGCTCGCCCGGCCGGGCGCGAACGCGTGAACCCACCGCGAGCGACGCGGCCGGCATGTCTGCCCAACGGCCATCCGCCTGTTCGACGGATGCCTGATCGGGCGCCAGCCGCATCAACGCTTCGACTGCCCTCCGGGCGCGTGTGAGCGATGCGGCTTCGAGCTTCTCCGACAACGCGAACAACACGATCACCATGGCGGCTTCGGGCCACTGACCGATAGCCATGGCGCCGATCACGGCCAGCGACATCAGGAAGTGAATATTGAGCGTGAAGTGGCGCAGGGCAATCCAGCCCTTCTTCAGCGTGGGCAGGCCGCAGGCGAGAATCGCCGCAACCACGACCGCGCCAATCCAGGGGCTGTGCTCGGGCACACCGGACCAGACGGCGACCTCGCTGGCCGCGGCCAGCACGCCGCCCGTCACCAGACGCGCCACGTCGCCCTTGCCGCTCGCGGGTGGGGGCGCCGCAACGGACGCGTCGCCGGAAAGCGGCACGGGCGTCATGCCGAGCTTGCGCAGCGTTTCGGCAGCGGCGTCGCTTTGGCGGCTGACGTCGCCAGCCGAGGCCCCCTTGTCGAAGACGACCGTCAGTTCGCGCTTGAGGAGATTGAAGTACAAGGCGTCAATGCCGGGTTGCCGCTCGAGTTGATCGCGAATCAGGCGCTCTTCCGTGGGGCAGTCCATCTGGTCGATGCGAAACCGCGCTTGCGGGGCGCCCGTCTCCGGCACTGGCGCCACAGATGCAACGCTCGCAGCGCTGCCGCAGCAGGCGTCGGCAGCGTGGACGTGACCCGGTGTCGGATCGCCGCCATGGCTGTGGCCGTGTTCGTGGCCATAGTTGTGGTCGTGTTCGTGTTCGTGGCCGTGTTCATGAATATGCCCATGATCGTGGCGATGCGACGCTCCCGGGCCATTCCCGTGACGATGCACGTTGCGATCCGCCGTCGTCGAGCTCGCCGCGCGGGCCGAATCCGAAGGGTTGGACATGTGAACTCCTGGTTACCTGAATCGTGTTACCCTTCATTCAAAACCCTGTAGTGACTACGGAGTCAAGCATGAAAATCGGAGAACTGGCCCGCGCGGCGGGTACCGATGTCGAAACCGTCCGTTATTACGAGCGGGCCGGCCTGCTCCCCCCGCCGCCGCGTAGCGACGCGGGATACCGAACCTACGGAAACGAGCATCTGGAAGCGTTGCGCTTCATCCGGCATTGCCGCTCGCTCGATATGCCGCTCGCCGATGCCAAGCGGCTCGGTGAACTCGCCCATGACCACAGCGTGACCTGCGAGGACGCCAACCAATTGATCGAAGCGCATCTGGCGCGTGTCCACGCACGTATCCATGAATTGCAGGCGCTGGAGCAGCAGTTGCTGCATCTGCAGGCACAATGCCGCAGCCGTCACGAAACGAGCGACTGCGGCATTCTGCGCGCGCTGATGCAAGGCGCGAATGGCGAGGCATGTGCCTGCCACAGCGACACCGATCCCATCACACCCGCATGCGACCACGATCATCTGCACGCGTGAGGCCGCGCGCACGACGCGTCTGATGCGTGCGGACCCGCATCGTCGGCACGGCACCGGCTTACCGGCATCCTGATCGGGATGTCCCCGTCGACACGCGTCCCTTTCATGTGCGATGCGCCGCTTGCATCGCCATGCCTCGTTGCTGCAGTCTCGTGCGCGAACCTCGTTCGCCCCCGCTTTCCTCCGCATTTTGCCCCGCATTTCCCCGTCGAAACAGCGGCAAACGGGTTTAGTTTCTATACAATGTCCCGCACACCTCGTAGCGGTCGTCACCTGTGTATGTATGGCGGGTGTGACATACGTTACGTCAGGCATCGGCATTCATCGAGCCTCCTCGATGTGTCGCAATCCGTTTCAATTCTCGTTCCTTTGTCGGAGACCTTATGTCCAGCGATGTATCCGCTACGCCAACCACCGCGACGGAGCGCAGCGCCGACATCGTCATCATGGGCGCAGGTGCGGCAGGCATATCGGTTGCCGCGAGCCTGCGCCGCCGCAGACCGTCGCTCTCGATCACGATCGTGGATCCGGCCGACACGCACTACTACCAGCCGGCATGGACGCTCGTCGGTGCCGGCGAATTCGACGCCGCGCGGACTGCACGCCCGATGTCGAGCGTCATTCCGCAAGGCGTAGACTGGATTCAGGCAGCGATCACCGCGTTCGCCCCTGAACAGCAACAGGTTCTGCTGTCCGACGGCCGGCGTCTCACCTATCGCTTTCTCATCGTCGCGCCCGGTCTGCAACTCAACTGGGAGGCCATCGACGGGCTTGTCGAAACGCTCGGTCGCAATGGCGTCACCTCCAACTATCGCTTCGATCTCGCGCCTTACACGTGGTCGCTGGTGCGCGAATTCAAAGGCGGAAACGCGTTGTTTACACAGCCGCCGATGCCGATCAAATGCGCCGGTGCGCCGCAAAAGGCGATGTATCTGTCGGCCGATACATGGCGTCAACACGGTGTGCTCGACAAGACGAAGATCGAGTTTCATCTCGTGGCACCGGCACTATTCGGCGTGAAGGATTACGTGCCCGCACTCATGGAATACGTGCAGCGGTATCGCATCTCGCTCAATCACCTCTCGCATTTGCGTGCGGTGGATGGCGAGCGTCGCGTGGCGCGTTTCGAGATATTCGACGCCGACGGGCAATCCCGGTTTGTCGACAAGCCGTTCGATATGCTGCACGTCGTGCCGCCGCAAAGCGCGCCGGACGTGCTGCGAGCCAGTCCGCTCGCCGACCCGGCAGGCTGGTGTGAGGTCGACCCGGCGACGCTTCGTCACGCGCGCTACGCGAACGTGTTCGGTCTTGGCGATGCGATCTCGGCACCGAACGCGAAGACGGCGGCGGCCGCGCGAAAACAAGCCGTGGTTGTCGCGGAAAATCTGCTCGCGTCGATGGACGGCCGTCCCCTTGCATTGCATTACGACGGCTACGGCGCATGTCCGCTCACCGTCGAACACGGCAAGATCGTGCTCGCCGAGTTCGGCTATGGAGGGAAACTTCTCCCTACATTCCCGATCGACGGCACGCGCGCCAACCGTTTTGCATGGATATTGAAAAAGTACGTGCTGCCAAAGGTTTATTGGGATTTCATGCTCAAAGGCCGTGAATGGTTTGCGCGTCCGCGTTGAGCGCGCCATAGGTGAAACCCGCACTCAATTTTCGATTTCGGGTGCCGTTAAAGGTCAAAGGACCCGGTCTCGTAACCGGGCACGAGCATCTCGTCGGGCCACGCCTTGCGCACGGTCTGCCGGAACGCAGGGACTGTCAACATGCGCCAAGGCGCTCCCCGCCTCGTCTCGCGTCCCGCGTCCACCGGCCGACAAATTTACGCGTCTTATGCAGAACATGATTCAAGGGTTTTCTGGCGGCACGACCTGTTCGACGCGTGGGCTTTTTCTGCTCGATGGCCTCACCAGTCGCCTCGTCGGCATGACACGTGGCGGTGACACACGTTCAACCGTTCAGGCGAAGTCTGCCTCCCTGCCGAGATGAACGATACGAACGCGCTGCGACGCCAAGTCGTCCTCGCCGATCTGCTGCTGGATCGCCAGCGGCTATTGCGCGCCCTCAGCCTTGAGCTACGCACCCCGAGTCCGCCCAACACGCACAGCGCGCTGGTGGTGCTGCATGTGGGCCGGGGCCAGCGCATGGCGACCAGCCAGCCTGCCATTTCCGACGCCGACCTGCTCGCTACGGTGGCGTTTCGGGTCGGCTCGCGAATCCGCCGCCGAGATCTCATCGGTCGCGTCTCGGACCAGCAAATCGCGATTCTGCTGCGCGATCTGGGCAGCCGCGACGCGGCCGTTCAGGTCACGCGCCGTTTCATCCGCGCAGGCGAATCCCCCGTGCCGTGCGGCAACGGACTGCTCTACCCGATCGTCTCGGCGGGTATCACGCATCTACCGCAGGTACCGGTATGGCCGGCCACGCTGCTGGAGCATACGTCGGACGTCGCAGATCAGGCCATCCGCGAGAGTGCCTCGCGCTTTCTCGTCACCGAAGCGCCCACCGCCCCTACGGAGGGCATCGCCCCGCCGGACGACGCGGGCAACGAACATTACTGGCGAAGTGCGATCGGACGCGCGCTGTCGGGTTCGGAGTTCCGCCTGCACTACCAGCCGCAGATCGACATGCGCACTCATCGGCTGACGGGACTCGAAGCGCTCATTCGCTGGCAACGCGATGACGAACTGATCATGCCCGGCGAATTCATCCCGGCCGCCGAGCGCTGCGACGTCATCGGTCCGATCGGCGACTGGACGTTGCACGAGGCGTGCCGTCAGCTCGACAAGTGGCATACGGATGGCGAGGAATATCCCCGCGTGGCCGTGAATCTGTCCGCGCAGCAAATGCGCGTGCAGACGCTCGAGACGGTCCGCTACGCCCTGAAGCATCACCGCGTGCCACCGGACAAGCTTGAAATCGAGATCACCGAGTCGTCGCTGATTTCGCATCTCGACGAAGCGGCGACACTGATGAACGAACTCGTGGCGATGGGCGTTCGCCTTTCGCTCGACGATTTCGGCACCGGCTACTCCAGTTTCGTCCGCCTCAAGCGCTGGCCATTCGGGACCGTGAAGATCGACTATCAGTTTGTCGCGGGCGTTCTGCTCGGCGGCTACGATACCGAGTTGATTCGCGCCATCATCGCCATTGCCCGCAAGCTCGAAATCGAAACGGTGGCCGAGGGCGTGGAGACCAGCGCGCAGCGCGACGCGCTGGCATCGCTGGGCTGTCATGCGTGGCAGGGGTATCATTGCACGCGTCCCTTACCGCCCGGGCATATCGAGACGTTCATTCGAGACTGGCACGGGCGCCTGTAAACGCGTCAGTCGCCGCCTTCGCCGTTGGTTATCGCCATATTCGACCGCCGCCACGCCGCTACCGCTTTCGCGCGCGGCCTGATCGTTCTCTTTTGCGTGCTCACCTGCGTGCTCATCGCATGGGCGCTCGCGCGATTTGCCGCCGATCAACTGGTGGCCAGCCGTGCCGCGCGCCTGCTGTATGAGGAACGCAGCATCGCCACCCGTCTCGCGCATGGCACGGTTCACACCGTCAATCAGGACCTGATCCTCATTCGCGGGATACCGCGCGTGCTTGCCCAGGTCGAGCAAATTCAGACGGCGGCTGCGACCATCGCGGCACATCCACTGACCGACGTGCCTCACGACAAGGCGCGCGCGCAACTGCTCTCGAACCCGGTCCTTGCCCCCGTCAATGAGCTGCTGCGTGCCGCCCAACTCTACTTCGGCGCCGATCTCGTCTGGCTCGGCACCCCTGACGGCATCACCATCGCTTCCAGCGATTTCAACTCACCCGACCCGTTGATCGCCGACCGGTACGGCGACCGCGCCTATTTCAATACCGCTGTGCTCGGGGGCGCCGGACAGCAGTACGTCGCTGGCCGAAAAACGGGGCTGCCCGGCATCTTTTTCACCGCCCCCGTCTATCACGACGGCGCACTCGTCGGCGTCATGGTCGTCAAGCTGGGCATTCGGCGCTTGTCGCACTGGGCGGACAGCGGCGCGTCGTTCATCACCGACACCAACGGCGTGATCGTGCTCGCCAACGATCCGACGTTCACCGGACTCGCTGTGCCCGGCGGCGGCGTCTTCAAACTCTCGCGCGAGGAGCGCCGCCGTCTCTATCAGCAGGAAGACTTCACCGTCGTGCCGATCGAAAGCTACGATCTGGCGCCGGGCACGCCGGATTTTCTGCACCTCCAACCCGACGACGAGAGCGCACACCAGGCACGACTGGTACGCGTGCGCCCCGACAATCAGCCGTACCTGCTCGAAGCGGAAGCGTCTTCGGACGGCGAGATGGTCGTCTACACCATGAATGAGGCGCCGACACTCGGCAGCCTCTCCATCGAGCGGCGCCGTTATGTCGCGCTGGTTTTTGCCCTGCTGCTCAGCCTGAGCGGTGCGGGATACCTGTTGATTCGTTATCTGCGCCGGGAAAAGCTGCATCTGACGGACACGCTCGCCAAAAACGCCGCCCTTGAGCACGAGGTCAAATACGACGCCCTCACGGGGGCGCTCTCACGCGGCCATTTCCTCAAGCGTCTGCGCGCGGAAGTCGCGCTGGCAGAGGCCAGGGACTTGCCAACGTGCGTCATCCTCGTCGATCTGGACCACTTCAAGCACATCAACGACACCTGGGGGCATTCGTTAGGCGATACGGTGCTCTGCGCATTCGTGCGCCTTTGTCACGATTCGTTACGCGAAGATGACATTTGCGGTCGTTTGGGGGGCGAAGAATTCGCTATTATCCTGAGTGGCGCTACCGAGGCACGTGCCTTTGACGCCGCCGAACGTCTGCGCGAGGCGGTTCGCGCCGCGCGCATCAATGTCGACGGCAGAACCTTACAGTTCACCATCAGTGCCGGCGTGGCCCAATGGCACATGGGAGACGACGACAACGCGTGGCTGCAACGCGCCGACGCAGCGCTTTACCTGGCCAAATCTCGCGGACGCGATCGCTGCGCCCGCGAATCCGACCTCCGGGTGCTCACCGGGGGCGGGTCGTAACCGACTTCGGGCATCCCGTCCCGGAGTCGCCAACCCAGACCGGACCGATGCCCAAGACGAATCTCGACACATTCGCCCCATCGCCGCTTCGCGCCATCCAGCTCGGCGCAGCAGCCCTCTGCCTGGCACTGAGCGGCGTTGCACACGCCGATCTCTCGCTGCTGCAACCGCCCAGGGCGCTAAGCGGCGGCGCACCGCTGCAGCTGACGTTGCTGGCCACGCAAGACTCGCCGGGCCGCGCGGCCATCAAGCTTCCAGACGAGATCGTGGTACGCATTTCCAACGACGACTTCAAGCCCACATTGCTGCGCCTGAAGCGCGAAGCCGTTGTGCCGGCGCAGATCACGCTCGCCAATGGCCAGTTCCGCCGCGTGGCCTATTCGGCGGTACTACCAAAGGAATTACGAGGTGCGGTGCGTGTTGAACCTGTCGACTGGGATGCATCGACCACCACGATCGTGCTCGACCGAGCCGCTGCAGCCGAGCCGATGGTGGCGGCCGCGCCCCTGCCCGCCGATGGCGGAACGAATGCCACGGGCGCCGGCCCGGCAAGTGCAGCGGCAGTGGCGGCGGCACCCGCATCCGGGGTGGGCGCTGTCGCGTCCTCCGACGCGATTGCACCGACATCCGACGCCGAGTTCGCCCGTATTTCGTCGCACGAGCCGATGTACATCGCGTTCGGAAAAAACGGCGATGCCAACGCACGCTTTCAGCTCAGCTTCAAGTTCCACATCCTGAAGCCGGACAACCCCGCGTCGAAGTCCTTTCTCGACAATCTGTACTTCGGCTACACACAGTTGTCGATCTGGGACCTGGAAGCGGAGTCGGCGCCGTTTCGCGACTCCAACTACCGACCGAGCCTCTTCTACTACATTCCCGATACCGGTGTTCGGGCAGGTTGGTTCTCCTCGCTCGGTGTTGCCGCCGGTATCGAACACGAGTCCAACGGCAAAGCGGGCGACGACTCTCGCAGCATCAACACCGTCTTCGTCAAGCCGATCCTGACGTTCGGCAATCCGTCCGAATACCACTGGACCGTTGCGCCAAAGCTGTACGCGTATCTGGAGAAGAAGGACAACCCCGACATCCAGAATTACCGCGGTTACATGGACCTGCTCGTGCTCTGGGGCAAGCCCAACGGCTGGCAGATCGGGGCAACGCTGCGCAAGGGCATGAAGCGCAACTACGGCAGCGTGGACGTGCAGGTGACCTACCCGCTCGGCAAGCTGATCCCGGGCACCGGCGGCTACATCTGGCTGGGGTACTTCACCGGTTACGGCGAAGACATGCTCGACTACAACCGTCACTCGCCCTCGCAGGTGCGCATCGGCTATAGCGTATTCCGCTGGTAAATCCCTGTCCTGACGTTGAAGCACCTGGGGCGGCGGCTCGTCCACCGCCCCGCCTTACCCTTCCGTACCACCTCTCGCCACCGTCTGTCCCTACTGCTTGCCCCTACCGCCTATCCCCCAGCGCCGATCCCCAGCGCCGATCCCTGCTGCTTCAGGCGCAGGTATCACAGCACGAGAACCAGGGCTCCGGCAACGATCAGCGCACCGCCAAGGGCTTCTTTGAGCGAGAACGGCTCGCCGAGCACAACCCAGCCGATGAGCATCGCCATGGCCACGCTCAGCTTGTCGAGGGGCGCTACACCGGAGACGGGACCGAGTTGGAGCGCCCGGAAGTAGCACAGCCACGACAACCCGGTCGCGACGCCCGACAGGACAAGAAACAACCATGTGTTTGCGCTCAGACTGCTCGGTCTCTGCCATTCCCCGCGCATACCGACGATCGCCAGCGTGACGCCGAAAATGATCACCGTGCGGATGAGCGTGGCCATGTTCGAGTTGACCTGCGCGACCCCAAGCTTGCCGAAGATTGCCGTGAGCGCCGCGAAAAACGCCGAGCCCAACGCGAAAAGTTGCCAGCTACGCAGCATAACGATCGTCACCTTTCAAAAATCACGCGTACTTAACCGAAAAGCGGCGTGAGTGTCCACCACCGGCACCCCGCCGTAGGGGGATTGGGAGGCCCACCGGTCATCGATGCGATAATGGCGCTGTCTTTCAACACGCCACCCCCGGTTGGCCGAATCCGTCGCTTATGTCCGAATTGCACGACCGTCCCGACAGCCCCTGCATTGGCGTTTGCTCGACACTTTTCGACGACGTCTGCAAAGGCTGCGGCCGCACCGCCTACGAAGTCTCCAACTGGGTGTTCTTCACCGAGCAGGAGAAGGCCGCGGTGTGGGAGCGCATCAGCCGCGACGGCACGGCGATGCGCTTTTGCGACAGTGGTTCTACGACTTCGCAGACTTGAACTGAAGCGACTTGTACTCAAGGAACTCCTCGAAGCCGTAGACGCCATTTTCACGTCCGTGCCCCGACTGCTTGAAGCCGCCGAACGGGGCCTGTACGTTGAACTCTCCGCCGTTGATGTCCACCTGCCCGGTACGGATCTGACGCGCCACGCGCACCGCCCGCGCCTCGTCACCGGACCACACGCCACCTCCCAGACCATAGATCGAATCGTTCGCGATGCGCACCGCGTCGGCTTCATCCTGATAGGTGATGACCGATAGTACCGGGCCGAAAATTTCTTCCTGAGCGACCGTCGCATCGGGTGTCACACGCCCAAGAACCGTCGGCTGCACGAAGAAGCCTGCCTCGAACCCTTCAGGCACCGTATCGCCACCCGCGATCAACTCGGCCCCTTCCGCCAGGCCCTTGCGGATGTACGTTTGCACGCGCTCCTGTTGCGCAGCGGAGGCCAGCGGTCCAAGACGTGTCGATTCCTCGCGTGGATCGCCCAGCGTAAAGCGTGCCACGGCATCCTTGAGCAGCGCCTTGACGTCGTCGTAGCGCGACGCGGGCACCAGCATGCGCGTGTGCGCCGAGCATGTCTGTCCCGAGTTCAGATAGCAGGCGTTGAGGGTGCCCTTGACTGCTGCTGCGAGGTCGGCGTCATCGAGCACGACCGACGCAGACTTGCCGCCAAGCTCCAGCGCCACGCGCTTGACCGTCTGCGACGCCACTTCGGACACACGCTTGCCGGCTCGCGTCGACCCGGTGAACGACACCATATCGACGTCCGGATGTCTCGCCAGCACCTCTCCGACGACCGGCCCCAATCCTGTCACCAGATTGAAGACGCCTGCGGGCAATCCCGCTTGCGCAATGACCTCGGCCAGAATGAAAGCATTGAACGGCGCGACTTCGGACGGCTTAAGCACCACCGTACAGCCCGCCGCCAGCGCCGGGGCAACTTTCAGTGTGATCTGATTGAGGGGATAGTTCCATGGCGTAATCGCGCCGACCACCCCGACCGGCTCACGCACTACCAGCGAGTTACCGACGCGCGCCTCGAAGGCGAACGATTCCACCAACTCGGCGTACCTGTTCCAGTGATAGACCGGGCCACCGACCTGAATCGCGCGCACGAGCTTGATCGGCATGCCCGTTTCGCCCGTCATCACGTCTGCCAATTCGTCGGTGCGGGCCTTTAATCCCGCAGCAATCTTGCGCAGATAGCCGGCGCGTTCGGCGGGGGATGTCGCAGCCCACGTGTCGCGCGCCTTACGCGCGGCGGCGACGGCGGCTTCGGCGTCCTCGACGGCCCCCTCGGGAATACGCCCCATGAGCTTCGCATCGGCCGAATGAAAAACGTCCAGCGCGCCGCGCCCGACCGGCGTCACCCACTGTCCGTCGATGAAAAATTTGTCGTACGTCTTCATGCAATGTCTCCTGCTGGTGCGTCCGGACGACGCGTGATTGGCGAACCAACGACGAACGGCCATTGTAGTCCGCCCCTCGCCGGGCTTCCCGGTCTCAGCGAAAAATCGGGTTAGGCCGACCCGCATCTTCCGATGATCCGAGACGATCATCGGACGACACCTCCCCCGACGTTCAGCCACAAGTTCAGCCGCAAGTTCGGCCACGTTCGACCACGTCCGGCCATGTAAACGCAAACAGGGCGCCTGCCATGCAAGCGCCCTGTCGGAGGACTACGGAGCGTGACGCCAGGCGTCAGCCTGTCAGACTTCCACGCCCTGGCTGGCCAGATACTCCTCGTACGTGCCGGCATAGTCGACCAGCGTGCCGTCGCTCTTCACTTCAATGATGCGCGTGGCAAGACCCGACACGAACTCACGGTCGTGCGAGACGAACACCAGCGTGCCCGGATACTTGTCGAGCGCAATCTGAAGCGACTCGATCGATTCCATATCCATGTGGTTCGTCGGCTCGTCCATCATCATGACGTTGTGACGCCCCAGCATCAGCTTGCCCCAGATCATGCGGCCCTTTTCCCCACCGGAGAGCACGCGCACGGACTTGCCCACGTCGTCCCCACCGAACAGCAGGCGACCCAGCGAGCCGCGAATGACCTGGTCGTCGTCGCCTTCCTTGCCCCACTGCGTCATCCAGTCGGTGAGCGTCTGGTCTTCCGGGAATGCCTCGGACGTATCCTGCGGGAAATAGCCGATGTTCGCGTTTTCGGCCCACTTCACGGTTCCCGAGTCGAGCGGCAGGTCCGCCATCAGGCTGCGCAGCAGCGTAGTCTTTCCTGCACCGTTCTCGCCGATGATCGCCACGCGCTCGCCCGCGCGCACCGCGCCCGAGTAATTCTTGAAGATCTGACGGTCGTACGACTTGGAAATGCCCTCGAATTCGAACGCGAGGTTGTGCAGTTTCTTCTCGAACTCGAAACGAATGAACGGATTCTGACGCGACGACGGCTTGATGTCCTCGACCTTGATCTTGTCGATCTGCTTGAGACGGCTCGTGGCCTGACGTGCTTTCGACTTGTTCGCCGAGAAGCGGCGCACGAAGTCCTGCAAGTCGGTAATACGTTCCTTCGCCTTCGTGTTCGCCGCCATCTGACGCTCACGCGCCTGGGCCGACGCCAGCATGTAGTCGTCGTAGTTGCCCGGGTAAATCTTCAACGTGCCGTAGTCCATATCGGCCATGTGCGTGCACACGGCATTGAGGAAGTGGCGATCGTGCGAAATGATGATCATGGTGGAGTTACGCTCGTTGAGCACGTCTTCCAGCCAGCGGATCGTATTGATGTCGAGGTTGTTGGTCGGTTCGTCGAGCAGCAGCACGTCCGGATTCGAGAACAGCGCCTGCGCCAGCAGCACGCGCAGCTTCCAGCCCGGGGCAACGTTGCTCATCGGGCCCTGATGCTGGTCCGTCGGAATGCCCACACCCAGCAGCAGCTCGCCCGCACGCGCTTCGGCCGTGTAGCCGTCGTACTCCGCAAACTTCGCTTCGAGTTCGGCGGCGTGCATGTAGTCGTCGTCCGTCGCCTCCGGGTTCGCATAGATGGCGTCGCGCTCGCTCATGGCGGCCCACATTTCGGTGTGGCCCATCATCACGACGTCGAGCACGCGCATGTCTTCATACGCGAACTGGTCCTGCTTGAGCTTGCCCAGACGTACGTTGGGTTCGAGCATGACGTTGCCGGCGCTCGGTTCCAGATCGCCGCCGAGAATCTTCATGAACGTCGACTTGCCGCAACCGTTGGCGCCGATCAGGCCATAGCGGTTGCCCCCGCCGAACTTGACGGAGATGTTCTCGAAGAGCGGCTTGGCGCCGAATTGCATCGTGATATTGGCAGTAGACAGCACAGGCGGTATCCGGGAGATGAAATGCGGTGGCACGATATTGCGCCACGAAACCTGACATTTTAACACCGATGCGTGTCACGTGCCCCCTGCTCACCCGTCCCTCGCGGGAAGTCTCCCACGGGCGGCGACGGGTGTCGCGCCCATCTTCCGCGCACCGAAGGCTGCGCCCGAGCGTGCCGCCCGCCCGGCGCCCAATAAAAAACCGCCGGCGAACCGGCGGTTTCATCGCGGCATAAGGCGGCCCAACGGACGCCCAGGCTGATCTTAAGGCGGCCCGACGGCCGCCCGGGCTGATACCTTCGGATACCCCCTCGGATACCCTCCGACACCCCGCCTTACTGCTTCGGCAGCGACCCCTCGACGCCTTCGACGAACCAGTTGATCTGGTGCTTCTCGTCGTCGCTGAGCGTCTTGCCGGCCGGCACGATTTCCTTGCCGTCCTGCCCCTTGATCGGGCCGGTGAACGGATCGTACTTGCCGTCGCGAATCGCGTCGTGGCGTGCGCTCACGGCCTTGCGCGCGGCTTCCGGCACGGCCTTGTCATTGATGGCGACGAGCTTGATTTCGTCTTCCTTGATGCCACCCCAGACCGGCGTGTTCTTCCACGTGCCCTGCATGACTTCGTCGACGGTACGGATGTAGTACTTGCTCCAGTCGATGGCCGCCGACGCCAGGTGCGCATTCGGGCCGAACTTGCTCATGTCCGAATCCCAGCCGAACGCATGGATCTTCTTCTCTTCGGCCACTTGCATGACCACGGCGGAATCGACGTTCTGCATCAGCACGTCGGCGCCCTGTCCGACGAGCGATTCCGCCGCCTGACGCTCCTTGCCCGGATCGAACCAGCTATTGATCCAGACCACCTTCACCTTGACCTTCGGATTGGCTTCACGTGCGGCGATGGTGAACGCATCGATATTGCGGATCACTTCGGGAATCGGTACCGATGCCACGTAACCGATCACGTTCGATTTCGTCACATGACCGCCCACGACCCCGGCCAGATGCGCGCCTTCATACGTGCGGACATCGTACGTGCCGAGGTTCGGCGCCGACTTGAAGCCCGTCGCATGCTCGAAGGTCACGTCGGGGAAGTCCGCCGCCGTCTTGACCATCGAGTCCATGTAGCCGAACGACGTACCGAACACGAGCTTGTTGCCCTTGCTGGCCAGATCGCGGAACACGCGCTCCGAATCCGCGCCTTCCGGCACGTTTTCCACACGGGTCACAGTGACCTTGTCGCCAAACCTGGCCTCCACGGCCTTTGCACCCTGCTCGTGCGCATAGGTCCAGCCGGCGTCGCCCGGGTTGCCGATGTAGACGAACGCCACGCCCATCGGGCCTTTACCCGCAGGCGCTGCCGACGCCTGCGCGTCGGACGCGGCCGCAGGGGCGTTCGCCGTGGTGTTCTCCTGCTTGCCGCAGGCGGAAACCAGCATGGCGGCCGCCAGGCTCGCCATTGTGATCAGGACTTTACGTCGCATCGATTCTCTCCTCGTCATCGATTGTTTCGGTTGAATACTTGTATGGCCTGCCGCCGCGTCCGACTCAGGACCCGGCGAAGAAGGGTTTGCCCAGCGACGCCGGGGCGTTCAGGCGTATCGTCTGGCGATTGCGCGAGATGATCACCAGCACGATGATGGTCGCGAGATACGGCAGGCTCGCCAGCGCCTGCGACGGGATACGAATGCCCATCGCCTGCGCCTGAAATTGCAGCGCCATCACCACGCCGAACAGTAACGCGCCGAGGGCCGTACGTCCGGGACGCCAGGTGGCGAACACCACCAGCGCCAGCGCAATCCACCCGCGTCCCGCCGTCAGGTTCTCCTGCCACAAACGCAGGTAGCCCACGGAATAATAGGCGCCCGCGAGGCCCGACATCGCACCGCCGAAGAGCGTCGCGAGATAACGAATGCGCACGACCGGATAGCCGATGGCATGCGCGACGGACGGCGCTTCGCCAATCGAGCGCAGCACCAGTCCGGCGCGCGAGCGGTACAGGAACCACGCAATCGCCGCGAGCAGCGCCACCGAGAGATACCCCAGCGGATTGAGCGAGAAAATCGAGGGCCCCAGCACAGGAATCGACGACAGTCCCGGGATCGGCATGTCGCGCAGCATCGGAATGGTGGCATCGGTGTACGGACGCCCGACATAGGCCGACAAACCGATGCCGAATATCGTCAATGCCAGCCCGGTGGCGACCTGATTGGCCATCAGCGAGAGCGTGAGCCACGCGAAAATGGCCGACATGACGACGCCGGCGGCAATGCCTGCGAGCACGCCGAGCCAAAGACTGCCGGTCTGCACGGTGACGGCGAACGCCCCGATGGCGCCCATGAGCATCATGCCTTCGACACCGAGATTCAGTACGCCCGACTTCTCCGTCACCAGCTCGCCCAGGGCGGCCAGCATCAACGGAATGGCCGCGATCACGGCACTTGCGGCCAGCGGCGTGAGCAGATTGATCCAGTCCATGCCGCGCTCCTCAGGCGTCTCGCGTCATCGCACGGGCGCGACGACGCAGGCGGTAGTTCACGAAAACGTCGCAGCCCAGCAGGCTGAACAGCAGCAGCCCCTGGAACACGCCGCTGATAGCTTTGGGCAACTGAAGCGAGGTTTGCACCGCTTCGCCGCCAAGATAGAGCAGCGCCATGAGCAGGCTTGCCAGCACGATGCCGACCGGATGCAGACGTCCGACGAACGCCACGATGATCGCCGTGAAGCCGTATCCCGGCGCCCACGTCGCCTGCAACTGCCCCACCGGCCCGGCGACCTCGCCTGTGCCCGCCAGACCCGCCGCCGCGCCGCCGATCAGCAACGCAAGCCATACGGCGCGCGGCTCGGAATAACCGGCATAGCGCGCGGCAAGCGGTGCGAGACCACCCACTTCCATACGGTACCCGGCAAAGCTCTTGCGCATGAAGCACCACGCCAGAGGCACCGCCACAGCCGCCATGAAAATCGACGCATTGAGCCGCGTGCCGCGCCACATCGCCCAATGCCAGTCACCGAAAAAGCGCGGGAAAAGCGCGTCGCGGCTGAAGTTGATCGACTGGGGGAAGTTCATGCCATGCGGATCCTGCCACGGGCCGCTGACAAGATAGATCAGCAACTGCGTGGCCACGTAGGTGAGCATCAGGCTCACCAGAATCTCGTTGGCATTGAAGCGCACGCGCAGCAGCGCCGGAATCGCCGCCCACACCATGCCGCCCACCGCGCCGGCCGCCATCATCAGCGGCAACAGCCACGGACCGCCGTGGCCGTCGAAATGGATGGCGACGCCAGAAGCGAAGATCCCGCCCAGCAGCAGTTGTCCCTCCGCACCGATGTTCCACACGTTCGCGCGGTAGCCGATGGCCAGCCCCAACGCAATGAGGCACAGTGGCGACGCCTTGAGCAACAGTTCCGACCAGCCGTTCAGACTGCTGATCGGTGCGAGGAAAAAAGCCGCCATTGCCTGCGCGGGATTCTTGCCGAGGAAGCTGAAGATGAGCACGCCGCCCACGAGTGTCATGAGCGTGGCCACCAGCGGCATGGCGAGCCGCATGGTGCGGGAGGGACTTGGCCGTGGCTCAAGCGTGAAATCGAGCATGATGTCTGGGGGTCGATGAAAACGTTACGGCATCGGCGTTGTACGGACACCGGTGAAACCGTGAGAAATCGTGGCTAACTGAAATCGGCGGAATCAGCGAAATCGGAGTCATACCAAAAGGTCGGTAACGAGACGTTCGTTCAGGCGGCGCGCTCTCCGGGACCGCCGGGAAACATCCCCGCCATCCATAGGCCAATTTCACGCGCGTCGGTCTGCTCCGGCTTGCGAACGGGCGACAGGCGTCCCTGCGCCAGCACCGTGATCCGGTCACATATCTCGAACAACTCGTCGAGCTCCTCGGACAGCACCAGCACGGCAACGCCACGCGCGGACAAGTCGAGCAACTGCTGGCGAATGAAGGCCGCTGCGCCCACGTCGACACCCCACGTCGGCTGTGCGACCACCAGCACGCGCGGTTCCTGAAGAATTTCGCGCCCGACGATAAATTTCTGGAGATTGCCGCCGGACAGGCTCTGCGCCGCTGCGTCCGGACCGCCCGCCTTCACGTTGAAGCGCTCGATGCATGCCGATGCGAACTTGCGCAGCGCGCCGCGACGAATCCACCCGCCGCGAAGCAGCCCGAGGTGCGCCGTACCGGACGCGCCCAGCAACGCGTTATCGGCGAGCGACATGCTCGGTACCGCGCCGCGCCCCAGTCGCTCCTCCGGCACGAACGCCAGCCCGAGGCGCCGACGCGTGGCCGCACCCATGCGCCCGACCGCGCGGTCGTTCAGCGCGATGGCCTCCGCCTGCGGCGCACGTGCCTCCCCGGAGAGTGCCGCCAGCAGCTCGGCCTGCCCATTGCCCGACACGCCCGCAATCCCGACGATCTCGCCTGCATGCACATCCAGGTTGACGTCATGCAACGACGTGCCGAAGGGGTCATCGCTTGCCATCGACAGACTGCGCAGCGACAGCAGCACGTCGCCCGGCTGATGCGCGCGACGCTCGATTTGCGGCAACGCGCGTCCGATCATCATCTGTGCCAGTGTCTCGGCCGTTTCCTCACGGGGGATTGCGTGGCCCGACACCCGCCCGCCACGCAGCACGGTGGCGCGGTCGCACAGATCGCGAATTTCATCGAGCTTGTGGCTGATGTAGACAATGCTGCAACCCTCGGCGGCCAGCCGCCGCAGCGTCGTGAAGAGCTTCTGAACCGCCTGCGGCGTAAGCACCGAGGTCGGTTCGTCCATGATCAGCAGACGCGGGTCCTGCAGCAGGCAGCGCACGATTTCCACACGCTGGCGCTCCCCGACGGACAGGCTGTGCACATGACGCTGGGGGTCGACCTCCAGACCGTATTGGGCGGAGACTTCGCGAATGCGATGAGACAGTGCCTTCAGATCGTGACCGGCGGCGTCGAGCGCGAGGGAGATGTTCTCGGTAACGGTAAGCGTCTCGAACAATGAGAAATGCTGGAACACCATGCCAATGCCGAGCTTTCGCGCGGCCGCCGGGTTTTCGATGGTCACCGGCCGCCCTTCCCAGTGAATGTCCCCGGCGTCCGGGCGCACGGCGCCGTAGATGATTTTCATCAACGTGCTCTTTCCCGCGCCGTTCTCGCCCAGTACGGCATGGATCTCGCCCGGTAACACGCTCAATGCGATGTCGTCGTTGGCCACCACGCTCGGGTAGCGTTTGGTGATGCCGGTCAGCGCCAGACGTGGCGTCGATTGCTTGGAAAGGGTCACTGGCGAAGTCTGACAGAGTCTGAATGGGGGGCTTGGGCGGTCCGAAAATACCCAATTCGCGCGGAAATGTCGAGCGTGTGTCAATAACACGGCATCTAAGGTCACCTTACGAACGACGGGCATCTATTTTAGTGATAGGGACTTTCCGCTATAGAGACGCCCGACCTTGTCCTTCATAATGATTTCCTTATGCACTACAGGGTCCGACATACTCGGATCGTTATATTTCTCATGAGCCAAAACCGCGAACCGATCGACACTTATTTGCTGCGCGTTCTTCACACCCTGTTGATCGAGCGCAGCGTCACGCGTGCGGCCGTCAAGCTGAATCAGTCGCAACCGGCCATCAGCGCGGCGTTGCGCCGTTTGCGCGACATTACCGGCGACCCCCTGCTGGTTCGCGGCAAATCGGGCATGGTGCCCACCGAATACGGTCAATCGCTGTTGGAACCGACGCAGAACGCCCTGCGCGAGATCGAGCGCATCACGGTCCAGCAATCGAACTTCGATCCGGCCACGACGGTGCGCACGTTCCGTATCGGCTCCCCCGACTATCTGAACACCCTCTTCGTACCGACAGTCGTCGAACGTTTTCGTCAGCAGGCCCCCAACGCCCAGCTCGAACTGCATTCGCTCGGCCCGGCGTTCGATTACGAGCATGCGCTCGAAGACGGCAAGGTCGACATCGTGATCGGGAACTGGCCAGAGCCGCCCGAGCAGCTTCACCTGTCGAATCTGTTCGTGGACCAGATCGTGTGTCTGGTGCGCAATACCCACCCGTATGCGAAACGCGGCCTCACGCTGGAGCAATATCTCGGAAGTCCGCACCTGGCGCCCACGCCCTACTCGGTTGCGCAGCGCGGCGCAATCGATATGCATCTGGCGCGCGAGCGCCTGAAGCGCAATGTCGTCGTGACCATTCCGTACTTCAATCTCGCGCCTTACGTCCTGCTGAAATCCGATTTGATTTTTACGACGACGCGCCTGTTCGCCGACCATTACGCAGAGTTCCTGCCGCTGACGGTGCTTGAAACTCCGATCGACTTCCCGCCGATGCAGTACTACCAGTTGTGGCACGAGCGCACGCACTATTCGGATGAGGTGCGCTGGCTGCGCAGCGTGATTTCGGACGCCACACGGACGTTGCTCGAATCGCACACGCAGCCTTGACGAGTTTGCCCTTTTACCGACGGAGCGGCCCCCACCGCTCCGTCGAACCGCACGGCGGCGTTCCCCATGCACAGGAACACCGCCCCGACTTCCCGTTTGCCCATTGCCACGCGGCGCCTGTTCACCGGAATCCGGAGATCGGGGTGAACAGGCGCCCCGGCCACACGCCATGAACCTGTCGCCGGTGTGGCAACGCCTTTATCGGGAAGCCTCGGCCAGTTGCCGCGCTAGCGCGTTGTGACGCGTGACGAGCGACGGCAGGTCGAGCGTCTCCAGACGCCCTTCACGCACCACCACCCGACCGTTCACGACGCTGTACGCGGCTTGTCCCGGATTACAGAAGACGAGCGCCGCCACCGGGTCGTGCAGACCGCCCGCCATGCCGACGCCGCGCGTATCGAACGCCACGAAGTCCGCCGCCATGCCTTCGGCGAGCATGCCGATGTCGTCGCGACCAAGCACACGCGCGCCACCTACGGTCGCGATTTCCAGGGCTTCGCGCGCCGTCATGGCGTTCGGGCCGAAACCCACGCGTTGCAGCAGCAGCGCCTGGCGCGCTTCGTTGATCATGCTCGCCGCGTCGTTCGACGCCGAGCCGTCCACCCCCAGCCCGACGGGCACACCGGCGTCGCGCATGCGGCGAATCGGCGCGATGCCGGATGCCAGACGCATGTTCGAACAGGGACAGTGCGCCACGCCGGTGCCGGTCTTCGCGAACAGTGCGATGCCGGCATCATCGAGCTGGACACAGTGGGCATGCCACACGTCGTGACCGACCCAACCGAGGTCCTGAGCGTATTCCGCCGGCGTCATACCGAACTTCTCGCGGCTGTAGGCGATGTCGTTGACGTTCTCGGCCAGATGCGTGTGCAGCGATACGCCGTAGTGACGTGCCATGGCGGCCGACTCGCGCATCAGGTCGCGACTCACGGAGAATGGCGAGCACGGCGCGACCACCACGCGCAACATCGCGTAACGGCCCTCGTCGTGATACGTCTCGATCAGGCGCTGCGTGTCCTTGAGGATGTCGTCCTCGCGCTCGACCACGCGGTCCGGCGGCAGGCCGCCCTGACTCTGACCCACGCTCATGCTGCCCCGGCTCGCGTGAAAACGCATGCCGATCTCGGCGGCGGCTTCGATGCTGTCGTCGAGCCGGCAGCCGTTCGGGTAAATATAGAGATGGTCGCTCGACGTGGTGCAGCCCGAGAGCAGCAGCTCGGCCATGGCCGTCTTCGTCGAGACGCGAATCATCTCCGGCGTGAGGTTCGCCCACACCGGGTACAGGTTCGTGAGCCAATTGAAAAGTTCGCCGTCCTGCGCGGCCGGAATGGCGCGCGTGAGGCTCTGATACATGTGGTGATGCGTATTGATCAGGCCGGGAATGACGACATGCCCGGTCAAATCAAGCACTTCGTGCGCGGTAGACGGCAGCGAATCGCTGCTGCCGACCGCCACGATCCGGTTGTCCTCGATGTACAGCCCGCCGCGCGCAATCTCGCGGCGATTCGTGTCCATCGTCACGAGAACGTCGGCATTCTTGACGAGCAACGTTTTCATCAGTGCGCCTCCAACCCCATGCCCGAGCCGTTCTTCTTGCCGTGAATGTCCGTCGCAGGCGCTTTGAAGCCGTTGAAATAGGCGTTCAGAATCACGGCGGACAAGGTGGCCAGCAGAATCCCGCTATGCAGCAGCGGTGCGAGTTGCTCCGGCATCTTCGCAAAGAACTTGTTCGATGCGACCGGAATCATGGCCATACCGATGCTGATCGCTACGATATACAGGTTGTAGCGATTATGCGAGTAGTCGACTTTCGACAGGATCTTGATGCCGGTCGCGAGCACCATACCGAACATGACCACACCGGCGCCGCCCAGCACGAACTGCGGAATCGACGCCACGACCACCGACATCTTCGGAATCAGACCGAACACGAGCAGGATGACCCCGGCAGCAGCGCACACCCAGCGGCTCTTCACGCCCGTCACGCCCACGAGACCGATGTTCTGCGAAAACGAGGTATGCGGGAACGTATTGAACAGACCACCGATCACCGTGGCCACGCCGTCCACGCGCAGACCGGCGACCAGCGCCTTCTCGTCGACCGGCTTGCCGACGATTTCCCCCAACGCGAGGAACATGCCCGTCGATTCGATGAACGTAATCAGAATCACGATGGTGAGCGTGACGATCGCCCACGGATCGAACACCGGCATGCCGAAATGGAACGGCAGGACGATGTCGAACCATTTCACCTGATCGAGACCATCGAAATTGACCTTGTGCAGCATCAGCGCGATCACGAAGCCGAACAAAATGCCCAGCAGCACGGCAATGTTCGAGAAGAAGCCTTTCACGAAGCGCGTGATCAGCAAGATGAAAATGAGCACCGCGAACGACACGCCGAGGTAGACCGGATCGCCATAATCCGGATTGCCAACACCGCCGGCCGCCCAGTTGATGCCTACACCGATGATCGTCAGCCCAATCGAGGTAATGACGATGCCCGTGACGATCGGCGGGAAGAACCGCAACAGTTTGCCCACGAGCGGCGCGATCAGCGTGCCGATGATGCCGGAGGCAATCGTCGCCCCGAAGATCCCGGGCAATCCCAGCGAGGGGTTCGTGCCAATGGCAAGCATCGGGCCGACGGCGGCAAACGTTACGGCCATGATGACGGGCATGCGAATACCGAAACGCCCGACGCCCACGCTCTGGATCAGCGTCGCGATGCCGCAGCACATCAGGTCGGCGGAAATCAGAAACGCAATCTGATCCTTGGGCAGCCCGAGTGCGCCACCAATGATGAGCGGCACGGCAACCGCCCCCGCATACATCACCAAAACGTGCTGCAGGCCCAGCATGAACAATTTTCCGATCGGCAGTCGCTCGTCGACCGGATCCACGGCATTGGTTGTCACACTCATTGCGTCTCCGTCCCTCGGGGGGCTGTTTGATGTCTATTTTTAGGGTGACTCAATGGTGCAGGTCGACGCCTTTTGCGGCAAGACCACCCACGGCTATAGTGTTTTTTTCATGGAACGTATGCATGAATGCTTATCATGCGTTTCGGGTTTTCCCCAAGCATGCACGTCGCCATTGGGCTTTCCGGGCCATTCGTCTCCTGTCGCGATAACGACTCATATGCGCCTTGTTATATGCCGGATAACCCATTCGAATAGTGGTCCAAAAAATCCCAATTCCGGTGCACCCGACCTACGCTGAAGACGTCGCCATGCCATATTGTCGTGCTTGATCGCGACCCCAGGTTTTTTGTCTGGCGTGACAGGGTATGTGCGCGTTTTTATCTTTGGTATTGCGCGCGTTGCCGGGCCGCCATCTCCCTACAATGCACCCATCCATCACAGGAGACATCATGGGACGACTGACTACCCACGTACTAGATACATCGCACGGCAAGCCCGGCGCCGGCATTCGTGTCGAGCTTTGGCGCGTGGACGGCGAGCGCCGTTCGCTGCGTGACGTGCAAACCAACGCCGACGGCCGCTGCGACGCGCCGCTGCTCGAAGGCGAGGCATTCGTCGCCGGCGAATATGAGCTGGTGTTCCACGCGGGCGACTACTTTGCCGCGCAGGGCGTGGACGTGCCCACGCCGCGCTTCGTCGATCGCGTTGTCCTGCGTTTCGGCATCGCCGAGCCTTCGCAGCATTACCACGTGCCCCTTCTGGTGTCGCCGTGGAGCTTTTCCACGTATCGCGGTAGCTAAATCGCGAACGTGAACGTTAGGCAGTTGAGGAGAACATAAGATGGAAGCGTTTATTACCGACTGGGTCAATCTGTTGCTGCGGTGGCTGCATGTGGTCGCCGCCATCGCCTGGATTGGCGAGTCGTTCTATTTCGTGATGCTGGACAATGGCCTGAAGCCGCCCAAGGCCGCCGAAGACAAGCAGAAAGGCGTATTCGGCGAGATGTGGTCGGTGCACGGCGGCGGTTTTTACCACGCGCAGAAGTACCTGAATTCGCCGCCGCAGATGCCGGAAGACCTGCACTGGTCCAAGTGGAAGTCGTACACCACGTGGCTCTCGGGCTTTGCGCTGTTCTGCGTGCTGTACCTGCTCCAGCCGCAAACCTATCTCATCGACAAGAACGTGATGGATCTGCAACCGGGGCAGGCGGTGGGCCTGGCGGTGGCGTTCCTCATCGGCGGCTGGTTCGTCTATGACTTCCTGTGCCGTGCACTGGGCAAGAACGAGCGCGTGCTGGGCATTGCCGTCGCGCTGTTCGTGGTGGCCACCACATATGCCACGACGCACATCTTCGCCGGCCGCGCAGCGTTCCTGATCGTCGGCGCCATGATGGCGACTTCGATGTCCGCCAACGTGTTCTTCTGGATCATTCCGGGGCAACGCAAGAGCGTGGATGCGCTCACGAAGGGCGAGGTCCCTAACCCGATCTGGGGCAAGCTCGGCAAGCAGCGCTCGGTGCACAACACGTACTTCACGTTGCCGGTCGTGTTCATCATGATCAGCAACCACTACGCGTTCACGTACAGCAATCCGTACAACTGGGTGATTCTCACGATCATCATGGCCGCGGGCGCGATGATTCGTCAGTTCTTCGTGCTGCGTCACGCAGGCAAGAACCTGTATGCCCTGCCGGTGGCCGGCGCCGCCCTGCTCGCGGGCGTTGCCGTGTTCGCCGCTCCGCGCACTGCCCCGGCCCCTGCCGCGGGCGCACACGGCGACGCTGCCGCCCCGGCCGTGAAGCTCTCGGAGATTCAGCCGATCCTCACGCAGCGTTGCGCCACCTGCCACTCGGCCAAGCCGACGATGATGGGCAGCGCACCGGCGGGCGTGATGCTCGATACGCCGGCGGAGATCTCGCAGAACGCGCAACGCATTTATCAGCAATCGGTGACGCTCAAATCGATGCCGCTGGGCAACGTGACGCAGATGACCGACGAAGAACGTCAGAAGATCGCCGCGTGGTTCAACGGCGGCGCACAACAATAACGGCGTATCGGAACTGCGACAGTCTTTCTTGCTGGACCCATGTTGGGGCGCTTCGGCGCCCCTTTTTTCGTTCTCCTGGATCTCTTGGTTCGCGTCCTGTCGCGCCATCGTGCCGCCCCCCGCCCCGGATTCCCATCATGGCAGCCGCCCCCTGCATGTCCGACACCGCCTCCGCCGTGGGCATCCTCCCGGGAACTCGCGAGTGACAGTGCTTGTCTGTCCTACGTGCCCGAACCTCCGGGACGAACGACGAACCTCATGAATTTCCTGCTTTTCTCCGCTTCCCGACAAGGCGTCGTCTGGGTGCACCTGCACCAGGCGATGTTCCCTCCGTCCGCCTGACCGCCTCGCCGGCGTTGCCCTCGCCGGGCTGACGCCGCGCGGCGGAGCGCTCACGCCATCGCTTGCGCGTGAGCGACACCCTCTGCTCCCGCTTCGATCCGAAGGTTTCGATGTGCAAGCCACGGTGAGCCGCGTCCCGACACGACGCGGTGAGATGTCATCGGGGGGACCATGTCTCTTTCTCCATCTGCGAATCAAAACACTGCCGTACAGGGCACCACGACGTCCCTGCTCAAGGAATACACCTCTCTCGCCATTCCGACGATCCTCTCCGGCTGGGTCTACACGATCTACACGTTGATCGACGGCATTTTCATCGGCCGCTATGTCGGCCAGCAGGCGCTCGCCGCGCTGAACCTCGTCGTACCGTTGCTGTACGTGCCCTACGCCATCAGTGTGATGGTGGGCGTGGGCGGCGCGACACTCATTGCCCGTTTGCTCGGTGAGCAGCGACAGGCGCAGGCGCGTCGCGCGTTCTCCCAGGTCCTTTGGGTGATGCTCGTTGCAGGCATCGTCATGAGTGCGGGCGTGCTCGTCTTCAAGCATGAGATCGCCGCCGCGCTGGGCGCGCAGGGGGCCGTTACGGCGGACGTCGTCGCCTACCTCTCCGGCTGGGGCTGGTTCGTGCTGTTTGCAAACGGGCTTTACGCCATGGAGTTGTTCCTGCGCGTGGAAGGCGCCCCGGCAGCACGTTTCGGCTTGTATGCCATGTTTCTCGGTGCGCTCGCGAACGTCGCGCTCGACTATTGGCTGATCGTCGTGCGCGATATGGGCATGTATGGGGCTTCGCTCGCCACCGGATTGTCGATGATGGTGTCGAGCAGTGTCATGCTTGGCTACCACTTCCTGTTCGCCAAACAAGTCGTACCGGCGCATGGCGCGTTACGCTGGCGTGGTGAGAGGCATGTGTGGCGGGCGATGTATAACGGCGCCTCCGAATTCCTCGGCGCCATTGCGCCGGCGCTTACCGTCTTCGTCTTCAACCGCGTCATTCTGACCAACTTCGGCGAACCGGGTCTCGCCGCCTACGCGATTCTCGAATACATGACGCTCGGCGCGACCGTCACGATGGTCGCGCTGGTGCAAAGCATGCAGCCGATGATCAGTTTCTATCGGGGGGCACGGGATACGAAGGCGCTTCAGGGGGCATTCCGGCTCGGCGTGATTGCCGTCATGGGATTCTCCCTGCTGGTCGCAGCCGCCATGACAACGCTAGCCCGTCCATTGACGTTCCTGTTTCTGCCCGCGGGCGGTGAGGCGTGGTCGATTCTCGAGCACGCCGTCGTCTGGTACGCACTGGCCTTTGTCCCGGCCGCGGGCAACCTGATCGTGGCCGGGTATCTGACGGCCGTGGAAGCGCCCGGACCGTCCGCCGCCATCGCCATGTTGCGAAGCTGGGTTTTGCTGCTGGGCGTGCTCTGGACGCTGAATGCGCTACTGGGCGGCAACGCCATCTGGTACACGTTGCTCGTCACCGAAGCCGCGACGCTTGCGCTCAGCGCCTGGCTGTATCGGCGGCAGCACCACGCACATCACGCGGGCTGACGGGCTACCCCCCGCTCGCTGCCCTCGCTCACGACGGCATCTTCGGCGACACCGTTTGTGCGAGCGACTGCACGCTACCCGCTTCGTGCGCACCGGGCATGCCCTCGGGCGGCTCGGCACGCGGCGGCAGCGAGGCGGGCACACTCGTCGTGTCGAGCGTCGCCCATTGCGGCTCAGGCAACTCGCCGAACACCTGACGCAGCCGCGAGCCCCACGTGTCGTGGATCATCTTGTAGTAGGCATTGTCGTCGTCGAGCGACGCGAAACGCGTCACGCGCAAACTGTCTTCCTCGTAGACGAGCAAGTCGAGCGGCAGGCCGACCGAAACGTTGGAGCGCAGCGTGGAATCCATCGAAATCAGCGCACACTTGGCGCCGTCGTCGAGCGACGTGGCAGGCGTGACGAGCCGGTCGATGATCGGCTTGCCGTACTTGGACTCGCCAATCTGGAAATACGGATTGACGGACGACGCCTCGATGAAGTTGCCCGCCGAATACAACTGGAACAGACGGCTTCTGGCACCGGCGATCTGCCCGCCAAGCAGGAAACTGCAATTGAAATCCACCCCGAACGCTTCGAGCGATTTGGCGTCGCGCGCGTAGACGTCGCGAATGGCCTGCCCGACCACGCGGGCGACGTCGCTCATGGTCTTGGCCGTCCACAGCGTTTCGGCGTCACGCGCTTCGACGAGCTGTTGGCGAACCGCCTGCGTCAGCGCCAGATTGCCCGCAGAGAGCAGCACGATCACGCGTTCGCCCGGACGCTCGAAGACGAGCATCTTGCGGAACGTGCTCACGTGATCGACGCCCGCGTTCGTGCGGGTGTCGGAGAGAAAGACCAGCCCGGCATCGAGCTTCATGGCCACGCAATACGTCATGTCGTTCCTGTCTTGCCGTGCGAGGCACGCTGCCTCGTCACGCGAAAAGCTATTGTTGTTGGTCGAGCGGCGCGGTGTCGACACTCACCGACACGTGCAGCGCCTCGCTCGCCCCGCCGCTGCGCATGCCTCTGACCGGCGCGGCAGATTCATAGTCGCGTCCGACGGCCAGTCGGCAGTAATTGCCGCTGGCAAAGCACGCATGGGTGACGTCGATGCTCACCCACCCGGCCCCGTCGACCCACACGTCGACCCACGCATGGCTGGCCGCATGCGGCACGTCGCCCGGATCGATGTAGCCGCTGACGTACCGCGCGGGCACGCCGCGTGCCCGGCACACGGCGAGCATGAGGTGGGCATGGTCCTGACAGACCCCCCGCCCCAGCGCCAGCGCCTGCGCGGCAGTGCTGGTCACTGCGGTAATTCCCGATTCGTAGTCGACCTGTTCGCAAATCGACGCCGCCAGCGCCAGCAAGTCTCCCGGCGTGGCAACCCTGGCCTGCGCGGCAAGTGCGTCGATCCCGTCGCTGCGCCCGGTCAGGGGCGTTGCGCTGGCGAAGCATAACACCGGCACGGCGTGACTCGTCTCGCCGAGCTTGCCGTCGGTGAGCGGCATCGTTTCGACCTCGCCTTCGGCCAGCAGATGGATCGTGTCGTGCGGCTGGTGGAGTACCAGCGTATGCATGTCGTTGCCGTAGGCATCGCGCGAGGGCGTGAGCTTGCCGGGCGCGCTCAGACGCCAGTGCACGACACGCTGCACTTCCGACGCTGCCGGTGTCAGCCGTAGCTGCTGGATGGTGTAGCGCACCGGCGTGTCATACCGGTAGGTGGTCTCGTGACGAATGGTCAGGCGCATGGCGTCAGGCGGCGAGCGGGATCAGGAAGGTCTGGCTGATCTTGTTGCCGAGCACGGAGACTCGCTCGAGAAACTCGGTCAGGACGGGGTGCAGACCCTGTTGCCGAATCTGCTGGATGTCGGTGTATTTCAGGTCGGCCTGCAGTTTGCCTGCGTAGCGTTCCACGTCGCCCGACTGGCCGTTGGACAGCGTTGCCAGGTTTTCGCAAACACCGTCGAGCGACGCAAGCAACGAACGCGGCATGTGCGGGTTGAGCATGAGTAGTTCGACGACGCGCTCGGGCGTAATCACGTCGCGATAGACCTTCCGATAGATTTCGAACCCGGACACGCTGCGCAGCACGGCAGACCAATAGTAGAAGTCGGTGGGATGGGACGTGTCGGGGCCCGCCTTGTCGGCACGAACGGCTTCGTGAAAGCGCACATCGAGAATCCGGGCGGTGTTGTCGGCGCGCTCGAGAAAGAGGCCCAGACGGGTGAAGTAGAAGGCATCGTCCTGAAACAGCGTTCCGAAGCTCACGCCCCGCGAAAGATGCGAGCGCACCTTCACCCACTCGAAGAGGTGCGCCGGATCATGTTCGAGCAGGTCGAGCATGCGCGGGAATTCGAGCCAGGTGCTGTTGACGGTTTCCCAGAGTTCGGTGGTCAGTGTGCCGCGCACGGCACGGGCGTTTTCCCGGGCGGCGGCAAGGCAGCACGCGATGCTCGACGGGTTGTCGCGATCACGCACGACGAAGTCGAGAACGTTGGCGCGCGTGGCACGCGCGTGCTTGCGATCGAACGCGGGCTCCAGTTCGGAAATGCGCAAGGTGGCACGCCAGCCCGTCTCGTTTTCGATGGGACCGGCAAGCGAATGCGCCAGGTCGGTATCGTCTTCGTCGTCGACGGCTTCGATGGCCTCCTGCGGCAGCAACAGGTTTTGCAGATTCACGTCGAGCAGACGTGCGGTATTCTCCGCCCGCTCCATGTAGCGGGCCATCCAGAACAAGTGGTCGGCGGTACGGCTGAGCATGATGTATTCCCGATGGTTTTCGTTGTCTCTGGCGGGACGTTCGTTATTTCTCCAGCACCCAGGTATCTTTCGTTCCGCCGCCCTGCGAGGAGTTGACGACGAGCGAGCCCTCGGTAAGCGCAACGCGCGTGAGTCCGCCCGGCACCATCGTCACGCCTTTGCCGGAAGACAGCACGAACGGGCGCAGATCGATATGCCTCGGTGCAATACCCGCTTCGACGAAGGTCGGGCATGCGGACAGCGCCAACGTGGGCTGCGCGATATATCCATCGGGTTTGGCGATGAGCCGCTGGCGGAACGCTTCGATCTCGGCTTTGGTCGACGCCGGCCCCACCAGCATGCCGTAGCCGCCGGCGCCATGCACTTCCTTGACGACAAGCTCGCCGAGGTTATCCAGGGTGTAGGCAAGATCGTCTGGACGACGGCACTGGTAGGTCGGCACGTTGTTCAGAATGGGCTTCTCGCCAAGGTAAAACTCGATCATGTCGGGCACGAACGGGTAAATGGACTTGTCGTCGGCAACGCCTGTGCCAATCGCGTTGGCCAACGTGACACGCCCCGCCCGATAGACGCTCAGCAGCCCCGGCACCCCGAGCGTGGAGTCGGCGCGAAAGGCCAGCGGGTCCAGAAAATCGTCGTCGATCCGACGATAAATGACGTCCACGCGTTTGGGACCGTTGGTGGTGCGCATGTAGACGAGATTGTCTTCGACGAACAGGTCTTGCCCCTCGACAAGCTCGATCCCCATTTGCTGCGCGAGGAATGCGTGCTCGAAATAGGCCGAGTTGTAGATGCCCGGCGTCATGACCACGACCGTGGGATCGTCCACACCCAACGGCGCCACTGCGCGAAGGTTGTCCAGTAACAGGTCGGGATAGTGTTCGACCGGCGCGATGCGGTTTCTGGCAAATAGCTCGGGGAACAACCGCATCATCATCTTGCGGTTTTCCAGCATGTACGACACGCCGGACGGCACGCGCAAATTGTCCTCCAGAACGTAGAACACACCGTCGTCGCCCGTGCCGGCTCGGACGACGTCCACCCCTGCAATGTGGGAATAGATGTCGCCGGGAACGTCCACGCCCTGCATCTCCGGACGGTACTGCGCGTTCTTGAGCACCTGCTCCGCCGGAATGACACCCGCGCGAAGAATGTTCTGATCGTGATAGACGTCGTGGATGAACTTGTTCAGGGCTTCGACGCGTTGACGCAACCCCGTCTGCAACGTCTGCCACTCATGGGCCGGAATGATTCGGGGAATCAGGTCGAAGGGAATGAGACGTTCCGTGCCGGCTTCATTTCCATACACGGCAAACGTGATGCCGACCCGCCGGAACGCCAGATCGGCCTCGGCGCGCTTATGGTGCAGAACATCGTCCGTCTGGCATCGGAGCCAATCGTCAAACCGCCGGTAGTGCGAGCGCGTCGCGCCTGTGATGCTCGCCATCTCGTTGTAGCTCTCGACCATACGCTTCTCCGCAGATTGCCGTGTCGAGATCGAGCAATATCCATGCCCGAGCTGTTTCCACCCTTTGCGCACGCTTTCGGTGCGACTCGCTTGGCAAGCCTCCCATGCACCGCCAAAACGCCCGTGATGCACCCAATCGCACCGTCAAAGACGCACCACTTCGGTGATTCGAAGTATAGGAGCTGTTATGAAAAACGCCGGGCTGGTGCCCGGCGCTCTCTGTTGCCGCTCCGTCGTCGCTGCCTGCGCCTTCTGCGCCTTCTGCGCCTTCTGCGCCTTCTGCGCCTTCTGAATCACGCCGCTTTCGGTCTGCCCTGTGCGGCGCCCAGTTCCGCTTGCGTGAGCCAGTACGTCGAGGGCAGATCCAGTTCGTCACAGTTGTGTCCATCGCCGCCCCGGTCCACGACGATGAAGTCGCTCACCTCGTGCAATGCCAGCAGCGGGTGATGCCACACGCCCCGGGCGTAGTTCACACCCTGCCAGCCATCCGAGACGAACGCGCGGATGCGGCGCACATCCAGCTCGCCCGCGGGCGCAACGACGACCAGATATGGCGTGGTCTTGAGCGGGATGAACGCCTGGCTGCCCAGCGGGTGACGCTCCAGCATCTTCACCTCGTACGGCAACTGCCGCGGCTGCCCTCGGAAGACATTCACCAGCGTGCGCCCGCCCTCCGGGCCCAGATCCACCGTCGCCAGATCGTGGAAGCGCTCGGTCGTTCCGCCATTGATCGCGAAATGCCTCGCGCCTGCCAACTCGATCACGTCGCCGAACGGAGCAAATGCCTCGCGCGTGAGTCGCTCGATCTTCAATGCCGGTGCTGCCGTATCGCGCATATCCTGCTCCTTTTTTGTGCCTTGTTCGTTGCGCCCCCTCGCGCCGCGCGTCGATCGTCTGTCGTCGTCCGCGAGAGGGCGTAGTGCTGCTACGTTCTGCTGCTTCCGCCAATACGGCTTATGCCTTCTTCTCGCTCAGGCGACCCCACAGCCGCAGCCGCGACACCCCGCCGTCCGGAATGATGTTGAAGCGGATGTGCGTGATCGCGCCCAGCTTCTGCACCGGCTCGTCGAA
>NZ_CABPSQ010000002.1 GCF_902459775.1 Pandoraea captiosa
GAGTTTGCGACGCTCGCTATGACGCAGCACACCCGACGTCTCCACGATGAACGTGCAGATGCCCATCGCCACGAGCAGCCAGCTCGTGAGCGGAAACTTCTGGGTCTGGAGTGCCGCTAGCGTGAGCGCGCCATACGACACGAACTCGCCCTGCGGAATGAAGATGACGCGGGTGACGGAGAACACCAGCACGAGCGCCAATGCCAACAAGGCATAAATCGCACCCGTGGTGATGCCGTCCTGCGCCAGGATGGCTGCAATCGAAAGATCCATGCTCCTCTCACTTCGTTTGAGTACTTCTTGAACCGGCTGGCGAGACAGCCGGTGTGATGCACGGTGCGGCGCGCTGCCGCCCCGTTCCCCTTCACATCGACACACCCGCACATCCCCGTGCGGCAGTGCAGCGAATTATGAATTGTATAAATCGTTATGCATTGGTAAAACCCGGGTGACTACTGAGACGGCGAAGTCCGGTCTCCACTGACCTCGCCATCTCACTCCCTTCTCACTCGCTTCTCATCCCCTTCTTGCCCCCGACCGGCTCAGGCCGCCTTGCGGCGGCGGCGCGGCTTGGTCGGCAGCGATGGCGCTTCGGCCAGCACTTCCGCAGGCAGCGCCTCACGTACGACGTCGAGCAACCGGTAGATTTCGGCGAGTGTGTCGCGCCCGACCTTGTCTTCCAGATAGCGATACCGCTCCTCGACCAGCGGCCCGAGCTTCTTGCACAGGGCACGGCTCGACGGCGTGAGCGACACCATCACCCGGCGCTGATCGGCGGCCACCCGGCGGCGCATGATGAGACCGGACGCCTCCATGCGTTCGAGCATGCCGGAGAGACTGGGGCTCAGAATGCAGCACTCACGCGCGACCTGCCCGATTTCCATTTCCCCGGATTCGCTATCGTTGACGGCCCGTATGACACGCCATTGTTGTTCCGTGATGTCGTAGCAATTGAGCAAGGGGCGAAAAAGCCCCATTACCGCTTCGCGCGATTGCAGCAACACCAGAGATAGGTTGCGGTGTTCGAATTCACCCGTCATGGATTTACGCTCGAAAGGATCGGCCGTTCAGCCCCCCGGCTGCGGCGATCAGGTTGGGACAATGCGGCCTCTCATGTGCCGCTCGCAAATGCATGTCCTGCCGTCTCTTTGCGATGCGCGAAACTACCACGCTTAAAAAAAACGGGCGCGAACGCCCGTTCTTTCGGCCCGGCTGGTCAAACCGGACATCGATACCGCAATGACTTCTGATGTGACAGCGGGGCATGCCTGCATGCTATAGGCAGCCCCGACGCGCATCAGTTCGCCAATTTCCACTTGCCGTCGACGATTTGCACCATCACACGCGAGCGCTGATCCAGACCGTTGTGGTCGTTCTTGCTCATGTTGAAGATACCGGCGGTGCCCGGCATGTCCTTCACGCCTTCCAGCGCGTCGCGCAGGGCTGCGCGGAACTCTGCGGTGCCCGGCTTGGCCTTCTTCAGCGCGACCGGAATCGCCTTTTGCAGCAGCAGACCGCCGTCCCAGGCGTGGCCACCGAAGGTCGAGATCGAGCCGGCGCCATAGGCCTTTTCATAAGCCGCCTTGTAAGCAGCCGCCGACTTCTTCACCGGATTGTCGTTCGGCAGTTGCTCGACGACGAGCAGCGGGCCAGCCGGCAAGTAGGTTCCTTCGCAGTCCTTACCGCAAACGCGCAGGAAGTCGTTGTTCGCCACGCCGTGGGTCTGATACAGCTTGCCCTTGTAGCCGCGCTCCTTGAGCGTGCGTTGCGGCAGTGCTGCCGGCGTGCCCGAACCGGCGATCAGCACGGCGTCCGGGTTCTCGCCCATGATCTTCAGCGCCTGACCGGTGACGGACGTATCTGCGCGATTGAAGCGCTCGTTCGCCACGATCTTGATCTTGTTCAGGTCTGCGGCCTTCTGGAACTCCTTGTACCAGCCTTCGCCGTAGGCATCCGAGAAGCCGATGAATGCGGCCGTTTTCACGCCGCTGTCAGCCATGTGCTTCGCGATAGCGGTCGCCATCAGAATGTCGTTTTGCGGGGTCTTGAAGGCCCACGTGCGCTTGGCGTCCATCGGTTCGACGATAGCGGCACCGGCGGCCATCGAAATCACCGGGGTCTGCGTCTCCGCCGCCACGTCGACCATGGCCAGCGAGTTCGGCGTGACGGTCGAGCCGAGCACGGCGTCGACATGGTCTTCGCTGATCAGCTTGCGCATGTTCTTGACGGCCGTCGTCGTGTCGGTCGCGTCGTCCAGCACGATGTACTGCACCGATTGGCCGTCGATCGTCTTCGGCATCAGCGCAATCGTGTTCTTCTCGGGGATGCCCAGCGAAGCCGCCGGGCCGGTCGCCGACAGCGACACGCCAATCTTCACCTGAGCGTTCGCAACGCCCGCGACGAGCATCATGGCCGATGCCATGCACAGCAACTTCAGTTTCATTTGGGTCTCCTCACAAAAATTTCGAATTCGTTTTTTTACATTAACCGACCGCGCAGTCGGTAAATCGACGCCCATCTTACGGGCACCGATGCCAGTTCGTAAAGTGCGGTTTCCCCACGTGTGGCATCCACCACAGCGGGCCGCCCCCGATGATGCCCGATCTTGCGTGATCAGCCACGCAAAAAGGCGTCGTAGCCCGTCTTCACGATCAACACCGCGAGCACGCCGAGGAACATGCGCCGCACGAAGCCCACGCCATGCTTGAGCGCGAGACGGCTGCCGACCAGACTGCCCAGGACGTTCATCACCGCCATGCCCGCCCCGACCTGCCACCACACGTGTCCGCCCATGCCGAACAGCAGCAGGGCCGCCAGGTTGGTCGCCACGTTCACGATCTTCGACGACGCGGACGCGTTCACGAAATCCTGACCGAACAGGCGGACAAACAGGAACACCAGGAAGCTGCCCGTGCCCGGGCCGAAGAAACCGTCGTAAAAGCCGATGGCGCCGCCCACGGCGATCGCCATGAGGGTCACCCCGCTGCTGCCCCTCACAGGGGCGTGCACCGTCCCGAAATCCTTCTTGCGCAGCGTGTAGACCGCCACGGCCACCAGCACGAACGGCAACAGCTTGCGCAGCATGTCGGCTGGCACGTGCGTGACGGCATAGGCACCGCAGAAAGAGAAGACGAATGCCGCGAGCGTGGCGGGCAGAAGGATGGCCCAGCGCAGTTGAATGCCGCGCGCATAACGCAGCGCGGCAGAGGCCGTGCCCCAGATACCCGCCATCTTGTTGGTGCCGAACAGCAGCGGCGGCGCGGCATTGGGAAAGACGGCGAACAGCGTCGGCACAGCAATCAGCCCGCCACCACCGACCACGGCATCGACCAGACCGGCCAGAAATGCGCCACCGGCGAGCATCAGCAAATCGGTCAGCGCCCAACTCGTCAACATACATTCCCCATACAAGGCGCTCGCGCCACACAGGCATTTCCGCACATTGCGGACCGCCAGACGAAAACGGCGAGCATAGCGCTTTTATTGCGCATTGCGCGTACATGAAGGGGTGAATTCTCGCGACATGGCGAAATCGCCGCCCGAATAGACGAATCGGCGCGGCAACGATGCGAGTTTGACGGGGAAATGCGAGCGAACCGTATGGGGCAGCGTGATCGCAGAAATGGCGAATATGGCGGAAACTGCGGAAATTGCGGGACGCCGGTCGGTCGGCATGTGATCGCTTCGCCGGGTGCGAAGGTACGAAGGTACGAAGGCGCGAAGCACAATATAAAAAGCGCTGTTGGAGTCTGCTCCAACAGCGCTTTCTTTTTTGGCGGTGCGCGTTATCGCGCTTGTTGTCTCCTCGTTCCTCGCCCCTATATCCTGCCGTGACGCGAACTGAGAGAGAGAATAAAGGAGCACCCAATGCACCACAAGTCAGCATTTACCCCTACAAATTAGGTTTTTTCTGACATTCGTGCGCCAGGGTGATGAGCGGATGCCCCACACCGGTGCATCCGCCATGCGTCAGCGCCTGCCCGGACATCCCCCCATCTCCCCTCTGCCCCGTTTCGCCGGGCGCTTGCGGCGTTGTTCGAACGCCGATGCCATGCCTACGACTGCTGCGACATCGTCCGGAAAAACCGGCTGCGCGCCGTAAGCTCACCGACCAGCCCGCGCCGGAACGAGAGCACACAGATGATGAAGATCGCACCGATCACGATGGTGACCGACTCGCCGAGCGTCTGGAACCACGTGACACCGGTGGCCGTTGCAAGCCAGGAGCCGATATCGCCGAGCTTGTTTTCCAGCACGATGATCACCACCGCCCCCACGACCGGTCCGAGCATCGTCCCGAGACCGCCGACAAGGGTCATCAGAATCACCATGCCCGACATCGTCCAGTGAACGTCGGTGAGCGTCTCGAAGCCGAGCACGACCGTCTTGGTCGAGCCCGCGAGCGCGGCCAGCGTGGCCGAGAGCACGAAGGCGAGCAGCTTGAACCGATCGACGTCGTACCCCAGCGAGATGGCGCGCGGCTCGTTTTCCTTGATCGCCTTGAGCACCTGACCGAACGGCGAATGCACGATACGCATGATGAGCAGGAACCCCGCCGCGCAGATCGCAAGCACCACGTAATACAGCGTGAGATCCGAGTCGAGCGGCAGCACGCCGAAAAGTGAGCCGCGCGGCACACCTTGCAGGCCATCTTCGCCGCCGGTGAACGGCGCTTGCAGACAGAAGAAATAAAGCATCTGTGCGAGCGCCAGCGTAATCATCGCGAAGTAAATGCCCTGGCGGCGAATCGCGAGCAAGCCGATCACCAGCCCCAGGACAGCGCCCGCGATCACGCCCGCCAGAATCCCGACTTCCGGCGTGAATCCAAGATTGCGAATCGCGTACCCCGTGATGTAACCGGCGCTACCGAAAAACGCCGCATGTCCGAACGACAGCAGCCCGGTAAAGCCCAGCAGCAGATTGAACGCGCACGCGAAGAGCGCAAAGCACAGCACCTTCATGACGAAGACCGGATACGCGCCGGCGAACGGCGCGACGATCAGCGCAAGAAGCAGCAGGGAATACAGCACGCGTTGTGGCATCTGTTGTTGCATTGTTCCGCCCCTTACTTTTGTTTGCCGAACAGCCCAGCCGGGCGCAGCAGCAACACGATCACCATGATGAAGAACACCACGGTCGCCGAGGCTTCCGGGTAGAACACCTTGGTGAAACCTTCGATCACACCGAGCATCAGCCCCGTGACGATCGAGCCCATGATCGAGCCCATGCCACCGATCACGACCACCGCAAACACGGTGATGATCATCGATTGCCCCATCAACGGCGAAATCTGGATGACCGGTGCAGCCAGCACGCCGGCGAACGCGGCGAGCGCAACACCGAAGCCATACGTGAGCGTGATCATGAGGGGGACGTTCACGCCGAACGCTTCCACGAGCTTCGGATTTTCCGTGCCTGCCCGCAGATACGCACCGATCTTCGTCTTCTCGATGATGAACCACGTCACGAAGCAGATGACGAGCGACGCCACCACCACCCAGGCGCGATAGTTCGGCATGAACATGAAGCCGAGGTTGGTTGCGCCGGACAGCGCTTCAGGCGCATCGAACGGCTGGCCGGACACGCCGTAGATCGAGCGGAACACGCCTTCGAGCACGAGCGTGATGCCGAACGTCAGCAAAAGACCGTACAAATGATCGAGCTTGTAGATCCAGCGCAGCATGGTGCGCTCGATCACGATGCCGATGACACCCACGACAACGGGGGCGAGAATCAGCATGACCCAGTAATTGAGGCCGAGATAGTTGCCGCCCATCCAGGCGAGCATGGCACCCAGCATGAACAACGCGCCGTGCGCGAAATTGATCACGTTGAGCAGACCGAAAATCACTGCCAGGCCGAGACTCAGCATGGCGTAGAACGAGCCGTTCACGAGTCCCAGCAGCAGTTGGCTCAACAGCGCTGGCAGGGGGATGCCGAGGAATTCCATCGAAATCGATTCTCTGGGAGAAAGGTCGCGACGGGACACGCGTCCCGCCGCTATCAGTGCATCGCTTACGTGTTTTTGCTAAACGCTGACGCTACTGCGCTTACTTGAGCTTGCAGGTCGATTCGGCTTCGGTAGTGAAGGCCTTGTCGCCCGGAATCGTGGCGACCACCTTGTAGTAGTCCCACGGCTCCTTCGATTCCTTCTTCGACTTGACCTGCATCAGGTACATGTCGTGGACCATCGTGCCGTCCTTGCGGATGTAACCCTTGCTGAACATGTCATCGATCTTGATCTTGCGAAGCTGCTCCATGACCTTGTCGGCATCCGTGGTGCCGGCCGCCTGAACGGCCTTCAGGTAAGTGGTCGTGGCCGAGTAGTCACCGGCTTGCAGGCTCGACGGCATCTTCTTCATCTTGTCGAAGTAACGCTTGGCGAAAGCGCGCGTCTTCTCGTCCTTGTCCCAGTACCAGCTGTCGGTCAGGTACATGCCTTCGGTGTTGTCCAGACCCAGCGAGTGAATGTCGTTGATGAACACCAGCAGGCCGGCGATCTGCATCTTGCCCTTGATCCCGAATTCCTTCGCCGCCTTAATCGCGTTGATCGTGTCGCCGCCGGCGTTGGCCAGGCCGAGCACCTGCGCCTTGGAGTTACCGGCCTGCAGCAGATACGACGAGAAGTCCGACGCCGAGAGCGGGTGGCGCACCTGCCCCACCACCGTGCCGCCGTTGGCCTTGACCACGTCGGCCGTCGACTTCTCGAGCGCATGACCGAACGCGTAGTCGGCCGTCAGGAAGAACCACGATTTGCCGCCCGCCTTCACCACGGCCGAGCCCGTGCCGCGCGCGAGCGCCACGGTGTCATAGGCGTAGTGCACGCCGTACGGTTGGCACTGGTCGTTGGTCAGCGCGTCGGAGCCTGCGCCCACGTTGATGTAGACCTTCTTCTTCTCGGCCGAGACCTTGTTCATCGCAAGGCCGGTGCCTGAGTTGGTGCCGCCGATGAGCATGTCCACGCCGCCGCGGTCGAACCATTCGCGCGCCTTCGACGCCGCGACGTCCGCCTTGTTCTGGTGGTCGGCCGTCACCAGTTCGACCGGCTTGCCGAGCACCTTGCCGCCGAAGTCGGCAATCGCCATCTTGATGGCTTCCGCGCCGCCCTGACCGTCGATGTCGGTGTACAGGCCCGACATATCGGTGATGAAACCGATCTTCACCGTGTTGCCATCGGCATGGGCCTGCGAGGCCATTGCCGCAAAACCGAACGCAGCCGCAACGGCCAACGCCTTCATTCGCATCGTCATCTTCGTCTCCTTCGTGGATTTGATCGCCTGGGTCCATCGCCCGGCACGCGAACGCACCGGGTAGCTCACCTCATACGCCCAACAATTCGTGCAGCACCGGCATCTTCGTCTCCAGCTCCGGAGCGCCGAAGCGCTCCACGATCTTGCCGTGCTCCATCACATAGAAGCGATCGGCCAGCGGAGCCGCAAAACGGAAATTCTGTTCCACCATCACGATGGTGTAGCCACGCGCCTTGAGCGTGGTGATCATGCGGGCCAATGTCTGCACGATCACCGGCGCAAGGCCTTCGGAGATTTCGTCGAGCAACAGCAGGTTCGCGCCGGTGCGCAAAATGCGCGCTACGGCCAGCATCTGTTGCTCGCCGCCGGACAGGCGCGTGCCCTGGCTGTGGCGTCGCTCCTTGAGGTTCGGGAACATGTCGTAAATTTCTTCGAGCGACATGCCACGCCCGCCATCTTCGCGACGATTGCCGCTCATGCCGATATACGGCGGCAGCAACAGATTCTCTTCGCATGACAGGCTCGCGAAGATGCCGCGCTCCTCGGGGCAATACCCCACGCCGTGGTGCGCGACCTTGTACGTCGGAAGATGAATGGTCTCTTCCCCCGCGATACGGATCGAGCCCTGACGCTGCCCCGTGAGTCCCATGATCGCGCGCAGCGTGGTCGTGCGCCCCGCCCCGTTGCGACCGAGCAGCGTAACGACTTCGCCACGCCCGACCGTCAGATCCACCCCGTGCAGAATGTGCGACTCGCCGTACCAGGCCTGAAGTCCTTCGACTTCCAGTGCGGGCACGCCTGCCCCGCCCTTGCCACGCTCGCCACCCTGGTTACCACCGTTTCCGTACATAGACGTCCTCACCCGTGGGCTCCCTGCAATTCGCCGTCCGCTGTGCCCATATAGGCTTCCATCACCTGCGGATTCTTCGAGACTTCGTGATACGGCCCTTCGGCAAGCACTTCGCCGCGCTGAAGCACGGTGATCGTGTCGGAGATGCCGGCGATCACGTTCATGTTGTGCTCGACCATCAGAATCGTGCGGCCCGCCGACACCTTCTTGATGAGCGCGGTGACACGATCGACGTCTTCGTGCCCCATGCCTTGCGTGGGCTCGTCGAGCAACATTAGTTCGGGTTCCATAGCAAGTGTGGTCGCGATTTCGAGCGCGCGCTTGCGGCCGTATGGCAGCTCCACGGTAAGCGTATGGGCGAATTCGGTAAGGCCGACTTCCGCGAGCAGTTCCATCGCACGGGCGTCGAGTTGGCGCAGCGTGCGGCTGCTGCTCCAGAAGTGGAACGCGGTGCCGAGGTTGCGTTGCAAACCGATGCGCACGTTCTCGAGCACGCTCAGGTGCGGAAACACGGCGGAGATCTGGAACGAGCGGATGATGCCGCGGCGTGCGATTTGCGCGGGTGCTTCGCGGGTGATGTCTTCACCGTTGAACGTAATGGTCCCGGCGCTGGGCACGAGGAATTTCGTGAGCAGGTTGAAGCAGGTGGTCTTGCCGGCGCCGTTCGGGCCGATGAGGGCATGGATGGTGCCGCGCGCGACGCGCAGGTCAACCCCATTGACGGCGGTGAAGCCGCGGAACTCCTTCGTGAGTCCGCGGGTTTCGAGAATGAAATCGTTGTTCGCCATGTCTCCTGCCACATTCCTGGTTGGCGGTGCGAAGCAAAAGGCTTGGGCACCATCGTCTGTGACAACCGCAAGGCAGGCAGATGACGCACGGGTTGGCGTCGTCGGCAGAGTGCCCCGCGTCCTTTGAAGGACGCCGAATTCTTGGTTCGGTCGCCTATAAGGAATCGTTATTGTGTGTGGTTTGTTGCAACGCGATCATTGGGATTTGCACTAGGCTTCGCATCCGTCGAAACACGCATGCTCACACGTGTTGCAGAACGTTCGGTCACATGGACCGACAGCACGCCGCGCCCTAGTGCGACAAGGCTTTTGCGGCACACGCAAATGCACGTCCGATAGCCGATTTCGATCAGCCATCGTCGCGCACCTCCGCATACATTAGGTATTACTACGTAAGTTTTGGGGGAAGCCACAGAAAACCGCGTGAAGCGGAACGTCGTGGCCATGCAGCGCACTTTTGGGATTTCGGTCGTTTTTTCGGCCGCAGACTCACGAAGCCGTCAGTGCAGATGAGAAATCAGAATATCTCCAAACCCGCCATCCATTCCCCATGTGACGATGTTTGGGTGCCCCGTCGGGAGCCCGCGATGGTCCGCCTTGCGACCGAAAGCATGGTGTGACGGATCGCCCCACGGACACGATATCGGCCAAATATTGAAGGGAGAGTCAACGTTATGATGCCGGACGTCACGCATATTTCCGAGGGTATTTACGCGAACATTCCTACCGAAGATGTCGTCGGATACCTTCGCCGCCCAGGATCGGTTCTCGCGTGGGCTATCGATGGCGCATCAACGCTCTCGGAATCGCCATTCACCACGTTTGACGATATTTCAGACGCTGGTTGGTTCGCGCGAAAGGTGGCCGACGCACTTTCGAACATGGCTGATTCCGCCTTCATGCCGTCAAGATTGCACCAGGAGCTAATTTCGATAAAGCAGGCGTACTTTAGCGCTTCAGGATCGAAGCGCCCGGTGCATGAGTGGCCTGTAGCCGCCGCGACGATTGTGGAGATGGATGTGGTCTCCTCATCGAGGGTCGCGGTCTCAATTTATCGTTACGCCGATTGCTTCGAACTATTGCATGAAGGTCCAATTCCGTTGGACACCGACCTCAGAGCGCCCTTGTCAGTACCTCGGACTTACGATCCGTGGAAACCTCACTCCGGGTTCACCGGCGACCGACTTTCGCAGCTACAGGCAAGACGCTGCGAGCAGCAACGCAACGAACTGAGTTCAGCCCTCACGCTGAACCCGGTAAGCGCCTTCAATGCCAAGAAACTCCAAACGTCTCTCCATACGCCTGCACAGATCTTGGTGGGAACGGATGGCCTGTCGCGAGCGTGGGACACCTATGGGTTAATGACGTCCGCGCAAGCGCTGAGATTAGCAACCCAGTCTGGACTTGGTGCGTTGCTGCACGCCGTTCGGCACCACGAAGCGACGCTTGCCAGTAACACGGACCGCAAGCGTCGAGATGATGCGAGCGGCATTCTCCTTACGTTCCCGTAGCAATCCCCTCGCACAAAGATCAAGTCGTCATCCCCTTCAAGACTCGTCTGATTGAAGCGGCGCTCCTTACCGCAGGGAGCAAGCCATGCTGACGCCCACCGTCCCAGAAAATCGCTGTCCCTCCCTTAGCGTCATTTCCCCGCCTTGCGTGCCGCGCGAATCATGTCGCTGGCGCGCTCGGCGATCATGATCGTCGGGGAGTTGGTGTTGCCCGACGTGATCGTCGGCATGACGGAGGCATCCACCACACGCAAACCTTGCACGCCGCGCACGCGCAGTTGGGCGTCGACGACGGCATTCGCATCGTCGTCGCGTCCCATGCGGCACGTGCCGACGGGATGGAAGATCGTCGTGCCGATGTCGCCCGCTGCGCGCTTCAGATCGTCGTCCGTCTGATACGACGGCCCGGGGAGATACTCGCGCGGCTCGTATCGCGCGAATGCCGGCGCCCCCACGATACGGCGCGTGAGCTTGATGGCGTCCGCCGCAACTCGCAAGTCCTCGTCCGTGGACAGATAATGCGGCGCGATATTCGGTGCGACCCGCACATCGGGCGACGTCAGATGCACATTGCCGCGCGAAGTCGGTCGCAGATTGCACACCGATGCCGTGAACGCATTGAACTTGTGTAGCGGATCGCCGAACTTCTCCAGCGACAACGGCTGCACGTGGTACTCCAGATCAGGACGCGCCACATCGTCGCGACTGCGCGCAAACGCACCGAGCTGCGATGGCGCCATACTCATCGGCCCGCGCTGCGTGAACGCATACTGCATGCCGATCGTCAGCTTGCCGATCAGACTGTTCGCCGACAGGTTGAGCGTCTTCGCACCGCGCAGCTTATACACCGTGCGCAATTGCAGGTGGTCCTGCAAGTTCTCTCCTACGCCCGGCACATGCGACACCACGTCGATGCCGAAGCCCCGCAGCCGTTCGCCGTCGCCAATGCCCGAGACTTCGAGCAGATGCGGCGAATTCACCGCCCCCGCCGCAAGAAGGGTCTCGACGTTCGCGAGCGCCGTGAAATCCTCGTTCCCGCCGCGATACGCCACACCGGTGCAACGCGTGCCGTCGAACAGCAAACGACTGACACTCGCCCCCGTGATGACCGTGAGATTCGGGCGTTGCGACGCGGGCCGCAGAAAACCCTTCGCGGCGCTCCATCGCACGCCGCGTCGCTGATTCACTTCGAAGTAGCCAATGCCGAAGTTATCGCCGCGATTGAAGTCATCGGTTTTCGGAATGCCGATCTGCTCGGCAGCATCGGCAAACGAATCGAGCACGCGCCACGACAGACGCTGCTTCTCGACGCGCCACTCGCCACCGCTGCCATGAAATTCCGAGCCACCCTTGTAGTGGTCTTCGCTGCGCTTGAATAGCGGCAGCACATTGTCCCAACGCCAGCCGTCGTCGCCAGTGGCGTCGGCCCAAAGGTCGTAATCCTCGCGCTGGCCGCGCATGTAGATCATGCCGTTGATCGACGAACTGCCACCGAGCACGCGCCCGCGCGGATAAGCGAGCGAGCGTCCGTTCAAACCGGCTTCCGCCTGCGTGCGAAATAGCCAGTCGGTGCGCGGGTTGCCGATGCAATACAGATAACCCACGGGGATGTGAATCCAGTGATAGTCGTCCTTGCCGCCCGCTTCGAGCAACAGCACGGAGACGTCCGGGTCCTGCGTGAGACGGTTTGCCAGCACACACCCGGCCGAGCCGGCCCCCACGATGATGTAATCGAATCGCTCTTGCTGGTCGGTTCGCTGCTGCCCCTGCTTGCTCATTCCCGCTCGTCTCCGTCGATGGCGCGGCACTCGCCATGGTGCGGTGCCGGCCCTGATGCGGCACCCGACTGAGGTGGACTGTCACCCCACGCGTCGGGTTCATTTTTGTCGTGACGCCGTCAACGCAACGTTGGACGGTCGAATGCCCGGTATCCCATCAGAATTACTCATGTTTATCGCGTTCGTTGCATCGAACCGGATGACGTCGTCGATGCCACAAGCCTGCCAACATGCACTAGCGCCCGGACAAGCCAACCAATGCGCCCCGGCCCTGCCCGCGCTGCAAGGTGTGCATAGCGTACTGCCGCGCCGCGCGCCAAGCCAATGAGAAATTATCAAAAGCAATATAAGATTCCCTTATGTTGCCGGTCGCCGCCCACTTTCCGTCCCTCGCGCCATGGAACTCGCCCATCTTCGTGCCTTCGTCGCCATCGCCCGAGAAGGCAATCTCACCCGCGCCGCGCAACGGCTGCATCTGACACAACCCGCCGTCAGCCTTCAGGTCAAGGCGTTGCAGGAGACGCTGCGTCTCACGCTCTTCACCCGCACGGCGCATGGGCTCACGCTTACACGCGACGCGCAGGCGCTCCTGCCACTGGCCGAACGCATGCTCTCGGCACTAGCCGACTTTCAGCAGGCCGCGGGCGCCCTGCGCGACACGGTACGCGGACGCCTTCGCATCGGCACGATTCTCGATCCCGAATTCACGCGACTGGGCGCATTCCTGAAGCGCCTGGTGGAGTCGTATCCGCAGATCGAAACCGCCTTGCGCCACAGCATGTCGGGCGATGTGCTGCAACGCCTGGAACGAAGCGAACTGGACGTCGGGTTCTACATCGGCCAGCCGGATCCGGGGAAATTCCACGCGATCACGCTCACGCCGTTCTCGTACCAGGTGCTGGCCCCGGCCGGATGGCGCGAGCGGGTCGCCCGGCGCGGCTGGCGCGAACTCGCGGCGTTGCCGTGGATCTGGACACCGCCGGAGTCCGCCCATCATCGCCTGCTGTGCGCCGCCTTCGGCGAGGTCGGTGTCTCCCCGCTGAAGGTTGCGGAAGTCGATCAGGAGCCATCCATGCTCGATCTGGTCAAGTCGGGTATCGGGCTGTCGCTGGTTCGCGACTCCATCGCGCTGCGCGAGGCGCGCGCGCACGGTCTGGTGATCGCCGACGCCGTGTCGGTGCCCACCGAGCTCGCCTTCGTTACGCTCGCCTCGCGGCGCGACGAAGCCGCCATCGCCGCCGCGTTGCAGCTCGTGGCGAGCGTCTGGGCCTGATCGCCGGAAATCCTGCCGCCGGCAGCCGGTGGCGGGCGGGGCCCTCCCGCACGCCTTTCGGACACCCGGCCCGACACCCTCGCATCGCAAATCGGGCGCATAATCCGTGCCTGCATGCGTATATGCCTGCTCAGGCCTTCGCTTCACGACATTCGAAAAGGCCGTGTCCCTCGCAAATCATTCCCGTGGCATGGCGCGTCCGCCTGCGACCTGCCGTGTCAGATCTCTTTCAACGATCTAGAATTTAAGTCTGTCTTCAAGGAGTCGACCATGTCCGATGTGCGAATGGAACGCGATACTTTCGGTGAAATTGCCGTGCCTGCCGATCGTCTGTGGGGTGCCCAAACGCAGCGCTCGCTGCTGAACTTCAAGATTTCCACCGAGAAGATGCCACGCGAACTCGTGCGGGCGCTCGCGCGTGTGAAACGTGCCGCTGCCGAGGTCAACAAGGATCTGGGCGTGCTCGACGCCAAGAAGGCAGACGCCATCATCAAGGCCGCCGACGAAGTCATCGCCGGCCAGCATGACGAGGAATTCCCGCTCGCCGTGTGGCAAACGGGCTCGGGCACGCAGTCGAACATGAACATGAACGAAGTGCTCGCGAACCGCGCCAGCGAACTGCTCGGCGGCGTGCGCGGCGAAGAGCGACTCGTGCATCCGAACGACGACGTGAACAAGGGACAGTCGTCCAACGACGTGTTCCCGACCGCCATGAGCGTGGCCGCGCTCGACGCCCTCGTGAATCACCTAAAGCCCAGTGTCGGCCAGCTGCGCGACACGCTTCACGCCAAGGCGCGCGCCTACGACGACATCGTCAAGATCGGGCGCACGCACTTGCAGGACGCCACGCCGCTCACGCTCGGTCAGGAAATTTCCGGCTGGGTCGCACAGATCGATCATGGCCTCCGGCATGTGGACGACGCGCTGCCGCACGTGGCCGAACTCGCGCTCGGCGGCACTGCAGTGGGCACCGGCCTGAACGCGCACCCGGAATTCGCGAAGAAGGTTGCCGACACGCTCGCGCGCGACACCGGCCTGCCGTTTGTCACGGCCCCGAACAAGTTCGAAGCGCTCGCCGCGAACGACGCCATCGTGCATGCGCACGGCACGCTCAAGACGCTCGCCGCCAGCTTCATGAAGATCGCCAACGACGTGCGCTGGCTCGCCAGCGGCCCGCGTTGCGGCATCGGCGAGTTGCAGATTCCGGAGAACGAACCGGGCAGCTCCATCATGCCGGGCAAGGTCAACCCGACTCAGTGCGAAGCGATGACGATGCTCTGTGCCCAGGTGCTGGGTAACGACGTCGCCATCAACGTCGGCGGCTCGATGGGCAATTTCGAGCTGAACGTGTTCAAGCCGCTGCTCATTCACAACTTCCTGCAAAGCGTGCGCGTGCTGGCCGACGGCGCGGTGAGTTTCAACGACAACTGCGCCATCGGCATCGAACCGAATCGCGCGCGCATCGCCTCGCTGCTCGATGAGTCGCTCATGCTCGTGACCGCGCTCAATCCGCACATCGGTTACGACAAGGCTGCGCAGATCGCGAAGAAGGCCCACAAGGAAGGCACCACGCTCAAGGCGGCCGCCCTCGCGCTGGGTCACGTCACGGCCGAGCAGTTCGACGCGTGGGTGCGCCCGGAGCAAATGGTCGGCAAGCGCTGAGCGCCCTCCCGTCGCACCGTTACAACGTTACACCGTCACTGCGCATGCCGATCTCGCCCCTGCCGCCGCTGCATTGTCTGATTGCTTTCGACGCCGCCGTGCGGCATTCGAGCTTCACCCGGGCGGCGGCGGAGCTCAATCTCACGCAAAGCGCAGTGAGCCGCCAGATCGCGCAGCTCGAAGAGTTTCTCGGGCGCGCGCTTTTCACCCGTGAGCATCGCACGCTGCGGTTGACGGTGGCCGGACAACGCTACGCCGAGCAGATCCAGCGTCTGCTCGGCGAATGCGCAGAAGCCACGGCCGACCTCATGAAACGGCGTGGCGACCTGGAACTGACGGTCGCCTGTTCGTCCGGTGTCGCCGTGCTCTGGATGACACCGCAACTCATGCGCTTTCGCGCAGCGCATCCCGACATCAAGATTCGCGTGATCGTGAAAGACGGCATCACGTCGCTCTCTGCGTCCGAGTTCGATCTCGGCGTCTATTACGTACGCAACGATCTGCCGCCCGACTTTGCCGGACGGCGTCTTTTCGACGAGGAAGTCTTCCCCGTCTGCTCGCCCGCCTACCTCGCCGGGCGCAAACTGGCCCCGGCCGATCTCCTCGACGAAACGCTGCTGTTCATCGAGGACGGCCAGCGCAAGTGGATGTCGTGGCCCGACTGGTTCGAGTTGCAGGGCGTAAATACCCCCAAGTTTCCACGAATGGTCAGCGCCAACTACTACCCGCTGCTGGTACAGATGGCCATTGAAGGCGGCGGACTGGTGATGGGCTGGCGACACATGATCGACCCATGCCTCGACGCAGGACTGCTCGTTCGCGCATGCGATGCAACGGCAAGTCTGGGCGGCGGCTACTATCTCGTGTGGCCTGCCGAGCGTCATGAGCATGCCGCAGCGCGAATTTTCCGCAACTGGATTTACTCGGAAACCCGTTTCCCATCATAGGGGTTACGTGAGGTCTCAAAAGTTGCCATGCGCTGTACGCATGGCAACATGCGGAATTATCGCTTTGCCTGTCATTTTGTCTGCACTACTTTCTGTCCTATCCGCACACGTTTGTCGGCGATATTGGCCGAACTTCGCTCGCCAGGCCATGCCGACGAACGTGATCCGACAAAAAAGCAGGCGTATTACCGGCATGACGTGAGTGCAAGACACGCGACGGACGCCACCCATCCTCCGGGAGACCCAGATGCAGGCGTCCTACGCAGTGCCTCAAGACAACATGGCCCGCCAGCGCCGTCACGCGATCGTGGCGACGGTGATCGGTAACGGTCTTGAATGGTTCGACTTCACCGTCTACAGCTTCTTCGCGGCCATTATCGCGAAGCAGTTCTTCCCCACCGGCGACGACCTTTCGTCGTTCCTGCTGGCCGTGGCCACCTTCGGCGTGGGCTTCTTCATGCGCCCGGTCGGCGGCATCGTGCTCGGCATCTACTCCGACCGTGTGGGCCGCAAGGCAGCGCTCTCGCTCACCATTTTGCTGATGGCCGCCGGCACCGCGATGATCGGTCTGGCGCCCACGTACGACCAGATCGGTCTGGCCGCACCGCTGATCATCGTGCTCGCGCGTTTGCTGCAAGGCTTCTCGGCCGGCGGTGAGATGGGCGGCGCGACGGCATTCCTCACGGAATACGCACCGCCGAACCAGCGCGCTTACTACTCGGCATGGATTCAGTCGAGCATCGGCTTCGCCGTGCTGCTGGGCGCCGCCGTGGGCACGTTCGTGACGACCGAACTCGACAAGGCGTCGCTCGAATCGTGGGGCTGGCGTGTGCCGTTCATCGTCGGCATGCTGATTGGTCCGGTCGGTTTCTACATCCGCGCCAAGATCGACGAAACGCCCACGTTCCAGCACGCAGAGAAGTCGGACACGCCGCTGCGCGACGTCTTCTCCCAGTACCCCAAGGAAACGCTCGCGAGCTTCTCGATGGTCGTGTTGTGGACGATCTGCACGTACGTTCTGCTGTTCTACATGCCGACGTATGCCCAGCGCGTGCTGCACCTGCCCGCCTCGAACGGTTTCACCGCCGGCATGGTTGGCGGCGCCATGATCCTCGTGTTCGCACCGATCGTCGGACGCATGGCGGATCGTATCGGCCGCCGTCCGTTCCTGTCGGGTTCGGCGCTGCTGATCCTGTTGCTTGCATGGCCGATGTTCACGTATCTGAACGTCTCCCCCGGCCTGCCCTCGTTGCTCACGTTCCAGATCGTGTTCGGCTTGCTGATCGCCTGCTACACCGGCCCGATCCTCGCCGCCTTCTCGGAGCTGTTCCCGGCCAAGGTGCTCTCGACCGGTCTGTCGGTGGCATACAACTTCGCCGTGACGATCTTCGGCGGATTTGCCGCGCTGATCATCACGTGGCTGATTGCCCGCACGGGCAGCAACATGGCCCCGGCGATCTACGTGATCGTCGCGGCGGCCATCAGCCTGGTCGGCACCCGCTTCGTCAAGCCGCTTCCGAAGGCCTGAGTTTCCCCCCGAACAAGGCGCGCCCCCTCACCCGGCGCGCCTTGTGCTTTTTTTTCAAGGAATTCCCACATGTCCTCCACGTCTCCCACGTCGACAACCGTGCTTCGCGGCGGCAACGTGCTCGATGCGGCCGCTGGTCGCCTGCTTGAGCGTCACGATGTGGCCATCACCGGCAATCGCATTACGGCGGTGAGCGCTACGCCGCTCGACATCGCAGGGGCCACGGTGATCGATGTCACCGGCAAGACCGTCATGCCGGGCATGATCGATTGCCACGTGCACGTACTCGCATCGCACCCGAACCTCGGCACCAACGCCAGTCAGCCGAACGTGCTGACCGTGCTCAAGTCACTGCCCATCATGCAGGGCATGCTCAACCGCGGCTTTACGACCGTGCGCGACGCCGGCGGCGCCGACTGGGCACTGCAACAGGCAATCGAGCAGGGTGTGATTCCGGGCCCGCGCATCTTCCCCTCGGGCAAGGCGCTCTCGCAGACCGGCGGCCACGGCGACTTCCGTCCGCGCAGCGACACCCTGGAGCCGTGCTCGTGCGCGTTCCGTGCCGGGGCGATCGGACGCGTCGTCGACGGCGTCGATCCCATTCGTCTTGCCGTGCGCGAAGAAATCCAGAAGGGCGCCACGCAGATCAAGCTGATGGCCTCGGGCGGCGTGGCCTCGCCGGTCGACCCGATCGCCAACACGCAGTATTCGGAAGACGAAATCCGCGCGGCCGTGGCAGAAGCCGAAGCCGCGCAGACGTATGTCATGGCCCATGCCTACACGCCGAAGGCGATTGCCCGTGCCGTGCGTTGCGGTGTGCGCACCATCGAACACGGCAACCTGTGCGACGCCGAAACGGCCACGCTCATGGCGGAAAAAGGCGCATATGTCGTGCCGACGCTCGTGACCTATGACGCACTGGCCAAGGACGGCGCATCGCTCGGCTTGCCGCCGGAATCCGTCGCCAAGGTCGAAAGCGTGCAACGCGCCGGTCGCGAATCGCTAACGATCTATCGCGACGCCGGTGTGAAGATGGGCTTCGGCTCGGACCTGCTCGGCGACATGCACAAGTACCAGTCCGACGAGCTGACGATTCGCGCCGAAGTGCTGGGCGCGGCCGACACCCTGCGCTCGGCCACGGTGATCGGCGCCGAAATTCTGAACCGTACCGGCGAGTTGGGCGTGATCGCAGCGGGCGCGTTGGCCGACGTGCTGGTCGTCGACGGCAATCCGCTCGAATCGATCGACGTGCTGACCGGTCAGGGCGAAGCGATTCGCTGGGTCTTCAAGGACGGCAAGGTCGCCAAGCAACCGTAATCGTCAGGCGCCCTGGGTTGGCGCCGTTCGCCGACGAGAAGAGGACCCCGCGACGTCAGGCACGTCGATAGGAATCGCCTCGATATCGCGCGTATCTAACTGCAAGGACGACGCGTGCGTCCGATGAACAACGCCACGACAGCGAATGCGTCGTGGCGTTTTTTATTCTCGTGACGTATGTCGTTGGGCCAATCGCGCCGCCCCCCATGCGCAAAAAGTTGAAGCAGTACGCAAGTTGTGGGACTAGCCTCAAAACACGAAAACGAGGAACAGGGTCCCCACCATGATCTCCTATGCGCCTTTCGACTTCCCGCAGCGCTTCGGCGTTTCGCTCGCCCCCAACGCGGCACCCGTTTCGTCAGCCGCCTCGGCGCCGTCTTCCGAGGGCTGGCGCCACGTGACGGTGACGCAGCGCAACGTGCCGTCGCTCGAAGAAAAGGACACTTCCCGTTCGTTGGAAGGCGTGAAGGCGTCTATCGTGAAGGAGCTGAATTCGATCCGGGAGAAATGGGCGGCAATGCTCGCGGAGGTGGATGCCGAAGTCGATTACGCGCCGTTGCCCGAAGACTTCTCGGCGATCAATGAATATGTCGCACATGTGGGCGCGGCGTTACGCGCGCAGGGCGACGACATGCTCGCCATCGACTCGCTGCCGCCGAAACTCGAAATGGCCATGAAGAAGATTTACCGTTCACGTCAGTTGCCCTGGGGGACCTGGAAGACGGTCGGCTCACAAAGGACGATCACGGACATCGATGCGCTCACGCCAAACGCGAAGGCGGCGTTCGTCACGCTCTCCCATATCGAGGTCACCGTGCGGGACATCGGCATGATGCTCGATGCCGTGAATTGTGCCGAGACGCGACGCAAGGCGATTCAGCGCGAGTATCTGCACGCTCCCCATTCGTTATCTGCGCTCGAGAAGCGAAGACATGTCGCGAAGGCGTTCGCCGCGATAGGCCGCGCGCTGTTCCAGACCGCCCTCATCATTCACAAATACCTTCAGCAAGCCACGGCCGCCATTCCGAGGGAGCGGCGGCGCTGGAAAACGAAGATCGGCGTCATCGTCGCACTTGCCGCGATATCGGCCTCGCTCGCTATCGCCGCCGCCCTGTTGCCAGCCGCGCTGCCCACCCTCGCCGGGGTGGCGCTCGGTCTCAAATTCGGTTCGATATGCGTGGGCATACTCGGTGCCATTCACAGCATGTTCAGCGTCATTGGCTACTCCCGCAATCGGGGCTGGGCCGAAATGTCGGGCTGCATCGAACGGGTGCGCAATGTGTACGTGGTGATCAGCACGGGCATCTGTGCGCGGCAGTCCGCCGCGGGATGGCTGGAGGCTGACGACCTGGGTCAGCAGCTCAAGCGACTGACCAACGTGCTCGGGGGGCTGGAAACGACGCAAGCCACTATTGCCCACAAGCTCACGGTGTCTTAGCGGCGTCACACCCAACACCCCGAAATCCCCCTTCTTTTACTTCATCGCGACATCGCAAACAGGACATCACCATGTTGCCAAGGATTACCGCCTCTGCGCCCAGCGAGATTGCCGCATCTACCGGCGTCGCCTTCTCGACGCGGGAACGCCTTCTGCTCTATGAAAACGAGATCGCGCTCATGTTCGAACGCGCCCAGAAACTTACCGAAGAAGCCGCACAGATATTGGAGATGCTCGAGCGCAGGACGCCGGGCGAGCGGTCCGGCGAAGTGCAGGGCGCATCACCCCCGAACGACGCGCAAGCGCATGTCGGCGAGACATTCGAGCGCGACATGCAGCGCTGTGAATCGAAATCGCCGACACCGTCCGACGTCGGATCGGGGCTCGCCGCCGAGTCGCTGACATCGACGTCGGTCACGCGGCAAGCCCTGCAAGACGCCAGCCACGTTCCCCAAACGGCGCACGACCCGGTCGCGCCAATACCGGACACGGCTATTTCCCAACCGCCTGAAGCGGGCGGACCTCACTAAACAGCGCGCACAAAAAGCACTGCCCCCTGAGTATTGGCGATCGCGCCAACGCGTCAGGGGGCAGTGTGCGGCGCGGGGCACGCATAGCCTGCGACTGCGGTTGTTGTCTGTGCGGGTTACTTTTTCCAGCCCGGCGTGACGAACACGGAACGCACGTCGTCGAGCGTTTGCGAAACGGTCTCGCGCGCCCGTTCGGTACCGGCGCGCAGCATGTCCCACACGTAGTCCGGGTTCTTCGCATACTGCTCGCGACGCTCGCGCATCGGGCGCAGCATTTCCTGCAGGCGTTCTTCCAGACGCGCCTTGACCTTCGAGTCCGCCAGACCGCCCCGCACGTAATGATCCTTCAGGGCTTGCAAGCCTTCCTTGTCCTGATCGAACGCGTCGAGGTACGCGAACGCCACGTTCCCCTCCAGGTGGCCCGGATCTTCGACCTTCAGATGCAGCGGGTCCGTGTAGCACTTCTTCACGGCGGCGCGGATCTCGTCGGGCGTCGACGAAATGTTGATGACGTTGCCCAGCGACTTGCTCATCTTGGCCTTGCCGTCGATGCCGGGCAGGCGACCGATCGGCGGCACGAGCGCCTTCGCTTCGGTCAGGATCTCGCGGTTGGCCATGCGATTGAGGCGGCGCACGATTTCGTTGGTCTGCTCGATCATCGGCAGCTGGTCTTCGCCCACGGGCACCAGCGTGGCGCGAAATGCCGTGATGTCAGCGGCCTGGCTCACGGGGTACGTGAGAAAGCCCGCCGGAATATCGCGTTCGAAGTTGCGCAGGCTGATTTCCTGCTTGACGGTGGGGTTACGCTCCAGCCGCGCCACGGTCACCAGGTTCAGGTAATAGAACGTGAGTTCGGTCAGCTCGGGCAGCCAGGTCTGCACGCAGATGGTCGTGACGTCCGGGTCGATGCCGACGGCCAGATAGTCGAGCGCCACCTCGGAGACATTGCGATGGACCTTGTCGCGGCCCTTGCCTTCATCGTCGGTGTTGTCGGTCAGGGCCTGTGCGTCGGCGACCAGAATGAATTGCTTGTACTCGTGCTGATATTCAACACGGTTTTTCAGACTACCGACGTAATGGCCCAGATGCAGCGGGCCCGTCGGACGGTCACCCGTGAGGATCACCTTGCGATCCGCAGGCGCCTTCGAAACACTCATTTTCCTCTCCGTAATCAAGCGTCACTCCCCGAATGGTAGCGCGTCGGCCCGACGACGGTACAGAAACCCCTCCCACAGCCTGCTTCTCCATCACGCGCAAGGATGCTCGGTGAGACACCGCCGACGGCACCCGATCGCGCGCCATCGACATGGAAACGGGGGCTGAAGCCGTTCGAAACGAAGTCTGTTCCAGGCTTCAGGGTCATGTCGGAAGTCCGATGACGCCACACCGAAAGGGAATGTCCAAATGGAATAGCGCCACGGAACCCCGGATATCAAGATGCGCCCCCCGCCTCACGGCGCCACCACTGAGAGATTTGCTTTGACCTCTGCTTTGCGCGAAAGAAGCTACCTGCGCCTGCTTGCCTCGCGTGCGATTGGCGCCGCGGTTCTGTGGATAGACTTCACTTTGATCTTCGAAAGTCTGGCGTTTCAGTGGACCGTCGACACCGTGGTCATCGGTCTTGCCATGATGCTCTATGGCGTTCCCGGCGTACTTGCCGGCCCCTGGGTCGGGGCCGTCGTTGACCGGCATTGTCCATGGTCAATGCTCCGCTGGAGCTATGTCCTGCGGGCGACAGCGGCGTTGGCGCTTTGGCTCGCGCCCACCCTTCCCATTTTTCTGGTGTGCATCGCGTTGAAAGGCCTCGCCAATCTTCTTCCCGGCCCGGCAGAACAATTGTTGTTTAGGCGATTGCTGAACAATGAAGCGCTTGTGGCCAATACGAGCCGCGTCGCCCTGATTGACCAAGGGGCGAAGCTGTTCGCTCCGCTTTTTGCTGCAATGTGCGTGGCATGTCGCCTGCCAGGATTTGCCATTTCTGCTTCGCTGAGCATGACCGGCGTCATTCTGCTGTCTCGACGACCGTCGGTAAACTACGAGTCTGCAAGTGGCGCCGGCGGCTTGAATGGCTCCAATGGCTCCCGTCCTGTCTGGGCCGTCTTTTGCGCGGTTTTGCGAAATCATCCACGCTTGCGCCGAGTCTTTGTTGTTACGTTATGCCAGGCGTTCGTACTCGGCTTTTATGATGCCTTGCTCGCTTTGTTCCTGAAGGCCCGCGGGTATTCCGACGGTACCTTCGGAAATATTGTCGGGTGCACCGCAGCAGGCGCCATCCTTGGGTCACTGGTATTCAAGACCGCTGTGCAACACCTGTCGCCACGTACTTTACTCGCGACGTCGTCAATACTCTTCGGCGCTACCGTCTTGACGCCTGCCGTCATGGTTTACGCAGACGTGGTCATACCGCCTTCCACCATGCTCTCGCTATGGGTCGTCAACGGATTCGCATACGGTGTAGGCAGTATGTTGGTGATGCTCACGTTTCAGCAACACTGTCCGCGCGAAGTCCTGGGAACGGTAACGTCGACTGCACGGAGTACACAGATCCTATTGATGATCGTTGCCCCCCTGTTGGGCGGCGCCCTGTCGAACATCACCAGTCTCGAGTTCGTATTCTTTTGCGCCGGCGCCACGGCAGTCGGACTTGGGATATTCGCCGCGGCGGTCCCCGTCTCGCAGGACAAGCCTCATCGATAAAAATAGGGCGTGAGACAAAACATCGCTCACGCCCACCGTACTTCGTCGCATCTCAGCCCCCGCAATCCGACACACTGGCGGAAAGCGGTGCATTTAACTCAGCGCGTCGTCACCACCGGAATGCCCTTGAGCGACTTGCCGCTGGTGCGTGCGTGCGCCAACGCCTGCTCGACGGCGTCGCCCGTGGCCGGGGTGATGCCCAGACGGCCGGCGATGGTCGCCTCCACACGTTTGGCCATCGCCAGATTCGCCAGCTTCACGTGACCGTAACCGCGAATCTTCGCCGGGGCTTCGGCAAGTGCGATCGCATCCGCCAGCGTATCGGCCGAGAGCCCCGCCAGCGCACGCTCCATCGTCGCACGGTAATCCACGATCAACTGACGCTCCATGCGGCGCTCCAGCGTGTAACCGAAGATGTCGAGCGCACCGCCACGCAAGCCGCGCAGCTTCGCCATGCCACGCAGCACCGGCCACAGCCACGGGCCGATCGTCACCTTCTTCGGCGCGCCACCGTCCTTGCCACGCGCGATGAGCGGCGGCGCCATGTGGAATTCCAGTCGGAAGTCACGCCCCGGCTTGCCCTCGAACGTCTCGCCCAGCGCGTCGGTGAATGCCGTTTGCGCATACAAACGCGCGACTTCGTACTCGTCCTTGTACGCCATCAGACGCGACAGCTGCTGAGCGACAGCACGCGCCAAACGCCCCGGCGCGCCGGCCACACGCGTTTCCGCATCGGCAACCTTCGTCACGAATGCCTTGAATTGGGACGCATACGCGGCACTCTGGTACTGCGTGAGCAACGCCACGCGATGGGCGATGAGCGCATCGAGCGTCATGTCGTCCGCCACCGGTGCATGCACCGGCGCATGGGTGGCATTAACTGCCTTCATCGTCGTCTCGGTGAGCGCAGCGGGATCGCCTGCGGCCAGACGTCCGATGGCCAAAGCCAGCTGGTTCATCGGCACCGCCACGTTGTTCAGTTCGATGGCGCGTTGCAGTGCATGCAGCGACACCGGCACGAGGCCCAACTGCCATGCGTAACCGAGCATGATGATGTTCGACCCCATCGTGTCGCCAAGGAAGCGTTGCGCCAGCGCCTGAGCGTCGCACGCGTCGAGCTTGTCGTTCCCCGCTGCGTGACGCATCTTTTCGAGCAACGCGTCGGCATGCAGATTCGCGTCAGGATTCTGCACGAACGTCGCGTTCGGAATGGCATGGGTGTTGACGACCACCCGCGTGCGATCGCGACGCACCGTTTGCAAGGCGTCGGCGCTCGCGCCCACGACCATGTCGCAAGCGAGCAGCACGTCGGCCTGCTGCGTGTCGATGCGCACCTGATTGAGCGCCTGCGGCGTGTTGGCAAAGCGCACGAACGACAGCACCGCGCCGCCCTTCTGTGCGAAGCCCATGAAGTCGAGCACGGAAGCGCTCTTGCCTTCGAGGTGCGCCGCCATCGTGATGAGCGCGCCGATCGTCACGACGCCCGTGCCGCCCACGCCCGTGACCATGATGTCGAACGGCGCGTCGCCCGCGAGTGCCACCGGTTGCGGCAGCGCGTTAAGGCGTGCCTCGAACGCCGCCTGATCGAACGCAGCCGCAAGCGCCTTCTTCAACTGCGCGCCCTTGACCGACACGAAACTCGGACAAAAGCCGTTCACGCACGAGAAATCCTTGTTGCAGGACGACTGATCGATACGACGCTTGCGTCCCATCGCCGTTTCCACCGGCTCCACAGACAAACAGTTCGATGCCACGCCGCAATCGCCGCAGCCTTCGCAGACCGCTTCGTTGATGAACAGACGGCGATCCGGATTCGGAAATTCGTTTTTCTTGCGACGACGACGCTTCTCCGCCGCGCACGTCTGATCGTAGATCAGCACGGTCGCGCCCGGGATCTCGCGCAGTTCGCGCTGCACGGCGTCGAGCTCGCTGCGATGATGGAACGTCGTGCCCTTTGGGAACTGCCCTTCGTGACCGACATACTTCTCGGGCTCATCGCTCACCACGACGAGCTTCGCAATGCCTTCGGCCTCAACCTGACGCGCGATCTGCGGCACGGAAATCGAGCCGTCCACCGGCTGACCGCCGGTCATCGCGACCGCGTCGTTGTACAGGATCTTGTAGGTGATGTTCGCCTTCGAGGCCACGGCCTGGCGAATCGCCAGCAACCCCGAGTGGAAGTACGTGCCGTCGCCCAGATTCTGGAAGACGTGCGCGCGCTTCGTGAAATGCGAATGCGCCGCCCAGTCCACACCCTCGCCGCCCATCTGGATCAGGCCGGTGGTATCGCGGTCCATCCACGACGCCATGAAGTGACAGCCGATCCCCGCTTGCGCGATGGAGCCTTCGGGCACCTTCGTCGACGTGTTGTGCGGACAGCCCGAGCAGAAGTACGGTACACGGCGCACGCCGTCGGCAGCGTTCGAGAGGATGTCGTGCGCCACGAGATCGACCACGCGCTCGCGGCGATCGAGCATCGGACGATGCTTCGCCAGCCACTCGGCGAACACCGGCAGCACGCGCGACGGACGCAGTTCGCCCAGCGCGGAGAGCAAGGCGCGCCCCTCGGCGTCGGTCTTGCCCAGCACGACCGGACGCGTGCCGGTTGTGCGGTTGTAGAGATACTGCTTGATCTGTTGTTCGACGACCGGGCCCTTTTCCTCGATGACGAGAATTTCCTTCAGCCCGGCAACGAAAGTGTCCAGACGGGACATGTCCAGCGGGAACGACAGGCCCACCTTGTAGATGCGAACCCCGGCTGCGGCGAGATCGTCGACCGTAATGTCCAGACGACGCAGCGTTTCCATCAGATCGAGGTGCGCCTTGCCGCACGTCACGATGCCGATATCGGCATCGGGCGCCGAGGCAATCCACTTGTCGATGCTGTTCACGCGCGAGAACGCGCGCACGGCGTCGAGTTTGTCGGCAAGACGCGCTTCGAGCGCAAGACTCGGCAGGTCGGGCCAGCGGTTGTGCAGGCCGCCCGCGGGTGCGACGTAATCGAGCGGCTCCGTCCAGTCGGTACGGATCTTGTCGAGGTCGACCGTGCCGCGCGACTCGACCGTCTCGGAGATGGCCTTCAGACCCGCCCACGCGCCGGAAAAACGCGACAGTGCATATCCGTAAAGACCGAATTCGACGAGCTCGCCGATATCCGCCGGATTGAGCACCGGCATGCTCCACGACATCATCGTGAAATCGCTCTGATGCGGCATCGACGAGGACACACAACCGTGATCGTCGCCAGCCACCACCAGAACGCCACCGTGACGCGACGCGCCGTAAGCGTTGCCATGCTTGAGTGCATCGCCCGCGCGATCCACCCCCGGCCCCTTGCCGTACCACATGCCGAACACGCCTTCGACGGTGCGCTCGGGATCCGCTTCCACGCGCTGCGTGCCCATCACTGCCGTGCCGCCAAGCTCTTCGTTGATGGCGGGCAGGAATTTCACGTTCGCCGCATCGAGCAACTTCTTCGCCTTCCACAACTGCTGATCCACGCCACCCAGCGGCGAGCCCCGATAGCCGCTGATGAAACCGGCGGTATTCAAGCCACGCGCGGCGTCCAGTTGGTGCTGCATCAGCAAGATCCGCACGAGCGCCTGCGTGCCGGTCAGGAAAATCTGCCCTTTGCGCGCCGTCAGTGCATCGGAGAGTTGATAGTCGGGATGGGCCAGCGGGTTGGCGGTGGGCGTCGCGAGTGCGGCGCGCATGGGGGCATTCATTCGATATCTCCTGATCCCCGCACCGGCTGTCGCGCTGTCGTCATCGGCGTCGGCCCGACATCCGGCGGTACTGCGGGGGCATTTGTTCTGTTCGTCTCGACGCGAATCGCATAGAACGGCGACGCGTCGGTTATGGAAGCAGTGTATGGGGAGGCTGGAGAAAGATTTTTACTATTTCACTCGTTTGAGCGCACAATAAGAAACGTTTATTTCGATAAAGGCAGTTTTGAGAAATGGAATTACTCGATAACTTTGCCCGACAGATCCTGCGTCTGTTGCAGATCGATTCCCGGCGCTCCGCGCAGGAGTTGTCCGAAAACGTAGGGCTGTCGGCCACGCCGTGCTGGCGTCGCATCAAGGACATGGAGCAAAGCGGCGTGATCCAGCGCTACACCGTGCTGCTCGACCGGGAGAAGCTGGGGCTGCACGTGTGTGCCCTCGCGCACGTGCAACTCACGCGTCACACGGAAGGCGGCACGGAGCAGTTCGAGCGCGAAATTCGCTCGTGTCCTGAGGTCACCGAGTGCTACAGCACCACGGGGGAAGCCGACTACATCCTCAAAATCGTGGCGCCGGACATCAAGGCGTACGACGCGTTCTTGCACGAACACATCTTCCGGTTGCCTGCGGTCTCGAACGTGAAGACGAGCGTGGTACTGCGCGAAATCAAGTTCGACACGAGCCTTCCGATCTGAGCCCGACGGGCGGGGGGCGCTCATGGCGGCCGTGCTAGCTGTCGGGCACCCGCGCGCCCTTCGTTTGCTTCCCACACGTTGACATTGCACAACATTCGCACTTGACGTTCCGGAAAATCCCGGCTAAAAATGCAAATGATTCTCATTTAAACATCGAATCAAGTTCTTCGTCCGAGGCCGACACAACGGCCGGGTGGCGCAAGAGTTTTTCGCCAGCCGCGCCTGCCAGCGTGTCGTGAAGCGTCGAGTAAGACGCTGAGCGCACGCCGATTGCCACGAGCGCTTGCCAGCCAGCAACGGGGTTTTTGCACTGGAGAGCAGCAGTGAAGCAGTCGTCGAGCGGCGGGGGCCGCGCCTTTGTCATGACCATGCGCCGGGGTTACGGCGTCAACGATTCGCGAAGCGGCGAGCGCGCCGGAATCGTCGGATTCGCCGGAATCGAGACCTCGCGCCACCCGCGCGCGTCCGAGCCGCGTCGGCGTCTGCACCCGCTCGCGGGCGCGGTGATTGCCGCTTTCTGGCTGCCCGCCGCTTTCGCGCAACAGGCGCCGGCCGACCACGCGCAGACGGGCCAGGCCGCACAAGCGCTCCAGATTGCGCAGGCATCGCCAAACTCGCGGAAAACCTCCGAAGCGCCCGGCATGCGCGGCGCCCCGTTGCAACTCGCCGAAGCCAATCTGCGTGAAGTGAACGTGACGGCCACGCGCACGCCGACGTCGAGCGAACGCACGCCGGCGTCCATTTCGGTCATCACCGATCAGGACCTCGAAGAACAACAGGCGCAGGACATCAAGGAGGCCCTGCGCTACGAGCCCGGCGTGACGGTGCGTCGCGCTCCCTATCGACCGGCCTCGGCAGCCGCCGGCGGCGGTCGCGACGGCAATTCCAGCATCAACATCCGTGGTCTCGAAGGCAATCGCGTCGCCCTCTTCGAAGACGGTATCCGCATGCCCTCCTCGTACGCATTCGGCCCGCTCGAAGCCGGTCGCGGCGACTACATGAGCATGGACCTGCTGCGACGCATCGAAATCCTTCGCGGACCGGCCTCGTCGCTCTATGGCAGCGACGGCCTCACCGGCGTCGTCAATTTCCTTACCAAAGACCCGCAGGACCTGCTCGACGTGTTCGGCAAGTCCACCTACTTCTCGCTGCGCCCGTACTACAACTCCATGGACCGCAGCTTCGGCACGACGGCCCAGGCCGCGTGGGGCGGCGAGCAGTGGCAGGGCATGGTGATCGTCGATGGCAACAAGGGCCACGAACTCGACGGCAAAGGCACCAACGACACCGCCAGCACGGCACGCACGACCGCCAACCCGCAGGACACCAACGGCGACTCGGTGCTCGGCAAACTTGTCTTCAAGGCCACGCCGTTCTCGACGTTCAAGCTCACGGCAGAGACCGTGCGCCGACGCACCGACTCGGACGTCCTGTCCGCCGTCAACCCGCCGACCACGCTCGGCCTGCACACGAGCGACCGGCTCGAACGCAATCGCGTGAGCCTCGACTACGACTTCCAGGACGCCTCGCAACCGTACTTCCAGAACGCCCACGCCCTGCTCTATTTCCAGGACGCGAAGAACAACCAGTACTCGTACGAAAAACGTACGGCAGGCGATCGTACGCGCGACAACACGTACAAGGAACGCACCGTCGGAGGCTCATTGCAGGCCGAGAGCAACTTCACGACCGGCCCGCTCGCGCACAAGCTCGTGTACGGCACCGACGCGAGCCTCGCGTATGTGACCAGTTACCGCAACGGCACGGTGCCGGGTGTCGGTGAGTCGTTCCCGAACAAGGCGTTCCCCGATACCGACTACACGCTTTTCGGCGCGTTCCTGCAAGACGAAATCCGCTACGGCGCGCTCACCGTCACGCCGGGCATCCGCTACGACGCTTACTGGCTCTCGCCCAAGAAGAACGATCCGCTGTATGTCTCGCAGACGGCATCGGGCGCCCTCGCGCCGCCGACCGAGTCCAACGATTCGGCGTTCTCGCCGCGCCTGGCGATCATGTACGAGATCGCGCCGTCGCTGATTCCCTACGTGCAATACGCACGCGGCTTCCGCACGCCGACGCCCGATCAGGTCAACAACGGCTTCTCCAATCCGGTCTACGGCTACATGTCGATCGCGAATCCGAACCTGAAGCCGGAGACGAGCGACACGCTGGAGCTGGGGCTGCGCGGACGCCTGGCGACCACGCTCGGCCCTGTCACGTACAGCACCGCCGTGTTCGCGGGCAAGTACCGCAACTTCATTTCGCAGCAGAACATCAGCGGCTCGGGCCGTCCCAACGATCCGCTCATCTACCAGTATGTGAACTTCAGCCGCGCCAGCATTCAGGGTTGGGAAGGGCGAGCCACGTGGGCGCTCAAGGGCGGCGTCACGCTGCGCACGGCAATGGCCTACACGCATGGCACGACCGAGGACAACGGCGCGGCCAGCCAGCCGCTCAACACCGTCAACCCGTTCTCGATGGTGGTGGGTGTGCGCTACGAGCCGAACAGCACGTGGTTCGCTCAGGCGGACCTCATGTTCCAGGCGGCCAAGTCGCAGAGCCAGATCGCCAGGTCCTGCACGGCAGGCACGCAACAGAACCAGAACTGCTGGGCGCCGCCCTCGTCGATCGTGCTCGATCTGTCGGGCGGATATCACATCAACAAGCACGCGACGGTGTACGCCGGCATTTACAACGTGTTCGACCGCAAGTACTGGAACTGGTCGGACGTTCGCAACCTCGCCGAGAACTCGACCGTCAAGGACGCGTATTCGGCACCGGGCCGCAGCGTCGCTGTGAGCCTGAAGCTTCAGTACTGATCCTTCGGATCGATTGTCGGAACCGCGCCGGTTCGCACGGAAGCACGTGGACCGGCGCGTGCCAGCCATCGCAAGGCACTGCAAGCCCCTTGCATGACATTGCCAGCCAACACGCTTTTCAAGGAATCACCATGATGAACGCTCAAAACGCCACCTCCACCGCCCGCCCGACATTCCCGGCGCCGGCCGCCGTCGCCCGTCTGCGCAGCGAATTCCAGCGGGTGAAGACCGAACAGAACCTGCGAGACCGCGATGCCGCCGCCGCGCTCGGTGTGTCCGAAGGCGAGACGGTCGCTGCCTTCGTCGGCGACCATGTCGTGCGTCTGCGCCCGGAATTCGTCGAAATCGTCGAAGCGCTGCCGACGCTCGGGCGCGTCATGGCGCTCACACGCAACAACGCTGCCGTGCATGAAAAGGACGGTCAGTACGAGAAACTCTCGCATCAGGGCACGATCGGCCTCGGTCTGGGCAAGGACCTCGACCTGCGCATCTTCTATCACCAGTGGGCGTACGGTTACGCGGTCCAGACGCCCGCCGAAAACGGGCCGCGCCGCTCGCTGCAGTTCTTCGACAAGTCCGGCACCGCCGTGCACAAGATGTTCCTGCGCGACCATAGCGATGCCCTCGCCTACGACGCGCTCGTCGCCCGCTTCCGTGCCGACGATCAGACGCCGGGCGAACAAGTCGTGGCAGCCGACGCACCGAAGGCCGAGACACCGGACGCCGACATCGACACCACCGCTTTCCAGCGTGACTGGCTCGCGATGACCGACACGCATCAGTTCTTCGATATGCTCAAGCGTCACGGCGTATCGCGCGCACAGGCGTTGCGTCTCGCACCGCAAGGGCATGCGCAGCGGGTCGCGGCCGCGTCCGTGCGCGCCTTGCTCGACGACGCCGCCAGCACCGAATTGCCGATCATGGTGTTCGTGGGCAACGCAGGCATGATCCAGATCCACACCGGTCCTGTGTCGAACATCAAGGTCATGGGCCCCTGGGTCAACGTTCTTGATCCGGGCTTCAACCTCCATCTGCGCGAAGACCTCGTCGATACGGCCTGGATCGTGCGCAAGCCCACGGCGGACGGCATCGTCTCGTCGCTCGAATTGCTTGACGCCGCCGGCATGGTGATCGCCATGTTCTTTGGCGAACGCAAGCCGGGGCAGGCAGAACGCGAGGACTGGCGCGCAGCGCTGCTGCGCGTGGAGGGCTCGCACGGGATCGCGGAGGCATCAGCGTGAACCGGTCCCTCGACGCGCGTGGCATGTCCGTGCTCACGCGCCGCGCCCTGATGACGGCGGGCGCCCGGCTGACCGCGGGCGCCTGCCTCGGCGCGATGCTGCCCCTGCTCCCGACGCTCGCGCACGCCGCCCCGGCGGCGTCCGGTGCCAAGGACGGCCCGAAGCGCGTGGTCGTCGCCGGCGGCGCACTGACGGAGATCGTCTACGCGCTCGGCGCGCAGCATCGGGTCATCGCCAACGATCTCACCAGCCTCTATCCCGAAGCCGCCACGAAGCTGCCCAAGATCGGCTATCTGCGCACGTTGTCCGCCGAAGGCGTGCTGTCGCTGCATCCCGACCTGTTGCTCGCCGGTGCAGAAGCCGGGCCGCCCAATGTGCTGGCGCAAATCGAGGCGGCGGGCGTTCCCGTGCAGCACTTCAGGCACGGCTATACGGCCGAACTGGTGCGCGAGACCATTCGCGGTGTCGCTAACGCGCTGAATATCGGCGACGACGGTGCGCGTGTGGCTGGCCGTTTCATGAGCGACTGGGTGCGGGCGCGTGACAGTATCGACACGCAGTACGGCATTGCCCGTCGCCCGCGCGTGCTTTTCATTCTCGGGCACACCGGCAATCAGGTGATGGTCGCCGGACAGGACACGGCAGCCGACGCAATGCTTGCCTACGCCAACGCCGAGAATGCGTTGCGCGGCTTCAACGGCTACCGTCCCCTCACGGCCGAAGCGGCCGTCGCCGCCCAACCCGACGTGCTGCTGACCACCACGACGGGGCCATCGTCGGCGGATCCGACCGCCGCCCTGCTTGCCCAACCCGGTCTGGCCAATACTCCCGCCGGGCGCGCCAGACGCGTGGTGAGCTTCGATGCGCTGTATCTGCTCGGTTTCGGCCCGCGTCTGCCACAGGCGATCGCCGAGCTCGCCAGACGCGTGCACACCACGTGATCACCATGTGAACGCCTGCCCGGAGCGCGAGGTGACGCGCCGAACGCTTTCGTGTTTCGCCGCGTCGCACTCGTTCGCTTCGCGCCCCCTCAGCATCCCGCCATTCGCCATTGAACGAAGTCATGTCAGCCGCTCCGCCGATCCGCCCACCGACGAGGTCATCGTCGTCCAGTGCTCTTCGCACCGAGACGTCGAGTCCCGCAAGCGTCAACACCAACGAGCCGGCGCGTGCGGGCGTCGCTCGCCGACGTCCGCCGCGATGGCTCGTCATGACGGTGCTCGCCGGCCTGCTGGCAGCCGCGGTACTGGCTGCCCTGTGCGGTGGTGCGTATCGAATCGCGCCGCACGAAGCCATCAGCGCGCTGTTCCGGGGCGCGACGGGCGACTTCGTTCAGGACCAGGCGCGCAACGTCATGTTGCAGATCCGCCTGCCACGCATTTTGCTCGGGGTCCTCGTCGGCGCGGGCTTCGGTGCGGCCGGCGCGGCGTTGCAGGCGCTCTTTCGCAATCCGCTCGCCGATCCGGGGCTGATCGGTGTTGCCAGCGGTGCCGCATTGGGCGCAGCCGGTGTGATTGTGCTCGGTGGCGTGCTGTTGCCGACGGCGCTGGCCGCGTCGCTCGGGCTCTGGATGCTGCCGGTCGCTGCGTTCGTCGGTGCGCTGGGCGTCACTGCGCTGGTCTATCGACTGGCGGCCGGACGTGGCCGCCTTGCCCTGCCGCTACTGCTGCTCGCGGGTATCGCCATCAACGCGGTGTCCGGTGCGGCCATCGGCTTGCTGACCTACCTTGCCAACGACACGCAACTCCGTACGCTCACCTTCTGGACGCTGGGCAGCCTCGGCGGCGCGCAATGGTCCATGCTCGCGGTGATCGTATGGCCCGTCGCGTTGGGGATCGTCGCGCTCGCCTCGCAGTGTCGGTCGCTCAATGCGCTGTTGCTGGGAGAAGCCGAGGCGCTGCATCTGGGCGTGGCAGTGCAGTCTGTCAAACGTCGCGTCATGGTCGCGTGTGCGCTGTGCGTGGGTGCGTTGGTGGCATCGAGCGGCATGATCGGATTCATCGGATTGATCGCGCCGCATATTGTCCGGCTGGTCGTGGGCCCCGATCCGCGCGCGGTACTTCCGGCCGCCGCGCTTTTCGGCGCGATTCTCACGCTGCTCGCCGATCTCGTGGCGCGCACGTGGGTCGCACCCGCCGAATTGCCGCTGGGCATTCTGACGGCGCTGCTCGGCGCGCCCTTCTTTCTCATGCTGCTGTGGCGACGCCGCGCACAGTTCGGACTTTGACCCTCGGGATACCTGGACATCGCCATGCTCAGCGCCTACGACCTCACGATTGCTCACGGTGAATTCCCCGTGCTCCACGGCCTGTCGCTCGACATTCGTCCCGGCGAATTGCTCGTGCTGCTCGGCCGCAACGGCGCGGGCAAAAGTACCTTGCTCAAGGCACTCGCCGGCGAACCACTGCCGCCACGCACCCGGACCAGCGGCGCCATCACGCTCAACGGCGCACCGCTTGCCCGGTACTCGGCCTCGGCGCTGGCCCGTTTGCGCGCCGTATTGCCGCAGACCGCGCAGTTGTCGTTCCCGTTCAGTGCGCTGGAAATCGTGACGATGGGTCGGTTGCCGTTTCCCAAGTCCGGCAAGCGCGATCACGACATCGCGGCCCTCGCGCTGGAGAAGGCTGGCGCGTTGCCGCTGATGCATCGCGACGTCATGACGCTCTCGGGCGGCGAGTGGGCACGGGTACAGTTCGCCCGCGTGCTGGCACAGCTTTGGCCGGACGCGGACGCCTCGGTCCCGTCGGTGGCATCAGTGCCATCGGTGCCACGTTATCTGCTGCTCGACGAACCGACGGCGGCGCTCGATCTGGCGCATCAGCATCACCTACTGGCGCTCACACGCGAATTGGCAAAGTCATGGGGGTTCGGGGCGATGGCCATCGTGCATGACATCAACCTCGCGGCGCGCCATGCCGACCGGATGGCCCTGCTTGCCGATGGCCGCATTCTCGCGACCGGCACGCCGCACGAAGTGATGCGTCCCGATCTCATCGAGACGACGCTGGGGCTTGCCGTGCATGTCATCACGCCGGGGACGCCCGAGGCGACGATGGGCTATCCGGCATCGATGGCGACGGCCGCAACAAGCGTGCCGTTCGCGTTACCCGCCTGAGCAGCGGTCAGGACGCGGGCACGCCATCCTTTGCCAGATTGGCACGGGCACACAGCACCGCGGCCAGATCCCACAACGCGTAACCCACGCTCTTGAAGAGCACCGGCCCGCTTGAGCGATAGCGATCCGGGGTGATGATCGCGTCCATGAGCGGCGCCGCACGGGCCCAGTCGATGGCGGCATGTAGCAAATCGCCGGCCTCGTGCTTCACCTCCCACGTATCGACCACCAGCGTGCCGCGCACGGCTGCGTCGCGGCACAACTGCGGCGGCAATTCACGCATGTCGGGACGAAACGCGCCTACGCCCGCCACGAAGATGTCGTCGCGCCAGCGCATCGTGTCGCTGTCCGGCAACACGGGTTCGCTGCTGGTCGTGGCCGTGACCACGATGCTCACAGTACTGAGTGCCGGCTCGATGGCATCGACGACGGTGGCCTCCACGCCGAGGGTCGCCGCATGCTCGGCCAGCGCATGCGCGCGCTCGGGACTGCGCGAGAAGATCATGAAATGACGCGTCCCCATGCCCGCCGCGAACGCTTCGAGATGCGCGCGGGCCTGCACACCCGCACCAACGATCAGCACGGGTCCTTTCGGACGCGGTGCAAACTTTCGCGCAGCGAAGAGTGTCACGGCGGCGGTTCGGCGTCCGGTCACTGTCGGCCCGTCGAGCAACATCAGGCGCTCGCCCGTGTGCGGATCGAACACCATCACTTCGCCGATGATCGACGGCTTGCCCGCGCGACAATTCTCGGGGTGAACGGTAATGTGCTTGGTCATCGCGACGTCGCGATTGACGGCTGGCATGACGAGCAGCACGCCGCCACGGCGGCCGCGTTCGGGTTCGGTCAGGGGAAAATGCAGACGCTCCGGTGCGCGCGCGGTGCCTGAGCGCATCTCCATGAGCATGGCCTCGATGCCATCGGCCAACTGGGGATAAGGCAACAACTGCGCGGTCTGGTGCGCATCCAGCGTGATCATCGATTGTCTCCGCTTCGGGGCGTGCGCCATCGAACGCCGGAGCTCGCACTCATCGCCGTTGCATCGCGTCACGCTTTGCCAAGTCTGATTTCAGTGTAGCGCGCATCGCGGTAACGCGTCTGCCACATCAAAATTTAATCGTGACAATTCGTATCGATGCTTCCCTATCGGCATCGGTGTCGGCATCGGTGTCGGCATCGGCGTCTGCAGGCAGGGTCGCGCACATACGCTCAGCGGCTCGCGTTGCGCATGCGCTTGTCGTCGCTCACGCTCGCACCGCGTACCTCGAAACGCACACTGTCACGCACCGCACCGGAGGCGTCCACGAGTTCGAGTACGTGACGCCCCGGCCACGGCAACCATCCCACACGCGCAGTGCCCGAGAGCGGCTTGCCGTCGAGTCGCCACGCAGCGCCCTTGGGCCATGCGGCCGCCACCTGGAACCACACCCGCTGATTGGCCGGAGGAATGTCCGGGTCGAGGGCGACGATGGTTCCGTCCGCAGGCCCCGCAATGCGCCAGAGCGGCCCGCCGGGCGCCTTGCTCGCGAGCGCCGACAGCGCAATGGTGCTTTGCGACGTGCCCGGTAAAAACCACTCTTCACGTGCAGGTTCAACGTGCTCGGCATACTGCACTGCGACATGTTCGAGCCCGGGCGGCGGCATGGGCGGCGCGCTGGCCGTACGACGATGCAGGAAGTCCATCAAGCGGTGCCAGATCGGCGCCGCCCCGGAGACACCGGAGACGTCCCACATCGGCGCGCCATCCGCATTGCCGACCCACACGCCCACCGTGTAGCGGCGCGAGTAGCCCACTGCCCAGTTGTCGCGCATGTCCTTGCTCGTGCCTGTCTTCACCGCTGTCCAGTACCGGGTGGAAAGCGGGCTGTCCAGACCGAACGTGCGCGTGCGCGCCTGCCGGTCGGCGATCATGTCCGAGACGATGAAGCTCACCTGCGGCGAGAAAACGACCGTATTCGCACCCTGTCGGGTCGCGGCTTTCGCGGTGCCTTTCTTGCCCGGGTCGGATGGGCGCGAGGTCGACGACGTGGACGGCGTTGACGTGAGGGGCCTGTCGTCCCGGCCTGACATACGCTCAGTCGTTGCGCTCACCATGCCGCCGTTCGCCAGCGCACGATAGGCGTTCGTGAGCGACAACAAAGTGACATCCGCACTGCCCAGCGCCAGACTGAACCCGTAGTAGTCGCCGCTTTGCGTGAGCGGCAATCCGAGCGTCACGAGCGTTTGCGCAAACCGGCGCGGCGTGACCATCACCAGCGTGCGCACGGCAGGCACGTTCAGCGACGACCCCAATGCCGTACGCGTGCTTACCCATCCCTTGAAGTGACGGTCGTAGTTTTGCGGAATGTACAGACCGCCGCCCGTGGGCAAATCGATGGGCGAATCGTCCAGCAGCGATGCGGCTGTCAGACGTTCCTCGGCGATGGCCTGCGCGTAGAGAAACGGTTTGAGCGTGGAGCCTGCCTGACGCAGCGACGTAACACCATCGACCTGCGACGCCGACGACAGCACGCCTGATGAGCCGACCCAAGCAAGAATGTCGCCACTCGCATTGTCGATCACGACAATGGCGCCATCCTGAACATTGCGTGAGCGCCCCGGTGCGCTCAACTCACGCAGGGTTTGCTGGAGCGTATTGACGGCCACCCGCTGAAGATTCGCGTCCAGCGTGCTGGTAATCCGCGTGCCTGCCGGGGGGCGAGTTTCGTTAAAGACGCGTCGCGCGAAATGCGGCGCCAGATTGACGGCATCTCGCGTGGCCATCACGCTCGCGGGGCGCGAGAACACGAGTTGCGTATAGCCTTCCAATCCGCTGCAATCAGCCGCTTGCCCGATATCCTTGAGAATGCCGCAGGCACGCTGCGAGACACGCGCCGCAGGTGCATTGGGCGCACGCAGCAGCGCGACGGCCAGCGCCGCCTCACGGGCGTCCAGGCCGCTCGGGAGTTTGCCGAAGAGTGTCTGAGAAACGGCCGAAATGCCGACGAGCTCTCCGCGAAACGGCACGAGATTGAGATACGCCTCGAGAATTTGGTCCTTGCGCCAGCGCTGCTCCAGCCACACGGCTGTCGCGGCCTGCCCGATCTTTTGCGTCACCGAACGATTTCGCGCACTCGGGCGCAGATCGTCGTCGAGCAACCCCGCCAGCTGCATGGTCAGCGTCGACGCGCCGCGCGTGCGTGAATGCCAGAGATTGCCCCAAGCGGCAGCGGCCACGCCTCGCCAGTCGACCCCGCTGTGCTCGTAAAAACGCTTGTCCTCGGAGACGATCAGCGCCTGACGAAAAGCGGGCGAGACTTCGGCGAGCGTGATCCAGTCGCCGCGTTGCGCCTGCATGTCAGCGCGTAGCCGCTGCACAGGCTCACCACGGCGATCCAGCAGAATCCAGTCCGACGCGCGCCAGTCCTGACGCACTTCCTCAAAAGTCGGTACCGCGCTGGCGGTCGCGGGTGTGGTGAGCATGGCGACCGTGAGCGCTAAACTCAGCATCAGCTTGCGTGCAAGTTCCCGCGACATCAGACGCACGCCGCGGCAGCGACGCACTCCACGCGCTCCACGCACTCCGCGTACTGCGCGTCCGCCATGCGCTACACGCCCTCCACGCACTGCGACCATCACACCATCCTTTGCCATGCGTTTATTGCGCAGCGCCCTGTGCCGGGTGCGACGCCCGCGGCGCCATCACCCCCGCGACGAGCAAAAGCTGTGCGAGCGCGTAAAGAATCCAGATGGCGTACTCCTGCGCGGGGACCGACCCCACGAAACGGGTGGTGCCGATGAGCGCATCCGATACCGTGAACAGCAACGCGCCGACAGCAGCCCATTCTGCGCGAAGCTCGGCGAGCAGCGCCGCCGTCGCCATCATGGCCAACACGATCACATAGCAGGCGACCGGCGCCTTGAGCGCGCCCATGCCGGGCCAGTACATGGCGTACGACAGCGCCGCCGCGATCCAGACGACGCCAATCGCGATACGGTGCCACATCGGCACGGCGCCCCACCGACGACGCACGCGCCAGAACAGTACGAAATACGCGAGGTGCGCCACCAGAAAAGCCCCCAGTCCCATGACGAAGCCCTGCGCCAATGTCGGAATGGCGAGCAGGACATCCCCTGCGCCCGAAAAGATCAGCGCCGCGCAAAGCCAGCTGCGTTCGCCGGGCACGCGGTGATACATCGCGGCAAACAGCAACAGCGCACACAGGAAGAGCTTCGCGATGGCCTGGTCGGCATATGGCGTACTACGCAGCGACAAGGCGTAGGCAGCGCCCGCGATTGCGGCGAGCCACCAGAAGCGACGCGCCTCGCGCGGTAGCGCCGCCGCCGGTGCAAAGAAGTTCGACGTCATCTCGTTGCGTCTCCTGTTGCGTCTCCTGTTGCATCGCCCATTGCCTCTCCCGTTCGGCCGTCCCGTGCCTGTTCCCTTCCGTCGGCGTGCTTCATGGCTTTGCCGGCACCACCTGCACCGGCGGGTTGGGCGACTCACCATACATCGCGGGTTCATACATCGCTTCCACACGCGTTGGCGGGGTCGCGAATTTGCCCACGTTGTTCAGGCGAACGGTGTACTCGATCCGATGCTGCCCCTTCGGCAGATAGTCGTAGTACGCACGATAGGCGTCCTGCGCGCGCTCCTCGAATGCGGGCATTGCGCCTTCGCTCTTCTCGCCCTGTGTAGCGATAGCTGAGTCGCGTCCGAGACCGCCGCCCAGAACGGTCGCACCGCCGGGCAGGGGATCGCTGACCACCACCCAACGCATGTCCGCCTGCGCATCGATATCGAGCCGTACCCGCAGTACCGCACCGCGCACGAAGCTGTCCCCCGACCGTTCAGCGGCATCCTGTACCTGGACACTGCGCGTCACACGGTAGCCTGCCGCGAAAGGCGCCTTGAGCGGCACCGCCGCCAGACTCTGGATCGTGGCCCAGGGCTTGCCTGCCCCCGTCTGCTCCAGACGCAGGACATCTCGCCCGTTGTCAGCGCCGGCCTTGGCGTTGGCAAGCCACGGCAACGAGATCGCGGGCGGCACAGCGCCTGCCTTCAGCTTGTCCCAATCCACGCTCTGCACACCGCCGCTCGTCTGATTGTCGCTCTGCCACTGAACCGAGGTGTGCCCCGACGGTGTCTCCCGTTCGAAGCGAGCGGAGAACCGATCCACCGCCAGACCGCCCCACACGTTGGCCGTCGTCGTCGACCAGGCGCCGCGCGATTGCAGCCCCAGCAGACCGATGACGAGACGCGGCATTTCGTCCTTCCATGCGGGGTTCGCGTTCATCAGCAGCGCCAGTCGCGCCGCGTTGGTTTCCGGTCCGACCATGAGCCACCAGAGACCGTCGCTGCCTTGCGTCGAGAAACCCACACGTGTGCCCTGATACGTCAGACGCGCCCGAAGGATCTGCTCGGCCTGCGCCAGCCGCTCGGTGCGCTGCGGTACATCGGGCATCCGTTGCAGGATCGCGTACCAGTCGATCACGGCTGACGTCGGCCAGTCGTTCGGTGCAATCGTGAGCGAGCCGAGCATGCGCGCGTTCGCCCGGCCATAGCGCGACAACGCCTCGATGGCACTGAGCTTGCGCAGGGTGAGGTCGTCGCGCGGCGCCCAGAAACGGCGGGTGAGACGCCCTTCCACGAATGCCGTCAGACCATCCGCCATGCGCGCCAGTGCGTCGTCCGGCAGGCCATATGCCGGGTCGAGCGCCTTGGCTTCGTTGCTCATCGCCAGCAGATAAGCCGTCAGCGTATCGCTGCCCTGGTTGGCAAAGCCTTCCTGCGGTGGGAAATAGCTCGCGAGACCGTCTTCGTCCAGATAGGACGGCAAGGTGCCCATCACGCGCTTCCACTGCGCCACGTCCCGCAGACCGAGCGCCTTCGATGCCTGTTGCTCCAGACACGCGTAGGGATACAACTCGAACCAACGCTTCACCCCCGGCAATCCTTGCGACAGACGCGGCTGCAGACTGACGCGAACGCCACCGCGCAACTTGCCTGTACTGTCGGCGACGGCACCGGCTGGCGGGGCCATTGGCAAAGTGAGACTGCCTTCGACCTGCATGAGGACCGACTGCTGGACGCTCGCAGGCAGCGACGGCTGGATGTCCTGCCCCACCTTGATGGCGTCGCTTGCCGCAGGAGCGCCACCGGCCGCAGGCGCCTGTGCGCTGACCTCCCACAGCACCCGCTGTGCACGGGTGTCCGCCAACCCGGTGGGCGCGGTCACTTCCCACGCCACTTCCCGCGACTCGCCGGCCGGTACGGCCACGCTCTGCGGCGCCGATGTCAGTTGGGTCGCGCGCGCGCTCAACTGCACCTGCATGGCATGCTGGGTCGTATTGCGCACGGTGAACTGTGCACGGTAGTTGTCGCCCTCGCGCACCAACGGCGGCAGCCCGGAAATCAGCTGCAAATCCTGCGTGGCGCGAATGGTCGCCGATCCCGTACCGAACCAGCCGAGCGCCTGCGTGCCCGGCTTGCCGTCGTCCGCCACCGCCACGATGCGAAAGCTCGACAGAGAGTCATTGAGCGGCACATCGACCGTCGCTTCTCCCTTGTCGTCGAGAACCACGCGGGGTTGCCACAGCAACAGCGTGTCGAACAACTCGCGTGTCGGGCTCTTGCCCCCGCCACCGCCGGCAGGCACGGCCTTGCGTCCGTAATGCCGACGGCCGATGATCTCCATCTGCGCGGTCGCCGTCGTCACCGTATAGCTGCGGCGCTGCCACATGGCGTCGAGCAGATTCCAGCTGGTGTTCGGCGCGAGTTCCAGCAGCGCTTCGTCCACCGCAGCCACGGCCACCTCTGAGCCGGCCGCCACCGGCTTGCCGTCCGGTTGCGTGACCTTGATGCGCACCTTGGCGCGCCCCCGCACCGGATAGGTGGTCGCATCGGGCTTCACCTCCACCGTCAGACGTTGCCCGGCCGTCCCCACACGCAACTCGGTCAGACCGAAGCGATAGGCCGGCTTGCCCAGATCTACCAGCCCCGTGGGCGCCTGATATTCGCGCCCCTCGTACCAGAACGCCCGGAACCACTCCAGCGGCTGTTTCCAGCCCCACTGAAAGAACGAGTACCAGGGCACCTCATGAATCCGCCCTCGCACCGCGAGCACCGAAACGTAGACGTTCGGTCCCCACGCGGGATCGACTTTCAGGGAGATATTCGGCTCCTTGCCCGAAATCTCCATGGTTCGCGTCTCCATGACGCCTTCGCGCTCGATCGCCACGAGCGCCGTCGCCGTGCGGAACGGCATGCGAACTTGCAACTTGGCCGTCTCGCCCGGCTCGTAAGCGCGGCGCTCCGGCAGCACGTCCATGCGATCGGTGTTGTCCCCGCCGAACCAGACTTCGCCTCGGCCGGTGACCCAGACAGCGGTTGTCGACGTGCTCAGATTGCCCTTGTCATCTTTCGCCTGCGCCACCAGCATGACTTCGCCCGGTTGTGAGAGCGACACATCGCAGGACAATTGCCCCCGCTCGTCAGTCTTGCCACTGCACACCTTGCCGAGATCCTTGACCTCAGTGCGATTGTCGTAAGCGTAGAAGCCGCCAACCATGCGTTTGCGGCTACTGGTCGTGATACGCGCCTCGGCGCGCACTTCCATTGCCACGCCAGACTTGGGCTTGCCTTGCAGGTCGAGCGCCAACGCCTTGACCGGCAGCTTGTTCGTGACCGATACCCAACTCTCGCTGCGCACACCGGTAATCAGATTGGCCGGCCACAGGGTAGCGTTGCCGCGCAGCGTCTGAATCTCGCCGTTGGGGTCGGCAAAGCTCGCTTCGAGCACCAGATCGCTCGGGCGATCCACCTTTGGCAGATCCTTGAGCGTCAGACTTCCCACGCCGTTGCGATCGAGCACCAGTCTCTGTTTATCGGCGACAAGCTTCTGATCGCTGGACCCCGACGTTTCGTCGCTACCGGCATCGTCATCGTCGCCACCCGACTGCGCTGACGGCGGACGATACGGCGTAAAACTGAAATCGTCGTAGCCGTCGAACGTCAGATCGCGCACGCGCATCAAGGCCGACACACGAACGGGCAGGTTGCCCGCCGGCCCGCCGGCGACGTAATTGACCTGCACGTTGACGGGGGCTTCCGTCTTGTTGATGAGGGGCGATTTTGCCGCGTCACGCACGCCGATCGATCCTGTCAGCACGGGCAGACGGAACGCCTCCACCCGGAAACGCCCTGCATCGAGCGACTGCGGATACGTCTTGGGTCGCGAGTCGTTATCCGCGTAGTTCAGCGTGACGGTATATTCGCCAAGCTTTGCGCCCGGCGGGATCTGGAACGTGTTTTCGGCAAGCCGACCGTTACGCCACGTGACAGGCTGCGTATACGTCTGACCCGAGCCCTCATGCGTGATCGTCAACTGAGACGGCAAGCTGGCGGGCAACGCGAGCCCCTGCATCGTCTCCTGACGGATGAAGTGCTTCATCGATACCGTCTCGCCGACGCGGAACAGCATGCGGTCGAACACCGTCTGCGCACGAACCGTCGGGCTGTCGCCACCGTCGGTCGGCACATGGAAGCGCCACGGCTCGATACCGCGATCCCAGTCGGACGACACGAACGCCATGTCAGGATCGTTGCCCTGCGTGCGCGCCACCACAAAGTAGCCGGAGCGTCCCGTCTTCTGGCAATACCGGTAACGTTCGAGCGCCTTGTCGAACCTGGCGACCCCCGTCTTGTCGGTCACGGCGCTCGCGACTTCGCTGCCGTCGCAATCCAGCACCCGCACCTTGGCATTGGCGACAGGCTGCCCCTTGTCGAGCGTGGTCACCCAAGCAAGCGCGTTCTCACGCCCCATCTTGAAGTGCACGCCAAGATTCGTGACGAGCACCGTCGTGCGCACGTACATTGGCAGCGACTTGCCCAGCAACGCTGCGCCGAGCGATTGCGATGCCAGTTCCACGACATAGAAACCCGGCTTCTGGAAGGGAATCCCAACCACCTCGAACGGTCGCGGATCCTTCTCCTTTGGCACCGGCAGCGTGAGCGCCTGAACGCCCTGCAATCCAGAGAGCAGCGACAGGCTGCGCGTGTCGTACCGCGTGATCTTGTCTTCGACGATAGCCGCTGCGTTAGGTCCGAACGATTCCTTTGCCGCTGGCGCAGTCAGGATCGAAGGCATTTCCTCGGCGATCTGCTTGCGCGTCATCGTCGTTTCGTCGAAGCGCCGCACGCGAGACATCCATGCCATGACCTGTGCGTCGTCATCCACCCGCAATTGCAAGGTACGACCGGCTGCGGCTTCTCCGGACACGCCGAGACCATGGATTTGCAAGGCCGGTTCGACCTTGCGTAATGTGACCGGCAGCATGGGCGGCATGCCCGGTTCCGCGAAGCGCTCCACGATACCGAACGGCGCGGCCGCAAACTTGGCCAACGGCGGCATCGTTGCCGTTCTGGTCTTCAACGGGAATTCACTGGCGTTGTCGAGCGCCCGGCCGCTGTCGTCCGTGAACCCGGTCGGCAGCGAAAGTGTCAGTTCGGCCTTTTCCGGGAAAGGCGCTTCGAACGAGACGTCCACCACGCTGGAGGAACGTTCCGTATCGCTAAACTTCGGAGCGCGCTCGGCGCCGGCGCCCTGCAGCCGGATCCTGGCGGCCATGTCACGTGCGACCGGTGAGTTGAACGTGAGGCGCAGCGGCCGCAACGGCGTGCATGGCGCATTGGCATTCTCCCGCTCGCAACTGAAGCTGGCGGTGAACGGTTCGCGCACCTCATACTCGAAACGTCGCGCCTGCTTTGTTGGCACGCCGGACGGCGTGGCAATCCCCGCGCCCCAGACCAGATGCATTTTCGCGCCCGCGGCTAGCGTGCGATTGCATTGCAGCATGACCACGCGCCCCGACTGCTTGTCGAGATTGAAGCGCTTGAGCAACGCCGTGCGTGTGTCGCCCTCGATCCACTTCACGCCGATACGCTCGCCGATACCTTCCGTTTCGCACCATGCGTTCTGGCGCACACTCCCGGGATTGGCCGCACCGTTGAGCGTGAGGATAAATATCTGATTCTCGTCGATGGGGCCATACGACGGTCGGATGGACGAGACTGCCGGGCCGCCGGTATTGAATGCGTACTTCGTGGCGCCGGACAGGGCTGTGCCCGAGACGGCGGACAGGCCGCTTCGCATCTCGACGGAACACTTCGCCCCCGGCGGCAAATCGCCCTTGAAATCGTAGACCCAGATCTTGGGTTCGAGCCAATGGCCGTCGCCGGTCAACGAGGCATCGGAACACCTTACGGCGGCCGGTGCCGTCGCGCGAGGATCACCGGCGGGAACCATCGCTTCGTCGAATTTGACGACCACCTGGCTCACGCTGGCGACTTCGCCCTGCGGGCTGACGCTCACCACGCGTGCCGCCTGCGCAGGCGATACCGCGAGCATTCCAAGACTCAGCGCCGCCCACGCCAGTGGCGCAGCCGGCCAGACGCGTTGCGTTCGGCTATGCATGCCGGACTCCTCCCGGGTTCTGGTGAGGCGATTCTAACCCGCAGTCTTTGGCATCTCGAACCGTTTCCCAACAGAACCGGGACGGAATTCGATATTTAGGATGGGAGACGCGCCCGGGTCGGAAACGTCTTAGTCATCCGTTCGGAATTCGTCTCAATCGTTGCGCGGATCGTCGTCCGGGAATCGGGCTATGTCACACTGACATCTTTCCTCGATCTTTCCGCATTCTCTACGTACACCCCTCATGTCCGTCGCCTTTCTCCATCCGAAAAAGAACGCACTGGTCTATCTGGTGAAGATTCTCAGCGGCTCGCTGATCGTCTGGTTCGGTCTGCGCGCGGCGGGCTTCCCCGAGCCCTATTGGGCGATGATTTCGCTCATTATCGTGACCGAGCCGGACCCGCTGCAGGCGCGCAGCAATTTCAAGGCGCGCACGGTCAACACGATTACGGGCGCGATCGTGGCATGTATCGTCTTGCTGGTGATGGGGCCGGGACTCGCGGCGATGCTCGTGGGGATTACGATCGCCACGCTGGCGGCAATGCTGGTGCAGAACTACCCGGCGAACTGGCGGCTCGGGCCCGCGACTGTGGTCATTCTGATGTCGGCGGCGCTCAGCGGGCAGGGGCAAGGCCTGCACGAAGAACTGAGCCTCGCCATGCTGCGTGTGATCGAAGTGCTTATCGGGTCGACCGTTGCGCTGATCCAGTCGCTGATCTACGGACGATATGTGAAGCCGTTGCTAATGCCGGAGGACTGAGCGCTGCGCATCGGGCGACGCAGGCGTGAGCGAAAACGACTGATGTGGCGTCGAGTGCCATGCGCGCCCGACGCCCTCTGGATAGATCGACGTGCCCGAGCCCGCATGGACTCGAGAACTCAGCGGCTTATCGCGACGCCGGCCGGTTGTTCGACAGGTAACTCAGTGGCAGCGCGTTGCTGCGCTTGAATGCGCTCAGCACGATGTTCGAACGCACGTTCTCCACGCCCGGCACCTGCATGAGGCGCTTCATTACGAATGCGGACAGTGCATTCAGATCCGGCACCACGATCCTCAAGAGGTAATCGGCTTCGCCGACGACCGCGTGGCATTCGAGCACTTCGGGCAGCAGATCGATTTCCGCCTGGAAACGTTCGATGACCTGATCGCCATGATGCTGCAGACGCAGTGTCGTGAAAGCCGTCACCGCCAGGCCCAATGCCTCGGGCCGCAACACCACGCGATACCCCTCGATGACACCTGCGGCTTCGAGCCGTTGCAGGCGCCGACCGATCTGCGACGCCGAGAGCGCCACATGCTCCGCCAACTGGTGATGGGTGGCCCGTCCTTCCTTCTGCAAGGCGTCCAGAAGGGCCAAATCGAAGCTATCCAGATCAAGCATGACGATTCTCCGCAATAAATCACATTTTTATGCGAAATTTATGCAAACGACTTTCACCACAGGCGCATTATGCGCCCATTTCGCATGCCATGCGCAATACACTTTCAATCATTGTCACCGCTTGATTGAGTCGTTCGCATCATGTCCCTTACTGCCATGCTCCAGGAGCAATTCGAAGCGGGTCTCGCGACCCGCCCCGACTTCACCATCGATCAACCCGTCGAGCAATACGGCGCGGTGGATCACGCGGTGTGGCAGCAACTCTACGAACGTCAGACGGCCATGCTGCCGGGCCGCGTGTGCGATGCCTTCATGGACGGCATCCGCGCTCTCGACATGGACGCTCGTCGCGTGCCGGAGTTCGATCGGCTGAACGAAAAACTGATCGCTGCGACCGGCTGGCAAGTCGTGGCGGTGCCCGGTCTCGTGCCGGATCACGTGTTCTTCGATCACCTCGCCAATCGACGCTTTCCCGCCACATGGTGGATGCGTCGCCCGGATCAGCTCGACTACCTTCAGGAACCCGATCTTTTCCATGACGTGTTCGGCCATGTGCCGTTGCTCGCCAATCCGGTGTTCGCCGACTTCATGCAAGCTTACGGGAAAGCCGGCACGGTCGCCCAATCGCTCGGCGCGTTGCCGCTGCTCGCTCGCCTGTACTGGTACACCGTCGAATTCGGTTTGATGCGTGATGGCAACGGCCTGCGCATCTACGGTGCGGGCATCGTCTCCAGTCGTGGTGAAACGGAGTTCTCGCTGACCTCGCACGAGCCCAACCGTGTCGGGTTCTCGTTGGAGCGCGTGTTACGCACGCAATACCGCATCGACACCTTTCAGCAGACGTACTTCGTGATCGACGACTTCGCACAGTTGTTCGACGCCATGCTCTCGGATCTGCCGACCCTGTTCAGGACGTTCGCCGCGCAACCCTCGTTCGAGGCCAACGCACGTCGTCCCGAGGACACGGAAGTTCTGCTGGCGGCATGATGGCACGGCCCGGGCATTCCGGACCGCAGTGTCCCAAGGTCTGCCCGCTGTCGTGACGTCGCCATCAAGGGCGCCCCGAGCCAACGCCACGCGCCCGATCTGCCCTTCCCGCGCGCGCTATCAGACAGCGCTTACACACAGGCTCGGTCCGGCTGTGGAACAATAGATCCATGAAACGGCGTCGCGCCGTTTCGTCGGTGTCGCATGGTGCTGCGTCGGATATTGAAGAGTCGTCCCCCCACACCGCACGCAGTCGTCTTCGACGCCGCATTGGTGCCGGTGGATTCCCATCCGTTCGAATGTTTGCATTCGCCCGATCGGCACCTGATCGCACCAAAGCTGCAACCAACTCGCATCAAATGCTTTGAAAGGAATGCCATGACAACACGACTCTCATCCGAGGAACGCGCCACGCTGGCCGAAGTGCTGCCCGAGTGGCACCAGGTGGTCGGACGCGACGCCATCCAGCGCAGTTTCACGTTTCACGACTTCAACGAAGCTTTCGGTTTCATGACGCAGGTCGCACTCAAGGCGGAGACCATGAACCATCACCCGGAGTGGTTCAACGTCTATAACCGCGTGGACATTACGCTATCGACGCACGACGCCGATGGCCTCACGCAGCGCGACATCGATCTGGCAACAGCCATCGATCAGTACGCCGGCGATCGCACGTCGGGCTGACGCATCACCGGCGTCACATGCTCAGCGCTTCGGCGCGAGCATCGTGCCGCGACACGCCTTGCTGCCACAGTGACAGGCGTATTCGCGTTTGAGTTTTTTGGTGTAGCGGGCGTCGATCACGAGACCGTAGTCGTAGAAGAGTTCTTCGCCCGCATCGATATCGCGCATCGCATAGATATAGACGCGATCCCCTTCCTCCCGCGCCTCGCAGTTCGGCGAGCAGGCATGGTTGATCCAACGAGCATTGTTGCCGTCGACCTTGCCGTCGATGCAGCGTCCGTCTTCCAGGCTGAAATAAAAGGTATGCGTCGGGTGCGCCGGATCATGCGGATGGCGGCGCAAGGCCTCGCGCCACGAAATGATCTCGCCCTTGTACTGGATCACGCGGTCCCCTTTCTTGAGACGCTTGACCGCATACACACCCTTCCCGTGGACGCCTGACTTTCTGACTTCGATTCTGCGCTTGGCTGCCATCTCTATGCGATGAGGTTTGGTGGATGCAAAAAAGCGCAGTGTACAGGCACGCGACGGACATGTGCGTGACAACGTCGGACGAAAAAAAAACGTCACCCGGTCGTGGATGACGTTCTCCCCCTGATTCGCGCCGCTCGGGTGCAACACCCGAGCGCGACAGACGATGGCCCGATGCTCAGGTCTTGCTGTACAGCTTCCACACCTTGTTACGCGTCGCCAGATCCGCCTCGACATGGGCATTGCAGTCGAGTGCGAGTCGCGAGTCGTCGTAGGTCGTATTGAAGTAGTTGCAATGGTAGGTGCCCTTGCCGCGCGCCGCCGTCTCGAAGTGTTCGCACGTCAGGCACATGCGCTGCTGCGGCACATCGCCCCGGCTCTCCATTGTCGAGATGAGCTTGACGAGCATGCGGTACAGCTGTGCCCTGTCCTTTTCGCTCAGCAGATCGGCGGCCGTGGTCACGAAACTTGCCCATTGCGACGCCCGCTTGGCCGACGTGCGTCCCTTCGCGGTGAGCCGCAGCGCCAGCGCACGACCATCGTTGGCGTCGCGCCGCTTTTCGACAAGCCCCTTGCTTTCCAGCGTACTCACGGCCTCGCTGACCGTGGCCGACGTCAGGGCGGCATCCTCCGCAATCTCGCCCAGTCGCATCGGTACGCCGCGCATGAGCAGGAGCGTAAGAATCTCACCCTGCGTCGGCGTCAATCCAGACAGTGCCGCGCCTTCCCAGGCGTGGCTCCGTAACGCGGTTCCCATGCGCAACAAGCCTGCCGTTACGCGCTTGGAGAGCGGTTCATCAAGTGGGGTCGGGGTAGCCATGATTTTCGTTAGGATTTCTAAAAACTATACGTCGATAAAACAGCTTGTCAAATGAACTCACGGGCGGTGCATCACACGTCTTGACCTCATGCATCGTATATTTTGGCGCCCCGCCCGGGGGAAACCCTAAGCTACTTCCGTGTCGATACTCGACGGCGAGTCGCTGTTGAACGCGCCGCCCCACCACGATTCCATTGTGTGTTCTGAGTTGAATTTTGGCGTATCAGTTCTTGTACTGATCTCCCAAATCCTACTCACGATGTTTACAAAATATTGGTGTCCTGCGCACTTGTTTGATCAAGCGGCGTATAGACAAAAATCATTTCGCATCCCATGCGAATTACATCGTTTGCTGAATTGGTGTAACGCGTCGCGCCGTATCAAAGCACGTCGTACCCCACACCAATTTTCAATCGGCCTGCAAACCCGCGTGGGACGTGGCTCGCAGACCGTAGCGATGCGTTTGCCGAACGCCGCGTCCCTGTTACGTCCCCCACGAAATTCCCTCGATATTCGAGATATCCCCGCATCGTCTTCCGCTCGTGACGCGCGCGCACGAATTCCCCTGCGTTTCGGACAGAACGCAAATGATTCGAAACACAACCGTCGGTCGTCAGCTTCCGAGGTCTGTGTCGGGCGAGAAAAAAGGGAAAGCACTGATCGGCGCGTCCGCAAGCAGCGGCATCGGGACACGCGAATTGAGAAATTTGACGGTAAGGACGCTCTCGCTCGTTACGGCCAGCAAAACCAACATCGCTCACTTCTTACACCACGTCCGGCAGGTCGCAAAAACAAGTGGCGAGATTGTAGCCGCGAACCGGTTGGCCAAAGCGAGAACGTCAAAATTATCCACAAAACAGGGTTTTCGGGGGTGCTCTGCATAAAATTTAAGCGCCTGTGGATAACTTTCTGGATAACTTATCGGACTAGTTGTGCATGGGTTCGGGATAAGTCGCGAATCTTTCCACAGGGGTCGAAAACTGTTCAGAGTTGTTCTCGGGATACCCGCTGTTTGTCCATCCAGTTCTCATTCCGGCAACTTCCTGTTTACACAACGTTAACTGTGGTTATCCACAGGAGCTGGCTGCCTTTGTTAACTACTACTATGTATACATACAGTAAACCTATTAAAACCTTAAAACCTTGCTACGAGCGACGCGAAAACGGCAAAACCCTGTCGGCCTGAACAGTGGAAAACGCAGCGCTGGCGATGCGTAATTCCGGTGTCTGGAAGCCACTTCCCACGGGTTTTGCCTCTGAGAGCGGCACGAAAGGCATGCGCTCCAAGCGGTGTGCCGCACGAATGACTGCAGAAAGGGCACATACCGACGGCCGAGCAGCCCCCGATCGGCTGCCGCATGTCTCGCCATGGGAGCCAGGGCAATAAAAAACCCCGCCAAGGCGGGGTTTCCTCACACCGACCGGTTCACGGTCGATAGCGCGGGGTTCGGGCGATCCCGTTCATCACGTCGCCCAGCGCAGACATTGCTGACGCACCATCTCGTTAAGCGATTTCGCATCGGCGTGCACCTCGCGAAGCCACACGGCGTCGTTCTTGCCCGACGAGACGAGTTGACGGATGTCTTCGCAGGCAGCCTCGGCTTCAAGCACCACGGCATGCGGCTTGATCAGGTCCAGGGTCTTGGCGATGTGATCGCCCAGCATCGAGCGCTCACCCGTCTGAGGATCGACGTAAGCCCCTTCCAGACCGAAACGGCAGGCCTCGAAGCGGTTGAAGGTGTAAACCAGATAATCGTCCTCGCTGAGCTCGAACGGGCGCTCATTGAGCAGATAGTGGGCCAGAGACTGGATGTAACAGGCAATGGCGGCCGCGCGGTCCACCGACAAGGGGGTATCCATCACCCGCACCTCGATCGTCCCAAAACCCGGTTTAGGACGAATATCCCAGTAGAAGTCCTTCATGCTTTCCACGACCCCGGTCTTCACCATCTTGTCGAAGTAGGCTTCGAAGTCCGACCACTTCAGTACGAACGGCGCACGACCCGACAGCGGGAACGCGAAAACGGAGTTCAGACGGGCCGAGTGGAACCCGGTATCCACCCCCTGCACGTACGGCGACGAGGCCGACAGCGCGATGAAATGGGGGATGTAGCGCGACATCGCGTGCAAGAGGTACAACGCGCTGTCCGGATCCGGGCACCCGATGTGGACGTGCTGACCGAAAACCGTGAACTGCTTGGCCAGGTAGCCATAGAGTTCGGACAGGAAGTGAAAGCGCGGCGAGTCGTAGATGGTCCGCTCGCTCCAGCGCTGGAAAGCGTGCGTGCCGCCGCCACACAGCCCGACATTGAGCTGCTCGCTCGCCGAGACCAGCACGTCGCGCACCCGACGCAGTTGCGTAAGCGCATCGCTGTGGTGATGACAGATATCGGTTGAGAGCTCGATCATGCTCTCGGTCATCTCCGGCTTGATATCGCCCGGGTGCGTTTCCTTGGCGACAAGCCGCATGACGTCGGCGGCCGCCTTGGTCAGATCGTAATCGTGACGATTGACGATCTGCATTTCCAGCTCCACCCCGAAGGTGCAGGGCTTCGAGGGAATGAATTCTTCTAGTGACATGGCTTAATCCTTCCGTTCACCGACAAGGGCCAATGCCCAATAGACCACCAGCGGTGCCACCAGTTGCAGCACGGCAATGGTGCACATCACCACTGCCTTGAGCATCGGATCGAACTGCGGGTAGATGTCGTACGTATCGGCAACGAGTACGAACGCGAGACTGGCCATCGGACACAACGACAATCCGAGCGCGATGGCCTGCTTGTAGCTGATACCGGCCTGATGCGCGACGGCCACCGTGCCCACGACCTTGGCTGCGCCGCGAACGACGATGATCGCCAGCGCCGCCAATCCGCCGAGCACCAGGTATTCCCACTGGAATGCGAGCGACGTGAGCACGAACAGCACCACGGCCAGCAACCATCCAGCCGTGCCGAAGTACGCCGGCCACAGCTGCGGACGCTCATCCAGATTCCGGAAAATGATTCCGGCGAGGAGCAGCGTGAGCGAGTTCGGCAGCTTGAGCATGTGCACCAGCGCAACCATGAGCATGATCAGGCCGATGAGCATTACGAAGGCATGGTGGTCCTGACTGCCGAACTTGCGGAAAACCAGATTGCAGGCTTTGGCCAGCACGAATGCCAGAACGATCGACCCGATCAGCAGGTAGAGCGGATGGAACAGCACGACCCAGAAGCTGGAGTGGTACGCCTGATGCATCCAGCCGTAGACAAGCTTGACCGCTACGACCGCATACACACTGTTGAGCGCCGCCAGGGCCAGCAGACGTTCCGTCACCTGGCCTTCGGCCCGCAACTCGTTCTTGAGCTGGATGACCACCGCCGGCGATGTCGCCATGCTGATTGACGCGATAAGGACCGCCGTGAGCGGCGATACGCTGAAGACACGCAACACCGCGTAGACCGCGACGAAGGTAAGCAAAGCTTCCAGCGCACTGGTGACGATGATCCATGGATTGGATCGCATCCATTTCAGGTTGAGGCGACTGCCGAGTTCGAACAGCAGCAGGCCCAGCGCCAGGTCTATCAGCAGCCGGATGGCCGCGCTTGTCTGCGCGTCCAGCATGGATGAAAGACCCAGGGCGCCACCGACCAGCCCGACCACGGCGTAACCGGTGATGCGCGGCAGGCGCAGTCTCCGGAAACAGATTTCCCCGGCGAGTCCGGCAAATACCAATGCCAGCCCGGCGAAGAAAACGGGATCGGGCGCCGGCGGCCAGCCCGGGAAAAGGGACAGTTCCGACGTCATTAATGCTCGCTTTGCGCCGCTTGACGGCGCATCAAGTGGTGAAAAGGAAAGAAAGTCGCGCGCGGGGTTGCAGACAAAGGACAAATGCGCGACGAACCCGAAGGGTTGGGGTCATTTTGCCACAGTCGGTTTCCGAGGCTTTCAAACGGTCGTTACGATGCTCCGAGCCCCGCCCGGCGGGCATGTCCGGGGCATTAGCTTCCTGAGATCGGTTTTACCTTCTGCCAACGGCTGACGCAGACTCCTGCGTGGCGTCGGAGATTGCCGCATTCATCGAAAAGGTCGGAAAGTACGGGGGCGAGCGCCAGAGGGCGCGTCGGCCCCGCATGGGGCGGGCTTTTCACCCCTATAGGGTCAGATTCGATTTAATCTCAAGATCCGACTTTTCAGAGTGAAGACGCATGAGGCTGCGGCCCGATCCGGTCCGAACCACGTGAACAGCGGACGGCGCCGGGTTTTGTCTGATGATGTTGACGGTGGATACCCGTGCGAGCGTTCACCCAAGCCGTCCGCCGCCTTTCGGCTCACGCCTTGCGCAGGGCATGCATCAGGTAACGCGCCGGATCGATGGCGTCTGCCAGATCGCTGCCGATGGGCCACGGTTCGCCCTCGATCTGACTGGCGACGAGTTCCGCGCACAACGACGCGAAGACCAACCCTCGCGACCCGAACGCAAAACTCGCATAAAGGCCGTCCAGTCGCGGCAGATCCCGCAGGTGGCCCCCGGTCAGACGCCGTCTTCGCGGTTCGATCGCGTTCATGTCCGGCAACTGCCCCGCCATTGGCAGTCGGTCGGGTAGCAGCGCCCGGAACGCCGTGCGTCCGCCGAGCGCCTCGGCTGCATGCTCGTTGGCGAGCCCGTTGTCGCCGAAGGCTTCGGCATGGGCGGGCAACAGGACGGCCAGACGCCGCAAATTGGCCTGATGATCGGCGAGTCGCACGTCGGGCGAGGGATCGTCGAAACCATATGTCGCCCCCGTGATCGGACCTGCGCCGCCCAGCGGCGACGGCGCCACATAGCCATCGCCACAGACAGGAACGCGCAAGCCTGGCAAGGCGTCCGGGGGCAAGAAGGTCAACTGTCCCCGAACGCGCTTGAGCGGCACGAATTCGGACGACAGATAAGGGGAGAGCAGCTTTTGCGAGACGTCGGCTGCCGTGACGATGGCGACATCGGCCTCAGCCAGCACCCGTCCGGTTTCGTCGAGCGCGGTCCACCGACCGTCCTCCCGACGTGCGAGGCGCTCGACACTCACGCCGTAACGTGCGTCCAGCGAGGCACCCGCCGCTACCAGTTCCGCGCGACACAGCATCGCGGGCGCGAGCCATCCGCCCTCGGGATACCAGACGCCGCTATGGGCCAGCGTCTCCCCGGCGAGTGCCGAAGCCTGCGCCACATCCACCCACTTGGCGTACGACTCCGGATACGCGTGCGTACCCAGCAGATGCTGTAAGGCGAGGGCTTCGTCGTCGGACGTCGCGACCTGAAGCAGCCCGTCCGCCCGCCCGGGCAGGCCGCCCGGCAAGGTGCGCCACTGCGAGAGCGCATAGAGGAAGCCGGCGCGCGTGAGGCGCGACAAGATGTTGTCATCGGCCGAGAGTTGCGGATGGAATACCCCGGCGGGATTGCCCGAGGCCGCCGAACCCGGTGCCTGCGCCCGTTCGAACAGACGCACGCGCCATCCGCGCGCCACGAGGCATCGCGCCATGGCGGCCCCGGCCATACCGGCGCCCACTACGATCGCCTCACGCGCGCGAGGCGATGGCGCGACCGGCGGGTCATAGCGCCGCATGCGGTACGGCGGTGCGTAAGGACCGGCCAGCATCGAGCGCTTCGGGCCGTAGCCGTGATGGCGCGCGACCTGAAAGCCGGAAGCGATCAGGTCACGTCGAATCTGCCCCACGGCGGTGTATGTTGCGAGCGTTGCGCCGTCACGTGCCAGCCGTCCAAGCGCCTTGAAGATGTCCGGCGTCCAGATATCCGGATTCTTGGCCGGAGAGAAGCCGTCGAGGTAGAAGGCGTCCGCGCCGACACGCAGCAGCGTCAGCAGATCCAGCGCGTCGCCGAAGCCCACGCTCAGCACTACGCCGGGGGCGAGTTCAAGTCGATGCCAGCCCGCCACCGGCGCCGGCCACCCATCGCACAAGCGTTGCACCAGCGGCGCGAGCTCGGACATGCCCGGTTGCACGAGCATCGGCTCGAGCATGCGTCGCAAATCCTGAGGGCGGAACGGATACTTCTCCACCGACACGAAATGTAGCCGTGCGGGCCGCTGCGGGTCATCGCGCCAGGCGGCCCATGTGGCGAGGAAATTCAGGCCCAGACCGAAACCCGTCTCGACGATGACGAATTGCTCGCGGCCGCGCCAGCGTTCGGGTAAGCCGTTGCCGCCGAGGAAGACATAGCGCGCCTGACCGAGCGGGCCGCCCACGCTGTGATAGACGTCCTCGAACGCTTCGGAATACGGCGTGCCGTCTTCCGTGGTCGACGGCTGCGCCGGGGTGATCGGCTCAAACGGGACCCGTGGCCCCATGCCCGCACGACGGTTCATTCGCTCCCCCGCTCTTGCGTCACGATGTCGATCAGTCCTGGCAACGACACCACGCCAAGCCACTTCCCGTCGACGTCCGCTACCGGCACCCAGTCGGCGTGCATCGTGCCCACGGCGCGCAGTGCGCTCACGAGCGCCATGTCGCCGTCGAGCGCCTTGCAAGGCGTCACCACTTCGGTCCAGAGCGTCGGCTCGCCCGTCGCCTGCCGCCGCCACCAGCGCGCTGCGTCGAGCGTGCCGATCAGACGACCGTCCTGCGCGCGCACCACGAGATTGCGATAGCCGGTCTCGATGAGGCGCTCGCCGATGACATCCGAGCTGTCGGCGGCGCTCACCACCGCATCGTTGTCCACGGCGAGCGACGACAGTCGCATGTCACTGCCCTCGCCCGTCATCGACAGCCAGCGACCGGCCACGAGGTTGCGTCGCAACGACTTGGCGTAGACGGAGTCGGCACGAATCGTGTGCGCCGTCAGGTATGCGGTAACGCATGCCAGCATGAGCGGGAGCACGACCTGATAACTCAACGTCATCTCGAAGATCATCAGAATCGACATCAGCGGCGCATACGTGGTCGCCGCGAGAAACGCGCCCATGCCGACCACGGCATAGCTGCTCGCCACGGATGCCGTCGCAGGCGCCAGCGCATTCATCGCCAGGCCGTAGAGACTGCCAAGCGCAGCGCCCACGAAAAGTGTCGGCGTGAAAACCCCGCCCACGGCGCCCGACCCGGCGGACGATGCCGTCGCCAGCACCTTGAATACCAGCACCATCGCCAGCGCTTGCCACGCCCAATGCGTATGCAGAATCGAATTCACGACGCTGTAACCGTTGCCCCAGACCTGTGGCACCTGCAACGACAGCGCACCAACCACCAGTCCGCCGAGCGCAAGACGCAGGAACAGCGGGACCGGCAAGGCGCTAAAGCGCGCTTTGGCGCTGTCGAGCAGGCGCAGGAACAACGGCGCAAGCACGCCGGCCAGCAGGCCGAGGCCCACATAGAAAAAGACTTCCCAGCCGGAGACGAAGTCGAAGCGCGGCATCTGATAGACCGCGTCGTAACCGAGGAACTGACGAATGACGATATTGGCGATGACGGAGGCGACGACCAGCGGCCCGAGCGTGGCCGTCGAGATCGAGCCGTAGACGATCTCGGAGATAAAGAGCGCCCCCGCTATCGGGGCGTTGTAAGCGGACGTGATGCCTGCGGTCGCGCCACACGCCACCAGCAGCCGCAAGCGCTCGGGCGGGAACGCCAGTATGCGTCCGACGAGCGAGGCGAACATCGCCGCGAGCTGGACCATCGGGCCTTCCCGGCCGATCGACGCCCCCGACGCGACCGAACACAGCGACGACAGACTTTTGACGAGCGTTTGCCGAAGGCTGAGCACGCCCGTGCCGATCGCGATCGCTTCCATGTAATCGTCGGCGCCCTTTTTCGGCACCCAGAGCGTGGCGTACTGGAGGATCAGTCCGGCGACGAGTCCCCCCGCGCTCGGCAGCAGGAGCCGCTGCCACCAGTCGTAGTTTTGCGCCAGCTCGACCATGCCGCTGCGATGGCCCGCGAGGAGAAATTGCAGACCCGAGAGCGCTTCACGAAACGCGACAGTGGCCAACGCCCCCAGCAGCCCGACGATGCCGGCAAGCAGCAGCGTGATTTGCAGGGTGTTCGGGGCGAATTGACGGCGCACCCACACAACGACGGGCGATTTGGCCCAGGCGGACACTGCTGACACGGATAAGAGACAGAGTTGTTGTCGTAGTGGGCCTCATGGTATCGACCGACGCCTTTTTTTGAAAGCGACCCACGGGCACCCGACGTCGACGTCAAAAACTGAGTTTTGCTCAGGTAACGTAATTTTCGCTTCGCATTTTGATGTCGCGCTGAGCCGGACGCCCGAGCGTGCGGCGCGGTGGATTTATGACGGTTTTCGTGGCGGGCGATGGCGGCTGCCGATCGGCTCCTGCACAGATATCCCGCCGGCAGCGTGATGCGCGCATTTTCTCCTAGAAACTGAGGATTGCTCAGATAACGTGTTTCTAAAGGGCCTGACGCGAGGATTCGACGGCACGCTGCAACGTGTTCGAACCGCCTCGCATCGTTCATCGACGTCGGCGCTACTCGTTTTCCGGGCATTTTTCAGGAGACGTCCGCACGCCGGATTTTCGCGACCGTCTGCGCTGCACGCCGTTTCTGAACCGTATTCAGATAAAGGTAAATTTCGAGGCGGTGAAGCGTAAATGCCTCGTTCTTTTGGAGGCGTTCTGGCGAGCGGCGGGCACAGAGAGCGCGCCCTGTCGCCATCCGGGGGGATTGCTGCGCGGCACGCAGCCGGTCCTTTTGCACCGGCGTTCTGCCACACGCTGGCCGTTCATATCCTTCATGTCGCGGCGCAGATGGCACGAGCACGAGCGCCGTGCTCGCGCACCGAACGTTCCCAAACACAAGCTGCCCGGCACTTTTCCAGACACGTCACTTCGCTGGTCACATTCCACGCGGTGAAATAGAATGGCGCGCAATCGAATTGGAAATGAAGCGTAATACCCGAATGGCAGTTAGCAAAAAGGCCGCACAAAAAACGCCCGTGCGTCTGGAAGATCAATTGGGCTTCGCGTTGTACGCGGCTTCACTGGCGATGACCAAAGCACACAAGCCGATGCTCGACAGACTCGGTCTGACCTACTCGCAATACCTTGCAATGGTGGTGCTCTGGGAGCAGGACGACATTGCGGTCAATCAGCTGGGGGCGCGTCTCGGGCTTGACTCCGGTACGTTGACGCCGTTGCTGAAAAGACTGGAAACGATGGGACTTTTGACGCGACGGCGGGGGGAAGAAGACGAGCGCCAGGTCTTCATCGACCTCACGCCACGTGGTGTGAATCTGCGCCGCGAGGCGCGACAGGTTCCCGCCCAGATTCAGGCAGCGACCGGGCAGTCCGATACCGCACAAAAGACCTTGCGAAACCTCCTGCTACAACTGCGCGACGCACTCAACGACGCCTGACAAAAACAAAACGCGCGTCCCCTTGCGGAAAGACGCGCGTCATTCAGTTGTGCACAACCTAACGTGCACGCCTTGGAAACTTAGTGCGCCGGCACGAGCATTTCCATGCCGTCGATTTTCTCGACGGTGTAACCGGCGTCACGCCAGGCATCCAGTCCGCCGAGCAGCGGCCGCACCTCCGTGAACCCTTGCTGACGCAGTTGCTGTGCGAGTTTGGCCGCCGTCACTTCATTGGGACACGCGCAAAACACGACGATCCTGCGCTCGCGCGGCACGTCGCGCAATTTCTCGGCGATTTCATCGGGTTCGACGGCCAGTGCGCCGGGTATCGTGAAAGGGTCGACGGCGCGGCGCGCGGCCGAGCGAACGTCGATCACGACCGGCGTGACGTCGTCCTTCATCCAGGCTTCGAGCGTCTGCACGCCGATTCGCGCCATGCGCAGCGAGCGCAGCAACCGGTAACGGTTCAGCCAGCGATTGAGCAAATACAACGCGAAGACGAGGACCACGAGCCACAGCACACCCCGACCGAGGGTGTCGAAGGCGTCGAGCACTGCGACGATGTGCGATGCGAAGCCGACGCCCAGCGCCACGGCGACCCCCGACCAGAGCACGGCGCCGATGGCGTCATACAACAGGAACGTGCGCCACGACACGCCAAGCGCGCCAGCCATTGGCACCGACAATGCCGAGAGTCCCGGCACGAAACGAGCGAACATCAGCACGCGCACGCCGTGACGGCCGATCGCCCCTTCCGTGCGGCTCACACACGTGTCGGGCGAGATCGACAAACGGCACATGAGGCGCAGGATGTGGTGACCGTAGCGACGTCCGGCAAGGAACCAGAGCGCATCGCCCAGTAGTGCGGCCACGACGGCCAGCGCCACGATCAGCAACGGCGGGAAAAGCGAGGTCGACGCCGTGACGATGAGCGTGGGATAAGCCGGCAACGGTAATCCCAGCGCCTGTCCGAAGATGTTCAGGAAGACGAGCCAGAGCCCGAAGCGGGCGATCATATCGAACAACATGCCGGGTACCTGTTGGGCAGAAAGAGGTGGGCGAAGGCGCCGTCGGTCGCCTGAAGACGAACGAATCTGACACCAATGCGCGCAATACCGCATGTTAGCGCCGCGCCATGACGGCAAGAAGCCGTGAAGCCGAAAAGTACTGTTGCTTTTCTGGAACGATTGCCGTTGCGCCAGACCACTCCGCGCCTATTGGCGGCGCGACGTCGTAACCTGGCGGATCCGCGCGCTTCAGTGTCCCATCGATGGCGCCGCGCCCTTTTTCGGTCTTGTCAGCCAGACCAGCACCGCCATGGCGAGAAAGACATAGCCCGACAGATGAAAGATGTCGTTCGTCGCCAGCATGAAGGATTGGCGCGTCACCACGTCGTTGAGCATGCCGATGTCGGCGCCGTTCGCAAGGCCCAGGCCCTGGCGTAGCTGATCGAGGTAACTGGTGGTGGCGTCCGAATACGGTGTGACGTGCTCCGCGAGCCGCGCGTGATGGTAGATGGCGCGGTCTTCCCACATCGTCGTGCTCACGGCGGTGCCGATGGCCCCCGAGAGCGTGCGAAAGAAGTTCGACAATCCCGAGGCGGCCGCCAGCCGTTCGTCCGAAATGCTCGACAGCGTGATGGTCGTGACCGGCACGAAGAAACAGGCGATGCCGATGCCCTGGACGAGCCGCGGCTCGATGACCTTGGCGAACGACAGATTCAGGGCGAAATGCGAATTCCAGAACGACACGCCAGCGAAGACAAGGAACGCAAACGATGCCACGGCTCGAAGATTCAGCCGATTCATGTTTTGCCCGATGATCGGCGAGAGCACGAGCGCCAGCAGACCGACTGGCGCGGTCGCGAGCCCCGCCTTGCCCGCCGTGTAATCCATCACGGTCTGGAGCCACAGCGGGAAGATGACCACCGAGGCGAAGAACGTCATGAAGCCGAACGAGATCACCACCACGCCGAGCGCGAAATTGCGGTCCTTGAACAGCGAGAGGTCGATGACCGGTCGGTCCGACGTAAGCTCCCACAGGATCAGGAACGACAGACAAACCGCCGCCGTTATCGCGAGCGTGACGATCAGGCTGTTGTTGAACCAGTCGCGATCCTTGCCCAGGTCGAGCATCATCTGCAACGAACCGACGCCCACGGCCAGTAGCGCCAGACCGATCACGTCGATGGGCAGCTTCTGCGTCTTCGTTTCATGTCCGCGCAGGAGGATGAGGCATGACACCGCGGAGAACACGCCGACCGGCACATTGATGTAGAAGATCCACGGCCAGGTGTAGTTGTCGGTGATCCATCCGCCGATCACAGGGCCGAAAATGGGCGCGACGATCACGGTCATCGCCCATAACCCGAGCGCCAATCCGCGTTTTTTCTCGGGAAAGCTGCGTAACAGAATGGTTTGCGAGAGGGGCACCATCGGGCCGGATACCAGTCCTTGCAGCAAGCGGAAGATGACGAGCGACTCCATGTTGGGCGCCAGTCCGCAGAGCATGGAGGCAATCGTGAAAGCCGTGACCGACATGACGAAGAGCTTGGCTTCGCCCACGCGCCGCGCGAGCCATCCGGTGAGCGGAACGGCAATGGCGGCGGCCACGGCGTATGAGCTGATGACCCACGTCCCCTGACTGTTCGACACCCCCAGACTGCCGGCGATGGTCGGCACGGCGACGTTCGCGATGGACGTGTCGAGCACCTCCATGAACGTGCCCAGTGCCAGTCCGATGGTCAGGATGGCCAGTCGTCCGCCGGTGAGCGGTGCGCCCTGTGTGCCCCGTGCATTCTGTTCGTTTTGCGGCGCGCCAGCGGCGGGTCCGGTAGCGGCGTTTGCCATGTAATGCCTCTCCCTGAAATGGTCGTCGCCTCGCACGGGCCGGTGTCGGATGGACGAGGCCGCATGCCTTGCGGTCAAAACTTCCGGTCGAAAGCTGTCGAAAGCCATCGAAAGCGCTCGACGTCTTCCCCGGATGGTGCCGCACATCGTGCGCGCTGTGCGACGCAGGTTTGGAACCGGCTCTCTAAATTGTCAGCTTACGCCCGTCGATGTCTTGCAATCTGGCTCATTGTTCGTGAATCACGCGTCCCGTAAGGGTTTGCAGACGGCGAAGTTCCGGTGACCCGCCGAGCTTGCGACGATTCCTCCCGCGAAGGCGACCGTCAGTCATTTTTGCCCCTTGACGCCGTAGAGGCAGCGGGATTGAATCGCCGTTAGCGCCAGATGTCAGCGATGCAATGTCGCTGTCGCGGGGGCGCTGACGTGCCGTCGTCGATGTCTCGCAGGCTACAAAAAGAAAACACTCGCGTCCCCTCGCTCATCGGCGTTCGGGCGGCAGCGAAATCACAGGATAAGCCCATGCAGCCAGGTAGCGTCGTTCCTCTTTCCTACAGCGAGTTCCTTGTCCTGCTGTCTTTCGTGATATCGGCGTTGGGGGCCTATGTCGCGTTGGTGGCCGCGTCGCGCATTCGCGACGAAGACGGACGGATCAGTCCCGGTTATGTCGTGGTGTCTGCGCTGGCACTCGGTGGCATTGGCATCTGGGGCATGCACTTCATCGGAATGGCTGCGCAGCGCCTACCGTTCCCTGTTTCCTATTCCCTCTGGCCGACGCTCGGAAGCCTGGTGCTCGCCGTGATCGTGTCCGGCATTGCGCTGTGGTTTGTTGCGCGCGCACCGTACCGAAGTGCCCTGCAGTGCTCGATCGCGGGCGTGGGTGCCGGTCTGGGTGTCGCGGGCATGCATTATCTCGGCATGAGCGCGATGCGCACGCAGGCGTATTTCGAGTGGGACACGACGATCATCGCCCTGTCGGTACTGATCGCCATTGTGGCGGCCAGTGTGGCGCTGTGGCTGGCGTTCCATCTAGAGACGAGTCTGCAACGGGCGCTGGCGGCGCTGGTGATGGCCGTTGCCGTGTGCGGCATGCACTACACCGGTATGCGGGCCGGCACGATCATCTGTACCGCCGAGACGCGTGCGCAGATCAGTCTGCGTCTGCAAGGCGATACGCTGCCCTACGGCGTGTTCTTCATCGCGTGTGTCGTGCTGCTCGCCATGGCGGTGCTGCTGCATCGCACGTCGCGCAAACGTCGCGAGCGCATGGCTGCAAGGCTCGAAGCGCTGATGCGTCAGCGTGCGGGGCACATCTGAGAGATCGGTCCGAGCGCCCGTCACGGTCCTGATACGGTCCTGATGCAAAACGCCGGCCCATCGGAAGACGGGCCGGCGTTTTGTTGTCTTGCCAGTGCTGCCTGACTTTCCTGGCGCCTTGCGACGCCGCACGATGTTCAGTGCAGGATGGGGCTGCCCCCGACGGGCATGACGTCGCCTGTTTCGATCAGGTCGACGATATCGAACGGTTCAGTGTTGAGTTCGCGCGACGCGCCGGGTTGCCCGGCATACCACTTAACCATCGCCATGTGACCCAGCACACGGATCACGATGCCAACGGCACCACGCGGCACTGCGATGTGATTGGATTTGACGATCGATCCGACTTGCACTTGAGCCTCCTGCGAATGACGAGAAACCGACGCGCCGACCGGACGGCCGGCATATCGTCATCCGACTATACCGTATTGCGTTGCGGGCATTGGCGATTTCTCGGAAGACGTTTCGAAAAAGCCTTCGCCACCCTCGGTGCGTCCGCTGTGATGCTCGGCGAGCAGACGATAATGCGGCCCGCGCGGGGTGCGCACCGAATGCACGAGCACGTAGCCGTCGCAGTGCCAGACCAGCGGATGCGGATAAGGGTCGGTCGGCGCGCGGCGCGCATGACGAAGTAGCGAGACGTGGGGGCGGAACGATTGCGTCACCACCCGTGCGCCGGTTGCGCGCCATTGCGAGAGCAGCGTATTGCGCGTCGCCACGAGGCTGTCAGGCACCCCTTGCGCGCCCGCCCAGACGATCTTGCGATCGGACCAGTAGCCGAGATGATCGAACGTCAGGGTGAACGCTTCGAGCGGGGTGCGCTGCATGAGCGCGAGCAACACGGGCAGACGCGCAGGATCGACTTCGTCGAGAAATGCGAGCGTCAGATGCAAGGTCTGGGCGCGAAGCACGCGTCCGCCGCATTCTTCGTGAGCCGATCTGGCCCAGTCGTGAAGTTGCGCGCGCACGCCCGGCCCGGGCCACAGAGCAAGGAAGAGTCGCATGAGAACACCAGAGGGAGTGGATCCTGCTGATGATTCTCATAGTAGACGGGGGATCCGGCGAATGCCAGCCGGACAACCCTGAGCCGGTCTGTCGGGCCAGATCGTCGCTTCAGGTTATCGCGTCAGTTCGTCGAAATGCCCGGCGTGATACCGCGACGGTTGCGGCGCGGGGTATCGGCCGGCTTCTCTTCCGGCCTGGCTTGTACGGGCGGTCGCGTGATGGTGTTCCAGTTGTTCTGGATCGCAGCGTCGGTCGTGTCGCGGGACACGGCGCGCGAGATGTCGGCCGACGGGTTGAACGTCGACGCGTTGCCCGCCCCACTCGCGCCACTCGCGCCACTCGCGCCACTCCCGCCACTGTTAAGGGGGGCCGACGTGTTCTGCGCGCGCGCGTGTGGCGCGGCGACGAGCGCTGCGATCGCAACGACTGCGGCGACAGCAACGCTGGAAGCGGCGGAAGCGGAACGCATCATCCCCGGCGCATGACTCAAGGCCCGCGATGCGTGCGATGCGGATGTGTCACGGGGGTGGGAGGTGTGGCGGACAGTCGAATCGAGGGTCATCGAAATGCTCATGCGGGCAGACACAAAACTGGCACTGTGCTGCGTCTGCCGTATCGCGAATGGTGTAATGGGATCAGTAGCTGCCGGCTGGCGGCCGCCAGCCCGGAGGCGGTGGCGGGGGTGGGGCATAGCGCTGGACCGGCTGCGACGAAACCATATCGCCACGAACGGGAACGCGATGACCGGCGGCATACATGCACTGAATGTAGGCCTGATCATAACGGCTTTGAGTCAGGTATGCAGACGTCTGGGCATTGCCTGCGCCGACGGCACCCCCTGCAAGCAGCCCCGCCCCGGCGCCGATCGCCGCGCCCGAACCACCACCGATCGCTGCACCGGCGGCAGCGCCGAGCGCAGTACCGAGCACGGCGCTGCCAATGGCGCTGTTGTTGGCCGCCGCGGTGGCGTCGACGCCGCCGTTTTGTCCCGATGCATATTGGCGGCAGTTGAAGTCGTCCTGACGGAACTGGTCGAAGGATTTGCCCGTACCGGGTAGCGCCATGAGACTCGGGCCCGTGGGGACCACCACGCAACCGGCGAGCATGGCGGTCGCACCGACGATGACGAGGGGTGCCAGAAGGCGGTGCATGCGGCGGGAGCGTGCCGCGGTGCCTGTTCGGGAAGCGGTGCGTGCGTGCACGATAGGCGATTCGAATGACATCACGTGTCTCCCGATCAGTTCGATACCGGTTGGGCGGGGACCTCGCGCCATCCGGAAGGACACGTTTTCACGTAAGGATAGTAAGCGCCGGCCTTGTCGCAGTAGTACCAGGTGTCGCTGTTTGCGCCCGGGCTGTCGTATTGTGCGCCGGCCTGCGGTTGCTCGATGTACTGCTGCGGCTGACTGGGAACAACGACGAGCGGCGGCGCGTAGTACGGCGCGGGCGCAGCATAGGGATAGGCGTAGGGATACGGGTAATAGCCGGGGCCGACCCAGACGCGCACACCGCCATGCCAGGCGAAGGCGCTGCTGCTGGCCATCGCAGCGGCCACGGCGACGAAGCCAAGGACAACAGGAAGACGTTTCACGACACGGACCTCGAAGAACGAACGCCGGGCGCTGTGAATTCCGCCTGGCGTGCGTCGCAAATGAGCGGAATGCAACCGGATGTGACTTGCGCCTCGATGTACCTCCGACGCCACACCGCCCTGGAGTTGACGCATCAGAGTCTAGGCCCCGCACCGCAGTCGGGCAATTACGATCCCTGTTAGAAGTGTTTCAAAGCATTACCTTCGTGTCGTGACTTCCCGTTGCACTTCGCGTGCACTTCCTCTCTCTCGATGGCGCGCGTGTCGTTTGCAGCTCGCAAGCCAAGCGCGACCAATTGCGGCCCATCGCAAGCGCATCCCGACAAGCGATGACCTATGGCGTGGGCGTCTTAAGATCCGCTTAAGGTTCGGTTCGCATACTGGGTTCGTCATCCGCAGCAGCGACGCTGTCAGGACAAGACATCGGACACGTCATCGCATTCGCACCACACTCGTGTCGCTCACAGAGGCAGATCATGAACCAGCAGGAATTGCAGACACTTCAGGGCTTTCTCACGCAACTCACGCAAGCGCAGGCAGGCGTCAAGGACGAACAGGCCGAAGCATTGATCGCCGATGCCATTCGTCGTCAGCCGGACGCCGCGTATCTGCTCGTGCAACGCGCGTTGCTGCTCGATCAGGCGCTGGTGTCGGCGCGTGCACAAATCGCGACGTTGCAAGCGCAGTTGCAGGCAGCGCAGGGCGGCGCTCTCCACGGCCACGACGGATTTCTCGGTGGCGGCAATACGTGGGGGAATGCAGGTAACGCAGGCAGCGCAGCCGGTGTGGGGTATGGGCTCGGCGGCGCTGGCAATGCAGGCGCTGCGGCTGCCCAGGCGTCTTACCCGACGCCAACGCAAGCGCCTGCGTCGGCACAGCCGTCCGCACCACCCGCACCACCAGCTACCCCCGCGCAACGCTCAGGGTGGCTCGGCGATGGCGCGCGAAGCACACTCGGCAGCATCGCCACGACCGCGGCGGGCGTGGCCGGTGGCGCATTCCTGTTCCAGGGCATCGAGAGCCTGTTTCACCGCAACGGCGGTGGCGGCTTCTTCGGTCAGCCAGCGATGGGCGGAATCGGTGGCGTCGGTGGCATCGGTGGAATGAGTGGCCTGGGCAGCGGCATGATGCCCTCCGAGACCATCATCAACAACACGATTTACGAGGACGGGAATCGCCGGGAGGATGGCAATGGCAACGCAAACCGTCAGGTCGACGCATCGGACTCGGACTTCTCGAATATCGACGATGCACTGAGGGACAACGGCGACTACGTCGACACTGACGCGAGTGACTTCAGCGACTTCAGCGACGACGATTCGAACTATCTGTAACGCCGAGGGGCATACGAAGCCGCGAGCGCGACCCATGCGCTCGCGGCTTCGCGGGATGCGTTACTTCCCGATACAGAACCGACTGAAAATCACGCCAAGCAAATCGTCCGACGTGAATTCGCCGGTGATCGTGCTGAGTTGTTCCTGCGCGAGACGCAGTTCTTCGGCGAAGAGATCGAGCGCACCGGCGTTCTGACGCGCATGCGCATCCGCCATCTCGATGTGTTCGCGCGCCGCACGCAGGGCCGACAAGTGTCGCTCGCGCGCGAGAAACACGCCTTCGTTGCCCGCCTGCCATCCCGCAATCTTCAACAGTTCGGCGCGCAGGAAATCGATGCCCTGACCGCCCTTCGCCGACAAGCGAACGCCCAGCGGGGCGCTGCCTTCCCGGGGCAATACAGTTGCCGGTTCGCCCGCAAGATCCGTCTTGTTGTACACGCGCACGATCGGCACGTGCTTCGGCAGTTGCTTGGCGATGATCTCGTCTTCCGGCGTCATGCCGGTGCGCGTATCGAGCAGATGCAGCACGGCGTCCGCCTTCGCGATCTCGCTCCAGCTGCGCTCGATACCGATGCGTTCGACCTCGTCTTCCGTCTCGCGCAACCCCGCCGTGTCGATGATATGCAGCGGAATGCCGTCGATCTGGATCGTCTGCTGCACCTTGTCGCGCGTGGTGCCGGCAATCGGCGTGACGATGGCCAGTTCGGCCCCCGCGAGCGCATTGAGCAACGACGACTTGCCGACGTTCGGCTGCCCCGCCAGCACCACGTTGATCCCCTCGCGCAGCAGCGCACCCTGACGCGCCTGCGACAACACCTGTGCCAACTGCGCACGAATGCGTTCGAGTTGCCCGAAAGCATCGGCGGCTTCCAGAAAGTCGATTTCCTCTTCCGGGAAGTCGAGCGTCGCTTCGACGAGCATGCGCAGATGGATCACCAGATCCACCAGCGAGTGAATTTCGCGCGAGAACGCACCGTCGAGCGAACGGCTCGCCGACCTAGCTGCAGCTTCGGTGCTTGCCTCGATCAGGTCGGCGACCGCTTCGGCTTGCGCCAGATCCAGCTTGTCGTTGAGGAACGCGCGATGCGTGAATTCCCCCGGCTCGGCAAGCCGCACCCCCAGCGCCGCGCCTTCGTCGATACACCGTTGCAAGAGCAATTGCAGAACGATGGGGCCGCCGTGGCCCTGGAGCTCCAGCACGTCTTCGCCGGTGTACGAGTTTGGACCCGGGAAATACAGCGCGATGCCGCGGTCCAGCGCCTCGCCGGTGCCGTCGAGAAACGGCAGATACGACGCGTGACGCGGCTTGAGGGGCTGCCCGACCAGACGCGCGATGACGCGCTGCACGGCGTCGCCGCGATGCTTGCCGAAGGACACGCGCACCACGCCGATGCCGCCGCGTCCGGGGGCGGTGGCGATGGCGGCGATCGGGACCGTCGAGACGGTCGTGGGGGCAGAGACGCTCATGGAACGATTCGTTGAAAAACAGTGGCTTATTTTGACATGCACCAAACAAAACCGCCCGCGAGAGACTCGCGGGCGGCTGTGTCTGTCAGACAGCTAGACGGGATGCGTCAGGCTGCCTTTTCCTTCTTTTTGGTACCGAGCATGCGGTTGATGGACCATTGCTGCGCGATCGACAACGTGTTGTTGACCACGTAGTACAGCACCAGACCGGACGGCAGGAAGAGGAACATGACCGAGAAGATCAGCGGCATGAACATCATCATCTTGGCCTGCATCGGATCCGGCGGCGTCGGGTTCAGCTTGGTCTGGATGAACATCGACACGGCCATGAGCACCGGCAGGATGTAATACGGATCCTGCGTCGAGAGGTCATGAATCCAGCCCAGCCACGGCGCACCGCGCATTTCCACCGACGAGAGCAGCACCCAGTACAGCGCAATGAACACCGGAATCTGAATCACGATCGGGATACAGCCACCGAACGGATTGACCTTCTCGGTCTTGTACAGCTCCATGAGCGCGGCGTTCATCTTCTGCGGATCGCTCTTGTAGCGTTCGCGAAGCGCCTGCATGCGCGGCGTGATTTCCTTCATGCGCGCCATCGACTTGTAGCTTGCGGCCGACAGCGGGAAGAACACCAGCTTGATGATCACGGTCACGGCGATGATCGCCCAGCCCCAGTTGCCGATCAGCGCGTGCAGCTTCGAGAGCAGCCAGAACAGCGGCTTGGCCAGGATCGTGAAGTAACCGTAGTCCTTCGTCAGCTCCAGGCCCGGCGCGATCTGTTCGAGCACGTGCTCTTCCTGCGGGCCGGCGAACAGACGCGCATCGACCGTCTCGCTGCCGTTCGCGGGAATGCTCGCGAGCGGTTCCTTCACGCCGACACGGTACAGGCCGTTGTCCAGCTTGCCGATGTAGTTGTCGCGCGTGGCGCCTTCCTTCGGAATCCAGGCCGTGGCGAAGTAATGCTGCACCATGCCGATCCAGCCGTCGCTCGACTGCTTGACGTACTTCGCCTTGTCCTTGTCGATGTCGCTGAACGTGATCTTCTGGAACTTCTCGTCGCTGCTGTAGACCGTCGGACCCGTGAACGTGTGCGAGAACTTCGCGCCGCTGATTTCACGACCGTCGCGCACCAGTTCCATGTACAGCGTGGGCTTGATGGGGGCGTCGGTCTTGTTGACGATCGTGTTCGACACGTCGATCACGTAGCTGCCGCGATGGAATGTGTAAGCACGCACCAACTGCAGACCGCCCTTGACCGGCGATTCGAACTTCACGGTCAGCGTGTCGCCCGTCATCGTGGTCGGGCCCGGCACTTGCGTGAAGATGTCGTTGTGGTTCGGGAAATCCCCGCCGATCAGGCCCGTACGGGCGAAGTACTGATGGCTCGGCGTGTTGTCGAACAGCACGACGTGCTTGTCGGCTTCCTCGGCATCCGGCCACTTCGTGAGCGCGAGGAACGACAGCGTGCCGCCTTGCGTGCTGATGTCGGCTTCGTAGACGTCGGTCGTAATGCGGACCTTCTGCGCGGTGGCGGCGGCAGGCGCGTTACCCGGGGCGCTGCCCGCTGCCGCAGCGGCGTTGGCGGATTGCGGCAGGTCGTTGGCCGGCGTCTGGTTGTTGCCCGTGGCGGCCGGGGCGGAAGCCTCGGGCGTCGGGAAGAACAGCGACGAATGGCCATTGGCGCGTTGCCAGTTGTCGAAAAGCATCACGACAGACAGCGCGAAAATGACCCAGAGTACGGTGCGTTTGATGTCCATGCGGTAACTCGTGGTGGACGAAACTCAGGAATGGCCCGGCGCGCGGCGCGTAACTGCCGATGCGGCCGCGGGCCCGGACGAGACCGCCCGCTTGGCTCGCGACGCGTCGCTTCCGGCGGCCTTGTCGGCGCCATCGGCGTTTTGATCGGGAGCGTTACAGACGTGTCGAGCCGGCGGTACGGGATCGAAACCGCCGGGGTGAAACGGATGACAGCGGCATAGACGCCTGGCCGCGAGATAAGTGCCGTAACCGGCACCATGCTCGATGATGGCCTCGCGTGCGTAGTCGGAGCAGCTCGGATGAAAGCGGCAACGGTTCCCCAGCCAGGGACTGATCACCAGCTTGTAACCGCGCAGGAGCAACAACAGCACGCTTCGCATCTCGATTCCGCCTGTCAGTCCGGCCGAGGTGGCCGGGTGGGCGGCGCATGCCCGGGGTCGGGCGCTACCGTATGGGGACTAACTACCTTCCGTCTTGGCGTCGTGCGCGCGGCGCTTGCGGGCGGCCTTCTCGGCTGCGTCGAAGAGCTGCGCGAACTCGGTCTGGCACAGTGTGTTCAGCACTGGCGCGGCCGCTGCCGTATACGTCCCCTTGTCGAAACGCCGGGTCAGTCGCAGTACGAAGTCCCAGCCGGCGAGCGCCGCACGACGCTGGCGGAACGTCTCGCGAGCCTGACGCTTGATCAGATTGCGAGTGACCGCACGCGGTGCATGCTTCTTACCGACGACAATGCCGATGCGGCCTTCTTGAGGCGTGGCATCGGCAGGGGTGTCCGGCGCGTTGTCGCGCCAGCGCATATACAGCACGAAGTGCGCGGTACGACGCAGGGGGCGCAAACTAAAAACGGATGAAAACTCATCCGTTTTGAGAAGTCGTGCGGCTTTGGGAAACCCCAGCGCCGGGACTTCGCGCCTTGCGGACTTAACGCGCAAACCGCGGTACGACCGAGAACCGCGTTTAGACGGCCAGGCGCTTACGGCCCTTGGCGCGACGAGCGGCGATGACCTTGCGGCCGCCACGGGTCTTCATGCGAACCAGGAAGCCATGGGTGCGCTTGCGGCGCGTCACGGAAGGCTGAAAAGTACGTTTCATGATGCACTCACTGTGTGAAAAAATTCCCGCGCAGCAGCATCGTGAAACGCCACAAGGACACCGTGAAAACCTGCAAATTCAAGGACTTTCACGCGCGGCCCAGCCGTCGGGAGTTGGATAGGAATCCGGTTATCTTTCTAACGAACCCGCTATTTAATCGGCTTTTCCGTTGTGTGTCAATAGGTTAGCCATCGCGTCCAATGCACTCGTGCGCGATCGGTGTCGCCGTTGTCGCGGATCCGCCACTGGCGTGCCCCGGGGCCGTGGATAATGGCGGAAATTGGCGGAATCTTCACTTTTTGCCAGTGGATAATTGGGACAACGTGAAGATATTCACGCCGTCGCGGCAAATCGTCGTAATTGCTGGGCATTTGCGCAGCCATCGCGCGACGTCAGGCGGGTTAACGCGGCGCGGCCGCCCGGAGATCCGTGTGCTGTGGGCATTCCTGTGGATAACTCGCTTTGCCGACGCTTTGGCGGTAAAATCCCCCATCAATTTTTTTCCCAGCAGAGTACCGGTGACGTCGCCATGTGGATAGCGCGCCGGGTCTTGTCGTCTGCGCGCGCCGGAGGAGCCGGCTGCACGCGCGAGACCAGGCCCGAGCGCTGCGCCGTGGTTCGTCGGGTGCCGGACGTCTGCAATGCGCCGCTGGTCCGACCAGGTCGCGGCCGGTAGCCCGTCCCAGTGCTAAGGGAGAACGGGACTGCCGGCTTGGTTTGGCGCGTTCTGCCCCCATATCTGATGTAACGGATAGTGGACGGTGAACGCGTTGGACGATGACGTCGGATGGGCCCCGCGCCACCTGGACACACGCTGCATGAACGACTTCTGGCAACACTGCGCGACTCGTCTCGAACAAGAGCTGACGCCCCAGCAATTCCGCACCTGGATCAAACCGCTGGCGCCGCTCGACTTCGACGAACAGGCGCGCACGCTCAAGATTGGCGCACCCAACCGCTTCAAGCTGGATTGGGTGAAGAGCCAGTTCTCCGGGCGTATCCAGAGTATGGCGGCCGACTATTGGAATGCCCCGATCGAAGTGACGTTCGTTCTCGATCCGAAGGCCGGTCTGCGCGTGCCCTCTTCCACCCCGGCGCCTGCACCGAGTGCTGCGCCCGCGCCCGTGCCGACGAGTGTCGCGCGTACGAACCCGACAGCTGCCGCCGCGCATGCCGCAGTGGCTGGGGGGGCGAACGGAGCTAATGGTGCCAACGGTGCGAACGCCGGTGGCCATGCGGCAGACGCGGCATCTCTCGATGGCGAGCGTCCCGATCTGGAAGCGAGCGAAGCCGAGGCGGTACGCCGCAATTGGCGTGTCACGCCGCAGGAGCCGGTGCAGGTCGGCGAAGTCGAGTCGATTTACGAGCGCTCGAAGCTCAACCCGGTGCTGACCTTCGACAATTTCGTGACGGGTAAATCGAACCAGTTGGCCCGCGCGGCGGCGATTCAGGTCGCGAACAACCCGGGTACGTCGTATAACCCGCTGTTCCTGTATGGCGGCGTTGGCCTGGGCAAGACGCACTTGATTCACGCCATCGGCAACCAGTTGCTCGCCGAGAAGCAGAATCCGCGTATTCGGTACATCCACGCCGAGCAGTACGTGTCCGACGTGGTGAAGGCCTACCAGCGCAAGGCATTCGACGAATTCAAGCGTTACTACCATTCGCTCGATCTGCTGCTGATCGACGATATTCAGTTCTTCTCGGGCAAGAGCCGTACGCAGGAAGAATTCTTCTACGCGTTCGAGGCGCTGATCGCCAACCGGGCGCAGGTGATCATCACGAGCGACACGTATCCGAAGGAAATCACGGGCATCGACGACCGACTGATTTCCCGTTTCGATTCGGGGCTCACGGTGGCTATCGAGCCGCCCGAGCTCGAAATGCGCGTGGCCATCCTGATCAAGAAGGCGCAGGCCGAAGGCGTGGGGCTGTCGGAGGACGTGGCGTTCTTCGTCGGCAAGCATCTTCGCTCGAACGTGCGCGAACTGGAAGGGGCGCTGCGCAAGATCCTGGCGTACTCGAAGTTCCATGGTCGCGAGATCACCATCGAACTGACGAAGGAAGCGCTGAAAGATCTGTTGACGGTTCAGAATCGTCAGATTTCCGTCGAAAACATTCAAAAGACGGTCGCCGATTTTTACAATATCAAGGTCGCCGACATGTATTCGAAAAAGCGGCCTGCCAATATTGCACGGCCGCGGCAGATTGCGATGTATCTGGCGAAGGAACTGACGCAGAAGAGCTTGCCGGAAATCGGCGAATTGTTTGGCGGACGCGACCATACGACCGTGCTGCACGCGGTACGCAAGATTGCGGAAGAGCGAGGCAAGGACGCGCAGCTCAACCACGAGTTGCACGTGCTGGAGCAAACGCTCAAGGGGTAACGCCTGATGCACAGGGCGGACACGCGGGGTGCCGGGCGGGGTTGCCTGGGTCCCTGTGGATAAGCTGGGTGCGGTTTGGGGGAAACCGGTGTTTTCGGGCACAATAGCGGATCGGCGCACAATGCGTCCCCGGCTCGTCCACAGCGTTTTCCGCCCTGTTATCCCGACTGCAAGCGATTGATTGATAAGGGAATATTCGGGTTTTCAGCAGAAACTGGCACCCGTTAACAGTTACTACGAAGGATAAATATGCAATTGGTCAAAACTCAACGAGACAATCTGCTGCGGCCGCTGCAAATTGTGAGTGGCATCGTCGAGCGTCGCCACACGTTGCCGATTCTGGCCAATTTGCTCATTCGCAAGCACGGACAGGACATTTCCTTCCTGTCGACCGACCTCGAGTTGCAGATCACGACCACCGCTGACTGCGGTGCCGGCGCCGATGATGTGGCGACGACCGTGGCGGCTCGCAAGCTGCTCGACATTCTGCGCAACATGCCGGACGCCGAAGTGGCGCTTTCGCTCTCGGACAAGCGTCTGACGGTGCAGGCGGGCAAGAGCCGCTTCCAGTTGCAGACGTTGGCTGCGGAAGATTTCCCGACGGTGGCGGAAGCCAACGACTACGCTGCGAGCTTCGCGTTGCCGCAGCGTGCGTTCCGTCAACTGCTGGGCATGGTGCACTTCGCGATGGCGCAGCAGGACATCCGTTACTACCTGAACGGCATGCTGCTCGTGGTCGAGGGCGAGAAGATCGAAGCCGTGGCCACGGACGGTCACCGACTGGCGTATTGCAACACCACGATTGCCGGCGAGAAGTTTGCGCGTCAGGAAGTCATCATTCCGCGCAAGACGATTCTCGAGTTGCAGCGTCTGCTCGAAGACATCGACGATCCGGTGCAGATCGACGTGGCGCCGAGCCAGGTCAAGTTCCGTTTCGCGAACGTCGAACTGGTGTCGAAGCTGGTCGAGGGCAAATTCCCCGACTTCAACCGTGTGATCCCGAAGGGTTACAGCAAGAGCTTCGTGATCAGCCGTGAAGAGCTGCATCGCTCGCTGCAACGTGCGGCGATCGTCACGTCGGACAAGTTCAAGGGTGTGCGTTTCCTGGTGAGCGAAAACCAGTTGAAGATCAGCGCGAACAACACCGAAAACGAAGAAGCGCAGGAAGAAATCGAGATCGATTACACGGGCGAGTCGGTGGATATCGGCTTTAACGTGACCTATCTGCTCGACGTGTTGTCGAACCTGAAGGTCGAGCAAGTGAAGGTGAGTCTGGGCGACGCCAATTCGAGCGCCCTGATCACCCTGCCGGACAACGACGAGTTCAAGTACGTCGTCATGCCGATGCGCATTTGAGCGGATATTCCGCCGTACGCGCCGTCACACATGCGCGAAGGGGCCGAGCGCCCCTTTGGCGTTTCTAGAGAATTATCCTTTTGCGGGATAAGTGGCCTTCGGAGCGCCAAAAGCGCGCGGGGGGCGGCAAGTCATGAAGCAGTAATTCGTCAGAAATGACGCAGTAACCGGAAGATTGTCATGAGCGAACAGCAAAAGCAGGCCGAAAGCGGCTATGGTGCAGCCTCCATTCAGATCCTCGAGGGTCTGGAGGCTGTGCGCAAGCGTCCCGGCATGTACATTGGCGACACGTCGGACGGCACGGGTCTGCATCACCTGGTATTCGAGGTGCTGGACAACTCGATCGACGAGGCTCTGGCAGGTTACTGCGACGACATCCACGTGATCATTCACGCGGACAATTCCATCTCCGTGACGGACAACGGTCGCGGCATTCCCACGGGCATCAAGTTCGACGACAAGCACGAGCCGAAGCGCAGCGCTGCGGAAATCGTGATGACCGAACTGCACGCCGGCGGCAAGTTCGACCAGAACAGCTACAAGGTTTCGGGCGGCCTGCACGGCGTGGGCGTTTCGTGCGTGAACGCGCTGTCGTCGTATCTGAAACTGACCGTGCGTCGCGACGGCAAGAAGCACTTCATGGAATTCCACCGTGGCGTGCCGCAAAACCGTGAGATCGATGTGGTCGACGGCGTCGAGACGTCGCCGCTCAAGGTGGTGGGCGACACGGACAAGCGCGGCACCGAAGTGCACTTCCTGGCCGACGAAACGATCTTCGGCAAGGTCGAATTCCATTACGACATCCTCGCCAAGCGTATGCGCGAGCTGTCCTTCCTGAACAACGGCGTTCGCATTCGTCTGACGGATCTGCGCACTGGCAAGGAAGACGATTTCGCGTTCGGCGGTGGCGTGAAGGGCTTCGTCGAGTTCATCAACAAGTCGAAGACGGTGCTGCACCCGACCGTTTTCCACGTGATGGGCGAGCGTGACGGCATCGGCGTGGAAGTCGCCATGCAGTGGAACGACAGCTACAACGAGTCGGTGCTGTGCTTCACGAACAACATTCCGCAGCGTGACGGCGGCACTCACCTGACCGGGTTGCGTGCGGCGATGACGCGCGTGATCAACAAGTACATCTCCGAGAGCGAGATCGCCAAGAAGGCGAAGGTCGAGACGACCGGTGACGACATGCGCGAGGGATTGACCTGCGTGTTGTCGGTGAAGGTGCCCGAGCCGAAGTTCTCGTCGCAGACGAAGGACAAGCTGGTGTCCTCCGAAGTGCGTGCGCCGGTGGAAGAGTACGTGGCGAAGGCGCTTGAAGACTTCCTGCAAGAGACGCCGATCGACGCGAAGATCATTTGCTCGAAGATCGTGGAAGCGGCGCGCGCGCGCGACGCGGCACGCAAGGCACGTGAAATGACGCGTCGCAAGGGCGTGCTCGACGGCGTTGGTCTGCCGGGCAAGCTGGCGGACTGCCAGGAGAAGGATCCGGCGCTGTGCGAAATTTACGTGGTCGAGGGCGACTCGGCAGGCGGTTCGGCGAAGCAGGGTCGTGACCGTAAGTTCCAGGCGATCCTGCCGCTGCGCGGCAAGGTGCTCAACGTTGAAAAGGCACGTTTCGACAAGCTGATTTCGAGCGAGCAGATCGTGACGCTGATTACTGCGCTGGGTTGCGGTATCGGCAAGGACGACTACAACATCGACAAGCTGCGTTACCACCGCATCATCATCATGACCGATGCTGACGTGGACGGCGCGCACATCCGCACGCTGCTGCTGACGTTCCTGTACCGTCAGGTGCCGGAACTGATCGAGCGCGGCTATGTGTACATTGCGCAACCGCCGCTGTACAAGGTCAAGCACAACAAGGACGAGCGTTACATCAAGGACGAGAGCGAGCTGGCGCAGTACATGCTCAAGCTTGCACTGAACAATGCCGAGCTGACGCCGACGACCGGTGCCGCGCCCATTTCGGGCGATGCGCTGGGTGAGCTGACGCGCAGCTATCAGTTGTCGGACGGTGTGATCGAGCGTCTGAGCCGCGTGTACGAGGCGTCGGTGCTGACGGCCGTGACCGAAGGTGTGGACATCGACCTGAGCAGCGAGGAAGCGGCGCAGCGCTCGGCGCAGGCGTTGGAAGCGGCGTTGAGCAACGACCCGCTGGCGCCGGAGATCACGATCCGGGCGGTGACGGAAGAGGTCGAGAACGCCGATCCGGTGGTGTCGCTGCGTGTCGAGCGACGCCATCACGGCAACGTGAAGGTGAGCGTGATCGATCCGGACTTCCTGCAGACGGCGGACTATGCGCAGTTGCAGAAGACGGCGGAAACGTTCAAGGGTCTAATTGGCGAAGGGGCGACGATCAAGCGCGGCGAGCGCTCGCAATCGGTGACGAACTTCAAGTCGGCGATGAAGTGGCTGATGGCCGATGCCGAGAGCAAGGTCTCGAAGCAGCGCTATAAGGGTCTGGGCGAGATGAACGCCGAGCAGCTCTGGGAAACGACGATGGACCCGACGGTGCGCCGCCTGCTGCGCGTCCAGATCGAAGACGCGATCGCCGCAGACGGCATCTTCACAACGCTCATGGGCGACGACGTCGAACCGCGCCGCGCGTTTATCGAGAGCAATGCGTTGCGGGCTGGGAATATTGATGTTTGAGTTTGTAGGATCCCATTGGAGTTTAGATTTTTCCCAAAAAATTTAGATTTCATAAAACAAAACCCAGCCGACAGCGGTTGGGTTTTGTTTATTGATCGCAGATGGTTGACCATGTGACGACTGGCTTCTTTGCGGCGGCGCGCCCAGGATGGCATCGAGATTGTAGTTCGGTCATGTCAGAGCCTCACCCAACCAACCGGGAAAGCTGTGGATCGTTGCGCATCAACAAGCACCAACGAGCGACTGCCGATAGTTCAGCCGTTGGACATGTCATTTCGCGTACGCGCGCACGGACCTCAGTCAACTTCGCCTTGGCCGCCGGGTTATTGCCTGCACCACAACGGGCTTTGGCCATCGCAAAGTCGTCGATCAATCGGTCCACCTGTTGCCACACCTTGCGGCGAGCTTCTGCCAACGGTGCGTGCTCATTGAGTTTGAGCCGCTTTACCGTCTCGATGACACGCTCCTGCTCCCAAGGGGAGGAACCCGGCATGGGAATGACCTTACCTTCCTCGTCAAAAGCGATCAGCGCAACGTCATCGTCATCAATCGGGTCAAGCAGATAGCGCGTTTCGGATTCCTCACAGGGCGCGGCGTAGGTGGAGCACAGAGAGCCATCTTTGAGTGGAAACCAGCCCCCCTTCTTGCGGTTTCCGACATTGCCGCACACGCGGAAATTCATATAGTCGAAAGCCAGCCACCAGTAGCCGTCGCGCAGACTGGCATCCAGTGCCTTGGCTTCTTTCTTGGGACGAAAGTGTTCCACGTCGTAGTGCGAGTACAGCTCGCGCACTTCTGAGAACCAGCATTTGCCCGCAGACAACGCCAACAGCCATTCCTTCAAAGCACCCCAGTGAGTGCTGTTGGCGTCAATCAGTGCATTGCGTTCATCACGTTTTCCCGCCGCTTCGAGGGCAGCCAAATTGGCGACCAGTTGGGCGGACTTCGCCAGCCAGGCATCCCACTGCGCTTGCGTCCATGGCACCCAATTCGGGATGTCGGTATCGGTAGGCCGCTTGTGCTCCAGGTCGATCCAGATCACTGGCCATCCTCCTCTCGCAAGATTTCGTCGATGATGGAATCGGCAATCGCATCTTGTTCGGCCTGCTCCTCGGGCGTGAGCACGGGTTTGCGGAAGCGGCGGTGTTGCGCCATCTTTCGCACGAACAGCGCGTAATCCGGGTCGCGGAAGTCAGCCGTCGAAAAGCCGAGATCGGACAACTCGGCTGACAGACGGCTCAACTCAGCATCCTCCTCCGGAGTGCGCGGTGATTTCACAAAAAGTTCATTTCGGCGGAACAAGCGCCGCTCGGTTTCGATGTCGAGTGTGGACGAGAGGCCAAACAGCTCACTTTTAAGTAGCCCGGTCACGCCCATGCCCTGCGGATGTTCGTCGGGTACATCCACCACTGTGCGGCCACCATCGCGGCGAAGGATGTGCACTTGCTCTCGCTTGAGACTGCCCACCATCATCGGGTCGTGAGTGGTGATGAGGATTTGAGATTGCCCTGCGGATGTATCAAAAGCACTGCTATCAAACGCACCGCTGTCGAACCCACCGACATAACTATCACCCAATACGCCTTCGATATCGTCGAAGTAGCGCAGCTTCCAAATCGGGTTGAGGTGGGTGTCCGGTTCGTCGAGCAGGAACAGGCAATGGTCTTCGCGGGTGATGCGCATCAGGCCCAGCACGGTGAGCATTTGCAGCTCACCTTCGGAGAGCTGGGTGAAGCTCACCTTGCCGCCATGCTCATCGCGCTTCTTAACGGTGATGCGCACCTCGTCGATCAGGTCGCCAATGTAGGCGCCCTCGGCGTAGCGGAAGAAGCTATCGGTGCCGCCGACCAGTCCGCCCAACTCCTTGAGTTTTTCCTGGCTGGGGACGAACAAGTAAAGCTGCTTCTGTTTTTCGCTGCGACCACGGAAGTCGATTTGCTTTGTGGCTTCTTGCTCAATCGGCGCCCAAGCCACCTGCCACAGTTTGTCGAGAAACTCGCTCACCACGTTGCCACGTGCATACCAGAAACGTGGGTCACCTTCGTTGAGTTCTTGTTCGTCAAACTTGCCGTTACGACGCTTTTCACGCAGACGGTGCGGTTCTTTTAACACAAACAAAGCCGACTCCAGCGACTCGATGTGCAGGTTTTTTAGTACCTTTTTGAATACCGGGTCGTCGGACAATAAACATGCCAGCAGCACTAACTGGCTATGCCCGCCGCGGCAGTAGAACAGTCGGCGCAGGCGGTCGTCGCCCGCTTGCTTCAGCCGCGCATCGCGGCGGCGTTTGGCATCTTCGACGGCACGAATATCCGCCTCGGATCCGGTAAAGTTTTCCAGCAACTGCTCGGAAAGTACTTCGTCCGTGGTGATTTCCTGGCGCTGGTTGAAACGGCGCTGATGCTCCTGAAACAACACCTCAATGCGTTCATTGCGCCCGGAGTAGTAAGCAAAGATATGTGTTGGCAGTAAGCGAGGGCCGCGACGATGATCAGGCGATTCTTTGCCTGGCGTGTCGTTTTTGGTCAGGTACTCTTGGCTAACACGGTCACCATCCACCCATACATAAGGACGCTTCTGCTTGGAGGTATCCGCCTCAATGCGCACAGCGTGTCCGCGAATACTGTATTCCAGCGTGTAGTCGAACGCCGCCTCGCGGTCCAGATCCACATCGCGAAAAATGGTGATCAGCGCCTCGATCAGATTAGATTTTCCAGTGCCGTTCTGGCCGATTAGCGCATGACTGCGGATGGGCCTGGGCTGTGCATCAGCATGCGCACTCGCCGGGCCTTGCAAGTGCGTCTCGAAAGCGATGTCGAGACCACGCAGATTGCGAAAGGACGGGATACGGATACGAAGCAGTTGCATATCAGGCGCTCACCGTATCGGCCGGCTTTTCTCGCATTTCGGCGGGAGCCGGTTCCAGAATCCAACCGCGGGCTACCTCGGCTTTCAGTTGCGCGTAAAAGGCATCGATCTCGCCGCCGAAGCGCTGCCACAAATCCTTGGCGCTTATTTCGCCGTTGTGACGAGCCAGGATAGTGGCCAGCGGCGCCTGGGCTTTGATGTCGGGCGTGGTGCCCAGCCGCAGCGGCGCGATCAATTCAGTTTGTGGGGCTTTCATAGGTTCCTCTTCTTGTTCGATGTCGATGCCGGTTAGGCTGGCCACTGCACTGGCAGCAAGACTGGCTGCAATGCGCCGCTTTCGAGAAAGCTGATCTGCGTAGCGGTCGCACATGCGGAAAAGCGCATCGACGATGGCAACAATTTGATCTTGCTCTGCCTTGGGTGGTACCGGAACAACGAGATCCTCAACGCCACCTACTCGCAGATGCTTGACCGTCATACCAATCGCGGCTTCGATAATTCGTGTTTGAAAGCTCGGGCTCTGGATGACATATAGAAGAAAACGATTACTGAACAGTTCAGGAAAAAGTCGGATCAGCATTGAGCGCTGTCCGAGGCACACCTTTTCTCCATCAGGGACAATCGCTGCCTCACCCATTGGAGCTTCACGTGTGAAGAAGATGTCGCCACCCTTTGGGGGCATACGCCTCGCCCAATAGGCATACGTCTCTTCTGAAATCTTCCGTGTGCTGGATAAATCCATCCGCCCGTTACGAATGTCAGTAGTTCGAATGAGGTGAATTCCTTCGTTGACATATGGCGCCGTTTTATTGTGGCAATCAACAACTGCTTGTGAGACCTGAAGCAGTGACGCCCATGCCCAGTGTTCGGGCAAAGAACCTTCAGGAATGCGCACTTGCTGAGTACGCAGTTTCTTTAACATCGCCAAGGCTTCTTTTTTCTCCTGCCCTTCCGACCTCTGCGACCATTCAATACGTTTCTCTGCAATAGCATCGAGCAAGTCGGCACCAGTAGCAGCATGGCGATGTTTAATGTTCAGCAATTCGCCACTAACAGCCAAGTCGAGAACCAAGCCCTTGAATGCCGCCACATCCTCCGGCGCATGAAACAGACAGCCGAAATTGTCGGCCAGGCGCGCCCAGGTGGTTTGCAGTTCGTGCGGGCTGATGGCACTAGCGACGGCTTGCAAAGCGGATTGGCGCAGGTTGTTTTGCAGTTTGCGCCGCTCTTGTTGTTGCATATCCAGCTTGTCGCACAAGGCCATCAGCTCATCGACTTTGGCAACGATGCGGGATTGTTCTTCCTTCGGTGGAATTGGCGTTGGTATTGGCCGCATGCCTCCAAGTGAAATATTTGCAATATTGGTGGTCTGACTTGCAGTGCCGCGCATCCGCGCCTGCATGTATGGACTGCGCAACACGAGATAGAGGTAATCAGGCTCAAGAACATGAGGACGCACCGCAGCGATAAATCCGCCAAACGTTGCGCGCTCTTTGACCTCTCTCACTAGAGCCACTTTTCCAACGAGCTCATAGCTGTTGGCCATTGAGATCATGGTGTCACCCTTTTGGACCCATTGATCTTCTCTGCCAACGAATTCTTCATCGACAAAAATTAAATCATCCCAATCAACCTCTGCCTGAACATTGCTGGTGCGTAGGCAAGCCACTGCGCCGGATGCTCGACTTGTCTGTTTCTTCGACGAAGGGAAAGTGACGCCTCGAACAATTTCACAGACGTTACCTAATCGTTCAAAGGCCCAGTTTGTCGGGAGCGTAAAGCTTAGCTCAGTGGCTTCAATGTCAGGCTGGGGCGTAGGTCTACGAAGCTTGCCAGCGTGAACCAGCTCTGCCCGAAAGCTTGAGATTTCGGCAAGCAGGTTTCGGGCGTCCGTAGCACTATCGGGTGTGGTGAGCAGCTCGCCTCTGATGGCCAACTCAAGAATCAACTCACGGAGTTTGCCAATACCCCCTGACGCATTCGCAATATGCCCAAATTCGGCCAAAAACTGCTGCGCATCCATCAGGCATCCTCACCGACAAAGTGATGCGCCAGTGCGGCGGCCAGTTCGCTTTTGAGCTGGTTTTCGGTTTCTTCAATCTCGCCCAGCAGCTTTTTGTACTTCTCCAGCAGCAGGTCCGGGTCGTGGGTTTCTTCTTCCGGCGCGTTGGGGTTTTTCAAATCGAGATTGAAGATGGGCCAGTACAGGCGATCTCCCGCCGCCTGCGCATCGCGTGCTTGCAGGCGTAGCGGTTCGGCTTGGGCGCGCAGGTCGGCAATCTGCGCTTCGATTTTTTCGCGGTAGGCTGCGTCGGTGCTGCCGACCAGGCTAGTGCGCAGGTCGCGAGCTTCGGCCTCCAGTGCAGCAGCCTGATTGTTCAGTTCTTCGGCGCGTTGCCAGTGCGGATGCGCAGCGGCTTCGCCCTGTTCACGCTTGGTTTTGAAATCCACCTTCCAGGCGAATTCATTTTCCACGCGATCGGCAAAGTCGTTGGCCTCGCTGCCCCACCATTCTTGCTCGAGTTTGAACTCTTCCAGCCGAATGGGTTTGGTTTTGGAATAGCTCTTGTAGCCCGGCGGATAGGGGTGCTCGTAAAACCAGATAGTGTCGGTGTGGAAGTGTTCGGTGCCGTCATCGACCATGCTGCCTTTGGTGAAGAAAAGCAGGTTGGTCTTGATGGTGGTGTAAGGCGCAAACACGCCTTTTGGCAGGCGAATGATGGTGTGGAGCTTGCAGTCGCGCAGCAGCAATTTTTTCAGCGTACCTTTGATGCCATCGCCAAACAGAAAACCATCGGGCAGCACCACGGCAGCACGGCCGTTTTCTTTCAGCAGCTTTTTGATGATGAGCGCCATGAACATGTCGGCGGTTTCGCGCGTACGCAAATCGGCCGGGTAATCGCTGCCGACACCATCGTCTTCATAACCACCAAACGGCGGGTTGGTGATGATGCAATCGACCTTGTCGTTGGCGCTCCATTCATTCCAGCCAATGCCCAGTGTGTTACGGTGCTCGATCTGGCTGGGCACGTCGATTCCATGCAGCAGCATGTTGGTAGTGCACAGCAGGTGGGGCAGTTGTTTCTTTTCGATGCCGTGGATCAGCCCTTCGATGGCACGCTTGTCTTCGGCGCTGGACTTCGTGGTGAGCTGGTTGCGGAAGTGGTCAATGGCGGCGGTCAAAAAGCCGCCGGTGCCGCAGGCCGGGTCCATCACGGTTTCGCGTTTGTCCAGCCGCGGGTTCACGCGGTCGGCCATGAAGGCGGTGATGGCGCGTGGGGTGTAGAACTCGCCAGCATTGCCTGCACCGCGCAGGTCATTGAGCATCTGCTCGTAGACATCGCCCAGACTGGCGCGGGTTTTGAAGTCGTGGAAGTTGATGGCTTCTTCCAGCTTTTCTATCACGGCCAGCATCTGCGGACCGGATTTCATATAGTTGTTGGCATCGCGGAATATTTCGCGGATGACCTTATGCTGGGGGCTGCGGTCCGCGTCGATCTGATCCTTGAGCGTGGGAAACAGTTCGTTATTGACGAAGCTGATCAATTCGCTGCCTGCGATCTGCGGCTTTTTCTTGCCGTCGGCATCGGCCTTGTAAGCCGCCCAGTTGCGCCAGCGGAAACGCTCTGGCAAGGGCGATTGATAGGCAGGATTATCGTCTTCCCATTCTTCCTCACGCTGATCGAACACTTTAAGAAAGAGCATCCAGGTGAGCTGGCCAAGGCGCTGGGCATCGCCGTCGACGCCGTCGTCCTTGCGCATGATGTCCTGGATGGATTTGATGGTGCTGCTAAGATTCATCTTGTGGTTCTCGATTTACGGGCTCAGGCCTGTTTCAGTTCATTCTGGTCGTAGAGCGCTTGTTCAAGCTCTTGCACGGCCTGGGTATATTGCTCGACGCTGCCGAAGATTCCGCGCCGGATCTGGGTTTTGCTGCCGAACTGGTCAAACGGCGGCAGTTCCAGTACCTTGGCGTCTTCGATGTCCTGCACGCCGTGGTCGGCGAACTTATCGAGCAGGGCTTCGAGCACGGCACGGGCCTGCTCGCCATATTTGCCAAACACATCGCGCTTCTTCACGTTGTTGGCGCGCTCGCGGCGGGTGAGCGGTTTTTGGTCGAAGGCAACATGGGCGACCAGATCAAACACATCCAGCTCGCTGCCGTTGGCCACAGCCTGTTGCAGGATTTCGATCGGCACACCTTGATCGGCGAGCTCTTCTAATACGGCCTGCTTGCGTTCAGCACTGTTCCACCGGCGCAGGAAGTCAGTCATGCTGCCGAACTCGGCCTGAAGCGCTTTCTTGATGTCGTCCTTCAAAAGAACGCGGTAATCCTCGGTGATGAGCTTGCCATCGGCATCGAGGTACTGCGAGCGCTCCACCGCCACGCGCACGTTGACATCGTCGATCACGTATTTGACGCGGCCTTCGCCGCCACCGCCTCCGCCCGTAATGTCGCCGGGTGGCGTGTCATCACCGCCATTCGGGCCAGGGCCATAGGGTGGGGGCTCGGGTTCGCTGATGCCAGGCGGGTTGGTGATGTCAGGCGGCACTACGGGTTCATCGGGCTTGGGCTCGTATATCACCACCGGTTCACCGTCGAAATCTGGGTCCGCGAACAGGCGTGTCGCACCCTTGAAATCCATGATGGTGAAGTACAGCTTTTGGTAGTCCTCGCGCAGACGGGTGCCACGGCCAATGATTTGCTTGAACTCAGTCATCGAGTTGATGTTTTGGTCCAGCACGATGAGTTTGCAGGTCTTGGCATCCACACCGGTGGTCAGCAGTTTGGAGGTGGTGGCGATGACGGGGTAAGGCTCGTCGTTGTCGATGAAGTAGGAAAGCTGCGCTTTGCCTTCGTTGTCGTCGCCCGTGATGCGCATGACGTAGCGGCGGTTGCTGGCAGCGGCCGGGATGAGCTTGACCAGCTCTTGCCGCATGCGTTCGGCGTGGTCCTGGTCATCACAAAACACGATGGTTTTGGCCATTGGGTCGGTGGTCTTGAGGTATTCCCATACTTTGCTGGCTACCAGTTTGGTGCGTTTTTCCAGCACCAGTGTGCGGTCAAAATCTTTCGTGTTGTATTGGCGCTGTTCCACTGCCTGGCCGAGTTTGTCGATCTTGTTTTTTTCGGGGGTGTAACCCACGGCATCGACATCAGTGGCGATTCGGATCACTTTGTAGGGTGCGAGGAAGCCGTCTTCGATACCTTGCTTCAGCGAGTAAGTGTAGATTGGGTCGCCAAAGTAGGTGATGTTGCTGACCTCCTTGGTTTCCTTCGGCGTAGCCGTCAGGCCCAAGTGTGTGGCGCTGCTGAAGTATTCGAGCACATCGCGCCAGGCTGAATCATCAGCGGCACTGCCACGGTGGCATTCATCAACAACGACGAGATCGAAGAAATCGGCCGGAAACTGCTTGTAAATTTGCTTCCATTCTTCCTTGCCGGTGACCGCCTGATAAAGGGCAAGATAGATCTCATAATTTTTCTTGATCTCGCGGTTGGAGACCTTGTGCATGACCTCGCCAAAGGGGGCGAAGTCTTGCTGCATGGTTTGATCGACCAGGATGTTGCGGTCGGCCAAAAACAAGATGCGTTTTTTCGCCTTGGCTTTCCACATACGCCAGATGATCTGGAATGCGGTGTAGGTTTTTCCGGTGCCGGTGGCCATGACCAGCAGCACGCGCTGCTGTCCTTTGGCGATGGCTTCGATGGCACGATTGATAGCGACGCGTTGGTAATAGCGTGGCTCCTTACCGCTGCCGTCGGTGTAGAAAGGTTGCTCAATTAGCTTAACGGCGGCAGGCTCAACAAGGCCTTTCCATTGCTGATAAAGCGGCCAAAGATCGTCCAGTGATGGAAACTCGCTGAGCGAGAGCTCGCGCTCGCTGGGCTGCGTCAGGCCAGTGCGGTCGTGTAGCAGGAAGCCGTCGCCATTACTGCTGATGGCAAAGGGGGCATCTACCATCTCGGCGTAGGCCAGTGCCTGCTGCATGCCGTGGCCGACCGAGAAGCGCGCTTGCTTGGCCTCGACTACTGCAATCGGTATGTTGGGCCGGGCGTACAAAACGAAGTCCGCGCGCTTAGGGCCACCTTTGGCATCGGGATTTTTAATGCGTGCCGCAAGTTTGCCGCGCACCATGACGCGCCCGTCCGTGAGATTTACTTCCTCGCGAAACTGATGCTGCTGCCAGCCCGCCCGCACAATAGCAGGCGTGATGAACTTGGTGCAGATATCGCGCTCACTGAGCTGGTACTTGTCCATTCATCCCCCTGATGTGTGGCGGTCGGTATCTAGCCTGTCGTGCGCATCCTCTTCGTCAGCTCCTCCCGCTCGCACCCATTCATCAACCTCGGAGAGCTGAAACTTCCACAGCCGACCTATCTTGTGCGCTGGCAAACCCTTGCGCTCCCGCCATCGATAAACGGTGTCTTTTACGACGCCCAGATGCTTAGCGACATCAATTGCTGTGACCCACGGTTCGGAATTCATGGCATTGGCTCTCTGGTTAAAGCCTCAAAGTCGTTCAAAATCGTTATCAGTCTACCAGAATGAGTTATAGTGGACTATCCCTGACTCCGGGTTGATAGTCCAGTGATATCGTTGGTTTGACCGGCCCTGGTGAATTTCCGCGAGGATCGGTGGGTGAGATGTGGGGCGATGCTGCACCAAATTGTCTGAGGAATCAATAAGTCGATTGCATATGATGATGACCCTGTGAGGCTTGTACTAGCTTATCCATTAATGGCAAAGGCTGAATGAAGAAGCGACTAAAAGATGTGATTGGCAGTCTGTTCAAGCCACTTCCAGGATCCAAACAGGCATTCGCCTTATCACGAATGGATGCTGAGCAGCTGCCCCCGATTACCCTCTGTGGCAGCTATTTCAATCACTGCCCCGGATCGCCCTCCAGCGGCCCTCGATGGATTCGAGCATCTTTTGCGGCTGAGCTTTGCAGACGTCGATTTTCTCAATCCCGATCTCTCGGCAAGAGCGAAAGACAAGCTCCCTCACGCATTCAAATCTACGCACGCGGAGCAGATACGCTGCTTTATTGATCAGTTGCCAGGGCATGTTTTGTCAGTCGTCGTGCACTGTGAGGGCGGGTTTTCACGGTCATGTGCCGTCGTACTGTGCCTTCATAAGCTTTACGGCTACGAAGTGGATCTGTCAGAGCTAGCGCAAGCGAACCCCTCAATAGTGAAGGTGCTCATGCAGCCCAGAGCTCGCAAAACGAAAAAGTGAAAGGCCTAAGCAGCGGTGCCGCTTAGGTTTTTACAGCTCAGGTCAACCTCGGATGTCTGATTTCTATTCGATTGCCTCCCCAAATTTGGCAAGAATGTCTGAAAAATGCCTTATTACAGCCGGCTTTGTCTGAATTTTGCCTGATTAACGTGGAATGATGACTTCTTCGAAATTCGCTATCGTTGATAGATGCAAATGCTGCGATAAATCACGCGACGGTTGCGAATATCGATTTGCTTGCTATACTACTTAAGTCTTTGATTTATAAGGGAAATTTTCCTTGATTTCCAATGCGAATAGCGGTATTCTTTTGTCCATTATTACCTAGTGGGAAAGGATATGGAGACAAGGATTAAAATGGGACCTGACGCGACCGTGCGCACAATTTGAGCATTGGTATGGTCGGTTGCCAATGAGTCCTTTTGCCGTGTACCTTCGCGAACTGCGCCGTCAGCGTGGCCTGAAACAAAGGGACGCTGCGGATCTGCTCGGTTACGAGCAGAGCTATCTCTCTGCGCTTGAGCGTGGCGCGAAAGGCCCACCTAAGCGGGATTTTATTGCTCGTCTGATTCGTGTCTTGGCACTAAACGATGCTGAGCAGACAGAGCTTGACGAGGCGCTACGCAAATCCAAGCGCCAGGTTTCTCTTCCCTGTACGGCTCCCGTCGAAGAATACGAATTGCTTCGTGAATTGGAGCCTCAACTCGGGCGGCTCCATCCAGTACAAATCAAAATGATTCGCCAAGTCCTGGCGCTTCCCCAAGTTTTTTTCATGACTGTACCCAAGGGGGGCATCGCCACAAATTCCTCTTGTGAAACGGAGGCGGCGATGACGTAAACGAAAAAAGCGAGCCCTTAAGGCCCGCCTTCCGGTACAGCAATCATTCTTCAACTCGCACCTGAAGTATCGGTTGCTCTCTCCAAGGCGTCAAGGCCTGATTCCCTTTCCATACTGATTTTTCGCGAGTTTTGAACTCTGCGAGGGTTCACTTTTGCCCGAATTTTCAGCGTGGATTCCCGAATTATGACTATGCGCGGACAGGCGCAGGGCTCCCTATTGCCTGCCGCCAGGAGAAAGCAATCATGTTATCCAGACGAGTAATCACGAGAAGTGGCCGGCACTTCAGGGGCAGGTACCCATCTAGAAAGTTGGGCAGGATGGTGGCGTTTGAGTCGCTGATCGAGCGCGATGTCATCCTGTTGCTGGAGTTCTCCCGAGGAGTTCAAAGCTACCAGGAGCAACCGGAGCGAATTGTCTACAGCGACGGACAAACCATGCGGGAGTACTACCCGGATTTCGAGGCAAAGCTGGCTTCAGGCCCGCGGGTACACATTGAGGTCAAGCCCAGCGCAAAACTCGACTCTCCAAAAATCACCAAGAAACTTCAGCAGATCGCGGCGCATTACGCCCAGCACCGCGAAGAGCATTTTCGTGTCATTACTGAACTTGATGCCCGCAAGGAGCCGCTTCGTTCCAACCTGAAAACGCTCAGCCCATTGCGCGCAAAACCGGCAGCCTCACCCCATGGCCTGTCCATGTATCTTCCAGGTAAACCGTGGCACGCCTTGGAAGCATCGGTAGGTCGCGACGTCCTATTGAAGCAAATCGCCCTAGGCAACCTGGTGTGCGACCTCGCCAGCCCGCTACAGGGTGATCTCATGGTCTTCAACGCACAGGAGGTCGCACATGATTCGCTTTACCTATAAACGCGGTCTCGTCTTCATCGAGGGCCAGATGCGCTGGACGCTGGAGCGTCTGCTGGTCACCGGCAAATATCAGTTGATCTCCGATGCGCGCGAGATTCAGAATTTTTTTCCGGACGAATTAAACGCCCGGTGGCTCAAAGGGGAGTTAGTGATTGATGAGACTTGCCTGGGCACTTTGGCCAATGCAACCTATCTAGCGACACCACGAGACTTATCTACGTATACGGACAATCAGCAAAAGGTGGCGCTGCGCAAGCAAAGCTATCTGCGAGCCGTCGATCCTGAAAAGAATCGCTACAACCCGGTTCTATGGAAAAAGCTCATTGACGCACATGCAGCGGAAACCGGAGATACAAAGCCACCTTGTCCGTCGTCCGTACAGAACTGGTGGCGCAGGTATCGCACAACAAAATCGGTCCATGCGCTGATCCCTCAAAAGAAAGGTCGTGCAAAACCGTACCATGGGGATCGCTACGCCCTCTTCGAAGAGGCGGTCGCCGACGTTTACCTCACCCTGCAAAAACAACCCAAGTCCGCGGTTTATGAACGTGTGCTGCATCACACCAATTCCTTGAATGCGTCCTTGCCGCCAGATTTGCATATACGGTGCCCCGCCCGTTCAACCGTCTATCGTTGGCTCGATGGTCTTCGCCAAGATATTGTGGACGGTGCTCGTCTGGGTGCCGAGGTTGCCCGGGCAAAATATCGCATCGCAGTAGGTGGGCTCAAGGTCAGCGGGATCCTTGAGCGCATCGAAATCGACCATACCCCGATCGACCTGATCGTAATCGATGCAGTGACGGGATTACAGATGGGCAGACCTTGGCTGTCGATAGCAACCGACAAGGCATCCAGGATGATCATGGGTTTCTACCTGAGCTTCAATACTCCTAGTGCTCACTCGGTACTCCAATGCTTGCGACGCGCGATTCTGCCCAAAACGGAATGGCTTGCCCGTTTCCCTGATATCAAAGGGGCATGGCCTGCTCAAGGGATTCCTGATCTGATTGCGATCGACAACGGCATGGACCTTCATGCCTCTGGGTTGCAGAAAGCCTGTGAAGAGATGGGTATTCAGATGCTTTTTTGTGGTGCCCGTACGCCGGAACACAAAGGCAGTATTGAACGGTTTTTCAGGACAATGAATCAAGGCCTTATCCATCGGCTGCCTGGCACTACGTTTTCCAATGTCGGTGAGCGCGGGGACTATCCTGCTGAGAACCTTGCCGCGATCACGCTCACAGACCTTGTCCACTTGATCACCAAATGGATCGTCGACATCTACCTGATGCGCCCACATCGCGGAATTGGCGCAACCCCGCTCGCCAAGTGGTCCGAACTGGCCGGACGGCGTTCCATCGAGTTGCCGCTTTATCCTAAACAGCTTGAAGTGATCAGTGGCATTCCGGCCAAACGCACACTTTTTCATTACGGTATTGAGCTTGAAGGGCAGCATTACAACAGCCGTCAATTGCAGGAGCTGCGACGCCAATCTGGCCAGAACATGGTGGTTGATCTGAAGTTCTATGAGCATTCGATCAACTTCATCCATGTCTTCGATCCAATGGCCAAGGAATATCTGGAGGTTCCTTGTGTTGATCCGGCCTACGCAAACAATCTTCCCAGGGAGATACATCGCCTGATAAGGGAGCGGGCAAAACAGCAATTTGGCGACAACGCTTCTTCCGCTCAAATGCTCGAGGTCCGTGCGGAACTGGAAGAAATCATCGAGCAAGCGATCAAGAATAAGAAAATGGCTGTGCGCAAAAATGCCGGCGGCTTGCTCATGCATGACAGCGAGGCTGTGCTGAACAACGAGGATCCGTTGGCTAAGGCACGCAAACCCGTCAAAGAACTGGCGCCTGAGCTACCCGAGAATCTTCCGGCGGGTCTCGATGACGTGCTGCCGACATTGAGCGTGTTCACAAGAGGAGCGCAGCATGAAGCCCATTGATCTGATCCATATGATCGCTCCTCGGGCCGGTAGCGAACACGAGGTATTACATGGGTTTCGGCTGATTTCCGACCCGATTCAGCACCGACGTTTCAATACCGGCTTGTACAAGATGGCTGAGCTTCACCATGCCCGGCAGGTCAAGGGCAGCGGAGGTGGCGTTTTGATTACGGGGCCAGCAGGCGCTGGCAAGACGGTGCTCGTCTCTTCGTACGCCAGCCGCTTTCAACGCGAATCAACGCTGGGGAGCACCAAAATTCCAGTGCTGGTCGTGACGGTTCCTTCATCGCCTACCGCCAAAAGTTTAGGGGAAGCGATTCTAATCGCACTCGGCTATCCGAAAGCCTATCGGGGAAGCGGCCCGCAAAAGACCGTTTTGATTCACGAGCTCTTCGAGCGCTGTGGTGTGGAGCTCCTGATCCTGGACGAATTTCATCACTTGTTTTATGCCCCCACCATTACACATTTTCGGGATGTCACTGATTGGCTCAAGAACTTGATCAGCCTGACGAACATCGCGGTAGTGGCCTGCGGCTTGCCGGAAGCGCAGTCCGTAGTGGATGCGAACGAGCAGTTGGCCAGGCGCTTTTCCGCCAGGTTTGCGCTGTCTCCGTTCGATGGCGCGACTACTGAGGATTTCACCGAGTTTCGCGGCATTCTGAAGTTGCTTCAGGAATATCTTCCGGTACCGTTCGAAACGCCGATTTACGAGGCCAATATGGCGCGGAGAATGCTCATAGCCAGCCATGGCCTGATGGATTACGTTCGCAAGATACTGGAAGGTGCCATCAGTGTTGCGGCCAACCTTGGGCTCAAAGAAGTTGACCTTGATGTATTGGCCGCAGGGTTCCGCGACCGTGTATGGCGTGAAGTTCCGGACAGGCTCAATCCTTTTCATCCGGAATCCTATCTCAGGTCGTTGGACCGCAGCGGCGAGGTGTTTTACTTGCACACCCGTCATGATCCGGTGGGCTCGGCTCTAGCCAGGCGGATCAGCCTGAACGCCGTCAACGTGGCAAAATGACAGGCGGGTTGTTGATCAAGCTGGCGCCCTATCGCACCGAAGGGCCCAACGGATACTTATTGCGCTTGGCAGAGGCGAACAAGCTGGAGTATTTCGATCTGCCGGATCTTGGTGTGACGTACGATGCCGATGCACTGCTGCGCAGTCACTTGCTGCCAGAGCGTGGCCTGGATCCAGCGTTGCTGGCCTGGGTGCAGAACATTGCCACATTGAGGCAGAAGACATCGCGAGTATGGAATATGCGCTACTCGCGCTTCTGTCCTCTATGTCTTACGGAAGAGTCCTCCTGGCGTGCAGAGTGGGAGTTGTGTTTTTACGATGCATGTGCCCAGCATGGGGTGTGGATGGTTGATCGCTGTTCGTCATGCCATGAGCCAGTGTCCTGGCGCCGGTCACAGGTCGTTCGATGTGGCTGTGGTGCAGATCTACGTGCGGAGCCATCCCACCCGGCACCAGATGAAGTCACGCAGTTGTCCCAGGTCTTGTCGCGGAAACTGACAGGGCGCGGTGCGGCCGACATGCCGGAGCCACTGCGTGATCTCAATGTGGACCAGACCCAGCGGTTGATTCGATATCTTGGTATGCATCTGGATCCTGCTGGGGTGTCCAAGTCTTTGAAATTGAGCAACGTGGGGCGCATGGAAGTCTCGTGGCCCGTGACGTCGGTTGCGGCAGCGATCTTGTCTGGCTGGCCGGCGGCTTTTCATGTGCGGTTTTCAGAAATCCAGGAGCGGTCAGGCGGCAAAAAAATTGGGCTCCCAAAGCTGTTCCAGAGAGCCTACAGCTATCTGTACAAGGGATTAAAAGAGCCCGCGTTCGATGCGGTGCGGTATGCTTTCGAGCAGTGGTTAGTGGAAAACTGGCGTGGAGGTTTGGCGCTTCGGAACCGAAGACTGGCAGGGCAGTTACTGCATCGTGTTCACTGGATTCCGGCTAACGTTGCAGCCGAGCGGCTAGGCGTACGGATGGAGCGTATTCGACGGCTTGTCGCAGAGGGTGTGATCGATGGTCATGAATCCTACAGCTCCACAGGCCGGCGCTTTCTGCTGATCCGTAAAGAACAAGTTGATGAACTTACGCATGCCAATCTATCTGAAGTCGATTTGACCACCGCGATGGAATACCTCGGACTGGGCAAGGTCCGCATGAGGGAATTACTGCGGCTGTTGTTCCCTTCCGCGTATCGACCTTTAAGCGAGCATGGCTTTCCGCCATGGCGAATCAGTCGACAGGATGTCGAGCGCTACCTGGCAATTGGTGAAGGCCTACCTATCTTGTCGATTCCCGAAGAGTCCCAGGTGCCGCTGTTTCATGTCTTGAAGTATTGGGCTTGGAACGAGAACGAAATCATTGACCTGATCGAGGCTGTACGAGATGGAGAGATCGTGCTTGAAGGCCTGCTCGATGGTGCTATCGGGCTGGCACGATGGATCTTTGACAGCCAGTCGCTCAAGATTTGGCGACAACGCCGCAATCCTGAGCTGTCGAACTGGCTGAGCGTGCCGCAGGTAGCCAAGTTGCTGGGCCTAAAACAGGAGGTGGCATACTGGCTCGTCAGGAATGAGTTTATTCCAGCAGAAAAGCTTCGTACCCTTCGGGGCTGCGGGGCCCGAGTCAGTCGCGTGGAGTTTGAACGATTCAAGGAGTCGTACGTGTTTGCCTCGGAAATAGCGGAAGCACTCAAGACCACTTCCAGGAAAGTTAGCTCGTTGTTGTCAGAGCAGGGAATTGTTCCAGCATCTGGCCAGGGACTGGAGAAGTGTGGGAAAATCTTCTATGCCCGTAGCAAAACATTAATGACCTTTTTGACAACTTTAAATGTCTTTCTGCCAAGTGCAGACATTCCCTGTAATTGATCCCGTCTCCCAGTGACTGTCGACCAGTCTTTCGCTCTTATGCTTGGGGACTGTTCTGTCGGGGAGCTGTCAACATAAGAATGAAGCTGGGGGGCGGTCTTGGATTGAATGCAATCAGCCAGATTTGTAATCCAGATAAAAATAAAGCATGTCGGCGTGAGGGAGTGAGATGAAGATTGAGCAAGGGGTCCTGAATCCGTTCACACTTAGCCCTGTAGGTACGGGGATCAACTCTGCACAATACGCGGTTGTGAACATTGGGGGATTGTCTCAGCGGTGTGTGGTGAAAATGGTAGGCGACCGAGAAATCGCAGCAGAGTGTTTTTGCGCGTTGTTGGGCGATGCGCTGTCCTTGCCCACTTTGTCACCCGTCATCATCACGCACCCTGACGATAACAGCTTGTGGTTTGGCTCACGAGATGCAGCTTACCCGAGCCTATCGGCTAGGTTGGGGATTGGTGCAGAAGTGAACCAATATCAGCTGGCTGTGCTCGCCCAGATACTGGCGACTTGGGCGCAGGTTGGTCATGTTATTTCGTTCGATGAACTTGTCGCCAATGGCGATAGAAATCCAGGTAACGTGTTGTGGAATGGTGCTGCATTCACCATCATTGATCACGAGCGCTCTCTAGGCAATAAACCAAAGTCATCTAACCGGTTGGCACTGTTTGCCACCGCCAATTTCCATCCGCCGCTGGTTGCTAGCATATGCAGCGCCGCGACAGGGTCTGCGATGGCTCAACAGGCTTTCCTCGCTGCTGACCAAGCCGTGTGGGACATGATTCGCAGCGAATTCCATGCGATACCTCATGTCATCGGGCAACATCATGGCGCGTGTGAGTCGCTTGCAAAGCGGCTCATAACTTCTTTACCGAGCCATGCGGCCAACGCTATGTCTCCTCTGCTGCAAGGAGCCCATCCATGAACACGCTAGTTGTTTCGGCTTGTCAGGCAAATGCGTGCTATTCCGTCTTGGCGTGGGAACCAGTAGGGGGATCTGGTGAGCGATTGAATGTAGGAGCTCTCGTCCAATACGATGGAGCTGTGTTGGCCCGGCCGCTGATCCGTGAGGAAGTACTACGCTGTATGTACGGATCAGCTGGTGAGGGCGCATTCCAGATGATTCTCACTACGCTTAAAGCTGTTGAGGGGGTGGCGAAGCAATTCGGTTTTGCGGCGGCTCGTGAGTCTGTGCCGCTCGCTTCGTTCAAATTCACAGAGGCTCGTGAGACACGGGCAGACAATGAGCATGATCTGCTAAGACAGATCGTGCTTATGCATTTCAGCCTTAGTGTGATCGCAGAAGAGCCTGGGGCGTCTGCTGACGACTCACCTACTCCCGAGCGCGAGGTTAATCAGCAGTGGACCACGAAGATCAAAGAGGCCATTCAGGTGCAGCGTCCAGATCTCCAGGTGTGCTTCAACCGGGAGCTCGTTCTTGTGGATGGTAGCGCTCCGGTGAAGTTTCCGATTCTCACACCACGATTGGTCGCTCAGTTTGGTCTTTTGAAAGAGAACTCACAAAGCCAGGGGATGGAAGATGCACGCGCCAAGATGTGGAAGTTGTCGCTCGCTCGCGATAGGGATGCCAATCTTTCCGCGTCGATGGTGGTGGGGATGCCACCACTTGACAGTGTGACGCTGAGTGATCGTGTTCGTGCTCGTTTTGTTACCAACATCGGTGATCTTACTCGCGAAGCTGAGAAGTACGATGTTGACTTGCACACTGCTCAGTCCGTTGCTGACGCAGCGGCGTATGTGATCGAGTTGGCCTGAGGCATGACCCTCAGGAAAGATACGGAGTCGTTTTGTCACAGTAGGAAAATCCAAAAAAATGGGACAAAATGACCAAAGCTGTCTGATTTTAGGTTTCTACTGCATTGATTTTGAAAGTTGTATATTTAAGTTGAAATCGGATCCTACAGAGTTGGCAGTGTAGGGAAACCGAATTCGTGAGATTAGACACTAGATTGTGAGACTGAAATAACGCACTTGCTGAGATTATCTGGACTCGAATTGTGGTGGCATTTGCACTGCCGGGTTTGAGCCGAGATAACGGCACGTCGACCGTCACAAGACATGCGTAGAGGGCCTTGAATTTCAAGGCCCTCTTTTTGTTTGAGACACGGGCGTTAACCTGAACACATCACCTGTCTAGTATTTGCGATCCGTCGCCGCTTGCCTCGGCGCACTTAGTACTGCTCAGATGCCAGCAGGTTTGCAGCCCAATCTCCCCCGTCTCCATGGGATAATTCTCGTAAGAATGCAGAAACTGGCGCAAAGGGGGACAATCTTGCGGCAAGCCCGCTCACACAGCTAAATCGAAGCTATTGAGCGATCAGACGCTTGCACGGCTGCGTGAATTGCCAATAGCTGAGGTTGCATCGGCCGTAGGGATCAGCCTGCGCGGCAACAAGGCAATGTGCTTCAACGGACACGATGCAGCGAGTCCAAGTTTCACCGTCAACAAGGCGAAGAATACCTGGCGGTGCTTTGGATGCGGTGAGCATGGCGACGCAATCGCTAGTCCAGAAGCTTATCGGCCCGGGGTTCATGCGACGTCTCCCCCGATTTGAGTAGCGCGGCGATTTAGAGTCCAATCACGTAGTCACGAGATTGGACATGAAGAAGAGATTCACCGACGAGCAAATCATCGGCTTCCTGCGGGAAGCTGAGACGGGTATGCCGGTCAAGGAACTATGCCGCCAGCACGGCTTCTCGGAGGCCAGTTACTACCTATGGCGCAGTAAGTTCGGTGGTATGAATGTATCCGACGTGAAGCGGCTGAAGGATCTGGAGGCCGAAAACGCCCGGTTGAAGAAACTGCTGGCGGAATCGCTGCTGGAAAATGAGGTGACGCGCGAGGCGTTGCGAAAAAAGTGGTGAGCGCACCATCCCGCCGAGAACTGGCGCGCCATATGACCGATAGTGGCTTGAGCGAACGCAGAGCCCTACGGCGGCATGAGCGCCAGCGCCTATCGTTATCAACCGGCACCGGATCGCAATCAAGCCTTACGAGCGCAGATCGTAGCCTTGGCGCAGCGAAATCGTCGCTACGGCTCGGGCATGATCTACCTGAAGCTGCGCCAGTCAGGCATGACAGTCAACCACAAGCGGGTTGAGCGGCTGTATGCCGAAGAGAAGTTGCAGGTGCGCCGCCGCAAGCGCAAGAAGGTGCCGGTATCGGACCGTCAGCCGCTGGGGCGACCGGCGACGGCGAATCAAGTCTGGTCGATGGATTTCGTGTTTGACCGAACAGTGGAAGGCCGGGTCATCAAAAACCTGACGGTGGTCGACGGCGCCACGCATGAAGCCGTGGCTATTGTGCCGGAGCGAACGTTCAACGGGCGCTTTCGTGATGAATGCCTGAACGAACATTGGTTCACGAGCCTGCATCATGCCGAGGTGGTGATCGAGGCGTGGCGACGGGAATACAACGAGGAGCGACCGAAGAAATCGCTGGGCGGACTAACGCCAGCAACCTACGCCCGAAAACTGGCAGAAAAGCAGTTACATTAACCCTAGGACTCTAAAGCCTGGTGCTACTGAAAATGGGGAGACGTCGGAATGTGTCTTAATTCCGGCAGAAGTCCAAAAAGCTTAACTTGCTGTCCGCGTAACCGGCGGCAGCCCACGATGAGGAACGGCAAGTGTGACTCCACCAGACGACACTCTGGCTACGTATCGCAGCGCAGGTACCGTCTCCCGCCAAGTGGTCTCGACGGAAGACGGCGCACTGGGACCCATAAGCGAACTGGACGAATCGGCAGCACCCGATACGCTTGAAGCGGGCGCGCTTGCTCCTTCATCGGGGCTGCTTGACCTTTCCCGCCAACAGCGCAACCTGCTGCTGCTGCGACCCCTCTTCCAGCTTGAGCTAAATAAGCAGCGTATCGGTGAGGACGGCACCCTCTTCGATGGCATAGACACGCACTACCTGCTGTTGAGCGCGCTCGACCTCATGATGGAAGGAACCACGGTTTCGACGGGCTGCACGAGCGATGAGATCCTCACTCACATAGCGGACACGGCCGCAGCCATAAAACCCTCGCTATCCAACATGCAGTTGGCCAAGATCGCTGACACTGTACTCGCCGCGCTGGACAACAAGGCAAACAGCTACAAAGAGTTCTCCTTCGACCACTTCGATGCAATCCGCAAGTCGACGCGCACTATTCGCTTTCGGTTAGTGGCCTACGAGCCCGATATCGAGGACGTCTACCGCTACAAGCCCACCACAGAGGGATACCTGGTCTACCTGGGCATGCTTGACCTCTCTCCGGAGGACGCCCAGGAGTTGATGGAGAAGATGCTGGACTTACTGGTGCAGCGTGGCCGTTTCGACGCTGCGTTGGAGATCGCCCGACGCGCTCGCACGTTGTCCATTGAGTATCGCCAGCTCATCCGCGACAGGCTATACCAGGCCTACCGCGCGCCAGGCACGGTCAACTGGAAGCGCGACATCAGCGCCGGGCTGGACCGGGCACGTGATCACGTGCGACTGCGTCAGGCAGAGGATCAGCGGATGGAGGAGTCTGTTCTGCATGCCCTGCGCCAAGCCGAGGAGCCCAAGGCGCGAGCTAACCTAGCGCTCCTGCTCAAGACGCTGCAAGGTGCCAGCATGCTGCGTTCACAACTTGTGGGTGACATCAGCGGCGCAAACGATCGCTTCCTGGAATCGCAGCGCGCGATGTTCCGGGCGCGACGTGCCACGGGGTTACCTGACCTGGAGTCGCGACTGCTGCCGCAGCTCGTGGAGTTGCCTGCAAATGTCCTGGCCAAACAGGCGGAAAACGCGCTTAGCGCGCTGTATCCGCCGACACTACCACGCGTGTACGACCTCAATTCGGTGTTTTCGCTACTGCTTGAGCAGCGTGCCGAAGACAGCGAGCCTGAGGAAGACGACGGTGAAATCACCCCGTTCGTGCCACCGCCCCTTCAGTTCGACGAAATGATCGTCCGCCAAGTGACAGACTGGTTGGCTAGGAAATTCTCGCTGGGGCAAACCTGGCGACTGGACGAACTATTGGACCAAGCTGAGGAAGCAGGGTTCGACTGGACCATGCGCCGCTGCCTGGTGCTGATGCTGTTTCGGGCCTACTCCCACTCGGAGACGGAGTTCAAGAACATGCGGGCGGACGCACTGGATGAATTTATCTCCGACGTGGCGCGCGGAACCAACCTGCGTTTTACCCCCAAAGAGAGGCGTTCATGAGCGACATCCAACTCGGCATACGTCAGGCCGCACGCCTCGTCTACAAGGCCCTGCACACCACGCTATCCCCGGTCAACGACCAAGAGTACCGGGAGCTTCTTGCACAGTACCGGGCCAACCCCGCCTTTGCCACCCAGGTGCAAGACGTGGCTACGGGCATGGAGCTCATCATTTTGGACGTCAGCGAACGCGGGCTCATCGTTGTGCCATCCTCACGCGAGAGCCGATTCGCCATCCGGATGACTGACATTCGAACTGGACTGGATGTCACCCAGAAAGCCAGCCTGCTTCTGGCGCACGTGGCCATCGCCGCTGTCTTTTTTCCAACTACCGACGGTCTGGATGACGACAACTACACCCCACCGCCGGCGTTTGTGTCCACCTGCCGCGACACGCTGCATGCCCTAGCTCGCCGTCTCAGGGAGTCGTCCAATCTGCCGGTAGACGTTCCACCTGAGCTTGCTCCGGGTTGGGAATCGGTATCGGCCATGCCGCTGGTGCTACCGGCAGGCCAGCGTGCCTCAGCCAATTCGCTGGTGGGCATCGTCAAGCTGGCACTGGGCCACATGCAGGCCAATGGCCTAGTGCGCTTGGATCGGGACGCTGAAGACGATGCGTCGGTTACCTACACGGCCACGTATCGCCTGCGCGTGCAGCTCCGCGAGCTCGCGCTGCGTCGCCTCTTCGACATCGCCCAGGAAGCGGCTCGCGTCTCGGCGACGTCCGCGAAGGCTTAATATGCAGAAGATTTCACGCATCTACTTAGGCAACTGCGGCTACTCGATGGCCTGGTATGACGGGTTACTGCTCGACCTGACTGACCCAGAAACACACCTGCCGACCGACACCATTATCAACCTGGAAAACGGTGGTGGGAAGACATCGCTGCTCAGCCTTATCTTCTCGTGCTTCGACACGAGCCAGGACCGTTTTCTGAAGCATCTGCAAAGCAAGAACAATCATTTTTCGCAGTACTTCTCACAAGATGGCCTGCCAGGTTTCATCCTGGTCGAGTGGGAGATGCCCTCGCGCACGGCTGGGGGTGAACCCTACCGACTAATTGTCGGTCAGGTGGTGTCCATAAAGGCGGGCAATGATGTACCCGAGAGCGACCGAATGTTCTTTGCCTTCGAGGCCGCGAATGGCCTGATGCTTGAGAGCATTCCTGCGCCGAAGCTTGGCACTGCCCCGGTGACTTCATTGGCGGAGTTCTCCCGTTGGGTGCACGACGAACAGAAGAGACACCCCGACGTCTACGTCACTCGCAAGCAAGCCGACTGGCAACGTCACCTGCGCGAGGAACGTCTCATCGACCTTGAGATGTTGCAGATGCAGGTTAATTTCTCGGTGCAGGAAGGAGGTTTCGACAGCGGTTTTCTGAACTTCTCCAGCGAAGCCGCCTTTCTGCAGAAGTTCTTCCATCTGACACTGGATGCGCAAAGGGCAGCAGCGGTGCGGGACGCGGTGGCTGCAGCTTGCGATAAACTGCGTCGCAAGCCCGACTATCAGCGCAAGCTCGTCGAGCTAACCAAGTTCCGAGTGGTGCTTCGCTCCTTCGAAGATGCGGCACACAGCTACCGACTGGCCATGGCAGACCAGATCGATGTGCTGGTCAACGGCGCACGCTTGACCCTGGCACTGCACGAACGCGCGGCCACGCGCCGCGACAGACAGCAGCGCGAGTTGTCTTATGAGCGCGTCCAGCGCTCGGTGGCGGAAACGGCCGCGTCCGAGGTGCTGAGCTATGGCCGCAATGCGGCCAGCCTGACCTCCCTGATGCACGTGCGCGCCGTGCGCGCTGCGCAGGAGCGTGCCAAGGAAGCCGCGTCGAGCCTCGCAACAGTACAAGATGGCATCAAGCATGTGAAGGCCGCGCGGGTGCTGGCTGAGGTGGTCGCCGAAGAGCAGCGCTTGCAGGCACTCGAAGCCCAGGCCGACCTCGCCAAGGTAGGTTTGCAGCCCTTCCGCGATCAACTGGAGGCCGAAGGCGCACTGCTTCGTACAGCCCTGTTCCAGCACGAACGAGCACTGCGCGAGACTCAGCGCAAGCTTGAGAAGGAATCCGGAGATCGCAACGAGACGGTGGCGGGGCACCGCACGGCGCTGGCCGAAGACGAGAAGCGCCGACGTACAGCAGTCAACGAACAGGCCCAGCTTGAGCAACAGGAGAATGCATGGGGACGCGAGCGCGACCGAATGATCTCCTCGGGACGCCTGGCAGATGCAAGCGAAGTGTCCCAGGCAGCCCTGGCACGCTGGAGCGCGACCGAACAGCAGATGCGCCGAGAGGAAGCAGCCTACAAGGTCGACCAGGGCCAGCATGAGCACCAAGAGCAGCACTGGCGCAGCGAAGAAGTGCGCCTGGGTAGCGATGTGGGGCGATTCGAAAGCGATATCCAGTCCGCTACAAATTTCATCGGCGAGGGCGACGCTGAGCGCGAGCGGCTATCGCAACTGCCGGCAATTCTGCAGGCCGTCGAATCTGACACCGCAGCCCCCGATTCTCCTGCTCTGCCGCCCGTGCTTGAGCGCGTGGTAGCCGCCTCGGCGCTAGAGGTTTCGCTGGGCGATGTGCGCCTCGCCGAACTGCGTGCAACAATGCAAGCCATTCATGAAACCGGTGTGGCTGGCAACAGCCCGGATGTGGTGCGGGTGGTGACGCGGCTTCGCGAAGCCGGAGTGCGATCGGCCCGCCCTTTTAACGAATACCTGGCTGACGCACTACCGGACGCGGAACGCGCACGTTCATTGGTACTTAGCGACCCGGCTCGTTTCCAGGGTGTGTCCGTTGCACAGAGCGAGATGGACAAAGCGCGCGCCATCGACTGGCATGGTCAGAAGCCGGTTCGTCCCGTGGTAGTTTCGCCGCTCGCGCTAGAAGTTGCAGCTGCCGACACCAATCGCCTGGTAGTGCCTGCCGGTAGCGACGCCGCCTACAACCGGGCTGCGGCCGAGGCGTTGGCCAGCACTCTGACCGAAACCATTCGCCTCGAGGAAAAACGGCGAGCGGACTACTATCAGCGCCAGACCGACGCGCTCGCCGCGCTGCAGTCACTTAAGGCATACATCCAGCGCTTCGGAGATGGCAAGCTGGCAACGGCGAACATCCGGCGAAGCGAGCTCCAGGGCCAGCTACGTCTCACATTGGAGCACAAGGAGGAGGCCCGCGAAAAGGCCACAGCGGCAGCGACAGCGGCCAAGAACAGCCGTGAAGCCGCAGTCGACCGGGATCGCTTGGCGCGCGAAGCACACTCTCACCAACAGGCGCTGCAACACTTCATCGCAGAGTATGAGGTTAACCGCGAGATGCGCTTGGCCCGCCTGGCCGAACTCGAAGCCTTGCTTGAGGACTTCGAGGCGCGGCGCCTGGCGACAGAGGCTGAAATCCTGCGACTTGAAGAGATAACGCGCGAACAGAGCAAGGCCGCCATCAAGACAGAGGGCATCGCAGACAACCTGGCCAACGAGCGCTCCCAAATTGAGTTCTATGACAAGACACTGCGCGCGGAAGAGCATCTGAAGAGCAATCCCCGAGAGCTGGGGGTGTTGCGCGGCACATACTCCGATGCACTAACGGTCTACAAGGCAAAGGCACAGGACCAATTGGGCGTTCTCGAAGTACAGATGCAGGCGGCGCGCACGCGGCGCGACGAGAAGAAGCAGGAATATACGCGCGACTATCCCGGCGTCACGCGTACCCACGTAGCTCCCTTCGAGGGCAAGGATCACAGCGCCATGTTGTCGGAGCTGGAAACCAAGCGCTCCCTGGTGGACAAGGAGCACTTGGATTCTGTTTCGGCCAAAGGCGCGGCAGAGCGTGCATCAGAAGACTGGCACAAGAAGAACCGCGAAGTGCCACCCGCCACTCCGGACATGGAAGCGCTGGATGCTGCTGCTCTCGAATCTCAGAAGGACGAGGCGCAACGCCTGAGCGAAGAAGCCGGCGCGCGCCAGAAGAGCGCTTCCGACGAAGCTGACCGGGCACGCGACAACGCCAAGCACCTTAGTGCGGCCGCCGACCAGGACGACCGCCTTGCAGAAGTGGTCAAGAGCACGATGAAGCTGGAGGACAAGCCGAACCCAGAGCTGCTCGCATTGGAGATGGCCAGTCTCACCGGCCAACAACCGGCGCTCCTGACGGAGATGCCCGAGCTCGTGCTCGAAGAGAACGCGAGCGACCAGGTCACACGAGCGGTCAGGAACTACCGCGCCAAGTCGGACCTATGCGAACAAGCCCAGAACAGTGCGCGCACAGCGTTCGATGTGGTCAAGAGCGCCGCTGCAGAACCTGAGCTCAAGAAAGTCGAACCGGAGCTGGCCATTGCAATGCTTGCCAACGAGTTCACGGCCGCGTGCAGCGACGCCGCACGGCTGTTCGAAGGACTGGAGGATCGCATCCACGCCACTCAGGACAACCTGGACAACATGCAGGCGGACTTCGACGCCTGCGTCGAGGAGATGCTCGCGCTATCTCGCATGGCCCTGGGGCTGCTGAATTCAGCCATCGACAAGCGCGTGCCTGCGAGCGCACCGTACGTAGCAGGAAAGTCAGTCCTGAAAATGCGCGCGAATTTCACCGCCATCAATATTGAGACACGTCGCCAGGCGCTCACATATTACCTGGACAGCCTGATTCAGGCCAACGTGCCTCCGGCAAAGGGCTCGGACCTAGTGGCCGAAGCTGTGCTTCGGATGTACGGTGGTCGCCCGTTGGGCCTGCAGGTGCTACGCATGGTCATCGACGAAAGCCAGCAGTACGTGCCGGTGGAAAAGATTTCCAACTCCGGCGGCGAAGGTGTGGTGATGGCGTTGTTCCTTTACGTGATCATCACGCAGCTGCGCGCAGAAACGCAGGCTAAGCTGCACAAGCTCGCCGGCGGCCCGCTGATCCTGGACAACCCTTTCGCCAAGGCCACCTCGCCGACCATGTGGAAGGCGCAGCGCCTTCTCGCTCAATCCATGGGGGTGCAGTTGGTGTTTGCCACCGCCATTCAGGACTACAACGCCCTAGCGGAGTTCTCCGCCTTCGTGCGGCTGCGCCGCGCCGGCCAGAACAGCAAAACCGGGCGCTGGCACCTGGAGTCGGTGCGCTATCGCCTCAACGATGAAGCGGCCACCGCCAGGCTCGCGGCACCCAGCACGATCGAGGTGGCTTGATGCTAGCGCCATTTTTGGTTCGGCTGGCGGCCTCCCCGCGCAAGAGGGTGGAGCTCGAGCAGATCAAGCAGATGTACTTCGAGCTGTATCCAGAGGTTCAAAACCACCCAGAGCGTGGTTCCCTGCTACTGCAGGCCCTTCAAGCGCTAGCCGACGGTGGCGCCATAGTGCTACCGGCTCGTGCAAGTTGGGAGAAGATCGGACAGCCAGCGTTGCCGAAGTGGATCAAGCTCGTACGCGAGCAATATGAGACTCCGACGGATGATTTTTCCAAGGTTCCTTGGGTGCCAGAGCTTGGTTTCTGGACCGAGCTGAAGCCCGCTCAGTTGATCGCGGCAAAAACCATCAACGAGTTCTTGCTTCGGCGCCGCGGGGGTCTCCTGCGCGTCCCCATTAAAGAACGGTCCCTCGAAATCTTTGGGGATGAGAAGCGGCTCGACGCCATGAGGCTCGGGAATACGCTGTTCTCGGGGCGCCTATCGCTCGATACGCTGGGCGCGTTCGCTGTGCCTCTACCCCTCCCATACCGACCCGCGTCTGCGCCTGGTAAGCCGCTGCTTGTCGTCGAGAACCACAACAGCTACTGGAGCTTCGGCGAGTGGAATCAACTCGCGCGCAGATATTCGGCGGTGGTCTATGGCGCAGGCGAGGCGTTTCGCAGCACCGGCGCTGCCTTGGGGCAGGTGCTGCTTGAAGTGAGGGGCTCCAACGTACTATACCTAGGAGATCTGGACCCCAAAGGTATCGGTATCCCACTTGATTTCAACCGATCATCCGCGAGTTATGAGCCCAAGGTTGGACCGGCTACGGAGTGGTATGAATGGCTCTTGTCGCACGGACTACGGCGCGAGAAGGTCGTGTGCACCAGCGCCCCCCCGCAACCTGCCGTCGATTGGCTCGGAGAGACCTTGGGCAAGAAGGTTGCTCGGCTGTGGCACGCTGGGAACTGGATTCCCCAGGAGGCCTTGGGGTTCGAGCAACTGCGTACTCTTTTGTGAGAGGCATTACGGATGCGCTATCCGGCCGACGGCGCACGCCCTCCACTTGCCGACGTGCAATCAGCCCAGGACGCTGCCCTGAAGAGAGCGCCATGGCTTGCAGGGGGCAAGTCAGTGAAGCGTTACCCACCACCCCACGCATCCCCCACTACCTCCCCTCAAAAGGAATCCCGTCAATCGGGCATTCCTCCGTGCCGGGTGTCGAGCGGGTGATGGCTTCGACCTTGCGTTGCGTGCCTTCGGGGTCCGTCACCCAATCGCGATAAAACCCGAACGGACAGTCCGCCACGCCGTTCACGCTTTCGCCCGAGTTGATCGTCCCCGTGTAGCCACGGTGGAGCAGCTTGTACAGATGGTTCTGCGACTGCATGTTCTTGCGCGCATCGCGGATCGCGCTCACGGACAACTCCGCGTATTGCACGCCCATCTCCTCTTCGCCACACTCGCCCAGTGTCCGGCCGTCGAAGCCTACGATGGCCGAATGGCCGAAGTAGGAATACACGCCGTCCCACCCGGTGGCGTTCGCCACGGCCACATACGTGTTGTTCATCCACGCCATCGCCTTCGCGACCAGCACCTGCTGATCCTTCGCCGGATACATATACCCCTGACATCGCACCACCAGCTCGGCGCCGTTCATCGTGCAGTCGCGCCAGATCTCGGGATAGTTGCCGTCGTCGCAAATGATCAGACTGATCTTCAGCCCCTTCGGCCCTTCCGTCACATACGTCCGGTCGCCGGGGTACCACCCTTCGATCGGCGTCCACGGCATGATCTTGCGGTACTTCTGCACGATCTCCCCGCGATTGTCGATCAGCACCAACGTGTTGTACGGCACCTTGTTCGGATGGTCCTCGTGTCGCTCGCCCGTGAGCGAAAAAACACCCCAGACATTCGCCTTGCGACACGCCGCAGAAAAGATGTCAGTCTCCTCACCCGGCACCGTCGCCGCCGTATCGAACATCTCCTGCCGGTCGTACATGATGCCGTGCGTGGAGTACTCGGGAAAAATCACGAGATCCATGCCGGGCAAGCCCTGCTTCATGCCGACCACCATGTCGGCAATCTTGCGCGCGTTCTCCAATACCTCGGCCTTCGTATGAAGTCGCGGCATCTTGTAGTTGACGACCGCAACGCCTACGCCATCGCGGCTGCTCGAAATATCCCCATGTCGCATGGATCCCTTCTCCCTCAAGTCTCGTCGTTCCATTCGCGCGGCCCGGCCCCCCGGGCCGCAGCGAATCGCATCAACGCATCAATGACTGATCATCCACGGCCGTCCCGCCGGACGTTTCAGCCCGCTTGCACCACCTGCACCACCTGCACCACTCGCGCCACTTGCCGCGCCCATCCCGCCCGACATCCCCGACATTCCTGACCCTCCCGCCAGCGACACCTTGCCGCCCGAGCAGCAACTGCATCCCGGACGGTGACGCCCCGATGGGCCGTCGCCGGAATGGCGCGGCGCGTGCGCAGCCCGCTCGTTCGTCGCGTGTGCCGTGCGACTCGCACTCCCCATCAGCGCCAGCGACGGCGCCGTGATCAGGCGCGAGCCCTCACGACCGCAATCCGGGCAATGGCACGGCGTGTCGCGCTCGGCCATGCGTCGCATGACAGCGAACGGTCCACACGTCGCACATTCGAAGTCGTAAATCGGCATGTCTGCCTCCTTATGTCTTATCTTGTTTGCGATAGTCGTCTGCGGTAATGCCCTGCCACGCTTGCTACGCGCGACACATCAGCCCTTCACCAGATCGGGCGAACACGGCATGTCAACGCCACCCGTCACATGACGAATCGGCCCGTCGGCATTCGGACGAATGTCGAAGTCGAAGATCTGTGTCGGCAGCCACAACGTTGCACAGGCATTCGGAATGTCGACGACGCCGCTGATATGCCCCTGCACCGGCGCACACCCGAGCAACGAATAGGCCTGCGCGCCCGAATAGCCGAACTTCTTCAGGTACTCGATGGCGTTCAGGCAGGCCTGACGGTAAGCCACCGTCACATCCAGATAGTGCTGGCCGCCCTGTTCGTCGACCGAGATGCCTTCGAAAATGAGGTAGTCGTTGTACGCCGGCGTGATCGGGCTCGGCTGGAAGACAGGGTTGCGAATGCCGTACTTCGCCATGCCGCCCTTGATGACATTCACGCGCATGTGCACCCAGCCCGCCATTTCGATCGCGCCGCAGAACGTGATCTCGCCGTCGCCCTGACTGAAGTGCAGATCGCCCACGGAAAGGCCCGCGCCGTCGACATACACCGGAAAAAACACCTTCGAGCCACGCGACAGATCCTTGATGTCGCAGTTGCCGCCATGCTCGCGCGGCGGCACCGTCCGTGCGCCCTCTGCCGCCGCCTTGTTGCGCGCGTCGCCCGTGAGCTTGCCCATGTGCGCCGTCGCGGCGAACGGCGGATTGGCCAGCGGCGGCACACGATCCGGCGCCGTCGCGATGAGACCGACTTCGCGCTCGTTCCACGTCTGCAACAACTTCGGATCGGGCAGGCAACCGATCAGCCCCGGGTGAATCAGCCCCGCAAAATTGACCCCCGGGATGTGCCGGGAACTCGTGTAGAGGCCGTGGAAATCCCAGATCGACTTCTGTGCGTGCGGAAAGTGATCGGTCAGGAACCCGCCGCCATTCGTCTTCGAGAAGAAGCCGTTAAAGCCCCACTGACTGTCCGCCTTCGCGCCGATGTCGAGCAGGTCGACGACCAGCAGGTCACCCGGCTCGGCGCCGTGCACGCCAACCGGGCCCGACAAAAAGTGAACGATGGACAGATCGATGTCGCGCACGTCGTCGGCACTGTCATCGTTCTTGATGAAACCGCCGGTCCAGTCGTACGTCTCGAGAATGAAGTCGTCACCGGGATTGACCCAGCACGCCATCGGAATGTCAGGGTGCCAGCGGTTATGCACCTGCTCGTTTTCGTAGGCGGATTGGTTCAGGTCGACCTTGATGAGAGTTTCGGCCATTGCACTCGCTCCTCGTTTGAAGTGCCGATGCGACACACACCGGCGATCGAAATGACGCCACCTGGCGCCGGATTACACAGAGAGGTATTCGCGGATGCGGTCGCCGTCGCCGGCGTCGCGCGTGCTCTGATGCACGAAGCGACCGCCCTCGATCACGAACAACCGATCCGCAACATCCATCGCGAAGCTCAGCACCTGTTCCGACACCACGATGGCGATGTTGCGCGAAGCGCGAATCTGGTTGAGCGCGCGGGCGATGTCCTTGATGACCGACGGCTGAATGCCCTCGGTCGGCTCGTCGAGCAGCAGCACCTTGGGGTCGGTCGCGAGCGCGCGCGCAATGGCGAGTTGTTGTTGCTGTCCGCCAGAGAGATTGCCGCCCTTGCGACGGCGCATATCGAAAAGCACGGGGAACAGCGCGTAGAGATCGTCGGGAACGGACTGGCTTTTCGCGTTTTCGAGACCCGTCTGAATGTTCTCTTCGACAGTGAGCGAGGCGAAGACCTGACGACCCTGAGGCACATAACCGATGCCGCTGGCCACACGTCGGTAACTCTCCGCCCTGGAGACATCGACACCGCCCACACGCACCGTGCCGCGATTGGCGGGCAGCATGCCGATCAGCGATTTGAACAGCGTCGTCTTACCCATACCGTTGCGGCCCATCACCGCAACGCTTTCGCCGCTGGCCACGGAAAAGCCGATGCCGTGCAGCACCTCGCTCTGACCATAGCTGACGACAAGATCATCGACTTCCAACATGATGTGTCCTCCGATCAGTGACCGAGATAAACATCGATGACGCGCGGGTCGTCTTGCCCGCACCATTCGGGCCGATGACAACGCGCAACTCGCCACGCTCCAGATACAGATTGAGCGAATCGATGGCCTTGAACCCGTCGAACGACACGCTAAGGTCTTCAATGGCCAGAAGAAAGTCGGTGTTGCTCATGCGTCACGCTCCCTTGTTCTCGACGCCGAGGAACCGGCGAATACGCGGGCGCACGTGCGCCTCGTAAAGTCCTGCCAGACCGTTGGGGAAAGCCATCACCACGCCGATGAACATCGCCGCCATCAGGTACAGCCACAGATTCGGGAAACTCTCGGAAAACCAGCTTTTGCCGAGATTGACGAGGATTGCGCCGTACACCGCCCCGACCAGCGACATCCGCCCGCCGACCGCGGCGTAAATCACCATCTCGATGGAGGGCACGATGCCGACGAACGACGGCGACATGAAGCCGACCTGGAGCGTGAACATCGCGCCCCCCACGGCGGCAAGCGCCGCCGCGATGCAAAATGAGAACACCTTGAACATCGATACGTCGTAGCCCGAGAAGCGCACGCGGTCTTCCTTGTCGCGCATGGCCAGCAGCAGCGTGCCGAGCTTGCCGCGCTGCACCCAGCGGCATACGAGCAGTGCGACGATGAGCAGCGCGGCGTTCACGAAGTAGAGAATGAGCTTCGCGTGGTCGGTTCGAATGTCCCAGCCGAGCAGCGTGCGCAGGTCGGTGATGCCGTTCACGCCGCCGGTATAGCCCTGCTGACCGATGATCAGCACCGACAGAATCAGCGCGACGGCTTGCGTGATGATCGCGAAGTACACCCCGCCGACACGCCGCTTGAACATCGCGTACCCGATCACGAAGGCGAGCGCCGTCGGCACGACGATCACGGCGAGAATCGATACGGGCAGAGAGTGAAACGGCTTCCACCAGTCGGGCAGCGCCGTGAGCTGGTTCCAGTCCATGAAGTCCGGTATGCCGGGCGTGGTCTGTGTGCTCGTGGCCGCCGCACTCGAGGCTTCGAGTTTGAGGAACATCGCCATGGCGTAACCGCCGAGGCCGAAGAAGACCCCCTGCCCGAGACTCAGCACACCGCCATAACCCCAGGCGATCACCAGCCCGATGGCGACGAACGCGTACGTGAGGTACTTGCCCATGAGGTTCAGGCGAAAGGCGTCGAGTGCGATCGGAAACACGACGACGATCAGCACCGCCAGGATCACGATGCCTGCATAGCCGGACGCGTCGAAGCGTGCCGCGAGCGCGCGCCAGCCACGGGGCGGGACGCGCGCTTCCTGCGCCTCGCCCGCGTCAGTCCGGAGGGGGACGCCGCCCGCCGCGGTTTGGATGGGTTCCATGTACATCTCTCCTTGCAGAGAATTCGGTAGACGACCGGCAACGCCATGGCCGGTCATCGGCTGGGGTCGAGGTTTCGGCGGACCGAGCGTTGGCGGTGAGCGTTAGGGGTTGTCAGGGGGTGTTAGCGGTGTCAGACGCGTCGAACCTTGGAGGCGAACAGGCCTTGCGGGCGCAACATCAGAATGACCACGACAGTCAGCAACGTGAGCACGCGAGCGATGGAGCCGGACAGGAAGAACTCGCTGATCGACTGCATCTGCGCAATGCCGAACGCCGAGGCCACGGTGCCGAGCAGGCTGGCCGCGCCGCCGAACGTCACCACGAGGAACGAATCGACGATGTAGAGCGAACCGCTGGTCGGCCCCGTCGATCCGATCGCCGTGAAGGCGGCGCCCGCAACGCCGGCGATGCCGCACCCGATGGCGAAGGTCATGCGGTCGGTACGGCGCGTGTTGATCCCCGCCGCATTGGCCATCGGCCGGTTTGCCACCGTTGCCCGCACACGCAATCCCCAGCGCGAGCGGTACAGCGCCAGCAACAAGCCGCCCGTCATGACGAGTGCGAGCAACATCACGAACATGCCGCTGATAGGAATGTCGAGCCCGGGTGTCGGCTCCCACGATCCCATCAGCCAGTCGGGCAGCGCAGGGCTGACCTCCTTGGGGCCGAACGTCGAGCGAAACACCTGCTGCATGCCCAGACTGAGCCCCCAGGTCGCGAGCAGCGTGTCGAGCGGGCGTCGGTACAGGTGACGGATCAACGCCCACTCGGCGAGCCATCCCGCCGCAAAGGCGAGCACGAAGGCGGCCACGATGGCAAAGAAGAAGTACACCGGCGTGAACACCGGCCAGACGTTCTGCGTCACCCACGAGAACATGTAGACGGTGTACGCGCCGATCGTCATGAACTCGCCGTGCGCCATGTTGATGACGCCCATCTGACCGAAGATCACGGCGAGTCCGAGCCCCATGAGCAGCAGAACGCTGAACAGCCGGAGTCCGGCGAAGCCCTGCATCAGCGTGATATTGAAAATGTCGTTGGCGGACATCTGACGCTCCTCGCGCGACGACCTGGCGGGCGTCGCGCCTGTGCGAGTTGATGGGGTTGAAGGGGGTGAGAGGGCGGCGGATTACATGTAGCCCTTCGGGAACGGATCCGGATGGATCGGTTCCGGCGAACTCGCCACGACCTTGAACTGACCGTCCGCCTGTCCCTGACCGATGAGCGAACGGCTCCACAGGTGATGGTTGGTGTCGACCTTCGCGTAGCCCTGCGGCGCATTGGCCAGTTCGATGTCCTTGGACGCCGCCACGACCTTGTTCACGTCGAAACTGCCGGCACGCTCGCACGCCGCCTTCCAGATCCAGGGGCCGAGGTAGGCGGCCTGCGTCACGTCGCCGATCACCGATTTCGCGCCGTAACGCGCCTTGAAGGCCGAGACGAACTTCTTGTTGTTGTCGTTCTCGAGTGACTGGAAATACTTCATCGACGAATAGAAGCCGGCGAAATTGTCGCCGCCGATGCCGAGCACTTCGTCTTCCGTAACGGAGAGCGTGAGCAGGAACTGCTTCTGCGGTGTAATGCCGGCAGCCTTGAGTTGCTTGTAGAACGCCACATTCGAGCCGCCCACCACCGTCGCGAAAATGCAGTCGGGGCGCGCAAGCTTGATCTTGTTCATCAGCGAATTGAATTCGGTGGTGCCGAGCGGGTAATACTCTTCGCCCACCACCTTCGCATTCAGATGCTGCTCGATGTGACGTCGTGCGATCTTGTTCGACGTGCGCGGCCAGATGTAGTCGGAGCCGATCAGGAAGAACGTCTTGGCCTTCTTCGTGTTCGATGCCCAGTCGAGCGCCCAGAGAATCTGCTGCGTGGCTTCCTGACCGGTGTAGAAGACGTTCTTGGACTGCTCCAGACCTTCATAGAACGTCGGGTAGTACAGCAGGCCGTTGTCCTTCTCGAAGACGGGCAGCACGGCTTTGCGAGAGGCGGACGTCCAGCAGCCGAAGACGGCCGCGACGTGATCGTTCTCCAGCAGCTTCTTCGACTTTTCGGCGTACGTCGGCCAGTCGGAGGCGCCGTCTTCCTGAATGATGTTGATCTTGCGTCCGAGCACGCCTCCCATCGCGTTGATCTGTTCGATCGCCAGGCGCTCCGCCTGAATCGAGCCCGTCTCCGAAATGGCCATCGTGCCGGTTGCCGAGTGCAGCTGACCGACCGTGACGGTGGTGTCCGTGACGGCCAGCCCGGTCGTATTCACCTTGGCCGTGGGCGGCACCTGCGCGAACGAGGTGCGCGGCAGGCCGAGGGCCATGAGCGGCGCGGCGGCAAGGCCACCGAGCAGTCGTCTGCGCAACGGGGAAGCCATGCGTTCATCATCGAATCGATCGTCTGCGGACATCACGTTCTCCTGGTCGTAGGCCCTTTGCGAAATCGCGACGGGCTGGTTTCAAGGGGTTGGACGCAATGTAGGGAGCCAATTTGGCGCTCGAAATACGTCGATTGACGTATTCCCCGGTACAGGCGGTGGAATGTAATTTGCTTAGGCCTTGGAACCCGACGTTTCTTGCACCAATCCGGATCGCCCCCCCGTCGTCATGGCCGAGATGCACCAAAATTCAGTCCGCGCGCACAGCACGCAGCGCATCGTGAAGGTGCGGCGCGACTACAACGCCTGGGTCGGCGACGAAACGCTCGAGGACTATGCGCTGCGCTTCACACCGCGCTCGTTTCGGCGGTGGTCGGAATGGCGCGTCGCCACCACGGCCATCGGTGGGGTGTCGTTTCTCGTGCTGGAGGCCATCGGCGGCAGCCTCGTCATCAACTATGGCTTCACCAACGCGGTGTGGGCCATCGCCGTCGTCTCGATCCTGATATTTCTCACGAGCCTGCCGATCAGCTATTACGCCGCGCGCTACGGTGTGGACATGGACCTGCTCACACGCGGCGCAGGATTCGGTTACATCGGCTCGACGGTAACGTCGTTCCTTTACGCGATCTTCACGTTCCTGTTCTTTGCGCTAGAAGCGGCCATCATGGCGCTCGCGCTACAGCTCTATTTCCACATGTCGCTGGCGATCGCGTACGTCATCAGTTCGCTCGTCGTGATTCCGCTGGTGATGTTCGGCATCACGCTCATCAATCGTCTGCAAAGCTGGACGCAGCCGTTGTGGATCGTGCTCTTCGTGCTGCCCTACGTCGCCGTGCTGTGGCATCACCCCGGCGTGGTGCGCGAGTGGACGACTTTCGCGGGATTCGCCCCCGAGGGGCGGGCGTTCAGCCTGATTGCGTTCGGGCAGGCGTCCACGGTCGTCTTCGCGTTGATCGTGCAGATCGGAGAACAAGTGGACTATCTCCGGTTTCTGCCGCCGCTCACCGCAAAAAACCGGAAGCGATGGTGGCTGGCGCTGTTATCTGCGGGGCCCGGCTGGATCGTGCCCGGCGCGCTGAAGATGCTCGGCGGCGCATTGCTCGCGTTCGTCGCCATTCAGAACGAAGTCGATGTTGCACAGGCTGCGCAACCCACGCAGATGTACCTCGTCGCGTATCACATCCTGCTCGATCCGATCGGACTGGCGAGTTGGGCGTTGCCGGCCATGACGTTGTTCGTCATCGTCTCGCAGCTCAAGATCAATGTGACGAACGCGTACGCGGGTTCGCTCGCGTGGTCGAACTTCTTCGCGCGACTTACGCACAGCCATCCGGGACGCGTGGTGTGGCTCGTCTTCAATGTGATGATCGCGTTGCTGCTCGTCGAGATCGGTGTCTTCGAAGTCATCGGCAAGGTGCTTTCGCTGTACGCGAACGTTGCCGTCGCGTGGGTCGGCGCCTTGTGTGCGGATCTCGTGATCAACAAGCCGCTCGGCTATAGCCCGCGCCATATCGAATTCAAGCGCGCGCATCTTTACGACGTCAATCCCGTGGGCATTGGCGCCATGGCGCTTGGCGTCGTTGTGGCGCTGACGGCACGCACGGGCGTATTCGGCGAGCTTGGCGAGGCGATGTCGCTGTTTCTCGCGTTCGGCGTGGCGTTCGTTTGCGCCCCGGCGATCGCCGTAGCCACGCGCGGCAAGTATTACCTCGCCCGCAAACCGCAATCGCACGGCGACGCAAGGTCGCTGCGTTGCGCGATCTGCGAACACGCGTTCGAGCCCGAAGATACGGCACATTGTCCGGCGTATGGCGGCACGATCTGTTCACTGTGCTGTTCGCTGGACTCGCGTTGTCATGATCGTTGCAAGCCGCACGCCAGATTCTCCGCGCAGGCCGACCGTGCATTGCATCGGGTCTTTCCGCGCCTGCGGCTGGGGCCCGCGGCGTTGCGACTCATTCGTTACGCCAGCCTCGTGGTGGCAATCCTCGCCGTGCTCGCGGGCGTGCTGTATCTGATCTGGTCGCAGAGCGTGGCCGCGATCAGCGAGGCAGAGGTGAGTGTCATTGCGAGCAGCTTCCTGAAGATATTCTTTTCGCTGGCGCTCGTCGGCTGCATCGCCGCGTGGTGGTTCGTGCTGGAGCGCGAGAGTCGGCGCGTCACCGAGGAAGAATCGCAGCGACAAAACGAACTGCTGATGCAGGAAATCGAAGCGCACCAAAAGACCGACGAGGCGCTCAAACGCGCCACAGCCGCCGCCGAGTCGGCCAATCAGGCGAAGAGTCGTTACGTCTCGGGCCTCAGTCATGAACTGCGCACGCCGCTCAACAGCATTCTCGGCTACGCGCAGCTATTGATGCAGGCGAAGGATGAACTCACGCCCACGCGTCTGAACGCCGTTCGCACGATTCACCGTAGCGGAGAGCATTTGCTTGCGCTCGTCGACGGGCTGCTCGACGTGGCGCGCATCGAGGCGGGCAAGCTGCAACTGAACATCACGAAGGTGTCGCTCACCGATTTCGTGTCGCACGTGTCGTCGATGATGAGTCCCCTGGCGATGGAAAAGGCGTTGGCGTTCGACGTGCAGGCCGTCGGCCGTTTTCCGGCCACGGTGCGATGCGATCAGAAATATCTCGGACAGATCCTCACCAACCTGATCGGAAACGCGATTCGGTTCACGTCCGCCGGGACTGTGACGCTGCGCGTGAGCCACGCACTCGACACGCTGAAATTCGAAGTGATCGATACCGGGCCGGGCATCGCGCCCGATGCGATGAGCCGGCTCTTCATGCCGTTCGAGCGCGGCGACGCCGCTCACGCGGACGATCACGGCGCGGGGCTGGGATTGACGATTTGCCGTTTGCTCACGCATGCGCTCGGTGGCAGTCTGGAAGTCGACAGCGAACTCGGTCGAGGCACCCGCTTCGTGGTGAAGCTCTTTGCGCCGGCGGTGCAAAGCGCACCGGACGTGTACACCGAGCTGGCGGGCATTTGCGGTTATCGCGGGCCACGTCGCACGATTCTCGTCGTGGACGATCTGGCGGACCAGCGCGGCATCGTCGTGCAACTGCTCACGCCGCTCGGCTTCGACGTCAACGAGGTCGCGAGCGGTCCGGATGCATTGCGATGGCTCGGCACACATGCCGCCGACGCCATCATCATGGACATTTCCATGCCGCTGATGGACGGCTACGAGACGAGTCGCCTGATCGGCGAAAACCAGCTATCCGCAGCCCCCATCCTGTTGCTGTCGGCCAACGCCTTCGCGGACGACCGTGAGCGAGCCAGCGCCACCGGGTGCGCGGGTTATCTGGCTAAACCCTTGCGCGTGAATCTGTTGCTCGACAAGCTCGCCCAGTTGCTGTCGCTCGAATGGATCGCGTCAGACGCGATCGCGCCTGCGCAAACGAACGCCGCGCTGCTGCCCGAGCGCACGGCGACGGGCGAGGTGGAGGAGATCAGGCTCGCTCTGCCCGAACCGGTTCTGGCGCGCATACGTGAGCATCTCGATGTCGGCTACGTGCAGGGCGTGATGGAACAACTCGATGCCGCGCGAACCGATTATCCGGCGCTCAGCACACAGATCGATACGCTGCGTGCCCTTGCCGAACGCTTTGCGCTAAAGGATCTCGAAAATGCGCTTGACCGTCTGCCCCCCACCGACCGTGCCCGCCACGCCTGACATGGGTGACGTGCGTGACCTGCATGAAGCCGGCGTTGGCACGAGTGACCCGCCGGCGTGGCTCGGCAACCGCCCTGTCGTGCTGATCGTCGACGATACGCCCGACAATCTGGCGTTTCTCTCGGACACCTTGCAGGCGAATGGTTACGCCGTGCTCGTGGCGCTGAGTGGTGAGGCCGCCCTGAAATGCCTGTCGCGCGTGACACCCGACGTCGTGTTGCTCGACGCGATGATGCCCGCGATGGACGGCTTCGAGACCTGCGCGCGAATCAAGCAGGACGCGCGGCACGAGCATCTGCCGGTGATCTTCATGACCTCGCTCACCGAAAGCGAGCATGTGGTACGCGGTTTTCGCGTCGGCGGTATCGACTACGTGACCAAACCGGTGCGCCCGGAAGAGGTCTGCGCCAGGATTGGGGCGCATGTCGTTCGCTCACGTGCGCAGTCCTATGCACAGGCGGCATTGGCGCTCGACGCGAGAGCGGCCGTCATCGTGTCGGCCGATGGCGCCATCCGCTGGCAGAGTCCACAAGCGGCCCGACAGATTGCGGCGTACGCGAATGGCTCCGTGGACGCCATCGAGCCGCGTCTGCCAGCCCCGTTGCTGAACTGGTTCGTCGACTGGCTGATGCACGGGGCGAGGACAGATGCGATGTACGAATTCACGCTCGGCAACGTTCGCCGCTCCGCGAGCGCCGCTGCCGGGCCGAAGCCCGGCGAATGGATCGTCACGTTGATGGAAGCCGACGATACGGCGTCCTGCAACGCGCTTGCCCTGCGCTTCGGCCTGACGGCACGCGAAGCCGAAGTGCTGCTGTGGGTCTCGCGCGGCAAGGCGAACCGCGACATCGGCGACATTCTCGGCATGGCGCCACGCACGGTGAACAAGCACCTCGAGCATCTATTTCAGAAGCTGCACGTGGAGACGCGGGCAACCGCTGCTGCGCTCGCCGTGAAGGCGCTCGATCGCATGTAGGGGGAATGTAGGCAGAAAATACATCTGGCGACGCTGGCGGCATAACTGTTTGGCACTACGTCATATATCAGAACAAATACCCGGTATTTCCCCTGATTTTCCCAAATTGCATTCATGTCGCGATCCTAATTGGTGCAAAATACTTTCCCTGAAAAAGCATAAGCACCACTGAAGGGCATCCGAGATGAAATACCCATCGCTTGACGACTTTCTGCGCGCGACCGCCGAGCGCAATCCTGGCCAACCGGAGTTCCTGCAAGCTGTCACGGAAGTGATGGAAAGTCTCTGGCCGTTCATTTCGCAACACCCGAAGTATGCCGAGCATGGCTTGCTCGACCGCCTTGTCGAACCGGAGCGCACCGTCATGTTCCGCGTTTCGTGGGTCGACGATCACGGCGACGTGCAGGTCAATCGCGGGTATCGCATTCAGCACAGTTCGGCCATCGGCCCGTACAAGGGTGGCCTGCGCTTTCACCCGTCGGTCAACCTGTCCATCCTCAAGTTCCTCGCCTTCGAGCAGACCTTCAAGAACGCGCTCACGACGCTGCCCATGGGCGGCGGCAAGGGGGGCGCGGACTTCGACCCGAAGGGCAAGAGCCCGGGTGAAGTCATGCGCTTCTGTCAGGCGTTCGTCACCGAGCTCTTCCGCCACGTCGGCAGCGACACGGATGTGCCCGCCGGCGATATCGGCGTGGGCGGTCGCGAAGTGGGTTTCATGGCCGGCATGATGAAGAAGCTGTCGAATCGCGCCGATTGCGTTTTCACCGGCAAGGGGTTGTCGTTTGGCGGCTCACTGATTCGTCCGGAAGCGACCGGTTACGGCACCGTCTACTTTGCCGAGGAAATGCTCAAGCAATCGGGCCGCAGTTTCGACGGTCTGCGCGTGAGCGTGTCCGGCTCCGGTAACGTCGCCCAATACGCCGTCGAAAAGGCAATGGCGCTCGGCGCGAAGGTCGTCACCGTGTCCGATTCGAGCGGCACCATCGTCGATGAAGACGGCTTTACGCCCGAGAAGCTCGCCGAGTTGATGGACGTGAAGAATCACCACTACGGACGCGTGAGCGATTACGCGAAGCGCACCGGCAGCAGGTTCCTCGCCGGCGAACGCCCGTGGCATGTTCCGGTCGACGTCGCACTGCCCTGCGCCACGCAGAACGAACTCGACGCCGACGACGCCGAAACGCTGATCCGCAACGGCGTGATCTGTGTGGCGGAAGGCGCCAACATGCCGTCGACCAACGAAGCCGCCAAGCGCTTCGAAAGTCGCGGCATTCTCTACGCGCCGGGCAAGGCGAGTAACGCGGGCGGTGTGGCGACGTCGGGGCTCGAGATGAGCCAGAACGCGATGCGTATTTCGTGGCCGCGCGAGGAAGTCGATGCACGCTTGCACGACATCATGCGCAGCATTCACGAAGTCTGTCTGCAACACGGTCGTCGCCCGGACGGTTCGGTGAGCTATGTCAACGGCGCAAACGTCGCGGGCTTTGTGAAGGTGGCTGACGCGATGCTCGCGCAGGGCGTTATCTGAGCTGAACGGGTATCGGGGCTATCGTGGTGTCGCGATTCGCTCGCCCGATTTCATCAGTCGCCAGAATGTCGTCCGGCTAATGCCAAGTGCGCGCGCCGCGCTCGCGCGATTGCCGCCACACGCCTGCAATGCGGCGAGGGCGGCGTCTCGCGTAACGACATCGCGGCGACCGACGTCTTCGTGGCTGGCCTCGTGCTGCGCTTCACCCCCCGCTTTGCCCCTCGCTTCGCGGCGTGGCCGCAGACGCAACAATTCCGGGAACACCTCGTGCAAGGTTTGTGCGTGACGCGCGACGTCGTTGTCGAGGTAGATCGCCGCACGTGCGAGCAGGTTCTCCAGCTCACGCACGTTTCCGGGCCAGTCGTAATGATCGAACAACGGCGAGAGCGCTTCGAGAATAGCCTTCGACGCGCGCGTATCCAGTCCGTATTGCGCGGCGCTTCTGGCCAGTAGTGCTCGGGCCAGCAGACGAATGTCACTGCGCCGTTCTCGCAGCGCGGGCAATGTGACTTGCAACAGGTTCAGACGGAAATACAGGTCGGCGCGAAAACGCCCTTGCGCGACCAGTGCGTTCAGATCGCGGTGCGTGGCGGCGATCACGCGAACGTCCACCGGCACCGGGCGTCCCGAGCCCAGCCGCATGACTTCGCGCTCCTGCAAGACACGCAGCAACCGGCTTTGCATCGCGGCGGGCATCTCGCCGATTTCGTCGAGAAAGATCGTGCCGGTATGCGCGATCTCGAACAGACCCGCCTTTCCGCCACGGCGCGCGCCGGTGAACGCGCCCTCGTCGTGCCCGAACAGTTCGCTCTCGATCAGGCCTTCCGGCAACGCGGCGCAGTTGAATGCGACGAACGGATTGCCACGTCGCGCGCTCGCGTTGTGGATGCCCTGTGCAACCAGTTCCTTGCCCGTGCCGCTCTCGCCGGTGAGGAGTACCGTGGCGTCGTGCAACGCGCCAGTGCTCGCCAGACGCCGGACTTTTTCGATCTGCGGCGAATCGCCGACCAGTTCGGCAAGCTCGTGCTTCGCCACGAGGTGCTTCGGACGCTGTGTCGTGCGCAGTGAGCGGTCGATGCGCTGTGCCATCTGCGCGTCCTGCACCGTCGCCACGGCGCCCGAGCGCATGCCGTGCTCGTAGATCGGCACGCAACTCACAATGAACGCACGTCCGTCGATATGTTCGAGCCGCTCTTCGATTGCGATGCCGCTCTCGGACAGCTCGCGCAACATCGGCCCGAGTTTGCGTGACAGTTCGAACTGACGCGCGCCCGGCGTGGCAACCCGCTCGGCGTCCACGCCCAGCAGCGTGAACATGGCGGGATTGACCGCTTCGAGCTGACCGTTCTCGTCGAACGCCGCGACACCGTCGCGCATGTGCGCCACGATGGTGTTCAGACGCATGCGCTTCGATTCCTTCTCGCGACTCACGCGCGCAAGCTCCACCGACCGCTCGAACGCCTCCTCCACCGCGCCGAGCGAATACAGGAAGACGTGTTCGAGCCCAGCCTGCTGCGCGAAATCGCATGCCATGCCCGGCCCGATGATGACCTTGCAGCCCTGTGCGGCGAGCGTGTCGACGGCATGCTGCACTTCGTCGACCGAGCGATAAGCACGCTGAAGGAGCCGGATCTTCAGCAGCTGTCCGAGATCGTCCAGCTCGCGCGAGACCGTCTCGTGCAGCACCAGACCCAGGGGCTGGTCCGGCCACGTGGTCGTCGCGCGGGTGATGGCGCTGAGCACGTCGAAGCCATTGACCTTCACCGTAACCACCGGCACCGACAGGTTCTCGCGCAGATACGCCCCGTTCGATCCGGCAGCCAGCACCACATCGACCGCGCCCGATTCCACGTAAGACTGCAACGCGCTCACCGCTGCCCCGTAGCCTTCCCGTACCGAATAAAACCGTGCGCGGTCGGTATAGCGCGGCGCGACCGTCTCGCACAGGGTCTGCAAGCGGCTGATGCTGACCAGCGCAATGCCCGGACGACGTGCGCGGGAATCAAGGGGCGTGGACGCAGCGCCACGGGCGTCCATGGCAAGTGGCGGCGGTGTGCCGGAAAGGCTGGGGGGCATGACGACTGTCTCCGGATGGCACCGAGCGCTGGCGGCGGCGCCGAAACGTTTCACGTCACCGTGTGCGGTGCGTTTCGCTGATGTTTCATTGACGTTTCAGGGGTGTTCCATGAAACGTTTCAAATGCGTTGCGTGAATTCTGCCACATCCGCAGACGACGGGCTGTCCAGCACAAGTGGCTGATTCGACAGCGCATTTTTAGACGTTCTCAAGTCATGCGGTGGCTGGCATGCAGATTGCGAACAGGGTCTCCATTGACCGATAACTCACAGGGAGACCCTTCATCATGACCACCGCGACTGCCCAACGCCGCGCCGAATTCCGCCGCAAGGTCGAGGCCCGACAGGGCTTGCTCGTGCCGGGTGCCTTCAATGCGCTTTCGGCGCGCGTCATCGAAGACGCCGGTTTCGAAGCGCTTTACCTCACGGGCGCCGGCGTGACCAACATGTCGCTCGGCCTGCCCGATCTGGCGTTCGTCGGGCTGGCGGAGATGGCCGAGCACACCGCCCGGGTGCGCGACGCCGTGTCGCTGCCGATCATCGTCGACGCCGACACGGGCTTCGGCAATGCACTGAACGTGCGCCACGCCGTGCGTGTGCTTGAGCGCAGCGGCGCCGACGCCATCCAGTTCGAAGATCAGGTCTTGCCCAAGAAGTGCGGCCATTTCAACGGCAAGGCCGTGATCGGCGCCGGTGAGATGGTCGGCAAGATTCGTGCCGCGGTCGATGCACGTGAAGACAGCAATCTGCAGATCGTCGCGCGCACCGACGCGGCTGCGGTCGACGGGATCGAGGCCGCCATCGAGCGTGGCCATCGCTTTATCGAGGCGGGGGCCGACGTTCTTTTCATCGAAGCGACGGAAACGCTGGCGGATATCGAACGCCTGCCCGCGTTGTTCGAGCGTCCGCAACTCATCAACATCGTCATTGGCGGAAAGACCCCGACGCAATCGCAACCGCGTCTGGCAGAACTCGGCTACGGCATCGTGCTGTACGCGAATGCCGCGCTGCAAAGTGCCGTGCTGGGCATGCAAAAAGCACTGGGCACGCTGCGCGATAGTGGGCGTCTGGATGAGGATCCCTCGCTGGTGGTGCCGTTCGCGGAGCGCCAGCGTCTGGTGAACAAGCCGTTCTACGACGCGCTGGACAAGCAATACGCCGCCGACTGAGTGCGACGACGTTACCGACATCGCTTGCAACACCGCAGGCGCCCACGCACGACGGCGTCGCGCCGACGTCGGCGCGCCGCCGGTGCCTCGTTCGTCTTGCCGCCGTACCGCGGCACCCCTGTATCACCGCAGTCCGGCAGTACTGCATGACCGCATCAAACAACAAGTATTGGAGACAGATTGTGACGCCCCCCCAGGATTCGCTTGCCGCACGTCAAACCCCCGCCTCGCTTTCCTCGAAAACCTCGCCCACGGCGGATCGTGCGCCCGTCAAACTCGGGTCCATCGTCGGCGGTCTCGCGGGCAACCTGATCGAGTGGTACGACTTTCTCGCCTACAGCATCTTCTCGATCTACTTCGCGAAGGCGTTCTTCCCCGGCGACAACCCGACCGTCCAACTGATGAATACGGCGGCCATTGCTGCCGTGGGTTATGTGGCGCGCCCCTTGGGTAGCTGGCTCATCGGGTTGTACGCGGATCGTCGCGGCCGCAAGGCGGCGCTTACCGGTTCGGTGCTGGCGATGAGCGTCGGCTCGATGATGATTGCGCTCACGCCCGGCTACGCGACCATCGGCATTCTCGCGCCGATCGTGCTGATCGCTGCACGCTTGCTGCAAGGCCTGTCGATGGGCGGCGAGTACGGCACGAGCGCCACGTACCTGAGCGAAGTCGCACCGGAAAATCGCAAGGGCTTCTTCCTCGGGTTCCTGCAAGTGAGCGTGGTGGCGGGGCAACTCGTCGCACTCGGGCTGATGCTCGTGATGCAACGCTGGTGGCTGAGCGCCGAGCAGATCGAGCACTGGGGATGGCGCATTCCGTTCGTGCTCGGTGGCGTGCTGGCGCTGTTTGCGCTTTACATGCGCCGCAACGTGACCGAGAGCGAAGCGTTCGTCGACAGCGCCCGCAAGCGCGAGGCATCGATCACGCGCGAAGTGCTCGCGCACTGGCGGCAGATTCTGCTGGCCATCGGGATCACGATCGGCGGAACGGTGGCGTTTTACACGTTCACCGTCTACATGCAGAAATTCCTCGTGAATTCGGTCGGCCTGTCGAAGGAGACGTCGACGTTCGTCTCCACGATCGCGCTGTTGCTTTACATGCCGCTCCAACCGTTGTTCGGGCTGTTGTCCGACGTGATCGGCCGTCGCAAGGTGCTGATGATCTTCGGGGTGAGCACCACCCTCTTCTCCGTGCCGCTCTTCACGGCGTTGAGCCACACGCAGGACCCGCTGGTCGCGTTCGCCTTGTCGTTTGCGGGGCTGGTCATGCTGTCCGGCTTTACGTCGGTCCACATGCTCGCCAAGACCGAACTGTTTCCGCCGCGCATCCGTGCGCTGGCCGTCGGGTTCCCGTATGCGCTGACCACCGCCATTCTCGGCGGCACGACGGAGTTCGTCGCATTGCGCTTCAAGGCGAGCGGTCACGAAGCATATTTCTACTGGTATGTGACGATTTGCGCGGCCATCTCGCTGGTTGTCTACCTGAAGATGCCGGAGACGCGCGGTCGCAAATTCGACTGACGACGCCACTCGGCGGCGTGGCCTGTCGCAGCGCCGCGCCGCTAGGGCGAAGGGATTGCGCAATGTCCCATATGGCAACGAGGGAGCGCCCTCGCATGCGCGCGGAATCCAAAGACCGGCGGTTGGTATCGCAAAGAACGGCGTGAAATGGGTGACAGCATGGGGCTTCCATCGCGAATACGTGGGATACGGGCTGTCACCACCTGACCGCCTCACGCGTCAGCGCGTCGAACGCATCAGGCACATCTCGAACACGGCGCGTGGCGAATGGCGCGTGGTGGGTCGTGTCCTTCGTTCGTGTCCCTTGTTGTTACGGAGACTGCTTGCATGCTGTTGTCTTCCATTCCGGAACTCAGTCTTGTCCTGCCTTCGGATATGGACGAGGCGTCCCGGGCCACCGCGACGCCCGATATCGGGCAAGATCTCGCGGGCGTCGTCAACTTCACCGAACCGCTCGGTCCCCTGCCTTTCCCGCCAGTGCCGCCGGATCCGGACACGGCTTTTCGATTCCAGTCGGACTTTGTTGGCCTGAGCGAAGACCTGTCCTCTGACATCGTGATGCACTGGGCGAGCGCCGTGCAACGCGGCGGCGGCACGCCGCAATGGCAGGCGTTTGTCGCGCGATGGCAAGCGACGATGCCCGGCCTGCACAAACGCTACGCGCTGTTCCATCTGCTGATTCTTCACTTCGGGCGGCTCGATCCGCGATTGCGGCTTCCCGCGCTGGCGTGCTTTCTGGCGGATGGACCGCAGGGGCGGGCCGCCGTGCAGCGCAACTGGAAGCGGATCGGGCTCGGCAAATTCGCGCGCGGGCAGTGGCCGACGGTGCAGCGAATGCTGCGTGAGGCGGGATTGCTACGGTGAGACGGCCGACGGACGCGGCGCCGGGAGAAGCCTTTTGGCCGGGGAAAAACGAAAAAGGCAGAAGACCTTTCGATCTTCTGCCTTCTGAAACCTTGGTGCCGACGGCGAGACTCGAACTCGCACAGCTTTCGCCACTACCCCCTCAAGATAGCGTGTCTACCAATTTCACCACGTCGGCTTTGTCCTGCAAGGGAGCGCGATTGTAACGGGAAAATTATCAGGCGGCAAGCCGTTGCGAGCCGCCGACCACCGACAGCGCGGGCGCATGCGGGCTGCCGAAGCCGTTGGCGCCCACATGATGGCCTTCCCGAAGGCGGAAGCGCGCCACCGTCTCCGCCAGCATGCGGGCCTGCTCGCTGAGCATTGCCGATGCCGCCGCAGACTCTTCCACCAGTGCCGCGTTTTGTTGCGTCGCCTGATCCATTTCCGACACCGACCGGTCGATCTGGCTGATGCCCGCGCTTTGCTCGGTCATCGCGCCGTGAATCTCGCTGACCAGACGCTGCACACGCGCGATGCCGTCCACGATTTCGTTCATCGTCGTGCCGGCCGCCTGCACGCGCTCGGTGCCGCTCTTCACGTTCTGAACGGACGTCTCGATCAGCGCCTTGATTTCCTGGGCCGCTGCCGCGCTGCGTTGCGCCAGCGTTCGGACTTCACCGGCGACCACGGCGAAGCCACGTCCCTGCTCGCCGGCCCGTGCGGCTTCGACCGCGGCGTTGAGCGCGAGGATGTTCGTCTGGAAGGCGATGCCGTCGATCACGCTGATGATTTCGGTGATGCGTTCCGACGATTGCGTGATGGCGGCCATCGTTCCGACCGCATCGGTGACGACCTGACCGCCACGCGCGGCTGCGGCGCTGGCCTCGTTGGCCAGACGTGTCGCATGCTCGGCGGTGTCCGCCGTCTGCTTGACGCTCGATGTCAGCTCGGTGAGGGCCGACGACGTCTCCTGCAACGACCCGGCTGATGCCTCCGTGCGCTGCGACAGGTCGCGGTTGCCCATCTCGATCTCGCTCGTGGCGGAGGTCATCGACGACACGCCCGTGCGCACGTCGAGCATCACCGTGCTGATCTTGTCGACGAACGCGTTGAAGGACTTCGAGATCTGCGCCACTTCGTCGTGGCCGGTCACATCCAGACGCTGCGTCATGTCGCCGTCGCCCGAGCCGATGGTGTCCATGGCGTCGCGCACGATCGACAGGCGCTTGAAGGCGCGCGAGGTGAAGACCGAGGCGATCAGCAGCGCAGCGAGCGTGAGCACGACCAGCGTCACGACGGTGGCTGTCAGCACATGCGTGAGGCCGGCGGTGGCTTCCGCACGGTCGAGGGCGACGACCAGATACCAGTCCGTACCGGGAATGCGTTTGGCCTTGAGCAGCTTGAGGGCGCCGGACAGTTCCATCGACACCGGTGCGGCGCCATCAGCGGCCATGCCGGCCAGCGAGTCGGCCGTGAGCGTCGGCGAGACATCCGTCGAGGGCTTGAGCGAGTACTTGCTGTCCGGGTGAGCGATCACCTGCCCGTCGCTGGCGACCACGAGCGCGAGGCTCGACGGCGTGGGGTGCACGGCCTTGATGATGTCCTGCACGCCAGTGAGCGCCACCGCGCCGCTAATGGCCCCGATCGTCTGGCCGTCACGCACGAGCGGTGCGGTGAAGGCGACGTAGGGAATGCCCGTCGACGAGTCGCCGTAGGGTTTCGTGACGGTCAGCTTGCCGGCCGCCACCGCGCTCTTGTACCAGGGGCGGGCGGTCGGGTCGTAGTCCGCCGGGGTAGGCGCAGTGGAAAAGAAGGTCTTGTCCGACCAGCCGATGCTGGTGATCGGGAAGTCGTTGGTCTTGCCCATGAGCTTTACAAGCCCGCCCGGGTCGCCTTTTTCGACGACTTGCGACGTCGCCACGACGGCCTGCGCCTTGTCGGCGGACCAGCGCTCGACGGTGCCGGCATTACCGGTGGCCACGGCCGAGAGTGTGTGCTCGATGCTCGACATCATGCTGTCGCGCACGATCACGTAGGTCGTAACGCCTGAGAGGATCAGCGCGCCCACGACCGTCAGGCAGGTGATGAGCAGAATCCGGGTTCGCAACGAAGTGACTTTCATGGGCTTTCATCGGTAGGCCCGCGAGCGAGCCGTGGATTGGGGGGCAACTGCTCGGGCGGGACTGACGGTGCCGTCGCAGCGAAACATTGGTGCCATTACGTCCATACTCTCTGCGCTTACGGCGCAATGCGGCGTTAACTTTAATGAACGCAGATCAATGCCCGTGCCTGGGGCCTCAACGGCGGCGCTTCATGGGGTTCGATGGCCGTCGACCATCGATTTCGGTCCGCGAGACGTGCACCCACCTTGGGCAGCCTCTCCCTCTATTGGTGTCCCTCCGGGCGAAAGGCGACTCGGAATCGGGATTGTTCAATCGTGATGCGAGATGGAAGACCCCGTGGCGCGATTGGGAAGCGACGCTACCGGCCGCTGGATCGCAAAGCGGGCGGTTCGTATCTGAAAGAGAGGCGCCATCGGAGTGACATGATGAAATCCCCAACCAACCGAAGGAGTTCCATCATGGAGTCGTCATCGATCAACCTCAGCGGCCGTGGTTCGCCGATTCAGCTTTCCGACAGTGATCGTCCATACGCCGACATGCCTCAGGGTTTCGCTGCGGACGTGGCAGGCCTTTCGCAGACGGCGAGCACACAACCATTTGGGCAGCAGAGCGCGGCAGCTCCCGTTCAGGCGCTACGCACGGCTAATGCGCGGTCTTCGGAGTTTCCCTTCGAGGCGTTTTACGCGCTCTGGAAGAAGATCGTCGCGGTGGGCGGGCTGGAAGAGCGACACATAGAGGAGCTTGAGGAATTCAGGCCGAGTCCGGAAAACTTCAAGGAGATCCTGAACAACATCGACATCTTCGATAAACCGGACCGCCAGACTGCCTTAAAAGTCATCGTCGAGATCGTACCGCCGTACGACAAGTCTGCACTGGTCTTGTGTGCGTTGTCCTTTGACGTTGCGTGGCTGGAAAAATTTGACGAGACGCATAGAAAAGCAGTGATAGGCCTCTTGCAGTCTGTCAGACGCAGTGAATGAGCGGTTCTCGCTGGCTGCCACCGCGCTCTTGTGCCAAGGGCGCGGCGGTCGGGTTGTAGTCCGCCGGGGTAGGCGCAGTGGAGAAGAAGGTCTTATCCGCCCAGCCGATTGAACGCGCAACAGACGGCGCGCCATTCGGAAGTCGGCGCGGCCCTCAATGCCGGACCGGTCACGCTCGACGCGCCAAACGGTTCCGCTGCTGCCGCAGTCGCGCGCAGCACAACGTCTCGACGTCTTGCCCCGCAGGCACACATTCTTCTCTCCGGGAACGGCATTCCACACCCCGACAATCCCCTCGTCGCCGAACCTCGCATTTTCACGGCGAGATTTTTCCTGTGGCCCTGCAACCGACGTTGCTGAGAGTCAATGCAAAAGCGAGGAAGGGGCATGGGCACACCCCTATTCGCTGCCCGGGCGAACGTCACAAGGCGGGTCGAAGCCATACGCGGGCGCACAGCCCAGCGCTAAAAAACAAAAGTGAACCGCGCGATGCGTGCCACTGTGAAATGGCCGTCGGCCTAACGGTGTTGCGCTTTCAACGTTCCGGTCATCGGCATCGCCGGTTCGAGCCTTCGGACCCCTCTCTCATCGTTGAGGAGTTGACCTATGGAAAACCGGATTTCTTCCAGCCTGCACCCGGTCGCGGCCGCCGCGCAGACCGTCGCCCTGAGGACCGAATCGCCACGTGCGCAGGATGCGACGCCAATGGCTGCCGAGCTAACCAATGTTGGGCACGGCCCCGTCATGTCGATGGCGAGTGCACCCGCGAGAGCAAACGCCATTGCGGACGTTACGGAGCGTCGGCGATTGGCTTGCGCTCGCGTGGATAGCGAGTTCAATGATTTGTGGAGGGCTGTCGAGGAGGGATATCGACGCGAACACGACGCCAGGACGCCTAAATCCTTTTATTCGTTGTCGGAGTCCGATAAGCGGCTAGTGGTCAAGCGCGCAGTTGATGAGGTGTTCAAGGAAAACGCCAACAGAATCGACGGATACTTCAATCGCCTCACTGCCAATGCGGATGTCAAGGAGCACCTAAAAAAATCGATATCTCAGGGAACGCGCGACGCCGCATATGCGTTGTTCGGAAACCTGGATGTGTATTCCGACAAGCGTACGCATCTTATGAATCGAATAACCAAATATGGCATGGTCTATAGCGACGACAGCTGGCATCTGGCACACGCGAAAGACGACATGTGGAGCGCGGTTCGCAAAGCCGTATATGAGGAACAGGCGATCTCGGTGCCGGAGTCTTTCGACAACTTAACGGAAGTCGAAAAGAAAAAGCTGGCAAAACTAACGGTCGACTGGGTGTTCAGTCCGGTGAATGACGAGACCGCTCCATGGTTTGAAAAATTCACCGCGGACACGACCATCCAGCCCTATCTGACGAATACCGTGCCCTACGAAACGTACCGAGAAGTGGCGAAAGCGGAAAGTCTGGCGCGCGTCAGAGATCTGATCGACGCGTATGGCATGCGTGAGGAGGACACGAAAAATACCATTGAAACCGCGAAAGCCGAGATATTGGAAGTCGTTCGAAACGGTGTTGCCGAGCGAAAAAACACTACCGGCCCGGAGTCCTTCATGTACCTGACCGAGGACGCCAAGCGCAAAGTCGCAAAACTGACCATCGATTGGGCGCTGAATCCGATAAATCAGGAAACGGAGCTTTGGTTTTACGAGGTTGTCGGGAAAGAATTTTTCAGAAATTACGTGAAGAACACTGTCCCGAAGGCGACTTATGAGGCGATCATAAAGTGCGGCGGACTTGGGCGCGTGAAAGATACGATTTTGGATTACGACATGCTGCAAGGTTGAGATTGGCGAATGCCTCCGCGCAAGGGCCAAGCGTGCGTCAGGCCTTTCCCCAATCAATGACTTCCTCAATCTCCCAACCGTGACCGGCTCGCTTCACCGTCCCAAAGCGGCCGGTCGGAAAGCAAAAGTGCACCGCGAGATCAGTGCCAATCTGAAATTCCCATCAGACAGAGGACAGGCATCGCGGACGCCTCTACCGCACGTCACACCAGTCGAATTTCCCTTCGAATTCTCTGATTACTCAGGAGCAGAATCATGTACAGCCCCTCAAGTACGACCGGGTCCGCCGGTGGCGCTACGAATATCCCTGCAAGGCTGCAACCGGAAGACACCAGTCCAAAAAACTGTCCCCCTAAAACGGCGGAAATGGCCGCCGAGCTAAGCACGATTGGGCACAGCCCGGTACCGTCACTGGCAGGCCTGCAGATCGGACGGGACGCGATAGTGTCGACGGCCGAAAATCTTCGTTCGGCGACGGTTCGCACCGAAACGGAGGACATTTTGCCGGCAACGGAACGCATGAAAGCGGCAGTTCGCGAGGGCGTTCGCAACAAGCAGGACGTTGTGGCTCCGCCATGGTTTAGAGAGCTCTCTGAAGATGCAAAGCGGAAGGTTGCAAAACAGGTTGTCGACTGGGTGTTTAGTCCAGTCAATAACGAAACCGAGCGTTGGTTCAACCGATTTACCGCAGACAAATATATTCAGAAGTACTTAAAAAATACCGTTTCCGAAACAACATACGAGGAAGTCGGTCGACTCACTTGCCTAAGGCATGTCAAAGAAAGAATCAAAAATTACGGCATGCTGGAAGGGCAAGGCAACGACATCCGTCCGCCGCTTGACAGGTGGAGCCGCGCGCAAAGGATCGAGAACGCAAAAGAGGAGATGTGGGAAGCGCTTCGCGAGGCATTCCGTGACCGTCAAAGCGTTGCGGTGCCGGTGTCGTTCCACGCGCTACACGAAGAGGATAAGAAAGAGGTTGTCCGACTAACGGTCTCCTGGGTGTTTTCGCCCGTCGATAAACACACGCATCGGTGGCTGGAGTGCCTTGTCGCGGGAGAGGGTCTCCGGCCTTATCTAAAGCATACCGTCCCACGGGAAACCTACGACAAGGCCGTGCGAATCGGATTGAATTTCGTCCGCGAGACAGTTGACGAGTACGGCATGTTGGTAGAGGAAGGAGGGGGGCACTCGCGAATTAAACTTGCCGTCGGCGATTTATGGCGTGCGGTTCTGGACGGCGTTGCGAACCGGTGCGATGCCAAAACGCCCGCGTCGTTCGGGGGGCTGTCGAAAGCGGAAAGGCGCCAGGTCGTGCAACACACGGTTGCGAGGCTGCTTCCCGTTGGATCGACGAAGTTTGAAGACCATTTCAATCGGCTCACCGCCAATAACGACGTGAAGCCATTTCTGAAAGGAACATTGTTGCAGAGCGACGCGGATGGAATTTCGCGCAAGATGGAAAACGCTGGCAGCCAGGTGCTATCCAATGTCATGTCCCGGATATATCAATACAGGATGGTCGCCTACCGCTCCGAAGATCCTGTGGAGCAAGCCAGATATGACTTATGGGAAGCGGTGCTCGACGGCGTGTCCGATGACGAGGAAGCCACTACGCCCGCTTCGTTCAGGAATCTCTCTTCGTCCGACAATAAACAAGCTGCCGTCAAAGGCGCGGTTAGCCGCCTGAAGTCCCTGCAGGCGTGGCAGATCAAGTCGCATTTCGATTGTCTTACCGCGAACCCGGATGTTGAGCCCTATCTGAAGGGGTCGATGACAAAGACCCACTATGTCGCGATCGAAAGCAAACTGAAGTATTTCACCAGCATCCAGATCTGGCGCGAAGTCACGGCCAAGATTGAGAAGTACCAGATGCGTGGTTAACTCCGTTACGTGCCCTTCGCTCGGAACGCATCCGGTGGGCCGCGCGAAAGATGCGGCTGTGCATGGCGACATACGTCAAGATTGACCCTTGAGAACCGCTCATCACAAAGCCGAAAGCAACGTGCAGGTGTGCTTGCTCAGGACCGACGAACCGGCGCGGATCGAGCACGCGAAGGAGGGCACGCGGCAAGCCATTCGCGACGGGTATCGAACGGGGACTACCATGCAAACGCTCCCTTCATTCCTGGCGCTCGACGAAGACGGGCGGAAGGCTGTCGCCAAACTCACCGTAGACTGGATGCTCTGTCCAGTAAACGAAGCGACCGCGAAATGGTTTCTCGCCTTCGCAGAAAACGAGGACGTTCAGCCTTACCTGAAGCACACCGTGCCGCAGTTCATCATGGAAGAGGTCTGCAGGATCGAGTCTCTGAGCGCCGTGCTGGACGGATTGAAAGACTACGATATGTTGATGCCGAAGTCCTGATTGCAATGCGTTGAACGCAGCGGGGCAAGCTTGCCCCGCTGCCCCGTCTCACCGAAGGCCGCCGCCCGCGAGTTCCGGGAACCCCACCGTTCTGGCGTGACATCCCTCGACAAGCGCATCGTCATGCGTAGAGAAGAAGACGCAGCGGTCCTTGCCAAACGTGGTGAACAGGTCGATGAGCACCGCACGCGAAGGGCCGTCGAGGCCACCGGTCGGCTCATCCGCAAGAATCACGCGTGGCGAGCCGAACAGAAGGGCCGTCAGATAGAACTTCCGGCGCGTGCCCGTCGACATCTGCTCGAAGCGCTTGTCGATGTGCGGCGTGAGGCTGAAGCGATCGGCCAGATCGAGAACATCTGCTCCCACCGTCGTTTGACGCGCCGCCGCACGTTGCGCCAGAAATTCGCGCCCGGTCTGCGATGGCTGCGTCAGGCAATCGAAGGGCACCACTGCGAGCGCTGCTTGTGCCGCATCTGGTGCGCTCTGCAACGAATGCCCAGCGATCCACACCTTGCCGCCACCCGTATCGACGGTGCCCGCCAGCATGCCCAGCAGCGTGGTCTTGCCGCCGCCGCCCTCGTCGCGCAACGCGAAACAGCCGGGGCCCGCGCTCAAGCGCAGGTTCTCGAAAAGTGTGAAATCGTCGAAGCGTTGGGTCAGCCCTTCGAAGCGAAGCAGCGGTTCTTGGCCCATGACATCGGTCATTTTAGATAAGCCTTGATGACATGAAGCAGCGGCGCCAGTTCGGCTTCGCGATGCGCCTGGTCGGGTTCGTTGATGACGTGATCGGCGAGGTGCCCTTCGATGACGGCCCCCATCAGCCCATTGATCGCGCCGCGAATGGCCGCGATCTGCTGAAGGATCTCCACGCAATCGCCCTCCTGCGTCAACTGGCGCTCCAATGCCTGCGTCTGACCCTGAATGCGACGCACGCGTGCCAGCAACTTGTTCTTGTCCCGAATCGTGTGCACGGTCTGTCGCGCTCCTGTCTGTCACGAATTAGATGGAAAAAATGCTAACACAAATATACTGAGGGGGAGTATATTGCGCGGACGACGTTTTCTCCTGAGCGCTGTGTCATGACTGAGTTTTCCACCCTCCTCCAGCAAGGCAATGCCTGGCTTTTCATTCCTAGCGCGATCCTGCTTGGCGCGCTGCATGGCCTTGAGCCGGGACACTCGAAGACGATGATGGCCGCGTTCATCGTGGCGATTCGCGGCACCGTCGGGCAGGCGGTGTTGCTCGGCCTGTCGGCGACGGTCTCGCATACGGCGGTCGTGTGGATCGTGGCGATGGCGGGGTTGTACTTCGGGCGCAACTGGAATGCCGAGGCGACGGAATCGTATTTCCAGGTGGCCTCCGGCGTGCTGATTCTGGCCGTTGCCGCATGGATGCTGTGGCGCACGTGGCGCGACAACGTCAGCGCGCAGGCGCACGATCATGCCGACCACGACCACGACCACGACCACGACCACGACCACGACCACGACCACGACCACGACCACGACCACGACCACGGCGCTTCGGCGCACGGTCGTGTCCACACCGGCTCACCCGTGCTGGGGCAAACCGGCGACTATCAGGACGCCCACGAACGTGCCCACGCCCGCGACATCGAACGACGCTTTTCCGGGCGCGACGTCTCCACCGGTCAGATCGTCCTGTTCGGCCTGACGGGCGGGCTGGTGCCATGCCCCGCGTCGATCACCGTGCTGCTGCTGTGCCTGCAACTCAAACGCTTCGCGCTCGGTGCGGGACTTGTCCTGTGCTTCAGCATCGGGTTGGCAATGACCATGGTGGCATCCGGCGCGCTGGCGGCGCTCAGCGTGCGCCACATCTCTCGCAGATGGCACGGATTCGGCGAATTCGCGCGCAAGGCGCCGTACGTTTCCGGTGTGCTGATCGTACTCGTGGGGCTGTACGTGCTGTATCAGGGCCTCACTCACATCTGATTCACATCTGACGCCCACCGAACACGATTCGTGCAGCCGCTGCACAGGTGCTGTGTCGTTCGGGGTCTGTTTCGCATGAAGATGCGTGCCTAGACTGGTCTCCTCCACGACATCGATAGAGGACGACCCATGACGAAACTGCTGATCGACACGCTGAAACTCGCGACGCTTGGCTTGTCGCTATGCGCAGCGGCGGGTGGCACAGCCCACGCCACCACTGCCACCACCGCCGCTGCGGAGCATAGCGCCACACCCGCCGCCGCCCCGACGATTCGCGCCATGCTGGGTGCAACGCCCATCGACAGTCTCGACCCGAAACGCACGGCACTCGTCGTTATCGATTTCCAGAACGAATACTTCACGGGCCGCATGCCGATTCCGGACGGCGCGCAGGCGCTCGCCAACACACGGAGACTGCTTGCACTGGCCGACCGCACCGGGATGCCCGTCTTCCAGATTCAGCACATTGCCCCGGCGGGCGCCGCCGTCTTCGCGCAGGACGGCAAGACCATCGACTTCGCACCCGGTGCGACGCCTCGCCCGCGCGACACGGTGCTACAGAAGACGTCTGTAAGCGCATTCGCCAGTACCGATCTCGACGCAAGGCTCAAGGCCGCACGCATCGACACGCTTTTGATCGCCGGGCTGATGACGCACGCCTGCGTTGCCGGCGCGGCACGCGACGCCGTGCCGTTGGGCTATCGCGTCGTGGTAGCATCGGACGCCTCGGCAACCCGCGACATCGTGCGCGCCGACGGCTCCCGTGTGAGTCACGCCGCCCTGCATCGCGCGGCCCTTGCGGAGATCGAAGATACCTTCGGTGACGTGATGACCACTGACCGGGTGCTCGAGCTGCCGCTGCGCTGACAAAATCCCCGACCGTCGTTCTCGGTTTCTCCGTTTTTGCGTTCTCGCTGCACTCGACATGAATTCATTGCTCGCCATGCGCGTTTTCGTCGCTTTGGTCCAGGCCCGAAGTTTTTCCGGCGCGGGGCAATCGCTGGGAATGTCGCATTCGAGCGTGTCGCGTCAGTTGACGCAGACGGAGGCCGCGCTGGGCGTGGCGCTGGTCAATCGCAGCACGCGTCGGTTCTCGCTGACCCACGCGGGCGAGCGTTACCACCGGCATTGCGTCGACATCCTCGCGCGCATCGACGCCATGGCCGACACGATTGCAGACGAGCGCGAGCATCCCGTCGGCCCGTTGCGCGTGAGCGTGCCGCTGGCCGTCGGCACGCTGGAACTGTCGGCATGGTTGCCCGCGTTTCGTCTGCGTTATCCCGACATCGATCTGACGATGTCGTGCAGCGATCAATTCGTCGATCTGCTGACCGAGGGGTTCGACCTCGCACTGCGCATCAGCAGCGCACCGTTGCCCGACAGCGGCTTGATGGCGAAGCGCCTGACGACATCGGACACGGTACTGGTCGCGTCTCCCGCCTACCTGTCGCAATACGGATTGCCGCGCACGCCGAACGATCTGGCGTCACATCAATGTCTGCGCTTCGCGGGCGCAAGCAACCCTGACGAGTGGCGTCTCGCCGACTCGGACGGCGCCACGCAGCATGTCGCATTGCGCGGCGGGTTCACCACGGATGCCATTACCGCCCTTTACGCGGCGTCGCTTGCCGGTGCAGGTATCGCGGCGTTTACCGGGCACACCGTGCGGGCGGCGCTGGCCCACGGCACACTGGTGCGCGTGCTGCCGCAATACTCGCTCGGTCGAAGCCAGTATTACGCGCTGTACCCGCGTACGCGCCACGTGAACGTCAGGGTGCGGGCGTTCATCGATTTCATGGGGGAACACTATCGCGAGGCGCAATCCGTCGCATGAAGGATTGCCAGAGCGACTGCCGGTGCGATGCCAGTGCCATTGCCCGGCGAAGATTCGGACGTCATGTGAGAATTACCCATTCGACGGCAACCTCCGTTCCGATTCGCGAGGCATCTCATGACCGATCCGAAAGACATTGCACCCGAGAGTACGGCGGCGCGTGTGGCGTTGTGGCGGGCATTGCATCTCGAAGTCGACGCCGAACCGCATGTGCTCACCGACATCGTGGGACTACGGCTGCTCGAACCCCCGGACGACTGGCGAGAGCGCGGTGACATGAATCCGGAGTTCACGCGGGCATTTCGCGCCTCCATCGTCGCCCGCGCGCGTTACATCGAAGACCTCGTGGTGGCGCAATGCCGCAACGGTGTACGCCAGTACGTGATCCTCGGCGCGGGGCTCGACAGCTTCGTGCAGCGTCATCCGGAACTGGCCGGATCGTTGACCGTTTTCGAAGTCGACCGGCCCGGTCCGCAGCGCTGGAAGCACGATCGTCTCATCGCCACCGGCTATGGTGTGCCCGACGCGCTGCGCTTCGTGCCCGTCGACTTCGAAGCCGGAGACGCATGGCGCAATGCGCTGCTCGCCGGGGGCTTCGATCCTCGGCAACCCGCGGTGATCGTCTCCACGGGCGTGAGCATGTATCTCACGCGCGAGGCGAACGCCGCGACGCTGCGGGAGGTGGCGTCGTTCGCGCCGGGATCGACGTTCGCCATGACGTTCCTGCTGCCGCTGGAGATGGCGGACGCCGACGTGCGTCCCGGATTGGAAATGGCGGCCAAAGGGGCGCGCGCGAGCGGCACGCCCTTCATCAGCTTCTTCACGCCGCAAGAGATGATGGACCTGGCCAGGGCGAACGGCTTTGCGCACGTGCAGCACGTGTCGGCGACGGCGTTGACGGATCAGTATTTTGCGAACCGGGCCGACGGGCTGCGTCCCCCCGCCAACGCAGAGGAACTGCTGGTCGCCATGACGTGAGGGCGCGATGCCGGTAGCGCACAAGTCGTCATATTCCACGTGCATCCTGACGGGTATCGACCCACCCTGTTGTGCGAATGGCGCGATATCGCGATAAGCTGCCCCGGCGGTGCGGTTTGCCGCGCATATCCATAAAAGTCCACCGGAGGGACCGTATGACGCTGACCGAACTTCTCATCCCCACGTTCGTGCAAATGCTGCGCGGCCAGTCGGCGTGGCTCGACAAGGCCGCGGCGTACGCCAAGACGCAGGGCAAGGACGCCGACACGCTGATGACGCTGCGACTCGCCCCCGACATGTACCCGCTCGCGGCGCAGGCGCGTTTTGCAAGCTATCTGTCGATGGAGCCGGTGTACCGCCTGAGAGGAGAAGCGATTCCCGAAGCGGCGAAGGCGATTCAACGTGAAGGCTGGAACAGCGCACAGCATCCCGGCACATTCGCCCAGGCGAAGGCATGTCTGGCCAATGCCATTGCCTTTCACGAAACGCTTCCCGGCAATGCGCTCGACGCCGGGGAGTACATCGACATCGCGCTGGAATTGCCCAACGGCGTGGTCTTCGACATGACCGGCGGGCAATACGCGCGCGACTGGGCCCTCGCGCAGTTCTACTTCCATACCAACACCGCTTACAGCATCCTGCGTCAGTACGGCGTTGAGCTGGGCAAGGCCGAGTACGTGGCGCATGCCGTCGCGTATCTGCGTCCCGGAACTGCACCGAAGGGATGACAGATTCGCGCACCGTCAGTCAAGCATCACGCGCATCACGTATCGCCCATGATGAAGGGCGGGCCGAAGCGCGTGGCGATATGCTCCGTCGATTCGAACAACTCGCGCAGCACCTGACTTGTGCAGGTGGGCTGCACGTAGAGATAGAACGCCACGTCGGGCAGACGCGGCAGCCCGTCCGCTTCTGACAACACTCGCATGTTCGCGTCGAGCAGTTCGGTCGTGCGGGCCGTCACCCCGAGGCCTGCGCTGATCGCTGCCTTGATGCCGGTGAGCGTGGGCGAGATGAAGCTCGTGCGCCACGCGATGCCCGCGGCGTTGAGCCGCTCGATCGACAGACGCCGGAACAGGCTGAGTTCGTCCGCCATCACGAGCGGCACGGGCGCCGCCGCGTTGAAGATGAAGTCGTCCGCACAGATCCACACCATGGGCGAGGTGCGCAGCTTGATGCCGGGGAAGCCTTCGTCGTAACGCGTGGAGATGGCCAGATCAAGTTCGTTATCGCGCAGCGCGTCCATCAAATGCGGACTGCGTCCGACGATGATTTCCAGCTGCAATTCCGCAGAGAGTTTCGACAACCGTCGCAACATGCTGGGCAGAATCGACTCCGCCACATCGTGCGGCGAGCCGATGCGCAACTTCTCCGCCGGCCCGCGCGTTTGCATCACCTGCACCGCCTGATCGTTGAGCGCGAGGATCTTGTTCGCATAGGCCACGAGCCGCAGACCGTCGGCCGTCATCGTCTTCTGCCGCCCCTGCTTTTCGAACAGCGCACACCCCATCTCTTGCTCTAGCCGTTGCATCTGCTGCGTGATGGCGGACTGCGTACGCCCGACCCGGGTGGCGGCCGCGGCAAACGTCTCATGCTGGGCAATCGCCACGAAAGTCCGCAACAGGTCGATATCGAGATTTCGCATGATCGTGGATGTCGATACTTCAGAAACGCTAATGTTTTCGGGATAAAAATTAAATTGTTCTTGAGAATTTTGGTGGATAACCTGCCTGACACTCAAGCAATATTTATGTGATCCGAGGGTATCCGGCATCGAAGGCTTCTGCGCTAATCGATTCGCGTCATTAGCCCTGGTGTCGATCGATGCCTCTCGGTCACTCCCCCCAAGGAGACTCAGCATCATGTGGCAACGACATCTCGCCGCCGCGCTGTTCGCGACGCTCGCCATGACGGGTATCGCGCACGCCGACCAGTTGGCTGACATCAAGGCGCGCGGCACGCTCGTCTGCGGCACGCAAAACGCCAGCGAGCCCTACGCGTTTCCCGACGCCGCCACGCGCAAGATCGTCGGATTCGACGTCGATGTCTGCAACGCGCTCGCCAAGGGTCTCGGGGTGAAGCTCGAACACCGGGCGCTGTCGACCGACGCCCGTATCCCTGAACTCAAGACCCGGCGTGTCGACGTGCTCGCCGCTGCCGTTGCCTGGATGCCTGCACGTGCCGCACAGGTCGACTTCAGCGATCAGTACTTCGTCGCGCCGATTCGCGTGCTGGTGCGCGCCGATTCGCCGGTGCAGACGCTGGATCAGCTCGCGGGCAAGAAGATCGCGGCATCGGAAGGCTCCAGTTCTGCGGCCGTGTCGGTCACTCGTCTGCCGGACTCGAACCTGCTCACCTTCCACGACATTTCGTCCGCATTCCTCGCCTTGCAACAGGGTAAGGTGGAAGGTCTCGTCGCCGGTCAGCTGATTCTCGCGCGTTTCGCCAACGAAGCCGCCGTCAAGGGTGGCCAGCAATACCGCCTGCTCACCAAGCCGGTGTTCGAAGAGCGCTGGGGCGTGGTGATGAACAAGGGCGAGCCGACATTGCGCGAGGCGGTGAACAAGATCCTCGTCGAATACGACAGGACGAACGGCTTGCAGGACAGTTTCGACAAATGGCTCGGCAGCAAGTCGGTCTACAAGTTCACGCGCGACTACAAGGTCGAGCCGATCAAGGTGCAGTGAGCGAGACGTCGCACAATGTTCGATCTCTCGTTTCTGCTCGAAGACGGGTACCTGAAGCTGTTTCGCGACGGGGTGCTCACCACGCTGCGCCTGTTCGTGGTCTCCGGGATGCTGGCGATCGTGGTGGGCGTGGTCCTTACCACGCTGCGCGCCTTGCCGGTGAAGCTCTTCAAGGCTTTCGTGATCGCGGTGGTGGAGTATCACCGCAACGTGCCGGTGCTGGTGCAGATCCTCGTGTGGTACTTCGGTGTGCCGCAACTGTTGCCGACAGGTTTGCGTGACTGGATCAATGCGGGCAACACCGAGTTCTTCTTCGCCACGGTGGCGCTCGCACTCAACGCGGGGGCCTTCATCTCGGAGGACATGCGCTCGGGGCTGCGTGCCATTCCCCACACGCAGCAGGAAGCGGCATGGTCCATCGGGCTGACCTACCTGCAATCGTTTCGCTACGTCATCCTGCCGCAAGGCATTCGCGTCGCCCTGCCCGCGTTGCTCAATCAGGCGCTGCTGCTCTTCAAGAACAGTTCTCTGGCGATGGCGATCGGCGTGCACGAACTGCTGTATCGCACGCGCCAGATCGATAACCTGACGTTTCGCACGTTCGACGTGTTTCTCGTGGCAACGGTGCTCTACCTGATCGGCACGCTGGCTTTGATGGCGCTCTCGGAGCACTTCGCCAGACGCCGCGCGGCGCCCTCGGGAGTCTGACGATGTACGAGATTCTTCACGACTATCTCGCGCTGTTTCTCGTTGGCAGTTGGCCCAATGGCCCGCTCGGCGGGGTCGCCGTCACGCTGATTCTGTCGGCGCTCGGCCTCGTGATTTCGTTTCCGATATCGGTGCTCATCGGGCTGGCGCAGGTCTCGCCGTGGCGTTGGATGCGACGTGCCGCCGGTATCTGGACACGGCTGGTGCGCGGTATTCCACTGCTGATGATCATCTTCTGGGCCTACTTCGCGGTGCCGTTGCTGGTCGGCGCCGAGGTGTCGGCCTTCACGACGGCGGTATGCGCGATCATCGTCTACGAGAGCGCCTTTTTGTCGCAGATCGTGCGCGCCGGGCTGGAAGGCCTGCCGCGCGGCCAGATGGAAGCGGCGCGCTCGAATGGATTGTCGTGGCTGCAAAGCATGCGTTACGTGCAGCTGCCGCAGGCGCTCGCGAACATGCTGCCTTCCATCGTCAATCAGTTCGTGTCGATCATCAAGGCGACATCGCTCGCTTATGTGATCGGGGTGCCGGAACTGACTTACTCGGCCGCGCAGGTCAATACGATCACGCTGACCAAGCCGCTGCAAACGTTTCTCGTTCTCGCAGCATTCTATTTTGTGTTGTGTTTCGCCATCTCTCGCTTTGCCGGCTGGCTGGAGCGACGCATCGCACGTCAGCGCGCGGGGTTGGCATGAGAGTTCAACAAGGGAGAACGCGATCATGAGCATGCTCGCATTCGAGAAGGTCGACAAGTTCTACGGCGAACACCATGTGCTCAAGGGCATCGACGCCACCATCGAGCGCGGCGAGGTCGTTGTCGTGTGCGGACCTTCGGGCTCGGGAAAGTCGACGCTGATTCGTACCGTTACGCGACTCGAAGCGATTCAGCGCGGACGGATTCTCTTCGAAGACAAGGATGTGAATGCGCGCGACGTGAAGCTCAACGCGCTACGCGCGCGCATCGGTTTCGTCTTCCAGAGCTTCAATCTCTTTCAGAACCTGTCCGTGCGACAGAACCTGATACTCGGCCCGACGAAGGTGCTCGGCATGTCGCGCGACGAAGCCGTAGCGCAAGCCGAGTCGCTGCTCGCCAGAGTTGGCCTAGTGCACAAGATCGACGCCATGCCCGCGAACCTGTCGGGCGGGCAGCAGCAACGCGTGGCCATTGCCCGCGCCCTTGCCATGAAGCCGCCGCTCATGTTGTTCGACGAACCGACAAGTGCGCTTGACCCGGAGATGGTGCAGGAGGTGTTGCAAGTCATGCGATCGCTGGCCGACGACGGACTGACCATGATGATCGTGACGCACGAGATGGGATTCGCGCGCGACGTGTCGAGCCGCGTCTGGTTCATGGATCAGGGACAGTTGCTGGAGGACTCGCCGCCGTCGGCATTCTTCAGCCAGCCGAAGCACGCCCGCGCGCAGCGGTTCCTGCAGGACGTGCTGCGACCGTCGCCCACGATCAGCGTGCCGCGCGAGGCCGTGCTGGTCTGACGGACGCGTCCTCGCGCTACAGACCGGATAACTGGAACGCATCAACCAACGACCGCGCGTAATGTCCGGCAAGGGCTGGCAACTTCTGCCCCGCGCACCTCGTAAAACAAAGCACTACGGAGAAGACTTTCATCATGTCCACATCCCCCATGACCGAACAGCGCCAGGCTGCCGTGCGCGACGCCATTGCCGCCATGAAGGCGGCGCTCGCCCCGGCGGGCGAAACGCGCCCTGCGCTCGCTGCCGTGCTCGAACAGGTGAAATCGCTCGCGGCACGCACCGCGCTTTGGAGCGAAGCCGATTTTCCGCCGCCGTCGAATGATGAGTTGCAAGCGCGCTATCTCATTCACGAAGACGCCGACAAAACGTATGCGCTGTATCTGAACGTCATGCGTCCCGGCAAGAAGATAACGCCGCATAACCACACGACGTGGGCGTGCATCGCGGCGGTCGAAGGTGTCGAATACAACTATGTCTATCGTCGTACCGACGACGGCAAGACGCCCGGCGTGGGCACGCTCGAAGTGAGCGACACGGTCGTGGTCGACCCGGGGCACGGGATTGCGCTCGCGTCGGACGACATTCACGCGGTCGAGATTCAGGGCGACGCGCCGATTCGTCACCTGCACATGTATGGCCGTGCGCTGGAAACGCTCACCGAGCGCATCACTTTCGATCTCGCCAAAGGCACGTATCAGGTGATGGATATCGGTGTGAAGACGCGCCGCTGATGCACCAGTGATGCCGCATCGACCGATGCGAAGCCCGCCATCGGTCGAGCGCGACCGCCGATATTCCTGACGGCGCGGGACCCGCCGCGCCACCTGCGCCACCTTTTGCGACTGCATCACACCGCCCAATACAGGCGGTGCGGACTGACTCATCCCTACGCTTTGGCCTCGGCCTGGCGGAACCGACAACCGACATTACGTTACGACATCGGCTATGACATCGTTCACTCCTCATTTTGTGCCGCCTGCCAGACTCAAGGCATGGTTGCACGACGGCGCCGAGATCGCCGTGTTCGACGTGCGAGAGCACGGCCAGTACGGCGAGGCGCATCTCTTCTATGGCGTGACGTTGCCATACAGTCGGCTCGAACTCGATATCTTGCGGCTCGCGCCGCGTCGCAACGCACGCGTGGTGGTGTACGACACCGACGAAAGCGTGGCGGTGTTGGCGGCGCAACGTCTGGCGGCGCTTGGATATACGGATGTCTACGTGCTTGAGGGCGGCACCGACGCTTGGCGTCAGGCGGGCTTCACGTTGTTCGCCGGCGTGAACGTGCCGTCGAAGACGTTCGGTGAGCTCGTGGAGATGGCGTATCACACGCCGCGCGTGACGGCGCGCGAGCTCGCGGCCATGCGCGAGCGTGGCGACAACGTGGTGATTCTCGACGGCCGACCGGTGAACGAATACCTCAAGATGACGATTCCGTCGTCCATCTGCTGCCCGAACGGAGAACTCGGTTACCGCATTCGTGACCTCGTGCCGGACACGACGACGCCTATCGTGGTCAATTGTGCGGGCCGCACCCGAAGCATCATCGGGGCGCAGACGCTGATCAATCTCGGCATTCCCAATCCGGTCATGGCGTTGGAGAACGGCACGCAGGGCTGGTATCTCGAAGACCTCCCGCTCGAACATGGCAGCACGCGTCGCTATCCCGACACGGTCACGCCGTCGAGCGTTGCGTCGATGCGTGAGGCCAGCAACGCGCTTGCCGAGCGTTTCGGCGTTCCCGAGGTGGACGCCGCGACGTTCGCACAATGGGCGGAGGATACGTCACGAACGCTTTTCCTGTGCGACGTTCGCACGCCGGAGGAGTTCGCTGCGGGCACATTGCCGGGTGCGCAGCATACGCCGGGCGGTCAGTTGATTCAGGCGACGGACCAGTATGTGGGGGTGCGGCATGCGCGCGTGGTGCTGTTCGACAACGACGGCGTGCGTGCGCCGATCGTGGCGAGCTGGCTGCGTCAGCTCGGCCACGATGCTTACGTGTTGCGCGATGGACTTGCGAGCGGTGCGTCGCTGGCCGAGCCGGTGCCGGGCGTTGTCGCGACGCTGCCCGAAGTCGACGTCGCCACGTTGGCATCGGGGCTGGCAAACGGCGACGTGACGGTAATCGACGTGCGACCGAGCATGAGTTTCCGGCGCGGCCACGTGCCGGGCGCGCAATGGGCGATTCGTCCGCGACCGACCTCGCTGCCTGCCGGACGCGACGTCGTGGTGATCGCCGATGAGCGTGGTGTTGCCGAGTTGTTCGTTGCGGACTGGCGACGCGCGCATGCGCAGGACTCACGTACGTTCTCGTGGCTCGCCGGTGGTTTCAACGCGTGGTCGGCGGCGGGGCAGCCGGTCGAGGCGTCGCCCGAGTCTCCGCCGGATGCGGAGTGCATCGACTACCTCTTTTTCGTGCACGACCGGCACGATGGCAACAAGGCTGCGGCGCGTCAGTATCTCGCGTGGGAGACCGGCTTGCTCGCGCAGCTCGACGAGCAGGAGCGCGGCGCATTCCGTGTTGGTGATGCCGCTGCCACGAAGTAAGCTGTGCAGACGCGCCTGGTGCCGATGTGGCTATCCAGGCGTGAGTGCTTTATCCGAAATCGAGGCGCCAGCGTCGGCGCGTCGTGTGCGCCGAGATGCGCACGACGCCATCGTCCGAACTGTCAGCACTCCCTGAATCGTCCGAATCGCCTTCACTACGCCAGATCATGTCCCGACAAGCCCCCCATACTCGCCCTTCCCGTCTCGCCACACGCCTGGTGAAGGGCGGCACGGATACCGTCGTCGTTGGCGGTCATGCCGTCAATCCGCCTGTGGTGCGCGCCTCCACCGTGCTGTTCGAGTCGATGGATGCGATGAACGATGCTCGTCGCCGTCGTGGCACCGAGCGTATGTTCACGTACGGCGCGCGGGGGAACCCGACGGGCTTTGCACTGGAGGACGTCGTGGCCGGGCTGGAGGGCGGATATCGGACGCGTCTGTTTCCGACGGGGCTGGCGGCGATCTCCATGGTGTTCCTCGCATACGTGCGGCCGGGCGATCACGTGTTGGTTGCGGACTGCGTGTATCAGCCGCTGCGTCATTTCGTGCAGACGTTTCTCAAGCCATGGGGCGTGCACGTCACGTTTTTCCGTGCCGATGGCAGCGACGCCGCCGAGCACATGACGGCGCGCACCAAGTTGATTTACGTGGAAGCGCCCGGCTCACTCGTCTACGAGATGTGCGACATCCCGGCGCTGGCCGATCTGGCCCATCGCCATGGTGCGCTGCTGGTGGCCGACAACACGTGGGGATCGGGCGTGCAATGCCGTCCGTTGATGTTGGGCGCGGATATTTCCGTGATGGCGGCGACGAAGTACCTGAGTGGCCACTCCGACGTCATGATGGGGACGGTGACGACCACACAGGAAGTCTGGCAGACGCTCTCGACGATGGCCGACGCGCAGGGTGTCGCCGTGAGTCCGGACGACGCCTATCTGGTGCTGCGCGGCACACGCACGCTCGCTGCGCGTTTGCAGATGCATGAGCGACATGCACTGGAGGTGGCGCATTGGCTGGACGGGTTGCCGGATGTGGCGCGCGTGTTCTGTCTTGCGTTGCCGACGGATCCGGGACATGCGTTGTGGCAACGCGATTGTCTCGGCACGAACGGTTTGGTGTCGTTCGAGTTTGCGAACGCAACGCCGGAGCAGGCCGATCATTTCGTCGATTCGCTTACGCTGTTCGGCATTGGCGCGTCGTGGGGCGGGTTCGAGAGCCTGGCGACGGTGTCGAACGTGGTCGGCACGCGCACGTGCGAGGACTGGTCGCATGCGGGGCCGATCGTTCGCCTGCATATCGGCCTGGAAGATCCTCAGGATCTGATCGACGATCTGGCGGCGGCGTTCGGGAAGGTGTTCGGCGGTTGAGATTTACGCGGGACCGACGTTCCGACGTTCGGCATCGGCGGTGGGCGTGTCCGCGATGGCCGGGAGGTGCCGAACTGCGGCTGTCGTGTCGCCGCGATGCGCTGGCTGTTCGTGGGACGGAGACGTAGTCGGGTCGAGGTCACGTCGAAAAAGGAAACGGCATGCGATCCGGCCGCATGCCGTTTTCGTCGGCTGACTGGTGACTACTTCGTGGACGTCGGCGTAGGTGTCGGAGCGGGGGGCGTTCGCGCGCCGTCGAGCGTGGTCAGAATGAGATGCGCGGCGCGAATGCGTTCATCCATCGCGTAGTTCTTGTTCGCGAGCAGCACGATACCCATTTGCTTGGACGGCACGAAGGCGACGTATGCGCCAAAGCCATTCGTCGAGCCGGTCTTGTTGACCCACGAGACGGGAGACGGCGCCATCGGCGGGGCAAATTCGCGAGCGGGCGTCGGTTCGTAGGCCATGCGCGACGAATTTCCTTCGAGCAGGGTGTCGACGGTGACCGGATACGGGTATTGCTCCCAGATCAGGTCTTGCGTCATCGGTGCATCGAAGAAGTAACTGGAGCGAGTCGCATAGATCGCGTGGCGAAGACGTCGGTCGTGCACTGTCTCACCGAGGTTCGCCCGCAAGAAGCGCAGCAGGTCGCTCGCGGTCGTTTTCACGCCGTAGGCTTCCGGCTCGAACACGCCGGGGCTCACACGCACCGGCTTCCCATCCTTATATCCCCATGCATAGTTGGCCTGCTGATCTTCCGGCACACTCAGGTAGGTGTGCTTGAGGTCCAGCGGCTTGAAGACGTGGTCGCTCATGAGCGTGGCAAAGTCGCCGTGCATGGCGCGTGCGGTCAGCCAACCGAGCGCGCCGATGCTGACGTTGGAGTACGTTCGTACCGTGCCGGTGGGTTTGGCGGGCTTCCACGCTTTGAGGTATTGGGTGATCTCGTCGGTGTTTCCGATGTTGTCCGGCACCTGCAGCGGCATGCCGCCGGTGGTGTGCGTGGCGAGATTCAGCAGTTTCACGTCGCCGAACGGAGTGCCGGCGAATTCGGGGGCGATACGGCTTGTCTTGTCCGTAAGGGAGAGGGCGCCTGCGGCTTGCGCATAGGCGGCGAGCGTGGCGGTGAACGTCTTGCTGACGGAACCGATTTCGAACAGCGTGTCGTTCGTCACCGGCTTGTTGGCGGCTTTATCGGCGAGGCCGTAATCGAAGAGATAGGACTGTCCGTCAAAGACGATCCCGACGGCCATGCCCGGGATCTCCTGACGCGCCATGAGCGGGCCGATGGTCTTGTCGACGAGCGATTTGATTTCGGCCTGTCGAGGATTCGTCTGATCCAGCGGGTTCGCCTCCGCGGCATAACTGCGTGCGCTGAAGGCCATCCAGCCGATGGCGGCAGTCGCTGCGAGCGCAGCGAAGAGGGTGAAGTAGGGCTTGTTCATCGACGGTCATCTCCGTATGAAGGCGCATCGGGCCGTTCATTCTGAACCCTTGCGAGCGATGCACGAAGCGTAAACCCAAATTTGAGGGGAGGCGCAGCGGGGGGACGTAACGGATGTAACGGACGCAACTTATGTCGGCTCGAGCGAAGCGTCGTAAGCGGAAAGGCACATGAAGCACGATTCACTTCTACGTACAAGCTCAGTCCATCCGCTTCGAAACTTGACGACGTCGTCGAACGCCTTTGAGGAAATGCATTGCGCAGTCGTGACAGTGGAACTCATCAAGGCTGGCCGAAGGTAGCGTCATAACGATGAAATCTGATCGCGAGCAGCAGCTTGAACTCATGAATATTTAACCAATACGGTAACGATCACGAGGCACACGACCACAATCGTCATCCAATAGACCGCTCTTTGTGATCGAGTTGCCTCGTCGTATTTCTCAGTAAGAGTCTTGGTGAAAGTTTCGCGCAACATCTGTTCCCATGGCTTCTTCATGACATTGCTCACTCGCCAAGTTTATGTCCATGACCAATCGGAGTCACACCTGCACCTGTCGTTCCGATCGCGGACTCGAGTGCCCAACCACCTGTGTACGAATGATTGATACCGCCGCCCACGCCGACGAAAGGATTTGCAGTTGGAACAAATCCGGACGCGCCAAACGAGCCACCCTGCAAATAGTCGCTCGTGGATTCAGCGTTGGCCCCCGCTACGTTGCTTCCGGCGACGATTGAGAACTCAAGTTTTCCCACCGGTGCAGGATAGGGTCTTCCGACAGCGCCAGTCACGAATGCGTCACCGTTATCGGTATCGTCGCTCAGGTCATTGAACGTGCTTGCACGCTTAGACGTCAGCCCCACGCCCCACCCCTCGCGCAGCCTATTGCGTTGTCACCGCTCCTCCAACCGCTGCCGTAGATCACTTTAGGAAGGAAACGCTGGTGTACAGAAGTAGCGTGAAAGCTAAGGACATCAAAAGCCCTCGGAAAATCACGCTTCATCGGAATTGAGATTATGAAAATTGATATTTGACTATTTGGTGGAGTTCTTGCCTAGTTTAATTTCAAGATTTCTTCTAAATTCGTCTATCGATCTTTTGCTTCCGTAAATAGTGATTTTGATTCCATGTATGGAAATCAAGAGTTTCCCACTTCCCCATTCGTTAGATATCACCTTCACGTCTCGATAACGGTATGAAGTTCCAAACAAAAGACAAGTTACGAGGTGTCGCTCGTAGAGAGTTAGTCGATAGAATGTTCCGGCACTACGAATCGCTCCGCTTCCCATAATCACTATCGCACGGATGCTGCAAATACTTCGCCCCCCGACACGGTCTACGCGTCGCCGAATCGCAGGGACTACGGTGAGAATGAATAAGAAAAATGGAATTGCGAATAATTCAATCGAAAAACTGACCGTCATAAGCGTCGAGTTGATTGCTGGTAATTTTATGAAGGCTTGCCGGGTGCTACTGTCGCCGTAGGTTGCTCACGTAAGCGAACATGTCGCCGTGTTTGGACGTCAGCCTCGCATCGTGCGGAGCCGAATGCGTCGCCACCGCTTCTCCAACCGCTACCGTAGATCACTTTCGGAAGGAAGCGCTGGTGTACAGAATTAGCGTGAAAGCTAAGGACATCAAAAGCCCTCGGAAAATCACGCTTCTTATGTTAATAAATTCTATTAGGTCGATAAATTCAAGCTTCTTGTAGCACCCTGTAGTGAATAAACAATGGATAAATAACCCGATAATCCAGGCGATTGACAAGAGGGCCCAGCACACCAAGAGGCTTGAAATGAAAATAAGAAGAAATTCACCCATTTTTGAGAAATTAACTTTTTTCATAAACTCCCGAATTGGACTTTCTATCTGATGAAGATTCTTGTCACATTCGCTTGGGATGTGGCGAAATGATCGTTATTCGTTGTTGACAATCCAGATAGAAGTGATTCCTGATGTTACGCCTGCAAGCCAGCAGACACCGAAAATCAAAAGAAATTGAATCGTTCGGGTCCGATAGAGTTTTCCGCGACTGTTGAGATAGTCGTCGGAGATGAGTGAGTGATGCGTTAATCCATTTGCACCAAAAATGCTCTTTCCTGGTTGCGGGCTATTAATCATTTTGATAAAGAAAAAACCCGCCGCAAACAGAGATAAAATTCCGAAGACTATGGATGTGCAAAAAAAGGTGGTCGTCGTGGAGGCGAGAATTCTAGCGGTCAATGATTTTTTGTCGACAAGAGATTTGAATATCGAAAAAAACGAAAAAATCTGAAATGAAAGAATTGCAAGAAATGCGACGATTCGTCTGCAAATAATGATGTTCATGTAGATGGCAAAAAGCTTTGAGTCGCCTTGCTTAAAGCGTTACAGATGTCCATGGTGCAGGTCGTCGTTCCACTTGCAGAAGTGGTACCTCCGGTCACGGACGGAACGCCCGTCCAGTCGATGTCATATCCTGCGCCGGCCAATTTTCCATCGACGTAAGTTGCGGAACTGCGGACTCCCGCTTTGCCGCAGTTCACTGCGGTGTTGACGTTCGAGGATTTAATTGCGGTACAAAAATTAATTAGCGTTCCTGTTGGGGAAAATTATCCGTGACCTGAGAAATGCAATGAGCCAGTGAGTCATTTTATTGTCACTGAGTTTTAAAGTTCGACGCCGGTGCGGCGGCGAATTTCCTGGTTATCTACGTTCAGCGGAACTGGCTATTAGCTTTCTGATATTAAATGAATAAATGCAAATATATAGAAAACTGTCCCTAGAAGTGTTCCGTTTACTAAGACGAACCGCGTGTCAACATCCCCCCACATCGGAGCGACTCCATATGCATACCAAATCACAGAAAATGCATATATTTTGATCATCAGGAAGCAAAAAAAAGACGACAAAAAAGCGATAAAAAATAAGTAAATAAATTTAAGCATTTGTCAATTATTAAAATAAAAAACCATGCCATTTAACGCTTCTGTTGCAGCCTCTGTCCCAGTTGCGCCACCGACCGCGGAGCCAATCATTGGAGTGTTGTTGGCTGTAAAAATGTTCCTTCCTGATGGTTTCGCCCAAACGCCGGGGCTAGACCATTCGTAGGAACTTACTTTCGACTTGGCGAACGAAAAAATCGTGTTTTTCATGAACGCGCCTACGCCGTAGCCAAGACCTGCGGCACCTGCATTCATCATTGCACCGATTAGCACACTGTCGTTCTTTCCGGAAATAAAATTATTTGTCATGGTATTGGCCGCGCCTGTCGCTGCGTTTATTGCAATGCTCCCCAAAAATTTCGTGTACGTACCGCCCCATCCTGCAAGTGCGGCATACCCGACGTCGAATGGCCTGATTTCACCATTCTTGTAGTACTGTGATGCGGCATTCACTCCGCCGCTAATTGCACCGATTCCAACGGGAGACGTCCAAGAACCGCTTCCCAATGCCCCCGTAGAACCAAAAATCGGCGAACCAGGAATAGCTGCGATTACCCCGCCCGTAGCAATTGACGTTGCGACCGTCGTGGCGATCCAGGTTTCCTTTCCTAGTTTGTCGCGTGCCGTTTGATCACTGACGGCCGATTCCGTGATAGTTCGAGCATTCGGAGCATTCATTCCGATCCCGTCGGGATAATGTTTCGCGTACATTTCGACGTTCGCTTTCTGATCGGGCGTCGCGTAGAACATGTATCCGGGGCCGCTCGCACCGTCCGCAGGCAACATTCCGTGCGCTTGTGCGAGAAAGTTGCTGGCGCGCTGGTTCCAGGTGCCCGTCGAACCGTTTTGGACTTGCAGGTTGGCTTGCGTAGTAAGTTCGTCATGCGCTTGTTGATCGGTGAGACCATATCGCTTCGCGTACGCGGCCTCTTGGGCGCTAATCCACTTCTTCTCGTCCGGATGCAACTGCCGATTAAACCGATCGGTATTGAACCCGGTGAACGCCCCGGAAGTCCCGCCCGCGGCTGCGCCAACGGCAGTTCCCACGACGGTTGCCACGATCTGGCCCAATGCTTCGTCGACATCGGCATTTCCCGTCGGGCGCTTCTTTTTGATCTCGTCGCTCAGGTCATTGAGCACGCCACCGAGCTTGGACGTCAGGCCCGCGCCTAATGCACCACCTAGTGCGTTGCCACCGCCGAGTCCCGCGACCAGCGCCCCGCCTGCGGCGTGCATTGCCGCGCGGTAGTCGCCGCCTTCGGACCATTCTTTCGCTTCCTGCAAATACTGCGCTTTCAACGCGGGATCATCCGTGTCCTTGGCCAGCTTCTCCAATTTCTCGGCCTTCTTGTCAGCGTAGGTGCCGATATCGCGTGCCACTGCCTCACCGGCCGCCGTCGCGGCCTGCATCAGACGAGATTGGTCGCTAAGTAAATTCTGCAGATCCGGCGTGCGAGCGACCGTGCCGTTCAAGTCGGTAGTATCTCGATTCAGGCTTGCCAGATCCTGTCGCTGGTTCGATTCATCGGTCAGCGTGATCGTGCCTTCGCTAACGCCCGCACGGGTCGTGCCACGTTCGCTGCCACTCTCCATTTGCGGCAACATCGGAGAAATCCCACCGGTGTTCTTGCCGGATGTCTTCCCCGTCTTGCGTTCGTTAGCCCCGCCATTTCCGACGGTAAACCCGCCACCAAAGCCAAAGCTGTTGGCGCTGTAGTCCGCATGATTTTCGATGTCGGAGAACGTGAGCGTGCCTGTCGTCAATCGATTCTCCTCAGGACCCGCTGTGCTGGTGATGTAGCCGCCCTTCAGGTCCGTGTTCCCCGCAACGCCGATGTCGAACCCGCCGTCGCCGGACTTGATGCCCGACTGCTCCACCACGCTCGCATAGTTGCTGCTGGCGTTGCCACGTGCATAGCTCGCGCTGCCCGACGCGCCGGCCATACTCAGGTTCACGCCGCCGCCCATGCTCTCCTGATGCGCAGAACCTTCACTTGTGTCCTGCACACTTGCGATATTCAAATCGCCCCCCACCCGCGCACCGAATCTTTCGGCGCTTACCGAGGCACCGGCCAGGTTGGTGTCGCCACCGCTCGCAATCACCGCTGAACGGCTGGCGTTGACGTGCGTGTTGTTCTGGAATGTCGAGTCGGAATTTGCATCGCCGCTTGCCCTCGAAAAAGATGCCGATACGCCGAATCCGCTCGTGCCGTAAGACACACCGAACCCCACGTTCTTCGATTGGTTGTCGCTACGGGTCGATTCGCTATCGGCGCTGCTCAGCAAGTTGACTTCGTTGGTCGCCTGAAGCAACACGTCCTTCGCATCGATGTCTGAACCGACGACATTGACGTTGCCCTTGCCCGTTGCAGCATCTCCGGTCGCGATCAACGCTGCCGCTCCCCCGGCCCTGATATGGCTGGCGACGTTCTGCGTGCTGTCCATCGATGAAGTCGATTTGCTGCTGGATTCGCCCCAACTCAGTTCGACCTTGCCTTCAGGAAGCTTGCCTTTGGCCAGCGCATCGACAGCGCTCTTCCCTTCCCCGTAAGCGCTATAGGCGCCGCTGGCGGCGGCGTAGCCGCGCAGCGCGGAAACGCGGGCGTCCCCACCGTTATCGACCGCCGCTTTTGCCTGACCGACGACGTTTTGCGCCGCATCGATGACCGGCGACTTGATCGCGAGCGTGAAGCCCGAGCGCTTCATCTCGTGCGATTCGTCATGCTGCTGTCGGTCGGTCGCCGATTCGACGGTGATGTTCTTCGCGATACCCGTCACATTCCCACCGGCGACGACGTCGCTGCCGCGAATGGTCAGGTCATTACCGGCGACCATGCTGACGCTGCCGTTAAGACTGCCCACGAGGCTGCTCGTCTGCGCAACAGCGGTGTCGTTGGTGCGGTCACGTTGCTCGCTGTTACCGTAGGAGACGCCCACGCCACCGGAAACGCCGAATCCCGAGCGCTTTTCCTCGTAAGTGGCGTGCTGCTCAGACGTGCTTTGTGCCGACTGGATATGCAAATCCTGTCCGGCCTGCAGCGCGACGTCCTTCGTGCCGACGATCGTGCTTCCCCGAACGTCCAGATTCTTGCCCGCAGCGATAACGATCGCATCCGCCGACACCATGCTTCCATTGGCCTGCACAGTCTTCGAGTCGGAGGTGCTGGCGGTGCGTTGACTACTGAGGAATCCGCCACGGCTTCCGCCGTTCCGACCATGTGACTCATGCGTTTCGGTAACTTCGCCGATGTTCACATTGTTGCCTGCCACCAGCGTGGCTGTACCACGTTCCAGCGTTACGCCGCTGCCGAGGAGATCGATATCGTGACCGGCAGCAATGGCAAGACTGTCGCCACTTCGTATCCGCGTGCCGATAACGGCGTCGTCTGACGATGTCGACGATTCGTAATAGCTGCCGTCTCGGTCAGCACCGGCGCTGCTGCCATGTACCGTAGACGTAGTCACTGCGGCTCGCAGGGACACATCCCCTTGGGCTGCAATGGCGCCTCCTCCTTGAAAGTGCAAATCGGCCCCGGTTGCGGTCACGTCGGCACCCACACCGATTTGCGTGACACCTCCGACGTTGACGATGCTGCCCGTCGCCCTATTGATGTTCGTATCCGAGACGCCATTCGCGCGTTCGACCCGCTTGCGCTCACCGGTCACGACGGATCCCAGTTCCCAATTGCCACCGACTGCCATCCCGAGATTTCCGCCGACGTTCAGCGTCCCGGCGTTTTGCTGGAAATTGCCGCCGGTTGCGATCACAGCGTCTTTCTCGACGGTGAGTGTGGCGACAGGACCCAATGTGGTCGACACGCGTGTTGCCCCCGTATCGCTCACTTGATCGACAGTGGTGGACGTCGTGTTGAGCAGTAGATCGCCCCCGGCCTTGAGCGCCAACTCGCCCGCCGTCACCGTAGCGGAACTGAGGTCGACGTTCCCCACAGTCGTCAGCGTCATCAAGCCGCCGCTTTGCAATGCGCCGAATGCGCTATCGATACGCTCGGCGTCAATCGTCAGGTTGCGGTCCGCGCGAATCGTGCCGCTATTGGTCAACGCTTGATGGTTCTTCAGTCGCACGTCGGCTGCTGCGATCAACGGGCCGTCCGTCTGCCGTTGCGTCGTCGGCGCCAGATAGACCACGGGCACGAGCACGGGCTGTCCATCGACGACCTGCGACTGCAGGATGACGACGTCATGGGTAAGCGCAGCGACCTGTTCCGCCGAAAGGCTCATACCGAGATACAGGTCCAGGGATTTCGCAAGCGCCGCACCTGAGCGCATCATCGCCTCGTACATCGAGGGGAGATCGGTGTACGGGCCCGGCACGATCTTGCCGGTGAGCGCGGTGATCTGGCTTCGTACCAGATGCTGCTCGTACATGCCGTCGCCGAGACGCTTGGCCACCGTTTGCGGATTCACGCCGATCTGATGGAGGTAGTAGTCGCTCGAAATGAACGCTTTTGCGTTGGTAAACGCCGGGTTGGATTCGATCAGGTAGGACGCGTCGGGCGCCGTCACCGGCCGGAAGAGACCGCCTTGCGGAATCGTCAGGCGGCTGATGACGTCGACAGCCGTCGAATGCGCGACGATCGGGTCGACGTAAGCGGTGTTACCGGTCACTGACGTCGTCCCTGCCTCAACGTCGACCAGGCCGCCCAGGCCGCCCTCGACCATGCCGACATTCGCCTCCGAGATCGATTGCCCGCGCCTGAGTCCTAAGGACGGCATTCCGACATTCCCGGCTGCGTTATCGATGCTCACGCCGGTACCGGACAACACGCCATTCGCGACAAAGGTGGATTCATAAGCCGGAAGCGCATAGGTGCGGATGTCAGCGGGCGCGACGCTCGTGTATCCACCGGGGCGGTGTGTCGTGAAAGTGGCGTCGCCGAACGGAAGCTGCCAGTCGGCCTTGCTCCTGTCGTAGTTGTCGTAGTGATAGTGACCGGAATACCGCACGCGAACGGCCGGCGCGGTCTGATCTTTCCAACTGTTCTGATCCAGTGACGCCGGCATCTCGATGTCGGCGGCAGCCGCTACCGCACTCCAATGATTCTGGAAGACGTTGATGGACGACGCGTTCAGATTGGCGCCGGACAGAATCTGTGCCTGTGGACTTGTCGACGTCACCGTGTTCGCGGTCGCGACGCCCCAGTAGCTCGTGAACAGGTAATCGCTGTTCCATTCCCCGCCACCGGGAGGCTTGACGTATACCCCGCCAATCGCGTCTGGATCCTTCGTATTCACTTTGCCGGTGCGACCACGCAAACTAATGCCCAGGCGCGAGATCAACGCGGGATCGACGGCGGACACGAAGCCGGAGGTGCGCATGGTTCGTCGCGTGTTGACGACCCGATCCGCGTGCAGTGCCATATCTGCGCCGGACTGAATCAGTGCCGACTGGTTGCGAATCAGGTTAGCGTTCAGATAATTGCCGGTGGCGTCCTTGCCGCCGGCGATGACGATACGTCCCAATCCATAGATCGCCGTCCTGGCCTGCGTATCGACGTCCGTCGTCTCGTCGAGATTTTCGATGGATGGGGCGAGCAGTGCTAACGTGCCCTGATCGTTTGTCGCGCCGATAAGCGCCGTCGCGCCGACGTTCGAGAGTAACGATCCGGCGTTCAGCGATAGGTCCGCGCCAACGACCGATCCGGTATTCCGGAAGGTATCCGACCGTGTCGTGAGCTTGCCCCCTGCTGTCATCGACCCGCTGTTGACGATGTTCCCCGCGGTGATGTCCAAGTGCTTCACGGCATGGAACGTTGTCGCATTCTCGAACGTACCCGGCAGCGACAACTTGACGGTGCGGCCCGCCGAGAACGCCAGTGCCGGTGTCGTAGTGAAGTTGCCTTTGACGCTGACCGTCACGTCGTTTGCTGCACGGTACGCGCCGCCGCCCGCGAGCGTTGCGGCACTCACCTTGAGATCTCGCGTCGCCCCGATTCGCCCATTCGTGCTGGTGAGTGCGTCGGATGTCTCAAGGACGACGTCTCCCACCGAGTCCGTGAGGGTGCCGATGTCACTGTCCGTGTTGTCGAGCGCCGAGGCGACCACCGATATGCGTTCCCCGCTCAATTGCGCACCGTCGGTGTTCAAGACTTTCGATGCGACCAGCGCGACACGCCCGCTCCCGGTTATCACGCCCCCACGATTCGAGATCAGCGTTCCTCCGTCGAATGTCGTGTTGCCCTTCGACAGATGGCTGATGAGCCCGCGCCCGTTGTCGATCGATACCGCTTTTACCGATAGCGTGCTGCCGTCCCCTTCAGTGCCCGACTGAATCTGGCCTTCGATGTTTTCGAGGGCACCCTGGCTGTTCACGGATAGCGAGCCCAGTGACCGGATGCGGCCGCGTGAGTTTTGGATATCGCCCCGAACGTCGGCCATGGCATTTCCTCTGGCCGTGAGTTCACCGGCGGCGTTGTCCATTCGGGCAGCGATGAGGTCCAACTCACCGCCTGATACGATTCGCCCGCCGTCGTTGAGAACGCGCCCCGCACCTTTGTCGGGCGCTATCTTGAGCTTGCCTCGCCCGGCGGCCAGAATCGTCCCGCCATTGTTGTTCAACAGTCGTGGGCGGAGTATGAGGTCGGTGCCATTGCTTTGCAGCACGCCGCCATTTGCGTTATCGAAGGCACCGTTGACGTCAAACGTCATCGCCGATGTGCCGTAATGCGTGATTACCCCGCGTGGGTTCGTCAGATCGGTCGTCGACAGCGACAAGTGGTTTGCCTTGATCTCTCCCGCACTGTTGTCCACCGCAGTCTCGCTGGTCAAAATGAGCGTCGGCGCCAGGATGGCGCCGCTGTGGTTCGTCAGCGATTGAGTGTGTACGGACGCGCTGGAACCCGCGCTGATTTCACCGCCGTCGTTCGTCAGACGGTCGCTGACAAGCGACGCATTTTCATTTGTCAGCAGTTTGCCTTTTGTATTGTCAAGACCTCCGCGCAATGTCGCAGACAGCCCCGTTCTGCCCGTGACCAACCCTCCCGAGTTATCGAGGTGCGTTGCATGAATCGCGACGCTTCCATTGCTCCGAATTTTGCCGTTCGCATTGCGGATGTCTTGGGCACCGCGAGCGGAATGGACGGTAAGTTTGCCGTTCCCGGCATGGAGGATCGTGCCGTTGCTGTTGATCAAGGCGGCGGGCGACAACGTGAGGTCGGCACTGTTGGTTTGGATTGTGCCGCCGTCCGAGTTATCGAGTGACGCGAGGACGTCGATGTCGATCGCGGCTCCGCCCGTTTGCGTAATAGCGCCCCCTCGATTCACCAGATCCGTGGCATGGACTGCCAGTTGGCCGGATTGCATGTTGCCGCGCGCGTTGTCCAGTGTCGTGGTCCGGATCGATAACGCGTCGGCTGCGGTGATGTGCCCGCCGACGTTGGTCAACCTTGTCTGCGCATTGACGATGGCGCGACGCTCGGCAAAGAGGTGGCCTGCATCGTTGTCGATCGATTGCGCGTGGATCGAAAGGTCGGTCTTCGAGCGGATCGTTCCACGATTTCGAAGACGCCCGCTTTCCAGCGTGACCGCGCCATTTCCACCGATGAAACCGCCGTCGGCAGGATCGGCATCATGCTTCGCGTCCCCGGACGCGTTGGTGAGCTCACCGGACGTCTTGATGTTCAGGCCATCGGCGTTCAGGGATACGACGCGACCTGCGCCGTTATCCAGCGATTCCCCGACGAGCGTGAGCGCGGCGGCACTTTGCAAGGTTCCATGCGTGTTCTCGATGACGCCACCACGCAATGTCAAAGCACCGTCCGAGACAAACTCTCCACGACGATTGGAGACTCCCCCTGTGGCCGTGACGACCATCTCGCCTTGCGACGTGACGCGCCCCTCGGCATTGGACATGCGGTTGGCAACCAGCGCCAGATCGCGCCCGGTCGCCAGCGTTGCCCCGTCGGTGACCAAAACGCCCGGTGTGCTGGCGACGAAACGCCCTTGCGCACGGGTGTTCGACTTCGAGAGATCGATGTCGCCATCGCGACCCGTCAACGCCAATTCGCCGTTGGACGTGGTTTCGCTCCCCGAGAGATCGAGACGCCCGCCGTGAATCGATGTGTTTCCGCTCGAGAGATTCAGACCGTGGGCATCCAGTCGCTCGACGGCGCGCACGAGCAGGTTTGCGGCCCTCGCCACGGTGCCGTCATCGCCCACACCGGCCGCGAGGGTCCCAGTGGAATTGACGTCGTTCGCGTGGAGTTGCAGGTCGCCGCCAGCGCCCAACGCGCCTTCGTTGATCAATGCACCCGTCGAGCGAATGCTGGCATTTTCCTTGGCGTAAATCGTTCCCCCATTCGCGACACCGTCGGTAGTGATCGAAACCTTGCCCGCCGCGTTCACCTTGCCGGTCTGCACGAGCCTGCCCGCGCTCGTGAGCGTGAGATCACCGGATTGCGACGCTATCGTTCCGGCATTGGTGACACCCACGCCCTTCTCGGTCCCAACCAGCGCGATGTGATTCGCGTACATGCCGCCCAGCGCACTGACATCGATGGAAACCGTGGGAGGCGCGGATGAACTCGCGCTCGACGCGGCGGCGAGCGTATCGTGATGGACACGATTCGCACCTGTGATGACGTTCAACGACCCTGCATAAATATCGGCGTTCGCCTGCACGGCCCGAGCAATCAGGTCCACCTGATCGACGTGCTTCCCGTTGAGTCCTGCGCCTTGCACGGCGATGCTGCCATCCGTGACCTGAAATCCGCGCAGCGCCCCATGTTCGTCGAGCAGTGGCGTGCCGGTCGTGAGGACCGCGCGCGTCGTGTTGATGAAGCCACCGCCATCGACGACGATGCCGGCACTGTTCGCCACGACGACTTCGGCACGGTTTCCCGCGACTTCCAGATAGCCTCTCAATTGGCTCGGCGATGCACTGTTGACCTGATTCAGGATGATCCGGGCCGATTGGCCGGGACCAAGGTTCGGATTGCCGTTGATCATTCCGGCCTGCTGCGTCTGCGTCATGACCGATGAGTTGTTCAGCACCGCACCGGCACGCGGCACGTCGAACTGCGAGTACGTGTTTTGCGAGACCCCCGCGCCGCTCGGCGCGTTGATGTCGACCTGTTGAATGCCGTTCGCACTCTGGACGACTGACGGCGCGTGGCTCCCTGCGCCGGTAATCTGCGCCCGGACGGCGGCAGGGATCGTGCCTAATGTGACGAGCGCCGCGAACGTTAAGGCGCGTATGGGGAAGCGGCAGAGTCGTCGGTCGGCATTATCGGCAGTCTTATGGTCGGTGCCATGGGTGGCGTTACGGTCGGTTGTGCACCGTTCGCCAGCCTTTCCGGTCGCGGACACGGTCTCCGCCACCGCGACCAGCATGCCGCGCAACCGGTTGTACACCAAGCGGAAGATGTGCTTGTTCATTGTCTTGATCGGCCTGATGAAAGTTGCCGTAGCGCAGGGAACGCCAGGCGAATTGGGAAGCACGGTGTCGAGCGCCGCATCGTTCTGGAACGACGCACGCCGTTCCGAGCAGTCAGATTTGCGCGGTCAACTGAAACCCGACCGTCCACTTCGCCGTTTGGAAACCGGCGGGCTTGTACACGGGCGTGCCGGCGAAGACGTCGTAGCCGTAGCTTCCCGCCCGGGTGGCGACATTTCCCCTGACGCCGACGAATGTGCCAACAAGTCGAGTTCCGTTGAGCACGACGGGTTGCGGTCCCCACACCTGCCCGTAGTCGATGCCGGTATAGAGCGCGTGTCCTGTAAGCCCTATGGGCAGTTGGATTTCGTTGCGCCAGTAGAGACCGCGTGCGGCTGCCAGCATTGTTTCGCCATCGAAGCCTCGTACCGTGTAGCGACCGCCGATGGAAAGGGTGTCGATGTAATGCAGCGTGTTGCCGGTGTATTGGCCGTGGAGCGTGGTGACATACCGGATCGGTTGCCCTGCAGCGAGGAATGACGCCGAGAGCGTTGTATCGAGCAACGCCATGCGATAGCGATACGTCGGACCACCGTTGGCCGCGAGACGATCTTGCCGGGCACCGAAGGCGCCGATGCCTTGTCGGTAGGCAAGCAAACCGTCAAGTTGTGTCGTCCCCCAATATTGGCGATGCGTGAAACCGACCTCGATGGCGGCGTCATTGCGCCTCTGGTGAGCGATTTCGATGTCTTCGATGAAGCTCTGACCGAATCGTCGGGAAAGACGGATTTGCGCACCGGACACGTGGCGCTGTCCGCGTGAAAGCACGCGACTGATGCTGACGTCGGCCGTCTGCGAGTTCCCGCTGGCGACAAACGTCTGATTCACCCCCGCGATTTGCTGGTAGTAACGGTTTGCATAGGCGGCGAGTGTTGCGCGCCAATATCCCCAGGGAATGGTGTAACTGCCATTCCATCCATGGGAGCGGAATGCCTTGTCTCGTACCGACAAGTCGTGCGTCATACCTACGTTGAATACGTCGTTCAGGCCCAGGGGGTTGTAGACGCCGAGGGATACGCTGCCCTGGAGCTTGCCGGTCGCACGCGTGCCTGTGTTATCCACCGAGGCGACAAGCGTCCAGGGCTTCGTGCGAGCAACGTCGAGTACGACGTCGCTGCTTCCCGGGCCCTGTGCCGGAACGATCTGCATCGAGACAGTCTGATTCGAGACACGCTTCATCTGCTCGAGACCCTGCTCGAGGTCTCGCAGGTCCAGCAGATCGCCACCCCGGGCCGGAAACGCGCTCTTCCAGGTGCCGTACAACCCCGGATCGGCGAAACGTATCTGGTCGATGACTCCTGGAATCAATGCGATGCGCAGCGTGCCGCCCGACAGGTCCTGTTCGGGTAACAAGACGCGCGTCGTGACATAGCCGCGACTCAGGATGACGCGTTGCATCCCTTTGACAATCGCGTCCACACCCTGCTTCCCCATGCAGCGCCCGACGTAATGGTCCGTCCACTGTTGGGCGAAAGCGAAACGGTCGTGCGGAAGCAGGGAAGCGCCCTGAGTTCGCGCGCTGTCCGGCAACGCTTCCGGCGTATCGAGTTCAATGGCGTCGATGCGAAAGCACGGCGTTTCGTGCGGAAGTGTCGGCCATTCCGGGAGCGATTCACGTACCGATCGCACCGTTGGCGCATGGATCATCGACTCGCGTTGTCTGGCGTCTTGCTGCTGCTGTCGCTGCTGGTCCTGTTCGGCGCGTAGCCTGGCGGCAGCTTCTGCCTGAGATGGAGGTGCTTGAGTGTTTGCCTGCTGCGCCTGTGTCCCCGAGGCGAGCAGCATGTAGGCCGTGAACAAGGCCTGCGTTTTGGTGATGGGCATTACGGATTGAACGAAGAATTGTCGACCGGACGCCAATGAAGGCAGTCGAAAAATCTACGTCGATCGCTCAATGCATGCTTTGCGCTAATACCCCAACACTTCGGACTACCGACGCACCCATAAAAAAAACCGCCCTGAAAGGGCGGCAACACGCTGAAAACAAAACGGGGGGAGGGGGGGACGACTTTTCAGCGCGTGGGTGTTTCGGGCGGTGAGACGTGTCGCGCGTTGCTACGCGGGTTCGAGCTCGCGGTTTTCCGACTCGCGCATTGCGCGAATGGCTTCCGCCGAGATCATCGCGTCCGCATTGAGCGGTGGGACGTCACCGAACAGCGGACGGTAGACGAAGTCGCCGACGTCGATCGTCTCGTTCGTCAATGCGCACACGCCCGGGTGATGCGCCTTTCGGATGCGCCAGATCTGCGCGCCGTAGTTGCCCCCGGTGGGGTCGTTCCACGACACAGTGATCGTCAGTTCGCTGGAAATCTCCAGCACACGCACGATCGGCGCGCGGCGCGTGTACGGAATCACCGGGTGGCATACCACCGGCTCGGCGTCGAGCATGGCGACGGTGTGCTGCCACACGCCCTGATCGCGTGCCGCGCGCGACGAGCGCGAAGCGCGGGAGGTGGTGGACGTCGGGGAAGTCGCGGACGAGGCGGCTCCGGAGGTGCGGCTGCTGCCGCTTCGGTTCGGGCAATTGGTTCGGTCGCTTCGCATGATCAGGCCAGCCGGATGCGCGGCCCGCGAAGGCCGCCGAGTTTTTCCGCGCCCAACAACACCGTCGCACGAGCGTACCCGTGCAGCGCATGCTGATGACGTCGGTACAACATGGCGTGGCTCCACTGCGCAAAGCGTCCGCGCACGATGCCACCTTTGAAAAAGCCGAATCGCCCGAGCGCACCGAACGCGTTGTAGCCGGACAGCGACAACGACGCGCCGGGATCGCGATACGCGAACGGCGGAATTGCGCGGCCCTCAAGCCACGCGCCGAGGTGACGGCCCAAATGCGCCGCCTGCTGTGTTGCCACCTGAGCCGTCGGCGGCAACGCACTGCTACCTTGCTCTGGTGTGAGCGACGCACAATCGCCAAGCGCGAAGATGCGTTCGTCCTGCGCCGTCTGCAACGTGGCGCGCACGACAAGCTGATTGGCGTCGTTCGTCGTCAGCCCGCCAATGCCACGCAGACAGTCCGGCGCCTTCACGCCTGCCGCCCACACCAGCAGATCGCCCGGAATGAGCTGACCGTCGTCACGATAGAAGCCGTCGCGATCCGCACACACCACACGCGTCTCCGTCAGCACGCGAAAGCCCAGCCGTTCGAGCTGATCCTGCGTCGAGGCGGAGACGTCCGGGGGAAATGCGCCCAGCAATCGCGGCCCGCGCTCGACGAGCGTGAGCTTCAACCGCTCGCAGATCTGCGGATCCCCGTAACCGGCCGCCAGCGCGAACGTGCGGCTCAGCTCGGCCGCAAGCGCCACACCCGTCGTGCCGCCACCGGCGATGACGATGCGCAGGGCGTCGTCGTTGACGGCGCTGCGCAGCGATTCGCACTGCAACGCCGCGTGGAACGCCTGTGCCTGCGGCTGACTATCGATGAAATGGCAGACGTCGCGAACGCCGGGTACACACGCGTCGTCGGCCTGCGAACCGAGGGCGAGGACCAGCGCGTCGTACGGCACGCGACGCTCGCCCAGCAGACGCTTGCCGTCATGGCCTTCCATTTCCTCCAGCACGATCTCCCGACGCACACGGTCCAGCCCGCTCATGCGTCCTGCCTGATACGTGAAGCCATGGCTGCACGCATGCGCGAGATACGCGATCTGGGTGTGCGCAACGTCGCGCGTGCCTGCCGCCACGGTGTGCAGCATCGGCTTCCAGAGATGCGTGGGATGACAGTCGACGAGTGTCACGCGCGCAGCGCCAGCACGACCGAGCGTTCTGCCCAGACGAGTGGCCAGCATCAGGCCGGCGATACCGCCACCGACAATCACGATTCGGTTTGCGCGAGACATTCGGGGGGAAATGTCAAATTCAACAAGTGATGAATAAGCGCATAATAGCGAGCGTATACCCGGCATGTCAAATAGGAAGTGTCTGGGCAGGCAGGGCCGCCCAGGTCGGGTAGACTTGGCGCGTTGCCCTGTCTTCATGCGGCAAACTCTCGCAAATTCGACTAACCCATCACTCAATGACTCCGACAAAAGCCATCTCGCAACCCGAACCGCCCCGCAAACGCACGCGCGGGCGACCTACGTGCGACTGCACGCATGGTGCCGACGCGTTGTTGCTCAACGCCCGCCGCATCTTCGCGCAGCGCGGGTTCTATGCGAGTAGCGTGAGGCAGATCGCGGAAGCATCCGGCGTGGATGCCGCATTGATCTCGCATCATTTCGGGTCGAAAGAAGCACTGTGGGTCGCGGTCGTGGATCAGATTGCGGGATTGACGCGTTCGATGGTCGAACAGACGATTGCGCTGCGCGATGCGCCGCTCGAACCGTTCGAGCGTATCGAACAGGCGGTGCGCGTGTTCGTTGAAGCCGTGTTCGAGAATCCCGACGTCGGCATGTTCTTCTCGACCGCCGCGACCGAAGAAGGCGAGCGGCTCGACATCATCACGCAACGGCTCGTGCGCCCGTATCGCGATGCCATGGTGCCGCTCGTGGCGGACTGGCTGGCAGCGCAGCAGCGTCCCGTGTCGGATGCGGACGTCATGTTCTTCATGCTCACGTCGGCCATCAGCAAGACGGTGTCGTACCGCCACATGATGGGGCCGTTCCTGCCTCCCGAAGGCATGGCCGATCTCAAGCGCACGGTGCTCGACTGTGCGATGGCGCTGATCCGGCAATGACGCCGCGCGGGGCCCTGGACTGAGAACGTCCGCAAGCGTCGTATAAGATAGCGGCACCCGGGCCGACTCCCGGCCCGTCTTCCTTTCCTACGGTGCCCCCCTATGTCGAACGAAATCAAACGTCTGCACACCAACGCCCGCATGAGCCAGATCGTGATCGCCAACGGCGTGGTCTATCTGGCCGGTCAGGTCCCGGAGACGGCCAACGTGTCGGTGACCGAGCAGACCACCAATATTCTCCAGCGCATCGATTCGCTGCTCGCTGAAGCGGGCGTGAGCAAGTTGCGTCTGCTGACCGCCAACATCTGGCTCTCGGACGCCAAGCACTTCGCCGAATTCAACGCCGTGTGGGACGCCTGGGTGCCCGAAGGCCACGCCCCGACGCGCGCCTGCGTGCAATCGCCGCTCATGCGCGCCGGTCTCGATGTCGAAATCGCCGTGACCGCACTGGCGTAATTTCGCTGCGGACTTTGGCCTGCATGGGCTGCATGGGCTCACCGCCGCGTGACCTCGCGTGAGTGGGCCCGGCCGCTGCCGCTTCGCCCCTCTTTCCTCCCTATTCCCTTCGGATCGTCTGACGCGCCCGTCAGGCGCACGCACATGACGTTTGACGCCCTGGTGCTAGGTGCCGGTATCGTAGGTGTTTCCGTCGCGGTGCATTTGCAGCGACGCGGGATGTCGGTCGCCCTCGTCGACCGCAAATCGCCCGGCAACGAAACTTCGTTCGGCAACGCCGGGCTGATTCAGCGCGAAGGCGTGTATCCCTACGCATTTCCGCGCGATCTCGCCACGATCCTTCGCTTCGCGCGCAACCGGTCGACCGATGTTCGCTATCACCCGTTGGCCATGGGGACGATCGCGCCGTTCCTCGCACGCTACTGGTATCACTCGGCACCGGCGCGTCACGCGGCGATTGCGCGCGACTACAGCACGCTGATTGCGCATTGCGTGACGGAGCATCGTGCGTTGATCGAGGCGTCCGGCGCGCAGGATCTGTTGCGTGAAGGCGGTTGGGTCAAAGTGTTTCGCACGACGGCCGCCATGGACGCCGCACTGCGCGATGCCGAACGCTGGCGCACGGAATACGACGTGCCGTTCGAGCGGCTGGACACATCACGTCTGCGCCTCGAAGAGCCGTCGCTCACGCACGCGCTGGTCGGCGGGCTGCGATATACCGCGTCCGACTCCGTCAGCGATCCCGGCGCCCTCGTGGGTGCGTACGCGCGGTACTTCGAATCGTTGGGCGGACGGGTGTACACCGGGGATGCCACGACGTTGCGGCCGCACTGGTCGGTGCAGACGGAGGCGGGCCTTATTGAAGGCCGACGCGCCGTGGTGGCGCTCGGGCCGTGGGCCGAGACGGTGACGCGCGCATTGGGATACCGGTTCCCGTTGGCGGTCAAACGCGGCTATCACATGCACTACCGCGCGCAGCCGGGGGCGGCGCTCAACCAGCCGGTGCTCGACGCGGAACATGGGTTCCTCATCACGCCGATGACGCGTGGAATCCGTCTGACGACCGGCGTCGAACTGGGATTGCGAGACACGCCGCCGACACCGACGCAATTGGCTGCCGTCGAACCGCTGGCGCGCGAGACGTTTCCATTGGGCGAGCGCGTCGATCCGGTGCCATGGCTTGGACGCCGCCCGTGCACGCCCGACATGAAGCCGATCATCGGTCCGGCGCCGCACCATCGCGATCTGTGGTTCGCGTTCGGTCACGCGCATCACGGGCTGACGCTCGGTCCGGTAACGGGACGTCTCGTCGCCGAGTTGATGACCGGTGAGTCACCGATCGTCGATCCGTCGCCGTTTCGCGCCGAGCGCTTCTGAACGCCTACACCCGCTTGCGGGCGCCCTTCACCACGGCGTCCTGCATGACACGGTAGCGAGAAAGGCGACGATCAGAGCGACGCCCGCAATGCGACATCTACTGCGGCATCTCTTCCTCGGAGTCGACGCTTGGCGCACGTATAGCGTCATCACCGGCGTCGCTCAGATCGCCGCCGATCACACTGAGCTCGAACAGCGGCTTGCTCGCCTGAGAACGCACTTCGGGATCTTCCGGGAATGTCTTGAGCAACGGCAGGATGACCGACCCGCCGATCACATTGCGACGGCTGTTATCGGCCGGCGACAGTCCCCAGAGGTTCTGATACGTCATCGGCACGCTCGCCCCCTTGTGGTCGGCATTGCCGAGATACAGCATGATGTGCCCGTTGATGTGAATCAGCGTCATGAGGGGGCGACCGCGCTCGGCGAGCGTGCGCAGGCGCGTGTCGATGTCGGCGTTGCGCAGGTCGATGCGCTTTCCTGCGCGCAACTGATCGGACGAGTGCCGTGGCAGCCACACCCCGAAGGGCGCGAAAAGACTGCGCGTCTCGGCGGAGCAATCGTTGTAGAAGAGCGTATTGCCCCACCCGTACGGACGTCCGATCTGCTGCTTCATCACTTGCGCCACGTGGCGCGGCGTGAGGGCCCACGGCATCGGCACGAGACTCGATGCGTCGAGTGCCGCCATCCGGATCTGCGCCTGACGCTGCGTATCCGCCACCGGGAACATGGCCATCTGACGACCATCGCGCGAACGCGTGATCGGCAATACCGTGCCGATCGGCGCGAACGTTCGGTAGAGCGGTGTCGAGGTGCCCTGCGCGATGTCGCTCAATGGCGCGTTTGCCCGCACGATGGCGCCGAGAGCCCGGTCTGCTGCCGTGCGCCAGATGGCGACGAAACGCTCGTCGACCGTAGCCACCGTGCGGGCGTCGATCCAGCCGATCAGATCCGGCGAGTAGACGAGCAGCCACGCGCCGTCGCCGCTACGCGCCAGCGTGTAGACCGGGGTGCCGGGACGCAGCGCGGAGTCTTGCAAGGCATCGAAGGGATACCCCTCGCCCGCTTCACGGAAATCGTAGAACGCCGGATCGTTCGTCGGCAGCAGTCGCACAAGGGCGTTGTCGACGGTAATGCCGCGACGGCGCGGATCATAGGCCCAACTGGCATGGTCCGCGTCGAGCTGCGCGAGCGCCATGTTCGTTTCGATGGCGCGGTTCCACGCGGTGGTGTGCGGCTGAAAGTTCTCACCGTAGGTCTTGCGCACGCCGGGACGACCATTGTCGAAGCGTCGGGCGCGACGGGCCTGCGCGTCTGCGATCTGTGCGGCGCCCGCGGCGGTCAGGAGCGACGTCGAGAGCCATGTCTCGTTCCACGGGGACGCGTCGCGTGGCCCGGTGCCGAAGTAGCGAGCGCGAAACGCTTCGAACCGCTTTGCCTGTTCCCGGGCCGGGAGCAGCGGCCGATCGTAGTCGGGGGCATCGGGCCGGATCCAGCGATCGACGTCCTGATCGTAGTGCTCGATGGGGAAGCGGCCAACGTTGTAGCGCGTGGCGGGCGCTGCGACCGATGCGACCGATGCGGACGGCGAGGTGGGAGGTTGGTCCGGCGCGCTGGCGCACGCGCCGAGCGACAGGAGCAACGGGAGTGAAAGGAGTGAAAGGAGTGAACGGAGCGGCAGGGGCCATGAGAGAGGCGACCTGCCGCGCGCCGCGAGAATTGCGCCCATGTCGTGCAAAGGAGAGCCTGGATTTCGCCATGCTACTCCATCGACACGGGCACCGGATGGAGCGCCGTGTTGACGCTCCTTCGTGCGTTACCAGCGCGCCGTGACGCTACCGAGCACCGTGCGGCCCGTGCCGTAATAGCACTGCACGGTGGTGTTGCATCCGGCGACGTAGGTCCGATCGAACAGGTTGCTCGCATTGAGTTGCACGCGCCAGCGCCAGCCGATGTCGGCGTGCAGCGAAGCGTCCACGAGCGTCACGCTGGCCACGGAAAACGAGTTCACCGAGTCGCCCGCCGTCTGCCCGATGTAGCGGATGCCCGCGCCCGCGCCGAGCTTGGCGTCACCCACGCTGCCGAAGTTGTAATCGGCCCAGAGCGAGGCCATGTTGCGCGGCACTCCATAAGGGCGTTTTCCCAGATCGGTGTTGTTGCTGCGCGTCACTTCCACGTCCTGATACGTGTAGCTCGCGACCATGTTGAGCCTGGAGGTCAGGCTCATGCGGGCTTCGAGTTCCACGCCGCGCGAACGCACTTCGCCCGTCTGGATCGTGTTGCGCGTGTTGGCCGGATCGGCGGTGGAGACATTCTGCTGCGTCAGGTTGAAGAGCGACGCCGTGAAGATCGCGTTGGTGTTCAGCGGTTGATACTTCAGACCGATTTCGTACTGCTCGCCGGTCGTCGGCTGCAAGGGGGCGCCTGCCAGGTTCGTCGAGAGCGTAGGCAGGAACGACGTCGAATAGCTGAAGTACGGCGACAGGCCAATCGCCGATTCGTACAGCAGACCAGCACGCCACGTGAACTTGTTCGGCGTTTGCTCCACCGACGTTTTCGCGATGTTGTTGTCCGTCGTGGACCACGTGAAATCCTCGCGGCCACCCAGCGTGAGATACCAGCGGTCCCAACGCATCTGGTCCTGCAAGTACAGACCGAGCTGCGTTTGCGTCTGATCGGTGCTTGTCGTGGGATTGGCGGGCAACACGCCCTTCACGCCATAGACCGGCGCATAAAGGTCGAGCGACGGGGCTGTGCCCGTCCATACGCGGTTCAGGAAGCGCTGCGTCTGGAAGTCCACGCCGCCGACCACTTTGTGCGCGACGGGGCCGGTCTTCGCGTCGTACTGCACGTTATTGTCGAGCTGCCAGCCGTTGAGGATCGGTGCGGCCTGATAGGCCGTGCGCTGGTAGGTGCGCTGATCGGCGAGCAATGCGGTGCCGTAGATGGACTTGTAATCGAGGTCCATGTGGGTGAAGCGCGCCGTGGAGCGGATTTGCACGGCGTCGTTCACGCGATGCTCGAAGCGATAGCCGGTCGCCACCTGCGTTTTGCGATAGCGGTCGAACGACGGCTCGCCCGTGAGCAGGTCGCGGTCGATGCGACCCCAGCGCGAGGGATTGACCATGCCGAGTGCGGGGCCGTAGCTGACCGACGATCCCATGTTGTCCTGCGTGTAGTTCACGAACCATGTGAAGCTCGTTCGCGCGTTCGGCCGCCAGGTGATGGATGGCTGGATCATGAGACGGTCGTCGCTCACGTTGTCGGTCTGGGCGTTCGACATGCGGCCGAGGCCCGTGATGCGGTAGAGCAGCGTGCCGTCTTCGTTGGCCGGGCCGGTCATGTCCACGCGCAGCTGCCGACGGTCGAACGTGCCGTAGTCGATGCCGATCTCGCGATAGGCCTCCGCGCTGGGCGCTTTGCTCACGAGATTGACGAGGCCCCCGAGGTTGCCCGCGCCGTAAAGGATGGAACTCGGACCGCGCAGGACTTCCACGCGTTCAAGCGTGTACGGATCCACACGAACGGCGGCGTAGCTGCCGGGACGGTTGGCGATCTGCGGCACGCGCAGGCCGTCCCAGTAGACGTCGGCGTTGAAGCCGCGAATGTAGAACCAGTCGGCGCGAGTGTCGCTGCCGTAGGGATCGGCATTCACGCCGGCGGCGTACTTGAGTGCGTCGGTGACCGTCTGCACGGCCTGATCGTTCATCTGGTCGCGGGGAATCACGCTGATCGACTGGGACGTCTGCATGATCGAGGTGTCCGACTTCGTTGCCGTGTCGCTGCGGGTGGCTACATAGCCGACGACCGGGCCACGCGCGACGTCGCGCTCGGCCTGTGCGGTCACGTTCGTCTGCGCCAGCGCGACGGCGGGGCCCGCATCGGCGCCGGTCGTGGCGTTCGGACTGGGCGCGACGATGTAGCCGCCGTTCGGTTGGCCGGTGGCTTGCAGGCCGGTGCCCTCGATCAGAATCGCGAGCGCGAGCGACGGCGTATAGCTGCCCGAGACGCCCGCCGTGCGTTTGTCGGCGATCTGTGCTGCGTCGTAGGCAATCATCAGGCCGGTTTGCTGGGCGAAGGCGACGAGCCCCTGTTGCAGGGAGCCGGCGGGAATGTGCAGCGACTGAGCGGCGCGGGTGGCCGTGGCGGGTACGGTGGGCGCAGTGGACGGCGCCGGCGCAACCGATTGTGCGCGGGCGTTCGAGGCCGTGATTGCCGTGATGGTGGTGAGGGCGGTCACGGTGAACAACGTGCCTGCGGCAAGCGCAATGGCGCTCATGGCGCGGCGGGCGGCAACGGTCTCACCACGCACAGGCGTGGGGCTGACGTGAGAAGGCATGACGGCGGATTCCTTTCGTTGGAGCATCGAAACATCGAAACGGGGCTTTCCTGTCTATGCCCCGCGAGATTCGAAAACCCCTCATCCGACGTCAAAATATTTTGGGTGACGGTGTCCCGGCGCGCGTGCCGGGCTGAAGGCGGACGAACCAGCGGGTGTAGCGCTGCACCTCTACCGGCAACGCCCGCGAGAGCATGTCGAGCACGCGATCGGTATCGTCGACCGGATAGATGCCCGACACGCGTAACCCGGCGACTTCCGGCGCGCATCCGAGGTGGCCTCGCCGATACCGGCTCAGTTCGTCGAGGAAGTCGCCAAGCGGCATGGCATGCACGACGAGCATCCCCTGTGTCCATGCGGCGGCGGCGTTGGCGGCGCTCGCGTCGTCGAAGCGGTACCGCAGTGCGCCGCGATCGAAGGTCGCGCCCTGCCCCGCGCTCAGCACCACGGCGGCACTCGCGCGGTTGGCCGGCACCACGCGCACCGCGCCTTCGAGCACGGCAACGGCGGCGCTGTCGTCATGCTCGCGCACGACGAAGCGTGTGCCGAGCGCCTGGAGGCTGCCCTGCGCGGTATCGACGAAGAACGGCCGATGCCCATGATCGGCGTCGGCCCCGGTGGTGATCGCGATTTCGCCCCGCACGAGCCGCAAGCGGCGCTCATCCTGCGAGAAATGCACGTCCACAGCGGAGTCGGTGTTGAGCGCCAGGGTGGTGCCATCGGCGAGTTGCACGGTGCGGCGCTCGCCCACGCCGGTGCGCAGGTCCGCCCGCCAGGCGCGTACGCTGTTCGACTCACTGGCCGTCCAGACGGCGCCGGTCACGCCCGCCACGGCGATGACGCCGAGCATGCGGCGTCGGCTCGGGTTGACGCGGACACGCGCGAGCGTGTTGTGCGCCACGAGTGGCGGAATGGTCCGCAGGTGGGCGCCGAATTCGACGAGACGCTGCCACGCGAGCGCATGGCGTGCATCGGCATCGTGCCAACGTTGCCAGCGTTGCAAATCGGCCCGGACGTCGGCGCTGGCTTGTGCGTTCGCATCGTCGTCCTTACCGTCATGTGCCCCTGTGCGGGCATTGACATCGATGCCGGGATCGATGCCAAGGGCCTGTAGACGGACGAACCATTCGGTGGCGGCCAGCGTGATGGCCTCGGGCAGCGGCGTGGACGGCGCAATGCCGCTCGTGCGACTCATGGGGCTCACGGGGCTCGTGCGGCTCATGCAGGACCTCCGAAGCAACAGGCGTGCAGCGCCCTGACGATGTGACGCTGGACGGTGGCGATGGAGACACCGACGGTCACGGCGATCTCGCGTTGGGCCAGCCCGTCGAGTTGCGACAAGAGGAAGACGCGGCGCACGACAGGCGGCAGGCCATCGAGGCGGCGGTCGATGTCGATGAGTGTCTGGAGCAGGATCGCGCGGGTTTCCGGGTCGGGCGCGACGGCTTCGGGCTGCGCCGCCAGCACTTCCAAGTACGCCGCTTCGATCTTGCGATGGCGATGCAGATTGGCAACGAGCCCCTGCGCGACGACGGTGAGGAAAGCACGCGGTTCGCGCGGGCACACCGGGGTGTCCTTGCTGAGCAGGCGCACGAAGGTGTCGTGCGCGAGGTCGGCGGCGTCGCCGTGGTTGCCGAGCTTGCGTTGCAACCAGTTGCGCAGCCAGCCGTGATGATCGTGATAGAGCGCGGCGAGGCCGGACGCGTCGGCGCGTGCGTGGTCTTGGCGTCCCCCGTTGTCGTCACGCATCATGGTGTTGGCTTGGCTGCATCGGCACGCAACCGTCGCTGAGCTAGTCGCTGTTCAGGTTAATGATAATCATTCGCATCATATCATGACCTATCGCGCGGTGACGGATGGAAGACGGGACTGACGAAAACAGCGGGGATCGGGCAATCGGACAGTCGATCGGGGGGCCGAAGTGAAGGGTGCGCCGGAAAGCGCGGATCGTGTCGAGATCAGGCGTCGTTCAGCCAGTTTTCCATTTGCAGGCCGGGATAGGCGGCGAAATCACGTTCGTTGTTCGTGACCAGCGTGACGCCGAGCGAGATCGCGTGTGAGGCGATCAATTTGTCGAGCTGGTCCTTGCGGCGCTCACGTGTGGCCTCGCGTACCGGACCGTAGGCTGTGGCGGCGACGGCGTCGAACGGCAAAACCGGAATATCCTCAACTAATGCCGCAAGATGGTGACGCTCCCGGGCGGGGTTCGCACAGACGGAAACGCCGAACGAAAGCTCCGCAAACGTGATCGCCGACATCACGACATCGCCCACATGGCACTGCGCAAATCGTTTCGCCACCGCCTCGGGCTGATGCTTCATCAGGTAGATGCAGATGTTGGTGTCCAGCATGTAGCGTGCCATTACAGCGCCTCGCGATCGGACTGTTCCTGATCGCCGCGACCTTCGGCCATGACGTCGTCGCCGAATCGGGCGAACTTGTCGAGCACGCCGGTGAGCGGCCGGCGGCGCGGTCGAATGCGAATTTCGTCGCCTATGCGCTCGATCTCGAGCTCCAGGTCGGTATTCGCATAAGCCAGTTCGGCAGGAATGCGCACGGCTTGCGAATTGCCGTTGCGGAATGCGCGGGTGAAGTGCATGAGGGACTCCAGCAGGAAAGCGTCATGCGAATACTCTAGGCGTTGGTCGGATGAATGTAAATACATATGTGTGTACATTGCGTTGGGAGTGGCCGGGGTGGCCTGGGCGGAGTGAGAAGAGGCCCTTGGAATTACAACCACCTTCAACATGGGAATCGATGGATGCTGTACAAATATACAGTACAATCATCGCGTGCCGGGCGACGCATGAATGCTGCCAGCGACTGTCGTATCGGCCTGATAGAGTAGTTACCCCAAGGCGCGTACGCGCTCTCTCGTCTGCCCAGAGACCAAGTGGATAAGCCCTCCAAACCCGATCCGTCGGCCAGCCACGCCATTCGTATTCGTGGCGCTCGCCAGCACAACCTCAAGAACCTCGACGTCGATCTCCAGACCGGCGAGATGACCGTCGTGACCGGCCCGTCCGGTTCCGGCAAGTCGAGTCTGGTGTTCGACACGCTGTTCGCCGAAGGCCAGCGTCGCTACGTCGAGACCTTCAGCGCTTACGCGCGTCAGTTCCTCGACCGCATGGACCGTCCGCAGGTCGACCATGTGGAAGGCGTGCCGCCCGCCATCGCCATCGATCAGACCAATCCGGTGCGCAGCTCGCGCTCGACGGTCGGCACGATGACCGAACTCAACGACCACCTCAAGCTCCTCTTTGCCCGCGCGGCGGCGCTGTTCGACCGCGAGACGGCGCAGCCGGTGCGTCACGACACGCCCGAGACGATCTACGCCGACCTCATGGCGCGTACCGCGAAGGACGACCCGCGTCTGGTCGTCACGTTCCCGGTCGAACTGCCCGCGACCGTCACGCCCGACGAAGTCGAACAGTGGCTCTCGGCGTCCGGCTACACGCGCGTGCAGGCCGAGCGCGAAGTCACGACCGCCGAGGGCACGCGCAAGGTGCTCGACGTGGTTGCCGACCGGTTCCGTTTGCAGAACACCGAGAAGGCGCGCGCGATGGAAGCCATCGAGTCGTCGCTCAAACGCGGCCGCGCGCGCATGAATGTCTATGTGCTCGCCGAGACGGGCGAGCCGGACATCTGGCGCTATTCGCAGGACCTGCACTGCCCCGACAGCGACCTGCACTACGCCGACCCGCAACCGGCGCTCTTCTCGTTCAATTCCGCCTACGGCGCCTGCGAGGCCTGCCGCGGTTTCGGTCGGGTGATCGGCGTCGATCTGGGATTGGTGATTCCCGATGAGCGCAAAACGCTGCGTGGCGGTGCCGTCAAGACCATTCAGACACCCGCGTGGAAAGAGATCCAGGACGACCTGCTCGAGTACGCCGGCAAGGCCGGGATTCCGCGCGACACCCCCTGGTCGAAGCTCTCGCCCGAGCATCGCGAGTGGGTCATCGAGGGCGACCCGGACTGGAAGGGCGAGTGGAACAAGCAGTGGTACGGCATTCGTCGCTTCTTCGGCTACCTCGAGTCGAAGGCGTACAAGATGCACATTCGCGTGCTGCTCTCGAAGTACCGCAGCTACACCACGTGCGAGACCTGTGGCGGGGCGCGGCTGAAGACGGAGGGCCTGCTGTGGCGTCTGGGCTCGAAGGAGAACGCCGACGCCGTGCTGCCGCCTGCCCAACGCTTCATGCCACGCGGCGTGTCATGGTCGCGCGAACAGCTCGAAGCGCTGCCCGGGCTGACTATGCACGATCTGATGCTCATGCCGATCACGCGCGTGCGTCAGTTCTTCGATTCGCTCACTCTGCCCTCCAGCCTGCTCGACGATGCGCTCAAGCTGTTGCAGGAGGAAGTCGGCACGCGCCTGAAGTACCTTTGCGACGTCGGCATCGGCTACCTCACGCTCGATCGCCAGAGTCGTACGCTTTCGGGCGGCGAGGTGCAGCGTATCAACCTGACGACGGCCCTTGGCACGTCGCTCGTCAATACGCTGTTCGTTCTCGACGAGCCGAGCATCGGCCTGCACCCGCGCGATATGGACCGTATCGTGGCCGCCATGCATCGACTGCGTGACGCCGGCAACACGCTTGTCGTCGTGGAGCACGACCCCGCGGTGATGCTTGCGGCGGACCGTGTGATCGACATGGGGCCCGGCCCCGGTGAGCGCGGCGGTCAGATCGTGTTCGACGGCACGCCCGAGGAGGTGCGCCAGGCCGACACGCTCACGGGCAGCTATCTTGGCGGCCGCAAGCACGTGGCCAACGCCTCGAACTGGCGTGCGCGTCCGGTCGATGATGCGACACCGCGTCTCACGCTCACCGGCGCGCGCGAGCACAACCTCAAGCACGTCGACGTCGACATTCCGCTGGGACGCCTCGTGTGCGTGACGGGGGTGTCCGGTTCCGGCAAGTCGACGTTGGTGCAGGACATTCTGAGTCCGGCCCTGGCGCGTCACTTCGGGGATCCGACCGAAGCGCCGGGCGCGCACGACGAGTTGATCGGCGCCGAGCAGTTGTCGGGCGTGGTGTTCGTCGACCAGTCGCCCATCGGCAAGACGGCGCGCTCGAACCCGGCGAGTTATGTCGGCGCGTTCGACGAGATTCGCAAACTGTTCGCGGCCGAACCGGTGGCGCTCCAACGTGGCTACAACGCCAGCACGTTCAGCTTCAACTCCGGCAATGGGCGCTGCCCGACTTGCGGTGGCTCGGGCTTCGAGCACGTGGAAATGCAGTTTCTGAGCGACGTGTATCTGCGTTGCCCGGACTGCGACGGCAAGCGTTATCGCGCGGAAGTGCTGGACGTGAAGATTCAACGCGCGGTGCCGGGCGAAGCGATGCGCGAACTGAGCGTGTCGGATGTGCTCGAGCTCACCGTCAACGAAGCCGTGAAACTGTTCTCGTCGGATCGCGACGTGCTGCGTGTGTTGCAGCCCATCGTCGATGTCGGTCTCGAGTACGTGAAGCTGGGCCAACCCGTACCGACGCTCTCGGGCGGCGAAGCGCAGCGACTGAAGCTCGCCGGCTTCCTTGCGGAAGCGGCGCAGAAGAAGACCGCGAGCGGCCAGAAGGTGGCTCATCGCGGACGCCTGTTCATCTTCGACGAGCCCACGACCGGTCTGCACTTCGACGACATCGCCAAACTGATGCGCGCGTTCGGCAAGCTGCTCGACGGCGGCAATTCGCTGCTCGTCATCGAACACAATCTGGACGTGGTGCGCGCGGCAGACTGGATCATCGATCTGGGGCCGGAAGGCGGCGAAGGCGGTGGTGAAGTGCTGTGCGCCGGTACGCTCGCGCAAGTCGTGGCGTGCGAGGGCTCGCACACCGGGCGCGCGCTCGCCGATTACGAACGCACGGTGGTGGCACCTGCGCAGGCGGCGGCGTCGGGCCTGGCTGGCGGTGACGCCGGCATGCCGCTGCAAACCGCCTTGCGTGCGGCGCGTGCCCAACGTGGGGCCGGCAAACCCGACATGCCCGCCGGCGGCAACGACATTCGTATCGTCAATGCGCGCGAGCACAACCTCAAGTCGCTCGACGTGGCCATTCCCCGCGGCAAGTTCAGCGTGATCACCGGCGTGTCCGGCTCGGGCAAGTCGACGCTTGCGTTCGACATCCTGTTCAACGAAGGCCAACGCCGTTACCTCGAATCGCTCAACGCCTACGCGCGCTCCATCGTGCAGCCGGCGGGACGCCCGGAAGTCGATGCTGTGTATGGCATTCCGCCGACGGTCGCCATCGAGCAGCGTCTGTCGCGTGGCGGGCGCAAGAGTACTGTCGCGACGACCACGGAGGTCTGGCACTTCCTGCGTCTGCTGTACGTGAAGCTCGGCATTCAGCATTGCATCCACGATGGTGCGCCGGTCACTGCACAGAGTCCCGATTCGATCGTTGCGCAGTTGTTGCGCGACCGACGCGGGCAGCATGTCGGGCTGCTCGCCCCGCTGGTCGTCGGACGCAAGGGCATTTATACCGATCTGGCGAAGTGGGCCAAGGCGCGCGGGCATTCGCACCTGCGGGTGGATGGCGTGTTCCTGCCCGTCGATCCCTGGCCGAAGCTCGATCGCTTTCGCGAGCACACCATCGAATTACCGGTCGGCGACGTGGTGGTCACGCCCGAGAACGAAGGGTTGCTGCGCACGCTGCTCGCGACGGCGCTGGAACTGGGCAAGGGGGTGATGCATCTGCTCGCACCGCTCGATGGCCTGGGCGACACCATGAGCCACGAGCAACCGGGCGAAGGCGTAGGCGAGATCGAAGTGTTTTCGGTCAAGCGCGCGTGCCCGGTGTGCGGCACGAGTTATCCGGACCTCGATCCGCGCATGTTCTCGTTCAACAGCAAACACGGCTGGTGCACGACTTGCGTGGGTACCGGACTGGCGCTCACGCGCGAGCAGCGCGAAGCGTTTGACGATACGGTGCTCAACCAGGACAATCGCGGGCGCGAACATGCCCTGCCGTCGCAGGACCAGGAGCCGGAAGACGTGGGCGATCAGCCGTGTCCGGACTGTCATGGGGCGCGTCTGAACAACGTCGCGCGCGCGGTAACGTTTGACGAGCACGCCATTTCCGACGTGGCCCAATGGACCGTGACGGATACGCGTGAGTGGATTCAGGGGCTTGCGCTGACGGGGCGCGATGCGAGCATTGCGCGCGATCTGATCAGCGAGATTCAGGGGCGTCTCGAATTTCTGGAGGAGGTGGGCCTCGGCTACCTCACACTCGACCGCGCGGCGCCCACGCTCTCAGGCGGAGAGTCGCAACGCATTCGACTCGCGGCGCAACTCGGCAGCAACTTGCAGGGCGTTTGCTACGTGCTGGACGAGCCGACCATCGGTTTGCATCCGCGTGATAACGGCATTCTGCTCGGCGCGCTGCGCAAGCTCGGCGATCAGGGCAACACGCTGGTCGTCGTCGAGCACGACGAAGACACGATTCGCCGCGCCGATCACATCATCGATATCGGACCGGGCGCGGGCAAGCGCGGCGGCACGCTCGTCGCGCAGGGCAACGTGGCGGACCTCGCGTCGCATCCCGACTCGCTGACCGGCAAATTCCTCGCGCATCCGTTGCAGCACCCGATTCAGCCGCGTCGCGAAGTCGTGGCGTCGGCGAAGGGTGTCGAGGCGGTGCCGCCGCACTGGCTGACGGTGCATGGCGCCACACTGCACAACCTGAAGAACGTGACGGCGTCGCTGCCGCTCTCCCGTCTCACGGCAATCACGGGCGTGTCGGGGTCGGGAAAATCGACGCTTGCGCGTGACGTGCTGATGACGAACCTGCTCGATGCCGTGGGCCGTTCCGTATTGTCTTCGCCGGCCGAACGTCGGGCGCGCAAAGGCACCGTGCGTCATGCGGTCAAGGCCGATGGCAAGCCGCGCGCGAAGTCGGAGGCGCCGGCAGAACCGCGTCGTGCGGTGGCGCATGGCTGGCATGGCTGTGAGTCGGTTACCGGCTGGGAGACGATCGACCGTGTACTCGAAGTCGATCAGACGCCGATCGGCAAGACGCCGCGCTCATGCCCTGCGACCTACATCGGCTTCTGGGACACGATCCGCCGTCTGTTCGCCGATACGCTCGAAGCGCGAGCCCGTGGCTATTCGGCGTCGCGCTTCTCCTTCAATACCGGGGAAGGACGATGCCCGGCGTGCGAGGGACAGGGAGTGCGCACCATCGGCATGAGTTTCCTCGCGGACGTGAAGGTGTTGTGCGACGTGTGCCACGGACAGCGCTTCAACGCCGAAACGCTGGCGGTCACCTGGCGCGGCAAGAGCATTGGCGACGTGCTGACCATGGAAGTGGACGAAGCCGTCGAGTTTTTCGCATCGATGCCGAGCATTGCCCATCCGCTGCAACTGATGAAGGACGTCGGACTTGGCTATCTCACGTTGGGGCAGCCGTCCCCGACGCTCTCGGGCGGCGAAGCGCAGCGTATCAAGCTGGTGACGGAGTTGACCAAGGTGCGCGACGACATTACGCGTCGCGGCCAGAAGTCGCCGCACACGCTGTATGTGCTCGACGAGCCAACCGTCGGTTTGCACATGGCCGACGTGGCGCGTCTCATCAACGTGCTGCATCGGTTGGTGAACGGTGGACATACGGTCGTCGTCATCGAGCACAACCTCGATGTGATTGCCGAGGCTGACTGGATTGTCGACATGGGACCGGAAGGGGGCAAGGACGGCGGGACCGTGGTTGCCGCGACATCGCCCGACGTGCTGGCAACGGTGAAGGAAAGCCACACCGGGATCGCCCTCAAACCGGTGCTGGCGCAAACGGCCGCCACAGGCGCGACGGTGGCGACGCCGGAGGACGCCGTCGCCGCGAAGTAGCGAGCCAATCGATCCCCGCCTGAGCCGGGCGTCGCCAACGGCCCGGGAAAGCGGTCCGACACCGGCGATACCGGCGCGGCGTGCGCCGGCTGCGTAGTCATCGAATTGACCGGCCGAAGATGGCCGGTCACCCTGCGGGACGCCCGACGACGGCGTCCCGCGTTCATGTCTGCGCGTGAATCCCAGCGTCGTGACGCTTGTTGATGTCTTTGGACGTAGATGTTTCGTTCCGCATCGGCCGTCATCGCACGGGGCGGCTTCCAAGCGAAATATATTGAAAATATACGATAAATTTCCAGTATTTACGGACATCTTAGCAAGTGTGTGCGCTCACTAGTAGCTAATGCCCTGTCTTTCGCCGGTCTACCGAAATATTTCCAATTATTTCTAAATTTGAAATTAGAAATAGACAATTATCGACTTTATTGCGATTGATGCGAGCAATAGACTGCAACTGTCGACGATGAATTGAACATCGCCTCTTTCAAACAGACAGGAGCATCATCATGAAGCGCACTCTTATTACCTCAGCCCTGGTTTCCGCAATGCTGGCCGTTTCGGCCGGTTCGGCTTTCGCCAGCGACGCATTCGACGGTCCCTCGGAATTCTCGTGGGTGCCTCAAACCAGCGTGCTGACCCGCGCGCAGGTTCGTGAAGAACTTGTGCAAGCGCAGCAAGCCGGTCTTGTGGTCCAACACGACGCCGTCTACCCGAAGGCAGTACCGAGCGCACAACCGGCAACGGCCAGCGCCCCGGTCACGATGGGTTCGGTCGGTGGCCTGCAACGCGCCGGTACGACTTATTTCGGTAACTAATTCGGTACCTAACCCAGCAACCCGTTCGGTGACTGAGCCGGTACGAATCGCCGGGCATGCCGTAACCCCGTGACCCTGCGCCGATAGAGCGCACTCCAACGCCGGGGTAGCAGCCTCCGATACTTGATCGGCCGCTTCGATAGCGGCCGATTTTGTTTTGCGCGCGCGATGGGCGTCGGCGATCCATTCGATCGCACAGCACGTCAAAACACCCTATGTGGATAACCCTGTCGATAACGCTGTGTACAAGCTGTGTGACCCCTGTGGGCAAGCTTGTGGATTATCGGGGAATAAGCTGAGGATAAGCAGGGGAAAAGTCGGGGAAAAGTGACCGGAAGGGCGGGGATAACCGGTGTATATCCTGTGGGTATACGGTGGATAGGCGTTGCATAACCCGTCCATAAGCTGGGGGCAAAGCGGTGGATTATCTGTGGACATCCCCGGCTTTTCTGTGGGTAACTCTGTGGACGATCGGTGAACAGTTTTTGCCGTATCGGTCGTGCAGCCTTTTCCCACACGCGCTTTCCGGCGATATGTCCGACGATATGTCCGGCGACCGGTCGACGGCCGAGCAAAAAACTTACTCGCCGATCGTCTTCGCCAAAAACGCCGTGACGCGTGCAATCGCGTCCTCGCGCGCTTCGGGCTGGGTGCCCGTAATCGGCACGACATGGGTCTTGGGATCGGTGAATTCGGGGCGCGCGCGAACGGGCATGTTCGGTGCATCGAAGTCGTGATACGCCCCCGGATAAATGTGGAAGGTGATCGGCGCGCCCTTGGCGACGACATCGTTCACGAAGGCTTCGCACGGTGCTGCCTTGCTCCAGACGTCGTCGGCGCCTGTGAGAAGCAGCAGCGGAATCTTCGTCGACCAGTCCGCGCCCTGCGCCTTGGCGTTGCACCAGCCCGGATAGAACGCGACGGCTGCTGCGAAGTCTGGTGCTGACGGTGCATTCGGTTCGCTCGGGGCGCTCGTGGTGCTCGTACCGTTCGTGGCGTTCGGCGCGCTCAGCATTTGTCCCGGCCCTTTCGGCCCGATGGAGAACAGCGTGGTGCCACCGCCGTGCGACCAACCCATCAGTGCAATGCGATCGCCCCGAATGCCCGGCAGCGATTGCAGGTAGCGCAACGCCCCGTACGCGTCGCGCGCACGCTCCGCCCACGGACGAACCGGTCCGCCCCTCGCGCACTCACTTGCCTGCCCGCGTGTGGTGAAGCTGTCGACCATCAACACGGTGTAACCCGTCGCGTTAAAGCGCCGCGCCCAGTCGAGTTCGCGGGCATCGATGGTGCCCTTGCGCGAGAACATGCCGTTGCAGCCATGCAGAAAGACGACGGCGGGCGTCGGCCCGTTCGCATTCACCGCGCGAAACAGGTAGGCGTCAAGCGTCACCGGCGCCCCATGACTGTCGACATCCAGAGACGCTACCTGCACCTTCTCTTGCGCAACGGCGTCGGTCATGGCGCCCAATGACAGAACGATGGCACATGTGAGCGCGGCCATCGTGCGTGAACGGTGGATGCGATTTGTGCGTTGTGTGCGTAGAGCGAAGCGCGATGGCATGGACGTTCCCCTGCGAAGATTGTCGAAGTGCGCGGCAACGCGTCCGGGTCTCGTCGCCAATGTCCGCAAGATAGCGCGCAGTGTGTGCGCCGTGTCTTTCGCCATATTACGAACGGTTGCGAGTCAGGCGCGCGTTCGTCCATTTCGCCAATTCGCCATTCTCGCCATTCGATCATTCGGCCATCCGTCATGTCGTCGCCAAACCGCTGCTAAGCATCTGCCAATCGGAGATAAGGCATTGCCACACCGCCCCTTAGAATGGACTCGGATACCTCACCCATCCGTCCGATCGTTCCGTGAGCGGAACGCAACGCCTGTCCGGAGACATTCGATATGAGCGGCACGAACAAGGAAAACGAAGACAACCACCCGACGACGGCAGAAGCCCCGCAAACGTCGCAATGGCGCCTCGAGACACTCGCCGTGCATGGCGGCTATCGTCCCGATCCCACCACGCGCGCCGTGGCCGTGCCGATTTATCAGACCGTGGCCTATGCCTTCGACGACACCCAGCACGGGGCGGATCTGTTCGACCTCAAGGTGCCGGGCAACATCTACACGCGCATCATGAATCCGACGCAAGACGTGCTGGAGCAACGCGTTGCGGCCCTCGAAGGCGGTGTCGCGGCGCTCGCGCTCGCGTCCGGGCAAGCGGCCGTGACGTACGCCATCCAGACGATTGCCGAGGCCGGCGACAACATCGTGGCGGCCAGCACGCTTTACGGCGGCACGTACAACCTGCTGGCGCATACGCTGCCGCTCTCGGGCATTTCGACACGCTTTGCGGATCCGCGCGAGCCGGAGTCCTTCGAGCCGTTGATCGACGACAAGACCAAAGCCATCTTCGCCGAGTCGGTCGGCAACCCGCTGGGCAATATCACCGATATCGAGAAGCTCGCGAAGATTGCGCATCGACATGGCATTCCGCTCATCATCGACAACACCGTGCCGTCGCCGTATTTGCTGCGTCCGTTCGAGCACGGTGCGGACATCGTGGTGCACTCGCTCACCAAGTATCTCGGCGGGCATGGCACGAGCATCGGCGGCGCCATCGTCGACTCGGGCAAGTTCCCCTGGGCCGAGCACAAGACACGGTTCAAGCGACTGAACGAGCCGGACGTGAGCTACCACGGCGTGGTCTATACGGAAGCCTTCGGGCCGGCTGCATATATCGGGCGCGCACGGGTCGTGCCGTTGCGCAACACGGGGGCGGCCATTTCGCCGTTCAACGCGTTTCAGATTCTTCAGGGCATCGAGACGCTCGCCCTGCGCCTCGAGCGCATCACGGAAAATGCACTGAAGGTCGCGCAGTTCCTGAAGACGCATCCGAAGGTCGAGTGGGTGAACTACGCCGGGTTGCCGGAGCATCCCGATCACGCGCTCGTGGACAAGTATCTCTCGGGACGCGGTCCCGGCATTCTCACCTTCGGCGTGAAGGGCGGACGCGCAGCGGGCGCAGCATTTCAGGACGCGCTGCAACTCTTCACCCGTCTGGTCAACATCGGCGACGCGAAGTCGCTTGCCACGCATCCCGCCTCGACCACGCACCGCCAGCTCTCCCCGGACGAATTACGCAAGGCCGGCGTGAGCGAGGAAACGGTTCGACTGTCCATCGGCATCGAGCACATCGACGATTTGCTCGCAGACCTCGATCAGGCACTGCGCAAGACGACCTGAACCGGCTCGCAAATCGATCCGTCGCGCATCGTTTCGACTGACGTAACACCAGGCGGCCCTTGGCACAGCGGCGCTGAGCCAAGGGCCGCCGTCTCCATGCGCGACCTCATTTCCTGCCAAGTCTGTCGGAGTATCATGCGCGGCAACCGGTTGAGGGCAGGCAGCCGGGGCGTCGTCATGTGACTGTCACCAAACGGTCACAGTGGCGGCGTACTGTCCTTGCCCATTTCACAAGGATTGCGCATGGACTATTTGCAGGTGCTCGTGCTCGCCATCGTACAAGGCGTGGCAGAGCTGCTTCCGGTGTCGAGCTCGGCTCACGTCATCATGGCCGAGAAGCTCATGGGGCTCGACCCTTCCACCCCGGCCATGACGCTGTTGCTCGTCATGCTGCACACCGGCACGATGCTCGCCGTCATCGTGTATTTCTGGAAGTCGTGGCGCGAGCGTTATTTCTCGTCGAAGCACGACTTCGTACACAATGCAAAGCAGGTGATCATCGCGACCGCATTCACCGGCGTGATCGGTCTGGCGCTGATGTTCTTCATCGAGAAAGTGCTGATGCGCGGCTCGGCGCATGCGGAAATCGAGCATCTGTTCGGCAATCTGTACATCATCTCGGCCGGCCTCGCGATGGCGGGGATTCTGATTCTGATTTCGGGCACCCGGCGCCCGCCGATGGGCGATCGCCCGATGCGCGGCGCCGACTCGGCATGGATCGGCGCGGTACAGGGTGTCTGCCTGCCCTTCCGAGGTTTCTCGCGTTCGGGATCGACCATCTCGACGGGCATGCTGCGCGGGCTGGACAAGGTGCGCGTCGAGGAATTCAGCTTCGCGCTGGCCGTGGTGCTCACCCCGCCGGTGATCGTCAAGGAGGCTTACCGTCTCTACAAATCGGGGGGCGCGCAAACGCTCTCGGGCCACTTTATGTCGGTGCTCACGCCGAGCCTCGTCGGTATGGTGTTCAGCTTCCTTGCCGGTCTGGTGGCCCTGCGCTGGCTGTCGCGCTGGCTCGAACATGGACGTTGGTACCTTTTCGGCATTTATTGCCTCGTGGCGTCGGCCATCGTGCTCGCGGCCAGCCAGTACCTGTAACGCAACGTCAGGGGGGGCGTAGGCTCCCCTGCGCTCCCCCGTGCGTCAGACCAATTTCGCCACGACATCCATGAACGCGGCGATGGCGCGCGATTCGCGACGCTCGGCCAGACACACCACCACGGTCGTCGTCTCCACCGTCGCATCGCTGATGGGCACCGTCGCCAGCCGCGCGTCGGGGGTGTGTTCGCGTGCCGACACGGCCGCGATGCCCAGGCCGAGAATCACCGCTTCGCGAATCGCTTCACGGCTACCGATTTCCATCGCCACCCTGGGCGCGACACCTGCCGCCTGCATGGCCGCTTCGAGCGCGTGACGCGTTGTCGAACCCGGCTCGCGCATGAGCATCGGCTCGTCGGCCAGGTCGGCAAGTCTGACACCCTTGCGTCGCGCAAAGCGATGCGCGCGCGGCACCAGCAACACGACCGGATGCGTGCGATAAGGCACCGCGTGCAGACGCACATCGTCGTGATAGCGCGCCAGGACCGCCACATCGGTGCGATAGGCCAGCAGCCCTTCGATCATCTCTTCCGAATTGCCCGGGCGCATCGAGATCCGGATGCCGGGATAACGCGGCTGAAACGCGGCGACGATTTCCATCGCGTGATGTGGCCCGACCGCGCCCAGACGTAATTCCCCCGTACGCAGCCCGCCATGTTCCTTGAGCAAACCGAGCGCTTCGGCCTCGTCGGCAAAGATGCGCAGGCTGACGGCATACAGCGCTTTGCCGGTCGGCGTGAGGGTCAGGCCGCGACCGTGACGATAGAACAGCTCGACCCCGTAAGTCTCTTCCAGCGCGCGGATCTGCGTGGTCATGGTGGGCTGACTTACATGCAACGCCTGCGCGGCGCGCGTCACGCTGCCGTGACGCGCAACGGCATGGAACGAGCGCAACTGGGTGATCCGCATCGGTGACGCTCCCGTGACGAGGTATAGGTTTTACCAATAGATCGGCGAAAAAATGTGAATTGGAAGTATAGGACGCCCCTCACCATAATCCAGCTCAATCTTCGTCAAACGATCGCAATGTCTTCGGACGCCGCGGCGCGAATCTCACCATGACTGCACGTTCACGTTTTCATAATCCGGTCGACGTCCACTTCGGTGCGGGAGCGCTCGCCAATTTGCCCGCACTCGTCGGCCACCGCCGCGCGGTGCTCGTCACCATGCCCGAGGCACGCGCGCTCGGCATGACCGGGCAGATCGAAGCGCTGCTCGGTCAGCGGCTTGCCGGCGTGATCGATCAGGTCAGCCCGAATCCGGATGTGCGGGAACTCGCCCCGATGTACGGCGACTTCTGGCGTCGCTATTCACAGTGCGAGGTGATCGTGGCGCTCGGCGGCGGCAGTGCGCTCGATACCGCGAAGCTGTTGATGGTTGCGGGCGAGGACGACAAGTTCGCCACGCTCATCGATGTGCTCGATGCCGGCGGCACGTTCCGGCCCACGCGCACGAAGCGGCTCATCACGATTCCCACGACCGCCGGCACCGGCAGCGAAGTGACGCCGTGGGCCACGCTGTGGGATCGGCACGTGAAGCGCAAGAAGTACTCGCTGCATCTTCCGCAGACGTGGCCCGAAGCGGCCATCGTCGATCCGTGCCTGACGCGTTCGCTACCACGCGCCGTCACGTTGCAGAGCGGTCTCGATGCGCTCTCGCACGCGCTCGAAGCGATCTGGAACGTCAACGCGAATCCCATTTCCGACACGTTTGCGGTCACGGCGGCGCGCGAGATGATGCGCGTGCTGCCAAAGCTCATGGCGTCGCTCGACGACATGCCGTTGCGCGAACAGGCGGCGCTGGCCGCCCTTCAGGCGGGCATGGCCTTCTCCAACACGAAAACCGCATTGGCTCACTCGATTTCGTACGACATGACGATCCGCCACGGATTGCCGCACGGCATTGCGTGCTCGTTCACGTTGCCGGCCGTGATGCGTCTGGCCATCGGCAAACGGGCGGATCGCGACGCGGTGCTCGCACAGGTTTTCGACGGCGACATCGACGGTGCCCCCGATGCGCTCACCGCGTTCCTCAACGGTCTGGGCGTGGCGACCGAGTTCTCCGCCTATGGGGTGAGCGAGCCGGAGTCGGCGCAGATGATCGCCGCTGCGCTCGACGGCCCGCGCGGCCGCAATTTCATCGGCGCTGCCGCCTGATCGATGGGGGTGGCGCGCCCACGCTTTCGTAGTCCTGTCGTTGCCGTTGCATGAGTGTTTTCGAGTCTTACCCGCAGTTCCCGCAGCACCCATTATCAAAACGATAGCCACACACCGGTTTTCGGCATGTGCGGCACCGAGACATCCAGGAGACAGACGCCCGGCGCAGACCGGTGCGTCGCAGCGCGCCGCCGGGGCGCGGCGCATCAACAGGAGGCGCAATGGAACAGGTTCTCAACGGCGTTGGCGCGCGCGACGCCGTCAACGCCGAAAAAGCGGTGCGCACGGTCGCTTTGGCCAGCCTGATCGGCACGACGGTCGAGTGGTACGACTTCTTTCTGTACGGGACCATTACCGGGCTCGTCTTCAATAAACTCTTCTTTCCCAGCGGCGACGCATTCGTTGCCACCGCCCTCGCCTATACGGTCTACGCCGTGGGTTTCGCCACGCGTCCGCTCGGTGGCATTCTCTTCGGTCACTTCGGCGACCGGTTGGGGCGCAAACCCTTGCTGATCGTCACACTCACCATCATGGGCGTGTCGACATTCCTGATTGGGCTGGTGCCGACGTACGACAGCATCGGCATCGCCGCGCCACTGATCCTGCTGTTTCTGCGTTTGCTGCAAGGCATCGGGCTGGGCGGCGAATGGGGCGGCGCGGTGCTCATGGCATTCGAATATGCACCGCGCGACAAGCGCGGGCAGTTCGCCGCGTATCCGCAGATCGGGCTAGCCGTGGGGTTGTGTCTGTCGACCGGCGTGGTGGCCCTGCTGTCCTCGACACTCACCGACGAACAGTTCATGTCGTGGGGCTGGCGTCTCGCGTTCATGCTGAGCCTGGTGCTCGTGGCGGTCGGCATGTTCATCCGGTTGCGCGTGCTGGAGACCCCCGAGTTCGCGAAGATCAAGGACAGTCAGCACGTGGCGCACGTGCCGCTCTCGGAGATCGTGCGCGACTATCGCCGCAATGTGTTGCTCGGCTGGGGCGCGCGTTACATCGATGGCGTGGTGTTCAACGTCTATGCCGTGTTTGCGATCTCGTATCTCGTGGGCACGCTGCACTTTCCGAAGACGCCGATCCTGCTGGCCGTCACCCTCGCTGCGCTGGTGCTGGTCGTGACGATTCCCTATGCGTCGAAACTCTCGGATCGCATCGGACGCCGGCGCGTCTTCGCTGCGGGGGCGCTGGCGTGCGGGCTGTCGTCGATCCCGGCGCTTGCGGTGATGCACTACTCGGGCAACGTGTGGTGGGTCTCGCTCGCAGTGATCGTGCCGCTCGGTGTCGCGTATGCGTTCGTGTACGGTCCCGAGGCGTCGATGTTCTGCGAGTTGTTCGACACGCGGGTGCGTTACACCGGCATCTCGGTCGTCTATCAGGTCTCGGGCATCGTCTCCAGCTCGATCACGCCGTTGGTGGCGGCAACGCTGCTCGAATACGGCGGCCACAAGCCGTGGTGGATCGCGGGGTATGTGCTGGTGGTGGGGTGCCTGTCCGCGGCGTGTGCGAAAGCGATGAAGCGTACGTACTGAAGCGGATTGATTGATGTGGACGAAGGGTGTCCGGCGATCAAGTTGGCCGCGGTGATGCGGACCGAGCGATGGGAAACGGGAAGCAGGGGGTGTGAGATCCCGTAGCGAACGTGCCTACGGGAATGCGGCAGGCCGGCGGATGGCTCCCCGGCTTGCCGCCTTTTTTTCGACCTTTCGACCTTTCGGCTTTCTATGCCGCCATGCGGCAGGGCTTACTGGCCGAAGTAGATCGAACCGGCGCGATTCACGCGACCCGGCACTTCATAGGCGGGCGAGACAACCGAACCGGGCTGTGCGGCGACCGGACCCGGCTGGGCCTGCACCTGAGTCTGGCGCTGCGCTTGTTGCTGCACTTGCTGCGGTTGAGCGGACGGTTGCGAAGCGGATTGCGTATTCTCGGCAGCGTTTGCGCTCGTCACCGCGCCAGCGCTCAGCAATGCGGCCGCAAAAGTCGAAGCGATCAGAAATTGTTTCATTTTCATTTCTCCTGTCTGGCGAGACGTCCACCATGGGCGCCGTCATTGCCGCCAATCTACGCGCGCGAGGCGAGGAGAAAAACGCGTTCTCGTGTAAGGACGCATTGCTGAAAACGAAATAATCGGACGTCAGCGCCGTCGATTCGTTGTGTTGGACGACCGACCGTGTCGCGCGTGACGCTCTCGCAGAAAGCCGCCGATCAGTGGCGCTTGAAGGACGTCGCCGACGTCACGCGTACGCGCGCTTCTTGCTGGCGACGCGAGCGTGCGGCGCGGCTGCGCAGATACGAAGCGGTGAGCAGCGAAGCGCTCGCCAACAAAAGGAAGGAACCGAGGGCAGCCATGGTAATGCTCCTGTAGACCGGCATCGTCCGCGGTGCGGCGCACCCTGCGAGCCACGATGTCGGCTAACTTCATCATGTTGTCACTCTACTGCCGACGCACTTGGCGATAAAGCCCATCTGAGCAAACACCCTATTTCACCTGGCGTCGTAGAGCCTTAATTCGTCCCAAAAACCGGATAAATGCGTGAAGAATTCGCGATGCATATTCGGTTCAACGGCACCAAATGATTGATTTTCAATAGGTTTTTCGAATCGGACGATCGGTTGCATTTCGTAGACGTTCAGTTGCGAAAAAACCACGGGTTTTCCCTAAGATTCAGTCATGCCAACGCGACGGACACCGCAACGCAGCAAAACGAAGTGCCGCCCGGCCTCGACGCTGATGATGCCCCGAACGCTAGCTGAACCGGAAGTACTCAACCAAATTGACAGGAGTCTCACCATGAACACCCGTATCCTTGCCGCCGTTGTTGCCGCTGCCTCGTTTGTTTCGGCCTCCGCTTTCGCCGACGCCCGTTATGACGACAACATCTCGAACCTGCCTGTGGCGACGCAAAGCCAGGTGAGCCGCGCCGACGTGCGCGCCGAACTGGCCCAGGCCAGCGCTAACGGTCAACTGATCCAGACCGAAACCGGCGCGCCGCTCGTCACGGCCTCGCATGTCGACACGGCGCCGGTCGCCGCACCGCTTACGCGTGCAGACGTGCGTGCCCAACTGAACGACCGTAACGTGTTTGCGCAAGACAGCCGCTCGTAATCGCATCGCCCCCCCGATGTCGCGAAGCCGCCGGCCCGAATGGGTCGGCGGCTTTTCTTTTATGGTGACGTCAGTAACGACGTAGGCCCGTTGATTGCGGACGCCGCACAACAATCGTCGCGCCAAATACAGAAGCGTTTCGGATCCGCGTCCGTAGAATCCGCGCAGCCGTTCCGAACCCTAAGGGGAACGACTCACGGCACGTCCACCGGCGAGGTCGACCCAGCGGGTCTCCCTACGCTTCCTCTGCCCCCTCTCTCCCGTTGCCTACGTTACCGAATGGTGCAAATCTCACTTCATCGACCGACTCACACGCCGGCGGCGTCGCAATACGCGATAGACGCAATAGACGCCCCCCACTACTTCCTGCGCCCGGTCGAAATCTTGCGCATCGCTCGCACACCGATGGCTCCCCCCGCGCCGAAACGCTATCGCGGTTTCGATCGCGTTACGCAGTCGCTGCGGCATATTGCCATCGCGGTCAACATGACGATGCGAGCGAAATTGCGCGTGGACCCGTTGGAAGTTCAGGTGAGCGTTTTCGGTGGACGGATGCACATCGCATCGAATTTCCACGCCGCACGCATCTGCGAGGCGCTTCATCACGCGTTGACGGACGACGCGCTGCTATCAGGCGCGCCACGGCGGCCGGCGCACACCGACACACGCAATTGGGATGCCATGGTCATGTCGCGTCGCGTGCGCGACATCGGCAAGCTCAGGCGTCACTACGTCGAGGGTCACGGGCTTGCCGCAATGCGCGATGCGGCGCGTGACGAAGTGACGGCAGGCATCGGATTGCCCGCGCAGGGTGCGGTGCCGCACGCCAGCGCGCTGCGGCAACTCGACGACGCGCTCGATACGCTGCACCGCGTGTTGCGGGACGCCGCAAGTCCCCGGCCGACGTTTCGCGATCTGGTCGTGCACACGCCAATGACGAACACGCCTGGTCTCGCATCGTTGCCGCCGGGCTGCACGGAAACGATGCATGCGGAGCAGTGCATCGAGGCGGCAATCGCGCAACAGGTGGACGAATGGCATGGCGCCGCCGTCGCCCGACTGCGCCTGCCTCGCGATGCACTGATCGTCGTGCCGATGGCCGGCCGCTTCGTGCCATGTGCGGCATGCGCCGAAGTCGAAGCCGAGAGCCGCACCAACGGCGGCCTGTTCGATCCGGCCAACGGCCGCTTCGTGCTTCATCGCAGCAGCCGACGCATTGGCAAGGCGTTCGCAGACGAGGTGCAGCACATCGCGCAGGCGACGCTGTCCAGGACACCGGCGCTCGCCGCACAGCGCGCTCAGGCAATCGCGGACCGGTTCCGCCACGCCCCGCAATCGCTTCGCGCGTATGGAGAACCGGTGGTGCTCGATTACTCGCTGGACACCGAAAGCGAGACCTCGGGCGACGAATCGTGAGCGTCGCCTGATCCGCGTGTTAGCCAGCGTTCTCCGCGTCAGGGGAGGGTGCGCAGCGCGTCTTCCTTCAATCGGGCGAGCATCGCGGCGCCCAGCGGCGTATCGTTCAGATCGGCGTAGGCGGCGCGGTCACGGTAATCCAGCATTTCGTCGCCGTCCGTCACGCCCACCGACGCGGACATGATCTCGTGATACGAGTGATGGTTCTTGGGCGGCATGAGGTTAGCCATCATCACCATGCGGGCTTCGGCAAGCGACGGCCAGTCGGACACATCGGTCGAATAGGACGCCATTTCCTTGCACTGCGCGTAGTGATTCAGATAACGCAGCGTATGACCGCTCGGCCCCGAGATGACGGGCTTGTCGTGGACGATGGCGCCCAGCGCGAACTTCGCGATCTGCGGATCGTTACGGTCGGACGTTCGCACCATGTTCGAGCGATCCCCCGTGCGGTGCTGACGCACAGCGGGGCCGACCGGATTCAGGTCGCGCCTATTGGCTTCGTCACCCGTGTATTCGGCGGTACTCCATGTGATGTCGAGCGCGTCGTGCAGGAGTCGTTTGCGCGCTTCGACGTCGCACTTGAACATGTACTCGACGACATCGCTCGTCGCCGCAAATCCCTCATCCTCGTACACCCTTGCCACGCCCGCGCGTGCCAATGCCGATGCGAAGAGGTCTTTGTCGCCGGACCCGTGACGCAACGCGTCCCAGCGTGCCTGCATGACAGCGCGGATGCGCTCGGGCAACTGCTTGGGTGATTTGATTTCGGCGATCGGCACATCGAACTCGCGCAGATTCCACGGGTGCATGGGATTCTCCGGATGCGATGCCGCATTGAACATGTTGCGGCGGCGCTTGGGGTCGGGCGCGCCGGGATCGTCGTACTCCGGCGCCTCGGCCTTGACCAGTGTCGCGAGCACGTGGGCGTCCAGCGTGTCGCGCGAATTCAGGCATTCGTCCGCACCGCCGATGCCCACGCGTTCCGCATAAATCTTGGCCTGTGCACTCACCTCGAACCCTCCGAAGTGCATTGGCGTGCCGGTCAGCTCGCGAATGCGACGTGCGATATCGCGAATCGTCGGCTCGTCGCACAACGCCTGTCCAAGCTTGCGTTCAAACTCCACGCGTGCGGCGGCTTTCGGATAGTACGGCGCGCAATCGAACAGATTGCGCCCGACGTCGACCTCGCGAAATGTCTCGAAGGTTTGACAATCGGGCAACGACTTCAGCGACTCGAGAGACTCGGAGCGGGCACTGAGTCCCTTGCCGATCCCCAGCGCGGGCATGGGTCGTTCGGGCGCCATTTGCACTTGCCGCTCAAGCGCCCGATTGTCGAATTCGCTGGCTACGCGTGCCCGGTTCAAAAACTGGACGCTGCGCACGAAGTTCAGAAGATTGTCGCTGGAACCGACGCGCGAAATGTCTGACTGCACCCTCAACATCATGACTTAATGAACCTCACTTCTTAAAAACGCGATCAATGTTTGATATTCGGAGAAGCATCGGTCGAGTCGGCTCGCTGCGGACTCGGCGGTGGCGTCGTATTCGAAGTCCGTTATGCCGAACAACACGCAGTCCTGCGCGGCCGGCATGAAAAGCGTGCGCGCAGGCGTGTTCCCCGAAAAGCAGTTCGTCGTGATCCACGGAATCAGGTCGGCGTGATGCCGCGCCGCAGGCGGCAAGGCGATGCGAAAGTAGAGATCGAACGTGTCGAGCGTGCCGTTGGCGCGAAAGTAGACGGCGTCGCCGTTCTCCAGTGTCACACCCGCGCCGGGCGTGTCGCGGGCCTGAAGGTCATGGAGCTGAAAGCGGCGACTTAGCGCGTCCAGGAAATCGTTCAGCCGGCGCTGCGGCATGTCGAACGTCACAGGCGACGCGTGCGAAGTCGGGTCGACCCGGTCGACGTGTGCTGGCTCAGATGTCGAACCACGGAAGTTGAGTTGCATGCTGCTGTTGCCAGATCGTGGTGAAAAGAGCGGCGCATGGTAGCCGCTCGTCGTTACCGCGAATAGACAGCGCGCCCCTTTTGGGGTGAATCATGACGATTGATGCCGCAATTTCCCGGCTATGGTATTCGCGTCATGCGTGTCGGATCTTTCCGCTCTTTCCGTTCGTTAGGATCTGAAACGGGCAAAAAAAAGCCGCCCGGAGGCGGCTGAAGGTCGGGTGAGACCAAGGAAAGCGTTGCGCTGGCGCTCAGGTCGCCAGCGACTGGGTGAGCACGTCGCGCGCGTTGTCGAATGCCGCGTTGAAATGGCGGCGCCAGTCGTGTCGAGTGCTGTCGTCGATCCATGCGCCGTCGAGGCCGTTGTGCATGAAGGTGCGCAACTCGTCGATCGAGAAGCCGAAGTGGCTGAACATCAGCTCCCATGCCTGCGCCGGATTGACTTTGTGAAGCGTAGGATCGTCGGTGTTCGGGTGAATCTTCAGGCCGAGGCCCGGCATGCGGCGCATCGGGTGATCTTCCGCCCAACGCTCGGGTGAGAGCGTGCGCAGATAATAGGAATTGGTCGGCACGACCGTGAAGACAATGCCGCGCTCGGCACATTCGCGTGCGAAATCCGGCGCGTCGACGATGGTGTAGCCGTGATCGATGCGGTCGCATTTCAACAGCTCGACGGCGGTCTCGACGTTCGTCCAGGGCATGCCGAATTCGCCCGCGTGCGCCGTCGTTCTGAAGCCCGCAAGGCGTGCGTTGCGATAGGCCTTCCAGAAAAGTTCGGGCGGCCGGTCGTTCTCGCGATAATCGATACCGATGCCGATCACTTCGTCGGCCCGATGGGTGCGCATCCAATCGACCATTTCGACGGCTTCGGCCGCGTCGGCTTCACGGTCGATGCTCGGAATCAGACGGCCGACGATACCGTGATCGCGCTCGGCGTCGCGAATGGCGGCGACGATGGCGTCCTGTGCGGCGGCATACGGAATGCCGGACGTGCGCACGGTGCCCGTGGGGTTCCAGAAGAACTCGCTGTATCGCACGTTGTACTCGGCGGCGTCGGCCAGATATTCGTACGCGATGCGATGCAGGTCGTCCGGGGACGTGAGCAAATACTGATCGAGCGCACGCAGCACGCGCAGCACCCCCACGGGTTTCTCACCCCGCGTGTAGAACGCATCGATTTCGGCGCGTTCGAGCGGCGCATTCGACTTCTCGGCGAGCGCAACGAACGTGTCGTGACGCACCGCGCCGAGCAAATGGCAATGGAGTTCGACCTTCGGCATCGCACGGAAGAACGTGCGATGCGCCTCCTGAATCTGCACGCCGGTGCGTGCGGCGGGCACGTGGCCCGGTGTCTCTGTCATAACGTCCAATCTTGATTATTTCGGGGTAGTGCAGGCCCGCGAGTCGCTCAGTGACGTCCCACGACCGTCCAGAAGTAATACGCCAGCGGCAGGGCCAGCACGTACAGACCCCACGGCAGTTCCTTGAAGCGGCCCATCAGCGCCTTGACCAGCACATAGCACAGCAGACCGCCGGCAATGCCGGTGCCGAAGCTGTTCGAGAGCAGCGTGAGCAACACCATTGCCAACACGGGGAAGGCGTCGCTGAAGTCGTCGAACGGCACATGCCGGATGGTGCTGAACATCGACAGGCCGATGAGAATGAGCGCGGGCGCCGTCGCCTCTTTCGGGATCGCGAGCGCGACCGGCACGAAGAAGCACACCAGTGCGAACATCACCGCGGCAGCAATGGACGTGAGCCCGGTGCGGCCGCCTGCTTCCACGCCTGCGGCCGATTCGACCAGCGCCGTGAGCGCCGGAATGCCCAGCAGGGCGCCGCCCGTGGCCGCGATCGAATCGACGAGGAACGGACGGTTGATGTTCTCCATGTTGCCGTGTTCATCGAGCAAACCGGCTTTGCCGCCCACGGCAAGCGTGGTGCCCAGCGTAGAGAAGAATTCCGCCGCGAAGAAGGCAAACAGGTAGGGCAGCGCCGAGATCGTCAGCGCGCTTTTCAGGTCGAGCTGGAAGGCGACCGGCGCCAGACTGTGCGGCAGCGAGATGAACGACTCCGGCACTTTCGTCACGCCCAGCGGCACGCCGGCGATGGCCGCGACGAGGATCGACCAAAGGATGGCGCCGGGCACTTTGCGACCCTGCAGCAGCACGGCCACGCCGAGGCCGATCAGCGCGACGAGGGTGCCCGGCTTGCTGAAGTCCCCCAGCGCAAAGGCGTTCGTCTTGGCGTTGGCGACGACCATGCCGGCGTTGCGCACACCGAGCACGGCGATGAACAAGCCGATGGACGCGCCAAGGCCGAGCTTGATGGCCGTCGGAATCAGACGTGCCACCACACTGCGTGCGCCAACCAGCGTCAGTAGCAGAAACAGCAGACCCGAGAGGAACGCGATGGCGATACCCGTCTGCCAGGCGACGTGTTCGGTGGCGGCGAGCGTCACGCCGACGATGACCGACCCGCCGATACCGGGGCCGACCACGAACGGCAGGTTCGCGTACCACCCCATCAATACCGAGAACAGCACGAACACGAGCATGACCGCCGTGGTGGCCGCACCGCGATCCATGCCGCCCGTGGCAAGCAGCGAAGGAATGACGACCAGCAGGTACGCCGCTGCGAGGAACGTGGTGATACCGGCGAGCACTTCGGTGCGCACGCTGGAGCCGCGCGCGCCGATGGCGAAGCGGCGTTCGAGCCAACCGCCGTGGACCGGAGCGGCCTGCGCCCGGGATGTCGGCGGCACCGTATTTCGCTCAGAAGAAGAGGTCTGCATAAGCCAAGAATAGGAGGTCTCTGGGTGGCACTTCATGCGGCACTGCATGTGGCACTTCATGTAGCGCCGTGCCAGGCACTTTACGTGGGTGCGACTATAAATAAAAAATGAAATTACTTATGATTCGATAATTCGAATCTATTCTGTGCGGCGCCGACGGCGTCGCGACACCGTTGTCTTGCCGTCACCCATGACGAAACTTCAGGAGCGCGCCATGGCGACTTCGTCCCGCCGTCCCGAACACACCGGCCACACCACCCGCACCACCCGCACCACCCGCACCACCATCAAGGCCGATGCATCGTCGCCTGCCAGGGCGGCACCCGCCGGCGCCACGGTTCCCGCCACGGCTTCGGCCCAGACCTCGGCCGGCGTGCCGCCTCTGGCACCTCTGCCACCTCTGCCACCGCTACCTGCGCTCACACTGCGTCAGGTGCAGTACTTCGTCGCCCTTGCGCACTCGCGCAGCTTCACGCAGGCGGCGCAGGCGCTGTCAGTCACGCAACCGGCGCTGACCGCCGCGATTCGCCAGATCGAGTTCCTGCTCGGCGGGCGCCTGTTCGAGCGCTCCGCCCATCGTCTGACGCTGACCGAGGCCGGTGCGACGATCCTCCCGCTGGCGGAGCGGCTGCTCAACGCAGCGCGCGGCACGTTCGACGACATGGCGAGCACCTTCACGTTGCAGGCGCAGACCGTGCGCATCGGTTTCATTCCATCGGTCGCGGCGCGCCTGCTTCCCGTGCTCGGCACGCTGCGCGATGCGCATCCGAATGTCAGATTCGCGCTCTCGGACCTGCCCAACAGCGAACTGGTCGCGGCCCTGGCTCGCGGCGAAATCGATCTGGGCGTCGGCATTCGCGATCAGGCCGATGAGGCGGGCCACGCTGCCAGCGCCGAGGGCTTTCGCTGCGACGATTTGTTCGACGACGAGATCGTGCTGGTGGCGCGTCGCGACGATCCGCTCGCCTCGGCCGGGTCCATCACCTGGTCGCAGCTCACCGAACGCGACCTCGCCGTGTTCGTGCGCGGCAACGTCAGCGATTCCCTGCAACGCACGGGTGGCTCGCAAAACCTGCGACTGGAGCCGAAGTACCGCATGGAGTACACCGAGCCGCTTTATGCACTGGTGCGAAGCGGTCTCGCACTGGCGATCCTGCCCCGGCTCTACACGCTGCACCTGCACGATCCGGCGCTGGTCGCACTCGATGTCGTCTCCCCGCGGGTCACGCGCACGGTGGCGCTGATGTCGCTCGTGGGCAAGGAGCGCGGTCCGCAAGTGAGCGCATGCCGCGACTGGATCGCCGAACATCTCGCGACGTGAGCCGCCAGGCGCCGCGCTCATGTGTCCATACGTCATGCAAAAACGCGGTGGCCGGGTCGCCACCGGTGACCGGCTTACGGCAAGCGCGCGATACGTTCGAGCAGCAAGGCGTAGAAGCGCTCGGCGTCGATGTCGGTGAGCCACATGGCATTGGCCGGACGCTTCGTGCGGCCATTCCAGTCCACGACCGTTTCACCGAGCGTGAGCTGACCGGTCGTCTCCACGGCCACGTTGACACGTCGCCCGCCAAACATCGTCGGTTCGAGCAGATAGGCGATGGTGCACGGGTCGTACATCGGCGCTTCTTCCACGCCGCGACGGCGCTTCTGATACGCAACGCCGGCGGCGAGAATGTCGGCGACGATCGGGCCGCAACGGTTCCTGAGCGCGCGAAACGGTGCGATCCGCGCTGGCGTAATCAATGTTTTCAGGCTGACGTCGCGCGGCACCACGGTCACGGGCACACCGGCGCCGAGCACGATGCTCGCCGCTTCAGGGTCGACGAAAATGTTGAATTCGGCCGCCGGGGTGTAGTTACCGCGCTCGAACCATGCGCCGCCCATCAGCACGATTTCACGAATTGCTTTTGCGCCTTCCGGGGCGGCTGTCAACGCGGTCGCGATGTTGGTGAGCGGACCGATGCCGACGAGGGTCACGCTTGCCGGGGCCGCCGCGCGCAACGTGTCGATCAGGTAGGTCACGGCGTGCGGCTTTTCCAGCGCACCGCGTGGCTCGTGCAGCTCGACACCGTCCAGACCCGAGCGTCCCATGACGTTCGCCGCCGTCACCAGATCGCGCATGAGTGGCTTGGGGCAACCGGCGTAGACCGGCAGCGACCGGGTCTTGTCGGCCCAGTCACGCACGATACGGGCGTTGCGCTCGGTCAGGTTCAGCGGCACGTTGCCGCCCACGACGGTGAGCGCCCGGAGGTCGATTTGCTCGCGTGAACCGAGGGCGAACAGGATGGCGATGGCGTCGTCCTGCCCCGGGTCGCAGTCGATGATGACCGTGCGGCGCGTCGCGCCGTCTGCCGCGAGCGGCGACGCGCCTTCGGTCGTCGTCATGGTGGCGAAGGCGCTCGCGGCGCCGGTGCTGCCGAGCGTGACCAGAGAGGCGGCAAGCGAGGTGCGCAGGAAGCTGCGGCGGCTGCGCGGCTCGTCAGTCATGTCGTGCGGTGGAGTCCGTTCGTTCATGTCGTCGTGGGGTCGAACTTGCTGGTCGGTAAGAGACGGCGATAAAAGATAGCAATCAAAGATAGCAATCAAAGATAGCGATCAAAGACGCGGTGCGTATGCATCTATCAGAACGTGTGGCGCATGCCGAGCGTCACGGCCATCTGACGTTTGGTGCTCGACGCCGCGTACCCGAAGAGCTGGGCGACTTGCGCGTCACCGGCGGCTTGCTGCGCGTTAAGCGTGAGCGCAACGTCCGTGCGCTTGGACAGCCAGTAGTCGGCTTGCAGGTTGACCTGATGCCATTGCGGACGCGTATTGATCACATCGTACTTGCCTGCGGTGAAGCCGTACGCCGCACCCAGCACGAGAGCGGGCGTGACGTTGTAGTTCAGCGTCAGGTTGTAGTTCTGCAGATGCAGGTGCGAGTTGTCGAGGTACGTGTAGTTCACGTCCGAGAACATGGCCCCGATGAGCGCCGGGCCCCAGCGATAGAAGCCGCCCGTGGCGAAGATACGTTGCTCGCGGGCATACACGTTGGCGCGCGTGGCGCTCTTCGAGAAGATCAGCAGCGGGCTGGCGTAATCGTTGGCGATGGCGCCGTCGTTGTTCGTGCCGCTGAACGGATTGTTGTACTGCGCGTAGGCGGCATTCCAGTCGAAGTCGCCGTACTTGTAGCCGAGGCCGAAGCTGTAGGCGTTGTTGTTGCGAAAGCCGGTGGCCGAATTCGAGAAGCCGTATTGGGCGGTGCCGTGAAAGCCGCCTACGGTCGGGCTGACCCACTTCACCGAATTCTGCATGCGGATATCGTTGTATCCGTTGTCGTTGTCACCGATGTTCACGCCGTTGCTCGATATGATGATCGGGCCGACGTAGTCGTGAATGGTGTCGTACTGACGACCGAGCGTGAGCGTGCCCCACTGTTTGTCGGACAGGCCGACGAACGACTGGCGTCCGAAGGCGCGACCATTTTGTGCGCCGGTGCCGTTCACGATGCTGAAGCCGGCTTCGAGCGTGAAGATGGCCTTGGTGCCGTTACCGAGATCTTCCGAACCACGGAAACCCCAACGCGGATTCTGGTTGGTGCCCGAGAGTGCCTGCCAATTTTTGTTGCCGCCCTGATTGCTGACGTAACCCACACCACCCGAGATCAGGCCGTAGATGGTGACGTTGCTTTGTGCGTGTGCGGCGCTCGCGCCGAGGCCCATGGCTGCGGCGACGCCGGCAAGGCCCATACGGGCCAGAATCGTGGTCTTCATGAGGTGTGGCTTCTCTAAGGTCGGTGTCCGCGCGCTTGCGAGAGTGGGCGCGGTTCGGACCGAACTATAGGGAAGGGGGTTGTATAAATATAATTTTGATTTTTTATATATCGATAAATTGAATCGATATAACCGCGACATTGGGCACGGCGTCGGCGCGCAACGCCGCGCGGGGGCTTGTGTGGCGGGCGGGCGCCCCAAAACGGGGCGGTCGGGGTGGGCGTTGCGCGGGACAGACAGTGGGGGTGCACCGTCTGGCCGGTGCCGCGCTCCACCGTCCGCCCCATGCCGTGCGCTATCCTCGTGCGAACAGTATCGGCGCTTGCGCAACCAGATAGAGCGCGGCGCCGATCAGGCCGCCCACGAGCGTACCGTTGATGCGGATGTACTGGAGGTCCTGGCCAACGCTCAGACGAATCTGACGTGACAGGTGCTCGGCGTTCCAGCCGTGCACCGTCGCGCGGATGTGTTCCGTGACGAAATCGGCGAAGCCCGGAGCCATGCGCTCGGCCGCATCTCTGAGTTGCGCGTCGAGCGCCTTGCGCAGCGAGTCGCTGCGCGCGAGTTCCTGGCCGATCCATGCGGCCGCACCGGTGATCTTTGCGCCGATCACCGAATCCTCGCGTGCGAGATCCTGCTTCACCCAGTGGCGCCACTCGTTCCACAGCCCGCCCACGTAGGCGTTCAGCGCGGTGTCGCCCTTCAACTGCGCTTTGAAGCCATCGAGCTTTGCCTGAAGGTCGGGGTCGTGCTTGAGCCGCGTGATGAAGCCCGCTACCGCGCGATCGAAGGCCTGACGCAACTGATGCGACTCGTCGGCTTCCATCTGCGCGAGCATCCGGGTCACTGCCGCCGAAATCATGTCGGAGCCCTTGTTGCCGATCCATTCCGAGGGCAGCACCTTTTCCTTTTTCGGATGGTCGGTCTTCAGCCATTCGACGATGCGCGCGGAAATGAACTCGCGCGTCTGCGGTTCGTTGAGCAATGCCACGAGATAGTCGAGCGTTTCGTCGAGCAATGCCTGATGACGTCCGTCGCGCGTCAGGGTGTCGAGGATCGCGGCGGCCGATTGCGACAGGTCGAGCCGGTCGATCATCGTATCGAGCGCACGGCGGATGAACGCCTGCACGTTGCGCTCGTCCATCACGTCGAGCACGCCGCCGGCCACTTTCACGAGCACCGCGCTCAACTGACGCGTGTTGTCGTAGGACCCCAGCCAGCGGGTGAGCGCGTCGGCTGGGTTCTGCTGCTCGATGAGTCGCACGACCGAGGGCGTATCGAGAAACTTCTCCCGCACGAAGCGCGCGAGACCGTCGCCCAGTGCATCTTTCTTGCGAATGAGGATGTTCGTGTGGCGCGAGAGCCCAGGGATCGGAATGCGCCGGAACAGCGCTTCGACGGCGAACCAGTCCGCCAGGCCGCCAACCATCGCGGCTTCGGCGGCGGCGCGTACCCATCCGGTGAGGAAATGCACGGGCATGAAGAGCGTGGCGATGAAGATCGCCAGCGCGACGAGAAGAAACGACAGCGCGCGCCGTTCGGCGCGTTGCAGGGCGATGGCGGGATCGGTGACATCCATGCGCAAACCGGCTCCTGAAAATACGAAGACGCCTGACAGGTTACCCCGTCAGGCGTCTCGTGATAAGTCCGGCTTTCAGTGACCGTTCGGTAACTGTTCAGCGACTGTTCAATGACTTATCGGCATGCGATCACGCAAAACGATCAGCCGCGTTGCTTCGCCTTCAGTTCCAGACGGTACTTGTGCAGCAGCGGCTCGGTGTAACCGTTCGGCTGCGTGAGCCCTTCGAACACCAGCGCGCTTGCCGCCTTGAACGCGAGCGAGTTTTCGAAGTTCGGGGCCATCGGCACGTAATGCTTGTCGCCGGCGTTCTGCTTGTCGACCACGGCGGCCATGCGCTTCATCGTCTCTTCGACCTGTTCGCGCGTAATGACGCCGTGACGCAGCCAGTTCGCCAGATGCTGGCTCGAAATGCGCAGCGTGGCACGGTCTTCCATCAGGCCGATGTCGTTGATGTCGGGCACCTTCGAGCAGCCCACGCCCTGATCGATCCAGCGAACGACGTAGCCCAGAATGCCCTGCGCGTTGTTCTCGATCTCCTTGCGGATTTCTTCGGCGCTCCACTCGGCCTTGGCCACGACCGGTACCGTCAGCAGACCGGCGAGCAGTGCGTCGCGCTCCTTCGCGTAATCGATCTTCTCGAGTTCCTGCTGAACGGCCTGCACGTCGACCGCGTGATAGTGCAGGGCGTGCAGCGTGGCGGCGGTGGGCGACGGCACCCAGGCCGTGTTCGCGCCGGCCTTCGGGTGGGCGATCTTCTGTTCGAGCATGGCGTGCATCAGGTCCGGCATGGCCCACATGCCCTTGCCGATCTGTGCGCGGCCGCGCAGGCCGGCGGCCAGACCCACAAGCACGTTGCGCTTCTCGTACGCCGTGATCCAGGCCGACGACTTCATGTCGCCCTTGCGCATCATCGGACCGGCTTCCATTGCGGTATGCATTTCGTCGCCCGTGCGATCGAGGAAGCCCGTGTTGATGAAGGCGACGCGAGCAGCGGCCGCGGCGATACAGGCGGAGAGGTTCACGCTGGTGCGGCGCTCTTCGTCCATGATGCCCATCTTCAGCGTGTTGGCCGGCAGGTCGTACAGTGCCTCGATGCGACCGAACAGCTCGTCGGCGAACGCCACTTCGGCGGGGCCGTGCATCTTCGGCTTGACGATGTAGATCGAACCGGTGCGCGAATTCAGGCGGTGCTTGCGATCGTGCAGCGACGCGAGCACGGTGACCACGCCGTCGAGAATGCCTTCCGGAATTTCGCGGCCTTCGCGGTCGGTGATCGCCGGGTTCGTCATCAGATGGCCGACGTTGCGGATGAACAGCAGCGAGCGGCCGTGCAGCTTGACGGGCTTGCCGTCGGCGCCGGTGTACTCGCGATCGGCGTTCAGACGGCGCGTGAACGTCTTGCCGCCCTTCGAGACTTGTTCGGTGAGCGTGCCCTGCATCAGGCCCAGCCAGTTGCGATACAACTCGACCTTGTCGTCGGCGTCCACGGCGGCGACCGAGTCTTCACAGTCGATGATGGTCGTCACGGCGGCTTCGACGAGCACGTCCTTGATATGGGCGGCATCCGTCTTGCCGATCGGGTGAGTCGCGTCGAACTGAATTTCGAAATGCAGACCGTTGTGCTTGAGCAGCACGGCCGTGGGCGCGGCAGCGTCGCCCTGGAAGCCGACGAACAGCGACGGCGTGGCCAGCGAGGTCTTGCCGTTCGTGGTCGTCACGACCAACTGGCCGTTTTCGACGGCGTAGCCGGTGGCGTCCTTGTGCGACCCATTGGCCAGCGGCGCGGCCTGGTCGAGGAAGCCGCGCGCGAAGGCGATCACAAGTTCGCCGCGCTTCGGGTTGTAGCCGGTGCCTTTCTCCGCACCGCCGGTCTCGGGGATGGCGTCGGTGCCGTACAGGGCGTCGTACAGGCTGCCCCAGCGCGCATTCGCGGCGTTCAGGGCGTAGCGGGCGTTCGACAGCGGCACCACGAGCTGCGGGCCTGCCTGTTCGGCGATCTCGTAATCGACGTCCGCCGTGGTGGCCTTGACGCTTGCCGGGGCGGGCAGCAGGTAGCCGATCTTCTCCAGGAAGGCGCGGTATGCGCTCGGGTCGGCGATCGGACCCGGGTTGGCGCGGTGCCAGTTGTCGAGCTCGCCTTGCAGACGATCACGCTCGGCGAGCAGTGCGCGGTTCTTCGGGGCGAGGTCGTGAACGATGGCGTCGAAGCCTTTCCAGAACGCGTCGACATCGACACCGGTGCCCGGGAGGGCTTCCTTTTCGATGAACGCGATCAGATTGTCTGCGACCGTCAGGCCGCCACGCTTGGAAGTGGAAGTCATGATGCTGTACTCGAGTTTGAAAACCTGGTTGACGCGACGCCGTCCACCTCTTGGCGCGATGCCGACGCATTTTGCGACGGGCACTTCGTCAGGAGAACGGACGTTAAGGGGCAGTCGGGCAGTCTTATATAAGAGTCTGAGTGTAATCCTTCTCCGGTCGCTCGGAAACCCGGTATTTCCAGTCCCGGCACCCGCGCAGCTTATAGGTGGGATAAGGGTTTGCGTATGACATCGGCGCCATAAGGCTTTGCGTCCGATGCGTGATTTTTCGTGTGCAGTTGCAGCATTCGGTATGGCGTTTCACTTTATGAGAAACGCTGCGTCATGGGCGAGGATGGGGCGAGACGCGCGTGCGCAGACAATTTGATCGGGCGATGGGGATTGTCGGGACGGCGGGTACACTCGACGTTTTCGCGCATCGCCACGCGCGGACCCCGCTTTTACGAAAATCCCCCAAAGACCTGCTGCCCAGGAGGCATGAGTCGTGAAACAGATTTTGATGATGAGCAGCTCCCGCAAGGGCACGTCGGCGTATCTGGAACATGCTGAAGAGCAGGTGCATGCGGTGCTCAAGGGGCGCGCAAAACGCGTGCTGTTCGTGCCCTATGCCGGGGGCATCACGTTCAGCTTCGACGAGTACGAAACGCGCGTGAAGCCGTCGTTCGAGCGTTTCGGTTACGCGCTGGAGTCGATTCATCATCACAAGGATGCGCGCGCGGCCGTCGAGCAGGCCGAAGCGGTGGTTGTCGGCGGCGGGAACACGTTTGTGTTGCTCGACCGCATGTACAACGCAGGCATCGTCGGGTTGTTGCGCGAGCGGGTGAATGCGGGCATGCCTTACGTCGGATGGAGTGCGGGCGCGAACGTCGTGTGTCCGACCATTCGCACGACCAACGACATGCCGATCGTCGAGCCGCCTACGCTCAAGTCACTGAACCTTGTGCCGTTTCAGGTGAATCCGCACTTCATCAGCGGCAAGCCGGCGGGCCACAACGGCGAGTCGCGTGAGGAGCGGCTGGCGGAGTATCTGGCGATCAACCCGGATGAGCGCGTCGTGGCGATTCCGGAAGGCGTGGCGCTGCACGTGCACGGCGAACACGCGACGGTGCTCGGCGAATTCGATGCCTTGCATTTCAGGCAAGGCGGCGTTGTCGACAAGATTCCGACAGGGAGTACGTTTGCGTTGGCGTCGATCTGAAGCGTCGCCATGAAGGACGTGCGGCGACAGCGATTCGACGTCGCCGCGTCAGGCGGACGACCTTACAGGATGAGGCTTTCCGTAAATTCCGAAATGCGCCTTGTTTGCCCGAGGCCTCGGTCGCGATACGTGTTTGTGGTGGCACAATTCCGGCTAACTTTTTGATCCATCGAAACCCATGCCGGGTTGGGTCTCCGCGTTATGTGTGTGCAGACGCGAACTACGTATCGAGGTGGCGACGCTCGCCAGACGTTGGCCTCAATTTGTCTGCCTCGTGTTTCTGGGCATCTTCTGCCTTTATTTCTTCGAGACGAAGGCTTTTTCGAGGGCATCGATTCCCCTCGTCTCGTTTCTCACCTATGCCGCCGGGGGCGCCACGATTCTGCTCTCCGGGCTCTGCCTTGCAGAGCGGATCACTTGCCAGAAGATCGTCGCTTTCTGCGCCATCGTCGCGGGCGTTGCGGCGATGTGTCTCTCCGACACAGGCGCTACCGGAACGGCAATGGGCATCTTGCTGGCGGGAGGGATTCAGTCTCCCCAGCGGGACTCAGTTGATGACGCTCGCTGCACTTGTTCTGCTGCCGACGATCGGTGGCTTCTACTTCACCACGCGCGCCGTGGCCAGCGGGCAGGCAAGCACGGTACAGATTATCGAGACGAGCGATCCACTATTTGCCACGTTGTTCGGGTTCTGGATTTTCGGCGACACACTCAACCTCTCGGGTACGTTAGGTGCGGTATTCATCGCAATGGGGCTGATTGTCGCCGTCTGGCGTCGCCGCGCCGCCACAATCTGACTGACGGGGCAAGCGGATGAAGTCGATGAAGCGTCCTTCGTTGACGTAAACGACACCGCCGCCCGGGCGTATGCCACGAGCGGCGGGAATCTTGCTTCAGCCTCGCGGCGTGCGAGGCGCGCGTGGCGGCGATGTCGCCGCGTTGCGGGCGCGACGATCAGGCGTCGTCGTCGAGCCAGGGGACTTCGACGTCGGTCAGGAATGCGACCATCGCCAGCGGGCGCGCCTCGTGGCGGCCCATTTTGCCGTCGGCGCGATGCCACACGACCCGGAACGTCTCGGGGTGTTTGTCGGCGATCAGCTGCACGGTGCGCAACTCTTCTTCTTCGGCCTCTTCGATGGGGCCGTCGAACGACAGCACGAGCGCCTGCGGCCACACGCCATCTTCCGGATCGTAGACCTTGTCGCCGTTCGGCACGTCTACCACCGCTTCGACGCCGATCGTCGCCGACGCTGCCACGATCATCTCGCCCAGCGCGCGCAGCAACGCGGTCGCACGTGCAGAGTTGATCTGGCGCATGGCGAGATCGCCGCGCGTCAGCGCTTGTTCCAGCTTGGGGTCGGTTTTTTGTTTGGACATGCGGTTCCTCGGTAAAACGTTAGCCACCGCGCGGCGGCCATGCCATGTCACTGCGACATCGGCCCACGCGCGGGGTTCCGATGCTACCACCGTCGCGCTCGCCGGGGCGCATTACAATGCGGGTTTTCGCAATTCGCACATCCCGACGCCCCTCATGGATTCCTCCAAACCCACCGATTCCGCCAAGCCTGCCAACACGGGCGCCGATACGCAACCCAGCGACGTCTATCTGCGCCTGCTGGGCGAAACTGCCAAGATCGACTGGAAGGATCTGGAATCGTTTTTCGCACGCGGGGTTCTGCTGTTCGTCTCGCCCGGGGTCGACCTCGTGTCGGTCGCCGAGGCCGTCGCGAACGACGACAAGGCCACCGTCACACAATGGCTGACGTCTGGCATGGTGCAACGCATGCAGTCGGAACAAGCCGCCGATTTCGCCGCACGCATGCCCGAATTGTGGGCCGTAGTCGTCGCGCCGTGGGTGCTCGTTCAGGAGCGCGGCATCGCGGCCTGAGTCCCGTTTTTCGTCATGGGCGAGCGCCACGCGCTCGCGTCGGCGCGGGCAGATCGTCATGCGGCATGGCTGACGACCGATCGGTGATCTTGCCTCGGCCTGCCGCACCGCGCGGCGTTATTCCGTGATGCCCGCTTCCACGAGGCGTCGCGTGCAGTCTTCCAGCAAATCCTGCGCCACCGCGGATGCGTACGCATAGTCCGCGTCGAGCGATTCCGTCATTTCATGCGCCGTATAGAGGCCCGCTTCGCGTGAGAGCGTACCCGCCAGCTCGCGGGCGAAGTCGTCGCTCAGCGTGGAGAGCAGGCGTCGCTCATCCAGCGGCAATTGCAGCTTCGAGCGCGACAGCCACATCTGCGCAAGCGTTGCGCCCTGCTTGTCCGTCATCCACTGACCATGCTCGTAGAACGCCGACAGACGCTCGGCGGTCAGCGCGAACAACAGTGCGCGGCGGGTGTTGAAATTCAGACGAATCGGTTGATTGGGCGTGGCTTCCGGCATGACGACAACCGCAATATGCGGACAAAAACGAGATCAGCGGCAAAGGTATCACGCGAAGAGTCGCAGCAGCGCATTGCGCGCGTGGCGGATCAGGTCGGTCTCGTCGGCGTGCCCCGGCAACAGATGAAATTCCGCGCGCGGCAGGGGCGGCAAACCGAGCGACGTGGGGCAGACGACCAGATCGGGCGTGAGGGCCGATTCGTTCAGGCACGAAATACCCAGTCCCGCGCCGAGCGCCAGTTGCATGCCCGCGACGCCCGCCGCCGAATGCGAGACGCGATACGGGATCTTGTGCCGCTCAAGCACGTTGACCACAAGCGTTTGCAGGGCGCACGGACGCGGCAGCGTGATCAGCGGCAGCGGCATGTCGAGCGGCTCGGACGCGGTTGCGGACATCGCCCACACGAGACGCTCGCGTCGCACCAGTGTGGCCGAAGTCCCCTCGCCTGCGACCTCCTCACCGGCACTGACCTCCTCGTTCAACAGACGCAACGCGAGCCCGACGTCGAAGTGCTCGCCGGTCAGGGCCGTGCGCTCGATCTGCGAACTCTGCATGGCGCTCACGTGAAGCCGCAGGCGCGGGTACAGGTTCGTAAAACGCTTGAGCACGCGGCCGACATCTTGCGGACGGTAGTAGTCCGTGATGGCGATGCGCAACTCGCCGTCGAGCAACACGCCCTGCAAATCTTCGAACGCCGCTTCCGACAATGCCGCGATCTGACGCGCATAGGTCATCAGGCGCGTGCCGGCCGGTGTTGGACGCATCCCTTTTCGCGAGCGCACCAGCAACGGTTGCCCAGCGCGCGCTTCGAGCTTCTTGAGTTGTTCGCTGACCGTCGACTGCGACAGAAAGATCTGCTCGGCAGCAGCCGAAATGCTGCCGGCGTCGTGAATGGCGATGAAGGTACGTAACTGTGTCAGGTCGAAGGCGCGGGCGTTCATGACGGCTCTCGTCGGAGGCATTCCACGGCATAGCGCATGAATCTGGCTTTTACCGTAGTTAATTCGGAAAACACGATGCAAGTCATCGAGTTTTCCCGCTTTTCCGATGGATTGTACCTCCGTAGCATGCGGAGCATGGTGGCCTGATCGTCGTGCGGATGATGCAAGCGAGACAGGCGACTTCCGATTCCTTGCTCTGAGACGCGCGCCCCCCGGGCCGCGCCCTGTGTCACTCATGAATGAACGTCTGTGTTCCGTGCCTGCTGCACCAGTGAATGCAGCGGCGAGCCGTTGTTCCGCCGCTTCCATCGGTTCCCCCACGTCTGCGGCTTCTGCGGTGGGCGCGCCGTCTGTGTCATCCGCGCCGGTCGCGCCGAGCGCGCCGAATTGCACCGTAGCCCTCGGTCCTGGTCATCGCTGGAAGGTTCTCGGCGTAGGGGTTGCCGCCAACGGCAGCTTTGCGGCTGCCATGGGCGGTATCCCTGCTACGGCCGTGCAGATGCGAAGCGACTATGCCCTGGGGACCGGCGACCTCGGCATAGTGCTTGGCATGATCGGTCTGGGCATCGCCGTTTCCGAATTGCCGTGGGGCATGTTGACGGACCGCTGGGGCGACCGGCGCGTGTTGCTCGTCGGGTTGCTGGTGACGGCGGCGGCGCTATTGGGACTGGGTCTGTGGGTCGTGCCGACGGCACATGCCATTCCGTCGATGCCGACGCTCGCCGCCGGCATGCTGGCAATCGGGGTGCTTGGCGGCAGCGTGAACGGGTCGAGCGGACGCGCGGTCATGCGCTGGTTTCACGACAGCGAGCGCGGACTGGCGATGAGCGTGCGCCAGTGCGCGGTTCCGATGGGCAGCGGTATCGGCGCGCTGGTGCTGCCGGGCACCGCGCTGCATTTCGGCTTCGGCGCCGTGTTCGTCGGACTTGCCGTGACGTGTGTGGCCGCGGCGGGCATGGCATGGCTGTGGTTGCTCGAACCCCCCGAGGAACCGCACGACACGATGCGTCGCAACGGTGCGCGGGCCAATGTGCCTCATGGCACGCATGGCGCCTCCTACTCGCCGCTGCGCGATGCGCGACTGCTGAGCACCGCGTTGGGCATGGCCGTGCTTGTCATGCCGCAGGTGGCGGTCGTTACATTCGGCACGGTGTTTCTGCATGACTTTGCCCATGTGAGCGTGCTGACGATTTCGCTGACCCTGGGCGCCGTGCAGGCGGGCGCTGCGATCACCCGCGTGTGGAGCGGCCGTTACACGGACAAACGTCGCAACCGCCCTGCCTATCTGCGCGTGTGCACGATTGCCGTGGGCATCGTCTTCGCCATGTTGGGGTTGCTCGTCGCGCTGCTCTCGCTGCGTGCCGATTGGCTCGCTCATGGCACGCCGCTGATGATCGCGCTGTTGATCGCGGGCGGTGTGATCGCGTCTGCCTGGCACGGCGTGGCCTTTACCGAACTGGCGACGCTGGCTGGCGCCTCGCGCGCGGGCACGGCGCTCGGTATCGGCAACACGGGGGTTTTCCTCACGATGTTTCTCACGCCGTTGACGATTCCGCTGCTGTTGTCATTGGGCGGATGGGGGCTCGTGTGGGCGGGCGGTCTGGTCTGCGCCGCGCTGGCGTGGCCGCTCTTCGCGTGGTCGCATCGTGAGCTCAGGCGGGCATGAACGCTGCGCGTAGCGGTTCGTCGCTCAACAAGGCAGGTGAACGTTGTCCACGAGAAAGTCGAGAAATGCCCGCACGCGGGCGGGCAAGTGGCCGCCCTGGCCGACATACACGGCATGCACCGGCTCGAGATCGCCGGGGTTGTAGTCTTCGAGCACCGGCACGAGACGCCCTTCGCGCAGATCGGCGTCCACGTGATATCGGGAGTGACGGGCGAGCCCCACGCCCTGAAGCGCGAGACGGCGCATGGTCTCGCCGTCGCTCGTCAACACGTTGCCTGCGGGTGGGTACAGGGTGACGCCGCCCGCGCCGTCGCGAAACGGCAAGCCTTCGATGTGACGCTCGAAATTGAACGCCATGACGTTGTGCCGGATGAGGTCCGCCGGCGTACGCAACGGCGCACTGCGCGCGAGATAGTCGGGTGAGGCCACCACGTGCACACGACTCTCCCCCAGCTTGCGTGCAACGAGCCGAGAGTCGCGCAACGGACCTGCGCGCACGGCGACATCGGCGCGCTGGGAGAGCAGGTCGACGACGGTGTCCGTGAGCGTCAGATCGAGCCGGATCTCAGGATACTTCGCCAGAAACGCCGGGATGACCGGCAACAGATAGAGCGTGCCGATCGGGACGCTCGAATTCACGCGCAACAAGCCGCGCGGCACGGCGCCGGCGGCCGCCTCGCGTTCTGCGGCGTCGATGTCGGCCAGCACGCGCAGCGTTCGTTCGTGGAACGCGGTGCCTTCCGGGGTGAGTTGCAGACGTCGTGTGGAGCGGTTGAAAAGACGGGCGCCGAGTCGCGCTTCAAGCCGCGCGACCAGCTTGCTGACGGCCGAAGGCGTCATGTGCAATGCGCGCGCCGCCGCCGAAAAGCCACCGAGCTCCACCACGCGCGCGAACACTTCCATATCGCCTGAGCGGTTGACTTCCTGTCGACCCATCTGAAGTTTTCCGAGATCTCTGCCGTGTGTGCCTGCCGTCGCCAAGGCGGGGAATCCCATGACGCCACGCCGGTGTGTCGCGCCGAGAAGCGCTGTTTGTGACTTGAAGTCACAAATGATTTTCCTTCGCGCAGTCTATTTCATCAATGCAGGGCCGTCTATATTCCGCACATCCACTCGCCGCCGGTTAGTTGGCGATTCGTCGGCCATTCCTCGGCTGCGGCCGTCGTGGGCCGTCGTCGACCATTCGGCGCCGGTGTGCCGTCCTCACTCAGACAGGAGTTTTCCGTGCCTATCGCGCTTTATGCCCTCACCGCCGGTGCCTTCGGCATCGGTGTGACGGAGTTTGTCATCATGGGCTTGCTGCTTAACGTCGGCGCCGATTTCGGCGTGTCGATTGCCGCAGCGGGCCTGCTCATTTCCGGCTATGCGCTAGGTGTCGTGGTCGGTGCCCCGATCATGACGACCGCTACGGCTCGATGGCCGCGCAAGACGGTGCTGCTCGTGCTCATGGCGATCTTCACCGTCGGCAACGCCGCCTGTGCGCTGGCTCCTAGCTACGGCGCACTGATGGCCGCGCGCGTGCTGACGTCCTTCGCGCATGGCACGTTCTTCGGTGTCGGGTCGGTGGTGGCGACCGGCCTCGTGTCGCGCGAGCGCCGCGCGTCGGCCATTGCCGTCATGTTCACGGGACTGACGGTCGCCAACATTCTCGGCGTGCCGTTCGGCACCTGGCTGGGCCAGCATTTCGGATGGCGCGCCAGCTTCTGGGCAGTCACGCTGATCGGTGCCCTCGCCTGGCTCGTCATCGCCGGTTTCGTCCCGAAGATCGCGGCACCCAAGGACGCCGGTGACTGGCGTGCCGACTTGCGTGCGCTGGCGCGTCGCCCGGTGTTGCTGGGCCTGCTGACGACAGTGCTGGGCTGGGTCGGGGTGTTTGGCGTGTTCACCTATATTGCGCCGCTGCTCACCGAAGTGACGGGCTTTTCCGAAGGGGCGGTCTCGCCGATTCTGCTGATCTTCGGCGGCGGACTGGTCGTGGGCAATTTGCTCGGTGGCAAGCTCGCTGACCGTCGTGTGGTGCCGACTGTGTTGGGGAGTCTGCTGGCGCTGTCGGTCGTGCTCGGCGCGATGACCTTCGCGCTGCACTCGCACTGGCTGGCCGTCGTGTTCGTGGCCCTGCTCGGTGCGACGGCGTTCGCGACGGTCGCGCCGCTGCAACTCTGGGTGATGGAGAAGGCGTCCGGCGCAGGCGAGAGCCTGGCGTCGAGCTTCAATATCGCGGCATTCAACCTGGGCAACGCCATTGGCGCGTGGCTGGGCGGCTTCGTCATCGAGCACGGTCCCGGCCTCGCGGCCGTGCCGTGGGTGGCGGCGCTCGTGCCGCTCGTCGGAGTGGGGGTGGCATGGCTGAGCTTGCAGCTCGATCGCCGCGACGCCCGGCGTCAGCCCGTACCGAACTGCGAAACCCCGGTGGTGTGACTGGGTGGACGGTCTGACACCGCTTGCATTGCGCACGCGTGTCGGATCGTCCGTTCCTCAGGCCATCACGCCGATGATCACGCTGGCGGCCGCAAAGGCCGCTGTCGCGCCGGCGCCTGCCGTCAGGCCGCGTGCCGTGAGCGTCTCGTGCGGCATCACTGCCGCGAGGCGACTGCCGCCCGGCAGCGCCAGAATCACTTCTGCCTGACCGCCTTCGTCGGTAACGCCTTCCACCGTGCCTGCCAGACGATTGGCCGTGGGCAGCCCCGCCAGATCCGCACCTCGCGCCATCTCGATCCACGGCGCCTTGATGAGGGCGAATGCGTGGCCACCGACCGTCAGCCCGAGCGACTGGGTGCTGTGGTGCGTCAGCGACGCCGTGATCGCCTCGCCGCCGGGCAGCGTCAACGTCACTTCGTCGTTCACGCCGCTGCGCCGAATCGCGGTGATCGTTCCGTGCAACTGGTTGCGCGCACTGGTCTGAAGCCCGAGCCGGGCGATGACCGGCCACTGTTCGTCGAAATGCTCCAGATCGTTGGCTATCCGTGCAAGAAACTGCCGTTGCGCGGCTTCGACGGCACGAAAGGCCGCGACGAGCTTCGCGCCACGGGCGGTGAGACGCGTACCGCCGCCGCCACGCCCGCCCGTGCTGCGCGCGACCAGCGGCTCGCCGGCGAGCTGATTCATCGCGTCGACGGCGTCCCAGGCGGCCTTGTAGCTCATGCCCGCCGCCTTGGCAGCCGCCGTGATCGAGCCATGCGAAGCAATATGTTCGAGCAGGGCGATCCGAGCGTGTCCGCCAAGCGACGACGTGCCGCGATGCAGCCACAGCGAGCCGCTCACTTGCAGGGCATCGTCAGCGTCGTTGTGCAAAGTGCCGTCCGTCATTGAAAAAGGTTCGGAAACCATAATGATTTTTTCGATCAAACGCGTCAGGTGGCCGCATTGTAGAGGGTGGGCGAACCAGCAAATATAAAGGCGGGACGGGAAACTGTTGCGGCGCACCAACGAAGCGCACTTCGAACGTCCGTTTGGGGGACGAATGGGGGACGTTTCTCCTCTACATTGAATTTGCCGCATGCCCCCCCAAAGCCGGTTCGTGTTGCTTCAAGCCTGAAATTCTCCGGCGTGAAGCGAACTGACCGGGAATGCGACGTTTACCGAAGTGCCCACTCACCTGACACAACAGAAACGGGGTGAAATGATGCGCGACAGGAATATCAAGGAAACGGTTGACGGGGCTCGATACTATCGTCTGGTTCGCATATTGCCTAACGGCAAGCGACATCAGATGCAAATCTCTTTCTCCGCGGGTGAAATGCGCTTCAGACGTTTCGTCGCGCAGCGATTGTGGTTGCTGCGAGCCGAAATGCGAGACAGCACGCGGGCGGCCGCTACGCCCGCACCACGCAGTAACATGCCGCAGTTGGTCTTCTGACACGACCGTGGTCTTGTCGGATCGAACGCCGGACCGGTGGCTTCACGGGTCTGGCGTTTTGCGCTTGCGCCGCCTCCCCGTTCCCGGCTCGTCAGGCTCTGCGGGCTTTGCGCGCTGTCGTTGCGCTCACCCTGCCGTGAGGACGCGTCGTCTTAGCCCGCCTTGCGGGGCGTGACAGATGTGGGGGATGTCGGTGGCGTGGGTGACATCACGGAAGCGAGCGGCGGCATCGTCGCAGTCGTCTTCACGGCCGTGAGTCCGGTACCCGCGTGTGCAATCGCGTATTGCACGAGTTCGTCGAAGGCAATGGGCCGCGCAAACAGGTATCCCTGTGCATAAGTGACGTTGCGCCCGCGCAGGTAATTGGCCTGCATCTCGTTCTCGACCCCTTCCGCCACGATCGTCATGTCCAGCCGCTCGGCCAGATGGATGATGGAATCGCAGATGTTGCGCGTGACCACGTCGTCTTCGGTCACCGGCAGGAATTCCTTGTCGATCTTCAGATAGTTGAAGTCGTAGCGCTTCAGATAGCCGATGGAGTTGTTCTCCGCGCCGAAGTCGTCGAGCGCCGTCTCGATGCCACGCCGCTGCAACTCGGCCATCACGTTACGTGCGGCGGCCGTGTCGCGAATCACGTAACGCTCGGTGATTTCGGCGACCATCGGATACGTGTTGTTCAACGCACCGTAGTAACGCTCGATGTCATGGAGGATCGTGGTGTCGCGCAAGTGCCGTTCGGCGAGATTGATGCCGATATGAAACCCCTGAGGCAATGCGCCTCTGGCCACGTCGTTACGGATCTGGCGCAGCAAGGCGCGGGTGAGATCGATGATCAGGCCGTTGTCTTCCGCAATCGGAATGAAGGCATCGGGTCGCACCAGACCGGCCACGGGGTGATGCCAGCGCATCAGCGCTTCGGCGCCCGCACATCGGCCGGTGGCGAGTTCCATGACCGGCTGGTAGTACACCTTGAATTCGTTGCGCTTGATGCCGTGGGCAATCTGCCGCTTCATGAACTGCGCCGGGCCGAGATGGCGGAACGTCATGACGCCGAGCAGGAACGCCACGATGCCGCCGAACGCCAGGAAGATCGGCGCCTGTTGGGTCGCGAGCGATTGCATTAACGACGGACTGCCCGCGAGTGACGTCGTGAAGTATCGGGACGTGAGCGATACCTGCGCGCCGCGCGTGGCGATGCCCGCCGACTCCAGTTTCGGACCTTCCGAGGTGAGGGAGACGTTGCCGACCGTCATGGCCGTCCATGCCAGATCGCTCGTCTTGACGCTGTGCAACGTCTCCGTGAGGTAGATGCCGTCCACGAAGCCGAGCACGCCATCGGTGGCGGACGTCGGCACGTAAAGCGCCAGCGCCGGCATATCCCGCACATACGGCGTGCTGCTCACGAGCAACGCGCGCGTGCCGGTGAGCATGGGCACGAGATCGGCCGGCAGCGGCATGTTCAGGGCCGCGCTGGAGCGAATGACGGATGCGCAATAGAGCTGCCCGCGCGAGACGAGCCAGATGGAGCGGAAGTACGGGCTGAGGGTGCCGGTGGCCTGAAGCGAGGTGCTGACCTCGCTGCACGACCGGCCGACCCATGGGGACGCGCCGCGCAGCGTGTTCTCGGCTTGCGCGACGATGCGTTCGAGGGCGTTGCGCTGACGCTCGGCCTCCTCCTGAAGGATCGACTGCGACATGTGATAAATGCGCAGCCAACCCAGAAACAGGACGACAGCGAGCGTGACCGTCACGACAAGTCCGGTCACCAGCCACTGCACGACTCTGGAGTGTTGAATCATGTTTGCTGCCAACCAAGAAAGCGGAGGGTCCCACGTGGACTGCGGTGCTGCACGGCACAACTCGTCAGATGACTCTACACGAATACCCGACGGCGTCCGACCCCCGATAAACCCGCACAACGCCCGGCGCACGGGCGTGAACGGCGCGTGCCAGTGATGCGCGAGACGACCGTGGGGCGATCGTCCGACATCTGGCGAGGCGGCGGTCTAACCGTGGTCTGCGTGGCACTCGGATGGCGTAATCGCGACAAAACTTGGCGTAACGGCGATTTACGCATGCTCTACACTTCACTCATTAACTTTCCGGCGGAAATTGGGATTAATCCCAACTTTCTTGCATAGGTCTGCCAAATTGCGCAAAAGATGGCACCAAAGACGGCACGGAAGACCCCGGAAAGCACACGTTTTCCCAAGCCTTTGACGTTAATTCACCCATCCCATGTCGAGTCAACCTGCTACGTCCCTCTCCGGTGCCAACCCACCGGCCGCGCAGGGCACGGCGTTTCGCGTGCTGTCTGCGATCAGCTTCTCCCACCTGCTCAACGACATGATTCAGTCGTTGATCCTGGCCATCTACCCGCTGCTCAAGTCCGGCTTCAACCTGAGCTTCGGGCAGGTCGGTCTGATTACGCTCACGTACCAGATCACGGCCTCGTTGTTGCAGCCGGTCGTGGGCCTCTATACGGATAAGCATCCGAAGCCATACTCGCTGCCGGTCGGCATGGGCTTCACGCTCGTGGGGCTGCTGTTGCTGGCCGTCGCGCCCAACTTCGGCATGCTGCTCGTGGCGGCCGCGCTCGTGGGCATGGGGTCGTCGGTGTTTCATCCGGAATCGTCACGCGTAGCGCGCATGGCCTCGGGCGGACGCCACGGCATGGCGCAATCGTTCTTTCAGGTGGGCGGGAACGTGGGCTCGTCGCTCGGCCCGTTACTCGCGGCCCTGATCATCGTTCCGAACGGCCGTGGCAGCGTGGCGTGGTTCTCGGTGGCGGCGCTCGTTGCGATCTTCGTGCTGTACCAGGTGAGCCGCTGGTACGCGGTCCAACGTGCGGCGAGCAAGGGCAAGCCGGCGGCGCGCCGCGGGGGAGCGCATCAGCTCTCGCAGGGCAAGGTGCTGTTTGCCATCGGTATCTTGCTGGTGCTGATCTTCTCGAAGTACTTCTATCTGGCGAGCATCAGCAGCTACTTCACGTTCTACCTGATCAGCAAGTTCCACGTGTCGGTGCAAAGTGCCCAGGTGCATCTGTTCGTCTTCCTGTTCGCCGTGGCCGCAGGCACGATGATCGGCGGCCCGCTGGGCGACAAGATCGGTCGCAAGTACGTGATCTGGGGATCGATTCTCGGCGCCGCCCCGTTCACGCTGATGCTGCCGTACGCCGACCTGTTCTGGACCGGTATTCTGACGGTGCTGATCGGGCTGATTCTGGCGTCGGCGTTCTCGGCCATTCTGGTCTACGCACAGGAGTTAATGCCGGGCAAGGTCGGTACGGTGTCAGGGTTGTTCTTCGGCTTTGCATTCGGCATGGGCGGTGTGGGCGCTGCCGTGCTCGGTCAGTTGGCCGACTCGACGAGCATCGACTTCGTCTATCACGTGTGCGCGTTCCTGCCGCTGCTCGGGATCGTGACCGTCATGTTGCCGGACGTCGAAGGGCACAAGAAGACTGTGGCCGCATGAAGCGACGTCGGCCAACGTCGGCGCCGTAGTCCGTCATCGGGCGCCACATCTGACGCCACATCCGACGCGACATCTGTCGCGACAAACGAAAATCGCCGGTCCGAAGTTTCGGAGCCGGCGATTTTTTTGTCTGGCGTCGCGACTGTCGCAATGGTTGCGGATGTCGCGACGGTCACGCGCCAGGGTGCCGACGCCTTACGGCGTACCGCGCTTTTGCAATTCCCAGCGTGCCTTTTCGTTTGCCTTGCAGGCGGGCAGCTTGAGCGTGACTTCCTGACCCTTGGCGGTCAGCAGCACCACCAGATCGCGGCAGGTCTTGTCGCCGTCCTTCTGGGTATTGGTCGGTGTGAGCTGTGCCGCGATGGCCACGGGGTTGCCCGTGCCCTTGTTGGTCCACTCGGTGGTTTCGTTATCCTGCTTGTTGGACAGCACGGCACCGGCAGCCTTGGCGAACGACTCGTTGTCTGCCTTGCGCATATAGGCCAGCGGCGAGTTGCTCATGAAGGAAAGATTCGACGCAGCGAAGGCCGGTGCGGCCACGCTGGCGCCGATGACGAGCGCCGTGCCGAGCACCATCGAGCGGGCGCGAGAGGAGCGGATAAGCGACATTCGGAGTCCTTGATATTGTCGACAGGGGACGAAGCCTGCGCGATGCCTGGCCGGACGTCATGTCCGGCGAAGGCCGCAGGAAGCACGTCGATCATAAAAGAAACCGGCAGCGGCGTCATCTCGGCACGCCATGGCACGGTCGTCGCAGGGCATCCCGGAAGCATCGCGGGATGGCGGGCAAATCACGGACGACGCAGGGTGGTCATGACGTCTGCGACCTGCGCCAGTGCGGCGCGCAGCGTGGCGTCGTCACGTGGCGAGCCGAGCGCTACCCGAATCGCGGATGGCGCGGCCTGCCCCGGCGCGGCGAACGCATCGACCGGCGTCACGGCAATGCCGCGCGACTGAAGCGCGGCCACCACGTCGTCGCAGCGCAGCGGTGCGGGCACCGGTACCAGCCGGTGAAAGGCGCCGTCATAACCCGTCGAGCCACAAGCCGCCAGACATTCGCGGGCGATGGCCTGCCGTTGCGCCGCCATCACGCGCTTGCGGACGATCCACTGGTCGATCGTGCCGTCGCCCAGCCAGCGGGTGGCCAGTTGCGCCATGAATGGCGCAGCGCTCCAGACGCTGGCTCGCATTGCCGCATGCACCCGCGGCAGCCAGGCGGGCGGTGCAACGAGATAGGCGATACGCAGCCCGGGTGCGGCCGGTTTCGAGAGGCTGCACACTTCGAACGTGCGCTCAGGAGCGAGCAGGCGCAGGGGCGGTGGGGCGTCCGGCACGAGGAAGCCGTAGGCACTGTCGTCGATCAGCAGAAGATCGTGCCGTCTGGCGACTTCGACCAGCGCCATGCGTTGCGCGAGCGGCATCACGCAGCCCAGCGGGTTATGCAGCGTGGGCATCGTGTAGACGACGCGAATCCGCCCCGCATGGCCGCGTCCCGTATCGGTCCGGCAAAGCTTGTCGAGCGCCAGCGGGTCGAGGCCACCGTCGTTCATGGCAACGGCGGTGAGCGGCACGTCACGCATCGCCGCGAGCGCCTTCCATCCCGGATACGTCAGCGCTTCGACGGCGACCGGTTCGCCCGCGCGGCACAGCGCCAATTGCAGCACGTCGAGCGCATGCTGGCCTCCCGCGCAGATCACCAGCGAGTCGGCCACCTCGCGCGGGTTGGCGACGCCGTCGCGGCGCGAGAGCCATTGCGCTGCCGCGCGCCGATCGGACGGATGGCCGTCGTGCGGCGTGTGCGCGAGCCACGCGCTCAGGTCGCCGCCGGAGGCCATGTCGCGCAACGACTGGCGCAACGTTTCGGTCTGCTCGGACAATACCGGGTAGTTGAAGGCCAGGTCGACGCCGTCCAGCGCCCCTGGCGCCGGGGCCCATTGCGCAAAGGCAGCCGCGGCGCCGACAGCCGGCGAGCGAACGAAGGTGCCGCGCCCCACTTCGCCCACGGCGAGACCGCGTCGCGCGAGTTCGGCGTAAATGCGCGTGACGGTGGAAGTCGCGAGTCCATACGTGTCGGCGTAATCGCGCTGCGGTGGCAGACGGGCGCCAGAGGGCAGATCGCCGCGGGCAATGGCGTCGGCAAGGCGTTCGACGTGATCGAGGTAACGGGCGGGAGCGGCCATGGCACCAGACGGGCGAGAGGAATTGTTATCAGGACAATTCAATAATTGCACTGGATTGGCGGGCTGACAATACTGGGAGCCGAGCCGAGCCGAGCCGAGCCGAGCCGAGCCGAGCCGAGCCGAGCCGAGCCGAGCCGAGCCGAGCCGAGCCGAGCTGTGCTTTGCCCTTGCGCCTGTCCTGTGTCCTCAACGCTATGTCATCAACGAATCGTCAGCCTTCCCGCAGGGCCATCGCCTTGCTTGCCATCCAGCTTTTCCTTGTGACGTTCTGCGTCAATCTTCAGGCGCCGCTCGTGCCGCACTACGCCGCTGCCAGTGGACATGGCGCCGGTGCGCAGGCGCTGGCGTTCGCGTGCTACGTCGGCGCGCTCGTGCCCGCGTTGCTGCTTCTGGCGGGGCTGTCGGATCGCGTCGGGCGTCGTTTGCCGTTGGTGGCTGCGCTGTTGTTGGGGCTGGTCGGCACATGGCTGACGTTGCGCTGGCCGACGCTGTTTGCCTTGGGCGGCGCGCGTGCCTGTTACGGCCTGGCAACGGGCCTCGTCGCGGGCAGTGGCACCGCGTTCATGACCGAGCTTTACGGTGAGCGCGAAGACGCCGCGACGCGGGGCGCCGCGTTGGTGGCGGCCGCAACGTCCCTCGGTTTCGGCACCGGCGCCCTCGTCACGGGCGTGTGTTTGATCGTCGCGCCATCGACGCTGCCGCCGTGGAGTCTGTGGGCGTATCTGCCATGCGCGTTCGTCGCGGCCCTTGGTGTGGTGGCGCTGCCCGCGCCCGCCCGCCATCCGGACGTGCCGTGGCTGCGCTGGCCGGTACTCGCGCCCGGTACGGTGCCGCTTGGCGTGGCGATCCTGCTTGCCTGGGCGGCGGTCGGCGTGGTCATCGGGGTGGTGCCGTCGGCGCTCGCCGCGCACGGACACGCCGCGTGGGCAGGCTTTGCGACGTTCTTCGTCGTCTCGACGGGATTGCTGTTCCAGCCTGCCGCACGGCGCATGGCACCGGTGCGTGCCGTGCGTGTCGGACTCGTGCTCGTGCCGCTCGGCTTCGTCGTGCTGGCGCTGGGCGTGGTGTACGTCAACTTGCCCGCGCTGCTCACGGGGGCGGTCATTGCCAGCTCGGCCTGCTACGGCTTCACCTATCTAGGCGGACTGGCGGCGGTCAATGCCGCCGTTGCGCCGTCGTTGCGGGCCCGTGCGGCGGCAGGCTACTTTCTTTTCGCGTATTTCGGTTTTTCCGTGCCGGTGGTCACGAGCGGATGGCTGGCCGACCGCTTCGGCATGCCGGCGGCCCTCGCGCTATTCACTGCCGCGTTGATCGCAGGCAGTGCGGCGCTTGCCGTAGCCTTGCGCCGCGAGACCCCACGCGCGACAACGTTCACGCGTCCGGTTTGACCCGGGGGCCGGGGCCGCTCGCCGGACTGCTCTGGCTGCCGGGGGTGACATAGGCGCCGGTGCCGTGAAGCTGGTCCTCCGCCAGCTCCAGCGCGCGCACTGCACCACGGCCTTTGCGCGCGAGCAACATCTCGACAAGCGTTTCGACGACGGCGATACCTGCCGTAATCGACGGGAAGAACGACGGGCTCTCATGCGAGAACAGCACCGTCACGTCCGCGTCGAGCGCCAGCGGGGAGACGGTCGAATCCGTCAGGGCAAGCACGCGCGCGCCCGCCGCGCGCGCAGCACGCGCGACGATCAACGCCTCGTTCGAGTAAGGCGCGAAGCTGATGACGACCACCACGTCACGCGCGGACAGTGCCCGCAACTCCATCTCCAGCGTGCCCGCTTCACCGCGAATCAGGTGAACCGTCGGGCGGAACAGCCGGTAGACGTACTGAAACGTGAAGGCGATGGGAAAGCAGGCGCGAAAACCCGCGACGTGGACAGTGCCCGCGTTCGCCAGCAGATCGACGGCTGCGCCCAGCGACGCGTTCGCGCCGGCTTCCGTCAGGTCGAGATTGTTGTGCTGTACGCGGAACATCTCGGGCACCATGCGCGCGGCGTCGCCCTCGCGAATCACTTGTCTTGCACGGCTGGCATACGGTTGCGGCCCGAGACGGATCGACTCCAGAAACAACTCGCGAAGTCCGTGCCATCCGTCGAAACCGAGATGCTGCGCGAGCCGCACGAAGGTGGCCGGTTGCACGCCCGCCTCCGCCGCGATCGCGCGCATGGAACTGATCGGCACCCGTTGGGGATGGTCCAGAAGAAAGCGCGCGCCCGCCTGGAACTGCGGACTGAGCTGAGGGTAGCGCTCGCGCAACAGGGTGTTGAGCTGGTCGAGCGTCTGCGGCAGCGCTGGGGCTTGTGTCATTGGGGGATGGCAACACGGCGGCGAAAGAATGTAACGATTGTTGCATGAAATGCGCCGCGCACGCACGCGGTTTCCCCGGAAGGCGTGGGCTGCGATGAAACATCGAGTGTGGTAATGGGTTGCGCGAACTGTTGCGCCAACAAAACGAGTGAAACATATGTTGCAAAGCGTGGGGGATACGCCTACACTGAGCGACATCCATAGGACACTCCATTACTGTCTCGCAGCATCTTTTCGTCAGAGGTTCAGGCATGACTCACGTGTTTCACCGCAATCCGCGCCAGACGTTGCCCGTCGCCGTTGGCGGTCAGGGAATCGAGTTGATCGACAGCAACGGCAAGCGTTATCTCGACGCGTGCGGCGGTGCGGCCGTCTCCTGTCTGGGCCATGGGCATCCGCGTGTGATCGAGGCCATGCAGCAGCAGGCCGCGCAATTGGCCTATGCGCATACGTCGTTCTTCACCACGGAAGTGGCCGAGCATCTGGCGGACACACTCGCCGCGAGCGCCCCTGGCGATCTGAATCATGTGTACTTCGTGAGCGGTGGCTCCGAAGGAGTGGAAGCGGCGCTCAAGCTCGCGCGTCAGTACTTCGTCGAGATCGGCCAGCCGCAGCGTCAGTACTTCATTGCGCGGCGTCAGAGCTATCACGGCAACACGCTCGGCGCGCTGGCCATTGGCGGTAACGCATGGCGACGCGAGCCGTTCCTGCCGTTGCTGGTGCCGGCCCATCACGTTTCTCCGTGCTTCGCGTATCGGGAGCGTCTCGACGGTGAAAGCGACGCCGCATACGTGCAGCGCCTGGCGGACGAGCTCGAAGCGAAGATCCTCGAACTGGGCGGCGACAACGTGATCGCGTTCGTCGCAGAAACCGTGGTCGGCGCGACGGCGGGCGCCGTGCCGCCGGTGGGCGACTACTTCAAGCGCATTCGTGCCGTGTGCGACAAGTACGGCGTGCTGCTGCTGCTCGACGAAGTGATGTCCGGCATGGGCCGCACAGGCTATCTGTTCGCCTGCGAGGAAGACGGTGTGACGCCGGACATTCTCGTCATTGCGAAGGGGCTCGGCGCGGGTTATCAGCCGATTGGCGCAATGCTCTGCTCGGACAAGATCTTCGACGCGGTGGTCGGTGGCTCCGGCTTCTTCCAGCACGGGCACACCTATCTCGGTCATGCCATGGCGTGTGCGGCGGCGCTGGCCGTGCAGCGCACGATCGCCGAAGACAACCTGCTCGAGAACGTGAAGGCGCGCGGTGAACAGCTGCGTGCGCGTTTGCGCGAGGTCTTTGCCGACCACCCGAACGTGGGCGACGTGCGCGGGCGGGGCCTGTTCGTCGGCGTCGAATTCGTTGCCGATCGTGCGACCAAACAGACGCTGCCGACACAGGACAAAACGCATGCCCGGTTGAAGGCGGCGGCCAAGGAGCGGGGTCTGCTGATCTATCCGATGGGCGGCACGGTCGACGGCGTGCACGGCGACCATGCGCTGATCGCCCCGCCTTTCATTTGTCAGCCGGAAGACATCGATCGCATCGTCGAGCGTCTGGCGCTGTCGGTGGCGGACGTGACCGGTGTGAAGGTCGGAGGCGTGGCATGACGAGGGCCTACGCACTGGCCGTCGCCCCGAACGGCGCGCGCCGCACGCACGTCGATCACCCGGCGTTGCCGATGACGCCCGACGAGCTGGGCGCATGCGCCAAAGCGTGTCTGGATGCGGGCACTGCCATGATCCACCTGCACGTGCGCAAGGCCGACGGCACGCATAGCCTCGAAGTGTCCGATTACGAGGCAGGCATTGCCGCCGTGCGCCGCGCCGTTGGCGACGAACTGGTGTTGCAGGTCACAACGGAGGCCGTCGGCATCTATCGTCCGGCGCAGCAGATCGCGACGGTGCAGGCCTTGCGTCCCGAGGCGATCTCGGTCGCCTTGCGCGAAATATTGCCCGACGCCGCCCATGCGCCCGCAGCGCAGGCGTTCTTCGGCTGGCTCTGGCAGGAAAACGTCACTGCGCAGTACATCCTCTACGACACCGAAGACGTGGCGCATTACTGGCGCTTGCGCGCGACCGGTGCGATCCGTCCCGGTCGCCACTGGGTGTTGTTCGTGCTGGGGCGTTACAGCAAGGGTCAGTTGTCCTCGCCGTCCGACCTGCTGCCGTTCCTGAGCGCGTGGCAGACCGACGCGGACGCGCTGGGCGAGGCGTCGGGTGCGACGCCCTGGGCCATGTGCGCCTTCGGTCCGCGCGAGGCGGAGTGTGCGCTCGCGGCGGTGTTGTACGGCGGCCACGCGCGCATCGGCTTCGAAAACAACCTCTACCTGCCCGATGGCAGCGTCTCCCCGGACAACGCCGCGTCGCTGCGCGCGCTCACGTCCGCTGCCGCCCCGCTCGCGCTCGCCCCCATGACGGCGGATGCCTTGCGCGAACTGACCCGCTGAGCGCTTCACGCCGAACGCGGGTGGCCGACGGTCGATGCTCGACGCCCGGGGCCGACCGTCCTGCCGTCCGATCGCGACCGTCGGACCGCGGGACTCCCGGGGCCGGACCGTGACCGGGAGTGTGCGACGGATCAGAAATAAACCCAAATACAGGGCCTGACCGACGTTGCCCGGTCGGGCCGCTGTAATAGAATCGGCGTAACCTCAAAAGGCCCGCGTCGACCCTTCCGGCGCCGGGCATGAACCCGAACGGGAGCGCGGCGTGAAACACTGGTCGATCCGACATCGCATTCTGGCCAGTTTTGGCCTGATCCTTGCCTTGATGGCCCTCATGGCGGGCATCGCCTACACCCGGCTGTCCGCCATCGAAGCCGAGACACGCAGTGTGGAAGACGACTCCGCGCCGGGCCTCTACTACAGCACGATGCTGCGCGGCGCGTGGTTCGAGAGCTACCAATTACTTCAGCAGGTCGTCGCAATCGACGACAACGACAAGACCCGCGCGGTCGATCTCGACGCCTTGCGCGCGGCCGACGCCCGCATCGACGGCTGGGTCAAGGATTACGGCACGACCGTCAACCGCCCCATCGACCGCATTCAATACGACGAAGTGCGCGGCACGCGCAATCAGTACGGGCGCATCAGCACACAGGTTCTCAAGCTCGTGGCGGACGGCCAGATGCCCGCCGCCCGTGCCATGCTGACCGAGCAGCTCTATCCCGAATGGGGGCGCGGGCGCGCGGCGATCCAGCGTCTGGTCGACACCAACAAGACTTACTCGGACGAAGCCACACACAACATCAGCGAAGCCGTGACGGCCGCCAAGGCGACGCTGCTCATTACGCTGGTCGTGGCGCTTGCCGTTGCCGTGCTCGCCGGGTGGTTGCTGTTCCGTGCGATCAGCGTGCCGCTCGCGAGCGTGATGCAGATTCTGGAAGTCATGCGCTCGGGCGATCTGACCCGGCGGCTGAATCTGGCGCGGCGCGACGAGTTCGGCGCGCTGGAATCGGGTTTCAATCGCATGACCGACGAGTTGACGGGGCTCGTGGGGCAGGCGCAGAAGTCGGCGCTGCAAGTCACGACGTCCGTGACCGAAATTGCCGCGACGTCGCGCCAGCAGCAGGCCACGGCTTCGGAGACGGCGGCCACCACCACCGAGATCGGCGCCACGTCGCGGGAGATTTTCGCCACGTCGCGCGATCTGGCCCGCACCATGACCGAAGTCGCAGGTGTCGCCGAGCATGCGGCAACGCTGGCGGGCACGGGACACGTCGGCCTCACGCGCATGGAAGATGCCATGCGACACGTGGTGGAAGCGGCCGGCTCGGTCAACGGCAAGCTCGGCATCCTCAACGAGAAGGCGGGCAACATCAATCAGGTCGTGACCACGATCACGAAGGTGGCCGATCAGACCAACCTGCTCTCGCTCAACGCGGCCATCGAAGCCGAAAAGGCCGGCGAGTACGGTCGCGGCTTCGCCGTGGTGGCCACGGAGATTCGCCGGCTGGCCGACCAGACGGCCGTGGCAACCTATGACATCGAGCAGATGATCAAGGAGATCCAGTCGGCGGTGTCCGCAGGCGTGATGGGCATGGACAAGTTCGCCGAGGAGGTACGCCGCGGCATGGACGAAATGCGACAGGTCGGCGATCAACTCGCCCAGATCATTTCGCAGGTGCAGACGCTCCCGCCGCGCTTTCAGGTCGTCAACGAAGGCATGCAGGCGCAGGCCACCGGCGCGGAGCAAATCAATCAGGCGCTGGTGCAACTCTCCGAGGCCGCGCAACAGACGGCCGAATCGTTGCAGCAGTCGAGTCAGGCCATCGAGGAACTCAATCACGTGGCCAACGGGCTGAAGAGCGGGGTGTCGCGCTTCAAGGTGCAGGCGCTTGCGCCCACGGGGCTGGCGTCATAACCGGCGCCAACGGCGACGCGGCATCGCACCGACATCAAACTGCTATCGACCCAATATCGAACCCATAGCGACACCAGACTTCCCGTTACCGACACGTTTGTCGGCCATTGCTCTTCGCGGACTTCGACATGCTGTTCCTGCGTTTCGCCATCGCGACCGATCATTACCTCATCGAAGCCAGTCACGTGGCCGAGGTGTTGCCGTGGCTCTCGCTCAAGCGTCTGCCATCGGCACCGTCGTGGGTCGCAGGCGCGTTCAGCTATCGTGGCGAGTCCGTGCCCGTCATCGATCTGACGCGCCTCGCCACCGGAGTGGGCGCGCCTGAGCGTCGCTCGACACGGCTGGTGCTTGTGCACTACCCGGTGCCCGGACCGAACGCCCGCCGCCTTGGTGTGCTGGTCGAGCGCGCCACCGACACCCTGCGGGCGGATGCCGACGCATTCAGGTCGAGCGGTGTCGATCTTCCCGAAGGGCGTTACCTCGGTCCGGTACTCGACACCGAAGATGGCCTCGTGCAGTGGGTGCGTGTCGAACAATTGCTGAGCGATGCAGCGCGCGCGATGTTGTTCGACGCAGCGCGCGACGCCTTGGCGGATGACGTGGCCGACGCACCCGCTGTGGAGGGGGCGCATGAGGGCAATGCCATGGGGGCGCCGACATGACCCACGTGCCTGACATCGAACGCCTGTTGCGCGACACGACGGGCATCGACGCGGACACGCTCGGCATCCACGCTATCGAGCGGGCCGTGCGTGCGCGCCTCGCCGCGTTGTCGCCGGAAATGCAGGACGCCCCGCCGTACGCCCGATATTGGCAGCGGTTGCAACAGTCGTCGCACGAGCTTCAGGCATTGATCGAAGCGGTCGTGGTGCCGGAGACCTGGTTCTTCCGGCATCGCGAAGCCTTCACGACACTGGGCAGGATGGCGCAGGAGGCACGGGCCGCGCGTCGCGGCACCGCGAGCGAAAGGCAGCCGTTGCGGTTGCTGAGCTTGCCATGCTCGACCGGCGAAGAGCCTTATTCGATGGCGATGGCGATGTTCGACGCGGGGTTCGGCGCGAACGATTTCACCATCGACGCCGTCGACATCAGCGAACGCGCGCTTGCCGTGGCCCGCGAGGGGCTGTATGGCCGAAATTCGTTTCGGGGTGCGCCCGACACCCTGCTGTTCCGCGACCGCTATTTCACCTCCGAGGAAGACAATCACCGCGTCATCGGCGCGCTGCGTACGCAGGTGCGCTGGCATGCAGGCAATCTGTTCGATCCGTCGCTCGTGGATCGGCTGGGCACATTCGATTTCGTTTTCTTCCGCAATGTGCTGATCTATTTCGACCGCGACGGACAACGTCGTGCCATCGCCGCGCTGGAGCGGCTCATGCGCGTGGGCGCAACGCTTTTTGCCGGGCCCGCCGAAGGTGGAACGCTAACGAGCAACTGTCTCGCCCCGACCGGGCATGCGCAGGCGTTCTCATTCCGCGTGGCGGTACCCGCGCGCGACGTGACTCAGGCGGCGCCTTCGACCGATGCGAAACCGTCGGCGCGCGGCATACCCGCGCGGACGTTCGCACCGCCGACTCGTCCCGCACCTCCCACGCTACCGACGCGACCCACGACCGATTCGCCGCGACTCGCGCGGGCGGGCGAATCGCCGCTTGCCCCGTCCGTCGTCTCAGCTGTCGTCCCCGCTGTCGTCCCCGCCGTCGTCTCGTCTATCGGCGCCATGGCGAAGGCAGAGATAGACGTCCAGTTGACGCAGGCGCGTGCTGCGGCCGACGCGGGCGACTTCGTGCGGGCCGTCGCACTGTGTCGTGCCGTGCTGGCGGCGGACCGCGCCAACGCGCAAGCGGAGTATCTGCTCGGTCTGGTGGAAGACGCACGTAGCGATGCGCAGGGCGCGCTCATCCATTATCGACGTGCGTTGTATCTCGATCCGACCCATTACGAAGCGCTCGTGCACTGCGCCGCATTGCTCGATGCGCGTGGCGACGTGTCGGGCGCACGCCGTCTGATGGCGCGTGCCGAACGTGTCGAGCCGTCCGGCGAGACAATGGCGTCCTCCGAAACGCATGACCCGATGCAACGCCACGGAACCCGACATCGATGACCGATCGCGAACTGGCCCCTGAGGCAGGTGTCGTGGATGGCAACGCCGACCCCATCTCCTCGCAGGCAGCGAAGCCAAACGACAACGCATTGCGCAGGCAGGCGGCGGCATTGCTCGACCGGCTACCGGTGGTGCCCGTCGACCCTGCCCCCTGGCGTGCGGCGCGCGCCGATGAGAACGTGGTGCGCAGCCAGTCGCTGTTGCTCTTCCGTCTGGCCGACGAATGGCTGGCGTTGCCTGCATCGGCCATTGAAGAGGTAACGCCCATGCGCGGGTGGCACACGGTGCCGGGACACCGTCAGCGCGCGTTGCTCGGGCTCGTCAATTTGCGCGGCGCGCTCGTGCCTTGTCTGTCGCTCGGTGAGCTGCTCGGCGTACAACAGGCGCCCCAAACGCAGGGCACGCCGTCCAACACGTTGCGCGCGAGCACCGCACGCCTGCTTGCGTTACGCCATGGACCGCATCTGAGCGCGTTTCCGGTGACCGAAGTCTACGGGACCGTCGCCCCGGCCAGTACGGCGTTGGGTGCAGTGCCCGCGACGGCGCTCGGGGCGTCAGATGGCTTTGCCGTCGCCGTGTTGCCCTGGCGAGAGCATGTCGTCGGGGTGCTCGATCCGCTGCGTGTGGGCGCGGCTTTCGACAGGAGCCTCGCATGAGCGACGATCTCCGCAACGCCACGCTGCTAGACCTGTTCCGCATGGAGACGGAGACGCAGGCCCAAGTGCTCGGCGACGGGTTGCTGGCGCTCGAACGTGCGCCGACCGATGCGTCGCAACTCGAAGCCTGTATGCGGGCCGCGCACTCGCTCAAGGGGGCCGCGCGCATCGTCGGGGTCGAGGCGGGGGTGTCGCTCGCTCACGTGCTGGAAGACGCCTTCGTCGCGGCGCAGGGCGGCGCGCTCGTGCTGGACGTGCCGATCATCGATCGCTTGTTGCAGGGCGTGGACCTGCTCATGCGTCTGGCGCATCCGCCGGGGCGCGATCCGGACTGGGCGCAGGGGGCGGGCAAGACCGAAATCGATGCCTTCGTCACAACATTCACGCAAACGCTCACCTCGCGATTGGAAGCGGCGTCGAAGGGCAAGTCGCAAGGCGTGTTGGCAGAAGAACCGAGCACGTTCGACTACGCCAGCTATGGCCTGCCGACGACTGACGCCGGATCGGCGCGCGGCATGCCTCCGACGCTTGCGACGTTGCCGGTAACGCCCGCGTCAACGGACCAAACGGACAAAGCGGACAAAGCGGACGGATCGGTGCCCGTGGCCGCGTCGTCTGCGCTCACATCTGACGGTCACAGGCATGATGGCTTCGAGACCGCGCGCGACGCGGACACGTCGAACGCCCGCGAGGCCACCGACAACACATCGCGGGCGTTGCGCGTTTCCGCAGACAACCTCGACCGATTGCTGCGACTGTCGAGCGAGGCGCTGGTGGCGTCGCGCTGGTCGCAACCTTTTGCGCAGTCGTTGCAGCGCCTCAAGCGGCATCAGCACGATGCGGGCGACGCGCTCGATCGCGTGAGCTCGGCGCTGGCGCAGGTGGCCGATCGCTCGGACGAAGACCGTCAGGTATTGCTGGCGGCGCTGGCCGATCTTCGCCGTGCGCTCGGCGGAGGAAGTCAGTTGCTCGCGCAGCAGATCCACGAGCTCGACGATTTCGACCGTCGCTCGACGCAGTTGTCGCAGCGCCTGTACGACGAAGCCCTTGCGTGTCGCATGCGCCCCATCGACGATCGACTCGGCGGCTTCGCGCGCATGGTGCGCGACCTCGGGCGCTCGCTCGGCAAGCCGGCGCGGCTCGACATCCGCGGCGCCGACACACAGGTCGATCGGGACATTCTCGACCAGCTCGAAGCGCCGCTGGGGCATCTGCTGCGCAACGCCGTCGATCATGGGCTGGAAAGTGCGCAGGCGCGCGTGGCGGCAGGCAAACCGAGCGAAGGCGTCATCACGCTCACTGCACGTCACAGCGCGGGTCTGTTGCTGGTCAGTGTGGCCGATGACGGCGCAGGGATCGACATCGAGCGCGTACGCGAGACCGTGGTCCGGCGCGGGCTGGTGACGCCGGACACCGCCGCGCGACTCGATGACAATGAACTGCTCGAATTCCTGATGCTGCCGGGATTTACCCTGCGCGATACGGTGACGGACGTCTCGGGACGTGGCGTCGGCCTCGATGCGGTGCGTGCGATGGTGGCGACGGTGCGCGGCACGGTGCGCATCGAGCACACGCCGGGGCGTGGCACCAAAGTGACGCTGCAATTGCCGCTGACGCTTTCGGTGGTGCGCAGCCTGCTCGTCGAAGTCGCCGGTGAGCCCTATGCGCTGCCGCTCGCAAACTTGTCGCGTACGCTGGCGTTGCCGCAGGAACGCATCGACATGCTCGAAGGGCGTCCGCATTTCACGCTGGACGGCAAGCAGATCGGGCTCGTGAGCGCGCAGCAGGTGCTGTGCGGCACCGCGCCTGCGGGGCTTGCGGGCGATCAACCCGTCGTGGTGTTCGGTGAGGGTGACGCGCGTTACGGGCTGGCTGTCGACAAATTCCTCGGCGAGCGCATGCTCGTCGTGCAACCGCTCGATGCGCGCCTCGGCAAGCTGCCCAATATTGCCGCTGGCGCGCTCGCGGAAGACGGCTCACCGCTGCTCATCATCGACACGGCGGATCTGGTGCGCTCCATCGCCAAGGCGGTCGAGATGGGCGCGCTCGATCGGTTGCCGGTGCGCGCAACGCAATCGGGCGGACGTGCACGCAAGCGCGTGCTGGTCGTCGACGATTCCCTGACCGTGCGCGAGCTCGAACGCAAGCTGCTGGCCGCGCGCGGCTACGACGTGAGTGTGGCCGTCGATGGCATGGATGGCTGGAACGCAGTGCGAAGCGAAACGTTCGACATGGTGATCACCGATGTCGACATGCCGCGCATGGACGGCATCGAACTGGTGACCCTGATCAAGCGCGACACGCGCACGGCGGAATTGCCGGTCATGATCGTTTCCTACAAGGATCGTGAGGAAGATCGACAACGCGGACTCGATGCGGGTGCCGACTATTACCTCGCGAAGGGCAGCTTCCATGACGACGCGTTGCTGCGCGCTGTTGTGGATCTCATCGGGGAGTCGGGGTCATGAGAATCGGGATCGTGAACGATTCGGTCATTGCGGTGGAGGCGTTGCGACGCACGCTGGCACAGCGACCGGGCTTTGATGTCGCGTGGGTGGCACACGACGGCGAGCAGGCCGTGCGAATGTGCTCGCCCGTGCCGCCTGACCTCGTGTTGATGGATCTCGTCATGCCCGTGATGGACGGCGTAGCGGCCACACGCGAGATCATGCGGCGCACGCCGTGTCCGATTCTGATCGTGACGTCCGACGTGGGCCATCACGCTAGTCTCGTGTTCGACGCCATGGGTGCGGGCGCGGTGGATGCCGTCGATACGCCGGTGCTGGGTGGCGCGGAACTCGCGCGTCCGGCATCGTCGTTGCTCGCCAAGATCGAAGCCGTTGCGGCGCAGCATGCCGACGCCAGCGCGCCGCAACCGGTGGTTGCGCAGCGTGTCACCGGCAGCACCGATGCGCTGGTCGCCATCGGCGCGTCCGCCGGTGGCCCGGCCGCACTGGCGACGCTGCTGGGGCGGCTGCCCGAGAACTTCGGCGCAGGGGTGATCGTCGTACAACATGTTGACGACGCCTTCGCGCCGGGCATGGCGACGTGGCTCGATCAGCAGACGCCGCTTTCGGTGCGATTGGTGGAAGCGGGCGAGCGCCCGGTGGCCGGTGCGGTGCTGCTCGCGGGCGGCAATCGACATTTGCGGGTCGATCTGAGCGGGCGCTGCGTTTTTACCGACGAACCTCGCGATGCGGTGTATCGTCCGTCCATCGATGTATTTCTGCGCAGCGTTGCCGAGAACTGGCGATCGCGCGCGGTGGGTGTGCTTCTGACCGGCATGGGGCGCGATGGCGCCGCAGGGCTTGGCGCGATGCGCACACAGGGCTTCATTACCATTGCACAAGATCGGGCGACGAGTGCGGTGTACGGTATGCCGAAAGCGGCCGCCGAGGCCGGCGCCGCGTCGCAGATTCTGCCGCTGCCCAATATCGCACCACATTTGGTGACCTTGTTCGGCACGCTGTAATCGGACAGCGCAGCAGCGTCAAAAGGAGAGGGAAAAACAACAATGACGACAATTCCGCACCAACTCAGGCCAGACCCGCAACCGATCGGCTCGGAGAGCAGCCTGAGCGAATCGTCGGCGATGGTGTTGCTCGTCGACGATCAGGCAATGGTCGGCGAAGCAATCCGCCGCGCCCTGAGCGGCGAGCCGAACATCGATTTTCACTACTGTGCGAACCCGGACGATGCCTTGCGCGTTGCCGAACAGACACGACCGACCGTCATCCTCCAGGACCTCGTGATGCCGGGCACCGACGGTCTCTCGCTCGTGCGGCAGTATCGCGCCAGTCCGCTCACGCGCGACATCCCGATCATCGTGCTCTCGACGAAAGAAGAACCGACGATCAAGCGCGAGGCGTTCGCCGCCGGCGCCAACGACTATCTGGTCAAGCTGCCCGACACCATCGAGCTGGTCGCACGCATTCGGTACCACTCCCGGTCGTATATGAACCTGCTGCAACGCGACGAAGCGTACCGCGCGCTGCGCGAGAGCCAGCAGCAATTGCTCGAGACGAATCTGGAGCTGCAGCGGCTCACGCATTCCGATGGCTTGACGGGACTGGCCAACCGACGTTACTTCGACGAGTATTTCGGCGCGGAATGGCGACGTGCGCTTCGCGAGCAACGCGAGTTGGCGCTGTTGATGATCGACGTCGACAACTTCAAGATTTACAACGACACGTACGGTCACATTGCGGGTGACGAGGTGTTGCGCCGGGTGGCGCGCACGATGGCGGAAGCGGCGGCGCGTCCCGCGGATCTCGCCGCGCGCTTCGGTGGCGAGGAGTTCGTGATGGTGTTGCCCAACACGTCGGCGAGCGGCGCGGCTGCGATTGCGGAGAAAGTGCGTGCGCAGATCGAAGCGATGGCGATTCCGCACGTCGGGTCGGCCAACGGCCGACATGTGACCATCAGTCTCGGTGGTGCGGCGCTCGTGCCGCGCACACACATGGCGTCGACGTCGTTGATCGAGTCGGCGGATCTGGCGCTGTATCGCGCCAAGCAACAGGGCAAGAATCGCGTGGAGATGCAGCCGGGCGCTTCCTGAGCCTGAGGAGGGTGCATGACCTTCGAGCTGTTCTATTGGCCGGGCCTGCAAGGCCGTGGCGAGTTTGTCCGCCTCGCCTTCGAGGCCGCCGGTACACCGTATGTGGAGATCGTGCAGGGTGATGAGCCCGGTCAGGGGATGGACGGTCTGCTGCACGCCATGGACGATCCCGCGTGCATGGACCCGCCCTTCGCCCCGCCGTTTCTGCGTATCCGTCATGCCTCGGGCGACGAGCTGATCGGCCAGACGGCGAATATTCTGGCGTATCTGGGGCCATTGCTCGGCCTCGTCGGCGAAACGCCGCGCGCGCGACGCTGGGTCAATCAGCTACAACTGACGATTGCCGATCTGGTGGCCGAGGTTCACGACGGTCATCACCCCATCGCCAGTCGTCTCTATTACAGCAATCAGAAGGCTGAAGCGCGCAAGCGCACCGCAGACCTGATCGATTATCGGCTGCCCAAATTCTTCGGCTACTTCGAGCGGGTGCTCGCGAACAATCCCCACGCGGGCGGATGGCTGTCGGAAGGCGCCATGTCGTATGCCGATCTGTCGCTGTTTCAGGTGATCGAGGGGCTGCGCTACGCATTTCCGCGTGCGATGTCCGGCTTCGCGAAAGCATTCCCGCGCTGTCAGGCGGTGCACGACGCCGTGGCCAGCGCACCGCTTGTCGCGGCGTATCTGGCATCGCCCCGACGTATCCCGTTCAACACCACGGGCATCTTCCGTCATTACAAGGAACTGGACCGCACCTCGCCGTTTTGAGCGCGCCGCTTATTCGGGCAGCGTGGTGTCGCCTGCGTTAAGGGGGCGTTGCATGAGAACGGTGTCGATCCAGCGGCCGAACTTGAAGCCGACGGATTTGAGCATGCCCGCGTGCTGGAAGCCGCAGGCGGCGTGCAGGGCGAGGGACGCCTGATTGCCGCTGTCGCCCACGTTCGCGATCAGTTGGCGCCACGGACCGCCTTCGCAGCGCGCGATGAGCGTGAGCAACAATGCGCGCCCCACACCTTGCCCGATGGCGTCGGGCGCGATGTACACGGAGTCTTCCAGCGTGAACCGATACGCCGAGCGGGGCCGGTAATGCGTGGCGTATGCGTAGCCCAGCACCCGGGCGTCGCGCTCCGCGACCAGATACGGCAGACCCGCATCGAGCACCTTTGCGCACCGGGTGCGCATCTCAACCTCGTCCGGCGGAATCTCTTCGAAGGACGCGGATCCGTTGCGCACGTGATGCGCGTAGATCGCGGTGATGGCAGGCAGGTCGTCGTCGCGTACCGGACGCACAGTGCATGCACTTCGCGCGAGGTCGGTGCCGACACGGCGCGGCGCTTGCGTAGCGGAAGAGGACGAATGCGGGGCGTTGGACGACGACATACGATGGCGCGAGCGTGGGTTTTCGGTTTTCACAACGGGCCGCACAAATGGCCACACAAACGGGCACACAAACGGTCCGTGACTGTCAGCAGTGTGCGCCGCTCTCCTCTATAAGAAAAGCTGGCGCTGGTTATGAAATGCATAAGTATTTCTTTGAGGTGAGGCTCATGCGTGCTTCGTGTCCGCTTCCTTACCCGCTGCTTCGGCGTCGTCTTCCGCTTTCCCGGGCGAAGGCGGTACGCCGCCTGCGCGCTGAACGGCATCGCCGCCCGACGTGGCGTGCGCTGCGTTCATGGCGTCGAGGCGTTGACGCACGAAACTGATGTGTTCTCGCAGCACGTAAAACTGGGCCGCGTACGCCAGCGGAATCTTCAGCCGGTTGACGGCGGCCTCGATGGTGTCGAGTCGTTCGCGCAGACTTTGATACTCGGTGTGAGCGTCGTCCGCCAACGCTTCGCGCTCCAGCGCGATGAGTCCGCCGTACCAGCGGTACAGACGCGACTTCACGCGCCAGCTATAGAGCGACGGCACCAGTCGGAACGCCGGGATCAACACCACGATGATCGGCACGAGCAGCACGACGATGCGGTCGGCAAGGCTGGCGATCCAGAACGGCAGATGACGGTAAAGGAAACCCTTGCCCGACTTGTAGTAGCGCGCGGCGTCGTCGGAGATCGGGAATTCATGCACTTGTGCGGAGGGAAACTCCCCGGCGCGTTGCATCAGATTCGCCTTGCCGTGGACCTCGCGTGCCGCTTCGATCAGCAGATCGGAGAGCGCCGGATGCAGGCTCTCCCGCGCCACGAGTTCGACGGTCGGGCTGATGACGTGCACCGGTTGCGCGGGCAGATTGCGACCGAGATCGAAGACGCCGCGCGGCAGCGTCAACTGATTGAGATAGGTGAAGCGCCGCGTGTAGGCGTCTGCCTGCGCGAAATCCATGAGGCGAATGCCGGGCGTGCGAATGAGCTTGCCCATGGTGGGGCCGGTCGCCGTGTCGCCGGTGAGCATGGCGGCGTCGACACGGCCGTCGATCAGCGCCTGAGCGGCTTCCTGCCCGTCGTAGGCCGTGAGCTTCGTCGATCCGCCGGGCTCGATGCCATTCGCCTTGAGCAATGTGAGCGCGAGAGCCCGTGCGCCGCTGCCTTCCCGGCCGATGGCGATGCGCTTGCCGGTGAAATCGGACAGTTTGGTGACGCGCTCGCCGCGATAGAACACCGAGATCGGTGCATAAAACATGCTGCCGAGCGAGACGAGGCCGTCGATGTCCAGGCCCTGCGACACGCCACCCTGCACGAGACCGAGGTCCACGTTCTCGTTGTCGTTCGCCAGACGCTCGACGTTCTGACGCGAGCCCTCCGAGGGCAGCACGTTGAGCGTGATGCCGTCGCGCGCGAGGATGGTCTTGTAACGTTGCGCTGCGCTCCAGAACGAACTGCCCTCGGGGCCGGCGCTCAGCGTGATGGTGCGCGGCGGGGCCGGTTGCACGAGCCATACGGCGAGCCAGATGGCGGCAATCGCAACCAGGACTACCGGGCCAAAGGAGACGGCGAGATCTCGCCAGGAAATCGCGACGAAGCGCGCGCGGAGTCGCCGGTGGGCGGGTTGGTTCGAGTCAGTCGTCATCGATGCATCAGGCGGGCTTGTCCAACACCCGGCCGATCATACGCCATCTACGGATGGCGATTCTGCGTGCGGCCCATTCGGCCCCATTCAGCCCCATTCGGCCCCATTGGCGGGGGCGATCACAGACGTCTCATCGCTTCGCCAGACTTTGCGCGAGTTGCTTCCACAGGTGGTCTGCGGCGGGCGAGAGGCGGCGCCCCACGCGCGTCATCATCTGGCTGGAGAATCCGGCGGCGATCGGATGATCGATCGGCACGGCCACCAGCTCACCGAGTTCGATACCGCGTCGCGCGGTAATCGCCGACATGAAGGCCACGCCGAGGCCGGCGGCAGCGAGCGTCTGCGCGGTGTTGAACAGATCGACCCGATACGCGGGAATCACGTTCAGGCGCGCCGTATCGAGCACCGAGTGCACGAACTGCTGAACGCCGTGCTCCTCGGTCATGAAGATGAGCCGCTCGTGCACCAGTTCCGAGGGCGGCACGCTCGTCATGGTCGCGAACCGGTGCGTGGGCGCCACCACGGCGCACAGCGCCTTGGCCGCAAACGGGTGGATGCGCATGGCGGGATCGTCCTCCGAGCGGGCGCACAGACCGATGTCGACGACGTCGTCGCGCACCAGCGAGAGCACCGTGGGCGTGGGGCCGGATCGGATCTCGACGAGGATGTCGGGATAGCTCATCGAGAAACGCTGCAACGCTTGCGCGATCAGCCGGCCGATGAATCCTTCCCCGACGCCGATCGCCACGCGTCCGCGCTTGAGATGCCGGTATTCCTCCAGCCGCGCCGACAGATCCCGCTGGCGGCGTTGACCGTCACGGTAATAGTCGATGAGCACCTGACCGATTTCGGTGACGATCACGTTGCGCCCACGTCGCTCGATGAGGGGAAAGCGCAGCCGCCGTTCCAGCGCGGCGACCTGTCGGCTGACGACGGAAGGATTCACGCCGAGCGATTCGGCCGCCATGCGCACACCGCCCATTGCGGCAATTTCGGCGAGGTATCTGAGCGGACGCTCGCCGATGTCGTCCATCCATGAATCGCTGGTCATCATTGATTTCACTATTGCGCTCGAACGATCGTGCCGGTCGGACATGTCGTCGCCACGCGGTCGCGCGCATGGGCGACGGCGCATGGTGGAACGTTGCTAACTTATTGAATTGGCGCCCGGTTTTTGCTGACGAGACAGGCAGCGTGCGGACAGTCCTTTTCACACAATTGTTGCCTTGAAAGCAACATTTTGACGTGCTTTGCGTCATGGGTGCGAAATTTCGTCGGTGCAATACTCCGCGTTATTCAAAAAGAGAGGAGTCCTCGATGAGCGAGAATCGCTATTGCGAGGTGAGCGACCTGGCCGACGCGCGCGAGCAGTTGGCCGACATTCGCCACCACATCCACCAACACCCCGAGCTGTCGTACGAGGAGGTCGACACGTCGCGTTACGTGGCGGACAAGCTCGAAAGCTGGGGATACCGGGTCACGCGCAACGTCGGCGGTCACGGCGTGGTGGCCTCGCTCACCGCGGGCACGAGCGCGCGCACGGTTGGCGTGCGCGCCGACATGGATGCGCTGCCGATCCACGAACAAACCGGTCTGGCCTACGCCAGCGTGCATGACGGCAAGATGCACGCCTGCGGTCACGACGGTCACACCACCGTGTTGCTCGGCGCGGCGCAGCAACTCGCAAAGACACGCAACTTCGACGGCACCGTCAACCTGATTTTCCAGCCGGCGGAAGAAGCCGGTTCGAACAGCGGCGCCGAACAGATGATTGCCGACGGCCTGTTCGAGCGTTTCCCGTGCGATGCGATCTTCGGTCTGCATAACCATCCGGGCGTCGCCACGGGCACGTTCGGTTTCCGAGCCGGTCCGCTCATGGCTGCGTGCGATACCGTCAAGGTCCGCATCCACGGCCGTGGCGGCCATGCGGCACGGCCGCATCTGGCCATCGATCCGGTGATGATCGGCAGCAGCCTCGTGATGGCGCTGCAAACCGTGGTTGCGCGCAACGTCGATCCGACCGAAGCCGCCGTGGTGACTGTCGGCACCTTCCACGCGGGATTCGCGCCGAACGTGATCCCGGAGGACGCCACGCTGGAGATGAGCGTGCGCTCGTTCTCCGCGAAGGTGCGCGCCACGCTGGAGGAGCGCATTTGTGCGTTGGTGAAGTCGCACACCGAGGGCTATGGCGCGAGCGCCGACATCGAGTACATCCGGGGCTATCCGGTGCTGGTCAACAGCGAAGCCGAAACCGAATTTGCCCGTGAGGTTGCGCAAGAACTGGTCGGTGCCGAGCACATCATCTCGCCCTTCCCGCCCATCGCGGGCAGCGAGGACTTCGCGTACTACCTGCAAAAAGTGCCTGGCTGCTTCATTCGTCTGGGCAATGGGGAAGGCAAGCCGATGCTGCACAACGCCAAGTACGACTTCAACGACGACAATCTGACCATCGGTGCGGCCTTCTGGACGCGTCTGGTCGAACGCTTTCTCGCCAAGGACCGCGCATGAGTCTCGCAACGCAATCGTATCCGGCTGGCGGCGCACAGCCGACGCAGACGTCCCCGATGTCGACCTCGCAGCAACGCAAGATCGTTTTTGCCGCCGTGATCGGCAACCTGCTGGAGTTCTTCGACTTCACGGTCTACAGCTACTTTGCGCTGACGATCGGCAAGCAGTTTTTCCCGGCGGACGATCCCATCACGTCGTCGCTGCTCGCGTTCGCCGTGTTTGCGGTGGGCTTCGTGATGCGCCCGCTCGGGGGTATCGTGCTCGGCCGTTACGCCGACCGGGCCGGTCGCAAGCCTGCGCTGACGCTGACCATTCTGCTCATGGCGATCGGTTCGGCGGCCATTGGTCTGGCGCCGACGTACGCCCAGATCGGTCTGGCGGCTCCGCTGCTGATTGTGAGCGCCCGCCTGCTGCAAGGCTTCGCGCAGGGCGGCGAGTTCGGCGCGGCCACGGCCACGCTGCTGGAAGTGGGCGGCGCGAAGAGTCGCGGCTTTCGCGCGAGCTGGCAACTGGCCAGTCAGGGTGCGGCCGCCCTGCTCGGCTCGGGTCTGGCGGCAAGCCTCGGCTTTCTGCTCTCGGACGACACGATGCACAGCTGGGGCTGGCGCATTCCCTTCTTGCTCGGCACGCTGATCGCACCGGTCGGTATTTATCTGCGTCGCCACATTCAGGAAGAGCCGCCGAAAGCGAAGACCGTGGCCGGCCGCGACGATCCGAAGCGCGGTCTGTACGTGCGCAACTGGTTCCTCACGATCTTCTCGATCGCGGGCATGTCGGTGTCGACGTACGTGATGATGTATTACATGCCGACGTACTGCATTCAGTATCTGGGGCTGCCGCCGAAGATGTCGATGCTCGCGGGCGTGGCAGCGAGCACGATCTCGTTGGTGATGTGCCCGATTTACGGCGCGTGGTCGGACAGGATGGGCAAGCGCAAGCCGCTCACGATGTTCGGGCGTGTGGCGTTGATCGTGCTGTTGTATCCGGCGTTCTGGATCATGACGCACTACCCGTCGCTGCCGGTCGTGCTCGCCGCACTGATCGTGCTGATGTTCTGTTACACGATGGGTTCGGCGCCGGCCTATGCGCTGATGCCGGAGAACTTCCCAAAGCATTTGCGCGCGGGCTACATGTCGAGCGCGTATGCGATTTCGGTGTCGGTGTTCGGCGGCACGGCGCAACTCGTCGCGGGCTGGCTGATTCGCGTGACCGGCAACAAGATGGCCCCGGCGTGGTACATGATCGCGTGCGTCGTCGTGTCGCTCATCGCCGTATCGATGTTCGAAGAAACGGGTAATAAGGTGTTGGACGAGTAATGCTTCGGTATCCGCACTTTCGGCGGATCCGCTGTTTTTTGTCGCTTAAACGAGCAAGCGCCACGCGGGGAAGCGTGGCGTTTGCATTTGGGCGGTTCAGATAGTTCGACGACTGAATTCGGCGGGATTGCCTGCTCTACTGCGGAATGTCCGCTGGGGCCATCGGTACAGGCGGTAGCGTGCTTGGACCATACAGCGCGAAGGACTGCCACTCGGGGTCATATCGAAACACGTTGCCGTCCATGGCGGTCAAGTCGACTTTGACGACCGGCATGAAGCGACCGGTTGTCGCCATGTAGTCGCGTTGGACGAACTGTGCGCCCGGCATGTCGGAATACATGAAGAAAAATGCTTCGATGCCGATTTGGAGGGGAACGTCTTGCGGCCACAAAGCAAGTATGGCTTCGTTCCACCGGCTGGCTCCTCCGCCCGGAAAAAAGGGGCGGACGTCAAGACTGAGTTGAAACGCCTCGGGATCCACGTCGAATCGGCAGGGTCCATGCAAACGCATGTATAAGACGAACGTCTCCACGCTGTTCACTCCCACGTCCTTGCACGCGGCCAGTTGTGCGCACCGATCTGGCAAGTAGGTGCCCGCGTCCTGCGCGTAGATGCAGCGCATCACCATTGGACGTTCTACCGGCGTTGCGAACTCGTTCATGATGATGCCCGCATCACCCGGTTTCCAATAGAGAGCTCTAACGTGTGCGTCTGCGCGAATGAAGGAAAAGGAGACACCGTTCGACTCTACTGAGTTCGGGCTGGGGTTCCATGATTTGAAGCTTGTGCCCCAACCAGTAGTGCGAATGACGACGCCGCTGCAGTAGTAACCGGAGCGCCCCCCGGGGCAAACCTTCTTCGTATCCGCATATCGTGCATTCAGGTTTGCGACGGTCGTATAACCGTAGTCGAGTTGATCGCGCTCGTCGTAACCGAAGGCCGTTGTGCCCTGAGGACCGAACATCACGCGCAGGATTGGCAGCCAGTGCTGCGTTCGATTGAAATAGGCGCGCTGGTACTCGAGCGCAGTAGCAAGTTGCCCCGCATTTCCCACGTCGTAGAAAATGGCTTGGGCAGCAAGCTTTTCCGGTGCAGCTGTGTCCCATAGCGTCACGCCCGTCTGGTGGGTTTGCCCCGGACAGTCGTTACATGGCGGCCCTCCGATCGACCCTGGCGGCGGGCATCCGCAAAGCAACTCGTAAGGCTGTCCGTTGCCTGCGGCGCTTGGACGATCCGCGAGGATAAATCCAACGGAGTTGTCCAACCGCGACGTCTCTATATCGCGCCTGACATAGTCGAAGTGCGCCACACCCGCCACCGACTCCTGAGGGCTGAGTGCCCAAAAGTCACCATTCACGGATGGCGGCACGCGCATGAGTACACCGGAGCACTCCTGCACCGGACTGTTGACGAAGCACTTCGATGGGGCGGATTGATACCGTTGGTTAATCAGGTAAGCAACGTCTGCACCGCTAAGCGCCCACGCGGGGAAAGTGTGTGCCAGCAGCCAGCCAGTCATCAGCACACGAGGGCATGTGGAAAAGCATCGCATGGGTCGCTCCGTCGAGCGACGTCCCGCCGATGCGCGCCGTGGGCCGTGTCCGAGACGTCCCACGTAGCTTAGGACGCAATCCGTCCCGCATCACCTGACAAGGTTGACAGGTAGCGCGCCGTACAGCCCGCCATGACGACTCATTCTCCGAACGTCACTTCCCGATCCAGCGGATACACCGGACGATTCACTCTCGAGAACGGGAACAGTGCGTAATTCGAGCTCGTCACGCCGTTGCTGTCGCATTCGACCAGTCCGGCCGAGATCGGCACGAACACCGGACGGCAGTACATGCGCGATTTGAGCAACAGGAACCGCTCGCTGCGCGGATCGAGTCCCACGCAGGTGAACACGCCGTGATCCCACGGCTCGTGCGTGCGTTCCGTCACGACGATACGCGCCGGGCCAATGTCGAACAGCACGGTGCGCCCCATGTAGCAACGCTGCCCCGTGTACGTCGGCCCAGTCACGATGTACTCGCCGTCGCTGATCTTGCGCACGATGCCGGTCAGCACCGGCGGCGTCTTGGTGATGCCCAACTGCGTGAGGGGACGTTTGTTGCCCACCGCCAGCGTGACCTCGGCGCCCTCGCCTGCCGCGATCAGCGTCGCCACGGCTTCCGGGTCACACAGCGGGCCTACGCCGATACCCGTCAGGCCGCCTGCGAGCGCGGCTTCGAGCACGTCCATCGTGTCGCAGGTGCCGCCCGACATGCAGTTGTCGCTGTGATCGAGCAGCAGCACCGGCTTATCGGCGCTCTCGGCCAGACGTTTCGCTTCCGCAATCGATTCGGCAAGCGGTGCGCTGCGATAGACGAAGCCGTCGCGCTCGTCCCACGCCTGCGCGGCGATGCGATCGGCCACCGCCTGGGCCCGTGCAACGCCATCCGCGCCGTCCTCCGCCGTCACCACGACACTGAGGCACGGCGCAGGAATGTCCGCGAGCGAGAAGCCGGAGAACACCGATACCGCCGCCACGCCTGCCTCGGCTTCTGCGCGTCGCGCGGCGTCCAGCGCCCGCTTCATCGCCCCGCCATGGCTCGTGCTGCGCAGCGAGTGCACCATCAACGGCGGTTGGCGCCACACGACCGTCGGGCGACGTTTGCCCGCCAGCATCTCGAACAATAGACGTCCGGCATGTTCGCCCGTCTCGTACATGTCCACGTGCGGATATGTCTTGAAGCCGACCACGATGTCGGCGTTGCGCACGATCTTCTGCGTAACGTTCGCATGCAGATCGAGGGCTACGGCAATCGGGGTATCGGGGGCTGCTGCACGCACGCGTTCGAGCAGATCGCCTTCGCCGTCGTCGCTGTTCTCGGCGACCATCGCACCGTGCAGGTCGAGCAGAATGGCGTCGACGCCGGTCGCCGCCTCCACGATACGGCGGCACAGCGTGTCATACGCGCTTGCTGCCACCGGCCCGCTGGGGTTGGCGCTCGCCGAGACCGGCGTCACCATCTGCGCACCTGCCGCTTCCGCCAGATCGATGAACGCGGCCATCGCCGTGCGCATGCCCTTGTTTTCGCGATACGCGTCGGCGTCGTAGGTCGGCCCTTGATTGCCGAAGGCTTCGAGCGGCGTGGGGACCGGCGAGAACGTGTTCGTCTCGTGATTCATCCGCGCGATCATGACTTTCATGCGGCACCTCCGGCGCGTTGCAGCATGGCTTGCAACAGCACGTTGCAACCGGCCTCGAGGTGCGCCGGATCGGCGTCTTCGATTTCGTTGTGGCTGATGCCGTCCTTGCACGGCACGAAGATCATCGCCGTCGGCGCGACGCGTGCGAGGTACACCGCGTCGTGGCCCGCGCCGCTGATCGCGTCCATGGACGAATAGCCGAGCGTCTGCGCGCCGGTGCGGATCGCATCGACAAGCTCCGGCGCGAACGGCTGCGGCGGGAAGTACACGACCTGCTCGATGGCGACATCGATGCCCCGCGTGCTCAATGCCGTGCATTCGGCGCGCAGCCTGGCGTTCAGTGCGTCGAGTGTCGCGTCGTCGGCGGCGCGCAGGTCGACGGAGAGTTTCACGCGTCCGGGAATGACGTTGCGCGAGTTCGGATAGTTGTCGACCCAGCCGACGGTGCCGCGTGCATGCGGCGCGTGCTCACAGGCGATGCGGTTCACGGCCTGAATCAGCTGGGCGGCGGCCAGCAGGGCGTCGCGACGCAATTCCATCGGCGTGGGGCCGGCGTGCGCTTCCATGCCGGTGATGGTCACGTCGTACCAGCGCTGGCCGAGCGCGCCCTGCACGACCCCGATCGTCTTGTCATGGGCTTCGAGGACCGGCCCCTGTTCGATGTGCGCTTCGAAGTACGCGCCGACGGCGCCCGGTTGCCCGACGGCCGACGTCTTTCCGGCATAGCCGATGCTGCCCAGCGCCTCGGCCACACTCACGCCGTCATGGTCCTTCTGGGCGAGCGCGTGTTCGAGCGAAAACGCGCCTGCATAGACACCCGAGCCCATCATCACCGGCACGAAGCGCGAGCCCTCCTCGTTCGTCCACACGGCGACTTCCAGCGGCGCCTCCGTCACGATTCGATTGTCGTTGAGCGTACGCAGGACTTCCAGTCCGGCGAGCACGCCATAGTTGCCGTCGAACTTGCCGCCGGTGGGCTGCGTGTCGATGTGGCTGCCGGTCATGACGGGGGGCAAGGCGTCATCGCGCCCGGCGCGGCGCGCGAAAATGTTGCCGATGGCGTCGATGCGCACCGAGCAGCCGATTTCCTTTGCCCACGCCACGAACAGGTCGCGACCCTGGCGATCGAGGTCCGTCAGTGCGAGACGGCAGACGCCGCCCTTGTCCGTCGCACCGATTTGCGCGAGTTGCATCAGGCTGTCCCACAGACGCGCACCGTCGATGCGCACTGCGGCAACCGGTTGATCGAGACGTTCCATGTTGTACCAATCCTTGAGAGTTACGGGCAGCGGCGAGGTCGGGGGGAGCGCGCCGCAAGACCACCGGCGGGCTACGCCACGCCCACACCGAGATAGCGGTCCTTGACGACCTCGTCGGCGAGAAACGCGGCATTGTCCGCGCCATACACGATCACGCCCTGCTCGACGATGTAATGCCGGTCGGCCAGTTGCGTGCACACTTCCAGATTCTGTTCGACGAGCAGGATCGCCACGCCGGCCTGCTTGATGAGCTTCAACTGCGCCACGATCTCCTCGACGATCACCGGGGCGAGTCCTTCGACCGGTTCGTCGAGCATGAGCAGGCGCGGGTGATTCATCAGCGCGCGGCCGATCGCGAGCATCTGCTGTTCTCCGCCGGAGAGCTGCGCGCCGCCATTCTTGCGACGCTCGTGCAGGCGCGGAAAGATGCGGTAGATATCGGCGAGCTGCCACGGCGAATCGCGACGCGCGGCCAGCTTCAGGTTCTCTTCGACGGTGAGCAGCTTGAAGATGCCGCGATGCTCCGGCACGAAGCACACACCGCGCGCTGCAATGCGATGTGCCGCCATGCCGGCGACCGGCTGGCCCATGAAGGTGATGGTGCCCGCCTTGGGTGGGACCACGCCCGCGATCGACTTGAGCGTGGTCGACTTGCCCGCGCCGTTGCGACCGAGCAGCGTGACGAGTTCGCCGTCGCCGATGCTCAGCGATACGCCTTGCAGGATGTGGCTCTTGCCGTAATAGCTGTGAACGCCTGCGACGTCGAGAATCATGCGCGGCCTCCGGTGATCATGTTGCCGAGGTAGGCGGCGCGCACGCGGTCGTCGGCGCGGATGGCGTCCGGCTTGCCTTCGACGAGTACGCGGCCCTGTTGCATCACGGTGATCGTGTCGGAAATGTCCATCACGATGTTCATGTTGTGCTCGATGAGGACGACGGTATGGTCGTCGCGCAACCCCCGGATCAGTTGCTTCATGTCGTCGAGATCGTCGATGCCCATGCCGGAGGTCGGCTCGTCCAGAAAGATCGCCTTGGGACGGGCGGCGAGCGCCATGCCGACTTCGAGGCGCCGCTGCTGGCCGTGCGAGAGCGACCCCGCCGCGGTGTCGGCATGACGTGTGAGGGCCAGGCGTGCGAGCACGTCGTCGACGATGGCGGCGCAGGCGCGCGGGCCGTCCGCCTTGCGCCAGCACGAGAGCGCGCGACGCGGCGTGACGCCCAGCGCGGCGAGCCGAAGGTTCTCGCGCACCGACAGGTTCTGAAACAGGGCCGTGACCTGAAACGAGCGGGCGATGCCGCGTTGCACACGGCGATAGTCCGCCTCGGTGGTGACGTCATGGCCGTCGAACATGATGCGTCCGCCGGAGACCGGCACGGTGCCGGTCAGCATGTGGAACAGCGTCGTCTTGCCCGCGCCGTTCGGGCCGATGACGGAATGCACCGTTCGCGGCGCCACGCGCAGATCGACGCCGTGCAATGCCGTGAACTTGCCGTAGCGCTTGACGATGCCCGAGGCTTCGATGAGAGCGTCGCTCATGTCGGGTCTCCCTGAGTGCCCTGCGGATTCAGTTTGCCGTCGCGCGCATTGCGCTTGCCGGCGATGCGGTGCCACAGTGTCTCGCCTACGCCCCACAACCCGCGATGCATGAACAGGCTCACGGCAATGAGCAGCAGGCCGAGCAGCAGCAGCCAACGCGGCCAGAGTGTTGAGAGCCAGTCGGCCGCGAGCACGTAGAACGCAGCGCCGAGCACCGAGGCGAACAGGTTTCCCGTGCCTCCGATGACTGTCATCACGAGGATCATTTCACTCGTGTGGTATTCGATGTTCGAGAGCGGCGCAATGCCCGTCATCAACGCATGCAGCGCCCCGGCCAGCGCCGTGACCGCGCCGGAAATCGCAAACGCCACGAGCTTGAACGTCTTCACGTGATAGCCGATGGCGGCCGCGCGCGTTTCGTTGTCGCGAATGGCGAGCAGCGTACGCCCGAAGACAGAATCCGCCACACGCAGCAACAGGGCGAAGACAATCAGGAAGACGATGGCGACGAAGGTGTAGTACTGCCACGGTGTCTCGAGGGCCACGAGCGTCTTGCCGCCCAGCGTGAGCGACTTGCGCGGGATGTCGAGCAGGCCGTTGTCGCCGCCGGTCCAGTCCGTCGCGGTGTAGGCGAAGAAATAGAACATCTGCGCGCAGGCGAGCGTGAGCATCACGAAGTAAGTGCCCTTTTGCCGGATCGCGAAGCTGCCGACGATGGCGGCAATCGCTGCACCCAGGACGATGGACGCGAGGATGGCCACGGGCATGGGCAACGACCAGCGCGTGAGCATGATGCCCAGCGTATAGCTGCCCAGCCCGAAGAAGATGCCTTGCCCGAACGACAGCAGTCCGGTGTAACCGAGCAGCAGATTGCAGCCGAGCACGGCCAGCGCGTAGACGAGCACTTCGGTCGCGAGCGTGCCCGACGAGAGTGTGAGCGGCAGGACCAGCGTGACGGCGGCGGCAAGCAGCCAAAAACGATAACGTACCAGCATCATCCCCTCCCGAGCAGGCCGTGCGGGCGCATGAGCAGCACGGCCGCCATCGCCACGTAAATCATCAGTCGCGCGCCTTCCGGCCAGATCGTGCTCATCAGACTCTGCACGATGCCGATGACGAGCCCGCCCACGAGTGCGCCGGCGAAGCTGCCCATGCCGCCGATCACGACCACCACGAACGCGATCCCGAGCGCTTCGATACCCATGAACGGTTCGACACCGCGCACCGGTGCGGCGAGCACACCGGCCAGCGCGGCGGTGCCGGCGCCCAGCGCGAATGCGAAGCTGAACACACGAAACACGTTGATGCCGAGCAGCGACACCATCTCCGATGACTCGCTCCCGGCGCGTATGGCGCTACCCAGGCGTGTGCCTTCGAGCAGCCACCAGAGCACGGCGGCAAAGACGGCGGTAAAGCCGATGAGGAACAGGCGGTATTTCGGGTAGATGAAGCTGCCCCACATCACCACGCCGTCGAGCGCTTCCGGCACGGCCACGTTATCGCCGAGCGGCCCCCAGACGATGATGACCAGTTCCTGCACGACGAGCGCGAGACCGACGGTGACGAGGATGTGGAACTCGTGCGCTTTCTCGTAGATATGCGAGAGCAGCACTTTCTCGGCAATCCAGGCGAGCGCGCCCACGACGATGGGGCATACGATGAGGGCCGGCCAGAACGACATTCCCCATTGCAGCGCCTGATAGCAGAAGTACGCGCCGAGAAGATAGAAGGCGCCGTGCGCAAAGTTCACGAAACGCAGCAGGCCGAAGATGATCGATAAGCCGACGGCGAGCAGGAAGTACAACATCCCGATCCCGACGCCGTTGATGACTTGTAGCAAGTAGACGTTCATGCGCGTCCCGGAGAGCTTTGGTGCAGACGTGGAACACCTTGCACCGCCCTGCTTTCGCAGCGCAGCGCAGACGACACATGCGGGGACCGTTTGACGTGTCCCCGCGAGCGACAGACTTCAGACCGCTTCAGACGGTCGATGACGGCATCAGGCCATCTTGCACTCGGTCTTGTCGAGCGGCAGGAACGATTTTCCGGCGCTGACAATGTCGGCGTAGTCGTCGGCGTTCTTCATCTTCGACTTCGCCTTGCCCTTGAGCAGGTAGTAGTTCTTGAGCACCTGGTGGTCGCCCTTGCGGATCTCTTCCGGTCCTGTCAGACCGTCGTACTTCATGCCTTCCATGGCGGCGATGACCGCTTTCGGATCGGCGCTGCCAGCCTTGACCATGCCGTCGAGCATGAGCTTGGTACAGATGTACGAGCCGGCAAGGCTGTAGTTCGGGTTCTGCTTGAAGCGGTCCTGAGTGCGTTTGACCAGATCGAGGTTGAGCGGCGACGCAACGGCGTGCCAGTACTGTGCCCCGAAATACACCCCGTCGCACAGATCGGCGCCGAGCGTTTCGAACTGTTCCAGCCCCGAGGCCCATGCCATGAGGATGGTGCAGTTCTTCTTCATGCCGAAACTCACCGCCTGGCGAAGCGTGTCGGACGATTGCGAGCCGAAGTTCAGGATCAGCAGCACATCCGGCTTGGCGGCGGCGGCGTTGGTAAGGTAGCCCGAGAATTCCTTTTCCGTCAGCGAGTGATAGCTGTTGCCGACGTGCTCGATGCCCTTTTCCTTGAAGATGTTCTTCGCGGCATTGAGCAGGCCTTCGCCGAAGACATATTGCGGCGTGATCGTGTACCAGCGCTTGGCCTTCGGCATCGATTCGATGAGCGGACGCACCGTCTGCTCGATCGCGCCGAAGGTCGGCACCGACCAGCGGAACGTGGCGGCGTTGCAATCTTTGCCGGTGATTTCGTCTGCGCCTGCCGTGGTGATGAAGATGCCGCCGGCCTTCTCGGCTTCCTTGCCCATTGCCAGCGCTTCCGAGGACAGAATGCCGCCCGCGAAGAAGCGCGCGCCCTTTTGCTGAGCGATTTCCTGCACGCGACGGATGGCGGTTGCAGGTTTACCCTCGGTGTCGAGCGTGGTGTAGGCGAGCGGGCGGCCGAGCACCTTGCCGTATTGCTCGACGATGAGCTTCATGCCGAGGTCGGCGAACTTGCCGTTGGCGGCGAACGGCCCCGACATCGGCACCGGACAGGCGAGTTGGATGGCCCCGGTGCTTTGCGCGAACACGTCGCGAGCGGAGAAAAGGGAGCCAGGCAGAGACGCCGCGGCGGCGAGCTTCAACAGTTCACGACGATTCAATTTGGTCTCCATGCATGGGAGCAATCGTTCATGGGGTGAAAACGTGCAACGCGTTACCCAATTACCCACTGATGGTCAGTGACCTGAAGAAGCGACCAGAGGCAGTGACTGCACAGCAACGACTTGCAACGTCCGGGGCCTTATTCCCATCCGTCATATTTATTATGATAAATAGGATGGATTTGATCGTAGGTATAATGTTTTTTCGTGTCAATCGGAAAAAATTCCGAGAGGGCGCGAGCCGCGACGATCGGCCGATGGCCCGGCTTTCGGGCAATTTGGGGCGATTCCGGACCATTCCGGACCATTCCGGACCATTCCGGATGATTGCGGACGATCGCGCGCGATTCGAGCGTGAACCGACTTCTGAGGCGCCACATGGCATTGGATGCACAAACGGTGCGAGAGCCGTTGGAAATCAAACAACAAAAGCGCGGCGATCTGGTCGCGGAAGCCATCAAGCGTCTGATCACGGAAGGCAATCTTCTGCCGGGCGATCGGCTGCCGCGCGAGGTCGAGTTGCAGCAGATGTTCGGTGTCTCGAAGAGCACGATTCGCGAGGCGCTCAAGTCGCTCGAAGTGCAGGGGCTCATCAAGGTGAGCACCGGACCGTCGGGCGGCGGCATGGTCGTGGAGGTGCCGCTCGATCGCACGTTCCAGCTCATGCAGAACTATCTCTTTTTCAAGGAAGTGAGCATCGACGACATCTATACGGTGCGTCAGTTGCTTGAGCCTGAGCTGGCCGCGGGAGCCGTGCCGCATCTGACCGAAGCGGATTTCGCTGCGCTGGAAAACAATATGACGTGTTGCAGCCCGGCATCGCACGATCGTCACGAGTTGCTGCGCCAGCGTCAGGCCGACGTCGATTTCCACGACATTCTTGCGGCGGCCAATCCGAACAGCTTTTTGAGATTCACCTGCGAACTCGTCAACGAGATGATTCGTCAGTTAATCGTGTTCGGCAACGAAACGCCGCGACGTGAGCATGAGAAGTTCGGCACCGCCAACGTGAACATCCATCGCGCGATCACGGATGCCGCGCGCGCGGGCGACGCCGAGCGCGTGCGCGAGTTGATGCACTTTCACATGCAGGAAGCGCGCACGTACATCAAGCGGATGAACGGCAAGCTGCGCGGGCGTCTCATTCTCGATTCGGATATCGCCGACATGCAGCAGCGTGTGCGCTCGCAGCTTGGCGGGAATGCCGCGCCTGTCACGCGCGGCAAGCGTGCCGGAGCGAAGGTCGCACAGACGGATGCGAGCGCAGCGCCGAAGCGTGCTGCACGCAAAGCGACGACGACAGCCCCCGCGCGCAAACGTCGCACGAAGGCGAGCTGACGTCTTACGACACCACGGGGGCCGGTTGCTGCTGCGTGCAGCAGTGAATACCGCCTCCGCGCTTCGCGATGGCACGCAGCGGCAGTTGCACCACGCGCCGCATCGGGAACGCCTGTTGCACGACGTTGCGCGCATGTGTGTCGGCCACCGCGTCGCCGAAGGACGCCATCACCACACCCCCGTTTGGCAGGTAGAAGTTGACATATTCGGGGGCGAAATCGGCGTCGTCTGCCAGTTCGTCGGGCAGCGCGTCGAACTCGGGTGCGCGCAGCAGACCAATGTCGAAGTGACGCCCTTTGGCGTCGCGCGCCAGGAGCAGGGCGCGTAGATTCTCGCGTGCTTCGCGCGCCCACTCGTCATCGCCGTGCGCGCCGGTGACGAGCAGTGTGCCCGGCCGCACGAAGCTGGCAATGCCGTCGACGTGTCCGTCGGTGATCGCGTCGAGCTTCGATCCGGGCAACCAGACCGTGTGTGTCACCCCCAACCAGTGACGAAAGACCGCCTCCGCCTCGCAACGTGTCAGGCCCGGATTGCGGTTCTCGTTGAGGATGGAGGTTTCGGTCACGATCAACGTGCCTTCGCCATCGACGAGCAACGATCCTCCTTCGGCCACGATGGGCGCCGCGCAGCAGCCCATCGAAGCACGCGCGCCGATCGCGCGCGCGACCCGCGCAGCGACATGCACATCGGCGTCGATAATCTGACGCGCGGCCTTTCCCCAACCGTTGAAATTCCAGCACAGCGCGTGCGCGCAAAGCGCATCGTCGAGCAGGAACGTCGGGCCGGTGTCGCGTATCCAGTGGTCGTCGACCGGAATGGGAGAAAGGGCGGCGTTCGCGGGCAGGGCGCGATGCGCTTCGTCCAGACAGGCCGGATCGACGGCGACATGCACCGGTTCGAACAACGCGATGGCATGCGCGATGCGCGCCAGTTCGCCGAGCACGTGCTGTCGTTGCGGGCCGTCGATCACGGTCTTGCCGGGCCACGCCATCCAGCAGGCGGCGTGCGGGTGCCATTCGGGAGGCATGCGCCAGTGACCTGTCGGCGCTGCGTTCGTCGCGGGGGGCTTACGGGATGGTGCCGTCATGGTTCGCGCTGCCGCAAGAAAAGTGCCGCCAGTGTAGGCGGCGCGCGACAGGCGTGGAGGTCGTCAGAGACCTGACGGTTCTGCTAGGTGGACGGTAACCCGCTTGAGCGCGCGCACCTGCCGCAGCGCCACCCGCAGGTCGCACGTCGAAATTAGGCCGATGCCCCCTTCGTCGTCACCCATCGGCTGCCCGTCGCGCTCATAGACCACCAGCGCGCCGACGCCCACCGGCGTGTTGTAGAGCTCATGCCACGAAAACATGACGGTATAGCCGTCCGCCGCCTGCGCCAGCACATAGGCCCGTGTGAAGTCGCGGGCATGCGGCAGACGCAGCTGGGCGATGTCGAGCAACGCGGTCAGTCGCACGCCCTTGTATTCGCTCGCGGTGCGTACCCTTCGTCCCGACAGGCAGACGACGTCGAGCGGACCGGTCAGTTGTGTCGGCAAACGCATCAGGGCGCACAGATCGAAGGAGTGGCGGCGCTTGACCACCCCTGAGACGACCACCTCGCGCGATGTGATTGGCGCAGGGGCGGGTGCGCCCGGGCGAGTCCCGGGATTCTCGGGAGCCATGGGAGTCTCGGAAGCCGCGGCAGGCGTGGAGCGCGAAAGTGACGCAGGCGAGGCACCCAACGGCGCCAATTTCGCGCTCGACGAGGGCAAGGGATGGATGGGCATGTCAGGTTCGGTGTGTCGGCCTGGGGGAGCCGGTCGCCTCAATATAGCGGCGGGGTTCCACGCGGACATACGACGCGCCTGATAGCGGCTATTCGCAAGACTTGAGGGGGCGCGCACAGGCGGCGGCTTGCCGATGTTGCCGGCCATCCGCGTTCACCGACAAGCGCGCTTCCTTCAACTTCCGTAACGTGCCGTTGGCGTGTGACGTGCGGCCACTTCGGCCAACGTGGCGCGCGCTTCCTGCACGTCTGCGAGCGTCTCACCGCCCTGGAGCGCGTCGAGCGCGTCTCGCAGCACCGCCATGCACTCGGCGTCGCTCAGCGAATCCGGGGTATTGCCGCCTCCCAGACGCAGCAGGCTGTGCGCGGCGCGCAGCGTGAGCATTGGCGACGCTTGCGCCCGAGCGACCTGCAAGGCGTGTTCGAGCCACGGTCGCACGGCGTCGCTCGGATGATGTCCTGCCCTGAGGAAGTCGCCCTTCTGGCGCAGGAACTCGGCTTGCCAGTGACCGTCGTTGCGTCGTGCCGACAAGTGGGCGCCGCGCTCGGCGGCATGCAGACCGAGCGCGATATCGCCCGTGCCTGCGCAAGCCTCGACGAGCAGGCCGACGAACATGCCTTCGACGCCTCCCATGATTTCGCTCAGGCGTCCCACGCTATCCGTAATGCGCTCCAGACCGCTCACGTCGCCGCGCGAGGCGAGCGCCCAGCCCCGGATCGTCTGACCGGCGAGCGCCCACAGCGCGACACCGGTCTCCGAGGCCACTTCGGTCGCTTCGCTCGCCAGCGCTTCGGCGGGGGCGACTTCGCGCCGCAGGCGCCGCAACATCGCCGCAAAGACCAAAGCGAACGCGAACGAGTAGCGGCGACCTTGCTGACGGCCCAGTGCGAGTGCCGCTTCGCTGGCGGCGAGTGAGGCGTCGTGCCGGCCCGTGAACCAGTACGCCCAGGAGAGAAACGACAGGCCGGTGATTCGGGCATCTTCCCCCAGGCCGGTGTCGGCATGTTCGGGACGGTAGTGGGCGAGACCCGTTTCCAGCGCCGTGATCGCACCGCCGAAATCGCCATGGCAGCACAGACTATTACCCAGCGCGTAATACGCATGCGCGAGCAACGGCGACGAGCCCGCCTGTTCGGCGATGAGGATGAGCTTGCGCGCCAGTTCGATGCTGCGCTCGAAGTCGCTCCACGAACTGGAGCCGAGCCACAGCCCCCAGTAGACGGGGAAGAGGGTGATGTCGTCGCCCATCGGCTGCGCGAGTGCGAGCGCCGTCTCGAAGTTGTGGCGCGCCGGCTCCGATCCATAGCCGTGCAGCGAGATGAGCGGCACGCCCATCGCCATGCGCAATTGCAGCTCGCGCGGCGCCGTCTGAGCGCTGGTGCCGGTTTGTCGCAGCACGTCGAGGGCGCTCTGATAGTGCGCGCAGGCTTCGCGAAAGGCCTGGCGCCCCGTGGCATATTCGCCCGCGAGACGATAGTGCTCGATGGCGGCATCCGGTTCGTCGGCCTGACGGAAATGCCAGGCGAGGACTTCGGGTTCCGTCTTCACGGACTCGTGGTCGCGCATCGCCAGCGCAATGCGGCGATGCGCGTCCTGACGCCGCTCCTGCGGTTGTGCATCGTAAGCGGCCTTGTGCAATAGCGCGTGACGGAAGACGTAGCGACCCTGGTCGTGACGCTGTACGAGCGCGCAGGCAACGAGTGTGTCGAGGGCGCGTTCGACCAGCGGCATCGAACGACCGCTTGCGGCCGCCAGCAATTCGGCATGGAACTCGTGACCGAGGCACGAGGCGAAGTGCGCCACCGGCTTGGCGCTGCCCGCCGCGTCGATACGCGCCATCATCAGCTCCTGAAGGCTCGCGGGCATGGGCATGGAGGCGACGGCATTGCGTCCGCCTTGCTGCGAGGCGGTGGCCCGGGCGAGTTCCTGAAGGAACAGCGGCACGCCCTCGGCCAGATGCACGATGCGCTCGCGCGTTGCGGCCGGCAGGGCGACGCGCGGAGTCGCGGCCCGCACGATGGAGGCGGCTGCGCCGGCGTCGAGCGGGGCGAGATCGATACGTCGCAAACCCACCGTGTGACGCCACGGCAGCTCAAACTCCGGACGAGCGCCCACGATCAGCAGACGTCCGCCCGGTGCGTTCTCCGCCATGACGGCGAGCAGCTCCTGCGTGGACGGATCGGCCCAATGGGCATCGTCGAGCGTAATGACGCCGCCGTCCGGCAGCAGCGAGGCGAGCAGCGTCGGCGCTTCGTTGAGTACGGCCTGCTTCCACGCGTGCGGCACATTTCCTTCGGCGTGCATATCGAACAATGCGCGCAAGCGACGATGCGCGAGCAGCGCGGGTTGCGGAAGCTGCGACGCCTCCACCGCCGACTGCGAACGCAGCCAGCGTGCAATCGGGTGGAACGGCGTGCCCGCCCCGTCCTGCGCGCAGGCAAGGTCGATCGAGCGCAGTCCGCGCGCCTCGACGAAATGACGAACGAGTGCGGTCTTGCCGATGCCCGCTTCGCCGATGACCAGCGCGAGCACGCCATGACCGGTGCTGGCGTCACGCATGGCCGAGTGGGCGGCGGCGAGTTCGGCGAGGGCGGCGTCGCGGCCGAAAAGCATGGCGGCACGTCGGCGCGAACGTCGCTCGGGCGTGGGATCGGCGTTCACGCGAAAGACCGGAATTTCGCGATTGCCGTGACGCTCGCGCACCGTGCCGTGCGGCGTGGTCGCAATGGCAACGCCGATGAGGCGCTGGGTCGCGTCACAGATCACGACTTCGCCGGGCAGCGCCATGTCGGCCAGCTGCGTGGCTGAGCGCGATACGCGCCCGCCGGTGTCGGGACTGTCGTCGGCGGCCGAACTGATGACGAGGCCGGTGTGAACGCCCACACCGATGCCCACCCGTACCGTGCTGGCTTGCACGCAGCGCATAGCGGCTTCGACGGCGTGACGTCCGGCGCCTTCGAGCGCGGTCGGATAACCGAAGTAGCCGAGCAAGCCTCCGGTGGGCGTTCGCAACGTGTAGCCCCACGATTGCCGCAGAATCGTTTCGCACTGCACGAGGGGCGGGCGCATCATGGCGACGAGCTGATCGGGGTCGTCGACGCCGTTCGGCGCCAGTTCGATGGCTACGACTGTGATCTGGCGACGCTCGGGACCGGTCGCGCGTTGCTCCATGCGTGCGGGCGGCGTCTCGAGCAATTGGGTGAGCGCCTCGCCGGGCAACTCACCGAGTTCTTCGTGCAGGATGTCGCACAGTCGGCGATATTCGGTCTCCGCGTCGTCGCGACGCCCGGCGCGCAGCAGCAGCGCAATCAGGCAGTGCCAGCCGGCTTCGTCGAACGGGGCGAGGGCCACGAGCTGGCGGGCGTGCGCGAGCGCCTGGTCGAGGTCGCCAAGCCGTGCATAACCGTCGGCGAGCAAGCGCTCACCAAAGACCCGGCGGCGCTGATATTCATCGCGTTGCAGCTCGATCCACTGTTCGAGATCCGGCGTGTCGCGCACGGACAATCCGTGCAGGAATGGACCCTGATAGAGCGCGACGGCGTCGGCCAGATGTTGCAGATGCGCGGCGAGATCCAGCCCCGTGACGGCGTCGAGCGTGCGGCTGGCCTGCTCGATCATGCTGGCGAAAACGTGAGCATCGATCCAGAGGCCGGTCTCCGGGCGAAGCCGCACCACCTGACGGTCGGATTCGAAGAGTTCGTCGCCGAGGGTGTCGCGCAGGTGGAACAGCATGCGCTTGAGTTTGTCGCGACCGCCCTGACCGTCTTCATCGGGCCAGAACAGGTCAGCCAGCGCACCGCGCGTGTGATAGCCCGGTTGCAGGGCGAGATAGGCAAGCAGGCCGCGCGCTTTGGTGTACTTCACGGCGCATGCCTGTTTGCCTTGTTCGACCCGCATCGGTCCGAGCAGGTAGAGCGATCTGTTGGCTTGCATTGTCCCTGGACGGCAAATAAGCAAAAACCGGCGAGCGCGCCTGGGCGCTCGCCGGTGCTGCGAATTTCGTGATGTCATCGCGCCAGACCGACGCGTCCGAAGCGCCCGTGCGGCGCACGATACTGCCACCGGGGACGGACTTGCGGCCTAGCTGGCGAGACGCCAAGGCCGTTCCGGGGGGGCTTCGGCCAAATGCTTTAGGTATTACATACCGAAGTATAAACAGGAGTATGAAATTCGTCGGAAATACCTTCAAAAATCATCCGTGATTACCCGTAGGGAAATGCATCTTTTGCGTCATGCCGGTGCTTGCCAGATCGCGGCGTCGGCCGCGTCGACGCGTTTGGGCAACAACCCCGCCTGCGTGAAAACGTCGGCAATGCGTTGCTGCTCGGCAATGGCCTCGCGCACGACCGGCTGCACATCGTAGCTGCGCCGCTTGTTCGCGGCCTCGACGGTGGCGGTGTCCAGCCCCCACACCGGTGCGAGCTGCGTGGCCGCCTCGCGTGGGTTGGTGCGTACCCACTGACCGGTCTCGCGCAGCACACGATAGACCTCGCGCAACACGGCGTCGTGCTCGCGCGCGAAGGCGGGCGTGGCGAGGTAGTAGCGCTGGTAGCCTGCCAGGCCGCGCGCCGTGGTCAGCGTGCGCACCTTGTCCTGACGCTCCACGCTTGCCACGAACGGGTCCCATGTCACCCAGGCATCGACGTTGCCGCTTGCGAAGGCGGCACGCCCGTCGGCAGGTGTCAGATAGGCCGGTTGCACGTCGTTGATTCGTAGCCCGACGCTTTGCAGCGCCGCGATGAGCAAATAGTGCACACCGGCGCCCTTGGTGACGGCAATGCGCTTGCCCTTCAGATCGGCCAGCGTCCTGATCGGCGAATTTTGCGCCACGAGAATCGCCTCCGCATCGGGCGACGGTGTCTCGCGTGCGACGTAAGCAATGCGCGCACCGGCCGCCTGAGCGAACACAGGCACGGTGTCGGCAACGTCTGCCGAGAAGTCGATGCTGCCCACGTTGAGCGCTTCAAGCAATGGCAGTCCGCTCGTGAATTCGTGCCAGGTGAGCGAGACGTTCAGCGGTGCGAGCGCCTGGGCGAGCGTGCCCCGCGTTTTGGCGAGCACGATCAATGTCGACGACTTCTGATAGCCGATACGCAGCGTGAGCGGCGCATTGGCTGCGCGTGCATGGCCGCTCGATGTGAGCGCCGCGCCGACGCCGAAGGCGTTGACCACACCGCCGGCCAGCATGGCGGCGCTGACGCGCGCCAGGAAATGGCGACGCGCAGGGCGGGGCGGGATCGTGTCGGCGGTGCTGGTATCAACGCAGGCGTCGGTGGAGGCGGGCTGGCGAGTCATGAGCGATGGGATGGAAGTGAGAGTGCGTTGGGCGTTGTGCGGTGGCCGTTCGGCGCGTCGCGCCGTCTCGATTTGTATCGCGACGCCCCGCTTCCACGCCAATAAGCGATCCGACTTTGGATAGCGTTGCCGACGTCATATCGATATGCCCCTCGTGCAAACGCTTCGTGCTGTCGGGAACCCTCGATATCGCCTGATGAAACCGGCGAGACGCGCATAAATCGGCGGTTCAGACGGAAATCCGCACTCGCGTTGCGCCTTTGCCTCTAGGGAAAACCCGCAATTCCCCCCGTCGGTTTCGGTTAATAGCGATCCCATGTCGGCAAATCAATCCGAATGCTTTCATTGCCTTACCGACAATGCGCACCGACTTGGTGCCGTCATATTACGGCGTATTACGGAAAGTCTTGGGAATTCAGCATGTTACGAGCATGTGGGCATCTTGTAATGAAAATCATTCCTATTTATATTCGCAGCCCAATTCTTTTCACGTGGGTTTCGCGCTTGTCGATGGCCCGCTCACTTGCTGATTCACCTACTCGCTCAAACGCGGTTCACCCCTTTCCGAACTCATCATGATGCAACGCAAGCCGCTGGCTCTGGCGATGATGGCGCTCTTCGCCGCGCCGCTCGCCGTCACGTACGCAACGCCCGCGACGGCGCAAAGCACCGCGCCCAACGCCGATTCCACTGCGTCCGCCATCGGCGCCACCCCCGCCAGCCCGGCAGCCGCCTTGCCGCAGACCGAGGTCTCCGGCGCGTCGATCCGTGAGGAGTACCAGCGCGACGTGTCCACCGTCGGTGCCAAGGTGCCCACGGCCATCCGTGACATCCCGCAGTCGGTGACCGTCATCGACAAGGCGGTCATGCAGGCGCAGGGCGCGACATCGTTTGCCGATGCACTGCGCAACTCGCCCGCCATCACCCTCGGTGGTGCGGAGGGCGGGCAGATCGGCAACAACATCAACTTGCGCGGTTTCAATGCGCGCACCGACATCTATCTCGATGGCTTTCGCGATCGTGGCCAGTACTATCGCGACACGTTCGATCTCGATGCCATCGAGGTGCTCGAAGGCCCGTCTTCGATGCTCTTCGGGCGTGGCTCGACCGGCGGCGTCATCAATCAGGTGAGCAAACAGGCCAATCTCAAGCCGCTCAACGAAGTGTCGGGCACGATCGGCACGAACGACCGGTATCGCGGTTCGTTCGACTTCAATCGTCCGCTCTCGGACACGGCGGCATTCCGCATCAATGGCTTCGCGCAGGACATCCATACGACGCGCGACGTCATGTACAACCAGGACTGGGGCGTTGCGCCAACGCTCAAGCTGGGTATCGGCACGCCCACGCAGATCACGCTCTCCGCGCTGATCCAGCACAACCGCGACATGGCGGACTACGGTACCGTCGGCTTCAACGGCAACCCGCTGCCGATCTCGAAAAATCAGTTCTACGGCCTGACGACCGATCGCACCGTGCAGGACGTCATGAGCTTTACGGCCAAGATCGAGCACAAGGTCGACGACAGCCTGAAGATCACCAACCAGACGAACTACAGCCGTTACGTGATCGACGCCATCGAAACGTCGGCGCACGCAGTGGGCATTGCCAACGGCAAGGGCGGTTTCACCACCTTGCCCACGGGACCGACCTCGGGCCTTCCGTCGTATTCCCTCGATCAGCTCTTCGTGCAGTTGCAAAGCCATGATCGTCAGATTACCGACACGGCATTGTTCAACCAGACGGACATCGTGAAGACGTTCGAGACGGGGCCGCTCAAACACACGCTGATCGCCGGGGCCGAGTTCGGGCGCGACACCTACGAAAACCAGACGTATCTGCGCACAGGCGCCGGCCAGTCGTCAGGATTTCTCGGCTGGATTCCGGCCAGCAGCACGGCGTACTACGCGAATTTGCCGAACGTCACGACGTCCACCGGTAACTTTGCGCAGGGCTCGGCGGAGACCGTGGCGTTTTACGCGAACGACACGATCGAGCTCAACAAGCACTGGAAAGTCGTGGGCGGCCTGCGCTGGGATCGCTACAAGGCGCAGCTCTCGAACAGCATCAGCGCGCCCGGATACTCGACGCAGACCGTCAACTACACGAGTGTGCGCACCGGACTGATCTATCAACCGAGCGAAGCGCAGTCGTACTACTTCTCCTACGGAACATCGTTCAATCCGTCGCTCGAAGCGCTGACGGTCACCAACAACACCCAAGCGCTGGCGCCGGAGACAAATGAGTCGTTCGAGGTGGGCAGCAAGTGGAATCTGTTCGACGACAACCTGTCGATCAACACCGCGCTCTTTCAGGTGACGAAGCGCAATGCGCGTACGCAGACCGGCACGACCGGCGAGTACACCAACGCAGGCAAGGTTCGCATTCGCGGCGCGGAGTTGAGCGCCACCGGGCATCTCACGTCGAACTGGCAGGTCATGGGCGGCTACATGTTCCTGAACTCGCAGGTCTTACAGGCGAACGACGGAACGCAGGGCAACGTGCTCGCCAACACGCCACGTCACTCGCTCACGCTGTGGTCGACGTACACGCTGGGCCACTGGGAGGTCGGCGGTGGCATGAACTACATGTCGATGCGTTATGCGGCCAACACGAACCTGATTCGCGTAGGTGGCTACACGCGCTGGGACGCCACCGTGGCCTACCATCAGCCCAAGTACGACATCCGCTTCAACCTGCTCAATGTGTTCAACAAGACGTATTGGGACGGGCTGATCCAGTCGGACGGCGGACGCGCCACCCCCGGCATCGGACGCACGGCGTTGCTCACGGGCACGTACCGGTTCTGAGCGCGGCCCCGCGCGAAATGATGCGCAATATGACGCACAATATGACGCCCAATACGGGGCGCGAGACGGTCGGATCACCGCATGCGCGGGATCTGCCGGGTTCGCGCCTCGTGCATTTCCTCGAAGGACGCCGCCAATGCTGCTCCAAATTCCGAATGTCCTGAGCGCCGACCAGGTGCGCTGGGTCCGCGCAAAGCTCGATGCCGCCGGCGACGCCTGGGTCGACGGACTGGCCACGGCGGGCTATCAGGGCGCGCCCGTCAAACAGAACCAGCAGATCGACGAGCGCTCGCCGATTGCGCACGAGCTGGGCGACGTCGTCCTCGGCGCGCTGGAGCGCCATCCACGCTTCATCAGCGCGGCGCTGCCCAACAAGGTCTATGCGCCGATGTTCAATCGCTACGGCGAGGGCATGCACTTCGGCAATCACGTGGACGGCGCGATTCGACTGCAACCGGGCAGCGGCATGCGCATTCGTACCGACATCTCCGCAACGCTGTTTCTCGCCTCGCCGGACGAGTACGACGGCGGGGAACTCGTCATCGAAGATCAGTATGGCGCGCACGCGGTCAAGCTGGCGGCCGGTGACATGGTGCTCTACCCCGCGACGAGCCTGCATCGCGTGAATCCGATCACGCGCGGCGTGCGCGTGGGCTGCTTTTTCTGGGTGCAGAGTCTGGTGCGCGACGACACGCAGCGCACGTTGCTCTTCGACATGGACAATGCCATTCAGCGCCTGAATTCCACCGACGCGGACGAGACGGCGCGGCGCACGCTCGTCGGCTGCTACCATAACCTGCTGCGGGTCTGGAGCGAGACCTGACGCAAAAAAACGCCCGGCCCCCGGTGACGGAGGACGGGCGTTCCACTACATGCCGGGCGGTCGTGCCCGGCGGCGCTGGTCTCGCGCTTATTGTGCCTGGCCGGCCGGTGCCGGTGCCGGAGACGGCGCGGGTGCGGGCGCTCCCTTGTGCATCGAGTCGCGACGCTGCATCGCCTTGTCGTGCCACGCCTTCATCTTGGTCCAGCGTGCCTTGATGGCATTGCTCACGATCGTCTTCTGATCGTTGTTCAGGCCGTTATAAACATTCAACCATGCGTCTTCGGTCTGGCTGCGAAGCTGGCGGTTCTGATCGAACACCTTCTCGCGGGCGGCGCGCATGCCGGCCAGATCGAGGACTTGCTGGTCCTTCGTCTGCGCGATCATCTGGCGGAACTGTTCGCCGTTCTTGCGCATGGCTTCGTGGTTCTGCTTCGACGTCGCCACGGCCTGTTGCCAGGCCTGCTCCTGTTGCCCGTTGAGCTTCAGTTGGTCGTGCAGCTTGCTGATGTTGCCCAGCCCCCAGGGGCCGTGGTCGCCGCGCATGTGGTGCATGGCGGCGTGCGGTCCGGTGGCCGGCGCAGGGGTGTCGGCGGCATGGGCGACACCGAACATCGCGGTAGCGGCAACGATGGCCGACGCAGCGGCGATCTTCAGTTTGCGCATGGTATTGACTCCTATCGATACTGCCGGAATTGGCAGCTTCAGAGTAAGTCATCAGCGCGCCTGAGAAGTTGCAAAGTGCAACGGCTGTATTACCCAGCGTTACCAGCGCCCGCGTTCGCAACATTCGGAAACGACTCGGCCCGCCCTTTGCCAATCCGTCCACGGGTTTGGCAGGGGCGGGCCGTCGGGGCGACGCGCGAGACAGTTCGCGCGTCGCCCGGTTCCCTTTGGCGTTGCTTCGGGGGAGCTGTCAGCGTGCGTTGCCGATCAGTCCCAGGCGCCGCGTCCGCCCGACACGCTGTAACGACCCGCGCCGAAGAGAATCACGCACAGGCCGGTGAACAGGTAGAAGCCTTGCAGCTCCAGCGCCCAGCCGCCGGTCTTCGACAGGTCGCCCAGTTGGCTCAGGTGAACCAGCCCGAACGCCACGATCATGTTGCCGACCACGAGCAGGCCGCCCAGACGGGTGAGGACGCCGAGAATCAGCAGGACCGGGGCGAGCACTTCGCCCAGGTAGGCGCCATAGGCGAGAAACGACGGCAGACCGTGCGACGTGATCATGCCCTCGATGAAGCCGACGCCGTTGATGACTTTGCTGACGCCGTGAAACAGCAGCAGGATACCGAGGGTTAGACGCAGGATCAGTTTGCCGAGATCGTCTCTGGTGCTCTGCATGGTGAAGGCTCCTTCTTGACTCGCTTGTTCGCGTAAGGGGACTGACAGGTAACGGAGTGGCGCGCCTTCGACTCCGCCGAAGCAGGAGACGGCCAGGAGACGAGTCGGGCGTGCCGGCCAAATGGGCACCACTGTATCAAATCGTTACGACGCTGTCTGCGGGTGTCCCAACGATTTCATGGACATAGCGCAAAGCGACCCCGGCGCCCGGATTACAAGCCGTTACTTTTCGGACTGCCGCGTTACACGACGGCTGTCGGCGCGACGTTGGCGGGCTTCGTTAATCCGCATAAGGACGCAGCAATTCGCCGGCAATCCCGCCGGCGGGCCCAGTCCCCCGTCAATCTCGACGAAGCGCAAACGCCGTAAGGCACAAGGCATAAGGATTCCACCATGAACGTTCGTAAAACTCTGATTCTGAGCGCTGTCACCGTGGCCCTCGGCGGTGTGTTCGCCTCGCAGGCTTTCGCTCAGGGCACCGCTGCACAAACGTCGCGCGATGTTCATCAGCAGCAACGTATCGAGAACGGTCTGAAGAGCGGTCAGTTGACGACCAAGGAAGCGTCGAGCCTCGAAAAAGGCGAATCGAAAATCGACAAGATGGAGGCTCACGCCGACAAGACCGGCGACACCGCCGCCCAAAAGGCACGCATCGCCCAGGCGCAGAACAAGGAAAGCGCGAAGATCGATCAGCTCAAGCACAACGATCGCGTGGCGAACCCGACGACCAGGTCATCCGAGCGCATGCAGGCCGACGTGCAGCGTAACGTGAATCAGGAGAAGCGCATCGCTCAGGGGCAGGCGACCGGCACGCTGAACAACAAGCAGGTCGGCAGTCTCGAGAAGGGACAGGCGCATGTCGACGCCGCCGAGGCCAAGGCCGCGCGCAATGGCCATGTCAGCGCGGGCGAGCAAGCCGGCATTGCCCACAAGGAGAACCAGCAGAGCCAGCGCATCCATCAGGAAAAGACGAACGGATAAAACGGACAAGGCGGATAAAGCGGATAAAGGTCTTGCGGCCCCGGTGGCCGCCTGCCGTTTCGTAGCGTTTCGTAGCCCCAGCGCCACCCCTTGCCCGGGTGGCGCTGTGGTTTTGCGGCTATCATCGGCGTCACGATAACGACAGTGGCCATGGAGGCCGGACACAATGGAGCTGGTGCAGGCGCAGAAGATGCTCGAAGAACTCGTATCCCCCTGGGTGCGGCAACTGAATTTGCAGGTCGAAGCCGTCGGGCCCGAGCAAAGCGAGTTGCGATTGCCCTTCGATGCGGCGTTCAAACATGGGGGCGGCGTGATTTGCGGACAGGTGTTCATGGCGGTCGCCGATACGGCCATGGTCGTGGCATTGTCCGCCGCGCTCGGCGGCTTCCAACCGATGACGACGGTCACGCTCAACACGCAATTCATGCGTCCCGTCACGGATGGCGATCTGCGCGTCGTCGCGCGCATTCTGCGTCGCGGCAAGAATCTGGTGTTCGGCGAGATCGAGATTGTCGATGCGTCCGGCAAGATGGCCGTGCATGCGACGACGACTTACGCGCTGCTGTAACGGCGCCATTGTCTGCCGGGGGAGCCGATGTTCGATCAGATCGTATTTGCCGGCGGCGGCAACCGCTGCTGGTGGCAAGCGGGATTCTGGGAGCGGGTCACGCGCGAGATGCCGCTACGCCCGCGAGTGATTACCGGCATTTCGGCCGGCGCGGCGACGGCGTGCATGCTGCACATGCGGGAATCCGGCTGGGTGATGGATTACTACCGGCAGGCGCTCGCCGAGAATCGCAAGAATGCCTATTGGGGCAACCTGCTGCGCGGCGAGCGCGTGTTTCCGCACTACCGCATCTATCGCCAGGCACTGCTCGACATCTACGACGGCCAGCTCGACAAGCTCGCCGCCGGCCCGGAGATTCGCGTGGGCGTGTCGCATATCCCGCGCTGGCTCGGACCCCGCACGGCGACGGCCGCGGGACTGGTCGCTTACAACATCGACAAGCACTGGCGTCGCACACTGCATCCGACGCTTGCCCGCAGCCTCGGGTTTCGTCCCGAATTCGTGCGTGCGCAGGATTGCCGGACGACAGATGAACTGGCCGACCTGATGCTGCAATCGTCCTGCACGCCGCCATTCACGCCGATTTTGCGGCGGGGCGGCCGGGCCGTGCTCGATGGCGGGATGGTCGACAACGTGCCGGTCGACGCGCTCGATGCCACGCCGGGGCAAGTGCTGGTTCTGGTCACACGGCGTTATCCGCGTCCGCAGATCTTCACGCAGCACCATGCGGGGCAGGACCGGCTGTATGTGCAACCGTCCGAGCCCGTACCGATTTCAAGCTGGGATTACACGCGGCCCGAGAGGATGGGGCCGGCCTATGCGCTGGGCAGCAAAGATGGCGAGGCGTTTTTGCGGCATCTGGATTCGATGACGTCGTCGCGCGTCGGCTGATCTGACGACCGTCTCGTCGATTTCGCGCGTCCACCGAGCGGCGCAGCGCATGACCGGCGGATCGCCATGGGGCGGGCGATCCGCGGTTGCACAATGTGCGGTGCGCAGTACACAGAGCGCAGTGCGCCGTGAGAATCAACGACGCAAGTCAGCGATGCAAATCAGCGCCCGAACCCGAGCAATGCGGCCGGATTCGCCACGTGTGAGCGGTCGCCGTTCAGGAAGTTGACGATATTCTCGAACGCCACGCGGAAGTAAAGTTCGTAGCTCTCGCGCTCGACATAGCCGATGTGCGGCGTGCAGACGCAGTTCTCCAGACGCAGCAACGGATTGCCTTGCAGGATCGGCTCGCTCTCGAACACGTCGATGGCGGCCATGCCGGGGCGTCCGCGATTGAGCGCCGTGATCAGCGCGTTCTCTTCGACCAGCTCGGCCCGGCTCGTGTTCACGAACAGCGCGGTCGGCTTCATTTGCAGCAGATCTTCGAGTTTGACGAGGTGACGCGTCTCGTCGTTCAGGCGCAGGTGAAGCGAGAGCACATCGCTCTGCGTGAACAGTTCTTCCTTGCTGTTGGCCACACGCAGGCCGTCGGCGGCGGCCGCATCGCGCGACCCTTCCCGTCCCCACACCATGACTTCCATGCCGAACGCCTTGCCGTACCCGGCGACAAGACGGCCGATCTTGCCGTAACCCCAGAGGCCGAGCGTCTGTCCGCGCAACACCTGACCCAGCCCGAAATTCGGCGGCATGCTCGACGACTTGAGGCCGGACTGCTGCCAGGCGCCGTGCTTGAGGCTGGCGACGTACTGCGGAATCCGGCGCTGGGCGGCCATGATCAGCGCCCACGTCAGCTCGGCCGGGGCGATGGGCGAGCCCACGCCTTCTAGCACCGCCACACCGCGCGCGGTACAGGCGTCGATATCGATGTGATTGCCGGCGCGGCCCGTCTGGCTGATGACGCGCAGGCGCGGCAGCTTGTCGATGAGCTGGGCGGTGATGGCGGTGCGCTCACGCACCAGCACGAGCACTTCGGCTTCGCCGACACGGGCGGCGAGCTGTCCGACACCCTTCACCGTATTGTTGAAGACCTTAACGTCATGACCTGCGAGAAGCGAAAAGCAGTCGAGCTTGCGAACGGCGTCCTGATAGTCGTCGAGAATGGCAATTTTCATGGCAAAACGTAATCGAATCGGCGCGCAACCCGAGGGTGCTGCGTCGACGTAACAATAGTCGGAGGCCGCCGCGGCGGGCGGGCGTACTGGTCGTTGACATGGACGGCGTCAAAGGGAAATGCCGCAGGCAAACCCTTCGCCGGCCTTGTTGCGACGCAGCACCGGCGCAATTTGCGCGGTGGTATGCTGACGCCTCGTTTTGCATAGTATGGCAGGTGTCCTGGCAACCATGGCGAAACCGCCTCAACACGATGGCAAAAAATCGAACCCACCCCGCAAAAGCAAGTCGGACCTGGTGAGCGAGACGCTTGATGCGCACGTATCGGTGCGCGTGTTGCCTTCTGCCTTCCCGCGTGTGCCGCCGTGCGCGTCAGTCGACGCGTCCGGCAAGCACCACGTTCCGTATTTCTCGCGGCCCGGGCCCGCGTGCTCACGTGTGATTTCGACGCGATGTGCCGCCGGCAAGTGCCGGGGCAGTGAGGTCCGTGCGGTATCCCCAACCGAACGGACTGCCCGGCAGCGCAAGGTGTCCCGCGCGTCGCCCCCAAGGTGCCAGCAAAAAAGGACGACCGGTGTTCGCACCCACCGGCGCTTGAACGTCCGCTTCGATTTCTCGACTCTGCATGGAGACAACCCCCATGACCCAAGCTAGTCTGAGCGCCAACGCGCTCAATGCCTCTTCCTCGTCCAATGTCGCCACGCGTGATCTGCCCGGCTGGGTGCGTCATCGCAAGCTGATCGACTGGGTCTCGCACATCGCGGCGATCACCCAGCCCGAGCGTGTCGTCTGGTGCGACGGCTCGCAGGAGGAATACGACCGCCTGTGCGAGCAGATGGTCGCCGCCGGTACGATGAAGCGGCTCAATCCCGCCAAGCGTCCGAATTCGTTCCTCGCGCTGTCCGATCCGTCGGACGTCGCGCGCGTGGAAGACCGCACGTTCATCTGTAGCGAGAAGCGCGAAGACGCCGGCCCGACCAATCACTGGATCGATCCGGCCGAGATGCGCACGACGCTCGACGGTCTGTTTCAGGGCTGCATGCGCGGGCGAACGATGTATGTCGTGCCGTTCTCGATGGGACCGCTCGGCTCGCCGATCGCGCATATCGGCGTGGAGTTGTCCGATACGCCCTACGTGGCAGTGAACATGCGCATCATGACGCGCATGGGACGCGCCGTGTACGACGTGCTGGGCGATAACGGCGAGTTCGTACCGTGCGTGCACACCGTCGGCAAGCCGCTCGCCGCAGGCGAGAAAGACGTGGCCTGGCCGTGCAACGACACGAAGTACATCGTTCACTTCCCGGAAACCCGCGAGATCTGGAGCTACGGTTCGGGCTACGGCGGCAACGCCTTGCTGGGCAAGAAATGCTTTGCGCTGCGTATCGCGTCGAAGATGGGGCGTGACGAAGGCTGGCTCGCCGAGCACATGCTGATCCTCGGCGTGACCTCGCCGCAGGGCAAGAAGTATCACGTTGCGGCGGCATTCCCGTCGGCTTGCGGCAAGACGAACTTCGCGATGCTGATTCCGCCGAAGGGCTTCGAAGGCTGGAAGGTCGAGACCATCGGCGACGACATTGCCTGGATCAAGCCGGGCAAGGACGGCCGTCTGTATGCGATCAATCCGGAAGCCGGCTTCTTCGGCGTGGCGCCGGGCACGAGCCAGAAGACGAACCCGAACGCCCTGGCGACGCTTGGCGAGAACGTGATTTTCACCAACGTTGCGCTCACGGACGACGGCGACGTGTGGTGGGAAGGGCTGACCGACACGCCGCCCGCCCATCTGATCGACTGGCAGGGCAAGGACTGGACGCCGGAGATCGCAAAGGAGACCGGCCGCAAGGCAGCGCATCCGAACTCGCGCTTCACGGCGCCGGCGTCGCAATGCCCGTCGATCGACGCCGACTGGGAGAACCCCGCAGGCGTGGCGATCGACGCGTTCATCTTCGGTGGTCGCCGCTCGACCACCGTGCCGCTGGTCACGGAAGCCCGCGACTGGACCGAAGGCGTCTACATGGCCGCGACCATGGGCTCCGAGACGACGGCTGCGGCAGCGGGTCAGCAGGGGGTGGTACGACGCGATCCGTTCGCGATGCTGCCGTTCTGCGGCTACAACATGGCGGACTACTTCCAGCACTGGCTCGATACCGGCGCGCACCTCGAGAAGACGGGTGCGACGTTGCCGAAGATTTACTGCGTGAACTGGTTCCGCAAGGGGGCGGACGGCAAGTTCGTGTGGCCGGGATTCGGTGAAAACATGCGCGTGCTGGCATGGATGCTCGGCCGGATCGACGGCACGGCACAGGGCGTGGAAAACGCGTTCGGCATCACCCCGCGTTACGAAGATCTGAACTGGAACGGACTGTCGTTTACACCGGCGCAGTTCGACGACGTGACGTCGATGGACGACGCGTCGTGGCATGAGGAACTCAAGCTTCACGCCGAGTTGTTCGACACGCTCAAGCATCATCTGCCGCAAGCGCTGCTCGACACGAAGGCGGACATCGAGCGACGCCTGAAGTCCTGAGGACGCCGTGAGCTGTCCGATGCTGCAATGATGTTGCGCTGATCGCGTATCGTTGCCGTACACGTCACGATCCCGCCGGGGAATCCCCCCGGCGGGATTTTTTATTGTCTTGTGAACCTTCCGAAAGGCAGGTGGAGCAAGGCCGCTGCCGGTTTTCGAAAGTCCTCCGGTGCTAGCATTTCTCTCGTCGTTCGCATGTTCATTTCGAACGACGGCTTATGTTTTGAGCACTGAGGAGATGCGCCATGCACATGATGTTGATCGAAGGAATCGACGAGCAATTGATGCGCTCGATCGAGTCGAGGGCGGCGAAGGCCGGCATGACGCCCGAGGAAGAGGTCCTGCGGGTGCTGAGCGATTTTGCACGGACGCCGAGATTCATCGACATTGGAGACGCCATTCTGAACTTCCCCAACGTCGGGCTGGACAGCGATTTCGAGCGAGCAAATTGACGAGACCACCCGACCGAATGTATTTGCTCGACACAAACGTGATCAGCGAGTGCCGGAAGCAGGGGGGAGGCGATGCCGGCGTACAACGATTTCTTCGCGACACGACGCGTCACGCCATTCCGCGCTTCCTTTCAGTGGTCACCCTCGGGGAATTGCGGCGCGGCGCCTTATTGCTCCGCTATCGCAATGACTTACGTCAGGCAGCCTTGCTGGACAACTGGGTGGAGACGGTGCGTGGCGACTTTCTTGAGAGAATCCTCCCGATCGATCTGCGCATTTGCGATGCGTGGGCGAGAATGCGCGTGCCGCAGCGACAGGATCCCATCGACAAACTCATCGCGGCGACCGCCCTGGTGCACAAACTCGTTGTCGTGACGCGCAATGTGAAAGATTTTTCCAGTGCCGGGGTTGAGGTGTACAACCCGTTTAATCAGTAGATAGGCGACGAAACACCTGAGGTCCTACAGTCGGTTCTCCACCGCAAACTTGATCAGTTCGGCTTGTCCTTCGATGCCGAGCTTGCGTTTGATGTTGAGTCGATGGGTCTCGACGGTGCGTACCGAAAGGTCCATTTCCGTCGCGATCTGCTTGTTCGCCAGACCCTGCGCGATACGCGTGAGGATTTCACGCTCGCGCGGCGTGAGCGAATCGATGGGCGCGTGCGAAGTCGATGCCTGCACGACACGCGCGGCAATGGCGGCGCTGTAATACGCCTCGCCGCGTGCGACCCGTTCGATGGCGGTCACGATTTCGTGGGCAGGCGCATCCTTGAGCACGTAGCCGCGCGCGCCGGCGCGCACTGCCTGACGCACATATTCCGCGTTGTCGTGCATCGAGAGGATCAGCACCGCGATGTGCGGAAACTGGTCGCGGAACTGCGCCGTCAGCTCGATACCATTCGTGCCGCGCATGCTGATGTCCATGAGCGCGAGATCGGGGGACGACGTTCTGGCGCGTGTCAGCGCCTCGTCTGCGTTGCCTGCCTCGCCCACGACCTGCAAGTTGGGGGAGGCGTCGAACCGGGCGCGCAGCCCGTCGCGCACGAGTGGATGATCGTCGATCAGCAGGAGTCGGATGGGGTGAATGTGCGTCATTTGCGGGATGTTGCGCGAAGCGCCGCTTTCACAGCGGCGGGCGTGAGCGGCACCCACGCACTGATGGTCGTGAGGCCAGGCCACGATTGAATGCCGAGAGCGCCACCTACGGCATCGAGACGCTCGCGCATGTTGCGCAAGCCGATACCGTGACGCGGGTCGTGATGCACGTCGGTGACGTCGAACCCCCGTCCGTCGTCGGCGATCGACAGGTGAATGCCGTCGGATTTGAAGATGAGCAAAATGGACACACGCGAGGCATGCGCATGGCGCTCGATGTTCGTGAGGGCTTCCTGAGCAATGCGATAAAGCATCGTCTTGATGTTGTCGTCGAGCGCCGGGGCCTCGCCTTCGACATTCATCTCGACCGGCAGGCCGGCGTGCGAGCCGAATTCCCGCGCGAGTTGATCGATGGCCGCGGCCAGACCCAGATCGTCGAGCATGGCGGGGCGCAACGCTTGCGAGATTCGCCGCACTTCACCGAGCGTGCCGTTCAGGCGTTCGATGGCCACGCCGAGGGTGGTGCTGGCGGCGGCAGGTGAGCCCGGCAGACGCATCGAGGCGGATTCGAGCAGCAGTTTGACGGACACGAGGAGTTGACTGATGCCGTCGTGCAGTTCGCGTGAGATGCGTGAGCGCTCCAGCTCCTGCGACTCGACCACCTGTCGGGCAAGCTGGCGCAGTTTCGCGTCGGCCGTCTTGAGTTCGGTGATGTTCACGACAAGGCCGCACAGGCCGACGATGGCGAGGCAGGACGAGGCGATGAGCGTGATCCATACCAACGTGCGGTCGATGTTCGACTGGGCGCGCTCGTCGGACGCACGTAGTGTCATCTGCACGTCGTCGAGATAAATGCCCGTGCCGATCATCCAGTTCCAGCGGGGTAACGCGATGACGTAGCCGAGCTTCGGCGTCATCTGCTGAAGCGACGGTTTCTCCCAGGCGTACTGAACATAGCCGCCGCCCCCGCGCGCCGCGGCGATCAAACGCTGAATGGTGGGGGCGCCCGATTCGTCCTTGAGCGACCAGAGGTTGTGGCCGACGAGTTCGGGCTGCCGCGGGTGCATGAGGCTGCGCCCGTCGAGATCGTAGACGAAGAAGTAGCCGTCCTTGCCGAACTCCATGCGCGCGAGCGTGGCGAGCGCCGCTTCACGGGCGGCGGGCGTGTCGGGGCCGTTGTAGAGCGGTTCGATGGCGTTGCGCGCCAGGCCGACGTAATGCAGCAGCTCGGCCCGCTTGTTGGCCAGCGATGTGGTCTCTACGGCTTCGTGCTGCGCGCGCGAAAGCTCGTTACCTTGATGTCGTACGGCCAGCGCGATGGCAATCATCGCCAACGCAACCGGCAGCAGCGACAAGACGAAAAATTTCTGTCGGAGATTCATGGCGTTCGGACACCCTGCAATGCCGCGTTTCGCTGGTTTCGGGCACTTGCACTACGTAATAGCACGTAGTGAACCTGCGTAGTTCCGCGCTTGTGGCGCGGCGGGCAAACGCCAATACTACACGCCGAATCGTGGCCGGGGCTGCGCAGTGTAACGCGTGCGCCGCCGGACGGAGTCATGACCTCATGGTCCGACGCGAGAGGTTCGCGTCGTCGTATGCCGCAGTTCGGGCAGGCGCCGCCGGCGTTCGCTGTCATCGCGCCCCCGCAAGAGGGGCCGGTGGGGCGGGTCGCGACGGGCGGTGACGGAAGGCGACGGAAGGCGACCGTCGGCCGCGATTCAGGATGGACCAAAAACGGACCCAGGACGTACGCATGACGTACGCATAACGAACGCGACGCGGCGCTTGACGCGCGCGTAACGGAAAAACGGCGGGTCCGAGACGCTCACACGGCGTCACACCAAGAGGCGGGACAGTGCTGCAACGGCGCCGTCCCGGGTTGCTGCCTTAAGCAGGCAGTTCCGAGGAGAGACAATGAATCGCATCTGGCAACAACTGCCCTGGGCAGCGGTGGCCGTCGTCGGCGCGTGCGCGCTCGGCACGGTGGCTCTATCGCGCGGCGAAACCGTTAGCGCACTCTGGATCGTAATCGCAGCCATCTGCGTTTATCTGATCGCCTATCGTTTCTACAGCAAGTTCATCGCGACGCGCGTGGCCCAGCTCGACGGCACACGCATGACGCCGGCATGGCGTCATAACGACGGTCTGGACTATGTGCCGACCAATCGCTACGTGCTGTTCGGTCACCACTTCGCCGCGATTGCCGGCGCCGGTCCGCTGGTGGGGCCCGTGCTTGCCGCGCAGATGGGCTACCTGCCCGGCATGCTGTGGATTCTCGCGGGCGTGGTGTTTGCCGGCGCCGTGCAGGACTTCATGGTGCTGTTCATCTCCACGCGTCGCGACGGTCGCTCGCTGGGCGACCTCGTGAAGGCCGAGCTGGGCATGGTCCCCGGCGTGATTGCCTTGTTCGGGGCGTTCCTCATCATGATCATCATCCTCGCCGTGCTGGCGCTGATCGTGGTCAAGGCGCTCACCGGTTCGCCGTGGGGTACGTTCACCGTTGGGCTGACGATTCCGATCGCGCTGTTCATGGGTGTCTACACGCGCTTCATTCGTCCGGGCCGCATCGGCGAAGTGTCGATCATCGGCTTCGTCATGCTCATGGCCGCGATCTACTTCGGCCAGAGCGTGCACGACAGCGCTGCACTGGCACCGCTGTTCACGTTCGATGGCAAACAACTCACGTGGATGCTGATCGGCTATGGTTTCGTCGCGTCGGTGTTGCCGGTGTGGCTGCTTCTCGCGCCCCGCGACTATCTGTCGACCTTCCTGAAGATCGGCACGATTCTCGCGCTGGCCATCGGCATTCTGGTGGTCGCGCCTGAACTCAAGATGCCTGCGCTCACGCAATTCGTGGACGGCAGCGGTCCGGTCTGGTCGGGTAAGTTGTTCCCGTTCCTCTTCATCACGATTGCATGCGGCGCCGTCTCCGGCTTCCACGCGCTGATCTCGTCGGGCACCACGCCCAAGCTGCTCGATAACGAAGTCAACGCGCGCTTCATCGGCTACGGCGGCATGCTGATGGAATCGTTCGTGGCCATCATGGCGTTGGTCGCGGCGTCCGTGATCGACCCGGGCGTGTACTTCGCCATGAACAGCCCTGCCGCCGTGATCGGCACGACGCCGGAAGCGGTGGCGCAAGTCGTCTCCGGCTGGGGCTTCACGATCACGCCGGACGTGCTGAGCGCCACGGCGCGCGCCGTCGGCGAGAACACGATCATCTCGCGTGCCGGCGGTGCACCGACGCTCGCCGTTGGCATGGCGCACATCCTTCACCAGGTGGTGGGGGGCGAGGCGATGATGGCGTTCTGGTATCACTTTGCGATTCTGTTCGAAGCGCTGTTCATCCTGACCGCCGTCGACGCAGGTACGCGCGCCGGCCGCTTCATGCTGCAGGATCTGCTGGGTACGTTCGTGCCGTCGCTCAAGCGCACCGAATCGTTGCCCGCCAACCTGATTGCCACCGCACTGTGCGTGGCGGCATGGGGTTACTTCCTGTATCAAGGCGTGGTCGATCCGTTGGGTGGTATCAATACGCTTTGGCCGCTGTTCGGTATCTCGAACCAGATGCTTGCCGCCATTGCGCTGATTCTGGCGACCTGCGTGCTCTTCAAGCTCAAGCGTGAGCGCTTCGCCTGGGTGACCATTCTGCCCACGCTGTGGCTGCTCGCCTGTACCCTCACAGCGGGCTGGCAGAAGATGTTCGATCCGGATCCGAAGGTCGGCTTCCTTGCGCACGCGGCGAAGTATCAGGCGGCGCTCGCAGACGGCAAGTTGCTCGCCCCGGCCAAGTCGGCGGCACAGATGCAGCAGATCGTGTTCAACGACTATGTGGACGCCACGCTCGCCGGTGTGTTCATGTTCGTGGTGGTGTCGGTCGCCGTGTTCGGTTTGCGCACGATCCTCGTCGCACGCCGCAACAACAAGCCGACGGCCAAGGAAACGCCGTTCGAGCCGATGCCTGCGGGTCAGCGCGTCTGACGCGCCGCACGCAGCAATCGCTCACAGGAGTCGCTCATGCTCGATGAAGTCGGTAAGGTCGGTCGCTATTTGGGGCAGGCCATGCGCCTGATGGTCGGTCTGCCCGATTACGACACGTATGTGGCGCATATGCAGGCCACGCACCCGGATCAGCCCGTCATGAGCTACGAAGCGTTTTTCCGAGAAAGGCAGGAAGCGCGCTACGGTGGCAAGAGCGGTGGACGCTGCTGTTGATTGAGGTTCAACGACGTTATCGACGGTCCGTCGATCCCCGTCGATTCCTCGTTGATTCCTCGTTGATTCCTCGTTGATTCCCGCTGATGACGTCGGGAATGAAGAACGCCCGGTGGAGACCCCACCGGGCGTTTTGCTTACATGGCGACGCGCCGTCGTCCCGCCGTCCCGCCGTCCCGCCGTCCCGCCGTCCCGCCGTCACAACGTCACAACGCCAATCGATCCCGTTACATGACCTTTGCGCAGCGCGCGTTGGCCGCACTGCGACGATAGGCGTCGAATACCTGCGCGACGACACGCACCAGCAGCCGTCCGGGCGGCAGGACACGCAGGCCATGCGCATCGACGGCAACGAGGCCATCTGCGACCAGATCGGCCATTTCCCCCAACTCGCCTGCAAAGTACGAGACGAAGTCGATGTCGTGCGCCTGCTCGATGCTGCTGAACTCGAGTGCCATATGGCACATCAGGCGTGAGATGACGTCGCGCCGGATGTGGTCGTCCTGGTTCAACCGCACGCCGCGCGCAATGGCGAGGCCGCCCGCGTCGATAGCGTCGTAATACGTTTTCAGTGTCTTTGCGTTTTGGGCGTAGCTGTCGCCGATCCGTCCGATGGCCGACATGCCGACGCCGATGAGATCGCAATCGGCGCGCGTGCTGTAGCCCTGGAAATTGCGGTGCAGCGTACCGGCCGCCTGTGCGAGTGCGAGTTCGTCGTCGGGGCGCGCAAAGTGGTCCATGCCGATGTAGACATAACCGGCGGCCGTCAGCCGCGCGACGATCGTCTGGAGCAGCCCGGCTTTTTGCGGTCCGTCCGGCAGCGCATCGGGCAAGCAACGTTGCATCTTGAACTGCTGCGGCAAGTGCGCGTAGCTGAAGACCGACAGGCGCTCCGGCGCCATTTCGATCACGGCGTCGAGCGTGTTGGAGAACGATTCGGGCGTTTGATGCGGCAACCCGTAAATCAGATCGAAATTTACGGACTTGAACCCGCAACTGCGCGCCGCGTCGAGCGTCGCCTCGACCAATCCGCGCGGCTGCACGCGGTGAATGGCCTCCTGGACGCGCGGATCGAAATCCTGCACGCCGATCGACAGGCGATTGAAACCGAGCGCCCGCAGCGCACGGATCGATGCCGGGCCCGCGCTGCGCGGATCGATCTCAATGGCGTATTCGGCGCTGTCGTCGTGCGACATGACGAACTGACGGCCGATGGCGTCGATGAGCGAAGTGATCTGTTCGAGCGAGAGAAAGGTCGGGGTGCCGCCGCCCCAGTGCATCTGGGCGAGTGCGCGGCCCGCACCGAGCAGCGACGCCTGTCTCGCGATCTCGGCGTGAAGCCGTTGTACGTAGGCATCGGCGTGCGCGCGGTTGTTCGTGACGATCTTGGTGCACGCGCAGTAGAAGCACACCGTGTCGCAGAACGGTACGTGAAGGTATAGCGAAACCGGTTTGCCGGTGCGTTTGGATTGCGCGGCGGCGCGCGCGTAGTCGCTTGCCCCGAAGTCGTCGCGAAACTGGAGTGCCGTGGGATACGACGTATAGCGTGGGCCGCTGATGTCGTAGCGACTGAGCAGATGCGCGTCGATGGCGAGCGGGTCGTCCGGCGCATTGGCGCAAGGCGTCGGCAGAATGGGGATGGGATTCATCACGAAGCGTGTAACAGTCGGTGATATTCGACTGTATCCGCGCCGCGAACGGCACGTCGTGACCTGCGTCAAACAGCCGGCGCGCGGCATGCATGCAGCGCGAGCGCGGCACGATGCGTTGTGTCATTGCGCAAAATTCGTCATCGACAGCGAATTTGTGCGTTGACGTGCGCATGCGACACGGCAGCCATGCGTCAAAATCGTTGCCGCGGCAGGCAAATTTTCGTCGCCTACGGTAAGCTAGCGCCTAATTGAAGTCCCCCGCCGTGTCGACAGCCCTGGCGGCACGCGCGAGGCTCGCCCCGGAACCGCCGGGACGGCGGTCCGACCGGTGTCCGCGGGTATCCGCAGTGCCGGTACCTAGCCGGTCCGCCCATACTCGTTTTTGCCGGAACGACGCGGCACATCACGATTGGAAACAACATGGACCGTCTGCAATCGATGCGCGTTTTCGTCAAAGTGGCCGACAACGGGAGTTTTGCCCGTACGGCCGCCCAGATGGACCTGTCTGCCGCCGTGGTGACACGGCACGTCGCGGAACTCGAATCGCATCTCGGCGTTCGCCTGCTCAATCGCACCACGCGCAGCCTGTCGCTGACCGGCGCCGGTCAGGTGTATCTGGAGCGCTGTCGGCAGATCATCGATGAAGTCGACGAGGCCGATGCGCTGATCTCGAGCGCGTCGCGCGATCCCAAGGGAACCCTCAAAGTCGTTGCCCCCGTCTCGTTCGGGGTGCGCAACCTAGCGCCGCTCGTCAAGAAGTACCAGGAACTGCATCCGAAGGTCGTGGTGGACCTCACGTTGACCGACCGTGCCGTCGATCTGGTGGAAGAGGGGTACGACTGCGGGATTCTCCTCACGCGAATGATCAACAGCGAAAGCCTGATCTCGCGCGTACTGGCCGAGACCCGCGTGATGCTTTGCGCCTCGCCCGCCTACATCGCCGAGCACGGCGAGCCGGTAACGCCACAGGAACTCGGTGAGCACGGCGTGCTGGGCCTGCCGAGCGAGTTCTGGAGCGACGACCGCGTGTTTGCCGGCCCCGACGGTGAAGTTCGCGTTCGGGTGCAGAACAAGCTCATCTGCAACAACACGGCGTTGTTGCGTCAGTCGGTGTTGCTGGGCCACGGCATTGCGTTCCTGCCGTCGTATCTCGTGGGCAACGATGTGCGCGATGGCGATCTCGTCGCGCTGATGCGCAACTATTCGCAGACGCCGATCGACGTCTCGCTGGTCTACCCGAGCCGCAAGTATCTGTCGGCGAAGACCCGTGGCTTCATCGATCTGACCGTTGAGTACTTCCGTCAGAACGAGAGCATTTCGGCGGCCGAGCGTTGGGTACCGCCCAAGCCGTCGTCATCGTCGAGCGCCCCGTCGACGCCGAACACCGAAATGCCCGTTTGACGTTCAGGGGCATCGGATGGCAAAACGGCCACTCCCGTTGAGGGAGTGGCCGTTTTTCATTGCCCCGGTGATCTGAGGCGACGGTTCGGTCAATCTGGTCGATCCATTCGATCCGACCGTCAGAACGGTGCGTCGTCCTCATCGAACGTGGCGTCGTCCGACTTGCCTGCCTTGGCCGACTTGGTGGCCGGTTTGGCCTTCGCCGTCGTCTTTTTGGCGGCAGCCTTCTTGGCCGGTGCCTTGGCGGCGGCAGTCTTCGCTGCCGTCTTGCGCGCCGGTGCCGCCTTTTCCTCGCCTTCGTTCGTTTCGTCCGCTTCGGCGCCCGGCTTGGCCGCCGTCTTCTTCGGAGCCTTAGCCTCGAATTCGAAGCCGATCTTGCCGTCCTTCTGCTTGGCGAGATAGGCCTTGAACGTGCGGCCGGTACGCGACGACTTGAAGTTCGTCAGCAGGTCGGTCTTGCCCTCGGTGAGCAGCTTGTGAATCTGCTCACGCGAGATTTCCTGCTGAAGAATCACCTTGCCCGAGGTGAAGTCGCATGTCTTCGGGTTCGCCACGGCGTTCTCGCAGACGTAACGCATGCCGTGCTCGAACACGCGCCCATTGCACTTCGGGCAATGCCCGACCGGTTCCTGACCCGTGAAGTCCGGAGCTTCGCCGTCTTCGTCGCCGTTGTCCTGACCGAAGTCGAATTCGAGCTTGTAGCCCATTTCGTCATCGGGCGAGAGCTTGATGATCGCCGAGAACGGACGGCCCATCTTGCTGCGAAAGCCCGAGAGCGGTCCGATCGTCTTGTTCGTCAGGAGCTCTTCGACTTCGGGGATTTCGAACTGGCGTCCGCCCGGAATCTTCGAGATCGAGAAGTTGCAGTTCGTGCATGCGAAGCGACGATAGTTCTCCTTGACCACGCCACCGCAATGCGGACACGGGGTGCTGAGCGTTGCGTAATCGCCGGGAATGGTATCGGAGTCGTACTCTTTCGCGCGCTTGACGATGGTCTGCGTCATTTGGGCGATTTCGTGCATGAACTCGTCACGCTTGAGACCGCCGCGCTCGATTTGCGACAGCTTGGCTTCCCATTCGCCCGTGAGTTCGGGCAGCGTCAGTTCGTCCACCCCGAGACCACGCAGCAGCGTCATCAACTGGAAGGCCTTGGCCGTCGGGTGCAACTCGCGGCCTTCGCGCACGAGGTACTTTTCCGTGAGCAGACCTTCGATGATGGCTGCACGCGTAGCCGGCGTGCCCAGACCCTTGCCGGCCATGGCTTCACGCAGTTCGCCGTCCTCGACAAGCTTACCCGCGCCTTCCATGGCCGAGAGCAGCGTGGCTTCGCTGTAGCGGGCGGGCGGTTTGGTTTGCAGGCCGATGGCCGCCACCTTGTCCACGCCGACCTTTTCGTCCTTGGCGACCGGCACGAGGTTCGGCTGGTCTTCCTTGGCGTCCTTCGCGTCTTTGCCGTCGTCGGCGCCTTCCTTGCCGTAGATGGCGAGCCAGCCGGCCTGCACGAGCACCTTGCCCTCGGTCTTGAAGTGATGGCCGACCACTTCCGTGATACGGGTCGTCACCTGGTACTCGGCAGCGGGGAAGAACACGGCCAGGAAGCGCTTGACCACGAGGTCGTACAGCTTCTGTTCCGGCTCGGAGAGGTTCTTCGGCGCTTGCAGCGTCGGGATGATGGCGAAGTGGTCGCTGATCTTGCTGTTATCGAAGATCCGCTTGTTCGGCTTGACCCAATCCTTGTTCAGGATCTGGTTGGCGAACTGATGATAGTTGTTGCTTTCCTTGAGCACGGCCATCGTCTCTTTGACGGTGGCCAGATAGTCTTCCGGCAGCGCGCGGGCATCGGTACGCGGGTACGTGAGCACCTTGTGCTTTTCGTACAGCGCCTGCGCCAGACCGAGCGTGTTCTTCGCGGAGAAGCCGAAGCGGCTGTTGGCCTCGCGTTGCAGGCTAGTCAGGTCGAAGAGCAGCGGCGAGAGCTGGCTCGACGGCTTCGATTCTTCCGTGACCGTGCCATGCTTGCCGCGCACGGCCGCGACGACCGACTCGGCCGCCGCCACGCTCCAGAGGCGCGAATCGCGCTGCTCGGGATCGAACTCGTTGCGCTTGAAATTCGGATCGAACCAGCGGCCTTCATAGAAACCGGCGGCAGCGACGAACTCGGCTTTGACTTCCCAGTAGTCGCGCGAGACGAACTTGCGGATCTTCTCCTCACGCTCGACCACGATCGACAGCGTCGGCGTTTGCACGCGACCTACCGTCGTCAGGAAAAAGCCGCCGCCCTTGCTGTTGAAGGCGGTCATGGCGCGCGTGCCGTTGATGCCGACCAGCCAGTCGGCCTCGGCACGGCTGCGTGCGGCGTCGGCCAGCGGCAGCATGTCGTCGTCGCTGCGCAGGCGCTTGAAGCCGTCGCGAATCGACTGCGGCGTCATCGACTGAAGCCACAGACGCTTGACCGGTTGCCTGGCCTTCGCATGCTGCGCGATCAGGCGGAAAATCAGCTCCCCTTCGCGTCCCGCGTCACAGGCGTTGATCAGGATGTCGATATCCTTGCGCTTGATCAGGCGGGTCAGCACCTTCAGACGCGACTCGCTCTTGGCGATCGGCTTGAGGTCGAAGTGCGGGGGAATCACGGGAAGGTTGGCGAAGCTCCACTTGCCGCGTTTGACTTCATAGTCTTCCGGCGCGCCGATTTCGACGAGGTGGCCAACCGCCGACGAGACGACGTATTCGTCGCTCTCGAAGTACTCGTCATGCTTGGTAAAGCCGCCCAGCGCCCGCGCGATGTCATTCGCGACAGACGGTTTCTCGGCAATGATCAGAGCTTTTGACATGACGTTCAGTAATGTTGAGGGGGTGTCGCCAGGCGACATTCGTTGGCTTTATAACATATAGCCAATCCGGCGTTGCCGTCGGATCGGGCACAAGGCGTGCCTGAAAGCGGCACATCATAAGCGCGTCGCAAGCCGGCGGCAAGCGCGGTGGCGGCGCGGCTCGGGCGGCACCGTGGGGTGGCGCGGCGGCGCTTCGGACACCGCCTGCAGCCGGTTCCGGCCGGTTCGGTCGGCGCGATGTCGGGGCTACGTCGTGGCTGCGTCGGGGCTGTCCGGCATCGATTCGGGAGCGATTTTGACGAGGGCGACCAGGGCGAGCAGGGAGACCGGGGCGACGAGGGTCCAGTGGTTCAGGATATCCGGGCCGGCCGGAATCACTCTGCCAGCAAATGCTCGCGCAGCGCCGGGGCGACGACTGTGGCGTCACCCAGCACGTCGGCGTCGAGCATCCGCTCCAAAATCCCGATCGCTGGCAGCACCGGCCCGAAGAACCGCGCCTGGCCGGGCGACTGTCGAGCGTCCTGCACCAGCAGTGTCGGGAAATTCTCGATGTCATGGTCGTCCAGCCAATCGGCGTGCGTCTCGATATCCACCCAGACGAAACACAGCTCGGGATGCCTGGCCGCGAGCGATTCGAACGTCTGCGCATATTCGCGGCATGTGCCGCACCACGCCGCGCACAGGCAGGCCACGAGGCGCGTGTTGCCACCGGCCAGCGCAGCGGCCAGCGCGGAACGGTCGGCGACGGGATGGAAAACGGGCATGGTGTCGGTGATGTCGGTGATATCGGTATGCCGGATTGGGGGCGGCACTCGCGCCTGCCGGTCAGCGCGCCGGCCCGGGACCGAGCCGCGCAAACCGGCCACCCGGCAATCGGGCGACGAGGCCGTCGAGTTCAAGCGCACCTAGCTGCGACAGCACGGCAGCAATGCCTAGACCGGAGCGCTCGCAGAGGGTGTCGGCGTTGACGGGATCATACCCCAGCGCTTCCAGGATCGCTGCCGTGCCCTGCGGCGGCTCGGTCGATGGGCCGGGTTCAGACGGGACGGATGTCGCGGGGGCGACGGTGTTCGGGGCGCCGCGGGTGCCCTCGTCGCCGGAGTTGCGAAGGATTGGCTCGTCGCTCGGATCCCATGTCGGCTCGGCGGCGACGTCGCTGGCGGTGGCACAAGCGCGGCGCCCGGTCGCACCGCGCCGTCGTTTGCCACCCTGTCGGGCCGGGCCGTCCGCTGTAGCGTCCACCGTCTTGTCCGCCGTCTTTTCGGATGACTGCGACCGGGGGCTGCCCGGCACCTCCTTGAAACCCATCGCCTCGAAGACGTCTTCGGGAGACGTCACCAGCGTGGCGCCGTCCCGGATCAGGACGTGGCAGCCCCGGCTCTGCGGGGCGTGGATCGAACCGGGCACGGCGAGCACGTCGCGTCCCAGTTCGCCTGCCAGACGCGCTGTGATGAGCGACCCTGAATGCGTTGTGGCCTCGATGACGACGGTGCACCGGGCGAGCGCCGCGATGAGGCGGTTACGACGTGGGAAGTGGTCGGGGCGGGGCGGTGTGCCCAGTGGGAACGCCGACAGCAGCAATCCCCGCTCGGCAATGCGCTCGGCGAGCGCGTGATGGCGAGACGGGTAGACGATGTCCGCGCCGGTGCCGATCACCGCGCAGGTTCGGCCCGCCGTCTCCAGTGCCCCTTCGTGCGCGGCCGCGTCGATGCCGGCGGCCAGGCCTGACACGATGGTGACGCCAGCATCCCCCAGCACCCGGGCAAAGTGCCGGGCGTTCTCGCGTCCTTGTGGCGTGGCGCGGCGGCTACCGACGAGTGCCGCTGCCATTTCGCCGATGCCGCTCATTTCACTCGCGCCACCCGTCCCACCCCTGCTGCCCGTGTTGCCCACGGCGTCCCGTGCGCGGTTCATCAGTGCGGCGTCGCCCCGACAATAGAGAATGGGTGGCGCGTCGCCGAGGGTCAGCAGCGCTCGCGGGTACGCCGCTTCTGACAGCGTAATGACGGTGCATCCCGGCTGTCTGGCCCAGGCCAAGGTACGGGAGATCTGGGTATCCAGTTCGGCCGAGGGGCGCGCCAGGAGTCGCGAGACGACCTCGCGGGGTACGAGCGTCATCAATGCCGTGCGCGACGCGCCGAAGATGGCGCCGGGCGGCCCGAGCGTCGCCAACAGGCGTCGCACGGCCGCAGGCGGCACCCCCGGCGCATGGCATAGCCGCAGCCAGTCCCTGATTTCGTCGGGAGATGCGCCGATCTGCCCGCCCGAGCGCGTGGATTCGCGTGGCATGGTTTGTTCGTGTGCATCGACCGGGGTTGCCGAGTCCGCTGCGGCGCTCGCAGGACGGGCCTCACGGTAGGGCCTCGCGGTTTGCGCCGCCAGCATGGGCGGGAGCGCTATGCTAAAATTTTTCATCATCCGGTAAGCATTGACCGGGGGGCCAGAGCAGGCTGTGCACGCGGCGAGACCGTCGCGGTGGACATCAGCCATCGCAAGATTGTGCGGTGGTGTGCGCCCACGAGGCAATGCGGCGAATTCCCGTTTTCATCATGGCATTACTACCCATTCTTCAGTACCCCGATCCCCGTCTGCACAAAGTGGCCAAGCCGGTCGCCGAAGTGGACGACCGGATCCGCCAGCTCGTCAAGGACATGGCCGAGACCATGTACGACGCGCCCGGCATCGGCCTTGCGGCCACGCAGGTCGACGTGCACGAGCAAGTCATCGTGATGGATCTGTCGGAAACGCGCGACGAACTGCGCGTCTTCATCAATCCGAAGATCGTCTGGCGCAGCGACGAGCAAAAGGTCTACGAAGAGGGCTGTCTCTCGGTGCCGGGCATCTATGACGAAGTCGAGCGGGCCGATCGTGTGCGCGTCGAAGCGTTGAACGAGAACGGTGAGAAGTTCGTGATCGATGCCGACGAGCTGCTAGCCGTGTGCATTCAGCACGAGATGGACCACCTCAAGGGCCGCGTGTTCGTCGAGTATCTCTCGCCGCTCAAGCGCAACCGCATCAAGGCGAAGATGAAGAAGCAGGCCGAACGCGCCTGATCTGCGGGGCGACGCCCCCCGCTTGGGCGCACCCGGCAAAGTCCTCTATACTTGCAGCGCTCGCGGGCCACGGCCTGCCTTCTGCCGCTGCGACGGGGCGTCTCGAACGTCTGCCGTCGGGCCAAACTCCCGACTGTCTGCCGAGATGTCCATCGCCACCACTTCGTCGTCCTCCCCGTCGTCCACGTCTTCGGTTCGCGCCCGTACGATCTTCTGGCTGAGCGCCGCGCTGTTGTTCGCCTTCGTGCTCGCGGGGCTTTTCGATCGCGACCCCTGGAAAGCCGATGAGCCGTACTCGGTCGGCATGGTGCTCAACTTCTTCCGGGGCAACGATCTGATTGTGCCGCGCGTGGCCGCCGACCCGTTCGTCGAGAAGCCCCCCGTCATGTATTGGACGGGGGCGATCTTCGCGCGACTGACCGCCGGCGTGCTGCCCGTCTTCCAGGGCGCGCAACTGGCCGTGCTGGCATGGCTCGTGGTCGCGATCATCTGTGTCGGTCGTCTCGCCCAGCGCCTGTACGGCAAGGACACCTTCAACTGGCTCGCGCCGATGCTCATGGTCGGGAGCTTCGGGGCCATCGAGAACATCCACAAACTGACGGCGGACGTACCTCAGCTCGCGGGGGCGGCACTCGCGCTGGCGGCGCTGGCGCGTCTGGCCAAATCCGAAAATTGCGCGCGTACGTGGGGGCTGCTGTTCGGCACGGGCGCTGGTATCGCGTTTCTGAGCAAGGGGCTTCTCGTGCCCGGCGTGCTGGGACTCACCGCACTGGCCGCGCTGACGTTGCCCGCATATCGCACGCGCCGCTACGTGGCGGCGCTCGCCTGGGCGGTGATCGCTGCGTTGCCCTGGCTGATCGTCTGGCCGGTGCTGTTCTGGCACGCATCGCAGCCGCTGTTCATCGAGTGGTTCTGGGACAACAACTTCGGTCGCTTTTTTGGCTTCGTGCATCTGGGCGGCGAGCGCAAGTCGTACTGGAACGACGTGACGAGCCTGCTCGGACTGACGTTCCCCGCCGGATGGCTGGCGCTCGGCGCGTTGATTCCGCAATGGCGGCAAGCCGGGTGGCGGCGCTTCGTGACGGAGCGGCCCGAGCTCGCCATGCTGTGGCTCTACGTGGTGCTGTTCGTGTTGACGCTGGTCGTCTCGTCGGCGATTCGCGATATCTATATGTTGTCGCTGTTCCCCGCCATTGCCGTGCTCGGGGCAGGCGTGCGCCTGCCGTCGTGGCTTGAGAAGACATGGTCGGGTGTGGCGCTCGTGCTCATGAGCGCGCTCGGCCTGTTCCTGTGGGTGCGCTGGGGGCTGCAACTGACCGGTAACGGGCATGTCGCGGCCGGGCCGATCGGCAAATGGCTGCCGCTCGATTACGTGCTGCCGTTCTCACCCGGACTGGTGCTCGCCGCAGTCGTCATTGCAGGATTGTGGGTCAGCGCCATCGTGCATCGCCGTGAGCTCGGCGCGCTCGTTTTCGGCTTTGCCGGGCTGATGTTCGTCTGGGGAACGTTGTCGACACTGCTGTTGCCGTGGATCAACGAGGCGCGCAGCTACCGCACGCCGTTCGCCGCCCTGCACGATGCGTTGGCGAAGGCGCCGCGCACGGCGTCCTCGGTAGCGAGCACTTGCATCGGTTCGTTCAATGTCGGTGAGTCGGAGCGAGGCATGCTCGACTATTTCATCGACGTCCGTCCGGTACAGTTGTCGAGTCTGGCAGACGCTTCGCGCTGTGACGTGCTGCTCGTACTCGACAAGGCCAATGCACGGATTACCGTGCCCGAAGGTTGGTCCCCGATCTGGCAGGGCGGTCGTGCGGGCGATACAAACGAGCGCTTCCGCGCCTTCGTGCCGTCTGCCGTCAAATAAGTTAAAGCGTTTCAGCAGGAGGAAGTTCGCCATGACGCTTCGCATCGTTTTTGCCGGTACGCCGGAATTCGCACAAACCGCGCTCGCCGCCATCGATGCCGCTGGCTTCTCCGTGGAGTTGGTGCTCACTCAACCCGATCGTCCTGCCGGACGCGGGATGAAATTGCAGGCCAGTCCGGTCAAGCGCTACGCACTGGCGCATGGCATGCCGGTCGCACAGCCGCCGTCGCTGCGTCGGAACGGCAAGTATCCGGAAGACGCCGCCGCGGCTATCGAGCAACTGCGGGCGTTGGCCCCCGACGTCATGGTCGTGGCTGCTTACGGCCTGATCCTGCCGCAGGAAGTGCTTGATCTGCCGCGTTACGGGTGCCTCAACATCCACGGTTCGCTGTTGCCGCGCTGGCGTGGCGCCGCGCCGATTCATCGCGCCATCGAGGCGGGCGATGCCGAGACCGGCATTACCATCATGCAGATGGATGCGGGCCTCGATACCGGCGCGATGATCCTGCATGAAGCGCAGCCGATCGGCCCGGAAGATACGACCTCGACGCTCCACGACCGCATGGCTGCGCTGGGCGGCAAGCTGATCGTCGATGCGCTGCGCCAGCTGGCTCGCGACGGCCATCTACCGAGCGTTGCACAGCCGGAAACCGGCGTGACGTATGCCGAAAAGATCGCCAAGCACGAAGCGGTGCTCGACTGGGGCAAACCGGCGCAAACCCTGGCGCGACAGGTTCGGGCGTTCGATCCGTTTCCCGGGGCGCTGGGCACCGTCCACGACACGCCCGTGAAGCTTTGGCGCGCAAGCGCCGTCGCCGGTCGGGGCGGGGTCGCCCCCGGCACCGTGCTCGAAGTGAGCGCTGACGCCATCGTGATCGCATGCGGCGACGGCGCACTGCGTGTGACCGAATGCCAGAAGTCGGGCGGCAAGCGCCTGCCGGTGCGTGAGTTCCTCGCGGGGTTTTCGCTTGCCCAGGGGGACGTATTCACGTCCGGCGTGGCGGGGTGAGTGTTCTGGGAAACGTAGGTTCCGGGCACCAAAACAGCGCGAAAATGTCGTAAAACGCCATCGAAGTCGTATGGAATCGCGCGCAACGTCGGAAAAAGTGTCCGAACCGAGGTCCGCAGACGTTGAATTTTCACCCTTCGACGCCATCTAACGCCCGAGGACACGCAAAGTGCGTGATTCCCTGAGGTAATCAAGATTTTGCAGAGGAGAACACCATGTTCAATTGGATGAAGACCACCCTGCTGATGGCGGCCATCACCGCGTTGTTCATGGTGGTGGGCGGCATGATCGGCGGCAAGCAGGGCATGATGCTCGCGCTGGCGTTCGCGCTCGCGATGAATTTCTTTTCGTACTGGTTCTCGGACAAGATGGTGCTGCGTATGTACAACGCGCAGCAGGTGGACGAAACCAGCGCGCCGCAGTTCTACAACATGGTGCGCGAGTTGTCGCAACGCGCCGGGCTGCCAATGCCGAAGGTGTACCTGATCAACGAGGACGCCCCAAACGCCTTCGCGACCGGCCGCAATCCGGAAAACGCTGCCGTAGCGGCAACGACCGGCATTCTGCGGGTGCTCTCGGACCGCGAATTGCGCGGGGTGATGGCGCACGAACTGGCGCACGTGAAGCACCGCGACATTCTGATTTCGACGATTTCCGCCACGATGGCCGGTGCGATTTCGGCGCTTGCCAACTTCGCCATGTTCTTCGGCGGACGCGACGAGAACGGCCGTCCGGCCAATCCGATCGCCAGCATTGCCGTGGCGATTCTGGCGCCGCTGGCCGCATCGCTCATTCAGATGGCGATCTCGCGCGCTCGCGAGTTCGAGGCGGATCGGGGCGGTGCGCAAATCTCCGACGATCCGCAGGCACTCGCGGCGGCGCTCGACAAGATTCACCGCTATGCGCAGGGCATTCCGTTCGACACGGCCGAACAACACCCGGCCACGGCGCAGATGATGATCATGAATCCGCTGCGCGCGGGTGGCTTGCAGAATCTCTTCAGCACCCATCCGGCGACCGAGGAACGTATCGCCCGCCTCATGGAAATGGCACGTACCGGGCGCTACGAATAAGCCCTGAACAAGACTGGCGTGACCGGACTTCCTTGCGAAGCTAACGCTCACCGACCGAACGAGCCACGCTCGCAAATCCGGGGCGTCAGTCTGCTATCCTGTGGCCCGACAACCGTCCGATAGCCTCCCATGCCCGCCGTCGCGCGGGCATGTTTGTTTGTAGAAGCCCATGCCGCAACCGAGTCTGCCCACCGAATCCCTGGCCTACGCGCTTCAGCGCGCCGCGCAGGCCCTCGAATCCGTTCAGAAGGGCACTGCGTTGCCACAGGCGCTCGCGCAGGCGACCACACAATGCGCCCCGACCGTGCGGGCTGCCTCACAAGATCTCGCCTATCGCGCGGTGCGGCGCCTGGGTAGCAGTCGCGCATTGCTCGCGCTGCTCGTCAAAACCGCGCTGCAAGCGCGCGTTCGCGACATCCTGCTGTGTGCGCTCGCGCTGCTGCAAGATGACCCCGAAGGGGCCGCGTACACCGAATTTACCGTCGTCGATCAGGCGGTCGAAGCGATTGCTGCACAACGCCGCACGGCTGCCGCGAAGGGGCTCGCCAATGCGGTGCTGCGCCGTTTCCTGCGCGAGCGTCAGGGCCTGATGGCGCAGATCGCCAAACAGCCCGAGGCGCGCTGGAACTATCCCGTCTGGTGGATCGACACCGTGCGCGAAGCGTATCCCGACCAATGGGAAACGTTGCTCGCCGCCGGTGACAGTCGTGGGCCGATGACGCTGCGTGTGAACACCCGTCGCACCAGCGTGGCGGCCATGCAGGCGAGTCTGACGCAGGCAGGCATGGCCTCCGAGGTGATTGGCCCGGTGGCGCTGCGCCTCGCGCACGCGGTACCGGTGGAGCGTCTGCCCGGTTTTGCGGACGGTTGGGTCTCGGTGCAGGACGCGGGCGCGCAACTCGCCGCGCCGCTGGTACTTGGCGAGCATCCGCGCGCGGGCATGCGCGTGCTCGACGCGTGCGCCGCGCCGGGCGGCAAGACCGGCCATCTGCTGGAGATGGCTGACGTTCATGTCACGGCCCTGGAGTCGGATCGCACGCGAGTGCCGCGCATTTACGAAAACCTCGAACGCCTGGGGTTGGAGGCGGACGTGCGCATCGGCGATGCCGGCAACCCGTCGAAATGGTCGGGCGGCGGCTGGGACGGCGTGCCGTTCGACCGCATTCTGGCGGACGTGCCGTGCTCGGCGGCCGGTATCGTGCGGCGTCATCCGGACATTCGCTGGTTGCGCCGGGAAGCCGACATCGCGGCGCTCGTCGAAGAGCAGCGCCGCATCCTGCTCGCGCTCTGGGGCACGCTCGCCGTGGGCGGCGAACTGATCTATGCGACGTGCTCCGTCTTTCCCTCGGAAAACGAACAGCAAGCGCAATGGTTTGAACGTGTTTGCTCAGATGCGGTACGATTGGACGCTCCCGGGCAATTGCTAATGACCCCTGGCGGCGCCCATGACGGTTTCTACTACGCTCGCTTCCAGAAACGGTGACCTTCTCCCAACGGCTACTGGCCTGCCTGCTGCCGCTGCTGTGCGTGCTTGCGCTCGGCTATGCGGCACCCGCGCGTGCCGACAACGAAATCCAGGTGCGCGAAGCCCGGCTGGAACCGTCCGATGGCGGTTGGTCGCTCGACGCGCGCTTTGCATTCGAGCTCAATAGCAGTCTCGAGGACGCTGTCAATCGCGGCGTCTCCCTCTATTTCACGACCGACTTCGAACTCACGCGCTCGCGCTGGTACTGGTTCGACGAGAAGGTCGTGAATACGTCTCAAAGCGTGCGGCTGTGGTTTCAGCCGCTGACGCGTCAGTATCGTGTCTCGAGCAATAACGGCAACAGCAACAGCGGCGGGTTGCAACTCGGCTTCGGCTCGCTGCGCGATGCACTGGCGCTCGTGCGCAATGTGAGCGGATGGCGCGTGATCGAGAAAGGCGTGGTGAAGCCGGGCACGCAGTATCAGGCCTCCGTGCGGATGCGTCTGGACAATGCGCTCATGCCCAAGCCGTTCCAGATCGACGCGGTGAACAATCGCGACTGGAACCTGAGCTCCGACTGGGCGCGCTTCCTGTTCTCGCCGTCTCAGCCGGCGGCGGCCGCGAATCTGCCGACGACCTCGCTGGCCGGTGCATCCGCTTCATCCGCGTCGGCCGCTGCCTCGGCAGCTTCCGCATCGTCGGGCGCTGCCGCTTCCATGGCGATTGCGCCGCCGGGCTCGACGTCCGGCATCGGTCTGGCGGGGCTGACGGCGGCGGTGACGGCATCGCCGGATGCCTCGCGCATGTCCGGCAAGCTGCCGCTCGCCTTCAATGCGGCGGTGCCGCCCGGAGCTGCCCGTGTCAAATAATGGCGGCGGCCTGCTCAAACACATCGTCATTCGCACGCTGATCGTCACGATGGCGCTGGTCGCCATCGGGCTGTTCGGCCTGCTCGCGCTGGCGTCGGCCAATACCGAATTCTTCGATCGCTACTATTCGCTGCTCTACACGGCGAACATTGCCGTGGCGATCATCTTCGTGTTCATCGTCGGTGCGCTCGTCTGGATCATTCTGGTCCGGTTACGACAGCGGCGCTTCGGCACGCGCCTGCTGGCCAAGCTCGCCATTTTCTTTGCGCTCGTCGGCGTGCTGCCGGGCGGCATCATCTATCTCGTGTCGTTGCAGTTCGTCTCGCGCAGTATCGAGTCATGGTTCGACGTGCGCGTGGAAACCGCGCTGGATTCGGGCCTTGAACTCGGCCGCGCCATTCTGAACAACGGGCTGTCGGACCTGAGCGCAAAGGCGCAACTGGTCGCCGACAACCTCGCGTCGAGCGGTGAGAAGGGCGGCACGCTTACGCTGCTTCGCATGCGCGATCAGTTCGGGTTGCAGGACGCGACCATCGTCGACGGCAACGGTCGTGTGCTGGCATCCGCGTCGGGCAACTTCAACGCGCTGGTGCCGGACTTGCCCACGCCGCTCATGTTGCGTCAGGCGCGCACGCAATCGCGTGGCTATACCGCAATCGAAGGCGGCAGCGAAGGCTACGACAAGAACGAGGGACACGATCAGTTGCGCTGGCGCGTGGTGATTCGGATTCCGTCGACCTATTCGTCGTCGTTGCAGGACGACGAACGCTTTCTGCAAGTCACGCAACTCGTGCCCGCGAATCTGGCGCAGAACGCCGAGGCTGTGCAGAACGCGTATCGCGAATATCAGGAAAAGGCGCTCGGCCGCACCGGGTTGCGCAAGATGTACATCGGCACGCTGACGCTGTCGCTGTTCCTCGCAACGTTCGTGGCAATGATGCTCGCGCTCGCGCTCGGCAGCCAGCTCGCGCGCCCCCTGTTCTTGCTCGCGCGCGGCACGCAGGAAGTGGCGGCAGGCGACCTGTCGCCCAAGGGCGAGGTGCGCACCAACGACGAACTTGGCTTCCTTACGCAGGCGTTCAATGCCATGACGCGCCAGTTGTCCGACGCGCGCGCCAACGTCGAGCGCAATCGACTGGCGCTGGAGAGCTCGAAGGCCCACCTGGAAAGTATTCTGTCGAGTCTGACCGCCGGCGTGTTCGTGTTCGATCGCGACTTCCGGCTCACGACCGCCAACGCCGGTGCCGAGCGCATCTTCAAGCAGAGTTTTCAGCAAGAGCTCAACCGTTCCCCCGCACATATTCCGGCGCTGGTAGAGTTCGGTGAGACGCTGCGTCGCGCGTTTGCCGATCGCGATGCGAATGCCGACCTCGGGCCGGGCGGACACTGGCAGCAGCAGATCGGTCTGACGCTGCCGGGCGAGACGGACGGTGTCACGTTGCTGGTGCGCGGCTCGCACCTGCCCGAGCCGATGGTCGCCGTGGCAGGCGTGCCGACCCGTGCGGGCGGTGGCTATGTCGTGGTGTTCGACGACATCAGCGATGTCATTTCGGCGCAGCGGTCGGTGGCGTGGGCCGAAGTGGCGCGGCGTCTGGCGCACGAGATCAAGAATCCGCTCACGCCGATTCAGCTCTCGGCAGAGCGATTGCAGATGAAGCTCTCGGACAAGCTGCCGCCGGCCGATGCCGAAGTGCTGCGAAAAGGCGCGACGACCATCGTCAATCAAGTGGCGGCGATGAAGCGCATGGTCGACGATTTCCGAGACTACGCGCGCCTGCCCCCGGCGATCATGCATCCGCTGCAACTCAACGAGTTGATCGGCGAAGTACTGACGCTATACGGGGTGGACGAGGGGCGCGGTGCCATTCGACCCTATCTCGATACCGATCTGCCGGAGATTCGTGGAGACTCGACGCAATTGCGCCAGGTTATCCATAATCTGCTTCAGAATGCTCAAGATGCGGTTGGCGGAACCGAAAACCCTCTTATCACGGTGGAAACGAAGACAGTAGAATACGCAGGAACGGATATTCAGCCCGGTGAGCCGAAGCGCACGGCAGTGCGTCTGACGATCACGGACAACGGGCCGGGTTTCCCGGCACGCATTCTGACCCGCGCCTTCGAACCTTACGTGACGACCAAGTCGAAGGGCACCGGACTCGGATTGGCGATGGTCAAGAAGATCATCGACGAGCATCAGGCGCGCATTGATATTCGTAATCGGTCCTTGCCCGAGGGCGAAGGCAGTGCAGGTGCCCAGATTTCGATCTTGTTTACTCAATTGGCTGACGACCAGGAACTGCCGCGCACAAGGCCGGCAGAACACACGAAGGTAGCGTAAATGGCAACCATTTTGGTGGTGGATGACGAAATGGGGATCCGGGAGCTGCTCTCGGAGATTCTGAGCGACGAAGGGCATGTCGTGGAGGTGGCGGAGAACGCGCAGGAAGCGCGCGCCTTCCGTGCCGCACACACGCCCGATCTCGTGCTGCTCGATATCTGGATGCCCGATACCGACGGCGTGACCTTGCTCAAGGAATGGGCGGCCCAGCAATTGCTGACCATGCCCGTCATCATGATGTCGGGCCACGCCACGATCGATACGGCCGTGGAAGCCACGAAGATTGGCGCGCTCAACTTCCTGGAGAAGCCCATCGCCCTGCAAAAACTGTTGCAGGCGGTGGAGCAGGGGCTGGCACGAGGCAAACGCGAGGCGTCCGGCGGTGCGGCGAGCACTTTCGATGGCGACGACGAAGCGCTCGACACCGGCGTGTTCGGCGAGAGCGAGGCACGCCACCCGGGCGCGGGGCTCAACGGTGCGGCTTCGCATCATGTGCCGCTCGGTGCGCATGACGCGGACGGCGTGAGCGGCGCGACCGGCACGGGCATGTCGGCCGACATTTCCTTCGACGTGCCTTTGCGTGAGGCGCGAGACGCCTTCGAGCGTGCCTATTTCGCCTACCATCTGGCCAAGGAGCACGGCAGCATGACCCGTGTGGCCGAGAAAACCGGGCTGGAGCGCACGCACTTGTATCGCAAGCTCAAACAACTTGGCGTGGAACTGTCCAAGAGCAAGACCTGACGGCGTGGGCGTGTGGCGGGCGACGTCAGCGTTGCTGCGCCGCATGAACACCGGGGTTGATGCTGATTCTCGCCGTTTAATGCAGATTTTTTCGATTAAGGGCTTGCGCAAAGCGTATTCAGTCTCTATAATCGCTTTTCTCTTGGCCCGGTAGCTCAGTTGGTAGAGCAGCGGATTGAAAATCCGCGTGTCGTTGGTTCGATTCCGACCCAGGCCACCAAATTCGAAGGGCTTGCGCATATCGCAAGCCCTTTTTGCGTTTGAACGAAAACGCTGCCCAATGATGGGTATAACGGCCCGGCGATAGCGACGCGGGGCAACGCGGTTCAAAATCGCGTGACATATCCCGCACGCGGGTTGCCCCGGAGGGTCCGACAGGGTCCGAATCGCTTGGTATCCGACGGCAGCCGCAAGCGCGTGCCCTGGCCCTTGTCGTCCCGATGACTCGATGTCCTGACGGCAAAGGCGATACTGCTAGCGCATGATCATGACGACAAGCACCGATTCCGCTCTGGTTCTGTTCTCCGGTGGACAGGATTCGACTACCTGCCTCGCATGGGCGCTATCGCGCTATGCGCGCGTCGAGACACTGGGTTTCGACTACGGCCAGCGCCACAGCGTTGAGCTGGAGTGCCGCACCGACGTGCTGGCCAAGCTGCGCCAACGTTTCCCGCAGTGGGCGCCGCGCCTGGGCGACGATCATATGATCGACCTGTCGATTCTGGGTCAGATCAGCGAGACGTCGCTCACGCGCGAAACCACGATCGCGATGGCAGCCAACCATCTGCCGAACACCTTCGTGCCGGGTCGGAATCTGCTGTTTCTGACGATTGGTGCGACCATTGCGTATCGTCGTGGCCTGCGTGTGCTGGTCGGCGGCATGTGCGAGACGGACTTTTCGGGCTATCCCGATTGCCGCGACGACACGATGAAGGCCCTCCAGGTGGCGCTCAACCTGGGGATGGACCAGCGATTCATCATCGAGACACCGCTCATGTGGATCGACAAGGCCGATACCTGGCAGATGGCGCAGGACCTGGGCGGCGACGTGCTCGTGGAGACGGTGCGTGAAGATACGCACACGTGTTATCTGGGCGAGCGCAGCGTGCTGCACGCGTGGGGCTACGGGTGTGGTGAATGCCCGGCATGCCAGTTGCGCCAGCGCGGGTACGAGCAGTGGCGTGCGCGCGAGAATGGCGGCGCGGGCGGCACCGTCTGATCCGGTCGCCCGGCGTCGTCGCCGAGCGCATCAACAAGAGAGTCGAGTCGAGAACATCATGACGTACGCGGTAAAGGAAATCTTCTACACATTGCAGGGCGAGGGCGCGAACGCCGGCCGCCCGGCCGTGTTTTGCCGGTTTGCAGGCTGCAATCTGTGGACGGGACGCGAAGAGGACCGTGCCGGGGCGGTATGCCAGTTCTGCGACACGGATTTCGTCGGCACCGATGGCGAGAACGGCGGCAAATACCGCACGCCGGCTGAACTGGTCGCGCAGATCGTGGCGCTGTGGCCGCAGAGCGATCGCGCGCACCGCTTCGTCGTGTGCACGGGCGGCGAGCCGCTGCTCCAGCTCGATGCGCCGCTCATCGACGCGCTGCATGCCGAGGGGTTTCGCATCGCTGTGGAGACCAACGGCACGCAGGCCATTCCCGAGGGGATCGACTGGGTGTGCGTGAGCCCCAAGGCCGATGCCGAGATGATCGTCACGCGTGGGGACGAACTGAAAGTCGTGGTGCCGCAGGATCGCCAGCGTCTGGCCGACTACGAGACCCTCGATTTCACGCACTTCTATCTTCAGCCGATGGATGGTCCGTTGCGGGACACCAATACGAAGCTGGCGATCGACTACTGCAAATCGCATCCGCGCTGGTCGCTGTCGATGCAGACGCACAAATACCTGAATATTCCCTGAGCCGTTGCCGTGATTACGATTACCCGGAAACTCGAATTCGATGCGGGCCACCGCATTCCCGATCACCGAAGCCAGTGCCGCAATCTGCACGGGCATCGCTATGTGCTGGAAATTACGCTCGCGGGCGAAGTCAGCCGTGAGAGCGGTGCGTCCGACAACGGTATGGTCATGGATTTCGCCGACGTCAAGGCGCTTGCGAACGAGCACCTCGTCTCCGTATGGGATCACGCGTTTCTCGTGTACGAAGGCGACACCGCCGTGCGCGATTTCCTCGAGACGATGCCGGACCACAAGACCGTCGTGTTCGATCGCGTGCCGACCGTCGAAAACCTCGCAGCCGCGGCGTTCGACAAGCTCAGCCATGTGTTCGACGCCCGTTACGGTCGCGACCTGCGCCTCGTGCGTCTGCGTCTGTACGAGACGCCGAACTGCTGGTCCGAAGTCACGGCCTGAGCGCCGGCATCTCCGCGTGCCACGCCCGTTGCCCGTGTCGTTACCTTGGGACGAAACCCGAGCGGCAACGGATTCGATACTTTGGCCGCAATCGCGGCGGCGTGCGCGGACCGCATGACCGAAAGTGCAAACCCGCCAGATCAGGCATCTGGCGGGTTTTTTATTTTTCGGAGAAGTCATGACAAAAATGTCAGCGTCCGCAGTGGTAGCCCATGATCCGCCGTCCAGTGTCGAGCTTCGCATGGTGCGCCGTGTCGACTCGCGCGAGAGCCTGCTTTCGTTGAACCGCGTCGTCAATCGCCCGGAGGCGCGTGCCACCGCGACGGAGATACCGTCTCGCGCGGGCGCCCACGATGGGGAATTTCACCGGGAAATCGCGGCGGTTAGACGGTTGCGTCGGTGTGAATGTCACGGTGGTGCTCGGGGGCGTGTGGCAATCGTCGTGCCCAGCGCGCCCCAGGCCGACGCCCTCATGCCTGCGATGCACGTGACGCATGTGACGCATGTGACGCGGGGCCGGTCCGAGCACGCGTGGGGCGATCCGCCGCCGCCGTATGCGCCGCCGGGCGATACGCCGGCGACGTTGCCCGCATGCGCGCCGCCTCCGTACACGTCTAGCGACGCGATGCACGCGGGCGATCCGATACTGCGCGACCTGCCACCGCCCTACGAGCGTCCCTCGATCGACTGGTATCTGCGGCAGGGCTATCCGAGCGCCGACGTCTGACGTATGGCGCGCGTCGCGCTATGATGCGGCTGGCATACCTCAACCCGATACGAAACCCGAAATAACGAAAGGGGACTCCGATATGAAGACGCTGCTGCGCGGCCTGATGACCGCATTTCTGTTCACCGTTTTCGCTGTGCCGGCGACATCGGCATTCGCGGAAGACAAGGTCGTGTATCACATCAACGATGCCGAGCATCAGGCGCTCGCCGGCTTGCGCAATGTTCGCAACCAGCTCGATACCGTGCCCGACACCAAGGTCGTAGTCGTCGCGCATTCGCAGGGTGTCGACTTCCTGATGGAGAGCTACAAGGACGCCGCCACCGTGGGCCCGCTCATCTCCGCGCTGCATGCACGGGGCGTGAAATTCGAGGTGTGCGAGATCACGCTCAAGCAGCGCAATCTGAAGAAGGACCAGTTCGTGCTCGACGCGGACTTCACCCCGTCCGGTGTGGTCGAGCTTACGCGCTTGCAGCAAAAAGGCTACGCGTACATCAAGCCGTAAGACGTCTTGCGCAGCGCCAGGAAAGCCCCGGCCACGTGTCGGGGCTTTTGCGTTTCTGCGTTTGTGCGAAACGCTTTTCGGGAGAACGGCTGTCTGCGGACGTGCGCCACACGTCACCGGCAGCCCTGAGGGCAAAGCCTTTTTATTTGGCGCACAATAGGCGCACGTCCGCTCTCGGAGGTGCCCCATGAGAAGTCCCGTCCCGACGACTCCCGCCTTGCGCCGCTGGCTCGCCGGCAGCGCTCTTGTGCTCAGCGGCGTGGCGTGCGCGCCGATACCCTACGCCGTTGCCGCCGCGCAGGCACCTGCACAGGCGCTCACCGATCAGGCGGTGCATCACTACGAAGCGGGCCAACAAACGCAAGCGCGCGAAGAATTCCGCCGCGCCGCCGAGCAGGGCAATCGACTTGCGCAGTTCGATTACGCCATGATGTTGCTCAACGGCGAGGGGGCAGACGCGGATCCAGACGGCGCGGTGCATTGGCTCGAACGCGCGGCGAGTGCGGGCATGACGCAGGCGCAATACGTCTACGCCAAGATGTTCGACGACGGCTACGTCGTCGGCAAATCCATCCCTCAGGCCAACCTCTGGTATGAAAAGGCGGCCCGACAAGGGCATGTGCAAGCGCAGGCCGCCATTGCAAACGAGTACTTCATCGGACGCGGTGTTCCCAAGGACTACAAGACCGCCTTCACCTGGTACGAGAAAGCCGCACGCGGTGGCGATCTGCCCTCGCAATACATCGTCGCGAGCTATTACGAACGCGGTTACGGTGTCGTCACCCCCGATCTCGAACGCGCGCGGTTGTGGTACGGAAAAGCCGCTGCGCAGGGCGACGTGGCCGCCCAGGGCAAGCTCGACGCAATGAACCGCGAGCTCGCGCGACAGGCGGCACCGGCGGCGGGCACTACGCCGCCAACGCCCGCTGCCAGATAGCGCAACGGGACCTGCAAATCTTGATCGGTCTTAATCCGGTTGCGAAGAATCCCATCATGAATCGCTGATCGACGGTCGGTATTCTCAACCTCAACGAATTCATTGTTGAGGAGCGCGAACGACGACCCATGCCGTAGTCCGACGACTGGCCGGCATCGCACGCTCGCGAAGAGATGATGGAATCAGACACCCGACCCGCAGAGATCGAAAACCATCCCCCTGGTGCCGTATTGCGTTTGCTGACCGGGCCGATGCGCGGTTGCGAATTCTCCCTCTCTCCTGGTGTGACGCTGTTCGTCGTCGGCCCGAGCGACCCGACCTTCGACCGTGGCTGGCAAACGGAGATGCCGCCCAACGCCATCTATGTGCCGATGGACGGCGACGGTGGCGACAACTTCGAAGTGCTCGTCGACGAGGGGGGACGTGAGGGACTTTTCATTCGCGTACTCAATGAAGGGGCGGGCGCGGAGGTCGCCATCGATGCGTCGCAGATCGCGCGCATGGGCGACGTGCGTGTCGGCGTCAAACGCATCGACGCGCCATGGTCCGATGACGTGCAGCGCAGCCTGTGTGCCGACGCACGGCTGGATGACGTGACACGCCCGGCAGCACGGCAACGGCGCTGGACGCGAACGCTCGTGTCGTGCACGGTCCTCATGCTTCTCGTGGGCGGCGCGTACTACTACTGGCAAGCCGGCCCGCAGCGGCAGGCCCAGAGCGTCGCCGACTATCTCGAGTCGCTCGGGGGGCGCGCCACCGTGCTGCCGGGCAACGACGGCCACATCTATGTCCTCACCGAAAACCGTGACGAGCGCAATGCGCTCGCGCGTGCGCTCGGCGCCGAGGTGATCAAGCGTGAACGGCTCGTGCTCATGGCGCTGGACGAAGAGAACGCACGCATCACCCAGTGGATCGATGCGTCGCGCACCGACGTGTTGTATTTCAAGCTGTCTCTCGAGGACCCCGCGACCCCGGAGTTGTGGATCAACCGCAAGAAAAACGGCCTGTCCGAAGCGGAGATGGCGCGGTTTCGTGAATCGCTGCTGGAGAAAATTCCTTACGCGCGGCGCGTGAGCATCACGTTGCACGACGAAAGCGAAGCGAGTGGCGAGGCCGAAGACGCTCTCAGGCGGCAGATGGTGCCCTTCCTTCGCACCGACACGCCGGAGGGTGTGACGTTTCACATCAGCACCGAGCTCGACGACGTTCAACTACGCCGACTCTACGGATTCATGCAGACGTTCGAGAAGCGCTGGGGAAAACGCCTGGTGCACTTCAACATCGATCTGCGCGACGACTGGACTGCGCAGCAATCGTACGCGTACGGCACGGCGGCGTATGTGAAAGACGGGCCACATCAGTGGCGCTTCATCAATCGACAGTAAGTCAGGAGACCAGACAGACATGACGGCCCCCCCGCCTCCGTATAACCCGCCGCCCCTGCCGGACGATGCGACGCTTCTCGAACAGATTTCCTACGGCTTCAACCCACCCGTCAACGAGCTTAAACAGCGCATGGAAGCAGCGCTGGAGGCAGTGAAGAAAGACCCGACCGATTCTGCCTCGATGGCGACATTCCAGTCGGCCATGGCCGCATACACATCGCTGCGCGCCGCCCAGTCGGGGACCGTCAAGTCGCTCAAGGACGCTGTCCAGGGCGTTGTCTCCAAGTACTGACGAGGCCTGCGTGCGCGCCGTCGCCGGGCGAATCCACACCGAACGTTACCGAACGAGGTTGCCATGTCATTTGATCCGTCGTTGTCATCGATCTCCGCGATGTACAAAACATCGGAGCCGGTCCTCGCGGCCGACCCCGGGGCCGGCCAGTCGCTGGAGACGCGCGTCATGAACGCGCTGTCCAACATGTCCGCCGGGTTCGAGGCGCAGCGCGCCGACATCGCGAACGTCACCGCCAACTTCGACGTCACCGACGTCGGCAGCGCCGTCGAATTGCAGACGAAACTTGCCGACTACGGTATCGGGGTGCAGTTCGTGGCCACCGTAGCGCGTAAAACGGTCGGTGCCGTGGAGGCACTGCTGCGGTGATGTCGCGCTTCGTCTTCCCCCTCGTCGTGGTGCTGCTTCTGACGGGCTGCCGCAAGGCCGAGACGCTGTTGAGCGCGCTCGACCAGCAGCAGGCCAACGAAGTGGCCGCCGTACTGCTGCGCCACAACATTGCGGCGGAGAAAATCGACGGGGGGAAGGCGGGCTACACGATCACGGTGGATGCGGCGGACTTTCCGCAGGCGGTCGACTGGCTAAAGACCTACGATCTGCCGCCACGCCCGCGCATGGAAATTGCGCAGATGTTTCCGCCCGATTCCCTCGTTGCCTCCCCCCGGGCCGAGCGCGCGCGCCTGTATTCTGCGATCGAGCAGCGTCTGGAGCAGTCCGTGCGCCTGATGCAGGGCGTGCTTGCCGCGCGGGTGCATGTGAGCTACGACGTCGATGGGCAGAACGGCGAACCCGTGAAGAGCAGTCCGCACATCTCGGCGGTGGTGGTCTATCAGAACGGTGCGAATGGCACCGAGCTGATCAACGATATCCGGCGATTCCTGAAGAACAGCGTCGACGACCTGCGTTACGAGAACATCTCGGTCGTGCTGTCGCAGCAACCCGTCATGCTTGGCGCCCAGGCGCCCATGCCGCTGGCCAGGTCAGACGACCGCAGTTCTGCGATTTGGCCGTTCGTGCTGATCGGCGCATTCGTGTGCCTCGTGGCGGCCGTCGGCGTGGGGATGAAGGTGCGCGCGTCGGGTAGAACCGCCGACGGTATCGGCACCGCCGGCGCGGCGACCCCGTCCGGTTCGTTCGACGGCAAGGAGCGCTGAGCATGTCGATGAAGCTGCCTCCCGGACTGCACGAGTCGCAAAGCGCCATTGCCGTGGGCTGGCGCACGATGATGTTCGACCCGGCGTCCTACATCCACGCTGCCCGCTTTGTGTATCCGGCGCAGTTCTCGTCGCCACGACAGCGCGCGGTCATCAACGAGATGCTCTTGAGAGGCTTCCGGCTGGACAGTCACTGGCCCCTCGACCAGATCGGGATCGTGGAGCGTCCGTGGGTGCTGAACTGGCGACGACTGCCACAGGTGGCCTATCTCATGGGATGTCAGGCACGCAAGGCGAGTCTGTGCCGACGCGCCGCGTTGCTGCGGCTTCCGGCGTGGGCGTACGCCTATACCAAACTACCGGTGCTCGACGCCACGCCGTCGGTCACCGATGTGCCACCGTCGCACGCGGACCTGCTTGCCGAGGGGTACGTGCGTCTTACGGCACTGGGCGCGTCGCTGCGCGAGCCACTTCGCCAGCGCTTGCCCTTGCTGTTTCCTCCCATCGATTCGTACGCCGCAGACGTGCCCGACACGCTCGACGTGCGACTGTTCGTGACCGCGCTGCAATATGCCAAGAAGCATCCCCATTCCCCCCCAGACACCGGTCATTGACGGGGTGATCGTCCCGCAGGCCGAACTGGTTCGCGGTGTGATGCATGCGCGTGTCGACGACGACATTCGTCATTGGGCGAAGCGTCGCGTCGTCGAGTCGCAGCGCGCGCTGGACGCGCAACGTGTGCAGGCGATGCGCGACGGGTATCGGGACGGACTGGCAGCAGCGCTGGAAGATGTGGTGGCGCATCTGATGCGCACCGAGCAGCTGTGCGACAGGTGGCGCAGTGACATGACGGAACAGGTGCGTGAGGTGCTGACGTCGGCGTCGCAACATCCGCACGCGTTGCTTGCCGCGCTCGACGATGCGGTGCACACGCTCGCAGGTCCGCGTGGCGCGACCTCGATCACTGTCGTCTTGCCGCTGCGGCTCAAGCCACGTCGCGAGGAAATTCTGGCGCGCGTGGCCACCGTCGGGCACATACCGGTGACGCTCGAATTTCGCGCACGAGACGAGCGCATTTCGGTCATGCGAGGCGACACCGTCATCGAATATGACCCGAGCGATTACGTCGCGCGGGCCGAGGCCGCACTCGACATCGACCCGCGGGCACCTCGCCAGGACCTGCGTGAGCTGCTGGCGGCGGCGTTGTCGCCGTTGGCCGAGCGCGTGAAGGAACTGCGCGAACTGAGCGAACCGAACGGGGGCTCGCCCACGCCCCCGCACGAGATTCCCCCCGGTGTGTGCGCCGGTGTGTGCGCCAAGGGGCAAGCCGAAATGCCGGGTGACGCGCTCGCACCGCAAGACGAGCCATTTCGCAATGGAGAGTGAGGATGACGACTGCGATTGAGGGACCCACCACGAGATTGCCCGACGCCACCGACGATGGGCTGCCGCACATGACGCTCGCGCAGCGGGTGCGGGACATGTCGTCGAACGAGACACCGGATCTGGACATCGACCCGCTGACGACGCCGTCGCCACCTCCGCCGTCATCGCTATTCCCGTCGCCGGAGCCCGAGGACCGTGGCAAGCGGGGTGACGACGAGCCTATGGAATGGGACGAGTTCTTCAACAAGATACTGACGCTGGAATGGTTCGACGGATGGATGGAGCGGGCGGAAGAAACGGTCGACAACGGCGAATGAGCGCGTCGTGACCGTTTGGCGAGGCACGCGGCGCCGCGCGCCGGCGGCAACGACGACGTAAGGCCGATCGATGTCGGTGAAGTCGGCGCCAGCCGCGCCGGGTGCAGGCGCCACACAGTGGCGAAACAGATGAGCCGCCGGATGTCGGCGGGAAGCGAGGTGGCGATGAGAAGTATGCAAATCATGGAAGACGCGCAGGCGTTGGGCGCGAACGAGGCGAGAGCATTGGCGTGCGATGGCGTGTGGTTCGTCTGCTCGCCGCCGTCTGCCCGAAGTCTTTTGCTTGAACTCCAACCTGCCGGTAACGCGAGCGCCGCACGACTGGAGTTGCCACCGAACTACTGCGGTTTGCTGATGGTCAGCAAAGGCAACCTCCTCGTCAGAGGCGGTGCGCTTCACTATCACCGGATCCATTGCGATGTGCTCGTCAAGCTGCTGGCCTTCATGGACGAAGCGAATGCGACAGGGACCGATCCGCACGACAACTATCGGCGCACGGCGGTGCCTGCGTTGCATCGTGTGCCCGTGCCTGAACCGTGGGCGGACCGCCGCCAGTGCGAACTGTGGTTCCTCAACCAGATCGCCGCGCCGGGGGAGGGATTTCGTACGATGCTCGACATGCTGCGCCGTTGCGAATCCTACGACCTGATCCGCTTCTTGCTCACGCGCGCGCCGACCGGCGGCACGTTGCGACACATGTGCACCAAATACGGTGTGTCGTATTCGCACTTCCGGCGACTGTGCCGAGGCGCACTCGGCGAATCCGCCAAGATCGCGTTGCGCGACTGGCGCATGGCGCGCTCGATGCTGGAAGTCGCCCAGGGCAACGATAGCTTCACGGAGATCGCGCTGCGCAACGGCTATGCGTCGTCGTCGCACTTCTCGACTGAAATCAAGGAACTGATCGGCATGTCGCCGACCAGTGCCGCCGGTGCGTTGCGAACGCTGGCTCGATGAACAGGGCGTATTACGTTGCCTGTGCCCTGACGGCAGCAGGCGTGTCGAAGGCCGCCGTCGCTTCGTGGGCCCTGGCGCTGTCGTCGGCAGGCTCGCTCGAAGGACGGCCCATGGACGCGGAGTCCGCGAATACCGGCACGAGCGCGCCTGCGCCCGCACCTCACGTTCCACCTCAGGTCCCGGCTCAAGTTCGGGCGCCCGCGCCAACAGCGCCGGCGCCGGCGCCGCCTTCGGTGCCGGCCAAAGCACCGAAGGCGCTGTCGAACGCGCTACCGAATGCACAACCCAACGCACAACCCAACGCACTGCCGACCGGTGAGTCCGGACGGGGCGGCTACGTTGCGCGCAACGACAATCTGCGAGAGTTCTTCGCGGCGCTGTCGCCGTATCTGGGCCGTCCGGTGATCGTCAGCAACCTTGCCGCGAAAAAACAGGTCTCGGGCGACTTCGATCTGTCCAATGCCCGCACGCTGCTCGAATCGATGGCAACGAAGCTGGGCCTGATCTGGTACCACGACGGCCAGTCGATCTTCGTGTACGACGCCTCCGAGATTCGCAATGCCACCGTCTCGATGAACTACTCGTCGCTTGGCGATCTGACGTCGTATCTGCGCAGCGCGGGGCTGTACGACCGCCGCTATCCGATTCGCGGGGAGTCCGGCAGCAAAGTGTTTTATGTCTCGGGACCGCCCGTGTTCGTCGATCTGGTGCTCGCCGCGTCGCGCTCCATCGACCGCGTCATGGTCAGCGATATTCCGGCAGCGGGCCCCGACCAGATCGGCGTGGTGCGCATGGACAACGCCTTCGTCTCCGATCGCACGTATCAGATGCGCGACGAGAAAATCGTCATTCCCGGCATGGCGTCGGTCATTACGCAACTGGTGCAGTCGTCTCGCGCCGGTGTCGGCAGCGTGGCGCCGCCCTCGACGCAACTCCCGCTCTCGCCGCAAGACACGCGCAATGCCGCCAATGCCAATGCCGGAGCGTTGCCCCCTCCGCTTCCGGGCCTGGGTGCACCGGCGGCGCTCAACCCTGCCACGCCGCCGGGCATGCCCGGCGTTCCTGGTGAGCGGACCCTGGCACACGGACAGGTCATCGTGCAGCCCTACACCGCAGGCAACAGCCTGCTCGTGCGCGGCACGGCCGAACAGGTCGAGCGCGTGGAACGTCTCGTGTCACGGCTCGATGCCCCACGCCGTCACATCGAGCTCTCGCTCTGGATCATCGACGTGCGCAAGGAAGCACTCGACGCGCTGGGCGTGGACTGGTCGGGTGGCGTGGGCATCGGTTCGAAGTTCGGTGTGTTACTCAATGCGACTGCGCCCGTCAGCACGCTCGACGGCGTGCGCTTTCTTGCCAAGATTCAGGCGATGGCCTCGACCGGGCAGGCGACGGTCGTGTCGCGTCCCGTGATTCTCACGCAAGAGAACATTCCCGCGTTGTTCGACGGCAGTCAGACGTTCTACGTGCCGCTCGAAGGCGAGCGCACGACGGATCTGCGCAGCGTGACCTACGGCACGATGATCAGCGTGTGGCCACGCTTTGCCGGTCGCGACGAAATCGAGATGACGCTCAACATCGAAGACGGGACGAGCGCGCCGGGTAAGGAGTCCGATGGCGACAGCAGCAAGTACACAGTGCTGCCGACGGTGTCGCGCACGCGAATCAGCACCATCGCACGCGTGCCGCAGGGCAAGAGTCTGCTGATCGGCGGTTACACGCGCGACAGCGGCGATACGGTCGAGAAGAAGATCCCGTTGCTTGGCGACATTCCGTGGCTCGGCCGCGTCTTTCGCTACAACAGCACTTCGCAGAACAACAACGTGCGTGTGTTTCTTATCCAGCCGCGCGAGATCGACGGCCCGCTCTTGCGCGACGCGAGCGATATCGCTGCCGACACCGTGGCGACGTTGCCTTATCCGACCCACGACGTGCCTGCGGACCTGCGGCGCATCACGGGGCTGGACACACACGGCGCGACGAACCGCATGAATCGTTCCGCCGACACGGCCGACACCATCAGAACGCCGCCTCGCGCGCTGCCGCATTCGCCCGCTCAGGCGCCCGCTCAGGCGCCGGACCCTATGCCCGCGCAGGTGCCTGCCGAGGCGCCACCCTCACAGTTATCGACGGGAACCGACACCGAGTCGCTCGCCCCCGGCGATGCCACCCCTCATTACACGGGAGCCGACCGTGCCAGATCTTAATGTCCACCGGCCATCGCCGTCGTCATACTCCGACGTCTCTGCCAAAACCTATTCGGGCCGCCAGCGCGCCACGCGAACGTCGGACGACGACGACGGTCCGCAGCGCCTGATCACCGGCGGGCCTGTCGCCGATATTCGACGCGCGTCGGAGTCGAGCGACGAAATGTCGTCCGCCATGGCGCAATTCCGCTTGCGCGCGAATCGCAAGGAAGAGAACCGGGGCATGGCGCAAAGCTATGACTACATCCTCGAAGAGGACGCCCCGAACAAGATTCGCGAGATCCTCGGCGCGGCGTGGGTATCGCCCGAGGAGCTGACGCGTTTGCTGCACAAGGCATTCGACGACGTCAGCGACCGCTGGCTCGCCCTGCAGGCGCTCGATACGCAGCGACACCTCCTCACTGCGGCGCAGCAACTCGCGCTCGAAACCGTCATCGCGCAGGCGGAGGCGGCGCCGCCCGAGGAGATTCGCGCGCGTAAGGCGGGCGTGCACTGTGCCGTGAAGGCGCGACTCTACGGCCACGCCATGACGCTCGAATTTGCGCCCAATTTGCTGCGCGCGGCGTACCGAAGCTTCCTCACCGCCGACGCGCCGGATATCGAGATCTATCAGACCTGGATTTCGGGCTTCGGCTTCGCGCGGCGCGAACAGGTGCTGGACTTCATGGAAGGGGCGATCGTCGACGACATGCGCGCAGACGACCCCAGCAGCACGCCGGGACAATTCACGTCGTCGCTCGGGCGCCTCACCACGCTGCGCAGTCTGCGCACGCTCGAACATGGCTTCGTGTTGCTCGTGAGCGGAAGTGCGCTCGCAGCGCCGTTCAATTCGAGCGAGAAGGACTGGCTGCACTTCCTGCTCGTCATTCTGACCGACCCCACGGCACTGGACGAATCGCTGCGATACACCATGGGCGTCGGTGCGATTACGCGTGAGATCCGCGAACACAGTCAGTTGCTCAATCTCCTGCTTTTCGCATGCCAGAAGTTGCCCGGTGAACCGTTGCAGTGTCAGGAGGATCGCGACGCCATCATCACCGGGCTGCGTGACCTGGGCACGGCCGCCTATGCCAGAGAAAGCAGCGCCGCAGCAGCCGACCCCGTTTCGCGGCATCGTCGGAGCGTGTAATGCCCGCGGCGTTGCTCAACGATCTGCGCGGCCGTCCCGAGATCGTCATCCTGATTCTCATGTCGTGCGTGATCGCCATGCTGGTGATCCCGTTGCCGACGTATCTGGTCGATTTTCTCATCGGCATCAACATCGCGATTTCGGTGCTGCTGTTCCTGGGCGCGTTTCACATCGAGAAGATCCTCAACTTCTCGTCGTTTCCGTCGATGCTGCTGATCACCACGCTGTTCCGGCTGGCCTTGTCGATCAGCACGACGCGCCTCATTCTCATCGACGCCGACGCGGGCAAGATCATCGATTCGTTCGGGCAGTTCGTGATCGGCGACAGTCTGGCGGTCGGGTTCGTGGTGTTCGCCATCGTCACGATCGTGCAGTTCATCGTGATTGCGAAGGGATCGGAGCGCGTGGCGGAAGTGGCGGCGCGTTTCTCGCTCGACGGCATGCCGGGCAAGCAGATGAGTATCGATGCCGACGTGAAGGCCGGCACGCTCGATAACGACGGCGCGCGCGAGCGGCGCAGCGTGCTGGAGCGCGAAAGCCAGTTGTACGGCTCGTTCGACGGCGCGATGAAGTTCGTCAAGGGCGATGCCATTGCGGGCATCGTCATCATCTTCGTGAACCTGATTGGCGGCATCATCGTGGGCATGACGCAGCGCGGCATGGAGCTCAGCGGCGCCCTCACGACGTACACGACACTCACCATCGGCGATGGCCTCGTCGCGCAGATTCCCGCGCTGCTGATCTCGGTCGCGGCCGGCTTCGTGGTGACTCGCGTGAATGGCGAGGCGGACAACATGGGCCGCACCATCATCAGCCAGTTGATGGGCAATCGCTTCGTGCTCGGGGCAACCGCCCTGCTCACGCTGATTATCGGCACGTTGCCGGGCTTTCCGTTCGTCACCTTTACGCTGCTGTCGTGCTTGCTGGCGCTGGCGTGTTACTTCGCCAAATCGGCCCCGGCAGCGCTTGGCAAAACGAGCAAGTCCGGCGCTGCTGCCGACGCCGCCGGCAAGGCGAAGAAACCCGGTAGCGGTCCGAAGGCCGACAGCTCGCTGGCGTCCATCGACAATCTCGACAACGTGGCGCCCTCGACCGCACCGCTGGCGGTCGTGATTCCCTCGGACCAGATACCGGCGTTCGAAGGTGCGAATTTCCCGCAGCGCGTGCGCAGTCAGTTCTTTACCGACTTTGGGGTGCACCTGCCGGAGCTGCTGTTGCAGGGATCGCCCACGCTCAACGCCTCGCGTGCGGCGGTGTACATCAACGAGGTTCGCGCCGACGAGTTCGTCATCTTCTACGACCGTGTACGTGTCGACGCCTACACCGGCGAGATCGCGTCTTTGGGGTTCGAGCCTGTCTTCTCCGGGCCGGAGCGTGGCCGATGCGCATGGGTAACACCGGAGCAGGGAGAAACGCTCGCTGCGATGCGTCACCTGACGCACGCACCCGCCGACGAGCTGTACCAGAGCCTGGCCGTGTTGCTGACCCGCCACGTCAACGAGTTCTTCGGGATTCAGGAGACGAAGAAACTGCTCGACCTCGTGGAGCAGCACTACCCCGATCTGGTCAAGGAGGTGCTGCGTCACGTGGCCCTGCAGCGCGTGTCGGAAATCCTCCAGCGACTGGTCATGGAGCGAATCTCCGTACGCAACATGAAACTTGTGATGGAAGTGCTCGCCATGTGGGCGCCGCGCGAGAAGGACGTGCTCAATCTTGTCGAGCACGTACGCGGCGCGCTTGGCCGCTACATCTGCAACAAGTTCCTGCGCAACGGGGAACTGCGCGTCGTCATGTTGTCCGCCGAGATCGAGGAGACCGTGCGCCGTTCGATTCGCCAGACGGCGGGCGGCGCGTTCGTGAACATGGATCCCAAGGATGCCGAGTCGCTGCTCGACCGGGTGGCGCTGGCGCTCGACGGGTCGGGGCGTCCGCACAAGGACGTGGTGTTGCTCGCCTCGGTGGACGTACGCCGCTTCGTGAAGAAGCTCGCCGAGACGCGTTTCCGCGATCTGGAAGTGCTGTCGTTTGGCGAACTGGTCGACGGCGTGTCCGTCAACGTCATCAGCACGATCTGAGCGCAGACAATCTGCATATGGGGAGCCCGTCATGTCGTCATTGAACCGCCAAGCGCCGCTCATCCGGCAACTCTCACTGATCTCCCGCATTGCGGGGCACACGGCGGAAGCCCACATCCCGGGCGTGACGATCGGCGAGATCTGCGAGATTCGGCGGACATGGCGCGACGCCCAGGTGGTGGGACAGGCGCAGGTCATCGCGGTGCACGACGACCGGGCGGTGCTCAGTCTGTTTGCCGCCACGCAAGGGCTGTCCTGCGACTCGGCGCTCATGCCCACGGGGCGTCAGGCGACCTGCCGTCCGCATGACGAATGGCGCGGCGCGGTGCTCGACGCCGGGGGCGGCGTGGTGGACCGCATTGACGGTCGGGCCCGGGTGGCATTGCGCGCCTCGGCGCCGGAGCGCGGATTGCTCGCCCCGGCGCTGCCCTACGACAACCGTGTCGGCGTCGATACCGGTCTGCATACCGGATTGCGTGCCATCGATGCGCTCATGCCCTGTGGCGTCGGCCAGCGTGTCGGCATCTTCGCGCCGGCGGGGTGCGGCAAGACGTCGTTTCTCAGTGCGCTGATGGCGGGCGTGGAAGTGGACACGACGGTCATCGCACTGATTGGCGAGCGGGGTCGTGAAGTGGTGGAAATCGTCGACGAATTGCGCGAGTCACCGGGCGCACACCGTTGTGTCGTGATCTTTGCGACATCGGATGCACCGGCAGTCACGCGCCGCAACGCCGCGCTGCTCGCGACCACGGTTGCCGAACATTTCCGCGATCAGGGGCACCGCGTGGCGCTTTTCGTCGATTCCCTCACGCGCTACGTGCGCGCATGCCGCGATCTCGCGCTGGCGACCGGCGAGTTGCCCATGCGCGCCGGGGTGCCCGCCTCCGTCTACACCAGTCTGCCGCAGTTGCTGGAGCGCGCCGGTGCGGCCAGGCGCGGCAGCATCACGGCGTTCTACACCGTGCTCATGGAAGACGAAGAGATGCCCGACCCGATGGCCGAGGAGATTCGCTCCATTCTGGACGGCCACATTCATCTGAGTGCGCAGCTGGCTCACCGCAACCACTATCCGGCCATCGACGTGCTGCGCAGTGTGAGTCGGGTCGCAACCCGTGTCGCGAGCGAGGAGCATTTGCGCGCCGCCGGTGCGTTGCGCGCCTGGCTCGCACGTCTCGAATCGTTGCAGACGCTGGTGGATCTGGGCGAATACCGCCCGGGGGCGAATGCGCAGGACGACCGTGCGATGGAGGCCAAGCCGCACATCGACGCATTCTTGCAGCAAGGGCGAGGGGAGTGGTCGCCGGCGGAGCACACGCTGCAGAGGCTCTATGAAATCGTGGGTTGAGGCGCGACGTCTTTGCCGGGGGGCGTTGCAGATGAAGCAATTGCAGGAGCGGGAACTGCAAAGCATTGCCGCGCAGGACGCAGTGCTTGCCGAGCGATATACCGCGCTTGCGTCGCAGCGCGACGCCATCCTCGCGTTGGTCGATTCTTCGAAGCCATCGCAGCGCGAATCGGATATCACAGGGCTGCGCAGCGGCATGCGTGCGACGTCGATGCTGCGTCAGCAGGTGCGCGACATCGAAGTCACGCTCACGACCCTTGCCGAGTCGCGTGAACGACTCGCAACCGACCGGGATCTGGCGGAAAACGAATGGCGCCGCTGGTGGAGAAAGGAGACGAAGTACACGCGCCTGGCGAGGACACTGCGCAACGAAGCGCGCAAACGCCAGGCATTCGTTGAGAGTGGTGAACTTGAGGAGCGTCAGTCATGGGGCCTATGAGCGGAGCTGTCACGGTAGTGCCGTCGGTCGGTCCGGCGGAGCCGGGTTTGCAGCAGACCGACGAAAAATCGATGCGCGATCGGGTTGACGAGGCCAGACGCCAGCACGAGTCGGCGGACCGTGAGCGCGAGGTGCCGCTCGATGCCGCGCTCGTCTGGCTGATGCATGTGCCGCAGGATCGCTCGCCACCTTTGTCGTTCGACGAACGGCGCGGCGCCCGACGAACGGACAGCGACAGCGACGCATCGTCCGGCAAGCGCGCGACCGAGGAGGTCGAGCGTGCCGAGCGCCGTTTGCGTGACGAAGCGGGGGCTGCCGCCGAGCGGCCCGCCGCGAAAGCGAACGCGTCGATGTCGCCGCCGGTGCGCGCGGGAGAAATCGATACCGCGAGGACACCGACCGGGACCGAGGACGGCCGCAGCGGTACGGCGGATCAGACCACGACGGCGCAAGGCGGCGAGCGGGCCGTGAACCACGCGAAGGAGGGAAAGATGCTCCTGTCCGCCCCTTCCAACCCTTCCGCTTCCGACGACGCACGAATCGCGCAAGCAACGCCGGGAAGCGATACGTCCGGATCGGGCCGTCACGGCAACGCCGACGCGGGCGGTTCCGGAACCCCTGTCCTTGCGTTGTTGAACGGGCAGGCCCCCACCCTGCATCGACCGGCGCTGAGTGCGCCCGTACGCATGCCTCGGGGGGCGCAGTCGCAGGCACACCTGCCACGCCAGACAGACGGCGGCGGCAGCGGTGGCAGCGGCGCCCGAGCGTCGGGCGCGGGCGAGAGCCTGCGCTACGCATTCGGCAGTTGGGGCAGGGGGCATTTCGTCAACGTGCAGGTCGTACAGACGGACGGTCGGCGCAGCTTTGTGCTTGGCGCGTCCGACGCCATCGTGCAGCGGCGGTTGTCGGCGGCATTGCCGCACGCGGCGAGTGGCGTCTCGTCGTCGCACGGTCCGAACGGCATCGACCTGCACACCGTCAAGGCGATCGAGTCGACGGGCGATAGCGCCGATGAGGCGTCGTGATGCTCAGACTGCGCCGTATCGATGAGGACATGACGCGACTGAATGCGGCGGCTCGGGCGTGGCGCGCGCGGGGGTGGCACGCGTCGCTCGAACATTTGCCGCGCACGGGGTCGTGGATGCGGGTGCAGGACACGGCACATACGTGGCAAGGCTGGGTGGAGCCGGGGATGTGGCTCGAAGGCGTGGCGCACGAACTCGCGTCGCTCGCTTGCAGTGCCGACTCGGAGCAACTGGCCGCCCGCCTGTTCGCGGTCACCGCCAGTCCGCTGCATCTGCCGATGCCGGAGCTGCGTTACGACGTGCTCGATGTCGGCGCCCCGGTGGATGGGGCCGCGCTGCCCGAGGCAACGTTGCTCAAGGTGCGCGCTGCCGAATGCCCCGTGTGGCTCGCGCGCGTGCCTGAGGTCCGTAGTCACGAGCCGCTCGATCTGCATGGCGTGCGCTTCTGGCTGAACGTGGAGCTCGGGCGCAGCCGCGCGCGTCTGGCAACGCTGCGCAACGTCAAACGGGGCGATGTGCTGATCGTGCGCGACGTGCGGCGCTCGTTGAGCTGTGCCGGACAGGTGATCGGCGGTTATCAACAGGAAGAAGGGAACGCGATGCTGGAGACTTTTTTGCACGACGACGTCGACGACACGTCGCCGGACGGTGGCGATGAATACGCGCAGCACGACGCACACGACGAAGGCTTTGGAGAATCGGCACAAAGGGCGGTGGCGATGCCCTTCGCGCAACTTCCTGTGGAGCTCGTGTTCGTGCTGCAACGCGAGCGGATGACACTCGCCGAATTGCAGCAGATCGGGCGCACGCACCTGCTGCCATTGCATGCCGATGCGCAGCGGCGTGTGGAAGTGCGTGTGAACGACACCTTGCTCGCGCGCGGCGAACTCGTGCAGCTCGACGGCAGGCTCGGGGTCGAAGTCTCCGAGTGGCTGCTGGAGACGCCGGGCGTGCGAGGCGCGAAGGGGCCCGATCATGTGGAGTGACATGCCGGTCATCGGCATACTGAGCTTCTTCACGCTGTTGCCCTTTCTGGTCGCCTCGGGCACCTGCTTCGTCAAGTTCTCCATCGTGTTCGTGATGGTGCGCAATGCGCTGGGCTTGCAGCAGGTGCCCAGCAACATGACGCTCAACGGCGTCGCACTGCTGATCTCGATATTCGTGATGTTGCCGGTGGCAACCGCCGTGCTCGACGCCTATCATGCCAACCCCGTCAATTTCGCCGATCCGAATTCGGTCCGGCGTTTTCTGGACGATGGGCTCTCCCCGTACCGCGACTATCTGGTGAAGTACGCCGACCCGCAACTCACGCAATTCTTCGCGCGGCAGGAGATGACGCGTGACAGCGCCGACATGCCGGTCGACGCCTCGACGCCGTCGATCTTCGCGTTGCTGCCGGCGTACGCGCTCACCGAGATCAAGAACGCGTTCACCATCGGCTTCTACCTCTATTTGCCGTTCGTGGTGGTGGATCTGGTGGTCTCGAGTGTGCTGCTCTCGCTTGGGATGATGATGATGAGTCCGGTCACGATTTCGGTGCCGATCAAGCTAATTCTCTTTGTGGCGATGGACGGCTGGTCGCTGCTGTCGCAAGGGCTGGTTCGCCAGTATCTGCCGTGAGGGTCGCACGTGCTCGATAACCTGATTTTCGCAGGCAACCGTGCGCTCTACCTCGTGCTGGTGCTCTCGGCGGGGCCGGTGGCGGTGGCAACGCTCGTGGGCGTGGCCATCGGTTTGCTCCAGACCGTGACACAGGTGCAGGAGCAGACACTGCCGTTCGGCCTGAAATTGCTCGCGGTGTCCATGAGTCTGTTCCTGCTGGCCGACTGGTACGGCGAGACCCTGGTGGCGTTCGGTGCGGACATGATGCGACTGGCCATGGCAGGCAAAGCCTGAGATGGATCTGTCACTGGTATTTGCGCATCACGACGGCATCATGGCCACTGCCATCGCCTACGCGCGCGTGGCCCCGTCGGTGTTTCTGCTGCCGATTCTCAACGGCAATGTGCTCGCCGGCGTAGTACTTACGGTGGTTTCGATGTGGATGGCCGTCGGTGTCTGGCCATATGCGTACGGCACGCCGCTGGTGCTCGATGCGCCCGTGTGGGTCGTGTTGCTGCGCGAGGCTGCCATCGGACTGGTCATCGCCGTGGCCGTCGCATTCCCGTTCTGGGTGTTTCATGGCTTGGGCGCGTACATCGACAACCAGCGCGGTGCCACGCTCAGCAGCGTGATCGACCCGGCCAATGGCGTCGACACGTCGGAACTGGCGGGCTTCTTTCAGTGGTTCGGCGCGGTGATCTATCTGCATCTGGGCGGCATGACGCTGTTGCTCGAAGTGCTCGCCCGAAGTTACCGCGTATGTGCGCCGTTTGCCGGATGCACGTTATCCGCTGCGCGTGTGCATGCATTCCTCGACGTGCTGGTCGGACACGCAATTGCGCTCTCGGCGCCGGTCGTCGGCGCCTTGTTCCTGTCGGAAGTCATATTGGGATTGCTGTCGCGGTTCGCGCCGCAGGTCAATGCGTTCGCGCTGTCGCTCACGATCAAGAGTCTCATCGGTTTCACGATCCTGCTGATCTATTTCGCCGCGACCCTGCCCGACGCCATCGTCCCGCTCTTCATGCGCCCCGACGACGTGGTGCGCTGGCTCTCGCCTTCCGTGCCCGGGGGCTAGGCTCGATGGGGGAGAAAACAGAGAAGCCGACACAAAAGCGGCTGCGCGATGCCGCAAAAAAAGGGCAGTCGTTCAAGAGCAAGGAATTGACGATGGTCACGCTCGTGTTCGGCGGGCTGCTCTTCGTGCTCTCGACCGATCCGTTGTTGTGGCTGATGCAGGAGTACCGTCAGGTGCTCGCAGACGGGCGCTTCGCCAATCCGCAAGCATTCGCCGTGAGGCTCTTCCGACACGGACTGGAAGCGTTTATGCCGGTGTTGCTCGTATGCATCGCAGCGGCGGTGCTGCCCACGTTGCTCCAGACCGGATTTCTCTGGGCGAGTCAGGCGCTCAAGCTCAATCTCGGCGCGATCAACCCGTTGCAGGGCATGAAGCGCATCTTCAGCCTGAGAACCCTCAAGGACGCGATCAAGTCGGTGCTGTACCTGCTCAGCTTCGGTGCCATCGCCCTCACGTTATGGAGCACCGGAAAAGGCTTGCTCTTCGCCCAGATTCACATGAGTCCCGCGGGGGTGGCCGCCGCATGGATTGCGCTGACGGCGAAGCTGGTCTGGATCGCACTGGTCTGCGTGGTTCCCATTGCGATTCTCGACGCCATGGTCGAGTTCTGGCTGTTCATACGAGAGCAGCGCATGGAACGGCACGAGGTCAAACGCGAGCACAAGGACTCCGACGGCAACCCCGAGATCAAGCAACGACGGCGCGCCATGCACACGGAACTGCTCTCCGAAGGCGTGAAATCCGACATTCGCGATTCGCGACTGATCATTGCCAATCCCACACACATTGCCGTGGGCATCTACTTCCGGCCCGACCTTGTCGTGATGCCGTTCATCTCCGTGATGGAGACCAACGCCCGGGCGCTTGCCGTGCGCCGCTATGCCGAGTCGCAAGGTGTGCCGGTGATCGGCGACGTGGCGCTCGCGCGCCGTCTGTATGCCACGCACCGCCGGTACACCTTCGTGTCCATCGATGAGATCGACGCCATCATGCGGCTGCTCGTCTGGCTCGAAGACGTGGAAAGGGCGGGAATGCACGACGCTGTCGATGTCACCGATACCACCGATACCACCGACTCCACCGACTCCAGCGACTCCAGCGACTCCAGCGACGGCGAGGCTTCGGGTGGGTCGGACGCGCCGCCTGAGCCGGGGGCGCCGGGTGAGATCATCGGCGCGCCGCAAGCCGAGCGTTCGACTAGCACAGATGAAGGCGAGAACAATGACAGCGGCGGCGTCATGGGATTGGAAAAGGAAACGGCTCAATTCGCGCGCGAGATTCGGCTCGGTACCGAAGAGCACGCGCAATCCCCGCCGTACGGGGCTTCGCGCGGTGTCACCCCCCGTCAGGAATCACAGGGTGTCGAACCGACGAAACCCGACATTGGTGACCACATTCGATAGAACGCTTTTTGGAAGTCTCCCAAAGGACGCGTTGCTTAAATGCTAGTTATCGGGATGCCGGCAATGACGACGAGCAACACGGCGCAATCCCCACTTTGATGAGCCCCCGGGAGGAACGATGGAACGTGAGGACATGCGCCACCTCTGGCGGTGGCATACCGTCGGCAACGATGCCGGCGTGCCTGCGAACGAGATCGATAACGATGACGCTGCGCAGACCGGGGCATGTCTGCGTGCCATGGCGCAACAGGCGTATGCGGGGCTCACGAGGCGCGTGTCGATCGACGGGCTCGTGCTGCCCGCCGCGCACGAGCTGTTTCCCGATCCGTCGGCGCCGCGCTTGTTGCAACGCTTGTCGGCGGGCATGTCGTGCGGTGTCGGTCGTCGCATTGCTCGGGTGCGCCTGAGCGACGCAGCTCGCCTGGCGCTCGCATCCCACGACCGCGCGCGGGTGGCGTTCGAACGCAGTCAGGCACGGGCGATGCAGGCCGACGCCGTGGTCGCCGAGGTTCAGCTGGTGCTCGAGATCCTCTCTCCGAACGACCCGCAGTACGCGCGGGCGAGCCGCAAGCGCCACGCGGCGCTAGCCGAGGCGCGAGACGCGGCGACGCAGGCCGACCAGGGATATCGGCGCCTTCGCGAGAGTGCCGTGGAGTCGTGGATCCGGCATCTGGCGCGACTGCCCGATTTTCCGCAGACGCGCGCGGCCTCGTCCAGGGGTAGCCGTTCCGGCAATCACAGCCGGGGCGAGCATCGGGCCTTCTGGGGACGTCCGGCGAACGGATGCCGTCGCGCGGCGGTGTCCCGGCTCGCATTCATTCCAGTCACCCGGCTGGCCAACAGAAGATTGACCCGTTTTCGGGTATCGGAAGGAGGTAATTCGATGACACAAGCGGCAACACAATCAGACACGGACGAAGGTCGCGTCACCAACGCAATCTGGAATGCCGTAATCGCCGGCGCGAGTCTCAAGGACATTCATGGCATTCCGAGCGAAACCATGGACGGCCTTTACGCGCACGCCTACGACTTCTACACCAACGGTCAGTTGGCACAGGCCGAAGCGTTCTTCCGCTTCCTGTGCATCTATGACTTCTATAACCCCGAGTACATCGTGGGACTCGCGGCGGTGTGTCAGCTCAAGGAGGAGTATCAAAAAGCGGTCGATCTCTACGCGATGGCGTTCGCTGTGGGCAAGAATGATTACCGACCTGTCTTCTACGCGGGGCAGTGCCAACTGATGATGCGCAATCTGCCGTTGGCGCGCGAATGCTTCTCGCTCGTGTGCGAGAGCAGTTGCGACGCGGATCTGCGCACCAAAGCGCGTGCCTACCTCGACGCCACCGGTCCCGGCGACGACGACCGGAAGGCGTCGGGTTCCGGCGATTCGCCCGAAGCCCCTGCCACGGGGGGAACACCTGACGACAAGGAGGCAGCATGAATACGTCGACGGTTTCGCAGTACGGCGTCACACCGCCCGCTCCCGGACCCGAAGAAGACGCGGGAACGAACGGCACGCAAGGGACCGACAAGCCCCCCGTCGTCGAGAAGTTCGATTTCGGTTCGGTGATGAAGAAGATCGTTGAAAACATGGCATGGAAGGGAGACGGTACGTCCGACAAGCTGTCGGATCCTCCGGACCTGAAGCCACCGGCGACGGACACGCGTGTCACGCTGACCTATCTGCTCAGCCAGATCACCGCACTGTTCGGTGAGTCATCGTTGGCCGATTTGCAGGGCCGTCTCAAGGAACTGGAGGCGAGGGCCGCCGCGCAGCAGGCGCTGGCGCAGGAAAGCCAGAAGGCGTTCGACGATGCCGTTGCCGAGGCGAACGACGCGCTCGCCGCCTACGAGGCCGCAGCCGACAACCTGGACAAGGCACAAAAGGCGCTCGATAACGCCAGGGACAAGCTCGCTGCCGCGAAAGCCGCCCTCGACGCCACGACGCCGGGAACCCCGGAGCACGACGCGGCGAAGCAGGCGTACGACAAGGCGCAGTCCGAATACGACGCGGCGAAGGGCAAGTACGACGCTGCAAAGCAGGACGCCCTCAAGGCCCACGACGCGGCGAAGGATGCGATGAAAAAAGCCGACGACTTGCTCGACAAGTTTCTGAGCGAGCATCCGTTCGGACAACTCAACCAGAATTCCGGCAAAGACCATCTCGACAATACGACCACGCTCATCTACCTGATGGCCCAACTGGCGAAGTTGCTTGGCGACTCCGCGAACGACGCCATTCAGGAGGACATGAAGTTCTTCGAGAAGATTCGCAAGGCGCGTGAAGCCGACATGATCAAGAAGAACGAGGAGTACGAGGAGCAAGTGAAGAAGGCCGAGAAGATGAACAAGATCTTCGGCATCTTCGGCAAGATTCTCGGCGCCGTGCTGGCCGTCGTTGGCGTGCTCGGCGCGGTGTTCACCGGTGGCATGAGCACCACGCTGACCGTGATCGGCGTGGGATTGATGGCGGACTCGATCATGGGCGCGGCGACCGGCTTCTCATTGGTCGGCGAGGCTATCAAACCGGTGATGACGCACGTCGTTCAGCCGCTGGCGGAAAAAATCGGCAGTTTCGTCGGTTCGATGCTCGAAGAGCTCGGCGTCGCCAAGGACACCGCGGAGCTGATCGGCAACATCGTGGGTGTCGTGGCGGCCGCGGTCGTCGTGGTCGCCGCCGTTGCCGTCACGGTGGCCGTGGGCGGTGCGGCGGCCGCCACCAATATGGGCAAGATGCTCGGGCAGATGGTGGGCGATGTCGTCAAGAAACTCGTGCCCGATCTGCTGCGCGAAGCCGGCAAGGCGGGCAGCAAGTATCTGACACAGAACCTGACGGCGGCGGCCGCCAAGCTCGGTGTGAAAGAAGGAAACGCTCAGATGCTCGCGAACATCCTTCGTCAGATCGTGACCGCCGGCGAGCTGACGAACGCGACGGTGCAGGCCACCGGCAGCACGGTCACCGGCATCTACGCCAAGAACGCTTCGGACGCGGCCGCCGACATGATGGTGTCGCAGGACACGCTGGAAAAAATCACGGATTCGGTGAAGCAGTCGTCGGACAAGTTCGCGGCGACGCAAGACGTTGTCACGAACCTCGTGACCCAGATGTCCGATGCGGGCCGGGTCGCACAGGAATCGCAGCGCTTCGTGATGAACAACGTGCGCGCTGTCGTTTAAGGAGCCTCTCATGAACATTCTTGAAGTCAGTCACAAGCCCGTCGTACCGACGCTGGACTCGCTTACCCCGAAAGACGCGCCACCGCCCGCGTTGCTGTACAACGTTTTCACCCCCCCTCTCGACGACGAGGAGGACGACGGCGATGGATACCGTCCGTCGCTGCTGAGTCCGCCCCTCGACGCCGACCGCGACGGTGCACTCGATTGGCTCAAGGACCTCGATGCCAAGGACAAGCCCGGCAATAAGGACGGGGGATCGCAGTACGGCAGCCTGATTTCCGCAGACGTGGTGCTGCTCGGCAAGTTCTTCGAGTTCTTCCAGAAGTCGTTCCAGAACGGCATTGAGTTGCGCAACAAGATGGCGGACGTGAACCTGCAGTCGGTGATCGCCGGCAGTGACGCGGTGAAAGAGGCCGGCAAGGCGCAGATGTGGGGGGGAATTTCCGCGGGTCTCACGCAGGGCCTCCTCGGCGGCTTCGGTGCTTTCAAAAACCTCTCGGCAGTGTCCAAGGAGCGAAGCGCGTTGAAAATGCAGCCACCGAAGCCGGATGCGCCGCCCACGGCGCCGCCGGCCAACAGTTCGCCCGATGCGCTGTCGACATCCAATACCCCGGACGGTCAACTGCCGGGCACGCGCCCCCCCGGCGTTGGCGCCGACGACGTGCTCGACGCGGCGCCGCCGCGCGTGAACGTACCCGACGACGTGCCCGATGTCCCTGCCCCGGCGACGTCCGGTGATTCGACACCTCCGCCGGTGCCGGACGGGCCCGGTCCCGATGCGTTGAATCTGAATGCGAAGAACGATGCGGCCGTCGGCGGAATATTCTCGATGGTGGCGGGGCCGTTGGCCAACATGATGAACGGGACCGCGCAATACGCCGCAGCGCTGGAGCAGCAGAATCAGAAGCTGGCCGACAGCGGCGCACAGCTTAGCCGTGACGGCACGACCAATTCGCAGGAGCAGGCGAACATCGATCTCTCGCTCGTGCGGGAAATGCTCAAGGCGAGCGATGCCATTGCTCAGGCGAAGGCTGGGGCGGGTTCCGCCATTGCAGGTAACTTGCGTGCCTGATGTGCCGCGATTCTCAAAGGACAGATGAATGACGGAAAGTGTTAGCGACCGCTTCGTTCCCTGGCTCATGTTCCAGGAGGCGAGCGTCATAGACCCGGGTGTCGAGGGCCGCAAGGAGAACAATGCGCCCGGCCAGCAATCCAGCGACGACCTGTCGCCGATGGCGTCCCTGCTCGCCGGGGTCGTCAAGAGCGCGGACCGATTGGGTGCGGCGCTGCGAAGCGTCGACGATTCGATGAGCGATCTGAAGCAGGGCCGGGTGCTTGCCGCTGCGCTCGACGAGACGCTCGACGATGCGCGCATCGCCGCGCTCGACCTGGGATCGCGGCTGAAAGGGTTGGCAGGCAGCGATATTCCCGTGCCGGACGCGCTGAAGGAGCAGTTGGTCGATCGCTTCACCGAGCGACCCGGCGCCGGCAAAGGCAACGATCCGGATGGGTTGGGCACAAAGTCGGCGGACGATGCTCCGAAGACGGATGTCAATAACAATGACGCGCCCGAAAACAAAGAGGACGACGCAGACGACGGCAAAGACAAGGGCGACGACGACTATGTGCCCCCGACCGACGGGCAGATATGGGACAAGCTCGTCGAGGTGATCGGCCACATGAAGGAGGAGTTCCTCAAGATCTTCGGCGATGCGGCCCAGAAGTATCTGAACTTCAGCAAGGAGCTTGCCGACATCATCTCGAAATTGTCGGGATGGATCGAGAACAAGAAGGACGGCAAAGAGGTCGATCTGGATGTCGGCAAGTTGAATGAGGCGCTCCAGGCCCTCATGGATAAGTACTCGCTGCCGAGCAAGAATGGCGTTCTCTGGCCCAAGCAAAAGGAGGGCGACGGTGAGGCTGAGGGCGGAAGCAAGGCGGACGCCGAGAAGTGGGCGAAAGACCTGGGCCTGCCGGAAGGCAGTGTGGTGGAGCAACCCAAAGGCAGTGATAACTACGTTGTCGTGGTCGATACCGGCACCATCCAATCGATGATTGATTCGCTGCCCAAAGGTGATAACGGTATAGCCCGGATGACGACCCAGCAGCTCGAAATCTGGCGCACCGGGTTCATGGGGCAGGAAAGTGTCGTCAAGACGCAGGTGCAGGGGTTGTCGCAGCGTTTCGCCACCGCCAACGCCACGAACGAGAATCTGGTGAAGTTGCTCAGCGGTGCGATTCTCGCGATGAGCGAATCCAACAAGGGGTTCTTCCGGTAATGGGCGCTGAAGGCATTCTTCATCACGCAGCCCGTTCACGCCGGGTGCCGAGCCTCACACGGGAAATGCTGCCCTGTGCCCGCTTTCGCCCCGGCCCGTTGCGCAATCTGCCGTCGCAGGCCTACCTGTCGGCGCTGCTCTGCACGGGCGACGCGCGGGCGCTCGGTGTCGCGTTGCTGATGGTGGTGCGCGACGCCTTCGATCCGTCCGCATTGCCGGACATTTCGTTGCGGCGCCAATGCAATGCGATGCGTGACGCAATCTTGCCGCGTGACGCCATGCGTCAGCGCGCCATTCTGGAGCGCTTCGCCAGCGGTGAAGCCAAGCCGCTCGGCGACACGCTGGGGTTGCTGATTACGCTACTGGCCGACCACCCGCAGCGTGACGCCTTGCGCGACTTTGCCGCACAACTCTGTTTGCGCGACTTCGCGCCGGCACACGAAATACGGCGCAATCCGCTCGTCGCGGCGATGCTTGCCGGGCTCGGGTTGTTCTCTCGCTCGTCGCCGTCGGCCTCTGCCGTACTGCAATAACGCGAAACTTCACACGTTCAGCCCCGCCGGCGCCGGCGGGGTTTTTTCGTTGTGCGCTCAGATGGAGAACAGCGTTTCGAGCCGCGGATCGTGACGGTATAGCCGCTGCCACGGATACCAGTCGGTGCGCATGCGACGCCAGGCGTCTCGCGCCGCCCAGATACCGTGGGTGTGCAGGATCAGCGGCAGCAGGCCCGCGCGCACCTGGCGCGAGTCGATCTCGGCAAGCAGTTGCTCGGCTGCGCGCTTGGCCGGCATTCCCCCGCGCGCCAGTTCGACGTAATGCCGGTTGACGCGCAACAGACCGGCATCGTCACCGGTTTCGCGCACCGCGCGCACGAGCGCCTCCGCTTCCGCATGACGGCATTGGTGCGACAACATGATCGCCAACGCGCTGGTGAGCACCGGATGATGCTGGCCGAACCGTTGCAGATTTTCTCGCGCCACGGCAATGGCTTCGTCCGTGCGTCGGTCGAAGAACATCGCCCATGTCTTGAGGATGGCCGCCGCGATGAAACTCGGATCGTGTTCCAGCGCGATATCGAGCGCCATCTCCGCCGCCTTCGATTCTCCCTTGAGAATGCAGTGCCAGGCGTGGTGATATCGCACGTACGGATTCGACGGGGCCGACCACAACGCACGGTCGAAAAGAATGTTCGCCACGCTGGACTCGAATTTCATACTGTGCAGGATCGCCAGCAGACTCACGGCATGCGGATCTCGCGGCGCCAGCGCAAGAGCGGCCTCGACGGCCGCGCGCGCGCCGTGCAACGCCGCTTTCTGGTCGAACAGGCCGAGATGCGCCAGTGCCAGATAGCATTCGGCCTGTCCGCAATACGGCGCAGTACGCGACGCCCCTTCCCCCACGCATTGATGAAACAACTGCAGCGACTGCCGCAGGCTCGACGGCGTGTGTTGCTGGAGCTTGAATCTGGCGTGCAGGAACGTCGTGGCGGAGTCGAACGAGTCGAAGGAATGCGAGAGGTGCACCGACGCCTTGAGGCCCGGCACGTGCTTCGTGACGATGTCCGTGATGCGGATTTCGATGGGAAGCGTGTTGTTGGCGTCGCTCAGCACGAAGTCTTCGCTGAACAGCAACTGATGGCCATCCGAGCTGACCAGCTCGATGCGCAGCCGGTCGCGTTCGATCGCATGGCCGGTGACGTAGAAGTCCGGCGCGAAGCGCTCGACGAACGTGGCGATGTCGTGACATTCGAGCACCGTGCGGGTGATCGACGCCGGCAGGACACGCAGCCCGTAAGCGGTGTACTCGAAAAAGCGTGTCACCAGCCGGTCGTGCAGCATGAGCGTTTGCGCTGAATTCGGCAGCCGGAACGGCATGATGGCGAGCGTGCATAACGCGGCTGCGCGCGTGGCGCCCGACACGATGGCGACCGAGCGTCGAATCCGGTAACCGGTGCCATATACCGTCTCCACGATGCGGTCGGACTTCTTCTCCCTGAGCACGCGCCGGATCGCGTAAATGCACCGTGTCAGCGATTCTTCGCTGACGTCCTGATGTGGCCATACCAGCGAGAGCAACTTGTCCTTGCTGACGTTCTCGCCGGCCGCTTCGAGCAGCGTGCGCAGTACCGCGACTTCCTTGGGCGGCAGGCTGATCTGCCGGTCTCCCTGCTTGAGTATGCCGTTCGCGTCCAACGAAAAATCGTCGAACAGATAGATCTTTCCGGTCTGCGTCGAGCTGATTTGATTCACGTGCCGAGTCTCCTGCCAGCAAGCCCTGCTCGACGCGAGCGACGACGACTGCCGGTTTGCCCCGTCGCAAACCGAAGACGTGTGAGACATACGTGCGCTGAATCATCGCCGCGGGGGGCTCCGGCGAAATCATGTTCCTCAAAGCGAGGAGACTATGCGAGGAACTAACGTTTCTGGGGGGATGAACATAAATAATTGGGCCGATTCCCTGTCAGTTTGCGTCAGTGGCCCATACGGATCTCCCGCGCTTGGGCGAAAGATGAAATGCACTCGCAGGATAAGACCGGGATGATGGCCGCAAGCAAGACATGTTCCTGAAAGTCCCCAACCTATAAGAAATCATGGACGGAGCCCTCGTATTTGGCAGTTCGATTTCGTCAGCAGAGCTTCGGAGACACGCAGCGTCGCGCCGACACGACACCGTGGTGACGGCGCTCGCGGATGCCCCGTCGCTAGCACGAATTTGCACCGAGATGCGCGAGCGCTGGGAAATCGACGTGACGCTGCGGCGCGAAACGATCTTCTTCGAGGCGCGCGACCTCGACACGTGTCTGATCCGTCAGACGGCAGGCACACACATCGAGCGGCGTATGACGGGGGCAGACGATGCGGCGGCTGCCCGCGCACTGGCGATGAACCTCACGCTGTGCCGTCAGGGCTTTGCCTTCGGGGTGAGGCGCGGCGTGCTGGTGCTGCACCGGTACGTTGCGCCGTGGGAGAGCTTTGAGACGTGCATGACGGCAGTACGCGAGTTCTTCGTGGTCTCGGAACGCATCAAGCGTGCGGTGATGGCGATATGAGTCACGCCATCGTGGTGATGCTTCGCGCTTCGCTTCCCGAGACGGTGAGCACGTTCGTGCAGGCGCGTTCGTCGGCGGGATTCGAGCCGTTCTGGCTGCTCGAATACTCGCACGGCCATCTGACGTTCATGATCGCGATCGCCGGGGCAACGCTGCCCGAAGTGCACTTCGGCGAACGCACACCGGTCTGCGAATTCTGGATGTGCAGTCCCGCGCTGTTCGAATCGCGTCGGGTGTTGTTGATGTACGGCAGCGCCGTTCGCGGCACCCGCGCGGACATCGTCGCCTGCGTGGAGCTGTTCCTGCATCGCGTATTGGCGCATTGAATTGCATTGACGCGCATTGAAGCGCAAGAAAGCAAATGGAAGCCGGCCGGAGACCGGCTCTCTTTCCCGGGGAGTGGCGCAGTGTCGAAAATTGAAGGGGACAAAATCCTATGGCAGCAATGATTCAGTCGAGTCCGGGCGTACAGAATGCGCCCGCGATGGCGGCCTCGATGCCAGTCGATATTTCGCAAAACGAATTCGACTCTCGAATTGCAAACGACGATAGCCTGTTCCAGGCCAGTAACGATAACGACGAGCTGAGCGTCACGAGAACGAAGCGTGACGCCATTCCTCCACCGCTCACGCAACAAGACGCCCGCACGGCGGTTGCCGCGCTGTGGAGTGTCTTTCAGCAAAGCCGCAGCGCATTGGGGTTGCCGGATAAAGGCCGGCAGTACGACGATCTCAAGAAGGACGTCGAGCGCTTCCTCGCACGGCCCGCCAGTGCGGGCGTCAAGCGCAGCGACATGATGCAGGCGAAGCAACTGTTCGGTAAGTTGGTGCGCGGCCTGAAGCATCACGAGCATCCCAAGGGCAAGAACGTCACGCATTTCCAGCTCGCCGTGGATACGGGGCTGTTTCTGGAGTGGCAGTTCAAGGCCAGTGCCGACGAGTGCGTCAAGCAGAAGCTCGACCGTGCGTTGACGAAACGTCTGGCTGACATGAAGCCGGGCTCGGCGACATCTTTCAGCGCGAAAGGCGGCGTGGGTATCGACGTGGTGCCGGGCGTGGGGATCAATGCCAGCGTGACGCGCGATTCGAGCCTGTCGATCACGCCTACCGAATGGCTGGTGGATGCGACGGGCAAAAAGGTCACGCTGTCGGCCGGCGCAGACGTGCTCGATTTCATCAAGACGGAGTTGTCGCTGTCGGCGTCGTCTTCGCGCGCCGACATTTACGGTTCCTTATCGGACTATGTGACCAGCGAGAGCCACAAGTTCACCACATGGGTCAAGCAGGGCCCGATCGCGCTGATTGCCAAGATCCGGCATCTGTTCATGATCTCGTCGTCTTACGAGGCCGGTCGGGCGCGTGCCGACTTCAGTCGCGACTGTCTCGAAGCGAACCTGATCGAGCTTTGCGGCAGGAGCATCGACATTCGGCAGCGCGGACCGGGAGCGCTGCCGATCGAGCGGCACGACACGCTGGCCGGCGAAGTGAAGGGCACGGCGGCGGTCGATGTCGGCATCACCGCGAGCGTCAATGCGGCGGGCCGCCGGTCGGTCACGGCCAAACGCGCGCATCACGACATTCTGGCAATTGCCGACATACGCCCTGAATGGGCGCGGCAATTACTCGCCAAAAAGCAACTCGTGTGCAGTCCGCTGACGCTTCTGGAAGCCGTGCGTTCGCATCTCAAGACGTCCAGCACCGAGATTACGGCCGAGATCATGGCGAAAAGGTCCGGGACTGCCGTGCAGGACATGGAGGAGCGGGCGCAGTTTCTGCTGGAGCAGTTTGCGCTGCTCAAGCTCGAAGGCGGGCTGACCCCGGAAGTCGAAGCGATTCTGATGGACCTGTTCAAGGAGCGCGAGCGCATCTTGCGCCCGGCAGCGCTGGCGACCCATGAACTGAGCTGTCGCCAGACCAAATGGCAGGCCGAGCTGGCCACGGTGGCCGGCGTGCCGCTGGTGTTTCCCAACGGGGTCAACGCCAGCGTGACTTATGAGCACGTCACCGAAGATGAAGATCCGCACTACTGCGGCCATTTCGTGAACGTGAACGTGGCCGGCATCGTTGCGGTGGCGGGTGCCGTGACCGGTGCGCTCGAAGCTGTGGGGGTGTCCGCCGGCGGTGGTTGGGGCGTGGCAGAGATACAGACGGCGCTCAGGAAGATCGATTTCGACTACAGCGCCGGAATCATGACCTCGATGCGCTTCAAGCTGAAAAAAGACGGCGTGGCGCTGATGCACTCGGTCCGTGGCATTACCAGCACGCTCGGATTCGACCGGAAGCTTCCCACGCCGGTCGCCGTGCTTGCGGGATTGATGTGGAACAGCAATACGGCGGACAAGCTGACGATCGGCAGCGATTGCCTCGATCTGCTGCTGCCGATGATGCGCATGCGCTATGCCAATCCGAGATTCGGCGGCGAAGCGTGGTGGAACGACTTCACGGTGCTTCACAAGGAGGAACTCGACGAGATGTACTTCAAGATCGCCGACGCCGTGCCGAATACCACGCTCGAAGCCGATCTCGAACGCGTGGTCTGCGAGATGCCCGCCATCCGGCCGCTGTTGAACGCACTGCGCGACGCCGCCGCGCAATTCGCGGACGAGACCACACCGCAGAACCGGGCGGTCGCCAACGACGCGATGGCGGAGTTTCTGATGGCTTACGTCAAAGGGGGCTACAAGGACAAGGTGTCCGCCAAGTGGCAGCCGACCGTGAACGGGAAACGCATCGCACTACCGGCTCAGGCCGCGGCCCCGGCTTCCACCCCCCAGACGACGCGTGAGGCGATGGCCGCCTGATCCACCTTATCCGATTGTCTCGAGGAAAAAAGGAAGGCGCGGGCGTACCGCGCCTTTTCCGTCTTCACGAGGAGGGGATCACTTGGTTCCCGTGCCGCCGTCCGGTTCCGGCTTCGGAGGTTTGGGGGGAATCAGGATCGGAGGAATGCCGATGTCAGCGCTCGCGATGGCCGCTTTCAGCGCGTTCGTTTGCGGGCTCAGAAGCGCAGGCCGATCGACGAGAATGGGCGTGTTGGCCGCGACCCGGGACGGACGTGCCGGAAATGGCGGGGCTGGCGGTTCATGTGGCGTCGCCGGACGTGCTGCGTTCGATGCCGCCGGCGCAGACGGACGATCCCGCTGCGCCGATATCGGGCAGGGGATGGACGCGCGACGTGTCGCACTGGCAGCCGGGGCTGGCGACGCGGCCGGACCGACGGGATCTCTCGCGTAGATGGCCAGGATCTGTGCTTTCGCCTGATCGATCCTCCGGTCGACGACCTCATGGGGCTGAAAGTTGAAGAACGACAGACGACGGTGGTGCGACGGTTGCAAAGGAGACGGAGACAGAGGCGACGCAGACAGAGGCGAGCGCGGCAGCGAGTCGAGCGAAGCGGTGCGTCCGATCGGTGCGCCGGGACAGGTTCCCAGGTTCCGGATCAGCCGCGACAGTTTCACGCGGGTGAAGGTCGCCCGAAGGCGGGTGACGATGGTGGCCCAGGGCTTGGGCTTCGGCGCCGCGCGACTATCGTTCGTGCGAACGAACTGTTGCGTGCGCAGCCCGTCGACCGGCACGAGCGTGATGCTCTGACCGCCATACGACACGTGTTCGTTGGGCTTGGCGTGGGCGATGTTAGTGCGCTCTGGAGGGTTCATGGAAAGGGTGGAAGGGGCCACCACCGTACTCGCGAAAACGATCTTGGACATTGAAATCTCCCGTAGCCGGTAACGCGGTGCTAATTTGCCGAGGGCAACGCCTGGGCAACGTCGAGCAATTCACCGAACGCGTCGGCCAGTGTGGCCCGGTCCTGCCCGGCGAGCGGCATCTTCATCCAGCAGTTGAGCGTTCCGTTATCGTTGAGCGAGAACACCGGCTGGCAAAAATCGGCGCGCAGATGGTTCGCCGCGAGCGCGGCCATCAGCGAGTCGGTCGAGGGCGTTTCGTTGAACTCGGCGAGCATGAACCACGAAGCGTGATCGATGGCGCCGAAGTGCACGGACATGCGGTCCTCGACATCCAGACTCACGACTTCCTGATCCGGCGCCGGTTCGAAGGCGAAAAATCCGATGTGGTGCAGTAGCTCACCGACAACGTTGTGAAAAGTGTGCAGGTCTTGCATCGTGGAAGGTCCTTGATAAGGGAGAGGCACCCATCCCGTTGTCGTGGGCGTCGAGCGGATCGCAGGCGGATGTGGGTGCAGCATCGGCAACCGCAGCGGCGGGAGTGGTGTCATCCGCCGGTCGCGCGCTGTTACGGCGATTGCGCGCGCGCGCCAGGCGGGCGAGCTCCTGATGTTGACGAAAGGTCGGGTCGAATTTCGTCGATCCGATACGAATGTCGCGCAGCACGCTATCGAGCGTCGCGCTGCCGCGCTCAAGCAAGGCGGTTGCCGCCAGCCACATGCCCAGACGCGCCGTGCGGTGTGTCGACTGCACGACGGCCGGGTGCGGCGTCGCGCACAGCGTTTCTGTGTGATAGAAATCCTGGCGGCGCATGTGCTGCGCGGGCGTGGTCGCTTTCAGGCGCTCTGCGGCCTGATAAAGATGCGAGAGGGCGTCGGCACGGACGATCGTCTCGCCGTCGTCTGCCCATGCCTGAAGCGCCGGAAAGGTCACGACGTTGGCCCCGTGCGTCATCGAGACGATGCAGGTGCGCAGTTGAGTGCCGCGATAGCCGCACTCGCTGTGGGTGAGCAGGTAGGATGCGAAGCCGATGTCGCCGAAGCGTCGGCTTCTCGACGATAGCAACGGATACGACGCGTTGCGTGCGAGCAGTTCGTCGTCCGAGGCCAGGGTGATGAGTACCGATGGCGGGGCGACCAGCCAGCGTCTCAGATATCGCTCGATGTCGGGGGCGCGCGGCGGTTCGCGTCGCACGGCGAGCGTGCGTTTGGCGTGTGAGAGCATTTGCGAATCGCGGGGCGACTTGTCGCCCGATGCCGCGACTGTCTCGGTGTCGCGTGTCGCCGCTGCGCGGGCGTCTCGGGCGCAGCGCCGGGCGGCCATCGTCGTAGCGCGTGCAGATGCGGGAGTCACGTTGACCGGGGACGACATGGCAAATCTCCTGTATGCGTTAGCGTCTTGGCGCGAGAAGCGGTTGGACGGGCGATGCGAAAATGAAACGCACTGCGCATCTCGTCTAGCGATGCATCAACAAGGGCCGTCGCAGATCGTCTGCGAACGCACCGATGACGTCGAGCTGATGATGGGTGCCGACAAGCTGCGGCGCGCTGGTGAGTCGGATGTCCGTCACGATCTCCTCTACGCTGAGATGTTCGTGATGGCCACGCGACATGGCGAGCGCGGCGACGAGCACGCCTGCGATGCCTTCGGGATCGTCGAAGACGATGACCGGGCAGCCGATGGGCGACGTGCCGTTCGTCCCCGCAGCGTTGCTCGTGCTCGCGGTGCGCTTCGCGCCGACATCGTGCGGCAGTGACATATGGCGCAACGCGTTCTCGACGAACTGCAGAGTTTGCGTGACGTAAAGTCGGTCGGACGAAATGTCGGGCGCCTGGCGATAGGGCGCGTGCAATACCGAAAACGTCACTTCCCGCTCCGAAGAGCGCAGCGTCGTCTCGTACACACTGAAGTCCGTGACGAAGGTGGCTGCCGTACTGGTGGTGATGTGACGCCGGCTCACGCGAATGGCGCCGTCGTGACGCTCGGCACCGTGCGGCTCGCACTGCGGCGTGACGTGCACGACCACGCAAGGCCGCAGTCGCATGAGCAGTGTGAGGAAAGCTTCGATGGCGCCGTGTTGCGGTGACTGACAAACCACTGCGAGCGGTTGGCGGGCGACGTGAACGACACTGGCGGGGAGCAACGCGCCGTCGTGACTGCGTAACGCCGTGCGGCGCGCCACCCAGAGCTTGCGTTCCCGGCTCGTCGCCAGGTCGCGGTGATAGTGATCGCGATAGGACGCATTGGGCTGCGTGATCAGCTTGTAGTGCCCGACCACGTTCTGCGCGGAGCCCATGCGAAGTTTGAGCTCATGCAACGCATCTTCCGGGCAGCTGCGCTCGAAGACATCGATGGTGCAGGCCTCGGGGTTGCCGCGCCAATCGAGTTGGCGCCTGATGCCCTGGAGCACCCGGTCCTTGACGCCCGGGGTGGCGTTGCGCAACAACCAGACAATGACGAAGGGCTGATCGAGTCGCATGGACCGGACACCGGGGCGGGACGACTCCGGCCCACTGGCCGGCGCATTCGGATGGGCGGCGAGCGCCAGGTCGCGTGCGCGACGCCACAGGTGCGGGTGCCGGTAGGCGCTCCATCCGATAAGCAGAACGAGAAAACCGTCGCGGGTGACACCGACTGTCGTGCGGGCAGGATCGAGCGCGTGCCGGCAGATCAGACGGTGGAGCTGCTCGGCTTCCTGGTTCGTCATGGTGGCGGCGTTGATCTGGGTGTGGATCGATGCCATGCGTGGAAATGCCTCCCGATTCCGGAACGTTCGAGAGGCAATGGTCGGGTCCACCGCAGGAAGCCGCTTGCAGGTTTGGCTCATCGTATACGCCACGGCGCCCGGCAGGCCGTGCTCATCGGGCGCATCGCGATTGGGCGATATCCGAAGGCCCTTGAATGCGGTGGGCTATTGCGGGACCGGGACAGCGCCGCACGCCAGTGGGCTCATTTGCCGCGCACGAGCGCCGACGTGTCGGATGGGCGTTGGGCCTGCGCAGAGAGGAATTTGCGGGGCGGCTTGGGCGGCGGGGGCGGGAGCGGTCGTTTGTCCGGCACGACATCGTGCCCGAGCGTCAGACTCTTCCTCACGTCATTGAGCCATGCAAATTGAAACTTGCTGACGTTCCTGATGAGTGTGTCCCGATCCTTCTTGGACGACAGCGATGGGTTTGGACGGGCGTCCAATGTGGCTTCGCGAGTGTCGGGAAGGTCCTGGTCGTCGCCGTTTCTGGAGGCGACATACTCACGTCGCAATTGATCGGTCAGGGCCTGGAGTGTCTTCGTTCGCGATTCGATCTCGGCGCCGGGTTCGGTGTCGTCGTCTTCGGCCGAGCGCAGTCGCTGGTAGGCATCGCACTGTCGTGTCGGCGTGAGGCTCGCCATGGCCGCCCGAAACCCGGACTTGTGCGACTTGCACTTCTGCAGCGCCCGAGCCCGCGCCGGATCGGGGGCCGGGTCGAGAAGGCTGGTGAAGCAAGACACCTTGCCGTCGTCGGTCGGCATGTGCTGCTTCAGGAGATTGAGCAGCCGCACGACCGGGGCGCTCCCCATCCGCAGGCCTTTGCTTTTGGATAAGGTCGGGACAGTTGCCTTCGGCTCGACGTTCAGATTTTCGCGGACCATCAGATCCCAGGCGCGCCGACATTGGTCGGGATGAAGCCGATAGCGGTTGCCTTTGAAGATGACGATCGCACCACGCTCGTTGATGCCAATGCGCTTGTCTTGCGTGGGGTACTGACTCTTCCAGCCGTAAAGTGTGTAAAGCGTTGGGGCGGATGCCAGCGCTACCTCTTGCAGCGTGATGTTCGTGCTCATCGCAACGTTTCTCCTTCGCCTGAATGCCTGCTGCGTACAGGAATGCGTCTGTCGACGGATTCCACGAACGCCGCGAATGCATTTCGCCCGCGCCGGGCAGGTTGGCGAGTGAGATGACGCGAATCATCGCAGACCGTTCGTAGGCATGAATGGTCGTGCGCGCGGCGCGCGCGGGCTTCCACGTTTGGCTCTCCGGGCCGGCGCCCCCGGAGAATTCGGCGGGCGCGCGGCAACCTCCGGCGGACGTGGGAAGACCGTGCGACGCGAGACCGCGTGCGGTACACGCGCACGGCATCTGAAGGATGGGGCTATCGCTCCTGGTTATTCAGCACGTTTTGCAGCAGGACGGCGTTCACGAAACCGTTTCGTTCCAGGTCGTCCAGAAAGGCAGGGCGAGTGGGCTCGTTCGACGCTGGCGAGGGGGGCGCCGACGGTGTGCCCGAGGCCGACGACGGCGCGGAGTCCGTTGGGCTTTGTGGCGGTGTTCCCGGAAAGAAATCGAACGAATGCGACGATATCGCCGCAGGTGACTGACTGCCCGCGGGAAGCTTCGGTGAAAGCGGCGACGTGAAGCTGCGTAGCGGCTTGGGCGGCGCAGTCCGGGGCCTGGACTCGGCGGCAGAGTCCACGTCGTTGGCCGCAGGTGCCGCGACGAGGACCTCACTGAGCGACATGGGGGGCTGCGTCGTAATCCGCACGCGCGCGGTCGGCGGATCCGACCTGAGCCTCACCTTTGCCAGCGCCTCCCTGAGGATGCCCTTGAAGGGGGACGTCGCCGATACCGATACCGCAGGCGCGCCCGTCATGTCCGACTGCGCGTTGGCGTCCTTCATCTTTTTCACGAGCACAATGACCGACGGTTTGCCGAGCCTCAGATCCTTGAACTTGAGTTTCGACAAAAGGGACGTCGCAGGCCGGGTGGCCGTCTTGCTCTCGCGTATCAGCTTGTCCGCACGGTGACATTGGCGCAGATGCAAGAGAAACGACTTGCCCTTGAAGATGACGAGCTGGTCCTTGCTGTTGACGCCGATGCGTCCGTTGGTGATGGCCGCGCCGCCTTTGGGCTGCGCAAGCGAATCCAGCCTGTCGAGCGTGGCGCGGGAATGTAACGCCACCGAATGCAGCGAGATACTGGTGCTCATCGCAAAGCTCCTCCTTGGGTTGTCGGCATCAGACCGGATGCACTTCGGACGCCGATGTCGCAGCCAACTGCTGGAGCAGTTCGGTGCGGGTGAACCCGAGCGTGCGCGCTCGTCCGGCATTCTCGGGCCGGTTCGTCACTTTCATTAACCTTGCGCGCATCGACGTATCCGGCCCGGACCACCCGGCGAACCCGGCTTCCGATGCGCACGACACGTAGACCGGTGTCGGATCGCCATGCGCAAGCCGTTCGAGACTGACATTCCGTTTCAACTCGACCGAATTGCGTTTCGGTGACAGCGGGGGCGGTCGCGTTTCATCCGCCGTGAACCGGTAGGGGGTCGTGCCCGGGGCGTCCGCGAATCGTTCGTCCCACAATCTCGCCGCCTCGTCCTGAAGGCGGCGATGGAGGGCGGCGGCTTCGAGCGGGTCGGTCGGAATGCGTCCATGACCGATGGCGGACGTGGGGCTGGAGAAGCCTTTGGCGTCCTCACGTGATTGCGAAATGGAGGCCGCCATGACAAGCCGCGAGAATGCGCGCGGTGACGAGGCGCGTTTCGCACAGGGCCCGGGCGGGGGCGTTTCCCGCGCGAGCGTCGCCGCGCCGATGCCTGCGTCCGGGTCCGCATTGGCCGCTTTCATCTTCGTCACCAGCGCGACCATGGACGGCGTGCCAACCTTGAGATTGCTGAATTTGAGCGACGACAGGCGCGATGCTTTCGTTTCGCCCGTAACGTCCTGCGCAATGTCCTGCGTTTTCACGAACCGCGCCGCACGACGGCATTCCCGGAAATGCAGCACAAAGCGCGCACCCTTGAAGACGACGAGTTCGTCGTGCCGGTTGATGCCGATGCGCGCGCCCTTGAGCGAGGCGTTGATGGTCGGGGCGCTCAGACGCTCGAGTGTGGCGCGCGAGACATTGGCCACGGATTGCAGCGAGGTGCTCATGCTCATCGCGAAGCTTCTCCTTCGGTTATGTGCATGACGCCTGCCGGACTACGTCTGTCGAGGCAAGCCGCAAACGCGGCGAATGCACGTGTGTTGTCGAATATGAGCCTCGTTTTTATAGGATTGGGACTAGGCTGAATCCCAAGTTTCGCTCATCAGAATCGACGAAAGCTTCGGCCGAATGCAAAAACGGCAGGGCGATTGCCCTGCCGTCCTGTTGGCGTTGCGGTGCTGCGGTAACTTACGCTAGCTCTGCATGAGGCGTTTTTCACGCGCCACGCTCATGAGAATGCCGACGCCGAGGCCGAGCGTCACGAGTGCGGTACCCCCGTAACTCATGAACGGCAGCGGTACGCCGACGACCGGCAGAATGCCGCTCACCATGCCCATGTTCACGAAGGCGTAGGTGAAGAAGATCATGGTGACCGCACCTGCGAGCAGGCGGCCGAACAAGGTGGCGCCGCTCGCGGCGATCATCAGTCCGCGCGCGACGAGCAGCAGATACAGCAGAATCAGCACACCCTCGCCGATCAGACCGAATTCCTCGGCGAACACCGCAAAGATGAAGTCGGTGTGCTTTTCCGGAATGAATTCAAGGTGCGCCTGCGTGCCTTTGAGCCAGCCCTTGCCCGTGGTGCCCCCCGAGCCGATGGCGATCACCGACTGGATCGTGTGGAATCCTTTGCCGAGCGGGTCGGACGTCGGGTCGAGCAGCGTGCACACACGGTGCTTTTGATAGTCGTGAAGAATGTGCCATTCCACGTCCGGCTGACAGATCTTGTCTTCGAGCGCGAGAATGGTCCCGATGCCGACGACGCCGGCAATCAGCACGGGCAGAATCAGCTTCCACGACAACCCGGCCAGATAGATCACGTAGAGGCCGGCGGCGGCCACGAGCAGGCCGGTGCCGAGGTCGGGCTGCTTTGCGATCAGCCCGACGGGCACGCCGAGCAATGCGAGGGCGGCCAGATAGTCGAACCAGCGGATGTTGCCTTCGCGCTTCTGGAAGTACCAGGCCAGCATTAGCGGCATGGCGATCTTCATGATTTCGGACGGCTGGATCACCATGCCGACGTTGAGCCAGCGCTTCGCACCCTTCTTCGTCAGACCGAACATCGCCACCGCAATGAGCAACGCCACGCCCGCGGTATACAGCGGTACCGCGAACTTCATCAGCGTTTGCGTCGGCAGCATCGCCAGCACCCACATCAGCATGAACGTGAGCACGATGTTGCGGATCTGGTCTTCCACGCGGCCCGGCACGTCGATGCTGGCGCTGTAGAGCGTTACCAGCCCCACGCACAGCAGCAGGAAGACGATCAGCGCGAGCGGTTTGTCGAAGGCGGCGAACAGGCGCTTCACCTGTTCTTTCCACGTACGTTTGTCGAGCGCCATCATGGCGTTTCTCCTTGCGCGCCCTTGGCGTTGCGCGTGCCTTGCCCCTGAGCACGGATGGCGGCGCGATGACGCGCTTCGTCGGCGACGGTCGGGCTGATGGCCGGTTTGTCGGACGGTGTTTGCGGCGCGGGCTTCGGCGTGTCGGCCGCAGCGGCTGTTGCGGCCGATGCCTTGGCGGTCGGGGCGCGCGAAGTGGGTGCTACCGCGCTCGCTCCCGCCGCTCCCGACGGTACCGATGAACCTGGGGCACCGGGGGCCACGCGCGGCACCGTCGTCGAACCCGTCATGACGGCGCGATCGAGTTCGGCGGCGCTGGCAGGCGGCGCATCCGGCGCGGCGGAGACCGACGAAGCCGACGAGGCAACGGCGCCCGACGCTGCTGCCTGCAGCGCAGCCGCCTCGGCGGCACGCTCCTTCGGCTCGGTGATGAGGTAGTAGTCCAGCAGACTGCGCGCCACCGGACCGGCCTGTGCCCCCCCCCAACCCGCGTTTTCGACGATCAGCGCGATGGCGATCTTCGGATCGTCCGCCGGTGCGAAGGCGATGAACAGGGCGTGGTCGCGTTTGAACTCCGGAATCGCGTTGTGGTTGTACTTCTCGTTCTTGCCGAGCGAGTACACCTGTGCCGTGCCGGTCTTGCCGCCAGCGTCGTATGGGGCGCCGGCAAAGGCCTGGCGTCCCGTGCCTTCCTTGATGACACCGACCATCGCACGCTTGACGAAGTCGACGTCCGCCTGTTTGTAGGGCAGACGCGCGCTTTCATGCGGCACGGTGAGCTGGCGCGAATGCGAGACCGGATCTTCGACCGCCTTTACGAGGTGAGGCTTCATCACCACGCCGTTATTGGCGAGGGTGGCCGTGGCGTGCGCGAGCTGCAGGATCGTAAAGGAGTTGTAACCCTGACCGATGCCCAGACTGATCGTCTCGCCGTCGTACCACTTCTGTTGCGCGGGCTTCTTGTACGCCTTGCGTTTCCATTCGGTGGACGGCAGGATCCCGCGCGCCTCGCCTTCGATGTCGATTCCCGTCAACTGGCCGAAGCCGAGCGGCGCCATGAAGTCGTGGATGGCGTTCACACCGAGGTCATGCGCGAGCATGTAGTAATACGTGTCGTTCGAGACCACGATCGAGCGATACATGTCGATCCAGCCCTGACCGTTGCGCACGTCGTTACGGAACGTGTGGTTGCCCAGCGTGAACGAGCCCGTGTCCTGAAAACCCCAGTTGGGTGTGCGTTTGCCGAGTTCGAGGGCGGCGAGCGCCATGAACGGCTTGTACGTCGAGCCGATCGGATAGGTGCCGCGCAACGGGCGATTGAGCAGCGGCCGGTCGGGCGAGTTGTTCAGGGCGTCCCAGTTTTGCTGATCGATGCCTTCGACGAACAGGTTCGGATCGAAGCTCGGCGCGGAGACGAAGGCCAGCACGTCGCCCGTCTTCGGTTCGATGGCGACGACGGCCCCGCGGCGACCTGCGAAGGCCTGTTCGGCCACCTGCTGGAGCTTGATGTCGATGGACAGCACGAGGTTGTCGCCGGGGGTGGCCGGCGTGCGCGAGATCGTGCGCACCGGACGCCCGCCCGCCGTCACTTCGATTTCCTCGAAGCCGGTGATGCCGTGCAACTGCGTCTCGTAGCTTTGCTCGACACCGATCTTGCCGATGTAGTCGGTGCCCTTGTAGTTGTTCGCGTCGCGGCGAATGTCGTACTTCGCGCTGTCGCTGTCGTTCTCTTCGCTCATCGCGTCAATACGCTGACGGTCACGCTGCGAGATTCGGCCGATATAGCCGATCACGTGGGCGGCGGTCTCGCCGAGCGGATATTGCCGGAACAGGCGCGCGTGCACGTCGACGCCGGGGAAGCGGAAACGCTGTGCGGTAAAGCGCGCCACTTCCTCGTCGGTGAGTCGCGTGCGGATCGGCAAGCTCTCGAAGCTCTTGCTGTCGTCCATCAGCTTCTTGAAGCGGGCACGGTCGCGCGGGGTGATTTCGATCACATCGGACAGATCCGTCACCAGGTCTTCGAGCGGGCGGCCGATCTTCGACGGCGTGATTTCCAGCGTGTAAGCGGAATAGTTGCGCGCCAGCACCACACCGTTGCGATCCATGATCACGCCGCGGTTGGGCACGATGGGCGCGAGCGAAACGCGGTTTTCGTCGGCTTGCAGCGCGTACTGGTTATGACGGAAGACCTGGAGGTAGACGAAGCGGACTGCGAGCAGGCTGAAGCAGATCAGCACGAACAGCGCGGCCGCCGTCACCCGCACGTGAAACGTCTGCAGTTGTTGCTGGGGGTTCTTGAACTCGGTCATGCGCGGCGGTGCGTGGCGGGACTCGTGGGTGCGATCTGAGGGGCGGCGCCCGTCAGATCGGACGCGTATCGTCGCGGTCGACGGCGCGTTTCTGAGGCGCCAGCAGCAAAATGCTGATCACCGGCCAGAGCACCGCTTCCACGAAGCTCGCAGCAAGCGGCCACCAGCCGGGGAACGCGGCGCCAGTCGCCAGACGGATGATGAACGGCACGACGTGCGCGAGCAACAGCAGCGGCAACACCGTGAGCGCCTGCCCCAGCAACGTGAAGAACAGGACGCGGCGGTGAATCATGATCGCGCCGTACGACAGCAGCGTATAGGCAAGGGCATGCTCGCCCAGCAGCCCGGCGTTGTGCACGTCCATGAGCAAACCGACGAGAAACGCCACGCCCATGCCAACCTTGCGCGGCTGGTGGATGTTCCAGAACATGAGCACCAGCGCGACGAAGTCGGGCATGGCGGGGGCGTGACCCCACGGCATCAGGTTCACCAGAAACGCCACCACGAGGCTGAGCGTGATGAAGTACGGATTGACCGGCAGCAGGATGTATTGCGGTCGTGACATGTGAATTCCTTAATGACCCTTGCGGGCGCCCGGCGCGAGTTTCGGGTCTGCGCGCGTGCCGCCCTTCGGGGCGGGCTTGCCGCCGCTGGCGGCCGGATCCGAGGCGCGTGCGAGATCGGCGGCGGCGTCCGGATGCAGCGGCAGCGGCGTGGTGTATTGCAACACCAGTACCTGACGCTGACTGCGCAGGTTGGCGACCGGCTGACACAGAATGCGCGCGAACGCGGTGTCCGACACCCGGTCGACCTTGGTAATGCGCGCAACCGGCAGACCGGCGGGGTACACGCCGTCGAGCCCGCTGGTGGCGATCTCGTCGCCGACCTTCACGTCTGCCGAGAGCGGGATGAAGCGCAGGTCGAGCACGTCGCCGCGCAGCCCGCCGTAGATCACGCTGTGCACACCGCTGCGGGTCACCTGCACCGGCACGGCCTGTTCCTTGTCGGTGAGCAGCGTCACCTCGCTTTGCATCAGGAAGACGCGCGAGACCTGACCGAGCAACCCTTGCTCGGTCACCACGGGGGCGCCGAGCCTGACGCCATGTTTCGTGCCGCGGTCGATCACGACACGCTGCGTGAACGGGTCGCGCGTGTCGTATTCGATCTCCGCGGGGATGCTCGGCACAGGCAGGCGCTCGCGAAGGGCCAGCATCTGACGCAGGTGTTCGTTCTCGGCGACCAGCTGGTTGTTGCGCTGGGCCTGCACGGACAGTTCGAGATTGCGTTCGCGGAGCTTGCCGTTTTCGGTAGTGAGTTGCGATTCGGTCGAGAAGAAACCCGCGACGCCGAGAATCGCGTCGCGCGGCAACAGCATCATGCGTTGCACAGGGTAGAGCGCGGTGCCGACGACGGTTCGTACCCGCTCCAGTGTGTTGTAGTGCGAGTCGACCACGAGCAGGCCGATGGCGAGCGCGACGAAACAGATCAGCCGGGCCAACGCCGACGGTCCCTGTTTGAACAGTGGCGGCGGACTGTACTGCATGGTGGGCCCTTCAGGGAAGCACGCGCAGCGAGACGCCGCGGTGCGCGAGTGGTGTCAGTCGGGCGCGACGCAGCGGCGTGACGCCTGACTCCGCGCGCGAGGTCTTGCTGCGTGGCCGGTCGTGCCAGGCGAGGTGTGGAAGGGATTGCCCCACCGCGCCGGACGACGAACCACGCACGTTGGCTTACTCGTAGGAGAAGATGCTGCCGAGCTTGTCCATGCGCTCGAGCGCCATGCCCGAGCCACGCACCACGCAGGTGAGCGGGTCTTCGGCGACGAGCACGGGCAGGCCGGTTTCTTCGGCGAGCAGACGGTCCAGGTCGCGCAGCAACGCGCCACCGCCCGTGAGCATCATGCCGCGCTCGGCGATGTCGGCGCCCAGTTCCGGCGGCGTTTGTTCGAGTGCGATCTTCACCGAGGAAACGATCTGGTTGAGCGGATCGGTCAGGGCTTCGAGGATTTCGTTGCTGGAGATGGTGAAGGCGCGCGGAATGCCTTCCGAGAGGTTGCGGCCCTTGACTTCCATTTCCTTGACTTCCGAGCCCGGGAAGGCCGAGCCGATTTCCTTCTTGATCGCCTCAGCCGTCTGTTCGCCGATCAGCATGCCGTAGTTGCGGCGGATGTAGTTGACGATGGCTTCGTCGAACTTGTCGCCGCCCACACGCACCGAACCCTTGTAGACGATGCCGCCCAGCGAGATCACGCCCACTTCGGTCGTGCCGCCGCCGATGTCGACGACCATCGAGCCCGTGGCTTCCGAGACCGGCAGGCCGGCGCCGATGGCAGCGGCCATCGGCTCTTCGATCAAGTACACCTGCGAGGCGCCGGCGCCGTGCGCAGCTTCCTTGATGGCGCGACGCTCGACCTGAGTCGAACCGCACGGCACGCAAATGATGATGCGCGGCGAGGGCGAGAACAGGCGCGACTCGTGAGCCATCTTGATGAACTGCTTGATCATCTGTTCGGTCACGGTGAAGTCGGCGATCACGCCGTCCTTCATCGGACGAATGGCTTCGATGTTGCCCGGGACCTTGCCGAGCATCTGCTTGGCTTCCTTACCGACGGCTTGAATCGTCTTCTTGCCGCTCGGGCCGCCTTCCTGACGAATGGCGACAACCGAGGGTTCGTCGAGAACGACGCCCTTGCCGCGCATGTAGATCAGGGTGTTGGCCGTGCCCAGGTCGATGGCCAGGTCGTTGGAGAAATAGCTGCGAAGAAAACCGAACATGCAAAATCCTGTGTTTGCGTGAGGCCGCCCAATGAACTTGACTGGGACGGCTGCCTGTCGTCTGGGTTCCGGCCTGTTCGCAAAAAAATCGCCAGGCGCCACGCGGCGGCTCGCGAAACATGCGGACAAACCGAGGAATGCTGTACTGGGCAGGAGGCGGGGCTGCCGTCAAAAAATCCGTCGCGTCAGGGTCTTCCAATGGACTGCGCGATCGTCTGTCGCGCCCCCCGGACTGGCCGTGGCCCACCTGCGCGACAGCGGCGGAGGGTGCAAAAACACGCTCCGACGCAAATTTAATGCGCAATGATACCTTATAATTTCGCAGGTTTTGCAGGAAAAACGAGCACGTTGACACCACATTCGACCCCCGCGGCAGTTTCGCCCGGGAGCCTTGCGGCACGGCGTGTCAGCCCTCCTGCGCAGCGCGGTGCATGGAGTAAAACAGAGGTCGAGTTCCGACTCGGTCGCAGATTCTCCGCATTCTGTCCCTAATTTTGGCGTCAGGCATGCATCGGGCTGCTCTCCAATGCGCATTTTTTCGGGATTTCTTCATGGCTTTGAATCTCTCAGACGTCAAACGCATTGCCCATCTCGCGCGTCTCGAGCTGGCCGATGACGAGGCGGCACACATGGAAAAGGAGCTCAACGGCTTCTTCGCGCTCGTCGAGCAGATGCAGTCGGTCGACACGACGGGCGTCGCCCCGCTTGCGCATCCGATCGAACAAATTCAGGAAGTCGCTCAGCGTTTGCGTACCGATGCCGTGACCGAGCTGGTCGATCGCGACGCGAATCAGCGTCCGGCGCCTGCCGTGCAGGACGGCCTCTATCTGGTACCAAAGGTCATCGAGTGAGGTCGGAGGTCGTCGGCCGAGGCGCCTAGCGCCGCGCGCGGGCTTCGTCGTCGCTGCTCAGGTCCGCCGCCGGTTACTGCCGCTCAGTATCGACGCACGGTCGCCGGCACACCGCTGACGCGCACCACCGACGCATACCACTGACGCATACCACTGACGCATATTCACGCAGCTTTCATGCGCTACCCAGCACAGCCGCCATCATGGAACAAGATCTGATTCATTTGCAGGATTTGCGCGCCGCGCTCGACGCTAAGCGCGTCTCGAGCGTCGAGCTCACGCAGCACTATCTGGCGCGCATCGACGCTGCCGCCGATCTGAACGCCTTCGTTCACGTCGACGCCGAAGCCAGCCTCACGCAGGCACGCGCGGCCGACGCCCGCATCGCCGCAGGCGATGGTGCGAACCAGCCGCTGCTGGGCATTCCCGTCGCGCACAAGGACGTGTTCGTCACGCGCGGCTGGCACAGCACTGCCGGCTCGCGCATGCTCAAGGGCTACCAAAGCCCGTTCGACGCCGCTGTCGTGGAGCGTCTCTCGGACGCCGGCATGGTCACGCTGGGCAAGACCAACATGGATGAGTTCGCCATGGGGTCGTCGAACGAAAACTCCTACTACGGCCCGGTGAAGAACCCGTGGGACAAGCTGGCCGTGCCCGGTGGCTCATCCGGTGGCTCGGCCGCCGCGGTGGCGGCACGTCTCGCGCCGGTCGCCACGGGCACCGACACCGGCGGTTCGATCCGCCAGCCGGCCGCGTTCTGCGGTGTGACCGGTATCAAGCCGACGTACGGCCGCGTGTCGCGCTACGGCATGATCGCCTTCGCCTCGTCGCTCGATCAGGGCGGCCCGTTCGGGCACAGTGCCGCCGACTGCGCGTGGCTGCTCAACGGCATGGCCGGTTTCGACGCCCGCGATTCGACCAGTCTGGAACGTGCGGACGAAGACTTCGCCCGCGGTCTGGGCAAGCCGCTCGATGGCGCGACGGCCGACAAGCCGCTCGCCGGTCTGCGCATCGGTCTGCCGGCCGAATACTTCGGTGAAGGGCTCGACGCCGACGTGCGCGCCTCCATCGACAACGCGCTTGCCGAATTCGAGAAGCTCGGCGCCGTGCGCGTGCCGGTATCGCTGCCGAAGACGGAACTCTCGATCCCGGTGTACTACGTGCTGGCCCCGGCGGAAGCCTCGTCGAACCTGTCGCGTTTCGATGGCGTGCGCTTCGGCCATCGCGCCGCCGAGTACCGCGATCTGCTCGACATGTACAAGAAGTCGCGTGCCGAAGGCTTTGGCACGGAGGTCAAGCGCCGCATTCTCGTGGGTACCTACGTGCTCTCGCACGGTTACTACGACGCTTACTATCTCCAGGCGCAGAAGATTCGCCGCCTGATCGCGCAGGATTTCCAGAACGCGTTCGCGCAGTGCGACGTCATCATGGGACCGGTCGCGCCGTCGGTGGCGTGGAACCTTGGCGAGAAGAGCGCCGATCCGGTGCAGATGTATCTGGCCGACATCTACACGCTGTCGGTGAGCCTCGCGGGTCTGCCGGGCATGAGCCTGCCGGTCGGGCCGGGGCGTGACGCGCGCCCGGTGGGTCTGCAAATGATCGGCAACTACTTCGACGAAGCCCGCCTGCTGCAAGTGGCCGACGCGTTCCAGCGTGCGACCGACTGGCACAAACGCGCGCCGGCAGGCGTCTGATCATGGGCGGCCAGCGTATGCAACACGACGACACGACATCTCCCGCCGCCCGTGCGGCGATCGTTGCGCCGGGCGCGCGCAGTCTGCTCGCGCGTGGCCTGATGCTTGCAGGCATGGTGCTCACGCTCGCGTCGTGCTCGTTGCCGTTCTCGCGTCCGACGCCGATCGCTTATCGCGAGATCAATCTGTCGGGCTACTGCTCGCAGACCGACGAAGACGGTTTTCGCGAACAGGCGACGCTCAAGGTCCAGGGCAATCAGGTGCAGTCCCTCGACTGGCGTTTGTGGGTCGGCAATCGCGGCAGTTGCCACTTCAATCTGGCGGATTTTCACCAGACGCAGTGGCGCCCGAGCATCGAGCTGCGCGCCAACCGCGGTAGCTGCAAGCTGTTGATCTGGCAGGATCCGGGCAATGTGACCATCGGCCACGCGAATTGCGAGGCGTATTGCACGCCGGGCGTCTACGAGACGGCGTGGCCGGTGAGTTTCGATCCGCAGTCGGGCATTTGCGCACGCGGCACGCGCAGGTAATCGCTGGTGAGCGCTGGTGAGCGCTGGCAAGCGGCGACGAACAGGAACAGGCCGGTCGCCGCCGGGGATGAACCCGGCGATGACCGGCAGCAAAGGCAGGGCGACATGCGCCATGCCCACAAGTTGAGACAAGGGTGAACCTTATGCAATGGGAAGTCGTTATTGGTCTGGAGACGCATGCACAGCTCTCCACCGCTTCCAAGATTTTCTCGGGCGCATCGACGCAGTTCGGCGCGGCCCCCAACACGCAGGCATGTCCGGTGGATCTGGCATTGCCGGGCGTGCTGCCGGTGCTCAATCGCGGCGCGGTCGAGCGTGCCATCGAATTCGGTCTGGCCATCGGCGCGACGATTGCGCCGCGCAGCATCTTCGCGCGCAAGAACTACTTCTACCCGGATCTCCCCAAGGGCTATCAGATCAGCCAGTACGAAATCCCGGTGGTGCAGGGCGGCTCGCTGAAGATTCAGGTCGAAGCCGATGCCCGCACGGGCCGCGAAGCCTACGAGAAGGTGGTCACGCTCACGCGGGCTCACCTCGAAGAGGACGCAGGCAAGTCGCTTCATGAGGACTTTGCCGGCATGACGGGCATCGACCTGAACCGTGCAGGCACGCCGCTGCTGGAAATCGTGACGGAGCCGGAAATGCGCAGCGCGGCCGAAGCCGTGGCGTACGCCAAGGCGCTTCACGGTCTGGTGGTCTGGCTCGGCATTTGCGACGGCAATATGCAGGAAGGCTCGTTCCGTTGCGACGCCAACGTGTCCGTGCGCCCGCTTGGCCAGAAGGAATTCGGCACGCGCGCCGAAATCAAGAACCTGAACTCGTTCCGCTTCCTTGAAGAGGCGATCCAGTACGAAGTACGCCGTCAGATCGAACTGATCGAGGATGGCGGCACGGTGGTGCAGGAAACGCGTCTTTACGACCCGGACAAGAAGGAAACGCGTTCGATGCGCAGCAAGGAAGACGCGCACGACTACCGTTACTTCCCGGATCCGGACCTGATGCCGCTCGTGATCGACAGCGAATGGGTCGAGCGCGTGCGCGCCGCATTGCCGGAGTTGCCCGCAGGTATGCAGGCGCGCTTCGTCGAGTCGTATGGTTTGTCCGATTACGACGCCGCCGTGCTCACGCAGTCGAAGGCGCAAGCCGCATACTTCGAAGCCGTGGTCGCGAAGGCCGGCAAGGCGAACGCCAAGCCCGCTGCGAACTGGATCATGGGCGAGCTGTCGTCGATGCTCAATCGCGAAGACCTGACCATCGACGCGAGCCCGGTGTCGAGCGCGCAACTTGCCGGTCTGCTCGCCCGTATCGCCGACAACACGATCTCGAACAAGATCGCCAAGGAGGTCTTCCAGCTGATGTGGGAGGAGCGCGCTACCGATGACGGCGCGGCCGATCGCATCATCGAGGCGAAGGGGCTGAAGCAGATTACCGACACGGGCGCGATCGAGAAAACCATCGACGAAGTGCTGGCTGCGAATGCCAAGTCCGTCGAAGAGTTCCGCGCGGGCAAGGAAAAGGCGTTCAACGCGTTGGTCGGCCAGGCGATGAAGGCCACGAAGGGCAAGGCCAATCCGGCACAGGTCAACGAGCTGCTCAAGAAGAAGCTGGGTGCCTGACGAACGTCGGGGGCGTGCTCATGGCGCTCACGGCAGTAGCGGCAATAACGGCAATAACGGCGGCAACAGCCGCCGGTAAGCCGTGATGCACGAAGGGCGCGGTCGCCGGGATTCGGCACCGCGCCTTTTGTTTTGCCCTTTTGGGCCGGGCGACGCCCCGATTCGCCTGCTCATCTTTTCACCCCTGCGCCCCGTCACTGCGCCACCCCCGTCACTCGTCCACTTATCGTCCACCTGAATTCCCTTATGCCGGGACTTTTTTGGGCCCCCCGCAAATTGCGCCATACTCCCAGCTAACTGAAACGGGAGGAGTTGGCGATGTTCGAGAAATACCGCGTACCGCTCGGCAAGAAGCTGGACCTGTCCGCCTTCGACCCGGCCGACAAACCCTTTTCCAGCGCGAACAAGGACGACGACAAGGTGCGCATGGCCGAGTTGGCGCTCAAGCTCGACGAGTTGCAGACGATTCTGCACGCCAACAGCAGGCATCGGGTCCTGCTCGTCCTTCAGGGCATGGACACCAGCGGTAAGGACGGGACCATTCGCGCGGTATTCCAGAACGTCGATCCGCTGGGCATTCGCGTCGCCAACTTCAAGTCGCCCACGCCGATCGAACTGGCGCGTGACTTTCTGTGGCGCGTTCACGCCGTGGTCCCCGCCGCTGGCGAGCTGACGATTTTCAATCGCAGTCATTACGAAGACGTGCTCATCACGCGCGTGCACGACTGGATCGATGCCGACGAGTGCAAGCGTCGCTACACGCACATCAACAACTTCGAACAACTGCTCATCGACAACAACACGCACATCATCAAGTGCTTCCTGCATATTTCGTCCGAAGAGCAGCGCAAGCGCTTGCAGGAGCGCATCGACGATCCGAACAAGCATTGGAAATTCGAGCTGGGCGACCTCAAGGAACGCAGCTTCTGGCCGCAATACACAAAGGCCTACGAAGCCGCGTTGTCGGCAACGTCGACGGAACATGCGCCGTGGTATATCGTGCCTTCCGACTCGAAACGTCACCGTAATCTGATGGTGGCAGAGTTGCTTGTGCACGTATTGAGCGAGCTGAAGTTGACCTATCCGCCGGCCCGGCCCGAACTGACGGGCATGAAGGTGGAATGACGCAGCGCAGCACAGGCTGTCGCAAGACAGAAAATAAAGCAGCGCAGTGACGTGGATGGCGGTAGGCGTTCACGATGGTTTTGTCAGTAGAAACAGACGCAACCGAGGCAGGCGGGGGCCTGACCGGCAAATTGGCGTCGCATGGGGAAACGGGGAAGAAGATGAGTGACGAGAACGCCCGCCGGCCGTTGCCGGGGGAGGCGGCTGCCCGAGGGCAGGCGGGGACGGGTAAGCCGAGTCAACCGGATAAGCCAGGCAAGCGCGGGGCGCGCCGCTGGGGCGTCGGCCTGCTCGCTGTGGTACTGGTGGCGGGTGGGGCGCTCTGGCTGCGCTCGCGCGGCGCGGAGAAGCCGGTCAAGGCGGCCGTTGCGCCTTCGGTGACGGTCGCGACGGTCGAGGTGCGCGATGTGCCGGTGCGGCTCGTCGCTAACGGCACGGTCACGGCGCGGCAGACGATCGACGTTCGTCCGCAAATCTCCAGCACGATCCGCCAGGTGCACATCAAGGAAGGCGACTTCGTCAAAGCGGGACAGTTGCTGTTCTCGCTCGATGCCCGCATGGACGAGGCGAACCTCAAGAAGGTGCAGGCACAACTCGCCAAGGACGAGGCCGATCTCGCCAACGCGCGTCGCTCGCTCGCCCGGACGCGGCAACTGATCGCGGAGCATTTCGTCTCGCAAAGCGCGCTCGATACGGCGCAAAGCAGCGTGGACAGTCTCACCGCGCAGGTGGCGGCCGACCGCGCCGCGATTGCCGCCAGTCAGGTGGCGGTCGATTACAACCAGATCCGCGCGGGTATCGACGGACGCACCGGCGCGATCAACGTGCACCCGGGCAGTCTCGTGACGCCGGGCGGGGCGGCGCTCGTGAGCATCACCCAGCTCGACCCGATCGACATCAGTTTCACGCTGCCTGAAGGCGCGCTGGCCGAACTTCAGGCCGCGCGCGCAGGCGGTCCCGTGTCGGTGACGGCCACGCTCGGCACCACGGGAGTGACGGCCACCGGTCAGCTCAGCTTCATCGATAACGCCGTGGATTCGCAAACGGGCACGATCCGTCTGAAGGCCGCCTACGACAATCGCGACGCGAAGCTGTGGCCCGGCATGTATCTGAACGTCGCCGTGATTGGCCGCGTGCTCAGGCAGGCGAGCGTGGTGCCGCCGCAGGCGGTGCAAACCGGTCCGGATGGCAAGTTCGTCTATGTGATCGGCGAGGACGGCAAGGTGAGCGCCAAAGCGGTGAAGGTCGGCTATGTGGAAGCGAAGCTCGCGGTGGTCGACGGCGTGCCCGGTGGCACGAAGGTCGTGCAGGAGGGCGCGGAAAACTTGCGCCCGGGCAACAAGGTGACGGTCGTCGCGTCGCGTGAGGGTGGCGCGACAGGGGCAGGGAAAGCGCCATGAACCTCTCGGAACTCTGCATCCGCCGGCCGGTCATGACGATCCTGCTGTGCGTGGCGGCCGTCGTGGCCGGGCTGATCGCGTACGGCCAGATCCCGATTTCCGCGCTGCCCAGCTACAACTCGCCGGTCATTCAGGTCACCGCCACGCTGCCCGGCGCCAGTCCAGAGACGATGGCAGCGTCGGTGGCTGCGCCGATGGAAAAGCAGTTCTCGACGATTGCGGGCGTCGCGGTCATCAGTTCGACCAACACGCAGGGCACCACCTCGATCATCATCGAATTCGACAGCGACCGCGATATCGACGCGGCGGCTGTCGACGTGCAGGCGGCGCTTTTCCGAGCGCAGCGCAAGCTGCCGGTGGAGATGACGACGCCGCCGTCGTACCGCAAGGTCAATCCGGCCGACGCGCCGATTCTGTTCCTCGCAATGAACTCGCCGTCGATGTCGCTGGCCGAGCTCGACGACTACGCGGAGAACCTCGTCTCTCCCACGCTCTCCACGCTGCCCGGTGTGGCGCAGGTGCTCATCTTCGGACAAAAGCGGTTTGCGGTGCGGGTCAAGGCACGCCCCGACGCGCTGGCCGCGCGCAAGCTCACGCTCGACGATGTGGCGCGCGCGCTGGCCTCGGCCAACGCCAACAGCCCCGTGGGTACGCTCGACGGCAGCCGTCAGACGCTGACCATCGAAGCCAACCGGCAGATGACGAAGGCCGAACAGTTCGCGAATCTCATCATCGCCAGCGTGAACGGCAACCCGGTGTATCTGCGCGACGTGGCCGACGTGCAGGACAGCGTGGAATCCGTGAAGACGGGGAGCTGGGTCAACGGCGAGCGCTCGATCGTGCTCGCGGTGTTACGCCAGCCCAACGCCAACACGGTGGCAACGGTCGATCAGGTCAAGGCGGCGCTGCCGCGTCTGGCCGAACAAATGCCGCAGTCGATTCAGGTCAAGCTGCTCAACGACCGGTCGGTCTCGATCCGCGAATCGATCGACGACGTGCAGTTCACGCTCGCGCTCACGGTGATTCTCGTCACACTGGTGATCTTCCTGTTCCTGCGCCGGCTGGCCGCCACGCTCATTCCCGTGATGTCGCTGCCGGTGTCGCTCATCGGCACGGTCGCACTGATGAAGGGCATGGGCTACTCCATCGACAACATTTCGCTGCTGGGCATTACGCTCGCGGTCGGTCTGGTCGTGGACGATGCCATCGTGATGCTGGAAAACATCGTGCGCCACATCGAAAACGGTGTGCCCCCGCTGCGTGCAGCCCTCGTCGGCTCGCGCGAGATGGGCTTCACGATTCTCTCGATTTCCATTTCGCTGGTGGCGGTGTTCATCCCCATCTTCTTCATGCCGGGGGTGATCGGGCTGATGTTCCACGAGTTCGCCGTGGTGGTGTCGCTGGCGATTCTCGTGTCGGCGGCCGTGTCGCTCACGCTCATTCCGATGCTGTGCAGCCGCTATCTCAAGCACGAGCAGGACGAAGGACTGGGGCTGCGGGCAACGCAGTGGTTCGAGGACGGCTTCGTGTGGGTGCAGAACGGCTATGTGCGCAGCGTCGACTGGTGTCTCGCCCATCGAAAATGGGTGATGGGCGCGGCGGGCGCCACGTTCATCGCGACCGGAGTGCTCTTCGCCACCATTCCGAAGGGCTTTTTCCCCAGCGAAGACATCGGCCAGGTACAGGTGACGGCCGAGGGCGCGCAGGACATTTCGTTCGCGGCCATGTCGGCGCTGCTGCGTCAGGCGGGCGACATCATTCGCGCCAATCCTGCGGTAGAGACGGTCATCGTGTCGGCCAACGACAGCAATCAGGGGCGCATGTTCATCAACCTCAAGCCTCATGGCGAACGTGCGCACATGAGCGAGGTGCTCGAAGCGCTGCGGCGCGACGTGAAACAGGTGCCCGGGCTGAACGTCTACTTCAATCCGGTGCAGAACCTGCAACTGGGCGGCAAGCAGAGCAAGAGTCGCTACCAGTACGTGATGCAGAGTGTGAAGCCGGGGGAAATGCAGTTGTGGTCAGACCGGCTGATGAACCTGATGCGCGCCGATCCGATCTTTCGCGACGTGACGACCGACGCGCAGATGAAGGGCCTGCAAGCGCAGCTCACCATCGACCGGGACAAGGCCAACACGCTGGGTGTGGCCATCGGCGATATTCGTAGTGCGCTGTACAGCGCGTTCGGCGAGCGTCAGGTCTCCACGATCTATACGCCGAGCGACAGCTATCAGGTGATTCTGCAGGCGGACGACAACGACCGTCGCGACGAAGGCGCATTCGACAAGATCTATGTGCGGGGCAAGGGCGGTGCGCTGGTGCCGCTCTCGGCCGTTGCGACCGTCGAGCGCAAGATGGGGCCGGTGTCGGTGAACCATCAGGGCCAGTTGCAGGCCGTGACGCTGTCGTTCAACCTCGCACCGGGCGCGGCGCTGGGCGACGCCTCGCAGAAGATCGTCGGCTTCCAGCAACAGCTCGGCTTCCCGCCTAGCATCATCACGAGTTGGGGCGGCGATGCCGCGGCGTTCCAGAAGTCGCAGTCGAGTCAGGTCGTGCTGCTCGTGGGCGCCTTGCTGGTGATCTACGTGCTGCTGGGCGTGCTGTACGAGAGCTACATTCACCCGATCACGATTCTGGCGGGACTGCCGTCGGCCGCCGTTGGCGCGCTGATCACGTTGCGCCTGTTCGGGATGGATCTGTCGCTCATCGCGGTGATCGGCATTCTGATGCTGATCGGTATCGTGAAGAAGAACGCCATCATGATGATCGACTTCGCACTCGACGCGCAGCGAAACGGGGGCATGACACCGACACAGGCCATTCGTCAGGCGTGTGCGTTGCGCTTCCGGCCGATCATGATGACCACGCTCGCGGCGCTCATGGGGGCGTTGCCGATCGCACTCGGCCTCGGGGCCGGGGCGGAGTTGCGCCAGCCGCTCGGTCTGGCCGTGGTGGGCGGTCTGCTGTTCTCGCAGGTGATTACGCTCTACATCACGCCGGTCATCTATCTCTATCTCGATCGCTTCGCCGGTAACGGCCCGCTGGTGTTGCCCGGCGACAAGGCAGCGAACGATGGCGGCCGCAGCGCCGATGACGCTCACAGCGCTCACGATGCTCAAGGCACACAGCGCGCCAACGCCGTGGACGGCTTCACGGCCGGGCACGCGCATTAAGCAGGACGGGCATCGGCGGCGTCGGTGAACCTGGCGTCGGCGACGCCATCCACGTCGGCGCGCGGCATGCGTTCATGCATGCTGCGCGCCTTCGCATCGCCTCTGCACGACCTGAGGCCATCGCGCGTGCCGTGCAAAACGTCGAAAGCCCACGCCACATGGCTTGTGAATTGGCTGATTCCTGTGCTTCGCGCACGCCGTTGAAGGCCCTCGTTTTGCGTTTAGTCGCATTCCTATTTTCACATTGATGTAACGGCCGACGTCCTGTCGGCCGGTCTCCCGCCTCCGTCTTGTTTTTCCTCGCATTTCGCGATTGATTTCGCGATTGTCGACGCGTGTCCCGAGGTATCGGAAACGACACACCAATGGGCGATTTCTTGCTTGCGCCAAATGTCAATTTGCGAAAGACGCGTGCTGCCCGCGACAACGCGGCGACGCACATTCGGGCATAAATCGCCCCTGTCGTCACGAATACGTCTCTCGGATCGTGACGTCATTTCTTTCTACTCCTTCAAAAAAACTGGACTCAAAGATGAACGTACGCACAGACGCGAGCGCAATCGCGCAATTGAAAGCCCCATCGACGCAACCCCTGAACAAGCGTCGGCAGCGGGGGGTGACGCTGGTCGAACTCTCGGTCGCCGTCGCGGTAATGGGGTTGATCATGGCGGGGGCCATGGTCGGGGTACCCCGCCTGATGAACAGCGTGAAGCTGTCGCAGGAAATGAAGGACTGGCAGATGTCGGCGCTGGCCGTGCAGAACGCCGTGGCTTCCGGCACGCTGACGCCGGCGACAGCGCCCGACGTCATTCGCAACATGGCGATCGCCGAGCCGTTCAACCGACCGGAAGGCGGCACGCAGATTCTGAATCGTTTCGGCGGCGCGATCACGATCACGCCGGTGCCCGGCACGGGGTATCCGTCCAGCGGCGTTTCCGTCACGTCGGTGGGTTACCCGAGTGCGCAGTGCGAAGAGTTCGCCAGCAAGATGAACGGTCTTTTCTCCACGCTCACGATCAACAAGCAGGAAGTGAAGTCGGGAACGAAGATCGAGCTCAACAAGATCAACGATTACTGCAAGTCCAACGGCAAGGACAACGTCACGCAGTCCGAAATCGAATTCACCATCGCCGGATGAGAGGCGTTCACGGGGATCTGACTTGAAGGCGGACAAGACATGACTTATTCAGGCATGCGTGTTGCGTTGATCGCTTTGATGTTCGGCGGCGCGCCGGGTACGGCGCCCGCGTTCGACGCATCGCCCCAACCCGACGTCACGTGGATGTTCGCGAGCCACAAGCCTCTGATGCAGTCCGTCGGCAGCATCGCCAGCGCGGGGCCCGTGCCCGACGCGGAACCGGTCGGCGGACTGCCTCGGCAAGTGCTGGACGACGCGCCGCGGCGCGTGTCGTCCGTGGCAGCTCCTGCTCCTGCTCCTGCGCTTGCCGAGGCCACGCCGGCGCTTGCGCCGCAAGCCGGGTTCGAGCTGGCCATGCAGCCGTCGGACGGCCGCGTCTCGCAGGCGGTGCGGCGTTACGCTGAGCGCCACGGCTGGCAACTGGCGTGGGAGATCGACCGCGATTTCCCCATTGAATATCCGGCCACGTTTCGTGGCGATTTTCTTGGCGTCGTCGAGCAGATCGTGCGCTCGCTCCAGAACACCGATGCGCCGATACGCGTGAAGGTCTACGAGGCCAATCGCGTGCTGCGTGTCGTGCACGCCACACAATAATTCGCGCCGTGCCGTGCGCACGGCGAACTACCTCGGAAGCGGTAATCCATGAGAATGCGACTCGGCGTGTTGTGCGCCATCACGTTACTGACAGCGTGCGGCACGCCGGGCATGCTGTCGCAAACCGACGAGAACATTACCCGCTCGCGCAACGACGCGCGCGCGGCGCTCGACACACACACGGCGCCCCCGATCAGCGCCATCGAACGCGTGGATGGCGCGTGGCTTTCCCGAAAGTCCGTTGCCGTCAACGCCACCGTCGCGCTGCCGGACTTCTTCAAGCGCGACGTGCGTTTCGCCACGGGGACTGCGCTACCCATCTCCGTGTTGCTTGCGCAGGTCGCGCGCGGCAACGGGCTGACGATCCGCGTCGCCTCCGATGTCGCCTGCGAGGCGAATGCCGGGGGCGCGGGGAGTGGCATGCGCGGGCAGAGCGGCAGTGCCCTGAAGCGCTTCCAGATCAACTGCACCGAGAGCGGCGAACCCGCCGTGCCGCTGCAATATCGCGGCTCGCTCTCGGGCCTTCTCGACACCATTGCCCATCGCTCGGGGACCCACTGGACCTATCGCGACGGCGTGGTGCAATTCGCGCGATATGTCACGCGCACGTTCCAGATCAAGATGATGCCGGGCAGTTCGTCGTACACGGCCTCGGTCGGCAAGGCGTCGAAGATGAAGGCGGACCGCGGCGCCTCGGGCGGCGGTGGCGCCGGTGGCGCTTCGACGGGCGGTGTCGATCTGAGCTTCAATGCGGACGCCAACGTCACCGTCGAGTCGGAACTCGACTATTGGACGGACCTCGTGAAGACCGTCAGCGACATGCTGTCGCCCGGCGGCCGCGTAACGCCGTCCGTCGTCACCAGTTCGCTGGTCGTGACCGATACGGCGGACGTGATCTCGCGGGTGGCGCAATACGTCGACGCCGAAAACGCGGTGCTGGGCCGTCAGGTCAAGCTACGGGTCCAGGTGTACTCCGTGAGCCTCGATGAGAACTCGGCGGCCGGTATCGACTGGTCACTCGTCTATCAGTCGGCGAGCGGTCTCGTGGCGTCTCTCGGCGGTCCGGCCGCGAGCGGCATGCTCATGGCGCGCCAGGGCGGCTTGAACGTCAGCAAAATTCCGAATGGGCGGCTGGCGGGTTCCACCGCGTTCCTGCGCGCGCTCAGTCAACAGGGGCGCGTGAGTACGGTGATCGATACGACGGTCGTCACGCTGAACAATCAGCCTGCGCCGGTGGCCGTCACCCAGAATCAGGGGTTCGTGGCACAAACCAAGATGTCGCCGGGCAGCTATGGCGGACAGGCGGTGGTGACCGCCGAGCAGTCGGTGCTCACGACGGGGTTCGTCATGAACCTGCTGCCTACGCTCATGGACAACCGCAGTGTGATGTTGCAGGTGCAGATCGACATGTCCGACCTGAAGAAGCTGGAGAAGATCAATCTGCGCACCGGCAAGGAATCCGACAGCGGCAGCGACACCGGTGGCGCGCAGATCAAGGCGAACTTCGGCGAGAGCGGGGCCGGCACGAGCGTAACGCTGGGGGATGATGGTAAAGGCGGTGGACGCGATGGCCGTGGCCGAGGCGACGACGGACTGGGCGTCGGCACGTTCATGCAGCTTCCGCTCACGGCCTCGGTGCAGACGATGCAGCGTGCCTCGCTCAAGTCGGGCGACACGCTGGTGCTCAGCGGATTCCGTCGCAAGGACGACACCACGGACCGCGACGGCATCTATCACTACGAGGGCGGCACGAAAGAAGCGCGCCAACGGGTCAACGAGGTCGTGATTCTGATCTCGCCGGAATTGACCGAGGGCGTGTGAGATGGCGCGCGCATTGTCCAATCGGCTCGTCGTCGGCGCGCAGTGGGAAACGCTGATCGGTCTCGAAAAGGAGATGACCGAGATTCGCAGCCTCGCGCGCAGTCGCGACGCCTCCCACTTCGCCGTGGCCGACGACGGGGCCGGCACGCGCACCGTCGGCCTGGTGTCGATGGCGGACGGCCCGCAAGCCGATGCTGCCGTGCACGCTTACGCGCTGGCCGCCGTGCTCGGCACGCTGGTCGACGGGCCGAACGTCGCCTTCCTCCACCCCGCTCCGGACGATGCCACCAAGATTGTCTTCGTGACACTGCGCGACCGGCGTCCCGAGCTCGATCTGGAGATTCCTGCCTCGGAAGTCAAGCAACGTCTGGCGCAGTGGTCCGCTGAAGTCGAAGGTCCGGTGAAGGTGGCTGGCGTCACGCACGTGGACCTGCCGCAGGCAGACGTCGTGCTCACGCTCGACGACATTGCCGCCACAGCGCTTCACGACGGTCCGGCGCAAGCCCGGCTCAAACTCGTGCGCAAGGCCTTGCCCGCCCGGCAGATTGCAATCGCTGCCGTGTTGGTGGCGGCGTTCGTTGTCATCGGTGGGGCAGCATACTGGGGCTGGACATGGTACGAGACGATGCAGCGAGAAAAGCTCGCCGCGGCCAATCGTGTCGATCCGATCGACGCGTACAAGGCCGCGCTTGGTCGTGCGCTGGCGGTCGAACCATTCTCGACCGGGGCGTCATATGCACGACATTTGCAGCACGCGATTCAACGCTTGCCGGCGAGCGCTGGCGGATGGCGACCTGCGACCATCGACTGCAAGGGGCGGGAATGCGCCATCGAGTGGCGTCGCAAGGAGGGCGGGACATTCGATTTGCTGCTCTCGCATCGGCCGAATGCGCAGATCGTCGATCTCGATCACGCGAAAGAGATCGTTGCGTTGCCTGCCGAGCGAGCCACATCAACGCCAACGCGAACGCCAACGCCAACGCCAACGCCAACGCCAACGCCAACGCCAACGCCAACCGGCGCGGCGAAGGTCGACACGGATGCGAAGACACAGGCCGAGGAAGACCTCGCTGAAGACGACGGCGAGGCACGCGTTACCCCGATACCACGCAACCAGTTCCTTCGGACTGCCGGCGCGCGCTTACAAGCGCTCGGCGACTACGGCATGGACATTGCACTGACGATGCCGGTACCGCTGGTGCCCGTCCCACCCGGCGTCGCTGCACGTCACGACGTGCCGCCACCGATCTCCAAAGGGCAATGGAAGATGGCCGGACATCTGGCGTTCTTCGATTCGGTGGCGGGATTGATGATGCGCGCGGGCAACATGTCGCTCGGCGAACTGAAGATCGTGATCGACGATGGCAAACCTGTCTTCTCCGCACAAGGAACCTACTATGTCCATTAAGTTTTTCGGCGGTGCCGTGCTCACGCTTTCGGTGATGTTGCCCGCGAGCGCGCGTGCCGAGGAGACGATAGACGCCTTCGCCCGTGCTCATCTCCGGGCGTCTCAGGAAGCGCAGGACGCCCGCGAGGCGCAAGCCAGAGCAGCGAGTGCGGCGGGGGCGGGCGAGGCGAAGACGCCTGCCTCTGCCACATCGGCGCGTTCCGAAGCGTCCCCGGAGTTGCTCTTCATCTACGGCGTGGAGAACGCCGTGGTGGCCTACCTACGCGTAGACGGGCGCTTTGGCCGCAACGTCGTCAAGGGCGACAAGGTCGGCGAGTGGCAGGTGGTGAACATCGGCGACGATTACGTCGACATGCGCCACGGCGCACGCCAGAAGCGCCTGCTGTTACCCAATGCTTTCGGGCAGGCGTCGTCGTCGACTGTGCAAACGAGTCACCGTGACCCGGAGCACTCACGTGGCGACGATTTCTGAGCGGATTCGCGCTGCGTTGGCGCGTTTCGGGCAGCGTGCCAGAACGCGCGCCGTCGTTCACCCCATCACCGATCTGCGCGAGTCCGACATTCAGACGCTTGGCTGGCGTCAGGACCTGGGCATCACGCTCCCAGGCGCGGAGCACGGCTCGCTGGTACTCGTGGCGATGAAGCCGCGTCTGTATCTCATGCTGCTCGAACACACCACTTTCGTGCGCACGCAGGGGTCGGACTTGCTCGAGCGCTTCGACCGCGCCGTGCGGGCAAAGCATCGCCTCGATCTCGAAGGCATTTACGTCGGCACCACCGAAGAGATTCTGCTGATGCAATCGCGGTTGCAACAGCCGGGCGACGACGGCGGCCAGACCGGCGAGCAGCGAACGGGCGCGTATCGCAATTTCGATCTGATCATCGAGCGCGCGGTCGACGCCGGTGCGTCGGACATCCATTTCGAATTTCGCGAAGGACGGCAAGTGAACGTGCGCATGCGGATTCACGGCAAGTTGCGCACCGCCGCCGAGAGCGACCGCCTGGCGCGCGACTATCATGCCATGCTCGACGCGGTGTCCGCGGCTTACAACTCGCGCGCCGATCCGAGCAGCCGCAGCCACAATCACTTCGACGAAGCGCAGCACCAAAGCTGTTCGATTCCGCTGACGATCCGCCAGCGCAAGTATCAGTTGCGGTTCCAGAGCGTGAAGGAGAATCGCGGCGTGGACGTGGTGTTGCGCCTGCTGGTCAACGAAGCAACCGATGGCGACGTGCTCACGTTGTCGCAACTGGGCTATTCCGACGATCAGGTCGAAATTCTGGAAGATGCCGTGCATCGCAGCCCCGGGCTCACGATCATTGCCGGCGAGACCGGGTCGGGAAAGTCCACGACGTTGCGCACGCTGATGACTTACGAGCGCGACTCCGGCAAGAAATTCTTCTCCATCGAGGACCCGGTCGAGTACATTCAGCCGCATATGACGCAGATTCCGATTCAGCGTCGCGCGGAGGACAGTCCCGGCGATTCTCCGTTTGGCGCCGCTGCCAAAGTCCTGTTGCGGGGCGACCCCGACAAACTCATGCCCGGCGAGATCCGCGACGTGGAGACCGGGTCGTTCGCCAAGTCGATGACGGAGACGGGCCACCAGGTGTTGTCGACGGTGCACGCATCGAGTGCGTTCGGGATCGTCACACGTCTCGTTAGCGACGAGATCGGCATGCCGCTCGCCGCCGTCACCTCACCGAACTTCCTGACGGCCATCGTTTATCAGAAGCTGATTCCCGTGTTGTGCGGCCACTGCAAGCGGCCTGCGTCGCAGGCGCTCGACGACGCCACGCTGTCGGTGATCGGCGCACTCGGCATCGATACCTCGAAGGTCTGCGTCGAAGGGCCGGGTTGTGAGCGCTGCAACGGGCGCGGCACGCGCGGGCAGACGGTGGTTGCCGAAGTCTGCGAATTGTCCGACGCGCTGCTCGATCTGTTGCGCGAAGGGCACTTCTGGGAAGCCGAGCGGCACTGGCGTGCATGCCACGACGGTGACCTCACCAGCGCGAACATGACCGGCAAGTCCGCGATGGAGCACGCCATGTACAAGATGTCGCAGGGGTTGGTCGATCCCCGCGACGTGGAAGCCGCGTTCTGCAAGCTCAAGAAATTCCATTTTCGCCAGTCCGCGTCGTTGAGTGCGCCGTCATCGAGGCGGCTTGCCAGCGTTTGACATGACATGACGTTTACGTGCGTCTAATGTCCTCGCCTCCCTGGTCTTCCCTGCCTTCCCAGGCTTTCCAGTCTCTTTTGCCATGATCGAAGCCGCCAAGCGTCTGCTCGCCAACCTCACCCCCGTTCGCGATCCCTATCCCGGTTTGACGAAGGCCAAGCGTCGATTCCGCAAGACGCGCGCCAAGTTCTACAGCGATTTCGCCGACGCCATCGAAGACGGCGCGAATCCGTTCGAGCTGTTTTCCCGACGCCATGCGCGTGCGAAGGAGCGACGCAATCCGATGGCGCCGCTGTACGCCGTTTGGCGCGACCGCGCCAGTTCGAAGAATCTGCAAAAGTCGTGGGCCGGTACGATTCCCGACGAGGACCTCGTGGTCATCGCGGCGGGCGAAAAAGGCGACTTGCCCGGCACGTTGCGTTTTCTCGCACGCGTGGTCACCCTGCAACAGCAAACCCGCTCGGCCATCGCCGGGGCAGTAGCACTGCCGATCTTCATGTCGGTGCTGCTCGCAGCCATTCAGCTTGGGGTGGCCTACGGCATGATGCCGATCATGACGGAGATCATGCCGCCGGAGAAGTTTCCGCTCGTCGGTGCCGGGCTTTACGCGATGTCGGGCTTTGTTGCGACGTGGTGGCCGCTTCTCTATGGCGTGCCCGCTGCCCTCGTGGTGGGCATGTCGCTGTCGTTTAGCCGCTGGACGGGGCCGCTGCGTCGGCGCTTCGACAGTTTCGGCCCGTATGCGGTGTATCGCGACGTTCGCGCCGGCGAGTTTCTCGTGGCGCTCGCTGCGCTCACGAGCGCCAAGACCTCGGTGTTCGACGCCGTCTCGCTGTTGCTCGCGCGTGCGTCGCCGTGGCTGCGCTGGCATTTGCTGCGCATGCGCGCGTCGCTCAGGAGCGAGCGCAGCATGATCAAGGCGATGGACACCGGCCTCTTCAATGAGGAAGTGTTTGACCGCCTCGTGGAGTATGCCGGTCGTACCAATTTCGACGCCGGCATTCGCAAGATCGGGCTCATGACCATCGAGGAAGTTGCCGAGCGCATCAAGGCGCGCTCGGCGACGTTGCGCTCGGTGCTGCTCGCACTGGTGGGCCTGACGATCATCTTCACCGTCGGCGGCATGCTGCAAATCGGCCATGCGGCGGGCGAATACGCGCAGTCGATGTTCTGATGGACGCGTTCATCGATTGCCTATGGGGTGCCTTGGATGCCCTTGAGACCGTTGAGACCCTTGAGGCCTTTCGCGACCTGCCGCGTGAAGGCGTCGTCGCCGTCATGGCGACGCTGGGACTGTTCGTCGGCAGCTTCCTGAACGTGGTCGTGTATCGCCTGCCGCGCATGCTGGAGACGCAATGGGCGCGGGAAATCGCGGCCTGGTCGGGGCAGACACCGCCCGTGACGCCGACGTTCAATCTCGCATGGCCGCGCTCACGCTGTCCGTCCTGCGAGACACCGATTGCGGCGCGTCATAACCTGCCGGTCGTCAGCTACCTGGGGCTGCGCGGGCGATGTGCGGCTTGCGGCGCTCGCATCTCGGCCCGTTATGCTCTGGTGGAATTGTCGGTCGGCGCGTTGTTCGCGGCCCTCGCGTGGACATTCGTGCCGATGAGCCAATACGGCACGATGCTCGCGTGGTGCGGTTTTGGCGCGACGGCGCTTGCGCTCGCCCTCATCGACATGGACACGCGTCTGCTGCCCGATGCGCTGACGTTGCCGCTGCTGTGGGCAGGTTTGCTGTGCGCGGTAGCGGGCCTGACGTTACCCCTTGACGAGGCCGTGCTCGGGGCGGCGTTGGGCTATGGCGTGATGTGCCTGATCGGGGGCGTCTATCGGGCGCTCGCGCATCAGGACGGCCTGGGCGGCGGCGACGCGAAGCTCGTTGCCGCCTGCGGCGCATGGCTGGGATGGACCGGTATTCCGCTGATGCTGGCGTTCGGCGCCACGGCGGCAACGCTCGCCTTCGCGGCATTCGGGCTTGTGCGCGGGCGCGTGTTGCGCGAACCACTGCCGTTCGGTCCGTGGCTGGTGTTCGGCGCGTTGACGAGCGCACTGTGGGGCGAGCGCTTCCTAAACCTGTGGCTGCGCACGCGCGCCTGAGGCGATCGTTTCCGGCAGCGCGGCAATGGTCTGCGCGGCAGGCATACGAGGCGTGTCGCTGGCAGCAGACGCAGTCACACCGCTTGCTGCCGCGCTCGCCAACATCAGATCCGCCGCCTTCTCGCCGATCATCATCGATGGCGCGTTCGTGTTGCCGCCGATGAGCGTCGGCATGATCGAGGCGTCCACCACCCGCAGCCCTTCGACGCCGCGCACGCGCAGTTCGGTGTCCACGACCGACTGCGCGTCGGCGCCCATCCGACACGTGCCGACCGGATGATAAATCGTGTCCGCACGCGCACGAATCAGCGCGGTGAGGGCTTCGTCGGATTCCACCCCCCGGCTATGTAACTCTTCGCCGCCGAACCTGGCGAGCGATGGCGCGGCGAGTATGCGACGGATGACGCGCGCGCCGCGCAGCAACGTGTCGACGTCTTCCTGCGCGCTCAGGAATGCCGGGTCGATCAGCGGGGCGTCGCGCATGTCGGCGGAGGCGAGCGTCACGCGTCCGCGGCTCTTCGGGCGAAGCACGCACGCGTGCAGCGACATGCCGCGTCGCAGGTGCGGCCGACGGTTATGGTTGTCGCAGATGCCCACGAGAAAGTGCATCTGCAAATCGGGCCGCGTGAGTGACGGATCGCTCTTGAGGAATCCGCCTGCCTCCGCGACGTTACTGGCGAACAGGCCGCGCCGGTCGCGCAGATACTGCAATCCCTGTGTGAGCAGATGCCACAGCCCGGCGGGCGTGTAGCCGACGAGGTCGGGATGCGCGACGTACTTGTTGACGATGAAGTCGATGTGGTCCTGCAAGTTCTCGCCGACGCCGGGCGCGTCGACACGGACCTCCACGCCATGCGCGCGAAGTTGCTCGGCAGGGCCGATGCCCGAGCACATCAGCAACTGCGGCGAATTGAATGCCCCGGCGCTCAGCACGACTTCGGCGCGTGCACGGAGGGTCTGCACCGCGCCGTGGCGTTGCAGTTTGATGCCGGCGGCGCGGTTGCCGTCGAAGACGATGCGCTGCACGAGCGCGTCGGTGATCACGTGCAGATTCGCGCGCGCCTTGCCGTGCAGATAGGCGCGCGCGGCGTTCCATCGCTGGCCGCCTTTCTGCGTGACCTGATAGATGCCCGCGCCTTCGTAATGCTCGCCGTTGAAGTCTTCGCTCACGGGGAATCCGGCTTCTCGCGCGGCGTCGACATAGTGTCGGGAGAATGGATTGACGGTCTGCAAATCGGCGACGTTGAGCGGGCCGCCGACGCCATGCCACGCATTGGCGCCGCGCTCGTTGTTCTCGTTGCGACGGAAGTAAGGCAGCACGTCGTCCCACCCCCACCCGGTACACCCGGCAGCCGCCCAATCGTTGTAGTCGTCGGGATGACCGCGCGTGTAGATCATCGCGTTGATCGAACTGGAACCCCCAAGGCCGCGGCCTCGTGGCTGATAGCCCTGACGTCCTCCCAGTCCCGCCTGCGGCGTCGTGCGGTAGCCATAGTTGCGGCGCGACGCGAACGGCACCAGTGCAGCGAGACCGAGTGGCAGACGCACAAGGAAGCTGTTGTCGGGCGGGCCCGCTTCCACGAGCGCGATGGTGCGCTCGGGCAAACCGTCCGCCAGTCGCGCAGCCAGTGCGCAACCGGCCGAACCGCCACCGACAATGACGTAGTCGTAGTCCATGCTGTCATCCTCCCTTTGGATGGCATTGCTTCAACTGTGGTGTTGAATGCGTTCGCTGCTTTTGCTTCTCTTATTTTTCGCGATGCCGTGGCTTGCGTCGTTGCGCTGCACGTTGCTGCTGTCTCTCGATGCACTGATGCACGTGATGCATGTGACGGTTGTGTGTTCTGTACGGACGCTACCCGTTGTCACTTTGCGGTGGCGCTTATTGTAGGCAGACATCGGGCCCGACCGGGGGCGAAGTGAAGCATTCCTCTAATTTGTGCGAACTCGGGAACATGAGGGCTATGATGAAATGATTGCCTTCAGGTGACCGTCCCATGATTGGCATTCCGAGCGCAGCCAGACGACACGAGGGATTGCACCGAGGCCGGTAGGGAAGACAGGGAGACAGGGAGACACGATGGCTGAGCTCTGGCAGACGCACGACGTCACCAATCAGGTGCCGCCGCTCACGGACTACAACCTGTACGCCACCGACACGGCGCTGCAAGCCGCCGTGGCCGCGTTCGACGCCGCCTGGCATGCAAAGACGTTGCATCGTCAGGGCGCGCGGCTGGGCGAGGCGGAGGTGCAGCAATGGGCGCAGGACGCCAATCGGCACGCCCCGGAGTTGCAATCCTTCGATTCTCAAGGCAATCGGATCGACCGTATCGAGTTCCATCCGGCGTGGCATTCGCTCATGGGGCTGTTGCGCGGGGCGCAGTTGCAGTCGCTGCCCTGGGCGCAGCCGCGCGGTGGGGCGATGGCGGCGCGCACGGCGTCGTATTTCCTGCACGCGCAGAATGAAGCCGGCTCGCTATGCCCCACCACGATGACCTTCGCGAGCATTCCCGTGCTCGCTCGCGAGCCTGCGCTCTTCGCGAGCCTCAAGGACAAGTTGCTTGCGCCGCAACACGATCCGCGCGACGTACCGCTTGCGCAGAAGCACGCCATCCTCATCGGCATGGGCATGACGGAAAAGCAGGGCGGCTCGGACGTGCGCACCAACACGACGCGCGCCACCGATCGCGGCGACGGCACGTTCTCGCTCGTCGGGCACAAGTGGTTCTTCTCCGCGCCGCAGTGCGACGCGCATCTCGTCCTCGCGCGTGAGCACGACAGCGACGCATTGTCATGCTTCTTCGTGCCGCGATACGCGCCGGATGGCCGCAAGAACGCCGTGCAGGTCCAGCGTCTCAAGGACAAGTTGGGGAACCGGTCGAATGCGAGCAGCGAGGTCGAATTTCAGGGCGCTTACGGCGTGCGTGTCGGTGCACCGGGACGCGGCATCCCCACCATCATCGAGATGGCGACGTACACGCGACTCGACTGCGTGATCGGCAGTGCTGCGATGATGCGCACGGGCGTCGTGCAGGCGACGCATCACGCGCGCCACCGCGTGGCGTTCGGTGCGAAGCTCGTCGATCAGGATCTGATGACGACGGTGCTCGCGGATCTCGCGCTGGAATCCGAAGCGGCGACCTGGCTCGCGATGCGCCTCGCACAGGCGTTCGATGCGAGTGCCGCCGACGACGATTCCCCGCTGCAACGTGCGTGGCGCCGCATCGTGTTGCCGGCGGCGAAGTTCTGGGTATGCAAGCGCGCGCTGGAACTGGCCGGTGAATGCATGGAAGTGTGGGGCGGCAACGGGTATGTGGAGACCGGACCGCTCGCGCGGCTGTATCGTGAGGCGCCCGTCAATTCGATCTGGGAAGGCTCGGGCAATGTGATGTGTCTGGACGTATTGCGGGCCATGAGCCGCGAGCCGGACGTGGCGCAAAGCTGGTTCCACTGGCTCGCCCAGCACACAGGGTCGCACCCCGCGCTGCGCGCCGCGCTCGCGCAGTTGCATGGCTGGCTCGCGGCGGACCCGGCAACGCATGCGGTGCGCGCGCGTGCCATTGCGCAACAGATCGTGTTGCTCGCACAGGCCGCGCTGCTGCTCGAGCATGCGCCGACCGATCTGGCGCATGGTTTCATCGAAAGCCGGTTTTCTACCCTCGGCGGGCGCGTGTACGGCGTGATGCCCGATACGCTCGCCGCCAGTGCCCAGCGCGCATGGCTCGACCGGGCGTTTCCCGGATGAGACGGTTGCTGCGCAATTCGCATCGCTTCACATCATTACAAGACTTCGACAGCGGCAGGGAGGATACGCATGGGACACAAGGATGAGCCGGGCGGGCCGACGGGTGAACTGCATCCGGCAGCGGCATTGGACGTCTCCACCGACGACGACATGGCGCGTGCAATGCTGCTGCCGCGCTTCGACGCGATGCGGCATGCTCACAACGCCTCGCCGCACGTCGACTGGCCGACGCGCAAACGCCATCTGAAGGCATTGCAAGCGATGCTGCACAAGTATCGCGAGCCGTTTGCGAAGGCTATCGACGCCGACTTCAGCGGACGCTCGATGCAGGAAACCGACATGCTCGAACTGTTCCCGTCGCTGGGGAATCTGAAGCATGCGCTGTCCCACACGCGGCGTTGGATGCGTGGCTCGCAAGGCTGGGCGAATCTGTGGCTGTTGCCTGCGCGTCAGGCGGTGGTGCCCCAACCGCTAGGTGTGGTCGGCGTCATCGTGCCCTGGAATTACCCGCTGTTTCTCGCAGTCGGTCCATTGACGGATGCGTTGGCTGCGGGCAATCGCGTCATGATCAAAGTGTCCGAGGTCACACCGCGGTTCGCAGAAGTCTTTGCCTCGGCCGTTGCCGAAACGTTCGCGCCGGAGTGGGTGACGGTGGTCACTGGCGACGCACAGGTCGCACGCGCCTTCTCGACGCTGCCGTTCGACCATCTGCTGTTCACGGGCGCGACGTCCATCGGGCATCACGTGATGCGTGCGGCAAGCGAGCATCTCACGCCGGTGACCCTGGAGCTTGGCGGCAAGTCGCCCGCCATCATCGGCCCGGGCGCGCGCTGGGAGCATGCGGTGGAGCGCATCATGCTCGGCAAGCTGCTCAATGCGGGGCAGACATGCGTCGCCCCCGATTACGTGCTCGTGCCTCGTGAGAAGCTCGACAGTTTCGTCGCGACCGCGCGTCGTGTGGCGGCGCGGATGTACCCCGATGCCGTGAACAATCCGCAGTACACGAGCATCGTGTCGGCGCGGCACTTCGAGCGTCTGACAGGACTGGCGGGCGAGGCGGCAGCACAGGGGGCAACGTCGCATGCGCTGTTCGACGCTGCGCCGCAGGCGTCGCGCAGACGCTTGCCGCCGGTCGTACTCACGGGCGTGCACGATGGCATGCGCGTGATGCGCGAGGAGATCTTCGGGCCGCTGTTGCCGGTGGTGCCTTACGACGATCTGGAGGCTGCCATTGCCTACGTGAACGAGCGGCCGCGACCGCTCGCGTTGTACGTGTTCGATACCGATAACACGCGCATCGACAGGGTGGTGAACGGCACGATTTCGGGGGGTGTGACCATCAACGACACGCTGCTGCACGTTGCGGAACATTCGCTGCCGTTTGGCGGTGTAGGACCGTCGGGCATGGGCGGGTATCACGGCGAAGCGGGTTTTCGCACGTTCTCCAAGGAGAAGCCCATCTTTCGCCAGGCCCGCTGGAATGGCGCCGGATTGCTCAACCCGCCTTATGGCAAGGTGTTCGCCGCGATGATTCGGCAACTGATCCGGTGAATGCGCTGCTGCGTGAGTACCGATGAGCGCCGATGAGCGCCGCTGAGCGCGCAATGATCGTCGGCCATCTCTCCAAAACAAAACCCCCGCCGGTGTGACCCGAGCGGGGGTTTTGTCGGAACGATGCCGGTTTGCACCGGCATTGCCCATCAGACGTGGAGCCGAATCAGGCGACTGCGCGCAGACCGGCGTCGGCCAGCAGCGCGTCGGCACGATCGGTGGCTTCCCACGAGAATTCCGGCTCTTCGCGGCCGAAGTGGCCGTAAGCAGCGGTCTTCTCATAGATCGGACGCAGCAGGTCGAGCATCTGGATGATGCCCTTCGGACGCAGGTCGAAGTGCTTCTCGACCAGTTCGGCGATGCGCTGATCGCTGATCTTGCCCGTACCGAACGTGTTGACCATGACCGACGTCGGACGCGCCACGCCGATGGCGTACGAGACCTGAATCACGCACTTCGAGGCCAGACCGGCAGCCACAATGTTCTTCGCGACGTAACGGCCGGCGTAGGCTGCCGAACGGTCGACCTTCGACGGGTCCTTGCCCGAGAAGGCGCCGCCGCCGTGCGGTGCGGCACCGCCGTACGTGTCGACGATGATCTTGCGGCCCGTGAGGCCGGCGTCGCCCTGCGGGCCACCGATCACGAAACGGCCGGTCGGGTTCACCAGGAACTTGATGTCGCCCTTGATCAGGTCGGCCGGCAGCACCGGCTTGATGACTTCTTCGATGACAGCTTCGCGCAGCGCTTCAAGACCGATGTCCGGATGGTGCTGGGTCGACAGCACGACCGTGTCGATGCTGTGCGGGCGACCGTTTTCGTACTTGATCGTGACCTGCGACTTGGCGTCCGGGCGCAGCCAGGGCAGACGACCGTCGCGACGCACTTGCGACTGGCGCTCGACCAGACGGTGCGACAGGTAGATCGGCAGCGGCATGAGTTCCGGCGTTTCATCGCAGGCGTAACCGAACATCAGGCCCTGGTCGCCGGCGCCCTGATCGAGGTTGTCGTCATGCGCGCGATCCACACCCTGGGCGATGTCCGGCGACTGGCGGTCGTAGGCGACCAGCACGGCGCAGCCCTTGTAATCGATCCCGTAGTCGGTGTTGTCATAACCGATGCGGCGGATCGTTTCGCGCGCCACTTGCTGGTAGTCGACCGTGGCTGTCGTGGTGATTTCCCCCGCGAGCACGACGAGACCCGTGTTGCAGAGCGTTTCCGCGGCAACACGCGCGTACTTGTCCTGGGTCAGGATGGCATCGAGAACCGCGTCGGAGATTTGATCGGCGACCTTGTCCGGGTGGCCTTCGGAGACGGATTCGGAGGTAAAGAGATAGTCGTTCGCCACTTCTGGCTCCTCTAACGTATTTGGCGACTCACGTTGCCGTCATCGGAGGGGAAGCGGCGACGCTTTAGCGGAAAATTGGTCGAATGCGCTGCCTCGATAGGGTGGCACATCCGAATCGCCCCGCAAGTTGTCAGTTAACTCGGCGATGTCGCTTATTATACGCCCCTGAAGAAATCCTGCTTGCGACATGTCAACCACTCCCAAGAAATCCCTCGGGTATTACCTGAGCGTGGGTCTGCTGCGCGGACTCAACCTGCTGCCCTATAGCTGGGTCGCGCGCTTTGGCGCGGGTATCGGGCATGTGCTGTACCGGATCCCGAGCTCCCGCAAACGGGTGGTCCATACCAATTTGCGCCTGTGTTTCCCCCATTGGGACGACGCTACCCGCGAGCGGGTGGCCAAGGCGTCCTTCGTCCACGCGATCCGCAGCTATGCCGAGCGCAGCGTCCAGTGGTTCGGTAGTGCCGAAAAGCTGGAGCGGCTAATCGAGGTCGATTCGGCCGTGGATCTGCTCGCGCCGGACATGCCGCCCACGATTTTGCTGGGCTTCCACTTCGTGGGGATCGAGGCGGCCTCGGTTTTCATCAATCACGCCCTGCGCCGGCCCTGCGCGTCGCTCTACACGCCGATGTCGAACCCGGCGTTCGACGCCATGGCCCGCGAGCAGCGCGGTCGCTTCGACGCCGAGATGATCCCGCGCGGCGACAGTGCCCGCGACGTATTGCGCATGTTCCGGAAGAAGAAACCGGTCATGCTGGCAGCGGACATGGACTATGGCGCGCGCAATTCCACGTTCGTGCCGTTTTTCGGGATGCAGGCCTGCACGCTGACCTCGGTGTCGCGACTGGCCGAAGTCGGCCGGGCGCAGATTCTGCCCTTCATCGGCGAGGTGCTGCCGAATTTCAAGGGCTATCGGCTCAAGGTGTTCCCCATTTGGGAGAATTACCCGAGCGGCGACCCGGACGCCGACGCCCGCCGCATGAACGAATTCCTGGAAGCGCAGATCCTCAAGATGCCGGAGCAGTATTACTGGGTCCACAAGCGCTTCAAGACACGCCCCCCGGGCGAGCCGGGCGTCTATTGACGACACCGGATGCGCGTCGACCTTCTCCACTACAATAGCGGCATGAAGCTCAAATTCACCAAGATGCAAGGTGCCGGGAACGACTTCGTCGTGATCGACGGCATCTCGCAGACCATCGATTTCACGCCCGAACAGTGGCGTGCGCTCGCCGATCGCCATTTTGGCGTCGGCGCGGACCAGTTGTTGCTCGTGGAGCGCTCGGCCTTGCCCGGCGTGGACTTCCGCTATCGTATCTTCAACGCGGACGGTGGTGAGGTCGAACACTGCGGCAATGGAGCGCGCTGCTTCGTCAAGTTCGTGCGCGACACGGGGCTCACGGACAAGCAGACCGTGCGTGTCGAGGTGCAGCAGGGCGTGATCACGCTCACGATGCGCGAAGACGGTCAGGTCAGCGTGGATATGGGCGCACCGATTCTCACGCCGTCCGACGTACCGTTCGATGCCACCGGCCTGGAAGGCCGTCGCGAGGGCGACGACACGCTCTGGCCGCTCGATGTCGGCGGCAGGACAACCTGGATTTCCGTGGTCTCCATGGGCAATCCGCACGCCGTGCAGGTGGTCGATAACGTCGACACGGCGCCCGTCGAGACGGATGGCCCGCTCGTCGAGCGTCACCGGCGCTTCCCGCGCCGCGTGAACGCCGGATTCCTGCAAGTGGTGTCGCCGCACGAAGCCCGTCTGCGCGTGTTCGAGCGCGGCGCGGGCGAGACGCTGGCCTGCGGCACCGGCGCCTGTGCGGCGGCCGTGGCGGGGATCCGTCGGGGGCTGCTCAAGGCACCGGTCGCCATCGAGACGCACGGCGGCACGCTCACCATCGATTGGGACGGCGCAAGCGGCCCGGTCATCATGACGGGACCGGCGGCCACGGTCTTCGAGGGCACCATCGAGATTTGAATGGGTGCCTGATGCAGCCCAATGCAGCCTCGGGCAGTACGGCTGAATCAGCACGGCCGAATCAGCATGGCCCACGCAGTAAAGTCACTGGTAAGAGACGGATCCGAGGATTCTGATTTAGCGACCCTGGCAGCCGCTGGCCTTCCTTGTGGATGACACCACGGGGCGGCGGGCGGCAGTTGACGAATAGCAGACGGACATTCATGAACGACCGAGATATTGCCGAATACCTGATCGCGCATCCCGACTTCTTCGAACGCCACGCCGAGTTGCTTGCCGGTGTGCGGCTCACGAGCCCGCACGGCCAGCGTGCCGTGTCGCTGCAGGAACGTCAGATCGAGATGCAGCGCGAGAAGACCAAGCAGATCGAGCGACGCCTCGCCGAACTGATGCGCTACGGCCACGAAAACGACGATATCTCGGGCAAATTGCACCGTTGGACCCTCGGCCTGCTGGGCGAGCGCGATCCGCACGCACTGCCCGAGGCCATCGCCCGCGGTCTGCGCGACGTCTTCAGCGTGCCGTTCGCCGCCGTGCGTCTGTGGAATGTCGCTGCCCCGTATCAACCTGCGGAATTCGCACGCAGCGTGAGCGAAGAGGTGAAGATCTTTGCGGCGAGCCTCGCCACGCCGTATTGCGGTGCGAATACCGGTTTCGAAGCCGTGACGTGGCTGGGCGCGCCGAGCGATCCGGCCTCCGTCGCGTTGCTCGCGCTGCGCGACCCGCAAGTGGTCGACGGCCCGGTCTTCGGCCTGCTCGTCATGGGCTCGGACGACGCCCGCCGTTTCCACGAAGGCATGGCAACCGACTTCCTGACGCAGATCGGCGAGCTGGCCGGCGCTGCGCTCGGCAAGCTGCGCGCCGACGACTGAGATGTCGTCCGGATTCCCGGTCGAGGACGATACGTCCGACCAGACACCGCTCCAGCCGGGCATCCGCACCTACCTCACATCGCTGGCCAGCGAGCGCAAGCTGGCCGCGCTCACGCTGGAAAACTACACGCGGGACCTGCGTCAGTTGCAGCGTCTCGCGAACGGTCGTCCGCTCGAATCGTTGCAGCACGGCGACATTCGCCGCTTCGTCATGAAGATGCACGGCGAGGGACTGGTCGGTCGCTCCATTGCCCGCAAGCTCTCCGCCTGGCGCGGTTACTTCGCGTGGCTGGCCCAGCGCACGACGCTCGCAGCCAATCCCGTCGAGGGCGTGCGCGCGCCCAAACAACCCAAACCGCTGCCCAAGGCGCTCTCGCCCGATCAGGCCTCGGCGCTCGTCGAGTTCGAGACGGGCACGTCTGCCGAAGCCGTGCGCAACCGGGCGATGTTCGAACTGCTGTATTCGTCCGGGCTGCGCTTGTCGGAGCTCACGGGGCTCGATCATCGTTATGTGGAGGCCGACGGCTACCGTTCGGCAAGTTGGCTGGACCTTGCCGAGCGCGAAGTCGTGGTGACGGGCAAGGGCAACAAGCGGCGTCGCGTGCCGGTGGGCGAGAAGGCGGCGCAGGCGCTGGCACAGTGGCTCGAGATGCGCGGTCCTCTGGCGTCGGCCGAGCCTCATGCCCTGTTTCTTTCCGCGCGGGGCAAGCGTATCGGCGCGCGGGCCGTGCAGCAGGGGCTGGAGCGTCATGCGCTCGCCGCCGGACTGCCGACGCATGTCCATCCGCACATGTTGCGCCACTCGTTCGCCACGCATGTGCTGCAATCGTCGGGCGACCTGCGCGCCGTGCAGGAAATGCTCGGCCACAGCAATATCTCGACCACGCAGATCTACACCAAACTCGACTTCCAGCATCTGGCGAAGGTCTACGACCAGGCGCACCCGCGCTCGCGCAAGAAGCCCTGAACGATGGCCGGAGCGCCCGCCATGCGCCGCCGGCCAGTGTCGTGTCTTCCCGGACGATCTCGACCGATCGCGACCGAACCCGACCGGTCCGACGGTCGACAACGCGAGTCGGTGTAGAATCGCGTCCTTCCCAGCAAGTCCGCACGTCGATCATCGAAGCCGTCGATGCCGTCGATGCCATGGACGCCACCCGCACGGCGCATCGCACGCTTCGCGTCTTGCGAATCCGGCGCCGTGTCGCGAGACTTGCCGTCACCCCGTATGTAACCGTAGGCAACCGTTGGTCCGTCCCGCATGAATACCTTGACCCTCAAGCCCGGCAAAGAAAAGTCCTTGCTGCGCCGCCATCCCTGGATTTACGCCACCGCCGTGGCCCGTGTGGACGGCAATCCGGCATCCGGCGCGACGGTCGTGGTGCGTGCCGCCGACGGCCGCTTTCTTGCGCGCGCCGCATTCAGCCCGGTCTCGGCCATTCGCGCACGCGTGTGGACGTTCGCCGAGAACGAGCCTGTCGACCACGCGTTCTTCAAGCGCCGCGTGTCGGCGGCGCTCGCCTATCGCGAGGCCATGGTGCAGGGCACCGGCGCCACGCGCCTGATCTTCGGTGAGGCCGACGGTTTGCCGGGCCTGATCGTCGACCGCTACCAATCCGCGCCGGGCCAACCGGCGAGCGACCAGCTCGTATGCCAGTTCATGGCGGCGGGTGTGGAAGCCTGGAAAGACGCCATCACGAAGGCGCTCGTCGGCGCAACCGGTTGCCCGAACGTGTACGAGCGCTCGGACGCCGCCGTGCGTGAGCGTGAAGGTCTGCCGAGCCTCACCGGCGTGCTGGCGGGCGCCGAGCCGCCCGAAGCGCCCGAGTTGCTGACGACCCACGAGAACGGCGTGAAGTATTACGTCGACGTGCGCAACGGCCACAAGACCGGTTTCTACGTGGACCAGCGCGATAATCGTCTGCTCGTGCAGCAACAGGCCAGGGGCCGCGATGTGCTGAACTGCTTCTGCTACACCGGCGGTTTCTCGCTGGCGGCGCTGGCCGGGGGCGCGCAGAGCGTGTTGTCCATCGATTCGTCTGGCGAGGCGCTCGCCATCGGCGCGCGCAACGTCGAACTCAACGGTTTCGACGCCGCCCGGGCGGAATGGCGCGATGCCGACGTTTTCAAAACGTTGCGTGCCTTGCGCGAAGAGGGTCGGACCTTCGACATGATCGTGCTCGATCCGCCGAAGTTCGCACCGTCGGCGCACCACGTCGACCGCGCTGCGCGGGCTTACAAGGACATCAACATGGCGGGCTTCAAGTTGCTGCGTCCGGGCGGCCAGTTGCTGACCTACTCGTGCTCCGGGGCCATCGACGCCGATCTGTTCCAGAAGATCGTGGCGGGAGCTGCGGTGGATGCCGGCGTCGACGCGCGTATCCTGCGTCGGCTGTCGGCGGGCATGGATCACCCGATGCTCACGCAATTCCCCGAAGGCGAATACCTCAAGGGGCTTTGGCTGCAACGCATGTGAGCCATCGCTTCGTCGGGGCGGCGTGACTCCAACGTCGCCCCGACATCACTCCGGCACCGGCGCATCAGCCCAGCGTCAGGCCCGCGACACCCAGCGCGATCAGCACGGCACCGCCCACGCGGCGGTGCATGTCGCCTTCGCCCAGCACCCGAACGCCGAGTAACGCGGCGACCATCATCGACATCTCGCGCGCCGGGGCGACGTGGGACACCGGCGCATACCTGAGCGCAGTGAGAATCAGAAAGTAGGACATCGGCGAGATCGTCGAAATCACCAGAATCTTGCGCCAGTTCGCCTGCCAGAGCACCTTGATGCGTGCGGGGCGCGAGAAGGCCGTGGGTGCCGAGAGCACCACCCGAAGCACATTCTCCAGGTAGTAATAGACGAGCGGTGCGAGCATCAGCGTGCGAATGGCGTAGGCGTCCGCCAGCGTGTAAGCCGCGATGAACCCGCCGGTCAGCACGCCCCAGCCGGCGCCCGCGTGCATGCTGCCGCGCCGAAAGAGGCGTTCGCCGCCAGCGATCACGAGCACGCCGCAAACCACCAGTCCGATGCCGACGAGCGCCAGCCAGCCGGGACGCTCTCCCAGCAATACGATGGCGCCGAGTGACGAGAGCAACGGGCCCGTGCCTCGCGCGAGCGGGTACACCACCGACAGGTCGCCCACGCGATAGCCACGCTGCAGGACCAGCGTGTAGCCGTAATGCAGCAGGGCGCTTACGGTAATCACGCCCCAACCGAGCGGCGAAGGCCAGCTGGCTTGCGTGCCCGTCAGGAAATAGAGTGCGAGCGGCGTGTAGATAACGACCGTGAGCAACGCGTAAAGGAAGACAAGTTGCGGGCCACCGCCCTCACGGGTATCGATTCGTTTGGCGACGAAGTTCCAGGTGGCGTGCAGGAAAGCAGCGGTAACGACAAGGGCGAGGGCGGTGAGCGACATGACGAAGGGTGTTTTTTGTGTCAATTGTATGTCGCATCGCCGGTGACCACGGGGCAATTCGGATCGCTTCCGGGTGCGGCAGACCGCACATCGATAAAATCGCGTAATTGTGTGTAATGTGGTGCCATCGAGTGCGAATGGCTTGCTAATATTCTGCGTTGTCCCGCAAATCCCTGCGCTTATCCCCACTTTTGCAACTCGGTTGCAGCGCTGACGGGGCTGTGCTTAAATCGATTCATGAGCCTTACTCAATTACAACCGTATCTGGAAGCGGCCCGCGCGAGCTTGCAGGAGCAATCGGGCCGTGTGACCTCGGGGCGCGTACGTGTGCTGGCATTGCTGCTCAAGGCGGGGCGGCCACTTACGCATCAGGAGGTGCTGGCCGACCTGGCCACCGACGCCGACCCGCTTGACCGCGTGACGGCCTACCGCGTACTCGACTGGCTGGTCGCGCAGGGTTGGGCCATCAAGCAGGCGGGCGACGACCGCATCTTCCGCTTCGTCATGGCCGAGCACGTCGATCCGGAACGTGCCAACGCGCCGCGTCCGCATACGCAGCATGGTCATTTCCGCTGCGTACGCTGCCACCGCACTTTCTGTCTTGACGATTGGCCGCAGCATCCCCAATTAAGCGAGCGCGAACTCAAGCGCCTGCCCAAGGGGTTTGTCGGCGAACAGGTCGAGCTTCTGATTCATGGCACCTGCGCCCAGTGCGCCGGGGCTACCAACTGACGCGACCCTCGCGCAGTACCACCACAGGACATTGCATTCATGACTCCCGTCACCATCCTGACCGGCTTTCTCGGCAGCGGTAAGACCACGCTGCTCAAGCGCATCCTGACCGAAGCGCACGGCATGAAGATCGCCGTCATCGAAAACGAATTCGGTGAAGAGAACATCGACAACGACATCCTCGTGCAGGACAACGCCGAGCAGATCGTCCAGATGAGCAACGGCTGCATTTGCTGCACGATCCGCGGCGATCTGGTGCAGGCGCTCTCCGACCTGAATACGCAGCGCGACGAGGGCAAGATCCAGTTCGATCGCGTGGTCATCGAGACGACCGGTCTGGCCAACCCTGGACCGGTGGCCCAAACGTTCTTCATCGACGATGAAGTGGCCGATACCTACCGTCTGGACGCCATCATCACGCTGGTCGACGCCAAGCATGGCCAGCAGCAGCTCGATCAGCACGAAGTGGTGCAGCGCCAGGTCGGGTTCGCCGACCGCCTGTTCATCACCAAGGCCGACCTCGTGACGCCGGACGCCCTGCATGACCTGAAGCATCGTCTCGCCCACATGAACCCGCGTGCGCCGCAACTCGTGGTCGACTTCGGTCAGGCGGACCTCAAGCAGATCTTCGACATTCATGGCTTCAACCTGAACGACAAGCTCGACATCGATCCGGACTTCCTCGCCGCCGACGAGCACGCGCACGACCACGGTCATGATCATGGCCATGACCATGATCATTCGCATTGCGACCACGATCACGGCAAGTGCGACCACGAAGGTCACGACCACGGCCACCACCATCACCACGCCCATCACGACGACGCCATCAAGTCGTTCGTGTTCCGTAGCGAGAAGGCGTTCGACCCGGCCAAGCTGGAGGATTTCCTCGGGAGCATCCTACAGGTGTACGGCGAACGCTTATTGCGTTATAAAGGCGTATTAAACATGCGCGGCATCGACCGCCGGGTCGTGTTCCAGGGCGTTCACCAGATGATGGGTAGCGACGTGGGCGCGAAGTGGCAACCCGGGGAGACGCCGAACACCAAGATGGTGTTCATTGGCGCGGAACTGCCGAAAGACATCATCCTGCAAGGGCTGGAACGCTGTCTGGTCTGAGCGGAATTGCCGAATTCGGTGACGGGAAAGCCCTTAATCGGGACCGTCGGACGATTCGGTTACAATACCTGCCCACTGGGGCTGCCGCCAGCGAACCGACGCGGCACTCCGGAGGGTAGGCAGGGGAGCACCGTCATGGCCACCGCCTCTCGCAAGACTGCCACCGCACGCCCCACGCGCCGGTCAGAACCGGCACCGGGAGCGGGCGCCAAGCGTGCTCCAGCAGGCAAATCGAAGACGGGCGACGAGGCCGCCGCCAAGAAGGGGCCACCCAAATCGTCCGGCAGGAAAGTAACCCAAGAAGCCGCCCGCGGCATTGCCGGTAAGCAAGACGTGCCACCCGCTACAGGGGCATCGCCGGATCATCCGAAAGAGACGCCACAGAAACCCATGAGCAAGCAACGACTTTTGACCGAAGCCGAAATTCTGAAGATGTCCGACAAGGACTATATGAATCAGGCTCAACTCGACTTCTTCAAGAATCGTCTCGAAGAGCTGCAAGCCGAAATTCTGCGTAACGCCGGCCAGACGACCGAGAACCTGCGGGAAACCATTCTGGTTCCGGATCCGGCCGACCGCGCCACGATCGAGGAAGAGCACGCGCTTGAGCTGCGCACTCGCGATCGCGAGCGCAAGCTTCTGAAGAAGGTGCAGCAATCGCTCGCTCGCATCGAGTCGGGTGAGTACGGCTGGTGCGAAGAGACCGGTGAGCCGATCGGCGTGCCGCGTCTGCTTGCACGGCCGACCGCAACGCTCTCGCTCGAAGCGCAGGAGCGCCGCGAACTGCGCCAGAAGCTGTTCGGCGACTGATGCACGCATGACCGGTCCCGATCCCGTGCGGTGGCGGTGAACGGGTACCACGCTTGATCGAAGGCATGTCTTGACGGCATGCCTTTTTTATTGCGCTTCGATCGCGACCGGTCGACCGCGCACGCGCTTGCGCCAGACGCACGTGCCGCCCAGTGTGGCCTGCGCGCAACGTTACGCTATGCTCGCAGCGGACATCGCTTTATGGCAGAATTGCAACTCAGTTGCAATTTAGTCTTTCCATGCCTTCCATCGATTCCGCCTTCCGCCTGTGGCGTGCGCGCTCGCGCATGCCGCTCGGGCGTGGGCGCAGCGGCTGGATCGCATGGCTTATCGTCGCGCTGCTTTGCGTGCAGATGTGGGGCTTGCAGCATGAGATCGTGCATGCTCGCGAGTTGTCGGGCGCGCTGTCGGGCGCGCTGCCGGGCGGCGGCCCGGTCGCCGCGAAGGTCCTGTCGAATCTCGCAAAGGCCAGCCCTGCGGCGGGCGATGTCATCATCTCCGCCGCCGCAACCGATGGCGACGACGGCCCGGTCCCCGCCATGGCGCGCGACGCCGCCGCCGGGGCAGCGCAATCGATGCCGACGTCGCACGCGAGTTTCGGCACGCATCACCATCATTGCCATCTTTTCGAGGGCGCGACCCTCGCCATGGCCATGGCCGTGGCGACGCTTCAGTGGTCGGGCGATGCCCACACGGCGCAAGCCCCGTTACGCGCCCATGGACGAAGCCACGCGAGCGCCGTCCTTCTGCCTTTCGATTCCCGCGCGCCACCGGTCGCGGTCTGACGCCCGAACGTCTCCGATCACGTCTTCGACGTTTTCCACGAATTCTCGCCAGCACGCCGCTGACGCAGGCCTCCTCACGTACCTCACGCCGCTCATGCCCTTCACGGCAGGCGACGCCGGTGCGTTGTGCGCGCGCGTTCGTGCCGAATGGTGGGACATGCGGGGTGCCGTCGTGCGACGCGTGCGCCCGCCCGCATCAGACCGAACAAAACCAGACCGATTCACACCAGACCGATATGGCAACGCCCTCAATTTCTTCAACGCCGTCTTCTCGCGTCGCACACAAACGTGCCGCCGCCCGCTCGCTTGCCCCCGACACCGGTGCGCGCCGCCACTCACGCGCGACGCTCGCCCCGTTGCCGCTCGCCGCAGCGCTCGCGTTCAGCGCCTCCTCAATGACCGGCGTCTCGGCGCACGCCGCCGACGCGTCGCCCGGCTCGACCACCTCGACAAGCGTGCCCGCGACGAGCACCACGCCGGAAGCCGCACTGCCCGCCACGTTCGTCACGGGCAACCCGCTCGGTCGCGCTGCCGCCGAGCTCGCCGCCCCGATCACCGAGCTCGACGGCAAGGCGCTCGCGCTGCGTCGCGCCGCCACGCTGGGCGAGACGCTGGACGGTCTGCCGGGCGTGTCGGCCACGTCGTATGGCCCGAACGTCAGCCGTCCGATCATTCGCGGCCTCGACGGCGACCGCATCCGCGTTCTGCAAAACGGCACGGCGTCGCTCGACGCCTCGTCGCTGTCCTACGATCACGCCGTGGCGCAAGATCCGCTGAGCATCGAGCGCGTGGAAATCGTGCGAGGTCCGGCGGCGCTGCTGTACGGCGGCAACGCCGTGGGCGGCGTGGTCAACACCATCGACAACCGGATTCCGCGTGAAGCCCTCAACGGCATCTCGGGGGCCACGGACGTGAGCTATGGCGGCGCCAACCGGGAGCGTGCCGGGGCCGCACAACTCGAATTCGGCAACGGCCAGTTCGCCTTCCACGTCGACGGTTTTGCGCGCAAGAGCGCCGACCTGCGCATTCCGGGCTTCGCCCGTTCGGCGCAACAACGCGCGCGCGACGACGAAGATGTGGCGCAGCCCTCCGGCACGTTGCCCAACAGCGACGGGCAGACGAGCGGCGCGGCCGCCGGCGCCTCGTGGACTTGGGCCGACGGTTATGCGGGCCTCTCGTACTCCGGTTACGACTCCGACTACGGCACCGTTGCGGAGGAAAACACCCGCATCCGCCTGCGTCAGCAGCGTCTTGCGCTAGCCAGTGAAGTACGTAATCTCGCCGGCCCCTTTACGGCGTTCAAGTTCGATTTCGGTTACACCGATTACGAGCACAAGGAAATCGAGAACGGGCAGACGGGCACGACGTTCAAGAACCACGGCTACGAGGGACGCATCGAAGCCCGTCACGCGAAGATCGGGCCGCTCGAAGGCGCCGTGGGCGTGCAGTTCTCGCAAAACACGTTCTCCGCCCTTGGCGAAGAAGCATTCGTGCCCAAGAGCGATACGACCAACGTCGCACTTTTTGCGCTCGAAGAGTGGGCCGTCAATCAGGCGGTGAAGCTCTCGTTCGGTGCGCGCGTCGAGCACTCCAGCGTGAAGCCGAGCGCCGGGGGCAACGAGCGCTTCGATAACCTGCCGTCGCGCAATTTCACGCCGGGCAGCGTGTCGGCCGGGGCGGTGTTCGCGCTGGCGCCGGCGTGGTCCGTGGCGCTCAATACCGCCTACACCGAACGTGCGCCGACCTTCTACGAGCTGTACGCCAACGGCCCGCACCTCGCGACCGGCGTGTATGAAATCGGCGATCCGCAGGCCAAGCTTGAGAAGGCGTTCTCCACCGATTTGTCGCTGCGCTATGAAAACGGTCCGAACAAGGGCAGCGTGGGGGTGTTCTACAGCCGCTTCACCAACTTCATTTCGCTGAACAACACGGGCCGCACCGTTGAAGGTGACGAGAATCCGCTGCCGGTCTATCAATACGCCGGGGTGCCTGCCGACCTCTATGGCTTCGAAGCCGAAGGCCGTGCCCGTGTCTGGCAGGGCTACGGCAATCTCGACGTCGAGCTTCGCGGCGATTACACGATCGGTCGCAATCGCGACACGGGTGAGCCGCTGCCGCGCATTGCCCCGTTGCGTCTGACGGCGGCGCTCGTGTACGGGCTGGGCCACTGGGGCGCACGCCTGGAGATGGTCCACGCGAGCAATCAGGGGCGTGTGCCGGCCAACGATCTGACGACAAGCGGCTACACCACACTGGGCGCCGCGCTCACCTATCAGTTCAAGGCCGGTGGCGCACAGTGGCTGGCCTATCTGAAGGGCGAGAACCTGACCAATCAGGAAGTGCGTCTGGCCAGTTCGGTACTGCGCGACATTGCGCCGCAGGGCGGTCGCGCGGTTCGCGTGGGATTGCGCACCACGTTCTGAACGCGTTGGCCGTGCAACGCACGGGACGGCGCCGCATTCTGCTGCGTCCTACCGCATCATCGAGGCAATTTCCGAGAAATTGCCTCGTATCCCCAAGTTCGTGCGGGGCAACGCCGCGCGAATGCCGCGATCCATGCCGCTTCCCGGGCATCGGCTTATCGTCGGCGGCATGCCTTGCCGGATGCCGTCGACGCCTCTTGATATTCTTTCGATTGCCCTAAACTACAGTGACGTCTCGCCCGCAGGGCGCGTCGTTACCGTCCACGGACGGCATGCGCGCGGCCGCCGGGCCAATCGTTACGGGGCGCATGTCGCCCCCCGAAAAGGAACAGGCATGGAGCAATATCACGGCACCACCATCGTCTCCGTTCGGCGCGGCGATCAGGTCGCGCTCGGCGGTGACGGACAGGTCACGCTCGGCAACATCGTGATGAAGGGTACGGCGCGCAAGGTCCGCACGATCTATGACGGCAAGGTCATGGTCGGTTTCGCGGGCGCTACCGCAGACGCCTTCTCGCTGCTCGACCGCTTCGAAGCGAAGCTTCAGAAGCACCAGGGCCATCTCACGCGCTCGGCCGTCGAACTCGCCAAGGACTGGCGTACGGATCGCATGCTGCGACGTCTCGAGGCGATGATGATCGTCGCGGACGCCGAGACCACCCTGGTCATCACCGGCAACGGCGACGTGCTCGACCCGGAAGGCGGCGTGGCGGCCATCGGTTCGGGCGGATCGTACGCACAGGCCGCCGCACGCGCGCTGGTCGAGAACACCGACCTCACGCCGGCGGAGATCGTCAAGAAAGCGCTGACGATCGCGGGCGAAATGTGCATCTACACCAACGGCAATCACATCATCGAATCGCTGCCGCCGAAGGCAGCGAAGTAACGTCGGACGACGCACGCGCCGCAGCAGGTGGACTCCTGCGGCGCGACTTGCCGGCCGGTGGCGAATCGTCAGATCACCACGTTTCGCCGCCGGGCCGGGCGTCACCTGCTTTGCGAACCCCTACACTGGCGAACGTCATGACCCATATGACCCCCTCCGAGATCGTTTCGGAACTCGACAAACACATCATCGGCCAGCACAAGGCCAAGAAAGCCGTCGCGGTCGCGTTGCGCAACCGCTGGCGTCGTCAGCAGGTGGCCGAGCCCCTGCGTCAGGAAATTACGCCGAAGAACATTCTGATGATCGGCCCGACCGGTGTCGGCAAGACCGAAATCGCGCGACGTCTGGCCAAGCTGGCGGACGCGCCGTTCATCAAGGTCGAGGCGACCAAGTTCACGGAAGTCGGCTATGTGGGCCGCGACGTGGACAGCATCGTGCGCGATCTCGCGGAAATCGCGATCAAACAGACGCGCGAAGCCGAGATGAAGAAGGTACGCACCAAGGCCGAAGACCGCGCCGAGGATCGCATTCTCGATCTGCTGTTGCCGACCGGGCGCGAGTCGTCGCGCGACATTCGTTTCGGTTCGGCCGCGCATGACAGCGAGCCGAGCGGCGAAGACAACGCCACGCGCCAGACCTTCCGCAAGCGTCTGCGTGAAGGTGCGCTCGACGACAAGGAAATCGAACTCGAAGTCGAAATCCCGGCACAGGGCATGGAAATCATGGGCCCGCCGGGAATGGAAGAGATGACCGAGCAGATCAAGGGCATGTTCGCGAATCTGGGCAACCAGAAGAAGAAGCGTCAGAAGCTCAAGATCAAGGACGCGCTCAAGATCCTCACGGACGAAGAAGCGTCGAAGATGCTCAACGACGAAGAGGTCAAGCAACTGGCCCTGCGCAACGTCGAGCAGAACGGCATCGTGTTTCTCGATGAAATCGACAAGATCGCCACGCGCAGCGAAGTGGGCGGGGGCGACGTGTCGCGCCAGGGCGTGCAGCGCGACCTGCTGCCGCTGGTCGAAGGCACGACCGTGAGCACGAAGTTCGGCATGATCAAGACGGACCACATCCTGTTCATCGCGAGCGGGGCGTTCCATCTTGCGAAGCCGAGCGATCTGATTCCGGAGCTGCAGGGCCGCTTCCCGATTCGCGTCGAACTCGAATCGCTGTCGGTCGAGGACTTCGAAGCGATTCTCACGCAGACGGACGCCAGCCTCGTGAAGCAGTATCAGGCGCTGCTGGCCACCGAAGACGTGAAGCTCGAATTCGCGCCGGACGGAATCAAGCGTCTCGCGGAGATCGCGTTCTCGGTCAACGAGAAGACCGAAAACATCGGTGCGCGTCGTCTGTACACGGTCATCGAGAAGTTGCTCGAAGACATCTCGTACAGCGCAGGCAAGCAGTCCAACGAAGTGGTCACCATCAACACGGAATACGTGAATCGCTTCCTGGAAGAAGTGGCGCAGAACGAAGATCTGTCGCGCTACGTGCTGTGATGCTGTAACGCTGTCACGTCGCATGTCAAACGAAAAGGCCCCGCAAGGGGCCTTTTTTTCGTTCGGCGACGGCGTCGCAATGCCATGCTCACTGCTTGACGGGACGCTTGAGCAGCTTGCGTTGCAGTGTACGGCGATGCATGTTCAGCGCGCGGGCCGTGGCGGAGATGTTGCCGTTGTGTTCGGCCAGCACGCGTTGAATGTGCTCCCACTCCAGTCGCGCGACCGACAGCGGCGAGGGGTTCTCGATGGCTTCGTCGGCCTGCGTTTCGCTCGCATCGCTGCGCAGCGATGCGAGGATGGTGTCCGCGTTGGCGGGTTTGGCGAGATAGTTGTCGGCGCCGTCCTTGACGGCCTGCACTGCCGTGGCAATGCTGGCGTAACCGGTGAGCACCAGCATGCGCGCTTTCGGTTGCAGCGCGCGTAGCGGCGCGATGAGCGGCAGCCCCGAGTCGTGCCCCAGATGCAGGTCGACCGAAATCAGATCGAACTGACGCGTGCGTGCGGCGAGCAAGGCCGCTGCGCTGTCGGCCGCGATCTGCACGTCGTAGCCGCGCCGGGTCAAGGCCCGGGCCAGCGTCTCGGCGAACACGACATCGTCGTCGATAAGAAGAAAGTGGGAGGCGTTCATGTCTGACTCCGCGAACCGAAGAAGAAGGTCGCCAGTGGCAGGCGCAATTCGGCGCGCGTGCCTTGCGGCGTGTTGGGGGTAAGGGCGATGTCGCCGCCAAGGCGCTGTGCGCTGGCGAACGCCAGATACAGGCCCATGCCATGGCCGCCATGCGTGCTCATGACGGGCGAGTTGCCCAGACGGGCGCGAAGTTCGGCGTTCATGCCCGGGCCTTCGTCGCAAACGGTAAAGCACACGTCCTCGGGGGCCACGGCCACGTCGAGCGTGACCGACGACGGGCTGAAGTAAGCCGCATTGTCGAGCAGGATCGTCAGGATCTGGCCGACCTGCACGGTGTCCTCGATACGTGCGGCCAACTCGGGCGGCATGTGCAACTGGAACTGCACCTGCGGATGCCGCAACCGCCATTGCGTGGTGAAGGCGGGCAGCCACTCGGCCAGCGGCTGACGCACCGGCGCGGCCGCACGCATCTGCACGTGACCGATGGCGCTCTTGCACAGCGCAATCTGCTGCTCCAGCGTCTGAAGGTCCGGCTCGAACGGTTTCAATGCACTGTTGCCCACGCTTTCGCTGCGCAGTTCTCCGACGACCACCGCCATCGTGGAGAGCGGCGTGCCGAGTTCGTGCGCGACACTCGCCGCCTGGGCGCCAAGGGCCGCCATCCGCTCGTCACGCAGCAGACGCTGCTCGGCGCGGGCGAGTTGCGCGTCGCGCGCACGCAGCGCGCGCGACATGCGCGAGACGAACCAGGCGATCACCAGCACGCTGACCACGAAGTTCACCCACATCCCGGCAAGATGCAGGCGCAGCAGGTTGCCCGGGTCGGCGAGATCGAGCGGTACGTATTGGAAGTTGAGCGCGCCGTAAGCGACGAGCGAGAGCAGCGCGAGTTGCGATGCGTTACGCCACGGCAGTACGGCAGCGGCAATCGCCAGTCCGGGAAGGAAGAGCGAAACGAAGGGATTGGTCGCGCCGCCGGAGAAGAACAGCAGCGCCGTGAGTGCGGCCAGATCGACGAGCAACTGCCCCATCAGATCGAGATCGGTGCGCCGCTTGGCGCGTTCCATGCCGCGTCGCGCCCGTATCCACGTGAGCACGTTGAACAGCACTTCCAGGGCGACGATGGTGAGCATCGGCTCGAGCGGCAAGCGCACGCCAAGCCAGAGTTGCGCCACGCCAATGGTCGCCAGCTGGCCGACGATCGCCAGGCAGCGCAACCAGAAGAGCTGGACGACGTTGGTCCGCTCGATGGGAAAATGAGTCATACGACAAGTGTACCAAGTCCGCGTCCCGCGCCATCGGGCGCAGCGAGTCGCTGCGACACTCTGCCGCATCGCTCTGAGGTTCGGTATGCCATCGCCCGCGCACGCATTCGACGGCGCGCGACTACAATGATCGCTCGCGTTTTGCGCGGCATAACGTCGCGCGATGTCTTCGTCGAACCGACAGACATAGACCCGTGACGAGCGACGAGAGTCGGCCCGTCGACAACAAAAAGGAGTTTGCATGAAGCACAAGCTTTTGGCGGCGGTCGCATTCGGTCTCGGCATGGCCTCGGTCACGGCCTTCGCACAAAACACGGTGGACGTGTCCGACGCCTGGGCGCGCGGCACCGTTCCCGGCCAGACGTCGTCTGCCGTCTACATGACCTTGCAGGCGCATGCGCCCACGACGCTACTCAGCGTGAGCACGCCGGCAGCAGCCAACGCCGAAGTCCATGAAATGAAGCTCGAAGGCACGCTCATGAAAATGCGCGCGCTGCCCAAGGGGTTGCCGCTCGAGGCGAACAAACCGGTGGAGCTCAAACCGGGCAGCTATCACATCATGCTCACGGATCTGAAGGCGCCGCTCAAGAAGGGCGATACCGTGCCCGTGACGCTGAAGTTCGAGACCGCCGACCACAAGACCAGCGAGCAGCAGGTGCAGGCCACGGTGCGCGACCTGAGCGCGGCCGCCCCTGCGGGTGGCGGTATGGCGGGCATGGCGCACGGCGCACATAAGTGATGTGACCGGACGTGACGGTCGGCAGGATGGTAGTCCGGGCGCACCTCGCTCGCGTGGTCGGGCATGGGGACGTGACGGGGTGTGATTCAACGTGAGAGCGCGGCCGGAGCCGGTCGCTCAAATCGCTTTGCCGGGGTCGGCGGCGGTGCCGTCGACGGCCACGCCGGCGGCGCAAAGCGCCGCACGCAAACAGGCTGGACACAGGCAGCTCCCGGCGCCGGGTCTTGCCGATACTGGCAGGCGCGGCCAATCGAGGCACCAACAGCGCACCTCGCCCGACACTTGCGCGCCGGGTACGGCCCCGCAAATGACCTCGCCCCCGCACTGCGGACAGCGCGAGAGATCCGTTGCGTCGTTCGTCGTGTCGCTTGGCGTGTCGTTTCGCGTTGGTTTGCCGTTCATCACCTGAACTTGCTCACTGATTTCCGTCTCGTGAGAGACATGCTGCCGGACGTCTCCTCTCCCGGGTGCCGCAGGGCGACCGAGTTGCGCAGGTGCAACAGCCTGTCGGGCGTCACCCGCCGACCACATGCGCGCGGCAATCGGGCGATGAAGAAGCAACAAGGTAAAAATCGGCCACGCACGGGCGTCCTTTGGCAAGTGAAAGGGGTGATACGCACCTACATGCCTGTGCCGCTGACGGGGCGAGAATCGCCGCTTTTGCGCCTGCCGCCGAACGCGTGGCGAAGGGTAGCCTCGGGTGTGGGCCGAGGCAAGCCCCGGCACTCCCCGAAAGCCGCCGAAACCCATGAACGCCCCGCACGGCAAGACTTCTTGGCTGTACAATTCGCCCTGTTTCCCGGTCCACCCGCTTTCCCTTCCGAACCTTCCCGCCATGTCCGATCAGCAACTGAACTCCATCGACGACATCGCACCCGCTCTCAAGGCCGAAATTCTGGCCGAGGCGATGCCGTACATCCGCAAGTACCACGGCAAGACCGTGGTGATCAAATACGGCGGTAACGCCATGACCGAAGAGCGATTGAAGCGTGGCTTCGCGCGCGACGTCATTTTGCTCAAGCTCGTCGGCATCAACCCGGTGGTCGTGCACGGTGGCGGCCCGCAAATCGATCAGGCGCTCAAGAAGATCGGCAAGCAGGGCACGTTCATCCAGGGCATGCGCGTGACGGACGAAGAGACGATGGAAGTGGTCGAGTGGGTGCTCGGCGGCGAAGTCCAGCAGGACATCGTCATGCTGATCAACCAGTACGGCGGTCAGGCCGTGGGCCTCACCGGCAAGGATGGCGGCCTCATCAATGCCCGCAAGATGATGATGCCGGATCGCGAGAACGCCGGTCAGTTCCTCGACATCGGCTATGTCGGTGAAGTCGACTCCATCAATCCGGCCGTGGTGCGCGCGCTGCAGGACGACGCCTTCATCCCCGTCATCTCGCCGATCGGCGTGGGCGAAGACGGTCAGGCGTACAACATCAACGCCGACCTCGTGGCGGGCAAGCTCGCCACGGTGCTGGGCGCCGAGAAGCTGGTGATGATGACGAACATCCCGGGCGTGATGGACAAGGACGGCAATCTGCTGACCGATCTGTCGGCGCGCGAGATCGACGAGCTCTTCGCGGACGGCACGATCTCGGGCGGCATGCTGCCGAAGATCTCGTCGGCGCTCGACGCTGCCAAGAGCGGCGTGAAGTCGGTGCATATCGTCGACGGCCGCATCGAGCATTCGGTGCTGCTGGAGATTCTGACCGAGCAGCCGTTCGGCACGATGATCCGCTCGCACTGAGCGCGTTCTCGGCGGGCGCCACCGGCGCACACCATGCATGACGGTGTGCGCAAGCCTGTGAAGTTGCAGACAACGGACCCTTCGGGGTCCGTTTTGCATTTGGGCGGCACCGATGACCGTGGAATGACTGCTGAACGCCTGACGAACCCTCAGGCCGGTGCCGTGAGCCGCCGCAATTCGTCGAGCAATTTCGCGGCAGGGCTCGGCAGTATGCCCTGACGACGGCGAAACGCCGTGAGCGTGCGCGTCGCACGCACGGTGGCGATCGGCAGCGTATCCATCACGCGCGCGGCGGCCTCGACGTCGTACATTGGCTCCGGCATCCAAGTCAGAAAGCCGCATCGCGCGACCATGCTCTTGAGCACCGGCACCGAGCGCGTTTCCACGACGATATTCGGCAGGCCCAGTCCGTGCGCAGCGAACACGTCCTGCATATGGGCGTACGGCGCCGTGCCGCGTGGCGGAATCGCCCAGCGTTCGCTGAGCGTGTCGGCCAGCGTAATCGTCTTGCGCTGGCGCAGCGGGTGATCGCACCTTGCCACCACGTAGCTGTCGTCTTCCCAGTGGCAGTCCGCGATGGCGACGATGTCTTCCGTGTCCGGGGCGACGGTCGAGAGCGCCAGATCGATCTCGTGGCGCATCAGTCCCTGCGCGAGCCGGTCCCACACGCCCTCGATGATCTCCACGCGCAAATTCGGCCATCGGGTGAGCACGCGATCGACGGCCAGCGGCAGCACATGGCTGGCAATGGCGCCGACCGCGCCGACCTTGATCGTGCCTTTCGCGAGTCCGCGCAACGCATCGATCTCCTCGCGCGCGTGCTCGGCTTCCCGCGCGAGCAGCATTGCGTGCGGCAGCAGCGCCTGACCGAACGCCGTCAGCTCCATGCCCTTGCTGTGACGCTCGAACAGCGGCGCGCCCAGATCCGTCTCGAGACGTTTTATCGTGCGGCTGAGCGCGGGCTGCGTGAGATGCAGTTCGGTGGCGGCGCGCCCCAGACTGCCGGTCGCGACGATGGTCGTGAAGGCGCGCAGTTGCTGAAGATTGAGGCTCATGTCGGACGAAGGAAGTCCCGTAGGTGAGAGGAAGCCGACCCCGAGGAGGCGCCGCCGACGGCGCCTCCGAAAGTCATGCAAAAGCGTAATGACTTCGGTACGTAAAAGCAATTCCGATGCATATATCGGCTGCCTATACTTGTCCCCATCGCTTGCCCGATCGCCGGGCCACTGTGCCACTGCGCCACCGGGCCAATACAAAACCACGCTGCCACGTCCTGCGCGTCGATGGCGGCACGAGACAACCGTAGACAATCCGCCTCCATGAAAGACAGTCGAGAACTGCGTGCCGGGCAAAGCGCCGGCGCCCCCCAGAGCCTCTCCGTGCGCGAGGTGGTCATCGATCTGATGCGTCGCCACGGCATGACGAAGGTGTTCGCCAATCCCGGGTCGACCGAGCTGCCGCTGTTTCGCGATTTCCCCGAAGACTTCGAGTACGTGCTGGGATTGCAGGAAGCCGTCGTCGTCGGCATGGCGGACGGGTATGCGCAGGCCACCGGCAACGCGGCGTTCATCAACCTGCACTCCGCCGCCGGCGTGGGCAATGCGATGGGCAATATCTTCACCGCGTACAAGAATCAGACGCCGCTGATCGTGACGGCCGGACAGCAGGCCCGCTCGATTCTCCCGTTCGATCCTTTCCTTGCCTCGGTGCGTGCGACCGAACTGCCGCAGCCGTACGTCAAGTTCAGCCTCGAACCCGCGCGCGCCGAAGACGTGCCGCTCGCGCTCGCCCGTGCATACCACCTTGCCATGCAGGAACCGAGGGGTCCGGTTTTCGTGTCGATTCCGGTCGATGACTGGGACCGCCCTGCCGAGCCCGTGCCCCCGCGTCAGGTGAGCACGCGCGTGCAGCCCGATCCCGTGGCGCTCGCCCAACTGGCGGCGGCGCTCGACGCGTGCGAGCGTCCGGCCTTCGTCGTTGGTTCGTCCATCGATCGCGCAGGCGCGATCGACGCCGTGGTGGCCCTGGCCGAGCGCCATCGTGCACGCGTCTTCACCGCACCGATGTGCGCGCGCTGTGCCTTCCCCGAAGACCATCGGCTGTTCGCCGGTTTCCTGCCGCCGATGCGCGAGAAGATCGTCGGGCTGCTCGGCGGCCACGACCTCATTCTCGTGATCGGCGCACCGGCCTTCACCTATCACGTGGAAGGCGCGGGGCCGCATGTGCCTGAAGGCGCATCGTTGTTCCAGCTCATCGAAGATCCGGGCGTTGCGGCATGGACGCCGGTCGGTGCCTCGGTCGTCGGCAATGTGCGTCTTGGCGTAGATGCGCTGCTCGCGCGCGATGTTCGCGATGTCCCGCGTGAGCGAGATGTGCCGCCTGCCCGTGCCGTGCCGCCCGTGGCGCTGCCCAACCCGCCGGGCGCGCCGATGACCACGGCGTTCGCACTGCAAACGCTCGCGCAGGTGCGCGATGCGCAGGACATCGTCGTGGAAGAAGCGCCGAGTGCGCGCCCCGTCATGCAGCAATACCTGCCGTTCACGCGCGCGGGCACGTTCTACACGATGAACAGCGGCGGTCTGGGTTATTCGATGCCTGCCGCAGTCGGGGTGGCGATGGCGAATCCGGGGCGGCGTGTCATCGGCCTGATCGGCGACGGCTCGGCGATGTATTCGATTCAGGCGCTATGGAGCGCGGCGCAGGCGCGTTTGCCAATAACATTCGTTATCCTGAATAACCGTCGCTACGCTGCATTGCAGGACTTCGCGCCGTCGTTCGGCTTCGGCCCGAAAGACCCTGTGCAGGGCACCGATCTGCCGGATCTCGATTTCGTGCAACTGGCGCAGGGCATGGGCGTGAAGGCGCAGCGCGTGACGCAGGGCGGCGAGCTGCACGACGTGTTGTCGCAAGCCATCGCCAGCGGCGAGACGCAGCTCGTCGAGCTGGTGGTGGCATGATGCCCGACGTCATTTGGGCACCCATGCGGGCACCCATCCGGACACCCATGTCCGCGCGAGTCGCCCTTCAGAACCAGGAGACGTAATCCGATGTCCGTTCCCATGTCTGTCCCCGTGTCCGTTCAGGACCCCAAAGCCCTTACCATGCTCGTTGCCGGTCGGCGCGTCGGCGCGACCAACGGCGCGACGTTCGAGCGACGCAATCCGCTCGACGGCGAAGTGGCCTCGCGCGCGCCTGCGGCGACGGCCGACGATGCGAGAGCTGCGGTGCACGCCGCACGCGACGCGTTTCCTGCGTGGTCGAACACCGGCCCCGGCGAGCGCCGTGCGCTGTTGATGAAGGCCGCCGACCGGCTCGAAGCGCGGGTAGCGCAGTTTCAGGCCGCGATGGCCGCTGAGACGGGGGCGTCCGGCCTGTGGGCCGGATTCAACGTCCATCTCGCCGCACAAGGTCTGCGCGAAGCCGCCGCCATGACGACGCAAATCGCTGGCGAAATCATTCCCTCGGATGTGCCCGGCAGCCTCGCCATGGGCGTGCGTCAGGCGGCCGGCGTCGTCCTTGGCATTGCCCCGTGGAATGCGCCGGTGATCCTTGGCGTGCGTGCGCTGGCGTTGCCGCTCGCGTGTGGCAATACCGTCGTCTTCAAGGGCTCCGAGCTGTGTCCGGCCACGCACGGCCTGATTGCCGACGCCCTCGACGAAGCCGGTCTGCCGCCGGGGGTGGTGAACTTCATCACCAACGCACCGAAGGACGCGGGTGCCATCGTCGAAGCCCTGATTGCCGAGCCGGCCGTGCGGCGCGTGAATTTCACCGGCTCCACGCGCGTGGGGCAGATCATCGCGGAATTGTGCGCAACGCATCTCAAACCCGCAGTGCTCGAACTCGGGGGCAAGGCCCCGTGCCTCGTGCTCGACGATGCCGTGAACGGCGTGGCGTTCGGCGCCTTCGCCAACTCGGGCCAGATCTGCATGTCGACGGAGCGCATCGTCGTGGCGGAATCGATTGCGGACGTGTTCGTCGAAAGGCTCGCAGCCAAGGCGCGCGCGCTGCCGCTGGGCGACCCCCGCAACGGCCCGGTCGTGCTCGGTTCGGTGATCGACATGTCGACGGTCGAGCGCTGCAATGCGCTCATCGACGACGCGCTCGCCAAAGGCGCGAAGCTGCTGTGCGGTGGCAGAGCCGAAACCACGCTGATGCCCGCGACGCTGCTCGATCACGTCACCCCCGAGATGCGGATCTACGCCGAGGAGTCGTTCGGCCCGGTCAAGGGCATCGTGCGCGTGAAGGACGACGAAGCCGCCATCGCCTGCGCCAACGACAACGCGTACGGCCTGTCGTCGGCCGTGTTCAGCCGCGATATCGCACGCGCGATGGGCGTTGCGAAGCGCATCGAGTCGGGTATCTGCCATATCAACGGGCCCACCGTGCACGACGAAGCGCAGATGCCGTTCGGCGGCGTGAAGGCGAGCGGGTGGGGACGCTTTGGCGGCAAGGCCGGCGTGCACGAGTTCACCGACTTGCGCTGGATGACGGTGCAGACCACGCCGCGACACTACCCGTTCTGAGCGGAAGCGGCTCGTAGCCGCTTTCGATGACTTTTTTCACTCTACATCCACCATACCGCCGCAGCCGGACACCGGAATAGACGGCCGGAGGAGACAACCGTGTCACAACCGTTTGAAACTGCCCCTGCGGGCGCGCGTGCTGCATCTTCGTCTGCACCCGGCACCTCGTCCAACGCCACGGAAGCGCCCGCCGCGGCTGCGCCGAACTTCGGCCGCGTCGTCGCGGCAAGTTGCTTCGGCACGGCCATCGAGTGGTACGACTTTTTCGTCTACGGCTTTCTCGCCCCCATCGTTTTCGACCGGTTGTTCTTCCCGCAGCTCGATTCGATGACGGGCATGATCGCCGTATTCGCGACATTCGCCGTGGGCTTTCTCGCGCGCCCCATCGGCGGCATCGTCTTCGGACACTTCGGCGACCGTATCGGGCGCAAGTCGATTCTGCTGTTCACGCTGATTCTGATGGGCGTGGCGACCACGCTCATCGGTCTGCTGCCGACCTACGCCATGGTCGGCGTGTGGGCGCCCATCATGCTCGTCACGCTGCGCTTTATCCAGGGCTTCGCGCTCGGCGGCGAATCCGTCGGCGGGCTGCTCATGACGGTCGAAGGCGCGCCGGCCCATTTGCGCGGCCTGTTCGGCGGGCTGATTCAGGCGGCCGGGCCGACCTCGATCGTCGGCGCGTCGCTCGCCATCGTGCTCGTCACGCGCCTGCCGGAAGACGATCTGCTGTCATGGGGCTGGCGTCTGCCGTTTCTCGTGAGCCTGCTGCTCGTCGCGCTCGGCACGTACGTGCGTCTGAAGGTCGAGGAGTCGCCCAGCTTCAAGGCGGCCGAACAGCACCGCGACATTGCCAAGGTGCCGGTGGCCGAGGTGCTGACGAACTACTGGCGCCCGACGCTCGTCACGTTCTTCATCTGTCTGGCGGAGACGAGCTTCTTCTATCTGGTGGCGATTTTCTCGCTGTCGTACGGCACCAAGACGCTCGGCTTGCCGCGTAACGTGATGGCCGACGGCGTGCTGTACGCGAACATTCTCGCCATGCTGACGATCCCGGCGTTCGGCATGCTCTCCGACAAGCTGGGACGTCGCCCGATGTTCCTGATGGGGCTCGCTGCCACGGCGCTCTTCATCTATCCCTTCTTCCTGATGATGGGCAGCAAGGAGACGGCGCTGGTCGTTCTGGCCATCGTGATCGGAGCGGGCGTGATTCATCCGATGATGTTCGGCCCCGAGGGCAGCTTCTTCTCCGAGCTGTTCGACACGCGTGTGCGCTTCTCCGGGGTGTCGCTCGGCAAGCAGGTAGGCACGGTGATGGGCGGCGGCCTCGCGCCGATGATTGCCGCGAGTTTGCTGGCGTGGAGCCATGGGCAGATCTGGCCGGTGATCGTGTACTTCCTCGTGCTGGCGGCGATGGCGCTGATCTCCACGGTGCTGGTGCGTGAGACCCGTCACCGCACGATGTAACGTGTGACGCACGTGGATCGTCTCGGTCACGGGACGTCGATGAAAACGAACAGCCCCGCTCGCAACGCGAAGCGGGGCTGTTTTTTGGGGGACGAGAGGACTAGAGGACGAGAGCGGCCGCGTCGACGTCAGAGATCGAGCACCAGCATGGCCGACTTGCTGCGGGAGCAGCACGGCAGAATCTGATCGTTGGCGGCGCGTTCTTCGTCGGTGAGGTAAACGTCGCGGTGATCGGGCGTGCCGTCGACGACGCGCGTCAGGCACGTGCCGCACACGCCCTGCTCGCACGACATCTGCACTTCGACCCCCTGCGCGGCCAGTGCCGCCACGATGGTCTGCCCGGCTTGCACGTCGATCACGCGGCCGCTCGAATGCAGCTTCACCTGGAACGGCTTGTCTCCGTCGCTATCCGTGCTTGCCTGCGCGGGCGCGGCGAAGTACTCGCGATGCACATTCCCTTCCGGCCATTGTGCTGCTTCGGCGCGTGCGAGCACCGCCTCGATGAAGCCGGCCGGACCGCACACATACAGATGCTTGCCGCCGGACGGTTGCGCGAGGATCGCGTCGAGGTCGGCGCGCGCACCTTCGCTGTCGAAGTACACATGCGTTTTCGCGGCAATGTCCTCACGTGCGAAGCGCTCTCGAAACGCCGTGCGCGCCGGCTCGCGTGTGCAGTAGTGCACTTCGAACGACGCGCCGCTGGCGGCCAGCGCCTCGGCCATGCACAGAATCGGCGTGACGCCGATGCCGCCGGCGAGCAGAATGCTGTGCGTCGCTTGCTCGTTGAGCGGGAAGTGATTGCGAGGGGCGCTGATGTCGATCTCGGCGCCGACCTTCAGCGCATGCATGCCCACCGAGCCACCACGCGATTGCGGATCGCGCAGCACGCCAAGGCAATAGCGATGCGTCTCTCCCGGTGCGTTGCACAGCGAGTACTGACGAATGACGCCGTCGGCCACATGCACGTCGATGTGCGCGCCCGCGGTGAACGGCGGCAGCGCGCTGCCGTCGACACTCACCAGCTCGAATTCGCAGATGTCGGTGGCGACATCGCGTTTGTTCGCCAGCCGGACTTTCATGCTGCGTTCTCCGCGCCAGCGGTGTTCGTGCCCGCGCGCTCCGCTTCGATGAGGCGGTCCAGCACCTTGCGCGACTGCACGCCGCCTGCGTCGATATTGAGCTTCAGAATCTTCTTCTCCGGGTAGGCGGACAGGTTGCGCTGCTGCGCTTCGAGCACTTCCTGGTCTTCGGCGAAGATGCCGCCCTGGCCGCGCTTGATCGCAGCCGTCAGTTCGGCGTCCTGCGGCTTGAAGTTACGCGCCATGCCCCAGAAGTACCAGATCGACTCGTCGGTCTCGGGCGTGATGAAATCGACGACAATGCTGCCCGCCTTCTTGTCCGCCGGGGCGTCGTAGCCGCCATGGCCCGCATGCGCGACACCCACTTCGATCATCACGTGACTCGGCGGCGTGAAGCGACAGATTTGCCACCGATCGCACGGCACCTGATCGTCCAGACCGTTCGCGCGCAGGGCGCTTGCCCAGAATGGCGGCGCCTTGATGTTCTCCATGTGGCGCGCCGTGATGACCACGTCGCCTTCGACAGTCGTCTTCGGCGGCGCCTCTTCAATCTCTTCCTGACCGATGCTGGTGGCGTGCACATACGTCTCGTGCGTCAGATCCATCAGGTTGTCGATCATCAGGCGATAGTCGCACTTGATGTGGTACAGGCCGCCGCCATACGCCCATTTGTCGCTCACCGCCCATTCGAGGTGCGGGATCTCGTCGGGATTGGCCAGCGCGGCGTCGCCCGGCCAGACCCACACGAACCCATAGCGCTCCACGCACGGGAAGGCGCGCGTCTTCGGGAAACCGCCCACGCGCTGGCCCACCATCTTCGTGCACTTGCCGCCGCCATCGACCGTGAGGCCGTGATAGCCGCACACGAGATGCCCGTCTTTCACGAAGCCGAGCGAGAGCGCGGCGCCGCGATGCGGGCAGAAGTCTTCGAGCGCGGCCACGTTGCCGTTGCCGTCGCGGAAGAACACCATCGCTTCGTTACAGATCTTGCGACCGAGGGGTTTCTCGGCGAATTCGTCCGGCGTGCAGGCGACGTACCAGGTATTTTTGAGGAACATGATCGTTTGTCTCCTTGGCGCGCCTCGACGCGGAGTGCGGCGCGCTCTTGTTGCAATGAAAGCGTGGAATGCGTGGAATCGGTGACTACGTGAATGGCGGGTGCGCGTCAGAGTAACTGCGCGCCCATGCTGTGCTCCTGCGTGACGATGTGTTCGCGGCACATGAATTCCGCACGGTCGGGCTGGCGTGCCGCAATGGCCTCGACGATCGCGTGATGCTGGCGATGCGCGTAAGCGATGATGTCTGCGTACTGGCGTCGGTCCTCATGACCGAAAGCGACCGTGCGCGGTGCGACGAACGGCACCAGGTTGCAGCGCGCGATGAAGCCTTCGAGCAGCGGATTGCGCGCGCCGCTGATGAGCAGGTCGTGAAAGCGGGCGTTGAGCGACGCATAGCCGATCTGCACTTCGGGCGTCATGGTGTGATCGGCGAGCAGCGCATCGCCCTCGGCCAGCAACTCGCGCAGTTGCCCGAGCAGTTCGGCGCTGGCCCCCTTCTCGGCGAGCAGCCGCGCGGCATAGCCTTCGAGCGTGCCGCGCAGATGCAACGCTTCGACACTCTCCTCACGCGTGTGCGCCCGCACGGCGTAGCCGCGCTGTCCCGCGCGCACCACCAGCCCTTCTTCCGCAAGCACCGGCAGCGCCTGGCGCACCGGCATGCGCGACACGCCCAGTTGCTCCGCCAGCTTGGCTTCGGCCAGCCGCTCGCCGGGCGCGAGTTCGCCCTTGAGGATCATTTCGCGCAGTTGAACCGTGGTCGGGGTGGGATGCAGCATGCGTCTCCTTTCATTTCCTTTCGTGCCTGCCCCCAAGCTGGGCTTGATGGCATCGGCTTTTTTTCATTATGGGATCCCGTAATTCGTAAACGCATCGGTAAATACCCTTGTTTATGGACATATGGGATCCCGGATAGACTCGGCCCTGCATAAATGCGGGCAGTTTCATTCTGCTGCCCGGGCATGACAAAACAAAAGACGGAGACTTTCAGCGTGGCAAAGATCATTGGGGGGATCGGCACGTCGCACGTGCCGACCATCGGTGTGGCGTACGACAAGGGCAAGCAACAGGATCCCGCGTGGGCGCCGCTGTTTCAGGGCTACGAGCCCGTGGCGAAGTGGCTGGCCGAGAAGCAGGCCGACGTGCTCGTGTTCTTCTACAACGACCACGCCACCACCTTCTTCTTCGACATGTACCCGACGTTCGCGCTGGGCGTGGGCGAGTCGTTCCCGATTGCCGACGAGGGCGCCGGGTTGCGTCCGCTGCCGCCGATTCGCGGTGACGTTGCCTTGCAGGCGCATATCGCCGAGTCGCTGGTGAACGACGAGTTCGACATCACCGTCTTCCAGGACAAACCCATCGATCACGGCTGCGCGTCGCCGCTGCCGCTGCTCTGGCCGCACAAGCCGGACTGGCCCGGCACGGTCGTGCCGATCGCCATCAACGTGCTGCAATATCCGCTGCCCACCGGGCGTCGCTGCTATCGCCTCGGTCAGGCCGTGCGTCGCGCCATCGAGTCGTATCCGGAAGATTTGCGTGTGGTGGTCGTCGGCACGGGCGGCCTCTCGCATCAGATCCACGGCGAGCGCACCGGGTACAACGACGAAGCGTGGGACCGCGAATTCCTCGATTTGCTGGAGCATCAGCCGGAAAAGCTCACGGAACTCAAGCATGTCGACTACGTGGCGCGCGGCGGCGCCGAGAGCGTCGAACAAATCATGTGGCTGTCGATGCGCGGCGCAATGGGCCCGCGCATCAAGCGTCTGCACCTGAACTACTACCTCGCGACGACCACCGCCATGACCGTGGCACTTTACGAGGAGGACGCAGCATGAATCCGCAACTCGAAGGCATCGAAGCGATTACCGGCACCTACGCGTTCGACCTGCGCGTGAGCAATCGCACCCTCAAGCTCAACCGCTTCTTCTGGCACATGATCCGCGCGGAAAATCGCGAGACGTATCTGAGCGATCCCGTCGCGGCGATGACCGCTGCCGGTCTCACGTCCGAAGAGCAAGCGCTGGTGCAGGCGCAGGACTGGCTGGGCCTCGTGCGCCACGGCGTGAATTTCTTCGTGCTGGAGAAGTTCGCCCGCGTGGTGCGCAGGACCAACCTGGAAGTCTATGCGCTCATGCGCGGCGAGACGCTCGACGAGTTCATGGCCACGCGCCGCGTACCGACCATGCGCTGACATGGCGATCGACACTGCCGTCAGTCTCACCAACGCACCGGCCGCGCCCCGGCTCGCCTGCCACGAGCGCGGCACGTGGAGTCGCGCGCCGCAAAGCAACGACGCCACGCTGCTGGTGCGCAAGTTGCGCGGCCTTCGCGCGATGGTGGCGGTACTCGAATGCGACTCGGTCGCGCGTGCGGCGCGCATGCTGCATCTGTCGCAGTCGGCCGTCGCGCGTTCGATCTCCGATATCGAAGCCGAACTGGGTTTTCCGCTGTTCCATCGCAGCGCGCGTGGGCTGATCCCGAATGCTGCGGGGCAGCGCCTCGGCGTGCGCGCCACGCGCGCGCTCGCGGAACTGGCGAACGGTTATCGCGAAGCGTTCGCGGCGACGGCCTCGCAGGCCGACGGCGGGGCGCGCGCCGCGAGCCGGTTCGCTGCCGTGGTCGCGCCGCAGCAGCTCACCAGTTTCATTGCCGTGGCGGAACTGGGCAGCGGGCCGCTCGCCGCGAGTCGTCTTCAGTGTTCGCAGCCGACGATTCAGCGCAATCTCGATCAGCTCGAAGACCTCATCGGCATCAAGCTGTTCCGGCGCACGCCGCGTGGCACACGTCTGACCGACGAGGCGCTGGCGCTGCTGGGTCCCGTCAAGCGCGCACTGGCCGAACTGGCGATTGCCGAAGATGAGCTCGCCCCGTTCGGTGGCCGTCAGCAAGGGACGGTCATCGTCGCTGCGCTGCCGCTCTCGAGCGGTTTCCTGTTGCCCAAGGCCATCGACAGCCTGCTGCACAAGTCGCCGTATCTCACGGTCACCGTGGTCGACGGCACGTATGAAGCGCTCGTTCGGCAGTTGCGTCAGGCGGACGTCGACATGATCGTCGGTGCGCTGCGTGCGAACGACGTGCCGCCGGACATCCGGCAGGAGGCGCTTTTCGAAGACCACCTGTCGGTCGTCGCGCGAGCGGACCACCCGTGCCTGACATCGGGCAGGGCGCCGACACTCACGGAGCTTGCCGCCTACGGCTGGGTGAGTCCGTTGCCCTGCACGCCGGCGCGCGGCGTGTTCGAGCGCGTGTTTCATGCCGAAGGCCTGGCGTTGTCGCAGACGCAGGTGCATGCGAGCAGTTCACCGGTGGTGCGCGGGTTGTTGTCGTCGAGCGACCGACTCGCGCTGCTCTCGCCGGTGCAGATCACGTCCGAGCTGCGCACGGGGGAGCTGGCTGTCGTGCCGGTGACGCTGCAACATGCGCGCCGCTCGATCGGGGTGGCGACACGGCGCGACGGTTTGCTCTCGCCCGCCGCCGAGCAATTGCTCGACGAATTGCGCGCGCTTGCGCCGACGATGCAGCATCCGACATAAAACGCGAATCATGTTCGCGATACGCACGGCGAGCGCGGCGAAAATCGCCGGATTCGCCATGAGTTGCATGTCTCGCCTTCTTCGGCCGTACCCGGTTCTCGCAGTACGGCACGCTCACTGACGACCGCCTGCCGCGCCTTGTCCGGCGGGCGTTCCACCCACGGAACGCAAGGCGTCCCGCAGCGCGAAATTCCCTTCGAAAAATCCACTGCGAACCGTAGGGGAAATCTCGGGGATATACGAAAAACGCAACGCTCGACGCGAGAAGGTCGTTCGACGTTCACATTTCGTCTGCCTAAGCTGTTCCGGACACATAGAAAAGGCGCGCCAACCCCCGGCGCGACCTCATCAGAAAACGGCTCGGTGCAACGACACCGACGAGGAGACGACACCATGATGAAGCGCCATCTCTGGCTCGCAGTTGCACTCGCGAGCGTTTGCCAATTCACTGCCGTTTCGGCTGCCCGCGCCGAGGAAATCAAGATCGGCGTGCTGGGTCTGTTCTCGGGCTCGGCGTCGTGGTGGGGCACGGAATACCGCCGCGGTATCAACCTGTGGCTCGAACAGAACAAGAACAAGGTCGGCGACGACACGCTCGTCATCCTGGAGCGCGACGAAGGCGGCGTGAACCCGCAGCGCACGCGTCAGCTCGCGCAGGAACTGGTGGTGCGCGATCAGGTGCAGTACCTGTTCGGCGGCTCGTTCACGCCGAACGTGCTGGCGATGGCCGACGTCGTGAACCAGACCAAGACGCCGCTCGTGATCGGTAACTCGGGCACGTCCAGCGTGACGCTGAAGTCGCCGTACTTCGTGCGCACCGGCTTTACGCAATGGACCGTGAGCGTGCCGCTCGTCGAGTACGCCGCGAAGAAGGGCGTGAAGAACGCCGCCATCGTGGTCGCCGATTTCGCCACCGGCTACGACGCCATCGACGCGTACAGCGAAACGTTCAAGAAGGCCGGCGGCAAGGTCGCGGTCGAAGTGAAGGTCCCGCTGGGCACCACGGACTTCTCCAGCTACCTGCAACGTGTGCGCGACGCCAAGCCGGACGCCGTCTTCATGTTCATGCCGGTCGGCCCGATGTCGGCTGGCTTCGTGAAGGCCTTCAAGGAACGCGAGCTCGACAAGGCCGGCATTCAGCTCTTCGCCACGACCGAGACGATGGAGTCGGACCTGCCCGCCATTGGCGACAGCGCACTGGGCACCATCACCGCACTGCACTACTCGCCGTTCCTCACGACGCCGGAGAACACCGCGTTCGTGAAAGCCTACAAGGCCAAGTACGGACCGGGCGCGCTGCCGTCGATCGCGTCGGTGTCGGCCTACGACTCGATGACGCTCATCGCGCAGATGATCAAGGCGACCAAGGGCAAGAAGGACGCCGAGAAGGCCATCGCCGCCGTGAAGGGGTACTCGTGGGTGAGCGCACGCGGTCCGGTGTCGATCGATCCCAAGACGCGTGAAATCGTGCAGAACGTGTACATCCGTCGCGTGGAAAACATCGACGGCAAGCTTGGCAACAAGCCGATCGACACGTACAAGTCCGTGGTGGAGCCGTGGCACATCGGCCACCCGCAAGTGGCCGCGAAGTAACGCAGGCGACAACACCCCCCAAAGTTCGCTCTGATCGTTAGGTTCCGGTACTTCGTCATGACGCAATCGCTTGCCACTTTCCTGTCGTTGTCGATCGACGGTGTGGCCTACGGGATGTTGCTGTTCCTCATCTCCGTGGGCCTCACGGTCACGCTGGGCGTCATGCGCGTGGTCAATCTCGCGCACTCCGCCTTCGCCATGATCGGCGGTTATTTCACCTTGTGGGCCATGCAGCGCGCCGGGCTCGACTTCTTCGTCGCCCTGCTCGTGGGCGTGATCGGCACCATGCTGCTCGGCGCGGTGCTTGAGCGCACGCTGTACCGCTGGGTCTACACAGCCAACGGTCTGGGGCAGTTGCTCATGACGATCGGCCTCGCGTTCATCATCTGCGCGATTGCCAAGCATCTCGCCGGTACCGAATTGCAGACGATTCCGGTGCCGCAGGGACTGCGCGGCACCTGGGATTTCGGTGCGTTCTCCGTTTCCGTGTACCGCATCTTCGCGCTGGTGTGCAGTGCGGTCGTCGCCTTCGGTATCTGGCTGGGCCTCGAACGTACGTCGTTCGGTGCGAAGCTGCGCGCCGCCGTCGACAATCCGCGCATGGCGCGTTGCGTCGGCATCAATGTGCCGGTCGTGTTCTCGATCACGTTCGCCATCGGCTGCGGGCTGTCCGGACTGGGCGGCGCGCTGTCGAGCCAGATCCTGCCGCTGGAGCCCTACTACGGCCTGAAGTATCTGGTGCTGGTGCTGATCGTGGTGGCCGCCGGTGGGCTGGGCAGCTTGCGCGGCTCGTTGTATGCCGGTTTGCTGCTTGGGCTGATCGACACGCTGGGCCGCTACTACGTGCCGGCGCTCGGCGCCTTCATGATCTATCTGGCCGTGCTGGCCATTCTGCTGATCCGCCCGCAAGGGCTGGTCGGTCGTGCCTGAGCGGAGGATGACGATGTCCCGAACGAATCCTTCGCCGTCGATCAACGGTATGAAACAAGTCGCACCGGCGCTGCGTCGCAAGCGCCTCGGCATGCTCGACGCGCTGCTGCTTCTGGCTGCCATTGCCACGTACTTCTTCGCGGATCTGTATCTGGCGCTCGCCACGAGCGTGCTGATCATGATCGTCTTCGCGCTCTCGCTCGATCTCGTGCAGGGCTACTGCGGTATCGAGACGCTGGGGCATGCCGCGTTCTTCGGCAGCGGGGCATATGCCGCCGGACTGTTCGCGCTGCATGTCTCGCCGAATCCCCTGCTGGGTCTCGCGGTCGGTGCGGTGGTCGCGGGTCTCGTGGGACTGATCACCGGCGTGGTCGTGCTGCGCGTGAACGGCCTCACGCAGATCATGCTCACGCTCACATGCGCCACGCTGCTTTATGAAGCGGGCAACATCGCCAAGTCCATCACGATGGGCGACGACGGTCTGACGGGCTACACCATTGCGCCCGTGCTCGGCATGTTCGAATTCGACATCTACGGCCATACCGCCTATCTGTATGCGCTCGCCGTGCTGCTCGTCGTCTATCTGTTCACGCAGTACCTCGTGAACTCGCCGTTCGGGCTGACGGTGCAGGGCATTCGCGAGAACGCCATGCGCATGTCGTTGCTCGGCGTTCGGGTCGGCCTGCGCCGGCTGATGCTGTACACGATTGCGGCGGCGGTGGCGGGCGTCGCGGGTGCGCTCTCGGCGCAGGTCAACAACATCGTTGCGCTCGATACGCTGTCGTTCACGCTCTCCGCCAACGTGCTGGTGATGCTCGCGCTCGGTGGTACGGGACGCCTGTATGGCGCGGTGCTCGGCGCCGTCGTCTTCATGGTGCTCTCCGACCGGATCGCGGCGATCGATCCGACGAACTGGCTTGCCGCGCTTGGCGTGTTGCTGATCGTCGTGGTGCGCTTCGCCCCGGACGGCCTGATCGGCCTGGTGGATCGCCTCACGGCGCGCGTGCGTCGCCCGGCCCCGGCGGTCGCGCCGACCGAAGCCGCCAACCCTCAGGCAACGACCACGGACAAGGAGGTGACGCCGTGAGCGCTGCACTCGAAATTCAGGGACTGTCCAAGCGCTTCGGCCAGTTGGACGTGACCCGCAACGTCAGTCTCTCGCTGCCGGTCGGTGCGCGTCATGCACTCATCGGGCCGAATGGCGCGGGCAAGAGCACGTTGATGAACCTGCTCACGGGCGTGCTTAAGCCGAATGCCGGCGTGGTGCGTGTCGGTGGCACGGATGTCACCTCGATGTCATCGCACAAGCGCGTCAAGCTTGGGCTGGCGCGCACGTTCCAACTGAACACGCTGTTCGACACGCTCACCGTCGCGGAGAACGTGGCGCTCGCCATTACCTCGCGTCGTGGCCTCGACGGGCGCATCGGCAAGCCGCTGGCGAGTCGTCCCGCCGTCGTGGAGGAAGCGGCCGAACGCCTGCGCGAACTCGGCATGATCGAACTCGCCGGCCGACGCATCAACGAACTCGCCTACGGCCAGCGTCGTCAGGTGGAAATCGCGCTGGGCCTCGCGCTCGACCCGAAGGTGCTGCTGCTCGACGAGCCCGTGGCGGGTGTGCCGTCGGGACAGGGGCGCAAGTTGTTCGAACTGCTGGAGCGTCTGCCGGAAGACGTGGCGGTGATGGTTATCGAACACGACATGGATCTGGTCTTCCGCTTCGCGCGCCGCATCACGGTGCTGGTCGAGGGCGCGGTGCTCATGGAAGGCGAGAAGGACGAAGTGCGCAGCGATCCGCGCGTGCGCGATATCTATCTGGGGCGTCGCCATCATGACTGACATTCTGCTCGAAGCCGGCGGGCTCAGTGCCGGGTATGGCGAGACCATCGTGCTCGAAGATCTGAGCCTGCGCGTCGGCGCCGGCGAAGCCGTTGCCATTCTGGGCCGTAACGGCGTGGGTAAGAGCACGTTGCTGCTGAGCCTGCTGGGACTCACCACACGACACGGCGGCGTGCTGCGCTATCGCGACGACGACATCACCGCATGGCCCGCCTTTCGCCGTGCGCGCGCCGGTCTGGCGCTGGTGCCGCAGGAGCGCGAGATCTTCAAGTCGCTCTCCGTCGAGGAAAACCTGCAAGTCTCCGCAATGGCCGAGATGGCTAACGCGAGCGCCGACGGCAAGGTCTGGACACTCGAACGGGTGTACGACCTGTTTCCGCGACTCAAGGAGCGCCGTCGCAATCTTGGCAATCAGCTCTCGGGCGGCGAGCAGCAGATGCTCGCCATCGGTCGCGCGCTGATCGGCAATCCGCGCGTGATTCTGTTCGACGAGCCATTCGAAGGGCTTGCGCCCGTGATCGTCGATCAACTGGTCGACGCCTTCTGGAAGCTGCGTGCCGACGGCGGCATGGGCGTGGTGCTCGTGGAGCAACACGCGGAATTGGGGCTGGAGCTCACCGACCGTGCGCTGGTGCTCGACCGGGGCCGTCAGGTCTGGGCGGGGCGCAGCGCCGATCTGGCGGCGTCGCCGGAATTGCTCGGCACGCTCGTCGGCCTGGAAAGTGCCTGAGCGCCCGGACGGCATCGCGCACCTAGTGCAACACGTATCAGAGTCAACCACATGAGCACAACACAGAACAGCAACAACACGGGGCCCTCGGGTCTCGTGGTCAGCGCCCATTCGGCAGATTTCGTCTGGCGTGCGGCGGGCACGATCGCCACGCACGTGGCGCAGGGCTACCGCATGAAGGTCGTCTGCCTGTCGTTCGGCGAGCGCGGCGAGTCGGCCAAGCTCTGGCGCAAGGGCGCGGAGATGACGGAGGCGAAGGTCAAGACGGCACGCCGTGAAGAGGCTCAGCGCGCAGCCGACATTCTCGGTGCGGAAATCGAGTTTCTCGACATCGGCGATTACCCGATGCGTGTGTCGGACGAGACGCTCTTCAAGCTTGTGGACATCTATCGCGAATTGCAGCCGTCGTTCGTGCTGAGCCATTCGGAGAAGGACCCGTACAACTTCGATCACCCGCTGGCGATGCACGTCACGCAGGAGGCACGTGTGATCGCGCAGGCCGAAGGCCACAAGCCGGGCGAGAAGATCATCGGCGCACCGGCGGTGCTGGCGTTCGAGCCGCACCAGACGGAGCAGTGCGAATGGATTCCCAACACGTTCGTGGACATCACGCCGGTGTGGGAGAAGAAGCGCGCCGCCATCGAATGCATGGCCGGTCAGGAACATCTCTGGGATTACTACACGCGCGTGGCGCTGCAACGCGGTGTGCAGGCCAAGCGCAACATCGGCATCACGGCCTCGCGCGACATCAAGTATGCGGAAGGGCTGATGCGCCTCACGCCCGTGGTCACGGAGCAACTGTCATGATTCGCGGCGTCGTCGTTCGTCAAATTCCGCGGGTCGATGCCGCCACGCTCGACATTCTGCGCAGCGCCGGCAGTGCCACGGTGCACGAAGCGCAAAGCCGACTCGGCCTGATGGCGACCTATCTGCGTCCGATCTATGCAGGCGCCACGGTGGCGGGCAGCGCGGTGACGGTGCTCGCGCCGCCCTCCGATAACTGGATGCTGCACGTGGCGGTCGAGCAGGCGCAGCCTGGCGATGTTGTGGTGGTCGCCGTGACCTCGCCGTGCGAGGACGGCTATTTCGGCGATCTGCTCGCCACGTCGATGAAAGCGCGCGGCGTCGCCGGGCTCGTCATCGACGCCGGTTGCCGCGATATCGGCACGCTCACCGAGATGCAGTTCCCGGTGTGGTCCAAAGCCATTTCGTCGCAGGGGACCGTCAAGGAAACGCTCGGTTCGGTCAATGTGCCGGTCGTGTGCGCCAACCAGATCGTGAACCCGGGCGACGTGATCGTGGCCGACGACGACGGTGTGGTCGTCGTGCCGTTTGCTGTCGCGCAGGTCGTGGCCAAGGCGGCTGCGGCGCGCGCCGCCGACGAAGCGTACAAGCGCGGCGTGCTGGCGGGCGGCACGCTTGGGCTCGACTACTACAAGATGCGCGAGCGTCTGGCGCAGAAGGGCCTGCGTTATGTCGATTCGCTCGACGAACTGCAAGGCAAGTGACGAGCGCGCCATGACGCATTCCCAAACGCGCATTCGCGCCGCCGTCATGCGCGGGGGCACCTCGAAGGGGCTGTACTTCCTCGCCGAGGACCTGCCATCGGACGCCGCCACGCGCGACGCCGTGCTGCTCGCCGCGATGGGCTCGCCCGATGCGCGTCAGATCGACGGCATGGGCGGGGCGAACCCGCTCACGAGCAAGGTCGCGATCGTCTCGCGCGCCACGCGGGCAGACGCCGACGTCGACTATCTCTTTGCGCAGGTCGTCGTCGACGAGGCACGCGTGGACTACGGCCAGAACTGCGGCAACCTCCTCGCGGGCGTCGGCCCGTTTGCCATCGAGCGAGGCCTCGTGGCCGCGACCGCCGATGTGACGGAGGTCGGCATTCACATGGTCAATACGGGGCAGGTGGCGGTCGCTACCGTGCAGACGCCGGGTGGCACGGCGAAGTATGACGGCGATGTGGCCATTGACGGTGTGCCGGGCACGGCGGCGCCGATTCCGCTGATGTTTCGCGACACCGCAGGCGCGTCGTGCGGTGCGCTGTTTCCGACCGGACAACGGCAGGATGTCGTGCACGGCGTCACGGTGACGTGCATCGACAACGGCATGCCGCTCGTGCTCATGCGCGCGGCGGATCTCGGGTGCACCGGCACGGAGACGTGGGAGCAACTCGAATCGGACGACAAGTTTCAGGCGATGCGCGAGACCATCGAGGCGATTCGTCTGGCTGTCGGTCCGCGCATGAATCTGGGCGACGTGCGCTCGCGCACGGTACCGAAGATGTGCCTCGTCGCGCCGCCGCAGGCCGGTGGCGCACTCGCCACGCGCTGCTTCATTCCGCATCGGTGTCATTCATCCATCGGTGTGCTCGCGGCGGTCAGCGTGGCGACGGCGGCGGCGTTGCCGGGCACCGTCTGCCACGAGATGGTGGTGGTGCCGCATGGCGACGCACCGCTGCTTTCCATCGAGCACCCGACGGGAGAATTCACCGTGCGCCTGGCGCTCGGTCGCGATGCCGGGGGCGCGCCGGAAGTCACCGGTGCGGGCCTGTTGCGAACGGCGCGCTGGCTGTTCGACGGCGAGGTCTGTATTCCGAAACACATCTGGGCGCAGGGAGACACACCATGAGCCGCGAACGTTCCCCGTTGCTCATGCTGCCCGGCCTGCTCTGCGATCAGGTGGCGTGGGCCGCCACGGCAGCGCTGCTGCCCGAGTTCGATTGCCGCGTTCCCGCCTGGGGATCGCTCGACACCATCGGCGCGATGGCCGAGCACGTGCTGGCGACGACGCCCGAGTCGCGTTTTGCGCTCGCCGGTCATTCGATGGGGGGGCGCGTGGCGCTGGAAGTGGTGCGGCGCGCGCCGCATCGCGTGAGCCATCTGGCATTGCTCGACACGGGGTATCAGGCGCTGCCGGAAGGCGAAGCGGCGCACAAGGAGCGCAGCGGTCGCGCCGCATTGCTCGCGCGTTCGCGCGACGAGGGCATGCGTACGATGGGCGCAGTCTGGGCGACCGGGATGGTGCATCCGGACCGGATCGGCACACCCCTCTTCGACGCGATTCTCGACATGATCGAGCGCAGTCATCCCGATCAGTTCGCTGCGCAGATTCATGCGCTGCTGGGGCGTCCCGACGCAACGTCGCAACTGCCGGAGATCCGGTGTCCGACGCTCGTGCTTTGCGGTCGCCAGGACACATGGAGTCCGCTCGCCCGACACGAAGTCATGGCCGGACTGATTCCCGGCGCCGTGCTGAGTGTCATCGAGCATAGCGGCCACATGAGTCCGATGGAGCGCCCCGAAGCCGTGGCCGAGGCCATGCGTGCGTGGCTGGCGCGCGCGCCGCAGTCACCATCGATGCAGGGGGCGTTGTCATGACGCAGGACATTCCAAACGAAGGCGCACCGATGCAAGACACACAAGCCGCACAAGCCGCACAAGCCACACAGGCCGTGCAACGCGCCGATGCCATCGACCCGCAGAGCCTCGACGTCTTGCGCGCCAGACAGGCGTGTTACGACCTCGTAATGCGCTTTGCGCTGTGCAACGACCGTCGCGATCCGCAAGGGCTTGCCGCGCTGTTTGCGCACAACGGCGTGCTGGTGCGCCCGAATGGCGAAACGCTCGTCGGTCAGGCGGCGATTGCGGCGGCGTATGCGGATCGTCCGGCGGATCGCCTGACCCAGCACCTCGTGGGCAATGTGCTGATCGACGTGACCTCGGCTACGAGCGCCATCGGCAGCAGCGCGGTGCTGGTCTGGAGCGGGTCGGCGCAGGACACGCCGGGGCCGTTCGGACGTCCGGCACAGGGGCGTCAGGTCATGGGCGAATTCGAAGACACGTTCGTGCGCACGGCGCAGGGATGGCGTATCGCGCGCCGCGAAGCGCGATTCACTTTCTTACGCGAGGCCTGAGGCAAAAACAGCACCTCGCGTCGCGCTGAAAAACAACGGGGATCGATGCCGAAAGGCAGCACAGGAGGCGGCATCGATCACCCGGCATGCGCAAGAAGGCAGTACCGGAGGCGGCCGCAGTGCCGTCCCAAAAGGCTGGGCTGATGGCGTTGCCAGCGGCTTGGAGGTTGTGGTTTGGAGTAGCTGTGTATTCAAAAACAAGGGGACAGAAGTGAAAGTGAAATACGCATTGGCCGCTGGCCTGCTGCTGGGTGCAGGCCTGGCGCACGCGCAAAGCAACGTGCAGGTGTACGGGATCATCGATACCGGCATCGCTTATTACAACAACGCCGCCAATGGCGGCAGCTTCGTCGGCGAACCGACCCTGACCGGTAAGGTGCCGTCGCGCTTCGGCTTCAAGGGTGTCGAGGATCTGGGCGGTGGCCTCAAGGCCGTCTTCACGCTCGAAAACGGTTTCCAGCCGGGCACCGGTGGCCTTAACTACGGCGGGCGTCTGTTCGGCCGTCAGGCCAACGTCGGTCTGTCGAGCTCGTGGGGCACGCTGCTCATCGGCCGCCAGAACAACATGACGTTCTACGTGACGGGCAACGCCGATGTGATCGGACCGTCGATCTTCTCGCTCGCGAGTATCGATCCGTACATTGCCAACGCACGTAGCGACAGCGCCATCGGGTACATGGGCAAGTTCTCCGGCGTGACCGTCGGTGCGACGTACAGCTTCGGTCGCGACGCGTCGGCCGCAGGCGGTCCCTCGGCCACGAACTGCGCGGGCAACGTCGCAGGCAACTATCAGGCGTGCAAGCAGTTCACCGGCTTGCTCGGCTACGACTACGAGAACTTCGGTATCTCGGCGTCGTACGACCAGATGCGCGGCAACACCGGCGCCGCTGCGCCGCTCACCAGCTCGAACTACACCGATTCGCACTCGGTCATCAACGCGTACTACAAGTGGTCGACGGGTCGCGTGGGCGGGGGCTGGATTCACCGCAACGTGAGCGCCGACGCCGCATCGCTGCGCTCGGACATCTACTTCCTGGGCTTCACGTACCTGCCGACGATCACCTGGGCGTTCGACGCGCAGGCGATCCGTTATCAGTTGAAGAGCCGCGCCAATGCCACGATGCTCATCGGCCGCGCCACGTATTCGCTCTCGAAGCGTACGTCGCTGTATGGCATGGCCGGCTGGGTGGCGAACAGCCAGAACGGCGCAGTGGCGATTGCCGCGGGCGGTTCGGTCGTCACCGGTGGCAACCAGTTCGGCACGATGCTGGGGATTCAGCACACGTTCTGATCGGGTTCATCAGGCACGCGGCACCGCGTAGCGAGCACGTGTGAGGCGTCCGGGGGGGCGATTCACACGTGACGCGGTGCTGCGTCACTCCCTGTTGTGCGGCGAGCGTCGTGGTGGCGTGCCGCGCATCATGCGCGAGTGATCCGGCAGACGTCGTGCGGCGTCACCGTGTGCAGCCGAACATTCCCCGAGCTGCACCATTGCGCACGATTTTCCTGCCCGGCCCGGGCTATGATGCCGACGTAGGCACAGGCTAGTGAGAAGCGATTCCCCGGGCCGTGATTTTTTCAAGAGATTCGCCATCTGGTTTGCCGCGCGCTTCGCGGCGCCGTTCGACCCATGAAGCCATCGATGACACCCAGCGCACCGCTTGCCGAAGGGCTTGGCGCGAGCGCACGCCGCATCGCCGTTCCGTCCATTCTGCTGGGCACTTTCCTCGGCAATCTCGACGCCTCCATCGCCAACGTGGCGCTGCCGACCATTGCGCGCGATCTCGTGGCCGATCCGGCATCGACGGTGTGGGTCGTCAATGCTTATCAACTGATCTTCGCGATGGCCGTGCTGCCGCTCGCCGCACTGGGCGAGAAGCTTGGCTACCGGCGCGTCTTTCTCTTCGGCGTTGCGGGGTTCACGCTGGCCTCGCTCGGCTGTGCGATGGCGCCGACGTTGTCGTGGCTGGTCGCCGCACGGGTCGCGCAGGGGCTGTGCGGCGCATGCATGTCGACCATCGTCCCGGCGTTGCTGCGCATGGTGTTTCCACCGCAGATGGGCGGGCGCGCCATCTCGTTACTTGCGTTGACCGTCGCACTGTCGACGGCGGCCGGGCCGAGTGTCGCCGCGGTGATCCTGTCGCTCGGCGACTGGCGCTGGCTGTTTGCCATCAATCTTCCGATCGGGATGGTCGCGCTGTTGGCGTCCGCCCGGTTTTTGCCTCATACGCCGGGCGCGCCACGTCGCGTCGACGTGCCCGGCGCGTTGCTCAACGCTGTCACGCTCGCGCTCATCATCATCGGACTGGGGCACGTGGGCGAGCCGGGACGCCACGGCGTAGCCGCGTTGCAGATCGCGCTCGGACTGATCGTTGCGGTCGTGCTGGTGCGCCATCAACGCAATCGCCCGGCGCCGTTGTTGCCCCTGGATCTTTTGCGCGTACCGGTGCTGGCGTTGTCGTCGCTGACTTCTGTGGCGTGTTACATGGCGCAGACGTTGGCTTACGTCGGTATGCCGTTCTTGTTGCAGCATACGTTCGCACGCAGTGAAGCCGCGACGGGCCTGCTGATTACGCCGTGGCCGCTCGTGATCGTGTTCATTGCGCCGCTGGCGGGGCGGTTGTCGGATCGCTTCGACAGCGCGCGCATGAGCGCGCTGGGACTGGGGGTGTTCGCGGTGGGACTTGCGCTGCTGGCCGCGTTGCCGATGCAGGCCACCGACTGGGGCATCGCGTGGCGAATGCTGGTATGCGGCGTGGGCTTCGGCTTTTTCCAGACGCCGAACAATCGCATCATCATGATGGGCGCGCCGCGCGAGCGCAGCGGTGCGGCCAGCGGTCTGATGACGATCTCCCGTACCGTCGGCATGACGCTCGGCGCGGCGGTCGTGGCGCTGCTGTTCGATGTGTACGGCGACGACGGTGCGCGCGCGGCCATGGTGGGGGCAACGGTATTGGCCGCGCTCGGTGGCGGCGTCGGTCTGCTGCGCGTGAGGGCGAAAACGCGGGGCGCGTAATGCCTGGAGATGCGCTGCTTGTATGGGCGGATGTATGTGAAATGCCGGCGGCCGACGTTGGACGTGGGTTGGACCCGTGTTGGCAGGCACCTGGCCGCGAGGCGGGTCCGGCCGATTTGTCAAAGCGGGCATCGCGCGATAGCATCTTGCCTTGCCGTGACCATGTCGCTTCCCCCGGCTTGACGGGGTGTCGTCGGGCGACGCCGGTCATGTTCTCGTATCTCCTCGCAAGAATCCGCTATCTCCGTGTCTTCTTCTCACGTTCTGAGCCGGCGACGCCGGGTGCACCGCGCCCGTAGCGAGCACGGCACGCGCGGTCCGGTCTGGCTGTTCGATCTGGACAACACACTGCATCGCGCGTCTCACGCGATCTTTCCGCGCATCAACCGCGCGATGACCGCCTATATCGTCGAGAAGCTCGGGGTGGCGCACGACGAGGCGAATCTGATGCGCGCTTCGTACACGGAGCGCTATGGGGCGGTGCTGCTCGGGCTGATCCGGCACCACGCCATCGATCCTCACGAATTTCTTGCGCAGGTGCACGAATTGCCGCCGCTGGCCGACGTGCTGCGCGCCGAGCGCGGCATCGCCCGGCTGGTCGCCGGGTTGCCCGGGCGCAAGATCCTGCTCACGAATGCACCGGCCCATTACGCCATGCCTATCTTGGAGGCGCTTGGCATTCGTCGCCATTTCGAGCGATGCGTGAGTATCGAAGACATGGCGGATCGCCGGGCATGGCGGGCCAAACCCGATGCCACGATGCTGCGCCGTCTGCTCGTGCGTGAGGGGTTGGCGCCGGCGCGCACGTGGCTCGTCGAAGACACGCGCTCGCACCTCAAGCACCTGCGGCATTTCGGCATCAAGACGGTCTGGATCACGGGGCATCTGCCGATCAGAAACAGTCTTGGCAAGGTTATGCCGCGAAGTGGCCGCCCACACTACGTGGATATCAAAGTACAATCTCTGCGCGAGTTACGGGCGAGCCTAGCGACCGGGGAAGGCGCGAAACGCGTGGCCCGGGCAGCCCGACAATCAAATCCCAACTGATAACGACCAGACGATGCAGCAGGAAAATTCTTCGAACGGCGCCGGTTACGGCACCGCCGATGCGCTGGAGGCCGCGCCAGCGCCGGTGAAGACCACCCGCCCGAAGCCGGGCGAGCGCCGCGTGCAAGTGTTGCAGACCCTTGCTGCCATGCTTGAAACGCCCAAAGGCGAAAAGATCACCACGGCCGCGCTTGCTGCGCGGCTCGACGTCTCGGAAGCGGCGCTCTATCGCCACTTCGCGAGCAAGGCCCAGATGTTCGAAGGCCTGATCGAATTCATCGAACAGACCATCTTCGGTCTGATCAACCAGATCTCCGCTCAGGATCAGGATGGCGTGTCGCAAGCGCGCGCTATCGTGCTGATGCTGCTCGGCTTCGCCGAGAAGAACCCCGGCATGACGCGTGTGCTGACGGGCGAAGCGCTGGTCGGCGAACACGAACGCCTGCAAGAGCGCATGAACCAACTGCTCGACCGCATCGAGGCGTCGCTGCGCCAAGTACTGCGTCTGGCCGCCGCACAGGGCACGCTGCCCGAAACGTTCGACGCCAATTCGCGCGCCAATCTGCTCGTATCCTACGTGCTCGGCCGCTGGCACCGTTTTGCCAAGAGCGGCTTCAAGCGCTCGCCGGCCGAAGGCGCCGAGCCGCAAGTCGCAGCCTTGCTGCGCTGAGGTGGTGGTCTGCGCCCTGTGCGCAGATTACGTTATACTTTTGCAACTCGCGACGGGGCCGGTGCCAGGTTCACCGGTCTTGCCGCGATCATTGGCGCGCCGATTTGGTGACTCGCTTGCGGGCGCGCGAATGACTCTGCCGGAGACACTTCGGTTGGGACATTCACTAAAAATGCGGCTAAAGAGGTCGTTCGCGCACCCCGCCGTTTTTCCGTCGACCCCTTTTCCCGCACAGAACACTTCTGGACATCGTCCGTCGATTCGTCATTTGTCGTTACGAATCGATGAAGACGTTGGCCTCCGGTATGTTTCGGACAGGGATTTATGGAATCTTCAATCGGAATCGTCACGCCGCAGCGGATGCATTTCGCTGAGCCGCTGGCACTGCAAAACGGCAGCACCCTTGCCGGTTACGACCTCATGGTCGAGACCTATGGCGAGCTGAACGCTGACCGGAGCAACGCCGTGCTGGTGTGTCATGCGCTCAATGCGTCGCACCATGTGGCGGGCATTGCCGCCGACAACCCTAAGGACATCGGCTGGTGGGACAACATGGTCGGACCGGGCAAGCCGCTCGACACCAACCGCTTCTTCGTCATTGGCGTGAACAACCTCGGGTCGTGCTTCGGATCGACCGGGCCGATGAGTCTCGACGAAGCCACAGGCACGCCTTACGGTGCGCGCTTCCCGGTGGTGACGGTCGAAGACTGGGTCAACGCCCAGGCGCGCGTGGCTGACGCTTTCGGCATTCGCAAGTTCGCCGCCGTGATGGGCGGCAGCCTCGGCGGCATGCAGGCGCTCGCGTGGAGCATCATGTATCCCGAGCGCGTGGGGCATTGTCTGGTGATCGCCTCCACGCCGAAGCTCTCCGCGCAGAACATTGCCTTCAACGAAGTGGCGCGCTCGGCCATCCTCTCCGATCCCGATTTTCATGGCGGTGACTATTACGCGCACGGTGTCGTGCCGCGTCGCGGTCTGCGCGTGGCGCGCATGATCGGCCACATCACGTATCTGTCCGACGAGGACATGGCGACCAAGTTCGGGCGGGCGTTGCGTCGCGCCGAAGCGCTGGTCGACGGCGTGAAGGCGGGCGCCGGGGGCAACGCCGGCGCAAACGGAAACGGCCAGGACGATGGCTACCGGTTCAGCTTCGACGTCGAATTCGAAGTCGAGTCCTATCTGCGCTATCAGGGCGACAAGTTCGCCGAGTACTTCGACGCCAATACGTATTTGCTGATCACGCGTGCGCTCGATTACTTCGACCCGGCGCGCACCGTGGGCGGCGATCTGGCGAAGGCGCTGTCGCACACGTCCGCCAAATATCTGATCGTGTCGTTCACGACCGACTGGCGTTTTGCGCCGTCGCGCTCGCGCGAGATCGTCAAGGCATTGCTCGATACGCGCCGCACCGTGAGCTACGCCGAGATCGACGCGCCGCACGGTCACGACGCGTTCCTGCTCACCGATTCGCGCTATCACAATCTGGTGCGCGCCTACTACGAACGTATCGCCCAGGAGGTCGGGGTATGAGTCAATCCACGAACCCGTCCACCAGCGCACAGGCCGCGCAACTGGCGGCGTCGCGCCATCGCATTTCGGCCTCGCTTGCGGAGCGTCCCGACTTTCGTGTCATCGCGCGATGGATCGAGCCGTCGTCGCAGGTGCTCGACCTCGGGTGCAGCGACGGCTCGTTGCTGCGTTTGCTCACCGACGAACTCGACGTGAGCGGCTACGGCATCGAGATCGACGACGCCGGCGTGCTCGCGTCCGCGCAGCGCGGCATCAACGTGATTCAGCAAAACATGGAAGACGGGCTGAAGCTGTTCGAAGACCAGAGCTTCGATACCGTCATCCTGTCGCAAACGTTGCAGACCATCCATCGCACGGCGGATATTCTTCGCGAGACGGTGCGGGTGGGTCGCGAGGCCATCGTCTCCTTCCCAAACTTCGGTTACTGGCCGCACCGGCTCTCCGTGTTGCAGGGCCGTATGCCGGTGTCGAAGAGCTTGCCGTTCCAGTGGCACAACACGCCGAACGTGCGTGTGCTCACGATCCGGGATTTCGAGGCGCTGGCGCCCGACGTCGGTGTGAAGATTCTCGATCGCGCGGTGTTGCACAACGGACGACTCGTGTCGGTGGGCGCGAACTGGCGTGGTAGTCTTGCGGTCTATCGCGTCAAGCGTTCCTGAACCGACGGCAGCTCGCGGGGCAGCGCTGCGCCAGGCCCCGTGACGAGCAGACAAAGGGGCAGGGCGCCGTGCACCGCCGGCGGCTGGCCCCAACTGTCTTTTCCATGATCGATTCGCTGCGGCCCGACGACGGGCGCGTTTTTCACCCCACGCGGATGCTGATCTGCGTGATTCTGGGTTTCACCTCCGGTCTGCCGCTGTTCATCCTGCTCAATCTCGTGCAGGCATGGCTGCGCAGCGAGCACGTCGATCTCAAGTCGATCGGCCTGTTTGCGCTGATCCAGTTTCCCTATACATGGAAGTTCCTGTGGGCACCGCTCATGGATCGCTTCGCACCCAATTTGCTGGGCTGGAAGCCGGGACGGCGTCGCGGCTGGATGTTCGTCACGCAATTGCTGGTCGCGGGTGCGGTCGCGGTCATGGGGACCTATTCGCCGCAGCGCGATCTGATGACGATCGCCGCGTTGGCGGCGGCGCTGGCGTTCTTCAGTGCGAGTCTCGATATTTGTCTGGACGCCTATCGACGTGAGTTGCTGTCCGACCGCGAGCAGGGACTGGGCACGGCCATGCATGTGAACGCCTACAAGGTCGCCGGTCTGGTGCCGGGCTCGCTGGCGCTGATCATGGCGGATCACCTGCCGTGGTCGCAGGTCTTTTTCGCGACGGCGGCGTTCATGCTGCCCGGCATCGTGATGACACTGGTGGTGAAGGAGCCGGAGATTCGTGGCACGCCGCCCAAGACATTGCGCGAGGCGGTGGTTGAACCGTTTCACGAGTTCGTGACTCGTGGCGGCTGGTCGCAGGCCCTGCTGGTGCTGGCGTTCATCTTTCTGTACAAGCTGGGCGATTCGATGGCGACGTCGCTTGCCACGTCGTTCTATCTGGATCTGGGGTTCACGAAGACGCAGATCGGTGTGGTGGCGAAAGCGACCAGCCTCTGGGCAAGCGTGGCCGGCGGCATTATCGGCGGGATCTGGTTGATCAAGCTCGGTATCAACCGGGGACTCTGGGTGTTCGGTGTGCTGCAACTCGTGTCGGTGCTGGGCTTCGCGTGGCTCGCCGAAGCCGGGCCGGTGGTGGCGGGGCTGGGCGTGGTGATCGCGTTCGAAGCGTTCACCGCAGGATTGGGCACGGCGGCATTCACCGCGTACATTGCCCGGACCACGGACCCGCGCTACACGGCAACGCAGTTCGCCCTGTTCACGAGTCTGGCGTCGGTCCCGCGCACGTTCGCAAACGCGGGCACGGGCTATATCGTGGATGGCGTGGGGTGGCTGACCTTCTTCCTGATCTGCACGGCGCTCGCCTTGCCGGGCATGTTGCTGCTGCCGAAAGTGGCGCCGTGGGGCGCTGATGACGACGGCGGCGACGGTGTGCCCGCCGCCAGCCGGACGTGAGGTGATGTGAGGCGACGTGAGCAAGGGGGGGCGGGGACGCGGAAAGGCGAAGGCGATCGGCGTCGACAGCGCTTGCCGTGGGCCTGCTGCGCGGCCCGCTACCCGCCACCGTTCATCGATGGGTTGTGCCTGAGCGCCCGGTGTGACGCACCACGAGCTTCTGACGTTTGACGACCTGGGTGGCAAAGTCCGCATCGGACGGAATCGGTTCCCAGAAAAAGTCGTGCTGGAAGATCGGAATGAAGTTGAATTTGCGCGACCGGAAAATGCCCCGGTTGCGTTTGAACTCGCTATACCGATCGCCCTTGAATTGCCGGTTGACCGACGTGAACGGCAGCAGGCGTTCCGCGATATCCGTGAAATGCATGTCGGCGTGCGCGTTTTTGAAGGCTTCGAGCGCGTCGAACTGGTCCCGGCAAATGACCTGAATGGCGGTCTCGGGTAGTTCGTAGCGCTGCGCCCACATGACATGCCACCCGCTGCGGGTCTCGTTGACGAAGTCCACGAGCGCCTGACTCAGCAAATAGGCATCGGATTCGATGTGGACGATCTTGTCCGCCCCCATGGCCGTGGCGATGGTGTGCGCGTGCAGGAAACTGCGCCACCATCCCGGATAGTCGCTCATGCTTCGCCGTCCGAGATTCTCCTCGAAGCGAACGATGCCGAGGGCGTGGTCGTGTTCCTGGATGTCGCGGCTTGCGGGGATCGTCGGAATGATCTCGGCCGGCGGCAGGTAGGGTGACCCGTCGTCGATCATGACGGTCTTGTCGGCGTGGATCGGCCCGTTACCGTAGAAATCCAGCCAGCGTTGATACCGCGTGTGCCACGCGTCGGCATCGCGGATGTAGCTCGTGCAGAACAAAAGGGTCTTCATGATGCGCTCGACAGCGTAACCTCAGAGCGCGTGATCGTAGTCGACCGTCAGCGGCGCATGGTCGCTGAACTTGATGTCGCGGAACACGGAAGTCGTCTTCGCCTTGCCGGCGATGCCGGGCGTGGCGATCTGGTAGTCGATGCGCCAGCCGACGTTCTTCGCATACGCCTGACCGCGATTGCTCCACCATGTGTACTGCTCCGGCCGCGGATCGAGCGTACGGAAGACGTCCACATAACCGTGGTCGTCGAACAACTGCGTGAGCCACGCCCGCTCTTCTGGCAGGAAGCCCGAGTTCTTCAGATTGCCCTTCCAGTTCTTGATGTCGATTTCCTTGTGCGCGATGTTCACGTCGCCGCACAGCACGACTTCGCGTCCCTCGGCCTTGAGCGCGAGCAGGTGCGGCATGAAGTCCGCCATGAAACGGAACTTGGCCGCCTGGCGCTCTTCACCGCTCGATCCCGACGGGATGTATACGGAGATCACCGACAGATTGCCGTAGCGCACCTCGACGTAGCGGCCTTCGGCATCGAATTCCGCATTGTTCCAGCCGATGACGATGTCGTCCGGCTCGCGGCGAACGTACACGCCCGCCCCGCTGTACCCCTTCTTCTCGGCGTAGTGGAAGTAGCCCTGATAGTCGTGCGGCTTGAGAAAGTCGGGCGTCATGTCAGGCAACTGAGCCTTGATCTCCTGCACGCAGAGGATGTCGGCTTCCTGATTGCCGAACCACTCGAAGAAGCCTTTCTTGGCGGCCGATCGCACGCCGTTGAGATTCGCGGTAATGATGCGCATGGGTATCGATGCATCGCGCCTGGGACATCTGGCGCGATCGCTTGGGGGGGAAATTTGTCAGCGGCAAGGATACCGCAATCGCCGAATCGTGTTGGACGAAGGTGTTTCGTATCGGCGGTCAGCGGTCGGTGAGCGTTCGCCGGTCGCTGGCGGTCGGACCGCCTTCGCGAGCGCGTGGCGCTCACGTGCGCCGTGCCGCACCGGCAATCGCGGCCTTGGCTTCGCCGTCGCCTCCGGGGCCAAGGAGGTCGCGCGCCAGCGCGAGCCAGCGCCGCGCCGCATGCGACAAATAGGAATCGCGCCGCCAAGCCATGGCGAGGTCCCACGCAATGGCCGGGTCGCGCACGTCCGTGATCACGAAGCGCTTCGGATCGAGGCGAGCGCAAAACGGCTCGGGCAGCAGCGCGACGCCCACGCCGTTGTCCACCATCGAGGCGATGAAGTCCCACTGGCTGGAGCGCCCGGCGATCTTCGGCGTAAAGCCCGCACGCCGGCACGCGGCAATCACGAACTCCGACAATGCGAACCCTTCGCCGTAGAAGACGAACGGCTCATCGCGCAATTCGCCGAGGCCAACGGAGGCGCGTCCCTCCCAACGCGATTCGCGGGGGGCGATCAGTCGCAACTGGTAGTGGCACACGGGCAGCACGTCCAGGACCGTGGGATCCACCGGCAGCAATACGGCGCCCAGCTCGATTTCGCCGGCCAGCAACGCTTGCTCGATCGCCCGGGAGCCGGTCTCGAACAACTTCATCTCGATGTCCGGATAGTGCTGATGGAACGCGCCGATCACCGGAATGAACAGGTCGCCGCCCAGAGGCGGAATGCCGATCGACAGCTCGCCGCGCGAGACCGTCTCGAGGTCGGCGAGCTCTTGCTGCAAGCGGGCGTAGGCGGCGAGTACGTCCTGCCCGCGCTCGAACACGACGCGTCCGGCATCGGTCAACTGAAGCCGCCGCCCCATGCCGCGCTCCTCACGCAACATCAATGGCGTACCCAGTTCGTCCTCCAGCGCCTTGACCATCTTGCTCACCGTAGGCTGCGTAACAAATAGCGCCTCGGCCGCCGCTGTGAAGCTCTGCTGTCGCACAACTTCCACAAATCCTCGCAATGCACGCAGTTCCATTTTGGTTCTCTCGGTCGCACCAAGTCAGTGCATTTTTGTGAAGAAGCCCGCCCCGTAAGGCTTTTCCATGCACTATTAGGGTTAATACTTAAAATATTCCAATTTGGAATCGTTTTTATACGACTAATTCATTATATTTATGTTGCGGTGCTTCCTATACTTGGCTCCATATTCGTGAAAACCCCTAGGGAGTCCGCCATGACCAAGATGATCGCCCGCCATGTGTATGGCCGCAGCAAGGCCATTATCGCTGTGCTTTGGCAAATTGCGCTCCTGATGGGTATCTATCTGGCAGCGGATGCTGCATCGCGTCATTTTCATCTGCCCCTGCCGGGCGGCGTGCTGGGTCTGCTCGTGGTTGTGGCGCTGCTCATGAGCGGTGTGCTCAAGACGGAGAAAATCAAGCGCGGGGCCGACTGGTTCCTGGCCGAGATGATCCTTTTCTTCGTGCCGCTGGTCGCTGCCGTCATGCAATACACCGACCTGCTGCGCCAGGAAGGTCTGCAACTGCTCGCCGTGATTGGCGTGGGCACCGTGCTTGTGATGGTCTCGACCGCACTGGCGGTTGATTTTGGCTGCCGCGCCGAGCGTCGTCTGAAGCGCGCACTGGTGCGCATTCCGGCGCGGCGCGCGCATGCGCACGATGCCCGGTGATGCCCGCCCGATGCCCGGCGATGCATTGAACCGACTCAAGTTCTCTTTCGCGTGAATCGCGCCTTCGGGGTCCAGTCATGAATCATACGGCGCTCCTGCTGCTCGTTCTCACGATCTTCTTCTATTACGTCTCGAAGCGTCTTTATGCGCGCTTCGGCAAGGTATGGCTGGGGCCGGCGATTCTCGCGCCGATTCTGGTCATCGGCGTGATGATCGGCGGCGACATCTCGTACACGACGTACATCGCCGACTCGCGCTGGCTCGTCTGGCTGCTGGGGCCGACGACGATCGCGTTCGCGGTGCCGATCTACGAGCATCGCGGCATCATCCGCCGTCATGCCTTTGCGCTGACGTTCGGCGTGATCGTCGCCATGGTGGTCGCTGTCGGGAGCTCCTACGTGTTGGCTCGCCTGTTTCAGTTGCCGCCGGAGATGGCGCGCAGCCTGCTGGCCCGCTCCATCTCGACGCCGTTCGCGCTGGCTGTCTCCGATCAACTTGGCGGCTCGCGTGATCTGGTCGGGCTCTTCGTCATCATTACGGGCCTGATCGGGATGCTGCTCGGCGAGGCGCTGCTCTCCTGGCTGCCGCTGCGCACGCGCATGGCGCGCGGCGCGCCGTTCGGCGCAGGCGCCCACGGCTTCGGCACGGCCAAGGCGCGCCAGATCGGCGGCGAGGAAGGCGTGGTCGCCAGCCTGGTCATGATGATCAACGGCGTGCTCATGGTGCTCGCCGCCCCGTTGATCGCCCATCTGCCGCTCTGACGTTTTTGCGTTCTTCAGGAGCCCACATTCCTGCGGGGGTGGGCTTCCGTCGTTCGTCGCCCATTTCGACAGCGTTTCCGCCTTGTAAAAAATAACCCTTCGGGCGTCGCCCCGGATACTACGTCGCGCATCAGTTTTGCTACAATGCCGGGGTCTTGAGGAGCGTTGCGACAGCCGAAGTGCTGCCAGGCTCAAGATCCTTCCTATTGGCCCCGCCGGCCGCCGGTTACCCCCGGATCGTTGGCGAGTGGGCCCCAAGAACGGCGCTCACGTCCCAACTATCTAGACTTTAGAGAAAGGAGGCGTGATGAACGCCGTAGTCGATTCGAAATTCTCCGATTTCCACGTTGCCGATATCAAGCTGGCCGATTGGGGTCGCAAAGAGCTGACCATCGCTGAGAGCGAAATGCCGGGTCTGATGGCCACGCGCGCCGAGTTCAAAGCGACCCAGCCGCTCAAGGGCGCACGTATCGCCGGTTCGCTGCACATGACCATCCAGACGGGCGTGCTCATCGAGACGCTGGTCGCGCTGGGCGCCGAAGTGCGCTGGGCCTCGTGCAACATCTTCTCGACGCAGGACCACGCTGCTGCCGCCATCGCGGCCGCAGGCATTCCCGTGTTCGCCTTCAAGGGCGAGTCGCTCGACGAGTACTGGGAATACAGCCACCGCATCTTCGAATGGCCGAACGGCGAGTTCGCCAACATGATTCTCGATGACGGCGGCGACGCCACCCTGCTGCTGATTCTCGGCAGCAAGGCCGAGAAGGACATTTCGGTCGTGGGCAACCCGACCAACGAAGAAGAAGTGGCGCTGTACGCGTCGATCAAGCGTCATCTGCAAGTCGATCCGCAGTGGTACAGCAAGCGCCTGTCGCAGATCAAGGGCGTGACCGAAGAGACCACCACCGGCGTGCATCGTCTGTACCAGATGGAAAAGGACGGCACGCTGCCGTTCCCGGCCATCAATGTGAACGACTCGGTCACCAAGTCGAAGTTCGACAACCTGTACGGCTGCCGCGAATCGCTGGTCGACGGTATCAAGCGTGCTACCGACGTGATGATCGCCGGCAAGATCGCCCTCGTGGCGGGCTACGGTGACGTGGGCAAGGGCTGTGCCCAGAGCCTGCGCGGTCTGGGCGCCACGGTGTGGGTCACGGAAATCGATCCGATCTGCGCGCTGCAAGCTGCGATGGAAGGCTACCGCGTCGTGACGATGGACTACGCCGCCGACAAGGCCGACATCTTCGTGACCGCCACCGGCAACTTCCACGTGATCGATCACGACCACATGGCCGCCATGAAGCACCAGGCCATCGTGTGCAACATCGGTCACTTCGACTCGGAAATCAACGTGGCGTCGACCCGCAAGTACCAGTGGGAAAACATCAAGCCGCAGGTCGATCACATTATCTTCCCGGACGGCAAGCGCATCATTCTGCTCGCGGAAGGTCGCCTCGTGAACCTGGGTTGCGCGACGGGCCACCCGTCGTTCGTGATGAGCAACTCGTTCACGAACCAGACGCTCGCACAGATCGAACTGTTCGTGCATGGCGCCAAGTACAAGAACAGCGTGTACGTGCTGCCGAAGCATCTGGACGAGAAGGTCGCGCGCCTGCACCTGGGTCGTATCGGTGCCGAGCTGACCGTGTTGACCGACGATCAGGCGAAGTACATCAGTGTCGACAAGAACGGTCCGTTCAAGCCGGCACACTATCGCTATTGATGCTTTGACGTCCGTCGCCTGATCGGCCGTCGGTCTGCCGGGATTTCGCATTCGGAGGGGTGCGAGGTCTCGGCAGCCGGCGACCGGTGCGACCATGCAATCGGTGCAATCGGTGCAATCAGGCATGCGGACGTCGGGACAGCGCGGGGGCGTCAGTTGCCCTCGCGCCGGAAGTCTCTCGTTGCCTCTCGTAGTGTTTCGTTGCCGTTCGTTGCCTTCCCATCGCCGGTGCCGGTATGACGATCGGCGCCGTCACGTTATCCGGAGCTTGCCATGCGTTTGCTGCTGATTTGGCTCATCAATGCCATCGCACTTCTCGTTTTGCCTTACATCGTGTCGGGCGTTCAGCTCAAGGGCATCGGCACGGCACTGATCGTGGCCGTCGTACTCGGCCTGATCAACGCGTTCCTGCGCCCGCTGCTCGTCGTGCTTACGCTGCCGGTCACGGTGGTGACGCTGGGACTGTTCATTTTCGTCATCAACGCCTTGCTGTTCTGGCTGGCCTCGCATGTCGTAAAAGGCTTCGAGGTCTCGGGCTTCTGGGCGGCGCTGTTCGGCTCGCTGCTGTACAGCCTGATTTCGTGGATTCTGTCGGCACTGGTGTTCGGCGATCGCGCCACCAACGTTTAAGTGTCGACGTCGCCGCGTCGACAACATTTCGCAGGAAGTCAGTAACTCATGTCACAAGCGCTTCGCGCCGATCAGGCTCTCGTCTCCCGAGGGCTCGCGGCATCGCGCACCGTCGCTCAACGTCTGATCGATGCCGGCCGCGTGTATTACGCCGGCACCGACACGGCGCTGAAAAAGGCCAGCCAGCCCGTGGCGAGCGATGAGGCGCTGGAAGTGCGCGCGGCGGCTGACGGGTTGCCGGGCGAAGACCGTTACGTGTCGCGCGGCGGCCTGAAGCTGGCCGGCGCGCTCGCGCAGACGGGGCTCGATGTGACGGGCCGCGTGGCACTCGACGTCGGACTGTCGACCGGTGGCTTTGCGGACTGCCTCTTGCAGGCGGGCGCGGCTCGCGTGATCGGCGTGGACGTGGGGCATGGGCAACTGCATCAGCGTCTGACAGGCGAGGCGCGGCTCGTATCGCTCGAAGGGATCAACGCGCGGCACCTGACGCGTGAGATGCTCGACGAACGCCTGGCCGAGGCGACGGCTTCCGATGGTGTCTCTGATGGCACCGCGCAAGGCGCACCGGGTGCCGTGCCGGAAGCGGGTTTCGACCTGATCGTTGGCGACGTGTCGTTCATTTCGCTCACGCTGGTGCTACCCGCACTCGCGCCCTTGCTGAGCGAGCGCGGCGATCTGCTGATGCTGGTGAAACCGCAATTCGAAGTCGGACGAGAGCACATCGCGCGCGGTGGCCTCGTGAAAGATGTCGCGCAGTACGCGCAAGTAGAGACAAAGATCCGCACCGCTTGCGAAGCGCTTGGACTGACCGTGGCCGCCTGGCTCGACAGTCCGATCGCAGGCGGTGACGGCAACCGGGAGTTCTTCGTGCACGCCAGGCGTGCGGCATGAGCGGCTCTCTCGATGACAAGACGATCATGACGCAACCATCCTTCAGTTTCGAATTCTTCCCGCCCAAGACGGCCGATGGCGCGGAGAAGCTGCGCGCCACGCGTCAGCAACTGTTCCCGCTCGGCCCGAAGTTCGTTTCGGTGACGTTCGGCGCGGGCGGCTCGACCCAACAGGGCACGCTCGATACCGTCATCGAAATCCAGCGCGAAGGTGTGGACGCCGCGCCGCACCTCTCGTGCGTCGGCTCGACGCGCGACAACATTCGCGACATTCTCAAAACGTATCGCGACAACGGCATCCGCCACATCGTCGCGTTGCGCGGCGATCTGCCGTCCGGCATGGGCGAGATCGGCGAATTTCGTTACGCCTCGGAACTGGTCGAATTCATTCGTGCGGAAACCGGTGACTGGTTCCACATCGAAGTGGCGGCATATCCCGAGTACCATCCGCAAGCCAAGTCGCCGCGCCTCGATCTCGAGCACTTCGCCCACAAGGTGAAAGCCGGCGCCAACGCTGCAATCACGCAGTACTTCTTCAACGCAGACGCGTACTTCCGTTTCATCGACGACGTCTCGCGTCTGGGCGTGACAGTGCCGATCGTGCCGGGCATCATGCCGATCACGAACTACTCGCAGATGATGCGGTTCTCGGAAATGTGCGGCGCCGAAGTGCCACGCTGGATTGCGAAGCGCCTCGAAGGGTTCGGCGACGACCGCGAGTCGATCCGCGCCTTTGGGCTGGACGTGGTGTCGGCGCTTTGCGAACGCCTGCTCAAGGAAGGCGCGCCGGGCCTGCACTTCTACACGCTCAATGCGGCGTCGGCCACCAAGGCCATGTGGCAGCGGCTCGGGTTGTAAGCCCCGGGGGTGCGCGCGTGACGTCGGGGCAAGCCCAATATCGAGACGGCGCGCGCGCAATGGTTTGCTACCCATCGGACCGATGGAAGTCAATCCCGATCACAATTAAGCAATTTCCTATTCAAAAACACCACAAATAGGCGGTTTGCTAGGGATCTGGCGTGTTGTTACGCAGGTGAAGCTTCAGTAATATCCCTCGTGGGCTCGGCGGCGGATCGCTGCCGGGCGTCTACTCAGAACCCGAGGAGCCTATGAAACAGACTCACACCCTGCGTTTGCTTTTGGCTGCAACCGTGCTCGCCGGCGCGGCAGTGATCCCGCCCGCGGCAGCCGTCGAGCTCCCGAACAAGACCCTCGTGTACTGCTCCGAGGGCAGCCCCGCCGGTTTCGATCCGGGGCAACTGACCACCGGCACCGACTTCGACCCCGCCGACGCCATCTACAACCGTCTCATTGCCTTCGTTCCGGGCGAGACCGGTGTGATGCCGTCGCTGGCCGAGAAGTGGGACATTTCGCCGGACAACAAGGTCTACACGTTCCATCTGCGCAAGGGTGTGAAGTTCCACACCACCGAGTATTTCAAGCCCACGCGTGACTTCAATGCCGAAGACGTGAAATTCACGTTCGAGCGCATGGGCGATCGCGAAATGCCGTTCCGCAAGGCTTATCCGGCGGAATTCCCGTACTACGTCGACATGGGCCTGCAGGCCGACATCGAGCGCATCGAGATCGTCGATCCGTACACCGTTCGCTTCGTGCTGAAGAAGGTCGACGCGCCGTTCATTCAGAACCTGGCCATGTCGTTCGCGTCGATTCTCTCGAAGGAATACGCGGACAAGCTGCTTGCAGCGAACAACCCGCGTGACATCGCGCTCAAGCCGGTCGGCACCGGCCCGTTCATCTTCCGCAGCTACACGAAGGACGCCACGCTGCGCATGGACGGCAACAAGGAGTACTGGAACACGAACCTGCCGCCGAAGGTGGGCAAGCTCGTGTTCGCGATCACGACGGACGCCAACGTGCGGATCCAGAAACTCAAGCGCAACGAGTGTCAGGTCGTGACGTATCCGCGTCCGGCGGACGTCGATGCGCTCAAGGCGGAGATTCAGGCACAGGGCAAGTCGTCGAAGCTGAAGATGCCGGATCAGGTCGGCTTCAATCTCGGTTACGTGGCTTACAACGTCAAGAAGGCCCCGCTCGATCGCGTGGAGGTGCGTCAGGCGCTCGACATGGCGATCAACAAGAAGGCGATCCTTCAGTCGGTGTACGGTTCGGCCGGTCAGTTGTCGAACGGTGCACCGATGCCGCCGACGCAATGGTCCTACGACAAGAACATCAAGTCGGCCAGCTACGATCCTGAGAAGGCCAAGGCATTGCTCGACAAGGCTGGGGTGAAGGGCGTGGAGATCACGCTGTGGGCCATGCCGGTGCAACGTCCGTACAACCCGAACGGCAAGCTCATGGCCGAAATGATCCAGGCCGACTGGGCGAAGATCGGCGTGAAGGCCAACATCGTCACGTACGAATGGGGCGAGTACATCAAGCGTGCGAAGGCGGGCGAGCATGACGCGATGCTCATCGGCTGGACGGGCGACAACGGCGATCCGGACAACTGGCTCGGCGTGCTGCTCGGCTGCGATTCGATGAACGGCAACAACTTCTCGAAGTGGTGCGACAAGCCGTTCGACGACCTCATCAAGCAGGCGCGTCAGACCACGGACGTGAAGGAGCGCACGCGGCTTTACACGCAGGCGCAGCAGATTTTCGCGCAGCAACTGCCGTTCTCGCCGATTGCGCACTCCACGCAATACAAGCCGATGGCCACGAACGTCAAGGGCTTCAAGCTCAGCCCGTTCAGCCGTAACAGCTTCGCCGGCGTGTCGCTCGATTAAGCGCGCTGGCGCTGCAGGACACCGGTTCGGGCGATGACGCAATCGCCCGAACCGGTGGCAACAAGAAGGCCGACTGGCCCGGCCGCCGCGCCCGGGCCGGTTTGCACGCAGTTTGCAGCCGGTCTGCAGCCGGTTTGCAGCATGCCGACGGCGTACCGTCCAAGACTGACCAGATCGACTAACGCGGCAAAGCGTCACCCGTCCCTGCCGGGGGCGGACGGCGCGCGAAGCCCCCACGGAACTTTCCTATGCTGAGATTCGTCCTGAGACGACTAGGCATGGTGATCCCGACCTTCATCGGTATCACTGTCCTCGCGTTCGCGCTCATTCACCTCATTCCCGGCGATCCGATCGAAGTGCTGGTGGGCGAGCGAAATCTCGATCCCGTCATGCACGCCGAAGCAATGAAGCGGCTGGGGCTCGATCAGCCGCTCACCACGCAGTATTTCGTCTATCTCAAGCACGCCGCGCAAGGCGATCTCGGTCGCTCCATCGTGACCAACGAAGGCGTGCTTCACGAGTTCTTCGCCCGCTTTCCCGCCACCCTCGAACTGGCGCTGTGCGCCATGATCTTTGCGCTGGTCGTCGGCTTGCCCGCCGGTGTGGCGGCATCGTTGCGGCGCGGCAAGATGCTCGACCACACCACCATGGGCGCGGCGCTCACCGGCTACTCCATGCCGATCTTCTGGTGGGGCCTGCTGCTCATCATGCTGTTCTCCGTCGACCTGCAATGGACGCCCGTATCCGGGCGGATCGGCGTGGAGTTCGACGTCCCGCACGTTACCGGCTTCATGCTCATCGACACACTGCTCTCGGGCGACGAGGGGGCCTTCGCATCGGCGTTCAGTCATCTAATCTTGCCGACCATCGTGCTCGGTACGGTGCCGCTCGCGGTGATTGCACGCATGACGCGCTCGGCCATGCTGGAGGTGCTACGCGAGGACTACATTCGCACTGCGCGGGCAAAGGGCCTGTCGCCGTGGCGTGTGATCGTCGTGCACGCGCTGCGTAACGCGCTGATTCCGGTGATTACGGTGATCGGGTTGCAGGTCGGCACGCTGCTCGCGGGCGCGGTGCTGACCGAGAACGTCTTCTCCTGGCCCGGCATCGGCAAATGGCTGATCGACGCCATTTTGCGACGCGACTATCCGGTGGTGCAGGGCGGCATTCTGCTCATCGCGACGGGCGTCATTCTGGTCAACCTGCTGGTCGACGTGCTTTACGGCGTCGTCAACCCGCGCATCCGGCACTGAGGAGGTCTCTGATGAATGACACGCCTGCTACGCTGCCGCCTCCCGCCGCTGTGACCGCGACGCCTCGCGCGCGTCTGGTCCGGGAGTTCCTGCGCAGCTTCACCGCCAACCGTGGCGCCACGGTGGCGGCCATTATCCTGTTGTTGATGTTCGCGGCCGCGATTCTCGCGCCGGTGATCTCGCCGCACAGCCCCATCGAGCAATATCGCGACTTCGTGAAAATCCCGCCCGCGTGGTTCGAGGGGGGCAACGCGAAGTTTCTGCTCGGCACCGACGAAGCCGGGCGCGACATTCTTTCGCGGCTGATCTACGGCGCGCGCCTGTCGTTCTGGATTGGCCTGTCGTCGGTGGTGCTATCGCTCATTCCGGGCATTCTGCTCGGATTGCTCGCCGCCTTCTTCCCGCGCTGGCTCGACACGCCGATCATGCGTCTGATGGACATGATGATGGCGCTGCCGTCGCTGCTGCTGGCGGTGGCCGTGGTGGCCGTGATCGGTCCGGGTCTGGCGAATACGACCATCGCCATCGCGATCGTGACGTTGCCCGCCTATGTGCGTCTGACACGCGCGGCCGCGATCGGTGAATTGCAGCGCGAGTATGTGGTGGCGTCGCGCATGGCGGGGGCGGGCACGCTGCGTCTGATGTTCTCGACGGTGCTGCCGAACTGCGCTGCGCCGCTCATCGTGCAGGCGACGCTGAGCTTCTCGGTGGCCATTCTCGATGCGGCGGCGCTCGGCTTCCTCGGCCTCGGCGTGCAACCGCCGCTCGCCGAGTGGGGCTCGATGCTCGCCTCTGCACGCGACTATATGGAAAGCGCCTGGTGGATCGTGACACTGCCGGGCCTGGCGATCGTCATCTCGGTCCTTGCCATCAACCTGGTCGGCGACGGCCTGCGCGATGCGCTCGACCCCAAACTGAAGCGAATCGCATGAGTCTGCTCTCCATACGAAATCTATCGGTCGCCTTCGACGGCGCTCGCGCTGTCGACGCCATCGACCTCGACGTCGGCCCGAGCGAGATTCTCGGCGTGGTCGGCGAATCCGGCTCTGGCAAGAGCGTGACGATGCTCGCGCTCATGGGCCTCATCGATGCCCCCGGGCGCGTGACGGCCGACGAGGTGCGCTTCGACGGGAAAGACCTGTTGCATGCGTCGCGGCGGGAGCGTCGCAACATCGTCGGGCGCGACGTCTCGATGATCTTTCAGGACGCCCTCACCAGCCTGAACCCCAGCTACACCATCGGGTATCAGATCGGTGAGGTCCTGCGCCGTCACATGGGCCTGCGCGGCCGCGCGTTGCGCGAGCGTATCGTCGAATTGCTGGAGCAGGTCGAAATTCCGGATGCTGCGAACCGGCTGGGCGCGTATCCGCATCAGCTCTCCGGCGGGATGAACCAGCGGGTCATGATTGCCATGGCGATTGCGTGCCGTCCGAAGCTCCTGATTGCGGACGAGCCGACGACGGCGCTCGACGTCACCATTCAGGCGCAGATCATGGCGCTGCTGCTCCAGCTGCAAAAGGACTACGGGATGTCGCTCGTGCTGATTTCCCACGATCTGGCGGTCGTGGCCGAAGTCGCGCACAAGGTGGCCGTGATGTACGCCGGCCAGGTGATCGAAGTCCAGCAGGTGCCGGCGCTGTTCGATGCGCCGCATCATCCCTATACGGAAGCCTTGCTCTCGGCGATTCCCGAGCACAACCGAGGAGTACGCCGGTTGCGTACTCTGCCGGGGGTGGTGCCGGGGCGCGACGACCGCCCGGCAGGCTGTCTGCTCTCACCACGCTGTCCGTACGCCGACGATCATTGCCGCGAGGTGCAACCCACGCTTACGCCCTACGTCGGGCCGAGCGCGGCGGGTGCGCCGCTGGTGCGGTGTTTCAAGCCCTTGCCGCATGAGGTGGCGGGTGTGTCGTCGGGTGAGCGGTCGATGGGAGGTTCGCAATGAGTGAAACGGTGATCGCGACGCCTCCGGGAACGCCGCCGGCAGGCGCGCCGGACGCGCGCGTGGTGTTGGCCGCGCAGAATCTGACGCGTTTTTATACCGTCAATCGCGGGTTGTTTCGGGGGCAGGCGAGCGTCAAGGCGCTGGCGGGCGTGTCGTTCGATCTGAAGGCCGGACGCACCCTTGCCGTGGTCGGCGAGTCGGGGTGCGGCAAATCGACGCTGGCCCGGGTGCTGACGTTGATCGAGCCGCCGACGTCCGGCAGACTCTTCGTCGATGCGACCGAGACGACGACGGCGTCGGCGGGCGAGTTGGCGCCGCTGCGCACGCGGGTCCAGATGGTGTTTCAGAATCCGTACGCGTCGCTCAATCCGCGCAAGACGGTCGGACAGGCGCTCGACGAGCCGCTGGCCATCAACACATCGCTGAGCCGCGCCGAGCGCGGCGAGAAGATTGCCGCGATGATGCGCACCGTCGGGCTGCGTCCCGAGCACGTGGCGCGGTATCCGCACATGTTCTCGGGCGGGCAGCGTCAGCGCGTGGCGATTGCCCGGGCGATGATCCTGTCGCCTGCCATCGTGGTGGCCGATGAGCCCGTTTCCGCCCTGGATGTCTCAATTCAGGCACAAATCCTGAATCTTTTCATGGATTTGCAGGACCGATACGCGACGAGTTACGTATTCGTGTCGCATAATCTCGCGGTGGTCGAGCATGTGGCCGACGACGTCATGGTGATGTACCTCGGCCGCGCGGTCGAACACGGTCCCAAGGCCACCGTGTTCGGCAAGCCGCTGCATCCGTATACCAAGGCGTTGATGTCGGCGACGCCGGCGATCAAGGCATCCGAGCGGCGGGTGAAAATTCCGCTAATCGGCGAGCTGCCGTCGCCGCTGCGCCCGCCGCCCGGGTGTGCGTTTGCGCCGCGTTGTCCGTACGCGATAGACCGTTGCCGTGGGGAAGTGCCGCAATTGCGCGAGCTTGATGGCCGTCTGGTGGCGTGCCATCGGGTTGAAGACATAGAGGGATAACGAGATTGGGTGGACCACCACGCGCGACGCATGTTCGCCGGGGCGTTGCATGGACCGGCTGGCTGCTGGGTTGCCTGCTGATGACGCTTGCTATCACGCTGGACGCGGCGTCGACTGCCGTTCCGCGCGCGGTGGCGCCGCGAGCCTTTCCGCTGGTGGTGCCGGAGCCCGGCGAGCCGCCGCCGGGCGCCAATCTCCCGTTCTATGAAGCCCGCAAGGGCGACATGACCATCTACGTGATGGGCACGCTGCATGTCGGCAAGCCTGACGATTATCCGTTCCGCAAAGTCGTGGTCGATGCGCTGCGCGTATCGAACGTGGTGGCGTTCGAGCTCTCGCCCGACGATCTCACCATGTCGCAGGACGACGTGCAGAAGTACGGCATGTGTCCTCGAGCCTGTTTGCCGAGACTGATTCCGGCGCCGATGTGGCGCACGTTGCGCGATCGTCTCAAGGGCAATCCGGCGATGCTCGCCGAGATTCGCCATATGCGGCCCTGGCTGGCGGCGCTGCTTGTCGAGACGCTGGATTCGATGGGCGCGGACCTGCAAACGGAGTACGGCACGGAAAACCAGCTGGAGAACATCTATCGCGGTCGCATCGTCGGTCTCGAATCGCTGGCCGAGCAGATGGAGGCATTCACCGGACTGACGGGCCCGCAGCAAAACGAGTTGCTCGCGCAGGAGTTGGTGCTTACACCGAAAATGGCAACGGCGCAGGTCGAAGAGTTGCACCGGTTGTGGCGGGCGGGCGATGCGGAACTGGTCTTCGACTGGTCGCAGGCCAAGGCGGCGCAGGTACGACGCAATGTCGCGCTGGCGGACGCCATCGACGAGCGCATTCTTTATTCGCGCAACCGCCGCTTTCTGGCGCGCATGCTGTTCCTCGCGGACCCGGGCAAGCCGGTCTTCGTCGCGGTCGGTACCTTGCATCTCGGCGGCCCGCGCGGCGTGCTGCAACTGTTGCGAGAACATGGGTTTTCCGTCTCGCAGCGGTAACGGCAGAGATTACGACGGCGGTAATGACGGCGATAACGACAGCGGAATCGAGACGGTCAGACGTCTGTCGTTCGAACGGGCGAAATCCTAATTTGGCGATTCTCCCGAGCATCGTCCGAGTTATCGTCCGCCCCTGTTGACTGGCCTTATTCCTGACAGCTAATTTGGCAACACTCGTGTGAGTGGCCCCCCGCCAATACCCAGCCAGGAATCACAATGCAGATTGTCGACCCACAGATCTCGGAAATGCCTATACGCCGTCAACCGGTACCAGAGGCGCTTTCAACGCAAGTTCACCTTATTCATGTCGACGCCGCCGTCGCCGCCGATACCGGTGCCGACCCGGATGTTGACGATGCGCGCATCGTCCGCGCAAAAGTGATGCGTGGATTGGCAGATGTCGCCGCCGGACGTGTGCTTACTGCAGACGCCGCCGAAGCGGAGTGCGACGCCTTGTTCCGATGAGGCGAGGCATTTGTCATGCACTTTCGACGGATCCCGTGGACCGTCGAAGCGACAGGCGAACGAAAACGGATATTGAGAGATATTGCGGAAAAGGATATCGGGGCTGCGAAACGCATGAACCAGTTGTTCAAGACGTCTGTCGACCGGTTGCAAACGTTCCCGGGATTCGGTCGCGAAGGCGACATCCCGGGAACGCGACACCTCACGGTCCACAAAAACTACCAGGTCATCTACATGGTTGATGAGGCGTATATCACCGTGCTGGCCGTGCACCACGTGCGTCGGCGAACATTCCTGATGGCATGACGTAATCCCGGCGGCCCTGGCATCACCTCACGCCAACATCCCCCGTGCTTCAATGAAGCGAATGATCTCCTGAAGGCCTTTGCCTTCTTTCATGTTCCCCATCACGAACGGGCGCATGCCACGCATCTTCTGTGTGTCGGAGCGCATGATGTCGAGCGACGCGCCAACGTACGGGGCGAGATCCGTCTTGTTGATCACCAGCAGGTCCGACTTGGTGATGCCCGGGCCACCCTTGCGCGGAATCTTTTCGCCGCCGGCCACGTCGATCACGTAAATCGTCAGGTCCGACAACTCCGGACTGAAGGTCGCCGCCAGGTTGTCGCCGCCGGACTCGATGAAAACGACGTCCGCATCGGGAAAGCGATCCAGCATGCGCTCCACGGCTTCGAGGTTGATCGAAGCGTCCTCGCGAATCGCGGTGTGCGGGCAACCCCCGGTCTCCACGCCCAGGATGCGCTCGGGCTCCAGCGCACCGGCCACGGTCAGCAGACGCTGATCTTCCTTCGTGTAAATGTCGTTGGTGATGACCACGAGGTCGTAGCGCTCACGCATGGCCTTGCACAGCATTTCGGTCAACGTGGTCTTGCCGGAGCCGACCGGGCCTCCGATGCCGACACGCAGCGGCGGATTCTTCTTGGTACGACGGGCGTTGGCAGATGTCGTCATGGCGAATGTCGTGGTGGCGGTGAAATATCGATGAAAAAGGACGCAGTGCGCCGCGTCCTAGGAACGGAATAGCCGTGAATATTGTGTCTCGTGGCGCGACGCCAGAATGGCAAGCGCCGGGGAAAACGTATTGATCCGGTCGTCCGGCAACGACGCCGCCCGATGCGCCGCGTCGACCACGCGAGGCCGCAGCGCCACGATCACGCGCTGCGCCGCGAGCTGCCCAAGCGGCACCGCCTTGAGTGCGCCGGCCACCTGATTCTCCAGCCAACTGAACGCGTAGGCGACGAGCGTATCGGCCAGCGGCGCGCCATGCGCGAGCGCAGCGAACGCAAACGCCGTGGGCAGCGCAATCGGCTTGATCGACGCCAGATGCACCCGCTGCTCGGCGTCCCCCCATTCAAGCGACACGGCGAGTTGCGTGAGAGACCAGCCCATCTGCTCGGTCTCGGCGCGCAATTCGGACGCCTCGCGCGTGGCGAGCAGCCAGTCATTCACGTGCCTGAGCGCCACGAGGTCTCGCGCCTGCCAATGTCGCCACTGTCGCGCGAGCAACGCCATCTCCCCCGTCGTAAACACGCCATCGAGTTGACTGGCGATCCATTGCTCGGCGCTGGGCGCGTCGTGGATGATGCCGTGTTCGACCGCGGCTTCGAGCCCTTGCGAATAGCTGAAGGCGCCAATGGGCAGCGCTGGCGAAGCCAGATGCAGCAGCGCCGCGAGCGACTGCAACGACGCCGCGGCGACCGGCTCAGTGAGCGGGCTGGCCAGACTTGCCGTCATCGCTCGGACTCATCGTCGGGGAGGTGGCGTTCGCGTCGGCCACATGATCGTGCCCACAGTCGGCGCCATGCACGTGGCCACCGTCATGGTCGTGCGAGTGCCCATGACCATGCGCACATGCCGGGCCGTGCACATGACCCGAGTCGTGACCGTGCGAATGAGAGTGCGAATGCGAGTGCGAGTGTCCGTGATCGTGCCCGCATCCGGGGCCGTGAACGTGTCCGTGATCATGGCCGTGGTCATGGTCATGGTCATGAGAATGTCCGTGGTGCTCGTGGAACACTTGCTGCGCGAGGGCGAAGTCTTCGGCGAACGTCGCATCGTGACCATGCTTGTGACCACCGCCATAGGCGCCGGCTTCCGGCTCGAACGGCATCAACGCCTCGGCCACATCGACGTCCAGACGCAGCAACATGTCGCGCAGCACCGGGTCGTACTCAAGCTTCAGATAACCGTCACCGACTTCGACGGGCGTATGACGGTTGCCGAGGTGATACGCCGCGCGGGTGAGCGCGAGCGCCGTGGTCGCGGTGACGAGCAGCACCGTCTCCGGCGCAGCCTCCACCCGAATGAAACCGCCGTCGTCGGCAACGAGCATATCGCCGCCGCGCAGCACGGTGCCGCGCGGCAGAAACAGCGCAACTTCCTCCCCGGTGTCCAGCGTGGCCCGCAGGCGGCTCTTGCTACGTGCATCGAACGGCAGGACGAGCGCAGGGGCGCGTCGCGCGAGCGATGCGGCGATGCGTCCGGCTTCGAAGCGTTTTTCGACGCGACGCAGTGCCGACGACGATGAGGGATCGGCCGCGGCGGGCGATTCGGAATCTTGCGACATAGGTCAGAAAAGGAAATAGCGTTGCGCCATCGGCAACACGGTCGCCGGCTCGCAGGTCAGCAGTTGACCGTCGGCGATGACCTGATAGGTCTCGGGGTCCACGCTGATCTGCGGCAGCCAGTCGTTGTTGATCATGTTGGCTTTGGTCACCTGCCGGATATTGCGCACCGGCACGATGCGCTTGGACAGACCGAAACGGCCCGCCACGTCGCCATCGTACGCCGCTTGCGACACGAAGGTCAGCGAGGTGCGTGCGAGCGCGCCGGCCCGCGCGCCGAACATCTCGCGGTAGTGCACCGGTTGCGGCGTGGGGATCGACGCATTGGGGTCTCCCATCAGCGCCGACGTAATCATGCCGCCCTTGAGAATCAGCGACGGTTTCACACCGAAGAAGGCCGGTTCCCACAGCACCAGATCCGCCCACTTACCCACCTCGACCGACCCGATTTCATGGGCCATGCCGTGAGTGATCGCCGGGTTGATGGTGTATTTCGCAACGTAACGCTTGACGCGGAAGTTGTCCGATTGCGACGAATCGGTGCCGAGCGCGCCGCGTTGCACCTTCATCTTGTGCGCCGTCTGCCAGGTGCGCATGACGACTTCCCCAACGCGTCCCATCGCCTGCGAGTCCGACGAGATCATCGACAGCGCGCCGAGGTCATGCAGGATGTCTTCGGCGGCAATCGTCTCGCGACGAATGCGCGATTCGGCGAAAGCGATGTCTTCCGCAATCGCAGGGTCGAGGTGATGGCAGACCATCAGCATGTCGAGGTGTTCGTCGAGCGTGTTGATGGTGTAGGGGCGCGTAGGATTCGTGGACGACGGCAACACGTTCGCCTCACCGCACACCTTGAGGATGTCCGGTGCGTGGCCGCCACCGGCGCCCTCGGTGTGATACGTGTGAATCGTGCGGCCCTTGATCGCGGCAACCGTTGCCTCGACGAAGCCGCCTTCATTGAGCGTGTCCGTGTGAATCGCGACCTGCGTATCGGTGAGGTCGGCCACGGACAGGCAGGCATCGATGGCCGCGGGTGTCGAGCCCCAGTCTTCGTGCAGCTTCAGCCCGATGGCACCGGCTTCGATCTGCTCCATGAGCGGTGCGGGCTGACTCACGTTGCCCTTGCCTAGGAAGCCGAGGTTGATCGGCCAGCCGTCGGCCGCCTGAAGCATGCGCTCCATATGCCACGGCCCGGGCGTGCAGGTCGTGGCATTGGTGCCCGTTGCCGGACCCGTGCCGCCGCCGAGCAACGTCGTCACGCCGGACGACAGCGCCTCTTCGATTTGCTGCGGACAGATGAAATGGATGTGCGAATCGATACCGCCGGCGGTCACGATCATGCCTTCGCCCGCAATGACCTCCGTCGCACCGCCCAGCGGAATCGTCACGCCGGGCTGGATGTCCGGATTCCCGGCCTTGCCGATGGCCCAGATGCGCCCGTCCTTCAGGCCGATATCCGCCTTGACGATGCCCCAGTGATCGATGATGACGGCGTTCGTGATGACGGTGTCGACCACGTCGGCCCGCGTGCGTTGGGACTGTCCCATGCCGTCGCGAATCACCTTGCCGCCGCCGAACTTCACCTCCTCGCCGTAGATCGTGTAATCGCGCTCGATCTCGATGATGAGTTCCGTGTCGGCCAGACGCAGCCGGTCGCCCGTCGTCGGGCCGAACATTTCCGCATAGGCGCGGCGAGAGATCTTCATAGCGCCCCCATGACGCGACCTGCGAAACCATAAACACGGCGATCGCCCGCAAGCGCGACCAGCTCCACCGTGCGCTGCTGCCCCGGCTCGAAGCGTACGGCGGTCCCCGCCGCAATGTTCAGACGGTAACCGCGCGCGGCTTCCCGGTCGAATTGCAGGGCATCGTTGACTTCATAGAAGTGGAAATGCGAGCCGATCTGAATCGGACGGTCGCCGGTATTCGCAACCGTCACGCTGAGCGTCGCGCGCCCTTCGTTGAGCGTGATCTCGCCATCGGCGGGCAGCAGTTCTCCGGGAATCATGCGTGTCTCCGGGATAGGGGCGGTCGGGAAGAGGGTGTCGACATCAGCTTGCTGCGGCAAGCAACGTCGCGCCGTAGGCCAGCACACCGGCGCCAAGCACGCGCGGCACCCAGATCGTGCGGTGACGCAGGGCCACCCCCGCGCCGAGGCCAATACAGTGCAGCATGCCGGTCGCCACCAGGAAGCCGGCCATGTAGTGCATGGCGCTTGCCTCGTCGGGCAACTCGGCACCGTGCGCAAAGCCGTGGAAGACGGCGAATGCGCCCACTATCGTCGCACCCGCCCAGCTCGGCAGTTGCGTGCGCGTGGCCAGCATCAGGCCGAGCACGAGCAGCGAGACGGCAATCATCGGCTCCACGCCCGGCAGCGCGAACCAGTGCGCCATGCCGAGCAGGCCGCCGGCGGCGAGCATGGCCACGAATGCGAGCGGCGCGGCCCACACGCGTTTGGATGTGAGCGAACTCCACAGTCCCACGACGACCATTGCGCACAGATGGTCGGCGCCCGTGAGCGGATGCAGGAAACCTGCGGCAAAGCTGCTGGCGGCGTCGTGCCCGGGATGGCCGGGGTGCGCGAGCGCAACGCCCGAGCTCGCGAGTAGTGCGAGGCCGGTGGCCACGCTCGCCATGCGTGCCGTGCGACGGCGCGTGAGGGAGGAAGGGACGGGCGTCATTTCACTGGTGTCGTGAAGGGTGTCGTTGCGGGGCATATCGGGGCGTCCTCAATCGGTGGCTAAGGTCTGGATTCGTCGGGTCATGCGTGGCGTCGCGCCGGCCATGCGGCTCGCAACGCCTGCACAGGCGTTACGTTCAGGGAATCGGGTGATGCACGGTAACGAGCTTGGTCCCGTCCGGGAAGGTCGCTTCCACCTGAATGTCCGGGATCATTTCCGGCACGCCTTCCATGACGTCGTCACGGGTGAGGAGCGTCGTGCCGTAGTGCATGAGGTCGGCGACGGTGCGTCCGTCGCGCGCCGCTTCCATGAGGGCCGCGCTGATGAACGCCACCGCCTCCGGGTAGTTCAGTTTCAGTCCGCGTGCACGGCGCCGTTCGGCGAGCAGGGCGGCAGTGAAGATGAGCAACTTGTCTTTTTCGCGCGGAGTGAGCTTCATCGTGACGGGTGAATTTCAATGCCAAAGGTTCATGGGGTGACGCTGCTGCCGCACATCATAAGCACGACGCCAATGCCGCGCTACAAGCTTCTGAAAACGACGCAAAACGCACCTGAATGGTGCGAAAAACGACGAGCCAACGACGTCACTTCAACGGGTGAAACACACCGGCGCCGAACATCGGCCCCGGTCATCTTTCATTGGCAGATGAACCGCTGCAATTCGGGGGTCGACGGTTGCGTGAAGAGCTGTTCCGGATCCCCGGACTCCCATATCTTTCCCTGATGCATGAACACCACGCGATCCGACACGTGGCGAGCAAAGCGCATCTCGTGCGTGACGAGAATCAGCGTCATGCCTTCGGCTGCGAGGTCTTCGAGTACCTTGAGCACTTCCGCCACCAATTCCGGATCGAGCGCCGAGGTGATTTCGTCGCACAGCAGCACGGCGGGCTGCATGGCCAGCGAGCGCGCAATCGCCACACGCTGTTGCTGCCCCCCGGAGAGTTGCGATGGATAGCTGTCGAACTTGTCGGCCAGCCCGACCTTCGCAAGCATCGTGCGCGCGATGTCGCGTGCCTGTGCGCCGGCGGTCTTCTTGACCACCTTCTGCGCGAGCATCACGTTCTCGCCCGCCGTCAGATGCGGAAACAGGTTGTATTGCTGGAACACCATGCCGACCTTCAGGCGCAGCGCCCGCAGATCGGTGTCGCGCGCGCCGACGAGTACGCCATCGACGTCCACGCTGCCCGCATCGAAACGCTCCAGGCCGTTGAGCGTGCGAAGCAGCGTGCTTTTGCCCGAACCGCTCTTGCCGATGATCGATACGACCTGACCGCGCTCGACGTCCATGTCGATGCCTCGCAGCACGGGGTTTTCGCCGAAGCGCTTTTGCATGCCCCTGACTTTAATTAGCGACATGGAGTTTCCTTTCGAGATGGCGCGCCCACAACGACAATGGATAGCAGGCGGCGAAGTAAAGCAGCGCGACGAGGCCGTACACCGTGAACGGCTGGAACGTGGCGTTGGTCAGCATGGTGCCGGTCTTGGTGAGTTCGTCGAAGCCGATGATCGACGCGAGCGCGGTGCTTTTGACCACTTGCACCGAGAAGCCGACCGTCGGCGCGATGGCGATGCGCAGGGCCTGCGGCAGGATGACGTGGCGCAGTTGCTCGCCATAGCGCATGGCCAGACTCGACGACGCCTCCCACTGACCGTGCGGAATGGCGTCGACACAGCCGCGCCAGATTTCCGTGAGATAGGCGCTCGTATAAAGCGTAAGACAGACGGCGGCCGCCACCCACGGCGACACTTCGAAGCCCAGCAACGGAAGGCCGAAGAACACCAGGAACAACTGCATGAGAAGCGGCGTGCCCTGGAACACCTCGATGTATAGCGCGACGGCGCGCGCCGCCCATTGCACGCGCCCGACGCGAATCACCAGCAGCACGAGCGCGACGAGCCCGCCGCACACGAACGCGATGGCCGATAGCGCGAGCGTCCAGCGTCCCGCGAGCACGAGCCCGCGCAGCATGTCCCATATTGAGAATTCGATCATCGCGCGCCTCCTCCGACCTTGATCATGCCTCGGAACAGACGTCGCGCACAACGCATGAGGACACGACGCAGCGCGATGGCGAGCACGAGATACAACGCCGTCACGATCAGATAGCTCTCAAAGGCGCGGAACGTGCGCGACTGCACGAAGTTCGCGGCATACGACAGATCCGGCACGGAGATCTGCGAGACGACCGCCGAGCCGAGCATCACGATCACGATCTGACTGGCGAGCGCCGGAAACACTTTGGCAAACGCTTGCGGCAGGATCACATGCCGCAGGATCTGCGCGCGCGTCATGGCGAGCGACAGTCCCGCTTCCGACAATCCACGGGGCACGGCGCGCATGCCCGCACGAATGATCTCGGTCGCATAGGCGCCGAGATTGAGACTCATGGCAATCACGGCGGCGGACGTCTCGTCGATATGAATGCCGAGACTGGGCAGGCCGAAGAAGATGAAAAACAGCTGAACGATGAACGGCGTATTGCGAATGAGTTCGACGTAAAGGCCGGCAAACAGCCTGGACACGTTCGAGCCTTCCTCGCGTGCGATGGCGCACAGCGCGCCGATGATCACGCCAATGACCGTGGAGACGGCCGTGAGCGCGATCGTCAGCGCGGCGCCGCGCACGAACAGCATGAAGTATTGCCGCAGATCGGCAAAGTCGAGGACGTAGTGCATGAGGGGGGGCAGTGAGGCGCTCAGCGTGTCAGACGCATCGGTCGGGGCGACGACGCGCGATTACAGATCGGTCGGCAGCGGCATGCCGAGCCACTTCTGCGAGACCTTGCCCAGCGAGCCGTCCTTTTTCGAGGTCGCAATGATCTCGTTGACCTTCGCGAGCAGTCGCGGCTCGTTCTTGTTCAGGCCGACGAAGCAGGGCGAGTTCTTGATGAGGAACTTCGGCTCCGGCAGCTTCGGCGGATGTTTGGCGACGATTGCGGCGGCCACGACGTTGCCCGTGGCGACGAGCTGCACCTGGCCCGAGAGGAATGCCGAGATGGTGCCGTTGTTGTCTTCGAAACGCTTGATCGTGACGTCTGCCGGCGCGACCTTCGAGAGTTCGAGGTCTTCCACTGCGCCGCGCGTCACGCCGATGGTTTTACCCGACAGGTCGGCCGGTTTCGACACGGCGATGTCCTTGGGGCCGAACACGCCGTTGTAGAACGGTGCATAGGCGTCGGAGAAGTCGATGACCTTTTCACGCTCGGCGTTCTTGCCGAGGCTGGAGATCACAAGGTCTGCCTTGTTCGTCGTGAGATACGGCACGCGATTGGCGCTCGTGACCGGCACGAGTTCGAGCTTCACACCCATGCCCTTGGCCAGCAGCGCGGCGGTGTCGATGTCGTAGCCGGCCGGCTTCATGTCCGGGCCGATGGAGCCGAACGGCGGGAAGTCCTGCGGCACCGCCACGCGCAGGGTGCCGCGCTTGACGATGTCGTCGAGACCGTCGGCATGGGCGGCGCGCGGCATGGCCACCGCGAAGGCGGCAACGGCGCTCACGCTCAGCATGAGCGTGGCGAACAGACGACGGGCGCGGGCGCGCGCGCCGAGCGTGGCAGCGATAGTGTCGTGAGAGACGGCGGAGCGGATGAACGGCAGCATGTCGACAACCTCGTAAATCGGGGGCGAAGCGTTCCGGCAACGGGAGTGTTCCGGCGGCCGGATCATCTGGTCTGACCGGTCGATACAGTGAGGTAGCAGGAATCGTGCCCAGACCGTGCCAAGCGCTGCCTCAGCCTGATGGAAAAGGCCGGCGGCCGCGCCAGGCAGTGAAATCCCAGCCGTGGGCGATGTCGTGGGCAAGACGCGCATGCACGATGTTGGTGCGTATTGGGTGCGCAAAGGCGGCGGGCGACGAAGGCTGGCGCGTCGGCATCACCGCAATGGTGCGCAAGGCGCGGATCGGCCACCCGGCTCGCGCCTAGGCGCTGCCGTCGTGACTGCCTGTCAGGCCGATACCGCTCGCATTGATTCGCATGCGATTTAATCGCGCGGTATTGACTTCGCCGATCGAAGCGTGCAATATGCATCGCATGCGATGTAATCGCATTCGATCAATGTGACGAAGTCACGTAACCTCAGAGGAAATCATCATGACTGGCAAAGTGCTCTACACCGGCAAGACCCACACCACCGGCGGGCGCGATGGCGCGGCGCGCAGCTCCGACGGCAAACTCGACATCCGTTTGTCCGCCCCCGGCACGCCGGGTGTGGGTACGAACCCCGAGCAACTGTTCGCCGCCGGCTGGTCCGCCTGCTTCATCGGGGCGATGGGGTTGGCCGCCGCCAAGCTGAAGATCGTGCTGCCCGCCGACACTGCCGTTGACGCCGAAGTCGATCTCGCGAACGCCGATGGTGCCTACTTCCTTCAGGCGCGCCTGAACGTCAGCCTGCCCGGGCTGGAGCAAGATGTCGCACGCTCGCTTGTCGAGGCCGCGCATCAGACCTGCCCCTACTCGAAGGCCACCCGCAACAACATCGACGTCGAACTCAATCTCGTCTGACGCTCGGACCCCCGGAGACACCGACATGCCATCCGCCAAGCGTTCGCGTTCGCCTGATTCATTTCATGCCCCTCGCTCCCTTCGTCCCACTCGTTCCACTCATTTCTCTCTTTCCGTGCATGGCGCACGGCTGATCGCCCTATCGGCGGCATTCCTGTGCGCCGGCGCCCTGACTTCTGCGGGCGCCAATGCCGCACAGCTGGCCGTCAATGGTTCGGGAGCGTCGGCAGAGGCAACCTCCGGGGCAATCGTGGGGATCACTTCGGCGACGCAGGCCGTCGATACCTCGATTCGCCCATTCCGCTTTCGCGCCTCGGAGGCATCGCTGAAAGACCTGCGTCAGCGAATCGCTGCAACGAAATGGCCCGATCGCGAACTCGTGAGCGACGGTTCCCAGGGCGTGCAACTCGAAACGATGAAGCGCCTCGCCCAGTACTGGGCGAACGATTACGACTGGCGCCGGGTGGAAGCGAAGCTCAATGCGCTGCCGCAGTACGTGACGAACATCGACGGGGTGGACATTCACTTCATTCATGTGCGCTCGAAGCACAAACACGCCTTGCCGGTCATCGTCACGCACGGCTGGCCTGGTTCGGTCATCGAGCAACTGAAGCTCATCGATCCGCTCACGAATCCGACGGCACACGGCGGCGACGCGCAAGACGCTTTCGATATCGTCATCCCGTCACTGCCCGGTTACGGCTTCTCGGGCAAGCCCACCGAACTCGGCTGGGATCCGGCACATGTCGCCCGGGCCTGGACCGAACTGATGCGACGCCTGGGGTACACGCATTACGTCGCGCAAGGCGGCGACTGGGGAGACGCGGTGACCGAGCAGATGGCCGTGCAGGCGTCGCCCGGGTTACTCGCTATCCATACCAACATGCCGGGTGCGGTCCCCGACGACATCCAGAAGTCGCTCGATGCCCATTTGCCGGCGCCGGGGAATTTGACGCCCGATGAAAAGCGCGCCTACGAGCAACTCGATGTCTTCTACTCGCACGGGCTCGCATACGCGCAGGAGATGTCGGCGCGCCCGCAGACGCTGTACGGTATCGAAGACTCCCCGATCGGTCTGGCCGCATGGATGCTCGATCATGACGCACGAAGCTACGCGCTGATCGCGCGCGTGTTCGACGGCAAGCGCGAGGGACTGACGCGCGATGACGTGCTGGACAACATCACGCTGTACTGGCTCACGAATACGGCGGTGTCCTCGGCGCGGCTGTACTGGGAGAACAAGTTTGCGTTCTTCGCGCCGAAGGGCATCACGATCCCCGTCGCCGTGAGCGCGTTCCCGGACGAGCTGTATCAGGTGCCGGAAAGTTGGGCGAAGCGGGCGTTTCCGAATCTCATCTACTACAGCCGTGCGGACAAGGGTGGGCACTTCGCCGCATGGGAGCAGCCCGATACGCTGACGAAGGATCTTCGACAGGCATTCCGGTCGGTGCGCTGACGATCTTGCAGGAGGGTGGAAGCAGAAGGTGGAAGCAGAAGGTGGAAAGCAGGAAGGCGGACGGTGGTCGACGGCCGCCTTCTTGTTGCGTTTCAGGTTATCTCTTGGGTCGCCTCTCAGGTCACCTCTCAGGTCGCCCAGATCCGCAGGGGTTGCGCGGGTGCGCCGTGAACCAGCGGGCGCAGCTTGAGCCAGTGCGCGATCAGCAGCTCACGCGCCGTTTCCATGTCGTGACTAAGTACACGCAGCACGAGCACGTTGCCCGGCAGGCAAGTGATACCCGCGCGAAGCTTGTCGTCAAACGGCAGGCCCTCGGCCAGCGACTCCGCCAACTCGCGCGTGCACGCCGGGCCCACGGCCCACAACGTGGCGAAGACCGGAAAGCCGGCGAGGCCGGTCGCGCCGGTGCGCTGCGCGTCATCCGCACCGAGCACCGCTTGCTCGGCCCACAGCAATTGGTCCTGCGCGTCGCGCAATTCGAAGTTGGCGCGCCAGCTTCCCTGCGTCCACTGCTCACCGGCTGCCTGACGGCCGAGCAGCGTGGCGTCCCAGCCGATGGCGGTGGCGTTCTCACCGAGTCGCACGGTAATGCGCTGACGCGCATCCGCATGGTCGAACACGATGTTCTCCAGCGGCAGCCAGTCGAGCTTCGCCTCGGCTTGCACCGTGAGCGTAATGTCCTGCGTGCCGAAGCGGCCCTGCGACTTGTACCACTTGGTCGCGCCGGGCGTCGTCAGCACCGCGTGGGCCTTCTCGCCCACGCCGATATCGATGGATAACGCATCGCCGCCCGCGATCCCTCCCGGCGGATGCACGACCACCGCATGGCAGATGCCGGGGCCTTCCGGGTGCAGCGACTTCTGTACGACGAGCGGTCCCTGGTGGCGGCGCGTGGCGAGCACGGTGCGCGCGTCCTGGCGTACGAAGCCGAGCGTCAACTCGGCATGCCAGCCGGTGGGTGCGTTCGTTGCGGCGGCGCTGCCACCGGCCGCCACGGTATCGGAGGGGACTTGCGAGATGTTCATGAAAGTTCGATGCCTTACACCGCCACCATATGCCGCACCCCGTCGGCCTCCATGTCCTTGCCCAGACCGCTGGCCACGATGGCTCCGCGGCTCATCACACGATAGTGATCGGCGAGTTCCAGGGCGAAGTCGTAGTACTGCTCGACGAGGAGCACCGTCATGCCGCGCTCGTCGACAAGACGTCGTAAGGTACGCCCGATGTCCTTGATAATCGATGGCTGAATACCCTCGGTCGGCTCATCGAGAATCAGCAGCTGCGGCTCGCTCATGAGCGCGCGTCCGATGGCGAGTTGCTGTTGCTGTCCACCCGACAGATCGCCGCCGCGACGCTGCTTCATGTCGCGCAGCACGGGGAACAGTTCGTAGATGTCGTCGGGCACGCCGCGCTTGGCGTCGCGCGACGGACGGCTCGCCGCACCGATCAGAAGGTTCTCCTCGACGGTGAGGCGCGGGAAAATTTCCCGCCCCTGCGGCACATACGCCAGACCGCCCGACACGCGGGCATACGACGGCGCGGATGTGATCGTCTTGCCGCGCCAGGCGATGCTGCCCGACTTCACCGGCACCACGCCCATGAGGCATTTGAGCAGCGTGGTTTTGCCCACGCCGTTGCGTCCGAGCAGCACGGTGAGTTGTGCATCGGGCACTGTGAACTCGACGTTGCGCAGGATGTGGCTGCCGCTGTAGTACTGATTGAGTGCGTGAATTTCGAGCATGGTCAGCGTCCCAGATACGATTCGATCACCCGCTCGTCGCGTTGCACCGCGTCGAGCGTGCCTTCGGCGAGTACCCGGCCTTCGGCCATGACCGTCACCGTTCCCGAATCGCCCGCGAGCGCGGCGACGAACGCCATGTCGTGCTCGACCACCATCATCGAGCAATGTCCGCGCAGACGATTGAGCAGTTCGGCCAGTTGCGCCGTTTCCTCGTCAGTCATGCCGGCTGCGGGTTCGTCGAGCAGGAGCAATTGCGGCTGCTGCATGAGCAACATACCGATCTCCAGCCGCTGCTTCTGGCCGTGCGAGAGTTGACCCGCGCGCACGTGGGCCTGATGCTCCAGATGCGTGAGCGCGAGCACCTCTTCGATGCGACGGCGCATCGTCGGCGTGAGCATGGCCCACAGTGCACGGAACCAACGCTTGTCGCCCGCACACGCGAGTTCGAGGTTTTCCCACACGCTGTGATGCTCGAAGACGGTCGGCTTCTGGAACTTGCGTCCCACGCCGGCCTGCGCGATGGCCGGTTCGTCCAGACGCGACAGATCGAGCGTCTGGCCGAGAAAGGCGCGGCCCGAATCGGCGCGCGTCTTGCCGGTAATCACGTCCATCATCGTCGTCTTGCCGGCGCCGTTCGGGCCGATGATGCAGCGCAGTTCGTCGGTCTTGATCGACAGCGAAAGATCGTTCAGGGCACGAAAGCCGTCGAACGAGACGCAGATGTTCTCCAGATAGAGAATCAGTCCGTGCGAGGTATCGATCTCGCCGGGCACCACGAGGTGTGACATGCCGGTGGCGTCGCCGCTGACGGTGACGGAGGCTTCCGGCGCATCGGCCTGCTGCCAGGTGATGTCGTAATCGGGTCTCATGCGCGGTCTCCGGAAGCGGATGAAGCGGTTGAAACGGGGGAGGCGTGATGAGGAACGTCGCCGACGGCCTCGGTCGGCGCGTGCTGCGCGCGCTTGCGCGAGAATTGCGTGAGCAGACCGATCACCCCTTGCGGCAACAGCAGCGGCACCAGCACGAACATCGCGCCAAGGAAGAACAGCCAGTACTCGGCGAAATACGCCGTGAAGAAGCTCTTCGCACCGTTGACGATGAACGCCCCCGCAATCGCGCCCACGAGCGAGCCACGCCCGCCGATGGCCACCCAGATCGCCATCTCGATGGAGTTGACCGGCGCCATCTCGCTCGGGTTGATGATGCCGACCTGCGGCACGTACAGCGCCCCGGCGACACCGCACAACATGGCGGACAGCGTCCACACGAAAAGCTTGTAGCTCAGCGGTCGGTAGCCGAGGAACATGGCGCGCGACTCGCCGTCGCGAATGGCGGTGACGACGCGACCGAACTTCGAGACGACCAGCGCGCGGCACAACAGGAACGCACCGATGAGCACCGCGAACGTGACCAGAAACAGCACGGTGCGCGTGTTCGCCGACGTAATCGAGTAGCCGAGAATGCGCTTGAAGTCGGTGAAGCCGTTGTTGCCGCCGAAGCCCGTTTCGTTGCGATAGAACAGCAGCATGGCGGCGAACGTGAGCGCCTGCGTGATGATCGACAGATACACGCCCTTCACGCGCGAGCGGAAGGCCAGATAGCCGAAGAGCCACGCCACCACACCGGGCAACGCCACGACAAGAAACATGGCCCAGGCGAAATGTTCCGTGCCGGTCCAGTACCAGGGCAATGCCTTCCAGTCGAGAAACACCATGAAGTCCGGCAGGTCGCTGTGATACACGCCGTCGCGTCCGATGCCGCGCATGAGGTACATCCCCATGGCATAGCCGCCCAGCGCGAAGAACAGGCCGTGGCCGAGGCTCAGAATGCCGCAGTAGCCCCACACCAGATCGAGCGCGAGCGCTGCGATGGCGTAGCACATGATCTTGCCCACCAGCGTCATGGCGTACGCCGAGAGATGCAACGGGTGCGTGGCCGGCAGGACCAGCGCACATACCGGCACGATCACCATCACGGCGAGCACGAAGGCGAGCAACACCGGCGCGACATGCCTGGGCAACAGGCGCGCGCGCGCCGGGACATCGAGCGACATCGTTGGCGTGACGCCTTCGGGAAGAAAGTTCGACGTCTGCATTCAGGCCTCCGCGCTGCGCCCTTTGAGCGCAAACATGCCCTGCGGGCGTTTCTGGATGAACAGCACGATCAGGATCAGCACGGCGATCTTGGCGAGCACGGCGCCCCATACCGGTTCGAGCAGCTTGTTGGCGATGCCCAGTCCGAACGCACCGACGATGGTCCCTGCGAGCTGACCCACGCCACCGAGCACCACGGCCATGAACGAGTCGATGATGTAGCTCTGCCCGAGGTCAGGGCCGACGTTGCCGATCTGCGAGAGTGCGCAGCCGCCGAGACCGGCAATGCCTGCACCAAAGGCGAACGCATAGCTGTCGACGCGCCCCGTCTTGACACCCACGCATGCGGCCATCGACCGGTTCTGCGTCACGGCGCGAATGAACAGGCCCAGACGGGTGAGATTGAGCACCGACCAGGTGAGTGCGACGACTACCAGCGCGAATACGAGAATCACGATGCGGTTGTAGGGCAGCATCAGATTGGGTAGCACGGCGATGCCGCCGCTCATCCACGACGGGTTGATGACTTCGACGTTTTGCGCGCCGAACAGCGTGCGCACCGCCTGAATCAGCAGCAGGCTGATACCGAAGGTCGTGAGCAGCGTCTCCAGGGGTCTTCCGTACAGATGCTTGATCACGGTGCGCTCCAGCACGAACCCCACGGCAGCGGCCACGACGAACGCACTCGGCACGGCGGCGACCAGATAAAAGTCGAACGCCCCCGGCAGGAATCGCTGGAACAGGGTCTGGACGGCGTAGGTGGCGTACGCGCCGATCATCAGGAATTCGCCGTGCGCCATGTTGATCACGCCGATCAGGCCGTAAGTGATCGCCAGCCCCAGCGCGGCGAGCAGCAGCACGCTGCCGAGCGACAGACCGGCGAACACGGTCCCGAAGAATTCGCTGCGACGCTGTGCTGCGGCGAGTTGCGTGAGCGCAATGTCGGCGGCGCTGCGCACCGTGGCGTCCGGCTCGGCGAAGGTGCCGTCGGCTTGCCTGGCGATGATGGGCAGCAGCAGGTCGCGCATCTGCGGATCGCCTGCTGCCGCGATCAGATCGATGGCTTCCTTGCGCTTGTTCGGATCGGCGTCATGCAGCGCCGACTGCGCCCAGAGCTGGTCGAGACGCTTGCGCAGCACGGCATCCGTCTCCTTCTGGCGCGCCTGTTCGATGAGCGTCTTGAACGCCGGCGACGGGTTTTGCAGCATCGTGTCGATGGCGTGCGCACGCGCGTCGTGATCCGGCGAGAGCAGCGCGCCAGCAGCGGCGGCCGTGGCCACCTTCGCGCGCAGCACATTGTTGAGCGTGAGCGATCCCGCGTCGTCGCCCTTGACCGGTGCGCCCGTGATCGGGTCGAGGTACTTGTCGTCTTTCTGAATCGCCAGGCTGTCGCCCACCGTCACGGCCGTATCGTCGGCAAGCGCCTTGAGCAGGGCGGTGGCCTGCGCAGAGCCGTCGGCGGCGAGGTGGTCGATGGCTTGCGCCTTGGCGTCGAAGTCGTCGCCCGCGAGCGCGTGCAAATCGTCTTGGGTGATGGTGGAGCCGGTGGAGGCGGCCGCAACGGCCTGGGAGGACATCGTCAGCGCAGCGCCCAGTGACATCAGGACAAGGGCGGCAGCGGTCCAGCGTCTTATCGTTATCATGTGAAACCTCTGCATGCGCCGAAGCTTTTCGATGAGGCTCCGGCGCAGGGAATGGAAGGAAGATCAGACCTTGTCGGGTTTGCCTTCGTTACCCGCGATGAAAGGGCTCCACGGTTGGGCGCGCACCGGTGCCTTCGTCTTCCACACGACGTTGAACTGGCCGTCCGGACGGATCTCGCCGATCATCACCGGCTTGTGCAGGTGGTGGTTGCCGTCCATGACCATGTCGAAGCCGTCCGGCGACTTGAAGGACTGGCCGATCATCGCGGTGCGCACCTTGTCCACGTCGGTGCTCGCCGCCTTCTCCACGGCCTGCTTCCACATGTGCATGCCGACGTATGTTGCTTCCATCGGGTCGTTCGTCACGCGCTTGTCGCCGCCGGGCAGCCCCTTGGCTTTCACATACGTGAACCACTCCTTCTTGAAGGCATCGTTGGTCGGGTTCTTGACCGACATGAAGTAGTTCCACGCAGCGAGGTGGCCCACGAGCGGCTTCGTGTCGATGCCGCGCAGTTCTTCCTCACCCACGGAGAACGCCACGACCGGCACGTCGGTCGCCTTCAGGCCCTGATTGCCGAGTTCCTTGTAGAACGGCACGTTCGAGTCGCCGTTGATGGTCGAGATGACCGTCGTCTTGCCGCCTTGCGCGAACTGTTTGATGTTGGCGACGATGGTCTGATAGTCGCTGTGTCCGAACGGCGTGTAGACCTCCTGAATGTCCTTGTCGGCCACGCCCTTCGAGTGCAGGAACGCGCGCAGGATCTTGTTCGTCGTGCGCGGGTAGACGTAGTCGGTACCCAGCAGGAAGAAGCGCTTGGCGCTGCCGCCTTCCTTGCCCATCAGGTATTCCACGGCGGGAATGGCCTGCTGGTTCGGCGCGGCGCCGGTGTAGAAGACGTTCTTCGACATCTCTTCGCCTTCGTACTGCACCGGGTAGTACAGCAGACCGTTGAGTTCTTCGAAGACGGGCAGCACCGACTTGCGCGACACCGAGGTCCAGCAGCCGAACACGGCGGCGACTTTGTCCTTGGTGAGCAGCTGACGCGCCTTCTCGGCGAAGAGCGGCCAGTTCGACGCCGGATCGACCACCACAGCTTCGAGCGGGCGACCCATGACACCGCCCTTGGCGTTGATGTCGGCGATGGTCATGAGCGCGACATCCTTGAGCGACGTCTCCGAAATGGCCATCGTGCCCGAGAGCGAGTGCAGGATACCGACCTTGATGGGCTGCTTGCTTTGCGCGAACAGATTCGGCGCCATGCCGGTAAGTGATGCGGCGCCCGACAGGGCCGCCATCTGGAGTAGCGTGCGTCGTTTCATGGTACGTCTTCCCCTTTCCTGGTTAGACCGGTAGATCCGGTGTCGGGGAGATATACGCAAGGGCTGTGCCAGCGTACGGGGAATGCGTCGGAGCGCGCCGATTTGCCGGTGTGACGGGCGCCCCTGCGACGGTCGACGGAATGGCCGGACTTCATTCGGCGCCGAGCGCGATCCGGCTTCCCGAGCCATCGACACGGCGGATGGCGGCGTGCGCTTTCGGCGGGCATCGTCCGTTCAGCCGAGGGGGCGAGCGGCACCATGGTGCGACGTGCGCTGAGTTGGTGCGCACCGATTTGGCGCGACGCAGGCGATGGGTCACGGTTGTGCATCGCGCACCGTCGCCGGGCTGGCCGCAGGATTTAGCGGTGCGTCAGGGTGTCGGGGCATTGTGGCTCCCTCCCCGGGGCGGGAAGAACTTCGGCCGTTCCACGCTGGCCACGCATGGCATTTTTTGATGCATGATTGGCATTCGTGCCAAACCCGCCGACGGCAAGATGGGGGCTCTCAAGGATTCCTGAAGATTCCCGACTTGTTGGATAACCGCTTATGACCGATACCGTTGCCGGGCGCGCTGCGCCGCCCACCGATCCTGCCCAGCGGCAACGCCGTCAGCTGGGCCGACGCTACGCCGCCGTGCTCGCCGCGTGCCAGGCGCTCTACACGGCGGCGCTCTCCGTCGATCTGACGCTCACGGGGCTCGTGGGCTACATGCTGGCGTCCGACAAGGGCTATGCGACGTTGCCGTTTTCGCTGATCACGGTGGCATCGGCCATTACGACGATCTTCGCGTCGATGTTGATCCAGCGCTTCGGCCAGCGTATCGGCTTCGCGCTGGGCGCGTTGTTCGGCACCGTCGGCGGTCTGGTGTCGGTGCTGGCGATCTATGAGCGCCACTTCGCGATGTTCTGTGCGGGCACGGCCTGCGTGGGGGTGTTCCAGGCATTCGCGCGGTACTACCGTCTGGCGGCGGCCGACGTGGTGCCCGTGGAAGACAAGCCGCGCGCCATCTCCATCGTGCTCACGGGCGGCGTGCTGGCTGCCGTGGTTGGCCCGGCCCTGGCGGCGGGGAGCAAGGACTGGCTCGCGCCGGTGACGTTCGCCGGGTCGTATCTCGTCGTCACGATACTCTCGGGCATCTCGTTGATCTTGCTTGCAGGCTTTCTGCGCGATCTGCCGGTGCATTCGGCGGTGGGTGCGACGGGGAGCGCGGCCGAGTTGCCCGCACGTCCGCTGGGCCAGATCATGCGTCAGCCGATATACGTGGCAGCGCTGGCGAACAATCTGATCGGCTTCATGGTCATGATGTTCGTGATGACGGCCACACCGATTGCGGCAGTCGCGTGCGGCCACAGCATCGACGATGGGGCGCACATCATCGAATGGCATCTGGTCGGGATGTATGCGCCGTCGTTCTTCTCGGGACATCTCGTCAAGCGTTGGGGTGTGGTGCCGGTGTTGCTGCTGGGCATTGCAATGTCGGCGTTGTGCGGCGTGCTGGCGCTGATGTCGACGAGTCTGGCGTACTTCTATGCCGCGCTGGCCTTTCTTGGCGTGGGCTGGAACTTCATGTTCGTGGGCGGCACGACCTTGCTCACGATGTCGTATCGCCCGGCCGAGCGCGCGCGTGCGCAGGCGGCCAACGAGTTCATCACCTTTGCGGGGACAGCGCTTGCCAGTCTGTTCGCCGGACAACTGCTCGCGCGCTTCGGCTGGTCGACGATCAATCAGGCGACGTTCCCGTTGCTGCTCGTCGCCGCGCTGGCCACCGTGTGGTACGCACTCGATGCGAAGCGTCGACCGGCGCAGGCCGCCGCCTAGGGTCTGGTACGGCGAAGCGGAATTTCATTGACCTATTGTTTGTGTGTTGTTTGCCCATCGCTACCCCCATGAGCCAGCCTCGTCTCGTCGCATTTCTGATCGTGCCGCCGTTCGTGTTGCTGGATCTGGCGGGGCCGCTCGACGCGTTTCACGCCGTCATCCGCAACTTTACGGAGCGGGGGCAGGAGGCGCCGTACAGGACCGTGGTCGTATCCGAGCATGGCGGTCCGGTGGAAACCGGCTCCGGCATTACGCTGCACACAGAGCCGATGCACGCGCTCGACGACATGCTCGTCGATACGCTGATCGCCGTCGGAGGCGCGGTGGCCCATCGACCGGCGGTCCCGGGGCCGGTGGGCGACTGGTTGCGCGGGTATGCGCCGAGGGTGCGACGCGTATGTTCGGTGTGCGTGGGGGCGTTCATTCTCGGCGCTGCGGGGCTGCTGGACGGACGCCGTGCGACCACGCACTGGCTCGATACGGCGATGCTGCAACAGTGCTACCCGGCGGCGATCGTCGAGTCCGATCCGATTTACGTGCGTCAGGATCCGGTGTGGACGTCTGCCGGGATCACGGCGGGCATCGATCTCGGGCTGGCGTTGATCGAGGACGATTGCGGTGTGGATGTTGCGTTACAGGCGGCGCGTCGGCTCGTGGTGTTCCTCAAGCGTGCGGGCGGGCAATCGCAGTTCAGTCCGCCGTTGCAGGAGCAGGTGGCGGCCGGCGCGCCGTTTGGCGACCTGCACGCGTGGATGTCGCAGCGGCTCGACGGCGACTTGTCGGTGATGCGTCTGGCGGAGCAGGCGAACATGAGCCCGAGGACATTCGCACGCAGTTACCTCGCGCGCACCGGATCGACCCCGGCGAAGGCGGTGGAGCGCATGCGCCTGGAAGCCGCGCGATTTGCGCTGCTCGATTCCGACGCGCCGCTCAAACGCATTGCCGCCCGCGTGGGATTCGGCGACGAACAAAACCTGCGACGCGCATTTCAGCGGCAGTACGGAGTGACGCCGGTGGCGTATCGGGAGCGGTTCGGCGTGACCGCGTGAATGAGGGCATGAGGGCACAAGAGCATTACGGTGCCGATTCGCCTCACGCCGCCCGCTTCCCCGCTACCCACTTCCCCGCCGCAGCCTTCTCCAGAAACCGGAACAGTCGTGCGTCGTCCGAGTACGCGACGTTGAAGCGGAACCAGTGGCACGGTTCGTTGTGCGCGAGAAAGAACTCGCCCGGGGCGAGCATGATGCTCTCGAGGAGTGCGGCTTCCGCCAGCTCGCGCGCGGGCTGCGCGGTGTCGGGCAAGCTGCCGCAGACGAACATGCCGCCCTCGGGCTGCGCGAGCAATGTGACGCCATGCGATTGCAGTTGCGAGATCAATCGCGCGCGCGAGCGCGTCAGCCGGTCCGACAGGCGCTCGATGTGTTTGCGATGACGGCCTTCGGTCAGGATCGCGTGCACGATACGCTCATTGATCTCCGAGGACGTGAGACCCGCCACCATCTTGCTGCGGGCAATTTCATGCGCCATCTCACGCGAGCACGCAAGATATCCCACACGCACCGACGGCGAGATCGTCTTCGAAAAACTCGAAACGTAGATCACGCGTGACAACCCGTCCATGGCCGCCAACGACGGTGTGCCCGCCGGCGCCAGCTCGCGATAGATGTCGTCTTCGACAATCCAGAAATCGTGCTGCTCGGCGCATTGCAGAATGCGATGCGCCGAGGCCGGCGTCAGCGACGTGCCCAGTGGATTCTGCAACGCCGGGTTGACGAACAACGCTCGTGGGCGATGCATCTGCGCCGCCTGCTCCAGCGCGGCGAGATCCAGTCCCGCTTCCGTGCGGGCAATGCCGATGACGTTCAACCCCGCGAGGCGCAACACCGCCAGCAAGTTGCAATACGCGGGCGCTTCGACCAGCACCGTGTCGCCCGGCTTGAGTAAAGTCCGTACGATCAGGTCGAGGGCCTGCGTGGCGCCTTGAGTGAGCACGATCTGCTCGGGCGGCGCATCGATGGACAACTCGCCGAGCCGACGTGTAAGCCACTGACGCAACGGCCCGTACCCGTGCGGATGGCCGTAATGCGCGAAATGCGCACCAGGCCCTTTCGACAGCGAGCGCAACGCCCCGTGCAGCCCGTCTTCGTCCAGCCAACTGTCGGGGAGCCAGCCGCAACCGCTTTTCACCGCGATCGAATCGTCGGCGAAGATCTCCGAGAGCAGCCACGCGTTCGTGACCTCGCTCGCGGTCGGCCCCATCGCGAGCGTTCCGCCGGGATGCGCGGTGCGTGTGTCACGCCCTTCCGCCGCACCGGCCACGAAAAACCCCGCACCGCGCCGGGCGATCAGCGTGCCATGCGCGACGAGCCGGTCATATGCCTCGACGACCGTGAACGTGCTGATGCCGTGTGCTTTCGCCAATGAGCGGATCGACGGCATGCGCATGCCGGCGTGCAGCGTCTGACGCTGTAGCGCACGCTCGACCTCGCGCACGATCTGATCGACGAGCGCTTCGGGCTGGGCGCGGTTCAGGGAGAAGGCGAGCGGCTGGACCATAGGGCAATTCGAGGGGAAACCATCTCCGAAACAGTACAGACAGCGTACGGTGTACGGGTAAATCCCGAGCGCGCGGCACACACGTGCGCGCCCACGGGGCGCGGCATTGCCGGGTGTCCGCTACATCGGCTGTTGCCAATACAGTTTGGGTGATTGACCGATACAGAATAACCATATTCCGCGTTACTGTACATGTCTGTATCGGTCGGCCTCTCGTAGCATCGTTCCATCTACCCGTGTGACGGCGTTCGTCGCCGGAACAACCTGACTGAACCCAGCCCAACCCTGCCGAACCCCACCTAACCCTACCCAGCCTTGGGGAGACCCGCGATGAACATGATGAAAGCGCTCAATCTCGACATGACGGCGTTCTGGATGCCGTTCACCAACAACCGTCAGTTCAAGAGCGCGCCGCGCCTGCTCACCCGCGCCGAGGGCATGTACTACACGTCGTCGGACAATCGACAGATCCTCGACGGCACCGCAGGTCTTTGGTGCGTGAACGCCGGTCACTGCCGCACGGAAATCGTCGAGGCGATTCGTCAGCAAGCGGGCGAAATGGACTTCGCACCGACCTTCCAGATGGGCCACCCCAAGGCGTTCGAAGCGGCGGCCAAGATCGCCGAGATCACGCCGCAAGGGCTCGACCGCATCTTCTTCACGAACTCGGGATCGGAATCGGTGGACACGGCGCTGAAGATCGCGCTTGCCTATCATCGCGCCCGTGGCGAAGGCCAGCGCACGCGCCTTATCGGCCGCGAGCGCGGCTATCACGGCGTGGGCTTCGGTGGCATCTCGGTAGGCGGCATCTCGCCGAACCGCAAGGCGTATTCGGGCCAGTTGCTGCCCGCCGTCGATCATCTGCCGCACACGCTCAATATCAAGGAAGCCGCCTTCACGAAGGGACAGCCCGCATGGGGCGCGCATCTGGCCGACGAACTGGAGCGTCTCGTCACGCTGCACGACGCCTCGACCATCGCTGCCGTGATCGTGGAGCCGCTTGCCGGGTCCACCGGTGTGCTGGTGCCGCCGCAAGGCTATCTGCAAAAGCTGCGCGAGATCTGCGACAAGCACGGCATCCTGCTGATTTTCGACGAAGTCATTACCGGCCTCGGTCGCCTGGGCAAGCCGTTCGCGGCGCAATACTTCAACGTGACGCCGGACATCATCACGATGGCCAAGGGCGTGAACAACGCCGCCGTGCCGATGGGCGCCGTGGCCGTGAAGACCAGCGTGCACGACACGATCGTCGACGCCGGCAACACGGGCGCGATCGAGTTCTTCCACGGCTACACGTACTCGGGCCATCCCCTGGCTGCCGCTGCGGCGTGCGCGGCGCTCGACCTCTACAAAAGCGAGGGGCTGTTCGAGCGCGCTGCCAAGCTCGCGCCGCATTTCGAGAAGACGATTCACGGCCTGCGCGACCTGCCGAACGTCGTCGACATTCGCAATCTGGGGATGGTCGGCGGAATCGAACTGGCAACGCGCGACGGCAAGCCGGGCGCGCGGGCGCATGAGATTTTCGTGAAGTGCTTCGAGCGGGGCGCACTCATCCGCTACACGGGCGATATCCTGGCGTTCTCGCCGCCGCTCATCATCAGCGAAGCGCAGATCGACGAACTGTTCGGCATCGTGGCGCAAGCCATTCGCGAGACGGCATAAGCAATGGCATAAGCAACGGCATTGGCGCCATCGCGATGACGTCATGCGAAAACGCCGTCCGGGAGACCCCGGACGGCGTTTTTCGTTGGTGCGGTGTGTTTGCCGATTCGACCCGAAGCGACCCGACGCGACCCGACGCGACCCGATCGGACCCGATTCGATCTATCGCACCGGCGCGATCTCGATGCCTTCATCGAGCAGGAAGCTGCGAATGCGCCTCGCGAATTCCAGCGCGTGTTCGCCATCGCCGTGCAGGCAAACGGTTTGCGCCTGAATCGGCACGAACGTGCCGTCGATGGCGCGAACACGCTGCTCTCTGACCATCATCAACGTTTGTGCCAGCGCCTCTTCTTCCCGTTCGATCAGCGCACCCGGCGTGCCGCGTTTGACGAGCGAGCCGTCGGGGTTGTACCCACGATCGGCGAACACTTCCTCGACGGCCGTCATGCCGGCCGCGCGGGCCGCCTTCACCATTTCACCGCCCGCCAACCCGAAGACGGCAAGATCGGTATCGAACGCGCGAATGGCTTCGACCAGTGTTTCGGCCAATGCCGGGTCGCGCGCCGCCTGGTTGTATAGCGCACCGTGCGGTTTGACATGCGAGAGCCAGCCACCCTGTGCGCGCACCAGCGCGGCGAGGGCGCCGATCTGATACAGCATGCCCGCACGAATTTCGTCGAGCGGTAGTTGCATTTCGGTGCGTCCGAAATTCTCGCGATCGGGAAAGCTGGGATGCGCGCCGATGGCGACACCGTTCTCCAGTGCCCAGCGCACGACCTGCTGCATCGTGCCCGCATCGCCCGCGTGCCAGCCGCACGCCACGTTGGCCGAGCTCACGAGCGCGAGCAGCGCTTCGTCGTAATCGCAACCTTCTCCGAGGTCGACATTCAGGTCAATCTTCGTCATGAGTTCTCCTGCGCAAACACCGCCATCTCTGTCGACGCCGGCTCACGCACGTTGGCGCGTGATGGCCGGGATCTTCGGCGAATGCAGAATGCCGCGGTCGTGCCAGGCGAGCGCGCGCTCGATCTGGTCAAGATAGCGCAGTTGCTCGCGCAGCGCTTCCCGAGCCTCGGCGGGGGTGCATTCCGAAAAGTAGAGCGTGCTGCCGAGCCGTGCCTGTCCCAGACGCCACAGATCCGCACTGATCACCACGCCGATCTTCGGATACCCGCCTGTCGTTTGCGCGTCGGCCAGCAAAATGATGGGTTGCCCCGATGGCGGCACCTGAATCACACCCGGCAGTACGCCGTGCGAGAGCAGGTCGTGCAGGCGGTTCTTCTTGCGCGCGAGCGGCTCGGGACCCGAGAGGCGGTAGCCCATGCGGTTGCTGTTGGGCGTGACCTGCCAGGGGTTCTCCCAGAAGCTCTTGTGCGTGGCGGCGGTGAAGTCGTCGTACTCGGGGCCGGGCAGCACGCGCACGCGATGCGCCAGCGGGTCGGACAACCATAGCGGCGGGCGAACGCCCAGCGGTTCGGCGTTGCGCGCGGCGGCGCTCGGATGCCCGATGGCGACGCGGTCCCCATCGCGCAGCGCGCGTCCCTCGAAGCCGCCGAACGCAGCGCTCAGGTCGGTGCTGCGTGAGCCGAGCGTCTCGGGCACGTCGATGCCGCCTGCCACGGCAAGGTACGTGCGCATGCCGAAGCGCGACGGGCGTAGCGTCAAGGTCTGGCCGCGTGCGACGGGGAACCGCCACCACGACCACACGGGCGTGCCGTCCAGATCCGCATGACAGTCCGCGCCGGTCAGCGAGACGAGGGTGGCGGACGTGAAGCGCATCACGCACGTTCCCATCGTGATTTCGAGGGTGGCGGCGTTCAGGTCGTTGCCGACGAGACGGTTGGCGACGGCACAGGCGAGCGGATCGAGGGCGCCGCCACTGGCAACGCCGAATTCGCGCTGACGGGGTCGGCCCAGATCCTGCACCGTGGTGAGCAGGCCGGCACGCTGGATTTCGATCACAGGTCGAGACTCGCGATGGTGAAGCGCACGCGGTCACCCGGCGCCAGGAGGGCGGGCGGGTTCGCGGCGGGGTCGAACAGGGCGCTCGTGGCGTGGCCGATGATCTGCCAGCCGCCGGGCGAATTGAGTGGGTAGATGCCCGTCTGATTGCCGCCGATGCCAACGGACCCGGCGGGCACCGACAGCCGGGGTTCGGCGCGGCGCGGCGCGGCAATCGAATCGTCGAGGCCGCCCAGATAGGCAAAGCCCGGCTGGAATCCCAGGAAGTAGACGACGTATTCCGGCGCCGTGTGGCGTTGCACGACCGTCTTCGGTTGCAGGCGCGCGTGTTTGGCGACGTCTGCGAGATCGGGGCCGTGTTTGCCGCCGTAGTGAACCGGGATCTCGATGTCGCGTCCCACTTCGCCCGCCGCCGGCTGGGTTTGCCACGCGTCGCGCAGACGCTCACCCAGCACCTCGATGTCGGTGGCGAGCGGGTCGAAGAGCAGCGTGAGATTGTTCATGCCCGGCACGACCTCCCGCACGTCGGGCCAGTCGCGGGCGAGCGCCGCGACGTGCCAGACGCGGCGTTGTGTGGCGAGCGTAGCCGACGTGGAAGTGGTGCCGGCTTCGCACACGAGCGCACTGTCGCCGAGCGGCAGAATCTTGAGCGTTGTCATGGATTAGCGTGGATTGCGGCAGACGCCCGCCGGATGGCGCGCAAAGGTGGCGGATTCCGTCACGATGGCGTCGAGCGCCAGATCATGCGCTTCGGCGCTGAGATGTTCGATTTCGAGGACATCGTACGCGATGCCGAGCGTTTGCGGTGCAGGTGCCATCGAATGGAGCGTGCGGTCGTAAAAGCCGCCACCGTAGCCGAGGCGCAGGCCGTCGCGCGTGAAGCCCACACACGGCACCAGCAGCAGGTCGGGCACCAGCACTTCGGTCTCGCGCGGCACCGGAATGCGATAGCGGCCTTCCATCATGGGGGTGTCCGGTGTCCAGCGGTGGAAGACGAGCGGCGCCGCCGGTGCGGTGACGACGGGCAGGGCGGCCTGCCGAGCCGCCGGGCGACCTGTTGTCACCGCATCGGCGTCGGCCTGTGCGAGCCAGTCGGCGACGACGGCGCGGGCGTCGAATTCCCCCTGAATCGGCCAGTAGAACCCGACGCAGCGCGGCGCGCGGCGAGCCAGTTCGTCGGCGAGCCGCAGGGCGAGCGCGGCGTCGCGCGCGGCACGCCCTTCGAGGGTGCTGCGAGCTTCGAGCAACGCCTTGCGCAGCCGGGCTTTCGCGGGCGTTGCATCCGCCTCATTTCCCGACGTCTGGGCCGCCGATTGGGCGGGGTCCCGTGCTATGCTTGAATTCACTTTTTACCCGACGCTCCCGAAGATGTCCGAACGTTTGACCCGAGTATATCGCGCCGCCGCGCTTGCCCTGACTGCCGTAACGCTGGTGGCATGCAGCACGACCGAGGCGACCGGCCGTCCCAAGGCGCAGACGGCGGCAAGCCGCTCGGCAACGTCTGCCGACGCGCTTTCGCAGCGCTCGCCGGATGACATCTTCGTCCAGCTGCGTGACGCTGCCCGCAGCAACGATACGCCGCGTGTCGCCGCGCTCGCCGCCATGCTCTCCGACTACGACGTGCCGTCGTACGTCCAGTACTTCCAGATCAAGTCACGCATGTTCGATCGCTCGGGCAAGGCGCTGATCGACACGCCCGACGACGAAATTCGCGCCTTCCTGCGCACGTACGACGGTCAGGCCATCGCTGATCGCCTGCGCAACGACTGGCTGCTTTCGCTGGGTAAGCGGCACGACTGGCAAACGTTCGACGCGCAGTATCCGAAGTTCGTCCTCGACGACGATACCCAGGTCAAGTGCTATGCGCTGATGTCGCGCGCCTCGCGTGGCGAGAACGTGACGCAGGCGGCCATCGATTTGCTGACCACGCCGAAGTACTACGGCGACGGTTGCGTCGACATGATCAATACGCTGGCGGCGAGCGGTCAGTTGCCGCGCAAGGAAGTCTGGCATCAGATTCGCCTGGCCTACGAAGAGAACTACACCTCGCTTGGCAAGCAGATTGCCGATGCGCTGGGCGCCGCACGTCCGGACGACACCCTGCTCGATATGGCGGCCACGCGCCCGGCACAGATTCTCGCGCGCGGCGTGGACGGCTCGGAGGCGTCGCGCCAGCTCGCGCTGCTCGCCACCGTTCGCATGGCCCGCTCGGACGCCATGCTGGCCGCGAGCAATTTCGGCAGCATCGCCGGCAGCCTGTCGCAGGACGAGCGCGCCATCGGTTGGGGCGCGATCGGCATGCGCGGCGCGTTGTCGCAGAACCCGATGGCGATCAACTGGTATCGCCAGGCAGGCAACGCCAAGCTCTCCAACACGGCGCAGGAGTGGAAGATCCGTGCGGCGCTGCGCGCAGGCGACTGGAATCTCGTGCGTACCGGTATCGAAGCAATGCCCGCCGCATTGCGCGACGACGGCGTGTGGACTTACTGGTACGGCCGCGCGCTGCGCGAAGCGGGACAAGCGGATGCCGCCCGTGCACAGTTCCAGAAAATTGCCTCGCAACCGAATTTCTACGGGCAACTCGCGAACGAAGAACTCGGCAACAAGACGGCGCTGCCGCCGCGCACCACCGTCACGCAAGCCGAAATCGACGCGAACCGTTCCAACCCCGGCTTCCTGCGCGCGGCGAAGTTCTACGACCTGGGCCTGCGTTTCGAAGGCAACCGCGAGTGGAACTGGGAATTGCGCAACATGACCGACCGTCAGCTGATCGCCGCCGCGCAGTACGCCAACGGCATCGAACTGTTCGACCGCGCCGTGAACACGGCGGATCGTACGAAGGTGGAGCATGACTTCACGCTGCGCTATCTGATGCCGTTCCGCGACAAGGTCGACCGCTTCTCCAAGAGCGTCGATCTGGACGAAGCGTGGGCCTACGGCCTGATCCGCCAGGAGTCGCGTTTCATCATCAATGCCCGCTCGTCGGCTGGCGCCGGCGGTCTGATGCAGGTCATGCCGGCGACGGCCAAGATGGTCGCCAAGCAGATCGGCATGGACTACAGCCCGGGCATGATGCACGACATCGACACCAACATCCGTCTGGGCACGAGCTATCTGTCGGGTATCTACAATCAGTTCGACGGATCGGCCGTGCTGGCATCTGCCGGTTACAACGCAGGTCCGGGGCGTCCGCGTACGTGGCGCTCTACGCTCGACCGTCCGGTCGAGGGCGCGATCTTCGCGGAGACGATTCCGTTCAACGAGACGCGTCAGTATGTCGAGAACGTGTTGTCGAACACCACGTATTACTCGGCCATCATCACGGGCCGTCCGCAATCGCTCAAGGAGCGGCTCGGCGTAATCCTGCCCCAGTGACGGGGGCAGCGGTCGGGGCCGCGAACCCATGGTCATAACGCGGAGGTGACGCATGCGCTATAACGTTTGTGTCGTCGGAGGCACCGGCTTCATCGGCAGCCATCTGGTAGCGAGACTGGTGACGATGGGGCATGTCGTGCGGTTACCGACTCGTCGTGTCGAGGCCGCCAAGGCGCTCGCCGTGCTGCCCGGCGTGGAACTCGTCGAATGCGACGTGCACGACCCGCGCGCGCTGGAGCGCGTGATCGCCGGCAGCGACGCCGTCATCAATCTCGTCGGCATTCTGCATGGCGATCGTGGCACGCCTTACGGTCGCGCCTTTGCGCGTGCGCACGTCGAGCTGCCGCGCAAGATTGCTCAGGCTTGCTCGGATCGCGGTATCGCGCGCGTGCTTCACATGAGCGCGCTCGGCGCCGATTCGAGCGGTCCGAGCATGTATCAGCGCTCGAAAGGCGATGGCGAAGTGGCGATTCGGGAGACGGGCATTGCTGCCACGATCTTCCGTCCGTCCGTTGTGTTCGGCCCCGGCGACAACTTCCTGAACACGTTTGCGAAGCTGCAACGCCGTTTGCCCATCGTGCCGCTGGCGAGCGCGAAGGCGCGGTTTCAGCCGGTGTATGTCACGGACGTGGCGCAGGCGTTCGCCCAGTCGCTAGACAACGATGCCACCGTGGGCAAGACTTACGAGCTTGGCGGGCCGGACGTTTATACGTTGGAAGAACTGGTGCGCTTCGCCGGTGCAGCCTGCGGTTGCGAGCGACCGATTCTGCCGTTGCCGGACAGCACGGCGCGACTTCAGGCCGTGATCTTCGAGAAGTTGCCCGGCGAGCCGATCATCACACGCGACAACCTCGACTCGATGACGGTGGACAACGTCATGACCGGCCCGCTGGCGCCGGAACTGGGTCTCACGCCGAACGGCCTGGAGATCGCCGTCGACTATCTCAACGGCGGCAACTGGGAAAAGCGGATGGCGGACTATCGGCGTTTCGCCGGTCGCTGACGATCGCCGATGGTCGCTGACGGTGGGGTCCCGGCGTTCGGATTCAGACGTTCGACGCCCGCCATTATCCGAGCGACTGGCGTGATCGGCGCGATCGGCGTGATGGGCACTACTGACGTTGCGACTGTGCGATCGCCGTCGCCGTCGTCATCGTCATCGCCATCGTCATGCGTAGTCCCTCTCGATAAATCAATGGAAACGCGCGACACCCCGGTGCCGCGCGAGCAAGGAAAGCCCTCATGCAACTCATCATCGCCAACAAAAAATACTCCTCATGGTCGATGCGCCCGTGGGTGCTGCTCAAGCATTTCGGCATCGCCTTCGAAGAAAAGAATGTGTGGCTGGCGCAGCAGGACTCGCGCGAGCAGATCTTGCGGTATTCGCCCACGGGCAAAGTTCCCTGTCTGATCGACAACGGCATTACCGTGTGGGACTCGCTCGCGATCTGCGAGTATCTGGCCGACGCCTATGCGCACCTCCCCCTCTGGCCGAAATCGCTTGGCACGCGCGCGCACGCCCGCAGCGTCTGCGCGGAGATGCATAGCGGCTTCACGGCGTTGCGCACGAACATGTGGATGAACGTGGCGGCGCACTGGCCGGGCGCGAGCGCCACACCGGAAGTGCTCGCGGACGTGCGGCGCATCGAGGCGATCTGGGAGGATTGCCTCGCGCGCTACGAAGGCCCGTTCCTGTTCGGGGATTTCTCGATTGCCGACGCGTTCTACGCGCCGGTCGTGATGCGATTCGCGACGTTCGAGCCGACGTTGTCCGCTCACGCGCAGGCCTACGCCGATCGCATTCGCGAAGTGCCGGCGGTGCAGGCATGGGTCGCAGGCGGGCGCGCCGAGACGCAAAGCATCGCTTTCTACGACGTGCGTCCATGAAGATCTACGCCGTTGGAGGCGCCATTCGCGACGAGATGCTGGGGCTGCCCGTCAAGGATCGCGACTATGTCGTGGTCGGGGCGACCCCGGAGGAAATGGTCGCGAAAGGCTTTCGCCCGGTCGGGCGCGACTTTCCCGTGTTCCTCCATCCGAAAACCCAGGCCGAGTACGCCCTCGCCCGTACCGAACGCAAGACCGCGCGCGGCTATCACGGCTTCTCGTTCTATTTCGCTCCGGAAGTCACGCTTGAAGAGGATCTGATCCGACGCGATTTCACGATCAACGCCATGGCGCGCGAAGTGCTGCCGGACGACAGTCTGTCCGATGTCCTCGTCGACCCTTATGGTGGCAAGCGCGATCTGGAGGCGCGGTTGTTCCGCCATGTCGGCGAGGCGTTCGCGGAAGATCCCGTGCGGATTCTTCGGTGCGGTCGCTTCGCCGCGCGCTTCACCGACTTTCATGTCGCGCCGCAGACGCTGGCGCTCATGCAGGCGATGACGGCCAACGGCGAGGTGGACGCGCTGGTGCCCGAGCGCGTCTGGCAGGAGATTTCGCGTGGCCTGATGGAGCATCGGCCGTCGCGCATGTTTGAGGTGTTGCGTGCCGCAGGCGCGCTTGAGCGCATCTTGCCGGAGGTCGCCCGCCTGTGGGGCGTGCCGCAACGCCCCGAATATCACCCGGAAGTGGATACCGGTGTGCACGTGATGATGGTGCTCGATTACGCCGCGACACGGGGTTTTTCGCTGCCGGTGCGCTTCGCGGCGCTCACGCACGATCTCGGCAAGGGTACGACACCGGAAGACGTACTGCCGCGTCACATCGGACACGAGGGGCGCAGCGTCGGATTGCTCGGTCCGTTGTGCGCGCGCCTTCGCGTGCCGGTCGACTGCCGCGAGCTGGCGCAGGTCGTGGCTCGCGAGCACGGCAATATTCATGCGAGCCTGAAGTTCGGTGCTGGCGCGCTGGTACGTCTGCTGGAGCGGTGCGATGCGCTGCGCAAACCCGAGCGCTTCGTCGAAGTGCTGCAAGCCTGCGAGGCCGATGCGCGTGGGCGAGGCGGTGAGTTCGCCACGGCGCCGTACCCGCAGCGCGAACGGCTGATGGCGGCGCTCGACGCGGCGCGAAGCATCGACGCGGGGGCGGTGGCGCGTCAGTACGCCGACCAACCCGCAAGAATTCGGGACGCCGTGCAAGCGGCAAGAATCGATGCGGTTGAAGCGGCCGGTCTGCGGGGCGAGGGCGAGTGACCGGAAACGAATGACCGAGGGGCGTGCCGGATTCTCGAATCCGTGCACGCCCTCGCGTTTTCCTTCGCCTGTCACCGGGCAACCGCCCGGTGATCAGTCGTTCGGCAGTCTCACTCGAACGCCTTGTCGTTCGGATTGGCGTAAAGCTGCTTGAGCTGCTCGCTCATCGGGAAGTTGAAGTTGATGTTCTTCGGCGGCACCGGCGTTTCGAACCACTTCTTGTACATCGCGTTGATCTCGCCGCTCTTCATCACGCCGGCGAGCGTGTCGTCCACGAGCTTTTTGAACTCGGCGTCGCCGTGTTTCATCATGAAACCATAGGCTTCGAACGATTGCGGCGTGCCGGTCACGACCCAGTCATCCGGGTTGCGGCCCATGGTGCGCGCGCCGGCGAGCAGCACGTCGTCCATCATGAATGCCTGCACGCGCCCGCTCTGGAGCATGACGAACGACTCGCCGTAATCCTTGCCCGAGATCACGTTCATGTTCATCTTCTTCTCGTTGTTCATCTTGCTCAGGATGCGCTCCGAGGTCGTGCCCGCGTTCGTCACCACGGACTTGCCCGCGAGATCCGGGAAGTCTTTCACGGCGCCGTTCTTGTTCACGAGCAGGCGCGTGCCGGCCACGAAGAACGTGTTCGAGAAGTTGACCTGCGCCTGACGCGCCTTGAGGTTCGTCGTCACGCCGCATTCAATGTCCACCGTGCCGTTCTGCACGAGGGCGATGCGGTTTTGCGACGTGACGGGAATGAAGCGCACTTGCAGGTCGGGCTTTTTCAGGCGGGTCTTTACGGCGTCGACGACCTTGTTGCACAGGTCCTGCGAGTAACCGACGACTTTCTGGTTGTTGTCGTAGTACGAGAACGGAATCGACGTTTCGCGATGGCCGATCGAGATCACGCCGCTGCTGTCGATCTTCTGCAGCGTCTCCGATGCGCCCTGAGCCAGCGCCGCACCGGCGGCCAATGTCATTGCTACACCCAGTACGCCACGCATCACCCCGGTCAACTGCATCTTGATCATGTCCTGCTCCTGAAAATGGTCTTCTCGTGATTCACTTCTGAATCATTTGTTTCATAGTAATTTTTTTGCAACAAATGATCAAATCGTTGTTAACCCTGAAAAACGGGACGCACCGAAACAGATGACCGGACGTGACGGCGCACGCTCCGCGTGACGAGCGCTGGGGACGGCGCAAACCGTTGCTTCGCGGGCGCTCAGCAGTGGGAAAGAGGCAAATCGAGAGGCAAATCGAGGGGCAAATCGGAGGCGATGTCGCGAGCGCGTGCTGCGGCCGTCAATGCTGCAACAGGTGTTGCGACGCGCCCGCGGGCACGAGGAGGGCGGGCTTACAGCAGGCGGATCAGCAGGTTGAAAACGAGCGAAAGCAACACGGTCGAGGCGAAGGGAAAGACCATCTCCTTGCCGCGCCAGCGCAGACGCACGTCGCCAGGCAGACGACCGATGCCGAGCTTGGTGAGCCACGGCGCGGCCGCCGAGAGGACGCAGATCGCGAAGAAGATGGTGAACATCCAGCGAAACATCGGCGGCCTCTCGGTGGTGGGGCTGTGGGGGTGGAGAATCAGAGGGCGTGGCTACGGTCGCCGTTGGCGAAGCCGATGAGCCCGGCCCATTCGTCCATGCCCCGCCCGAAGGCGATGACCTTGAACAATTCGCCCATCTCCGCCTCGGACAGCAGCTTCTGCGCGGCAGAAGCCGCCGGCAGGAACGTCTTCGGGTCGGTCGGATCGAGCGCGCTCATCAGATCGACGATGCCCGCGTTCATCAGGAAGCGCGCTTGCGAGGTGAACCCCAGCAGATCGAGGCCGGCTTCCACGCCCGCGTCGGCAATGCCCGAAAACTCGACGTGCGCGGTGATGTCCTGCAAGCCCGGGTAGTAAAACGGGTCGTCGTGCGCATGGTGACGGTAATGGCACATGAGCGTGCCGCCCGCGCGTTGGGCATGGTAATACTCGCGCGCCGGAAAACCGTAGTCGATCAGCAGCAGCACACCGCGTGCGAGCAACGGCGCCACGCTGCGCACGAACGCGGCGCCCGCTTCATGGGTTTCCGTCAGATATTCCTGTGTCGGCGGCAGGTCGTCGAGCGCGGTGAGGGCATCGGGCAGCGGCCCGGTGTAAAGACGTTCCTCCCATGCGAAGCCCTCCTGCGTGAGGACGACGCCGCGCTCGAACCAGTGCGGCTGACCTTTTTCATCCGGACGGCGCGCCCACAGCCGCACCGGCATGGCGTCGAGCACTTCGTTGCCGAGCATCACGCCGTGAAAGGCGTCAGGCAACTGGTCGAGCCACGTGACGCGATCGAGCAGATGCGGCGCCGCCTTCTCGATGGTGTCGCGCTGGCGTGCGCGAAGCTCGCCGGAGAGCTCCATGATCGAGTACTGCTCGCATGGCGTGCCTTCGGCCTCGAGCGCGAGCAGAAGATCGGCGGCGAGTCGCCCCGACCCCGCACCGAACTCCAGTACGCGGGCGTCGCCGGTCTGCTCGAAGATCTCGCCGAGCTGGCGAGCCAGCGTACGGGCAAAGAAAGGCGTGAGCTCCGGCGCGGTGACGAAGTCGCTGCCGTCGGCGGCGAGGCGCCCGAACTTGGCCGCCCCGGCGGCGTAATAGCCGAGGCCGGGGGCGTACAGCGCCAGTTCCATGAAGCGATCGAACGGCAGCCAGCCGCCGCTTGCTGCGATGGCGTCGGCAAGGTAAGCCGTGAGGCGGCGCGAGTGTTCGAGCGCGTCCGTCTCCGGAACGGGTAAACTATGGGGTTTCGGTGCGACCTGATTCATGCGGGCATTGTAACGGAGACGATGCAGACTGGCTGCGATGGATGAGATAAGCGCGTCTGCGGGCAAAATCGACGACTTTTGCGCCGATTTTTCCCGGTTTTCGATGCTTTTTGCGAGTTTTTCGCCAGTTTTCGCAATGTCTGCCGTCGCGTGCGCGATGCGGGCAACGCTTCCCGTCAGTGTCAGGCGACGGTCGGTGTCGCACCAAGCCATCCGAAATTCGTCCCCCAATCTGCCCCTGAGAGGCATTCGACAGGAATTCGCCGCATGACCGTTGCATCGACGCCACGCCCCGCATCCGCCAGCGACAGCGCCAGCACGTCAGACGTGTCGCGCGTGGCGCTCGTGACCGGCGGCGCGCGCCGCATCGGGCGGGCCATTGCCTTGAAGCTGGCGAGCATGGGATGGGACATTGCGGTTCACTACGAGCGCTCGCACGACGAAGCGCTCGAGACCGTCGCCGCCATTGAGGCGCTCGGGCGCCGCGCATGTGCATTGCAGGCGTCCCTGGCGGACGAAGCCGCGACTGCCGGTTTGATCGCCCGTTGCCGTGAATCGCTCGGTGTCGTTCGTTGCCTCGTGAACAATGCGTCGCGCTTCGAATACGATAGCGCCGACGATTTCGGGTATCAGGCGCTGGAGCGTCACATGCGTGTGAACGCGGGCGCGCCGCTCGTGCTCGCGCGCGAGATGCACGCTGCGCTCGGGGAGACGGGGCGCGGGGTGGTCGTCAATCTGCTCGATCAGAAGCTGGCGAATCCGAACCCCGATTACCTGTCGTACACGCTGTCGAAGGCGGCCCTCGATGTCGCCACCACGCTGCTGGCGCAGGCGTTTGCGCCGCGCTTGCGCGTGGTCGGCGTGGCGCCGGGCGTCACGCTCCTGTCCGTCGACCAGACCCCGGCGGGTTTTGCGGCGGCGCATGCCTCAACGCCGTTGGGCGCGTCCTCGACGCCGGAGGACATCGCTCAGGCCGTCGCGTATCTGGCCGAGGCGCCTGCCGTGACCGGCACGGTGTTGTATGTCGACGGCGGGCAGCATCTCGCGAGTTCATCGCGAGACGTGAAATTTCTGACCGAGCCGGCCGACGCCGACCGGTCTCGTTGATTGTCATTACGAGTCTTGAAAATGCATAGCGCTCTTTCCCACCCCCGCCTGATGGACTGCCGTCGCATGTTCCTGCGCGACTACGAAGTGTTCATCAATATCGGCGTGCACGATTACGAAAAGCGTGGCGAGCAGCGCGTGCTCATCAACGTGCAGTTGTTTGTGCCGCTGGCCGACAGCACGCCCACGGAAGACAAGCTCGACGAAGTCGTCGACTATGACTTCATGCGCGAGACCATCGCCAAGCGCGTGGGGCAAGGCCATATCCATTTGCAGGAAACCCTTTGCGACGACGTCGCGCGTGCGCTGCTGGCGCATCCGCGCGTGCGAGCCGTGGGCGTGTCGACCGAGAAGCCCGACGTTTATCCCGATTGCCACTCGGTCGGCATCGAAGTGTTCCAGATGAAGGATGCCTGACATGAGTGCCGTCATGCCCGAGACCGGCGCGCCGTTGGCCGCGACCGGCAATCCCGCCGCCGAGAGCGTGAAGAAAGCGCAGAAGCTGGCGTTCGAGAACAACAAGCTCGAAAAGCGTCTGTTCCGTCTGACGGGGCAGGCGATCGGCGACTACAACATGATCGAGCAGGGCGATCGTGTGATGGTATGTATGTCCGGTGGCAAGGACAGCTACGCGATGCTCGACATCCTGCTCAAACTGCGCGAGCGTGCGCCGATCGATTTCTCGATCGTGGCCGTCAACCTCGATCAGAAGCAACCGGGGTTCCCGGAGCATGTGCTGCCGGATTACTTCCGCTCCATCGGTGTGGATTTCCACATCGAGAATCAGGATACGTATTCCATCGTGAAGCGCGTGGTGCCCGAGGGCAAGACCACGTGTTCGCTGTGTTCGCGTCTGCGCCGCGGCATTCTCTATCGCGTGGCGGGCGAACTCGGGGCGACGAAGATTGCGCTGGGCCATCATCGCGACGACATCATCGAGACGCTGTTCCTGAACATCTTCTACGGTGGCAAGCTCAAGGGCATGCCGCCGAAGCTCCAATCGGACGACGGCAAGAACGTCGTGATCCGGCCGCTCGCTTACGTGCGCGAACCGGATCTGGAGCGCTATGCCGAGTACAAGCAGTTCCCGATCATTCCGTGCACGCTGTGCGGCAGCCAGCCCAACCTGAAGCGTGCGGAAATGAAGTCGCTCATTCGCCTGTGGGAGAAGCAGCACCCGGGGCGCATCAAGTCGATCTTCAGCGCGTTGTCCAACGTGGTGCCGTCGCATCTGATGGACACGAATCTGCACGACTTCAAGAACTTGCGCGCAACGGGACAACCCGATCCGCTCGGCGACATTGCGTTCGACGAGGCCCCCTGCGGCGATGAGAACGATGCGGGCATCATCCGCATCACTCAGTTCGACGACTGAGTCTCGGGCCGAGTCTTCGACCGAGTTTTCGACCGAATCGCTCGCCAGCCATCGATACGAACGTGCCTCGCCCCCACCCTCGCGTGCGAGGGCGGGGCGCGAGATCCCGAATCAAGCCTTCCTATTTTCGAATCGTCACGACGCTATGAATATTGTGATTCTCGCCGCAGGCATGGGTAAGCGCATGCGCTCGAAGTTGCCCAAGGTCTTGCAACCGCTGGCCGGCCGCCCGCTCCTGTCGCACGTGATCGCGACGGCCCGCAAACTCGAACCCGGCAAGCTGATCGTCGTGATCGGGCACGGCGGCGACGCCGTGCGCGAGGCGGTTGCCGGTGACGGTGTGTTGTTTGCCGAGCAGGCGCAACAGTTGGGTACGGGCCACGCAGTGCAACAAGCGGTGTCGTTGCTCGACGAGTCGGCTCCGACGCTCGTGCTGTACGGCGACGTGCCGCTCACGCGTGCCGAGACCCTGAAGGGTCTGATCGACGCCGCCGGCAACGACAAGCTGGGCGTGCTGACCGTCGACCTCGACAACCCCACCGGCTACGGTCGGATCGTGCGCGACGCGGCGGGCAACGTGCAGCGCATCGTCGAGCAAAAGGACGCCAACGAAGCCGAATTGGCGATCCGCGAAATCAACACCGGGATCCTGGTCGCGCCCACGCGTGCCCTCAAGGGGTGGCTTGGCGGACTGAAGAATCAGAACGCACAGGGCGAGTACTACCTGACCGACGTGATTGCGTGCGCGGTGGCGGACGGCGTGTCCGTCGTCACCACGCAGCCGGCGTTCGCGTGGGAACCGAACGGTGTGAACGACAAGGCGCAACTGGCCGAGCTGGAGCGCGACTATCAACGCAACGCAGCAGGCGCCCTGCTGGCGGCTGGCGTCACGCTGATCGACCCGGCACGGTTCGACCTGCGCGGCGAGATCGCATGCGGCACCGATGTGTCCATCGATGTGAACTGTGTGTTCGAAGGCAAGGTGACGATTGGCGACGGCGTGTCGATCGGTGCGAACTGCGTCATTCGGAACACGACCATCGGCGCGGGCACGCGCATCGAGGCATTCAGCCATCTGGATGGTGCGGTTGTCGGCGCGGATGCGCATATCGGGCCTTACGCCCGGCTGCGTCCGGGAGCGGATCTTGCGGACGACGTGCACATCGGCAACTTCGTGGAGGTGAAGAACGCCTCGATGGCGAAGGGCTCGAAAGCCAACCATCTGGCGTACGTCGGCGATTCGACCGTGGGCGCGCGCGTGAACATCGGCGCCGGCACGATCACTTGCAATTACGACGGCGCGAACAAGCACCGCACGGTCATCGAGGACGACGTGTTCATCGGCTCGGACACCCAGCTCGTCGCGCCGGTGACGGTGCGTCGCGGCACGACCATTGCCGCCGGTACGACCGTGTGGAAGGACACACCGGAAGATTCTCTGGTGCTCAACGGCAAGACGCAGGAAGCGAAGGCGGGTTATGTCCGCCCGCGCAAGCAGAAGCAGTAAAATCGCGGTTATGTGCCGGTGCGCGAGAGACAGACGTGTGCCGGGGAGTTAAAGCGGATCTCATCCGTTCGAATGCGCCGGAGACGATCCGGCCCTCAAGGAAGCGAATATGTGCGGCATTGTCGGCGCGGTAGCGCGACGTAATGTAGTACCGGTGTTGGTCGAAGGGCTGCGCCGTCTGGAGTATCGCGGCTATGACTCGTGCGGCGTGGCCGTGCTCAAGGACGGTGTGCCGCAACGCGCGCGCAGTGTGTCGCGCGTGGCCGATCTCGACGAGCAGCTCAAGCAAACGCAATTGGCGGGCGAGACGGGCATTGCCCATACCCGCTGGGCGACCCATGGTGCGCCGGTCACGAATAACGCGCATCCCATTTTCTCGCGCGACGAAGTGGCGCTGGTGCACAACGGCATCATCGAAAACCATGAGAGCCTGCGCGACGAATTGCGCGGTCTGGGTTACGAGTTCGTGTCGCAGACGGACACGGAAGTCATCGCGCATCTGATTCATCACATTCTGTCGAACGGCGCCGCCGGTGACCTGTATCAGGCGGTGCGTCTGGCCACGCGCCGTTTGCATGGCGCGTATGCCATCGCCGTGTTCCGCAAGCAGGAGCCGCACCGTGTCGTGGGCGCGCGTGCGGGCTCACCCCTGGTGGTCGGTGTTGGCGAGGGCGAGAACTTCCTCGCCTCGGACGCGCTGGCGCTGGCCGGCACGACCGACCAGTTCATCTATCTGGAAGAAGGCGATGTCGTCGAACTCACGCTCGATGGCGTGAAGATCGTGGATCGCAACGACGTGGCCGTCGAGCGCGAAGTGCGCACGGTGCAGGCCTATACGGGCGCCGTGGAGCTCGGACCGTATCGTCACTACATGCAGAAGGAAATCTTCGAGCAGCCGCGCGCGATCGGCGACACGATGGAGGGCGTGGAAGGCATTTCACCGACGCTCTTCGGCGAGAACGCCGAGGCGATGCTGGGCAGCGTTGACTCGATTCTGATTCTGGCGTGCGGCACGAGCTACTACTCGGGCATGACGGCGAAGTACTGGCTCGAGTCGCTGGCGCAGATTCCGACGCAGGTTGAAGTGGCGAGCGAGTATCGCTATCGCGATAGCGTGCCGAATCCGAAAACGCTGGTCGTGACGATTTCCCAGTCGGGCGAGACGGCCGACACGATGGCGGCGCTGCAACACGCGCAGTCGCTGGGCATGACGAACACGCTGGCCATCTGCAACGTGGGCACGAGTGCAATGGTGCGTCAGACGGCACTGCACTACCTCACGCGCGCGGGCACGGAAATCGGTGTGGCGTCGACCAAGGCGTTCACCACGCAACTCACTGCACTGTTCCTGCTCACGCTGACGATTGCCAAGCTGCGTGGCCGCTTGTCGGCACCGCAGGAAGCCGAATACCTCACGCAGCTGCGCCACCTGCCGGCGGCGCTCAATAGCGTGCTGGCGCTCGAGCCGCAGATCATTGCGTGGGCGGAAGAGTTTGCCCGCCGCGAGAACGCGCTGTTCCTCGGACGCGGTCTGCATTACCCGATCGCCCTGGAGGGTGCGCTCAAGCTCAAGGAAATCTCGTACATTCACGCCGAGGCCTATCCGGCAGGCGAATTGAAGCACGGTCCGTTGGCGTTGGTGACCGAGCAGATGCCGGTCGTCACGGTGGCGCCGCGCGACGCCCTGGTCGAGAAGTTGAAGTCGAACATGCAGGAAGTGCGCGCTCGCGGCGGCCAGTTGTATGTCTTCGCGGACTCGGACACCGAGATCGCCAACGCCGAGGGCCTGCACGTGATCCGTATGCCGGAACACTACGGCCAGCTCTCGCCGATTCTGCATGTGGTGCCGTTGCAGTTGCTCGCGTACCACACGGCGTGCGCACGCGGCACCGACGTCGACAAGCCGCGTAACCTTGCCAAGTCGGTGACGGTGGAGTGATGTAGTGAAGCCGGGGAGCTTGCTTCCCGGGCTGCGAAAAGGGCCGGTAACGCTGTTAGCGTGCCGGCCTTTTGTTTGCGTATTCGATGTGTATTCGAGGCGTATTCGAGAGGTATTCGAGAGGTATTCGAGAGGTATTCGAGGCGTATTCCATTGGCGCGTTTGCGCGACGTGGGCAGCGCAGCGCGCCACGTGGCGCGACGGTACGGGCTCATCTCATGCCACGGCTCAGGCTACCGCCGACCACACGGCGAGTTCGTATCCGTCCGGGTCGAGGAAGTGGAACCGTTGACCGCCCGGAAAGGAGAACACTGCCCGACTGATCCTCGCGCCGGCGGATTCGACGCGACGCTGAGTCTCCGCCAGATCTTCCGCATAAAGGATCACGAGCGGACCGCCCGGACGAACGGCTTCGCCCGTCGTGAAGCCTCCCGTCAGACGCCCGTCGCTGAATTCCGTATAGGTCGGACCGTAATCGGTAAATGTCCAGCCGAACACGCTGCCATAGAAGTCTTTGCTACGCGCGATGTCGGCGACGTTGAATTCGATGTTGTCGATCTGGCGATCGGTGCCTCGTTGGCTCATGCGTGTTCTCCGTTCGATGGTTGCGCGTCCGGCAGCGTGTAGCTGAAGTGATAAGCGTGTTTGCCGTCCGAGATGTCGATGACGAGCTGGCCGGCAAGACCGACGAGCGCGTCGGTGCCGGAGTCGGGAACGACCGTGATGGACTGCGTTGGCACCCCGCGCGCCATCGTGCAACTGTGCTGCAACACGAACGTGCCGCTGCGCCCGTGCAGCGTGCCACGCACCGTTTCCATCGCGACATACCCGGCAGAGCCCGCCGTGCCGCTGCGAAACGAGAGCATTTCTCCTTGGCTGGTGGCATTCAGATCGCCGTGGTACGTCTTATCGAGCGACAGGCGCCCAAGCCCGGTGCTCTGCGCCACAGCACTCAATTCCTGCGGCCCGAGTTGCACGTCGAAGGGCCCTTTTGCCGAGAAATCCACGGTTGCTCTCCTTGTCTGAGTACTGTGTTTTTGTACAGCATCGAGTGTACTCGAACTTGAGTGAGATGCAAGGTGAAATTTGTCACGACGAAAGAGATGGCTACAAGTAAACAACGATTTGCACCACTAACCGTATAAGCGTCAGGACATTTCCGAGTTTCTTGAGATTGAACGCCGTGGGATCTAAGCCACTTGTCGCCGTTCGCGTTCAGGGCACGGGTGCGCGAGCACTGTGACGTATCGGTGATCGTGCTCTTTTCGTGCCACTGCTTTACGAAGAGTCTCAAGTGGGACGACCGTCCTTTAGTGTCCATTCCTCGAAGCGAGATTTACTCGGATGCACGCGAACGCAGAATTCTTTGCCCGGTTCGGTACCGTCTCTCCCGCAAGTTTCTGCCAGGCATCGTTTTGAGTTTGGGGTCTCGAAGGATAACGTTGGCGGACGACAGACGGCCCGATTTCGTCACACGTGAGCATGTCGACGAAAACGGAAAGATGGGGCTTTACGCCGTTTTTTTTGAAGTCGAAAAAGACAAGGTGCGCAATCGACTGGTATTACGTGTCCAGTCCGCATATGTCTTGGAAGGTGGTCTAACGAGGCGTCAACGCGAGGCGAAGAGAATTGCGCTGGCGACGTTGCTGCGAAAGGTTCACGAAGGCACCGCGATACGGGCATAGCCCATATCGGAAAGACCAACGGCCACCATGAGGTGGCCGTTGCAGGCGGGATTCTCTATCTACACAAGTAGAATTCCCACTCCAGGTGGGACCCGGCATGCCGGGCGGCGCTACGTTTTTTTCACCCGCTTGTACGTAGTTTTCAGCGCAAATACTAATACAAGGCGTTTTGACCAGTCAACTTGCTGATCTTCTGAGTTGGATGGAGTGCGCCTCGTATGACCCGGAATCTCCAAACAAAAAGGGGAGTCCCCTTCAGGACTCCCCCAAACGACTGGAGCACTCAAACCAACGACAAAAACCTCTCGCGAAGGCGTTGGCTCAGAACTTGTGACGCAGGCCCGAGATCACAGCCGCCTGCGTCTTCGTGCTCGACGCACCACCGGCACCGTTGATCGAGGCGGCCGTCGCGTCGCCTGCGGCCTTTTGATAGATACCGACCAGATACACATCGGTACGCTTCGAGAGCAGGTAGTCCACTGCGGCATTGACCTGGTGGTACTTCGGGCTCAGATCGGCGAGTGTGGCGCTGCGCGTGCTGGCATCCGTGTACGTGTACGACAGACCGAGCAACAGCGACGGCGTCAGGTTGTACGTGCCGTTCAGTTCGTAGTTCGACACGCGCGCGCCCGTACCGCCGACGTAACGCAGTTGCGTGTTGCTGTACACGAAGCCAACGTTGGCCGGGCCGAACTTGTAGCTGCCGCCCGTGGCGAACACGCGTTGCTTGTCCACACCGACCGTGGTCGTGCCAATTCGGGCCGAGTAGAAATCGCCGCTGTAGTCGCCGGAAACCGCGCCACCGGTGTTGCTGCCATTCGGCGTACCGACTTCCAGATAACCGATGCCGAACTTGACCGGGCCGTTCGCGTAACTCGCACCCACGCTCCACGCGCGGTTGTTGGCGAAGCCATTGCCCGGCGTGCTGCTGCTCGGCTGGTTCGAGAAGCCATACAGGCCACCGAACGAGAAGCCGCCGTAATTGGCACTCGTGTACTTGATCGAGTTGTTGATGCGGAACGAGTTGTACAGGTTGTCGACATCGCCGACGTGAGCGCCGAGCTTCGTCGCAAACTGTTTGGCAGATGTCAGGCCGCTCACGAAGTCGACCACGGAGTCGTACTGACGACCGATGGTCACGCTACCGAACGACTTGTTCGACAAACCCACGAACGCCTGACGGCCGAACTCGCGGCTGCCCTGGCCCAGCGCGCCGTTCGTGAGGTTGAAGCCGTTTTCCAGCGTGAAGATGGCCGACGTGCCGCCGCCCAGTTCCTCCGACCCCTTCAGACCCCAGCGGTTGCCCGATTGCAGGCCGTCAGCCGTCGTGAAGTTCTTGCTGCCGCCGACATTGCTCACGTAGGCGAGACCGCCGTCAAGAATGCCGTACAGCGAGACGTTGCTCTGTGCTTGTGCAGCACCGGTGGCGGCGGCTGCGATAACGCCACACAGTGCGGCGGCCAATTGCGTCATTTTCATCGGTCGATTCCTCTATCGATAACTTATGGGTCAATGCGAACCCTTCGCCTGTGGACGGGCGCCCCGTGGGTTCGGGCCGAACTATATCGAAGGAATTCGCAATTCAATAGGTGTATTAACGAAAATTCGCGTGAGGTGTCTTCCCGCTGCAACGTAATGAATCCGTTGTCGACGAACGTGCGTGAATTCATTTTCATGACATATGAACGCCGTATAAAGGAAATGCGCGCAAAGTCCACCGATCATCAAAGCGATCATCAAAACAACGGGCAGACGCCGGTGTCACGGTTGTGACGCTGTCGTGTTCGGGCACGCACCGATGTCATCTTGTCCGTCGCACGCACTTAAGGCCATGCGCCGCGTGCGTTCCGCGACAAGCCGTGCGTAACGCTTGCGCACCTTGTCGGCGTAGCGTCTTCGCAGAGGCGCGCGGGCTTCACCTGTCCCGGCGTTGTAGGCGCCTACGGCTTCCCACCCATAGCCGTACTGACGCACGAACCCGGCGAGGATCCACGCACCGGTGACGATCGACGCACACGCGTCCTCGCGCAGATGCCGCTCCGTCACCCCGTACTGCGCCAGCTTGGGAAGATGAATGCTGTTGATCTGCATCAGACCGATGTCATAGGTGCCATTGCGATTGGTATTGCGTGCGTTCATGTCGAGATTCGACTCGACTTGGGCGATGGCGTAGAGCAGTAGCGGATCGAGCTGATAGCGCTCAGCGGCCACGTCCCAGCAGTCGGCGCTCGCGCGCGACGCGTGCAGCAAGCCGATGGCTGAAATGGCAACCACCCCGAATACACGCATGCCACGCATGCGCAGGCGATGCATAAGCAGCCACATAGGTTCATACCGGCGCAAAGCCGTAGACGATAAATTCAGACGTTTCGACCTCCGGTCCGCCCGACGCGGTCCCGGCGTTCGTCAAAGTCGCAACGCAAGCTTGGTGCCACAGTACGATGCGCGCTTCCGAAATTCGCTCGGAAGCGCGCCAGACTCACCGACCCGTGTGGCACGGTTGGCGCGTTCGTCCCCTATGTCCCGAGCAGCGCGCAATCCACCACGTGACGAAACGTATGTAAATATCGTCATTTCGTCACAAACGGCATATTTATCGACGATTTAACGCTACATTTCATCGTCACCTCTCCCTAGAATTGAAGCACTGACGCGTTGTCGGCCAGACCGGCGGCGCATTGACCGACGTTCCTGAATAGGGGGAAAACATGAAGAAGATTGCCTTGCTGGGTGCGGGACACATCGGCCAGACCATTGCGCGTCTGTTGCATGACAGTGGCGATTACCAGGTGACGGTTTTCGACCGCAACGCGCAATCGCGCGACGCGGTGCGCGAATACGCGCACGCCTTCGTCGAACTGACGCATCACGATACCGGCGCGCTGCAACGGGCTGTCACGGGTTTCGACGCCGTCGTGAATGCATTGCCCTACACCATGGCGACGAGCGCTGCGACGGCATCCGTCGCCGCCGGGTGTCACTACTTCGATCTGACGGAGGACGTGGCCGCCACGCATGCGATTGCGCAGCTCGCGGAGGGCGCCTCGACGGCGCTCATGCCGCAATGCGGACTGGCACCCGGGTTCATTGCCATTGCCGCCCATCACCTCGCTGCCGAGTTCGATCAGGTCGATTCCGTCAAGATGCGCGTCGGCGCGCTTCCTGCGTTTCCGACCAACTCCCTCAAATACAACCTGACGTGGAGTGTCGACGGCCTGATCAACGAGTACTGCCAGCCTTGCGAAGCGATTCGCGATGGCGCGCGACTCAGCGTGCAACCGCTGGAGGACCTGGAGCACTTCTCGCTCGACGGCGTGGAATACGAGGCGTTCAATACCTCGGGCGGATTGGGAACGTTATGCGAGACGCTGGCGGGACGCGTGCGCGATCTCGACTACAAATCGGTGCGCTATCCGGGGCATGGCGCGCTGATGAAAGTCCTGCTCAACGAATTGCGCCTGAAGGACGATCAGGAAACGATCAAGACGATTCTCAAGCGGGCGATACCGAGCACCTTGCAGGACGTGGTGCTCATCTTCGTGGTGGTCAATGGGCTGCGCGGCGGTGTACTCACGCAGGAAGTATTTGCGCGGAAGATCTTTGCCGAGCGTAACAACGGGCACAGCGCCAGTGCGATCCAGATCACCACGGCATCCGCGATCTGCGCGGCTGTCGACATGTTCTTCGCACAGCAGCTCCCGCAACGAGGATTCGTGCGCCAGGAGCAGATCGCGCTGCCCGACTTTCTTGCGAATCGCTTCGGGCAGGTCTACGCGCACTCCACGCACATCGAATCGCTGTCCTGACACGTCTCAGTCCTCACAAAAAAACACGACGGCCCGGCAAGCGGTGCACCCCCGCACCACCGGGCCGTCGTTGAGGAAAACAGGTTCAGGCGGGGTATCGACGGTGGATCAGCGCATCAGAAGCGGTGCTGGATACCGGCCGTCACGCCGAGTTGCGTATCCGCCGCGCCTGTCAGATCGCGCGAGAGACTGACTTTCTGGCCGTGCTTCGCGAAGGCGTAGCCCCCGGACAGGTACAGGGCCGTGCGCTTTGACATCGCGTATTGCGCGCGCAGCGAGATGAGCGTCGGATCGGCGTCGCCCGCGTCCTTGATGTTCTGATGGTAAATCGCGCCGTACAAGGTGAACGCCGGCGTGAAGTCGTACGAGCCGCCCAGCCAGTACATATCGCTGCGCAACGACGCGGTGCCTGCCGTCACGAACGTCTTCTTGTAATTGCGGTAGCCCGCCATGATCTTGGCGCTGCCGAAGCGGTAGCTTGCACCGGCGTGAATGCCCTGAATGTAGTCCGTCGTGTCGGCCGGCGTCACGCTGCTGCCTGCGCCATTCTGACGATCGTACGTGGCGACGATGGCGAACGGGCCGTTCTCGTAGCCGAGCGCGACGTCGTACTTCGACGAGGTTTTCATGCTGTCGGCCACATTGCCGAAGCCGTACATCGCGCCGAACTTCAGGCCGTTGTAGTCGCCGTCATAGCGCACGACGTTCGACGAGCGCGAGAACAGGCCATCCTTGCGACCGCCCGTGGCCGTGGCGCTGGTTGCCCACGAATAGTTCGGCGCATAGCCCATCGGGTCGAAGGGGAGCATATAGTCGTACGTCGTGGTGAACGTGCGCCCGAGCGTGAACTGTCCCCAGGTCTTGTGCAACAGGCCGACTGTCGCGCGGCGGTCGAAGATCGCGCCGGGGCCGTCGTCGAACTGTCCGTTGACCATGTTGATGCCGCTCTCGAGGTTGAACACCGCCTTGAGATCGCCACCCAGGTCTTCCGTGCCCTTGAAGCCAAAGCGCGACGTATTCTTGCCGCCCGAGATGGCGCGCACCGCGCCGCCGTTGTCGCTGGCGTGGTTCACGTACTCCACACCGGCGTCGATGATCCCGTAAATCGTCACGTTCGACTGCGCGTGGGCCTGGCCGACCAGCGTGCCCGCGGCCGTCAAGGCCACTGTCGCGGCCAGGGCGATACTGCGTCGTTTCATTGTCGTCTCCTCTCTTTTTGTTTCTCGTGGTGTTTGCGCGGGAGAGCGCCCGCGCGTCGCATGAAGATGCTGCTTAGGTGGCTACGTAGGGGCCGCGTAGGGGCCGAGTAGGGGCCGTGTAGGGGCGTTCCCTCGCCTCAGGCGTTCGATTGCGCGAACGCCCAGCAGTCGTTGGCCGGAAACTCCACCCAGTGATGGCCCGGCTCTCGCGGTACGTGACCGAACGCACGAAAGCGCAGCGCGCCGCAATGGAAGAGGTACTCCCAGCGATCACCGAGATACATCGAGGTGACGAGTTGCGCGCTCACGCGGTTGTGGCCCGGGCCATCGGCCACCTGCACCCGTTCGAGACGGATCACGGCCTGTGCGTCCTGACCGGGAGCAAGCGGGTCGCGGGCGCGCGCCTGCAACGCGAAGCCTTCGCCCGAGAGCGTGACGATGTCGCCGTCGACGGCGCTCACCGTGGCGTCGATCCGGTTGTTGCTGCCCATGAATTCCGCCGTGTAGAGCGAGCGCGGCGAGCCATAGAGTTCGGCCGGCGTGCCCTCCTGCTCGATGCGACCGTTGCGCAGCAGCAGAATGCGATCCGACATCGCCATCGCTTCGGTCTGATCGTGTGTCACGCACAGCGCCGAGAGCCCCAGCGAGACGATCAGTTCGCGCAGCCAGGCACGCGCTTCTTCGCGCAGCTTTGCATCCAGGTTCGAGAGCGGTTCGTCGAGCAGGATGACCGGCGGGTTGTAGACCAGCGCGCGGGCAATCGCCACGCGCTGCTGCTGACCGCCGGAGAGCTGAAACGGGAAGCGCTCGGCGAGATGGCCGAGACCGAGCTGGTCGAGCGCGTTCTGCACACGCTCACGCCGCTCGGCCGCGCCCACCTTACGCAGCTTCAAACCGTAACCCACGTTGTCCGCGACGGTGCGATGCGGCCACAGGGCGTACGACTGGAAAACGAGCCCCAGCGAACGCTGTTCGACCGGGCAGTCGATGTGCCCGGCGCCGTCGAAGAAGACCTGATCGTCGAGCGCAATGCGTCCGGCGGACGGTTGTTCAAGACCGGCCACGGCGCGCAGCAGCGTGGTTTTGCCGCTGCCCGAAGCCCCGAGCAGACACACGACTTCACCGGCCTTGAGTTCGAACGACACACCCTTGAGGATCGGGTTGGCGCCGTAGCTCAGGAAGAGATTGTCGACGACGAGCTTATCCATGCAATTTGACTCCGAAGCGCAACGCCACGCCCAGACCGGCGCCGACCATCGCGATGTTGATGACAGAGAGCGCGGCGACCTGATCGACCGCGCCGGTCGCCCACAGCGACACGAGCAGCGAGCCGATGACTTCCGTGCCGGGCGACAGCAGGTAGACGGCGGTCGAATATTCGCGCTCGAAGATCATGAAAATCAGCAGCCACGCGGCGAGCAGACCGAAGCGCACGAGCGGCAGCGTGACATCGAGGCTCACGCGGCTGCGCGTGGCGCCGACACTGCGCCCCGCTTCTTCCAGTTCGGGGCCGACTTGCAGCAGAGCGCTTTGGATGAGGCGCATACCGTAGGCGAGCCACACCACCGTGTAGGCCACCCAGATGCTCCACATCGAGTTCTTCATCTCGCGCAGCCCCGGCACGAAGAGGAAGATCCACAGGAAGGCGAGACCGGCCAGCAACCCCGGCACGGCGCGCGGCAGCAGCACGAGGTAGTCGAGCAGCCTGGCGGCCCAGTCGTTGCGGCGATGGCCGGCGAAGGCCACGAGCGAGTAAAACCCCACGGCCAGTGCACCGCCGATCACGCCGATGCCCAGCGTGTTGAGAATGGCGCGTACGAGGTTGTCCTGCTCGAATAGCTCGGTGAAGTTCCCGATCGTGAGCACGTCGGCAAGGGCCACGCCTTCGCCCCAATGCGTGACGAACGAGCGCAGCACGATGCCCGAGATGGGCACGAAGACCGTCACGATCAGCCACGCGGCGACGATGGCCAGCGCTACCCAACGCCACGCGCCCAGCGGCAGCACTGTCTGACGTCCCGCCTTGCCCTTGACCGTGACGAACTTGTTGGCGCGCTTGAGCAGATGACGTTGCAACAGCACGAGCGGAAACGTGATCGCAACGATGCACATCGCGACGGCGGCCATGAGGTGATACGACGGCACACCGAGCTTGTTGGTCAGCTTGTAGAGATACGTGGCGAGCACGAGGTGGCCTTCGGGGTCGCCCAGCACGAGGGGCAGGCCGAAGACTTCGAAGCCGAGGAAAAATACGAGCACGCCGGCGAAGAGCAGGGCGGGCATGGTCATCGGCAGGCTGACGTCGAGTGCCACCCGGAACGGGCGGGCACCGGCGACGCGCGCGGCTTCCTCGACGTCGGACCCGAGATTGCGCAACGCCGCCGACGAGTACAGGTAGACGTGCGGCACATGCGTGAGGCCGACGATGAGGGTGATGGCGAGCACGGAGTACACCGACCATGGGGCGTCGAGACCCGTGAGTTCTCGGAACCACACCGAATAGAAGCCCACGGGGCCGGCGGCCACCACGTAGCCGAACGCCAGCACCATCGGCGAGACGAACACCGGCGTGAGCAGCAGCGGTTCGAGCCAGCGGCGACCGGGCAAGTCGGTGCGGACCATCAGAAACGCGAGAATGCCGCCGAACGGGATCGAGATGAACAGCATCCCGAACGCGATGATGAATGAGTTCTTCACGGCCGACCAGAAGTCGGGGTCGGTGAAGATGAAGCGATAGCCGTCGATGCCGAACGTGCGGCCGGCGTCGAAAAACGGCGCGGAGAGCACGCTTTGCAGCACGATGAACGACAGCGGCAGCAGCACCGCGATCGTCAGCACGGCGATGACGAGCCAGCGCGAGGTGGCGGCCAGCGCACGCCAGGCAGGCGCCACATGGGGGGCGCCGCTCGCAGGCAAACGCCCGCTTGATGCCGCAGCGCGGTGGGCGGTAGAAGACGACAGCATGAGGGTCTCCCTGCACCCCGCAGGGTGCATATCGAGAAAGGCCAGGGGAGAGGCGGCACGTCCCGGCGACTGATGCCGGGTACTGCCGCCGGTCCAGGGCGTGGAGGTTCGGGGCGAAGCCCGATTACCGTGGGATCAACGCTTGATCGACTGCTGCCAGCGCTTGAGGAATTCGAGACGCTTGGACTGATCCAGATAGACGAGCAGACCTGCGCCGATCGGAATCGGCTTGAGTGCCGAGCCGAGTTGTTGCGTCAGGCCGGCCATCGACGTCTCGCCGTCCACGTCGGCACGGATCGAGAACAGGTTGGCCTGATTGGCGAGCAACGTCTGGCCGCGCTTGGAGAGCAGGTAATCGATCCAGAGCTTCGCGGCGTTCGGGCTCTTCGCCTTCTTCGAGATCGTCACGAGACGGCTCACCACCTGCGTGTAATCGCGCGGGTAGACGTAGCCGATGGACGGATCCTTCTTCGCCTTGGCGAACGCGTACGAGCCCAGGATGTTGTAGCCGATCAGGTTTTCGCCAGACGAGATGCGCTCCATCATCGCGCCCGTGCTGGATTGCAGCTTGGGGTTGAGGGCGCCGATCGCGCCGACCAGTTCCCACGTGACTTCCGGGTTCACGCGGGCATCCTGCGTCAGGTAGTTGAAACCTACGCCGGATTTTTCGATGTCGTACGTCGTGACCTTGCCTTTGAATCTGGCCGGGTTCGCCTGCAACAGCTTGATGAGCTCCATGCGCGTTTGCGGCACTTCGTTCGCGGGCAGCAGGCGCTTGTTGTAGACGATCGCGAGAGGCTCGTACGTCGTGCCGTAAGCCTGCTTCTGGTACTGCGCCCATTGGGGAATGTGTGCGGCCTCCGGCGACTCGTAGCTGGCCATCGTGCCGTCGTTCACCAGCTTGACCTGGAGGTCCATGGCCGAGCTCCAGAGCACATCGGCGCTGGTGCTGTTCGCGGCGTATTCGCTGATGTAGCGGTTGTACAGCTCGGTGCTGTTCATGTCGTTGTACTCGACCTTGACGCCGTACATCGACTCGAAATCCTTGATGAGCGGACGCACGAGCGCGGTGTCGGTCACCGAGTACACGATCAGCTTGCCTTCCTTTTTCGCGGCGTCGATGGTCGTCTGGTAATTCGCCGGATAGCCGGCCGGCACCTGTGCATGCGCTGCGGGCACGGCGGCAACCGTTGCCAGGAGCGAGAGCGCGATGGACGCGGCCGTGGTCGTGGCCATCACGGCGCCGCGCGTTGTCGTTTGCTTCATGTCATCCTCCGGAGGATCCCTTGAGAGGGATTTGTCGTTTTCGCGTGGCGCATGTTAATTTGCCGAAACTTTCAATTCGCTTTCGATTTCCTGTCGAATCCCGCCTGACGCCTATTTTTGGGGTCATGGATTTCCCTAGTGTCGTCATGCGTGACATCAATCGTTCGATGCGTGACGCATGGCCGGAATCGGAGGCATCGGCGCCGTGAGGGTGCTTTTCCGTCTCCTGTCATTCCTGCACTCATGCGCATTCTGCTTGTCGAAGACAACCCGAGCCTGGCCAAATCGCTGTCCGAGGCGTTGACGCAGGCGAACTTTGCCGTCGACTGCATGCATGACGGCGAAGCGGCCGACCATGTATTGCGCACGCAGGAGTACTCGCTCGTGATTCTCGATCTCGGACTGCCACGGCTCGATGGTCTCGAGATCCTGCGCAGATTGCGCGCGCGGCGCAACCGCGTGCCGGTGCTGATTCTCACGGCACACGGCTCACTGGAAGATCGCGTGAAGGGCCTCAATCTCGGGGCCGACGATTATCTTTCCAAACCGTTCGAACTCGATGAGCTGGAGGCGCGCGCCCGTGCGTTGATTCGTCGATCGCAACATCATGAGAGCGCCGACGTGGTGTGCGGTCCGCTGGTGTTCGACGGCGTGGAGCGCAGCTTTCGGCTCGATGGCGAATTGCTGGCCCTGACCAAACGCGAGCGCGCCGTGCTCGAAGTCTTGATCTTGCGGGGCGGGCGCGCCATCAACAAGGAAGCGCTCTCGGAGAAGCTGTTCGGTATCGACGAGTCTGTCAGCCCGGACGCCATCGAAATCTACGTCCACCGCCTGCGCAAGAAGCTCGAAGGTAGCCGTGTCGCGATCGTCACGCTGCGCGGGCTCGGTTATCTGCTCGAGGAGAAAGCGGACGTTGCACCGCCCGGAGGGTGATCCGGGCGACGCGTCGTGCGCCCGTCGATGTCACGCGTTCTGCCTGAAGCGCCGTTGCAGCGATTTTGCAGCGCCTTAGCTGTGCCTCAGCCATGCCTGAGCCGCGACTCGGACGCCTTTGCCACACCTTCGTCATTCAAGCCTCGCTATCTCGCCACGTATGCCGCAACCGAATCTCCGACGTCAACTCGCGCTCTGGCTGCTGTTCCCCTTGCTCGGATTGCTCGCACTCGACACGTGGCTCACCTATCAGCGTGCGATGAGCGCGGCCAACTCGGCGTTCGATCGTTCGCTGGAGTTCTCGATCAAGTCGATCCGAGAAGGCACGCAGCTCATTGATGACGAAGTCCAGGTCAATCTGCCGTATCTCGCACTGGAAATGTTCGAGTCGGATCGTGGCGGCAAAATCTACTACGTAATCCGTGAAGGTGGCGACGGCGCGCAGGGCGGCGGCAACGACGGACGCGCGGTGACGGGGTATCACGACCTTCCGTTGCCGCCCGGCCGACTCAGGCCGGAGCCTTATCACACTGCGTTTTACGACGCCGAATATCGGGGTGAGACGCTGCGCATGGGCGCGCTGCAACTGCCGGTGCACGACGTGCCGAACGCCCGGACGCGTGTCGTTTGGATCGTGGTCGGCGAGACGACCGAGGCACGGCACGAACTCGCCCGCCAGATCCTCACCGGGGCGCTTCAGCAGGAGGTGTTGCTGGTGGTGCTTGCCCTTGCCATCGTGTGGCTTGGGGTCACGCGCGGTCTGCGTCCGCTCAATCGCCTGTCCGCCAAGGTGGCTGCGCGGGGCGAAGACGATACGACTCCGCTCGATAACGTCGATCTGCCCACCGAAGTCAAACCGCTGGTCGAGTCCATCAATCAATACGTGGGACGCGTCGGGCGGATGCAGGCCTCCCGTCAGCGCTTCTTCGCCGATGCGGCGCATCAGTTGAAGACGCCACTGGCCATCATCCAGGCGGAGTCGGAACTGACGCTGCGCGAGTCGTTGAGCGCTCAGGCGCGCGAACGTGTCGAGCGGCTCAACCAGGCGGTGAAGCAGGCGGGGAAAAGCGTGCGGCAGTTGCTGTCGTTGTCTCGCCTTGAGGCGGAGGGTGGGCCACCCGTGGCGATGGTGCCGTTGCGACTGGACGAAGTGGCTCGGAGCGTAACGCTCGACTGGTCGCCGGTCGCGCGCGCGCGGCACATCGATCTCGGATTCGAGCAGGATGGACCGGTGCAAGTGGTCGCGCAGCGCGAGTTGCTTGCCGAACTATGCGGCAACCTGATCGACAACGCCATTCGTTACGCCGGCGATGGCGCGGTCATCACCGTGCGGACACGGCTCGACGGCGGGGTGCCGGTGCTTCAGGTCCTCGACGACGGCCCCGGCATTCCGGCGAACGAGCGCGACGCGGTGTTCGAGCGCTTTTATCGTAGCGAGCAAAGCCGCACGAGTACCCAGTCCGCCGATGGCTCGGGCCTTGGGCTGGCCATCGTCAAGGAAATCGCGCGCAAGCATCACGCGCAGGTGACGCTCGACGAAGCCGCTGGCGGCGGGTTGGCGGTTACCGTTCGATTCCCGCCGCATGAGGATATGTGACCCAGTCGGCGGACGGCTTGGATGAAATTTCCCGCAGTGCCGTGATATCTGGATGAATTTTCTATGAAATGCGTTTATTGCGGGTGATTCTGCAAGCCTTTTCTCAGTTTCGGCGCGTACGATCGATGCACAATTTTTTGGGCGGGGGACGATCATGCGCGAGAGCGACACACTTCACTATTTCGATTACGCAGCAACGACACCGGCGGATGCCGAGGTGATCGCGGCCATGGCCGAGTGTCTCGGTGTCGACGGCGTGTTCGGGAACCCGGCGTCCAGTTCGCACCCGGCCGGGGTGAGCGCCCGTCGTCTCGTGGAGCGCTCGCGTTCGCAGGTTGCTGCGCTCATCGGTGCCGATGCCGCGGAAATCGTCTGGACGTCCGGCGCTACCGAGTCCAACAACCTTGCGCTCAAGGGGTACGCAGAGCTGGGGCAGGCACGTGCGCATCTGATGACGAGCGTTCTTGAGCACAAGGCGATTCTCGACACCATGGCGTATCTGGAAAAGCGAGGCGCGCCGGTCACGTACCTGAAGCCTTCGGCCACGGGAGAGATCACGGCGGACGCCGTCGCGGCGGCGCTGCGTCCCGACACCGGGCTGGTGTCGGTCATGCTCGTCAATAACGAACTTGGCACGCTGACCGACGTCGCGGCCATCGCCAAAGTCGTGCATGAAGCGGGCGCGCTGCTGCATGTGGATGCTGCGCAGGCGCTGGGCAAGACCCCCATCGACGTGAAGGCCATGGGCATCGACATGCTGTCGATGTCGGCGCACAAGGTTTATGGCCCGAAGGGTATCGGTGCGTTGTACGTGAACAAGGACGTGATGGCGCGCATCGCCCCGCAGATGCATGGTGGTGGTCACGAGCGCGGACTGCGTTCCGGCACGTTGGCGACACATCAGATCGTGGGGATGGGAACGGCTTGCGAGTTGGCCCGCCAGCACATGACGACCGACAACGAACGCATTGCCCGGCTGAGCCGTCGTCTGCTCGACGGGGTGCGGGTGCTCGACGGCGTGGTGCACAACGCGGCGGATGCGCGACGCATTCCGCATACGCTGAGCCTGACCATCGGACATCCGGGCTTCTTCACGTTCATGCTCAACGGCAACCTGGCGGTATCGTCCACGTCGGCATGCAATTCGGCTTCGGGGCAACCGTCACATGTGCTGAGTGCGATCGGGCTCGACAGCGAGGCCGCAGGCCGTACGGTACGTGTGAGTCTCGGACGCTTCACCTCCGAGGCCTCCGTCGACTTTGCGATCGCATGCTTCGAGCGCGTGGTGGGTCAGTGTCGCGCGCTGGCCGCCTGACCGTCTTGATGTCTTCATGTCTTGGGGTCTTGAGTATAGGACGCAAGGCGGCCAGGGCCGAGCGTCTCGCGCCTGAGGCGCTCGGCAACCTCCTGTTGGTCATCGTCGGTTGATCGTTTTCGCCTGGTCGTCGTCGGTCTGTCGTTTCCGCTGGGTCTCGTTGTCGCTTAGTCTCGTCGTCGCCCAGTCATCGCAGTCGCTCTGGATGGTGCGCCGCAGCGTCAGTGACCGTACCTGTCGCCGCCCCTCCTGTCAGTACGTGCGCTACGATCCGTAGCAGTCCTCGCATCCGCACCCACGTCCATACCCATATCGATACGCATTACCAATGCTCGTGCCACATTGCGCCAAGCGGTTCGGGCGCGTCGCGGCAGGTCGTTCGCAAGTTGACGGATATTCAGCGCGCCATATGCCGGTGGATGCATTTCATCGACTTGTATTATGCTTTGAACCACTTGCGGCATCGCTGACTCCTATTCTCTCCCTCTCCCCACCCACCTTCTTGTCGGAGGTATGTATGAGCAAAGAGAACGAACGTCCGGGCACTGGTTCAACGACCGGTGCAGGTGCACCGGCGGCAAGCGACCGGAACACGCTGTCGGTCGGCGCAGACGGGCCGCTTCTGTTGCACGACGTTCACTTCCTCGAGCAGATGGCGCACTTCAATCGGGAGAAGGTCCCCGAGCGTCAACCCCACGCCAAGGGTGCAGGTGCCTTCGGCATTTTTGAAACCACCGAAGATGTGAGCCGCTTCACCAAGGCTTCCCTGTTCAGGAAGGGCGCCAAAGTTGACATGCTCGCGCGTTTCTCCACGGTCGCGGGCGAAGCCGGCAGTCCGGATACCTGGCGCGACGTGCGAGGTTTCTCGCTCAAGTTCTATACCGACGAAGGCAACTACGATCTCGTCGGCAACAACACCCCCGTTTTCTTCGTGCGTGACCCGATGAAGTTCCCGCACTTCATCCGTAGCCAGAAGCGTCTGCCGGATTCGGGGCTGCGCGACAACCACATGCAGTGGGACTTCTGGACAAACAATCCGGAGTCGGCGCACCAGGTCACGTATCTGATGGGCGACCGCGGTTTGCCGCGCACCTGGCGCCACATGAACGGCTATGGTTCGCACACCTACATGTGGGTGAACGCGCAGGGTGAGAAATTCTGGGTCAAGTATCACTTCCACACCCAGCAGGGCATGGCGTTCTTCTCCAATGCCGAAGCGGCCACGATGTCCGGTCAGGATGCCGACTTCCATCGTCGCGACCTGTTCGACGCCATCGCGCGTGGCGAGCATCCGAGCTGGATCCTGTCCGTTCAGGTCATGCCGTACGCGCAAGCGAAGCAGTACCGCTTCAATCCGTTCGATCTGACCAAAACGTGGTCGCACAAGGACTATCCGCTGATCAAGGTGGGCAAGATGACGCTCAACCGGAATCCGGAGAACTTCTTTGCGCAAATCGAGCAGGCTGCGTTCTCCCCGGGCAACACGGTGCCGGGCATTGGCCTGTCGCCGGACAAGATGCTGCTTGGCCGCGCGTTTGCCTATAACGACGCACAGCGCAACCGTATCGGCACGAACTTCCATCAGCTGCCGGTGAATCGTCCGAAGGTACCGGTGAACACCTACATGTTCGACGGCCACATGACGTTCGAGCACACGGGCAACGCGCCGGTGTACGTGCCGAACAGCGCCGGACGGCCGTATGCCGACCAGACCGGTGCGGCCGAAGACGGCTGGGAATCGGATGGCGACATGGTTCGTAGCGCCTATACGCTGCACAAGGACGACGACGACTTCTCGCAACCGGGCGATCTCGTTCGCAACGTGTTCGACGATGCATCGCGAGCGCGTCTTGTCGAAACCGTGTCCGGGGCGCTGCTCGGCGGCGTGCGCAGTCCGGTGCTGGAGCGCGCGTTCGACTACTGGAAGCAGATTGACCCCGACGTCGGTGCGCGTATCGAGAAGGCTGTGAAGGACGCGAAGAAGTAACGATTTTCAATTCTACTGCCCGGCAGTGAACGGCGGCGAGCGACTGTGCCATGCATGGTCCTCGCCGTCGACGTATGTGAAGGGCTTGGCGTCAAGTTTCGCAATGCGCGCCAATATTCTCTGTGCGATCGATGTCTCTCGCATCAAATCCCGGGTGACCTCATCGGCGGAGGCGACAATTTCTCTCATGGTCAACCCTGCCTCTCTGATCGCTCGGTCGGGTTCATAAAATCCAATCAAATGAAGCCGCTGAGTCGCCATTTCGCGAAAGACAGCTTCGAAGATTTTCGGTGTTTCGAACAGCATCGATTCCAACGCGGGTGCAACCACTTCGACTTCAAAACGTCGCGACGACGAGTACAACGACAGCGCGTCTTCCGACTCGCCTTCCAGGTCCAGAATCGTTTCCTCGTGGTAGGTGTAGGCGTTGCGAATCAAAAGAAGTTGTGCGGGGCAACTCCCAAGCAGCGCTTGAGCATTGCTGGCAGCGAGCGATTGACTGTCACTGACATAGAACTTGGACGAAGTGACGATGTGTCGGGGCAGCCAGGCCCGCAGGAGTTTTGCACTATCGTTGGATGGGCAAACGATGCAGCGTTTCAGCATGAGTCTTGTGCCTCATGAGGAGTATGGTTGTCGAAATGCGCAGCGCCTTCCATGCAGGCGCGAAGCTTACGCTGAAGGGTTTCGGCGAAGTCCTTTCGGCGCACGCAGTCGTCGATGTCTTTCCCCGTCCAGCAAAGAATCGTGGCGGGCTTCGTGAAATTCACCAGCGTGCGAGCGGATTCGCTTAGCCCTCCAGAAGTGAACAGGCAGCCAATGAGTGAGGATGGACGTCGAGCCAGTTGCCCCTGCAATTTGGCGATGGGGCCATGCGTCATCTTGCGTTTCGCACGGGCGGCAGGGTGTCGAATAATCTTTGCATTCGATCATTGCAGCGATGTTTGCGACATAAACGACGCCATCGATTTGCTCCACATTTTTCGTATCGAGAAAGTCGACGCGATATGGCCACTTCACTGTCGCACCACTGAGCTCGAATCCCTTGAGCACGAGATATTCCAGCGCCTTGCCTGCGTCCCAACCCGGTGTCGAGCATTGCTTGACGTCGCGCCATAATCCGTCGACATCCTTCCATCCGTACCCTCGCACGCGTTCGATATATTCCCTGTCTGCGACCATGCCGTTCTCCGTGAATCTCAGGCCGATTTTAGAGGCGGGAATGGCGGGAAAACGGCAAGTGGCCGATTTATCGGAATTGGCCGATGCGGTTCGGCTTTTTGTCTGAGTTTCGGCGGGAAAATGTCACTCGTTGTGAGTGACCGCGTCGTGTAGCGGGATGTCTGCTTGAGACCGGGCGTCTCGCCTAACGTCCGAGGCGCGCCAGATCGGCCAGTGCCCGCTGAAACGCCGAGGCGTTTTTCATACCCTGGTCTTCGTGGTTGGTATTGAAGAGCACGTGCGTGTCATCGGCGAGCGCGGCGATGCGTTCGACCCGTGCCGAGATGTCGATCAGCTCGCTCGCGCTGTACTCGTAGACGAAGCGACCCGACGACGCCGTGATTCCCCGGCGATTCCATGCGGCGGCGTTGCGTCCATGCAGGCGTACCACGCAAAGATCGTCGCGTGTGGTCGCCCACACGGCGGGCACCGTATTGTCGAATCCCACCGGGCTGTCGACGATGGTGTGCGCCGCGCCCGTCTCGCGAAGCATCGCCAGCGTGGCGGTCTCGCGTGAAGGGCTATCGAACCAGCTGCGATGGCGAAATTCCACGACGTGGCGCTCGCCGTCCAGTCTCCGCGCCGTCTCGAAGACCAGGGCGCGCCCGGCCGGATCGTTTTGTATGCGCGGCGAAAACTGAAAATGAATCGCACTCAGTTGTCCGCTCTGGCGCAGCGGTTCGACGGCGCTCAGATAGCGGCGCCACAACTCGTCTCGCAACTCGGCGGGAATGTCGCTGGCCGCGATTTGAACGCCTTGCGTCGCAGGGACATCCTCCGAGTCGTCCAACGCCCTTGCCCCCAGCGCCCGCGCGATGTCGTTCGGAAACGCATTCAGCGGTGTGGCGTGGCCGGTGAAGGCGCGAAACGCCTTGATGTGGAAGCGAAACGACGGGGGCGTGCGTTGTGTCCATCGCCATGCGACGGCGGCATCGGGCAGCCGGTAATAGCTGCTGTCGACCTCCACCAGATCGAACGTCGATGCGTAATGCCGCAGGCGCGCCTGCGGCGTGTCGACGCCGGGCGGATAGAACCGTCCGCACGCGATAAGCGTGGGATCGGTCCAGGACGATGTACCGATGCGAATCGTCATTAAGGTGTCATCAGAGCGTCATCAGGGGCCGGAATGGAGAAAAGTGAACAAGCGGCGCACCGAGGACTCGTCTTAAATTCGCGGGAAGCTCGATGGGCGTCAAACCCATCGTTATAATGTATAAATATACAGTACTCTTAAAGCGTCCTCGTACACAAGCGATGCGTTTCGTTCGCTTGTGTGCGTATTTTCGTGGTTCTTTCGCTAACTCGCATGTCCGAACAGCCGTCCGCTACTGCCCGCGACCCATGGGCCGAACTGAATGACCGCCAGCGCGAAGCGGTCGACTATGGCGTGGGCGACGACGGCGCGCCGGGCGGCCCGCTGCTCGTCATTGCCGGGGCGGGGTCAGGTAAGACGAGTACGCTCGCCCACCGCGTCGCCAACCTGATCGTGCGCGGCGCCGATCCGAACCGCATTCTGCTTCTCACGTTCTCGCGTCGTGCGGCGAGCGAGATGGAGCGACGTGTGGGCGCAGTGCTGCAAAAGGTGCTGGGGCTCTCATCGACGCAGCCGCCGTCGCTGCCGTGGGCGGGAACGTTTCACGCGATCGGCGCACGATTGTTGCGCGACTTTGCGCCGCGCATTGGCCTGTCGGAGGCGTTCACCATTCATGACCGCAGCGATGCCGAAGATCTGCTTGGGCTGGTGCGTCACGACCTGGGGTTTTCGGCCACGCAGTCGCGATTTCCGCTCAAGGGCACTTGTCTGTCCATCTATTCGCGCGTAGTGAACAGTCAGGCGCCGCTGGGAGACGTCCTGGCGAAGCACTTTCCATGGTGCGCGCAGTGGGAAGGCCAGCTCAAGCAGCTCTTCGGCGCATATGTCGACGCCAAGCAGGCGCAACACGTGCTCGATTACGACGATCTGCTCTTGTACTGGGCCGAGACGATGGGGGCGTCGGAACTTGCGCGCGAACTCGACGCGCGTTTCGACCATGTGCTCGTCGACGAATATCAGGATACGAATCGCTTGCAGGCGCAGATTCTGCTGTCGATGAAGCCGCAAGGGCGGGGCCTGACGGTGGTGGGGGACGACGCGCAATCGATTTACGCCTTTCGTGCAGCGACGATCCGCAACATCCTCGACTTTCCCGGGCAGTTCGCCGAGCCGGCGCATGTGGTCACGCTGGAGCGCAACTATCGTTCGACACAACCGATTCTCGATGCGTCCAATGCCGTCATCGCCGAGTCGAGCGAGCGCTACGCCAAGGCGCTGTGGACGGACCGGCAATCGTCACGTCTGCCGCAACTCGTGAACGTGAGCGATGAATCGGGGCAGGCGCGCTGGGTCGCCGATCAGGTGCTGGCGCAGCGCGAGACGGGCACCCGGCTCACGCAGCAGGCGGTGTTGTTTCGTACCGGCAGCCATAGCGCCGCGCTGGAGCTCGAACTCACGCGGCGCAATATTCCATTTGTGAAGTTCGGTGGGCTGAAGTTTCTCGAAGCGGCCCATGTGAAGGACATGTTGTCGATTCTGCGCTGGGCGCACAACCCGGCGAGCCGCCTGTCGGGGTTTCGCGTCGCACAGTTGATTCCGGGCATCGGCCCGGTGAGCGCCACACGGCTGCTCGACGCGATGGCGCAATCTGCAACGCCGGCCCAGGTGCTGGCTGAGTTCAAACCGCCCGCGGCTGCCACGACGGCGTGGCGCGCGTTTGTCGAGGTCTTCATGGTGTTGCACGATACGCGTCTGGCGTGGCCGGCAGACGTCGATCTTGCACTGCGCTGGTATTCGCCGCTGCTCGCGCAACGCTTCGATGACGCCGCCGTGCGGCAAGCCGATCTCGAACAACTCGCACGGATTGCAAACACCTACGGTTCGCGCGAGCAATTCCTGACCGAACTCACGCTCGATCCCCCGGACGCGACCAGCGCCCAGTCCGGGCCACCGTTGCTCGACGAGGATTACCTCATCCTGTCGACGATTCACAGCGCGAAGGGGCAGGAGTGGCATTCGGTGTACGTGCTCAATGTTGTCGACGGGTGCATTCCCTCCGACATGAGCACCGGGGATGACGAGGATATCGAGGAGGAGCGGCGGTTGCTGTACGTCGCCATGACGCGTGCGAAGGAGTCGTTGCAACTGATCGTGCCGCAGCGCTTCTATGTGCATCAGCAAACCGGCATGGGCGACCGACACGTGTATGGCACGCGTAGCCGCTTTGTCCCGGACACGATGTTGCCGCTGTACGACATTTTTCCGAAACCGCGCGAGGATGATGCACCGCGCGGGCCGGTGGGAGACGTCACGGTGCATATCGATGTGGCAAGGAAGCTTCGCAATGCGTGGTCCTGAAATCGCGCTGCGCATGACGCGCCTATCGGATGTCGATGCGGTGACGGCGCTTCTCATGCAGACGTATCACACAACGTGGGCGCCAATGCTGCGCCCCGAAGTTGCCGCAACGTTCGCCTCGGGCGAGCGGACGCGCGCATACGTGCTTGCGCACTGGCGTGAGTTCACTGTTGCGGTATCGCGGACGTTCGCAAGTGAGCTTTCAAGCCGGTCCTCAGGCGACACATCAGGCGACACATCAGGCGACACATCAGGCGAAACATCAGGCGAGCTAACAGGCGAGCTAACAGGCGACACTCCGCGCGAGACCGCAGCCGAATGCAACGTCGCGTTCGAAGACGAGGTCGTCGGCATGGTGCACGTCATCGGCGACTTCATCGACGCGCTGCATGTTTCGCCGTCGCGCCAACGCCAGGGCATCGGGGTGTTGCTGCTCACCCACGCCGAAGCGCAGATGCGCGCGGGCGGCCATTGTCTCGCGCGTCTGGAGACCGACACGTTCAACGCGCAAAGCCGCGCGTTCTACGTTCGCAATGGTTATGCCGAGGTGGCGACATACCCCGATGATGCGTGGGACAGCGGCTTTACGACCGTATTGCTTACCAAGGCGCTCTGACTGCCGGGGTGGGCACGAAATCTTTCGTCACGTTTCCGCTGTCAGGCCCGGAAATTTTCTAAAGTTGCCGTCTTTTATGCATCAGGTATAGTCGCCGCATCGGCGGCGAGACATGGCATGTGCGCCGCCGAGAACGGCGCGAAGGCGTAGACGGATTCAGAGGGGGCGCACAGGATTGCGGCTCGTTGCGATATCCGCAAGGAGTGAGGCAAGCGCGGCAGGCGCAATAGATGCGATAGGTGTGGCAATTGCCGACAGTCGCATCGACGACGAACGCAGGGAGACAGGCATGCAGTGGCTGGTGGATCAGATGACGTTGCTGCCGACGGGCGTGTTGCTCGTCTGCATGGCGCTCGGGACGGCGGTGCTCGCCGTTTTCGTCGCCTGGCTGGCGCGCGTCTCGTTGTTCGACCGGCTGGAGGATCCCTCGGAAATGCGGGGCACGGTGGCGGACGTGGTCCACGGCAGCCTGCTCGCCTTTATCGTTTTCGTGCTGGCTCACGTGTTGACCGACGTGCGCGCCAATCTCGGTCATGCCGACGATCAGGCGCTGCATGAGGCCTCGGTCGTGCGACGACTCGATCGCGAACTAAAGGCGGTTGGCGACGACGACGCACAGGCGGCACGCGTATTACTGCGCGGTTATGTGACATCGGCCGTCACCGACGAATGGAAGACGTTGAGTACTGCGGATCCGGATTTGTCGCCCAAGACCGAAGCAGCGCTTACGGCGTTTGTGAGTGCGACGCGACGAGTCGTGGCGCGTCATGAAGACAGCGCCAGTTCGATTCGCACCCTGCTCGATCGTCTTGAGGAGGCGCGTCAGGGACGCTTCGAGAACTCGACGAAGACGGTGCCCGGTGTCTTCTGGTGGGTTATCTCACTTTTCATGCTCGCGGCGATGGCAATGAATGGCCGCTATCCGGGGTCATGGAAAAGTAACTTCATCATCGCCATTCACATGGGGGCGATCGGCATGGTGATCGCACTGATCGTGAATCTCGACGAACCGTTCCGTGGCGTGTCGGGCATTTCGCCGACCCCCCTTGCGAAGTCGGTCGGTCTCACCGTGCCGCGCTAAGGCACTCGAGAGAGGCAGACGAACCGATATGACGACGCGAGTGGGTCCGGCAAACGGAAACGTTTGAGCGCCAGCGAGGTCCATAGGCGACCCCGCCCGATGGCTACACACTGAAACACGTAACCCGCGATGCGTCGGATCCGTTGCGCGCCGACTTTCCGGGACTTTTGTCCCCGGACCGATTCAACCCACCTCAGACCATCTCAGCTCTCTCCAGCGCTATTCAGGACGCCCCCCAATGAACACGCTCTCCACGATGCGCGGCAAGGCCATCGCCACCACGCACGCCACCACACGCGCCACTATGCACGCCGCTAACGCTGCGCCGACTGATGAACATGACCCGCGGGCGCACTCTGGCAAGGCCGAACGCGAGCCGTCCGTCTCGACGCCTGCGCCGCGCCATTGGCGTCGCTGGTGGGCCGTGTTTGCGATTCTGCCGTTCGTGACGTCGGTGGCGGGGTGTGGATTGCTTGCGGCACCGTGCCGGGTGGCTTCGGCAGGGCTGAAGATCATTCCGGGGGTGGGGGGCGTGCTGGCAACGCCGACGGATGCCTGCGCTGCGGCAATTGACTGACCGCAGGACTGACCGCAGAAAAAAAGAAAGCCCGCGCGTTGCGGGCTTAATCCATATCAGGAGGAGACATGGAGGAGACGAGTTCAGTATAGGACGCCGTGTTGCGATGCACCATATGTATTTTTACGTAAGTGTCCGCATGTTGCGTTCATGCAACGGAAAATAAACCGAACGAAATCAATGGGTTATTTCCTTGCGCCAAGAGACTCTCCTCCGCTCCCAGCTCTAATCTCGAATCAATCCTCTAGTTATTGTGCGCGCGCACGCTTTTTCGTCGACATCAGGTCAAGCACGAACGGCACGGAGTCGCGCAGCGAGGGATTGACCGTGGCATCGTGGTCCAGCCCCTTGTATACGCGCACGAGCGTCTTCGTCCCGGCTTTCGTAACGTCCTGAGCGAAAGCCTGTTGCATGATGAGCGGCACGTCGATGTCCTCCGAACCCATGCCGATGAAGACCGGATGCCTGACTCGCAGCGTGGGGTAGCGCAGCGATGGCGTCTGGCTATCGAGCAGTTTCTGAATGCCCGGCTGCACGCTGTTGCCTGCATTGAGTCCGGCGGCCGTGGAGTGATCGGTCAGCGTGTCGATGCATAGCGTGCGGGCTTCGTTGAGCACCGGCAGCGCCTGCGGCGAGAAGTACTTCGCCGGGTTCAACGACGGATCGCGGTCGGCGGCCGACAGGAACATGTACATGACATACGGGATCTTGGGGTCCGGCGCGCCCGGGTCCGGCTGGCTCGCGAACAGGGTGCCGGCCGACGTGCGCGCGTTGAAGTACGGGGTTCCGGTCAGCACGGTGGCCACGACTTTGACGTCCGGTGCGTACTGCGGCTGATAGCCCGCGGCGGCGAAGGCCGCATGTGCGCCTTGTGATTGGCCCACGAGCACCACGCGATTCTGTAACGGGAAGGCGCTACGCGCGGCCAGCAGACTGTCGAGCACGCTATACGCTTCGGCGCGGGCGTTCAGATAGTGGTGCAGCCCCGGCGATCCGAGCCCGGCGTAGTCGGGCGCCACGACCGCAAATCCCAGCGAGAGCCAGGTGTCGAGATACTGAATGTCACGCGGGCTGCGCACGTTGAGCGACGGCGCGCATGCGCTCGCGATGCCGACCGTGCCATGGGCCCAGAGGACCACAGGCCAGCCGCCGGGCGGCGTCGGCCCTTTGGGCAGGAAGACAGCGCCCGTATCTTCGCGGGCTTCGATGCCGCCGACACCGTCGATCGAGCTGTACCGGATATGGAACTGCTCGCCGGCTTCGGCCAGTCCGTAATCCGCCCTGAGCGGCTGGCGCTCGACCATGGCGCCGTGCGGAATGGTGACGGGCGCGGTGTCGGCGGTGACCGCGTGAGCAGCGCGGCCGATGACCAGACTGGCGAACAGGGCGGCGCTCACGTAGCGCCAGAGGCGGTTGAACATGTTGGACTGTCCTCGTATTGGGAATGCTCTTGAAGCTCGGGCAGGCAGCGCTCTCGCGTTGCCCGGATGCCTGCTGCTGTTGCGGGGCCAATACGGGTGACGTTATGCCGTCGCCCTGGGGGTGACGCATTCGTGCCGAATCGATACGTCCCGAAGCGTCGCCACCATCTTGCCTGATCTTACCCAGACGGGCGTCAACCGTGCGATGGCTGATTACCCTGCGCCTGAGCGGCGGCGGCCTGTTCGGCCTCGCGCCACGCGCGACGCGAGCGGCGCATGCGGCGCAACGCCAGCGACGACATCGTGATCCATCCGAAGGGACGCGGATCGACCAGCATGCTCACGGCGCGGGCGTAATCGAGGACCAGGCCGGGCGTCCACGCCATGGTCTTGGCACGCTTGCGAAGTTGTGCGGCGACCCACAGCTCCGGTGTCAGCCACAACCGCACGAAAGTCCACCAACCGGCATCCACGCCGTTCGGCAGTTGCCCCACACGCCCCTCGATCGCGGCTTCGAGTGCCTTGGCCACACTGCTCGAGCAGTTGCGGTGCGTGAGGTTATACGTCGCGTCCTGCTGGTACGTCTGCCAGAAAGCGGCCAATTGTTGCGGGCTGTAGTTGCGAATGCGCACTTTGACCGTGGACGGGCACCACGCCTTCGACTCGGTAGCGTAGTCGGGCTGGAACGTGCCGGGCACGTCGTTCTCGCGTGTGGCTCGCAGAAGCTGGCCGAACTGATCCGGCGAACGGTCGATTTCCTTGGCTGGGTAAAGACTCACATACACGCCTTCGTGGCTTTCCAGCGCCGCATGACCGGTCGAGATCACGCCATTCTTGTCGACAGCGGCGATGTAGCGATCGATCACGGGATGCCGGCGTGCCGGCGCCTTGGCCGAACCCGAAGGCGTCCAGACGTGGACCGTCAGTGCGGGTTCTGAGTCGGCAGGCGGGCCGTCCCAGCGCGGAGCACGGGGACGTTCGCGCCACAGGCGGCGCTTGTCCTCCGGGCTGCCCAGAATCTGTTCGACACGGAAGTCGCCACGCATGCGTCGCGCGCGCATGGCGAGCACCAGCACATTCCACCCCGTGAAGACGAGACCCAGGCCGATGGCATAGGGCAAGGTGCCCTTGTAGTGCGTGGGATACGGTTGATAGAAGAACACCGCGACGCCGATCTCCAACAGTCCCCCGACCATGGCCCATATCCAGCGCGGATAGCGCACCACGTAGGCCGCCACGCATTGCAGCAGGCCGTCGGCGAGGAACAGCGTGCCGAACAGCATCGAGAGCCAGAAGTTGCCGTTGTGCTGATCGAACAGCAGCACGAGCAGTGCCGCGACCGCGAAGGTGCCGCCCTTGAGCCCGCGCACGAGTCGCTGTCCGCCCACGCCGATCGTGGCGATGGCCAGCGTGGCGAGTCCTTCGAGCAGCAGCAGCCACGCGAAGACCTTGAGTGGGAAGTGCACCACGCCATCGAGCGCGTCGACGATCAGCGCCAGACCGAACGCGAAGAAAATCGCGCCGATCCAGATCAGCGCGCGGGCCCGGCGACGCAAGTAGTTCACGCCGAGCAACAACAGAATCAGACGTACCAACGCAGAGTCTCCATCGCATGCGCGTTCCCCGGCGACCGGGCATAACACACACCCCGAATGCGGGAGGGTTTGGACTAATTTGGAATGCGGCCTAATTTTTCACCGCTATTTGCGGCGTCTCTTCAGATATCGATGAGGCGTCGTTGATGCATCGTTGAGCCGTTCTTGAAGCATCGTTGACGCATCGTTGTGGCGATATCTTATCGCGTCATCCGTGACAGGCCAAAAACAAAGGCGGCGCGCTCCTTTCGGGGCGCGCCGCCTGTTGCAGCGGACAACACGGGCGCTTCGCACCTCGCCGGGAGGTGCGAAGCCTCGGATGGCCGACTTAGTCCTTCTTGCCTTCGAGCTGCGGCAGAGCGTCGTCGCTCGTCGAGGTCAGCAGACCGGCCTTGGCATACGTCATCAGTTTCTCGCGCGTGTCGACGATGTCGAGCGTGCGCATCGTGAGCTGACCGATACGGTCGAGCGGCGTGAAGACCGAGTCGCCCTTTTCCATCGTGAGACGTTCCGGCTTGTACGTCAGGTTCGGCGACGTCGTGTTGAGCAGCGAATAGTCGTTGCCGCGACGCAGTTCGATGGTCACTTCACCGGTCACGGCGCGTGCCACCCAGCGTTGTGCCGTCTCGCGCAGCATGATGGCCTGCGGGTCGAACCAGCGGCCCTGATACAGCAGACGACCGAGGCGGCGGCCGTTCTCACGGTACTGCTCGATGGTGTCTTCGTTGTGGATGCCGGTGACGAGACGCTCGTAAGCGATGAACAGCAGTGCGAGGCCCGGGGCTTCGTAGATGCCGCGGCTCTTGGCTTCGATAATGCGGTTCTCGATCTGATCGCTCATGCCCAGACCGTGGCGGCCACCGATGCGGTTGGCTTCTTCGAACAGCTCGACGGCGTTGGCGAACGTCTTGCCGTTGAGGGCGACCGGCTGGCCTTCTTCGAAGCGCACGGTGACTTCCTCGGCCTTGATGGCGCAGTCATCGCGCCAGAACGGGACGCCCATGATCGGCTGAACGATCTTGATACCCGAATTCAGGTGTTCCAGGTCCTTGGCTTCGTGCGTGGCGCCAAGCATGTTCGAGTCCGTCGAATAGGCCTTCTCGACCGACATCTTGTAATCGAAACCGTTGGCGATCAGGAATTCCGACATTTCCTTGCGGCCACCGAGTTCGTCGATGAACGTCTGATCCAGCCACGGCTTGTAGATTTGCAGGCCCGGGTTCGTGAGCAGACCGTAGCGGTAGAAACGCTCGATGTCATTGCCCTTGTACGTGCTGCCATCGCCCCAGATATTGACGCCATCTTCCTTCATGGCAGCGACGAGCATCGTGCCGGTGACGGCGCGGCCGATCGGGGTGGTGTTGAAGTACGTGACGCCGGCGGTCGAGATGTGGAACGCGCCCGATTGCAGGGCGGCGATACCTTCTGCCACGAGTTGCGCACGGCAGTCGATCAGGCGGGCGTTCTCGGCGCCATAGCCCATGGCACGGCGCGGGATCTCTTCGTAGTCAGGTTCGTCCGGCTGACCCAGATTGGCCGTGTATGCGTAAGGAATCGCGCCCTTCTGGCGCATCCAAAGCAGCGCAGCGCTGGTGTCGAGACCGCCCGAAAAGGCGATGCCGACCCGTTGTCCCGTGGGGATATGTTGCAGAATCGTGGTCATCGGCGTGCAAAAGCTGGGTTTTTAACCTGTCAAGTATCCCCGTCCGGGCTATGGATGGTCAAGTCTGACGGGCGATCGCTTCGCTATCGGCGCCCCGATTTCTTCCCCGTGTGCCGTAAATACGGTCCGAATTTCCCCGAAACCAGCCGGAATCACCCGCATTCCCGTGGGCCGGGACAACCTTCCTGCGATGTCACGCTGCGGCGCGTCACCACTGGGTGCCCGCCACGCTGCACGCCGACGCCAGAAAATCCGAGAAGGCCCGAATCACGAGCGATGCCTGACGATGCTGCGGGTAGACGACATATATCGACGAGGGCGCAGGCTCGAAGTCGTCGAGCACCGTCACCAGACGTCCGCCCAGCAGGGCTGGCGCCAGGATGAACACCGGCAGCCAGGTCACCCCGAGTCCCGCCACGGCGGCGTCGCGCGCCAGTTCACCGTTGTTCACGCGAAGCCGCCCGGTGACCGGAATCTCCAGTGGTTGCCCGTCACGCGCGTAATGCCAGCTCACGCGCTGGCTGTGGCCGTACGGGAGCAGCGTGTGATCGCGCAGGTCCTCGGGCGTTTGCGGCACACCGTGCGTTTCCAGATAGCGGGGGCTCGCGCAGGTGACCATTCGCATCGGCGCGATCGTGCGTGCGATCAACGACGAATCGGCCAGCGCCCCGATGCGTACCGCCACGTCGTAGCCTTCACCGATGATGTCGACGGTACGATCGTTCAATTCCAGTTCGATGCTGACGTCCGGATATGTGGTGAGAAACGACGGAATCACCGAACTGAGAAACATCGTGCCGAAGGACATCGGCGCGGACACACGCAGATTGCCGCGCGGGCGCTCGCCCTGACTGCTCACGGCGAGGTTCGCGGCTTCGACGTCTTCGAGAATGCGTCTGGCGCGCTCGTAATAGACACGCCCGAGGTCGGTCACCGACAGCCGCCGCGTCGTGCGCAACAACAGGCGAGCGCCCAGCGACTGCTCCAGTGACGAGATGCGGCGACTGACGAACTGCTTGGACAGTCCGAGTTTCGCCGCCGCGCCGGTAAAGCTCATGGCGTCCACGGCCGTGACGAAAATGCGCATGTCGTCGAGCAGGTCCATCGACAAGATCCCGTCTTGAGAAGTTGACGGGTGACAACGGACGGACACATGCCGTCATTGTCACCCGCAGGCCGACAATCTTAGCCGAGATGGCACGCCGTTTCACGGCAATGCCGGTCGCTGTCCTTGCCCGCGCGAGCGCGGGCCTACCGCAGCGCCAGCCGAAGGCCCAGCAGGATCGCGCCGGTCCCTGCCACGGCAAGCACCGTCGGTCGATGCCCGAAGATGCCCCAGTCGAGCAGGGCTGTCACCACGGGCACCAGATAGAACAGGCTGGTGACCGTCACGAGATTGCCGGAGGCGATCATGCGATAGAGCAGCAGCGTTGCGCCCACGGAGATCACGAGGCCCATATAGAGCATCGGAAGCCAGAACCCGAGCGTGCCGTCGATTTGCAACGGCTGCGTCGGCGCAATCAGCAGCGCCATCGCCAGCCCGACGGCGTACTGCAAGGGCAGGACGTCGAGCGGCGTCTGTCGCGAGCCTTTCTGTGCAATGGTGCCGAGTGTCATGCAGGCGAGCGCGGTGAGCGCCCACGCCGAGCCCGCCACCGACAGGCGTGCCGAGAGCAGACTTTGCGCCACCACCAGTGCAAGGCCGGCAAGGGCGACAGCGAGCCCCAGCAGACGTCGTGCGCTGTGTGCCCGCTCCAGCGCCACGAGCGTCAGAATCGGCTGCACGCCCAGCACGGTGGCCAGCGCGCCGGGCGTCATGCCGTTCGCGAGTGCGAGCAGATATGCCGTCTGGTAGCCGCCGACGAGCAGCACCCCAGTGCCTGCGACCTGCCATCGCGTGCCGGGCGCTGGCCACCACTGACGCCTCGTCAGTGCAATAAGCGCGAGCGCGGCGAACGCCACGCCGAGCCGGATCACGAGGAACGCAAACGCCGACGCGTGCGCCAGCCCCCATTTGGCGGCGAGTGCACCGCCACTCCATAGCAGAACGAACATGAGCGTCGCGCCATGTCGGCGCCACGCGAGACTCTCTGATTGCATCGATCTTCCCCTGTGCAGCTCGTCCGGCCTGCCGGATCATGGCTTGCCGTCGTGGGCAAACGCCATGGCGTCGCACGCTCGCGCGCTCAGCCGCGGGGCGATGCCGCATCGGCCAACGCTGCGCAACGCGCAGACAGGCAGAACGAAACTGAAATTCGAATGAATAAGTCGTGTGGGTCACGTGCCGGGCGACGAACGCCGGACGTGCCCTCGGTAAGCCCTTGACGTCAGGCTACGAAAGCGACCACAGCGTCGCTAACGTCGGCGACGACCACGGCGGGCGGTGCCACGCCGCGAGCAGGGGGAGGGGCGACAGCTGCAAACCGTGCGCGCAGCCGAGCGCCGGCACCGCTTGGCGGCGGCGATACAGCGAGACGGGCGAACGATTCAGCAGTCATGGATCGAGGAAGAGAAGAACACGCCTGTCACTCGACAGGCGTTGACACACTGTACACGCAGCGTTTGATGCAGGCAAGGGTGGCGTCCGGCCTCAGACGGTTGGCCATGCGCCAGTGCGTTCGACGCTGGGCGATGCCTCGCCTTCGCGCCATGCGTGCGGCAATGCCCCGCGAACGCGTCGCACTTCGCGTATGCGAAGACGCACCAGTCGCAGCGCGCCTTCGAAGCCGCTTTGGGTTTCATCCTGCCAGAGCACTTCTGCGTCGCCCGCGACATGCAGGAAGTCGCCCGACGCGAAGTCGACGAACACGAGCCCCGCACGCGGATTCATCTGAAGATTGCCAAGCGTGTTGTAGAACGCGTTGCCGCGAAAGTCGGGCCAGATCAACGTATTGGCGTCCTCGACCCGGACGAAGCCTGCCTTGCCGCCGCGGTGGGAGACATCCGTGCCTGCGCTGCGCTCGGTGGCGCCGTCTCCGGCGTAGTGCGTGGCAACGAAGAACGTATCGGCGCTGACGATCTGCCATTGCGCGTCGTCGTCGAGCGACGTCTGCGCCGGTTCGGCGACCGGCGGCGCGTCATGGCCAGCGGGCGTCATCTCCCGCTTGCGGATGTACTGCGGGCAATTGCCGAAGCTCTGCGCAACGCGCATCGTAAAGCCCTGCGCATCCATCTCCGCGACGAGGCCATTCACGCGATTGCGGCGACGTGTCGACGGCTCGATGCCGAGCAAACCGATCGACGCGCCTGGTCTCACGGCGCCATGCAGTGGATCGGTTGACGGGGGAAACGCGTTCACGCGCAGCAGCCGCGGGTCGGGCGAGTGGGCAAAGCCCGGCGTGCCGCTGAGCAGCGTGGCCCAGGGTTGATCGTCGGCATCCAGCGCGCCCATCACGAGAAACGGCAACTGCGCGAAGAACTGACGATGCTGGTCCGGCATGGCGACACGAATGACGCGCCCCCCGACCTCCGCCATCGCTTCGCGAGAACCGGCAAGTGTTTGCACGTAGGTTTCTCCGGCATGAAAGGGGGAAGCCATGTCGGGTGACGCGGGGGTAGGGGCATTCATCATGCTCTCCGTCGGTTCGGACTTGCAGCACTCGGGGGCCTTACGCCGCGACGGCGTTCAGGCCGCAGGGCGTGGATGCCATCGGGATGAAGCGCGGCAGCGCTTCGATGCGCGCGAGCCACGCCCGCACGGCCGGGTACGGGGCAAGCGACACGTTCCCTTCGGGCGCGTGTGCCAGATAGGTGTACAGCGCAATATCTGCAATCGTCGGCGTGGCGGCCGTGACGAACGGCGTGGCGTTCGGTGCCGTGAGATGCGCTTCCAGACGCGAGAGCAGCAGCACGCCGCGCTCGATCATTGCGGTCGTGTCGACATCGCGACCGAACAGCACTGCGACGCGCGCGGCCGCAGCGCCGAACGCCAGATCGCCTGCCGCCACCGACAGCCAGCGCTGTACGCGAGCGGCGGCGACGGCGTCGCGCGGCAGCCAGCTGTGCTGTGCGTCGTAGCGCGTGGCGAGATACACCAGGATCGCGTTCGAATCGGCAAGCACCACACCATCGTCGTCGATGGCCGGGACCTGTCCAAACGGATTGATGGCGAGATACGCCGGTTGCTTGTGCTCACCCGCACCCAGATCGATGTCGACGTTCTCGTAGGGCAAATCCAGCAGGTTGAGCATCAGTTCGATGCGGTGACAGTGACCCGAGAGCGCGAGGCGATACAGCTTGATCGGGCGCGCAGGGCGGGCAGGACGGTCAGCGTGGGGAGCGGTGGCAGCAGTGGCAGCAGTGGCAGCAGTGGATAGGGACATCGAGCATCTCCGGGTAACGAGTCGGGCAAAGAGAACAGGAGCGGAACGGAAGCGACCGGTGTGCGCCGGAACGTGGCGCGGTCATCCAATGCCCCAATTCTCCATCCCGCCGATTTCCGGATAAATGGCGTTAGGTTGATTTGACTACTCCGAAAATCGGAGTAATCATGCGCCACATGGACAAACTCCGCGCAATGCAGACATTCGTCGCCATCGTCGATCAGGGCAGCCTGAGCGCGGCGGCCCGATCGCTCGACTCGTCGCTTCCGGCGGTGGTGCGTACACTCGCGGCGCTGGAAACGTCGCTCGACGTGCGCCTGCTCAATCGCACCACGCGTCGCATTGCACTCACGGAGGAAGGGCGCACGTATCTCGACACCTGTCGTCAGATTCTGAGCGAGTTGCATGAGGCGGAGGCACGGCTCGCCGCACGCCACGAAGCGCCGACCGGCACGCTGGTCGTCACCGCGCCGGTGCTGTTCGGACAACTGCACGTTGCACCCGCGCTTTATCGGTTCTTGCGGGCGTATCCGGCCGTCAAATGCAGGCTCATGCTCAACGACCGCGTCGTGAACCTGTGGGAGGAGGGCATCGATGTCGGTATCCGCATCTCACCGCTGGACGACTCGACGCTCGTGGCGCAAGGCATTGGCGCGATCCGTCGTGTCGTGGTGGCCAGTCCTGCATGTATCGCCGAGCAGGGGGCGGTGACGCATCCGCGCGAGCTGATCGGCAAGAATTGCATCATCTCGCACGGGGGCGGCTACGGGCACTGGCGCTTCTGGGAGGGCGGAAAGGAATACGTCGTCGCCGTGGACGGCAATCTCGACATCAGTCACGGGATGGCAGCGGTCGACGCGTGTGTCGGCGGCGTTGGCTACGGCTGCTTCCTGTCGTATCAGGTCGCCGGTGCACTGGCCGACGGACGACTCGTGCGTGTGCTGAAAGACTTTGAAGGACCGGCGCGGCCGGTGAGCATCGTGTATCCGCATGCCAGGCTGTTGCCTTCGCGCACGCGGGCGTTCGTCGAGTGGATGAAGCGCGAACTGCGTGATGTGGCGATGACGTAAGGCGCGCTGATTTTGCCGTACTGACTTTGTCGCGCTGATTCAACGCAACGGTTTTCGGACAAAAGAACGCGGAAAGCGACGGAGCCGCTTCCCGCTTAAAAAGCCCGCCGACGCCAACCGGCGGGCCGCTTCGTTCGTTGTCCGGACGCCGTCAGATCAATCGCGGTCGCCCTTGTACCAGCCACGGTGCCAGCCGCGGTCGTGGCGTCGTTCTTCCCAGCGACGCTCGCGCCAGTCGTCCCAGCGATCGCGGCCGTAGTACACCACGGGTTGCGGTGCGCGATACACCGGGCGCGGTGCCACATACACTGGCTCGGGTGCAACGTAGACCGGTTGCGGTGCGACGACCACCGGCGCAGGAACGCCCAGATAGAGGCCGACATCCACGTGAGCCGATGCGGCGGTCGAGGCCACCGCAGCGGCGGCACCGAGGGCAGCGATGATGAGAATGCGTTTCATGGTGTCCTCCATGAGCGCTCGCCGTCGTTGCGGGTTGCAGCAGACTGCGTGCGCGTCGGCAAAAAGCCAGTGAGTCGGATCGGTGTCGCGAGAGGCCCTGAAGCTGCTGTGGGCACAAGACCTTCGTTGAACCGTTGATGCAAGTCTAGCGATGGCCTCGCATCGCAGGTGCTACGAGTGTGTTCGGGATGTGTCGTTTTGTAACGCGTGTGGACGCCGGGAAGTTGCGCCCTTCGATGTGGCGCTCGACAGGCGTCGGGCAAGGAGGAAGCGAGAGAAGAGGGCTCCCCGGGCAAAGCGGAAGATGCGGCGGAAGCCGACAATGCGGAGGACGAAAAACAAAAAGGCAAAACAAAAAGGCGTCACGCGAAAACGCGGACGCCTTTTGTTTTTTGTTCGTTGGTAGGCTCGATTGGATTCGAACCAACGACCCCCACCATGTCAAGGTGGTGCTCTAACCAACTGAGCTACGAGCCTAGAAAGACCGCGATTATAGGGTGAGTTTTCGAGGCTGGCAAGCGTTTGGCGAAAATTTCTCGCAAAAAAGCGCGAGGCACGCTCATTTGCCGCGCTTCGTCCTCGACGACGACGGTGCGCTTGCGTTTTTTGCTGCGCTTTCCGAGCTTCCTACTGCACTTCCTGCTGCACCGCCTTCTGCGCCGCCGGACGCCCCGCGCTTCGGTTTGAGTCGTACCCAGATGCCCTTGTTGCCGCCGCTGCCCGCGCGCTGCTCCACGTCGAACAGTCCGACGGTCGCGACCAGATCGCTCAGCTTGCCGAAGCCGTAGTTGCGCGCGTCGAAGTCGGGCGCCTGTTTGGCGATGTGGCTGCCGATCGCCCCGAGACTGGCCCAGCCATCCTCATCGGACACGCCGGTCACGGCGTTGCGCAGCAGTCGCACGAGGCGGGTGTCGCGCTTGAGTTCGGAGGCGCTGCGGCGCTTGCGCGGCGTGGGCGCTTCATCGTCGTCGGGTTCGTCGTCCTGGCGCAGCAATTCCGTGTAGATGAACTTGTCGCACGCCGTGACGAAGGGCTGCGGGGTTTTGCGTTCGCCGAAACCGTACACGATCAGTCCTTGCTCACGAATGCGCGACGCCAGTCGTGTGAAGTCGCTATCGCTGGACACGAGGCAGAAGCCATCGAATCGCCCGGTGTAGAGCAGATCCATCGCGTCGATGATCATGGCGCTGTCGGTGGCATTCTTGCCGACGGTGTAGCGAAATTGCTGGATCGGCTGAATCGAATATTCGAGCAGACACTTCTTCCAGCCGTCGAGGTTCGGTTTCGTCCAGTCGCCGTAGATGCGCTTCACGCTCGCCACCCCGTACTTGGCGACTTCGGTGAGCAGTCCCTCCACGATGGCGGGGGCGGCGTTATCGGCGTCGATCAGTACGACGAGCGTGGGGCCTTGGGCGGCCACTGGCGTTGCGACTGGCATGGCGGGGTTCCTTTAACGTGAGCACTGCCGCATATCGATGCGAAGCGATGCAACGTCATGCGAAGACGTTCGGGAAAGACCGCATTATGGCCCGGAACCGTGACCGCCATGCCAGGCACGGTTCCGATGTGTGCCTGCGCTCAGCCGGCGCGGCGTTGGCCCAGTGGCGCGAACCACAGCACGCCAATGCCCACGAGCAGACTCACGGCGGCGAACATGAGACCCGAGGTGAACGAGTGCGTCCAGTCCTTGAGCACGCCGACGACAATCGGACTGAGCGCCGAGCCGAGGTTGCCGACGGCGTTGATGACCGCCAGCCCGAGGGCGCGCGTATGCGGCGCCAGCGTGCGGTCCGGCACTGTCCAGAAGATCGCCATCGCGGTGTACGCGCCGGTCGAGGCCATCGCCACCCCGGCAAGACGCAGCGACGGGTCCGGTGCGAAGCACGTCACGCCCCAGCCGGCGGCGGAGAACAGCATCGGCAACACCAGATGCCAGCGACGCTCTTGCAGGCGATCGGAGCGGCGTCCCCACCAAATCATGCCCGCAATCGTGCACACCGACGGAATGGCCGCGAGCAGGCCGATCGTGACGTTGCTGCTGGTCGTGCCGAAGCTCTTCACGATCTGCGGAATCCAGAGCGATGCGAGCGAGAGCGTATTGACGAGGCAGAAGTAGCCGAGCGCAAACCGGGCGACGCTCGGTGTGAGAATCGCACGCCACATGCCAACCGGTTTGCCGGATGCCGTGCCCGCGAGTCTGGCGAGCGCCGCAGCGCGGTCGCGCTCGATCATCGCGGCGAGGGTCTGCTTCTCGGCAGCGTTCAGCCAGCGCGCATCCGCCGGCTTGTCGTCGAGATACCACCAGGTGACGACGCCGAGCAGCACCGTCGGCAGTCCTTCGAGTACGAACAGCCACTGCCATCCCGCAAGGCCGCCTACGCCATCGAGTCGCAGCAGATACCCCGATGCCGCCGCGCCGAGCGCGGACGTCACCGGCATGGCGATCATGAACCAGGCGTTGGCGCGTGCCCGCGCCGCCGAGGGGAACCAGTCGCCCATGTAGAGCAGCATGCCCGGCAGGAACCCGGCTTCGGTAATGCCGACGATGGCGCGAATCAGATAGAGGCTCGTGGCGTCGTGGGCGAACATCGTCGCGCTCGACGCGAGGCCCCACGCGATCAGAATCGCGCCGATCCAGCGACGTGCGCCGAACTTCACGAGCATGAGATTGCTCGGCACGCCGCAAAGCACGTACGTCAGATAGAAGACGGTCGACGCCATGCCGAACATCGTGCTCGTGAGCCCGAGATCCTGACTCATCGTGAGCGCGGCGAAGCCGACGTTGATGCGGTCGAGGAACGAGAAAAGGAACAGCACGAACAGGAAGCCGAGCAAGCGGCGCGAGACCTTGCGCACGACGGCGCGTTCCATCGCTTCGCTGGCAATGCGATGGACGGTGGTGCCGCTGTCGCCGGGCACGGGCGAGGGAATGCCGCCGGCAAGACCGGTGGCGGGCGTGATACGGCTCATGATGGGTGTCTTCTCCGACGCTCCCCGCCTTGTTGGATGTGTGGCGGTGTTAGGTATGCGGGCGCGCCGTCGAGGGCACGCGCCAAAAAATGGAACGGTAAGGGCGGCTTGGCTGATGGCTCGCCGAAGCCGCTTACGGCGAACGCAGTTCGCTGGCGCCCGTCACCGCGTGCTATTGCGGCTCATTGCGTGTCCTTGCGTGTCCTTGCGAGTCATTACGAGTCATTACGAGTCATTACGCACTATCGGCCGCTTGTTGAATGCGTTCGATCACGCGCTTCGGATCGCCGACGTCGTTCGCGAGCAGCAGCACGACTTTGGCGAGCAATAGCTCTCGTTTGTCTTCGGGGGCTGCGTCGATGGCGAGTGCGAGCGTGTCGTAAATGTCTTCGAGGCCGGCGATGGCGGTTTGCTGGGCGGTCATGATGAATTCCTTGGGTGCCGTTGACGTCCGCGCTCAGACGCGTGCCGTCGCGTGCGCGAGTGCTTCGGCCAGACGCCCGGCATCGAGCCGCTGCCAGCATGCGCAAATGTGATGGTCGGGACGCACGAGATAAGCGGTGCCGTCCTGGGCGTGATACTTCGCAGCGGCGTGGCCCGTCGGATCGGGCAGGGTGACGTCCGCCCCGGCTACGGTGTCTGCGCACGCGGCGAACGTCACGACTCTGACCGGTACGCCGCGCTCACGCCATGCCCCGATTTCCTCGCGCAGCGCGTCGCTCACGGGGGCGTCGCCAAACGTCAGCAGATGAAAAGCCGCGCCGAGATGGTCGTAGAGGTAGTCGTTCTCGCCGAGCTTTACGTTCGGTGTCGGCGCCCCGACGCCCGGACCTGCGGTCATCGACGTGTTGTCGTCGCCCGGGCAGTTGAGCGGGGAGTCGCGGTAGTCGTGCGCGCGCGACGTGCGCCAGTGGAACAGCGGGCGCACGAATTCGTGATCGAGCGAGAGATCGAGCACGGCGTCGCGCAGCACGCGAAAACCGTGCGAGGGCGGCGTCATGAAGCGCGTGCTCTTGCCCGCTTCGGCGATGATCTCGCGCGCCGCGCCCACGCGGTCGTGCGTATAGGAGGCAAGCAGCGTCGCAGGCGCCGCGCCTTTCGCGACGGCGGCGAGTTTCCACGACAGATCGATGGCGTCCTGAAAGCCGGTGTTCGCGCCGCGCACGCCGAAGATCGGCAGCAGGTGCGCGGCGTCGCCCGCGAAAAGAATGCGACCGTGCACGTAGTCGGGCAGCGTGAGTGCGCGCGCCGAATACACGGAGCACCAGTCGAGCTCCCAGGGCTTGCCGCCCAGGCCCATCATGTCGAGCTGTGCGTCGATGCGCTCGCGGATCGTGTCCGGTTGCAACGCATGTTCCGACGTTTCCTCGACCGGCAATTGATAGTCCACGCGCCAGATGCCGCCCGGCTCGCGGTGCATGAGCACGGTATTGCCAGGGTTCCAGTCGGGCGCGAAGTACGCGAGTCGTTCGGTCGGCAGATCGAGATCGATGCGGATGTCCGCGATCACGAAGCGTCCCTCGTAGCTCGCTCCTTCGAAGCGAAGGCCGAGCGCGGTGCGTACCGTCGAGCGTGCGCCGTCGGCCGCCACGAGCCAGCCGGTGCGTTGCGAGTACTCGCCTTCGGGCGTGTCGATTTGCAGCGTTACGCCTTCGTCGTCCTGCGTCACGCCCACGAGCTTGTTGCCCCAGCGGATCTCGACGAGCGGTTCGCGCTCGATGGCGTCCACCAGATAGCTCTCGAGCACGTTCTGTTGCAGGTTGATGAGCGGCGCGAAGCGGTCGTCTTCGTCGACCGGCGACTCCATGCGAAACACGCGCTGACCGCGATAGTACGAATTGCCGCTGGTCCACGGCAGACCGTTGGCGACAACGGCGTCCGACACGCCCACGGCCTGCAGAATTTCCTGCGAACGACGCGTGAAGACGATGGCGCGGCTGCCCTCCGAGACTTGCTGCTCGGCTTGCAACACGACGCAGCGCACGCCATGGCGTGCGAGCGCGAGCGCTGTGACCATGCCGATCGGACCGCCGCCGACGACCGTGACAGGGATGTCGCGGTGTTCGCTCTGGTGCGCGGACTGCGGAGAAAAGTGTGAATAAACGCGGTATGCGTGATAGAGCGACGCGCGCGGGGTGGTCTCTGGTTTGTGCATGGCGATGCGGCACCCGAAAAGCGGCTCGGCGCGCGCGCAGCGAGGTCTCGTGTCAGCGGGGAGACCGCGCCTGCACCACGCGCGATCGACGTGAAACGTCATCGAGCATTTAGTTGCTAACGCAACAATTCTAGTGTGCTAATGTTGCGTCCGCAACCAAATATCGACCCATTTCGTCTAGGGGAAAACACTGAAATGCGGCCATCCCACAAATCGCTCGACCAGTTCCTGACGTACAAGATGCACCGCCTGATGAAGCAGCACGACAGGCGTGTCTCGCAGTCGTACGCGCACGGCGCCCAGTTGAGTCTTGCGGAATCGCGCGTGCTGGCGGCGGTGGGAACGGCGGGGGCGTTGTCGAATTCGGAGTTGGCGCGTCGCGCGAATCTGGACAAGAGTCAGGCGAGCCGCGGGGCGGACGGGCTGGTGGCGCGCGGACTGGTGCGCCGCGCCCCTGACGAACACGACGGCCGTGCCGTGAAGGTGACGTTGACCTCAGAGGGCGAGCGAGTCTGGCGCGTAGTGATCGACGCCGCGCGCTCGCACTACGAGCAATTGTTCGAGGCGTTGAGCGACGACGAGATGCGCGTGTACGAACGTCTGCTGGACAAGCTGCTGCTACGTTCGGACGAACTGGACGAGCAGGCGTGACGCATGAAGAAAGGGCACCCGAGGGCGCCCTTTCTTCTTCTTCTGCGACAAAGCTGATTGGGCAAACCTAATTACGCGAACCTAATTACGCAAACCTAATTACGAAAACGACAGGGCCTTCGTCAAGTCGCCCGGCGGGTTCGCACCGCGCGCCGCGAAGGCGGCGTTGCGATAGGCGATGCCTTCGAGCGTCGGCAGGTCGTGCAGGCGCGTGACGAAGCGCAGAATCGACGTGGTGTCGTAGAACGTGTGATCGACGGCGCCGCGCCTGGCGAACGGCGAGACCACGATCGCGGGAATGCGCGAACCGGGGCCCCAGCGATCGCCCTTCGGCGGCGCGACGTGATCCCACCAGCCACCGTTCTCGTCATACGTGATGACCACCACCATGTTGTTCCACTGCGGCGACTTCATCAGATGCGCGAGCACGTTCGCCACGTGCTGGTCGCCGGACTCCACGTCCGAATAGCCGGCGTGCTGGTTCAGGTTGCCCTGCGGCTTGTAGAACGTGACGGCCGGCAATTTGCCGGCAATCGCGTCGGCGATGAATTTGTTCGAGATCGGGCTGTCGCCTTCCCCGCCATCGCGCAAATGGGTCTCGCGTGCCGACGTGCCGGGCGCGAATTGCGCGAAATAGTTGAAGGGCTGATGGTGATACTGGAAGTTCGGCTTGTCCGCCCCGCCCTTGTGATCGAGCGCCGACTGCCAGGCGCCCGCATACCAGGCCCACGACACACCCTTGTTCGAGAGCAGGTCGCCGATGGTCGCGTAGTTCTGCGGGGGTAGCGTCGCCGGGTTTGCCGGGTCTGCCAGACGCTTGTCGCCCGACGCCGCAGGCTTGACCGGGGACGGCTGGTAAGCCGGCATCATCGTGTTCACCGCGTAGTTGTCCGGCGTGATCGCACCGTCGCGCACGAACTTCGGCTTGCCGTCGGCGGCCGAGGCGGGCGAGTCCGGCGCGACCGCCAGGCGCACGCCTTGCGGGCCGTCGGCCAGCACCGCGATCTTGTCTTTTGCCGGGCTTTGCGCCGCGTTGGGATAAACCGGCGGGCGCGCCGTCACAAGAAACTGATGGTTCAGGAACGAGCCACCGAAAGCCGCCATGAAGAAGTTGTCGCACATCGTGTACTGCTGCGCGATCTTGTACAGGTCGAGCGTCTTGGCCGTCTCGCCGTAGTAGCCCATGACCAGACCGCCCGAGTCGGCCCATGCGGCGAACTGGTTATTCGCGCCGTCGTTGATCTGCATCTGGTTCTGCCAGAACAGATGCCACAGATCGCGCGTGATGACGGACTCGGGCAGCAACTTTCCTTCGGCGTCCTTGAGCATGAACGGCGCATTCGGCTGACGGGCGATGTCCTTCTCGGTGATGTGGTACTTCTTTCCGCCGATCATCTGCGCGCGCGGCACCAGACCGTCGAAGACCGGGGGCAGCAGCGACATCGGCGTCTTGCCGTCGCGATCGAGTTGCGTATAGGCCGAGGCAGGCACCTTCGACAACGGCTTCTCGAGACCGGGGAAGTCGGCGAACAGGTTGTTGAAGCTGCGGTTTTCCAGATAGATCACGACGACCGTTTTGACGTTCGCCTTGAGCTGCGCGTCGAACGTGCCGCCGGCGGCGACGGCCGTCGGTGCACCCGCACCGCCTTCGGTCGCGCATCCGCTCAGGGTGGCGCCTGCGGCACCTGCCGCGCCGATGGCGGCCAGACCCTGAAGCACCCGGCGGCGCGACGGATTCGTCGGATCGTCGTCGTGTGAGAGATCGGTATCGAGTGCCGGATCGTGCGGCTGGGGCGTGGTGTCGTGCGTCATGATGTCCTTGGTTGACGTGTCGGGCAGTGGGGCGCGCGCGAGCGCCCGCGACCGGTCGGCAAGGACTGACGGGAAGATGCCGCAGAAGGATTGCGGTCGCGCTACGTCGTCAGCTTGCCCGGGCGGGCGAGGCAAGCGACGTTTTTACGCGGGGAATGTGACATTTCGGTGACATCGTCGACGCGTCACGCAGAGTGAAACATGGCGGGGTCGGGGATGTGGCGGGGGTGTGGCGCGAGTGTGGCGCGAGTGTGGCGCGAGTGTGACGTTTCCCCGATGCCGGTCAGCCGGGCGGCGTGGCCGCTCGCCCCGGATATCCGGTGTCTTCGAACAACCCCGTACGGAACTGCACGACGAGATCGTCGAGCAGTGCGCGCAGCGCGCTGGGCATCTGCTTGCGTGAGATGTACACGCCATAGACGGTCATCTCGCGCGGTACGTAGTCGGGCAACAGCGCGCGCAATGTGCCGTCGCGCAGATGCGGCAGCGCGGAGTAGACCGGCTGCATCGAGATGCCCGCACCCGCGAGCGTTGCCGCGAACACCACATTCACTTCGTTAGCCGACAGATTGCCGCCCACGGGCACGCCGAGCGGCGCGCCGTTGTGCGTGAACTGCCAAAGGCTTTTGCCGAAGTAGGTGTATGTCAGGCAGTTGTGAAGCGCGAGATCCTCGGCACGTTCAGGCGTGCCATGACGCTCCAGATAGGAAGGCGCCGCGCATACGACCGAGTGGCACGTCGCGAGCTTGCGCGCAATCAGCCCGGGCGACGGATCGGTCGTCACGCGAATCGCCAGATCGATACGCTCGTCGACCAGATCGACGGTGCGGTCCGCCACGACGAGATCGACGGCCACCCCCGGATGCCGCACGATGAAGCGCGTCACCGCTGCGGCCAGAAACGCCTGTCCGAGCGAGGTGCTGCACGCCACGCGCAGCAGGCCGCGCGGTGTGCTGTCGGCGTTCGATGCGCACGCGAGGTCGTCTGCGATACCGAGCATTTCGCGACAGCGCGGCAGGGCGTCGTTACCCGCGTCGGTCAGGCTCACTGCGCGCGTGGTCCGGTGCAGCAACCGCGTGCCGAGCCACGCTTCGAGTTCCGCCAGATAGCGCGAGACCATCGCGCGCGACATGTCGAGACGCTGCGCCGCCGCCGTGAGCGAGCCGCGCTCCGCCACTTCCGTGAAGACCCGCATTGCCGTCAGACGGTCCATGATTTGCTCGATCCGTGCAACAAAGTGATCGTCATTATGGGCTTTTTTTGCGCGAGTAGCGCGACTACGATGGCATGCATGACAAGCGTCGAACGCATCCCGCGCGCGCTGCAACACCCGAGGACACCCGACATGACCCGAGCCACCCTGCATTACATTGCCGATCCGCTGTGCGGCTGGTGCTATGCCGCCGCACCCCTCGTGCGCGCAGCGCGCGACGTGGCGGGACTTGGCGTGGCGTTTCACGGCGGCGGCATGATGGCCGGCCCGAACGTGCAGCCGGTCACGCCGCAACTGCGCAACTACGTCATGCCGCACGATCACCGGATCGCCGAGCTGACGGGGCAGCCGTTCGGCGACGCCTACTTCGACGGATTGCTGTGCGACGGTACCGCCGTCTTCGACTCCGCACCCCCGACCGCCGCCGTGTTGGCAGCCGAAGCGCTGGCCGCACGCGGGCTCGACATGTTCTCCGCCGTGCAACGCGCCCACTACGTCGACGGCAAGCGCATTGCGGACCGCGATGTGCTGGTCGGCCTCGCTGCGGACCTTGGGTTGGATCGCGACGCGTTTTCCACGGCGCTCGATGCGCAAGACGCGGCCGCGCTGATGCAGCACTTCCGCGACAGCCGCAACTGGCTCGCGCGGGTAGGCGGCAGCGGCTTCCCGACGTTCGTGCTGGACATCGACGGCGAGCTCGAACGGCTCGAACCGGGGCGATACCTCGGCCAGCCCGATGCCTGGCGCGACATGCTTCGCGCGCGTTTGCTCGCGGCCCGGTCCGCCGATGCCGCAGGCGGCGCTGCGCTGCCGCAGTGCGGCCCCGACGGCTGCGCGATCTGAGTGCGCTGGCCGCCATCTGGTATCCGCGATATCCGATATCCGCCGTTTTCCGAACCCGAACCTTAGTCTTCCCCCTCACCCTCAGGAGAGTCCTGATGAAAGTCGCATTGATTGGTATTACCGGCCGCGTGGGTACGCGCGTTGCCGAAGAATTGCTCCAGCGTGGTCACACCGTGACCGGTATCGCGCGTAATCCCGAGCGCGTCGAACCCGAGCAAGGGCTCACGGTCGTCAAGGGCGACGCGTCCGATCCGTCGTCGCTCGCGCCGCTGCTCGCCGGTCACGATGCGGTCATCAGCGCGGGCCGATTCGTCTCGATGGATGCCGCCAAGCTGATCGACGCCGTCGAGCGCGCGGGCGTGCCGCGTCTGCTGGTCGTGGGTGGGGCGGGAAGTCTGGAGGTCGCGCCGGGCAAGGCACTCATCGACACGCCGGAGTTTCCGGACGCCTACAAGCCGGAAGCGAGCGCGGGTCGCGTGTTCCTGGATGTCCTGCGCGCGCAGCCGAAAGACTCGCCGCTGAACTGGACGTTCCTGTCGCCGTCGGCGCTGTTCGAACCGGGCGAGCGCACCGGCAAGTTCCGTATCGGTGCCGACGCCCTGCTCGTGGACGCCAACGGCAAAAGCTGGATTTCGATGGAAGACTTCGCGATCGCGCTGGTCGACGAACTCGAGAAGAACCAGCATCCGCGTGCGCGTTTCACGGTCGGCTACTGAGCGGTATGCCTGGCGTGTGCGTCGCGTGTGCCTGATCAGCGTGCCTGCCGGAAGGTGAGGTTGTACCGTACGGCCTGAGCGTCGAAGCTGCCTTCGACGCTCGCAATGCCGTGATAGACGAGTCGCGACGGCCCGCCCCACACCACGACATCGCCCGGCTCCAGCCGCACGCGACGCGTGCGATCGCCGCGTTGCAAACCGCCCCACAGGAAGACCGCGGGCAATCCCAGCGACACCGACACGATCGGTGCGCCCAACTCGCGTTCGTCGCGATCCTGATGCAATGTCAGTCGCGCGTCGAGCGTGTAACGGTTGATGAGGCAGGCGTCAGGCGTGAAGTCGCGATACCCGGCCGCGTCCGCCGCCTCACGGGCCAGCGCTAAGAACGACGCAGGCATGGCAGGCCAGGGCTGCTTCGAGAGCGGATCGTGTGTGCCGTAGCGATAGCCCATCCTGTCGCTGATCCATCCCACCTCCCCGCAATTGGTCATCGCGACCGACATGCGCTTGCCGCCCGGCGTCAGCCAGTGCCGTAACGGCGCTTGTGCGATCACCGCGTCGATATCGGCTTGCAACACGGCCAGACGCGAACGCGCGAAGCCGCGCAACACGAACGCGCCCGGACCCAGCGTGTCGGCGTGCGGATTCGCGATGTCGTCAGTGGTGTGATTGCCGAAGAGGTCGAGCGTCATAGGGGTTACGTGGGTGGCGACCGGCGCAGCACAGGTCAGGTCGCGTCGTGCAGGATCACGCCGAGCGTATGCCGATGGCCGCTGCGCACGCGACTCACGCCGTGTCGCATGTTGACCCGATACACGCCACGCGTGCCGTTTACCGGACGATGATGCACGGCGAACACCACGGCGTCGCCGCGGGTGAGCGGCACCACTTCGGCGCGTGACTGCATCCGGGGGCGCTGCTCGGTCAGTACGAACTCGCCGCCCGTGAAGTCCTCACCGGGTTGCGAAAGCAGAACCGCGACCTGCAACGGGAAGACGTGTTCCCCATAGAGGTCCTGATGCAGGCAATTGTAATCGCCCGCTTCGTAGCGCAACAGCAACGGGGTCGGGCGGCGCTGGCCGGCGTCGTGACACTGTGCGAGATAGGCGCGATGCGTCGACGGGTATTGCGTCGCGACGCCCATCGCCTTGTGCCAACGGTGTGCGATACCGCGCAGCGGCCCGTAGAAGGCCTCGCGCAGGTCGGCCACGAGCGACGGCAGCGGGTAGGCGAAGTACTGGTATTCCCCCTGTCCGAAGCCGTAACGCGCCATCACGATCCGGCTGCGAAACCGCTCGGACGTCGGCGTGGTGCCGCCGCGTCCGGTCTCCGTTCCCGCTTCCGTTCCCGCTTCCGTCCCCGCTTCCGTCCCGCTCTGCGTTGTTAGCCCGTCGTCGTACATCTCGCGAAGCGCGGCGCACTCTGCGGCGTCGAGCAATCGGGGAATCCGCGCGGCCCCGAAGCCGTTGAGTTCGTCTTCGAGCGCAGGCCAATCCAGCGAGGCGACGCGAGACGCAACCGTTGTGGGCACGCGCGCATTCATCGCTTCCCCTTCGTCACGGTGTCGCCGGGTGCCGGGGCCTCTCGGGCCACTCGGGCCACTCGGGCTTCCGGGGCTTCTGTAGCTTCCCGCTCCTGCGAGAGCAGCGCGCGTTTGCGCTCGACACCCCAGCGGTAGCCCGAGACGGCGCCGTCGTTTCGCACGATGCGGTGGCAAGGAATCGCCACGGCCAACGTGTTCGACGCACACGCCTGCGCAACGGCGCGCACGGCGCGTGGTGCGCCGATGCGCTCGGCGATCTGCGCGTAGCTCGCCGTCTCGCCGGCGGGGACGTCGCGCAACGCTTGCCATACGCGCTGCTGGAACGCCGTGCCGCGCACGTCCAGCGGTAGCGACAGACCGATGTGCGGCGACTCGACGAAACCCACCACTTGCGCAACCCAGCGCTCGAACCCGGCATCGGCGCCGACGAGTTCGGCGTGCGGGAAGCGGTCCTGCAACTCGCGCACGAGGATGTCCGGATCGTCGCCCAGCGAAATGGCGCACAGGCCGCGCGACGTGGCCGCGACCAGCAGTGCGCCGAGTGAACATTGCGCAACGGCGAAACGGATCGATTCGGCCTTGCCGCCCGCGCGGAATGCGGCGGGCTTCATGCCGAGCAGGGCGTCCGACTTGGCGTAGAAGCGTCCGTTGGAGTTGAAGCCGGCGTCGTAGTAGGCGGACGTGACGCTGGGTGCCGCCGGCAACGCATCGCGCACGCGCTCGGCACGGCGGGCGTTCGCATAGGCGCGCGGGGTGACGCCCGTCACAGAGCGGAACAGCCGGTGGAAGTAATGCGGGCTGAGGCCGGCTTCGTTCGCGAGCGTTTCCAGCGTCGGTGGCACGTCGGCCGCCTCGATACGGCGACAGGCCGCTGTCACCAGCGCAGCGTGACGCGTATCCATTGCACCCTCCGCACCCTGGTCTGGCTTGCACCGCTTGCAGGGACGAAAGCCTGCGCGCTCGGCGGCTGCCCTATCCGCGTGGAAGGTGACGTTCTCACGGCGCGCGAGCCTCGCGCCGCACGAAGGGCGGCAGTAAACACCGGTCGTGCGCACGGAGTAGAAGAATGCGCCGTCCGCCTGCTTGTCGCGCGCGGTGACGGCGGCCCACTTGGCGTCGTCGCTGGCGTAACGCGAGTGGGCCGAATGGGCCGAGTGGGCCGAGTGGGCAGAGTGTGGCGGATGAGATGGCGACGGCCCCTGCGCAGGCGCGTGCGCCGTCTCCCGATGCGAGTCGGCAATGTCGCTGCGCTGGGTGGACGCACGTTTGGCGGTCATGGTCTGGGAATGCATCACGAGGGTCTCCCGATGGCTGATGACTAGCCTTCAGTCTAGGGAGAGAGGTGTGACGCTGCGCTCCGTTTCTTGCTATCGAATTCGACGTCTGTGGCGAACGTGCTTCAAAGGAACAAGGGCTCAAGCGAACAAGGGCGTGAGTGCCGTGGGTCAGACGCCCGGCGGCATGGTCGTGCCGAGCTTTGCCGCGAGACTCATCACCATCACCAGCACCAATGCCTCGATGGCGACGACACGCGCGAATGCCGACGTGTCCAGCGGCGTCTCACCGGTATCGAGCGCCAGTCGCGGCAGAAAATGCCAGCGGTTCCACGCGCCCAGCATCGCAGCACAGGCCACGAGCACCAGTTTCGTCACGAGCCACGCCAGATAAGGCCCATTCTGCGCTGAAAACCATAGCGATGCGTTCTCGCCGAGCGTGCGCCACGCGTTGAACGCCCCGGTAACGAGGGCGACGACCATGGCCAGCGTTGCGACGGACGACAGCCGATCGCCGTAAGCGGCGCGCGCGCCGACCGGCCAGTGACGCCATCCGGGAATCGCGCATCCGGCCACGAGCAGCGCGCCGGTCCACGACGCCGCCGCTGCCACGTGAAGCGTATGCACGCCGATGGCGAGCCACGGCATGGCGGCATCGGCGGCGTGGCCGGTACTCGCCCGTCCCAGCGCAAGGACGAGTGCGCCGGCCGCATAGACCCAGCGGGCGTATCGTTCCTGAAGATGCTCGCGACGGTGATGCCGGTCACGGGGATCGTCCGCGATGGGCATGACGGCGCGCAGCCGCCGTCGTGCGTCGTACCACGCCCATGCACCCGCACACAGCAAGGCCGCACCCAGTCCGGCGACCCACTGCGCACGCCCGTAATGGGTTTGCGTGAGCACCAGCCACACGTCGGAGGCCATTGCGGACGAGGTTTCCCAGTCGCCGCCGGTCATGGCTTCCGTGCTCGCCAGCACGTAGGCGAGCCATGCGAGCACCGCCAGTCCCGCCGCAAATGCCGGAAGGACGCGCAGCGTGAGGCCGCGCTTGACCGCATGCGGGCTGCGAAGCAGCAACACGCCGAGCGCGAGCGCCAGGGCGAGATTCAACAGGCCCGCCGTCGCCGGCTGCCACGTTCCGGCCGCCAGATCGGCCGACATCACTTCACGGTGAACTTGAAGCTGCCTTGGGTGCGATGGCCGTCGCTGGCCACGGCGACCCAGTTCGCCTGATAGTCGCCTGCCGCCAATGCGGGAACGCTCAGGGTGAGGGTCTTGCGAGCGGCGTCGAGTTCGGGTTTCGCGTTGGTGACGGCCTTGCCTTTGGCATCCACCACGGTGAGCTTCGAGAGCGCGCCTTCGAGCACCGAGTCGAACGTCACGCGCACCGCCCGGGGCGCTTCGACCGTGGCTTGTGCGGCGGGCTCGCTCGACGTCACGTGCGCGTGGGCCCAGGCGCCTTGCGAGATGCTGGACAGGCCGATGGCTGCGGCCACGGCGAGGCCCTGCGTCGCGCGACGCAGCAGACCGGTGGCACGCGACGCGTGGGCGTCGTGGAAGGCTTTCTTGGGAGTGCGCATATCGGGTTGGACTCAGAAAAAACGGGGATATCGTTGCGACGTCATCGACCGGACGCCGGGAAAACAAGAAGGAAGAACCTGTCGCTCACCCGTGAAGCGGGACATCCGACGATGCCGTCGTTCACGCGAGTCGCGCCGCTCGTGAAGTATCGCAGACCTTGCAGACCGGCGCAGCCGCGCGCCAGTTCCCACGGCGTGCAAGGCCGTGGCAAACGATGGCGGCAGGCGGTGGCAGGGGGTGTTAGCACGTGGTGCTGGCAAGCGGTCGCCACGGTTCCCTCGCCGTGCGGCGCGCGATTGCGCTGGGACGCAAAAGGAGGGAATGCCGGGAAACGTGTCGGGTATGTGCAACTGAGTTGCAAATTCGGAATGGTCGCCGTATCATCGCGCATTATTGCAACTTGGTTGCATTATGCGTTTGCGAACGATGCTGCCGGCGACAGCGACGGAAGCCCTCGGCTCCCGCATGTGTCGTCGATCCCGGCGGTGACGTTCGGCTCCCGCCTTGCGATGTCCTCGATAGCCGCGATGGTCGCGATGGTCACGATGATCGATAAGCGGCTGACATCGCCATGAATGCGCGCCGACGCGCCAGCCTGTGGCGTGGTATCGCGCCGGTCCCCCCGACGGCGCGCACTGACGGCGTCACGGTCCGCCGTACCGGTTATCCCAGGCCCCGGTGCAGCGGAACCCGCCTCAGTGTGGGTGACGTCGGCGCGCATCCTTCGGGCGAAGACCTGCCCCTGAAACACAGGACTTAGATGTCATGACTCATCCCTTTTCGAATTCCGCTGCCGGCGATGCCGTCAGTGCCGGCGATCGCCGTCTGCCCGTCACCGTCCTCTCCGGTTTTCTCGGCGCAGGCAAAACCACGCTGCTCAACCACGTGTTGCGCAATCGCGAAGGCTTGCGCGTAGCCGTGCTCGTGAACGACATGAGCGAAGTCAACATCGACGCCTCGTTCGTCGAGCGCGGGGCGATCAACGCGGGGGCGGCGCTCTCGCGCACCGAAGAGCGTCTGGTCGAGATGAGCAATGGGTGCATCTGCTGCACGCTGCGCGAAGACCTGCTCATCGCCGTGCGCGAACTCGCGCAGGACGGCCGCTTCGACTATCTGCTCATCGAGTCCACGGGCATTGCCGAGCCGATGCCGGTGGCGGCGACCTTCGAGTTCCGTGACGAGGCAGGACAGTCGCTCGCCGACGTCGCGCGCCTCGACACCATGGTGACGGTCGTCGATGCGCTGCACGTGCTTCAGGATTTCAACGGACTGGATACGCTTGCAGAGCGCGGCGAGGTCGCGGGCGAGGAGGATGAGCGCCGTCTGGCGGAATTGCTGACCGAACAGATCGAATTCGCCGATGTGGTGGTGGTGAGCAAGGTGGATTGCGTCGACGCGCTCCAGCTCGACGCCGTCAGGGCCCTCATCACCGGTCTGAATCCGTCGGCCAAAATCGTGCTCGGCGAGCGCGGACAAGTGCCGCTGAACGAAGTCCTGGGCACCGGCCGATTCGATCCGGATCGTGCGGAGCAAATGGCCGGTTGGGCGCAGGCGCTTGCCGGCGATCATGCGTCCGAAGCCGATACCTTCGGCGTGACGAGCTTCGTGCTGCGCCAGCGCGAGCCGATGCACCCGGCGCGCTTTGCGTCATTCATGTCGATGCCGTTCGAGGGGCTGATTCGCGCGAAGGGTTACGTATGGGCGGCAAACCGTCCGGCGTGGGCGCTGGCATACTCGCGCGCCGGCAACACGGCAACGCTCGAAGGCGTGGGGCAATGGTGGGCAGCGGCAGACCCCGAGCACTGGCCGCCGGAAGGCGATCCGCAACGCGCGGCGATCGAATCGAACTGGGAAGCCCCTTGGGGCGACCGTATCAACGAAGTCGTGTTCATCGGTCGGGCGCTGGACCGCGACGCCATCGAAAAGGCGTTTCGGGCGTGTCGCCTGAGCGTGGCCGAACTCGCGCAGGGGGATGCGGCGTGGCGTGACGCGGCGCATGCCCTGCCATTGGAAATGCCGGAAGCGGCCGACGTTGGCGCATGAGCGGCGGGCGTCGACAAAAATCGGCACTGGCAGGTGAGCCGTCGATGAAGCTACCGACGGGACGAGCGGCGTCGCGCAGCACGCGCGAGCATGCGCTGGGCGAGACACGTGCGCAGTTTACGCTCTCGCGCAGCTTCGTGTTCGAAGCGGCGCACACGCTGGTCCGGCGCGACATCGATCCGCCGAGTATCGACGCGAGCCGCCGGATTCACGGTCACAGCTACCGCGCCACGGTGGAAATCACCGGCGTGCCGACGGGCGAGTCGGGCATGGTGATCGACCTCGCACGGCTCGACGGCGTGCTCTCGCAGATCAGCGATCGGCTCGATCATCGTTTGCTCGACGACGTGGCCGGACTCGGCCCCGCCACCCTGGAAAACCTGTGTGTGTTCATCTGGCGCGCGCTCGCGCCGCAGTTGGTCGGCCTGTCGCGCGTGACGGTCGGCCGCGACGCGCGAGGTGACGCCTGTTCGCTTTCCATGCGCGATGCATGATGCGTGGTGCGTGCGGTGCTTGGGCGTGATGGGTGCACGATCCATCCGCTATCCAAGCGTTCCATGAGCGATCCGTGAGCGATCCATGAGCGATCAACGAGAGGACGTCACTTGCGCACACCGTGCCGCGCTAACGTCCGCAGCAAACGAGATGCGGCCGGCACCGTGAGGTACCGGCCGCGTGGACACCGAGGGAAGGCGGTGTCCGAGAGGCGTCGCACGGCGGGAAGCCTGTCCGTACGCCGCCATCACCTGCCGCGCTTCGACGCAACTTAGAAGTCGGGCGTTTCCACCGGGCGCAGATCGAACACGAGCACTTCGGCATCGTTGCCGTTGGCGATCGTGAGCGCGGTTTCATCGCGCACGCGCACCCCGTCTCCCTCGCCCAGCGCCACTCCGTTCACACTGACGCTGCCGCGTGCGACATGCACGTAGGCGTAGCGGTTCGGTGCGAGCGTGAGCGTGGCCGATTCATCCCCGTCGAACAGCCCGGCGTACACGCGCGCATCCTGATGGATGTGCAGCGAGTTGTCGCTGCCGTCCGGCGAGATGATCTTGCGCAACTGGCCGCGCTTTTCTTCCGGCGTAAAACGTTGTTGCTGATACTCCGGGGCGATGCCTGCCTGGTTCGGCACGATCCAGATTTGCAGGAAGTGCACCGGCGACGTCTTCGAGTGATTGAACTCGCTGTGCGCCACGCCGCGTCCCGCGCTCATCAGTTGCACGTCGCCCGGCTCGATCACCGACCCGGTGCCCATGGTGTCCTTGTGTTCGAGCGCTCCTTCGAGCACATACGAAAAGATCTCCATGTCGCGGTGCGGGTGCTTGCCGAAGCCCTGTGCCGGTGCCACGCGGTCGTCGTTGATCACCAGCAGATCGGAGAAGCCGACTTGCTTCGGATCGTAGTAGTTGGCGAACGAGAACGTATGGCGCGAGCTCAGCCAGCCATGGTCGGCAACGCCTCGGTCGGTAGCTTTTCTGATGTCCAGCATGATGGGCTCCTGTGTCTTCATCGTTTCGTTAAGAGGCTTGCTTGGCCTCGATGAATGACATTTTAGGGTCCCCATGGAGAACTACAATCCATCTGAATTGAGAATAATTGTCTCGTATAGATTGACAATGCTGGTGAGCCGATTTCGGCCGTTTTTCCGGCAACGGGGCAGAAGTTTCTTAAGGGGTGGGGTACAAAATGCCGAAAACGGCTGCATTGGCGCGCGTGCCGGGAGCCGATGTGCGAGACTACGAGCCTTCATTTGAAAGGTCAGCCGACCGCCCCGCGAATCGGACGGCAAGGCCCGCCGACCGGCGGTCGCCCTCACTCACAAGGTGGGGAGGCTGTCACCCTGTCCGATCACTCTCTACTGGAGCATCGCCATGAGCCGCAGTTACGCATTCCGCATCGTCAATGTCTTCGCCGAATCCGCCTTCGGCGGCAATCCGCTGTGCGTGTTCGAAGACGCGCGGGGGTTGAGCGACGACGAGATGCGTTCGCTGGCACGCCAGTTCAATCTGTCCGAGACGACTTTCATCTTGCCGTCGGAGACGGCCGATGCGCATGTGCGGATCTTCACCCCCGGCTACGAAATGCGTTTCGCGGGCCATCCGACGCTCGGCACGGCCCATGTGCTGCGTGCCATGCGCAATCTGGGCGATCACGTCACGCTGCAGTTCGCAGCGGGTCTGGTGCCGGTCCAGGCCAAGGGCGATCACTGGACGTTGACGGCGCCGTCGTCGGGGGAGCCGAAGATCGAGAAGGCGACCGAGGCGGATGCGGACATCGCGGCGCTCGTGCGCCTGAGCCGCGACGACCTCGCGCAATCGCCGCAGTGGGTCGACACGGGGGCCGACCAGTTGCTGATTCCGGTGCGCAACGCCGAAGCCGTTGCCCGTGCACAACCCGACAGCGCGAAGCTGGAGCGTTGGCCGCTCTCGAGCCTGGAGCGCAAGACCGGGTACGTGTTCTCCATCGACGATCAGACGGGTAACGAATTGCAGGTGACGGCACGATACTTCTTCACCACGCAGGGCGGAGGTGTCAGCGAAGATCCGGGTACGGGCTCGGCGTGCGCCAACCTCGGCGGATGGCTGATCGGGCAGGACTATCCGCTGCCGGTGCGTGCGCGCGTGTCGCAGGGCGATGCGATCGAGCGTCCGTGCCGACTGACGCTCGAAGTCACGGAAAAGCGCGAGATTCGAGTGGGCGGTAACGTCATCGAGATCGCACGCGGCGAAGTGAGCCTGTAAGGCTCGGGGAAACGTCAGGGAACGACAGTCGTATGTACGCATTGGCAGCACCGGTCGAAACCGAGCTGGACATCAGAAAGAGCCGGTTTATCGGCATCGTCATGCCCATCGCGTCGCGTGAATCGGCCATGCGCGAATTGGATGCGTTGCGCGTGCGCTTTCCGAACGCCACGCATTACTGCTGGGTATTGTTGTGCGATGGCGCGTCGGGTTTCGACGACGACGGCGAGCCGGGCGGCACCGCCGCGAAGCCGATGTACAACGTGCTCATGCACAAGGGGCTGATGAACGTGTTCGCGGTGGTGGTGCGCTACTACGGCGGTATCAAGCTCGGTGCCGGCGGGCTGACGCGTGCGTACGGACAGGCGGTGAGCGAGGCGCTCAAGCTCGCAACGCTCACTGCCGTCGAGCCGATGGCGCAGCCGCGGTATCGCTGCGCTTTCGCGCATGAAGCGACGCTGCGCCGGCTGGCGGAGCGTCACGCCGCGGACGTGCTCGACGTCGCTTACGACGACGCCGTTACCCTGCGCTTGCGAATGAAGGCGCGTGACGTGGAGGCGTTCGAAGCCGCCGCAACGCAAGCGTTGAGCGGCGGCCTCGAACGATGTGACGACTGAGGTGTTCGGGCGTTGTCGACGCCATCTCGGCCCGAGCTTTGGCCCGAACTCGACCCGAGATTGACCTCACCTCCAACGCTATCGCACGTTGATCACCCCGCGCATGCCGGCTTCGAAGTGACCGGGCTCCAGACAGGCGAAGTCGACGGTGCCGGCTTGCGTGAAATGCCACACCAGCGTTTTCTTCTGACCCGGTTCGACCGTCACGGCGTTGGCTTCGGTGTGCGTCATGCCCGGCATCTGCTGCATCATTTTGGCGTGCTCGGCGAGCGAAGCCGCTGTGCCCAGCGTCAACTCGTGACGAATCTTGCCGTTGTTCGCCACCACGAAGCGCACCGTGTCGCCACGCTTGACCGTCAGCGTGGCGGGCGAGAAACGCATGGTGTCGCGCATGTCGACGTCGACGGTGCGCGTCGCCTTCGCGTCGTCGCCCGGCTCGCCGATAGCGGCCGCTTCACCCCCATGGCTGTGCTGCGCGTGCATGGCATGCGTCGCGTGTGAATCGTCGGCGAACGCGGGCGTGGCAAGCCCGAGCATGGCCGCACTCAGCATAGGAACGCGCACGAAGCGCAGGCGTCGCGCCGCACGTTGCAAGCGGCTTTGCCCGGCGGTATGCGGGGCCGTGTTCGACCCGAGGGGCGAACTGACGGGCGAACCGAAGGGTGAACCGAGAAGTGAACCGAAGCGTGAACCGAAGCGTGAACCGAGAAGTGAGTCGAGGCTTGCATCGTGGCGTGAGCCGAGGGGCGTGCGAATCATGATTTGACTCCGGTTTTGGCCGCCTTTGCGGGCTGGCGATGGGTAGAGGGTAACGCTGAAGTGCTGCCTTGCCACGGACTTGCGACGGAGCCGCGTGGCGCGCGATACCAGCCGGGATCGCGATAACTGTCGCGCGGCAGGTCCTGCCGCACTTTCAGGGTGGTGAACATGCCGCCCATTTCGATGGGGCCGTACGGGCCGGTGCCCGTCATCATCGGCAGCGTGTTTTCGGGCAACGGCATGTCCATGCCGTTCATCGACCCGCCGGTCTCGCCCATGGCCATGTAGTCGGGAATGATGCGGGCGATCTTCGCGGCGATCTCGCGCTGGTTGACACCGAGCATGGTGGGCACGTCGTGTCCCATCGGGTTCATCGTGTGGTGCGACTTGTGACAATGCAACGCCCAGTCGCCGGGTTCGGTGGCGTCGAACTCGATGGCGCGCATTTGCCCGACGGCGACATCCGTGGTGACCTCGGGCCACTGCGCCGTTGGCGGCACCCAGCCGCCATCGGTGCCCGTGACCTTGAATTCGTGCCCGTGCAGGTGAATCGGGTGATTCGTCATGGTCAGATTGCCGATGCGGATTCGCACCCGGTCGCCCTGGCGCGCGACCAGCGGATCGATGCCGGGGAAGGCACGACTGTTCCAGGTCCACAGGTTGAAGTCCGTCATCTCGTTCACGCGCGGCGTGCGCGTGCCGGGGTCGATCGCATAGGCGTTGATGAGGAAGACGTAGTCGCGATCCACCGGCATGAACGACGGGTCTTTCGGATGCGTGACCCAGAACCCCATGAGGCCCATCGCCATTTGCATCATCTCGTCCGCATGCGGGTGATACATGAATGTGCCCGGACGTTTGGCCTCGAACTCGTAGACATATGTCTGGCCGGGAGCGATCGCGCGCTGGTTGAGGCCGGCTACGCCGTCCATCCCGTTGGGCAATCGCTGGCCGTGCCAGTGCACGCTCGTCGCTTCGGGCAGCTTGTTCGTCACGTAAAGGCGGACACGGTCACCTTCGACGACTTCGATGGTCGGGCCCGGGCTCTGGCCGTTATAGCCCCAGAGGTTCGCTTGCATGCCGGGCGCAATTTCCCGCACGACAGGCTCGGCGACCAGATGGAACTCCTTGACGCCATTGCGCATGCGCCACGGCAGTGTCCAGCCGTTGAGCGTGACAACGGGGCGATAGGGCCGCCCGTTCGGCGGTGAGAGGGGCTTGGCGGTGCTGGCATCGTTGCGCGTGGCGGCGTCCGGCAGCGCGGCGAGGCTGGTGCGTTCGACGGCAGCCGCGCCCATGACGGCAAGACTGGCGTTGCGCAGGAATCGTCGGCGCGAAGTCATGCGTCACCTCCGTGTCGATGGGATTGCGAGGGCTGTGTGGGTGGTGACGGTTGCGAGGATGTTGGCGTTGGCGTTGCTACGCCTGTGGCGACGCTGCCCGATGCAGAGGGCGTGCCCCGCGCCTGGGCGTTCGCGCCCGGCGGTGTGTCTGCCTCGTCCGGTTCTGCCCCGCCGACGCTTTCCCGAAACGCGGTGTCGGCAAGCCAGTAGTCGGCCCTCGCATCGATGTCGCCGAGGATCGTGTCACGTTGCTCGCGGGCATCGGTGAGCAGATCGAACACGCTCGCCAGCATGCCGTTGTATCGCAGCAACCATTCGTCCGAGACGCGCTGGCGCATCGGCAGGATCGTCGTGCGGTAATGCTCCGCGATGTCCCACGCGGCGAGCGCCTGCGCACGTCGCGTGCGAACGTCGGCACGCGCGGCCACCGCCGTGTCCGCCAGACGGTCGACACTCTGGCGATAGCGCGCTTCGGCACCGGCAACGCGCGCCGAGCCCCTGTCGAACAGCGGAACCTCCAGTGAAATCTCATAGCCGTGTTCGCTGGGTTTGCCTGTCTCGCTGTTGTTGCGGTATGCCGTGTCGAGCACGTTGACGATACGCGTGACGCGCGTGAGACCGAGGTCGCTGGCCGTGGCGTCGAGCGCTGCGCGCGCGGCGCGCACGTCGGCACGCTCGCGCAGGGCTTGCGCTTGCGCATCTGGCCAGGCCGGCCGGGTGCGCGGCAAGTCGGGCAATCGCGAGGGCAGCGTGAATTCCAGTTGTTGCCCCCACAGACCCATCTGGCGCGCCAGATGTTCGCGCGCCGAGTTGGCCTGCTCGCGTGCGCGGGCGAGCCGCGCCGCCGTGTCCGCGTAGACGAGATTCGCTTGCGTGCGGCGCATCGCGCTGAAGTTGCCTGCGCGGGTCATGCCGTCGGCGAGTTCGCTCGCGGCCTGCGTGGCAAGACGGGTTTGCTCGAGGATCGCCACGCGCTCCTGTGCGGCAACGGCGTCGATCCAGGCCCGGCGCGTGAGCGTGGCCTGTTCGACAATGGCTTGCGTTACCTGCGCCTGCACTTGCGCGAAGCGACGCGCTTCGATGCGCGCGGCCAGCGGCATCGTCAGCACGCGCACGAAGTCGATGCCCCACGTGCGTTCGATGCTGACGTCGCCGCCGCCTTGCACGCGCTGGAACGAGAAGCGCGGATTAGGCAACCGTCCGGCCTGTACGAGCGACGCCTCGGCAATACCGAGTTCCGCATAGGTCGCCTGCAAGCCGCGATGGTTGAGCAGCGTGACACGAACGGCGGCGTCGATGTCGAGCGGCCGCTTGAGCAAGTCGTCGCGGGCATCGGCCAGCGCTTGCGCGGTGGCGTCGTCACGCGCCCAGACGGCGGAGGCGCCGAGACGCTTTTGCGTGGCTTGCGCGACAGGGGAGAAACCGCCGTCGTCGCTGAACGTGGCGCAGCCCGAGAGGGCGAGCGTCGCGAGCGCGGTGAGTGAGGCAAGGACGAACGGTGTTCGCCGGGAAGGTCGCCGGCCTAACGACGCGACATGCGACGGTGCGACATGCGACGGGGTGCCCGTGGCGATGCGCAATGTCGAAGGAAAGGAAGTCGCGTGCCTCATTGCGAGTCCCCTTCCGGGATGTGTCCGCCATGCGCAGCGGGCGCCGGAGTCATCGGCATCTTGTGACCCATTGCGCTGTGGTCCATCGATGCTGGTGAGGCCGGCATGTTGTGTCCCGCATGGCCCGTCGGCGTGGTTGGGGGATTGTCGCGTTGACGGGGCATATCGTGGTGGCCGCCCGACATGCCGGCGTTGCCGGACACGCTGGCGTTGATCGCGCGCCAGTCGCCGGTCGGCACCGACAACGCCGGTGCGGTGAAGTCACCGAGCACGCTGGCGGGAATGGGACCCGCAGGGGCGTCCGGAGAAGCCGGGTCGTGGATCACGACCGGTGGCGTCGCGCTGTCTGCTGCGGTGGCGGTTACCGACCCGGCACCCCACAGCGATAGCGCGACAGGCACGCGCCACGCGTGCCGTCGTAAGAGAAGAAGCGTCATCGAAAGACTCGTCGATACGGCGATGCCGCAGACGATGCGCTCGGCCTGCCAAATGTCGGAAAGGCAGGAAAGGCCCGAACGCCGTCGCGCATCACCCATTCATCGGGCGGACGGACTTACGGTGTGCATGACGTGGCCAGCATGGACCGCGAGTGAGCCGGGGCCGGTCGTGCACGACGACGTAAGTCAGTTCGACGGGGAACGAAGACGACGTGCATCCGGTTCGCGCGTGCGCGGTGGACGCAGTGTCGTCAGACGGCGAGTGCTTTGGGAGGGCGTTCAGGCACTGCGACGACGGCACTGGCGGCAGACGTACGCAGGAAAGGAATGGCGGTGGACGGCTGGGCGTCCGGCAGGCGCAGCGCCACGCTTGGCGGCAGCGCCGTGCAGACGACGCACGCCGCACACGCGGAGCAACTGGCGTGAAGACTGTGCGCGCCCCCGGCATCGTGCGAGTCCGGCAAGGCGCCAGGTTCGCGCAATGAAGCGATCACGCCGTCGTCACCGTGATGGTGTGCGCCGGACATCGCGTGGTCGTCCATGGCCACGCCGCCGGACGTCGTCGCGTAATGCCGGGGCATCGGCAGTGGCGCCATGACGGCGGCCTCGCTTGCCGTCGCAGCGGCAGCTTGCGCCGACGTCGCCGACGTCGCAGGCGTTCCCGGCGCGCAATGCGTGCGCAGCGCAGCCATGGCCTGTAACGGCATGGTTACGCACAACAGCATCAGCACGAGGAGTTTGCGCCAGCGATTCATGCCGCGCAGTCTAGCACCGCCTGCGCGCCGCTCGCAAATCGACGTGCGGCGCATGATGGCGAGCATCGCCCGCAACGCGTGGACAGCGTCGGCAGCACGCACGCCCAGGACACCCCAATGTCAATGTTCGAACAGATGGAACGTCTCGAAGTGAGTGCGTCGTCTGGACAGCGCCACGAGATTGACGACGCACACGAGCGCGACGAGCACGAACAGCGGGGCGGACACTTCCACCGTATCGCGTGCAAGCAGCGAGAAAACCGTCAGCAATACCATTAGCGAGAGCAGCACGCGATGCAACCATGCGGCCAGACGCAGATATCGCTCGGACTGCGCGACGAGTACCACGAGCGAAACGTAGAACGGCGCCGCGATCATGGCGAGCACACAAAGCGCGAGCAACACGCCGAGCACGCTGGCCAGCAGCGCGTGCCCGTCGGCGGCGCTCGATTGCACGCCGACCACCGTCGCCGCAGCGAGGTAGAGCAGCATCAGACCATCGAGAACGATTGCGAGTCGGTTCATGACAACTCTCCGGCGGCGCGCCGAGATCAGCTCGGCGGTGATGGCGCGACGTACGGGCGCGGCTGGGCATCGTCCTCCTGCATATCGGACGTGTCCGCTGTACCCGACCTTGCCGACGATGTGGGGGGACGCGGGACCGTCGATGCCACTGCGGGCAGCGCAAGGCCGAGCCAAACGGCGGCAGCGTCGACGCTCGCCGGGTTCGAAGGGGCCTGTATGCGATACACGGCAACGTTGCCGCAGTCGTCCGAACAGAACAGGTCGCGCTCCAGATCGGCCACGACGTCGAGTCGCTGCTGAACGCGGTAGAAGCCCAGGGGCGTGAGGTCCTGGACGAGCGCGGCGAGGGTCTCGGGATAGAGAAAGACGCGGGACGGCCAATGGCCGTGCCGGAGGCGAAACCGACCGAGCGCGCCAAGCACATGCGCCAGCGTGCCGCCATGACCGCGAACGAAGTCGATCAGGTGCGACGTGCCGTACCCGTTGGTGTACACAAACGCTCCGTTGACTTCCCGAAGGTGAGTGCCCGGTAAATATTGGTCTTGTGATTCGATAGTTGCAGACAGGTGCCGTAGGCGAAATCCGCACTTTCGCTTAGTCCGTCGGCATGAGTGGGGCGGGCTCACCGTGAGCGCACGCAGTGCATGGACCCTGGGGCGGGCATGGAACGCACAAATGGAAACCGGCGGACTAAGCCGCCGGTTGAGGCCCCATCAGGGCATCGCCAGCCGCGTGTACCGGCGCGGCATGGTATGGGCCAAGGAGACTTGGCACCAGAGGGCATTGCCGTGAAGCGGATGAACCCCGCAGGGTTCCCGGCCGTGCCCGTGCAGCTTCGCTGCCATTGGAGTATAGGACGCGCACGCCACTCGCCAATCGGCTTTTCGGATGAGAGCGACGCCTGTGTCTGGCGAGAACTATCGGAAGAGGACGCACTCGAATTGACGCACGATTTCCCTCATGACTGTGGTTTCGTCCGCGCGAACTTTGCGTTCTAATGGCACCATTCCAGGCAATACGTGAACCGGCAAAGGCGCGAGGGCGTGAAAGCATGAAAGCGCGCATGGCAGCCACGCCGCGCACTGGCGTACCCAGTCGAACATTCCAATAATGTCAACGAAACCTCTACAACGATGGGCCTTGCTGGCGTGCCTTTGCGCAGCCCAGACGGCGTTCGCCGCCGACCAGTGCGAGGGCATCCTCATGCTCGCCAAGAGCGCACAAACCGGCTTTGAAGACGTGACGGGCCCGCTCGTGGCCAAGAACGAACTTGGCGAGAGCTATCAGGCGACCTATTCGGTGCCGGGCGGCGACTGCAAGGTGTTCCGCGCCACAGGCCTCGCGCCGACCTACGAATGCATCTGGGATTACCAGAAGATCACGCCGATGGACTTGCGCCGTCAGGCGCAGAAGTTCGCCACCGACGTGTCGCGTTGCACCCGCGGCGTGACGACCATGCGCACGACCACGACGAATCCCGCCGGACTGCCTGCCGAATGGCAAAGCGCGAGCCGGAAATTCGCGCGTCCGGTCAATTTCACCATTACGGCGCAGGATCTGGTGACGCCGCGCGGTGAACGGATGCGCGAGATTTCGCTGTCGGTCGAGAAGCAGGTAGACAAGTAAAACGACGCAGCTCAGGGGCACGCGGGAGCGTCGTGCTCAGCCCCGCCGGTAAAGGCGGGGCGGCGCATCGTGACCTGGGCCGGGCACCACGGTTTGCCCTCGGGGGCACGGCAGTTACAAACGGTTGCAGACCGCTCTGCGCATTAACATCTTTTCGGTCGACGCTCGTTCGGCTGACCCGGTAAAGTCATTCGTGAGGCGTATGGCGCACCTGTCACCCACAGGTGGAAACCGCGTCTCGTGCCAACCGGCCCCACCTTCGTGGCCGGGTGATGTGGCTGAACCGAAATGAGTGCCCGACTGCGTTGCTGCTTCCTGTTACTGCTGGTGTGTGCCTTGCCTGCCTGGGCCGACGGCGGGCGGGGTCGCGACATGCTGGACCTGAACAAGGCATCGCTGCGCGAAGACATCAGTCGTTTCAACGCGGATCGCGGTCGCGGACAGGCGGCTTATCCGAACTGGGCTGCGCCGGCGGAACCGCGTGAGCGCCAGTACACGCCGCAAGGCGAACCTCGTGGCCAGCGCGGCGAGGGCGGTCGCCGCAACCGCTGACGCGTCGACGTTTGCGTGGGCGGTGAGTGCTGCCGCCCCCTCATCGGTTCGTTCGGCTCGCTCGGGCCGCGCAGCGTTATCCCGTCCATCTCTCCCTCCCTGTCCCCTGCCGCTTTACTGCCGCTTTACTGACGCTTCACTGCTGCGTACTCGCGATTTTCGCCGACCGCGCCCCAGCCGAAATTCTTTCCTGCGTAACTGGTTGACTGCACCGAATGTTGCACATGTGCAACATTAGATGCGTTCATCGACCGCCAAAGCCGGCTGCCGGTCGGCCTTGCGCAACGTCCATTATTCGTGGACATCACCGCGTATGTGAGTGATCGCTAACCCCGCAATATGCGGGTTATATCGATCTCGTTATACCGAGATTAATTGCGGCGCGGATGGTCCTCCGATTTTTGTCTCTCCACCATTTCCCAGCCACTTCGTGTGGTGCATTTTTCCGGCCGTTCCGACCTTTATGAGCGGGGGGCGGCTATGCGAGAATCACGGCCGTTTAACAGGGAGGCGCTTCTCGAATGGGCGCCGGCAGGTCCCGTGCAAGGCGGGAACAGGCACACAAAATACATAAAGCAAGGAGAAGTGAATGAAGCGCAGCATGGCCAAGGGAATTGGCGGGGCGATCGTTTTGGGCGCGTGCATGAGTGCACCGGCCTTCGCGCAATCGAACGTCACGTTGTACGGTCAGGTCGACGCCTGGGTGGGCGCGGTCAAGAATCCGGGCGGCGATCGCGCCTGGACGCCGGGCGGCGGCGGTATGTCCACGTCGTACTGGGGCATGAAGGGTAGCGAAGATCTCGGCGGCGGCCTGAAGGCCGTGTTCGTGCTCGAAGACTTCTTCCGTCCGCAGAATGGTCAGTACGGCCGTTTCCAGGGCGATACGATGTTCTCGCGCAACGCCTACGTCGGCCTGCAATCGGATACGGCCGGTACGGTCACGATGGGTCGACTGACCACGTCGTACTTCGTCTCGACGATCCTCTTCAACCCGTTCGTCGACTCGTACACGTTCAGCCCGATGGTGTTCCACACCTTCATCGGTCTGGCCGGTCAGGGTATCGTGGGCGACTCCGGCTGGAGCAACGCCGTGATGTACACCACGCCGAACTTCAAGGGCCTGTCGGGCAGCGTGTCATACGCATTCGGCAACAAGGCAGGTGAGGCCGGCCAGAACAAGTGGAGCGCATCGGCGCTGTACTTCAACGGTCCGTTCGCCGCGTCGCTCGCGTATCAGCAAGTCAAGTTCGACGCCGTGCCGGACGACCTCGCCGGCATGACGGGCTTCCGCAGCCAGCAGGCCGTGCAACTGGGCGCCACGTACGACCTTCAGGTCGTGAAGCTCTTCGGTCAGTACCAGTACATCCGCAACAACGTCACGGGCGGTGGCGTGTCGGAAAACGGCGGCCAGCTGGGCGTGTCGGTGCCGCTGGGTAACGGCAAGGTGCTCGCCTCGTATGCGTACACGAAGAGCTCGGGTGCGAGCAACGTAAACCGCAAGACCTGGGCGCTCGGCTACGACTACAACCTGTCCAAGCGTACCGACATTTATGCCGCGTACATGAACGACAAGGTGAGCACGCTCTCGGGCGGCGACACCTTCGGCGGCGGCATTCGCATGAAGTTCTGAGGCACCCCTGCGCACGCGCCGCACGCGCGTGCCGTAGCGACTTGCCAAAGTTGCCGAACTTGCCGGGTGTGAAAAGGGGCAGACATCGTTGTCTGCCCCTTTTTTCATTGTCCGCGCAGATCGGCGACATCCATGATCGCGCATGGCGTCGTAGATGTTTCGCACAGCGGTCCCGCGTGTCACCGATACGGCGGGTCCGCGCTATGATTTGCGCACCGCGCAAGACGGGGCCCCCCAACCCTTTGGCAGATCCGGCATCAATTCCACATCAACGGAGCAGAGACGACATGACGATTCAACACGTAGGCATCATTGGCGCAGGCACGATGGGTAACGGCATTGCACAGGCCTGTGCAGTGGCCGGATTGTCGGTGACGATGGTCGACATCAGCGACGCGGCGGTGCAAAAAGGCGTGGCGACGATTGCCGGCAGCCTCGATCGCCTCATCAAGAAGGACAAGATCACCGCCGCCGACAAGGAGGCTGCGCTCGCGCGTATCAAGACGTCCACCGACTACGCGGTGTTCGCAAGCGCCGACATCGTGATCGAAGCTGCCACGGAGAACTTCGATCTGAAGGTGAAGATCCTCAAGCAGCTCGAAGGTGTGGTCGGCGAAGGGGCAATTCTTGCCTCCAATACGTCGTCGATTTCGATCACCAAGCTCGCGGCCGTCGTCTCGAAGCCCGCGCAGTTCATCGGCATGCACTTCTTCAACCCGGTGCCGCTCATGGCACTCGTGGAGATCATTCGCGGCCTGCAAACGAGCGACGAAACGCATGCACGCGTCGACGCCCTCGCGCGTGCGCTCGGCAAGTCCCCGATTACCGTGAAGAATGCGCCGGGCTTCGTCGTCAACCGGATTCTGGTGCCGATGATCAACGAAGCCTTCTTCGTGCTGGCGGAGAATCTGGCGTCGCCCGAAGAAATCGACGAAGGCATGAAGCTCGGCTGCAACCACCCGATCGGCCCGCTGGCGTTGGCCGACATGATCGGTCTGGACGTCTGCCTGTCGGTGATGAACGTCTACTACGAGGAATTTGCCGACTCGAAGTATCGCCCTTGTCCGCTGCTCAAGGAGATGGTGGCCGCCGGCTACCTGGGACGCAAGACGGGACGCGGCGTCTACACGTACTGAGCGACTGAATGGACTGAGGCAAGTCGGTACGGCGCGCGCAAGGCGCGCCGGCCGGCGATACAGGTAACGCAGGCGTGGCGCGCTCAGACGTCGTTCGCCGCATATTGCGGTGATTCGGCTTTGACCGGTGCTTCCTGTGTTTCCGGCATATCCGGTGTCTCCGGTGTCTGGGGCGTTTGAGGCGCCGTACGCGGCTTGCCGGCAGCACCGGCAGCCGATGGGCGACGCGCGTCAAGCCCCAACTCGAAGGCCGCACTCGATACCGACGTGGATGCCGACAGCAGCGATGTCCCCGCTGCCCCCGATGTCGCGGAACTCCCCGAGCTTCCCGAAATCGCGCCCGAGCTTGCTGCGCTGCCGACACTACCGAAGCTGCTATGGCTGCTCAGCAACCCTTTGCGCGCGGTCAGCGGACGCGTAATCGACACGGTGTACGGACTGCCGATGCGATGCCCGATGTCGGTGAACGCCACGTCGAGAATGTCCACGGCGTCTTGCGGCGTGTCGGCGCGTGCGAACGAGACCGCCTTGCTGCGGCTCCATGGATCGAGCAGCAACGTGGTGTCGCGCGTCATATAGGCGGCCCAGGCGAATTGCGCGGACGAGATGCCATCCTGATGCAGGCTCACGCGCGGATGCGGTGTCGAGGCGTCGAGAATGTCGATCAGTCGGGTCGACTCCGAGTAGAGCACCATGACGTGCGGCGACCGATTCTTGGGTTGCACGGTAATCATGCGAAGGTTGTCGATGTCGATGCCGTCCTGAAGCAAAAAGAAAAACAGGATCTCGGCATTCTCCTGACAGAAGGCTTCGGTGAACGGATGGGAGTAGTAATACCGTGCGGTCACCTCTGCGGCCTGGCACTGCTGCTTGATCAACGGCAGCCGACGGTCGATGCCTTTCATCGCGGTGCGCAGCGACGCACGATGGTCGACGATCGAGTTGTCCCGCATCGTGCGCAAGTCGGGACGATTGGATCGTACGAGATGCAGACGGCTGAGATCGGCGAACGCATTCTGAATGGCTTCCTGTGCCGACTCGTCGGGCAGATGGCGCGTTGCGGAGAAGATGTCTTCAAAGCTGCCGGCAATGCTGTCCGGTGTCAACGGGCGGCTCGACCCGCAGCCGCCGCCACACAGGCGCAACGGTTCGTGCGCCTGCCATTGCCCGGTCGCGTGATCGTAGGTGACGGGCACTTGCGCGCGGGCGTGTCGCGGGGCGTCGATGAGCCAGTGATCGGCGCTGATGCCCTGTGTGGCCCGGTAGTAGCCTGCCTCCCCGCGAAGATAGCGATTTCCACCCACGACGACCAGCCGCGAGGCCTTGTCGGACGGCAACTCGGCTTCGGTGAAGCGTTGCTCATACCCGTCGAGATGATCGAACTCGCCCTTGATGGCGAAGCGGCTCGCGCTCCGTTCGTGGGTCGACAGATTGTCCGGCGCGCTGACGATGCCCGCGCGCTCGTCTTTCGGTATCTGCCACGGTGTCTCGCGCTTCGACGGAATCAATGCGGGCGCATTGCGCGGCGCGCCCGCTCGCGGCCGCGCGGCACGGGAGGTAGCGGGAGCGCCGACACCGCGTGGCGACGCAAATTGCACCAGCCCGATCAATTGATCGGTGGAGGGTGTCTTGCCGTCGATGCGCTCGACGGCGACGTCGGAGATTTCCGCCGGCAGACGCAGCAGTTGAACCTCCGGGAGAAAACCGGTGGTCATGTCGATGGCGGCCGTCCAGCCCTTGACCGTTTTACGAACGGTGGCGGGAACTTCCCGGCCGGTGACGAGTGTGTAGGCGTCGGATATCGACTCTCCGGTGCTGGAGAACGGCGTGCGTGCGGCGGCCAGCGCTCTGAGTACGTCGACAGGGGCGTACTGCGATTTGAGCGCCGCGTGTCTGACCGGCTCGATCATGACCCCCGATGCCGCCGATGTTTCCAATGCTGGAACTGCGGCGTCGACACCGTCGGGCATCGGCGAGATGGCGTCGCGCGCCACGACGTCACCGGGAACGGTCGGTCGCGCGGGATCATCGGGGTCGCGAAAACGTTGCGGTACCGCTGCCGATGACGGCGTGACGAAGTTCGCGACCAGCATGATCGCCAGTGCTGCGGGCCATGCCCCGCCCGGATGCCGATGCGCGTGTGCACGCTCGTGCGGTGCGCTCGACGGCGCAGATCGCACACGGCTGTCTCGCTGCGGCCGTGCCGTCCGAGCGCGGCGGAACGTGGCGGGAAAACCATTTCGATGTGCCGTGCGTGTCGACGCATGAGGCAAGCCGTAGCACACAGGCGCGGGCAACGCCCGGTGATGGTGGGTCAAAGGCACGGGGAAGTCTCCGAAGAATACGCTGCGTGGACGAACGGGAGGCACTCACACACTGACGGGCTGTGCCTGCGGCAAATCGATCGACTCGCGTGGCGGCCCCGGTACCTGACCCGTCTCGCTATTCCAGCTCGTTGCACCGGTCGATTGGCCGGAGAGCGAGTTGCTGCCGACGCTCCCTCGACTGCCCACGCTCGCCTGACGACCGGTGCCGGTGCGCCGTGCGCCGAGGGGGCGCGTGATGGAGACGCGGTACCGGTTGCCAGGCCGATGCCCGATATCGGAGAACGCCGCGTCGAGCGCGTCGACCAGATCGACGGCATGATTCGCGTTCGCGAAGGACGTCGCGCGTGCGCGGCTCCAGGGATCGAGCAGCACGGTCGAATCGCGCGACTCGTAGATCTCGCGCGCGAACAGCATGTCGCTGATGCCGTCGGGCTCCAGGTTCAGCGGCGGTTGGGGCGTCGCTGATTCGAGCACACCGATCAGGCGCTCCGACTCCGTGTACAGCACCAGCACGTGCGGCGGCCGGTTCTTTGGTTGCACGGTGATCATGCGAACCCGCTCGGTCGGAATGTTGTTTGCCAGCAGGTAGTGAAACAGGATCTCCGAATTCTCCTGACAGAAGGCCTCGCTGTAGCGATTCCAGTAGTAGTGCATGGTGGTGATGAGAGACGCCTCCTCCTGTTGCCTGACCAGCGGCAGGTCGCGCCGGATGCGCTTCATCGAGACACGCAGCGCTTCGCGGTGATCGATGATCGAGTTGTCTCGCATCATGTGAAGATCGGGTCGGTTGCTGCGTGTGAGATGCAGCAAACTCAGATCGTTGAACGCGTAGCGAATCCCTTCGCGCGCGCTGTCGTCGAGGTGCGCAAGGGCGTCGAAAATCTTCTGCCGATCGACGGCGATGCTGTCGGGGCTCGCTTCGCGGCTCGGCCCACACCCGCCGCCACAAAGGCGTAATGGCTTTTCTGCGCGCCATGCGCCGGTGGCCGGATCGTACGTCACCGGCACCTGCGCGACGTGACCGCTACCGCGTGGGGGCGACACGAGCCAGTGGTCCGCGCTGCGCCCGCGCATGGCGTGGTAGTAACCGGCTTCCCCGCGAAGGTAGTGCCGACCGCCGAGCAGGATCAGACGACCACGGCGATCGTCGGGCAGGCGGTCCGCAGAGAACGATTGGGCGTAGCCGCGCAAATGTTCATGCTCGCCTTCGATGTGCCAGTCGGGTCGCGCAAGCGTCGCCGGGCCATTGCCGGCGCCAGACATGTCGGAGGCCGACGGCAGGGCAGCGCCGACCGGCTCGGGCAATGACGGTGGTGTCTCATCCGGACCGTTTTGCGCGGCTGCAACGCTGTGCGACGCATCGTTTCGACGCCCTGCGTGTGTGCGTCGGTCCTTGTACATCCGGGCGAAGTCTGGACGCGCGCGGACGACGCCACGACTTTGCCAGTTGCGTGCGTCGGCAGACTGCACCACCGACATGAGGCGCCCGGCATCGGGCACGCGCCCGTCGATCCCCTCGGCCGCGATACCGGCGGCTTCGCCGGGAATACGCGACAAGCCGACATCCGGAATCAGCCCGGTGGCGAAGTCGAGGGCTTCGGTCCATTGGTCGATGCTTCTGCGCGTTCCGGCATCGACGGTGTCGCCAGTCACGAGCGCGTACATCTCGATCAGCGCCCCGCCAGTGTGCTGGAACGGGGCGCTCGATGCGGCAACCGCACCCAGGAATTCGGACAGGGTGTAATCGGACTTGATCGGCAGGAATTCCACGGGACGAACGGCGACGCCATCGGATGAGGCGCGCAACGGCGTGCTTGCCGCCGCTTGCCCGTCGACGAACGACGGCGCCTCCTTGCCAGGCTGTGTCCGATGCGTTGCGCCGCGCGGAATGCCGCTGGCCACCGGCGAGATCATGTTCGCCACGAGAAGCAGCGCGAGAGCCGCCGGCCAGGCCTTGCCCGTGTGACATGGGACGTCGCCCTGTTGCCGGTGACATGACACGCTCGACGCTCTGCGCTGCGTGCCTCGGCATGCGGCGTGGGTGGTCCGGGCACGACGTAAGGAACGCGCCAGACCGACGTCTGCATCGGCGCACATGCGGGTGAGTTGATGGGTGAGCTGACGAGGCGGCTGACGAGTGGGCTGATGAGTGGACTGACCTGCGGGCGGCATGCCGTACTGCGGCGATGCGTGGGTGACGCGGCAATGGGAGCGGTAGGGCATGGCGACGTCTCCGAAAGAGGGCTTTCACGCGGCGTGATGCAAGAGGGGCAAGAGGGAAGAGAGGGAAGAGATGCGCGGCCCGGACCGACGGGAAGATGAAGCGGGCAACGACGTGCGTGCGTCAGAAGCCGTCTTCGGGCGCATCGTCCGAGGAGGTGAGGTCCGGCACGATCGACGGATCGAACACACTGCCGTTGCTCTCGCTGCCGACACTGACCGGGCTGTCCGCGCTGCTTGCACTGCCTGCACTGTGCGGGCGCGTGGCGGCGGCTCGGCCGAGCGGTCGCGTGATCGAGACGACGAACGGATGATCCTCCCGATGCCCGAGCGTGGCGAGCATGCGGTTCAGGCGCTGCTCGATGTCGCGTTCCGTCATGGCGCCCGCGAACCCGGTGACCTTGGTCCGGCTCCACGGGTCGAGCAGCAGGGTCGTGTCCCGCGTGAGAAAAATGGCGCGCGCGAACATGCGATTGCCGATACCGTCCGGACGCCCGACGACGAGCGGCTGAGGTGTGGCGACGTGCAGCATGTCGATGAACGTCTCCGACTCGGTATACAGGACCATCACATGCGCCGGACGATGCTTGGGCTGGAACGTGATCATGCGAATCCGCGTTTCCGGGACGCCACTTTCGAGCAGCAGATGAAACAGAATCTCGGCGTTCTCCTGACAGAAGGCTTCGGCCAGTGGATTGTCCGAGTAATACATCGCCGTGGCCGCCGCGACTTCCTCCTGTTGCCGGAGCAGGGGTTCATCCCGGTCGATATTGCGCATCGCCTTGCGCAGCGCCGCACGGTGCCCGACGATCGAATAGTCGCGGGAGGGGCGCAAGTCCACGCGGTTGCCGCGCAGCAGCCGCAGACTGCTCAGGTTGCCGAAGGCTGCCTGAATGGCGTCCTGAGTATCCAGGTCGGGCAGGTGCGAGATGGTGGAGGCGATGGCGGCCCAGCCGTCCACGATGCTGTCGGATTCCGGCATGCGCTTGCTCTGCCCGCAGCCGCCGCCGCACAGCCGCAAGGGCGGATTCGCACGCCAATGACCGCTCAGCGGGTCGAAGGTGACGGGCACCTGCGCCTTGTCGTGACGGGGAGCATCCACCAGCCACGTACTCTCGCTCGTTCCTCGGCTTACGCGGTAGTAGCCGTTCTCGCCGAGGAGATAGTGATGGCCGTCGATCAGCAGCGGCTGCGAGGACCGGTCGGCCGGTGGACGCTGCGCCGTTGGCGATTGCTCGTAGCCGGCAAGATGCTCGCGCTCACCCTCGATGCGAGGCTTCGCCAACGTGTCGTGTCCGGGGGCATCGGGGACATCGGGGACATCGGGGGCGGCCATTTCCGGCAGCGAATCCGGGATGTCGACGGCAGCAATGGCATCGGCAACGGCAACGGCGTCGATTGCCCTGCGCGCGCCCGGCGCGATTGGTGCAGCGACGGTGTCCGACCCGATGTCGGCGCGCCACGTGCGCGGATCCAGCGCCTGCATCAACGTCGAAAGGTCTTCGGCAACGAAGCCGTGTCCCTCGACTTGCCTGAGCGCGACATGCGAAATGTCGCCCGGCATGCGGGCCATGCGTACCTGAGGCACGATCCCGGTCGCGATATCGGCCGCCATGCCGCCCCGGAGAATCGCTGCGCGGGTCTCGGGCGCGGGAACGTCGCCGGTGAAGACCTCGTAGGCGTCGCCCAGCGATTCGCCCAGCTTCTCGAACGGTGAGCGTGAGGCCGCAACGATGCGAAGCAAGTCCGTCAGCGTGTAGTCGGATCTGAAGCGCGGGCGCTCGACGGGGCGGATATCGACATCGTCCGGTGCGCCCGTGGTGCTGTGGCACGCTTCGTGACGCATCGCGGCGGGGGCGAGTTGCGGCAGGGAATGATCGTTGGCGGGGTCATGCGCGTTGCCGTGCGTGTCGGCAATCAGATGACGGCGCGGAACGGCGCCACTGGCCGGCGTTGTCAGGTTGGCGACCAGCAGCACCGCCAGGGTGGCGGGCCATAGGCGACAGGAGGGGGGCGTGTTGCTGCTCACGTGGCCCGCTGCCGCCGACGTAGACTTGCTCGCCTTGCGTGCACCTGAGCGAAGCCCGGCATGGCGAAAGCTGCCGGTGAAGCTTCCCGGCGCGGTGGCAGGCGAGTCACGTCGCTGTCTGGTGAGCGGCAGGCCATAGCGCGGCGTGGCGTACCGCGCGCGGTGATGTGGAATGTGGTGCGGGATGTGATGCGAGATGTGCGGCATGGCGGCCTCTCCCGAAGTGAGGGCCATCTCACACACAGCATGACGGAGTCGCTGACGTATCGGTGGCCCGGGATGAGAAGACTGCCATCGCCCCAATGCCCCGGGCTTGCGTATCGGTCGGGATGACTATCGGTTTGCGGTTCCGTGGGTGGGCGCGCGCAGGAGGTTCGTCATCAAACACATGGTTTGAAGCGATCGTCGGATGAGGTCGGCCGGGCGCACTGGCGGCGCCCGTCTCGCATTCGCGTCGCCCATGAGACTGGCCCGGCGTCAGCCGTGGCGCATCAGCCTGCGAGTCGCTTGCGCGTGTCGTCGTACTCCTGTTTGAGCCGCGCGATGATCTCCGCCGCCGGTTGCACATCGTCCATCAGCCCCACGCCCTGGCCCGCGCCCCAGATGTCTTTCCACGCCTTTGCCTTCGAGAAGTTCATGGCGGACTTGTCGGCGGTGGGCAGATTATCCGGATCGAGACCCGCGTTCAAAATGCTCTGACGAATGTAGTTGCCCGATACGCCGGTGAACAGGTTCGTGTAGATGATGTCGTTCGCACTCGCGTCGACGATGGCCTGCTTGTAGGTATCGCTGGCATTGGCTTCGGTCGATGCGATGAACCGCGTGCCGATATAGGCGAGATCGGCGCCCATGGCCTGCGCGGCGAGAATCGAGCCGCCGTTGGCGATCGAGCCGGAGAGGACGATGGGCCCGTCGAAGATCTTGCGTACTTCGCCGACCAGCGCGAACGGGGAGAGCATGCCCGCGTGACCGCCGGCACCGGCGGCAACGAGGATCAGGCCGTCGACACCGGCTTCGAGCGCCTTGTTCGCGTGACGCAGGTTGATCACGTCGTGCAGCACGATGCCGCCATAGCTGTGCACTGCATCGAGCACCTCCTTGGGCGGCGCTCTGAGGCTCGTGATGAAGATCGGCACGCGATGCTCGACGCACACACGCACGTCGTGTTCGAGTCGCTGATTCGACTGATGCACGATCTGATTCACGGCGAGCGGGCCGACGACGGCGTCCGGGTTCGCTGCCTTGTGCGACGCGAGTTCCTCGTTGATGTGCGAGAGCCAATCCTCGAGAATTTGCGGCTCACGCGCGTTGAGCGCGGGGAACGAGCCGACGATGCCGGCCTTGCACTGCGCGAGCACCAGCTCCGGGTAGCTCACGATGAACATGGGCGACGCCACCACGGGCAGCGCCAGGTTTTGCAGAATCTTGGGAAGGGCCATGAAGTCTCCTGAGTCTCCTGAGGCAGGGCGTTCGGTCGACGGCACTTGCGACATTGGCGTGCGAGCGCGTGCCGTGGCGGAAGGGATTCGGTGGTCTCGATATTCGCGAACGGTCGTTCGATTATAGGGGGATTCGGACGTTGCCCGACGTGCGGTCACTCGAAGAAAGCTTCAGTTCCCACCGGCCAGTCCCGTCCCTCTCTCGTCCCTGTCTCGTCCATATTTCGTCCCTATCAGGGAAAGTCCTCTTGGGCGCCGCGAACGGGCTGACTACGATGGAATCGCGTGCCAGGGGACACAGCATCACCGTGTCGCAGGACGAGCGCCGCGTTAGCGACCGCAGCGTTCGTCCGGCACGTCACGTCCTCAAACGCCGCTTGCCGTGACTGGCCAGCGGCGTTATTTTTTTGCCCCGCGCATCGCCGGTGTGCGGGGTGCCTCGACAGCGCCGCGTCATTCCTTATCCGTCATCCGTTATTCACCATCGCCGTCCATCATCTGCCGCAGCCCCCTTCGTTCACACCGAGTGCAGCGCGCCCGTCTCGCTGTCGTAGCGAATCGCGCCGGCTTTCGCCAGTTCCGCGACGAGCTGGTCGAGGAGCGCAGGCCACTCCGATGGCGGCGCGAGCATCGCGGCCGCATTGCGCCACGCGCGCGCGGTGTCGAGCGTGGCCTTGAGCGAGGCGCCGGTCATCGTGACTTCGGCCATGAGGCGGAAAACGATCAGTACCTTGAGTGCGTTGCGCGCATTGCGCGCAGGGTCGCTTTGCAGATAGTCGAGCCGCGAGCGTGCAGCGCCGAGCGCGGCGTCGATGTCGTTGAACGGCTTGCCGTGGCCGGGAATGACCAGTGAGACGTCGATCTGCTCGATCAGGTCGAGCACGGCGGCCTGCTCGGCGAAGCCCGACTCGCCGTCGAGTTCCGGGAAGATCACGCCGAAGCCGCGCTCCCACAGGGCGTCGCCGGAGATCAGGATGCCTTCGGCGGCGTTGTAAAGCATGAGCGCATGCGGATCGTGTCCGGGCGCGCCCAGCACGAGCCATTCGTGATCGCCGAGGGGCACGGTGTCGCCGGGCGAGAGCGTGTCGTCGAACGTGAAGCGCGCACACTGCTGGCCGGTGGCGTCGAACGACAGTCGCTTCTCGTCCCAGTGACGCACGGAGTCGGCCTCGGCCGCCGGCACCCATGTCCGGCAGCCGTATCGGGCCTGCAAGGCAGCATTGCCGCCGCAATGGTCCGAGTGCAGATGTGTGTTGATCAGGCGTGCGAGCGCACGGCCTTCGGGCAACGCATGCGCGACGAGCGCAAGCGTCTGTTCCGAATGGCTGACGTAGCCGCTATCGATGAGCGTCGGCGTATCGCCGAGGAACAGCACGTTGTTCGATGAGAGCCAGCCGCGCTCGAACACGCGCAACCCGGCAGGCAGGGCAAGCGAGGTCATTGGGCGTATCTCATTTCAGGTCAGGTCTGCGGTCGCAAAGTTGGCAAGGGGGAAACGATCGCGGGTTCGCGGTATCGGGCGTTGTCGCGAGGCATCAGGCGGCAACGCGCGTCACCACGCGCGGATCACGACGGTTTGGGGCACACGAGAATCTTGGCGGTGGCCGCGATCACCGTCTCGCCGCGCTGGTTGAAGGCCTCGCCCTCGAGCGACACGATGTCGCCCGCGAGCTTTTCCTTCCACAGGCTTTCGGTGACGGTCCAGCGCACCGTGATGTCGTCGCCCGCGTGCACGGCACGGCGCAGCTTCATGTCGAATTCGAGTCCGAGCGGTTGCGCCGTCTTGGCGTAGTGCGTGGCAAGCAGTGCGGCGAGGTAGGACATTTGCTGCGTGCCCGACGCGATCAGCCCACCGAAACGCGGATCGGCAGCGGCGTATTCGGCGTCGAGATGCAGCGGATTGAAGTCGTGCGCGAGGGTGGAGAATTCGCGAATCGAATCCGGCGAGAAATGATGGGTGGCGGAGAACGTCTCGCCGACGGCAACGATTTTTCCCATATGCGATGACAGAGAGTTGGGGGCGGTGTGGGCGCGATCTCAGGTGTCGTCCTCACCGGATGGACTTCGACTTCGCGCGACCACGCGGCGATGCATCACGGGCGGGGCTTCGTGTTCGGCGCGTCGTGCAGGCAGCAGCGACCAGACGAGGCGCTTGGCGTCGTCCTCCATCGTCGACCACGACGCGATCTCGTCGAGCGTGCGCCAGCAACCCGAGCACCAGCCCGTTGCCGGGTTCATGCGGCAGATGTTGGTGCAGGGCGACGGCACCGGCGACTCAGGTAACGACTCGGGCGGGATCATGAGCGCTGGTCAGACCCGGCACAGGTTCGGGGATCGGCATGGCAGATTTCCATTGATGGGCTTGTCCGTTCGCCGGGGCGGCAATCGTGGCGACGATGCCGGGCGCCTAGCTGCGAAGCGCGACGTCGACGACCGGTGCGCCCGTCATGGCGACCAACTGCTGTGGCGTGAGGTTGAACACGGCGTGCGGATGCCCGGCAGCTGCCCACAAGCTGGCGAGTTTGAGCAGGTCTTCGTCGATTAGCGTCACCGGTGAGACCACGTGACCGATCGGGCTCACGCCGCCAATCGAATATCCGGTCTTTTCCTTGACGAAGCGCGCGTCGGCGCGTGCGAGTTCACCGACCTGCGCGGCGACCTTCTTCTCGTCCACACGGTTGACGCCGCTGGCAATGACCAACACCGGCGTGTCGTCCGCCGCACGACGGAAGATGATCGATTTGGCGATCTGGGCGACTTCGCAACCGAGCCCGGCGGCGGCTTCGGCCGACGTCTTGCCGGTCGCGGGCAGCAGCACGATAGGCTGGTCGTGGCCCATGCCGGCGAGCAGTCGCGCGACATGCCGCGCGCCCTCGGGAAGGTCTTGCTCGTTGGCGGATTCAGGGATCTGGGGCGTTTCGCTCATGATGGGTCCGTCGAGTTTGTGGCAATGCGTCGTGCGACGAGGATTCGCGCGACGCGAGTGTCCTTGAGGTTCGCGGCGTCAGAGGCGCGTAGCGTGCGGCGCGTCTCTTGCATCCGCCGCCCGGGGAGCTTCGCGCCCGTCAGGCGCTGGTTGCAGCGTCCTTCATCTTGGCAAGCATCGCGCGGCCCACGCGCGACGCATTCGGGCGACCAATAGCCTGCGAGATGAAGTCCCCGGTGTGAACCACCGCCTCGAGATCGATGCCGGTCTCGATGCCCAGTCCTTGAAGCAGATACAGCACGTCTTCCGTCGCCACGTTGCCGGTGGCACCTTTGGCGTACGGGCAGCCGCCGAGCCCGGCGACAGACGAGTGGAAAATCGAAATGCCCGAGAGCAGCGCGGCGTAAATGTTGGCCGTCGCCTGACCATAGGTGTCGTGAAAATGGCCCGAGAGACGTTCGATGGGGAACGCCCTGGCGCAGGCTTCCATGACTTCGCGCGTGCGCGAGGGCGTGCCGACGCCGATGGTGTCGGCGATATCGATTTCGTCGCACCCGAGCGCGGCGAGACGTTTCACGACGTCGACCACGTTTGCAACGGGCACTTCGCCCTGGTAAGGGCATCCGAGTGCACACGAAATGCTGCCGCGCAGTCGCAGACCGGCGTCTTTCGCGGCGCGCGCGACCGGTTCGAAGCGCGTGATGCTCTCTTCGATGGAGCAGTTGATATTGCGCTGCGAGAAGGCTTCGCTCGCTGCGGCGAAGATGACCACTTCGTCCGCTTTCGCCGCAACGGCGCCTTCGAAGCCGCGCATATTGGGCGTGAGCACCGAGTAGATCGTGCCCGGATGGCGCGTGATACCGGCCATGACTTCGGCGCCGTCAGCCATCTGCGGCACCCACTTCGGCGATACGAAGGACGTCGCTTCGATATTGGCGAAGCCGGCGGCCGAGAGCCGGTCGACCAGCGCGATCTTGATGTCGGTGGGCACGGGCTGCTTTTCGTTTTGCAGACCGTCGCGCGGCCCGACTTCGACCACCTTCACACGTTGCGGCAGATGAGATGCGGACATGGGAATCGGTCTCCTCGAATTCGTCTGATGTGTCTGTTGGGTTTGTCCGGGATGGGCAGTCGGGACGGCGGGCGGCGGCTCAGTAGCCGCCTCAGTAGTCACCTCAGTAGCCGCGCGCGAGATCGACGATGCCGGTGATGGCTTCGCCACGCGCCAGGGCCGCGATCTTGCCTGCGATCTGGGCGACCGTCTCGTCGCGCAGCGTCAGCGCCGAGATATGCGGCGTGACGGTGACGCGCGGCGCGTGCCAGAACGGGTGATCGGCCGGCAGCGGTTCGGTGCGGAACACGTCGAGCGTGGCGCCCGCGATCTGACCGCTTTCGAGCGCGACCAGCAGGTCTGCTTCGACCAGATGCGCGCCGCGGGCAACGTTGATCAGGAATGCCCCCTGGGCCAGTTTGGCGAACAGGTTCGCATTGAGCACGTCCACCGTTTGGGGCGTGAGCGGCAGCAGGTTGACGAGAATGCGTGCGCCGCCGACACAGGCGTCGAAACCCGCGTCGCCGTGATACAGCGCGACGCCGCTGTCGTCCTGACGCTCGCTGCGGCTCCACGCGCGCACCGGAAAGCCGAACGTCTTCAGGGCTTTGGCGACGTGCGCACCGAGCGTGCCGTAACCCAGCACGGCAATCGGAAAGTCCGACAGACGGTTGGGTTTCTGGAATTTCCACTGCGCTTGTGCCTGCTGGGCGTCGAAATCGTCGAGCCGACGGAAGTAACGCAGCGCGGCGGCGCTGACGTACTGCGCCATCTGGTCGGCCATGCCGGCGTCTTCCAGACGCACAAGCGGCACGCCGGCGGGCAGGCGATGCGCCCCTTCGCCGCGGGTGCCCAGCACGCCGTCCACCCCCGCGCCGAGGTTGAAGATCGCCTTCAGACGCTCACGGGGTTGCAGCACTTCGGCGTTCGGTTTCCAAAGCACCAGATAGTCGGCCGGCGCGGTGTCGCCCGGCTGCCAGCCGCGAATGTTGGCCTGCGGCAAATGCTCGGCGAGACCGGTCTCGTAAGCGGCAGTCTTGCCGTCCGGGGAATAGATGAGGATGTCCATGAATTGCGCGTGCCGTCGGCGCGGTCGCGTTCACTCGATTTACGTTAACGTCAAGTGTAACGCAGCTTGCCGGGCGTCGCGTATTGGGGCGAGGCCCGAGCCGAGACGAAATCCTTGCCCCCACCGCCCCGCATTCCCATCTCGCCGGATCAGTCGCGCGCGGCGTCGCGCAGCGTGTCGAGCTTGACCGCGAAGTTATGGTTGTCGTCCGCCACCCAGACCTCGCCGTCCTGAAGGGTGCATTGCAGACGCATTGTGCGCGACGCGAGCGCGGTGAGCGCCTCGGCCGATTCGTCGTCCAGCATTCGCACGGTGAGGTTCGACAAGCGGTTTACCTCCTTGAGCGTCGTCTGCCACCAGATGGCGGCCGGCTTGCCGCCGTATGCGATGACATCGACATGCTGCGCGCGGCCGGCCGCTTTGACGAGACGGCGGGCGTCCGGTTGGCCGACATCGATCCAGCGCACGATGTCACCGCCGAAGTCATGCTCCCAGAGGTCCGGCTCGTCGGCGGTCGAGATGCCCTTGCCGAACGAGAGGCGCTCACCGGCGTACAGCATGAACGCCAGCACACGCACCATCATGCGTTCGTCGGTTTCCGAGGGATGGCGGGCGATCGTGAGATTGTGGGTCGCGTAGTAGTGGCGATCGAGGTCGGTGATTTGCACCTCGGCCTTGTAAATGGTGGCTTTGAGTGCCATACCGGGGAATCGCGGGCAACCGCAGGAATGAAGAAAGTCGCAAGGATACACCAGCGTGCGCAGGGACCCGTGTCGCTGCGAGCGGCCGGCAAGCTCGGTATACTGGCGCCTTCGTCTCACCAGAAGCATCCCCATGCCGGTTCCTGCACCGCAAACGATCGACGTCAACGGCTACCCGATGGCGTACGTCGAAACCCCCGCACCTGCCGACGCTGTCGGCGCCCCGCTAGTGCTGGTTCACGGCTCGCTCTGCGACTACCGCTATTTCAAGCCGAACATGGCCCCGCTCGGACAACGGCGGCGCGTAATCTCGGTCAGTCTGCGGCACTATTTCCCCGAAGCCTGGAACGGTCACGACGGCGTGTTCTCCGGCGAGCAGCACGCCGAGGATCTCGCGGCGTTCATTACGGCACTGGGCGTCGGCCCTGTCCACGTGCTCGGCCATTCGCGCGGCGGCTACGTCGCTCTGCGCACCGCGCTGCTCGCGCCCGATACCGTACGCTCGCTCATTCTGGCCGACCCCGGCGTGGAAATCAGTGGCGGGCCGGTACAGATTTCGCTCGACGGCGAGCGTGGCAACTTCCGGCAGAAGGCACTGAACGCCATCGAGGCAGGCGATGTCGATGGCGGCCTGGCGATTTTCATCGACGCGGTCAGCGGTCCGGACACATGGCGGCGCATGGTGCCGTGGTTCAAGCAAATGGTGCGCGACAACGCCCGTACGCTGATCGGACAGGTCGCCGAGCCACGCACGCCACTGCCCATCGACGCGTTGGGTGCGCTGCATGCCCCGGTGTTGCTCATGGGCGGTGCGCAAAGCCCCGCCCCCTATCCGGACGTACTCAATGCCCTCGCGTACGCCATGCCGGACGCGCGTCGCATGCTGATTCAGGACGCATCGCACGGCATGAACCTCGCCAATCCGATCGCGTTTCACCGCGCGGTGGATGCCTTCCTCGGAAACGACTGACGTCCCACACGTTTCGCGCGCCGCATGCATCACATGCGTCACGTGCGTCACATGTGACCCGTGCGCCCCATGCGTCCCATGCGTCGGACGCGTCGGACGCGCCGGACGGTCCTGCCGAACCGGGCATGAGCGTGCCGCGCGGGACACTTGCCTCGCCGTCATTCGTCGCGTAACACGCCGTGACCCAGACGCAAGCTCAGCGTACGCACGAGATCGGCCATCCACGCCTGATCCCGATCCGACAGTTTTTGCATTGCGCGATTGAGTGACGGATACGGATCGCAAGGTGCCGCGACACCGGTATCGGCCGCCATGCTGCCAGACGAATCGAACGCGAGCAGTTCGTGCGGCGGTAGCCCCAACGTGTCGGCCAGAATGCAGATGTTGCGCAGCGAGATATTGCGTTTGCCACGCTCGACACCACTCAGATAGGAACGCGCAAGACCACTCTCCAGGGCGAGCTTGTCCTGCGCCCAGTTGTATTTCTTGCGCAAACCGGCGAGGTGTCTGCCGAATCGGAATAAATTGGTGTCCATAAAAAAGTTTCCTTGTTAGGGACGAGAAGATTGGAACAAAAATCCGGCATCGGGGGCGGTGCCTCGGGTGTCCCTCGTTTGTGAGGCACGAACTGTCGGGGGCGCCTCGCAGATTTTTCGCGGACTTTCGGAGAAGGCACAACGAGCGCGGTCATCCCGACGTCACTGGTGACGCTATTTCGCGTACGGGACGCGCATAGGGCACGTGTTGAATTCACGCGCTGCGATGCGTCCGGCGTGCTCGCTTCCCTTTGCCGCACTGGCGCCAACCAGAGCCGCGCAGTGTGACACTGGTCTGACCGGACGGAATAGAGCGGGGATTCTGAAAGGTTCCGCGTTGGGATGTCACTCGATGTTGACGAGCAGAGCGTGATGTTGTGTCGAGCGGTAGGGAATTGGCGTAGGCGTCGAACCGCTGGCATTCCTGTCGTTATTGACGTTGTGAGCGTCCGCCCGACGTCGAGGTGGATTCATCGCGCAAACGCGCGACGGGCGTAAGGGGGATTATTTTTAAGAGGTTAAACAGTGACTTCAACGAGACGAATCATGGTGCGAGGCCCCCGGCAGAACCGGGGGACTTTGCGCGATGTCCTAAGCAGGCCCGTTGCCGATGTCGGCTGAAATCAGCGGCCATTGGCAGTCGATGAGTGGCCGATTAGAGCGTCATTAGCGGCCCATTGGCTGTCGATTAGCGGCGATATGCCGCGATGTTCGGCGATATGCAGCGGTATGCAGCGGTATGCAGCGGTATGCAGAGGTATGGGGCCATATGGAGCGGTATGGGCTCTCCGACTTAGTCGTCGCCGTCGATCAGGGGTCTCGACGGTTCGCGGGCCGCACCGCCCGAGGGTCCAGACTCGCGATCCGGCTCGCCGATCGGGCGCACCATCGGCGATGCGCCGGTGGACGCGTTGCGCGCCGCTGCGTCGGCATCGGCATCTCCGGAACGCGATGCGGCGAGTCGGTGACCTGCCGCATAGGCGGGCTCGACGCCGGTGTCAACCGGAAGACGAGGCGGGGTTTCGCCGAAGCGGGCGTGGTGCTCACGCGTCCGGGCGGCATTGTCGGCACCGTCTGCGGCATCCGCACGCAGCGCGATGAATTCACCACTTGAGCCCTCGCCGTCGCCGGCCACGCTCGCTGCCTTCCCCTCGTGGTCTTCGATGCCGTCGAGGCCTTCGTCATTTGCTTCGTCTCTTCCCCCGTCTCTTCCCTCGTCTCTTCCCTCATCTCGCCGCTCGTGTTGCCCCTCACCTTGAATCTGATCGACGACGACATCGCCGTCGAGCGCATCGGCGCGGGTTTGGGCATAGGCGGCGGTTGCGGCCGGTGGCGCGGCATGACTCAAACGGGAACTGAGACTGCGGATGATCTCGGCGAGCCAGACCTGATCGCGGTTTTCGAGCTTGCACAGCGAGCGACTGATTTGCGGCAGCGGCGTGCGCTCGCCGGGCGTTGCAGCATCGGCGCCGTCGGCGGCGCTCGACGCGTTCTGCGCAAAGCGCAGCATCTCGGACGTTGGAACACCCAACGTATCGGCCAGCACACAGATGTTGACGAGAGCGACGTTGCGTCGACCGCGCTCGATGCCGCTGACATATGAGCGAGCCAGACCGCTCTCGAGCGCAAGTTTCTCCTGCGACCAGCCGCGTGCTTTGCGCAAGCGGGCGAGGTGGTCTCCGAACAGCGCGAGTGGATTCGTTTGCATGGCGAGACTCCGTTGACGAGTCACACAGCGTAATCAATCCCCCCGCGCCCTGCGACGTTATATCGCTCTCCTTCCCATGCGTTACAGGCGGGCCTCTATAAAGAGTCGTCGACCTTTATAGCGCAAAATTTATCGGACGCTTCCCAATTCATCCGCAGTAGGCGACATCGTTTCACGCGCTTTGCGAATCGGCAGATGCCAGTTTTCGCCGAGCGCCACGCCGGCAAGGATCAACGCGCCACCCACGAGGTGATAGAGCGCCAGATGTTCACCCAGGCCGAAGGCGGCGATCAGCGCCGTGAAGATCGGTACCAGATTGATGACGACGGTTGCGCGTCGCGGGCCGATGCGTGCGACCCCAACCATCCAGATGAACGGCGCAATCACCGACACCGGAATGGCGGCAAAGGCGAGCTCGGGCAGGTTGTCCAGCGAGACTCCGGCCTTTTGCGAGAACAGATAGAACGGCAGCAGCGCAATGACCGCGAACACGACCTGTGCGTAGAGCGATGGCAGCGGCGCAAGCGGCAAGCGCCACTTGCGCAGCAGCACGCAGTAGATGGCGTAGGCGAGCATCGCGACGACCATCATCGCGTCACCCACGCCGATACCCTGATCTGCCAGATGCAATAGCGAACCGTGGCCCACCACGAGCAACACGCCACCGATGGACAGCAGGCCACCGACGAGTGCCCCGGCGGTCAGGGCGTCGCCCAGGAGCATCACGGCCAGACCGAGCGTGGTGAGCGGCAGCAGCGCCAGAATGATGCCCATGTTCGTCGCGCTGGTGTAGTGCGCCGCCGAGTACGCGATGCCCTGATACAGCGCCATGCCGAGCACGCCAAGCGTGGCGTACTGCGCCATATGCGGCGCAAATGTCTGGCGCGCGCGCCACAGTCGCGGCAACGCCAGCGGCGTGAGGATCAGCCCTGCCGCGAACCAGCGCAGGAAGGCGATCTCCGCAGGAAAGATGTGACCGACAGCAAGCTTGTTGACGATCACGTTGGCCGACCAGATGAGCACAGCGGTCAGCGGCAGAATGAAATTAGCCATGATGGGGAGGAGTGTGCCGGTCGGACCCGCAATCGGCGCGGATGCAAAGAGGCAAAGAGGCAAAGAGGCAAAGGGACAAAGAGGGGAAGAGGCGAACCAGAGCAAACGCTGGAGCCAATTGTCAGCCCGAACGGCCCTATCGCATAACGAATTTCAGACAAAAGATGAGGGATTTCGGACGCGACGACGGCATGATGCAGCCGGGCTCGAAGCGCGTTGAAACGCGTCGAAACGCGTCGAAAGGCTTTGGGCAGGCGTTTGAAGTGCGCTGGTCCGACCCGTTGTACCGATGCTCGCTGCTGCGTCGGCGGCTGCGGGAGATCGGCGCAGTCGGGCGTTACGGTGGGAGGCGTTCGGTGCGGTGCTCGTGAACACCGGCGAAGTGGCGGGACGCGATCTGATGCATCGTCTGCTGGCCGATCTGCGCGCTCGCGTGGCACCGATTGACGGATTCGGGACGTCGATGGGGCGGGCGGCCCGCCATTGGCCGACAACCCCCCGTTACGCTGACTAAGCGAATCAGCGCACGCAAAGACGTGTGAGCGCACCGCGCAGCGCGGCAGGCAGAGCGGCGGCGAAGCTGAAGGGACGCGCGAGCGTCGCCAGTCCCTCGCCGTTGAGCACGCGGGCACCTTCCAGATGCGTGGCCAATACGCAGAAATCTTCACGGCGCATACCCACGCGCCGGCAAGCGTGATCGAGTTGCTTGAGGTCACTCGGATGCAGCGAGATGGTGAGGGTAACGCGCTCTGGGTCGGTATTCATGTCTTTCGGTTTTCTCTTTTTCAAAACTTCGGGCATGACGCGCAGGCAGGCGCATGCCAAAACGCCCACGTGGAAACGAGGGCGAGCCGGATCCGACTACGCTGGATCGGCCGATAGGGCGAACATCGCGGATACGACGAAGGAACGACATCGCAGTGTTTGAACGGCGAAATCGATTCCGACGAAGCACGCAACGTGTGATCGTGGCGTCGGGTTGTCTTTTGCAACGCGTGGGCAATACGAGGCTGTGGGCGCGCAATCCGCCGCCTGAATCCAGCATTGGCGGCGGTACGGCACTAACGCGTGAGAGCGATGCCTCGTAAAAACGGGGAGGGATGACTCTCCATCCGGCCACGACAATGGCGCCGGAATACAGCATGAGTACTGCTAACTACGACTGCGGGTATTGCTAAAGATCACTACAACGATCGTCACCAGATATCGATGACGGGTGCTGCAAGCTATTGCGGGTACTGCGGTGATGCGAGACCTTCCAACTTCAGGACTGCGGGTGATGCGTGTACAGCGATGCAGACATCGATATTCCGAGACTGCGACTTGCTGAACTGCCACTGCGGATAAAACAAAACTACGGAACTACACCAACCATCAACTTCCGAACTGCTACTGCTACTGCTACTGCTACTGCTACTGCATCCGATACGCGCTTGCGGACATCGCCGGGTTATGCGGCGTCCTTGAACTGGATGCGGGGGCACGGCGTCACGCGGTGACGTCGGCGGTACCGCAGCACGCGTTCAACGTGGGCCGCAGCGGCTGTGCGCATCGACTGTCGATGCAACTGCCTCACGCGTGCTGCCGACACGCAAACCGCAAATGTCGCGATCAACAACCAACTCGTGAACACCACTACGTTTCTCCCTTTGATGTTTGCAGCGCCAGGACAAACCGGTGCGCATCGAATTCATAGGGAAATCAAAAAGCGTGGTAACCGCCGGTTGCAACTGCATGTCACTTCAATGGAGTGCATTCTAAATAGATTCCCGAATAGGGTAAACCCTTAAAATCGTAAAGAGTGTATTTTTTTAGACGAACAATGCCAAAACTCCAAACGATCGTTTGAATAAATGCGTTATTGAAGCGCCATTTAGACCTTACCGCGGCGTTCCGAAAACGTTATGGAGAGGTCGTTGATTTCACAGGGAAATTCGGCCCGAACCCGCATGGTTAAACGCGTTCGGGCCGAGTGGGGTCACGACTTCGCCATCAGAAGCTGTGCTTTAACCCCATACCCACCAGCAATTGCGTTCGCGCACCCGCATCGATGCCGTACGATCCGACGGAAGCCGTCGCTTCCACTGCGCGTCCCTGATTCAGCGTTTTGCCAACGGCTTGCTGATAACCACCGATCACGTAAGTGGACGTACGCTTGGACAGCGCATAAGTGACGCCAGCATTGAACTGGTTGTAATGCGCGCCGATCGAGCCGTCCGCGCGCATGCGGGTGTAGCTGTAACCCACGCCGGTATTGATCGCCGGTGTGAGCGCGTAGGTCGCAAAGGCATTGATGGTGTCGAACTTTGCGGTACCGGAGAAGTTCGACAGGCCATCGCTCGCGTACTGGGCGTTCGAGAACGACACACCCAGAATGGCAGGACCGATCGCGTACTTGCCACCCACGCGGGCGATGCGCACTTTGCTCGCCGTGCGGAATCCGGCGTTGATCGGCGAGTTGAACAGCGAACCGGCGCTACTGGTCCATTCGCGGTAAGGCCAGTCGCTGTTCTCGCCGAAGCGTCCGCGGTTGCTGCCACCATCGGCGAAGAAGTAGCCTGCCGCGAGAGCAACCGGCCCATTGCTGTAGGCACCCGCGAGGCCATACGCGCGGCCCGCGCCTTCCTTCCCCGCGACGTTGCCCGTCGCATACATCCCCTCGAATTGCAGACCGCCGAAGTTCGGCGTTGCGTAACGAATCGAGTTGTTGATGCGTGCGCCGTTGTCGTAGTTGTCGACATCGCCCGGCGTGGCGAAGAAGCCGCCGAAGTAACCGTCGGCGGTCAGGCCCTGCACGAGATTGACGACCGGATCGTACTGGCGGCCGATCGTCACCTCACCCCATTCGGGGCTCCTGAGACCGACGATGGCCTTCCGGCCGAACGCGAGTCCGCCGTTGCCCATGCTGCCGTTGACGGCGTTGAAACCGCTTTCGATCTGGAAGAGGGCGGACAGGCCGCGACCGAGCGATTCGGTGCCGCGCAGGCCCCAGCGGCTACCGCCGATGATGTTGCTCGTGATGCCGGAAAACGACTCGGGGCCATTGGATTGCGCCGTGTGATTCGCATGCACGAAGCCGGGGTCGATGGTGCCGTAGAGGGTGACGTTGCTGGCGCTGACGCTCGCGGGCAGGGCAAACAACGAGAGCGTTGCGGCGAGCGCGAGGGCGCGCACGCCGGTGGTCGAGTGTGGACGTTGGGTCATGGTGTCGGGCGCTCTTGGCGCGCAGGGTTGAAATCGACACCGAGAATATTTCTGAACCCCTATTCGGATTCCTTATGAAAATTCCGAAACCACGCAAAGCCCCATGGCAGCGACCATCGTTCTGTGTTGCTGCCAAATTTTCTAGGAACCCTCCTTAGGAAACTCGCCTGGACTCCGCGATAAGCGGCCTTGCGAAACGATCCACTACGTGCGCGGCGCGCAAGCCCTTACGTCTCGTCCTTCGCCAGACCTGCGCGACGCACCGCCACCCGCGACAGCGCGGCCCAGTCGAGCTGCCCTTCACCATGGGCGAGGCTGTCGAGATGATTGTCGCGCAGCACGCTCGCGAAGGGCATCGGCACGTTGGCGGCTTCCCCGGCGAGCAGGGCGAGACGCACGTCCTTTGCGCCGAGCGAAAGCTTGAAGCCCGCCGGTTCGAACACCTGCTTCGAAATCGACGCACCGTATCCGGTGTACGCCGGCGTGTTGAACATCGTGGTGGTGATCATGTCGAGGAAATCGCTGCCCGCCACCCCGTGTCCCTGTGCGAGCGCGGCCGCTTCGCTCATCGACTCGATAGCGCTGGCGATCATGAAGTTGGCGGCGAGCTTCACTACGTTGGCGCTCTCGGGGGCGTCGCCAAAACGCCATGTGCGCTGACCGAGTACGTCGAACAGCGGCGCGATCGCATCGAGCGTGGTCGACTGACCGGCGGCCAGAATGTTGAGCCTGCCGGCTTGAGCCACATTCACGCGGCCGAGCACGGGGGCTGCCACATAACGCAGGTCGAGCGCCTCGCACTGCGCGCGCATTTCACGGGCGAACGCGAGCGAGACGGTCGCCATGTTCACGACGATGGCGCCCGGCGTGAGCGCGGCGAGCGCGCCCCCGTCGACGAGGACGGCGCGCGATGCGTCATCGTCGGCGAGCATGGCGATGAGGACGTCGACACCGAGGGCCGCCTGTGCGGGGCTGGATGCGGCGAAAGCGCCGTGCGCCGCGAGCGCGTCGACCGGCTCGGTCGAGCGGTTCCACACACGCAGCGCGAAGCCTGCGTCGAGCAGATTGCGTGCCATGGGGGCACCCATCGTGCCGAGACCGAGAAATCCGATATTCATACCTTCTCCTGGTGCATGAGGTGGGGTTGCTGCGCGTGCGACGCGTGCGGTGCCGCGCCCATGCGTCCGTCGACATACCCGGCGGGCGGGGGGGCGGACCGGTACCTCCAGAAAGCATGACACCGGACACGGGTTTTTGCAGGGCAGACCCGGGCACCGGTAAGATGTTCGACATCGTTCCGCCCTGTGTGCCCCCAGCCATCATGACCGTTCGTTACCACTGGCCGACCTTCCAGACGCTGCCGTATCCGGTCTACTTCCGCAACGACGAGTTCGATGCCCAGACCGCATGGGTGCCGCATCGCCACGATTGGGGAACGTTCAGCTACGTGGCCCGTGGCGTGATGCAGATCGAGATCGAAGGCACGCGCTTCCTGTCGCCGCCACAGTACGCCGTATGGGTGCCGCCGAAAGCCACGCACGCAAGCTTCAACGCCGAAGCGATCGTCTACCGGTCCGTGTACATCGACGCTTCGCTTGCCACCGCGCTACCGGCGCAAGCGGCCACGTTGCGCATCAGCGGGCTCCTGCGTGCGATTCTGAGCGACTTCGCCGACCGGGGCGTGGCGTGCCCGCAGACCGAGGCGGACAAGCGGCTGGCGCACGTGCTGGTCGATCAGATTGCGCTCGCCCCCGCCGAACCGCGTTTCCTGCCGCAGGCGAGATCGCCTTCGCTGGTACGCGTACTCGATGCATTGCAGACCGAGCCGGGGGACAGCCGGACCGTGGGGGAGTGGGCGACGACCGTCTCCATGACGGAGCGCACGCTGGCGCGTCACTGCCTGACGGAGTTGGGGATGACGTTGGGACAATGGCGTCAGCGCATGCGCTTCTTGCGCGCGATCGAAGGATTGGAGGCGGGGCGCACGGTAAAGTCGATCGCGTTCGATCTGGGTTACGCCACGCCTTCGACCTTCATCGAGATGTTTACGCGCCAGTCGGGACTGACGCCGGAGCAGTTCCGGCGCCAGGTGATCCTCAGCGATCGCGTGACTGCGTGATCGTGTTACCGCTTGAACGCTAGCAACTGCGCGCCTTCCGGCACCTGATCGCCCACCGCGTACAGCACTTCCTCGATCTCGCCGTCTGCCGGCGCGCTGATGGTGTGCTCCATCTTCATCGCCTCCATCACCAGCAGCGGTGCGCCTTTCTCGACCTTCGTGCCTGCCGCCGCGAGCACGGCAATGACCTTGCCCGGCATGGGGGCGGTCAGGCGCCCCTCACCGCCTTCGTGCGCACCGGCCTGCGCCAGCGGATCATGCCAGCGCAGCGTCCACGACAGGCCGTCGGCGAAGACGTGGGCCGTCTCGTGTTCGAAGTCGACATGCCCCTGCACGCGGCGCTCGCCGAGCGTCACGCGATACGCGCCGGCCTCGTGCGCATAGCGGTACGGGTAGGTCTGCCCGTCGATGGTGAGTGTGCTTTCCTGCGCGCCGCTCGTGAGCACGGCATCCAGGCGCGTCTCGCCATGATCGAACGACAGCGTACGCCGGTAGTCGCCGTTCAGACGCCAGCCCGTCGCAAGCTGCCAGGGCGAATGTCGGTCGATGCTGTCCTGATATTTGCGCAGGCCGACGACCGTCTCGCGAGCGAGCTGCGCGGCCACGGCGAGCGCCAGCGTCGTGGCGGGCACGGGCGCAGCCGCCGGAAACAGGGTGTCGCGATGGCGCTCGATGAGACCCGTGTCTAGGTCGGCGCCGGCGAACGGCTCGCTCGCCACGAGGCGCCCGAGAAAGGCAATGTTCGTCTGCACGCCCACCACGCGGTACTGACCCAGTGCGCGGCGCATGCGTGCGAGTGCTTCGTCGCGATCCTGCCCCCACACGATCAGCTTGGCGATCATCGGGTCGTAGAACGGGGAGATCGTGTCGCCTTCGCGCACACCGGAATCGATTCGCACGGCGGCGGGCGACGTTGCGCTGCCGATATCGAACTGCACCGCCGCCGGCGGACGCAGCGTCGAGAGCGTGCCGGTCGACGGCAGGAAGTTGTTGTCCGGGTTCTCGGCGTAGATGCGCGCTTCGAGCGAATGCCCGTGAATGCGCAGCTCGTCTTGCTTGCGCGGCAGCACTTCACCGGCGGCCACGCGCAATTGCCATTCGACCAGGTCGAGACCGGTGATCATCTCCGTGACCGGATGCTCGACCTGCAAACGCGTATTCATCTCCATGAAGTAGAACGAGCCGTCCTGATTGGCAATGAACTCGACCGTACCCGCGCCCACGTAACCCACGGCGCGCGCGGCATTGCATGCGGCCTCGCCCATCGCCCGGCGGCGCTCTGGTGTCATGCCCGGCGCCGGTGCTTCTTCCAGCACCTTCTGATGGCGACGCTGCACCGAGCAATCGCGCTCGAACAGATAGACGCAATTGCCGTGCGTGTCGGCGAACACCTGAATTTCGATGTGACGCGGACGTGTCAGATACTTCTCCACGAGCACACGGTCGTCACCGAAGCTGCTGGCGGCTTCGCGCTGGCACGAGGCGAGCGCGGCGCGAAATGCCTCGCTGCTCTCGACCACGCGCATGCCCTTGCCGCCACCGCCCGCGCTGGCCTTGAGCAACACCGGATAGCCGATCTCGTCGGCGCGCGCATGCAAAAACGCCGCGTCCTGATTGTCACCGTGATAGCCCGGCACCAGCGGCACGGCTGCGCCTTCCATCAGTGTCTTGGCCGCGCTCTTGCTGCCCATGGCATGAATGGCGCCGACCGGCGGGCCGATGAAGACGATGCCGGCTTCGTGGCACGCAGCGGCGAATGCTTCGTTCTCGGACAGGAAGCCGTAGCCCGGATGGATGGCCTGAGCGCCGGTGGCCTTGGCCGCATCGATAATGGCGTCGATGCGCAGATAGCTATCGCGTGCGGCCGCGCCGCCCACGTGCACGGCTTCGTCGCATACGGCAACGTGCTTTGCCTGTGCGTCGGCATCGGAGTAGACGGCGACGGTGCGAATGCCCAGACGGGCGGCCGTAGCGGCCACACGGCAGGCGATTTCGCCGCGGTTGGCGATGAGGATCTTGTCGAACATGTTGCCTCCGGAAAATGATCGATTTGGGCGGCGCTCATGCGCGGGAGGTTGCGCTTGTGACGCAATTCCCACGCACTTGCTCCATTGTTTTTGCTATTGCGCGATACCGCCGCAGCGAATCGTCTCGTGCGATGTCGTGGCTGCGACGGCCCTTCAGTCCTTCAATCCTTCAATCGTTCAGCGCCAGCGCGGTCGCCTCGCGCTCAATTAATGCGTCGCGCAGGCTTTGCGGTTGTCGCATGCACTCGCGCTATCGGCGCTAAAGGTGGCATCGGCAGCATCGTCGTTGTGCGCACCAAGCTTCTCCTCCGTCGACGTGCGCATGCCGAGTCGCGCCAGCAACGCGCGGTCGTGCTCGGCCTGCGGGTTTTGCGTGACGAGCAGCTTCTCGCCATAGAACATCGAATTCGCGCCGGCGAGAAAGCACAGCGATTGCAGCGCGTCGTCCATCATCTCGCGTCCGGCCGACAGGCGCACCATGGCGCGCGGCATCGTGATGCGGGCCACGGCGATCATGCGCACGAAGTCGAAGGGATCCACGCTCTCGTTGTCCGCCAGCGGCGTGCCTTCCACTTTCATCAGGTTGTTGATGGGCACCGATTCCGGATACGGCGACATGTTGGCCAGTTGCGCGATCAGCCCGGCGCGCTCGCGACGGGTCTCTCCCAGACCCACGATCCCGCCGCAGCAGACCTTCAGGCCGGCGTCGCGCACGCGGGCGAGCGTGTCCAGACGATCCTGATAGGTACGCGTCGTGATGATCTGTCCATAGAACTCGGGGGACGTATCGAGGTTGTGGTTGTAGTAGTCGAGGCCCGCGTCACGCAGTTGCTGCGCCTGACCGTCGCGCAGCATGCCCAGCGTCACGCAGGTTTCCAGACCAAGCGCCTTCACGCTGCGCACCATCTCGCCCACCGCATCGACCTGATGCGGCTTCGGGCTGCGCCATGCGGCGCCCATGCAAAAGCGCGTGGCGCCCGCATCCTTTGCGCGCTGGGCGGCGGCCACGACTTCATCGATCGGCATGAGCTTCTCGGCTTCCACGCCGGTGTCGTACTTCGCCGACTGCGGGCAGTACGAGCAGTCCTCGGGGCAGCCGCCGGTCTTGATCGACAGCAGGGTGGACAGCTGTACGGCGTTGGCGTCGAAGTGCTCGCGATGCACTTGCTGGGCACGGAAGATCAGATCGTTGAACGGCAGCGCGAACAGGGCTTCGATCTCGGCGACGGTCCAGGGCGTGTCGTTGCGACGCAGGGCTTCGTCGTGCCCGTGGGCGGCGGTGTGAGCGTGAACTTGCATGGTGTGAATCCTTGAATTCTGTAGTTTCGTTAGCAGGTGCGATGGACGGGAAGCGGGCGCTCAGGGCGCCGCGCGGTGCCTCGCCGCGTCGACCAGAGGCGCGATATCGAGGTATCCGGAGGCGGTCGCCGCATCCGGGTGCGGCAGATGCGGCACGCGTCCGAGCAGCGGCGCGTCCAGTCGCGCGGCGATTGCCTCGATGTTGGCGTCGACGTGACGCATGTCCGGATCGACGTGATTCGCCACCCAGCCTGCCAGTGTCAGGCCCCGCGAGGTGATCGCCTCAGCGGTCAGCAGCGCATGGCTGATGCAGCCCAGCCGCAGCCCGACGACGAGGATCACCGGCAGGGCGAGCTGGCGTGCGAGGTCGGCCGTGTCGGGGGCGCTGGCGTCAGGGCCGAGCGGAACACGAAAACCGCCGACGCCTTCGACGATCACCAGATCCGCCCGCGCCGCGACGCGTGCGTAGCCCGCCCGGATCACGCTGCAATCGAGCGCCACGCCTTCGGCGGCAGCGGCGATGTGAGGCGCGGTCGCGTCCTTGAGCACGTAAGGGCAGTACCAGTCGTCGGGCAACTTCAGATTGCTCGCGTGATGCAATTGCTCGACGTCGTCGTTGACGAAGCGCCCGTTGCGCTCCGACGCGCCCGCAGCGACGGACTTCAGCCCGGCACACACCAGTCCGCGACGTGCCGCCGCATGCAGTAACGCCGACGACACGAGCGTCTTGCCGATCTCGGTATCCGTGCCGGTGACGAAGAAGGCGTGACGCGCCGGCGTGGTGCGTGCGACCGGCGTCTGGAGGTCGAGCGGGAGAGTGTGTTCAGCCATGGGCGCGCTCCGTCCAGTCCCGATCGAGTTGATTGATGGCGCGCGTCACGCGCTCCACGTCGCCAACCGTATGCGCTGCGCTCAACGTCAGACGCAGGCGCGATGTTCCGGGCGCCACCGTCGGCGGCCGGATGGCGGGCACCCACAGGCCGGCCTCGGCAAGCCCTGCCTGCGCGTGCAGCGCGGCGGCGTTCTCACCGAGGATGATCGGTTGAACGCCTGTGGGCGAGACCATGTGATGCCAGTGCGTGAGCGTGAGCGAATCCCGAAGTTGCGCAATGCGCGCCTGCAAGGCGGCGCGCCGTTCCCGCCCTTCGTCGCCTGCAATGATCTTCAGGCTGGCGAGCAGGGCATGGGCCTGCGACGGTGCGGCCGCCGTGGTGAAGATGTACGGACGCGCCCGGTTGATGAGCCATTCGACGACACGGCGGTTGGCCGCCACGAACGCACCCCCGACGCCTGCCGCCTTGCCGAGCGTGCCCACGATGACGAGGTTGGGCGAGCGCATGTCGAAGTGCTCGAACACGCCACGACCGTTCTCACCCACGACACCGAAGCCGTGCGCATCGTCGACGATCAGCCAGGCGTCGTGGCGCTCCGCGAGCGCGAGCAGTTGCGGCAGCGGCGCGATGTCGCCGTCCATCGAGAACACGCCGTCGGTGACGATCAGCTTCGTCTGCGCGGCGCTCGCGTCGAGCAGCGCGGCAAGCGCGTCGACGTCGCCATGGGCATAGACGTGTGTTTTCGCGCGCGACAGACGGGCGCCGTCGATCAGCGACGCATGGTTGAGCGCTTCGGAAAAGATCTCGGCGTCCTTGCCGGCGAGTGCCGAGATCGTGGCCAGATTGGCCATGTAGCCGGTGCAGAAGTACAGCGCGCGGGCGTCGACCAGATGCGGCGACATGAACTCGGCGAGTGCGTCTTCGAGCGCCGCATGCGCTTGCGAGTGTCCGCTGATGAGGTGCGATGCGCCGCTGCCCGCACCGTAGCGCTGTGCACCTTCGATGAGGGCTTCCACGACCCGGGGGTGTGCCGCAAGGCCGAGGTAATCGTTGCTGGCGAAAGCGAGAATGTCGCGGCCGTCAGCGCGCACGTGCGGCTGGCAGGGCGTGGACACCACGCGATGGCGTCGACGCAGATGCTGCCGGTCGATTTCCGCGAGGCCGGCGTCGAGACGATCGAGCAGAGGATGGTTCGTCATGCCGTCATCTCCTGGCCCGCGGCGATCGCGCCCATCGTGCTATCGAAGGCCGCGAGCGTTTGCCGGGCGAGCCAGTCGATGGTGTCGTCGTCCAGCACGTAGGGCGGCATCAGATACACGGTCGCGCCGATGGGACGCAGCAACACGCCGCGCGCTCGGGCTTCGGTGTAAAAGCGTTTCGCGAATGTACCGGCCATGCCGGGCACCTCAGGCACGTCAGGCACCTCAGGCAGCACGGCGTCGAACGCCCAGATCATGCCGCGATGACGGAAGTGTTTCGCACGTGGGTCGTCGGCCAGCGAACCAAGACCCTGAGTGAGGCGTTGTGCGCGCACGGCGTTGGCGGCGAGCACATCGTCGTCGGCAAAGATGTCGAGCGTGGCGAGCGCGGCGCGACACGCCAGTGGGTTGCCGGTGTACGAATGCGAATGCAGAAAGCCGCGCGCGGTGTCGTCGTCATAGAAGGCGTCGTAGATGGCGTCGCGCGAGAGCACGAGCGAGAGCGGCAGATAGCCGCCGCTGATGCCTTTGGAGAGCGTGAGCAGATCGGGCCAGACACCCGCCTGCTCGCTCGCGAAGAAGGTACCGGTGCGACCGCAGCCGACAGCGATTTCGTCCGCGATCATGTGAGCGCCGTGCCGGTCGCACAGCGCACGCACGAGGCGCAGATACTCGGGGTCGTGCATCGCCATGCCCGCTGCGCACTGTACGAGAGGCTCGACGATGACCGCGGCGATGCGCCCTTCGCGTTGCGTGAGCAGAGTATCGAGTTCGGCGGCGGCGCGGCGTGCCACGTCGAGCGACGTTTCTCCGTCGCCTGCATTGCGCGCGTCGGGCGAGGCGACAACGTGCGCGTGGCGCAACAGCGGATCGTAGGCGTCGCGAAACAGTGCCACATCGGTGACGGCCAGCGCGCCGAGCGTCTCGCCGTGGTAGCCGTTGCGCACGCACACGAACTCGCGCTTGTCGCCGTGGCCCTGATTGCGCCACGCGTGAAAACTCATCTTCAGGGCGATCTCAACGGCCGATGCGCCATCGGACGCAAAGAACGCGTGACCGAGCACGCCGCCGGTCAATGCCGAGAGCCGTTCGGCCAGCGAGACGACCGGCTCGTGCGTAAAGCCCGCGAGCATGGCATGTTCGAGGCGGCCGAGCTGATCGACGAGCGCCGCGTTGATGCGCGGGTTGGCGTGGCCGAACAGATTGACCCACCACGAGCTGATCGCATCGAGGTAGCGCTCGCCGCCGGTGTCGACGAGCCAGGGTCCTTCGCCGTGAGACAGCGCGACGAGGGGCAGCTTTGCCTGTTGCTTCATCTGCGTGCAGGGGTGCCAGACCTGTCGCAGACTGCGCGCGGCGAGATCACCGGGACCGGTGGGGGGGCGCGGGGAGGCGTCCATCGTTGACTCCTTGGAGGGCCGCACCGAACAACGATCGTCGCGACGATCGCCGTTCGTGCGGCTGGCCGGTGCGGCGCAGGAAACTGCGCTGGGTTGCACGAGGCCGGAGGTGGGGGATGGGCGCATGGTAGGCAAAGCGATTTGGCAGGGCAATAGGCGGAATTGGCGAGAAAACTCGCTGTTTTGTTAGCCGTAAAGAGACGTTATCGACAATTTCGTAAATCTCGCCGTCAACGTTGCGGCATCTCCGCTGTCACCCCTCGCAAATAAATTTTGTAACCGACGGCATCGGTCGTTCGGCGTCCGATCACGAAACGTCGCGCCACGACGGCGAACGCTTCTCCAGGAACGAGCGCACGCCCTCGCGTCCTTCGTCGGAGGCGCGGATCCTGGCGATGCGATCGGCCGTATCGGCGATGGCGGCCTCGTCGATGGCGCGCCCGGCGAAGTCCTGCACCAGACGTTTGCATTCCCCCACGGCATTCGGGCTGTTGTCGACGAGCGCCTTGGTCAGCGCGCCGACCGTGCTGTCGAGGGCGTCTGCGCTCACCACTTCGTGCACGAGGCCGAGGCGCTGTGCCGTGGTTGCCGTGAAGCGTTCGGCCGTCACGAAGTAACGGCGCGACGCCTGCTCGCCCAGCGCGCGGATCACGTACGGGCCAATCGTGGCGGGAATCAGGCCGAGCTTCGCTTCGGACAGGCAGAAGTGCGCGGTGTCCACGGCGACCACCACGTCTGCGACCGCCGCGAGTCCCACGCCACCGGCATAGGTGTCGCCCTGCACCCGCGCGACCACCGGCTTCGGGCAGCGATAGATCGTATTGAGCATGACGGCGAGCGTCATGGCGTCGGCGCGGTTCTCGGTGTCAGAGTATCCGGCCATCTTCTTCATCCAGTTCAGATCCGCGCCGGCGCAGAAGGCGACACCTTCGGCCGCGAGCACGATGGCGCGCACGTCGTCGTTCGTGGCGAGCGCCCGGAACGTGCCCGTCAATTCCTCGATGACGGTTTCGTTGAAGGCGTTACGTACGTCCGGACGGTTGAGCGTGACGGTGGCGACGTGGGCGTCGACACTGAGCTTGAGCGTTGCGAGATTCATGACGGTAATCCTTGATGATTCGATGACGCGGTATCGGCGTTTTGCCCACGCCGACCGCGTCACCCACGTCTTACATGCGGAACAGGCCGAAGCGTGTTTCCGGAATGGGGGCATTGAGCGCCGCGGACAGCCCGAGCCCGAGCACGGTGCGCGTGTCGGCCGGATCGATCACGCCGTCGTCCCACAGGCGCGCGCTCGCGTAGAACGGATGGCCCTGACGTTCGTACTGGTCTCGGATCGGTTGCTTGAAAGCGTCTTCTTCCTCGGCGCTCCACTGACCGCCCTTCGCCTGGATGCCGTCGCGCTTGACGGTCGCAAGCACCGACGCGGCCTGCTCACCGCCCATGACGGAAATGCGTGCATTCGGCCACATCCACAGGAAGCGCGGCGAGTAGGCGCGACCGCACATGCCGTAGTTACCAGCGCCGAACGAGCCGCCGATGATGACGGTGAACTTCGGCACGTTCGCCGTCGCGACAGCGGTCACCATCTTTGCGCCATGCTTGGCAATCCCTTCGTTTTCGTATTTGCGCCCGACCATGAAGCCGGTGATGTTCTGCAAAAAGATCAGGGGAATCTTGCGCTGGCAGCACAGTTCGATGAAGTGCGCGCCCTTTTGCGCCGACTCGGAGAACAGAATGCCGTTGTTCGCGACGATACCCACCGGATAGCCCCACAGGTGCGCGAAGCCGCAAACCAGCGTGGTGCCGTAACGCGCCTTGAATTCGTCGAATTCGGAGCCGTCGACCAGACGCGCGATGACTTCGCGCACATCGAACGGCTTCTTCGTGTCGGCGGGGATCACGCCATAGAGTTCTCGCGCGTCGTACTTCGGCTCGACCGGCGTCCTGACGGCCACGGTCGCCGGCTTGCGACGGTTCAGGTTCGCCGCGATGCTGCGCGCGATGGACAGCGCATGCGCGTCGTTCTGCGCGAAGTGGTCGGCGACTCCCGACAGGCGCGTGTGCACGTCGGCGCCGCCGAGGTCTTCGGCACTGACCTCCTCGCCCGTCGCGGCCTTCACCAGCGGCGGGCCGCCGAGGAAAATCGTGCCTTGTTCTTTGACGATGATCGACTCGTCGCTCATGGCCGGCACATACGCGCCACCGGCCGTGCATGAGCCCATCACCACGGCGATCTGCGGAATGCCCTGCGCGGACATTTGCGCCTGGTTGTAGAAGATGCGGCCGAAGTGATCGCGATCGGGGAAAACGTCGTCCTGGTTCGGCAGGTTGGCGCCGCCCGAGTCGACCAGATAGATGCACGGCAGATGGTTCTGCTCGGCGATCTCCTGGGCGCGCAGGTGCTTCTTGACCGTCATGGGGTAGTAGGTGCCGCCCTTGACGGTGGCGTCGTTGCACACGATCACGCATTCCTGGCCGGACACGCGCCCGATGCCGGTGATGATGCCCGCGCCCGGCGCCTCGTCGTGATACATGCCCGTCGCGGCGAGTTGCGACAGTTCGAGGAACGGCGAGCCCGGATCGAGCAGTTGCTGCACGCGATCGCGCGGCAGCAGCTTGCCGCGTCCGACATGCTTCTTGCGTGCCGCCTCACCGCCGCCACCGGCCAGTTGCGCGATACGGGCGCGCAGTTCGTCGACGACGGTCTGCATGGCGGACGCATTGCGTGCAAAGTCTTCGCTGCGCGGGTTGAGTTTGCTTTCAAGAATCGGCATGTGACGAAATCCGGTGGAGTGTGAGTTGTCGTTGAGTGCTTGTGCAGGCGGCTGTCGCGCACGACCACGCTCGCATGCGAATGCGGTGTCAGTCGAACAGGTCGCCGTCGATGTAGCGCCAGCGGCCGTCGTCGGTGCGCTCGAAGCGGCTGCGCTCATGCAGGCGGTGCGCGCGTCCACCCACTTTGTAGCGCGCCACGAATTCGACTTCCGCATGCGAGTCGTCGCGTTGCAGATGCGCCTTGACCTGAAGGCCGAGCCACGGCGGTGCGTCGTCGAAGTCGAGTGTCGCGGGGCGCGTGCGGGCCGCCCACGTTTCGAGCAGATAGGGCGCGTCGTGACGAACGAATGCGGTGTAGCGCGAACGCATCAGCGCTTCGGCCGTCGGCGCAATCTCGCCGCGCTCCAGATAACGGGCGCAGCAAGCGTCGAACGAGAGGCCGCCGCAGGGGCAGGCGTCGTGTTCGTTGTTTTGCGACGGTTGGGGGCTTGCCATGGTGTGTCTTGCCTTGTAGTCAGATCTTGCCGTGCTTCAGGCAGGCGTCGACCTGCGAGAAGCGGTCGAAGCCCCAGAACGGTTCGCCGTCCACGATCACGAAGGGCGAGCCGAACACGCCGCGTGCCATCGCCAGATCGATCTCGGCCTTCAGATGATCCTTGGCTGCGGGGGAGTTCATGCCGAGTTCGAGCGCCTTGCCGTCGATGCCGAGCGCTTCGCCCAGACGCACGAGTTCGGCGGGCTCGCCGATGTTCACGTCGTCGACGTACAGCGCGCGGAAGATCGACTTCGCGTACTCGGCGGACAGGTCGCCCCCCCGGTGGTCCTGCACCCACAGCACGGCGCGCTCGGCGGCCTGCGTCGGGATCGGGAAATGCGTCGGGCGCTTGTAGTCGATGCCGTGAAAGCGGGCCGTGCGCTCCACGTCGTGCCGCAGATACTCCGTCTTGATCGGATGCTGCATCGGCGCGCCTGTGCCGTTCACCTTGTAGACGATGTCCAGCAGAATCGGATGCCACGCGACGCCGCGCCCGTTGCGTGCGGCGATATCGTCGATGCAGGTGCTCGCAAAATACCCATACGGGGATGCGAAGTCGAAATAAAAGTCGATGGCGGACGTCATGTTCGCTCCGTTTCCGAGTGTTTCCGAATGTTTCCGGGTGACGTTTCTGGCCCGCGAATCAAAAGATACGGCGGTGTGGCAACAGCTTGTTATGAATGACGTGATTCGTCCATTCGTTGTTCGACCTAGTCCTTGCGGCGCGCATCACCAGGTGAGCGCGTTGCCGTCGTAGTTGTAGAACGCGCCGTTGTACGTGGCGCGCTCGCCCGATGCACGTGCGAGCACGCTACGCATGCCGGCCACGCTCGTGTGCACGTCGATGTCGGCGTTCTCGCCGCCCATGTCGGTGCGCACCCAGCCCGGGTGCATGGCCACGCAGGTGGCGCGCTGCGCTTCGAGCGACACAGCCTTCACGACCGAATTCACGGCGGCCTTGCTGGCGCGATAGAGCCAGCTGCCGTTCGAATCCATCAGCGCGACGCTGCCCATGCGGCTCGACAGGAAGCCGAACGCGCCGCCCGCCGCTTCCACGAAGGGCAGCACGAGCGGTGCGACCTGCATGGCCCCGAGCACGTTGGTGTGGAATACCCGATCGAACTCCGGTTGCGTGATCGGCGCGAGCCCCGTCGTGCGCACCGAATTCACGCCCGCGTTGTAGACCGCGACATCGAGTTCCACGCCGTCGAGCTGCCATGACAGCCCGGAGAGCGATTCCACACGCGTGACATCCAGCTTCAGGGCCTCGGCGCCCACTTCGCGCAGCGCGGCCAGCGCATCGTCGCTGCGCGCGCTCGCGAAGACACGCCAGCCGTCCTCGCGATATTGCCGTACGAATTCCAGGCCGATGCCGCGTGAGGCGCCGATGATGAGTGCTGTTTTCATGACGTAAGTGTCCTGTTGGCCGGGGCCTGAGCCGCAGGACGCGGCAGGCCCCGGGAGCGGGGGCGTCAGACGAGTTCGATGGCCATGGCCGTCGCTTCGCCGCCGCCGATGCACAGACTGGCCACGCCGCGTTTGCCACCGGTCTTGCGCAAGGCGCCGATCAGCGTGACCAGAATACGTGCGCCGGAGGCGCCGATCGGGTGACCGAGCGCACACGCGCCGCCGTGAATATTGACCTTGTCGTGCGGAAGATCGAACTCGTGCATCGCGGCCATGGTGACGACCGCGAACGCTTCGTTGATTTCGTAAAGATCGACGTCCGTCGTCGACCAGCCGGTCTTCTCGAAGAGCTTGCGCATCGCGCCGACCGGGGCGGTCGTGAACAGGCCCGGTTGCTGTGCGAACGTGCTGTGTCCGGCGATGCGCGCGAGCGGCGCAAGACCCAGGCGCTTCGCGGTGGATTCGCGCATGAGCACGAGGGCGGCGGCGCCGTCGGAGATCGACGACGAGTTCGCGGCGGTCACCGTACCGTCCTTGCGGAACGCGGCCTTGAGCGTCGGAATCTTTTCGGGATTGGCCTTGAACGGTTGTTCGTCCTGTTCGACGAGCGTGTCGCCCTTGCGGCCCGGCACCGTCACGGCGGTGATTTCCCAGGCGAACGAGCCGTCCTTCGTGGCGTTCTGAGCGCGTTCGAGCGAGGCGATGGCGAAGGCGTCCTGCGCTTCGCGGGTGAAGGCGTAACGGTCGGCGCATTCCTCGGCAAAGGTGCCCATCAGGCGGCCTTTGTCGTAAGCGTCTTCCAGACCGTCGAAGAACATGTGGTCGATGACCTGACCGTGCCCCATGCGCATGCCGGCGCGTGCCTTGGGCAGCAGATAGGGGGCGTTGCTCATGCTTTCCATGCCGCCTGCGACGATCACATCGGCGCTGCCGGCGACGAGCATGTCGTGGGCGAACATGGCGGCGCGCATGCCCGAGCCGCACATCTTGTTGATGGTGGTGGCGCCGGCGGCGAGCGGCAGGCCGGCGCCCAGCGTGGCCTGACGCGCCGGCGCCTGTCCCTGACCGGCGGGCAGCACGCAGCCCATCACCACTTCGTCGACCTGTTCCGGCTTGAGGCCGGCGCGCTCGACGGCGGCGCGGATCGCGGCCGCGCCCAGTTGCGGGGCGGCAACGTCGCCGAAAACCCCTTGCAGGCCGCCCATGGGGGTGCGCGCTGCGGAGACGATGACGATCGGGTCGTGTTGCATGGCAATCTCCTTGACTCGTTGATGCATTTAACGGGTTAAGGCGCCGGCGCCGTTGTCCTCTCGGACGGGCAGCCAACGCCCGGATATCCAAAGCTTCAGTCCTTCCACGTCCACACGAGCGTGCATCGGCTCAGGGGGGGGGCCGGCGGCGCGAGGCCATGCCGGACGGCGTCGCGCTCGCGCGCCCCCGCGAGCGCTACGCCTGTGGATGACGCAATTCGGCCATCGCTTCCACGCAGCGGTCATAAACCCGCGGCAGGGCTTCGAGGCTGTTCACCGACATGCGCAGATCGCGCACCAGGCCGTCGCGCAGGCCGTACACCCAGCCATGCACCGTAACCGGCTGGTTGCGAGCCCAGGCGTCGCGCAACACGGTCGTGTGACAAATATTCACGACCTGTTCGATGACGTTCAACTCGCACAGGCGGTCGTGGCGCGAGTCGCGCGAGGGCAGGGCGTCGATCTGGTCGACGTGGCGCTCGTAGACATCGCGCACGTGGCGCAGCCAGTTGTCGACGAGGCCCATCTTCGCGCCGTCGAGCGCCGCGCCCACGCCACCGCAGCCGTAGTGGCCGACCACCATGATGTGGCGCACCTTCAGGACTTCGATGGCGAACTGCAACACCGACAGGCAGTTCAGATCGCTGTGCACGACCACGTTCGCGATGTTGCGGTGGACGAACACCTCACCCGGGGCGAGACCCGTGATCTGGTTGGCGGGTACGCGAGAGTCCGAGCAGCCGATCCAGAGGTATTCCGGGGTCTGTATTTTGGCCAGTCGCTCGAAAAACGTGGGATCTTCCGCGTTCACGCTGGCGACCCAGGCGCGGTTGTTATCGAGCAGATGGATGAGAGGCTGGTCTTTGTCTTCGGTCATGATCGTGTCATCCGGCGGGCGTGTCGTTGGCTGGGTCTCGTCGATAGCGTCCAGAGGGCGCGAGCCTCAGGCAGCCGCCGCGTGCGGCGGCGCACCCGAGGCGTCGGCATGGCGGCCGGCGCCGTAGCGATTGACGAAACGCAGCGCGACATCGTACGGATAGAAGTCGTGCATCTGTCCGGCTCGCACCCGATCCTGAAAGCCTTGCCACAGGTCGGGGTCGAAAAAATCCGGATGATGCTGGCTCAGAGAGTGCCGCACGCGCGCGTCCCCCGTCAGAAACGTCTCGAACGTCTCGGGAAACACGTCGTGCGGGCCTACACGGTACCAGACTTCCCCCGACATCGCCTCTTCTTCGTTACGGGGTTCGGGCACCCGGCGGATGTGGCAATCCGTCAGATATTCCAGCTCGTCGTAATCGTAGAAGACCACCCGGCCGTGACGGGTCACGCCGAAATTCTTGTACAGCATGTCGCCCGGAAACACGTTCGCCGCCATCAACTCCTTGACCGCGTTGCCGTACTCGCGCATCGCGTGATCCACCTCGGCGTCGGACGCCGTTTGCAGCCACAGATTGAGTGGCGTCATGCGGCGCTCGATATAGCAGTGACGGATCACGAGCGCATCGCCGTCGATCTCCAGCAGCGAGGGCACTTCGCTTTGCAGCTGGGCGAGCAGGGCGTCGTCGAAACGCGAGAGCGGGAAAGCCACGCTGGAGAACTCCAGCGTGTCGGCCATGCGCCCCACGCGATCATGCTGCTTGACCATCAGGTACTTCGCTTTCACCTGCTCTCGTGTCGTCTCCTTGGGCGGTGCGAAGCGCTCGCGAATGAGCTTGAAGACATACGGATACGAGGGCAGCGTGAACACCAGCATCACCAGCCCGGGAATGCCGGGCGCGCTGACGAACTTGTCGCTCGAATGCTTCAGGTGATGCAGAAAATCGCGGTAGAACAGATTTTTGCCATGCTTCTGCAAGCCGACCGACGTGTAGATCTCCGCCTTGGGTTTGCCCGGCATTATGGTGCGCAGAAAGTGCACGTAGGCCGACGGGACTTCCATATCGACCATGAAATACGCGTGCGCGAAACTGAACATCACCCGCAGTTGCTCGCCGCGCAGCAGCACGGCGTCGAGTGCGAGATGACCGTTGTCGTCATGCACGATCGGGATGGCGAACGGTGTCGTTGCGTCGCCGTTCACGATACGTCCCACGATGTACGCCGCCTTGTTGCGAAAGAACAGCGACGCGAGCACGTGGATCTGAAAGTTCGCCGCGGCTTCGAACGTGCCGAAAGCCTCTTCGATGGCGCGCATCACGTAGCTCACATCGCGCGACAGATCGGCGAACGGGCGCTGCAACTGGAAATTCGTGACGATGCGCGTGAGCGTCGCCGCCATGCCGTCCTGCGCCGGATAGTAGACGCGGTACGTTGGCCTGGCCGCGGGTGCGTCGTTCTCGATGTACTCCGTGGCGAGCGCCGGACGCACGAAGATAAAGCGATTGTTGAAGTACGAGCGGTGCAGGATCTTGCAGCATACCGAGTTGAAGAATGTCTCGGCGAGTTCCGGCTGACGATGCTCGGTGAGCAGGCCGATGTAGTGCAGCTTCACTTGCTGCCAGACATCGTCGTCGAGCGATTGCGCGTCGAACTCGTCTTCCAGCGTGACGATGCATTCGCGAACCCGCTCGTCGTAATAGGCGATGCGGTCACGCTGGAGTTTCTGAATGCCCAAGAAATCGCCCGCCTCGAAACAGGCCCGCGCCGCGACACATACCTCGCGGAAGATGCGGTAATGCTTGTCGAAGCCGTCCAGCATCAGGCGGGCGACATCGAAAGCGACCTGCGACGACAGGAGTTTCGGGAAGCGGTTCATACCGGGCGACGGCGATGACAGAGAGGATTTGCGTCGCTGCGCTTACATTGTCTCGGCGAACAGCTCGCGACCGATCAGCATGCGGCGAATTTCCGACGTCCCCGCGCCGATTTCGTACAGCTTGGCGTCGCGCCACAGGCGTCCGACCGGGTATTCGTTGATATAGCCGTTGCCGCCGAGAATCTGAATCGCCTCGCCGGCCATCCACGTCGCCTTTTCCGCCGTGTAGAGAATGACGCCGGCGCAGTCCTTGCGTACCTGACGCACGTGATCGCTGCCGAGCGAATCGAGCTGACGGCCCACGGCGTACAGATACGCGCGGCTTGCCTGCAGGATCGTGTACATGTCGGCGACCTTGCCCTGAATCAGCTGGAATTCCCCGATCGACTGGCCGAACTGCTTGCGGTCGTGGATGTATGGCACCACCACGTCCATGGCTGCCTGCATGATGCCCAGCGGGCCACCGGCGAGCACGGCGCGCTCATAGTCCAGGCCGCTCATCAGCACCTTCACGCCGCCGCCGACCTGCCCGAGTACGTTCTCTTCCGGCACTTCCACATTCTCGAACACCAGTTCGCCCGTGTGCGAGCCGCGCATGCCGAGCTTGTCGAGCTTTTGTGCGACCGAGAAGCCCTTCATGCCCTTCTCGACGAGGAATGCCGTCATGCCGCGCGCGCCGGCGTCGATATCCGTCTTGCCGTAGACGACCAGCGTGTCGCAGTCCGGGCCGTTCGTGATCCACATCTTCGTGCCATTGAGCACGTAACGGTCGCCGCGCTTCTCGGCGCGCAGCTTCATGCTCACCACGTCGGAACCGGCGTTCGGCTCGCTCATTGCCAACGCACCCACGTGTTCACCCGACACCAGCTTGGGCAGATACTTCGCCTTCTGTGCGGCCGTGCCGTTGCGATGGATCTGATTCACGCACAGGTTCGAATGCGCGCCGTACGACAGGCCGACCGAAGCGGAGGCGCGCGAGATTTCTTCCATCGCGATCATGTGAGCGAGATAGCCCATGTTCGCGCCGCCGTACTCTTCCGAGACCGTCATGCCGAGTACGCCGAGGTCGCCCATCTTGCGCCAGAGGTCCATCGGGAACTGATCGGTGCGGTCCACTTCCGCAGCGCGTGGCGCGATTTCCTTCGATGCGAAGTTCGCGACCGATTCGCGCAGCATGTCCAGGTCTTCGCCGAGCATGAAATTGAGGCCGGGCAACGTCGTCATGACACAGTCTCCAGAGGGTGGCGCGTGGCGTTCGGCCCGCGCGCATGTTCGATGATGTAGTGGGCTTCGAAAGCGATGTTGCTGCAATGCGTCCGGTGATGCGAACCGATCAGCGCGCCGTACCTGCCGCCGTAGCGGAATTGAGTGGCAGCACGAAGAGCGTTTGCTGCATGAGGGCGCAGAGCGTCCATTGGCCGTGATCGACGGCGAACAGCTCGGCCGTGGCGACGATGAGGGTGCGACCGGCTTTCACGACCTGACCGCGTCCGACCAGTGTATCGCCCTTGCCGGGGGCCAGAATATTCAGTTTGTACTCTGCGGTGACCAGTTCCTGCTCGGGCGAGATGCGCGTGTAACCGGCGTAGCCCCCTGCCGAATCGGCAATGGCGCCGATCACGCCACCGTGAAAGTAGCCAAGCTGCTGATTGACCTTGTCGGAGAACGGCAGCGAAATCTCGCAAAAACCGTCGGCCAGCTGCGTGAGTTGCGCGCCCCAGTGGGTCATCACGCCTTGTTTGTCAAAACTGGCGCGGATTTTCGCAGCGACGGCGTCGTCGAGCGGAGCGGCGTGAGTGGCAGGAGCGTTGACCATGGTCGCGAGCAAAGGGCAGTGGGAAGCCGAGTGCCCCGATGTTACTTAACGTTTACGTAAACGTAAAGTAAGGACTTTCCAGAGGGCGGGAGCGTCGGTCTGGCGGGGGACGATGGGCGAGGGGAAGGGGGGGAAAGCGGGAGGAAAGCGGGAGGAAAGCGGGAGTGGGAAGGGCTAGGGGGAGGCAAGTAGGCGAGGGGGTATGGGCGTCGGATGGGCGGGGACCGGCGCTGCCCTGACGGAGAGACTTTCAGGTGGAACGGAGTCAGGGTAGTGCTGGTTCCCGCGGCCCTGGGGGTGAGCGGGGGCGAGGGGGAGTGAAGCGGGATGTGGTGTTATCAGTGAGAGGCCGCCGCAGCCTTAACACGTCGGGCGATGGGCGGCACGGCTTCACCGGCGGCTTCGAGCAGCGAGAGGCACTGGGCCTCATGCTGGGAGACTTCGTCGAGCGTGGCGTGGAGGTCTTCGAGTTGCTGTTCGAGCACCTGGCGGTGCTGGGCGAGCGTTTCGAGGAAGACTTTCAGTTGCGGCACCGTGTCTTTCGGCGATTCGTAGAGGTCGAGAATCGTCTTGATTTCGGAGAGGGTCAGTCCGAGGCGTTTGCCGCGCAGGGTGAGTTTCAGGCGTGTGCGATCCTGGCCCGTGTAGACACGATGGCGCCCGCCGGGGCCTTCGCGGGCGGGCGTGAGCAGCCCCTGATCCTCGTAGAAGCGGATCGCGCGGGGGGTGATGTCGAACTCGCGGGCGAGGTCGGTAATCGTGTATGTGAGCATCGGGTCGGGTTATGCGATGTGAAGCATGAGGTTAAGCGAATGCTTACCATTGCAGCTAGAATTGCCGTTTACGTTAGCGTCAACTTGCATCGTATGCAATCGGTGATGGCGTCAACCGACAACAAGAGAACAAGTCCCTCTGGAGTGTGGTCCCCGTGAATGCCCTCGAACAACAACTGAACTATCCCCTTGGCGATTTCCTTCCCGACGGCGGCACCGTGCATGAAGTCGTCCCCGGCGTCTTCTGGATACGCATGCCGTTGCCTTTCGTGCTCGATCACATCAATCTGTGGCTGCTGCGCGATGAAATCGACGGGGTCAAGGGATGGACCGTTGTCGACTGCGGCATCACGCATCCCCAGATCAAGGCGTATTGGGAACAAGTGTTCGACAGCGCGCTCGGCGGCGAGCCGGTGCTGCGCGTGGTCGTGACCCACTGCCACCCCGATCACCTCGGCCTTGCGCACTGGATCTGCAAAGGCGGCGACAAGCAACGTTGGCAAGCGCGCCTTGCCATGTCGTTGGGCGACTACGCCTGGGGACGTCTCATGTCCGAAGGCGATAACAACAATGCCGCCAACGCCGGGGGAGAATTCGCCGTCGCGCACTTCCTCGCGCATGGGCTCGCCGACGAGGCCATGATCGAGCAGATCCGCAATCGCAAGTCGTACTTCAGCGATCTCGTGCCCGAAGTGCCGTCGCGCTACTTCCGACTGCGAGATGGCGACTCGCTGCGCATTGGCGGCAGCGACTGGCGTCTGATCGCCGGCTACGGTCATTCGCCCGAGCACATGGCGCTCTACTCCGAGCAGCATAACGTGCTCATCTCCGGCGATATGGTGCTGCCGCGCATTTCCACCAACGTCAGCGTGTTCGACATCGAGCCCGAGGCCAACTCGCTGCAACTGTTCCTCGACTCGCTCGGCGTGTATCTCGACCTCCCGGTCGACTGCCTCGTCCTGCCGTCGCACGGTCGGCCGTTCACCGGATTGCACACGCGCATTCAACAGCTGCGCGATCACCACGCCGCACGCCTGCAAGAAGTGCGTGAGGCATGCGCGAAGTCGCCGCAAAGCGCGGGCGACATCGTGCCCATCATGTTCCATCGCAAGCTCGACGCGCATCAAACGACCTTCGCCATGGGCGAAGCGCTTGCGCACCTGCATATGCTCTGGCGCTCGGGCGAACTCAAGCGCGAGCGCGATGCCAAGGGCGTCTGGCGCTTCTCGCCGGTCTGATTGCCCTTCACGCTTTACTTTCATTACGCTGCAAACGAAGCGCCCCGCAGACCGAAGTCTGCGGGGCGCTTTTTTATGGCGCGCCGCGCGCGCCGTTCCTGCCTACACTAAACGCCGGCGCGACTTGAGCGCGGTTCGTGCTGACACCTGACGCCGGAGCGGTATCAGGCGTGTTGCGGCGACGCCTGAATATGCCGGCCGTCGCGGCCCAGCAGACCGTAGGTGACGAGGCTGATCGTTACCGTGAGCAGAATGTAATAGGCGGGCGCCAGCGGGTTCGCCGTGATCTTGATCAGATACGTGATCCAGAACGGTGCGAGGCCGCCGAAGAGCATCACCGAAATGTTGTACAGAATCGAGACGCCCGTCGAGCGCACGCCCACCGGGAACACTTCCGTGACGGCCGTCGGGAACGCCCCCCACACGAAGCCCATGCAGATCGCCGGGAGAATTTGCGCGAGCAGCAGATTGCCCATCGACGGCGCGCCGTGCAGACGCGTAAACATCCAGAACGACGTCAGCCCGTAGAGCAGCACGAACAGCAGAATCAGCGGCTTGCGCCCCACCCGATCCGAAATCCAGCCGGTGAGCGGGCAGAGGCATGCGATCAGCATGGCGGCGATGAATGTCGAGAGGCTTGCGACGCCTTGCGTCAGACCCAGTTGCTTGACGGCGTAAATCGGCGTGTAGATGAGCGTGACGTAGAACGACGTCGTGGCCGCCACCGTCAGACCGAAGCCCGCGATCAGTGCGCGATAGTGCTTCGAGAACACGTCGGCAAGCGGCGTACGACGGGCCGGTTCGCGCGCTGCGGCGTAGGCCAGAAATTCCGGCGACTCCGTCATGCGGCGACGAATGTAGAAACCCACCGGGCCGATCAGAATCCCGAACAGGAACGGCAGACGCCAGCCCCACGATTCGAGCGCTTCTTTCGTGAGCCCGGTGTTCAGGGCATACGCGCACAGCCCCGCGAGCGCGACGGCCAGCGCCTGCGAACACATCTGGAAGCTGCCATAGAAGCCGCGCAGATTCGGCGGAGAGAACTCGATGAGCATGGCCGTCGAGCCGCCGAACTCGCCGCCTGCCGAGAAGCCCTGAATCACGCGGGCGAGCAGGATCAGCAACGGCGCGGCGAAACCGATCTGCGCATAGGTCGGTGCGATACCGATGAGGCCAGTGCCGAGCGCCATCAACAGCACCATCACGGACAGCGCCGACTTGCGCCCGGCATGGTCGGCGTACAGACCGAAGGCCAGGCCACCGATCGGGCGGAAGAAGAACGCGACGCCGAGCGACGCCACGCTCGCGAGCAGCGAGGTCGTGTCGTTATCGGCAGGGAAGAAGAGTTTCGCGATCACGACGGCGAAAAGCCCGTAGACCGTGAAGTCGAACCATTCGAACGCATTGCCCAGCGTGGAGCCGATCACCGCTTTGCGACGCAGCGCCGGATCGATGACCGGCGTACCGGTGGGGGTTGTCTGCATGTGCCTCTCCTGCTTGGTTGGGAGTGCCGCAGGCGGATCGGAAGCCGACAGAATGGTCGTCGACACGCGTCCGCTCTATGGCGGCGAGTCCGGATTAACGTCGTGTTTACCTCTGTTCAAGTTACCCGAACACTCTAACGCAGGTTTGGAATGCACCACAACGGGTCAAAAATCAACGATGTCCGCGACGTCCCTTCCAGTGGTAATCCGTCTGATTCACCCAGTCCCAGGTGCCGGTGTACGGATTGAATTCGTACCCCTGACGAGATTCGGACGTGTAGCAGCCGCCCTTTTCCAGATAGCAGCGCTCGCGCAGAAAGTGGGCGGCGTCGCGTGAGGTGCGAGGCTGCACGGGCGCGACGATGACGGGCGGAGGCGGACGGGGACCGACGATCACCGGGGCCGGTGTCACGATGGCCGGTGCCGGCGTGATGACGACTGGCGCTGGGGCCAGCGTGGCGGGACCCGGCTGCACGATGACCGGCGCAGGGACAACGACCGTTGGTGCGGGGCGCACATAGGACGATGGCGGTCCGACGACCTGCCAGTTGCCGGGGTCCATCGCGGCGCATCCTGCCAGCAGTGCGACGGACAGTGCGAAGGACGGCGCGACGGCGGTCCGCATCAGCGACAGGCCTGAGTTACGACGCAGGACAACGCCGGATGAGGAACAAGCGCGGGGTGCCGCTTGCCGGAAGATCGCGTTCATGGGGACACCGCAGGGTTGGGAAGGCGGGGCACTGTACCCCGCCCAATGCCTCACGCCTGCGCTTCGTCCTGCGATTTGGGGAATGTCCGAGTCGCGCCCGCCGAATGCGTGGGCCCGACTGTGCGGTGACAGTGCCGTGACGGTGTTGTGACGGTGTCGTGCGGGCGTCGTGCGTGTGTCGGGGCGCATCGGACGTCGCCGATGTGCCGACGAACGCAGTCATAGGGTGAAGCGATCTCGCGTCGTCGTATAGACGCCGCCTCCGAGCCGCCCGACGGGGGCGTAATCGTCCAGACGGATGCGGCACGTGTCACGATCGATCAGGCCGTCGCGCGCATGCAGACGCAGTACGCGACCGATGAAGATCCGACGACTCTCGGAACTCAGCGTCTCCCAGACCGTGCATTCGAACGCGACGGGGGCTTCGGCGATGCGAGGTGGCGCAATGTCGACACTCTGCACCGGGGTAAAGCCTGCGGCGTCGAGCTCACTGATGTCCGACGGCAGTCGCGCGCCGCATCGGTGCATCTTGTCGGCAATCCGTTCGTCGCACAGATGCACCACGAACTCGCCCGCGCGCGCGATATTGACGGCGGTGTCCTTGAGCGCGCCGTCGTCGTGCCGGTTGATGCTCACCATCACGATAGGCGGGTCCTCCCCGAGCATGTTGAACATCGAGAAGGGCGCGGCGTTGACCGTGCCGTCGGCGCTCAGCGTGGTGATCAAGGCAATGGGCCGGGGCACGATCAGGCTGCTCATCAGCTTGTAACGCTCGTAAGGCGTGAGGTCTCCAAAATCGATTTCCACACGATCTCCAGTGGCAGAACCGACAAGGCGGGCGCGCGGCTTCGCCCCGCCCTGTCCGGATTACTCCAGTTCCACGCCCTTCAGTTCAGGGATGAGGAATACCGTGGCGAGAATGTCGATGACGTAAATTCCCGCGAGCGCTGCAATTGCGATCTCGAACGAGTAGTGCGCCGCAATCACGCCGATCGCCAGAGGACTCAGACCGCCAAAGCCCCGGCCAATGCTCCACAGCACGTTCTGCGCCGTGCCACGGGCGTGCGTCGGATAGAGCTCCGCGAGCAGTGCACCGTAGCCGCCCATCATGCCGTTGACGAAGACACCCATGACGACCCCGCCGATGAGCAGCGCTTCCGGCGTACTCAGTTGCGAGTACACGAACACCATCACCAGCGCCCCGATCTGATAACCGATGAAGGTCGGGCGACGCCCGATACGATCGGCAAGTTGGCCGAAGATCCAGATGCCCACGAGCATGCCGATGATCGACGCGCCGGTCCACACCGCCGATTTCGCGAGGCTGTAACCGAACATCTTCGACAGATACGCCGGCATCCACACGATCAGCCCGTAGTAGCCGAAGTTCTGCACCGAACACAGAATGATGACGCCGATGCTTCGCTTGGTCGTCTGGGCGTCGCGGAACAAGGTCTTGATGGGAAATTCGCGCTTCTTGCGTGCCGACTTCAGGAAGATCTCCGACTCGCCAATGACCTTGCGGATCACGAACGAGCCGAGCGCGGGCAGCACGCCCACGACGAACATGCCGCGCCAGCCGATATGCGGCAACAGCAGCGGTGTGAGCACCGCGGCGAGCAGCACGCCGAGTTGCCAGCCCATGCCGACATAAGACGATACGCGCCCGCGCTTCTCGGCCGGCCACGCCTCGATGGCCAGCGCCATGCCGATACCGAACTCCCCCCCGAGTCCGAGACCCGCGAGGAAGCGATAGACCAGCAAGTCCCAATAGCCCGTGGCAAAAGCGCACAGACCGGTGAAGAGCGCGAACACGAGGATCGTGTATGTCAGTACGCGAACGCGGCCGTAGTAGTCGCTCAGAATCCCGAAGCCGATGCCACCGAAGATGCCGCCGATGAGCGTTACCGTCACCAGCGAGCCGCCCTGCGTAGCACTGAGCCCTAGATCGACGCTGACCACGCTCATCATGAAACCCAGAATGAGAAGGTCGAAGCCGTCCATGGCATAGCCGGATACGGCTGCGATCAGCGCGCGCATCGGACTATTGCCCGGCTGCCCTGCGCTCGCGCCCGCGCCTGTGCCCGTTCCCTGTAATGCGGACGCACCCGGTCGGTCTTGAGCCCCTTGCGCCGGACTCAGGCTGTTCGTTTCATAGCCACTCATGATGTTTCCTCCGTGCGCTCGGCACGCGATATGGACGGGTGTCTCAGATGTCTTCCTGCGGCAGCGGGGCGCCGGCGCCCGTGCGCTCCACGATCAGGCGGTAATGTTCCGGACGGCGGTGCTTTGCGAAGTTGAAGACGTGATTGCGGAAGCCTTCGGTGACCGCCAGATCGACCGACGCGACGATGACTTCGTCGTCTTCGGTGACGGCCTGCGCCACGATCTCGGCCGTGGGCGCCACGATGACCGATCCGCCGATCATGTGATGACCGTCCTCGCTGCCGCATTTGGCGGCTGCCGCAATGAACATGGCGTTCTGGTACGCGGCGGCCTGTAGCGACACGAGATGCGTGTGCATGCGCAGATGCACCGGCTCGTTCCAGTGAATGTTGATCGACGGTGTGTTGTAGCCGACCAGCCCGATCTCGGCGCTTTGCAGCGACATCACGCGCCACGTCTCGGGCCAGCGACGGTCATTGCACAGGCACATGCCTACGCGCGTGCCGAACGACTCGATCACCGGAATGCCGGAGTTGCCGACTTCGAAGAACTTCTTCTCCAGATGCTGGAAGGGCGCCTCGGTCTTGTGATCCGCGTGGCCCGGCAAATGAATCTTGCGGTACTTGCCGAGGATGTTGCCGTCGGTACCCACCAGCACGCACGTATTGAAGCGCCGACCGTCCGGGGTGAGCTCGGCATACCCGAGATAGAAACCGACGCCGAGTTGCTTCGCGGTGTCGAACAGCGGTTGCACGTCGGCGTTGGGCATCGACTTCTCGAAGTAGCGTGCGACGGCCTCCTCCTCGGGCATCCAGTAGCGCGGGAAGAAGGTCGTGAGGGCCATTTCCGGGAACACCACGAGTTTTGCGCCGCGTCCGGCCGCCTCACGCAGCATCTCGACCAGACGTGCGACGACGCTGCGACGATCGTCCGCCAGGTTCACTGCGCCCATTTGCGCGACGGCCAGTCCAAGTTTTCTGCTCTTGCTCATATTCACTCTCTTGAAATTACAAAACGCAATCCGTCATCCGGAACATCAATAGTTCTTCTGCTTCTCCTGGGTCAGGGCCAACGTGCGGAAGAATGTCGCGCGTGGCGAGATCTCGCGCTCGACGGTGTGCGGTTCGGGCACGCCGCGCGCAATGAACCGGCCGCTGCCGGGGGCGGCGTCGAGACGACCGTCGCTCACGATTACCCGCCCTGCGCTGATGACGGTCTCCGGCCACCCCTTGACCGTGCGCCCTTCGTACGGCGTGTAGCCGACCTGATCGTGCAGCGCGGCGACGGTGAGCGTGACTTCGCGCTCGGGATTCCAGATGGCGATGTCGGCATCGGCGCCCTGGGCGATATGGCCCTTGCGCGGAAAGATGCCGTACATCTTTGCGTGATTGGTCGCGCTCAGCGCCACGAACTGCTGCAGGGTCAGACGCCCGCCGCCAACGCCTTCGGAGAACAGCAGGGGTAGCCGCGCTTCGAGGCCGGGCATGCCGTTGGCCATCTGCTTGAAGGTGGTCTTGTCGCCGTAAGGAATCTTGCCGCTCTCGTCGTAGCGATACGGTGCGTGATCGGAGGACAGGGTTTGCAGCGTGCCGTTGGCGAGCCCTTCCCACAGACTGGCCTGCGCCTGTGCGTCGCGCAGTGGCGGGCTGCAACAGTATTTGGCCCCTTCGGTGCCCGGCAGGTCCATGTCGTCTTCCGTCAGCACGAGGTAGTGCGGACACGTTTCGCCATAGACCTGTGCGCCGATCTGGCGTGCCGCCTGAATGGTCGAGAGCGCTTCGACGGCCGAGACGTGCACGATCATGACCGGCACGTCGAAAAGGCGCGAGAGCTGAATGACGCGGTGAGTGGCTTCGGCCTCGGCGAGCGCAACGTGGCTTACGCCGTGGAACTTCGGCGCGGTGTAGCCGCGTTCGAGCAGGCGTTGCGAGACCCAGCGAATGACGTCGTTGTTCTCTGCATGGACCATGACCAGCGCGCGCTCGCGTGCGGCGACGGCGAGCACGTCGAGCAACTGGTAGTCGTCGATCTTCAGTTGGTCATACGTCATGTAGACCTTGAACGACGTGATGCCGCTGCGAATGAGTTCGGGCAGATCCGTGTGCAGCGTCTGCGGGTCGGTTTCCGAGAGAATCAGGTGATAGCTGTAGTCGATGACGGACTTGCGCCGCGCGAGGTCGGCGTAGTCGTCGGCGACCTTGCGCAGCGAGTTGCCGCGATGCTGCGCCGCGAAGGGCACGATCATCGTCGTGCCGCCGAAGGCGGCCGACACACTGGCCGAGTACCAGTCGTCGGCACCCATCTTGCCCATGCCCGACAGTTGTTCGACATGACAGTGCGTGTCGATGCCGCCGGGCATGACGAGACGACCGGTCGCGTCGATGACGCGTGCTGCGCTGCCCGGCAGATGCGGGCCGATGGCGGCGATCTTGTCGCCGCGAATCGCGACGTCGGCCTCGCAGGTGTGCGTGGCATTGACGACAGTGCCGCCGCGAATGATCAGATCGAAGTCGTTCATTGTGAAAAGCTCTCGCTCCGGAGTTGAGCTGCCTTTGACCGGCTCCACCATGCAAGGCAAGCCTTCACCAGCAACTGCGTGGTGTCGAAGAAGGGGACGTCGTGCGATGCGTTGGACTCGCCAGGCGATGCGCCGACCGATTTACCGCCAAGGACCAGCGGCAGTTCCGTGCATCCGAGAATCACGGCTTGCGCACCGTCGTCGATCAGGCGGGTTGCGGCCGATTGCAGCAGCGAAGTCGCGGTGCCGAGCTCGCCCGCCTTGACGGCGGCAATGCCTGCCATGACGTGATCGGTCTGTTGCCGGGCCGAGGGCGTCATGACGTCGATGCCTGCTGCGCGCAGCGCATCGTGATAAATGCGCCCTTCGATCGTGGCCGACGTGGCCATCAGACCGACGCGCGTGAGTCCCGCGGGATGTGCGGCGATCGCATCGGACGTTGCCGTGCCGATATGCAACACTTCGAGATCCGTTGCTGCGGCCAGACGCGCATGCCAGAGATGCGCGGTATTGCAGGGAATCGCAATGGCGCCGGCGCCGGCCGTCTCGAGAATGCGCAGCCCCGAGAGCAGGAAAGGCCAGGGGGCGTCGGACCCGGCGAGAAACGACTCGCTGCGGTCGGGAATCTGGGGCACGCTGTGGACGAACACCGGCATGTGATCCTGATCCCTGGTGGCCGGCGTGCTCTGCACGAGCTTGCGCATGAAGTCGGCCGTGGCGAGCGGTCCCATGCCGCCGAGCACGCCGAGTATCGGTGAACAGGTGTGGACGCTGGCGCTCATCGGGCGGCTCCGGTGAGGACATTCGATGCCAGTGCGATCGCCGTCATGCAGGGCTCGACGACGGGCACGCCGATCGCATGTTCGATGCGGGCGCGCAGTGCGGCCATGCCTGCGCAGCCGAGCACCACGACATCGGCGCCATCCTCTTCGATGAGCGCACGCGCGGTCTCGATAATGCGCGGAACGGCGAGGGTGTCGTCGCCCGATTCCGCCACGCTCAGATCGATGGCGCGCTCGCCGACGATCTTCTGTGCGAATCCATGGGCGCGATAGGCGCGCCAATGCCGGGCGATGCTGCCGGACGTGATGGCCACCACACCGATGCGCTCACCCAGGGCCGAGGCGGCTCCCAACGCTGCCTGACCGATGCCGATGACCGGCCTACGCGTGATTTCGCGCGCGGCGGCGAGGCCCGGGTCGCTGTAACATGCGAGGACGAAAGCGTCTGCGGCGTCGGTGCCCTGCAAGTTGCGCTCGATGGCGTTGACGACCAGAACGGCGGCGCGCTCGGCGTCGCGCTGCGTGGCGATGCCCGCGGGGGCCTCCGTCAGCGTTTCGTACGTGAGGCGCACGGGGCTGTCGCGGAACTGGGCACTCGCTGTCGACGCAATGCTTTGCGTCACGCTGACAAGGGAGTTGGGGTTGAGGACAAGCAGGGTAGGTGGCATGCGGGGAACCCGTTACACGGCAAATGTGACGGATTCACGATAACAACCGCATCGACGAGGGGTCCAATAGAACGATTTTCGGACCTTATAGCCTCAATGCATGGGTTCGCACCACGAGGGTGCCTGAGGTAAGCTTTTGCACCATCGAGACCCCTTCAGACAGGTGCACACGTGGTATCCGCCGCCCCCATACAGCGCCCGCTCGCCATGAGCCTGCGGCAGATCGAGACCTTTCGCGCCGTCATGATGACCGGCTCGATCACCGAGGCGGCGAAGATGCTCTTCATTACACAACCTTCGGCCAGTCGCATTCTGGCGGCGGCGGAGAGTCGCCTCGGCTTCGCGCTGTTCGAGCGCTCCAAGGGGCGACTATTCCCGACGCCCGAAGCCCGACGCATCTATAGCGAAGTGGAGACGGCGTATGCCGGCGTGTTGCGTGTCGACGATCTGGTGCGCGCGATCATCGAGGGCAAGAGCGGGAAGCTGAACATCGTATGCAGCCCGAGCCTCGGCGCGGAACTGGTGCCGCGAGCGATTGCGCTGTTCAACCAGCGATATCCGGACTTGCCGATTCACTTCGAGCCGCTCACGCACAACAATCTGATTCCTCGCGTGCTGCTGGGCAAGGACTACCTGGGGATATCGATGTTCGCGGTGAACTCGAACAACCTGAAGATGGAGGCGTTGGTGGATGGGCCGATGATGTGCATCAGTCCGCCGGGCTGGCTCGCGCCGGGGGGCATCGTGAAGGTGGACGACCTGACGTCGCATCCGTGGATCGACTACGGGCACGACACGCCGCTGGGGGCGATCGTCGGGGACATCTTCGGCAGGCATCGCCGGCCGTCGCCCATCGTGGAGGTGCGCTCGGCGATCAGCGCGCGGGTGCTGGTCAAGGAGCGCGTCGGGGTGGCGATCGTCGATCCGTTTTGCATCGATGCATCGACCTTTCAGCGGATCGACGTTCACGAAATCCGCCCGGCGAGAAAGCTGCGCGTGCACGCCGTCTACTCGCAGGCGGAGCCGCTATCGCACGCCGGACGCGCCTTCATCCGGATGCTTCAGTCGATCCTCGACGATCATCTTCGTGCGGTGGACGGATTGCGCCGATCAGCGGGATAGGTTGTCGTCGCCCGGCCTGGTGGTGTCGTCTTTCGCCGTCGAGGCGGCATTATGGGCGTTATGGGCTTGCTCTTGGGCTTGCTTCTGCGCCATCGTCGGTTTGCGCGGTGCGCGGGCGAAGAGCGCGTCGTACAGCCACCGGGGAAGGCGTCGCATGAGGCACGCCACGACGCCCATCTGCCACGGCAGCACGGCAAAACGTTTGCCCCGCGCGATCGCCGCCGCCGCTTTGCGGGCAAACTTGTCCGCGTCCATGAGGAACGGCATGGGAAACGGATTGCCGTCGGTCATCGGGGTGCGGATGTAACCGGGAGCAATCGTCACAACGCGTACCTTGTCCGCACGCAGTTCGACGCGCAGGCTCTCCAGATAAGTCATGGCCGCCGCCTTGGACGCGCTGTACGCGCCATGTCCCGGCAAGCCGCGCACACCTGCCACGCTGCCGATCCCCACGAGCGTGCCGCGCTTGCGCTCGCGCATGGGGCCGACGAACGGGCTGAAGGTGGCGACCATCGCCATCCAGTTCGTATCCATGACGGACGCGAAATGCGGCAGATCCGCAGCGTCTTCCGTATTCACGCCGTGACTGATGCCGGCGTTGGCGATCACGATGTCGGGCACGCCATGGCGCGACATGAAGTCGCCGGCGGCGGCGCGAAGCGCCAGCGTGTCGCGCACGTCGAGCGCATAACAATGCACCGCATGCGGGTGGGGGAGCGTGGCTGCCAGATCGGTGAGCTTGTCGCCGCGACGACCAACGAGGCCGAGAATGGCGCCCTGCGCCGCGTAGTGGCGAGCAAGTGCCTGTCCCAACCCGCTGGATGCGCCGGTGATGAAGACCTTCGGTGATGTCGTGTGTGTAGCCATGTAACGCAAAAGCCCGGCCGGGGCCGGGCTTTGTGAGCGGCGAAGCTTACATCTTCTTCGCGCGGATCTGGTTGATGATCGAGTCGGCCGTCTTGAGCGCCGCATCGAATGTCTGCTGCTCGGTCGTGGCCGGCTTGCCCTGCTTTTGCAGCGCGTCGCCCGACGTGGCCGGCGAGACGAGGTACTTGCCGTTGATCGCGATCGTCGGTACGCCGTCGATCTTGTAGTCCTGCCACGTCTTGTTTGCGACCTTCACACCGTTGTCGACGCCGAAGCTCTTGTACGCGTCGAGGTACTTTTGCTTGTCGACGCCCAGCGTCGCCAGGAAATCGGCTTGCTGATCGGCCGTCAGCAGGTAGTTGTGCTTGACGTGGATTTCATTGAAAACCTTCGGCGTGAGTTCGGCTTCCTTGCCCAGCGCCGCGAGCGCCAGGAACATGCGCGTATGCGGCTCGAACCGGCTCTGGAAGGCGACCGGCACGCGCTTGAACACGACATCCTTGCCCTGGGCCTTGACCCACTTCTCCAGCGTCGGCTCGAGCGCATTGCAATGCGGGCAGCCGTACCAGAAGAATTCGGTCACTTCGATCTTGCCCGCACCGGCGGTCAACGGCTGCTGCGAAATCGTCAGATAGTCGGTTCCCGCGACCGGTGCTTCAGGCGAGGCCGAAGCGGCGCCAGAGAGGAAACCGAAAGAAATCAGTAAGGCACCAAGAAGTTTTTTCATGATCGTTGTATAGGAGTGAGGCAAACACGCCGGTCCGCAAGGAGCGAGTGGCAGCGTGTGAGCGAAACCATATCCCGGATTCAGGCAAATGAGCCAGTGCGTATGACCGGCGAGGCGCTGCCGGGTTCAACGCCCGCAGGCCCTGTCACCGCCTTCAGCCCGTTTTCGCTGCTTTCGCTGCTTTCGCCGCCTTCGCAGACTACGCACGGGCTAATGATGCGGGCTTTTGCCGATCCTTGCCGAACGGGATGCCGCTGGAACAAAAGGCGCTGCCCCTTTCGGTGCAGCGCCTTTCTCGTTCATTGCTTCGTGAAACGGATGACCGCCGTGTCGTAACCGCCATCCTGCAAGCGCTGACGCACGTGATTCATCTCGTCGAGCTTGCCGTACGGGCCCAGACGCACGCGGAAGAGCGTCAGGCCGTTGGCATCGCGCTGCGTGATCTTCGCCTCGAAGCCCGAGAGGGCCAGCTTGGCACGCAGTTGTTCTGCGTCGCTTTGCGACTTGAACGCGCCCACTTGCAGGTAGTAACCCGTGCTGGCGTTATCCGTGGCGCTGGCCGGCGGCGTGGTCGGCGGGGCGACCGGCACCGTCGACTTGCCGTTCAGAATGTCGGCCGGCGACGGCTTCTGCGCGGGTTGTGCCGGTGCCGTGGGGGCGGAAGCCACCGGCGGCGTGACCGGCGTTCCGGGCACGAGCGGCGACGACTCGACGGCCGACGCGGTGTCCGGTGTGGCAGGCGCCGCCGCCCCCGGCAGCGGCGTACGCGGCTGGAGCGACTTGTTCGGATCGGGCGCTTGCGCCGCCGGCGAATTTTCGGCAGGGCGCGGCGGCGTCTTTTCGACGAACGGGGTCGGTGTCTTCGTGATGTAGAGCGCAACGACGACGGCAACGGCCAGCCCAACGATCAGGCCGAGCACGATGCCCAGAAAAGTACCGCCCCGCTGGCGGGGTGGTCGACGTGTGTTTGCCATCGAGTCGATTCCGTCCTTACAGAGTTCCGATGCGGCTTGCCGTTCGGAGTGGTGGATAACTTACATCTTGGCCGGGGCCGACACGCCCAGCACGGCAAGCCCGTTGCGCAGCACCTGACGCGTGGCCGCAAGCAATGCCAGACGCGCATGCTTCACGGTCTCGTCGTCGACCAGCACGCGATCCGAGTTGTAGAAGGAGTGGAACGCGCCTGCCAGATCCCGCAGATAGAAGGCCACGGCGTGCGGCGCAAGTTCCTCGGCGGCACGCGTGAGCATGTCCGGGTACTCGGCGAGCAGTTGCAGCAGCGCGAGGGCGCGTTCGCTGTCGAGCGGGGCGAGATCGGCGTTCGCCAGTGCGGCTTCGTCGCCGCCCCACTGCGTGAGGATCGAACAGATACGCGCGTGAGCGTACTGCACGTAGTACACCGGGTTCTCGTCGTTCTGCTTGAGCGCGAGGTCCACGTCGAACACGAATTCGGTATCGGCCTTGCGCGAAATTAGGAAGAAACGCACGGCGTCGCGGCCACGACGCAGGGCGTCTTCACGCTCGGCGGGGTCCGTGACAGGCGTTTCCGCCGTAATGCCGCCCGACCATTCGATCAGATCGCGCACGGTCACGTAGCTGCCCGCGCGCTTGGAGATCTTCACCTCTTCGCCGTTGCGCATGACGGTGACCATCTTGTGCAGCACGTAATCGGGGTAGCCCTTCGGAATGCCGATGCCGAGCGCTTGCAGGCCGGCGCGCACGCGGGCGATGGTGCCGTGGTGGTCCGAGCCCTGCACGTTGATGACCTGATGGAAGCCACGGTCCCATTTGCGCGTGTGATAGGCAACGTCCGGCACGAAGTAGGTATACGTGCCGTCGGACTTGCGCATCACGCGGTCCTTGTCGTCGCCGTAATCGGTGGTGCGCAGCCACAGCGCGCCTTCCTGTTCGTACGTCACGCCGGCGTCGATGAGCGCCTGCACCGTACGCTCGACGCTGCCGTCGGCATACAGAGACGATTCGAGGTAGTACTGGTCGAAGATGACGCCGAACGTTTGCAGATCGATGTCCTGCTCGCGACGCAGATACGCCACCGCGAAGGCGCGGATCGAGTCGATGTCCTCGATGTCGCCGCTGCCCGTGACGGGCGCGCCGTCGGACGCCTGCACGGTCTTGCCGGCGAGGAAGTCCTGTGCGATGTCACCGATGTAGTCGCCGTTGTAGGCCGACTCGGGCCACTGGGCGTCACCCGGCTTGAAGCCGCGCGCGCGGGCCTGCACCGACGTGGCGAGCGTCTGGATCTGGACGCCGGCGTCGTTGTAGTAGAACTCGCGGTGGACCGGGCGCCCCTGCGTGCCGAGCAGCGCCGAGATCGTGTCGCCGAGGGCGGCCTGACGGCCATGACCGACGTGCAGCGGGCCGGTCGGGTTGGCCGAGACGAACTCGACCAGTACCGGTGCGGCGTCGTTGCTGGCGGCGCGCCGGCCGAAAGCGGCGCCTTCGGTCAGGATCGCGCGGGCTACCGACTGCTTGGCGGCATTGGCCAGACGCAGGTTGATGAAGCCGGGACCGGCGATTTCCACGGCGTCGACGAGCCCCTTGGCGCGGGCGTCGGCGAGGATCGCGTCGGCGATCTTCTGGGCCAGCTCGCGCGGGTTGGCGCGCAACGGCTTGGCGAGCTGCATTGCCACGTTACAGGCCAGATCGCCGTGTGCGGCGACTTTCGGGCGTTCGAGCAGGATGACGGGCGCGGCGGGCGCGGTGCCGTCCGCGGGCATCAAACCGGCGACGACGTCGCCGATCAGCGCGACGAGAGCATTCTTTTGTGCGGGTAGCATTGGCGGGTGTTTCGGGTGCGTCCGGACACGTCCGGACAGGCAATTGAATCGTCAGCACCGGATTTTAACAGGTGTATGATGAAGTCACGGTACCCCTCCCTGGGTAACATCGGCAGGGACGGTGGTGGTGATAACTCGAATAGGGAGCCAACCATGCTGGTAACGTTCAAGGCGCATGCGTCGCCAACGATCAACATGCTCGAAAATCTCGCGCAGTTGCTGCTCGGGATCGTGGGCAAGACGCTCGGCGAGCGCGGTGCGATCGGATCGGACGAAACAGGGGACGCCATCGCCAAGCTCGAAGCGGCGATTGCCGAAGACAAGGCGGCGGCAGACAGAGAAAGCGAGGGGAAGAAGTCCGACGAGCGCGACGAGGACAATCGCCTGCGTTTGTCGCAGCGTGCTTATCCGCTGCTGAACATGCTCAAGGAAGCCCACGCCGAGGGTGGCGCGGTGATGTGGGAAGTCAGTCGCTAAGCGCACGTACATCCGCACCCACGCCCGCACCTACGCCGAACACAGGTTCAAACGAAAAAAGCAGGCCGCAAATGCGAGCCTGCTTTTTTTGTGTCCGTCAAAACCGGAGGGGGTGGCATCGAGCAACCGGGGCCGCCCCCGGGCGAGGGGATCGGGCTCGGCAGTGAAGCGTGAGCAGCGGCATGAGCAGCGGCGGCGCCGGTTCCCGTGCGGGCGCGACGCGCCCGATGCCATTGGAGGTTACTGCGCCTTGCCCGGGGCGTTATCTGGCGCGTTGGTGGCGCCATTGCCCGTATTGCCGTTGTTCGGCGTCTTCTTGGTGCTGTGACGCGGCTTCTGGGCCTTGGCGTTCGGCTGCGGATCCGACGGGGTCATGGTTTGTGCGCCCGGCGTCGGGGCCGACTGACGTGCGTCCGGCGACGCCTGGCTGGGCATGGGGGTGGTCGGATCCGTCGTCGTGCCGCCGCCGGGGCCGGCCGCGCCGCCACCAGCCGAACCTTGTGCAAAACTCAGTGCCGAGGCACCGGCGAGGGTCAGGGCGGCAACCGAAATGATCAGCTTCTTCATCAGATGGACTCCTTTGCTTTGCGCTGCACATTGCAGGAAACGTCTTTCGTGCAGGCATCACTTGCGTTAGTGAGATTCCAGTCTAAGAAGCCGCGCCGCGCGGTGCTGTAAGGGTTTGTAATCGAATGTAATTCGGCTTTTTCGCGGGAAATTTCTCGCATCTGCCGAAGTTCTGGACCCTTGCCGATCCGTCGGCATCGGCGTGAGAAGTCAAGGCGCGTGCAGGTCGAAAGCAGGTCGGAAGCCGGTCGAAAGCAGGCGCCATCCGACGTCAAGATCGGTTAGTCGTCCGAACGACTTGACCAGAACACCTGATTGACGCCGGGCAGCGTTTCGAGATGATCGGTCAGTGCGTCGAGTTCACCGGCCTTCACCGCAGTGGGCAGCAGCAGCGCTTCGATCTCGACTTCCGCTTCGCCGAAGGGATGAATGTCGAGCGCGCGCACCGGATAGTTGGACGCTTCGAGCCAGGCTTCCACCTTGTCGAGCACTTCACGTTGCGTCGTGCGTGCGCAGATGACGGACAGCGCATACGTGGCTTCGGAAGTCGCCTCGTTGATTGGCGCGCGGTTGATGCGGTTGACGACCGGACGCAGCAGCGTGTTGGCGGCGAGCACGAACAGCGCCACGACGATCGCCTCGACGATCAGACTGGCCCCGGCCGCTGCGCCCACGGCCGCCGACCCCCATAGCGTGGCGGCGGTATTGAGACCGCGCACCGAGGCGCCGTCCTTCATGATCGCGCCCGCGCCGAGGAAACCCACCCCCGACACCACATACGCGATCACGCGGGTATCCCCGGGCATCAGCCGCATCGACAGGTCGACGAACGCCGCGGCGCCCACCGCCACGAGCACGTTGGTACGCAAGCCGGCCGTACGTTGGCGGACCTGCCGCTCCACGCCGATGATCGTGCCCAGAATGAAGGCGACGGCCAGCGAAATGAGCGTATTGAGCAGCGGCAGGAGATGGAAGTTCTGGAGGCTGTGCAGTGCTTGCATGGGACGTCCCGACGTAATCCGGCAATGTTGCGCCGCCGCATTATGGCACCGGGACGTGTCCGACGGAAGACGCACCGCCGGTCATGCGCCGCAATGCATGTCCAGCGCATGCCCCGGCGCACGTATACCGTGACGTGACCGAATCAGGACAGTTGCGGCGCGAGCAGACGACGTGCCGTCGCCTCGTCCACGCCGGTGCGCTCCATGAAGTCTTCGACCTGATCGGGACCAATCTTGCCGACGCTGAAGTACGTGCTGTCCGGATGCGACAGATAGAACCCCGAGACGCTCGCCGCCGGCAGCATGGCGAGCGATTCCGTCACGCTCATGCCGATTTCGTGCGCTTGCAGGTAATGGAACATCGGTCCCTTGACCGAATGCTCCGGGCAGGCCGGATAGCCCGGTGCCGGGCGGATACCGACGTACTGTTCCTTGATGAGCGCGTCGTTGTCGAGCTGCTCGTCGGCCGCATAGCCCCAGAAGTCGCGCCGCACACGCGCATGCATGCACTCGGCGAAGGCCTCGGCCAGACGATCGGCCAGTGCCTTGAGCATGATGGCGCTGTAATCGTCGTGCGTGGCGAGGAACCCGGCTTCTTTGGCGTCGACGCCAAGGCCGGCCGTCACGGCGAACACGCCGATGTAATCGGCCACGCCGCTATCCTTGGGGGCGATAAAGTCGGCCAGCGAGCGGTTCGGGCGACGCACGCCGTCCACCACGGGACGCTCGCTCTGCTGGCGCAGGTTATGCCACGTGAACGCGACTTGCGAGCGCGATTCGTCGGTGTAGATTTCGATGTCGTCGTCGTTCACCACGTTCGCGGGCAGCATGGCGATGACACCGTTTGCGGTGAGCCAGCGTCCCTTGATCAGGCGCTCGAGCATGGCGCGACCATCGGCGAACACGCGCTGCGCCGATTCGCCGACGACCTCGTCCTTGAGAATCGCGGGGTAGGGGCCGGCAAGGTCCCACGTCTGGAAGAACGGACCCCAGTCGATGAATTCGGCGAGTTCCGCGAGATCGTAGTTCTTGAAGACGCGTCGGCCAATGAACTTTGGCTTGGGTGGCACATACGTCGACCAGTCGACCTTGAACTTGTTCTCGCGCGCCGTAGCGAGCGAGACCATGGGCGTGGCCTTGCGGTTCGCGTGCTGTGCGCGCACGCGGTCGTAGTCCGTCTTCACTTCTTCGAGGTAACGCTCGGCGGCTTCGTCCGAGAGCAGGTTCGAGGCCACGGAGACCGAGCGCGAGGCGTCCGGCACGTAGATCACCGGCCCGTCGTAATGCGGTGCGATCTTCACGGCAGTGTGCACGCGCGATGTCGTGGCCCCGCCGATGAGCAGCGGAATGTTGCGCAGGCGGAAGTAGTCGTCGCGCTGCATTTCCGAGGCAACGTAAGCCATTTCTTCGAGACTCGGCGTAATGAGTCCCGACAGCCCGATGATGTCTGCGCCTTCTTCCTTCGCCTTCGCGAGAATTTCGGCGCACGGCACCATCACACCCATGTTGACGACTTCGAAGTTATTGCACTGAAGCACCACGGTGACGATGTTCTTGCCGATGTCGTGCACGTCGCCCTTGACGGTGGCGATCACGATCTTGCCCTTGGAGCGGACATCCTCCCCGGCAGCCGCCATGCGCGCCTTTTCTTCCTCGATGAACGGGACCAGATGCGCCACGGCCTGCTTCATCACGCGGGCGCTCTTCACGACCTGCGGCAGGAACATCTTGCCCGCGCCGAACAGATCGCCCACGACGTTCATGCCGTCCATGAGCGGGCCTTCGATCACCTGGATCGGGCGGCCGCCCGCGCTGGCGATCTTCTGGCGCACTTCCTCGGTGTCTTCGACGATGAACGTCGTGATGCCGTGCACCAGCGCATGCGCGAGCCGCGCTTCGACCGGCTGATTGCGCCACTCCAGATTCTCTTCGCGCCTGGCGGCGCCGCCCTTGAAGCGATCGGCGATTTCCAGCAGGCGCTCGGTGCTGTCCTCGCGGCGGTTGAGTACCACGTCTTCCACACGCTCGCGCAACTCGGGATCGAGGTTTTCGTACACGCCGAGCTGACCGGCGTTGACGATGCCCATGTCCATGCCCGCCTGAATCGCGTGGTACAGGAACACGGTATGAATCGCTTCACGCACGAGGTCGTTGCCGCGGAACGAGAACGACACGTTCGACACGCCGCCGCTGATCTTCGCACCGGGCAGGTGTTCCTTGATCCAGCGCGTGGCGTTGATGAAGTCGACAGCGTAGTTGTTGTGCTCTTCGATGCCGGTGGCGACCGCGAAGATGTTCGGGTCGAAAATGATGTCTTCCGGCGGGAAGCCCACTTCGTCGACCAGCACGCGGTAACTGCGCTCGCAGATCTCGATCTTGCGCTGGTAGGTGTCGGCCTGGCCCTGCTCGTCGAACGCCATGACCACGGCGGCGGCGCCGTAGCGGCGAATTCGCCGGGCATGATGCACGAAGGCTTCCTTGCCTTCCTTGAGCGAGATCGAATTGACGATTGCCTTGCCCTGCACGCACTTCAGACCGGCCTCGATCACTTCCCACTTCGAGGAGTCGATCATGATCGGCACGCGCGCGATGTCCGGTTCGGAGGCGATCAGGTTCATGAAGCGAACCATCGCGGCCTTCGAGTCGAGCATGGCCTCGTCCATGTTGATGTCGATGACCTGTGCGCCGTTTTCGACCTGCTGGCGGGCGACCGCGAGCGCTTCGTCGAACTGACCGTTCAGGATCATGCGCGCAAACGCTTTCGAACCGGTGACGTTGGTGCGCTCACCGACATTCACGAACAGTGTGCCCGCGCCGATGTTGAAGGGCTCGAGGCCGGACAGGCGCATCGGCGGGACTTGCGGTGCGGAAGGCGTTTGGCTCATGGGGCAATCCGTTGTGTGGTGGCGCACGCGGGTCGCACCTCTCGTGTCGATTGGCTCGACCGGGTCGGTGAGAGCGTCGTTGCGCCGGGCTTCATGCAATCAGTCTTGTGAGGTTCGGGCGGCGCGGCTCAGACGTCTGCGTCTGCGTCGTTGCGATACTGCGACGGCCAGCGGCGCGGCTTCACTTCCGAGAGTGCCTTGGCGATCTCGGCGATGTGCTCCGGCGTGGTGCCGCAGCAGCCGCCGGCCAGGTTCACCAGTCCTGCCTGGGCGAATTCCCTGAGCAGGCCAGAGGTCACATCCGGGGTTTCGTCGAAGCCCGTGTCGCTCATCGGGTTGGGCAGGCCGGCGTTCGGGTAGACCGATACGTAGGTATTGCACAGCTTGGCCAACTCGGCGATATAGGGACGCATCAGCGTGGCGCCGAGCGCACAGTTCAGGCCGAACGTGAGCGGGCGCGCGTGACGCAGCGAATTCCAGAAGGCCTCGACCGTCTGACCGGACAGAATGCGCCCCGAGGCGTCCGTCACGGTGCCCGAGATCATGATCGGCAGAATCTCGCCGGTGTCCTCGAACAGTTCGTCGATGGCAAAGAGCGCCGCTTTGGCGTTGAGCGTGTCGAAGATGGTTTCGACGAGGAACAGGTCCACGCCCCCTTCCATGAGCGACTTCGCCTGCGCGTAGTAAGCGTCGCGCAACTGGTCGAAGTCGACGTTGCGTGCGCCCGGATCGTTCACGTCCGGACTGATGCTCGCGGTCTTGGGGGTCGGGCCGATGGCGCCGGCGGCGAAACGGGGTTTGTCCGGTGTGCTGAAAGCGGCGCACGCCTCGCGCGCCAGACGCGCCGACGCCCGGTTCATCTCGTCGGCCAGGTCTTCCATGTGGTAGTCGGCCTGGGCGATCGTCGTCGCCCCGAAGGTGTTCGTCTCGATGATGTCGGCGCCTGCGGCGAGATACTGGCGATGAATCTCGCTGATGACGTCCGGCCGCGTGAGCGAGAGCAACTCGTTGTTGCCCTTGACGTCGTGCGCGAAGTCGGCGAACCGCTCGCCGCGATACTGGGCTTCGTCCAGCTTGTAGCGCTGAATCATCGTCCCCATCGCGCCATCCAGAATCAGGATGCGCTGTTCGAGCAGCGCGGGCAGTGCCTGGCCGCGCGTGTATGGCAGGGCGGTGGGCAGAGCGTTCGCGGCGGGTGGGGTTGCGGTGGTCATGACGGACGTCGCCTTGGAGTGGCCGGAAAACCTATAATTGTAATGGTTTTCGCGGTTTGCGCCTGTGCGCCGGCGCCTGATCGAATGCGCCCCGGCGCGCTTGCCGGGCGGCCTCGCCCAATGATCCCGAAGTTTTGTCGACGAAGCTGAAAATATGGAATTCCTGCTCCCGAGCGCCGCTCACAAGTTTTTGCAAGCCAATGCCAACGCGCTGTTCGTGGACTGCCGCAGCGAAATGGAACACCTGTTCGTCGGACACCCGGTCGGCGCGATCCACGTGGCCTGGAACGACGGTCCGGACTGGGAGATCAACCCGCATTTCGTGCAAAGCGTGCGCAAGCTGGCGGGGGCGGGCGGCGAGCGGCCGGTTCTGCTCATTTGCCGCAGCGGCAATCGCAGCGCGGCGGCCGGCGAGGCGCTGGAGGCGGCCGGCTTCCTGAATGTCTATGGGGTGCTGCACGGTTTCGAGGGCGATCTGGATGCGACTCACCACCGCAATGCCTTGAACGGCTGGCGCTTCGACGGGCTGCCGTGGCAACAGTGCTGAGGCGGTCTCGCGTCGGTCCCCCCGCCGGACGTGCGAAAGTCTGACATGACGTCAAGGACGTCGAATTCTCAGTCCATGAAAAAACCCTCGCCGAAGCGAGGGTTTTTTGTGGGGTTGCACCGCGTGGGTATCGACGTATCGACATCCGTGGATGTCAGTGGAGCACGACCGGATTCGTCATGAAGTTGTCGAACTGCCCGAGGAATTCGTCGACTTCGTCCTCCGACGGTTCGCTGGCAATCAGTTTCTGCACTTCTTCACGGAATTGCCGGGCAAGCGAGCCGTCGAGGAAAATCTCGCGGCCGGCGGTTTTGTCCACGATTTCATAGCCACCGGCGGACAGCGAGTGATTGCCGTTGTCTGCGGCAAACTCAACGACACAGTAATTCGGGCTGTTGTAAATCATGAGCATGGCAACTCTCCTGGTGTTCCTGCATGGTCCTTGGTAACCCACATAGGGGCGACGCGGCGCGATTTCAAGAGGCAGTGCCCCATGATTCGCTTATCGGCACACCGGCTGACGAATTCAATGGTTTTGGCCCTCCTTTTATCAAAGGTTCCGCAACAAGTCCCGCAAGTCCCTCATTTCCAACCACTTTTTGCAGGGTTCATACGTTAGATGCGGCCCCTTGCAAAAATGTTGCAAGGGCATTCGTTACGAACTGTTTCTGTTCGACGATCGACAGGTGGGCTGCGTCGGGCACGATCTCCAACTGAGCGCCTGCAATCCCGCTGGCGATGCGCCGGGCCACCGCCGGTGGCGTCGACGGGTCGTTTTCTCCCACGAGCACCAGCGTGGGCGCTTCGATCTCGCCCAGACGTGTTCGCACATCGAACGCGGCCAGCGCTTCGCACGCGGCGGCGAAGCCTTCCGGGTCGGCCTGCGCCACCAGTGAGCGGATACGCTCGCTTTGCGCCGGATGATGCTTGCGAAAGCGCTCGCCGAGCCAGCGTTCGAGGGTGCCGACGGCCAGTTCCTTCATCCCCTGCGAGCGCGCCTTGGCCGCTCGTTGCAGGAACAGGTCGGCATCGGCGGCGTCGTATCCGGCGGTCGTGTCGATCAGGGTCAGGCTCGCGATACGTTCGAGCGTCCAGCGCGACCTGTTGGGCGACCGCGCCGCCCATCGAGACGCCAGCGAAGTGCGTGCGTGGAATTTCCAGGGAACTGAGAAGCGCGGTCGCATCGGCCGCCAATTGCGCGACGGAGTATGGGCCACGCGTGACGTCGCTCTTGCCGTGGCCCCGGCTGTCGTAGCGTAGCACTCTGAAGTGTGTCGCCAACGCAGGGACCAGGTCGTCCCATACGCTGAGATCCGCCCCCAGCGGGTGCGCCAGCGTGAGCCACGGACCGTGGCCATCGACCGCGTAATGAATCGATGCTCCATTGGCACTGACCTTCATGTGCGGCCCCCTAGGTTCGTCGATGCGTTGCGAGGTAGTGTCGATGGCGTCGATGCGATGGGATGTTTCTGATTATGTCAGGAACATCGCACTTGTGCTGAGCGTTTCGTCGTAGTTGGGCAACACTTCGCCGCATACCCGCATGGGTGCTACATCGCTTGAAATTCTAAGGATTTGCGCGCGGATTTTCGATACGGAAAACCCTGTGCCGGGCAGGGAATCATGACGCCGGACCGCGCCATGCGTCAGGGGGCCGAGCGCTGCGTGAATATCAGCTCGAATTCCGTGCCGGACGGCTCCGTTTGCTTGACCCGCACCGGCAGCCAGTCGAGCGAGGGGGCAAGCCAGATGTCGACGCGTCGTTCGTCGCCCGCCTTGCGAGGCAGACGGGTGAAGTGACGCGTTTCGAGATAACCCTGCGGCGTCGTCATCGTCTCGCTGCCCACGTACTGCACCGGCCACACCTCGCTGCTATCCGTATCGACCACGGTGAATTCGTGCGTCACCCCCACCTGCGTGTAGCGTTCGGGATTGCCTCGCGCGTAGCCGGCCAACTGCATCATCACGCTGAAGCGGTCCTGCGCGCCCGGCGCCAGCGGCAAGGACTGCCCCGAGCGCGAGAACTGCAGTGTGGGCGTGGCCTCGCGGTGGAAGTCCGTCACGTATTCGGCGCGGCGTCCGCGTTTTTCCACATAGCGGGATGGCGCGATGCCGTTGACGTCATACCCGCCTTCGCTGATGAATTCGAAGGTGCCGAAAAAGAGGATCGGCACCGAGATGCGCAACTGGTAATGCCCGTTGTCGTTGACCCAGTGGAGTTGCCCGGTCTGGTTGCGCACGCCGTTCATGAGCGCGTCGTAGGTCAGCGTGACGGATGGCGGCGGGTCGAACTTGTCGCCATTGGCGGCGGCCGCCGTAAGGGCAACGCTCGGTGGCGCCGTCGCCGTCGCCGTCGCCGTCGTCGCCGACGCCGTTGCGCCGGGGGCGTCGCCCGTACCGGCCGCCGTCGTCGAGGCGGCCTGAGGCCCCGGCATGTCGGTGGTCACCGGCGCAGCCAGCGTGTCGGGCGGCGCTTGCTTGGGCGGCGCGGGTTTTGGGGCAGGGGGCGGCGGCTCCACTGCCGCCTGCGGCGGCGGTGCGGGAGGGGCCGGTGGCGCGGGTGGGGCGACCGGCTTGAGCGGGATCAGGGTGATCGGAATGCTGGGAATCGGCTTGTCTTCGAGTGTCGTGCGATGGCGCGCCACCCAGAGTGCGATCACCAGATGCGCGACGAAAACTGCCGTCAGCACGCCCACCCAGAGCGCCCCGCGCCTCCAGCGCTTACCTCGTCCCTTCGCCCGCTTGGCCGAGCGGGCCTGCGCCGCCATCGCCGAAGCGTCCGACGCCGAAGTCGCGTCGGGGGCTTCAGGGACGTTACGACGATCCGGACCGGCAGGACCGGCATGGCCCGAATGGTCTGAAGGACCGCCAGGAGGGGAGGGGCGCGAAGACACGAGGATCGATAATCGGGACGTCGGAGCGTCAGGATCGCATATCGGAACGAGTTTGGTTCGACAGGCTCGTGCCGGTGCCGTTCACCGCTCGCCCGGCCGTGTCTGGCGAATGACTTTCAGTGTGTCACGTTCGACGGTCGGGCGCGTGGGCGTGACCGAGATCCGCAGACAGCTTTTGGGCGAGCGTGCGCAGCGCCGTGTCGATCGGACCTCCCCAGCGCGCGTCGAAGCGGCTCTCCGGCCCGAGCGCCATGAGTCCCATCACCAACTGTCCCGTCGCATCGAATACCGGCATGCAGAATGCATTGACCGACGGCAACACGGTGCCCTCCACACGCGCGGCCCGATGGGCACGCACGTCGTCGAGCACGGCGTCGTAGTCGGCGCGCGTGGCCGGCAATTGATGCCGCGACGCGTGCTGCGCGGCGGCCAGTGCGGCGTCGATGAGCGGCGCGGTCTGACGCTCCGGAAGGTAGGCGGCGAACAGGCGTCCGGCTGCCGATTCCAGCATGGGCATGACGTCACCCAGTCGCAGCGGCACGCGCATCGGAAAGGTCGAGTCCAGCCAATGCACCACGGTCGGTCCCTGATTGCCCCACACGGCCAGCCCCACGGTCTGATCGATCGCGTCGCGCAGTTCGGACATGGCGAAGCGGGCGGCCTTGAAGGCGTCGATGCGGGCGAGGTGCGCGAGCCCCATGCGCAAGGTGAACGGGCCGAGGTCGTAGCGTCCGCTCACCGGGTCCTGCACGATGAGGCCAAGCCGCTGGAAGCTCACGAGGTAGCGGTGCGCCTTGGCCGGGTTCATGCCTGCGGCGTGCGCGAGATCGCGCAGCATCATGGCGTTCGACGCCTCGGTCAGCACCTCGATCAGCCGGAAGCCCACTTCGATGGACTGAATGCCCGAGCGGGTTTTCTCCTCGTCGGGCGCGGCCGTGTTGCCGTCGCTGTCTTGACCGATGTCATTGTCTTGTTCAGGCACTGTCATGTGTCTCTTTTGTTGTCGTCATGGCCGCTCGATTCGTGATCCTTCGTGATCGTTTGCGATCCTTCGTGGTCTTTCGCGATCGATGTCCGCAAGCGCCTGCGGAGCGCTCGGGTAGAATCCTCGGCTTCAAGCGTCATTCTATCGGGCCTGCGGTGTCCTGCTCCATGCCTGTCGGCATCATGCACGATTGCCACGGCCCGGCGTTCGAATTGCCTCTGAACACCCGAACCCGCTCGCAGACTCCATTGCCATGAAACTCGCTACCCGTAAGGACGGCACCCGCGACGGCCAGTTGATCGTCGTCTCGCGTGACCTCTCGACCGCCTGCATTGCCGACGCCATTGCGCCCACGCTGCAACGCGTGCTCGACGACTGGACCTTCTACGCCCCGCAACTGCATTCGTTGTACACCGAACTCAACCATGGCCGCGCACGCCATGCCTTCGCGTTCGACCCGGCCGAATGCATGGCGCCGTTGCCGCGCGCTTACCAGTGGGCGGACGGCTCGGCGTACGTGAACCACGTCGAACTGGTACGAAAGGCGCGCGGCGCGGAAATGCCGCCGGAGTTCTGGACGGATCCGCTCATGTATCAGGGCGGCAGCGACGACTTTATCGGTCCGACGGACGATATCGTTTGCGCCTCGGAGGACTTCGGCATCGACTTCGAAGCCGAGGTTGCTGTCGTGACCTCGGACGTGCCGATGGGCGCAAGCCCGGCGCGTGCGCTCGAAGGGGTGCGCTTGCTGATGCTCGTGAACGACGTGAGCCTGCGCAACCTGATTCCGGCCGAACTGGCCAAGGGTTTCGGCTTCTTCCAGAGCAAGCCCGCGAGCGCCTTCTCGCCGGTGGCTGTCACGCCGGACGAACTGGGCGATGCCTGGCGCGACGGTCGCGTGCACCGTCCGCTCACGGTGAAGTGGAACGACAAGAAGTTCGGTGCGCCGGAGTGCGGCGAGGACATGGTGTTCGATTTCGGCCAGTTGGTCGCGCATGTGTGCAAGACACGTAACGCGCGCGCCGGCACCATCGTCGGCTCGGGCACGATTTCCAACAAGGATCGCAGCCGGGGCAGCGCATGCATTGCCGAGAAGCGCATGCTCGAAACCCTGGAGAAGGGCGCGCCCGAGACCGCGTTCATGCGATATGGCGACCGCGTGCGCATCGAGATGTTCGACGCGCAGGGCAAGACGATCTTCGGCGCGATCGATCAGGCGGTGGCGCCGCTCGACGAGTAAGCGTCACGCGTTCGTCACCATCGGTTGCGCGTGTGATCCGGCGCGCGCGATCGCCGGTCGCTTTCGTGTCGTCAGTCCCTGGGGGCCGCAGACGGCGACGGCCGACCGCCCGGACGGGAAAATGAACCGGCCCGAATGCCGCGCCCGGCAAGGCTTTGCGGCCTGTCGGGCGATGCTCGCATAGGGTGAACCCGGATATGGCGGGCAATTCTGGCTCCGCTATTCTTTGTCTCCTTGAGTCGTTGCGCGCCCTACGCGGGTATGCGCCTCGGCCCTAACTTTCGCCGGCGCGGCGCGAGGTATCCGTTCCGGGGTGCCCGCGCGACAGAAAAAACCAGCGCAGGCCAGACCAGGAGATTTTTCATGCGAAACCCCGTGCGCACTGCCCTGCTGGGTGCGATGTTGCTGGCGCTGGCCGGCGGCGCTGCCGCTCAGGTCAAGATTGGTGTGAGCATCTCGCTCACCGGCCCCGCCGCTTCGCTCGGCCTTCCCGCGCGCGACACGATCAGCATGCTGCCGAAGGAAATCGGCGGCGAGAAGGTCGACTACATCGTGCTGGACGACGCGTCCGACACGACGACTGCCGTTCAGAACACCAAGAAGCTCATCTCCGAGAATCACGTCGACGCCATCATCGGCTCGTCGATCACGCCCAACACGCTGGCCATGCTCGACGTGATCGCTGCCGGCACCACGCCGACGATCTCGCTCGCCTCGTCCGCGCGCATCATCGAACCGGTCGATGCGAAGCGTTACTGGATGTTCAAGACCCCGCAGACCGACGCGCAGATGGCCTCCGCGATCGCCGAGCATGCCAGCAAGCATGGCGTGAAGACGATGGCCTTCATCGGTCAGGGCGACGCGCTGGGCGAAGCCTTCTACGAAGAAGTCGCCAAGTTCGCCGGCCTTCACAAGATCAAGATGGTCGCCAGCGAGCGCTTCGCCCGCACGGACCCGAGCGTGACCGGCCAGATTCTCAAGATCATGGGCGCGAACCCGGACGCCGTCGTTGTCGGCGCCGCAGGCACGCCGGCAGCCTTGCCGCCGAAGGCGCTGGCGGAACGCGGCTACAAGGGCCTCGTGTATCACAACCACGGCGTGGGCAATAACGACTTCCTGCGCGTGTGCGGCAAGGACTGCAATAACACGTATCTGCCGGCCAGCCCGGTGCTCGTGGCGTCGCAGTTGCCGAACGATCACCCTGCCAAGGCCGTGGCGCTCGACTACATCAAGAAGTTCGACGCCAAGTACGGCGCGGGCAAGGTGGCGGCGTTCGGCTCGTACGCCTGGGATGCGGGCATTCTGCTCCAACGTGCCATTCCGATTGCGCTCAAGAGCGCCAAGCCGGGCACGCCGGAATTCCGCAAGGCCCTGCGCGATGCGCTCGAGACGAGCAAGGACGTGCACGTGTCGAACGGCGTGACCAACATGAGCCCGACCGATCACCTGGGGCTCGACCAGCGCGCTCGCGTGATGGTCAAGATCGACAACGGCAAGTGGGTGATTGCCCCGTAATCCCCGTAATGATTGCCGTCGTGACCACCATCATGACCGCCGTCGTGATCGCCGCCGCTGTGGCGACGACATGAAGGCGAGAGGCGTGAGACGCCTCGCCATCGACGGTTGACCGTCGGCGGTGCCGGCCGATGTCCGGTGCCGCTGTTCCATCCCCGCCTGCGCGGGGATATTTTTTTCCGGAGCGGTAATCCATGTCGCTAGATCCGTATCAACACTACCAGTCGCTGCAATTCAAGCGGCATCCGAACGGCGTGCTCGAACTCATCATGGGCGCCGGCGCGAACAAGAGCGGCCTGTCGACGGCCGACCATCGCATGCATCAGGAACTGGCCGATGTGTGGCGCGACATCGATCGGGACGCCGACACGCGCGCCGTCGTCATTCGCGGCGAAGGCAAGGGGTTCTCCGGCGGTGGCGATCTGTCGCTCGTGGAGGACATGGCCGATGACTTCGCCGTGCGCGCGCGCGTGTGGCGTGAAGCGCGCGATCTCGTCTACAACGTGATCAATTGCAGCAAGCCCATCGTCTCTGCGATGCACGGCCCGGCGGTCGGGGCCGGACTCGTTGCGGGCCTGCTCGCCGACATTTCGATTGCCGCGAAGACCGCGCGGATCATCGATGGCCATACGCGTCTGGGCGTTGCGGCGGGCGACCATGCTGCCATCGTGTGGCCGCTGCTGTGCGGTATGGCCAAGGCGAAGTACTACTTGTTGTTATGCGAGCCGGTCACGGGCGAGGAAGCCGAGCGCATCGGCCTCGTTTCACTGACCGTCGACGAGGCGGATCTGCTGCCCAAGGCATTCGAGGTGGCCGATAAGCTCGCACGCGGTTCGACCACGGCGATTCGCTGGACGAAATACACGCTCAACAATTGGCTGCGCAGCGCCGGACCGGCGTTCGATGCGTCGCTGGCGCTCGAATTCATGGGGTTTTCCGGGCCGGACGTGCGCGAGGGTCTTGCGTCGCTGCGCGAGCGCCGTGCGCCCGACTTCAGCGGCGATGCACCGTTTTGACACACCACCGGCGCACGCTCGGCGTATGATCGATAGCCATACGCCCTGTGCGCCTGGCTTGCGCGACAAGCCGTGCGTTCCCGACCGTGACTGGAGATCGTAATGAGCGATTCGACGAGTGCCATGCCCAACGGCTTCGACATTCTCAAGAAGATGTGGGAGGCATTCAGTCCGCCCGCGACTTTCACCTCGCCGCTAACGCAACTGATGCAGAGCGCCGCACCGCTGCTCGATCCCGACGAAATCGAGAACCGCATCGCCGAGATGCGGGCCGTCGAACAGTGGCTCACGCTCAATCTGAACGTGTTGCGCTCGACCATTCAGGCCTTCGAAGTGCAGCGCGCCACCTACGCCACGCTGCGCGCATTCGGTACGGGGAGCTTCGGCACCGCCGGGGCGTCGGACACGGCGGGCGCCGGCACCGCCGACACCACCGGCCAGGCAGGTGCGGCCCACTTCTGGCGCTCGCCGTTCGCGACGCAGGAACCCCCGCAGGACGTCGAGCCGCAGGCGAGCGAGCCCGAGCCCGAGCCCGAGGCGCCCGCGCAGGAAGCACAGCAAGCGCAGGACACCGATGACGCATCGAATGCGGGGGCGAACGACGCCGGGGGCGCCGGTGCCGCCGAATCGCCATTCGCGCAGGCGAGCAGCGCGTATGGCGCGCTCGATCCGTCGATGTGGTTTAACGCGATGCGTGCCCAGTTCGATCAGATCGCAGCGGCGGCACAGGCCGCGGGCGTATCGGCCGCCCAGATGACCGAAGCGGCGGCGGCGCAAATGTCCGAGGCCGCAGCCAAGGCCACGCATGCGAGCGCGGGTGCGGCAAAGGCATCGTCGGCAGGGAAGGCCACGGGCAGCAAGGCGCGCACGGCGGCGAAGAAGACCGCCACCGGGACATCCGGCAAGGCGGCGCCGAAGTCGGGCAAGTCCGCTGGACGCCGCCCAGCCAGCAAGACGACGCCTGCAAAATCGGCTGCTGCCAAGACTTCCGCCAAGTCCGCCACGTCCGCAAAGACGTCCGCCAAGACGTCGCCCAAAGCGGCGGTGAAGTCGGCAGGCAAAGCCGCAGGTACGACGGGCAAGCAAGCCGCCTGGAAGTGGTAACCGGGGGCTGAGGGCGCAAGGGTCCGTGAAGTCTGTGAAATCGGTAAATCGGGCCACGAGCCCCGGCCGCTGACCGGGTGAAAAGCACAACGACGGCAGAAGGGAGGCCCCCATGATCTCAGGCGAACGTACCGGTCTCGTCCTGATGGGCGGCGGCGCACGCGCCGCGTACCAGGTCGGCGTGCTCGCGGCGATTGCCGCGATCCAGCGCGAGGTCCTGCCGTCGCGGCGGGCCATTCCGTTTCCCGTGGTGTGCGGCACGTCCGCCGGAGCGATCAACGCGGCCGCGCTTGCCTCGCATGCAGACGACTTTCAGCATGGCGTCATGAAGCTCGACGCCGTCTGGCGGCAGTTTCACGCAGGGCAGGTGTTCCGTGCCGATTCGCTGGGCATGGCAGGCACCGGCGCGCGCTGGCTCGCCGCCCTCTCTTTGGGCTGGGCATTGCGCCGTTCACCGCGCTCGCTGTTCGACTGGTCGCCGCTCGCTGACATGCTGCGTCAGGCGATTCGCCTCGACCGGCTGCCCGAAGTGTTCGCGTGCGGCGCGCTCGAAGCCCTGTCGGTCACCGCGCTCTCGTATTCGTCCGGCAAACACGTGACCTTCTATCAGAGCGCGGAGCCGATTCAGCCGTGGAAGCGTTCGTTGCGTCTGGCCCGTAATGTGCCGCTGACGGTGGAACACCTGCTCGCATCGAGCGCTATTCCGTATCTGTTTCCGGCCATCGAACTCGATCTGGACGGACAGTCCGAGTACTTCGGCGACGGCTCCATGCGTCAGATTGCGCCGCTCAGTCCACCGATCCATCTGGGCGCGACACGCGTGCTCATCATCGGCGCCTCGCACGGGCAGTACGGACTCGACAGCAGCGGCGAGCGCATCGGGGGCTATCCGAGTCTGGCGCAGATTGGCGGGCAGGCGCTCGCGAGCGTGTTCATCGACGGATTGTCCGCGGATCTGGAGCGTTTGCAGCACATCAACAATGTGCTGCGATACGTGCCCGAAGCGCAGCGCGAGTCGAGCGGATGGCGTCCCATCGAAACGCTGCTGATCTCACCGAGCCAGCGACTGGAGCCGATTGCGGCGCGTCATCTGAAGCAGTTGCCTCGTGCCGTGCGCACCATGCTGGGCGCCATCGGCGCCGATGCCGAGCGCGGCGCGGCGTTCGCCAGCTACCTGCTGTTCGAATCGGCGTACACTCAGGAACTCATCGCGCTGGGAGAAGCGGACGCCTACGCGCAGCGCGACGCGATTGCCGCGTGGCTCGTCGCCGAAGCGGATGGCACCAGCCCGCTCGACGACGTCGAGGCCGGCGCCGTGGGCGGCGCAGCGCCACCGGCGAACTCGCCGCTGTCGGTCGACCCTGATGCCGCTTTGGCCACGGGCGATACCGGCAAACCGGCCGCCTGACCGCTCGTTTTCATCGCCTTGCCTATCCATGTCGAAATCCGTCTCGTCGACCGTCGCTTGTCCCTATCCGTCCACGTTCTGGCGTGATCCGTCGCTGCCGTTCCTCGAAGCGCGCGAAGTGCTCGACGGACGTCGCGTGTGCTACGCGTTGCATAGCCACGAAACGTTTTCCATCGGTGCGGTCACCGGCGGACGCAGCACGTATCTGAACGGCCGCGCGCGCGAGACGGTGGGGCGTGGCAGCGTCGTCGTGATGAATCCGGACGCGGTGCATGCATGCAACCCCATCGGCGATGAGGCGTGGGCGTATCGCATGCTGTTCGTCGACACGACGTGGCTACGCGATCTCCAGCGCGAACTGGGGTTTTCGCATGGGCGCGATCTGCATCTGTTCGACCCGATGTCGTCGAACGATCCTGCGCTGTACGAAGGTCTGAACCGGCTCTACGACGTGTGTACCGATGCGTCGCGCGATACCCTCGAGCGCGAGGGTGTCGTGCAGCAGTTCTTCATCGACGTGCACGAGCGGTTGAATCCTGCGCCGACGCCGATGCGAGACGATTCGCAAAAGCTCAGCCGCGCAGCGGACTTCATCCGCGCGCATTGCCGCGAAGCCCTGACGCTCGCGCAGATCTGTGAGGCGGCGGGACTGTCGGCGTCGTACCTGACGCGGTCGTTCCGCGCGCGGTACGGCCTCACGCCGCATGCCTTTCTCATGAATCAGCGGATTCAATATGCGCGGGCGCGCTTGCGGCGCGGACATGCCATTGCAGAGGTGGCGCTCGATGCGGGCTTCGCCGATCAGGCGCACTTCCAGCGCACCTTCAAGCAATTGCTTGCCGCCACGCCCGGACAATACCGGGAGACGCGCGCGGCCTGAGCCGTCACCCTGCCGCCACGAGGTAGACCGCGCTGCCTGCGAGCAACGCGGCCATTACCCGGTTCAGATGGCGCACGCGCCTGGGGTGGCGCATGTGATGACGCAGCATCGCCCCCGCCGCCGCCCAGCATCCGACCGACAACCAGCACACGACGAAGTAGATCGCCGCGAATTGCCAGATGCGGCTGGCGTCGCCGCCGGTGTAGGCGCCCATGCCCGCCAGCGCGGCAAGCCAGGCTTTCGGGTTGAGCCATTGCATGACGGCGCCGTGCGACATCGACGGACCGCGCTGCGGGTCGGCGTCGCCGAGTTCGCCGTCATCAACGGCCAGCTTGTACGCCATGTACAGCAAAAACGCGACGCCGAACCACTGAATCGCCTGCATCAACGCCGGCATGCGTTGCAGCAGTTCGTAGACGCCGAAGCCCACGGCGACGAGCAGGACGACGAATCCCGCCGTCGCGCCGGTCACGTGGCGCAGGCTCGGCACGAGGCCATAACGCGCGCCCGAACCGAGCGCCACGACGTTGACGGGACCGGGGGTGATGGAGGCGGCCAGCGCGAAGGCGGCCATCGAATAGAAAATTGTCATCGGAATCCTCGTTGCGAGCACGTCCGCAGCGGTGCGGTCAGTGCTGGACTCCGACTGTAGGCGGGGATGTCTGCTGCGTATTGAATAAAACTGCCGAATAAAACTGCCGTCGGGAAGAAAACTGCCCTTGAGCCATGGACGGGGCGGCAAGGAGCCGGGTCCGGCCTCGAAGGAGACGTTGGCGGAAACGTCTAAGGCAAAATCAGCGGAAAAGTCGATGACGCAGCCACCGTATCAGGCGGCCAAGCATGGGCAGCTTCAGATAGAGATCTTCCGTGGCGTCCCAATAGTCGCGCTGATAGGCGACACGTCCGTCCACGGCCAGACGCAAGTGTGAGGCGCCGTGGATGACTTGCTCGTCGTCGAGCCAACGCCTGGCGTGGAAGTGGAGATTCCAGACGATCAGCGCCTGATTGTGTTGCAGCAATTGGGCGGTCACTTCGATGCGCGGCACGTCGAGGCGCTCGAACAGATGCGTGAGCAGTCCGGCCACTTCGGCAGCGCTGCGAACTTCGTGAAGCGGTGTCTTCACGTAGACGTTGGGCGTGTAGAACTCGCCCAGATTGTCGATGCTTTGACGTGTCAGGGTCTCGACGTAGTGTGTAAGGCGCGTGAGCGCTGCCGTGTGGTCGATTTCCATAGCGCCATAGGCGACGAGTCCGGGCGCGGGTCAGCGAGCGTCGCTGATCAGTTCCGCGCGAAGGTCGGGCGCGCTGGTGCGCGGGTCCAGCCAGATTGCGAAGAAGGCGCGACCGAAGGCGTCGCCCGCGATCTGGCCGATGAGCTTGCCGTCGGAGAAGAAGCGTGTGCCGTCTCCGGGCCGGAAAACCCCCGTGATGTGCTGGCCTGCCGACACGTCGGGCAGGATGCGGGCGAGTTCGTCGGCCCAGTGCTGCCGTTCGGTGTCCGTCCCCACTTGCAACTTGCTCATCTCGATCAGACTTCGCTGCACGAGTGTGCGCGACTTGAAGCTACGCGCATAGCGCACGTCCAGGACCAGGGGATGGGCGCTCCAGTTCGGGCCGACACGCTCGGCGCCGACGAACAGCGCTGCGTCGTAGAGATGGAACCCCAGTCGCGAGAACGACCCCTGTCCGACCAGATGGGCGGCGGGGACCTCTTGTGAGGCCAGTTGGCCGGCGTCGAACGCCTGCGCGACGGGAGCTGTCGCGACCGCCATCAAAAAGCAGGCGGTGCGCAGCCAAACGGCAAAAGCGGGACGAGATGCCTGATGTGTCAGGCGCGCCCGGCTTGCCCGATGTGCTCGAAGTGCCATGCTCGGCTCCTTATCGCGCAAGGATTCAGTCGAGTCGGTGGGCCCGTTGGGGACGTCCGGCTACGTTGGCCGGGCGTCTGCCCGTAATACGTGTGTTATGCGTGTTATGCGTGTTGCGTAATTGCGACTGAGAACTATCCTCAAAACAATCGGCTCAGCGCTCGAGAGGTGTCGCAACTGGGTAACGAATATCGCCAGAATGTCTCCAGCGTAGACCATCGAACGCGACTCGCGCAGATCGCAGGCACAAGGAGATACCCTGATGCGCCGCTGCACAAGGCGCGAACCGCCGTCGGCCGCTTCGTCCAGCCGTTTCGAAGAGGGGCCGACCAGGGTTGCAGCGCGCGTTCGGGGAAGTCCGCCGCCCCCTTGAGCTTAGGGGCTTTGCGTGACAATTTGACTCGCGTCAAAATTACGACGCATTACCGTCACGTGAGTGTCAAACGTCACGGAAATGAAGGGGAATTATGTTATGATTCAAGAGTTTGCCCATATTTTAGTAGGGTCGCTCTAAGCCATATCGCCAGGATGCGGCCAGATTACAGGCGTGAAATCGCCGTCCTTATGCGACGGCAGGGTTCAAGACGTGGAACCGGACGGCGGGGGCCGACCGTGACACGCTCACCGTTTTGTCTGTCGAAATTCGGCGTAAACTTTCACAATACTATCTTGAGTCCTGGTGTAAGGTCTCGCGACCTTGGGGGTAATTGAAATGACCGAAATGCTGTATCCCGAACTGTACAAGTCGCTGGAGGCAGTGCGTTGGAACATGGAGAAGGACATTCCGTGGGACAAGTTCGACGCGAGCCAACTCACCGACGATCAGGCGCGCACCATCAAGATGAATGCGATCACGGAATGGGCGGCGCTGCCGGCCACCGAGATGTTCCTGCGCGACAACCGTGACGACAGCGATTTCTCCGCTTTCATGAGCGTCTGGTTCTTCGAAGAGCAAAAGCATTCGTTGGTGCTCATGGAGTACCTGCGCCGCTTCCGCCCGGATCTCGTACCGACCGAGGCAGAACTGCACGCCGTGCGCTTCCCGTTCGACCCGGCGCCGCCGCTCGAGACGCTGATGCTGCACTTCTGCGGTGAAATCCGTCTGAACCACTGGTATCGCCGTGCTGCCGAGTGGCACACCGAGCCGGTCATCAAGCACATTTACGAAGTCATCTCGCGCGATGAAGCCCGTCATGGCGGCGCTTATCTGCGTTACATGAAGAAGGCGCTGACGAACTTCGGCGATAACGCACGTGCTGCGTTCGCGAAGATCGGCGTGCTGATGGCTGCGGCGCGCCGCACCGAAAAGCCGCTGCACCCGACCAACCTGCATGTGAACAAGGAACTGTTCCCGAACGACACGGTGCAGTCGCGTCTGCCGGAGCCGGAATGGCTCGAGCACTGGCTCGACGAACAGATCAAGTTCGACGACAGCTGGGAGAAGAAGGTGGTCGAGCGCATTCTGCACAACATGTCGCTGCTGTTCGAGCGCACGTTCGCGACGGCGCAGGACCTGAACCGCTACCGCAAGGAAATCACCGTTCGCCTGGCGGCGGTGGCTGCACCGGCACCGGCCGTGGCGGCATCTGCCTGAACGGGCGTCGGCGCGAGCCGAGCGTTGCGGTATCAGCGAAAAAGGGGCTTCGGCCCCTTTTTTGTTGGTGCGTCGTGGGACAATACCGACCGTCAGCGCTCGTGCCGCATTTTCAGCGCCCAGGCGCGCCTACTTCGATCGATCGTCATGTCATCTTCCCAAGTCATTCCCCAGGCCGACTTCGAGGCCAAGATTCTTTCACGCGACGCGTTGGCCGCGCTCGCGCCGACGCTGCCGCGCCCGCTCGTGTTCACCAATGGTGTGTTCGACATTCTTCATCGGGGGCATGTGACGTATCTGGCGCAGGCGCGTGCGTTGGGCGCGTGTCTGGTCGTCGGGGTGAATACGGACGCGTCGGTTCGCACTTTGGGTAAGGGCGACGATCGCCCGATCAACAACGAGAACGATCGTGCCGCCTTGCTCGCGGCGCTGCAAAGCGTCGACTATGTCGTGACGTTCGGCGAAACGACGCCCGAAGCCCTGATCGCCGCCGTGCGCCCCGACATTCTCGTCAAAGGGGGCGACTACGACATGGACAAGCTGCCCGAGTCCGCGCTGGTGCGCGGCTGGGGCGGCAAGGCGCTGGCCATTCCGTTCGAGCATCAACGCTCCACCACGTCGTTGCTCAAGAAGGTGCGGGCGCAATCATGAACCTGGCACCTCTCGTTGAAGTCACGCGCGGCGCGAATGGCGTCGATACGGTCGAATGCGTGCACTACGGTTCGGTCGCAGTCGTCGACGCGCAAGGCCGCCTGCGATACGCCGCCGGCGACCCTTCGTTCCTCACGTTCTCTCGCTCCACGCTCAAACCGTTTCAGGCACTCCCCTTCGTGGAGGGCGACGGCGTTGCGTATTTCGGACTATCCCAGGCGGAACTGGCCTTGCTGTGCGCCAGCCACTCCGGCGAATCGTTCCACGTCGACGGTGTGAAGCGCCTGCTGAGCAAGGCCGGCTGCGACGAACGCCACTTGCAGTGCGGGTGCCACGTGCCGACGTTTTACTCCGCGACCGGCAAGCGTGCACCGGCCGATCTGAAGCCGACGCCGCTGCATCACAATTGCTCGGGCAAGCACGCGGGCTTTCTCGCATATTGCGTGCAGCATGGCCTGCCGCTCGATAGTTATCTCGACCCGAATCACGCATTGCAGCAGAAGATTCGCGCGCGCGTGGGCAATGTCGTGGGTCTCGAAGGCGATGCGTTGCCCCTGGGTATCGACGGATGCTCGGCGCCGAATTACGCGCTGCCGCTCGACAAGCTGGCTGCGGCGTACGCGCGGCTTGCCGCGAGCGACGAGGCCGCGCTCTCGACGCTGTTTGCCGCGATGACGCAGCAGCCCGAGATGGTGTCCGGCACGGCGCGCAACGACCTGGCGTTCATGCGCATGGCGCCGGGCGACTGGGTGGCGAAGATTGGCGCAGACGGCGTGCAAACTATTGGCGTGCGTTCGGCCGGCCTGGGTATCGCAATCAAAGTCGTCGACGGCAATATGCGTGCGCTCTACACCGCCGCCGTTGCGGTACTCAAGGCGCTCGGTCTCGTGACAACCCCCGAGGATACCGGCCTGGCCCCGTGGGTTACACCCGTCGTAAAGAACGCGCGCGGTACGCGCACGGGCGTAGTGCGGCCAGTGGTGGAACTCAGGCGCGTATCGTGACGGGCAGGCGCGGGGCTAATGCACGCCAGCGGGTGGGCTACCCGCGGGGGTGGGGCAAGCCTTGACCAACTGTGCCGACCATTGCTGGGTGACGACCCCTCGGACTTGGGTCGCAGCATTCGCATTGATGCCTGCGATGCGGTAGATGATTCGGCTCCTGGCATTCGGCCTCTCGCTCAGCTGTGGCGTGAGGCCTTTCTTTTGCGCAGCCGCCATCAGGCGCGTCGCACGATCCTTGTCATTGAACAGGCCCAGTGAGACGACAAGCGTGGAGCCCTCGTCGTTCACCAGAAAATACTCCGTCACGCCAGCCGCGCGCAGTTGCGCCACCTGCTTGTCGGCAGCGGCCTTGTTCGGCACTGCATCGAGATGCACCCAATACCGCTTGTCGACCGAGATCGACTGAATATCGCCTTGTCCTGCCGGGAGGGCCGCGAGAAGCAGGCCACGTGCTTGTTGCGCGTCAGCCGCCGCGAACGGCCCGACATCGAGGCAGGTGGAGGCTGTCACGGCGACCGCGGCGGCCGGGGCCTGCGACGCGGCAGGTTCGCCCGACACCGCGCCGGGGCCCGTCGTGGCGAGCGCATGACTCGCTGCCGCCTCGGCGGCGGATGCTGCAGAGGCCGTCACCTGGAGGCCGCTTGCGCCACCGGGAGCCTCGGAAGCCCCCGAGGCCGAAGTGGCGGTACTGGCTGATGTCGGGCCACTGATTTGCGCGCCGGTCAGGCGAACGCGCGCGGGGTCGACCTGTGTCGTGACACGTGCCGGTTCGCGACCGGTCTCGGGCAGCACGTCACGCCATTTCAGCCAGCCCAGCTGCACGGCGACCAGCGCTGCATTCGCAGCAAGAAACATGACCAGCAATAACGCGCGCAACATTCAGACGCCTCCGTCTGCGTGCCCGGCGTCGCGTGATGTGCTTGCCGGGGTATCAGTTTTCGTATCAGTTGACGTATCGGTTGTTGTACCAGTTTTCGTAGCGGCTGCCGGATTGGCTGATTCAGTGGCTACCTCGTTGGCTGCCGCAGTGGCCACGTCTTTGGGTGTTGCGGCGTGGCGAGCCACAGACGCGTTGGCCGTTCGCAGCGCGACTTCGTAAAGGCCCGCCGTTACGAGTTGATCGTGTTCGGTGAACGGCAGCGTCAGGGCATGCGCGAGCGAATGACGTGCGCCGCCCGACAGCACACAGCGCACCGTTGCGCCGAGTTGCGATTCCAGCTGTGCGTGGCTGCGCTCCACGAGACCCGCCTGAGAAGCGGCGCATCCGCGAAGAATGGCTTCTGCGGTGCTGCGCGCGAAGGCCTGCCCGCCCGGCGGCATGGTCGCCTCCAGCGTCGGCAACTGTGCAGTGCCTTGCGCGAGCGATTGCAGCATCAACGCCGGACCGGGGGCAATCAGCCCGCCGAGATATTGGCCGTCACCACGCAATGCCTCCACGGTGGTGGCCGTGCCCAGTGTGACAATCAGCAAATGTTCGTCCGGCCACGCGGCGTGTGCGCCGATAAGACTTGCCCATCGGTCGCTGCCGAGTTGCGTCGGCTCACGATAACCATTGCGAACGCCCGCAATCGACTCGCTCGCTCGCAGGACTTGCAACCAGTCGGCAGACGCCATGCCCCACAACGTCTGCAACGTCATGCGTACGGCCTGCTCTGCGGCATCCCCGGCGACGTTCGTCAGCCAGACACCAGCGGGCGCGGGGCAGACGAAGTCGTCGTCCTGCGCGCTGCGACCGGCCTGACCCAGCGCCAGCGGCGCGGCATTGGGGGCAAAGTGCCGGCCGCTTCGGGACCTGTCCATAGCGTCACTGCCCGGGACGCCCGAGGTAGCCGGGGTATCCGAGGTATCCGAGGTATCCGAGGTATTCGGGGCGTCCGAATTCAGCGTTGCCCACCCGGCACGAATCTGCGTGGCAAGCAGTCGCCACTGCGCGTGGTCCACGGCACCGCTGGCCAGGAACGACGGCGCCGCCGCGCGCCAGTTCGCAGGCCGCGTTGCGGGCGCCAGCGCCCACTTGATCCGGCTATTGCCTGCGTCAACGAGCAACCAGGGGGCGGCGCTTATGCGCGTGTTTTTTGCACCGTGCGACGTGAGCGTTGGTTGCGCGGATGTCTGCCGTGATCGAGGCATTACCGAACTCCTCTGGCGGCCGACGCCGCAACGCTCGACGACGGATCGAGCAAGCGCACCGAGACTTCGCCGCTGGCGATCGTGCGTTCGCCTTCGTCCGTCGCCACCCGCAGGCATCCTTGAGCATCGACGCCAAGCGCCACACCGTGCAACACGTCGCGACCCTGTTCGATCACGCGAATCGACGATCCTCCGTAGGCATGCATGGCTTCCCAGTCTTCGCGAAATGCTGCGAACCGTTGCGCCGAGAACCGTTCGAGCATCGTGGCCAGACGTTGCACCAGAGCGATGAGGACCGATGACATGTCCGGTTCCGCGAGCACCGATTCCAGGGCCGCCGGTGGCGTGGCGGGAATCGTCGGGGCGGTGGAGAGCGTCTCGGTCGCGGCGCGTGCCCGGTCAACCGAGGGGGCGGACGCCGCGGGCGTCGCGAGACCTGACGAGGCCGATGCGCGCGCGGCAGCGGCAGCGCTGTCGATGCGCGTCGCCACATCGCCCGCGTGTCGAAGATTGACCCCGATGCCGATGACGACCCCGATGCGGCCTGGTCCTGCCGGCACGGTTTCGATCAGAATGCCTGCGAGCTTGCCGCCACGCAGCAGCACGTCATTGGGCCATTTGAGGCCCAGGGCCTGCGGTGCAGATAAAGGCAGGTCGGAGAGTCCCTCGACGACGGCAACCCCTGTCGCGAGCGACAACCCCGCGAGTTCGGCCGGCCCACCGGGCATGACGTAGGCGAGTGAAAAGGTGAGGCTGTCGCCGGGCAGGCTCTGCCAGACGCGTCCGCGCTGACCACGTCCTGCCGTTTGATGCATCGCTGCGCGCACGATGGGCGCGCACGAGGCGTCTTCGCGCAGCCGTGCGAGCAAGTCAAGATTGGTGGAGCCGGTGGCGTCGACGACTTCGACCTGCCAGCGCCTGCATGACGTGACCAGACGGGACCGTATGCGCTCGCCGTCAAGCTGACGCGCGGGTGCAGTCATCGGCGACGTCGGACCCCCGCTGGACTGGCTTTCCGACGGGGCGGAAGGTGTCGCAGTGCCGGGCGTGTCCGGGGAAGAGGATGCGGCGTTATTCATGGCTGCTATTGTAGCGGCGAGGCTTGTGCTGTGCCGGGCTGTCCTGCGTCGGATCGCGCATTTCGGCATGATCCGAGGCATGCATCAGACAATTCCGGCGGGTTTTCAGCCCGCGCCGGGTTGCCATCGACAGGTCGCACCTGTACCGTACAATGACCGCGTTTTGCTGGATTCATGCCGGATTCGCGCCGCATTCACGCCGCATTCCGGCCAGTTTTTCGTCAGGAGATCCAACGTTTTGAACCTCGATGCCGTTCCCACTCTCGAGCTGACCACCTCGGCGCAAGGCCCTGTGGTCATGCTGCGCGGCCTGTGGACGGCGCTGGCGCTCTCGCAGCGCAAGAAGACGCTGCTGGGACTGGTCCGCGCCCTGCCTCGCGCAGAGCTGGCGTGGGACCTGACGTGTGTCGAGCGTCTGGATCACGTAGGTGCGCAAGCGCTATGGCGCTACTGGCAGCGCAAGTACCCCGAACGCATCGCACTTACCCCCACGCAGCGCGCATTGTTCGATCACCTTGCCGAGTTCGACCGCACGCGACAGAGCCCGGTGCCTACGCGTCGCGTCGATCCGGTCAGCCGGCTGGGCTACTCGCTGTTCACCCTCGGCGAACATCTGCGTGACGGCATCACGATGTTCGGACGTTTCGTGATCGACCTCGGCCGCGTTGTCCGTCACCCGTCGCGCGCGCCATGGCTGGAAATGTCAGCGAACATCTACAGCGCCGGCACCCGCGCGCTCGGGATCACCGCGCTGGTGGCGTTCCTTATCGGTATCGTGCTGTCTTACCTGTCCGCCCAGCAGTTGAAGTTGTATGGGGCCAGTACCTTCATTGTGAATATTCTGGGCCTCGCGGTGATCCGCGAACTCGGCCCCGTGCTCTCGGCGATTCTTGTCGCAGGACGCTCCGGCTCGGCGATTACCGCGCAATTGGGCGTCATGCGCGTGACAGAGGAGCTCGATGCCATGCGCGTGATGGATATCCCGCATGGATTGCGTCTGGTGTTGCCCAAGGTTATCGCGCTGGCCATCGCCATGCCGCTTCTGGTCATGTGGACGAACATCGTCTCGCTGCTCGGGGGCGCGCTCGCGGCAAAGTACGAACTCGGCATCGGGTTGCATTACTTCTTCACCACGTTGCCGAATGCCGTTCGTATCGCGAACTTGTGGATCGGTCTCGGCAAGGGCGTTGTCTTCGGCATGTTGATTGCACTGGTGGCATGCCACTTCGGCATGCGCGTGAAGCCCAATACCCAGAGTCTTGGCGAAGGCACGACGCAGTCGGTCGTCACTTCGATCACGGTTGTGATTCTGGCGGATGCCGTTTTCGCCATTCTGTTCCGTAACGTGGGGATCGGGTGATGAGCGATTCCACTGCGCGCGATACATCCGCATCTTCCGCATCTTCCGCTTCGCCGGCATCGTTTGCCGCGGCGGCCGTGCCGTCGCAGGCAGGCGATGTGTTGTTCGGCGCATCGGCCAGTTGTCCCCCCGTGTCCTCCACGTTGCCGGGGGAGGCGCAGCCGGTCATCGAAGTTCGCGATCTCACCAAGCGTTACGGCACCCACACGATCCACGAGCATCTGGATCTCACGGTGCGCCAGAGCGAAATCATCGCGCTGGTTGGCGGGTCGGGGTCGGGCAAGACGACATTGATCCGACAGATCATCGGACTGGAAGCTCCCACGAGCGGGCATATCAGGGTGTTCGGTCACGACATCACGATGATCGACCGGCGCACGGCGCACTTGCTGCGCCGTCGCTCGGGCATGTTGTTCCAGCGTGGCGCGCTGTTCTCCGCCATGACGGTGTTCGACAACATTGCGCAACCCTTGCGCGAGTTGCATACGCTCTCCGAAGACCTGATTCGCGACGTTGTGATGTACAAACTCGAGATGGTCGGGTTGTCGGGACGGATGGCCAATCGCATGCCGTCCGAGTTGTCGGGAGGCATGATCAAGCGTGTCGGTATTGCGCGCGCCATTGCGCTTGAGCCGGAGCTGCTCTTCCTCGATGAACCGACCGCCGGTCTCGACCCGCAGGCGTCCGACGAGTTCGTCGACATGATTCGCGGCCTGCATCGCTCGCTCGGCCTGACGGTCGTCATGGTCACGCACGATCTGGATACGGTGATGATGCTCGCCACGCGCGTGGCCGTGCTGGCCGAGCGCAAGGTGCTCGTCAATGCACCGGTCGAAGACGTGGTGTGTGTCGACCATCCGTTCATCCACACCTTCTTCCTCGGTGAGCGTGGCAGACGCGCTTTGCTGGCCTTGCCTGCGGCACGACGCGCCAAGATTTCGGAGTTACTCGACGATGGAAAATAAATCGCACGCTTTCATGGCGGGCCTCTTCACCCTGCTGTTGCTCGCCGCCGTTGCCGCTTCGGTGTACTGGTTCAATCGCGACAACCGTGTGCGCGTGCCCTACGATCTGGTTGCCAGTACCAACGTGACGGGCCTCAATCCGGAGTCGGCGGTGCGCTACCGGGGGCTGGCTGTCGGCAAGGTGGAATCGATCAAGTTCGATCGGCGCAAGCCCGGGCAGATCTTGATTCGCATCCTCGTGAACGAAGGTACCCCGATGACCAAGTCGACGTTCGCCACGCTGAGCTATCAGGGGGTAACGGGGCTGGCGTTCGTGCAACTCGACGATGACGGACACGATCGCACGTTGTTGCCGTCGTCGGAGACACAGGTCGCGCAGTTGCGGTTGCGCCCGAGCTTCGTCGACGAACTCCAGCGGCGCGGGAACAATCTCGTGCATCAACTGGAAGAGGCGACCTCCTCGGTCAACAAGCTGCTGGCTCCCGAGAACCGACAGGCGATTCTGGATTCCATCAACAGCGTGAAGACGGCGGCGCAGAGCGTGAATCGCGTGGCCACGCAATTGGAGCCCGTCACGAAGCAATTGCCGGAGACGGTGCGCGAGTTGAACGGCACGCTCGCGGGCGCGCATCGCCTGACGAGTCAATTGACCGATCCGCAAGGTCCGCTCGTGCGCAATCTGGACAGTGTGGGCCGTGCGGCCGATCAGGCGACGTCGAGTCTTGCGGCCTTCCAGGGCACGATGCAAACATTCGAAGGATCGCTGCAACAGGAAGCGCTGCCGCGGCTTAACCGGCTCTCCGACGACCTGCGCTTTACCTCGCAGGCAGTCGGGCAGGCTGCCGAGACGATCAATCGCAACCCGCGCGCTCTACTGTTCGGGACTACGCCGCCGCCGCCGGGACCCGGTGAGACCGGTTTCACGTGGCCGGGTGCCACCGGCGGGGCAAGTCAGTGAGGTGCGACACCGTCATGCAAGAGGATATCGACATGGGTGAACCGAACGGATCGATGAAAAGGGTTGGGGCGGTCCGGCCTGACGCGGTCGAGCCTGAGGAGACGAACGGCACGTTCGACGGTACTGGGACAACAACAGTGAACGAACTGAACAAGACGAGTGATGATGCGAATCCGCCGCGTGGCTTCAACACACGGCGGCGCGATGCCGAGCGGAGCACTGCCAACCTGTCAGTCCGTGACGCGACGAAACGGGCCGCTACGGCGGTCTTGACGACGTTGGGTAGGGTCGTGGGTATGGTCATGGGTACGGCGCTGCTGGTGGCGGGCTGCGCTGCCCCGGCGCCGTCGGCTTCGCTGGCGCGCTTCGATCTCGGTCCGCCCTCAATGCCTGCGTTGGCCCTTGTTGGCACCGATGTTCAGAACAACGGCCGAGGGGCTTCAATGTCGGGCGACACGACCGGCGCGAATGGCGTGAATGGCGTGAATGCGCCGGCGTCGGGTGTCGCCGCTGCCGGTACGGCGCAGTTGTCGCCGCTCAAGGTCGTCGTCAATGCGCCCAGCTGGCTTGACTCCGACATGATCTATTACCGTCTGCCTGCGAGCGAGGGCGATCAGGCGCGTGTGTATGCGAATAGCCGTTGGCTGTCTTCGCCCGCACGGCTGTTCGGGGACCGTCTGCGCGCCGCCCTGGCGGTCGATCGGATCGTGCTCGCTGCAGGAGACCCGACGGCAGCGCCTGCGGTACGGGTCGACATCGAGGAGTTCGCGCAGTACTTTGACAGCACCTCGGCAAGTCACGGCGTGGTGCAGGTACGGGCGACGCTGTTCGATGGCCCGAAACTGCTTGCCCAGACCACGCTTCGGGGCCAGGCGCCTGCGGCCACTGCCGATGCGGCCGGTGGCGCGAAAGCGCTCGCCACGGCGAGCGACAGCGTACAGCGTCAATTGATTCAGTGGCTTGCCGGTCGCGTGCCCGCCCCCTCGGCCACGACCCGCGCACCCGCGCAAACGCGCGCAATCCCGGCAGCGACATCGTCCGCGTTGCCGCCTTCGTCGGGCGCGCGCGCGGCGGCACCGTCACGATAGCGGGCTGTCTCGCCCATGCCGGAGCATGACATCAAACCCTGGCAACGACGCGCGTCTCCGCTCACGCGCCAGGCACTGCTGTGTCTGATTCTGCTGGTGGCTTACGCGAGTCTTTATCCGTTCGAATTTCAACGCGCCGCAGTCGGCCCCTTCGACTACCTTTTCGCGCCGCTTCCGCGCTGGATGACGATGTTCGACGTCGTGACCAACGTGCTCGGCTACATGCCGCTCGGCGTGCTCACGGTGCTGGCGCTGCATCCGGCGTGGCGCGGCACGCGCGCGGTGCTCGCGGCCTTCGTGCTTGGCGCACTGCTCTCATGCGGCATGGAGGCGTTGCAGACGTATCTGCCGACGCGCGTAGCGTCGAACGTCGATCTGGCGACGAACGCCCTCGGCGCGCTCATCGGCGGCGCGATCGCCGTGCCGCTGACGAGCCCGCTGCTCGATCGCGGGTGGCTCAGGCACTTGCGTTTCGCATGGTTCGAACGGCACGCGAGTCTGTTGCTCGTGCTGCTTGCGCTGTGGCCCTGGGCGCAAGCCTATCCCCAGCAATTTCTCTTCGGCGACGGCGATCTCGTACGCCAGATCTGGCTTTGGCAGGACCCCGACATTACGAATTTGGTGCTCGACTGGGTGCCGAAGCTCGGGCAATTGCAGGACTACTTGTCGGCGCTCGATGCGGTGGCCAGCCACGCGTTGTGGGAAACGGTCGTCACGGCAAGCGGCACGGTGCTGGCCGGCTTGCTCGCTACGCTGGCGATGCGTCGCTCGGCGCCGCGCGTGCCGCTGTTGTGCGCCATGTTCATCAGCGCGTTCGCGATCAAGGCCATCGCTTCGGCATGGCAGTTCTCGCCATCGCAAGCGTTCGACTGGGTCACGGCGGGGGCGATCTACGGGCTGGTCATCGGCGCGCTGGTGCTCGCAGTGGCCGGTCGCGGGCCGCGTGCGCTTCGCGGTGCCCTCGCGCTGGCGGCACTCGTGGTGCTGCTCGTCTTCGTCAATCTTCTGCCCGCCAACCCATACTACGAAGCGGCGCTTCAGTCATGGCGGCAAGGGCGGTATGTGCACTTTAACGTGCTCGCCCGCTGGCTCGCCTGGACGTGGCCGTACCTCGTACTGATCTATCTGCTCGCGATGTTCGATCCCAGCCATCACGGGCCTGCACGTAGCGTCGGCAAGCAGCGCTAAGCGCCATTCGCCTTCGGAGGGCGCGCTCATGATTGTTTCCATTTTGGAAATAGCGTATTGGCCTGCAACCCCTTGGTGAGACGACGCACCACTCCTAAACTTCTGTGTAAGGCACGCTGATACTTGATGTGCCATGACCGCCCGGCATCCTCAGGGAGATCCCGGGCGGTTTTCATTGGGAGGAAATTGGAGGAAGGATGAGCACCTGGGGATTGGCGTTTGCGCACAGGACACGGCAGCGTGTGCTGATGGCCGTGATTGCGGCCGCGACGGGCATCGAAATGCTGGAGAACGGCATGTTCGTGTTCGCGTCGTCGCATATCGCGGGCGGCGTCGGCGCGGCGCCCGAAGAGTACGCCTTCGTCTCCACCCTTTATGCCGTAGCCGGCATCCTTGTCATTCTCAAGCAGCGCTGGCTCGCGGCGCGCCTCGGTTATCGCGGGTTCCTGACCGGTGCGCTGACGCTCATGGCGTTCGGCGCCTGGCTGTGTGGCATGGCCCATAACCCGACGCAACTCGCCGTGGCACGATTCATTCTCGGACTGGGCGCGGGATCGCTGTTCACCGCCAGTCGTATCCTCATCAACCTGTGCTTTGCGCCCGAACTGCGCATGCGCGCGCTGCTCTTCTTCACGTACGGATTCTTCGGCGCGCAGATTTCCGCACCGTTGCTTGCCAGCTATCTCGTCGACCACTTCCTGTGGTCGTCGGTGTTCTTCGCCGTGGTGCCGATTGCGCTGGCCGGCGCCTTCGCGTCGTGGCTCGTCATTCCAGACTTCCGTGAACGGTTGCGTGACGAAGGCGAGTTCGAGATGCGTGGCATCGTGTTCTTTGCCGCGGGCGTGCTGTTCGTCGAAGTGATGATGCAGCGTTCGCGCTTCGATTTCTTCTCCAATCCGCTGCATCTGCTTGAACTGTGTCTGGTAGGCGCCGTCTGCGCGATTGGTTACATGTGGCATCAGTATTCGCATCACAAGCCGCTCATCGACTTTCGCGTGCTGGTGCGCAACCCCGTCTATGTCCTCGGTCTGGGCGGGTACGCCGTCTACTACTTCTTCTCCTACTCGACTTCGTATCTGTTCCCGATCTACATGCAGCAGGGGCTGAACTGGAGCGTGGAACATACGGGCTATCTGCAGGCAGTCGCCTCGGTGACGAGTCTGGTCGTCGCGGTCCTGTACACGCTGGCGCGCCCGAAGTTCGTGCAACTCAAGCCTTTCGTGCTGCTCGGTTATCTGTGTCTGCTGGGCTACGCGTTTCTGCTCTCGCAAAGCTATCAGGGCGTGTCGAGCGCGTGGCTGATTGCTCCGATGGTGCTGAGCGGCCTGGGGGGTGTGTTCGCCATGATTCCGATCGCCGAGCTGACGTTTCGCGGCATGGACGAATACGTGTTCCAGCACGGCTACCAGACGAAGAACATCGTGCGGCAGTTGGTGAGCTCGATGTCGGTGTCCGTCATGGCCGTGCTCATGCAGGATCGTCAGGCGGTCTTCATGCATCAGCTCACGCCCGCCATGACGCCGCTCAACCCCGCCTACAACGCCGCAGTCTCGCAGGCGCAAGAGACGTTCGCGGCAAGTGTCGATCCGGCGACGGCGGCGCACATGGCGTCCGCGTGGGTCGGCAGCCTCGCCTCGCAGCAGGCGCTGGTGCTCTCGTGCGTGAACGTGTTCTTCGGCTTCGCCTGTCTGGCAGGTTTCTGCGCCTTGTTCATGGCGGTACAACGCCGTCTTCGCTGACCCGGCGGACCCGGCGGACCCGGCGGACCCAGGCGCACCCAGGCGGACCCAGGCGGACCCAGGCGGACCCAGGCGGACCCAGGCGGACCCAGCCGGTCCCTTCGGACAGTTCGACAGCTTCGGCGCAGGCATGGGCGCCGGGCGAGCAGCGCCGTCGACACGCCGGGGCGGTCCGTCCCGGAATCCGCATTTTCGCAATCACTTGCGACGCCCCACCCGGCCCGCCTGCCGGGCGTGCCGCAATGGCCCGGGAAGGTCGGTTAGAATGGCTCGCAACCGTCAGCAGCACGCTTGCCGCGTGTCGTTAAGTCGCCCATTCCCCCGCAAATCCGACATGACTACCCCCACGCAGTACTACAAGCATCACGTGTTTTTCTGCCTCAATCAGCGCGAACCGGGTGCCGACCGCCCGTCGTGCGCGAACTGCAACGCGCAGTCGATGCAGGAATACGCCAAGAAGAAGGTCAAACAGCTCGGTCTCGCGGGGCCCGGTCAGGTGCGCGTGAACAAGGCCGGGTGCCTCGATCGCTGCGAACAGGGACCGGTCGTGGTGATTTATCCCGAGGGGACCTGGTACACGTACATCGACGAATCCGATATCGACGAGATCGTCGAGAAGCATCTGGCGCAAGGCGAAATCGTCGAGCGCCTGCTGATCGACTGATCCGCGACGGATTCGGCAGCTCCGCATTTCAGATCACCATCGCTCATGAACGCTCAGACTGAACGCTTCACCATCGACGGCCCGGTCGGCGCCATCGAAATCGCCATCGATCGCCCGGCGGGCGCGCCGCGCGGCATTACGCTCGTTGCTCACCCGCATCCGCTGTTCGGCGGCACGCTCGACAACAAGGTTGCGCAGACGCTCGCCCGTGCTTTCGTCCAGCTCGGTTACGCCGTCGTGCGCCCGAACTTCCGCGGCGTAGGCAAGACAGCAGGCGAGCACGACAAGGGCATCGGCGAGCGCGACGATCTGCTCGCGGTCATTGCCTGGATGCGCCAGCAGCCGGGCTGGGAGACGCTGCCGCTCGCGCTCGCGGGTTTCTCGTTCGGCACGTTCGTGCTCTCGCACGTGGCCAAAACGCTGGAGGCGGCGGGCACGCCCGCGCAACGTCTGGTGTTCGTCGGCACCGCCGCGAGCAACTGGGAAGTGGCGACAGTACCGGCGGACACGCTCGTCATCCACGGCGAAAAAGACGAAACGGTGCCGCTGCAATCGGTGCTCGACTGGGCGCGTCCGCAAACCTTGCCGGTCGTGGTAATCCCCGGTGGCGAGCATTTCTTCCACGGCCTGTTGCCTCTGCTGAAACAGATCGTGGTCGACGCGTGGCGTCATTGATACATCCCCGAAGAATTTCGCGCAATTTCGACAGCCAGCGCTCGCTTCGCTGGGGACGTGAAATCGCGACGGGTATAATTCGCCTCTGAACCATGTCGTGCCGTGTCGGGTCTATGTCCCCGACAGGCATGGCTCCGGCGCTCCGGTGCCGCCGTCTCCTTCGCCGTGCCGCGCTCGCCAAAGCGTCGGTTGCACGGCGCTCTTTCAAGCGCAGATGCCCCTGAGTCTTACATCGCTCACTTCGTTTTCTTCATCGCCAATGAAATTCAACGCTTCGCTGTCCCGTGCCGCCGTCGCCGCGGCGATTGTCGCTTGTGGCTCGCTCGCTACGCTTCCCGCCCGTGCTCAACAAATCCCGCCGCCGCCGATGACGGCCAAGGCGTGGGCCATCGTCGACGTGACCAGCGGTCAGGTGCTCGCCTCCGGTGACCCGGACGCCCGTGTGGAGCCGGCCTCGCTCACGAAGATCATGACGACGTATCTGGTCTTCGAAGCCCTGCGCGACAAGCGCATTTCGTGGGAGCAGACGGTGATTCCGGGCGAGTCGGTGCGCAAGGTGGGCCGCGACGAGTCGCGCACCTTCATCGAGGCAGGCAAGCCGGTCTCGGTGCACGACCTGGTCTACGGCATGATCATCCAGTCGGGTAACGACGCTTCCATCGCGCTGGCCGAACTCGTCGGCGGCTCGCAGCCGGGCTTCGTCGAACTGATGAACCGTGCCGCGCAGCGCATGGGTCTGAAGAACACGCACTACACGAACGTCGACGGTCTGACCGACCCGCAGCACTACACGACCGTGGCCGATATCGCCACGCTCTCGACGCGCATGATTCAGGACTTCCCCGAGTACTACAAGGTCTATTCGGAGAAGAGCTTTACGTACAACAACATTCGCCAGCCGAACCGCAACCGTCTGCTGTACCTCGACCCCACCGTCGACGGTCTGAAGACGGGACACACGAAGGAAGCCGGTTACTGCCTCGTGTCGACGGCGTCGCGTCCGCTGCCGGGCGCACCGGGCGTGAACCGCCGCGTGCTGTCGGTGGTCGTCGGCGAGCCGACCGAGCGTGCGCGCGTGCAGGACAGCCTCTCGGCCCTGAACTACGCTTACCAGAACTTCGACACGCTGCGCGTGTACGGCGCCAACCAGGTGGTTGCCACGCCCAAGGTCTGGAAGGGCAAGGACAGCGAGCTGAAGATCGGCGTGAAGAAGGACACTTTCATCACCGTGCCCAAGGGCGTCGCCGACAAGATCAAGCCGCAGCTCGAACTGCGTGAGCCGCTGATCGCACCGATCGCCAACGGCGCGCAGGTGGGCACCGTCAAGGTCATGGCAGACGGCAAGCAGCTGGCCGAATTCCCGGTCGTCGCACTGAGCGACGTGGCACAGGCCAGCTTCATCGGCCGTGCGTGGGACGCCCTGCGCCTGATGTTCGTGAAGAAGTAATCCGGAAGACGTCAGCATCATGAACAACCCCACCGTCTGGCTCAATGGCGAACTGGTGCCGCTCGCCGACGCGAAGATTTCCGTTCTCGACCGAGGTTTTCTCTTCGGTGACGGCATCTACGAAGTCGTGCCGGTCTATCACGGCAAGCCGTTCCGCCTTGCGCAGCATCTGGACCGCCTCGAGCGCAGTCTCGCCGAGATCCGCATCGCCAACCCGTACACGCGTGCCGACTGGGAGGCGCTGTTCGCGCGCCTGTCGGCCACGTGCGCGGCCGATCCGCACAGCGTGTACGTGCAGGTCACGCGCGGTGTCGCGCCGCGCGCGCACACCTTCCCGAAGGATGTGACGCCGACCGTGTTCGGCATCGCCACGCCGCTCACGCTGCCGAGTCGCGAGAAAGTGGAGCAGGGCGTTGGCGCAGTCACGCATGAAGACCGCCGCTGGCTGAACTGCCACATCAAGTCGACCTCGCTGCTGGGCAACGTGCTGATGGCGCAATACGCGGCGGATCACGACGTGCAGGAGACCATCCAGTTCCGTGACGGGCTGCTCACCGAGGCGTCGTCGAGCAACGTGTGGGTCATCAAGCACGGTGCAATGGCCGCGCCGCAGCGCGATAATCGTATTCTCGAAGGCATTCGCTACGGCGCGCTCGAAGCGCTGGCGCAGGAATGCGGCATTGCGTTCGAGGAGCGGGCGGTGAGCGAAGCGGAAGTGCGCGACGCCGATGAACTGCTCATCACGTCGGCCACGAAGGAAGTGCTGGCGGTCGTCTCGCTCGATGGCAAGCCGGTAGGCGACGGCAAACCGGGTCCGGTCTTCCGCGCGCTTTATGCGGCGTATCAACGCGCCAAGGAGGCACTATGACGACGGAAGAGAAGAAGAGTCTGATCGAGTTTCCGTGCGACTTCCCGATCAAGGTGATGGGCCATGCGCAGGACGGTTTTGCGCAGGCGATTGCGGAGTTGCTGCGTGAGTTCGACGCGCAGTTCGACGCGGCCACGATCGAAATGCGTCCGTCGAGTTCGGGGAAGTACCTCGGTCTGACCGTCACGGTCCGTGCGCATTCGCAGGCGCATCTCGACGACATCTACCGCAAGCTGACCAGCCACCCGATGGTCAAGGTGGTGCTCTAACTGGCGTGAAGGGGCGGCTGCGGCTCAGGTTGCAGCTCAGCCGTTCGTCGGCGCCCCGTCATCCGGCGTTACCCTGGGGGCCAGCCCCAGTTGCGCATGCGTTGTCATCTCGCCCGCCGTCGCGGCCATGCCCGCGGCGAGCGCGGCACCGCTGGGCTGGGCGGGCCGGGCGCGTGTGTCTTTGACCAGATCGAACGCCGCCACCTCTTCCAGAAACCATGTTCTGAATGCCTGAACGCGCTGCGTATCGAGCACCGCGTGCGGGCACACGAAGAAGTAATCCCATTCGCATGGCGTATCGACATCGGACAGGCGCACCAGTCGCCCGGCCATGATGTCCCCGACGGCCAGCGAGCGCCGCACCAGTGCCACGCCCTGGCCGACGATGGCGGCCTGCGACAGCATTCCCGAATCCTCGTACATCATGCCCTGCATCGGCTCGGGCAGGTCGAAGCCTGCCGAAGCGAACCACGGCGCCCACGGCTCGTCGTGCGAGCGCAGCAGGGTGCTGGCACGGAATTCCTCGGCCGTTTGCGGCAGCTTGCCGTCGTTGTAAGTCGGGCTGCACGCCGGGAAGAAGACGTCGTCGAGCACTTTCTCGATGTGCAGGCCGGGCCAGTTTCCCTTACCCATGCGCAGCGCCACGTCGACGTCGTCGCGTTCGAAGTCGGTCAACTGTGCGCTGCATCGCAATTCGACTTCCAGTTCCGGGTGCCGGTCGATGAACCGGCCGATGCGCGGCGTGAGCCAGCGACTGGCGAACGACGGCATGGTCGTGAGCACCAGTCGGCGTTCGCTGCGCGTGCCCGCCTGAAGCTTGCGCGTGGCCTGCGCGATGTCGGTGAGGGCGGTGCGGATCGATGTCGCGTACTGGCGTCCCGCCGGCGTGATGCTGATGCGCTTGCCGTTACGGGCAAAGAGCGTGGTGCCCAGTTCCTGCTCCAGCGCGCGGATCTGGTGGCTGATGGCGCCGTGCGTGACGAACAATTCCTCGGCGGCACGTGAGAAGCTCTCGAGGCGGGCGGCCGCCTCGAACGCGCGCAAGGCGCTTAGATTGGGAAGTCTCCGAAGATCCATGTGAGCTTTATTCGCAAGGCCGTGAAAATATGTCGTTTGGTGCGGCGCCTGCCAGTCCCTATGATTCAGTCATTGTCTCGCACTGAGTGGGGGTCGTAAAATGCAAAACAATTTGACAAAGGTTCAGTACTTCTACGGTCTTCGCCCGGGCGAAGTCATCACGCTCGACCTGCATCACGAGCATACGCTTGTCGCGCGCGGCGCGTCGGTCTGGGTCACGCGAGCGGGCGATCCCCGCGACTACTGGCTCGCGCCGGGCCAACGCCTCGCCGTCGAGCCGGGACGCCGCTACTGGCTCTCCTCCGAGGATGTCGCCGAAGCCGAACTGGAGCGAGAAGTAGCGCGCCGCTTTTCGCTGATGCGTGTGCTTCGCAAGTGGCTGGCCGGTCGTCGCGCTGCGCGGGAAGCCAATTCGTGCACGGCGGCCGCCTGACGTAAGCTGAGGACTGCCGGGCATCGTCCCGCAAACAGATCACGCGTTCCGAGGCAATGATTGCCGAGGAGCGCGTGTTTCATTTTGCGTGCCGTTTCCATGATTGCGGACGATACTGTCTGTCACCCGAATGTGTTAATCGAATTCACAACAAGGCGCGCAATAATCGAACCCCAATACCCGGAAAATACGTCGAAACCAGCGTAATCGTTTCCCCCGAGCCAATCCTGATGAACCCAGCTTCGCCCCCCACACCGATGCCTTCAGCCTCCACACCGAACCCTCAGGCCGACGAGCGCCTCGGACGTCTGCTGATGATCGCCGCCATGGTGATCTCGGGGACCATCGGCTTTTTCGTCCTGATGTCGGGGCAACCCGCGCTGAACGTGGTGTTCTTCCGGTGCCTGATCGGCTCGCTGAGTTTGTGCGCGTGGTGTGCGTATCGCGGCTACTGGCGCGGCTTTCGCATGGCGCGCTGGCAAGTCGTGAACGTTGTGCTGGGCGCGGTGACGCTCGTCTCGAACTGGTACTTCCTGTTCACGGCGTACAAGCTCACGTCGGTGGGAATTACGACGGTCGTCTACAACGTCCAGCCGTTCCTGCTGGTGCTGGCCGGCATCGTCGTCACGCGTGAGCGGCCGTCGCTTGCCACCATGGGATGCCTCGGCGTGGCGTTCGCCGGTCTGGTCATCCTGGCGGAACCGGGCGGCGTGCATGGGAAGGGCTATCTGCTCGGCGTGGCGAGTGCGCTGGCCGCCGCGACCCTGTACGCGGCCACCACGCTCTTTACCAAGAAGCTCGCCGGGACGATCCGACCGGAAATCATTGCCGCGCTGCACATGGTGATCGGCGCTGTCGTCTTCGTCTGGATGGCCGATTTCGGACAGCTGCCGTCCGCGCCACGCGAATGGGGCGCGATCGTCACGCTGGGGCTTTTCCATACGACGTTCATGTATTTGCTGCTCTATGGCGCGTTTCAGAAGGCGTCGACGTCGAGTCTTGCGGTGTTCGGCTTCGTCTACCCGGTCGTCGCCGTGGCGGTCGATTTTCTGGCATTTGATATCGTCCTGCATCCGACCCAGTGGCTTGGCGGCGCGATGATCGTGCTGGCGGCGGGCTGGTACGCGCGGGGAATGGGCGTCTCGACGTCCCGAAAGGCCGCGTGAGCGGTCTCGCCCGAGCGTTGCAGCCGGGCAACACCCGCCCGGTGAGGCCCGTGCGACGGGACACCGAGCAAGACCGGCGCGGTTTCGCTAAAATTGCGGCCATGACCTCCCCGATCGAAGTTTGCTGGCGCGGCACGGAAGACTACGCCACATCGTTCGACGCCATGCGCGCCTACACCGACGCGCGCGGCCCGAACGGCCCCGACCAGCTCTGGATCGTCCAGCATCCGCCCGTCTACACGCTCGGACACGCCGGCGATCCTGCTCACCTGCTTGTCGCCAATACCGGTATCCCGCTCGTCAAGGTCGATCGCGGCGGCCAGATCACGTATCACGGCCCCGGCCAGGTCGTGGTCTATCTGCTCGTCGACCTGCGTCGACGCAAGCTTGGCGTGCGCGAAATGGTGCGGCTGATCGAGCAGGCGGTGATCGACACCCTTGGAGCGTATAATCTCGACGTTGAGCGCCGGGCCGGCGCGCCGGGCATCTACGTGAGCCCCGCCGACGGCACCGCAGCGCATGCCGGCGCAAAGATCGCTGCGCTCGGATTGAAGATCCGCAACGGATGCAGTTATCACGGCGTGTCGCTGAACGTCGCCATGGATCTGCGCCCGTTCGACTGGATCAATCCGTGCGGATACGCCGGCTTGCAAACCGTAGATATGGCCACGCTTGGCGTGGCTCCCCGCTGGGACGAAGTGGCCGCGCGACTGGCGCAGCAACTCGGTCAACATCTCGAACAGCACCCCGCGACGACCGATGTCGCGCCGCAGGCCGGTAACGATCCGGCCACGAGCGCAAACGCCGCCGCCTGATTGGACGCCTGGAACGCCCCCATCATGACCACCGTGACTCAGAACGACAGCACGAGCAAGGAAGTTCGCTCGATCGACGGCGAATACGACGCTACCGCCAAGCAAAAGTCCCAAGCCAAGACGGCGCGCATTCCGATCAAGGTCGTGCCGATCGAACGTCTGAAGAAGCCGGACTGGATTCGCGTAAAGGCGGCCACTCACACCTCCCGCTTCTACGAGATCAAGCAAATTCTGCGTGAGCACAACTTGCACACCGTGTGCGAAGAGGCGAGCTGCCCGAATATCGGCGAGTGCTTCGGCAAGGGCACGGCCACGTTCATGATCATGGGCGACAAGTGCACGCGGCGCTGCCCGTTCTGCGACGTCGGCCATGGCCGTCCGGACCCGCTCGACGCCGACGAGCCGCTCAATCTGGCGAAGACCATCGCCGCGATGCGCCTGAAGTACGTGGTGATCACGAGCGTGGACCGCGACGATCTGCGCGACGGCGGTGCGCAACACTTCGTCGACTGCATCCGTCACGTTCGCGAACTTTCGCCCTCGACGCGCATTGAAATTCTGACGCCGGACTTCCGCGCTCGTCTGGATCGCGCGCTGGGCATTCTGAACGCCGCACCGCCCGATGTGATGAACCACAATCTGGAAACGGTGCCCCGTCTGTACAAGGAAGCGCGCCCGGGCTCGGACTACCAGCATTCGCTGAACCTGCTCAAGGAATTCAAGGCCGCGCATCCCGATGTCTCGACGAAGTCGGGCCTGATGGTCGGACTGGGCGAGACGGACGAAGAAATCCTGCAAGTCATGCGTGACATGCGCGCACACAACGTCGACATGCTCACGATCGGTCAGTATCTGCAACCGTCGGAACACCACCTGCCGGTGCGCCGTTACGTGACGCCGGACACCTTCAAGATGTTCGAAGAAGAGGCCTACAAGATGGGCTTCACGCACGCCGCCGTGGGCGCGATGGTGCGTTCGAGCTATCACGCCGACGTGCAGGCACACGAAGCGGGTGTCGCCGACGCCATCTGATCGGTCCGATCAGAATTTGCCGGGTGACATGTAAAAACGCGGATCGTCTTTTGGCGATCCGCGTTTTTTTGTGCCTGGTCGTTGACGACCCGACCCGCGGGGAGTGTGCCGTCCGGGCATATCCGGTAAGGCGCTCGAAGCCTGCGACGAGTGTTCGAAGACGATTACGACACGTCACAAGCCGCGCCCGGTTCGATAGGCGATACGTGCCGTCGGCACTCGCAGATATCGACTAACGCGGTGAATACGTGCTTCCATTTGCCCTCATCGTCGCCGAAATTTCCGTTTCCGGCGGCGCCTGCCTGTCTCCCTGCCACGAAATATGTTGTAACAAGCATCACCTTGTCGCCTTTCTGACGTTGTTTCAGAATATTCGGACGGCGTTTTGCGTAGCAAAACACTGTTCCCGAAATGGTTATTTCGGGCGGAAGTTCCGGATGCACGCCAGGAGGCAGCATGTCCCGTCAGGTCACTGAGGGCCGATTTTTTGTGGAGGCGCCGCAAGGTGACCCGAACGGTGCGAAGCGTGCCGGCGCGCGCTTGCCGATCGTGATCGATGTGCCGCACAGCGGCCACGTGCTTCCGCCGGATTTCGACACCGTGGCCCCGACGGCAGCGATCCTCGCCTGCGGCGATGCCTATGTCGACGAACTCTGGTCAGTGGCGACCCGGCACGGCGCGACGCTGGTCGCGGCGCTCTTCCCCCGCGCCTACATCGACCCGAATCGCGCCGAACACGACCTCGATCCCGAATTGCTTGCGAGCTTGTGGCCGCATGACGCACGTCCGCAAGCGTACAGCGAGCGGGGCGTCGGCTTGCTGCACCGGTTCGCTGCGCCCAACGTGCCGCTTTACGACCGGCGTCTGACGGTGCCTGAAGTCGAGCGCCGGATTCACGACTATTACCGGCCGTACCGACAGGCATTGCGCGACGCGCTTGACACCGCGTGGCAGCGTCATGGCGTCGTCTGGCATCTCGACTGTCACTCGATGCGTTCGCGCGGCGGTGCGCTGGACCCCGATGCGGGCATGACGCGCCCCGACGTGCTGGTGAGCGACGGCGACGGCACCACGGCCAATCCCGCGTTCTCGCGCTGGGTGATGGCGGAATTCACGCGGCTGGGCTTTCGCGTGGCCTACAACACGCCGTATCGCGGTGGCGACCTCGTGCGCCACTTCGGCCGTCCTGCCGAGGGACGCCACAGTGTGCAGATCGAACTGAACCAGGCGCTCTATCTGGATGAATCGAGCGTCGACAGGCCGGTACGACATTCGGGCTTTTCGACGCTGCAATCGCAACTTGGCCAATTTGCGGCGGCGCTCGCCGCGTATGCCGAACAACATAGCGAGGAAGTTTGATGGACTACACAGTCGCTTCGGTCGACACGGCGCTTTCGCTGCTGTCGCTGGTCGGGGAGTGCCCCGGCCTGGGTGTGACGGAACTGGCGCAGCGCGCCGGGTTGAACAAGTCGCGGGCCTTTCGTCTGTTGGCAACGCTCGAGCAGCACCGCTGGGTGGTCCGCGAGGGCAGCCCGGTTACCTACGTGCTTGGCGCCCAGGCGCTGGTGCTCGGTGTGGCGGGACACGAGCAGGTCAATCTCGTGAAGGTCGCGCATCGCCATCTGCAGGCGCTCAATCGCGCGCTCAACGAGAACATTCAGTTGCGCGTGCGCGACGGTCTGGAGTCGCTGTGTGTCGCGCGCGTCGAATCGACGCACGAGTTGCGCGTGCACGGTGTGGTCGGCAACCGTCGCCCTCTCTATGTCGGCGCGTCGGGTCGCGTGCTGCTGGCCTTCGCTTCGGACGACGTCCGTGCACAGGTGCTGGGGCGCCCGCGCAAACGCTTCACGGCGGGCACGCTCATCGAGCGCGACGAACTCGCCGCCGAATTGCTCAACGTGCGCCGTCAGGATTGCGCGGTGAGCTTCGGCGAGCTGGCCCCCGAAGCCGTCTCCGTTGCTGTGCCGGTTCGCGATGCGTCGGGTGAAGTCATCGCGTCGCTGTCGGCGTCGGGCCCGTCGTCGCGCATGACGCGCGCGCTGTTGCCGGACATCTCGTCACGCCTGTCGGCATGTGCGGCGGAAATCTCGGCAGCGCTCGGCTATCAGACGCCGGTGCCTGAAGTGCTGTCTGCCTGAGCGCTGCCGGCGTTCGCACCAGGAAAACGATGGCGCGACGCATTGCGCTGCGCCATCGACACCTCGTCTCGACAATCCGCCCGCCGCTTCCCCCGGTCATGAGGCACGTCGAAGCGAGGTTTCGTTTTTTTCAACGAATCGTTGTGTGGCGCCCTCGCCCGGGAAGGACGGCCGGCGAGGGGGTTGTGCGTGCCGCGCTTCCCCAATTCGCCTGATTTTCTGGAATTCCAGAATCTTTATGGGCGTATTTTCCGATTTTTCGTATAACCGAACATCGGGTTTTCCACAGCTTCCCACAATAAAATCAACGACTTGCATTGTTGGCATAAGTATTGCTTTCTAACGCGCGTGCTGCCGTGTCGTACGGAATCCCATCCGGAATCCGGAAAACCAGAGCAAGCCGTTCTAATAAGAGAGGAGACCTTATGTTCAAGCAATGCCTTGCCGCCGCTGCGCTGTGTGCAGCCTCGCTACACGCTTTCGCCGACGATGTGGTGCGTTTGGGGAACCTGAAATTCGCCCATTACGGCGCCGTGTCGTACATGAAGGTGATCGGGCCGAAGTACGGCCTGAAGATCGAAGAGCGCATGTTCGCCAAGGGCGTGGACATCATGCCGGCGATCGTGGCGGGTCAGATCGACGTGTCGGCAAGCGCGCTTGATGCCGCGATTGCGGGTCGTGCGCAGGGCGCGCCGATCTACGCGGTAGCCGGTTTTGCCAAGGGCGGTGTGCGCCTCGTGGCGAAGAAGGGACTGCCGATCACCAAGGTTGCCGATCTCAAGGGCAAGAAGGTCGGGGTCGCGCGTGGCGGCGCCCAGGAACTGATTCTGTACGCGGAACTGGCCAAGGCCGGTCTGAGCTGGTCGGATCAGCCGGGCAAGGACGTGCAGATCATGTTCATGGCCTTTGCCGATCTGAATCAGGCGCTTGCCGCCGGCAGCATCGACGCGATGTGCCAGTCCGAGCCGCAAGCCTCGCAATCCATCAACAAGGGCTTCGGCGTCGAAGTGCTCAAGCCGTACGACACGCCGATCGGCGAGCCGGTGCGTGCGCTCGTGATCACCGAGAAGCTCTACAAGGAAAAGCCGGACGTCGCACAACGCCTGATGTACGCGTTCGTCGAAGCGACCGACTATTTCATCAAGAATCCGAAGGCGGCCGAGAAGTTCGTTCGCGAGGACATGTTCAAGAACCAGATCACCGAGCAGGATTTCACGGACGCCATCGGCAACTCGCCGTACAGCTACGACCTGAACCTCTCGCATGTGCAACTCACGACCGACCTGATGAAGAAGTACGGCGTGGGCAAGTTGCAGGATCCGGTGCCGAAGGCTGACGACTGGGTCAAGCTCGACTTGCTCGCCAAGGCGAAAACCAAGCTGAACATCAAGTAAGGCGAGGCGACCGGATGTCCGCTGTCATTGCAAAACCGGGCGCCTCGGGCGCCTCGGGCGCTTCAGGTACGTCACGTACTTCACGCGCCGCGCGCATGCTGCGCGGTGTATTGATTCCGCTCGCGGTCGTGGTGATCTGGCAGATCGTCACCGGCCTGGGCTGGATCAACCCGATCATTCTTCCGTCGCCGCTGGCCGTCGTGGTCAAGTGGTGGCAATACCTCAAGCCGACTGTGGCGATGGCCGACGGCTTCAGTGCATGGCTGCAATCGAGCGAGTTGCTCATGGACGCCACGCACAGCCTGTACCGCGTGGTCATGGGCTTTCTCGTCGGTGCAGGCATTGCGCTGCCGCTGGGCCTGCTCATGGGCACGAGCACGCGTGTCTACGGCCTGTTCAACCCGCTGGTGCAGGTGGTGCGTCCGATTCCCCCGATCGCGTACATCCCGCTCGCGATCCTGTGGTTCGGGTTGGGGAATCCGCCCGCGTTCTTCCTCATCGCGCTGGGCGCGTTCTTCCCCGTGCTGATGAACACGATCGCCGGCGTGCGCCATGTCGACGGCATCTATCTGCGCGCCGCGCGCAATCTCGGCGCGGGCCAGCTGACCATTTTCCGTCGCGTGATTCTGCCGGCCGCGACGCCCTACATTCTGTCGGGCGTGCGCATCGGTATCGGCACGGCGTTCATCGTCGTGATCGTCGCGGAGATGATTGCCGTGAACAACGGTCTGGGCTACCGCATTCTGGAAGCCCGCGAATACATGTGGTCCGACAAGATCATCGCGGGCATGCTGACCATCGGCCTGCTCGGTCTGGTGATCGACCTCGGCATGGATCGTCTCAACAACCACCTGCTCAAGTGGCACCGTGGTCTGGAAACCAAGTGAGGAGACGAGCGACATGCTGATTCAAATCGACCACGTCAACAAACAGTTCCCCGTTCCCGGCGGCGTCGTCGACGCCCTCAAGGACATCGATCTGCGCATCGATGCCGGCGAGTTCGTCTGCCTGCTCGGTCCGTCGGGCTGCGGCAAGTCGACGTTGCTCAATGCGCTCGCCGGGTTCGTACAGCCGAGCTCGGGTGTCATTCGTATCGACGGACGGGCAGATGCGGCAGCCGAGCCGGGCCCGGATCGCGGCATGGTGTTCCAGGAGTACGCGCTGTTTCCGTGGATGACGGTGGCGCAGAACATCGCCTTCGGTCTGGAAATCAAGGGCATGAAGCGCGCCGAGATCAACGAGCGCGTGGACCTTCTGCTGGGCAAGCTCAATCTGCGCGAGTTTCGCGATCGCTTTCCGCGCGATCTGTCGGGCGGCATGCGCCAGCGCGTGGCCATTGCCCGCGTGCTCGCGCTCGACAGTCCGATCATGCTCATGGACGAACCGTTCGGCGCGCTCGACGCGCTCACGCGTCGTACGTTGCAGGACGAGCTGCTGCGCATCTGGGAGGAATTCAAGAAGACGATCATTTTCGTCACACACAGCATCGAGGAGTCGATCTATCTGGCCGACCGTGTCGTCGTCATGACGTACCGGCCGGGCACGGTCAAGCGGGACGTGGTCATCGACCTGCCCCGTCCGCGCGACACGGCAGGCAGCGAATTCAACGAGTTGAAGAAGGAGCTGGCCCAGATGGTGATGGAGGAGCAAATGCGCTTTGCGCAAAGCGAGATTCGCGGCGTCACCGCGGATTGATAACAAGGGCGGTGGCTTGCCCCGCCGCCTGAAGAGGAAACAACATGCAAACTCAGACCAAGAAACCTTTCTACCGCATCCTGTATGTTCAGGTGCTGTTTGCCATCGTCGTCGGCATTCTGCTCGGGCATTTCAGGCCCGATCTGGCCGTCGAGATGAAGCCGCTCGGTGACGCGTTCATCAAGCTCATCAAGATGATCATCGGCCCGGTGATTTTCTGTACGGTCGTGACCGGCATCGCCGGCATGGAAGACATGAAGAAGGTCGGCCGCGTTGGCGGCAAGGCCCTGATCTACTTCGAGGTCGTCTCGACGCTGGCGCTGGTGATCGGTCTGATCGCCACGCACGTGCTCAAGCCGGGCGCCGGCTTCAACGTCGACATCAATTCGCTCGATCCGAAGGCGATCGCCGGCTACGCCGAGAAGGCCGCGCACGGCGACACGTTCACCGACTTCCTGTTGCACCTCATCCCGAACACCATCACCGATGCGTTCGCCAAGGGTGAAATCCTGCAGATTCTCGTGATCGCCATCCTGTTCGGCGCAGCACTGGCTGCGATCGGCGAGCGTGGTCGCGTGGTGACGAGCTGGATCGACAGCGTGTCGGGCGTGCTCTTCCGCGTGGTGCACATCATCACCAAGGTCGCGCCGCTGGGTGCATTTGGCGCCATGGCCTTCACCATCGGCAAGTACGGCATTGCCTCGCTGGTGCCGCTGGCCAAGCTGATGGGCACCTTCTACCTGACGTCGTTCCTGTTCGTGATCGTCGTGCTGGGCCTGATCGCCCGATTCACCGGCTTCTCGATCTTCCGCTTCCTCGCCTACATCAAGGAAGAGCTGCTGATCGTGCTGGGCACGAGCTCGTCGGAAGCGGCCTTGCCGCACCTGATGGAAAAGATGGAAAAGGCCGGTTGCTCGAAGTCGGTGGTGGGTCTCGTGATCCCGACCGGTTACTCGTTCAACCTCGATGGCACCAACATCTACATGACGATGGCCGTGCTGTTCATCGCGCAGGCGACGAACATCGACCTGACCTGGGGCCAACAGCTCACGCTGCTCGCCGTGGCGATGCTCACCTCGAAGGGCGCTTCGGGCGTGACCGGCGCCGGCTTCATCACGCTGGCCGCCACGCTCGCCGTGATTCCGACGATCCCGGTTGCCGGTATGGTGCTGATCCTCGGTATCGACCGCTTCATGAGCGAATGCCGCGCGTTGACGAACATCTGCGGCAACGGCGTGGCAACGATCGTCGTGTCGGCCTGGGAAAAGGAACTGGACCGCAAGAAGCTGGCCGACGCCATGTCGGGCAAGCAAGGTCCGGAGCTGGCCTGACGGTCGGCGGCAGCCATGCCCGATGCGTCGCGTGAACACGATCACGTGACACCGGCATGTGCTGCCAACTCCGCGTCAACATGACGTTCGCCACCGGGCGGCGCGGCACAGGCACAATAGCGCCTGAGCTTCGCCGCCCGGTGGCCCTTTGAGCCCCTGCGTCCCTGCGCCCCTAATGGCCACCCTGCAAGACGACACGATCCGCGCCCGCATACGTCGCCATGCCGCCCCCCCGGGTGCTGCCATGGCCGCGAAAACCGGGAACGCTGCGGACGACCGGCGCGACGAAGTCCCCATCGATCTCGAGAGGACCGCCCCGATGCGCCGTTGGTCATGGATCGTCGTCATGCTGTTGGCGAGTGTCCTGTTCTGCTGGTTGACGTACGCCCTGAGCTGGCAGCGCGGCGTGGCCGACCTGCGCGTGAATGCCGGCGCGCGTGTCGAGCGCTACGCAGGCAGCCTGCGCAGCACCGTCGACCGCTACGAATTTCTGCCTTATCTGCTCTCGCTGCATCCGTACGTCCACGACCTGCTGCTCAATCCCAAAGACAAGGCGGTGGTACAGCGGGCCAACGATTACCTTTTCGACGTGAACCAGCGCGCCAAGGCGTCGGCGGCCTATGTGATCGACGCCAACGGACTCGCGCTCGCCGCAAGCAACTGGCGCGAAAAGGCCACGTTCGTCGGGCAGGAGTATCGCTTCCGTCCGTATTTCATCGATGCCATCAAGGGCGCCTTCGGCCGCTTCTACGGCGTGGGGACGACCTCCGGCGAGCCGGGGTATTTCGTCTCTCAGCCGATTCTCGTCGACGGACAGATTCACGGCGTGGTCGTGGTGAAGCTGAACCTCGAATGGTTCCAGCGCGCCGGCGCCGATGCCGCCGAGCCGGTCGTCGTGGCCGACGATCATGGCGTGATTTTCCTGTCCTCCGAGCCTCGCTGGCAGTACCGCTCGCTCACGCCGCTCACGCCCGATGTGAAGGCGGCGCTCGAGAGCACGCGTCAGTACTACAACCAGCATGTCACGCCGCTCGCATGGAGCGAAGACGAACGGCTCGACGCCGATGGCGAAGTGGTGACCGTGCGTGATGCGGCCGGGCCTCGCGCGACGGGTAAGACCCGGCGCTTTCTTGCCGTGCAGCGCAAGCTCGGCGAGCCGGACTGGACGCTCATGTATTTCGCACCGCTCGATCAGGTGATCGCCAACGCACGGATCGCGGCGGTGGCCGCAGCGTGTCTTGCGGCCTTCACCTGTTTGCTGGGCGTGGCGTGGAATCAGCGGCGTCAGCGTGTGCGCGACATGCTCAAGAGTCGTGAGTTGCTACAGTCGGCTTACGCAGAACTTGGCGAGCGCGTGGCCGAGCGTACGGCGGATCTGCAATCGGCGAACGAACGTCTGCAAACCGAAGTTCAGGAGCGCGCACGCACCGAACATGAATTGCGCGAGGCGCAGAGCGAACTCGTACAGGCATCGAAGCTCGTGGCGCTGGGACAAATGGCGGCGGGCATTACGCACGAACTCAATCAGCCGCTCTCGGCGCTGCGCAGTTTCTCGGACAACACACGCGTGCTCATCGAGCGGCGCGAGTACAACGCCGCGCAGGAAAACCTCGAAGCCATTGCATCGCTCACCGATCGCATGGGCAAGATCACAGGCCAACTGCGGCTCTTCGCCGGTCGCGCGCGTCGCGGCGACATGGACGCCTCGGTGCGCCGTGCGATCGACAACACGCTGATGCTGCTGCGCGGACGTCTGGCCGGTGTCCAGGTGACGACGACCTTTGCCAACGGGCTGGACGATGTGCAGGTCGCGTGCGAGGGCTTGCGGCTGGAGCAGGTGTTGATCAATCTGGTGGGCAACGCTATCGACGCCGTGGTGGGAGCCCCCGGACCGCAGGCCTCGCCGTCGATCTGGATCGATGTGGACGCGGACGACCTTTGGGTGCGCATTTACGTGCGCGACAATGGGCCGGGGATCGCCGAGGCGCATATGCCGCGTCTGTTCGAGCCGTTTTTCAGTACCAAGGAGGGCGGTCAGGGCATGGGGCTCGGACTCGCAATTTCATCATCCATCGCACAAGAGAACGGCGGCCAGCTGGTCGCTCGCAACGTTCCGGGCGGTGGCGCAGAATTTCTCGTGACGCTGCGCCGCGTGCAAGCCGCGGGCGCGACAAACGCATGATGTACAAGAACCTCCAGATCCTATTTGTCGAAGACGACGAACTCGTGCGGCGTGCCACGCTGCAAAGCCTGCAACTCGCCGGGCTGGACGCCTTCGGACTGGCCTCGGCCGAAGCCGCACGCGAGCGCATCACGCCGGACTTCGCCGGCATTGTCGTGTCGGACATCCGACTCATCGGCATGAGCGGGCTCGAATTGCTCGCGCATTTGCGTCAGCATGCGCCGGAAGTGCCGGTGATTCTCGTCACCGGTCATGGCGATATCTCGATGGCCGTGCAGGCCATTCGCGACGGCGCTTACGATTTCATCGAGAAGCCCTTCGCGCCGGATCGCCTGATCGAATCGGTCAAGCGCGCGCTCGAAACCCGCAAGCTCATGCTGGAAAATCAGGCGCTGCGGCGCGAGCTGGCGGAGCAGGGCGGGCGCGCCTCGCGCATCATCGGACGCAGCCCCTCGATGGAGACACTGCGCACGCTGATCGCCAACGTGGCCATGACGGATGCCCCGGTGCTCATCAATGGCGATACCGGCACAGGCAAGGAGTTGGTCGCGCGTAGCCTGCACGAATTGTCGCGTCGCCGCGATGCGCCGTTCGTCGCCCTGAATTGCGGCGCGCTGCCCGAAGCGATTTTCGAGAGCGAGATGTTCGGCCATGAAGTCGGCGCGTTTACCGGCGCGGCGAAGCGTCGGATCGGCAAGCTGGAGCATGCGTCCGGGGGCACGTTGTTTCTCGACGAGATCGAGAGCATGCCGGCGGCGTTGCAGGTCAAACTGCTGCGCGTGTTGCAGGACGGAGTGCTGGAGCGCCTTGGCTCGAACCAGTCGATTCGCGTGGATTGCCGCGTGGTGGCGGCGGCCAAGGGCGACATGGAAGCACTCGTGCGCGAGGGGACTTTCCGTCGCGATCTGTATTACCGACTCAATGTGGTCACGCTGGCCCTACCGCCGTTGCGCGAGCGTCGCGAAGATATCCTGCCGCTGTTCGAGCACTTCATGCTCGACGCTGCCGTGCGCTACGGGCGCCCCGCGCCGGTGGTCTCCGACCGGATGCGTCAGGAGTTGTTGCAGTCGGACTGGCCGGGCAACGTGCGCGAATTGCGCAACGCGGCAGACCGGCTGGTGCTGGGCGTGGCGAGCGCGCCCGCGGGGGATTCGCTTGCGCCGTTGCCCCTCAAGGAACAGGTCGAACGCTTCGAACGCGCCGTGCTGCAAGAAGCGCTCGAACACAGCAAGGGCAACGTGGCGGCGACGGCCGAAGCGCTCCATGTGCCGAAGGCCACGCTGTATGAAAAGCTCAAGCGCTATGGGCTGCATACGCGCGGGCATGGCGACGCCTAGATCGACGATCAGCGGCACCTTGAGTACGCCCACGGCATATTCGAGACTGCCGGTCACGTCGTCGCTCACGATATTGCCGGCCACGCGAATGGTGAACAGATCGCCTCGGTTTGGGGTGATTTGCCCGGCCCGCACGTTTTGCCCACACGTCTGGCCCATATGCGGCAAGGCAGTCGACATACCTGCCGCCGGAAAACGAAAAGCGCCCCGCAGGGCGCTTTTTCGTGGGTGTCATCGGATAACGTCGGACACTCGGCTCGGGCCGAAGGCCCGGGCGTCAGGCCTGCTTCGCCAGTGCCGTCTCGATGAGCTTGTTCAGTTCCGCGTATTCCGGCTCGCCGACGTATTGCTTGAGGACCTTGCCGTTACGGTCCACGACGAAGGTCGTCGGCGTGAGTTGAACGTTGCCGTACTGCTTGGCGACGCTGCCGTCCGAATCCATGGCGACCTTGAACGGCAACTGGCGCGTCTGCGCGTAGTTCATCACGTACATCGGCGGATCGTAGCTCATGGCGACTGCGACGAACTCCAGTCCCTGTCCCTTGTACTTCTCGTACGTCTTCACCATCGTCGGCATTTCCTTCATGCACGTGACGCAGCTCGTCGCCCAGAAGTTGACCAGATAGACCTTGCCCTTGAGTTGGTCCGGCCCCAGTTTTTGGCCCGAGAGCAGGGTGAACGTGGCTTCCGGCGCGCGCTTCTGGCCAGCGAAAGTGAAATACGCGGCGATGGCCACGGCGGCAATGATCGCAATGGCGATGAGCTTGCCCAGAGGAGATTTGCGGGAGGTCGTAGCGCTCATGACACAGCCGTGTGAGGTTGGGAGGATGACGAGTCGACGTCGATTCTACTCTGAATCTCAGCGTGTCGTGGCGTCGCCCGACGGGGGCATACGCGTGCGGCCACGGGCGATGGCGTCGTCGAGATAGGCGCCGTAGAAGTCGGGCAGGCCGGCGCCGATCAACGGATCGGCAACCGGGCGTCCCTGGGTATCGAGGAACAAAACGGTCGGCGAAACCTTGACGCCGTGGGCACGTGCCCAGGCGACGCCGGTCGTTGTCGCGTTGTCGAAATCCCGTATCGGCGTCGTGCTGTCCATGCCGATTTCGCGGACTTCATATTTGCCGCTACGCACCAATGGCGCCAGTTCACGCTGACGAATCGGCCCGCAATAGACGCAGTCGCGAAGCGACACCAGCACGATCAGCGGGACACCGAGCGACGCTGCGCGACGGGCATGTGCTGCGAAGTCCGTGGCGACGGGAACGGCAGCCTGCTGCCGCGCTGCGGTGCCGCTGTCGAGCGGTGCGGCGGTGACGCCCTCGCGCGGATACGTGATGCCGGTTGCCTGGGCCACGGTGAGCGTCGGCGCCTTGGCGCGAGCGGCGCCCGTCTCAGTCGCGCCAACGGCTGCGCCCGACACGCCGGCGCCGATGAGGCATGCGAACGCTACGGCAGCGCGCGTGCGGGGGCGTTGACGGGAGATTGCACGGGCGAGAGCGGGTGTCATGCGCTCGATGATACCGGGTGCTGCGAAGGTTGCGGGAACTGCCGTCGTCCCCATTGCCAGTTTTTCCTGCTGCAACCGATGGCGGATAATGGCGGCTTCCCCATCCCCGAATCTGCCGGTCCTCGTTATGTCCATGAATCGCGTCGTCCGTGTCTGCGCAATGCTCGTTGCAACGGTAGTGCTTGCTGCCTGTTCGCCCCGCTACGACTGGCGTGAGGTCCACGACAAGGATGGGGCGTACGCGGTGACCTATCCCGCCAAACCGACGCAGGACGCGCGTGAGGTGAAGTTCGCTTCCGGACCGTTACCGATGCGCATGCAGGCGGCGCGCGTGGATGCGGCGCTTTTCGCCGTCGGCGTGGTCACGCTACCCAGCGATGACGCGACGTTGCGCCAGACGGTCGTCGACGAATTGCAGCACGGCTTGCTCGCCAACGTGAACGAGAGCGCTGCGACGCCGTCGCAGGTGATGGTGCGTCAGGCGGGCGACGCGCCCGCGCTTCCCGGATTGGCGGTCTCGGCGCAGGGTGTCGCGGGCGACAAGGCCGAGCGCTACGTTTTCGCGCGTTTCGTCGGACGCGGCAATCATGTCTATCAGATTGTCGTCATGGCGACGAAAGCGCCGGGCAAGGAACAGGTCGACCAGTTTCTCGATTCGTTTACGCTGGAGTAGGCGGTTACCGTCGACGGATGTGGGCTGGTGTTGGTTGGTGGCCGACATCGCGGAGATCCGCCGTGAAGGCCGTTCGGCGCGCGTGCCCCCTCGGGTTTGAGCGTTCTGTGCAAGATTGTCACGCCGACTCATGCGAGTTTTGCTGCATGTCCCGAGCCGACGCCTAACCCGCATGCAACGCCATATCGTCCGATGACGTCGCCGCGTTCTCCTGCCAACGCCCATGTACGAACTTCTCTCGCTGCTGACCCGGGGTCAGCCTGACGCGGGTCGCCGGGGACCTTCGGCGATCGGCCGGACCCACATGTCGCAGATGTCGCGGATGTCGCGGGTGTCGCAACTCGGCAATGAAGCGCCTGGCGGACCGAGCGCGTTCGTCGGCGAACTTCGCGATGTTCGACAGGCCGGCGCTTCGAGCGCGCTCTCGTTGCACGACGTTGCCGTGTCGCGATGGCGTGGTGTCGAGACGAGACCGCATTGGGGCCGCACGCTCGGCGCTGCCAGTTCACCCGTTTCGCTGGTCTCGCCGGTTTCGCGGGTCACGCCGGTCGCCGCGCCCGCTGGCTTACAACCCATCACGCCGGAGTTGATCTGCATGCTGATGGTCATGGGTCGGGAGCAACTGCGTCGGTCTGGCGGACTTGCGACGATTGCCGAGAATCATCGTGTTTCCTTCGAGGCGTTACGCGCCCACGTCGATGAGAATGCCGATCTGACCGACCAGGGAACGCGTCTGCTGGCCGCGTTCATCGAGTCCGTCGAATCCACATCGTCCAACGGTACGTTGCGAGACAGTCTCACGACGTCGCCCGTCGAAATCATGCATACGCCTGATGTCACGGCAGGCCGCACGCCTTCTAATGCCCCACATCAGGAACGCGCGGATGTGCGAGCTTTGAGCGTCTCGTGCAACGCGCCGCGTTTCACTTCAGCCGAGACGTCCGGTCGCGGCGACGCGTCGATGCCCACCGGGTCAGCGGAAACGCTCGCCGCGCCGCTGCATGACAGGGGCGTCGTCGCATTCTTGCAAGCAGCGGCCGCGGCGCCCGCCGGCACGCTCAATGTCGAGCAGCAAGAAGCGCTGGCGGCGCGGTGCCACGTCTCGTACAAGACGGTGAAACGCTATTTGCGTGTTGACGGCACGTTGTCCGTGACTGGCGAAATCAAGCTCAAGCTTGGAAGCATTGCGACGACAGGCCGAATGTCGGCCGACATCTTGCGGGCGCTCCTGGCGTTGGGACCCCAACGCATTGGACAAGCCGGTGGGCGCAAGGCGATGGCGAGGATCTTCAATATTTCGCCACTCTCGTTGAAACACTGGCTCGAAGCGAGTGGCCATCTCACACCCCGGGCGTACGCCCGCCTCCTTGCGTCTGCGAGGCCCCGTCGCGTGGTCGACGCCGATCTCCTTCGCCAGGTGAATACGCACATTCGACAGTCGGGCGGCGCCAAGGTTGATCTGCGTATGCTGGCCGACGCATACGGCGTGCCGTTCACGTCGTTGCGCCAATACTTCAACGACGACGGCAACTTGAGTTCGCGCGCAAAGTGCATGCTTCGGGAAAAGGCATTCCCGCCGAAGAAACTCGTGACCCAAGACATTCTGTGCGAAATACAGGCGCTTGGTCGAACGGGTATCCGAAGCGCGGGCGGGCTGACCGGTCTCGCCGAAAGGTACGATGTCGCTTACGGATCGTTGAAGAGCTTCATCCGCGCGGACGGGACGCTGACGCCTTTGGGCGAATACCGGCTCGGCGTAGTGCCAGCGCAATACGCACCCTACGTGTCGCCGACAGCGGCAAGGGCGGCAAAGCTGCGATGGCGACATCATCTCAGGACATGGCTATCTCGCGATATTGAACAGCCTCGGTGATCTCCGGTACGTCGATCGCGTCGCGCTCTGCGAGATCGGCGATGGTACGCGCCACCCGCAACACTCGGTGATAGGTGCGCGCGGACCAATGATGCTGAGTGACAGCGCGGTGCAGGATTGCCTTCGCTTCGGGACTTAACGGACATTGGGTTTCCAGCGCGCGGTTCGACAGACTGCAATTCAACTGGCCCTGACGCGAGAACTGCCTCGCCTGCGCCTGTGCCACGCGTTTGGCAACCTCGGCGCTACGTTCGCCGCACGCGGGGGCCGCAAACGTCTCGGCACTCAGCGCCGGTACTTCCACGTGCAAGTCGATCCGGTCGAGCAACGGGCCGGAGAGTCGGTTGCGATACCTCGCGACGGCGTCGCCGCTACACCGGCAAGTTCGCAATGGATGCCCCAGATCACCGCAAGGGCAGGGATTCATCGCCGCGACCAGTTGGAAGGCCGCAGGGAACGTGGCGTGTCCGCCAGCGCGGGAGATCGTCACGTGACCGAGTTCCAGCGGCTCGCGTAATACCTCGAGCACCCTGCGTTGAAACTCGGGCAACTCGTCAAGAAAAAGTACCCCCCGATGCGCGAGACTGATCTCTCCGGGACGCGGCGTGCTGCCCCTGTAAGATCTCGAATGAAATGCGACAGATCGGACCTATAAGCCTTATTCTACGGTTGAATCAGGCGAAATTTCTGCGACAAAATTTTTGAATTAATTGCGACTAGGCCTACAATGAGTGGAAATAGATGCGACTATCCTACCGTAAAGCAAAAACGGCGCATCGGGCCGACGCGCAGAAGTGTGTCCGGCGTCTACATGTTTCGCGGTTTGTCTGCGATCCAATACGAGTCGACATTGGAGCGCGATTTCTTAATCCGAATGGCGCATCTGCGTGACGTGCTCGATGTTGTGCCGCAACCGGTGGAGGTTCCTTTTCTGGAGCCGCTGGGCCGCCCGAACATCTATACGCCTGATTTCCTCGTCTATTACCGCGCTGGTTTTCCCAACCTTGATAACTACCGAAAACCATTGCTGGTCGAGGTCAAACCCGGTGAAGCGTGGCGTGCGCATTGGCGTTCGTGGTCGGGGAAGTGGAAGGCGGCACGCCGATATGCCCACGAGCACGGTTGGCGCTTTCAGATCTTCGATGAATCTAGGATCCGCGATCAGACGCTACTGAATATTCGGTTCCTCGAACGGTTTGAACGGTTGATGTTCGATGAAACCGAATCGGCCTGGATCGTGAGCAATCTCGCTGCAGTGGGAGCGGCGCCTTTTCATTACCTGGTAGCGCGTCACTTCATGGGGGACGACCGTGCAATAGGTATCGCCCACATTTGGCACCTTCTTTGGGCCGGTCGCATTGAATGTGATATGAGCATGCCGCTCAGCGAACATACAGAACTGTGGGTGCCTGAGCATGAATGACAACGACCAAATCGACGACTACGGCTCAGCCTATTTGCCAAGTCGTCAACGCGTGAACCTAGATGTAGGGGCGTTTGTTCAGCGTGAGAACAGCGTGTTCAAGATCACGCAGATCCTGGACTTCGAGTCGGCGATTGGAGTGGACGTTGAGACCGGCCGTAGCAGCGCGCTGCGAATAGATCAACTGCGCCCGGTCTCTGACGTAGACCGTTCTCCGGCTGGGAGCGCGGATTTGGACGCAATTGCCGACGAAGACTGGCGTGTCGCGGAATCGCGGTTTGCCGCGATCAAACCCATCGTGGACGGAGAAGTGGTCGGTCGTGAGGCCTTCATACGCCGTGCAGCAGAGGTGGGAGTTGACGTCAGCTCCTTGTATCGGTGGTGGAATCTATACAAACCGTTTGGACTTGTGTCCGCGCTCATCCCGCGCGCGCGCGGATGGAAACCGGGTAAGAGCCGAATCTCTCCCCTGGCCGAGACGGTGGTCGCAGAGGTGTTGCGGGACTTCTATCTAACGGATCAACGCCGCACACCGAGCAAGACGATCACCGAGATCCAGCGGCGTTGTCTTGCCGTTGGGATTCAGGCACCAAGCGACTCTGCGATTCGCCTCAGAATCGGACGGCTCAGTGAGCGCGAGAAACTTCGTCGGCGTGGATATGCTGAGAAGGCGAGGAATAGATTTCTTCCTACCGCCGGTAAGTTTCCCGGCGCTGATTACCCGCTGGCCGTCATACAGATTGATCACACGCCGGCAGACATCATCCTTGTCGATGATGTACACCGCAAACCGATCGGTCGGCCGTGGATTACTTTGGCGATCGACGTCTTCAGCCGCATGGTGACCGGCTACTACCTTTCATTTGACCCGCCTTCGGAGGCGTCGGTCGCAATGTGCGTCGCCCATTCGATCTTGCCGAAGGAAGATTGGCTTGCGTTGCACAACGTCGACGCGCAATGGCCGGTGTGGGGGCTGCCGAAGAAGATCCACGTTGATAATGGTGCCGATTTCCGATCAAACAACTTCCAGAAGTCGTGCCTGCAATACGCCATCAATCTGGAATTCCGACCGGTCAAGCAGCCTCGCTACGGCGGCCACATCGAACGTTTGCTGGGTACCGTGCTTAGAGAAATCCACGACCTCCCCGGGACCACGTTCTCGTCGGTCAAAGAGCGCGACGGCTACGACTCGGAAAAGCGGGCAGTCATGACCAAGTCGGAGTTTGAGGAGTGGCTCGTCGGGCTGATCTGTAAGATTTATCACGGCCGTAAACATAGTGCGCTGATGATGTCGCCGCTGCGGAAATGGGAAATTGGTGTGCTGGGCAACGGCGATGTGTTGGGCGTTGGGATGCAGCCGCGCCCGACAGACAGGCATACGGTGTTGCTCGACTTCTTGCCATCGTTCCATCGTACCGTTCAGACGTTCGGCACCACCGTCGACAATGTGGAGTATTACTCGGAAGCGCTGCGTCCTTGGATCAATGCTGTGAACGCGGAGACAGGCAAAAAGCAGAAATTCATTTTCAGGCGAGACCCTCGAGATATCAGCGCGCTCTGGTTTTACGATCCGGCCTTGAAGCAGTATTTCAAGGTGCCCTACGCCGATCTGTCGCTACCTTCCATGAGCATCTGGGAATACGCGCAGGTGACTGCGCAGATCAAGAAAGACGGCTCGGATGGATCTGATCCAGCGCAGATTTTGCGTGCCGTCGGTGAGTTGCGCACTAAAGTCGATAAGGCATCGGAGAACACCAAGATCGCGCGACGGCAGGCACAGCGGCGCAAGGAGCATGAGCGAAAGATTTCTCCGGCTGACCCGTTGAGGGCGAAGTCAGTGTCAGCGCCCACGGCGCCTGAACCTACGCTCGCGCGCCCGATACTCGAGGCTCTGTCCGGAGATGTGACCGAGTTTGGTGAAATTGAATGAGCAACAACTATTCACACGTTCGTCCCGAGTTTCAACACGTTTTGGCGCTCTCCGATGCAGAGCGACTGGCGTACCTCGACATGCCGCGCTGGATCGGATACACGGCGGCACAGAGGCTACTCGACAACTTGCAGAGTCTGCTTGCTAAGCCGCAGCGCCCGAGAATGCCCAGTCTGCTAATTGTGGGTGACTCAAACAACGGAAAAACTACGATCGTTCGGCGCTTCTTGGAGACGTGTGGCAAGGGCTACGTGACCGAGGAAATGGAGGCTGTCAAGCCGGTGATCTTGGCCGAGGCACCTCCGAGCGCGGATGAAAAGGGACTGTATATCTCGATCTTGGAGCAGTTCTTCGCGACTTATCGCGCTTCCGATCCTACGGCGAAACTGCGCTATCAGGTCATTCACATGTTCCGGACTTGCCACGTTCGCATGCTGGTGATCGATGAGTTTCACTCCATGCTTACGGGATCTGCGATCAAGCAGCGTGAGGTTATGAATGCGATCAAGCTGCTGTGCAACGAGCTTGCGATTCCGATTGTGGGCGTCGGTACCCGGGAGGCGGTGCGAGTACTCCACACGGATCCACAACACGCAAGCCGATTTGATGTGTTCCCCTTGCCCATCTGGTCGCTTGATAAGGAATTCCAGCGTTTGTTGCTCAGCTTTGAGCGCACATTGCCACTGAAGGAGGCCTCGAACCTTTCAGAGCCAGAACGAGCAACGTTGCTGCATACCATTTGCAATGGAAATTTGGGCAACCTTCACAGACTGCTGGTGGAGTGCTCGCAAGAGGCGATCAAATCCGGCACCGAGCGCATCGACGACAAGATTATCAAGTCCAAAGCGTGGATGCGGCCGACTCAGGGGGTACGTCACATATCTGTGTGACGCACGGTATGTTTGAGCATTTTCCGCCGTTGTCGGACGAGCTTCTTTCTTCGTGGCTTGTAAGGCGTGCGCTTGCCTCGGGTTGCGAGCCGATCGTTGTCACTTCGTCGTTTTGGCCTGGCCTCAGAGTCTGGGCGCGAGATTTGGACAGAGGCACTCTACCCGTGCCATGCGGCCTGCCATCGCAACACAGGGAGACATACGAGAAGTTGACCCTTCGGAGTATCGGTGAGCGGATCGTAGGTGGCTCGGAATTACCGCGCGCTGTTTGGCCTTGGGTGCTTGCCGCAGGATGTAGGGGCGCTCGGCGGTTGGGCGGTATTCAGTTCTGTCCGGAGTGCATGAGCACGGTACGAGACCCATATTTCGGGCGCAAAGGGCGGCTCGCTTGGCGCACAGGGTGTGAGTTCCACCAATGCTCACTATGGGATAGGTGCTGGTCATGTGGTCGTGCTCCTGAGCCACATCGCTTACGTGCTCAAGATGAACATCAAGCCATATGTGCCTTTTGCCATGCTGACTTGCGCTCGGCTCCCCGGGTGCCTTTGAGCGCAGGTGCTGCGAGATTCCAAGCATGGTGCAATGCCTCGATGGATTCTGGACATGCGCGATTCGGTGAGCTTAGCCTGCCGCCATGTGATGCGCTGGCTCTGGCCCGGTTCATCGTGTTTCTAATCCGAGCCGGGATGCGCACGCGGCATGCCGGCCTCATCGAGTTCCTGGCGCGCATGGATATCGACGTTCACGATGTGCATGCGCCCGTGTCGGCGCTGCCGATCGAACTGCTTGGAACCCGTGATCGAATCGATCTGTTTGCCCGGGCTATGAGTATTCTTGATCGGGGCGCAGCCGATTTCCGGCGTGAAGCGCAGCAACTATCGTTGACTGTCGGATGTTTCCGCTTGGCGACGCATCATCCGCCAGCTTGTTTTGACAGTATCGTCGGCACCCTGCCTGACGCAAGACCCCATGTGCGGGTGCGATCAGGCCAAAGAACGCAGCGTCGGCGAGGTCGTGGGTCCGTCGAAACGATGTGTGCCCGATTGCAGAGAAGATCAAAACTGTGATGACGTCCACCGATCACTTAACGATAGTGACATGTGATTGCTGCGGCCGATCCGTGTCCAAGATTCATCGCCGGCACAAAGCGACTGGGTACTGTGCGGCGTGCTACGCGCGAGAGTTCAAGCGACGCATGTGCCCCTGCTGCGGAAATTTCAAACGACTTCCAAACGATCTGGGCGCGGTATGCCTGACCTGTCAGAACGCAGCGCCCTGTGCCCGATGCGGCGAAACGGGGCGCCCCGTGGGCCTGCTCACACAGTATGGGCCGGTGTGTAATAGCTGCCGACCGCACTTTATTGAGCCGCGACCGTGCGGCGAGTGCGGTGATCTTTCAACGCGGCTGTCTCGCGTGACACGTTTGGGAATCGATGTCCCCGTGTGTCCATCCTGTGCGCAGCAGGACCACGCGGCCTGCTCGGCTTGCCGCCGCCATAGGCGTCTCTTCGACGATGGTGCTGGCCGCATGCTTTGCCGGCGCTGCCGAAACGTCGGAGAGTCACCGTGCCCGAAATGTGCCGCCCCAATGCCTGCTGGGCGGGTGAGCGAATGCGAAGCGTGCTATTGGACGGGCTTGCTTGAACGACGCTCGAAGATCTGCCAGGCATCCTTCGCGACGGTGGCCTGTCAAAGGCTATGGGAGGAATTTGTCGCTTGGCTGGCCTGTCGTATTGGGCCCATGAAGGCTAGCCAAACCATGAGGCGATATTTAGAGTTCTTCGCGGTGATTGAGCAACGTTGGGCTGACGTGCCAAGTTACGACGTACTGTTGGTTAATTTCGGTGCCGCGGCTCTGCGCAGGGTGGCCCTGCCGATGACTTGGCTCGCGGAGACGCGGAGAATTACGGTGGATGCGTCGGCACGTGAGGCGGATAGCGAGAAACGCCGGATTGATGCGCTGTTGAGCGCGATGCCCGTCACTTCGGTCGGAGGGGTGGCCCTCGCGGCCTATCACCGGAAGTTGCAACTGAAGGTTGTTGCTGGGGCGACCACAGTTCGCTCGAATCGTCTCGCACTGACCCCTGCACTTGCGCTGCTGTCTACCGTCGATGCCGAGGGGCGCTCCCTGCCAACGCAAGCCGCACTGGTGAAGTACCTTAGCCAGTCGCCAGGGCAAGTGGCCGCAGTCACGGGGTTTGTACGATTTCTCAACGCCGAGCATGGCACCTCGCTGAACGTAAGAATCGATGAGTCCGTGCTGCGCGCTCATCGTCGACGTGTCAGAGAAAAGGTGTTGCTTGCCCTGGCCAAGCGCGCCGTCGACTCGCCGGAATTTGAGCTGGAGTGGATCCGCGCGGGCTTGGCCTACTTTCACGACCACGTGAAGCCGGGCGGCAGTGTGGTGAGAAGTCCGGATGGCAGTGGGTTTAGCGTGTCCGTTGGCGACAATTATCTATGGATCCCGTCTTGGGCGCGCTTCACCCCGACTGGCAAAGGCTAGAGCGAGGCTTCGTTACTCGCGATCACCCAGAACCAGGAACGGCGATCCGTGGAAATCGAGCTGCTGCAACTCCATGTGACGGTGATCGATCTTGGCAATCGTGGCCGAGTATGTCGTTCCGCTGGCAATGAGTTGAGCTGGGCTCGGAATCGGGGATCCTAAAAGCGTTGCGACCTCGTAAGGGTTCCTCGCTTTACCTTCGGTAACCAGTGATGTGGCAAGGGACTTGACGTCTGCTGCGGTGGTAAGGATTTTCTTGCCCTTCACGGACCAGGTCCCAGCCCAAGCTAGCTGATACTCGATGCGGTTGGGCTTCTTGTCCTTGTCTAGCCAAGAGAGTGACATTTTTCCTGTGGAATTGAAGTGCCCGTTTTGGAAGTACTCGCTTTGCCCATCGAAATCAGTGGCGATGCCATCCTGATCGACGTGATGCGATGTATTTTTCCAACGACCGACAAATTCAGTGCCGTGCCCGCCATCGCCGAAATTTTGTTCGATGAAACTCCAAATGTTTGTAAGGTTTGCCATGACTGCCATAGCGCCAATCAGAAAGGCGGTCAGCCCGGCCAAGAGTTTCTTCGTCATGATCATCCGTAAGAAGTTGCTGGGGTGTCATTCTCGCGCGAGTTTCCGGTGGACAATGTGGATATTGATCCGCTTTCACTTGCGTAACCCGCTAGCGAAAGCACCGCCAGATGGATGGAGGGCCGATGTGCAGTGACACTTTCGGGAGAAGTGGGCTCGGTGAAGCGAACCATTGATAGGCCTCGGTAGTACCGTTTTTCCGCTCGGCTGAACGAGTGCGCCCGCCTCGCTCGGGCAGACATAAAATTTGCAGAAACCGTGAGTTTGCGCAAAATCGCAAACTCACATATCATCGCCTCATCATGAAGATTGAACCGAACGATTACAAGACCCCTGGCCAGTTCATTGACGCGCTCTTGGAGGAGCGTGGATGGCACAAGCGCGTGCTTGCGATCATTTTGGGCATCGACGATAGCGGGGTGAATCGCATCGTTTCCGACAAGCGCGCGGTGGATGCGCCTTTGGCGATTGCACTGGAAGAGATTTTCTCAGTCCCAGCCGATGTGTTCCTGGATCTTCAGAAATCGTACGATTTGGCGCGTGCGCGCATCACGGCGCGCCCCGACCCGAAGCGGGCAACCCGCGCGCAGCTCTTTGGCGGCTTGCCGGTCACGGAGATGATCAAGCGTGGATGGTTGGATGCGGAAAATCCCCGCGACGTGCCGGCCGTGGAAAAGGCGATGTCGAAGTTCTTTAAGGTCGAATCGGCGTCGGAGATCGAGTTCCTGCCCCACGCGGCCAAGAAAACCGAGGTCCTTGGCACGGCCACGGCGGTGCAGATGGCTTGGTTGTATCGCGTGCGTGAGATCGCCGCTGAGATGTTGGTGCCGAAATATACGCAACAAGGCGGGCGCAAGGCTGTCGAGAAGCTGTCGACGCTGCTTGCGGCGGCTGAAGAGGTGCGTCATGTCCCGCGAATCTTGGCGGAATGCGGCATCCGTTTTGTCATCGTTGAGTCGCTGACTGGGGCAAAAATCGACGGCGTTTGCATGTGGCTGAATGAGCACTCGCCGGTGATCGGAATGTCCATTCGCCACGACCGAATCGACAATTTCTGGTTCGTGCTCCGCCATGAGCTCGAGCATGTGCTCCAGGGGCACGGCAAGGACACGCGTCAGGTCATTCTTGATGCCGAGCTCGAAGGTGAGCGCGCTGGCACCGGAGATTCCGTGTCGGAGGAGGAGCGAGTGGCGAACGCCGCAGCCGCGGAATTCTGCGTCCCTCGGAAGAAGCTTGAGGCCTTCATCGCGAGAAAGGCCCCCTTCTTTGCTGAGCGGGATTTGCTCGGATTCGCCAAAACGATCAACGTGCATCCTGGCCTGATCGCTGGCCAGTTGCAGCACAAGACCGGGCGCTATGACCGCTTCAGGTCGCACCTGTCAAAGGTTCGTTCGATAGTGGCACCGTCCGCTATCGTCGATGGCTGGGGCGATGTCGCTCCAGTTGGTTTGTAGCCCGTTGAAAGGAGTGTCTAGTGACGAAAAGTGAGGAGATGCTGCGGCTGATCCGTCGATATAAGGAGACGACTGGCGAAACTGAGGTAGATATGAACAAGGTCGCTAAATTCGCTCATGCGAACGGGTGGCCTGTTCCGAAACCGAAGGATCCCATGGCACTGCTGGCTCGAGAGTTTACACAGGCCGCGCGTCAGGAGTTTCGCAAGGATGCCAAGACTGGCCGGCCGTATCGAGTCAACCATGCCCTGTATCAGACGCACGGTACGCAGCAGATGGTTTTGTGGGTTGACATCGACGAAGCCACGCGGCCGCAGATGCACAAGTCGCTCATCAATCGTCGCGAGCAGATGATTGGCGATGGTCTGCAACTGACGTTGGACAGCGACCATTGGAACAGCATCCATCCGGAAGAAGAGCCGATCACTATCCCGATGGACTTCACGGAAGACATCGAGTGGAGAAAGAACGCACCGGACGAAGAAGACGAAGCGGCATGAAAAAGGCCCACAATGTTTGCAGCATTGTGAGCCTCTGAAAATGCAAAGCTCAAAGACTCCATGAGCTGTGCATCTTGATACTACGGTGCATTGGAAGTGCAGCCGAATGATAGGTGTTGCTGTTTACGCCCGTCAAGTCAAGTTACAAGTTGGAGTCGCATTTTGGAGGAATCCAACATGCACGAAGACGGCGAACAAGTCATCTACAGGATGACCATCACCGTGAAGGGCCGGAAGATCCGGCGCCCGAACGGACAGCCCTTCCGGATTGTGATTCGTAACAAACGGAAGAAGTAACCTGTGTGCAGAAGCATCCATCGCGACTCCTGTCGCGGAGGATGCTTTGATGCGTACTGGCCAGTCGCACATCGGCCTCAGTTGCGCACATCCCAGGTTTCGCTGCTCATCACATTTCCCTTTGAGTCTCGTTGTTCGACGGTTTCGGTGATTCGAAACCCTCGGATGGCTACGTGTACCGTCCGCTTAACGCTACCGACAACGACGTCGTTAGCGTCACGTACGGAGTATTCGTCGATGTCGGTCTCCTGTAGCGCCCCCTCTGGATAAGAGCGCTCCAGGTTCAGAGTTTCGCCATCAGAGAGTTGCAATTTGACTCGCCAGTCTATGCGTTCCCTTTCGTGAGTAAATGTGTCGAGATCACTTTACTTGATTGGAGGCTGAGCGCAAGCGTGTATGTTCCGCTGCCACATCACGCCATTGCGTTGAATGTGATGGCCGATCACTGACCGACGAGGCGGGTGAATGGCGTTGTAGGCGCTTAACAAATTAATGCACATCGCACCTGATCAAATATACCCGCGTGATGAAGTCGTTCGGGCTGACTTCGTTCTCAAGCTCGGGCCTGGCGACTGGCTGGCCTGGTGGTACTGCGGCATCCGGAAGAATTACTTCGACAACGCCCAACCATTGGTGCTGGTCGATTTCCGGCAGTTGGTGAACGGCAAAGTAAGTGGCAACAGCGTGCTATGGCCCGTGCCCATTGCGCTCTTGTCGAAATTCAGCGTTGGTAGCATCTGGAACGACGGGGAAAGCCGGCAGCACGTAGGGTATCCGGTCAAAGAGTTTGATGTCTCGTACGACGAGGGGGGATGGTGCGTATCCTCATTCGAAGAAGCATTTGACTCCGGAGCGAAACCACCCTATCCGATAGGCATACACCGGTTGAGCAACACGTACGACAAGAACAAATTGCTGATGTTCGACCTCGTTCAGGGCGGCAAGCTCGTGGTGCCATGTTTGGAGTTTTACTCACGGTGCTACGGACGATCCTCAAACCTGCGTAGGCTTCTGGCTGCGGATCCATGGCAGGATTGGCAAAGCCCATCGAGTAAATTCTATGCGCCGCTTGGTGAGCCCGAGGAGCCTGACGTTTGGAAGGTAAAGCTGCGTCGTCAGATGGCCAATGGGGATGTGATTTTTCTTGCACACGCAAAGTACGACGAGTACACGGCGCGCGCGGCACGCAGTATCAACAGTCAGATTCAAGCTCAGTTTCAGCCATCGAAGGCGTCAATCGCATTTATTGACGTTATGCCATGGCACCGTGGCCGAGCGAGACTCAAAGTGGCCGGGATTCCGTTCGGTGACGACGGCTCTTTCCTCGCGCTGAACATTGTCGGTGGGTCGGAACCGGGTGGGGCACCGCTGCACCGATTGCGCGACACGATTGACGCGAGTAAGAGTGGTGCAGAGGGTCTTGGCGGCTTTCCCATCGGTGGGCGCCGGCAGGTCCTCTCTCCCGACATTGTGCACGTCACCGCCGACGATTCACCGGACGGTGGGGCGGAGACCGTTGAGGTGTGGGATACAGCGTTCGAAGTGCTGGGTACCTCTCGGGTTGTTCACGATAGTCGGCATCGCAAGACGGCGCGTTTGGCGGTCCCCTTTGCTACCGCAGAGTCCCCTCACCAATATGCGGCAGGCGATTCGCATGGCGGCGGCAAGGGGATCGGACATTTATCGGTCGTCCCATTGATGGACGTGCCGCCGAATGGTGTACTTAGAGACACGTGGAGTGCGCTCCTGCACTTGCAGAAGAAGTATGTCATCGAGAGTGTTGAGTGGTACTCGATTGAGCATGGGTTTCAATCCCAGGGGGAGCCGAAGCTCATTCCGCTCTGCGCGGTACCCGACGATGTCGCCATGCGTAAAAGCGATCGAAATTGGGTCTATATCGATAGGCAGCTTCGAAGCATTCTCCTTGCGAGCGTGGTCGTGAGAGGTCTTCGCGTGTGCTTCTTGGAGATCGAGCGCAAGATGACGGCTCGAAAAATTCGCCCGGATCTCTACGTTGAGCGAGAGGAGGCGTTGCGCGGGATGGTGTACGTGCCTAAATCAGCGGATGCCTTGACAGCGTGGGTCGCTCACATGCGCGAGAGAATTCCGGTAGAACGAGGGATCATCAGGAACCTGGAGAGCACTACCTTTGGGTGGTGCAAAGCATTCAAGCACAAACCCTCTGAAGCACCCCAGGTTGCCGGTGAAGCATCCCTACTTTCGGGGCTCGAGAAGTTAGGCGTCTCCCTGAAGTTGAGGAAGGCTGCTTCGTAAGTCCTTTATGAAGGTGCCAGATGCGGATTGGGGCCGTTTCGATTGCTCTGGCTAGCAATGAGGGGAACTGTTCGTCTGATCGAGTGACTAGTAAGGTCAACTCTTATTGATGGGGGTAGCGGTGAGTCCAAATTTTGAACGCTTGAAAGAACACATTCTCTCCCTTTCGCAGGCTTCGACCTTTGAAGCGGCGAGGTCAGAATGGGTACTCGAATCCATCGAGGTCAGTGAGGAGTTTGATTCATGCCCGTGCGGACAGGAGATCAAGGAGCACTGCTACCTGCGCAATAAGGTTACGGGGAAGATGACCTATGTGGGCAACGTTTGTGTCAACAACTTTATCGGGATCGACACCGGAAACCTATTTGATGGCCTACGCCGTATCAAGAGCGACATCAACGCGAACGCCAATTTGGCTGTAATCGAATATGCGGAATCCAAGGGCTACCTGTTCGACAAGGAACCCGCGTTTCTCCGTTCAACGGCACGTAAACGGAACTTGTCGGCAGGGCAGAAGAGTTGGAAGGAGAAGATCAACCGGCGCATCATCAATGGAACGGTCGTGAGGCGCAGGACGGTGCGATGAGGACTGCGTGCGACGTCTCCCCCAATTTGAGTAGCACGGCGATTTGGAGTCCAATCACGTAGTCAGGAGATTGGACATGAAGAAGCGATTCACCGAAGAACAGATCATTGGTTTCTTGCGCGAGGCCGAAGCGGGTTTGCCGATTAAGGAGCTCTGCCGTCGGCACGGTTTCTCGGAGGCGAGCTACTACCTGTGGCGCAGCAAGTTCGGGGGCATGAGTGTGCCCGACGCCAAGCGTCTGAAGGAGCTGGAGGCCGAAAATGCCCGGCTTAAGAAATTGCTGGCCGAGTCGATGCTGGAAAACGAGGTCACGCGCGAGGCGTTGCGAAAAAAGTGGTGAGCGCACCGGCCCGCCGAGAGCTGGTGCGCCATATGACCGACAGTGGCTTGAGTGAGCGCCGAGCCCTGCGGATAATCGGCATGAGCGCCAGCGCATATCGTTATGAGCCCGCGCCGGATCGCAATCAGGCCCTGCGAGAGCAGATCGTCGCGCTGGCCCAGCGACATCGCCGCTACGGCTCGGGAATGATCTACCTGAAACTGCGGCAGTCCGGCATGCCAGTCAACCACAAGCGAGTCGAGCGACTGTATGCCGAAGAGAAGTTGCAGGTGCGCCGGCGCAAGCGAAAGAAGGTGCCGGTCTCAGATCGTCAACCGCTGGTGCGACCGTCGGCGGCTAATCAGGTTTGGTCGATGGACTTCGTGTTTGACCGAACGGCGGAAGGTCGTGTGATCAAGAATCTGCCGGTGGTCGACGATGCCACACATGAGGCCGTGGCCATCGTTCCGGAGCGGGCGATTGGCGGACTGGCGCTGCCGCGCATTCTGGACCGCGTAGCGTTGCATCGCGGTTTGCCGCAGGTGATTCGTACCGATAACGGCAAGGAATTCTGTGGTCGTGCCATGCTGAGCTGGGCGCATGGGCGAGGCGTGAAATTATTTCTGATCGAGCCAGGCAAGCCGAACCAGAATGCCTACATTGAATCGTTTAACGGACGACTTCGGGATGAATGCCTGAACGAACACTGGTTCACCAGTCTGACTCACGCCAAGGTTGTGATCGAAGCCTGGCGGCGGGAGTACAACGAAGAGCGACCGAAGAAATCACTGGGTGGATTAACGCCAGCGACCTACGCCCGGAATCTGGCGGAAAAACAGTTACATCAACCCTCGGACTCTAAAGCCCGACGCTACTGAAGACGGCGGGACGTCGGCTGGTCGCCAATTTTCCACCCCATTGCCTCCAGCAGCGATTCCGGCAATGGGAGCCACAGTTCGTCAGGGGCATCGCGAGCATCTGCGAGGGTCAGTCGAAACCGCAGCCTGCTCCCTATTGGGGAGGGCAAATGTTTGAGTAGGATGTCGCGGAGTTCCGAATCATCTTCGGGAGGTGTCAGCCAACCTGCACATATGGTTTCCGAGTAGTCGCACCAAGCCCGCACAACATCATCATCTGTTGCCTCTAGGCCTTCCGATGCAGCGCACTTAAATAAACGCTTAACATCTGCGGCAAACTCTGTGGCAAGCGCAATCCGTTCTCTCAGGGGCTTCGGCATGTTCATGTGTGAGGTCGTTACATTCCGGAGGGAGCTCCGCTGCACCCGCATCCGGTGCAATTGCGCACAGCGGCAGCCCGCGCAGACGTCGATCGCTTTAGACTCTGCAGTGGATGAGATGAGTTTGACTCTCGCTCGAATCGCTCGTCAAGGCCCCTAGGAAACGGGCTTAAGCTCCGATGGCTTCGAGCGTAGGTCGACCTGCATCCTTCACTTGGCGGACGAGGTAATTTATCGGCACGGCAAGCGTGCGTGTGGCGTGGGAATCCCAGGCAAAATCGGCGACAACCCGGCTATTACACGCTTGATCCTGGCAAACACGGTAGGCTCCTAATTTGCATACCTAACTCGAACGCTCAGGTGCGCGTTTTCTTTGCCTCACTTTCTCGACACGTTGCAGCCGACGCTTCGGTCGAGGCATCAAGAAAAGTTCGAGCTCTTTGAAGTGCTGGTCACGCACTTCCAGAGCACGCAGCGCATGTTCACCGCATTCCGCTGCTGCCAGTGCAGCCAGGGCTTCGACAGCAGCGACGGAGGATGTCATCGAATGAAAAAACGACGGGCTCTCGATGCCGACAATGACGGCCACATTTGCGTTTTTCGCCAGTGGTGACACCACGCTGTCCGTTATTGCAACCTGATAGCAGCCAAGCTCTCGGGTGATTTCCGCTAGCCGTAGCGTTTCACGCGTGTAAGGGTGAACACTGATTCCGACTAACACGTCAGCGTCGCCAGCACCGGCCAGCCGATCAATGCCGGTTCCTCCAGGACCCTCGAGCATTCGAACGTCAAGACCAATCAACTCAAGGAGGTGGCTCAGATGAAACGCTACGGCGTAGCTAGGTCGCAGCCCCACGACGTAGATGCGCCTAGCAGAGGCAATTCGCTTGGCTGCGGCCACCAGGGCGGGCAACGAGGAGGCCGAGCCGAGCGCATCGACGTGCCTCGCCGCTGACTCAACAAACTTGACGGCAATCCCCGCTTGACCCTTAGCCCGATGCCCCGCGATCTGTTCCTTTGCCCGCGAGGCAACCCCAGTTGACTGGCGCCGGACGCTCTCGGCATGAACTGCTCGAATTTCGTCATAGCCCGCATAGTCTAGCCTTTGCGCGAGCCTAATCATCGTAGCCGGAGGCACACCCGCCCGCTTCGCCTGCTCGCGCATGGAAAGCAAAGCAACGTCCTCAGGATTGTCGATCACGAAGCGCGCAGCCGCTTGCAACTGCGCGGGCATTGTCGCGAACGCTTGTTCGATCTCATCTGCGAGGGGAGAACGTGGTTTCACCTAACACCTCACTACGCGAAGGCCAACGTTTGGCAAAAATTCAATCATCTTTCTCTCCACGTGTGGGGCGAATTCTGCCAACGCCATTTCTACTGCGGCGCGTGCGACGGGGCTCATCCGGAAGCCAAATATCACCTCCTTGATTGCGTCCGGTGGCACTTTGAATAAATGGATCGGTATCCCGTTCGGGCCCGCTAACACTTCATGGGCTTGGAGAAGATACTTAATGACTCGCCATTCGTTTTCGTAGCTCCAGCACTCCGCCTTGGTGAAAAATAGCTCCTTTGAAAAACCAATCTTCCCCGGCTCTACATAAGCGACCGGCGGCGTGTTCGTGTACGTGACCCTCACCAGTTCGCCGCAATGCTTTGGCTCACCCTGTGCCGGGCGGAAGAAGTTGCTCTCGGAATCGAAGCCAACGGCAAGCCCACTATACTTATCGGCATAATGGGACCACATCGGTGCGCTGCCTGGATCTGTCGTCAATGACAGAACTCCGATGTTCGGATTGGTGACGCTCATGAACATATGGAAGTGCTCACGCGCCTTTGCCTGGGGCCTCATCAAGCTCTCGAGTATCTTTGCGGCCAACGCCACTCTAGTGCGTATTTCAGCGAGAGGAACATTTGGGTGCTCCTGCTGAAAGAGTGAGATGGCCGACTCAAGGTCGCGACGCGGTACGTTCTGCGCGCAACCGTCCGGGTCTCTAAGGCGAATCTCGGGGATCAACTCAAGTGGGTCCGCCAGGGCGCTTGGTGGCGTGAAACGAAGTTTGAAGTTCGTAAAGAACCTCGCTGTTGGCATGTACTTGTATATCAGCATTTCGGTAAATATTCGTAGTAGCCAACTGCATAGGGTGCAAGTTGCTACGCGACGGCGGCCACCATCCTTCGGCCATGGTGCCGGATTAAGGCCCGACATGGGCAAGGCCTCAATCCGGCCTTGGACTAACCGCACAAAGTAGCGACATCAAGGCGATGGCGCTGACTCTCGCGGTTACCTAGTCCAAAATGTTGCCCGACGATCCGAGCACGTGGCCCCTCTCCTCGCGAATCGCAATCCGGCACATCGACGTAAAGTCGAGCCCCTGCAAACGATCCGGCAATTACTTCAGGGAAACGCAGCGCTCACTAATCGAAATCCGAACTGCCAACTTCGGAGGCATGATCCCGGTTTCTCCAGTCACCGCCTAACGCCTTGTAAAGCGTCAAGATATTCTCTTGCTTGGCTAAGCGAGTCGAGATCCACAGTTGCTGCGCGGAGAACATAGTTCGCTGGGCGTCAAGTACCGAAAGGTAATTGTCAACGCCACCGTCATACCGCGCTTGGGTTAACGCAAAAGCCGAACGTGTAGCGTCTACTCGGATGCGCTGAGCATCCAGTCGCTCCCGGAGCTTTTCCCGAGCGGACAACGCATCAGCCACTTCCCGAAAAGCAGTCTGGATAGCATGTTCATAGTTTGCGATTGCAATCTTCTGGTCAGCCTTCGCCACGTCCAGGTTCGCTTGCAGCCTCCCACCAGCGAAGATTGGCACGCTAATCTGTGGCATAAACGTCCAAACGCGATTCGCCGCTACAAATAGATCGCCTAGCGATGCACTCGCCTGCCCTATGCCACCGGTCAAAGTGATCTCTGGAAAAAAAGCGGCACGTGCGGCGCCGATGTTTGCGTCGGCACCGCGTAGCAAGTGTTCTGCCGCGATGATGTCTGGCCTGCGTTCAAGCAGGTCTGATGGCAGCCCGGCCGGTAGCTCTTGGATTGCCAACATTGACTCAAGTGGCGCGTGCGGGAGCAGCTCCGGAGGCAACGCCTGGCCAACAAGTAGATCGAGCGCATGCCGATTGGTAGCGTAAGTTGTTTCCAACGCCAGCCTCTCATCGCGCACGGCCTGCAACTCCGCCTGAGCCTGCTTCAACGCCACGTCCGAGTCACTCCCTGTCTCAAATAGCTGACGCTGAATTTCGTAAGAAAGTTGTCGACCGTGCTCTGTGTCTCTCGCTAGAGCGAGTTGCTCGTCTGTCGCAGCGAGTTGCAGGTATGCATTTGCCACTTCAGCGATCAATCCGATTTTGGTCGCCCGCTGGACCTCTACCGTTGACAGATACTGCTGCAGCGCCGCGTCTTTCAGGCTACGAATTCGTCCGAAGAGGTCCAACTCCCACGCCGAGGTTCCAAACCCGATTTCATAGGCGTGGGAGGTCGTTGTATATCCCGTCACAGAGACCGAAGCAGGCGTACGCTCGCTGGTCGCTGAGAAGCCAACGCCCATGTTGGGAAGCAAGTCTGCGCGACGTATTTGATACTGCGCGCGCGCTTTGAGAATGTTTAGCGCGGCCACACGCAAATCCCGGTTGTTGTCGAGTGCGAGGCTAATCACTTGGCGCATGCCGCTATCCGCAACAAGATGCTGCCACGACACGTCGACCACGGTCGCGGGCCCGTTGCTCACTGCGGAATGATCGTCGAACTCCCATTTTTTCGGGACCGGTAACGGCGGCGATTCGAATGCCGGCGCAAGCGTATGAGCACAACCAGCAAACTGCAAGCAAAGTGCGACACTCAACGCGCTTAAAGAGACTCGTTCGATTCTCATGCCGAAGCCTCCGCGTGACGTACATCGGATTTTTTCTTCGGTTTGCTAAAGCGCGACGTCACGACAACGTAGAACAAGGGAATGAAGAATATGGCAAGGAAGGTGGCCATCGCCATGCCGCCGATAACACCGGTTCCAATAGCATGTTTGCTGCCCGAACCAGCCCCACTAGAGATCGCCAAAGGAATCACGCCCATCGTGAACGCCAGAGACGTCATGATGATCGGACGCAGACGGAGTCGAGATGCCTCAATTGCTGCGTCGATGAGACTGCGGCCTTCATTTTCGTAAAGATCTTTTGCAAACTCGACGATCAGGATAGCGTTCTTTGCGCTCAAGCCGACCGTGGTCAGTAAACCAATCTGGAAAAATGCATCATTTTCCAAGCCGCGCAGAAGGGTCGCAATTACGGTGCCGAGCACGCCTAGTGGAATCACGAGCAGCACGGCAAACGGCACCGACCAACTCTCATACAGGGCCGCGAGACATAAGAACACTGCGATGATCGACAGCACGTAGAGCGCTGGGGCCTGCGAACCCGACAGCCGCTCTTCATACGACGACCCAGTCCATGCAACACTCACGCCGGAAGGAAGATTTGCGGCGATCTCCTGCACTGCGCGCATCGCATCTCCAGAACTGAAACCAGGTGCGGGTTGACCAAGTAGTTCCACCGCCGGTAAACCGTTATAGCGTTCGAGCTTGGGCGAGCCGTATGTCCACTCACCGGTGGCAAATGTGGCAAACGAAACCATGTCGCCTGCTTTGTTGCGCACATACCATTTGCTGAAATCCTCCGGAGTGATACGTGATGCCGGCACGCCTTGCACATAGACACGCTTAACCCGATCTCGGTCGATGAAATCATTGACGTACGATGAGCCCCACGCTGCGGACATCGTGGAATTGATGTCAGCGATGGTGACACCATATGCGCGTGCTTTTTCGTCATCGATCAAGACGCGATATTGAGGTTCGTCATCTTTCCCGTTGGGTCTCACCAGACTAAGCTCACGACGTTTCGCGGCCTCTGCCAAAAATTTCGCACGCGCCTCCATCAGGTGCTCATGTCCCTTGCCGCTAGCATCCTGCAAAAATAAATCGAAGCCGGTTGCGTTTCCCAGCTCCATGATTGCAGGAGGTAGAAAGGCGAGCGCTACCGCAGATCTGATCTGACCGAAGCGCTTCATTGCCTTGCGTTGTAGCTCGGCCGCCGTCAACTTACGGTTCTCCCACGGCTTGAGCATCACGAAGGCCATTCCAGAGTTCTGCCCTCGTCCGGAAAAACTAAAGCCATTCACTGCGAACACTGCGCTGACGGTTTCGTGTTCATCAACTAGGAGGTAGTCAGACATTTCCTTCAGTACCTTGTCGGTCTGTTCTGCGGTACTGTTCTTGGGTAGCTCTACTTGCGTAACGATAAATCCCTGATCTTCGTCGGGTAGAAAGGACGTCGGCATAAGCGGAAACAGCAAGCCGAGAGCAACTACAATGCCCACGAACGCGAGCATGTAACGACCACGTCCACGGAGCACGCGCGCCACTCCCCGCTCATACCTATCGGCACTTCGATCGAACGTTCGGTTAAACCACCCGAAGAATCCGCGCTTCTCGTGCTCATCAAACACCGGCTTTAGTAACGTCGCACATAGTGCCGGGGTAAAGACAAGGGCGACCAGCACCGATAGCGCCATCGCTGTGACGATGGTGATTGAGAATTGACGGTAAATCACGCCAATCGACCCACCGAAGAATGCCATCGGCACAAAAACCGCCGAGAGCACCAGCCCGATTCCAACCAACGCACCAGAAATTTGGTCCATCGACTTCCGCGACGCTTCTACTGGCGACAGTCCCTCCCGGGCCATCAGGCGTTCGACGTTCTCGACGACAACGATTGCGTCGTCCACCAGGAGGCCAATGGCGAGCACCAAGCCGAACATCGTCAAAATGTTGACCGTAAAGCCGCAGGCCTTCATCACGCCAAATGTACCTAGCAGTACGACCGGTACCGCTAGAGTGGGAATCAACGTTGCACGCCAGTTCTGTAGAAACAGATACATGATGATAAAGACCAGCACGATGGCCTCAATCAGCGTGTGAACTACGCCTTTGATTGATTCACTGACGACAGGGGCGGTGTCATAGGGGTAAACAACTTTTACCCCAGCCGGAAGCGTTGGCTCGATTTGCTTGAGCGTTTCCCGAACCGCCTTAACTGCATCAAGCGTGTTCCCCCCGGAAACCAGACGAAGTGCGATACCGGCACTTGGCTTCCCGTTGTACATAGCACTAATGGAATAGTCATCCGCACCGAGCTTCACGTCTGCCACATCACGCAAGCGCACCTGTGAGCCGTCCGCATTCACTTTCAGCAGGATGTCTCCAAACTGCTTCGGCGTTTGGAGCAGAGACTTCCCAATCACTGTAGCGTTGATCTCGACCTTGCCTGAGCTTGGTCGCCCACCGAGTTGTCCAGACGAGACCTGAACGTTTTGCTCCTGAATTGACGTGATCACGTCGCTTGGCATCAGCTTGTAGCTATCAAGCTTGGCAGGGTCGAGCCAAACGCGCATCGCGTTCTGAGCGCCCAGCACCATGAAGTCGCCGACACCAGGCGTTCGCGTGATCGGGTCCTGGAGTTGAGACACCACCAAGTCGCCAAGTGCATAGTTGTCTAGTCGACCGTCCTCGGAAACAAGCGCGGCAACCAGCATGAAGTTCAGCTTGTACTTGACGACTCGAAGCCCAAGCTTCTGCACGGCTTCCGGCAACATTGGCGTCGCCAATGACAGTTTGTTTTGTACCTGTACCTGCGCTGTATCGGGGTCAACGCTCTGCTCAAAGGTCACGATAATAGTGACGCTACCGTCGGTGTTGCTTTCCGAGCGGACATAGCGGAGGCCATCCAGCCCATTCATCTGCTGTTCAATAACCTGTGTGACCGTGTCCTGCACTGTTTGTGCAGAGGCGCCAGGATAGCTCGCGATAATGCCAATGGCGGGAGGAGCAATGTTGGGATATTGATTCACGGGCATGCTCGCTACTGCAAGCGAGCCCGCGATGATGATTACGATTGCGATGACCCACGCGAAAATAGGCCTGTCGATAAAGAATCTAGACATGTGATCGGCCTTTAGTCGGTCTGGCGGGGAGAAGATACGCCGGTGGATTTAGGCGGGCTAACATCAACGGGCCTCACTTGTCCACCTGGACGCGCAAACTGCAAACCATCGACAATCACCCGGTCACCACTCTGCAAGCCACTCCGTATCAGCCACTGCCCATCGATTGCGCGATCGGTTGCCAGAGAGCGCTGCTGGACCCGGCTTTGAGAATCAACAATCAGCGCGACCGCATTTCCTTGGGTATCCCGTGATACAGCGCGTTGCGGGACCAAAATCGCGTGCTCACGCACGCCCTCCAGCAATTCAGCTCGTACAAACATACCGGGTAGCAGAGCTCCCTCCGGATTGGGAAAGACCGCCCGCAACGTCACTGCACCAGTGCTAGCATCCACGCTGACTTCGGAAAATTTTAGCTTCCCCGCATGAGGGTAGGTGCGACCGTTCTCCAGCTTGAGATGTATCTCCGCCTGTCCGCCAACGTTCTTGATTTGCCCGTTGCTCAACTCTTCCTTCATCTGAAGTAAGGCCTTAGCCGGTTGCTCAATATCGACGTAAATCGGATCCAACTGCTGTACGGTTGCCAGCGCTGTGGTTTGATTCGCAGTAAGTAGGGCGCCCTGTGTAACAGATGAGCGTCCGATACGGCCGGAGATCGGCGCCGTGATGCGGGTATATCCAAGGTCAATACGTGCACTTTCGGCTGCAGCTTTTGCCTGAAGGTATTGGGAGCGAGCATCGTCAACCTGCTGCTGACTCACGGCGTGAACCTTGACCAACGTCTCATACCGTTGAGACAGCGAACGGGCCGAATCCAGACTGGCTTCAGCTCTTGCCTCGATCGCACGGAAAGGTGCGGAATCGATCTGGTAAAGCACTTGTCCGGCTTTCACCATCGAGCCTTCCTCGAAGTGGCGCTTCAAGAGGATGCCCCCCACCTGGGGCCGCACTTCGGCAACCATATATGCCGAAGCTCGACCAGGAAGATCGGAAGAGAGGTTCACGGTCCTAGGTGCCAGCGTAACAACCTTGACCTCTGGAGCTTCCGCTGTCTTCGTGCCCGAATCTGTTCTGCTGCAAGCGGGCAGGAGCGCAATGCCCAAAATCCCCAAGGCCGTAACCATGGCGCGGGGTGTCATTTGATTCTTCATTGAATATATTAATATTTAGGTGGCTCGACCCACCTATTTTTCTGGTGAAATGACGGGGTGGTGGGCTGATCGCAGAACGCGAGCGGATCACGCTAGGAAGGAACGCACCTACAATTTAGGTCGAACGACCCACCTAATGAAAGTGTAAAGTATCAAGGCACTATTCGGGCGCAAGCAAATACTTAGCAAACACTCTAATTCGCCCCAGGTACCCTCCGATCAACTGTGAGAAGAACGATGACAACTGCGAAAAAGCTCAACGAAACGGCCGTGGCAGTTCGACGGAAGGAGCAAGTGCTCAAGGCTGCGGCGGAGTGCGTGAGACGCGAAGGATTTCACCGGACCAGCATGTCCCAAATCTCTGCGGCTGCGGGAATGAGCGCGGGCCACATCCATCACTTCTTCGGTGGGAAAGAGGGAATCATTGCCGGCATCGTCGCCCGAGAGCACAGCGAGCTCGGTCAACTGATCGACGACTGCAGAGCGGCCGCGCGTGACCAGGACGCCGTCTCGGCAATCCTGAACGTCATCCCAAAAAGCGTCGCACGCTACGTGGATTCCGCAAATGCCACGCTGTCGATCGAAATTCTCGCCGAGTCGACCCGGAATCCCGAGGTCTCAAAGTTGATAGGCAACAACGATCTTGAGGTGCGCGAGGCATTTCACGACCTCCTGGGGGCGGGCACTCCGGGTGTCCAATCGCGGTGTGAGATCGTTGCTGCACTTCTTGAAGGTCTGTCTGCACGAGCCCTACGAAATGCGGACTCCGCTAAGACAGTTGACATGGAAATGTTGCAACGCGCCGTCGGATACATTCTGTCGGAGGCATAGTCGCCGAGGAAATAGATATAGCGACGAATGAGCGACACTTCGATCCGCGTACCGGGCGTGCGGCAGGCAAGGAAATGTGGGGGGGCATTGCGCCCAGTGAGGTCGTCCGCGCCACCGATGAGACAGTGCGGCTAGCACGATTTCTCAGGAAAGATGAGCTTTTCCACTGGATTGGGGCGGTTCAAAGCATTCTGCCCGATCCATCGAGCTTCGATCACCTCCTCTCTCACGCAGCAATTCGACCGCTTTGATTGGGTAGTACACCATTGCTATGCGATCAACGTCGACATCGGTACTCACCCACGGGCTGCTTGCTTGTGAAGCGGGTGGCGCACGCACACGCCCCCCGCTCGCTTCAACGGTTAAGCCTGCCGCAGGTCGGCATACTCCCGAGTGCTTTCCAGCTGAGGCGTGAGGAGTGCCTTGCGGAACGCGTCGCCACTTTCCGCATAGGCCATTTGCAACTCCCTGAGCCACTTCCGGTACTGAACGGACACTTTGTCTGTAGTGACGGAAACTTCGTCACTCGAGATGCCCTTGGGCCACTGTGATTCAATGACGGGTTGATCTTCGGCGAAGACAACGTTGTTGAATGCGATGTGCAGATAGTCGGAATCCCCGACCTGCTCTCGCGCGAAAATCAAAAAGTTCTTGGTCGTGGTGTCATCAACGGGGCAAGACACGTTAAAGAGCACATGCAATGAATCGCTCGTGTATTTTTTCACCGCGAGGTTGATAGCAAACGGCATGCTGCAGTGGTACGAGAAGGTTCCGATCGGGGCTTCTTCCGGAACATCCATGTCTTCGGGCGTCTCGTACACGAAGCGGAGTTGCCCATTCACTCGGTCCATCGGAACGATCGGAGGTTCCGCGTTCTGGGGATCAAATAGCGTACCTGGGTGAATGAACGCAAAGTGAGAGAAATCTGTGAAGTTCTCCCAGCGCCGCTCCGCTGTCGCATCCCACCAATATGGCTCTTGTACAACAATGCGCATTTTTGGATCGTTGGCCGCGCTGAAGTACGGAATCTCGGTGCAGTCGAGCGTGGAGTCCAAACGGACCCAGATGAGGCCATACTTTTCCTCGCAGCTGAAGCGTTCAACTTTCGCTTTAGCGGGAATCGGGTTACCGGGACATGCAGGGATCAACTGACATACGCCCTTCGTATCGTACTGCCATCCATGGTACGGGCACTGAATTTGCTCGTTGACCACTTTGCCGCACGAGAGCTTAGCCGATCTATGGGCACAACGATCACGCATCGCGACATACTCTTTGCCGAGCTTCGCGATCACGATCTGTTCGTTGAGTAGCTTTACGCCAAGGGGGCCGACGCTGGACGGGTGCGCTCGTTCCAGCTCGGTGACGGTGCAAACGGGGTGCCAGAAGTGGCGCAGATACTCCCTGTCTTCCTGCTTAGCTGCCTGTTGCATGTCAATGCCTTCTTTGTGGTGGATTTGAAGTTCACTCGATAGCGAGATCGGTGATGCGAATCACGCGCTCTTGCTGCTGTCGAGTCCCTCATCGCTCACCCCGTTTGTGGCCAGGTATGAGCGCCAGTCACTGCCCCCTGATCATTTTTGGACCTTTAGGTTGAGTTTCTGGTATACCAAAAATAGGTCGACGAAATTTCCCTGTCAACCAAGGGGATTTCCGGATCGCTGGCTGCTCTGATCTACGCGCAATGCGTCAAATGGTACGTGCCTTGCTTCAATTTGCAGCGTGCACCGGATTGATGCCTCACTCATAAGCGCAGTAGGAACGCCGGCAGAGTTCCCGCACGGCTTCTCGTGACGTCACCTAACCTATCTCTAACCTTTGTCGGCGTCTACGCTCCGAATCGCGGGAAAATACCAGTCAATATATTTTTTTTGGCATTTTAGAAATGCTAGTCTGGTATACCTTTCTCGCGGGTGCCGCTTAACCTTCGAGACAAGCGAATACGAGAGCCGTCAATCACGCGGCCACACTTCCCATAAACCACCAACGCACGGACGGCGCCATTAGGTGCCACTAGGAACGTAACTTGGAGGATGAAATGCAGCGTCGTCGCGTTGATGAAAATTTGGGAGCGCTCTCGCTCCTTGTTCTCGGGTGTCAGCACGTCCTTGTCATGTATGCAGGGGCCATTGCGATTCCGTTGGTGTTAGGCGCAGCTCTCAATTTGCCGAAGCAGCAGATCGCGTTATTGATCAATGCAGACCTGTTTGCGTGCGGCTTGGCCACACTGGTGCAGGCCGTAGGAGTGGGGGGAATCGGCATCCGCCTTCCGGTCATGATGGGGGTGACGTTCACAGCGATGGGGCCAATGATCGCGATTGGCACTAACCCTAGCGCTGGGCTCCTCGGCATCTTTGGAGCTACGATTGGTGCCGGTATCGTCGGGATTCTGGTGGCGCCCGTGGTCGGCAAGCTCCTGCGATTTTTTCCGCCTTTGGTAACGGGCACAGAGATTCTTGCGGTGGGGCTCTCTTTGATGGGAGTAGCCGCAGCATGGTCGGCGGGCGGCTTTGGTAATCCCAACTTTGGTAGTCCGCTTTACCTTGGGATCGCCGCTTCGGTGCTTGTCGCCATTCTTCTGCTGGTGCGTTTCGCCCGCGGCTTTATCGCAAACATTGCGATTCTGCTCGGACTACTGTTCGGATTTGTCGTGTCGGGAGCACTAGGGCAAGTGTCCATGGGGGAACTCAAGGAAGTCCCGGCGTTCGGGTTTATTCTCCCGTTTCACTTTGGCGTCCCCGTGTTCAGTTTTTGGCCGATTGCTGCGATGAGCATTGTCATGTTCGTCACTTTCATCGAATCAGCGGGCATGTTTCTGGCGCTTGGAGAAATCGTGGACAAGCCCGTCGAAGAGAAAGACCTTGTCCGAGGATTTCGGGCGGACGGTCTGGGTACGATCATCGGAGGGATTTTTAACACTTTTCCGTACACGTCTTACGCACAGAACGTTGGCTTAGTTAGCGTCACGGGGGTGAAAAGTCGCTGGGTGTGCGCTACTGCCGGCGTATTGTTGATGGTGCTTGGCCTTTTTCCCAAAGTCGCTGTAGTCGTAGCATCGATTCCGCCGTTTGTTCTCGGCGGGGCGGGCATCGTAATGTTTGGGATGGTCACCGCGAGCGGTATCAAGGTTCTTACTAGGGTTGATCTGACCGACCTAAGAAACCTCTACGTGATTGCCATCAGTATCGCTGTCGGTATGCTGCCAGTGGTCTCTCCCAAGTTCTTCTCGCAGTTTCCGCATGACCTGGCGCCGATTCTTGAGAGCCCCATCCTGTTGACAGCCATATCAGCGATAGTACTGAATGTCTTTTTCAACGGTGTTGGAGACGCTGACGAAGCGCGCGTGACGCTTATGAAAACGGCGCGAGAGGCTGAGCTTTGACAGTACTGGCGCGGACAGTAGCGCGAGCGCTATCAAGGGGCACATGACGTGCCCCTTTTTTCACCTGAGAATGATCGCATACCGATTCGGCTGCACAAGCGTCGTACGGAGTCGCTAGCTCCTCGGAGGTTTTGACACTGTTTGCCGAGACACGAACGCTCGGAAGGCGCTCTCAGACATTTGTTCGTGATACCTCCGCTCGGAGCTTGGTGCACGTCCGTACGGCGAGCGCATGCTGAACAACACACAGGTGCCGGAGAGCAGTCGGCACACCCGCCGCCCGGTGACGACAGGCTCGATCTCTTGGGCGTCTGTGACGAATCCGCTATAGCGTCCGCGAGGGGCGTATATGCCAGGCGCCAGCTCGCTTAGATATTCCCTCTGAGCGCCATCGCACATCGCCAATTCCGGTATTGCCGGTGGGACGTGGGAAAGTTCGACGCGAAAGTACGACCACGCCGCATCATCATTTGAGAGTTCGAGCGTGAGTTTCTTGGGCTTCAGAACGACCACGCCGCCGTCAGTCATTTGCAGCGAGATCATGCCCGACTCGCCTGCCCGCCGGGCGCTGACAAACCGCACACCGCCTCCTGACGGGTAGATTAGGAAGTTCAAGAGCCCCGTCTTACCAACCTGATCCAAAACTGAGCAAATGACATCCGCATTTCTCCACTCGACACATGCAGGGTGACCGAAAGGGAAGAGTGCGTGGATTAACTCGTTCCACTCCTGCAGGCAGGTAGCCGGGAAATCATGAATGGGTGCCGACCATTCTCTAAGCCGGGCGCTGAAAGCCGATGCGTGGGGGCGATTCTGAGGGGCCGGGTCCGTGCACTCGATAAGCAGTCGGTCCAAGATCGATGTCTCAACTCCCTGCATATAGTGAACTAACGCATGAGATGCTCGCGGATCATACGGGCCGTCGAATGCTTCGCGAGTTCGTGTCAGTGCACACCACAGTGCTTTGCCGAGCGAGTAGACGTCCGCCTCAATGCTATCGACCTGAGCCGCAAGCCGACGCATTTCCGGTGGAGTCGACGCACTGCCCCTACTGCGTCGCGCAGGCGTTATTTGTGATTTTCGCGGGTACTGCGGTAGGCCGATGTCAGACAAGCACAAGCGGCCGTCTAGATGGAGGATATTTGACGGCTTGATTGTGCCACGCGAGATACCGTTATCCGCCAGGCGAACCACCGTATCGGCTAGGTCGGAGAAGTCACGGGCGATATCTACGTGTCGGGACGTTAGCACGTATTCCGTCAGGGCGGTCGCAAGTGGCATGACGAGCCATGGAACAGTGCCGTACTTTGAGCGCGGTAGGTTCCGTTGATGGATCGGAATCACCCCATCGACGGGGTGCCCAATGTCCAAGCTCAAGACCGCTGCCCTGAAATGTTCGTAGGAGTCGGCGCTAATCGATGTAAAGAGCTTTATCGCATGCGGTGCGTGACTCGGGCTAGATACGCGCCAGACGTCGCCGTTCTCTCCTCCGCCAATCGGAGCATCAAGTGTCCACATACCGAAGCGCTGTCCGTGGCGAAAGGTGCCACTGTGCTCAATGGGTGGCAACGTTCGGCGCCGCGATTGACGGGCGACAGGCGAAGGGGGATTGGTTGGAGGCATAGGGAGGGGGCCCCGAGTTAGGCACGCGAAACGGTCTGCTGAACTACGCCCTGAAGTGTTCAGAGCGCAATTTCTGCCGTGACAATGCGGGCCTCAGTTAGGTGAGGTTAAGCAAGCCACCGGGGTGCTGATGAAAATGTCCAGCAACGCAAAAAAAGCGAGGGCATTACGCCCCCGCAAATATCCAACGACGGATGCTTGAAACGGAAAACGGAGGATCGAACTTACCGGTCTACGCTGCCTCGATACTGATCGACAAACTCAGCGGCGCTTTTGCCCTTTTTGGCCTCTGCGATAACCACACGTTCGGCGTAAAGCTCGCGTACGAACTTAGCAACGAGACAGCTATCGGCGAACATGTTGTACTTCCAGCCCAAGCCGTAAGCGCCAAGATTAATGTTGTCGATCGTCATGATGCGCATCGCGGAGTTCTCGGTGCTGAGGTACTGGTCGATGACTTTTCGCACGAGCTCTTTCGTGCATGCCAGTTTGTGTGCGTGCCAGAAGTCAGTGTGCCACTCGCCAGGCTTGGGCAAGCTAAATGGGTATTGAATCGAACGTCCGGGGCGGTCATAACCCAGCCCATCCCACGGTCCGGACTCGAAGGCCCACCAGTTGACCGGGCCATTCGGTGCAGCCGGGCGAACTTGCGTCCAGTGAACCATGTTCCGGTTCAGCCATTCGTCTGCGAAGCTGTCATCGTTGTACGGGTCCAGCTTGCGAATGGCGTTTTGATCGCCGCGCATTTGAGATACGGCGTGTTCAACCTCGTTTTCGATTTTGAAAATGCAATGGCTGTAATCCATGCAAAAGTTGAACGGGATCCCGTGCTTTTCGACCATGTCGGCAACGCGTGACACCCGGCGGAAATCCTCCGACCACATGTCCACGTGACTTTCGTAGGTGATCGTAATGCCCTTCTTCTGCGCGTACTCGAACGTGTTGAGGTAGGACGTGACCACCTCCTCATCGGTAATGTAGTGGCCGTCGGCGTGTTTAGCCCACACCATCAAGTTGTGATATTGCGCCCCAACCTCCTTCGTCCGATCGATGTTTTCCCGGATCTTCGGTTCGTCGACGCCAAGCGTGTACGTCCAACTTCCCGATAGCACGGGAAAGTTGTAATGCTGGCTGGCCTTGATGTACTCGTCGAGCGATTTGTCGTCAGGAGGAATCCGATCAACAAAGTCCCAAAGGCCTGACTCTTTTTGAAGGCGAAACTGTTCCATCACCGGCAACTCATCGTCGCCAACCGGATTCTGTAGCGAGGACGGATGAACGCCTCGACCCGCACAGCCGAGCAAGAACATGGGTTTCATATTGAATCTTCTCCTAAAGTATTTGTTGTGCCCACTTACGATGCCGACTCGTCAGTAACATTGCTGCGCAGAACGGCGCGAAACTCTTCCTTCCCTTTGAGGGCCGCCATCGAGAGTTCACGGTGCCACTTCCGGTACTGAATAGAAACCTTGTCGGTGGCGACCGAGATCTCACTGTTGGAGATTTCGGCAGGCCATTGCGACTGGATGATCGGTTGGTCCTCATTCAAAACTCGCTTCTGGAAAGCGAGGTGCATATGATCGGGTTGGCCGTCCTTTTCGCGGACGATGATCATGAAGTTGCGGCATGTCTTTTCGTCAACGGGGCATGCGGTTGTCCACAAGATGAAGCGAGAGTCGTCACGCCAGAGTTTGATTTCAAGGTTGATGGCGTACGGCATCGTGCATCGATAGTCAAAGTCGCCCATCGGCGCCTCCTCCGGGATGCCGTCCATCTCTCGAGGCGGAGCAAGTTTGAATTGCAGCTCACCGTCCACACGATTCACGTTGACCGTCGGGTGACTCGCAAAGAAGGGGTCGTAAAGCGTGCCAGGGTGGACGAACGCAAAGTGCGAAAAGTCCGTAAAGTTTTCCCAGCGACGCTCTGCGACGGTATTCCAGATATACGAGTCAGCCACGATGACCTGCATGCCATCGGTGTCCCAGTCGCTCAGGTAAGGAATTTCGGTACAGTCGAAGCTGCTATCCAGCCGGACCCAAACAATGTCGTACTTGACCTCGCAGTCGTACGTCGTGATTCGGGCCTTGGGCGGGATGGACTTATCGGGGCATGCGGGGACCAGTTTGCAAGCGCCACCTTTGTCGTATTCCCAACCGTGGTACGGGCACTGAAGAAAATCTTCCCCGTTGCGATTGCAAACCCGGCCGATCGACAATTTTGCCGAGCGATGGGCGCAGCGATCTGCGGCCGCAGTCACAGTGCCATTCAAGCGGGCCAGCACGACTTGCTCGCCGAGCAGCGTTACCGCCATCGGTCCGTGTCCGGATGGATTTGATTTTTCGAATTCCGCCAACGTACACACGGGGTGCCAGAAGTGTCGGAGATAGGTCTTGTCCTCCAGGAGAGGCTTGTACTGCTCATTCACACTCATTTATGAACTCCGGTGGGGTTTTTGTGCGAAGCCAAATTCGAATTCTGGTGCATCAAATCATCAATCTGGTATACCAAGTTAGAGGGCACAAAATTCATGAGCAATCAGGGATTACCCCGGCGAATTTGGAAATGGAATTAGCTCCGAGGTCGCAGGAACTATGCCAGCTCAGCGTGACCTCAAGGAACGAAAGCCGTTCCAAGCCGTGTTGCACCGCTGCAATCGCGTGGCATGATGTGAGCTACTCACCGCCCAGCACAGGGCGAGCATCAAATTGGTGCAGTGCGCCTTAGGTTGGTGCCAAAACGCACGTCTAAGATACAATTCAAAAACTTTGGTCGACCAGATAGAATTCGGTTATGACACCGCGGCATGGAGAAACCGCACCCAACATGCTTACTCAAACGATTGTAAATGCGGTCTCGGAGGCGATTTACCATCGCCGACTGCCGCCGGGGACCAAGCTCAATGAGCGCGACATCGCCGAGCTGTTTGGTGTGAGTCGCACGGTGGTGCGGCAAGCGCTTATACGCTTATCACAGGACGGGTTGGTGGAGATATCTCCCAAGCGATCGTCCGCGGTCTGGCGCCCTACCTTCGATGACGCATTCGAGCTTTACCAGATGCTCCTGGTGCTTGAAAGTGGTGTGATTGATCAACTCATCAAGCAGATCACGCCGGAGCAGTTGAAGGCTTTGCGTGCGCATACCGCCAAGGAAAAGGTTGCTTTCGAGAAGGGGAAGCACGATCAAGGTGACAAGCTGGGGCGTGAGTTCCACTCTCTGCTGATTTCGTACCTCAATAACGCAACCATCAACCAGATTCACTCACAACTTCGTCGTCGCGAGGCCTTGATCAATGCCATGTTCCGGGTGGGCTTCGACTACTGCCAACTCCGCGATGAGCATGGCAAGCTGGTGGAGTGCTTAGAGAAGCGTGACGCTTCGGCCGCCAAGGCTTTGTTGTCGTCGCACTACAATTTGGTGATTCGGGGTTATCGCTTTGATGCGCTCGCCCCGCCGGAGGTCGATCTGAGGGCTGCGCTCACTGTCTAGCCTATTCCATCGTTCCTACGAGCAGAGAGCCGGCCATTTCGCCGGCTTTTTTGTTTCCGGCTCAAGCGCATGGTGCGACCCGTGCGTCGGACGATAAGTGTTTTCCCCACGTCAAAAAATATTGTTTTCGCTGAATCTCTTGCGGTAATCTTGGTATACCAGATAGGCAATCTAACAAGCCAATAAGGAGGCGCAGTGGAAGCAGATCGGTTGCTGTTCGAGGATTGGCACCCCGTGGCAGCGTTGGAAGATGTGGTGTTGGGGCGTGAGTTCAGCACGCGCCTTTTGGGCCGGGCCATCAGCTTTGCTCGCACTCAAGACGGTGTTTCTGGCACGTGGAGCGAAGAGGGGCTGTCCAAGCCGCTTTCAATTAAAGAGGATTACGGCACGCTGTGGGCTTCGTTCTCTGACTCGCCGCGTGCGTTGTTCCCGATGCCGGAATTCGCCGAGTCCGACCGGCGCGTTGTCAGCGCGGGATCGACTCGCGTCAATGTGTCGGGACTTCGGGCCGTCGAGAACTTCCTTGACATGGCGCATTTCCCGTTTGTGCACACGGACATTCTCGGGGCGGAGCCGCTTACTGAGGTCCTGCCCTACAACGTCAAGATTGATGAGGAGCTCGACGAGGTTATTGCAACTGACTGCCGCTTTGCACAACCTCGTGCTTCGGCAACCGCGCTTGAGCCGATTGAGACGCAGTATGTGTATCGCGTTACGCGACCGAACGTGGCCATTCTCTATAAGACTTGCCCGCCGGACCCTACTCGCTGGGATGTTCTTTGCTTGTTTGTCCAGCCGGTGAGCGAAGAGTGGTGTATCGCGCACACGATCATGTGCTATGTCGATGAGATGAATTCTGACGAGCAATTGCGGCGCTTCCAGCAAACGATCTTTGGCCAGGACCTGATGATTCTTCTCAATCAGGTTCCGAAGCGACTGCCTATCGCACCGAGTCACGAGAATCCGGTGAGGGCTGATGTCCTTGCTACCGCATATCGCCGTTGGTTGCGTGAAGGTGGTCTCAGCTACGGCGCCATCAGAGATTGATACAAGAATAGGTCCCCAGTCATGCAGAAATTTGTGAGAGACGGTTGGTACCCCGTCGCGACGTCGTCAGATCTGGCGTGGCGTCACGTACATCACACCACGTTGGGCGGGCAGGAGCTGGCGCTATGGCGCGACGACAACGGCTTGGTTAACGCGTGGGAAAATCGATGCCCGCATCGAGGTCTACGCCTTTCGCTTGGCGTGAACCTCGGGCACGAACTGCGTTGTCAGTATCACGGTTGGACTTATGAGACCGGTAGTGGCGGATGCACTTTCGTCCCGGCGCATCGCGAACGCGATGCGTCTCAAACAACCTCAGCTTGCGCCCAGACATTTGCGATTCTGGAAGCAGATGGCCTAATCTGGGCCTCGCTTGGTGCACCTGATATTGAGCCCGTCCGCTTCGGAAACTCGCAGGACCGACTCGTGCGCGCGACGATGCGCAGCTTGCCTATCAACGCAAGTCCGGACGATGTGGTTCTGGCACTGACGCATCAGGCCGGCAGATTCGCCAAGTTCTTCAGTGGAACTGAGGAGTCGTTGGAGGCGCGGCAAGTCCGGACCTATGCGGTAGAGCTTGTCTCCACGGAAGACGTCACGAGAGCAATTCTATTTCACGTCCAGCCGCACTCTAAGGGGAAAGCAGTTGTTCACGCACAAGGGGTATTCTCGACACCGCCTTCGATAGCGACGCGGAGTCATTTTTCTTTGCTCTTTAACGAATTCCGTCGAGCGATCGAGATCTCTGCCGCGCCGGTATCCATCGTAAAAAGTGATGCGACTGAGGCGCGCTCCCAAGAGCCGTCTGCGGTCGTCGTTGCGTTTCCGAAGGCAGCCAATACCGAACTCACCTGCAAGGTAACCGCGCGGTCGCAAGAGACGCCGGACATCATTTCCTTGCATTTGACCCCAGTGAATCGCAGTGTCCCGGCGATCTCTCCTGGTATGCACGTGAGTGTTTCCACGCCAGCAGGCGCTATCCGTCAGTACTCGGTGATCAATGCTCCTGACGAGCGTGATGCGTTCATTATCGGAGTGAAACTCGAGGCTCAATCGCGTGGCGGTTCGCGTTCGATGCATGAGGACGTTGTCGAGGGGACTGAGCTACGCGTGACGGTGCCGCGAAATGGATTTCCCCTCGTCCGCACAGGGCGTCGTCCCATCCTCGTGGCTGGTGGCATTGGCATCACGCCAATTTTGGCCATGGCACAAGCATTGGATGCACGCGGTGACGACTTTGCGCTTCATTACTTCGTGCGCGGTCCTGAGCACACGCCGTTCGTTGAGCGCCTCCGCGAGCTGGACGACAAGGTCACGCTCCACCTCGGTCTGAACCCTGACGAAACTCGGGAGGCACTCGGCAAGATTTTCTCCGCGTCCGAACCACAGCACAGCGATGTGTACACCTGTGGCCCGGGAGTAATGATCGGGACCGTCCGTGAAGTCGCGTCTCATCACGGCATTCCCGAGGACAACATCCGATTCGAACTATTCAAGAACGATGATGCGCCGACGGGTGGTGACGCCTTCGAAGTGGAGCTGGCAAAGTCTGGCAAGGCATTCTCAGTCTCAGGAGATACCTCGCTTCTGAAGGCTTGCTGGGACCACGGCGTTGAAATCGATGCGTCGTGTGAACAGGGGGTCTGCGGGACGTGTCTGACCGGCGTTGTAAGCGGCGAGATTGAACACCACGACACGTACCTCTCAAAGCAGGAGCGTGAGAGCGGGAAGTGGATTATGCCGTGCGTCTCGCGATGCAAGTCGGGAAAACTGGTTCTGGATATTTGAGGGGCTTCAGATGATCACGCTGTACGACTATGAACTCTCGGGAAACTGCTACAAGGTTCGCCTCTTCCTGAGCATTCTCGAGCTCGAGTTTGATATTGAGCCGGTGGAATTTTATCCGGCGCGCGAGCACAAGACCGATGAGTTCTTACGCATTAACCCGCTTGGTCAGTTGCCCGCGCTCAGGGATGACGAAGTAACGCTGCGCGACGCGCAAGCGATCCTGGTGTACTTGGCGCGCAAGTATGACAAGTCTGGCCACTGGTATCCCGCGAACAATGCTGAGCTGATGGGTGAAATCCAGATGTGGCTTTCGTTCGCTGATGGGTTGACTGGGTCAATTTCGGCAGCTCGTCTACATGATCTTTTCTTTTTCGAGTTTGATGCCGCAGCATGTCGGCGCCGCGCTCACGAACTGTTGCGCGTAATGGATGAGCATCTTTGGCTCCAAGAGCAGCGCGGGTATGGATACCTCTGCGCAGCCATTCGCCCGACGATCGCGGACCTTGCTTGCTTCCCCTACATCGCTCTGTCGGACGAGGGGGGGGTATCGCTGGAGGATTACCCGGCGGTTCGGCGATGGACTGATCGCATTAAGCGAGTTCCGGGCTTTACGGTCATGTCAGGAGTGTTTCCCGCCGGTCCGTCGTTGGATCAGCAGTCGCTGGCCTCTGCGTTGGCACGCTAGCTTCGTCACTGCGCCCCAATCCACGAGTCACTTCGTGGGACTTCCTTGGTGAGGGACGCGCTTCATATACTTATTCAATCGACATCGTCGACGACAACTACTATGAAAACCAAAGCAGCAATTGCGTGGAAGGCTGGTGCTCCGCTGAGCGTTGAAGAAGTTGACCTTGAGGGGCCGCGTGCCGGCGAAGTGCTGGTCGAGATCAAGGCCACTGGCATCTGTCACACCGACTACTACACGCTTTCGGGCGCCGATCCCGAAGGGATCTTTCCTGCCATTCTCGGCCATGAAGGAGCCGGGATCGTGACGGATGTCGGCGCTGGCGTCACGTCGCTTAAACCGGGTGACCATGTGATCCCCTTGTACACGCCAGAGTGCCGGCAGTGCAAGTTCTGTTTGTCCCGGAAAACCAATCTGTGCCAAGCAATCCGCGCAACTCAAGGTAAGGGCCTGATGCCTGATGGCTCCTCGCGATTTTCACTGGACGGCAAGCCCATCTTCCATTACATGGGAACGTCAACCTTCGCGAACCATATCGTCGTGCCCGAGATCTCGCTCGCGAAAATTCGACCGGACGCGCCGTTTGACAAGGTTTGCTACATCGGTTGTGGCGTGACCACCGGCGTTGGTGCGGTGCTGTTCACGGCAAAAGTCGAGGCTGGCGCGAATGTCGTCGTCTTTGGCTTGGGCGGCATCGGATTGAATGTGATCCAGGCCGCGAAGATGGTCGGTGCGAACAAGATCATTGGCGTCGATCTGAATCCGGATCGAGAGGCGATGGCTCGCAAGTTCGGTATGACCCATTTTGTGAACCCGAAGGATGTGGAGAACGTTGTTGATCACATCGTTCAGATGACCGACGGCGGCGCAGACTACTCTTTCGAGTGTATCGGCAACACGAAGGTTATGCGCCAGGCGCTCGAGTGTTGTCACAAGGGATGGGGCAAGTCGATCGTCATCGGCGTGGCAGAGGCAGGAGCGGAAATCTCGACTCGTCCGTTCCAGCTCGTAACTGGACGTGAGTGGAAAGGTTCCGCGTTCGGCGGCGCCCGTGGTCGAACCGACGTTCCGAAAATTGTAGATTGGTACATGGAAGGGAAGCTGAATATCGACGATCTGATTACCCACACGTTGCCGCTTGAGCGAATCAATGAAGGCTTTGATCTGATGAAGCGAGGCGAGTCTATTCGCTCGGTGGTTCTCTATTAAGGCGACGAGAGCGTGATGAGTATGTTAGAGATCCTTTCTACTCACCGGTGCTTCGGTGGTGAACAGCGGTTTTATCAGCACCAGTCTGAGCAGACCAATTGCACGATGAGGCTCTCGGTCTTCTTGCCGCACAAAGCGCTCAATGGAGGGCGCTGCGCGACGGTGTTCTATCTTGCGGGATTGACGTGCACCGAGGAGACGTTCATCACCAAGGGGGGGGCTCAGCGGTTGGCCTCCGAGCTCGGCTTGATTCTCGTCTGTCCGGATACGAGTCCGCGGGGCGTTGAAATACCGGGTGATCGCGAAAGCTGGGACTTTGGTGTTGGTGCCGGATTTTACGTCGATGCGTCCGAGAGTCCCTGGTCCAATCACTACCGGATGTACAGCTACATTGTCGATGAGCTTTTCGACACCGTTGTTGCACAGTTGCCAATCGACGTCGAGCGTATCGGCATTATGGGGCATTCGATGGGCGGTCACGGCGCGCTAGTGATCGCACTTCGGAATCCGGAAAAGTTTCGCTCGGTCTCGGCCTTCGCGCCTATTGCGAACCCGACGAACTGCCCTTGGGGGATTAAGGCGTTCGGCCACTATCTTGGTGCGGATCAATCCACCTGGCGCTCTTATGACGCCACTGAGCTTATGGCAAGGAGTGGTGGCGCTGTGTTCCAGGGAGGAATTTTGGTGGATCAGGGCTTGGACGATAAATTTTTGGAGGAGCAACTCCTGCCTCTGCGATTCGAGGAAGCTTGCGCTAAGGCCGGGCAGCCTCTTACCGTCCGCCGACACGAAGGTTACGACCATGGGTATTATTTTATTTCTACCCTGGTAGACGACCATCTGAAGCACCATGCGGCACAGTTATCTGTTTGAGCTCTAGTTGTTCAAGGAAGAGAAGGCGCTTCAGACTGAAGCGCCTTTTTTTCGCTGTCTCGTCCCGCAATAGGTTGGCACCTTTCGTCAAAACGACGAAGTGGCTGATGGAGCAAGGGGGCAAGTGCACATAGTGAGAATGCCCCCAGGCATTTAAGTTGTCGGTGGTCGGAGGAGCTGAAAAGGAGCGGCGTCATCGACTGCTTTTGGCGTTCCGCCTCATTTCCTTGGTACGTCGATGCCGGCAGTTGACCGGATTAGAGCTTCCACTGTAAGACAAGCTGAGGGACCGTTTCGTTTACCCCGCGGGTCCCGAACTTGTTGCTCCAGTATTGCAACTCAACGCCAACAAACAGCTTATCCTTGTAGCCCCAGAAGTTGCCGACGTCCAGCTTCAGTTGCGGCTCTGCCAAGATCTGCGCAGCACAGCTTCCGTGAGCCCCAATGAAGTCGACGTAGCCGTCGAACATGAAACGTGCCGGTCCAATGTTGAATGGCAATCGCCAGTAAGGGGTGACCTGGTAGGTTGTTGCCACGCGGCCGCACATGAAGCCGCCCCCATATCCGCCGTATGTACCGGCGTCATGGTATGCGAGGAGGTCGACGTTGAAAAAGGTGAAGCCAGGGACGTTGAAGTCGACGGTTCCGCCATAAACCAGAACTCGAGCGTTCGATCGGTACGCGCTGTTGCGCGCACCGTAGTTGTAACCTGCGGTGACGCCAAGATCCCGAATTGCCCCCCAAGAAAGCTCTTTACCCGTGAGCTTCGATAAGCTGGCAGTAACTTGCCCTTCGCTGTAAAGGTCGGCGGAGTTGTTGTCGGCATCTCCTGCCTTGGACATCAGCAAGAATACATAGCTACGGCCCCAGCCAAATCCCGTGTTGTTCTGAAACTCGACGAGGTTCTTCGAAATTCTCGATCCACCCGAACCTCCATTGTCATTGAAGTTCGATCCGTACCGGTACTGGAAGTCACTCTCACTCCACTCCCCTGCGACGGAGTGTGCAGTTGCGAGGGTCAATGCGAGGCCGCTGGCGACAATGCCAATTTTCTGTGCGTATTTCATGGAGATACGTAGTCCCTGGGCGAAGTTTACGAACGTGGTTGGTCAAACTAGTACTTCGTCGTTGGGAGCAGTCTTCATGGACGCATGATGCTACGCCGCACTTTGGCATTCCATCTGTGCGATCTAAGATGCCAGATTATCAGACTGAAACACCAGAAAGCTGTTGATGCGACCTAAGTGTTTACCCGTTTTGCCTTGACGCAACACCTTCGCGGTGCGCAATTTTTTGCAAATTAGAGGCGCTTGCTGGCCGTAGCTGATTGGCTCTGACATGGCGATGACAGGCTGAGGATCAATATCGAATATCGAGTCCTCATGTGAGTCTCGCGTGCGCCTTGAAAAAGGGGCGTTTTGGCGTTCAGCGTCTGAGACGAAGTGCTTGTTTGAAATGCGTCGCTGCTCAGCGATGCTCTCTGCGATCCTGCCTTTGAGCGGGCGCCCCATTCCCTATCTGACAACGGTCATCGACGTAGGAAACGTGCGCTGTGCTGCTACTCCGATCCCTCTCGTGTCACCACCGTTTTCTGCGTCGCGAGACCATGGATATGTGCTATCCGGCATGACCAAGTTGTTTTGCTTCCCATTGGATTTCGGGCTTCGGCTCTCTAATCTTGACTTCAATTGGAAGCCGAACACATTTGACTTGGAGAATGTATATGTCCAGCAGCGCTCAATCTCACGTCGTGCAACTTCACCATGGCAATCGGCAGCATATGCCGAAGGATTGCTCCTTCGACGCCACGGACTGGGAGATTCTCAGCCAGTATTGGCACCCCGTTGCCGCCAGTACGGAACTTTTAACTTCACCGATCGCTGCGGTGCTTCTCGATGTGCGCCTAGTCCTGTATCGGGTCGATGGTGTGGCCATGGCAGCACGTGACGTTTGTCCGCATCGAGGTGCGCCGTTGAGCCAAGGATGGGTGGAGGACGGAAATCTCGTGTGCCCTTACCACGGTCTTGCGTACGGTACGGACGGGCAATGTAACCGCATTCCTTCGCAACCCGAAGGGCCGATTCCCGATCGCTTGCGACTGACAAGTTTTGCCACTTGTGAGGCTTACGGTCTTATTTGGGTATCGATTGGCGGTGGTAAAAAGCCCCTCCCTGAGTTTTCCGCGTGGTCGAAGCCGGGGTTTCAGCAGATTGTTTGCCCATCAATCGACATCAATGCCTCTGCTGGCAGGCAGACTGAGGGCTTCATTGACGTCGCGCACTTCGCGTGGATTCATCATCAAAGTTTTGCAGATCGGGGCAATGCTGTCGTTCCCCAGTACACCGTTCAGCGGCAAGGAACAGGCCTTCGCGCAGAGTATGTGAGTACTGTGTGCAACTTTCCGAAGGCGTTTGCGCATCGGACGCCGCCAGGCTTTCTGTGGCGGAGAGTTTTCGAGGTCGACGTGCCGTTTTTTGCAAGATTGACCGTTCAGTTTCCGGAGGGCGGACTACTCTCGATTCTGAATGCGGCCAGTCCGGTGTCGGCCCGGAAGACGAGATTGTTTGTGCCGATCGCAAGGAATTTCGATCATGACATCCCGGTGCAGGACGTCTACGACTTTAACCGTCAAATTTTTGAGGAAGATCGCGCGATAGTGGAGCTTCAGTGTCCGGAAGACTTGCCGATCGATCGATCGGCAGAAGTTCCGATCTTGGCCGACCGCTCTTCCGGCGCCTATCGTCGAGCATTGGCGGAAATCGGTCTCGGTCAGTCATACGCGAGCTAACGGGGGAGATATGCGAGTTTGGGAGTGTGTGATCTGTGGCCTTCGTTACGATGAAGCGATTGGCCTTCCCGATGAGGGGATTCCCCCAGGAACTCGATGGGAAGATGTTCCAGCGGATTGGATTTGTCCTGACTGCGGAACCGGGAAGCACGACTTTGAGATGCAGCTTCTTGACGCATAAAGGAGACCTCCATGAGTCAAGCATTAACGAATGAATCCGCCCAGCCGCTGGTAATTGTCGGGTCAGGCCTTGCCGGTTACACAGTAGCGCGCGAGGTGAGAAAGTTGGACAAGCATAGAGAAATCGTCCTCGTTACCAAGGATGACGGAGCATCGTATTCCAAGCCAATGCTGTCGAACGCGTGCTCTTTGGGAAAGTCACCTGAGGCACTTGCCAACTTTGACGCCGCAGCGATGGAAAGCCAACTGGGCATCAAGTTGATTACACATAGCCCGGTAGAAAAAATCGATCTAGGCGGTCAATTCATCGAGATCGGGAAGCGTACACAGGGCTTCAGTCAGCTCGTGCTTGCGCTGGGGGCTGATCCTCGACGCCCAAAACTGCCAGGCACCGGGGCCGAAGACATTCTCTGCATCAACGACCTCACTGATTATTACGACTTTCGCCGAAAGCTGGATTCGGCGAAAAGCATACTCATACTCGGTGCGGGACTGATTGGCGTCGAGTTTGCCAACGATCTCGCGACAGCTGGATATTTTGTATCGCTGGTCGATCCGGCTCCAACACCGCTTTCTCGCATGCTACCCAGCGAGGCGGGCGAGGTATTGGCTGGGGCATTAGTTGAGTGCGGAGTAAAACTGTATCTTGGCGATGTCGTCATGCGGATGGAGCGGGCGCAGTCCGGCTACAAACTTCTGCTCGAAAGTGGCGTCAGCATCGCGGCCGATCTTGTCATCTCGGCGATAGGTTTGACTCCGCGTATCGAGCTTGCTCGAAGCGCTGGCATTCAAGTCGGGAAAGGTATTCGAACCGACAAATTTTGCCGCACAAGCGCCGCGAATGTTTTTGCGCTTGGCGATTGCGCCGAAATTGATGGGAAGGTTCAGCCTTTTGTTCTTCCGATCATGCACGCAGCTCGAGCATTAGGGTCGACTCTTTGCGGGGACAACGCATCCGTTAATTTTCCCGTCATGCCAGTCGTGGTGAAGACACCGGCAATGCCGACGGTGCTAGTCCATACCGGAAACGATCGCGGCCACTGGACCGTCGTCGAGCCGATGACTGGGGGGGTGAAAGCGCTGTGCACCGATGAAGAGAGCGGTCAAGTAATAGGTTTCTCGCTGTTGGGAACTGCCACCAGCGAGAAGGCGGACCTCGTTCGCATGATGTCGAACTCGTAACGCTGTGCCCACGGCCCCCCTTGCAAAAAATTTATCGAGGGGCATGAGGTTGTTGCATGAGTTGTCTGCCGGCCAACGCTCTCATCCGCAGAGTGACGTTCGAGCCGGCATTTTTTGGCTTTTTTGATTAGACATTTGGTATTCCAGATGGCAGCATGGAGCGAACGGAAGCCGTAAAGATCCGCCACCACAAAACATCATGACGCGTGAGCTCCTTGATTCGAATCTGATTCGTATTCTTCATACCCTGTTGATGGAGCGTAGTGTCTCGCGCACTGCGCGGATGCTGGGGCAAACGCAACCGGCCGTGAGCGTCGCGCTGCGAAAGCTGCGATCGATCACGGGAGATACGTTGCTAATTCGGAATGGGAACGGAATGGTTCCAACCGAACACGGACTAGCGTTGCTTGCTGCGGCCGAGCAAGCACTGGACGGCATCAACAGAATCCTGGAGCCGAACACGAATTTTGACCCGGCGAAGACTCGGAGGACGTTCCGCATTGGGTCTCCCGACTATCTGGACGTTTTCTTTGTGCCGTCGGTGATAGAACGCTTCCAAGCGGAAGCGCCCAATGCTGTTCTTGAAATCCGGAATTTGACAGGCCATGGGGGATATGAACAAGGTCTTGTCGAGGGTGATCTAGATCATGTCATCGGAAACTGGCCGACGCCCCCTGAGAATCTGCACCTAAGGACGCTGTGCACAGACGAGTTGGTGTGTTTGGTGCGCGAGGATCACCCAATCGGTATTGGCAGATTAAGTCCGGAAACCTACGCGTGCGCCCACCATTTGTCTGCTGTAACTAGAGAGCTGCCGGGGCAGGACACAATTGATACGGAGCTGAGTCGGTCTGGCTTAACTCGTCGTGTGACGGCGAAGATCCCGTACTTCGGAATGGCCCCCTACGTCCTGCTGCGGTCCGATTTGATTTTCACAACCACTCGGGCGTTCGCGAGTCACTATGCGAACTTCCTGCCCCTGCGGCTGGAGCCGTTCCCCGCCGACTCGAGAGAACTTCGCTATTACCAGCTTTGGCATGAGCGGAATCACAAGGATGAAGGCGCCAAATGGTTGCGACGCGTGGTGGCTTCGGTTGCGGATAGTATTTTCGGGAGCTCTACCAAAGCTCAAGCGTAAGGGCTCATCCTGAGGTTTGTCGAATGGACATAACCATAGTGTGCCAACGTAATTCTTCAGATAATTCCAACAACAAGAAAGCCACATACCGGGGGCGTCATGCGTATCGAGTCTGTTCGAATCAAGAATCTGAGGACCATCAAAGACGCGGTCGTCGACATCGACCAGTACAACTGCTTTGTCGGTCCGAACGGCGCAGGAAAATCAACCTTCCTGTTTGCGCTTAACGTCTTTTTTCGAGAGACCGACGGTGTGGCCACGGATGTCACTTACCTGTCGGCCGAAGATTTTCATCGCAAAGACACCTCTGAGCCGATCGAAATCACCGTCACGTTCTGCGACTTGAGTGACGACGCAAAGCAGGAATTCAAAGATTATTTTCGGCAAGATCGTCTGATTGTTACCGCCAAAGCTACCTTCGACCCAATAGCCGGTCGGGCCGAGGTTCGGCAGCTTGGCGAGCGACTCGGCATGGCTCAGTTCATGCACTTCTTTAAGCGCCAAGGCGACAAAGCAAAGGCCGACGAACTGAAACAGATTTACGCGACCCTACAAGCCGAATTCAAATTGCCCAAGGCAAGCAGCGTAGGCGCGATGGCCGAGGAGTTGCAAAGTTACGAGGCGAACGTACCTGAACAATGTGTTCTCATTCCGAGCGAAGACCAGTTCTATGGTGTTAGCAAGGGTGCGAACCGACTGCAGAAATATGTGCAGTGGGTCTACATCCCAGCGGTCAAGGACGCTACTGCGGAACAGTCCGAAGGCAAGACTACCGCACTAGGCCGGCTACTTGCGCGGACAGTCCGCTCCAAGGTGAATTTCACCGAGCGGCTGAACGCCGTTGCGCAGCAGGCACGCGACGAATATCAAAAGCTCCTCGACGAGAGCCAAGGGGCGCTTGAGGGTATCTCGGGTTCGCTCCAGACGCGGCTAATGCAGTGGGCGCACCCGGACACAAGCCTGCGCGTCAGTTGGCAGCAGGACCTGGACAAATCCGTCAAGGTCGACGAGCCGTTCGCAAAAATCATCGCCGGTGAGGGTACGTTCGAAGGCGACATAGCTCGCTTTGGACACGGCTTTCAGCGCTCATTCCTGCTCGCCCTATTGCAGGAGCTCGCAACGCAAGGCGAGACCACCGAGCCGCGCCTGATCCTTGGTTGTGAAGAGCCGGAGCTGTATCAACATCCGCCTCAGGCGCGACACCTTGCAAGCGTCCTAAATAGTCTTGCGGCGGCTGGCTCGCAGGTACTGGTGACGACGCATAGTCCGCTGTTTGTCTCTGGAGAGTCATTCGAAAGCGTGCGCCTCGTGCGACGGCACTCAGAGTCGAAAGCCTCTTACACGACGCGCCCCTCTCCGGCGAAAATAGGCGAGGAATATGCACGTCTCACCGGCGAACCTCCTGTTGCGCCTCGCGGAAGTCTCGCTAGGATTGCCCAGATACTGCAGCCTACGCTCACCGAGATTTTCTTCGCGCAACGGCTCATCCTAGTCGAAGGTATCGAGGATGTCGCCTACATTCATGCGTGGATGTCCCTGACCGACAGGATGCAGGAGTTTCGGAAAGGTGGCTGTCACATCGTACCGGTCGATAATAAGAGCCATCTGCTTCGGCCAGCAATCATTGCTCGACAGTTAGAGATCCCGGTTTTTCTGGTCTTCGATGGTGACGGCGACTGTGACGAAAAATACAAGCCTCATCATGTGAAGGACAACACAGCGCTCCTAAAGATGCTGGGGGGCGACGACAAGAATCCGATTCCTACGGAGACAGTGTGGGGCGCGGACTACACTATGTGGCACACAAATCTCGGCGAGACCGTTGACTCCGAACTGACCGCCGTCTTAGGCGCTGAGGGATTTGAACGCATCAGGACACAAGCACATTTGTCCTATGGCAATGCGAAAGGCTTGCATAAGAATCCGCTGCTTATCGGCGCTAAGCTAGCCTTCGCTCTGGATGAAGGTGCTGACTCGAAGTCGCTTAGCCAGCTTTGCGACAAAATACTTGCGTTCGGAACGCATTGATCTGGATCTGGCGTGCACATCAAATTGTGCTTCGGCATGTTGCGCGTCCGGGCGTGTCATCCCGCTGCCAGGCATAGTTGAGCCGCCGGTCTACGACACTCAAGGATCGCAGTCGTAGAACTACATCAGCGTCCGTAAATGCTGAGGACCAAGCGTTCGTCCTTTACGATTAGATGACCGGTTACTGGGTGTAGCCGACGCTTGAACGTCCGAGAGACGCCGCGTGTTAGCGGTGGCTTTTGGCTGTCCGCCGACTGCGCCTTCCCGATCATTTCCTGCCCTCGCCGCAGCTTGACGGCGGCCGTCATTCTCCGGAATGCAGATTGCACAGACATCCTGATTCGTATATATTGCAAATAATTCTCATTAACATCACGCTTCACTGGCACGCGGCATACGCGCGGAAAGTGGCGGGCGCAGCAAGGACACCGTGGATTCCAGCGAGACAGAACTCCGTCAACATGTCGCAGGCTTGTACACCGAGCATTACGGCTGGCTGACGGGCTGGATTCGCCGCAAGCTGGGCGATGCGGGGGTTGCCGCCGATCTGGCGCAGGACACCTTCGTCAACGTGCTGAGTGCCGGCACGGCCACGCAGATTCAGGCGCCGCGGCCGTTCCTGGCCACTGTCGCCAAACACATCCTGTCCCATTACCACCGCCGTCAGGCGCTCGAAGCCAGTTATCTCGACTGGCTCGCCGGGCTGCCGGAAGCCTTCTCCCCCGCCCCGGAAGAACGCCTTGTCGCGCTGCAAACACTGGCGCTGATCGACCGCGCCCTCGACGGTCTGCCGCCGAAGGCCCGTGAGGCGTTCCTGCTGGCGCACCTGGGTGAAATGAAATACGCCGACATCGCCCGCCAACTCGGCGTGTCGCTGGCGTCCGTGAAGCTGTACATGCTGCGCGCCAACCGGCAATGCCTGCAGGTCATGCTCGACTGATGCCGATGCCCGCACGCGCTCCCCAACTCGCGCCCACCAACGCCAGCGCACCACCCCCGATCGACACGGCCCTCGACGCGGCCGTCGAATGGATGACGTTGCTGATGTCGGGCGACGCCACGACCGAAGAGCGTCTGCGCTGGGAAAGCTGGCGGCAGGCGTCGCCGCACCATGCCGCAGCATGGGCGCGCGTGGAAAGCGTATTCGGCCGCATGAAGTCGCTCGAGGCCAAAGCGGCATATCAGGCGCTGTCGCCCTACGGTGCCTCGGCCGTGCAACGCCAGCGCCGTCGGCGCGCCATCCTCAAGGCAATGGTGCTTGGCGGCACAGCGCTCGGCATCGGGGGTATCGCCACGCGCAGCGACGTCGTGCTGGCAGTCGCGGCCGACTTCAGCACGGCCAAGGGTGAAACGCGCAACGTCACGCTGGCCGACGGCACCCGCCTCATGCTCGATACCGAGACCGCGATCGCCGTACGCTATCGCGCCGAGCAGCGCGTGGTAACACTGCTGCGCGGCCAGCTCCGAGTGCAGACGCAGCCCTTCACGCAGCGTGACGCCGCGGCAGCACCGTTCGTCCTGAGTTCGGAGCAAGGCGACATCCGTGCCGTCGACGCCGACTTCGTTGCGCGCCTGCACGATCGTTATGCGTCGTGCGCCGTCGAGCGCAGCACAGTCGACATCGTGCCTGCCGACGACAGTGCGCACGTGCGCCACCTCGACGCCGGCCAGCAGACGTGCTTCACGCGCGCCAGCGTCGACGAACCCTCTGCGTCGAAAGACAGCATGCTCGCGTGGCTCCACGGACAGATCGTGGCCGACAACATGCGACTCGCCGACTTCGCGGCCGAGCTCAACCGCTATCGTCCGGGCGTCATTCGCGTGGCGCCGGCCGTGGCCGACCTGCGGCTCTCGGGCGTCTATCCAGTGGCCGATACGGAGCGCGTCATTGCATCGGCCGCCCGCACCTTGCACGTACATGTGCGTCGCTGGACCCGCTACTGGGTGATGTTCGAGCGTTCGCCGACCGCAGGCTGACCCGCTCGCCTCGGCAAATTGCGCCGGTTGGCAAATTATTTCGCGCTTCCACTAGCCTTTTTCCGTTCTCGCGGTTCCTACCTGGTGAAGACCAAAACATCCACTCTTTCACAGGTGAGGAAGCTATGCCACGCAGCCCCCGAAGCGGTGCTCGTTCGAGCCGCACGGTTATCAAGACACACGTAGACGTCAAACCCGCCCGTCACGCCGTCACGCTGGCCGTCTCGGCCGCGCTGTGCACGACGGCGCTGTACGCGGCCCTGCCCTCGACGGCCCACGCCCAGACGGCGCAGGTAGCCGCCCAAGGCGCGACGCAAACGTACGGCATTCCCGCCGGGCCGCTGGCCCCCGCGCTGCATCGCTGGGCGAGTGCATCGAATGCACTGCTGTCGTTCACGCCCGACCAGACCAACGGCAAGACGACGGCCGGCGTGTCCGGCAAGCTCAGTGCCGACGAGGCACTCAAGGCCTTGCTGGCGGGCTCCGGCCTGCGCGCAGTGCGCTGGCCCGATGGCAGCTACGGCCTGCAGGCGGCCGAGCCCGCGGTGGCCCAATCGGCCGGTGGCGGCTCGGCGGTGGCTGTCCTGCCGACCACCAACGTCACGGACGATCCGCTCGCCGCAGGCAACCTGCTGCACGCGCAGACCAACCTCGCCCGCATGTCCGGCACGGTGCATGAACTACCGCAAGTGGTCAGCGTCGTGCCGCAGGAGATGATGCAGCAGCAACAGGTCACCACGCTGGAGCAGGCGCTGCGCAATGTGCCGGGCATCACGGTGGCCATCGGTGAAGCGAACGGCGGCGCCAACGGCGACCAGTTCCGCATTCGAGGCTCGACGGCCAAGAACGACGCCTACCTCGACGGCTTGCGCGACTTCGGCGTCTACGTGCGCGACACGTTCAACACCGAGCAGGTCGACGTGATCAAGGGCCCGTCGTCGGAGAACTTCGGCATGGGCTCGAACGGTGGCGCCATCAACAGCGAGACCAAGCTGGCACACCTGGGCGAGGCCGCCGCTGCGGAAGCCATGGTCGGCAACGGCCCGATGAACCGCCAGACGGTTGACCTCAACCATCAGTTGACCGACACCACTGCCCTGCGTCTGAACGCGATGCGACAGGACCAGACGATCGTCGACCGCGACAACGTGAAGTCGGACCGCTGGGGCCTGGCGCTGTCGTTCGCCGCCGGCCTTGGCACCGACACCAACTGGTACATGAACTACATGCACCAGACCAACGACCGCACGCCCGACTATGGCCAGCCGCTGATCGGCCGTACCGCCACGTCGGTGCGCGAACCGGTGGCCTCGGCGTACGGCGTCGATCGCTCGAACTACTACGGCAAGGACACCGACCGCGACTACTCGACGGCCGACATCTTCACGTCGCTGTTCAAGCACAAGTTCAACGAAGACACGTCGATCAGCAACGACACGCGCTTCGGCTATTACGAACGCATGTTCAGCGCGACCACGGCGACGTGCGACCAGACCTGCGCCAACAGTTTCCTGACGTCGGGCGACGGCACCGTCATCCTCGGCTCCGGCGGCGGTCCGCGCTACTTCCAGCGCTCGACCGGCGCGCAGAACATCACCACCCTCAAGAGCGCCTTCGACACGGCGTTCCTGAAGCATGACGTGCGCCTGGGCCTCGACCTGTCGTACCAGACCGATCACCGTCAGGCCTACGCGTACATGAAGCCCGACATGTCGGGCACCACGACGAAGGTTCCCGGCACGCTGAACAGCCCGAACAACTCGTCGAGCAACTACATCGTCGCGATCGATCCGAACGGCACCAGCGACGTGCGCGATTCGACGCTGACCGACGTGGCCCTGTTTGCCAGCGATCGCGTGCACTTCGCGCCGCAATGGTCGGTACTCGGCTCGGTGCGCTGGGACTACTATTCGCAGACCTCGCGCCTGTCGACGCTCAGTACCGGCAGCCAGACGTCCAACGTCAACACCAGCTCGAACTTCTTCAGCCCGAAGCTGAGCCTGATCTGGGAGCCGAACAACGCGCAGTCGTACTACCTGTCGTACGGGTGGGCCTCGACCACGCCGTGGGCCGGTTCGATCACGGCCGATGCGAACCCGCTGGGCGTGAACAGCGTGACGACAGCCAGTGACAATCTGCGCAACCTGTCGCCGGAAAAGACCAAGACGCTCGAACTGGGCGGCAAGGTGGATCTGGCCAACGGTCGCGTGGGCCTGTCGGGAGCGGTGTTCCATACGGAGAAGAACAACTCCTACTATGACGACGGATCGGGCAACCTGACCGCGACCGGCAACAAGGAGCGCTACTACGGTATCGAACTCGGCCTGAGCGGCACCATCCTGCCGCACTGGACGGCGTATGTCGGCTACACGTGGCTGCATAGCGAGATCGTCGATGCCGCCACCAAGACCAACATCGGCAATCCGGTGCAAGGCGCCGCGCGCAACTCCGCCACGCTGTGGACCACCTACGACCTGACGCCGCAATGGTCGAAGGTGCTGCCGGGTCGCTTCATGGTCGGGGGTGGCGTGACGTATCGCGACAGCATGTATATTCGCGACGACATGATGGCGAAGGTCCCGTACAGCCTGTCGTTCGATGCGATGCTGGCGTGGGAGTACAAGAACGTGCGCGTCGCGCTCAACGGCTACAACCTGGCGAACCGCATCAACTATGACAACTACTTCGCTGGCGAGAACGCCAACACGGCACGGGCCATCCCGTCTGCCGGTCGCACCTTCATCCTGAGCACGCGCATCTCGATGTAAGCTGCGCCAATGCGTCCGTGCCCGGCGTGCCTGCCGGGCCGGATGCCCCAAGTCCCTGTCGTCAAACCGAGTGCCCCCATGATCGTCACCATTCCCAATGTCCTGAACGCAGAAGAAGTGGCCCGCTGCCGCGAAGCGCTGGCACAGGCCGCCTGGGTCGACGGCAAGGAGAGCGCCGGGGAGCAGGCGCGCGACGTCAAGCGCAACGTGCAGATCCGCATCAACTCGCAGACCTACGAAGCGCTTGGCGACATGATCTTGCACGCGCTCGGGCGCAACGCGCTGTTCAACTCTGTGGCGATTCCGCTGCGGGTTCGCTCGCCGATGTTCAACCGCTACGACGTGGGCATGAGCTACGGCGCGCACGTGGACGGCGCCATTCACACGGTGCCCGGCGCACCGCGCATGCGTGCCGACCTGTCGTCGACGCTGTTTCTCTGCGGCCCGGATGAATACGACGGCGGCGAGCTCGTGATACAGCGCCTGCACAGCACGGAGACGTACAAGCTCAACGCAGGCGACCTGCTCGTCTATCCGACCGATACGATCCACAGCGTCAGCCCGGTCACGCGCGGCGCCCGACTGGCGGCCTTCTTCTGGACCCAGTCGACCGTGCGCTCGCATGAACAGCGCGCGATCCTGCACGAACTCGACATGGCAATCGTGCAAATTCGCCAGGAGCTTCCCGACACGCATCCGGCCGTGCTGTCGCTCACCAACGTCTATCACAACCAGTTGCGGCTGCACGCCGACTGCTGAGCCCTACGGGGCTCGCGACGCGCCGCCCCCCCATCCCCGTCTTGCATCCCGCAGGTTTATTTCGTCCGGCCGGTAGACAAACCGCCGGCGAGATTCGGTTTACCTGTTGGCGCCGTCGCTCACGATCGACGGCCACAGGCAACTCCATTTGCAAGCCCGGCCGCCTCATGCATGGCGCCGGGGATCGGGATGACAATGACTTACGTATCGAAACGCCGCGCGCCGTCGCGTCAGACGCTGCTGCGCAGCGGCATGCTGGTGAGCGCCATCTGCCTCGCCGTGACGTCGGTCATGGCCGAATCCGCCGACCTCGACGCCGCCGCAGCACCGGCCAGTGCCGCCACCGCCACTACCGCCGACGACACCGCCCAAAGCAAGACGGTAATGCCCCCGTTTTCCACAGTCGGCAGAAGTAGAAACTAAGCTGCCATGGCCAGCCGCTGCTTCGGGGTATAGCCGCCCAATGCCATATTTGGGCGCTCGTGATTGTAAGTCCACATCCAGTCGGCCGCTGCCTGCCGAGCCTGCTCCAGGTCTTCCCACAAATATTGCGAGAGCCATTCGTATCGGGCGGTCCGATTGAACCGTTCGATGTACGCGCTCTGTTGCGGCTTGCCCGGCTCAATGTATTCCAGCCGTATACCTAGCTTCTGCGTCCGAGTCATGATGGCTGTGCTCAGATATTGTGGGCCGTTGTCACAACGAATTACCTTCGGCTTGCCACGCCACTCCATGTGCTGCTTCAGCGTGCGAATAATCCACCTCAATGCCCAGCGCCTCGCGGTTGAAATCATCAATCACGTTCAGCGTCCGGATGCTGCGCCCGTCAACGAGCTGGTCATGCATGAAGTCCATTGACCACACGGGGATGCGGACAAAATCTTGGACTACCTGGAGGTAGTTCATGTACACATACGAAGAGCGCGGATGCCAGCTTCTGGCCGTCAGTAGCTGTCGGCGCACCTGTCGTTTCTGCCTCTAAACGGACATTCTCCGTTGTCGTGCGGATGTCCGCTTCGGGGCGGGATGCGCCAATCGCAACGGGCAGATACGGCCAGAAGCGGACCTTCAATGTACGGGATGCTATTCGTGGGCGATTTCGCGCTGACAGGTGCCGCGCCTATTGCCTCGGACAGAAGCGCCGGCGTCACGGCCGCGGCCCTCAGAAAGCTTCGTCGGCCGGTGTTCGTCGCGGCCTTGACCGATGCGTCGCCGGCAGATGTGTCGGGATGGCGTAACTTTCATGCAATTCTCTTGATCGATGACAGGTGGGGCGCGCCGACCGTGCCGAGACTCGCGAGCGCGAGTTCAACAGCGACGTCCACATCGAAATGGACAATGTGGTGGCCGTCCAGCGCGTTGTGCGGGTAGCACTGAAGGTCGACAAGGTTGCCGCTCTCCACAACGCCGCGCCGAACCGTCGCGGAAATGGCGCAACCGGGTTCCTCGCTCAATGAGTCGAGCCAAGTTTCGATCGGTATGCTCTGATCGCGGTGCGCATTGATGTTGAGAAACACACCGTAGCGGCATCGGGAAAGCAGTTGCGCCAGTTTGGTCATGATGGCGGAGGGATTGTCGGCCTTAGAAGACGTGCTGGATGCCGGACGTCAGCACTAGTTGACGTGTGGTCGTTGACGCCGACATCGAGTAGATCTGCGCTTTCGTCCGGCTGGCCTGTTGCCCTGCCGCCAGTGCATACAGCCACGTCCGCTTGGACAGGAAGTACTCCACGGAAAGCGTCAACTGGTTCCACGCCGGGCGCAGATTGCCCGTACCTGCACCGTTGTAGGCACCAGCGGAGCGAAATACGGCAGCACCGAACTGCCACGTGGCCGACGGTCGCCAGCGGGCGTTCAACTCGTAGTTCTCGATGTGAAAGCCGGTATTGTCCCGATAGTGGTACAGCACCTTGCTATACAAGGCACCGATCGTGACGTCTCCGATGGCATAGGTCCCGCCGGCCATCCAGATCTGCTGCGTATCGATCAACGCCTTCCCGCTGTAGCTGCTGGTGAAACCCGTCTTCGTGAAGTCGTCGGTGACACCGGAGCCCGTCGTGCCGATCGCGCCGGATGCCTGCCCGTCCGGCCGATCTGCCAGAAAGTACGCAGCTGACAGCCGAACCGGGCCGTTCGAATATGACGTGCCCGCGCTCATCATCCGATTGACCGCAAAGCCCGAGCTGCCATTGCCAGTGTTGGCGCTGTTGCTGAAGGCATACGTCGCGCTGGTGACCAGCCCCCGATACGCAACGCTTGTGAACTTCACCGCATTGCTCGACTTGAAGGAGCTGGAAAGGTTATCGGCATTGCCCGCGTGCGCAGAAATGGTGCCGCCCCACTCGGAGGTGCTCGCGATGCCCTGCATGATGGTCGGCAGCGAGTCGAACTGACGACCGATCGTCAGCGAGCCGATGCCTCGTTTTGCGAGACCGACATAGGCGACGTTCCACGCACGACCGGAGCCGGTGCCGGTCTGGATGTTGAAGGGGGCCATCAAGCGAAACACCGCTCGATTGCCGCCCCCCAGGTCTTCGCTGCCGGCAAGAAAGAACCGCGTCGGCGAGAGCTGGCTGGTCGTGGTAGTCCACGCGGAAGCGCCGGCGCTATTGTTCACGTAGAGCACGCCAGCGTTGATCATGCCCCCGAGCGTGACGGTACTTTGCGCGAAGGATGGCCCGCATAGGCCGGCGATGGCAAAACCGAGACAGAGTCGAGCGCTGGGCCCGGCGAGTTGGCGAGATGTCATGAGTGTCTCCGTTTTTCGTTGTCGTGACGCTCGGCGATGTTCGACGCCGGCCCCATCTTTTTTTTGCAGTCAAGCGCTGCATTCGTACCGCCTTTGAGGCAAAGGCGGGCCGTCCCGCGAGATGTCGATTCGCGGGGGCGGTCTTTTCTGGGCGTTAGTTACTCCGCCCGCAGGCACGCGGGGGTGTAACGGGTCAGTATCGGTCGGGCTGCATGCCGCGAGCGCTCTCGGAGAAGCTGGCAATCGGATACGGCAGCATCTGACGATTCCAATGATCGAAGTCGTGCCGCAGCGACTTGAAGATCTCGGGATGAAGGTCCTTGACGTTGGCGCGTTCGTGTTCGTCCGCGGCCAGATCGAACAGGTATTCCTTGCCCGCGAGGAACAGCAGCTTCCAGTTGCCACGAATGACTGCAGCTTGCTGATTCGCCTTGTATCGCCAGAACAGCTCGCGGTCGTACTGAGGCGCGGCACCAAGCATGACCGGCAACACGTTGTCACCGTCGGGGCGCGACGACGGATCCGGCACGCCGCCGGCGGCCGCCAACAGCGTCGGCAGCCAGTCCATCGACATCACCATCTGGCTGGAGCGCGAGCCGGCCTTGATGCGGTCAGGCCAACGCACGAGCAGCGGCACGCGCAGCCCGCCTTCGAGCAGCTCGCCCTTGCGGCCGGTCAACGGCCACACGTCGGAGAAGCGTTCTCCACCGTTGTCGCTCGTAAACACGACAATGGTGTTTTTCGCAGCGCCCGTCTCGTCGAGCGCCCTTAGCACCTTGCCGACGTTTTCGTCAAGCCGCTGCACGATCTTGCCGTACGTCTCGAGGCTGCCGCCGGAGAAGTCTTTGATGTCTTTCATGGTCCGCGAGCGGGCGATATCGTCGGGACCTTCCCACGGCCAGTGCGGCGCATTGAAATGCAGGCTGATCATGAACGGCTTGTCCGAGGCGCCGCGAATGATGCGAACGGTCTCATCGCCGAGAAGGTCCGTCATATAGCCATCGCGCTCGATCGGCTTGTCGTCAGCAAACATGCCCGTGGACGGGCTTGCAGGCTCTGCCGGATTGAATCGATGCGCGAAATAATCGGTGGCGCCGCCCTGGAAGCCGAAGAAGTGGTCGTAGCCGAACTTAAGCGGGCTGTATTTCGGGATCGACCCAAGGTGCCACTTGCCGACCAGGAACGTCTCATAGCCCAACCGCTTCAGTTGTCCCGGCATCGTGGGCGTACCGGCCGGCAAGCCGATATCGGTACCTTCCTTGACAGGCTCTTCGAGACCGATTTCGAAGCGGTCCTGATACCGGCCCGTGACGAGTGCCGTACGCGTGGCCGAACAGACGGCGGAGTTGGCGTAGCCGCGCGTGAACAGCATGCCCTGGCTCGCCAGTCGGTCCAGATTCGGCGTCTTGTAGTCGCGCCGGCCGTAGCAGCTGAGGTCGGCGAAGCCCATATCGTCGGCGAGAATGAAGACGATGTTCGGGCGATCGTTGCGCTGTGTGGCAGCGATTGCCTGCGTGCCGAGCGAGGCGGCCACGCCGGCCGCTCCCACCTTGATCATGAAAGCGCGCCGGCTTTCGTTGGTCTTGTTGCTCATGGTGTCTCTTCCAGTCATTCGGTTATCGGGCACGGCCTCTCGCCCCTGGTCTGCTTCGGGAACGAACGGTACGGTTTCGCGTGCCAGACTGGAAGGGTGGGTTAACCTCTAACGAACCCTGGGTGGGAGCAAAAGAGGGGGCTTGGCGATGGCGATATATTTGCCTCAAGTAATTGTTTTATATGAATCAAATATTCATATCGAATTCGCGGGGGAGAGTGGTGATTCGGCGATGTTGCGCCGCATTGGCATAAGCAATTTCGAACGCGATGAACGAAATTGGCAATGACGATGACGTCGATCAGCGACAGTCTGGCGCCAGACTTCGTACGATACTGATCAATGCCAGCGCGGCGGGCGAATGCGCCGAGTCTGAGCGGAACGTGAAACCAATCTTGCGCTCCAGCGCACCGGCGACCGTTGGCAGCGACACAATGTCGCCGTCCACGACGTCGCGGTGAACGTGGTTTTCAGACAGGAAGGCAATCATATCGGTGTCGAGCAGCAGACTACGCACCACGGCCAGATCGGCAGTCTCCACTGTCGCCACCAACGCCTTCCTGCCATGGCGCCGGAAGTGCTCATCAACGAGTTTGCGCGCGAGAGATTTCTGGCGAGGCAGTATCAGGCCGTAGGCCTGGATTGCGTCCACTGAGCAGGCTTTCCCCTGACGGGCCAATGGATGGCCTTGGCGCACCAGCGCGCACATTGATTCCCTGTAGAGAAGCTCCGTGACCAGACCGACGGAAACGTCGACGTTGGCGATGGCGCCCAGCACGAAATCGATGTCACCCGAGCGAAGTTCGGCGAGCAGGTCGTCATACGGCCGTTCGTCGGTCACCACACGAACGCCACGATGCGTCTGGCTCAGTCGGGCGATGGCTTGCGGCAGAATCCTGGACCTCACAGGCGGAAGTGCGCCGACCGAAACCACACCTCTGACCATCCCCTCCAGCGCGGCCACTTCGTAAGGTATCTGCCGCAGCTCGTTGAGGGCGCGCCGCACACGAAGTTCGAAGGTCTGACCGTACTCCGTGAGCAAGAGCCCGCGCGACGATCGCTCGAACAGCGGGAAACCTGCGCCAGCCTCCAGCGTCCTGACTGCGGCACTGACGGCAGGCTGCGAGATGCCCATGCTTACCGCCGCGCTCTGCATGTTGCGATGCCGGCACAATTCGATGAACAACTGCAAGCGACGGGTGTTCAGCAAGTAGTTGGGAACCACGCCGCGCGACGCTGCTACATGCCGCGATCGCAGAAGTTCGCACCAGACGGCAAATTCTGCAAGCTCACCGAGCACACGCGCGCCGCGTTCGTGGACTGCATTACCTACTGGGGTCGGCAGCATGCCGAAAGACCGACGCTCGAACAGCGTATGGCCGATCGTTGCCTCGAATTCGGTAATCGAGCGTGAGACGGCCGATTGGGCCTTGAACAGCAGATCGGAGGCGGCAGCCACACTCCCCGTGGTCGCCACCGCGGCGAACACCTGCAATTGCGCGAGGCTCATCGAGGTGCTCAGTTCGTCGGGCGTTATCGGCGCTGAGGGCGACATGTTTTCCGTTTGCGAGAGTGGGTTGTTGGATGCCCGGAAAAACGAACGCGCCGGATGACGCAGAGAAGCGTTCCCCCCTGGCGAACCCGATCGTCACAGTTGAAGATCGGATCCTGCATTGCCATTTGCACGCATATCGTTCGATTTTCGTTATGGCCTTGCAGCGACGAACAGCGTCGTCGTCACAGGATAGCCTGTTCGCGATGCCGTCAACGCACTAATGGCGGGGACTAACCGGGAAGCATCGCGTTATGGCGCAATCTGCGCATCACGCCTCGGCGTTCGATCGAGGTTAACCCTTCCTTATCCTGCGCGATTGCATCAGCTACGGTTCGTGTGCCGTGCTGCCTCGGGTTGCCTGGAGCTCCCGAGTCTTCGGACGGCAAGTCGGCACGGTGCCGGACGAACATCATCGAGGAAGAACGTATGAAAATCAGGGCAATGGTCATGATGCTCAGTCTGGTCGCATCGGGGGCCGTCCACGCATCAACCGATCATGCGCGCTCCGACGGCCGCGAGCCGGTGGTCGACACGGACCGGGGCCCGGTGATCGGGGTCGTCGACGGGGGCATTCAGACTTTCAAGGGCATTCCGTATGCACAAGCGCCGGTTGGGGAGTTGCGGTGGCTGCCGCCGCAACCCCATGCGCGCTGGGATACTCCGCTGCATGCGGACCATTTCTCCGCGACATGTGCAACGGGCTACACCCTCGGAGGATTCGGCAAGCTGAGCTCAAGTGAAGACTGTCTGTACCTCAATGTCTTCGTGCCACGAGGGCACGCCGCCAGAGGCCGTCTGCCAGTGATGGTCTGGATCCACGGGGGAGGCCTGGGTACAGGATCGGGGAACGATTACAGTCCGCATCCGGTGGTCGATCACGGGGTGATCCTCGTGACGTTCAATTACCGTCTCGGCACGTTCGGCTACTTTTCGCACCCGGCCATCAACCGCGAGCATCATCCCGGTGTGAACTACGGCACGCTGGACCAGCAAGCCGTATTGAAATGGGTACAACGCAATATTTGGCGCTTCGGGGGCGATAATCGTAACGTCACGATCTTCGGCGAATCCGCTGGGGGGCACAGCGTGCTTGCACAAATGGTGTCGCCCGCCGCGAAAGGGTTGTTTCAACGGGCCATAGTGGAGAGTGGAGCCTATGGGCTTCGCCAGCCGTCGCTGAAAGAGGCGAACGTCTGGGGCAGGAAGATTGCGTCCGATCTTGGTTGCGGCGACGGTGAAGACGATTCGGTAGCATCGTGCCTGCGCAAAGCCTCCACTGAGGCGATATTGCAACACGGTACGAATCGCCTCCCGATCGCACAGGTGTACGTCGATGGAACGATCATCCCGAGCGATTTCATCGACGCGTTTCAGGCGGGGAGATTCCTTCGAGTGCCCGTCATCAACGGCTACAACGAGAACGAGGGCGCATTCTTTGCCGGGTTGGCCGAGCTTCAGCGCAAGCGGCCAATCGCCGAACGCGATACGCGCGAGGCGCTCGTGGGCTCATTTGGCCCGCGCATTGGCGCATCGCTATACAACATCGCAAACTTCCCGCCGGGTGCTACCGACGTGACGCAAAAGTATGCGTCGTTCTTCGGTCGGAGCAAATTCATTTGTTCGTCGATTCTGACCAGCGCCATTCTGTCGAGGTACGTGCCTGTTTACGCCTACGATTTCGCGGACGAGTCCGCACCGCCGTTGCTGGACCAGGCTTCGATTCCTTATGGCGCAGCACACACCAGTGAGTTGCAATATCTGTTCAGTGGTTTTCACGGTGATTCTGGCCATCAAACACCGCTGAATGCTCGGCAGCGCCAGTTGGCCGATCGGATGACGTCGAACTGGACCACGTTCGCACGTAGTGGCTCACCCAACGCGTCGGGTGCGGATCGCTGGAAACGCTTTGACGAGACAAATGAGGAAACGCTGCGATATACCGCAAATGGAGCAACTGCGATACGGGCTGCATCGACTCACTTTCGATGCGATGACGTGGCGAAGGCGCTCGTGCTCCCAAGGTTGTGATGCCATGCAGGCAATGCGCATGCATCGTAGAGCGAGGCGGAAAACTTTGATACTCGCTCCCCGTACTGGGAAAACCACTCATTAGGCCCGCAGCGGAATCAGGCGAAAGTCTGACGGCAGCCGACCCGAAGCGAACAAACACGTGTTGCGCCTCAATGTCCGCCTCTGGTCGAGATGAGACATCGTCCTCGTTGAGGATTACTGGTCAAAAGTTGGACGCTACCGGGCGGCTGATGGCAGCAAGGGCCCACAAGCTCCATAGTTTATTCGTGGAAACTACCAAGTTTCTCGACGTATCTACGAATAAATCATAGTCGGTTTTGATTTTTGGGACTTCGGAGCCAAAGCAGCTGCCCGCGATTTTGTCGCGGAAGGGGGAAGACCTGAAAGTGCGGCTGCAACGCCCCTCCACTATTGGCGGGAGCATTCGTCATTCGTCGCATTTAATTCGACTGAGTCGCATTAATTTCGAAAAATGACAGCCCCCGCCCACCAGCGCTGCCGCCGACGCCGTGTGATGCGGTGCACGAAACGGGCGCCGTCCCCAGTGCCGCATGTCGAAGCCGTGTGCGCTGAGACTGGCGAGCGTTGCGGCCTCGACGGCCTGTGCCTTGCTTAACGGCGGGAGCAATCCGGCAAGTCGTGTGGCGAGCATGGATTTGCCAGTGCCGGGCGGCCCATGGAACAGGATGTGATGCCCGCCTGCCGCCGCAACTTCCAGCGCCCGTTTGGCGTGTTCCTGACCTTTGATGTCGAGCATGTCGGCGATTTCGCCGGCGTGCGGTGCCTGTAGTGTCTCCTGACGTGGCGCGTCAAGGTCTCGCTGGGGTCGCCCCGGAAGTTGCTCCGAGGGATGCGCTGGGTGTGCCCCTTCCTCGGCCACGCCCCGTGGCACCGTCGCGCGCGGTAACGGGGTGGCGACGTCCGGTTCGGCAAGATGCGCGCAAACGTCGAGCAAGGTCTGCGCACCATAGACAGTTGCCTCTTCCACCAGCGCGGCCTCCTGCGCGCTGCTCGCGGGCAACACCAGCGCTCGTGAAGACCGGCTCTGCGCCATCGCGCTCGCCATGGCCAGCCCACCGCGAATCGGGCGCAGCTCGCCCGTGAGCGACAACTCGCCGGCAAACTCGTGCGTGCGCAGTCCCGTCTCCGGCAATTGGCCGCTCGCCGCCAGAATGCCCAGCGCGATCGGCAAGTCGAAGCAACCCGACGCCTTGGGCAAATCCGCCGGGGCGAGATTGATGGTGATACGTCGCGCCGGAAACTCGAACCGGCTATTCTGCAACGCCGAGCGCACGCGCTCGCGGCTCTCCTTGACTTCCGTATCCGGCAGACCCACCAGCGACAGGCCCGGCAAACCGTTCGCCAGATGCACTTCAACCGTGACCGGACGTGCCGCCATTCCGGTGATGGCCCGACTGCTCACCACTGCCAATGACATGTCTTTTCTTCCCTCCTGATCTCATGACGCGCTCGGCGTCTGACGCGATGGAAGATCGTCGCCCCGGCTGATGGCATGGCGCAATGCCTTATCGGCGCAAATGTCGGACACCGGGCAGGATTTCGGACGGATGCCATTGCCCGTTCGGAATGCGCTGCTCGGCGAATAAGAGGATTCCGGGCGGGGTTCGGAAATTCACAAGACATGCGCTACGGGGAAGACGCAACGGAAGATGAGCGAGTGAGGGTGACGACGGGGAGGAGCGAGAGGCGGAAGGGAGGAGGGGGCCGGAGCGAGTGCGCCGAACCAAGGTACGGGAAAGTTGCGACGGCAGCCGCAAACGGCACCGCTTTGCTGACGGACCGGCGGCATTGCCCGCCCAGGCCGGTCCGGATGTAACAAGGGGTGCTTTCGCACCCCTGCAAGTCGTTAGTCTTGCGCTTCGCTGCGCAGGCCTTCGAGTTCGGCCACGCGCTTCTCTAGCGCCTCGAGTTTCTCGCGCGTGCGGGCGAGCACCTGCGCCTGCACATCGAATTCTTCGCGCGTCACCAAATCGAGCTTGGTGAAACCTTGATTGAGCAGGCTCTTGACGTTGCGCTCGATATCCTTCGCGGGCGATTGCCTGAGCATCTCGCTCACCTTGGCTTGCATGTCTTGCAGGATCTCGTTCGGTTTCATAAGCCTTCCTCTCATTAAAACTTTGCACCGATGTGGTGCTTGCACCTTCAGCGTGCTTCGCCGTGCCGGTCTGACCGGTGCAAGGTGGTGCATTCGGCAGGGACCTGATGGATTGGCGCAACTCTAACACCGTTTTTTGCGCCCAGCCAGCCAAGCCGCCCGGCCAGCGGCCCTCACGCGGGCCCCGGACACCGCGTGCCGGGGTTCGTTGGTGCCGAGATGTCGCATGTCGGCGTCACTTTGCCCGCAATTTTGCCAATTTTTTATCCCGAAATTCGTATCGTGCGCCTCGCAGCGAAAGCGGTCGAAAGACCTGGCACGGGAGTTGCTCTACCCATGTCGGAACTTGCCGCACGCTGTACCAAGACGTCGAACAGTCAACTTAGGGGAAAGTGATGAAAAAAGTGTCAACAGCGGTTTGCAATGCAGTGGCTGGCGCAGTGGTTTTTGGCGCCATGACAGTGTCGACCGGCGCGTTCGCGCAGGCGGCCGCCGATGGCGCCGCACCCGCGGCGGCGCCGACCGAAGCTGCTGCTGCGGCGGCAGAGCCGCTGACGATTACCGCGAACATCGGCCTGTTCTCGGACTATCGCTTCCGCGGTATTTCGCAAACGGCCAAGCGCCCGGCGGTGCAGGGCGGCTTCGATATCGCGCATGAATCCGGTTTGTATGCCGGCGTGTGGGCATCGAACATCAGCTGGATTTCGGATGGGAACTCGCAGGTGAGCGCGCCCATCGAGATGGACTTTTACGGTGGCTGGAAGAAGGAAATCATCCCCGACTGGACCATCGATTTCGGCGGTCTGCAGTACTACTACCCGGGCACCTACCCGTCGGGTGACTTTTACCCGCGTCCGCATACGTTCGAACTGTATGCCGCAGTGGGCTGGAAGACCGTAACGCTGAAGTATTCGCACGCACTGACCCGTCTTTTCGGTCTCGTGAGTCCGGACGGCCAGGATACGTCCAACAGCGGCTATCTCGACCTGACGGGCACCTATGACCTCGGCTTCTGGGGCCTCTCGGCCGTGGGCCACGTGGGTCATCAGTGGGTGCACAACTTCAGCCCCGCAAGCTACACCGACTGGAAGATCGGCCTGACGAAGGATCTGGGCAAGAACTTCAGCGTGTCGGTCTCCTACGTCGATACGAACGCCGACGAGAAGTACTACACCGCCGCGAATTCCGGCAAGGTGCTCTCGAAGGCGACGGTCGTCGTTGGGTTGTCGAAGACATTCTAAGGAGCGACTCATCATGAAGCTGATTACCGCAATTGTGAAACCCTTCAAGCTCGACGAGGTGCGCGAAGCCCTCTCGAACATCGGCGTGGCGGGCATTACGGTGACCGAGGTCAAGGGCTTCGGCCGTCAGAAGGGCCATACCGAGTTGTACCGGGGCGCAGAGTATGTCGTCGACTTTCTGCCGAAGGTGAAGATCGAGGCGGTAATCGGCGATGCCTTGCTCGACCAGGCGATCGACGCCATCGAGCAGGCAGCCCGTACCGGCAAGATCGGCGACGGCAAGATTTTCGTGTCCAACGTCGAGCACGTGGTCCGTATCCGTACTGGAGAGACCGGCGAAGACGCGCTGTAAAGGTCCCACAAAAGAGACAATAATCATGAAAAAACTGCTTGCCAAACTCTTGCTCGCCGCCGCCTTCGCGGGCGTCGTGGGCACCATGGGCCTCGGCTCGAGCGCTGCACTGGCGCAGGACGCCTCTGCGCCTGCGGCCGCTTCGGCCACGGCCGCGCCTGCATCTGCTGCGGCGACCGCAGCGCCCGCTGCCGCACCGGCACCTGCCGCTCAGGCGGCAGCACCGGCCGCGCCTGCCGCGGCAACGCCTGTGCCCCCGAACAAGGGCGACACGGCGTGGCTGCTCACCTGTACCGCATTCGTCATTCTCATGACGCTGCCGGGCCTGGGCCTGTTCTACGGCGGTCTCGTACGCTCGAAGAACATGCTCTCGGTACTGATGCAGTGTTTCATCATCTTCTCGCTGGTGGTCGTGCTCTGGGCCATTTACGGCTATAGCATCGCGTTCACGGAAGGCGGGGCGTTCTTCGGTGGGTTCGATCGCATCTTCCTCAAGGGCATGACGCCGGACTCGGTGGCCGCGACCTTCAGCAAGGGCGTGAATGTCCCCGAGTACGCTTACATGGCGTTCCAGGCCGCTTTCGCTGCCATCACCTGCGCGCTGATCGTCGGTGCCTTTGCAGAACGCGCCCGGTTCTCGGCCGTGCTGCTCTTCACGGTGATCTGGTTCACGTTCTCGTACCTGCCGATGGCGCATATGGTGTGGTTCTGGGCCGGCCCGGATGCCTACGTCGACGCCGCCGCTGCCGACGCTGCCAACGCACACGCCGGCTGGTTGTTCCAGAAGGGGGCGCTCGATTACGCCGGCGGTACGGTGGTGCACATCAACGCGGCGATTGCCGGTCTGGTGGGCTCGTACATGGTCGGCAAGCGCGTGGGTTTCGGCAAGGAAGCGTTCAAGCCGCACTCGCTCACCATGACGATGATCGGCGCCTCGCTGCTCTGGTTCGGCTGGTTCGGCTTTAACGCCGGCTCGGGTCTGGAAGCCAATGGCGGCGCTGCGCTCGCCTTCGTCAACACGCTGTTGGCCACTGCCGCCGCTACGCTGTCCTGGACGGCCGGTGAATGGATCGGCAAGGGCAAGCCGTCGATGCTGGGTGGTGCTTCGGGGGCTGTGGCCGGTCTGGTGGCCGTCACCCCGGCGGCAGGCTTCGTCGGTCCGATGGGCTCGATCGTGCTCGGCCTGCTCGCCGGTGTGATCTGCCTGTGGGGCGTGAACGGTCTGAAGCGCCTGCTCAAGGCGGACGACGCGCTCGACGTGTTCGGAGTGCACGGCGTGGGCGGTATGCTCGGCGCGCTTCTGACGGGCGTGTTCGCTGCCCCGTCGCTTGGCGGCACGGGTATCTACGACTACGTGGCCAATGCCGTTGCGCCGGACTATTCGATCGGCGGGCAGGTCTGGATTCAGTTCCAGGGCGTTGTGACCACGCTCGTGTGGTCCGGTGTGGTCGCCTTCATCGCCTTCAAGATTGCGGACATCGTGCTGGGCTTGCGTGTGCCGGAAGACGAAGAACGCGAAGGCCTGGACATCACCTCGCACGGCGAGTCGGCCTACCACAACTGATCTGACCTCATCGCAAGGTTGAAAGGATTTGCCCCGGCGCAAGCCGGCCTGACAGAAGGAGTCGCTGGTGGTCGGTCGGACAGCCGGCACCGGCATTGCGCGGGCACCCGTTGGGTGCCCGTTTTTTTTCCCAGCGAGAGCGGGCGTGCCCTCTGCGCGCTTGCGATTGGCCGTTTCGTCCCCCATCTCTTCTCACCGCATTGCACCGCGGTTTCCCGGCTGGAGCCCCTTCGTGGGGCATGGCAAACGGCGGGGGCGCCGGGTGGATGCTCTACAATCGATATTCCATCTGGATATGAGAGAAGCATGGTTCCGCATCTCGTCACGGCCCTGAAAGGCCCCTTGCTCGACCTGGAAAAGAAGATTCTCGATGCGACGCCCGCCATCGAGCGCTGGTTCCGGCTCGAGTGGCAGGAACACACACCGCCGTTCTATTGTTCGGTCGACCTGCGAAATGCCGGCTTCAAGCTTGCTCCCGTCGACACCAACCTCTTCCCGGGTGGCTTCAACAATCTGGCGCCGGAGGTCCTGCCGCTCGCCGTGCAGGCGGCGATGGCCGCGATCGAGAAGATCTGCCCCGATGCCAAGAATCTGCTGCTGATTCCCGAACGTCATACGCGTAACTCGTTCTATTTGCAGAACATTGCGCGTCTGTCGACGATCATGCGTCACGCCGGCTTGCATGTGCGACTGGGGAGTCTGTCGGACGACATTACCGAACCGACGACCATCGAGCTGCCCGATGGCCAGCACGTCGTGATCGAACCGCTGGAGCGCACGCCGCGCCGTTTGGGGCTGAAGAACTTCGATCCATGCTCGATTCTGCTCAATAACGATCTGTCGGCCGGCATTCCGCCGATTCTGGAAGGCCTGCACGAGCAGTATCTGCTGCCACCCCTGCACGCCGGCTGGGCCATGCGTCGCAAGAGCCAGCATTTCTCGGCCTACGACGACATCGTCAAGAAGTTCTCGAAGATGATCGACGTCGACCAATGGATGCTCAATCCGTACTTTGCGAAATGCGAGGGCGTCGATTTCGACGAAGGGGTGGGTGAGGAAAAGCTTGCCGACACCGTCGACGCGGTACTCAAGAAGATCAACAAGAAGTATCGCGAGTACGGCATCGCCGAGAAGCCGTTCGTAGTGATCAAGGCCGATGCCGGCACTTACGGCATGGGCGTGATGATGGTGCACGACGCTGCCGAGCTCAAAAACCTGAACCGCCGCGAGCGCACCAAGATGAGCGTGGTGAAGGAAGGGCTCGAAGTGCATGACTTCATCGTGCAGGAAGGCGTCTACACGTTCGAGCGCATCAACGAAGCCGTGGCCGAACCCGTCGTCTACATGATCGATCGCTATGTGGTGGGCGGCTTCTATCGCGTGCACACCGGGCGGGGTACCGACGAGAACCTGAATGCGCCGGGCATGCACTTCGTGCCGCTCGCATTCGAGCACACGGCGCTGCCTGACGTCCACGCCAAGCCGGGGGCGGCGCCGCCCAATCGCTTCTATATGTATGGCGTGGTGGCGCGGCTTGCGCTGCTGGCGGCATCGGTCGAACTCGAGCGCACCGATCCGGATCCGGAAACCTATTGAGCGATATCGGTGCGTGGGCCGTTGCACGCCGAGTGACAGCCCGCTGCTGCCTATGGGTCGCAGCGCCGTATTGAGAAGTTTCTGATTTTGATGTGGGACGCTCTCCGGTCGGCGGCGCTCCCGTGCGCTTCTCTGCCTGAGAAGCGAAAAGAAAAAGACGCCCGGCTGGCCCCCCGACTAGCCGGGCGTCACATTTACCGGCCGCCTCATGCAACGGTCGGAAATCGGGGCTTTCCTGGGCGGTCCCCCCCGCAAACTGGCTCCCTTCGCATCTCCTTCGTCCTTCGGATCGGTGTACTGTGCCGGTCCGTCGTCTGGTTCGCGTCAGTCATGTCGTGATAATGCGGCGGTTCGACGCATCCAACATCCCCCGAATGGGGGATGTCCGTCCGTGTTCAAGTGGAATAGGAAATTTCCTCGATGATCTACGGGACGGTTCTTGACTGGGAGAGACAGGCGAATGCAGGGGGATTTGCGCACGTGCCTTCGTCAAATTCATCGGTTGCCGGTCCCCACGCTCGGCTATCTGCCGCTGTGGCTGGAGACGTTACGTCTGTGGCTTGACGCCGATAATGTGGCCGCACTGTGGTGTTCGGCGCCTGAAACGGCCGGCGCTATAGCCGCTGATGCTGCGACGGCGGGCGGCGTCCGTTGGTATGCACCACAGGCGTCTGTCACGGCGTGTGAGCGTCTTGCCGCTTGCGCATGGGGGATGCCGCCGATGCCGTCTGTCGCAACGCTGCAACAGGCGTTGGTCGACCGTGCGATGCTGCGTGGTCACGCGCGACATGCACGGCGGCATGTGCGGCCTGGACGGTGCGCGGAGCCGGGGCCGCATGGCAGCAACCGCAGCGTGGCAGACGTGCTGCATCGCCCGCCGGAGTTGAACGCATGCCTGGCCGACGGCGATGTGCTCGACGTCTGCCTTTTGCCGGTCGCGCGTGCCGCGCAAGCGCCCCCGGCTTGCGATGACGGCGTGGCACCCCGTGCGACCTCGATTGGCGCGTTACGTTTGCTCGTGTCGCGCGACCGCGAGCGCCCGTCGTTCACGACGCGGGAAATCGGTGCGTTCGAGATGGCAGCGGCGGAGTTCTCCGTCGTGCCCGAACGTCCTCAATTCCCGTCGTTCAGTGCCATGGTGCCTGCGTCGCCGGACGTCGTGCACGCGCCGATCAACGCCATTTGTCGTGATATCGCGGGCACGCTCGTCTGGCACGGACAGGCGCCGGAGTGGGCGGATCCCACGGCGCTCGCGCTCATGCGTCGGGTTTGGCGACGCTCGCCCGGGCGGGCGTGGCCAGACGCCTGCGTGGTGGTTCAGGCCTGCCAGCGTCTCGCAGACGAACTGACGCGGCATCCGGGCGGTAACGCTTCGGCGCTCGCGCAAGTCGGCGCGCGTGTCCCCGTGCCCGGCGGTACGCTTCATTTGCACGCCACGCACCTGTGCGGCATGGGCGGACGTGCGACCGAGCGCGTGCGCATTGCGCTGCATCTCGTCGTGCCACCCGCCATGCGGCTGTGGCAGCGACTGTGCGAGACGGGGCTCACGCCCGTGCAGCGTGACATTGCCATGCGCTTGCTGGCGGGACAGTCGCGTACCGCCACGCGTGAAGCGTGCGCGATCGGTGTACAGACACTCAAGACCCATCTGTCGCTCATGCGTGCGCGGCTCGACCCGGTGCGTGACGCCTCGCTGCTGCTCGGGCTGGGAGGGAGCGGCATCGTCGGTGCCGTCGGCAGCGGCAAAACGACGCCTCGGCTAGAATAGACGCCTGTCGCCGCAGCTTGCGGTGTGTGCATCCGAACCTCCAAGATTCCCGCCGATCGATGCAGATTCTCTTTATCGCCGACCCGCTCGACCAATTCAAGATCTACAAGGACACCACGTTCTCGATGATGCGCGAAGGCGCGCGTCGTGGGCACCGCATCTTCGCTTGCGAGCCGCACGAGATGGCGTGGCAAGGCGCAACGGTCGATGCGCGCGTGAAGGAAATTCGTCTGACGGGAGACGCACAGACCTGGTACGAAGTCGTCGATACACGCGTGGCTGCGCTGACCGAATTCGACGCGGTGCTCATGCGCAAGGACCCGCCGTTCGACATGGAGTACATCAACGCCACGTGGCTGCTCGAGATTGCCGAGCGCGCCGGCGCGCGTGTCTTCAACAAGCCGAGCGCGATTCGCGATCACTCCGAAAAGCTGGCGATTGCCGAATTCGGTCAGTTCGTGGCGCCGACGCTGGTCACGCGCGACGCCGTGCGTCTGCGCGCCTTTCACGCGGAACATGGCGACGTGATCTACAAGCCGCTTGACGGCATGGGGGGTACGGGGGTGTTCCGCATCGGCCCGGACGGCCGTAACCTCGGCTCGGTGATTGAAATGCTGGGCGAGAACGGCGCGCGTTCGGTCATGGCGCAACGCTTCATCCCGGATATCAAGCTCGGTGACAAGCGAGTGCTCGTCATCGGCGGCAAAGTGGTCCCCCATTCGCTCGCGCGTATTCCGCAAGGGAACGAAGTGCGCGGCAACCTCGCGGCGGGGGGGCTCGGCGAGGCCCGGAACCTCTCGGCGCGCGATCGTCAGATTGCCGAGGCGCTGGCGCCGGTTCTCTGGCAACGCGGCCTGTTGCTGGTGGGCCTCGACGTCATCGGCGATTACCTCACGGAAGTGAACGTCACGAGTCCGACGTGCTTCCAGGAAATTACCGATCAGACCGGTTTCGACGTGCCGAAGATGTTTATCGACGCCCTGGAACTGGCGGTCTGACGCGGACGCGCAAAGGGTTCGTCCAGTGAAGACCTGCTTTGGGTCGAACCCTAACTTGATGAAATTTCAGGATTAATTCGGGATTTTGTCGCGCCTGCTAAAATAAGAATCCCAAAATCGACAGGTTCGCGTTCGTCGTTGTGTTTGTATCCCGAACACCTGCGGCGCCCGGCGTGCCTAGCATCATGGCTGGAATTCTGATCATTGCCCACGCACCGCTGGCTTCGGCCCTTCGCGAGTGCGTCTCGCACATCTACGGCGGGTGTCCGTCGCGCATCGGCGCGATCGACGTTGTCCCCGACCAGGACACGGCGGCGCTCGTAGACGTCGCAAAAGAACGCCTCGCGCAACTGCACGAAGAGAACGGCGTGCTGGTGCTCACCGATCTGTTCGGGGCGACGCCTTCGAACGTGGCGGCGCAACTCGTGGGGCCGAAGGTGCGCGTGCTCGCCGGCGTGAATCTGTCGATGCTCATCAAAGCGGTTTGCTATCGCTCGGTGCCCCTCGACACGCTGGCGGAGAAGGTGCTTTCGGGCGGGTCTAAAGGTATTCTGGAAGTCGGCGCGGGTGCGCCGGCCACACACACTACGTCACACTGAAACATGCTTCGACAAGAAACGACGATCGTAAATAAATTGGGCTTGCACGCCCGGGCATCCGCAAAGCTGACGCAGCTGGCGGCAAAATTTCAGAGTGAGGTCTGGCTGACCCGAAACGGTCGTCGGATCAACGCGAAAAGCATCATGGGCGTTATGATGCTGGCGGCCGGCATCGGCTCGAAGGTCGAAGTCGAGACCGAGGGCCCGGACGAAGCGCAGGCCATGCAAGAAATTCTCGACCTCATCGCGAACAAGTTCGGCGAAGGGGAATAATACGTTGCTGTGGTGACGCGGCGTCGGCAGGCGCGCCGTGTCACGCTGGCCGTGCTTTCGCCGCACCGCCGCTCACTGTCCGCAACGACAGCCAACACACAGAATACGGTCGAATCACCCGCCTCTGAACTGGGGAGACTTCCTTGTCTTTCACCCTGCACGGCATTCCCGTTTCCCGCGGCATCGCGATCGGACGCGCTTATCTGCTCGCGCCCGCCACGCTCGATGTTCCGCACTATCTGCTCGATCCCAGCCAGATCGACGACGAGATCGCTCGCTTCGAAAGCGCTCAGGCGACCGTCCAGCAAGAACTCGATACGCTCAAAGAGGAACTCCCTGACGACGCCCCGGGCGAGATGGGCGCGTTTCTCGACGTTCACTCCCTGATCCTCAACGACACGCTGCTCGTCGATGCCGTGGTGAAGCTCATTCGCGAGCGTCGCTACAACGCCGAGTGGGCGCTGACGACGCAACTCGAAGTGCTCGTCGCGCGTTTCGAAGACATCGAGGACGAATACCTGCGCGAGCGTCGTGCGGACATCGAACAGGTGACCGAGCGCGTGCTCAAGGCGCTTGCCGGGACCCCTGGCATTCGCCACGTGGCGACCGAGACGCCGCGCGACGACATGATCGTCGTGGCGCGCGACATCGCGCCGGCCGACATGCTGCAATTCAAGTCGCAGACGTTCAAGGGCTTCGTGACCGATCTCGGCGGCAAGACTTCGCACACGGCCATCGTCGCGCGCAGTCTCGGGATTCCCGCCGCTGTCGGCGTGGCACAGGCCAGTCTGCTCATCAAGCAGGATGACGTCATCATCATCGACGGCGATCACGGGATCGTCATCGTCGACCCTGCGCCGATCGTGCTCGAGGAGTACAGCTATCGCCAGAGCGAGCGTGCACTCGAAGAGCGACGCCTGCAGCGTCTGAAGCATTCGCCCGCGCAGACCATCGACGGGACGCATATCGAGTTGCTCGCCAACATCGAATTGCCCGAGGACGCCAAGACCGCCGTAGCGGCGGGCGCTGTCGGCGTTGGCCTGTTCCGCACGGAGTTCCTCTTCATGAACGAGGAGGAGGCGCCGGAGGAAGAAGCGCAGTTCGAGGCATACAAACGTGCGGTCGAAGCGATGCAGGGGCTGCCGCTCACCATTCGCACCATCGACGTGGGCGCCGACAAACCCCTCGACAGTCACGAGACTTACGAGACCGCGCCGAACCCGGCGCTGGGTCTGCGCGCCATTCGCTGGAGTTTGTCCGAGCCGCGCATGTTCCTCACGCAACTGCGCGCGATTTTGCGGGCTTCGGCGTTCGGTAAGGTGCAGATTCTGTTCCCGATGCTCGCGCATGCGCAGGAAATCGATCAGACGCTCGAACTGGTGCGCGAGGCCAAGTCGCAACTCGATGCGGCGGGCCTGCTGTATGACCCGAACGTGAAGCTGGGCGCCATGATCGAGGTCCCGGCCGCCGCGCTTACGGTGCCAATGTTCCTCAAGCGGCTCGATTTCCTGTCCATCGGGACGAACGATCTGATTCAGTACACGCTGGCCATCGACCGGGCAGACAATGCCGTCGCGCATCTGTACGATCCGCTGCATCCTGCCGTCCTTCGCCTGATCGCCATGACGATTCGCGAGGCACATGCCTTCGGTGTGCCGGTGGCGGTGTGTGGCGAGATGGCTGGCGACCCGACGGCCACGCGTTTGCTGCTGGGCATGGGGCTGCGCGAATTCTCCATGCATCCGAGCCAGTTGTTGCAGGTCAAACAGGAAATCCTGCGGGCGCATCTGCCCGATCTGGAGCGGCCGGTGCAGGAGCTGCTCGCGGCGACCGAACCCGAGGAGATGCAGGCGGCGCTGGCGCGGTTGGCTGTCGCCTGACCGGTCGTTACGCCAGACGCACATCGTCGTAGCGATAGGCAAAAAAACGGACGCTTCCTTTGCGGAGCGTCCGTTTTTTTATTTCGAATTTGGGATACCGCCGTGGCGGTCGTCACCCAATGCCCATGCGATCAGTGACGCTGTCCGCAGACCTTGCACTCCGGGTTGCGTGCGCAGTGCATGGTGTGCCAGCTCATCTTGCGCCCGTCGAGCATCTGAAGACGGCCGACGAGCGGCGTGCCCACACCCGTGATCAGCTTGATCGCCTCCGCTGCCTGCATGCTGCCGATAATGCCCACGAGCGGCGCCAGAACCCCCATCGTTGCACACGCCTGCTCGGGGAAGGGTTCGTCCGCGGGGAAGATGCATTCATAGCAGGGCGACGCGTCGTTGCGCACATCGAACACGCTGATTTGCCCATCGAAGCGCAAGGCCGCGCCGGAGACGAGCGGCACGCCCGCCGCCACGCACGCGCGGTTGACGGCGTGACGCGTGGCGAAGTTGTCCGAGCCGTCCAGCACGACGGTCGCGGTGCGCGCCAGCGCGGTGAGCCGGGCTTCGTCCACACGTTCATTGACCACGTCGACGCTCACGCCCGGGTTGATCTGCGCGATGCGCGCGCGTCCGGAGTCGACCTTCGACTGCCCCACGCTTTGCGTGTCATGCAGAATCTGGCGCTGCAGGTTGGTGAGATCGACGACGTCGTCATCGATCAGCGTGATGCGGCCTACTCCGGATGCCGCCAGATACAGCGCGGCAGGCGAGCCGAGTCCCCCCGCACCGACGATGACGGCATGGGCGGCGAGCAGACGCTCCTGACCCTCGATGCCGAGTTCGTCGAGCAGGATATGACGGGAGTAACGCAGCAGCTGATCGTCGTTCATCTCAAAACGCAAAAGCGCAAAACGCAAAGGGATAAAAAAACCGTGCCGGCTTTCGCGGGCACGGTTTGTAGTGTAAAGCCTAAAGCCTTTACTTACTTCTTGTCCGCTGGCTTGGCCGGGACCACGGTGTCCGTTTTCGGATCCGTCTTGGCGCCGGCGGCCGGTGTGGTAGCCGGTATAGCAGCCTTTGACGCGTCTTTCGGCAGCGGGCCGGCGTTCGCTTCGAGACGCGACTTGGTGCGCTGGACAGGCTCGCCCTTGAGCTGGTGGACCGCTTGCTGGAGCATGAAGTCGTCGGCGCTGCCCAGATCCGGCAGGCGTTCTTCACGCTCCTTCTTGCGCTCGTCCGGCGTCTTCTTCGCGTTCTCTTCTTCGAGGCGGCGCAGTTCTTCCAGGCGGCGGGCTTCGCGCGCGTCGATTTCCTTCTGCTCGTCAGGCGTTTGCGTGTTGTGCAGGTGGTTCTGGTAATCGATTTCGCGGGTCACCAGCACGTCGTCCGGATCGCCCTTCGGGTTCTGGTCGACCGGCACGTCCGGCTTGATACCGATGGACTGGATCGAGCGGCCGCTCGGCGTGTAGTAGTACGCCGTGGTCAGACGCAACGCCGTATCCGGACCCATCTGGCGCACGGTCTGCACCGAGCCCTTACCGAAGGTCGTCTTGCCCATGATGATGGCGCGCTTCGAGTCCTGGAGCGCCCCCGCCACGATTTCCGATGCCGACGCCGAGTAGGCGTTCACCAGCACCACCATCGGGACCGTCTTCCAGATCGGGGCTTCGCCCTTGAGCGGATCTTCCGGGCTGGCCGACAAGCGGTAATTGTCGAACGTCGCCTTGTACGTCTGCTTGGCGTCTTCGATCTGACCGTTGGTCGACACGACCGTGGCGCCTTCCTTCAGGAACGCCGCGGACACGCCCACGGCCGACTGGAGGATACCGCCGCCGTTGTTGCGCAGGTCGAGGATCAGGCCCTTGAGCGGTTGGTCCTTGGCCAGTTCCTGGAGCTTCTTGGCCAGATCCGGCACGGTGCGTTCCTGGAAGCTGGTAATGCGCACGTAACCGATACCCGGCTCGAGCAACTTGCCCTTGATGCTCTGGACACGGATTTCGGCACGCACGATCGAGACCGGGAACGTGCGCTCTTCCGACTTGCGGAAGATCGTCAGCGTGACCTTGCTGCCCGGCGCGCCGCGCATGCGCTTGACCGCCTGATCGAGCGTCATGCCGCGCACGGGCTTGTCGTCGATGCGGGTGATCAGGTCACCGGGCTTCAGGCCGGCCTTGAATGCCGGGCTGTCCTCGATGGGCGAGATCACCTTCACGAGACCGTCTTCCTGCGAGATCTCGATGCCAAGACCCGCGAAACGGCCGCGCGTTTGCTCTTGCAGTTCCTTGTACTCGTCCTTGTCGAGATACGACGAGTGGGGATCGAGGCTCGACACCATGCCCTTGATGGCTGCGGTGAGCAGCTTCTTGTCGTCGACCGGCTGCACGTACTCCCGCTTGATCTGACCGAACACTTCCGCCAGCAATCGGAGCTGTTCGAGCGGCAATGGCGTGGTAGCGCTTTGTGCGGAAGCCTGCGAGAACGCGAGGGTGGCTGCCGCACCGGTCGCGAGGCCCAGCACGATCAGGCCGATGTGTTTGAGGGTTTGGCGCATATAGGCGTGGAATTTCCCGGAATTTTGGGGCGCACGCCAATGGGCGCGCGCACTTTGGCGAAGTATAACCGTTTGCCCGCAGGCGGGACATTGCCCATTCGACAGGGGGTTTTCCTGAGTGGTTCTACGAAAAGTGCCATTCCAAGCGATGTCGCACGACGAATTTCGGTGAACGTCGCCCGACAGTGCGCCGCTTTGGCCGACGCGACGAGGCCTCGCCGGTACGCGCAGCGTGCGATGAATAGGATTCTCGGCGGAGTTGGAGACGTGTTACCGCTTATTACGAGGCGGAAGGGTGGATGCGGCGGACAGGGGAGAGGGAGATAAGGAGGGATATGCCTTCTGCGGCGTCGGCGCGAGGCCGGACCGCCGCAGACGACGTTTGACGCTTACTTCGACTTGCCCTGCGCGGCCACGGCGGCCAGCGCACCGGCGATCTTGTCCTGATCGCCGAGATAGTAGTGACGAATCGGCTTGAGCTCGGCGTCCAGTTCATACACGAGCGGCGTGCCGTTCGGGATGTTCAGGCCGGCGATGTCGTCGTCCGAGATGTTGTCGAGATGCTTGATCAGCGCGCGCAGCGAATTGCCGTGTGCAGCAATGAGCACCTGCTTGCCGGCGCGCACGGCCGGGGCGATCGACTCGTTCCACAACGGGAGCACGCGCGCCACGGTGTCCTTCAGGCACTCGGTGAGCGGAATCTCTTCGCGCTTGAGCTTGGCGTAGCGCGGGTCGTTGAACGAGCTGCGCTCATCGTCTGCGGCCAGCGGCGGCGGCGGCGTGTCGTAGCTGCGACGCCACACGTGCACCTGATCGTCGCCGTACTTCGCGGCGGTCTCGGCCTTGTTCAGGCCCGCGAGCGCGCCGTAATGGCGCTCGTTCAGGCGCCAGCTGTGCACCACCGGAATCCACATCTGATCCATGGCGTCCTGCACGTGCCACAGCGTGCGGATCGCGCGCTTGAGCACCGACGTGTAGGCAAGATCGAATTTGAAGCCGGCTTCGGCCAGCAGCTTGCCGGCGTGACCGGCTTCGGCGACACCCTTCTCGGTCAGGTCGACGTCGACCCAGCCCGTGAAGCGATTTTCTTTGTTCCACGTCGATTCGCCGTGGCGGATGAGAACGAGCTTGTACATGAGCAAACTTCAGTCAGAGTAGGAAAGCGGGGGCAGCCGGCTGGGTGGGGGCGGTTCGTTGCGAGGGGGCGCAGCCAAGCCTGGTAAGGGTTTGACGCCATCTCCCGGACAGGTTCGGCACCCCGAAAACGGGGCTGCCGGGGTCCGGCGCAACGATTGGCAACGTCACTCGTCGGCGCAATCACGGAATATTTTATAATGATCGGATTCTTTTGATTATTTTCAGGTGGTTTGTGAAGTTCTTTGCCGATTACACCAACCTCGCGCTGATCGCCATCGCTCTCGTTTCGGGCGGCATGCTGGCCTGGCCGGTATTCAAGCGTGGCGGTCGCGGTCTGTCGACCATGGAAGCGACCCAGCTTATCAACCGCAAGGGCGCCGTGGTGCTCGATGTCCGTACGGCAGAGGAGTTTGCCACCGGTCACTTGCCTTCCGCACGCAATGTGCCGCTCGACGACGTGGAGCAAAAGGTCGCCGGCGTCATCAAGAACAAGGCGGCTCCGGTCCTCATCGTGTGCAAGAGCGGCCAGCGCTCGGCGCGCGCGCAGACGCTCCTTCGCAATCTTGGTTATGCTGAGGCATTCAGCCTCCAGGGCGGTGTTGCCGCCTGGCAGGAAGCCGGCCTGCCGGTAGTCAAGTAATCGAGGAGTTGCAAGTCATGCCGAAGATCGTGATGTACAGCACGCAAGTGTGCCCGTATTGCCAGATGGCGGAGCGTCTGCTGCGTCAGCGTGGTGTTCAGGAAATCGAAAAGATTCTGATCGACAAGGATCCCGCCCGCCGCGAGGAAATGATGACGCGAACCGGGCGTCGTACCGTACCGCAAATCTATATCGACGAGCGCCATATCGGCGGTTACGACGATCTTTCGGCGCTCGATCGTGCCGGTGGCCTCGTACCGCTCTTGCAAGCTGCCTGATCCCGCCTGCAAAATAGTCGCCCAGCCGCGTGATTGCGCGGCTGTCTTTATTCCAAGGAAACGAAATGTCCGACCAGAATCAGCCGTTTTTCAGCATCCAGCGCGCCTACCTGAAAGATCTGTCGCTCGAGCAGCCGAATTCGCCCGCGATCTTCCTCGAGCAGGAGATGCCGACCGTTGAAGTGCAGCTGGACGTGGCAGCAGAACGCCTGGCCGAGGAGATCTTCGAAGTCGCCGTGATCGCCACCGTGACGGCCAAGATCAAGGACAAGGTCGCGTTCCTGGTCGAAGGCAAGCAAGCCGGTATTTTCGAAATCCGTAACGTGCCGGTCGAACAGCTCGATCCGCTCATCGGCATTGCCTGCCCGACGATCGTCTACCCGTACCTGCGCGCCAACGTGGCCGATGCCATCAGCCGCGCCGGTTTCCAGCCGATTCATCTGGCGGAAGTAAACTTCCAGGCGCTGTACGAGCAACGTCTGGCACAACTGGCCGAGCAACAAGCGGCCAATGGCGAGACGCCGGCCCCGGGTATCGTGATGCCCGACGGCTCGTCCGCGCAGACCCACTAAGCGCTTGCGCTGCATCGACGCCATGGCGGGCACCGTGCCTGCGATGGCGTCGAGACCTCTCTCATGAAGATTGCCGTATTCGGTGCAGGTGCCTGGGGCACCGCGATGGCGAGCCACATGGCAGCACGCCATGACGTCGTCCTCTGGGCGCGCGACGCTGCCCTCGTGGCGCAATTGAGCGCTTCGCACGAGAATTCCACCTACCTCCCCGGTTCCCCGTTGTCCCCCCGTCTGCGATTCGAAGCCGATTTCGCGACGGCCATGGCGCATGGCACGGGCGAGCGCGCCCTGTGTGTCGCGGCCGTGCCTGTGGCCGGGTTGCGTGCGCTGGCCGGCCACATGGCGCTGGCTGACAACGCGCCGCAGAACCTCATCTGGCTTTGCAAGGGTTTCGAGGCCGATACCGGTCTGTTGCCACATCAGATCGTCGCGGAAGTATTTCCGGCGGTCGCCGGCGGCTCGTTGTCCGGGCCGAGCTTTGCGCGCGAAGTCGCGCAAGGCCTGCCTGCCGCGCTGACCATTGCGAGCGCGGCGCCAGCGCTGTGTGAACTGACGATCGCGGCGTGTCACTTCGGTGCGCTGCGCATTTATTCGAGCGACGACGTCATTGGCGTTGAAGTCGGCGGGGCAGTGAAGAACGTACTCGCGATTGCCACCGGTGTGAGCGATGGCCTCGGTCTGGGCCTCAATGCGCGCGCTGCGCTGGTCACGCGCGGCCTGGCCGAAATGACACGTCTGGGCGTGGCGCTTGGCGGCAAGCCCGAAACGTTCATGGGGCTCGCAGGCATGGGCGACTTGATTCTCACGGCGACCGGCGATCTGTCGCGCAACCGTACCGTCGGGCTGCAACTGGCCTCGGGCAAGACGCTGGACGAAGTCCTGGCGTCGCTCGGTCATGTCGCCGAAGGCGTACGATGTGCGCGTGCTGTGCGCGATCTGGCGCGCGCGCACGGTGTCGAAATGCCGATCACCGACGCCGTTTGCGCAACGTTGTTCGATGGATTGCCTGCGCGTGCTGCGGTCGAAGCACTGCTGCGCCGCGACGCCCGCGCGGAACGCGAGGACGACGGCCCGCAAGGCTGATTCGTGCGCGGGGCTGGCAATGCCGGTGTTATCTGACCGGCGGTCAAAGCACTGCGCCGCCGCGCTGTCATCACGAAGGATGACCGGTCATCGCTGCCGGTCATCATGTTTCCCGACGACGGTTGCCTGCCGTCGACACTCGCCACAAGGGAGCCACGCCCATGTCGCAAGTCGTCCCATCCCATGTTCGTCTTCATGCCAGTCTGGGCGATATCACGCGCTCGACACTCGACGCGATCGTCAATGCCGCGAATGAATCGCTGCTCGGCGGTGGCGGCGTCGACGGCGCGATCCATCGCGCTGCCGGACCGGAACTCCTCGAAGCCTGCCGAAAACTCCAGGGTTGCCCGACCGGGCAAGCGAAGCTCACGCCCGGATTCCGCCTCAAGGCAAAGTTCGTGATTCACACCGTCGGCCCCGTGTGGCACGGCGGCGCGAATGACGAGCCCGCGCTACTGGCGAGTTGCTATCGCGAGAGCTTGCGTCTGGCCGCTGAGCATGGATGCCGGAGCATCGCATTTCCTGCCATCAGTTGCGGTGTGTATGGGTACCCTGCCGAACTTGCGGTCCCGCTGGCTGTGTTCACGGTGCGCGACGCGCTTCCGCACTTTCCCGGCATCGAGCGTGTGGAGTTCGTGTGCTTCGATGCGGCCATGTTTGCCGCCTACGAGCGAGAGTTGGCGACCTGATTTGGCGACCCGAGTTAGCGACCTGAGTTAGCGAACCGAGGGACCTGAGCGACCTGAGTGGGCGACGCGATACCGCAGACCGGCGAACTCGCAAATCCGGCGATCAGGACCCGCCCGCGTAGCCCTGCTGACGCCACGCTTCAAAGACCACCACGGCGACGGTATTCGAGAGATTCAGGCTGCGATTGCCGGGGCGCATCGGCAGTCGCACGCGCTGCGTCGTTGCGAACGTGTCGAGCAACTGCGGATCGAGACCCCGGGTCTCGGAGCCGAAGACGAACCAGTCTCCCGGCGCGAATGCCAACTCTCCGAACGGGCGCGAGCCGCGTGTGGTCAATGCGAACATGCGCGCGGGGTCCGGCGATTCGGCTGCGACAAACGCGGCCCAATCCCGGTGTACCTTCATTTGCGCATACTCGTGATAGTCGAGCCCGGCGCGTCGCATGCGCGCGTCGTCGAGCGGAAACCCAAGGGGTTCGATCAGATGCAATCGCGCGCCGGTGTTGGCGCACAGACGGATCACGTTGCCGGTGTTCGGCGGAATTTCAGGGCTGACGAGAACGACGTTGAACATGACGGTTCGGCTAAGGGTTAGGGAAGGGCGGCGTGCGCAATGCGACCGCTGCCAGGACGTGCGCCGCACCGGCACGCTTGAGCGCAGCGGCGGCCGCGTCGCAGGTGGCGCCGGTGGTCATCACGTCGTCAATCAGCACGACATGCCGCCCACGCACGCGGGCGTCGGCGACGAAAACGCCGCGCAGGTTACGTCGCCGCTCGTCGCGCGAGAGCCGTCGCTGCGCCGCTGTCGTGCGTTCGCGATGCAGCATGCTGGCGCTCGCCGGCAGATGGGCTCGCCGCGAGGCTACGCGCGTCAGTTCCCAGGCCTGATTGAAGCCGCGTGATGCGAGTCGCGACGGCGCCAAGGGCACGGGCACGAGCAGCGGTGCTGTCGCGTCTGCATGGGCACTGTCATCGCCATGATGGGATGCAATGGCATCGCCGAGTCGTTCGCCGAATTCCCGCGCGAGCGGCAGAGCACCATGGTATTTCAGACGAATCATCAAGCTGTCGAGCGGCGTCACGTAGTCTGCGAGCGTCAATGTGGCGTCGAACGCCGGCGGGTGTCGCAAGCATTGTCCGCATAGGGCAGTGTCCAGGGTGCGACAAATTGTCGCATGTTCCGTGTGGCACGCCGACGTTCCGTCTCTTCCGAGCCACTGCGGCGGCAGGGCAATCGCACATCGACGGCATCGCGAGGGGGCGATGGCGCTGGACACATCGAAGCCGGCGGCGCAGTCCGCACAGATCTGGCGCTGCCCCCGCTGACGGCAGACGGCGCAATGATCCGGCAGCACAATGCCCAGCAGTCCACCTGCGAGCTTGGCAAGTGTCGGAATGAGGGATGGGAGCATTGGCACGGCGGTGGGGATGACGGCTGGAAGGGCAGAATGCGACGGCGACGAGGTCAGGTTGGCGGCGGGCTGCCGGTGCGACGCCATCGCGAAGTCGGCAAGTCGATGCGCACGATGGGAAGCGTCTATCAGTGTCGGTGCGGCGGGCAGTCCGGCGGTGGTCGATGCGTTCCGACAGCAGCGAGTATACTGCCGACTCGTCTTTTCGCCTGTCCCATGAAGCCCTCCGACGCTCCCCAAAACCCGTCCCCTGCGTTTTCCGCACGCTTTTTGCGCACCGCATTCGATCGCCGCGCATCGAAATGGCCGGATGCCGATTTCCTGATGCGGGAGGTCGCGTCGCGGCTGGCGAGCCGACTCGACTACATCAAGCTCAAGCCGAAACGTCTGCTCGACGCCGGTTGCGGCACGGGCAACGATCTGCTCGGTTTTGGCGAGCGGTATCCCGACGCCTATCGGGTGGGGCTCGACGCGTCGTATGCCATGGCCAGGTCTGCCGCAGCGGCCGGCGCGACGACGGGCTGGAGACGTTTGCTGCGCAGCGCGCCGCCGTATGGTGTGGTGCAGGCCGACTTCGCGGCACTGCCGTTCGCGCCGCGCTCGTTCGACCTCGTGTGGTCGAACCTTGCGCTTCACTGGTATCGCGAACCGCATCGTGTGATTCCGGAATGGCACCGCGTGCTGAGCACCGACGGCTTGCTGATGTTCTCGGCATATGGCCCTGACACATTGCGCGAGTTGCGTGCTGCGTGGGCAGAAGTCGACGACCTTCCGCATGCGCTCGAACCGACGGATATGCACGACCTCGGCGACATGATGGTGGCGAGCGGTTTCGACACGCCGGTGACCGATATGGAACGGCTCACACTGACCTTCGAGTCGCCGGACACCTTGCTGCGCGACGTACGCCTGCTTGGCGTGAATCCATTGCCGGAGCGCCGTCAAGGGCTGACGGGGCGTACGCGGCTTGCGGCGCTGCGGGCGGCACTAGATCGCCAGCGCGATCGTGACGGCACCATTTCCCTGACGTTCGAACTCGTCTACGGACACGCCTGGAAGATTCCGGAAAAGACCGACGCTGCGGGCAACGCCGTCGTGCGTATCCAGGACATCGGTCGCGGTGGCCGACCCCGCTAACCACGTAAACCACGTAAACCGCGTAAACCGCGTAAACCGCGTTAACCCCCGATATCCCTGCCAGCTCGCGGTAAGTCCCTGTCCTCCAACGCTTTCGTCGCGCGTCGACGTTAGCGACAATCGGCGGAAATCTCCGCCGATGTGTCTCCGATCCCACCACTCCCGCTGCCAGATGCTGTCACGACGTCCTCGCGTCGGCGCCTGCTCCTGGACTCACCGCACCCTGCGTCCTACACGACCATGCAGGTATTCCGCGCTCGCTCGCTTCGCTTAAATGATGCTTCACGGTGTGAAAAGGCGCGCAATGTCCTGGAAGTCGCTTCGGGACTTCGGCTCGCGATTCCTGCGCAGTTTCACACCATCGCGTGGCCAGTTGGCGAGTCTTCGGGAGGTGATCAGTGGCGGGCTATCAGCACGAAACGTCGGCGGTGCAGCGGCAGGGGGAATCTGCACGAAGCGATCGACTGCACGAGACGCCGATGCTCCGCGTCGATGGCGAATTCCTGCGGCCGACGGTCCCGGTGTTCGCTGCCATCGATGACCTTTGCCCGGCAACCGTTCACCTCAAACTGGAGGGACTGAACGCGGCGGGGTCGATCAAGCTCAAGACAGCGATGCAGCTGATCGACGACCTCGAGGCGACGCATCGCGTTCATGCGGATACGCAGATCGTGGAGTCGTCGTCGGGAAATCTCGGTGTCGCCCTGGCGATGGTGTGCGCTAATCGCGGTTATCGCTTTGTCTGCGTGACGGACCCCAATACGTCGCGCCAGGCGGTGAAAGCGATGCAGGCCGTAGGCGCACGCGTGGTGCGGGTGGTGCACCGCGACGCGCAGGGCGGATATCTCGGGACACGGATCGCGTGGATTCGCGAGCAGGTGGCCCGCGACTCGCGATGGATCTGGATCAATCAATACGCGAATCAAGGAAATTGGCGCGCGCATTTCCGATGGACGGCCCCGGAGATTTTTTCCGCGTATCCCGACGTCGATCATCTCTTCATCGGCGCGGGGACGACGGGCACCTTGCTGGGGTGTCTTCATTACGTTCGAGCGCATCGGTTACCGACGCGCGTCGTGGCTGTCGACGCCGTCGGATCCGTCACCTTTGGCGGCCCGCCGGGGCCGCGCCGCATTCCGGGACTCGGCACAAGCTGCCGGCCGCCGTTATGCGACTTGCCGGACGTCGAGGTGCCGGACGCCATCATCCATGTGCCTGAGCACGACACGGTTCGCATGTGCCATGCGTTGGCAAAGCGAGGGCTAGTGGCGGGTGGCTCGACCGGAAGTGTGTTGAGCGCAGTCCGGCGATCGGCGCTCGACATCGCCGCGAGCGACACGGTCGTCGCGATTGCGCCGGATATGGGCGACAAGTATCTCGACACGATTTACGACGCGCAATGGGTGGCGAGCGCCATTCCCGAGAGCCGGGGCGACCCCGGTGGTGCGTGCGGCACCTCGGCGTCAACGGCCGTCCCCTCGTCTTTCGTCGAAGTCGTCTCTCCCTCTCTGTCATGAACGCCCTTCCGACGCCACAATTCCGCGTGTTCACCGGCGAGCAAATCGACGCGGCCGTGAGAGCGGGCAAACGCGACATTCTCGACACGGTGGAAGCGGCCTATCGCTCGCATCACGCGGGACACACGGTCAATCCGCAAAGCCAGTTTCTCCGCTTTCCCGACGCCCGGTGCAATCGCATCATCGCCCTGCCTGCCCACATCCACAACGACGCGGGTGACAGCGTGACGGGAATCAAATGGATTTCGAGTTTCCCCGAAAACATCGAACGCGGCATGCCGCGCGCTTCGGCCGTTCTGATCCTGAACGATGCCCCGAGCGGTTATCCGATGGCTTGCATGGAAGCGAGCATCATCAGCGCGGCGCGCACCGCGGCCAGCGCGATCAGCGCGCTGCGGTGCCTGACTCGCAACGATGCGTCAGTACACCGCCGTGTGGCGTTCGTGGGCGCGGGCGTTATTGCTCGACATGTGGTCGAGAGTCTGTCGCTCGCCGCGCTCCCCATCGACGAGGTGGTGATTCACGACCTGAACAGCGACTACGCAGAGTCGTTGGCGACGCGAGTCAGGACGCACGTCGGCCTGGATGCCCGCACGGAACCTTCGCTGGAGGCCGCCATCCGGTCGTCGGACGTCATTGTGTTCGCCACCACGGCGTCTTCGCCGCATGTGAACGATCCGGCCTGGTTCTCGCACTGCCCGGTCGTGCTGCATCTGTCGCTACGCGATCTGGCGCCGGCCATCGTACTGGCGTCGCATAACGTCGTGGACGATGTCGACCATTGTCTGCGCGCCATGACCTCGCTGCATCTCACCGAGGCAGCCACGGGGCATCGACACTTTGTCACGACTTCGCTCCCGCATCTGCTGTGCGGTGGTGATCCTCCTGCGCGAGACCGTCCGATCGTGTTTTCTCCCTTTGGCCTCGGCATTCTCGACATTGCCGTCGGGCACTGGATTTACGAACGTCTGGCTGCCCGGCAAACGCCTGTTCCCCGTTTTTTCTTTGATATGCAACGCGCATGACCACTGCTGCCTCCTGCCCCTCGTCCACACCATCCACCTCATCGGCCTCATCGCCCTCATCGCCCTCATCGCCCTTATCGCTCTCAGCCGATCGCGTTTCGCACGCTGCCGAAGGATTCGCCGACGTGCTCGTCGGACTGCAATACGGCGACGAAGGCAAGGCGAAGATCATCGACGCTCTCGCGCCGGGATACGACGTGATCGCGCGCTTTAACGGCGGCGCGAACGCTGGCCACACCATCGACACCCCACACGGCAGGATCGCGCTAAAGCAGTTGCCCTCCGGGGTTTTTCATCCGCATGCGACGCTCTACATCGGTTCGGGATGCGCCATCAATCCGTGGAAACTGGCCGAGGAAATCGAGCAAGTGCGGGAGATGGGCGTGTCGCTCGAAGGGCGTCTGCATATCAGTGCGCGCGCGGCACTGGTGCAGCCGCATCACATCGCGATGGACCGAAGAGGCGGCGATACGATCGGCACCACGGGCAATGGCATTGGCCCGTGCTATGCAGATCGTGCGCTGCGCGTGCGCAACGATACCCGTGTGAATCTGATGCTTGGCGACTTGTTGGGCAACGAGACGGACACCGTCGTTGCGATGCGCGACATTTTCATGCGCATGATCAACGCAGACGGCGGAACCTCACCGTGGGTGGCGGAGATGTCGGATTTGCTTCTGAGTCTGCCCAAGGTCGCAAAGACGCTGCGTTGCTACGTCCAGCCCGATCGCACATGGCTCACGAATCGCGTGAAAGCCGGGGCGAGAGTGCTCTTCGAAGGCGCACAGTCGGTCTTGCTCGACGTGGTGGACGGAAGCCAGCCCTATGTCACGTCCAGCCACACCGTGCCCGCCTATGCGTACGTGGGGGGCGATCTTTCGCCCAAATACCATCGGCGGGTCATTGGCGTGGCCAAGGCCATCGTGTCGCGAGTCGGGCGGGGGCCGTTTCCCGCCGAGTTGGGCGGCGAGCGTTCCGCACGGTACTGCCACGAAGCGTCCGTGTCGAATATCGGCAAGGCGCAGGAGAAAACGCGATTCTCCGCGCAATCGTTGCTGCGCTCCAGCGATCCGCTGGATGTCGGGACCGCCCTTCGCATGCTCACCGACGAGTACGGTACGGGAACCGGTCGTCCGCGTCGCATCGGCATGCTGGATCTTGGCGAATTGCGAGACGTCATCAAAGCGCATGGTGTGGACTGTGTGTACCTCAACAAGGTGGATTGTCTGACGCACTATGCGAACTCCTCCTATCAAGGGGTGCCCGTTCGCGTGCATGGCGACGCTGTACCGGAAGACGCGTTGCCCGATGTGCAGATTTATCCGGGCCTGACCGCACAGTCGATCACGTCAGGTCGCGAAGGGACACTTGATGCCGCGCTGATCGGATTCATCGATTTCGTGGAGCGACACATCGGTGCGCCATTGGCAGGGCTGGGTCTCGGCCCCGAACGCGCAAGTCTCGTGTTGCTCGACCCCCGCGAGTCCGCGCCGGTCGCGCAAGCCGCCTCCGATGCTTAATTCCACGGGTGGCCCAATGCCTGATATGACAACCGACGCCGGCAGCCGGGATCGCGCATACGGCGCGCCCGAGGTGACCCCTTCGCCGCAACGACCGTGGCGCGAGGTAGCGGCGGTTACCCGCTGCGCGACCGAAGCGCCGTTTCCGAGTCTTGAGCCGGGCCACTTGTTCTTCAACGTTTCGCTCATGCCCTATGCCATGCATCCGCTGGTGTGCGAGCTTGGGCAATCGGCGCGACAACGGTTGAGCGCACTTCGGTTTGAGGACTACCTCAACAAGACCGAGCGTGTCGAGTTAGGCATCGTCAATCGCGCCATTGAACGGATGCTGGAGATTCCACGAATCACCTCGGTCACGCGAGACGACTTGCTGGCCATCTACACCGACGAAGGATTTCATACGTGGATGATGGAGCGCTTCCGGGGGCATTGTCAGCGCGCGACCGGGTATGTGCTGGCTCAGGGGCCGTCGTTGAGCGTTGCGCGTGTGCAGTCGCTTTGCGATGGTGCGCCGATGCACTACCGGGATCTGGCGATCATTGCGGCGGCTTGTGTGACGGAGACCCTGATTACGACCACGTTGCGTCAGGCGGGCGCGGGAGACGACATCTATCCGCCTGTGCGAATGCTGTTGACCGAACACGGTGCCGACGAGCTGCGTCATCAGGCGGCATTCGTTCATTTCTCGGGGGAGTGGTTGCCGTCGTTGCCGAAGGACGAGGGCGAGTACCTCGATGCGTTGCTGCCTGAGCTGATGACGGCTTTTCTCGCACCGGAAATACCGGTCTGGCATGACCATTTATGCGAGGTGGGGCTCGATGCGTTGCAGGCGGACCGGGTGCTTGGCGAGAGCATCGATCCACTGGAAGTCGGCATACAGATGATGGAGGCGGCGTTGGTGCCACGACGTCTCTTCGAGCGGTTGGGGTTGTCGTGTGCCGAGCGCTTCGCGCAGCATGCGCGCCGCTGGAGACCCCCGCGATAGCGTGTCAGGCACACCAAAGCGAAACATCGACGCAGGCGCCGATCAGGCGGGAGCAGAGGAGGGACGTGTGACTTGCCATTGGCTTGCTCCCGATTTGACGATGAGTGCACAGGACTATCGAACGCTGCTCGACGCGGCGCTGTCGTTCAAGTCCCGATATCCCCTTCATACCGAGGGCACGCTTCGCAACCGGACGATCTACTTTCTCTTCTACAACCCTTCGCTGCGCACGCGAAGCAGCTTCCAAACGGGCCTCATGCGGTTAGGCGGAAACGCCATTGTTCTGGATCCGCTAAACGGGATTTACACGCCGGCGTTGGCTGACGCCGAAATCCCCTACGCAACGGAGCGTGTCGCCGACGTGGCCCGGGTGTTGTCGTCATACGGTGACGCGATTGCGGTGCGCATGTACGGCGCGCCCGCCGGCTGGGTCTATGGCGCTGCGCATCGCCATCTGGAAGCCTTCGCGCAAGCAAGCCGGGTACCTGTCATCAACATGGAGTGTGACCGGTTTCATCCGTGTCAGGCGCTCGCGGACGCGATGACGTTGCGCGAGCAACTGGGAGAACTTGCCGGTCGACGCCTGTGCATTGCCTGGACCTACTCGGGAAGTTGGCACAAGCCTGTTGCGGTGCCACAGAGCCTGCTGCTGGCTGCGGTCAAATCGGGAATGGACGTCACGTTGGCGCATCCCGAACCATTCGCACTCGATCCGCAAGTGATGCAGGCGGCAGCGGCGTTTGCGGACGATACGGGAGCGCGTATTCGCGTGACGCACGATCTGCGCGATGGCGTGACGCACGCGCACGCGGTTTATGCGAAGTCCTGGTGCGGCCTGGGACACCTGCCGACGCGTCATGGCGATCCCGTCGACGAAGTCGCCATGCGCAACACTTTCGAGCAGCACCGGGACTGGTGTGTGGACGCTGACATCATGGGCCTTGCGACGTCCGGTGCGGGATACCTTCATTGCCTGCCGGTCGATCGTGGGCAAGAGGTCACCGACGACGTCGTGGAAGGTGTCTCCTCATGGGTCTTCCGTCAGGCGGCGAACCGTCTGCATGCACAAAACGCCGTGATGGCGCACTTGTTGAATCCGGGAGCGCTGTCGTGATGGCGGCATTCTCCTATCGCTACGCGTGCGTGCGATGTGCGACGCCGCAGGCGTGGGGCGACATCCGCTATCGCTGCCCTGTTTGCGGGCAGAACTTGCGCGTCCAGCGCAGGGCCAACGCCGATTCGCCATCGGCTGCCGAGGTGCTGAGCGCGTTCCACGGTAGCGCGATGCACGGCATGTGGCGATATGCGGCGCTTTTGCCGGTGGAGGCACGGTGGGGCAGTCGATTGCGTGTGGGCGGCACGCCGATGGTCGATTGCGGCAACGATGGTGGCGTGCGACTGTGGGTCAAGGACGACGCGCGCAATCCCAGTGGTTCGCTCAAGGATCGCGCGACCGAACTCGTGCTGGCGGTCGCGAAGCGCGCCGGGTGCACCCACGCAGTGACCGCGTCGACCGGCAATGCCGGTGCCTCGCTAGCGTGCATAGCGGCGTCGCAGGGCCTGGCAGCGACCGTGGTCGTGCCTGCGCGCACGCCCTTCGTCAAGCTTGCGCAGATCCGGGCGTACGGTGCGAAGATCCACGAGGTGCAAGGGACTTATGACGATGCGTTCGAAATGGCGGAGCGCATGGCGGACGACCCACAGGTGTGTTGCCGAAACACCGGCATCAACCCTTTCACCCGGGAAGGGAAAAAGACATGCGCGTTCGAGATCGCCGAAGCGTTCGACTGGCAGGTGCCCGACTGGGTGATCGTGCCGACGGGCGATGGAAACATTCTCTCCGGCGTGGCGGCGGGCTTTCTCGACCTGTTCGCGCTGGGCATCACGTCTGCAGTGCCGCGATTGATGGCGGCGCAAGCCGTCAGTTCAAACAGCATCTCGCGTGATTGGCAACGGGGGGACGAGACGACGGCGTTGCCCGAAGCGCCTACGGAGGTCGTCCCGGATACGGTGGCAGACAGCCTCGCGGTCGGTCGTCCTCGCGATCACTTCGCCGCGTTACACGCGCTGCGCACGACACGTGGTGCGTGCGTCGCACTGACCGATTCGGACATTGCATGGGCATCGCGCGCGCTCGCGCAGCGCTTCGGCTTGTGGTTTGAACCGTCGACGGCGGCCGGTTACGCGGCCCTCCACGCAAGTCGCGACTCGGGACGAATTCGCGCGGGCGAACAGGTGGTGTTGCTCGGTACCGGCAGCGGCATGAAGTCGCCACAGGGCTTCGATCGCATGGCGCACGTGACGGAACCGTCGTGTGTCGACATCTCGCAGCTCCCATCACCACCCAAATCACCACCCACATCGCCACCCACATCGCCACCCACATCGGCGTCGGTATCGACATCGCAGTTGATATCGCGGTCGGCATCGCAGACGATTTCGCAGCAGAATTCACAGTCAGCATCACAGCCGATTTCGAATGGCGGGCACTCGTCGATTACCGGGGGGAAGGGGCTGTGAGCCGCGAACGAGTCGTCGTTCTCGGCGCCGGTGTCAGCGGCTTGACGACGGCCGTCGCCATGGCGCTCTCGGGGTGCCGCGTTGCCATCCACGCGGCGGAGGGACCTGCGCAGACGACGTCGTCGCTGGCCGCCGCGATCTGGCATCCGTTCTATCAGGCCCCCGATCTCGTCTATCTGGCGCGCGCACGCCACACCTACGCCACGATGCGCCGACTGTCCGCCGATACCGCATCGGGGGTGATCACGAAACCGCTGACCGAGTACTTTCGACGCGACGCGGGCGAACCGTGGTGGGCGGAGTGTGTCGCCAATCTGACGCGTGTGCGAGACACCGGGATGTCGTCGCGTTTCACCTGCGCGTACCGTATGGATGTGCCGGTCGCCGATACCGGGACCTACCTCCGATATCTGATGAACATGTTCCTCGAACTGGGCGGAACGTATGTGCAGCGCTGCGTCGATGACCCGGTGCCGTTGCTCGACGAGGCCGAAGTTGTGGTGAATTGCTGCGGCTACGGTAGTCGACGGTTTGGCGATGATGCGCTGTCGCTCTCGCGCGCGATCGTGCTGCGCGCTGCGCGTGACGATGCGGTGAGCGGGTGCCATATCGACGACTCCGATCCTGCGCTGCCCACCTACATCGTTGAGCGCGTGCACGACATTGTGCTGGGCGGGACGGCAGATCCGGGTCTGACGTCGACGGTGATCGCCGAGCCGCAGATTCGGGACATCCTGCATCGCTGCACGCGTTTGTGCGACGGGGTTGCCAAGTTGCGTGTGATCGACGCCCGCATCGGATTTCGTCCGATACGAGGTGCGCCGCGCGTCGCGCGAGACGACAAGCATGCTCGCCTCTTTCACAACTACGGTCACGGTGGCGGCGGTTTCACGTTGTCATGGGGGTGCGCACACGATGTCCTTCGCCTGGCGGGCATCGTATCAGCCGGGACGTGAGTGGAACGACAGGTCTCGAAGTACGCACGACACGCACCTGTAATGGCCGTTGCCATTCGCGCGGTTTCGGCCGGATGACTGGATCACAGAACCACAGAACCACAGAACCACAGAACCACAGAACCACAGAACCACAGAACCACAGAACCACAGGTCCCATGGACCTCGGGACATCGGGACCGCGGCGCTGCGGTGAGTCGCCGCCGACGGCGAATCAACGACTATTGAGGAGGCACGATGGAACTGGACCCGTCGACGCTCGACGAGGCGAAGATCTACAACTTCATGATGAGTACGATCCTGCCCCGCCCGATCGCGTGGATCAGTACGATCGATGCTCAGGGCAGGCCGAACCTGGCGCCATACGCCTACTTCATGGGCGTGTGTTGTGTGCCGATGACCGTGCTGTTCTGCCCGGTCGTACCACCACCGCCCAAACGCAAGAAGGACACCCTGCGCAACATCGAAGCGGTACCGGAATTCGTGGTCAATGTCGCCAGCGCCTCCTGCATCGACGCGGTGAATCTGTCGGCCGCTCCGCTGCCCGCAGGGGAATCGGAATTCGACCTCACCGGAACGACGCCGGTAGCGTCTTCGCGGGTGCGTCCACCGCGCGTCAAGGAGGCTTCCGTCGCTTACGAGTGCCGGGTGCGCGACGTCATTGAAATCAGTGCCGCGCCGGGCGGCGGATGGCTCGTGCTGGGGACGGTGCTCGTCGCACACGTCGATGAGGCATTGCTCGATCCCAATACGTGCCACGTGGACGTGCACGGGCTGCGTCCGGTGGGACGTCTCGGCGGCGGATCGTTCACGAACGCAGCGACCGATACCTTTACGTTGACACGCTACAGGACGCTTGCCGATCTGGCGACACGCAAGTGATGTTCGGCAATGGCGGTGTGGCGGTGTCGTCGAGCAGCCCGTAGTCGCTCGCCAGTTTCGCGGCGCGATGGCGACTCGACACGCCAAACTTGCGCATGACGGAGCGCAAATGGAATACCACCCCATGCTCGGAGAGGGTGAGAATGCGGCCGATCTCCCACGACGTCTTGCCGCGCGCAACCCACCGCAGACACTCTCGCTCGCGAGGCGTCAACGCGGGCGCGGCGCGGTGGTTCGCACGCGCGGCCGTGTCGCGTTGTACGACGCGCCAGACGGCCTCGTGCAGATGCGTGGCCAGCACCACCCCTGCATGCTGTCGCCACACGTGTGCGCCGGTCGCTACCGTATCGCACAGGCGTCGCGCGTGACGCCGCAATGGCGACCGACGCGGCGACGACAAGCTCAGCGTGCCCAACGCGCCGGAGGGGGTGAAGACAGGGTACGTCACGCCGAAGCGCAACCCTGCGGCGCGCTGCTCGTCGCGCAGGCACAGGGCTTCGGGGGACGTGTACAACCCGGCGGTCCATTCGACGGGCGTGAGCTGACGCGCGGCACGCGCGAGCGCCGGATCGATCGCTTCATAGTGCTGCTCGTAACGTTGTCGCCAGTCGGGCAGGAGATTGTCGAGGCGCCGCGTCGCAACGGAACCGTCGGGCAGCGGGAAACGGCCGCAATAGCGGAAGAACCGTTGCCCGAGCGAGGCACACAGCGACGGCAACAAAGCGCGCAGGGCGTCGACATCCCTGGCGGTCCGCAAGGCACCGAGACCGTCGGAAAACGAACGTGGGGTGAAGTGTCGCGTGGCGCACATGGCATGACGATGTAGGGAACATGTTTCGCTTGTAGCATGCGTCTCATGGCCGTGCGCATGGCGTGTCGCCCGGACATGGCGCGAATGTCGTCCGGGATGTCGCCGACGCTTCGCGAGGCTGCCGTTGCCCAAAGGCGGCCATGTCGTGTCTATGCCGTCGGTCACGTTTGCGAAGCCGAATGAAGGGGGCGCGACATAACGTCGCACGCGAAATCCGCGACGCCGTCTACTGTGAATGGATATCGGACGAATCCCGCATCGCAGCGGAGCGCGTTGCGCACTCGGGGTGAGGTTGGCGACGCGCCACGACGCCATGCGAAACGACGCAGAGCATCGATCGTGCGTCTTGTCGATCAGGGTATTCAGGACACCGCAACGAGTCGCATCGTGTTGCAATGTGTCAAACCGTCGGCGCATAGGGAGTATCCCGTAGTCGCCCGGTCGCTGAGATTTTTCGCTAGGGGAATTACCGGATTTCCCTTTTGCATCAATGGGTTCAGGAGGATGCTATGGCGCGCCAAATACTCGGTATCAATGTTGTCGCTTGGAGAATGCGCGTTCTATAATGCGGCAGTTTGTCGCGGCCCGGACGCAACTGGTTCCCGGCCGTCGGACATGAAAGACCCAAAATGCCCCACGGGTGACGGCGATGCTCGCAGCCTCTTCTTCCGAAGCCGGATCGGTGACGAAGGAATGGAAGCACAAGCGCAACTGCGCGATATCGCCGCGCCAGTTTGTCCTGTTCTACCTGTCGTTGGCCGCCGTGTCACTGGGTGTTGCCTTGATTGCGGCGTGGCGCGGTGGGTGGTTGGTCTTGCCGTTCACAGGCCTGGACTTGCTCGTGGTGGGCGTTGCGTTCGTCATTCATGCCCGGCATGCCACAGATTACGAGGTCATTCGGTTGTCGCCCGTGAGCCTTGTGGTCGAGCAACGTTCAGCACAGAGGTTGACGCAGTTCGAGTTCAATCCCCGCTGGGTGCGCATCGACATCGAGAAGCCGCCGCGTACGCGCATCGTCTTGCGCTCGGGTAGCCGCTCGGTCACCGTCGGTGCCTATCTTGCGCCGCATCGCCGCGAAACGTTTGCGCGCGAGCTGCGCCGTTGTCTTGCCCAACAGGCCTGAGAGATGGAGACGATCTCGGGCGACCGCCAGGGAGGATTTGGATGGTAATTTTGGGTAAGGAAGCTATGAAAAAAACGAAACACGCCTTGGCGGCTTTCCTTGCGGGCGCCTCACTGCTCGTCGGCGCTCCGGCACTGGCGGTGGTCACGGATATGCCGGGGGGGCCGGCCGTCAACGAACTCAACTTCCAGCCGCCGGTGACGAAGCTCGCGCAAGAGCTTCACAGCCTTCACACCATGATGTTGATCATCTGCCTGGTGATCTTCCTCGCGGTGTTCGGCGTGATGTTCTACTCGATCATCAAGCACCGCAAATCCAAGGGCCATCAGCCCGCGAACTTCCACGAAAGCACCACGGTCGAGGTGATCTGGACGGTCGTGCCGTTCATCATCGTGATTCTCATGGCGTTGCCCGCCACGAAGACGGTCGTCGCGATGAAGGACACCACCAACGCCGATCTCACCATCAAGGTGACCGGCTATCAGTGGAAATGGGGCTACGACTACCTGAAGGGAGAAGGCGAGGGCATCAAGTTCCTCTCCACGCTCACGACCCCGCGCAGCCAGATCGACGGCGCCGAGCCCAAGAGCAACACGTACTTGCAGGAAGTCGACAACCCGATGGTCGTGCCGGTCAACAAGAAGGTGCGTCTGATCACCACGGCCAACGACGTCATCCACTCGTTCTACGTGCCTGCCTTCGGCATCAAGCAGGACGCCATTCCCGGCTTCGTGCGCGACACCTGGTTCAAAGCCGAGAAGGTCGGCGAATATCGCGGCTTCTGCACCGAACTGTGCGGCAAGGAACACGCGTTCATGCCGGTGGTCGTGAAGGTGGTATCGGAAGACGACTACAACAAGTGGGTCGACGCGCAGAAGAAGCAGATGGCGGCGTCGGCGGACGATCCGAACAAGACTTACACCGTGCAGGAATTGATGGAGCGCGGCCAGAAGGTCTACGCATCGAATTGCGCGGTGTGCCACCAGCCCAACGGCAAGGGCGGCGGCGCGTTCCCGGCGCTCGATGGCGGCAAGATCGTGACCGGTCCGGTGGCGGATCACGTCAGCATCGTGCTGCATGGCAAGAATGCGATGCCGAACTGGTCGCACCTGAACGATGTGGAGCTTGCGGCCGTCATCACGTACGAGCGCAATTCGTGGAGCAACAAGACCGGCGACGTCGTTCAGCCGGCGCAGGTGCGTGAGGCACGCGGCAACAAGTCGGCCAACGCGGCCGGCGCCGCGGCAGACGCAGCGAAGAACAGTTAAGTCGTTCGACCAGTTCGAAGCAAGGAGATTGGGTATGAGTTCCATCGCTCACGATCACGTGGCGGGTCACGACGATCACGCGCACGACCATCCGCACGGATGGCGTCGCTGGCTGTTCGCGACGAATCACAAGGACATCGGCACGATGTACATGATCTTCTCGTTCGTCATGCTGCTCTCGGGCGGCGTGATGGCCTTGATGATCCGCGCCGAATTGTTCGAGCCGGGCTTGCAGTTCATTCGTCCGGAGTTTTTCAATCAGCTCACGACGATGCACGGGCTGGTGATGATTTTCGGCGCGATCATGCCGGCGTTCGTGGGTTTCGCGAACTGGATGATCCCGCTGCAGATCGGCGCTTCGGACATGGCGTTCGCGCGCATGAACAACTTCAGCTTCTGGCTGCTGCCGGTCGGTGGCTTGCTGCTGATCTCGTCGTTCCTAGTGCCGGGCGGCGCCACCGCCGCCGGCTGGACGATGTACGCGCCCCTGTCGGTACAGATGGGACCGGGCCAGGATCTGGCGATCTTTGGGGCCCACATTCTGGGCGCGTCGTCGATCATGGGCGCGATCAACATCATCGTCACGATTCTGAACATGCGCGCGCCGGGCATGACGCTCATGAAGATGCCGATGTTCGTGTGGACGTGGCTGATCACCGCCTACCTGCTCATCGCCGTGATGCCGGTGCTCGCCGGCGCGATCACGATGCTGCTCACGGATCGTCACTTCGGCACGTCGTTCTTCAACGCGGCGGGCGGCGGCGATCCCGTCATGTATCAGCACATCTTCTGGTTCTTCGGACACCCGGAGGTGTACATCATGATTCTGCCGGCGTTCGGGATCGTCTCGCAGGTCATTCCGGCGTTCTCGCGTAAGCCGCTCTTTGGCTATAGCTCGATGGTGTACGCCACGGCATCGATCGCGATCCTGTCGTTCATGGTGTGGGCGCACCACATGTTTGTGACGGGCATGCCGGTCACGGGGCAGCTGTTCTTCATGTACGCGACGATGCTGATCTCCGTGCCCACGGGCGTGAAGGTCTTCAACTGGGTCGCCACGATGTGGAAGGGCGCGCTCACGTTCGAGACGCCGATGCTCTTCGCCGTCGGCTTCCTCTTCGTGTTCACGATGGGCGGCTTCACTGGCCTGATGCTCTCGCTCGCACCGCTCGATATCCAGATGCACGGGACTTACTACGTGGTGGCGCACTTCCACTATGTGCTGGTGGCCGGTTCACTCTTCGCGTTGTTCTCAGGGTTCTATTACTGGGTACCGAAGTGGACAGGCCACATGTACAACGAGTGGCGCGGCAAGTTCCACTTCTGGGGCTCGCTCATCACGTTCAACGTGACGTTCTTCCCGATGCACTTCCTGGGGCTGGCAGGCATGCCGCGTCGCTATGCCGACTACCCGGCGCAGTTCACCGACTTCAACCAGCTGGCGACCATTGGCGCCTTCGGTTTCGGCCTGATGCAGGTGTACTTCCTGTTCTGGGTGGCGCTGCCGGCATGGCGCGGTGGCAAGGCCGCCGAAGCCAAGCCGTGGGATGGCGCGGAAGGGCTGGAGTGGACCGTGCCGAGCCCGGCGCCGTTCCATACGTTCGAGACGCCGCCGAAGGTGCATTGAGCATGGCGCTCAGTCGTGAACAGCGGGCGAAGAACCTGCGCACCGGGCTGATTCTCGGCTCGGTCGTGCTGGCCTTCTTCGTCGGCGTGATGATCAAGACCAAGCTGCTGGGCGGTATCTGAATGGCCGGCCTGCGACGCATCAACGCACGCACCTTCAGCAAGCTGTTGCTGCTCGTCGCGGTGATGTTCGGATTCGGCTACGCGATGGTGCCGTTCTACCGCGCGTTTTGCGACCTCGTGGGCATTAACCAGCTCGGCGATCGCACCACGCAGATCAGTGCGCGTAATTCGCAGGTCGACGAGAGTCGCACGATCACGGTCGAGTTCGACGCCAACGCGCAGGGACCGCTGCGCTTCAAGCCGGCGAAGAGCAGCCTGACGGTGCATCCGGGGCAGATGGCGACCATCGAATACGAAGTGGCGAATCAACAACCGCATGAAGTGCGCGCGCAGGCGATTCCCAGCTACGCGCCGGCACAGGCGGCGAGCTACTTCAAGAAGATCGAGTGTTTCTGCTTCACGCAGCAAACCCTCAAGGCCGGTGAGGCCAAGGAGTTTCCGGTGGTGTTCGTGGTCGACACGAAGCTGCCCAAGGATGTGAATACGATCACGCTGTCCTATACTTTTTTCGATCTCGGCAAGAACGACGCCAACCAACGCGCGGACGCCCCGACGGGTTCGCCGGTCGGCGAGGTGAGCGCAGGAGCGACAGGAGGAGGCAAGGGCGGCAATGGATGACCTGAAGGAGGCGACCCAGCGCAAACTGTCATTCTTCCAGACCATCGGTGCGGTGTTCTGGTCGTTTTTCGGTGTGCGCAAGGGACGTGATCACGACCGCGACATGGCGCAGCTCAACCCTGTGCATCTGATCGTTGCGGGACTGATCGGGGGCATCCTGTTCGTCGTGGCGCTGGTGTTTCTGGCGAAGCTCGCCATTCGGCTCGCGACGTGAGTGGCATAGACAAAGAGAACCAAGCCTGGAGAGATAAGAATGAGTGGTCAACACCAAACGGCGCCTTACTACTTCGTGCCGGCCCCCTCGCGTCACCCGGTGAGCTGCAGCGTCGGCTTGCTGGTGGTGCTCGCGTCGGCCGCCGCGTGGGTCAACGGACTGTCGTGGGCGCCGTGGACGGCGCTGGTCGGCCTGCTGTGGGTACTTTGGGTGCTGCGCAGCTGGTTCGGCGACTCCATCGCAGAGTCCGAGGGCGGTCTGTACAGCAAGCGCATCGACGTGTCCTACCGCTGGGGCATGAGCTGGTTCATCTTCTCGGAAGTGATGTTCTTCGGCGCATTCTTCGGGGCGTTGTTCTATGCCCGCACGCTGGCCATGCCATGGCTGGGCGACCTCGATAACAAGCTGCTGTGGCCCGACTTCACCGCCGTATGGCCGAACACCGGCCCGGCAGGTGTGGTCGACGCGTTCGAGACGATGGGTCCGTGGCCGATCCCGACGCTCAACACGGCACTGCTGCTCACCTCAGGCGTCACGCTCACGATTTCGCACCACGCCCTGCGGGCGAACCATCGTGGCAGCGCGATCTTCTGGCTGTTCGCCACCGTCGTGCTCGGTTTCGTGTTCCTGGGCTTTCAGGCGTACGAATATCACCACGCTTACACCGAACTGAACCTGAAGCTGACCTCGGGCGTCTATGGCTCGACGTTCTTCCTGCTCACCGGCTTTCACGGTTTTCACGTGATGATGGGCGCGATCATGCTCTCCGTCATGCTGGTGCGTCTGATGAAGGGGCACTTCACGCCGGATCATCACTTCGGTTTCGAAGGCGCAGCCTGGTACTGGCACTTTGTGGACGTGGTCTGGCTGGGGCTGTACGTCGTCGTCTACTGGCTCTGACGCCGGACCTCGTCGATACCGTCAACGCCCAGGGCGCCGCCGGATTCCGGCGGCGTTTCCATTTGCGGACGTGGCGTGCGCTTGCCGGATAGGCCAGTAGGGGCTTTCAGCTCAGTCGCGGCAGGCGCGGCGGGGAATGCGGCCTTATGTCGCAGCGTCGCAGTTTCATCGCTTGGCGCGCCGCAATGCATCGACGCCCGGCGCAGAAAGACGTTCTTTGGCGTCAGGCAGAGCGACGGAGAAAGGGTGCGGCGATTTGCCGCAGGAGGGCGGTGCGGGACTCAGTATCGTATGCCCGTGCTGTGAATCCAGCCCATCCAGTTGGCGAAGAGGATGAGCAGGAACAGCGTCACCGACAGGCCGACGCGCACCGCGAGCGATTGCACGGTGCGGTTCGATCGGCCCTTGTCCCGCATCATGAAAAACAATGCGGACGCCAGACTGCCGAGAATCAGGACGAAGGCGATGGCAACGATGATGCGCATGATGTGTCCGGGCACGGGAATGTTTCATTATCGGGCAATGCCCCTGTGCTGGCACGCTGCAATGCAGTGTATTCCGCTCGCGTCGTGCGCCATCGGACGGCCGCAGCGACTGCTGGGGCGGTTGGGAATGTTGGGACTGTCGGACTGGGAACGGATGTGTTGAAAACCCTTTTGCGTGGCATGCGGCCGGTGCCGACGGTGCTGATTCTGCTGGGCGTGATACTGAGCGCGTCGCTTGGCGTGTGGCAGTATCAGCGCGCGCAGATGCGCCTGGCGCGCCAGGCACAGATCGAACAGGCAGAGCGTGCGCCGGTGATCGCACTTGGCGACCGGGCCTATTCGCTCGCAGACGTGACACACCGACGGGTACGCGTGACCGGGCGTTTTTTGACGAACCGCGTGGTGTATCTGGACAACCGGCCGCGCAACGAACTGCCCGGCTTCTATGTGGTGATGGCGTTGCAGGTCTCGCCGGAACACGTCGTGCTCGTCAATCGTGGCTGGTTGCCGCGTGACTTGCGCGATCGCGAAGCGATCATGCCGTACGCCACCCCGGCGGGCGACGTTACGGTAGAAGGCATTGCCACACAGGATCCGTCGCGCGCCTTCGAACTGGGGCACGGTGGTTCCGCTGCGGGGCTGGCGATTCGCCAGAATCTGGACGTGGCGGATTACGCGCGTGAAACGTCGCTACCGTTGCAGCCGTTCGTCATCATGCAGACGAACGACACGGGCGACCACCTGTTGCGCGACTGGCCCGCGCCGGCGAGCGGGGCGGATCGCAATTATGGTTATATGGCCCAGTGGTTCGGTCTGTCGCTGATACTGGCGGTGCTCGGTCTGCGAATCGCATATCGACGCGGCCGTCAGCAGCATGGTGCGGGCATGAGCGCATAAGGGCATCGGCATAAAGGCATAGGCATAAGGGCATAGGTGAATATGAGTGCAGACGTGAGGACCGCCGCAAACGCGGGGAACCCCGGCAATCCCGCCATCGACCCGGTGCAGCGACGTCGCGCGCGACGTATGCTCGTACTGCTGTTCGCGGTGTGCGCGGCGCCTGCGGTCGCGGCATACCTGATGTATTTCGTCTTCAAGCCCCAAGGCGGCACGTCGGCCTACGGCAAGTTGGTCGAACCTCAGCGGCCCCTGCCCACGTTGGTCGTCCACGATGACGAGACGGGCGAGAACCTGCCGCTGTCCTCGCTCAAGGGAAAGTGGCTGATGATCAGTGCGGATACCGCCACCTGCGACGAGAACTGCGTCAGCAAGCTGTTCTACATGCGGCAGATCCGCGTTCTGCAGGGCAACGAGCGCACGCGTGTCGAGACCCTGTGGCTTGTCACCGACGGTGCTGCCGTGTCGAAGCAGATCGATGACGCCTATCCCGACACGCGGCGTTTGCGTGCGGATCCGGTCGCGCTCGCCGCGTGGTTGCCCACACAGGAGGGCACTGGCTTGCGCGACCACATTTATCTGGTCGACCCGCTGGGCAACCTGATGATGGCGTTCCCGAAGAACGCCGATCCGGGCAAGATCAAGAGCGACCTGTCGCGCCTGCTCAAGTGGTCCGGCACGGGTTGATACGGTGAGCGGAGTGGGCGCCAACTTGTGATGCAGGATGTGATGCAGGATGGTGCCGGAATGAACCCTCGCGTGTGGCGTTGCGCCACGCCGGACATGACGAAGAACTGACGTAAAACCAATGCTTTACCTTCTGGAACTGGGCTTCATCGGCCTGTGCATCGCGGTGCTGCCGCTCGGTTGGGTGGTGTTGCGCCGCGACACCAACAAGTACCGCAAACTGGCCTGGGTGACGACCTATCTCACGCTCGACCTGATCATGTTCGGCGGCTTCACGCGGCTGACGGATTCGGGGCTGGGCTGCCCCGACTGGCCGGGGTGCTACGGCACGTCGTCGCCGTTTGCGGCGCACGCCGACATTCATGCCGCGCAGTTGCTGCTGCCGAGCGGGCCGGTCACGTTCGTGAAGGCGTGGATCGAAATGATCCACCGCTATTTCGCCATGGCGGTGGGTGTGCTCATCATCGCGCTGATGGTCATGGCCTGGGTGAAGCGCCGCGAACTGAAGCAGTCGCCGTGGCTCGCCACAGGGTTGCTGGTCCTCGTTTGCGTGCAAGGCGCATTCGGCGCATGGACGGTCACGATGAAGCTCCAGCCGGTGATCGTCTCCATTCACCTGATGCTGGCACTCACTCTATTGGGCTCGCTTGCCTGGCTGGCCTCGCGACAGATGCCGCTCGCGAGCGTCGCGGCCGACCCCGGGGCCTTGCGCTGGCGTACGGCGGCGCTGATCGGCCTGGCGTTGCTCGTCTTCCAGATTGCCCTTGGCGGATGGGTAAGTACCAACTACGCTGTATTGGCATGTACCGACTTCCCAACGTGTCAGGGTCAATGGATTCCGCCGATGGACTTCCACAACGGCTTCAAGCTGTGGCGTGAACTGGGCAAGACGGCCGGTGGCGAGGTGATTCCCATGGACGCGCTCGTGGCAATCCATTGGGCGCATCGCACTTTTGCCGTGGTCGTGGTGCTGTATCTGGCGTGGCTGGCGAGCCGGCTGCGACGTCATGCCGCGCTCAGAAGGCTGTCGATTCTGGTATTGATACTGGTGCTCGTGCAATTTGCCACGGGGCTGTCGAACATCGTTTTCCAGTGGCCGTTGCTCAACGCCATTGCGCATAACGGCGGGGCGGCCGTCCTGCTGCTTTTGCTCGTCATGTTAAACTACCGCATTCGCGCCGCCCGGCTCGTTCAAGAGTTTGAAGCGGCGCCTTTTGCGTCCGGCCTGATGAATCAGGCAGACCTTTCGGCCCGCCAGAAGCCTCTCTCCACCGCGGAGCCGGCTGCCGCACCGCTCGGCGCCCCCACTGGCCCGGCGTAGCGCATTGCCTTCAGATATGAAAAGCACGACCCTTCCCCATCCGCCAGCCAGCCGCATCGCGCAGTACTGGGCGCTCACCAAGCCCCGCGTGACGCAGCTTGCTGTGTTCTGTGCCGTGATCGGCATGTTCCTGTCCACGCGCGGCATGGTGCCGTGGCAGGTGCTGATCGGCGGCACCATCGGCATCTGGCTGCTCGCCGGATCCGCTTTTGCCGTGAACTGCCTGATCGAGCAACGCGTGGACGCGCTCATGCGCCGCACGGCGTGGCGTCCGTCCGCACGCGGCGAGATCGCCCCGTGGCAGATCATCGTCTTCTCGACGATTCTGGGTGGCGCCGGCATGGTGGTGCTCTACACGTTCACCAACGCACTGACGATGTGGCTCACGCTGGGCACCTTTGTCGGCTACGCGTTGATCTACACCATCATCCTCAAGCCCTCCACGCCGCAGAACATCGTGATCGGCGGTGCTGCCGGGGCGATGCCGCCCGCGCTGGGCTGGGCGGCGGTCACCGGCGCCGTGCCGGCCGACGCGTGGATCCTCGTACTCATCATCTTCGTGTGGACGCCGCCGCATTTCTGGGCGCTCGCCCTCTATCGTCGTCAGGACTACGTGAACTCCGGCCTGCCCATGCTGCCGATCACGCACGGCGAGAAGTACACGCGCCTGCAAATCCTGCTCTACAGCGTGGTGCTGTTCGCCGTGTCGTTGCTGCCGTTCGCGCATCGCATGAGCGGGTATCTGTATCTGGTAAGCGCCGTGGTGCTGTCGGGCATCTTCCTGGGGTACGCCGTGAAGCTGTGGCGCAAGTATTCCGATGAGCTCTCGCGCTCGATGTTCCGCTACTCGATCGTCTACCTTTCGCTGCTGTTCGCGGCGTTGCTCGTCGATCATTACGTACAGATCTATCTGCTGGGCTGAGCACGGCGCAAGTGCGCAGACTGCATCACGACGACAGGCGCGTTACGGTATTTCCGACCGGCGCGCCTGTTGTATTTTCGGAAGGCGTTTTTTCCATACGTTCTGGGGTCATTCGTTCATGAATCTAGCTGTCATCTGGTTGCGCCGCGCGATGTGGCTCATGGGGCTCACCGTACTTCTCGCCGCGTGCGGCAAGCAAGGCCCGACGTTCACGAGTCTGGACATCACCGGCAATAAGGAATTCGCGCAGGACTTCTCGTTGCAGGACCCGCAGGGCAAAACCCGCACGCTTGCCGATTACAAGGGTAAGGCGGTGGTGATGTTCTTCGGCTATACGCATTGCCCGGATGTCTGCCCGACCACGATGGCCGAACTCAACCAGGTCATGCAGAAGCTCGGCCCGGACGACGCCCAGCGTGTGCAGGTGCTGTTTGTGACGGTCGACCCGCAGCGCGATACGGCCGAACTGATGGGGCAGTACGTCCCGGCATTCAATCCGGCGTTCGTGGGATTGCGTCCGGCCGACGAGGCAGCGCTCAAAGCCGTGACCAAGTCGTTTCGCGTGGTCGTGAACAAGGTCGAGGGATCTACGCCGAACAATTACACCATCGATCACACCGCGGGCATTTACGTGTTCGATCCGAACGGACAATTGCGTCTGTTCATGCGCCCCGACGAGCCCGTCGACGCCATGGCCAAGGACCTGAAGACACTGTTGAGCTAAGTTTTCGCCGACATCGTCCGCCCAAAAAAATCGCGCCTCGTGAGGCGCGATTTTCATTTCTGCATCGGATGAGGCAAGTCGGCTTCAGTTGCCTTCCTGGCTGCGACGCTCGAGATCGTCATGCGCTTCGAACCACATCACGTTGATGATGCCGAACGCGAGCGCGAGGCCAAGGCCGAGAATCCAAGAGAAGTACCACATGTCGCGACTCCTTGATCAGTACATCGTGTGGGGGTTGTCGTTGACCGTCTCGATCGTCACGCGGCCACGGATCACGCGGTACACCCAGCCGGTGTAGAGCAGAACGATGGGCAGGAAGACGACCACGGCGATGAGCATGATTTGCAGCGTGAGCTGGCTCGATGTCGCGTCCCAGACCGTGAGGCTGCTGCCCGGCGCGGTGGCCGAAGGCATCACGAACGGGAACATCGAGAAGCCGGCGGTGAGGATGATGCCGGCCATCATCAGCCCGGTGACGACGAACGTCCAGGCATAGGCGCGGCTGGTCGCGAGCAGGGCGGCGAGCAGCGCGCACAGGCAGGCGACGACCGGCGCCGCGACCATCCACGGATACGTCTGATAGTTCGTGAGCCACAGGCCCGGACCGGTTGTGACCTGCTTCAAGAGCGGGTTGGCCGGTGCATCGGTCGCGCCCATTTTCGCGATGGCGAAGCCGTCGACATGCGTTGCCACGATCACGCCCGCCACGAGGAACAGGAGCAGCGTGCCGAGTGCGGTCATGCGCATGATGCGTCCGGCGCGCGCCGCGACGACCGGATCGGCCTTCATGCGCAGGTGTGCCGCACCGTGGGTGAGCAGCATGAGCAGGCTGACCAGTCCGCAGAGCAGCGCAAACGGGTTGAGCAGCGCCCAGAACGAGCCGGTGTAGGTGGAGCGCAGCGTGTTGTCGAACGAGAACGGCAGACCGAGCAGCAGGTTCCCGAAAGCCACGCCGAACACCAGCGACGGCACCGTGCTGCCCACGAATAGCGCCCAGTCCCACGCGCTACGCCAGCGAGCGCTCGGCAACTTGTTGCGATAGTCGAAGCCGACGGGTCGCAGGAACAGCGCGAAGAGCACGAGCAACAGCGCCCAGTAAAGGCCCGAGAAGGCGGCGGCGTAGACGAGCGGCCACGCGGCGAACATCGCCCCGCCTGCCGTGACGAACCACACCTGATTGCCTTCCCACGTCGGGGCAACGGTGTTGATGATGACGCGCCGCTCCGCGTCCGTCTTGCCCAGGAATGGCAGCAGCGTGCCGGTGCCCATGTCGAAGCCGTCGAAGAAGGCGAAGCCGATCAGCAGCACGCCGATGAGCACCCACCAGATCAGCTTGAGAATGGTGTAATCGATCATCATGATGTCGTGTCTCCCTGACGATCAGACCGAGGCGGCCGGGCGGTCGCTGCCGAGGGCAGTGCCGGGCGTGCCTTGCGTCTCGAAGTGGTAGCGGCCGGTGTGCAGCGACGACGGGCCGAGCTTGACGTACTTCACCATCAGGAACATTTCGATGATGAGCAGCGCGGTGTAGAAGATGATGAAGCCCGCGAGGCTCAGGTAAAGGTCGGTGGCGGAGAGCGACGACGTGGACAGGTGCGTGGGCAGAATGCCCGCAATGGTCCACGGCTGACGCCCCATTTCGGCGACGATCCAGCCGAACTCGGCGGCCAGCCACGGCAACGGAATCGCCCACACGCACCAGCGCAGGAACCAGGCCGAGCGCGGTTTGAGCAGACGGCGGCGCGCGCAGAGCCAGAAGGCCCACAGGAACGTGAAGAGGAACAGGAAGCCCAGGCCGACCATGATGCGGAACGACCAGAAGACGGGGGCTACCGGCGGGATGGTGTCGTTGGCCGCCATGTGAATCTGCTCGGGCGTGGCATCGACGACGTTCGCCGTGTACTTCTTGAGCAGCAGACCGTAGCCCAGATCGTCCTTGTACTTGTCGAACTCGGCGCGCACGGCCGGCGAAGTATCGCCGCCCCGCAGCTTCTCCAGCGCCGCGAAGGCGAGCATGCCGCGCTTGATGTTGTCCTTGTGCTCGTCACGCAATTGCGTGAGACCGATCACCGGCGTGTCGACCGAACGTGTGGCAATCAGGCCCATCGCCCAGGGAATCTTCACGGCGTAATCGGTGCGCTCTTCCTTCTGATTCGGGAAGCCGAACAGCGTGAACGATGCGGGCGGCTTGGCCGTTTCCCATTCCGCTTCGATGGCGGCGAGCTTGACCTTCTGCACTTCGCCCGTGGTGTAGCCCGATTCGTCGCCGAGCACGATGACGGACAGCGTCGAGGCCAGACCGAAACCTGCGGCGACCGCGAAGGAGCGCAGCGCGAAGGGCACGTCGCGACGCTTGAGCAGATACCAGGCGGAGATGCCCAACACGAACATGGCCGCCGTCACGTATCCCGCCGAGAGCGTGTGGACGAACTTCACCTGCGCGACCGGGTTGAAGACCACTTCCCAGATGCTGTTGAGCTCCATGCGCATGGTCTCGTAGTTGAAGTGCGCCCCGACCGGATTGTTCATCCAGCCGTTCGCCACGAGAATCCACAACGCCGAAAGGTTCGAGCCGAGCGCCACGGCGAAGGTCGTCGCCAGGTGGCCGATACGCGAGAGCTTGTTCCATCCGAAGAAGAACAGACCCACGAAGGTGGCCTCCAGGAAGAAGGCCATCAGCCCCTCGATGGCGAGCGGCACGCCGAAGATGTCGCCGACGTAGTGCGAGTAGTACGCCCAGTTGGTGCCGAACTGGAATTCGAGCGTGAGACCCGTGGTCACGCCCATCGCAAAGTTGATCAGGAAGAGCTTGCCCCAGAACTGGGTCATGTCTTTGTAGATCTGCTTGCCGGTCATCACATAGACCGATTCCATGATGACGAGCAGCCACGACAAGCCCAATGTGAGCGGGACGAACAGAAAGTGATACAGCGCCGTTATGGCGAACTGCAAGCGCGAGAGGTCGACGACTTCGCTACTGATCATGGCGGACACCTTGATTTTTGGTGGGGGACTGCGCTTCGACGGCCTGCGGCCCGATCAGGGCGCGGGCCACGACGTCCGGCGGCAACTGCATGTGCTTGGCCATCGGAGCGTCGAAGAAGGCATGCTTCAGAATAAACAGGAGTACTACCTTGATCGCGAGAACGATCAGTATTTCGAGGGCAAAACGGGAAGGGCGGGTGCGCCAGCGCCGAACCATCCAGGCGAGTACGCCTGAAGCGGCAGGCACGTTTGCCGGCGCAGCGGCAACACGCGCGGTTGCGGCGAGTGGCTTAGGACTGCTAGGAGAGTGGGTGTCCATCCGTGACGGCTCCTGGCGTCGAAAGTCGGGTGTCGGAAACAGCGTCGACTTTCGGCGCATTTTGCCTTATCGCTTGAAAATGTCAAACCGCAGCGCACGGGGGCGGATGACACGCAGATGACGCTGGTTCGATGCGGATCCGCCGCTAGTGGGTCAGCGGATGAGAAGCGGAGTCGAGACAAGGGTCCGGCGCGGCGAACGGCCCCCGGGCCGTCCTTCGCACGCAGCATGGCCGCGTACGAGCCGATTCTATCGACCGACCTTGCGGACGACCTTGCGATGCATCAAGTCTCGCGCAGATGAGGGGTGAACTTTCGTGGAGGCACAAAAAAGCCCCGTGAGGTTCACGGGGCTTGGTTGCCAGCAGTATTTCACTGACGCTGTCCAGACGGTCGTGTGGCAATTTGTCGCGTGCTGCGTGCGCAGTCCTTGGCGAGCTTCACATGGCCTTCGACGTCCCGGTCAGGGGATTACGCGTACGCTTGCAGTGCACCTTTCATCTTCTTCATCGCGGCAACTTCGATCTGGCGAATGCGCTCGGCGGACACGCCGAATTCATCGGCCAGTTCGTGCAGCGTGGCGCCGCCGCTGCCGTCATCGGCGACCGACAGCCAGCGCGCTTCGATGATGCGGCGACTGCGCGGGTCGAGACGGCCAAGCGCGGCTTGCAGACCGTCGCTTTGCAGATGGTCACGCTCACGCGCGGCGATCACGGCGGTCGGCTCCTGATGCGAGTCGGCAAGGTAGGCGATGGGGGCGAAGCTCGGGCTGTCGCTGTCGTCGCTGTGACCTTCGAGGGCGATATCGCCCCCGGACATGCGCGTCTCCATCTCGATCACGTCTTCACGCTTGACGTTCAGATCGCGCGCGACCTGATCGATTTCTTCCGGCGTGAACGCCTGCAAGCCTTGCTTCTGGCTGCGCAGGTTGAAGAACAGCTTGCGCTGCGCCTTGGTCGTGGCGACCTTGACCGTGCGCCAGTTCTTCAGCACGTACTCGTGGATTTCGGCCTTGATCCAGTGCATGGCGTACGACACGAGTCGAACACCCTGCGAGGGGTCGAAGCGCTTCACGGCCTTCATCAGACCGATATTGCCTTCCTGGATCAGGTCGGCATGCGGCAATCCGTAACCGAGGTAGTTGCGCGCGATCGACACCACCAGACGCAAGTGCGAAAGCACGAGCTGACGGGCAGCTTCGAGGTCGTCGTTCTCACGCAGACGCTTGGCGAGCGACTGCTCTTCCTCGGCAGAAAGCAGCGGAATGCGGTGGACAGCCTGAATGTAGCTGTCGATATTGCCCAGACTGCCCGGCATCATCAAAGCCGACGGGGCAAGAGCTAGGGCACGCGAATTCGGCGCCGTGCCGGTGGCCGGCGTCGTCGGATGCTTGTTGGCGGCAGTACTCAAGTGGTGGACTCCTGGTTAGCCTCTGGGAAAGCATTTTAGCACTCTCTTTCGATGAGTGCTAAACACGTTAGAACCCTTACTGGACGGGAAGTTTCCGGTATCTCGGGGTTTTCCAGCACCCCTCGCCAAACGGGAGAAGTCACTGGCGCAAACGTGACTCGGATGGTGTAAATTGCAACCCAAGCCGCGAGCGTAAAGTGATGGCGAAGACGGGAGGTCAGCATGGCTGGGAAGCACATTGACGAGGTGCGGCAACGCGATTCCGAGCGCTTCGGGTACATCGACGAAGTGCGACGGCGCGAATCCGAGCGCTTCGAAGCGATGATCGAGTGCGACGTCGACAAGCTGAGCACACTGCTCGCCGACGGACTTCACTACGTCCACTCGAACGGAAAACGCGAGTCGAAAGCCGAATTCCTCAATGCGCTGAGCTCGGGCCGCCGTAAATACGCGGCGATCGACGTCACCGGGCAGGAACTCCGTCAATTCGGCGATACCGTCGTCGTTACCGGAAAGCTCGACGTGGAGCTCGAAACGGCTACTGGCTCGCTGAATTCCCTGATGATGTACACCGCCGTTCACGTGCGCGAAGCCGGGACCTGGCATCTGATCTCGTGGCAGGCGACCCGCATGGCGTCGCCCGACTGATAGCCCGGGCGGCGCTCCCTCCGCGGCGATTTGCGCCGCTCCCCTCGGTGCTTCTCCTGGCCGCCCACGGCGTTCGCTACGGCGACTGACACGCTTCGGGCGTCCTCTCCAACACAGAACATTTGATGGCTTTCGGGACGAAATGTTCCGAAAAAATCTCAGAAGTCCGGTCTTTTACGCCTTTCCGTCAAAAATTCGAGCGAATTTAGTTGCATTGCGGGCGTATTCCGATGCAATACCGACGCTACCGGCATGGCATTCCCCCGACAGGGTTCACTCGGGCAAACCCAGCGCCTGACGAATCACTTCGACTTGACGGGCGACAGGCGCGGGCACCGGGATCTCACCCGCGAGTACTGCCTCGATCCATCGGGCGGTGGCCGCAGCGTCGGCGCTGGGCAGGGCCGGGGGAATCCCTGTGGCCCCCTCTTCGGCGCTTTGCCACAGACGATAGGCACCGTCAGAGAAGCCTTCGATGGCGCTCTGACGACGGGCATCTGCGACCGGTTCGCCTTCTGTGCCCCGCGCCAGCAGCACGCCCGGCGCGGGACTGCTGGCGGCGTCGGCGAATAGCTCGCTCAGGGTTTCCCGATATTCGGGATGGGTAAAGTTCACGAGGCGCAGTGCGGGTCCGGCAAAGGGTTGCAATAGCTTGACGACGGTATGGCCCGAATTCCGGACGCCCAACGACGCGCGCATCTCAAGCAACCGCTCCAGCGCCGGCGAGAGCGCAGCGATGGGTAAATAGGCGACCCGGCGGGTGCTCAGCGCCACTTCTGCTTCTGTCGCCGAGTGACAGGCAGGGTGGCCCAGTTCGGCGAAGATCGCCTGCGTGCCCACGCGATTCGCGCCGCTGTGATGCTGGCCATGCACCAACACCGGAATACCGTCGCGGGCGAGCAGCAGTGCCAGGAGCGGTGTGAGGTTCGGCTGCTTGCGTGCGCCGTTGTAGCTGGGCAGCACCACGGGTGGTGATGCGTCGGCAGGGGCGGCGAGCGGGACGAACGTAGCGTGAGCCGCGTCGAGCATGGCGCGCAGCTCGACCGGCGTCTCGCCCTTGATGCGGTAGGCGATCAGTACGCCGCCCAGCTCGGCCGGCGGCACCCGGTCGGCAAGGATGGCGTCGAACAGGGTGCGGGTTTCGTCGGCGCTCAGGGCGCGGGCGCCTTTGGCCCCCCGGGCGATGATCTTCAGCAGCGGGGCGCAGGCAAATGGGGCGGCAGAGGTCATGACGCTTCTATCGTTAGCAATGGATGCCCGCGTGGGCGCCAGTACTGGCGGGGCATGCGTTCATCATACGCAATGAAGTGTCATCGCGGCCAGCGCTTGCAGTACCATCTCGTGTTCGGAGGCAAACGCCCGGTCGATGCCTGGCTGCCGGATCGCCCGAGCATTCGCCGGGCGCCGCCGCGTTATCCGGGTCGAGTGCTTCGGCACGTGGCCCGCGTTACCCCAGCAAATCGCGCTCGTCTCGCCTCTCTCCCCATTTCCGCTTTCGAGGTCAGCCATGTCCAAGCTGTACAGCTATTTCCGCAGTTCCGCCGCCTATCGGGTGCGTATCGCTCTGAATCTGAAAGGACTCGACTACGACATCGTCCCGGTACATCTGGTGCGCGACGGCGGGGAACAGCTCAAGCCTGCGTACCGGGCGCTCAACGTGAATGCCCTGGTGCCGACGTTCATCGACGGCGACGTGAACATCCACCAGTCGCTGGCCATCATCGAGTATCTGGAAGACGTCCATCCGACACCGGCGCTGCTGCCTGCTGACCCGGTCGCACGCGCGCAGGTCCGCGCGCTGGCACTGGACATCGCGGCGGACATTCATCCGATCGACAACCTGCGCGTGCTGCGCTTCCTCAAGCACGACATGGGCGTGACGGAGGAGCAGAAGAACGCCTGGTACGTTCACTGGATCGTGGAAGGCTTCAAGGCGCTCGAAGCGCGCCTCGCGGCGCAGACGTCGCCCGGCAAGTTCGTCTTCGGCGACACGCCGACGGTGGCGGATTGCTGTCTGATCCCGCAGATCTACAACGCGAACCGCTTCAAGGTAGACATGACGCCGTTCCCGCGCATTGCCGCCATCGATGCGCATTGCCGTACGCTCGAAGCTTTCCAGCGCGCCGCACCGGAAGCGCAACCGGACGCCGAGTAAGTCACGCGATGATCGATCCGGCTTTCTGGCGGGGCATGGCGCTCGGCGCCAGCCTCATCATGGCAATCGGTGCGCAAAACGCGTTCGTGTTGCGACAGGGCATCCTGAAGCGCCATGTGGGTATCGTCGTCGCCGTTTGCGCGATCTGCGACATGGTGCTGATTGCGGCGGGCGTGGCCGGCATGGGCGGACTGATCGCGGCCTATCCGGGGTTCATTACCCTCGTGACGTGGGGCGGCGCGGCGTTCCTGTTCCTGTATGGTTTGCGGGCATGGCGTGCGGCATTTCGCGGCGCGGGCGCCTTGCAGGCGGACGGCAGCCGCGCGGCCACGCAGGAGATGACATGGCAGCGGGCGGTGGTGCTGGTGTCGATGCTCTCGCTGCTCAACCCCCATGTCTACCTCGATACGGTGATTCTGCTTGGCGGTATCGGCGCGCGGGAGCCGGCACCCGGGAACGTGTGGTTTGCCGGCGGTGCGATGATCGCTTCCGTGCTGTGGTTCACCGCGCTCGGCTATGGCGCGCGACTCTTGGCGCCGTTGTTTTCGCGCCCTCGGGCGTGGCAGATCCTCGACGGTATCGTCGGCCTGATGATGTGGGGGCTTTGCGCGGGGCTCGTCGCGCAGCAGATGTAAGCAGATGCAGCGAGGACTGGCAGCGACAGCCGAGCGGCCCGCCACGCAGGTGTGCGGGCCGTTTGTTTTCAGGCGTTGCCGCGCGGGAGGGTGAGTCGCGTGCGCAAGCGCTGGAAGGGCCGCGCAAAGCGCAGCCGGAAATCAGCCCAGAAGCGCGTCGGCGAATTCGCGCGCCGAGAACGGTTGCAGATCCTCGACCTTCTCGCCCACGCCGATGAAGTACACCGGCACCGGGCGCTGACGGGCGATGGCCGCCAGAATGCCGCCCTTGGCCGTGCCGTCGAGTTTCGTGACGATCAGACCGGTGAGCGTGAGCGCATCGTCGAAAGCCTTGACCTGCGCGAGGGCGTTCTGGCCCGTATTGGCGTCGATCACCAGCAGCACTTCGTGCGGTGCGCCGTCCGCCGCCTTGCCCAGCACGCGCTTAATCTTCTTGAGTTCTTCCATCAGATGCAACTGCGTGGGAAGGCGACCCGCGGTATCCGCCATCACGATATCGATCTTGCGCGCGCGCGCGGCGCTCACGGCATCGAATACGACGGCGGCCGGGTCCCCGCTTTCCTGAGCGACGACTGCCACATTGTTACGCTCGCCCCAGATCGCCAGTTGTTCGCGTGCGGCGGCACGGAAGGTGTCGCCGGCGGCGAGCAGCACCGATTGGCCGTAATGCTGGAAGTGCTTGGCGAGTTTGCCGATGCTGGTCGTTTTTCCCGCACCGTTCACGCCGGCGATCATCACGACGAGCGGCGCTTCGCGGCCGAGCACGAGGCTTTGCTCCAGCGGGCTCAGCAACTCGACCAGCAGGTCGTGCAGCGCGCGCTTGACCTGCTCGCCTTCCGTCAGGCGCTCGGCCTTGACCTTCTTGCGCAGGGCGTCGAGCAGGTAGGTCGTGGCTTCCACCCCCGCGTCGCTCATCAGCAATGCGCTTTCGAGTTCTTCGAACAGATTCTCGTCGACCTTCACGCCGACGAAGATGCCGGTGAGGCCTGCGCTCGTCTTCGACAGACCTGCCTTCAGACGGGTGAGCCACGAGCGCTTGGCGGCCGGTGCCGGCGCCGGTGCCGACACGATCTCGCCGATGGCTTCGCCGTGCGAGTCTTTGACCAGGACGGGGGCCGGCGTCGGTGCAACGGGTGCCGGTTGCGTTGCGTCGACGGATGATACCGGCGGAACCGGTGCTACGGACTCGGCAGACTCAAAGGCGCTGACCGGTGCCGACGTGACTTGCGGCGCCGAAACCGGTCGTGCTTCGGATAACGCGTCGGGCGTTGGGATTTCGGCTTGAGCGGCTTCGGAATGCGCCGTATTTTCGACGGGGTGCGACGGGGTGTCGACCGGCGCGATCGGGGTCGACGGCGCACCCGAGGGCGCCGACGGCGATGGCGAATTCGCGAGGCTCGACGACGCGTCGGAAGGCGTCAGGGGCGGCTCGGCAGGCGCGCTGTGCGTCGGTTGCGAGGGCTGTGACGGTTGTGACGCTTGCACCGGCGCCTGCTGGGGCGGCGGCACTGATGCGCTGACGTCGGGCGATGCTGGCGATTCGGTCGGTGCGGGGCTCGTCTCGGCGGCCTTGTTACCGCCCGACTTGAAGCGCTTGAAGAAACTGAACATGGGGTGAAGAACTCAACGTGGGGGCGCGCTATCGGCGTGCGGCTGTGATTTGTCGTGCCATTCGCGCCGCACAAAACGCCCTACAATGGGCAGGTCGTTGTTTCCGACGCGGGAAATGCGACGTATTTTATCAGACGCGAATCGACGTCCATGACGGGCGAAAGGGGATCCATGACGGGAACCATGCGCTGGCGACACGCCTTTGCCGGACTGGCTCTGGCGGGTGTGATGAGCCTGGGCCACGCCGCCGATGCCGTTGGCACCGGTGGCAGCAAGACCACGGATAACACTTCGGAATTCACGCTCAAGAACGGCCTGCGGCTGATTGTGCGCGAAGACCACCGGGCGCCGACGGTGGCGCACGTGGTCTGGTATCGCGCCGGGTCGCTCGACGAATTCAACGGGACCACCGGCGTCGCTCACGCCCTTGAGCACATGATGTTCAAAGGCACCAAGACGGTCGGCCCCGGACAGTTCTCGCGCCAGGTCGCCGCGCTCGGCGGTCGGGAGAACGCCTTCACGAGCAAGGACTACACCGGATACTTCGAACAGACCGAGAAATCGCGATTGCCCGAGATGATGCGTCTCGAGGCCGATCGCATGGCCAACCTCACGCTTTCCGCCGACGAGTTCGCCAAGGAAATCCAGGTCGTGATGGAAGAGCGCCGTCTTCGCACGGACGACCAGCCGCGCGCGCTGCTCTACGAGCAACTGATGGCGACCGCCCTCGTCGCCAATCCGTACCGTCGCCCTATCGTTGGCTGGATGGACGACCTCCAGCATATGACCGTGGAGGACGCCCGTGACTGGTACAAGCGCTGGTACGCGCCGAACAACGCCGTCGTCGTCGTGAGCGGAGATGTTGACCCCGCGCAGGTGAAGACGCTGGCCGAGAAATACTACGGCGCGATCGAGCCGCATACGCTGCCCGAACGGCGTCCGCAAAACGAACCGGCACAGTTGGGTGTGCGCCGCGTATTCGTGAAGGCCCCGGCGGAGAATCCCAACGTGATGCTCGCATGGCGCGCGCCACGTCTTGCCGATGTTGAAAAGGACGACGACGTCTACGCGCTGCAAGTCCTGTCGGCCGTGCTCGACGGCTATGGCAATGCACGACTGACGAGCCGTCTGGTGCGCGAGCAGCGCATCGCCAACGATGTCGGCGCGAGCTATGACGGTGTCGGGCGTGGTCCCCAGTTCTTCATCATGGACGCGACGCCCGCACAGGGCAAAACACCCGAGCAGATCGAGAAGGCGCTGCGTGCGCAAGTGGCCGACATTGCCGCGCACGGGGTGACACAGGACGAACTCAAGCGCGTGAAGGCGCAGGTCGTCGCATCGCAGATCTACAAGCGCGACTCGGTGTTCGGGCAGGCGATGGAAATCGGCCTGAACGAAATGTCGGGGATTTCGTGGCGTCAGATCGATCGCATGCTCGAGAAGGTGAAAGCAGTCACGCCCGCACAGGTGCAGGCGGTGGCCGGCAAGTATTTCGGCGACGAGACGCTGACGGTAGCGACGCTGGTGCCGCAACCGATCGACGAGGCGACACGCAAGCGTCGCGCCCAAGGGGCGGAAGACCTGAAGACCATGCGCTGAGAGAGGCCACACAATGATGAAAATTTTCGCACTGTTGCGTGCGTTCTCGCCTGCGCGAACGGGACTGATGGCTTCCGTCGCTGTGGGTGCGCTGATGGCGGGTATCCCGCATGCCGCGAACGCCGCATTACCGATCCAGAGCTGGATCGCGCCGTCCGGCGCCAAGGTGATGCTCGTGGAAAGCCGCTCGATTCCGATGATCGATCTGAACATCGATTTCGATGCGGGCAGTCGCTACGACCCGCCGGGCAAGTCGGGGCTGGCATTGCTGACCGCTGGCCTGCTGGATGCGGGGGCGTCCGCAGTGGCGGGGCGTCCGGCACTGACCGAAGCGCAGATCGCGGATCGCTTCGCGGACGTCGGCGCGATGGAGGCGACGAGCGCCGGACGTGACGCCGCGACCGTCACCATGCGCACGTTGTCGTCTGCGGCTGAGCGTGATGCGGCTGTCAACACGCTCGCGCAGTTCCTGCAACATCCCACGTTCCCCGAGGCGGTGCTCAAGCGCGAGACGGCGCGTCTGTCTTCGGCGATCGCCGAGTCGGACACGAAGCCCGAGGCGATTGCGGAGAAGGCGTTTCGCAGTGCGATCTACGGCAGCCATCCGTACGGGGTGACGCCGACGGTGGCCAGCGTGAACGCCGTCAAGCGCGACGACCTCGTTCGCTTCTATCGCGACATGTACAGCCCCCGGCGCGCGGTCGTCTCCATTGTGGGCGACATCGATCGTGCGCAGGCGGAGAGGCTCGTGGCGCAGCTGACGGATGCGATGCCTGCCGGGATCACGCCGCCGACACTGCCGCCGGTGGCGGGGCTGCGCAGCGCCGTGCAAATCGATCTGCCGCACCCTGCTGAGCAGGCGCATATCGCGACGGGACAGGCATCGCTGGCACGCAGCGATCCGGACTACTTCCCGTTGCTCGTGGGCAATTACGTGCTGGGCGGTGGCGGTTTCGTGTCGCGCCTGACGGCGGAAGTGCGCGAGAAGCGCGGTCTGACGTACGGGGTGACGAGCGGGTTCACGCCGCAGTTGCAGGAAGGGCCGTTCGAGATCAACTTGCAGACACGTCGGGAGCAGGCGCCCGAAGCGCTCAAGGTCGTGCGTGAGACGCTTGCGAAATTCGTGCAGGAAGGGCCGACCGACGACGAGATGAAGGCGGCGAAGGACAATCTGACCAACGGTTTCCCGCTGCGTCTGGACAGTAACCGCAAGCTGTTGGCCAACGTTGCCGCCATCGGTTTTTACAATCTGCCGCTCGACTATCTCGACACGTGGACGTCCAAGGTGGAAGCGGTGAGTGCGGCACAGGTAAAGGATGCCTTTGCGCGCCACGTGCAGCCGGATCGCCTGGCGACCGTGGTCGTCGGTCCGAGCGACGTCTTCGGCGCGGCGAGCGCGGGCGCTGCGGCACCAAGCGCTGCGCCACCGGCGGGCAAGAAGACGAAGTGATCGCAGTCGGCTGTCGCTAGCCAATGCGCTGGTCGGTCAGTGGTGGCTCGACATAAGGCAGTGAACGAAAAAGACACCGGAGAGGCTCCTCCGGTGCCTTTTTTCTTGCTTGCCGAACCGCCGAACCGACCATCTGCGCTATCGGAGAATCCGTCGCCGCAGCAACACCAGCGCGACCGTGAACCCGACCAGGGCGTAGATCGCGAGCGCGCCGGCATGTAGCCCCGGCAGGTCGATCGGGCGCCCGAGCATCGCGGGGCGAATCAGTGCCACCGCATGAGCCAGCGGTAGCCACTCGGTGATATGGCGCGCGGCCGCCGGGAGTTGCGACAGCGGAAAGAACACGCCTGAGAGCAGGAGCATCGGCGTCATGACCAGCGTCTGGTAGAACATGAAGAAGTCGTAGCTCGGTGCAAGCGCCGTCATCACCATGGCAAGACTGGCGAACGCCAGACCTGCAAGCAGTACCGCAGGTAGCACCACCGCCAGACTGTCGATACGCGCGTAGCCCAGCACGCCGGCCACCAGCAGGATGGCAATGCCAGACAGCACCGCCTTGCTCGCCGCCCAGACGACCTCGCCGAGCACCACGTCCCCCAGCGTGAGCGGCGTATGCATGAGTGCTTCCCAGGTGCGTTGCACGTGCATGCGCGAGAAGCCGGAATACATCGACTCGAAGCTCGCCGAGAACATCACGCTCGAACCCACGGTGCCCGCTGCCAGAAAGGCAATGTAGGACGTGCCGTCCACATCGCCGACCATCATGCCGAGGCCAAATCCCAGGCCGAAGAGGTAAATCATGGGATCGGCCAGATTGCCGAACAGGGAGGCCACGGCGAGCTTGCGCCAGACAAGGAAATTGCGTCGCCACACGCCCATCCACGCGGTGACGCCGGGCAGGTAGCGTGGGGCGTCGGGCGGGCGTCTCGCTGCTGCGTGCATGGGCGCTGCGGACTCGGCGGACTCGGCGGACCCGGCGTGCGTGGCGCTCAGCGTGTCGCGTCGATCATGCTCAGTCATCGCGCATCTCCCGTCCGGTGAGTTTGAGAAAGACATCTTCCAGGTTGGCTCTGCGATGCAGATAGCGCACGCCGGGCTGGTCGCGCAGGGCCTCGACGACGGGCGCGGCGTCGCGTACATAGCAGAAGTGTGTCTCACCGCTTGTCTCGATACGCTCGGCCAGCGGCGCGAGGTGCTTGAGCAGCGCCGGCGGGACGTCGCCGAAGACTTCCACGACGTCGCAACCGATCTCCCGCGCGACGAGATCAGGCGGGGTGCCTTCCGCGATTTTGCGGCCCGCATCGATCACGCAAAGGCGATGACACAGGCGCTCGGCCTCCTCCATGAAGTGCGTCGTCAGCAAGATGGTCTTGCCCTCGTTCATCAACGATTTGAGGCGCTCCCAGATCAGATGGCGCGCCTGCGGATCGAGGCCGGTCGTCGGCTCGTCGAGCACCAGCAGGTCGGGATTGTTGATGAGGGCGCGCGCGAGCGTGAGGCGCCGCTTCATGCCGCCCGAGAGCAGCCCCACGCGCGCGTCGGCCTTAGACTCCAGTCGTGCGAAATGCAATAGCGCGGGCACGCGCTCCCTGATATCGGCGCGGGAGAGTCCGAAATAGCGTCCGAAGACGGCGAGGTTCTCGCGTACGGTGAAATCGGGGTCCAGGTTGTCGAACTGCGGCACGACACCAACGCGACGCCGCGCCTCAGGCGCGAGCCGTGGCACGGGCAGGCCGCCAAGGCGAATTTCCCCCGCGTCGGGCGTGACCAGCCCGAGCAGCATACGCAATGTGGTGGTCTTGCCCGCCCCGTTCGGGCCCAATAGCCCGAAACACTCGCCCGGGGCGACGTGCAGCGACAGACGATCGACGACGGGACGGCCGTCATAGGCCTTGCATAACTCGGTTACCTCGATGGCGGCATCGGTCATGGCGAATATGGCTGTCTCCTGGTGCGCGAAGGCGTCCGGACAAGTGTGAGACTGTCTCGGGGCTCGCGGTAATCATCGGCGCAGATCGTGCAGCGCCTGCGTGGGTCGCCCCCGTGGGACATCCATGGAGCGCCGGACGTTCACGTTCCCCGGCCGACGGGGCTTGCGAGCGTCGCAAATCCTTATGGGGCATGGGGGGGCAGGCGATGTGGTATGTTTCGCCTCAACAATGTAGCGTGAATCGTCATGATTTTGGATCTCAAGCGTGCGCAACGACGCGCGCGACCCCATTTTTCCACCGTCAACGGCGTGCTCGGCCAGGCGATGTCGCGGAGGACGGTATGAAGTCCGGTGCAGGCAACGTGGCACGCGGCGCGCCACAGCAAGTGCGCATTATCGGTGGCCAGTGGAAGCGTACGCCGCTTCCCGTGCCGCCCGGCGACGGTTTGCGTCCCACGCCCGACCGCGTCCGTGAGACGCTGTTCAACTGGCTTGGGCAGGACCTGACGGGCATGCAGTGCCTCGACGCCTTTGCGGGCAGCGGCGCGCTCGGCTTCGAAGCCGCGTCCCGCGGCGCACAGCGAGTGCTGATGATCGAGTCGGCAGCGCCCGCCGTTCGTCAGCTGCGCGCAAATCAGGCCAAGCTCGGCGCCGATCAGATCGAGATCGTACAGGCCGATGCCCGCCGTCTGATAACCACACTTTCAGCCGGGGCTTTCGACGTGGTATTTCTCGATCCGCCGTTTGCGAGTGGTTGGCTCAATGACTTATTGGCGCCGGCGGCGCGCCTGCTCGCGCCGAATGGCGTGATTTACGCAGAATCCGATGTGGCACTGGAAGACGAGGCGCTCGGCGCACTCGGTCTGTCGTGCCTGCGCCGCGCGAAAGCTGGAGCGGTGCATTATCATTTGCTTGAATCGATTCCGAAAACCTAGAGACCACAATGAATAAGTACGCAGTATCGGTCCCCAGCCGCGAGGAGACGTTGGCATGGTAGTGGCGATCTATCCGGGGACGTTCGACCCGTTGACCCGAGGGCATGAGGATCTGGTCCGCCGCGCTGCGGGCATTTTCGACAAGCTGGTGGTCGGGGTGGCCGATAGTCGAAACAAGAAGCCGTTCTTCACGCTGGAGGAGCGCATCGACATCGCTCGCGAGGTGCTGGGTCACTATCCCAACGTCAGCGTGGAAGGGTTTTCCGGCCTGCTCAAGGACTTCGTGCGCAAGCATCAGGCACGGGTGATCGTGCGCGGACTGCGTGCGGTGTCCGACTTCGAGTACGAGTTTCAGATGGCGGGCATGAACCGTTACCTGCTGCCCGATGTCGAGACGATGTTCATGACGCCGTCCGATCAGTACCAGTTCATTTCGGGCACGATCGTGCGCGAAATCGCACAACTGGGCGGCGATGTCAGCAAATTCGTGTTCCCGTCGGTCGAAAAGTGGCTCGTCACGAAAGTCGGCGAGATCGCCCCCAAGCCTTGAATCCGGTGTAGAGGGTTCGCCGTGAAGCGAAAAAAACCCCGCAACGTGCCAGCGCACTGCGGGGTTTTTTGTTGCGTGCGCGTTTAAGCGCATTTACTTAAGTTTCACTACCTAGGCCGGGAAGACGCGGGTCAATGTGTCGCCATCGGGAGCGCATCGCGTCTCGGTCGATATTCGACAACCCTCGTATAATTGATGCATTGTTCCACGAACCGTAACGGCTGCCGTTCGCCGAGGTTCGTGCGAGTTTTTGAACGGCCGAGGAAAGTGAGTCGACAGTGGCACTGATGATTACCGACGAATGCATCAATTGCGACGTATGCGAGCCCGAGTGCCCGAACGACGCAATTTCGATGGGGGTCGAGATCTACGAGATCGACCCCAACAAATGCACGGAGTGTGTCGGTCACTTCGATGAGCCGCAGTGCGTGCAGGTGTGTCCGGTGGAGTGCATCCCCATCAACCCCGAGCACGTCGAGACGCCCGAGCAACTGCTGCAGAAGTACACCCACCTGCAAGCCGCCAAATCGGCGTGATGTGCCGGGGTGACCTGAGCGGCCTGGCCGACGTGATTGACGTGATTGACGGGAGCGACCGGAGCGAGCTGATCCGCCGCTAATCTCGCGGTCCCATCCCCCAGGGACCGACTGGCTTATTTCCCGGGCGCGGCGTGCAAACGCATCATCGCCTTTTCCATATCGCCCTTGACCACCAGGTCGACGATGTCGAGCGAGCGCGACATGGCGTCGTCGATCTCGGCCTGCTCCTCTTTACGCGGGGGCTTGAGCACGAAGTCTGCGACCTGTTGCTGGCTGCCTGCCGGTTGCAGTGTGCGCGGATGCCCGATGCCAAGACGCAGACGCCAGAACTCGGGCGTCGTCAGATGCGCGGCAATGTCCTTCAGTCCGTTGTGCCCGCCTGTGCCCCCGCCGCGCTTGAGCCTGACGGTGCCCGGTAGCAGGTCGAGTTCGTCGTGCACGACCAGAATCTCGTCAGGCAAAATCTTGTAAAAGCGCGCCAGTGCGACGACGGACTGTCCGGAGCGATTCATGAACGTCTGCGGTTCGAGCAGCCACACTTCCTGACCGGCCACTCGCGCCCGTGCGGCGAAGCCATGAAAGTTCTTTTGGCTGGTGAGCGAAGCACCGCATTGCTGCGCGAGCGCGTCGACGAACCAGAAGCCCGCGTTGTGACGCGTCGCTGTATATTCGGCGCCCGGATTGCCGAGCCCTACGATCAGCTTGATCATTTCGGTATCAGGATTTGGGTACGCGCCATGGTGGCATGCGCACCGCCATAAAAAAACCCGCCGGACATGACGTCGCGGCGGGTCTTGCGTCCAGCGTCGCCGCTGAATGCTGGCGAACGAGGCTTAGGCAGCCGGCGTTTCGCCTTCGGCCGAAGCAGCAGCTTCGTCAGCAGCAGCACCAGCCGGTTGCACGGCTTGTGCGACCACCGGGTTTTCCTGCTCGACGTGCAGCGTCAGGGTCACGCCGGCGGGCAGCTTGACGTCCTTCGCGTGAACGGTCTTACCGGCTTCCAGCGTCGACAGGTCGACTTCCAGGAATTCCGGCAGCTTGCCCGGCAGGCAGCTGACGTCCAGTTCGTTGAGCGTGTGGCTGATCACGTTCGAAGCCAGCTTCACGGCCGGGGCGTTATCGGCACCCAGGAAGTGCAGCGGCACCTTGACGTGGATCGGCTTGTTCGGGTCGACACGTTGGAAATCCACGTGCAGAACCAGTTGCTTGAACGGGTGGTACTGCACATCGCGCAGCAGCACTTGTTCGGTCTTGCCGGCGACTTCCAGGTCGAGAATCGACGAGTGGAAGGCTTCCTTGCGGAGGGCGTGCCACAGTGCGTTGTGATCGAGTTCGATCAGCTTCGGATCGACGTTACCACCATACACGATGCCCGTGGTCTTACCGGCATTGCGCAGGCGGCGGCTCGCACCCGTACCTTGCAGATTACGCTCAAAAGCGACGACTTTCATAACAACTCCTTGAGCTGCCCGCGACCAGGCAGCGATTTCTTCCCGAATATCCCGCCAAAAAATGCGGGTCTCAGGAACGACAAAGGCGGGGAAAGGCTCCCCGCCGACATAACAACGGCGCCAAACAGGCGCCGCCGCAAAAACTTTACCGAACGCTTATTCCGCGAACAGCGACATCACCGAGTCGCCACGACGGATACGCGAGAACGTCTCGGCCAGCAGGTTCGCGCAGCTCAGTTGGCGAATCTTGCCGCCCTTCGAGTCGTCGCGCAGCGGAATCGTGTCGGTCACGACCACTTCATCCAACTCCGACGCATTGATGCGCGCTGCGGCACCACCCGAGAGAACCGGGTGCGTACAGTAGGCATATACCTTCTTCGCGCCACGTTCCTTCAGCACTTGTGCGGCCTTGCACAGCGTACCGGCGGTGTCGACCATATCGTCCATGATGACGCAGGTACGGCCTTCGACTTCACCGATGATGTTCATCACTTCCGCGACGTTGGCCTTCGGACGACGCTTGTCGATGATGGCCAGATCGCAATGCAGTTGCTTGGCCAGCGCACGGGCACGAACCACGCCGCCGACGTCCGGCGAAACCACCAGCAGGTTCTCGTGATTCTGGGCGCGCACGTCCTGGAGCAGCAACGGCGAAGCGTAAATGTTGTCGACCGGGATATCGAAGAAGCCCTGAATCTGGTCGGCGTGCAGGTCCATCGTGATGATGCGCTCGACGCCTGCGATTTGCAGCATGTTGGCCACGACCTTCGCCGAGATCGCCACACGCGCCGAGCGGGGGCGACGATCCTGACGGGCATAGCCGAAATACGGGATGGCGGCGGTGATCCGGCCGGCAGACGCACGCTTGAGCGCGTCGACCATGATCATCAGTTCCATCAGATTGTCGTTGGTCGGTGCGCACGTCGACTGGAGGACAAAGACGTCCTTGCCGCGCACGTTTTCCTGGATTTCGACCTGAATCTCACCATCCGAGAACCGGCTGGCCATGGCTTTGCCAAGCGGGATACCGAGAGTGTCGACGACCGCTTGGGCCAGGGCGGGATTGGCGTTCCCGGTGAATACCATCAGGTTATCACTACTCATCTGGCTACCTGCGGGACGTTTGGATGCTGAGACTTTACGACAGAGAAATTGGCAGGGGAGGAAGGACTCGAACCCTCGTATGCCGGAATCAAAATCCGGTGCCTTAACCAACTTGGCGACTCCCCTACACTAACCGATGCCTTCGCTGCGTTGTAGGAAACGCAACAAAGTAAAACCCTTTTACGCGAAGGCGAACATTGGATGTTCGGCCAGGCTAGTGGTCACTTGACCGATCCAGCGCTCTGGCAATCGCTTGTATGCCGCTTCCGCATCTGCCTTCGTGTCGAATACTGCAAACACGCTTGCACCGGATCCCGTCATACGTGCAGTGGTGAAGGTTCTGAACCAGTCAATCACAGCAGCGACTTCCGCGTATTCTCGAGTGACTGCCGCCTGCATGTCGTTACGGAAGATTTCATCCGTTTCGAACACGTTTTTGTTGGCGTGCTCAAGAAAGAACGCCATTGTGACGATCTTCGAATCCCTTGTCAACAGGGGATCGTTAAATATTTTGTTGGTAGCGACGTGCGTGCGCGGGTTGACCACGAGGAAGTGCCGTTCGGGCAGATCCACAGCCTGCAATTCTTCTCCCAGGCCCTGTGCAAAGGCGTTTCGGCCGAAGACAAAAAACGGCACGTCTGCACCGAGCTTCAATGCCAGCGTCTGGAGCACTTCGCGCGGCAGGTCGAGTTGCCACATGCGGTTGAGCGCGAGCAGCGTGGTGGCCGCGTCCGAGCTGCCGCCGCCAATGCCGCCGCCCGCGGGCAGACGCTTTTCGATGCCGATATCCACGCCAAAGCGCACACCGCAGTGCGCTTGCAGCAGGTGGGCTGCGCGCACGGTCAGATCGGTCTCCGGCGGCACGCCCGGCAGCGGGTTCGTGTGCACGATCCGGCCATCGTCGCGACGCTCGAAATGCAGCGTGTCGGCCCAGTCGATCAGTTGGAAGACGGTTTGGAGTTCGTGATAGCCGTTGGGCCGGCGTCCTACGATATGCAGGAACAGATTGAGCTTGGCCGGGGCCGGGCAATCACGCAGGACTTCGTACATGACGGTGCAAAAGCGGTGAGAAAGTGTGGGCGCGCGGGCGCCCGGTGCGCCATTTTACCCGCGGCCGCGGGGGCGACGTGCTCGGGCGGCTTTCGGCTACTCGTCGATCACGAGCCGCACGGCCAGCGGCGAGCCATCGAGCTCGCGCGACAGGTCGATACGCTTGACGCGCGTCGGCGTGCCGTCGAAGTACGCCTGATAGTCGATGGTCCAGCCGTCCTGCTTCAGGCGCGTGGGACGCTGCGTTTGCGCATCGCGCTCGATGCTCGCCTGCGACCCCGGCGCCCCCTGCATGTGCAGCCAGTATCGCAAGCCACCCACGGGCAATGCGAAGCCGAGCGCATCGTGCATGACATCGTCGAGACGAGGACCCGTGAGCGGTGCCTTGCCGGGCAATTCGAGCGACGCGCTGCGCGGACTCTGGCGCACGATGGCCTGCGTCTGTCCAAGCGGATCGAGCAGTTGAACGGTCGCATTCTCCCCGTTTTGCTGCCAGTCGAAGTTACCGTAGGTGTTGCGCGTCTCCCCGTTTTGCTCGTAGCGCACGGAGAAGCGACCGCGATAATGCTCGACGCTCACCCCGGCCGTCGGCTCGACGGGTGCGGGCGGCGCGAGACTTGCGCAACCCGTGACGACGACAGCGGCGGCGCACGCCAGCGCAAGCGCTGCCGCGCGAACGGACTGGTGCAAACCGGCGCGTCGCGGGGCTCGCGCCGATCCGAAAAACTTCACCATCGAATGTTCCGCCATGCGCATTACGGAGCGACGTTGTAACGCTTCATGGTCGAGCGCAGCGTGTCGTCGTCGCTGTCGAGCTTGAGGGCTTCGCGCCATGTCTTGCGCGCTTCGTCCTGCTGGCCCGACTCCCACAGCACTTCACCGAGGTGCGCGCCGATTTCCGCCTGTGCCTGAATGCCGTAGGCGCGACGCAGCAGTTCCAGCGCCTGCTGTTTGTCGCCGAGGCGATATTTCACCCAGGCGAGGCTGTCCATGATGTACGGATCTTCCGGCGAGAGCGACGACGCCTTTTGCAGCAGCTTGAGCGCTTCGGGAAGACGCGTGTTGCGCTCGGTCAGCGAGTAGCCGAGCGCGTTGTAGGCCTGCGCATTCTCCGGCTGCGAGGTCATGATGCGACGCATCGCCTTTTCCATGACGTCGTAGTGCTTGTTCAGTTCGGCGACCATGCCGTACTGATAAAGCAGGTCCATGTCGTCCGGATGATTTTTGACCTCGACGGCGAGCAGCTTCTCGGCCTCGTCGTACCGCTTGGATTTGACCAGCAGATCCGACTCCGCACGCTTGAGCGCCAGTTGCTCGCGCGGCTCACTTGCCTTGATGCCGTGAAGCAGTGCGCGGCCTTCGTCGAGTTTGCCCTGATCGGCAAGCAGCTGCGCCCGCCCGATCTGCGCCGGCAGATAGGCGTTGCTGTCTTCACGAATCTTCGAGAGCCACTTGTCGGCAGCCGGATAGTCCTTGCGATCCTGCGCGATCTGCGCGAGGTAGACGTAAGCCTGAGCGCCGTCGGTGTTTTGCTGCTCGGCTTCGGATGCGTACTTCTGCAAGTACTGTTCGGCTTGCTGCGGATGGTTGGCGTGCAGGTTCAGCAGCGCCAGCGCCATGAGCGTCGACAGTTCATGCGGGTAGCGCTTCTCGAGCGTTTCGAACTGCTTTTGCGCGGCGTCGAGCTGGTTGTCGGCGAGCAGCAGCTTGGCATAGGCGAAGCGGGCTTCCTTGGCGTCCGGATTCCGGTCGAGGAACGTCTTCAGGCTGGCGATTGCGCTGGTGCGCTCGCCCGGCCCCATCTGTCCGTAAAGCAACGCGGCGGCTTCGTAGTCGGGTTTGAGCTTGAGTGCGGTCTCGAGCGACGCGCGTGCGCCGGCGGTGTCACCTGCGTCGAGTTGCGAGCGCGCGATGGCCAGTTGCGCCTCGGGGCGCTGCATGTCGTTCGCCAGCATGCGCTTGAGCGAATCGATGCCGGTGGCGCGTTCCGGGCTGCGGGCGATCATCTGCTGCAATTCGAGGATGGCCTGACCACGGCGCGCTTCCGGTACCTTATTCAGTTCCTCGACGAGCAGCGGTTCGGCTTCTGCCAGATGACCTGTGCCGACTTCGAGGCTGGCAAGCAATTGCGAGGCCGGACGCCACGACGGATCGAGCTGATGCCACAGCTTGGCCGCGACGAGCGCATCGCCGAGTTGCCGCGCGCCGAGCGCGATCTCGACGGAGCGACGGGCCATGCGCGGGTCTTTGGTGCGGTTGGCCAGGGCAATGTACGTGTTGAAGGCGGGGGCGAGGTCGCCTTTCTGGAGGCTCAGTTCCGCGGCCAGCACCTCGAAGACGATCTCGCTGGTCAGCGCCACGTTCGGCAGCTTTTCGCCGGGGACGTTCGCGTTCGGTGCAACGTCTTCGCTGTCCACATCTGCGCCCGCTGCCTTTGCGGCCCCCGGGGCTGTCGGTACTGCCGCCGGCGCGCTTGCGGGGGCGCCGGGCGCCTTTTGCGCCGTCTGGGCGAAGGCGCTCGACGACGGCATGAATGCCATGATGGCGCTCGCGCAGCTCACGCCAAGCGCCGTTGCGCCGGCCCACGCCCCGCGAGCCAGTGCGCCGCGCAGGCGCAAAACCACAGGTGCCACGATTGCCGCGCTCGGGTCGGCGGCGGGGATGGACTGGAATCGGGTGTTCGGCATAGGGATCCACGGCAGGTTTCGAGCGATTGTAGCGCGCCCGATACAATAGAGTCTAAATCCTCAGCAAACGTTCGCAGGCATGCCTGAACTCCCCGAAGTCGAAGTGACCCGCCGCGGTATTGCGCCGCACGTGGCGGGCACGCGTATCGCGCGTATCGATGTGCGCAACGGCGCATTGCGCTGGCCGGTGCCCGACGGGCTCGACACGCTGCTGCGCGGCGAAACGCTCATCGGTGTGACCCGTCGTGGAAAGTATTTGCTGCTCGAATACGCGCCGGGCTGGCTGCTCGTGCATCTGGGCATGACCGGGACGTTGCGTGTCATGCCGGAACCGCAGTCGTTGCCGGCTGCCGGCGTGCACGATCACATCGATCTGGTGTTCGAGCGGTGCGCGCTGCGTTATCGCGATCCGCGCCGCTTCGGCGCCGTGCTGTTCCACGCGCGCTCGGCGGGCGACGTGCTGGCTCACCCGCTGCTCGCGAGCCTTGGCGTCGAGCCGCTCACGGACGACTTCGACGGCGCATGGTTGTATGCCGGCACGCGCGGTCGAACCGTGTCCATCAAACAGGCGCTGCTGGCCGGCACGATCGTCGTCGGGGTCGGCAATATCTACGCATCGGAGAGTCTGTTTCGCGCCGGCATCCACCCGCGCATGGCGGCGGGCAAGCTCTCACGAGCGCGGGCCGAGAAGCTGGCCCAGGCCGTGAAGGTCGTGCTCGCAGCCGCCATCGAGAAGGGCGGCAGCACATTGCGCGACTTCGTCGGCAGCGACGGTCAGAGCGGCTATTTCCAGCAGGAGTATTTCGTCTACGATCGAGCCGGCCAGCCATGTCGCGTGTGCGGCACGCCGATTCGGCAGATCGTGCAGGGACAGCGATCGACCTTCTTCTGCCCGCATTGTCAGAAATAACGCGTGCGTTCATCCGGGATGGCGCCGACGTCATACGCCCTCACATCCGATCGAACGCCGCACATGTTGCCCCCGAAACCCAAATGAAAGCATCCTCCAGCGACACCCCGGTCGGTAAGTCCGCCGATACATTGGCCGGTACCCTGGCCGATACGTTCGCCGAGCGTCTGATCGCATGGCAGGCCGAACACGGCCGCCACGATCTGCCTTGGCAAAACACGCGCGACGCCTATCGCATCTGGCTCTCGGAGATCATGCTCCAGCAGACGCAGGTGGCCACCGTCATTCCTTACTACGGGCGCTTTCTCGAGCGCTTTCCCGATGTCGCCGCGCTCGCAAGTGCGCCGCAGGACGACGTCATGGCGCTATGGAGCGGCCTGGGCTACTACTCGCGCGCGCGCAACCTGCACCGGTGCGCGCAGGTCGTCGTCGCCGAGCATGGCGGACGCTTCCCCGCCGACCCCGAGACCCTGGCAACATTGCCCGGCATCGGCCGTTCGACGGCGGCGGCGATTGCTGCCTTTGCCTACGACGCGCATGCCGCCATTCTCGACGGCAACGTCAAGCGGGTGCTCGCGCGCGTGTTCGGCATCGAAGGGTTTCCCGGCACACCGAAGATCGAGCGCGAAATGTGGGCATTGGCCGAATCGCTGCTGCCGCCGCGCGATTTACCGGCGTACACGCAAGGGATGATGGATCTGGGCGCGACGCTATGCGGGCGCGGCGCACCGCGTTGCGGCGAGTGCCCGTTCGACAACGATTGCGTGGCCCATGCAACGGGGCGAGAGCGAACGTTGCCGACGTCCAAGCCGAAGAAGGCGCAGCCGGAGCGCTATGTCGACGTGCTGGTGATTCGCGCGGGGGACCGGGTGCTGTTCGAGCGGCGGCCGGACAGCGGCATCTGGGGCGGCCTGTGGAGCCTGCCCGAACTGACGCCGCCGACCGACACGCGCGATGCCGACGACGCCTCGCTGCGAGCGCGTCTGACGGGGCATGCAACGGCGCTGGGCGCGAGACTCGGCCCGGTGCAATCGCTCGTACCGTTGCAGGGGCTGACGCACGTCTTCACGCACTTCAAGCTGCACTTGCGACCGTGGCTGGTGACGTTGTCGGTCAACGGCGAATCAATCGCATCGGCGGGCGACGCGAATCGTGCATGGCTGGATGGGGCGGGGGTCGTGGCGGCGGGCTTGCCGTCACCGATCCGCAAGATTGCCGACGCGCTGTCGCTTCGTGCGTCGGATCAGGGGCAACTGTCGTTATCGAACTGACATTGTCGAACTGAGGTTATCGATCTGATGTCGCCGCCGGGAGGGCAGGCCGCTCGTGCTGCCTGCCTGCACCTACTGCCGGGGGGCTTACTTCGTCTCGGCGGGCGCGAGCTCGCGGTGGCGCACCAGTACGGCGGCTTCGTGACGAAAACGGGCGCCCAGCGTCTCGGAGATGAAGACGGAGCGGTGCTGGCCGCCTGTGCATCCGATGGCGACCGTCAGATAACTGCGGTTGTCGCGCATGTAGCTCGGTAGCCACTTCTGCAAGTAGGCGCCGATGTCGTTGATCATCTCCTCGACTTCCGGAATCGCCGACAGGAAATCGATCACCGGCTGATCGCGTCCCGTTAGCGGACGCAGCTGAACGTCGTAATACGGATTGGGCAGCGAACGAACGTCGAACACCAGATCGGCGTCGAGCGGCACGCCGTGCTTGAAGCCGAACGACTCGAACATCAGCGTGAGACCGGTCTGATCGTGCTGAACGAACTCGCGAATCCATCGACGCAGCGCACTCGCGCGCAAATTGCTGGTGTCGATCTGGTGGCCGAGTTCGGTCACGCTGCTCAACATCTCGCGTTCTTTTTCGATGGCTTCGACAAGCGATCCGGTCGGGGAGACCACGTCGTCGCTCGTCACGGACAGCGGATGACGGCGGCGCGTCTCGGAGAAACGTTGCACCAGCGTTTGCGTGGTGGCGTTCAGGAACAGCACGCGAACGTCATGGCCGAAACGGCGCAGACCGCCGATGATGGGCGGCAATTCGGCGAGCGAACCCCCACTGCGCGCGTCGATGGCGACTGCGAGGCGGGTGTAGTTCTGGGTGCCGAGGTAGACGGCGAGTTCAGGCAAAAAGCGCGACGGCAGATTGTCGACGCAGTAGTAACCCGCATCCTCGAGGACGTTCAGAGCGAGCGACTTGCCCGATCCGGAGACGCCGGTAATCAGTACGATCTTCATGACATTTCCCGAATACAGCCATCATGGTAAGCGATTGTGTCGTACGGGTGTCGAAAGGGAAGAAACGAGAATGTTCCGCTCGTTTTCTCTGCGTTTGCGAGAACTCACGCGCCTCAAGCGGACAATGAAACGAACAATCAAACGAAAACGGCGCCCGCAAGGGGCGCCGTCTGGCGGATGCCGGGAGCGTTACCTCAGGCAGCCGGCTGGTTCGACAGACATTGCTTCATGAACGCCTTGCGGTCGTCGCCCTTCTTGCCGGACGCTTGCGTGTTGCAGGTCTTCATCTTTTCCTGCTGCGTTTGCTTGGCTGCCGGGGCGCCGCCCGCCGACAGACACTGCTTCATGAAGGCTTTGCGATCGTCACCGGTCTTGCCCGAGGCTTGCGCGTTGCAAGCCTTCATCTTGTCTTGCTGGGCGTTGGTCGCCTTGGGGGCGGATGCCGGTGCGGCGGCCGTCTGGGCGAACACGGGCGATGCGAGCAGCGGGGATACCAGAAGCAATGCAGCGAGTGCTTTTTTCATGATCGTCTCTCCATAAGGTCGTCACGCACGGGCACGGGGTGGACCGCGTTGCGATTACAACATGATAGAAAACGCGCCGCAATCGCACGGCGTTGACAGAAAAACGCAAAAGTTGCGGTATACCCGGAGGTTTGGGACTCGCCGGGCGCCCCGGCGAGATCGGAAGCGCCGTTGCGCGCTCAGAGCAGTTTGCCCTGCATGCCGTCCGGGTCCTGCATGGCCTGGCGCTGGCGCTCCATGAAATCCTTGAGCGTATCGATGCCGCGCAGTTGCAGGATCGTGTTTCGAACGGCCGCTTCGACGAGCACGGCGAGGTTTCGTCCGGCCGCCACTTGCAGAATCACCTTGTTGATGGGCAGGCCCAGCACGTCCACCGTCTGCGCTTCGAGCGGCAGTCGTTGGAATTCCCCATCGGGGCGACGCACCAGTTGCACGATGAGCTTGAGCTTCATCTTCCGGCGCACGGCCGTCTCGCCGAAAATCGTCTTGATGTCGAGCAACCCCAGGCCGCGGACTTCCAGCAGATTTTGCAGCAGCGGCGGGCAGCGGCCTTCCACGAAATCCGGCCCGAGACGCACGAAATCGACGGCATCGTCGGCGACCAGCCCGTGTCCGCGGCTGATCAGTTCAAGGCCGAGTTCGCTCTTGCCGAGACCCGAATCGCCGGTCAGCAGCACGCCCATGCCCAGAATGTCGATGAAAACGCCGTGCATCGTGCACCGCGGCGCGAACACGCGGGAGATATACAGACGCAGGCTGTCGATGACCGATGCCGTCGACATCGGCGTGGTGAACAGCGGGGTGGACGAGCGGGTACAGCGCAAAACGAGGTCGGGCGGTGCTTCGAGGCCATCCGCCACCACGAGGAACGGCGGTTCCAGCGCGATGACTTCCCCCATGTGACGTTTGCGGTTTTCGTCGGTGAGACGCTGGTAATAGCGCAGTTCCGCCTCGCCGAGCACCTGGATACGGTTCGGGTGGATCAGGTTCAGGTGACCCACGAGGTCAGCGCTGGAGGTCGCGGTAGCGACGCTCTCGGGCGTAAAGCCGCGCTCCCAACCTTCATGGCCCGTGAGCCACGACAGACGCAGCGTCGCGGCGTTGTCGTCGAATATGCTTTGCGCGTTGATGCCGGTCAGTTCCACCGCGTCGCCTCGTTCGGTTGGGTATGGGAGCTACTGGATTCGTCTGGGTTCGCGGTGGTTCGTGACGGATGGCGGTCCCCTTGGGGTCGCCCGGGCCGCCCGGGCCGATCAGGGCTGCCAGTTCGCGAGCGCGGTATGGATCTCGGCGGCGCTGGGCGCGTTGATCAATGTCTCGCGCATCGTGCGGTCGGAGAGCAACTGCGCAATTTCGGACAGGATCTCGAGATGTTGCTGGGTCGCCTGTTCGGGCACCAGTAGGAAAAACAGCAGGGAGACCGGCTGGCCGTCGGGCGCTTCGAAGGGAATCGCGTCTTCGAGGCGAATGAACGCAGCCATCGGGTGTTTCAGGCCCTTGATACGCCCGTGCGGAATCGCCACCCCTTCGCCGAGTCCGGTCGAACCCAGGCGCTCGCGGGCGAACAGGTTGTCGGTGACCGTAGCGCGGGAGAGCGCGGCATTGTTCTCGAAGAGAAGGCCGGCTTGCTCGAAGACGCGCTTCTTGCTGGTGACGGACAGTCCAAGCAGGATGTTGGACTCAGGTAAGAGTTTGAATAAACGGTTCATCTTGTAATGCGGGCGAACGCTTAGTCGCCCTCCAACCCCCGATTGACCTCGCATTATAGACCACCCGCCGCCGTGCTCGCGGCGAGTCACGGAACTGGGCCGAACCATACAAAAGGGGCCGTTCAACGGCCCCGCGGTGGGTGATGCCAGACTTACGAAAGACGGATAAACGCTCGGGTGGTTCCTTACGGCTTTTCGTCAGTGTCAGTCGTTGCGACTACCACGCCGGAACAGCCTTATTGCAGCGGTTCCGCCTCGGGAGGAGGCTGGTGGTGCTTGATGGCCTCGCGACCGTGATCCTGAACCTTGTCCTTGTATTGCATTACCTTGCGGTCGAGCATGTCGATCAGCTTGTCGATGGCGGCATACATATTTTCGTCACACTTCTCGACGAAAATCTCCTTGCCCTTGAGATTGACCGTGACGCTCGCGTTCTGGCGTCCCGCCTTCTCCTTGGACTTGTCGACAGAAAGGATCACCTCGACGCTGATGACCTGATCGAAATGGCGCAACACGCGTTCGAGCTTGTTGACGACATATTCTTTCAGTGATGCGGTGACTTCGAGATGATGTCCACTGATCTGAAGATTCATAGCTGCTCTCCTTGCTGAAATGCCGAAGTGCAGGCCGCGTCGACGTTGACGCTGGCAGGCAGGAGCGCGAGCCATTGACGTGACGCAATGTCGCACTGCGGCGTGATGCCCCAGCGGCCAACATGGCGCACCAGGACTGTCCTACAAAGATTTGCGCAAGTTCACTGCGGGGATTCGCATGGCCTCGCGGTACTTCGCGACCGTTCGCCGCGCCACCACAAAACCTTGCTCTGCCAGCAGTTCCGCGATACGGCTGTCGGAAAGGGGGCTCTGCGGGTCTTCTGCTCCTATGAGTTGCTTGATGAGTGCGCGGATAGCGGTCGATGACGCAGCGCCTCCGGCTTCCGTTGCCACGTGTGATCCGAAGAAGTACTTGAGCTCGAAGGTTCCAAATGGAGTGAGCATGTACTTACTCGTTGTCACGCGTGAAATCGTGGATTCATGTAAACCCAGCGTATCAGCAATCTCGCGTAAAACCAAGGGCCGCATGCCGATTTCGCCATGCGTGAAGAAGTTCTTTTGACGCTCGACAATCGCCTGCGCGACCCGCAGGATCGTGTCGAAGCGCTGCTGAATGTTCTTGATCAGCCAGCGGGCTTCCTGCAGCTGCTGTTGGAGGTTGCCGGTGCCCGGATCGTTCCGGTTGTTTCGGAGGATGCGCGCATACATTTCATTGATGCGCAGGCGCGGCATGACTTCCGGATTGAGTTCGGCCGTCCAGCCGCTCCCTTGCTTGCGTACGAGCACGTCGGGCACGACATAGTCGGCCTGCGGCGAGCCGTAGGCGGCGCCCGGAAACGGGTCGAGGGAGCGGATCAGCTGATGTGCGGCGCGCAGGGCGTCTTCGCTCACCCCCAGCAGGCGGCGCAGACGCGTGTAATCGCGCGCGGCGAGCAATTCCAGGTGGTCGGTGACGATACGCAGCGACAACGTGCGTACATTGCTGGCCGGCAGACGCTGCAATTGCAGACGAAGGCATTCGGCCGGGCTGCGCGCACCCACGCCTGCGGGGTCGAAGCTTTGCAGCAGCGCGAGCGCCGCGTTGATCTCTTCGGTCTCCAGCGCCAGTTCTTCAGGCATTTCCGCCTGAATCTCGTCGAGCAGGGAGCCCAGGTAGCCGTCTTCGTCGAGCGATTCGATCAGGAATTCCACCAGCGCACGATCGCGCGGGCCGGCTTTGGTCAGGCGTAACTGCGCCAGCAGGTGTTCACGCAGGTTGGGGTGATCGACATGCAACTGCGGGCGCGCGTTGTCGTCATCGTCCGACGCACTGCCCGAGCGGGCGAAATCGTTCAGGCTCCAGTCGCTGCCGTTGTCCTGGGCGTTATCGTCGAAGCGGGCTTCGCCGTCGAGCTCGCGGGCCTCGTCGCGGCCGTTGGCCGACTCGGCGCTATCGTTCGAACTGCTGGACGACGTGCTCCGTTCGTTGCGCAGCGACCCGTCGGTGCCGACCCGAACCGAGCCTGCGAGCCAATCGTCCTCGCGTTCGAGCATCGGGTTCTGGGTGAGGGCGTGTTCGACTTCCTGTTGGAGTTCGAGCGTAGACAGTTGCAGCAACCGGATCGATTGCTGCAACTGCGGCGTGAGGGTCAGGTGCTGCGAGGTGCGGAGTTGAAGAGTCGGTTTCATAGCGTGTCTCGCCTTCATTGTAGAGGCTTTGTCACGCCAACGGAACCGGCCCTGCCTCCTATCGGTGGCAGGGTTTACATGCGTAAAATTTGCTTTACATCCGGAAATTTTCGCCCAGATATACGCGCCGGACGCTTTCGTCGGCGACGATCTGGTCAGGCGTGCCGGCGGCGAGCACCGAGCCTTCGCTGATGATGTAGGCGTGATCGCAGATGCCGAGCGTCTCGCGCACGTTGTGGTCGGTAATCAGGACACCGATGCCACGGTCCTTCAGGAAGCGCACGATCCGCTGGATTTCCAGCACGGCGATCGGGTCCACGCCTGCGAAAGGTTCGTCGAGCAAAATAAAACGCGGTTGCGTGGCGAGCGCGCGGGCGATTTCCACCCGGCGCCGTTCGCCCCCGGAGAGCGACATCGCCGGGTTTTCACGCAGGTGGCTCACCTGAAGCTCGTCGAGCAGCGATTCGATGCGGCGCTCGATTTCCTCGCGCTTGAGCGGTTTGCCCTGCGCGTCGAGCTGCAATTCGAGCACGGCGCGAATGTTGTCCTCGACCGTGAGCTTGCGAAACACCGACGCTTCCTGCGGCAGATACGAGACCCCCATGCGGGCGCGCTCGTGAATCGGCAATTCGCTGATCAGGTTGCCGTCGAGCTGGATTTCGCCGTCGTCGGCGGGCACCAGCCCCACGATCATGTAGAACGACGTTGTCTTGCCGGCGCCGTTCGGCCCGAGCAGCCCGACGACCTCGCCGCTTTTCACATCGAGCGAGACATCCTTGACGACGGTACGAGCGCCGTACTGCTTCTTCAGCGAGCGAACCACCAGCGCACTCGGCTTGCCCGAATGGATGGCGCCGGGGTTCAGGGTCGAGGTGTTGCTGTTGGCAGAATTACTCACGCGGATTCCCGATGTTCTTGGAAGGCGACAACGGCGGCAAATCCCCCTTGGGGGCGGCGGCCGGCTTGCTCGCACCGGGCGGCGTTGCCTGCGCGCCGGTGGCGTTGCGCGGGGCGAGCGTTGCACGCACGCGCCCGTTCGGATTGTTGGGGTTGACCTGATCGGCCCCGCTGTTGGCGGTGTAGACCTCATTGTAGGTGTCGTACGTGATCACGCTGCCGTGAATCTCGTCGAGCACCTTCGTGCCGCCGGCCAGGCGCTTGAGCGTGGCCTGCGTCGTGAGCGTGGCGACTTCGGTCTTGCCGTTGTAATAGATGGTCTGGCCCCAGCCATCGATGTATTCGTCGACGCCGTCGCGCTTCTGGCGCATGTAGGCGAGCGGGCCGCCCGGCTTGTAATACGCCGTCGCGTACTGGTAGCCCTCCGGGTCCTGAGTCACTTCGACGCGGTCGGCCTTGAGGAGAATCGTCCCCTTGGTCATCGTCACGTTGCCCGTGAAGATGTTGACCTGCTTGAGGTCGTCGTAGCTCATGTGATCCGACTCGATATTGAGCGGCTTGTCGCGGTCCGCGCGTTCGGCGTGGGCGAGCGGGGCGGCCAGCGCGCCGAGCACGGCGAAGGCGGCGGCCAGGGCACGCAGGGCGCGCAGGGCGCGCAGCGATAGGGATGCGGGTCGCAGGTGAAGGCGATCGGTCATGGGGTCTTGGAGCCCTGTTTGGTCGGAGATGGCGCGCCGGGCGCGCTCGGCGAGTTCGTCGTGTTCGGTGCTGTCGGTGCGGCAGGCGCTTTCGGCGCGGCGGACTGGCCCGCCGACGGCGGACGTTGGCCGCCCAGCTCCGCCGGCTGGATCGTGCCGTGGACATTGCCGAGCAATTGTACGGCGCGCGAGATGTTATTGAAAATCATGCCGTCGCCATACATGACGGAGGCGCCGCGAAAGAGCTGCACGGGCTTCTCGGTACGCACGATGTCCTCGTTCACGAGCACCTGAAAGTGCTCCGAGAGGGCGCGCATTTCCGGATCTCGCGGTCCCGGCTGGCGCACCACGACCGCGTCGTCGTACAGATCGACGACGGACATGTCGGCGTTGAGCGTGCCGCGCTTGCTCGTGGCGGTCACCTCCGGCTGGTCCGGTGTGAACGCGCGCACGGCGGGCATCGTCATGGCCGTCGTCTGGTCGTCTTCGAAATGCGTCATGTGAACGGAATTGACGCGGTACTGCGTGGTGCCGTTCGGCGACAGCATGGAGATCACCATGTCGTCGGCGTAGTAATCGGGGATGTGCTGCTTCACGTACGGCGCGCGATCGGCGTCCGACGGCAGCGTGCGTTGCACGAGCCAGTACGTGCCTGCCGCCAGACCCGCCAGGACGGCGATGGCGATCAGCGAAGACGGAGAGACGCGTTGAATGGCCATGTGTGGATCGGCTCCCTCGTCGCGTCAGGCAAGGGCTTCGGCGAGCAGGGCGTCGTAACGCCCTTGCGCACGCAGGATGAAGTCGCACATCTCGCGCACGGCGCCTTCGCCGCCGCGCAGGTGCGCGATCCAATGGCAGCGCGCCTTCACTTCGGCGTGCGCGTTGGCCGGGCAGGCAGCGAAGCCGACACGCGTGAGTACCGGCAAATCGGGCCAGTCGTCGCCGATATGACCGCACACATCGGCCGTGACGGACACTTTGGCGCACAGGTCTTCAAATGCGGCGCGCTTGTCCTGCACCCCCTGGTACACGTGGGCGACGCGCAGGTCCGCAGCGCGTTTGGCCACGATGTCCGACTGGCGTCCGGTGATGATGGCCGTCACGATGCCCGCCTCGGCGAGCAACTTCAGGCCATGGCCGTCGAGCGAATCGAAGGTCTTGACGATTTCGCCCGTCGGGCCGTAACGCAAGCCGCCATCGGTGAGTACACCGTCGACGTCGAACACCATGACACGCAGGCGGGCAGCACGCTCGTTGGCGGCAGCTGCGTCGAAGGGGGCAATGCTGGAATGACTCATGGGTGCGGGACTCACACGACCTTGGCGGCGAACAGATCGTGGACATTGAGCGCACCGACGAGGCGGTCGTTTTCGGTCACGAGCAATTGCGTGATGCCGAAGCGCTCCATCAGTTCGGCGGCTTCGGCAGCCAGATGATCGGGGCCGATCGTGCGCGGGCCGGCCTTCATGACATCGGCCAGTTTCAGCGAAGTGAAATCGAGCGTACGCTTGAACAGGCGGCGCAGATCGCCGTCGGTAAAGATGCCCACGACGCGATCGTCGGCGTCCACGATGGCCGTCATGCCGAGGCCCTTGGCGGTCATCTCGATCAGTGCATCGGAGAGGCTGGCGTCTGAGCTCACGCGGGGAATGGCGTCGCCGGTGCGCATCACGTCGCGCACGAAGGTCAGCAGACGCCGACCGAGCGCGCCGCCCGGATGCGAGCGGGCGAAGTCTTCGGCGCCGAAACCGCGCGCATCGAGCAGCGTGACGGCCAGCGCATCGCCGAGGGCGAGGGCCGCCGTGGTGCTGGCCGTAGGTGCGAGCCCCAGCGGGCAGGCTTCCTTTTCAACGTGCGCATCGAGGTGCACGTCGGACAGACGGCCCAGGCTGGAGGCGGCGTTGCCGGTCATGGCGATGAGCTTCGCGCCAATGCGCTTGATCATCGGCAGAATGCTCACCAACTCGCCGGTCTCGCCGGAGTTGGACAGGGCAACGACGACGTCGTCGGCGGTGATCATGCCCAAATCGCCATGGCTGGCTTCCGCCGGGTGAACGAAGAAGGCGGGGGTGCCGGTGCTGGCGAACGTGGCGGCGAGTTTGCGGCCGATATGACCCGACTTGCCCATCCCGGTGACGACCACTCTGCCCTTGCAGGCGAGCAGCAGCGAGACCGCTTCGAAGAAGCTGTCGTCGAGGTGCGCTGACACGCGTTCGATGGCGTCGGCTTCAGTGCGCAACACCTCCCGGGCGACCTCTAGTGCCCGGCCTGGATTGATTTTCGCTATCATGCGCGGAGTATATCAAAACGGACGTGGCCTCGAAGGACAGCCGCGCCACGCCTGGCCCCGCGCCTTTCGGGACATCGCCTGAAGCGTTCCGGTTTCCGTCCCCCGGCCTGCGCCCGGACGTAATCTGGCATGGCCCTTGCATGACACCTGCAAGACAACGCATCTCGCCGACCCTGTTTCAGGAAACCGACCTTACCCGATGGCATCGCCGCTCGAACTCACTCTCGTTCTGTTATTCGCCGCCTGCATCGGGGTGGTGCTGTTTCGCATGCTCCATCTGCCGCCGATGCTGGGTTATCTCAGTGTGGGCATCGTCATCGGCCCGCACGCGCTTGGTCTGGCGTCCGATTCGCAACGCGTGCAGTACCTCGCGGAGTTCGGCGTCGTCTTCCTGATGTTCTCGATCGGGATCGAGTTTTCCTTGCCGAAGCTCAAGAGCATGCGGCGAGTCGTGCTCGGACTTGGCGTTTCGCAGGTATTGGGAACGTTGCTCGTCGCCGTCGGGCTGGGCGCGCTCGTCAATCTGTTCTGGTCATTTTCCTGGCAGGCCTCGGTCGCGCTGGGCGGCGCACTGGCCATGTCCTCGACGGCCATCGTCACGAAGATGCTGGCCGAGCGGCTCGAACTCGAGACCGAACACGGACGCAACATCATGGGCGTGCTGCTGTTCCAGGATCTGGCGGTCGTGCCGTTGCTGATCGTGATTTCCGCACTCGGCGGCAACTCGAAGGCGCTGGTGCTGGCGCTCTCGCTCGCCGCCCTGAAAATCACGGGTGCGCTCGCGTTGCTGTTGTGGCTGGGGCAGAAGCTGGTCGGACGCTGGTTCCACATCGTTGCCGCGCGTCGCTCGCAAGAGCTCTTCATGCTCAACCTGCTGCTGCTGACGCTCGGGCTGGCCTACGTCACCGAGCATCTGGGCCTTTCCATGGCGCTGGGTGCGTTCATCGCGGGCATGCTGATCGCCGAGACACCGTATCGCCATCAGGTGGAAGACGACATCAAGCCGTTTCGCGACGTGCTCCTCGGCCTGTTCTTCATCACCACGGGCATGCTGCTCAATCCGGGCATCGTGCTCAAGCAGCCGCTGCTCGTGCTGCTGTTCTTCGTCGGCCCACTCGTGGTCAAATTCACGCTCATTGCCGGTCTGGCCCGCCTGTTCGGCAGTCCGCCGGGCACGGCGATCCGCACTGGTCTGGGGCTGGCCCAGGCGGGCGAATTCGGTTTCGTGCTGCTCAATCTGGTGATCGACCGCAACCTGCTCGACCCGTCGCTGTCGCAGGCGGTGCTCGCCGGCATGCTGCTCTCCATGCTGTGTGCGCCGTTCCTGATCATCAACGCCGATCGCATCGCGCTGCGCTTCGTGGCCAACGAATGGATGATGCAGTCTTTGCAGATGACGAAAATCGCCACGCAGAGCATCAAGACTTCGGGGCACGTCATCATTTGCGGATACGGCCGATGCGGGCAGAACCTGGCGCGCATGCTCGAACAGGAAGGCATCGGTTACGTGGCGCTCGACCTCGACCCCGACCGGGTGATGGAGGCGGCGAGCTCGGGAGAGACCGTAGTGTTCGGCGATGCGGCCCGGCGCGAGGCGCTGGTGGCCGCCGGGATTCACCGGGCCGCCGGGATCGTGGTGACATACGACAGCACGCCGGCGGCGCTCAAGGTGCTGGCGCAGGTGCAGGCGCTGGAGCCGACATTGCCCGTCGTCGTGCGCACCGTGGACGACACGCATATCGACGACCTGATCGCCGCGGGGGCGACCGAGGTCGTGCCGGAGATCGTGGAGGGCAGTCTGATGCTGGCCTCGCATGCCCTGGTGCTCATGGGGGTGCCGATGCGCCGCGTGTTGCGTCGCGTGGCGCAGGCCCGCAACGAGCGCTACAGCCTGTTGCGCGGCTACTTCCACGGGATCGACGACGAGGACGAAGGCGGCGAGCGCGAGCAGGTGCGTCTGCAATCGGTGCCGCTCACGCTCAACGCCGATGCCGTCGGCCGCACGCTGGGCGAGTTGCGACTCGACAAGCTGGGCGTGACCGTGACCGCGATCCGCCGGCATGGCATCCGGGGCGTGGAGCCGGTGGCGGAGACCCGTCTGATGGCCGAGGACATCGTCGTGCTGCGCGGATTGCCCGACAAGCTCGTCGAGGCCGAGATGCGGTTGCTGGGACGCGAGTAGGGCGGTAGGGCGGGACGGGGACGGCAATCGGGCGGAAAGCGGGCGGAAAGCGGGCAGAAAGCGGGCAGAAAGCGGGCAGAAAGCGGGCAGCACTCGGGCGGACAGCGCGCGGAAATCGGGGCGTCGCCAATGGACTTGCCCGACGCGCAGGGGCCGGCCGGGCCTTTTTGGCATAATGTGGCGTGTTCCCTATCAGTACCCCACGAAGGATCCCCGTGCAGATCGACGAGTCCCCTGCCGCCTATATCAAGAGCCAGATCCGCACTGTCCCGGACTGGCCCGCGCCCGGCGTGCAGTTTCGCGACATCACGCCGTTGCTCAAGAACCCGCGCACGTTGCGCGTGCTCATCGATGTGTTTGTGCATCGCTACATGGCGCAGCGCCCCGACTACATTGCCGGTCTCGACGCCCGAGGCTTCATTCTCGGCTCGATCCTCGCGTATGAACTGAATATCGGATTCATCCCCATTCGCAAGAAGGGCAAGCTTCCGTATCAGACGGTCGCGGAAGAGTACGAGCTGGAGTACGGCAGCGCCACGGTCGAGATTCACGCCGACGCCTGCGGGCCCGGCGATCGCGTGTTGCTCATCGACGATCTGGTCGCCACGGGCGGCACGATGCTCGCGGGCAAGAAACTGCTGGAGCGACTGGGGGCCACCGTCATCGAAGGTGCGGCCATCGTCGACTTGCCGGAGCTTGGCGGTTCGCGTCTGATTCGCGATGCCGGTCTGGATCTGTTCCTGCTTTGCTCTTTCGAAGGTCATTGAGCCTGGCTGCGCGCCGCACGCATTCCCGCCGGTATCGTCGATTGACGACCACCGGCGATTTTCCGAACCGGATATCCCGATGCCCAATCTCTGGCTGTTTCTGCTGACTTCGGTCGCGATCACGCTCGCGCCGGGACCCGACAACATGCAGGTCATTGCGCGCGGCATCGCGCAGGGGCGTCGCGCGGGGCTGGCTGCTGCGGCAGGCTTCACTTTCGGCTGCCTCTTCCATACGACGATTGCCGCGGTCGGTCTCGCCGCCGTGTTGCGCTCTTCGCCCTGGGCGTTCGAGACGATCAAGCTGGCCGGCGCGGCGTATCTCATCTGGATCGGCATCAAGGCCCTGCGCGCCCGTGGGGCGCTCGCTCTCGCGAACGACGCCACGCCGCAACCGCTGGGCGTCGTGTTCCGTCAGAGCGTGTTCGCCAACATGCTCAACCCGAAGGTCACGCTGTTTTTCCTCGTGTTTCTCCCGCAGTTCGTCAGCGCGAATGCGGCGCATCCGGGCTGGCAGATGTTGCTGCTCGGCCTCGTGTTCATGGCGCAGACCATCGTCGTGTTCAGCGCGTACGGCTGGTTCGCAGGCGTGCTGGGCACGTGGCTCAAGCGTCGGCCCGGCACCGGGCGCTGGCTCGACCGCGTGGCCGGGGCGATCTTCATCGGCCTGGGGTTGCGCGTCGCGCTTCAGGGGTGAGCGCTTCGCCAGAAAATTCGTAGTCCAACTGATATTGTCCGATCATGCTCGCCGAACAACGCCAACAATACGTGCTCGAACAACTCGCCAAGACCGGCGCGCTCGCGATCAGCGACCTGGTGCGGGAACTGGGTGTCTCGCGCGAGACCGTGCGCCGCGACCTCAACACACTCGCCGCGCGCGGGTTGCTGCTCATGACGCACGGGGGAGCGCTGGCGGCCGATCGCAGCGAACCCGACTGGACGCTGCGCGAGAACGTCAATGCCGTGGGCAAACGCGCCATCGGCGTGCGCGCTGCGGAACTGGTGCCGGACGGTGCCTCGGTGATCATCGATTACGGCACGACGACGCGCGCGGTGGCTCAGGCGCTGCTCTCCAAGCATCGCCTGCGCATCTACACGAACGACTGGCAGATCGCGCGTTTGCTCGGCCGTCATCACGATAACCGGGTGACGCTGCTCGGCGGCGAGTTGCAGGACAACGAAGACGCGGTACAGGGGTGGGACGCCATCAACCAGATCGCGCAGTATCACGCGGACTTCGCCTTCATCGGCGTGGGCGGGGTGACCGAAGACGGTGGCATTACCGACTTCAACCGTGCCGCCGCCGAGTTGCGTGCGCGCATGCTGCTGTGTGCGAACGTTTCCGCCGTGGTGGCGGACCATACCAAGTTCGGACGTGTGACGCCCGTGCGCATCCGCCACTTCGAGGCCGCGCGCTATCTCATCAGCGACGCCGCGCCGCACAAGAGCATGCTCGCGCAGTTGCGCGCACGCGGCCCGGAACTGCTGATCGCCTGACGCTGCCGATCCCCGATCCAATGCCGTATTCGGCGCCTCGCCATGAGGCGCCACAGCACGCCACACGTCGCCACGGCGGTGGCGGCCCTCACAAACGCACACGCCGTCCACGCCGTTGCGCGCGTCTTGCGCCACGGCCTTTGTCGTCGCTTTGCGTGCCGATGCGCTTTCGCCCGGACGCCGAAAAGATGTAGACAAAGTGGCGCTCGACCCTCGCGAGCGTCGTCGCGCGCCCCCGCTTCATTCAACCGTCACCCCCACGTCACAACGCCGCCGCCTGCGCCGATACCATCGCCAAATCGTTGACCCGACAGGGGTTTTCGTCGCTTCGGAAAAAGCTGATCGATTGTCACCGTGTTGTCATCCAGTCTTTTTAGACTGCGTTCACTTTTGGCACAAATTGCCACAAAACAGCTAGTCGAGCGATGCGAGCGACGCCGTCCCGTGACGGAATGGCGCAAGTGACGATGCATCGGGACCGACCGGCGAACTGACTGACAGGTGAACCGTGGACGAAGCGATTCGAATCGAGCGACTGACCAAGACGTTCGGCAATGGGCGGCGAGCCCTCGACGAAGTGGCGCTCAAGGTCATGCCGGGCGAAATGGTCGCCCTGATCGGTGCGTCGGGTTCAGGCAAATCGACCCTCATGCGTCACATCGCCGGCTTCGTGGCGGCCGATTCGCAGCCGGGCAGCATCGAGATTCTCGGTCGTCCGATTCAGCGCGACGGTCGCATCGTGCGAGAGGTCCGACAGATTCGTCGCGACATCGGCTTCGTCTTCCAGCAGTTCAACCTCGTGGGCCGTCTGCCGGTCATCACCAACGTGCTGACGGGCTTGCTCGCCCGAGTGCCGTTGTGGCGCAGCCTGATGTTTCGCTTCACCTCCGCCGAGCGCCAGGCGGCGCTCGCGGCACTCGCCGAAGTCGGCATCGCCGACCTCGCATTCCAGCGCGCCAGCACGCTCTCGGGCGGTCAGCAGCAACGTGCGGCGTTGGCCCGCACGCTCGTGCAGGGTGCCAGGATCATTCTCGCAGACGAACCGATCGCCTCGCTCGATCCGGAGTCGGCGCGCAAGGTGATGGACATGCTCGCGCGCATGAATCGCGATCACAAGCTCACGGTCGTGGTCTCGCTGCATCAGGTGGATGTCGCCATGCGCTACTGCGTGCGCACGGTGGCGTTGCATCAGGGGCGTGTGGTGTACGACGGCCCGTCCTCGGCGCTGACACCGGACCTGCTTCGCCGTCTGTACGGCGTTCAGGCGAGCGAATTGCTCAACGAAAACACCGACGCACCGGGAGGCGAGACCGCAGACGCCAGGCCCACGCAGGCCGAGGCGCCGTTCCTCACGTCGATGTCGCTCAGCCTTACGTAATTCACCTACGTCTCACCTAAGCCTGAAACAGGCCTTAACTGACCAGGAGCTTGCTCTCATGAAACTGTGGAAATCCCTGCTGGCCGGCGCGGCCATGATCGCCTCGGTCGCGGCGGTACACGCGCAGGAAATCAATTTCGGCATCATCTCGACCGACTCCAGCGCTGCGCTGCGCCAGCGCTGGCAGCCGCTGATCGACGACATGGAGAAGCAAACGGGTCTGAAGGTGACGCCATTCTTCGCCACCGATTACGCCGGCGTGATCGAGGGCATGCGCTTCAACAAGGTCCAGCTGGCATGGATGGGCAACAAGGGCGCCATGGAGGCCGTGGACCGCTCGCAGGGCGAAGTCTTCGCGAAGATCATGTACGCCGATGGCACCGAAGGCTACTACTCGCTGCTGATCTCGAACGCATCGAGCCCCTACAAGACGCTCGACGACGTGATCAAGAACGGCAAGAAGATCAACTTCGGGCTGGGCGATCCGACTTCGACGTCGGGCACGCTGGTGCCGGGCTACTACGTGTTCGCGAAGAACAACATCGACCCGCGCACGTACTTCAAGACGGCGCGCAGCTCGAACCACGGCGCCAACCTGATGGCGGTCATCAACAATCAGGTGGACGTTGCGACCAACAACACCGAAGAGCTGAACAAGCTCGAAGCGACGCAGCCGGAGAAGGCCAAGCTCGTTCACGTGATCTGGAAGTCGCCGCTGATCCCGTCGGACCCGCTGCTGTGGCGCAAGGACCTGCCGGACGGCACGAAGAAGAAGATTCGCGACTTCTTCCTCGCTTACGGCAAGGATGCCCACGAGAAGGAAGTGCTGAAGAACATCTACAACTACGGCGGCTTCCGTGCGTCGTCCGATGCTCAGCTTCTCCCGATCCGTCAGCTCGAACTGTTCAAGCAAAAAGTGCAGCTTGAGCAGGACGCCAACGTCGACGCCGCCAAGAAGAAGACGCAACTGGCCGACCTCGACGGCAAGCTGGCTGCGCTCGACAAAGAGCTGAACAAAACGAAGTAAGCCATTCCCGGGCGCTTCGAGGCGTGACGACGCGCCTCGGGGCGTCGAAGCGCACTGCCTTTCGGTCGTTGGTGCGGCACGTGCGCAGCCGTGTTCGCATGCGGCCCGGCATCAGATTCAAACGGCGGCGAACCCGGTATGGGGCGCCGACTTCTTTGTGGTTCGAAATTTCGCCGGTTCGGGCGCAGTGGCGTCTGACCGGAATGACTCGTGGTCCTCGACATGAACACCAGCGCATCCATTACTGCCAGCGGCCGCCTGCCGGGCGAGCCGCCCAAACGCTCGTGGCTTTCCCTGATCGGTTGGGCGATTTTCTTTCTCGTGCTGGTGTGGTCCTGGAGCGGCGCCGACATGCGTCCGCTCGACTTGATTCGCGATTCCGGCAACATGAGCCAGTTCGCGCACGACTTTTTCCCGCCGGACTTTCGCGACTGGCGTGTGTACGTCCACGAAATGATCGTGACGATTCACATTGCCGTATGGGGCACGGTGCTTGCGGTGCTGTGCTCGATTCCGATGGGGCTGCTCTCGGCGTCGAACATGGTGCCGGCGTGGGTATATCAGCCGGTGCGTCGCGTGATGGACGCCTGCCGCGCGATCAACGAAATGGTATTCGCCATGCTCTTCATCGTCGCGGTGGGGCTTGGTCCGTTCGCGGGGGTGCTGGCCCTGTGGGTGCATACGACGGGTACGCTTTCGAAGCTGTTCGCCGAAGCCGTCGAGGCGATCGATCCGCGTCCGGTCGAAGGCGTGCGAGCCACGGGCGCTCGCGCCATCGACGAGATCCTGTACGGCGTGCTGCCGCAGGTCATGCCGCTGTGGATCTCGTACACGCTGTACCGCTTCGAGTCGAACGTGCGTTCCGCGTCGGTGGTCGGCATGGTCGGCGCGGGCGGTATCGGCGTGGTGCTCTACGAAGTGATTCGCAGCTTCCAGTACGCGCAGACGTGCGCCGTCATGGTGATCATGGTCATCGTCGTGACGTGTATCGACGTCTTCTCTGCGCGCGTGCGCAAAATGGTGATCTGACGAACCGAATGCAGGCGTGGCCGCTGTCGCTGTGTGGAAAAGAGAAAAGGGCGCTTAGGCGCCCTTTTCGCGTTGCACGTGAGACCGAAATGCTGCGCTGTGCCGCTGTCGTACTCAGCCGCTCAGCCACCACTCAAGCGCTCAAGCGCTCAAGCGATCCGCTGACCCGCCATATACGTTGCACGCGGAATTGGCGGCATGCCGGGACGCACGGCCACGCGTACCAAATCGGCACGCAGCCCCGGCTTGATCCCACCGCGATCCGTCAGACCGGCGGACTGCGCCGGATTCCACGACACCGTACGCATCGCCTTCGATAACGTCCAGCCGCAATCGGCGTGATCGTTGTGCAACTGAAACGCCGCTTGCAGCAGGCTCGCGGGCACATAGTCCGACGACAGGATGTCGAGCACGTCTTCACGCGCCAGTTCCGCCGCCGCCACGTTGCCGGAGTGCGAGCCGCCACGCACCACGTTCGGTGCGCCCATGATCACGCCGATCGATTTCCGATGCGCGGCACGTGCAGCGACGAGCGTCGTCGGAAATTCGGACAGCGCCACACCGTCGCGCTGCGCTTCTTCCACGTGTTCGAGCGACGTGTCGTCGTGACTCGCCAGCGGCAAGCCGCGCTCGCGGCTCATCTCGACGATGCTGCGCCGATGCGGTACTGCATATTTCTCCTGCTGCGCCTTGAGATCGGCCAGCATCGCGTTCCACTGCGCATCGGGCACCTTGCCGTTGCGTTCATGATATTGACGGTGCAGCACCGGGTCGTGCCACTGGCGCTGGCCCGGCGTGTGATCCATGACCGACACGAGACGCAGCAGCGGGTGATCGCACATGTCGGCGAACGTGTCGGCGGCATCCTGCGTGGCAACCTCGCAGCGCAGATGCAGAAAGTGGTCTGCGCGCAACAGTCCGGCGGCAATCGTGTCGAGAAGTGCCTGACCGCACTCGGCCTGAAGTTTTCGGCTGCGCAGCCCGGACGCATCGCGCTCGCCGATCACCAGCGAGTCGAAGACGGTCGTGATGCCGGCGGCGGCGACCTGCGCGTCGTGAATCGCAAAGGCGGCGTGCGTGTTCCAGTAGACCCCGGGGCGCGGCGCGAGGTGCTTTTCCAGATTGTCGGTATGCAACTCGACCAGTCCGGGCACCAGATAGTCGCCTTCCCAGTCGAGCGCCCCGGCGGCCTGTGTGGCGCCTTCCTCCACGGCGTGGATGAGACCCTCGCGCACTTCGACCACACCGGTGAAGGTGGTGTCGGGGGTGACGATGCGAGCGTTCTTGATAAGCATGGACAAACTCCGGCGGTTCAATGAGCGGGTCGAAGCACGGGGCGCATGGCGAGCGTGCGCGTCGCCACTTCGTCGCGGGTCGCCTCGTCGTGGAAGATGCCGACGATGGCGCTTCCCGCGACACGCGCTTCGGAAATCAGTTGCGAGACCACCGCGCGGTTCTGCGCGTCGAGCGATGCGGTCGGCTCGTCGAGCAGCAACACCGGCGCGGCGGCAATCAGCCCGCGTGCGATGTTGATCCGCTGTTGCTCGCCGCCCGAGAACGTCGCGGGCGCAAGCGCCCAGAGGCGTTCGGGAATGTTCAGTCGCGCGAGCAGATCGCGCGCACGCGCGGTGGCGTGCGTCTCGCCGACCCCCAGTCGACGCAGCGGCTCGGCCACGATGTCCAGCGTGCGCACGCGCGGAATGACGCGCAGGAACTGGCTCACATAACCGAGCGTCGTGCGACGCACCGACAGCACCTCACGCGCTGTTGCCCGTGTGAGGTCAACCCAGCGTTCGCCATGACCGGCATCGTGACGAATCTCGATGCGTCCTTCGCCCGCCAGGTAGTTGCCATACAGGCAGCGCAGCAACGTGCTCTTGCCCGACCCGGACGGGCCCACGAGCGCCACGCATTCGCCGCGACGCACGGTCAGATCGACACCTTCGAGCGCCGGAATGGCCGCACCGTCCTGCGCGTGCAGACGGAAGGTCTTGTGCAGTCCCTGCGCGCGCAGCATGACGCCGTCTTCCCGGGTGCAGAGCGTGAGCGCCGCACCGCCGAAGGCCGGGTCGAACGCAGTGAGATGAGTTCCGGAGTTCATACGGGCAGCACCGAAGAAACGAGCAATTGCGTATACGGATGTTGGGGATCGTCGAGGACCTGATCTGTGAGGCCGGCTTCGACCACGCGCCCGGCCTGCATCACGATCAGACGGTGCGCGATCAGACGCGCCACACCGATATCGTGCGTGACGATGATGGCGGCAAGATGAAGGCGCTCGACCAGCGAGCGCAGCAGGTCGAGCAGCCGGGCCTGCACAGACACGTCGAGACCGGCCGTCGGCTCGTCCATGAAGACCAGACGCGGCTCGGTCACCAGATTGCGTGCGATTTGCAGACGCTGCTGCATACCGCCGGAGAATGCGCCCGGCATCTCGTCCACCCGGCCCGGATCGAGTTCGACCTGCGCCATCCAGTGACGCGCCTTGTTCCGGATCTCGCCGAAGTGACGCGCACCCACGGCCATCAGCCGGTCGCCGATGTTGCCGCCCGCCGACACGTTCATGCGCAGGCCGTCGCGCGGATTCTGTTCGACGAACCCCCACTCGGTGCGCAGCAAACGACGCTTGTGCGCTTCGTCCAGCGCGCGCAGGTCGAGCAGCGCGCCATCGGCGCCGCGATAGTGGAGCGAACCGGCATCGATCTCGTGACGCAGCGCCAGCGCACCCAGCAGCGTTGACTTTCCCGAGCCGGATTCGCCGACGACGCAGATCACTTCGCCCGGCCAGAGATCGAACGTGACATCGGCGCAGCCGATGCGATCGCCGTAGGACTTCGAGAGGCCCGCCACGCGCAGCAGCGGTTCGTCCGGTTCGTCCGGTTCGTCCGGTACGTTCGGCTCGTCCGGCTCAGCATTGGCGCGAAGTGCTGCGTTCGTGGCCCTGTTCGTCATCGTGTTCATACGCGCTCCTTCGGTGCTCGCGGCGACGATTGATCCGATTGCGGCGTGCGCGCCACGTCGGCCATGGTTGCCGAGGACCGCTCGCCGCAGTAATCGCTGTCGGAGCAGACGTACATGCGCGTGCCTTCGTCGTCCGTGATGACCTCGTCGAGGAAACTGTCGGTCGCGAGGCAAATGGCGCAATGCGCGTCCCATTTCTGAATGGCGAACGGGTGATCGTCGAAGTCGAGGCTCTCGACCGACGTGTAGGGCGGGATCGCGTAAAGACGTCGCTCCCGTCCCGCGCCGAAGAGTTGCAGTGCGGGGTTCATGTGCATCTTGGGGTTGTCGAACTTCGGAATCGGCGACGGCGACATCAGATAGCGTCCGTTCACGATCACCGGGTAGTCGTAGGTCGTGGCGATCGCGCCGTGCCGCACGATGTCTTCATACAGACGCACGCGCATGAGACCGTACTCACCCAGGGCATGGAGTTTTCGCGACTCGTGGATGCGCGGTTCGAGGCGAAACATCGGCTCGGGCATGGGCACCTGATAGACGAGGATCTGCCCTTCGGTCAGCGAGGTTTCCGGAATGCGGTGACGGGTCTGGATGACGGTGGCCTGCGACGTCTTCATCGTGGTGGCGACACCGGCCGTGCGCGCGAAGAAGCGGCGAATGTTCACCGCGTTGGTCGTGTCGTCTGCGCCCTGATCGATGACCTTGAGCGTGTCGTCGGCCCCGATCACCGCAGCGCTGACCTGAATGCCGCCCGTGCCCCAGCCATACGGCAGCGGCATCTCGCGACTGCCGAACGGCACCTGATAGCCGGGAATCGCCACGGCCTTGAGCAGACTGCGCCGGATCATGCGCTTGGTGTGTTCGTCGAGGAAGGCAAAGTTGTAGCCGTGCGCCGTGGCGCTTGCCGGCGCGGACGGTGGCGTCGTGCTTTGCGAGACGGCGGCGTCGCTCATGCGGCCTCCTGAGTGTTCTGAACCATGGGCGAGGTGGCGCCGGCTTCGGCGGGTGTGCCGTACTTCGCGGCGTGCTCGGCGCGCAGGCGGCGCACCAGTTCCAGTTCGGCCTGAAAGTCGACGTAATGAGGCAACTTCAGGTGCTGCACGAAGCCCGAGGCCTCGACGTTATCGCTGTGATACAGCACGAATTCCTGTTGCTGCGCAGGCGAGTTCGCTTCGTCGCCCAACTCGTTCGTGCGCAGTGCGCGGTCCACCAGCGACATGGCCATGGCCTTGCGTTCGTTGTGGCCGAACGTCAGGCCGTAGCCTTGCGTGAACTGCGGCGGTGTCTCCCGGTTGCCGCCGAATTGCGTAACCATCTGGCACTCCGTCACGGCGATCTCGCCGATGTCGATGGCGAAGCCGAGTTCCTCCGGTTCGATTTCGATCGACACCTGACCGAGACGGATTTCGCCGGCGAACGGGTGATCGTTGCCATAGCCGCGCTGCGTGGAGTAACCCAGCGCCAGCAGAAAGCCTTCATCCCCGCGGGCGAGGTTTTGCAGGCGCGCAGTGCGCGACGCCGGCGTGAAGAGCGGCGAATGCACGAGGTCATGCGGCTCTGGATCGCTGCCGTCAGTGCCGTCATCGATGAGCGTGTCGGTGCGGCCGTCGCCATGAAGCGCTTCGAGAAGCCCGTCGCGCTTCATGATGTCGGTCACGCGCGTGGTGACGGCAATGGGCGGCACGCCGGGGATAGCGTCGGGGATAACGTTGAGGGCAGCGTTGGGGGCAGCGTTGGCGATATGCGGCATCTCAGGCATCGCTGCGGGCATGGGCGAACTGCCGTCCGTGCGTGGCGCGCGGGTGGCCTTCGCGACGCTGGCGTTCGGGATCTCGCCCGGAAGCGTTGCGCCGCACGTCTCACCTTCGGCCAGCAAGGCAAAGTCGAGCAGGCGCTGCGTGTAGTCGTATGTCGCGCCCAGCACCTGCCCGCCGGGCACGTCCTTAAACGTGGCGGAGATGCGGCGCGACAAACGCATCGACGCCGTATCGATGGGCCTGGTGGTGCCCAGCCGCGGCAGGGTCGTGCGATACGCGCGCAGCAGGAAGATGGCTTCGACGAGATCGCCCGCCGCCTGCTTGATCGCCAGCGCCGCGAGCGTTTCGTCATACAGCGCGCCTTCGCTCATTACGCGGGCGACGGCCAGACGCATCTGTTCGCGAATCTGCGTCACGCTCAGCGCGGGGACATCGGGATTGCCACGTCGTGCCTTGGCGAGCAGATCCCAGGATTGTTCGATGGCGCGCTCGCCACCTTTGACTGCGACGTACATCAGCAAACCTCCACGTACGTAGTGCGCGGCACGCCCAGCACGATATCGCCCGAGGTGATCAGCAGGTCGAGACCGGCGGGAAAGCGCGGCGCCAGTGCGGCGCGTGCATGCCAGAAGTCGGCATCCAGACCGCCGACGGTGACGTCCGCATGCGTTTTGACGCCCGGGCCCCGCAGTCGAAGACGAAGTCCCGCGTCGATTGCGTGGCCTTCGGCGAGCGTGGGCACATCGACGATCAGCGTGGCGCTGTGCTCCGGCGATTCGGCCGTGCCGAAGGCGAAGCGCGTCAGCGCGGGGCAGCGGGCGGGATCGGTGAGCAGGGCGAATTGCGCGTTCGCCAGCGCGCTCTCGCCGCTGAGCAGCGGCGCGCCCGTGTGAAAGCGAAGTGCGCTCGACACCTCTGCGAGCGGGACTTGCAGCCATACGGATGTGGTCGCGTCGGCCAGCGCGAGCAGGGTGGCACGCGCGGCAATGCTGGCTTCGTCGCTCGGGGCGAGTCGCGGGCCAACGCTTCGCAGGCGGCCGGGACGCGCGAGGGCGTCGAGCACAGCGCGGAACACGCCTTGCGAGTCATGGACGGCGTCGTCGAAGCCGGGTTGCAGTGTCGACCAGTCGGGCATCGGTGCGCTCAACATTCAAGCCTCCCTGACCATGGTGAAGAACTCGACGCGGCTCGCGGCCGTGTCGGCGTCGTTTTGCGCTGCGGTGGCCGCCAGACGCTGTGAAATGGCGGTGAGCGCGCCGGCGGCGAGCACGGCGCGGTGTTGCGGCATCTGCATGAGCGCGTCCAGACGTGCGACGCGTACCGCGCGCTCGGCATCGCGTCCCAGCACGTAACCCGTGCCAACCACGCCGTCCTGCTGGCGCAGCGTGCAGCGCGTGACGGTCGTCTCGCCAAGATTGAAACGATCCCCGCTGCCGCCCACGCGGCCCTGCACCATTACCAGACCGGTCTGCGGCGCACGCAACCAGATGAACTCGGGGGCGGTGGGGCAACAGGCGATGGCGTTGTCAAGTTCGTCGCGCGTTGCGCGGGCAAGCAACGCCAGCCACTTTGCGCGGTCGACCTGCGCCTGCCGGGCGGTGCTGCCCTCGTCGCACGTGGCGTCGGAAGTTTTGATTGGCATAATTGTCTAGTCGTATAGACGTGTGTATGATCGCAGTGCTTGCAGAGAGGTATGGCTCGCGATCTCATTACAACTTTGCGGGGTGTCAATTTGATGACAGCACAACTCGAACGAGGCAGCGGCGTGGCCGTGTGGCGGCAGATCGCGCAGATTCTCGCCACCGAAATCGGTGAGCGGCGTTATGGCGAGGGATTGCCGGACGATCGTTTGCCGAGCGAGACGGAGCTTGCCCTTCGATTCGGCGTGAATCGTCATACCGTGCGTCGGGCCATTCTGGGGCTTGCCGAGCAGGGGCTCGTGAACGTCGAACACGGTCGCGGCACGTTCGTGCAGGCGGCGGCCATCGGGTATGTGATCGGGCGCCGCACACGCTTTACCGAGAACCTGACGCAGAACCATCTGAAGACGGCGCAGCAGATCGTTTCAGCGCACAAGGTCAAAGCGGAAGGCAGCGTCGCGCAGGCGCTGGGCTTGCGTGCCGGTGCGTCCGTGTACCGGCTGGAGCTGGTGCGTCGCAGTCTCGACCCGAAGGGCATCGAACTGCCCCTGGCCTACAGCGAGAACTGGTTTCCGGCGACGCGCTTTCCCGACTTCCCGGAAGTTTTCGAACGACACGACACCATCAGCGCGGCGCTCGCCGTCTTCGGTGTGACGGATTACACGCGCCGCGAGAGTCGTATCGGCGCGCGTTTGCCCGATGGCGACATTGCGCGCCACCTCGGCATCAATCGTCAGCAGCCGGTGCTGAGTGTGGAGAGCACCGATGTGGACGAGGCGGGCAAACCGATCAAGTACGGCGTCGCCTATTTCCCGGCGGATCGCATGCAACTCGTGGTGCAGGGAGACACGCCATGACCGGCGCGGCGAATGAAGCGATGCCACATGCGCTCGATCTTCGCGTTGCGCGTTTCGCGATTTACTATGCGCCGCCCGCCGGCTCGTGCTGGTGGAACGAAGGCAGTCGCTGGCTGGGGCGTGACGCGCTTGCCCGGCGTGAGCTGAGTGCGCCGAATGTGCCGGGATTGTCGCGTTCGTTGTCCGCGTTGACGGCCGACCCTCGTCGCTATGGTTTGCATGCGACGCTCAAGGCGCCGATGCGACTGGCGCCGCAGCGGCGATTGCGCGACCTGACGGACATCGCGGAAGCGGTGGCCGCGCGTCACACCTCGTTCGATCTCGCGGTGCAGGCGGACGTGATTGGCGCGGACAATGGCGAGCGGGCGGGTTTCGTCGCATTGCGCCCTCGGACCGGCTCGGCGGGCAACATCGCAAGCGACGCAGCAAACACTGCGGCGATCAACGCGCTTGCCGCGGATTGTGTCGAAGCTTTCGACGTTTTGCGAGCGCCGCTCGACGACGCCGACATGGCGAAGCGTCAGCCGGCGTCGCTGACATCCCGGCAACGCGAGCGGCTCGCCCAATGGGGCTACCCCTATGTGTTCGACGAATTCCGTTTTCACGTGACGTTGTCCGATCGGGTCGACAGGGCAGACGCACGCGTCATGATCGACTGGTGGCAGCCGCGGGCGCAGGCGCTCGGTCCGATGCGCGTCGACAGTCTCGCGATCTTCGTCCAGCCGACGCCTGACGAGCCCTTTCATGTCTTCGCGCGTTTCGCTTTTGGAAAAGCCGCATGAATCACGCACGTCTGTATTACGTGATGGGACCGTCCGGCGCGGGCAAGGACTCGTTGCTCGCCTATGCCCGACGGCAACTCGATCGTATGCCACCCGGCGGTGTGCCGGTGTTGTTCGCGCATCGTTACATCACGCGAGCGCCGAGCGACGGCGAGAACCACGTTGCGCTGACACACGAGGCGTTCGCGTTACGGCATTCGCTCGGATGTTTCGCGCTCGACTGGCACAGTCACGATTGCCGTTATGGCATCGGTGTGGAGATCGATGCGTGGATGGCGGCGGGCGCGAATGTCGTCGTGAACGGCTCGCGCGCGTTTCTATCGCAGGTGGTCGAGCGCTACGGGGAGCGTCTGCATCTCGTGGAGATTCGCGTCGATCCGGAAGTGCGCGCGAGGCGTCTTGCCAATCGGGGACGCGAAACGGGGGCGGCGTTGGACAAGCGCGTCACCCATCATGTCGAATGGACGCCGCCGCAAGGCATTCCCCTCACCGTCATCGACAACGATGGCGCCCTCGAAGTGGCGGGCGATCGACTGGTCGCTTTGCTGGGGGCACAGGGTGGCACAAGGGGACGCTAGAGCATCCGCGTAGACGGCAGGCACGCGGTGGGCGACCCGTCGTCGTCTGCCGAGCCTGACCGTCTACCATGCCAGACCATCGAGCAGACAATCGAGCGCGCGTCGATAGGCGGTGTCGTCGGGCGATGTCGTCGGGTGGTGGGTGCCGTCGCCGCATGAGGGAAGTCCGCTGCCGTGCGCGTGGTCGATCAGGATGTCTCGCCATAGCTCGGGTTGCGGCGTCACGGTTTGCAACAGCGCGGTGAGCCGGTCCGTGATCTCGCGCGTGACGCCGGCGAACGCGGCGGGTGTCGCAAAGATGGCGAGGGTGAGTTGCGGATGGCGGCGCACGGCGTCGTGATAGCGGATCAATATCTCGCGGATGTCTTCGCGGCGTGTTCGATGGGCCTCGATGCCCTTGAGCACCTTCGCATAAACCTCATCCGACAAAGCGCGCAGCAATCCGGCATGGTCCTCGACATGGTGATAAAGACTCATCGGCGTGACACCGAGCCGTCCGGCGAGCGCACGCATGCTCAATCCCTGTCCTCCCCGTTCGTCAAGCAGCGCGAGCGCCGCGTGCAGAATCATCTCGCGCGTGACGCCCGTTCCCTGCGCGGGTCTGCCGCGAGGGCGGCTCATGCAACGACCCGGTAGGTGGACTGCACCAGTCCGGACGCAAAGTGCCGGCTTCCGATCAGTTGCAGGTCGATGTCCCTCGTGAGCGCGCCGAAAAGCGGTTTTCCCTCACCGATGAGCAGCGGCACCGTCGTCACGACGAGGTCGGCGATCAGCCCGTCGCGCAGGAAAGACTGGATCACCTGACCGCCGTCGACATAAACCCGCTTCACATTTTCGGCCGCCAGCGCCTGCAGCAGGGCGCGAGGAGACAGATCGGAAAAGCGCACCTTGCCCTTGAGCGTGTCGGGCACCGGCGTGTGCGCCAGTCGTTTGGACAGGACCGTTACGGGCAGCGGATACGTCCACGGTCCCATCGCCAGCACCTTCTCGTAGGTGCCGCGTCCCATCACGATCGCGTCCTTGTCGGCGATGAACGCCGTGTAGCCGTGATCTTCCGTGGGGTCGTCCCGTTGCAGCAACCAATCGATGTCTCCATCGGGTCGGGCGATATAGCCATCGAGGCTGGTGGCAATGAAAACGTGGGCTGTCGTCATGGCGTGATTCGCTAATATTTATACGCCGTATATTTTTACGCATGACCATGCGAAACGCAAGTTGCGGCACAAATGGCGGCCCCACCCGACGGGCGGTACTGCGAACGGCTCCGCACCAACTGATTCAACAACCGACGCGACCGGTGTGGCGATATGTGTTGTAATGTTGCAAATTATTGCAATTGTGGCGAAATTTGCGTAGTCTCGCCTCATCGCCCACGACATTGCCCGGCGTTGACCGGTGCGAGCCTTCCGGAGCCAGTCCATGCCTTCAGTCCTGCCCTCTCATGCCCGCGTCGTTATCGTCGGCGGTGGCATCGTCGGATGTTCCGTTGCCTATCACCTCGCCAAACTCGGCTGGTCCGATGTCGTCCTGCTGGAGCAAGGTCAGTTGTCCTGCGGCACGACCTGGCATGCGGCGGGGCTCGTCGGGCAGTTGCGTTCGCAGGAGAGCATGACGAAGCTCATCCGGTATTCCACGAAGCTCTACAGCGAACTGGAGGCGGAGACCGGCCTGGGCACGGGATGGAAGCAATGCGGCTCGCTCTCGGTCGCGCGCACTGCGGAGCGCATGACGCAGCTCAAGCGCACAGCGGCGGTCGCGCGTGCCTACGGCGTGCAGTGCGACGTGATCTCGCCGCGTGAAGCGGGTGAACTGTGGCCGGTAATGCGCACCGACGATCTCGTCGGTGCGGTGTGGCTGCCGGGCGACGGCAAGGCCAATCCGACGGATCTGACGCAAGCGCTGGCACGTGGAGCGCGCAGCCGTGGCGTGCGCATCGCGGAGAACACGCGCATCACGCAGATTCACACGGCGTCGCCGAACGGCATTCCAACGGCGACCGGCGTGTCGTGGCGCAACAAGGACGGCGAGCACGGGCGCATCGATGCCGAGATCGTCGTCAACTGTGCGGGGCAGTGGGCCAAGGCCGTGGGCCGCATGTGCGGCGTGACGGTGCCGCTGCATTCGGCCGAGCACTATTACATCGTGACGGAGCGTGTGCCGGGCGTGCACACCGACTTGCCGGTCATGCGCGACCCGGACGGCTACATCTATTTCAAGGAAGAGGTCGGCGGTCTGGTGATGGGCGGGTTCGAGCCGAACGCCAAACCGTGGGGCATGAACGGCATTCCCGAGAATTTCGAATTTCAGTTGCTGCCCGACGACTGGGACCAGTTCGAGATCCTCATGGAGAACGCGCTGATTCGCGTGCCTGCCCTCGAGACCGCCCAGATCCGGCAGTTCTACAACGGGCCGGAGTCGTTCACGCCGGACAACAACTTCATTCTCGGCGAGGCGCCCGAGCTGCGAAATTTCTATGTCGGCGCGGGCTTCAATTCCATGGGCATCGCGTCGGCGGGGGGCGCAGGCATGGCACTGGCCGAGTGGATCGTTGCGGGCGAGCCGACGATGGATCTCTGGCCTGTGGACATCCGGCGCTTTGCGGGCTTCAACGGCAACGACACATGGCTGCACGATCGCGTGAAGGAGACGCTCGGCCTGCACTACGCCATGCCGTGGCCGAATCGCGAGCTGGACACCGCACGGCCGTTCCGGCGTTCACCGCTGTACTCGACGTTGCTCGCGAAAGGGGCGTGTTTCGGCAGCAAGATGGGATGGGAGCGGCCCAACTTCTTTGCTCCGTCGCCGCAGGAAGCCAGGATCGAGTACAGCTTCGGTCAGCAGAACTGGCATGCGTGGAGCGGGGCAGAGCACCGCGCATGTCGCGAAGCCGTGGCGCTTTTCGACATGAGTTCGTTCTCGAAGCTGCTCATCAAGGGCCGCGACGCCGAGCGGGTCTTGCAGACGTTGTGCAGCAACGACGTGGCCGTTGCGCCGGGGCGCACCGTCTACACGGCAATGCTCAACGAGCGCGGCGGCTACGAATCGGACTTCACCCTCACGCGCCTCGCGCCCGACCAGTACCTGATGGTGACCGGCTCCGCGCAGACCACGCGCGACATGGACTATCTGGAGCGGCGCATCGCCGGGATGCCGGACGATCCGCGCTGCACCGTGGTGGATGTGACGGGACAGTACGCGGTACTGGCGCTGATGGGGCCGAATTCCCGCGCGCTGTTGCAGCAGGTGTCGAAGGCCGACTTTTCCAACGAGGCTTTCCCGTTCGGCACGAGCCGTGAGATCGACCTCGGCTACGCAACGGTGCGAGCCACGCGTCTGACCTACGTCGGCGAACTCGGCTGGGAACTGTACGTGCCGGTCGAGTTTGCGGTGGGTGTCTACGAGCGGTTGCATGCCGCAGGCGACGCCTTCGGCCTGAAGGACGCCGGCTACTATGCGATCGACTCGTTACGCATCGAAAAAGGCTACCGCGCGTGGGGGCGGGAACTGACGCCGGACACGAATCCGGTCGAGGCCGGGCTGACGTTCGCGTGCAAGCTCGCGAGCGGCATGGCCTTTACGGGACGCACCGCCGTCGAACTCGCCAAATCGAAAGGCGCACGTCGCCGGCTGGTGAGCGTGGCGCTCGACGGGGCAAGCGACCGGATGCTCTGGGGCGGCGAGGCAGTCCTGCGCGACGGACAGCCGGTCGGATTTATCACCTCGGCGGCGTTCGGTCACACGGTCGGCGCACCGATCGGCCTTGCGTACCTGACGAATCCGGACGGACCGGTGGACGCCGACTATGTCGAATCGGGTCGCTATCAGGTCGATCTGGCGGGCGAGTGGCTCGACGCCCGCGTGCAACTGCGCGCGTTGTACGACCCGAAAGGGGAGCGCGTGAAGGGGTAACCACAGGCGAACTTGCCGCCGCTTCTGTAAAATGCCGCTTTTGCCTCGTTTTCGCGCGCCAACGTCTGGCGTGCGTCCGGTCTCCGACGTATGTCTTTTGCTTGTATTGCGGCGGCGCGCCGCTTCGACGACAGAGCGCATCTGCCGCTCGTGATCGGCTCGCAGCGTTATGGATGGATTCGCCGTAGCGATGTCGAGTCGCTGTGCCGCTGGCCCGACGTGTTCGAGATCAGTTCGCTCGCCGTACGCATTCATCCGCGTCACGACACGTGTGAAGCGCGCACCACGGCGCTGGAGCCCGTCATTGCGACATTGGCCGCGGAAGGACGCATCACGGGCTGGCGCAACGAGCGTTACGCCATTCGCCAGCGGCTTTACGACACGCCGCTCGCGTGGATCGAACGCGCCGCCTCCCGTTTTTTCGGCACGCGCACCTTCGCCGTCCATGTGAACGCCTACGTGAGCGCGCGATTCGTCGGCGAAGCGCCGAAGCTATGGATTGCTCGGCGCAGCGTGCTCAAGGCGACCGATCCCGGCTGCCTCGACAATGCGGCGGCGGGCGGCATCGGTAACGGCATCGGCGTGGGCGATACGCTCGTCAAGGAGTGCTGGGAAGAAGCGGGCATTCCGGCGTATCTCGCGAACGAAGCGCGTCCGGGCCGTACGCTGCACATCCTCGCGGAAATTCCCGAAGGCGTGCAGTCGGAGCAGATTTTCGTCTACGATCTCGCGCTGCCGCGCGGTTTCGTGCCCGAGAATCAGGACGGCGAGGCGAGCGCCCATTGGCTATGCTCGGCCGGGAACGTACGCGACGTGATCGCACGCGAGAAAATGACCGTCGATGCGAGCCTCGCGAGCCTCGATTTTCTGCTGCGCGAAGGCGCGATTCGCGCGAAGGACTGCGCGGGGATCGAGGCGCTGTTCAAGCCGGCGGACGAGTAAGCCCGACGAGGCGACGTCCATTCACGGCGGAACGGCGCATGCACGCAGGCACGCACGCCGGGCCGGCGCCGCGTCGATGTCCGGACGACGACCGAATTCACGAATTTCAACACTGCAACGACATTGCAAGCCTTGCCCAGGAGCAATCATGGCACCGATCGAAAATAGCTACATTCTGAAGTTGTCCTGCCCGGACCGTCCCGGCATCGTCCACACGGTGGCCGGTTTCCTGGTCGAGCGCGGCGGCAACATTCTCGACTCGGCCCAGTTCAACGATCGCTTCACCGGCGGCTTCTTCATGCGCGTGCATTTCCAGCAGTTGCCGGGGCAAACCGATCTGGCGACGTTGCAGCGCGAATTCGCGCCGCTGGCCGAGCAGTTCGAGATGCAGTGGGAACTGGTCGACGCCTCGATCAAGCCGCGCGTCATGCTGATGGTCTCGAAGATCGGTCACTGCCTGAACGATCTGCTGTTCCGCTACAAGACCGGCCAGCTCAACATCGAAATTCCGGTGATCGTCTCAAACCACAAGGATTTCTATCAGCTGGCGGCCAGCTACAACATTCCGTTCCATCACCTGCCGCTCATGAACGCGACGCCGGAATCGAAGGCGGCGCAGGAAGCCAAGGTGCTGGAACTGGTGCAGGACAACCACATCGATCTCGTGGTTCTGGCCCGTTACATGCAGGTGCTATCGAGCGATCTGTGCAAGAAGCTCGAAGGCCGTGCGATCAACATCCACCATTCGTTCCTGCCGAGCTTCAAGGGCGCGAAGCCGTACTACCAGGCCTTCGATCGCGGTGTGAAGCTGATCGGGGCGACGGCGCATTACGTCACGTCCGATCTCGACGAAGGCCCGATCATCGAGCAGGAGGTCGAGCGCGTTGACCATACGATGGACCCGGAACAGCTCACCGCCATCGGTCGCGACGTGGAATGCGTGGCGCTCGCACGCGCCGTGCGCTTCCATGCGGAACACCGGATTCTGCTCAACGGCCACAAGACGGTGATCTTCCGCTGATGACGGTTGCGGGCGCGTGTGGCGTTCGGCGGTTCACGTGCGCTGCGCCAACTCGCTGCCCGCATCGCGCGACAGACGTGCAATCGAGATCGTCGAACTCACGGCGATCAGCCCCACCACGAGGAACGCCCACGGGAAGTCCACCGCCGTGACGTGATCGCGTCCGTGCAACCAGGACGATGCCTGCAACACCGCCGCCCCGATCGTGATGCCGAGCGTGAGCGACACCTGTTGTGCGACGCTCGCCAGACTGGTCGCCTGACTCATGCGATGGGCGGGAACGTCCGCATACGAGATCGCATTGAGGCTCGTAAATTGCAGCGATCGGAAGCAGCCGCCGAACAGCAGCGTGCCGAGAATGACCAGATGTGACGTCTGCTCGGTGAACAGCCCATAACCGCCGATCGTCGCCGCAGCGATCAGTGCGTTCGTCATCAACACGCGACGAAACCCCCAACGCTTCAGAATGCGCAGCGAGAGCGTTTTCATGAACATGGCGCCTGCGGCCGAGATGAACGTCAGCGCACCGGACTCCAGCGGTGTCATGCCAAAGCCGAGTTGCAGCATCAGCGGCAGAAGAAACGGCGTCGCCCCAACTCCGATACGAAACAGCGTGCCACCGCCTACCCCGGCGCGGAACGTGGCGATCCGAAAGAGATCGAGGCGCAGCAGCGGATGCGCGAGCCCCTTCGCGTGGCGTAGGTACGCCACGAGCAGACCCGCGCCGATGGCGACCAGCGCGAGTGCGAGTGGCGTCGGAATCAGGTGACGGCCGATGGTCGAGAGCCCGAGCATCAGAATCGACAGACCGAAGCCCGACAGCAGGAAACCCTTGATGTCGAGCGGCGGCACGTTATCTTCATAGAGATCGGGAATGAACTTCGTCGCGAGCACGAAGCCGAGCACCCCGATGGGAATGTTGATGAAGAAGATCCAGCGCCAGTGCCAGTAAGTGGTGATGAAGCCACCGAGCGGCGGGCCGAGCACGGGGCCCACCAGCGCGGGAATGGTGAGGTAGTTGAGCGCGCGCACCATGTCGCGCTTCTCCACGGACTTGAGCAGGGCGAGCCGCCCGACCGGGACCATCATGGCGCCGCCGACACCTTGCACGAAGCGCGCAATCACCAGCTCGGGTAGGGTCGTCGAAATGCCGCAGCAGATGGAGCCCAGGACGAATACGCCGATGGCGGTGCGAAAGACGTTGCGCGTGCCGAAGCGGTCGGCAATCCATCCGCTCACGGGTATGAAAACCGCGAGGCTGATGAGATAGGTCGTGAGGGCAAGCTTGAGCGTGATCGGACTCTCGCCGAGATCCTGTGCGATCAGCGGCAACGAGGTGGACAACACGGTGGAATCCATGTTCTCCATGAACAGCGCGCAGGCAACGATCAGTGGAACCAGCATGAGGTCGGGACGTTGCCGTGCGGGCAACGAAAGTCGGCAATACAGTGGGCAAGCGTGGGCTCGGCAGTCGCTCATGCGTTATAGCAAACTTCGAGACGTCCTGTCTCGGTCGTTTGCAAAGCCAGCATTCATGCACTTGCGCGACGGTATCGCTTCGACAACCGTCGTTTTGAGAGGCGGAATACTGTCTCATGTCTCAATACGCGAGACACCCTCGCGCCACTACCGGCGCGATGCCAGGAAGTCGCGCAGCACATGCAGGTGCGTGTGCGCCTCGTCGTCTTCGAGCCGATGCGCGGCGGTGAGCAAGGTCACCGTGCCTTCGCTCACGCGCGTGCGCAGTGCTTGCAACGTCGCGTTTTGGTCCGCGTCGAGCGAAGCAAGTTCGGCGAGAAAGCGTTGGCGAAACGCGTCGAACTGCTCGGGGTGCTCGTGAAACCACTTCCTCAGCGTGGTGCTCGGCGTCGCGTCTTTCGCCCAGAAGTCGATATGCGTTTTGACTTTGGCAAGGCCGCGTGGCCACAGGCGGTCGGCGAGGATCCGTTGGCCGTCGGCAGGATCGGGGGCGTCGTATGCCCGTTTGAAGCGGATGTCGAAGGGTGCGCGACTGCGTTTGCCCGCGGGCGCATCGGTGAGCGCAGGCGTGGCCGACTTGTCGTTCGCAGCGGCGTGGGCTTTTGCCCGTGTTGTAGCGGTGGCTTTCGACGACGGCATGGGGGACAACCTCCGGAGGGACAGCGCGCGATGGCGCAGTACCCGAAAGCTTACCGGAGGTGGCCGTAGCCGGCATCGAAAACCGCGCCGCGACAACTCGCCAACGACGCGATTCCCGATGCAACGTCAACGCACCGACTAAGCCGCGCGCGTGAGCGGCGCATCCTGACGAATGCCCAGCGACGCCAGCGACTGCGAAATCGCGGTGACGACATTGCGCATCTCGTTGTCGTCGATGGCGCCGATGCAGCCCACACGGAATGTCTCGATTTGCGTGAGCTTGCCCGGATAGAGGATGTAACCGCGCTCGCGCACGGCGGCGTAGAACGCCTTGAAGTCGTACTTGCTGTCCGCCGGGGCGTGGAACGTCACGATGACGGGTGCCTGCACCTCCGGCGCGAGAAATGCGCGAAAGCCCAGCGAGGCCATGCCGTCGACCAGCGTTTGGCAGTTTTTACGGTAGCGCTCGCCGCGCACCGGCTGGCCGCCTTCGGCCAGAAACTGGTCGACGGCGGCACGCAGCGCTGCCACCACGTGTGTCGGCGGGGTGAAGCGCCACTGCGTGGTCTTTTGCATGTACACATACTGATCGTGAAGGTCCATCGCCAGCGAGTGGCTGTTACCGCTGCTCGCTTCGAGCACGGATCGTTTCGCGATGACGAACCCCATGCCCGGCACCCCTTCCAGGCACTTACCGCTCGCCGCGATGAGTGCGTCGAACGGCATCGAGCGAACGTCGATCTCCACGGCGCCGAACGAGCTCATCGCGTCGACGATGAGCCCCTTGCCGTGCTTCTGGCACACACGTGCGATCTCTGCGAGCGGATTGAGCACGCCGGCGCCGGTCTCCAGATGCACCTGCGCCACATGGGTAATCGACGGGTCGCGTGTGAGCGCATCGTCGATCGCGGCGGCACTGGCGGCCTGATCTTCGGGGATGGGCAGCGCAACGGCGTCGCGTCCCAGATAGCGGCAAATCTTCAGAATGCGTTGGCAGTAGGCGCCGTTGTCCGGCACGAGAATGCGGGCGCTGCGCGGTGTCAGCGTGCCGATGGCGGCTTCGACCGAGAACGTGCCCGAGCCTTGCAGCGGCACGCAGACATAGTCGTTGCCGCCATGCACGATCTCCACGAGATCGCGACACAGCGACGCCGTGATCGCGTTGAACTGGGCGTCCCAGGATCCCCAGTCACGCAACATGGCCTGTCGGGTGGCCGGCGACGTGGTGAGCGGGCCGGGGGTAAGCAGAATCGGTTCCTGACCGAGAATCATGACCGCCTCCTATCAAGCGGGGGGTGAAACGATTGAGCAACGGGATGAACGAATGTGATCCATTGCGGCGAATCTGATGTCAGTGATGTCAGTGATGTCAGTGATGTCAGTGATGTCAGCGCCCATGACGCGTTGTCATACCCGATGGGCGTCGCCACGCCTGCGTGTAGCGTTCTACGACGATCTGCACCGCGTGATAAAGCAGGCATACGAGCATCGACGTGAGCACCACGAGCGTGGCCATTGCCGCGGCCGGTCCGATCGAGCCGGTTTCGTCCATGTTGACGATGGCGACGGACGCGAGCGACGTATCGGCCGAATAAAGAAACACGACAGCGGAGACGGTCGTCATGGCGTTGACGAACAGGTACCGGCTGATGTCGATGATCGACGGCAGGCAGATGGGCGCGGAGACACGCCAGAAGGTCCGATAGAACGGCACCTTGAGCGAGGCGGACACATATTCGAATTCCGGATCGATCTGCTTGAGCGCGGTGACCGCCGTGAGGTGACTCGACGAGTAGTAGTGCACGACGTTGACGATCACGAGAATGGCGAGCGTGCCGTACAGGCTGTGCAGCGGGTTGGCCTCGGAGACGAAAAAGAAGATGTAGCCGAGACCGAGCACCAGCCCCGGCACGCCCATCGGCAACACGGCCATCATGCGAATGAAGCCGCGCAGCCATGCCATGCCGCGCGTCTTTTCCAGCAGGTAGGCGATGACGAAGATTGCCGCCGTCCCCCAGATCGCGCACCAGAACGCCATCTCCACGCTATTGAGATACGAGTCCACCGCGCCGCTTTCGATGAGACCGAAACGGTAATGCCCCAGCGAGAGACTGAAGTTGTAAGGCCAGAATTTCACGAACGACGCGTACACCGCCATGCCGAGAATCGCGAGCATGATCGCGGCCATCGCCCAGCACATCGTCGCCATCAGCCAGTCGAAGCCGCGCGACGGCTTCGGTGCGTAAGGCACGGCCCGCGCAGAAAGCAACGCCTGCTGCTTGCGTTGCACGACCGAATCGACGAGATACGTAATCCCTACCGGCACCAGCAACACGAGCCCGACGACGGCCCCCTTCGAAAAGTCCTGCTGACCGATGACGAGCTTGTAGATATCGGTGGCGAGCACGTTGAAGTCGCCGCCGATGACCTTCGGGATGCCGAAATCCGAAATCGCATAGGTGAAGACGATCATCGCCGCGCTGATGACACCGTACTTCGCCCCAGGCAGCGTGATGGTGAAGAAACGTCGCCATGCGGGCGTGCCAAGCGCGTCCGCGGCCTCGTAGAGCCGCGCGTCGGTGAGCGAGAGCGCCGTGATCAGGATCATCAGCGCGTGCGGAAACGTGGCGTTCACGAGCGACATCACGATGCCGAGCGGCCCGTAGATGTCCACGTCGCCCATGAAGGGCCGAAGCAGTCCCTGATTGCCGAACCAGAAGATGAACGAGATGGCGGGCAGCAGCGTGGGGCCGAGAATCGGAATCAACGCGATGTTGCGCAGCAGTGTCTTGTGGCGGATGCAGCTACGCGTGAGCGCATACGCGAAGAGGAAGGCGAGCGGCACCGTAATGCACGTCGTCACCATCGAAATCCACACGCTGTTCCAGATCGAGCCCAACAGGGCAGGCGAGTGGAAGTACTCGCGGAAATGGCGCAGACCGACAAAGTGGCCTTCGTTGTCCTGCACGCTCTTGACGAGAATCGCCGCCATCGGGGCGAGCAGAAACAACACACCGGCGGCCGCGGCGATGAGCAGCAGGCCCTGTGCGAGACGATCGGTCCAGTGCGAAGCCAGCCGCACCGGGCGCACGGCGCAGGGCGGCGGGCGATCGGCCGCCGTCGTCGGCGGCTGACCGGCTTGCGGTTGCGCGCGCTGCGCACTGTCGAGTGTCGTGGATACGGAACTCATCGTGGCTACCCCTGACGGAACACGCGCACGGCGGCGCTCGGCACGGCAAAGCGCAGCGCGCCGCCGGTGGCCGGTTGCAGGGCCTGCATGTCCGCAGGCGAGAGGTCGGCATACAGCGGGTGATCGCAGGCGTGCATGCGCAGCGTCACGCGCGAGAATGCGCCGAGGAATTCGATCTTCTCCACGGCGCCGTCGAATACGTTCGCCTCGTCGTCGAGGTCGTCCAGATCACGCACGCGGACGTCTTCAGGCCGGAAGAAGACCCGAATGTCCTCGCCGGTGCGACAGCCGTTGAGCGTGCCGCAGGTCAGTTCGTACTGTCCGACGCGCACACGTCCGGCGTCGCCCAGACGCGCGGGCAGGATATTCGTCTTGCCCACGAAGTCCGCCACGAATGGCGTGGCCGGATGCTGATAGATCTCGCCGGGGGTGCCGATCTGCTCGATCACGCCCTGATTCATGACCACGATGCGATCGGCCATGGACAGCGCCTCTTCCTGATCGTGCGTGACGAGAATCGTGGTGATGCCCAACCGCTGCTGCAACGCGCGGATCTCGCTGCGCAAACGCACGCGCACGCGGGCGTCGAGTGCCGAGAGCGGTTCGTCGAGCAACAGCAGTCCGGGCGACGTCGCCAGCGCCCGGGCAATCGCAATGCGCTGCTGCTGCCCGCCGGAGAGCTGGCCGGGGAATTTGCTCCCGGCGTCGGGCAGCCCGACCATCGCCAGCAGTTCGGCCACGCGCGCGTCGCGTTCGGCGCGAGGCACGCGGCGGTTCGTGAGTCCGTAGGCGACGTTCTGCGCGACGCTCAGATTCGGAAACAGCGCGTACGACTGAAAGACGATGCCGTAGTCGCGCTGCATCGGCGGAAGCCGGGAAATGTCTCTTCCGTTTTGTGACAACGTCCCCTGAGTCTGTGCCTCCAGCCCGGCGATGATGCGCAACAGCGTGGTTTTGCCGCAGCCCGACGGGCCGAGGAAGCAGAGCATTTCACCGCGTCGCACGGCGAGGTGAATGTCTTGCAGCACCACGGTGTTGTCGAACCGCTTGTGGATGCCGGCAAGTTTCAGGTAAGTGCTTTGATGCTGATCGTCGCTCATTCGGAGGACCTCCCGCTCGTTGTTGCCTGGGCGTGGCATGGCATGACGTGGCATAGCGTAGTCGAGCGGACACCCTTCGGATGTCCGCCGGAGCTCACTTCCTGTCACTTCTTCTCGGACTTCGCGCCGTAGCGCTTTTGCCACTCGGCCAGCACCGATTCCCGGCTCTTCGCGATCTCGGTGAAGTCGTTCTTCACGAGCAGATCGGGGTAGTTCGCCGGAATCGTGTCGAATTTCTTCGCCACGCCCGGATACGCCACGATGGCCCAGTCCTTGGCGTACATCTGGTTCGCTTCCTTGCTGGCGAGCCAGTCCATGTAGCGCTTGGCGGCGTCGAGCTTCTTGGTCGTCTTCACGATGCCTGCGGCTTCGATGTCGTATCCGAGACCTTCCTTCGGAAATACGAGGTCGATCGGCGCGCCGGCGTCTTTCGTGCGATGGGCATTGAATTCGAACGAGATGCCGATGGGATACTCGCCCGCGCCTGCGTCACGACACGGCTTGGAGCCCGAATGCGTGTACTTGACGATGTTCTTGTCGAGCGCATCCATGTACTTCCAGCCGCCGTCCTTGCCGAACATTTGCAGCCACGCCGTCACGTCGAGGAAGCCCGTGCCGGAGGTGGCCGGGTTGGGCATCACGATCATTCCTTTGTAGACGGGCTTTGCCAGATCTTCCCAGGAGGTGGGTTTCGGCAAATTGCGCTTGGCCGCTTCGACGGTGTTGAAGCAGACCGTGGCGCCCCATACGTCCAGCCCGACCCACGACGGCGGGTTGGCCTTGTCGCTGTACGCGCGCGTGAGCTGGTCGAAGCCCTTGGGCGTGTACGGCGTGAGCAACCCTTCCTGCTTGATCAGTTCGAGACTCGAGGCCGCCAGCCCGGCGATGACGTCCGCCTGCGGATTGGCCTTTTCTGCGAGCACTTTCGCCGTGACAACGCCCGTGGAGTCGCGCACGTACTTGATCTCGATGTCCGGATTGGCCTTCTGGAACGCCTCGGCATACGGACGCATGACTTCGACTTCCCACGCGGTATAGACGGTCAGCGTGGTCTTGGCGAGCGCGGGAGCGGCCTGCGCGACGCAGAAGAGTCCTGTGGCCAGGACGGCGGCGGCACGCATGGCACGGCGCAAGGATGAGTTCATGGATGGCTCCTGTGGGTCGCGATCACGGTCGCGTTGTGAGTACGGTCAACGCCTTAACTGAGGCGATTTGTTGCATATTATTGGCAAATTATGTCGTTTTCTTGAAACCCCGCGATGTTGTCATCTGTTCGTCAAATACCTCCAATAGTATGGAAATCATTGATTCAGATAGGGTTTTGTCGTTGCCGCAACCGACTCACCCCGACGGTGTTGCAAAATCTGTCTGCAATGTCGGATGTGTTTTGTTGACAATCTACAAATTGCTGTGCTTGAATGTCAACAACAAAAAAAATCACGTGATGCCACAAATTGCCACGCGATGCCGCGATGGCGGTTTGCCCCCCGATGTGACGGGCGTGACGCGATAGCGCCAGCGTCCAGAGATAAGGAAGACCGGAATGACCCCGAAGCCCACCTCGCCGAGCGCGATCGAGTTGTTGCAGAGTCAGTCGCTCACGACACTCGTCCAGCACGAGATCGAGCGCCAGATCATGGCGGGCACGCTCACGCCCGGCACCAAGCTCAACGAGATCGAAGTCGCCGGCAGCCTTGGCGTCTCCCGTGGTCCGGTGCGCGAGGCATTCCGTGCGCTGGAGGAAGCCGGGTTGTTGCGCACCGAAAAGAATCGCGGCGTGTTCGTGCGCGTGATCGCGCTGGAAGAGGCCGAAGAGATTTACGCGCTGCGCGGCGTGCTCGACGAATACGTTGCCCGCACGCTGGCGGAGTCGATTACGTCGGATCAGCTCACGCGCCTGCGCGAGTCTGTCGAAGCCATGCACCACGCGGTGGAAGCGGGGGACAGCGAGGCGTACTACCGCCTGAATCTCGTGTTCCACGACACGCTCGTGGAGATGGTCGGCAATCGTAAGTTGCTGGAGACCTACCGTCGTCTGGTCAAGGAATTGAGTCTGTTCCGTCATGACGCGCTGACCGGCGATTCGTCGGCGCCGCCAAAGTCGGAGCGCGAACACCGGGACATCGTGAGCGCCATCGCATCGCGCGACCCCGAGCGTGCCGCGCAGGTCACGCGCGAGCACCTGGTGCGTGGCCGCACGCGCATTCGCGAGATGTTGTCGCGCGCGCCCGGCGCCGTGGCGCAGGCGAAGGCCGGCTGAGTGTTGAGGGATGTTGTCTTGTTGAAAATTCGACCGTCAGCAGGATGTCGCCGCACACGCGAGAACTGCCACGGTCATTCGAGTTGTTCTTGAGGAGAACCGACGTGAATCAGCCCGCACAGATCCAGGTGAACGGCCGTCAATACCGCTTGCCACAGCAACCGACCGTCATCGTATGCGTCGACGGTTGCCAGTTCGAATACATCGAAGCCGCTGCCGCCGCAGGCGTCGCCCCCTATCTGAAGCGTCTGCTGGCCGAAGGCGCCGTGTTCAAGGGCGACTGTGTCGTGCCGTCCTTCACCAACCCGAACAACCTCTCGATCGTGACTGGCGCGCCCCCCGCCGTGCACGGCATCTGCGGCAACTACTTCTTCGACCCGGACGCCGATGGCGGCCGTGGCAAGGAAGTGCTGATGAACGACCCTGCCTACCTGCGCGCAGGCACCGTGTTCGCCGCAGCGGCCGACGCAGGGGCGAGCCTCGCCGTCATCACGGCCAAGGACAAGCTGCGCAAGTTGCTCGGCTATCGCATGAAGGGCATCTGCTTCTCGTCGGAAAAGGCCGATCAGGTCACGCTCGAAGAGAACGGTATCGAAGACGTGCTCGGTCTGGTCGGCATGCCGGTACCCGACGTCTACAGCGCCGAGCTCTCCGAGTTCGTGTTTGCGGCAGGCGTGCGGCTGCTGGAGACGCGCCACATCGACCTGATGTATCTCTCGACCACCGACTACGTTCAGCATAAGTGGGCGCCGGGCACGCAAGGCGCGAACGCCTTCTACGCCATGATGGACAAGTACCTTGCCCGTATGGACGAACTCGGCGCGGTCATCGGGCTCACGGCCGATCACGGCATGAACGCCAAGCACGATCCGACAACCGGCGAGCCCAACGTCATCTATCTGCAAGACCTGCTCGACGACTGGTTCGGCAAAGGCGTGGAGGCGGGTGGCGCTCGCGTGATCCTGCCCATTACCGATCCGTACGTGGTGCACCACGGCGCGCTCGGTTCGTACGCGACCATCTATCTGCCGGCCGACGCGGATCGCGACGCCATTCGCTCGCGCCTCTCGGCAATGCCGGGCATCGAAGTGGTGCTCACCAATTCGGAAGCATGTGCGCGTTTCGAATTGCCGCCCGATCGCGTAGGCGATCTGGTGGTCGTGAGCCGCCAGTCGGTCGTGCTGGGCACGAGTGCGAGCCGTCACGATCTGTCGGGATTGACGGTGCCGCTGCGCTCGCATGGCGGGATTTCGGAGCAGACCGTGCCGTTGCTCTTCAACCGCAAGACCGACGGCATTCCGGGCAAGGCGCGCCTGCGCAATTTCGACATTCTCGACGTGGCGCTCAACCACGTCTGATGGCTGCGCCAGTCCGATGAAATAAGCGCCGGCGTCGACCGAATCCCATCGTGAGATGACGTCCGGCCCAAGTCCTGTTGGAGATGCTGTGGAGAACCCCATGAACGCGCCGCACAAGTTGCATCCCGAGTTCCGCGCCGAAGCGCTTCGCATCGGCGGCGAGAAAGTGACCCGCGAACGGATCATCGAAGTGTTCAATCCGTACTCGGGCGATCTGGTCGGCACCGTGCCGAAGGCTTCGCTCGACGACGTTCGCCGCGCATTCTCGATCGCCAAGCAGTACCGCTCGACGCTCACGCGTTTCGAGCGGGCCAACATTCTCGACAAGGCGGCGGCATTGCTGCGCGCGCGCACTGCCGAGGCTGCCGCCATCATCACGATGGAGTCGGGACTGTGCAAAAAGGACGCCGTCTACGAAATCGGGCGCGTGGCCGACGTGCTCGGCTTCGCTGCGGGCGAAGCGCTGAAGGACGACGGACAGGCGTTCTCCTGCGATCTCACGCCGCACGGCAAGAAGCGCCGGGTGGTCACGCAGCGAGAGCCGCTGCTCGGCGCAATCTCGGCCATTACCCCGTTCAATCACCCGATGAACCAGGTGGCCCACAAGGTGGCGCCGTCCATTGCGACCAACAACCGGATGGTCCTCAAGCCTTCCGAGAAGGTGCCCCTGTCCGCCTACTATCTCGCCGATACGCTCTATGAAGCCGGCCTGCCGCCGGAGATGCTCCAAGTGATCACGGGCGATCCGATGGAGATCGCCGACGAGATGATCACGAACGAGAACATCGACATGATCACGTTCACGGGCGGCGTGTCGATCGGCAAGTACATCGCGTCGAAGGCGGGCTATCGCCGCATCGTGCTGGAGCTGGGCGGCAACGATCCGCTCATCGTGATGGAAGACGCCGATCTGGATCGTGCGTCCGACCTCGCCGTGCAGGGCTCGTACAAGAACTCCGGTCAGCGATGCACGGCGGTCAAGCGCATGCTCGTTCATCGTGACATCGCCGCGCAGTTCACCGAGCTTGTCGTCGAGAAGACCCGGCTGTGGAAATACGGTGATCCGGCCGATGATGGAAACGATATGGGAACGGTCATCGACGAAGCGGCGGCGCGGCTGTTCGAAGCGCGCGTGAACGAAGCCGTGGCACAGGGGGCTCGGTTGCTCGTGGGCAACAAGCGCGAAGGGGCGCTGTATTCGCCCACGGTGATCGATCGCGTCGATCCGAAAATGACGGTCGTGCGCGAGGAGACATTCGGACCGGTGTCGCCCATTCTTACGTTCGGCAGCATCGACGAGGCGATCGCCATGTCCAACGGCACCGCGTTCGGGTTGTCGTCGGGCGTATGCACGAACCGGCTCGACTACGTGACGCGCTTCACCAACGAGTTGCAGGTGGGCACGGTCAACGTATGGGAAGTGCCGGGCTATCGCATCGAACTGACGCCGTTCGGGGGGATCAAGGATTCCGGTCTGGGTTACAAGGAAGGGGTTCAGGAAGCGATGAAAAGCTTCACGAACACAAAAACCTTCACGCTGCCGTGGGGAATCTGAAGCCGTTATCCACAGGCGAAGGGAGCAGACGGGCTGCGGTTCGCATCGGCCGGGACGACCGGTCGGCGGCCCTCGCAGCCGGTCTGTTTCCCTGATGCAACAAGGCTTAGCAGAATGCGCGCAAAAATTGTGACAAATTGATGACGCGATTGTTGCGGTGTTCGATTTGGTGTACGGTGTACCGATTGGGGATACGCATGACGCGCAGACTTCATACGCATCCCGACGCCAGTGTAGGACTGACGCGGGATGCCGGTTTTGGCAAACCAGTGCACGCGTCATGTGGGTGGCGCGAGGCGCTGCCTGTCCCGTCGACAATAAGACACGGAACACTGGCATGCTGACTCTGCTCAACCTTCTCTCCGGCGTGGCGATGCTGATCTGGGGCACACATATCGTGCGCACCGGGGTCCTTCGCGTCTACGGTGCCGATCTGCGACGGATTCTGTCGCACAGCATCTCGAATCGTTTCCTTGCCTTCGCGGCGGGCGTGCTTGTCACCGGTCTCGTGCAAAGCAGCAATGCGACGGCGCTCATCGTGTCGTCGTTCGGTGCGCAAGGGCTGATCGCGCTGGCGCCGGCGTTGTCCATCATGCTGGGCGCAGACGTCGGTACGGCGGTCATGGCGCGGATCCTGACGTTCGACCTGCATTGGCTTTCACCGCTGCTGATCTTCTTCGGCGTCATCTTCTTCCTGTCACGCAAGCAGACGCGCGCGGGCCAACTGGGTCGCGTGTCGATCGGCCTCGGCCTCATCATCCTTGCCTTGCAGCTGATCGTCGGCGCGACGACACCGATGACGGAAGCCGCCGGCGTCAAGGTACTGTTCGGCTCGCTCACCGGCGACGTGATGCTCGATACGCTCATCGGCGCGTTGTTCGCGATGGTGTCGTATTCCAGTCTTGCGGCGGTGCTGCTCACCGCAACGCTCGCCTCTTCGGGCGTGATCTCGCTCAAGGTGGCGCTGTGTCTGGTGATCGGCGCGAATCTCGGCAGCGGCATGCTGGCCATGCTGACCTCGGCCGGGCAGAACGCGGCCGGTCGTCGCGTGGTATTCGGCAGCCTGCTCTTCAAGCTGATCGGTTGCCTGATCGTGCTGCCGTTCGTCGATTACGCGCCCATGCTCGTGAATTGGCTCTCGGACGCGCCGGCGCAAGCAGTCGTGAACTTCCACGTGCTATACAACCTGGTGCGCTGCGTAGTGTGCCTGGCCTTTACCGAACCCATGGCCCGCCTGTGCGTGCGACTGCTCGCCGAGAAGCCGGAAACCGACGGCGTGACCCGTCCGCGTCACCTCGACGAGAGCGCGCTCGAAATGCCGTCGCTCGCGCTGGCCAATGCCACGCGCGAGACGCTGCGCATGGGCGACATCATCGAGCGCATGCTCAACGGATTGCTCGACGTGATCAAGAGCAACGACGTTGCCCGCGCACGCGAGACCCGTCGGCTGGACGACGACGTCGACCATCTCTACACCGCCGTGAAGATGTACCTGACACGTGTGTCGCGCGAGAATCTGAGCGAGCAGGACAGCCGTCGCTGGACCGACATCATTTCGCTCACGATCAATCTCGAACATGCGGGCGACATCATCGAGCGCATGGTCGTCGAAGTCGAAGAGAAAAAGATCTCGCACAAGCTCTCGTTCTCCGAAGCGGGGTTGCAGGAGATTTGCGACATGCATGCGCGGCTGGTGACGAATCTGCAACTGGGCCTGTCCGTGTTCCTGAACACCGACCTCAAGAGTGCACAGCGGCTCATGGCGGAGAAGGAGAGCTTCCGCGATCTGGAGCGCGCGTATTCGTACACACACCTGAATCGTCTGGCGGGACAGTCGGTGCAGAGTATCGAGACGAGTTCGCTGCATCTGGACATCATCAGCGACATGAAGCGTCTGAATTCGCTGTTCTGCTCGACCGCCTATCCGGTGCTCGACGATGCCGGCGCGCTGCGCAAGAGTCGCATGCGAGACAAGCCGAAGGACACCAAGGATCCGAAGGCGCCGAAGGAAGTCAAGGCGTCGAAACTGGCGGCGCTTGCCGAAGTCGCGACGGCCGCCGCCGGCTCCGCCTCAAGTTCTCGCGACGACAACGAGAGTTCTCACGATGGCCCTGAGCCTGCCGGACATCCGCACCCTGTTCGATAAGTTCGGCTCGATCGCATACAGCGGCGAGCCCGTCACCCAACTGGAGCACGCGCTGCAAAGCGGCGCGCTCGCCGAGCGCGAGGGCGCCGACGAGGCGCTCGTCGCGGCCAGTTTCCTCCACGATCTCGGCCACCTGCTCAATCTTCAGGGCGAAACGCCCACCGAGCGCGGCATCGACGATCTGCATCAATACTTCGCATTGCCGTTCCTGAGGCCGCTCTTTGGCGACGCGGTCCTCGATCCCATTCGTCTGCACGTGGACGCGAAGCGGTGCCTGTGCGCGATCGACCCCGAGTACTACGGCAAGCTCTCGGTCGATTCCGTGCGCAGCCTGGCATTGCAGGGCGGGGTGTTCAGCGACGAGGAGGCGACGACATTCCTGGCGCGCGATCACGCACAGGCGGCGCTGCGCCTGCGTCGCTGGGACGACCGGGCAAAGGTCGCCGGCATGCAGACACCGTCGCTCGATCACTACATGAAGGTGTTGGAGCGCGTGACGATCCAGTAATGCCTGCTTGCCCGCTTGCTCGCTGCGCAAAGCAATCGAGGCCGCGCCGGAGAGATTCGGCGCGGCCTCGTCGTTTCAACGGATGCCCTTGCTGCGCGGGGCAGTCTGCAAGATCAGCATGGTCAGCAAGGTTACCGCGGCAGCCGGGCGCGCCAGACGGCGGGCAGCAGCCGGAGTACCGCCTTGCGCGAGGGCTGCCAGAAGACCGAGAGCAAGAGCAGCACGCCGCCCACGACAACGGCGGTCGCCGGTAGCGACGCGCTGGACGCCGTGTAGAACTCGCCGTCGCTTGCCGGGGATGTCATGAACAGGCGCAGGATTGCACTCATCACGTAGAGCAACGACGAGAGCATGAGCGCGCGTCGGTCGATGGCAAGCGAGATGACGGTGAGCACCGCAAACACGGCGACGACCGCGCCCGGATGGTGGGGGGCGAGCATCCAGAAGATCGGATGCGTGACCATGCAGGCCGAGAGCAGATGAAGCCAGAAGGCGACGTCGGAGCGGATCGTGGTGCGTTGCGGATCCTGAGCGTCCCAGCGCAGTGCCCAGAGGAAGATCGCCAGACCTGCCACGACGTTGCCGACGAGCAGCCATACGCCGACGTTGTCGTCGAGCAGCACGATGGCATGCGCCCACACGACGATCACGACACCGGCAAGCCCCATCGCAATGACGGCAGGCACGCGGAAACGCCACCAGAAGAGGGCGGCCCCAAGGGCCGTGCACAGGCATGTGGCAACGAGGGTCCACGCACTCATCGACGCGCGCACGCTTTCGCCGCCCTGATGCAGCAGCGACGCATTGCCGAAGCCGAGCAACGCGCAGGTACTGACGAAGCTGAACGAGAAACACAACGCGGGCAACGCCATGCGGCGGCGTCGCACGAAAATTTCGGAGAGCCCCCAGGTCATGGCGGCTGCGACGAGCATCTGGAGCCACGACGGAAGTGCAACGGTGAGCCACACGATCCCGAAGGACAGCAGCCACGAGGCGATCACGACGAAGATATCGTTAAAGCTGGTGACCAGCCGCAACGGCTCGTCGTCGACGCGTTGCTGTGTTCGGGCGGTGGGAATGTCGGAGGCTGCGGGCTGCGGCGTAGGAAGATCAGGCGTCGTCATGGCTTGAAGAACGTGAATTCGTGGAGCGAAGTGTAACCGTCGGACGGATTCACGGCGCCAAAAATCCCGGATGTCTTCAAGCCACGCCCGAAAGCGGGAACATGACCCGGCTTGCCACATCGATGTGGCGCTCAGCCCGCCAGTGCCGTCGCCTCGATCTCCACGGCCACGCCATGACTCAGCGCCGGTACCGGTACCACGCAACGCGCCGGTTTCGCATCGCCGGCCCATGCGGCATAGACGTCGTTGAACGGTCCCCAATGGTCCACGTTCGTGATGTACACGCGCACCTGCACCAACCGGCTCACGCTGGAGCCACACGCGCTGAGAATTGCCGCGACGTTGTCCAGCGCCTGCTTCGCCTGGACTTCGAACGGCGCGCCCACGAGGCGCTCGCCCTCCGGCGTGATGGGCAGCTGACCCGAGACGAATACGAAGCCGTTGGCGCAAACGCCATGCGAATAGTGTCCGCGCGGCGGTTGCAGCGTGGATACGTTCACCGATTCGATACCTCGTTCCTGCGTGCTCATGCGACCTCCCCAAGTGTCAGTTTTGCGAAACGCGCGAGATCGACGTTGCCGCCGGAGAGCAGGATGCCCACACGCTTGCCGCGCACGTCGATCTTGCCCTGGAACACTGCGGCTGCGGCGAGACATCCGGTCGGCTCCACCACGATTTTCATGCGGCTTGCAAAGAATTGCATCGCCTGCACGAGTTCGTCGTCCGTGACCGTGAGAATGTCGTCGACCAGTGCGCGGATGACCGGGAACGTCTGGTTGCCCAGATGTTGCGTCTGCGCGCCGTCCGCAATGGTGCGCGGCGTGTCGATGTGCACGATCTCGCCCGTGCGAAAACTCTGCTGACCGTCGTTGCCGGCTTCGGGCTCCACGCCGTAAATCTCGATGTTCGGATTCAGCGCGCGCGCGGCGACTGCGCTGCCCGAGAGCAGGCCGCCACCGCCCAGACACACGACAAGAATGTCGAGTTCGCCCGCGTCCTCGATCAGCTCTTTGGTGGCCGTGCCCTGACCGGCCATCACGTGCGGATGGTCGTACGGCGGGATCAACGTCATGCCGCGCTCGGTCGCCAGTCGCCGGGCCAGCGCCTCGCGATCTTCCGTGTAGCGGTCGTACAGAATCACTTCCGCGCCGTAGCCACGTGTGGCTTCGACCTTCACCTGCGGGGCGTCCTGCGGCATGAGGATGACGGCCGGCACCCCGAGTTCGCGTGCCGACAAGGCGATCGCCTGCGCATGGTTGCCCGAGGAGAACGCCAGCACGCCAGCGCGCCGTTGCGCGGCGGTAAATTGCGAAATCGCGTTGTATGCGCCGCGGAACTTGAACGCGCCCATGCGCTGAAAGTTCTCCGCCTTGAAGAACAGGCTGGCGCCGGTCATTGCGTCTGCGGTGCGTGACGTGAGCACCGGTGTACGGTGTGCGGCCTCGCGAATGCGATCGTGAGCGGCGACGACATCGCCATATGTGATCGCGAGAGAAGACGATGTGGCCTGCGTGGGGGTGGTCATGATGCACCTTTCGGGTCGGAGAGGTAGGTGTAGACGGTCGAGCGCGCAATGCCCAGCGTCCGTGCGACTTCGGCATGCGCCTGGCGCAAATCGAGCAAGCCGCGCGCTTCGACGAGGCGGATCGCTTCGCGGCGTTGCGCAAGGGTCAGCGCCTGCGGTGTGGTGTTGCGCTGCGCGGCAAACGCGGTGATCAGCGGTGCGATGTCATCCAGACGTCGGTTCGAGAGCGTCTCCCTGACCGACGCCGGCGCCTGATTCGGCACGTTCACCAACTGCTGGACGCTTGCCGCCGCTGCCGCCAGCATCGAAATGTCCATGTTCAGGCAGATGGCCGCGACATACTCGCCGCGACTGTTCTTCAACCCGATGGACGTGCTTTTGGCCGGACGCCCGTCGGGAAACCGGTTGGCGTAGTTTGCGATGACCTCCGGGAACGCCGGATCCGCAATGCGCGCAAGTCCCATTTCCGTTACCGCGTCGCCCGGCTCGCGGCCCGACAGATTGTTGGCGATGGCCACGATGGCGTGGTCCGGGTCGGTCAGGTCGTGCAGCACCACTTCGACGAGCGGCGCGAACGTCTGGCCGAGCGCTTCGACGATTTTGCGACCCTCACGCAAAAGCAGCGTGTTCTCGTCGAGCTTCCTGGTAGTGGTGGATTTGGCGGATATCATGATTTGACATTATGTCATTCGATGACGAAATGTCAAACCGCGGTCGGAAAAATGCCCGCTACCGGCTGACCTCGCGGGGGAGGGCGCGCCGACGCGCGGGCAGCTACTGCGGATGTTGCACGTTGCGAACGGTGCAACGCTGTGAGTCAGACGAGCTGCTTTTCCGCCAACTCGCTCTTCAGATAGCCATAGTAGATCGGCGCGGCGATCAGGCCCGGCAACCCGAAGGCGGCCTCCAGAACGATCATCGCCAACAGCAGTTCCCAAGAGCGCGACTGGATTTGCGTGCCGACGATGCGAGCGTTCAGGAAGTATTCGAGCTTGTGAATGACGATCAGAAAGACGAGCGCCGAAATTGCCACGTACAGCGACACCGACAGGCCGAGCACTACAATGAACGTATTCGAGATCAGATTACCCACGACCGGTAGCAGCCCGACCACGAACGTCACGACGATCATCGTCTTGCGCAACGGCAGGTGAATGTCGAAAAGTGGGAGAACGCCCACGAGGAAGATGGCCGTGAACAGGGTGTTGATCGCGGAGATCTTGACCTGTGCGAAGACGATGCGACGAAACGCGTCGCCGAACAGCGTTACGCGGCGAGTGAGCGCGGCGGCCAGCGGCTGCATGTGATGCACCGGGCGAACGGACGAAAGTGCCACGAGCGCCCCGAGCACCAGCCCGACGATAATATGGACCATGGCGTTGAGCGCTTCCTTGCCGACGAGCGACATCTCCTGCGTGTGATCCTTCAGGAATCCGGTCACGGCCTGATGGATGTCTTCGCCGTCCGCCGGCAAACGATCGGTGACCCACATCGGCAATTGCGAACGCGCCTGCTCGACCGCTTCCATCATGCGGCCGTTGATGTGTTCCAGATGGCCGGCGTCGCTGCGAAAGAACGTGATGACGCCGAAGATCAGCGCCGTCATCAGGGCAACGATGACGGCCGAGAGCAGCGCCACTGCGACCAGTCGCGCCCGCTCGCTGGAGATGCGCAGTTGCAGGCGCGGCCCCAGCACATGGACCAATTGGTAGACCACCATGCCGGCGAGCACCGCCGAGAGCAGATGGATGTGAAGAATCAGCCAAAGGGCCCCGGCGGCGAAGACGTAGCTTGCCAGTTCGACCCAGAAGTTGCGGTCCGGAGTCCAGCCAGAGCGCGGTTCCATGAAATGACGTCCTTAAAAATACCTTGGGCGGCCTCTACGGCTTCTACTGTCACTATTGCCCAACTACGCCGGTAAGACACACGGGCGGCGCCGGTGCGCTGCCCTTGGCCGATGCTGCCTGACGGCGTCCTGCTTACTTCCCGCGCTTGAGCAGCGGCGCGAGATACTTGCCGGTAAAGCTGGCCTTGCTCGCCGCCACCTGCTCCGGCGTGCCCTGCGCAATGATCTGCCCGCCGCCCGCCCCGCCTTCCGGCCCGAGATCGATCACCCAGTCCGCCGTTTTGATCACGTCGAGATTGTGTTCGATGATAACGACCGTGTTGCCCTGATCGCGCAACCGGTGAATCACGGTGAGGAGCAGTTCGATGTCGTGAAAGTGCAACCCGGTGGTCGGTTCGTCAAGGATATACAACGTGCGGCCCGTATCGCGCTTGGACAGCTCCAGCGACAACTTCACGCGTTGCGCCTCGCCGCCCGAGAGCGTCGTGGCCGACTGGCCGAGACGGATGTAGCCGAGGCCGACATCGAGCAACGTCTTGAGCTTGCGCGCCACCACCGGCACGGGCTTGAAGAACTCGTGCGCCTGCTCGACCGTCATGTCGAGCACTTCCGAGATGTTGCGCCCCTTGTACTGCACTTCCAGCGTCTCGCGGTTGTAGCGTTTGCCGTGACAGACGTCGCACGGCACGTACACATCCGGCAGGAAGTGCATTTCGACCTTGATCACGCCGTCGCCCTGACAGGCTTCGCAGCGTCCGCCCTTCACGTTGAATGAGAACCGGCCCGGATCGTAGCCGCGCTCCTTGGCCGCCGGCACGCCCGCGAACAATTCGCGAATCGGTGTGAACAGCCCGGTATACGTGGCCGGGTTGGAGCGCGGTGTGCGCCCGATGGGCGACTGGTCGACGTTGATGACCTTGTCGAAATGCTCCAGGCCGTCGATCTGCTCATAGGGAGCCGGCTCCGCAGACGAGCCATACAGATGGCGCGCCACGGCGTGATACAGCGTGTCGTTGATCAGCGTCGACTTGCCCGAACCGGACACGCCGGTCACGCACGTCAGCAGGCCGATCGGCAGGTCCAGATTGACGTGTTTGAGGTTGTTGCCGGTCGCATCGACGATACGCAGATAGTCCTCGCCCGGCGCACGACGCTCCGCCGGCACCTCGATACGACGCGCGCCCGACAGATATTGGCCGGTCAGCGACTCGGCCGATTGCTCGATCTGTGCCGGGCTGCCCTGTGCGATGACGGTCCCGCCGTGAATGCCTGCGCCCAGACCCATGTCCACGACGTAATCGCTCGCGAGAATCATGTCCTCGTCGTGCTCGACCACGATCACCGAGTTGCCGAGATCGCGCAGATGCTTGAGCGTGCCGATCAGTCGGTCGTTGTCGCGCTGATGCAGCCCGATCGAGGGCTCATCGAGCACATACATCACGCCGGTGAGGCCCGAGCCGATTTGCGACGCCAGACGAATCCGCTGCGCTTCGCCGCCCGAGAGTGTGTCGGCGCTGCGCTCCAGCGACAGATAGTCGAGGCCGACGTTGTTCAGGAACGTCAGGCGCGCGACGATTTCCTTCACGATCTTGTCGGCGATCTCGCGCTTGGCCCCGTGCAACACCAGTTCGTGGAAGTAACCCAGTGTCTCCCGCAGCGGCAGGTTGCCGATCTCGTAGATGGCGCGCGCCTGCTTGTCTTCGCCGACCTTGACGAATCGCGCCTCGCGCCGCAGACGGCTGCCCTCGCAATCGGGGCAGGCGCGGTTGTTCTGATACTTTGCAAGCTCTTCGCGCACCGCGACCGAATCGGTTTCGCGATAGCGGCGCTCCAGATTCGGGATGATGCCTTCGAAGGCATGCGAGCGAACCGAAGTGCGCCCCTTCTCGTTCACATAGGTGAAGGGAATTTCCTGCTCGCCGGAGCCGTAAAGCACGATTTTCTGCGTGTCTTCCGCGAGTTCCTCGAACGGCGTGTCGACGTCGAAGTCGTAGAACGCGGCAAGGCTTTGCAGCATCTGGAAGTAGAACTGATTGCGGCGGTCCCAGCCCTTGATCGCGCCGGACGCGAGCGAGAGTGCCGGGAAGGCGACGACGCGCTTCGGATCGAAGAACGTCATCTGGCCCAGACCGTCGCACGTCGGGCACGCACCCATCGGGTTGTTGAATGAGAACAGACGCGGCTCGAGCTCCTGCAGCGAATACGAGCACACCGGGCACGCGAACTTCGAACTGAAGACGTGCTCCTTGTCGGTATCCATCTCCAGCGCGATGGCCCGGCCGTCGGCCAGACGCAGCGCCGTCTCGAACGACTCGGCCAGACGTTGCTTCAGATCGGCGCGCACCTTCACGCGGTCGATGACCACGTCGATGGAATGCTTTTCCGTCTTCTTGAGTTTGGGCAGCGCCTCGATGTCGTACACGCGCGCCGTGCCCTCGTTGGCCGCGCCGCCGCCCGAGCGGATCCGGAAACGCACGAAGCCCTGTGCCTGCATCGACTCGAAGAGGTCCGCATGCTCGCCCTTGCGATCGACGACGATGGGCGCGAGGATCATGAGCTTGGTGTCTTCGGGAAGCGCCAATACGGCGTCCACCATCTGCGAGACGCTTTGCGATTCGAGCGGCAGCCCGTGATCGGGGCAGTAGGGCGTGCCCACGCGGGCGTAGAGCAGACGCAGGTAGTCGTGAATTTCCGTGACGGTGCCGACCGTCGAGCGCGGGTTGTGCGAGGTCGCCTTTTGCTCGATGGAGATCGCCGGCGACAGCCCCTCGATCAGGTCGACGTCGGGCTTCTCCATCAATTGCAGGAACTGCCGGGCGTACGCCGAGAGGCTTTCGACGTAGCGACGCTGACCTTCCGCGTAGAGCGTGTCGAATGCGAGCGACGACTTGCCGGAGCCCGACAGGCCGGTGATCACCACGAGCTGGTGACGCGGCAAGTCGAGATTGACGTTCTTGAGGTTGTGGGTACGCGCCCCACGAATACGGATGGTTTCCATTCACGGTTCCGGGTCGTCGCCGAGGAATCCGCGCGGCGAAATGTCGCGGGGCGGCTTCCGGCCCCCAAGCGCCTGAATTTCCCGGGACGTCGGGCCGCGTCGGCACGGCGTTGGCCGGGCGTCGACGCAGCAGGCGGCGGGAGCGGTCGGGCGGGCCGCTGGGGGGAAATCAGGGCGGCTAAACCTGCTAATATACCTAAGTTTGATTGCCGGGGCTGATCCCTGCTGACAGGCTGTCCCGGGCGGCCGGCCGGCAAGGGAGACAGATGGGGACGAACCGCCCGATTTCCAGAGGCTGGCGCCCACCCGAAGCTCATAGGACGGAAGACGGTGGTTCGCATGCCCGGCGCAAGCCCGATGGGCGGCCGAAGCCCCCGCGTCCGGGCGCAATCATCAGACAATTCCGAGGCTGCACGCGCTTTTTCCATCTCTCAGGACGTAATGTCTACTGATTCCGTGACTTCCGCTTCTCCTGCCTCGACACGCGGCCGAGGTGGCCGCATGACCCCGCTAGAAGTGCGCGCCAGCGCGTCGCTCGCGGGGATTTTTGCATTGCGCATGCTCGGTCTGTTTCTGATCATGCCGGTGTTCTCGGTCTTCGCGCAGACGATTCCGGGTGGCAACGACACGTTTCTCGTGGGACTGGCCATCGGTATCTACGGGCTGACGCAGTCGTTGCTTTACATCCCGTACGGATGGGCGTCCGACCGGCTCGGGCGCAAGCCTGTCATCATTTTCGGCCTCGTCGTCTTCGCCATCGGTTCGCTGGTGGCGGCGATGGCCCATGACCTGACGTGGATCATCGTCGGGCGCGCGATTCAGGGCGCCGGTGCGATCTCCTCGGCGGTCATGGCCTGTGTGGCGGACCTGACGAGCGACGCGAACCGCACCAAGGCGATGGCGATGATCGGCGGCAGTATCGGCGTGTCGTTTGCCGTGGCGATCGTGTGTGCGCCTTTCCTGTATCACTGGCTGGGCATGAGCGGATTGTTCTCGGCCATCGGCGTTCTGGCCGTGCTGGCGATTTTCGTGGTGCTCTGGGTCGTGCCCACACCGCCCGTGCACGCCAAGGCCGGGCCTGCGCCGTTCTCCGAAGTGCTGCATAACCCGGAACTGCTGCGCCTGAATTTCGGCGTGTTCGTCCTGCACGCGACGCAGACGGCGCTCTTCGTGGCGATGCCGCGCATGCTGGTCGCGGCGGGTCTGCCGGTCGCACAGCATTGGGAAATTTATCTGCCGGTGATGGGGCTGTCGTTTGTGGCGATGGTGCCTGCGATCATCGCGGCGGAAAAGCGCGGCAAGATGAAGGCCGTGCTGCTCTCGGCGATTGCGCTGGTCGCCGTGGCGCAGGTCGCGCTTGGTGGCTTGCCGCCGACGGTCGGCGTGATTGCCGTGGTGCTGTTTGTGTACTTCCTGGGCTTCAACGTGCTCGAAGCGTCGCAGCCGTCGCTGGTGTCGAAACTGGCGCCGGGACAGCGCAAGGGGGCGGCGGTCGGGGTGTATAACACGACGCAGGCACTCGGTCTTTTCTGCGGTGGGGCACTAGGGGGTTTTCTGATGACCCACTACGGTCAAAACGCAATCTTCCTGACTTGCGCAGCCGGTGCGGTCGTGTGGCTTATAATCGCCGCACCGATGAGGACGCCAGCGCCTCGTCAATCCTGATCGGATTTCAGCAATACCGGAGAAAGATTTATGGCATCAGTCAACAAAGTGATTCTGGTCGGCAATCTGGGTGCCGACCCCGAAGTCCGCTACATGCCGAGCGGCGATGCGGTTGCGAACATTCGTCTGGCGACGACCGATCGTTACAAGGACAAGCAGTCCGGCGAGTTCAAGGAAATGACCGAATGGCACCGTGTGTCGTTCTTCGGGCGCCTTGCGGAAATCGTCAACGAATACCTGAAGAAGGGCTCGTCGGTGTACATCGAAGGCCGTATCCGCACGCGCAAGTATCAGGCGCAGGACGGCACGGACCGTTACAGCACGGAAATCGTGGCCGACCAGATGCAGATGCTCGGCGGCCGTGGTGGTGAGGGCGGCGGCGGTGGTGGCGGTGGCTACTCGCGCGGCGGCGGCGGTGACGAAGGCGGTGGTGGCGGCTACTCGCGCGGCGGTGGTGGTGGCGGCGGTGGTCGTCAGCAAGCCCCGGCCAAGCAGTCGGGCGGCGGCTTCGACGACATGGACGACGATATTCCGTTCTGACGCGCACTCTCCGTCAATCGAAAAGCTAGGGCCCGCATTCCTTATGGATGCGGGCTTTTTTTGTGGTCCACAGATGTCCGGCGCCGCCCGCGACGGGCATCGCCGCATCGATGCTTACGCGAAAGTGCCTCGCAAGGCGTCCGGCGCGTGTCGCAGGACGCGCCGCCCGAACATCGCGAAGCTCGCCTTGACAATGCTCGGCTGCAGCAGGAAGTCATGCGATTCCTTCGCGAGCGCGGGGTCGAGTTCCTTCACCGGGCCGAGCGTTTCTGCCATCAGTTGATTGCGCGCCGCGCGCTCGATCAGCATCGACAGGTACGCTGTCTCTTCGATGGACGACGTGGCGGCCAGAAAGCCGTGGTGTGCGAGCAGGATCGTGCGGCGCGTGCCGAGCGCAGACGAAATGATCTCGCCCTCGTCGTCGGCAATCGGCAGGCCCGGCCACTCCTTCAGGAACGCGCAGTCGTCGAAGAACGGCGTGGCGTCCATGTGGGCCACGCGCAGCGGGCGTCCCGTCATGGAGAGTGTCGAGACATAAGGCGGATGCGTATGCACGATGCTGCGCACGTCGGGCCGCCGCCGGTAGACCCACAGGTGAAAGCGCACCGCGGGGTTGGCCATGCCGTTGCCTTCGAGCAGACGCAGCGAGTCGTCCACGCGAATGACATGGCGCGGTTCGATCTCGTCGAACGCCACCGCCAGCGGCGTGGTGAGATAGGTGCCGTCGTCGCAGCGCACGGTGATTTGTCCCGCCAGCGTTTCCGAATGGTTCTCCATCGCAAGCATGCGACAGGTCAGCACGACCTTTTCCCTGTCGGTCCAGTTGCCCATATCCAGACGCGTTCGCATGTCGTCGAGCGCGCGGTCGGTGACCGCCTGTTTGACCTCGTCCAGCATGAAATTCCTCCACGTAAAGTTGCTTGTCATTGAGCGCTACGGGCGCTCCAGGCGCTTCAGTCCGACGCCGTCGGCTTCATGCCCCACGCGCTGACTGCGCCGATCAGGCCCAGTACGCTCAGGTAAATGCCGACCGAGCCGATGCCGCCAAGTCTCGCCACCAGCGTGGCAGCGATGAGCGGGGCGAGTCCGCCCCCGATGGCCGCCGCTACCTGAATGCCGATGGAAATGCCCGAGTAACGCAGCTCCGGCGGGAATTGCGCGGCATAGAGGCTCGATTGCGGCCCGAAAATCATGGCGTAGTTCAGCGCCAGCGCCACGACGGCCGCTGCGGTGTAGATCGGCAGCGAGCCGGTGCCCATCGCGTGGAACAGCGGCACGGCCATGACGGTGAGAAGCAGCGTGCCTGCGATGTAGAGGCGTCGAGCGCCGACGCGATCGCCAAGCCAGCCGAAGAACGGGATCGTCACGATCTGGCACACGGAGCCGATCATCACCGCGTTGAGGGCGTCTGCACGCGTGAAACCGAGATTTCCCGTGGCATACGAAATGGAGAACACGATGATGGTGTAGACGAGCGTGACCTCGGCAAGCTTGCCGCCGATGGCGAGCAGGAGCGGTTTCCAGTGATGCACGAGCACGTCGCGCACCGGCAACCGCGACACTTTCCGCTGCGCCTGTACCGCCGTGAAGTCAGGCGACTCTTCGACCTTCATGCGAATGAACACGCCGATGACGATGAGCGCGGCGCTGGCCAGGAACGGAATGCGCCAGCCCCATTGCAGGAAGCTCTCGTTGGGCAGCAAGTTGACCAGGGCGAAGGCGCCCGTCGACAGCAGAATGCCGATCGGCGCACCCGCTTGCGGCAAGCTGCCGTAGAACGACTTCGACTTTGGCGGCGCGTGTTCCACCGCCATGAGCACGGCGCCGCCCATCTCGCCGCCGAACGACACGCCCTGGCCGATACGCAGCGCCACGAGCAGCACGGCGGCCCAGATGCCGATGTCGTCGTACGTTGGCAGCAGGCCAATGAGCGTAGTGCACAACCCCATGAGCACGAGGCTCGCAATCAGGATGGACTTACGGCCGACGCGATCGCCGAAGTGGCCGAAAATGATGCCGCCGAGCGGCCTCGCGAAGAGCCCCGAGGCGAACGCGCCGAAGGCCGCCAGGGTGCCCGTGGCCGAGTCCAGGCTTGGAAAGAAAAGTTTGTTGAAGACGAGCGCGGCCGCCGTGCCGTAGGCGAGAAAGTCGAACGCTTCGATGGCCGTGCCCGCCATGGACGCGAACGCGACCCGTGCCATGCGGCGGTCCACCGTGTGGCTGCCATGCGCCATGACTGGCGCGTCGTGCTTTACCGTGGTCATTTGATGTCCCTGTCGAGTGAAATGTCCAGTCCGTGAGGCGCCTTGTATCGTTGCTACGCCTATCGGTTGCCGCTGTTTCGGTGGTCCTGCGCAGCTCGTGTTGTCTTTGGTTGTCTAATGGACAACTTTGTTGTCCTTTGGCTCGAAGTCTAGTCGTTTAGAATCGTTTGCGCATCCCGTTCAAAATAGGTGTTTACGTGGACGAACCTCGTTCCACGGTGTGGACAACCTACGTTTATTGAGAGACAACTTTGTCGACCCAGAAGCCACGGCAGCCGGCGCGCAAGCGCGCGACCGGCGAGACACGGCACCGATATGAGCCCTCACAGCCCTCACGTGAGGAGACACCCGCCCACGAGGCGCAAAACGACCATCCGGGAGAATTGGTTCGGGTATTGCGGCAGCGCCGCGGCATGACGCTCGATGCACTCGCCCTCGATGCTGGACTGAGCAAAGGCCATCTGTCGCGTTTCGAGCGTGGAGAGAAGACGGTGTCGCTGGCGGCGCTGCTGCGCATCGCGCAGGCGCTGGGGACTTCCGCCGCATCGCTGTTGGGCGAGCAGGTGGACAGGGGGATGGTGCATGTCGTACGCGCCGGGGAGCGTCACTACCGCAATCAGAGCGGCGCCGATTACCGCTATGCGGCGTTGAGTCGCGCGAGCGGCGAAGCAGGCAGCGATGCCGAGGGGCCGACCGCGCTGGTGCTCCGACTGCCCGCCGACGCGCAAGTGAGCGAAGCCGCTTTTCACAAGGGCGACGAAATCTTTTTCGTCCTGAGCGGGGCCATCGAGATCGAACTGGGCGACCAGTCGATTCTCCTGCGTGAAGGCGACTTCGCGGAATTCCCCGGTCATGTGAAACACCGTATCCGTAGCGTAGGCACAGACACAGAAGTGCTGATCGTCGTGACCGGCAGCGGGCGCTAGATCAGGTACCGTCGTCGCTCGGTGCACCGGCTCTCAGGATGCCGCGCTCGCCGAGGCGGTACGATACCCATCGCCTCTCGTCACTTTCTTGTAACGCCGTTCAGCAGGAGCGACAGCAAATGACGCAACGTCGAATCGACGTCGTCGGGGTCTGCCTTGCCCGCGCTTAGTCGACTGATGCGGCCCACATCCACCATGACGTAGACCATGACACCTAGCGCGGATTGGAAAAGCCAGTGGATCTCGGCCTCGCTGCGGTCTGGCAATGCGATACGCAACTGCTCGACAAATGCGACGGCGAGCGGATCGAGCATTTTCTGGACGATCCCGCGCTCGGACGCGCCAGGGTCGTTGATCTCACGCGCCGCGATGATGCCGAAATGGGTTTCGCTCCCCGTCGCGCGCAAACTCAGCATCGGCAGCATCAGGGCTTTGAGAATCATCTCCAGTCGGCGCTCGAGGTTCTCCTCCATCGCGGCTAACGCCAGCCCAGCCTTGCGCTGCTCGACCATCGCAGGTATGCGGAGTTCGAAGATTGCTTCATATACCCCGAGCTTGCCCCCGAAGTGGTAGCTCACGAGGCCCACGGGTACGTCGGCATGCTGGGCAATATTTCGCAGCGAGACACCGTCGTAGCTCAGTTGCGCGAAAAGCGGCTCGGCAGCTGCGATGATGCGCGCTCGGGTGGTTCGTCGCTCGCTAGCCGCCAGCTTCGCGCTCCCTGCATTCATGTCTTGCTCCGTAGATAAGCCGTCGCCGCGGAACGTCGATCGTACCGCAGAATTAAACAAATAGTTAATATATTTGTATACGTGGTAAACCTAGTTGGTCATATGTTCAATTTGCGGAAAATCTCCAACGCCGGGCACCCGAGTCGTCAGCCTCGTGCCCGGCCGTCCGGTATCGAAACCCGCATGGCATCCCCCCTTCAGGCGCGATAACGAACACCGGTTGCGGCCGATTTGCATAGCCTGAACCACTTCCCCGAAGGCATTCTCACCGTGACAAGGGAATGCGCGTGCGCGCAGGGATGACGTAAGGCAAGGGTGACAAGCATGGGCGACGAAATTTAACCCGCTTCGTAAATAAGTACTCCTAATTTTAATGATGGCGATGTCGTCATTCTGTCTTGTTCAGGCTTATTCGGCCTGAATCCGGCTCAATTCGGCTTACTCCGCCCTATTCGGGCTTGTTGCGCCGCAACCCATGATCGCCCAACAGGCGATCCCGCCTTACGGAGTCCCTATGTCATTCCTTACCAGAATCAGGATCGGCACGCGTCTCGGCGCGGGCTTTGCCATTGTGTTGCTTCTGCTCGGTGCCATCGGCGGCATCGGACTGCTTCAGGCAACGCGCATCTTCGAGGGAACGCAAGTCATCGGCACGAACTGGCTGCCGAGTGTCGAGACGCTGGGCGACCTGCGCAATGTCGCTCAGGAAGTGCGCGGCACGTCGCTGCGCATGCTGCTTGCGACCGACCCTGCCGAGCGAGCGTCGCTGCGCGAGCGCCACACGCAAATGGTCGGCCAGTTTGCCAAGACGCTCGACGCGTATTCGAAGCTCGTCTCGTCGACGGAGGAGCGTCGGATATTCGAATCGATCAGCACCGCCTGGGCGAAATATCGCGAGGAGGATACGAAAGCGGAGGAGCTCGCCAATTCGGCCGAAGGCGGCGCCGTCGACGCGCGCGCGTCGGCGTCAACGGCATCGACGCAATCGTTTCAGTCGGTGTTGGACATCATCAATCAGGATGTGGCGCTAAATCGCGAGGGTTCGTCGGCGGAAGTCGCCGCCGCGAAGGTCGCTTACCAGACGGCGTTTGCCTGGGCGGTCGGCCTCATTGCCGTTGCCATTGCGCTTGGTGTGGCAATCGCGTTGGTGACTACCCGCTCGATCACGCGGCCCATTGCGCGCGCGGTGCAGGTGGCCGAGACGGTCGCACGTGGCGACTTGAGCACGCGTATCGAAGTGCATGGCAACGACGAGGCGAGCCAGTTACTTGGGGCGCTGCGTCACATGAACGAGCGTCTGGTCGATCTCGTGGGGCGGGTGCGCACGGGTAGCGAGGGCATTGCGACGGCATCGGCGCAGATCGCGGCGGGCAACACGGATCTGAGCCAGCGGACCGAGGAGCAGGCCGCCTCACTGGAGGAAACGGCGGCGAGCATGGAACAGCTTACTGTCACTGTAAAGCAGAACGCCGACAACGCGACGCAAGGCAACTCGCTCGCCGATCTGGCCTCGCAAACGGCGACGCGAGGCGGCGAGGTGGTGAGCCGAGTGGTTGACACCATGCGCGAGATTGCCAACAGCTCCGAGCAGGTCGCGCAGATCATTTCCGTCATCGAGGGCATTGCATTCCAGACGAATATTCTCGCCCTGAATGCCGCGGTGGAAGCGGCGCGCGCGGGCGAACAGGGGCGCGGTTTCGCCGTGGTGGCGGGCGAAGTCCGCACGCTCGCGCAGCGCAGCGCGACCGCGGCACGCGAGATCAAGGAGCTCATTACGGTATCGGTCGAGCGGGTCAACAACGGCACCACGCTCGTGGACGATGCGGGGCGCACCATGGGCGAAATCGTTCAGTCGGTCAAGCGTGTTGCCGATCTGATGAACGAGATTTCGGCGGCGTCGGGCGAACAGCGCACCGGCATCGAGCAGGTCAATCAGGCTGTCACGCAGATGGATGAAGTCACGCAGCAGAACGCCGCGCTCGTGGAGGAAGCGTCAGCAGCGGCGCAGTCACTGTCCGCCCAGGCCAAGGAGCTGCGCGAACTCGTGTCGGTATTCAACATCGGCGCGGCGGTGCGTGCGGACGACGCGGCGGCGGAGTCGATGGGTGCGGGCGCCACGGCCCCTCGCACGGCGTCTTCGAGGCCTTCCCTGTCAATGGTGCGTGCGCCTGCCGCCCCTAAACGGAAGCCGGCGCGCCGCGAGCCCGTGCCGGCGACGGCAGACGGCGACTGGAGCGCCTTTTAGTCGTTCGAAGGCACGTGTGTGCGTGCCTGTCTCATCCCGGTTGCCGTTCCCGTCGGGCGTCATTCGCCGATTTTGTGCGTGCGTCGTACGCCCGGCGTGCAGCCTCCACTTCATCCAGGTACTCCACCGTCCAGGCATACAGTGCCTTGAACGGCTTCTGAAGCTTTCGACCGAGCGCGCTGATTTCGTACTCGACGGAAACGGGTGACGTCGCCAATACATGTCGAGTCAGCAGCCCATTGCGCTCCAGACGGCGCAAACATTCCGTCAAAGCCTTCTGCGAGACCCCTTCCAGTCGCCGTCTGATTTCATTGAAACGAAGCGGCTGGGCATCAAGCACCGTCAAAACCATCATCGACCATTTGTCTGCAATCTGATCGAACAGAATTCGACTCGGACAATCCACGGCAAATCGTTGCGGCTCATGTATTGGCATCACGGTTTCCTCCGATATACCTGGTCTATTTTAAGTGCGTAATTGAAATTAAGTATAGAAAATATACTATGGGTCGCGTCAACCTTTTTGGAGAGACGTGATGACGGAAGTTTTGCTTGATGCCCTGTTCCAGCCGTTCGAACTCAAATCCCTGAAGCTCCGCAATCGTGTGGTGATGGCGCCCATGACGCGCTCTTTTTCGCCCGAAGGCGTACCCGGCGGGGACGTTGCCGAGTACTACCGCCGCCGGGCGAGCCACGGTGTCGGATTGATTCTGTCCGAAGGCACCGTGATCGACCGTCCCGCATCGAGCAACGACCCCAACATTCCGCATTTTCACGGCGATGCCGCTCTGGCCGGATGGCAACGCGTCATCGATGGTGTTCATGCAGTGGGTGGCGCCATGGGGCCGCAGATCTGGCATGTGGGATCGGTCCGGAGCCCCATGACCGACTGGGTGCCGGCCTCAGGCATCGAGAGCCCGTCGGGTCTGGTCGATGCGACTCAGACCCGGGGCGTCGCGATGACCGAGGAGGCGATTGCCGACACCATCGCAGCCTTTGCGCGTGCGGCGGCCGATGCGCGCCGACTTGGGTTCGATGTCGTTGAAATTCACGGCGCGCATGGCTACTTGATCGACCAGTTCTTCTGGGGCGCCACCAATCGGCGCACCGATCAGTATGGCGGCGCCACGCTCAAGGCGCGTTCACGCTTTGCCGTCGAGGTGGTTCGCGCGGTCCGGCGGGCGGTGGGCGAGGAGATGCCCATCGTCATGCGCCTGAGCCAGTGGAAGCAGCAGGATTACGCCGTGCGGCTGGCGGAGTCTCCCGATGCCATGGCCGAGTGGCTGGTGCCGCTCGTGGAGGCCGGCGTCGACATACTGCATTGCTCCCAGCGACGTTTCTGGGACGCCGAATTTCCCGAAATCGATGGCGCGGGCGGCCTCAACTTCGCCGGTTGGGCCAAAAAGCTGACGGGGGCCGCCACGATTACCGTGGGGTCGGTCGGGCTGTCGGGAGATTTCCTTGGGGCGTTCGGTGGCGAGACGTCGCAACCGGCAAGTCTGGTCAACCTGATTCAGCGGCTGGAGCGTCGTGAGTTCGATCTGGTCGCGGTCGGTCGCGCTTTGCTGAGCGACCCCGCGTGGGTACACAAGCTGCGCGAGGGCGAGCCGCTTGCAGGCTTCAAACCGGCCGATTTGGCGACCTTGTATTGATGGGTGAAACGTTTCGATTGCGCGGGTCGGCCAAACGCTTATTGGCCGACCCGCGCGTGCATTTGAGCGCATCCGATCGTTCGTCGCAACGCCGGATTCCTACCAAATACCGGTTAAGTCTTTTTCACGGAAAACGAGGCGCGATTTGCCCCTCGGCAGAATAAAATCCAATCCCATGAACCGGTGGAGATGCAATGCTCCGCCGGTGTAAGCAGGGCGCTGAACAGGCGCGCACCCGTTGCAAACGAACCAGGCTCGTGAGAGCCGACATGGGCTCAATTGGATGGACAAGATGCTTGCGATGCGGGGTGTGCGCGTAGGCGCAGTTGAATGAAACGTTGATTGCCGTCGGCGCTCAGCTCGTGCCTCGCGCGCAAATCGTGATCGGCGGGGCGTCCGAGCAAGTCTGCGCGACACGGCTGATGAATGAGGCAACGCTGAACTTCGACCCCGGCGTCCGGCAATACCGATAAATGTTATCGGGCGAACCGAGGTTCCGGCGTTCCGGCATAAAAAATAAAATGAACTGGAATCGTGGCGCCGATCGCGCCCGTGTGATCGCAACTGTACTCTTTGCCGAACCGCTGAACTGCATGCTTCGCGCCGAGCCGTAAATCCCTATAGTCGAATGGCACGACAATCCGCGGCCGCATGGCGGTCGTAGCCCCCCAAGAAACGCAGCATCCTGACCGGTGCACGGAGTGAAAAAATGAGCAAGCGACGCGAAGTACCGGGCATTCGCCCCTACGACGGACCCGCAGGCGGATGGGGCGCACTGCGCGCTACCGCTACCGCCGTGCGCCAGCAGATGGAGAGCTTCGAGGCGCCCATCGTGCTCATGCGTACCAATCAGCCCACGGGCTTCGATTGCCCGGGATGCGCGTGGCCCGACAAGGAGCATCGCTCGACGTTTCAATTCTGCGAGAACGGCGCCAAGGCCGTGACGTGGGAAGCCACGACCAAGCGCGTCACGCCGGAATTCTTCGCGCAGCACACGGTGTCGTCGTTGCTCGCCATGTCCGACTATGAACTCGAAGACTTCGGCCGTCTGACCCACCCGATGGCCTACGACGCCGCCACCGACAAGTTCGTACCGGTGGCGTGGGACGCCGCCTTCGCGCGCATCGGCGAGATCCTGCGCAGCTACGATTCGCCGGACAAGGTCGAGTTCTACACGTCGGGGCGCGCCTCGAACGAAGCCGCGTACCTCTTCCAGCTGTTCGCCCGCGAGTACGGCACGAACAACTTTCCCGACTGCTCGAACATGTGTCACGAGCCGACGAGCGTCGGACTGCCGATGTCCATCGGCATCGGCAAGGGCACCGTCTCGCTGGACGACTTCGACGAGACGGAACTCATCATCTCGATCGGCCACAACCCGGGCACGAACCATCCGCGAATGATGGGCACGCTGCACGAAGTCGCGCGTCGCAACGTGCCGATCATCGTCTTCAATCCGCTGCGCGAGCGGGCACTGGAGCGTTTCGCCGACCCGCAGAACATCATCGAGATGGCGACGTACAGTTCCACGAAGATCGCGTCGACCTACTTCCAGGTCAAGGCAGGGGGCGACGCGGCGGCGCTCAAGGGGATCATGAAGGCGTTGCTCGCGCTCGAAGCCACGCAGGGCAATGTGCTCGACCGCGATTTCATCGCGACCCACACCGAGGGGTTCGACGCGCTCGCCGCCGACCTCGAAGCGACGTCGTGGGCCGACATCGAAAAGGAAAGCGGTCTGACGCGCGACGAACTGGAGCAGGTCGCCGTCGCCTACGCCAAGTCGAACGCCACGATCGTGACGTATGGCATGGGCATCACTCAGCACAACACCGGTACGGCCAACGTGCGCCTCATCGCCGATCTGCTGCTCATGCGTGGCAACTTCGGAAAACCCGGTGCAGGCATCTGCCCGCTGCGCGGTCACTCGAACGTGCAGGGCAACCGGACGGTAGGGATCACGGAGAAACCGTCTGAGGACTTCCTCAAGCGCATTGAAAACGTCTTCGGCTTCACGCCGCCGCACGGACACGGTCACGACGCGGTCAAGGCGATGCAGGCCATGGTCGACGGATCGTCCAAAGCGCTCATCTGCCTGGGTGGCAACTTCGCGGTCGCGCTGCCGGATCCGGATCTGTGCTTTCCCGCCATGAAAACGCTGGACCTGAGCGTGCATCTGGGCACGAAACTCAACCGTACGCACCTGCTCGTGGCGAAAGAAACGTTCATTTTGCCGGTGCTCGGCCGTACCGAACTCGACGTGCAGGCCACCGGCCCGCAATCGATCACTGTCGAAGATTCGATGTCGATGGTGCACGCGTCTGCCGGCCGGCTCAAACCGGCCTCGGCGCATCTGCGCTCGGAGCCGGCCATCGTGGCAGGCATGGCGCAGGCGACACTGCCGGCGAGCAAAGTCGACTGGCAGTCGCTTGTCGACGATTACGACCGCATTCGCAATCTCATCGAGCGCACGGTGCCCGGCTTCGACGACTACAACACGCGCATTCGTGTGCCCGGTGGCTTTCGCATGCCGCTGCCGCCGACCGAGCGCAAATGGGATACCCCGTCGGGCAAGGCGATCTTCTCGGTGTTCAAGGGCGTACGCGAGAACTACGAACCGTGGGCGGACGACGTGCTGCGTCTCATCACGATCCGCAGCCACGATCAGTACAACACCACGATTTATGCGCTGGACGACCGTTATCGCGGCGTGTTCGGCCGTCGTGACGTGTTGTTCATGCACCCGAACGACCTGGCCGCACACGGGCTGGAACACGGCGATCTCGTCGACATCGAGACGATCTCGTCCGGGCGCGCGCTCCGACTCACGGGCATCACGGTGATCGAGTACAACATCGCACCGGGCTCGGTCGCCGCTTACTACCCGGAAGCCAACGTGCTGGTGCCGCTCGATTACATCGACGAGGACAGCGGAACGCCGTCGTACAAGTCGATTCCCGTTCGTGTCCTGCGCAGTGCGCAGCCCGTCGAAGCCGGTGCGACGCCTGCTGCGGCATCAGCTGCAACACCGGCTGCAACACTGGCCGCCTCATGACCTGCTGACCCCGAGCGCCGCGCGCGTACGCCGACATCGGCCCGTGCGCGGCGAAGCGCTCATTCAACCGCCCGGCGCCGCCGAGCCATCGCACCACCCGTGAGCGAACGGGTGCGGCGCGGTGTCGCCTGCGCCCCGGCCGTTGCCTCACTTCAGAGAACGCTCATGGACATGTTAGATGCCCTACAACTGGCCCGATTGCAGTTCGCATTCACGGTCTCGTTTCACATTGTTTTTCCTGCGATCAGCATCGGTCTGGCGAGCTTTCTCGCCGTGCTCGAATGGCGCTGGCTGGCCACTGGCGACGAAGCCTACAAGGACATGTTTCTCTTCTGGTCGAAGATCTTCGCCATCGGCTTCGGCATGGGGGTCGTATCCGGTGTCGTCATGGCGTACGAATTCGGCACCAACTGGGCCGGCTTCTCACATGTGGCGGGCAACATCACGGGGCCGCTGCTGACTTACGAAGTGCTCACCGCGTTCTTCCTCGAAGCAGGGTTCCTCGGCATCATGCTCTTCGGATGGGAGCGTGTGAGCGAGCGTGCGCATTTCTTCGCCACGCTGATGGTCGCCGTGGGCACGCTCATCTCGACGTTCTGGATTCTCTCGTCGAACAGCTTCATGCAAACGCCGCAGGGCTATGCCATCGAGGCCGGGCGCATCGTGCCGGTCGACTGGTTCAAGGTGGTGTTCAATCCGTCGTTCCCCTATCGGCTGGCTCACATGACCATCGCGGCGTTTATCGTGGCGGCCTTCATCGTCGCGGCGTGCGGGGCATGGCACTTGCTCAAGGGGCGTCGCGACAAGCCCGTCAAGCGCAGCTTTTCGATGGCACTTTGGATACTGCTGGCGCTCGCGCCGATTCAGATCGTTGTGGGCGACGCGCACGGCCTGAATACACGCGAATACCAGCCCGCCAAAATCGCGGCCATCGAAGGGCTATGGGAAACGGAGAAGGGCGGCACCGCGCTTAACCTGTTCGGCCTGCCCGACATGGACGCGGAAGTGACGCGCTATGCCGTCAAGGTGCCGCATCTGGGCAGCCTGATCCTCACGCACTCATGGGACGGCGAAATCCGGGGTCTCAAGGAATTCGCCCCGCAGGACCGGCCGTATTCGCCGGTCATCTTCTGGACGTTCCGCATCATGGCCGGCCTCGGCATGCTCATGCTGCTCACGGCGCTCCTCGGCGTCTGGCTGCGCATTCGCGGAAAGTTCTACGAGACCCGCTGGTATCAGTGGATGGTGCTGTGCATGGGGCCTTCGGGGCTGATCGCATTGCTCGCCGGATGGATCACGACGGAAGTCGGGCGTCAGCCGTGGACCGTCTACGGCGTGCTGCGCACGACACAGTCCGTCTCGCCGGTGAGCGCACAGCAAGTCGGCGTGTCGCTGCTGATCCTCGTCGTCGTGTATTTCCTCGTGTTCGGCATGGGGGTGTACTACATGCTCAAGCTCATGAAGCAGGGGCCGAGCGAGAGAGCGGAGTATTTCGTGCGTCTGAAGCATCCGGGGCTGAACAACCGCGCGTTGTCGGAACCGTTCGAAGCCGTTCAGGGGGAGTGACGTCATGCATATCGATCTACCTGTGGTCTGGGCGGCCATTATCGGCCTGGGCGTGTTCATCTACGTCGTCCTCGACGGCTTCGATCTCGGCATCGGTCTGCTGTTTCCGTTCTTCGACAGCAAGAGCGAGCGTCAGGTCATGCTCAACACGGTCGCACCGGTGTGGGACGGCAACGAGACGTTTCTGGTGCTGGGCGGCGCCGGGCTGTACGGCGCGTTTCCTGTCGTGTACGCGACACTGCTCCCGGCAAACTACCTGCCACTGATCATGATGGTGGTCGGCCTGATCTTTCGTGGCGCCGCGTTCGAGCTTCGCGCCAAGGCACGCCGTACGCAACATCTGTGGGACCTCGCCTTTATCGGTGGCTCGGCGCTCGCGGCGTTTTGTCAGGGCGTCGTGCTGGGGTCGTTGTTGCAGGGCATCCGGATCGTGAACGAGCAATTTGCCGGCGGTCCGTTCGACTGGCTCTCGCCGTTCAGCGTGTTCTGCGGCATGGGCGTGCTCGTGACCTATGCAACGTTGGGGTGCGGCTGGCTCATCCTCAAGACGGATGGCGAGTTGCAGCGCAAGATGCGCCTGCTCATGCGCCCCATGGTCACGGTGCTGCTCGGCATGGTCGCGCTGGTGAGCCTGTGGACCGTGCTCGGCTTGCCGGGTGTGGCGCAGCGCTGGTTCGCCAGCGGCATGCTGGGGTGGTTCCTGCCCGTGCCGATTCTGGTCGTGGCCTGTGTGGCAGGGATCTTCCGTTCGGTGCGTCTGCGTCATGAAGCCGCGCCATTCGTGTTGACGCTTGCCCTGTGCTTTCTCGGATATAGCGGGCTCATCATCAGCATCTGGCCCAACATTCTGCCGCCGTCGCTGACGATCTGGCAGGCGTCGTCCAGCCCGCAGAGCCAGCGGTTCGCGCTCGTGGGCACGGCCATCGTGCTGCCGATCATTCTCGTCTACAACGCGATGCAGTACCGGGTGTTCCGGGGCAAGGTCCGCGAGCACGACGCCGGCTATCACTAACTTTTGAATTCACGCTGTCATGATTGTCCGGCCCAAACAAAGCTGGTTCCGTCTCCTGTTCGTCTGGAACGGTTCCGTCTTGCAGTCGATCATTCCTCAGCTTCTGTTCATGGGGGCGGTCAGCAGTCTCGCCGTCTTCACGCAGGGGCGAATCTTCGGCGAAAAGATCCCGCTCAACACCACGCTGCTCACGCTGTTCGGGCTCACGCTCGCCATTTTTCTGGCGTTTCGCAACAACGCCAGCTACGAGCGCTTCAACGAGGCGCGTCACCTGTGGGGGAATGCGCTGATCGCATCACGCGCGCTCGTGTCGCAATTGTTGTGCTACCTGCCTGCCGGTGGCGAGGCGCAGCGTCTGGCCGATCTCACCGTGGCCGTGACCTACGCGCTCAAGCACGAACTGCGCGACAGCGACCCCTATGACGACCTGAGCAAGCTACTGGGACCGGGGCAGGCGGCCTGGCTCGGCAACCGGAAGTACCGCCCCATGGCGATACTTCACCTGCTGCGTGAGCGCGTGACCCGCGCGCACGCGCAGGGGGTGCTCACGGACGCGCAGTTCTGGACCGTCGACGCGCAACTCGTCGACCTCGGCAAGACGATTGGCGGATGCGAGCGCATTGTGTCGACGCCGATTCCCTTCGCCTACAGCGTGCTGCTGCACCGCACGGTCTACACCTACTGCATGTTGCTGCCGTTCGGTCTGGTCGATTCGACGGAATTTTTTACGCCATTGCTGTGTGTGTTCATCTCTTACACGCTGATCGCGCTGGAGGCGATCGCCAACGAGGTGGCCGAACCGTTCAGCGTTGCGCCGAATGCGCTGGCGCTCGACGCCATGACACGCAATATCGAGCGTTCGGTGTTCGAACTCTGCGGGCGTGAGTTGCCTGACCCCGTGACCCCGAGGTTTCCCTATCAGCTGACCTGAGCGGGTGCCGGATGGCGGGGCGCAACTGTACTTCGCCACGCAGCGGCGAATTGTCATCCTTGGTAACGGATGGCGCGCCTATGCTGTGGACATCACTCCTCTTGTCTAGCCGAATACGGTCCGTCTCGTGAACGCCATCGTCGAAGCCCTCCCTGTTTCCGTGTCCGCTGCGTCAGCGCAACCGGTTGCGCACGGCGCGCCCGTCGCGGACCTGCGCGGGCGGCCGCTTCGCGATCTGCGTCTGTCCGTCATCGATCAATGCAATTTTCGGTGCACCTATTGCATGCCGCGCGACACGTTTGGCGCCGGGTATCCCTTCCTCCCGGCGTCGGCGCGCCTGTCGTTCGATCAGATGGAGACGCTTGCACGCGCCTTTGCGTCGCTGGGCGTCGACAAGATCCGCATTACCGGCGGCGAGCCGCTTTTGCGGCGCGGTGTCGAACATCTGATCGAGCGGCTTGCCCGTATTCCGACATGGGACGGCCGACCTATGGAGATTGCGTTGACCACCAATGGCGTGCTGCTCAAGGACAAGGCGCGTGCCCTGCGCGATGCCGGACTCACCCGCGTGACCGTGAGTCTCGATGCACTCGACGACGCCGTGTTTCGGCGCATGACCGACACCGATACGCCGGTCGCACGGGTGCTGGAGGGTATCGCCGCTGCCAGTGCGACGGGGCTCTCACCGGTCAAGGTCAATACGGTGATCGAGCGCGGCGTGAACGACAGTCAGATTGTGCCGCTGGTGCGCTACTTCAAAGGCACCGGGGTGGCGCTTCGCTTTATCGAATACATGGATGTGGGTGGTGCCGAAGGCTGGGACATGTCGCGTGTCATGACGGCCGAAGAAGTGCGCGATACGGTGGCTTCGATGTATCGGCTCGTGGCGACGGACACCGTGAGACCCGGCAGCACGTCCGTCAATTATCGGCATGAGGACGACGGCTCGGAAGTTGTGTCGGAAGTCGGCTTCATTGCCAGCGTTTCGCAACCGTTTTGCGGCGATTGCACACGGGCGCGGGTTTCCTCCGACGGGCAGCTCTATACCTGTCTGTTCGCCACCCAGGGCATGGACCTCAGGCCGTGGCTGAGCGACGGGGCGTCGCCGGCGCGACTCGCGGAGGCGGTTCGCACCCGTTGGCAGTCACGCGGCGACAACTATTCCGAACGTAGGGGCCAGCGCGGCGCGCACGGCGACAGACGTCAGTATCCGACGATTCGCATGTCATTGGTGGGCGGCTGAGGTGGCCGTAGCGCATGCCTCGTCCCCTCAGGCGTGTTGCGATCCATGCGCGCGAATCGCGAGCGATGAGACCGCTCACCGCTCGCTGTTCACCGTTCACCGCGCGCCCGGCGTCGGCACGCGCTGGCGTGCGCAGGTGCCTGCCAGTTTGCCGACCGTAATGACGGCCTGCTCGATTTCGGGCGACCACGGTGTGCTGTAGTTCAGGCGAATGAAGTTGGGGTAGCTGCCGGAGGCCGAGAACATGTATCCGGGCCCGATGGTAATGCCGCGTTCGAGCGCCTGCTCATAGAGCTTCATGCCGTCGACCGTGCGGGGCAACTCCACCCACAGCACGTAGCCGCCGGCAGGATTCGAAGGCCGCGTCCCCTCGGGGAAAAAGCGCGTCACGATGGCTTTCATGAGATTGGCCTGTTGGGCGTAGGTCTTGCGAAGTCGGCGCAGATGATGCTCGTATCCGTCGCGCTCCAGAAACTCCGCGATCGCGATCTGCGGGATGGACGCCGTCGTGAGCGTGTTCAGAAACTTCAGTTTCTCGACCTGATCCCGGTATCGTCCCGGCAGCGCCCAGCCGATACGGTAGGCCGACGCCAGCGTCTTCGAAAACGATGAACAATGCAGTACCAGTCCGGCGGTGTCGAACTGCTTGAGCGTTGTCGGATACGACTCGCCGTAATACAGCTCGTTGTATACGCCGTTTTCGATGATTGGCATCTCCAGCTCGGTGGCCAGCGCCACCAGGGCCCGCTTGGCATCGTTCGGCATCTCGAAACCCAGCGGATTCTGGAAATTCGGCATGACCATGCATGCGGCGATGCGCTGTTCCTTCGCGATGGCGGCGAGCGCCTGCACGTCGATGCCGCGCGCCGGATCGGTCGGAATCTCGATGGCCTTCATGCCCATGCGCTCGATCGCGTGCAGCATGGCGTAGAAGGTCGGCGACTCCACGGCCACCACGTCCCCCGGTTTGGCCACGGCCTGAAGGCAGAGATTGATGGCTTCCGTCGCGCCCACCGTCACGATGATCTCGGCAGGATCGACGCTCACCCCCTTCTCGGAGTAGCGCTTGGCGATCTGTCGGATCAGCTTGGGGTGACCGGGAGGCAGTGCGTTCTTCATGCCGCGCAACGAATCGTCGCGCGCGGCGGCGTACGCGTAGCGGTTGAGCTTCTCGAAGGGAAACGCGGCCGGGTCCGGATAGGGCGACCCCAGCGGAACGGCGTCGTTGGCGGAGATCGATCGAAGCGTGGACAGCACCAGCCGGCTCACGTCGACGGAAGCCGAAATGGCGATCGGTTTTGGGCTGGCCGGTGAGGCGAGTTGCGCGCCGCCGCCCTCGTGCGGGCTGACGAAGTATCCCGATTGCGGGCGACTGACGATCAGGCCACGGCTTTCGAGCAGCAGGTAGGCCCGGATCACCGTTGTAATGCTGATCTGGCGCTGCTGGCTCGTTTGCCGCACCGAAGGCAGACGTTCCCCGGGCTGATAGACACCTTTGCGGATCTGGCCTTCGATGTCGCCTGCCAGCGTCTCGTAAAGTCTCATTTCGTGCTCGCTCCCTGACGACGTCCCGCCCTGCGCCCCGGATTCCGATGGTCTGCGCGGGGCTCGCACAACTCTATCAGAACTGTACTCTTCGGATGTCGCCGTTTTTGTGCACTCACACATCGGTTTTCGAGCGCTAACCTTCAGTCAACAGATATCGAAGGCACGATCATGGCAACCGGAAAAGGACGACTGAAAATCACGCGAGCGGGCTTGCCCGTTCCCGTTCGAACGCCCACAGCGGGAGGTTGCGATGAACCTGCTTGAGGCCATGCGCGTATACACGCGCGTCGTCGAGCGTGCCGGCATTTCGAGTGCGGCACGCGATCTCGGCATCGGACAATCGGCAGTGAGCGAGCGCATCGAGCGTCTCGAACAGTTTCTCGGTTGTCAGTTGCTGCAACGCAGTACCCGGGCGTTCAAGTGCACGCCGGAAGGGGAGATTTTCTACACGCACAGCAAGCAGGTGGTCGAGGCCGCCGCGCAAGCGGTTTCCGAAGTGTCGCGAGACCATGCGCTGTTGAAGGGGTACCTCCGGATATCTGCGCCGCATTGCCTCGGCGAAGGCATCATTCCCGAGGCGTTGCGCCACCTGCGTGACGTTTGCCCGTCGATGACCTTCGACCTGGTGTTGGAGGATCGTGCCCTGGACCTGATCTCGGAAGGGGTGGACCTGTCGTTTCGACTTGGACGACTGACGGACGGGAGTTTCGTTGCCTGCAAGCTGGGGCAGGTGCCACGCATGCTCGTGGCCGCGCCGTCGTACCTGGCACGCGCTGGCGCCATTCACGGGAAAGACGACCTGGCGGACCACCCGTTCATTCGCATCAAAGGCGATTTCGACAACGAACTGCTGCCGCTGGTCGATCCCTGGGGGCACGAACGCGCCACGCCGATTCGCACGGCAATGACGACGAGCCATTGGCGGCCGATGTACGACATGCTGCGCAGCGCGGCGGGCATCGGCGTGGTCAAAGTGCCCGCGTGTATCGATTCGCTAAGAGACGGCAGCCTCGTGCCGGTGCTTCCCGGCTACGAAGTGCGTCCGCTGGACCTGCATCTTCTGATCCAGTCGAAGCATCCGTTTCCTTTGCGGATTCGGCTGGCCGTCGATGAGATCCGAAAATGCATGCCGGAGATTCTGATGGCCCGCGCGATGCCGGGAGATGCACGATGAGACATGCCGACGATATTCACGAAAGGACCCGACGCCGACGTCGACAGGCGTTATGGTTCGTTGCCCTGTGGTGCGCGGGCGTCGCGTTGACCGCTGCGGTGACATTGCCTCTGCATCTGCTCGTCGTCTGGGCGAGGTGAGCCGCGAATACCACGAAGTGCCCCGAGCGCAACGAGTGTCGCGCGGGGCGCCTGCGACCTATACTTTTTTTGAGCGAACGCCGTGTTCGCTCGCCCCGTCGCTTCGTTCGGTATCAGGAGACCATCATGACCCGCAAATACATCGATTGCCGGGAATTTCCAAGTGAAACGAACTGCTCCGTCGCCCTCAGCGCGGACTCGGAGAGCGAGCTGCTGGAGGCTGCCGTTCAGCATGCGGTGACGGTCCACAAGCACGCCGACTCCCCCGAGCTTCGATCACAATTGAAAACGCTCTTTCACGACGGCACCCCACCCGTCGAGACGCCGCGTCGCGGCTGATGTCAGCGAGAACGACCGACGCCGCGAGCCACCGATCTCCGGCGTTGCGTCCCTCGACGTCCTGCACCCGCGCTCGGTGCTTCGCGACATGACGAAGCCAGACGCTCCGTCGGGTACTCAAACGTATACGGAATGGCGCAACTGTATAATCCCCGTGCCATTCACTCCGGCCTTGTCCGACGTCTCCGTGACCCGATTCATTCCCGCGCACTCGCCCGCCAACAGCGATACCGCCTCGCTATCGACGGCAGAACGCGCCTATGCGGAAATTCGTCGGCAGATTCTGTCGGGCGAACTGTCCGAGGGCGCGCCGATTCGTCAGGACGAGATTGCGGCGCATCTGGGCGTGAGCAAGATTCCGGTGCGCGAAGCGCTGATGCGTCTGCAATCGGAAGGATGGGTGGTCCTCAGGCGCAATGCCGGGGCGTTTGTCACGCCGCTCACGGTGACGGACTGCGTCGAGATGCTCGACATGCGTATCGCGCTCGAATGTCGCGCGCTGGAACTGGCCGTGCCCAACATGGCGCCCAGCGATCTGGCCGTAGCGGAGCAGTGGCTCCAACGCTATGCGAACGCGGACACGCCACAGTCGTGGAGCGAACTGAATCTCGCCTTCCATCAGGCGCTGTACGCGCCGGCCAATCGTCCGCGTCTGGTTGCCACGGCATATGCCGCTCAGGAACGCATGGGGCGATTTCTGCGCGCGCATCTGTCTGCGGTCAACGATCACCAGCGCTCCACCGACGAGCACATCGCCATCCATCGGGCCTGTGCCGCCGGCGACACCAAAACCGCTGTCCGACTACTGCGCAAACACCTCGAACAAACGCAACGCGAAGTGATGGCGTTCTTCCGGCTGAACGCGAAGGCGTAAGCGTTACCCCAGTCTTTTCGTCATACGGTTTCATGACTCCCGGCGGTCGTCGGTTGCGTCAAATCGTATACGAAATGAATAAATAATATACGGCCCCATTTTTGTTCGCGTATAGTCCGGGTGACCCGGGTCATGTGTGCCCGGGCGGTCGGGCCGTCCCGCGTGGGATGTCGAGCCCGTCACCTGTCTCGCCCGTTGTGTGCCGACGAGGCGCTGTGTGCGCCCGCGTGGCCATGTGAAGCGTATCCAGGACACCTCGCCGCTGTGTTGTTTTCCAGGGCTAGGACTTTCCCTGATCCGACGCAACCCCTGATTGCCGGAATCGAGAACCTGGGTGTAATGTCTTTACATGTATATACAACGTAGGGCGAACGACTCATCCACATCTATCAGGAGGATTTCATGTCTGAATCGAAGCGTCTTCAGGGGGCTGCCGTGTGGCGCGGTGCCGAAATGCTGAACAACGACCGTTGGGTCAAGACGTTCCCGGCGGTGGTGCTCAATCAGATCGATGCGGCGGTGGAACAGACGCGCAACGTCGCCTGGCGCGACATCAATCGTCAGAACTTTCCGCTGCCCGACGCGGGCGCATTTTTCGACGACGTTCGCGAAGAACTCGAAAACGGTTCGGGCATGGTGAAGATCCGCGGCCTCGACGTGAGCCGCTACGACGCCGAAGCACTGCGTCGCATCTGGTACGCGCTCGGTGCGCATCTGGGCACGCCGATGTTCCAGAACTGCCGTGGCGAAGTCATGCGCGAAATCAAGGACGAAGGCATGGGCGTGGGCGCGAAGCTGTATGGCGCGACCGTCGACAGCTCGGGCAAGCAGTTCCTCTCGTCGGGCGCCCGTACGCTGTCTCCCGGCCAACTGCGCTTTCACACCGATCGTTGCGACGTCGTGGGCCTGTTGTGTGTGCGTCAGGCGTCAGAAGGCGGTGTGAGCAAGCTCGCCAGCAGTGCGACCGTCTACAACGAGATGCTCAAGCGTCGCCCTGACCTGCACGCTCTGCTGTGCAAGCCGATCCCGCGCAGCCGCTTCGGCGAAGAAGCCGGCGGCGAGCACATTGCCTACGACTTGCCGATTTTCGGCGTGCGAGACGGCAAGCTGACGAGCCACTTCTCGCTCACTTATATTGAGAACGCCCAGATGCTTCCGGGCGTGCGCAAGCTCAGCGACGCCGAGCATGAAGCGATCCAGATGCTCCTGGCGCTGGCCGAAGAAGAGTGCTTCCAGATGCGCTTCGCCCCGGGCGACATTCAACTGCTGAACAATCACATCGTGTACCACGGCCGCACCGCCTTCGTGGACGACGTGCAGACCGGTCAGGATCGCATGCTCATGCGTCTGTGGCTGTCGATGCCGAACTCGCGCGCGTTGCCCGAAGACCACGCCGTCCTGTGGGGCGACGTCGGCGCCGGCAAGCCGCATGGCGGCATTGCCCAACCCGCCGCCGCGTTGCCCCTGTAACCCCAATCCCCCAAGACCCCATGACCCTGTGATGCTGTGCCCCTGCAACGCTGCGATGCGGCGATGCTCGCAGCGCCGGACCCACAAACGCAAGACGCAAGGAGAGACTTCCCCATGACCCCGATCGAACGGCAGGACAAGAAACGCGCAATCCGCAAGACCGCCCCGCTGCGCACACTGCTCATTCCGCTCATGCTGGGCGGCCTCTGTGCGTTGTCGACGGCAGCCTCGGCGGCTCCCGACTACGGCAACTGTCAGGTCACCGGCACGCGCGGTTCGGTCAAGCTCGAAACGGTAACGCCGGGCGCACTGTCGGTGCGTCCCGTGCTACCGGCGCCGGGCTGGTGGAACGGCGACTCGCCCGACACCATCAAAGACGGCTTCGAGTACTGCATGGCCGCCAACATGGCCCACCGCGCCGGTCTCGATCGCGTGATCGTCGTCAACCGCTCGTTTGCGCAGGTGGTGGCAGGACAGGCCAAGGGCTTCGATATCGCGCTGAGCGAAATCACCATCACCGATGAGCGCAAGAAGGTCGTGAATTTCACCGATCCGTACTTCAGCTCCGATCAGGGCATTCTCGTGAAGACCGGCACGAAGGTCGACAAGGACAGCATCAAGAAGATGCGTCTGGGCGTGAAGCAGGGCACCACGATCCTGCCGTACCTGACGGACAAGGTGAAGGTCGCCGAGCATCCCAAGGTCTACACCGACGCCGCCGCCATGTACGCCGCCCTTGCTGCCGGTCAGGTCGATGCCGTGCTGTACGACACGCCGAACGTGCTGTCCATCGCGAAGAAGTCGGAAGGCCGTTTCGAAGTGGTGGGCCGTTACGACACCAGCGAACAATGGGGCGGCCTCGTCAACAAGGACTCGCCGAATCTCGCGGCGTTCAACAAACTGATCGCCGAGATGAAGAAAGACGGCACGTTCGACCGTCTGGCCACGCAGTATCTCGTGCCGAGCCTCGGTGCCGATCCCGCCAAGCTGCCTGTCCTGACGCCGTGAGGTCGCCACGACCATGAGCCAATCCACGCAAAAGGCGCCGGGGGCGATCCTCGGCAGCATGGGCCGGGAGCGTCGCCTGAACATCGGCGGCATGCCCGCCGCGCCCACGGTGTTGTGTCTGTGTGCCCTACTGGGGGCGGCGCTCGCCATCGCCAGCAGCATCTATACGATCATCGCGTTTCGTGAGGGGCTGCTTGCCAATCAGCTCGGCGGCTGGTGGGTGCCGGTGGGCACCGGCGTGCTCGGAGTGGCGTCGCTAGTCGTGCTCTGGCCGCTCGCGCGTGCGTTTGCGCGCTATCGGGACTTCGGGCGCGCCACGTCGCGGCGCGATGTCGTGGCGGCGCGCGTCGCGAAGTCGGAAGCCGGGGTGCAAAGCTGGATCACGCTGGGCTACACGCTTGCGCAACTGATCGTCGTGCTCGCGTTGCAGTTCGTCCTGGCGAACGATCTGGCGGTGGCGAAGACATTCTTCCTCGTGCCGCTGATCGTCAAGACGTTCCCGCTCGTGCTCGAAGCCTTCTGGGTGAACGTGAAGATTTTCCTGATTGCGGAAGTCTTCGTGCTGATCTGGGGACTGATCGTTGCGCTGGCGATGTTCGCCCCTGGCAATGCCGGCAAGCCGCTACGTTTCATCGCCACGGCCTATGTGGACATCTTCCGGGCGATGCCTGCCGTGCTGGTGATCTATCTGGTCGGCTTCGGTCTGCCGCTCACCGGCGTGCCGATCCTGAAGGATCTGTCGCTGACCACCTACGTGGTGATCGCATTGACGCTGACCGTCGGGGCCTACGTCGCAGAGATCTATCGCGCCGGCATTCAGGGCGTGCACTGGTCTCAGGTCGCCGCAGCCCGCTCGCTCGGCCTGTCGTACACGCAGACGCTGCGCTTCGTGGTGCTGCCTCAGGGCATTCGTCAGATCATTCCACCGCTGCTCAATGCCTTCATCGCGTTGCAGAAGGACACGGCGCTCGTGAACGTGGTCGGCGTGATCGACGCTTTCAATCAGTCGATGGTGATCGCGTCGAACCACTACAACCTGTCGGCGGCAACGACCGTAGCCATTCTGTTCATCATCATCTCGGTTCCGCAGGTGCGTTTCGTGGAACGGATGGCAAAACGCGACCGTGCCCGCATGCGTGCGGGTGGCGCCTGAGGAGCGAACGACCATGTCATTCATCGAGATTCGCGACATTGCCAAGTCGTATGGCGACGTGTCGGTCATCAACGGTCTGGCGATGACGGTGGAAGAGCATCAGGTGGTTTGCCTCATCGGGCCGTCCGGCTCCGGCAAGTCGACGCTGCTGCGCTGTATCAACGGCCTGGAGCCGATCGACGCGGGCGAGATTCTCGTGCACGGCGAGCGCATTACCGGCCCGGGTGTGGACGTCAATTCCCTGCGCCGCGATATCGGCATCGTGTTCCAGGGCTACAACCTGTTCCCGCACATGACCGTGCTGGAGAATGTGACCCTTGCACCGATCCGCGTGCTCAAGCAACCCGGGCGCGAGGCGCAGGCCCGTGCGATGGCGTTGCTCGAACGCTTCGGTCTTGCGCACAAGGCGAACGAGTACCCTGACCGCATGTCGGGCGGACAGCAGCAGCGCGTGGCCATCGTACGCGCGCTGGCGATGGATCCGATGGTGTTGTTGCTCGACGAAATCACGTCGGCGCTCGATCCCGAATTGGTGTCCGAAGTGCTCAACATCGTGCGCGATCTGGCGCAAGAAGGCATGACGATGCTGCTCGCCACGCACGAGATGGGATTCGCACGCGAAGTGGCGTCGAAGGTTTGCTTCCTGTGTGACGGAGCGGTCTGCGAAGAAGGGCCGCCGGAGCAGATCTTCGGCGATCCGCAGCAGGAGCGCACGCGCGCGTTCCTGCGCAGCATTCGTCAGGCAAAGCGCCTTTGACGTACAACGGCAGGTAACGTTGGACGCGCCCCGAAGATCGGAAGGTCTTCGGGGCTTTTTCGTTGTCCGCGGGTAAAATCGTGTGCTTTGCATCGACGGTCTTTACATCACATGCTCGCGCACGCCTTCACCCCCTACGAGTCGACGATTACCGCCGTGCTGGACACGCTGGGCATGGCGGCACACGCCGACAGCGACGACGGTTCGCACGACTGGTCGCATCTCATTCGCGTGTGGACGCTGGTCAAGGAGATCGCGGCGCAGGAAGCGCGTGAAGCGTACGACGCGCGCGAATCGTCCGAATCGTCCGAATCGTCCGAATCGTCTGAATCGGCGATCGATCTGGAAATGCTCGCAGTGGCCACGCTGCTGCACGATTGCGTGGCGGTCGAGAAGAACGATCCGCGTCGCGCGCAGGCCTCGCGCCTGTCAGCCGACAAGGCGCGCGGCATCCTGCAGGCGATGGGCTGGGCGGCCGGGCGTATCGACGCCACGGCGCACGTCATCGAGGCGCATAGCTTTTCGGCGGGCATTGCGCCGAACTCGCGCGAAGCCGGTATCCTGCGCGACGCCGACCGGCTCGACGCCATCGGCGCCATCGGCATCGCGCGCACGTTCTATGTCGCGGGGCGCATGGGCTCGCGCCTGTACGACCCGATCGATCCGTTTGCCGGGGACCGGGCGCTGGAAGATCGCCGCTTCGCACTCGATCACTTCGAGGCAAAGCTCTTTCATCTTGAGGACGGGCTCACGACGAACGCGAGCAAGGCCATCGCGCGGCGACGCGTCGCAACGATGCGCACGTTCGTCGAGATGCTGCGAGAGGAAATCGGCGCTACGTCCTGAGCGCGCGCTTCGCGGCGTTTTGCTCGCCGGCCGCCGCTCGTCGATCGATATCGGCGCTCTGCGCCCAGTGCCCGTCAGCGCGCGGCGACGGCGTCGAGCGGCACTTCCAGCCCGACCTTGACGTTGCTCATCGAGACCAGCGTCTTGAAGCGCTTGACGTTGTTGCTCTCGAAGAACAGCGCTCGCGTGAGCGCCGTGTATTGCGCCATGTTCTGCACGACCATGATCACCACGAAGTCGCATTCGCCTGCGACGTAATAGCACTGCTGCACCTGCGGGCACGCCAGAAAGCTGCGCTTCATCGCGTCGAGCAGGTCGAGGCGCTCATTCTCGACCTCGACTTCCGTAATGATCGTGAGCGGATAGCCCACCTGTTCCGGGTCGACGAGCGACACCGTCTTGCGCGTCACCCCTTCGTCCGCCAGTTTCTTCAGTCGCCGGTTCACGGCGGCCGACGAGAGATTCACCTGCGCGCCGAGCGCGTGCTGGGGTGTCGTCGCGTCTTGCTGGATCGCCGCGAGCAGGGCGATGTCGTAGCTGTCGAGGCTCATGGTGCGCAATAAAAATTCGATCGGGACGCCAAAAACGCGAAAATCGTACGCGCTCTCCGGAATATTATTCAGGCAGCCGGATGATACTCCGCTAGCGGTAACTTCGCGGATCGCCGCAGTGGCACATCATCTGCGGCATTTGCTGAACGTCTTCCCATTCCGACAAGTACAACGACCGACTCATGTCCGACACGAAAGCCTGCGCCCTCCGTCTGAACGGCCCCGTCATGTTGCAGCAACTACGCGAACTCGGCGAAATCGGTGCCGACCCGGTGGCAGGCGGCCGTACGCGCGTTGCGCTCACCGATGACGAGAAGGCGGGTCGCGATCGCGTCGTTGCGTGGATGCGCGCGCTCGATCTCGATGTACAGATCGACCGCATCGGCAACATCTTCGGCACGCTGCCGGGCGAGAGCGGTGCGCGCGACGCCTCCGGAGCGAAGCCGCGCCCCCTGATGATGGGCTCGCACATCGATACCGTCATCAACGCCGGTGCGCTCGATGGCTGCTATGGCGTGCTCGGCGGTCTGGCCGTCGCGCGGGCATTTCGCGAGGCGGGCATCGTGCCGTCGCGTCCGATCACGGTCGCGGCATTCACCAATGAGGAAGGCGCGCGCTTTCACCCCGACATGATGGGGTCGCTGGTGCACGCGGGGGGCTTGTCGGTCGACGAGGCGCTTGACGCGATCGGCACGGATGGCGCTCGTCTGGGCGACGAACTCGTTCGCATTGGCTATGCCGGCGACATGGAGCCTGGCACGCTCGTGCCGCACGAATATCTCGAACTACACATCGAACAAGGCCCGATTCTGGAAGCGGAAGGGCTGGAGATCGGCGTCGTGGAACGTTTGCAGGGCATCTCGTGGCAACAGATCACGGTGCAGGGCAACGCGAACCATGCGGGCACCACACCGACGCACCTGCGTCACGATGCCGGTTACGTCGCCGCCGCGGCCGTGGCCGAACTTCGGCGCATTGCGGTCGAGTCCGGCACGACGCTCGCGACCGTGGGCACCATGAAGTTTGAGCCGGGTGTCATCAACGTAATTGCGCGCAAGGCGGTATTCACGGTCGACATGCGCGACCCGAACGACGAACGTCTCACGCAAAGCGAAGCGATGCTGGCCGATTTTCTCGCGAGGATGGCGGCCCAGGAAGGGGTTCGGGTATCGACCGAGCGGCTCGCGCGATTCGCGCCGGTTGTCTTTGATGCCGAACTGGCAGATGCCATCGAGGCCAGCGTGAAGCGCATGGGGCTGTCGTACCGGCGCATGACGTCGGGCGCGGGTCACGATGCGCAGATGATCGCGCGCATCGCGCCTGCCGCCATGATTTTCGTGCCGAGCCGGGGCGGCATCAGCCATAACCCGCGCGAGCATACCGACGACGATCAGCTCGTACGCGGTGCCGAAGTGCTGCTCGATGTCGTGGCCCGACGTCTCGGCGTCGCGCAGTAATCGCGTAGTAATTGCGTGAGCGTTTTTCGTATCTCTCGCCCTACCGGAGCCCCCCGAATGCTTTACCTCAATCCGCATGCCGCGCGTGCGCCATATCCGTCCGATCTTCAGGACATCATGAGCATTGCCCGCGCCGGGCAGAGCCGCGAATGGCTTTCGCATTGGGACGGTCTGACGCCCGGCAGCACGCCGCTGCGTTCGTTGCCCGATCTGGCGGCGTCGCTCGGGGTGCGCAGCGTGCTGGTCAAGGACGAGGCGCAGCGCGCCGCGCTCGGCAGCTTCAAGGCGCTCGGTGCGCCCATCGCGCTGGTTCGCCTGCTGTTGCGTCGGTTCGAAGGGCAAGGCTTCACGGCCCGGTCGCTGTTCAGGGGCGAGCATCGCGACGCACTGAGCGGATTTACGGCGATCAGCGCCACGGACGGCAATCACGGCCGCGCGCTGGCCGCAGCGGCGCAAAGCATCGGTTGTCGCTGTGTCATCGTCCTGCACGCGCATGTCAGCGACGAGCGCGAGCAGGCGATTGCCGCGTACGGCGCGCAGATCGTACGTATCGCGGGCAATTACGACGAGTCCGTCGCCGAAGCGGCGGCGCTGGCCGCGCGCAACGGCTGGTATGTCGTATCCGATACGTCCTACGAGGGATATGAGGTCATTCCGCGCGACGTCATGCAGGGCTACGGCATCGTGGCGGCGGAGGTCTGCGAGACGCTGGCGCACGGCGCGGCGCAACAGGACGCGGCGTGCCCGGTCACGCATGTCTTCGTGCAAGGCGGCGTGGGCGGCCTGGCGGCGGGGGCCGTGAGTTATCTCTGGGAGCGATGGGGTGCGTGGCGCCCGACGTTCGTGGTCGTGGAGCCGGAGCAGGCCGACTGTCTGTATCAGAGCGCCCTGGCAGGCAAGCCGGCATCGGCTTCCGGATCGGTGGATTCCGTGATGGCGGGGCTGGCTTGCGGCGAAACATCGCCGCTCGCCTGGCGCTTCCTGCAATCGTCGGTCGATGCGTTCATGACGGTCACCGATGCGCAGGCCGTGCAGGCGATGAAGCAACTCGCGCGCGGCAGTGACAACGACGTGCCGTTCGTCGCGGGCGAATCGGGTGTTGCCGGGCTTGCCGGACTGATGCACGCGGCGGCAACACCGGCGACGGCGGCGGCGCTGGGCCTCACGCCTGACGCGCGCGTGCTGCTCATCAGTACCGAGGGCGCGACAGCGCCGTCGGTCTATGCCGCGCTCGTGGGAGAGTCGGCATCGTCGGTCACGCAACGCCAGCAGGCGTGGCTGGCACGTTAACATCACCATCGATGTCACCATCGATCACGGCAGGGGGTAGGGATGCGTCAGGACATCGTGCAAGACACCTATTTCGCAAAGGCGCTCACCGGTTGGCGGCATGCCTTTCATCGTCAGCCGGAGACCGGATTCGAGGAAGTCTCGACGTCGCACACGGTCGCGACGATTCTCGAAAGCCTCGGGCTGGACGTGCATCGGCACATTGGCGGCACGGGCATCGTGGCGAATCTGCGGGTCGGTAATGCGGACGGAAGCGGTAGCGGCAACGGAGCGATCGGCATTCGCGCCGATATGGACGCGCTGTCGATCGCCGAGCACGCGCCGGGGCGCAGCTACGCGTCGCAAGTGCCCGGCAAGATGCACGCATGCGGTCACGACGGCCATATGTCGATGGTGCTGGGCGCGGCGAAATTGCTCGCCGAGTCGCGCGACTTCAACGGCACCGTGCGCTTCATCTTCCAGCCGGCGGAGGAGCACGGCCGTGGCGCGAAGGCGATGATCGCGGACGGCCTGCTGGAGCGCTTCCCCATCGATGCAATCTACGGGGTTCACAACATGCCCGGCATACCGACGGGACGCATTGCCACGCGCACCGGCGGGATCATGGCGAGCGAGGACAACTTTGTCATCCGCATCCGCGGCAGGGGCACGCACGCGGCGCGGCCTCACATGGGGGTGGATCCGCTGGTGATCGGCGCGCAGATCGTCGTGGCGCTACAGACGGTGGTATCGCGCAGTGTCGACCCGGGGGAATCGGCGGTGGTGTCGTGCACCGAGTTCATCACGGACGGCATCCGCAATGCGATCCCGACGAACGTCGTGATCAAAGGCGACACACGCAGCTATACACCCCACGTGCAGCAACTGCTGGAGACGCGCATGCGCGAGATCTGCATGGGTATCTGCGCCATGCACGGCGCGCATTGCGAGTTCGAGTACACGCACGAGTTCGCACCGACGATGAACTGGGCGGAGAACACGGCGCTGGCCGTGCGTGCCGCCACGGTCGTCGCTGGCGAGGCGATGGTTGACGCAGACGTCGCGCCGGTGATGGCGTCGGAGGACTTCGGTGTGTTCTTGCAGCACGTGCCGGGCAACTTTGCCTTCATCGGCAACGGCAGTGGCGACGAACCGGGGGCGATTCCGCTGCACAACGCCTGCTACGACTTCAACGACGCGATTCTGCCGCTCGGCGCGCGTTACTTCGCACAGATCGTGCGCGACAGTCTGCCGCGCTGAACGGCTGCGGGGCGGTAGCGGGAGCGGTGGCTGCGGCCGTTAGCGAACGGTCGCGAGCGGTACGGTCCCGGCGTTGATCACGGCGTCGGGCAACTCGCGCACCGCTTCGAGCGTCTTGCGAATGTGTGCCGCAAGCAACGCCGCCGCCTTGTCGGCGTCGCGTGCGAGACAGGCGTCGAAAATCGCCTGATGCTCTTCATGCACGTCGCGCGGCACCGGACGGTGCGTGATCGACAGGCGGCGATAGCGCTCCGACTGGCGATAGAGAATCGCCAGAAAGTGATGCAGCCAGCGCGACGGACACGCGCGAATCAACACTTCGTGAAACGCGCGGTTGCGCGTCTCCCATTGGGCAAACCGGCCGCCGTCGCCGGTCTTGTCGTTCGCCGGATCTCCCAGCCGCTCCTCGGCGAGCGTGAGCAAATGGAAGGCACTCGTCAGGTCGGCTTCCCACGTGTCGTCGCCAAGCGCCACGGACTGACGAAGCGCTTCGGTCTCCAACTGCACGCGTGTCTCGGTGATGTCGATGAAGTCGGCCAGCGAGATGGGCGTGACACGAAAGCCGCGATGTCCGTGCTGGACCACGAGGGCGTCTGCGACCAGTAGCGCCAGCGCCTCGCGCAAGGTTCCCGCGCCCACTTCGTAACGATCCTTCAGGTGCTCGACGCGCAGCTTCTCCCCCGGCGCGAGATGCCCGTCGACGATGTCGCTGCGCAAGCGCAGGTAGGCGCTTTGGGCCAGCGTGGCATCGGCGCTCGGAACGGAGGACTGGGGACTGTGCATGGGTAAGCGGTGTTACGGCGGTTCAGGAGGAAAGTGCCGGTCGGCGCGGCGTGTCGAGATTATACGGAGCTTCCGGGGGATTTTCGCAAAGTTGACAAATAATCGAGATAATAAAAAATTCTCGAGAAAATATTGACGGGAATCGGTCGGCGGATTTATCGTGTGCGTCATGTCGGCGTCGCTTCTCTCGTGAGGCGGCGGCGTCGCCCGCATCCATCCAAGACATCAGCGAGAGTGAGACATGAAGGATTTCCGCAACTTCATCAACGGCGAGTGGGTCGCCACCGCCCGTACCTTCGAGAACCGCAACCCTGTCGACAACAGCCTGATCGGCCACGTCCACGAAGCCGGACGCGACGAAGTCGACGCCGCGGTGCGTGCGGCCCGCGCGGCGCTGCAAGGTCCCTGGGGCAGCATGACGGTCGCGCAGCGAGTGGAATTGCTGCACGCCGTCGCCGACGGCATTAACCGTCGCTTCGACGATTTCCTCGCCGCCGAGATCGCGGATACCGGCAAGCCGCATGGCCTCGCGAGCCATCTCGACATCCCGCGCGGCGCCGCGAACTTCAAGGTGTTCGCGGACATGATCAAGAACGTGCCGACGGAATCGTTTGCGATGACGACCCCCGACGGCGGCAACGCGCTGAACTATGGCGTACGCACGCCGCGCGGCGTGATCGCGGTGGTCTGCCCGTGGAACCTGCCGTTGCTGTTGATGACCTGGAAAGTCGGTCCTGCGCTCGCGTTCGGCAATACGGTGGTCGTCAAGCCCTCGGAGGAAACGCCCGCCACGGCAACGCTGCTGGGCGAGGTAATGAACGAAGTCGGAGTGCCTGCCGGGGTGTACAACGTCGTGCACGGCTTCGGCCCCGAGTCGGCGGGCGCGTTCCTCACCGAGCATCCGGGCGTCAACGGCATCACCTTCACCGGGGAGACACGCACCGGCGAAGCCATCATGAAAGCCGCGGCCAACGGCGTGCGCCCGGTGTCGTTCGAGCTGGGCGGCAAGAATCCGGGCATCGTTTTCGCGGACGCCGACTTCGACAAGGCCGTGGCAGGCATCACGCGTTCGGCATTCGATAACAGCGGTCAGGTGTGCCTGGGCACGGAGCGGGTGTATGTGCAGCGCCCGATCTTCGAGCGCTTCGTGGCGGCGCTCAAGTCGCGCGCCGAATCGCTGAAGATCGGCGACCCGTACGCCGAAGGCACGAACTTCGGTCCGCTCGTCTCGCAGGTCCATCGCGAAAAGGTGTTGTCGTACTACGAGAAGGCCCGTGCGGAAGGGGCGACGGTCGTGACCGGCGGCGGGGTGCCCGACATGCCGGCGTCGATGAAGGACGGTGCATGGGTGCAGCCCACGATCTGGACGGGGCTGCCGGAAACGGCCTCGGTCATTCGTGAAGAAATCTTCGGACCGTGCTGCCACATCGCACCGTTCGATACCGAAGAGGAAGTGATTGCCATGGCGAACGCCACGCCGTACGGTCTGGCGGCCACTGTGTGGACGTCGGACGTGAGTCGGGCGCACCGCATGGGCGCCGCGCTCGAAGTCGGCGTGTGCTGGATCAACGCATGGTTCCTGCGCGATCTGCGCACTGCATTCGGCGGCGCCAAGCAGTCGGGCATCGGTCGCGAAGGCGGTGTGCACTCGCTGGAGTTCTACACCGAACTGCGCAACGTCTGCGTGAAGCTGTAAGCAGCGCACATGAAAGCGCCAAGGGCCTCGTCAGCCATCCCTTGGGGAGCTGACGAGGCCCTTGCGTTACGACGGGGCGCTTACCTGTCTTATACGAGTTTGACTTACCCGAGTGTCACCTGCATCGCACGTGCCAGACGTGTCACGCCTTCTTCGATCGCCGTCACGGCCGGTGCCGCGAACGACAGTCGCAGCGAAGCCTCGTCGGCCTGCTCGGCAAAGAACGCCGTGCCCGGCACGAACAACACCTTTTCCGCAATCGCATTGGGCAGCAGTTCGCTTGTCTTGAGCGCCGCGAGACGCGCCCACACGAACATCCCGCCCTGGGGGATATGGAACCGGATGGCGTCGCCGAGTTTGGCTTGCAGCGCCTGGCACAGGGCGTCGCACTTGAGACGGTAAGCCTCGGTGATCTTCGGCAGGTGGCGCGTGAGCGAGCCTTCCGCGAGATACTCGGCGGCCACCGCCTGCGTCCATGGCACGCTGCACAGATCGACGGTCTGCTTGGCTACCACGCAGCGTCGCGCGATCTCCGGCGGCGCCACCGTCCAGCCCACCCGCAATCCCGGCGCCACGATCTTCGACAGGCTCGAGAAGTGCACGACCCAGTCGCGCGAGCCGGGCACCTCTGCCGTCAGGCCGAGCATCGTCGGTACGGCCTCGCCAGCGAAGCGCAGGTCGCCGTAGGGATCGTCCTCGACAATCACGAAGCGGAATTCCACCGCCAGTTTCAGCAACGCGAGACGTCGTTCGCGCGAGAGCGTCGCGCCGGTCGGATTGGCGAATGTCGGCACGGTGTAGAGCAGTTTGGGCGTGGCGATCTTCCCTTCGCGCAGTAGCGCTTCCAGATGGCCGACGTCCAGTCCGTCGGCGTCGACCGGCACGGTCACGATCGTCGCCTGCTGCAGACGCAGCGCTTGCAACGTGGCGGGATAGGCCGGTTGCTCGGTCACCACCACGTCGCCCGGGGCGACCAAGACGCGCAACAGCAGATCGAGGCCCTGTTGCGAGCCCGTCGTCACCAGCAGTTCTTCCGAGGCACAGGGCGAACCGCGTTGCGCCATCAAGGCGATGAGTTGTGCCTTGAGTTCCGCGAGTCCGTCCGTCGGGCCGTATTGCAGACAGCGCGTCGGCAGGGAGAAGGCGCGGGCTTGTGCGGCGGCAAGACCATCGACGTCGAACAGCTCGCTCGCCGGGTATCCGCCCGCAAACGAGATCATGCCCGGCTCGGACAGGTACTTGAACAGTTCGCGAATCGGCGAACCCGCCGGATTGGCGAAGGAAGACGTGAAAGCGTACATGGGGGCCTCGCTGATCGAAGCGTGACGTGAGAAGGCTGGTGAGAGAGCGTTGTGGCCGAACGCCATCGGGCGTCCGGCACGGCCGACGGTGCGGCAGAGGGTGCGGCAGCGCCGGGGCATCGTGCATCATCGCGAGGGACGATGATTGGCGCCCCGGCGCTGCCGGCGCGACTTACTCGATCGAGAAGTCGATGCCTTGCGCGAGCGGCAGGGCGGAGGAGTAGTTCACGGTGTTGGTCGCGCGGCGCATGTAGCCCTTCCACGCGTCCGAGCCCGACTCGCGGCCGCCGCCGGTTTCCTTTTCCCCGCCGAATGCGCCGCCGATTTCCGCGCCGCTCGGACCAATGTTGACGTTGGCGATGCCGCAGTCGCTACCGGCCGACGACGTGAAGCGCTCGGCTTCGCGCAGGTCGTTGGTGAACACGCACGACGACAGGCCGTGCGACGACGCGTTATTGGCGTCGATGGCCTGTGCGAAGTCGCTGTACTTGAGCACGTAGAGAATCGGCGCGAACGTCTCCGTGAGCACGACCTCCGTTTGCGACGGCATTTCGACGATGGCAGGCTTCACGTAGAAGCCGCCTTCGTTGCCGGCGACGACATGACGCTCGCCGCCCGTCACCTTGCCCCCTTGGGCGCGCGCCTGATCGAGCGCGCTTTGCATGCGCTTGAATGCGCCTTCGTCGATCAGCGGTCCCATCAGCGTGCCGCGCTCGAGCGGGTTGCCGATGGCGACCTTGCCGTACAGCGTCTTCAGGCGCTCGACGGTCTTGTCGTACACGCTTTCATGCACGAACAGGCGACGAAGCGTGGTGCAGCGCTGACCGGCCGTGCCGACGGCCGAGAACAGAATGCCGCGCAGGGCGAGTTCCGGGTTGGCGCTCTCGGTCACGATGCCGGCGTTGTTGCCGCCGAGCTCGAGAATCGAACGACCGAAGCGGCGCGCGACTTCCACGCCGACCTTGCGGCCCATTTCGGTGCTGCCCGTCGCGCTCACGATCGCCGAGCGAGGGTCGGCAACGAGGGCCTCACCGACGTCGCGACCGCCGATGACGAGCGCCGTCAGGCCCTGCGGGGCGTCCCCGAATTCGGCAATGACTTCTTCCATCAACTTATTGACGGCGAGGGCGGTCAGCGGCGTCTTCTCCGACGGCTTCCACACGACCGCGTTGCCGCACACGAGGGCGAGCGCAGCGTTCCAAGACCACACGGCGACCGGGAAGTTAAAGGCGGAGATGACGGTGCAAACGCCCATCGGATGCCACGTCTCGGCCATGCGGTGGCCCGGGCGCTCCGAGGCGATCGTCAGACCGTACAACTGACGCGACAGGCCCACGGCGAAGTCGCAGATGTCGATCATTTCCTGCACTTCGCCCAGGCCTTCCTGCAGGATCTTGCCCGCTTCGAGGGTGACGAGCGCGCCCAACGCCTGCTTGCGCTCGCGCAGCTTTTCGCCGAGCAGGCGGACCAGCTCGCCGCGACGCGGGGCCGGCACGTTGCGCCATGCGGTGAAGGCGGTTTGCGCGCGCGCGAGCGCGGCCTGTGCATCGGCCACCGAGGCGCTCGCCACGCGGCCGATCAGCTCACCGTTGATCGGCGAGTGCACGGCGATGTCGCCCGTCTCGGCCAGTTTGGCAATGCCCAGTTCGTTGAGAATGGAAGTCGCGTTCACGTGAATATCCTTTTGGAATTTGCTGAAAATCTGCGCGTTGGTCGTTACTTGGCGTTCGCCGTCATCTTGAAAATGCCCTGGGCGTTGCCTGCGTCGAAACGCAGGTCAAGTTTCCAGCAACGCCCGGCAGTGTCGTACTCGCGATGACGCGTAATGAATTCGTAGAACGAGCCCGGCACGTCGCGCGTGACGATCTCGCCGTTCTTCCCACGGAATTCGCGACGCACGGTGTCGGCGCGGTAGGCGGTCTGGAACACGCGCCCCGAGCGCGAGCGCTCGACTTCGGGTTTCATGGGCCGGCCCTTTGCCTTCTCGGCGTCCGACAGGGCGAAGACGTCTTCCACGCGGTCCGTGGCGTGGTTGAAAGCGTTGCCCTCCGTCGCGATCCATGCCATTTCGGCCGATTCGGCGAGCAACAGTTCGTAGTCGGCTTCGCTCGGCACATCATGCTGGCGGGCGAATGCGCCGACGATGACGGGAAGCAGGCTCTGGGCGCGTTCGAGCGGCAGCGTGCCGTCGCGCTCCAGTTCCCATAGCTGAGCGACGGCCGTCGGCGTGAGCGGGTCTTTCGACGTGCCGACCACGCGCGACACGGCTTGCTGGAACGTCTCCGAGAAGCGCTCCGGGTGCAACTCGCTCACAAAGAACTGCGAGATTTCGTCGGGACAGTCTTCGTGGGCGTAGGCGCGGCCCGTCATGCCCAGCCGGTCGAGCGGGTAGCGACCGTTCAGCCGGAAGCCGAGCGGGCGCAGAATGCGCGTGAACGCGGCTTCTCCCGGGGGCAGCGCGCCGTTCTCGTCCCACCGCACGGTGCGCAGCGCGCCATGGTCGAAGTACACGCTGCCGCCGGTGGCAATCGTCTCTTCGGTATAGGTACGGCCGTTCTGCGAGCGCTCCAGCAGCCCTTCGAACAGCGCCATGTTCATGGCTTGCGCGAGTTCGGCGCGGGTGACGCGGCCGAATTCGAAGTCGGCGAGGATCGACGGAGCGTTGAGCGTGGCGAAAAGGGCGTCGGTACGGGCCTTCCCGATCAGGGAAACCAGCAGCGACTCCACGTTGGCATTGCGCATCGGTGAGTCTCACAGGCAGGGGCGCCGTCTTCGTCAGCGCCGCAGGGTATCAGGGGAGGGCATGAAGGACATGATGCAATCACAGGACCATCGCGCCATGCCATCTTGCAGTGACAGCATTATTGGAACGGATGGCTTGCCCGTAAAGCGAGATAAAATTGCCACTTGATGCGTTTTTGGAATCAACATGCGCAAATTCAAGACCCCCGGCACGGCGGCGCTGCTTGCCTTCGAGGCCGCTGCCCGGCACGAAAGCTTCACCCACGCGGCGCGCGAGCTGTTTCTCACGGAGAGCGCGGTCTCGCGTCAGATCGCCACGCTGGAGACGCAACTGGGCGTACGCCTGTTCGTACGCGCCAAGCAGCGCGTCGTGCTCACGCGCGCCGGCCGGCTGTACGGCACACAGGTCCGGCGTACGCTGGAGCAACTCGATCGCGACACGCTGGCGATCATGGCGCACGGCAGCGGCGGTGGGTCTCTCGAACTGGCGGTGCTGCCGACATTCGCGTCGGAATGGTTGATTCCGCGCATGAAGGACTTCGACGACCGACACCCGGACGTTCGCGTGAACATGGGCGTGCACACCGACCTCTTCGCCTTTGGCGAGACGCACTTCGAGGCGGCGATTCACTTCGGGCAGCCGACATGGCCCGGCACATCGTCGGACTACCTGTTCGGGGAAGAGGTCGTGCCGGTCTGTCGACCGTCGATATTGAAAGGGCCGGTTCGCACGGCCGCCGACTTGCTGACGTATCCGTTGCTGCACTCGACCACGCGCCCGAGCGCCTGGACGCAGTGGTTCGCCGAACAGCGCATCGACGACCATCGCGCGTTGCAGGGCGTGCGCTACGAACTGCACACGATGCTGATCGCCGGCGCGGCGGCCGGGCTGGGCATTGCGCTGGTGCCCAAGTTCTTCGTCGAGGGGCAACTGGCGACGCTCGGCCTCACGATTCCATTCGACGTGAAAAGTGTGGCCGAGTCGGCCTATTACCTCGTCTATCCGACCGAGCTTACGCACGGACAACCCCTCAGCGTGTTTCGCGAGTGGCTGCTCGATCAGGCCAAGGCCTATCGGCCGACGTACCGTCCCGACTACCGGCCTGGCTAGGTTCGGGCGGCGTGCGCTGTATCAGCGTCCCGTGTAGCGTCCCGGTTTGTGCCATGCCACGACCATGGCGCTCATCGCGATGGCGGACAGGGCCGACCAGGCCACGCGGCCCGAGGGGATGACGCTTAGCGAGACGAGCAGAATCGTCGTGTCGATGCACACCTGCGTGATGCCGGCGTTGATGCCCCGTCGGCGTTGCAGCCACAGCGTCACGATGCCGGTGCCGCCAACGCCCGCGCCGTGACGCGCGAGCGCCAGAATGCCCATGCCGCACAGCGTGCCACCCACGAACGCCGCGAACAGCGGGTTGACGAAGGCGACGTTGAACGTCTGCGGCATGGCCGCGAGGGCGAAGGTGATACCGAAGCTCGCGACCGTTGATTTGAGCGCAAAGCGCGCGCCCATCGTGAAATACGCGAAGAGGAAGAACGGTATGTTCACCAGCGTGAAGATGGTGCCCACCGGCAGCGGAAAGAGGTAAGAGGCGAGCAGTGCGATGCCTGCCACGCCGCCGGTGACCAACCCGGCAGCCTTGAGCAGCACCAAACCGACCACCACGAATGCCATGCCGATGACCATCGCATAGATGTCTTCGAGCACGGAGTGCGGAACGCCGATTGTGTCGGTTGCCGCAATGGCGCCGGATACGGCGCCCGTGTCGTGTTTCATGATCTGTAAGTCAGGAACAACAGGACGGCGCGCCCGACTCTCCTGTTGTCGTGACACGCCGCCAGAGATTTCCCGCGTCGCTGTCTCGGGCGACGCGCAGCTTCACAGCTTGTTATGTCGATGCGGTAATTGACCGATACAACGCGCGATCAGGCGATATGGTGCACCCAGCCGAACGGATCGGCGATCTTGCCGCGCTGAATGCCCGTCAGTTGATCGCGGATACGCTTGGTGACGGGGCCTTCGCCGCCGTCGGCGATGTTGAATTCGCCGTTGGCGTGACGCACCTGGCCGATCGCCGTGACGACCGCAGCGGTGCCGCAGGCGAACGTTTCCTTCACGCGGCCGCTGGCCGCATCGGCCTGCCACTGGGCGAATTCGTACGGCGCTTCGTTGACCGTGAGGCCTTCGCGGCGCGCCAGTTCGATGATCGACGCGCGGGTGATGCCCGGCAGAATCGTGCCCGAGAGGGGGGGCGTCTGAAGCGAACCGTCGTCCATGACGAAGAAAACGTTCATGCCGCCGAGTTCTTCGATCCAGCGGTGTTGTGCGGCGTCGAGGAACACGACCTGATCGCAGCCCTTGGCGCTCGCTTCCGTCTGCGCGATCAGGCTGGCGGCGTAGTTGCCGCCGCACTTGGCGGCGCCGGTGCCGCCCGGGGCGGCCCGCGTGTACTGGTCCGACACCCACACCGTGACGGCCGACTTGCCGGCCTTGAAGTACGGGCCGACCGGGCAGGCGATCACGCAGAAGATGTATTCATGTGCGGCACGCACGCCGAGGAAGCTCTCCGAGGCGAACATGAACGGACGGATGTAGAGGCTGCTGCCTTCGGCGCCCGGGATCCATGCGCGGTCGATGTCGACGAGCTTTTCTACGGCTTCCAGGAACACGGCTTCCGGCAGGTCGGCCATCGACATGCGCTGGGCCGATTCGCGGAAGCGTTTCGCGTTGGCTTGCGGACGGAACAGCGAGATCTTGCCGTCCTCGCTCCGATAGGCCTTCATGCCTTCGAAGATTTCCTGTGCGTAGTGCAGCACGGCGCATGCGGGGTCGATCTGGAACGGACGGCGGGCTTCCACCTTCGCGTCGTGCCAGCCCTTGCCTTCGGTCCAGCGGATCGTGACCATGTGATCCGTGAATACACGGCCGAACACCGGATTCGCCAGCGCGGCGGTGATCTGGTCGGCGGGGGTGGGGTTGGCGTGCGGCTCCACGACAAAACGCAATTGGTTGTCAGCGCTCATGTTTCTTCAGTGTCTCGGCAGAGGTGGCTTGATTCGTCTGTGCCGTTAACGTAAACGGCAAGGTGGCATATTTTCCTCCTTTCGGGGCCTGCCTGTCGACTGAATTCACCGCTTCTCACGTCACGGCGGGCTTCTTTCGGAATTTGTGCCGGAAAATGTCGAAAATTGGCGAATTTTTGCTGGAATTCTGCGCCGTTAGCCGGAATTTTCGCTCTCGGAGGCGCCGCGGCGCTTCCCGGGTCGGGTCAAAAGTGTGTAAAAAAACATTTCCGACCACGAGGCGGACTGCGCTCGACATTTAATATCGAAAGCGCATCATGTCGGGGACGCTCCTGGCGTTGAAGTCGCGCAACGGTTGCCTTCTGCGACCGCATCGCCGCGCGCTGGACGTTCCCACCCGATATGCGCAAAGGGAGAGGAGACGCATGAAGTCGACGACGATTCGGATGTTGCGCGCTTACCTGCTCGTGGCGTCGCTGGGGGCCATGTGCATCGACGCCTGCGTGGTGATCGCCATGTTGGTGTTCGACGTACCGCAGCGTATCTTCACCTCGGGCGATTTTCGTATCGCAATGGCCGGGTCATTGCTGCTGCTGGTGCTCGCGGCGCGCTCGGTGGCGCAGGCCGCCTATGAGGCGGCGCTCGCGAGCCGCCACGTGACACTGGGCGGCGAGAGCCGACAGCGCACGGTCGCGGTACGCGAGGACTGCCCACACCGGTTGCTTGTCCTGTTTCACCTGCGCATCCATCGCCAGCAATTGGCGATGGTCGCGCTGTGACGGCGTTCCGGCGTTGGTCCGCGTTAATCTGCGTTAATCCGCGTTAATCCGCGTTAATCCGTGTGTGTCTGCGTTCGTCGGCGCTGATCGGCGCAGGCTGCCGTCGGTCGGCAGCGTAGTGAGATCAGGCGAGCGGCGGGCGTTGCATGGCAAGCCACTCCTGCACCGCAGGGTGCTGGAACTGACGACGGGCGTATTCGGCAAGGTTCTGCGGCACCACGTCGTCGTTGTACACGAGACGGTTGAGCATGACGGCGAGATCGACGTCCGCGATACACCACTTGTCGAACAGCGACATGCGACCGTCCGGCAACAGACTTTGCGCGATGGCGATGAGCTTGTTTGCGGCAGCGTAACCGGCGTCGGTCAGCGGCTTGTCGGACGGGCGGTAGAAAATGACCTGCGTCGAGCGGTCTTCACGCAGGGCGCCCAGATCACTGCGCAGCCAGGCCTGGACCTGACGGGCCCGGGCGCGGTCGCGCACGTCGGCCGGATACACGGGAACCTCCGGCGCAATCGCCTCGAGATATTCGTCGATCGCCGACGATTCGGATAACGTGAAATCACCATGCACGAGCGTTGGCACGCGACGTGTGATCGACAGGTCAGCGAATCCGCTTTCGTGATGGGCGCCCTGATCGAGGTCCACGGTGCGCAGATCGAACGGAATTCCTTTCTCGCGCAACGTGACGAAAACCGACAGTGCATAAGGGCTGGTGAACTGTGCGTCGACGTAGAGCGTGAACGATGCGGGGGCAGCGGCTGACACGGTGAACTCCTGTAGCGGAACATGCGGAAAGGATGCGAAGGCAAAGGCCTCCCGGACGCCTATCTTGCCGCACCCGCGCGGTGATAAGCTACTGCACAAATCGATGGCAAGCTGTGAGCCAGGATCACAGCTCATTGCCGCCGTTTGCGTTCCGGCTCACCCCCAATTTCCGTCGCCGTTCCTGTCCATGACATCCGAGCACCGCGCCCGTCCGCCGCTGGCAAATCTGGAAACCGTCTGCCTGGTGGCGCGGCACGGTTCGTTCACCGCCGCCGCCGAGGCAAGCGGACTCACGCACGGCGCTATCAGCCGCCGGGTCGGGGCCGTCGAAAACTGGCTCGGCTGCGCGCTCTTCGAGCGTCACGGGCGAGGCGTCAGTCTGACGTGCGACGGGCAGCGCTTTCTGGGGCGCATCGAGCACGCGTTCGACGTCATCGACGCCGCTGCCGATCAGTGGCATCAGTCGCGCAAGGTGCCTGCCGTTCGGCTGAGCGTGGTGCCGTCGTTCGCCAAACTCTGGCTGCTGGAGCGGCTGCAATCGCTCCAGTCGGGCCAGCCGTACATCGACATTCAGGTCGCCACCGAACACCGCAATGCGGACGTGGGCGCGGGTGAAGTCGACATTGCGCTGCGCTACGGTCGTGGTGGCTGGGCGAGCGTCGATGCCGAGCCGCTGATGCGCGAGACGCTGTATCCGATCGCGTCGCCGGAAATTGCGCAGCGTCTGAAGGGCGCGAGTGCGTCCGAACTGCTGACGATGCCGTTGCTGCACGACTCCGATCTGACGGGGTGGCGCGCGTGGTGCGGGGCGCAGGGCGTGTCGCTGCGTCCTCGTGCGCGCGATCGACGCTTCGAAGACTATACGGTGGTGCTCGCGGCGGCCGAGGCGGGGCTGGGCATTGCGCTTGCGCGCGCGCCGCTCGCGCAGGACTGGATCGCTCGCAGCCGGCTCGTGCGACTGTCCGACGTGGAAGTCGAATGTCCCTTGCGGTACCACATCGTGACGGCCAAACGCGAGCGGCGTCCGGAGGTACTGGAAGTGATCGCGCGTCTGCACGCCAGCGCGCGCACGTAAATACCATGATCGCGACATCGCGCAGGGGCGGGGTTTCCCGCACTGCGCGCGTTGCGGCTCGTTGCCTAAAATGCGGGACGCTTTTGGCAGAACTGCACGGCTGGGGATGAACTTACGCTCGCTCGATCTGAATCTGTTGCTCGTGTTCGAGTCGTTGCTGCGTACGCGCAGCACGACGGTCACGGCCGAGGAACTTAACCTCACGCAGTCGGCGGTGAGCAATGCGCTCAAGCGACTGCGGCTGGCGTTTGGCGATCCGCTGTTCGTGAAGACACCGCAAGGCATGCTTCCCACCGACCTCGCCGCCTCGCTGGCGTCACCGGTCACCGAAGGTCTTGGGCTGATTCGCGGCGCCATCGAAGCGCCGCAGGATTTCGTTCCCGCCAAGGCGCAACGCACCTTCCGCCTGTATCTGAGCGACATCGGGCAGCTGATCTTCATGCCGAAACTCATGGCCACGCTGGCGGCGCAGGCGCCGGGCGTGCGCATCGTGACGGTCGACACCACCCCGCGCGAAGCGCAAAGCGCCATGGCGATGGGCGACATCGATCTCACCCTCGGGCTGTTCACGCGGTTCTCGTCGGGGTTTCATCAGCAGCGGCTGTTTCGCGAGCATTACGTCGCGCTCGTGCGCGACGGGCATCCGACGATCCATGGCGAACTGACGGTCGAGAATTTCCGCAATGCCGCGCACGCGGTCTATCGTCCGACTGCCGGCCACCACGACGTATTCGAGACGGCAGTCGAGCAGTGGTTTGCCCGCTCGGGGCACCAGCGTCACGTGGCGCTGCGCATGGCGCATTCCATGGGGCTCTCCGCGCTCATCGCCGCGAGCGATCTGGTGGTGTGCGTGCCGACGCGGCTGGGCCGCGCCCTGAGCGCCAACGCCGACCTGCAAACCTACGCGCTGCCGTTCGAGAGCCCCGAGTTCGACATCTCGCAACTCTGGCACGAGCGCTTTCACACCGACGCCGGCCATCGCTGGCTGCGCAACACGATCTTCCAACTGTTCCACGGCGAAGACTGAATCCCGAGCCGGCACGCACGTTGCCGAGCGCCCGCACTGCCGCCGCGTCGAAGTGCCTTGTCCCTTGCCTCGACAGCGCGCGCATTCCCCAATGCTGCACACCCAATTCACAGCGTAAATACCGGACATTTACGTAATTTGTTGGCGTCATGCGGCGCGCATCCTTATCGTATCCCTCACAAGACCGACGTCGTCCAACCGACGTCGCCGGACGGCAGTCCGGGACACGAACAACATCCGCAGGAGACAAGCGGTGATCAATCTGCACGACATTCGTTATGTGCGGCTGGGCACGCGCGACCTCGAAGGTGCCACACGCTATGCGCGCACCATTCTCGGGTTGCAGGAAGTGCGTCGCGAGGCCGGTTACGTATTCCTTCGCAGCGACAGCCGCGACCATTCGGTGTGCTACTTCGAAGGCGACCCCACGGACCACACGGTGGCGTTCGACATCGCGAGCGATGCGCATTTCGATGCGGCCGCTGCGCAACTCGAAGCGATGCACATCGCATTTCGTCGCGGCACGCGCGACGAAGCCGACATGCGTCGCGTGGCTGACTTCCTCACATTCCGCGATCCCACGGGCAACCAGATCGAACTCGTGCTGCGCGCGGCCCAGACCGGTCGCGGCTATCACGGCGAGCGCGACGCGGGCATCGACTCGTTCAGTCACGTTGGGCTGTGTACGACCGACGCGCGCCGCGATGAAGCGTTCTGGACCAGCGTATGCAACGCCCGGGTGTCGGACCGTATCGGCGACGCACCGCTGCTGCGCATCGACGACGTGCATCACAAGATCGCGCTGTTTCCGGCCAAACGCGCGGGCATTCAGCACGTGAACTTTCAGGTCAACGGCATCGACGACCTGATGCGGTCGTGGTATTTCCTGCGCGAGCAGGGCGTACCCATTCGCTTCGGTCCGGGGCGTCATCCGACGTCGCATGCGATGTTCCTGTACTTCGCCGGACCGGACGGCATGGTCTACGAGTACTCGACCGGCGTGCGCAAGATCGCGCCGCAGGACGAGGCGACGTACGTGCCGCGCCAGTTCCCGTTCGATCCGACCGGATTCTGCATGTGGGGCGCCAAGCCCGAGATTCCCGAGTTTTCGTCCTGACATGCCCGGCGGTATCCCCATGACTCACACTACGCTTCCCACCGCCGGCATGCCGGATATCGCGAGCGTCGCCGCACTCGACCGCGCAGTGCGCGTGGCCGCGCGGACGCTGGCGCGCGCCGGACTCGCCCACGCGTATGGCCATTGCAGCGCGCGAATCGACGACGCTCACTTCGTCGTCTGCGCCGCACGTCCGATGGGACTGATCGGTGTCGGCGAGACGGGTACCGTCGTGCCCATCGACGGTCCGCTGCCTGAGGGCGTGCTGGGGGAAGTGCGCCTGCATCAGCAGATTTACCGCGCGCGCCCGGAGATCGGCGCAGTCGCGCGCACGATGCCGTCAAAAACGATGTCGCTCTCGACGCTGCGCCGCACACCGCGTGCGCTGCACGGGCCGGGCACCTATTTCGCACCGGGCGTGCCGCTGTGGGACGACCCGCAACTGATCCGCTCGGACGAACAGGCGGCGGCGGTCGTTGCGTGCATGGGCACGAACGCTGCCGTTGTCATGCGTGGCAATGGCGCAGTGGTCGCTGCCGACACGCTCGAAGCGATGGTCGCCCTCACCTGGTATCTGGAAGACGCTGCGCGCGTCGATCTCGACGTACTCGCGCTCGAAGGCAAGTTCGCGGCAGCGGTGCTCGACGACGCGCAATGCCGCGCGCGGGCCACGCGCTCGGGCCGGATCATCGAGCGGATGTGGGAGTACCTGTCGGCAGGGGACCCGGAGCTGTCCGGTGCGCATGCGACCTGTGCCACCCATGCCACCCATGCCGCCAACGTGCCGTCAACGTCGTAAGCACTGCAAGCGTCACGCACGCCGGGCGCCGCGCGCCCGTCACCCGAAGGTTCTCGATGTAATCGCCCCCAACCGGCGGCGGCGTCGACATAGAGCGTCGTGCACCGACACAGACGCCACGACCCGTCGCTCAGTCTGCGGTAGTTGCCGCACAGGAGACAGACATGGAAATATCCGCTTTGATGAATCGCAGGGGCATCACGCCATTCCAATGGCGCGTGATTGCCCTGTGCTTTCTCATCGTCACACTGGACGGCTTCGATACCGCCGCGATCGGCTATCTCGCACCGGCTATCCGCAGCGAGTGGGCGATGGCGACGACGAGTCTCGGCACGGTGTTCGGTGCAGGCCTCGGCGGCCTGATGCTCGGTTGCTTCATCTTCGGCCCGCTCGCGGACCGTATCGGGCGCAAGCGCGTGCTGATTCTCTCGGTGGTGCTGTTCGCGCTCGGCAGCATTGCCTCGGCGTTCGTCCATAGCCCGACGGAGCTCGCCGTTCTGCGTTTCATCACCGGTATCGGACTGGGTGGCGCGATGCCCAACGCCATCACGCTCAGTTCGGAATACTGCGCCGAGCGCATGCGTTCGCTGCTCGTCACGGCTACCTTCTGCGGCTTTACGCTCGGATTCGCCATCGGCGGAGAGATCGTCGCGCAAACGTTGCCGCATATCGGCTGGCGTGGTGTGCTGATCGCCGGTGGCGTGGTGCCGCTGCTCGTCGTGCCGGTGCTGATGCGCTGGCTGCCGGAATCGATGCGCTATCTCGCAGCGCGCGGCGACCGTGCGGACCAATTACTGGATATTGCGCGCCACATCGATCCGACGGTCACACGTATCGATCCGGAAGTCGCACCGGCCGGTGCGGCGAGTTCGGCGGTGGGTGGCCTGTTCACGCGCCGCTATGTGGTGGGCACGATGCTGCTCTGGGCGACGTATTTCTGCACGTTGTGCGCGTTCTACCTGCTCACCAGCTGGCTGCCGCTGGTCGTCAAGGACTCTGGCTATACGCTCGCGCAAGCGGCACGTATCGGCGCGATGCTGCCCCTTGGCGGCACGGTGGGCGCGGTGCTGATCGGTTTTGCCATGGACCGCACGAGTCCGTATCGTGTGCTCGCGGCGTCATACGTCATGGCGGGCATTGCACTGTGCGTGCTGGGTTCGGTGACGCATCAGGCCGGCTGGCTGATGATCGTCGTCTTCCTCGCGGGTTTCGGTGTTGCGGGCTCGCAGACCGGCGCCAATGCATTGACGGCGGCCTACTACCCGACGGCCTCGCGCGCGACCGGGGTGGCCTGGGCGCTGGGGGTGGGGCGTCTGGGCTCCATCCTCGGTTCGAGCCTCGGCGGCGTGCTGATCGCAACGGCGTCGAGCACGGCGCAGGCGTTCCAGATCGTGGCTATCCCCGCTTTCCTGGCGGCAGGGCTCATGCTGGTGATGCGTCGTCGCGTCGCGCGCAGCGGATCGCTTGCCCCATCGGCAACCGCGTCGGCCACCCCATCGGCCACCCCATCGGCCACCCCATCGGCCACCAAGCCGCCGACGAACCCGGCGACGGGCCACGTCTGACGAGAGCACCGGGGCGAGCGACACTCGTTCGCCCATGAAGGACCCGCCGCGACGCTCGTCCCCCGACGATCATGCGGCGGCGCTGCAAACTGACCGGCACAGGTCAGGCCACCACACGCATCTTCGGAGACATCACCGTGATCCACAAGGGACTGCCTGCGCTCGCGCTGGCTGCCGGCCTCGCATTGGCCACCACTTCCGCCTCGGCCCAGAGCGTGACGCTCTACGGCATTCTCGATACCGGCGTCGAATATATCTCGCACGCCGGCGCCAACAACAGTTCGCTCGTGCGCATGCCCGCCAACACGGGGTCATTGCCGTCTCGCTGGGGCTTGCGCGGGGACGAAGATCTCGGCGGCGGTCTGCATGCGTTGTTCACGCTCGAGAACGGCTTCAACGTGCGTGCGGGCGACCTGAATCAGGGCGGACGCCTGTTCGGCCGTCAGGCGTGGGTCGGGTTGTCGAACCGGTACGGCACGCTGTCGTTCGGGCGTCAGTATTCGATGACGTTCTGGGTCATGGCGGATGCGGACATTCTCGGGCCGGACCTTTACGGCAGCGGTTCGCTCGACAGCTACATTCCCAACGCGCGCAGCGACAACACGGTCGCCTACAAGGGCGTGTTTCAGGGGCTGACCGTCGGCGCGACGTACTCGTTCGGCCGCGACAGCGGCGGCACCGGCAACTCGCCGGGGCAAGGCACGTGTGCAGGACAGACGCCGGGACAGATGACTGCGTGCCGTCAGGTCTCGGCAATGCTCAAGTACGACACGGCATGGTTCGGCGTGGCGGGCGCATGGGACGAGCAGCGCGGCGGTGCCGGCGCTGCGGCAAGTTTCTTCAACGGCGCGGCGGCGGTGCCGCTCACGAGTTCGTCGGACAAGGACACGCGCTGGCAACTGAACGGTTATGTGAAGGGCGGCAACTGGAAGGCGGGGGCGGGCTGGCTCGGTCGTCGCGTGCAGACAGCGTCGGCGGCGGTGGCAGACGTGAACTCCGACATGTTCTACCTCGGCGCGCTGTATCAATTTACGCCGACGTTCGCCGTCGACGGCGAGGTCTTTCGGATGCTGAACTCGCGTCAGAACGCCCGGGCGACGATGGCGACCCTGCGCGGTACGTATTTCCTCTCGAAGCGCACGGCGGTCTATACGCAGCTCGCATGGCTGGGCAATAGCGAGCATGCCGCGTATTCCGTCAGCTCGGGCGGTGCGGGTGGTTCACCGACCCCCGGCACGAGCCAGTTGGGCGTGAACGTGGGCATGCGACATACGTTCTGATGTCCTGAACCCGCAGTGGGCAGATGAACGAGCAAGGAACTGGCAAGGAACGAAAATCGGCGCACCGGTGAGTCCGGTGCGCCGTTTTTCATGGGCGATGTTTCAACGCTCACATCACATCACATCGCATCACACCAGACCGGCTTCGGCGAGTTGTGCGCGACGCGGGTCACCCTGGCGCGAGAGCATCCAGCCCGGATACTCGCTGGGCAGGGCGCTGGCCGCGTTGATCGCCGACAATTCGCGTTCGTTGAGCGTCACGCGTGTGGCGGCGATGTTGTCGTCGAGCTGATCGGCACGCTTCGCGCCGATGATGACGGTCGAGACCACCGGTTGCGCGAGCAGCCAGGCCAGCGCGATCTGCGCCACGGAAACGCCTTTCTCGGCTGCGATGCCGCGCATCACGTCGATCACGTCGTAAGCGCGCTCGACATTGACCGGCGGGAAGTCGAAGGTCTGGCGGCGAGCGCCGTTTTCCGACTGACCGTCACGCGTGTACTTGCCGGAGAGCAGACCGCCTGCGAGCGGGCTCCACACCATCAGACCCACATTCTCGCTGCGCAACATCGGCACGATTTCGCGTTCGAGATCGCGTCCCGCGACCGTGTAGTACGCCTGAAGCGAGGCGAAGCTCGCGAGATTCAGGCGCGCCGAAATGCCCAGCGCCTTCGTGATCTGCCATGCCGCCCAGTTCGATACACCGATGTAGCGCACGTGGCCCTGACGCACCAGCGTGTCGAGTGCACCGAGCGTTTCCTCGATCGGCGTGGCGGGATCGAAGCCATGCACCTGATACAGATCGATGTGATCGAGTTGCAGGCGTTTGAGGCTGGCCTTGATGCCGTCCATGATGTGATAGCGCGACAGGCCGCGCGAATTGCTCGTTTGCGCGCCGGTGACACCGAAGACCTTGGTTGCCACGACCACGCTGTCGCGCGGCACCTTGAGATTGCGCAGCGCCTGGCCGGTAAGCACTTCCGACTGGCCTTCCGAGTAGACGTCGGCGGTGTCGATGAAGTTGATGCCCGCGTCGAGCGCACGGCCGACGAGCGCATCGACGTCGTTCTGCTGCAATTGACCGATCTTGCTCCAGAAGTCGCCCTGTCCGCTGAAGGTCATCGTGCCGAGGCACAGTTCCGAGACGAAGAGGCCGGTGTTGCCGAGTTTGCGTTGTCGCATTGCGTCGCTCCGTAGAAATTGCCGCCCGTCGCAGGAGGCCGCCGGAAGAGTGACGGCTTGCACGGGATGGGATGCATTATGCGGCGCGGGGTATCGGGCAAGCAGTACCTGTTCCTGCACATTTTTTGCCTGATTCTGCAAGCCCGTGGTTGGCTCGCCGCGAACCCAGGGGAAAAGCGAGATAAAGCGTTGAGCGGCGGGGCGTTCGGGGGGCGTGTCGCCGGGGCATCGCAGTCCGATGCCGCGGTGTCTTCCGCATTTTTGGTTGGATTCTCTGAATTTCGTGCCTGATCGTGCCCATCTGATGGCGGAGAATCGGGCAAGTTCTCGCGACGAGCGTATGCTGTCACGAATTGAGGGCGCGCAACCCGATTGCCGTCGTCTGTGCGCCCAAACAGATCAAGCGGAACAAGGATCAAGGATCGAGGACTTCGGCATGCATCTCGTCAAAACATCCCCTCACGACGCGCTGCCGACCCGTGCGCACGCGGATGACCCGTCGCGTGCGGCGCGCGCCGAACTGGTGCAGTTGCTCGAAGGCGCGACGCACGGCCTTGAGGGCACCTCGCCGACGGCGGTGCAGGGCCTGTTCGTGAACCGTGTGTTGCATCCGGGCGGGCCAAGGCCGGTCCTGCAGCAGCCGGCGTTCGCCGTCATCGCGCAGGGCGAGAAGCGCCTGCAGATCGGCGACGAGCACTATGCCTACGATCCGATGCATTACCTCGTGTCGTCGGTGCATCTGCCGGTGGTGGCCCAAGTCTGCGGCGCGAGCGAGCAGGCGCCCTATCTGGGCATGCGTCTCGATCTGGTCGCGGACGATATCACTTCGCTCATCGGCGACGAGCATCTGCCGCCCCCGGCGCCGTCGTCGACGGCCCGCGGGCTGTACGTCAACCGGCTCGATGCGGCGTTACTCGATGCCGTGTTGCGTCTGCTGCGATTGCTGTACACGCCGCGCGACATTCCGATTCTCGCGCCCATGATCAAGCGCGAAATCATCTATCGGTTGTTGATGAACGGGCAGGGGGTGTTGTTGCGTCAGATGGCGTTGCAGGACAGTCAGATGAATCGCATCGCGAACGCAGTGCGCTGGCTGCGCGACCATTATGCGCAGCCGTTGCGCGTGGAGGCGCTGGCGCAGGAAGTGCATATGAGCGTGTCGTCGCTGCACCACCACTTCAAGCTCGTGACGGCGATGAGCCCGCTGCAGTATCAGAAGCAACTACGCTTGCAGGAGGCGAGGCGCCTGATCTTCGCCGCCGATATTGCGGTGGCGACAGCGGCACAGGCGGTCGGTTACGAGAGTGCGTCCCAGTTCAGCCGCGAATACGCCCGAGTGTTCGGGGAGGCCCCGCTGCGCGACAAGCGGCGCTGGTTGCAGGAGGGCGACGCAGGCACGACGCGGGGGTGATGGGCGTTAGCGGCCGTACCTGACCGACTTCACTTCGCCAACCGGTCCAGCACCGCTTTCGTCACCCGTTGCTGCGAGGCCTTCTCGTAGTCCGCCCACGGGTCGCGTTTCAAGGCTTCGAGACGGTCCACGGCGTTGTGCACGTTCCACGCGTCGGCGCCGGGCAAATCGGACAATTCCTCCCAATGCACCGGCATCGATACGGCCATGCCTTCGCGGGCGCGGGCCGAATAAGCGCACACGGTCGTCGCACCCCGATAGTTGCGCAGATAGTCGATAAAACACTTCCCGACGCGATGCTTCGGCCCCATCGTAGCCGTGAAGCGATCCGGGAAGACTCGCGCCATGTGCTTGGCGATGGCTTCCGCAAAACTCTTGGCCATGTCCCACGTATGGCGGCGCGCAAGCGGCGTCACCACATGCAGGCCCTTGCCCCCGCTCGTCTTCACGAAGGCCGCGAGGCCCAGTTCGTCCAATAGTCCGTGAATGAGCTGTGCGCCCTCCACGATCTGTGCGAACTCGACACCCTTGCCCGGATCCAGATCGAAGATCACCCGGTCCGGACGCTCGATCCGGTCACTGCGTGCATTCCACGTGTGAAATTCCACCGAACCCATCTGCACGGCACCGACGAGACCCGTCACGTCGTCGATCTGCATCAATGGCTCATGATCCGGATCGAGCGATGCGTCCAGCATGCGCACGCCGGTCATCGTCTTCGCCGCGTGCTTCTGAAAGAACATCTCGCCGCCGATGCCCTCCGGCGCACGCAGGACCGCCACCGGACGGTCCGCCAGATGAGGAAGCATCCACCGGCTCACGGCGTTGTAGTAATCGGCCAGGGCCAGCTTCGTCACGCCCGAATGCGTGTCCATGACGCGATCGCCGTGCGAAATCTTCATGGGCAACGAGGCGGTGCGCGTTGCCGTAGTGGTGGTGGTCTTCGCTGTGTTGGCTGATGCCTTGGTCGCGGCGTTGGGCATGGCAGGCGTCTCCTTCGAATTGGCAGAACCGGCAGAACCGGCAGAACCGGCAGAACCGTGGCGGCGCACCTCCCGACGAATGTCCTTCGCCGGTTTGTCGTTGCGCAGTGCGACGAATGAGGCCTGACGCACGTGCGCATCGCGCGTCCATTCGGCAAAACGGACTTCGGCAACGAGTGTCGGCCGTAACCAGTGCACCCGCGCCCGGCCGCCCGGCCGCGGTGCTGGCGACAAGGGGGGCGTTGTCGTCTCGGCGGCGTCCAGTTGCTTTCGCAGGCGCAGCAGCGCGTCGGTATCGAAGCCGGTGCCGACTTTGCCGGCGTAGCGCAACGTCTTGCCGTCGTCATCGTAATAGCCGAGCAGCAGTGCGCCGAAGCCTTGCCGGGCGCCTGTCGGATCCGTGAACCCGACCACCACGAACTCCTGGCGTTGCGAGCACTTCAGTTTGCGCCAGGCATCGCTTCGTCCGCTCACATAAGGCGAGTCGTCGCGCTTGACCATGATGCCTTCCAGCCCGGCCTCGCAAGCGCCATGCCACAGCGAGACGAGATCGCCGGCGACCGGCTGGAGCACGCGCACAGCATCCGTGTGCTTGCCGTCGAAGAGCGCGGTGAGCATGGACTGTCGCTCGCGCAGGGGCGTCTCGCGCAGATCCTGTCCGTTACACCATGGCAGATCGAAAACATAAATGACGATATCGCTCTGGGCGTTTTCGTCGAACGCGCGTTGCAGCGCCTGAAAGTCCGGTAGCCCGTGTTCGTTCGCGACGACGGCCTCCCCGTCGAGCCACGCATTGGGCAACCCGCGCAACCTGAGTTTTCGCAATGCGTCGACTGCGGGCTGGAAGCGATGCGTCCAATCCTGTCCCGAGCGGGTAAAGACCCGAATGTCGTCGCCCGCGATACGAATGAGTACGCGATAGCCGTCGAGCTTGATCTCGGCATGCCATCCGTCGGAGTTGGGGGCTTGATCGACTAACGTCGCCAACATGGGACGCATGTCGTCAGGCGGCATTGTCGAAGACCTGCGCGCGTTGACTGGTGTCTCCGGCGTCTTCGCAACGGGCGCCGATGCGGCGTCGTCATGTCGATGGATCAGCAACCACTGAGACTGTCGCGCGGGCTTGTCGGTGCGCACCAGCGTCCAGTGTCCGCTCAGCCGTTTGCCATGCAGCGTGAACGACAATTTGCCGTTCGCGTAGTCGCGCGACGCGTTGCCGTCGGGTGTCCACGTGCCGCTATCCCAGATGTCGACGTGTCCTGCGCCGTAGTTACCTGCAGGAATGTCGCCTTCAAAGTCTGCATAGGCGAGCGGGTGATCCTCGACCTGAACGGCCAGACGCGGGCGACTCACGTCCGGACTCGGTTGCTTGGGCAACGCCCACGAGCGGAGTGTCCCGTCGAGCTCAAGGCGGAAATCGTAGTGCAGATGACTCGCGTCGTGGCGCTGGATCACGTAGCGCAGCGCCGGCCCACGTGCCGCACGCTTGCCGCGCGGTTCGGGTGTCGCGCGGAAGTTGCGCTTGGCGTCATAGGCCGCGAGCGGGTCGGCCGAACTGGCGCGTCGCGCCTTCGCTTTTCTTTGCGCTTGCGCTTTCGCCTTCACCTTTGCCTTGGCTTCGGAGGGCGTGCTTGTGCTGTGTCTTGGCATGGTCGCGCTCACCGGCTTTTTGCAGTTTTGGTGCGTTTGGACGCGGCCTTGCCCGCTGCCGTTTTCCTGACTGCTGTCTTCCCGGCTGCCGTCTTTTTGCTGGTCTTCTTCGTCGGCTTCTCTTCCACGTCTTCGGCGTCGAGTGTGGCGCTCTCGCGCTTGCCCTTCGTGCCCAGGCTTTGCTTGAGCAGCGCCATCAGGTCGGTCACGTTACCGCCGGAGAGCTTGGGCGCACTGGCCTCGATCTGCGCGACTTCGCGCGTTTGACCCGATGCGATCTTGCGGTCGATGAGCGCCTTGAGGTCATCCTGGAACGTGTCGTGATAATCGCCGGGGCGCCACGGCCCGGACATTTCGTCGATCAGCCGGATCGCCATGTCGAGCTCACGATCGCCGGGGGCGGCGAGCTTCCCCAGCTTTTCCTTGGTAAGGCCGACTTCGGCGGGGTCGCGCATCTCGTCCTGCCATCGCAGCGTGTCGAGCACGAGCGCGTCGCCTGCAGGGGCGAGGACGGCCAGATGCGCACGGGTGTGCATGACCACGCGCGCGATGCCGAGCTTTCCCGCGCGGACGAGGGCCGCATGCAGCAGCGCGTAAGCCTTCGCGCCGCCACGCTCGGGAACGAGGTAATACGGCGTGTCGAGATACATGAACGAGACGTCGGACGCATCGACGAACGCGAGAATGTCGACCGTTTGCGTCGCGGCAGGATTCGCCGCGCGAATTTCGTCGTCGCTCAATACGACGTAATTGCCCTTCTCGTATTCATACCCGTGCACGATCTGATCGCGAGGCACTTCCTTGCCGTTTTCCTTGTTAACGCGCTTGTACCCGACCGGCGACATCGTGCGTTTGTCCAACCAGTCGAGATCGAGTTTGTGCGTTGTCGACGCAGGAAACAGCGTGACCGGGACGTTGACCAGCCCGAAGCTGATGGCACCTTTCCATATCGCGCGAGCCATAGATGCTCCCAAGGTGGGGTTCGATGCGAAGGTCTTGCCGCATGTCGATGCGATCCAGCGCAGCGGGGAACGGTTCCCCTGCATTGATTTTCTCAATGCCTGATCGGTGACCAACAGAATTCCTTGATGAAACAAACGGGTGACGGCTCCATCCCACAGGAATCGATTCACGTATTCACGAAACCAGCTTAGGGAGGTGGTGATGGCGATGATCGTGGCAGGACGCTTTACGACGTTCGATCAGGCAAACCTCGTGGCCAGCCGGCTATACGACCGTGCGTTCCGGCCATCCGATGTTTCAGTCTTCTTCTTGAATCCCACCGGTCAGCACGCCAGATTTCCAATAGGGGGCGACGTCGACGCAGACGCGGCCGCCCGCCCTGCGGGCAAGGGCGCGGCGCAGGGCGTGATCGCGGGCGGCGCGTTCGGACTCGCGTTGGGCGCGCTGCTGTTCGCGGCCGTCTGGCGCTTCTGGCTGGTGCCCGTCGTGGGCATGATGGCTGGCGCCTATCTCGGCGCGTTTCTTGGTGCGCTGCAGCGCATGCGCAGCCGTGAGCGTGTGTCGGCACGCGAGGCGGGGATGAGAGACGCCGGCGTGATGCTTGCCACCCACGTGAGCGAGTCGACGGTCGGCACGGCGATTGCCGTGCTGCGCGATGCTGGCGCCGCCGAGATCGAGCAGGCGGACGGTGTATGGGAAGGCGGCGAATGGCGCGACTTCGATCCCGTCAAACGCGCGCACGACCTGCCGGACGAGCGCGTGTCGAGCGCTCAGGCCGCACGCGCCGAGCCCACCGTGGGCGTTGCCGCGAACGACCGTACCGTGGCGCCGGCAGCATCCAGCGGATCCGCAGGATACGGCGAATCCGGCGATCGTTCCGACGCCACGCGCCGAAGCCCTCGGCGCACCGACTGGCTGTAACATCTGCCGCAACACCCGATGAGCGCCAAGGAGTTAGACCATGTTGTCGATCCACACCGGTTTCGTCGTATGTCCCACCTGCAAGGCGCGCTTTGCCGTGGCCGCAAGTGAGCCGAGCGTCCAGTCGTTGTACGACTATCTCCATTCGGAAGCCGAAGTGAAATGCCCGACGTGCAATACGCGCTTCGCGACGGGCACTGCGCGCAGCAGCATCGAGTTCGAGCCCGTCAACGACGGCGTGACGCTCTCACCATCACCGGAAAGAAGTCTCGACGGGCTCGACAATCACTAAGCGTGCATGAACGCGCATGAACGAGTATGAACGAGCATGAAGCGCGCGTCACCGTTCAGAACGGGCTCAGGTGCGCTCAGAGCGGCGTCATCACGGGCTCGCCCGCCAGGTGTCGGCGCGTATTCTCAAGGAACATCGTAACGGTCGCCGCTTCCGCCTCGGGCGAGCGTCCAGCCACGTGCGGACTCAGCACGACATTCTGCAAGTCGATGAGTGCTGCGGGCGGCGCGGGTTCGCCTTCGTAGACGTCGAGGCCCGCCCCGGCGATGATGCCGTTGCGCAGCGCGTCGGCCAGCGCAGCGGTGTCGACGACGCTGCCGCGCCCGAGATTCACGAGGAAGCCGTCCTTGCCCAGGGCGCGCAGCACATCGGCGTTGACCATGTGGTGCGACTCCGCGCCGCCGGGCGCCGTCACGACGAGCATGTCGGCCCACGTGGCAAGCGACAGCACATCATCGAAGTAGCGGTAGTGCGTCGGCAGATCGTCGCGGCGATTTCGGTTGCGGTAACCGATCTGCATGTCGAAGCCTTCGGCGCGCTTGGCGAACTGGCGTCCTACCGCGCCCAGGCCGATGATCCCGAGTTTTTTGCCCGCAACGCCCGGTTGCATCGGCAGCGCGTCGCGCCACACGCCCTTGCGGCAAGCGGCGTCGTACTCCGGGATGCGGCGCATCGCGGCAAGCAGCAGCGCAAAGCCCTGGTCCGCCACCGTCGGCGCATTTGCCCCGGCGCCGTTGACGGCAACGATGTTGCGCGCCCGCATGGCAGGCACATCCAGATTCTCGAAGCCCGCGCCCAAGGCACTGACCAGCTCCACATTCGGCAGGTGCGTCAGTTCGGCCGCGCTCATACCGCGCGAACCGTTGGTGAGCACGAAGCGCGCACGTTGGCCCTCTGCACCCCAGCCTTCCGGCGTGGAATGGTGACTCGGGCGATAGATCACTTCGAAACGGGTTTGCAGTTCGGACAACTGCTCGGGGTGCATCGGGATGATGACCAGCAAGGGGGGCAGCGACACCTTCAATCTCCGTCTGGGGGTATTGGGATTGACGGCGTCGGGGCCGCGCGGGCCACTCGCGTTCGCCGTCAGACGACACTCTATCCCTATCCGCGACGAATTGCGCGACGCAACACGAAGCCCATGGCTCGCTGCACGGAATTGCGGCGACCCGACGCAGACCCGACAGCCAACGGGCGTCATCGCGGGATGCGCATGACGCCCGTTTGGGGTTCAACGTCGAGGTGAACGGATTGTAGTGGGTTGCGCGTGTCGAAACGCTCAGCGCTGCTCTGCCGTTCGCTTTCCCATTCGACCCGACATCAAACGGCCGCGCCGATCGCGACGGTGGCCTGACGGTGACGCAAGCGGCCGAGCGTGAGCATCGTGAGACCGGCGAGCACGGCCGGCACGCCGATGGCTGCGAACAGTGCCGGCATCGACCAGCCCATGGCCAGCATCGAGGCTCCGCCGACCGATCCGACCACCGACCCCATGCGCCCAACCCCGTTGGCCCAGCTCACGCCCGTGGCACGGCAATCCGTCGGGTAGAACTCGGCTGAGAGCGCGTTCGCGCCGACCTGACCGCCGGATACGCAGAAGCCCGCCCAGAAGACCGCGACCGACGCGAGCACCGGCGAGCTCGCCAGCGGACCGACCGCTGCCACGCAAACGCCTGCAAGAACATAGGCCGCCGCGAGCACGTAGTGCGGATTGAAGCGATCCATCAACCAGCCGAGCACGATGGCGCCCAGGGTGCCGCCGACCTGGAACATCGCGGTGACAATGGCCGCGTTGCGCAACGTCAGTCCATTCGTGCGAAGCAGCGTCGGCAGCCAGCTCGAGAGCAGGTAGATCACCAGCAGGCTCATGAAGAACGTGACCCAGAACAGCAGCGTGCCGCGCAGCAGTTCGGGCTTGAAGAGATGACGCACGGGCGACGTGGTCGAGGGCTTCGTCGCCACATTGAACGTTGCCCCACGCAAATCCTCATGCGGTGCAATGCGTTGGAGCGAGGCCGCCACGCGTTCCGGCGATTTGCCGGCCATGACCAGATAGCGCACCGATTCGGGCAGGGCGCGCATCAGAATCACGGCGAGCGCGATCGGCATGACACCGCCGACGATCAGCACCGAGCGCCAGCCGAAGGCTTCGATGAGGCCGGCGGAGGCGAGCCCGCCGAGCGCCGATCCGAGGGTGAAGCCGCAGAACATGGTCGTCACGAGGAACGAGCGGCGTGAGTCGGGGCAGTACTCCGAGGTCAGCGTAATCGCGTTGGGCATCGCACCGCCGAGGCCCAGTCCCGTCAGGAAGCGCAACACGATGAGTTGCCAGAGTTCCACCGACCACGCCGACGCCAGGCTTGCCACGCCGAAAAACAGTACCGAGAAGATGAGAATCGTCTTGCGGCCAAGCTTGTCGGCAAGCGGTCCGAACAGGAACGCACCGGCCATCAGGCCAGCCAGACCTGCGCCGAAGAGCGGCGCGAGATGGGCCGGCGTGAGTGACCATTCCGCGCGGATGGCCGGCGCGATGAAGCCGATGGCGGCGGTATCGAACCCGTCGATGGCCACGATCAGGAAGCACAGCACGACGATCATCATCTGGAACCGCGAGATGCGATGCCGGTCGATGAACGCCGTTACGTTGATGGGACTGGCTGGCATGGTTGTCTCCTCTAAGGTGCCAGAAGCAGCGCGACGGCAAGCGCGCGTCGCGCTGCGGGGACCATCGGCGGTTGTTGTTTTTGATTTCCGCGCAATGGGTGATACGGGGGAAGCCAGTGCTACACGCGCCGACTTACTCGCTCGTCAGCCACGGGGTCTGCGACAGGCAGTTTTCGGCGCGCCAGCCGTGCAACCATTGCAGGGCGTCGTAGAACTGCGTTTGCGTACGGCCCTTCCACAACGAGTTGCGCACCCAGCGATCCACGCCCTTCGCGTGGTAGACGCGCCCCATGTCGCGCGCGCCATACAGCACGCGGGCTGTGCGGGGGATCCGGGCGCGCTCGTAGTGTTGGAACGCCTGCGTGAAATCGCCGCGCGTCGCCGCGTAGGCGGCGCCCAGCGTGACGGCATCTTCCAGCGCCTGACAGGCGCCTTGCGCGATGTATTGCGTCATCGGATGCGCTGCGTCGCCCAGGATCGTCGCGCGACCGAAGCTCCACTGCTCGACCGGATCGCGGTCGGCAGTGGCCCATCGACGCCACGACGTCGGGCGATCGAGCATCTGATGCGGCAGCGCATCGATGCCTTCGAAGTACGACAGCACTTCTTCCTTGCTGCCATCGCGCACGCCCCAGACCTCCTGCTCGCGGCTGTGGAAGGTGACCACGAGGTTGTATTGCTTGCCGCCGCGTAACGGGTAGTGCACGAGGTGGCAGTGCGGGCCCGCCCAGACGACGGGCGCATTGACCTGCAAATCCTTCGGCATGTTCTCCACGTCGACCACGGCCCGGTAGACGACGTGACCCGTCACGCGGGGTTCGTCGCCGATCAGCGCAGCGCGAACGGCGGACTTCACGCCGTCGCAGCCGATCACGGCATCGGCGGTGTGGCGCTCGCCGTGTTGATCCGTCACGGTGACGCCGTTGGCGTCCTGATCGAGCGAGACGACGCGCGTTGCCGTGCGGAACTGAATCAGCGGATTGCGCTGCACGGCCTCGAGAATCGACAGATGGATGTCGGCGCGATGAATCACCGCGTACGGATTGCCGAAGCGTTCGCGATACGGCGCACCCACGTCGACCTGAGCGATGATGCTGCGATCGATGGCGTCGCGCAGGGTGATGTGATCGGTAAAGACCGAACGCCCACGCGCCGCTTCCCCAACGCCGAGCGCATCGAGCGCAGCGAACGCGTTGGCGGCGAGCTGGATGCCGGCGCCGATCTCGCCGATGGTCTCGGCCTGTTCCAGTAGCTCGATGCGTACCCCCTGATTGGCGAGGGCGAGCGCGGCGGCCAGACCGCCGATGCCACCGCCCACCACGAGCGCTTTGGGTTGATGGGATTGCGTCATGCTTGTCTCCTCGGGCACTCTGCGGCCCTCGCTGCTCATACTTATGCCGTGTAGTCCGGCTGACGGCTCGGCGCTGCCGCGATGAATGCCGGATGCGTCACCGCCTTCTCGTAGACCGCCATCGCGCGCGGATACGGCGACAGGTCGCAGCCCATGCGTTGCGCGTTGGCAATCTGCGGAATCAGGCAGACGTCTGCGAGCGTCGGCGCGTCGCCGAAGCACCACGCGCCATGACCATGCCTGAGGAGCAGACGTTCCACTCCGGCCATGCCCTCGGCCACCCAATGGCGATACCAGGCGTCTTTCTGCTCGGCAGACAGCCCGAGCGGCCCTTGCAGGTACTTGAGAATGCGCAGGTTGTTCACCGGATGAATGTCGCAACTGATGAGCATTGCGAGTTCGAGCACGCGGGCACGCGCCTCGATGTCCTGCGGCACCAGTCGCGTCTGCGGGTACTTCGCGTCGAGATAGTCGAGGATCGCCAGCGACTGCCCCAGCGAGAAATCGCCGTCGACGATGGCGGGCACCGTTGCCGACGCGTTGACCTCGTCGACGTACGGTTGTGCACGATGCTCACCCACACGGATATTCACCGGCACGGTGTCGAAGGCCAGCCCCTTGAGGGCGAGCGCGATGCGCACGCGGTACGAAGTCGAGCTGTTGAAGAAACTGTAGAGCTGCATGGACGAACCTCAGACCACGCGCACCGTGATTTCGCCGAGTCCTTCGACGGCGGTGACCATCGTCTCGCCGGCCTTGACCGGGCCTACGCCTTCGGGCGTGCCGGTGTAGATCAGGTCGCCGGGCTCCAGTCGGAAGAATTGCGACAGATACGACACCGTCTCGGCGACCGACCAGATCAGGTGAGTGATGTCGCTCTTTTGCTTTTGAACGCCGTCGACCGTCAGCGAAATACCGGCCTTCTCGATGTGACCGACGCTCGACACGGGATGGATCGGACCGATCGGCGCCGAGGCATCAAACGCCTTGCCGATTTCCCACGGACGGCCCATCTCGCGCATTTTCATTTGCAGATCGCGACGCGTCATGTCCAGACCCACGGCATACCCCCACACGTGCTCCAGCGCCTGATCGAGCGCAATGTCCGAGCCGGCCTTGCCGATGACGGCGACCAGTTCGGCTTCGTAATGATAGTTGCTCGTCTGGGCCGGGTACTGCAGTTCGAGCGTGTCGCCGTACGCAACCGGCACTACCGCGTCGGCGGGCTTGCAAAAGAAGAAGGGCGGCTCACGATCCGGATCGAAGCCCATTTCGCGGGCATGCGCGGCGTAGTTGCGGCCAACGCAATACACGCGGCGCACGGCGAACAGGTCTTGGCTGCCGACAACGGGAATGCCGACGACGGCCGGCGGAGTGAAGACGTAGGACATGGTGGTTGACTCGTCGAATGAAGGAGAAGACGGGGGCCGCCCGGGCGGCCGGTGTTTAGCTGGTGCGAAGGGGTGTGTCGCTCAAACGCACGGCTCGGGTGTACGACTCAAGTGCACGACTCGGAGGTGAACGACTCAGGTGCGAGACTCGCGCAGCAGGTTCAGCGCGGCGAGCACGGGGCGGTCGGAATAGCTGAACAGCACGGCGTCGTCGAGCGCGGCTAGCTGCACGGGCGCCCACGACGGCACCACGAAGTGATCGCGCGGCTCGAACTGGAAGACCTCGTCGCCGATGCGTGCGGTGCCTCGCCCCTCGACCACGGAGAAGACGGTCGCGTCGGTGCTGCGGTAGGTTTTGCCCTGGAAACCGGCCGGCAGGTATTGCATGAACGTCGCCATCGTCGGCATCGGCCAGCCGCCGGTCGCCGGGTTGACGTAGCGCAGCTTGATGCCGTCCCACGGATCGAGTTCGCCGTTGCGGAACAGGGTATCCAGCGCTTCGCGCGAGCGCGCGTACGGATAGCTGAAAATCGGTGAAGTCGGATCGCTCACCTTGTGGTGCACGGGCAGCATGTTGTAGCCGTATCGGGCAAAGCTGTCGCCTTCGGGGCGCTGCACCGGTTGTTGCGATTCCGGGTAATTTTCGGCAAAACCGGCGTCGAAGTATTGAACGAGCGGAATATCGAGTCCGTCGAGCCACACGACCGGCTCGCCGTCGGCGGGGTTGCCGTGGTCATGCCACGTCCACGACGGCGTGATGATGAAATCGCCCGGGTGCATGGTGGTGCGCTCGCCGTTGACGGCGGTCCACGCGCCACGGCCTTCCACGATAAAGCGCAGCGCCGACTGGGTATGACGGTGGCTCGGCGCGATCTCCCCCGGGAGAATCAGTTGCAGACCGGCGTACAGCGAACCGGTGATGCTCGACGAGCCGGGCGTGCCCGGGTTTTGCAGAATCAGCACGCGTCGCACGGCTTCTTCGGCGCTGATGACGCGTCCCGCTTCCATGACCAGCGGACGCACTTCGTTGTATTTCCAGATGGCGGGCACCACGCGCGGGCGCGGTTGCGGCGGCACGAGACTGTGGAGCGATTCCCACAGGGGAGCCATGTGGTTACGACCGATGTGTTCGTAATAGGCGGCGCGTTCGGCGCTGGGGGCGCGATCGGACATGCTTGTCTCCATGTTGGATGGGAGCCCGGTCTGCTCGTCTAGCGAGCGCTGCCATGCGGACTGGCCGTGGCTTTCGGGTCTATGGATAGCGTTATACTCGGCGAGACATATTATTTGAAATGAATAAATCATCGGATCCATACGAAAAATCATATGGGTTGGGTGATTTAGGGGTATCGCGGAGGAGTTGGGAGATCGCGTATGGATTGGACGCACCGATTGCGTTTGCGTAATTTGCAGATGCTGCTGACACTCGCGCAGACCGGGAACATGAGCCAGTCTGCGGCATTGCTCAATACGACCCAGCCCGGGCTTTCCAAATGGCTCAAGGATCTGGAGGACGATATCGGCCTGCCGCTGTTCGAGCGTCAGGCGCGGGGGCTGCGTCCGACGTCTTATGGTGAGGCGTTGATTCAGCATGCACGGCGTATCGAAGCGCAACTCGATACCGCGCGCGACGATCTCGACGCCATGCGCGAGGGCGGCAGCGGACTGGTGGCGATCGGCACGTCCGGGGCGTCTTCGGCGGACACGGTGCCTCTGGCGGTGCTGCTGCTCTTGCAGCGGATGCCACGTGTTCAGGCGCGGGTGGTCGAAAACACGATGGATCGGTTGATGAACCAGTTGGCGCACAGCGAGATCGACATCGTCGTCGGGCGTTCGGCCCCTGAGTTGCAGGACCGCAATGTGCGCGCGCAGGCGTTGTACCTGGAGCCGTTGCACTTCGTGGCGCGTGCCCGGCACCCGGTGTTTTCGATCGCGCAGGTCGACTGGTCCGACATGCAGCGTTACCGCTGGGTCGTCTGGCCGCGCGGCACGCCGATTCGCAACGCGCTGGAGGCGGCGCTGGCCGAGGCCGGGTATCCGTTGCCGAACGACACGGTCGAATCGAATTCCACCATTCTCAATCTCACGCTGCTCAACAACAGCGACATGATCGGCCTGGCATCGCATCGCACGGCGAGTCGGCTCCAGGCGTTAGGCGCGCTGCGCATCGTGCCGTTACGCCTGGCGGGCTTCGGCGGCGTCTCGATGTATTGGCGCGACGACGGCGCAAATCGCGCGGCCGTGGCCGAAGCCCTCGAATGCCTGCGCTCTGCGGCGACCCGATCGACCGGGGACTTCATCGAGGGGATCGGGGGGGAGGGGTGAGGGCTGAGGGTGATGAAGGCTAAGGGTGAGGGCGTTAGCGGTTGCGGGTTAGGGATGGGGGCGCGCCGCCTCGTGTGAGGCGGTTTTGGCGAACGTAGTCGTACACGCTGGTGAGCGCGTCCACATCGTCCATGTTGGATCGGAAGGAAACCAGTGCGTTATGCATATTCCATTAAAGCGTCGAGTGCGGCAGTCAGATTCTGGAATTGGGATCGCAAAAGGTCGCGCCGGGCACTGCCGTCCGGGACATGATGTCGGATGTCCTCAAGATCCTGATCCGTGAGCGCGAGGGGCGCAATGCCAACGTCGATGGCTTTGGCAAGCAATCCACTGAAGTCCACAATCTCTTCGAGAACGTATCCGTTCGTATGACACCTTTGTGAATACTGCTCAGGTGCAAGGGTCATGCCCCGGTCGCGAATATGGGGAAAGAAGTCATCGAGCACCACCGACTTGATGTCATCGATGGTGTGCCCAGCAGGCGCTTTCGTCCGTCCGATGCGGTTATCTACTTGATGAAACAGTATCCCGGCGAACTTCGGCGTGCCGGGGCGAAGCGCATAGATAGCGTCTTCAAGTTCGCGGAAGGTATTGCGCTTCCACTGAAGCCAGCGCGAAACCGTATATTTCATCTTTTTCAGCGCTAACCACGAGAATCGATCCAACGTTATCGGCACCACAAAGTAATCGCTGTGCAGGAAGAGATTTTGATTGATGGCACTGAGTCCCGCCGCGAGGTTGATGAGTGTGATGTCGATGTCGTATTTGCGCTCGCTCAATTCGATCAGCCGGTTGAACGCGCCGGGGGTGTTCTGAATTGAAGGAAGTCTGTCGCCTGCGTCCTGAACGAGCGTCAGATAGAGGTCGCAGTCGGATAAATTCGGATGACCGGCCAGCACGCGAAGATTCGAAGATCGCGAGGCTGCCGGACAGTCGATCGGCTTGATGAGCAGCGGGTCCATGACGAAGGCTGCGCTGGTGCCGTCTTTCAGGTTGTGTCGACGCGTGCGCTCGTTCGAGTAATGCGCATCGAAGTCGTCACGCAGAATCAAGCTGGTCAGATCGCATTTCGGATCCGCATCGACCAGCAGCACGCGATATTTCTCTGCGAGCGACCAGCCGAGGTTATAGATCGGCATCGTGTTGCTTACGCCGCCGCTGGGGTTGAACAGCACCAGACGCTTAACCATTTTTCGCTCCTGCGTGGATGAGATGGGGGGGCGAGCATGCGGCGCCAAATGTTGCAGAAACCGCGACTGCCAGGACTGCAAATTCATCACGTCGAGATCCGTAATTGAAGAGAGCGCACAGTCTCGCAAGGATGCCCCGTCCGCGCTGACACTCGAACGTCGCTCGTTCCCCAGAAATCGCATACGCTTCAAGGGCTTAGCGTTGGCCTGAAGTGTTCGTTTATCCGACGTTGCCCATGCCTGCCGTGTCGCGTACGCAAAGCCGCATGACAAACCCCAAAGCGAATCGGGCGGTTTGCTAAACTTGCCGCCTGTCGAAGTCATTCTCTCGGGGCACCAATGATTGGTCGCATCTCCGGCACGCTGCTGGAAAAGAATCCGCCGCACATCCTGGTCGATTGCCAGGGTGTGGGTTATGAAATCTCGGTGCCGATGAGCACCTTTTTCAATCTGCCGAACGTCGGTGAGCGCGTCACGCTGCTCACGCAGTTCATCGTGCGCGAAGACGCCCAGCTGCTCTTCGGATTCGGTTCGCCGGACGAGCGCAACACCTTTCGCGAACTCCTCAAGATCTCGGGGGTCGGTGCGCGCACGGCGCTGGCGATTCTCTCCGGGATGAGCGTCGCCGACATTGCGCAGGCAGTGACGCTGCAAGAGTCGGGGCGTCTGACGAAGATCCCCGGTATCGGCAAGAAGACGGCCGAACGGCTGCTGCTGGAGCTCAAGGGAAAGCTCGGCGCGCAACTCGGCACGGTCGCGGGCGCCGCTGCGCCGCACGATCACAAGAGCGACGTCGTCAACGCGCTGCTGGCGCTGGGCTACTCCGACAAGGAAGCGCTCGCGGCAGTCAAGACCGTGCCCGAAGGCACGACGGTCTCCGACGGCATCAAGCACGCGCTCAAGTCCCTCTCGAAGGCTTAACCAGGCTTAACCGGGCTTAACCACGCTTAATCAGCTTCGCTCGGGTAATTTCGCGATTGCATCCACGACGCACTGACGCACGGATGCACTGACGCGCCGAAGCACTACGCGCCGCATGGCCGACAGTCGTGCGCACAGGTGCGCGGATCGCTCGCTAGGAGACGGTATGCAACTGCGATGGCTTGAAGACTTCGTCGAACTGGCACGCACGCGCAGCTTCACGCGGGCGGCGGAAAACCGTTTCGTCACGCATCCGGCATTCGGTCGACGCATTCGCGCACTCGAAGAGTGGGTCGGCACGAGACTCGTCGAGCGCAGCAAACCGCTGGAACTCACCGCCGCCGGCACCGTGTTTCTCGATGCGGCCACGAACGCGCTCGACATTCTTCACAGCGCCCGCACGCAGTTGCAGGACGCCGCTCCCACGCTCGAAAACAACCTGAAAATCGCGACCGGCCGCACGCTGGCCGCCACTTTCTTTCCGGACTGGTACGACGAAACCGTCGCGCGCATCGGCTTCTTTACGGCAACGCTCTCGACCGGCGGCGCAGAGGAAGCCATCCTTCGGCTCGCGGCGGGAGAGGTCGATCTGCTCATCGTCTACTCCAGTGCCCACACGCGCCTGCTCATCGACCAGGAACGCTTCGACTGGCTTAGCGTGGCGCGCGAAGTGCTGGTGCCCGTGAGTGCGCTCGATGCCAGGGGGCGCGCCCGGTATCGCTTATCCGCCGGCCCGTCTCCCATTCCATGGCTCGCCTTCACCCGCACGTTGACACTGCGTGCCGTGCTCGCCCGTCATCTGGCGGAGATGCCGAATCGTCCGACGCTCAAACCCGTCTATCAGGCCGATTCATACGAAGCCATTCTCGCGATGGCCAGACGCGGGGCGGGCATCGCGTGGCTGCCGCAACGTCTGGTGGCCGACGACGTGTCGCGCGGCACGCTGGCCATCGTCGGCGGCAAGGACTGGCAGATCGGCTTCGACATTGCGCTATACCGACGGCGTCACCAGCCGCATCACGTGCTCGATGCCATCTGGCAAAGTGCGCGTTCGGCCGCCGGCGACGACGCCTGACAAGCGGGGACAGAAAGGACAAGAAGGATCTGGCGGGCAGGGGACAGCAGAGGTATTTGGCCGTCGTGCGCATGCCCACGCATGCGCACGAGGTATCCGATCGATCCATTGCGCTCAGGGCAGACGCGTTGCTCGATGCACGCGCCCGCCCGTCGCCGTCAATGTTCGTGATGCAAGTACTTCGCCTGACGCGGCAGGCGCAGGCTCACGAGGAACGCGAGCACCATCATGCCCGTCACGTACCAGTAGAACGTCGGCTCCATGCCCGCCTTCTTCAGACCCAGGGCGACGTATTCGGCCGAGCCGCCGAAGATGGCGTTGGCGACGGCGTAGGCCAGACCCACGCCCAGCGCGCGGACTTCGATCGGGAACATTTCCGCCTTCACGATACCGCTGATCGACGTGTAGAAGCTCACGATCGCCAGGGCCAGGCAGATGAGCAGGAACGCGGCGGTCGGGCTTTGCACCGTCTTGAGCGCCGTGAGGATCGGCACCGTGGCGATGGCGCCGAGTGCGCCGAACAGCAGCATGTTGTTACGACGGCCGATCTTGTCGGAGAGCATGCCGAAGATCGGCTGCATGCACATATAGACGAACAGGCAGCCCGTCATGATGTAGCTCGCGGTCTTGATCGGCATGCCTGCCGTGTTCACCAGATACTTCTGCATGTAGGTGGTGAACGTGTAAAAGATCAGCGAACCGCCGGCCGTGTAGCCGAGCACCGTAAAGAACGCGGCCTTGTGATGACGGAAGAGACCGGCGATCGAACCCGCGTCGCGGTTGTTACGGCTCGCCGCGGTCGACGTTTCATGCAGCGTACGGCGCAGCATCAGCGCGACCACGGCCGTGATCGCCCCGACCACGAACGGAATGCGCCAGCCCCATGCCTTCAGTTCCGCTTCGCTGAGCAATTGCTGAAGAATCACGACCACCAGCACGGCGAGCAACTGACCGCCGATGAGCGTCACGTACTGGAACGAGGAAAAGAAGCCGCGACGGCCCTTGAGCGCGACCTCGCTCATGTAAGTTGCCGTCGTGCCGTATTCGCCACCGACCGACAGGCCTTGCAGCAGACGTGCGAACAGCAGCAGCGCCGGCGCCCAGTTGCCGATGCTCGCGTACGTCGGCAGTGCCGCGATCAGCAGCGAGCCGAAGCACATCATCATCACGGAGATGACCATCGAGTTCTTGCGGCCGTTACGATCCGCGATACGGCCAAAAATCCAGCCGCCGATGGGGCGCATCAGGAAACCCGCAGCAAACACGCCCGCGGTGTTGAGCAACTGCGCCGTGGGATCCGAACTGGGGAAGAACGCCGGGGCGAAGTAGATCGCGCAGAAGGCATAGATGTAAAAGTCGAACCACTCGACCAGGTTCCCCGACGACGCCGCCACAATCGCGAATACGCGTTTGCGGACTTCTTCGGGCGTGGGGGGCGTGTTGCCGATTCCGGCATTGTTTGTCGCTGTCTCTCTCATTTCTACTGGCGATGGGGGCATCGCATTAATTACCACGTTTGCAACATGACGCTGACAGGCCCGTGCACCTCACCGGTGCTTCCGATGTGAAGGAATGGGCCATCGCGTCGCGGGGGCGGGCCAACTATAGCGGGTGTCAGTGGGGGCAGACAATGCCCTTGTTATGGATCGATTATTGTGAATATAGAAACAATCGATTCAATTGTTGCGTCGCAGCATGGTGATGACGCCCATGGGACGGACGTCTACGCAGATCCCCTGCTGATTTTGGGAGGTGCTACGGCTTCCGAAAAATGATGAATTCCCATGCAAATTTGTCTGCGGATGGAGGACTTGTGTCCCTTATGCCGGGATGCCAGGTGCATTTCCGGCATCGATTCATAAGCTTTTCGATAACAAATGCTTAGCGCAGCGCGGGGTGGCCGCTACGATGAGATGCCGCTCCATCCTGAAGCCCTTGCGCCATGGCGCGAGGCGCGATCCCCCGAAGTCATGCAAGGCGATACGTTATTGATCAAGTCGGGCGGCGCTGCCGCGCTGACCGAATGGCAGCACCATTTCGCGCGGTTGCTCCCGGGCCTGCGCGTCTACGGCTGGGACGACCCGTTCATCGATCCGCGCAACGTCAAGTACGCGCTGGTCTATCAGCCCGATCATGGGCGTCTCGCGCACTATCCCCGTCTGAAGCTGATTCTGAGCGCTGCGGCGGGCGTCGATCACATCCTCGCCGATCCGGCGCTGCCGGCGAACGTGCCCATCGTGCGCATGGTCACCGACGAGACGCGCGAGCGCATGAGCGACTTTGTGACGTTCGCCGCGCTGGCTATCGTGCGGGACATGCCGGCGCTGGTGGCCGCGCAGCGCGACGGACGTTGGGCCAACGAACTGACGGGACGGCTCGCACGCGACACGCGCGTGAGCGTGCTCGGTCTCGGCGAGCTGGGCCGTGCCGTCGCGGCACGTCTGCAGGCCAACGGATTCCGCGTGAACGGTTGGGCGCGCACACCGAAATCGATCCCGGGTGTGAACGTCTTTGCCGGTGAACCCCAACTCAATGCGCTCCTCGCCGAGACCGACATTCTCGTCAATCTGTTGCCCGACACCGTGGCGACGCGCGGCATTCTGGGCCGCAAGCTGTTTGCACAGTTGCCGAGCGGCGCGAGTCTGATTCAAGTCGGACGCGGCGCGCATCTCGACCGTCAGGCGCTGCTCGATGCGCTCGATAGCGGCCGGTTGCGCTCGGCAGTCGTCGACGTCTTCGATCTGGAGCCCTTGCCACCGGAAGACGCCCTGCGTCGGCATCCGAAGGTGCTTGTCACTCCCCACATCGCTTCGACCGTGTCGTATGCGGCAAGGGCGCGTCAGGTGGCGGATGTGCTGGGGGCACATGCGCGTGGCGCACCGCTGCCGTTCGTCTACGACGTGCACAAAGGATACTGACGCATGTCTCCTGCCTCGCCATCCTCTTCATCCTCACCATCGTCTCGCGTCTCGGCATCGCCGGTCGCGTCACACGACAGCGAAGAAGCCGTCGCGCTTGCGCGAGGCGACGACGCTTACGAACGTATCCGCCACGACGTGCTGACCTGCGTGATCATGCCGGGCGCCGTGGTGAGCGAGGCGGAGCTGATGCGTCGTTACGGCATTGCCCGCACGAGTTGCCGCGTGGCGCTCGTGCGACTGGTTCACGAGGGATTCGCCCGGGCGATTCCGCGCCAGGGGTACCGGATCTCGCCGATCACGCTGGCGGACGTCGAGGAAATATTCACGTTGCGCGCGCAGATCGAGCCGATGGCGGCGCGGCTCGCGTGCGGCAACGTCGACACCGAACTCCTTCAGCGGCTCGACGAAGCGTGCGAAGCGCCGTTCGCGGACAAGCCCATCGATCATCAGATCGAATGGTTCCTTCACACCAACCGCAAGTTCCATCTGACGATTGCCGCGGCCAGCGGCAATGCGCGTCTGTATCGCACGCTTGCCGGGCTGATGGACGACATGGCGCGCCTCGTCTCGCTGGGCTTCGGCGTACAGGGCGTGCGCCCGCGCATCGAACACGATCACGAGAGCATCATCGGCGCGCTGGTCACCGGCAACGCGCCGCGCGCGGAGGCGCTTGCCCGACAACACATCGAGACGTTTCTCCAGCAGACGAAAGAACACGTCTTCGCGAGCCTGTCGGCCTCGGGCACGTGGCTGCCCTACCTCTCGATTGCCGACTTGCGCAAATGATCAGGCGGCCGCCTGAAGTTCGCGGCGTCGGCCCGGAATCGCGTCGAGCAGCGCGCGTGTGTACGGATGCGACGGCGCGCGAAAGAGCGTTGCCGTGTCGCCGTACTCGACCACGCTGCCCGACTTCATCACGGCGAGCGAGTCGCACAACTGCGCGGCGATACGCAGGTCGTGCGTGATGAAAATCATCGATAGCCCGAGATCGGCCTTGAGCCGAGCGAGCAAGCGCAGCACCTGCGCCTGTACGGACACGTCGAGCGCGGACACCGGCTCGTCGGCAACGAGTACTTTCGGGCGCATCGCCAGCGCTCGGGCAAGGCCGATACGCTGACGTTGTCCGCCGGAGAACTCGTGAGGGAAACGATCGAGGGCGTCCGCACTCAGACCGACGAGTTCGAATAGTTCCAGCGCGTGCGCGTGCGCCTCGCGCGCCGGCTCACCGCGTGCGATCGGCCCTTGCGTGACGATGTCGCCCACACGCCGGCGCGGATTGAGCGAACTGAACGGGTCCTGAAACACCATCTGAATATCGAGCGCCCTGCGACGCGCCCCGGCGTCGAGCGACGTGCTGGCGAGGTCCGTGTCGCCATAGAGAATGCGCCCGGCATCGGGCGTCATCAACCGGAGTATCGAGCGTGCGAGCGTCGACTTTCCCGAGCCGCTTTCGCCGACGATCCCCAATGTCCTGCCGTTGCCGACATCGAGCGTGACGTCGCGCAATGCCGCGCTGTGCGCCTGCGCCTTCTTGCCGAGCCATCCGTGCTTGGCGTACGTCTTGTGCACCTGTTCGATGCGTAGGACGGGCGGTGCGGTCTCGGCGACTGCCGGGGCGAGCGCAGGCGCGACGGCCGCGCCCGTGCGCGACGAAGCGTGCAATGCAGGCAATGCAGGCACCGCCGCGATCAGTGTGCGTGTGTATTCGTGCGACGGCTGCGTCAGGATCGTCTGCGCGGTCCCTTGTTCGACGATCTCGCCGTGGCGCATGACCGCCACGCGGTCCGCAATTTCCGCCACCACCCCGAAGTCGTGCGTGATGAAGAGCACGCCCGTTCCCTTGCGTTGCTGCAAGTCGCGGATCAGCGTGAGGATCTGCGCCTGCGTGGTGACGTCGAGCGCGGTCGTCGGCTCATCCGCGATCAGCAACTCGGGTTCGAGCGCGAGCGCCATGGCGATCATGGCACGCTGACGCTGACCGCCGGACAACTCGTGCGGGTAGCGCTTGGCGGCGTCGTTGGGCGACGGGATCTGCACGGCGTCCAGCCATTCCAGAGTGCGCGCCCGAATCGTGCTGCCGGGCAGGCGGGTGTGCGTGCGATAGACCTCGGCGATCTGATCGCCGATGGTGCGCAGCGGATTGAGCGCCGTCATCGGCTCCTGAAAGATCATGCCGATGCGTGAGCCGCGCCAGCGCCGACGCTCTGCCTCGGGCAGCGCCAGCAGGTTGCCCGCGCCTTCCCACGCGATGCGTCCGCCGCTCACCCGTACGCCCGGGGGCAGCAGACCGAGCAGGGTACTGGCGGTCATCGATTTTCCCGAGCCGCTTTCCCCGACCATACAGAGGATCTCGCCGCGCGCGAGCGAGAACGAGACGTCGTGAAGCGCATGCGGACGATCCGCATTGGGCGGCAAGTCGAGCGTGAGGTGTTCGACGTCCAGAAGTGTCGTCATGATGGCGGTCCGTAAGGTTCGCGACAAAAAGGAAAGGTCCCGGAGGAAAGGTCCCGGAGTGGTCTCGGCGCAAGCTCAGAGGCGTTGGCCGCCGCTCGCATCGATGGCCTGACCGGTGATCCACCGACCGGCATCGCTGGCGAGAAACGCCACGATTTGTGCGATGTCGCGAGGCTCGCCAACACGTCCGAGCGCCACCGTCTGCGCAATCGCCTGGCTGGCAACAGGATCGCTGGCGCGCTTGTTCAGTTCGGTTGCGGTGGCGCCGGGCAGCACGGCATTGACGGTGATGCCGCGTGCACCGAGGTCGGCGGCGAGCGAGAGCGTCAGGGCTTCCAGTCCGGCTTTCGCCGGCGCGTAGACGCTCATCTCCGGGTAGGCCGCGCGCGTGCCGATCGATGAGACGTTGACGATGCGCCCGCCGGACTTCAGATGCCCGAGCGCATGCTGGATGACAAAAAACGGCGACTTCAGATTGACTTGCAGCACGCGGTCGAAATCGTCCGGCGTCACGGCGTCGATGCGCGCACGAAGGCCGACCCCGGCGTTGTTCACGAGAATGTCGAACTGCGGCGGTAGGTCGTGCGCGGCCAGCGCCTCGACGAAGCGTTCGACGAGCAGACGCGCGCCGTCCGGCGACGAGAGATCGGCCTGCACGGCGAAGGCGCGGGCGCCACTGGCGCGCAATTGTGCAACGAGCGTTTCGGCGTCATCGGCCGCAGCGTTGTAATGCACGGCGACGCTTGCGCCACGCGAGGCGAGCGCCGTGGCGATGGCGCGTCCGATGCCGCGACTTGCGCCAGTGACCAGCGCGACCTTGCCGTTGAGAAGGATCGGATCCTGGGATTCGGACAACTGACTCATGAGCGGATGACTCCGGTAGAAGACGTGAGAGATGTGAGCGAGGGCGCATGGACTCGTTGGTCGCTCCATGCCTGCGCGGCCTCAAGTGCCCGTGCCTGTTGCAGCAGTGCGTGCCGGTCGACCTTGTTGGTTCCGGCCCACGGCAGCTCGGCCACAAAGGCGACGCGACGCGGGTGCTGATATGCCGGACCGTTCGCGAGCGCGTGTTGCTTGAGGGCGTCGACGCTCAGCGTGCTGCCGGGCTGACGAACCACGAACGCCACCGGCACGGCGGCGCGCTCCTCGTCCGGTAACGGCACAACGCTTGCCTGTCGCACTTCCGGATGGGCCTCCAGCAGCTTTTCCACTTCGACCGGATAGATGTTCTCGCCGGCACAGACGAACATGTCGTCGGCGCGTCCCACGAAGTAGTAAGAGCCGTTGGCGTCGCGACGCATCACGTCGCCGCTGTAGTACCAGCCGTCGTCGAGCACTTGCGCCGACTTTTCCGGCAGACGGTGATAGCCGCGCATGACCGCCGGGTTGCGCATGCAGAGCACGCCCTGATTCGCATCGGGACCGTCGACGAGCTTCACCGCATCCGGCGAGAGCGGATAGCCGAGCGCCAGCGGCGGCAGCGCAATGCCGTCGGGGTGGGAACCAAAGATGCTCGGTCCGGCTTCGGTGGTCCCGTAGCCGTGGTGGATATGGGTCTGTGGGAACGCCGCCTGAATACGGGCGAGCAACGCCGTGCTCATGGGCGCGGAGCCGAGCATCACCCGCTTGAGCGACGACACGTCGCGCCCGGCAAGCGTCTGCGGGTCTTTGACCAGACGCGCGAACATTGTCGGCACGGCGGTCAGCACGGTAATGCGATAGCGCTCCAGCGCGTCGACGTACGACGCCACGTCGAACGACGGCAGGATCACCAGCGTGCCGTTCACCGAGAACGCGCGCTTGGCCATGAACAGCCCGTTCATGTGAAACAGCGGCTGGGCCAGCAGGTAGCGTTCTGTCGCCGGATTCTCGGGGCGCACATAGGTGGCGCCCAATGCCCAGAGTTGTCCCGCGTGCGTGAGGGGTACCCCCTTGGGCTTACCCGTCGAGCCCGACGTGTAGAGCATCTGTGCGACGTGATCGTCGGCGGGACGCACAGAGTCGAAATCCGTCGGCCGGATTTGCGCGGCGAAGCCCGCAGGGCCCGCGTCGTCGAAGTCGATGACGGGCACGCGTGCGGCAAGGGCGTCACGGCGTGCGCCGTCGACGAAGGCCAGTGAGATGCCGGCGTCGTCGATCACGTAGTCCAGGATCTCGCGCGACTGCTTGATGTTGATCGGCACCGCCACGTAGCCCGCGCGCATGATGCCGAAGTAGGCGATCAGGTACTCCGCGCGGTTGAGCGAGGCGATGGCGACGTGCGCGCCGTCGGGCAGACCGCGCGCGCGCAGGGTTGCCGCGACGCCGTTTGCCAGACGGTCGATGTCGGCATGGGTGTAAGTGTGCGGATGGGTGTCGTCTCGCAGGTCGACGATGGCCGTCGTGTCCAGATCGAGAGACCGGTCGACGAGGTCGCCCAGGTTGTGCCAGCGGTGCGTCATAGGATTCGAAGGAACATGGAATTTCGTGAAACAGGGGCGATGGAAAGCGCTCAGCGCTTGCGCAACGTCGGATTCAGGGCGTCGTTCAGGCCGTCGCCCACGAGATTCAGGGCCAGCACGGCCAGCATGATGGCCACGCCCGGCTCGGCGCACAGGTACCAGGAGGAGCGGATCAGCGTGCGGCCTTCACCGATCTGCCGCCCCCAGCTCGCGATGTTGGGATCGCCCAGTCCGAGAAACGACACGACCGACTCGTAGAGAATCGCCCCGGCAACGACCAGCGTGCCCATCACGAGCACCGGCGGCAGCGCGTTCGGCAAGACTTCGCGCAGGGCGATGCGCCACGGCGAGAGGCCGACCGTGCGGCAGGCCTGCACGAATTCGCGCGACTTGAACGACAGGCATTCGGCGCGGGTCAGTCGTGCGATGGCGGGCCATGACACCAGCGCCACGGCGATGATCGTGTTCTCGATGCGCGGGCCGAGAATGGCCACGACCGTGAGCACGAACACCACGTTCGGTACGATCTGAAACAGTTCCGTCACGCGCATGAGGACTTCGTCGATCCAGCCGCCCCACCAGGCGGCCATCGCACCGATCGACACGCCGATGAGCGTGGCGGCGACACTCGCGACCAGACCGATGGCGAGCGTTGCCCGCGCGCCGTGCGCGAGCATGGCGGCGATGTCGCGTCCGAGCGAGTCGGTGCCCAGCGGGTATTGCCACTGTTCCAGGGGCCAGATCTCCGGCGCAGCGACGATTCGCAGCGGGTCGCCCGGATACCACCATCCGGCACACAGGGCGACGATCACGATCAGCGCGAGCATCAGCGCGCCGGCGACGGCGCCGCCATGACGCGCGAATTGTTGCCATGCACGCACGCCGCGCCGTGGCGCACGCGGTAAATCGGAGGCGGCGCTCGCGGTGAGCGCATCGAGAGTGGAGTCGACGGAAGGCGTCATAGCAAAAACCAGTTCGTTTCGACGAAGCGAGAGCATGACAAGCGCATGAGAAGGAGGACGCTACGAGAACATTAAGCAGCGTGCGTACGAATACGCGGATCGAGCCGTGTGTAAATCAGATCGACGGCAATATTCGCGACGATCACCAGGGCGGAGCTGAGTACGAGCAGTCCGAGCACGACCGGATAGTTGCGGCTCATCACGCTGTCGAACAACACGCCTCCGATGCCGGGCCAACTGAAAACGGCCTCGACGACGATGCTGCCGCCGAGCACCGTCCCGAGTTGCAGTCCGAGCAACGTGACGACCGGCAACATCGCGTTGCGCACCATGTGGCGCGTGATGACCGCGCGGCGGGTGAGGCCCTTCGCCTGAGCGGTTCGCACGTGATCCTGTCGCGCCACTTCGAGCATCGAGGCGCGCATGACGCGCGCGTACGTCGCGGCGTAGAAGAGGCCAAGCGTGAGGGCAGGCAACGCGAGGTGATGCAGGACATCGAGCGATGCATGCCATGCCCCCGTGAAGCCGGTGCCGTAATCCATGCCGATGGTCGTCATGCCGCCGACCGGGAACCAGCCGAGCTTCACCGAGAACAGAATGATGAGCATGATGCCGAGCCAGAAGCTGGGTGCGGCGAAGCACGCCACCGCCGCCACCGACACCAGCGTGTCGCGCCACGTATTGACATTGACCGCTGCGATGACCCCTGCAGTCACGCCGACGATGACGGCAATGAGCAGGCTCGCGAGCATCAGCACCAGCGTGGCCGGCAGGTGAGCCATGATGACGTCGAACACCGGCAGGTTGTGGCGGTACGAATACCCGAGATCGAGATGCACGACCGAGTTGATGTAGTGCAGCAGTTGCTGCCACAGCGGCTTGTCCATGCCGTAGGTCACGCGCAAGCGCTCGATCAGCGCGGGGTCGGTCACCTGCTGCTCGGCGGTCATCACGTCGAGCAACGTGCCGGGCACCGACTGGATCAGGCAGAAGTTCATGACGATCACCCCCAGCAGCAATGGCACTGCCTGGAGGACCCGGCGCAGCAGCAGACGCGTCACCATGACAGCCGTCTCCTCAAGACGCGAGCCAGACGTCGGCCAGCGCGTCGCCCTGCACGTTGGCGCTCGTCGTGGCGCTGCGCACGTTGGTGCGCGTGAGCGTGAACGACTCCATCTCGACGAGCGGCACCAGCGGCACGTCCGTCGCGGCCAGGCGTGCGAACTCGTGTGCGAGCTTCTGGCGCTTGGCGTTGTCGGTCTCGACGGTGAGCTTGTCGACGAGCGCATCCATCGCCGGATTCGAATAGCCGGTGGCATTGCGGAACGCCGCACCTTTGACAATGCCGTCCGTGGTGAAGAACTGCGTCACGACCGGCACGAGTTCGAGCGGCGCGGTGAAGTTGGAGACGGCGATGTCGTAGTCGTAATCGCTGTAAATGCGCTTGAGCGCAGTCGCGCGATCGAGCGAATCGAGCTTCACGGTGATGCCGATGTCCTGCAATGCCTGCTTGAGGTACTGCCCGAGCTTGGCGTTTTCTTCGAACCACGCGGCAGCGACCAGATTGACGGAGAAGCGCGAGCCGTTCTTGCGCGGCAGACCGGCGGCGTCGAGCAGCGCATTCGCTTTGGCGGGATCGAAGGGATACTTCGGCACGTCGTCGGTGAAGAACAACGAATTGGTGCGGAAGATCGGGGAGACGGCCGGCTTGCCACGACCGAAGTAGATCGTGTCGATGATGAACTTGCGGTCGATGGCGTGCAGAATCGCCTGGCGCACTTCGCGACGTTTCACGTGCTCGCGTCGCTGGTTGAATTCCGCGGTCACCGTCCAGGCGGCATTCTCGTAGCCGCGGGTGTCGACGGCGACCTTGCCCGTCTTCACGAGCCGGTCGATGTCGCGTGCCGGCACCGGGTTGGAGAAGGCCACCTGCAACTCGCCGGTCTCCAGCGCAGCCGAGCGCGACGCGGGATCGCCCCACCAGCGAATGATGAGCTTTTCGGGGTAGGGCTGGGCCGTGTTCCAGTACTGCTCGTTGCGCGTGTACGCGACGTGGCTGCCGCGCACCCACTGGCCGTACTTCCACGGTCCCGTGCCGACCGGCGTGTTGTTCAGTGGGTTCGTAATGATGTCCTTGCCCGCATAGAGATGCTTCGGCACGACCACCTGATACTGACCGGCAAGGATGGACTTGAAGAAGAACTCCGGTACCGGGCTGGAGAATTCGAGCTTGACGGTATGGGCGTCGGTCGCGCTTACCCGCTTGAGCGACTTCAGCGCAACGCCCGCTGCGATCGGCTTCCAGTGCTCCTGCACGTTGTAGACCACGTCGTCGGCGGTGAACGGTTTGCCGTCGTGCCAAAGCACGTTCTTGCGAAGCGACACCGTGTACGTCCTGAAGTCGGCTGAGGCGCGTACGTCCGTGGCCAGCACCGGCTGGAACGCGAGCTTCTCGTCGATCTTGAGCAGACGCTCGAGAATCTTGGTCGACGTCATGAACGGACTGGAGCCGCCACCACCCGGCACGAAGAGCGCCTGCGGTTCGAGCCCGCCCCAGCTTGCCACGAGCGTGCCGCCGCGACGCGGTACGCCGTCCGCTGCGACGGCGCGCGTGGGAGACACCAGCCAACCCGCGGTGCCCGCGAGCACGGCGGAGGTGGCAGCCAGCGTGCCGCTGGCGCTGCGATAGAGAAACTGACGACGGGACAGGCCCCGGGACTTGCGCATGATGAACTCCGGAAAACTCGGCGCCCGGGCGATCTCGCGAGGCGCCTTCAATCGGCTAGGCCGTGATGGCAGATGGCGCGACCGACGGCTCGGTCCGCCCGGCTTCCTTAATTGGTCGGCAACGTGGCGTAGCTCGCGCGCCCGATGGCGACGAGCGCACCCTTCGCATTGAACAGGTCGACGTCGGCGACCCCGATGCTTTTGCCGAGCCGCCGCACCCGTGCGACCGCGTGAAGATCTGTGTCGATGGCCGGGCGCAAGTAGTCCACGCGAAAGTTGACCGTCGGCAGTCCGCGTCCGACGAGCATGCCGACGGCGAAGTCGCCGACCGTGTCGATGATCGCGGCGAGCGGTCCGCCGTGCCATTGACGCGTGCCTTTACCGCGCTCGAAGGCATCCTGGAACGGGATTTCGACTTCGATGACCTGCGCGTCGTGATCGAGCGACGTCACGCGCATGCCGAGCCAGGCGATGAACGTCGAATGATCGAACGCCTTCTGCACCTGCTCCACAGACAGGGTGGAGGGCGATTGCGTCGATTGCGTCGAATGCGTCGCTTGGGACGTCTGGGATGTGTGGGTCGTCGTACTCATGCGCCCACCAGCACTTTGCCAACGATCTGGCGGTTCTCCAGCGACGCGAGCGCCTTTGCGCCGTCTTCGAGCGGCCACTTCTTGTCCACCAGCACGCGCAGCTTGCCGCTGGCGACCAGATCGAGCAGTTCGTGCAGGTCTTCGCGCTCCCAGCCGTTCGAGCCGCGAATCTGCAATTCGAACGTCCAGATGAAGCGCAGATCTTCCTTCGGATCGAAGCCTGCCGTCGCGCCGCATGTCAGCACTCGCCCGCCCTGACGCAGTGTGCGCAGCGAGCGTGTCCAGGTGTCGCCGCCGGTGAAGTTCACCACGACGTCGACGCCGCCGTTGTTCGCCGCGCCGCGACGGCGCGCGGCCTTGCCGTAGCGCGTGCGCACCACCTCGACGAAGTCTTCCTCGGTGTAGTAGATGATGTCGTCCGCGCCCAGCTCGCGCAGACGCTCGCCCTTTTCGCGCGAACCGGCGCAGGCGATGACTTCGGCGCCGGCCAGCTTGGCGAGTTGCACCGCACACACCCCCACGCCGCCACTCGCGCCGAGAATCAGCACGCGCTCACCGGCTTTGACCTGACCAATGCGCTGCATCATGCGCAGTGCCGTGCCGTAGGCGACCGGCAGCGCCGCAGCGTCGTCGAAGGACACGCCATCAGGCAGTCGCACCAGCTGATGCTCGGGCACGCGGCAGAGTTCGGCCAGCCCGCCGTGCGTCGTTTCGCCGACAAGACCGCCGGTCACGCGATTGATCGGGTCGACCAGTACGCGATCGCCCACGGACCAACCCTGAACGCCGGGGCCGATGTTCGCGATCTCGCCTGCGACATCGAGCCCGATGATGACCGGGAACGGCAGCTTGATGCCGGGCATGCCGCGGCGCGTGAAGACGTCGTGGTAGTTCAGCGACGAGGCGCGCACGCGCAGCACCACTTCGCCTTCGCCCGCCACGGGATCGGGAAAGTCGGTTTCGAATTTCAGGGCGCTGTTGTCGCCGTGTTCACGCAATACGATGGCTTTCATGTCGATTCGAGTGTCAATTTCAGAATGAGCGTCTCCCTCGGGCAGACGCCGATGCTTGTCAAAAAACGGAAAGAGTCAGGTCGTTCTGTACGCTTGCGCGTGCCTGAACCTATGCGCGCGTGGCGAGCCCCTGCAGCGCTTGTGCCGTGATCTGCAACCCATGCGCGAGCACGCTGTTGCGCCACACGGACGAGACGGGCACGAACGCGTCGAGCACGTCGGCGCGCAGTTGGCGATCACGAACGGCGTCGGGGTGGTGCTTGGCGCGCGAGCGCAGCCACTGGTCGAGCCGGTTCGCCTGACTGGCGTTCGAGCCACGCGTGCCGAACTCCACGACCGCTCCGATGACCGAACGTCCCTGGGCAAACTGCTCCACGCCGCGGAACACCAGTCCTTGATAGTCGGGACGCTGCAGCCCGTGCGGGCGCTGGTCCAGCACACGTTCGGCGCCCCACCAGCGAGCGGCTTCGCGCTGCGACTCGCTGCCTTCGGCGTTGAAGCACAGGAAGAATGGTTCGCCGTATTCGCCGATCCCCGTATGCCAGTCGATCAGGCCGATGCGCTGGGCTTGCGAGAGCTCGCGCTCGACAATGGTCTGCAACGTGACGTTGGACCATTCGCGCGCACGGCCGCCATAGATAAGGCCGTCGGCGTGCGTGTACTGACCGCTGGCGAGCGTGTTGAAGAGGGCATCCGGGCCATGCTCGGCGCGAAATGCGTCGATGGCGCGGGCGCTTTGCGCGAGACCTTCGGTTGTCCACTGCGCGGGAATCAGATGCTCGTGCAGCGATGCGTAGTGCGGGTTGACCGGATGCGGTAAACCATGGTCGATGAAGTTGCGATTCAGATCGACGTTGTTTTCCGTGGTACGCGTGGCGTGCGCGAAGCCGTAAGGGTTGATCGCGTGCACGAACGTCACCGCGACGTCGTTCGGCAACGTGTCGGCGGCGTGTGCGAGCCAGGCCGTTTGCACCGCCGAGCCGGCGCCGCCCTCGAGACCGTGCGTGCCGCTGATGGCGAGCAACTGATGCGCCGCGTGCGCTGGCCCGAGACGCGCGACATCCACACTGAGTTCGCTGCCGTCAGGCGCTTTGGCGTCGGGGTGGACGTAGCTCGTCAGGCTCGCGCCCGCACGGTCGGCGGCACTGCGAAAGCGTTGGCGCGCGTCCGCATAGTCGACGCCGAACGCCTGCCACCAGGTTGGTTGTCCGCTCATGCCGCTTCCCCTTCCACGAACTGAAGCGCGACGTGGAAACCGTCGGCTGCGGCGACGAGTACCGAGCCGTCGTCGAGCGTGGTCCACGGCACGCCATTCTCGCGCAGTGTCGCTTGCGTCTGGGCAAGCGAGCGTGTGCGCAGAATCAGTGCGACGCTGCGCTCGCTGCCGTCGTTTGTCGTCTCGACACGGCCGAAGCGCTGCTCGGCTTCTGTCGGCGTGACGAAGTGCACGCGGGCGCGACCGGCGGTGAACGAGAAACCCTTGTCGCCGCTGGCGCTCAGAATGCCGGGGCCGAAGACACGGTCGTAGAGCGCTGCGGTAACGGCCGGATTTGGCGACGCGATCACGAATCCGACGATGTCCGTCACCCCGTTCGGATGGTCGCGCCATTCGTCGCGCCAGACATGCTCGGGGGTGAAGTGGTGGCAGAAGAAGGTGCGGCCATTGCGCACGAGTTCGCTGGCCAGTCGAACGGTGCGAAAGCGGGCGTCCTGCGTGGTGCCGTCGGGCAGGCGCACCGGACGGAAAAACTCGGCGGGCGTTTCCACGCCGATGCCGCGCGCCTGCAATTCGGTGAACAGACCGAGCGAGTCCTGTGTCTTGAAGACGAGACCGGTGAGGCCGAGCGGGGCTTGCGTCACGTCCGGTCGGGCGGTCGATTTGCCGGCTTCGTAACCGAGCAGCTCAAGATAGTTCTCGCCGAAGATCGCCAGATGGTTGCTGGTGCCGAGCGAATGATGACCTCTTTCCGTCAGCGAGAAGCCCAGCCGGCGGTAGGTGTCGACGGATGCTTCGAGTTCGCCCTTGACGTTGATGACGACGTGATCGAGAACCGGTGCGGGGAGCTTGCTCATGCCAGACCTCCAATGCGTTGATGCGGGAAGGAAACGATGGAGGTAGGGTACACAAACGCGACTGAGGCGGTGAGGGCGGTGAGGGTGGTGGCGGCAACGAACACACCCGAAACAGAACGACTGGACACGACAGCTCCCGGCAGAAAATGGACGACTTGCCCATTCTAGAAGCGTGCCGGGGTCAGTCCAACTGATGCTTTTTGCTTTGCTTAGTGCCGCACGTGCGCTTGTGAGCCGCTCACGACAGGTGCGGGGCGATTGTCGGTCTGCTGTTGGCCTGTTGTGTGTCTTTCGTCGGCCCGTGGGCCTTGCTGGGCGGGCGTTCTCACTGGGTGAGATGCCCGCTCCGACCGAATCGTCGGGCGCCTGTTGCGGGGATCTTTCCGGTCTTGCGTTTGTCTTGTATCGGCCTTAGCGGTCGAACGGCACCCCGGCCGCCCGAAGACGGCGCATTGCGCTGTCCAGATGCGCGCGGGCGCTGTGCGGGTCGCCCGCACGCATTTCCGCGGCCGTGCGTCGGGCGATGGCTTCGGCGACCGGTCGCAGCTCGCGCCCGGTACTCATCGCCTTGCATTGCACTTCGCAGGCCCGTTCGAGATAGTAGAGGTCGTCCCAGGCTTCGGCAATGCTCGTTCCTGCGACCATTACGCCGTGATGCTTCATGAACACGATATCGGCGTCGCCCATGGCCGCAGCGATGCGGTCGCCTTCCTCGTTGCCCAGCGCCAGACCGTTGTAATCGGTATCCACGACGGTTCGGCCGTAGAACTTGAGCGCGGTCTGTCCCGCCCAGACGAGTGGTTCGCCCTCGCTCATCGCGAGCGCGGTTGCCCACGGCATGTGGGTGTGAAAGGCGGCGCGCACGCGCGGGTTTGCCTTGTGCAGCCGCGCATGGATGTAGAAGGCCGTGGCTTCGGGCACACCGTCGCCGGCCACGACATGGCCGTCGACGTCGCACACCAGCAGATTCGACGCCGTGATCTCTTCGAACGCCAGTCCGAAAGCGTTGACCAGGAACCATCGGTCGCTACCCGGCAGCATCGCCGAGAAATGATTGCAGATGCCCTCCTCGAAGCCGTGCATCGCAGCGAGCCGGAAGCACGCTGCGAGTTCTTCACGGGCGGTGCGTACGTCAGGCGAATCCAGGTCGATATTGTCGATGTGAAGGGATGCGCCGTTGTTACTCAACGAGAGCGTATGCGCCATGTCGGTCTCCTCGTGTTCACGGGTTCACGGGTTCGCAGGGTCATTCGGTCATTCGGTCGTACGGGCTGAGGAACTGACGTAGCAAAGTCAGTCCGTCACCACCGTCACCACCCGAACGAATCGAATAACGGTACCACGGCGTCGAGCGTGGCGACGGTGGCGTCGGGCGTGTAATCGGGCAGCGGACGGCGGCCCGTGCCGCGATCCACCCACACGCACCGGAACCCGATGTCGCGCGCGGCGGCGTGATCGAGATGGGGGCTGGCGCAGATATGCACCACGTCGTCTTTCGTCACGCCGAGCTGAGCGTGTGCGTAATCGAACAGGCGTCGGTTCGGCTTGTACGCCCCCGCTTGCTGCGCCGTGATGACGCGATCGATGTGCCCGCCCAGTTGTGCGACGTTGCCCGCAATGATGTCGTCGTCCGTGTTCGAGATGATGCACAGCCGGTAGCCACGCGCCTTCAGGGCTGCGAGCGTCGGCACGACTTCGGGAAACGGCGGCATCGCACAGATGTTGCCCGTCAGCACTTCGATGTCTTGCGGCGAGGCTTGCAGCCCGAGGTCCTGTAACGCGAGGCGAAGCCCCTCGCCCGCGACGTCACGGAAGCGGCGATGCGGCGGGCTTTGCTCCAGCGCGTGCTCGTGCCGATCGAAGGTCGCAATCAGGTCTGCCGTCCGGATGTTGTGACCGGGCTTGCTCTGCAGGATGCGTGTGACGGCGTCGCGCAGGCCTTCATCCCACTGAATGAGGGTGCCGTAGCAGTCGAAGGTGAGCCATTGCGCGCGCGTGCTGTGTTGCAGCGAGGCGTTGGGTGAAGCGCAGGGAGAGGACATGATGACGCTCGAAGGAAGTGGGAATGTCGTCAGCGTAGTCATTCGCTTTGATGTTTGGAAATTAAATTAAAATCACCCACTTATCGAACATGTAAATATGGTGCCGCCATGATGGATCTCGGCTTGCTCAAGACACTGGTCGCGGTCGTCGACGAGGGCAGTTTCACGCGGGCAGCGCAACGGGTGCACCGAACGCAGTCGACGGTGAGTCAGCAGATCCGGCGGCTGGAGGACGACGTCGGACGCCAGTTGCTGATGCGCGACCGCTCCGGGGTGAACGTCACCCCGACGCGTCACGGCGAACTGCTTGCCCAATACGCGCGCAAGCTTCTGGCAATCTCGATGGAGGCTGTCGACGCGATGGAGAACGACGCTCGCGTGTCGACGGTGCGAGTCGGGCTGCCGGAGGACATCGATGCGCGCCGCATGGCGGATATGCTGTCGCGGTTCGTGCAGAGGCACCGCGACATTCGGCTGGACATCGTAGCGGGCATGAGCGTCGACCTGCGCGAGCGGCTAAGTGCGGGCGACCTCGAGCTTGCGCTCGTCAAGCGCGAGCCGGGGCAGGGAGATGCATTGATGGCGTGGCCCGAGACGCTGGTCTGGGCGATGGCGGCGAATGCCGACACAGACGAGCTGGCGCATGCGCCGGTGCCGCTCGCGCTATTTCCTCAAGGTTGCATTTACCGCCAGCGCGCGATCCGAAGTCTGGATGCGGCGCAACGTCCGTGGCGCACGGCGTTCGGCAGCCACAGCCTGACGGGCATTCAGGCAGCGGTGTCATCCGGCCTGGGCGTTTCGGTGTTGCCGGAGACGGTGCTGTTGAGCGACCACCGGATTTGCGATGCCTTGCCCCCGCCGCCGCCTGCCGAGATTGCGCTGGTCGAAGGCGGCGCTCCCGCGTCGGCACCGCGTCGCGCACTGGCCGATTTCCTCGCTGCGACGGTGGGCGAGACGTTGGGGTTGACGGTGGCTCAGGGGCCATCAGGTCGTTAGCCCTCCGGACTCTCAGAATTGAGCGGTGAGGGAAAAACCGACGGTGGTGTGCGCAGTCTGGAACGACGAAGGCTTGTAAATTGGCGTGCCTGCAAAGACTTCCCCGGAGACGAACCCGACAGGGAGCCTCGCGCTTGCGCGCATTCCGATGACGGCTCCGGCAAGCTGTGTTCCCGCCAAGTACTGCGCGGAAGGCCCACTCACTCGGCCGTAGTCCACGCCGGCGAATAATGACGTGCCGGACGCACCCAAGGCCCACTGCAACTCGTTTCGCCAATAGAAGCCTTTCTCTGCCGCAAGCGACGATTCTCCGTCGAAGCCCCGAACCGTATAGCGACTGCCGATGGTCAGATCGTCGATGTAGTGAAGAACATCGTTTGTGTATTGGCCATGAAAGGTCGTCACGTACCGAAGCGGCGATTGCCCCAGCGGCAGTGAGAGGTTCGCGTCGAGAACCGCCACACCGAATCGATACGTCGGTGTGCCGGGGCTGGCATTCTCCGACGCCGCCCCCAGCCCGGAGACGCTCTGCCGATACGTCAGGCTGCCGTCGAACTGTCCGGCTCCGACATAGTGGCGATCCACGAAGCCGAACTCGACAAAAGTGTTGTTGCGATACTGCTGATCGATTTCCGTGTCTTCGAGATAACTTTTCCCAAAGCGTTTGCTTAGTCGGATCTGTGCACTGAGTACGTTGCTCTGGCTACGCTGTATGACACGAGACAGCTTGAAGTCGAGGGTCTGTGATTCGCCGCGTGTCGTGAATGTGTCGTTGACCCCGGCGATCTGCTGGTTATAACGATTGGCATAGGCCGAAACCGTGGCAGTCCAGTATCCCCATGGAATCGAATAGAACGCGTTCCACCCGTTCGAGCCGAAACGTTTGTCCGCGAACGCGAGATCGTGTGTCGCACCGACATTAAAAATGTCGTTAAGCCCCAACGGATTGTCGATGCCGAGAGCGACGCTGCCTTGCAGTTTCCCCGTGGCGCGCGAGCCGCCGTTGTCCACCGATGCGACGACGCTCCAGCGTTTCGCACGGTTGACCTCGATGACGACGTCACTCTGCCCGGGCGCGTCGGCCGGCACGATCTGCATGGTCACATCCTGGCTTGCCACGCGCTTCATTTGCTCCAGCCCTTGTTCGAGGTCGCGCAATTGCAGCAGGTCTCCCGGCGATGCAGGGAAAGCAGTGCGCCATGTGCCGTATTGCGATGCATCCGAAAAGCGGATGTCGCGGATCAAGCCCGGTATCAGCGTGAGCCTGAGTGTGCCGGTCGACAGGTCCTGCTCGGGAATCAGAACACGTGTGGTCACATAACCTTTCGACAGGATCAACCTCGTCAGACCGGCCGTGATCGCAGCAATGCCGCGCTGGCCGAGGCATTGTCCACGGTAATGATCGAGCCATTCATGCGCAAAGGCGAACGGGTCGAGTGGCAAAGTCGATGCTCCCGCAGCCTGCGCTCGCGGTGGTAGCGCCGCGGGCACTTCCAGAGAAAACGATGTCACCGCAAAGCACGGAGATTCCTCAGGCAGGGCAGGGAAGCCATCGGCGGCGAGAACTTCGGTGCGTACCGAGGGTGCGTTGACTGCGGCGGCTCGCTCCTGTGCCTGGCGCTGCTGCTCAAGCAGTTGTTGTTGGCGGGCATTGGTCGCCGCCGCGTCCACTGCCGGTGGCGGCGTTTGCGCGACGGCCGCGCCAAAGGGCGTGGAAGACGTCAATGCGATGACAAAAAGCAGACGACGGACAGGCGTGACAAAGCGATACGAAGCGAGATTCATCGTGAAACGTCGAAGGTGATGCCGCCGCGACGGGGCGAGCCGATCCAGACCTGAAGTGTCGGGTCGAAAAGCGAAATCAAGCGTGAAAGGCGTGTCCTGAATCGGACTGCCCAAGGTCAGGCGTCGAACTCTATCATGATCCCCGCTGAAATTAGTTTGGATTATTTATTTTCCAGAATGCTACAGATTTTGGTCGATTTTATAAAGACTGATTTCGAGACGAAAACAAATACTTAATTAATGAGTAATATTCGGCCTACGAAGTTTGTATCGATAGAAGTACAAGACGGGCAAAGACCCTAATATAAATAGTCGTACAAAGATCAGATGAAATCACATGTCAATCGCCGTGCTCACGGCGTGCCCCGGGGAAGTCGGGCGGAAGGTGGGCTTCAGCGTGCCATGGTGCGCGCGCTCGTGCTTGCCCAGATCATTGCCCCAGTGTCGGTCCACGCTCAGGTCGTGGCGGCGCCGGGCGCCAATGCCCCGAATGTCGTGCAGACCGCCAATGGGTTGCAGCAGGTCAACATCACCGCACCTACGGCGGCCGGGGTGTCGAAAAACGTCTATTCGCAATTTGATGTGCCGCGCCAGGGCGTGATACTGAACAACTCGTCGACCATTGTGAATACGCAGCAGGCGGGGTACGTCAACGGCAACCCCAACCTCGCGCGGGATCAGGCGGCGCGCGTCATTCTGAATCAGGTGAATAGCAATTCGCCCAGCCAGTTGCGTGGCTATCTGGAGGTGGCAGGAAAAGCCGCACAGGTCGTGGTTGCGAACAGCGCCGGCATCATGGTCGACGGCGGAGGCTTCATCAACACCACGCGCGGCGTGTTGACGACCGGCACACCTATCATGGGGGCGGACGGCAGCCTGTCGGGATATCAGGTCAACGGCGGACGACTTGTCATTCAAGGCGACGGTCTGAACGCGGCAAATGTCGATCAAGTCGATCTCATCGCGCGTGCGGTTCAGGTAAATGCCGCGTTGCACGCGAAGCAACTCAATGTGGTGACGGGGACGAACCGAGTCGATCACGAAACCCTCTCCGTACAGAAGACGACGGCGGACGCCAATGCGCCTGACGTGGCCCTCGACGTAGGCCAGTTGGGCGGCATGTATGCGCAACGCATCTTCCTGGTCGGTACCGAGAACGGCGTCGGCGTTTCCAACAAGGGGGTGATTGCCGCGCAAGCCGGCGATCTGACGTTGACCACAGAAGGAAAGCTTGTGACGTCGGGAAAGACGGAAGCCACAGGCGATGTTCTGGTCAACGCGAAGGCCGGCATCGACAATCAGGGCAGTGTCTACGCGGGCGGGCGCGCCGATGTACGAACGAGCGGTACGCTGGACAACGGCGGTGTGCTGAGTGCTGCGGGCGACCTCACGGCTCAGGCGATTGCGGTGACGTCCCACGGAACGCTGGGGGCGGGCATCGACGCGGACGGACAGCCGTCGCTCGCGGGAAACCTTACGCTGACTGCGTCTGGAAAAATGACTGCCACCGGACGTAACGTCGCTCGTGGCGACATGTCTTTCCTGGCAGGTGCGCTCGACCTGTCCGGCAGTCGAACAGATGCGAGTCGCAATCTTTCGCTGACGTCGCAGTTAGGCGATATCGATCTTCAACGTGCCATCGTAACGGCTTCGAATGCATTGAGCGTGAGGGCAGTGCAGGGCATTCTCAACGCGAGTGGGGCGTTGTCGGCCGACACGATCACGCTGGCCGCGTTGGGCCGGATTGACAATGCGGATGCGCAATCGGTTGCGAGCACGCGCCTTGACGTGACAGGTGGTCGCATCGACAACCAGCGCGGGCTTTTTCAGTCTGGAGGGCTTCTCGACGTCAAAGGTGCTTCGCTGGATAACGCCGGCGGCCGTGTGGCGTCGCTCTCGGGCGATGGCACATCCGTCGATATCGCTGGCGACCTGAATAACGCTGGGGGAACGAGCGCCTCGGGCGCGCCTGGCGGCGTCATCGGAGCCAATGGTGAATTGAGTGTCCGCGCGGGCACAGTGACCAATACAGCGCAAATTGTCGCCGGGACGCAACTTCATGTGTCGGCCGGGAGACTCGACAACACCAACGGGACGCTCTCGGGCGAGCAAATCAATGCGACGGTCGACACTACATTGACCAATCGTCAAGGCGCGATTTCCGCGTCGACCTCGACCATCAGGGCGGCGCAGCTCGATAACGACCACGGGCTGATCGATGCGGATACCTTGTCTCTGGCAGTGTCGGGGGAAGCATCGAATCGTTCCGGAGAGATCCGGCAATACGGCGATTCGGTCCAGTCGATCAACGTTGGCGGCACGTTGAATAACGCTGCTGGAACGGTTGCATCGAACGCCAGAGATCTGACCGTGGACGTGGGGGCGCTGACGAACGATCAGGGGAAAATCCGCCACCTCGGCGCAGGGAGTCTCACGGTCCTGTCGAGCGGCGATGTCACCAATCTGACGGGCCTGCTCGGCAGCCTCGGCATTCTGAAGATCAATGCGGCCCGCATCGACAACACGGGCGGCGAACTTACTGCGGGCAACGCGACATGGCTGACGTCGACGGCTGACATCGTCAATCGCAATGGCGCGGTGTATGGCACCAACGGCCTTACCCTTTCAGCAGCGTCAAATGTCGACAACACTGCGGGATCGATGCAATCGGGCGGTGCGGTCAGCCTCCGTGCGGACGGGATATTGACGAACACCGGAGGACGCATCAGTGCCAACGGCGCGCACGACACCCTGTCGATCACTGCCGGCAGTTTGGCGAATACCTCGGGGCAATTGACCAACGCGGGCGACGGCGAAACGGCCGTCACGGCGGTTCGCGACGTGCAGAACGCCGCCGGAACGATCGGTGGCAACGGAAAATTGACGGTCGACGCCGCCACGCTGAGCAACGTTGCCGGTGGGAGAATCGTCGGTGGCGGCGACGTCTTGCTGGGCATCGCCGGTGCGCTCGACAACTCTGCAGGGCAGTTGTTTGGCGGCAATTCGGTGACGGTGACCAATGCGACTACACGCGTGGCGAATGCGGGTGGAACGATCGAGAGTGTTGGCGATGTCTCACTGCAAGTCACATCGCTTGATAACGGTAACGGCATCATCCGTTCGAATCGGGACATCGGCGTCGCCGGTGCGATGAGCGGCGCCGGACAGATGACCGCCGGTCGCAATCTCACGTTCTCCGCCGTAGGCGACTACGCGAATACCTCAGCCAACCGCTTACGGGCCGATGGCACGCTCACGCTGACATCGACGGGACGTTTCACCAACGATGGCGTGCTAAGCGCCCCTGGCACACTGGACGTTCGCGCCGCAGAGTTCGTCAACAACGCGAATGGCGCGATCAATGCATCCACGACACAGTTAAGTGCCTCAGGCCTATTCTCCAATTCCGGCAGCATCGGCGGCGACACGGTACGCCTCAACGCGAGCCATTTCTACAACGGCTACGGCGTATTGGGCAACGACGTACAGGTCAATGCTGTCGATATCGAGAACAACGGCACCTCGGCAGTCATAGGCGGGGCAAGACGACTCGCATTGTATGCGTCGAATTCCGTCGCCAACTACGACGGCGCACTGCTCTACAGCACCGGGGATATCGAGATTGCTCGGGATGGCACACGCGACGGACAGGGGCTGCTCGCCAATCAGATGGCCTTGCTGACCAATCGTTCGGCCAACATCGTTGCCGACGGCAATCTGGACATTGCGGCGCGTGTCATCAACAACTCGCGCACTAGCATCGAGACGCAGCCGGGAACGCCGCAGTCTACGACGCAGAGCTTCGGTCTCTATACGGCGGCGTTGCCCAGCGGCGAACAAACGCTGATGCACATGAGCCGGACGTTCCCCGAATGGAAATGGAGCGCAGGACGCGCGCCGATATCGTCGGCCCTGCTGCAAGCGCTTGCGACACCGTTGACCGTCGACATTCCGAAGTCGCAGGTGACGAATGTGGATCTTGCGGCCAAGACCTTCAGTCTGACCAAGCCGCTCGAAGAGTCGTATGAGGACGCGACGACGCAAGGAAAGGGGCCGTGCGATGACCATGGCCAATGCGAGTCGACCACCAAGACGCGAGACGTCGGCAAGAATCCGACGCAATACTTCAACAGCCTCGTCGACAATGGGGATAGTTACCGAATCGTGTTCTGGCCGGATTGGGACCCGAATACGATGATTCGGCCGGATCAGGCGATCTCGCGCGGCGATCTGGGGATCGATCAGCGCGACTACAACGAAATCACGCGCGTCGTCACGACGACGCGAACGCGCGATGAACTCATCAGCGCGTCTCCCGAAGCGAAGCTCCAGGCCCAGGGTTCCATTCGCATCAATGCCGACGGTGGCGCGATCAACAATCAGTCGTCAACGATGACGGCGGGACGCGATCTGATTCGTCGCGCGACAGGCGGGTCCGTCAACGACGTGGGCATAACCTTGCAGGAGACGGTGACACAGACGCAGACGTCGACCTTCTACTGGCACCAGAAGTCTGGCGGCGACGACGATCAGGTGACGGTCGCTTATCCAGTGACGCCGCTGCCGCCAACGACACTTGCATCGCTTCCCGCGATTGCCGTCGGCAACCAGTCGGTTCAGTCCTCCGGGCGCAATATCACAGTGTCGAGCGTTGACCGTTCCGGCAATACCGTCGGTAGCGCCGGCGTAACGGGGGGCAACGCCACGGGAACGCGGTTGGGCAACCTTTCCGGCACGGTGGCAAACCGCCAGACGCTGGGATCGTCCGCGCAGGCCATTCCCGGCCTCACGTTGCCACGTAACGCGCTTTTCCAAATACGTACGGCACCGGGACAGACCTATCTGGTTGCGACGGATCCTCGCTTCACCGAATACGGAAAGTTCATTTCGAGCGATTACATGCTGGGCGAGTTGGGACTCGATCCGCAGAAAACGCAAAAGCGTGTTGGCGATGGTTTCTATGAAACGCAACTGGTCCGCGACCAGATCACGGCGCTCACTGGCAAAACACTGCTCGCGGGATACACCAGCTATCTCGACGAATACACGGCGCTGCTCAATAACGGCGTGACATATGGCAAGCAGTTCGGCCTCAGCGTAGGGGTCGCCCTGTCGGACGCGCAAATGAAGCAGTTGACCACCGACATGGTCTGGCTGGTCTCACAGGAAGTCACCCTTCCTGATGGCACCGTTCAGTCGGTGCTCGTGCCGCAGGTGTATCTGGCGCAAGCCAATACGGTCGATCTCACGAACACGGGCGCGCTGGTTTCGGGTGGCAGCGTGAAGCTCGCCGCGACGGGCGATGTGAAGAACAGCGGTCAGATCGTCAGCGATACGGCGACGACGATTCTGGGCGACGCCATCGTCAACCTCGGTGTCATCGGAAGTGGCGGCACGACGTCGTTGACGTCGCTGGGTGATATTCGCAACTCCGGCGGTCGTATCGGCGGCAAGGACGTCGTCGTGCAGGCGGGGCGCGATCTCATCAACGAATCGACCACGCTCACCCAGACGGCGGGAACGGACAACGGTGGCAGCTTCACATCGTCGGCGTCGGCTACCGGCATCGGCGCGGTCGGCATCATCTCGGGATCGAACAGTGCCACGGCCGTGGCTGCACGCGACGTCACCCTCAATGCGGGCGCAATCGCCAGCGATGGCGCTGTAGTGGTCGCGGCGGGGCGCGACATCAATGCCAACACGTTGACGGTCGGCCAGTCGCAAACTGTCGGCACGACCGATGGACAGAACGGCGGTCGCGACGTCATTGTGCAGAACGTTGGCAGTGCGATCTCCGCTGGCGGCAATCTGACGACGGTCTCAGGGCGCGACACCACGTTGAGCGGAACGACAGTTGCAGCAGGTGGCAACGCGACGGTGCTCGCAGGCAATGATGTCACGGTAACGGCGGTCAAAGACTCGCACACGCACGATGAGCGCTCCTTCGGGGGCTCGTTGCAGTACACCAAATCGTCGCTGGACGAAGCCGTCAATGGTGCCAGCGTGAGCGCAGGTAATCACGTGCTGATCGGGGCGGGCCAGGCGAGTGCGGTCGGTGGCGTGCTGGGCACTTATCAGATTACGCCGGTCGTTGCCTCCTCGGGGACCGGCAATCTGTCTGTGCTGGGTTCGTCCGTGTCGTCGCAGGGTAATGGAACCATCGCATTGGCGGCGACGGGCGATGTCAATATCGGCACGGTGACGCAGACGCACGACAGTCAGAAATGGCAGCACGACAGCAGCTCGGGATTCCTCTCCAAAACGGAGGAGACATCGTCATCCAGCTCACATCAGACGATTGCGGTGGGCTCGACGGTGTCGGGCAACGCAGTGGGCGTGTCGGCCGGACGTGACCTCGTCGTGAGTGGTTCAACGGTCGTCGGCACGCAGGACGTCGCCTTGCAGGCGGGACGAGACGCGCGCATCGAGTCGGCACAGAACGAGAGCCAGAGTAGCTCGTTTTACGAGAAGAAGAGTTCTGGCCTGGGTTCGTCGGGTGGTGTGGGTATTTCGTACGGCAAGAACGAGCAACGTGACCAGACCAACGACAGCAGCGTGACGCAGACGGGCAGCATGGTGGGCAGCCTGAACGGCAATGTCAGCATTGTGGCGGGCAACGACTTGCGGGTCAGAGGCAGCGACATCATGGCGGCCGGCGATATTACCGGCATCGGTCAGAACGTCACGATCGAATCGGCGCTCAACCAGCAGCATCATGACGAGACGCATGAGTTCAAGAGCTCCGGATTTACGCTGGCGGTGAAGTCGCCGGTGATCGATGCGGTGCAAAACGTGACGAATCAGGTCAAGGCAGCGGTGGACTCCGGCGGAGATGCGCGTGTCTCGGCGCTGCGTGGATATGCTGCGGCAAGTGGCGCTTATGGCGCTTACAACGAGGCTGCGCGAGCAGCGGATATGTTTGCGGATCCGAGTTCGAAGGCGAAGCCTGAGGCCAAGGTAGAACTGAGCTGGGGTTCGTCGAGCAGCAAGTCGACGTCGTCTGTCGACTCGACGCAGAACGTGTCGAGCAACATCAGGTCGGGCGGCACGACGGCGTTTGTCGCCACTGGGGATGCGGCGTCGGGCAAGGGCAACGTCAACATCATCGGATCGAACATCGATGCGAAGGATGTCCTTCTGCAAGCCAACAATCAGGTCAATGTCCTGAGCAGCAAGGACACGGAGTCGACGCGCAGCGACAACGAGTCGAAGGGCGGCAGCTTTGGCGTTTCGTTTGGCACTAGTGGCTGGGGTGTATCGGCGTCGTTCTCGAAGTCCAACGGCGACGCCAACTCGGATTCGACGTTCCAGAACAACTCGCATATCAACGCGAGTAATACGGCGGTGATTGTGAGCGGCGGCGATACGAACATCGTCGGCGGCAATGTGAATGCGGACAAGGTGATTGCGCGTGTAGGGGGCGATCTGAACATCGCCAGCGTGCAGGACACGAGCGAGAGTTCGGCGCATCAGGAGAGTATGGGCGGCGGATTCAGCGCGAGCATGGGCGGCGCGTCGGGCAGCTTCAGCTATTCGCGCGGCAATGCGAGCGGCAACTACGCCGGTGTTGTTGAGCAATCGGGCATTCAGGCCGGGTCTGGCGGGTTCGACGTTGACGTCAAGGGCAATACGGATCTGAAGGGCGCATACATCGCCAGTACGGCAGATCCGTCGAAGAACCAACTGACGACGGGCACGCTGACGTTCTCCGACATTCAGAACCATTCCGACTACAGCGCGAACAGCTTTGGCTTTGGCGGCGGGGGCACGTTCGGCAACGGGGGCGCTAACGAGCGGACGACGGGGCCGAGTTCGGGCAAGAACACGGGTGGCATTGCACCCATGCTGCCGCAGTCGGAGAGCGGCAGCGAGCGAGGTGTGACGCGCAGCGGCGTGAGCGAAGGCACGATCACGCTGACGAACGGCGCGAACCAGACGCAGGATCTCGCCAGTCTGAACCGGGACACGTCGAACCTGAACGAAACGGTAAACCGCACACCGGATTTGCAGAACCTGCTCAATGATCAGTCACGCCTGATGGCGGCGGCGACGGCGGCCGGGGAAGCGGTGGCGCGGGATATCGGGACGTATGCGGAAAAGAAGCGAGAGGCGGCGCAGAAGCTGGCCGATGCCACGACCGATCCGGAGTTGAAGGCGCAGTATCAGAAGGAAGCCGACAATTGGAAGGAGGGTGGTGACTACCGTGCGGCAATGCACGCGGCGGGAGGCGCGATCATCGCAGGCTTGGGAGGCGGCAATGCGCTTGGTGGTGCATTAGGCGCAGGATTGACATCGAAGCTTGGCGGGACTCTGAACGAACTGAGCGAGAACATTCAGAAGGCCCGTCCGACGGGTAACGCCGATATCGATGAAGCGCTCGCGCAGATCGTAGCGACAGGGGTTGGTACTGCGGTGGGGGCAGCGGTTGGTGGAAGTTCGGGGGCGTTCACCGGGTACAACGTTGATCGGTTTAACCGGCAGTTGCATCCGGATGAGAAGAAGGCTATTCGAGCAAAAGCAAACGGTGACAAGGAGGAGGAACGACGACTTACACGTGCAGCATGTTATGCGGTCAAATGCTGGGCGGAATATGCCGAGGGAAGCGCGGAACGCAACCAGAACTATGTTAGTGATGTGGAAGCGGCGCAGTTGAAGGCGCAGTTGGATTGGGTTGAACAACAGAAAGTAGGCGGCCTTTTTGAATATACGCCTTGGCAAAAGGTCGGCGATGCAATCAAACATGATCCTGCCGGAGTAGCAAAAGATGCCTCCAAAGTTGTCATGGGTGGTGTGACAGCGAAGACGGGTGCAGGATTTTGTACTACTGGTTTTGGATGTGCGGTTGGTTTGCCGATGGTGGCGTTTGGCCTGAGTGAGTTAAGCGAGGGTTCCAACGGGCTGTATAAACGTTACAACGGCATTGATTCCCCTGGCCTGAATCCGCTACGCTACGGAGCCAACTACCTGAGCCCGACTTGGGGGGATTTGTCCTACGACGTGTTGAACTTTTCGGCCTCGCTGCTCGCCTTAAGGGTACCTGTTCCACTAAAAATGGGCGTTGCCGATGGTCTCAACCGTCCGGGATCCATGTTTAACGTGATGGTGCCTAAAATTAATAACAACACTCTAATTCCGATAACGAAGCAAGCAGCTCCCTACGGAACGACACAAGGTATTTTGATTTTTGGTGTGGGGTCGAAAGGGGTTGCCGTTATCGAAGATGCTCGTCGTGCCGGAGAAAGCAGATGAATTGGCGAAGGGCTTATTCAACTTTTCAAATTTGGTTTGTTGTGTGTCTTGCATCGGCGTTTGGTGCTGGATTCTGGTCGTTCCTGATCGCAGGCGTTTGTAGAGTTGCTTTCGGTCTCGAAGAACGAGTGTCTATGACGCTGATTTTTCTCCCGTTCGCTGTCGTTTCCTTCTGTGTTTTTGTGAAGTACTTGCCGAAGCCGCTAAGAAAAGCAGGGATGCTGAGCGATGATCCGAAGACACTTGGACCTTGGTTTAACTCTGATGGGAACTAGTACAGCGCGTGAAGGGGATTTCGAAAAGTAAACGCTTTTTTGCGTTGCGGAGGTATGCGTGGCGAATGGTGCGGTGGGAGGCTTGACCAGGCTAAGGGAACGCTGAGCCCCTTACTGTGGGTAACACGCCCGAAACCAAAGTGGAGCTGAATCAGGTTCGTCGAGCAGTAAGTCTACGTCGACGTTTGTCGGTCTCTCCATATTCGCCGCTCACGGACACGCGCCCGAATGCACCTCCGCCAACAAATCCAAGAACAAGTCCAGCGCCCGAGTTCTCGGCCGTGACGCTTCCGTGATTGCGCTGATCGCGTTCTCGTACTCCGGCCCCGACGGTACTCTCACCACAGCATGACGTTTCGCGAACGATGCGGCGTAATACTGCGGCAGCAACCCTACGTAATGCCCGGAGAGCACCAGCATCGCCACCGCTTCCAAGCCGGACGCCGTCGGCCCACGCGTCAGTCCCAGGGTATTGAGCGCTTCGTGCACGAACGGCTGCGTCCGATAGACCAGCGGCAACGTCGACGCTTCCTTCACGCGATGCTTCGCCACGTATAACTGGTGACGCTCGATAAACAGTGGCTGATAGTGAAACCCGGCCTCACGCCGGTACATCCCGCGTATCGCGATTTGCACACGACGCTCGCGCAACGCCAGATCGAGTTCGTTGAACGTCATCACCGTCAGTTCGACTTTCACGTCCGGCGCTTGTGTCTTAAGTGCATCCAACGCTTCGGGAATATGACACCCCACATCCGACAGGATGTGCTCGACCATCCCGATCGACAGCGTGCCCGACAGCACGCCACGTACGGCATCGATTTCCGGACGAATCCGCTCCAGCGACTTCAACGCGTCGCGGGCCAACTCCAGCGCAACTTTGCCCGCATGCGTGAGCACGAAGCCGGACGGGCCACGCTCGCACAGTCGCGTGCCCAGCGTTTCCTCGACCTCGCGGATATGTCGGCTGATCGACGCCTTCGACATGTTCAACTGCTTCTCGGCCGCCGCAAAGCCACTCGCCTGCGCCACTGCGCAAAAAATGCGTAACGAGCGAAGGTCTCGCTCGCTGAACTCCCGATTTGCCATCGCCTCGTCCCCAATCGCGTCCGTCACTGCCCGATACATCATCGTCCGTAAGGCAAGCTCACACGCCTCACAGCACCCTCATCGCACAGGCCAGAATTCGCGCTGAACGCCTCACAAACCATTGCCATGCGCGGTGCACAAAAGGTTTCATTTTTTGAAACCATACCAATAAAAAAATCATTTTTCATGATCTTTTTGCCCGCATACATTGGGTTTCAGAGGCGCACGACACCGGTCACTGCCGGACGCGCCCGTCGGAACACCCAACCCACATGACGCGAGGCAAGCTATGAAGACCTGGTCCAGACGATCCTTTGTAAAGGCGACGCTTGCTTCGAGCGCCGCACTGGCGCTGCCGACGGTGCCGTCGCTGGCCTTTGCCGAAGGCGGCACGCTTGCCGACATCAAGAAGCGCGGCAAGCTGACCGTGGGCACCGAAGCGGCATACGAACCGTTCGAATTCGTCGAAAACGGACAAGTGGTCGGGTATGGGCACGACGTGCTCGAACTGATGGCCGCGAAACTCGGCGTCAAGCTCGAACAAATGAACCTGCCGTTCCAGGGGTTGCTCCCGGGCCTCATGTCCCACAAGTTCGACTTCGTGGCGACAAGCGTGGGCATCACCCCCGAGCGCGCCAAACGCTTCGCGTTCAGCCAGCCCGTCGGCGTGGTGCGCTCGGTGCTGATGGTGCGAACCGACGAGACCGCCATCAAGGGCGATATGGACATCGCGGGCAAGACCATCGGCACGCAAATGGGCTCGTCGTCGCAACCGGTGGCCGACGAGTTCGAAAAGGAACTCAAGGCGAAGACGGGTAAGGGCTACGCCGGCACGCGGCTTTACCAGGCGTATCCGGATGTCTCGAACGCGCTCGCCAACAAGACCATCGACGTGGCGCTGATGCCGTCGAACATCGCTGCGGTGCAAATGCGCAAACAACCGAACGCGTTTCGCATCGCCGGGACCATCGGTCAGCCGAAGCTGCTCGCGTGGGTGGCCAATCCGAACGATCTCGAAATCCGCAAGTTCATCAACGATTCGCTCGACGAGTTCCGCGCCAACGGCAAGCTCGCCGCATTGCAGCAGAAGTGGTTCGGCGGCCCGATGGATACGCCGCGCGAGAACTACCTGCCGCAAGGCGCCATCTGACGGCGGCCGCCATGTTCAACTGGCCCGGCATGGAACAGATGCGAGGCGTGCTCCAGCCGTTCATCGAAGGCGTGGTATCAGGCACGGCAATCACGCTCGCCGCCTCCGCAGGCGCCTTCATCATCGGTCTGGGGCTCGGGATCGTGCTGCTGCTCGCGCGCATCTCGCCGCTCGCACCCCTGCGCTCGTTCGTCGTGTTGTGGGTCAGTCTCATTCGCGGCACGCCCGCGCTGATCCACATGCTGATCGCGTACTACATGGTCCCGGCCATGTTCGATATCTCGATCTCGCCGATCACCGCTGGCGTGGCGGCGCTCGCATGCAACACCAGCGCTTACATCGTCGAGATCCTGCGCGGCGCGCTCGGCACGATCTCTTACGGACAACGCGCGGCCGCGTACGCGATGGGCATGCGCGCCCCGCAAGTCTGGCGTCACGTGCTGCTGCCGCAGGTCATCTATCGCGCGATTCCGCCGCTTACCAGCGAGTTCACGATTCTGCTCAAGGCGTCGTCGCTGATGTCGATCATCGCCGTGCCGGAACTGGCGACGGTCGCGCGCAATGCCACCTTGCAAACGGATTTGCCGTTGCAGGTCTTCGCGATCACGGCGGCCGTGTACTTCGTGCTTCTGTTCTGCATTTCGGCCGCGTCGCGAGTCTGCGAGCGCCGCGTCTCCAGGATGCTGCCCCATGGCCATTGATTTTTCCATCGTACGGGAAGCGATTCCCGTGCTGCTCGAAGGCCTGCGCATTACCGCGCTGGTGAGCGTCGTGGGCATACCGATCGGTGTCGTGATCGGGATTGCGGCGGCCTACGCGGCGCAGTCGCGCACGCTGTTGCGTCCCATCGCACTGGCGTACGTCGAGCTGGTACGCAACATCCCCTACCTGATCCTCGTCTACCTGTCGTTCTTCGGATTGCCGAAGCTCGGTGTGAGTGCGTCCGCCATGACCGTCGCCGTGGGGTGTACGGCCTTCTACACCGGTGGCTACTTCTGCGAAATCCTGCGCGCGGCACTGCGCAGCGTCGCACGCGGACAAACGCACGCGGCGCTCTCGCTGGGCATGACTTACTGGCAGACGCAGCGCCACATCATTGCGCCGCAATTGTTCGGCTTCCTCATTCCGCCAACGACCAGCCTCGTCATCATGATGTTCAAGGACTCGGCGATCTTCTCGGTGATGAGCCTGCCGGAGATGACCTATCAAAGCAATCTGCTCACCGCCAACACCTTCGCTTACGTCGAAGTGCTCGGCACCACGGCATTGATCTACTGGCTCAGCAGCGTCTTGCTGGCCGGTGTTGGGCGACGTCTGGAAAACGTTGTCGGGCGACGTACCCGCACACCCGACGTGGCTCCCCTCTCGACACTCCCCGCCAAAGGAAAAGGACAACTTTCATGACGACTTACACCGTCGCGCCGCGCACCGGCCACCCGACCCTGCTGTACTCGGAACTCGATCTCGACATCGACAACCTCAAGGCTGACATTGCCGTGCTCGGCATGCCATATGGCGCGCCGTACGCCGCGTCCGACTTCAGTAACGACCAGACCAACGCGCCCTCGGCGATTCGTCAGGCGACCGACCGTGTGGTGCGTCGCCCCGAGCACTACGACTTCGATATCGACGGCCCGCTGTTGCAAGGCCGCAAGGACATCCGTTTCGTCGATTGCGGCGACATCGTGCCCGATCTGTCGAAGCCGGGCGAGCACTATGCGCGCGCCGAAGCGGCGGTGCGTCGCATTGCAGCAGGCGGCGCCATGCCGATCGTGCTGGGCGGCGATCACGGCATCACCACGCCGGTGCTGCGCGGCCTCGATCAGAAAGGGCCGATCACGCTCGTCCATATCGACGCCCATCTGGACTGGCGCGACGAAGTCAATGGGGTGCGCGAGGGCCTGTCGAGCCCGATTCGTCGAGCCTCGGAGATGGCGCACGTCGATCGCATCGTCCAGATCGGTCTGCGCGCGCAAGGCAGCGGCCGTCCGGCCGATCTCGCGGCTGCGCGCGAGTACGGCGCAGAGCTGGTGACCGCGTACGAACTGCACGACATCGGCATGGACGCCGTGCTCGATCGCATTCCCGACGGCGGCAACTACTACCTCACGATCGACGCGGACGGCCTCGATCCGTCGACGATGCCCGCCGTCGCGGGACCGGCGCCGGGCGGCGTGACCTTCGTGCAGGCGCGCAAGCTGATTCACGGCCTGGTGCGCAAGGGCCGCGTCGTGGGCATGGACATCGTCGAGATTCAACCGGAGAAGGACGATGCCAACCTCATCTCCTGCGTGACGGCGGGACGCCTCATTCTGAACCTGATCGGCGCATCTATTCGCGCGGGACACTTCGACAAATGAGCACCGCACAACCCATCATCGATATCCGCGGCGTCGACAAGTGGTACGGCGCGCACCACGTGCTCAAGCAATGCTCCACGCACGTTGCCAAAGGCGAGATCGTGGTGGTGTGCGGGCCGTCCGGCTCGGGGAAGTCGACGCTGATCAAGACGGTCAATGCGCTGGAGCCGTTTCAGAAGGGCGACGTCGTCGTGGCGGGCACCTCGCTCACTGCGAAGTCGACCGATTTGCCGTCATTGCGCAGCAAGGTCGGCATGGTCTTCCAGCATTTCGAGCTGTTTCCGCATCTCGATCTCACGCGCAATCTCACGCTCGCCCAGCAAATCGTGCTGGGACGCGACGCCGATGCGGCGCGCACCAAGGCACGGGCGTTGCTGGATCGGGTCGGCCTGTCCGCGCACGCGCACAAGTATCCCGGGCAGCTATCGGGCGGGCAGCAGCAGCGTGTAGCCATCGCGCGTGCACTGTCGATGGACCCCATGGCGATGCTGTTCGACGAACCGACCTCGGCGCTCGATCCCGAGATGGTCAACGAAGTGCTCGACGTCATGGTCGAGCTCGCGCGTGAGGGCATGACGATGATGGTCGTCACGCATGAGATGGGCTTCGCGCGGCGCGTGGCGCATCGGGTGGTGTTCATGGAGGATGGCGCGATCGTCGAAGACAGTCCGACCGACGCGTTTTTCAACGAGGCCGCCAGCCCTGCCGCCAAACGTTTTCTCTCGAAGATTCTCGCGCATTGAGCGCGACTTCCCGCCAATTCATTGGAACGATCGGAACCCCAGGAACATCATGACGCACACAAGAATCCGCAAGTTCAACACCCGCGAGACCTACCCGGAACAAAAGCTCGACAACGATCTGTGCCAGGCGGTCATCGCAGGCAACACCATCTATCTGCGCGGCCAGATCGGGCAGGATCTCGATACGCGCGAGTCGGTCGGCATCGGCGACGTGACGGCGCAGACCGAAAGAGCGATGGCCAACGTGAAGATGCTGCTCGACGAATGCGGCAGTCAGCTCGCGGACATCTGCAAGGTCACCGTGTACATCGTCGACCCGCGATATCGCGAGGCGGTGTACAACGTGATGGGACGCTGGCTCAAGGGCGTGTTCCCCGTGTCGACGGGCATCGTGGTGCAGGCGCTGGCGCGCCCGGAGTGGCTGGTGGAGATCGATGTGACGGCTGTGAAGCCCACGGCGTGACGAAGGGATAGCCGACGGTGTGACGACAGCATTACGCGCATCGAACGAGTCCGCATGCAAAAGCCCAGGCCGACGCAGGCGTGTCGGCCTTGGGCGCCGTCGTAGCCTTCAGAAGCGGCGCTTGACGTACACCGTTGCGCCGAGATCTTTCTGGCGAAGGATCGGAATCTTGGCGCTCGCGGAAATGGTCCAGTCCTCTGTCTTGAGCGAGAGTCCGCGCTTGGGATCGGAGCCGAGCTTGTCGTCCGAATTGTTCCATTGGACGAGAGACAACTGTGGCGAGCGGTTGGGCCCGATGCTCAGGTAACTCTGCTGGGTTTTGGCCGCGGCGGCGTCCGCGGCAGGCGTCGATTCGAGCCAGTCCGCCGACCGGTGGTCGTTTCCATGCGCCGCACTATTGACGGCTTCGATCCGCGTGTAGAGAAATGCGTCGGTCTGCGTCACCGGCATTCTGTCGATGCGCTCCGGTGTCTCCGGGCTCTCCCGACCGAACGGATACAGGGTAACGGGAACGGGCGGGACGGCGGCGACCGACACGGGGGCAGGTGGGGGTGGGACGCGCACGGGTAGCGGTGATGGCCCGAGATTGGCCATGATCATCTGTTCGGATGAACCCGAGTCGGCGCCCGCAGCCAACGCCACGCCGCTAAGCGTGACGACACAGGCACCTATCATCCATTTGCTCAGGCACGTCATGGACATGCCTCCCGTGAAGGAATGGAAACGCTATTGCGCTGGCCCCATTTTTACCTTCGTACGACGCAAAGACGGCACTTTTCGAACTTCGTATAACGAACAGTCCTGAACAGTTCCGAACCGTCTTTAGCGGTTTGCTTGCACCGTATGCATTTAGGAATTTTAGTCAGTCATTTGCATACCGCTACCCCAATTTGCATCAATGCCGTGCGGTATCCCACGCGCGCGCTTCGCGCACGCCCGCCGGACGTGGCTCCGCGCATGCGCGAGCGTCATCGGTTCGGGTATATCCCGACGACTGGTGCGATCAGCGCGCCTCGTCACCTGCCTCGTCACGTGCATTGAGCCAAAGACCGAACTCCTTCATCACTTCGACCACGGGACGCAGTCGCGCCCCGTCCAGCCGGGCAGATCTTCGTCCACCACACGTGCAAATCTTTAAATGTAAGTTTATTTTTTATACTTATATGACATTTCTATGCTTTCTTTCATCTTTATACCGAATGCCTGAGTAGCTGGCCGAGTAAGCGACCCGGCCGATCAGGCCCGGGCTGGCGCAACGCTAACGCCCGTGATGCCGTGTCGCTGCATTGCGTCCTCAATGAAGCCCTCCCGCTTCATGTCTTCCACGAACGTCGTCAGGAAGGTCAGTGCGGCTTCGCCGCGCGTAATCGGTACCCCCATCGCCTGACGAATTACCATGAAGCGCTCATCGAGCAGTCGGTAACCGCTCAGGCTGGCCACGTCCTGTGCAAGTTGTTGCTTCACGCCGGCGGCCACTTCACAGCCTGTCTCGATGAATGTTCCGACCACGGCGGGCGAAGTCGGCGCACGCACGATCTCGGCGTGCCTGAGTTCGCGTGTGAGGAACAGGTCGTACGCGCTGCCCTTGCCGACGACGACCCGCGTGCCTGCCCGGTCGACGTCGGCGTTGGACGTGACGGGCGACTCGTTGCGCACGAGGTAAAAGCCTTCGATGAGGAGGTAGGGCGAGGTGAAACCGATCGTCGCCGCGCGGCGCGGGTCGATGGCAAAGAAGCCCACATCCGCCGCTTCATTCGTGACCGCTTCGACGGATTTTCCCGCGGCGTCGACCACGACCAGTTCCAGCGCGACGCCCAGGCGCTTTGCCAACGCGCCAGCCAGATCGACGGAAATCCCCACGGGGCGGGACTCCGCGTCGGTGCCCGCGAGAATGGGGTTGCCGAGGTTGATACAGGCGCGCAGCACGCCGGTCGGAGCGAACGCTGCAAGAAGGGTCGGGTCGAGCGTCATGATGGGAAGTCGCGTAGCGGGTTTCAGGACGTGCAGCCGAGAGGCGGCGCTGACGATCAGCGATGTGCCGAGCTTACCGCATTTGCGCGATCATGCAGCATCAAGCGGCATCAAGCGGCATCAAGCGGCATCGTGCCTCGCAAGCGCGAAGCCTTCGTCGAGCCAGCCGGTCACGCCGCCGATCATCACTTTGACGGGACGTCCCAATTGCGCCAATCGGATGGCGCCCCGTGTCGCACCGTTGCAGTGCGGCCCTGCGCAGTAAGTGACGAACAGTGTGTCGGCTGGATAATCCGCGAGCTTCGACGCGATGATCTTGCCGTGCATCAGATTCACGGCACCGGGAATATGTCCCTGTGCAAACATCGCCGGGCTGCGTACGTCGAGCAACACGAACCCGGGCGATCCGCCGGCAAGCGCGCCGGCAACGTCGGCGCAGTCGGTTTCGAATTGCAGCGACGCGCGAAAGTGCGCCAGCGCGGCGGTGCTCTCAGCGGCGGGGACGGCGGTGACGGCGTTGTTTTCGTTCAGGTCGGACATGGCTTGGATCGGTAGGAAGGTCGGTATCTGTGTGGGCCCCCGATAAAGGCGATGGGGGAGTCCTCATTCTGCCGCTGCACCCGCGATCGGATAAGTGTCGCAAATGACAATATCCGGTAACATCGCGCCATGAAACATCATCTTGTCGCGGCATTGGCCTATGACCGGCTCTGCACCTTCGAATTTGGCTGTGTGACCGAGATGTTCGCGCTGGAGCGTCCTGAGCTCGGCGTGGACTGGTACCGGTTCAACGTGTGCGCCATCGAGTCCGGCCCCCTGCGTGCGGCCGGCGGTATTACGGTCGCCGCGCCGTACACGCTCTCGCGGCTGGATCGTGCGGATACGATCGTGGTGCCCGGTTGGCGCGACCCGGACGAGTTGCCGCCCGAGGCATTGCTCAAGAAGATTCGCGCCGCTTATCGTCGCGGCGCACGGCTTTGTTCGATCTGCTCCGGCGTGTTTGTTCTGGCGGCGGCCGGCGTGCTCGATGGCAAGACGGTGACGACCCACTGGCGTTATGCGCAAAAGTTGCAGCAGCGCTACCCGAGCGTGAAGGTGCAGTCCGACACGCTCTATGTCGACGACGGCCAGATCATTACGTCGGCAGGATCGGCCGCGGGGCTCGACATGCTGCTCCATCTAGTGCGCCGGGACTATGGCAGCGCGGTGGCAAACCGGGTCGCACAGCGCCTCGTCGTGCCGCCGCATCGCGAAGGCGGCCAGGCCCAGTTCGTGCCGCGGCCGGTGCCGCGCGACGAAAGCGGACGTCTGGCGAAGCTGATGGACTGGGTGCGCCAACACCCCGCATTGCCGCACACGCTGCGCTCGCTCGCCGAACAGGCGTCGATGAGTTCGCGCACGCTGCAACGGCATTTTCAGGAAGCTACCGGCATGGCGCCCTACGAATGGCTGACGCATGAGCGGGTGGCCGTCGCCCGCGAATTGCTCGAAGCGCAGCCGTCGGCCCCCATGGCGCGCATTGCCGAACTGGCGGGCTTCGGGTCGGAGGAGTCGATGCGCAGGCACTTCCGACGCATCGCTCACACGAGTCCGGCTGCGTACCGGCAGAAGTTCGGTCACGACACGAGCCCCCCATCGGCAGGCACCCGCACGCCCGTGTCGTCTCGGTAACGACTAATCCGAACCGACGCTCAGTGTGCTGCGCTGCCGTTTCTCGATCGACGACTTGAGCAGTGCTGCGCAGCGGAAGATGCCGTGCGCGAACTTGCCATAAGGCAGCGTGGCGAACAGCGCCATCACGATGCCAAGGTGTATCGCCAGCAGCGACGGCATCGCCGAGGAGGCGCGCAGCGCGAGCAAGGCGAGACCGGACGCGCTTGTCAGGAGCAGCAGCGCAATGAAGCCACGATCCATCGGACGCTGACGGGCATCGCCCCGCGCCGCAGGCCGCTTCAGGTTCAGCCACAGCAGCCCTGCGGGCCCCACGATCAGCCCGATGCCGCCCAGGATGCCCAGCAGAACCGGCGCGCTCAGCACCGGATACGGCGCCTCGACCCCGAGTGCATAGTGATAGAGCGTGGCGATGGCGGTCGCCGCAAAACACAGCATGAAGCCATAGAACGTCAGGTGATGGAAGCGGCGCCGTGCGAGCGTAAAGGCGTCGTCCGCTTCGTTGCAGCCATCGCCATGACCGCCATCCAGGTATTTCAGCGTCAGCGCGTCTCGGGTCGCCTCCGCCACGGCAGGCGCGCGCCTGTTCGTCTCTCCCGCCGATCCCACAGACACGTCGCGCCAGAAGCGCCTCACGCCCACGCCCAACGCGAGCAGCGAGAACAGGAACACGGTGCCGAACATGGCCGCAAGCAGGTTATGCGGGAAAATCGCGTAGAAGCTGCCGGGCGCGCCGTCGACCGGCAAGCCGCCCTGCAAGGCAACGCCGAGCCAGAGAAACAGCACGAGGCCGGCCGCGAGCGCCACCGACAGGGTGAGGCCATTGCGCTTGTAGAGTGCACCGAACGACGCGGGGAACGCGTATTCGGTGTAGGTCTCGAGACGAACTTCCGCCATCGCTTTCGGCACGTTCACGCCGAATTCGTGAGGCGGGGCGTACTGGCACGCGTGATAGCAGGCGCCGCAGTTGTGGCACAGATTTGCCAGATAGTTGACGTCCGCCTTGCCGAATTCGAGGCGGCGGGTCATGGCCGGGAACACTGCGCAGAAACCTTCGCAATAGCGACACGCGTTGCAGATCTGCATCTGGCGTGCCACTTCGGTCTCGCTCGCGCTCATCGGCACGATGGGAATCACGCGCGCTGCGCTGCCATGTGACGGGTTTTTCATATCGCTTGATGACGCCCTGTGTGAACGCTCGGCTGCGAGCGGGTCAGACTGCTGCACGGGATACCTCCGTTGTCTGGCGTGCGGCGCGCGCAGCCTGCGTCCCGGCAATACGCCCGAACGCCGTGCCGATCGACATGCCCACCCCGGCTGTATACCCCTTGCCGAGAACGTTACCGGCCATCATTTCCCCGGCAACGAACAGGTTGTCACTGGGGCGGCCACCGAAGTGGACCTGTGCGCGCTCGTTGGTCTTGAGTCCGAGATATGTGAAGGTGATGCCCGGGCGTAGCGCGTATCCGTAGAACGGTGGCGTGTCGAGGCGACGCGCCCAATGCGTCTTGGGCGGTGTGAGGCCTTCAGTGTGGCAGTCGTCGAGGGCGGTGTGATCGAAGGTGCCGACGCGGCACGCATCGTTATAACGCGTGATGGTTTCCATGAAACGCGCCTCCGGCAGTCCAAGCTTGCGCGCGAGTTCCGGCAGCGTGTCGGCCTTCTCGCCGGGAAAGACGGGCGGCATGAAGCGACCGACGGCTTTCGCGTCGATGATCGAATAGCCGATTTGTCCCGGCTGATGCGCCACGAGTCGACCCCAGATGGCATAGCGCTTGGGCCAGAAGTCCTCGCCTTCGTCGTAGAAGCGCTGAGCGTCGCGATTGACCACCACCCCCAGCGATACGCAGTCGATGCGCGTGCAGATGCCGCCGTCGTAAAGCGGTGCGCGCGCGTCGATGGCAACGCAATGCGACTGGGACGGGTCGCCGATCATGTCCGCCCCGGCGTCGCTCATATGCTTGATGAGCACGCCCCTGTTAAAGCGAGTGCCGCGAATCAGGAAGTTGTCGGCGGGCCATTCGCCACGCTCGTTTTGTCCCCATGCCTCGCGCAGCCATTCGCGATTGGATTCGAAGCCGCCCGCTGCCAGTACGCAGGCGCGAGCTTCGAACCGCTGGTCGCCGCTGCGCGCGGCAATGAAACGGGATCCTTCGAGTTCGAGGGAGTCGACGGGAGTGTCATAGCGGATATCGACGCCGAGCGCTTCGGCGCTGCGGTAATACGCGTTGACGAGGGCCTTGCCGCCCCCCATGAAGAACGCGTTGGTGCGTGCCACGTGCAGCGCACCGGATAGCGGCGGTTGGAAACGCACGCCGTGTTTTTGCATCCACGCTCGGCACGACGACGATGCACGGATCGTCAGCCGCGCCAGAGACTCGTTCGTGATGCCGCCCGTCACCTTCAACAGGTCCTGCCAGAATTCCTCTTCCGGATAGGCATCGACGAGCACGTCTTGCGGTGCGTCGTGCATGCAGCGCAGATTGCGCGTGTGTTGTGAGTTGCCGCCGCGCCATTCGCGCGGTGCGGATTCCAGAAGCAGGACCGAAGCACCGGCCTCGCGCGCCATCAACGCGGCGCACAGTGCGGCATTCCCTCCCCCGATTACGAGCACATCGACCATCAGACTTGCCTCCTTTCGGACAAATCGTAAAGGTCTCGCGCCGTAGGCGCCATCCGTCAGCCGTCAAGGGGTCTTCACGATTTGTGAAGTGCCGGGCGCGCGCAACTGCGCACCGGGCCAGCGATGTTCCCGGACCAACTGACGGGCGACGTCGGCGAGCACCACGCGAGCGGCGAGTCCGGCCGGAGACAGTTCGTCATCGGAGACGCTGGCGAGCATGTTGGGCCGCATGGCGTATTTTTCGGCGACGGGTACGCTCGTCAGAATGGCGTTCTCGGGTCTGGCGAGCGCCGCGCCGGGCTGTATCGTCGCGCCAACGCCGGCACGCACGACGTCCATCAGCAGCGCGAGACCGTCGATTTCGGCGGCGATGTTCGGTTCGTACCCTGCACGCCTGAACGCCGCGAGCAGCAGCGAACGCAGGCCGTGGGTGCCGCTGGGGAGAATCAAGGGAAGGTCGCCGAGGTTTTTCAGCCGGACGGAGGTGCTTGCGGGCATGCCGTCGAGATCGCGTGCACCGATCAGGAACAGCCGCTCGTCGAGCAGCGGCTGCACGCTCCAGCGTTGCGCGGGCGCTTCATGGAACAGCACGGCGAGATCGATTTGACGCGCGCTCAGCATGGACGCCAGATGGCCGGAGAGGTTCTCGACCATGTGCAGTCGTACATCGGGGTACCGCTCGCGCATGGCTTGCAGGAACGCGACACCCATTACGCTGGCCGTACTCGGCGCCATGCCCACGCTGACGTGGCCCGACAGGCGGGCCGAGCGTGCGGCGTTTGCCGCGTCGTCGACATGACGCAAGGCGAGTTGCGCCTGACGCCAGAACGCCAGACCGGCGTCGGTCGGCACGACGCCGCCGGAGGTGCGTTGCAGCAAACGCGTGGACAGTTCGCTCTCGAGACGGCTGATCTGCTGACTCAGCGCCGAGGTCACAACGCCGAGTTCCAGCGCTGCCTTGCCCATGCTGCCGTGTTCCACGACGCTGAGAAAATACCGCAGTTGTCTGAGTTCCATGTCGCGACGATTCGAATGAATACCCGGACATTTTATTCGTGGTCTGCGAGTCCCGGGGGGACTCGCAGGGCGCGGAGCAAGTCACGCCGTCGCCGGAAAGCCCGCCATTTCGGCCAGGCATTTCGGCCAGGCATTTCAGCCAAGCGCTGCGCGACGGCGGCGCAGCCCGATGAAGGTCAGCTCGGCGAATACCACGACAGTCACGATCTGCACACCGATGAAGACCTGGCCTAGCCCGTTGGGTGAGATCCAGTCGGACGCCAGCAACAGACCACAGTCGAGCGCCCAGATCAGGTTGATGCCGATGACCGTCCACATGGCCGCCGCGGGTAATGCCGTGCGTCGCACCAGCCAGACGAGCGCAGCGGCGTAGACGAGCAGGACAAGGCCCGTGATGCGCAGACCCTCGGCGGGCAGGTCGAGCAATGCCGCCAGTGGCGCCGCCGCGAGCACTTGCAGCAGCCCGACGGCACCACTGACAAGCGCATCGGCAAGCAGCACGCGGGCAAGGAACGATGCGTTGGGTGAAGCATGACGGGAGTCGTGACGAGAAGTCTCGAGAGAAGACTGACGGGATGACATCATGATGACCTCCTTCGAAGTGGGACGGAACCGAACAATCCGCGCGTGGCGGCGTTGGTCAGGATCACGAGACATTGGATCTCGCTGGCTGTCATCTTCGCGAATGCATGTCGTGCAGTCGATTACCTCCGAGGTAATGGCAGCGCCTCGCGCAACCGTTATCATTCGCGTCATGACGACACCCGCTATCGGAACCCTGTTACGCGACTGGCGCCAGCGCCGGCGCATGAGCCAGCTCGATCTCGCGCTGGAAGCCGAGATTTCGACCCGCCATTTGAGTTTCGTGGAGACAGGTCGCGCGCAACCCAGCCGCGAGATGCTGCTGCATCTTGCACAGGCGCTCGACATCCCGCTGCGTGAGCGCAACGCGCTGCTCGTGGCAGCCGGTTTCGCGCCTCGCTTCGAGGCGCGCGCGTTGGATGCGCCTGACATGGCCGTCGCCCGCGAAGCGGTTCAACGTGTGCTCGACGGTCATGAGCCTTACCCGGCGTTGGCCGTCGATCGGCATTGGACGCTGCTCGCCGCCAATCGCGCGGTGATGCCGCTGCTCGATGGTGTCGATCCTTCGCTGCTGAGTGGCGCCGTCAATGTGCTTCGCCTGTCGTTGCATCCTGACGGTCTCGCCTCGCGCATTGCCAATCTGCCGGAGTGGCGCGAGCATTTGCTGCACCGCCTGCGTCAACAGATTCACGCCAGCGGCGATGCCACGCTGGGCGAGTTGTATGAGGAACTGAAGGCCTATCCCGTGGACGCGCGCGGCCCGGCTCCGGCCGTGCCGCCGTCGGCGAGCATCTTCGTGCCGATGCAGTTGCGAACGAACGACGGGCTGCTGTCGTTTTTCAGTACGACGACCGTCTTTGGCACGCCCGTTGACGTGACGCTTGCCGAACTCGCACTCGAAGCGTTTTACCCCGCCGACGAAGCGACCGGCCGCATCATGCGCGCGATGGCGATGTGAGGTCGCGCAGGTGGGGTGTCGATCAGATCGACGACTTCGTCGTTCGGGAGTAATAAAAATTACGCATTGCAAATAATCCACAAACGCAAACGGAATTAAACGCACTCGTTGTCAGGCGGGCGTTTGTCCAAATATGATATGGCGTCACTTGCACTGCATTGATTCCCGTCCATGGAGATCGGTATGCTGGATGTACGTCGATTCATCAGGCTTCCCCTGGCAGGTGCGCTTTTCTTGATCGCGGGTAGCGCCTTGCCCCAAACGCAAACGCTCACAGACACTTTCCAGGTTCGTATCAACATCCAGGGCACATGTCTTGTGCTCACCTCCACGGACGTCGACTTCGGAACGCACGTTCCCAGCGCGGGCTCCCACTCCCAGACAGGCACCATTCGCGTGCAGTGCACGAAAGACTTGCCATTCTCCGTGGGGCTGGATGGCGGGACGACCAACGCAGATGTGAACGCCCGGGCCATGGTCAACGGTACCGGTGTTCAAATTCCCTACACGCTGCGACGTAACAGTCCGACCGGACCCATCTGGGGAAACGACAGTTCAAACTGGCAGACCGGCGTGGGGCAGGGACTTGGATCCGCCTATGAGATCTCGCTGACGGTATACGCACAGGCGACCCTTACCGGAAACGAGCCGTCCGGCGCTTACTCGGACACCGTGACGGCAACGTTGACCTACTGATTGGGGAATGACCATGAACAATCCTGTGCGAGTCGCATCGCGCGGTGCTCGGTTGACGAGATCCGTCGCGGTGCGCGCGGCGGCGCTTCTATCGCTGGCGGCATGCTTTCACGTGGGAAGCGCCACGGCGGCGGTGCTTCAGGTGTCGCCTGTGCGCATCGAATTTGCTTCGGCGCAGCACGCGCAAGCGCTGCAGGTATCCAACAGCGGGACTCGGAGCCTCGATGCCCAGGTGCGTATCGTCCGGTGGTCTCAGGAAGGCGGCAAGGACCGCTTCGATCCGGTCGACGATCTGGTCGCGAGTCCGGCGATTCTGCAAGTGAGCCCGGGGCAGACCCGAGTCGTTCGCCTCGTGCGACTGCGTCCGGCTCCCTCCAATCAGCAACTTAGCTACCGAGTGTTTGTCGATGAATTGCCGACAAGCAAAATCACGTCCGGCGCGGGCATCAAGGTGCTCATGCGTTACTCCATCCCGCTCTTCGTTGAGCCCGCTTCCGCGAATCGCGTCACAGGCTCCCCGGGCACCCCCGGGGAAGTGCCGCCGACCGATCTCAGCCAGGTGCAAAGCAAACTCGTGGCCGGACCCGATGGAAAATCCTCACTGTTGGTAAACAATTCGAGCGCTTACGCGATCCGCATCAGCGATCTCGTCACCTCGGGCCCATCCGGCGGACAACAGTCGCTTGTCAATGGCCTCGTCGGCTACGTGCTGCCCGGTCAGCAGATGGCCTGGCCGATCAACGTCCCCTTTCCCCCGTCTCAAAACCTGATCCTCAAGGCGCGATTTAATGACGATAGGGAAGCTCGGGCGCTGCCGATGGGGGCTCAGCGTTAGCATTGGCGTCGCCCTCGCTGGCGCGGTCGCCGCAGGGCACGGGAAACCTGCCAACGCAGCGCAATCGCAAGTTGAATCGATCGAGGTCCCCGGCGACGTCGCCAATTCCGCGCCGGGGGACGAAGCGCTGTATCTGGAGGTCGTTCTCAATCGAGTGCGCGTTGGGCGCATCGTGCCTGTCGTGCTTCGCGAGGGACGCCTCTATGTCGAGGCGCATACGCTACACGCGCTCGGGCTTGCCGTGCCGGATGAGCATGTCCTTGTCGCACTCGACAGCCTGCCAGGCCTGCGGGCCTATTACGATATTGCCGATCAACGCCTGGACCTGAACACGTCGGTCGAACTTCTCGAAGGCGACGCACAAGTCGTTGGCTATCAGCCGCCCCCTGCACCCCGTCTGGACCCGGCCACGCGCGCCCCCGGCCTGCTGCTGAACTATGACCTCTATACGCAGGACGACGGCCAGACTCGCAGCCTCTCAGGCTGGAGCGAAGTCCGTTTGTTCGGCGTGGGGCCGGGCGTTTTTCGCAGCAGCAATATCACGCAGTGGACGGGGGCGCGGTTCGCAGGCGACCGGTTCCAGAGCACGCGACTAGACACGTCGTGGCAAATGGACTTTCCCGAGCGCATGGTCAGTATCACGCTTGGTGACACCTACAGCGGTGCGCTCGCGTGGACACGTACGATGCGGTACGGCGGCATTCGCATCTCGAGGAATTTCAATTTGCAGCCGTATCGGGTCACGGTGCCCCTCGCGTCGTTCATTGGCGATACGACGGTTCCTTCCACCGTAGATCTGTTCATCAACGGGATTCGCGAGTCGCAAAGCACGGTTTCCCCCGGACGCTTTCAGGTGCTCAGTGCTCCGGTACTCAATGGCGCGGGCAGTGCGCAGGTGGTCATCACCGACATCACCGGTCAGAGCCGCGTTGTCAATTTCTCCTTGTACAACAGCGCCCGGCTGCTGCAGTCCGGCCTCAGCGACTGGTCCATCGATCTGGGCAAGCTGCGGAAAAACTATGGACTGAGCTCGTTTTCCTATTCCGATAACGTCATGGCGAGCGGCAGCGGGAGGTATGGCCTCAACAACCATGTGACGCTTGAGGGCCATGCCGAGTCGACAAACGGCCTGACGATGGGTGGGCTCGGAACCTTGCTGCTGCTGGGCCGAGCCGGTGGCGTCGTCAGTCTGTCCTACGGAATGAGCCGCAATGGCGGTATGCAGGGCCGACAGTACAGCCTTGGCTACGAGTGGCAAGGCCAATGGCTAAGCGCCAACGTCGCCACGGTGCGGCGTGACAGTGCTTTCCGCGACGTGGCAAGCCTGGAGGGGAGCACAATGCCACGGCGCACGGACCAGGCGTTCCTGGGCGTCACCATCGGGCGCGGGCAACTGGGTGCCAGTTATGTGAGGCAGGATTACCCTGACACCCCCAAGGCGAGTTACGTCGCGTTGAGCTGGGCGCAGTCGCTGGGCAGTTACGGCAACGTCAATCTCAGCGTCAGCCGGGATGTCAGTGGCGGCGCAGGCACGACAACGTTTGTGTACTGGTCGGTGCCGATCGGCAATCGCCACCACGCCTGGGCGAGCGCGCAAAGCCAGCGAAGCGGAGATGGTTTGACCGTAGGCGCAATGCGAACACTGCCGGGGGACACAGACGGATGGGGATGGCGGGTGCAGGGAAGCGCGGGGCGCAGCGCTACGAGCGGTGCGGAAATCAGTCAGCTCACCCGTTACGGGCAGTGGCGCGCGGGCGCTCAGTACTGGACCAACGCGGGTGAAAGCAATACCGCTGCCTATGCGGGGGCGACCGGCGGACTTCTGCTGATGGAAGGCAGCATGTTCCCCATGCGACGGGTCGATGACGCTTTTGCGATGGTGTCCACTGACGGGATCGAAGGGGTGCCGGTGAAGTTGGAGAACCGCTTGGTCGGCACGACGGACGACAAAGGTCTGCTGCTTGTGACGCCACTCAATGCCTGGGAGAACAACGACCTCTCCATCGACCCTCTGGTCCTGCCTGCAGATGTCACCGTGGACCGTGTTCGCCTGGCTGCCGTGCCTGCCACCGGCAGCGGCATGCTCGCGCGCTTCCCCATGAAATCGCTTCTGGTGGTCGAACTCGCACTGCGCGATGGTCGTGGCGAATGGGTGCCCGCAGGCACCCAGGTCAATATCCTGCCGGGCGAGCAGACGGCCGTCACCGGTTATGACGGCCGCCTGTACTTGCAGGATCCCCCCGCAGGCGCGCGGCTCGTCGTGCACGGCCTGTGTGAAGTCGGTTTGCCCGTCGATTTGCCCTCGCGTGGGCGCATCAACCTCGGAGAATTGGCATGTCTGCAGACAAGATGAAGATGTGCTTTCGAACGTGGTTCATGATGCTGATCCTGATCGGAGCGTCATTGGGACTTGCCACGCCGGCGGTCGCGCAAAGCTGCTATGTCAATGGGGCCTTTGGAATGAACTTCGGTACCGTCGGCACCAGTGGGCGAGCGGCGACGTCGCAACTGACTTACACCTGTGCGCCGGACTACTCCGGTGCAAATCAGACGTACTACTATCAAAACTGCATATACATTGGACCTGGGGACTGGAGCGCCGGCCAGCCCACCCGACGAATGAGCAATTACAACGGTGCATTTCTGAACTACGACCTGTTCGCCGATCCGGCGCGCACACAAATTATCGGAGCCCCCGGAACTACGCCGGTCTATCGTGTCTACACGGCGGTGCCACCAGGCAGCCCGGTGACAGCCAATGCTTCCATTTACGGATGGGTGTACCCAGGACAGTCGGTGCCTGCCGTTCAGGCTTACCAGGAACAAAGCCACCAGGGTTTGATTCGCTACCGCTATGCTACGAACGGCTTCCCGAATTCCGAAGATTGCACAGTGGGCGGCATAGGCGGCGGGAGCGTCGGGTTCGGGTCGTCCGGTGTGCTCGCGACTTACGAGAATTCCTGCACGATCGTCGTCACGGATCTGGACTTCGGTCCCGTCCCTCCGCCCCAGACCAGCGTTTATGCGACCTCCAGTATTCGTGTGCAGTGTGCACCGGGGACGACATGGAAACTTGGACTGGATAATGGTCAGCACTACGACGGAATTATGCGTCGAATGGCCGGGGCTGGCGGATACGTGAAATATCAACTATACATAGATGAAAGTCGTACCAATATTTGGGGCAACGATGCAATTAGCATGGTCGTCGGCACCACGGACGTCACTGGCAGTTCCCAGACCGTCACAGTGTACGGCGCGGTCCCGCCGCAACCGGACGCGTCCGGCGGTTTTTACGCCGACACCATCATTGCCACGCTTTACTATTGATCGCCTATTTCAATAGCGTGACGATACGTTGCGCAGAAACGAATTCGACATGGATCATTCGCGCGCTCGTTGCAGTGCTCTGCGGTATTTCGACCGTACCACCACGCCTTCCGGTGTGCTGGGCGTCGCGCTGCTCTGTCTGATGGCGTCGAGTCAAGCCGGAACGTCTGCCACTCAATTCCAGGTTGCCATGACACTGGTTGAACGGTGCGAAGTTCGTACGGGTGGCGCGCGGGACACGCCATCGGTGTCGTGCTCGCCAGGTGTCAACAAGACCGTAGTACTCCCCCCGGACGCTCAGCCAGAGCCCGCGTTGCCGCAAACGTCCCAGCCGGTGCCGAAGGACCGTCAGGAGCCGTCGACGCAGACGGTTACCGTGGTGTTTTGATGACCGGATACCGAGCCCTGATGTTCGTCGTGACCTGCTTGCTGGGCAACGTCGTCCATGGCGCCGATTTGCAGATCGAGCCTGTGACGGTTGACCTCTCCGAGTCCAGCACATCGATCTGGATTCGCAATCATGGGCCTGAGTCCATCCACGTGACGGCGAAAATTTTTTCGTGGAATCAGGTCGAAGGGGATGAACTGCTGAAGCCCACGAGCGACGTTGGCGTGAGTCCGCCTCGAGCCGATATCGCGCCCGGTGCACGCCAGCGCTTGCGCGTTATCCGACGGGACAACGCCACGACACAACGGGAGCGGGCATTCCGACTCATCATCGACGCCACGACGAATCCGCCAGCCGCCGTAACGCCAAGATACTCGTTGCCGGTGTTTGTCGAAAGTATGGGGGAACGCCCGGTAGCGTTGCTGGCACAGCTGAAAACCACGGACGATGGCAGGGCCCAACTGCACCTCATCAACCCCAAAGGCTATCGAGCCAAGGTAGTCGATCTGACGTACCGAATCTCGGCGGTCGACGCACAGGTTCTGGTTCCCGATCTATCCGGCTATATTCTGCCCTGCAGCTATAAACGATGGATATTGCCCGGCAAGTTCAGTCAGTACAAAACGGGGCATTTCGAAGCTGTCGTCAACGGCGTGCTCACGATTCTGAACGCGCAGGTCGTCGAGCGGAGCGAGCCCATCCAATTGGCGTGCGAATGAATTATTACTCCTCCTCCATTTGTGCGAACGCTGCTGCCAGATGATCGAGCAGAAGCCGCAGCGAAGGCAGCAAGCCGCGCCGAGAGGGGAACACCGCATGCAGGATTTCAGGCTTGGGCGCCCATTGCGGCAGCAGCCGGACGAGCGAGCCGTCCGCCAGATGCTCCGTCACCATCATGGTCGGCAAATGGGCAATGCCTACGCCTGCGATCGCTGCGTTGCGAATGGCGATCATGTCGCCGGTTACGAAGCGCGGTCGGTGGTGAATATCCGCTGAAGTGCCATCCGGGCCAAACAGCTTCCACACATGGTCAGCCTGCGGCTGTCCGACCCCCAGGCTCGGCCAGTCCCCCAATTCCGCCGGTGAGGCGGGCATGCCGTGGCGTTCGATCAACAGCGGACTGGCAATCAGGCACTGCGTGCGCTCGGACAGCACGCGGACAACGAGATCGCTGTCCTGCAACGGCGGCGGCCGAACCCGGATCGCCATGTCGACGCCCTCGGCAACGACATCCACGCGGCGGTTCGTGGCCTCGAGATGGATCGTCACGTAAGGGTGCCTCGCCATGAACTCAGCGAGCATCGTGCCGACCCGTGTTTGCAATAACGCAATCGGACAGGCGATTCTCAGGGTCCCGCGCGGCTCCGCACGACTCATGTCGATGACGTCCTGCGCGGCTTCGGCCTCGACCAGCATGGCCTTGCAGTGTTCGTAATACGTGCGGCCGATCTCGGTTACCGAAAACTGACGCGTCGAGCGGTGGATGAGGCGCACGCCGAGTCGTTCCTCGAGCATGGCAATGCGGCGACTGAGCTTGGATTTCGGCATGCCCAGCGCCCGGCCTGCCGGGGCGAACCCGCCGTGATCAATCGCCTGCACGTAGTAGTAGAGGTCATTGAGGTCTTGCATGTTTGCGCCGCCATCGTTCTAAAAATAGGACTGTGAGACCGCAAATCGCAGTCTACAAGCAACGTTGCGATTCTCCTATGCTTCTTCACAAGGCGCCGGTATCGCCGGCCCGCAACGCATTAGGAGAGACACATGAAAAACGTGATGGGCGTGTACAGCGCACCGCGCCAGCACTGGGTCGGCGACGGTTTTCCCGTTCGCTCGCTGTTCTCGTATCAAAGCCACGGCAAGCAGCTCAGCCCGTTCCTGCTACTGGACTATGCCGGCCCGGCACACTTCAACCCGGCCAGTCAGCCGCGCGGCGTCGGGATGCATCCGCATCGCGGTTTTGAGACAGTGACCATCGTCTACGAAGGGGAAGTGGCGCATCGCGATTCCACCGGTCAGGGTGGCGTGATCGGTCCCGGAGACGTGCAGTGGATGACTGCGGGTAGCGGCATCCTGCACGAAGAGTTTCATTCGGAGCGATTCACGCAATCGGGCGGCCCGCTCGAGATGGTGCAGCTCTGGGTCAATTTGCCGGCGCGTAGCAAGACGACCCGGCCGGGCTATCAGGCCATCGCTCAGCGCGATATTCCGGCGCTGGCACTGCCTCGCGATGCCGGAACGGTGCGGCTGATTGCCGGTGAGTACGACGGCCAGCGCGGCCCGGCGCACACCTTTACCCCGTTGAGCGTCTGGGATCTGCGTCTGAAACAGGGTGGCGTTGCCGAATTGCCGGTTCCGCAGGGATGGAATGCCGCGCTGGTCGTGCTGCGCGGCACGGTGCGGGTGAACACGAGCGCCCTGGCGGGCGAGGCCCAGATGGTGGTGCTTGAGCGCCTCGGCAGCGGGGTCTGCATCGAAGCCAACACGGATGCCGTCGTGCTTCTGCTGGCCGGTGAGCCCATCGATGAACCCATCGTCGGCTATGGGCCATTCGTCATGAACAGCCAGCAGGAAATCGCTCAGGCGATCGCGGATCTGAACAGCGGGCACTTCGCCGAGCCTGCGCCAGGTCCTGCCGCTTAACCCGGCTTTCTAACCCGCCTTCCATTGATCGTTCGCCCGCCGTCGATGCGCCTTGCCTCCGACGGCGGACATATTCCCGGTGCATCCGCACCTCGCATACCAAGGAGCTACATCATGAGCCAACCCGCCAACTTCAACGGCCAGCGCCCCGTCATCGACCCCGCCGACACGGCCATGCTGCTGATCGATCACCAAAGCGGCCTGTTCCAGACCGTGGGCGACATGCCCATGCCTGAACTGCGCCAGCGCGCGGCGGCGCTTGCCAGAATGGCAACGCTGTGCAAATTACCGGTCATCACGACGGCTTCGGTTCCGCAGGGCCCGAACGGCCCGCTGATTCCGGAGATTCACGAGAACGCACCGCACGCCCAGTACATCGCGCGCAAGGGCGAGATCAACGCGTGGGACAACCCCGAATTCGTCGCTGCCGTGAAGGCAACGGGCCGCAAAACGCTGATCATCGCGGGCACGATTACCAGCGTGTGCATGGCGTTTCCGTCCATTTCAGCTGTGGCTGACGGCTACAAGGTGTTCGCGGTGATCGACGCCTCCGGCACGTATTCGAAGATGGCGCAGGAGATTACGCTTGCGCGCGTGGTGCAGGCTGGCGTGGTGCCCATGGACACGGCCGCCGTGGCTTCGGAGCTGCAGAAAACCTGGCACCGGGACGACGCGCAGCAATGGGCCGAGATCTACACGAAGATTTTCCCGGCCTATCAATTGCTGATCGAGAGCTATACGAAGGCGCAGGACGTCCAGAAAAACAGCGAAGTGCTGGATTCGGTGCGCTGATTCGGATAGATCCGCCGTTCGATTCGCTCTTTTTTCAATGCCCTGAGAAACGCTCTGCGACGTCGTTGTCGTGGCGGTTGACCCGGCGGTCCGCCATCCTCGGGAGCGGCTTGTGCCGTCTAATTGAATGCCTTGTTGACAAACAAATAGGCGGCATTAGGCGCGAGTGAATTCCGCGTGAACACGGAAAACTGCGCCTTGAACTTGATGCTGCACTTGCACTCGGGAATGTTGTAGGCGACGGCGGGGCCGACCGCCGCGCTTGCAAACCGGTTACCGCCCGGCACCGGCTGGCCGTTCATCTTGTCGTCGGTGAATTGCCGGGCGTAGTAACCGGCCACGCCCACTTGCCACCGGCCGATGATTTCGCTGATGGCAACGTCAACATCTGCCACGAGCCCGTTCGTGTAGTTCCTCGCGGTGTTCTTGCCGGCCACATCCAGAAAGAAGTGGACGCTGAACTCGGTACCGTCGCCCAGCGCGTTGGGGCCGGTCAGATACGTCAGCGCCGCATTCGGAATGTAGTAGTAGGTGTTCTGGCCTGTGGTGTACAGATCCGTCGTGTTGTACTTGCCGATCGGAATGACCATCGAATAGTCAAGTTTGACCGTCAATCCGCGCGGCATGCCTGCATCGACCGGACCAAGGTGCTTGCTCCACGTCAGCACGTCCGTGTACAGATCGTTCATGCCTTTGAAGTTCTGGCGCTTCCCATTGACCGTGATATTGCCCCATCCGAAGCCGGTCGCTACTGAGGTGCCGAGCGTTCCTCCGAACAGTTGGAACGGATAGACATACAGCAGGCCGAATTCGCCAATGCCGCCCGGCAGGCGGACCGACGTCGTGGAACTCTTGCCAGAGTCACCGTAGAACTTTGTCCCGCTAAATCTCCGGGAGCGGTGATCGGCCGTTTTCAGTCCTTTTCGGGACGTGAGGCGACCACTCGGTTTTCGATCTCTCCGATGCCTTCGATCTGCATGCGAACGACGTCGCCCGGCAACAGGAAGAGAGGCGGCTGGCGCGTCGCGCCAATGCCGGCAGGCGTACCGGTCGCCAACACGTCGCCCGGTTGCAGCGTCATGGCATGGCTGAGCTCTTCGATTTGCTCAAAGATGTTGAAGCGCATTTCCGCCGTGTTGCCGTCCTGGCGGAGTTCGCCGTTGACCCATGTGCGGACCTGAAGCGAGTGAGGATCCGGAATCTCGTCGGCCGTGACCATCCACGGCCCCAACGGCCCGAGCGAGTCGAACGATTTCGCAAGCGTGATGGTGGGACTCCGGCCGTGGCGCTCGCGGATGCTGGCGTCGTTCGAGACGGTGTATCCGGCGATGTACTTCGCAGCGTCGCGCGCGCAAACTTTGCGGCAGGGGCGGCCGATGATAACGGCGAGCTCCACTTCATAGTCGAGCGTCGACATGCCCTCCGGGACAACGAGATCGTCATACGGGCCTGTGATGCACGAGACCTGCTTGTTGAACCATATCTGGTGCTCGCCTACCGTAACGTTCAGATGCGCAATTTCACGGATATGCGATTCGTAGTTGCCACCGATCGCCAGAAATGCGGCCGGCCGACGAACGGGGGGCAGCAGCCGCACGGTCGAGAGCGGCAGGCGCACAGTCGACTGCTGCGCGAGCATTGCCAGTATTTGCCACGACGTGTCCATGCCCGGCAACCAGTCGATGAGTTCGGGCGAGTGCGCGGGTAGCCCGGCCGTCACGTCGATGATCGTGTCGGCCTGGACGACACCGATGCGATCTCTGCCGCCTTCGCGGAACATGGCGAGTTTCATCTCGTCTCCTGAGTGTTGTCGTCAAGCGTGTGAGTCACAAATCCAGCGTGAGCAGGGCCGATTTCGCCCGAGAGACGCAAGGCAAGATCACGTCGATCGCTTTCAGACGCGTGCCTTCGGCGAATCGCCCGACCGGGGCATCACGTCGACGTTTTTCGTCGGTATGGCTCCGAGCAAGGGCGTAAGCACATCGCTGTTCGACGCGTTACCCGACGTCCTCTTGCTGAACTTCAACGAGTTGCCTGCATGGCTATGCCGCGCGACCGACGTGATTCGCGAGGAACTGACATGCCAGCGCCCGGGGTTTCGATCGGTCGCCGTGCGTCAGGCCGAGTTGATCGTGATCGACATCATTCGGCATTACATTGCGTCTCACACGCCGCGCTTGCCCGCATGGGTGTCGCTGCCCGACGATTCGCGCGTGGCGATGGCATTGCGAGAGTTCCATCGCGACATATCACGACCGTGGACGCTGGAGACACTGGCGAGCGCTGCGGGAACGTCGCGCTCTCGTCTGATCGCCGCGTCACAGCACGAGCTAGGGGAGGGGCTGTTCAGCTACATCACGCGTTTTCGCATGCAGGAGGCTGCACGGCTGCTTGCGCAGACGTCGCAATCGGTCGGTCGTATCGCGTGGCAGGTCGGAAACCAATCCGAAGCCGCGTTCTCGATTGCGTTCAAGCGCCAGAATGGGGTGCAACCACGACAGTTCCGAAGCGCTGGCCAACGCTAGCTAATACGGAATAGCAGGTTGCGTTTGCACCGAAGCAAGCGGATCCGGGCACAAAGTGATGTGAAACAATTGACTCCGAAGCGTCGCTTGCTCGAACGCTCAGAAGGGCAAAAGATCCGGTGTCTCGGGAGACACCGGGAACGCGACCTTACGATCGCGTTCCCACTACTATTGGCGGTCCAACTCGGCGGAGAAGATGAAACTGGAGAGCCGGCCGCGGGCCCGCCGATCACGACCGATTCGTTTCGCACATGGCGTTAGTGCACCTGCGGGATTCAGGTGCCAAGGAAGGCCAGCAGGTCGGCATTGACCTGGTCGGCGTTGACCACGCACATGCCGTGCGAGGCGCCAGGGTAGACTTTCAGCGTGGCATTCTTGACGATCTTGGCGGATAGCTTGCCCGCGTTGTCGATCGGCACGATCTGGTCGTCGTCGCCATGCAGGATCAGCGTGGGTACGTCGATCTTCTTCAGGTCCTCGGTGTAGTCCACTTCCGAGAACTCCTTAATGCACAGGTACTGTCCCAGGATGCCGCCGGCCATGCCCTGCGCCCAGAACGCGTCGACAGTGCCCTGCGATACCTTGGCGTTGGGGCGGTTGAAGCCGAAGAACGGTGTGGCCAGGTCCTTGTAGAACTGCGAGCGGTTCTCGGCAACGCCCTTGCGGATGTTGTCGAACACTTCCAGCGGCAGGCCGTTCGGGTACGCGGCGCTCTTGGCCATGGTCGGCGGCACAGCGCCGATCAGCACGGTCTTGGCCACGCGCTTCGTGCCATGGCGGCCGATGTAGCGGGCGACTTCGCCGCCACCGGTGGAATGGCCGACCAGCGTGGCGCCCCTGATGTCCAGCGCATCGAGTACGGCGGCCAGGTCATCGGCGTAGGTGTTCATGTCGTTGCCCTGGGCCGGCTGGTCCGAGCGGCCATGGCCGCGGCGGTCGTGAGCGATCACGCGGAAGCCCCTCTGCACCAGGAACAGCATCTGGGCGTCCCAGGCGTCGGCATCGAGCGGCCAGCCGTGCGAGAACACCACCGGACGGCCCGAACCCCAGTCCTTGTAGAAGATGCGCGTGCCGTCCTTGACGGTCACGAAGTGACCCTGCTTCGACTGGTGGCCGGCGGCCGGCGCGGCTTGGGCGACGGCCGGCGTCAGCGCGGCGATCGAAGCCACCGATGCGGCGGCGGCGCCCACCGTGCTGCCGACCAGCAGCTTGCGGCGCGCGGCACCCGGTTGATCCAGTTGTTCAGCGTTTTGTTGGAGGACGATGTTCGACATGAGCTTTTCCTGAAAAAAATGATTGAAGTTATTTGATGACGCCGAAACCGGCCCTTACTTTTGCGTCTTGCGCGAACCGTCGGTGTACGGGGCAGGCTTGCAACCTTGGCGCCATCGGTGTACGGGTCCGCGCTCCCGGCGCGCAGATCCGGTTAGTACAACGATCGCGAGTCATCCAGGGATGATTACTTCTCTTCGATCTTCTCGATGGCGGCCGCGACACCGGCGCCGTAGGCCGGCTCAGCCTGCGTGCAGTGGTCGATGTGCCGTTGCTGCACGGGCTTGGACACGCCCTTGATGGCGCGGGCCGTGTTGTCGAACAGCGCCTGCTGCTGGGCCGGCGACATCAGTCGGAACAGGTCGCCGGCCTGCGAGAAATAGTCGTCGTCGACGCGGTGGTTCCAGTGGTCGGCCGCGCCTTCCACCGACAGCGGCGGCTCGCGGAAGTCCGGCTGCTCGGCCCACTCGCCGCGCGTGTTCGGCTCGTAGCCGATGGTGCCGCCCGCGTTGCCGTCGGTACGGCCACGGCCATCGCGGTGATAGCTGTTGACGTACTTCGCGGCCTTCGGCGCGTTCACAGGAATCAGGTGATGGTTCACCCCCAGGCGATAGCGCGCGGCGTCACCATACGAGAACAGGCGACCTTGCAGCATCTTGTCCGGCGAGAAGCCGATGCCCGGCACTATCGTCGACGGCGCAAACGCGGCCTGTTCCACCTCGGCGAAATGATTCTCCGGATTGCGGTTCAGCTCCATCACGCCCACTTCGATCAGCGGGTAATCCTTCTTCGACCAGACCTTGGTCAGGTCGAAGGGGTTGTAGCGATACTTGCCGGCGTCGGCCTCAGGCATGATCTGCACGAACAGCTTCCAGCGCGGGAATTCCTTGCGCTCGATGGCTTCGTAAAGGTCGCGTTGATGGTACTCGCGGTCCTGCCCGGTCACCTCGGCCGCCTCGGCGTCGGTCAGGTTCTGGATGCCCTGCTGGGTGACGAAATGGAACTTCACCCAGTAGCGCTGCATGTCCTGGCTGATGAAGCTGTAAGTATGGCTGCCGAAGCCGTGCATATGGCGCCAGCTACGCGGAATGCCGCGGTCGCTCATCACGATGGTGACTTGGTGCAAAGCCTCGGGAAGGCTGGTCCAGAAGTCCCAGTTGGTCTCGGCGTTGCGCATGCCTGTGCGCGGGTCGCGCTTCACGGCGTGGTTCAGGTCGGGGAACTTGAGCGGGTCGCGCAGGAAGAACACCGGCGTGTTGTTGCCCACCAGGTCCCAGTTGCCTTCCTCAGTATAGAACTTGACGGCGAAGCCACGGATGTCGCGCTCGGCATCGGCAGCGCCGCGTTCGCCGGCCACCGACGAGAAGCGCACGAACAACTCGGTATTCTTCCCGATTTCGGAGAACAGGTTGGCGCGCGTGTATTTGGTGATGTCGTGCGTGACGGTGAACGTGCCATAGGCGCCTGACCCCTTGGCATGCATGCGACGCTCGGGGATGACTTCGCGGTCGAAATGGGCGAGCTTTTCCAGGAACCAGACATTCTGGAGCAACGCCGGGCCGTGCTGGCCAGCCGTCTGGATGTTGTTGTTGTCGACGACGGGCGCGCCGAAAGATGTCGTGAGCTTTTTCATAAGAGTCTATTGATGTGCGGCCCTGCCTCTGGAGCATTGCGCGTGCATTTTTTCGGTTCTACCAACAAGCTTCCTTCCAATGTCCTTCATAGGGATGGAAAGGAATGCCATCTTTTACACACGAACAGGTACATGGAACAGGTGATCGTGCAGCGTGTCGCACCTACACAATTTCTACTGTCTCAGCGATGTCCATCCGCTCTTCCATCGGTCAACCAGCTCGACGAAACAGGCGCCCTCTCAGCAGAAGCCCCAGCGTCAATAAGATCAACGAGCCGATTGCCACATTGACAAAGATAAACACCGGCAATGCAATGCTCGCGAACAGGGAATCCGGCGCAAGGGTTGCTGCACGCATGCACGAAAGCCCCAACGCCGTGATCCCAAAACTGAACGCCCAGAACCCGGGTGTCGCGCCAGATACCAGAAACCAACGTGAGAGCCGCAACAGGAACAGCAGTTGCAGCAATCCGTAGCCGACCATTGCACAGAAAGGCCAGTCAAGCCTGCCGCCCGTCACCGCAAGATATGCCGTCGCACCGACCACTGGCGGCGCAAGCTGGATACCAAGCGTCGGCCGAACCGCAGGCGCCAGTTCGTCGCCCAGATAAAGGCGATAAGTGATAATCGACTCCAGGGCGAACCATGAAAACAGTCCAGCCCCGAAGAAAAGTTTGGCCAGATCCATCCAACCAAGCGAGGCCACGGCCATCGCGGAGACAAAGTTGCCCGCCACCGTCGGCAGATACATGACCGCGGTAGTGTCACTAAGCTTGCGGCCGCCGCGCATCATGCCTCCGCTGCGAAACGTCGAGAAGGCCAGTTGGGCAACCACGCCGATGACGATCAAGGTCGTCCCAATCGCCGGCGCAAAGCCGTGCAGCCAGACCGCGACCAACAGCGTCGCCACCGGTATCAGACCGATAAAGCAGCAGGCTACCGGATGCCGGGCTTCGGCGAGTGCCTCGTCGCGGTGCGCGAGCCATTTGGCGACGAATGAGAGCACGAGCACCGCCCAGATAAACGTGGTAACTGCAAACAGCACATCGGATACCGTTGCCCTGATGCCCCACAACGTGTGGGCAATTCGCCAGCAGTTCGATAGACCGGCCATGCCGAGCACAATGCCCATAGCGGACGCCGGAATCGAGAACCCTTTCGTCGTCGGCGAAGTCATCGTGCCTCTTGGTTTGCCAATGCACTGAATATCGCCCGCAGCTTTTCATCGAGGACCTTGCCAACGGCGCCGACGGCATCCCCGAACCGACTAAAGAGCGATGACGGCAGGTCGTACTCGACCTGCGTGACTTGGTCACCATTGCTAAAGACGAGCAAGGTCAGCGGCGCGTACAACGCGGCGCGCATATCATGCCGCGTCATGCGCCACGCCACGAGGGGATTGCCGATGTGATAGCGGATGGAAACGCGTGGCTCGCCGCCCAGTGCGAACAGGACGCCGTGATCCAGCTTGTCGAACAGCATCAGTCCGTGCGGACCTTCCATCTCCGCGATCCGCGCTTCTGCGGCGGCCGGATCTTGATACATCAACTCCAACGCGCCGTGATCCAGCTTTCCAAGTTGTTGTTCGAACAGCCAGCAGAACTCATCCGGCGCAATTTCGAAGATCTCGCTGACGTGTGTCACCGAAAGGTTTGTCTGTACTATCGTCGAAGTCATCCTGCCAACTCCTGGTTCGTAAGTGGAGGGCCCTGCCGCCCTGCAAGGCGGCCTCCATGGTCCACCAGGGGGCCTCGACAATCGTCGCGCGCCCGGTGCCGCCGCCGGTCCATAAAGGACTGCGTGCCAGGCCCGGCGGACGAGCCCGGATCGCTTGGTTCAGCTACGTGCAAGGACAATTTTCCCTACGGCCTTGCTGCTCTCCAGTACTGCGTGCGCACGACGCAGGTTATCGACCGTGATGTCGCCATAGTGTTCGCCAACCGTGGTCTTGAGTACTCCCTCATCGAGCAATGCAGCCACACGGTCGAGCAGTCTGTGCTGTTCGACCATGTCGGCCGCACGGTGCATCGAACGTGTGAACATGAACTCCCAGTGCAACGAGATCGACTTGAGCTTGAGAGGCATCGCATCCAGCGTGGCGGGATCGTCAATCAGTGCCAACTGACCTTGCGGCTTGAGCAGTTCCACAATCTGCGCGTAGTAGCTGTCCGTATGAGTCAGGCTGATGACGTGGTCCACCTGGTGAATGCCCATCGCCGTAAGCTGCGGTTGCAGGGGCTGGCTATGGTTGACTACGAGGTGCGCACCCAGATCCGTTACCCACTTCCGAGTTTCGGGTCGCGACGCCGTGCCGATCACAGTCAGGCCCGTGAGCTGGCGTGCCAACTGGACAAGGATAGAGCCCACGCCGCCACTGGCGCCAATGACCAGTAGGCTTTGTCCGTGGGCACCGCCCTCCGCAATGCGCAGACGATCGAACAGCAGTTCCCAGGCGGTAATGCTCGTCAACGGCAGGGCTGCCGCATCGGCAGCCTTCAACGACTTGGGGCAATGGCCGGCAATGCGTTCGTCCACGAGTCCGTACTCCGCGTAGCTGCCTTGTCGCGTAATATCGCCCGCATACCAGACCTTGTCGCCCACCTTGAACAGCTCCACCGCCTCGCCGACCGCTTCCACGGTGCCTACCGCATCCCAGCCCAGTACACGAGGACCATTCGGTTGCACGCCGAGACGCAGCTTGCTGTCTACCGGATTCACGGCAATTGCCTCGATCCTGACCAGTAGGTCACGCGCTTGCGGTTCCGGTCGGGGCAGTTCCATTTCGTACAGGGCGCGCGGATCATCGATCGGCAGGCCGGCCTTCTCGTAAACAATCGCTTTCATTCTGCTTGACTCCTCGAAAGGGAAATGCAGCGCGCTCAGGCGCCACGCAGGAACTCGCGCACGTGTGCGACGTACGTGGACGCATACTGGAACAGCGCGCCGTGACCAGCGTTCGGATAGATGATCAACGTGGCATTCGGCAAGCCCTCCGCGAGCACGAAGCTGTTTCGCGTGGGAATCATGGTGTCGTTGTCACCATTGGTAACCAGCACCGGATGCGGGATCGTTGCCAGCTTGCGCGCCACATCGCCCGGCCAGTTCGCCCAGGCGATCATTGCGCCAAGCTGCGCCGGCGCGACTTCGGCATTGGCCGGTAGATCGGCTTCGCCGGTTCGCGATGCCAGGCGGTTCACGAAGGCTTCTGCGGCTTGCTTGCCCTCGGGCGTCTCCGGGAAGAAAAGCCGTTTGAGTTTCTCCTGCATCGGCATCTGGGCATCCGTATAGATGGCGACCAGTTCCGGTCGATCCATGCCGGCTCCCTTCCCGCCTTCGGGTGCGCTACCGGAAAGCACCATGCGCTCAACCAGATCAGGCTTTGCGATGGCAATCTCTTGCGCCAGAAATCCGCCGAGCGAATAGCCCAGGATATGGAACTTCGACAGTGCGATCGCAGTAACGAACTGCAGGACATGCTCCGCCATCGCTGTGATCGATGCCGGTACGGCGCCGCCGGATCTACCGACTCCGGCGTTCTCGAACAGGATGATTTCGCGATCCGCCGACAGCGTATCGACGATGGCCGGGTCCCAGTTGTCGAGGGTGCCCGTGAAATGCTGCAGGCAAAGCAGCGGCAGCCCGCCATTGGTGTTGCCAAAGCGGCGATACGCATAGCGCACGCCACCCGCTTCGACATACTGGGTCGAGGCATTCGAGGAAGTCATGAGTGTCATCGTTGCCTCCTTCAAGCGGCAGAGGGGCCGTCGTAGGCCGGCATGACCAGCACCGCGCGGAACCGCACATCGGCACGCATCATTCGATCGTACGCAACCTGAGCCTGTTCCAGCGGGAACGTTTCGATCATGGGACGAATGTCCTGCAGATTGGCAAAGGCCAACGTCTGCTCGTTGTCGAAGACCGTACCGGTCAGTGCACCCACTACGGCGCGCGCACCGAACACGAGGTCCGTAGCGGTCAACGAGAGAGGATCTCCCGGCACAGCCACGACGATCAATTGGCCGCGAGCCGCCAATCCCGGAATGAGAGAGGACATGCCAGCGCCGGTCGGTGCCGTCGCCAATACCACCTTTGCACCCCCCAGGCTGCGCAGTACCCCCACCGCATCTTCACTTTCGGAATCGATGTAGCGATGCGCACCGAGTTGAGCCGCGAGTTCCGCCTTGTCTGCGCCCCGCGCAATCACCACCGTATGGAAACCCATCTTGCGCGCGAACTGCACGGCGAGGTGACCCAGGCCGCCAAGCCCATGCACCACCACCACATCGCCAGCCCGTGCATTCGCATTGCGCAAGGCGTTGAACGTAGTCAGGCCAGCGCACAGCAGCGGCGCCGCTTCAGCGGCGTCGAGCTCATCCGGCACACGCACGAGGCCGCGTGCTTCTGCCAGCATGCTTTCGGCATAGCCGCCGTTGGTCGTCATGCCCGTGATTACCGGACTCTGGCAATTCACCACGTCGCCCTGGCGACACGACGGACAAGTCCGGTCTTCGCCGGCGAGAAAGCCTACGCCCACACGCTGGCCTACATGCCAGCCCTCGACGCCGCTGCCGACCGCTTCGATGCGGCCCACGACTTCATGACCGGGAGTCAGCCCGTGCTCCGGATTGGCCGGAGCGCGGGCAACCGTCGCACTGTCCGAGTGGCAGACACCACAGGCCTCCACGCGAATGCGAACTTGTCCGAAGCCGGGCGCCTCGATCGGCCGATCGATTATCGACAACTTGCCAGGTGCCACGACTACGGCAGCGCGATAGGTTTGATTTGCAGTCATCGTCATGGCCTCACTCGAAGTGGAAGTCGGAAAGGTCCACGCCTACGATCAGCGGCTCAGGCATCGCGAGATTCTCTGGCGTGCGCGGATAGATACGCATGCGAGTCGGCATGCGAATGCCTTGCACTTCGACATAATCACTGAGGTAGCGAGCGGCTGCATTGCGGCCCTGGATGTCCACTTCGTAGTCGTGACGGCGCAGTAGTCCGTCCGCGTCGAAGTAGTAGGTTTGCTCCGCGCTATGCGTCGCCACCGAATCCGGGAACGTCACACGCAGACGACGCCAGGACAGGCCGTCGACCACCCACGGCTCGATTTCGGTTGCCACCACACCGGGATGGCGCAGCACGAACGGCGACGTCAGATACGTCCACATCGTGTAGCCCGCGAAATACGCCAGTTGAGGATTCGACCACGGTGTTTCGAGTTCAAAACCGGCGAACGATGCTCTAGGACGATCGAGCGACTCGACGAGCGTGCCGTCTGCTTGTCGGATTTCAACGCGATCCGGCGTAAAAACGGAATGATCGGTGGTCGGTGCGAACGGCTCATGCGAGACCCGTTGCGTGTGCAGGTCTACCGTGACGTGCGAATCCGTCAGCACACCTACGCGCTGTTTCAGGTTCCACAGGATGCCAGTGTGGTGCAGATGCGCGGAGACGCGCTTGAAGCTCTGGAAGCGTTCGAGACCGCCTGCGGCATCGATGACGAAATGGATCAGGTCAGACATGATTTACCTTCTGCTTGGTTTGCTACTAGGAGGGCGAGACAATCCCCTTCGAGGCAGGGCTCTCGAAGTACTTGAGTGGCGCGTTGACGCGCCGACGATCAACAGGATTCCGCTATACGTGGGCGTCGACGAACGCGGCGATATGTCGCGCGGATGCCTGGGGATACTGGAGTTGTGGCCCGTGTCCGGCGCGCGGAAAGGTCACAAGATGCAAGGTCGGCAACTGGTTGTTGAGCGCGTACCAGTTCTCCACCGGGAATACGATGTCGTGATCGCCCCCGATATGCAGGACAGGGATGCGGGTGGATTTGAGCGCCTCAAGCACGGCATCCACTGGAAAGACCGGATTCTTTGGACCATCGCCAAGCTGGGTTCCGGCCCACTGCCACGGAACTTCCGGGCTGAGGTCGAGCTTGCGTGCAGCAAGCCGATCGGCAGTCCGCCTGGCGGCGTCCGTGCTCTGCGCCGAGGATGGCTCGAAGAACAGCCTGACAAAGTCATCGAAGTCATTCTCGCGCTTCGCCAGCGTGTAGAACAGCGCTTCGCCGACCTTGACCAGATTGCCCGGCGGCGTGGTGCCGATCAACACCGTGTGGCTGACGAGCTGTGGTGCCATCGTCATCAAAAGCTGCGCGGCAATGCCACCCACCGACCAGCCGCCAATGATGACGCTGCCCAGGTCGAGCGCAGTGATGAGATCGATCGCATCGCGGGCTAGTGCCGCAGGCTGATAGGTCGGATTGCCTGTTGATTGTCCCAGCCCGCTGTAGTCAAACACCGTCACCTGGAAGCCCTGGTTCGCCAGGCTATCCAGGAACAGCGGGTCCCAAGCGTCCATGGTGCCGCGGAATCGTACGCAGAGGACAATCGGCTTGCCGCTGCCGATCGTGCGATAGGCGAGACGCCGCCCCGGCACGTCGACGAACCGGGTTCTGGCGTTAAGGCTTGCCGAGGCTTCGGCCATTGAAGTATTCATTTTGTCCAACCTTGCATTGACCATCGATGCGACGCGAACACGTATCCCAGCCCCCATCATTGCCCTTTTCCGATCCATCGGAAACGACATTTATCGTGAGGTTTTCGGACATCGAAACCCATCCAGGAGCGTCGTGCTCACCCATCGGCAGCATCATTTCCGAGCGCTGCTTCGATATGAAAGTTAGCCGCAAAGCCAGAGCGGATAAAGCGCGGACGCGTGAACAGTATTTCCATTCAACCCGAACAATCGTGCACGGGAGACGTTGCGTGATCCGCTTTGACAGGTGTTTTTGCGGCCATTTTCGGCCAACCTGCGCGGGACGGTTATGCGACAATCGCCGCGACCGTGACGCTTGCAATCACGGCTTTGCCAACGCGATTCGACAGTCTTACCAAACCCGTGAATTGATGCATGTCCAGTAATGCACAAAGCCAGGATGCGACTTCAGTCGTCTACATCATCGACGACGAGGAATCCACCCGCTCGTCACTGCATAACCTCCTGCGCTCCGTGGGATTCACGGTCCGTAGCTTCGACAGTACGGCGGCATTCAAGGCGTCGGAGAAGAATGCCGGACCCAGCTGCATGCTGCTAGACGTTCGCCTGCGCGGAGAGAGCGGCTTGTTCTTTCAGCAGCAGGAGAAGGCCCACCAGCAGATGCCCATCATCTTCATGACGGGATTTGCAGACGTGAGCATCTGTATCAAGGCGATGAAAGCGGGCGCCGCTGATTTCCTGCTCAAGCCGCTGGCCGAGCAGGACGTTATCGATGCCGTCACGGCCGCTCTGGCGCAGGACAAGAAGCGGCTTGAGGCCGATTACCAGCGCAGCGCCCTCATCGAACTCTACGAATCTCTGACCTCGCGCGAGCGCGAGGTGCTGGCCTACGTCGTCGGCGGCGCATTGAACAAGCAGATTGCAGCCGGCATCGGCATCAGCGAGATTACCGTCAAGGTCCATCGCGGCACCGCCATGAAGAAGATGAAATCGAGCTCCGTTGCCGATCTGGTGCGCAAGGCGCAAGTGCTTGGCATCGAGCCGCTGTCCCGCTAGCACAGCGCCTTGTCCGTGACAAACACATTAAATCCCCGCGCGCTGGCGACGGTAGTCCTTGCCAATGCACTCGAGTTCTTCGAGTACTTCGCCTATGCCACGTTTGCGCGCTTCATCGGCGCGGCATTCTTCCCGCACGGCGATGCCGGTGTCGCATCGCTGGCCGCGTTCGGCACCTTTGCCACGGGGTTTCTGATGCGTCCGATCGGTGCGCTGGTGTTGGGCGCCTATGCCGATCACGCGGGACGCGAGCCCGCGCTGGTGCTCAACATCACACTAGTCGCTTCGGGCACGCTTGGCATGGCTTTATTGCCAGGCTACGATGTCCTGGGCGTTGCCGCACCGCTTCTGCTGCTGGCTTGCCGGATGCTTCAGGGATTCGCCATTGGCGGAGAAATTGGCGCGGCAGGTGCGTACCTGATCGAACATTGTGCGCCGGCGCGCCGCGGCCTCTACTGCGGCTGGCTGCTTGCCGGGCAGGGAATCGCGTTGCTGGCTATCGGCGCTTGTGGCCTCCTGATGAATGACTTGCTTACCGCCGCGCAGCTCGACGCATGGGGATGGCGAATCCCTTTTTTTCTCGCGGTCATGATGATTCCGGTCCAAGTGCTGTTGCGTCGGCGCCTGTTGGCTCGCGACATGCCGCGGCCGGTTACCGCGGAGGTTGATGTCGGGCGCCTGCAAGGCTGGAAAGTCCTTGCACTCGGGACACTCCTGATCGCAGGCGGCACCGTGCCAACCTATGTCGCCACCTTCACTGCCCCGTTCGAAATGGCGGGCACCATGCCAACGCTGGGGCAATCGTTTCTCGTAACGATCGCGCTGGGCGCGATCACGTCCGCAGCATCTATCGTGGGTGGATGGCTTGCCGATCGTCTCGGATACGCCACCGTCGTCATCTGGGCGCGGCTGGCTTCGATCATCGCCGCGGTGCCCACCTATCTCGCTGCAGTGCATGGCTTGGGCAATGGCTTCTTTGTCGCTGGCATTGTCGCCGTGACGGCGGCGAGTTGCCTGGCCGCCGGGCCGACTGTCGCCCTGCTGCTGTCGACAGTGCGCAGCACGTCGCGCGCCACATCGCTTTCCTTTATCTATGCAGTCGGTGTCGCGGTGTTCGGCGGCACGGCCCCGGCACTGATTGCCACATGGAACGCATGGGCGGAAAGCCAGATGGCCGCAGCCTGGACAATTTCGGCCGCGGCCCTGGGCGCTATCGTGGCGGTGAGGGCGCTACAGCATCACCAGACGCGCGTGCGCTACTGACTATGCGACGGAGGCCTTTGCGCCGGGAAGGGTGAAGCACAGCGTCGCGCCTTTTTCCTCGACCGATTCGGCCCAGATGCGTCCACCGTGCGCTTCGATGATGGATTTGGAAATGGAGAGTCCCACGCCCATGCCTTCCGACTTCGATGTGGAGAACGGCTGGAACAGTGTTTCGTGCGACGCGGCATCGATGCCATGGCCGGTGTCCATCACCTTGAACAGCAGGCTGGCATCACCCTCCGGTTCGACGTGCACGGTCAGTTTGCGCGCCCGTGCGTCCGACGTGGCTGCGATGGCATGTATGCCGTTCAGCAGCAGGTTGCCCAGTACCTGCTGTAGTTGCACACGATCCACCAGCACGCGCAGGCCCTCGTCCACCGACGTCTCGACCTCGATGGCCTTGGCTCGCGCTTCTGGCAAGATCAGGTAGATCGCCGATGCCACCACTTCGGCTGCGGACTGCAATCGCGCCTGCACGGGCGTATGCGTCATGAATCCGCGCAGCCTGTGGCAGATGTCGGTGGCATCCCGTGCCCAGCGCCGCGCGTCACTTACGGACGCCATAGCTTCTGCGATATCGGGCTCATCACGATCGAGCCATCGCGCAGCGGCTTCGATCGATGTCCTCGTGGCAGACAGCGGCTGGCTGATCTCGTGCGTGATCGATGCTGCCAGTTGTCCCACCAGTGCAATGCGTCCCGCGCGCGCCATCTCCGCACGCATGACCTGCAGGCGGTTGATGTTCTCCTGATACTCGGAGATATCGAATGCGTAGAAGTGCAGCCGCGTATAGCGGGCGGGGTCCGTTGGCAGCGAACAACGCCACACGATTGGAATCGTCCGGCCAGTCAGCGATGTGAGGGTACGTTCCCCCTGGCAGGCGGTCTCACCATCGAACATGGCCTTGAGTACCTTCGAATTGCTGGGGCGGCTGGCCGGTAGCAGTGCCTTTGCCGCGGCGAAGAACGTTTCGCGCGAAGCGGCATCGAACAACTTCAATGCTGCGTCGTTGGCATCCACGAAGCGGTGATGGCAGTCGCGCAACTGCTGGATCGCCGCGGGATTTTCGTCCAGATAGCCGTCGAGATCTTGCACCCCCTCTGCCTTGCGCTCATCGACCCACTGCCGTATGCCGGACCAATCTTCCACAAGGATGGGAATCGGCGCGAAGCGAAAGGTCTCGTCCAAGATCTGGCTGGTGGATTCCACACGTTCACTTTCGCCCGGTTCGATTTTGCAGGGACGCGCGGAAACGTCGGTATCGGGATGGCGCATAGGGAGGAATATTGTTGCGGCGGGTCTGCGTCCGCCATGGTAGCAATGCCATGCAGCGATTGTGTCGGCAATTATACGAATGTATAGCCTCAGGCGCCGGCGGCTGTGGCGCTCATTCCGTTGGCAAGCGCGGCATCGCGACACCCTTCGGTGCAAACCCGATGTGCGATGGTGTATGCAACGCGATACTCCCGTATAAGTGTCCCCGTACCGCGATTGCGCTAATGTCCCGTCACGCGCCCTCACCGATGCAAGGCGCTTCTCCGATGTTTTGCCCGTTCTGACGCTGATGCCCGTGCCTGCCAAGATTGTTTGTGTCATCGATGACGAACCATCCGTTCGTAGATCCACCGGCGCGCTGATTCGTTCACTCGGCTGGGGCGCAGCCTTCTTCTCCTCTGCGGAAGGCTTCATGGCCCATCCGAGCAACAGTGACTACGACTGCCTGATCTGCGATATCGCGCTGGAAGCCATTTCCGGCGTCGAACTGTTGCGCCAGCTCCGCGCCGCAGGCCTTCATACGCCTTGCATCTTTGTTACCGCCCATGCCACGCCGCATTGCCGAGAAGAGGCCAGGCAGCATGGCGCAGTCTGCATCCTCGACAAGCCGGTGGACCCCGACGACCTGGTCGGCTGGCTGTCTCGCGTTTTGAACACCGCCTCCTGATACGACAGCCTCGCCAAAGTAGGGGACCTATACGAATGTGTCGCGCACCATGCGCCAATTGCGACTGTTGCATCGATGCGGCCGCTCATACACTCGAACAATCATCAAAAGGTGACACACGAGGTAAGTTCCATGGAACGCATGCTACAAGCGATGGAGGTTTTTGCGCGGATCGTCGAATGCGAAAATTTCACGCGCGCATCCAATCTTCTGGGCATTCCAAAGGCGTCCGCAAGCTTGCTGATCCAGCAACTTGAACTCCATCTGCAAGTAAAACTGCTTCACCGTACGACGCGCCAGGTTCGGCCGACGGCCGCCGGCATGACCTTCTACGAGCATTGCCTCAAGATTCTGCTCGACATCACCGACCTCAAATCCAAGATCGGATCGGCTGCGGAACAGGCGAGTGGCAGGTTACGCGTGGAGTTGCCGGGCGACATTGCGCGCCAGTTGATGCCCGACATAGCCCTATTCCGCCTCCAGTATCCGGATGTCAGCCTGCAGATTTCCACACCGCGGCATTCCTCGAACTTGATCCGCGATGGCATAGATTGTGCGGTTCGACTGGGCGAACCGGAGGATTCGTACCATTTCAGCCGTCAGGTTGGCACTTACCATCTGATCACGGTAGCGAGCCGCGTCTATGTTTCCCGGCATGGATGCCCCGATACGGTGCAGAGCTTGTCAGCGCATTGCACGGCGCACGCTTCCCATCAAGGCGACGGCCGACCGTGGGAATTCAGCTTTGCATTGGACGGCCGCAGCACTCGGCACCCCCTGCCTGAATCCATCGCCTTCGACGACATGGATCTGCTTCTTCAATATGGCTTGCAGAATGGCGGGGTCATTCAGGTTTGGGACGCCGTGGCAATGCCGTACATTGCCAGCGGACGGCTTAAGGAAGTACTCGCGCATTGCCGCCCGCGAGCTAAACCGATCCATGCCGTCTATGCGTGCCGGACACGTGAATCGATGGCGCTACGCGTCTTTGTCGACTGGCTGTCTTCGGCGCTGGAAAGTTGCCAGACACCCTGTTCCCTTCCGAGGTATGAAGACGAAAGGCGAACAAAGTTGGACGCCACCTGCCCGCCAGCCTGAAGAGGCTGAGGCGTCCAGTACGGCGCACGCCACAATGGACCCATGCCGATTTTCTTCCGGCCGGCATATAATTCACGCTCCTTCTATAATCCGGCTTTTCGGACAGCAGCGCGGTGGAGCGGATGCATCGAATCGGGTATTTTCTGACGGACGGATTTCAGGTCATGGCCATCGGGACACAATCCGTGTTCGAGTTCGCCAACGTCGTGGCCCGCGAGCGCGTCTACGCCGTGACCAACTACTCGCTGTCGGGGGGAGACGTGCAGGCGTCGCTGGGTGTCTCTGTCAGGACTGAACCCATTCACAAGAGCACCGAAGCCGATACCTGGATGATCAGTGGCATCGTCGATCCGACCCAGCGCTCCAGCACTGCTGCGGAACTGGCTTTTGTCCGCGCGGCGTCGGAACGTTCGCGCCGGACTGCCGGGCTTTGTACCGGCGCATTCGTACTGGCCGACGCCGGCCTGCTGGACGGCAAGCGCGCGACAACCCATTGGGCCTACGCCGACGTGTTGCAGGCACGCTGCCCCAGCGCACAGATCGAACCCGACCACATCTTCGTCATGGATGGATCCATCTGGACGTCGGCAGGTTTGACCGCTGCCATGGACCTTGCGCTCGGTCTGGTCGAGAAGGACCTGGGCAATGAAGTGGCGACCAAAGTCGCGCGCGTCATGGTGATGAACCAGCGCCGCGCCGGCGGCCAGTCCCAGCAGTCCGAAATGCTGAAGCTCGCGCCGAAATCGGACCGCATCCAGACTGCGCTCGAATATGCGCGCCAGAACCTGGCGCGACCATTGCGGGTAGAAGAACTGGCTCGCGCCGCGCATCTTAGTACGCGGCAGTTCCTGCGCATCTTCCAGTCTGAAACGGGCCAATCCCCTGCAAAGGCGGTGAAACGGCTACGCATCGAAACGGCACGCACCATGATCGAGCGCGGCCGGCACCCCCTGGAAGTCATCGCGCGAGAAACCGGATTTCGTGATCGCAGCCACCTCCGCGAGGTCTTCGTCAGCACCTATGGCGTAAGCCCTCAAGAATTGCGCCGAGATGCCAGGACCCCCGTTGCCGCCTAACAAGCTGTAGCGGGACGGTCGCCCGCTTCCTTTGTGGACCTTCGGATTCCGTGAACGCACATCCCATTACTTGCAGCATGATCTTCGGCATCGCCGTGACGACTGCGCTGATCGCCATTGCACAGACCGCATAGGAGCCGGTCCCGGTCACGTGCGGACAAGTGCAAAGGAAGCTCATGAAGATCGAGGCTGCGGGCTATGACCCTGATAGGGATAGCAGCGCGTATCTTGCCGATTTGCGGGGCGCCGAATCCCGCGTTGCTGAAGCGAAAAATCCAACTGCGGGTCCTACGTCCCCCACACGCACGCGATAACGGAATTCAGGTCCTTGAGAACCGTCATTTTTCATCGGGATTGTTGACGAATGACGGTTTTCGTTCGACTTTATGCGTTTCTCCCCCTCAGGTTTCCTCGCGATAGTCACGTCACGGCCTCCAATCAAAAAATTCCATCAACGAGCAAGTTGATACGCCCGGATGGATTGTTACGCCTGACCGAAAGCTGTGTTTGCCGAAGGCTCTCCCAACGAATTCTTGTTTCCATTAGGGTTGCAGCAGTTGCATATGAGCGGCGGCGTTCCTTAAATCTGACTGATTTTTCCGACGCAACTCAGATGAACAGTGAAACTCTTTTAGAAAAGGACCCAAAGATGACTCGCATGTCTACGATCGATGTTGCATCCGCTACCGGCCTGACCGCAGAGCTTTTTACCAGCATCAAGCGCGGCCTTGGCAAAGTGCCGAATGCATACGCGACCATCGGTTCGCAATCGCCCATCGCGCTCCAATCGTTGCTGACCGTCAACGCGGCCCTGAAATCAAGTGGTGCACTGTCGGCGAAGGAACTGGAAGCGATCAACCTTGCCATCAGCGAAAACAGCGGCTGCGACTATTGCCTCGCTGCACACACACTGGCGGGCAAAATGGCAGGCTATACCGCAGAGCAGATGCGCGAGCTACGCGCCGGTGGTCTGAGCGCCGATGCAAAGATCGATGCTCTCGTCAAGTTTGCGCTGACGCTGGTACGCACATCGGGAACGGTACCCCAAATCACGTTGGATAGCGTCCGCCAAGCGGGATATAGCGATGTGCAGGTGACGGAAGCCATCTTCGCAGTCACCGCAATCCTGACGACCAATATCTTCAATCGCGTCAACGACACGACTTTGGACTTCCCTCCCGCATCGCAAAGCTAAGGATCAGCAGATTCACGCCTGTGATGTGATCTCGGCGACGAGTATCGTCGCCATCCATTGACAATGACAACGTGCGGCGCCGTTTTGACGGCATGTCATTCGCACGCGCACGGGCGCACGACATGATCGTCGTAAATGGCAAGGTGCTGACCGGCTCGACGCGTCCGCGCGTACCGCGGGGGAATTTCTCGGTGTCTATTGAGGGGCGGCAGGCGCTGGATCCTGTGACGGAGTTCATTGTTTTGCATCAAGCTGGTGCCCATCCGCTCCAATCAGCACCTTTGCGTGCCGAATCGGCACGAAGTGCCATTTTGCGCCGCCTACACTCCGCTTCCTGAGACTGGCAGACGGCCATGCGCGCGCTCGGCGCGCCCACAGGCCGTCCACACACCGATTTTCAACGCCAGCGAGCCTCCAGGAGCCAGGAATGACCGGTAACACCAAGCCCCATAACCCGTGGCGCGAGATCTGCGCGGCGAGTATCGGAAACGCACTCGAGTTCTACGATCTGCTGATCTATGGCTACTTCGCCATCGTGATCGGTCAGTTGTTCTTCCCCGCGCACGACGCCACCACGTCGTTGCTGCTCTCCGTGGGCACGTTCGGCATCTCGTTCGTCACGCGTCCGCTGGGCTCGATCATCCTCGGCAGTTATGCCGACCGGGCGGGCCGCAAGGCGTCGCTCACGGTGTCCATCGGCCTCATGATGGTCGGCACGGCCATGATCGCGTTTGCACCGACCTACGAGCAGATCGGCATTCTCTCGCCCCTCATGATCATCGTCGCGCGCATGCTGCAAGGCTTCTCGACAGGCGGTGAGTTCGGCGCTGCCACGGCCTTCATGGTCGAGCACGCCGACGCCAAGCGGCGCGGTTTCTTTGCCAGCTGGCAGATGTCCACGCAGGGTCTCGCGACGGTGCTCGCCGCCGGCGTTTCCGCACTGCTGAGCCTGCTGCTCACCGCCGACCAACTGAGCGCATGGGGGTGGCGTATTGCCTTCGCCGTGGGCCTGCTCATCGGGCCGGTGGGTCTCTATATCCGCCGCAACATCGACGAAACCGCCGACTTCAAGAAGCTCGGCGAGAAGCAGCGCGAGAAGTCCCCGCTTCGCGAAGTGTTCGGACGCGATCGCGCCAACATGCTGCTCGGCGCCGGTGTCGTGGCGGCCGCGACCGCGTTCAACTACGTCCACAAGCTCTACATGCCGACGTACGCCGTCAAGCAACTGCACATCCCGGCCACGTCGTCGTTCATCGGCGCTGTGGTGACGGGTGTGATGCTGATGATCGCCGCACCCGTCGTGGGCCATTTGTCGGATCGCTTCGGCCGCATTCGCGTCATGCTTTGGGCGCTCATTGCCGTGGGCGTGACAACGTACCCGCTGTTCGTACTGCTCAACCGTTACCCGACATTCCAGACGCTGCTGATGGTGCAGGCGCTCGTCGGCCTGCTCATCGCCGTGAGCCTCGCACCGCTGCCCGCGCTGCTCGCGGACATTTTCCCGACGAGCACGCGTGGCACCGGTCTGGCCCTGTCGTACAACTTCTCGGTCACGCTCTTCGGCGGTTTCGCGCCGCTCATCGTGACCTGGCTCATCGACGCCACGCAGAACAAGCTCGCACCGAGCTTCTACGTGATGGCCACGGCCGTGCTCAGCATCACGGCGGTCACGGCGCTCGCGCGTCGTGTGCGGGCGGGCAAGATCGTCGGCATGACACACGGCACGCCGCGCGCGACGAAGGCATGACGCCCGCCTGACGAACGTCCGTCCCGACATCCGATGCACTGATTTCCGCTGCAACGACGACGTCCGCACTTCCCCTTGCGCGACGTCGTCCCTTTTTTTTGCAGCAAACCCTTGCGGAGCACTTATCCATGACCACGCTTGACGCGATCCGCGCCGCCTTGCCGGCGTACCCCATCGAAGTTTCGTTTCCCGACATCACCCGCTGGCGCGAAGGCAACACGGGTATCGACTACCTGCATACGTTCGACAGCGGCAAACCCGGCAAGCACGTCATGATCCTCGCGCTCACGCACGGCAATGAGGTGAGCGGCGCCATCGCCGTCGACGCGCTGCTGGCTTCAGGCCTGCGCCCGGTGTCGGGACGCCTGTCGCTGGGTTTCGGCAACGTGGGTGCGTATGAGGCGTTCAGCGCCGAGAACGCGGACGCCACGCGCTTTCTCGACGAAGACATGAACCGCGTGTGGACGCCCTCGACGCTCGACGGCGAGCGTCAGAGCCGCGAGCTCACGCGTGCGCGCGCGATGCGTCCGTTCATCGACACGGTGGATCTGCTGCTCGATATCCACTCGATGCATGAGGCTTCCGCGCCGCTGATGATGACCGGGCCGCTGGAGAAGGCGATTGCGCTCGCAGCGGAACTGGGCACGCCCGAGCATGTCATCATCGACAAGGGCCATGCCAACGGCACCCGCATGCGTGACTACGGCGGCTTCGGTGATCCGGCCAGCCCGAAGAACGCATTGCTCATCGAGACGGGGCAGCACTTCGCGAAGAGTGCGCGAGACGTGGCGCTCGACAGCGCTGCACGCTTCCTGCTGCACGCCGGTGTCGTGGCCGAGGCCGACGTGGCGTCTTTCCTCACGCAGACGCCGGCGCGACAGAAATTCGTCGAGATCACGCAGCCGGTGGTGGCGCGCTCGATGGACTTCCGCTTCTCGCAACCCTTCACGGGGCTGGAAGTGATCGAGAAAGCCGGTACCGAGATCGCGCGCGACGGCGACGACGTGATCGTCACGCCTTACGACAACTGCGTGATCGTGCAGCCGTCGATGCGTCATCTGGGGGTGAACGTGACGATGATGCGTCTGGGACGTTTGCTGGATCGCTGAGCACTCGGCGACCCCGGAAACTGACACAAGTCACTCGATGCGGGCCGGTATTGCACCGGCCCGTTTTCTTTTGAGCGCGCGCGTGATGTCGCGCTGTGGCCTCAGAACGTGCCGACCAGCGAACCGACGACGATCACCGCCACCAGCGCGATCAGCGCGCTCACGATGCTCGTCATGACGATGTCGAGATAGCTCTCCCGGTGCGTGCTGCCGCAGACCGCCAGCAACGTGACGACCGCGCCGTTGTGCGGCAGGCTGTCGAGCGTGCCCGAAGCGATGACGGCGACGCGGTGCATCAGGGCGGGGTCGATGCCGTGCTGCGCGGCGAGGCTCACGTAGGCGGGGCCCAGCGCATCGAGGGCAATCGTCAGTCCACCCGATGCGGAACCCGTGATGGCGGCGAGCAGGTTGGCCGAGAGCGCGAGCGAGACCAGCGGTCCACCGTCGATGGACAGCACCCAGTCGCGCACCAGTTCGAAGCCCGGCAGGGCTGCGATGACCCCGCCGTATCCGACGAGACTTGCCGTACACATGATGGGCAGCACCGAGGCGTTGGCACCGGCATCCATCGTTTTGCGAAGGGCGGGCAGGCGCCGCCATTGCAGGATCACCAGCACCAGAATGGCGCTCGCCAGCGCCACGCAAACGCCCCAGACCCCGGCAACGCTTTGCAGCGTGATGCCGCCCCATCTCGGCTCGGCGAGGAAGCTGGCGTCCAGTCGCGGGAAGACGATCACGTTCATCACGAAGTTGCCTGCAATCACCACGAGCAACGGCAGCGTGGCAGTGAAGACGCCGGGCAGGGCGTCGTGGCGATGGCCCTGCTCGATTTCCGCCGGATCGAATTCGCGCGCGACGCTGGCGCGCTCGCGCACGACCGTCGGATCGGCGGCCTTGTCCCATACCTCCTGGTCCGCGTAACCATGTCCGCTGCGACGTGCCTGTGCTTCGCGCCACGACAGCCACCAAAGCCCCACGCCCAGCATGATCGCCGAGGCCATCAGGCCCAGTCCGGGCGCGGCAAACGGCGTGGTGCCGAAGAAAGGCATCGGGATGGCGTTCTGAATGGCCGGGGTGCCGGGCATGGCGGACATCGTGAAGGTCGAGGTCCCCAGGGCGATAGCGGCAGGCATCAGGCGCACCGGAATGTCGGCCTCGCGAAAGAGTGCATGCGCCATGGGGGCGAGCACGAAAAACGCCACGAAGAGACTCACGCCGCCGTAGGTCACGAGGGCTCCCCCGAGGACCACGGCGAACATCGCGCGTCGTGCACCGAGCTTCTCGGTCAGAAAGGCGGCGATGGCGCGCACGGCACCGCTGTCTTCCATCAGCTTGCCGAACAACGCACCGAGCAGGAACAGCGGGAAGAACTGGGCGACGAAGCGCGCGGCGTTCTGCATGAACGTCTGCGTCCAGTGCGCGAGGATCGGTTCACCGGAGAGCGCGGCGGCGAGCATGGCCGCCGCAGGCGCGAGCAACAGCACGCTCCACCCGCGATACGCGAGCCAGACGAGTAGCGCCAGCCCGATCAGAATGCCGGCGAGCTCCATTCAGGGGGCCTCCTGCAACGGATCGAAATCGAGCGACGAGCGATGACCGAGGTCCGCGCCGTGCGCGCGCAGGAAAGCATCCGCGCAGCGGCGTCCCTCGTCGCGCAGCATCACGAGGAAGTCCCATTCGGCCGAGAGCTTCGACGAGTAACCGAGCGACGTCATCATGTCGCTCGCGATCCGGTGCATGCGCATCTGCGCCCAGCGTTTGCCTTCCTCGCTCCCGGCGTCCACGACCTGACGCAACACCGCGATCATCCGCAGTTCCTTGAGCAGTGTGGCGTTGAACGATACCTCGTTGACGCGGTTCAGAATCTCGCGCGCCGAGCGCGGCACTTCGTTCCGCTCGACCGGATTCACCTGGACGAGGATGGTGTCGCACGATACGGTCTCGCGCACGAGTGGCGTGATCGACGGGTTCCCCGCGTAACCGCCGTCCCAGTACGGTTCGCCGTCGATGTCGATGGCGCGGTAGAGCATGGGCAGGCAGGCGGAGGCGAGCAGGACGTCCGGCGTTATCTCGGCGTTGCGAAAGACACGGCCGCGCCCGGTTCGCACGTTCGTCGCGGTGATAAACAGCTGGATGTCGCTCGGTGCGGTGGCTTTGGCGATGCCGTCGAAATCGATGTGATCGGCCAGCAGTCGACGCAGCGGATTGAATTCGAGGGGGGCGAGATCGTAGGGCGACACGACGCGTGCGGCCAGATCGAAGAACATGAAGAACGGCGAATTATCGAGCGACCAGCGCCCGAGCACGATGTCGAGCGGCGTGCGGCGCAACGGACTGAATCGTCCTGCATGCGCCACGTCTCGCCAGAACTGTTCGAGCGCGCCGCGCGCGGCATCAGGGCCGCCCCGGGCATAGCCGGTCGCCAGCACCGCCGCATTCATGGCCCCGGCGGACGTGCCGGAGATGCCCTCGATGTGAAACGGCGCATTGGCCGTGTCGTGCGAGATCGCCTCGAGCAGGCGATCGAGAACACCCCAGGTGAACGCGCCGTGCGCGCCACCGCCCTGCAAGGCGAGGTCGACGGGAACGGTCGTGCGGGCGCTGGACGACGCGCGCTTGGTGCTAGCGGTACTGGCGGCGCTGGTGGCGCTGTCCGCACTGTCATGACGTGCCGGTCGTGGCGCCTGAGGCGGACGTTGGGTGGGGCGGGAGCGTGGCATGGTCCCTCGGCGATGCGGCGTTGCCGCTGGGTTCGTGGCGAGAGTACGGTGGCAGCAGGTACGCAGTTTGCGCTGCAACATAACCACTGTCTCAGATAAACATGAAATGGGCAACCTCGCGGCGCGGTCGGTTGCCGGGTGCGGGCGTGAGGTGTCGTGCGCTGCCGTGAAGTGACCGCTATGCCGCGCAGCATTGGGCGGCGCGGGAGTGGCCGCATGGGCTCGCATGGGCAGGCGCGGGGCGCCTGGGAAGGTCTGAGGCGGGCGTCAGGCAGCGTGCTTTACGTTGGCAGCGGCGTCGCCGTTTGTATTGCGGTCTGTGTCGTGATCCGTGTCGTCATCCGTGGCGGTATCCCCGCCAGGCAAGCCATCCCGCGACGGTTTTCCACGACGCAGGCTGAGTTGCGCCAGTACGTCGGCGTGCTGATTGCCCCAGCGGTACAGCATTTCGATCGGCTCGATGAACAACTCGCCCAGTGGGGTGAGCGAGTACTCGACCTTCGGCGGCACGACCGCATAGACCTCCCGGTGAATCAGGCCATCGCGTTCGAGTTCACGCAGCGTCTGGGTGAGCATCTTTTTCGAAATGCCGGGCAGACGGCGCTGTAGTTCGCCGGTGCGCGTGGTGCCGCATTGCAGGGCGTAGAGCACCATGCTCGTCCACTTCACGCTGAAGAGCTCCAGCACACGACGCGGCACGCAGGTTTCCTCGAAGACAAAGGGTTCGCGTTTGCTCATGGTAACCAAATGGTGACTATTCAACTAAAAGGTGCCTACTGGGGATTTTGACCCTTCGTCACTATACTTTGTGACCATAGTGCGCGTCACCCCGTGAGCGTGATGTTCGAGACGTCAGGCTGGGTTCCGTCGCGCGCAGGCTAACGGAGAACTCAATGAGCAGTTTGTCGAAAACCGCCATCTCGATGCTGGATCTGGTGCCGGTGCGCGCCGGTGGCACGGTGGCTGAGGCCCTGAAGCAGTCCACGGAACTGGCGCAGCACGTCGAGCGGCTCGGTTTCACGCGTTTCTGGCTGGCCGAACACCACAATATGGACGGCATCGCGAGTTCCGCAACATCGCTGCTGATCGGGCATATCGCCGACAAGACGTCGCGCATTCGTGTCGGCTCGGGCGGCGTGATGCTGCCGAATCATCCGCCGCTGGTCATTGCCGAGCAATTCGGTACGCTCGCGGCGTTGTATCCGGGGCGCATCGACCTCGGGCTCGGCCGCGCGCCAGGGGCCGATCAGGCGACGATGCGAGCGTTGCGTCGTGACCGCCTGGGCAACGGCGACGATTTTCCCGAGCAGGTGGCCGAGTTGCGGGCGTTGCTCGCGCCGGCCCAACCGGGGCAACGGCTCGTTGCGACACCGGGGGCGGGAAGTGACATCCCGGTGTGGTTGCTGGGCTCGTCGCTGTACTCGGCGCAACTCGCAGCGCACCTTGGTTTGCCGTATGCATTTGCATCCCACTTCGCGCCTCGCTTCCTGTTCGACGCGATTCGCATCTACCGCGAGCTATTCCGTCCTTCGGCGGTGCTCGACAAACCATACGTGATGGTGGGTGCGCCGGTCATCGCGGCACCGACCGATGAAGAGGCAGCATTCCTTGCAACGTCGTCGCAGCAAAAAATTCTCGCGCTCATGCGCGGACAAAGCCTGAAGCTGCAACCGCCGGTAAGCGATATGGACGAACGCTGGGATCCGGCCGAGCAGCATTCGGTGGAAGCGTTCCTCGGCGTGGCCGTGGTCGGCGGCCCGGAGCGTGTCAAAGCGGGGTTGTCGGATCTGGTGGAGCGCACGCAGGCCGACGAACTGATGCTGGTCTCGGACATCTACGATCCGGCGCTGCGCCTGCGCTCGTGCGACATCGTGGCGGCGGTCTGCCAGGGCTGACGGTCGATCCGTCGGTAGGCGCGGCGGTAGGGATGGCGATCGATTGCCGATCAATACGCCGACCAATACGCCGACCAATACGCCGATCAATATGCCCATCGATATGCCGATCGCCATGTAATCGATGCCGGCGCGTGCAGGTGTGGCGTACGCCACGCCGCATGCCGTCAACGAAATCGCCCGATGGAGAACGGGGACAGATCGATCGCCGGCCGGTCACCACTGACGAGTCCGGCGATAATGCGCCCGGTCGACGCGGCTGCCGTCAGGCCTACGTGGCCGTGCCCGAACGCGTAGAACGCATTCGGCACTTTCGACGCGGCGCCGAGCACCGGCAACGAATCGGGCGTACTCGGTCGGAATCCCTGCCAGCGCGCCCCGTCGACCGACTGCGTAGTCCTGGCGCCTGGCACGGCGCCCGGAAACATTTTGTGCAACTGCCTGATTAGCAGGTCGGCGCGTCGCCAGTTCGGCGGCGCTTGCAGACCGGCGAGCTCGACCGTGCCAGCACCGCGAAGGCGGCCATTCATTGGCGTGGCAAACAATTTGCCTTCTGCCCACATCACCGGACGTGAAGGCATCTCTTCGGGCGCCGGAATTTCCACGTGGTAACCACGTTCGGTATCGAACACGAGGTTGTCGCCCAACTGCCGTACGAATGGCGCCGACCAGGCACCCGCTGCGACGACGACGGCGCTGGCGGCTTCGCGTCCCTTGTCGGTATGCACGGCGACGGCCTGCGCGCCGTTGGTCTCGATTGCCGTGGCGGCAGCATCGACAACCCGCCCACCGCGTGCGACGACCTGCGCCGTCAGGCGAGCCAGCAGCGCCCCCGGATCCGACGTGTGTCCCGTCTCGCTGATGTACCGCGCGCCGATGAAGTCGCTCGACAGCGTTGGCTCGAATTCGCGCAACGCGCCTGCATCCAGGGTCTCGATCTGCACGCCGTTCTCGCGACGCAGCGCCATGCCGCCTTCGTCGCCCGACATGCCGCGCTCGCTCGAATACGCAATGAGGTAACCGCGGCGCGTGACCAGATCGTTCGCCCCGGCATCGTCGAGCAGCGGTGCATAGGCCTCGAGCGCCGGGCCGAGCAGCGCACGCAATGCACGCGCCTGCGCAGCAACGCGTGCGGGCTGGCTCGCGGCAATGAAACGCATGAGCCAAGGCACCATGCGCGGAAGGTAGCGCCACCGCAGCACCAGCGGCCCGTCCGGTTGCATGAGCCATCCCGGCACCTGCCAGAGCACACCGGGCATGGCGATGGGAACGACCGACGAGCCGTTGATGCAGCCGGCATTGCCCAATGACGCGGCCTGTCGCGCCGACTGCCGGTCCACGAGAGTGACGGCGTGCCCGGCACGCTGAAGATAGGCGGCGGTACACACACCGACCAAACCGCCCCCGATAACGACAACGGGACGTGAATCGCTCATGAACGCGCCCTGCGAAAAATCGAAAACGCGTAGTGTACTGCCTGTGTGCTGTCAGGGCACTGCCGGGGCACTGACAGGGCACCGGGTCAAGCACTTACAGCCGGGCATCGTCGAATTCCACGCGTGCTTGCCGACGCCGCGCCAACGGTCAAATCATTTCCAGCGGACGCTTGCGTGACGGCGCTTCGAAGTGGTGGTCCAGCAACGCGAGTTCTTCCTTCGTCAGTTCGATGTCGTGCGCTGCGCGATTGGCGCGCACGTGGGCTTCGGAGCCGGCCTTCGGAATCGCGATGACCCCGGGGCGGCTCATGACCCAGGCGAGGGCGATCTGCAATGGCTCGACATGTCGTTTGCGCGCCATCTCACCCAGCACGCCGCCTGTCGGCAGCCGCCCTTGCTCGATCGGGGAGTACGCCATCATCGGAAGTTTGCGCGCGGCAAGCCACGGCGCCAGATCGTATTCGGGACCGCGTCGCGACAAATTGAACAGCACCTGATCGGTCGCACATGCGTCGCCACCCGGCGCGTCGAACAGTTCCTCCATGTCGTCCGTATCGAAGTTGCTCACCCCCCATTGGCGAATCTTGCCCGCGTCGATCAATGCCTCGAAACCCGCAATCGTGTCCTCGAGCGGGACATCGCCCCGCCAGTGCAGCAAATACAGGTCGATGCGATCAGTGCGCAAACGGGAAAGGCTTCGTTCGCATGCGGCAACCACGCCACGCTTCGAGGCGTTGTGCGGATAGACCTTGCTCACGAGGAATACGTCGTCTCGCAGGCCGTCGAGCGCTTCGCCCACGAGACTCTCCGTCGCCCCTTCGCCGTACATCTCAGCGGTGTCGACCAGTGTCATGCCCAGCGACACGCCGAGCCGCAACGCAGCGATTTCCTCGCGACGCCGCTCGGGCTTCTCACCCATCATCCATGTGCCCTGACCCAGCACCGGCACCTTGTCGCCCTGAGGGAAAGCAATCTTTCGCATGATCTGTCCTCCTGGATTTCTGTGACCGATTTTGATGACCATTATCTGCCTGCAAGTCGAACGATGACCAGAGCGGTGAGGGCTTCACGCAACACTTCGAGGCGGCGTCCTATCTTTTGCTTCGGATTCGTCCTAGACATGGTGCAGAGATATCCGCTTTTGCATTCGTACCGCCAATCTCTCGGATAGTTCACAACCACGGTGCCATCGTGCGGCGATACGCTGGTCTCACCGATGCACATTGCGAATGTTGCTCCGCAGCGAGACGGCTCGGTGAAGGCTCCAGCGATGTGCATCGGTGCGTGGTTCCGGGCAGAGAAAGGGATTGCTGCGAGACAGAAATGAAGCGGAAAAAGAAAGCCCCGCGAAGGGGGCTTTAAAGGCCGACCGGGCTTGCGTCGGCCAAGGAGGTTCAACGGTCGGACGGGAATTGAGGATGTGTTCGCGCCGCAGACACATTGTCGGCAATGCTGTGCAACCGATGAGGAGGAGGAATCCGAATGTCGCAAGGAAGATCGAGTAACAAAATGTGACGATTTGCGACCTTTTCGTGACAGGACGCGAACGCGATAATGTGGACACCCAAAACAGCAGAGGAGTCCCCCCGAGATGGCCAAAGCGATCAAGTTCCATTCACTCGGCTCGTCGCTCTCGCCGATCGAACGCTATGCACCACCGGCGATCTTTTTTCACTGGGCCGTCGCCTTGCTGATCGTGATCGCGTATGCGGCCGTGATTACGAAGGGATATCTGCCGAAGGGGAGTGCGCCACGCGCGCTGTCCATGACCATTCACGAATGGGCTGGCATTGCGGTGCTGGTTCTGGCCGTTCCGCGCCTGTTGTGGCGACTGATCAAGGGGGCGCCGGGCGCATTACCCGGTCAGGGAAGGCTCGTGCGTTTCGGATCGTCGGTCGTGCACTTGCTGCTGTACGTATTTCTATTTGCGCAGCCGGTGCTGGGGTATCTCACGCTCAACGCCGGCGGACATGTGCTGACGATTCCGGGGCTCGATCTCGCGCTCCCGCAGTTCATCGGAAAGGATGACGAGTTGCGCGGGTCGATCAAGGGCATCCACGAAACGCTGGGAAGCGCGTTTTACTGGGTCATCGGGCTGCATGCGCTGGCTGCCCTGTGGCACCACTACTTCCGTCGCGACGACACGCTGCGTCGCATCGTTTGATACGACGCAGCGTGTCGCGGCGACAGTGACGAGATGACGCGATGACGGGACGCGCGGCGCCTGATTGACGTCGCGCATCGCAAGCGCATCGCAAGCGTGCCAATGCGCCGCATCGCGGGTTGCCCTCGCAGAAGCGACGCGTGCGCGCTCAGAACGCCATCCGCACGCCAGCGAACACGCTGCGCCCATCACCCGGGTAGAACACGGCAGTGTTCGCGGTTCGGGCGTCCGTCACCGTGCTGAAGTCGGAGACATAGCGCTTGTCGGTCAGGTTACGGGCATCGACGTAAAACGTCACGCCGCGCTCAAGCCGATACGACGCCTGCAAACCAATGAGTGTGTAACCGGGCACGCGCATCGTATTCGCATAGTCGACCCAGGCGCCGGTGGGCACCCAGTCGAGCGATGCCGAGACTTGCAAGCGATTCGTCAGGGCGTAGCCGAGCGTCGTGCGCAGAACGTGCGTCGGCACGCCGGCAATACGATTGTTTCCGTATTGAGGGTCATTCTGGAAGCGGAAGTCGCTGTAGTTCCAGATCTGCGACAGCGTTACGCGATCGCCCGTCGCCACCACGTTCTTTAACAAATCGACTGAAGCGCCAACTTCAAGACCTTGCAGCACCGTCTTGTTCGCATTGAACGTGGACGCCGGCACATCGGGATTCGTCGTGTATTGCAGCAACTGATCGCGCACGAGCGAACGGTAGGCCGTAAGGTCCCATGCCACCCGATCGAGCTTGCCGCGCGTGCCGACTTCGAGGGTCCAGGCATGCTGCGACGCGAGCGGCACGAAGCGGGACGTCGCGCCGAAGGTTTGCGACAGGTCGGTGAAGTCGGGTACATCGGCACTGCGCGTGACATCGATGAACGCCTGGATGTCCTTGCGCGGTTCCCAGATAAGACCGATCTTCGGATTCACACCGGAGTAGGCCGCGCTGGTCGAGCGATAGTTGGCGTCGCCGGGCAGACCGCCGTAGTCGATGTACTGACGTACGTCGCGATAGGCCTTTGCGCCGACCATCAGCCCCAGTGTCGGCAGGAAGAACAGGCGGTTCTCGAAATACGCTTCGTAGTTGTACGCGCTCTGGCGGGAGTCGAGCGTTTGCGCGCCTCGGTTGCCGTTCACGTTGACATATTGATCGGCCTTGGTATTGCCGCCGAAGAAGCGCGCACCGACGATCAGGTCGTTGCGCATGCCCGCAAGTGTCAGGTTTGCCGTGTATCGCGGCGCGACGCCGTAGGTCCAACCGTCCTGATCGATGACCTGAAAGATCGGGTGATAGAGACTCTTGTGAATGACCCATGACGCAATGTCGAGTTGACCGACATCGAAGCGGATGGTCGTCAGGTTGCCCAGTCGCTCGGTACGCGTATTGCGCGCCTGATCGCCGAAGACGGCCGACGCTGCGGCTTTCGTAGGATTGTTGAGTGCGTCGAAGAGCGAGAGCGTACCGGGCAGTTTCTGATCGACGATGTAAGCGCCGAAGAAGAATCGCGTTTCAACCCGCGGTGAAAACTTGTACCCGACGTTCGCATTGATTTGGGCGTAATTGCCCTTGGCGTGATCGCGGTAACCGTCGGAGCGATTGAGTGTGACAGTGGCCAGCGCATCGAGCGGGCCAAAGATGCGCGACATCTGACCACTCGCGCGCACGGTGCCGAAACTGCCGCCTTCCACTCGGAACTGATTGGGCGCGTCTGCGGTGTAGGCCGTGGGCGTGACGAAATTCAGGGCGCCGCCCAGCGTGGTTGAACCGTAGGTCAGGCCGTTCCCGCCCTTGTAGATTTCGGTGGAGCGCAGGCCCATCGGGTCGATCTGGTAGTAGTCGCCGCTACCGTCTGCCGAGTTGGTCGGAATACCGTCCTGGAGAATTTCCAATCCCCGTACGTGATAGCCGCGTGCAATGCCCGAGCCACGAATCGACAGGCGAAGCTCCTGACCGTATCGATTTTGAACGAACACGCCGGGACTGTCTTTGAGCACGTCGCGCAAGTTGAACGCGTAAGTGTTCTGATACGCATCGGCATCGACAAAGCCAACCGACCCTGCCGTCTGGAAGAGATTGGCTTTCTGCTCGTCGACACTCGGTGAGGTGAGTGATTCCGCCGGCGCGGTAACCGTTGTGGTCGGCAGCGTGGCTGCCGGCGCGCCGCTGCCTTGTGCCGCAGCGGGGACGGCGGTCTGCGCCAGTTGCCATGCCGGTGCCGGTGTGGCCGTGCTTGCTGTCAGTTCGTTCGTATGCGCGCTGGCGTGCTGGCCAGCGTGAGTTGCTGCATGCGTGGCGTCGACGGTGAGACTCAGGCCGGTCGCCGCCGGATCGTTAGTGAGTGCGTGTGCGGTGCCGCCCAGCGAGGCAAGGGCGAGCGCGATGGCCGTTTGCAACGGCTTCTGCGTCATGGGACGTGACATGAAAGTCTCTCTCGCGACCGTGCGACGGTCGCTCGTTGATCGATCGTAATGTGGTGAACGCGACGAGGCCGCGCAAGGCACGGAAGACAGTCAGATATCCGTGCAACATGCGCGAAGACGGCGCACGCGAGCGAAGCTCGGCGCGTTGGGAAAGTGCGGCGCGTTCGACGAAATCCGCCTGGCATCAAGGCCTGGCGGTCGAGGGATCAGGCGGGGAGAGACGGCGGCGCTCGCGCCAGGGCATCGGCGAAACGCACGCGTGGGAAGTACGACACCAACGCCCGGGGGGCGACGTCGATGCCGCCTCGTGCGGCGGGCGGGGGGGTATGGAACTCGGTGGTGACGAGCGGTTGGTGCGCCCACAGCGCACAGTAGCCGCACTTCTCCCAATGGTCCGCGGAGGCTAGCGAGTGATCGGTGCCGGCATGGCTGCTTTGCAGGCCTGCAGGCTGCGCATGCGCGGGAGGCGCCTGCGCGTCGTCGTGCCCGCTGTGGCCGTCATGGGCGGGCTCGCGCAGCGCCTGCGCGCGCGGGGTGGTGTTCGCACCCAGCGCGGCTTGCGTGCCTTGCACGGTGCAGTAGACCGCGAACGGGTCCTGCTGGGTGGCAGCGCGCCACTGCGCGATCGCCGGCATGAGCGCTGCCAGCAGGATCGCAAGCAAGGCGATCCCGATGGCGACGCGATGCTGACGGAGCTTGCGCATGACTTGACCGGGTAATGGAAGGTTGAGGCCAACGCGTCATGGGCGAATATCTTCATGACATATTCGGATAACGGCGTCCCTCAGGGAACCAGCCATTGTAGGTGCTGTCGTCGCGCGGCGTAAATGCTTTGCGTTCTCATGTAGGGAAGACGCGACAATTTGACGCATCGCTCCCATCTTCGACGCGAGGAGAGTTGCGCCACGCTCCCCGGTGCGTGGCGATCCTTGCCGGCTGCTAGAACTTCATGCCCACACCGACACCGACGATCAGCGGATCGATGTGCAGCGTTCCGAGATCCGTGCCGGCCAGCGAGGTATCCGTCTTCATCCAGATCTTCTTGATGTCGATGTTGAAGAACAGATTTTTCGTCATCTGAATGTCCACACCGGCTTGCAGTGCCGGACCGACGCTGTGGTTCTTGATCTCGATGGGCGTGCCGCCCGCGTTGAGATTGCTGTTCCAGAAGCGGGTGTAGTTGATGCCTGCACCCACGTACGGACGAATTTTGCCTGCGTGGTTGAAGTGGTATTGCAACAGCAGTGTGGGCGGCAGCACGTTCACGCCGCCGAGGTGGCCGATGCTCGATGTCAGTTGATGACGAGACATCCCGAGAATCAGCTCGACGCCCACGTTGTCCAGAATCATGTACGTGAAATCGAGCTCGGGAACGATGGCGTTGTTGACCGTGACACCGAGCGAGGGCAACACGCTACCGCTTGCATGAGAGTCCGGCATGATGCCGATGGCACGCACGCGCGCCAGAATGTCCCCCGCGTAGATGCCCTGCGAGCTTTCCTTGATAAAGCCGAAGGTCCTGGTGGTCTGCGGCGTATCGGGCGCCGAGGTGGCGGACGTGTGCGAGGCGTTTTGTGCGTTGGCAGATGCGCTGCAGAAGGCGGCACCGGTAATCAATGCGGCTGCGATGGCCGCGGCGCCGAAGGCGGGCTTCATGATGTTTTCCAAAGTCGTGAATGAGCACGTCCGATGGTAGAAGCAGGTCGCCGCAGCGAATTTGACGCGCGTCAAGCGCAGGAGATCACGCGCGACGCCTGCGACAAACTGTCGCGAACGCAGCAATGCTTCGGTGTGTCGATGTGAGGCGTGTTGCACGGGCTTCTCGAGCGTTGAGACGCCTGACGACTTCTGCGACCCATGGGAGGTTGTCCGCGCGACGTGCACGCCGCCAGGCATCGTCCGGCCAGCCTCCCGGTTTTGGTAGGATGCGGACTTTGCCACGCTGCCCCTCATCGTGAAGCGCCCGATTTCGTCGCTATTTTCGTCGCTGGTTTCCTGGCTGTTGAATGCCTCCGCTCAGGCGGGCCGGCATGGTCTGCGGCTGTTGCAATGGCTGCAGCCCTACGCAATGCGAGGCTGGTATCACCTGCGTCATCCCACGCGCCGCGGGGTATTGATCGCCATTGCCGCGTTGCCGTGTCTGCTCCTCGCCTACACGCTCATCCTCATTCCGTTCACGCCGGGCATTCGCGATATCCGCCGTGCGAAAGTCGATCAACCTGCGCAAGTGTTGTCCGTCGACGGCAAACTGCTTGCGGAATTCCGGCCGTCGAATCGCGAATGGGTATCGCTCAAGGATGTGTCGCCGAATGTCGTCAAGGCACTGGTGTCGACGGAAGACCACCGCTTTTACGAACATCACGGCATCGACCTGAAGCGTACGGCAGGCGCGGCACTGCGGACGTTTTCAGGCGACCGCCAGGGCGGCTCGACCATTACCCAACAGCTGGCGCGCAACCTGTATCCCGACGATATCGGTCGTGCGCCGACGCTCACGCGCAAGCTCAAGGAAGCCATCACAGCGCTCAAGATCGAGGCGCTCTATACCAAGCCCGAGATTCTCGAGACGTATCTGAATACCGTGCCGTTTCTCTATAACGCCTATGGCATTGAAATGGCGGCGCGCACGTATTTCGACAAGTCTGCGGACCAGTTGGATGTCGTGGAAGCCGCGACGCTCGTCGGCATGCTCAAGGGAAACAGCTACTACAACCCGGTGATCAATCCCGAGCGCGCGCTGCAACGTCGCAACACGGTGCTCGCACAGATGGTCAAGTTCGGCGATCTCGATGCATCGAAGCTCGCGGCGTTGCAAAAGCGTCCGCTGCGCATCGATTTCGAGCGTCAGACGGAGGAGCCCGGGCCCGCACCGCACTTTGCGCAGCAATTGCGCAAGTGGCTCATCGGCTGGGCGGATCGCAACGGCTACAACATTTATTCCGATGGTCTGGTGGTGCACACCACCATTGACTCGCGTTTGCAGACGATGGCGACGCAGGCGCTCACACGTCAGGCGAACCAACTCCAAGGGATCGCCGACGCGAACTGGTCGGCGCGTGGTGGCTGGCGCGACAGCACGGCGCTGGTGCAAGCTTTTGTGCGCGAATCGGCCGAATACCGCAGCGCGATCACGGGTGGGGAAGCGCCGGAGGCCGCCATGAAGCGTTTGTTGGCAGACAAGGCATTCATGCAAAACCTGCGGGCGACGAAGACTCGCCTGCAGGCGAGCTTCTTCGCCATCGATCCACGAACGGGAGAGATTCGCGCGTGGGTCGGAAGTCGCGATTTCACGACGGATCCTTTCGATCATGTGCAGCAAGCGCGTCGTCAGCCCGGTTCGACGTTCAAGCCTTTCGTCTACGGTGCTGCGTTCGTCAAGGGACGCAAGCCCGATGACACCATCATCGATCAGCCGGTCGAAATTCCGCTCGCGGGCGGCGAGATCTGGCGTCCCAGCGACGATACGGCGCCCACGAACAAGCCAATGAAACTGAGCGATGCGCTGGCCCAATCGCGCAATACCGTGACGGCGCAGTTGATGCAGGACGTGGGGCCGTCGCGCGTTGTCGGACTTGCGCGCGCTATGGGGGTGCGGGAGAGCAAGCTGGACCCGGTGCCGTCGTTAGCCTTGGGTACGAGCCCCGTCTCGCTCAAAGAGATGGTCACCGCGTACGGCACGATTGCGGACGGCGGCGAGTATCGCGAACCGACCATGGTCACCCAAATCACCAATGGCGAAGGAGAAGTGCTGGCAACATTCTCGCCCGCGCGTGCCGAGCGAGCGCTGTCCGAGCATGACGATTACACGCTGCTCGATACGATGCGTGGCGTCATCAATCGGGGCACGGGCAACGCGATTCGCACCCGTTTCGGCATTCGCGCCGATGTCGCGGGCAAGACCGGCACCACGCAAAACAACACTGACGGCTGGTTCATTCTGATGCAGCCGCAATTGGTGGCGGGGGCCTGGGTGGGTTTCAACGACAGTCGCGTTACGCTGCGCAGCGATTATTGGGGGCAGGGCGCGCACAGCGCATTGCCGATCGTCGGCGACGTGTTCTCGCGTGCATTGCGCGCCAAGGTCATCGACGGGAACGTCAGGTTCGAGGCGCCGGACGATCACCACTGGTATAGCGATCTATGGACGCGTGCGTCGGATTGGGTGAGCAGTCTCTTCGCGAAAAAGCCTGAGCCGCCGAAGCCCAAGGCGCCTGTGAAACGCCCGGCAGCGCCCGTCCCGGCACCCGCACCCGATGCTGCGAGCGACAGCGGCCCGTTGCCGCTGCCCGTGCCAGTCGCCTCGGCGGTGCTGGCGCAGCCCGATGATCCGTCGGGAGCCAGCGCGCCCGCGCCGCATGGCACCACGATTCCGGGGGTGCCGGGCGAGTGGAACGGGCCGGGTGGGGCGCCGTCCGGTGCAGCGGCACCGCCGCCTGCTACCGGGAACGTCATGCCCTCGCCAATGACGCCGCCGGTCTTGCCACAGAATCCGACGCCAATCCCGACGCCTGCACCTGCTTCGGCGCAGTAGTGGGGCGCGGGGGGGGGGGGCGCAGTCGTTAGGGGCAGTAGTGGGCGCCGTGATGGTACCGCGATGGTACCGTGTGGGCGTAGTGTGGGTGACGTCGTTGGCGCGGTCCGGGGATATTCCGTCGCGCTCGATGCGCTGCTGCCGTAAAAATGCGCTTGACCTAAAGTCCACTTGAATTGGCAAACTGGTCGACAAGCGCATTGCCGTTCGAACCGACCGACATCGTGGGGATCGACAGACGTGAGTTCGGCGCGCGCTTCCCTTGACTTCACACGAGGTTTTCCGATGACCGAAATCGCCAATCACGACCAGTCTGCGCTATGGAACGGGCGCTCGGGCGCCGCATGGGTGGACAATCGAGCGGTGCTCGACCAGATGTTCGTGCCGCTCGCCAGATTTCTGATCGACCGTGCCCGCGATGTCGCACAACGCGCGCCCGTCGGCCGATTGCTCGACGTTGGATGCGGCACGGGCGGCGCCACGCTCGCATTGTCCCAGGCGCTTGGTGCGCACTGGTCGCTGACGGGGGCCGACATCTCCGCGCCGATGATTGCCGAAGCCCGCACGCGCGCGGCGCATGCGCGACGCCCGGTCGAATATGTCTGCGCCGACGTGCAAACCCACGCGTTCACCGGCGAACCGTTCGATCTCATCGTCTCGCGTCTGGGCGTGATGTTCTTTGACGATCCGGTGGCCGCATTCGTCAACTTGCGCCGTGCGTCACGACCGGGGGCGTGGTTGCACATGCTCGCGTGGCGTGGCGCAGCAGAGAATCCGTTCATGACCGTCGCGGAGCGTGCGGCCCAGCCGTTACTGCCCGACCTTGCGCGCCGAGTGCCCGGTGCCCCGGGACAGTTCGGCTTTGCCGATCGCGAACGTGTCGAAGACATCCTCACGTCGAGTGGTTGGACAGACGTGTCGCTCGCGCCGGTGCAGTTCGACTGCACCTTCGCGCTGGCCGACTTGCGCGAGTACGCCACGCGACTGGGTCCGGTGGGACTCGCGTTGGCGCAACGCACGCCGGCGGAGCGAGCGCGCATCGTCGATACGCTTGTCGAGGCTTACGCCCCCTTCATCCAGAACGACGAAGTTCGCTTCACGGCGGCGTGCTGGCACCTCTCGGCGCGTGCGCCTGCGTTGCCCGCGTAATTTCTAAAGCGAAGTCCACGCATCGGCACCACGACGGTGCGCCAACCCTGTTTTCGCGATACCGTACTGGCGCCCCGTCAGGCCGGGCGTTTCGGAATGTCCAGCCCGCGAATCACTGCGGGGCGCGCGACGAACGCGGCAAGCGCGCGCCGCACATGCTTGAACTGATCGAAGCCGACCAGTTCCCCCGCCTCATAAAAACCGACGAGATTGCGAATCCACGGGAATGTGGCGATATCCGCAATGGTGTACTCATCGCCCATGATCCATTGATGATCGGCCAGACGCGCGTCGAGCACGCCGAGCAGCCGCTTGGATTCCGCTACATAACGGTCGCGCGGACGCTTGTCTTCGTACTCCTTACCGGCGAACTTGTGGAAGAAGCCGAGCTGCCCGAACATCGGGCCGACACCGCCCATCTGGAACATCACCCATTGCAGGGTTTCGTAGCGCGCCGCCGGGTCGACGGGCAGCAGCTTGCCCGTCTTCTCGGCGAGATACCAGAGGATCGCACCCGATTCGAACAACGGCAGCGGCTTGCCACCGGGACCGTTCGGATCCAGGATCGCCGGAATCTTGTTGTTCGGATTCAGCGACAGAAATTCGGGCGAGAACTGGTCGTCGGTCTGGAAACTGACGAGATGAACTTCGTAGGGCAGCCCGATCTCTTCGAGCATGATCGATACCTTCACGCCGTTGGGCGTGGGCAGCGAATACAGTTGCAGACGTTCCGGATGCGCAGCGGGCCACTTGCGTGTGATCGGGAACTGGGACAAATCGACGGTCGGAGCAGACATGGGGATCGACGCATGGGTGGTTGAGCGGCCTTCGAGCGCCGCGGGACGCCCAATATAACGCCAAGCGCGCCGACGTGCTGGCGAACACATCGACAATCCCTGCCGTTCGCGCGCTCGCCAGCGTGCCCGCCAGTGTGCCCGCGAGTGTGCCCGAAATGTCAGGCGACCTTTCATGACACGGGTGGGACAGGTTTCATGAATGTCGCTCACTTGCCCGTCAAAAAAACTCACCTTGCAACAGCGCTCATCGACGCCTTAAATTGAAAGCCTTCGTTCGCGTCGACAGTTCCCGGCGCACGAAGTCTCCTCACGCCGGGCGGAGCATAATTTTTATTCCGCCGCGCCGTCAGTTGTGTCGTGACGTGGCATCTCCCGCCGTCATGTCGTAAGCGACGCGAAGTGATCATAAGCGATCGCAAGCGAGCGTCGGCGGCGCCACATTACGACGTCCTCACTACCGTTCTTAGGCCCCCATCGCGCACTGCGCAAGGATGACACCATGAGCACGTTCAAGACGAAGGATGGCACCTCGATTTTCTACAAGGACTGGGGCAAGGGGCGCCCGGTCGTGTTTTCCCACGGCTGGCCGCTGTGCGCCGACGCCTGGGACGCACAAATGTTGTTCCTGGTGCAGCACGGTTTTCGTGTCGTGGCCCATGATCGCCGTGGCCATGGTCGCTCGGATCAACCCGGCACCGGCAACGACATGGATACGTACGCCGACGATCTCGCCGCGCTCGTCGAGCATCTCGATTTGAAGGACGCTACGTTCGTGGGCCATTCGACCGGCGGCGGCGAGGTCGCTCACTACCTCGGTCGCCACGGTACGTCGCGTGCCGCGCAAGCCGTGCTGATCGGGGCGGTTCCGCCCGTCATGGTGAAGTCGGAAAAGAATCCGAACGGCCTGCCGATCGCCGTGTTCGACGAAATTCGGGCGAATGTGGCGGCCAATCGTTCGCAGTTCTACCGGGATCTGGCCGTGCCGTTCTACGGCTACAACCGCCCAAGCGCCAAGCAGTCGCAAGGGGTCATCGATGCGTTCTGGTTGCAGGGCATGTGGGGTTCGCACCTTGGGCAGTACCTGTGCGTGAAGGAGTTCTCCGAGGTCGACTACACCGAGGATCTGAAGAAGATCGACGTGCCGGTGCTCGTGCTGCACGGCGACGACGATCAGATCGTGCCCATCGACGATTCCGGCAAGCTCACGGCGAAAATCGTCAAGAACGGCACGCTGAAGGTCTATCCTGGCGGCTCGCACGGCATGTGTACCGTGGAGGCTGACAAGGTGAACGCCGACTTGCTGGAGTTCCTGCGCAAGGCGTCGTAATGCATCTTCGTGTATGAAAAAAGGGACGGCGGATGCCGTCCCTCTTTGCTGGTGAACGTTCGGGCGGGCAGTGCCGATCCGTGCTCAGCCTCAGCCCTGAATCACCTTGGCGATGCTGTCGGCCACTACGGCGACGTTGCTTTCGTTCAGACCCGCCACGCACATACGGCCCGAGCGGATCAGATAGACGCCGTGCGCCTCACGCAGCACGTCGACCTGCGCTGCCGTGAGGCCCGTGTACGTGAACATGCCGCGCTGTTCCAGATAGCGCGAGAGCATGTTGTCCGGCACGCGAGTGCGCAGACCTTCGTGGATCGCGCCGCGCATGCGCGTAATGCGCTGGCACATGGTCGTGAGTTCGTCTTCCCACGACTTGCGCAACGCCGGCGTGCTAAGCACCTTGGCCACGATCTTCGCGCCATGCGTCGGCGGGTTGCTGTAGTTCGAGCGCACGGCACTGGTGAGCTGGCCCAGCACGCGCTCGGCCGCTTCCGACGATTCGCAGATGACCGACAGGCCGCCGCAACGCTCGCCATACAGCGAGAAGTTCTTCGAGAACGAATTGGCGACGAACGCCGGCAGGCCCTGGCGTGCCAGTTCGCGGATCACGAAGGCGTCGGCGTCGATACCCGAGCCGAAACCCTGATAGGCCATGTCGACGAAAGGCAGCAGTTCGCGCTGCTTGAGCACTTCGATCAACTGCACCCACTGCGCATCGTTCAGATCCACACCGGTCGGGTTGTGGCAGCAGGCGTGCAGCAGCACGACGCTGCGTGCCGGCAACTTGTCGATGGCGTCGACCATCGCTTCGAATTGCAGGCCGCCCGTGGCTTCGTCGTAATACGGGTACGTATTTACGGTGAACCCGGCACGCTCGAAGATGAAGCGATGGTTGTCCCACGTCGGGTCGCTCACCCACACCTGTGCGTCGGGGAAGTAGCGCTTGATGAAGTCCGCGCCGACCTTGAGTGCGCCCGAACCGCCGAGTGTCTGCACGGTGGCGATGCTGCCGTTCTTGCGTGCGGGAGAGTCTTCGCCGAACACGAGGCCTTGAACGGCGTCGCGATAGTTGGCGAAACCGGCCATCGGCAGATACGGCTTCGGACCCACCTCGGCGAGCAGCAAGGCTTCGGCCTGGCGCACAGCGTTCATGACCGGCAAACGGCCAGCGTCGTCGTAATAGATGCCGATGCTCAGGTTGACCTTGTTGGCGCGCGGGTCCTTCGCGAAATTCTCGTTCAGCGAGAGGATCGGGTCACCGGGATAGGCATCGATATGTTCGAACATGGCAGTTCCTGAAAAACAAAAGAAAGTCGGTGGTGTATCGCCGCGTTATGTGGGGTTACGTCCGTGCGACGCTGCATCCATCGGCCGCACTATCGGCCGTACGGTCGGCTGTGTGGTTGTCCGTGTGATCGGCGCAGTGATCGTGCCGGACACCGTTCGCGCGGACCGCCGGCGCAACGTCATAAACATCTGATGATACCGCTAGTGCGGCGCCCCGGGGTGAACGCCGGACGCAGAACGCCCGGCGCTTCGTGAGGTAACGCGTCGCCTGCCGTCGATAGCTGACGATAGCTGTCGATAACCGCCGTACCGTTACCGCGTTGCACTCGCCGGAACCCCGGCGGCGCTGTTTTTCTGGCGCAGGCGATAGCCGATACCCAGCACGACCAGCCACACCGGAATCAGGTAGACGGAAATGCGCAGGTCCGGAATCAGGTACATGACGACCAGAATGCCGGCAAGGAACGCGAGGCAGAGGTAGTTCGTCAGTGGATAGCCGAGACTCTTGAAAAGCGTGCTCTGACCGGCCCGCGCCTTCGCTCGGCGAAAAGCCAGGTGAATCACGCTGATCATCGCCCAGTTGATGATCAGTGCCGACACGACCAGTCCCATCAGCAGTTCGAACGCCTTGCCCGGCATGAAGTAGTTGATCACCACACACACCGCAGTCGCCGCAGCCGACACGCCGAGCGCCGCGAGCGGGATGCCGCGCGAATTGACCTTGAGCAGCGCACGCGGCGCGTTGCCCTGACCGGCCAGACCGTAGAGCATGCGGCTGTTGCAATACACGCAGCTGTTGTAGACCGACAACGCGGCGGTCAGCACCACGGCGTTGAGCACGTGCGCAACGAAGTTGCTGTTGAGCTCATGGAAGATCAGCACGAACGGGCTGCCGCCGGTCACGACCTTCTCCCACGGATACAGCGAGAGCAGCACGCCCAGCGCGCCAACGTAGAAAATCAGAATGCGGTAGATCACCTGATTGGTTGCGCGCGGAATGGTACGCGACGGGTCGTCCGCCTCCGCAGCGGTAATGCCGACCAGCTCCAGTCCGCCGAAGGAAAACATGATGACGGCCATCGCCATCACGAGTCCGGACACGCCATTCGGGAAGAAGCCGCCGTGTTGCCACAGGTTGGCGACGCTGGCCTCAGGCCCGGCGTTGCCTGAGAAGAGCAGGTAGCCGCCGAATCCGATCATGCCGACGATGGCGGCGACCTTCACGATGGCGAACCAGAACTCCATCTCGCCATACGACTTCACGCTGGAAAGATTGACGGCGTTGATCAGGCCGAAGCACACGAGCGCCGAGACCCACGTCGGGATCGCAGGCCACCAGTACTGCACGTAGATGCCCACGGCGGAGAGCTCCGCCATCGAGACGAGCACGTAGAGCACCCAGTAATTCCAGCCGGAGACGAATCCGGCGAACTGACCGCAATATTTGTTGGCGAAGTAGCTGAAGGAGCCGGCGACAGGTTCGTCGACGACCATTTCACCGAGCTGTCGCATGATGAAGAACGCGACGATGCCGGCAATGGCGTAGCCCAGCAAAACGGACGGGCCAGCGGTCTTGATGGTTTGTGCGATGCCCAGAAACAGGCCGGTTCCGATCGCGCCACCCAGCGCGATCAATTGGATGTGACGATTCTTCAGGCCGCGGTGGAGCGAGCCGTCTTGTGCTGCATTGGTGGACATGTTGTTTCCTTACCCTGCCTTTATTGCCACGCGGCGCGCTTCTCTGTTTTCGTTCGATGGGAACGAACCGGAACCGTTGAGCCGCCACGGCGCGGCGCTTTTGGCGCCGTCGCCGTGTCCTTTGGGATCGTCCGTGCGAGCGGACGATCGTGTCTCCCCCGGACTCAGACCTTGAGCGTGCCGCGCTCGATCTGGTCGCGCTCCAGCGATTCGAACAGCGCCTTGAAGTTGCCTTCGCCGAAGCCGTCGTCACCTTCACGCTGGATAAACTCGAAGAACACCGGGCCGAGCAACGTCTTCGAGAAGATTTGCAACAGCAGGCGCGGCTTGCCGCCTTCGGTCGTGCCATCCACCAGAATGCCACGCGACTTCAGTTCGCCCACCGGCTGACCATGACCCGGAAGACGGGTCTCGAGACCCTGGTAATAGAAGTCGTTCGGCGCGGTCATGAGTTCGACGCCTGCCATTTGCAGGTTGTCGATGACCTGGATCAGATTGTCCGTGAGGAAGGCGATGTGCTGAATCCCTTCGCCATTGAAGGCCATCAGGAATTCCTCGATCTGGCCGCTGCCCTTGGCCGATTCCTCGTTCAGGGGAATGCGGATTTTACCATCGGGGGCCGTCATGGCCTTGGAGGTCAGACCCGTGTACTCGCCGGAGATGTCGAAGTAGCGAATCTCGCGGAAGTTGAACAGCTTCTCGTAGAAGTTGGCCCAGTAGGCCATGCGACCGCGATAGACGTTGTGCGTGAGGTGATCGATCAGGCGCAGGCCGTGACCGACCGGGTGACGGTCGACGCCTTCGATGTACTCGAAGTCGATGTCATAGATCGACTTGCCTTCTTCGAAGCGGTCGATCAGATACAGCGGCGCGCCGCCGATGCCCTTGATCGCCGGCAGACGCAGTTCCATCGGACCGGTTTCGATCTCGACGGGTTGTGCGCCAAGTTCGAGCGCGCGGGCGTAGGCCTTGTGCGAATCCTTCACGCGAAAGGCCATGCCGCAGGCGCTCGGGCCGTGCTCGGCGGCGAAGTAAGCCGCTTCGCTGTTCGGCTCGCGGTTCACGATGAAGTTGACGTCGCCCTGACGGTACAGCAGCACGTCCTTCGAACGGTGACGCGCCACGAGCGTGAAGCCCATCTGTTCGAAAATGGGTTCGAGGACGTTCGGCGTGGGCGAAGCGAATTCCACGAATTCGAAGCCCATGAGTTGCATCGGATTTTCAAACAGGTCGGCCATGATCGTCTCGGCTGGGTGAGGTGATGTGGAGGATGACAAATCGTTTTGACGCAGACGCTGCCCGGACGTTGTCGTCGTCTCGGCACAGGATTTCCCGATAAGCGAAACAAAATTGTGCTCATCGGACCGGTGGGTCGGGAAATCGTGCGCACTGTGTTCCGACCCGTGGAACCTTCGTCATGGCAAGCCGAGCATGCGAATTTGCGTCATTTCATGAGGGGCAGTGTAAGGGCGGTGAGACAAAATAGGATTTCGTAACAGTGCTAGGGAAACCCTAGGTTATGCACTAATATTTCTTAAAAATTACCTGGTTGGAAATTAAAGTGCAAAACATTGAGATCGACCGGATTGACGTACGCTTGCTGGGGATCTTGCAGTCCCACGGGCGAATTTCGAACCTGGAACTGGCCGAAGCGATCAAGCTGTCGCCCGCGCAGACGCTCAGGCGTCACCGTCGTCTCGAAGAGATGGGCGTGATCAAGGGCTACGACACCCGGCTGGACGCGCAGCGCCTGGGATTCAGCGTCGTCGCCTTCGTCCATGTGACGATGGAGCGCGGTCACATTCGCGACCTGTCGAACTTCAAGGGGCTGGTCGCGGAACTGGCGCAGATTCAGGAGTGTTTCTCCGTGACAGGCGACATCGATTACGTGCTCAAAGTCGTGGCGCGCGATCTCAAGGCGTTGTCGGATTTCCTGCTCGATACGCTGATGCGCATTCCGGGCGTGAGTGCGGTGAAGTCGAGCGTTTGTCTCGACGAGATCAAGTGCACCTCGGCCGTGCCGCTGCAAACGTAATGGCATGCGCGCCTGGGGCGGGAGATCGCAGGCAACGCAAAAATGTCGCGAGGCGACACATCATGGTTGACAGGGGCCAAAATTCTGTGATTTCATGTGCCACATGATCACCGCGCAATTCTCCCTCTCGCTACGACTACTAGCCCGCTCCACCGGGCTTGGTCCGTTGCTGCGCGCGTGCATCGTCTGAATTCCTCACTGAAGCACCGCTGATTTTCCCCAGTTACGCCGACCTGAGCCCCGGTTCATCCAACCGGAGGTCGTAGCTTATCTGCGTCTGTGCGTCGTCCGGTTGACACCTTTGCTGACAATCGAGACACCGCCATGTTGAAGAACCCTGCTACGAAGTACCGCCCGTTCACCCCGGTCAACATTCCCGACCGACAGTGGCCCAGCCGCACCATCACGCGCGCACCGATCTGGATGAGCACCGATTTGCGCGACGGCAATCAGGCGCTCTTCGAGCCGATGGACGCCCAGCGCAAGATGCGCATGTTCAAGACACTCGTCGCCATCGGTTTCAAGGAAATCGAAGTGGCGTTCCCGTCCGCCTCCGACACCGATTTCAACTTCGTGCGCGAGCTGATCGAAGGCGGGCATATCCCCGACGACGTCACCATCGAAGTGCTCACGCAGGCGCGCGACGACCTCATCGAACGCACCTTCGCGGCCCTCAAGGGCGCCCCTCGCGCCATCGTCCATCTCTACAACGCAACCGCGCCGGAATTCCGCCGCATCGTCTTCAATCTCGATCAGCCGGGGGTGAAGGCGCTGGCCGTGTCCGCCGCGAAGACGATCAAGCGCTGTGCCGACGCCGCGCCGCAAACGCAATGGACGTTGCAGTACAGCCCGGAAACGTTCACGGGCACCGAGCTCGAATTTGCGAAGGAAGTCTGCGACGCCGTATTCGACGTATGGCAGCCGACGCCTGAGCGCAAGAGCATCGTCAACTTGCCGGCCACCGTCGAAATCGGTACGCCCAATTACTACGCCGACCAGATCGAGTGGATGCACCGCAACCTCGCGCGTCGCGACTCGCTGATTCTCTCGGTGCACCCGCACAACGACCGCGGCACCGCCGTGGCTGCCGCCGAACTGGCCGTGATGGCGGGCGCCGATCGTATCGAGGGCTGCCTCTTCGGCAACGGCGAGCGCACCGGCAATGTCGACCTCGTCACGCTCGCCCTGAACCTGTACACGCAAGGGGTGGATCCGGGCCTCGACTTCTCGAACATCAACGAAGTCGCCCGCACCTCGGAAGAATGCACGCAGTTGCCGGTGCACCCGCGTCACCCGTATGTCGGCGATCTCGTCTTCACCGCATTCTCCGGCTCGCATCAGGACGCCATCAAGAAGGGCTTCGCCGCGCAGAAGCCGGACACGATCTGGGAAGTGCCGTATCTCCCGATCGATCCGAGCGATCTGGGCCGCACGTACGATTCGATCATTCGCGTGAACAGCCAGTCGGGCAAGGGCGGTATCGCGTACCTGCTGGAGCAGGCATACGGCGTGCAGATGCCGCGTCGCCTGCAAGTCGATTTCAGCTCGGCCGTCCAGCGTTACACGGACGAGACCGGCGCAGAAGTCACCGCATCGCAAATCTGGCAACTGTTCCAAAAGGAATACGTGGCCTCGACGGCGCCGCTCGCCTATGTCGGTCACTCGCTCTCCGAGCGCGACGGGCGTCAGCACATTGCGGTGACCGTGGACATTCACGGCCAGCGCACGACGGTCTCGGGTGCGGGTAACGGTCCGCTCGATGCGTTGATGAACGCCATGCGTACGCCGGTTCGCGTGCAGCACTACGAGGAGCGCGCGCTGACGCAAGGCGCGGATGCCCGTGCGATCGCGATCGCCGAAATGGCGGGTGACACGATCGTGGGTAGCGCGTTCGGGGTGGGGATCGACGCCAATCTGACGACGGCATCGATTCGCGCAGTCATCAGCGGTATCAATCGCGCTTACGAGCGCAGCGATGCGCAGGCGCAGGGCACGTTCTTCGACGCCGTGATGCGCGACGTGGCGAAAGCCGTCTGAGCCGTTCGAGCGCCGCAAGACAGCAGGACAGTGGGAAGCATGGAAGGAGACAGAAGCAACCCTGGGCAGACGAATCCCGCGCGGCACTGATCGTGCGCACGGGATTTCGGGAGCGGCGAGTCGGGACTGACCGGTTCTGCACGCGCTCCCGGCCCTCAAACCTCGGCGGGGTAGTTGTCTTACACCGCTTCGATGGCGATAGCGATGCCTTGGCCGACCCCAATGCACATCGTACACAGCGCGAAGCGTCCACCCGTTCGCTTCAGTTGGTACATCGCCGTCGTGACCAGACGTGCGCCGCTCATGCCGAGCGGGTGGCCCAGCGCAATCGCGCCGCCGTTCGGATTGACGCGCAGATCGTCGTCGGCCACGCCAAGTTGCCGCAACACGGCCAGGCCCTGGCTCGCAAACGCTTCGTTGAGTTCGATGACGTCGAACTGATCGAGCGACATACCGAGCCGCGCGAGCAGTTTTTGCGTTGCGGGAGCCGGACCGATGCCCATGATGCGCGGTGCCACGCCTGCCGTCGCCATGCCCAATACACGGGCACGCGGCGTCAGGCCATAACGGGCCGCACTCGCCTCGTCTGCCAGCAGCAGAGCGCAGGCGCCGTCGTTGACGCCAGAAGCGTTACCGGCGGTCACGGTGCCATCAGGGCGTACCACGCCCTTGAGTCTGGCGAGCGCTTCCATGCTCGTCGCACGCGGGTGTTCGTCGCGATCCACGACGATCGCCTCGCCCTTCTTCTGGGCGATCGACACCGGCGTGATTTCCTCGGCCAGCGTGCCGTCCGCTTGCGCGCGCGCCGCCTTTTCCTGCGAGCGCACTGCGAAGCGATCCTGATCTTCGCGGCTGATGCCGAAGTCCGTCGCCACGTTCTCGCCCGTCTCGGGCATCGAATCCACACCGTACTGCGCCTTCATCAGCGCATTGACGAAACGCCAGCCGATGGTCGTGTCGTAAATCTCCGCCTGGCGCGAAAATGCGCTCGCCGCCTTGCCCATCACAAATGGGGCACGGCTCATGCTCTCCACGCCGCCCGCAATCATCAGACCGGCTTCGCCTGCCTTGATGGCACGTGCCGCAGTGCCGATGGCGTCCATGCCCGAGCCGCACAGACGGTTGATCGTCGCGCCCGGCACATCTTGCGGCAGACCGGCGAGCAGCGACGACATGCGCGCCACGTTGCGGTTGTCTTCGCCCGCCTGATTGGCGCAGCCGTAGATGACATCGGCGACTTGCGTCCAGTCGACATTGGCGTTGCGCGCCATGAGCGCCTTGAGGGGGATGGCGCCGAGATCGTCGGCACGCACCGACGACAGTGCGCCGCCGTAGCGACCGATGGGGGTGCGGATCGCGTCGCAGATAAAGACTTCACTCATTTGGGTACCTCGTCGAATTCAACATCACCAAATCAAAAAAATCGCCGGTGACATCTGGCATGTCCCGGCGAAGGTGTTCAGCGTGGTGTCAGGCAACGGCCGGTGAAGGCAGCAGCGTCACACCGGTCAGGCGTTGTAGTTCGTCGAACGACAGGCCCTCGACCATGTCGATCACGCGCAACCCTTCGGGCGTCACATCGATCACGGCGAGATCCGTGTAAATGCGCGTAACGCAGCCCACACCGGTGAGCGGATACGTGCACTGATCGACGATCTTGCTCTCGCCCTGTTTGGTCTGGTGCTCCATCATCACGAACACCTGCTTCGCGCCGCTTGCGAGGTCCATCGCGCCGCCCACGGCCGGGATCGCATCGGGGGCGCCCGTGTGCCAGTTGGCGAGGTCGCCGGTCTTCGAGACCTGGAAGGCGCCCAGTACGCAGAAGTCGAGGTGGCCGCCGCGCATCATCGCGAACGAGTCGGCGTGATGGAAGAACGCGCCGCCCGGCTTGAGCGTGACGGGCTGTTTGCCGGCGTTGATGAGATCGTCGTCCTCTTCGCCCTTGGCGGGCGCAGGGCCCATGCCGATGACACCGTTCTCGCTCTGGAGAATGATCTCCTTCTCGGCGGGCAGGTGATTGGCGACAGCGGTCGGCAGGCCGATGCCAAGGTTCACATAGGCGCCGTCAGGAATGTCCTGGGCGACGCGGGCGGCCATCTGGTCGCGGGTCAGTCGGTTCATGTCTTGCTCCGGTCAGATGGGGGTCAGGCGCGCGGGGCGGCGGGCACCGCGACGACACGTTGGACGAAGATGCCGGGCGTGACCACGGCTTCCGGATCGAGGTCGCCGAGTTCGACGACTTCGTCCACCTGAACGATCGCGCACTTCGCCGCCGTAGCCATGATCGGGCCGAAGTTGCGGGCGGTCTTGCGGTACACGAGGTTGCCCCAGCGATCGCCCTTGAGCGCCTTGATGAGCGCGAAGTCGGCGTGGATGGGGGACTCCAGCACGTACGACTTGCCGTCGATCACGCGCGTTTCCTTGCCTTCGGCAAGCAGCGTGCCGAAGCCGGTCGGCGTGAAGAAGCCGCCGATACCGGCGCCCGCCGCGCGAATGCGCTCGGCAAGGTTGCCCTGCGGCACCAGTTCCAGTTCGATCTTGCCCGCACGATACAGGCCGTCGAACACCTGCGAGTCGGTCTGACGCGGGAACGAGCAGATGATCTTGCGCACGCGTCCGGCCTTGAGCAGCGCCGCGAGACCCGTCTCGCCGTTGCCGGCGTTGTTGTTGACGATGGTCAGATCGCGCGCGCCCTGTTCGATCAGGGCATCGATGAGCGCCGAGGGCATGCCGGCGTTGCCAAAGCCGCCAATCATGATCGTCGCGCCGTCGTGAACGTCCGCGACCGCGCTGGCGAGCGAGTCGTAAATCTTGTTGATCACACGTGCCTCCTGGGCATTTCCATCAAATCCTCGGGCCGTCGGGCGGTGTGCCCGTGCCCTTCTGGGCTGTCTCCCGGCGATGGCGTCTTGTCAGGCGGCATCGTCTGGTTCACAATGTTCTTATAGCGAACAAATATTCGCTATAAGAACAGCGTAAGCGTTACCTCGTCGGCCGTCAAGCGAGGGGCGTCCCGAAGATTTGCCGAGAATGTATCTGTGGGATCGGGCGTCTCACGCGGAAGTCACACAGTAGCCACGTGGTAGAACAGGGGCCGCAAATCCAGTACGCTTGCGGCTCACGCCCGATTGCCAACTCATCGATACATGACCCCAGTGACGAACGACGCGACCGAACCGACCGACAAGAAGCCCGGCGACTCCTACGTGCAGTCGTTTGCGCGTGGGCTGGCCGTGGTCAAGGCGTTCAATGCCGCGCGCCCGGCGCAAACGCTCTCGGAAGTGGCGCAGGCGTCCGGGCTGACACGTGCCGGCGCACGTCGCATTCTGCTCACGCTCGAAGCGTTGGGTTACGTGCGCAGCGAGGGCCGGCTATTCCGCCTCACGCCGCGCATTCTCGATCTCGGCTTCTCGTATCTGACGTCCATGCCGCTCTGGAATCTGGCCGAGCCGTTCATGGAGGCCCTGGTGCAGCAGGTGCAGGAAAGCAGTTCGGCGTCGGTGCTCGATGGCGACGACATCGTGTACGTGTTGCGCGTGCCTGTGCGCAAGGTCATGTCGATCAATCTGTCGATCGGCAGTCGCCTGCCGGCATGGTGCACGTCGATGGGACGCGTGATGCTCTCGGCGCTGCCCGATGCCGACCTCGACGCCGTATTGCGCCGTGCGGATCTGCGCGCACACACGGGGCGCACGATCACCGACCTCGACACGCTACGCGCGCGCATTCTCGACGTGCGCGCCAAAGGGTGGGCGCTCGTCGATCAGGAGCTGGAAGAGGGGCTGATTTCGATTGCCGCGCCGATACGCAATCGCGCCGGCCAGGTAATTGCCGCAATGAATGTCAGCGGACAGGCGAACCGAACGTCGGCGGCCGAAATGGAGGCGAAATTTCTCGCACCGCTCCAACAGGCGGCGCAGAAGATTTCACAGATGGTGGTGGTGTGAGGCGTCGATGACGTCGATGACGTCGCGCCGTTGGCACGACGTCGCGTAGATTGCCGCAGACGACGCAGGGGCGCTCGGGTTTCGAGCGCCCCTTTTTACGTGGGTGGGGGCGATGGCGGCGTCGATGGCAACGGCGACAGCAATGCCGACCACGCAAACGATCAGTGTGCCGCCGCGTTGCCCAGTGCGCCCGCGCGCGCGAGACGAATCGCCGAGAGCAGCGTGTCGTGATCGCCGACCTGATTCGCGAGCAGCAGAATCAGTTGCGCGTTGGCGGCCTGACTCTGCGCTTCGTCGAGATCGCGGTGCATGTCGATCAGCGCTTCGTAGAAGTCGTCGGGGCGCGTCAGACGCGGCTGTGTATCGAGTGCCATGCAGTGTCTCCTTGCTGCGTAATCCGTTCTGGTGAGGCGCGATGCCGGTGCGTCGTGCCTGGTCTATCGCGCTTGGTCCATCGTGCCTCGTCAGGCCGCGCATTGCAGTGGCGCGACTTCGGGCGCCGTGCGGCCCAACGCGCGTTCGCGTGCGGCGGCAATGGCCTTGACGTCGATGGCACGCCAGCGAGCGCAGACGTGCTGATCCGGGCGAATCAGATATACCGTGCCGGGCGAGGCGTCATAACGCTGTGCGGCCAGACCCTCGGCGTCGTGCCAGACGCTATGCGTGTCATGGGCGTCGAGTGCAGCTTCGGCGTCCGGTGAGACGAACACCGGCATGACGGGCACGGCGTCGTTCGCCATTGCTTCGAGCGAAGCCAGTGTCGCGGCGTCGAGCGACGACGGCGCGCCGAACACTAGTGCGACGAAGCGTCCCCCCAGACGCGGCAGCAGCCAACCCGCCTGCGCGTGACGCGAGAGCGGGGCGTCGACACAGGCGGCACCGGGCGTCATGCGTCCCTCGAAGGTGTCGGTATCGGCCGTGTTCAACGTCGATTCGTGCAAAACGGCGGGCACGGACAGACGCCCGCTGTTGACCAGCTGACGCGCAAACGCATGATCGCGGGCGAGCGTGAGCACGGCGTCGCGGAACACGCGTGAGACTGGGCTCTTCGGCGTGATGAAATCGGTGGATCGCGTGGAGTTGCGGATATTCTCGTCGGCCGCGTATTCGCGTTCGCGGGCGTACGTGTCGAGCAGTGCGTCGGGGGCCTGACCCGCCAACACCAACGCGAGTTTCCACGCGAGGTTTTCCGCATCCTGCACGCCGCTGTTCGCGCCGCGTGCGCCGAACGGCGACACCCCGTGCGCGGCGTCCCCGGCGAACAGCACATGGCCGTGACGGAAGTCGTCCATGCGCAGGCACGAGAACGTGTAGACGCTGACCCATTCCAGCGTGAACTTGGCGTCGGGCCCGAGCAACGCCTGCACGCGTGGGATGACGCGTTCGGGCGCTTTTTCGGCCACGGGATCTGCGTCCCATCCCAACTGGAAATCGATGCGCCAGACATCATCGGGCTGGCGATGGAGCAGCACCGACTGATTCGGATGGAACGGCGGATCGAACCAGAACCAGCGCTCGGCCGGGAAGTCCGCGGTCATCTTCACGTCGGCAATTAGGAACCGATCCTTGAAGGTGCGGCCATGACTGTCGACGCCGATGAGCTTGCGCACCGGGCTGCGCGAGCCGTCGGCGGCCACGACGTAGCGAGCGCTCGTGCGGTATTCGCCGTCCGGAGTTTCGACCGTGAGCGTGACGCTCGCATCCGCCGAGCCGGGGGTGCCCTGTTGCGTGAGTCCGACGACCTTGTTTTTCCAGCGAATCTCGATGTTCGGCAGCTCGCGGGCACGCTCGAACAAATAGCCTTCGACGTAATACTGCTGAAGGTTGATGAAGGCCGGACGATGGTGCCCGGCTTCGGGCAGCAGGTCGAAGTTGTAGACTTCCTGATCGCGCAGGAATACCCGACCCACGTTCCAGCGCACGCCTTTTTCCACCATGCGCTCGCCGCAGCCCAGACGGTCGAAGATATCGAGCGTGCGCTTGGCGAAACAGATGGCGCGCGAACCGCTCGAGAGCGTGCAGTCGTCGTCGAGCACGACGACGCGCACGCCTTGCTGCGCGAGGTCGATCGCGGTGGCCAGCCCGATCGGGCCGGCGCCGACCACGATGACCGGATGCGTTGCGGGTGCGGTTGCGGGCGTTGCGCTGCCCGCGTCGCCGGACTGTTCGGCACACGGCTGGTAATCGAACGTCAGGCGCTGGTAATCGATGCTGCTCATGCAAAGTCTCCATCGTCGACACCGCGCCGACGCATGCGCTGCGGCGGGTGACGTTTTTCTACTTCTGGTTTTGCTTGGTGCTGCCCTGTATTGCCCGGTATTGCTTGGCGTTGCCGACGCGATGAGCCGTTGTGCTCCGGTCGCGCCGACGGTCTTGCTAACTTGCGCCCTTCCTGGTGCTGGAGGTCAGTCCTGGAGCGCAGCCCACATTTCCTTGTCGCGCTGTGCCGTCCAGATACGCGGGTGCGTGATGCCGGCGGCTTCGTCGAAGGCGCGTGTCACGTCGAACGGCAGGCAGTGTTCGTAGATGAAGACGTGGCCGAACTTCGGATCCATTTTGCTGCGCGTGAGCGCCATGGCGCCCTTCAGATCGAGCTTCTGTTCGACGGCTTGCTTGCCGGCTTCGAACAGCGTCGTTACGAAATCCTTGGTGTACGCGAGGCCCTTGGCGACGTCATCCGGCGTGGTCAGCGCCGGGCCGCGACCCGGAACGAGCTTCTCCGCACCGAGCGCGGCGAGGGCGTCGAGCGTGGCGGGCCACTCGGCGAGTTGTGCGTCGCCCGTGTAGCAGGCCGCGTCGTACTCGACCAGATCGCCGGAGAAGAGCACCTTTTGCGACGGCAGCCACACCACCGTGTCGCCCTTCGTGTGGCCCGAACCCAGATGCGCAATCTTCACTTCGAGCTTGCCGAGGAACAGCGTCATTTCCTTCTCGAAGACGAGCGTCGGCCACGTGAGGCCCGGCACCGTCTCAACGCCCGCGAACAGACGCGGGAAGCGCTCGATTTCGGACTTCATGTCGGCTTCGCCGCGCTCGACGATCATCTCGTACGTGCCGCGGCTGGCAATGACCTGCTGTGCGCCTTCGGCAAAGTAAGCCGAGGCACCGAGCACGCGCACGGCGTGATAGTGCGAGAGCACGACATACTTGATCGGCTTGTCGGTGATCGTGCGGATCTTGGCGATCAGGTCCTGCGCCATGGCGGGCGTGGCCGTGGTGTCGACGATCATCACGCCATCGTCGCCGATGATGACGCCGGAGTTCGGGTCGCCCTCGGCCGTATAGGCCCAGGCGTTTTCCGACAGTTGGGTGAACGTGACCTTCTTGGCTTCCAGGTCGGCTTGCGAGGCGAATGCTTTGGCCATGCTTGTCTCTCTCTTATCTCGTCTGCGGGGAGGGTGCTGCTCGATGAGGGCATCTTACGAAACGCTCAGAATATTTGTCAATGACAAATCTGATTGTTATTTGCTAATGTTGCGGCGAGCGCTATCGAGGCGAGTTTTCGACGCGGGTTAACCCTGATAAATGGGCGCGGGAATCCGAAATTCGCGCGATGACTTGTTTAAAATCTAGGCCATTTTTCCGAGGGAGCCCGTCTCCCAAGACTGCATGAACCGAATTCCGATGGACGGCACGGCCGATGTGAGCGGTGAGCGAGGTAAACCCGGCCGCGCCTCGCGCGGTGTGCAAAGCGTGGATGTCGCGGCGCGCGTGCTTCAGGCCGTGGCGCAGGCGCGCCGACCGCTGGGGCCGGGTGATCTCGCGACGCTCGCGGGGCTGCCGCCGGCGCAGGCGCATCCGTATCTCGTATCTCTTACGCGACTCGGGTTGCTCAAACGCGATCCGATGTCGGGCGACTACGCGCCCGGGCCCATGACGCTGCGTCTTGCCCTGTTGCATCTCGAGAACGATCCGGCGTATCGCGCGGCGGTGCCCCGTGTCGTGACGTTCGCCCGCGAGACCGGCTTTTGCGTGGCGATCTCCACGCATGCGCCGCAGGGACCCGTCGTCGTGCATTTCGAGCGTGCCGCATTCCCGTTGCATGTGAACCTGCACGTGGGCTCCGTGATGTCGCTCACGACCACGTCGACCGGGCGCGCGTTTTGCGCGTTCACGCCCGCCGATCTCTGGCCGGCGGCGTGGCAGGAACAGATGCCCGGCGTGGCCGCCGAGCGAAAGCACTTCGAGGCGTTGCTCGACGAAACCCGCGAGCACGGGATGTCGCGCAGCGTGAACACGCCGAGTCCGTCGGTCAGCAGTCTGTGTGCCCCGGTACTGGACGCCGGCGGGCGGCTGCGTCTGGCCCTCACGGCCATCGGCCCGACGGCGGCGCTCGACGTGGCGTGGGAGGGCGCGGCGGCAAACGCCTTGCGCGCCACCGCGCGCGATATTGCGGCGCAGATCGATGCATCGGCGCACGACAGGGAGTCACCGGTATGAGGGCAAAGCGAAACCCAGGCGAGGAAGGGGTGGTTGGCGGGCACGGCATGGACGGTGCGGGCGTCGGCAGTGGCGCAGACACCACCGCGAAGCCGCAGCGCGGCATTCAGGCGCTCGAGAGCACAGGTGTTCTGCTCGAAGCGCTGGTGGCGGCCGGTCGTCCGTTGCCGTTGAACGCCCTGGCGCGCGAGGCTGGCATGGCGCCGGCAAAAGCTCACCCGCATCTGGTCAGTTTGCAGCGTGCTGGATTGCTCTCGCGCGACGCGAACGGCAACTTCGAAGCGGGCGGCCTGAGTCTCGAACTGGGGCTAATGGCGTTGCAGCGACTCTCGCCGACCGGCGAAGCCGAGCCGGAAATTCTCGCGCTGGCGCATGCGACGGGACTCTCGGCAGCCATGGCCGTGCTCGGTCCCGTGGGGCCGACGGTCGTGCGCCTGGAGGAAGCCATGCGTCCGCAGCACGTGAGCCTGCGCATCGGCACGGTGCTTTCGTTGGTGAATACCGCGATCGGACGCACGTTTGCGGCATTCCTGCCCGAAGCCGTGCTCGACGGTCTGCTCGCGCAAGAGCCGGTGCGCATGGCGGGCCTGGGCGTGGAGGGGCGCGCGGCGAAACCGCCGAGCGATTACGCCACGCGTCTGGCCGCCGTTCGTGAGCGGCGCTTCGATACGGCGCTGAGCAATCCGGTGCCCGGCATCGACACGATCTCCGTACCGGTGTTCGACCATACGGGCGAGGTGACGTTGGTGCTTGCACTGATGGGCTCGACGGGCAGCTTCGAGACGTCGTTCGACGCCGGGCCGTCGCAAGCCTTGCGCGCCGCCGCGCGTCGCCTGTCGTGGCGGTTCGGCGCGGTGGGGCGAGGGGATTAGCGGCCCCGGGGGGGGGGGCTCGGGCGGACTTGGGCGCAAGCGGACGCGGCCGGACCCGCAGGCCGGCGCCGCGGCTGAAGCGACGTATTTCCGCCACGCTCGCCATCGGGCTTAGGTGATGCCGGATACGCACGGTAAGATGAGCGTCAACGCTGTCCCCGTCACCCCGACCTGCTGCCATGACTGCCGCCATGCCCCGCGTGATGACTCGTGATCCCGTTCGATCTCTCGAAGTTCTAACTAATCGTCAACGTGACGCCGAGGGTGGGCGCCATGGGGGGCGAGGGCGGCGGGCGTCCTTCGCGACGATGACAGCGGTGGCCGCTATGGCTGCCATCGTCGCCATGGTCGTGCTAAGCGGTTGCACGACACCCGGCGCGCCGCAACCCGGCCCCGCAAAGCCACCGGAATCGGCGGCCCGCATCGACGGGATGCCCGCAGACTGGACGCTCGTCGCGACCGTGATCGTCAGCAGACATGGTGTGCGCTCTCCCACGCACGCCCATCCCCCGCTGGACAAACTGAGCCCTGACGCGTGGCCCGGCTGGCCCGTGCCCGCCGGTTATCTGACCGCACGCGGCGGCTCGCTTGCGGAGCGCATGGGGCGTTATTACGGGGACTGGCTGCGCGCACGCCGCGTATTGCCTGACAATGCATGCCCGTCGCCCGGCACCGTGTATGGCTGGGCGGACATCGATCAACGTACGCGCGAGTCGGGCAACGCCCTGCTGCAAGGCATTGCACCGGACTGCGAGATGCGCACGTCGCATCAGGCCGATCTCACGACCTACGACGCCGTCTTCCAGCCGGTCGCTGCCGGCGACTGTCCGCTCGACCCGGGAGCCGCGCGTGGCGCCATCGAGGCGCGTCTCGCGCCGGACGGCGTCGCCGGGCTGAACAAGCGCTATTCCGCATCGATCGCCCGCGTGGGCGAGGTGCTCGACTATGCGCACAGCCCTGCCTGCGGCGCCCCCGGCGGCTGCAAGCTGGAGGACGAGCCGACGCGTCTGCGCGTGGAAGGCGATGGCAGCGGCGTGACCTTGCGTGGCGCGTTGGGCAGCGCGGCCAAGGCATCGGAAGTTTTTCTGCTGCAGTACGGGGAAGGCTTGCCCGATAGTCAGGTCGCGTGGGGACGCATCCGTGACGAAAAGGATTGGGCGTTGCTGCTCGACGCGCACAACGCGCAGCGTGACCTGCTCAACAAGACTCCCTATCTCGCGACGACCAACGGCACGCCCCTGCTCGCGACGGTACTCGATGCGCTCTCGCGCGCCGGGACGACGGGCGCGCCGCCGCCTGCATCGGTGCGCGGCCCGGTGGTGCCCGTGGGAAATCGCGTTTACGTGCTCACCGGCCACGACACGAACATCGCCAATCTCGCGGGCATGCTCAAGCTCGACTGGCGCCTGAGCGATCAGCCGGACAACACGCCACCGGACGGCGCGCTCGTCTTCTCGCTCTGGCGCAATCCGGCCGGTGAGCCGTACGTTCGCGTCGAGTTCGTGTATCAGTCGATGCACCAGTTGCGCCATCTCACGGCGCTCTCGCTCGACGAGCCTGCCAAACGGGAAACGCTGGCCATGGCCGACTGCACCGAAGGGCCGGACGCGAAGTCTTGCAAATGGTCGACGTTTGCGCAGCGAGTGAAGACATCGCTCTCGCCGAGCTGTCTGGAGGGCGTGAAGTAAAACACACACGGGAAGGGGGAGTCAGCGATGCAGAAAATGATTCGAATCATGTCAGCCGCTGCCACGTCGTGCATTGCGGGCCTTATCGGCGTTATCGGTGTTATCGGCGTCGTCCCATCGGCCCACGCCGATACGACGGTCGGCTCGACCGAAGAACTGGTCAGAAGTCAGCCCGCGATGCAGTACGTCTTTTCCGAGAGGGCCATGCTCGTGATGTACCAGCTCGGTGTCGAGGAAGACAAGCGATTCAATCTGCAAACGGACTGCAAGTCGAAGTATCAGGTCCGTCCGCTTGGCGCGGTAGTGCTCAAACCGATGACGATTCCCGACGGCGGAGGCAACCCGAAGTCGGGCGCCTGGCTCACGCGCTACCAACTGGAACGCTGCGGCGACGCGAAGATCTACAACGCGGTCTTCGTCGCTGACGCCGAGGGCGGCAATCCGAAGCCGACACCGTTCTATCCGGGCAACACGCGCGGCGGCCCCGTGCTGGTTCAGGACGCGATGATGGTCGCCGTGAGCACGGCGATCGCCAAATCCGGGCAGTCGGGGTGTCGGAAAGTGGAAGCGTTCGACATGCGCGCGAAGCAGCCGCCGCACGACGTCGTCGAGGGCGGCACGACCTTCAGGGGCGTCTGGAAAGAAACCTGGACGTTTCGCGTTTGCGGCAAGATGGTCGACGTCGACATGATCTTCACGCCGGATGCCGTGGGCGGCGGGACTTCCTTCCGGACAGAGTCGGTCAAGACGACGCAAGGCATGGCGCAGTAGTGGGATGCCTCATGAGATGCCTGATGCGATGCCTGAAGCGGCGCCACGTGCGGTGCATCAGGCGTATTGCGCAATCCCGTTACCCAGCGACCAGTTTTCTTTCTCCACCTCCACGAGACTCACGAACACGTCTTCCTTGCGCAGGCCGGGGCGTTCGCTGAGCAACTGCGCAATGCGTCGGAACAGCGCTTTCTTTTGATCGACCGTACGCGTGTTGTTGGCCGTGATTTGAATGAACACCAGATCATCGCTTCGACTCACGTCGAGATACGACGCGCCGTAGCGGAAATTCGCCGCGTCATGCTCGGTCATCGCCATGAACTGGTCGTCTTCCGGCACGTTGAACGTCTCGCGCATGGCGTCGTAGACGCCGTCGAAGATGGCCTGACGATAGACCTCGGGCTTTCCTGCGCGCAATGCGATGTGAACGAGTGGCATGGTGGGATCTCCCTCTTGTGGACTCGTTTCATCTTAACTATTCTATTTTCTTATTGACGTTTATTTCAAAGATAAGAATTCGAAATGACAGTGCGCCCTCTCGACCTCGACGCCGTTAAGGCGTTTGTCAGCGTTGCCGAGCTTGGTAGCTTCACGCGCGCCGCTGAAGCCATGCAGACGACGCAGGCGGCCATCAGCCTGAAGTTGAAACGGCTCGAAGACCGGCTGGGACTGCGGCTCGTCGAGCGAACGCCCCGATATGTGGAGCTTTCCGCCAACGGCGTGACGTTCCTTGAGCGTGCGCGCGAACTGCTCGATGCGCACGACCGGGCGCTTGGCGCGTTCGTCGGCGCGCGGCAGCGGCTGAGTCTCGGGGTTAGCGATCACGTTGCCGGGCCTGAGCTTCCCGCGCTGATCGCGAGAATGAACGCGCAAGATCCGGAGTTGCTGATCGAAGTGCGGATTGCGTCGTCGGGGGATCTGCTGCAAAGCTTCGACCGGCGCGAGCTGGATGCCGTGATCGTTCGCCTGCATGCCGGACGCGGCGATGGCGAACTGCTCGCCGAAGAGACCCTCGGGTGGTTCGCTGCGCCGCATTGGCAACATCGTGCGGACGAACCGCTACCGGTCGCCACGCTTGCGGAGCCGTGCGGGGTTCGTGTGCTTGCAGGCCGACTGCTGGACGCGGCGGCGGTACCGTGGCGGGAGGTCTTCGTCGGCGGCGGTGTGCCGTCGGTGGCCGCTGCCGTGATGGCCGGTCTCGGCGTTGCGGCACTGGCGCCGCGAATGCTGCCGTTCGGCGCCGTGGATGTCGGCGCCAGGCTCGGGCTGCCCGAGATACCGCGCTTGCCAGTCCTGCTGCATACGCGCGTCAGAGACGGCCGCGCGTACGATGCGCTGGCCGCACTCTCGGCCGCGTTTCGCAGTGTGGTGCGAGGGTAGCGTTCGGTCCGCTCGACGCGCGACGCTCGACGCTCACCATCGGACCGTTCTGCCGCGATAGTCGAGATATTCGAGTCCCGGTCGCGCCATTTTGCCAAGCAGCACGCTCACGACACCGGGCACGCTTTCCTCGACCGAGAGCCTTCCCTCCGGGCCGCCCAGATCGGTGCGCACCCAGCCTGGCGCGATCAGCGCCATCGCGCGCGATGTCTGTGCCTGACGCGCAGCGAAGCTGCGCATGAACTGGTTGAGTGCGGCTTTGCTGCCGCGATACACCTCGCGCTGGCCGGACTCGTTGTCGGCGACGCTGCCCTGTCCCGACGACATGACGCCGATCAGGCCCGTCTCGGACACCAGCTCGCAAAATCGCTCGACAACCCGCATCGGACTCAGGGCGTTCGTGATCATGAGATTGACGAAATCCTGCGTCGGCACCTCGCCGATGGTCTGTGTCGGATCGGGATTCGTTGTGCCGGCATTGACGAACAGCATGTCGAAGCGTCGGTGCCCGAGGCGGGCATGCAGCGCCGCGAGTTGATCGGTCTGGGTAATGTCGAGGATTTCGATCTCGACACGGTCGGGATGTGCGTCGGCCAATGCGTGCAGTAGCGTCCTGCCGCTCGCGGCACGCACGGTGCCTACGACGTTCCAGCCCCGTTCGATGAATTCCGCTGCCATTGCGTAACCGAGACCGCGCGACGCGCCAATGAGAAGGACGGTGGGTAAGTGAGCCATGAGGGTTTCCGTTTTGCCGATTCAGTCCTTGAATTGTCGAACTGGCCATGCATTTGCACCAGACGCCTTGGATGCAATCCTCAGTTGCACCGGACGCCATGGGTGGCATATTTCGTTTATGCTGCGCACATGTCGCGCATCGACCTCAATCTTCTGACGGCGCTGGACGCCCTGCTAAGCGAACGTAGCGTGACCGGCGCGGCGCAACGTCTGAACGTCAGCGTCTCGGCCATGAGCCGGACGCTCGCCCGGCTGCGTGTGGCGACCGGAGATCGGTTGCTCCTGCAAGCGGGGCGCTCCCTGGTGCTCACGCCTTACGCACAAGCACTGAGCGAGCGTGTTCCGGCACTGACCCGCGACGTCACGGCGGCGCTGGGGCGAGCCGAATATCGATTCGATGCCGCCACGCTCGAACAACGCTTCACGTTACGCGCAGGCGAGGGCTTTCTCGACGTGCTCGGTGCGGCCTTGCTGTCGCGAATCCGTCGCTCGGCCCCCAGCGTTCAGTTGCGTTTCATTCCGAAGGCGGACTGGAGCACGCAACCGCTCAGGGACGGAACGATCGATCTGGAGATCGGTGTCGTCAAGGCGTCGGCCCCGGAGGTGCGCACCCGTGTGCTGTTTCGTGACCGCTATGTCGGCGTGTGTGCCAAGGGACATCCCGTGTTGCGCAAGCGCCGTCTGAGCGTCGAGCATTGGGCGGCATACGATCACATCATGGTCTCCCGTTCGGGGGACGCCGAAAATCCGGTCGATGTGTCGCTGGCTGCTTCAGGCGTCGAGCGCAAGCTTCCCATCGTCGTGCCGTCCTATTCGAGCGCGGTCCAACTGGTACGCCATTCCGAATTGTTGGCCGTCATCCCGCGCTCCTGCCTTGGCAATGTGTTCGTGCCGGACCCTTTGGGCGCGCATGGCGTGCAGTGGTTCGAACTGCCAGTCGCAGTGCCCGAGTTCACGATCTCGGCGATCTGGCATCCGCGCCTCGACCACGATCCCGCGCAGCGCTGGTTTCGTGCGGAAGTACTGGACCTGTGTCGTTCCGCGTATCCGGAAGATCGGACTGCGGCCCTCCGCCGGTCGTGACGCGCTAACGTTTCGTCACGGCAACGCACTCATCGTCTTCCGCTCGTAAACTCTCTCTAATTTAGTTCGTGTACGAAATAAAATTCTCAATATACTTCGCATACGAACTAAATATCCCATCGAGTCGGATAGTCGACATCGATGGGTCGATGCGTTGAATTGAATGGCGCCGTACCCCTCGGGCTGGCGAGCGCCGGGGAGTCATGCCATGTCGTCGCTTTCCGTCGAAATTCCCGCCGTGGACGGTTATCCGCTCGGCGCCCACGTGTGGTATCCCGCCGATTTGCCGGCGAAGGGCATCGTGCTGGTGCATCCGGCAACGGCGGTGCCGGAGCGGCTGTATTTTGCGTTCGCGCAATACATTGCGCAGCGTGGGCTGATCGCCGTCACATACAGTTATCGTGGGGTCGACGGGTCGCGCCGCGGATCGTTGCGAGGCTTCAGGGCAACAATGCGCGACTGGGCCGATCTGGATGTGGAGGGCGTTACCCGCTGGGCATCGACGCATTACCCCACGTTGCCCTTGTACGCCGTCGGCCATAGTTTTGGCGGACATGCCATCGGGTTGTGCGAGAGTTCGAACCTGCTGCATGCCGCCGTTCAGGTCGCTTCCCATGCGGGGGCCATGCGCGTCGTCACGAACCGTCGCGAACGCGCCAGAATCACCTTGCTCATGCACTGGATCGCGCCGCCGCTGGCACGCGTGACGGGATACATGCCGGGCAGTCGTCTGGGCATCGGCGAGGACCTTCCGAGGGATGTGCTGCTCGAATGGAGCGACTGGACGCGTTTGCCAAACTATTTCTTCGATGATCCGACGCTCGATGCCGGGGCACGCTTCGCCCGGGTTCGTACTCCCGTTCTTTCTCTGGGATTTGACGACGACCTGTGGGCCACGCGTCTGGGCATCGACATGCTCGTATCCCGGTTTCGTCACGCCCCCGTGACACGACGTGAAATTCCGGCGAGTCGTTCGGACACCGGCGCGATCGGGCATATGGGATACTTTCGCCAACGCTCCGGCGCGTTTCTCTGGCCGGAGACCGTCGACTGGCTGTTGTCGACGGGCGCGGGCAATCCCGCGAGCGGGGAACGCACGGCGAGCGTGTCGACGTACACCGCCGCAGCGCACGCCGCGCCATCCACATCCCATCCTTCAGACTGATCACGGCATGCCGAAACGCCAAGCGTCCCTTGCTGCGAAGGCCTCAAAGAAAACGCCCGGAACGACACCGGGTAACACGGACGCAGCGCAAGCCACCGACCGTCGCTTGCTATTCCTGCTCAACGTCGGCCAACGGCGCGTGCAGCAGTGGATCGACGCGCGCTCGGTCGACAGCGCCGGTGTGAGCGCCGCGCAAGCGGGTGTCCTTTTCTATCTGCTGCATCACGACGACGCCCTCGTGGGCGAAGTGGGAGCGGCGCTGCAACTGTCGCCGTCGTCGATGACGGGACTTGCCAATCGCATGGTGAGCGCTGGGTTGCTCACCCGGCGTGCCGACGCCACCGACGGTCGCGCCACGCGTTTGCGCGTGAGCGCTGCCGGTCACAAGGCCATCGCGCGTGCGCGCGAGGTGCTTGCCGAGCTCAACGACCTGCTGCACGACGACTTTTCCGAAGCGGAGTTACGCGTCGTGGCGCGTTGGCTCGGCAATCTGCAAAAACGTTTCCCTGCCGACGGTCAGTGAATCGCGAGCGCGTTGGCTTGTGCATTGGCGGCACCGGCCACCACGTTCACGCCGATGTTGCCCGATGCCCCCATCAGCGCCCGATCGCCGAGCGACGCATGCATCGCGCCCGTAATGGCGCCCGTGACGGCGGCCGCGTTGCGGATCGTCTGTTGCGTATCGACCAAAATGTGAGCCGCCTTGGCGAGCACGATCTGATTCGATTGTGCGTTGAGCGCGCCCGCGGCGGCGTTCACGCCGAAGTTGCCGTGCGCGTCGCGCAGCGCGTCGGCGCCAAGCGTGGCGACAGCGGCTGACTGACCGCTGAAGACGGCGTCGCCCGTAAGGGTCTGGCGGGTGGAGAGCTGGACGACATTGGCGTCGTCGGAGGGAGCAGCAAAGGCCGGAACGTGAACGACAGCGGCGGCGGCCAGCACCAAAGAACTCAGCAAAGTGAGACGCGGCATGTTGGTCTTCCCCAGAGTGTCCGTTGGGACGGATATCTGGATAACGGCGCCTGAGGCGCTCGGGTTGAATGATGTTTCGCGTGTCGCGCTTTGCGTCGGGCAATTGTTGCTGTGCCCCTGCACCGGCGCGCGCTTCACCGAAAGCCGCAGTCGTTCCCGTGACCGCTGCGGCGCGAATTCTCGCATGACGGCAAACGGCTGTGCCGTCATGCGAATGGCATCGTTTCGTCCCCGAACCCAGCTTGACGCGCGAGATTACGCAGGTTCTCCCGCGCCGTTCGCCAATCCTGCCGAATTGTTTCTCGATTGGGCTGCCGCTTGTTGCTGCACCGATGCCGATTTCTTGTGGTCGATGAGCAACACGGCGATCACGGCGATGACGGCAGGAATCGCGATTGCCATAAAGTTTTGCTGCAACGGCAACGACATGCTCACGAGCACGCCAATCACGATGGGCGCGAGAATGGCGCCGCTGCGTCCCACACCGGACGCCCATCCGATGCCCGTGCCGCGCGCGGCCATCGGATAGAACTGACCCGCGTAGGCGTACGTCACGATCTGCGTGCCGATGGTCGAGGCGCCCGCCAGGCCCACGAGCACGAACAGCACTGGTGTGGGCACCTTCACGCCCAGCAGCGTGATCGAGACGGCGGCAAGCGCGTACATCCCCACGAGCACGTACTTGATGTTGAAGCGATCGGCGAGCCAGCCGCCGCCGATGGCGCCTAGCATCGCGCCGAAGTTGAGCACGAGTACGAACGTGAGCGCGGAACCGAGGCTGTATCCGGCGCTTGCCATGAGCTTCGCGAGCCACGAACTGAGCGCGTACACCATGAACAGGCACATGAAGAACGCGACCCAAAGCATCACCGTGCTGAAGCCACGGCCATCCTGAAACAGACGCGAGAGCGGCGCCGCCTGCTTGCGGTCGGTATTGGGCAGATCGAATTGATCGGACGGCTGCGCAACATACGTGGGCGACAGACGGCCGAGCACTTGTCGGAGCGTGTCGAGGCGTCCTGTGCGAATCAGAAACGGCATCGATTCCGGCAGCGCTCTCATGGCGAAAGGCACGAGCAGGGCGGGCAGGCTCGCGGCGAGAAATACGGACTGCCAGCCATAGGACTCGATCAGCCCCTTGCCGAGCAATGCGGCAAGCATGCCGCCGACCGAGTAGCCGGAGAACATCAGCGTGACGAGCGTGCCACGCAGGCGGCGCGGCGAATATTCGGTCATCTGTGCGACGACGATAGGCATCACGCCGCCGATGCCCACGCCCGCGAGAAAGCGGGTCACGGAAAAGCTGATGGGCTCGTGCGTGAGGCCGGCAGCCGCAGTGAACAGAGAGAACATCAGCACACAAATGGCGATTGCCTTGCGACGCCCGAGGCTGTCGGCCACCATGCCCATGACGATCGCGCCGAACATCATGCCGAAGAGGGCAGCGCTGACCATGAAACCGGCGCTGGTCGCGTCGACATTCATGGCCTTCATGATCGACGGCAGGGCAATGCCCGCGACCGCGAGATCGTAGCCGTCGAAGATGATGATGAGTGCGCACCAGAGCAGAATGCGCCCGTGATAGCCGTTGAAGCGCGCTTCGTCGGCGAGATGATGTACGTCGATATGTCGCATGCGGTGTCTCCATAACGAATCCGCCCTCCGTCGAAACGCGGAGAGTTCTTTGGGATTGTTTATGACCGACGCAAGCGGCATCGAGGCCGGGCTTCGCCAACCACCTCTATGAACGACGGGTGGTTATTTATGCAATATTGTGCATGCAGTAAACGCGAAATGGCGTTCGACTGCAAGGCAAATTTGCGATGGCTAGGGTTTTACATGAGAAAACACCCCTCGTAAGTGCCTGTTTAATTGCGGGGCAGAGAGGAGGCTGGCGGGAGGGGAGGTGCGGCGGCGAGTAGCCGCCGCACGAACTGATTTAATGCAACTTATTGCTTCGCGACCGAAAAGGGCGGGAGCTGATAGCTCCATGTCTCGCTGATCGCACGGCCCCCCGAGACGAGCGCTGCACGCAGCTCGACCACCTTGGCCGGGTCTTTGACCATGACCCGCAGGTTCAGGCGCATGCCGCGTGTGGCCGGATTCGGTTGCAGCGTTTGCTCGATGATGGTGGCGTTATCGCTGACGCTGACCTGCGGCGTGACCGACGCGGCGGGCAACGTGGCGAGCGGGCCGCCGTCAAAGTCCACGATCAGGCCGGTGCTGCCGTCGAAGTGACGAATCAGGTTGGCCTGTGTGATCTCGCCGGCCGTGCGAAGCGTCTGCTTCACCCACGCCAGATTGCGGTCGATGATGCCGCGCTCGTTCATCGTCCAGCGAATGGTGTAGTCGGCCTGTAACGGTTGCCCCTTGGGCGGCAACTGGTCGGGAGTCCAGAACGCGCCGATGTTGTCGTTGGTTTCGTCCGGCGACGGAATTTCGACGAGTTCAACGTGACCCTTGCCCCAGTCGCCCTGCGGCTCGACCCAGGCGCTCGGGCGCAGGTCGTAGCGATCTTTCAGGTCTTCGTACTGCGAGAAATCGCGCCCGCGCTGGAGCAGACCGAAGCCGCGCGGGTTCGTCACCTGGAACTGGCTGATGGCGAGGTTGCGCGGATTGTTCAGCGGGCGCCAGATCCATTCGCCGTTGCCCGCGTGAATCGCCAGCCCGTTCGAGTCATGCAGGGCCGGACGGAAGTTGTAAGGGTCGCGCTGCTGGTTAGGCCCGAACAGGAACATGCTCGTGAGCGGCGCGATGCCCAGCTTCGTCACCTTGTCGCGCATGAACACGCGGGCCTGCACCTTGAGCACGGAATCCTCGCCCGGCGTCAGGTCGAAACGGTAAGCGCCGGTGGCGCGCTTGGAATCGAGCAGCGCGTAAAAAACGAGGTGCTTGTCGCCCGCATTGGGACGCTCGATCCAGAATTCGCGAAACGCCGGGAATTCTTCGGCGATGGGCAGACCGGTGTCGATGGCGAGGCCGCGTGCCGACAATCCGTAAATCTGGCCCTTGCCGATGACGCGGAAATAGCTCGCGCCCAGCACGCTCATGATCTCGTCGAGCTTGCCCGGTTCGTTGATGGGATAGAGCACGCGAAAGCCTGCATATCCCAGATTGTGAGTCGCGCTGCGGTCGAGCTTGAGGTCACCGAAGTCGAAGCGGTTGCTGTCGTACTTGATCTCGTCGATCTTCGCGTTGGCGCCGCTGCCGACGATTTCGTTGATCTTCACCGGCGTGCTGAACTGCATGCCCTGATGGTAAAAGCCGAGCTTGAACGCCGTGGGCTGATCGTTCCATTCGAACGCTTCGCGGCGCGGCTGAATCTTGATGTAGTCGCCGAACTGCATTTTCGCGAAGGCCGGCGTAAGGTTGCTTACCGGGGCCGCATAGGGCTTGTCGGAGAGCGCCTTGGCGCGGGCGGTCACGTCGTCGAGGGAAAACGCATGGGCATGCGCGGCGCCCACCAGGGCGGCGCCGACGACGAGCCGCGACGCGTATCGGCGCCAGAACGGGGTCTGAGAAAACAAAACCAAAAGTCGCTCCTGAAGTGAAAGGGCAGTTCGCCTCGGCGCTGACTTCGGGCAGCGCATTACCGCATCGAGGCACGGAATTCTTTCAAAGAACGCCAATTGTGGCAAAGTATCGCACTTCGTGTCGCGAGTTTGCCCTGGCTCGGCTCGTGACGCCTGCCGATACGACGACCCGGACGCCCGGGCTCGCGACCTTGCTGCGCGTGCCGTGCGTCGCACTCAATTGGATCGCCATCACATGCAAATGCTCCGCGCACTGGCTCTCGCAGCCGGTCTCGTGGTGGCGCCGGCCTTTGCCAGCGCCGCTCAAGCCTCCGACAACGCCGACAAGCGCGACGTTCCCGTTGCATCCGTTGCAATGCCTTCGGCGTCCGCCAAACAAAAGTTTGTCGATGATCTCCTCGCGCGCATGACGCTTGACGAGAAAATCGGCCAGTTGCGCCTGATCAGCATCGGCGCGGAGATGCCGCAGCCGCAACTCATCAAGGAAATCGCCGCGGGCCGTGTTGGCGGCACGTTCAACTCGGTGACCCCGAGCGAGAACCGCCCGTTGCAGGACGCCGCCGTCAAACAAAGCCGCCTGAAGATTCCGATCTTCTTCGCCTACGACATCGTGCACGGCCACCGCACCGTGTTTCCGATCAGCCTCGGCCTGGCGTCGAGCTGGGATATGTCGGTCGTTCGCCAGGCGGCGCGCGTGTCCGCCGTCGAAGCGAGTGCCGACGGCCTCGACGCCACTTTCGCGCCCATGGTGGACATCTCGCGCGACCCGCGCTGGGGCCGTACCTCGGAAGGCTTCGGCGAGGATCCCTATCTGGTCTCGCAAAGCGCACGTGCGAGCGTGCAGGGCTTTCAGGGCACGTCGCCCGCCAACCCCGATAGCCTGATGGCGTTCGTGAAGCACTTCGCGTTGTACGGCGCGGTCGAGGGCGGACGGGACTACAACGTCGTCGACATGAGCCCGATGCGCATGTATCAGGACTATCTGCCGCCGTATCGCGCCGGGATCGACGCGGGTGCGGGCGGCGTGATGATTGCGCTGAATTCGGTCAACGGCACGCCCGCCACGTCGAACAAGTGGCTGTTGCAAGACCTGCTGCGTGGTGAGTGGGGTTTCAAGGGCGTGACGGTCAGCGATCATGGCGCGATCGAGGAACTGATGCGTCACGGCGTGGCGAAGGACGGCCGTGAGGCCGCCAGGCTCGCCATCGAAGCCGGTGTCGACATGAGCATGGCCGATCAGCAGTACCTCAAGCAGTTGCCGGACCTGGTGAAGTCGGGCGACGTGCCGATTCGCTATATCGACAACGCCGTGCGCGAAGTGCTCGGGGCGAAATACGACATGGGCCTCTTTGCCGATCCGTATCGCCGTATCGGCCGCGCCGAGAACGATCCGAAGGACGTGAATGCCGAAAGCCGCCTGCACCGCGACGCAGCGCGCGATGTCGCGCGCAAGTCGATCGTGCTGCTGGAGAACCGGCATGACACGCTGCCGCTCAAGAAGGCCGGCAGGGTCGCTGTGATCGGACCGCTCGCGGACTCGAAGCTCGACATGATGGGCAGTTGGTCGGCCGCAGGCAAACACGCGCAGGCCGTGTCGCTGCTCCAGGGCGTGCGCGACGTGCTTGGCACGAACGCTCAGGTCGCCTATGCGCGCGGCGCGAACATCACCGACGACTCGCGGGTGGTCGAATATCTCAACTTCCTCGACTGGGACAATCCGGAAGTCGTGCAGGACAAGCGCACGCCGCAGCAGATGATCGACGAAGCCGTGCAGGTCGCGCGCAATGCCGACACGCTGATCGTTGCCGTGGGCGAATCGCGCGGCATGTCGCACGAGGCATCGAGCCGCACGAGCCTGATGCTCCCGGGCAGCCAGCTTGCGCTGTTACAGGCGCTCAAGGCCACGGGCAAGCCGCTCGTGGTCGTGCTGATGAACGGTCGCCCGCTGGACCTGAACTGGGCTAACGTCAACGCCGACGCCATGCTCGAGACCTGGTACGCCGGGACCGAGGGCGGTCATGCGATTGCCGACGTGCTGTTCGGCGACTACAACCCGTCGGGCAAGCTGCCGATCTCGTTTCCGCGCTCGATCGGTCAGATTCCGACGTACTACAACCAGTTGCGCATCGGCCGACCGTTTACGCCGGGCAAGCCTGCGAACTATACGTCGCAATACTTCGAGGAAGACGCCGGTCCGCTGTACGCATTCGGCTATGGCCTGAGCTACACCACGTTCGAGGTGTCCCCGGTCAAGCTCTCGTCGAAGACGATGACGGCCAGCGGCAAGCTCGACGCGAGCGTCACTGTGCGTAACACCGGAAAGCGTGAAGGGGAGACCGTCGTGCAGTTGTACTTGCAGGACGTGGCCGCTTCGATCGTGCGTCCGATAAAGGAACTGAAGGGCTTCCAGAAGGTGAGTCTGAAGCCGGGCGAGTCGCGCACGGTGCACTTCGCCATCGACGCCAGCCTGCTGAAGTTCTACAACGCGAAGCTGCAATACGTGGCGGAGCCGGGCGAATTCAACGTCCAGATCGGCCTCGATTCGCAGCACGTCGAACAGGCGACATTTACCCTTCATTAAGCGCGCTTTCTAGCGCTTCCTAGTGCCTCCTGGCGCTCATGCCTGCGTCTGAAATTCCCCGGCAAGGAATTCGACGCAGGCGCGCACCTTCGCTGACGATGCCACGCGCGACGGATACACCGCCCACACATTGGCCGGTTGCGTGACTTCCGGCAGCACCTGTACCAGATCCCCGCGCGCAATGAGCGCCCCCACGTCCCACATCGAGCGCAGCACGATGCCCTGCGCGTCGAGCGCCCATTGCACCGCGACTTCCCCGTGATTCGTCGAGAGCGGCCCCGTGACCTTGAGCGAGACGGATTCGCCGCGCTGCTGTAGCCGCCATACGCCGAACGGATGGTCCCGCTCCTTGATGACGATGCAGGCGTGTCCGGCCAGATCGCTCAGCTGACGCGGTGTGCCGTGCGTCTCCAGATACGCGGCCGAGGCGCATAACACGCGATGGTTGTCGGCGAGCTTGCGGGCGATCAGATGCGGCGCAATGTCGTCGCCGATACGCACGTCGAGGTCGTAGCCTTCGGCCGCGACGTCCACGATCCGGTCGAACAGATCGAGGCGCACGTTCAACTGGGGGTGCAGCGCGCGCAGTCGGGACATCGCCGGTGCGACCACGTGACGTCCGAAGCCGAAGCTGCTCGACACCCGCAGCGTGCCGCGCGGGACCTGCCGCGTGCTCGATACGTCCTCCATCAGATGATTCACATCGTCGAGGATCTTTTCTGCCCATGCGTAGACCCGCTCGCCCGTGTCGGTAATCGCCACGCGCCGTGTCGAGCGGTGCAGCAACCGCGTGCCGAGGTCCGCTTCGAGCATGCCCACACGTTTGCTGACATAGGCCGGTGAGACGCCCAGCGCTTCGGCGGCCGCCGAGAAGCTGGCGCGGCGGGCGACCTGGCAGAACACGCGCAGGTCGTCAAGATTCGGATTGACAGGCAGGGGTTTATTCACGATTCGTGGATAGTGGATTAACCGATTGGGGGATTTTATCCGCGTTGGAATGGAATAACCTAACGCACATTCGTCAAACGTTCAGGAGACAGACCATGACCGAATCGTCCCAACGCGCCCAGCGTCCGTTCCGGATCGCCGTGATCCCGGGCGATGGCATCGGCAAGGAAGTGATGCCCGAAGGCCTGCGCGTGCTCGACGCCGCCAGCAAGCGCTTCGGCATTCCCGTCGAGTATCAGCACATCGAGTGGGCAAGTTGCGATTACTACGCCGCGCACGGTCAGATGATGCCGGACGACTGGAAGGAGCAGCTCGCGGGTGTGGACGCCATTCTCTTCGGTGCGGTGGGCTGGCCCGACACGGTGCCCGATCACATCTCGCTCTGGGGCTCGCTGCTCAAATTCCGTCGCGAGTTCGACCAGTACATCAATCTGCGCCCGGCGCGTTTGTTCGATGGCGTGCCTTCACCGCTGGCGAACCGCAAGGCGGGCGACATCGATTTCATGATCGTGCGCGAGAACACCGAAGGCGAATATTCGTCCGTCGGCGGCGTGATGTTCGAAGGCACGGAGCGTGAGTTCGTGGTGCAGGAGTCGGTATTCACCCGCCACGGCACCGAGCGCGTGCTGAAGTTCGCGTTCGATCTGGCGCAGCAACGTCAGCGCAAGCATGTGACGGTCGCGACCAAGAGCAATGGCATCTCGATCTCGATGCCCTGGTGGGACAAGCGCGCTGCCGAGACGGCCGCGAAGTATCCCGACATTACGTGGGACAAGCAGCACATCGACATTCTGTGCGCGCGTTTCGTGCTGAATCCGAATCGTTTCGACGTGGTCGTCGCATCGAATCTGTTCGGCGACATTCTGTCCGACCTGGGCCCGGCATGTACCGGCACGATCGGCATTGCGCCGTCGGGCAATCTGAACCCGGAAGGCAAGTTCCCGTCGCTGTTCGAACCGGTACATGGCTCTGCGCCCGACATCGCGGGCAAGAACATCGCTAACCCGATCGGCATGATCTGGACCGCCGCAATGATGCTCGATTTCATCGGTCGCGGCGACTCGCGCACGCGTGACGCCCACGATGCGATCCTGGCGGCCATCACGCAGGTGATCAAGGACGGTCCGCGCACCGGCGACATGGGCGGGCGCGCGAACACGACCGAAGTGGGTCAGGCGATTGCGGCAGTGGTCTCGGCAGGCTGATCGGCCGATGTCCCTGGCGCTGCACCCGCGGGCGATGCAATGTCGTGCGGCGGGTGGTCGTCGAAGTAGCGATTGGGCACCGGCGGCACGCCAAGATTCTCGCGGAACGTGCGACCCTCGTACCGCGTGCGGAACAGGCCGCGCCGCTGCAATTCCGGCACCACGAGATCCACGAACGACGTGATACCCACGGGCGCGCTCGGAAACATGATGCTGAAACCGTCTGCCGCGCCCGTCTCGAACCAGTGCTGGAAGTCGTCGGCGATCGATGCCGGCGTGCCGACCAGTACGCGGTGCCCCCCGCCGGTAAATCGCGTGTAGAGCTGCCGTACGGTCGGCTCTTCTCGTCGAATCCAGTCCACCAGCAACTTCTGACGGCTCTTGTGCGAGTTCGTCTCCGGGACATGGTCGGGCAGCGGGACCTTCGCGTCGAAGGGCAGGCTCGCCAGGTCGATGCCCAGGCTCGCATAGTTGGTCAGTGCATTGAGCACCACGGCGGGATCGCGATGCGACAGCAGGCTGTCGTAAATGTCCTCCGCTTCGGATTGCGTGCGCCCGACGATGGGCGACACCCCCGGCAGAATGAAGATGTGTTCCGGCTTGCGGCCATACTTCAGCGCGCGTGTTTTCACGTCGGTATAGAAGGCGCGGGCCTCCTCGATATCCTGCGCGGCCGTGTAGAGTAACTCGCCCGCGCGCGCGGCCAGTTCGCGTCCCGCTTCGCTCGACCCGGCCTGCGCGATCACCGGCCAGCCCTGAACGGGGCGTGGCGCATTTAGTGGCCCGCGCACCTGAAAGTGCTTGCCCCGATGGTCGAGCGTGCGGATGCGCGACGGGTCGGCCCACTGGCCTGTGGCCTTGTTGCGCGGGAAGGCGTCGTCGGCATGACTGTCCCAGAGGCCGGTCACGACGTCGTAGAACTCGTTGGCACGCTCGTAGCGCACCGCATGGTCGACGTGGTCGTCGCGGTTGAAGTTCTGACCGCCGCCCGTCGAGGTGACCAGATTCCACCCGGCGCGGCCGCCCGACAGATGGTCGAGCGATGCAAACGCGCGTGCCACGTTGTACGGTTCGCTGTATGTCGTGCTCACGGAGGCGACCAGACCGATGTGCTCGGTGGCACCGGCCAGACCTGCGAGCAGCACCACGGGGTCCCACCGCGGCGCGCCGGGGCTGTGGGCCAGGGCGACGGGGTCTGTCGAGACAAAGGGGGTGTCGAAGAAGAACAACGCGTCGAACAGGCCGCGCTCGAGTTCCTGAGCGTAGTGACGGTAGCGCGCGAATTGCGAATAGGCGTCGGTGTCGGCGTCGGGATGACGCCAGCTGTCGCCCTGCACGCCGGAACCCGACATGTAGGCGCCCAGCCGGAGCGTGCGGGCAGGTTGGCTCATGAGCTTGCTCTCGTTCGATTTCGGTAGACGATCACGATAAGCGAGCCATTCGTCGCACGGCAAACAACGAAACTCCATAAGCAAACCAACATAAGCAAACCAACATAAGCAAACGCACATAAGCAAACGCGTGAAGTGCGCGCTATGGATCGCATCAATCGATGGTTGGGGATGCGGTGGCGCGTGTCTAGACTGGCACATCCTCCACTCTTTCGGCCGCGTTCGTGCGTGGCGACATGACATGACGACATCTGCCTCCCATGCCGCTGCACAGGACAACCCGGTGCTCGACGCATTCATTGCAGCCTCCGCCATCGCGCTCGGTCTGTACGTCTCGCCGCCGTCGCGTGCGGCGATGGTGCGTGCGACGCTCGCACGCGCTGCAAAGCGCGACCTGCGCTCGCGTGCCCGCGAACAGTGGCCGACCTGGCGCGCCCGCCTGCGACGTGGCGCTGCCGCGGCGCTCAGCGTGGCGGCCATTCTGCCATTCGCCAGCAAGGCGGCGGACAAACCGGTGCTGGTGGTAGGCGATCAGGCGTACAACGCCCAGAGCCTTTTCGAAGCGTCCGGCGCATTGCAGGACGCGCCGTACACCGTTTCGTGGAAACAGTTTCCCGCAGGCACGCCGGTGATCGAAGCCGTCAACGCCGGCGCACTGGACATCGGCCTGCAGGGGGATGGCCCGGTGCTGTTCCTCGCCGCGCAGGGCGCGCCCGTCAAGGTAATCGGCATCTATCGCGACAGTCCCGACAGTGTGGTGTTGCTCGCGGGGCCGCACACGCAGATCAAGACGGTTGCCGACCTGAAGGGCAAGACGGTCGCAGTGACACGAGGCGGATGGTCCCAGCAATTGGTGCAGGCGGCGCTCACGTCTGCCGGGCTGCCGCTCGATTCGGTGAAGTACTCGTATCTGGCGTCCGTCGATTCGGCCGCGGCCCTCCAGGCGGGCAAGGTCGATGCGACGGCGACGTGGGAGCCGTACGTCACACGCTTGCGTCAGGCAGGGGCCAAGACCGTGGTCACCGCGCGTGGACTGATCGCCGCACAGAGCTATCTGTCGACGACGCAGAAGGTCATCGACAGCAAACGAGAGCTGTTGGGCGACTTCGTTCAGCGTTATCAGCGTGCGCGTGAGTGGTCGCTGGCGGACCCGCGTCACATCGAACGTTATGCCGACGTGTGGGCGGCGAAGTCGCGTGTCGATCCCAAGCTCGCGCATCAATGGTTCAGCACGTCGCGCATTCGCTACGAGCCGCTCACGGACGGCGCCATCGCCGAAGCGCAAAAGAGCGTCGACGACTTCGTGAAGACCGGCACGCTGACCAAGGGTTTCGATGTGCGCGGTCTGTTCGATACGTCGTTCAACAAGTTCACTCAGGCGGCGCGTTAAGGCACGATAAGGCCCAATAAGGCCCGATAAGGCATTTCGCAGAGCCCGCACTTTCACGCCGGATTACCGCTCAGGGCTACAATGCTCGCCACCCGGCGGGCAGCGTGGCCCGTCCCTTGTCCTGTCGACTCAGGGAAATTGGCGTGTCATCCAGTGATCCATCTTTCGACGCGAGCGTCACCCGTCGTCACATCGTCATCGTGGCTTTCGATGGCGTCGAGGCCATCGACGTCACCGGCCCTGCCAGTACCTTCGCCAAAGCCTCGCTTGCCGTGCCGGGCGCTTACCGTCTCACGGTGGCGTCGCCGCAAGGGGGCAACGTTCGCACCAGCGCCGGGCTCGCCATCGCCGATACCACACCGCTAAATTCGCTGGTCAGTTCCTTCGGTCGCCACGTTGACGACATCGATACCGTCATCGTGGCCGGGGGCGAAGAAGACGCGTTACGCCGCGCCGTGCTGGAGGACGGTGCTGCGCAGTGGGTCGCCGCGATTGCGCCCCGCGTGCGGCGCGTGGCCAGCGTCTGCACGGGGGCGTTCGTGCTGATGGCGGCGGGCCTGCTCGACGCGCGTGAGTCGACCACGCACTGGCGCGCGTGCGACTTGCTCGCGTCGATGTGCGCCGCGACCGACGTGCAGCACGACCGGGTATTCGTGCGCGACGGCAAGGTCTGGACTTCCGGTGGCGTCACCACCGGCATCGACATGGCGCTGGGGATGATCGAAGCAGACCACGGGCGCGCGCTCGCGATGGACATCGCACGCGATCTGGCGTTGTTCGTGTTGCGCGGCGGGGCGGAATCGCAGGTGAGCCGTTCGCTGACCTTGCAACAAGGTGCGACGTCGCCGGTGCGCGACGTCATCGCGTGGATCGAGAGTCATCTCGATGCCGATCTGAGCGTCGATGCGCTCGCCGCCGTCGCTCGCATGAGCCCGCGTAATTTCTCGCGCGCCTTTTCTCGCGACACCGGTGTATCGCCCGCCCGTTATGTCACGCGCGCCCGGGTGCACTTCGCGAATTCCCTGCTTCGGCAGACGGCGTGGCCGCAGGAGCGCATCGCGCAACGCAGCGGATTTCGCAGCGTCGATGCCTTGCAGCGGGCATTCCGCGAGGTCTTCGGGGTACCGATGTCGCAATACCGGCGTGCGGCACAAACGCAGAGCGCGACCCTAGCGTGATGTGTCGACGTATTCCATCGTCAACGAGACGATGTCGCGCGTTGCCATGCCATAGCGATGCTCGATGGCATCGAGCGCTGTGGTGAAGCGGGTCATCGCGGTGCCATCCGGGGAGAGCGGCAGCGTCTGTGCGCGCGTCCCGCCTTGTTGTGCGGTTTGCGGGATCAGTTGGAGTCCGCTGGCCATCGTGATACGCCCCGACGTGACGCCTGCATTGACTGCCACGGCTTGACTGCGCCACGTTCGGGACCAGGCGTCGGACACCAGCGCGAGCGACACGTCGTCGACACCGTCCCGAACGGGAATGGCGAAGGTCTCGTGTTGCCAGAAGGCTATCCAGTGGCGCGCAATCGTCCAGCGCCGCGAGGCGTCGAGCCGGAATCCGGCGCTCACGTGGCGCGCCGACGTATCGGTGACGCCGAACACACGTGCAACCTGCGCCGCACGCGACTCGCCGGCAATGCCCTCGACCAGAGTGAGCGCCACCGGTAACGAAGCGCTCACGCCGGTGGTCGTGACAACGCCGTCGTCATACAGGTAGCGAACGTCGGGCACATAACGCCCCTCCGGATTGGCTTTGCGAAGGTCGTCCCGGTCATACCAATGGCCGGTAAAGCGTTTGCGCTGAAGCAATCCGGCGTGACTGAGCACTTTGGCGCCGGAACAGATGCCCACGATCAGTGCGCCTTGCGACGCCTGACGACGCAGCCACGCCAGCACGCGAGCGTCATCGTCGACATGCATCGCCGGCACGATCACGATGTCGGCCCCGTTCGGATGACGCGCGTCGAAGTCCGCCAGCGACGTGTCGGGTGCGATGCGTAGCGCTGGCATCAACGTGACCTCGCCGGGCTCGACTGCCACGGCTTCCACCTGCGCGATGCCGGCGCGCCTGAGCACGGCGTAGGGCACCAGGAAGTCGGTCGTCTCGGTACCCTCGTTTGAAGCGATGACGGCAACGACCGGCTGGCGTGGGCGCGACGCAAGGGCGTCGAGCAGCTCGCGCCGGGCCTGCGTCGCTGCGTCTTGCGTCGCAAGCGCCATACGGGGAACGACAAGACAGAGGCCAAGCAGGACGGCGAGCAGCGAGGAACGAAAACGCATGATGTGGCGGGCGGCGAGTGGCAAGTGGTGCTAAGGCCGGGCGAAAGAGAATTCCGCAGCGTACCGGCTCGCGCCGACAGATCGCAATGACAGTGATGCCGCAGATTGTGCCGGCACGAAACAACGGGCACGACGGGGAGGGCGACCGTCGCTCGCGCCGTCAGTCCATCAAGGCATCAAGGCATCAAGCCGTCACGCGGCTGCGCGTTGCAGCACCCTCTCGCACCTTCTCGCCGCCGAACGCTCGCGGACGTGGCGCATCGACACGCTCGCGCAACAGTGCTACGGCGCGCTGCGCGCGGGCCGAGAGCGGCCATTCGGCGCGATGGATCAGCCAGAGCGTATCGACCACAGGCGGGCCGCAATCGACCACACGAATGGCGTCCTGCAACGGGAACGCCTGTCGCGCGTATTGCGGTATCACCGTGAATCCCAGGCCACGGGCGACATACTCGAGAATCAGACTGATCTGGTTCGTGCAGCCCTTGCTCGGCAGGCTTTGCACCCCTGGGTTGCCGGGGAAGCGGCGGCTGAGCAGGCGCGTGGACATCGCCTCGCCATCCGGATGCTCGATGAAGCCGATGCGCTTGAGGTCGTCCCATGTGTGGACATCCTCCCCGGCAGGCACGACGAGTTCGAGCGGTTCCTGCGTGAACGGCGTTGCGCTCAGGCGCGGGTCGTCGGGACGCAAGGTCACCAGTCCCAGTTCGAAGTGGTTCTGCAGCACCCCTTCCAGCACCTCGCGGTCCGGCGCGAAACGGTGGCGCACCGCCATCGCCGGATTGGCCTGCTGCATGTCCAGCAGGATCGGACACAGGTAGAGCCCAATGCTGCCCGGCGTGATGAGCGTGATGTTGCCGCATTCCTCGTTGGCGTCTTCCAGGCTGGAGCGCAAATGTCGGGCGGCGCACTCGACCTGATCGCAATAGGTGAGCAGCGCCTGCCCGGCAGGGGTGAGTTCAATGGCGCGCGGGCGCCGCACCAGCAACGTCCCGAATTCCTCTTCGAGATGCTTGATGTGCTGGCTCACAGCGGCCTGCGTCAGCCCCAGCCGATCCGCGGTGCGCGTGAAGTTGCCAAGCTCGGCGAGCGTGGCGAAGGATTTGAGCCACTGGGGATTGACCATAATGAACTGTTATCAAATCGATAATTTGCAGATGGTTTCCATTATAGCTTGGTGGGGCTACCATGACTGACGTCGACCGATGAAGGTCGAAACCTACCCCCCCGTAAAGAGAATTCTCATGTCTGCCCTGTTTTCCCCGTTCGAACTCAAAAGCGTGAAGCTGCGCAACCGCATCGCGGTGCCGCCCATGTGTCAGTACAGCGCCGTTGACGGCGTGACCAACGATTGGCACCTCGCCCATTACGCCAGTCTGGCGCGCGGCGGTGCCGGCCTGGTGATCGTCGAGGCGACCGCCGTCTCGCCGGAAGGCCGTATCACGCCGGGGTGCACCGGCTTGTGGAACGACGAGCAGACGACGGGCATGGCGCGGATTGCGGCAGCCATCAAGTCGCACGGCGCCGTGCCCGGCATCCAGATCGGGCATGCCGGTCGCAAGGCCAGCGCGAACCGTCCGTGGGAGGGCGACGACCACATCGGTGAAGACGACCCGCGAGGCTGGCCGACGATTTCGCCGTCTGCGGTGGCGTTCGGGGGTCATCTCGGCAAGGTGCCCAAGGCCATGACGCTCGACGACATCGCGCGCGTGAAAGCCGATTTCGTGGCGGCGGCCCGCCGTGCGCTGGCCGCCGGTTTCGAATGGCTGGAACTGCATTTCGCGCATGGCTATCTGGCACAGAGCTTCTTCTCGCTGCATGCCAATCATCGTGAAGACGCCTACGGCGGCGACCTCGCCGGTCGTAGCCGCTTCCTGCTGGAAACGTTCGCCGCCGTGCGCGAAGTGTGGCCCGAGCACCTGCCGCTCACGGCGCGTTTCGGCGTTCTCGAATATGACGGTCGTGACGAAGAGACGCTTACCGAGTCCATCGCGTTGACGCGCCAGATGCGCGAAGGCGGCCTCGATTTGCTCAGCGTGAGCGTGGGCTTCTCGACCCCCGACGCCAAGGTTCCCTGGGGCTCGGCTTTTCTCGCACCGATCGCGCAGCGCGTCAGGAACGAAGCCGACATTGCCGTGGCGTCGGCGTGGGGCATCGATGACCCGCAGGTCGCCAACCGCGTCGTGGCCGACGGCCAACTGGATCTCGTGATGGTCGGTCGCGCGCATCTGGCAAATCCGCACTGGCCGTACTTCGCGGCGCGCGATCTCGATGAAAAGCGCCCGACGTGGGTGTTGCCCGCCCCGTACGCGCACTGGCTCGAACGTTATCACGCGCCGCGCGCTGCATAAGCCGGCGCGTGCGTGCAGCGGCGCGCACTTGCGCTGAATGTCGCCGCAAAGACAACGCCCCCGGACGTCGGAAGACGCCGGGGGCGTTTTGTCTTGTGAGCGGACCGAAATACCCTTCGCTCGTTGGTGGATCTGTCGCTTGAATCCGACAGGAAGGCGACGGACAGCTGACATTCGCGAGCAATTTGTTAGTAATAAAAATTACCAAATTGCACGAAGCCTCATCCGATTGTTGCGCTATTTCGCGCGCAAGTGCTGTAATCCAGTGGCTGGCCAATCCCACTCTGCATGCGCCCGGCACGCTGGCATGACCTTGCAGGGTCAACGCTGGCTTCTTCTTATTTGCACTCTTGTATTCGCTTTTCTTGCCGAATTTACGCATCGGCCAGATGGTTTTGCCTTTGCCGAGTTAAACGTTTCGATTTCGCCGCATAAGGGGAAAACAATGAAATCGTCGTCGATGATGCACAAGATCGTCTTGGCCGCGCTGGCAGCTTCTCCGTACTTCGTCTCGCTCGCCAGCGCTCAGACCCAGTACAAGATGACAACGCCGCTGCCTCCGCAAATCCTGACGCCGGCGTCGGTGGAGACGCGAATCGGCAAGCTGGAATACGTCGATGGCGTGCCCACGCCCGCAACCGCACAACTCGTCTACGACAATCTGGACTTTCAGCGCGGCATCGAAGCGTTCCTGAACGGCATTCCCGGCGCTTCGCTTGTGGCCATGCGCGCAGGAATGCGCGCATTCGGTCCCTCCAACAGCACCGTTGCCATCGCGGAGACACTGTCCGATTCCCGTACGCTGCTGCTGACCGCCAACACGGAATCCGTCTACTTCTTCGCCTGGCTCGACCTGAAGGACGGGCCTATCGTTGTTGAAGGGCCTCCCGACGTCCTGGGGGTCATTGACGACTTCTGGTTCCGTTACGTCGCGGACTTCGGTAACGCCGGTCCGGATAAGGGCAAGGGGGGGAAGTATCTGGTGGTGCCCCCCGGCTATAAGGGCGAACTGCCGAAAAGCGGTTACTACATCGTGAAGTCCGAAACGTATGGAAACCTGCTGGTTGGTCGGGGCTTCCTGAAAAACGGTTCTCCGGCCCCGACGGTCGCCAGCATCAAGGCCCGGCTGCGCATTTATCCCTATGCCGCCAGAAACAATCCCCCCAAGACGAATTTCGTGAACTCGTCCGGGGTGCCGATCAATACCATTCATGCGAACGACCTGAGTTTCTACGACGAGGTCAACCAGATCGTTCAGGAGGAGCCAGCGGGCGCCTACGGTCCCGACATGACGGGTGTTTTTCGTGCCATCGGTATCGAGAAAGGAAAGCCGTTTGCGCCTGATGCACGCATGAAACGCATCCTCACCGACGCCGTGGCGGTCGGCAATGCCACGGCACGCGCCTTCGATTTTGCGAATCGTGACCCCGCGGCGCGCATCTATCCGGACCGGCAATGGAACACGCCATTCATCGGCGGTAGCTATCAGTGGTTAGACAACGGCGCTCGCAATTTCGACGCACGCACCATGTTCTTCTACGCCGCAACGGTCGACACGCCCGCCATGGCGGTAGCGATGCCCGGCATAGGATCGCAGTATGCGTCGGTCAATCTGGACAGCGCCGGAAAACCGTTCGATGGCGGCAAGAACTATGTGTTGCACGTTCCGCCCAAGGTGCCGGTAAAAGACTTCTGGTCAGTGGTGGTGTACGACACGCAAACGCGATCGATGCTTCAGACCGACCAGCAATTCCCGAGCGTTTCCAGTCAGCGGAACATGGTCCAGAACGCGGACGGATCATACGACGTGTATTTTGGTCCCAAAGCGCCCGCTGGCAAGGAAGCCAACTGGATTCAAACCCTTCCGGGCAAGAGCTGGTTCACCATCTTCCGCCTGTATGGGCCGCTGCAAGCGTGGTTCGACAAGTCCTGGAAGCTCAATGACATTGTTGAGTCCGGGCAACGGTGACACCGTCGGGCCAGCAACGCCGATCGATTGGTGAGTCTTACACAAGCATGGCGCGGGGCAGTAATGCAGACCCCGCGTCATGTTTGCTTCATTCCCGCTGCTTCATTCCCGCTTTATTCCCGCTCCCGAGCTACCTGTCGCCACGCATGAATGCGACCTTGTCGTCCGCTGTCACCAGTTGATGTCGACACACAGCACGTGCAGCCCCTGTTTGGCGGGCGAGGCGATGGACGCCGTCACGCACAGGTGCGCTTCGTTGATCGAGAGATAGGGCGGTGTGAAGTGCACCTCGCCCGGTGCGCGCATGGCTTCGATGAAGTACGGACGCCGCGCCCAGTTCGCGCCTTCGGAATGCAGCAACGGACGGAAGCGCTTGGCCCGTTGCGACGAGTGGCTGTGCGGCAAGACGTTGTCGCCGATCTGGCGTCCGGCCGCGTCGAGCAGGAAGCAGCGCGCCGCGTCGGGCAGGGCGAGCAGGTCGTGGGTTGCCTGACGAATGTCCTGACCCTGCGCCAGACGCGCGGCAGCCGATTCGATGCCCGCGACATACGGCGCCAGCCGCGCATGCTGCGCGCGCTCGCGTTCCACGAGCTGGGTGCGCAATGCCGCCGACAGCGCATCCATACGTTCGGCAGCGACCTTCGGCGGAACGGGGTCGAAGTCCGGCGCCGCGAAGTATTGCCCTTGCACGAAGTCGACGTTGCACTCCAGCGCAATGAGCGCTTCGCGATCGGTTGTCAGGCCGCCCATCATCACCAGTTGTCCCGACTCGTGCAGCAGCGACACGAGCCCCGGCAGCACGCGCGCCAGGTGCGATTGCTCCGTCGCCTGCGCCAGAATGCCGCGATCGAGCACCACGATATCCGGGCGCAGATCCCATACCCGATCGATGTTCGAGTGTTTCGCGCCGAAACCGCCCAGCGCGATCAGGAACCCCGCCTTGCGCAGACTGCCGACGATTGCGCCGAAGCGCGGCGTGTCGCCGCCGGCTTGCTCCGGGACTTCGAGCACCACGCGTTGCGGCGACAGGCCGGTGGCCTTGAGCGTGGCGATGAGCGCGTCGCCGTAGACCGTGTCCATCAGCGCCGCTGGGTGCAGATTCAGGAAAAGCCACGCGTCGCGGCTGTCGAATTCGTGGAAATTCCCCAGATGCAGCGACTCGGCGAGCCGGCCCAGCTCCAGCATGTCGCCATGACGCGCCGCCATGGTGAAGACCTCGTGCGAGGGCACGTGGCGTGCCTGCGGGTCGTGCGCGCGCAGCGAGGCGTGGTAGCCGATGGCGCGCCGGTGCGAGACCGAGAACACGGGCTGAAACACGCTGGATATCGTGAAGTCGCCGTAAATGACGATGCGCCGGCCATCGTCGGTCGCCGTCAGTCGGGGCGGCAAGAGTCCGGGGGCGTCGAGATCAAGCATGGTCATGGTCGTGACAGGCGCGGCGGCAAGGATATGTACAGAATAGGAGAGCAAGAAGCGTGCTCAAAGGCGCGCGCTATTGTCCCCGATTTTTCCGCCGATTTCCGCCTGTCTTGTGACGCGTCGCACCAGAGCGTGTCGTCGTCGCACCAAAATGGGGCGTAAATGCGGTGTCGAGGCGGGCCAACCCAATCCGCTCAGGGAGCGAGCACCTGTGCCCGACGCGCCACCCGGGCGAGCGCGAGCGCACACACGACGTTGAAGACATGCAGACCGCCCGGACCGAGCACCGTCACGACCACGGAGGCGACCATCGGCCCGAGCAGGCCGCCCACCGAGAAGAGGATGAGCAAGGTTGCGCTCACACCGATACGCCGTTCCGGTTCCGTGCGATCGTTCACGTGCGAGACGATCAGGCCGTACTGCGTGAAATTGACCGCGGAGAACAGGAACATCAGCGCGAAGACGAGCCAGTGCGCCTGAATGAAGATCAACGGCGCACAGCACACGGCAGACACCACAGCCAGACGCTGCGACACGGTACGCCGATCCATTCGGTCCGAGAGACGGCCGACCGGCCATTGCATGAGCAGCGCGCCGAACAGCGCCACGCCCATCAACGTCGAGAGACTGCCGATGGAAAATCCGATGCGCGTCAGATAGACGGGCATCATTGCGTAGAAGGCGCTATACAGAAAGCCCGCAAGAATGCACCCGGGAATGGCGATCGGGGTCGCGCGCGCCATCTCCGTGATGCTGTCGAACAGACTCATCGCCGGTTGTTTGACGAGACGCTCGTCTGCCACGCGCGTGGGCCAGCCCTGCATGAGCGTGATCGGCAGAATCGCCGCGACGAACAAACCCGCCACGAGCAGCAACTGTCCCTCGCTGCCCGCCTCGCCGATATTGAGCAGGAACTGCCCGGCACTGACTGCCAGATAGTTGATGGTGAGGTAAGAACCGAAGACCCGACCGCGCATGGTGTTCGGCACCGAGCCGTTGAGCCAGCTCTCCACGGTGGTGTACATGCCCATGAGCGCGAGGCCGGTGCCCACCCGGAACAGGCACAGCAGGAGCATGGACTCGCTCACGGCGAAGCCCATGACGAACAGCGCCGCGAGCGCCGTGAAAGCCACGAACGCGCGATGCTGACCGATGCGCTCGATGAGCGAGCGGTTGTAGAACGCGCCGAGCAGGAAGCCCGCGTAGTAGCACGACTGGATCACGCCGATGGTGAACGTCGAGGCGCCGTACTTCAGTGCGTGAAAGGGTACCGCGGTGACGAACAGGCCATTGCCGACCACGAGCACGCCGTAGCCCAGCAAGATGCCCATGAGTGCGGGATAGACGCTGATCGGCAGCGGGACGGCGTCCGCTGGCGCGGGGCCGGGCGGCGTCGAAGGCGCGCCCAGCAGGGAAGCTTCGGACAACGGACCCGGACGGTCGGGTTCGTCTTCGGCAATAGCGGTATCGGGCGACGGATCTCGCTGCATTCGTGTTTGTGATCTCGCGGGCCAGAGAGTCGGGGCAAAGCCTGTCAGCCTGTCGTGGGAGGCAGGCGGCTTGCGCGAGCCTTCATCATCGCACGAGATGACCTTCAGGCGTACTGACCATGGTCATGGCGAACGCGTTGCGCGAAATAACGAAGGGCGTGCCCGATGACGGACACGCCCTTGCGATGGCTGCGATGGCTACGGCGTGCGATGACCCGGATCGTGCCGCCGATCCCCGATCCCCGATCCCCGATCACCGATCACCGATTTCCCTGCCGCAGCGTCCCCGCTAGCGCAGGCTCGGCGCCGGCTCAATGCTCCGTCACGCCCGCGCCGTGCCACACGTGCTGGCGGCGCTTGCGACTGCCGATCCACGCAGCGGATAGCGCACTCACGAGACCGGCAATGAGCACGTAGATGCAGATCATCCAGGGCTCGCCGCCGTTTTTCTGCAACAGATACGTGGCGATGATCGGGCTCAGGCCGCTCGCGAAGATGCCCGAGAACTGATAGACGAAGGAGATGCCGGTGTAACGCACCTTCGCGTCGAACAGTTCCGAGAAGAGGGCAGCTTCCGGACCGTAGACCGAGGCGTAGATCACGCCGAGCGGAATCACGATGGACAGCCACACGAGCATCACGTTGCCGCCGCTGGCCTTCATCAGCCAGAAGCCGGCGAAGGAAGACAATCCCGTGGCGAGCGACCCCCAGAAGTAGATGCGCGTGCGGCCGATTCGATCGGACAACTTGCCGAAGAACGGAATCGTAAAGATCATCACGAACGCGGCGGCCATCACCCCGGTGAGCGCTTCGGTCTGCGACAGCTTGAGCGTTTGCGTGAGATACGCGATGGAGAACACACCGAAGATGTTGAAGAACACGCCGTCGATGAAGCGCGCCCCCATGCCCGCGAGCACGTTGCCCGGGCTTTTCGTCAGAACTTCCGCAATCGGAATCTTGATCTCGGCGCCGGCCTTCTTGATCTTCGAGAACTCCGGCGTTTCCATGACATTGAGTCGAATGTACATGCCGATGGCGACGAGCCCGACCGAGAGGAAGAAGGCCACGCGCCAGCCCCACGCGAGGAACTGCGCACTGGTGAGCACGTACGAGAGCAGCGCTACCACGCCCGAGGCCAGACACAGGCCGAGGGCGAGACCCACCTGAGGAATGCTGGCGTAATAACCGCGCTTCTCTTTCGGCGCGTATTCGAACGCCATGAGGACTGCGCCGCCCCACTCGCCGCCCAGGCCGATGCCTTGCAGCACGCGCAGGGCAAGCAACAACACCGGCGCCCATAAACCGATCTGTGCGTAGGTGGGCACCATGCCGATGAGCATCGTCGCCACGCCCATGATCGTGAGCGTCATGACGAGCATGCTCTTGCGCCCGAGCTTGTCGCCGAAGTGCCCGAAGATCACGCCACCGAGCGGGCGGCTGAGGAAGCCGACAGCGAAGGTGCCATACGCCAGCATGGTCGACACCAACGGATCGCTGCCGGGGAAGTACAGCTTGTTGAACACGATGCCGGCGACGACCCCGTAGAGAAAGAAGTCGTACCACTCGATGGTGGCGCCGATGAGGCTGGCGACGACGACACGGCGCATCTGCCGGGCGTCGGTCTGGGTCGATGCATTCATGGTTGTCTCCGAATCTGGTGAAGCTTGTAATGGGGTTGGGGGCTGATGACTGCGATGCGACTACACCGCCAGGACAGCTTCCGTCGGCGCCTGCCTGCTGCCGCGGATTTCCTGCATGCCCGACGCTTGCTTCCTGTCCTCGAGAATCATGTCGGCCGCTTTCTCGGCAATCATGATGGTCGGTGCATTCGTGTTGCCCGACACCAGCTCGGGCATGATCGACGCGTCCACGACCCGCAGTGCGGCAAGGCCATGCACGCGCAGGCGATCGTCGACGACGGCCATGGCGTCGTCGCCCATCTTGCAGGTGCCCGCCGGGTGGTAGATCGATTGGCTGAACTGTCGCGCTGCCTGAAGTAGTTCCTCGTCGCTCCGGTACTGCGCGCCGGGAACGAATTCGCTGATGATGTGCGGCGCGAGCGAGGGCGCTGCCGCGATGCGGCGCGCGACTTTGATGCCGTCGATCACCACGCGGTGATCGCGCTCGTCCGAGAGGTAGTTCGCGTGAATCGTCGGGTACTGCAACGGGTCGTTCGCGCGGATCTCGACACTGCCCCGGCTATGCGGTCGCAACTGGCACACGGACGACGTGAAGGCCGAGAAGCGATGCGCCCCCTTGCCCGGCTTGTCGGCGGAGAGCGGCTGCATGTGGAACTGAATATCCGGACGCGTGAGTTCCGGGCGTGAGCGCGTGAAGATCGTGACCTGACTCGCAGCGAGCGTGAGCGGGCCGGTGCGAAACAGCGCGTATTGCAAACCGATGAGCGCCTTGCGCAGGGGATGGTTCACCTCGTCGTTCAATGTTCGCTCGCGCGTCTTGAAGACGAGACGCACTTGCAGGTGGTCCTGCAGATTCCGGCCGACGCCCGGCAGCGCGTGGCGCAATGCAACGCCCGCTTTCGCGAGCACCGTCGTCGGCCCGACGCCCGAGTTTTGCAGCAGTTGCGGCGAGCCGATGGCCCCGGCCGCCAGAATCACTTCGACGCGCGCACGCGCCTTCTTGCGCTGACCGTCCTGCAAATACTCGACACCGACGGCGCGCTTGCCTTCGAACAGCACCCGACAGGTTTGCGCCCGCGTCTCGACGATCAGATTGGTGCGGTGACGCGCCGGTTTGAGAAAGCCCTTGGCCGTGCTCCAGCGAAACCCCTTGAAGGCCGTCTGCTGGAAGTAGCCGACGCCTTCCTGCGTCGCGCCGTTGTAGTCCTCGTTAAAGGGAATGCCGATGTCTTTGGCGGCAGCGATGAAGTGCTCGGCGATGGGCCGGCGCAGTCGCAAATCCGAGACCTTGAGCGGGCCGCCCACACCGTGATACGCATTGGCCCCGTGTTCCTGATCTTCGGACTTGCGGAAGTAGGGCAGCACGTCGGCATAGCCCCAGCCACGATTGCCCAGTTCGGCCCAACGATCGTAGTCCTCTCGCTGGCCGCGCACATAGAGCAGACCGTTGAGCGAACTGGACCCACCCAGCACCTTGCCGCGAGGCCAGTCGATCTGGCGTCCCGCCACGTTGGCGTCCGGCTCGGTGCGATAGCACCAGTCCAGTTCCGGATCGTGCATGGTCTTGAAATAGCCGACGGGGACGTGAATCCAGGGATTGCTGTCGTGTCCGCCGGCTTCGAGCAGCAGCACCCGATTCGCGGGGTCTGCACTCAGACGATTGGCAAGCACGCACCCTGCCGAGCCTGCGCCGACGATCAGATAGTCGACCTCATGTTCCATGCCGCCTGTCTCCTGCAGTCGATGTCTCATCGCCATTTGTCACGATGGGATGAAACGATTCGTTTCGGTTTGTTTCGATCCAATGTCGGCGAGCGATGCGCGAATGCCAAGGGAAAAAACGTCGACGACCGAAAACTGAAACGGATTTCGCGCTTGCGGTTTCAGAACGAAGCAATTGCTGCGGTGCATCTGCGGGGTTTTACTAGGCGTCGCGACGCGATGCCGGGCGGGTGGTGGCATGAGGCGAACGCGCGCACGAGGCACGCTCCCGGGTAATCCCGAGGCTGATCGCCCTCAAATAATTGGTATATTTTGTTTCTTTTATTGATCGACTGGTGTCGGGCGGGTGCGTCCGACGCTTCGGGAGGCAGCGATGCGGGCAACGCGCGACACTGGCACGCTGGACGACGCAGACCTGCGCGCGAGCGACGAGGCGCGCAATCTGCGAGCGCTCGCCGTGATCGAGCGTCTCGCCCTGGCCGGGCAGCCTTACACGCTGTCGCAACTCGCCTCGCGCCTGGCAATTCCGAAAGCCACGCTCATGCGGCTGATCGAAGCGCTGGAGGTATGCGGCTATGTCTCGCACGTGCCCGATTCGCGCGGTGCCGAGCGGGGGTTGTCGCTGGGGCCGCGTGCGGCGCGGCTCGCCCTCGTCACGCTGGCGAACAACAACTTCACTCGCGCGGCGCGCTCTTTGTTGCGTGCATTGGTGGATCGCGTGGGCGAGACGGTCAACCTCACGGCGCTCGACGGCGACGAAGTCCTTTACATCGAACGCGTGGAGACGAACGAGCCGCTGCGCATGCAGATGCACCCCGGCATGCGCGTGCCGCTGCACTGCACCGCGAGCGGCAAACTGTTCCTCTCGCAGATGCCGGCGGCGCAGCGTCGGGAGGTGATCTCACGGCTGTCGCTCAGGCGCATGACACCGCGCACGATCACCGATGCGAGCCTGCTCGACGCCGAACTGGACCGGCTCGCCGCGCGAGGTATCGGCATCGACAATGAAGAGTTCGTGCGCGGGATGGTCGCGGTCGGCGTGCCCGTACGTGCGCCGGACGATGCTCATGTGCGCGCCGTGCTGGCGGTACATGGCCCGACGGCACGTGTCACGCTGGAGCAGTTGATGGGGCTGGTGCCGACGCTGCGCGAGACCGCGACGGCGCTCGCACCGCTGCTCGACTGGCAGCGGGCAAGCAAGGAAGAGGCGCTGGCGAAGCGCGAGCAAGCCGAAAAATCACACGCCGCCAATTTCGCCAAAGACGCCAACGACGCCAACGACGCCAACGACGCCAAGGCGGGGCGCACCGAAGGGGCGAAGGCCGTCTGACGTCCCCTGACGCCTGACAGCTCAGAACGTCTTCGCGAGTTCCTTGGCGGCTTCCTGAAGTCGCGGCACGAATTCCATCGCTTTCGACAGCGACGTGCGCGACACCGGCGCGTGCACCGCCACGGCGGCGATACAGGCGCCGTCTTCCTTGAGCACGGGCGCGGCGACACAGGCAATACCGAGCACGAATTCCTCGTTATCGACGGCAATGCCCTTGTGCGCGATGCGGTCGAGTTCGCTTTCCAGCAACTCGGGGTCGGTCAGCGTGTTGGGGGTAAAGCGCTGGAGTTTCATCGCGCGAAGCAGCGCGGCGCGCTGCTCGCGGGGCAACATCGCCAACAGCAGCTTGCCGCTCGCGCTGCTGTGCGCGGGCACGTGCGAGCCGGGTTTCAGATCGAGACGCAGCGGCCACGGCGCTTCCATGCGGTCGAGGTAAAGCACCTCGGTTTCATGCAGCATCGTGAGGTTGCAGGTCTCGCCGAGGTCGGCCACGAGACGGCCGAGAATGGCGTGGCGCATGCGGCGTGCGCCCGCCTGCATCATCACGCCCAGACTCAGTTGCGCAAGTCGCGGGCCGATCACATAGGCGTTCTTCTGCCCCGGTTCGCGAATCACCAGACCGCCCGCTTCGAGCGATCCGAGCATGCGGTGCAGCGACGCCTTCGGCATCTGAATGTCGTGCGCCATATCGGCGAGCGAGACCGGCGCGTCGGCAGCGACGAGATACTCCAGCAGCGCGAATGCCCGCAGTGTCGGGGTATCCGCTTTGTTGTCCGATGGGGAGTCGTGCTGAATCGCTGCGTCGTTCATATGCGCCGTTCCGGAAAATGGATCAGCGGTATTGTACCCAAACAGGTTGTCGACCGGCATTGGCGAGGTTTCCGATGCGTTTCAGTTCATCCGAATCTAGACGAGCCTCCGTACAGCGTCAATCAGTGTTTTAATTATTCGGAACAAATTGTTTCTAAAAATGGTTAACGCTATGATGCGCTGACACCGTTTTGGAAATGGATGGAGACGCCGTGATGCAGACCGCAACCCAACAGCCGGATCACACCGTCGATGCCCGCACCGTGTTCGGCATCGACACCGATCTTCAGGTACCGGCGTTCAGCGAGCGCGACGATCACGTGCCCGAGATCGACACCGCCTACCGTTTCAATCCCGATGTGACGCTGGCGATCCTTGCCGGCTTCACGAACAACCGCCGGGTGATGGTGCAGGGCATGCACGGCACCGGCAAATCCACGCACATCGAACAAGTCGCTGCGCGTCTGAACTGGCCGTGCGTGCGCGCGAATCTCGATGGCCACATCAGCCGTCTCGATCTCGTGGGCAAGGACGCCATCGTGGTGCGCGACGGCCATCAGGTCACCGAGTTTCAGGAAGGCATCGTGCCGTGGGCGCTGCAACGCCCGGTCGCACTGATCTTCGACGAGTACGACGCGGGTCGCCCCGATGTGATGTTCGTCATCCAGCGCATTCTCGAGCGCGATGGGAAGTTCACGCTGCTCGACCAGAATCGCGTGATTCATCCGCACCCCGGTTTTCGCATGTTTGCGACGACGAACACCGTCGGTTTGGGCAATCTCAACGGCCTGTATCACGGCACGCAGGTGCTCAACCACGCGCAGATCGACCGCTGGAATGTCGTCGCGACGCTCAATTACCTGTCGCGTGAGGACGAAGCCGGCATTGTGCTGGCGCGCGTGCCTGCGCTCGACGACGAGGCGGGACGAACGCTCATCGAATCGATGCTCAGCGTGGCCGAACTCACGCGCAAGGGTTTCGCCACGGGGGACTTGTCCACGCTCATGTCGCCGCGCACGGTCATCAACTGGGCGGAGAACGTGGGTATCTTCCGCGATGCGGCGCTCGCGTTCCGTCTCACGTTCCTGAACAAGTGCGACGAGGCGGAACGTGCCGTGGTGGCGGAGTATTACCAGCGCGCGTTTGGGCAGGCGTTGCCGCTGACCGACGGTGGCCGCTCGTCGCTGGCCGATGCGTCATGACGATCTCGGAGCGCGAGGCGGCACGGCGCGCCGCGCGCGGCGAAGCGCTTTGCGCCGCAACCGTGCGGGCGATGACCGGCGACGCCGCGCTGCACTACAGCGGCGCGCGCCTGTGCCGGAACATGCGGGCGTTGCCGCTGCATGCGCCGCATCTGCAAATGCTGCCGGGGCCTGCCGATCAGTTGGCGACCTTGCGCGGTGCGGCGGACGGCGCGGCCCTGCGATTGCGTCACAGCGACGCCGAACTGCATCGCAGCATGCAACCGGACGCACCGATCGAGCGCCTGCTCTTCGAACTGCTGGAGCAGTTGCGATGCGAGACGCTCATCCCGGCCGGCATGCCCGGCGTTGCGATCAATCTGCGCGAGCGCTTCGAAGCGTGGTCGCGCGCAATGCATGCGTCCGGCGTGACGGAGAGCCACGTCGGCCTGCTGCTGTACACCGTTGCACAGATGAGCTGGTCGCGGCTGACCGGCTATCCCGTCATCGACGAGACGGAAGGATTGATCGAAGCCACGCGCATGGCCGTCGCACCGCGCATTGGCGGCGCGCTCGCCGGCATGCGCCTCACGCGCGCCGATCAGGCGGCGTTCGCCCCTTACGCGCGCGAACTGGCGTCCGACATTGCGGGCTTGATTCGCGCGGCCGGGGGTGAATCCCGCGACGACGATACCCAGGACGATGAAGACGAGAAGGGCGTGCGCAATGCCTTCTCGCTGTTTCTCGACTTCGACGAGCAGGAGGACGATGGCATCACGCTCGCGCACTCGGGCGACAGCCGCGTGCTGACGGCGTCCGAGCAGGGGTATCGCGTCTTCACGAATCGTTACGACCGCGAGGGGTACGCGGGAGCACTGGTGCGTCGCGCGTTGCTCACCGAATTCCGGGAACGGCTCGATGAGCGCATCGTCGCACAGGCGATCAATGTGCCCAGGCTGGCGCGCGCACTCAAGGCGGCGCTGGCCGTGCCGCAGCGTGACGGCTGGTCGTTTGGCGAGGAGCAGGGACGTATCGACGGACGGCGTCTTGCGCAACTCGTCAGTTCACCTGCCGAGCGGCGGCTCTTCCGGCTGGAAAAACACACCCTGATCGCCGAATCGATGGTGAGCTTTCTCATCGACTGTTCGGGCTCGATGAAGGCGCAGATCGACGCCGTGGCGATGATTGTCGACGTGCTTTCGCGCGCGCTGGATGCGGCAGGTGTCGCCAATGAAATCCTTGGGTTCACGACCGGTGCGTGGAACGGCGGGCGCGCCCGCACCGACTGGCTCGCGCGCGGCAAGCCGCGCTTTCCCGGGCGTCTGAACGAAGTCTCGCACCTGATTTTCAAAGACGCCGTGACGAGCTGGCGGCGTGCGCGCACCGACATCGCGGCGCTGTTCAAGGCAGATCTGTTTCGCGAGGGCGTGGACGGCGAGGCCGTCGAGTGGGCATGCGAGCGGCTGCGCGTGCGCAGCGCGAATCGGCGGCTGCTCATCGTGATTTCCGACGGCAGCCCGATGGACGCCGCCACGAATCAGGTCAACGACGTGCATTACCTCGACCACCACCTACGCGAAGTCGTCGCGCAACAACACGCGCGAGGCGACGTGGAGGTGATGGGACTCGGCGTGGGCCTCGACCTCAGTCCGTACTACCGAAACTCGGTAGCGCTCGATCTGACGAAAACTCCCGACATGACGATGCTTGCGAAGCTCGTCGACTGGATCGGTCGCGGCGGCCGACGCACGGGGGCCTAAGTTCTGCTTAAGCGCCACGTGAACACCACGTGAGCGCTACGTGAGCGCAGGGTGAGCGCGGTGTGAGCATGCACGAGCGCGATATGTACGATATGCACGTTCGGCGCTGGCGCAACCCATCACATCATCTCGATCACCGCGCCGACCATCAGATGCGCGCCAAGCAAGATCAGCGTGAGAAAAGCGAGGCGTCGTGTCATGGTGGCTGAGAGCGGCGGCGGATGGCGTCTGGCGAACAGGGTGGCCAGCGTGACGACGGGCACCGCGATCGCTGCCTGCCATCCCATGGCGGCAGGAATTTGTCCGGCGATGGCGCTGTAACCGGTACGGATCGACGCGGTCACCGCGAAGAGCAGGATCAGGGCGCAGCGAATCTGCACGAGGGTGAGCGGCTGGCGGTAGAAATAGAAGATCAGCGGGGGGCCGGAGATGCCGAACATGCCGCTGAGCAACCCACCGAAGATGCCGCTGAAGAAAAAACCCGCGTCGCCCGAGCGTTCGGACTGCGGTGCGGGTCTGATCGCCGACCCGATCCCGCCGTAGAGCACGACTGCGCCCAGCAGCAGATGCAACACGTTGGACGCCGTGCCGTTCAGATAATCGAAGAGCAGCACGCCTATGACGACGGAGGGCACAATGCCCAGCGTTGCCGCGCGCACGGCACGCCAGTCGATGAGATGCAACGTGCCCGGCAATGCGAGCGCGCTGTTCACGAGCGTCACCAGGCTCACCAGAATGGCGACGCTCGCGACCGGCGCCAGCCCGAATCCGCTCGCGCCACCCAGCACGATCATGCCCAGCCCGAAGCCGGTCACGGTCTGGAAATACGTCGCAAAGCCCAGCAGCAGCATCAATGGCAGCGACGCCTGAACCACCTGCCACGTCATGCCCGGATCGCGAGCGGCGAGATCCCGGTCAGCTTCGCGCGTGCCGCCTGTGCCTGCACGCAGGTCACGCCGATCACGTAATAGATGTCGTCCGCGCTGCATCCGCGCGAGAGATCGTTCGCCGGGCGATTCAGCCCTTGCAACAGCGGGCCGATCGCCTTTGCGCCGCCAATGCGTTCCGCCAGTTTGTAGCCGATGTTGCCGGCGTCGAGACTCGGGAAAATGAGGGTGTTGGCGTGTCCTTCGGTTTGCGAATGCACGACCTTGCGTTGCGCGATCTCTTCGACGATGGCCGCATCGAGCTGCACGTCGCCATCGATGGCAAGTTGCGGTCGGGCTGCCTTGACGAGGCGGGTGGCTTCCACCACCTTGTCGACTGCCGCATGCTTCGCGCTGCCACTGGTCGAGAACGACAGCATTGCCACGCGTGGTGGTTCCATGAGCAGCGCACTGGCGCTGTCGGCAGCCGCCATCGCGATCTGTGCGAGTTGCGCGGCATCGGGGTCGACGACCAGCGCACAGTCCGAGAAGATCAGCCCGCCCTTCATGGTATGGAACGGCTCGCACAGCATCATCAGGAAGAAGCTCGACACCAGCTGGAACGACGGTTGCACGCCGATGATCTGAATCGCCATTCGCACCACGTCGGCGGTCGTGTGGACCGCACCTGCGACCGAGCCGTCTGCGTGACCGAGGCGCACCATCATGTTGGCAAAGCCCAGTGGCGTGCGCATTTCGTCGGCGGCCTGTTCGCGCGTCATCCCCTTTTTCGAACGAATGCCATACCAGATGTGAGAGAACGCTTCTGTCATGTCCGACGTTGCCGGATCGATCAGTTCCATACCGGCGAGATCGATGCGTGCGGCGTCGGCGGCGCGCTGTGTCTTGCCGATGTCGCCGACCAGCACGATACGCGCAATTTTCTCCTGCGTGGCGCGTGCGGCGGCGCGCAGCACGCGTTCGTCGTCCGACTCGCACAACACGATGCGCATCGGTGCGCGGCGCGCGGTATCGATGATGCGGTTGATGGCTTTCATGATGTCGTCTGAAGAAAAAAAGCGCCCCCGGCACCCACAGAGCCGGGAGCGCTGTCACACGAGAAACCGCTACCGCGTCAGACGTAGTCCTTGTACTTGTCGAGCATGCGCACCGGCTTGGAGAGGGCGTCGCGGCGGAACGGATCGCCCAGTTCGCGCGTGCACATGATTTCGATGATGGTCGTCTTGCCGTGATTCATCTGGAGGTCGATGGCCTTCTTGAGTGCCGGGCCGACATCTTCCAGACGGTCGACCACGATGCCTTCGGCGCCCATCGCCCGCGCGATATTGGCGAAGCTCGGGCTTTCCAGTTCACCGGCGACGAAACGGCGGTTATAGAAGTCCACCTGATTTTTCTTCTCCGCACCCCACTGACGGTTGTGGAAGACCACGGCGGTGACCGGAATGTTGTGGCGCACGCACGTGAGCGTCTCCATCAGGCTCATGCCCCATGCGCCGTCGCCGGCATAGGAGATGGCGGGACGGTGCGGCGCCGCAACCTTCGCGCCGATGATCGTCGGGAACGCGTAGCCGCAGTTGCCCCAGCTCATGGCGGCGAAGAAGCTGCGCGGCTTGTTGAAGCGCAGGTAGCTGTTGGCCACCGAGTTGATGTTGCCGATGTCGGTGGAGACCATGACGTCTTCCGGCATCGCCTTTTCCAGCTCGCGCAGCACCTGACGCGGATGCAGATAGTGACCGCCGTTGAAGGTCTTCTCGTGCTTCTGCTCTTCGATCATGTCGAGGCTGTACGGATCGCGCTCGTGGGTCCACTCGTCGAGCTCCTTCTCCCACGCGGCTTTCTCGGTAGCGATCTGATCGGCACGTGCAGCGCGCGTGGCATCGCAGGCGAGGGCGCGCTCGGCCAGACGCTGCGACAGGGCGATGGCCGCCGCCTTGGCGTCGCCGCAGATGCCGACGGAAATCTTCTTCACGAGGCCCAGCATCTTGTGATCGGCGTCGATCTGGATGATCTTGGCGTGCTTCGGCCAGTAATCCAGACCGTGCTGCGGCAGGGTGCCGAACGGTCCAAGGCGCGAGCCGAGTGCGACCACCACGTCCGCCTGTGCGAGCAGCTTCATCGCTGCCTTCGAGCCCTGGTAGCCGAGCGGGCCGCACCACAGCGGATGGTTTGCCGGGAACGAGTCGTTGTGCAGGTAGCTGTTGACGACCGGCGCCCCGAGGCGTTCGGCCAGCGCCTTGCACTCCTCGACGGCGTCGGCCATGACCACGCCGCCACCCGAAATGATGACCGGGAATTTGGCCTGCGCGAGCAGTTCCGCAGCTTCGTTCAGGCGCTCTTCGCCGCCGGCGCCGCGGTCCAGACGTTGCGGGCGCGGAATCTCGGCCTTGATCTGACCGTAGAAATAGTCACGCGGAATGTTGAGCTGCGTGGGGCCCATTTCGGCCATGGCGCGATCGAAGCAACGGCCGGTGAATTCGGCCATGCGTGCCGGGTGCGTCACGTGGCCCTGATACTTCGTGAACTCCTGGAACATCGGCAGTTGCTTCGCTTCCTGGAAACCGCCCAGACCGATGCCCATCGTGCCCGCTTCCGGCGTGACGATCACGACCGGACTGTGCGCCCAGTAAGCGGCGGCAATCGCCGTCACGCAGTTGCTGATGCCCGGGCCGTTCTGTCCGATCACGACACCATGGCGGCCCGACACGCGGGCGTAACCGTCGGCCATGTGTCCGGCGCCTTGCTCGTGCACCACCGGAATCAGACGAATGCCGGCAGGCGCGAAGATGTCCATGGCGTCCATGAAGGCCGAGCCCATGATGCCGAACATCTCGCTCACGCCGTTGGCGACCATCGTTTCGACGAACGCCTCCGACGGCGTCATCGTTTGCGGACCGGCGTCGGAGGCCGTCATTTGCTGGGTGGCCGAAGCCGGATCTTTGGCATTCATGGGGTGTCTCCAGTGAAAAATAAACGGAACAAATAATTCCGATTTAGTTTGCTTGTATCGAAATCTAGGGGATTAAATTGCCTTGGTCAATCGGTATTTTTATTATTTGGTACGTTTTGTATTGAAAAATGTAAATTCGTTTCATTCAGCACGGCGCCTGTGTTCAGAAAAAATGCCCCGGCAGGCGGGGCGGGGAATCCGGGCGGCCTTCGGGGCAATCAGAGCGCCGGACGGTCCTTGCGGAACGCGTTCTTCACTTCGATCTTCCCGTCGCGCAGCGTGAAGACGTCGACCATGCGGGCTTCGATGCGGGTGCCGTCGGCCTTCGTGCCGCGGAATGTCGATTCCGACACGCCGCGATTTCCCGTCACGAAATGAACGCCTTCGGTCCATGAGGCGTCGGGGAAGTTCTCCCACGCGGACTGGAACGCGGCGCGTACCGCGTCACGGCCTTCGAAGGTGCGCCCGAGCATGTCCGGACCGGCGACCGCGTGAAACACGCAGTTCTCGGTCATGCAGGCCATGAGAGCGTCGATGTCGTGCCGGTTCCAGGCATCGTTGAAAGTCGCGAGTAAGTTGATCGCAGCGTCGTTGGCAGCGGCGTCGTTCTGAGGGGTCATGACAAGTTCCGGAGGTTGAGGGTGAACGGATATCAACGCGCTTCGTCCTGCGCGTGGTATCGCTGATAGAGAAAGCGTTGGCCGATGCGGCGAAACGGCGCGAAGCCTTCCCACTGCACGGTGCCGAACACGTTCGGGTATTGCAGCGCCGAATCGTAGATGGGCAGATCCCACGACGGATCGCGCTCGCCGGCGATGCGCTGGGCCAGTCGGCGTCCCGCGTGCGCGGAGAACGACACGCCGTTGCCGCCGTATCCCACGGCGTAGAAGAGGTTTTGCTTCGGATCGGGCTGCGTTACGCGCGGCATCATGTCGTGGCTGACGTCGACCCAGCCCCACCACGAGTAATCGATGCGAATGCCTTTGAGCGCGGGAAACTTGCGATGCAGTCCCTCGACGAGCACCGCCATATGCTTCGGATTCTGCGCATCGGCGCCGGTGATCGAACTGCGGCTGCCGATCTGCAGGCGGTTGTCGGGCAGCAGCCGGTAGTAGTAGCGCAGCGTGCGCGTGTCGGTGATGACTTCGTGGGTGCGAAAGTTGGTCGCCGCGATCTCGTCCGGCGTGAGCACGCGCGTGACAAGCGAATTCGACAGAATCGGCATGATCTTCGAGCGCAGCGCTTTGGTGACGTCGTTGCGCGTATAGCCGCCGGTGGCGAACGCGACGGCCCGCGCGCGGACCACCCCGCGCGGCGTGCGCACGTGATGCACGCCGTTGATCGTCTGCACGTCGAGCACGGGTGTCGACGGATGCACGCGCGCGCCCAGCGCTCGCGCCATGCGCAGATAGCCGAAGGCGAGCTTGAGCGGATGCACGCCGATGCCGTCGGGCTCGTGCAGCGCGCCGCAACTTTCCCGGTCGTCGACATATTGCTCGCTCACTTCCTCGCGCGAGAGGATGCGTGTGTCGTAGCCGAACACGTCGCGCATGACCTTCGCTTCATTGCGCAGGAAGTCCATCTTGCGCGCACGGTGCGCGATGTAGAGATGTCCGCCCGGTTGCGGATCGCACTCGGGCACCTCGGCAATCAGCGATTTGAACGTGTTGAAACCTTCTCGGATTTCGGCGTCCAGACGCAACGCCGTCTCCTTGCCCCAGCGGTCGATCCATTGCGAGCGATAGAGACGCCCGCTGGCATTTTGTCCCTGGCCGCCATTGCGGCTCGTGCATCCCCAGCACGTCTGGTTGGCTTCGAGCACGGTCGCGCGAATGCCGTGCTCACGTGCGAGAAACAGCGCGGTGGACAGTCCGGTGAAGCCGGCGCCGACGATGACCACGTCGACGTCGGCATCGCCGGGGAGCGGCCCGTCGTCTTCCGGCGGCTCGCCCGCCGTGGCCACCCAGTAAGTGGGTGCGTAGTCCATGCCCAGACCGGGCCCGGATGAGACTAACGGATCGTAAAGCGGATCGTATGGCGATGCGGAGCGACGATCCAGCGCGAAGGATTCAATCGTACCCACGTTAGGCTCCTGACGAAAATGAGCCAATACTGCCAAGAACATTTTTCCCGGATTAGTACCACCGCCGACTTGTGATGGTGCCAGCGCGAAGCGGCACCACGGCAGCGTTTTCGGCGACGACGAAGTCTCTGCCTGGCACCACACTTTCCTGCGATGTGGCTCTAAACGGCGCGAATTTTGGCTGGGGATACTGGGCCAGACAGCAGACCACTGGCCGCCATCCGGCGGCGTGGCCGATGCGAACGATGCGAACAATGCGAATGATGCGTCGCGAAGCGGAGACAGAACATGTTGAGATTGCTGATAGGTCTTGGGTTGCCGTATCTCGGTGTCGTGGGTCTGTTGCCATGGGCCGCATCCGTCGAGCGGTATGTGCTGGGCGTGCCGTTCATCTACGGCTGGATCTTCCTGTGGTTCGTGCTCACATCGGTTTGCCTGTGGCTGTGCTGGACGCTGTTCGACCGGCACATCGTCGAGGACCCGGCCTGATCGCCGCCCCCGTCGTTCTCCTGCACATACCTACAACTTCGCAAACCTGAAACACCTGCGAAATCCGCTAACTCGGAGATTGCGTTGATGGCAACCCTCATCTTTGCCGGCTTCATTCTGTTGTCGGTTTATCTCGCTTTGCGAGCGCGTGGTGGACGTGGTCCGCAAAGCGTTCACGACTTTTTCGTTGCGTCACGTCAGTTCGGTGCGTGGCTGGTGTTCTTTCTCGCGGCCGGCGAGATCTACAGCATCGGCACGATGGTAGGGTTTCCGGGCGGCATTTATGCCAAGGGGCCCACGTATGGCGTGTGGTTCCTCGGCTACATCCTGCTGGCGTATCCCGTCGGCTATTTTCTCGGCCCGAAGATCTGGGACGCGGGCAAGCGCTATAACGCGATCACCCTGCCGGATCTGTTCAAGGGGCATTTCCAGAGCCGCTTCCTTGAGTTGGTCGTCGCGGTGACGGCCATCGTCTTCCTGTTGCCGTGGGGGCAGTTGCAGTTCACCGGACTGGTGGCGGCGCTCAAGGGGTTGGGGTGGAATTTTCAGCCGCTGTGGCTCATCTGTTTCTCGGCGATGCTGGCCTTTGTCTACATTGCGATTGCCGGGGTGCGCGCTTCGGCCTATATCGCCGTGCTCAAGGACGTGCTGATGGTTGTCGCTATCGTCGTCACCGGCGTGGCAGTCGCGTGGGAGGCGGGCGTCACGCCCGTGTTTCAGGCGGCAAGCGAGCACGTGAGCAATGCCATGAGCACGCAGCAGCTCACGTTTGCCATGACGACGATCGTGTTCCAGTCGCTCGGCATGTACGTAATGCCATTCGGCGTGCAGAATTTCTTCACGGCGAAAAGCGCGGCAACGATTCGTCGCACGCAAGTGGCGATGCCGCTGTACATGCTGATGTATCCGTTCCTCGTGCTGGCGTCTTACTACGCGATCAGCCGGAACATTCAACTGACCTCACCGAACGAAGCCTTCTTCGCTGCCGTGACGCAGTTGCTGCCGTCGTGGCTCGTCGGTCTGGTCGCGGCAGGCGCAGCGCTTTCCGGACTGCTGGTGCTCGCCGGTATTTGCCTTGCCCTCGGCCCCATCGTCACGCGCAACATTCTCTCGGGCATGCCGGAGCATCGCCAGAAAGCCAGCTCGAAGCTCGTCATCGTGCTGTACCTGCTGGGCTCGATCGTTCTGACGTTGCTCACACCGAACCTGATGCTCACGCTCATCAACATGGCTTACTACGGCGTGACGCAGTTCCTGCCAGGCGTGATCGCCGTGGTGTTTCGCCTGCGCGTGCGTGCAACGGCAGTGGCCGCCGGTGTGCTCGCCGGTCAGGGGCTGGCGCTCGTGCTCTATTACCAAAACCCGGACCTCGGCGGCGTGAATCTCGGGCTGATCTGCCTGATCGTCAACGTCGTGGTGATGTCGGCGCTCCATGGGCTGCTCGGCGGCAACCGTGCGCACGCCATGGACGCGGGCGTCGGTGCGCTTTCCCCCTCCAAGAAATAACCATGACGGACAGGATGACAAACAAGGACACCTCCTCGGGAAGCCGCGACGACATTCGCGTGTACGTCGCCCGAAAGATCGTGACGATGAACCCGGCGCAGCCGGTGGCGACCCACGTTGCCGTGTGCGATGGCCGGATTCTCGCCGTGGGCGGACCCGAAGACATGCGCCGCTGGACCGACGCTGCCGCCATCGAAACACTGCGCGACAAAGTCCTCATGCCCGGTCTGGTCGAAGGGCATTGCCATCTGATGGAAGGCGCGATGTGGGACGCCGTCTATGTCGGCTACTACGACCGGCGTGGCCCGGACGGTCGACTGTGGGAGGGATTGAAGACGCCCGCAGAGGTTCTCGCCCGGCTTCGCGACGCCGAGCGGCGCATGACCGATACCCATAAGCCACTGCTCGCGTGGGGCTACGATCCGATCTTCTTCGAGGGCACACCGCTGGTCGCGCGCGATATCGATTCGGTGTCGATCACACGGGCCATTGCGATTCTGCACGCGAGCGTCCATCTGATGAACGTCAACACGCCGATGCTCGAACTTGCCGGTATCGACGGCGATACCGACGTCGAAGGCGTTGTGATCGGCGCGGATGGCGAACCGACTGGCGAGTTGCAGGAATTCGCGGCAATGTTCCCGGTATATCGCGTGATCGGTGAAGGCTTGTCGATCGCCGCAAGCGAGAGTCCGCGTGCGATCTGGAATTTCGCACGCGTGGCGCAACTGGCCGGGGTGACGACTGCCACCGACCTCGTGAACGACCTGACACCCTCGGGCAATGCCAACCTGCACGCGGCGACGGCCGATCCGCAATACCCCATACGCATCGTCCCGGCATTCGCGCCGCAACGCTGCCCCGAGGGCGGCCCGCAGCGGGTGATCGATGCGCGTGAGGGCAATACGGACAAGCTGCACTACGGGCCGGTCAAGTTCATCGTCGACGGATCGATTCAGGGGTTCACCGCGCGTCTGCGCTGGCCCGGCTATCACAACGGCAAGCCGAATGGGCTGTGGCTCATTGCGCCCGCTCAACTGGTCGAGACGTTCCTGCCGTTTCACGCGGCAGGATTGCAGTTGCACATCCATACGAATGGAGACGAAGCGACGGAGGCGGTGCTCGATGCCATCGACGCGTTGCTTCAGACGCATCCCCGGTCGGATCACCGTCATACGTTGCAGCACTGCCAGATGGCCGACGTCGCGCAACTCACGCGGGCGCAGCGACTCGGCATGTGCGTGAATTTCTTCGCGAACCATGTGTATTACTGGGGCGACGCGCATTACGCACAGACGATGGGCCCGGATCGCGCCAATCGCATGGACGCCGCCGAGATCGCACGTCGGATCGGCCTGCCGTTCGCACTGCACTCGGATGCCCCGATCACGCAACTCAATCCGCTGTTCACCGCGTGGTGTGCGGCAAAGCGCGAGACATCTTCGGGGCGTGTGCTGGGCGAGTCGTTGCGATTGCCGGTCGACGACGCGTTGCGCGCCATCACGCTTGGCGCCGCGTTCTCGCTGGGCATGGATCATCTGATCGGCAGTATCGAAGTAGGCAAATATGCCGACTTCGCCGTGCTGGACACCGATCCGCACGAGGCGCCCATCGACGACCTGCGTCAGATGCCGGTGTGGGGCACGGTGCTCGGTGGCGAGATTTTTCGCGCGCCCGCATGATGACCGGGGCGACGACTGTGAGTGCCGGGACGACATCCGTGGCGACTGCCGCCCGGCCACCGGTACCGATGATCGTGCTCGGCGGATATCTCGGCGCCGGCAAAACGACCATCGTCAACGCGCTGCTGCGCAATGCTGACGGTCTGCGCGTGACGGTGCTCGTGAACGACTTCGGCTCGATCAATGTCGACGCCTCGCTCATTCGGGAGCGCGGCGACGACGTCATCGGACTGGAGAACGGCTGCGTGTGTTGCACGATCGGCGGCCGTCTCGTCGAAACGCTGATTGCGATCGGGGAGCGCGACGTTCGCCCGGACCTGCTGGTGATCGAGGCGAGCGGCGTGTCCGACCCGATGCGAATCGCACAGGTCGGACTCCTGGACAAGGCGTTCCGGCTTCATGGCGTTGTCGTGGCCGTGGACGCGAGTGGCATTGCGCAAACCCTGGCGGACCGCTACGTCGGCGACATTGCCACGAAGCAGATCCTGTCGGCGAGTACGCTGGTGATGACGAAGACGGATCTCGTTTCGCCAGAGGCGCTGTGCTCGATCAGGTCGCGGCTCGCTGAACTCGGCGCGACGCAGGTCGTCGTGACATCGGACCGGGGCGTCGTACCACCGGCGATTCTGTTCCCCGATCATGCACTGCCGCCTTCGGACGCATTTCGTCCGAGACCGCTCGAGGGGGCGCATCGCACGTTGCCCGCAGGGCTGCGCAGTTTCGTCTGGAACGCGGCAGGTGAGATGGAACGCGCTCACCTGAAAGCGGCGTTCGCGCGGTATCCCGGAAAGTTGCTGCGAGCGAAAGGGTTCGTGAATCTCGCTTCGAATCTCGCTTCGGCGGGCATGAGCGAGGTCCATGTCGTCGGTTCGCGTGTGAGCTTTACCCGACATCCGGACATGGCGTTGCAACCCTCGTCGATGGTCTTCATCGGGGTACTATCGGACGCCGAAATTGCGGGTCTGCGCGAGGCATTGCAGGCGGCGTGCATCGAGTCATCGCCCAGCCCGGGCCAGCCGAATTTCGAAAGGGCGTACCGGTGAGCGGAGGCTAATCTGAAGCGGTCGTATTTTATGGATGTCACCGCGATCATGAATCCGCTCAACTCGATCTCCTTAACGAATCTCACGCACGCCCAATTCCCGTTCCCGAGTTATCCCGAGAAGGATCTGAGTACTCGACGCGCGGATGCGCTGGCCAAGTTCAATACGCTCGCCAGTCAACCGGAGCACGCGTCGCCCGAACTGTTCCGCACGTTCCTTTCCGATTTCACGAGAATGGGGTGGTGGGATGCGCTCGCCGATCTTTTCTTTCGGTCCGGGGCGAAGCGGGAGATTCTCAACGCCGTGGCGATTTGTCATATCGCATCGTTTCCGGCGGGACGCGAGTTTCTCTGGGACGCGCAGTCATCGTTCGGTGACCGTTCGTTTCACGAGCACGTCGTCCTGCTGTTAATGGAGCTCGACGAAGGCGCGCGCGCTCACATGCTCGGAAATCCGACACTGAGTGAGGACGGGATGATCCTCATGAGCATTGGCGATACCGGACTCCATCTGCCCCTCACGACGGTGTGTGTCGAATGTCCCGGCCTGCTGTCGCACGAGGCAGTGGCCAGCATGTTGCTTGCCACGGACGACACCTCCCGAACGTTGCTCGGGCGCGTTGCCGATCGCGTGGCCAGCGAGCACAACGGTGTCGGAGACGCCACCTGCAATGCACTCTGGTATGCGCTGCTCGCCGGAATGAGCCAGTGTTCGGCGTTTTACAACGCAGCGCAGACGACGGATGTCCGGGATCTCGCGACCGTGTATTTGTCGGCTGCCCGGTCGATGGAAAATGCGCAGGAGATTGCGTCGGCGCTGAGTCGCTGCGCCCGGCTGTTGGAAAGGCAGGAGGACTGGGGGAATGCGGCGCAAATGCGCTGTTCGCTGGCAGCGCACTATGCCGATCAGGCGAGCAACCCCGGCATGCATTCGCACGACGACAGCCCGCAGGTGCTGACGCGCCTCGCCGTTCACGAGTCCATCGCTGCGGCGCGATGTCTCGAAAAGGCGAACGAGCCGTACGCGGCCAGACAATGGTTGCAGCGGGCACAGGGGCATTTCGACCAATTGGTCGCCGTGAGCGACTTTGATTTCCTGTCGCGTACCGGGGAGCGATTGTATGCGGCATATGGAAACGCTAACTTGCCCGACGAGGCACAACGGTTGGCGGCCGATGTGCTCCGGCTCGCAGAGACCCGTGGGCCGCTAATGATGACCACGTCGTTCCATCGCCAGCATGCGAGCTGGGTGCGCAAGCTCGACGCGGTGTTCTAAACATCGTGCCGGAGTCATGTCGGGTCTTGCACGGCTTGCGCGGGCCGTCGGCTTCCCATGAGGGATGGGCAAAAGGCGAAGCCGACGGTGGCGAAAAATGAAAGGTGGCCGTCCGGTGTCAGGCGCAGACTGCCCGAATCGCATCTGCCGACGAGTCACCGTCCATGGAAAATTCGATCGAGGCCGCTGTCAGGAACTTCCCGGTGAGCGGCTACCCGGGCATGCGTCTGAGCGACGAACGTGTCGCCGTGCTGGCGCAGTACAACGAGATTCTCGAGAACGGCCAGCGTCCGACGGCGCTTCAGTTCAGGCGATTCATGGAGAACTTCTGGTATCTGGGCCCGCTCGATGCCATGGTGCAATCGCTGGGCCGGGACAACAAGAAGCGATTGTTGTCCTGTGCGGCGCTTTGCCACGTGGCGTCTTCCGGGCTCGGTCGGGACTACCTGAATGCCCGAGGCGATCTTCGTCTTGCCGATGACGACTCGGCGGCGCTCCTGAGCGCCATTCCGCACGACACGCTGAGACGCATGCTCGCCAATGCCGAGATCGGCGATCGATGCATGATCGTCATGACCTTGCCCACACTTGACCTGCGGATCTCCCCGGGGGCGGCCTGTTTCGGCGATGGCGCCAACGCGTTGTCGGTCAGCGACGCCAAGTTGCTCCTCGTCGAGATGCAGGCGGACGGCACGACCTTGCTGGAGAAGTTCGCGGCCGAGATGCAAAACGCCGGGGCGTCGATTTCCGACATGGCGGTATGGAAGGCATGGTACGCGCTCATCAGGAAATGCATCGACGACAAGACCGTGGGCAGTCTGCACGGCAGCCCGATCATCCATTCGGCGTTAGGCGATGCCCTCAGAGGGCTGGTTCGTCGCATGTCCGGAGACCTGTATCGGGACCCCGAGCCGTTTTCCGTGCACGAGGCAATGAAATACTGCGTCGACGCGTATTGCGCCGCGAGCGATTGGCGCGGTTGCGGGCAGGCGTATCTCGATCTGGCCAGCCACCACAAGGCGAATGGCGAGTACGACCTGGCGAGCAACTGTTACCGCTCGGCAAACATCAAGCTGGTTCACGCGATCAAAGCGCTATGGACCGAGCGGCGGGCCGAGGCGATGAAGTGCTACGAACTTGCGATCGATGCGTGCAGACGGGACGACAACGCCGCAGCGGAGCGTGAGGTCACACAACTCGTGGAAACACTGCGGCAGAGCGATGCCGCGACATTTACGGAGAACCTGCGTGCCCGCGTCGAGTAGGTCGGCGCGGAACTGGAGGCTATCCGGGGGGAACTCAATCTGGCGGGTCGATCCGACGCGCAATTCTCGTGGGACATGTTCGGCGCATTCGATGCGTTCGATGCATTCGCCGCACTGGGCGCATTAGACACGTCAGGCACTTCAGGGCCGGCGCGCGGCACCGGAACCGTCGAACACAATGTCAGCACGATGTCGGCGCGACACACCGCGTTGCCCGTCCCGGCGACACAACCTGCAACCGAATCCGACAATGCAGTCGATCTTCAGCGCCGCACGCGCGAACTTCCACACCTCGCCCTTTCCGAGCACGCACCCGAGCGAGCGCCGACTGGCGATACTCAATGAATTCAACCGCCAGTGTCTCGGTGGATTCGACCTGCCCGACCGAGTGTTTGCCGATTTCCTGAAACGCTTTCGATCGATGGGGCCACTCGATCTGGTGTCGAGCGCCCTGGTGGGTAATCGGAAGGCGGATCTTCTGTACGCCGCAGCGCTTTGCCATGTGGCGTCCATCGGCAGTGGCCGGGATTACCTGCAGCGCGCGGGCAAGCTGGACCTGGCCGACCAATCGGCCTTGCTGTTGCTTAACGCGATCCCCTGCGGGCAGCGGGCCACCATGCTCGACGGGGCGACGTTGGGAACGCATCTCCAGATTGTTCTGACCTTTCCGGGTATCGACTTGCGCATGGCGTTGGGGGCATCGTGCTTCGGAGACGGACAGGGTGCCCTGACACCGGCTCAGACGCGACGTTGGTTCCTGCGCTGCAAGGACGAGGACGGCGTGCATGCTTCACAAGGTAGCCGGACGTCGATGGCGGAAAAATTCGTCAGGGAAGTCGGGCGTGGAACCGGCAGCGAAGTCGGAAGCCCGGTCGCAAGCGAAGCCGCGCGAAGCCCGGACCTTCAAAGTTGGCGAACCTGGTGCGCATTGACGGAACGATGCATCGACGCTCGTCCTGTGGCAGACATCAAGCAAGCCAAGGGAGTCAAAGGCGCCAAGGGAGAGACGCACATGATGGCGACGCTCGGTCAGGTGTGGCATGCGCTCGCGGGGCACGCACCGCAGGGCCTGACCGACGCCACATCGATCTCCGAATTGCTCTGGAAAAGCGCGGCAGCGTTCGCCAACGTCGACGACCTCAAGACGTACGGCCGGGTGAAGGCAGAGGCGGAGAAGTTCGACAGGCGGGCAATGAAGACGACGGCCGATGCGACGAGGCGAACATGGCACCCGCCGGATGCATTGACGGCCACCCGCTTAAGAAACCGCTACGCCGCCGTCCCCATGGCTTCCCATCTCGATAACGGCGGCGGCAATGCCTGGTCGGATTCTGCCGGTTCGAAAACGCTGTAAGGGCCGCACGCGCAAGAGAAGTTGGCGGCGCACGCCGGACGCTCACCGCCGCCCGCCGCCACCCTCAGATGTCGAACTCCGGGTCCGGCGAGCGAAGCTTGCGCCAGATCGATCGTACGGTAAAGGCGAGCAGCAGCACGGTGAGGCTCACGATGCCGAGCGCCAACGGCGTGCGCTGGTCGGGGATGAAGGCCATTGCGCCGACGATCGACAGCATGCCGACGATCGCCACCCATGTCAGATACGGGAACCCCCACATGCGCACTTTCAGCTTGCCCGGGGCGTCGCGCTCCAGGCGCTTGCGCAGCTTGAGTTGCGAAAAGGCGATCAGCACGTACACGAAGATCGCCACGGTGCCATACGAATTCACGAGGAAAGCGAAGACCGTGTCGGGGGAGACGTACGACATCACCACCGCCACGTAGCCGAACAGGGTGCCGACCAGAATTGCGCGTACCGGCACACCCCTCGCGTTGAGTTTCGCGAGCGAGCGCGGCGCGTCGCCCCGGCGCGTCAGCGCGAAGAGCATGCGCGACGACGCGTACAGTCCGGAGTTCAGGGCAGAAAGCACGGCGGTCAGCACCACGGCGTTCATGATGTGCGCCGCTGCCGGAATGCGCATCGCTTCGAGGGCGCTGACATACGGCGTCGCCATCCCGGCGGAATTCCAGGGCACCAGCATGACCACCAGCAGGATCGAGCCGATATAGAAGAAAAGCACACGGCCGATGACCGAGTTCGTCGCCCGGGCCACGGCCTGCTGCGGCTCGGCCGCTTCGGCGGCGGCAATCGTGACGATTTCCGCACCGAAGTAAAACCCGGTCGCCGCGACTGCGCCGGCCATCACCGGGCCGATGCCGTTCGGCATGAAGCCACCGTGTGAGAGCAGGTGTCCGGTGCTCGCCACAGCCCCAGGCCACATGCCGAAGACGAAGAGTGCACCGAGGAACAGGAAGACGACGATGGCCGCCACTTTGATCGACGCGAACCAGAACTCGAATTCGCCGTACGACGCCACGGAGACCAGATTCGTAAGCGTGAGCACCACGAGCAACGCCAGACTGATGGCCCATGCCGGAATGTCCGGCAGCCAGAACTGGATCAGGTTGGCGCCGGCGACCGCTTCGACGGCGACCACGATCACCCAGAAGTACCAATACATCCAGCCGGTCAGAAAGCCGGCCAGTTCACCGCCGACAGGCTTGTCGTTCCACGCGAGTCGCGCGTACTCGTAGAACGAGCCGACCGCAGGCAGCGCGCACGCCATCTCGCCGAGCATGCGCATGACCAGCACGACCAGTGCACCGGTGATCAAAAACGACAGCACGGCCGCCGGGCCGGCAGCATGCACGACCACGCCGCTGCCGACGAAGAGTCCGGCCCCGATCACGCCGCCCAGCGCGATCATGCTCATGTGACGTTGTTTCAGGCTCGATTGCAGATGCGTTCCGGATTCACGATTGGCCATGGCGACCTCCTGTGAGCGGATATTGGGTGCGGGGAATGACTGCGAGGGCTGCAACGCGGGGGAAACTGCCGATGAATGTCTCAACTGCCACACAACCTCCTGAATACATGGTTTGGACGTCAGGGGCGGCGGCGTAAAACGGGGGGCGCCGCCCTGCGTCTTCTTTTGATGACCGACTATGACCAACGCAACGGCTGCTTCACGATCAGACCTTGCCTTTCCATGGGACCAGCACGCGCTCCAGATAGCGCATGATCAGATCGAAACCGAAGGCGAAAAAGCCAATCACGATGATCCCCATGATCACGATGTCCGACGCGAGGAACTCCGCTGCGTTGAGCACCATGAAACCGAGACCGCTCGATGCCGCCACCATTTCGGCGGCCACCAGCGTGGTCCAGCCCACACCGATACCGATGCGCATGCCGGTAAAGATCTCCGGCAGCGCCGATTTGACGATCACGTGCATGACGATCTGGCGCGGTGACGCGCCCATCGAATAGGCCGCGTGAATCTGTTCCATCGACACGGAGCGCACTCCCGCCCGGGCTGCAATGGCCAGCGGTGCGAAGATCGCCAGATAGATCAGGAAAACCTTGGAGAACTCGCCGATGCCGAACCAGATGATCACGAGCGGGAGATAGGCCAGCGGCGGCAACGGTCGATAGAACTCGATAGGCGGGTCGAAAACGCCGCGCCCGATGCGCGACACACCCATCAGGATGCCCACGGGAATCGCGGTGACGCACGCCAGCGCGAACGCGCCGAACACGCGATACAGACTGGCGAGGGTGTGTTGCCACAGCGTGGACCCGGCGAAGCCTTCCGTCGAGACCTGGATGAACTTCTCGACGATGGCGCGCGGTCCCGGCAAAAACAGCGGCTTGATCATGCCCGACGAGGTGATCGCCACCCACAGCAACAGCAGGGCGATGACGGTCACGACGCTGATCGCGAGGCTGGGCCCCTGACCGGGGGCGCCGAACGATTCGCCTGCCTTGACCGGGCGCGGGGCAAACATGCGCGCGAGCAAACCGCGACGACGCGCAGCGCGCGGTGCATTGGGCGTACCGGCGGGACGCTGCGCACCGCCCACGGCGGTGGCTGAGGCGTGAGGATTGGCGACGGGTTTGGTCATCATGATGGCTCGTCTCCCGCGATCAGGCGGCAACCGCGCTGGCAGACGTCGTCTGCCCGGCACGCTCGTCACCGTAGATGATGCTGAGCACGGTTTCGCGCATGGCGATGAAGTCGGGGCTCGACTTGATGGCGCGCGCATCTCGGCATTCGAGATAGCGCTTGTTGAAGTCGAGTTCGTAGGTGTGCGTGATGCGGCCCGGGCGCGGTGACATGACGATCAGGCGGCTCGCGAGGAACAGTGCTTCTTCCACGCTGTGCGTGATGAAGAAGATCATCTTCTGTGTCTCGCGCCAAACGTCGAGCAACAGTTCCTGAATGGTCTCGCGGGTGAGGGCGTCGAGCGCGGCCATCGGCTCGTCCATGAGCAGCATCGACGGATTGCAGGTGAGCGCGCGGGCAATCCCGACACGTTGCTGCATGCCGCCCGAGAGCTGATAAATCATGTGGTGGTGAAAGTCCTGCAAGCCCACGAGCGCGAGATTGCGCGCCGCACGCGCGCGTCGCTCGTTTTTCGGGATACCTTGCAGCTTCAGGCCAAATTCGGTGTTCTCCATCACGCTCAGCCACGGCAACAGGGCGTGTTTCTGGAACACGACGCCGCGATCGGCGCCCGGGCCTTCGATGGGCGCGTCGCCGAGCAGCAACTCGCCGGAGGTCGGCGCGATGAATCCGGCCATCAGACTCAGCAGCGTGGTCTTGCCGCACCCCGAGGCGCCCAGCGCCACGACGAAATCGCCGGGGGCGATGCTCAGATCGACGTGGGCGAGCGCCTGCACCTGCTCGCCGGGACGCCGGCCGGGATACACGACGCTGACGTCGTTGACGATGAGTTGTTCCATGAAGCCCTTCTCCAGACGATGCAGCGATCGGGGAGGGGATGGCGCGCCGCCGCATCGCGGCGCGTCGGCCCCGTTACGGCTTACTTCAACTTGAGTGCGGCGTCGACGTAGCGCGACGTGACATAGGGCGTGTAGTCCGCCTTGACGGCATTGATTTTCTGCTGGCCCTTCAGAAAATCGGCAGTGTCCTTGAGGGCCTTCGCAGCGCGGCTGTCCTTGCCGCCGCCCAGCCAGTCGGCGGACGCTTGCTGCTGTGCCGACGGATAGGCGTAGAGCGACAGCGCGCCGGGGACGTCTTCCGGTTTGCCGCCGATCATTTTCACGATGGCCTTGACCTGCGGCGAGGTGGCGCTCCAGGCGGCCTGATTGCCGCGATACGCCGCGTCGGCGTCGGCGATCACCTTGACGAACTTCGCCATGAAATCGGCGTTCGCCTCCCCCCATTGGCGGTCGACGGCAATGCCGTCGAACGTGGGCTTGCCCTGTTTGGACAATTCGCCGGACGTGATCAGCACGTGCCCGCTTTGCTTGATTTGCGCAAGTGCCGGATCCCACACGTACGCGGCATCGATGTCGCCGCGCTCCCATGCGGCCACGATCTGATTCGGCTGCATGTTGAGTACCTGCACTTCCGTGGGTTTGATGCCCCACTGTTGCAGCGCGAACATCGTGTGGTAGTGCGTGGTGGATACGAATGGCACGCCGATCTTCTTGCCCTTGAGGTCCGCGGGCGTCTTGATGTTCGACGCATTGCGAACGACCAGCGCTTCGGCCTTGTTGATGTCGTCGAGGATCCAGAACAGTTGCAGATCGAGCCCTTGCGAGACTGCAGCGGCCATCGGGCTGGAGCCGAGCACGCCGATCTTGATGTCGCCCGAGGCGAGGGCGGTCGCGACCTTTGCCCCGGATTCGAACTGGCGCCAGTGGATCTTGTAGCCGGTCGCCTTCTCGAACTCGCCGCCGGCGATGGCGACCAGCCATGGATCGACGATCTGCTGGTAAGCGATCGTCACCTCCTTTTCCTGCGCCTGTGTGGTCGCGGGCAGCGTCAATCCGAGCGTTAGTGTGGCCGCCAGTGTCGCGGGGAGTGCGGCTGCCGCCAGCGCCGTGGCAGCGAACGCCCGTCGCAGCCGGTTCGGAAGTCCAGTCATGGTTCACCTCTAATCGGAAAGTTTTCGGTGGAACACTCGGGTTGACGCGTGCGGTGTGACAAATCGGCGCCAAGTGACTGCATCATTGCCGCGCACTATTTTGTTCGTTAGAGCCAGTTGGCCGCATTTGATGATGCCAACTGGTCCAGTTGCGTCGAGATGGCCTCGCAAGGCGCATGGATGCTGGCATCCACCCCGTTTTCGACCGTCTTCGGATAAACCCCAATTCGGAATTAACGTCACCGTCTCATGAGTAATAATTGACGTTCTGGAAGTGACATAGAAAAAGGGGACGCGATGTCGAGCCGGATTTCTGCGGCGATGTGGAACCAGTTGTTTTCCGTGTCGGCGCGCGCGGGCATGAGTCTGCAAAGCCAGATTCGCCAGATGCTGGTGTCGGCGATTCTGGACGAGCGCCTGATGCGCGGCGCGGCGGTGCCGTCCTCGCGCGAACTGGCCGAAGGGCTGGGCGTGGCGCGCAATACGGTCGTGCTGGCTTACCAGCAACTGGTCGACGAAGGCTATCTGATCGCGCGTGAACGGCGTGGTTATTTCGTGAACGGAGATATCCTCGCGCCGCGCGTCGGGACGCAGGGCGCGCCGAAGACGGCGGTCGGCGCCGAGCCGGAGGCCACTGGCACCATTGCGCCGCTGGATCCGTCCACTCCGGACTGGGAAGGCCGCTACGTCGTGCGTCCGTCGGCGCAGCGCAACATCGTCAAGCCGATCGACTGGCAGCAGTATCAGTACCCGTTCATCTACGGGCAGTTCGATCCGACGATGTTCCCGACGGCCGACTGGCGCGAGTGCTGCCAGAAGGCGCTGACCGTCATGGAAATTCGCGACTGGGCGCCGGACATGATCGCGCGCGACGACGAAACGCTGATCCAGCAGATTCGTACGCGCGTGTTGCCCCGACGAGGCGTATGGGCCGACGCGGACGAAATCGTGCTCACCAACGGCGCGCAACAGGCGCTGTATTTGCTCGCGGACCTGCTCGTCGGCGCTCGCACCACCGTGGGCGTGGAAGATCCCGGATACCCCGACGCCCGCAATATCTTCGCGATTCGCACACCAAAGCTGATCGGTTTGCCGGTCGACGAATACGGACTGCCGGTGGACGATCGTCTGTCGCAATGCGATTACGTGTACGTCACGCCGTCACATCAATGCCCGACCACGACCACCATGCCGCTCGCGCACCGCGAGGCGCTGCTGCGGCGCGCGGAGACGGACGACTTCGTGCTCATCGAAGACGACTACGAAAGCGAGAACAGCTATTCGGACATTCCGATTCCGGCGCTCAAGAGTCTGGACCGCAGCGACCGGGTCATTTATATCGGCAGCCTGTCGAAGTCCTTCGCGCCTGGACTACGGTTGGGCTATATCGTGGCGCCGGCGGCGCTGGTCAATGAACTGCGTGCCCTGCGCCGGTTGATGATCCGGCATCCGTCGGCGTTCATTCAGCGCTCGTTTTCCATGTTTCTGGCGCTGGGGCATCACGACGCGTTGTTGCGGCGTCTGGCCGACACCTATGCCAAGCGCGCGGAGATACTGAGCGAGGCGCTTCGCACCCATCTGCCGGAAGTCTCGTTCGTGCGTGTCAAAGGCGGCGCGTCGTGCTGGGTGCAGGGCCCGCCGCAGCTCAATGCCAACGTGCTGGCCGCACGGGCGAAGTCGCGCGGCATTCTGATCGAACCGGGCGACGTGTTCTTCATGGGCGACGCCCCGCCGCGCAATATGTTCCGTCTCGGTTTTTCGTCGATACGGCTCGAACACATCGAGGCGGGCGTCATGGCGCTGGCGGAGGTGATGCGCGAGACGATGGCGCAGGCCGCGCCGGCGGCAAGGTAGTGGGGTAGTCGGGTAGCGGGACGCCCGGCCAGCGGCGGGCCGTCCGTGTCACCTGTCAGGGCGTGCCACCCGTCAGGGCGTTCCGTTACGTCCGTACAGACGAAAGCCTTCGCGCTCGGACAGGCGATCGTAGTAGGCCGACACGGCTTCGAGCTGGGGGCGCTCGATCGGTACGCTGAACCAGCGATGCACCGACAGCCCGATGGGGATGTCCGCCAACGAGAACGTCTCGCCACTCACGAACGCCTGCGTGCCCTGCAACTGCTGTTCGAGCACGCGCATGAAGTCGTTCCATCGCGCGGCGTGGGTGGCGAGCGCTTGCGGGTCGTCGTAGCCGGGCGCGCGTCGGACCAGGGACAGGAACGCATACTTCCATGCCGGGTTGAGGTCGGAGGACTGCCAGTCGATCCATTGATCGACGCGGGCACGCTCGCGCGGCGCAACCGGATAGAGGTCGGTGCGCTCACGTGAGCCTGCGAGGTAGCGCAGAATGCTGTTCGACTCCCACAGCACGAAGCCGTTGTCTTCGAGCACCGGCACCATCAGATTCGGGTTGAGCGCCGCGAACGCCGGGTCGTCCAGCTTGCGCGACGCGTCGCCGTCGCCCCATGGGTCGTTCACGAACGGGACACCGAGTTCGTGACAAAGCCACAACACCTTGCGCACATTGATGGACGAGGGCCTGCCGAGAACGCGAAGCATGGAAGTCCTTGAATTCGTGAGAGCGATGACGCGATTCTAGGCTCGCGCTCGATACACTGACAGATACAGATGCGCGCGCTGACGGCCAGAACAGATCGGACTCCGCCTGCGTTCCGGAGAGCAGCCGGAAGGCCGCATTTCATACGTTTCGTATAATCCTGCGCTCACGACTTTCATTGCCATCGGCGCAGGAACCCCGCATGAACAGCAGGAGCAAGGCGACACTCATCGGTCTGAGCGCGGTAGTCCTCTGGGCGTCCATCGTGGCGTTGATTCGCGACGTGAGTGTCAGTCTCGGGGCAACGGGCGGCGCTGCGGCGATCTACACGGTGGCCTCGATATTCCTCGCGCTCACCGTCGGGTTTCCGAAGTTGAGCACGTTTCCTCGCCGTTACCTGCTGTGGGGCGGGCTGCTCTTCGTTGCCTACGAGCTGTGTCTGTCACTGTCGATCGGCTATGCGAATTCCTCACGTCAGGCGATCGAAGTCGGCATGGTCAATTACCTCTGGCCGACGTTCACACTCGTCAGCGCCATCGTCTTTAACAAGCAACGCGCGAACTGGCTGGTGGTGCCGGGTTTCCTGTTGTCGATGCTCGGCATCTGCTGGGTGCTCGGCGGCGATCGGGGGCTGGACCTGCCAGGCATGCTCGTGAACATTGCCGATAACCCGCTGAGCTATGGTCTGGCGTTCGTCGGCGCGATCCTCTGGGCCGCTTACTGCACCGTGACTGCGAGAATTGCCGACGGCAAGAACGGTGTGACGCCCTTTTTCATGCTCGTGGCGGTGGCACTCTGGATCAAATACTTCGCAGGCGGTGGCGGCGCCATGTCGCTCGACCTTCGCTCCGGCACCTGTCTCGTGGCGGCCGCTGCGGCCATGGGCTTCGGATATGCCGCGTGGAACGTGGGTATCCTGCGCGGCAACGTGACGATTCTCGTCGGCGCCTCCTACTTCATTCCCGTGCTGTCTGCGGCCCTCGCCGCACTGCTGTTGCACGCGCCGCTCGTCGCGTCATTCTGGTGGGGCGCATGTATGGTCTGCGCCGGTTCGATGCTTTGCTGGCGCGCCACGCGCGCTCGGCGCACGCCCGTGTCGGCGCCGGCAAAGACAGGGGGCGTCTGACTCGCCCCGCCCCGGCGCGGCGTGCGGACGGGCGGCGCGCTTGTCGCATGCCCTGATGGGCAACGCGTTGCCCGAAACCCCGATAGTCCCCTAGACGTTCCTGCGCAACACTAGTGAGCCAGATCGCATGCACACTAGCCCGGCAAGGAGCCTTTCATGGTCAAGGGGGAGTCCACGTCGGACGATGCCCAGAGCGTCGATCTGTCGCTGGTTAAAGGGGATCCCGGCTTTCACCTTCAGCGACGGCTGCGACTCATTCCCGACACGGGAATGGGCACCCTGCGCCGGGCGCTGATCTTCGCGGCCGTCAGCTGGCTGCCGCTGGCGATCTGGGCGCTCGTTACCGGTCGCGCCTTCCATCACGGCAATCCCGACGACACGCTGGTCGCGCACTTCGGCATTCATGCCCGCTGCCTGATCGCCATCCCCTTGATGGTCATTGCCGAGGGCATTGCGCAGAAGCTGATGCCGCCGCTGTTCCGATACTTCGTCGACAGCGGCATCGTCACGCCCGAGACACTCCCCGACTTTCGCGCCAGACTCGCCGACATGGCGCGCATGCGTGATCGCACGCTGCCCTGGGTCGTGATATTCGCCGCCACGATGGCGTGGTCGACGGTCGGGGCGATGGTCGAACGCGCCGAGGAGATGGCATGGCTCAGTCCGGGAGACGACATCGGCAGTATTACGTTCGGGGGATGGTGGTTCATCCTCGTCATTCGTCCCTTGTTCACGGTGTTGCTGCTTGCGTGGCTGTGGCGCGCCTGTCTGCTGTTCGTCCTGTTGTGGAGACTCGGCAAGATGCCGCTGGCGCTCGTGCCGTCGCATCCGGATCGCGTCGGGGGGCTGAGCTTCGTCGAGCGTATGGCGTTCGTCTTCAGCCCGGTGGCGTTTGCGGTGTCGGCGGTGGTGGCGGCGTCGTTCGCGCACGAGGTCGTGTATCACGGCGTGAGCGCGTTGCAGATGAAGACGCTGCTGGTGGCGAGCGCTGCGTTGATCTCCATCGTTTTTCTCATTCCCTTGCTGCCGCTGGCGATGCCGCTGGGCGCGCTCAAGCGCCGTGCCATCTTCGAGTACGGCAGCCTTGTCGCCCATCACGACCGGCTGGTGCATCAGCGCTGGATCCTGCGCCGCGAGATCGGTAAGCCCGAGATTCTCGACGCGCCGGAGCTTGGACCAGTCGCGGACATTCACGCTATCTACGAGGCGGTCGGACGCATGCGCTCCATGCCGCTGAGCAAACTCTGCGTCGTCGCCATCGTCTTGCCGGCGGCCGTACCGATGCTCTATGTCGCCGCCATGCAGTTGCCGTTGTCGGCCGTGCTGGGCAAGGTCGTCAAGGCGCTGATCTGACCGGAGGGGGCATGCAGTCGTCGGACACCGCGCTCGCGTCACCCACCTCACCCACCCGATCCCGGCGATGGTTCGGCGCGCTTGGCCCGACCCTGATCGCTGCGGCCCTGGCGATCGCGATTGTGGTCGGCGTGCGGGCAACGTTGCTTTACGAAGGGCGGCGCGCAGTGCTCGAACATGCGCGCGAAGCCAATCATCGCGCCGCGAGGCTCACGGCCTATGTCGTCGAACGGGATCTTGCCGCGTGCATGAAGGAGCAGGGCGGTGATGGCGCGGGCTCGCTCGCGCGCTGTCTCGCGCAGTTCGACCGTCGCGTCGACGGCGGCGCGCGCACGACCATCGACATCGACTACTTGTCGCGTCTTTTCTCCGGGCAGACCGGCGCAGCGCAGGGCACGGTCTCGCTGCTGGGCGCCGATGGTCGGGTGCTCGCCAGTACCGACCCACGGCGCAAAGGCGCGCAGTCCTCGCCTGTTAAGTCCGACGACGCTGTGTCGGGCATCGCGTCGGGCGTCGCGTCGGGCGTCGTGCCGGAGGGCGTCGAGGCAGACTTCCTTTACGTTCGGCAACCGCTCGACGGCCTGCCGTTGCAAATCGAGATTCGCACCGCCAGGCGCGAGATATTTGCCGATTGGCGGGATCGTGCTTTCTGGGTGGCAGGGCTGACGGCGGCGCTCGGTGCCGGTTGCGCCGTGCTCGCAACGCTCCTTGCCCGAGCCCGTCGGCGTCGCAACCTTGCCGAGGCGGCGCTGCAACGCATGGCGAGTACCGATGCGCTCACGGGCCTGGCCAACCGTCGCACGCTTGACGAGTCGTACGACCGCGAATGGCGACGCGCCCAGCGCGAGCGGGTACCGCTGTCGCTGCTATTCATCGATGTGGATCATTTCAAGCGATTCAACGACCGGTACGGTCACCCTGCCGGAGACGACGCGCTCGTCGCGGTGAGCCGGGCGATCGTCGGCGCGATACGGCGTCCGGGGGATATCGCCGGGCGATACGGCGGCGAGGAGTTCATGGTTATCCTGCCCGGAACGGACGTTCACGGCGCGCGCGATGTTGCCGAGCGCATACGGGTTGCCGTGCGCGCGGCGGCCATTGCGCACGAAGGCAGCCAGCACGGGCACGTGAGCGTGAGCATCGGCGTGGCCGGCACCGGGGCGATACCGTCGGGGACCCCCGAGCAATTGCTGCAAGCCGCCGACGAAGCGCTATATTGCGCAAAAGGCAGCGGCCGCGACCGCGTAACGATCCACGCAAACTATGGAGGTGACCCATGCCCGGCGATCTGACTCTGGAGCAGCGTAAGGCCGCAGGCAAGATGGCTCGAGAGCGGGTGGCGCGCTCGGCACAGGCCGATATCGGCAACGTCGACCGCGATCCTGTCACGTTGCTTCGTCAAAACAGCGCGGGCCGGGTCGACGCCCTCGTGCCGCTCCGATACGGGCGAATGTCCGTGTCACCCTTCACGTTCTACCGCGGCAGCGCCGTGCTTCAGGCGCACGATCTGGCGAGGACCGCCACGACAGGGTTTCATTTCCCGATCTGCGGCGACGCCCATCTGATGAACTTCGGCGGCTTCGCCACACCGGAGCGGCAGCTCGTCTTCGATCTCAACGACTTCGACGAGGTCGCGCCCGGCCCGTGGGAATGGGACCTCAAACGGCTTGCGGCGAGCTTTGCCATTGCGGGCCAGCACATGAGCGTGGATAGGGGCACGATCAAGGACATCGTGGCGTCGGCGGTGCGTGAATATTGCGAACGGATGACGGAGTACGCGGGCTACAGCGCGCTCGATCTCTGGCACGAGATCGTGACGTTCGACCGGATGGCGGAAACCGCCGTGACGGGAGAGGGGCGGCGTCTGATTCGCAAGGCGGCGGAAAAGGCCGTTGGCCGCTCGCACGAGGCGATGCTGGAAAAAATGGCGAAATTCGTGGACGGCAAGTGGACCATTCAGGACGCGCCGCCCGCGCTGTTTCACCCCTCCGGGCCGAATTCACTGCTGGGCAACGCGCAGGCCTGGTCGGACACGCACGCATGGAAAGGCAAGCTCGCGCAGGCCTTCGACGAATACGTCGGCACGTTGTCGGTCGACCGCCGCGCGCTCATCGACCAGTTCCGGCTTCAGGACATTGCGTTCAAGGTGGTCGGGGTCGGCAGCGTCGGCACGTTCTGTCTCGTCATGTTGTTCGTCGACGCGCACGGCAAGCCGCTGTTCCTGCAGGTCAAGGAAGCCCGCGAATCGGTCATCTCGCGCTATTTCCCGACCGGCAAGGTGACGCATCAGGGGCTGCGGGTGGTCGCCGGCCAGCGCCTGCTGCAAGCCGCCAGCGATGCGTTTCTCGGCTGGACGACCGGGCCCAACGGGCGCAACTTTTACTTCCGGCAGTTGCGCGACATGAAAATATCGGCGGACGTCGAACGCATGAGCGACACGATCCTGCTGGGTTATGCGCGCATCTGTGGCTGGGCGCTCGCCCGCGCGCATGCGAAGTCGGGCGGTCTGGCGGTCGAAATCTCGTCTTACGCGGGCGACGGGAAGCGGCTGGCCGACGCGATGACCGACTATGCGCTGGCTTACGCGACACAGAACGAGAAGGACTATGACGCCTTCATCCGTGCCTGCCGTTCGGGAAAGCTGGTTGCGCGCAGCGACGAGGACATGGCGGCAGACTTCCGGGTCTGACGGGTATGGCGGGCATGGCGGCATGGCGGCGCAACGGGCTACGATGCGTCGCGCGTTGCCCGCTCGACAGCGGCCAGCAGATCGCTGCCGGGAAACGGCTTGGTGAGCAGTTCCCTCGCGCCGGCGGCCCGCACGGTGGCGCGCGTGGCCGGCGTGTCGTTCGCCGTGACGAATATCGCCGGCGGACGCGGCAACGGCAGCGACGCGTAAAACGCCGGGCCGCTCGTCCCGGGGAGCTGAACATCGGCAATCAGGCAGCGCGCCATCGCCACACTCGCCCGGAGGTCCGCATCCGCCGGGCTGGCGAACGTGCAAGTGCGATACCCTGCCACACGCAGCAACCGTTCGATCGCGCGGCGAAGCCCGTCGTCATCTTCGAGGATCGCGATGAGTGGCTTCGAAAGGCGAGGGCGGCGAGCGGCTTCCATATGACCGCATTCTTCTGCGGAACATGCATGGGCTTCCATTGGGACTTCGGGCAACGCCGTGATTCCCTTGCGGGCAAGTCGGCTTGCGCCGCATGCCGGCACGCGTCCCGGTTCTTCGGCTGAACTTTTGCCTGGACTGCTGCGAATTATGTCGTCCCGGGCATGGCACATCCGTCGCCGGGCAGGCCAAACGCCACAGGCAGCCAGAGAACGAACTCGGTGCCTTTCGTCGGCCTTCTGCGCGCCATGACCGTGCCGCGATGCGCTTCGACAATCGAGCGTACGATGGAGAGTCCAAGCCCCGTGCCGCGCGCCTTGGTCGTGTAGAACGCTTCGAACAACTGCTCGGCATTGTTCTCGGGAATGCCGATGCCGTGGTCGCCCACGATCAACTCGACGCCTTGCTCCCACGTCTTCGTCTCGATGGACAGCAAGCGATCCGGCGGCTCCGCGTTTTCCATTGCGTCCATGGCGTTGATCGCCAGATTGAGCAACACCTGCTGCAACTGCACCTGATCGGCGAGCACCTGTGCGCCGTTCGTGTTGAGCGCGACATCGACGACGATGCCGCGACGTCGCGCTTCCGGTCGCACGAGCGATGTGGCGCGCTCCAGCACCGCATCGAAATCGACGGGCACGAAGGTGATCGCCTGATTTTGCAGCAATGCACGCAGACGCACGATGACATCGTTGGCCCGCAGGGCGTCGCGGCGAATGTCCGTCAGAATGTCCCTGAGCTCGGGCGCATCGTGAGCGGCGCTTTGCAGCATCAGATCGGCGGCATCGACGTTGCTGAGGATCGCGCCCAGCGGCTGGCCGACTTCGTGGGCGATGGAGGCGCTAAGCTCGCCGACCGTCGCGATGCGCGCTGCCCGCGTGAGGTCGGCACGTCGCGTCGCCGCCTCCTGCTGCGCTTGCTTGCGTTCGCGACGCTGCTTGAGCAGGGCGAGCAGGGTGATCGTTTGCGCCCCCACCACGATCAGGAGAATGGCGATCTCTTGCCAGTACGACGGCGTGGCAGCGCTCGATGCGTCGATGGTTCGATCAGGCTGCGCGGCAGCGTCGCCGTTGCGCGTCTGGGCCGTGACGGCATTCGGCAGTGCAAGACATTGAAGCGCGACAAGCGCAGTCAGGAAAGCCCACCGCATCGCGCTCACGACATTCGCAAGGTCGTTTCCGGGGCGTGTCGCTGTGCATTGACCAGCAACTCGGCAAGCGACGACGCGTTCAATTTGCGCATGAGCTCGGCACGACACGATTTGACGGTGCGCTCGCACAGGCCAAGTTCGGCCGCGATCTGCTTATTGCGCAGCCCTTTGGAGATGCCCTGCAATACCGTGCGTTCGCGCCCGGTTAGCGGCGATTCCGTCTCGACATCGGCAGCTTGCGGCGGTGATTTTGCCTGAGCCACGGCGATGGCGGTCTCCACGGCGCCGACCAGGGCATCGCGACCGAACGGTTTGATCAGAAAGTCGACTGCACCGCCCTTCATCGCCTGGACGGACTTCGCGACGTCGCCATACCCGCTCATGAACACGACGGGTAGCGGCGAAGCCTGGCGACGCAGTGCGCGCTGCAAATCGAGACCGCTCGGGCCACCCAGTTCGAGATCCAGCAATACGCAACCGGGACGCGTGTCCGGCTCGCTGACGAGAAATTCTCCCGCAGACGCATATTCCTTCGTCTGATACCCCGATGCGGTGAGCAGACGTGAGAGGGCCGTACGCAGCGAGGCGTCGTCGTCGACGACGTGGACTACCGAATTACGACTCACGTTCATGGCATCTGCGCGCTTCTGCGCGCCTCCTTGAATTTCCCCGGGTTCAGGTCGCCGTCATCCCTCTTGTAGGAAATATTCTGATGAGAATTATTTAAATAATCGGCGCAGGTATTCGAATACTCGTTATTCCATTTTTGGCATCGCCGCTTTCGGAATATCTCGAATGTCGAACGTTTTTCAATTGATAGCACCTCTGAATAAATTCGTAAAGTCGGTTTCTCGATGCGCTGTGGTCGAATCGATATGGCGCCTTTGTGGGCGTACCATTTTATCGATTATCAATTTCATTCAAGCAGTGGGAAACGATGGCAAATTCGTGGAAAGCGCCACATTCATTCGTGTCCCCGGTTGCCCGAAAGGGCGGCAGCTTTTGCCCCAAGCACCGATGTCATTGCCCGAACGTTGTGTTGAGAATGACATCCGTAGTTTTTCGCAACTTCCTTCCGTTCGCCAACAAGCAGGATTCCAAAGACATTCAGCGTGGCTTCATTGCCGAACCCCGTGATCAAAGGGGCTTCGGGCAATACCGTCATTGATCTGGCGCAGTACGACTTCCTGAAGCAAAACATGGGAGGCGAGGCGCCGCCTACCGTCAATCCGAGTTTGTGGCGTCAGTCGCAGCTGCTCTCGGCACAGGGTCTGTTCAAGTGGTGGACGGCATCTATCAGGTGCGTAACGTCGATCTTGCGAACATCACGTTTGTGCGCGGGAAGACGGGTTGGATCGTGATCGATCCATTAACTGCCGTGGAAACGGCCAAGGCATCGCTCGATCTGGTGAACAGCAAGGTCGAAAATCTGCCCGTCACCGGCGTGATCTTCACGCATAGCCACGTCGACCACTTCGGCGGCGTTCGCGGTGTCGTGGATGAAAAGGACGTGCGCTCGGGCAAGGTGCCGCTGGTCGCGCCCGAGGGCTTCATGGAGGAATCCGTCAGCGAGAACGTGTTCGCTGGCACGGTCATGAGTCGCCGCGCGTCATACATGTACGGCAATCTGTTGCCGAAGAATCCGAAGGGCAATGTCGGCGGCGGGCAAGTCCTATGCATTCAACGTCGACTTCCCGGATACGAAACAGAAGTACGCGCTGACGGTGAAGAACGGCGTGATGAACTACAGCAAGGACGCGGTGCTGCAAAAGGCCGATGCCAATATCAGCCTGAATCGGGCGGCGCTCGACGATATCGCGCTTGGAAAATTGCAGCTTGGCAATCTCGCGGACAGCGGCCAGGTTAAGTTCGATGGCGACCGCGCCAAGTTCAAGGAAATGCTAGGCCTGTTCGACAAGTTCGACTTCTGGTTCACGATTGCGGAGCCCTGATCCGACAGCGAGCCCGGATGTGAAAAATGCCCGTACGGCCACAGCCGTACGGGCATTTTCGTTGCGTGCCGCCGTTAGGCGGTCGCCCTGAGCATCGCTGCGGCCCGGAAGCCTCGACGACGCTCGGTGAGCGTAGTGGCGATCAGTCGTCCCACTTGGCGGCGAGCCCTTCCGGGCTGACTTCGCGCCCGTTGCGATCGAGGGCGGCGATCTGCGCCATGTCCGCTTCGGTCAGTTGCAGCGTTTGCGCCAGCAAATTGCTCGCCAGATTCTCGCGTTTCGTGGAAGACGGAATGACAGAGAAGCCGCGCTGCATGGCCCAAGCAAGCGCCACCTGTGCGGGCGTCGCCTGATGGCGTTGCGCAATCGCACCAAGGGTCGCGTCCCCCAATACCTTGCCGTACGCGAGCGTCATGTACGACGTGATGTGGATGCCCTGTTCCTGAAGGAAACCGACGAGCTTCGGGTTTTGCAGGTACGGACTCAGTTCGATCTGGTTGGTTGCGATCGCGTCCTTGCCGACTGCCGCCATTGCCTGCTTCGTCAGGTCGATGTTGAAGTTCGAGATGCCGATCTGACGCGTGAGGCCCTTCGCGCGAGCCTCGGCCAGCGCCGTCATGAACTCGTCGAGCGACACACCGTTGTCGGGTGCAGGCCAGTGAATCAGCGTGAGGTCGACGTAGTCGCTGCGCAGCTTTCTGAGACTGTCTTCGAGGCTTGCGGCGAGTTTGTCCTTGCTGTAGTTCTCGACCCAGATTTTCGTGGTGAGGAACAGGTCCTCGCGCGCCACGCCGGACTCGGCGATGGCCTGGCCGACCTCGGCTTCGTTGCCGTAGATTTGTGCCGTGTCGATGGCGCGGTAGCCGAGTTCGAGGCCTGTGCGCACCGCATCGATGACGACCTGGCCTTGCAGGCGGAAGGTGCCAAGACCGAAAGCGGGAATGTTGCTCATCTTGAGCTCCTGATGAAATGAAGTGATGGAATACGTGTTGCCGTGAGGACCATTCTGGCGGTTTCGACTCATGAAATAAACGCCGTTACAGGTCAATAATTTTTGCATCTGAATCAAATATTGGGGCGACTCAGCGGCTGGCGGTCTGCATCGACGGGCGATGCAGGGCCATCTGGAGCAACACCAGCAGCAGGCCGGAACCGGCGATCAGCGCGCCAACGATGGGCACCGCCGTGTAGCCGTAGCCGGCGGAGATCGCCGCACCGCCGGCTGCGGCGCCGACGGCGTTGCCGAGATTGAACGCACCGACGTTGACCGACGACGCGAGCCCCGGCGCTTCGGCCGCAGCGCGCATCACGCGCATTTGCAGCGGCGGAACCAGGGCAAACGTGGCGATACCCCAGACGACGACGGCCAGTGCAGTGCCCAGATGTGTGCGGGCCAGCACCGGGAACGCGAGCATGACCGCAACGAGCAGTACCAGAAAGACGATCAGGCTGGCGTTGATCGAGCGATCGGCGAGCTTGCCACCCGCAATGTTGCCGACGGAGAAGCCCACGCCGACGAGCACGAGCATCGCGGTCACGAAGCCGGGCGAGGCGCCGGTAATGGCTTCGAGCGTCGGTGCGATATACGTGTAAAGCGTGAACATGGCGCCCGCGCCCAGCACTGTCGTGGCCATCGCGATCAACACGACGGGGCGGGTCAGTACCGACAGTTCCCGGCGCACGTCCGGCATGCGGCCGGCTTCCCCCTTCGGAAGCGCGAAGCGCAGCGTCAGCATGGTGACGACGCCAAGACCGGCGGTGGCGGCGAACGACATGCGCCAGCCGATGGCCTGACCCAGCCAGGTGGCCGCCGGTACGCCGCCGATGTTGGCGATCGTCAGTCCCATGAACATGGTGGCGACGGCGCTCGCCTGCTTGTCACGCGGCACGACGCTTGCCGCGACGATGGAGCCCAGACCGAAGAAGGCGCCGTGGTTGAGGCTCGTCACGAGGCGGGCGAGCAGCAACGTGGTGTAGTTGGCCGAGACCGCCGAGAGCAGGTTGCCGAGGGTGAAGATGCTCATGAGCGCGATGAGCGCCGTGCGACGTGACCAGCGCGACATGATGAGCGTCATGATGGGGGCGCCGATCATCACGCCCAGGGCGTAGGTCGTGATCAGCATGCCTGCCGTCGGGATCGAGACGTTCACGCCCTCGGCGATGACGGGCAGCAGGCCCATCGGCGAGAACTCGGTCGTACCGATGCTGAAGGCGCCGATGGCCAGCGCCAGCAGCGAGAGCGTGGCGTGAGAGGACGATGTGGGGTTGTCGGGAGCAGAGGAGTTCATTGGGGGAGACCTCGGAAGATTCGGAAATGTTCGGGATAAAGGGCTATGACGAAAATGAGGGCATTGGCGGCAGTGTGCGCCCTTTACTTTTGCCGAAAAAGTCGCCTATAAACGAAATTATTTTGATTTGAAATCAACAATGAAGATCACGCTCGACGAACTGCAAGCCTTTGCCGCCGTGGTGGACACCGGTTCGATCACGGCGGCAGCGCAGCAACTGGACCTGACGGTGTCGGCGACGAGCCGCACGTTGGGGCGTCTTGAGCAGAAGCTGAAGACGACGCTGCTGCGGCGCACGACCCGCCGACTCGAACTGACCGAGGAGGGCAAGGCGTTCTTGCAGCATGCCCGGGCGATCATCGATTCGGTGGAAAGTGCGGAGGAGCAGATGCTCACGCGGCGCGAGAAGCCGTCGGGCCGGCTGCGTATCGATGCCGCCACGCCGTTCATGTTGCACGTGATCGTGCCTCTGGTGCCCGGCTATCGCGAGCGGTACCCCGAGGTCGAGCTCGAACTCAACAGCAACGAGGGCATCATCGACTTGCTGGAGCGACGCACCGACGTGGCCATCCGGATCGGCCGGCTGAAGGACTCGACCTTGCACAGCCGCCTGATCGGCAACAGCCGTGTGCGAATGTTTGCGAGTCCGGCGTATCTTCAACAGCACGGGCAGCCTCGCAAGGTCGAGGATCTGGCGAAGCACACGTTGCTGGGCTTCACACAGCCCGATTCGCTGAATGTCTGGCCGATTCTCGGCGCCGACGGCGAGCCCCACCGCATCGAGCCGGACGTGATGTCGTCGAGCGGCGAAACGCTCCGGCAACTCGCCCTGGAGGGCGCTGGCATTGTCTGTCTGTCCGAGTTCATGACGGTGCGCGACTGCGAGTCGGGGCGGCTGGTGCAAGTGTTGCCGCGTCAGACGCAGGACGTGCGCCAGCCCGTCAATGCGGTGTATTACCGCAATACCGCGATCTCCGCGCGTATTGCATCGTTCATCGACTATCTGGTCGCCGCGCTGCGCGAGCGCACGGGCAAGGGGCAAGGCATGGGATGGGTGGCGCAGTGAGGGATGCCCGGCCCATGGCGTGAAGGCAATGGCGCGCGCATCTTGTCCCTGACGTTCCGTCAATTCTTGACTCTGGTCCGCCCTGTGCGCCCCGACTAGAGTCGGCGATGGACTACCGTCAGAGAGAGACCATGAACCCATTGCTGACTTTCAAACATCTTGAGACCCCGGGCGAAGTGCGTTCGGCGTACCCCGTCATGAAGGAACTTCGCCCGCATCTCGCGAGCGCGGACGCGTTTGCCGAGCAGGTGCAGCGCCAGCGCGGCGAGGCATACCGGCTGCTGGGCGCCTTCGATGGCGAGCGATTGCTGGGGCTGGCCGGGTATCGCCGCATGACGAATCTGATTTACGGTCCGTTCGTTTATGTCGACGATCTTGTCGTGGCTGCCGACAATAAGCGCGGCGGCGTGGGCTCGGCCCTGCTCGCCGAGGTACGGCGAATTGCGCGCGACGCGGGATGCGCCCAGTTCGTGCTCGACACCGGCCTGCATATGGCGCTCGCGCAGCGCTTCTATTTCCGCAACGGCCTGCTGGCGAAGGGGATGCATTTCCGACAAGCGCTCGACATGACCGAAGAGGCAGTCCAATGACGCGGCTGTTGTTGAATGCAAGCCCGCACGGTGCGTCGAGCCGCGCCTTCGGGATGGCGCAGACGTGTCTCGACGAGCATGCCCGAATCTCCGGCGATGCCGAGACCATCGTTCGCGATCTGGCGCAGTTTCCGTTACCGGCGATTACGAGCGAGTACGCGGCGGCGATTACGTCGAGAGAACCAGACCCGACGCAGTTCGCGCTCTCGGAGCGTCTGATCGAAGAATTGGAGGCGACATCGTTTCTGGCGATCGCGACGCCTATGCACAACTTCACGGTGCCGGCATCGCTCAAGTTATGGATCGACCATGTGGTGCGCATCGGCCGGTCGTTTGCCAGCACGCCCGACGGCAAGGTTGGTTTGCTCAAGGACCGTCCGACGGTGGTCATCGTTGGCTCGGGCGGTTTTCATACGGGGGAGAGCGCACGGCAGCCCGACTTCCTCACGCCGTATCTGCGGCACGCCCTGAGTTGCATCGGTATTACCGATGTGACGTTTTTCCTGATGCAGGGGCTGGTCGCCGGATCGGAGGCGGGCGAGCGGGCCGTTACGGCTTGCCGCACGGACCTGGCTCGGTATCTGAGGCCGTTGGCTTCATCCCCCCGTTGAAAGGACGGTGAAGGACGGCGGGCGGCAATGCGTGCGTATCGCGCGCTATGCTCTCGGTGCATGCGTCCATGACGCCTTGCACCCGCCCCCCGATCATCGTCTTCCCAGCACTGCTGAAAGCCGCCCAAATGACCAAGTTCATCCACATTACCGATACGCATCTCGTCACGCCGGGCGAGCCGCTTTACGGGCTGGATCCCTATGCGCGCCTTGTCGCGTGCGTCGACGACATTCTTGCCCATCACACCGACGCCGAGTGTTGCGTGATCACGGGCGACCTGACGCACCGTGGCGAAGCGTCCGGCTACGCCGCGCTGCGCGAGCAACTTGACCGGCTGCCATTTCCGTCCTTTCCCCTGATGGGCAACCACGATCGACGCTCGGTCTTTACTGCGTCGTTCCCGGAGCGGCTGCGCGATGACCACGGCTTCGTGCAAGGGCGTTTCGATGTGGGGGACGCGTCGTTTCTGATGCTCGACACGCTCGACGAGGGGCAACATGGCGGCCTGTACTGCGAGGCGCGACTGGCTTGGATGGGCAGAGAGCTTGACCGGCTGGGGGAACGTCCGACGTATCTGTTCATGCACCACCCGCCCTTCGACATCGGAATTCCGAGCCTCGATACCATCGGTCTGGCCAATCCCGAGGCGTTTCGGAAGCAGATCGGGGGGCGCAGGAACGTGCGTCACCTCTTTTTCGGCCATGTGCATCGCCCGGTTTGCGGCAGCTGGCACGGCATTGCGTATTCCACGATGCGCGGCCTCAATCACCAGGTACCGTTCGATATGCATACGGTACATCCGGTGCGTCAGAGCCACGAGCCACCGGCGTACGCCGTGGTGTTGCTGGCGAAGGACCAGGTCACGGTCCATTTCCACGACTATCTGGACAAGTCGCTGGTCGATGCGCCGCAAGACGCCGCCGACCGGATGTGACCGGTCGGCGTCCGTGACGCGCAAAAACGGCGGACGAATGTCCGCCGCTCGTGCCTACTTCGCTTGCGGCACGCCGTCCGGGCCGGCGTAGGTGTACTCCTCGACCTTCTCGCCCTTGCACAGCGATTGGAGATCACGGGCGATGAACGGGAGCATGTTGTTCAGACCGTAGTTCAGGGTCGTGACATATTCGGCGTTCGCACCCCACATATTGGTCTTGTCGCCATGCGCGCGGTAGTACTTCGTCTCCAGCACCCCATTGCGATCCATGAACTCGGCTTTGACGGCGACCATGCTGAAGAGCTTCAGGCCGATCTGCCAGGTAAAGGCGCGCGTCACGCTGGTTCGTATGGTCACGCCTTCGGCAGGGACCGGGGCGCCGTCGGCGATTTCCGAGACGACATAGCCGTAGTCCTTGAGATGGGCGAGACCTTCGCTCATCCACGGGCTGACGTTCTCCACGAGCAACGCGCCGCTGCCCGAAGCGCCGATCGTTTCCTTGTTCTGGCGGGCGTCCACGGCCGGCACGATATGTACGCGGCATGTGCCGGCCTGAACGGCGCGAAGGGGCGTTTCGGTGGCGAGCGCGTCGTACTTCATGTCGACTTTCTCGCCATAGCCGGGCGGGACCGCCGGAGCGGCCGACGCGCCGGTGTCGGGCGCGGGCGCAGCGAAAGCGCCGGCGCTGAAGGCCGCTGCGACGGCGAGGGAGAGGGTGAGGGCAATCGTCGTGTGCTTTTTCATGGTTGTCCCCGGCATTATTTCTGCGCCACGGTGGCGGAGCCGCCCGGATTGGGCAGCGAATAGAGTTTCTTGTCGGCGCCCAGCACGATCGCGCGGGCGTCCCCCTCCTTGAGCACCGTGCCCTGCACCGTATCGACGCTTGCACCGGTGTTGTACGAGAACGTCTTGACCGGGCCGGTCTTCGTAGCCGTGTCCTCTGCGATCTCGATGTCGAGCATCACCATGCGGACCGTTTCGGCAATCGACTCGCGCACGATTTCGCGGAATTTGGCGCCGTTTTGCGCACCCCACAGGGCGAGCGAGGCTTTGCCGCCCGGGCCGATCAGCGCCGATTGATAGTGCAGCACGCCGCGCTGGGCCGGTGTGATCGTGTTCGAACCGTCGGACTTCACCCAGATCGAGACGACGGACTCCGAGTCGAAACTGCGGAAGTCCATGGTGAGGGTGTAACGGGGAATGATGATCAGCAAGGCCTGGCCGGGCTGGAGTTCGTTGCGCAGGCGAGCGAGCGTGGGGCCCGTCAACGAACGCGGCGTCGTTGTGATCTTGCCGACCTTGATCGCATATCCGGAGAGCCCCTGCGCGATCGATTCGTTGAATTCCTTACGATAGTCGACATCTTCGATGGCAGCGTAGAACGGACCGAGCAACTGTTGCGAGTCGTTGACACGGCTATTCGTCACCTTGCTGTCGATGATGGCGCCGATCAGGCCACCCCCGAGCGCAATGCTCGCGGCATTGGAGGGCTGAACGGCGGCGATCACTTCGTCCTGCACGACGACCACGTGGGCCGTGAGTTCCGTGATTTTGCTACGCTGCTCCGGCGTCATGCTCACGCGCATGGGCGTGCCGCAGGCGCTGAGCAATAAGGCGAGGGCCAGCGCAGCGATGAATCGCAGTCGATACATGTATTTCCCCTTCGTTATTTATGGTCATTCGTTGTCATTAGGATTTACAGCAAATGTTCAACGGCCGCGAAACGGGAAATCTGAAGTGATCAATGGATCGGAATCATGAATAAGTGAAGAAACTCGGAAATCGGGATCGGAGGGCGTGCGACGCCCGGTCGAAGGCGTCGGGCGCGCGGCGGGCAGGTGGCGGGCAGGTGGCGGGGGCGGGGGTGACGGGATTTCGTTAGAATCTGTCCCATAACGCGTCACATCACTATTATCGGAGGCAGACATGCCAGGATTGCTCCCCGACGTCGACCGCGACGGGCTTCTCGAATATTCCGTCGTTTATACGGACCGCTCCATCAACCACATGTCGCAGCGCTTTCAGGGCGTGATGCGCGATATCTCCGAGGGCCTGAAAAAGGTCTACAACGCCAATTCGGTCGTCGTGGTGCCGGGTAGCGGGACTTTCGGCATGGAAGCCGTGGCGCGTCAGTTCGCGACCGACAGGAAATGCCTCGTCATTCGCAACGGGTGGTTCAGCTTCCGCTGGACGCAGATTTTCGACATGGGCAGCATTCCGTCCGAGTCGATCGTGCTCAAGGCGCGTCCCGTCGAGCAGGGGCGACAAGCCGCCTTCGCGCCGGCGCCAATCGACGAAGTCGTTGCCGCGATCAAGGAACACAAGCCGGATCTGGTCTTCGCGCCGCACGTGGAAACCGCCTCGGGCATGATGCTGCCCGACGCCTATCTGCGCGCCGTCGCCGAGGCGGTGCATGCCGTGGGCGGACTGTTCGTGCTCGACTGCATCGCCTCCGGGACGGTGTGGGTCGACATGCAGGCGTGCGGCGTCGACATTCTGATCAGCGCGCCGCAAAAGGGCTGGAGTGCATCGCCGTGCTGCGCCCTGGTCATGCTCAGTGCGCTCGCTCGCGAGCGTATCGATGCGACCACCAGCACCAGCTTCGCGTGCGACCTTCGCCAGTGGCTGCAAATCATGGAAGCCTATGAGAAAGGCGGCTTCGCCTATCACGCCACCATGCCGACCGACAGCCTGGCGACGCTGCGCGACGTCATCAAGGAAACCGAAGCCTACGGCCTCGAGAAGGTGCGCGCCGAACAACTCGAACTCGGGCGTCGCATTCGCGCACTGCTCAAGGAAAAGGGTTTTCGCAGCGTGGCCGCAGAAGGCTTCGAAGCCCCCGGCGTGGTGGTCAGCTACACCGATGACGATGGCATTCGCTCGGGTAAGAAGTTTGCCGATGTCGGCGTGCAGACCGCCGCAGGCGTGCCGCTGCGCTGTGATGAGCCGGAAGACTTCAAGACGTTCCGCATCGGCCTGTTCGGCCTGGACAAGCTCAACGACGTGAACGCGGCGGTGGACCGGTTCGCCAAGGCGCTCGACAAGGTGCTGTAACGGATTTGATGTGATTGGGCGGGCGCGATTGGCGCGTTATGCCGACGCAGGACTCAGGTTTGCGCGGTGAGCGCCCGAATCCGCCGGGCAACATCTTCGTCGAGCGGGTTGTAGACGATCATGCTCAGGTCCGGTCTGCCGTCGACGGCAAAGGCCGAATACTCCAGTGTGATGGGGCCGAGTTCCGGGTGCGTAAGACGTTTGATCCCATCACCGTCGGCCGGACCCACCACGTCGTTTTCCTGCCAAAGGGCGGCAAACTCCGGGCTCATGCGGCAAAGCTCGTCGACCAGTTCGCCCATCTCCGAGGCCAACCCCGCGCGCGCCACGTCGGCCCGGAATCCCGCAACGACGAAGCGGGCAATGGCCTGCCAGTCATGTTGTCGGGAGCGGGCGCCTGAATCCCGGAACAGAAAGTAAAGGATGTTGCGTTGTCCGGGCGGCAACTTGCCGTAATCAGTCAGTACCACCGCAGCCGCACGGTTCCAGGCGACGATGTCCCACGTGGCGGTGCGGATGATGGCCGGACTGGCGTCGAGCAGGTCGATGAGTCGTTGCAGACGGGGATTGACGGTCTCGACGGCGCGGTATCGCACCTCCGGCGGGCGTCCCAACCCGAGCATGAACAGGTGCTCGCGCTCCGCGTCGGTGAGCATCAGGGCGCTGGCCACACGCTCCAGCACGTCTGCCGACGGGGCGCCGCCGCGGCCCTGTTCGAGCCACGTGTACCACGTCGGGCTGATATGCGCGCGCTGGGCGACTTCCTCCCGACGCAGGCCGGGCGTTCGCCGGCGCCCGGAAAACCCGAAGCTGGCGGGGTCGAGGCGCGTGCGGCGGCTTCTCAAAAAGTCGCCGAGCGATTTGGCAGTATTGACTGACATGACGATCCCGATCCTGTTAGTCGCTTTACTATGATGAGATCACTACTTTAACGGGATAACGAATGATCGGATAGTGAGTGCCGAATACCACGGAGATCTCACCATGCGAATCTTTCTGACGGGCGCAACGGGCTTCATCGGCTCGGTTCTGGTTCCCGAACTCATCGACGCCGGTCATCAGGTCATCGGCATGACACGGTCCGACGAAGGGGCGCAGGCGCTGCGCCAGGCGGGCGCCGAGGTGCATCACGGCACACTCGAGGACCTCGACTCACTGCGCAGCGGCGCGGCCAGGGCGGACGCCGTCATCCACACCGCATTCGATCACGACTTCTCGCGGTTCGTGGAGAACTGCGAAAAGGACGCGCGCGTCATTACCGCGCTGGGCAATGCGCTCGCCGGCACGGACCGCCCGCTCGTGATCACGTCCGGCACCGGCATCGGAAGCCAGCATAACGGTCTGCCCGCGAGCGAGGACGTCTTCGACAGCACGCACGCGAATCCGCGCATCGCGTCTGAGATCGCGGGCAATGCGCTTCTGGACGCAGGGGTGAACGTGTCGGTGATGCGCTTGCCGCAGGTGCATAACCCGTACCGGCAGGGGCTCGTCACGCCGCTGATCGCCGCAGCGCGTGAGAAGGGCGTTGTCGCTTACGTGGGGGAGGGGAAGAACGTCTGGCCGGCCGGGCACGTGTCGGATGTGGCGCGTTGCTATCGTCTCGCGGTGGAGGCGGGCCAGCGGGGTGCCCGATATCACGCGGTCGGGGAGGAGGGCGTGAGCGTCCGGGACATTGCCGAGACGCTTGGGCAGGGCCTGAACCTGCCCGTCGTCTCGATTCGACCCGAGGAGGCCGCCGAGTATTTCGGATGGATGTCGATGTTCGTCACGTTCGATATGCCCGCGTCGAGCGCACTGACGCAGGCGCGGCTCGGCTGGCGCCCCACCGGCCCAACGCTGCTCGCCGATCTCAGCGAAGCGCGTTACTAGTCTCGGACCCGACGCGGGCGTCTGTGTGGCGGGACGCCTGCGTTGTCGGGAAATGCATGTCGCGATACCTGACGAAATGCGACCCGCGCACCAGACGGTAGCCTGCCCAGATCAGCAGGAACAGCGGAATGCCGATGTAGGTCGCGACCACGCCGCCCCAATCGATCCTGTTCTGAAGAAACGCCTGATAGTTCTGCCCCAGCGTGATGATCAGGCATAGCACGAACGCGAAGATCGGCCCGAACGGGAAGAACGGCGAGACATAGGGCAGGTTCGCCAGATCGTGCCCCTGTTTGACGTAACCACGGCGGAACCGGTAATGGCTGATCGCGATGCCCAGCCAGGCGATGAAGCCCGTCATGCCGGACGTATTGAGCAGCCAGATGTAGACGGCGTTCGGACTGAACACGAAGGTGAAGAAGCACAGTGCCGCGACGGCGGCCGTCGCAAGTAACGCGCACATCGGCACGCCGTTGCGCGACACGCCGCCGAACACGCGCGGCGCCTTGCCGTCGCGCGCCAGACTGTAGAGCATGCGGGTGGCCGCATACATGCCGGAATTGCCTGCCGAGAGCACCGAGGTCAGCACGACGGCATTCATGACCGAAGCCGCGCCCAGCAGTCCTGCACGCTCGAAGATCAGGGCGAAGGGACTGACGCTGATATCGGTCACGTCGTTGCGCAGCAGATGCGGATCGGTGTACGGGATGAGCAGACCGATGACCAGAATCGCTGCAACGTAGAACAACAGGATGCGCCAGAACACCTGACGCACGGCACGCGGCAGGTTGCGCGCCGGGTCCTTGGATTCGCCGGCGGCAATGCCGATGAGTTCCGTGCCCTGAAACGAGAAGCCGACAACCATGGCCACGCCAATGAGGGCGGCGAAGCCTCCCGCGAACGGGGCGTCGCCGACCGTCCAGTTGGCAACCCCGCCGGTCTCGCCGCCGCGAATGATCCCGAGCAGCATCATCAGGCCCATGGCGACGAACGCCAGCACGGCAACGACCTTGATCAGCGCGAACCAGAACTCAGCTTCCCCGAAGCCACGCGCCGACAGCGCATTCAGACCGAAAGTGATGGCGAGGAACAAGGCGCTCCAGTACACGCCCGGAACATGGGGGAACCAGTACGCCATGACCAGTTGGGCGGCGACGAGGTCGACCGCGACGGTGACGGCCCAGTTGTACCAGTAGTTCCAGCCCAGCGCGAAGCCGAAGCCTTCGTCGACATAGCGCGCGCCGTAAGTCGAGAACGAACCGGACACGGGCATGGCGGCGGCCAGTTCGCCGAGGCTGGTCATCAGGAAGTAGACCATCAGGCCGATCAGCACATAACCCAGCAGCGCACCGCCCGGCCCCGCCTGCGCGATGGTGGCGCCGGAGGCCACGAACAGGCCGGTTCCGATGGAGCCGCCCACGGCGATCATCGTCAGGTGCCGTGCGGACAGGGAGCGGCGCAGCTCCGACGGGGCTGACGCCCCTGCTTCGATGCCTTCGCCGAGCGGGTCATGTTCCGATGTTGCCAAAGTCGTGTTCCTCAGTAGCCTGATGCGCGAATGAGCGTCCCCCGGCCGCCGTCGACGCGGCGGGCATGGCGCAGGGTGGCGTTCTGCCGAGGGGGAGGGAATTCAGAGTGGGGGCGATTGTATTACGGGTCTTCCCGATTGGGCTACTTTCTGCTCACGCTCGCCGAATTCGCGCATCAAAACGCTCATTTGCGCGGATTTTCGTCAGCATTCGCGCACTATCCCGGGCTCGCAGATCTCCATCGCGCGTCGGTAGACGGGACGCTCGCCAATCCGGGCAAGATAAGCCTGGATGTGCGGGTACGGCGTCAGGTCGATGGGCTGAAACACGCGCATGGTCGTGAGTGAGAATACGGTCATGATGTCGGCGGCAGTGAATTCGTCGCCAGCAAGATAGGGACGGGCGCCGAGATGCGCGTCCATCGTGTCGAGTGCGACTTGCAGTCGCCCCATGGTGCTGGTGAGCGCCGGATGATCGACGGGCAGTCCGGAACGCGCGAGCGTCATGTAGCGCAGGATGATCGGCTGGAGATTGCCGTTGGCGAAGTGAAACCAGTACAGATAGTGGGGATAGTCGGCGTGATCCGGTCCGATTTGCAGTCGGCCGTCGCCGAATTTCGTCAGCAGGTATTCCACGATGGCAGCCGATTCGCCAAGCATCGTGTCGCCGTCCTCGATGACCGGGGCGGCACCGAGCGGGTGCAACTGTCTGAGTGCTTCCGGCGCCAGGCGAGTGACAGGGTCGCGCGCATAACGCACCAACCGGTAAGGGATGGCGAGTTCTTCGCAGAGCCAGACGATGCGCTCCGATTGGGATACGCCGAGGTGATGTACGGTCAGCATGGGAATGAATTCCTGAAGGGCTAGGCGCCGCGCTCGCTGCGATCGCCGCGATCGGGATCGCGCACGGCGGAGGGAGAGAAACCGAAACGCTCGCGAAAGCGCACCGAGAATCGCGACGGCGATTCGTAGCCGACGGACATCGCCACGTCCGAGATCGGGCGCGACGTTGCCTGAAGCATGGTCAGGGCCGTGGTCATTCGGACGTCCGCCACGACCTCGGTGAGCGACGTGCCTTCCGCCGAGAGCCGACGTCGAAGCGTGGCCTCGGACATGGCGAGGCGCCCGGACACGATGGCGGATGGCCATGATGCATCGACGTCCGCGGCAATCAGATGGCGGATTCTGGCCGCGACGGACGTCCGGGCAGCGTGTGGCGCGAGCGCTACGCCACGTGCAAGCAGCCAGTAGGCGACTTCCAGCACGCGCAGCCGTGCAACGCCTTCGGGTACCAAATCGACGGGCGAAAGTGCCTCGCGTGCCGCTTCGAACGACGCATGGAATTGGCCGCCGACCTTCCCGATGGCAACTACCGATTGACGCTCGGCAGCGGCGCGACCGGCCGACGTGGCATCGCGACGATAGCGTTCGTCGAGCAACAGCGCGTCGTCGAATATGAGCCACCGCGCCTCGTACGTGCCGTCCGACGCCAGCACGTTCGTGAAGTCCACCGTCTGCGCACCACGTACGACGAGGGCCTGACCCGGTGTTGCGCGGACGCGCACGCCATCGCCGGTCGTCACCGTCTTGATGCCTTTGTCCACGACGATGAGGGCATTGCGTTCCAGATGAACGCTGGCAATCCGTAGTTCGTTGCCCTGAATAACGCGCGCTGTCAGCCCGATGTCGGGTCTTGCATGGATGTCTCGCTGGATGTCGCGTGGGTGGGGCGCAGTGTCGGGTCGCATCGTCGGTGGTTTTCCGGAGAAGGCCGATGCAGTCTACCCTCGCCAACGCGGCGACACGATGCGCGAACGATCAATCGCTGTGCCGATTCGCTCAAGGCTCGCGTTTGCCTGTCATGTGAGCGACATCCACCGAAACAACACGTAGAATGCGCGCTACCGACGGCCGGAAGCTGGTGCAAATCCAGCGCGGTCGCGCCACTGTGACTCGTCCTCGTGACGGGAAGTCAGACCTGGCCGTCGGGCACATCGACCATTTTTTTGGGGCGCGAAACCCCAGGAGACCCATGCATCATCCATGCTCGACGGCCCTCGACAGGGCCCCGGCAGGGCGTTGTTTCGCCCTTGGCAAAGCCGCGCTCACCGTTGTCTCGCTGTTCGGCAGCGCCGTCACGTTCGCCGACGACACCCACCTGCCGCTGGTCAACGTCAATGCGCAACACGCGCGCGACGATGCGCCACTCTCCACGCCGACGACCACCGGATCCCGTCTGAACCTGTCCAGTCTCGACACGCCCGCGAGCGTCGAGACGCTGACCGCCCGGCAGATCGAAGCGCGCGGCGATCAGAGCGTGAACGACGCTGTGACGCGCACCACCGGCTTGACCAGCACGGCCACGCCGGGCAATGGCGGCACCGCGCTCGCCGTACGCGGCTTCGCCGGTCAGGAATCGGTGATGACGCTCTACGACGGTACGCGCCTTTATCCCGGCGCGGGCACCATGACGTTTCCCTTCGACACCTGGCAAGTCGAGCGCATCGATGTCCTGCGCGGACCGGCGTCGGTGCTGTACGGTGAGGGCGCAATCGGTGGGGTGGTGAATGTCGTGCCGAAGCGGCCGCAGCGCGAGTCCGCGACCACGATTCAGGCGGGCTTCGGCACCGACGGCCAGAAGCGCTTTGCGCTCGACACGACCGGCGCACTCGGCCCGATGCTGTCGTACCGCTTCTACGTGAGCGACAACCGCAGTAACGGATGGGTCGAGCGCGGCGACGCCCATACGACATCCGTCGGCGGCGCGGTGAAACTCGACGTGTCGCCGAAACTATCGTTCACGCTCGACTACGATTACGCACGTCAGATGCCCTCGACGTATTTCGGTGTGCCGCTCAACAACGGCACGATCGATACGTCCCTGCGTTACCGGAACTTCAACGTGGGCGACGCACTGATCGCCTACTTCGATCAGTCGACGCGATTGACCGGCGTCTACCGGGCCGCCGACGGCATCACGATCCGCGATCAGTTGTACTACCTGAACACCAACCGGCATTGGCGTAACAGCGAATCGTACGAGATGGACCCGTCCACGCGTCGGGTCACGCGCAGCGACTACATCGAGATCCTTCAGCACGAGCATCAGGTCGGCAACCGGCTCGATGCTACCGTCGAGCGCACCATCGCGGGCCACGCGAACCGCTTCGTCGTCGGCGTCGAGGCCAATCAGATCTCGTTCCAGCGAGACAGCAACACACCGTTTGGCGGCACGTCGGCCGTCAATGCGGATGCTTTCGACCCGGGCGTGTTCGCCAGCCCCGATCCGACCTTGCCCGAATTCCGCACGCTGACACGTCAGGTGGCGTTGTTCGCCGAAGACCGTTTCGGCATCACGCCGCGCCTGTCGGCGGTGGGCGGCGTGCGTTACGACTATCTCGACTATTCGCGTCGGCAACTGGCCACAGGATCCGAGTTCGGCAAGACGTTCTCGAACGTCGGCTGGCGTCTTGGCCTCGTGTATCAGCTCAGTCCCTCGGCGTCGGTCTACGGTCAGTACACGCGCGGCGCGGACAGCATCGGTTCGCTGGTCACGCTGTCGCAATCGCAGACCCGGTTCGATCTCGCGACCGGCGAGCAGTGGGAGGCGGGTCTCAAGCAGGAACTGCCCGACGCTCGGGGCTTCTGGACGCTCGCCGTCTACCAGATCGTGAAGCGCCATCTGCTCACGACCGATCCGCTGCATCCGACGCTGACGCAGCAGGTCGGCCAGCAATCGTCTCGCGGCGTCGAGGTGTCCGGCGCGCTGACGCTGGGCTACGGCTTGTCCGTCGAGGCGAACGCGTCGCTCTTGCGCGCCCGTTACGATAATTTCGACGAAAGCGTGAATGGGATGGTGGTGTCGCGCAACGGCAACGTGCCGAACAACATTCCGCAGCAGACCGCGAACGTGTGGCTGACCTACACGCCAATGCGCGACGTGGTGATCGGCACGGGATTGCGTTACGTCGGGCGTCGCTACAGCGACAACGCGAACACGGCGCCGATACCGTCGTACACGGTATTCGACGCCTCGGCGTCGTGGCAGGCGACGCGACGCATCAATCTCACGCTCTACCTGCGCAACCTTGGCAATCGCGCGTATGCGGTGACGTCGGAATCGCCGACCGAGTGGCTGCTTGGCCCGTCGCGCTCGGCGCAGGTCGTGGCGACGATGAAGTTCTGAGGCCCGTCCAAAGATGCTCCGCGCACTCGACATTGCCAGCCTGAGCTGGTCGCCCGCCGATCTGGCTGGCCCAAAGGCGTCGCCGCTACTTCAGTCGATCTCGCTCGACGTCTCGCGCGGAGAGTTCGTCGGCCTGATCGGCCCGAACGGCAGCGGCAAGACGAGCCTGCTGCGCTGCGCATTCCGTTACGCAAAGCCGCAGGCGGGCACGGTCACGCTCGACGGCACCGACGTTTGGCGCGCGTCGCCGCGTTGGTCGGCGCAGCACATCGCCGTGCTCTTGCAGGAGTTGCCGGACGACTTCGGCCTGAGCGTCGAACAGGTCGTCTGGATGGGCAGAGCGCCGCACAAGCGCCTGCTCGACGTCGATACGCCCGATGATGCGCGCGTCGTCGAGCAAGCGCTGCGCGACGTCGACATGACGAACGCCCGCGCGCGTGCGTTCGCCACGCTCTCGGGCGGCGAGAAGCAGCGAGTGCTGCTCGCGCGTGCGCTCGCGCAACAACCGGACGTGCTGATGCTCGACGAGCCGACCAGCTTTCTCGATCTGCATCATCAGATCGAATTCATGCGGCTGATCCGTTCGTTGCAAGTGACGACGCTCGCGACCCTTCACGATCTCAATCTTGCTGCCGCTTACTGCGACCGTCTGTATGTGCTGGCGAACGGCGAGATCGTGGCGCATGGCGCGCCGGCCGAGGTGCTGACGGTCGAGCGGCTCGCGCAGGCGTTTCACGTCGAAGCGCTGGTCGATGCGCATCCCGTCACCGGCCGTCCCCGAATCACACTCGTGCATCCGATATGAAACGCTATGTTCTGATGGGATCGATGGCCCTGACCTCGATGCTTTTCTCGATGTTGTTCTCGGTGCTGTTCCCGACGGTCGTGCGCGCCGATGTGCGCTATCCCGTCACCGTGCAAAGCTGCAACCGCGCGGTGACGTTCGAGCGCGCGCCGCAGCGCGCGGTCAGCAACGACGTCAATCTGACGGAAATGATGCTCGCGCTCGGTTTGAAATCGCGCATGGTCGGCTTTACCGGCATCAGTGGATGGAAGACCGGCAATGCCACACTGCGTCGGCAACTCGCCGGGCTGCCCGAACTCGCGCAGCGGTATCCGTCGATGGAGGTGCTGGTGCAGGCGGGGGCCGACTTTTACTTCGCGGGCTGGAACTACGGCATGCATGTCGGAGGCCCGGTCACGCCCGCGATGCTCGAGCCGATGGGCATCCGCACCTATGAGCTGAGCGAATCGTGCGGCCATGTGATGCCACGTGGTGCGGCGTCGTTTGACGACGTCTACAACGATCTGCGCAATCTTGGACGCATCTTCGACGTGGAACGCGCGGCCGACACGATCATCGACGGCATGCGGTCACAGCTTGAGACGCTGAAACATCGGGTGAGCCGGGTGAGCCGGGTGAGCGTAAAGACGGCACCGGTGCGCACCTTCGTCTACGACAGCGGCGAGGAGAGTCCCTTTACTGCCGGACGTCTTGCGATGCCCACGGCATTGATCGAAGCCGCCGGCGGGCGCAATGTGATGGACGATGTGGCGCAAAGCTGGACGCGTGTGAGCTGGGAGACCGTGGTGGCGCGCAACCCGCAGGCGATCGTCGTCGTCGATTACGGCGCCGTCACGGCGGCGCAGAAGATTGCGTTCCTGCTCGATCAGCCGGCATTGCGGGAGGTCGAGGCGGTGCGCGCGCGCCGCTTCATCGTGGTGCCTTACGACGAAGCGACCCCAGGCATTCGCAACGTGCAGGCGGTGCAGAGGATTGCGCGCGGCCTGTATCCGAAGGCGTTCGCCCAATGAGGGCCGTGCAGGCACGTCGGTATATGACGATGGGCGCACTGGCGCTCGCACTGATCGTGTCGATCGTGCTCGCGACCGGTTTCGGCCCGACGGCCATTGCGCCGTCGTTGACGTTGCGCATCGTGCTCGCGCATTTGACGTGCGTGGGGCAGTGCGCCGGACAAAGCATGGTCGCGCACGACTGGACGGCATCGCAGGATGCCGTGGTGTGGCTCATTCGCTTGCCGCGCGTGTTGCTCGCGGCGATCGTGGGGGCGTCGCTCGCGATGGTCGGTGTGGCGTTGCAGGCCGTGACGGCCAATCGGCTCGCCGATCCGCATCTGCTCGGTGTGAGCGCGGGGGCGACGTTCGGTGCGGTGCTCGCGACGCTCTTTCTCGGTGCGGTCTTCGGGCCGTTCACGGTGTCGCTGCTCGCCTTCGCCGGGGCAGCGTTCGCAACGCTCGCGGTGATCGTGCTCGCGCACCGGCAGGGGCGCCTCGAACGGGACCGGCTGTTGCTCGCCGGCGTCGCCGTGTCGTTCGTGATGCTCGCTGCGGCCAACCTGTTGCTGTATCTCGGCGATCAGCGCGCGGCGTCGTCCGTGTTGTTCTGGACCCTCGGCGGTCTCGGCCTCGCGCGCTGGGACATCCTCGCCATGCCGGCGACGATTGCCCTGATCGGCGGCATTGTGCTGATTGGCCGACGCCGCGAACTGAACGCGTTGATGACGGGCGATCTCGCCGCGGTGACGCTGGGCGTGAACGTGCCGCGCGTTCGAGGGGAAGTGTTTCTCATGGGCGCGCTGGTGACCGGGGCGATGGTGGCGGTGAGCGGCGCCATCGGGTTCGTCGGCCTCGTTACGCCGCATGCCTGCCGCCGGATCGTGGGGGCCGAACACGGACGTCTGCTGCCGGTCTGCGCGTTGCTCGGTGCCGTGCTGCTGATCTGGGCCGACGTGCTCGCCCGCACGATGATCGCGCCGGAAGACCTGCCTGTGGGCGTGGTGACGGCACTCGTGGGGGGCGGCGGCTTCGTGGCGTTGTTGCGGGTTCGGACGTGATGTCCGGAGTGAGGTCGAAAGTGCGCAGGCATGCATTCCTTGACCCGTCGGCGGCACTGGCGGATCGAGGCCGCAATGCGCAGTGGTTTCGTCGCCCGCAAGCGATGTGCGCAATCGACCTCACCTCGCGACCTCACCTCGCGACCTCACCTCGCGTTCGCCTCAAATCTGTTGTTGACCGCCGTCGACGAACAGTTCGGCGCCGTTCACGAAGCTGGCATCGTCGGAGGCAAGGAACAGGGCCGCGTTGGCGATTTCGGTCGGCTCGCCCAGACGCCCCAGTGGAATCTGTGCGGCGAGGTAGTCGGCGAGGCCCTGACGTTGTGCGGCGTCGTTGCCGGCCAGATCGAGGAGGCCGGGCGTGCGGGTCGCGCCGGGGCTGATCGTGTTCACGCGGATGCGACGCGGCTTGAGGTCGAGAATCCAGCTACGGGCGAAGGCGCGCACCGCGGCTTTCGACGCGGAGTACACGCTGAACGCTGCGGTACCCGAGCTACCGGCCGTCGAACCGGTGAGGATGACCGATGCGCCGTCGGCCAGCAGCGGCAGCGCCTTCTGTACCGTGAACAGCACGGCTTTCACGTTGCGATCGAACGTGTCGTCGAAGTGGGCTTCGGTGATCTCGCCAAGCGGGAGCATGGAACCGCCGCCGGCGTTGGCGAATAGCACGTCGAGTCGGCCATGGGCTTCGCCGATTCGGGCGTAAAGGGCGTCGAGTTCATCCAGCTTCGTCGAATCGACGCGCAATCCGGTCGCCTCGCCGCCGGCCTCGCGGATCGAGGCGACCGCAGCATCGAGTTCCACCTGGCGGCGACCCGTCAGATAGACGTGCGCGCCTTCGGCGGCGAAGCGTTGTGCGGTGGCCAGACCGATGCCGCTGGTGGCGCCGGTCACGAGTGCAATCTTGTTGTCGAGTTTGCGTGCCATGGTGTTGCTCCTTCATTCGGTTGAGTCGTTCGGTCACGCCGGGTGTCGGCGTTCGTGGCGATGTGGTGTGCTGCGATGTGATGAGAATATCGACCGGTCGAAGTTCTCGAAATAGAATTAATTGCAAACAATCATTGCAAATTTGAAATGACGAGCGACCATGTCGAAGCTGCCTGATTTCGAAGGACTCGCGATGTTTGCCAAGGTCGCGGAAGAGGGCTCATTCGCGGCTGCGGCGCGCGAGATGGGGGTATCGGTTGCGACCGTGTCGCGCGGCGTTGCGCGTCTGGAGGACCGATTGGGCGCACGGTTGTTCAACCGTACGTCGCGCCAGCTCGCGCTGACCGAGTTCGGCAGAACGTTGTGTGAAAAGGCGGGCGAGATCTACCGGCAGGCCGAGGCGGCCGAGGGTGCTGCGCGCGAGATGTCGTTGCAGCCACGTGGTCTCGTGCGACTGGCCGTGCCGATGTCGTTCGGGCTGCGCTGGGTCGCGCCGTTGATGCCCGAGTTCTTTCGTCGCTATCCGGACGTACAGGTCGATCTGCATCTGGCCGATTCGACCGTCGATCTGGTCGCGGATGGATTCGACGCGGCGCTGCGCATTGCGGCGCTGCCCGATTCGTCGCTGGTGGCCCGGCGTTTATGCGCGGTCACGCAATATGTCGTGGCCTCGCCCGCGTATCTGGCGCGTGAGGGACGACCCACGCATCCGCATGCGTTGGTGAACCGCCCCTGCCTGTCTTACGCGTATCGCGCGCACAGCGATGTGTGGCGCTTTACGAACGATGCGGGCGACGAAGTGCCGGTGACCCCGACCGGTCCGTTGCGTGTGACCAATTCGGACGCGTTGCTGCCGATGCTGCTCGAAGGGGCCGCGATCGCCGAGCTGCCCGAGTTCATCGCTGCCGAATATCTGAGCGACGGGCGGCTGGAGGCGATCCTCACGGACTGGTCGCTAACGAAAGGCGGGTTGTATTTCGTGACGCCATCGGCAAGGGCAAGGCCGGCAAAAGTGAGCGCGCTATCGGACTTCTTTGCCGAGCACCTGAGCGAGGCGAGCTGGCGCTGGCCGAAGTGATCGCTGTGCGTCGTCCGATTGGGGCGTTGCACAGCAATGATGTGACTCAGACCCTATTGATGCGCGGTGGCTTCCACGAGCCGTCGAGGATCGGCAGTTTGCCCCAGTATGCGCGGATGTAAAGCGAGAATTTCCCGCTGGGGGCGGGGAGCCAATTCGATTCCTTTTCAGCGCCCGGCGACTTTGCTCCCGCGTATAGCGTGAGTGAACCGTCCTGATTTCGTTTGAGAGTGGTGTTCTTGGTGCCGAGCGAATATCGCTTCAGATCGTTCGGATGGAACAAGTGCTTGTCGTTGTACAAGGTGAGTGACCAGAAGCCATTGACTGGCGGTTCTTCACCCTTTGCGAAAACGATCTCGTAGTGGCTGTCGCCGGTCAGTGGCGCGCCCGCCGCATCGACATCGGTATAGACATATTGCGTTTCGTCCGGGCGATTGTCGAACATGTTCGATTTTGACGTGCCGGTGCGATCGAAGTAGTCGAAGCCGGTTTGTGCGTTATTCGTGGAGCGGTTCCAGCCATTGCCGGCAGGCACCCCGTTATGTCGCCATTGGAAAAACGGATCGATGGCATCGCGCTCGGTCTCGACGGCCGCCTGCACGATCGCTTTCTTGATGTCGGGGTTGCGTCCCGCGACTTCCATCAGTGAACGGAATTGGGCATAGAGCGCCTCCTCGCCGGGCAGCGGCGGTACGGAGTTCAGCACTTCACCGAACTGGTCGAAGAACTTTTCCGGGATGACCCATTTTGTCTCGCCCGCGTCGGCGGATTTGTCATTCGCCTGACCCGGTGGCGTTATCGTGCGGGCGTCGCGCCACACAATCGTCTTCATTTTTCCGTCGAATTGCGTCAGCGGATAGGCCACGACCTGATCAATTACCGGTTGGATCGCCTTGCGGTCCTCCTCCGTATCGTTCATGAACACGCGGGGAATAGCGTTGGCGAGTGCCGTCGATGCACGAACGACTTCCGTAATGCCGGCGGGTTTGCGGCCTTTCCAGTTGGGGCCGACGAGCAGATAGAAACCGGGGCGCGTCCGATACGGCTTACCAAGTCGTCCGAACTGGTTCGTGCGTGCATCGTATAGCGCATAGACCCAGAAGCGAGTGCCGAATTCGGGAACCTGCATCACCACTGGCTCTTCGTCGAGCGAGAAGAAGCCCAGACCGTAGACAACGTCCTGATTGGGGCAGGTCACGAACGTCTGCGATGGCGCTATGTAGTCGTGAAGCATGGCGATCTGGCCACGGGGCGCGGCGGGCAGTACACCGTTAAGCAACCCCGGATAAGGCGCCTGCGTGATGCCGGCATTGCGGTTGAGCATATTGACCATCGGCCAGCCCCATACGTAAGCCATTCGCGCGATGGCCTGGGCGTATCCGGCGTGCATGTCGATACCCTTGGGCGGCAGCGCCTGTGAGGTAGTCGCCGCGCCCGGATTTGCCGCATCTGCCGATTTGCCGCCTCCTTGTGTCTTCGTCTCGGCGGCCGCTGTATTGGGCGAACTCACCAATGTTGCTGCATAGGCGGCAGGCAGGAGGCCGCCAGCTGCGCTCAGGAACCGACGAGTCAGATTCACGTTCTCGTGATCAGCCATATCAACCTCATGGGGGCATGGTGGAGACATTCGCGATCCGAATCCGAATCCGAATCCGAATCGTCCGAAATGTCTGGCGCAAGTCGGCAGTGTTCTCGATATACGTGTTGGCATCGATAGGGAGTTAGGGCAGCCGGTTTGCCCCTTGGGGCAATGTGGGGCAAACGTCTTTGATTTGCGCTCGGGTACCGGTAGATTGGCAGACGAACGCGATCCGCTGACGACAGTCGTGTCGTCGCCTCCACAGTGCCCCGGATCGTTGCCGTCAGGACACCTCGAACGACGCGGCGTCAATTGATCAACCTCCCGGAGCCACTTTCATGAGTCCGTTCAGAAGCGCACCCACCCCGTTCGCACTTGCCTCGGTCGCCGCGCTTGCCATTTGCGCGATAGTGACTACCCCCGCCGCTCGGGCACAGAACGCACGCTATCAGCCGCTGGTGGATGCACCCTTCGAAAAGGACTACCCCACCCCGAGCACGTCGCGCACGCTCCAGGACGAGTTTATTTTTCAACGTGCAACGCAGTCTTACTTGTGGGCGCTTCCCGCCGTGAATATGTGGGCGATGAAAGAAGGCTCAGAGAAGACATTCGGGGCGGGCTATAACGTGCTGCCCGTATGGAAAGAGCGGATCAAGGCGTCCACACAGGTCACGACGCCAAATTCCGATGTCGTCTACGCGATGGGGTATCTCGATTTGCACAAGGACGGTCCGCTCGTGGTCGAAGTGCCGCCGGGGGTGCAGGGCATATTCGACGATTTTTTCCAGCGCCCGTTGGAAGGTCCGACGATTCAGGGGCACACGTGGACCGGAGATGTCGGCTTTGCCGGCCCCGACAAAGGTAAAGGCGGTGTCTATGTGCTCCTGCCGCCGGACTTCAAGGGAGAGCCGGCCGGTTTGCCCAAGGGGGCGTTCGTCTATCGTTCTCGCACGTACAACGTCTTCCTGTTCTGGCGTGCATTCTTCTCCGATCCGCTGGATCTCTCAAAGCCCAATGCCGAGATCAGCGCCACGCGCGTTTATCCCCTCGGCAAGAAGGCGAGTGCGAAACCGATGCAGTTTCCCAACGCAAATCAGACACCCGCAAATCTGCTCTTCCCACGGGATGTGACCTACTTTGACATGCTTTCGCGCCTGATCGAGAGCGAGCATGTCGACACAGCGGACCTCGACATGCGGGGTTTCCTGCATAGCATCGGAATCGAGAAAGGCCGACCGTTCAACCCGACGCCGGAGAGACGTGCGCTGCTGGAGCAGGCCGCACAGACAGCGTTCAAGATGAGCAAGGTCATCATGGTGGACATGGTGCCGAACGAGCCCGGAAGCCGGTATTACCCCGACCGTCAGTGGATCAATGTGTTTGCGGGCGAGAACACGGCCTTTCAGGCGGGTGGCAAGTTCACGAACCTTGAGCAGCGTACCGGGTTCTTCACGAGCGCCTATTCCGCGAGCCCGGGCATGGTCGTCAATATCGTTGATGCCGGCGCCAAATATCCCGTTACGTTTCGCGACAAGGACGGAAATTTCCTCGATGGCGGTAACACCTACCGGCTGCATCTGCCGCCCAACATTCCAGCGAAGAACTTCTGGTCTGCAACGGTCTACGATGCCACGACGGCTTCGGGTCTCGCCAACGACCAACCGTTCCCGTCGCTCAATCAAATGGATAAGCCGCTGCAAAACGCCGACGGCTCGCTCGAGCTCTATTTCGGACCGAACGCACCTGCGGGCAAGGAAAAGAACTGGCTTCGCACGGTGCCGGGCAAGGGCTACTTCGTGATTTTCCGGCTCTATTCGCCGCAAAAAGCGTTTTTCGATCAGACATGGAAGCCGGACGACATTGTGAAAACGAACTAGCGCGATAGCGACCGGGCGGTAGTCGGTCGACATGGTGCTGCACCGAACCGAAGCTCTCGGACGTTGACATGACACAACTCGTGCACCACCCCGCATACCTTTTTGTCATTCTGATCGTGCTGCTCTCGTTGGCCGCGACGATGGGCGCCGTGGTCCTGCAGCGCGCCATTCCCATATCGGACGACGCCCGGGAGAACTACACCGTCGTCCAGGGCGCGACGCTCACGTTGCTCGCATTGCTCATTGGTTTCACGCTCTCGATGGCCGTGACCCGATACGACCAGAGAAAGAACTTCGAGGAAGAGGAGGCAAACGCGATCGGCACGCAGTATCTTCGTGCCGACCTCCTTGGCGAGCCAAGGTCCGGTGAGCTGAAACGCTTGCTGCGAGACTATGTGACCCTGCGCATCGAGTTCTACAGGACACGTGATTCGGACCAGCTCGACGTCATAGACGCGAGGACTGCAGACCTCCAGACGCAGTTGTGGAACCAAGTGCGAGCGTCCGCCGCCGCACAGCCCAATCCCATCGTGGCGCTCGCAGTCGTCGGCGTGAACGATGTCATCAACACACAAGGCTACACGCAGGCCGCGTGGCTAAATCGGGTTCCGGTGTCTGCGTGGGGACTCATGATCGCCATTGCCTTCTTCGGCAATCTGATGCAGGGGTATGGTTCGCGCGGCGTCTCCGGTCGTCGCGTTCTCTTGTTCGTGCTACCTGTCACATTGTCGCTTTCCCTTTCCCTCATCGCTGACATCGACAGTCCGCGTGGCGGGCTGATTCGTGTCGTGCCTCAGAACCTGATCAACTTGCAGCAATCGTTACCGTCGAATTAGGTCTCGGCAGGACGGTTCTCGCCACGGGCGTCTCGCGCAGCGACCGCCTTCACACGATTTGGCATGCGCCGTCCTCAATGACTACTCAATGACTACGCAGCTAACGTGCTAAAATCGTTGACTGATCAAACATTGATCCGTCCAAAAAATGGCTCCTAGTCCCAGTACCCCCCATTCGGCGGGGCAGGTGTTGCCGTTCCGGCAGTCGCTCGTGGCGATGCTCGGCCTTTGTTTCTGCACGATGCTCGTGGCCCTCGATCAGACGGTCGTCGGCACGGCGCTGCCGACGATCGTCGCGGAGTTGAAAGGCTTCGAGTATTACGCCTGGGTCGCGACGTCGTATCTCCTCACCTCGGTCATTACCGTCCCCATCTTCGGGCGACTCGGTGATTTCTACGGCCGCAAACGCTTCGTCCTGGCGGCGATCATCGTCTTCACTGCGGCGTCCGTGCTTTGCGGCGCGGCGAACAGCATGCCGTTCCTCGTGGTCGCCCGCGCATTACAAGGCATCGGCGGTGGCATGCTGGTCGGCACCGCGTTCGCGTGCGTGCCCGAACTGTTCCCCGACCCGCACGTGCGCTTGCGCTGGCAAGTGCTGCTGAGTTCCGCGTTCGGGATCGCAAACGCCATCGGCCCCTCGCTCGGCGGTTTCCTTACCGAAGCCTACGGTTGGCGCTCGGTGTTTTACGTCAACCTTCCCGTCGGCCTGCTCGGTCTCTGGTTCGTGGCACGCCACTTGCCGCACATGCGCGCCGAGGAGCACAGCAAGGCCAGTATCGACTGGCTCGGGGCCTTGCTCATTACGGCCGCACTGGGCAGCTTGCAGATGCTCGTCGAATGGCTGCCGGCGGACGGTCTCTCGCGCGGTGTCGCTACGCTCGGCGTATTGCTCGTCGTCTCGTCGCTCGCCCTTTACTGGTGGGAGAAGCGCACGTCGCATCCGATCCTGCCCTTCGAGATGTTTCGCGACAAATCGCTCGCGCCGCTGTTCGTACTTTCGGTATTCGCCGGGTTTTCGATGTTTGGATTGCTTTTCTACGCCCCGCTTTTGTTGCAGGGCGGCTTCGGGCTTTCACCGCGCGAGACCGGGCTGCTGATTACGCCGCTGGTGGTATGTATCACCGTGGGCAGTATCTTGAACGGCCGTCTGATCACGCGATTGCGCAAGCCTAACGTGATGCTCTATCTGGGCTTCCTGCTGCTCGCGCTGGCCTGCGCGGGCGTGATTACCACGCATCGCGGCACGCCGCACTGGCTGATTGCGTCGTATATGTTCGTTGCCGGTCTCGGCCTGGGCTTCGTCATGCCGAATCTCACCGTCTTTGCGCAGGAAGTGGCCGGACGCGCGCATCTGGGCATTGCCACCGCGCTCATGCAATCGCTGCGCATGATCGGCGGCATGCTCGGCACCGCCATCGTCGGCACGCTCGTGAATCACAGCTACACGGGGCGTGTCACCGATGCCCTCGCGGCGAATGAAGGCGCGCGCTGGACGTCGCAACTCTCCGATCCTCAGATGCTCGTCAATGTTCAGGCCCAGAACGATTTCCTGATGACGCTCGCGCATATGGGACAGAACGGCGCGCTCTTCATCGAGGCGGCGCGCTCGTCGCTGGTCGCCGCGATTCACAATGGGCAGATGGTGTCGCTCGCGGCGGCGCTCGCCGGCTTGTGGTTCGTCAGACGCGTACCGCTCATTCGGCTCACGCGCGGCGTGAAGCCGCAACCGCCGGCAGGGGAGTGAGACGATGTCCACACCGCTCAAACGTAACGTCATCCAGCAACTCAGCCTGACGTATCGCGCGATGATGCTCGCATTCGATGCGCAGGTCGGACACCCGCTGCCACGCTGGCGGATCATTCTCGCGCTCGCCGAGCGCGGCACGTGTTCGCAGAAGTTTCTCGCCGAACATTGCCGACTCGATCCGGCCTCGCTCACGCGTCAGTTGCAATCGATGGAAGCCCTCGGATGGCTCACGCGCGCGACCGACCCCAACGATAACCGTCTGACGAACGTCACATTGACCGAGGCTGGCATGGCCGTGCACGACGAAGCGACGCCGCGCCGTCAGGCGTTTTTCGACGAGACGCTCGAAGGCATGACGCCGGACGAAATCGCCACGCTGGAGAGCGCGCTGACGCATCTGGAGGCGCAATTCAAGTCGGTGGCCTCCAGGGCGAAGGCCGGGGCGTCTCAGGCGGCCGACGGGAAGACCGTCGGCGGTGATGGTGCCCATGGCGCCGAGGGCGTCGATGGCGTCGATCGCGAGCGCAGAGAGGCAAAGAAGCGCGCGCGGGGTGAGGTCGGCGGCACTGCCGCTGAACTCACTCCCGCTCCTGCGCCTACGCGCAAACGGACACCGCGAAATCCGGCGTAGTCGCTCGTCAGAAGAACGTCTGCACGATCTCGACGACGTTGTAATCACCATCGACGACCGGCAAATGACGCCACTTGTCGAACGTGAGGCACGGATGCGAAATGTCGAACGCGATCATGTCGCCCACGCGAATGTCGTCGCCCGGCGCGATGCGCAGGTACGCATGCTGATCCATCATGCCGGTGACTTCCCAGTGCTCGGGGGTTGGCGTCGGGTGCTGGCTCTGGCCGGGACGAAACTGCTGCGCCGGCGCCGGCATGCCCGCATCGAACGCCGCATCGCGCTTGCCAAGCGCAATGATCGCGCGCTCCGGTTCCGGAATCGATTGCACGTACGCCCACAGTTGCAGCGCCGGTTGAAGTTGCGAGCGCATCTGCTTCGCGATCGGATTGCGCGTGGCGATCTGCGCCTGCGCGGCCTTGTAGATGCCCACGTCGTGCGTCAGATAGCAGCCCGGACGTAACACGACGTCGAGCGGCGCCCCCGCATCCTTGTGCGCGAATTCGTCGGCGACGACGTCGTACCACGCCGATCCCGCCCCCGAGAGCACGGCCGGGGAGCGCTCGATGCGCCCCGCAGCGACCAACTCACGTGTCACGCTCACCGCGCGTTGCAGGAATGCACGAATGTCGGCTTCGGTGCTGAGCACGCCCTCATAGACTTCCACGCCGGCCAGCTTGACCGCATCGCGGTATTGCGAAAGTGCGTCGAGCACCGCCTGCTGTTGCGCCGCGTCGCGCACACCGGTGCGCCCGCCCGTTACGCCCAGCTCGATGAGCACCTGTATCGTCTGGCCGCGCGCGCGGAAGAACTCACCCAGGTGCGCCACGGCATCGGCGGAGTCCACCAGACAAAAGAATTCGAAACCGGGGTCCTTCAGCAAGTCGGCGATCATCGCCATGTTGCGCTTGCCGACGAGTTGGTTCGCCATGAGCACGCGTCGTACGCCATGGTGATACGCGGCGAAGGTCTGCTGCGCCGTGGCGAGCGTAATGCCCCACGCGCCGCCGTCGAGCTGACGGCGGAACAGCTTCGGGGCCATCGTCGTCTTGCCGTGCGGGGCGAGTTTCACGCCGTACTCGTGCACGAAGCGCTGCATCCACGCCAGGTTGTGACGGATCTTGTCCTCATACAGCACCGCCGTGGGCAAGCTCAGGTCTTCGTTGAGCAGATTCCAGCCCAGACCGGTTGTCGCCGACGGCGCAAGCGGGGCCTCCAGCGCACCCAGACCCTTGTTGAGGGTATCGATCATGCCGTGCTGATAGTTTGTATCACTCATTGGGAATCCTCCAAGGTTCAGTGCGCCGACGACGGCCGGATGACGCCTATAATAGCGTTTAATTACCAGCGTTTGACAGATTTGTTATAAAGTAACAAAAATCGTCGAACGACTTTCAGAAATCGCTTAATCGGCGCATCGTGACGCCGTACAGACCGGAGATATGGCCGAGACCTTCGATATCGTGACGCGCGTTGCCGAACGCAGCGACGTCCTCAGTCAGGCAGAACGCAAAGTCGCTCAGGTGGTGCTGGAGGACGTTGCGGGGGCGGCGGCGGCGTCGATCAACGTGCTTGCCGAGCGTGCCGGTGTGAGCGAAGCCAGCGTAACGCGCTTTGCCAAGGCGATGGGCTGCCGCGACGTGCGCGATCTCAAACTGCGACTGGCGCAGGCAGCCGTCGTGGGGCAGCGGTTTCTCGGCGCGAGTGCCGCCAACGCCCAGGACGGCGCGGTCGAATCCATCGACCGGATCGCCGACGATATCCAGACGACGCTGCAAGTGCATCGCGGTCTCATCAAGCCGGAGACGGTGCGACGCGCGGCCACGCGCCTGCTCTCGGCGCGCATGATCTACGCGTTCGGTATGGGCGGCGGCTCGTCGCTCATGGCAGACGAAGCGCGTTACCGGCTCGTGCGTCTGGGGCGACCCGTGGCGAGCTATCAGGACGCCGTGCTCGCCCGCATGGTGGCCGGGACCCTGGGGCGCGACGATGTCGTGCTCGCCTTCTCGGTGAGCGGTAACACCCCGGAGCTGGTGTCCGCGTGCGAAATCGCGCGGGAATATGGCGCACAGGTGGTGGCCGTTACGGCCACGGGCTCGCCGCTCGCGGCGCTGGCGGACGACGTGTTGCCGATCCGCGCGCTGGAAACGGATTTCATTTTCAAACCGTCGTCGTCGCGCTACGCGATGCTGCTTGCAATGGATGTGCTGGCCACCGAGCTGGCGCTCCTCGCCAAGCCGCAGAGTCAGGCGCTATTGCGACGCATCAAGTACGTGCTCGACACGCATCGGGGCGGCGGCGATCGTCAGCCTCTGGGAGACTGACATGACTGACCGCCTCGAAAATCGCCCGGTCGCTACACTGGATACCCTGATTACCAACGTTCGTGTGGCGGACGGCTCCGGCGCGCCCATGACGGACGAGCGTTTCGACGTCGCCTTGCTCGACGGCCGGATCCACACGGTGGCGCCAGCGGGCGCACTGTCCGCCTGGCACGCGGCGCAACGCTTCGATGGTGACGGCCATGTGCTGAGCCCCGGTTTCATCGACGTGCATACGCATGACGACACCAACGTCGTTCGCGCGCCCGAGATGACGCCGAAACTCTCGCAGGGGGTGACGACGGTCGTTGTCGGTAACTGCGGCATCAGCGCGTCGCCGGTCACCCTCCAAGGCGATCCGCCCGATCCGATGAACCTGCTGGGCGAGGCCGGCGCGTTTCAGTATCCGACGTTCAAGGCTTATGTCGACGCGCTCGAAAAGGCGCAGCCTGCCATCAACGTCGCGGCGCTCATTGGCCACACGGCGCTGCGCAACAACCATATGGACCGCCTCGACCGTGCCGCGACCGACGCGGAAATCGAAGGCATGCGTGCGCAGTTGCGCGAGGCGCTGTCACACGGTGCGCTGGGGTTGTCGACGGGGCTCGCCTACGCCAATGCGAATGCCGCGCCGACCGAGGAGGTGCTGGCGCTGGCCGAACCGCTCGCCGAGGCCGGCGGTTTGTACGCGACCCACCTGCGAACCGAGTTTGCCGAGATTCTCGAAGCGCTCGACGAAGCCTTCCGTATCGGTCGTCATGCCCGTGTGCCGGTGGTCGTCTCGCATCTGAAATGCGCGGGCGTCGACAACTGGGGGCGCAGCACCGAAATTCTGGCGGCGCTCGACAAGGCGCAGCGATTCCAGCCGGTTGGCTGCGACTGCTATCCGTACACGGCGAGTTCGTCGACGCTCGACCTCAAGCAGGTCACCGACGACTTCGACATTCTCGTGACGTGGTCGCAGCCGCACCCCGACCAGGGCGGCAAGCTGCTCGCGACCATCGCGGCCGACTGGGGCGTCGATCTGATGGAAGCGGCGAAGCGCCTGCAACCGGCGGGGGCTGTGTATCACTGCATGGAAGAAGACGACGTGCGACGCATCTTGCGTCATCCGGCAACGGTCGTCGGCTCTGACGGCCTGCCCAACGACCCGCTGCCGCATCCGCGCTTGTGGGGCGCTTTCCCGCGCGTGCTGGGCCGCTATAGCCGCGAGCAGGGACTCTTCCCGCTTGCGCAGGCCGTCCACAAGATGACGGGGCTGTCGGCGGAGCGCTTCGGTCTGAGCGAGCGGGGCTTCGTTCGGGAGGGTTACTGGGCCGATCTGGTGCTGTTCGATCCTGCGACCGTGGCCGACGCCGCGACCTTTACCGATCCTATGCAGCCTGCGTACGGTATTGCGGCGGTGTGGGTCAACGGCGTGCTGTCGTGGCAGAACCGCGCGCCAACGCAGAATGCGCGCGCCGGACGCTTCGTGCGTCGCGGCACGCCTCAGCCGGCGCTCTGAGCGATGCTCCGGGCCGGTGTGTTGAAATCGATTCGTTCAAAGGAGTGATGATGAGCATCAAACGATATGGCGTGGAAGGCGGGCAAGGCACGGGTGGCCAGCGCATGCCCTTCGCACGCGCAACCGAAGCGGACGGCTTCCTGTTCGTGTCGGGCCAGACCCCCATGAAGGACGGCGAAGTGATCGACGGCGGCATTGTCGCCCAGTCGCATCAGGCCATTCAGAACATGATCGCGATCCTGACGGAAGCCGGTTACGGCACCGAGCACGTCATGCGTATCGGTGTGTGGCTCGACGACCCGCGCGACTTCGCGTCGTTCAACAAGGTGTTCAAGGAGTACTTCGGCGATCATCCGCCGGCACGCGCCTGCGTCGTGTCGAGCATGGTCATCGACTGCAAGGTCGAAGTCGATTGCGTGGCCTACAAGAAGCCTGCGGCATAAGTCGCGAGCCGGAAGGCATAGGGCGCCTGAAGAAGCCGACGGTCACCGTCGGCTTTTTCGTTTTCGCGGTGCGCTCTCGTGATCCCCGTCTTCTCGTGTTCTCGTGTTGACCGATACGTACGTCACCGTTTCACAAAGTTCGCGGTTTACCTTCGATGGCGCGACCGTTCGGCCTCGCGCAATCTTCAGTTTCCCAATGTGACGATGTAAATGGCTGAACGGAGGCAGAGGATGACGCAACGACCTATCGACAGCGCGGGACCGAGTGCGCCGGTGTACCGGGCCGCAGTCGAGTCTGCGGAAGATGCGCGGATCACGATTGATTTTCCCGGGACGCCGGACGACGTTCGTCTGCGCTCGCAGACCATGAGCCGCTTGTCTCAGGCGGGTTGCGTGACGGGCCTCTCGGGCCTGGCCGTCACGATCCTCGGCATGGTGGGGCTGGCCGGTAGCGCGTATCTCTGTCTGGACGCCGCCGCCGAAGTCGACGACACCGAAGCTGCCGAACACAACCGCTGGATCGGCTTCGGTCTGGGCGGTGGCATGGGGACGTTGTCGGCGCTCGCGGTGACGTTCGGTCTCAGTCAGGTGTGCCTTTGCCTGAGGGCACGGCGGGAGGCGGAGCAGGAAATGGGGGCGATGAGGGGGGCGATGGTGGGGGCGATGGGGGGCGCGATGAGCACACGGGTGCACTTCACTGCGCCGGGCGAAGGTGCGCTTCACGAACGCCGTCACGAGAGAAGCCATGAGACCCGTTATGAGCGTCGTTGAAATGATGCCGGGGCCTGTGCCGTCGTCCGCGTTCGTCGCCGGGGAGATCAAAGCGGCCCTCAAGTTGCTCGACGATGCCGGGAAGCAGCGCGAGGCGCTGGGGATGCCGCTGCCGGGCGCGTGGGACGCGAGCCAGTGCGACGCTGTCTATCGCTGCGGCTACGGCGCGTTCGAGCGGGGCGACTTCGCACAGGCCATCGAGTGTTTTGCGCCGTTGCTCTCGGCGTGTCCGCTGGTTGCCGACTATGCCGTGGCGCTGGCGTTGTCGATGCAGCGTCATGGCGCGCCGAAGGCGGCGCTGCCGCTGTTCATGGCGGCGGCGCTCATGGATGAGCAGGCGCCGGGGCCGATGTACCGTGTTGGCGAATGTCTCGTCGAACTGCGTCAATTCGATGCGGCAGGTCGCGCGATGAAAGAAACGCTGCACCGTTGCGCCGCCCAGCCGAAGTACGCGATCGTTCGGAACGCCGCACTGCGCATGATGGCGCGCGTAGGCTACCTCGGCTGACGGTGCCGACGGGGCGGGGCGCCCCGTCGTCTTCTCTTTACTGGCGCTCTTACTGACGCTCTTACTGACGCTTTTACTGACGCTCTTACTGACGCTTTTACTGACGCTCTTACTGACGCTTTTACTGACGCGCGGTCCGCGCGTTATCCGGCATCGGCAACGTGAAGTTGGTGCGAAACGGATTGATGTCGAGACCGCCGCGTCGCGTGTAGCGCGCATACACGGCCAGTTGGCTCGGTTTGCACTGACGCAGAATGTCCATGAAGATGCCCTCTACGCATTGCTCGTGAAAGCCGGTGTGACGGCGGTACGAGATCACGTACTTGAGCAGGCCTTCCTGGTTGATCGGCGGGCCGACGTAGCGAATCTGCAAGCTGCCCCAGTCGGGCTGGCCGGTGACCGGGCAATTCGACTTCAGCAGATTGGACACGAGCGTCTCCTCCACGTGGGACTCGTCGAACGCGGCGGTGAGCAGTGAAGCGTCGGGCACGTAAATGTCGGTATCCACGTCCAGACGGTCGACGAGCAGGCCGTCGAGTTCGTCGAGCTCAAGCTTGCCGAAGCCGCTCGGATCGGTGAGCCGAACCTGTACGGGCGCGCCGGCGGCTTCCGACAGGTCCTGCTGAATCAGCGCGCGCGCGGCGTCCAGATTGGCGAGCTTCGTTTGCGCGAACGAGCCGAGGTACAGCTTGAACGACTTGGACTCGATGATGAACGGCGAGTCCGCCGGCACGATGGCCGTGAGCAGCGCGATCTGCGGTTTGCCCTTTTCATTGAGCCACGAGAGTTCGTAGCCGTTCCAGATGTCGGCGCCGAAGAACGGCAGCGTGTCCGGTACGCCGATTTCCGCGCGCGCGGGCGCGCGGGCAATCGGGAAGAGTTGCGAGGGGTCGTAGTGCTCGGTGTAGGCAACTTCCTTGCCGAGCGTGGATTGTTCAGGCGTGGTCATGATTGGCAATGCCACTGATGACGTGGCCGGTCGGGCTGACCCGGGCGGCCGATTCGCAGTGGCGTGTCTGATCGTCGAAGAAGAAATCGGGCTCGAACTCGCGCAGAAATGCGCCCTTGTCCAGCCCGCCCAGGAACATCGCCTCGTCGATGTCGATTTTCCAGTCCATCAACGTGCGGATCGCGCGTTCGTGCGCAGGGGCCGAGCGCGCCGTCACGAGTGCGGTACGAATCCTCACCGGGACTTCGTGCCCGGCGAGCGTTTGCAAACGATGCAACGCGAGCAGCAACGGTTTGAACGGCCCCGGCGGCAGCGGCGTTGCGGCGCGTTCGCTCTCGTGTTGCTGGAAGGCGTCGAGTCCGTTGCGCTGGAAGACTTGCTCGGCCTCGTCGGAGAAGAGCACCGCGTCGCCGTCGAAGGCAATGCGAATTTCGTCGGGATGCAATTCGGCCTTTTTCGCAGAGTCCGGATAGACGCGTGCGGCCGGGAAACCGGCGGCAAGCGCGCTGCGCACGTCGCGTTCGTTCGCCGAGAGAAACAGGTGCGCACCCAGCGCGTTGAGGTAGCCGAACGGATCGCGCCCGCGCGTGAATACGCCACGCTCGATCTTGAGGTCGACCTGCCGCGCCGACCGGAACACACGCATGCCGCTGACGGGATCGTTGCGCGAGAGGACGACGACTTCCACACGATGCCGGTCGTTCGCCCCGCCCGTATGGCCGTCGCTGCCCCCATTGAACGCGAGCAATTTCTGCACGAGGGGGAAGGCGACGCCCGCCGGCGCGGGTTTGTCGAGCCGGTCGAGCTGGTACTGCATGTACGACTGATCGTCGCCACTCGCCACACCGGCCTCGTACACGCGGTTCTCTTCTTCGAAGTCGAACAGCGCGCGCGAGGAGATCGCGACAACGAGTTTGTTCTCGAGCGTGATGGGCATGGCGGTGGGGATTTCCTTGGATGATGTCGTAAGCCGGGCGCAGCGCTTTACCCGAGAAACAGCTTGTACACGGGGTTGTCGCTTTCGTCCCAGTAAGGATAGCCGAGCGTGGCGAGGAAGTCGCGGAACGCGGCCTTCTCGTTGTCCGGCACCTGAATGCCCACGAGGATGTTGCTGTAGTCCGCGCCTTGATTGCGGTAGTGGAAGAGGCTGATGTTCCAGTTCGGGCTCATCGCCGAGAGGAACTTCATCAGCGCTCCCGGGCGCTCCGGAAACTCGAAGCGATACAGCACTTCGTGGCTGGCGAGCGCTGAGCGTCCGCCCACCATGTAGCGGATGTGCTGCTTGGACAGTTCGTCGTTGGACAGATCGAGCGTGGGGAAGCCATGACGCTCGAAGCCCGAGCGGATGCGCTCGCCCTCGTCGCGGTTGTGCATCTGGATGCCCACGAAGATATGGGCGCTGGACGCCTCGCTAATTCGGTAGTTGAACTCGGTCACATTGCGGCTGCCCACCACTTCGGTAAAGCGCTTGAAGCTGCCTCGCGCTTCCGGAATGGTGACGGCGAACACCGCTTCGCGCGCTTCACCGACTTCGGCGCGTTCGGCCACGAACCGCAGACGATCGAAGTTCATGTTCGCGCCGGATGTGATCGCCACGAGCGTTTCGCCCTTGAGCTTTTCGCGCTCGGCATAAAGCTTGGCGCCGGCGACGGACAATGCCCCCGACGGTTCGAGCACGCTGCGCGTATCCTGGAACACATCCTTGATGGCCGCGCAAAGCTGGTCGGTATCGACACGCACGACTTCGTCGAGATACTGGCTGCACAGGCGGAAGGTCTCTTCGCCGACGTATTTGACGGCGGTGCCGTCCGCAAACAGGCCGACGTCGTTGAGCAGAATGCGCTCGCCGGCGTGGATCGACTGCGCCATGGCGTCCGAGTCGACCGATTGCACGCCGATGATCTTGATCTCGGGGCGTACCGACTTGACGTAAGCGGCGACGCCGGCCGCCAGTCCACCGCCGCCGATCGGCACGAAGATGGCGTGCAGCGGACCCTGATGCTGACGCAGAATTTCCATGCCGATCGTGCCCTGACCCGCGATGACGTCCGGGTCGTCGAACGGCGGCACGAAGGTCAGGCCGCGCTCGGCCTGCAACGTCATGGCGTGGGCGAAAGCGTCGCTGTACGAATCGCCTGCCAGCACGACTTCGACGGCGCGACCGCCGTGCGTTTTGACGGCGTCGATTTTCACCTGCGGCGTGGTCACCGGCATGACGATGACGGCCTTGCAGCCCAGACGCGCGGCGGAATAGGCAACGCCCTGTGCATGGTTGCCCGCAGACGCCGTGAGCACGCCGCGCTCGCGTTCGGCCTCGCTGAGGTTCGCCATCTTGTTGTACGCGCCCCGAATCTTGAAGGAGAACACCGTCTGATTGTCTTCGCGCTTGAGATAAATTCGATTGTGCAGCCGCATCGAGAGCGTGCGGGCCTGCTCGAGTTCGCTCTCGTGGGCGACGTCGTAGACTTTGGCGGTCAGGATCTTCTTCAGGTAATCGGGAGCTGCGTCGGACATGATTTAAGGCTTCTTCAGGTTAGGCACATCAAGGAACAAAAGGACAATGATAGACCAGCACCTCCGCCGGGGCGGTCGCGCTTGGTCTTTCGGGGAGAAACGGGAAAGGGGAGTGCGCGCCCTAGCGTAGGTCGTCTGGGGTGTCGATGTCGCGCACGATTCCGGCGTCGTCGACATCGACGATCGTAATGTGCTCGCTAATCAACAGGTCGCGCGCGCCAATGTCGCCATCGAGGGCGGCCAGGCGCGAGGTGTAGGCGGCGCCGAACGCGACCGGATGGCCGCGTTGTCCCTGATAACTCGGTGCGACGATGGATTCGGGCGACGTGAGACCGTTCGCGACCGCGCGCAGGGTGTTCGGGTGGATGTACGGCATGTCGGCCAGCGCCACGAGCCAGCCGTCGAGATGTTCGAGCCCTGGGGGCGGATCTTCGTCCACGGCGGCGTTGATGCCGGCCGAGAGCGTGGCGCCCATGCCTCGCTTGGTGGCATGGCTCATCACGACTTCGCAACCCGCTTGGAGCAGCACGTTTTCCAACTCGGCCGAATCCGGACGCACGACCGCGATCACGCGCGGCAATGCCGCCAGCAGCGCGTGGGCGCTGGCGAGGGCAACGGGTCGGTTCAGGGGATCTCCGGGCAGCGGCGCGAGCAGCTTGTTCCGGCGCCCCGCCGCGTCGAAGCGGGTACCGAGTCCGCCTGCCAGTAGAATGGCCACGGGCGGCGTCGAGGGTCGGGTCATGGTCACGCATTATGCGCCAGACTTTTCGTTTCTGCCAAACGAGTGTGGGCGGGGGGGCCGGTTGCAGTGACCGACCGGCTGGTCGGTTTGGGATGGCGCACTTGCTGCGCTTTTTTTGCGTTCTTGGATCGCTTTTCGTTTTTTTCGGAGTGGCATGGAGTCGTTCATCACCTGGCTGCTGGGCGTGTTGGCGCTGCCCGGCGTTGGCTTGCCTGCGATTTTTCTCGTCTCGTTTCTCTCCGCCACGTTGCTGCCGATGGGCTCCGAGCCGGCGCTCTTCGGCTACGTCGCGCTCAATCCGCATATGTTCTGGCCCGCCATTGTGGTCGCGAGCGTGGGCAATACGCTGGGCGGCATGCTGGACTGGTGGATGGGATTTGCCGCGCGTCGCGCGTATGTGCGGCTCAAGGCGCGTCGTCGGGCGCATGCGCGGGCAGCGGTCGCGAACGGTGACGTCGCAGTGACGGTGGATCTGTCGGGTGGGAAGGGCGATGCCGAGGGCAGAGCGCCGATGAGCGAGCGCTACCGTCGGTGGATGAAGCGCTTCGGCCCGCCGCTGTTGCTGCTCTCGTGGCTGCCGGTGGTCGGCGATCCGCTTTGCACGCTTGCCGGGTGGCTGCGGCTGTCATGGCGCACCTGCCTCGTCTACATCGCAATCGGCAAGACGCTGCGCTACATCGCCATCACCTACCTCATGCTTCGTGTGCCCGAGTCGTTCTGGCAAGGCATTTTCGCGCCGTTCAAACACTTGCTCGTCGGATGACGCCCCCTCGCGTTCACGCGACTTGCTGACGCACCGATGTGTCGGTGCGCCAGCGATGGCTCAGGCGGTCGCCGTCAGATCGAACGGCAGCGCGCGCAACCGCTTGCCGGTCAGGGCCGCGATGGCGTTTGCATACGCCGGTGCGAGCGGCGGCAGACCCGGTTCGCCCATGCCCGTGGGCGCATCGCCCGAGGCCACGACATGCACGCTGATGGCCGGCATGTCGGTCAGACGCGCCACCGTGTACTGATGGAAGTTGCTTTGCTCCACCTCGCCTTGCTTGAGCGTGATCGCCGCGCCCGGCAAGGTCGTGCCCAGCCCCATCAACGCCGCGCCTTCGACCTGTGCGGCCACCGTCAACGGGTTCACGGCGAAGTTGCAATGCACGCCGGCCACCGCGCTCACCAGTCGCGGCGCATTGTTGCGCATCTCCGCCACGACAACGTACGCAACGACCGAGTCGAACGACTCGTGCACGGCCACACCCCAGGCCTGACCGTCGGGCAGCCTGGTCTTGCCGTACCCCGAGCGCTCGACCGCCAGGGCCAGCGCATCGCGATGCCGCGGGTGCTTGTCGCCCAGCAACGCATAGCGATAGGCCACCGGATCCTGGCCGGCGTTCTTCGCCAACTCGTCGATCAGCGTCTCCATGACGTACGCCGTGTGGGTGTTGCCCACCGAGCGCCACCACAGCACCGGCACGTTGACCTGCGGGCTGTGCAGCGCAAGACGTAGCGGCACGGCATAGGGGGTGCCGGACACGCCTTCCACGCTCGTGCCGTCGATACCGTTCTTGACCATCATCTTCTCGAACGGCGTGCCCTGGAGAATCGACTGGCCGACGATGGTGTGATTCCACGCGAGCACGTTGCCCTTGGCGTCGACACCGATCTCAGCACGGTGCACGTACATCGGACGGTAGTAGCCGCCGTGGATGTCGTCTTCACGGCTCCAGATCACCTTGACCGGTTCGCGATGACCCGCCCGTCGCCATGCCTTTGCGACCTGCGCCGCTTCGACGCCGTAATCGGACGTGGGCACCGCGCGACGGCCGAATCCGCCCCCGGCCATCAAAGTGTGCAGCTTGACCTGCTCGGGCTTGAGATCGAGCGTGCGCGCGATGGCGGCCTGATCGACGGTCTGGAACTGGGTGCCGGTCCAGACTTCTGCGCCCTTGTCCGAGAGTTGAACGGTGCAGTTCAGCGGCTCCATCGGCGCATGTGCGAGGTACGGGAAGCTGTACTCGGCGACGATCGTCTTCGGGGCGCCCTTGAGTTTGGAAACATCAGTATCGATGGCGACGATGCCGGGAGTCTTGGCCAATTCCTTGAATCGGGCCAGTTGCGCGGTCGTGTCGACGTGTTCGACGCCGCTGGTGTCCCACTCGGCCTTGAGCGCCTCGCGGCCGGTTTTCGCCTGCCAGTAGCCATCGGCGATGACAGCCACGGCAGTACCGCCACGGTCGTCAGGAATCTCCAGGACGTCGCGCACGCCCTTGACGGCTTTCGCGGCCTTGGCGTCGAACGACTTCACCTTGGCGCCGAATACCGGCGGACGAGCGACGACTGCGACTTTCAGGTTCGGCAGCTTGAAGTCCATGCCGTACATCGGCGTGCCCGTAGACTTGGCTTTGGCGTCCAGGCGGCGCGTCGGCTTGCCCAGCAGGCGGAAGGTCGACGGATCCTTGAGCGCGACATTGGCGGGCACGGGCAACGCCTGCGCTTTGGCGGCGAGGCTGCCGTACGTTGCGCGCTTGCCGTTCGGGCCGATCACCACGCCGTTTTCCGTGCGCAACTGGTCTGCGGGCACCTTCCATTGCTGCGCGGCCGCCGCAATCAGCATGGCGCGGGCCGAGGCGCCGATGCGACGATATTGCATCCACGAGTGAGCGACGGAGCCCGAGCCCCCCGTCATCTGAATGCCGAACATGGGGTCCTTGTACGCGTCGCCGGCCGGCGCCAGTTCGCCGCGCACCTTGGCCCAGTCGCAATCGAGTTCTTCGGCGACGAGCATTGGCAGCGCGGTCTGCACGCCCTGACCGAAGTCGAGGCGGTTGACCTGAATGGTGACGGTGTCGTCCGGGGCGATATGAACGAAGGCGGACGGCACGACGGGCGCTGCCGCCGCGCCTTGCGCGCTCGCCGTGCGCATCATGCCCGGCAGCGACATTTCGAGCATCAGGCCACCGGCTGCGATGGCGGACGTCTTGAGGAAACCGCGACGGCTCACGCCGGCGAAGTCGCCCACGGCCACGCCGGGACGTTGGGAGAAACGAAGTTCACGCATTTCGGTGTCTCCTCATCTCAGGCCAGCGACGCGGCGGCGTCTTTGATGGCCGCACGAATGCGGGCGTAGGTGCCGCAACGGCAGATGTTGCCGGCCATGGCGGCGTCGATCTGTTCGTCGTTGGGGGTCTTGTTCTCGCGCAGCAGGGCGGTGGCGGACATGATCTGGCCGCTCTGACAGTAGCCGCACTGGGGCACGTCGTGTTTGACCCAGGCGTCCTGCACGGCCCGGCCGACCGGATCGGCGCCGACGTTCTCGATCGTGGTGATCTTCTTGCCTTCGACGGCAGACACCGGCGTGACGCAGCTTCGGATCGGCGCGCCGTCCATATGGACGGTGCAGGCGCCACACAACGCCATGCCGCAACCGAATTTGGTGCCGGTCATGTTCAGGGCGTCGCGCAGGGTCCAGAGCAGGGGAGTGGCTGGGTCGACATCGACCTTCACCGGTTTGCCGTTCAGTTGGAACGAAGCCATGGATGCACCTCTTGATGGGTGGATAGGGGGCGGGGACCGCTAGAACATACTCCCATTCCCCGGAAATTTCAGTTCAGAAATGTGTTGCAAGTCGTTGTATCCAAACGGATATAGCGCACGACTATTGTTGTGAAAGTCACATGAGGTCAGGGGAATGAGCGGGGGCAGGGGCGCGTCGTGAAGGCGGCATCAACGTTGCAATGAGGGCAGTGCATCGTCTGCAAAGAGTGGATTCGCGCGCCTTGCGGGGGATTTCGGTGCGGGACCGACGTGTTGCGGTGCAATGAAGTACAATTCGACCTACATTCCCCTACCAACACTTTCCCAAGCCGGAAGAAAGATCTGGGCATGCGCAACAACTGCCTCACCCCTCTGTGCTTCTGCTCGATGACCGGACACGATTCGTCATCGACGTCCTCGCACGGCAGTCGTCGATCTCGTTGACCGCAGATCGTCCGTTGCCGGCCCGCGCGCATCTGTCGCGCTTGCGGCCGGCATCTTCAGCGCATACCCGATTTTGACTTTCGGCGCGTCTCGCGAGACGAACGCCGACGGCGGATGCACCGCCGCACTGACGAGCCCGACAAGATGAACGCACCCTTGCCTGCCTTCGAGCCGCACGACGCAAAACATGCCGTAGCCGCCCAGCCGCCGCGCCTGCGCGAAATTCCCTACAACTACACTTCGTTCTCGGACCGCGAAATCGTCATGCGCCTGCTCGGCGCGGACGCCTGGGCGATTCTTGACGAACTTCGCGCCGAACGCCGCACCGGCCGCTCGGCGCGCATGCTGTACGAAGTGCTCGGCGACATCTGGGTGGTGCGTCGCAACCCCTATCTGCAAGACGACCTGCTCGACAACCCGAAGCGTCGCAAGCTGCTGATCGACGCGCTTGAGCACCGTCTGAACGAAATCGACAAGCGTCGCCGTGCCGACGTGGCCGAACACGCCGACGCGCATGGCCGCGAACGCGCCGCGCGCGTCGAGCAACTGGAAGTCGCCGCGCGCCGCGCCGTGGCGGAGTTTGCCGCCGAGTTCGACAAGATGGCGGAGTTGCGCCGTCGCGCGAAGAAGGTGCTCGGACGCACGACCGCCAGCGACAACATCAAGTTCGACGGCCTGTCGCGTGTTTCGCACGTCACCGACGCGACCGACTGGCGCGTGGAGTACCCGTTCGTCGTGCTCACGCCGGATAGCGAGCTGGAGATGGCGTCGCTGGTCAAGGGCTGCTTCGAGTTGGGGCTCACGGTGATTCCGCGTGGGGGCGGCACCGGATATACGGGCGGCGCGATTCCGCTCACGCCTTTCTCGGCCGTCATCAATACGGAAAAGCTCGAACAGCTCGACGAAGTCGAATACGTTCAGTTGCCGGGGGTGGACAAGCCCGTCGGCACGATTTTCTCGGGCGCGGGTGTGGTGACGCGCCGCGTGGCCGAAGCCGCCGAGCGCGCCGGCCTCGTGTTCGCCGTGGACCCGACATCGATCGATGCGTCGTGCATCGGCGGCAACGTGGCCATGAACGCGGGCGGCAAGAAAGCCGTGCTGTGGGGCACGGCGCTGGATAACCTCGCCTGGTGGCGCATGGTCGATCCGCAAGGCAACTGGCTCGAAGTCACGCGCCTCGATCACAACCTGGGCAAGATTCACGACATTCCGGTCGCCCGCTTCGAACTGAAGTGGTATGACGGCAATCAGGCGCCCGGCGCCGCATTGCTCAAGACGGAACTGCTGGAAATCGAAGGCAAGCGCTTCCGCAAGGAAGGGCTCGGCAAAGACGTCACGGACAAGTTCCTCGCCGGGCTGCCGGGCATTCAGAAAGAAGGCTGCGACGGCCTGATCACGAGCGCGCGCTGGATTCTGCACAAGATGCCGGCCCATACGCGCACCGTGTGTCTGGAGTTCTTTGGTCAGGCGAAGGAAGCGATTCCGAGCATCGTCGAGATCAAGGACTACATGTTCGCGCAGACGGCGGCCGGCGGCGCGATTCTTGCCGGTCTGGAACATCTGGACGAGCGCTATCTGCGCGCCGTGGGCTACGCCACGAAGTCGAAGCGCAATGCGTTCCCGAAGATGGTGCTGATCGGCGACATCGTCGGCGACGACGACAACGCGGTCGCGCAGGCCACCTCGGAAGTGATTCGCATGGCCAACGGCAAGAGCGGCGAAGGCTTCGTCGCCGTGTCGGCCGAGGCGCGCAAGAAGTTCTGGCTGGATCGCTCGCGGACTGCCGCGATCGCCCGCCACACGAACGCCTTCAAGATCAACGAAGACGTGGTGATTCCGCTGCATCGCATGGGCGAGTACACGGATCACATCGAACGCATCAATATCGAGCTCTCGCTCAAGAACAAGCTGCAACTCGTCGACGCGCTCGAAACGTTCTTCGAAGCGGGCAACCTGCCGCTCGGCAAGACGGACGACGCCAACGAGATTCCGTCGGCCGAACTGCTCGAAGACCGCGTGCAAACGGCGCTGACGATGCTTCGCGAAGTCCGCGCGCGCTGGGAATTCCTGCGCGATAACTTCGAAATGCCGCTCGCCGAGGCGATTCCGCTGCTCAACCGTCACGGCATTCGCGAGATCAACGTCGCACTCAACGAGCGTTTGAACAAGCAACCGGAAACGCGTCTGATCGATCTGCTTCAGGATCGCACGGTGCGCATTTCGTGGAAGCAGGAGATCCGCGCGGAACTGCGCCAGATCTTCACCGGCGGCGAGTTCAAGCCGATCCTCGACGAGGCGCAGGCGATTCACAAACGCGTGCTGCACGGCCGTGTCTTCGTTGCCCTGCACATGCACGCCGGCGACGGCAACGTGCACACGAACATCCCGGTGAACTCGGACAACTACGAGATGCTCCAGGATGCGCACAAGGCCGTGGCCCGCATCATGGACATCGCGCGTTCGCTCGACGGCGTGATCTCGGGCGAGCATGGTATCGGGATCACCAAGCTGGAGTTCCTGACCGAAGCCGAAATCGGCGAGTTCCGCGCCTACAAGCTGCGCGTGGACCCGGAAGGGCGCTTCAACAAGGGCAAGCTGCTCAACCTGCCCGAACTGCCGGCCGATCTGCGGAACGCCTATACGCCCAGCTTCGGGCTGATGGGTTACGAGTCGCTCATCATGCAGCAGTCGGACATCGGCGCCATTGCCGACAGCGTGAAAGACTGCCTGCGTTGCGGCAAGTGCAAGCCGGTGTGCGCCACGCACGTGCCGCGTGCGAACCTGCTCTACAGCCCGCGCAACAAGATTCTGGCGACGTCGCTGCTCATCGAGGCGTTCCTGTACGAAGAACAGACGCGTCGTGGCGTGTCGATCAAGCACTGGGACGAGTTCAACGACGTGGCCGATCACTGCACGGTCTGCCACAAGTGCGCCACGCCCTGCCCGGTCAAGATCGACTTCGGCGACGTGACGATGAACATGCGCAACTTGCTGCGCAAGATGGGCAAGAAGAAGTTCAACCCGGGCGCGGCTGCCGGCATGTTCTTCCTGAACGCGACCAACCCGGAGACGATCAACATCACCCGCAAGGTGATGATCGACTGGGGCTACAAGGCGCAGCGTTTCGGCGCGGACATTTTCAAGAAAATTGCGAAGAAGCAGACGGCGCATCCGCCGGCGACCGTCGGCAAGCCGGCGCTGCGCGAGGAAGTGATCCACTTCGTCAACAAGAAGATGCCGGGCAACCTGCCGAAGAAGACGGCGCGCGCGCTGCTCGACATCGAAGACAACAAGGTGGTGCCGATCATTCGCAATCCGAAGGCCACGACCGTGGATTCGGAAGCGGTGTTCTACTTCCCGGGCTGCGGCTCGGAGCGTCTGTTCTCGCAGGTCGGTCTGGCCACGCAGGCCATGCTCTGGCACGTGGGCGTGCAGACGGTGCTGCCGCCGGGCTATCTGTGCTGCGGTTATCCGCAACGCGGGTCGGGGCAGGGCGAGAAGGCCGAGAAGATCGTGACGGACAACCGCGTGCTGTTCCATCGCATGGCCAACACGCTGAACTACCTCGACATCAAGACCGTGGTGGTGTCGTGCGGGACTTGCTACGATCAGCTGGCCGGTTATGAATTCGAGAAGATTTTCCCGGGCTGCCGCATCGTGGACATTCACGAATATCTGCTCGAGAAGAACGTAAAGCTCGAAGGCGTGAACGGTACGCGCTACATGTATCACGACCCGTGCCACACGCCGATCAAGACGATGGACCCGGTCAAGCTCGTGAATCAATTGATGGGCAGCGAGAACGACGGCTACAAGATCGAGAAGAACGATCGTTGCTGTGGCGAATCGGGTACGCTGGCGGTCACGCGTCCGGACATCTCGACACAGATCCGTTTCCGCAAGGAAGAGGAGATGCGCAAGGGCGCGGCGAAACTGCGGGCGGACGGCAAGGTGGACGACGTCAAGATCCTGACGAGCTGCCCGTCGTGCCTGCAAGGCCTGTCGCGCTACAACGAGGACGCGGACGTCACCGCCGACTACATCGTCGTCGAGATCGCCAAGCACGTGCTGGGCGATCAGTGGCTGGTGGACTACGTCAAGGATGCGAACAACGGCGGTATCGAACGCGTGCTCGTCTGATGATCTTTCTGCCCCTTCCTCCCCGTCCTCTCCTTCTGCCCCCGCTGCGCCTGGCGGGGAACGCGGCCGATGCCTGACCGACGGATCACGGAGGTGGCATGGAGGTAGTCTACACAGCACTGATCCTGCTGTTCGTCGTGGCGCTGACCGGCGTGCTGGTCAGCTTCGTCCGGTTCCTGCCCGTGCCGCTCGTGCAGATCGCCGTGGGTGCCGCGCTCGCTTATCCGGGCGCGGGCCTGCACATCGATCTCGACCCTGAGATCTTCTTCCTGCTGTTCATTCCGCCGCTGCTCTTCGCCGACGGCTGGCGCATGCCCAAGCGCGAGTTCTGGCACCTTCGGGTGCCGATCATCGCCATGGCGCTCGGCCTCGTGATCTTCACCGTGCTGGGCGTTGGCTACTTCATCCACTGGATGATTCCCTCGATTCCGCTGGCGGTTGCGTTCGCACTCGGTGGCGTGCTCTCGCCGACCGACGCCGTTGCCGTCTCCGCGCTGACCGGGCGCATGCGCATGCCCACGCGCCTTATGCACGTGCTCGAAGGCGAGGCGATGATGAACGACGCCTCCGGTCTGGTGGCGTTCAAGTTTGCGCTGGTGGCCGCCACGACCGGCATCTTCTCCATCGGCAACGCCACGTTCTCGTTCTTCGTGATTGCGATCGGCGGCCTGCTCGCGGGCTGGGCGGTGACCTGGCTGTTCACGCAATTCCATCGCCGCGTGCTCGACGCCTCCACCGAAGAGCCCGCGACCGTGGTGCTGCTCCTGCTGCTCATGCCGTTTGCCGCCTATCTGCTTGCCGAGCATTTCGGGTTTTCCGGCATTCTCGCGGCCGTGGCGGCGGGCATGACGGTCAGCTCCACGGATCTGCTCAACTCTCGCACGGCCACACGCATTCTCGGCAACGGGGTGTGGTCGATGCTCGAATTCGTGTTCAATGGCGCGGTGTTCGTACTGCTTGGCCTGCAATTGCCCGACATCGTGCGCGCGGCCCTGCGCCCGAGCGAGCACCTTTGGGGCACGCTGGTAAATCTGGGCGAGCTGATGTTCTACGTGGGCGCCATCTCGGCGGTGCTGATCGTGCTGCGCTTTTGCTGGGTATGGGTGGCCTGGCGGGTGATGTATTTCCTCGGCATGCGTCGCGGGGAAATCACGATGAAGCCCGGCATTCGCTTCACCGGTGTGACGGCCCTGTCCGGCGTGCGCGGGGCGGTGACGCTCGCCGGTGCGCTTTCCGTGCCGTTGGCGCTGCCGGGCGGCGCGCCGTTCCCAGGCCGCGACCTGCTGATTTTCCTTGCCGCCGGTGTGATCCTGCTCTCGCTCATAGGCGGCAGCCTCGGGCTGCCGGTACTGCTGCGCGGTGTGCGCTGGCCGGTCGAAGACCCGCGCAATCGCGAGATGGGCGAGGCGAGGCTTGCGGCGTCGGAAGCGGCGATCCGTGCCGTCGAATCGTTGCAGAAGGTGATTGCGAAGTCGGGCGACGAACTGGACACGGCCGTGTGCGCCGAAGCCGCCGCCCGGGTGATGGGACGTTATCGCCGCACGCTCAATGCGTCGACGGCGACCGACGAGATGCGCGAGCGCGCGGTGCGGGAGGTGGAAGTGGAGCGTCGTTTGCGCGCGGCGGCGTTGCAGGCCGAGCGCGTGGAGCTGTCGCGTCTGCGCATTACGCACCGCATCAACGACGAAACGCTGCGCGAACTGCTCAGCGAAATCGATTTTGCCGAACTCGCGCTCGGGCCGGTCGATCCTGCGACGGGCAAGCGCCGAAAGGGCAGAAAGCACTGACGTGAGGCGCGCGCCGAGTGCTGAGGGCTTGTGCTCGATAGTGAGTGATAGTGATCGATAGTGAGCGATCGCCAAGGGAAGGGAGAGCGTAGATGGAATGTCCGTTTTGCGCCGGTGACGGCGGTGAAGTCGTATGGCGCGATCCGGTGCTGCGTGTGGTGCTGGCGAACGAAGCCGGTTACCCGGGCTTTGCCCGCGTGATCTGGCACGCGCACGTGGCCGAAATGAGCGATCTGCCGCAGGCCGCGCGCGAACATGTGATGCGCGCCGTGTTCGCCGTCGAGACGGCACAGCGCACGGTGATGTCGCCGCACAAGGTCAACGTGGCGAGTCTGGGCAATATGGTGCCGCACGTGCATTGGCATGTGATCCCGCGTTATCGCGACGACATTCACTTCCCCGGCTCGGTGTGGAGTGCCCCGCAACGCGAATTGCCGCAAGCCGTGATCGCCGAGCGCTCGGCGTGGATGCCTGCGCTGCGCGAGGCCATCGTGGCAGAATTGGAGCGAATCCCGGGATGGCCGGCGTAAGCTGCGGGCCAAGCCGGTCGCGTTCTGGCGGCGATCGCTCCCCGACGAGGGCAGGCGCGGGGGCGTTTGCGATGTCGCGGGTGTCTTGCCGGTGCGCGCACCCGAAATCCCGAGGCCACGCGTCGGTCGGCATGACCGCTCGGGGCTGAGCAGCTATACTGCCCGCCGACGTGCGGCACGAGGTGCCGCCGCAGGTGTCACTTAACGTGTCAACCGAATGTGCCACGGAATGTGTCACAAACCGGCACGCAATGAATTTTCTGGAGCAAGACCATGGCTGGGCTGGAGAAAGACACGCCGATTCCCGTTTCCCTGACGCTGCATCGCGCTTCGAAGGTGCTGGAACTCGGTTACGAAGACGGCAAGACTTACCGCCTGCCGTTTGAATTGCTGCGTGTGCTCTCGCCATCGGCGGAAGTGCGCGGTCACGGTCCGGGGCAGGAGACGCTGCAAACCGGCAAGCGCGACGTCACGCTCAACGGCCTGGAGCCGATCGGCAATTACGCGGTGCGTCCCGTGTTCTCGGATGGACACGACACCGGCATTTATTCGTGGGACTTCCTCTACGAGCTGTGCGTGCGACAGGACGCACTGTGGCAGGAGTACCTGGACAAGCTCGCGGCAGCAGGTGTCGATCGCGACACGCCGATGCCCGCGCCGTCCGCAGGTGGCTGCCACCACCATTGAGGTTCCGGTGATGCGCGCCTGAGCGTGCGCTCGCTTACATGATTTTGGAGATGTGCAATGGGTGATCAGACCCACTTCGGTTATGAAACCGTAGACGAGAAGGAAAAGGCCGGCAAAGTCGCCGAAGTGTTCCATTCCGTCGCCAGCAAGTACGACATCATGAACGACCTGATGTCGGGCGGGCTGCACCGCATCTGGAAAGCGTTCACGATCGGGCGTGCTGCTGTGCGCCCGGGCTTCAAGGTGCTCGACATCGCGGGCGGCACGGGCGATCTCTCGAAGGCGTTCGCACGTCAGGCGGGACCGACCGGCGAAGTGTGGCACACCGACATCAACGAATCGATGCTGCGCGTGGGGCGCGACCGTCTGCTCGACGACGGCATCGTCACGCCGTCGCTGCTGTGCGACGCCGAGAAGTTGCCGTTCCCGTCGAACTATTTCGACGTGGTAAGCGTGGCGTTCGGCCTGCGCAACATGACGCACAAGGACGCGGCGCTTGCGGAAATGCGCCGCGTGATCAAGCCGGGCGGCAAGGTCATGGTGCTGGAATTCTCGAAGGTCTGGCAGCCGCTGGAAAAGGCGTACGACGCTTATTCGTTCAAGGTGCTGCCGTGGCTCGGCTCGCGCATCGCGGGCGACGCCGACAGCTACCGCTATCTGGCCGAATCGATTCGCATGCACCCGGATCAGGAAACGCTCAAGTCGATGATGGAAGACGTCGGCCTCGAACGGGTCGAGTATCACAACCTGACGGCGGGCGTCGTAGCGCTGCACATCGGCCGCAAGTTCTAAGTACACGCTCACTTACTGGCTTCGCCCGACTTGTCAGACGTATCAAGACTTATCCGGGCGAATCTGACACCCCAGACCCCATGCCGCGCCCCGGACGGTGGAAAATTTCCACGCCGGGGCGTTTTGTCTGGAATCCCTAAGAACAAGCTAATTTTGCTGTGGCAGAATCGCCCGACGCCTTATCTGGTTTCAGTACGTAAAAAGCGGCTGAACCATTTGGGTTGACGTCTGTCAATAGACAGCAACCTATAAACTCCACGGAGAGACCAGAACGATGTTCCAGTTCCTGAAAAACAAGCTGTTGTTGGGCGTTGTGGCCGGCGTAGTGGCGGTCGGCATGACGATCGCGGACGCTGACGCCAAGCGCGTTGGCGGCGGCCGGAGCATCGGCAAGCAGTCCAACACCGTGACGCAACGTCAGGCCACGCCGCAACAACCGGCGCAAGCCGCACCGGGCGCCGCCCCGACGCAGGCAGCACCGGCCGCCGCCGGCGCAGGTGCCGCGGGTGCGGCTGCCGCCGCCAAGCCGGCCAACCGCTGGCTCGGACCGATCGCCGGTCTGGCCGCCGGTCTCGGTATCGCCGCGCTGCTGTCGCACTTCGGCATGGGCGGTGCGTTTGCGAGCATGATGGCCAACGTCATCATCATCGCGTTGATCGCCTTCGCCGTGATGTGGATCATTCGCCGTTTCCGCGGCAACAAGTCGCAGTCGCAGACGCCGGCCTATGCAGGCGCAGGCAACGACGCTTCGAATAACTCGCTGCGTCAGTCGTGGGAAAACGAGTCGCGTCAACAACCGGCCCAGCCGTCGCATCTGGCCGGCGCATCCGGCCTGCCGGTGGCCGCCGGTGCCGCAGCGGGCGCCGCCGCGACGGAGTCGTTCGGTGTGCCGGCCGGTTTCGATACGGAAGGCTTCCTGCGCAGCGCGAAGGTGTACTTCAACCGTCTGCAAGCCGCATGGGACAAGGGCGATCAGGCCGACATCAACGAGTTCACCACGCCGCAGATGTTCGCGGAAATCAAGATGGATCTCGAAGAGCGCGGCAAGTCGACCAACCGTACGGATGTCGTGCAGCTTGACGCCGAACTTCTCGGTATCGAGCAGTCGACCACCGAGTACATGGCAAGCGTTCGCTTCTCGGGCCTGATCCGCGAAACCGAAGGCGCCGCCGCCGAGCCGTTCAACGAAGTGTGGAACCTGACCAAGCCGGTGACCGGCAACGGTGGCTGGGTGCTCGCCGGGATTCAGCAGCTCAGCTAAGCTGGCGACGTTTTTGCCGTAACCTGCCTTACAATGAGAGCCCGCGCACCGAAGCGCGGGCTCTTTTGTTTTTGCCGTCCGAAGATCGTTGCCGGACGGCGTCTTTCGGTGCGACCGGTGTTCAGCGCCGGTCGGCCGCCTAGCTCATGACCGTAGCCGCCAAAGCCTTTGCCGCCACCGTGAACCATCTGCTTGCCCGCGAACCGTGGGCACGCGAGCGCCTGCGCCATCACATCGGTGCGTCCGCCCGGTTGGCCATGTCCCCAGTCGACCTGCGCCTGCGCGTGGGCGACGACGGCTATCTCGCCGCCGCCGAAGCCAATTTCCCCTGCGACGTCAGTATCTCGGTGCCCCCGGCGGCGCTGGCCGATTTTGCGGGAGGCGGGCAGGCCGCCGTGATGCGTCACGTCAAGATCGAAGGTGACGCCGAGTTCGCCAACACGGTGTCGTATCTTGCCCAGCATCTGCGCTGGGAGGCTGCGGAAGACCTCAGCAAGGTGATCGGCGACGCTGCCGCGCACCGTGTAACCGAGACCGGCAAGGCCGCCGTGGCAGGCGCACGCCGCACGGGGGGCACGCTGGCGCGTTCGCTAGCCGATTATCTGGTCGAAGAGAATCCGATGCTTGTGGCGCGACCCCGACTCGATGCCATGCGTGCGGATATCGGTACGTTGCGTGACGACCTCGCGCGGCTGGAAAAGCGCATCGAGAAGCTCGAACGTCAGACGGGGACTGCCATTGCGGCGCCTCGCACTCACGGAGGCCGTTGACCGATGCGTCTTCTGCGTCTCATCAAGATCTTCTTCGTCTGCTACCGGTACGGTCTCGATGAGCTGGTGCTCTCGAGCATTCCCCATCCCTTCACGCGAGCGCTGCTGCGCGTGCTCACGATCGGCCGCAGCGGTCTGAAGGCGCCGCGTGGCGAACGCCTGCGTCTGGCGCTCGAATCGCTCGGGCCGATCTTCGTGAAGTTCGGGCAGGTGCTCTCCACGCGCCGCGACCTGATGCCGCCCGATATCGCGCTGGAACTCGCGCGTTTGCAGGACCAAGTGCCGCCGTTCGATCCGCAGGTGGCGCATGCGAGCATCGAAAAGTCGCTGGGACGTCCGCTCGAAGAAGTGTTCGTGGAGTTCGAGCGCATTCCGGTGGCCAGCGCGTCGATTGCCCAGGTGCACTTCGCCAGGGTTCGCGAGGGCGAACATGCGGGCAAGGACGTCGCCGTGAAGGTGCTGCGCCCGAACATGCTCGGTGTCATCGACAGCGATCTGGCGCTCATGCGGGATCTGGCAGGTTGGGTCGAACGCCTGTGGCCGGACGGCAAGCGCCTCAAGCCGCGTGAAGTCGTCGCCGAATTCGACAAGTACCTGCACGACGAGTTGGACCTGATGCGCGAAGCCGCCAACGCCGCGCAGCTTCGCCGCAACTTCATCGACTCCGGCATGCTGATGGTGCCCGAGATCTATTGGGAGTTCAGTTCCAGTTCGGTGCTCGTGATGGAGCGCATGTACGGTGTGCCGATCAGCCAGATCGACGTGCTGCGTGAAGCGGGCGTGGATCTGAAGAAGCTCGCGCGCGAAGGCGTCGAGATCTTCTTCACGCAGTTCCTGCGCGACGGCTTCTTCCACGCGGACATGCATCCGGGCAACATTCTGGTCAGTCTCGACCCCGCCACGTTCGGCCGCTACATTGCGCTCGATTGCGGCATCGTCGGCGCCCTGTCCGAGTTCGACAAGAACTACCTGGCGCAGAACTTCCTTGCGTTCTTCCGTCGCGACTACCACCGTGTGGCGTCGCTGCATCTGGAGTCGGGCTGGGTGCCGCCCGATACGCGTGTGGAGGAACTCGAAGGGGCGATTCGCGCGGTGTGCGAGCCGTATTTCGATCGTCCTCTCAAGGAAATTTCGCTTGGGCTGGTGCTGATGCGTCTTTTCCAGACGTCGCGCCGCTTCAATGTCGAAATTCAGCCGCAGCTCGTGTTACTGCAGAAAACGCTGCTCAATATCGAGGGACTGGGGCGCCAGCTGGATCCGGATCTGGACCTGTGGAAGACCGCCAAGCCGTTTCTCGAACGCTGGATGGCCGAGCAGATCGGGCCGCGTGGCTGGCTGGAACGCCTGAAGGCCGAAGCGCCTCAATGGAGCAAGACGATGCCGCAATTGCCGCGTCTGATCCATCAGGCGCTCGCCGCCCACGCGCGTGGTCAGGACGACACGCTGCTGTTGGCGTTGCTCCAGGAGCAGCGCCGCACCAATCGGTTGCTCACGGGCGCGTTTTGCCTTGTCGGCGGCATTGCCATCGGCGTGCTGACGGCGTTCGTGTGGCTGTATAGCTGATCCGGCATTTCTCGAACGAGGCGCAGTGGTGAACCTTCGCAAATTTGACGCCGTGACGCACGCACAGCATGGGGAGAAGGGGGAGCATGGGACGCGTGCCGGCGATATGCCGGCGTCGGCCGGGGCGCCCGACGTGCCGTCGTTCGCGCATCGGGATCCGTCGCAAGCGGCGTTCTGGGACGAGCGCTTCGCCCGATCTTTCACGCCGTGGGACGCGGCCGGCGTGCCTCAGGCGCTGCGCGCTTTCGTGGCCGCCGAGGCAACCGAGGGCGTGCCGCGTGCCACGCTGATTCCCGGTTGCGGCGCGGCCTACGAGGCCGCGTGGCTCGACACGCAGGGCTGGCCCGTGCGCGCCATCGATTTCTCGCCGATGGCGGTCGCGTCGGCCAAAGCCCAGTTGGGCCAGCGAGCCTCGCTCGTCGAACAGGCCGATTTCTTTGCGTACACGCCGCCTTTCACACTCGACCTGATCTACGAACGAGCATTTCTCTGCGCGCTGCCTCGCGACCTCTGGCAGGACTACGGGCGTCGCATGGCGCAGCTCCTGCCGCCGGGTGGGCGTCTGGTGGGGTTCTTCTTTCTGAGGGAAACGCAAAAGGGACCGCCGTTCGGCATCGCGCCGGATGCACTCGACGCGCTGCTGGCGTCGGACTTCGTCTGTGAGGACACCCGGCGCGTCGACGATTCGGTCCCCGTGTTCGCTGGCGCCGAACACTGGATGGTCTGGCGGCGTCGCTGAGTCCGCGTTGTTCGGGCGTACGATCCCGAGACGTTCGGAAGTGTGTCCGGGGGTATGTTCGGGGGTATGTTCGGAGGTGCGTTCCGGCGTCCGTTCGCGCGTGGAGCAATGCCTACGCGGCAAGCGGCGGCCGTCGCCAAATGCCGGTAACGTTCGTGCAGCCGTCGCGTATTTCCCGATATTTGCCACGAATCTTCAGCGGATTTGTGATTTTTTCCCCGCCCGTCTTCCGCGCCGCTATAATCGGCCCAAAATTTTTCGCCAGGTGGCAAGAACGGGCGCCCCCGAGCGCTGAATCGCATCAGCCCCGTCATGCACGACCTGATTTTCTGTTGCCCGGAAGGCTGCGGCCCAAGGCTAGGTTTCGTTGGCTTGCGCGGCGGCTTCATGCGGCCGAATCACGTCCGCCATTGACGATTCCCGGCCAGCGACCACCGCCCTGGGGCTTGGCTGGGGCCGCGTTATGCTGATCTGGTTTGTCATTCTGTATTGGGTCATTTCGGTGGCCATCGGGCTGTTGGCCGCCCTCAAGGTCCGCAATACCAAGGATTTCACCGTCGCCGGCCGCCGTCTGCCCTACGGCATGGTCGTGGCGGTCGTGTTCGCCACCTGGTTCGGCTCGGAAGCGGTGCTCGGCATTCCGGCCACCTTCATCGGCGAAGGCCTTCGCGGCGTGGTGGCCGACCCGTTCGGCTCGTCGATGTGCCTGGTTCTCGTGGGCATGTTCTTCGCCCGCAAGCTGTATCGCATGAACCTCATGACGATCGGCGACTTCTACAAGCTCAAGTACAACCGCACCGTCGAGGTGGTGACGTCGATCGCCATCGTGATCTCGTACCTCGGTTGGGTCGGTGCGCAGATCAAGGCGCTCGGTCTCGTGTTCCACACTGTGTCAGGCGGCGCCATGTCGGAGCCCACGGGCATGATCATCGGCGCGGTCTCGGTGCTCGCCTACACGCTGCTGGGCGGCATGATCTCGGTGGCGGTGACCGACTTCATCCAGATGATCATCATCGTGGTGGGGCTCGTCTACATCGCTGTGGTCGTGTCGGGCATGGTCCCCGGCGGGGCGGAAGCCGTGATTGCCCACGCGGCGGACGCCGGCAAGTTCGTGTTCCTGCCCGAGATGAATCCGGCCGACGTGCTGGCGTTCATTGCGGCGGGCGTGACCATGATGTTCGGTTCGATCCCGCAGCAGGACGTGTTCCAGCGCGTGATGTCGTCCAAGTCGGAGAACATTGCCGTCTCCGGTTCGATCACGGGCGGGGTGCTGTATTTCTTCTTCACGTTCATCCCGATTTTCCTCGCCTACTCGGCGCTGCTCATCGCGCCGTCGATGGTGCAGAAGTACATCGGCACCGATCCGCAACAGATTCTGCCTCAGTTGGTGCTCACCAGCGTGCCGATCGTCGCGCAGGTCATGTTCTTCGGGGCGCTGCTCTCGGCCATCAAGAGTTGTGCGTCGGCCACGCTGCTGGCGCCGTCGGTGACGTTTGCCGAGAACATCATTCGCCCGATGCTCAAGGGGCGCATCGACGACAAGCATCTGCTGCGCCTGATGCGTATGGTCGTGCTGTGTTTTACGGCGCTGGTGCTTGTGTACGCCCTGAACTCGAAGGCATCGATCTTCCAGATGGTCGAGAGCGCCTATAAGGTCACGCTGGTGTGCTGCTTCGTGCCGTTGGCTTTCGGCCTGTACTGGAAGCGTTCGAGTTCGCTGGGCGGCACGCTGGCCGTGTTCTTCGGCCTGGTCGTGTGGATTGCCTGCGAAGCCTGGGCGCCCCAGGCGCTGGTGCCGCCGCAACTCGCCGGCTTGCTGGCGTCGATTGCAGGGATGGTCGTCGGCTCGCTGCTGCAACCGGCCGCCGAGCGCGATCAGCCGCCCGAGCAGCGGGTCTCCACGATCTGACGCGGCCCGGGGTGGCGCCGGCCTTGATCTTCAACGGCGCCAACCCCATATATCACCGTACAAATCCCGAAAGCCTTGTGAAGCGGTTATAATTCAAGGCTTTGCGCGCCTTTTTCCGTCGAAAAGAATCATGCCTATCTACGCCTATCGTTGCGAAACATGCGGTTTCGCGAAAGATGTGCTGCAAAAAATGAGCGATGACCCGCTCTCCCAGTGCCCGGAATGCGGCAAGGACACGTTTCGCAAGCAGGTGACTGCGGCCGGGTTCCAGCTCAAGGGCTCGGGCTGGTATGTGACCGATTTCCGCGGCGGCTCCGGTGGCACGAGCGCTCCGGCGTCCGGTGCAACAGGTGCAGCAGGTGCGGCGGCAGCGTCCGGCGAGAGCGCCTCGGCGTCGGCTCCGGCATCCGGCGGCAGCGAATCGTCGAGCGCCTCCGCAGCGAGCTGCGGCGGTGGTTGCGCCTGTCACTGAGCCCTTCCGTACGGGAATCGCGCGGCGGTGTGTCGCATTGAGTCGCACAGCGCCGCACCGAACCGAATTGCAGCACCTGGCATGCCGGGCTCGATGCCAGACATGTCATCAGTAACCGATAGTATTCAGTAACACTTTCAAGTTTTGCCCCGCTGACCCAGTCGCCGCCCACATTCGCGAGTCCTGCCATGAGCGTCAAAAAACCGGCGTTGAAGACGATTTTCCTTACCGGCCTGCTGGTGCTGGTGCCCCTGGCCATCACGCTTTGGGTGCTGGGCCTGATCATCGGTACGATGGATCAGACCCTGTTGCTGCTGCCCGACGAGTGGCAGCCGTCGCGCCTGCTTGGCATGCGCGTGCCGGGCTTCGGCGTGGTGGTCACGCTCGCGTTCGTGTTCGTGGTCGGGCTTCTGGCGCATAATTTCATCGGTCAGAAGCTGGTCGGCTGGTGGGAAGCCATTCTGACGCGCATTCCCATCGTTGGACCCTTGTACGGTAGCGTCAAGCAGGTCTCCGACACCTTGCTCTCGAGCAGCGGCAACGCGTTTCGCAAGGCGTTGCTCGTGCGTTATCCGCACGGGGAATCCTGGACCATCGCCTTCCTGACCGGCGCGCCGGGCGGCGATGTGGTCAATCACTTGCAGGGCGAGTACGTGAGCGTCTATGTCCCGACGACGCCGAATCCGACGTCAGGCTTCTTCCTGATGATGAAGGCGAGCGACGTCATCGAACTCGACATGACGGTCGATGCCGCACTGAAGTACATCGTATCGATGGGCGTGGTGGCGCCCGCCCACAACCCGCGCCAGCAACGTCCCGGCCCGCTCCTGTGAGCCACGGGATCTGTCGACGCCATTTTTTGAAAATCGGAACAGCAAAATGTCCATGCGTACCTCCTACTGCGGTCTGGTGACCGAGCAACAACTGGGCCAAACGGTCAAGCTTTGTGGCTGGGTCAATCGCCGCCGTGATCACGGCGGGGTCATCTTCATCGACCTGCGCGATCGCGAGGGTCTGGTGCAGGTCGTGTGCGATCCGGACCGCGCAGAGATGTTCAAGGCCGCCGAAGGCCTGCGCAACGAGTTCTGCGTGCAGATCACGGGCCTCGTGCGCAGCCGTCCGGCCGGCACCGAGAACGCCAACCTGACGAGCGGCAAGATCGAAGTGCTGTGCCACGAGCTCCAGGTGCTCAACCCGTCGGTCACGCCCCCGTTCCAGCTCGACGACGAAAACCTCTCGGAAACCACGCGCCTCACGCATCGCGTGCTGGACCTGCGTCGTCCGCAGATGCAATACAACCTGCGCCTGCGTTACAAGGTGGCGATGGAAGTGCGCAAGTATCTCGACGCGCAAGGCTTCATCGACATCGAAACGCCGATGCTCACGAAGAGCACCCCGGAAGGCGCACGCGACTATCTGGTGCCCTCGCGCGTGAACGCCGGCATGTTCTTTGCGCTGCCGCAATCGCCGCAGCTGTTCAAGCAGTTGCTGATGGTGGCCGGCTTCGATCGCTACTACCAGATCACCAAGTGCTTCCGCGACGAAGACCTGCGCGCCGACCGCCAGCCGGAATTCACGCAGATCGACTGCGAAACCTCGTTCCTCTCGGAGCAGGAAATCCGCGATCTGTTCGAGAACATGGTGCGTCACGTGTTCAAGGAAGCCATCAACGTCGAGCTCGACGCCAAGGTGCCCGTCATGGAATACGCCGAAGCCATGCGTCGTTTCGGCTCGGACAAGCCTGACCTGCGCGTGAAGCTCGAATTCACCGAGCTGACCGACGTGATGGCCGACGTGGACTTCAAGGTGTTCTCGGTGCCGGCAACGACCGAAGGCGGTCGTGTGGTCGCCCTGCGCGTGCCGGGCGGTGCGGAGATCTCGCGCAGCGAAATCGACGCCTACACCGACTTCGTGAAGATCTACGGCGCGAAGGGGCTGGCCTGGATCAAGGTCAATGAAGTGGCCAAGGGCCGCGACGGTCTGCAAAGCCCGATCGTGAAGAACCTGCACGACGCCGCCATCGCCTCGATCCTCGAGCGCACCGGCGCGCAAGACGGCGACATCATTTTCTTCGGTGCGGACAAGGCCAAGGTCGTCAACGACGGTATCGGCGCGCTGCGTCTGAAGATCGGTCATTCGGAATTCGGCAAGACCCATGGTCTGTTCGAAGCCGGCTGGCGCCCGCTGTGGGTCGTCGACTTCCCGATGTTCGAGTACGACGAGGAAGATGCCCGCTGGGTGGCTTGCCACCATCCGTTCACGAGCCCGAAGGACGAGCACATCGATTACCTCGAGACCGATCCGGGCAAGTGCCTGGCAAAGGCCTACGACATGGTGCTCAACGGCTGGGAAATCGGCGGCGGTTCGGTCCGTATCTTCCAGGAAGAGGTGCAGAGCAAGGTGTTCCGTGCGCTCAAGCTGGGTGAGGAAGAAGCCCGTGCGAAGTTCGGCTTCCTGCTCGATGCGCTGCAATACGGTGCGCCCCCGCACGGCGGTATCGCGTTCGGCCTGGACCGCGTCATCACCATGATGGCCGGCGCCGATTCGATCCGCGACGTGATCGCCTTCCCGAAGACGCAACGTGCGCAGGATCTGCTCACGCAAGCGCCGTCGCCGGTGGACGAGCGTCAACTGCGCGATCTGCACATCCGTCTGCGTCAGGCCGAAGCGCCGAAGGCGTAAGGCTGTTGGACGTGCGTACGCCGGGCGCTCTCCCGTCGTCGCACGCCGAATGTCGCATGCAGGATGCAAGCCCCCTCTGCCGTCTCCGGCGAGGGGGTTTTGTTTTTCGGGACTTCCCTAATGGTGGCCGAAGCGACGGACTCGGCGGCGCACCGAGCGGTTGGCGATCCCTGTGCCGCAACATGGCGCATGCCCTATACAATGCATCATCGTTGCCGTCGCTCCTGTCGACGGCATTGCCGTAATCGTCGCAATCGTCGCAATCGTCGTAATTGCCGTCATGAACCCGGTCACCTGCATGAAGCCTTTCAAGATCCCCGAATCCGTGCTCGTCGTGATCTACACGCCGGCCCTCGACGTGCTGCTCATCGAGCGTGCCGATGCCGGGAATTTCTGGCAGTCGGTCACCGGGAGCAAAGACCGGCTCGACGAGCCGCTGATCGAGACGGCCACGCGCGAGGTCTTCGAGGAGACGGGTATTCGCGTGGCGAACGGCACGCCCGTGCCCGAGGAGTCGCTCACCGATTGGCATCATCAGATTCAATACAACATCTATGAGCGCTGGGCGCACCGCTACGCGCCCGGCGTCACGCGCAATACGGAGCACTGGTTCGGCCTGTGCGTGCCGGAAGATACGGTCGTGACGCTCTCGCCGCGCGAGCATGTCAACCACGTCTGGCTACCCTGGCAGGAGGCGGCGGCGCGGTGTTTCTCGCCGTCGAATGGCGATGCCATCCGGCAGTTGCCTTTGCGTGTTCGCTAGATATTCATTGAGTATCCACCAGACATTCATTAGTTGTCCGAATCAGCGTCGATGAGCAAGTACCTGCCGTTTTCACACGACAACCAACTGACGCTGCTCTATCTCGGTGAGAACTACTTTACCGAGCTCGTCGACGCCATCGACAAGGCTACGCATGACGTTGCGCTCGAGACGTATATCTTCGAAGCGGACGAGGCCGGTGAGAACGTGTCCGCCGCATTGAGGCGTGCGGCCGAGCGTGGCGTCAGGGTGCGGGTGATCACGGACGGTGTGGGCACGAGCCGACGTCTGCCCTACATCGAAGGGTGGCACGAGAGCGGCGTGATGCATCGCGTCTACAACCCGCATCTGTTCGGCAAGTTCGGCTTTTCCCGCACGCATCGCAAGATTGCCATTGTCGATCATGAGGTGGCGTTCGTGGGTGGCATCAACGTCATCGACGATTACAACGGCGGCGGTGGCGTGCGCATGGACGAGCCGCGCTGGGATTTTGCGGTGCAATGCCGCGGGCCTGTCGTTGCCGAGGTGGTGATGGCCTTTCACATCCAGTGGCGGCGTCTTGCCCCCGGTTACCTCGGCACGCCGTTTCGTCATCGGCGGCGTGGGCGACGCGGGCGTTTGCACGCATCGTATGCCGGTCAGGCCGCCTTCGTCGCGCGCGACAATCTCCATAATCGCCGGGCGGTCGAGAAAGCCTATCTGATGGCGCTGGGGCGCGCGCGTCACGAGGTCTGGCTCGCGAATCCGTACTTCGTGCCCGGGCGTCGGCTGCGACGTGCGCTCACGCAGGCGGCCAGACGCGGCGTGGCGGTGCATCTGCTCATCGGACGCAAGGAGTTCCGTCTGCTCGATACGGCCGTGCCCTGGCTATACGCGAAGCTGCTCGCCGCCGGGGTGCGCATTGGCGAGTACGACATGCGGCAACTGCACGGCAAGGTGGCCGTGGTCGACGATGTCTGGGCGACGGTCGGATCGTCGAATCTCGATGCACTGTCCCTGTTTCTGAACCACGAGGCGAACGTGGTGGTGCTCGACGACCCTGTCGTCATCCAACTGCGCGACCACATCCGCGCGGCGTTTGCCGAGGCGCGTCAGATCGACCCGGCCCGTTATGGCGAGCGTTCGCGCTGGCGGCGCTTTCGGCAGTGGGCGGCCTACCGCGTCTATCGTCTTGTGATGAAGGTACTCACACGCGGCAAGTACGACTGACGCGCCGTTCTCCGGCGGACTCCCGTCGTTTCCTCTTGTTTCGCGTAGTTTCAGTCCGCTTTCGTCCGTTTTCTCTGCGTTTTCCGTCCTTTCCGCGCGGGCTCGGTGCCCGCCTGTCTTCAATACCGATTAGGTATTCCGGTCTAATAAATTCCTTGTTACCCCATGGGCGTTTCCCAATAATAGGACGGCCGTTCGATTTTTTGGTTAGCATCGAGGAACGGACAACCAAAGCGATGCAGAACATATGCGAAAGGGTGAACAGACACGAGCCGCGATCCTGAACGCCGCGCTGGAATTGGCGGGGCGCGACGGGCTTGAGGGGCTGACGATCGGCTTGCTGGCCGATCGCATGCAAATGAGCAAAAGCGGCGTCTTCGCGCACTTCGGATCGCGCGAGGATTTGCAGATCGAAGTGCTGATGGAGTACCACCGGCGTTTCGAAGAAGAGGTGTTCGCTCCCAGCATGGAAGCGCCGCGCGGCTTGCCGCGACTCAGAGCGCTGGTGGATCGCTGGATGGACAAGCGTATTCGCGAAGTTACGACGGGGTGCATTTATATCAGCGGCGCCGTCGAGTACGACGATCGCGCAGCCAGTCCGGTGCGCGAAGCCTTGGTGAGGAGTGTGCGGCTGTGGCGATCGGCCCTGCTGCGCGCGATTACGCAAGCGAAGGAGGAGGGACATCTGCGCGCGGATACCGATCCGCGTCTGATGCTCTTCGAAATGTACAGCCTGACACTCGGCCTGCATCACGACGCGCGCTTCCTTCGGGAACCCGGCGCCGTCGACATGACCCGGGTGGCATTGGAAAAACTGATTTCGTCTTATCAGCGCGGGTAAGGCGCGAGCCGTCCGCGATTCGATTCGATTTGTTCGGAGGAGTAGGTCATGGGACAGTACAACGCGCCGCTGCGCGACATGCAATTCGTGATGCACGAACTGCTGGGCGTGGAAAACGAATTGAAGGCGATGCCGAAGCACGCGGACATCGATGCCGACACCATCAACCAGGTGCTGGAAGAAGCCGGCAAGTTCTGTAGCGAAGTGGTGTTCCCGCTCAATCAGGTGGGCGACCGCGAGGGCTGCAAGTACGAAGGCGACGGTGTCGTGACCACACCGACCGGCTTCAAGGAAGCCTATCAGCAATACGTCGAAGCCGGCTGGCCTTCACTGGCCTGCGATCCGGAATTCGGCGGTCAGGGCCTGCCGCAGGTCGTGAACAACGCGCTGTACGAAATGCTGAACTCGGCCAACCAGGCCTGGACGATGTACCCCGGCCTGTCGCATGGCGCTTACGAGTGTCTGCATGCGCACGGCACTCCCGAACAACAGGCCACCTATCTGCCGAAGATCGTGTCGGGCGAATGGACCGGTACGATGTGCCTGACCGAGCCGCACTGCGGCACCGATCTGGGCATGCTGCGCACGAAGGCCGAACCCAACGGCGACGGTTCGTACGCCATCTCCGGCACCAAAATCTTCATCTCGGCGGGCGAGCATGACATGGCCGCCAACATCGTTCACCTCGTGCTGGCACGTCTGCCGGATGCGCCCCCGGGCACCAAGGGCATCTCGCTGTTCGTCGTGCCGAAGTTCATCCCCGACGCCAATGGCGCACCGGGCGAGCGCAACGGTATCAAGTGCGGCTCCATCGAACACAAGATGGGTATCCACGGCAATGCCACCTGCGTGATGAACCTCGATGGCGCCAAGGGCTGGCTCGTCGGCGAACCGAACAAGGGCCTGAACGCCATGTTCGTGATGATGAACGCCGCGCGTCAGGGCGTTGGCATGCAGGGCATGGGCCTGACCGAAGTCGCTTACCAGAACTCGCTGGTGTACGCGAAGGAGCGTCTCCAGATGCGCTCGCTCACGGGGCCGAAGGCACCGGACAAGCCGGCCGATCCGATTATCGTCCACCCGGACGTGCGTCGCATGCTGCTCACGCAAAAGGCCTACGTGGAAGGCGGTCGCGCCTTCTCGTACTGGACCGCGCTGCACATCGACAAGGAACTGTCGCATGGTGACGAGGCGCAGCGCAAGGAAGCGGCCGATCTGGTCGCGCTGCTCACGCCGATCATCAAGGCGTTCCTCACGGACAACGCTTTCGAGTGCACGAACCACGCCATGCAGATTTACGGCGGCCACGGTTTCATCTCCGAGTGGGGCATGGAGCAGTACGTGCGCGACGCGCGTATCAACATGATCTACGAAGGCACCAACTCGATTCAGGCGCTCGATCTGCTCGGACGCAAGGTGCTCGGCGACATGGGCGCGAAGCTCAAGAAGTTCGGCAAGCTCGTGCAGGACTTCGTCGAAGCCGAAGGCACGAAGGAAGAGATGCAGGAGTTCATCAACCCGCTCGCGGACATCGGTGACAAGGTCCAGAAGCTGACGATGGAAATCGGCATGAAGGCGATGGCCAATCCGGACGAAGTGGGTGCCGCATCCGTGCCGTACCAGCGCGTGGTCGGTCACCTCGTGTTCGCCTACTTCTGGGCGCGCATGGCACGCATCGCGCTCGACAAGCAGGACAGTGGCGACAAGTTCTACGCGTCGAAACTCGCCACGGCGCGCTTCTATTTCGCCAAGTTGCTGCCGGAGACCGCGTCGCAAATTCGCATGGCCCGTGCCGGTGCGAAGACGCTGATGGAAGTCGACGTCGACCTGTTCTGAGAGCGGAGGAGATCACTGTGAGCCAAACCAACAAACCCCTGGTCGTACGCAAGGTCGCCGTGCTCGGCGCCGGCGTGATGGGCGCGCAAATCGCTGCGCACCTCGTCAATGCGAAAGTGCCCGTCGTGCTGTTCGACCTGCCGGCCAAGGAAGGTCCGAAGAACGGCATCGTCACGCGCGCTGTCGAGGGCCTGAAGAAACTGAGCCCTGCGCCGTTTGCCGACAAGGCCGACGCGCAGTACATCGAAGCGGCAAACTACGAAGACGACCTCGAGAAGCTCGCCGGCTGCGACGTGGTGATCGAAGCGATCGCCGAGCGCATGGACTGGAAGCACGACCTGTACAAGAAGGTCGCGCCGCATCTGGCCAAGCACGCGATTTTCGCGTCGAACACCTCCGGCCTGTCGATCACCGAACTCTCCGAAGGCTTCGACGCCGATCTGAAGTCGCGCTTTTGCGGCGTGCACTTCTTCAACCCGCCGCGCTACATGCATCTGGTCGAGCTGATCCCGACCGCGACGACCGATCCGGCCATCCTCGATCAACTCGAAACGTTCCTCACGTCCACGCTCGGCAAGGGTGTCGTGCGAGCCAAGGACACGCCTAACTTCATCGCCAACCGGGTTGGCGTGTTCTCGATTCTGGCGGTGTTCGCCGAAGCGCAGAAGTACGGCATTCCGTTCGACGTCGTGGATGATCTGACGGGCAGCAAGCTCGGTCGCGCCAAGTCGGCCACGTTCCGCACGGCCGACGTGGTCGGTCTGGACACGATGGCGCATGTCATCAAGACGATGCAGGATGGCCTGAAGGACGATCCGTTCGCACCGACCTACGCCACGCCGCCCGTGCTCAAGGCGCTGGTGGAGAAGGGCGCGCTGGGGCAGAAGACGGGCGCGGGCTTCTACAAGAAGGAAGGCAAGGTCATCAAGGTGCTCGACCCGCAGTCGGGCGAGTACGTCGAGTCGGGCAAGAAGGCCGACGAAATGGTGGTGCGCATTCTGAAGAAGGCGCCGGCCGAGCGTCTGCGTCTGCTGCGCGAATCGACCAACCCGCAGGCACAGTTCCTGTGGGCGGTGTTCCGTGACGTATTCCATTACATCGGCGTGTATCTGGAGCAGATCGCCGACAACGCCCGCGAGGTCGACTTCGCGATCCGTTGGGGCTTCGGCTGGACGACGGGGCCGTTCGAGGACTGGCAGGCCGCCGGCTGGAAGGACATTGCCCAGTGGGTGCAGGAAGACATCGACGCGGGCAAGGCGCTGTCGAGCGCACCGCTGCCCAAGTGGGTCACGAGCGGCAAGGTGGCCGAGGCGGGCGGCGTGCACACGGCGCAAGGGTCGTACAACCCGGCCAAGGATACGTTCGTGCCGCGCAGCACGCTGCCGGTGTACCAGCGTCAGGTGTTCCCGGCTTCGCTCGTGGGCGACGCCAGCGCCGATCCGCGCAAGTTCGGCAAGACCATCGAAGAGAACGATGCCGTGCGTCTGTGGGTCGACGAGACCCCGGGGCAGGACGATGTCCTCATCGTCTCGTTCAAGACGAAGATGAACACCATCGGGCCGGACGTCATCGACGGACTGACGCGCGCCATCGATCTGGCGGAGCAGCAGTATCGCGGCGTGGTCGTGTGGCAGCCGACGTCGCTCAAACTCGGTGCGCCGGGCGGTCCGTTCTCGGCGGGCGCCGATCTGGAAGCGGCCATGCCCGCGTTCATGATGGGCGGCGCCAAGGGCATCGAACCGTTCATCAAGAAATTCCAGGACGGCATGATGCGCGTGAAATACGCGCAAGTGCCGGTGGTCAGCGCCGTGTCCGGCATTGCGCTGGGCGGCGGCTGCGAACTGCTGCTGCATAGCGCCAAGCGTGTGGCGGCGCTCGAGAGCTACATCGGGCTCGTGGAAGTCGGCGTCGGGCTCGTGCCGGGCGGCGGCGGTCTGAAGGAAGCGGCGATCCGTGCGGCCGAAGCGGCCACCGCAGCCGGTAGCGTCCAGTATCTTCAGTTCGTGACGAAGTCGTTCACCAACGCTGCGATGGCGAAGGTCTCCGGTTCGGCCATCGACGCCCGCGACATGGGCTATCTGAAGCCGTCGGACACCATCGTCTACAACGTGCATGAGCTGCTGTCGGTCGCGCGCAACGAGGCGCGCGCCTTGTCGCTCGCCGGCTATCGTCCGCCGCTCAAGCCGGCCGGCATTCCGGTGGCGGGTCGCTCGGGCGTGTCGACGATCAAGGCCTCGCTCGTGAACATGCGCGACGGCAACTTCATCTCGGCGCACGATTTCCTGATCGCCTCGCGCATTGCCGAAGCCGTGTGCGGCGGCGATGTGGAAGCGGGCAGCCTCGTGAACGAAGAGTGGCTGCTGGCGCTCGAGCGTCGCGCCTTCATCGAACTGCTGGGCACGTCGAAGACCCAGGAACGCATCATGGGCATGCTGCAAACCGGCAAGCCGGTGCGCAACTAAGCCGATCGGAGACTGACATGAGCAAACAATTGCAAGACGCCTACATCGTTGCCGCCACCCGTGCGCCGATCGGCAAGGCGCCCAAGGGCAGCTACAAGAACACGCGTCCGGACGATCTGCTCGCGACCATCCTCAAGAGCACGCTGTCGCAGGTGCCGGATCTGGATCCGAAGGTCATCGAAGACGCGATCATCGGTTGCGCCATTCCCGAAGCCCAGCAAGGTCTGAACGTCGCCCGCATCGGCGCGCTGCTCTCCGGGCTGCCGAACACGGTGGGCGGTGTCACGGTCAACCGCTTCTGTGCCTCGGGCCTCACCGCACTGGCTATGGCCGCCGACCGCATTCGCGTGGGCGAAGCCGACGCGATGATCGCGGGCGGCATCGAAAGCATGAGCATGGTGCCGATGATGGGTAACACGCCGTCGCTCTCGCCTTCGATTTTCGAGCGTGACGAGAACGTGGGCATCGCCTATGGCATGGGACTCACCGCCGAGAAGGTCGCGCAGCAGTGGGGCGTGACCCGTGAAGCGCAGGACGCCTTTGCGCTCGCCTCGCACCAGAAGGCCATCAAGGCGCAGCAAGCCGGCGAGTTCACGAACGAGATCACGCCGATCGAGATCGTCGAGCGCTTCCCGAATCTGGCGACGGGCGAAGTGTCGATCAAGACGCGTACGTTGTCGCTCGACGAAGGCCCGCGTCCGGATACGTCGATCGACGGGCTGGCCAAACTGCGTCCGGTGTTTGCCAACAAGGGCTCGGTCACGGCCGGTAACAGCTCGCAGACGTCCGACGGCGCCGGCGCGCTGCTGGTGGTGAGCGAAAAGATCCTCAAGCAGTTCAACCTCACGCCGCTCGCCCGCTTTGTGTCGTTCGCCGTGCGCGGTGTGCCGCCCGAGATCATGGGCATCGGTCCGAAGGAGGCGATCCCGGCGGCGCTGCGTGCCGCAGGGTTGAGCCAGCAGGATATGGACTGGATCGAACTGAACGAAGCGTTTGCTGCGCAGGCGCTCGCCGTCATCAAGGATCTGGATCTGGACACGAGCAAGGTGAACCCGATGGGCGGCGCGATTGCACTCGGCCACCCGTTGGGCGCTACCGGTGCCATCCGTGCCGCGACGGTGGTGCACGCGCTGCGTCGCCACAACCTGAAGTACGGCATGGTGACGATGTGCGTGGGCACGGGTATGGGCGCCGCGGGCATTATCGAGCGCATGTAAGCCGGATCCAATCGGCATTCGGGCATCCGTGATCGATTTTTGATAGGCGTTGGCCCGGTGCAGGGCCGACACTACGAGTGCCGACGGCTCAGGACGCCGGGGCGCGGTTTCGCAAATGCGTGGCTGCCCCCGGCGTTGTCATGTGGATGGATGAGGCTGTGCGGGTCGCGTCACCACCGGGACGACGCACACAGCCGACCAGACGAGTGGATCGCGAGGAGACACAAACGATGGAAGACGTATTGGTACAGCGTCAGGGCGCCGTGCAGGTGCTGACGTTCAACCGCGCTCACAAGAAGAACGCGATTACCGCCGAGATGTATCAGGCGCTCGCCGACGGCATCGCACAGGCAGAGGACGACGCCTCGTTGCGCGTGGTGCTGATTCAGGGGCAACCCGACGCCTTCTCGGCAGGCAACGATCTCGAAGACTTCCTGAAGAACCCGCCGAAGGACGAGAGCGCGCCGGTGTTCCAGTTCCTGCGCGCCATCAGCCAGGCGAGCAAGCCGATCGTGGCCGCCGTGGCCGGCAACGCGGTGGGGGTGGGCACGACGCTGCTGTTGCACTGCGACGTGGTCTACGCGGCAGATTCGGCGAAATTTTCGCTGCCTTTCTCGCAACTGGCGTTGTGTCCGGAAGCGGCGTCGAGCTGGCTGTTGCCGCGCGTGGCAGGGTATCAGCGTGCGGCCGAGAAGCTGCTGTTCGGTGAGCCGTTCGACGTGAACGAGGCCGTGGCGATGGGCTTCGTCAATCGTGTTCTGCCCGCCGCAGAAGTCTTCGACTACGCTGCGAAGCGCGCGGCGCAACTGGCCGCAATGCCGGCCGGGTCGCTGCGTGTGACCAAGCAACTCATGAAGGCAGACGGCGCGCGCGACGTACAGGCGCGTATCGGAGAGGAAGGCGTGGAGTTCGCGAAACGTCTGCTCTCGCCCGAGGCACGAGAGGCGTTTACGGCGTTCTTCGAGAAGCGAAAGCCGGACTACAGCCAGTTTTCGTAAGGCATAACGCAACCAGGCCGCAACGCCATAGCGCGACGCCGAATGTCCGGCAGGGGCGCATGCATCATGTGAGACCCGCGAGAAGACAAACGCCGCCGCCTCGACTCCGAGGCAGCGGCGTTTTTCGTTGCGCGGCAAGGTGCCCCAAGCCGTTGCCAGGTGTTGCCAGGTGTTGCCGGATGTTGCCGGGTGGTGCAGGGTGGTGCAGGGGGGCGGTAAGCCCTGCGACTCAGCTGACGACGTCGAGCTTGGGCAACTGGCGCGGGCGACGGTCTTCGTCGGTGGCCACGTACGTCACCATCGCTTCGGTGACTTTGACGATCTCATGCGACAGGCGCATGCGCTGAGCGTAAGCCTCGACGTAGACGGTGATCGACGTGTTGCCCGTTTTTACGATCGTCGCGTAGAAGCTGAGCAGATCGCCGACGAACACCGGCTCCTTGAACAGGAACGAGTTCACGGCAATGGTCGCGACACGGCCGTTGGCGCGTTGCGCCGCGGGAATCGAGCCCGCGATGTCAACCTGCGACATGATCCAGCCGCCGAACACGTCGCCGTGGGCGTTGGCGTCGGCCGGCATCGGCATCACGCGCAAGGCCAGTTCTTTTTCTTCGGGCAGGGCCGTGAGGGCCGGGGTCGGGGTGCTCATGAGGATCCTTGGTAGCGCGGGAGAGCCAACCGGCGTCGGTCCAGCCGAGGGTTCAGCATGGGACGCCGGGTTCTGCGAAAATACGTCATTACCGATTCTAGCGGAAAGCCCTCATTCGAGCCGGACGCCGCCACACCCCACCATGAGACGTTTCACTCCGGCCGAGCCTGCGCCGGCGGCCTCCGGCGCGCCCAACGGCGGCAAACCGCCGCGCGGCGACTGGCAGGTCATCAAGTCGCTGTTCCCGTATCTGCTCGAATTCAAGGGCCGCGTCGCACTCGCGCTCTCATGTCTGATTCTGGCGAAGGTCGCCAACCTCGGCGTGCCGGTCATCATGAAGCACATCGTCGATGCGCTCGGTCCCGTGGCGTCGCTCTCGGCGACGGCGCGCGCCGCGAACGATCCGAGCCTGATCGTCGTGGGCGGTCTCGGCCTTCTGGTGATTGCCTACGGCATCGTGCGTCTGTCGACGTCGCTCTTCACCGAGCTGCGTGAAATCCTGTTTTCGAAAGTCACGGAAAGCGCCGTGCGCCAGATCGCGCTCAAGGTCTTTCGCCACCTGCATGCGCTGTCGCTGCGCTTCCATCTGGAGCGGCAGACGGGCGGCATGAGCCGCGACATCGAGCGGGGCACCCGAGGCATCCAGTCGATGATCTCGTACTCGCTCTACAGCATCTTGCCGACCCTCATCGAAGTGAGTCTGGTGCTGGGCTTTTTCGTGGTGCGTTATGAAGCGTTCTACGCCATCGTCACGCTCGTCGCCCTTGTGTTTTACATCGTCTTCACGGTGAAGGTCACGCAGTGGCGCACGCACTTTCGCCGCACGATGAACGAACTCGACTCGAAGGCCAACGCACGCGCCATCGACTCGCTCATCAACTACGAGACGGTGAAGTATTTCGGCAATGAGGCGTTCGAGACCCAGCGCTACGACGAGAACCTGAAACGCTATCGCGCCGCCGCGATTCGTTCGCAGAACTCGCTCTCGGTGCTGAACTTCGGTCAGCAGGCCATCATTGCCACCGGCCTCATTCTGATTCTCTGGCACGCCACGCAGGGCGTGATGAGCGGGCGCATGACGCTCGGCGACCTCGTGCTCGTCAATACGTTCATGTTGCAGCTCTACATTCCGCTGAACTTCCTCGGCGTGATCTATCGTGAGCTGAAGCAGGCGATGACGGACATGGATCGCATGTTCACCCTGCTCGACGTCAATCGCGAAGTCGCCGATCCGCCCGGTGCGCAGCCCCTCGTGTGCAGCGGCGGCACCGTGCGTTTCGATCATGTGAATTTCGGCTACGAGCCGTCTCGCCAGATTCTGCACGACGTCGATTTCACCATTGCAGCGGGGACGACGACGGCTGTGGTGGGGCATAGCGGCTCGGGAAAATCGACGCTCTCGCGCTTGCTTTTCCGCTTCTACGACGTGGGCTTTCCCGGTGTGGAAGGCGGTCGCATTGCTATCGACGGGCAGGACATTCGCGATGTCACGCAGGACTCGCTGCGTGCGGCGATCGGCATCGTGCCTCAGGACACCGTGCTGTTCAACGACACGATCTACTACAACATCGCCTACGGGAATCCGTCGGCTTCGCGCGAGCAGGTGATTGCCGCAGCGCGCGCCGCACACATCCACGACTTCATCGAAAGCCTGCCCGCCGGTTACGAATCGATGGTCGGCGAGCGCGGGTTGAAGCTCTCCGGCGGCGAAAAGCAGCGGGTGGCGATTGCGCGCACCATCCTCAAGAACCCGCATATTCTGATTTTCGACGAAGCGACGTCGGCGCTCGACTCGCGCTCGGAGCAGGCCATTCAGACGGAGCTTCGCAACATTGCCCGCGAGCGCACGACGCTCGTCATTGCGCATCGTCTGTCGACCGTGGTGCACGCGGCGCAGATCATCGTGCTCGACAAGGGGCGTATCGTCGAGCGAGGCACACACGATCAACTGCTGCGCGCCGAGGGGCTCTATGCGCAGATGTGGGCGCTGCAGCAACAGCGTCGCGGCGGAGAAGGGGACGCCGAGGCCTCGCACTTTGCGACAGTGGTGTCGTGATCGCCGGGGCCCTTCGGCGGGAATCCACGTCGCGGATTGCCGTCACGGGGTCCCGGCGAATGACGAACGCAGGCCTGTCGTGCGTGCGCACGATTGCGTAGACTAGCGCGCTGACGGAGGCGATATTGCCCTGGGGCACATCGCCGTTCCGAACTGACGGTACTGATGGTTCCGATGGCACTGACGGCACCGATCATGCCCCAATCGACCGGCCTTGGCGGGAGCACCGCATGGAAATCAAATGGCTTGAGGACTTCGTGTCGCTCGCCAAGACGAACAGTTTCAGCCGCTCTGCGGAATTGCGTCATGTGACGCAGCCGGCGTTCTCACGTCGCATTCAATCGCTCGAAGCGTGGCTCGGCAGCGAGCTCATCGATCGGTCGAGCTACCCAACTCGCCTCACGCCCGCAGGCGAGGTGTTCTACGAGCAGGCGCTGGCATTGCTGGCGCAGGCGCAGGAAGCGCGCGCGCTGCTGCGAGAACAACGCTCAGCAGACCACTCGGTGATCGATTTCGCCGTGCCGCATACGCTCTCCATGACCTTTTTCCCGCGCTGGCTGAAGCTGCTGGAAAAGCGCATGGGCCTGTTGCGCACGCGTTTGCGCGCGCTCAACGTGCACGACGCGGCCATGTCGCTCACCGATGGCGGCTGCGACTTGCTGATGTGCTATTACCATCCGAGCCAGCCGTTGCAGCTCGACGCTGCGCGCTACGAGATGATCGTGCTCGGCAGCGAGCGCTTCAGTCCCTACAGCGCGCCGACCCCGCAGAAGCGGGCACGATTCAAGCTGCCCGGTACCCCTGAAGCGCCCGTGCCGTACCTGGCCTATACGTCGAACGCCTATCTCGGGCGCATGGCGGACCTGCTGGTGGGCGATGTGGCGAGCCGCCCGCATCTGGACAAGGTTTACGAGACGGACATGGCAGAGGCGCTCAAGGCGATGGTGCTTGCCGGGCATGGCGTGGCATTTCTGCCGGAGAGCGCGGTGATCGACTCGGTCGCGCGCGACGAGCTCATCGATCTGGCGCCGTCCGGCAAGGCGTCCACGCCGTGGCATCTGGACATGGAGATCCGCCTGTACCGCGACCGTCTTGCCCACGCGGACGCCAGCAATCGGCGCGAGCGTACCAAGCGCGACGTGGTCGAAGCGTTCTGGCAGGCGGTGCGGGATCAGGTGAAGGGCTGACGGCTGACGGTCCGAAGGCCTCGCCGGCATGGCAGGCTTTGCGGGCCCGGCGCAAAACTATGCAGAAAATGCATAGATGCATGTTTATTCGGCATTGGATTGTTGTTTGCGGTTCTTTGTAAAGTGCGAGCCATTCGTGTCGCTGGCGCGGTGTGTGCCGGCGGTGCAGATTGAAGCCGGAGAATCCAACGATGTCTCAAACGTCACATGCCTTGCCTTCTTACCTCGACGCCGAACACCTCGGTCCGTGGGGTAACTACCTTCAACAGGTCGATCGCGTCACCCCCTATCTCGGTTCGCTCTCGCGCTGGGTCGAAACCCTCAAGCGCCCGAAGCGTATCCTCGTGGTCGACTGCCCGATCGAGCTCGACAACGGCACCATCGCCCACTTCGAGGGCTATCGCGTTCAGCACAACACGTCGCGCGGCCCCGGCAAGGGCGGTGTGCGTTTCCATCAGGACGTGACGCTGTCCGAAGTCATGGCGCTGTCGGCCTGGATGTCGGTCAAGAACGCTGCGGTGAACGTGCCTTACGGCGGCGCCAAGGGCGGTATCCGTGTCGATCCGCGCAAGCTTTCGCGCGGCGAACTCGAGCGTCTCACGCGCCGTTACACCAGCGAAATCAACATCATCATCGGGCCGACGAAGGACATTCCGGCGCCGGACGTCAACACCAATGAGCAGATCATGGCGTGGATGATGGATACCTACTCGATGAACGAGGGTTCCACGGCCACGGGCGTGGTGACCGGCAAGCCGATCTCGCTGGGTGGCTCGCTGGGCCGTCGCGAAGCGACCGGTCGCGGGGTGTTCGTGGTGAGCTGCGAAGCGGCCCGCCGTCTGGGCATGGACGTGCGCGGTGCGCGCGTGATCGTGCAGGGCTTCGGCAATGTGGGCGGTATCGCCGCGCGCCTGTTCGCGGAAGCCGGTGCCCATGTCGTGGGCGTGCAGGATCACACCGGCACGATCTACAAGTCGGACGGTCTCGATGTGCCGAACCTGCTCAAGCACGTGGCCGAGACCGGCGGTGTGGGCGGCTTCCCGGCGGCCGAGGCGATCAAGGACGACGAATTCTGGTCGCTCGACTGCGAATTCCTGATCCCGGCGGCGCTGGAAAACCAGATTACCGAGAAGAACGCCGACAAGATCCGCGCGAAGGTCGTGGTTGAAGGCGCCAATGGCCCGACGACGACGGCTGCGGACGACATCCTGCGTAGCAAGAACATTCTCGTCGTGCCGGACGTGGTCGCCAACGCCGGCGGCGTGACCGTGTCGTACTTCGAGTGGGTTCAGGACTTCTCGAGCTTCTTCTGGACGGAGGAAGAGATCAATCACCGTCTGGAGCGCATCATGCGCGAAGCATTCGACGGCGTGTGGCATGTCGCACAGGAACATCAGGTTTCCTTGCGTACAGCGGCATTCATCGTCGCGTGTACCCGCATTTTGCAGGCGCGCGAAATGCGCGGTCTGTACCCCTGATCCGGTAACGCTTGCAGGTAAGTAGTAATACGCATTAGTGCGTAAAAAGGAATGTTCGGGGCGAGTTACGTCAAAAAAGACGTCCGTTCCGAACATTCGAGAATAAAAAAATGGGCAAATGCAGTGCTAAAATGCACTGGTTTTTGCCAAGGAGACCAAGGAATGACCCTCTCAAAAATTGCGTTGGCGATGTGCTGTGTTGGCCTGATGGCAGGTGCTGCTCAGGCTCAGGAAGCGGGTACTCTCAAGAAGATCAAGGACACGGGCGTCATTTCGCTGGGGCACCGCGAATCGTCGATTCCGTTCTCGTTCTATGACAACCAACACAATGTCGTGGGCTATGCCAACGACGTGGCTCAGGCGATCGTTGCCGAAGTCAAGAAGGAACTGAAGCTGACGAAGCTCGAAGTCAAGCAGACGCCGATTACGTCGCAGAACCGCATTCCGCTGGTCCAGAACGGCACGATCGACATCGAGTGCGGTTCGACCACGAACAACGCGGATCGTCAGAAGCAAGCCGCGTTCTCGAACACGTTCTTCATCATCGGCACGCGTTTGCTGACCAAGAACACTTCGGGCGTGAAGGATTTCGCAGACCTGAAGGGTAAGAACGTCGTCACGACGGCTGGCACCACGTCCGAGCGTCTGCTGCGCGAGATGAACCAGAAAGAAAATCTGGGCATGAACATTATCAGCTCCAAGGATCACGGCGAAGCTGCGATCACGCTGCATTCGGGCCGTGCGGTGGCGTTCATGATGGATGACGCCCTGCTCGCCGGCGAGCGCGCGAAGTTCAAGGATGCGAAGGACTACAGCATCGTGGGCAAACCGCAATCGTACGAAGCCTACGGCTGCATGATGCGCAAGGACGATCCGGCCTTCAAGAAGGTGGTGGACAAGGCTGTTGCGGATTACCAGAAGTCGGGTCAGGCACAGAAGGATTACGCGAAGTGGTTCCAGCAGCCGATCGCCGCACTGGCTCAGAATAACCAGCCGGGGCCGAATATGGACTTCCCGCCGTCGGCTGAAATGGCCGCACTGTGGAAAGCGCCGAACGACAATGCTGACGTCCAGGGCACCAAGTAAGCCGACAGGCGTATTGGTTTGCCAGGCGTAAGTACGTAATGCTGAAGCGGAAGGAGTCGATCCTTCCGCTTCTTTTTAAGCAAGACAAGTAGAAAAGGGGAGATCATGGCTCTCGGTCTCGATTTCAGTTTTTTCTTCCAGCCGGTGGCTACCGGCGAGAACACCACCTACTTCGGGTGGGTGCTCTCGGGCCTCAAGCTCACGCTTGAAGTCGGCCTCGGCGGCTGGATCATTGCGCTTATCGTCGGCTCCGTGCTCGGCGTGATGCGTACCATTCCAAACAAATGGATTTCCGGATTCGCGGCGGCTTACGTCGAACTGTTCCGGAACATCCCGCTGCTCGTGCAGTTGTTCTTCTGGTACTACGTGGCCCCCGACTTCCTGCCCGAAGCGGTTCGTCAGTGGCTGTTCTCGCTCAACCCGTCGAACGTCTCGCTGCTCACCGGTGTGGTGGGTCTCGGTCTCTTTACGGCGGCGCGTGTGTGCGAACAGGTGCGCTCCGGGATCAATTCGTTGCCGAAGGGCCAGAAGAATGCCGGTCTTGCGATGGGGCTGACGCTCCCGCAAACGTATCGTTTCGTGCTTCTGCCGGTGGCCTTCCGTGTGGTGATCCCGCCGATCACCTCGGAATTCGTCAACATCTTCAAGAACTCGGCCGTGATCTCGACCGTGAACTTGCTGGAACTGACGGGTCAGGGCAAGCAGCTCATCGATTACACGGCCCATAGCTACGAGTCGTTCATTGTCGTGACGATCGCTTACATGATCATCAACATCGCGGTGCTGGTGCTCATGCGCTTCATCGAAGCCAAGACCCGCCTGCCGGGCTACATCGGGGGCAAATAATGGGTGAGATCTTCGCATGGGGCGGCGCCATCGACGCGATGCCGCTGCTCATCAAGGGCATGGTGACCACGCTGCAGATCACGGCGCTGGCCGTGGTCGTCGGCATCATCTGGGGCACGCTGCTCGCGATGATGCGTCTGTCGGGCGTTGCGCCGCTGAAATGGTTCGCGGATCTGTACGTGAACGTGTTCCGCTCGATCCCGCTGCTGATGGTGCTGCTGTGGTTCTTCCTGATCGTGCCGCAGGTGCTGCGTTCGTTGCTGGACGTGCCGCCGACGTGGGACATCCGGATGGTCTCGGCGCTGGTGGCCTTCTCGCTGTTCGAAGCAGCGTATTATTCGGAAATCATCCGCGCCGGTATCCAGAGCGTGTCGCGTGGCCAGATGTCGGCTGCCTTCGCGCTGGGCATGTCTTACTGGCAGGCGATGGGCCTCGTGGTGCTGCCGCAGGCGTTCCGTAACATGGTGCCGTTGCTGCTCACGCAGGGCATCATTCTGTTCCAGGATACCTCGCTCGTGTACGCGATCGCCTTGTCCGATTTCTTCGGTATGGCGTACTCGGTCGGTCAGCGTGACGGCACGCTGCCTGCCATGATTGTGTTTGCCGGAGCGATCTACTTTGTGATCTGCTTCACGGTTTCGATGTTGGTTAAACGTCTTCAAAAGAGGTTGGCGAAATGATTACCCTGAAAAACGTCTCCAAGTGGTACGGCCAGTTCCAGGTGCTCACGGACTGCTCCACTGAAGTCAAGAAGGGTGAAGTCGTGGTGGTGTGCGGCCCGTCGGGTTCGGGCAAGTCCACGCTCATCAAGACCGTCAACGGTCTGGAGCCGATCCAGCAAGGCGAGATCATCGTCGATGGCACGTCGGTCGCCGATCCGAAGACGAACCTGGCCAAGCTGCGCTCGCGCGTCGGCATGGTGTTCCAACACTTCGAACTGTTCCCGCATCTGTCGATTACCGAAAACCTGACGCTCGCACAGGTCAAGGTACTCGGTCGCAGCAAGGAAGCTGCGCGCGACAAGGGGCTCAAGCTGCTCGAGCGCGTGGGCCTGAAGGCGCACGCTCACAAGTTCCCGGGGCAGCTCTCGGGCGGTCAGCAGCAACGTGTGGCGATCGCCCGTGCCCTGTGCATGGACCCGATCGCCATGTTGTTCGACGAGCCGACCTCGGCGCTCGACCCGGAAATGATCAACGAAGTGCTCGACGTGATGGTCGAACTGGCTCAGGAAGGCATGACCATGATGGTGGTCACGCACGAAATGGGCTTCGCCAAGAAGGTGGCCAATCGCGTGATCTTCATGGATCAGGGCATCATCGTCGAAGACGATCAGAAGGACGAGTTCTTCGCGAACCCGAAGTCGGACCGCGCCAAGGACTTCCTGGCCAAGATCCTGCACTGATCGGCCGTCGCGACGCCGGTGTCATCGACGTCGCCGGCTGCGGAATGAAGAAAGCGTGCCTTCGGGCACGCTTTTTTTGTGTCTTGCCGTAGTGATGTGGGTCGCGTCGGCCTTGTCAGCGTTACTGGTGCTACTGGCGTTACTGGCAGGCGGTGTTCTGCGCATTGCGCAGGCGCACGGCTTCTGGAATCGGCACGACCGTGCGCAGCGTCGGCGCGCCTTTCTCGAACAGGATCAGTTCGCCCGGCTCGAAGGTCGTCCAGACTTCGTTATCGGTGAGGGGGGCCGTGGCGATTACGGCGACCCGATCGGCCGGCGTGGTGAACTTGGCGAAGTCGATTTCCCAGTCGGCGTCGATCAGATGCGCCTTGGTGAACGGCCACTGACGGGCAATGAAGTGCAGCCGGGTCGAGCAGTGCGCAATCAGCGCCTGACCGTTCGAGAGCACGAAGTTGAACACGCCATGACGGGTGATCGTGCGCGTGATGTCTTCAACGGCGTGAAAGAGCTCGTCGAGCGGCGGCTGCGAGCCGGGGAAGCGCTTGCGCAGCCCCTGCATGATGTCGCAGAAGGCCCGCTCGCTGTCGGTCGTGCCGACCGGCTGGTAGACGCCGGAGAGGAACGGATCGTAATCGTGCAGATCGCCGTTGTGAGCGAAGATCCAGTGGCGTCCCCACAATTCGCGCTGGAACGGATGGCAATTCTCCAGCTCGACGATGCCCTGCGTCGCCTTGCGGATATGGGCGATGACGTTCTTGGACTTGATCGGGTACTTCTTCACCAGTTCGGCGATGGGCGAGTTGGCTGCGGCCTGATGATCGATGAAGAGGCGGCAGGCCTTGTCCTCGAAAAATGCGATGCCCCAGCCGTCGGCATGGTGATCCGTGCCCCCCCCACGCGCCGCAAAACCGGTAAATGAGAACGTGATGTCGGTCGGTTCCGCGCAATTCATTGCGAGCAGTTGGCACATGGGGCGGGCAAATCGATGATTGGCTGCGCACGTCGTGTTGGAGCGCCGCAACCGTTACAATATGGGGTTACAGAAGCATAGCACCGGCCTCTGTGCACGTACATTCCCGCCCAGGCAGTCCGTCGCGTCGATGCGTCACCCGTTCGCATCGCGCAGCCACGAACGCATGGGCCAGCCGTCCCTCCAGCCCCCGGAAAACGCTCATGACCACCCAATTGACTATCACCCGTCCCGACGACTGGCACTTGCACGTGCGCGATGGCGCCGTGCTCAAGAGCGTGCTGCCCGACAGCGCCCGCCAGTTCGGCCGCGCGATCATCATGCCGAACCTGAAGCCGCCGGTCACCACGACCGAGCATGCCGCGGCGTATCGCGAGCGCATTCTCGCGGCGCGCCCGGCGGGCAATACGTTCGAGCCGCTCATGACGCTGTACCTCACCGACAACACGCCGGCAGAGGAAATCCGTCGCGCGAAGGCCTCGGGCTTCGTCCACGGCGTGAAGCTCTATCCGGCTGGCGCCACCACCAACTCGGACGCCGGTGTGACCGATCTGGCCAAGTGCCGCGGTGCGCTCGAGGCAATGCAGGAAGTGGGCATGCCGCTGCTCGTGCACGGGGAAGTGACGAGCGCCGACATCGATATCTTCGACCGCGAAAAGGTGTTCATCGACAAGGTGATGTCGCCGCTGCGTCGCGATTTCCCGGGGCTGAAGGTCGTGTTCGAGCACATCACCACGAAGGACGCCGCCGAGTACGTCGCCGAAGCCGCCGGCCCCATTGCCGCCACGATCACCCCGCACCATCTGCTGTACAACCGCAACGCCATCTTTACGGGCGGCATCCGCCCGCATTACTACTGCCTGCCGGTCCTCAAGCGTGAAACGCATCGTGAAGCGCTCGTGAAGGCGGCCACCTCGGGCAGCCCGCGCTTCTTCCTGGGCACCGACAGCGCCCCGCACGCGCGTGGCGTGAAGGAAGCGGCCTGTGGTTGCGCCGGCTGCTACACCGCGCTGCACGCGGTGGAGCTTTACGCCGAGGCCTTCGACAACGCGGGGGCGCTCGACAAGTTCGAAGCGTTTGCGAGCTTCCACGGACCGGATTTCTACGAACTGCCGCGCAATGCCGACAAGATCACGCTGGTTCGCGAACAGTGGGAATTGCCGGCCGAACTGCCGATGGGCGACGCCACCGTCGTGCCGCTGCGCGCGGGCGAAGTCATCGGCTGGAAGCTCAAGGACTGACGTTGCATCGCGTATTGCCGTGGGGCGAGATCGACGACGTCGCTGAAGTCCTGGCGTCCCGCGAGGTTCATGCATCCATGTCGTTGATGGCGTCCACCCGAACGCTCGGTTCGCCCGGTTCACCGGGGGCGGGGACGGGCGTCATCGATGCGCCGACCGGCTTGCCGGACATCGACTGGCGCGCGCCATGGTTCGAGGCCGTGGCGGCATACGGGCAAAGGGCATTGGCCTGCGACGACTGGCGGCTCGCCCTGTCGACGCAGGCCGATGCCGCGCAATTGGCGACTGGCCAGGGACAACCGCTGCGCTTCGTCGCCCAGGAGAACCTGCCCGTTGCCACGGCCTACGAGGCGTTCATCGCGGCAACGGGTGGTGTGCCGACACGCCGCAATCTCCATGACTTCTTCAATGCGCTGATCTGGCTGACGTTCCCGCGCGCCAAGGCCGCGCTCAACGCACGTCAGGCCGGGGCAATCGCGACGGACGGCGTGCAGGCCACCCGTGGCGCCACGCGCGACGCGGCCACCCTGTTCGATGAGAACGCCGTCCTTTTCGCTTGTAGCGAGCCGTCGCTGGGGGAGGCCCTGCGGGCATTCGACTGGCATACGCTTTTCGTCACGCGACGCGCCGATTGGGGGCGCGCCTGCGAAGTCCAGGCATTCGGCCATGCCTTGCTGGAAAAGCTCGTCTCGCCTTACAAATCGGTGACGGCGCACGCCTGGATCGTCGACGTGCCGCACGACTATTTCGACGCGCCGCCGCTGCAGCGGCGTCGGTGGCTCGACGAACGCATCGCACCGCCGCTGATGTCGGCGCCGCTCTCGACGCGTCAATTTGCCCCGCTGCCGGTGCTGGGTATTCCGGGCTGGTGGTCGGCGAATGAGGATCCCGCCTTTTACCGGGACGCATCGGTCTTTCGGCCGGGGCGCAGGGAAAAGTCCGCGGCAAACGCGCGGTAAATGCGCGGTAAGCGGGCGGTAAGTGGGCGGTAGGGTCGGCAGGGCGCTTAGGCAGCGAGGCAGGGGGCCGTGATACACTTCGGCCCGCAGAGTCGGCCAGACAATCGCCGCCTCCTTTCGGGGAGGGGGAGGAAAGTCCGGACTCCACAGGGCAGGGTGATGGCTAACGGCCATCCGTCGCGAGACGCGGAACAGGGCAACAGAGAACAGACCGCCGATGGCCCCTGGCGCAAGCCGGGGGATCAGGTAAGGGTGAAACGGTGCGGTAAGAGCGCACCGCGGCGTGCGGCAACGCACACGGCACGGTAACCTCCACCCGGAGCAATTCCAAATAGGCAGGTGAGCGGCATGCGCCTCGTGCGTGTGCCGGCAACGGGGCCCCCGGGAGCCTGCGGGTAGGAAGCTTGAGCGGCGCAGTGATGCGTCGCCTAGAGGAATGGTTGTCAGGCGCGGCGCGAGTCGCGTTCACAGAATCCGGCTTATCGGCCGGCTCTGCATCCCAACAAAGTGCAAAAGGCTCCCATCGGGAGCCTTTTGTCTTTGCGCCGCCGTGACAAAGCGGTAGGCATTTAGCCTTCGACGATCTCGACGCTGTGCGTGAGCTCGGCCGTCTTGGCGAGCATGATCGACGCCGAGCAGTACTTGTCGTGCGACAGATTGACGGCGCGCTCCACGGCGGACGGGTTCAGATTGCGACCCGTGACGGTGAAGTGGAAGTGGATCTTCGTGAAGACCTTGGGGTCTTCGCTGGCGCGCTCGGCCTTGAGCGTCACGCTGCAATCCTTGATGTCTGCGCGGCTCTTCTTGAGAATCATCACGACGTCGTAAGCGGTGCAGCCGCCAGTACCGACCAGCAGCATTTCCATCGGACGCGGCGCCAGGTTGTTGCCGCCGCCTTCCGGGGCTCCGTCCATCGCGACCATGTGCCCGCTTCCCGTCTGTGCGACGAAGGACATGCCGCCCGGGCCCATCCAGCTAACCTTGCATTCCATATTTTGAAACCCCGATATCCCATTCAAGCAAAAATTGTAGCGGCTTCCTCGAACCTGCGTACGATGCCGCCGCGAACCCGGACATCCGCGATTTGCGGGCAGAGTTGCTGCATCGCAATATTGGCGCTTTTTTGATCGGGTTTTCAGGGGGATAAACCCTAAATTTGGATTTTGGGCACTGATTGAGGTGACTTCGAGTTGCTATAAATCCAGGTAACATATTGATTATCAAGAAATTTATGGGAATTTCTGTCCAATCTCGTTATTTCATAATGTGGTGTTGCATTTCGCACTATAAATTTTCTTGCGTTGCACCATCTCGTTTGCTAAACTTCAGTCATTGGTTGTTGTGCTTTACAGCAACGCTGCAAGTGTCTCCTCCACCCTCCTCCTTTGGTGGATTTAACCCGGACCCCTTGAGGTTCGGGTTTTTTTTGTGCTCCCGGAAACGCCGTTTACCGGTGGGGCGTTTTTTCTGTATAATCAACGGCTTTTCCGGAAATGCCCACGGAAAAAGCATCAGGGAGAGCCTGCAAGCACAGGACTGCGCCATGTGACCCCGAGTTACCAGGACGCGGCCGGCAGACAAGCAGGAAGTTGGTGTTAATGGGGCAAACGCATTTTATTTGGATCGATCATGAAGACGTTTTCCGCTAAGCCGGCAGAGGTGACGCGCGAATGGTTTGTGATTGACGCGACGGACAAAGTCCTCGGCCGTGTCGCCAGCGAAGTGGCACGCCGTCTGCGCGGCAAGCACAAACCTGAATTCACGCCGCACGTTGATACTGGTGACTACATCATCATCGTCAATGCTGCCAAGCTGAAAGTCACGGGCGCAAAGCAAACTGACAAGAAGTACTACCGTCACACGGGTTACCCGGGCGGTATCTACGAAACCACGTTTGGCAAGATGCAAGAGCGTTTCCCGGGCCGCGCGCTCGAGAAGGCTGTGAAGGGCATGCTGCCGAAGGGTCCGCTGGGCTATGCGATGATCAAGAAGCTGAAGGTGTACGCCGACGGTAATCATCCGCACGAAGCGCAGCAACCGAAGTCGCTCGAGATCTAAGGGCCACGCCATGTTCAAAAACGATTGGAATTACGGCACCGGCCGTCGCAAGAGCGCTGTTGCTCGTGTGTTCATCAAGGCTGGCAAGGGCGACATCGTCGTCAATGGCAAGCCGATCAAAGAGTACTTTGCTCGTGAAACGTCGCTGATGATCGTTCGTCAGCCGCTCGAGCTGACCAACCACGGCGAAACGTTCGACATCAAGGTCAACGTTTCGGGCGGCGGTGAAACGGGTCAGGCTGGTGCGGTTCGTCACGGTATCACCCGCGCACTGATCGACTACGACGCGACGCTCAAGCCGACGCTGTCGAACGCTGGCTTCGTCACGCGCGATGCCCGTGAAGTCGAACGTAAGAAGGTTGGCTTCCACAAAGCCCGCCGTCGCAAGCAATTCTCGAAGCGTTAATCGCCACGAGTGCTTGTGGGTATCCGCTTCGGCGGATGCAAAAAAGGCCGCCTCGCGCGGCCTTTTTTCATTTTCGGACGCTGTGAACGCGATGCGGCGCGGGTTGCACCGGGTGCGTCACCGTCCCACAAGTGTCGCCGAAGCTTGATAGAATCGCGGTTCCGATTGAAAGGGGTAGGACATGGTCAAGGTAGGTATCGTAGGCGGCACCGGCTATACCGGTGTGGAGCTGCTCCGCTTGCTGGCGCAGCATCCGGAAGTGAAGTTGACGGCAATCACCTCGCGCAAGGAAGCGGGTACGCCGGTCGCCGACATGTATCCGAACCTGCGAGGCCGTGTCGACCTGGCGTTTTGCACGCCTGACGACGCTCGTCTCACCGACTGCGACGTGGTGTTTTTCGCAACGCCGCACGGCGTGGCAATGGCGCAGGCCCGCGAACTGCTGGCTGCCGGGGTGCGTGTGATCGACCTGGCGGCCGACTTCCGTCTGAAGGACACCGCGACGTTCGAGAAGTGGTATGGCATGCCGCATGCCTGCCCGGACATCCTCGAAGAAGCCGTCTACGGCCTGCCGGAAATCAACCGGGAGAAGATCAAGAGTGCGCGCGTGATCGGCCTGCCGGGCTGTTACCCGACGTCCGTGCAATTGGGTTATGCACCGTTGTTCGCGGGCGGGCGCAAGCTCGTCGATCCGAAACACCTGATCGCGGATGCCAAGTCCGGTGCCAGCGGCGCCGGCCGCAAGGGCGAGACGTCGCTGATCCTGGCGGAGACGGCCGACAACTTCAAGGCGTACGGCGTGAAGGGCCATCGGCACCACCCGGAAATCAAGCAGGGTCTCGAGGCGATTGCGGGCTACGACGTGGGCCTGACGTTCGTGCCCCACCTGCTGCCGACGATTCGTGGGATCCATTCGACGCTGTACGCAACGATTCTGCCCGAAGCGCGCGATACCGATTTTCAGGCGCTGTTCGAAACGTACTATGCCGGTGAGCCGTTCGTGGACGTCCTGCCGGCCGGTTCGATGCCGGAAACGCGTTGGGTGCGTGCGTCGAACTACGTGCGCATGGCGGTCCATCGCCCGAACAATGAAGACACGCTGGTGATCCTCGTGGTCGAAGACAATCTGGTCAAGGGCGCATCGGGCCAGGGCGTGCAATGTATGAATCTGATGTTCGGCCTGCCGGAGAACATGGGGCTGACCCATATTCCCGTACTGCCGTAACGGTATTTATCGTCACTAAGCCCTTGATTTTTCGGCCATCGGCACGATTTTGGGAATAGGGCTAGAATGACACCAAACCGATTTATGGAGATTTACGATGAGCGCACTGCTTGAGGACGCCGTCACGGAAATGCCCGCATTTCTGGTCTTTACCGACAGCGCGGCAGACAAGGTCAAGCAATTGATCGACGAAGAAGGCAATCCCGACCTGAAACTGCGCGTATTCGTGCAGGGTGGTGGTTGCTCGGGCTTCCAGTATGGTTTCACGTTCGATGAAGACGTCAACGAAGACGATACTGTGCTCGACAAGAACGGCGTGTCGCTGCTGATCGACTCGATGAGCTATCAGTACCTCGTTGGTGCCGAGATCGACTACAAGGAAGATATCAACGGCGCGCAGTTCGTGATCAAGAACCCGAACGCTACCACCACGTGTGGCTGCGGTTCGTCGTTCTCGGTCTGATCCGAGCATCGACCGTCGACCGAGGCCGCGGCGCAATGCCGTCGCCTCGGTGGCAAGCGATACGGAAAAACCCCTCGTCGAGGGGTTTTTTTGTGCCTGCGACGCCTGCGATGGAAGCGTCGGATAACATACGGGCTCACGCTCCGGCGCGCTAAATTAGTGAGTCAATAGCGCTCTCACCGGCTATCCGGCCGCCTCCAGTGCCTGCGACAGGTCGGCTTTGAGATCGTCTACGTGTTCGATGCCGACGGCGTAGCGGACCATGTCGTCCGGAATATCGTCTGTGCCGCACGGTGACGTTCGGGTGCCGCCCCACATCGTCGCCACGTGTATCGCGAGCGAATTGACGCCGCCAAGGCTCCCCGCGACCTGCGAAATCCGCAGGTTGTCGACCAGACGTCTGGCGGCAGCGGGCCCGGTTCTCAGGCGGAAGGTCAGCACCCCTCCGAATCCACGCATCTGTCGACAGGCCAGATCGAATTGCGGGTGAGAACGCAGCCCGGGATACCCGACACTGCTGACGTTCGGATGCCGGGAAAGAAAGCGGGCGAGGGCCAGCGCATTCCGATTGACCCGCTCCATCCGCACGGGAAAGGTGCGGATGCCACGCAAAAGCAGCCACGCATCCATGGGAGACAGCACCGATCCAAGTGTCACGTGGGTATGCCAGATGCGGTCCGCGAGCGCGTGACAGGTGCAGATCACCCCTCCGGTCAGATCGTGATGGCCGCCCAGATACTTGGTGGCGCTATGAATCACGATGTCGACGCCCATTGCGTGAGGCTGCTGATTCACCGGCGATGCAAAGGTGTTGTCGGCGACGGTGAGCACATGATGCGCTGACGCCATGGCCGCCACGGGCGCCATATCCGTCAATTCGAGTAGCGGGTTGGCAGGGGATTCGAGCACGATGAGTTTCGTATTTCGACGAATCGCCCGGACGAAAGCCAGGGGATCGGTCTGGTCGACGAGTGTTGACTCGACACCCAATCGTCTGAGCAGGCCGTCCAGCAGATTGGCCGTGCTCATGTAATGCCGCCGCTGGGCGATGACGTGGTCGCCCGCCCTGAGCAACGCAAGCAGCGTCGTGCACATCGCGCCCATGCCGGAGCCGGTCACGAGTGCGGTCTCCGTGCCCTCGAGGGCTGCCACGAGCGCCTTGACTCGCTCGTGAACCGGATTGCCATAGCGTGTGTAATTCTGCGGGTGCCGGGCCCGGGTCGACATCTCGAAGAAGTCCTGTTCGCCCGATGCGGCGAACACGGCGCTGTAGTGAATGGCGGGTGCGACGTCTTTCTCATCGCAGATGCCGCGGTCGCCGATGAGGGCGATGGTTTCTTTCCGGAACATTCGACGTCCCCGACGGCTTCGCTGCCTAAGCTCGCGTTTCGGCGCGAGTGTGCATCAGGTACGCCATGCCTTCTTCATTGGGCAGCTCTCTGAATCCCGTAATCCACTTTCGGCAACCGGGGGCGCCACATTGGCACTTGAATTGCCGCGCCAGCACCTCTTCAGTCGAGGCATAGTCGATCGTCAGAAACTCGCCCGCTTCGATGTCGCGCAACGCGAAGAGCTTGAGATGTTTCATGTCGAGCACCGTGGACGGCGAGCACGAGTGCAACAGCATGCCGGAGAAATGCGGGTCGTAAAGATGAGATGCCTCGCTCACCTGCAAGGTGTGCAGCTTGCGTTCGCTGGTCAGCACGCCTGTGATTTGGCTGACCAGTTCCGCCCGTCGAAAAGCCACTCGCGTTCGCACACCTCTGCCTTCGCTTTCGCCTTCGCTTTCACCTTTGCCGCTAAGGGCGTCGTTGCCGACGCGGCAAATCTCGAATTTGGTTTTCGACGGATAGCCGTCCCTTAGTAGTTCAAATAGATGAGAATCGTCTTTGCCCATGATGTTTGTCCACTTGGAAAGGTTCCGGGGATACGCCACAGCGCGCGGCGTCGACGTCTCAAGAGTGGCACGCAAGGGAAGGCGAGCGCCGAAATCGGGCGGCTTTTGGGGAAACCTCCGAGGTGTTCCGGTCACGTCGGGACGAGACCCATGGCTGGGTGTCGTCCCGATGCAAAAGTGGGACCGTCAGGGCCTGACGGTGAGACTTAATGTGGGTAGATGGCGCCCAGAATGCGCGGCCCTCTGGCGCCGGTCACGCAGGGGAGGTTGCCCGGGGCACGCGCCACGCACCGCTCGGCAAGCCACGCGAAGGCAAGGGCCTCCACCTGATGGGGTGGCACACCCAGCGCGTCGGTCGTCGTCACCTTCACGCCGGGCAGACGTGCCGCGATGGCTTGCATGAGCGCGACGTTGCGCGTGCCGCCACCGCAGGCGTAAAAGCCGCGGCAATCGGGTGCGTAACGCAAGACGTCGTTGGCCACACACTGTGCCGTCAGTGCCACGAGTGTGGCTTGCACGTCGACGGGCGCGACCGTTGGGAAAGCGCTGAGATGCGCGTCGAGCCACGCAGCGTGGAAGAGGTCGCGACCGGTGCTTTTGGGCGGTGTCCGGCTGAAATAGGGTTCGCTGAGCAGTGCGGCCAGCAACGCGTCATCGACGCATCCCCCCGCGCCCCAGGCCCCGCCGTCGTCGTAAGGTTTGCCGAGATGGCGAGAGGCCCAGCCGTCGAGCAGGGCATTGCCGGGCCCGCAGTCGAAACCGGACACCGGCAGGCCCACTGCGGCCGCAGGCAGGATCGTGATGTTGCTGATGCCGCCGAGATTGCACACCACGCGCGTCTCGTCAGCCGCCGAGAACACGGCCTGATGGTAGGCAGGCACGAGTGGCGCACCTTGCCCGCCGGCCGCCACATCGCGACTGCGAATATCGGCGACGACGTCGATGCCGGTCAGCTCGGCGAGAAGCGCGGGCGCGTTGAGTTGCCGCGTGTAACCGACCCCGTCGAATTCGCCGGGACGGTGGCGGATCGTCTGGCCATGGGCGCCGATGGCGATCACCTCGGACGCGCGCAGGCCCGCTGCCGCGAGCAACTGCGCAACGCATTGGGCATAAACACGCGCCAGTGCGTTCGCTGCCAGCGCTTCGCGATGCAATTCGTTGTCCGACGGCGCCTGAAGCACCATCAGCGTCTCGCGCAACTCGTTCGGGAAAGGCAGGTAGGCTTCGGCAAGCACGCGGCCATCGGACGAGGCCACAAGGACGCCATCGACGCCGTCCAGACTGGTGCCGGACATCAGGCCGATGTAGTGAGCAGAGGCGGTCGTCACCTCAGTGGGCGCAGTGGACGCAGTGGGGTGGGTGTCGGTCATGGGCGCAGCGCGATCGTACGGGAAGCCGGAGGCGAAAATCGCGCACCGCGCGGGGTCAACGTGTTTCGCTTGTACGTGATGTACGCGACACGTTCCCCGCGCAGTGCGGACTCCAGCATACCTTAATCGCGTTCGGCGACTTGCACCGTGCGCATCAGATCGATGCGTTTGAGCAGGTTCTCGGCGTACATGTCGAACAGCTTCAGCCGATTGCCCGAGAGCGGTGCGACGGCCGCCACGTCCGTGGCGAACGGGTTGCGCGGCACGCCGTTCAGGCGCAGTTCGTAGTGAAGGTGCGGGCCGGTGGCCCAGCCCGTCTGACCCACGAAGCCAATGACCTGGCCCTGCGTCACACGCGTGCCGGGTTTCATCCCCTGACCGAAGCCGGAAAGATGGGCGTAGCGCGTTTGATAGTTGCCCGCATGCTCGATTTCGACCAGATTGCCGTAACCGTTCTGCGTGCCGACGAACCGGACCACGCCGTCGCCCGCCGCGAATACGCGTGTGCCGACAGGCGCTGCCAGATCCACGCCTTCGTGCTTCTTCCACTTGTGCGCGAACGGATGCTCGCGCCCGCCGAAGGCTGACGAAATCCGGGAGAACTCGACAGGCGTGCGCAGGAAAGCCTGCTTCAGGTTGCGTCCGTCGAACCCGTAGTACGCGCCCTCGGGCGAGCCCTGGGGATCGGCGTACCAGATGGCCTGATGCGTCTTGCCCTGATTGATGAATTCGATGGCGAGGACGCGACCGGTGCGAACCGTGCGGTCCTGCTGCTTGACCACTTCGTACACGAGGCGGAAGCGATCGCCTCGGCGCACGTCGCGCTGGAAGTTGATCACGCCGGAGAAGATGTTCACCATCTGCGCGACGACAGCATCGGGCACGCCCGCATCGTCCATCGCCGTGAAGAAGTTGTCGGCAATCGCACCGGAGCGCATGGCCCATTCGGTGTCGTTGGCCAACTGCTCCATGCGTGCGCGCAGACGACCGTCGTCGTTGCGCTCGATCACCAGTTGCTGCGCGGCGGCGCTGCCGGTCGAGAGCACGGTGGAGAGCGTGACGAGCTTGCCGTCGTCGTCGGTTTCCGCCTGTACGACCTGCCCTGCGGGCACGCCGATCAGACGCCGGGCGACGGCATTCTCGCGAATGAACTTCTCGGCGGCGGGGTCCTGGATCGACAGGCGCGAAAGCATGTCCCCGAGGGTTTCGCCGCGCCGCAGCGCCACTTGATGGATAAAGGTCTGGGATTGCGCGTCGAGCTGCTGGATCTGATGGGCCAGGTCGGGGAAGGTGAGCGGCAACGTCACGCTCGCACCGTTGCGTGCCGAATCCGGCACCATCGGTGCCACGCCGAAAGCGGTCACCATTCCCAACGTCAGGGCCGAACCGACCGTTGCCACGATTTGCACCTTTCTGCGACGGTGCTTCGGCTGCGTGGGATCGATCAGGGTCAGCAGTTCACGCGCAAAAAAATCACGGAGTTTTGGCCACATCACGTAAAATTCTGCGCAACTTACGAAAAAGCCCGGGCGGAGCGACACGCTTCGAGATTGCCTGCCGGAATTTCCGGGGCAACCCGGCGTCGCTTCGGCCCGAGCCGAGAATTGAGCGGCGATTATAGCAGACCCGCCGCTGCCTCAGCCTCGATTTTGCCTTTACTGACTGGATAAGGGGAAACCCCCAAGCCAGTCTGGACAATGATGTTATGACAAGTGAACACCCACTCACCTCGGATAAGAAGTACCCCGTGACCGATGCCGCGCGCGCTGCGCTGGCCATCGCCAAGCGCGGTTGCGACGAACTGCTCGTGGAAGAGGAGTTCCTGCAAAAGCTGGCGCGCAGCGAGGCGACCGGCAAGCCGCTGCGCATCAAACTGGGTCTCGATCCGACCGCGCCCGACATTCACATCGGTCACACGGTGGTGCTCAACAAGATGCGCCAGTTGCAGGATCTGGGGCATACCGTCATCTTCCTGATCGGCGACTTCACCTCGCTGATCGGCGACCCGTCGGGCCGCAACAGCACGCGCCCGCCGCTCACGCGCGAGCAGATCGAGACGAACGCCAAGACCTATTTCGAACAGGCCGCGCTGGTGCTCGATCGCGAAAAGACCGAAATACGCTACAACAGCGAATGGTCCATGAAGCTGGGCGCCGACGGCATGATCAAGCTCGCGTCGCGCTACACCATGGCGCGCATGCTCGAGCGCGAGGACTTCACGAAGCGTTTCCAGGGCGGCGTGCCCATCGCCATTCACGAATTCCTGTATCCGCTCATGCAGGGCTACGATTCCGTGGCACTGGAGTCGGATCTGGAGCTCGGCGGCACGGACCAGAAGTTCAATCTGCTGGTCGGTCGCGAATTGCAGAAGCAATACGGGCAGGAGCCGCAGTGCATTCTGACGATGCCGTTGCTCGAGGGGCTGGACGGCGTCGAGAAGATGTCGAAGTCCAAGAACAACTACATCGGCATCAGCGAGAAGCCGAGCGAGATGTTCGGCAAGCTGATGAGCATCTCCGACGATCTGATGTGGCGTTACTACGAGCTGCTGTCGTTCCGCACGCTCGAAGAGATCGCGCAACTGCGCAAGGATGTCGAAGGCGGTCGCAATCCGCGCGACGTGAAGGTGCTGCTCGGTCAGGAGATCGTGGCGCGCTTCCACTCGCAGGCGGACGCCGAGCGCGCGCTCGAAGACTTCAACGCCCGCGCGAAGGGTGGCGTGCCGGACGACATTCCGGAAGTTTCCCTTGATGGCGCACCGTTGGGCATCGCTCAACTACTCAAGCAGGCGGGTCTCGTGCCCTCGACGTCGGAAGCCAACCGCAACATCGAACAGGGCGGCGTGCGTATCGACGGCGAAGTGGTGTCGGACAAGGGCGCGAAGATCGACGCCGGCACCTACGTCGTGCAGGTCGGCAAGCGCCGTTTCGCCCGCGTCACGCTCGCGTAAGCGGGCGGCGTTGTCAGAGGAACGGCGATGATCGCGCTCATTCAGCGTGTGCTCGAAGCGGCGGTTACGGTCGATGGCCGGATCGTGGGCGCGATCGGGCCGGGCCTGCTTGCCCTGGTGTGTGCCGAGCGCGGCGACACCGAGGCGAGCGCGGACAAGCTCCTTGCGAAGTTGCTCGCCTACCGCGTGTTCTCGGATGAGGCGGGCAAGATGAACCGCAGTGTGTCGAGCCTCGACGGTAAAACGGACGGCACCGGCACGGCGGGCGGTTTGCTGCTCGTCTCGCAGTTCACGCTGGCCGCCGATACCAACAGCGGCACGCGGCCAAGCTTTACGCCCGCGGCCAGTCCGGCCGACGGCAAACGGTTGTTCGATCACTTCGTCGCGCAAGCGCGGGCGCGCCATCCCATCGTGGAAACCGGCGAGTTCGGTGCGCACATGCGGGTTTCGCTCGTCAACGACGGACCGGTGACGTTCTGGTTGCAGACGCGGCCCGAGGCTGCCTGATCGTCTCGCTGACCTCTCCTCTTCTCTTCTCTCCTGTCTCTCAGGCACTCGTTGCACCGGAAAATGCCGGGCGCGTACCGGCCTGCCATCTCGAAAATCGCTCGGAATCGTCCTGAAGTCCCGGGGGCAGTGCACGCGATTCGCAACGGTGTGATACCGTCTTCAGGTTCTGAAATCACTGCTTGGGAGAATCTGATGAAAGTCTGGAGTGACTCGTTTGCCGACAACGCCCCGATCGATGCGCAGTTCGCCTTCGGCAAACCGGACGCACAGTCGCACGTTGCGCTGTCGCAGAACAAGAATCCCCATCTCGCCTGGTCCGACGTGCCCGCCGGCACGCGCTCGTTTGTCGTGATCTGTACCGACAGCGACGTGCCCAGCCAGGGCGACGACGTCAACAAGGAGGGTCGTGAAGTCCCGGCAGATCTGCCGCGCGTCGATTTCTTCCACTGGGTGCTCGTCGACGTGCCGGCATCGGCCAGCGAGATTCCGGCCGCGAGCCACAGCAATCACGTCACGCCGCGCGGCAAGTTCGGTCCGGATGCGCTCGATGGCATGCGTCACGGGGTGAACGACTACACCGCGTGGTTCGCCGGCGACGAGTCCATGAAGGGTGACTACTACGGCTATGACGGCCCGTGCCCGCCCTGGAACGACTCGATCGTCCACCACTACCATTTCACCGTGTATGCGCTCGACGTCGCACGCGTGCCGCTCGACGGCCGCTTCGACGGTAACGATGTGCTCGCGGCAATCAAGCCCCACGTGCTGGGCAGCGCGACCGTGACCGGCACCTACACGCTCAATCCGAAGGCGCACTGAACCCGACTGAACCCGACTGAGCCCGACTGAGCCCGGCGGGTCACCGGTCCCGCGCGCGTCACGCGCTCGGCTCACGCTCGGCTTCCTGTCCTCCTTTCACGTAATTGCACCGACTTCGATGACTTGCACGACCACCACCCTGACCCTGATTCGTCACGGCGAGACCGACTGGAACCGCGTCAAGCGGATTCAGGGGCACACCGATATTCCGCTATCGGTCGAGGGGCAGCGTCAGGCAGTGTTGCTGGGCGAGCGCATCGCGCGTGAAGTCGCTGCACAGGGCAGCGTGTTCGATCACGTCTTGACCAGTGACTTGCAGCGTGCGGTCCAGACGGCGGCGCCTGTCGCCCTGGCGTGCGGCTTGCCGCTCGTGCGCACGGCGCGTCTTCGTGAGCGCCACTACGGCGTGTTCGAGACACATGTGCCGGACGAGATTCAGGCGGCATTTCCCCGAGATTACGCGCAGTGGCAGACCCGCGATCCGGACTTCGTGATTCCGGGCGGCGAGTCGATGCGCGCCTTCTATGCGCGTGTCACCGAGTTCATTGCGCAAGTCCTTCGCGATTACGCGGGGCAGCGTGTGGCGCTCGTCGCGCACGGCGGTGTGCTCGATTGCAGCTATCGACTCGCCACGGGGCTTGCGCTCACCGAGCCGCGCGCGTATCCGTTGCTCAATGCGAGCGTGAACCGTCTGTCGCACGATGGTGAGCGTTGGCATGTGCTGAGCTGGGGCGATGTCGCGCATCTGGATGATGCGGTGCGCGACGAGAGCAACGACAAACCGGTCGCCGTGGCGGCGGGGGATCGCGTCGATCCGCGCGTTGTGTAAACACGCGGATGAGGGTGGCGAATGCTGCCTTTGTGCTGCCTTGTGCTGCCTTGTGCTGCCTTGTGCCGCCTTTATGCCGCATTCGCGGCCGCGCCCGGCCTGCGCCGTCGCGCAACTTTCTAACGTTCCAGAGACGGTTCCGTCACCACGACCGCAGGTGGCGCCAGCGCACGACGTCGTGCGCGATGCGCCACGCTGTTACGCATCGACCAGCGGGCGATCTGCGCCATGTGGCGCACGGCCGGGCGCACTGTCAGGCGACGAATCGTTGCGCGATCCTCGAAGCCGAGCATCGTCTGCGCCCAGTCGGGCAGCAGATCGAGGCCCGCGCGAAACAACAGTCCACTGAACACCCGAGCGCCGGCGAACGGCGCGGGCAGATGGCGCAGCACGCGCACGACTTCCGCCGTGCGATCGCTCGCGCTCAGACAGGGACGCATCGCTTCGAGATAGTCCTGGATCTGCGCGACGCTCGTGGGCACGTCACGCGCGCCGAGCGCGATCGCAATGCGTGCCACTTCCGCGTAGTAACGATCCTGATCGGCGCGCGAGAACGTCGGGTCCTTGTAGACGAGATAGCTGCGCAGGAAACTCGACGTTTCCGCCACGTGCACCCACGTCAGCAGCGCCGGATCGTAGGCGGCATAGGCGCGTCCGTCCGGCGCGGTACCTTTGACCTGCAAATGGATGCGACGCACGCGTTCGAGCAGCGCCTGCGCGTCCGCCGTGTTGCCGAACGTCGTGCCGCCGATGAACGTGGCGGTGCGGCGCAGGCGGCCCATGACGTCCTGCCTGAACGTCGAGTGATCCCAGACACCGGCCATGGCGAGTGGATGTAGCGATTGCAGCAGCAGAGCGCTCACGCCGCCAATCATCATGGCGGTGAAATCGCCATGCACGTGCCAGCACGCGGCATCGGGCCCGAACAGGCCGGGGTCGCCGTCAGGGGTGTCGTAGTTCAGTCGCGGGGCGCCGGGGCCCGAGGTGAGGCTCACGAGGCGCATGGCGATGGCGTGACGCAGGTGGCCCGACACCCCCACGACCGGGCCGGCGGGCCGCAGGGGCGTTGCCGGAGGCGGTGTCGGGAGGTCGTCGTGCGAAGCCATATCGGGGGATGTGGAGCGCACAACGGTGCGCGAAATCGTGAGGGAAAGGGAAGGCGGGGGCGGTGCGACTATTGCCCCGTTGCGTCCGGCGACCAGAGCGAACCGCTCTCCGGCGTGCTGCCCGGCGCAGCGAGTCCAAAGTGACGGTAGGCCGCCAACGTGGCGACGCGCCCGCGCGGCGTGCGTTGCAGGAACCCTTGCTGGATCAGGTACGGCTCGATCACGTCTTCGATCGTATCGCGCTCTTCGCCAATGGCGGCAGCGAGGTTATCGACCCCGACCGGGCCGCCATCGAACTTGTGCAGTACCGCTTCGAGCAGCTTGCGGTCCATCACGTCGAAGCCGACAGGGTCGACATCGAGCATCGACAGTGCGGCGTCCGCCACGGCGGCCGTGATACGGCCGTCGGCCTTCACTTCGGCGAAGTCACGCACACGGCGCAGCAGGCGGTTGGCGATACGCGGCGTGCCGCGTGCACGACGCGCGATCTCGAACGCACCGTCGTCGGCAATGACCGCGCCGAGCAGGCCCGCCGAGCGACGTACGATACCCGCGAGCTCTTCGGCCGTGTAGAACTCCAGGCGCGCCACGATCCCGAAGCGATCGCGCAGCGGGTTCGTGAGCATGCCGGCGCGCGTGGTCGCCCCCACGAGCGTGAACGGCTGGAGATCGAGCTTGACGCTGCGCGCGGCCGGACCTTCGCCGATCATGATGTCGATCTGATAGTCCTCGAGCGCCGGATACAGAATTTCCTCGACGACCGGCGAGAGCCGGTGGATTTCGTCGATGAACAGGACGTCGTTGGCTTCAAGGTTGGTGAGCAGGGCTGCGAGATCGCCCGGACGCTCCAGCACCGGCCCGGACGTCTGGCGCAGATGCACGCCCATTTCGCGGGCGATGATGTGGGCGAGCGTCGTCTTGCCAAGACCCGGCGGGCCGAAGAGCAACACGTGGTCGAGCGGTTCCGAGCGCTTGCGGGCCGCCTCGATGAAGATTTCGAGCTGTTCGCGCACCTTGCGCTGGCCGACGTATTCGTCGAGCAGCTTGGGGCGCAGGGCGCGCTCGAAAGCTTCTTCGTTGGGCGAGGCCGGGGTCGGCGCAATGATGCGTTCGGCGGCGAGTTTGTCGGTTTCGATCATGGCTGCATTGTAGCGCTTCGGACGTCGCTTGCCGGGCCAGGTGCGGCCAGGGCACGGGAAAAAGCGTCGCCACGCCGGATCCCGGCAACGCCGGCGCCGGGCGCGCGGGACCTCAGCCCACCAGACGTCCGCGTTTGACGCGCAGCCCCTTGGCCGCGAGCGCCGGGGAGACCTCGGCGAGCGCGGCGTACGTCTCGCCGCTGTGCGCGTGGCAGATGGCCACACCGAGCGCGTCGGAGGCGTCCTTGCCCGGCGTGCCGGTGAGGGTGAGCAGACGGGTCACCATCTCCTGCACCTGCTCCTTGCGGGCGCGGCCGTAGCCGACCACCGCCTGTTTGAGTTGCATCGGGGTGTATTCGAAGACTTCCAGTCCGCCCACGGACAGCGCCGTGATCGCCGCACCGCGTGCCTGACCGAGCAGCAGCGTCGATTGCGGGTTGACGTTGACGAACACCTTTTCGATGGCGGCCTGATCGGGCCGGTAAGTGTCCACCAGTTCCGCCACGCTCTCGAAGATGATGCGCAACCGGGCGGGCAGGGTGCCGTCGCCGGTACGGATGACGCCGCTCGTCACATACTGCAGACGGTTGCCGTGCTTTTCGAGTACGCCAAAACCGGTGACGCGCAGGCCGGGGTCGATGCCAAGAATTCTCATGCGGGGGCCGATGACCGGCGTGCTGCGCCGATGCGGGCAAAGAAGCCAATATGGCCCGTATTCTGTCACACCCGCGCCGGGTCGCGTCGATTTGCCGCAGGCCCGTCGCGCCGGCAGGCGACGCACTGCGCATCGCGAGACAGCGGATTGTTGTACATTGCTTGCTGTTCAAAATATTCGACGGCCTGCGCTCGGGCCGCCCGTCTCCGATGCTCTGGATCAAAGCGCTTCACATCGTTTTCGTCGCTTCATGGTTTGCCGGCCTGTTCTATCTGCCGCGCATTTTCGTCAACCTGGCGATGGAGAGCGATCCGGCGGCGACGCAACGTCTGCTTCTCATGGCGCGCAAGCTCTATCGTTTCATGACGATTCTCGCCGTTCCCGCCCTCGCTTTCGGACTGATCCTCTGGCTGTATTACGGTATCGGTCGCCACGGTGGCTGGCTGCACGCCAAGTTGCTGATCGTCGTGCTGCTCATCGGGTACCACCATGCCTGCGGGAGTCTGCTGCGCAAGTTCGAAAACGGGCGCAACACCCGCTCGCACCGGTGGTACCGCTACTTCAACGAGATCCCCGTGCTGGGGCTGCTCGGGGCGGTCATCCTTGCGGTGGTCAAACCGTTCTGAGCGCATTCCTGAGCGAAGGCCCGCATGTCGGGCCTTCGTCGTTTTGCGGTGCACCCGCCACATCGTCACGCTTCAAGAAGCGCTGACCTTGCGCGCTAACCCCAAGCGCCATTCGCGATAGCTAGAGGAGTCTGCCGTGAGTCTGACCTGCGAGTATTTTCTGGCGACGCAGTCGCCGTATGTGTATCTGGGGCATGCGCGCTTCGTCGCGCTGGCGCGTCGCTACGGCGTGCAGATCCAGCTCAAGCCCATCGATCTCGGGCGCATCTTCAGCGGTTCGGGCGGCCTGCCGCTTGCCAAGCGGGCGCCGCAGCGTCAGGCGTATCGTCTGGTGGAACTGGCGCGCTGGTCGAAGTACCTGAACGTGCCGCTCAATCTCGAACCGAAGTTCTTCCCGGTCTCCGGCGATCCGGCGGCGCGTCTGGTCATCGCGACCCAGCTTGCGCACGGTACCGACAAGGCGCTCGACCTGATCGGCGCCGTCTCGAAGGCGCTGTGGGTGGACGAGCGCAACATCGCCGACGACGCCACGCTGCAAGCCGTGGCCGACAGTCTGTCGCTCGACGGCAAGTCGTTGCTCGCCGCGTCGAACGGCGCCAGTGTGCAGGCGGCCTACGACGCGAACACCGACGACGCAGCGCGCGCCGGCGTGTACGGCGCGCCGTGGTTCGTCTTCGAGGGCGAGCCGTATTGGGGACAGGACCGCCTCGATTTTCTCGAACGCGCCTTTGCCGAGGCCAGCGGCAGGACGGGCTAAGCGGCGAAGTTCGACGCTGACCCGGCGCCGACACGGCGCTGATCGGCGTTGCTCGGCATTGATCGGCACAGAACATTTCAGCCGCAGCCACAGGCTTGACGTGCAATCGCGCAGCGGCAACCCTCCAGGAGTCAACAGCATGAGTCGTCCGGAAGTTGTGTTGTACAAAGGTGTACCGCCAGACGTGCGGGCCCGGTTGGCCGAGCACTTTTCGCTCACCGAATTCGACGGCGTGAACGACGCGAATCGCGCTGCGTTCGCGGCGGCGCTCGGTCGTGCGCAGGGCGCCATCGGCGTGGGAGTGAACGTAACGCCCGAGTTGCTGGACGGCGCGCCGAACCTGCGCGCCTGGGCCACGATCTCGGTGGGCTACGATCAGTTCGACGTGCCGGACCTCACGCGTCGCGGCATCAAACTGATGAATACGCCTGACGTACTGACGGAAACCACGGCGGATACCGTCTTCGCACTGGTGCTCTCGAGCGCACGCCGTGTGGTCGAACTGGCCGAACTCGTGAAGGCCGGGGGCTGGAAGGCCAGTCTTGGCGAGGCGTATTTCGGCACCGACGTGCACGGCAAGACGCTCGGCATCGTCGGCATGGGCCGCATCGGCGGTGCGGTGGCGCGCCGCGCGGCGCTGGGCTTCGGCATGAAGGTGCTGTATAGCAACCGCTCGCGCAATGAAGCCGCAGAAAAGGCGTATGGCGCGCAATATCGCACGTTGCCCGAGTTGCTCGCGCAGGCCGATTTCGTCGTCACGCTCGTGCCACTGTCGCCGGCGACCGAACGCCTGATCGGCGCGGCCGAATTCGCGCAAATGAAGCGCGGCGCCATCTTCATCAACGCCGCGCGTGGCAAGGTGATCGACGAGGCGGCGCTCATCGATGCGCTGGCGTCGGGCCATTTGCGCGCTGCCGGTCTCGACGTATTCGAGCGTGAGCCGGTTCCGGTGGACTCGCCGTTGCTGAAGATGCAACAAGTGGTGGCGCTGCCGCACATCGGTTCGGCCACGCATGAAACGCGTCATGCAATGGCCGCTTGCGCGGCCGACAATCTGATTGCCGCACTCACCGGCAAGCCGCTGCAAAACGTTGTGAACGCGTAAATAGAGCCACGTTCGACGTAACGTCGAACGCAAGGTTGAACGCAACGCGGCGATGACAAAAGGGCGACGCGCCGATCCGGCACGCCGCCCTTTTTTCGTTCCTCATCCGTGCGCTGACGTCACATCACGTCACATCACATCGCATCACGTCAAGTCTGAGCACGTCATTTGGCATCACTTGGCATCGTTGGACGTGCGCCGCCGATTGATGACTTCCTTCGCACGTGCGAGTTGCGAGGGCAGCCGGTCGCCGAGCCGCAGCGCCATGCCGACGGCGAGCACGTCGCCGATGGCCAGATGCGCGATGCGCGACGTGAGCGGCGAGTAGACGTCGGTGTCTTCGTCGACATCGGCGAACAAGGCCACCGTGGCCTGACGCGCCAGCGGCGAATTGCTGTGCGTGATCGCAATCACGCTTGCCCCGGCCGAGCGCGCGAGCATCGCGGCTTCGAGCAGGTCCTGCGTGCGCCCGGTATTCGAGATGGCGACGACGACGTCTGCCGGTCCCAGCAGCGCTGCGGACATGCCGTAGACGTGCGGATCGTTGTAGGCCACGGTGGGCACGCCGAGCCGAAAGAACTTGTGCTGCATGTCCTGTGCGGCGATGCCCGACGCCCCTGCGCCGTAGAACTCGATGCGACGCGCCCCGGCAAGCAGTTCGATGGCCTGCCCGATGCTGTCGGGCGAGAGATTGTTGCGCACCTGCATGAGGCTGCCGATGGTGCGGTCGAGCACCTTGCTGGCGATGCCGGGCACGGGTTCGTCCGGGCGCACGTCGCGGTGCACGAACGGCACGCCCTGGGCAATGCCCTGTGCCAGCCGTATCTTGAATTCGCGATAACCGCTGCATCCGACCGCCTGGCAGAAGCGGGCAATCGTCGGCTGGCTCACGCTGGCGCGCTCGGCGAGTTCGTTCATCGACAGATCGACGACTTCGCGCGGCGCGTCCAGCACATAGGTCGCAAGCTTGCGCTCGGATGGGCGCAATTGGGTCAGCGTGGCTTCGATTCGGTTAAGCATGGGCAGGCAGGCACCAACAAAAGCAGACGCGTTGCGATGCCCGCAACGCGTCGTTCCCCGTATGGCCGATGTGACGCTCCGATGCCCATGAGCGGTCAGGGCGTGACGGACGAGGCAAACCGGCTTGTCAGGCGCCCACTATAGCACCCGCATGTCCTGTCTCAGTGGCCCGCGCACAAGCCCGCCACGCGCCGAAGGATGTTAGAAATGTACAAAAACTACAAAAATACGGCATTTCGCATTATGGATTGATGTTTCTCTATACGACAGAAATTCACGTAAGTAGCCGAAATAACTCAGTAAAACCCCGAATGCCGACGCCTTTCGATTGATGGGATGTAGAATTTCTACTAAACTCCGCTCCCAATCGTGTCCGGATCGCATCCCGGTCGCACCCCAATCACACTTCGTGGCCGTCGCCCGGGGTGTCTTGCAATCCTGTTTCCGGCGCGCACATTTCAGCATGATGTCTGAGCAACCGAAGCCCCTGCATCCGACCGTACTGGCCGTTACCGCGCGGATCGCCGCGCGCAGCCGTGACACGCGCGCGGCGTATCTGGCCCGCATCGCGGCGAGCGCCGGTCGTTTTCCGCAGCGTGGCACGCTCTCCTGCGCCAATCTCGCGCACGGCTTCGCCGCCATGCCTGCGAACGACAAGCTGATGCTGCGCGAGCAGCGTCGTCCGAACGTTGGCATCGTCACCGCCTACAACGACATGCTCTCGGCGCATCAGCCGTACGAGCAGTATCCGGCGCGTTTGCGCGAGGCCGCGCGCAAGCTCGGCGCCACGGCGCAGGTCGCGGGCGGCGTGCCCGCCATGTGCGATGGCGTCACGCAAGGCAATGCGGGCATGGAACTCTCGCTGTTCTCGCGCGAAATCATCGCGATGAGCACGGCCGTGGCGCTCGCGCACAATATGTTCGACGCGGCGCTGATGCTCGGCGTATGCGACAAGATCGTGCCGGGACTCGTGATCGGCGCGTTGCAGTTCGGCCATCTGCCGACGATTTTCGTGCCGGCCGGCCCGATGGCGAGCGGTCTGTCGAATGACGAGAAAGCCCGGATCCGCCAGTTGTACGCCACCGGTAAAGTGGGCCGCGACGCGCTGCTCGAAGCCGAGTCGCAGGCGTATCACAGTGCCGGTACGTGCACGTTCTACGGCACCGCCAACAGTAACCAGCTCCTCATGGAAATCATGGGCCTGCACCTGCCCGGCGCGGCCTTCGTGCATCCGCACACCCCGCTGCGCGACGCTCTGACCGACGCGTCGCTCGCGCGCGTGCTTGCCATCGGCGCGGATACGCCCGATTACACCCCGGTCGGTCACGTGGTCGACGAACGCGCCGTCGTCAACGGCATCGTCGGTCTGCTCGCCACTGGCGGCTCGACCAACCACACGCTGCATCTGGTGGCGATGGCCCGCGCGGCGGGCGTCATTATCGACTGGGACGATTTCGATGCGCTCTCGGCCATCGTGCCGCTCATGGCGCGCGTGTATCCGAACGGCAAGGCGGACGTGAACCATTTCCACGCCGCGGGCGGCATGGGCTTTCTGATCGGCGAACTGCTCGACGCCGGCTTGCTGCACGACAACGTCAAGACGGTGGCCGGCCCGGGACTGTCCCGCTATCGCGCCGAGCCATGGCTCTCGCCCGAAGGGCTGGCGTGGCGCGCCGGTAGCGCCTACAGTGGTGATCGTGACGTCTTGCGCGGCCACGCCGAGCCGTTCGCCCCCGACGGCGGATTGCGGCTCATGCATGGCAATCTGGGGCGCGGCGTCATCAAGGTGTCGGCAGTCAAGCCGGAACATCGGCGCGTGGCGGCAACGGCACGCGTATTTACTTCGCAGGAAGCGGTCCAGGCCGCGTTCGACGCAGGCGAGCTGCGTCGCGACGTGGTCGTGGTATTGCGCGGCCAGGGGCCGCGCGCCAACGGCATGCCCGAGTTGCATCGCCTCACCCCGCTGCTCGGTGTCTTGCAGGACGAAGGATTCGCCGTGGCACTCGTGACGGATGGCCGGATGTCCGGGGCGTCGGGCAAGGTGCCCGCCGTGATCCACGTGTCGCCCGAAGCGGCGGGCGGTGGCCCGCTCGCCCGCGTACGCGACGGCGATCTGATCGTGCTCGACGCGAACGCCGGCATGCTGCACGCCGAGGTGTCCCCGCAGGTATGGGCCGAGCGCGACATCGCGCCGGTGCCGGACTCGGGCGAGGACACCGGACGCCTGCTCTTCGGCCATATGCGGGCGGCCGTCGGCGCGGCGGAGGCGGGCGCTTCCGTGTTCTTCGGTACCGAGTGACGACGCGCCATCTGCCTTCGGCCATCCGTCACTGCATTCAAGGAAAACGTAATGGACATCAATGACATCGTTCGTGCCGGCCCCGTGGTTCCGGTGCTCCAGTTCGATAACGTCGAGCAGGGCGAGCAGGTCTCGCGCGCATTGCTCGCCGGCGGCGTGCGAGTCCTCGAAATCACGCTGCGCACGCCGGCGGCGATGGACGTCATCCGCCATGTGGCGGGGCTGTCCGACGAACTGATCGTGGGCGTGGGCACGCTCACGCGCCCGGAGGAGATGGCGCAGGCCGTGGCGGCCGGCGCGCGCTTCGGCGTGTCGCCGGGCTATACGCCGACGCTGGGCGCGGCGGCCAAGGCTGCCGGTCTGCCGCTGCTGCCGGGCGTGGTCACACCCTCGGACATTCTCGCGGCGCTCGCCGACGGTTACGAGACCGTGAAGTTCTTCCCGGCTGAACCGTCCGGCGGCGTGCCGATGCTCAAGGCGCTGTACGGGCCGTTCCGCCAGATGCGTTTCTGTCCGACGGGCGGTATCAGCGCCGAGTCGGCGCCGTCGTACCTGGCGCAGCCGAACGTGGTGTGCGTGGGCGGCTCGTGGCTGACCCCCAAGGCGCTGGTCGACGCGAAGGACTGGGACGGCATCACGCGTCTGGCCCGCGCGGCGAGCGCGCTGCCACGCGCCTGAGTGCATCGGTTATGCGCCCCACGTCGGGCGAATGACCGTAGCAATGGACCGCGCTTAACACGCTTCAGGCATCACGCTTCAGGCATCACGTATCACGTCGCAACGGCAAGGCAATGCCGGCATCAACGAAAACAGGATTCCAATAAACGGGCGCAAGCCCAACGGGCATCCGCCCATCTAGCCAAACGAGGAGACCCCCCATGGTCGCGGTGCAAGGCAACTTGCTGCTGGTGTACGCGCTTGTCGCGGTAATCGCGCTGATCCTGATGATCGCGCGTTTCAAACTGAATCCGTTCATCACGCTGATCGTCGTCTCGCTCGTGCTCGGGCTGGCGGTGGGCATGCCGATGGGCGGTATCGTCAAGGCATTCGAGACGGGCGTGGGCAACACGCTGGGGCACATTGCACTGGTGGTCGGGCTTGGCACGATGCTCGGCAAGATGATGGCCGAGTCCGGGGGCGCCGAGCGTATCGCGCGCACGCTCATCGGGTTCTTCGGTGAGAAGAACGTGCACTGGGCCATGGTCGTGATCGCGTTCATCGTCGGTCTGCCGGTGTTCTTCGAAGTCGGCTTCGTGCTGCTGATTCCGATCGCGTTCAACGTCGCGAAGCGCACCGGCACCTCGATGGTGCTCGTGGGCATTCCGATGGTCGCCGGTCTGTCGGTCGTGCACGGCCTGATTCCGCCGCACCCGGCGGCGCTGCTGGCGGTCACTGCTTATAACGCCGACATCGGGCACACGATCATGTACGCGCTGATCGTCGGCATTCCGACGGCGGCCATCGCCGGTCCGCTGTTCGCCAAGCTCATGGCGCGCCACGTGGTGCCCAATCCGGACAATCCGCTGCTCTCGCAATTCGTCGAAGCGGACCGTCCGATGGACAAGCTGCCGGGCTTCGGCATCACGCTGTTCACGATCTTGCTGCCGGTCATTCTGATGCTCATCGGTAGCTGGGCCGATCTGTTCTTCGCGCCGAAGACGTTCGCAAACGACTTCCTGCGTCTGATCGGCAACTCGGTGATGGCGTTGCTCATTGCCACGCTCGTGAGCTTCTTCACGTTCGGCAAGCAGCGCGGTTTCAATCGCGACCAGATTCTCAAGTTCACGAACGAGTGTCTCGCACCGATCGCCACGATCACGCTGGTCGTGGGCGCCGGTGGCGGTTTCGGGCGTATCCTCATGGATAGCGGCGTGTCGAAGGCGATCGTCGACGTGGCGAACAACGCTCACCTCTCGCCGCTGCTGCTGGGTTGGCTGGTGGCGGTGCTGATCCGGATCGCGACGGGGTCGGCAACCGTCGCCATGACGACGGCGTGCGGCATCGTCGCACCGATTGCGGCGGCGGCCGGCTCGACGGTCAAGCCGGAGCTCATGGTGCTGGCCACGGGCGCGGGCTCGCTGATTTTGTCGCACGTGAACGACGGCGGCTTCTGGCTGGTCAAGGAATACTTCAACATGACCGTGCCGCAGACCTTCAAGACCTGGACGGTTTGCGAGACGATCATTTCGGTGGTCGCGTTGCTGCTCACGCTTGGCCTGGCTACGGTGGTTTGAGGCGAGGCGAGGCGGGGAGGCGGAGATGCAGGGCGCACGGCAAGAGCAACACGCCGACGTGAGTCGGCACGGAACAAGGAGACGAGCCATGATCGTCGTGGTAATGGGCGTATCGGGCAGCGGCAAGAGCACGGTCGGGCAGAAGCTCGCCGACCGGCTGGGCTGCGGGTTTTCCGACGCGGATTCGTTTCACAGCCCCGCGAACATCGAGAAGATGCGTCGCGGCGAGGCGCTCAACGACGAGGACCGCGCACCGTGGCTTGCCGCGATTCGCGAGGCCATCGTTGCGCGCCGTGTGGCGGGACGTCATCACGTGTTCGCGTGCTCGGCCTTGCGCGAGCGCTATCGCGATGTGCTGGGCGAGCATGATGGCGACGTCGTGTTCGTGTATCTCAAGGGCGCGCCCGAGGTGATCGGCGAGCGTCTTGCCTCGCGCTCCGGGCATTTCTTCGATCCGGCGTTGCTGCAAAGCCAGTTCAACACGCTGGAAGAACCGCGCGACGCGCTCATCATCGACATTCGCGAGTCGCCCGACGCCATCGTCGAGACCCTGCTGCACAAACTCGCCGCCTGCCCCGGCGGCGCGCCGCTCACGTCCGCCGGGTCGGCACGCGTACAATAGCGGTTTCTTCTTCTGCGCCGGCGCTTCGCGCGCCGGTCGTACGCATCATCATGGCTTCCTTCGAATTCTTCGCACCCTGTCCTCGCGGACTGGAAGAGGCGCTTGCCGCCGAACTCGCAGAATTGGGGCGTCTCGCTCCGATCTCGGTCGGCAAACAGGTGCCAGGCGGCGTGCATTTCGCCGGTCCGTGGGCAGCCGGCATGGCGGCCAACCTGCATTCGCGCATTGCCAGCCGTGTGCTGCTTCGTGTGGCGCAGCAGGGCTATCGCACCGAGCAGGACATTTACGAGTTCGCCCTGCGCCAGCGCTGGGAGGACTGGTTCGGCTATCAGCAGACGTTGCGTGTCGACGTCACCGGCATCAAGGCGCCGGTGCGCAGCCTCGAATTCGTCACGTTGCGCATCAAGGACGCCGTGTGTGACCGGCTGCGCGAGAAGACCGGCGCGCGCCCGAACATCGACACGATGCAGCCGGACGTGCGCGTGTTCGCTTTCCTCACGGCAACCGACGTCACCATTTATCTCGATACTTCGGGAGAGCCGTTGTTCAAGCGCGGCTGGCGTCTGGACAAGGGCGCGGCCCCGCTGCGCGAGAACCTCGCCGCAGGCATTTTGCGTCTGGCCGGCTGGCGCACCGATACGGCGGCGGACATGGTGCTGTACGACCCGATGTGCGGCAGCGGCACGTTCCTCGCGGAAGCCGCGCAGATCGCGCTTGGCATTCCGGCGGGGGCGGGACGTCGTTTCGGCTTCGAAAAGCTCAAGGGCTACGACATCACGGCATGGCAGTCGCTGAAGGTGCAGGCAAGCGACGCCCAGCGCGATGCGCGTGTGCGCGGGGTGCCCAACACGATTTTCGGCAGCGACATCTCCGGTGACATGCTGGTCAAGTCGCGCGCCAATCTTGAGCGCGCCGGCGTGGGTGACATCGGCCTCAAGCAGGTGGATGCGCGCGATATGTCGCCGCCGGTGGATCGCCCGGGGATCATCGTCGCGAACCCGCCGTACGGCGAGCGTATCGAGGTGCGCGGTCGCCGTGCGCCGCGCGATGCCGACGATGGCTATTCGCCCGACGTTCAGGGCAATCGCGGCGGTTTCCAGCGCAATCAGCCGGACGGCGTCGATGCCGAATTCTTCCGTGCGTTCGGCGACGCGCTCAAGCAACGTTTCACCGGCTGGAGCGCTTTCCTGCTGACGGCCGACATGAGCCTGCCAGGGCAGATGCGCTTGCGCGAATCGCGCCGCACGCCGCTGTACAACGGCGCGCTGGAATGCCGTCTGTTCCGTTTCGATCTGATTGCCGGTTCCGTGCGCAAGCGCCCGGGCGACGCGCAGAGCAAGCACGACGGCGACGAAGCTTAAGCCTCGCCCGGCGTCGTGCAGGCGATGAGAAGACCGGCCACTGGCCGGTCTTTTTTCATGGGCGTGACGGTGGGTGTGACGGTGGGTGTGCCGGGCGCGACCTCAGGAAGCGGCGCAAAATGCCGTGCGAATAGTGGCTCGCCACTTCACGCAGAAAGCGGGGGAAATCGACGTGGGCCGTATCGTCGGCGGCGTCCGACAGCGTACGCATCACGGCAAACGGAATGCCGTATTCGTGACATACCTGTGCGACGGCCGCGCCTTCCATTTCGACCGCAAGCGCTTGTGGCAGATGGCCGCGCAGCAACGTCACTTCATTGGCGCTGGAGACGAACCGGTCGCCGCTCGCGATTTGTCCGACGTGCACGCGCGGCGCGGCCATCTGCCATTGCGCACGCCATTCGGCGCTCACCTGTTCATGCAGTTCTTCGGCGAGCCAGTCGCGCGCGGCCTGCGCGAGGGCGTCGCGCAGGGCGGACTCGGCGTTGAACGACGCACGCCCGAGCAGCGGAATTTCGTAACGGGGGAAGAGCGGGCTGGCGTCCATGTCGTGTTGTGTGAGCGTGTCCGCAATCACCACGTCGCCTACTGCGAGGCCATGCGCCAGGCCGCCCGCAACGCCGGTGAAGACGAGTTCCCTCACGTCGAAACGGTGAATCAGCGCCGTCGTCGTTGCCGCGGCCGCCACCTTGCCGATACGGGCGAGCACGATGACGCAATCGTGGCCGTGGAGTTTGCCCACGTAGTAGTCACGCATGCCGATGTGCTCGACGTGAGCGCCGGGGGCCATTTCTGCGAGCAGATCGGCAATTTCTTCGTGGAGCGCGGCGACGATGCCTAGCGTCATGATGCAGGACTCGATTGACTGGGGAAACCTGACTGGGCCGTTGGCGACGTCGTCGTGCCAACACCGAGCGCGCATTGTAGCGCGGGGCCGCACCCGATGATGGCGTGCGGCCCCGCGAGGTCGCCGCCCTTGCGTCGGCGCGCAGGGCGGTGTGGATGCGAATGCGTCAGGCGGGGGCGAGGGTCAGTCGACCGCCTTGACCATCTCTTCGACGACCTTCTTCGCGTCGCCAAAGACCATCATGGTCTTGTCGAGGTAGAACAGTTCGTTATCCAGCCCGGCGTAACCCGCGGCCATGGAGCGCTTGTTGACGATGATCGTCTTGGCCTTGTAAGCCTCGAGAATCGGCATGCCTGCAATCGGTGACGCCGGGTCATTTTTCGCGGCCGGGTTCACCACGTCGTTGGCGCCCAGTACCAGCACCACGTCCGTCTGACCGAATTCGCCGTTGATCTCGTCCATCTCCAGCACCTGGTCGTACGGCACTTCGGCCTCCGCGAGCAACACGTTCATGTGACCCGGCATGCGGCCTGCGACCGGGTGGATCGCATAACGCACGCTCACCCCCTTCTCGATGAGCTTGTCGGTCAACTCCTTGAGGGCGTGCTGTGCACGTGCCACGGCCAGACCGTAACCCGGCACGATCACCAGCGATTCGGCGTTGCTCATGAGGAACGCGGCGTCATCGGGCGAGCCGGATTTGACCGGGCGCTGCTGTTGGGCGCCACCGGCTGCCGCAGCCCCCGGCGTTGCGCCGAAGCCGCCCAGGATCACGTTGAAGAACGAGCGGTTCATTGCCTTGCACATGATGTACGACAGAATCGCGCCCGACGAGCCCACGAGCGAACCCGCGATGATCAGCATGGGGTTGTTCAGCGAGAAGCCGATGCCTGCGGCGGCCCAGCCCGAGTACGAGTTCAGCATCGAGACCACGACCGGCATGTCCGCGCCGCCGATCGGGATGATGATGAGCACGCCGAGCACGAAGGCAATGGCCGTCATCAAAATGAACGGCAGCCAGCTTTGCGACAGGAAGAAGATGACGCCAAAGCCGAGCATCGCGATGGCGAGCAGCAGGTTGATCGTGTGCTGTCCGGTGAACTGCACCGGCGCGCCCTGGAACAGACGGAACTTGTACTTGCCCGAGAGTTTGCCGAATGCGATGACCGACCCGGAGAACGTAATCGCGCCGACGAACGTGCCGATGAACAGCTCGATGCGGTTACCCGGCGGCAGGAAGGTTTCGCCTGCGGGCACGATACCGAATGCGGCAGGCTCTGCCACGGCCGCGACCGCGATACACACCGCCGCCAGACCGATCAGCGAGTGCATCGCCGCGACCAGCTCCGGCATCTTCGTCATTTCGACCTTGCGCGCGACGAAGGCGCCGATGCCGCCCCCGACCACGAGACCTGCGAGGATCAGCGCGAGCCCCGAGTAGTTGCCGCCCATCAGACGACGCAACTCGTAAATCAGGGCAATCGTCGTGACGGCGGCAATGGCCATGCCGATCATGCCGAACGCGTTGCCACGTCGCGCCATCTTCGGATTGGAAAGCCCCTTGAGCGCCTGAATGAAGCAGATCGACGCGACCAGATACAACAGCGTCACAAGATTCATACTCATGTCAGTGCGCTCCCTTTGCTGCCGTTTCATCGTTGGCCGCCTTTGCAGGGGCCTTGTCCTTTTTCTTGAACATCTCGAGCATGCGCTGGGTGACGAGGAAGCCCCCGAACACGTTCACGGCGGCAAGCGCCACGGC
>NZ_CABPSQ010000003.1 GCF_902459775.1 Pandoraea captiosa
TAGTAGTACATGTACACCGAGCTGACCTTGAACCCGAAGAACTCGTGCGCCTTCGAGAAATCGAAGCCGAACAACGAGGCGGGCTGGATGCCGGTGATCCCCTTCGGGCCGTTCGTGATGTTGACCGGCCGGTCCAGGTTGTTCATGAAGATGCGGATGATCTCGCCGAAGCCCAGCGTCACGATGGCCAGATAGTCGCCGCGCAGACGCAGCGTCGGTGCCCCGAGCAGGATACCGAAGACGGCCGCCACGGCAGCGCCGATCGGAATCGTGAACCACACAGGCACATGCAGCCCGGCGGGGAACAGATGCGCGATCCACTCGAATTGCGACGTGAGGTGAGGCGAACTCAGGAACGCAGTGACGTACGCGCCCACGGCATAGAACGCGATGTAGCCCAAATCGAGCAGGCCGGCGAAGCCCACCACGATGTTCAGCCCCAGCGCGAGCATGATGTAGAGCAGCGCGAAGTCCAGCACGCGCACCCAGTAGTTGCCGCCGGCGTAGCCCACGAGCACCGGCGCGATGATCGCTGCGATCAGGAAGAATGCGAGGCCGCGATAAGCCTTGCGGGTTGCGGCCGCCGCGGAAATTTGCGTGGCGCCGTTGGCGGTTGGCACGGGTTGATTCATGATGTCGATCCTCCCGTCTTAAGCACGATCTGCCACGCGCTCGCCGAGCAGACCGCTCGGACGGAACACCAGCACCACAATCAGCACGACGAACGCAAAGACGTCCTGATAGTTACTCCCGAACACGCCACCGGTCAGATCGCCGATGTAGCCCGCGCCCAATGCTTCGATCAGGCCGAGCAGCACGCCGCCGACCATGGCCCCCTGAAGGTTGCCGATCCCGCCGAGCACGGCGGCGGTGAACGCCTTCATGCCGGGGATGAAGCCCATGTAGAAGTGCGCGTTACCGTAGTTCGAGGCCATCATGACGCCGGCCAGTGCGGCCAGGCCGCCGCCGAGCGCGAACGTCGCGGAGATCACGAAGTTCGGGTTCACGCCCATGAGACCGGCGACGTTTCGGTTTTCCGCCGTGGCACGCATCGCGCGCCCCAGCTTGGTGCGGTTGACGAGCTGCGTGAGGCCGAACATCACGAGGAACGCGACGACCACGATCACGATGCCCGTGCCGTTGGTGACCGCACCCGGATGATCGCCGCGCGGCGGGATGATGTTCATCGCGTCGGTGGGCAGCAGTTGCGGGAACGAGAGGGGGTTGCGCGACCAGATCAGCATGGCGATCGTCTGCAGCAGCAGCGACACGCCGATGGCGGTGATCAGCGGCGCGAGTCGCGGCGCGTTGCGCAACGGCCGGTAGGCCACACGCTCGATCACGAAGTTGGCAATGGCACACACGGGCATACACACGAGCGTGGCAATGGCCAGCATGAGCGCCGGGTTCATGTCCGGCGCGATCTTCAAGAGCAGGTTGATGGTGGACAGCGCGACCATCGCGCCGATCATCATCACGTCGGCGTGGGCAAAGTTGATGATGCCCAGAATGCCGTAGACCATCGTATAGCCCAATGCAATGATCGCGTAGACGCTACCAAGCACGAGGCCGTTCAAGATTTGTTGGATAAAAATATCCATGAAGCAAACTCCTTGTCCCGGAAACGGGCTCTCGACACGCTAGCCAGATAGGCGCGCGAGGGGGTCGAGAGAACTGCGGGTTATGAGGCGTAATCCTGTGTCAGGAGGAGGGCCGTGCCCGTCATGCAGGCACGGCGTCTTTCCGCAGATATTGATACGGCACCGAACGGGTAGGCTGCGGTGCCGTTTCATGGCGCGAGCGCCCGGGAGTTACATCTTCACCACGTCGAGCACGCTCTTCTTCTTGTCCTTGTAGTTGTAGAGCGTAATCACCGGCTCCTTCATGTCGCCCTTGCTGTCGAACGCGATGTGACCGATCACACCCTTGTAGTCCGTCGCCGGCATGGCGGCCAGGATCTTGGCCGGATCGGCCGAGTTGGCGCGCTTCATGGCGTCGACGATCACGTTGACGGCGTCATACGTGAACGGGGCGTAGATCTGAATCGGCTGGTTGTAACGGGCTTCGTAACGCTTCGAGAAGTCGCCGCCGCCTTCCATCTTCGACAACGCCATACCCGCTTCCGAGCAGACGATGTTGTCGATGGCGTCGCCAGCGAGTTCGGCCACCTTGTCGGTACACACGCCGTCGCCGGCCAGCACCTTGGCGCCGATGCCCAGTTCCTTCGACTGCTTGGCGAACGGGCCGCCGGTGGCATCCATACCGCCGTACATGATGATGTCCGGCTTCTCACCCTTGATCTTGGTCAGAATGGCGCGGAAGTCCGTGGCCTTGTCGTTGGTCGCGTCGTGCGAGAGCACCTTCAGGCCGTTGGCCTTGGCGGTCTTCTCGAACTCATCGGCAAGACCCTTGCCGTAGGCGGTGGCGTCATCGACGATGGCGACCGATTTGGCGTTGAGCGACTTGGTCGCATAGTTGGCAAGTGCCGGGCCCTGCTGGGCGTCCGTCGCCACCACGCGATAGGTCGTCTTGAAGCCCTGCTGGGTGTACGCCGGGTTGGTTGCCGACGGCGAGATCTGCACGATGCCCGCATCGCTGTAGATCTTCGATGCCGGAATGGTCGTCCCCGAATTCAAGTGCCCCACCACGGCGACGACCTTCTCGTCGACAAGCTTCTGGGCAACCTGCGTTGCGGTCTTCGGGTCGGCAGCATCGTCTTCTGCAACCAGTTCCAGCTTGACCGGCTTGCCGTCGATGGTCAGACCGGCTTTGTTGGCTTCTTCGATGGCGAGGCGTGCACCATTTTCGTTATCTTTGCCCAAGTGAGCAATTTGGCCCGTCAACGGTGCAACGTGACCAATCTTAATGACAACCGCATCGCCGCCCCCGCTGGCGGCAGTCGTCGCGGCAGGTGCAGAAGCCGCACCCGAAGCGGCCTGCTTTTCTTCTTTCTGGCCGCATGCTGCCAACAGCGTCACTGCGGCAACTACGGGCAGTACCTTCGCGAACTTGAGTTGCATGTGATTATCTCCTGATTGTCGGCGATTAAATAACGCCAATAACGCCAAATCGATGTTTCGTATGCGAAACGCGCGCATTGTAACTCCATTCTTTGCGGCTGCGACGCCCGCAGCCACAGGGTTTTCCATAATGGAGGACTAAGGTTTTATACCGACTTGTGCAACCCTATTTTTTCAAAAGCGCAACCCCGAAATTGTGAATGGTTTTACGCACCCGCACGCTGCTCAACGGGCGGCTTCGTGGTGCAACCGGTGCACCATTTGTGGGCCCGGATGCTGTAGAAATCTAATAAGCAATTAGCATGCCCATTGAATTTGGAAGGTTCTTTCTAATTAAACAGGTATATAAATAATTAGATTCCGGAAAACCAGACGCCGTTTACTTTTGCCAATTCCATATTCGTTGAATTACGATTACCGCGATTCGGTTTTGGCTGACAAGACGTTAAAACCACATAAGCGTGGCGCGCGGAAATTTTGCAAAATGGAAACGGCGAATGCGAAAACACCGCAACCCTTTTCACGACGCCGGGCGGTATGGTCTGCGGGGGATCGGGCGACGATGCTGCACGTGGGGGCGCGCAAGCAGGGTTCACGCGCTGTCGACTTCGATGCCAGGGCGGCGGGGTGCCGCGGGCGCGGCAGTGCGGGAAACAGCGGACGAAAAAAAACCGGGCACGTCCATGACGGCACCCGGTTTGTCGGCCATGCGGGGTTCCCGCCGGCCGTGTACGACTAATGAATGGCGCGCGCGGCAGAACTCAGCCTGCCGCGACCTGTGCGAGGCCCTTCGGCAGCGGGAACGCGATGTTCTCCTCCACGCCATCGAGCACCTTGACCTGATTGACGCCCAGCTCACGCAAACGCGACACGATCGACTGCGCCAGCACTTCGGGTGCCGACGCCCCGGCCGTCACGCCGATGCGGCGCTTGCCGTCGAACCACTCCGGTTTGAGCTGATCGGGGGAGTCCACCATATAGGCGGGCACGCCCATCTTTTCGGCAACTTCGCGCAAACGATTCGAATTGGAACTGTTGGGGCTGCCGACCACCACCACCACGTCGCACTGCGGCGCCATGAATTTCACGGCGTCCTGGCGGTTCTGCGTGGCGTAGCAGATGTCCTGCTTCTTCGGCTCGGTGATTTCCGGGAAGCGCTTCTTGAGCGCGTTGATGACTTCGGCGGCGTCGTCGACGGAAAGCGTCGTTTGCGTCACATAGGCAAGCTTGCTTTCATCGGCAACTTGCAACGCGAGCACGTCTTCGATCGTCTCCACGAGGAACATGCCCTCGCCCGACTGGCCCATCGTGCCTTCGACTTCCGGGTGGCCCTTGTGGCCGATCATGATGATCTCGAGCCCCTGTCCACGCATTTTGGCGACCTCGACGTGAACCTTCGTCACGAGCGGGCAGGTGGCGTCGAAAATGCGCAGTCCGCGCGATTCGGCTTCCGCACGCACGGCTTGCGACACACCGTGGGCGCTGAAGATCAGCGTGTTGCCCGACGGAACGTCCGACAACTCCTCAATGAAAATCGCGCCCTTCTTGCGCAGATTTTCGACGACATACACGTTGTGCACGATTTCGTGACGCACGTAAATCGGTGCACCGTACATTGCCAGGGCGCGCTCGACGATCTCGATCGCGCGGTCGACACCCGCGCAAAAGCCGCGCGGCTGAGCCAACAGGATTTCTGCATCCGACAGCATCGGTGCTACGTCTTGGGTGGCGCTCATTTCGATTCCTACAGAATGCCGATAATCTGGACTTCGAACACGATCGGCTGGCCCGCCAACGGATGGTTGAAGTCGAACAATGCCCAGCCGTCGCCCAGTTCGCGCAGGATACCCGCATAACGGCCACCGCTCGGCGCGTTGAACTCGACCAGATCGCCAACGCTATATTCTTCGCCGAAGTTGCTGTTCTCCTGCAGCGTCTTCATCGACACGCGTTGCAGCAACTCCGGATTGCGCGGGCCGAACGCCTGCTCCGGCGCCAGCTCGATCCGGCGACGCTCCCCCACGGCCATTCCCAGCATTGCCTGCTCCAGCGTCGGCGCCATCTGGCCACCGCCCAGTTGCAGCGTCGCGGGTGTGCCTTCGAAAGTGTTGACAATATCCGCGCCGTCGGGCGCGCCGATCCGGTAGTGGAGCGTCAGATAGGAATTGTCTTGAACCACGGGGGTTGCAACAGAACTCATGGGGGTCTCACAGCAAGGTCAAGCTATTATTGTAAGCGACGACGCGTTGCGCGTCCGGCTCCCCATCATCGCAGCCCCGAATTTTTCCGTCGACGGCTGTTCCCTGTATTAGTTTCTGGTGACACCCGTGATCATGCGCGCGACCGTGTCCGCCTCCGGAGTCGTCATGTCCATCGCTCACTGGCCGCCGGCCGAGCGCCCCCGCGAAAAGATGCTTGCCCACGGCCCGGGCGCCCTGTCGGACGCCGAGTTGCTCGCCATTTTGCTAAGAACCGGCTCGCACGGGCGCAACGCCGTCGACCTCGGTCGCGAGTTGCTCACTCGCAGCGGCTCGCTGGCCCGCCTGTTGGCCACACCGTTCGAGACGCTGCGACAACTCCCCGGTCTGGGACAGGTCAAGGCCCTTCAGTTTCAGGCGTCGCTCGAAGTGGCGCGCCGCATGCTGCGCGAGGGGTTGCAGTCAGGCTGCATGCTCGATTCCCCGGCCCGCGTGCGCGACTATTTGCGCCTGACGTTGCAGGACATGTCGCGCGAGCGTTTCGTCTGCCTGTTTCTGGACGCTGCGCACCGACTCATCGGCACGCGCATCATGTTCGAGGGAACGCTGACGCAGACCTGCGCCTACCCACGGGAAATCGTCCGGGCAGCGCTCGACGTGCACGCGGGCGCCGTGATCGTCGCGCACAATCACCCTTCCGGCATCCCGACACCCAGCGCGGCGGACCTGGCGCTCACGCGCCAACTGGGCGACGGACTGGCCCTGATGGAAGTTCGGCTGCTGGACCATTTCATCGTAGCCGGGGATACCGTCTACTCCCTGGCCGAAGGCGGCCACATGTAACTTTGGGACGTTGCAAGGGCTTGTGGGCAACGTGGACGACGCAAAATGTGACGCCGAACAACACCTTGCCCACAAATTTGGCAAGCGGTTCGCATTCGAGCGCCGTTTACGCTATGATCCGTCCCTTCCCCGAATCTCCGACAGACGTGTTCCGCCAGGGACTTACGTCCTACATCGACTAAAGCGATTGATTTGTCTGGGATTTTTGTGGTATTATCGCGGTCTGTCTTTTCGACTCACCTTTTTTTACACAGAATTCTGGGTTAGGAGTGCTTCATGGCACGCGTATGTCAAGTGACCGGGAAAGCGCCGATGGTCGGCAACAACGTTTCCCACGCCAATAACAAAACCAAGCGCCGTTTCCTCCCGAACTTGCAAAATCGCCGGTTCTGGGTTGAGAGCGAAAACCGTTTTGTGCGCCTGCGCCTTTCGAACGCCGGCTTGCGCCTGATCGATAAGGTCGGTATCGATGCCGTTCTCGCGGACCTGCGTTCGCGTAACGCCATCTAAGTTTTAGGAGCTCATCATGGCAAAAGGCGCTCGCGACAAGATCAAGCTGGAATCGACCGCAGGCACGGGTCATTTCTACACGACCACCAAGAACAAGCGTACCCATCCGGAAAAGATGGAAATCAGCAAGTTCGATCCGGTGGCTCGTAAGCACGTGCCCTACAAAGAAACCAAGATCAAATAAGATCAACAGGTTTCACCGCGGTAGCTTGCTACTGCGTTCGATACCCCGCCTCTGGCGGGGTATTTTCGTTTGGGCGTCCCGAAAATCGTCACGCTACGCTATGCGTAGTCATGTGAGGCACAATTTCCCCGATGTGCGCATAGGGTCATGTGTCAGGCGCGTATTGACTCGCTATACTGGCTCATCTCCCATAACGCGGGTCACGCCCTGTCGGCGCGTCGATCCCAGACACCACGCGTACCATGAATTTCGATGTCGTCATCGTCGGCAGCGGACTTGCCGGTCAATCCGTCGCCCTGCATCTGGCCAATACCTGCCGCGTGGCGCTGGTCGCCAAACGCCCCATGCCGGAAGGCGCGAGCGACTGGGCGCAAGGCGGCATTGCCGCAGTCCTCGATTCCACCGACAGTGTCGACGAACACGTTGCAGATACGCTCATCGCCGGCGCCGGCCTGTGCGACGAGGCGGCCACACGGTTCATCGTCGAACATAGCCGCGAAGCCATCGAATGGCTCATCGACCAAGGCGTTCCCTTCACGCGCGATGCCGAAGCCGAACTGGGTTTCCATCTGACGCGCGAAGGCGGTCACAGCCATCGCCGCATCATTCACGCAGCCGACGCGACAGGCCACGCCGTCATCACCACGCTCACCGAACGTGTGCGTCAGCATCCGAACATCACCCTTTTAGAAAATCACTTTGCCGTCGATCTGATCACGTCGGACCGTGCCGACGCCGCGCCGACTGCGGGACGTCATTGCCAAGGACTCTACGTACAGCATCTGAGCACGGGCGAAGTGCACGCGGTGACCGCGCGCCACACGGTGCTTGCGACCGGTGGCGCGGGCAAGGTCTATCTCTATACGACGAACCCCGACACCGCGACAGGCGACGGTATTGCCATGGCCTGGCGCGCCGGATGCCGGATTGCGAACATGGAATTCATCCAGTTCCATCCGACGTGCCTTTACCATCCGTACGCCAAGTCATTCCTGATCTCGGAGGCGGTTCGCGGCGAAGGCGGACGACTGGTATTGCCGGACGGCACGCGCTTCATGCTGCAACACGATCCCCGGGCAGAGTTGGCTCCTCGCGACATCGTCGCACGTGCGATCGATTTCGAGATGAAGAAACATGGCCTCGACTGTGTCTACCTCGATATCAGCCATCAAAGCCCCGAGTTTCTGCGCGAGCATTTCCCGACGATTCTCGCGCGCTGCGCTGAACTCGGCATCGACATCATGAAGCAACCGATCCCGGTCGTCCCCGCAGCGCACTATACGTGCGGCGGCATCGTCACGGACATGCATGGCCGCACGGATCTGCCAGGACTGTACGCTGTCGGCGAAGCGACCTATACCGGATTGCATGGTGCCAATCGTCTGGCGAGCAATTCGCTGCTGGAGTGCATCGTGCTCGGAAAAGCCGCAGCGGAAGACATTCAGCGCGGCGAATCGATGCATCCGAACGTTACCGACGTGCCTGCCTGGGACGAGAGTCGCGTCTCCGATGCCGACGAAGAAGTTGTCGTCGCCCACAACTGGGATGAGTTGCGCCGCATGATGTGGAACTACGTCGGGATCGTGCGCACGACCAAGCGACTCGAGCGGGCGCAGCATCGCATTGCCCTGCTGCGCGAAGAGATCGCCGAGTACTACGCGAACTTCCGTGTGAGCCGCGACCTGCTGGAACTGCGTAATCTGGTGGACGTTGCATCGCTGATCGTCGATAGCGCGCTATCGCGACGCGAGAGCCGTGGCCTGCATTTTTCGCGCGACTTTCCGGACACATTACCTAAAGCGCTGCCGACAGTGCTGTCGCCCAGAGTGACGCAACGCCGTCGCTGAGAAAGCGCTGCGATGGCCGATCGTACGCTGCGAAACCAGGAATTCCGTTGCTCACATAGCGCGTCACGCCTCGCTCGATCAGCAAGGGCGGGGTAAGGTACAGAAGGCGTGGAAGGCGTGGAAGGTGCAGAAGGCGCAGCAGCCATGGAATCGCAGAAAGCAAAAGGCCGCAGGGGGCAGTTCATTGCCCCCTGCGGCCTTTTCACGTCTGCCCCGCGCGGCAGCGCAGCCAGTGACGTTTATCCCACCGTTTCCAGTATGCGCATCGAGAAGTCCGTCGCGCGCACATCCTTGGTCAGCCCGCCCACGGAAATCCGGTCGACGCCCGTCTCCGCAATCGCGCGCAGCGTTTCGAGATTGATGCCACCGGATGCCTCCAGCACGGCACGCCCATCCGCCACGCGCGCAGCTTCACGCATCATTTCCAGCGAGAAGTTATCGAGCAGAATCGACGTTGCACCGCATTCGAGCGCGGTGTCGAGTTCTTCGAGCGACTCCACTTCGATCTGCACAGGCGCCCCATCGGCAAGACGATCCGCGTTGGCCAACACCTGACGAATACCACCTGCTGCCGCGATGTGATTTTCCTTGATGAGAATGCCGTCGTAGAGCGCAAGACGCTGATTCGCCCCGCCGCCCACGCGCACCGCGAACTTTTGCGCCAAACGCAGCCCCGGCAAGGTCTTTCGCGTATCGAGCACGCGCGCCTTCGTCCCTTCCACGATATCCGCGTAGCGGCGCACTGCGGTAGCAACGCCCGAAAGCAACTGGAGGAAGTTCATCGACGTGCGCTCGCCCGTGAGCAACGCTCGCGCGGGGCCGTGAATATCGCAGACGGCAGCGCCGGGCGTCATGCGTTCGCCCTCGCGGTAATGCCACTGCACACGCACCGACGCATCCACACCTTGCATGCAGCGCTCGAACCAGCGCACGCCACACAGCACCGCCGACTCTCGCACAATGACGCGGGCGTGGGCCATTTCGTCCGACGGCACAAGCAGCCCCGTGAGGTCGCCGCTCCCGATATCTTCCGCCAGTGCGTCACGCACATTGCGCGTAAGCGCGGCCTCTAGCGGCTCGCCGAACGTCGCGAACTCCGAAGAGAGGGCGTCGTCGGTACTCAACAATGTCGATTGCGTCATTATGCGGGACCTACACCGGCAAACAGCGCGCCGTCGCGCGCAAAGTCACCGCTGGCACGCACGTTTTGCTTGCGCGCTTCAGCGAACGTCAACATACGGTCGATACAGGTATGGGCGCGGCGGCCGATTTCCGGATCGACATGAATCTCGTTGGCGCCGGACTCCAGCACGTCAGCCAGATTCTGCAGGCTGTTCATCGCCATCCACGGGCAATGCGCGCAACTCTTGCACGTTGCACTGTTGCCGGCCGTCGGGGCCTCGATAAAACGCTTGCCCGGTGCTGCGGCGCGCATCTTGTGCAGAATGCCGTTATCGGTGGCCACGATGAATTCCGTCGCGTCCATGGTCTGTGCCGCCGCAATCATCTGCGACGTGGAACCCACGACGTCGGCCAGTTCAACGACCGCCGCCGGCGACTCCGGATGCACCAGAACCTTGGCGTTCGGATATTCGCGGCGCAGCAGTTCGAGCTCCGTGCCCTTAAACTCGTCGTGCACGAGGCAGGCGCCCTGCCACAGCAACATGTCCGCCCCGGTCTGCTTCTGAACGTAGCTGCCCAGATGGCGGTCCGGCGCCCACAGAATCTTTTTGCCCTGCGCGTGCAGGTGCGCCACGATCTCAAGTCCGATGGACGACGTGACCATCCAGTCCGCACGGGCCTTCACGGCAGCACTCGTGTTCGCATAGACAACGACCGTACGATCCGGATGCGCGTTACAGAACGCGGCAAACTCATCGGCAGGACAGCCCAGATCGAGCGAGCAGGTCGCGTCGAGATCGGGCATAAGGATGCGCTTTTCCGGACTAAGAATCTTCGATGTCTCGCCCATGAAGCGCACGCCGGCAACGACCAGCGTCTTCGCGGCGTGATTCCGGCCGAATCGCGCCATTTCCAGCGAGTCGGCCACGCAGCCGCCGGTCTCCTCGGCGAGGTCCTGCAAATCGGAATCGACATAGTAGTGGGCGACGAGCACGGCGTTCTGCTCGACGAGCAAACGCTTGATCTTCGCCTTGAGCGCCGCGCGCTGCTCCTGCGACGGCGCATCCGGGACGCGTGCCCAGGCTTGGGCAACACACGTGGCGCCGCTCGGTGCGGGGCGCTCGAATTCTACGGATTTGAGTGAGGCATTCATTTTCGCGTGGCCCGTGGGATAGGCCGGGAATGACAAAACCCCGCCGTGGCGGGGTTTCGATTATGCGTCAAAAACAGATTTCTGGCTGACTCCGTTCACGCGTAGCGGCGCAGACGCGTCGCAAATTCCTGCAATGCGTGAATGCCGCTCTGTTCGGCACGATGACACCAGTTCTGCAGTTGGCTGAGCAATTGCTCGCGCGAAGCGTTCGAGCGTTCCCAGATGCCTGCCAGTTCGCTGCGCAGTTCGTAGTACGTCTTCACGGCGCTGCTGTGCGCGAAAATCTCGCCCAGTTGCTGCTTCTGCGGCTCTTGCAGCGATGCTTCGTCATGATGCAGCCACTTGCGCGCACCGCGGAACAGCTGATATTCGCCATGCTGACGCTTTTCCTTGAAGCGAGCCAGCTCTTCGCCGTAAGCGCGCTTGAAGGTCTTCGCGTAACGCGCCATCACTTCGTAACGATTCGAGAGCACGGCCTGCAACGTATCGTCGTCACATGCGGCCTTCACCTTCGAGAGCTTCGGCGTCGGGGCGATCTTCTTCACCTTCGCCAGGCCCACGAACGACAGCGTACGGATATACAGCCAGCCGATGTCGAACTCGTACCACTTGTTCGACAGCTTGGCCGACGTGGCGTACGTGTGATGGTTGTTGTGCAGTTCTTCACCGCCGATGATGATGCCCCACGGCAGCAGGTTCGTCGAAGCGTCGGCACAGTTGAAGTTACGGTAGCCCCAGTAGTGGCCCAGGCCGTTGACGACACCGGCTGCCCAGAACGGAATCCACACCATCTGCACTGCCCACACCGTCAGGCCGATGGCGCCGAACAGCGCGATGTCGATGATCATCATCATGCTGATGCCGAGAATCGGGAAACGCTTGTAGACGTTGTTCTCGATCCAGTCGTTCGGCGTGCCGTGGCTGAACTTGCGCAGGGTTTCTTCGTTTTTGGCTTCGGCGCGATAGAGTTCGGCGCCCTCGGCCAGCACCTTCCACAGGCCGCGCGTTTGCGGGCTATGCGGGTCTTCCGGCGTTTCGCACTTGGCGTGGTGCTTGCGGTGGATGGCAGCCCATTCGCTCGTGATCATGCCCGTGGTCATCCACAGCCAGAGACGGAAGAAATGGGCGACGATCGGATGCACGTCGAGCGCTCGGTGCGCCTGGCAACGGTGCAAATAAATCGTCACGGCGGCGATCGTCACATGGGTGACGGCCAGCGTGAAGAAAAAGATCTTCCAGCCGCTCCAGTCGAGCAGGCCGGTCGAGAGAAATCCAAGGAGACTGTCCAGCAAAATATCACTCCAAACTAATCAATACGGTAGCCATCACGGCAAAGCATCAAGCGCCGTGTCTTGTCTTGTCGGGCCGAAGCGGCCTTCGTTGGCCGTCGCGTCAGGTCTCGTTCAAGTCTCGTTCTTGCGCTCGCTTGACGCTTGGATTCGCTGGAGGTCGGCAAGTTGCGGATGCCGGGGCGATATGGGCGGAAAACGTGCCAGTGAACGTCTGGTTTTTTTGGTTTGGGACGCATTTTACCCGACCCACCGGTGCCCGTGTGTAGCCTTGCAGCCACGCATTTTGTCGCAGGTCAACCCGTCGCTTAGGTAAAAACGTCTATCCGGCCTTCTTTTCGGCGTCATTCGCCTGCGCAGACGCCGTTTTTGACGTCAAATCAGGAGATTCTTCCAATAAATCAGGATGTTGGATCGATTGGGGCGCTTGTGCAGGAATGCCATCCGCCCAGTCGTTCAGGATACGTATTTCGCGCTGGGCATACGGAATTTCAATACCGTGCTCGCGAAATGTGCGCCAAATCCGCAAATTGATGGTCGAACGGATCGCGCCGCTGCCCTGAGCGGGGTCCTGCACCCAGAAGCCCATTTCCAGATCCATCCCATCTGCACCGAAATTCAGCAGCAACGCCGAGGGGGCCGGGTCCGCAAGCACGCGGGGAATGCCTTCCGCCGCCTTGAGCATCAACGACATCGCCAGTTCGACGTCCGCGCTGTACGCCACCTGCACGTTGACCTTGGCGCGCCCGCGCGTCTCCGTGAAGGAGTGGTTCTGAACGACGTTCGTCACCAGTTGCTCATTGGGGACCAGCGCTTCGACGCCATCCAGGCCGCGCACGACCGAATACCGCGTGTTGATTTGCGAGACGGTGCCGTGATACGTCGACACGGTAATCAGGTCGCCGATCCGCACGGAGCGATCGAGCAGGATGATGAAGCCCGACACGAGGTTGGACGCGATTTTCTGCAAGCCGAACCCCAAGCCCACGCCGAGCGCCCCGCCGAACACACCGAGCACCGTGATGTCGATGCCGACGAACGACAGCGTGGCCAGCACGGCGATCAGCGTCAGCAGCCCCTTGACCAGGCGCGAGAGCACGACCTTCAGGTTGCCGTCGAGCGTGGTCGTTCGCATGATCCGGTCTTCGATCAGCGAACCGACCCACATCGCGAGCACCAGCGTCACGCCGACCCAGAGCAGGCCCGACAGAATCGAGAGCAGCGTCAGATGACTCGTGCCGACGGCGAACTTCACGCTGGCGAGCCACTTGAGGATGTCGTCGTGAACGCCGAGCACGTAGGCCAGCATGGAGAACCACGCCAGCGTCGTGAAGACACGCTCGAAGACCTTGAGCAACCCTGAGGCGTGCGGCGATGAGGCAAACAGCCGACGTGCGAAGTAGAACGCCAGATAGATGAGCGCCGTGCCGAACAGCGGCACTTCCGCGAGCATCAGCAGCGAGACGTGCGTGTACTGTTGCAGTACCACGCGCGTGAGCGCGACGCACATCCAGCCGAACATCGGAAAGAATGAGCGACGCAGGCTCGACGACCCCGCCCGACGCGCCGGCGCAACGCGCTCGAAATGGCGATCGAGCCGGCCGGTCATCCACCGGCGCAGCACCCAGGCGAGCGCGAGCGCGCCCACGAGCGCGACGACCTGCCAGACGATTTGCGGATCGCCGAAGTCGCGAACGACATCCCGCACCAGCCTCGCAAAAGTCGGACTTTCCTGCATCGCCATATCCCTTCTTCTCTCTTTTCTTGTCGTTTGCCGATATCAGGTGACGCGGCACATCCCCGGCGCTCAGGCCTTGGCCGCCGGACGACGCTCGAACACGGCGGCAAAAAAACCATCCGTTGCGTTGCGATGCGGCAGCAATTCGAGATACTTGCCCGTGTCAAGGCCGATTTTCTGCGACGCCAGAAGTTCGTTCGCCGGCAGCAGGACGAAGTCGGGATGCGCGGCGGCGAATGCCTCGGCAATCGCGCTGTTCTCCTCCGTCAACAAGCTGCACGTGGCGTACACGAGACGGCCGCCCGGCTTCACCAGGCGCGCCGCGCTCGCGAGAATCGACGCCTGCTTCTGCGTTAGTTCCTCGACGGATTGCGGCGACTGGCGCCACTTCAGATCCGGGTTGCGACGCAGTGTACCGAGGCCGCTGCACGGCGCGTCGACCAGCACACGGTCGATCTTGCCCGCCAGACGCTTGATCTTGCTGTCGTTCTCGCTATCGATCATCACCGGATAGACGTTGGACAGGCCACTGCGCGCCAGACGCGGCTTGAGCTTCGCGAGCCGCTTTTCCGACACGTCGAAAGCATAGAGTCGGCCGGTCGAGCGCATCTGCGCACCGATGGCGAGGGTCTTGCCGCCCGCGCCCGCACAGAAATCGACGATCATCTCGCCCCGGCGCGGCGCGACCAGTTGGCACAGCAACTGGCTGCCTTCGTCCTGCACTTCGATGGCGCCGGACATGAACAGCGGGTGCTTTTGCAGTGCCGGCTTGCCCGACAGGCGAATGCCGTTGGGGGCCAGCGGCGTGGGCTCGGCCGAAAAACCGTCTTCGCGCAGCTTGGCAAGCACGTCGTCGCGCGTGGCCTTGATGAGGTTGACGCGACAGTCCAGCGGCGCGGGCTGGTTCAGTGCCGCGGCCAGAGATTCGAGCTCGCTCGCGTCGAAACGCCTGGCCAGTCGGTCGTACAACCACTCCGGCAAGTTAGTGCGCACTCGCGGCGAAAGGCTTGCCGGATCGATCTGACCGACGTGTTCGAGCCAGGCGGCCTCGTCAGGCGTCGCCACCAGTTCGACCGAGGCGATACCGCGCGTGAACGCCAGACCGAGCAACGCCAGACGGCGCTCCTGCGACCCCGTGCCGCTCACGGCATGCTGGCCGAATTCGAGCTTGCGACGCAGGATGGCGAACACCGTCTCGGCGAGCACGCCGCGCTCACGGTGCCCCAGTTTGTCGTTGGCACGGAAGTACGTGCTCACCAGCGTGTCGGCCGGACCGGTAAACGTCAGCACGCTGCCGAGCAGCCGCTGCGTATGTTCGAACAGGGCGGGCGGCAGACGCTCGCCGCGCATGCCGACGCCGCCCACGACGGTCGGCGCGTCCTGACGGCGATCGTTGCGCGAACGGTCGTAGCGATCGGGGCGAACGTAATGACGGTCGTTACCGCCCTTGGCGCCGTGACGGGTGTCGGAAGAACGGCCACCGGAGCGGTTACCGGATTGATGGGCGCCATCGCGGCGCTGGGTCGGGCGGGTGCTCATGCGTCCTCACCAAAAAGCCATTGCGAATCTTGCGAATCGGAAGTGCCGTCGGCACGCGCGGTGACCGTCACGCGGCCGTCGGCCACGACCAGTCGGTCTTCGACGAACCAGCGTACGGCACGCGGATAGATGATGTGTTCGAGCGGCAGAATACGCTCGGCCAGTGTCTCGGGCGTGTCGCCCGCCAGCACGGGAATGGCCGTTTGCACGACATAGGGGCCGTGATCGAGCTCGGCGGTCACGAAATGCACCGTCGCACCAACGATCTTGCAGCCGGCTTCCAGCGCACGGGCATGCGTTTGCAGGCCCGGGAAGGCGGGCAGGAGCGACGGATGAATATTGATGAGCCGACCGGCGTAGCGCTCGGTGAATGCCGGCGTGAGAATGCGCATGAACCCCGCGAGCACGACGAGATCCGGCGCATGGCGATCGATCTCGGCGGCGAGTTCGGCGTCGAAGACTTCCCGGGTCTTGCCCCGGCTGGGAACGACGGCGGTGGGAATGCCGTTTTCCTGGGCGAACGCCAGGCCTTCGGCCTCGGGACGATTGGCGACAACGGCGGCCACGCGGGCCGGCCAGCCTTCTGCGGTACAGGCCCGGACGATGGCTTGCATGTTGCTGCCTCGCCCGGAAATCAGGATGACAATGTTCTTCATCGCCGGATTTTATCATTGGCGCGGCGCACCAGACAGCGCGATGCGCGCCGCGATGGCCCCGAAGCGTTTATAATTCAACGTTCTGCGGCGCCGCAATGTCGGATCGGCCGTCCTGCGCCGGCCGGTTCCGCCCGCCGCACAGGCCGCCGGGTCCTGCCCGCCACGCCGCGCGGTTCACTCAATATCAACGTCCTGTTCTGACGCTTCCTTATCGTGCGAGTCTTCCGGGGTCTACCCAACGCGCAAAGCAAAGCGCCCTGCGTGCTGACGATCGGCAATTTCGACGGCGTGCACCTGGGCCACCAGGCACTGCTCGCGCGCGTGCGCGCGGCGGCGGCTGCGCGCGGCTTGCCGGTATGCGTGATGACGTTCGAGCCGCATCCCCGCGAATATTTCACCCCCGATCGGGCCCCCGCGCGCATCTCCAACCTGCGCGACAAGTTCGAGGCGCTGCGTGCGCACGGCGTCGACCGTCTGGTGGTGGAGCACTTCAACGCCCACTTCGCCGGTCAGTCGCCCGAGGATTTCGTGCGCAACATCATCGTCGACGGCCTGCACACCCGCTGGCTGCTCGTGGGCGACGACTTCCGCTTCGGCGCCAAGCGCGCGGGCGACATCGAATATCTGCGTGACGCCGGGCGTCGCTTCGACTTCGTGGTCGAACAGATGCCGACGATCGCGCACGACGGCGTGCGCATTTCCAGCTCGGAAGTGCGCAGCGCGCTTGCCGAGGGCAACTTCGAGCGCGCCCATGCGCTGCTCGGTCGTCCGTACGCCATTACCGGCCACGTCGTGCATGGCATGAAGCTCGGCCGCAAGCTCGGCTTCCCGACGCTCAACCTGCGCATTGCCCACAAGCACCCCGCCCTGACGGGCATTTTCGTGGTGCAGGTGCATGGTCTGGCGGACAAACCGCTGCCGGCCGTGGCAAGCCTCGGCCTGCGCCCGACCGTGGACGATTCCGGCCGCGTGCTCCTGGAAGTGCATCTGCTCGACTTCGTTGGCGATTGCTACGGCAAGCTGGTGCGCGTGGAATTTTTGCAGAAGCTGCGTGACGAAGCGAAATTCGACGGGCTGGCAGAGCTCGAAGCCGCCATCGCGCAGGACACGCGCGAGGCCCGCGCGTATTTCGCCCACGCGCTCGACGCCAACGGCCCGAGCGCACGACGCGACTTCGCCACCTCGGCTACCGACCGAATTAGTTGATCTTCGCCCGCGAGCGTCGGCGCCAAGCGCCTCGCGCGCGGTCCGCCGCCTCTGGCACCTGCCCGGGCGTCGCTTTGCCGGCCTCAGAACACGTCAGGTGCGTCAGGCACCAAGGCCCAAGTCGACGTCACCGGCGCGAGCGCCCCACACCGACATTCAAAATTCGAAGCGTTGCACCATGAGCGAAAAGAAAGCCCCGAGCAAATATCCCGTCAACCTGCTGGACACGCCGTTCCCGATGCGCGGCGACCTGCCCAAGCGCGAACCGCTGTGGGTCAAGCAATGGCAGGAAAAGAAGATCTACGACAAGATCCGCAAGGCCAGCAAGGGCCGCCCGAAATTCATTCTGCATGACGGCCCGCCGTATGCGAACGGCGACATCCATATCGGTCACGCGGTCAACAAGATCCTCAAGGACATGATCGTCAAGGCGCGCAGCCTCGCAGGCTTCGACGCCGCTTACGTGCCGGGCTGGGACTGCCACGGCATGCCCATCGAAATCCAGATCGAAAAGCAGTTCGGCAAGCACCTGCCGGTGCGCGAAGTGCAGGAAAAGGCGCGCGCATACGCCGCTGTCCAGATCGAGCGCCAGAAGGCGGACTTCGAGCGACTGGGTGTGCTCGGCGACTGGGACAATCCGTACAAGACCATGAACTTCTCGAACGAAGCCGACGAGCTTCGTGCGCTGGCGAAGATTCTGGAGAACGGCTATGTGTATCGAGGCCTGAAGCCGGTGAACTGGTGCTTCGACTGCGGCTCGGCACTGGCCGAAGCGGAAGTCGAGTACAAGGACAAGACCGATCTGGCGATCGACGTGGGTTTCGCATTCGCCGAGCCGGAAAAGGTGGCCAAGGCCTTTGGCCTGTCGGCACTGCCGCGCGAAGACGGCTACATCGTCATCTGGACGACCACGCCGTGGACGATTCCGTCGAACCAGGCGCTCAACGTGCATCCGGAAGTCGAGTACGCCCTCGTCTCGACCGAACGCGGCCTGCTGATCCTCGCGACCGATCGCGTCGACGAGTGCCTGAAGACGTACGGCCTGCACGGCGACATCATCGCGCGCACCAAGGGCGAAGCGCTCTCGCTGATCCGCTTCCGTCACCCGCTCGCGACGGTGGCCGCCGCCAACGGGGGATACGACCGCACGTCGCCCGTCTACCTCGGCGACTACGTGACCACCGATACCGGTACCGGTATCGTCCACTCGGCCCCGGCCTATGGCGTGGAAGACTTCGTGTCGTGCAAGGCGCACGACATGCCGGATTCGGAAATTCGCATGCCGGTGCTGGGCGACGGCCGTTATCAGGACAGCCTGCCGCTGTTCGGCGGTCAGTCGATCTGGGACGCCAACCCGCAGATCGTCGAAGCGCTGCGCGAGGCGGGCTCGCTGTTCCACTCGTTCAAGTACACGCACAGCTACATGCACTGCTGGCGCCACAAGTCGCCGATCATCTATCGCGCGACGAACCAGTGGTTCGCCGGCATGGACGTGAAGCCGGTCGATGGTGCGCCGGGCAACGGCCAGACGCTGCGCGAGATCGCGCTCGCCGGTATCGAAGCCACGGAGTTCTTCCCGTCCTGGGGCAAGCAACGCCTGCACAACATGATCGCGCACCGCCCGGACTGGACGCTCTCGCGCCAGCGCCAATGGGGCGTGCCGATGGCGTTCTTCGTTCACAAGGAAACCGGTGCCCTGCACCCGCGTACGCCGGAACTGCTCGAAGCCGTGGCCAAGCGTGTGGAACTCGAAGGCATCGAAGCCTGGCAGACGCTCGACCCGGTCGAACTGCTCGGCGACGAAGCCAAGGATTACGTGAAGAACCGTGACACGCTCGACGTGTGGTTCGACTCGGGCACCACCCATTGGCACGTGCTGCGCGGCTCGCACGCGCACGAACTCGGCTTCCCGGCGGATCTGTATCTGGAGGGCTCCGACCAGCACCGCGGCTGGTTCCACTCGTCGCTGCTGACCGCATCGATGCTCGACGGCCGCCCGCCCTACAAGGCGCTGCTCACCCACGGCTTCACCGTCGACGGTCAGGGTCGCAAGATGTCGAAGTCGATCGGCAACACGATCGTGCCGCAGGAAGTCGCGGGCAAGCTGGGCGCCGAAATCATTCGCCTGTGGGTGGCGTCGACCGATTACTCGGGCGAGTTGTCGATCTCGGACGAAATCCTCAAGCGCGTGGTCGAGAGCTACCGCCGCATCCGCAATACGCTGCGCTTCCTGCTCGCCAATCTGGCCGACTACGATCACACGAAGCACGCCATGCCGGCGGACCAGTGGCTCGAAATCGACCGTTACGCCGTGGCGCTGGCGCAATCGCTGCAAACCGAAGTGCTCGGCCATTACGACCGTTACGAGTTCCACCCGGTCGTGTCCAAGCTCCAGACGTTCTGCTCGGAAGACCTCGGCGGCTTCTACCTCGACATCCTGAAGGACCGCCTGTACACGAGCGCGCCCGATGCGCCGGCACGCCGCGCGGCCCAGAATGCGCTGTATCACATCACGCACGGCCTGCTCAAGGTCATGGCCCCGTTCCTGTCGTTCACGGCGGAAGAAGCGTGGCAAGTGTTCCAACCGGGCAACGACACGATCTTCACGGAAACGTACTACGCGTATCCGGAAGTGGCGGAAGGCACGCGCCTGCTCGAAAAGTGGCATCTGCTGCGCACCGTGCGCGGCGACGTCACCAAGGCGCTCGAAGAAGCGCGGGCTGCCGAGCAGATCGGCTCGTCGCTGCAAGCGGAAGTCGATGTGCGTGTCTCGGGCCGCAAGTACGAAGTGCTCGCCAGCCTGGGCGACGATCTGCGCTTCGTGCTGATCACGTCGGCCGCCAAGGTTACGCAAGTCGCCTCGGACGCCGAAGAAGGTGTCGTGGTCACACCGTCGACGCATCAGAAGTGCGAGCGCTGCTGGCACTATCGTGAGGACGTTGGCGCCGACGCAGCTCACCCGACCCTTTGCGGCCGTTGCGTGTCGAATCTGTTCGGCAGCGGCGAACACCGGAGCGCGGCATAATGGCAAGCAAGGCAGGCGCCCGCACGGGCGCAAAGCGTACCTCGGCAGGAGCAACCCGCAGTGGCAGCACTTTCGGACTGGCGCCGTGGCTGGGGATCGCGGTCATCGCGATCCTGCTCGATCAGGTCACCAAGCTGACGATTCTGAAGACATTTCAGTACGGAGAATTCCGCCCGCTGACGTCGTTCTTCAATCTGGTGCTGGTGTACAACAAGGGCGCGGCGTTCAGCTTTCTGGCGGCTGCAGGCGGCTGGCAGCGCTGGTTCTTCACGTTGCTCGGCGTTGTGGCGGCTACGGTTATCGTCTGGCTGCTCAAGCGGCATAACGGCCAGAAGATGTTCTGCCTGTCGCTGTCGCTGATTCTGGGCGGCGCACTGGGGAATGTGATCGACCGGGTGGTCTATGGTCATGTGATCGACTTTCTGGACTTTCACGTCGGTGGCTGGCACTGGCCGGCGTTCAACGTGGCCGACTCGGCCATTTGCGTGGGCGCGGTGTTGCTGGTGATCGACGAGTTGCGACGCGTGCGGCGCGGCAAGTAGTCAGTCCGCCCTGCCACCCACCCCGCCGCCCGATCAGCAGCACATTCAGCAGCAAGATTGGCGGCACGATTCGCGCCCGCCAACCGCGCGCGAATCGACGAGAGCAGCAAATACCGTCGCGGCGCCCTGGAGGCGCCGCGCGGCACTTTGGAGGAGGCTTTTTCCTATGGAACGCGGTGAACTGGCAGGCAAGACCATCGTCCTCGGCCTGACGGGCGGCATCGCCTGCTACAAGTCGGCCGAGCTCACGCGGCTGCTCATCAAGGCCGGTGCGACGGTGCAGGTCGTCATGACCGAAGCCGCCACGCAATTCATCACGCCGCTCACGATGCAGGCGCTCTCGGGCCGTCCGGTCTTCACAAGTCAGTGGGACAACCGCATCGACAACAACATGGCGCACATCGACCTCTCGCGTGAGGCCGACGCCATCCTGATCGCCCCCGCCTCCACCGATTTTCTCGCCAAGCTCGCGCACGGCATGGCCGACGATCTGCTCTCCACGCTGTGCGTAGCGCGCGACTGTCCGTTGCTCGTGGCGCCCGCGATGAATCGTCAGATGTGGGCAAATCCGGCGACCCAACGCAACGCCGCGACGCTGCGCGGCGATGGCGTCACGATTCTCGGTCCCGGCAGCGGCGATCAGGCATGCGGTGAAATCGGCGATGGTCGCATGCTCGAACCGGAAGATCTCTACGAAGCGCTCGCGGGGTTCTTTCAGACGAAGCGCCTGGCCGGACGCCGTGTCCTCATTACCGCCGGTCCGACGTTCGAGCCCATCGATCCCGTGCGTGGGCTGACCAATCTGTCGAGCGGCAAGATGGGCTTCGCCCTTGCGCGCGCGGCGGCGCAAGCCGGTGCGGACGTCCATCTCGTTGCCGGTCCGACCTCGCTCGCGACGCCCTACGGGGTGACGCGCAGCAATGTCCAGACGGCGCAGCAGATGTACGACGCCGTCATGGCAGATGTTTCGCGCAACGACATTTTCATCGCCGTGGCGGCGGTCGCCGACTGGCGGGTGAAGGACGTGGCGCGCGACAAGATCAAGAAGACGGGCGACGCGGATGTGCCGACGCTCGAATTCGTCCAGAATCCGGACATTCTCGCCGCCGTGGCGCAACTGCCGGCTCCGCCCTACTGCGTGGGTTTTGCAGCCGAGTCGGGCGATCTGGAAAAGCATGGCGCGCAAAAGCGTCAGCGCAAACAGGTGCCGCTGCTCGTGGGCAATCTCGGGCCCGCCACGTTCGGGCAGGACGACAACGAAGTGATTCTGTTCGACGAGTCGGGCCAAAAGCGCCTGCCGCGCGCCGACAAGCAGTCCCTCGCGCGCAGCCTGATCGTCGAGATCGCCGCGCGCCTGCCGTCGCGCAAGCCGGCCTGATTGGGCTGATTTCGCCGATTGCGCCGAACACACCCGCAATACCCCTACAGCCAGTCCGTCTGTCATTGTCGTTGTCCGGCGACGCTGACAGACTGGCGGGGATGAGCGGCGGGGCAGCCGAACGGTCGGAACGTTCCGAACATTCCATACGTTTCACGTGCTCCGCGCTTTGCACGCTTTCACCTCGTTCGGCGCCTCGTCCGTCGGTCCACCGGCCCTCGGACCAGAGCCTTCGAAAACCATCAAAATGACGCTACCTTCTTCCTCCGCGCGACCGACAGTCAGTGTCTACGGGACCCTGAGCATGCTCGCCGGGATCATGTTCTTCGGCTTCATGACGATCGGCATGCCGCTTCCCGTGCTGCCGGTGTATGTTCATGAAACGCTCGGCTTCGGCTCGTTCGTCGTCGGGGTGACGATCGGCATTCAGTCGGTCGTCACGCTGCTGCTGCGCTCATACGCCGGGCGCACTGTAGACACGCGCGGCCCACGTCACGCTGTGCTCACAGGTCTGTGCGGCTGTGCAGCGGCGGGCGTGCTGTACCTTGTCGCGTCGGTCATGCCCACGCCCGCGCTCGCGCTCGGCGTGCTGCTTGCCGGACGCGTCGTGCTCGGCTTCGGGGAAAGCCTGCTGCTCACAGGCGGCATGTCGTGGGGTATCGGCCTGCTCGGTGCGACGCACGCGAGCAAGGCCATCTCGTGGCAAGGCGTGTCGATGTACACCGCGCTCGCGGTTGGCGCGCCGTTTGGCGCGTACTTGTTGCAGGCGGCGGGCTTCACCGTCGTGTCGCTCGTCAACGTCGGCTTGCCCGCCGTGGCATTCGCTATCGCGCTGCGCCTGCCCGCGGCGGCGCCCGTGGGCGGCACGCGCCTGTCGTTCTTCAGGGTCGTCGGCCTGGTCTGGCGTCCCGGTCTCGCCATGACGCTCGGCAGCATCGGCTATGCGGTGATCGCGGCGTTCATCACGTTGTTTTACGCAAGCCACGGCTGGTCAGGTGCGGCGTTTGCGCTCACGCTCTACAGCGGCACGTTCATCGCGATGCGTGTACTGTTCTCGCATGCGGTGGACCGTTTCGGCGGACGCCGCGTCGCCATGTGCTCGCTGGTTTTCAGCGCCATCGGTCAATTTCTGCTGTGGGGTGCGGTCAATCCGCATATGGCGCTGGTCGGCGCCGGCCTCACGGGTGTGGGATTCTCCCTGGTGTTTCCGGCGCTCGGTGTGGAAGCGCTGCGTCAGGTCCCCGCGCAGAACCGTGGCGCGGCGCTGGCCGCCTACTCCGCGTTCTTCGATCTCGCCCTGGGGCTGATCGGGCCAATGGCCGGACTGGTGGCCAACTTCTTCGGCTACGCCTCGATTTTTCTGTGCGGCGCCCTCGGCGGCATTGTGGCCATTCTGATGATTGCGCGCCTGCCGCACGCAGGCCCGGGTACCGCGCCGGTGGACGCCTCCGCCGGCAGCGGCCACTGAACGATACATGACGATGCGTCGATGCCCCCGAGCCGCGCGGCGACCGTGGGGGATCGACAAGGAGCGGGAAACGCATGGTGCAACCAACGCAGCGAATCAAACTCTCGATTCTCGATCAGACGCCGGTGATTCACGGGCATAGCGTGGCGGACGCCATCGCGGCAACCGTGGAGCTGGCGCAAGCCGCCGACGACCTGGGCTACACACGCTACTGGTGTGCAGAGCACCACGGGCTGCGCGGCGTGGCCAACCCCGCGCCGGAAGTCATGATCGCGCGGCTCGCGAGCGTAACGAAGCGCCTGCGGGTGGGCTCGGGCGGCGTCATGCTGCCGTACTACAGTCCTTTCAAACTCGCCGAGCAATTTCTGATGCTCGAAGCGCTGTTCCCGAACCGGATCGACCTGGGTGTCGGCCGTGCACCGGGCGGCGACATGCGTACCGCGCGCGCCGTCGCGAAAGGCCCGTACGACGCAGGCGAACACTTTCCCCAGCAGGTCGCCGAACTGGCCGGCCTCTTCGGCGACACATTGCCCGACGATCACCCGTATCGCGGCGTGTTGCTGCAACCGGCCGTCGAGACACGACCCGAGCTGTGGGTATTGGGATCGAGTGAATTTGGCGGGCTGCTCGCCGCTCAACTCGGCCTTCGCTACTGTTTCGCGCACTTCATCAATGCCCATTACGGACATCGTGTGACGCAGGCCTATCGCGAGCGTTTCACGCCGGGTCAGCTCGACAAGCCCTACTGCTCGGTCGCGCTGTTCGTCATCTGCGCAGATACGCAGGCGCAAGCCGAAGCCCTGGAAGCGGGCGTGGACCTGCGTCGTGTGCAGATGGCCTACGGCATGAACGAGCCGATTCCCAGCCTCGAACAAGGTGCGCAGGCCAAGCCTCAGTACCGCGACAGGGAGTTGTCGGTGATTGCGAGGGAGAAGCCGCGTAGTATCATCGGCACCCCGGAGCGCGTGACCGAGCGCGTGCTCGAATTGCAGGCGCAGTTCGAGGCCGACGAAATCACTGTGCTGACGGTCGCAGGCAGCTACCGCGCCCGATTGCGTTCCCACGAATTGCTCGCACAGGCGTTTTCGTTGCGCGCCGAGGATTAAGCCCCTTCGGTTTGCTCCGCCGCCACGAGCGATTCGGTCGATTCGGCCGAGCCAACCGAGCCAACCGATCCAACCGATCCAACCGATTTCGCCGACTTCTTTTTTGCCCTAATTCAACGCCATCACGCCATGAAACTCGACGTCAAGATTCTCGACGAACGCCTTCGCATGCAGTTGCCCGCCTACGCGACCCCGGGCAGCGCCGGCCTCGACCTGCGCGCCTGTCTGGACGCCCCGATGACCATCGCCCCCGGCCAGACGGTGCTCGTGCCGACGGGCCTGGCCATCCATCTGGCGGACGCGGGCTACGCCGCGCTGATCCTGCCGCGCTCGGGTCTCGGCCACAAGCACGGCATCGTGCTCGGTAACCTGGTCGGCCTGATCGACTCGGACTATCAGGGGCAGTTGATGGTCTCGACGTGGAATCGCGGCAATGAGCCGTTCGTGTTGAATCCGTTCGAGCGTCTGGCGCAACTGGTAATCGTGCCGGTCGTGCAGGCCGAATTCAATATCGTCGACGAATTCCCCGAAAGCGATCGCGGCGCCGGCGGCTTCGGCAGCACGGGCAAGCAGTAACGCGCTAACGCCATCACGCGATAACGCAAGCCGCCGCCCCGGTCTCGACGGAGCACGGATGCAACGAAAAAGCGCCGCAAATGCGGCGCTTTTTCTTTAGGGCAATACCGGCTCGATCACTCGACTTCGGCGGCTTCCGGCTGTGCCTTGGTGTTGCCGTCCTCGGGGAAGGACAGTTGCACCTGATCGTGCTCGTCCAGGTCGACGCTCACGCGGCCTCCGCTGGTGAGGCGGCCGAACAGCAGTTCGTCTGCCAGCGCACGACGAATCGTGTCCTGGATCAAACGCTGCATCGGACGCGCGCCCATGAGCGGATCGAAACCCTTCTTCGACAGATACGTGCGCAGCTTGTCCGTGAAGACAACTTCGACCTTCTTCTCGTGCAGCTGATCTTCGAGCTGAATGAGGAACTTGTCGACCACGCGCAGAATAATCTGCTCGTCGAGCGGCTTGAAGCTGATGATCGCATCCAGACGGTTGCGGAATTCCGGCGTGAACATGCGCTTGATGTCGGCCATCTCGTCGCCGGCCTGACGCTCGTTCGTAAAGCCGATGCTCGCACGGTTGATCGTCTCGGCACCCGCGTTCGTCGTCATGATGATGATGACGTTACGGAAGTCTGCCTTGCGACCGTTGTTGTCCGTCAGCGTGCCGTGATCCATCACCTGGAGCAGCACGTTGAAGATGTCCGGATGCGCCTTCTCGATTTCGTCGAGCAACAGCACGCAATGCGGCTTTTTCGTGACAGCTTCGGTCAGCAAACCACCCTGGTCGAACCCCACATAGCCCGGCGGCGCGCCGATCAGACGGCTCACGGCATGGCGCTCCATGTACTCCGACATGTCGAACCGGATCAGCTCGATGCCGAGCGTGAACGCGAGTTGCTTCGCCACTTCGGTCTTGCCAACGCCGGTCGGGCCGGAGAACAGGAACGCACCAATCGGCTTGTCCGTCTTGCCCAGCCCGGCGCGCGACATCTTGATCGCTGCCGACAGGGCGTCGATGGCCGGATCCTGCCCGAACACCACGCTCTTGAGGTCGCGATCGAGCGTTTGCAACTTGCCGCGATCGTCCGCCGACACGCTTTGCGCCGGAATCCGGGCGATCTTCGAGACGATTTCCTCGATCTCGCCCTTGCCGATCGTCTTCTTCTGCTTGGATTTCGGCAGAATGCGTTGCGCGGCGCCCGCTTCATCGATCACGTCGATGGCCTTGTCCGGCAGATGGCGGTCGGTGATGAACTTCGCCGACAGTTCCGCCGCGGCCGAGAGCGCGCTCGACGAATACTTCACGCCGTGGTGCTCTTCGAAACGCGACTTCAGCCCGCGCAGAATCTGCACCGTCTGCTCGACGGTGGGCTCGTTCACGTCGATCTTCTGGAAACGGCGCGACAGCGCTGCGTCCTTCTCGAAGATGCCGCGATATTCGGTGAACGTCGTCGCGCCGATGCACTTGAGCTGCCCGGACGACAGTGCCGGCTTGAGCAGGTTCGAGGCGTCGAGCGTGCCGCCCGATGCGGCGCCCGCGCCGATCAGGGTATGAATTTCGTCGATGAACAGGATCGCGTTGTTGCGCTCCTTGAGTTCCTTGAGCACCGCCTTCAGACGCTGCTCGAAGTCACCGCGATACTTGGTACCGGCCAGCAGCGCACCCATATCCAGCGAGTAGACCGTTGCGTCCTGCAGGATCTCCGGGACTTCGCCACGCGTGACGCGCCAGGCGAGCCCTTCGGCGATCGCCGTCTTGCCCACACCGGCTTCGCCCACGAGCAACGGATTGTTCTTGCGGCGGCGGCACAGCACCTGCACCACGCGTTCGACTTCCGATTCGCGCCCGATGAGCGGATCGATCTTGCCGTCGCGCGCCATCTGGTTGAGGTTCTGCGTGTACTGCGCGAGCGGGCTTTCCTTGGTGTTCGCCCCCTCTTCCCCTTCGGCACTGCCCTCGCCGGCCTTGGCCGACTCGCCGGACGCACCGGTCTTGGTGATGCCGTGGGAGATGAAATTGACGACGTCCAGACGCGTCACGCCCTGCTGCTGCAGGTAGTAGACCGCGTGGGAATCCTTCTCGCCGAAGATGGCGACCAGCACGTTTGCGCCCGTGACTTCCTTCTTGCCGTTGGAAGTGGACTGCACGTGCATGATGGCGCGTTGGATCACGCGCTGAAAACCGAGCGTGGGCTGGGTGTCGACCTCGTCGCTGCCCGGCACCGTCGGTGTGTTGTCAGCGATGAAATTGCGCAGGTTCTGGCGCAAATCGTCGAGATTTGCCGCGCAGGCGCGCAATACTTCGGCTGCTGTCGGGTTATCCAACAAGGCGAGCAACAGGTGCTCGACCGTGATGAATTCGTGTCGTGCCTGGCGCGCTTCCATAAACGCCATGTGCAGGCTGACTTCCAATTCCTGGGCAATCATGCTTCCTCCATCACGCACTGCAGCGGGTGCCCGGACTGCCTTGCATGGCTAACGACTTGCTCAACTTTGGTCGCCGCGACGTCGCGCGTAAAGACCCCACAAACTCCCCTGCCCTCGCGATGAACCTTGAGCATGATCTGCGTGGCAGATTCCCGGTCCTTATTGAAATATTCCTGAATGACCATCACCACGAACTCCATCGGGGTGAAATCGTCGTTCAACAGTACCACCTTGTACATGGACGGCGGCTTGAGCTGCTGCTCCTGCCGCTCCTGTACGGTGTCGTCATGCGTTGTCGGTAAGGTTGCCATACGTGGATTCTAAACAACTCCCGGGTGCAGGAAGCAATCGGAGCTCCTATTGCCGCCTGCCGTCCGGTTCTCCACCGGAATGCCAACACTCGTCGTTCAGCGCGTGCGTTGTCCAGCAAGGCGCTGCAGCCCCGACCACCGGGGGTGCCACACCCATATGAGTCAGCTTAACCCAAATTTCAAGCCCGTGTCTCCGCACGGCTTATGCCCTCCCAGATATAAGGGTAAAACCTGATCGAACGTAAGTTCTATCGTTCAAAAAAGGGCTTGACACTGTTGGTAGTTAGCGAAAACAATCGACGTGGCGCTTTTCCTCTATAAGTGATTTAAAAGAAAAGATGCCTGGGTGAGCCTAAGAAGCCGCCGCCAGCCGGCGGGTTTTTCAGATGTGCTCGTTGTTGCGGTGATATGTAGTAGTCGTAATTGTTTAGGGGAAGTTTGTATGGCAACCGGTACGGTCAAATGGTTTAACGACGCCAAGGGTTTTGGTTTCATCACGCCGGATGAGGGTGGCGAAGATCTGTTCGCTCACTTCTCGGCGATCCAGATGAACGGCTTCAAGACCCTGAAGGAAGGTCAGAAGGTTCAGTTCGAGGTCGTACAAGGCCCGAAGGGCAAGCAGGCTTCGAACATCCAGGCAGCCGCCTGAGGTAGCGCCGTTCGACGCATTGAAAACCCGGCTCCGGCCGGGTTTTTTATTGCACTGCAACAACGCTTGTGAAAAGACGCACCGTTTTGGATCCGCTTTTGCATGCAAAAGGTGCGCAATTTTCCACTCCAGGGACGAATGTTTTCAGTATTAATCTGCGATTAATACCTTATAAAACTATATTCGTCGCAACAATCCACTCAGTTATTAAAATACTCCCGACTTTTGCTCGGCTGCGGAAATCAATTACGCATTTACCTTAATAGACTAAGTAATCCTACGCAGCGGACCGGCCGGCGATTTCCCGCAATACCGCGAGATAAGTGCCCGAAACGAATAAACTTTTAACGCTTTCCAAAGCATGGCACTCGTCATTTGCATCCCTCATCCGATGATCCGCTTGTTTCATCGTTGAATTTTCTGCATCGAACAATTCACCTCGTTTGTCGGCTCGCCCAAGGCTTCTCGCCACGCATTGGCACGCATGGCGGCCCGGCAGCCGCACGGCGGCACAGTCCATCGCTGCGCGGCGTACGCCTGCGCTGTCGTACAAACGCCACGGGCCGCCCAATGAAAACCCATCGGGCGGCCCGTTTGGACAGATTCCCCTAAAGTGAAGGATGCCGATGCCCCGGCGCGAGACTTACCCCAGATCTACGAACACCTTGTCGGCCTCGATACGGATAGGATAGGTTCTCACGGCTTCGGTCAACGGTGCGCACATGGCCGCCCCGGTCCGGACGTCGAATTTGCCCTGGTGCAGCGGGCACTCGATCTCGTGTCCGTCCAGAAACCCGTCGCACAGCCGTGCATTTCCATGGGTGCAGACGTTGTCCGTGGCGAACACTTCGCCGTCGACGCCGTACAGCGCGATGTCGCGTCCGCCGACGATCACGCCGATGACGTCGTCCTCGGGAATGGCGTCGCGCGACGCCGCCTCAATCCAGTTGCCGCTCATGATGTCCTCGTGTCGATCGTTAGCATGCTGTCAGATCGGGTAGATGAGCGAGTTGGGAATCATCTCGCTGTCGAAAATGCATTGGCGCGACGCGAACTTCCAGCCGTCGCCCGTGCGTTTGACGATGTCCAGATAGCGGCCGACGGACAGAATGTCCGTCAACTGATCCGGCTTTGTCCGGAACACCGCGTAATTCGCCTCAACGTGCAACGTGTCGTCATCCACCGCCCGGATGGACGGCAATCCGATCACGTGCCGCTGGTAGTACGGATCATGGAAAAGCGTGTCGCGAATGCCATAGATGCGGTCGCGCAGCATGCCTTTGCTCTCGAACGAAAGCGTGGCGAGGGGTAAGCCCATCTCGAAATTCTCGCGCGGCTGAATGCGGTAGACGCACTCGTCCAGAAAGAACTCGGGCCATGCATCCCATGCCTGCGTGTCGAGCGCCGCCGCGTAGGCGGCATTGAGTTCGACCACTGCCTGAAACGTTGCAAAATCCACCATCGAATCGTCTCCCCGGCGATCTCAAACGCCCATCACACGCCGCCAGTAGGCGTACATGCCGCGAATCAGCGTCTCAGTCACCATGTGCTCGGTGTTCTCCACCCCGGTGCCCCCCAACTCGGCCAACACCCGATGCCACGGCTTCTGCGCGAAGCCCTCCTGCGAGCACTCGATGGCCTCCCCGTCGTCTGCCGAGACAAAACCTGCCGGGCCGAACAGGTTGGCCTGACGCAGACGCCGCTGCGTCATTTCCTCGGTGTCGTCCTCGAAGCCGAAGTGTGTCCATACGAAGTCGAACGCGTTGTGACCGCGTGGCTGGATATGACGCGTCGATACGGAGTTGACCTGCTGCTGCAGGATGACGCTGGGAAAGAGGGTCATCAGAACCGCCGTCGGTCCCTTCCACCAATCTTCCTGCACGATGTCGAGAAATCGCATGTCGTTGAGCGACATCGATTCCTTGAAGCTCGACACGCCCGAGGTCACCTCGCCGCCGCCGCCCTGCCCCCGTGTGGACACCATGGCCGCGTGACGACCGTGGGCGTCCATCACCAGACGCGATTTGTTGTCCGCGCGCCAGAGGCCGAACGTGACGAACCACGTGTGCAGCAATCCCGGGTGGTACGGGTCCTTGATGTTTTCCTGCATCAGCTTCCAGTTGCCCGGAATCCGCTGCTTGTTGTAACCGAGCAGCTTGAGCTTGCGACCGTCGAACAGCCGGTCGAAATAGGCGCAGATATCCGGCCCGAGAAAGTCTTCGAGCGACTCGACCTCATGGTCGAACGACGCGAATATCACGCCCCCGCGCGTGGCCACCTTGAGCTTGGTCAGGCCATGCTCCTCCGGCTTGAAATCCTTCGGCATGCCGCCGTTGATCTTGCCGTCCTGCTTCACGCCGCGCCGAAACGGCACGCCTTGCAGGTTGCCTTTGAGGTCGTAGTTCCACTGGTGGTAGGGGCAATGGAAATCCGTGCGGTTGCCGCGCTTTTCGCGGCAGAATTTCATGCCACGGTGGGCGCACACGTTCTCGACCACGTTGATCTCGCCCGTGGCGTCGCGCGTCACGATCACGGAGCGCTCGCCGATGACCGTGCGCTTGAAGTCGCCCGGGTTCGGGACCTCGGCTTCCAGACCGACGTAATTCCAGTGATTGCGATAAAAACACTGCTCCAGCTCGCGCCGGTGCAGTTGCTCGTCGGTGTAGACCCGGAACGGGATCCGGCTCGAACCGTCCGTGGGCCAGATGTCCGACGGCGCTAAGGGGGGGCACGGTGCCGGCTCGACGGGATCGACGCCGGTCTGCGGTGTTGTGGTCACGATCGTCTCCTGATGAAAAAGTGGGGGGCCGACTAGCAAGGCGGTAGCGTTTCGAAATTGCCTGATCGGTCTGATCCGGCCGCTTGGACAACCCCGCCTGATCTGCCGGATCAAGCCGCCCTGGCGTAGAACGCGTCAGCGTAGATATGTGCGCCGTCGATGCCACGCTCACGCAGCAGGCGAGTGGCGGCCTCGACCATTGGCGGCGCACCGCACAGATAGGCACGCCAGCCAACCAGGGCATTCGGGGCAGCGAAGTCCGCATCGAGCGCTTCGGTGACATGGCCGCTGCGGAAGGTCGCTTCGGACGCGCTGCGCTGCCCCGGGGTGTCGAGCGTCGTCACGACATGCAGGCGAATACCGGCGCGGCGCGACGCCAGTTCGTGCAGCCACGCGAGGCCGTAGACGTCCGCCGCAGAGCGCGCACCGACGTAAATCTCGATGGGATTCGTCATGCCGTGCGCCAGCGCGCCGCGCACGATGGACAGCACGGGCGCCAGCCCGGTACCGCCGGCAACGCACAGCATCGGCCCGTCATGGCGCCTGCGGAGATACGACGTTCCCAACGGCCCGGACACCCGTACCGCATCGCCGACCTTGAGTTGCTCGTCCACGTAACCGGTCACAGCGCCGCCCGGCACGCGGCGTATGTGGAATTCGAGGGTGTCGTCGGCGTCGAGTCCGGCCATCGAGTACGGACGGATGTGAGCCGGGGTGAATTGCAGTGTCGCGTATTGGCCGGGGGAGAAGCTGAGCGGCTTGGCCGGCTTGAGTACCAGCCGCTTGATGTCGTGCGTCAGGGGTTCGATGGCCTGGACCGTCGCCTTGAGGATTCTGGCGGGATGCACAACGACTTCATCCACGTCCGGCAACACGATTTCACAGTCGCCATGGACGCTCGACTGACAGGCGAGCACGTAGCGCTGACGCTGCGCACCGGCCGGGGCGGACGACGTCGTTGGCGATGCGCCATCGTCGCCATCGTCGCCATCGTCGTGATCGTCGTGATCGTCGTGATGACGATATTCGACCCCTTCGGCTTCGCGTACGTCGCCCGACACGACACGGCAGCGGCAAGTGCCGCAGCGTCCGGACAGGCAACTGTACGAAATGGGAATCTGGCGGTCGGTGAGGACCTTGAGCAGGTTGTCGCCGGGCACAACCTCGAAGCGCTCGCCAAGCGGCTGCACGTGAACTTGCATGATGGGGATTGTCTCCGTTCTGGCGACACCTTCCGGGTGCCGCGCATGGCGTTAAGACGCCGTTTGCCAGCAGCATCGCGCAACCCTCGATATAAACCAATAGAATCTCGTTTATATGGCCTATAAAATTTCGTGATTTTGCAGCGACGGATGATGCCGATGCTGCCGAAGCCACCCACGTCTGCGGACTCGTTATGGACTTGCACGCCGTCGATTTGAACCTGCTGGTGGTTTTCCAGCATCTGTACAACGCAAGACGCGTTTCTCGTGTCGCGCAAACGCTAGGCGTTACGCAACCTGCGGTCAGCAACTCGCTGGCACGTCTGCGCAAGCTGTTCAACGACGAGCTGTTTATCCGCACATCGCGGGGCATGTTGCCCACGCCGATGGCCATCGAACTGGCCGAACCCGTGGCGGCTGCGCTCGATGCCTTGCACGGGGTGTTCAATCGCGAGCTGGCGTTCGACCCGGCGACGAGCCAGCGCGCGTTTCAGATCGCCATGACCGACATCGGCGAAGTGCACTTCCTGCCGAAACTGATGCACGCGCTGGGCGAGCGCGCGCCGGGCATTACGGTCAGCACGGTGCGCAATACGGCAGTCAACCTTCGCGAGGAGATGGCGGCCGGGCAGGTCGATCTGGCGATCGGCCACCTGCCGGACCTGACGACGGAGTTTTTCCAGCGGCGGCTGTTCCGCCAGAAATACGTGTGCATGTTTCGCCCCGGGCATCCGCTCGATCGCACGGCGCGATCCGCGGGCTCGCGCAAGCCGACGGCCCGCCCAATGACGCGCGAAGACTTCGAGCGTGCGGAGCAGGTGATGGTGGTGGCCGCGGGCACCGGGCACGGGCAAGTGGATGACTTCATGGCGCGCGCGCATGTCCAACGCAACATACGGCTACGCGTGCCGCATTTCGTCGCGCTTGCCGACATTCTGCACGCGACCGATCTCATCGCCACCGTGACGGAGAAGTTCGCGCAACGCAGCGCCCGGCACTTCGGACTGCGCTACGTCGATCATCCGATCGATCTCCCCGACGTGCAGATCAATCTGTTCTGGCACGCGCGGTTTCACCGCGAGCCGGGGAGTCAATGGATGCGAGCGTTATTGTTCGACTTGTTTTCGGAGTGACGCGAACGCAGGCATGGCGCCATGTACCGCGCGTGTCCGCCTCGCTCGCTGAAGGTCGGCGCGTTACGCGTTGAAGCCGCCGTCGATCGTCAGGCTGGCGCCCGTGACGAAACCGGCGGCATCGCTGGCGAGATAGGCGACCATTCCCGCGATTTCTTCCGGACGGCCGTGACGCTTGATCGCCATGAGGTCGTGCATCGCTCCGGCAAACTCGCCGGCAGCCGGGTTCATGTCGGTGTTCGTCGGTCCCGGTTGCACATTGTTGACGGTAATCCCGCGAGGGCCGAGGTCGCGAGCCATGCCTTTGACCAGACCGACGAGCGCCGACTTGGTCATCGCGTACGTGGCGAAATCGGGGAACGGCACGCGCTCGGCGTTGCACGAACCGATGTTGATGATGCGACCACCCTCGCCCATGTGCGTGAGCGCCGCCTTCGACGCGACGAACACGGCACGCACGTTGACATTGAGCATGCGCTCGAACTCTTGCAGTTCGAGCTCGGCGATGTTGCCCATCGAGAAGACCCCTGCGTTGTTCACCAGAATGTCGACCTTGCCGAATTCACGTGCCGCGTCGTCCACCGCGCGCGTGAGAGCCTGGGCGTCGGCGACGTCGGCTTGCAGCGCGAGCGCGCGCCCGCCTGCGTTTCGGATGCGCGCGACCAGCGTTTCCGCCGCCGCCTTCGATCCGTTGTAGGTGAAAGCGACGGCTGCGCCGTCGTCGGCAAACCGTTGCACGATGGCCGCGCCGATACCGCGCGATCCACCCGTCACGAATGCCACCTTGCCTTGAAAGTTCGTTGCCATGATCTTGCTCCACTGGGTTAGGAAGTGAAGCCAGTATCGGCGCCGAATTGCATTGCAACTAGACCATAATAGCGATCATCACTTTCAACCCATTGGAACAGATGACGTATGGATGCCCTCCATCTGATCGAATCGTTTGTGCTCAGCGCGCGTGCCGGGAGCTTTTCGGCGGCCGCGCGTCGGCTGGGCATGACACCGGCCGCCGTCAGCAAGAATGTGGCGCGTCTGGAAGCGCAGCTCGGGTTGCGATTGTTTCACCGCAGCACGCGCAGCCTCACGCTGACGGCGGGCGGCGAGCGCTTTCTGCTCGACGTGGACGGGCCGTTTGCCGCCTTGACGGATGCCTTCTCGCGGGCGGCCGAGCGCGAAGGCGCGCCCTCGGGCACATTGAAAGTCAGCATGGCGCATTCGTTCGGGCGACAGTATCTGCTGCCGATGCTCGGCGACTTTCAGGCGCGATATCCGGACATCGTGCCGGACTGGCGATTCGATAACCGCAGCGTGGATGTCGTGGGCGAAGGGTTCGACGCCGCGATCGGCGGTGGCATCGAGCTTACGCAAGGCGTGATTGCTCGCCGACTCGCACCGACGTATGCCGTGATGTGCGCGTCGGCCACCTACATGGCGGGGCGCGAGATGCCCCGGCACCCCTCCGACCTGGCGAGCCTCGATGCCATCATGCGGCGCTCCGGCGTATCCGGTCGCCTGCGCGCCTGGAACCTTTGCCATGTCACGGGTGAACGGGTCAACGTCGAGGCACGCACGCGCATGATTTTCGACGACCCGGAGGCGATGGCGCACGCGGTCGCGCTCGGCTACGGCCTCGCCCTGTTGCCCATGCCGCACGCAGCGCCAATGCTCGCGGACGGACGCATTGTGCGGCTGCTGCCGGACTGGTTCGACGAATACGGCGGCGTGTTCATCTACTACCCCAACAAGAAGCAGTTGCCGCTACGCACCCGGGTGTTCGTCGATCATGTGGCGCAGGCGTTCGAGCAGCAACGGCTCGCGGCACGCTTCGACTGGCGATGAGTTGACGACGCGACAACGCAATCCCCGCTCCTTGCGTTGTTCCCGTCCGTGCACTGTAATGAAAGCGGATAATCGGCACGGGACCAGGGAGCGAGAACGCCGCTGTGCCGGTTGAACAGGGGGGTGGGAGATCCGCCATGGATACCACCGCAGCCACCGTGCGGGCCGCAGTGTTCGCCGTTTGCGTGCTTGGCGCTGCCGCCGCAGGCGCGCGTCCGCCATTCCCGCCGGACACCATCGAGGTCGAAGCCGCGGTCGGTCAGAAGATATCGATCTGGGAACAGAGCAACTACAACGCGTTGTGTCGAGACCTCGGCACACCGACCTTCGAACTGGACTCGAAGCCGGCGTTGGGCGAAGTCACGCCAGAGTGGATCACCTACACGGTGCCCATCGGCCAGCGCTGCGAGCAAATGAAGTTCTCGGGAATGATCGTCTGGTATCAGGCCGGTCCGGTGCCGGGGACGGATGAAGTCGTCTGGACCGTCGGATTCCCTCGCGAGTTCGGCAGTCGCACCCCCACCACCGGCGAGCATCGCGTAACGACGAAGATTGTCATCCGTTAGCGCTCTTTCGCCTGCGCCCCGGCGTCATGCCGCGACAGCCCAACCCGCCGTGCCTGCGAAAAACCCCGGCAAGCCTTGCCATACCGGGGTCGCTTCGAATACCGGGGTCGCTTCGAAATCGAGGCGACCCCGAGTCGTCAACCCGGGGCAATGCCCTCGTGCGTCACATATTCGCGATCATCACGTCGCCAAATCCGGAGCACGACACTTGCGTGGCGCCCTCCATCAGGCGAGCGAAGTCGTATGTCACCTTCTTCGAGAGGATCGATTTTTCCATCGACGCGATGATCAGATCCGCCGCTTCCGTCCACCCCATGTGACGCAGCATCATTTCCGCCGACAGAATTTCGGATCCCGGATTGACGTAGTCCTTACCGGCGTACTTCGGCGCGGTGCCGTGCGTCGCTTCGAACATGGCCACCGAGTCGGAAAGGTTCGCGCCGGGTGCAATGCCGATGCCACCGACCTGCGCGGCGAGCGCATCGGAGATGTAGTCCCCGTTCAGATTCAGCGTGGCGATGACGTCGTACTCCGCCGGTCGCAACAGAATTTGCTGAAGGAATGCGTCCGCAATCGAATCCTTGATGGTGATCTCCTTGCCCGTCTTCGGATTCTTCACCTTGCACCAGGGACCGCCGTCGATCTCCGTTGCCGAGAATTCCTTCTTCGCGAGTTCATACCCCCAGTCGCGGAACGCGCCTTCGGTGAACTTCATGATATTGCCCTTGTGCACGAGCGTGACCGTATCGCGGTTGTTGTCGATCGCATACTGAATCGCCTTGCGTACGAGGCGCTCCGTGCCCTCGCGCGAGACCGGCTTCACGCCGATGCCCGACGTCTGGGGGAAACGGATCTTGCTCACCCCCATCTCGTTTTGCAGGAACGCGATCAGCTTTTTGGCACCGGCAGATTCGGCTTCCCATTCAATGCCGGCGTAAATGTCCTCCGAGTTTTCCCGGAAGATCACCATATTGATCTTCTCGGGCTGACGCACCGGCGAGGGCACGCCCTTGAAGTACTGCACCGGACGCAGACAGACGTACAGATCGAGTTGCTGACGCAGCGCCACATTGAGCGACCGGATACCGCCGCCCACCGGTGTCGTGAGCGGTCCCTTTATCGAGACCACGTAGTCCTTCACGACCTGAAGCGTTTCGTCCGGCAACCAGACGTCCGGCCCGTAGACACGCGTCGATTTTTCGCCGGCATAGATTTCCATCCAGCTGATCTTGCGCTTGCCGCTGTACGCTTTCTCCACCGCGGCATCGACGACCCGAAGCATCACCGGCGTAATGTCGACGCCCGTGCCGTCGCCTTCGATATACGGAATGATCGGATTGTCCGGCACGTTCAGCGAGAAATCCTTGTTGACGGTGATCTTCTCGCCTGCCGGGATCTTGATGTGCTGATACGACATGGTGGAACTCCAATGGTGTGGATCCGATGACGGGCATCGGATGGCGTGAGTCGGATAGCGTAAGTTGGATAGGTTAGGTTCGTTAGCGCAAGTCGGACGTGAGCTGGATCCCTTGAGTCGGCGATCAGTCGGCAATCTCGGGGCAGCGTGAGCATTTCAGACGTTACCGCTGCGCACAGCGCAGCCCTATTGTAGTCACACACGCCTGACGATGGTGTGACACGCCCTCATGTCTTATATAAGACATAAGACTGGTGTTTTGGATTATGCATTAACATGTCGGCGCTGACTAGATTCTCTGCCCGGTATGACACTTCTCGCACTCAACAAACCTTTCGGCACCATCTGCCAGTTCTCTGCGCATCCGACACGCCCCACGCTTGCCGAATGCATCGATCTGCCAGACGTCTACCCGGCAGGTCGTCTCGATGCCGACAGCGAGGGCCTCTTGTTGCTCACCGACGACGGACGGCTTCAGGCACGCATTGCGGAGCCGGAGCGAAAGCTGCCCAAAACGTATTGGGCGCAGGTAGAAGGCGAATACGACGACACCGCGCTCGCACGCCTTCGCGCCGGGCTCGATTTGGGCGACTTCGTCACGCTGCCGTGCGAAGCGCGCGTCATTGCGGAGCCGACGCAGCTCTGGGAGCGTCATCCACCGATCCGCTATCGCGCGAGCATTCCAACGCACTGGCTGGAAATCAAGCTCGTCGAAGGCAAAAACCGTCAGGTGCGGCGCATGACGGCCGCGGTCGGCAAGCCGACCCTTCGACTCGTGCGCGTAGCCATCGGCCCGGTCGACATCTTTTCGCTGAACCTCGGTCCCGGCCAGTGGTGCGAACTACCGCAACAAATACTTACACTTTCCGGTCAACGCAGTCGCCGTTCGCCTCGTTGAGGGAACAGGTGCGCAACATACGCACCACCAAACTGAAACGAGGAAACCAAGTCATGAACAAACTGCTGCTCGCACTGACCGCCGGCCTGATCGTGTCCGGTGCCGCGATGGCCCAATCTTCGGCGCCCGCAACGGCGCCTGTCGCCCCGGCGGCGCCTGCGGCAGCAGCGCCTGCTACGGCGGCACCGGCGGCCGATCACGCCGCACCGGCGAAGAAGTCCACCAAGCAAAAGAAGCATCACCACAAGAAGTCCGGCAAGAAGGCTAGCCAGCCGCCGGTCGGTAACAAGCCGTAATACTTGCTGTCGTAAAAATCCGCGAGTGAGGTGTCAACCGATGTCCTGAACGGACGTTAAAGGAGATGACTCACTTCGCGGGTCAACGAGTACACCACCCAAACATCGAGCTCCAAAGAGGAATCTCATGAAAAAACTGATCGCTGCCCTGGTCGCTGGCCTGTTCGCAACTGGCGTGTTCGCCCAAGCTTCGGCTCCGGCCGCTGACGCCGCTGCTCCGGCCGCTGCAAGCAAGCCGGCTGCCAAGAAGTCGAAGTCGCACAAGAAGTCGACCAAGAAGTCGGCCAAGAAGGCCTCCGCTGCTGAAGCTCCGGCTGCTGCAAGCAAGTAAGTACCGCGTCGCGCAGCCCGCCTGCGCAACGGACGGTAACAAGCAGGTTGCTCGCGCAACCTGCTTTTTTTTCGTCCCGCAGCTACAATGACCCGCGACTTGGGGGCCAGCGTCGTCGCGCTGCGCTGCGGTGGTTTCGCGCGCTTCAATAGGCTTTCGTCCGCGCCTGACGCCTCCCGCTGTCGCTCCTCCGACCTTCCCAGGAGTCATTCGTGATCCGGATTTCACGTCAACTGGCCGCACTCGCCGCCAGCGCAACGTTCACCAGCATCGCCGCCTTCATGGCCTTCGTCCCGGCCAGCGCGGGTGCGCAAATCAAGCAGCCCGGGGAGTTCCCGACGGTTCAGCTCTCAGCCGGCATGTATCTCATCAAGGCTGAAGTCGCCGCAAACGAGAAGGACCGCGAACAGGGTCTGATGTATCGCAAGAGCATGCCCGCCAACGCCGGCATGCTGTTCGTGTTCGAGCAAAGCGCCGGGCATTGCTTCTGGATGAAGAATACCGACTTGCCGCTGTCCATCGCGTTTCTTGCCGACGACGGCACGATCGTCAACATCGAAGACATGGCGCCGCAGACCGAAGACAACCACTGCCCGCGTGCCGCAGTTCGATACGCACTCGAAATGAATCAGGGCTGGTTCAGGAGCAAGAACATCAAAGCCGGCGCGAAGATTTCGGGTCTGCCGCGCTGATCGACAGCCGCTGACGTTGACCGCTGACGTCGACCGTCGACCGTTGACCGTTGATGTTGCCCCGTATTGCGGACTGGCGTTGCGTGCACGACGCCCGCCGTCGAGATTGGCCGCGCCGCGCTCGATTTGATCTGACGAAACCGGATCGAGCTCAGTGCGCGCCGCTCGATATTTCCAGCGCGCCGATCAGCGAGTGCTCGAGAAAAGCATCGAGCAACCACGGATCGAAGTGACGCCCGCGCTCTGCCAGCATTGCCGCCACAATCTGTGCGGGACTCAGCGCCGCGCGATAGGGGCGATGACTGGCGAGCGCGTCGAAGACGTCGACCAACGCGACAATGCGGCCCGCCAACGGAATGCGATTGCCCGACAGCCCGTACGGATAGCCGCGACCGTCGAACCGTTCGTGATGTGTGCGCGCCACGGTGGCGGCCAGCTCGCATGCCGCGCCGCCAATCGCATTCAACATGTCACCGCCCAATTGCGGATGCATCCGCATCATCTGCATTTCTTCGGGCGACAACTTGCCCGGCTTGTCCAATATCGCATTCGGAATACAGAGCTTGCCGGTGTCGTGCAACGCCGCAGCGAGCCCGAGCGCCTGCGACTCGATGCCGGACATGCCCAGCGCCTGCGCGAAACGCCACGCGAGCGCGCCCACTCGCCACATATGCGTTGCGGTGCCACCGCGCTTGGTCTCGGCCAGACGGAAGAGTGTCCACGCCGCGGGCGGCAAACTGCGCATGAGACGGGCGTCGGCCAGCCAGGCACGACGCGAGGCGCCGTGCGATATCTCGACAGAAGGCGTGGCCAACGTGTTCGCGGTATTCGAGGTATTCGAGGTATTGGCAGCGAGGCAACGCGTGGAGGCGGCAAAGCACGGTGGCGCAGGGTCTAGCATTTCGGTGTCCGATGAGTTTGAAGCGCTCACTCTAACGAGACCCTCATGCGCGGACGTTGATGCGGATCAAGCGGGCCGCAAACGCCCGCGATCCGGCAACCGCTGAAAAAACGAAAAGCCCACTGCACGCAGTGGGCTTTCGTCTTGCCGGTGTCGCCAGACGCTCGGGTTGGGCGCCTGACGTTACCCTTCGGCGACGGGTTGCCGAAGTCGACCGCTATCGGCCGGCAATTCCGGGCGTTTCGATTACGCGAAGTTCTTCGCGGCGAATTCCCAGTTGACCAGGTTCCAGAATGCCTCGACGAACTTCGGACGGGCATTGCGGTAGTCGATGTAGTACGCGTGTTCCCACACGTCGATCGTGATCAGCGGCTTGTCGGCGCCGGTCAGCGGCGTGGCAGCGTTGCTGGTGTTCACGATGTCGACCGAACCGTCGGCCTTCTTCACGAGCCACGTCCAGCCCGAACCGAAGTTACCCACGGCCGACTTCGAGAACGTTTCCTTGAAAGCGTCGAACGAGCCGAACTTGGCGTCGATTGCCTTGGCCAGATCGCCGGTCGGTGCACCGCCGCCCTTCGGCGACAGCGTGTTCCAGAAGAAGGTGTGGTTCCACACCTGCGCTGCGTTGTTGAACACGCCGCCCGACGACTTCTTGATGATGTCTTCGAGGCTGGCGTTTTCGAATTCGGTGCCCTTGATCAGGTTGTTCAAGTTGGTCACATAGGCTTGGTGGTGCTTGCCGTAGTGATACTCCATCGTTTCCTTGGAGATGGTCGGCGCCAGTGCATCGATGGCGTACGGCAGTTCAGGGAGCTTGTGTTCCATGGCAATTGTCCTTTGTGCTCTGAGGGGAACCCGATTTTGCGTTATCCGGAGCCATCGATTCTAGGGCAGATGCGAAAACCCCGCAAACCCAATGGGTACTTGGTTTTCCGCAATCTGCCCGAGAAATGTGACGATTGTTTGCCGATCCCGGCTAATCGACGCACGATGCCCGCGATTCGTCACGTTTGGCTAACCGGGCCGCCTAAAAAGTATCGTCAAGCCTGACCTGAACGTCACCAATGCCCACATCCGCCGCGCCGTCGGCCAGATGCATCGTGACCTGCTGACCGCGCTGCAATTTTCGCGGGTCGCGCAGCGGCTGCCCTTTCGCATCGAGCACTGCGGCATAGCCGCGTTGTAACGTACGTCGGGGATTGAGCAGCTCCAGTTGCGCGGTGGCATCGGCCAGACGTTGTGTCGAGCGCTCGGCGCGGCGGGACATTGCCGTCTGCAGACGCTGCGAGAGCAAGGCGACACGCTCATGTTGCGACGCGACATCCGGCACGGCTCGCGCGAGCCGCAGTCGCAGCATCTCGAAGCGGCTGCGACGCTGCGCGAGCGGCCGCTCGAGCGCGTGCCGCATACGATCGGCAAGATGCGCGAGCGCCGTGCGCTGACGCGCCAGTCGCTCGCGAGGCGATACCAGTCCGCGCGACAGGCTGTCGAGTTGCTGCGCGCGCTGCTCCAGCGCGCGTCGCATGGCGCGGATCAGTCGCTGATGCTCCCGGTCCACTTCACGCAGACACTCGTCGCGCGCCGCCGTGATCAGTTCGGCAGCCGCCGTGGGCGTGGGCGCGCGCACGTCTGCCACGAAGTCGGCAATCGTGAAATCGGTTTCGTGACCGACCCCGGACACGACCGGTAATTCGCTGCGAGCAATCGCCTGGGCAAGCACTTCCTCGTTGAACGCCCACAAGTCTTCGATGGAACCGCCGCCGCGACAAAGCAGGATCGTGTCCACTTCGCCCCGAGCGTTGGCGGTGTCGAGGGCTGCCGCCAATCGGGCCGCTGCATCGGCGCCCTGCACCGGTGCGGGATAGACGACGATCGAGATATGCGGCGCGCGGCGAGCCAACGTCGTGAGCACGTCTCGCAGCGCAGCCGCCTGCAACGACGTGACGACCCCCACCCGTCGGGCATAACGCGGCAAGGGGCGCTTGCGCTCGGCATCGAACAGGCCCGCCGCGGCCAGCTTCTCTTTCAGACGCAGGAACGCTTCATACAGATTGCCCTGACCGGCGCGGCGGATCGCTTCGACGTTGAGCTGCACCTCGCCGCGAGGCACGTACATCGAGAGCAACGCACGGACTTCGACCCGGTCCCCTTCCCTGGGCGAGAAATCAGCATGTTGCGCACGGCCGCGGAACATCACGCAGCGCATCTGCGCCTGCGCGTCCTTGATCGAGAAATACCAATGACCGCTGGCCGCACGCGTGAAGTTGGAGATCTCGCCGCTGACCCATGCCAGCGGGAAGCTGCGCTCCAATACGCCGGCAACGGCTTTGTTCAAATCCGAAACACTGAGTACGCGATCCGCGCCACCAGTGGGACGGGCGTCGTCGAAAGATAGGTTCATGCGTGTGCGCTGACGAAAAACTGTCCACAGGACCGCTAATTTAAGGGTTTTCGCGCCCGCACGCCTTGTATTTCCTACGCCACAGAGACAAACCCTTGATTTAACAGGCTTTACAGAGGGCATCCCGCGTGGCGGAAGCCGTAATTTCGAGGCGGACGCCGAGATATATCGTCCGCTGGGGACATGTGCACATAGTTATCCACAGGCCGATGGAAAAGTCCTGGGATTTGTGAGCTTGCGGCGGTGTTCATTTCTGAAACCGCTCATTGCCCATTTTTTAATCACGAACCAAAAAGTTCCGTTGTGTCAAAGAGTTGCTCGACGTATCCAAAGGTTGTCCACATCCTTGTGCTCGGTGGATGTGGAAAACGGTGCTTGCCCATCCCCCCCCTGCACGCTACAGTTCGGACTCGTTTGCCCATCCCCCGCAACAAGCAAGAGGTCGTCTTTGTTCGCCGTCATCCAGGCCGCCGGCTGGCCCATCTGGCCACTTCTCATCGCATCCGTCATCGCCCTCGCCCTGATTGTCGAGCGCGCCCTTTCGCTGCGCCGTGCGCGCGTGCTGCCGGGCGGTGTGCTCGAAAACGCGATTACGCTCGCGCGTCGCGGCACCGCCAAGCAGGACGCCACGGAAGCGCTCTCGCGCGGCTCCATGCTAGGCCGGGTGCTCGCGACCGGTGTCCGTTACGTCGCCCACAATCCGCAGGGGCCGCGCGAAGGGGCGAAAGAGGCACTCGAAGAGACGGGGCGCGCCGTCGCCCACGAACTGGAGCGGTTCCTGCCGGCGCTGGGCACCATTGCGTCCGTGGCGCCGCTGATGGGACTGTTCGGTACGGTCGTCGGCATGATCGAGATCTTCGGGGCACAAGACGCTACCGGCACCGACCCGGCGCAACTGGCCCACGGCATTTCGGTCGCGCTCTACAACACCGGCTTTGGTCTGATGATCGCGATTCCGGCGATGATCTTCTATCGCTACTACCGCACGCGCGTCGACGCGTTCCTCGTCGAACTGGAAACGCAAGCGGTCCATTTTCTCGATGCCACGCTGCCGCGGCACTGATCCGAGCGACATACGATGAATTTCCGTCGAGGTCTCTCCACACGCGACGAGCCGGAGATCAATCTGATTCCGCTGATCGACGTGCTGCTCGTCATTCTGATCTTCCTGATGGTCACGACGACTTACACGCGCTACACCGCGCTGAAGGTCAACCTGCCGACGGCCGATGCCGAGAAGGCGGTGGTGCCGCCCCGCCAGATCGTCGTCTCCGTGGGCGCCGACGGCAGCTACGCGATCGACCGCCATTCGCTTGCGCAACGCGACGTCGCGAGCCTGACGGCGGCACTGCGTCAGGCGGCCGGACCCGCAAACACCGGCGCCGAGCCGCCGGTCATCATCATCAACGCGGACGCCAAAAGCTCGCACCAGTCGGTCATCAATGTGATGGAAGCGGCGCGTGAAGCGGGGTTGTCGCGACTGACGTTCGCGGCACGCTCCACGACGGCCCAACCGAGCCGATGACCGACTTCTCACGCCCCGACAAGGTGAGCGGCGCGCGGGCGCGCGCGCTGGTGCCGCGTCTTTCCGGATCGCTGGTCCACTGGGTCACCGCACAGTGGCAACGCAGAGGCGTGCTTGCCTGGGCGCTTTGGCCGCTCTCATGGGCATTCGCAGCGACGGCTGCGTGGCGTCGGTGGTGTTTTCGCCAGGGCTGGAGACGGTCGACTCGCCTGCCGGTGCCCGTCGTCATTGTGGGCAATCTCACCGTGGGCGGCACCGGCAAGACACCGACCGTCATCGCACTGGTCGGCGCCCTGCGTCAACACGGCTACACGCCCGGCGTGCTCTCGCGCGGCTATGGCGCAAAGTTGTCGCAGCCGACCCAGGTCGCCGTGACGGCGCGTCCGGAGGATACGGGTGACGAACCGCTGCTGATCGCCAAACGCACCGGTGCGCCCGTGTGGGTGTGGCCGTCGCGGGTCGAAGGTGGCCGGGCATTGCTCGCCGCGCATCCGGCATGCGATGTCATCGTGTGCGACGACGGCCTTCAGCATTACGCACTGGCCCGGGATGTCGAGATTGCCGTGTTCGATCACCGGCTGGGCGGTAACGGCTTTCTCTTGCCCGCCGGTCCGTTGCGCGAACCGCTGTCGCGCGAGCGAGACGCCAACCTCATCAACGATCCTTATGGGAGAACCCTGCCGGAGTGGCCCCACACGTGGCGATTGACACTCACGCTAGGTGACGCGTGGTGCGTTAGCCAGCCCTCGCTCACGCGGCCGTTGTCGCACTTTGCAGGCAAGCGTGTACTCGCCGCCGCGGGCATCGGTGCACCGGAACGGTTCTTCGCCGCGTTACGGGCGGCGGGGCTGCAAATCGAGACGCTGGCATTGCCCGATCATTACGACTTTGCAACGAATCCGTTTGATGGCGTGGCAGCCGACGCCATCCTGATCACGGAAAAGGATGCAGTAAAATGCGTCTCCTGGTCCGACCCGCGTGTGTGGGCCGTACCCGCCGAGGCGGCGCTCGATGCGCGCCTCGTATCACTGGTAGTGGAGAAATTGCGTGGACAACCGACTGTTTGAGATTCTCGTCTGCCCGTTGTGCAAGGGCCCGCTGGAGCTGGATAAGAAAGCGCAGGAGCTGATTTGCCATGCAGACAAGCTCGCGTACCCGATCCGCGACGGCATTCCGGTCATGCTGGCCGATGAGGCGCGTCAGTCTGTCGAAGGCACGCCGGTCCCGCTGAACGACGACAAGTCCGCATCGTGAGCCAATTGTGAGTCAATCGAAAGCCGCCATCGATTTTGTCGCCGTGGTGCCTGCGCGTCTGGCGTCGACACGGTTGCCCAACAAGCCGCTCGCCGACATCGGCGGCAAGCCGATGGTCGTGTGGGTCGCCGAGCGCGCCCGTGAGTCGGGCGCTAGTCAGGTCGTCGTGGCCACTGACGCCCAAAGCGTGGTCGATGCCGTCGCGGCGCATGGTTTCGATGTTGTCCTCACGCGCGCCGACCACCCCACCGGCACCGACCGTCTGGCCGAAGTCGCCGTGCAGCAAGGCTGGTCCGACGACACGATCGTCGTCAATGTGCAGGGCGACGAACCGCTGATCGATCCGCGCCTGGTGCATGCCGTTGCCGCACATCTGGCCGAGCACCCCGAATGCGCGCTGTCGACGGCAGCACATCCAATTACCGACAACGCGGAGATTTTCTCTCCCAATGTCGTCAAGGTAGTTCTCGACGCCCACAGCCGCGCCCTCTATTTCTCTCGCGCGCCCATTCCGTGGTCACGTGACGCGTGGTCGGCCGGCATCGCAAACGCTGCGACCCTGCCACCGACCACGACACCGATTTTCCGCCACATCGGCCTGTACGCTTACCGCGCCCAGTTTTTGCGTAGCTATCCGAGCCTGCCGCAGGCGCCCATCGAAACTGCCGAATCGCTGGAGCAACTGCGGGCGCTTTGGCATGGCGAGCGGATCGCCGTACTCGTGACCGACGATGCGCCGCTGCCCGGCGTCGACACGGCCGCCGATCTCGAACGTGTGCGCGCCTTACTGAAAAACTGAGGGTCAATACCGTACGCGATTCGCCGCGTGAGGACGGTTCGGCCTATCCGAACCGCGTGGCGAACGTGTCCCGGAATTCGCAACGGCGCGACACCGGCAAGTCTGCAAAACGCCGCCGGGCGGGCACGTCGTGGCATAATCGCTCTGATTCTCGCGAGCAGACCCCCGGTCGCGCGCGTCGCGCCCTGCCGAGCGCGTCGTCTGCGCGCAGCGCAGTTGCCCGGTCATCGGACCCGCAACCGCCGCAAAGTACCGGGGACGCAAACTCCTGCCGCACGCACAGCATTCACAAATCACAAACTTTCAGGAGTCATCGATGCGTCTGATTTTGTTGGGGGCACCCGGGGCCGGCAAGGGCACCCAAGCAACTTTCATCAAAGAAAAATTCGGCATCCCGCAAATCTCGACCGGCGACATGCTGCGCGCCGCGATCAAGGAAGGCACCCAACTCGGCCTCGAAGCCAAGCGTTTCATGGACGCGGGCGATCTGGTGCCGGACGCCGTGATCATCGGCATGGTCAAGGAACGCCTGACGGCCGACGACTGCAAGAACGGCTATCTCTTCGACGGTTTCCCGCGCACCATTGCGCAAGCGGAAGCGATGAAGGAAGCCGGCGTCGCGATCGACTTCGTGCTCGAAATCGACGTGCCGTTCGATGAAATCATCACCCGCATGAGCGGTCGCCGCACCCACCCGGCATCGGGTCGTACGTATCACGTCAAGTTCAACCCGCCGAAGGTCGAAGGCGTTGACGACGTTACGGGCGAACCGCTCGTGCAGCGCGAAGACGACAAGGAAGAGACCGTCAAGAAGCGCCTCGCCGTGTACGAATCGCAAACCAAGCCGCTGGTGGCCTATTATTCGGATTGGGCCAAGCATGGCAGCCCGGGCGCGATCGTCCCCGCCCCCCAATATCGCAAGATTTCGGGTCAGGGCAGCGTCGAGGACATTCGCGCACGCGCGTTCGACGCGTTGAAGTAAGGCGGTCTTTCGCCGTTCCACGGCGCTCTCGGCCGGTGAGACGATGCCACGCATCGATCCGGCCAACGTGGTTCAGCGCCGACGCAGATGCATATGCGACGGTGCGAGGTGGTGGCGAAGCCAATGCAGCCAATGCAGCCAATGAAAAGGCGGCCAGTTCACACTGGGCCGCCTTTTTTGCCGAAGGAGGATGACGCATGGAAATTCAGGGCAATGTGTTTCTGATCACCGGTGGCGCCTCGGGGCTCGGTGCCGCCGCTGCGCGCTGGCTCGCAGGCCTCGGCGCGAAAGTGGTGCTCGCCGATGTGAATGTCGATGAAGGCGAGACACTTGCCGAGAAGCTGGGCGGCAAGTTCGTCAAGTGCGACGTTACGCAAGAGACCGATGGCAAGGCCGCCGTGGCCGCAGCGCAGTCGCTCGGCACGCTGCGCGGTCTCGTGAATTGCGCGGGCATCGCCATCGGCAGCAAGACCGTGGGACGCGACGGCCCGCATCCGCTCGACGCGTTCGCTCGCGTCATTCAGATCAATCTGATCGGCACCTTCAACATGGTCCGTCTCGCGGCCAGCGCCATGAGTCAGGCGGAACCGAACGGCGAAGGCGAGCGCGGTGTGATCGTCAATACGGCATCGGTCGCCGCGTTCGACGGCCAGATGGGACAAGCCGCCTATGCCGCATCGAAAGGTGGCGTGGCGAGCCTGACGCTGCCGGTCGCCCGCGATTTGTCGCGCAGCGGCATCCGCGTCATGACCATTGCACCGGGCATTTTCGAGACACCCATGATGCTCGGCATGCCCGCCGACGTGCAGGCCTCGCTCGGCCAGATGGTCCCCTTCCCGCCCCGGTTGGGCCGACCCGCTGAGTACGCGATGCTCGTAGAGCAGATCGTGCGCAATCCGATGCTCAACGGCGAAGTCATTCGGCTGGATGGCGCGATCCGGATGCAACCGAAGTAACATTCGCGTGCCTCGCGAGCCCTAATCAGCCCTAACAGGCCCCAACAAGCCCTAACAAGCACTAACAAGCACTCGCACACGGCAATGGCACAGCGCCCGGACCGTTTGCCGCACCGCAACAAACCGTGACGCCGAGTGTGACTACAATGGAATGCCGACCGCACCTCGCGGTCGGCATAGACACCGGTTTTCACGATCTCGACCCGGTGCCCAGACGTTCCCCCCGTCGTCCCCCGAGGCAGGAGGCTGGCATGAAATCACTGGCGCAACAGATGTCGTTCTACCAGCGCTATCACCGCAGTCCCAAGAATCGTCTGACCCATTTCTTCGGCGTTCCCATGATCATTCTTGCCGTGATGCAGGCATTTTCTTGGGTGCCGCTCGGCCCCAGCGGCCTGAATGCGACGCATGTGATCGTGCTGGTCCTGCTCATGTACTACTTCCTGCTCGACGTTCCGCTCGCCCTGGCGATGACCGCGTTCTTCGCCGTGATGCTCGCCGTCACGCAGCATCTGGCGAAACTGCCCTTGCCGTGGGCGCTGGCCGCGTTCGGGGTCTTGTTCGTCGGCGGCTGGATCGTGCAACTGGTCGGTCATCATTTCGAAGGCCGCAAGCCGGCACTGCTGGACAACGTCTTTCAGATCTTCATTGCCCCGATGTTCCTAATGGCCGAAGTCTTCTTCCACTTCGGCTACAAGCCTGGCCTTCAGCGGGAAGTGCAGGAGTTGTCGATGCAGTCGGCGTAGCCCGTTCGTCGGCGAACGTCGGCCGTCGCTGGTCGACGCTGGAAAAGAAACGCCAGCCCATGACGAGGGCTGGCGTTTTTCATGACGCTGTCGAATCGTTAGGCGCCAACGTCGCGGCAGTAAAGCACGATCTAGAGCGCAGCTTACCCGTGACCGCCGGGCCGGCGGCTCAAGTCGTCGAGCACCTGCCGTATGGCATCGGCATCCTCCGCGTCCGGACGCTTGCTCAGGTAAAGCTCGAGATCGTCCTGCGCGGGGCGGACCAACCCCAGCCGAGCGTACGCCAATCCGCGATCCCGCTTTTCCACCGGCTGGTCGGGCAGCACGAGCACCATGCGCTCCTGCACCGCCAGCAAGCGCTCCCATCGTTCGTTTTGTGTATAGATGGCACGCAGGTTGCGAAGCATCCGCGCCAGGATTTCGCGCGGCGTGGCAGGCTCCAGAAACGGATGCAACAAGGCCCACAGGGCCAGTTCCTGAATCGGTTCGGCGCTCTCGTCGCGATAGTGTTTCAAATACGGCTCGACCATTTCGAGCAAGCGCTGGGGCGAGAGCGAATTGCCGGAAATCGGATCGATGACGACGTCACCCGCCGGCACGGCGAGCCTGAGCAGAAAATGCCCGGGGAACGACAAGCCGCGCAACGGCAACCCGATCTGATGGCCGATCTCCATGCACAGGACGGCCAGCGATATCGGAATGCCCCGGCGCCGGTCCAGCACGACATGCAGATGGCTGTTGTCCGGGTCGTAGTAATCGTTCTGATTGACCGTGAACCCGAGTTCACGGAAGAAGAAGTGGTCGAGCAGTTGCAGCTTCTGCAATGGCCCGGCATCCGGCGGCAGGCGCTTGGCCAGACGCGCGGCGAGCGCGTCGATCTGGGTCAGCGTGTCCTGCACGTCGAGATCGGGATAGACGTCCTGTGCGATGGCAATGGCCGCTTCGGTCAACGGCAGACCGTCGTCGGAGGCAACCAGCGCAGCAAAGTACTCGAGAATTCGATTCGCCATGCGGTATCCGTGAATTCCGCCGCGTCACCTGAGCGCTTCGTAACCCTGAGGGGTCACGAGTGGGTCCGTCGGCGGAAGAACGAGAAGTTGAAACCCATGAGGAATAATGCCCCGAAATACACCACGGCGCATAGCACCAGACTCGCGCCAAGCAGGGCAATGCGGGCAAGCGGACGCGCGCCCAGCGCCACCCAGTCGAAGCTTTGCGTGAACCAAAGCAGCACCCCGGCCAGAATCAGGCAGGCCGCCAGCAGTTGCACGAAAAAGAGTCGCCAGCCCGCGGCCGGTCGGTAGATGCCGCGCTTGTAGAGACCCGCGAACAGCAGCGCCGCGTTCATGCAAGCCCCCACGCCGATCGACAGCGACAATCCCGCATGCGCGAACCAGCGTACAAAGAGGATGTTGGAGATCTGCGTGGCCACCAGTACCACGATGGCAATCTTCACCGGCGTCTTGATGTCCTGCTTCGCGTAGAAACCCGGCGCGAGAATCTTGATGAGAATCAGGCCGACGAGGCCAACGCCATACGCCGTCAGGGCATGCGCCGTCATGGCGACGTCGTTCGCGTCGAAACGACCGTACTGGTACAGCGTCGCGGTGAGCGGCTCTGCATAGACGAACAGACCCACGGCGCTCGGCATGGCCAGCAGGAAAGTCAGACGCAGGCCCCAATCGAGCAGCGCGGAATACTCGGCGGTGTCGCCGTCGGCATTCGCGCGGGACAGGCTCGGCAGCAGAATCGTGCCCAGCGCCACGCCCAGCAAGGCCGTCGGAAACTCCATCAGCCGGTCGGCGTAGGCGAGCCATGACACGCTGCCCTGGGCAAGTCGCGAGGCAATGTTCGTATTGATGATGAGGCTTATCTGCGCGACCGAGACAGCGAGCGTGGCCGGCACCATTTTCGCCAGCACCCGTTTGACCCCCGCGTTGCGCAGCGCTGCCATGATATTGACGGAGATGCGCGGCAGCATGCCGATGCGCGCGAGCGCCGGGAGCTGGATCAGCAGCTGCAGCACCCCACCCACGATCACGGCGTAAGCCAACGCGTAGACCGGCGTCTCCAGATGCGGCGCAACCCAAAGCGAGGCCACGATCGAGCTCACGTTGAGCAGTACGGGGGCAAACGCAGGCATCGAGAATTGACGCCACGTGTTGAGCACTCCTGCCGCCAGCGTCGTGATCGAAATCAGCGTGATATAGGGGAACATGACGCGCGTCATGAATACGGCGGCATCGAACGTGCCGTTTTCCCGCGACAGACCCGTTGCCACGGCATAGACGACCGCAGACGCGCCCAGCACGCCGGCAATCGTGATGGACAGCAACACCCAGAACAACACGGTAGTGACGGAATCGACGAGCGTTTTCGTCTCTTCGGGGCTTCGCTGCGTCTTGAATTCGGCCAGAATTGGGACGAATGCCTGCGAAAACGCCCCTTCGGCGGACAAGCGGCGCAGCAAATTGGGAATGCGGAACGCCACGTTGTAGGCATCGGTCATCGGACCCGCCCCAAACATGCGTGCGATAAGAATTTCACGAATCAGGCCGGTGATGCGCGAGAGCATCGTGAAACCGCTGACCGTAGCGAGAGCTTTGAGCAAATTCATGTTGCGCGTATTATACGCACACCCGTCGCACCCCCATGCAGCAAAGAAGTTGCAATTTCCGTTTCGCTTCGGCTATAATCGACGGTTTCGAAGTCAATGGATTGCTTCCTGGCCACCGTGTCTCCCAGGGAGCCGAGCCAAACTGCATAGAAGCCGCATCAGGCGGAGCAATTCAAGGAATTCACAGAACATGGCAAATACCGCTCAAGCACGCAAGCGCGCGCGTCAAACCGTTAAGATCAACGCCCACAACTCGGCGCTGCGTTCGCGTCTGCGCACGGCTGTGAAGGCTGTTCGCAAGGCCATCGCCGCTGGCGACCAGGCCGCTGCCAAGGAAGTGCTGCGCGCTTCGGCAAAGACGATCGACATCATCGCTGACAAGAAGATCGTCCACAAGAACACCGCTGCTCGCCAGAAGAGCCGCCTGTCGGCCGCCATCAAGGCGATGTCGGCTGCTGCCTAAGACAGCTCACGCTGCAAGGCAAATCTGTTGCTTGCCGGTTCCGACTACGGTCGGGACACTAAAAAGCCCGCTCTATGCGGGCTTTTTTCTTTCGTACGTCCGACATGCCCCGTGGTGGCGCCAAGGCGCTGCAGGCGCCACAGGCAAGACAAGCACCGGGAACATGTTGCACAGCGCAAAACGACAATAACGGCGGCAAGACGCAGCGTCGCCTCGTGCAAGGGCAAGGAAGAAGTTACCGGGGGAAAGAAATTCGGTGCGCCGAACGGCGAAGATGTGACACATCGACGGTGAGTCAGGGCCAAAGGCCCGGCACTCACGTCTGGCCGACAACGGCCGTGGGGGAATTACTTGACGTCGGGAACGAAGCAGGCTTCCGTCATCTGCAAGCCGTTATCCCGGGCGAAACTCATCACGAAATCGAACATTCGCGGTTCGATATCGCGCAGTCGCTCGTCGACGACGACGCACTTGACGTCACCCACCATCGTGGGACGCACGTAGGGGGAGTACTGCATGTATGCGTTCGGGCCGGAATTGCTGCGGCCACAGAACGACACGGCGCCGCACAGACGCTCCGCCCAGTCACTCGGACGAAACTTCTTGCCATCCAGAGTCAGCCCCTGAATGAAATACTCGCGCGCGGAAACCTGGTCGGTCATATCGCTCAATCACCTCAAAAAACATCTGGCCAGCCGTACGCGGGTAGCGTTGCCGACAGAGTCAGTATTATATCTTATATAAGACTGGAACCTGTCCCCCACCGTTGCTGCGGATGTTTTTTTCGGTCTTGCCAGTCGTTTCCGGCTGTGCAGCAGCGGGCTCGATAATACGCTTTTCGTGTGACGACAAAACGATTTGGTAGACTAGGGGCCGTTCCCCTGAAGCCAGCAACCGGTAGAACACCTTCACGAGCCTGACCGGGGGACAGGCCTCAAGGCTTGTTCGTCGTGCCGAACGCGTCCGAGTTCCCAGCGAATCTGCGGTGAATTCACGCGGTATCGGCCTCCAGCAGAACATCCAAATGACCACCGCCAAACCCATCAAGCATTACCTTCAGTTTTCGGATCTGACGCTCGACGAGTATGACTATGTGCTCGAGCGCACCCGCATCCTCAAGAAGAAATTCAAGAACTACGAGACCTACCACCCGCTGCACGACCGCACGCTGGCGATGATCTTCGAGAAGAGCTCGACCCGCACGCGTCTGTCGTTCGAAGCCGGCATCCACCAGTTGGGCGGCCACGCCGTGTTCCTGAACACACGCGACACGCAGCTCGGCCGCGGCGAGCCGATCGAAGACGCCGCGCAGGTGATCTCGCGCATGACCGACATCATCATGATCCGCACCTTCGGGCAGGAGATCATCGAGCGCTTCGCGCAGCACTCGCGTGTGCCGGTGATCAACGGCCTGACCAACGAGTACCATCCGTGCCAGGTGCTGGCGGACATCTTCACGTATTACGAGCATCGTGGCCCGATCAAGGGCAAGACCGTGACGTGGATCGGCGACGCCAACAACATGTCGTACACGTGGATTCAGGCCGCCGAGATCTTCGGTTTCCAGTTCAATATCTCCACGCCGCCGGGTTACCGCCTCGATCAGGCGATGGTCTCCGAGTCGAGCCGCCCGTTTGTGCGCGAGTTCGACGACCCGCGCGAAGCCTGCGAAGGTGCCGACCTCGTGTCGACCGACGTCTGGACGAGCATGGGTTTCGAAGCGGAGAACGAGGCGCGCAAGGCGGCTTTCGCTCAGTGGTGCGTGAACGCCGACCTGATGCAACGGGCCAAGCCGGACGCCCTGTTCATGCACTGTCTGCCCGCCCATCGCGGCGAGGAAGTCTCGGCAGAGGTGATCGACGGCGCGCAGAGCGTTGTGTGGGATGAAGCCGAGAACCGGTTGCACGTGCAGAAGGCCCTCATGGAGTATCTGATGCTCGGCCGTGTCTGATCCGAGCTAGTCCTCAGGGCAGTCAGCCCTACGCCCGGACGCACCGCGCCGTCCGGGCGCCTTCCTCGCCCGCCATCCTCCGCACAAGCGCAACACCCACCGATCACCCCGCCGCGATCCACGTTCCGCTATCATCCCTGTCGCGCCGATGTCGCCCACGCGATCAACGGCGCTTCATTGCCACACGACATAGTTCGCCATACGCATCAGAACAATTTGGAATTTGCACCATCACGGGGCAATTTCGTTGTGCATTGCACAAATTGCAGACGGGTAGACGTTCGAAACGTGCTAGCATGAATTCACGCTTTCCCCTTGAAACGGGGCAGGCATATCGACTCTCCATCGCGACTCTCGCTCGCATTCGACACAGCATTCGGTCATGACGCAAAACGCAACGCAGTTCGACAACGTTTCCGTAATCAAGCGCGCCAACACCTATTTCGACGGCAAGTGCGTCTCGCACACCGTTCTGTTCCCGGACGGCACGCGCAAGACGCTGGGCGTGATTTTCCCGGCCACGCTGCAGTTTGGTACCGATGCTCCCGAAGTCATGGAAGTCACGGGCGGCCGCTGCCGCATCCGTCTGGCAGGACAGACCGAATGGCAGGAATATGCCGCCGGTCAGGAGTTCTCCGTGCCGGGCAACAGCAAGTTCGATATCGAGGTCGTCGAAACCCTCGATTACGTTTGCCACTACGGCTAATCGTCCGGCCTGCATCGCGACGGCGCGCCATGCCACGCGCCGCCGCCCTCTCGGCCGGTTCAGCGCGGCCTGGCGCCGCTTCCTACTATGTCGCGACTGCCTTCCGATTCTGCCGATCCTGGCGTCGACCATGCTGCCGACACCGCCGAGAGCCAGCCCCGCCAAGGGGCTGAAACCTCCGCCAGGCCTCCCGCGACGTCCGATGTCGAGTTGACCGGGACGTCGCTGCGAGCCCCACCGCACCCGGACACCCCGGATCAGTCGGACCCCTCGGACACCAGCACCGACCTGGACCCGACCGACGTCCCCCTGCTCCCGCCTGACGGCCCCCGCGCACGAAACCGCAAGAAATCCGCCGACGCCCGGCGCGGCAATACCAAGCGCAAGGGTATCGACCTGGGCTTGCAAGGGGGTGGCGCGCATGGCGCGTATGCATGGGGTGTGCTCGACAAACTGCTCGAAGACGGACGTCTGGCGTTCGAAGGCATCAGCGGCGCTTCGGCGGGCACGATGAATGCCGTGGTGCTTGCCCACGGCCTGCTCGATCGCCCGGGCGTCGACCCGCGCGAGAAGGCCCGCGAGGCCCTGCACAGCTTCTGGCTGGGCGTGTCTCAGGCGGGCTCTTCGGCGACCGCGTGGGCACAAACGGTTTTCAGCTGGCTAAACGGGCGGCCGACCGAATACCCGATCTGGCATGACTGGATGCAGAGCATGCAGCAATGGATGATGCCGTTCTCGCAGCCGCCGACCGAAATCAATCCGCTGCGCACCGTGCTCGAAGCGCAGGTCGACTTCGAGCGGCTGCGCGAGAGCACCGCCACGCATCTGTTCGTCTCCGCGACCAATATCCGCACCGGCAACATCCGCATCTTCCGCACGCACGAAATCACGCTCGATGTGGCCATGGCCTCCGCCTGCCTGCCCTGGCTGTTCAAACCGGTGAAGATCGACGAGGACTTTTACTGGGACGGCGGCTACCTCGGCAATCCCGCCCTCTATCCGTTCTATTACGAAACGCTCACGAGCGACATCCTGATCGTGCACATCAACCCGATCGAGCGTGCCGAGAAGCCCGTGTTGCCCGGGCAGATCATGAACCGTGTGAACGAGATCACCTTCAACGCCTCGCTACAGCGCGAATTCCGTGCAATCTCGTTCGTTCACAAGCTGATCGACGAAGGATGGCTCAAGCCTGAGTTCCGGGATCGTCTGAAGTATCCGCTGATTCATTCGATTCGCGCCGACAAGGAACTGTACGACTTGTCCTCGTCGACGAAATTCGTGACGGACTGGCACTTCCTCACCACCTTGCGCGACCGCGGGCGCGACGCCGCAGCACGTTGGCTGAGCGCGCATTTCGACGACGTCGGCGTGCGCTCGACGGTGGATCTGAAGCGCGATTACCTGCAGCGTTTGCCCGACGCCACCGCCATCAGATCATGAGCGGTTCGGGTTCGAGTGAAATGCCGAAGCGTTCCTGAACACTGGCCTGCACGGCGCGCGCGAGCGCCACGATGTCGTCGCCGCTCGCGCCGCCACGATTGACGAGCACCAGCGCCTGACGTTCATGAACACCGGCACACCCGAGCGACTTGCCCCGCCAGCCGCACTGATCGATCAGCCAGCCCGCCGCGAGCTTCCATGTGCCGTCGGGCTGCGCGTAGCCGACCGCTTCGGGGAAACGCTCGCGCAACGCGGCGAACGCGGCACCGTCCACGACCGGGTTCTTGAAGAAGCTCCCGGCATTGCCCAGCACCGCCGGATCGGGCAGCTTGCGGCGTCGGATATCGACAACGGCATCGAAGATTTGCCGCGCGTCGGGTTGCGCGATGCCCGCATCGGCCAGGGTGCGCGACACGTCCGCGTAACCGGTCACCGCTTGCCATGGTTGCGGCAAACGAAGCGTGACGGAAACGATGATGTAGCGGCCCGGTTCGCGCTTGAACAGCGAATCGCGATAGCCGAACGCGCAAACCTCGCGCGCGAGGGTGACGAATTCGCCGGTTGTCGTGTCCAGCGCCCGCACGTGGGAGAAGCGCTCGGCGAGTTCCAGCCCGTAAGCGCCGATATTCTGGATTGGCGCGGCCCCGAGCGTGCCCGGGATCAGCGCAAGGTTTTCCAGGCCGGGGCAATCCTGCGACAGGGTCCAGTCGACGAAGTCGTGCCAGACCTCGCCGGCACCACCGCGCACGTAGCGCGCATGCGGATCGGCTGGATCGTCGGCAAGCCGCTCGCGGCCGCGAATCGCCATGCGAAGGACCACGCCGTCGAAGTTGCGTGTGAGCACGACATTGCTGCCGCCGCCGAGCACGAGGCGCGGCAGGCCAGCCAGTTCGGGCATGGCAAGCGCCTCCGATAGCGCCGCTTCGCTGTCGATGGTCACGACATAGCGGGCGGTAGCGGGCAGACCGAAGGTATTGAATTCGCGCAGGCTGACGTCGCGTTGCAACTGAAGCATGAAGTGTGTGTGCAGACCGGTGGGGGCCGTCGCGCCGGGTTTGCCGTGCGTTCCATGTCACATCCCGAAAGCGTGCAGGGACCCCGGAACACGGGGCGCAAGACCGACGGCTGAATTACAATGTCGGACGAAAGATTGATGCGCGCCATTATACCGGCCAGCCGGATCGCCATACGCGCGTTCGGCCGCGCCGGGCAGGCGAGTGCAGGCAAACTCGCATGGCACGCCCCGCGTGCCTTTCACGAACCCCAAGGAATTCAGGAGAGCCAGATGCCATCGTTTGACGTGGTTAGCGAAGCCAACATGATTGAGGTCAAGAACGCCGTCGAGCAGGCCAACAAGGAAATCTCGACGCGCTTCGACTTCAAGGGATCGGACTCGCGCGTGGAGCACAAGGAACAGGAAATCACGCTCTTCGCCGACGACAACTTCAAGCTCGATCAGGTCACGCAGGTACTCATCTCGAAGATGGCCAAGCGCAACGTCGACGTGCGTTTCCTCGACTACGGCAAGATCGAGAAGATCAGCGGCGACAAAGTCAAGCAGGTCGTCAAGGTCAAGAAGGGTGTCGAAGGCGATCTCGCCAAGAAGATCGTTCGCATCATCAAGGACAGCAAGATGAAGGTGCAGGCGAGCATTCAGGGCGATAGCGTGCGCGTGTCCGGCGCCAAGCGCGACGACCTGCAAAGCGCGATGGCGCTGCTGCGCAAGGACGTCACCGACACGCCGCTCGACTTCAACAACTTCCGCGACTGAGCGCTACGACGCGCGCTCGTTCCACCGCAATTCGTCTTCACTCGGAAGACGGGCACAAAAAACCCGCAGACTCGCTGCGGGTTTTTTCATGGACGGCCGCCGCATTGGCCGCCGTATTGGGCGCGGCCCCACTCACTTCTTCTGACCGATGCGGCTCTCCTTGCCTGCCATGAGCTTGCCGATGTTTGCGCGGTGACGGTAGATCAGCAGCATCGCCATCACGATCACGGCCGGCGCATACGGCCCGAAGCCGAACATGAAGACGTAGTACAGCGGCGCGAACACCGCTGCCACCAAAGCGGCCAGCGACGAATAGCGGAAGAAGATCGCGATGATGAGCCAGGTCGCCATGACCGCCAGGCCGAGCACCGGGTCGATCGCGAACAGCACGCCCGCCGCAGTGGCCACCCCCTTGCCGCCGGCAAAGCGCAGGAACACCGGATACAGATGTCCGAGGAAGACGGCAAGCGCCACGGCCGCAAGACCGAAGTCACCGACACCCCACGCGGGCGCGAAACGTTCCGCAAGATACACCGCAAGCCAGCCCTTGAGCGCGTCGCCGATCAACGTGAGCACGGCGGCCTTCTTGTTGCCGGAGCGCAGCACGTTCGTCGCTCCCGGATTTCCCGAGCCGTAACTGCGCGGGTCTGCGAGTCCCATCGTGCGGCTGACGATCACCGCAAACGGCACTGAGCCGATCAGGTACGCGAGAACGATAAAAACCAGTGTGGCCATGAACTTCCAGCGAGTGAGGAATTTGTAATGGCCGCCATTTTACTTGAGACGACGCGCTCCCCCATTCTGGCAAACACGGGGTTGCGCATAGGGTCGACCGCTTTTGGGAAATTGCGCCAAGTGTCATCGCGCAACGCAGATCGAGGAACCCTCGTCGACGGGCACGGGTCTTTTTCGCACGCGCGTTATGCATTGTGCATTTCGCGTCAGGAGACAGACCAGAACAATGACAAAGATCCGCGTAGCCATCGCAGACTATCACCCCGTCGTCGTTGCCGGACTCGCATGCGAGCTTGGCAGGCAGCCTTCACTGGAAGTCCTCGGCACAGCGCGCAATGCGCCGGGTGTCGTCGAGCTGTTACGCCGCTCGCCGTGCGACGTGCTGGTGACCGACCACACCATTCCCGGCGGACCATACGGCGATGGGCTCTTGATGCTCACCTCGTTACGCCGCATGTTTCCGGGCCTGCGCATTCTGGTGCTCACCGCGATGGAAGACATGACAAGCGTATTACTGACACGCCAGCTGGCAGAGCTCGGTGTCGCCACTACCTTGTGCAAATCGCGCGACGTCGACGACCTCGTCGCCGCCGTCCACGCCGCATACGAAGGGTTGCGTCAGCGCCCCCCGACACGCGCGACAAGCGTCTCGCCAGGGTCGCGCATCACGCTGTTGAGCCAACGCGAGACGCAGGTATTGCGGCTCTACGTGTCGGGAATGTCGGTGACCGCCATCGCGGCCAAGCTCCACCGCACGAAGCAGACGGTCAGTGCCCAAAAGCGCAATGCCATGCGCAAGCTCGGCATGGAGTGCGATGCGCAGTTGTACCGGTTCGCCGTCGAGAATGCGCTGGTGGAAGGCACCTGAGCATATCGCGCCGATGTGAACCCGGCGGCGCATTTCCATTTCCCGCCGGGCTCACATCAGCGCGGCATCGACGAACATCTCCACGCGCAGCGGCCCCTCGTAGCCACCGGCGTCCTTGTCGCTCTCGATGAACGGCACGACCTCGAAGACGAGCATGCCCGGCGAGCAGGCCACTGGCGTGGGAATGCCGGGCAAGCGCACGATACGTATCGGTGCTGTCGATACCGGCGCAAATACACTCGCGACGGGGTCGCCCACACGCAGCCACTGATGCGCCCCCGCATAAGCCAGCCCGACCCGGTATTCGATGCGCTCCTCGGGTAGCGTGCCCAGCGTCCCGCGACGAACGAGCAAGCCGCTACCCGGCGGGCGGATGGGAAAATTGTCGCGCCCGTCGCTCACGCGCACGCGTAACGCGCCCGTGGAGTTCGAGCCGAATCCGTCGTAAAAGCACATGTCCACCGACCGGCCACCGTACACGGTCGTCATGTAGCCCGGCCCGGCACGCTTTCTCAGATCCAGCGAAACGCGGGGCGACGTATTCGATAGCGTCGGGAAGTAGATTTGCGCGTTGTGCCTGTCCGTCACATTGAGTTCGATGTCGTAACGATGTATGGCGCTCCCGAGCGCACTGCCGAGTTCCCTCACATCGAACGTCAAATGCCCTCGCCAGACACCACCGACCGGAATCTTCTGCAGTTGCGCGCGCTCGATCGACAGAATGTAGCGCGAGACATCGTAGGGCCCTCGCCCACACACACCGTAGTTCCGGTTGGAGTGGAAGGCCGTGCGCACATGCGTACACGTGCTGCTCGCGACCGTCACGATCTTTGTGGCGCTCACGCTAAGATCGACCTGAAGCCCGGACCTGGACTCGGTGAATCGAAGCAGCACGGGCGTTGGTGCAGGCCCCGTAACGTTGGCCGGCGCAATCGCACACGCCCCGAGTGCCGTGTCGACTGCCGAGCGACACACGAACGCGGTGCGCGCCCCCCGGCTCTGCCCTTGCGTGTAATGCGCGGCGAGTTGCGGACGAAATTGCCATTGTTCGGGAATCGCCGATCTGTCGAAGCGCAGCGACACCCGTTCGTGGTGATCCCTTGGCACCGACTGCGCGAGCGCGGGCGAGCCGCTCCACGCCGCCAAACTCAGCGCCCATCCCCCCAGAACGACACGTCGCCGCGCGCTTGCACGCTGACGCCGATCCACGGCCGTCATGTCCGGCATCTCCCGTCTCCTCGGTCAATAGGTGCGTGCATCGGACCGCCGCAATGTGACCTGTCGCCCAGCGGGCGATCCGGCTTCGCCGAGCAGGCGCTGCACACGCGATTGAGACAGCAGGGACGCCGGCAACGCATGTTGTGCAACGTGAGTGCAATGCGAGACCTCCGTCAGATGGACCACGTCCTGGCGTTGGGCCACGCGGATGTCGCATCGCATCGGCTGCGCGTCGATGAGCAGATACAGATGCGTGAGACGACGGGGGGACTCGATCATGAACGTGCCTTGTGCATCGAGCGGCGGTGCGACGGCACTGAGCACCCGCGCGTTGTCCATGGCAAGGCCATCCGGGCCGACGGCGCGTCCTACATAGGTGTACGTGCGATCCGCGACCACGCGATGGATCTTCAGACGTCCCGGCGTGAGGAAGTCGTCGTACTGTCCCGCGCCGCGGATCAGCCCGACGGTGTGATCGACGGCGCCATGCCGCGTTTCCGAGACCTCGCCCTTGAGCGCCCGGTAGCCGCCGACCGGCGCCAGCGCCCACGAACCGAGCGCGACAGGTAACGAGCGGCCGTCGACGTGCAACGTCGCGGCGATCTCACCGCTCGCCCGATCCTCGCTATCGGCAAGTCCCGCATCGCCCACATCCTCAACAGCAGCTTCAATGGCTGAATCAATGGCTGCATCAACGGTTGAATCAACGGCCAGCGCGACCCCAGCAGGCGGTTCGCCGGAGAGCATGGCCGGTCCCACGCGAACGCCTTGGCGTGCGACGACGAGACTCGACGCGTATCCGCCAACGTACGAACTGCGGGTCTCACCCCCCTCGCCCACGCCAAACAGGGTGCGCGAGAGCGCTACATGCGCATCGCCATAACGGCCATCGACGGCGCCCCGCACGTTCGCGGTGCCCATGCCACGCTCGTTGGCGTTCAGATTCAGCGACAACTCCCGGCGCGAGGTGTCGTCCCACGTCATGGCATGCGACACGCCGTAATCCGTGCGCGCGCCATGCCCCACACCACCTCCACCACCTCGGCCAACGTCGTCCATGCGAACTTCCGTACTCGCGCTCGAATACGTCGACATACCGCGTCCGCCCGCGGCCGGTCGGTGCCTGCTGAGCGAGACACTCACGAATCCGCCGGTATCGCGCAGCGCCACGCCTGCGTGCCGTCGGTGATAAGCGCCACCCCGCGCGTGAATCATGAGCCGGCGCCATCGGAACGACCGGCTCAGCGTTGTCTGGAGCGTGCGGGACACGCCCGCTTGCACATCGCGTCCGCTCAGCCACGGATCGTCATATCCATTGTCGCGAGCAGCTCGCCGAGAACCATAGGACCGGTTCTCGCCATATCCGGCAACGGCCTGCCACGGACCGAGCGGCACGGACAAACTGGCGTTGACGAGTTCGTGGCATCCGAAACTCGCCCCCGTCTCACTCACGCCAGACGTGCCGCGGCGACAACTCGCGTCGCGCATCTGATAGCGATACAACGTGAGGCCGACACCGTTGGCAAACGATATGGACTGCGTGTTGCCGCGTGCGCCATCCGAGCCCAGCAGGACCGCCGCGCTTGTCACCAGACGCCCTGCTGCGAACGCGTGTTGCCACCCCGCCTGGGTTTCGTTGTAGAACGCTTGCGATGACCACGCCATGCCGCTGGTGATTGTGAGCCCCGCACTGACGCTGGTGCGCACGCCCGACTGCATCGTCAGCCGAGAGGAGCGCACGTTGTCGGGCGCGCCGATGTCTCGCTGCCGGTCCACCGCGCGCCCCGCCTGCACGAACCACTGCGTGCCCTGCCCCGCCCCATCGCCTCCCACTTTGGTGAAGGGCGCCGACTCGGTGCGAACAAGCGTGTCGCCTTCGAAGATTCGCAGGGAGACGAGATAGCTGCCCTCGGGAAAGTAACGCGTGTCGAACGACTGCACCCCGGCAGGGAAATAGGCGCTGCCCAGGAGTTCGTTGCCGCGATAAACGTCGACGCGCGCTTCGCGCGTGAGCAGCACCGTGAGCGGCGAGCCCTGCGTCGCATTTGCCTCGTTGCGATATGCCTGCGAAGTCCCCACGCGGGCACCGTCGAATCGGTGCATCGGCAACAGCACGAAGCCAAAGCTGCCGCCTTGCGCACTGGACAGATTTCGCTGGTCCATACGGCCGGACTGCACGTAGTGTGCGGCGCCGAGATCGTGCCGGTAGTAGAGGCTGTCGATGCGTCCCTGTGTGCCGGACGCGCGCCTGCTGGCATTGGCGTCGCGCGAATGCACGAGCGACCAGGTGAAGCCTGCGTAACTGGCGGGCGAGATGCCGAGCGCGCCGTTGCCCAGCAGCGTGAGATTGCGATACCGCTCGGACGTCGCGGCGTTCACGATCTGCGTGTGAATCAGGGCATTCTCGCTGCCGGGGGAATTCGTGTGGAAGGCCGGACCGGCGACGTCTTGCGACGGCAGCCATGCTTTGGAGAGAAAGAGTTCGAGCACGCCACTGCTTTCGTCGAAGATGACATCCGCCGAGTCGGTGTCGAGATACCGGCAACCGGTGCCGACGTCGTGGCACGCAAGGTGTCCATTACGCGGCATCGGTCTGGCGAGCGCTTCGACCAACTGCTGGGGCGTCACCGTCGCTGCGTCCGACGCCGGTACCGGCGATGGCGCCCGCTGCTCGCGCAGCGCCATGCGAGCGCCGATCGCGCGCACCACCGCTTCGGGCGTTTCGAGATGCACCTCGTCAGGTCGAACGAACACCGGAAATATGCCCAACGAGCGGCCTAACCAACGGATGTCGAGGTGCTCGACCTGCCCGCGGGCAATGTCTTCAAAGCCAGGGGGAACGCCGGAAACCGATGACATCGTGCGGGCCCATACCGCGCTCTGCCCGGCAATGAGCCAGAGGAGCCAGAGCGGGCAGATCAGACAGATCGGACGGACATGGCGCAACGTCAGCATGATGGAACGATTGACCGCGGCAGGCACACCCACCGGTGTGCCTGCCGTCTCTCGGGGATAATTGAATGGCATGCGGATGACGCCGCCAAAGGCGTCACCGGGCATTACCTGGCATTACCTGGCATTACCTGGCATTACTTGGCATTAGGCCGTTACAAGGCAGTCGTGGCAGCCACGACCACCATTTCGAGCCGTCCAACGTAACGGCCTGCGGCGGGCGGATTCGCACCTGCCGCGCGGCCCGTCACCGAGAGCGGCAACGTTTTCGACTCGCCCTGCGCTGCGCCCGTCCAGACGTCGGCGGCCGTGAGCGTGGTCGCTGCCGTCGTGAGGGTCTTGCCGTCGAGTCTCACCGTCAGCGGAATGGCGGGCGCGGCGTTGTTGGTCGCATGCACGAGCGAGGGCACCGCGCCCAGACGCACCTGCACGCTACGTGTGATGTCGTTCGTATAAAGCCGCGTATGCACGGTCGGCGAGGTCATGTCCCCGGTCGACGCGTTGTAACCCAGTTCGAGGCTTTGCGGCATGGGCGAGCCGTTCGCCTGAAGTATCGAGAGCGTGGGGTCGACATTGGCGCTCAGATCGATCACGACTTCAGCGGCATTGGCGGCGGCCGTCGGCAAGGCGATGGCCGCGACAGCGGCGAGTCGCATCAGCGTCATCACGTGCATCTTCACAAGCGTCTTCATCTTCATCTTCGGCTGCATCTTGAAACTCCTCGATTCATTGGATGTGAGGGTTGAGGAAAGCATGGTCTCCGGCGCTTTCGGACTGGGGAGGGCTCTGCGGCCCCTGGATATCGGCCGACGACGCGGCGGGCGCTGGCATCAGGTCGACGACCTGCTCGTCGTGCGCGCCGTCGACCCGATAACGAACTCGCACCGGCAGATTGCGCAGTGCTTCGGGAATGGGATATGTCAGCCCGGGATAGACGCTACGGCCGATCTCCTGCCACTCGCACGCGCGTTCGGCGTCACCGTCGCAACGCCCCATCGACGTCACATGCGCACGGACATTTCCAGTGTTCTTCAGACGATCGGTGTCGCCGATGGACGCACGCGCGAGGCCGGGCAGCGCGCGCTGCGGCTCGACACGCACGAGCGCGCCCCAGACGAAATTGACGTTCACGTCGGGGGAGATGGCGTCCTGCGCGTCTTTCGGTTGGCCTTGCACCGGCGCGATGACCGGCCGGAAATAGACCCGATAGGCAATTTCGGTCAGTGGGCGTCCGAGCGCCACCACACGCACGAGCCGGGTCGCGCCTGCCGCAAGTACGAACTTCGCGGGCGAAGCCACCAGCGCGTTGCCCAGGTCGCCCGACGCCTGCGCCCGCCCGTCGGGCGCGAACTCGACCGACACCTCGTGCTCGGCGTCCGTTGCCGGATCGACGATACGCCTCACGCTCACGTCCACGTACTGCGCATGGGGCGATTGCGAAGTGATCCGGATAACGCTCACCGGCGGCTGATCGCCCGCGATCACGCTCGCGATGGGCGAGATGCTGACGTTTGCGCTGACAGACGCGGGGACCCACGCCAACGCGCTCGCCACAACGGCATGACGCCACATCGCGATGGCCTGCCGGCGTCGGGTGACGCACGGGTTCACGTCGCTCATTTACGCTCCTCGGTTCGTTGTCGCGGGCCGTGATCCCGCCGTGGCGCAGCGAACCCGTCTGCACGAATCGCCATCGCCTGAGTCAATGGCGACATCGTAAAAACGCTGGCAGACGAGCGAAATCTGACAAGTCAGATTTCGCTCAATAGTGTGGAAATGAGTGCTTCCTTGAAGCCACGCCATCGCCCGCTATGGCAGGGCGATGGCGGGGCAAAAGCGGTGAAGGGAAGGCGCAGGGATGGCGGAGGAAGGAAGGCGGCAGCCTTGGCGCAACGACGCGGGGTAGCGCCAAGGCGAGTGGCAGTGAGGGACAGGGGGCCGCCGAAGCGGCAACGTCGTCAGTCGGCGAGCGCGACGTTCACGAGCGTGGGCGCGAGCACGCGCACGATTTCCGCAGGCGCCATCGAGACCAGATAGCCGCGCCGCCCCCCGTTGATGTAGATCTCGGGCAATTCGAGAATCGACGCCTCCATGTAGATCGGCATGCGCTTGCGTGTCCCGAACGGACTGGTGCCCCCGACCAGAAAGCCCGAGTGCCGGTTGGCGACTTCCGGCTTGCATGGCTCGATGCGCTTGCGCCCCGCCTGACGCGCCAGCGATTTGGTCGACACCTGACGGTCGCCATGCATCAGCACGATCAGCGGATTGCCGTCTTCATCCTCCATCACCAGCGTCTTGATCACCTCATGTTCCGGCACCTGTAGCGCCTCCGACGACACGCGCGTGCCGCCGTGCTCCTGATACTCGTAAAAATGATTCCGAAACGCGACCTTGGCTTCGCGAAGCTGTTTGGTGGCAGGGGTCTCGGCAGTCGCCTTGGATTTCATATCGTAGAAGACGCAAAAAGCCGTCAGCAGCGGTACGGACCCCACAGGGAAACCGTACAGCGCCGCATCAGGCGCAGTGAAGACAAAGCGCGACCGACGGCCGATCGGGCGGCCGTCGAATTCCGTAATATACGGATTGTAAGCAATCGCTTCATCGCGCATTACAATGCCGCCATGTCTGCCTCACCTGCTCCCCTCGCTACCGACACTGCCGACACTGCCGACACAGCCAACACTGCCGACGCCACCGATCGCCTTCACGGTGACATCGAGCCCTGGCTCGCCGCTCTGCCGTCGCGCATCGACGCGTTGCCTGCGCGCATTGCGGCGCACGCGCCCAATCGCATTGCCCTCGTCGACGACTTCGGCCGTCTGACCTACGGCGAGTTGGCGCATGCCGTTGCAGCCAGCGCCGAGCGCTTGCGAGCGCACGGCGTGCGCGCGGGCGACCGCGTGATGATCGTGGGCGAGAACGGAATTGCCTACGTCGTGCTGCTGCTCGCGGTGGCCTCGCTCGACGCATGGCCGCTCTTGTGCAACGCACGGCTCTCGCCCACGGAACTCGGCGCGATTCGCGAGCACGCCGGACCGCGCTGCGCGATCTATACCATCGACGCGTCGCCCGATGCCGCCGCCCACGCGCGCGGCGACGCCGCCAAGGTCATGTGGACGGAACTGGCGCTGGGCGCCATCGCGGTGTCCGACATCGACGTCGAACGTGTTGCCGAACCCGTGGAAACAGACCCCGCAGCCCAGTGCGCGGCGCTGATCTATACGACGGGCACGACCGGCACGCCCAAGGGGGTGCGGCTGTCGCATCGCAATCTGATGTTCGTCGCCGCCGTATCGAGCACGTTGCGACGTGTTGGCCCCGAGGACATCGCGTATGGCGTGCTGCCCATCTCGCATGTCTACGGACTCACGTCGGTCTGTCTTGGCACGCTGTACGCGGGGGCGACATTACGGCTTGCGGCGCGTTTTGCACCGGAGGCCGTGCTCGACTCGCTCGCCCATGACGGATTGACGATCCTGCAGGGCGTGCCTGCCATGCATGCCCGTCTGATGGCGCATGTCGCCACGCAGGGCCGATCGCTTGTCGCGCCTCGCCTGCGTTTTGTCTACTCGGGCGGCTCGCCGCTGGACGCGGCGCTCAAGGCGCGCGTGGAAGCGTTCTACGGGCTGCCGATCCACAACGGCTACGGGCTGACCGAGAGCAGCCCGACCGTCTCCCAGACATTGCTCGACGCACCGCGCGAGGACTGCGCCGTCGGTCCCGCTATTCCGGGCGTTGCCGTACGTATCGTGGGACCGGAAGGCCGCGACCTGCCCGACGGCGAAGTCGGCGAACTGTGGGTGCGTGGCCCGAACGTCATGCTCGGCTATTACCGCGCCCCGGACCTGACGGCCGCGACCGTCACCGAGGACGGCTGGCTGCGTACCGGCGACCTTGCACACCGCGCGGCAGACGGGGCGCTCTTTCTCGCCGGACGCGCCCGCGAACTCATCATCCACTCCGGCTTCAACGTCTACCCGATCGAAGTGGAACAGGCGCTCGCCAGCCACCCCGACGTGCTTCAGGCCGCCGTGCTCGGGCGTCCGTTCGAAGGCAACGAGCAGGTGATCGCGTTCGTGGAAGCCCGCCCCGGGCATCGCATCGATGTCGAAGCGCTCGCACAATGGGCGGCCACGCGCCTCGCGCCCTACAAGCGCCCGGTGCGCATCCAGGTGCTCGACGCCCTGCCCGCCGCCTCGACCGGCAAGGTGCTCAAGCACAAGCTCAAGGCGCTGCTTTGACGCGCAACGTCCGCCGAGATCGTCTTAGCCGCGCGGGTGATGCTGCGCATGCAGCGACTTGAGTCGCTCACGCGCGACGTGCGTATAAATCTGCGTGGTGGAGATGTCGGCATGTCCGAGGAGTAGTTGCACCACACGCAGGTCCGCGCCGTGATTGATCAGATGCGTGGCGAACGCGTGCCGCAACGTATGCGGAGAGAGGGGAGCGCGAATATCGGCCTGTAACGCGTAGCGCTTGATGAGATACCAGAACGCCTGCCGCGTCATGCCTTCGCCGCGCTGCGTGACGAAGAGCGTGTCGCACGCGCGGCCGCCCAGCAGCACGCGACGACTCTCGTCGAGATAGCGGGCGAGCCAGCCGTTCGCCTCCTCGCCGAAGGGCACGAGACGCTCCTTCGCCCCCTTGCCGAAGATGCGCAGCACGCCCTCGTTCAGCCCCACTTCGATGGTCTTGAGCGCAACCAGCTCCGACACGCGCAGCCCGCTCGCGTACATCAATTCGAGCATGGCACGGTCGCGCAGCCCCAGCGGTTGGGCGACATCGGGCGCCGCGAGCAACGCCTCGACCTGCGCTTCCGACAAGGTCGAGGGCAGACGCTGTGCGCGCTTGGCCGACGCAATGCGCAGACATGGGTCCTGCTGCACGATGTGCTCGCGCAGCGCCCATTGGTAGAAACGTTTGAAGACGGACAGACGCCGGTTCACACTGCTCGCCAGACTCTCCCGGCGCCATGCGAGATACGCCGAGAGCGCCGCCTCGTCGACGGCATCGAGCGCCATGTCCTGCGACTCGGCAAGCCAATCGGCGAACAGACGCAAGTCCCGACGGTAGGCGTCGAGCGTATTTCGCGACAGACCGTCTTCGAGCCAGAGGGTGTCGCAGAACTGATCGATGAGCGTGGCGCTGCGTTCGCTGGATTGAGTCAAACCTGAGTTCCTTTCTGTCCGGGCGCGCCTTCCTGCGCAAGCGCCCATGCCACGTGTTCGCGCACCAGCGCCGACGCATGGTCGCGGCGCGCGAGCAATGCGTCTCGCATCGGCTTGCGCGCCTGCGCATCGGCCACCTCGCGCAACGCGTTGCCGAGTCCGACTGCCAGATTGCGCAGCCATCGTTCATGACCGATGCGGCGAATCGGACTGCCTTCGAGCCGCGTCATGAATTCGCTTTCGCTCCAGGCGAACAGTTCGACCAGCGACGCGCTGTCGAGCCTGTTTCGGGGCGCGAAATCGGCCAGCGGCGACGCTTGCGCAAACTTGTTCCACGGGCAGTAGAGCTGGCAGTCGTCGCAGCCATAGATTCGGTTGCCCATCTTCGCTCGAAGCGGTTCGGGAATCGCGCCCTTGTGCTCGATCGTCAGATACGACACGCACAGGCGCGCATCGACGCGAAACGGTTCGGTGATCGCACCGGTCGGGCACACGTCCAGGCAGCGTCGGCACTGTCCGCAGTGCTCCCCGCGCGCCATGGCAGTTTTCTCATGATCGCCGTGATCGTGGTGATCGGCATGATCGTGGTGATCGTCAAGGTCGACCGGAAGCGGCACATCGACGAAAATCTCGCCCAGGAAGAAGAGCGACCCCGCCTCGCGCGAGAGCAGCAGGGTATGTTTGCCCCGCCAGCCCAGCCCCGCCTTCTGCGCAAGTTCGACTTCGAGCACTGGCGCCGAGTCGGTGAATACGCGATAACCGAAAGGACCGATGGCGTTCGCAATGCGATCGGCCAACTGCTGCAAGCGGTTGCGCATGACCTTGTGATAATCGCGACCCCGGGCATAGATCGACACGATGGCCTCGGCCGGTTGCGCGGCGCGAGCGGCTTCATGCGCCCGCCACTGCGCCAGGTCGACATCGCTGGGGAGGTAGTTCATGCGTGCGCTGATGACGCGCACCGTGCCCGGCACCAGTTCGGCGGGCCGCGCGCGCTTCATGCCGTGGGCCGCCATGTAGTCCATGTCGCCGTGACATCCGTCGTCGAGCCACTGCTGCAAGCCCGCTTCGGCGTGCGAGAGATCGGTGTCCGTGATGCCCACGTGGCCGAAGCCGAGTTCGGTCGCCCATCCACGAATCTGCACGGCAAGCGTCGCCAGCGCCTCGGGATCGAGGGCAGATGGCGTCGCTTTGTCGCGCGAGGACGACACTTCCGGGGTCTCCGGGGGTGTCGATGGCTCGACTTGTGCGGCGGTAGCGGGGAAAATCACGGAAGCTTTCATCGACTCCATTTTACGCAATGCCCGCCATGCCCGACTCTTCGGCGCCACCCTTGCTGGGTGAGCGCATCTTCGCGCTGCCGGACGAAGCCGCCACCGAGGCCTTCGCCGCGGCGTTCGCGCGTGTCATCGTGGCGCGCATGGCGCACACCGATGCCGCGCACGCGGGGCTGCATGTGCAACTCTCGGGCGACCTCGGGGCCGGCAAAACCACCTTCGTGCGAGCGCTGTTGCGCGCGCTGGGCCACACGGGCCGCGTCAAAAGCCCGACCTACGCGCTGTGCGAACCATACAACATTGACACACCGCACGGCGTGTTGCCGGTCTATCATTTCGATCTGTACCGCTTTGCCGATCCGGCCGAATGGCACGACACGGGCTTTCGCGAGCACTTTGCGGGCGATGCCCTGTGCCTGGTCGAGTGGCCGGAAAAGGCCGAAGGGCTCCTCGGCACCCCCGATTTGCGCCTTTGGCTGGAACCTGTTGGCGATAGCCGCCGTCTCACGACGAGCGCCTACACGCCGGCCGGTCTTGCTTGCCTGAACTCATGCTGATCAAACGCTTCGCCCGTACCGACGACGCCTCATCGCCCAATGCCGGCCGCCGCCGCGCCTTGCGCGCCGGCGCATCGACACTCGCTTCGACACTGATTCTCGCCGTCACCGGCCCCCGTCTCGCTTTCGCCAACGCCATCGTTGCCGTGCGTGTCTGGCCGGCCAGGGATTACACACGTGTCACGCTCGAGACCGACAATCCGGTCAAGTTCCAGCAGCAGTTGATGGAAAGTCCGAACCGCTTCGTCATCGATCTCGACGAAGTGGACCTGAATCCTGCGCTGCGCGATCTCGTTGCGAAAATTCAACCGAACGACCCGCAGATCGCGCAGGTGCGCGTGGGACAGTTCAAACCCGGCGTCGTGCGCATGGTTTTCGACCTCAAGGCCGGGGTGAAACCGCAGTCGTTCACGCTGCCGCCGGTGGCGGGCTACAAGTACCGCACGGTGTTCGATCTGTATCCGGCCGTTGAGCCCGATCCGCTCATGGAGTTGCTCGCGCAGACCGCGAACAAGGCCCAGGCGCTCGCGCAAAACTCTCAGTCGTCGCAGTCGTTGCATCCGCCCCAACCGTCGGCCGGTGCCAGCACGCCCAGCACGGAGGAGAGCGAAGCTTTCTTCCAGAAGTACGCACAGCGCGACCAGGCCGGACGTCCGCCTCGCCCGGGCCCCACGCCGTCGACACCCGCACCGGACAAAACACCGCCGCTGGCCCAGCGTAATGACAAGGAGAACAAGGACGACACTGACGACTACGTGCCGCCCGCACGCGCGCAGAAGACCGCCCGCCTGCTCACCATCGCGCTAGACCCGGGCCACGGCGGGGAAGACCCCGGCGCGATCGGCGGGCGCGGCACTTACGAGAAAGTCGTTGTGTTGCAGATCGCCAAGCGCCTGCGTCAGAAGATCGATGCCGAACCGAACATGCGCGCCATGATGACGCGCGACGCCGACTTCTTCGTGCCGCTCGGCGTACGTGTGCAAAAGGCACGGCGCGTCGACGCCGACCTGTTCATGTCGATCCACGCCGACGCCTTTACTTCGCCCTCGGCAAACGGGGCGTCCGTGTTCGCGCTATCCGAGCGCGGGGCAACGAGCGCCACGGCGCGACTTCTCGAGAAGACGCAGAACGCCTCCGATCTGATCGGCGGCGTCAACATCAAGACCAACGACCGGACCGTCGCCCACGCGCTGCTCGACATGTCGACGACCGCGCAGATCCGCGACAGCAAGGTGTTCGGCACCGCGCTGCTCACGCAGATCGGCACAGTAGCGCCGCGCCTTCACAGCAAGAACGTCGAACAGGCGTCGTTCGCCGTGCTCAAGGCGCCTGACATCCCGTCGGTGCTGGTCGAGACCGCCTTCATCAGTAACCCGGACGAAGAACGCAATCTGATCGATCCGGCGTATCAGGACCGTTTGGCCGACGCGCTGCTCAAGGGCATCAAGGCCTACTTCGCCAAGAACCCGCCCATCGCGAAGAACCGCACGGCCTGACGTGGCGCGTTGCGTCATCTTCGCGCGCTACATACCGGTAACAACGTCCGAAGTCAGTCGCAAATGAAAAATGGCGCGCCCGAATCGAATCGGGACGCGCCATTTTTCATGGCCCCGGCGGAGGTGATCCGTCGAGGCCTGCCGAACGGATTTACTTGCCCTGCCCTTGCGGTTCGCCACGGCGACGACCGCGCGTGAACAGCTTCCACAATGCGCCCAGCGCGATGGGCACCACGGCAGCCGAAATACCCACCAGCACGATGATGTTCAGATATTGCTTGACCAGCGGCAGGTTGCCGAACAGGTAGCCGCCGCCCACGAGCAATACGACCCAGATCAGCGCGCCCAGCACGTTGTAGAGCTGGAAGCGCGTCCACGACATGGCCGAGACGCCGGCGACGAACGGTGCGAACGTGCGCACGACCGGCACGAAACGCGCCATGACGATGGTCTTGCCACCGTGATGCTCGTAGAAGTCGTGGGTCTTGCGCAGGGCGTCGCGATCGAGGAAACGCCAGTTCTTCTCGTACACGCGCGGCCCGATCTTAGAGCCGATCCAGTAATTGAGCGTGTTGCCCGTCACCGCCGCGATAAAGAGCAGCACGCCGAGCAGCCACGGATCCATGGCGCCGGTGGCGGCAAACGCGCCGCCGATGAACAGCAGGGAATCGCCCGGAAGGAACGGGAAAAGCACCAGCCCTGTTTCCACGAAAACGATCATGAACAGGAACAGATACACCCAGTTTCCGTACTGATCGATGAACACCCCCAGATGTTTATCGATGTGGAGCACCATCTCCAGCAATTGCACCAAAGTATCCAAGTCGATTCCTCAAGATAAAGGACGCTGGCCCGTCCCTGCGGGCGCGCGACGAGTCGCATCATACCAGCGCGACTGTCGTGCGTCGTTAAGTCTGCGTGACGGTAACACCCGTGGCCGGGAATGGCCGGGCGCGTCCCAAATCGTCACTTTTTTCCGGTCCGGACTCACCGTGAGCTTCCCACACCGGAATTAGTTGCCAATTAAAGGCCCATGGACGGGCAACCGGCGAGCAATGGGCAGGCAATGGACAGGGTGGCTATTTAACAAGCATGACGCGCCGAAACGGCGCTCAGCCTATGTCTTTGAGGGCACCCTTTATAATGGTTCCCATGTCCGCCACCCCGACCTCCGCCCCCCATGCGCAAGACCCGGCCATCGCCTCCGTCGATGTGCCCGGCAACGCGCCCTCCGAAGCCGCCGAGCGCCGCCCCGGCCCAATGCCGGCGGGCCTCGCGCCCGCGCGCGCCATCCGTGTCCTGCCCGACCAGCTGATCAGTCAGATCGCCGCCGGCGAGGTGGTCGAACGCCCCGCCTCGGTGGTCAAGGAACTGCTGGAAAATGCTCTGGACGCCGGTGCCCGCGCGCTTCAGATCAAGCTCGAAGAGGGCGGCGTGCGCCGTATCGCCATTACCGACGACGGCGGCGGCATGTCCGCCGACCAACTGCCGCTGGCGCTCACGCGCCACGCCACGAGCAAGATCCGCACGCTCGACGAGCTGGAGTCGGTCCTCACGCTCGGATTCCGGGGTGAAGCGCTGGCGTCCATCGCCTCCGTTGCACAGCTCACGCTTTCCAGCCGTCAGATCGACGCCCCGCATGCCACCGCCATCGACGGCAACACCGGTGCACTGACCCCGGCCGCCGGCCCGGTGGGCACGACCGTCGACGTGCGCGACCTGTATTTCAATACCCCCGCGCGACGCAAATTCCTGAAGACCGAGCAAACCGAGTTCGGTCATTGCATGGACGTCATTCGCCGCAGCGCACTGGCGCGCCCGGATGTCGGTTTCTCGATCCTGCACAACAACCGTGCCGTGGAGCACTGGAACGCCTCGGACGCCGCCACCCGTGTCGCGCGCGTGCTGGGCAACGATTTCGCCGACGCCCATCTGGCGCTAGACGAAGGCGCGGCCGAGTTGCGTCTTTCGGGCTTCGTCGGCCTGCCGACCGCGAGCCGTGGCCGCGCCGACCAGCAATATTTCTTCGTGAACGGTCGTTTCGTGCGCGACAAGCTGCTCACGCACGCCGTGCGCGCCGCATATGAAGACGTGCTGCACGGCGACCGCTATCCGGCGTACGTGTTGTATTTCGAATTGCCGCCACAGTTGGTGGACGTGAACGTTCACCCGTCGAAGATCGAAGTGCGCTTTCGCGACGCCCGCAGCGTCCACCAGTTCGTGTTCCACGCCGTGCAGCGCGCGCTCGCGCGGGCGGCAGGCAGCGGCGGCGCAACGCACGCCGCGCACCTGACCGAACGTGGCGGACTCGCCGCCGGTCCGGGGGGGATGGGAACAACAGGGACGATGGGGACGACCGGCGCGGCGGGCGGCTTCGGCGGCGCACGTCCCTCGGGTGGCTTCGGCACACCGGGCGGCAGTAGCTGGAATTCGCGTGCGCAGCAAGGCGCGTTGCCCATGGCGCAACCGCTGTCGGTCTACGACAATCTGTTCGGGCGCGCGGCCCCGCCGGCGGCCCGGCCGTACGGGCAGCCCGGCGTCACCGACGTGCCGTCTCCGGCTTACGGTAACCATGGCACCAACGGTGAGACGCCGGGCAGCGGTCTGGCCGACGCCTTCGCCGCCAACGTCAATGCCAACAACGCTAACGGCGCGGCCGATGCCATGTCGCTCGAACAACCGCTGGGCTTCGCCCTCGGTCAGTTGCACGGCATTTACATCCTTGCCCAGAACGCCTACGGCCTCGTACTCGTCGACATGCACGCGGCGCACGAGCGCATTCTCTACGAACGCTTCAAGCAGGCGCTGGTCGAGCGCAGCGTGCCCGTCCAGCCGTTGCTCATTCCGGTCACGTTCTTCGCCGACCCGGTCGAGATCGGCACGACCGAAGAACATCAGGAAACGTTGACGGCGCTGGGCTTCGATCTGGCCGCGATGTCCCCCACCACGCTCGCCGTGCGCGCGATTCCCGCCTTGCTCGACGGGGCCGATGCGCAAGCGCTGGCGCGCGCCGTGCTGGCCGATCTGCGTCAATACGGCGGCTCGCGCGTGCTCACGGAGCGTCAGCACGAATTGCTCGGCACGCTCGCCTGCCATACCGCAGTGCGCGCGAACCGGCGTCTGACGCACGAGGAGATGAACGCCCTGTTGCGCCAGATGGAAGCCACCGAGCGAGCCGATCAGTGCAATCACGGACGTCCCACCTGGTACCAACTGACCCTTGGCGACCTCGACAAATTGTTCATGCGCGGACGTTGAGCAGTTCATGAAGGCAAATTCCCCGATCGTCTGTCTGCTGGGCCCGACAGCCTCCGGCAAGACCGCCGCTGCCCTGGCGCTCGCGCACGACACCCCGCTGGAGATCATCAGCGTCGATTCCGCGCTCGTGTATCGCGAAATGGATATCGGCACGGCCAAGCCCAGCGCCGAAGAACTCGCCGCCGTGCCGCACCACCTGATCGACATCATCGATCCGCGCGACGCCTATTCCGCCGCGCAATTTCGCGAAGACACGCTGCGCCTCGTCGACGAGATCGCGGCACGCGGGCGCCGTGCGCTGCTCGTTGGCGGCACCATGCTGTACTACAAGGCGCTCACGCAAGGCCTCTCGCCACTGCCGTCTGGCGATGCGCACGTGCGCGCCAGACTCGACGAAGACGCGGCGCGCGACGGCTGGCCGGCCATGCACGCGCGACTCGCCGGCGTCGACCCGGTGACGGCCGCGCGCCTCGCGCCGAACGATTCGCAGCGCATTCAACGGGCACTGGAAGTGTTCGAACTCTCCGGCAAACCGATGTCGCAGTGGCTCGCCGAGCAGGCGCAAACACCCGCTACGTCATCGCCGCACACGTTCGTGCCTGTCGCGCTGGAGCCAGGCGACCGCTCGGTGCTGCACGCCCGTATCGCACAGCGATTCCATCAGATGCTCGCCGCAGGCTTCGTCGAGGAAGTGGAGCGTCTGCGCGCCCGCGGCGATCTCGATCCCGGCCTGCCGTCGATGCGCTGCGTCGGGTACCGTCAGGTGTGGGAATACCTCGACGGCGAAACGGACTACGACACCATGCGCGACAAAGGCATCTTCGCCACACGCCAATTGTGCAAACGTCAGCTCACGTGGCTGCGCTCGATGCCCGAGCGCCACGTCGTCGACTGCACGGCCCCGGACGCTCCACAACGCGCGCTGGCCACCGTGCGCGCGCTCTGGCAATCCTGAGCCACCAAGACCCGCCTGAACCCCGCCGCATCCGTTCAAACCCTGACAGCTTTCCGGTTTGCATGTCGATTTTGATATGCTAATTTGCATATCAACGTTTCGATCAATGCAAAATTGCATCGAATCCACGATACCGGGAAGGGTGCCAATGACGCAGACTTCGATGGAGCCGAGTGGGGTGGCAGGTGGGATGCCGGGTAACGCGATGCGGTTACCGACGGGTGGCCCGCGGCGCGTGCCGATTGGCAAATGGCTCGTGCGCACCGGTATCGCGCTGATTTATCTGTTCATGCTCAGCCCGTTGATCTTCGTGGTGTGGCTGAGTTTCTTCAAAGACGCGATCATCACGTTCCCGCCGAGCGGCTACACGCTGTCGTGGTACGTCAACGCCTGGCGCAACGCCGCATTTGCCGACGGATTCCTGCTCTCGCTCCAGCTCGCGGCCTGTGCTGCCATCGGCGGCGTGGTGCTCGGTGTCGCGGCGTCGCTCGCCCTCGCCCGTTACCGCTTTCCGGGCCGGCGCACGCTCGGCAACGTGCTGTTGTTGCCGCTCGTCGTGCCGGGAATCGTTGCTGGCATTGCCACCTATTTGTTCTATCTGCGCGCGGAGAACGCCCTCGACATCGATATCGTCGGCACGTTCGGCGGTCTGGTGATTGCGCACGTCTGCCTGACCATTCCATGGACCATGCGGCTCGTGGGCGCGAGTCTCGCGCAGATCGACGGCACCATCGAAGAGGCTGCGCGCAATCTCGGCGCGGGCCCGTGGCGCACGCTCTGGCGCGTGACCCTGCCGATGCTTCGTCCCGCCATCGTCGCCGCCGTGCTGTTCAGCTTCATCGTGTCGTTCGAGAACCTGGAACTCACGCTGCCGCTGGTGGGACCGGGCAAGACGACCCTGCCCATCGCCATCATGCAGTACCTCGAATTCAATCTCGATCCGACGATTGCCGCGGTCTCCGCCGCGCAGATCGTATTGCTCGGCATCGTCATGCTGATCACCGATCGCTTCGTCAAACTCAGCCAGGTGATCTGACATGGCCAACGTCTCGCTGCGCAACCTGCGCAAGCAATACGGCAACGCCGCCGCCGTGGCGGACTTCTCGCTGGACATTGCAGAAGGCGAGCTCGTCGCCTTTCTCGGGCCCAGCGGCTGCGGCAAGACCACTACGCTGCGCATGGTCGCGGGCTTCGTCGAGCCGAGCGCCGGCGAAATCTGGATCGGTGGCAAGGAAGTCTCGCGCCTGCCGGCGCATCGCCGCAACACCGGCATGGTGTTCCAGCGCTACGCCCTGTTCCCGCACATGACCGTCGCGCAGAACGTGGCGTTCGGGCTGGAGATGCGACGCGTCTCCAACGCCGAGCGCGACACGCGCATTCGTGAAGCGCTCGACATGGTGCGCCTCACCGCGCTTGCCGAGCGCTACCCGCGCCAGCTCTCCGGCGGACAGCAGCAGCGTGTGGCCATTGCACGCGCGCTCGCGATTCGTCCCGACGTCTTCCTGCTCGACGAGCCGCTCTCGAATCTCGACGCAAAACTGCGCACGGAAGTCCGCGAAGAAATCCGCGCGTTGCAGCGCCGCCTGGGACTCACCACGATCTTCGTCACCCATGATCAGGAGGAGGCCCTGGCGATTGCCGACCGACTCGCGGTGATGCACGACGGGTGTGTCCAGCAGATCGGCACCGCCGACGCCCTGTACGAGCGTCCGGCCAATCCGTTCGTGGCCAACTTCCTGGGCAAGATGAATTTCCTCGCCGGACAGATGCAGGACGGACATTTCGTCACCACCCGAGGCGAGCGTCTCGCGCTGGCGGGCGCAACGCCCGACGCGAAGACGCTCGGCATTCGTCCGGAACGTCTGCGTCTGGCCGATGCCGCGACGCCAGGCGAGACGGCGGTGCCTGTCACGGTCGACCAGACGATCTATCTCGGCTCGACGCTGGAGCTTCGCCTCAGGAGCGCACAAGGCGAAATGCTGGTCGCCCACGTGCCGAACACGGCGCGCGACGACGCGCGTCGCTTCTCGCCGGGCAGCGCGCTCAAGGCCTGCTTCGCGAGTCGCGACTGCCTGTTCTTCAACGCGTAAGCACACGCGCCGCCGCTGCATTGCATTCGCTTTGTTCACGCTTCGTTCACGCCTCACTTACACCTCACTTACGCCTCATTTACGCCTCATTTACGCCTCACTCACGCTTCGACCCATGCCTTGGCCATGCCGGGCCAACGTTTAGAAGGATGACGACATGACGCACGCTCTGAACCGCCGCACGTTCCTGAAGACCGCCTCGGGTCTGGTGATTGCCCCAACGCTCGGACTGGACGCCCTCTCGGCCCACGCGGCGGCGGCATGCCCGAACGTGGTCGTCGGCACCTGGGGCGGCGACTATCTGAACCTGCTGGAACAGAACATCGGCAAGCCGATCATCGAGGCCGCCGGCGGCAAGGTCACATATGACTCGGCCGATCAGGTCGGACGCATGACGAAGCTGCGCGCGGAAAAAGCCTCGCGCCGTGGCTCGCTCGACGTGGCCTGCCTTGCCGACCTCGACATGTACGACATCAACCGCTCCGGCATTCTGGAGGCGGTCGACGCCAAGCTGGTGCCGAATCTCGCGAACACGCTCGACGCGCTGCGCCGTCCGTACTCGATTCCGCACATCTTCAGCGCGATGGTGATCGTCTACAACCCCGAGAAGGTCGGCACGAAACCCGATTCGTTTACGGCGGCACTCGATCCGAAGCTCAAAGGCAAGGTTGGCTTCTCCGACATCCTCTACAACTTCAACGTGGTGAGCAGCTCGCTCGCGGCAGGTCACAAGGACGGCGACATGGCCGGTGGCGTGCAATTCCTGCGCGAGCTTCGCAAAACGCAACAGCCCAAGGTGTATCCGTCCAACGAGGCAGTCGCTTCCGCCCTCAAGAGCGGCGACATCTGGTTCACGTGCATGTGGAAGGCGCGCGCCTTGCAGTGGAAGAAGGCCGGTGTGCCCATCGACTACGTGGTGCCCAAGGAAGGCGCCGTGCCGGTCACGTTCGAAGCCGCCGTGCCGAAAAATTCGCAGTCCAAACCGTGCGGCTTCAACTACCTGAACGCCATGCTCGACCCACGTGCGCAGATCGGCTTTGCCGAGACGATGGGCTATGCGCCGACGGTGAAGAACGCCAACCTGCCGCCGTCGTTGCAACAGAGCGTGGGGTTCACGAGTGCGGAACTCGACCGCATGGTCAAGCTCGATTACGCGCGCTTTACTGCGGACAAGCCCGCCCTGCTCGACTTCTGGAACAAGGAATTCAAGGTGGGGCTGTGAACGTCGCAGACACTTCGCCCTCACCGGAGCCCGCGATGCCATCGCATCCGACCGAAACCGCGCCGTCCGGGTCGGCGCAGCGCGCTGCCACCGCCCGCGCGGTGCGCGGTGCGCTCACCGGCGGCTCGCTCGCAGCGCCCGCCACGCTCGTCGTGCTGCTGGTGATCGTGCTGCCGGGATTGCAACTGGTGCGTTACAGCTTCAACCGGTTCGATCCCGTCGACATGATGCAGGCCGCGCTCACCGGCGCGAACTACATCAAGTTCTTCACCGACCCCTACTACCTGTCCGTGTTGTGGACGACGATCAAGGTCGCCTCGCTGTGCACCGTGCTCGCGCTCGTGTTCGGCTTCCCCGTCGCGTACGTGCTCGCTCGCACGCAAAGCCGCTTCAAGAGCCTGCTCGTGATGCTGCTCGTCTTCCCGCTGCTCGTGGGCAATGTCGTGCGCGCCGCCGGCTGGATGGTCATGCTCGGGAATGCGGGCTTCGTCAATTCGATGCTCGTGTCGCTGGGCATCGTGCCCCAGCCGGTGCGTTTGCTCTACACGCCGTTCGCCGTCGTGATCGGCACCACGGCGGTCGTGTTGCCGTACATGATTCTCACGCTGCAAAGCGTGCTCGAAGGCATGGATTTTTCGGTGGAAGAAGCCGCGCGCAACCTCGGCGCGACCTTCCGGCAAACGCTCACACGCGTGATTCTGCCGATGGCCGCCCCCGGCATTGCCGCAGGCACCATGCTCGTGTTCATTCTCTGCATGAACGCGTACGCCACACCCGTGCTGCTGGGCGGCACAGGCATCACGATGATGACGCCCTCGATCTACGACCAGATCGCCAAGGCCAACAACTGGCCGTTCGGCGCCGTACTCTCCATCGTGTCGATGGTCGTGACGTTCGCCCTCGCCATCGCCTCGCACTGGGTCATCCACCGTCGCTACGCGAAGACCATGATGACCTGATGCCCCCGATTTACATCGATTCGCCCCGGTGCGCCGCTTGCGGGCGGCGCGCACTCCGACATTCCGCAATGCGTTTGCCGACAAGGATGCCAGCATGCCGACTCTCTCCGATGCCACACGTCAGTACCGCCGCGCGCTGATGAACGATCTGATGGACCGAACGCGCGTCGACGCGCTCGTATTCACCGCTGCCGACTTCTTCCAGTGGGCCACCAATTTTCACGTCGACGTGCAGACATGGGAGCGCCCCATTGCCGTTTGCGTGCCACGCAACGGCGAGCCGTTCGCGGTGATGAACGAGTTGTCGACGCATCACCTCATGATGGCGCGCGAGCGTCACCACCTCTGGCTCGATCTCGATCGGGTCACGCTGTATGCCGAGCATCCGCGCGTCACGCAACGCCAGCCGTTGCTCGCCGAAGTCCCCGCGCTCATCGCTGACACCTTGCGTGCGGCGGGCCTTGCGGCATCGCGTATCGGTGTCGACGCCGCAGGCGGCCCCCTCGCCCGTGCGAGCGCGCTCCTGCCCGACGCCAAACTCGTGCCGATGCTCTCCGAAATGCGCGGCCTGCGCTGGGTCAAACACGAGGAAGAAATCGCGATCATGCGCGCGGGTGCGGAACTGGCGGACTGGGTTCAGGATCGCTATCGCGAGAACATCCGGCCAGGGCGTCTGGTCCAGGAACTCGATTACGCCATGGCCGCGCTCATGGTCACCGAAGGCGCCAGGCGATTTCCGGGGGAGAACCTCGAAGTCATGCGCTGCTGGACACTCTCCGGCCCCGCGTCGGCGTCGCCGCACGGCGATGGCGCATCGTGCGGGGCGCGCATCAGCAAGGGCGACGGTCTGGTCAACATCGTGATCCCGCGCCTGAACGGCCTCGTCATCGAAAACGAACGCACGTGGTTCTGCGGCAAGCCGTCGAGCGAACAGGCTCGCTTTTACGAAGTGGCCCGCGCAGCCAACGAGGCGGCGGTCAATGCCGCCGTGACCGGCAAACCCGTGTCGGGCATCGACGCGGCCGCACAGGCGGTGATCGAAAAAGCGGGGTGCGGCGAATACATCCGCCATCGCACCGGCCATGGCATGGGGATCATCGGTCACGAATATCCCGACGACATGGCGTTCAACCATCGTCCGTTGCTCGCCAACGAAGTGTATTCGGCCGAGCCGGGCATCTACGTGTACGGCCTGGGCGGCTTCCGGCTCGACGATTCGGTCGTCACGGGCGACACGCCGGTGATGCTCACGAATACACCGCGCACGCTGGCACACGCCACCATCGACGAATAGAACAACATTTCGGAGGAGAAGTCATGGAGTCGATTCTGCTGTCGAACTGCGCATTGCTCGACCCGGTGAAGGGAGAACTGCGCGAAGACCACGCCGTGCTCATCGAAGGCGGCCGCATCAAGGAAGTTTCCGATAAACCGATTCATGCGCCGTCCGCGCGACACATCGACGCCCACGGGCGCACCGTCATGCCCGGTCTCATCGATCTGCACGTGCACGTGCATGCGACGCAACTCAACCTCTCCGCGCAGGCGCATTTGCCGAACGTGCTCGTCACGCTCAAGTCGGTGCCGATTCTGCAAGGCATGCTGCGTCGCGGATTCACGACCGTGCGCGACGCGGGCGGCGCCGGTCATGCGATCAAACACGCCGTGGACAGCGGACTGGCCGAAGGGCCGCGTCTGTTCGTTTCGGGGCGCGCCATCAGCCAGACGGGCGGCCACGGTGACGGCCGTGCCCGCACGGACTACATCGGCACCGACGGGCCATGTCCGTGCTGCGTGCGCGTCGGGGCGCTCTCGCGGGTGGCGGACGGCGTGGACGAAGTACGTCGCGCCGTGCGCGAAGAACTGCAAATGGGCGCGGACCAGATCAAGATCATGGCCTCGGGCGGCGTGGCATCGCCGACCGATCCGGTCGGCGCGTGGGGTTACTCGGAAGACGAGATCCGCGCCATCGTTGCCGAAGCCCGCGCGCGCGGCACCTATGTGCTCGCGCATGCGTACACGGCGGCGGCCATCGAACGGGCCGTGCGTTGCGGCGTTCGCACCATCGAGCACGGCAATCTCGTCGATGCGCCGACCGCACGCTACATGGCCGAACAAGGGGCGTACGCGGTCCCCACGCTCGTGACCTACGATGCGCTTGCCAACGAAGGCAAGTCGCTCGGCCTGCCGGACGACAGCGTCGCCAAGATCGCCGACGTGCATGCCGCCGGTCTGCGCTCGCTGGAAATCTTCCGGGAGGCGGGCGTGAAGATGGGTTACGGCTCGGACCTTCTCGGCGAGTCACAACGCCTGCAGAGCGACGAATTCCGCCTGCGCGCCGAAGTGCTCTCGCCAGCGGAAATCCTGCGCAGCGCCACGGTCGTCGGCGCCGAAGTGCTGGGACAGTCCGGGCAACTGGGCGAAATCGTGCCCGGCGCGCATGCCGACGTGCTGATCGTCGACGGCAATCCGCTCGCCTCGCTCGACTGTCTGCTCGGGCAAGGCGAGCGGATTCCGATGGTGATGAAGGGCGGTAAAATCCACGCTTTCGCGCTGTAAGGCAGGCGCAGCAGGGGCTCCGGCGCGTTGGTGCGCGTTGGTGCGCGTTGGTGCGCGACGGGATCGGGGGCATCGGTGGACCGGTGGATCGAGACGAGGGGGGCGTCGGTACATGGCAGTATCGGCGCGTTCAGGACATCGATACGCCCGCGCGTGCGTCCGCCCCCCCCTGCATGACAGGCTTGCCGCACACGCCAACTCTTCCGTGGAGAATCGATGGATTTCCGGCACATCGACGCCTTTCGGGCGCTGATGCTCACGCGCACGACCACCAAAGCGGCACAGGTGCTAGGCACGTCGCAATCCGCGGTGAGCCGTCTCGTCGCCGATCTCGAACGCTCGACACGTCTCACGCTGTTCGACCGCGCCCGCGGGCGTCTCGAACCCACCGCCGAGGCGTTTGCGCTGTTCGAGGAAGTCGAGCGCCGCTACGCCGGGCTCGATAACATCCGCGAGTTCGCCCTCAATCTGCGCAACCCCGACAAGGCGGTCGTTCGCGTGGGATCGGTCGTCTCTTTCGGTCTGGGCTTCTTCGCCCGCGTGATGGCCAGCTATCGCGCGCTGTACCCGAACGTGCAACTCGCGCTGACCACGGGCGCGTCGGATCTGATTCGCGATCAGGTGGTCACGCATCAGCTCACGCTCGGTCTCGTCACCGACACCATCGACGTGGCGGCGACCGACGCCGTCTCGTTCGCCAAACTCGACGCGATCTGCGCACTACCGGCCGGGCACCCGCTGGCGCGCAAGAAGGTCGTGCGCCTGGCCGATCTGAAGGATCAGCCGATACTGTCGTACGAGCCGACCGACATGATCCGGTGGGGGATGGACCGGTTGTTCGCCGAAGGCAATCTGCATCAGCAGGTGGTCGCCACTGCGCGCTATTCGATCAACATCGGCACGATGGTCAAGGAGAACGTGGGCATCGGATTGCTGCACCCGGTGTCTGCCTACGACTTTCTCGACTCGGATCTCGTGTTGCGGCGCTTTGAACCGTCCATGCCGTTCCACACGCTACGCATCACGCCGCGTGCGGCGGCACCGAGCGCACAGCAGGACGATCTCGTGCGCGTGATGGAAAAGACGCTCGACGAGGTGCTGAGTGCCGTCGAGGCGCGGATGAAGGTGTGATCGGGGCGTGGCTTCGGCCCGCGCCTCATTCGCAATGCGCTGGCACGCTTGACAGGCTCAACACGCTCGTGAGCTCATGGCTCTCGTCGCAAAAACACAAGAGCCCGCCGGAAATTCCCGGCGGGCTCTCTTTGCATTCCCTTGCTGCGAAGCGTGAGGACGCCGTGCGCCCTCGACTGCGCGTGTCTTACGACACGATCGTCTGTGCTTCGCCTTCCTTGCGCTCGCGGATCGTGCCCAGACGGTAGACCGTCTCGCCCGACGCTTCGAGATGCTTCACGGCCGCGTCGGCGTCAGCGGCCGACACGATCACGGCCATGCCGATGCCGCAGTTGAACACGCGGTGCATTTCGGCGTCGGCGACCTTGCCGTGTTCCTGCAACCATTGGAACAACGGCGGCAGCGTCCAGGCGTCCTGCTTGATGTCCGCCGTCAGATGCTCTTGCAGCACGCGCGGAATGTTCTCCACGATGCCGCCGCCGGTAATGTGCGCCATGCCCTTGACCGTCAGCGTTTCCATCAGCGCGAGCAACGGCTTGACGTAGATGCGCGTGGGGGCCATCAGCACGTCGCGCAGCGGCTGGCCATGGAAGTCGGCGTCCAGATCCGGCTTGGCGACTTCGATGATCTTGCGCACCAGCGAATAACCGTTCGAATGGGCGCCCGACGAGGCCAGACCCAGCACCACGTCGCCCGGGACGATCGACTTGCCGTCGATGATCTTGCTCTTTTCGACGGCGCCGACCGCAAAACCGGCCAGATCGTACTCGCCGTCCGGGTACATGCTCGGCATTTCCGCCGTCTCACCGCCGATCAGCGCGCAACCGGACAGCTCACAACCCTGTGCAATGCCCTTGACGACCGTTGCGGCCGTGGCCACGTCCAGCTTGCCGCAGGCGAAGTAGTCGAGGAAGAACAGCGGCTCGGCGCCTTGCACCAGAATGTCGTTGACGCTCATCGCGACCAGATCCTGGCCGACCGTGTCGTGCTTGTTCAGCGTGAAGGCCAGCTTGAGCTTGGTGCCCACGCCGTCGGTCCCCGAAACGAGCACCGGTTCCTTGTAGCGCTTGGGCACTTCGAACAGTGCGCCAAAGCCGCCAATGCCGCCCAGCACGCCGTCGCGCAGGGTTTTCTTGGCAAACGGCTTGATCGCTTCGACCAATGCGTCGCCTGCTTCGATGTCGACGCCAGCGTCGCGATAGGAAAGGCCGGAAGTTTCGTTAGGGTGTGACATGACGGGAATGCATCAAGGTTCGGTAAAATGCGATTTTACCCGATGCGCGTGACCTTTCGGCACGCAAACCGGATATCGGACGCCGGCAATGGCCTGCGTGCCCTGTAAACCGTACTCTGCCGGCCTTCGGCCGGCTTTCTTCGTTCGTGATTCAGCAACTGTATCTCGACCTCGGCACACCGCCGCCCGCCACGTTCGACAATTTCATTGTCGGGCCCAATCGCGAGGCGGCGCAGACGCTTGCCGGCCTTCCCGCCGAATTGTCGGCAGGTACGGCGCGCGACCGCGGCATCTACCTCTGGGGGGCTGTCGGGTCCGGCCGCACCCACCTGATGGAGGCGCTGTGCCACGCCATCGGGCCGAGCGCACGGTATTTGCGCCCGAATAGCCCGCTGGCCGCTTTCACGTTCGACGACGCGAGCACCGTCTATTGTGTGGACGACAGCGACAATCTCTCGCCCACCCAGCAGATCGCCGCGTTCAACCTGTTCAACGAGACCCGCGCCCGTCCGCACTGCGCCTTCGTCGCCGCCGGCGCCCAGCCGCCGGTCGACATGCCGCTGCGCGAAGACCTGCGCACCCGCCTCGGCTGGGGCCTCGTTTTTCACATTGTGGGATTGGACGACGATGGCAAGAAGCAGGCCCTGCAAAATGCCGCTCGTGAGCGCGGCCTGCAACTGGCTGCGGATGTGCCGGCTTATCTGCTCACGCACTTCGAGCGCGATATGTCGAGCCTCATGGCGCTGCTCGACCGGCTCGACCGGTTCTCGATGGAACAGAAGCGCGCGGTGACGCTGCCGCTACTGCGCCAGATGCTCACGCACACCGATCCGGCCGCGCCGGACGGCAAATCACCGACCGGTGACCGATCGGCTGGCCACTGACACTTGCCTCATCGACACCCCAATCACCGAACGACATTAGACGGCCCCTCGCTTCAGGTAAAATTCGCGCAATGACCAATTTAGCTCTCTTCGATCTCGACCACACCCTGCTGCCTACCGACAGCGACAAGGAGTGGGGCCGTTTCCTCGTGCGCCAGGGCGCGGTGGAGCGTGACTCGTACGCGCAGGCCAACGAGGCCTTCTATCAGGACTACCGTGCCGGCCGGCTCGACATGCCGGCCTATCTGCGTTTTTGCCTCGCCCCGCTCGCGCGCTATCCGCGCGACCAGCTCGACGCCTGGCATGCGCAGTACATGGAGGAGTCGATTCTTCCGCACGTGCGCCCCGAAGCGCTCGAACTGCTCGACATGCACCGCAAGGCCGGCGACCTGTGCGCCATCGTGACTGCGACCAACACGTTCGTCACGCGACCGATCGCCAGGGCGTTCGGCATCGACCATCTGATCGGCACCGAACCGGCCACGGCAGGCGGCGACCCGAACGCGCGCTACACCGGCGAGTACATCGGCACGCCGAGCTTCCGCGAAGGCAAGATCACCCGCACCGAAGCGTGGCTCGCCAGCCTGGGCAAGACCTGGGGCGACTTCAACCACGCTTTCTTCTATAGCGATTCCGCCAACGACGTCCCCCTGATGGAGAAGGTGAACCATCCGGTGGCAACGAACCCTGATGAGGCGCTGCGCGAGATCGCGCTGGCGCGTCGCTGGCCCATTCTCGAGTTGTTCCAGTGATCCGCAAACTCATCAAGAAGCTGCTCGGCAAAGACGCTCAGGCCGAAGGCGGCGCAGGCAGTCCGCCGTCCGGCGTACCGGTCGTCATTCCCGTCTCCACGCACGGCATCGATCCGAGCCTGCTCTCGAAGAACGCCGTGCGCGTGACCGACACGTTGCAGCAGGCCGGGTTCAAGGCCTTCATCGTCGGCGGCGCCGTGCGCGACCTGTTGCTCGGCATCGCCCCCAAGGACTTCGATGTCGCGACGAGCGCCACGCCCGAGCAGGTCCAACGCCTGTTCCGCCGCGCACGCATCATCGGCCGTCGCTTCCAGATCGTTCACGTGCAGTTCGGACAGGAGATCATCGAGACCTCTACGTTCCGAGCGCTGGTCGATGCGGTCGACAGCGAGCAGATCGGTGCGCGTCGTCCGAAAAAGGGAGAGCTCGACCGCAAGACGCACGTCACCGACGAATCAGGCCGCGTGCTGCGTGACAACGTCTGGGGCGAACAGAACGAAGATGCCGCGCGTCGGGACTTCACCGTCAACGCCATGTATTACGACCCGGCCACGCAGACGGTGCACGACTACCACCACGGTTGGGAAGACATTCAGAAGCGCGTGCTGCGCATGATTGGCGACCCGGCCACGCGCTATCGCGAAGACCCGGTACGCATGCTGCGCGTGGTGCGCTTCGCCGCAAAGCTCGGCTTCAAGATCGACGACGCGACCGCCGCACCGATTCCGCAACTCGCACCGCTCATCGACAACGTGCCCGCGGCGCGTTTGTTCGACGAGATGCTCAAGCTGTTGCTCTCGGGGCATGCCTGGGCCTGCGTGCAGCAACTGCGCTCGCAGGGCCTGCATCACGGTCTGCTGCCGTTGCTCGATGTCGTGCTGGAGCAACCGCTGGGCGAGAAATTCGTCACGCTTGCGCTGGCCAATACCGATGCGCGCATTCGTGCGGGCAAGCCGGTCTCGCCCGGCTTCCTGTTCGCCGCCCTGCTGTGGCATCTCGTGCTCGAGAAGTGGCAGGCCTACCAGAGCGCCGGTGAGTATCCGATTCCCGCCTTGCATCTTGCAATGGACGACGTGCTCGACGCGCAAACCGGCAAGCTGGCGATCCAGCGCCGTTTCGTCGCCGACATGAAAGAGATCTGGGGCTTGCAGGTACGTCTGGACAAACGCGTCGGCCGCACGCCGCTGCGTTTGCTTGAGCATCCGCGCCTGCGCGCCGGTTACGACTTCCTGCTGCTGCGCTGCGAGTCGGGAGAAGTCCCCGCCGAAGCGGGCCAGTGGTGGACCGACTTCCTCGAAGGCGACTCGGTCAGGCGCGACGAGCTGCTCTCGCAGGGCAGCGGATCGTCGGGCTCGACGCCTGCGGCGAAGCGTCGCCGGCGTCGTCGCAAGCCGTCCGGCGGGCGCGGCGGCGAGGGCAACGAAAGCAGTGGAAGCGGCGGTAGCACCGCGGGCGAGGTTGGCGGCGGACGTGAGAACGCTACCAGCGAGAATCATGGCAAGCGGGTATCATCGCGACAGCATGGTTCCGAAGGTGCTTAATGACTGTTGCCTATATCGGGCTCGGCGCGAATCTCGGCGACGCCCGCCAAGCGATCAAGGACGCCATCGTCTGTCTGGCGCAGCAAATCGGCGTCACCATCACGGCCAAGTCCGACCTGTATCGCACCGCGCCCATCGAGTCGAGCGGTGACGACTATCTCAACTGCGCTGTCGCCGTCGAGACGAGTCTGACTGCGCGTCAATTGCTCACGCTGTGCCTGAAGATCGAGTTGCATTTCGGACGTGAACGGCCCTACAAGAACGCGCCGCGCACGCTCGATCTCGATCTGCTGCTGTACGGCGACGAGCGCATCGCCGAACCCGATCTGATCGTGCCGCATCCGCGCATGGCCTTGCGCGCCTTCGTGCTGTACCCGCTCGCGGACATCGCCCCCGATCTCGATATTCCCGGCGTGGGACGCGTGAGCGCCCTGTTGCCCGAGGTCGCCGATCAACGCGTCGAGCGTGTCGCCTACGGCTGCTGCCCCACGAAGCGGGTTTGCACGTCATGAGATCGCCCGTGCTGGGGCGTTTTCGCTACCTCGCCATCGAAGGTCCCATCGGTGTCGGCAAGACATCGCTCGCACAGCGTCTGGCGGATGCCGCCGGCGCCGATCTGATGCTCGAGCAACCTGCGCTCAATCCCTTTCTCGAACGTTTCTATCGCGACAGCGCACGGTACGCTTTACCGGCGCAGTTGTCGTTTTGCCTGCAGCGTGTCGACGAAGCGACGGAAATTGCGCGACGCGAAATCGACGGCAAGCCGATCTTCACCGACTTCCTGCCAGAGAAGGACGGGTTGTTCGCGCGACTCACGCTCGCCGACGACGAGCTGGCGCTGTACCACAAGCTCGTCGCACATATCGAGCGCCCGCACCGCGCGCCGGATCTCGTGATTCACCTGCAAGCGAGTCCCGAGACGCTGTTCTCCCGCATCCAGAAGCGTGCCATTCCGATGGAGCAGCAGATCCCGGACACCTATCTGCGCGCGCTGTGCGACATCTACGGCGAATTCTTCTATCATTACGCCGCTGCGCCGGTGTTGACAGTCGACACGGAACAATTCGATCCGGCGCACAACGACAGCGACTTCGCCCTGTTGGTCGAACGCATCGACCAGATGCGCGGGCGCAAGGAAGTCTTCGTCAAGGGCGCTCGCCTCTGACGCCTGACCGTCCTTCGTAATGGCGCCCGGCGGCTCTCCGTGACTCTCCGTGGCGCTCACCGCATCTGTCCTGCCGAACCCTCCTGAACCGAGGCTGACATGAGTTACCTGCAAGAATCCAACCGCAAGGCCGTGACCGTTCCCGGTCTTGCCCAGATGCGCGAACGCGGCGAGAAGATCGCCATGCTCACCGCCTATGACGCGAGTTTTGCCGCGCTGCTCGATCGCGTGGGCGTCGACGCCATTCTGATCGGCGACTCGCTCGGCAACGTGATCCAGGGTCAACGCACCACGCTGCCCGTGACCCTGCGCGACATTTGCTATCACACCGAATGCGTCGCACGCAGCGTGGAGAAGGCGCTAGTGCTGGCCGATCTGCCGTTTGGCACGTACGGGACCAAGGAGCAGGCCTATCAAAGCGCCGTGGCCGTCATGCAGGCGGGCGCGCAGATGGTGAAGATCGAAGGCGGCGCATGGCTCGCGGAGACGGTGCGGTTTCTCGTGGAGCGCAGCATTCCGGTGTGCGCTCACGTGGGCCTCACACCGCAGTCGGTGCACGCCTTTGGTGGCTTCAAGGTGCAGGCGCGCGAAGATGCGGGACAGGCGAAATTGCTCGAAGACTGCCGCGCGCTGCAAGCGGCGGGTGCACAACTTGTGGTGTTCGAAGCGATTCCCGCAGCGCTGGCTGCACGCGTGACGCCGGAAATGGCGACGATGCCGACCATCGGCATTGGCGCAGGTGTCGACTGCGACGGCCAGGTGCTGGTGTTGCAGGACATGCTGGGCGTATTTCCCGGCAAGTCGCCAAAATTCTCCAAGAACTTCATGGACGGGCAGCCGAGCATCGCGGCGGCCATCGAAGCCTACGTGCAAGCCGTGAAGCATGGCACGTTCCCGACGCCGGAGCATAGCTTCTGAGGATTGGCGCCGGCCGCACGTTGCGATGATGCGATGTGAGGTGAAGCGAGACGAACGGCGGCGCAGCGATGCGCCGCTTTTTTTTACGCCACGGGAAGGGTCAGCACCACGGCAAACCCCTCGCCTTGCACGCGCTCGAACGTCATCTGCCCGCCATGTGCGTGAATGACATCGGCGACCATCGCCAAGCCCAGACTTGCCCCTTCGCGTCCGTCGGCACGCGAGGAAAAGGGCGTTCGCACACGTTGCCATTCCGATTCCGGAATGCCGGGGCCGTCGTCGAAGAAACGCAGACGCCACTGCGCGTCGACACGCGTCACGTCGACATGCAGTCGATGCGGCGCGCCGTAGGCCAGCGCGTTCACGAGCACGTTCTTGATGGCTTCGCGCAGACTCAGTGCGTCGCCCATGACCATGCAGGGCATGTCGGCCATATCAGGCACATCAGGCATATCAGGCATGTCGGGCATGCTGGACATCGCGGGCAGGTGCAGTGCGACATCGATATCGCGCGTGGCGTACGACAGCGTCTCGCGCATCGCCGTCTGCAGTAACGCGTTCAGATCGACCGGCGCCGGCGCAACGCTGTCCGCCCGATGCTGCACCATCGCGTGGTTGATCAACTGGTGGATCAGTGCCCCCAATCCTCGCGCCTGCTTCTGAATGCGCGCGATGTGCGTCTGACGGGTGTGCTCGTCCTGCGTCTGGCTCAGCATCTCGACCTGCGCCGTGAGCGCGGTCACCGGGGTTCGCAGTTGATGCGCAGCGTCGCCGATCACCCGGCGCATCAACGCGCGCGAAGTCGCCAGCCGTCGCATGAAATCGTTGATGGCGCCGACGAGCGCCAGCGTTTCGGCGGGCACCGTCACCGTCAGAGGAACGAGGTCGTTCGAGTCGCGCTCGCGTATCGCCGCTTCGATTTGCTTGAGCGGCGCGAGCGCCTGACGCAGCGTCCACAGGGCCGCGAGCAACGTCAGCACCGCCGTGGCGATCGTGATGAGCAACGTGTTGTCGGCGAGCCCCCGTGTAAAGCGCACGCGCGCGTTCTGCGTATGCGCCAGGGCGACGACTGCCCATGGGTGGGCCGCCGTCACCGGCATGCGTCGCCCGACGATGGCGATGCGGATCGGCATCTCCTGATAGGTGCCGTCGACGACGATGGGGCCGTCGTCCAGCTTGTCCCAGGGAATGGACGGACGAAACTCAGAGTCGCCCGCCACGGAACGCCCGTTCGGGTCGAGCACGGTGTAGAAGATCTGATCGCCGGGCGCCAGTGCCGAGAAAGCGGCGAGCGGCACATCGACGTTGACTTCGCCATTCTGGTACCACGTGTTCTCCGCCACCTGCAACGCGCTGCCCAGCAGCCATCGGTCATAGGCCCGGTCGACGGCCGCGCGTGTCGAGAACCAGATGCCGAGCAGCACCGCCACAACCGCAAACGCCAGCACAACGCCCATGCGAATGACGAGGCGCAGGTAGAGCGACCGGCCGGGAACGATCATGACAGCACGAGCTGATAGCCCAGACCGCGCAACGTGCGAATCTGGAATTGCGCCATGGCGAGCTTCTTGCGCAAACGTGCGACGTATTGCTCGATGGCGTTGGCATTCGGTGCGGGTTCGTCGCCATACAGGCGATCCATCAGTTCGTCCTTGCCGAAGATGCGCCCGGGCCGCGCCGCAAGGATTTCCAGCAGCGTGACTTCGCGACGCGTCAGCTCTACGGGCTGCCCGTCGACTTCGACGCCGCGACTCTTGCGATCGAGCGTGAGATTGGCGCATGTGAGCCGGTTCGTGGCGTCCTGCCCGGTACGACGCATGAGCGCCCTCACGCGCGCTTCCAGCTCGCGGAAATCGAAAGGTTTGGTGAGGTAATCGTCCGCCCCGAGGTCGAGCGCCCGCACGCGTTCCTCGATCTCCGCGCACGCGGTGAGCATCAGCACGCGTGTGGACAGCCCGCGCTCACGCACGCGGCGAAGCAACTCGAAACCGTCGACGTGGGGCAGCATCACGTCGAGGATCAGCAGGTCGTAGTCGTCGCCGATACGGGTGGCCGCGACTGCGCCGTCGGTCTCGCAATCGAGCGCATGACCCAGCCTGCGCAACTGGGTGGCAATCGCTTCGGCGACATCGGCGGTGTCTTCGACCAGCATGATGCGCATGGGTATTTCGTCTCCTTCGTTCTTCTGGCCGCGATTGTCTCGGAAATCACGGTGGGCGGCCTCGGTGTTTCCCCTGAATCCGCCCTCTTGCCACCCGGCATGTCAGGTTCGCTACAGCTTCGGTACTTAGTATCGAGCCGATTATAAAAGCACCCTTCAGGAGACATGCAATGCACAACGCCCCCCATGCGGGCGCTGTCGGCGCCGTCGCGCCCGCAGTGCCGCCATTGCTCGAAATCGACCGCGTCACGCTGCAATACAAGACCGACGACTATCTCGTCACCGCTGCCCAGCAAGTGAGCTTCAACGTCTACCCGGGTGACCGCTTCGTGTTGCTCGGCCCGTCGGGCTGCGGCAAATCCACGTTGCTCAAGGCAATTGGCGGCTATCTGCCCCCCGTGAACGGGGAGATTCGTCTGAAAGGCCGCACGATTACCGAACCCGGGCCCGATCGCATGATGGTCTTTCAGGAATTCGATCAGCTGCTGCCGTGGAAAACGGTGCGTCAAAACGTGGAATTCGCGCTCATCGCGAGCGGCCGTCTGAAGGGACGCGACGCCGCCGAGCGCGCCGCGCACTACATCGAGAAAGTGGGCCTCGCCAAATTCATCGACAGCTATCCGCACACGCTCTCGGGCGGTATGAAGCAGCGCGTGTCGATCGCGCGCGGCATGGCCATGGAGCCGGACGTGCTGCTCATGGACGAGCCGTTCGCCGCGCTCGACGCCCTCACCCGCCGCAAGATGCAGGACGAGCTGCTGCGTCTGTGGGACGACACGCGCTTCACCGTGTTGTTCGTCACCCACGGTATCGACGAGGCGATTCGCATCGGCACGCGCATTCTGTTGCTCTCGCCCCACCCCGGACAAGTCAAGGCCGAGCTCAACAGCATCGCCCCCGACCAGCTCGGCACCGCGCATCAGAGCGAGCTCGAAACGCGCATCGATCAACTGCTGTTCGCCACGCATTGAGGATGACGGCCATGAACGCAATTCCTTCGCAGCACACGCCACCGTCCGCCACCGGTCAGGCCACCAGTTCCCCGATCGAGCCGGTCTATCGTCCCGAGTTCGTGCTTGAACCGGTGCAGGCCGAGTTATCGTCGATTCAGCGTCCGCTCTCCACGTTCGAAACGCTCTACCGCCTGAGCTGGCTGCGCAAGACCGTGATCCTTGCCGTGCTCGCCATCGTCTGGGAAATCTACGGTCGCTGGCTCGACAATGCGCTGCTGTTCCCGAGCTTTACCGATACGGTGGCCGCCTTTGCGGGCGGTTTGTCGAGCGGCGTGCTGCTGCTGCGCGCGGCGGTCTCGCTCAAGACGCTGCTGATCGGCTACGGCATCGGCATTGTCCTGGCTGCGATACTCACGACCGTGGCCATCAGTTCGAAGATCGGCAACGACCTGCTGGAGACGCTGACAGCCATGTTCAACCCGCTGCCGGCCATTGCGCTGCTGCCGCTCGCGCTCATCTGGTTCGGCCTGGGCAACGGCAGCGTGATTTTCGTGCTGGTGCACTCGGTGCTGTGGGCCGTGGCGCTCAACACGCACAGCGGCTTTCGCGGCGTGTCGAAGACTCTGCGCATGGTCGGGCAGAACTACGGCCTCAAGCGCTTCGCGCTGGTGCAGCACGTACTCATTCCGGCAGCGTTTCCGAGCATCCTGACCGGCCTGAAAGTGGGCTGGGCCTTCGCGTGGCGCACGCTGATCGCCGCCGAACTCGTATTCGGCGTGTCCTCCGGTTCGGGCGGTCTGGGCTGGTACATCTTCGAGAATCGCAACTCGCTTGAGACGGCGAATGTCTTCGCCGGGCTGTTCTTCGTGATTCTGATCGGGCTCGCGGTCGAGAACCTGCTGTTTGCCCGCATCGAGAAGCGCACGTTGCACCGCTGGGGAATGCAGCACTGATACCTGAATCGGGCCGAATTTTCGACCTGTTCCGATTGACCACCCCTTAGGGGGTTGATGAATAATTCCAACGATACCGGAGACAAACCCATCATGAATCGACGCCATTTCGCCCGCTGGGTCAGCGCGCTGACGCTTGCCGCCACGACGGCGCTTTCCCCCTTCGGCAACGTAGCGCATGCGCAGGCGAGCACTGTGCGCCTGTCGCACGGCTACGGCATTCTCTATCTGCCGCTGATGGTCATGCGCGATCAGCACCTCATCGAGAAGCACGCGAAGGCGCTGGGACTTGGAGACGTGAAGACGACGTGGACGATTCTCGACGGCGGCAACGTCATCAACGACGCCATGCTCGCCGGCAATCTCGATGTCGCCGGCACAGGCGCACCGGGCTTCGTCACGCTGTGGTCGAAGGCGCACGGCATTCCGCGCTCGGAAGTGATCGGACTGTCCGCGCTGTCGACCGGACCGCTCTGGCTCAACACGAACAACCCGAACATCAAGTCGCTCAAGGACTTCACGCCGAAGGACAAGATCGCCATTCCGGGCATCAAGACTTCGCTGTCTGCCGTGCTGCTCCAAATGGCGGTGGCCAAAACGTTCGGCATCGAGAACTACGCCAAGCTCGATCCGCAAACGGTCAGCCTGAGCCATCCGGAAGCCGTGAGCGCGCTGCTCTCGGGCAAGACCGAAATCACGGCGCACTTCACCTCGCCGCCGTTCTCGTATCAGGAAGTGAAGGACCCGCGCATCAAGCGCGTGCTGAATTCGACGGACGTGCTCGGCAACATCACCATCGACGTGGTGTTCGCACCGAAGCAGTTCACCGTTCAGAACCCGAAGCTGGTGCAGGCGATTCTGGCCGCACAGGAAGAGGCGGCCACCTACATCGCCAAGGATCATGTGGGCGCGGCGCAGACCTTCCTGCGCGTGTCGAAGATGAACCTGCCGCAAGCCGAGATCGAGCAGATGCTCGCCGACCCCGGTCTGCAATTCACCACCACGCCGAACGGGTTGATGCAGTACGTCGAATTCATGGGGCGTGCGGGCACGATCAAGACGCGTCCGACAAAGTGGAGCGATCTGTTCGTGCCGCAGATGGCGACGCGTCAGGGTAGCTAAGGAAGTTAGGGAAGTTAGCGCAGCGAAGGCGTCGAGTTCAGACGACGACGGTGCCTGCGATCTTCGCGGGCACCGCACCGCGCAGGGCGTTCGCCACGACAATGGCCTGCGCCGAGAGCAAGTGCTCGCGCGTCACGACAGCCTCCACGGCAGCCCACGCGGGATCGTCGAGCATGACGCTGCGCATCACACCGGGCAGTACGCCGCACGACAGCGGCGGCGTCGTCCAGATGCCGTGGCGTTTGACAAAGACGGTGCTACGCCCGCCTTCGGTCAACTCGCCGCGCTCATTGAAGAACAGCACGTCGAATGCCCCTTGCGCTTCCGCCGCTTTCCACGCCGCATCGTAACGGCTGCGGACCGTGGTTTTGTGTCGCAGGAAAAGATCGTCGGCGCGGGTCGGGCTTGCAGTGTCTGCGAGCAGTACGGTGACGCTGCCGCCCGGCAGCGGTGTGAGCACCGCATGCGTCAATGCCACCGTTCCGTTGTGCGACAGTGCGAGCCGCACACGGTGAACGTTGTCCGCGTCCAGTGTCGCGACAACGGCAGCGAGTTGCGTGCGCAATGCCGCGTCGTCGAAGACGAAGCCGAAGTACCGCGCCGAGGCTTGCAGACGCGCGAGATGCCTGTCGAGATGCGCAATGCCTGACGCCCGGGTCGCCTGCATCGTCTCAAAGAGTTCGAAGCCGGGATCGAGCGCGCTCAGGAACCGCGCCTTGAGCCGACACTCGTCCCGCTCTTCGTCGGCCTTGCTGTCCAGCACGATGCCCGCACCGACACCCAGCCGCCCGCGACGCAGACCGCTCATGCCGTTCATGCCGCTAACGCCGGGAGATTCGAGTTCGAGCGTTCGAATGGCGACCGACAGACAGAAGTCGCCCAACGCGTGCGGGGCGTCGCTGCGCGCATCCAGCCAGCCGATGGCGCCGGTGTACAGGCCGCGCGGCGAGGTTTCGAGCTCGCCGATCAACTGCATCGTCCGATGTTTCGGCGCGCCGGTAATCGAGCCGCAAGGAAACAACGCGCGCAGCACGTCGACGAACGTCACGGCGTCCGGCAACGTCGCCGTAACCGTTGACGTCATCTGCAACACACTCGCGAAACGTGTGACCTCGAAGAGTTTCGGCACTTTCACGGAGCCGGGTGTAGCGAGGCGTCCGAGATCGTTGCGAAGCAGATCGACGATCATGAGATTCTCGGCGCGATTCTTCTCGTCGGCCGCGAGATCGGCGCTACGCTGCGCGTCGAGGGAAGCATTGCCGCTGGCCGGTGCGGTGCCCTTCATCGGACGAGCCTCGACCTGCCCGCGCGAATGACGCAGGAACAACTCGGGAGAGAGTGAGAGTATCGCCCGGCCCGGCAGACCTGCGGTTCCGGGGAGCATCACCAGCGCGCCATAAGGCACGGGCTGACGGGCGCGCAGGCGTCGATACAGCGCGATGGGCGAACCAAACGCGTCGAAGTGCAGCCGATACGTGTAGTTGATCTGATAGCACTCGCCTTGCGAGAGCCATTCGTGGATACGGGAAATGGCGTCGTCGAACGCGGCGTCGCTCACATCGTTTTGCAACCCGGCAACCCCGGCTACGCTCGGCGCACCGGCCGGGGTGGCGGGCGCGCCATGCGTGGCATGAGCGGCATGCGCGCCCTGATCGACGTGATCGAACTGATCGGTCTGACGTTCGAGCCAGTCCTGGGTCTGCGCAGCGTCGAGGCGCTGCAAGTCGGCGAACAGCAACACACGAAACTGGCCCGGTGCGCGACGCGTCGCCACCGTCTGCACGCCGTTCAGGCGCACACCAAACTCATAGTCGGCCAACAATACGGCATGGAGGCCGCCACGCGCGGCCTCTTCCACTTCACGAAGCGCGTCGGAAAGCACACCGGGCTCGTCGCAAGTCACCTCGCGCACGAGCCCGGTATACAGACGCGCCCCGCCGGCCGGATCCGCGCTGTCGTCCAACAGCGCGAAGGCGGCCATCGGCGCTTCACTTTGCATGGAATTACTCGAAGAACTGCTTCACGCGGTCGAACCAGCCCTTCGATTGCGGGCTGTGACGCGCACCGCCCTCCTTCAGGGATGCATCGAAATCACGCAGCATCTGCTTTTGCGCGTCGCTCAGCTTGACCGGCGTTTCTACCTGCACATGAACGTACAGATCGCCCGGGTAGCTGGCACGCAGACCCTTGATGCCCTTGCCGCGCAGACGGAACGTCTTGCCTGTTTGCGTGCCTTCCGGCACTTCGAAGGTCGCCTTGCCGTGCAGTGTCGGCGCGTCGATGTCGCCGCCAAGTGCTGCCGTGGCAAACGAAATCGGCATCTGGCAATGCAGATCGTCGCCGTCGCGCTCGAACACGTTGTGCGCCTTGATGTGGATTTCCACATACAGGTCGCCCGCCGGACCGCCATTGACGCCCGGCTCCCCGTTGCCCGAAGAGCGAATGCGCATGCCGTCTTCGATACCCGCCGGAATCTTGATCTCCAGCGTCTTGGTCTTCTTGAGCTTGCCCGACCCATGGCAGTTGGTGCACGGCTCAGGAATGTACGAACCGGTGCCGTGGCACTTCGGGCAGGTCTGCTGAACGCTGAAGAAACCCTGCGACATGCGCACCGAACCCGCGCCGTTACAGGTGGGGCAGGTTTCGGGCTTGGTGCCCGGCTTCGCGCCGTTGCCGTGGCAGACCTCGCACTCTTCCCAACTCGGCACGCGAATCTGCGTATCGAAACCGTTCGCCGCTTGCTCGAGCGTGATCTCCATGTTGTAGCGAAGATCCGCGCCGCGATACACCTGCGGGCCACCACGACCGGCACGACCGCCCGGGCCGCCCTGACCGAAGATGTCGCCGAAGATGTCGCCGAACGCGTCTGCGAAGCCGCCGAAGCCCTGACCGCCCGCGCCGCCGAAGCCGCCCATGCTCGGGTCGACGCCCGCGTGACCGTACTGGTCGTACGCAGCGCGCTTCTCCGGCTCGGAGAGCATCTCGTAGGCTTCCTTGACCTCTTTGAACTTCTCTTCGGCGTCTTTGCTGTCCGGATTGCGGTCCGGGTGGTACTTCATCGCCAGCTTGCGATACGCCTTCTTGATCTCGTCGTCCGACGCGTTCTTGGCAACGCCAAGGACTTCGTAGTAATCACGTTTGGCCATAACTCTTTCCAATGTTGGCGCATGTCGCCATCAGGCAAAAAGCCGGGTCGATATTCCCCTTGCAGAGAACCTCGATACCCGGCCCACACGCGAAGCACCGGTCGGTGCCCCGCGCGCCATGCACGCTTTACTTCTTGTCGTTGACTTCCTTCACTTCGGCGTCGACGACGTTGTCGTCATGCGGCTTGCCCTGCTCGGCGCCTGCAGCACCCGCAGCACCCGCCTGCGCCTGCATGTCGGCGTACATCTTCTCGCCGAGCTTCTGGCTGGCGGTGCCCAGCGCTTCGACCTTGGCATCGATTTCCGCCTTGTCCGAACCGCGCAGCGCCTCTTCCAGTGCCGTGATGGCCGATTCGATGGCTTCCTTCTCCGAAGCTTCGATCTTGTCGCCATACTCGGTCAGCGCCTTGCGGGTGCTGTGCACCAGTGCGTCGCCCTGGTTACGGGAGTCGGCCAGCTCACGCGCCTTCTTGTCTTCTTCGGCGTTGAGCTCGGCGTCCTTCACCATTTGCTCGATTTCGGCGTCCGACAGGCCCGAGTTCGCCTTGATGACGATCTTGTTTTCCTTGCCGGTTGCCTTGTCCTTCGCGCCAACGTGCAGAATGCCGTTCGCGTCGATGTCGAAGGTCACTTCGATCTGCGGCGTGCCACGGGCGGCGGGCGGAATGCCCTCGAGGTTGAACTCGCCCAGCGACTTGTTGCCGGCGGCCATCTCGCGCTCACCCTGGAACACCTTGATCGTCACGGCCGGCTGGTTGTCGTCCGCCGTCGAGAACACTTGCGAGTGCTTCGTCGGGATCGTGGTGTTCTTGGCGATCATCTTCGTCATCACGCCACCGAGCGTCTCGATACCGAGCGACAGCGGGGTCACGTCGAGCAGCAGCACGTCCTTGCGGTCGCCCGAGAGGACCGAGCCCTGAATCGAGGCGCCAGCGGCCACGGCTTCGTCCGGGTTCACATCCTTGCGCGGATCCTTGCCGAAGAATTCCTTCACCTTCTCCTGCACCTTCGGCATACGCGTCATACCGCCGACCAGAATCACGTCGTCGATGTCGCTCACCTTCACACCGGCATCCTTGATGGCGGTGCGGCACGGTTCGATCGTGCGTGCGATCAGGTCTTCGACCAGCGCTTCGAGCTTGGCGCGCGTGATCTTCAGGTTCAAGTGCTTCGGACCCGAGGCGTCTGCCGTGATGTACGGCAGGTTGATTTCGGTCTGCTGGCTCGACGACAGTTCGATCTTGGCCTTTTCGGCAGCTTCCTTCAGGCGTTGCAGCGCGAGCACGTCCTTCGACAGATCGACGCCCTGCTCCTTCTTGAACTCGGCAATGATGTAGTCGATGATGCGCTGGTCGAAGTCTTCGCCGCCCAGGAACGTGTCGCCGTTGGTCGACAGCACTTCGAACTGGTGTTCGCCGTCCACGTCCGCGATTTCGATGATCGAGATGTCGAACGTGCCGCCACCCAGGTCATACACCGCGATCTTGCGGTCGCCGCCTTCCTTCTTGTCCAGACCGAAGGCCAGTGCGGCTGCGGTCGGCTCGTTGATGATGCGCTTGACTTCCAGACCGGCGATACGGCCTGCGTCCTTGGTGGCCTGGCGCTGGCTGTCGTTGAAGTAGGCCGGCACCGTGATCACGGCTTCCGTGACCGGCTCGCCCAGGTAGTCCTCGGCGGTCTTCTTCATCTTGCGCAGCACTTCGGCGGAGATTTGCGGCGGGGCCAGCTTCTGGTCGCGCGCTTCCACCCAGGCGTCGCCGTTATCGGCCTTGACGATCTTGTAGGGCATCAGCGAGATGTCCTTCTGCACTTCTTTTTCTTCGAAGCGACGACCGATCAGGCGCTTGACGGCGTACAGCGTATTTTTCGGATTGGTCACGGCCTGGCGCTTGGCAGGCGCACCGACCAGAATCTCGCCATCGTCCATGTAGGCGATGATCGACGGGGTGGTGCGAGCACCTTCCGCGTTCTCGATGATCTTGACCTGATTGCCTTCCATGACGGCCACGCACGAGTTCGTGGTGCCCAAGTCGATACCGATGATTTTGCCCATATTAATTTCTCCTAGCGTCCTTTGCGTCTTTCCGTAGGGCGTGTCGCCCGTTCAATTCATTGATCTGCACGAGATATGGGTGCAGCCAGGAACATTTCAAGACCCTTCTTGCGGTCCGGTTTTGCCTCCCGCCGCCGCGATCTTGTCGCGTGCAGCAGCCACCGCCAGCCGGAACTGGGGCAGGCCATGCCAGCCGGTCGCCCGGCCCAGCTTCTTACCTGCGTGGAAGAAGAAAAACGTGGGGACCCCATGCAGCGCGAAGCGGCGGGCGAGCGCCATATCGGCGTACACATTGGCGTGAAACCAGCGCAGCCCCAGCGCCTCGATGGCCTCGCGGTGCGCGAGCATGGTTTTCTTGGCGACTTCACAGTTGAAGCAGTCCACGCCCCAGAAAAACACGACGGCGAGGTCATCCCCCGCGTCGCGCAATCCCTCGTCGAACGTCCCGGCGCTCAGTTCGCGCATCGAAAACGCCTCGAATGCGGTCCCATCCACGCCCTTCATGCCGGTCATGCCCGGAAGATCGCCTGCCATGTTCGTCAGTCCCTGATGGTCTCCGGCTTTACCCGGCTTTACCCGGCTTTACCCGGCAGTCACGCCGCCTCTGGCGCCGACTGCCTGTGCCAGCCAGGCCGATCGCACATTCGAGGCTTAAAGCTTCCCATGATGTTATGGCGCATTGTCATGGCACTTGCCTCCGGTGCATCCGCATGGCGTGAGACCGCGCGTGCGGACTCGCTTACTTGCCCGCGGCCACGGTCACGAGTGCCGGGCGCAGCACGCGATCGGCAATCAGATACCCCTTCTGCAACACGGCGACGACCGTATTCGGTTCCTGCTCGGCCGGCACCATCGAGATGGCCTGATGCTGATGCGGGTCGAACTTCGCGCCGGCCGGGTCGATGACCGACACCTTGCTGCGCTCGAGCGCCGCGACCAGTTGACGCAAGGTCAGGGCAACGCCCTCCTGCAGTTTGGCCACGTCGCCGCTCTTGTCGGCGGCGGCAGCCTCCAGGCTGTCGATGACCGGCAGGAGATTCTCGGCGAAGCTCTCGACGGCAAATTTACGGGCCTTGGTCACTTCTTCTTCCGCACGGCGGCGCACGTTTTCCATCTCGGCGCGGGCACGCAGTGCCTCGTCGCGCAAGGTGGCGGCTTCTGCCAGTGCGGCCTGAAGCTGCGCCTCGACCGAGGGCAGCGCGTCGTTCGCGCCCGCAGCGTCGGTCGGGGCCGTTTCGGCCTGGGACGGAATCGGCTGATCGGGAGTGTTTTGCTGTTCAGTCATGAGCTTGAGTCGTCAAAAGGTTCTTGCAGCGCACCACGACGATGCGCCGCCGGTTCAAATCCCTTTGGATAGTAGGGGCGTCCACACCGATTTCAAGAGCTGGCGGGCATTTCATGCGCCATGTCGGTGCGCGCCGCGTGCCGGTAAATATCCGGTTACACGCGTTACGAGTCCTCTATTGTATCGGCCGTTGCTGCGACCTAACATGAATTACGGTCCCGTCGATGGCAGTGCCCGATTCGATGTCCTCGATCCCGGACCCGGCCGCTCACCGGACACCCCTCGTCCGGTGCAGCGTTCTTAAGGAGCGCATCATGAAGCTGCCACTGGCTGTTGTCTTCATCCTTGCGTTGGTGACGACGGTAACGATCACGATCTGCCTGTCCGGCGCAGTGACCCGGCGCGACACCGAGTACGGTAGCGTACGGGCCGTGCTGCATCACTATGTGGAAATGCCCGGCATGCCAGGGCATTCGAAGCGTTCGAATACCGAAATCCCTACGCGCTGATTGTCCCGGGGTGCATGATCCCTCGTGGGTCGTGCGCGGTGCCGTTCCCCGAGCTGATTTTCGCTCCCTCCCCTCGTCCGCCGCTGCGCGTTTCGCCAGCGGCGGCGTTCATTTAGGCGGAGGCAAGGGGCACGAGGGTAACAAACGGCGACCGGGGTCCCGAACTGGCCTTGGACCGGCGCTTCCTTACTCGCCAACGCCGCCAAGGCGGCGGCGGTCGCGCTTGGTCGGGCGGCCGTGCATCTGGGCCGCCGGCTCCTGGAACAGGCGTCGGCGCTCGCTCTCGTCGGCCCGCGCCTGAATGCTCGCGGGCGTCTCCTCGTAGAGCGACTGCGCAACCGGTGCGGAGCCGCGCACCTCGGCGATGGCTTTCACGCGCACTTCCCAGCGCGTGCTGCCGTTGTCGACCGACACCAGATCGCCGGGGCGCACGTCGCGCGCCGGTTTGACGCGGGCATCGTTGCAAAGCACCCGGCCCCGGTCGACGGCCTGCGTGGCGAGCGAGCGCGTCTTGAAAAAGCGCGCCGCCCACAACCACTTGTCGATCCGCGTGGCGGCCTGCGGAGAATCGTCCACCTTGATCGTCACGCCCCGGCTCCCTGCTGATCTTCATTGCGCAAAGGCGCCTGCGCGGCTGCGGCTGCGGCGGCCGCGCTCGCTTCCTCGAACGCCGCCACTGCCGCGACCTGACGTTGACGCGTTGACGCCACCGCCGCTGCCGAAGCGTCGGCCTCGCCCTGAGGTGAGAGCACCGGCCAGCCTTGCAGATGCCGCGCCGCGATCTCGCCAAGCGCCGTGATCCAGGCGCTTGCGCCATTCAGGCACGGAATGAAGTGGAACGACTTGCCTCCTGCCGACAGATAGGCGTGGCGGCCTTCCATATTGATTTCTTCGAGCGTCTCGAGACAGTCGGACGTGAAGCCCGGGCAGAAGACGTCGACACGCGGCGTGCCGCCACGGCCCAACTCTTGGAGCGTCGGCGCCGTGTACGGCTGCAACCATTCGGCCTTGCCGAAACGCGACTGAAACGTGAGGCGGCAGGTCGTCTCGTCAAGACCGAGCGCCGCCGCGAGAAGGCGTGCGGTTCGCACGCACTGATCGTGATACGGATCGCCCAGATCGAGCGTGCGGCGCGGCACCCCGTGAAAGCTCAACAGCAGGCGCTCGCCCGCCGCAAAGTCGGGACGGCCATGTTGCTGCCAGTAGCCTTCGACCTGCTGGCGCAGCGCCTCGATATATGCGGGATGATCGTGGTAGTCGCGCACCGTGCGCACGTCCGGCTGGTTGCGCAAACGCGCGAGCACGCGAAACACGGCGTCGCTCGCCGTGGCGGTCGTGCTGCTCGAATATTGCGGGTAGAGCGGCAGGACGAGAATCCGCTCGACGCCACTCTGACGCAACGCGCGGATACGTTCCGGAATCGAGGGATTGCCGTAGCGCATGGCGTAGTCGACAACGACGTCATAGTCGTTCGCGTGCAACAGCGCCCGCAGGGCATTGGTCTGGTGTTCGGTGTTCACCTTGAGCGGCGAGCCGTCGCGTGTCCAGATCGTCGCGTACTTCTGGGCGGACGCCCGCGAGCGGAAGGGCAGAATCACCAACCGCAGCAACGGTTGCCACACCAGCGACGGGATCTCCACGACGCGCGGGTCCGACAGGAACTCGCGCAAATATCGGCGCACGGCCGCGGGACGCGGCTCGTCGGGTGTGCCGAGGTTGATCAGCAGTACGGCGGTCTTGCCGGACTGGCCGTGCGAAATAGGTTCGGGATCGAAGCGCATGGAGCGTACTTTACCGCAAACAGGGGCCAAATCTGGCTGACATGTTGCCCATCGTCACCGGCGCCGGGCGGCCCGCGTCGGCGAGTCGGTCGCCGACGCGGGGGAGGCTCAACGGGTCATTCAACCGTGCGGGTGTTCGTCCGGGCGAGGCGACCGATGTTCGGCGCTGGCGCGGCCCTCCGGCTTGCTCTCGCGTTGCGCCGGTTGGGGGCGGTCCTGCGGATGAGGCGACTGCGGATGCGGTTGCGCCTGCGGACGCTCCGGCTGGACCTGCTGCCTCGGCGCGGGCGGCGATTCCGGACGCGGCTGCGGTCGCTCGGCCTGTGGCTGTGGACGTTGCGGCTGGGGTTGCGAATCTGCGCGCGGTTGCGCCCGCTCGGCCTGTGGCTGCGGACTTTGCGGTTGCGACTGATGTTGCGACTGATGTTGCGACTGAGGTTGCGGCTGATGTTGCGGCTGGGGTTGCGTCCGCTCCGCCTGCGGTTGCTGATGTTGCTGCATGGGTTGCGTCTGGAACGGTTGCTGGGGCGGCTGACGGGATTGCGACTGCCACTGCTGCGGCCGCCGTTCCGGCTCGGTTGCGTCCGGCTGCGCCCGCTGGGGCGCCGGCTGCGTCTGTGACGACTGGCGACGGTTCTCCATCTCACGCTGTGCAGCCTCGTGCCCAGGCTGAGGAACGGCTTGTGCCGCCCCGCCTTGTTGGGGCTGGCCACCACGGCCACCGGGACCGCCCTGCATGCCGCGGTCATACGCGCCATTGACGCCATTCACGCCATTCGGCTGCGGCGGATGCGGAACGCCTGACTGCGCGGGCTGGGACGGCGCCGCCGGTTGCCCCGGACGATTCTGATAATTTCCCTGCCCCTGACCGGGATAGGTTGCGTAGCCCGGATATCCCGGCGCGCCGGGTGCTGCCGGAACACCCGGTACCCCTGGCACGCCCGGCTGCCCCGGCACACCCGTATGGCCCGGCGCTCCCGGCACGCCAGGTTGGCCCGGTACTCCCGGGACTCCCGGTGCGCCGTGCATCGGGGAGGTCGCGCCGGTCGCGGGCAGGCCGCCGTGGGCGGGCGTCGCGCCCAAAGCGCCCGTCGGCCCCAGTGCCGGTTGGGCAGGGCTCGCCCCGTTCGCCCCGTTCGTACCAATCGGGGCGCCCACCGGCCCATGCGTGCCGACGACGGTGACACGCGGCGCAATGCGGCCCTGACCTTGCCCCCCTGCCCCCAAGTTGCGGACCTGCTGACCGCTCTGACCAAGCGCGAGCGGCGCCCCCCCTGCATTCGGGACGGCATGCAGATTGCTCGTCAATTCACGCGACGCCACGCTGCGGGCGACCGGTGCGCGGGTGGCCAGCACCTGCCGGTTGAACACGCCCGCCGGTGGCGCCGAGGGCGCCGGACGACTGTTGCCGATCACGCTCTGCTGCACAGGCGCAACGCCCGGCGTATTGCCCACGCGCCAGCCCTGCCCGGCTCGCGGTGCTGCCAGGGCAACCGGCGCCCCTACGGCACGTCCCTGCACGAACGCCTGCGCGGGCATCGTCGACACCGCACCGCGCACATGCTGATTGCTATAGACGTTATTGACGTTGATGTTATTGACGTTGTTGGTGATGTTGGTGGTGCGCACGATCGTCGACCGGTTGATGTTCGTGACGTACGATGAACTCGCGTGATAGGCGGGACGGTACGCATCGTGCGGCCCCAACGCGAACCACGCGAGGCCCACGCCGCCGGCGGCAAACGTCACCCCCCACTGATTTCCGCCACTGTTGCCGCCGACCCATCCGACCAGTGCCGGTGCATACACCGGGCGCACCGCAACCGGTCCCGGCACCCAGCACCAGCGCGCGTCCACGTAGGCCCAACGCCCGTAGTGATACGGCGCGAAGCCCCACGGCGCGTCATCCACCCAGGTCCAGCCCCACGGATCGACCCAGACCCAATGCCCCGTGCGGTAGGGCGCCCAGCCGGACGGCACGTTCGACGGCACCCATACGGCCCCGTAGGTCGGCGTTTCCTGCCACGAACCGTAGTCGTCCAGACTCTCGAAACCCGTCATGTCGCGCGGCACGTAGCGCGCCGACACGGACGCGTCTTCGCGGGCATCGCGCTCGCGAGTCCATTGATCGAAGACGTCGGCCACGAGCGGGCCGGTCTGCTGCTGCGCGAGATTCTGACCGACGAACGCCACGCGCTGCCCCTGTTGCAGCGGCACCGACGCGCCTTGCCCATAGGCCGTACCCGCGCCGCGCCAGACACTCACGGTCGTCACGCCGTTTGGATCCACGTCCACACGATATTCACCCGCCTGTGCGGGCACGAACGCCAGATTCGGCGTGTCGATCTCATACGGTTGATTCGCGTCGAAGCTGCGCAGCCGCACGCCCACGGTGCCCTGCGTTACGTTCAGTTGCACATTCTGGTCGGTCACGGCAGACAACGCGAGGCTGGTGGACGCCCCCATGCGCACCGCGGTGCCGCCGACGTGCATCTCCGCGCGGCTGTTACGGTCGACCCAGACGGCGTCGCCCGTCGTGAGCGGCCGGTTGCGGTTGGCATAGCGCCAGTCGCTGGTGCCCGCCGGGGCGTACGTCACGGTGCCGTCGAACTCGCTCAGCCGCGCCACGCGCCCCGGTGGATCGGCGCTTTGGGCGTGCGCCAGCGTCGGCAGCCCGACAGCGCCGAGCAGGCCGAGTATGCACAGCACCAGCCCGGTGCCGAGAGGGCGAACGATCATCCGCCAGGAAGTCAGGGATCTCATAAACACTCCGGGCCCGTTCAACGGGCACGCTGCGCGTGGCTTGCCTCTGCCACCTTGTGGGGTTCTGTCCGAATCCTCGCTGCGAGCGTCCCACGCATCATTGCGCAACGACCGCAGCGCGCCTGCCACCTCTGGCTCCGCAAGCTTCGAGGAACGCCAGGGTGACATTTCGAGCGTAAGCCCGTGGTGTGTGACCGCGTGTAAAGGGGTGTAAGGAATGCTACGAGTGTGTAACTCAGTGATGACTGAGCGCGTTGGAGAGCAACTTGGCGGTGATGTCGACGATGGGGATCACGCGCTCGTAGGCCATGCGCGTCGGCCCGATCACGCCGAGCGTGCCCACGATCTGGCCGTCGACTTCGTACGGCGCGGTGACCACCGTCATCTCCTCGATGGGAACGAGGCTGGATTCGCCGCCGATGAAGATCTGCACGCCGGAGGCGCGGCTCGACACGTCGAGCAGTTGCAGCAGCCCCGTCTTGGACTCGAACACGTCGAACAGCTTGCGCAGTCGCTCCATGTTCGACGACAGATCCTCCACGCCCAGCAGGTTGCGCTCGCCCGAAATCAGCACGCTCTCACGTGTGGTGTCGGCCATCGCGTCGCTGCCGGCCTGCACAGCCGCTTGCATCAGCGTGCTCATGTCGGAGCGCAGGGCATCGAGTTCACCGCGCAAGTAAGTGCGCACGTCGTCGAAGCTGTGTCCGCCGAAATTGGCGTTCAGATAATTCGCGGCCTCGACCAGTTGCGCCGGCGAATAATCCTTTTCCGTCAGGATGATGCGGTTCTGCACGTCGCCATCGGGCGTGACGATGATGAGCAGCACGCGCTTATCGGACAACCGCAGGAATTCGATGTGACGGAAGGTCTGACTGCGACGCGGCGTGAGTACCACTCCCGCAAACTGCGACAGATGCGAGAGCACCTGCGCGGCGGACGCCACCAGTTGCTGCGGGCCGCCCGGCTGAAGACTCGTCTGCACCTGCGACGCCAGATGATGCGCGGCTTCGTCGAGCGGTCGCACCGAGAGCATGGTGTCGACGAACAGGCGGTAAGCACGCGGCGTCGGCACGCGTCCGGCGGACGTGTGCGGGCTCGCTACAAAACCGAGCGCTTCGAGGTCCGCCATGACGTTGCGGATCGTGGCCGGGGACAGGTCGAGTCCCGAATAACGCGAAAGCGTGCGCGAGCCGACCGGTTGGCCATCGGCGATGTACCGTTCGATCAGGGTTTTGAGGAGTGTTTGCGCACGTTGATCTAGCATGGCAAAAATTGTAACGCGAAATGTTGGTACGCGGCGTGCGGCAAACCCCGACGCGAGAACCGCCGCAGGCCGTGCATGCCGATGGTTGCTGTCATCGACTTATGGTGTAATGGCGGCATGAAAACTGGGAGCCCCTTCAAGACCGTGGCGCTCGTCGGGAAGTACCATGCCGACGGCGTCGCCGAACCGTTGCTCACGCTGGCGGCATGCATTGCGCAGCGCGGGCATCACGTCGTCTTCGAGCGTGACACTGCGCATAACATCGGCGCAGGCGCCGATCCGTACGGCACGCTCGACATTCAGGAGATCGCCACACAGGCGGACGTCGCCGTCGTGGTGGGCGGCGACGGCACGATGCTCGGCGTCGGACGTCAGCTCGCCGCCTCGAACGTGCCGCTCATCGGGGTGAACCATGGCCGGGTCGGCTTCATCACCGACATCCCGCTCGACGAAATGCGCCAGGTCGTGCCCGCCATGCTCGAAGGTCACTTCGAAGCCGAGCAGCGCACGCTCCTGTCCGCGCGCATCGACCGCGACGGCCAGACGCTCTTCGATACCCTCGCGTTCAACGACGTGGTCGTGAACCGCTCCGGGATTTCGGGAATGGTCGAGCTGCGCGTGGACGTGGACGGTCGCTTCATGTACAAGCAGCGCTCGGATGGCCTGATCGTCGCCACCCCCACGGGGTCGACGGCGTACGCCCTCTCGGCCAGCGGTCCGATTCTGCATCCGCGCCTGGGCGGCGTAGTGCTCGTGCCGATCGCACCGCACGCGTTGTCGAACCGTCCGATCGTGCTGCCGGATTCGAGCGACATCGTCATCACGATCACGGGCGGGCGCGAAGTTGGCGCGAACTTCGACATGCAGTCGTTTGCCGAGCTGCGTCAGGGCGACAAGATTCTGGTGAGCCGCTCGGCGCATCAGGTGACGTTCCTGCATCCGGTCGGCTATAACTACTACGCCACGCTGCGCCGCAAGTTGCACTGGAACGAGCATATCTCCGACGAAGATACGCCGCAGAACTGACTCCACGCCTTACCCGACATCCCATGCTACGCAGTCTCTCGATTCGCGATTTCGTGATCGTCGATCGTCTCGATCTGGAATTCTCCGCCGGTTTCACCGTGTTCTCGGGGGAGACCGGCGCGGGCAAATCGATTCTGATCGATGCGCTGGCGCTCGCGATGGGCGAGCGCGGCGACACCAGCATGGTGCGCAGCGGGCAGACGCGCGCCGACATTACTGCCGAGTTCGCTGCGGACGCCCAGGCGCGCCCCGATCTCGAAGCCTGGCTGCAAGCGCAGGCCCTCACCCTGGAAGAACACGGCGGCGTGCTGCTGCGTCGCGTGCTCGACGCCGGCGGGCGCTCACGCGCCTTCATCAACGGCACGCCCGCCACGCTCGCGCAATTGCGCGAACTCGGTGAAATGCTCGTCGACATTCACGGTCAGCATGCGCACCAGCAACTGTTGCGCCCCGACGCGCAGCGTCGCCTGCTCGATTCCCATGCGGGCGCAACGGCGCTCGCGACAGACGCCGCCGCTGCCCACAAGGAATGGCGACGTCTCGTCAAGCGCTGCGAAGAGGCCCACGGGCGTGATCGCGAACTGCAACTGGAGCGCGAGCGTCTCGAATGGCAGACGTCCGAACTCGACAAGCTCAATCCGCAGGAAGGGGAATGGGACGAGGTGAGTGCCGAGCATCGCCGGCTCTCGCACGCCGCGAGCCTCATCAACGGCGTGCAGGGTGCGCTCGACGTGCTGGCGGAAGCCGACGGCGCCGTTGTGCCCTCGCTGGGCCATGTCGTGCATCAGATTCGCGAACTTGCCGAGATCGACGCCGCTCTGGCGGACACGCTGGCCGCGCTCGAACCTGCCGAGATCCAGCTTCGCGAGGCGGTCCACTCGCTCACGCATTACGCGCAGCGCATCGACCTCGACCCGGAGCGTCTGGCCGTCGTCGAGCAGCGTCTGGATGCCCTGCATTCGGCGGCGCGCAAGTTCCGGGTCACACCGGAGCAATTGCCGGCGGAGCTGGCGCAGCGTCGGGCGCAGTTGGAGGAACTGACGGCCTCGGCCGACAGCGCTGCCATGCAAGCGGCCGCCGACGCGGCCCACGCGACTTATCTGAAGCTTGCCAGGGAGTTGTCGAAAGCGCGTGCCAGGGCGGCGGCGTCGCTCTCGCGCGAAGTCACCCGCGCCATGCAGGATCTCTCGATGCCCGGCGGGCGCTTCGAAGTCGCGCTCACGCCGACGTCCGAGCCGCAGTCGTTCGGGCTGGAGACGGTGGAGTTCCTCGTTGCGGGTCATCCGGGGGTGCCGACGCGCCCGCTCGCCAAGGTCGCCTCGGGCGGCGAACTCGCGCGCATCAGCCTCGCCCTGCAGGTGATCGCCAGCAGCGCGAGCCTCACGCCGACGCTGATTTTCGATGAAGTCGATTCCGGCATCGGTGGCGCCGTGGCGGAAGTCGTCGGGCGTTTGCTGCGTGAACTGGGTCAGGGCCGTCAGGTGCTGTGCGTGACCCACTTGCCGCAAGTCGCCGCGCTCGGCCACCAGCATCTGCGTGTGAGCAAGCGCAGCGACGGCGATACGACCATGAGTGAAATCGAACCGCTGGGGCGCACCGAGCGCGTCGAAGAGATTGCACGCATGCTCGGCGGCGTGGAAATTACCGCCACCACGCGCAAGCACGCGCGGGAGATGCTCGCTCTCTGACGCTAGCCCTCTGACTCTAGCCCTCTGACGCTCGGTCTGCCTCAGACCGGCCCGGCCTGCGCGAACACCGAATCCCACAGCGCCATCACCGCATCACGTTCGGCCTCGATGTCGGCCGCAGGCACGCGCGCCGCTTCCACGCCATCGAGCCGCAACTTGTGCTGGCGCTTGCGATAGGTCCGATACGCCGCCGCTGCTGCATCGGCAAGTGTCGCGTCGATCAGCCCAAGCTGTGCCGCTTCACGCAGCAACGCGATGTTGCCCGCATTGCGCAGGAGGGCCGGATGGCCCCCCGAATGCAGCAGCACCAGATACTGCACGGTGAACTCGATATCCACCATGCCGCCCCGGTCGTGCTTGAGGTCGAAGAGCTTCGACGGGTTCGGATGGCCTTCGAGCACCTTGCGGCGCATCGCCACGATTTCCTGCGCGAGCGGCAACGCCTCGCGCGGTGTCGCCAAAACCTGCGCCCGGATATTCTCGAAGGCCGCACCGATGGTCTCGTCGCCCGCACAAAATCGCGCGCGCGTGAGCGCCTGATGCTCCCATACCCACGCCGTATTCGCGTTGCCCTCGCGGAACTGATACTGACGGAAGCTCTCGATGTTGGTCACCAGCAAACCCGACAGACCGTTGGGGCGCAGGCGCAGATCGACATCAAACAGCATGCCGGCCCCAGTATGCGTGGTCAGCCACGTGACGAAACGCCGCGCGAGTGCGGCGTAGGCGTCCGGCGCGCGATCGTCGTCATCGTCGTAAAGGAAGATGAGATCGAGGTCGGACGCATAGCCCAGCTCCTTGCCGCCGAGCTTGCCATAGGCAATGACGGAGAAGCGGGGCACTTCGCGATGCCGCGTGGCCACGTGCGGCCAGACGGTCGAGATCGTCACGTCGACGATGATGTCCGCCAGTTCGGAGAGCCGGTCGCCGATCGCTTCCACCGACAAGGTGCCTTGCAAGTCGAGCAGGAGGATGCGGAAGACTTCGGCATGATGCGCGCGCCGCAGAATGTCCATCTGCACTTCGACGTTACCCGCCGCGCCCGCCGCATTGAGACTGAGCAGCAACTGCGTCTTGAACGATGGCCAGTCGAAGGGTGCGGCCAGCGCCTCGTCGTCGAGCAGCTCGTCGAGCAATTGCGGATGGCTGATCAGATAGCCTGCCGCCCAGCGCGAGCCTGCGAGCACCTTGACCACGCGCTCGAGCGCACGCGGGTACTCGGTGAGCAACGCGAGATACGAACTGCGGCGACTGATGGTCGAGAGCAGGTCGAGCATGCGTGCGAGCACGGCGTCGGCCTCCCCCGTGCCCGCCGCGCCTTCGACCGCGCGTTGCACGAGCTGGTCGAAGCGCCGACGACTCATCTCGCCCAGCGCCTTGTAGCGCGATGACGTCCAGACCGCCCTCAGGCGATCGAGCGCCCCTTCGGCGTCGGAGAAGCCCAATCGCGTGAGCTGATTGCCCAGATCGCCCGTCTGCGCCTCGTCCGCCAGACACTCGCTCCAGAGCTCCGGCGGGCACTCGCAGTCGCCGGTGCCGCCTTTGTTTGCGCCGCCTTTGTTTGCGCCGCCGTTGGCCTTGTCCGCGAAGATTTCGTCGAACTGACCGGCAACGAACTCGCGGTGCTCGTCGAGCACGGTCATGAACGTCGCTTCATCGGGAAAGCCCATGGCGCGCGCCACGGCGAGACGGTCGTCGCCCGGGCCCGGCAGAATGTGCGTTTGCGCGTCTTCCAGATACTGAATCCGGTGTTCGAGCCTGCGCAGGAAGACATATGCGTTCGCCAGCGCTTCGGCCACGCTTTGCGCCAGCCACCCTCGCCGGGCGGCTACGCCCAGCACGGCAAGCGTCGGGCGTACGCGCAACTCCGGCTCCTGACCGCCGCGAATCAACTGGAAGACCTGCGCCGAGAACTCCACTTCGCGAATGCCGCCGCGCCCGAGCTTGATGTCGTTGATGCGAGCGGGTTTGGCCCGCGCACGGCGCTCGGCCTCGTGCCGGATTTGCTCGTGCAGCGCACGAATCGCGCCAATCACGCCGTAGTCCAAATACCGGCGGAACACGAACGGCTGAACCAGCGAGCTCAGTAACCGCTCGATGCGTCTGCCCGGCTCGCTCGCGAGCTCGGACACCAGCCGTCCCTTGATCCACGCGTAGCGCTCCCACTCGCGGCCCTGCACGTAGAAATACTCTTCGAGCATGGGCAGGCTGCACACGAGCGGTCCCGAATCGCCGTTGGGGCGCAGGCGCATGTCGACCCGGAACACGTAGCCGTCCGGTGTGAGCTCGGAGATCACGCCGATCAGCTTGCGGCCGAGCTTGGTGAAGAATTCGTGGTTGGAGAGCAGGCGCAGCCGCCCGGCGGCGGCCGGATCGGCGTCATCCGGCGCCGTGGTATCGCCATCGTCCTCATACAGGAAGATCAGATCGATGTCGGAGGAGACGTTGAGCTCGCGCCCCCCAAGCTTGCCCATCCCGACCACGCCCAGCGTCTGGCGCTCCCCTTCCGCGTTGCGCGGCACACCGTGAATGGCTTCGAGTTCGCGCGAGAGCACCGCGATGCCCGCCTGAATGGCGAATTCGGCGAGCGCCGTCATCGCTTCGGTCACTTCGGACAATTCGGCGCGTCCATCCAGATCGCGCTGCATGACGGTGCACAACGCCTCGACGCGCAGCACGCGCAAAGCCCGCGTCAGCGCCGCCTCGTCGAGAGCGCATGCCCCGGAGGGCTGCTCGGGCGGCGAGAGCTGCGTGCCGGAAATGGCTTCAAAGCGACGCGCAAGCCAGCGGGCGTCGACGGGGTGCTCCGCGAGCGTCGGCAGGGCCTCGGCCAGTGCCGGACGACTCGCGAGCATGCGCGCGGCATATCGCGAGTAGGACTGAATATCGATCGGGGTTTCGGGTGAACTCACTGGCGGGGTTCCGGTCAGCAAAGGATGAAGAGGCTTTCGCATGCTTACCCGGTCGCGATGAAACGCCGGATCACATGTCTGTTTGTGCGACGGCCGGGCCATCGGGCGGCCTTGGGCTTGTGTTACAGTCTTTGCCACAGAAACTACCACATTACCTCGTAGACGCGCAGCATGACCGACCGTAAGCCGCCCGCCTCGCCCACTGCGACCCGGTCCTGGTTCTCGTCACTGCCGCGTGGCTTGCGCCTGGGTCTGGAATGGCTGCTGGCGCTCGTCGTCATCGTCTACTTCGGACTCGGCGCCGTCATCCTCGCGACCCGGTACGTCATCCTTCCCCGTGTGTCGGACTACCGCCCGCAAATCGAGGCGGCGGCGACCCGCGCCATCGGCCTGCCCGTCACGATCGGCAAGGTCGACGCCGACTGGCGCGGCTGGCACCCCTATCTCACGCTCGAAGACGTCCGCATTACGCCACCGGCGCAGGGCACGCCCCCCAAGGCGTCGACGATTGCCCGCGTGGTGGCGCCCTTGCGTCGTCACGAGGCCACGGCTTCCAGTGCGGCAGCCGCTCCCGGGTCGGCCTCCACGTCGGGCGCCGGGGCCGCCGGGGTTGCTTCCGGCAATTCCCCAGTGACCTATGCCCCACCGGGCGCACCGCCGCCCGTGGAGCCGAGCCTGACGCTCCACCGGCTCGACGCCGTGCTCTCGTGGACCAGCCTGATTCACTTCGACGTGCGCCTGTCGAACCTCACGCTGCATGAACCGGACGTGACGGTCGAGCGCCGCGCGGACGGCTCGATCCTCGTTGCGGGCATACCGGTGTCGGGCAACGCGAAGACGGACGACACGCAGGCCACCGACTGGCTCATGCGCCAGGCGCGCATCGTCGTGCGCCACGGCACCGTGCGCTGGCGCGACGCGACGCGCGACGTGCCGGAGGTTGTCCTCACGCAGGTCAACGCCATGCTGCGCAATCGTGGCTTCGAGCATCGCTTCGGCATGCAGGCAAGTCCGCCGCCGGACATCGTCGCGCCGCTGGACGTCCGTGCACGCTTTACCAACCCGCTATTCGCACGCCCGGGCGAGGTCAAGCGCTGGCGCGGCCAGATTTACGGCGACGTCGGCACGCTCGACGTGGCCGAACTGGCGCGATACGTGGCGCTGCCGGGCAAGGACCCGCGCGGGCGCATCGCCGCACGTGCATGGGTCGACTTCGACAACGGCATCGTGACAGGCGCCACGTTGCGTGTGGCCGGGGCCGACACGTCCGCGCAACTGGCCGACGATCTGCCCCCGCTGACTTTCGACGCCGCGCAGGGTCGCATCGACGTGAGCCGTGTCGGCGCACCGGCTGATGCTGCTGATTCTGCCGATTCCGCAGGTTCAGCCGGTTCGGGCTGGAAACTGCGGGCGCGCGAGCTGAGTTTGCAGGCCGCCGGCCGCCCCACGCTCGATGTGCCCGAACTGAGCGGCAGCTACACGCCCGGCAGCACCGAACAAGGCCTGCACGCGGCCGTTGCCGGTCAACGCTTCGACATCGGTGCGGCCATGGCGCTCGTGCCGTCGCTGCCCATCGATCAGCAGACTCGCGATACGCTCGCCAGCTTCCGCCCGCGCGGGCGCGTGTCCAATTTCAACATCACCTATCAGGCGCCCAAGCCCCACGGCCCGACCAACTGGCGCGACCTGCCGGGCATCAAGCAACTGCCCCCCGAGCGCGAACGCTATCGCGTCGTTGCCGATTTCGAGAATCTCGGCATCGACAGCCAGCCGGCGCCCGCGGCGCAGGCGCGCCCGAATTCCCCCAACGCGGGACGCCCCGGCTTCGCGAATCTGAGCGGCCATGTCGACGCGGACCAGACCCGCGGCAGCCTCTCGCTCAATGCCAGGAACGCCACACTCGACTTTCCCGGCCGCTTCGACCAGCCGCGCATCGATCTCGACACCCTCACCGCGCGCACGTCGTGGCGCATCTCGCATTCGGCGACCAGACGCGACGCCCCGGCCAACGTGCAGGTTCGCGTCGACGCCGTCCATCTGCAAAATCCCGAGCTCGCGGGCGACGTCAGCGGTACCTGGCAAAACGGCGGCAAAGGCAATGGCATCGTCGATCTGAAGGGCACGATCGTTCGCGCCAACGCCAATGCCGTGCCGCGCTACCTGCCCACGGACATCGGCGCGAGCGTGCGCGACTATCTGCAACGCGCGCTGATCGCGGGCACCGTGCAAAATGCGCCGTTCGCCGTGCAGGGCGATCTCGAGGACTTCCCTTACGGCAAGGGCGGCGGCAAATTCCGTATCGATATACCGCTGACCGACGTGACGTTCAACCCCTCGCCGGTGCGCCCGGGTCATACGGAAGTGTGGCCGCCGTTCGAGAAGGTGCGGGGCAATCTGCGGTTCCACGCCGACAAGCTACACATCGCCATCGACAGCGGCTCGGTCTACGGTGTGACGCTTACGCAGGTGCAGGGCGACATCAACGACATCGGTCAGGACGACTCCACGCTCACGCTCAAGGGCGACGCACGCGGTCCCGCGATGGACTTCGTCAAATATCTCAACGCCAGCCCGGTAGGCCACTGGATCGGCGACTTTACCGACGAGACGAAGGCGAACGGCAACGCGCAACTCGCCATGCAGTTGTCGATGCCGCTCGAAAACACCGACCGCTCGAAGGTGACCGGCCGTGCGCGCTTCCTGCGCAACGACATCACGCTGCTGAGCGGACTGCCGACCTTCGGCGCGGTGGACGGCGAGCTGGCATTTACCGAGCGCGGCATCTCGCTCGACAACCTGCGCGGCACGTTCCTTGGCGGCGAGGTGCGTGCTACGGGCGGCAGTCGCGACGACGGCACGATAGTGCTGAACGTCAACGGCCAGATGAGTGCGCAGGGACTGCGCGAGAACCGGGAGAACGCCACGCTGGCGCAACTGGCCAAGCGCATGACCGGCAGCACGCCGTACACGGCGACGGTGACCGTGCGTCAGGGCATGACGGACGTGGCGGTGCAGTCGACGCTGGCAGGACTGGCCGTGAACCTGCCTGCCCCGCTGGGCAAGAGCGCCGAGGCGTCGCTTCCGGCGCGCTTCACGATGCGCCCACAGGCAGGCTCGGCGGCCAACGGTGGGCGTCGCATCGATACGCTCGACTTCGCCATCGGAAGCGTGCAGGCGAATTACGTCCAGCAGCGCAACGGCGCGCGCGTGGAAGTGCTGCGTGGCGGCATCGGCATCAACCAGCCCGTGCCCGCGCCGCGCGAGGGCGTGCAGGCCAGCGCTCAGTTCGACACGCTCGACGTGGATGCCTGGCGTAACGTGATCGCCTCGCTCGGCAGCGACGCCGTGACGCCCGGCACGCAGGGCACGCCGCCCGCGCCTGCCGCAACGGCTGCCGCCGCCCGCGACGAGTTCGGCGCCATCACCCCGTATCTGCCCACGCGTCTCGCCCTGCATGCCAAGCAAGTGCGTCTGTTGTCGCGTCAGTGGCCGGAACTGGTGGTCGGCGCTCAGCGCAACGATCGCGACTGGCAGGTGAGTCTGGCGTCCGAGCTGGTCTCGGGGTTCGCCGAATGGCAGGCGCCAAGCGACAGGAATCCGTCCGGGGCGATCCGCGCGCGCCTGGCTAAACTGGTGATCCCGCGCGAAGACCACGGCAGCGACGTGCTCACGCAGGTGCTCGACGAGCCGAGCGACGAATTCCCCGCCGTCGATCTGGTCGCCAACGACTTCGTGCTGCGCGACAAACCATTGGGACGCCTGCAACTCAACGCCCACAACGACACGGAAGACGGCGTGCCGGTCTGGCAGCTCACCAAGCTGGAACTGAGCAACAGCGCCGCCACACTGGACGTGAAGGGCAACTGGCGCACGTCGCGCCGTCGTGCGGCGGCGGCGAACGGCGAAGACGTGCCGCGTCGCACCGTCCTGGACTTCAACCTCGATGTGAAGGACGCCGGCGGTCTGCTCGACCGGCTCGGTCTTCCCAAAACGCTCAAGGACGGTTCGGGCACCGTCTCCGGCCGTTTCGGATGGCGCGGCGGCCCCGACGCCATCGACTATCCGACACTCGGCGGTCGCGTGGCGATCGATCTCAAGCGCGGCCAGATCCTCAAGGCCGACCCCGGACTCGCCAAATTGCTGGGCATTCTGTCGGTGCAGACCCTGGCCAAGATCCTGACATTCGATTTCAACAGCGTGATCGGCAGCGGCCTGCCGTTCGACAGCATCGACGGCAACGTGACGATGCAAGGCGGCGTGGCGAACACCAGCGATCTGACGATCAACGCCAACGCCGCGACCATCAAGATCGACGGGCACACCGACCTCGCGCGCGAGACGCAGGACCTCAACGTGCTGGTGCTGCCGAAGATCAACGCCGCGTCGGCGTCGCTCGCCTGGGCGATCATCAATCCGGCCCTGGGAATCGGGTCGTTCTTCGCACAGCTGGCGTTGGGCGACCAGCTCTCGCGCACGCTCTCGACGACTTACCACGTCACCGGCTCCTGGGATAATCCGGTCATCGGACAGGGAGGCGGCAATAAGAGTAAGATCAACGCATCCCCGGACGCCCGGCCGGAGGCGCAAAACAACGCCCAGCCGAGCGGCATGCGCGGTCACTGAGCGCAGCCCGGAAAATCGCTACCGCAACGACACGATCATCGCCCCGAAAACCGCTATTTCATGACGAGTCCCGAAACGAAGCCAGCCGCCCCGCGCGATCTCGCACAAACGCGCGCACCAGCGCCCGCACGCGTGGCCGCCGTGCAGATGGTCAGCGCACCGGACGTCGAGCGCAACCTGCGCGAAGCGGCCCTTCTGGTGGCCGAAGCGGCACACGCCGGCGCGCAACTGGTGCTGTTGCCCGAGTACTTCTGCTACATGGGACAGCGCGATACCGACAAGCTCGCGCTTCGGGAAACGCCGGGCAGCGGACCGATCCAGGATTTCCTGAGCGAGACGGCCCGCCGGCACGGTGTCTGGCTGATCGGCGGGACACTCCCGCTGGCGGCCCCCGAACCCGAGCGCGTGCTCAACACGACGCTGGTCTTCGGGCCTGACGGTGCGCCCGCGGCGCGTTACGACAAGATTCATCTGTTCAATTTCGTCAAGGGCGAAGAAGCCTACGACGAGGCGCGCACCATTTGCCCGGGCGAGGCCGTGCGGACCTTCGAGGCGCCCTTCGGACGTGTTGGCCTGTCGGTCTGCTACGACCTGCGTTTTCCCGAGTTGTACCGTGCCATGGGCGACTGTACGCTCATGGTCGTACCCGCAGCCTTTACCTACACCACGGGCCGCGCGCACTGGGAATTGCTGCTGCGTGCGCGGGCCGTCGAGAATCAGTGTTACGTGCTTGCGTCCGCGCAAGGCGGACACCACGAAAACGGGCGACGCACCTGGGGGCATTCCATGCTGATCGATCCATGGGGCGAGATCGTCGCCCAGCGTGAAGCGCAAGGCGCCGGCGTGGTCGTCGGCGACATCGACCCGGTCCGGCTCGCCGGCGTACGCGAGAGCTTGCCCGCGTGGCGACACCGCGTGCTTCAGGGTTGACGCCTCATGCCCATCGCGCGACGTTGATTTCGCCCGATTCGCCCTCATCTACCGAATACATTTCCTTGGCCTGACACCGCATGAAAATCATCGACACCGGCATCCAGAACCTGGCCACGGCCCGTGAGCTGCTGCTCACGCCGTACGGCCTCGACGAAAGCCATCTCCAGCGCGCCCTCGGCGATATCTTCACGCATCGCGTGGATTACGCCGACCTGTACTTCCAGTACACGCGCAGCGAAGCGTGGAGTCTGGAGGAAGGCATCGTCAAATCGGGCTCGTTCTCGATCGATCAGGGCGTGGGGGTGCGCGCCATCGTGGGCGATCGCACGGCGTTCGCCTACTCCGACGACATCTCCGACATCGCCCTCAAGGACGCCGCAGCCGCAACGCGCAGCATTGCCTCGGCCGGTCGTGGTCGCGTGAAGGTCGGCAGCAAGCTGGCCAGCGCCAGCGGTCACGGGCTGTACCTGCCCTCGGACCCGCTCGCGTCGCTCGACGCCAACGGCAAGGTTGCGCTGCTCGAGCGCATCGAGAAGCTCGCCCGCGCACGCGATCCGCGCGTGTCGCAGGTGATGGCCGGTCTGGCCGGCGAGTACGACGTGGTGCTCGTGGCGCGCAGCGACGGCGTGATCGCCGCCGACGTGCGCCCGCTCGTGCGTGTGTCGGTCACCGTCATCGTCGAATCCAACGGACGTCGCGAAATCGGCAACAGCGGTGGCGGTGCCCGCCTGGATTACGGTTACTTCACCGACGATCTGCTCGAAAAGTACGTCAAGGAAGCGGTTGACGGCGCGATCGTCAAGCTCGACGCCCGCCCGGCGCCCGCCGGTGCGATGACCGTCGTGCTCGGACCGGGCTGGCCCGGCGTGCTGCTGCACGAAGCGGTCGGCCATGGGCTCGAAGGCGACTTCAACCGCAAGGGTTCGTCGGCCTTCTCGGGTCGTCTGGGCGAGCGCGTGGCGGCCAAGGGCGTCACCGTGGTGGACGACGGCACGCTGTCGAACCGTCGCGGCTCGCTGAACATCGACGACGAGGGCAATGCGACGCAGTGCACCACCCTCATCGAAGACGGCATTCTGAAGGGCTACATGCAGGACAGCCTCAACGCACGCCTGATGAAGATGCCGGTCACCGGCAACGGCCGCCGCGAATCCTACGCGGCGCTGCCCATGCCACGCATGACGAACACGTACATGCTCGGTGGCGACAAGGATCCCGAGGAAATCATCAAGTCGGTCAAGCGCGGCCTGTATGCGGTGAACTTCGGCGGCGGTCAGGTCGACATCACCAACGGCAAGTTCGTGTTCTCGATGTCCGAGGCGTACATGATCGAAGACGGCAAGATCACGTATCCGGTCAAGGGCGCCACGCTGATCGGCAATGGCCCCGAATCGCTCAAGGACGTGACGATGATCGGCAACGACATGTCGCTCGACTCGGGCGTGGGCGTGTGCGGCAAGGAAGGTCAGAGCGTGCCGGTGGGCGTCGGTCAGCCGACACTGCGCATGGAGAACATGACGGTCGGCGGCACGGCCTGAGGGTAACCGGCGATCCGCAGCACGCAGGATGAAGGACGCAGGACCGTCGCTGCCCATCGGATTGCGCACCGCAAAAAATGCGTAAAGCATAGCAAGGCGCCCGGGTCAAACCGGGCGTTTTCGCATGTTTTCTCGAAACAACGATTTTTAGACGCAAAACAGACAGTCGAAATGCGGCTAATCCGCGCGTTTTTCCGTCCTGTAGCGGTCACCTCGGTTGCAGCGTCATTCGATTAGGCGTATAAAGTTGTTTCTGTGCACGGCAATCCGCCGGCAACGCCATGTCCCAGACATCCTTCATGATCGCCAGCAAGTTTTACTTTTACTTTTTTGCGTATCTCACACCGCTGGCGGATGGAGAGGGACAGTTGCAGCAGTAAGCACCGAACGAATCCTGAAAAACCGCCAGCGAGTCTGGCGGTTTTTTTTTGACCCGAATCCCGAGAAACGAACTGCAGTCCGAACTGCCCAGGAGAAAAACCATGCCTCCCCACAACACCGATGATGTCCGTATTCGCGAACTGAAGGAACTGACGCCCCCGGCGCACCTGATCCGCGAATACCCGTGCTCGGAAGCGAGCGCCGACCTCATCCATCGCTCGCGCGGCGCCATCCACCGCGTGCTGCACGGCATGGAAGACCGCCTCGTCGTGATTATCGGGCCGTGCTCGATCCACGACCCGAAGGCCGCGCTTGAGTACGCCGCACGGCTGGTCGAACAGCGTGAGCGCCTGAAGGGGGAACTCGAAATCGTCATGCGTGTGTACTTCGAAAAGCCGCGCACGACCGTGGGCTGGAAGGGTCTGATCAACGACCCGCACATGGACAACAGCTTCAAGATCAACGACGGCCTGCGTCAGGCGCGCGAGCTGCTCGCCCAGATCAACGAAATGGGCCTGCCCGCCGGCACCGAATACCTCGACATGATCAGCCCGCAGTACATCGCCGATCTCGTATCGTGGGGCGCCATCGGCGCGCGCACCACCGAGTCGCAGGTGCACCGGGAGCTGGCGTCGGGCCTGTCGTGCCCGGTCGGCTTCAAGAACGGCACCGACGGCAACGTGAAGATCGCCGTGGACGCCATCAAGGCCGCCTCGCAGCCGCACCATTTCCTGTCGGTGACCAAGGGCGGGCACTCGGCGATCGTCTCGACCGCGGGCAACGAGGACTGCCACCTGATTCTGCGCGGCGGCAAGGCGCCCAACTATGACGCAGCCAGCGTGCAAACCGCCTGCGACGACATCGCCAAGTCCGGCCTGGCCGCGCGCGTGATGATCGACGCGTCGCACGCCAACAGCCAGAAGAAGCACGAGAATCAGATCCCGGTGTGCGAGGACATCGCCCGTCAGATCGCCGGTGGCGACGACCGCATCATCGGCGTGATGGTCGAATCGCATCTGGTGGCGGGCCGTCAGGATCACGTGCCGGGCAAGGAACTGACGTACGGCCAGAGCATTACCGACGCCTGCATCAACTGGGAAGACAGTCTGAAGGTGCTCGACACGCTGGCCGAGGCCGTGCGTGCACGTCGCGTGGCTCGCGGCGCGGGTAACTGATCGGCGTCACGACCGAGGGCGACCCTGACGACAGGGTCGCCCGGCTTGCATCACAGGGACGTCATAGGGACGCCGCGGGGGACGCCCGGAGATTACGGGTTGCCGCCTTCGGCCCGGTCGCGTTGCCACAGCACGTCGGTACCGCCACCCGCGCGATTGAGCACGCGGGCCAGCACGAACATCAGGTCGGACAGGCGGTTGACGTACTGACGCGGCGCCGGCGCCACCGTCTCCTCGGCGCCAAGGGCCACCATCGCCCGCTCGGCGCGACGCGCCACGGTCCGCACGATATGCGCCTGCGCCGCCGCGCGAGTGCCGCCCGGCAAAATGAATTCCTTCAGACGCGGCAGATCGGCGTTGTAATGCGCCAGCCACTCGTCGAGTTTCGCCACGTGGGCGTCTCCCAGCAACGTCTGACGCGGCATGCTCAACTCCCCGCCCAGATCGAACAGGTCATGCTGAATATCGATCAGCATGCTGCGCACGTCCTGCGGCAAGTCTTCGCACAGCAGCACGCCGATATGCGAATTGGTCTCGTCGACCTCGCCGATGGCGACGATGCGCAGGCTGAACTTGTCGACGCGAGCGCCATCTCCCAGGCCGGTTTTGCCGCCGTCGCCGGTACGCGTGACGATCTTGCTCAAACGATTACCCATCTTCTGACACCTACCCCTTGCGGCACATTTCACCCGGCGACGCCTGTCGACTGCCGCACGGTCTGCCTTTTTGATTGAAATTGACCGTACAGCGACCGGTTGCTTGTTTTTCAGGCAATTCCGATGGCGTCGATATACGGCAAGTCCGTATGATATGACGCAAAGTGTGGGGAAAAACGCCGCCACGGCGTAAAATCCCCGCTCATGAGGTGTCAGGGAGCGCTGCGCGCGCCCAAGACCCCACCCGATATGGTGTCCGCCCTCGCCTACCGGCGCCGGGCGGCCCGGAGACCCGAAGGAGAACGCCGTGAATCACCCCCATCTGCCGTTCGCCGCAAAGCGTCCGTTTCCCGACGCCCTGCTCACCGAGTTGCAAGCCCTGCTGGGCGAGCGCGTGAGCACGAAGGAAGCGCTGCGCGAACACCACGGCCGTGACGAGTCTCCCTTCGATCCGATGCTGCCCGACGCGGTGGCATTCGCGCACAGCACGCAAGAGGTCTCCGAGATCGTCAGATGCTGTGCGAAATACGACGTCCCCATCATTCCTTACGGCGCCGGTTCTTCGCTCGAAGGCCATCTGCTGGCCGTCGAGGGCGGTTTGTCGCTCGACCTGTCCGAGATGAACCAGATCGTCTCGATCAACGCCGAAGACCTGACCGTCACCACGCAACCGGGAATCTCGCGCAAGGCCCTGAACGAAGCCCTGCGCGATACCGGGTTGTTCTTCCCGATCGACCCGGGTGCCGACGCCAGCATTGGCGGCATGTGCGCCACGCGCGCCTCCGGCACCAACGCCGTGCGCTACGGCACCATGCGCGAGAACGTGCTGGCGCTGACGGTGGTGCTCGCCGATGGCCGGGTGATCCATACCGGCACGCGCGCGCGCAAGTCGTCCGCCGGTTACGACCTCACGCGCCTGTTCGTCGGCAGCGAAGGCACGCTCGGCATCATCACCGAAGCGACGGTGCGCCTGTATCCGCAACCGGAAGCCGTATCGGCGGCGATCTGCTCGTTCCCGAGCATGACGGACGCCGTCAATTGCACCATTCAGACGATTCAGCTGGGCGTGCCGGTGGCACGGGTGGAATTCGTCGACGCGCTCGCCGTGCGTGCCATCAACAAGCATTCGAAGATGGAACTGCCCGAGACGCAAACGCTCTTCTTCGAATTCCACGGCAGCGAAGCCGGTGTGAAGGAGCAGGCGCAGACGGTCGAAGAACTCGCGAAGGAAAACGGTGGCACGGGCTTCGAATGGGCCACGCGCACCGAAGACCGCAACCGTTTGTGGAGCGCGCGTCACAGCGCTTACTTCGCCATGCTCCAGCTTCAGCCGGGCAGCCGCGCCGTCACGACGGACGTTTGCGTGCCGATCTCGCGTCTGGCCGAATGCGTCGGCGAAACGGAAGAGGACCTGAAAGGTTCCTACCTCACGTGCCCGATCGTGGGCCACGTCGGCGACGGCAATTTCCACGTCGCGATTCTGATCGATCCGGACAAGCCTGAAGACGTCGAAGAAGCCGAGCGCCTGAATCAACGCATCGTGGAGCGTGCGATCCGCATGGGCGGCACGTGCACGGGCGAGCACGGCGTGGGCCTGCACAAGATGGGCTTCCTCGTGACCGAACATGGTGAGGACGCCATCGACGTCATGCGTGCGATCAAGACTTCGCTCGATCCTCGCAATCTGCTCAATCCGGGCAAGATTTTCCGGTTGCGTGCGGCGGGCTGAGCGCCGCATGAACGCGCCGCTCACGCCGCAAGGCCAGTCCAACCCGCCCGGCTCGGTCCCGGCGGGCGTCGCGCTCGACGATAGCACCGACGCCGAGGCGCTCGCCGCCCGTCAGCGTCAGTTGCTCGAAGCGCTCGCCCGCATTCTGCCGCCGCATTGCATCCTGCATCGCCGCGAAGACACCACGCCCTACGAGTGCGACGGGCTCGCCGCCTATCGACGCGTGCCGCTCGCCGTCGTGTTACCGGAGTCGGAGTCGCAGGTGCAGCGCATCTTGCAGGCCTGTCATCAACTGGGGATTCCGGTCGTTCCAAGAGGCGCGGGCACGAGCCTGTCCGGCGGCGCCATGCCGATCTCCGACGGGCTGGTGCTCTCGCTCGCCAAATTCAAGAAGATCATTGAAGTGGATCCGTACGCTCGCACGGCCACCGTGCAGCCGGGCGTTCGCAATCTCGCAATCTCCGAGGCCGCAGCGCCTTACGGGCTGTATTACGCGCCGGACCCCTCGTCCCAGATCGCCTGCACCATCGGCGGCAACGTGGCGGAAAATTCGGGCGGCGTGCATTGCCTGAAGTACGGGCTGACGGTGCACAACGTGCTGCGCGTGCGCGCGATCACCATGTCGGGCGAAGCCATCGAATTCGGCTCGCTCGGGCCGGACGCGCCCGGCCTCGATTTGCTCTCCGTCTTCATCGGCAGCGAGGGCATGTTCGGCGTCGTGACCGAGATCACCGTCAAGCTGGTGCCCCGGGCACAGACGGCGCAAGTCATCATGGCAAGTTTCGATGACGTCGAGACGGGCGGCAACGCCGTCGCCGCGATCATTGCCGCAGGCATCATCCCGGCCGGGCTGGAGATGATGGACAAGCCCGCCACGCAGGCGGTCGAGGAATTCGTGCACGCCGGCTACGATCTGGACGCGGCGGCGATCCTGCTCTGCGAGTCCGACGGCACCCCCGAAGAAGTCACCGAAGAAATCCTGCGCATCTCGCATGTGCTGCGCACGTCGGGCGCGACACGCCTCCAGATTTCCCGCAGCGAGGAGGAGCGCCTGCGCTTCTGGTCCGGGCGCAAGAATGCGTTTCCCGCCGCCGGGCGCATCTCGCCGGACTACTACTGCATGGACGGCACCATTCCACGGCGCGCGATTGGGACATTACTCAAACGCATCGAGGGCCTGGAACAACAATACGGGTTGCGCTGTATTAACGTCTTTCATGCGGGAGACGGGAACATGCATCCGCTCATTCTTTTCAACGGCAACGACCAGGACGAATGGCATCGCGCCGAGGCGTTCGGTTGCGACATTCTGGAAGCATGTGTCGAGCTCGGCGGCACGATCACGGGCGAACACGGCGTGGGCATCGAGAAGATCAATTCGATGTGCGTCCAGTTTTCCGCCGAAGAGCGCGACGCGTTTTTCGGGGTGAAGCGCGCGTTCGATCCGGTCGGGCTGCTCAATCCGGACAAGGGCATTCCGACACGCGCGCGCTGCGCCGAATACGGCAAGCTGCACGTGCGCGGCGGATTGCTGCCGCACCCCGACCTGCCGAGGTTCTGACATGCGCCCGCTGTCGGAATGGCTGCCGCACGACTGGCGGCAGCGGCTTTACATCATCATCTTCGAAGCCGACACCCGCGAAGGTCGGCTGTTCGATATCGCGTTGCTCATCGCCATCGTGCTGTCCGTGCTCACGGTGGTGGTATCGAGCGTGCCGGCAGTGCAGGCGACGATGCCCATCCCGATGGCCGTGCTGGAGTGGTTCTTCACGCTCCTGTTCACGGCCGAGTACATCGCGCGACTGCTCAGCGCCCACCGGCCGATGCGCTACGCGCTGTCGTTCTACGGTCTGATCGACCTGCTTGCCATTTTGCCGACGTACCTTGCGATTCTAGTGCCCGAGTTGCATGGGCTGATCGACGTGCGTCTGCTGCGGTTGATGCGCGCGTTCCGGATTCTCAAGCTCACGGCCTATGTGAACGAAGCCGGGATTCTCAGCATTGCGCTTTACAACGCGCGTCGCAAGATCCTCGTGTTTCTCGGGTTCATCTCGATCATCGTGGTGATCTTCGGCACGCTCATGCACATCATCGAAGGTCCGGAACACGGCTTCACCAGCATCCCGGTCGGGATTTACTGGGCGATCGTCACGCTCACTACGACGGGCTACGGCGACGTGGTTCCCGTGACCGGACTGGGCAAGGCAATTACCGGCTTCGTCATGCTGCTCGGCTATAGCGTGATTGCCATACCCACGGGCATCATGGGCGCCGAGATTCACTCGGCCATGCGCAAGAAGCCGATCACCACGCGCACCTGCGGCCAATGCCAGACTGAAGGACACGACCCCGACGCGCGCTTCTGCAAGCATTGCGGCAGCGAGCTGGGGCCCTACCAATCCGATACGACACCGCCGCCCGAACCGAGCTGATGACCGACACGAACGACACCCTCGAGAATTTCCGCGCCGTCATCGAACAGGCCACCGCACGTCGTGCGCCGCTCCAGCTTCGCGGGGGTGGCACCAAGGCATGGTATGGCCAGCAACGCGTGGGCGACGTGCTCGATACGCGCGCTTACCGCGGCATCGTCGCCTACGATCCGGCTGAACTCGTCATTACCGCGCGTTGCGGCACCCCGCTGGCCGACATCGAAACCGCCCTGGCCGAGCGCAACCAGTTGCTGCCGTTCGAGCCGCCCTATTTCGGACCGGGGGCCACCCTTGGCGGCGCCGTGGCGGCCGGCCTGGCCGGGCCGCGTCGCAGCGCGGTCGGCTCGGTGCGCGACTTCGTGCTCGGTGCGAAGCTCATGGACGGTCGCGGGCACGTGCTGAACTTCGGCGGTCAGGTGATGAAGAACGTCGCCGGCTACGATGTCTCCCGTATGCTCGCCGGCTCGCTCGGCACGCTGGGACTCATTCTTGAGGTGTCGCTCAAAGTGCTGCCTCAGCCCTTCGCCGAGCTCACGCTGCAGTTCGAGATGAACGCCATCGACGCGGTGCGCAAGCTCAACGAATGGGGTGGGCAGCCGTTGCCGATTACGGGCAGTGCGTGGCGCAGCGACTTGCTGGTGATTCGTCTGGCGGGCGCGTCGGCAGCGATCAAGGCGGCGCGCGTGAAAATGGGCGGCGAGCTGGTGGACGCCATTCACGCTGCCAAGTTCTGGCACGCGATCCGCGAGCAGACCGACAACTTCTTTGCCGACGCGGGACCGGGGCAGGCGTTGTGGCGTCTGGCGGTGCCGTCCACGGCAGAGCCGCATCGACTGCCGGGCAAGCAACTCATCGAGTGGGGTGGCGCGCAGCGCTGGTGGATTACCGACGCGGATGCGCAGATCGTGCGCTCCGCAGCGCGCCAGGACGGTGGCCATGCCACGTTGTTCCGCTATGGAGAGCCGGGTGTGAGCGTCTTCACGCCGCTGCCTGCGCCGGTCATGCGCATCCATCGGAATCTGAAGTCGGTGTTCGATCCCGCAGGCATTTTCAATCCGGGACGGATGTATCCGGAGTTCTGAGCGCGCCCGCCCGCAGGATCGGGCTGCGCGTGGCCTGCGTGAACCAGCGTATAACCAGCGCGCGACCTGCGCTCAGCCGTTGGCGTCCAGCAGCCGGATGACTTCGGTGGCAAGCGTGCGCACGGCCTTGTCGACCTCGCGCGTGAACGGTTGCCCGCCGTTGATGCGCAGGAAATTGTCGTAGCGCGCCGAGTTGGAAAACAGGCTGCCCGGTGCGACGCGGATACCTTTGGCCAGCGCCGCGTCGAACAACCGCTCGGAACTCACGCCGCCCGGCATCTCCACCCACAGGCTCAGCCCCCCGGCCGGTTGTGTCAGGCGAGTGCCCGCCGGGAAATAGGTGGCGATCGCCTCGGCCATTGCCGCACGGTGCTCGCGCAACTGCGTGCGCAAGTGGCGCAAGTGCCGATCGAAGCGAGGCGAATCCATGAACTCGCCCATCGCAATCTGCGCCAGAGCTTCGTTCGGGCGCGTTTGCGCGTACTTGAGCATCTCCACGCGCCACTGCCACTTGCCCCCGGCAATCCAGCCCAGCCGCATACCCGGCGCAAGTGTCTTGTGCAACGACGCGCAGTGAATCACGTTGCCCGTCGTATCCCATGACCGGATGGCGGCGGGAATGTTGCCGTCGTCGCCCAGCGCGGAGTACGTGTCGTCCTCGATGATCGCGATGCCGCGCGACTCCGCCCACTTCACAAGTTGCGCCTTGTGCGCGTCCGGCATCACCGAGCCGAGCGGATTCTGGAAATGCGGCACCACGATCACCGCCTTGATGTTCTCGTAGGTCTGGCTGGCCAGTTCCAGCGCGTCGAGCGAGATACCCGTTTGCGGACTCGTCGGAATCTCGAGCGCGCGAATTCCCATGCTTTCCAGCGTCTGCAGCAGCGCGTAATACGTCGGGGATTCGACAGCGACCACGTCGCCCGAACTCGCCACGGCCCGCAAGGCGAGGTTGATCGCCTCGATGCAACCGTGCGTGACGACGATCTCTTCCGGATTGATATTCATGCGCGCTTCGAGCGCGCGCCTTGCGATCGCGGAACGAAAACGGGCGTCGCCCCCGCCCGGCGGCGGCGTGCCGTAGAGCAGCGGGTTGTCGCGCAGCGCGCGAATCGTGGCCTGGCGCAGTTCGTTGACGGGATAGAGCGACGGCGAGCCGTGCGCGACCGCCAGGTTGATTTTGACGTCCGCCTGAAGGCCTCGGGCAAGAATGGACGACACGCGCTGGTTGATGCCCACGTACTGCATCAGGTCGGGCACCCACGGACGTGGCTCGGCCACGGGCACGAGGCTCGCCCGCGCCGGCGTGCGCACGAAGTAGCCCGAACGCGGCCGCGCTTCGAGCAATCCCTGCGCTTCAAGGTGACGGCACGTCTGTAATGCCGTCGACAAGCTGACCTGGTGCCGCTCCATGAGCGCCCGCACGCTGGGCATGCGGGCACCGGGTTCGAGCGTGCCGGCTTCGATGGCGTGACGGTAGTGGTCCGCCAGTTGACGGTAGAGCGGCGTGCGCTCCTCGGCAACGGCAGGCGCCGGTGCGGCCCGATGCGTGGGCGGCGTGGGCGGCGTGGGCGACGTCAGGTGCGTCGGGGGCGTCGAGGGTGTCTGGTCAGCGACCAGATGTTCGGGATTAGCGGCGTCCATGCGCAGATGATCGGCCATTGCGCGCAACCATAACAGATACAGATTTGAGGATTTGGCATCGTAACAGAACGCCCTGCGCCCGTCTGTTACGGGCCAAACCGCGTGACTGTGTGCCTACCGGGGCGCCCAGGCCGTCGATACGCTGTAGTCATCTGTTCAACGCCCCGGAGTCCATCATGGCAAAGCCCCTCGCCCCCGTTTTCCCTACCCAGTCCACTGACCTCACGCTCATGCGCGGGCAGTCGTTCCACGGGTACGTGAGCCGTGGCACGGTGCTTCACGTGGGGACGGGCCGTGCGGTGCTGACACCCGCCTCGCACTGGCTGTCGGAGAGCATCTGGCGCACCACCGTGCCGCTCACGGCAGGACAGGTTCACGTGGTGCAGACATCGGGCTGGATGACGCTGACGAGCGAGACCGGCGCGCGCATCGTGTGGCGAGACAACAGCGGCACGCCAAGCGTGCCGGTCCGCTCGCCCGTACAGGCGTCCGCTCACTCGCTGGTCGGATTCGTTCGGCCGTTGCTCACGCTGCGTCGGCGTTTCGGCCTTTAACGTTATCAGGGCAGCAGTTTCTCGATATCCGCGCGAATCGCCTCGGGCTTCTCGGTCGGTGCATACCGCGCCACCACGTTGCCCGAAGCGTCAACCAGAAACTTGGTGAAGTTCCACTTGATCGCCTTCGTGCCGAGCACGCCGCGCTTTTCCTGCGTGAGATACGCGTAGAGCGGCGCGGCGTCCGGTCCCTTGACGTCGATCTTGGCAAACATCGGAAACGTGATGTGAAAACGCAAGTCGCAGAAGCTGCGAATGGCCTGCGCGTCGCCCGGCTCCTGCTTGCCGAATTGATTGCAGGGAAAAGCGAGCACCTCGAAGCCCCGCGGGCCGAGTTGCTCATAGAGTGTCTGCAAACCGGCGTACTGAGGCGTGAACCCACACTCGCTCGCCGTGTTGACGATCAGCAGTACCTTGCCGCGGTACTGCGACAGGCTGACGGATTCGCCGGCCAGCGTCTGGACTGAAAAATCGTAAACGCGCTGCGAACTTGCGCTCATCTCCGGCTCCCCGTTGGTGTTGGCACCGCGAAGTCTGCCACAACCGATGCCCCTCGACGCGCTCGGCATGCGGTAGCACCTCCCTTTTTTCCCCGGGTAGCACCTCTGGCGCGAGCACGGCTATAATCGTTGCCCAACACGCCTGAACCGACGCCAAATACCGCAGCCCCCCCCAGTCTGAACCTGCCGAATCTGCCGAACCTGTTCTATGTCGACCATTGCAGCACATCTCGACGACGTCCTTTCCCGGATTTCACGCGCGACCGCCGACGCAGGTCGGCCGGCGGGTAGCGTGCGCCTGCTCGCCGTGTCGAAGACCTTCGGCGCGCAAGCCGTTCGCGACGCCCTCGCGGCTGGCCAGCGGGCGTTCGGCGAGAACTACGTGCAGGAGGCCCTCGACAAGATTGCCACGCTCAAAGGCGAGACGCTCGGCGGGCAGCCCCTGGAGTGGCATTTCATCGGGCCGCTGCAAAGCAACAAGACGCGGGCCGTCGCGGAACATTTCGACTGGGTGCACTCCGTCGATCGCCTGAAGATCGCGCAGCGTCTGAGCGCCCAGCGTCCGACAGACATGCCGCCGTTGCAGGTGTGCCTGCAGGTCAACATCAGCGGCGAGGCGAGCAAGAGCGGCGTGACGCCCGAGGAAGTCCCTGCTGTCGCGCGCGCCATCGCGGCGCTGCCGAATCTGACGCTGCGGGGGTTGATGGCGATTCCCGAACCGGAAGACGACCCGGCGCGTCAGCGGGCTCCTTTCAGGGCGGTTCGCGAGTTGTTCGACGCGTTGCGCGCCGACGGCCTGGCGCTCGATACGCTCTCGATGGGCATGTCCGCGGATCTGGAGGCGGCCGTGGCCGAGGGTGCGACAATGGTGCGCATCGGCACCGCGATTTTCGGCACACGCGATTACGGCTCCCGGGCCTGATCGCGGCGTGCCGCAGGCAGCGAGCGCACCGGCAGCCCATCGGATGCGCGCGCTACCGCCAGCACTCACGTGCAGCAGCAACAGAGTCACGAGTAACGACATACGCAACGCAAAAGGATGGTTATGAGAATTGCATTCATCGGCGGCGGCAACATGGCCAACGCCTTGATCGGCGGACTCGTCAAGCGCGGCACGGCCCCGCGCGACATTCTCGCCATCGACGTCAACGAATCGACGCGCGAAGGTCTCGTCAAGCAACACAACATCGAGACGGCCAGCGCCCCCAACGACCGGCTGCGCGATTACGACACGCTCGTGCTCGCCGTCAAACCCCAGGTGCTCAAGGATGTTGCCCAAGCCCTCCAACCGCATCTGAACGGTCAACTGGTCATCAGCATCGCCGCAGGGATTCGCGCATCCGATCTGGCGCGCTGGCTCGGCGGCCATAACCAGATCGTGCGCTGCATGCCGAACACGCCCGCATTGATCGGCAAGGGCATCACCGGTCTGATCGCGCTCTCGGGTGTGGACTCCGACCAGCGCAAGCGTGCCGAAAACGTGCTGAGCGCCGCCGGGGAGATCGTCTGGGTCGAGAAGGAGAGCCAGCTCGACGCCGTGACGGCGATTTCGGGCAGCGGGCCCGCCTACGTCTTCTACTTCATCGAGGCACTGGAACAAGCGGCGCAGGAACTGGGTTTCACGCCCGAACAGGGTCGGCAGCTTGCCATCGCCACGTTTACCGGCGCTTCGCAACTTGCGGCAGACTCGACCGAGCCCGCCAGCGTGTTGCGCGACCGGGTGACGTCCAAGGGCGGCACGACCTTCGCGGCCATCTCGTCGTTCGAAAAGGACGCGATCAAGGACGCGATCGTACGCGGCGTGAAGGCCGCCAACAGTCGTGCCAAGGAACTGGGCGACGAACTGGGCGACGCCTGATCGACTTCGGGTAACGTCTCGCATCATCCTCTGGGCAATCGCTCGATTGCCCATCGTTCGCGGCAAACGCATTCCCGCAATCACGCCGGCCCCGCCTCTGCGGGCCGGCGTGAGCCATTCTCACAAGTCTTCGACGCTCACCAACGACTACGCTGTCCGAGTCCCAACGACGTGACAGAAGACCGATGCGTAACGTTCGACAGACGCCTCTGAGCGACGCCACGACGCCCCAACGCCGGGATTTTCTCGCCAGGGCCACTGGCCTGTGCGTCGCGCTGGGAGCTCCCCCCCTCACGCAGGCGAGCACGACATCCTCCGCCGCCTCGGCGTCGCCCGCGCCCCGATCCGTCGAGTTCGATATCGATACGTCGGTGCGCTCGCCGAATCAGGAATGCCGCATCCGCACACTCGTGCTGCATTACACGGAAGTCTCGCTGGCGGAATCGCTCCAGATTCTGACGAGCGTCGCGCGGGGCGTCAGTGCCCATTACCTCGTGCCGGATACGCCGCGCAGCGACGGACACTTCCACGTCTACCAACTCGTGCCCGAAACGCAGCTGGCGCACCACGCCGGCGTGAGCGCATGGCAGGGTGAGCGAATGCTGAACGCCTCGTCGATAGGCATCGAGATCGTCAATCCCGGATTCGATCCGGCGGACAAGGATCTGCCTTTGGCGCTACGGCGATGGCACGCCTACCCGGACGAGCAGATCGATGTCGTCTGCCAGTTGGCCACCGCTATCGTGCAGCGCCATCGCATCGGCCCGACCCGCGTGGTCGGTCACGCCGACATTGCCCCGGGCCGCAAGATCGATCCCGGCCCGCGGTTTCCGTGGAAGCGCCTCTACGAACGCGGATTGGGCGCGTGGCCGAATGAGACGACGGTCGCGTACTTTGCGCAGAACGCGCCGTACCGTGGCGACATCGCGGCACTGCAGGCGAAACTGCTCGCTTATGGCTACGACACACCGCAATCCGGCGAGTTGGATGACGCGACGCGGCACGTCGTCCAATCGTTCCAGATGCACTTTTGCCCGACGCATCGGTTTGACGGCGTGCCAGACGTCCAAACGGTCGCCGTACTGGACGCCCTGCTGGAGAAATACTTCGGCGTACAACGCCCGGCCCCTTAGCCTACGAACGCCCAAGCACGCGCGCGCATCCGCATCAAAAAAGCGGCGCATCGTGCGCCGCCTTTTGCCGTTTCGTGGATGCCGCGCTCGCTTACGCCGTCAGCAGATAATGTCCCGCGATGCCCGCGAACACGGCGGCGCCCAGCCAGTTGTTGTGACGGAACGCCGCGAAGCAAGGCATGCGCTCACGGCCGCGAATCAGGAAGTAGTGATAGATGGCGAAGCTCACCGCGACCGCCATGCCGAGCCAGAACGGCCAGCCGAAGCCGAGGTAGGCGCCGACCAGCGCCTGAATGCCGAGCGCGCCGACGTAGCACAGCATGACCGCCGCCACGTCGAATCGCCCGAATGTGATGGCAGACGTCTTGATGCCGATCTTCAGGTCGTCGTCGCGATCGACCATTGCGTACTCGGTATCGTAAGCCAGCGACCAGAACACGTTCGAGAGCAGTAACACCCACGCGATCGCCGGCACCTGATCCTGCACGGCGGCGAACGCCATCGGAATGCCGAAGCCGAACGCCACGCCCAGATAGGCCTGCGGCAATGCGAAGAAGCGCTTGGTGAAGGGATACGTACCGGCGACGAACAGCGCCGGAATCGACAACCACTTGGTCAGGCCATTGAGCGGCAGAATCAACAGAAAGCTGACGATGGCAAGCGTGGCGGCAACGGCGAGCGCTTCCCAGGCGCGGATGCGTCCCGAGGTAATCGGACGCTCCTTCGTGCGCTTGACGAACTTGTCGAAGTCGCGGTCGGCATAGTCGTTGATGGCGCAACCCGCCGAGCGCATCAGAAAAGTGCCGAGCGTGAAGATCACGACCAGCAGCGGGTCGGGGCGTCCGCTCGATGCAATCCACAGCGCCGAGAGCGTCGGCCAGAGCAACAGCACGGTGCCGATCGGCTTGTCCAGACGAACGAGGCGGAAGTAGAGCGGAAGACGTTGAGCGAGCAACATGGGCGTCACGAAGAAGAAGCGCGGAAGACGTGCCGAAGGATTCGTGCCGACATTGTAGGCCACACGTCTTGCGCCCGCCAATCGGCGCGCCCAGCGCGGATGGCGTTACCAGATCCAGAACATCAGCAACCAGAGCCAGTTCACGAGCGCGAGCGCCGCCACAATCCCGGCCATTCCGGCAAAACGCCGCACCAGCGACGTCGCGTGACGCCCCGTAACGCGCCAGCCCAGCCAAAGACTCCACAGCGTGGTCACGGCGAGGATTGCGGCGCGCACGTCGTTTGCCCAGTAGATGGGCAGATGCTCCGCGCGCAGCAGGCTGACCGTCGTGGCCGACAGGCCAATGAACACGCCGGCGCCGGCAATCGGAATGAGCGACTGCACGAGATGATTGAACCGCGAGGTCTGCCACGGGCCCATCGCCCGGTTCGCCAACGCGAAAATGAGGCTGAAGGCCAGCCCCAGCACGAGTCCGTTGCCGAGGATGTACGTCACGACCATGGCGCCGTCGAGCCAGGTGAACACGTCGCTCTGTTCGGGGTAATTGGTGAAGATGAACCACGGCGCGTTCGTCTCGAACGGCCACATGATGTCGCGGTCGATCAGCCAGGTCGCCAGCGCCGTCTTGGTCGCAACGAACCACGGATTGACCGTCCAGTGGAAGGCGCCGATGGCCACGCCGAGCAGACCGAAGTTCACCAGCACGCTGTCCCACAGGCTGTTGTTCTCGGTCGCACCGTACTTCACGATCTCTTCGCTGGGCGAGCGGCCGGTGAGCGAAATGGCGTCCCGATGCCCGGCGCAGCGACCGCACATGTGACACTGCGCGCCGCCCTTCATATTGCGCAGCGGCACGAGCGGCGCACAATTGATCGGGATGATCTTGTGACCCTTGGTGTTGTACGACTGGCGCCAGGCGTCTTCGTTGACCTTGAAATGGAACGGTGCGAGGCGCGCGAGCAGCGAGAACACGCCATTGACCGGGCACAGATACTTGCACCACACGCGCTTGTCGCGTCCGTAGAAGTAGCCGATGACCATTGCACCGATGGTCGAGCCGCCCAGCACGAGCAGCACCGCCTTCGGGTATTGGTAGACGCTGACCATCTGACCGTACAGCGTGGTGCCGGCGAAGGCCACGAACGGCCAGCCGCCCCAGCGCATCCAGCGCGGAATGGCGCGGCCCTTGCCGTGGCGGCTGGCGAACTCGGAAAGCGTGCCTTCCGGACAGAGCACGCCGCACCACACGCGCCCCATGAGCACCATGCTGATGAGCACGAACGGCCACCAGATGCCCCAGAAGGTGAACTGCGCGAAGACGGTGAGGTTATTGAGGATGTGCGCCGTTTCGTCCGGCAACGGCATGACCACCGGCACGCAGATGAGGAACGCGTACACCAGCACGATGGCCCACTGCACGCCGCGGATCAGTTTGCCGTGGCGTTGCATCCAGAGGCCCAGTCGGGCCAGTCGGTTCGGGACGGTGATGGCGATGCTCATGCTCAATTCTTGCGTCGGTGGTGCGTCGGTGTTGCTTCGGTGGTGCGTCGATTTTGCGTGATGCTGCGGGGTACGACGTCGGGGGACGATCTGCGCGTGCCGCCGGATCTCGTATGCCGCGTGTCCGGTCGATCCGTCTCGGCGGCGCCGGGCGGAAACATTGCCGGGCGCCACTCAGGTTGCGTTGCTGCGCGGGCTTCCGCCCTTCTGTGCCTCCTGGCTTCCGTGCTGCCTTCAGGCAGGTTTCACTTGCTTGGCCGGCGTGCCTGCCCGCTTGAGCAGCGCCCACATGAACAGCCAGTAAGCCACGTACACGAGCAGATTCATGCCGGACGGATGCGCGCGGTAGCCAGTCAGTGTAGCCACGAGGCTGCCGAACGGGCTGGCGTCATCGAGAATCGCGGAAGTATCCCACAGTTGGTCGACCAGTGTCGGCACAAGCTCCAGCGAGATCAGGCGATCCAGCCCTGACTCCAGCAACCCGGCCGCAAGGAACAGCAACATGATTTCGGTGACGCGGAAGAACAGACGCCACGAGAAGATCTTCCCTCCAAGCTGCAGCAGCCAGAAGGTGACGAGCGCGAGCACGAACCCGATCGCCACGGCCAGCCACATCGACATCGGTACGCTGCCGCCCTGCCCGAAGCCCAGGCCATAGAGGAAGATCGCAGTCTCGCTGCCTTCGCGGGCAATCGCCAGTGCGACCAGCACCAGCACGCCCCACCAGGTGCCCTGATCGTGATTCTTCTGCAAGGACGATTCCATGTCGCGCTTGAGCGTTCGCCCATTGCGCTTCATCCAGAACACCATCTGCACGATCAACACGCTGGCAACGAGCACCATCGCGGTCTGAAAGTAATCCTGCGCGTCACCGGAGAGCACTTCGGTAAAGCCCACGAGCGCTGCGCCAAGCGCGATGGCCGCCGCAATGCCGAGCGCGACACCGGCCCACAGGTATGGCAGACCGCGTTTGGCGCCGTGATCCGGATTGGCCAGCCAGGCATGGAGAATGCCGACGACCAGCAATGCCTCGACGCTTTCGCGCCAGACGATGAACATGACCTGACCCATCGTGTGATTCCTTTGTATTACTTGTGCTGCGTTACGTGTGCTGCGGTGTGCCTGGAACGACTCGAACCTCGACCGGCTTACTTGGCGACGATGACGCCCTGCGCCTGCTGGTGGAAGTCATCGAAAAACTTGTACTCGCCCGGTTGCAGCGGTGCGATCACCACAAACGACTGCGCGCCCGGCGCCAGCACCTTTTCCTTGCGCAGTTGCAGGCTTTCGAACTCGACGGCATTCGTTCCGGTGTTGTGCACCTCGATCTTGATGCGCTTGCCGGCCGGCACTTCGATACGCGCCGGGTTGAGCTTGCCGTTATTCATTTCCAGCCTGAAGGTGGGCAAGTCATCGGCACGGGCAAGCGATGCGCCGCCCAGTGCGAACAAGGTCACCACCACGGCCGTCATCGTGGCCAGCAGGCGCGCGATGCGCTGATTCATCCTTCTGCTCCAAACGAAAACAGCGCTGGTCGACAGACCAACGCTGCATCAGATTACCCCGGCTCAGTAGCCGCCCTTCTTGCCGATACCCGAGAACGTGAAGTCGACGACCTTGGTGATGGGCTTGAACCACGGACCCACGCCGGTTTCCTTGTCGATGTGTCGACCGAAGCACCACGGACCGGCGCCGCCGTGATCCATGTGGCCACCGGCCATCGGCTTCGCATTCTTGTCCACCACGCAGCCGAACTCCTTGAGCGTTCCCGGCGCGTTGACGACCATCGTCAGTTGATACTTGCCAACCCCGTTGAGCTTCACGTTGTCGCCGTAGTGCGGGCCGTCGCTGGCCACCATCGGCATCATCAGACCTTGCACGGGGGCGCCGTCCGGCTTGCCGTCTTTCATCTTCTGAAGCTTGTAGGTGATTTCAAGACCCGGCACCCAATCGCCTTCGGCGTAGCCGTTCGGGTTGTTCTTGAGCGCGTGAATGTCGGCTTCCAGATGCATGTCCGATTTGGCGGCCTCGCGCATCATGCCGACCGGTTCCATCGTGATCGGCTGGAGGTACACGGTGTTGATTTCCATGCCCCCCGCCTCCAGCGGTTTGCCAATCGGAAACTCGGCGGCCTGAGCCATGGTGGCCGCACCGGCGAGCAACATCGCTGCCACGAGGGATTTCACGCGCATACACACTCCAAATTTATGTCGAGAAGTTAATGCAAACAATTCTCAATAAGTTTAGCACTAACGCCGAGGGCCGACAAACCTGCCGAGTCAAGAGATGACGGGGAAATTTGGGAAGTGATACGGGTGGCGCGAGTGCTGGCGGGGCTGTGAGGGCATTCTTAGGCGCCGGTTACGGAAAATTACCCGGGCGCCTGACCGCGTCCTGACCCGGTCGACGCCAAGTCAGCGGACGCGGCGGCTAAACGTCACGAGCGGTCACGGCCGACACCATAACCGCCCAGGCTTAGCGAGGAATTAGGGAAGCACGCCACCCCGGTCGATCTTGCGCGCGAGTACGACTGACGTCGTGGTGCGCGTCACGCCGTCGATTTCGCCGATGACGTCGAGCAGTGCGTCGAGTTGATCCGCCGACGCCGCGTGCAGCCACGCCACATAGTCGAACTCGCCGCTCACGGAGCACAGCAAATGGATCTCCGGCATCTTGTTCAGGCGACGCAGCACGTCGCGCCCCGAGCGCGGTTGCACACTGATTCCCACGCAGGCCTGCAACCCGCCGCCGGCGGCGTCCTGCCCGAGGCGGACCGTGTAGCCGGCGATGACACCGGCTTGCTCCAACCGGCCAATACGCGCAACTACGGTGGTGCGCGCCACGCCCAGTCGCCGTGCGAGATTCGCAGTGCTCTCACGGGCGTTCACCCGCAACAAGGCCAGCAGGTTACGGTCGAGTTCGTCGAGAGCGGTCGCAGAGAGCGTCATCTTTTGTCGTCTTGTATTGAAGCAAGTCGGTACGATCACGGCGTGATCGGCCCCCGTCGGCAAGCGGAAATTATAGGGCCGCCGCACCGCTTGGCACGGAGTTTGGACGCCGCGTCCCTGCTGCCGTCATTGTCACGCCACGCGTCACGGCATCCACATCTGAAAGCTCAAGAGATACGATGACAAGGGTCTGCCGCGCCCCGCCATCAACCCGACGTTGAGGGCGGCTCACCCGATGCGGCACACCTCCAGTACGCCGGCAAACGCGCTTTAACCCTTGTGTTATCAAGGCCATAGCCAAGGGTATCCCCCCAACGACCAGCTATTGACAACCCCAATGGCCGGTGCGCAAAATCACATCACTTATATGACGACGTACAAGAAAGACTCACCAACGTAGCCACGGGTCTCGTCACCGCAAAGGCTGCTGTCTGGCGCGTCGGCCCCAAACGTCACCGGAGACAGGCGTTTGCCATGCATTTCTCGTTGAACTTTGCCCCACTGGTGCCTTATTGGCCGGTTTTCCTTGAAGGCGCATGGCTCACACTGAAGATGACCGTCTTCGCTGTCGTCATCGGTACGGTACTCGGCACGCTGGTGGCATTCGCCAAACGTAGCCGTCATCGCCTGCTGTCGCGTCTTTGCGCCATCTATATCGAATCGGTACGCAACACGCCGTTCCTCGTTCAGATCTTCCTGCTGTACTTCGGTCTTGCCAGCATGGGGGTGCATTTGCCGACGTTTACGGCGGCCGTGCTCGCCATGGTCATCAACATCGGCGCGTACGCGGCAGAGATCATTCGCGCGGGCCTCGAATCGGTGCCGCGCGGTCAGATCGAGGCGGCCGAATGTCTCGGCCTCTCGAAATGGCGCATCGCGTGGCACGTGATGCTGCAACCCTCCATCGAGAAGGTGTACCCGTCGCTCACCACGCAGTTCATTCTGATGATGCAGGCCTCGGCCATCGCGTCGCAGATCTCGGCAGAAGAACTCACCGCAGTCGCCAACACCGTGCAGTCGGACACTTTCCGCTCGCTAGAGACTTACATCGTCGTCGCAGCCCTGTACCTGGCGCTCTCGCTGCTCGTGAAGCTCGTGGCCTGGGCGGCCGGCGAGTACTTCTTCAAGCGCCGCCGTACCGTACGCCGCGCTGCTGCGCTCACGGCGCAAGCTGCGCGCCGCCGTGCCGCCGCTGTGCGTGCCGGTCATCCGAACGCCCCCGGCGCGTCGACCGGCAACGCCACGCAACGGAGCGCGTCATGATCGGCAATTTTTCGCTCACGTATCTGGGCTACATGGTCCAGTCGATCGGCTGGACGCTGGTGCTCTCCGCCCTGGCCTTCGTGCTCGGCATGGCCGGTGGCTTCGTGGTCATGCTCGGGCGCATTTCGCCGCGGCGCTGGCTGCGCCTGCCCACTCAGATCTTCATCGAAGCGATTCAGGGCATTCCGCTGCTCATTCTGCTGTTCATCGTCTACTTCGGTCTGTCGGTGTACGGCTTCGAGCTGCCTTCGATCGTGGCGGCAGCCCTCGCCCTGATGGTCTACACGAGTGCATATCTCGGCGACATCTGGCGCGGGTGCGTGGAGGCCATGCCGCGTGCGCAGTGGGAAGCGGCGGAGTGCCTGTCGTTCTCGCGCTGGCAAACGCTGCGTCTGGTGATCATTCCGCAGGCGGTGCGTCTGTCGCTGCCGCCGACCATCGGTTTTCTGGTGCAGATCATCAAGATGACGTCGCTCGCATCGGTCATCGGCTTCGTCGAACTGACCCGTGCGGGACAAATCATCAACAACTCGATTTTCCAGCCCTTCCTCGTGTTCTCGCTGGTTGGGGTGTTTTATTTCGTGCTGTGCTACCCGCTCTCGCGCTGGAGCGCATCACTGGAGGACAGGCTCAATGTCGGCAATCGTTAAGGTCAGCGAAATTCATAAGCGCTTCGGCGACAACCCCGTGCTCAAGGGCGTGTCGTTCGAAGTGGAGCGGGGTCAGATGGTCGCCATCATCGGCGCCAGCGGCTCAGGCAAAAGCACCGCCTTGCGTTGCATCGACCGTCTGGAGACCATCGACGAAGGCACGATCGAGGTGTGTGGACTGCGCGTCGAAGATCCGTCCATCGACCTGCATCAACTGCGCCGTGAAGTCGGCATCGTCTTCCAGAGCTACAACCTGTTTCCGCATCTGAGCGTGCGCGAGAACATCATGCTGGCGTTGCGCCATGTCAAGCGCATGGCGCGCAGCGAAGCCGAAGACGTCGCCAAACGTGTCCTCGCCCAGGTGGGCCTCTCCGACAAGGCGAATAGCTATCCGGAACAACTCTCCGGCGGTCAGCAGCAGCGCGTTGCGATTGCACGGTCGCTGGCCATGTCGCCGAAGGTCATGTTGTTCGACGAAGTGACGTCCGCACTCGATCCGCAACTCACGGGCGAAGTGCTGCGCGTGATGGAAGATCTCGCGGCCGACGGCATGACGATGCTGCTCGTGACGCATGAAATGGCGTTCGCCAAACGTGTGGCCGACCAGATCATCTACATGCATCAGGGCAAGGTATGGGAAGTCGGTCCGGGCGAGATGCTGGACAACCCGCAAACGCCTGAACTGCGCGCATTCCTCGCGAATGGGCTGTAAATCGCAAGGAAGGCGAAAGTACGCCGAAAGGACGCCGAAACGACGGCGGATGCACGACGCCCGAGCGCACTCGTGCGGGGCGTGCCGGTCCATCCCATGGCAGGACAACCAACATCCGAAGGAGACCACTGCATGAAACTCAAGACGTTCCTCACCCAGGCCTGCGCCGCCGTTGTGCTTGGCGCGATGGCGCACGCAGCGCTTGCCGACCAGCTCGACGATATCAAGAAGGCCGGCAAGATCCGTGTGGCCATCGCCATGGGTACCCCGTTGTACTCGTATGCCGACGCCAACCTGAAGCCCGTCGGCTCGGACGTCGAGACAGCCGAGCTGCTGGCGAAGGATCTGGGCGTGAAGCTCGACATCGTGTCGGTGACGAACGCCGCACGCGTGCCGACGTTGCAAGCCAACCGTGCCGATCTCGTGGTGGCCGACCTGTCGATCACGCCGGAACGCGCTCAGGTGGTCGACTTTTCGATCCCCTACGCTGTCATCTCGATCATCGTGGGCGCACCGAAGAGCATGAACATCAAGAGCTATGCGGATCTGGACGGCAAACGCGTCGGCCTCACCCGCGCCACCGTGAACGACACGCTCACGACCGCGAACGCCAAAGGCGCGCAGATCGTGCGCTATGAAGACGACGCCACGCTGATCACGTCGATGGTCACGGGGCAGGTCGATATCTTCTCGAGCACGCCGTCGAATCTGGGCGAAATGCAGAAGCGCGCCCCCGGCAAAAACCTCGAACTGAAGTTTGCGCAGAAGGAGTTCGATCTTGGCATTGCCCTGAACAAGAATCAGCCGGGCCTGAAGGACTGGGTCAACAACTGGGTCAGGACGAACCTGAAAAACGGCAAGCTCAACGAGATCTACAAGAAATATCACGGCCGCGATCTGCCGGAGAGCGTGACGAAAGGCGCATAAGTCGATCGCCGGGCCGATGGCGACATCCGGAGAGGCCGTCCTTGCCTGAGCGCAAGGACGGTTTTTTTTTCGCCGTCTTTACTGGCAGTCCTGCATGGAAAGGGGTAAGTTAGCGACTTGCTTTCGCACCCCGGCGCGGCGCTGTGCTTGCCATGGACTAGCCACGTGACGGCTTTGTCCTGACCATGGCGTTGCCAGACAACCGCCGCGCGCCATTTATGCACGATCCGCGCACCTTCGGGTGCGACACGCTCAGATGACGGCTCCTTACGCGTTTTTTGCCCTTCCGTTTTCCTTCGCCGCGCGCGGCTGTGCCGGCGCCCTCGCTCTGGTACTGTGCGGCGCCGCCGCGCCAACGTTCGCCGCGGGCGATATCGACGCCGGCAAGGCGTTATTTGCCTCGCGCTGTGCGTCGTGCCACGCTGTCGGGCCGATGGCGGCCTCGGGCTTCGGGCCGCAACTCAATGGCCTGTCCACGCGCCGTGCGGGCAGCCTGAAGGACTACGAGTACTCGGCGGCCATGAAACAGTCCGGACTGGTGTGGGACGACAAGACGCTCGCCGCTTTCATCGCGAATCCCGGCAACACCGTACCGGGCACGAAGATGCGCTTCTGGGGAATCGGCAACGAACGCAAGGTCGCGGACCTGATCGCCTATCTGCGCACGTTCAAGTGAGTCGGGGCGCTTGCGCAACTACCGTTTCGACGTTGTGTGGAGATGGCGCGACGCAAGAATCGCATCCGCAAATTCCACAAAACCCGTGCCACCCGGCCCTCGCGTTACCCAGCGCGGTGGCACCGGCAATTGCGGCAGATAGTCGACGACCGTGCTGACGCCCGCAGTGTGTTTGAAATAGCCGAACATCGGCGCATCGTTGGTCGAGTCCCCCGAGTAGGCGATCCATTCCGACGCCGCATCGGCGTCCACGCCATACACGTCGTCGAGAATACGCAACGACATCGAGAGTTTGTCGTAGCCGCCTATCCAGCCCAGTACCCAAAGATTGTTGACGGTGGCGTTCGCCCCGGCCTGCGTCAGCACGTCGAGTATCCGTCGATCCGACGCCTCGTCGCCGCGGCGATAGGCCAGACTCGTCAGTCGAAAGATCTGGTCGTCGGCATGCGCCGCTTCCGGCAAGGCGTCCTTCACCCGCTGCGCGATTGCGCGCAACTGTGCCGCTATCTGATCGAGGCGATCGTGCGTATGCCAGAAATGCCGCTCGACGTGATGGCCGTCCGGTCCTCTGCGCAGGAATAACCCGCCGTTCTCCGCAATCACCCCGTCCACGGGCCACATTCGGGCCATCTGGTCGCACCATCCGGCAGGCGCAGCGGTCACCGGAATGACACGAATCCCCGCCGCTTCGAGACGCGCCAATGCGTCATACGTCGGCGCGGACAGACGTCCCCGGTAGGTGAGCGTTTCGTCCATGTCCGTCAACACGAACCGGACGTCAGAGAACTGATGGGGAGGTGCGAGAGAGAGCGCTTGCATGACGGTCGAAATACACGGACAGCGTTCGATTATGCGGTGCGCCCCTCTCGTCGCATAGTCAAAATACGCATATGCATATGGCGCGACGCGCCGTTCATGGCAATTGCGCGGCGTGACATGCCGAATCCCCAGCGATCCGAGATTCGGCAACACCCACGCAACCGCTTCAGATGCGCGCGTAATTCTCCGAAGCGAACGTCCAGTTCAAGGTCTTCGCAATCGTTTGTGCGAGATAGTCCGCACGGCGATTCTGATAATCGAGGTAGTACGCGTGCTCCCATACGTCAACGGTCAGCAACGGCAATTGTCCGTGACGCGTGAACGGCGTCTCGGCGTTACCCGTTTTCACGACGGCCAGTTCACGCCGGTCGTCGACGACGAGCCATCCCCAGCCACTGCCGAATTGCGATGCCGACACCGACATCAGTTGCTTCGACAGCGCCTCGATCGAGCCGAATTTTGCGACGATCGCATCGTTGAGCCGTGCGTCCGGTTTCGTTTGCACGGGGCTTAGCGATTTCCAGTAGAAGTTGTGATTCCAGGCCTGCGCCGCGTTGTTGAAGATGTCTTCCATGTCCTCGCGACCATGCGACTTGACGATGAGCTGTTCAAGCGTAGCGTTGGCGAGCGGCGTGTCGGCCAGCAGCTTTTTCAGGTTGGTGAAATAAGCCTGATGGTGCTTGCCGTAGTGAATCTCGACGGTGCGGGCAGAGATGACGGGCTCAAGCGCATCCTGCGCGTACGGAAGCTTAGGCAGCGACTGCGGCGACGCACCGAGATACGTGAGAAGCGTTGCTTCCTCTCGTCGATTGGCGGCGTTGGACGCGCGGCCCGACGCGGTCGTTGCGGCAAAACTCAGGTTCGGCATGACGAGTGCAGCCGCGCCCAGCGAACCACTGGCGAGCATTTCACGGCGAGACAGGCGTGTTTCAGACATGGTCATTTCCGTTTCGTTTGGGGGGAAGACAAGGCGCATTCAACGCGCCCGCTTGTTCTCATAACGATTCACGGACCGGGGTTATTCCATCGCGTGCGGAAAAAATTCCGCCTGTGGGCGAAGGGGCCACATATGCCACCGGCCGGTCCCCCAGACGTTTCGGACTGGAAATCAAAAACGTTGACAAAATCCCACTCACCGCCAATGATCTAGCGAGCTTTTGCGCAGTCGGCAGCGCCATGACGACCGACATCTCCAAATCATCGCCGGATCAACGCAAGACCTTGAAAAGCACCTCTGAATCACCCGGATTTCCCTCACGTAGAAGATGGTTTTCATTGGAACCCATGATGAGAAAAAATCTAAGCGCGGTGTTCGTCTTTTCACTTCTCGCATCTCACCTGGCACTGGCCGCCGCGCCAAAGGTCGATAACGACGCGGTCGTCGAGCGACGGGCCGTGGAGGCCGTTATCTGGGGCATGCCCGCGGTCAATACCGAACTGATGTTGCAGGCCATGCAGCGCAGCACGTCGGCCCGGGAGAATGAGGTCGTCTACTGGTCGAAGCCGGTGAACTGGAAGAACCAGACCCTCACGCCGAACCCCGATTCGATTTATTTCATGACCTTCGTGAACACGAAGGCGTCCGGGCCGCTCGTCGTGGAGATTCCGCCGGCGGACGGCGGTTCTCTCGCGGTGAATATCGTCACCACGTGGCAAATGCCCCTGGAAGACGCCGGCCCCCAGGGGGCGGATGAGGGCAAAGGCGGCAAGTATCTGATTCTGCCGCCGGACTACCAGGACACGCCGCCGCCGGGATACATCGCATTGCGATCCGACACGTATGGTGGCTTCACGCTGATGCGTTCGAACCTCGCGAGCCACAGCGATGCCGACGTCGCTAAATCGGTCGAGTACGGAAAACGCATCAAGGTCTATCCGCTGTCGCAGGCGAGCGCCCCGCCGCCGACGCGCTTTACCGATGCCTACGACGTGCTGTTCGACGCCACGATCCGCTACGACGCGAGTTTTTTCAAGACCCTGAACGACGTGGTTCAGAAGGAGCCGTGGATACAGCGCGATCGCGTCATGATCGACCATCTCGGCACATTGGGTATCCACAAAGGAAAGCCTTATCAGCCGGATGCCAAAACGGAGAAGATCCTCGACGCGGCGGCACGGCAAGCGCATGCGGAACTGGCCGCGCGCTACGACCGGGGGTTTGAGCGGATGGTGCCGGAATACCGATGGTTTCCCGCCGCGATGCCGGAAATCGCCAGAGCCGTATCCACGGGCTACGGGAACCCGGACGAATATCCCGTCGACGGGCGCGGCGTGACATACACACTGGGCTTTACGGGCATCAAACGGCTGGGGACCGCGCAGTTCTATCTGATGGTCGCCAAGGACAAGAACGGCAAGGATTTCGATGGGCGCAGCACCTACCGTCTGGTCGTGCCCCCCAACGCCCCGGTCGCGCAATACTGGTCGGCGACGGCGTACGATCGTCAGACGCATGCGCTGATCCGAAACATGCCGAAAGCGAGCGTTGCGTCCACGACCACGGGCATCGCAAAAAACGCGGATGGCTCCGTCGACATCTACTTCGGCCCGAAAGCGCCCCAGGGCAAGCAAGCCAATTGGGTGCCCACCGATCCGCACGGGAAATTCGAACTGCTGTTCCGGCTCTACGAACCCCAGAAGCCATTCTTCGACAAGCAATGGCGACTGCCGGACGTAGAGAAGATCGATTGAATCGGACTTGACGCCGTCGCGGGACAAATGGCTGTTTTCTTCAACGAAACGGCCATTTGTTTTTTCGACGTCGATCTCGTGGGGCATGCGGTCCGGGACGTCTATGTCTATCGGGGTGTCGCCTATCCGACGGCAGGGCAGTTGGTCAAAGGTCGCATCAAGTTGCCGACGGTTCGGCCCTACCTGGGTATCGGTTTCGGTCATCAACCCGACGCGGCGTCCGGTCGGTCGATGTCGGGGGTAATCACGCGTGAGGCGGCTGCGTGGGAGGGACTTCTCGGACCTGCGCCTCGCAGTCTTGCGTGCCGCCATGCTCGGCGGCACACTCGGCGTCCTCGATCTGAATCGTTGCGTGCTCGACGTTAAACCGTGTTGCCAGTCGCTGCTGCACGGCGATCATCGCGTCGCGCGCGCTCACGCCCGGCGCGGGCACCACGTGCAGCGTGATCATGTGACGCTCGCCCGTAATCGACCATGCGTGGATATGATGCACGCCCTGCACCTGTTCGACGCTCGCTTCGAGATCCGTCTTGATGTCCGTGGGATTGAGTGACTCCGGGGTACCTTCGAGCAGAATATGCGCGGACGATTTCACGATGCCCCACGCGCTCTTGAGGATGATGACGGCCACGAGGATCGACAGCAGCGGATCCACCGGCGTCCATCCCGAAAGCAGAATGACCACGGCGGCCACGATGGCCGCTGCCGAGCCGAGCATGTCGCCCAACACATGGAGCCATGCACCGCGCATGTTCAGATTCTCGCGGTTGCCGCCGTGCAGGACCATAAAGGCGGCGATGTTGGCGAGCAGGCCCGCAAACGCGACGATCAGCATGGTCTTGCCAACGACGGGAACGGGTGCGGCGAAGCGCCGTATCGCTTCCATGACGATCCATCCCGCAATGACGAAAAGCGCGCAGCCGTTCACGAAGGCCGCGAGCACTTCGAGCCGCTTGTAACCGTACGTCAGTTGCAACGTTGCAGGGCGTTTGCCGTAGTGGATGGCGATCCAGCTGAAAGCCAGTGCGGCCGCATCGCTCACCATATGCCCTGCGTCGGCCAGCAGCGCCAGCGATCCGGAGAGCACGCCGCCGACGATTTCGATGACCATGAAGACGGCAATCAGGACGAAGGCGATACCGATTCGTCGCTGATCGGTCACGCCACTGGCGTGGCTGTGGCCTGCATGACTGTGGCCTTCATGTCCGGCATGATCGTGGCTCGCGTGTCGGTGCCCCTCATGCGTGTTGCGTGATGTGTTCTGCGATGTGTCGGGCATTCGGGAACCTCACGTCAAGTTGAGACGATTCTAATCCCGGTCGTTGGCCATTGCCCGCGAGGGTCAAGCCTCCAATCTGCGCCCTCGCCCAATCACACCGTTCGGCCCGTAGCCCACATCGATTTCGACAAAACCAGCGCTCGAGAACCAGCCGGATACATCGGCAATGGACTGAGGATGATCGTGTGCGGGTGAATACATGTCGAACGTATCGAGAATCGCCCAGTCGCGGTTGATCTCGTCTGGCAGCCCCAGGTGGGAATACTCGCAGATCGGACTGATACGAGCGCCTGCACGGCCCCCGAGTTTGCGCAGCAGCTTTGTGACCGGAATCAATGGCGGGGTGGCCGTCGCCACGACCTTGTAGAGCGTTTGCGGGCTCATGCGCATTGTGATGGGGCGCAAGAGGTACTTCCATTGGAGCACCGAAATGACACTGCGCGTATAAGCGTCGACGACAAGTTCGCCGCCCGGACGTACCATGGCGGCAAGACTCTCGAAAGCTTTTGCGGGATCCGGTGTGTGCTGAAGCACCCCCAGACACATAACCTTATCGAAAGAGGCTCTTGCCAACGGGATATTGAAAATATCGCCCTGAAACAAGTTCAGATTTGGCGCATGCCCGTTGTTTGCCGCATTCGCATCGACTGCCGTCGAGTAGTCGAAGGAAAATACCGACGCTCCAGTTCCCACGAGGATCTCGGTAAACCTTCCCGCGCCGGACCCCGCCTCAAGCACCCGCTGTCCCTCCATCCGCTCAGGCCACTTCGTCACACCGAAAACGCGATCCCGCGAGATTGGCAAGCCGGTGTGGCTATCGAGCTGTGAACGGCGATGAATATTCCACTGGTATCCGAAGGAGGTGGCGTAATTATCCCTTGGCACGAAACGAGGAATTCCATTAATCACCGCATACGTGTGCTCGCAGGCATTGCATTTGAGATCGGCGTCCTCAGCGCGTTCGGCAGCGTGCTTCTTTTGCTCGGAAAACGCCTGAGACCCGCAATTCGGGCATACGTAATGTTCATAAGCGCTCAAAATCTCCCTCCCGGATTCCGATGTTAATAATTAAATTGCGCTTGAATCGCCCGTAAATATTTACTCCTTACAATCGCCTGATAACCCGTCCATTCCACGCCGATTTGCGAAGACATTTGCGGTCTAACGGTTCGTTGCATCTTTGGATGGTCATCGAAACAGCCTTCTTTAGTACACGGACCTCTGCTCACCCGATATTAGGATTTATCCCATCAAGACGGACGAACGTGTTGGTCTCCGATCAGATCAATAACATTCCATAAATCGATGAGAGTTTGATGCGCAGATGCGAGAGTTTCAACTGAAAGAAATTAGTCGTCGCATATTGCCGACGCCAGCCCGGCGCGGACAAGCTAGGCAAATGGTTGAATATGTCCGCGTTCGCCGTCCTCGGCCAATCACAACATCCGCCCCACGTAAATTGAGATGCGGCGTCCAGTCGATGAGTCGTTACGCGACCACCGGCTCTGATAATGCGTCCCATGAGGGGTCCGCGTACACACTGAATTCGAGCGGATACGGAGGGTGCGCGAACTCGTTTGTTAGTTCCTCGAAGGCCTCGATACGGTTGCGAGGTGCATAGGTCAGAGGCGATTGTTTCCTGAATCTTACCGCCAAGGTTTGTGAATACAACGTCCTTGAGAGTCCTAAAGGACACTTAAGCGGCGGCTCTTGGCCGACTTCAGCCGCTCGCGCGTCCTGGCGACACACTTGAACTACGTCCGGCGTTCCTGCAACGCATGCCGGATGGCTGTCGAGATCACTAGAACATCTTTGCGTGCCGGTGCGCCATTCCACACCACGAGCCAACCCATTAGACACACGCTTACCCCCCATACCAGCAGGAATACGGTGACTGTCAGTGAATTGAGAAGATTAGATGCTTGTGCAAGAGCTTGATAGAGGCCACCGAACAGCCCGCCGACGAGCATGACGCCCACCAATACCATGACTATTGCGGTAATGAAGCGGCTATAACCTGAAGACATAAACGATCCAACAAGTGACGACCCTTCGCCACTTGTCAGTAAGCGACCTCGGAACCGCGTGCCGTTTCCTCGCATGGCGACATGCGGGATGCGCAACTCGATAGTGTCGGCATTCACAGAGCCCATGGGGGAATTCTTGTCAGGACGCCATTCGGTGAGCAATTGCAACTGAGCAAGCGCCTGCGCACAAGGCAAAGAGCTTTGGAAGTTGATCGGCTCGCCATCGAATACCTTCGAAAGGAGCCTCGCTGCCCCTTTCGGGAGGAGGAGCGTTAGGAATTCCATCTGGCTTCAGATAGGTTGACCTGCTCCCCGCGATTAGTACGCTGACGATGTAGAGTCCGTTCCCAAGAGGAGCGGTCATGAAAAAGCGATTCACCGAAGAACAGATTATTGGCGTGCTGAAGGAGGCCGAGGCCGGCCTGAAGCCAGCGGAGCTGTGCCGCAAGCACGGCATCTCAGAGGCGACCTACTACAACTGGAAGGCGAAATTCGGCGGGATGACAGTCTCCGAAGCGCAGCGCCTGAAGGAGCTGGGGCAGGAGAACAACAAGCTCAAGCGCTTGCTGGCCGAATCGATGCTGGACAACGCGGCGCTGAAGGACCTGCTGTCCCGAAAGTAGCAAGCCCGCAGGCCAAGCGCGAAGCGGTCCAGATATTGATGACTGAACGCGCCATGGGTGTCACCCGGGCCTGTGGGCTGGTAGGGATTTCGCGCTCGCTGTTCCACTACGAACCGCGCCGCCGCGTTGACGATGAAGCGCTGACGGGGCGGATGATGGCCATCGCCGCGCAAAAGCGCCGCTATGGCTACCGCCGGATTCACGTGCTGTTGCAACGGGAGGGCTGGCTGGCCAATCACAAGCGCATCTGGCGGCTGTACAGCAAGGCGGGACTGAGCGTGCGCAAGCGGCGACGCAAGCGCATTGCGACCGTCGAGCGCACGCCGCTGCCGTTGCCAACCGGCCCGAACCAGAGCTGGTCGATGGACTTCGTTTCCGACGGGCTGGCCTATGGTCGGCGGTTTCGATGCCTGAATGTGGTTGATGATTACACGCGCGAGTGCGTGGCCATCGAGGTTGACACCTCGCTGCCGGCTTACGAGTGAAGCAAGTGCTTGAACGGCTCAAGGAGATGCGAGGCTTGCCCGCGTCCATCACGGTGGACAACGGTCCGGAGTTCGCTGGTAAGGTGCTCGATGCATGGGCCTACGAAGCGGGTGTCACACTATCGTTCATCAGACCCGGAAAGCCAGTGGAGAACGCCTACATCGAGAGCTTCAACGGGCGGTTCCGCGATGAGTGCCTGAACGAGCACTGGTTCGTCTCAATGCGCCACGCCAGGCAGCTGATTGAGGAATGGCGTATCGAGTACAACACCGAGCGGCCTCACAGCTCGCTTGGCTATCTGACCCCGGCGCAGTTTGCGCAGGGGCATGAGCAGAAAGTGTTTTTAACCCCGGACTCCACGTGCGCTTCGTACTAAAACCGGGGGCAGGTCAGGGTGATTTTGCTTCGACGCAGCGATTCTGGGCCATGATCGCGATCTCACTTGCAGTGGGGATGGCGACTCTCGATACGGCGATCACGAACACGGCACTACCGACTATCTCTGCCAGTTTGCTGGCCAGCGGTCCCGGGGTCATATGGGTCGTGACAAGCTACCAACTCGCAATGGTGGCTGCGATGTTGCCGCTTGCGGCAATCTGCGACGTACGTGGTCATCGCCCGGTGTTTCTTCTAGGTCTTTTCCTCTTTATCGTTTCCTCATTCGCATGCGGCGCAGCATGGTCGCTGCCGGCATTGATTGCGGCGCGTGCGATTCAGGGCTTGGGGGCCGCTGCGCTGATGGCAGCAAATACTGCGCTCGTCAGGCATTTGTATCCCGAGAATGAGCTGGGCAGGGGACTGGGGATAAATGCCGCTGTCATTGCCTTGGGCGTCGCAGCCGGGCCTACGGTCGCATCTGCCGTGTTGTCGTTTGCGACATGGCATTGGTTGTTCTTCATAAATGTACCGGCGGGAGCCGTGGCGCTTGCCCTTGCCTGGAGGCTTCTTCCCGCATCGATGCGGTCAACGCGCACTTTGGATGTGCCTGGCGCATTGCTTTGCGCGCTGACGTTTGCACTTTTCCTCTATGGCATTGGGGGGTATGCGCAAGGCGCCTCGCTCTGGAGCGTCATCATCGAGGTGTCGCTATCGGTTCTACTGGGATGGGCATTGATACGGCGGCAACGTCGTTCGGCGTTGCCGCTTCTCGCGGTGGACCTACTCCGTCTGCCCATATTTTCTCTATCGGCTGTTGCGGCGCTTTTCGCTTTCGTCGCCCAAGGATTGGCCATGGTCGCGCTTCCATTCTTCTTTCAACGCACTCTGGGTGTGGGGCAAGTGGAGACCGGATTGCTCCTCACCCCTTGGCCCGCGGTGGGCGGCCTGATGGCTCCCGTAGCGGGGCGCATGGCAGATCGTTTCTCCGCGGGGCTGCTGGGCGGCATGGGCATGCTCTTCCTGGCTCTAGGAATTGTGGTGCTCGCAATGTTGCCTGCGGGCGCCGCGCATGGCCTCATTATCGCGTGCATGATGATTTGTGGATTCGGCTTCGGACTGTTCTTATCCCCGAACCAACGGACGCTTATGGGAAGCGTACCGCGCACGCGCAGCGGTGCTGCCAGCGGCGTTCTCGGGATAGCGCGCATTCTTGGACAGGCCGTCGGAGCCATTTTGGTGGCATTGCATCTTCGAGTGTTGGGCCCCGTCATGGGACCGAATTTTGCACTCTGGGTGGGCGCAGGATTCGCGGGGGCAGCAGCGGTGGCGAGTGTTCTACGACTGGTTGCGGGAGCCCCGAGGGGGTAGACAATTCCCGTTCACGACGGCTGTCAGCACGATAGGCGTAAATGTCCGCCGACTTCAGTCTTTCAAGAAAGTCCTTTCAAACTGCATCAAAAATGGAGTAGGAGTGCCGGGGACCAGAATCCTATGCACAATATAATCACATACTTACTAAATCATGGTGCATGTATGGTGCACACAAAACTCACTCTCGGACATTGAAACAATATTGCATATGGGCCGCACGCAAAGTACTTGGCGGTCTTTTTTTGGTAACGTTCTCCCCACACGCAAACAACTACGGGGTAACAGATGACTGATAGCGAACATAATCAACTGCTTCCGAGGTTGGCCGATCAGCTCGACGAATTGGCAACTGCGGTACAAGCAGTGTCCTCAGACAAGCGGTCGCAAACGGAAATGTGGGGGTTCGCATTTCCGGCGCTCGACAGAATAGAGTTAGCGAGCGTTGCCAACATACTTGCCGACCGCATCAGAGAACATGCCCCTTTAGACATAGACGCGGACGAAAGCCAATGGCTAGTTGACGCCGCGTCGAGGGTTTCTGTGATCAAAGCCACCATCGTTCCTCAACTCTACGGCGGTAATCCCAATGCCGCCTCAGCATATTTGGTTTCGCTATATGGGCTTGAGCGAATCTTGGATCGTTTCCTTGGCTGGGACGGCAACCCCGAGATCGCCAAACTCCCGGCGAAATTGGCCCGCCGCGTCAGTGCTGCAAGCACACGAGTTGCGCACGTAGAACGCGATACGTCGGATCTAGAAGCGAAAGTCCAAGTGATTCTCTCAGCTCATGAAGCCGCAGATCAGTTGCCCATTGATCTGGATATATTGCGAGCGGCCTTGGACAATGTTAAATCGCTCGAAGAACAAGCGATCAAAGCTCAAGAGCGGATCAGTGGCGCGGAAGCGGCGATTTCTCACGCCAAGTCTGAGGCGCAGAAGCATGCAAACGATGCCGAAAAGCTAGTTAATCAATGTGATGAGGCTTATCGAATTACCACCACCACCGGACTTGCGGCGGCTTTCGACCAGCGAGGAGAGAAGCTGCGCAAATCAACTAACTGGTGGGTCGGATTGTTGGTCGTCGCTCTGGGCGCAGGATGTTGGCTCGGCGTACATCGCGTGGCAGCACTCTCATCGGTGCTTTCACGCGACACGTTGAACTGGGGGGCTATTGCTCTGCATATGGTTCTTTCGGTCGTCAGCGTCGGTGCACCGCTGTGGTTCGCATGGATTGCCACCAAACAGATTCAGCAGCGATTCAAATTGGCGGAAGACTATGCTTTCAAGGCTTCAGTCGCAAAGGCCTATGAAGGGTACCGAAAAGAGGCCGCACGCATAGACCCTGAATTCGAGGCTCGCCTGTTCGCTTCCGCGCTGACCAGATTGGAGGAGGCCCCGCTTAGAATGATCGAATCGGAGCCCTCTCACGGCGGCCCTTGGCACGAACTAATTGCGTCAGAAGGCTTCAAGCGGGCGCTGGAAACCTCTACCGACTTGGCCGAACGAGCATACGGCATTGCGTTGAGTGCACTGCCGTCGAAGCTCACGCGCTCGAAAGCCGCCAACGCAACAACTTCCGGCTCACCTGAATCACTCCACGGAGAATCCGGCCGGGACGCTGCTGCACAATGAGAAAAGGCCCTGACAAGTCAGGGCTTTTGAATTTTGGAAACGGGAGACGGAATCGAACCGAGGCACGCGGTTTTGCAGGCCGACAAATTTCTATATTTGTCGAATGGTCAAGAATAAAACCACCCGATCCGCCACGTCACCGCAGGAAGGAGGCTCGACACCGAGGCCCTCTATAGCATGCGCTCACTGCCCAATTGGACCAACAAACGCCGCTCCCGAACCGGTAACTACGATAAGTCGCCCCGAGACATCGATGCAATTTCGATTCTTGTAGTTCCCGCTCGGGACGTCGTAGCTTGTTCCGTTCACGGTCACCGACAACGTATACCCGTCGGCATGGCATACGCGATAGTTCCTAACCACCTCTCCCGAGTAGATCACATCGCCGCGGCTTCCGAGGTTGTCGATCAAACGGCACCCGGTCTCACAGTACGGCGACGCGAAATCCGTGCTGGCGAATGCGGTGCCTCCGAGCAATGACAACACTGCGAATGATGCCAGTAAAAGTGTCTGTTTCATTAACAACTCCCAGTTGGTATATCTACAGCGAACGGCATGTATCTTGGAAACTTTAGGAAAACGAGATACGACTCGCGCTGGACAATCGATATGGGCGTATGGAATTAGTCTATTTTTGTTGCAAAATCGTAACCCATGGATTACAGCTTGAGTCATGACGAAATTCCTTCAGCACCCCGAGCTCAGCAAGTGGTTTTCCGGTCTGCGGGACGGTAAAGGCATCGCGGCCATCGCGCAATGACTCGATCGTTTTGCCTTCGGCAACCGCGGCAGCGTGAAGTCGGTCGGCGAAGGAGTTTCGGAATTGAAGGTCGATGACGGCCCGGGCTATCAGGTGTACTTCGTGCAACGCGGGACAGTGCTCGTTGTGCTGCTCTGCGGTGACAAGTCGACGCAGGCAATAGACATTAAGCGCGCGAAGAACCTGCATGACTACTTGGAGCGTTGAGAAATGAAACTGAGAGAACTGAAAGAGTTTGACGCCGCAGAGGCGCTCGACGATGACGAGACGATCCGGCGTTACCTGTCGCCCGCATTTGAAGGCGGGGACTCGCGTGAAATTCTGCGGGCACTTGGCACGGTCGCCCGTGCGCGTGGAATGAGCGCGTTAGCCCGTGAATCGGGCGTTGCTCGCGAAGCGCTTTATCGCGCACTCTCAGACAGTGGCAATCCTGAGTTCGCGACCATCGTAAAAGTTGTCAGCGCCCTAGGACTGCGTCTGACGCTGACAACGCACTCCAACGCAGATGAGGCTTTACTTGACTAGGCTTAAAGCCCTTGTGGTGCCGGGGACCGGAATCCTAGTTTCAATTAAATCAACGCGATGCAATAAGCCGGGGCACGATTGGTGCACTCATTTGGACTAATGCGAAGGGTGATCAGACCTGGCGGGAGCGTTATCTCGGGCGAAGCTGGCACACTTCATGTAATGTGGCGCAGGACTATTCTCGAAAACAGGACATCATGACCTCAGCTGCAACGTCAATATCACGTGAACGACTTCCAGCTATGCGTCAGATGCGCCGCGCCCATCTCGAGACTCTGCTGGCCAATCAAGCTCACCCGGAGAAAGACCGAACGGGGAGTGCAACGAATTCGGTCGCCGGATCTCTTCGATTTCTCGCTGTTGCCGACTTTGTCCTCGATGGTGATGTCTCCTCATTTCGAGGGCTTTCGGCGAAAGCTGCAAATCAACGACTCAGCCTGTTGGTTCGCGGGTGCGACGGGGAGCAAATCTCGCCGTCGTATCTGTCGATGTCCAATTTCAAAAGCATGTTGACCGCGTTAGCGGCAGGTGAGTTTTCCCTGGCGTATGCGATCGCCCAAAATATGACCGCCAAATACGACTCGTATGACGATGCCCTGACTCGTGCGTTAGGTCGCAGCATCAAATACGCCGTACTTGATGAACCCGATGAAATGCGCGCGTGGACAGACAGGTTGGTGAAAGTTTGCGAGAAAAACAAGTACTCGGCGTTTCACGGCTATGCGAGCACAATGCAATCAATCGCCGGCCAAGACGTTGAGGGAGTAAGGAATGGTCTTGCGTCGATAGTCGCCGGTCACTCCAAACTCTGTCGACCCGGCGCATTATTTAGCTATACGGAAGACGAACTTCTTTGCATGTGGGGGATAGGCATGTCGAATCTAGCTGCGTCGAGAGGACTCCACGTTGAATTGGATCACGCGCTAATTCCTCGGGAACTGATGGTTCAGCCGCAGGGCGCGTGAGCAGTTGTCGCGCCACATGCCTCGTCGCCGCTGGAATATGACACGATGCCCGTGTTCGATAGCCTGTTCTGGCCGACTTCAGTCACTCGTACGTCCTAGCGGCGCTGTGGTTAACGACAAGAAATAGCCTTCTTAGGCTACTTTTGACTACGCCATTGAACAGCTACTGAAACGGGACATCCAACACAAACCCCTGAAATAACAGGGATTACGTGTCTGTCTTGATGTGGCTCGAAGCCTAAGTGGTACCGGGGACCGGACTTGAACCGGCAAGCCCGAAGGCGGCGGATTTTAAGTCCGCTATGTTTACCAATTTCATCACCCCGGCAAGGGCACGCATTCTAACATCCCCCACCGGGATACGTCAGTTCGGTATCATGGGAGTATGCACGCACTGTGCGCGTCAACGGAGATCGATCCATGCTGGAGAATCTCGACCGCATCGCCCTGTCGCTCGACGCCATCGAAACTGCCGCCCGTGACGTCGCCATGAATTCCCCCCAGAACGCGCAAGCTCTCTACACCGCGCTCATGGAAATCCGTAACGCCATCGCACTCGTCGCTCAGGAAGTCGTGCGCCTCGAACACGAAATCCACGGCCACTCTTCCTCCGGCAACGGACAATCGTGACACGTCCCGCCGCCGATACCGCGAGCGCCGCGAATGTCGACGCCTCCCAGGCATCCGTCACGGACCCACGCGATCCACTGATTACCTGCCTCTCCGAACCACCCACCGAACCACCGACCTGCCGCGACCTGGCGCTCGCCTTCGGCACCATCGGCGCCACCGGCTTCGGTGGCGTCTTGCCTTGGGCACGCCGCATGCTCGTCGACCAGCGTCGATGGCTCACCGATCGGGAATTTGCCGAATTGCTCCCGCTCGCACAATTGCTGCCCGGGCCGAACGTCGCCAATATCGCCACCGTGCTCGGACGCCGCTTCCGTGGCCCGCGCGGCGCCATCGCCGCCGTCGCCGGTCTCTACTTTTGCCCGACCATCGTCATCATCCTGATCGGTCTCGCGTACGTCCGGTGGGGACAGACCCCGCTCGTTCAGCATGTGCTCTCCGGCCTGATGCCCGCCGCCACCGGACTCGTCATCGCGACCTCGCTACGCTTGCTTGCCGGACTGGAACGCCATTGGACGACACTCGCCTTCGCCGGCGCGACATTCGTCGGCAGTTTCGTGCTCGGTTTGCCCTTGTTACTCGTGCTCGGCGTACTTGGCCCATGCGCAATTCTGACGGCGCACCGGCGTGCTAGGCGACATCGACGGGACGAACAAGACAACCAGGACGTGAGCGCCGCCCCATGAACACGCTCGTCGACCTCTTTGCGCACGGCACGCTCTGGTCGTTGCTCGCCGTGGGCGGCACCAATGTCACGCTCGCCGACATTCATCGCTACGCCGTCGAAACGCGCCATTGGATTACCGACGCCCAATTCGTCACGTTCTTCTCGCTGGCGCAGGCCGCCCCCGGCCCGAACGGAATGGCCGTCACCCTGATCGGCTTGCAGGCCGCAGGCTTGCCGGGCGCCCTCACCGCCACCCTCGCCAAGTGCGCGCCCAGTTCACTGCTGGCCTATCTCGTCGGCGGATGGGTCGACCGGCACGAACGCTCGCCATGGGTGCGCGCGGTACGCGCCGGCCTCGCCCCCATCACCGTCGGTCTGCTTGCCGCCAGCAGCGCCCTGATCGCGCGTGAAGTGGATGTCAATCTCGCACGCGCGCTCGTCACGCTGGTGGCCGTCGTCGTTACGCTGCGCACCCGATGGAATCCCCTGTGGCTCATTGCTGCGGGCAGTGCGCTCGGACTCACTGGCGCGTTGATGTAACCCGGCCGAAGCTCCCGGAACACCCGGCGCGCTGCTCGGCAGGCCCGGCAGCGCGGAGAAATCGATCCGCCACGTCAATCTTCGTTACGAACCGTCACATACTGGTCCCAAACTGGGGGTACATGACGCCCCTGCAACGGGTCTACAATAGGCAGCACGTTTCACAACACGGTGTGTCCCCATGACCGTCCCCTGTTGTACGTCGCAAGCCGAGGCGCCCTCAGGCACCTCCCCCAACGCCGCCCGCTCGCAAATCGCCCGCGATGGCCCGCCGAGCACTGCCCCGGTCCATGGGCAGCTCGACGGGCAGGCCGATGCGCCTGTCGTTGCCCCGGCTGCTGCCTCCGTCCTTACCCCCGCCGTTAGTCCCGCCGTTAGTCCCGACGTTAGTCCCGACGTTAATCCCGCCGTTAGTCGCGACTTCACCACATTGGTCGGCTCAGCGGCGTCCCGGCAGGTCCTGCTCCCCGATCGATTCGACGCCGTGCGTGCCGCGTCCGTGGCCTTCGCGCAAGGCCTCTCGGACGCCGACGCCACCGTGCAGTCCATGCCCGACGCGAGTCCGATCAAGTGGCATCTCGCCCACACGACCTGGTTTTTCGAGACGTTTCTGCTCGGCGAAGCCAGCACAGCCCCCGGCGCCCCGGGCAAACGCTACCGCCCTTACGACCCCCGTTTCGCCTATCTCTTCAATTCGTATTACGAGGCGGCAGGCCCGCGTCACCCACGCCCGCAACGCGGCCTGCTCACCCGCCCCACGCTTGACGAAGTGCTGGCCTACCGTCGTCATGTCGACGCCGCCATGCACGAGTACCTGTTGCATGCCGACGTGGCCCCCGAGGTCGTCGCGCTCATCACGCTGGGCCTGCATCACGAAGAGCAGCATCAGGAACTGATGCATACCGATCTGCTACATCTCTTCGCCCAAAACCCGCTGCGTCCTGCCCATCGCTCACCTCATCCAGCGCATTCACCCCACTCATCTCATTCACATCACGCCCCGCACGCCATGCTCCACGCAGCGGCCCCACTGCAATGGATCGAGCACGACGGCGGTCAATTCCGTATCGGCCATCCGGGCGACATCAGCAGCACCGGCGGGCCGTTCGCCTTCGATTGCGAGACGCCCGCGCATGACGTGCTGCTGCGTCCCTTCGCGATCGCCTCGCGCGTGGTGACGAACGCCGAGTGGCGCGCCTTCATCGAAGACGGCGGCTATCGCATGGCAGGACTCTGGCTCTCCGATGGCTGGGCGACGGTGCAACGTGAAGGCTGGGGGCATCCGCTTTACTGGGAACTGCATGACGGCGAATGGCACACGATGACGCTGGCCGGCATGCAGCCGGTCGACGACGACGCGCCCGTGCAGCACGTGAGCTATTTCGAAGCCGACGCGTTCGCCCGATGGGCAGGCAAGCGCCTGCCGACAGAACAGGAATGGGAGGTGGCCGCGCGTGCGTCCGACAACGCATCGTCGACCGGACAAGTCGCGATGGAGCAACGCTTTGGTCCGGTATGGCAATGGACCGCAAGTCCCTACGTCGCCTATCCGGGATTCAGGACGGCATCGGGGGCCGTCGGCGAGTACAACGGCAAGTTCATGTGCGGACAGTTCGTGCTGCGCGGCGGATCCATCGCCACGCCGCCCGGGCATGCGCGCACCACGTACCGTAACTTCTTCTACCCCCATCAGCGCTGGCAATTCTGCGGCCTGAGGCTCGCGGAGGATCGCTGATGTTGCAACAAGCTACCCAATCCAATCAAAGCTCGGCCTTCGTGTGTCCGTCGCTGCCGGAAGACGCTTTCGCCACCGACGTGCTGGCCGGCCTGGGCCACACCCCGAAGTCGCTGCCCAGCGTCTGGCTCTACGACCAGCGCGGCAGCGAACTCTTCGAAGACATCACGGGCCTGGACGAGTACTACCAGACACGCACCGAGACGGCCCTGCTAGGCGAATGTGCGGCGGCAATCGCCGACGTCATCGGCCCCGACGCCGTGGTCGTGGAGTTCGGGAGTGGATCGAGCCGCAAGACGCCCCTGCTGCTCGATGCGCTGGTCACACCGCGCGCCTACGTGCCCGTCGACATCGCAGACGACTTTCTCGACGATGCCGTTGCCACGCTTGCGCGTCGCTGCCCCGGCATTCCCATGCTGCCGGTACGCGCCGACTTCACCCGCCCCTTCCATCTGCCGCCGCAGTTGCAGAACACGCAGGGCCCGCGGCTGGGCTTTTTCCCCGGCTCGACGATCGGCAACTTTGCGCCCGCGCAAGCCGCCGCGTTTCTCGCCCACGTGGGGAAGATGCTCGGCCCGCGCCGCCGTATGGTGGTCGGCGTCGACGCCTGCAAGGACCCCGCCGTGCTGCTACCCGCGTACGACGACGCGCGCGGTGTAACCGCGCAGTTCGATCTGAACGTGCTCGTGCGCATCAATCGTGAACTCGACGGCGATCTGCCGCTGGACGCCTTCCGCCACGAAGCCCGCTTCAACGCGGCTGCCAGCCGCATCGAGATGCATCTGGTCGCACAGCGGCCCTTTACCGCCACGGTGCTCGGTCGACGCTTCGCATTTACCGCCGGTGAATCGATCCATACCGAGAACTCCTACAAATACGGGCAGGCCGAATTCCGCGCGCTGGCGCACTCGGCCGGCTGGGATATCGAACGCGTATGGCTGGACGCCCGCGCGCGTTTCGCCGTCTATCTTCTGCGCCCCGCTGGCGAATGATCGCGCCGGCAGGGCGTTCCCCCTCCCGGGGCCGTCTGCCGAGCCGTCCGACCTGACAAAGACCCTGACAAAGACCCTAACGAGGATGCCATCGGGTGCCCGGCGCCATCCTCGTGACGTTTGCGCTTGTCCGACGACGACATCCCCACCGACAAGGCATTGAAAGAAAAATGCGTCGCGAACGCTAAAGTTTTTACGACATTTTGCCGTTGACGCATGCAGACTCATGCTGCCCGCAACGCGAATCCCGAATTCCGTGCGGCGCAGACCATCTCACAGCGCCCGGCCACGACCGTAGCGCACCGTTTATACGTATCGCGGCACATGACTTCACGCGCAATGGGGATGCACGTGGCACGGGCCTGGGCGCCGGCGCCCGTGGTTCGATGCACTCGTTCGGACGCCACGCCGACCGACGCGACCTGGTTCGCGTCGCGCGTGCGCGTCCGTGCTCTCGTCACGTCGTTGATCGGGGGACCGCCCCGATGAGCCGCATCGCCCTCACCCTTTCCGATTCCGCGCTGGCCGATCTGCAGAAGGATTTCGACGCCTTCGTGCGCATCTCCTCCGCCGTCGACCGTCATTTCACCCCGCCGCCCTTCGACGACTTCCTTCGCGCCCGTCTGCTCGACAGCACGGTGCCGCTCACCGAGGCTGCGGTCGCCCAGTTGCTCGCGGGCGGCCACTACGCGTGGGCCAAGCGCACGTTCGACAAGCAGTTTCCGGATGTCGTCTCGATCATCCTGAATCAGGCGCGTCAGCACGGGTTCTATTTCGTCTCGCGTCCGGAATGGTCACGCGAAGACATGTCGCGTCAGGCCAGCCGGTGGGCGGAAGGCATCGTGCGCGAGGCCAAGGGCGAGGAACGCATCGTGGAGTCGCTCGCCGGGCAGATCGTGACGTCGGCGCAGGATCTGCGCACGCTGGAGGCGACCTTGCAGACACCGGCGTGGCGCACCGCTTCGGTGCTTCGCGAACGTGTGTTCGAGGCGAAGCGCGCCGTGGAGAGCGCTCGCTCGCTGCAAGCGCGGGAAAAACTCGGCGAATTACGCGCCCTGCTCGATCTGGCGGTAATCTACGGCTCGGTCGGCGCTCAGGAAGCCGAGCAGATTCTGGAGTATCTGGGCGTGCTGCGCCCCGAACTGTTCAACGACGACCCGGGACTCTTCGAGCGATTCGCCGCATGGTTGCGACGTCTGCTCACGCCGAGCGTGACGCGCCCCGCACCCGCACCCGAAGTCCAGGTGCCGACCCTCGCGACCGAAGCCACGCATCAGAGCGCCGAACCGCTGCAAACGCCCGTCGCGCGCTAGGCTCACCGATTGAAGATCAGCGCCACACCGGCGCTCGCGACCAACGCCCCCAGCCACGCCCCGGCCGCCGGTCGCTGGCGGGTGCGGATCCACAGTAGCGGTAATACCATCACGGGCGTGGTGGCCGAGAGCGTCGCGATGACCCCGGTGTTGCCATGCCCCATCCCATAGAGCAGCAGCGTCATGCCGAGCGCCACGCCCACCAGGCCGGAGACGGCCGTCAGCGCGAGCGTTCCCGGCGTGAAGGCGGAAAAGACGGCACGCCCGCGCCGCGCGGCAATGATCGTCAGTCCGAGCGCCGACACCCCCACCCGCACCGCCGACGCACCAACCGGGTCCACGCCTGCCGCCATGACCGGCTTGGCGATCAGCGTGCCGACCGAGTGACATAGCGCCGCCGTCAGTCCGATGGCAACGCCCACGCGCACGTCGCCACACACCGACTCCCAGTGGTGGGCGTCTTCACGACGCCCGCCGAACGCAATCGCCAGCGCCACGCCTGCGGTGACCAGCGCAACGCCGATGACTGCGGGCCATCCCAGGGCCTCCCCAAGCCAGACATACCCAAGCACGGCCGTCATCGGCGCATTGGTGGCAAAAACGATGGAGTTGCGTCGTGGCCCGAGACGGCCGAGCGACGTGTAGAGAATCGTGTCGCCCACGAGAATGCCGATCAACCCGGATGCCGTCAGTCGCAGCCACTGTTCGAGCGAAAACGACGGCCAGCCGCGCAGAACAGCAAGTGCGAACAGCAACATCGCGAAGACCAGCAACATCCGAGCGTAGTTGAAGGGGAACGAACCGGCCTGGCGGACAGGCGTGATGGCGATCATGCCGCTGCAGGCCCAGCAAAGGGCGGCACCGAGCGCGGCGAGGTAGGCGAGTTGGGTTGTCATGGTCAGGGGGCGGACGGCGCGAAGCCGCAACCGCCCCCGCCGTTGGGACGCCATTATACGAGTGACATGCCCCATTCGGGGGCATCGGGCCAGCATAAAGAAGGCATGACGCGTACGCGCGCGTGCCCCGCCGCGTGGTCCCGACGCCGCGCCGTTCAGCGCATGGCGGCGCCAGCTTCAGAACGCTTGAGTCGGAGCGCTTGAGTCAGAGCGCTTGGGTCAGAGCGCTTGAGTCAGAGCGCCTCGTCCAGCCGGTACAACGCGTCGAACATCACACGATAGGCTGCTGCGACACCGTAGGCCCCGCGCAGCATGCGCAACCGCGACGACACGTCCGGCTCTCCCGCGTCCTCCACCCACTGCGACAGCAACGCCGTGCCGCCGCAAACACTCGCATCGTGCCGCGCATGCGCACATACGGCCGCAAAGCCATCTGCCGCGGACGGATAGCGCTGCGCGAGCGCGTCGAACTGCGCCTCGATCTCGCTCGCCGCGCGCACCGCCGCCGGCGCCTGACACAGCGCGCAACAGCCCACGTAGGCGGGCATGTCGCTCGCCGCGCCGATGATGAAGTCGATGAGGGCGTGCGTCGCATCGAACGCGCCGCTGTCGAGAAACGTGCGCGCCGCGGGTCCACACCGCAACAGCCCCGCAGCGAGCATCGTCGATTGCCCGCGTTGCTCGCGATACTGACGCAGCAACAGGGGCCGCAGGGCGGCATCGGTGCAACGCTCGACGGCGATGCGATTGTGCACATCCGCGCCCGCCGCGCGATGGTAAAGCTGCGCGAGAAATGCCAGCACCTGGATGTCGCTGGATTCGCCGGCGAGAAAACGCGCCCAGAACGGCGCCGCGAAGATACCCCGCACCCAGTCGTCGCAAATACGGCCGAACGCGGGCACGACGTCGTACCGGGTCGCCGGCAGCACATGCACCAGCGCCTCGTCGACGAGCGTCGCCAGCCATGTACCGGGCACCGGTGCTTGCGCGAGCAGCATGCCTTGCCGCAGGCGTTCGAGCCACACGCGGGTGTCGGCAGGCGCACCGTGCAACGTGCAAGATACTTCGTGCGACGACACCGTCACGGCGTCCGCCGCACAGGTCCATTGCGCATGCGGGGACGCCATCACCCAGACCGCGTTTCCGGACGCCTCATGCAACGACGAGGAAGACGAGGGCGGCGCAGCGTGCGTTGCCGCATTGGGGGCGCCGCTCGTCGCGAACGCTGCGGACACTGAGGACTCCGAGGACACCACTGATGTCGCGCTCATCGGACGATGCCGCCAAGCACGGTCAGACCGTCAGGCGACACACGACGCACCACCTCGGCACGCAGCGCGACGCCTGCCTGCGCATCCATCCCCGGCGGTTGGGCCGCCTCGCTCACTGCGCCGCGCCGACCGGCACGCGCCTTTGCGCGCCCGTCCCCGGACCGGCTCGACGTCTGCCCGATGTCCGGCGTCACCGAGGATGACGCCGGACCACTAGGGGGCGTCCCCCTCGACGATCGTGAGGATTGGGGTGATGTCGGAGATTCGATCACGACGGGAAGAAAAGGAAAAGGCATGGACGGCGCGTTGGACGAATGAGACGGCATGTCGGCTCCTGTCAGCGGTGGATAGGCTGGGCAATGACTCGGGTGGCGCTGCCGCCCGGTAGGACAACCGTCGGCGCGCGAAGACGAGCCATGCATCGAGTGCAGAAGACGTGGAAGACGGCAGCGCTACCGGCGGGGCGGAACGACTACCTTAGGAAATCCCGGCAGCCTGCGGAAGAGGACGAAACTCTAGGACTTTTCACATGAGATTGAATGTGAACCGTCCGAAATTCCCGCTCAGGGGCGAGCCGTCGGCCTTTCCGCGCCGCCATACGCCGCGAAAATAGGACGTTTTCCCAAGCGATATTCACGTGAATTTTGAGAAATTTCCCAAGAACGAACGGCGATTTTGAAAAGACACACAGCCAATGCCAGCAAAGGTGACGTGCGCCCCGCCGACACGACGGCGTCGCGTCGACATGCCGCAGCTTGGCATGCGCGGGAACCGGCATCGCACGAGTACAATCGATCGCACGCCACACATCGCTATAGGTCGCCACACAAGGAGTGACAGCCATGCACCTTTACCAGCGTCTGCCGATCTTTGTTTTCGAGATCGAAGCCTGCGAAAACCTGAAGTACATCACGATGGCCATTCGCTTCAATCTGGATCGCAACGGCCAGCATCTGTCATTGGCGGACTGGCAGCGCCTGCCGCAAGAGGCGCGTGAGACGCTTGCGTCGTGTGTGCCGGGAGATGAGGACTTCGCCGCGCGTCTCGAAGAAATCGCACGCACGCACCTGGGGCAGGACGTCGAGCGCAGTGTCGACGCGGCATCCACGGCTTGGCAGGACGTGAATGCGCTGCCGCCGGGCCTGCTCAGGCAGTGTGAACTGGCCGATTTGCTGCCGCCGGACGTTCTCGACTGGGGCACCCTCACGCCGTTTCGTCGCTACGTGCTGACGAAGCTGTCGCGCCGCGATACGCTCAATCATTGCTTTGTCCCCGCCATGCTCGAATTCGGACTCGCGCAAACGCAAGCCGAACTCTAGGCAATGCGACGGGTCGGCCATCCCTCGCGTGACAGGCATGGCCGACAATCCGGCGTAGTGAGGCTACCGGGCTCTCGAACTACCGGACCTACCGAATCCATCGGGCCGTCAGGTCACCGGCGCCGGGTTGAACAGCGTGAGCGCGTTGTGCAGCCCCCAACGCTCGGCCCATGTCTTTTCCCCGCTCGCGACGGCGAGCATGAGGTGGAACAACTGCCAGCCCACGTCCTCGATGGTGGCCTCTCCCGTCGCGATACGTCCCGCATCCACATCCATCAGATCGTGCCACCGGCGCGCCAGATCCGAGCGTGTCGCCACCTTGATCACGGGGACTTCCGCGAGGCCGTAAGGCGTGCCGCGCCCCGTGGTGAACACATGCAGGTTGATCCCGGCCGCCAACTGCAACGTGCCGCAGATGAAATCGCTGGCCGGTGTCGCCGCGTAGATCAGTCCGCGCTGGCGCGCCCGATCCAGTTTCGCGCCGGGCGAGACCACGCCGTGAATCGGGCCGCTTCCCGACTTCACGATCGACCCCATGGCTTTCTCGACGATGTTCGACAGGCCGCCGCGCTTGTTGCCGGGCGTCGTGTTGGCGCTGCGATCGACGCGACCGCGCTCCAGATAGGCGTCGTACCAGGCCATTTCGCGAATCATCGCTTCGGCCACTTCCGGCGTGGCCGCGCGTGAGGTGAGCTGATCGATGCCGTCGCGCACCTCGGTGACTTCGGAGAACAGCACGGTCGCGCCTGCACGCACGAGCAAGTCCGTTGCGAATCCCACGGCGGGATTGGCCGTGACACCGGAGAAGGCATCGCTGCCGCCGCACTGCACACCCACGATCAGCTCGGACGCAGGCACCGTCTCGCGCTTTCGTGCATTCAATCGTTCGAGATGCGTGCGCGCCGTCGTCAGAATCGAATCGATCATCGACAGAAATCCGACGTGCCCTTCGTCCTGCAAGCAGACGGTATCGGGCTTGCCGTCCGGCCCGGCGCTGCCGATGGGAATGCTGCCAGCCGGCAGCAGACGCTCGGGCTGCAACTTCTCGCATCCGAGACTCACCACCATGACCTCGCCGCCGAAGTTGGGATTCGTGGCGATGTTACGCAGCGTGCGGATAGGCACGATGGCGTCGGGGGCGTCGATGGCCACACCGCAGCCGTACGTATGCTCAAGTGCGACGACGTCGTCGACATTGGGGTACTGCGCCAGCAACGTCTCCTTGATCCGCTTGACGGCGAACTCGACCACGCCCGCCACGCATTGAACCGTCGTGGTAATCGCCAGAATATTGCGCGTGCCGACGGAGCCGTCCGCATTGCGATACCCCTGAAACGTAAAGCCATCGAGCGGCGGCAGGTCAGTGGGCACCCGCGTGCTGATCGGCAGATGATCGAGCGACGGTGCACCCGGCATGGCCAGGTTGCGCTCGTTGACCCAGCTTCCGGCCGGTAACGGCTGCGCCGCATAGCCGATCACCACGCCGTAGCGAATGACAGCCGCCCCTTCGGCCAGATCCGTCAGAGCGACCTTGTGGCCTTGCGGCACGGCGTCGACGAGCGTGAGCCCGTCGGCAAAGCGGCTGCCCGCAGGCAAGCCACCGTCGTTGACCACGATGGCGACGTTGTCCTGCGGCTGCATCCTGATGTAGCGCGGCGCATTCTTCGCATCCTTCGCGTCTTTCGCCACATCCCCCATGTCTTTCGTCGTTGCCATCTTGCTCGCTCCCTCCCCCTGATCTCGCCGTGCGATCGAAGACGCCGTATGCATTCGCCGATGCCTGCGGGCTGTCGTGCCGATCCGACACAGCACAAATTCCAACGGCCGTCGTTGATGTACGCTCAACCACCCGTCACTTATGCGTCATCATACATCTAGACGCGTCATTCTGCGCGGCCTGCCAGGCCTTCAAAGGAATCAGGAAAAACCCTTCCCGAACCTTTTAACGTATCTTACCAGCGCTTTTGCGGGTTTATCCCACTGCCTTTCGCGCGGCCAGCCTCTTGTTCGACCTCAACACATGTTATACGATGACATATAACTCAGCGCCGAGCGCTGGTTGAGCGCCTCTTTATTCATCGAATCCGGCCCCACAGCCGACAGGAACTCTTGAAATGACTGCACCTCAGGAACTCAAGCAAATCGTCTCGGACGGCTTGTTGTCTTTCCCCGTGACCGACTTCGACGCAAACGGCGACTTCAACGCGCGCAGCTATGCCGCGCGTCTCGAGTGGCTCGCCCCGTTCGGCGCAACGGCGCTCTTCGCGGCGGGCGGCACCGGCGAGTTCTTCTCGCTCACGCCTCAGGACTACAGCGCCGTGATCAAGACGGCCGTCGACACGTGCGCCGGCAAGGTACCGATCCTGGCCGGCGCTGGCGGCCCGACCCGTCTGGCCATCGACTATGCGCGCGAAGCCGAGCGGCTCGGCGCCAAGGGCGTGCTACTCATGCCCCACTACCTGACCGAAGCCAGCCTCGACGGCATTGCCGCGCACGTCGAACAGGTCTGCAAGGCCGTCAACATCGGCGTGATCGTGTACAACCGCGCGAATTCGAAGCTCGGCGCCGACCAGTTGGAGCGTCTTGCGGAAAAATGCCCCAACCTGATCGGCTTCAAGGACGGCGTGGGCGACATCGAGCGCATGGTGCAGATTCGCCGCCGTATGGGCGATCGCTTCTCGTATCTGGGCGGTTTGCCAACGGCTGAAGTCTACGCCGCGGCTTATCGCGCGCTGGGCGTGCCGGTGTATTCGTCAGCCGTGTTCAACTTCATTCCGAAAACGGCCATGAAGTTCTATCACGCGGTATGCAATAACGATCAGGAGACGATGGGGCATCTGCTCGACACGTTCTTCCTGCCATATCTCGAAATCCGCAACCGCCGCGCCGGATACGCCGTGAGCATCGTCAAGGCCGGTGCGAAGCTGGTCGGCCACGACGCCGGTCCGGTGCGCGCGCCGCTGACCGACCTGCTGCCGGACGAACTCGCCGCGCTCGATGCCCTCATCAAGACAGTCGAAGGCTGAGGAGCCCCCATGCAGATTACCGGTGAGATGTTGATCGGCCGCGCCGACGTGCGCGGCAGCGCGGGCACACTCGAAGCGTTTGACCCGTCGCGCGGCGAGCGTCTGACGCCGCCGTTCGGCGCGGGGACCGTGCAGGACGTGGCTCGGGCGTGCGAGCTGGCGCGCGATGCTTTCGATGCGTTCCGTTCGCTGCCGCTCGCCAGACGCGCCGAATTTCTGGAAGCCGTCGCTCAGGCGATTCTCGATCTCGGCGACGCGCTCATCGAACGGGCGCACGCGGAGACGGGCCTGCCCGTAGCCCGCCTGCAAGGCGAGCGCGGGCGCACCGTCGGCCAGTTGCGGATGTTCGCCCGTGTGGTGCGCGACGGTCATTTCCTCGACGCCACCATCGACCCGGCGCAACCGGCACGCGAACCGATGCCGCGCAGCGACCTGCGTCTGGCGAAGATCGGCCTCGGTCCCGTGGCCGTGTTCGGCGCAAGCAACTTCCCGCTGGCATTTTCGGTGGCAGGCGGCGACACTGCCTCGGCATTCGCGGCAGGCTGTCCGGTGATCGTCAAGGCCCACTCGGCGCACCTCGGCACGTCGGAGTTGGTCGCTCGCGCCGTTCGCTCGGCGGTGCAGAAACTCGGTCTGCCCGAAGGCGTGTTCTCGCTGCTCGTCGGCGAGCGTGCCGTGGGGGAGGCACTGGTGGCGCATCCCGCGATCGCTGCGGTCGGCTTCACCGGTTCCCGCACTGGCGGCCTTGCACTGCAACGCATTGCACAGTCGCGCGCCGTGCCGATTCCCGTCTATGCCGAGATGAGCAGTATCAACCCGGTGTATCTGCTGCCCGAGGCGCTGGCCGCGCGCGGCGACGCCATCGCGAGAGGTTTCGTCGAATCGCTGACCATGGGCGTCGGTCAGTTCTGCACGAATCCCGGCTTGGTACTGGGTATCGCGGGCGACGCCCTCGAACGCTTCTGTAACAGCGCTGCCGAGGCACTCGCGGCGAAGTCCGCAGGCACCATGCTCACACCCGGCATCCAGCAGGCGTACGAACGCGGTGTCGCGCGCCTGAGCGACGAAGCGAACGTAACCCTCGTTGCGCGCGGTCAGTCGGGGGGTGCGTGCCAGGGGCAGGCGGCATTGTTCCGTACGACGGCGGCGCAGTTCCTCGCGACACCGGCGCTGCATGACGAGATGTTCGGTCCGGCATCGGTCGTGATCGCGTGCGATACGGTCGACGAGATGATCGCCATCACCGAACGTCTGGAAGGCCAACTCACGGCAACACTGCAACTGGACGCCGGCGACACGGCACCGGCGCGTCGTTTGCTGCCGAGTCTCGAACGGCGTGCGGGCCGCATTCTCGCCAATGGGTTCCCGACCGGCGTCGAGGTGTGTCACGCCATGGTGCATGGGGGTCCGTTCCCCGCCACGTCGAACGCCATGTTCACGTCGGTCGGTGCATCGGCCATCGATCGCTTCCTACGCCCGGTTTGCTACCAGGACCTGCCCGATGCGCTTCTGCCCGAAGCGTTGCAAGAAGGCAATCCGCTTGGCCTGTGGCGGCTTCGCGACGGCGCGCTCGTTCAGCGATAAGGGCTACGTCAACCGTTTCGACCTGCCCTGCGATAGCGAACGCCGCGCGGCACGCCTGACGCAATGACGAACGCCCTCGATCTCGAGGGCGTTCGTTTTCGATACGCAACGGTGGCGAAGGAACCGCAGTCATGCGGCGTGCCTATGAAGTCCGCTCATGAAGCACGCTCATGAAGCACGCTTAGCACGTTCATGAAGCGCCATAAAGCGGCGCAATCTCCGTTTTCACCGACATGCTGTACAGCGGCGTGACAGTCCCTGCCGCGAGCACTCTCGCGACCGCCTTGAGGTCGGTCGAGCCGGGTGCGCCGATGAGCGCATAGCCGATCTCGCCCTTACGCCACGTCACCACGCCCATGGTGTCGACCTGCTGTTCGGCAATCCCCTGATCGGGGCGCGCATCGTGCACCACGCACAGCGCCACAGGATCGCCCTTCGCCGGGAGATACACCATCTGCACCAACGTGCGGTCCTTCCAGCGCAGACGCTGCACCCGCTTGAAGGTAAGCCCCTGTGCGCGCAAATCCGGCACGCTGATGTCGAGCTTGTCGTTCTGGCGAATATCGCTGACGGTGCGCTCGGTGTCGCTGTCGTCCACGTGAATCGAGGCAACCGTGTCTCGTGCGTACAGCTGCTGATACTCGGCAGCCGCACGCACCCATGTCCGGGCCGGTGCCTGCCCGGCGGGCACCGAAGCGCTCATGAAGCCGCCGGCGGACCGGTTCAGCACGCCCGAGAGCAACGGCAAGGTCACGGCCGTGGCCGCCACACCGGCCGCGAAAGCCGCCGCGAGCCACCACGGCCGCACACGAGCGCCCGCCGGGGCGTCGTTGGCGGCCAGCGCCTTGTGCGGCTCGCCCACGCGAACGGGCATGGCGGCGTCCGCGGGTTTGACTGCGACCGGCTCAGGCGCGTCCTGCATCACTGGCATTGGTGGCATCGGCGGCACCTGCGACACCTCACGCTGCGCGTGCGCGCGCAGCAGCGCGTCGAGACTCGCCGTCAGACGTTCCGGCACCGGCGGGAGGACTTGTGCGGCAAACGTCTCGCGATACGGCAGACGTGAGGCCCGCAACGACTCGAGCACATCGGCCAGCTCGGGCGACGCGGCGATGGCCGCTTCCACTTCCGCACGCTGCGCAGCGGGGAGCGTGCCGTCGACGTAGGCGAGCAGGCGGATATCGTCTTCGTTCATCACGCGTCCTCCTCACGTGCGCCAACGGCGGGACCGGCCCGATGCTCGCGCGCCGGGCGGTCTGCGAGGCGGGGTTGCGCCTGCGGGTTCCGAAACTGGTCGCCGACGGTTCGGCGCGCGCGCGACAGGCGGCTCATCACCGTACCGATCGGCACGTCGAGCACGTCGGCAGCCTCCTGATAACTCATTCCTTCCACGGCCACCAGCAGCAGCACGAGCCGTTGCGCCTCGGGCAGACGGTCGACGGCGCCGAAAACCTGGCGATAGCTGGCGAGGTCTTCGGGCGAGGACGCCTGAAGATCCGGCACCGCCTCGATGTCCGCCTCGTCCCACGCGAGACTTCCGCGCGAGCGCACGCGACGCGCGCGGATCTCGTTGATCCACGTCGTATGCACGATGCTGAACATCCAGCTCAGGGCCGACGTCCCCGGCTGCCACTGATGCACTCGCTCCAGCGCATGCACACAGGCGCGCTGCACGAGATCCTCGGCGTCATGGCGATCGCCTGCCACGCGCAACGCGAACGCCCAAAGGCGCGGTAGCAAGCCCGGGAGCAAGCTGGTTAAGTCCTGACCGTCCTGACCGATCATCGGCGAATTTCCTGGCGGAGGCTGCCTGGCGGCAAACCATTCCGAAGCATCGCCGACGACTGCCGCCGGCGCTTGCCGCGAAATTATACTGAGCCGGCGCGACTTTGGTCGCGCCGTCCCGTCAGGACGATTCCATTGCACCGTTCACGCGCGCTCAGGGTTTGACGACGTGCCACACGTCCTTGACACCGTCGCCCTTCTTGTCGCCGGCGGCGGCATCCTTGACGAACAGGTACAGCGGCTTGCCCTTGTAGGCCCACTGCTTCATGCCGTCGTTGCGCGTCACGATGGAGTAGTTGCCTTCGGCCTTGGCGCCGGCGTCGGCCATGACCGGCGGCCAGGCGGCGGCACACTGGTCGTTGCAGGCGCTCTTGCCGCTGTTGGCCACGTCGTTGTCGAACGTGTAGACGGTACGGCCCTGCGCGTCGACCAGCACGCCATCGGCGGTCTTGAGCGGCACTTCCGCGTGGGCTGCGGCCGCGGAGAACAACCCGGCGGCAGCCGCGAGACTGATGAGCACTGCGGACATCGATTGATGTTGTTTCATGACTTGGGCTCCTGAGTGAAATGTCGTTGTCGACACTCTCTGAACGTCTGGCGCCGACACCTTATTCCACACCCAATCATCGAAATTTTGTGCTGCGGCGCAGCACGCCCGACCCCTACGGCTTTCCTGCCGCGTTCCGGTCACGTCCCTGTCACTTGCGTGGCGCGCACAAAAACGACGCTGGCGCCGTTCCCTCCGGCGCCAGCCATGTGCTTCATTACGTCGACTTGCGGTCCACTCGCGGTCCACTTGCGATCCGCTTGTCCAAGGCCGACTACTCGCGCCGGCTAGTCCCCTTTCGGCGCCTCTTTCACGCGGCTGACCAACTGCGTCGGGCTCACGAACTGGAGGGCGATGAGCACCCACAGCAGCGTGATCGCCATGTAGATCATGGCCATCGCGTCGATGGACTGTGGCGCCCGCACCCCGGTCGAGAACACGGCGTAATACAACGCGACCACCAGCGTCTGCGTGTCCGGTCCCGCGGTGAAGAACGTCAGTTCGAACATGCCGATCGTGCGCACCAGCACGAGCAGCCCCGCCGCGAGAATGCCCGGCACCAGCAACGGCAGCAACACGTGACGGAAATACTTGAACGTGTTGGCCCCGAAGATGCGCGCGGCCGATTCGAGATTCGGGTCGATCTGCTCGATGAACGGCGTCATCACCAGAATCACGAAGGGCAGCGACGGCACGAGGTTCGCGAGAATCACGCCCGTGAGCGTGCCGCCCAGCCCGACCTTGTAGAGCACGGTCGCCATCGGAATGCCGTACGTCACCGGCGGCACCATCAACGGCAGCAGGAACACCAGCATGGCCAGCTTCTTGCCGGGGAACTGCGCTCGCGCCAGCGCATAGGCGGCGGGCACCCCGAGCGCAATCGACAGCAGCACGACAGCTCCCACGACCTCGACAGTCACCCACAGCACGTCGGCGAGCTGAAAGTCGCGCCACGCCTGCGCATACCAATGCAGCGTGAAGCCCTCTGGCAGCGGTGTGCCGAACCATCGGGTGGCGAACGAATTCATCGTGACGGTGGCGATCATCAACGCCACGTTCACGAGGAAGAAGATCATCGCGCCCCACACCAGCACGCGCCACAGGCGAGACCCGGGGCCTTCGCGACGCATTTTCCGTCGTGCTTCGGGTGCCGCCGCCGACTGACGTTGCGACGCCTGTGTTGCCATGAAATCTCCGTTATGCGCGGCCATCGCTGCGGCTGGCGCCGATGTCGGCAATGTGGCCGGATTCTTGTTTGCCCGATTCATCCCTTCCCTCCCGTGGTCGGACCGCTATAGAACGCCCGGCGCGCGCCGAGCATGCCTGCCACGATCAGCAACTGAACGAATCCCATCACAATGGCCACGCACGATGCGAGCGAATAGTCGTAGCTCTCGAAGGCCGCTTCGTACGCCGCAATCGACACCACACGGGTAGCGCCCGCAGGCACCCCGAGCAGCACCGCCGAGGGAAACACCGAAAACGCCTGCACGAACGACAGACACGCCGCCATCGTCAGCCCCGGCACCAGCAGCGGCAGATAGATCAGACGGAATTGCTGCCACGGCCCGGCGCCGAGCGTGCCCGCAGCGCGTGCGAGCGTCGGATCGATACCGGTCACGTACGACAGGATCAGGAGAAACGCGAACGGGAAGCCCGAGATCACCAGTGAGATCAGCACGCCCCAGAAGTTGTGCGTCAGGCGCACTTCGTCGTGGTACAGGCCCAGTGCGTGCAGGGCCTGCGGGAACCAGCCGTTCGGACCGTAGTAGGTCAGCATGCCGTCGGCGATCAGCACCGTGCCGAGCGTGACGGGAATCACGAGCAGCATCGTCACGAACTTCGACGCACGCGTGCTCTTGCGCAGCGCGAAAGCCGCCGGAATCGACGCCCCCACGTTGATCAGCGTTGCGGGCACGGCGAGCTTCAGGGTGATGATCACCGTCGGCCACAGCGTCGGCTCGCTGAAGAACTTGAGGTAGTTCGCGAAGACACCGCCGCCCTCCATCGGCTGGAAAGACAGGAACAGGCCATACGCGAACGGATAGACGAACATCGCGACCAGACACACGAGCGCAGGCGCGACGAGCCAGCCGCGTCCGTCGGCGCGCGGCGCCGGCGTCATCGAGACGGGTGCGGAAGCAGAAGCGGTGGCGCTCATGCGCGTTCCCCTGCGTAGACGAGCGTGCGCTCGGCGGGCACGCGCAGCGGCACGCGCTCACCCACGGCATAGTCGCCCGGCAAGCGCGCGTAGAGCGGGCCGAACGGTGAGGCTACCTTCAGCAACGAATCGCGGCCGCCGTATTCCACCGTCTCGACGACCACTTCGAATGCGTTGTCGTTCGCGGCCGGCGCACGTTCGAAGTCGTCGGGACGAATCGCCACGCTCACCTGACCTTCGACCTTGCCGCCGGTCGCAGGCGGCTCCATGAGCACGCCGTCGAACGATGCACCGCCGCACGACACCCTTGCGCGTTCGCCCTGCGCCGACGTGATCGACACGTCGAGCACGTTGCGATAGCCCATGAAACGCGCCACGTGCAGATTACGCGGGCGTCCGTACACCTCGCGCGGCGCACCGATCTGCTGCACGACGCCCTCTTTCATCACGACGATGCGGTCGGCCATCGACAGCGCTTCGTCCTGATCGTGCGTGACGTAAATCGTGGCGCGATCGAGCTTGCCGTGAATGCGACGAATCTCGGCGCGCATCTCGATACGCAACTTCGCATCGAGGTTCGACAGCGGTTCGTCCATGAGCACCACCGGCGGCTCGATCACGATGGCGCGCGCAATCGCCACACGCTGTTGCTGTCCGCCCGACAACTGCCCGGGCAGCTTGCGCTCATGACCGACGAGTTGCACGAGTTGCAGCGCCTCGCGCGCACGCTTCTCGATCTCGGCGCGCGACACGCCGCGCATGCGCAGGCCGAAGCCCACGTTATCGAGCACGCTCATGTGCGGGAACAAGGCGTAGTTCTGGAACACCATGCCGAATCCGCGCTTCTCACTGGGCAGCACGTCGATTCGCTCGTCGTCCAGCCAGATCGCGCCGCCGGTGAGCGGCGTGAGTCCGGCAATACAGTTGAGCGCGGTCGACTTGCCGCAACCGGACGGCCCCAGCAGTGCGATGAACTCGCCGCGCTCGATGCTCAGATCGAGGCCGTTCAGAGCGGCCACCGACTGCCCCTCGGCGTTGGTGAAGCTGCGCGCCACGTTGTCGAGGCGCAATTGCTGAAAGTTGTGCTTCATGACGAAACCCTTATTTCGACTTCTGCGAACCGATCTCGGCATCCCACTTCTGGAACGCAGCCACCATCGCCGTCGCGTCGAGCGGCACCGCGTGCGGGAAGTCGGCGATCAGCTTCGCGTATTCCGGACGGCCATACTTCGCGATGGTTTCCTGGCTCTTCGCAGGTGCGGCAGACAGCGGTACGTCCTTGACCGCCGGGCCCGGATAGAAATAGCCGTCGTCGTAAGTGAGCGCCTGTTGTGCAGGCTCAAGCATGAAGTTGATCAGCTTGATGATCACTTCCATCTTCTCTTTCGAGACGCCCTTCGGCACGACCATGTAGTGCGCATCGTTGACCCAGGTGAACTTGTCGAACGACTGCACCTTGAAGCTCGCGGGCACGATGCCCAGCGCGCGTGGGTTGATGTCCCAGCCCGTAACGGTGACCGTCATGTCGCGACTGCCCTCGCCCAGTTCCTTCATCACGGCCGAGGTGCCGCCCGGATAGTAAGGAATGCACGTGTCGAGTTCCTTGAGGAACGCCCACGTCTTGTCCCAGCCCTTGATCGGGTCATGCGGGTCCTTGTCGCCGAGCAGATACGGCAGGCCCATCAGGAAGGTGCGGCCCGGACCGGAATTGGCCGGACGCGCGTAAATCAGCTTGCCCGGATTCGCCTTGCACCACGCGAGCAACTCGGCGGGCGTCTTCGGCGCATTCGCGACCTTCGCCGGGTTGTATTCGACGAGCGGGCCGGCCGGCATGAACGTCACCGTCAGACCATACCCTTTCGAGAGCTCCTGCATTGCGCGCACATTGGGTGCGTACTTGTCCAGCACACCCGGCAGCTTCGCGCTGTAGTCGGGCAGCAGACGTTGCCAGAGGTTTTGCTGGATACCGGCGGCAAGCGCGTCGGTGCCGGTCAGCACGATATCGATGTCGGAACGCCCCGCGGCCTGCATGGCCTTGATCTTGCCCGGCAGTTGCGGCGCGGGGGCATTGGTGAAGGTGATCTTGGAAACCAGATCCGGGTACTTGTCGCGGAAAGCCTCGAAGCCCTTTTGCGTGAGCGCCAGATTGCCCGCGACGTCGACAACGTTCAGCGCGACCGGCGCAGCGGTTGCGGTGCTTGCGATGCTTCCCAGTACTGCGGCACATGCCACGGCGCCAAGTGTGCGCTGCCAGAATCCCCTGCGACTGAAGGTCATGCTGTCTCCTTTGGTTAGATTTCTCGTAAGTCATCATATGACTGAGTTTTCGATTTTGCAATTAGGAGACATGCCAAATTGCCTCAGAGGTTTCCCTAGGAAATCGAGAAATCCTTGTTTCATCTGGCTCAACAAGGCAGTCTCATCAGGAATCCGAGCATTTTCTCAGGGATTTCACCGATGGAGGGACGTCCGGCGCGTCACCTAAATTACGGCCAGTCATACGATGACGTAAAAGTGACACGAACCACGAGATAGAAGACGGAGATAACGTCGCCACCGACGCCACGTTTGCGGTGGGGACCGAGGAAAAGTTGCCGTGAAAATTCAGCGCATCAAGATCACCCCGATTGCATTTCGCGACCCGCCATTGCTCAACGCAGCGGGTATCCATGAACCGTATGCGCTGCGCTCGATCATCGAGATCGAGACCGACAACGGGCATGTCGGACTGGGCGAGACTTACGGCGACGCGCCGGTGCTCGCCCTGCTCGAAAACGCCCGCCCTCACCTGATCGGCATGGATCCCTTCGACACGAACGGACTGCGCGCACGTGTTGCGGCCGTTGTGCGTCAGGGAGTGGGTGGCGAGCGTGTCGAATACGAACTGGCGCCAGGCACCGACCCGCGCAAGGACGCCGAGAAGATCTATTCCGCGTTCGAAGTGCCGTTTCTCGATTTGCAGGCGCGACATCTGGGCGTGCCGCTCGTCGAGTTGCTCGGCGGCGCGGTGCGTCAGGAAGTGCAGTACAGCGCGTATCTGTTCTTCAAGTACGCGCAGCACATCGATTCGCCGTATGCCCCCGACAGTTGGGGCGAGACGCTCAATGCCGAGCAACTCGTCGCGCAGGCGCGCTTCATGATCGATACCTACGGCTTTGGCAGCATCAAGCTCAAGGCCGGCGTGCTCGAACCGACGGAAGAGGTGAAATGCCTCAAGGCGCTCAAGCGGGCATTCCCCGACAAGCCGCTGCGCATCGACCCGAACGGCAACTGGTCGCTTGCTACCGCGATTGCCATGGGACGTGAGCTCGCCGGCGACCTCGAATACTACGAAGACCCCACGCCCACGCTCGAAGGCATGGCGGCGTTGCATGAGGCGACCGGCATGCCGCTTGCCACGAACATGGTCGTCACCGATCTTCGCCAGTTCCGGGAGAACGTGCGTCTGAACGGCGCACAAATCATCCTCTCGGATCACCACTACTGGGGCGGACTGCGTGACACCCAGCTTCTCGCGCGCATGTGCGAGACCTTCGACCTGGGACTGTCGATGCACTCCAACTCGCACCTCGGCATCAGCCTGATGGCGATGACGCATCTGGCCGCGAGCGTGCCGCGGCTGTCATATGCGTGCGACACCCACTACCCGTGGCAGGAGGCCGACGAAGAAGTCGTGCGCGGCGGCAAGATCGCGATTCGCAACGGCGCTGTCGCCATCACGAAAGCCCCGGGCCTCGGCCTCGAAATCGATCAGGACCAGTTGGCGAAGCTCCATGAGCAATATCTGCGCTGCGGACTGCGCACACGCAACGACGCGGTGCAGATGCGCAAATACCGGCCCGACTGGAGCGGCAAGGCGCCGCGATTCTGAACACCGTTCGCCGCACAAGAAAACACCACCGAACACCACAGCAGCACCTTCAGCACCGGCTGCATGTACTGCCGACACAGACCGGCAGTACACATCAGCCTGCATCACCCCGATAGGCGAAGTCCAAGAAAGAAAACACATCACAAGAGGAGAAGTCGTGAGACATTCGAAACTGTTTGCCGGGCTGGTTTTGGCCGGTGTCGCCGCCGGCGCCGTGCCGGCATTTGCGCAGTCGAACGTGACGCTGTACGGGATCGTCGACGACGCGCTGACTTACAGCAGCAATCAGAACGGCAAGTCGAACACATATCTGCGTAACGGCAACCTCGCGGGCAGCCGCTGGGGTCTGCGCGGCACGGAAGACCTCGGTGGGGGCACCAAGGCGCTCTTCCAGCTGGAGAACGGTTTCGACGTCAACAACGGCGCGTTCAGCTCGTCGGGCGTGATGTTCAACCGTCAGGCGTTCGTCGGCCTGAAGAACGACAGCGCCGGCACGTTCACGATCGGCCGTCAGTACTCGCCGTACTACCTCATGGTCGGCACCATCGGCCCGGTCGCCTACGTGACGGGCGCGACCGGTGCGCACCCTGGCGATATCGACGGCCTCGATACGACCATTCGCATCAACAATTCGGTCACTTACACGTCGCCCGTGCTGTGGGGCGTGACGGCAAGCCTGCAATACGGCTTCGGCGGTCAGCCCGGCGCGATGGGCAAAGGCAACACGTTCTCCGGCGCGCTGCGCTACGACGGCGGCCCGTTGTCGCTGGCGGCAGGTTACCTGCGCCTGAACAACATCGGCGGCGGCACGACGTGGAACAGCACATCGACGGGCGTGCCGGGCACCTCCGCCGTCAACCAGGGCTACGTGACGGCCGACTCGCTGCAACACATTGCCGTGGCCGGTATCTACACGCTCGGCAGCGTGACGCTGGGGGCAAGCTACAGCAACGTGCAATACAAGCCGGGCGCGGCGTCGCTGTTCCATGACAGCGCCATCTTCAACACGGCGGGCGTGCATGCGTCGTGGACCGTGTCGCCGCAGTGGCGTCTGGCTGGCGCGTACAGCTACACCGCGGCATCGAAGGCCAACGGCATTACCGACGCCGCCACGTATCACCAGGTGTCGCTGGCCCAGGTCTACTCGCTCTCCAAGCGCACGTCGCTCTATGCGCTCGAAGCCTGGCAGCACGCCAACGGCAAGTCGCTGTCGGCCAACGGCGTGAGCATCATCAATGCGGGTCCGGTGGTCGGCGATTCGCAGAACAGCACGCCGTCGGCGACGAGTTCGCAGTTCGTCGGCATGCTCGGGATTCGCGTCGATTTCTGATGCGCTCCTGTGTGTAGCAAGCTGTCCGGGCCGACGCCGTGCGCGCGCCGGTCCGGGCGGTCATGAGTGGTCGCGAGAAGTCGCACAATGAAGTCTTGTCGGCCGTCGGTGCCCGGTATTTCCGAGGTTGTGGCATCGGCGGTCGATCCTTATCGGTTGTCGTATGTATGCGACGGTCGATAAGGTAAACTGGGGGCGCTTTTTGTCGTTACGTCGTTATCGTCACCCCTCTTTCACCGACGCCATGTCCATGACCAGCCCGTTGCCCGCACGTCCTCGCCGCAAGTCTCGCAGCCTCACGGAGGAGGTGGTGAGTGCCTTGTCCGAGCAGATTCGCGCCGGCACGTTCCGCCCGGGCGACAAGTTGCCGACCGAGTCGGCCATCATGGAGAGTCTGGGCGTGAGCCGCACGGTCGTGCGCGAAGCGATTTCGCGGCTGCAAGCGGCGCAACTGGTCGAGACGCGCCACGGCATCGGCACCTTCGTGCTGGAAGCGCCGCGCGAGAACGCCCTGCAAGTCGACACCAACAGCATTCTCACGATGCTCGACGTCATGGCGATTCTGGAGCTGCGTATTTCGCTGGAAACGGAAGCGGCGGGGCTTGCCGCGAACCGTCGTACGGACGCGCAGCTCAAGGCCATGCGTCAGGCGTTGGACGATTTCGAGATGCACGTGCGCGAGCGCACGGGCAATGCGGTGACCGCCGATGTCGCATTCCACCTGCAAGTGGCAAGTGCGACGGGGAACCGCTACTTCCATGACATCCTCGAACAACTCGGCAACACTATCATCCCGCGCACGCGCGTGAATTCGGCTGCGCTGGCCGACGACGATCAGGTGTCGTATCTGAATCGCGTGAATCGCGAGCATGAAGACATTTACAACGCCATCGCACGACGCGACCCGGAAGCGGCGCGCGCCGCGATGCGCACGCACCTGACCAATAGTCGTGAACGCCTGCGCCGCGCGCAGGAATCGGCCGGCGCTCAGAGCTGAGCGCTGAGGCACAAGGTCATGAGGCAGGCAACGAAGGCGCTCAGGCGCCTTTCTTTTTGTCCGGCCGGTATCGACAACGCTCGACATCGGCGCCTGTCGCCCGGTCCCGTCGCGGTGTTCAAGCGCGCGCCACGAAGTAAGATGAGCATCGTTCCGTGACCTCTCTCGATAGCGCGACGACCATGACCCTGATGCACCGTCTCCCGAAACATCGTTCGGAGGGGCGCCCTCCTCTGCCTGCGCTTGGTCTGTGCGTGGCCGTGTTTGTTTCCACGCTCATCGCTGCGTCAATGGCTTTCGCGGCGGGCGAGGACCCAGAGGCGACAACGCACGTCTCTGCGGCCGGGATCAAGCCCGACATCGCCTTCATCGTCATGCCCGGGGTCGGCACCTTCGGCGGTGACGTACCCATGCGTACCGAAGTCTACAAGCCCGCCGGTGACGGGCCTTTCCCCGTGCTGATCTTCCAGCACGGGCGCGCCGGCGATGCGCTGACACGGGGCAAACTCGCCGAACCGGTCTCACCGGGGCATGTGCGATTCTGGCTTGCCAAGGGTTTTGCCGTCGTCGCACCGATTCGCGTCGGCTACGGGTTGACAGGGGGACCGGATCGCGAAAATTCGGGGGCGTCGTTCAACCAGAATGGTCAGTGCACACGTCGCCCGGACTTTGCGACGCTGGGCAAGGTGACGGCACAAACCAATCTGATGGTGTTGCAGTGGGTACAAGCGCAGTCATGGGCGGATAAGCATCGTATCGTGCTGGAAGGTCGCTCGGTCGGCGGCTTCACCACCGTGGCCACGGCCGCCGCAAATCCTCCCGGCGTGATCGCCTACCTCAATTTCTCGGGCGGTGCGGGTGGCTCACCGGAGCGTGCCCCTCAACATAGCTGCGACCCCGACCAGATGCAGGCGGTCTATGGCGAGTTCGGCAAGACGACCCGGATCCCGGGCCTCTGGCTGTATGCCCGCAACGATCAGTACTGGGGCCCCGACGCGCCGAAGCAATGGTTCAACGCGTTCGCCGCCTCGGGCAGCCCGGCGCAGTTCGTTCAGACGGAGGACATCCCCGGCCATGACGGTCACCTGTTGCTGACCTACGGCGGGAAGCTGTGGTCGGAGCCGGTAAATGCGTTTCTCCGGCAGTTGGGATTCTGAAGGCAGAATCCGGCGGGCACGTTGTCGTTTATCACCCGCCCTCTTCCCGATGTGGGCTTGTTGTCCTAACATCCGACCAAACGACTGTAGTCCTACACAAAAATGGCAATGACCGGGAAGAAAGTGGGAACGGGGAAAATGGGAAAAATGGGGGGGTGGGGAAGTCCATCGGACTTTTTCTGGAAAGACCGGATTCAAATCGACCTCAAGGAATATCGCTCCAGCTCGGTGTCGGCCAAGAGCGGTCAGGCCGTGTTGAAAACGTATCCGGGCACCCCCGACTTCCCGCCCTCGTTCAAGTTCTCATTTTTCAGGCTTGCCGTCGGCATCGCGAAGACGGTTCTCACGCGAGACCCGGAAGACGACGACCTCATCAAGCAGGTGCGCTCCTCCCTTTATCAGCTCGATAGCACGATCGCGTCCGACACGAGTGACTTGCGACTCGTCAGCCGATTCAGGAAGAAGTATCGCGATTTCTCGAAAGACTCGCGAATGGGCGAATTGGCTCAGGCCGTCTCGTTCATATTTGCGCAGGAAGTGCTCGGGCACCCGATCGTGATGGACTTTCACGGGTTTCTCGACTGTCAGGGGATCGCAGAGATGTCTGCCCGAGACGCCGCGCCGGATTTCGCCTTGCTGCTAAAAGACGGCGTGAGAATACCCTGGCTGCTGGAGTCGAAAGGATCCAGCCCCAACAGCAAGAGCTTCGCCGTAAAGAGCAAACTAAAGGAAGCGCTCGATCAGTGTGACAGCGGTGACAACCATCTCTTCGCCAACACACAACCGGTGCCGTATTGCTCAGCGCGCAGTTTCGGCACGAAACTCATGGCATCGGAAGAGACCGACGCGTGGCCCAGCTTCCTTGCCTTTTGCGATCCGGAGAACGGCGGGGAGCAAGGAATGCCGTCTGCGATACGCGCGGCGAATCGTTATTACGCGGCATGGTTCGTCGTTGCCGGACACCGAGGCCTCGCGTCGCGCGTCAATCGCGGGCGTCTGACGTTGCTAGAATTCATGAACCATCATGAAGAGATGATCGTCGGCGACACCGTTTATCTGGCGTACAGAAGCTCATCGAAGGGCTTTGACCTTTTCACGCCATTGCGTGCCAACAAAAAAGGGGTTCTCCCGAGAAGGACGCCGCGCCTCTGGTTGATTCGCAAGGACATTGTGCTGGCGTTGATCGAACAGGATGAAGACAAGCTGGTGGCGCTTTTTGAAGAGATGGCGTCACAACCCAACCAGGCGTTGGATCAAGGTTTCATGCATTTCCGTGACGGCACCCTGTGTGAGATCAGCGACGCGCATGACGAGGCGCGCGGCTGACGCTTGTCGGGGCATACGCGGGTCGGCTCGATACGGCAGACGAAGCGTCGGGCGACACGTTATTCCGATTTTCCCTGTCCGGAATTCGCCGCGCTCGCCGGTTCGGCGTGTGCCTGACGTTCCATTCGCGCGCGCGTCGCCTCGTCGATCCGTGCGCGTATCGCGCGAAGCGGCGGCATCGCATCGGTGTACTTTCGTCCGTAGTCGAGATTGAACGTGTAGTCGAAATCCGGCGGGTTATCGCCCTGCGTGTGTTGCAGCAGGGTTTCGAGCTTGTCCAACGCCTTGACCGCTCGGGCCTCGGGCGTCTTGGCTTGCGAATATTCGTCCCATAACGCGACGATCTTCTCTCGCAGTGGCGAATCGAGCGGCGCGCAAACTTCGAGAAGATCGCGGCGCTCGATGGCGTCTTTGTCGATGTCGCGCGTCTGTTCGGGGGCGGGCACGTCGCCGTGGAGCGCTTCACCGAGATCGTGAACGAGGCAGAGCTCCAGAATCCGCAGCCGGTCGACGTCGCCCAACTGGTCCATGAAGACGGTCGCCATAAGAGCGAGTCGCCAACTGTGCTCGGCGGTGCTTTCGCGACGTCCCGACGAGGTACGCGCACTTCGCAGCACGTCCTTCAACCGCTCGCAGGTCCGCAGGAAATTCAACCGGCCATCCATTGTTGCTGCATTCATTCGTCGCCCCGCTTTGCGCACACTCAACGATTCAGTGTAGGGGCGGATGACGCGGGCATCCACGCATAATTTATGCGTCGCGCCCGGACAAGACGGAGTGACGAGGATGCTGCATCCGCGATGCGGAAAGCGGTTCGCATCACCGAGGGGAATGAAGAATTGGGAGTTGGGAATTGGCGAGGCAAATTGACGAGGCAAATCTTAGTCCCGCTGCCGTCGCGTGCGAGTGCGGGGGCGCTCCAGCGTCTCGACGAGCCGCGCGACCGTGCCGTCGGAGAGTGTAAAACGCGTCCAGCGGCAACGGCTATCCCGTATCGGGACGAGGGTCGATGCGTTGCAGCCCGTGTCGAATTCGACGGACTGCGCCGGACGATCTCCCCAACCGGCAGATCGAAGTGAAGCCTCGCTGGCCTGAATGGCCTCGGTCGCAAAAGGCCACAACGACTTGCCCATCAACGTCGATACCGGCGCGCAGAACTCTGCCGCCCGCGAGGGCGAGCACGCCAGCAACCGGTGCGTGAGATCGCAAACCAGATGCACGGGCAATGCGTTGAAATTGACCAGACGTGCAAGCGCGCCGTCGGCGGGCGAATCGAGACGCGCGACAAGCCACGGCTCGATACGGGCGAGGTCCTCTGCGCCGATCGTCAGGGTTCCGGCTTCCCATCGCGACACAGTGGACTGCGACACCCCGAACAACTCGGCGGCATGCGACTGCTTGATACGACGCAAGGCGCGCCAGCGCCGCAATGTCGCCGCCACCGCGTGAGGGTATGGTGTGGTGGTCGCGTCCACGCGTCGTAACCCTCCGAAGTTTTCGTACGAGACGGGCATTATCCCGCACTTCCCGCATAGCTCGCCGGGCGCAACGAAGCCGTGCTTAGCCTTGCTCTCCGATCCGGATCACCACTTTTCCGAACGGGCCGCGGGCAAGATGCTCAAATGCCTGCACGGCCTCGTCGAAGCCATAGACGCGATCGATGACGGGCTTGATTTTGTGCGCATCGAGAAACACATTCATGCGCTCGAAAGACGTGCGCGGCGCGACCGCAATTCCGCGAATCGTCGTTTGGCGGAATATCAGCGGCATCAGATCGATATTGCTGGTCTGGCCAGTGAGGAAACCCACCTGCGCAATGACGCCTTGCACCTTGGTCGCGGCAATCGACTGGTTAATGCCGCTACCGCCGGCAACGTCGATCGTCACGTCAGCGCCCAAGCCATCGGTCAGTTCCAGCACCTTTGCCGACCAGTCCGCATGCGTGGTGTAGTTGATGCCGTCCACCGCGCCGCTGGCTAGCAGTGATTTCACCTTCGCCAGATTCTCGTCCTTGCTCGATGTCACGATCACGCGTGCGCCGAGCGCGACGGCAATCTGCGCAGCGAAAATCGATACACCGCCGGTGCCCTGCACGAGCACTGTCTGTCCCGCCTTGATGTCGGCGACGTCTGTCAGGGCATACCACGCCGTGAGCGCGGCGATCGGCAGGGTCGAGGCTTCCACGTCGCTCATCGAGGCCGGCGCGGCAACCGCACTGTCTTCGCGAATGATCATGTACTCGGCGAGCCCTCCCGGCAGCGGCATACCAAGGCAATACGCCGGTTCGTCGGGGCCGGGCGCGCCGTCGATCCAATGCGAGTACAGCGTTGAATTCACGCGGTCGCCAACCCGAAAGCGAGTGACGCCGTCGCCGATCGCGACGACGGTCCCGGCCGCGTCGGACACGGGGATGAGCGGCTTTGGCACGCTCGCCGGTTCATAGATGCCGTCAACAATCGCCTTGTCCCGGAAGTTCAGCGACACCGCACCGACCTTCACCAGCAGTTCGCCGGGTTGCGGTACAGGCGTTTCCACCTCACCGGCGCCCAAATTCCGTAGTCCAAAATCCTTGAGAAGCCATGCCTTCATTTCACACCTCATGTTTGCAGCAATGGCGGATGCCATCGTGCATGCAGTGTAATTTCGGCATGTCAGTTCAGTTAGACGATAAAATTCCGAACATTCCATCCTGAGATTCCGGAATCTGCCATGGACGATCGTTTTTCCGGCATTCGCGAGTTTGTTGCCACGGTAGACCACGGCGGCTTTACGGCTGCGGCCGAGACGCTCGGCCTTACCGGTTCCGCCGTCGGCAAGAGCATTTCCCGACTGGAAGCGCGGCTCGGTGTGCAACTGCTGCATCGGACAACGCGCCGCATCGACCTGACGACTGCCGGTGAGACGTTCCTGCGCACGTGCCGGCATATCCTCGATGAACTGGATCAGACGGAGGCTTTTCTCTCCACGGGGCACGAACAACCTATCGGTCGCTTGCGGGTCGATCTCCCGACGACATTTGGTCGTCGTCACATCGTGCCGACACTGTTGAACCTGACGCAGCGGTTTCCCCGCCTTGACCTCGCCGTCACCTTGCAGGACCGCGCTGTGGATCTGGTGAGCGAAGGCGTCGATCTGGCGGTGCGCATCGGAGCACTCGACGCCTTTCCGGATCTCGTGGCGCGCAAGCTTGGCGAGCAACGGCTCGTGATTTGTGGCGCGCCCGACTATCTGGCACGTCGCGGCGAACCGCATACCCGCGAGGATCTGCTGACACACGACTGTCTGATCGGCTGGCAACGCAGTGGCCGCGCCGGCTGGTGGCTCGCGGATGCTGGAACCGAGGGCGGCGCCTCGCATTTCGAAGTACACGTGCGCCACGAATTGACCGACGGAGACACATTGCTCAGCGCCTGCCTCTCGGGCTGTGGCCTTGCGCAACTACCCGGCTGGTTAGCGGGGGACGCCTTGCGCACGGGTGCGCTGCGCGAGGTGCTGCCCGACCTCTCGACGACGACGCCCATTCACGTCATTTGGCAAAAGACGCGGCACCTTCAGCAGAAGGTCAAAACGACCGTCGACGCATTGGTTCAACTCGCGGCGGACGAAGCATCGGTATTTCAGCCTGGCGAGTGACGGCAATGTCGTTCGGACATCGAACGATTTGTCGTGCTTGTCGTGCCGAAGCGAAAAGAGGAAGAGACCGGGTCAGGTACCTCATAAATGGCGTCGATCCCGCAAAAAAAATATAGATTCTCGAATGCGACAAGTGAAGGTATATAAATAACTACAAGTCGATCCCCGACGGATTTATATTGCCCACGACACGTTGCCGATGATTAAATTTCATCGAGCAACGGATCAGAAAAGGGGGCATGTGTTTGCCCCCATGCCGGACAGGCAAACTGGCGGTGAAATGTGCGTATACGGCGCGTCAAGATTCGAGCGGTCACATTTGGAGGCTGATATGAAACGTCTCTTCGTTTTATTCGCACTGGCGTCGAGCATGAGTGCCTTTGCCCAGAAACCTGCCATTTACCCCGCTCACGGACAGAGCCCTCAGCAACAAAGTCAGGATGACGGCGCCTGTTACGCATGGGCGAAGCAAAACACCGGCATTGACCCGGCCACAGTTGCGAACACCCCACCCCCGGCACCGGCCCCAACCGGCGCCCGAGCGGCAGGGGCTGCTCGGGGTGCCGCAGCCGGCGCCATTATCGGAGACGTGAATCACAACGATCCCGGCCATGGCGCCGCCGTAGGCGCGACGGCGGGGGTTATCGCGGGAGGCGCACGCAGTCGCCGGGAACACGCAGCACAAGCCCAAAGCGCGCAGGCCCACACACAGGCCGAAATGAACACCTATTGGCAATCGTATGGCGCCTGCATGCAGGGGCGCGGCTATTCTGTAAAGTGAGTTTGGCGCACTAAGTCGACCAGAATGCGGTCGACTTCAGAGGTGTCGCCCGGACGCCCTGCGCAACAAGCAGCGGTCGTCTTGGTTTGGCTGGGCCCAGAAAGGCGTCGAAATTTCCGGCGGCAATCGTGACGCGAGCCCGATCGGGTCTTATGTCGGGGGCACGCTGCGCAGGACGACATACACCGTCCGTTCCGCTTCGTCGGCATCAGGTCGACAGCGAACTTCGGCGAGTGAAGACAGACCTTCTGCGCGCAGGGTACGAGCAGGGGTTAGCAAGCGCCACGTTTCGCCATGATGCAAAGAAAAAGCCCTGACAAGTCAGGGCTTTTGAATTTGGAGGCGGGAGTCGGAATCGAACCGGCGTACACGGCTTTGCAGGCCGCTGCATGACCACTCTGCCATCCCGCCATCGGGATATGCTGCCGCATTGTAACCGCTCGCTGTTGCCATCGAGGGCGCCCGTCGGATCGATCGCCGTGGGCTTTTCGGCAAATAAAAAGGGAAGCCAGGCTTCCCTCTGGATTTGGAGCGGGAGACGAGTCTCGAACTCGCGACCTCAACCTTGGCAAGGTTGCGCTCTACCAACTGAGCTACTCCCGCATGACACCGAACACCAAGGATCAACTCACTTAATGTCCAGTGTGAAAACTGGAGCGGGAGACGAGTCTCGAACTCGCGACCTCAACCTTGGCAAGGTTGCGCTCTACCAACTGAGCTACTCCCGCATTTTCATGCGTACTACCAATCCATCAACTTCTTAAAACTTCGCTGCCGGGCTAACGCCGTAGCAGCGAGAAGGAGATTATGTCTAAACAGCGATTCAGTGTCAAGCACCTGCACCGAAAATTTGTGAAGTTTTTTCTCCTTCACTGCGCCGTTGCCGCATACATCCCCCACTTTCAGAGACTTACGCTCACATCTGCGCGCCGCCACGCTCGCGAATCTGTGGCCACGCGCGGCGCAGATAATACAACATCGACCACAATGTGAGAACTGCCGCCACGTAAATCAGCCACGTTCCCCAGAATCGCGAGTCGAATCGCAACCCGTTCCACGCCAGCGTACCGTTGAACAGCAACAACGGAATCGCCACCATCTGCGCAGCCGTCTTGATCTTGCCCAACTGGTGCACCGCCACGCTACGGGACGCGCCAATCTGCGCCATCCACTCGCGCAGCGCCGAAATCGTGATCTCCCGGCCAATGATGATCAACGCCACCAACGCATTGATCCGGCCCATCTGCAACAACATCAGCAGCGCCGCCGCCACCATCAGCTTGTCCGCCACCGGGTCCAGAAACGCCCCGAAGGCCGACGTCTGATTCCATCGCCGCGCCAGAAATCCGTCGAACCAGTCCGTCAGCGCCGCGAGCACGAAGATCGCGCACGCCACCCAGTTCATTTCGACCGACGATAACCACGTGCTCGGCAAATAGTAGACGCCGACCACCAGCGGGATCAGCACGATCCGAAGCCAGGTCAGGAATATGGGGACATTGAAAGGCATGGCAGCATGAGTTCGGCAAACGGCAGTCGACACACGGCGCACTCGGCAGCCGTACCAGACCCGCATTGTGCCGTGTCTGCCCCGTAGCGACAAGGCCGCGGCACCTCACACCTGTTGACATGTGCGTCAGTGTGCCCCTATCTTGCTCGCAACATCCCGCCAATAGCGCCGATCTCGTGAAACCGCCCCGGCCCCAGCCCACCCTGAGTCACACTGTGCGTGGTGCACTGCGCCGGACACGGCTTCCCGCGCACGTGCTCATCGCCGCGCTCGTCGGCATCGACGGCCTGCTGCTCGTCGCCTCCGTCCTCCTGCGTGTGCCCGGCTCGGTCCTGATCGACCTGTTCGTGCGCGGCGACATGCGCGCGCTCGAACATATCGATGCGATGCATCTGCCACGTCTGCTCTTCGGGCTAAATGCCATCGAGCGCATCGACTTCTCGCATCTGCCGCGCGCCCTCGTCGGCCTCGCGCTGGTCGCGCTGGCCTGCGGGCTCGTCATTCGCGCGCGCACGGCGTGGGCGTTCACCCTGGTAATGCTCACGCTTGCCGCCGTCATCAACTTCCATCTCGACATTCGCTTCGATCTGACGTTCGTGCTCTCGCTCGTCTGCCTCGGCCTGTTGCTCTGGTATTGGCGAGAATTCGACCGGGCGAGCTTCGCCGCCGCCACGCTCTACACACTCGTGGCAGTCTTCGCGTTGGTCGTGTACGCGACATTCGGCACGATGTACCTCGGCCGCGAGTTCAAGCCCCACGTCGTCGATCTGGCGACCGCGTTTTACTTCTCGATCGTGACGATGACGACCGTCGGCTACGGGGATATCGTGCCGGTGACCACCGACGCGCGGCTGTTCACTGCGTCCGTCATCATCTTTGGAATCAGCGCCTTCGCGACATCGCTGACCGTCGTCATCGGGCCGCTGGTCGGGGGCAACCTCAAGAAAATTCTCGCGGGGAGATTCACGCACGTGATACGAAAGAACCACTTCATCGTGGCGGGCGCATCGCCACTTGCCATCAATGTTCATCACGAACTCACCCGACGCGGCTGGCCAGTGACGGTCATCATCGCCAACGGTGCAGACAATCCCTATCCGGAAGGCGCCGATGTGATGCATGGCGACGCGAGCGACAACGCCGTGCTCACGCAAGCCGGTATCGGTCACGCCAAGGCGGTGCTGGCGTTGCGAGCGGACGATTCGGAGAACGCTTTCATCGTGCTTGCGGCCAAGGAAATCGCGCCTGCGGTGCGTACGATCGCGTCGGTGAACGACAGCAAGCACCTGAGCAAACTAAAGCGCGTTCAGCCTGACATGATCTTTGCGCCGCCCGTGGTCGGCGGCGAGCTGCTCGCCCGCACGCTCTCAGGAGAGACGGTCGATAACGAGACCGTCATGCGGCTGCTGTTTCACGGCGATACGTGATGCAATCGTGAGCTTCAGCGCGCAGGCCGAGGGGACGCTTGAGTGCCGTTTTAGCGCCGCTTGGGCGATGAATTGGCGATGAATTGGCGACGTGCGACTGCGGCATGCACAGGGGGGGCGTCCCCCCCTCAATGCATCAATGCAGTTGACGATAGATCTGCTCGGCAAGCGTCGTCGAGATGCCTTCAACGCTCGCCAACTCGTCGACACTCGCGGACGCCACCCCCTGCAAGCCACCGAAGCGCATGAGCAGACGCTGACGGCGCTTCGCTCCGATACCTTCGATCTCTTCGAGCCGCGAGGTCTGACGCGCCTTCGCACGCTTGGCGCGCATGCCGGTAATCGCAAATCGGTGCGCCTCGTCACGAATCTGCGCGATCAGCATCAGCACGGCACTCTCGCGCCCCAGCTCCAGCGGCGCGCGGCCGTCGGCGAAAATCAACGTCTCCAGCCCCACTTTACGGCCCTCGCCTTTGGCCACACCCACCAAACGTCCGATGTCGATGCCCAACTCGACAAACACCTGACGCGCCACCTCCACCTGCCCCTTGCCACCGTCGATCAGCACGAGTTGCGGCAGGTTGGCCTCCACGTCCGAGGCATCCGAGGCGTTCGGGGTGACAGATGCCGTTGCCGCGCTCATGACGTCTGACGCGGTGGTCTCGGCGACGTCGCCCGACTCGCCATCCGCGAGCACGGCGGTATCGGCTTCGGCACGCGCCACATCAGCGGCGACGGACGAAGGGTCCGCGGCGTCGGTGACGGTCGACGCGGCCGCTTCCATCAGACGCCCATAACGGCGCGTGAGTACCTGACGCATTGCGGCGTAGTCGTCGCCCGGCGTAATCCCCGTGATGTTGTACCGCCGGTATTCGCTCGTCTGCATCTTGTGATGATGGAAAACCACGCATGACGCCTGCGTAGCCTCCCCTTGCGTGTGACTGATATCGAAACACTCGACGCGCAACAATGCCGGATCGTCGATATCGAGTCCGATCGTCTGCACGAGCTCGCGCGTGCGTGCCTGCTGACTGCCCTGCTCCGTCAACAAACGGGTCAGCGCGAGTTGTGCGCCTTGCTGCGCCATGTCGAGCCACGCGCGACGCTGTCCCTGCGGTTGCCGCACCATCGCTATACGACGCCCAGCCTGCTCGGACAGCGCCGCCAGCAATTCATCGCTGGGCAATGCGTGGCTGACCACCAGCACCGGCGGCACCGACTGCCCCAGATAGTGCTGCGCGACAAAAGCTTCGAGCAGGCGCGATTCGAGCGAAGCCGATGGCGTGTCCGACGGCATGTCGGCGGCAATCTCTTCGGAAACGGCACTCGCCTCGGCGGTGTCTTCCGGGCCATCTGAGCCTTCTGGGCCTCCGAGGGCCACCACTTCGTCTTCCTCGAATTCGTCGGCAATACCGCCCTCCACGCCGCGCTCGACGTGCGCGGGGAAGTAAGCCTTGTCGCCAAGGTGACGCCCGCCGCGCACCATCGCGAGATTCACGCAGGCGCGTCCACCGGCATAGGCCACCGCGAGAATGTCGGCGTCGACATCGCCCGCCGTCTCGACGGACTGCTGCTGCAACACCCCGGACAACGCCTGCATCTGATTGCGCACGACCGCGGCCTGCTCGAACTGGAGCGCCTCGGCGTACGTCATCATCTTTTCTTCGAGCGCGCTGAGCACTTCGTTCTGCCGCCCCGAGAGGAAGGCCGCCGCGTTGTTCACGTCGCGCGCGTAGTCTTCGTCCGAGATCGCGCCAACGCACGGCGCGCTGCATCGCTCGATCTGATTGAGCAGGCACGGGCGCGTGCGATTGGAAAAAACGGAATCCTCGCACGTACGTAGCTGGAAGACCTTTTGCAGAATCTGAATGCTCTCTCGTACCGCCCATGCACTCGGGAATGGTCCGAAATACTGCCCGCGACGATCCACCGACCCCCGGTAATACGCCATGCGCGGGTACTTATGCTGCGTGAGCTTGAGGAACGGATACGACTTGTCGTCGCGAAACAGAATGTTGTAACGCGGATGCAACGCCTTGATGAGATTGTTCTCAAGCAGCAGCGCCTCGGTTTCCGAGCGGGTGACGGTCGTTTCGAGCTTCGCGATACGCGCGACCATCAGCGCAATGCGTGGCGACAACTGTGTCTTGTTGAAGTAGCTTGATACCCGCTTTTTCAGATTACGCGCTTTGCCCACGTAGAGGACGTTGCCTGCTGCGTCATAGTAGCGGTAGACACCCGGCAGGTTCGGCAACTGCGCGAGTACTTTGCGCGCATCGAACAGGGGGGCATCGCTGGTGTCGTCGCTGGTCTCGGCGGCGATGTCGCCCTTGGTGGCGGCGTCCGCCTCCGAACGGTTGCCTTTGCGAGCACCCGTCGCCTGCCCGGCTTTCGCCGTCTTCTTCGACTTGGCGGATCCGGTGGCTCCCGAGCGTTCGGCGCGCGGGGCGGGCGGGGCGGTATTGCCGGAGTCGGCGGAACGGTTCGACTCGGAGGAGCCGATGGCACTGGCCGGTTCGCCCTGTGTCTCACTCCCCGTTTGCGAAGTCGGTGGTTGCGCGACGCCCTCAGCCGGTTCGGTTGCGGCGGATCTGGTTTTGCGGGACTTGCGCGGCGGCGTGACGTCGTGGGCGTCTTCGGTCATGAACTCAAGCGATCGAGGTGTCCCCATAGTGAGGCTCGGCCAGGCGATGCGGGGCAATGCGAGACAAAGTGCTTAACGCCAGTTAGTGGCACTCAATGGCACTCAATGGCAGTAGCACCGATTGCGTCGCCGCGCTACATCGTCGTCACGCGTCACAGGGACTAAAATCAGAAGTTTAGACCAATCTGCGTCCCCGCTTCTCAATGCCCCTGTCCGCTGCGTCCTCCTCCGCCGCCCCGATCCCGGTGCCCTTTCCATTGGTGCCGCGTTGCGATCTCTTCTGCACCGTCGTCGACAATTTCGGCGATATCGGCGTGTGCTGGCGACTCGCACGGCAACTTGTGCGCGAGCATGGCTGGTCGGTCCGGCTATGGGTCGACGATCTCGCCAGCTTCCGTTACCTGCGCCCCGATATCGATCCGTCGCTCGCCCGGCAGCGCCGCGATGGGGTCGATGTGCGCCGCTGGGACGCCGAGTTCGGCCCGGTAATCGCCAAAACCGACGAAACCAGCGAAGCCGTCGAAACCGATGACATCACGCCCGGCGACATCGTGATCGAGGCATTTGCCTGCGAAATTCCGCGCGACTACGTTATGGCCATGCATGCGCGAAAACAGGCGGGCAATGCGCCGGTATGGGTCAATCTCGAGTATCTGAGCGCGGAAGATTGGGTCGACGAGGTTCACTTGCAGAAGTCGGTCCATCCGCAGTTGGGACTCGTCAAGACGTTTTTCCTGCCCGGGTTCACGCCGCGCACCGGTGGGCTGATCCGCGAGCGTGAACTCTTTTCACGGCGCGACGCGTTTCTCGCGTCCCCCGAGTTGCGTAACGCCTGGTGGCAACGCACCGTCGGGTTGACCGCCGCGCCGCACGACGCGTTGATCGTGTCACTGTTTGCGTATGAGAACGCAGCGCTGCCCGCCCTGCTCGCGCAATGGTCGGACAGTGACAAACCTGTTGTCTGTCTGGTCCCGCAAGGCCGTATCTCGCCTGCCGTGGGCGAGTGGTTTGGCCGCCAGGGCCTCGCCCCGCGCGAATCGGCGACGCGCGGCGCGCTTACGGCTTACGGACTGCCGTTTGTGCCGCAAAACGACTTCGATGCGCTGCTGTGGGCCTGCGATGTGAATTTCGTGCGTGGGGAGGATTCGTTCGTGCGCGCGCAATGGGCGGCGAAACCGTTCGTCTGGCACATCTATCCGCAAAGTGAGAACGCCCATCACGTGAAACTCGACGCCTTTCTCGCGCGCTATCTCGAGAATATGCCGTCAACGGGTACGCCATCGGGAAACGCCGCTTGCGAGGCGCTCAGAACCTTCTGGCATCTCTGGAACGGCTACGCGAGCACACCGCCGAACTGGCCGGCGCTGGTGTCGGCATTGCCCGAGCTGAATCGTCACGCACAGGACTGGGCAAGCGCTCAGGCGGCCTTGCCCGACCTCGCGCGACAGTTGGCAAGCTTCGCAGAAAATCAGGTAAAATAGCTGGTTTTTCAACGCTTTGCTGCTGAACCTGCTGCTCCGAGTCGCTCTTGGCGGACGCGGGAATCAAGCGGCGAATGGGCGTATGGAAGCGCTCAACAAGCGGCAAATCGCTTATTTCGTCACAGGATCTCGTTTTTTATGAAAACCGCTCAAGAACTCCGCGTCGGTAACGTCGTCATGATCGATGGCGAGCCGAACGTCGTGCTTCGCACCGAATACGTCAAGTCGGGCCGTAACTCCAGCGTCGTGAAGATGAAGTACAAGAAGCTGCTGTCGGAAGGCCGCGGCGAATTCGCGTACAAGGCCGACGACAAGTTCGACGTCGTGATGCTCGACAAGAAGGAAGTGACCTACTCGTACTTCGCCGACCCGATGTACGTGTTCATGGACGCCGACTACAACCAGTACGAAGTCGAAGCCGAGAACATGGACAACGCCATCAAGTACCTCGAAGACGGTATGCCGTGCGAAGTCGTGTTCTACAACGACAAGGCCATCTCGGTTGAACTGCCGACGACCCTCGTTCGCGTTGTCGAATACACCGAACCGGCCGTCAAGGGCGACACGTCGTCGGGCAAGGTGCTGAAGAACGCCAAGATCAACGATCTGCTGGAAATTCAGGTTCCGCTGTTCGTCAACACCGGCGACAAGATCGAAATCGACACGCGTACCGACGAATACAAGAGCCGCGCCTAAGGGCTCCGGCTTGCGAGCGCAGCACCCTGAAGTCGAAGTGCTGCGCATCGCAAGGTCGTCAGGTAACACGTCAGTAGCAAAAAGCGCTCTACCCTTCGGGGTCGAGCGCTTTTTGTTTGTGGCATGGGCGCCGCCGTCAATGGCCCCGATGCGCAGAGGTCTCGTCGATGCGACCATCGGCGTGAGCCCTGTCGGTCGTTTCAGCCCTCGCCGTTGTCATCGGCGAACGGCAGCGCGTTACGCGCTACCGCCCGCCCTCCGCGCGGCGCTCGCGTGAACCGACTTACCCGCCGAATGTCTCGGCGATCAGACGTTTTGCCGCCTGGTACTCGGGCTGCGCCTGCATCTTTTCCCAGCCGTGGACCTTGCCGCGGCCCTGGAGATGCTTGATACGACGCTGCGATACCGTGTCGACCTTCGGTTTCATTTCGCGCAGCAAGCGGTCGGCCTTCTCCGGGCTGTTGCAGATGAGCACCATATCGCAGCCGGCATCGAGCGCGGCATGCGCCGCCGTCACGACATCCCCGGCAGCACTCGCGCCCTGCATCGACAGATCGTCGCTGAAAATCACGCCGTCGAAACCATACTTTCCACGCAGAATTTCCTTGAGCCATTTGGCCGAAAAACCCGCCGGGTTCGGATCGACTTGCGGATAAATCACGTGTGCAGGCATCACTGCCGACAACGACATGCCGAGCCAGTCGTACGGCTGCGCATCCACGGACAAAATCTCGTCGAGCGAACGTTCGTCCACGGGAATCTCGTGATGCGAATCGGCCGCCACGAAACCATGCCCCGGGAAATGCTTGCCGCAATTCGCCATGCCAGCGAGCAACAATCCATGATTCAGGCTCTTCGCGAGCATGGCGACAACGCGCGGGTCTGCATCGAAAGCCCGGTCGCCGATGACCGTGGATGTGCCGTAATCGAGATCCAGCACCGGCGTGAAGCTCAGGTCGATATCGCACGCGCGCAGCTCGGACGCCAGCACATAGCCCACGGCCGTCGTCACACGCGTCGCCTTGAATACGTCTTCGTGCCAGAGCTTGCCGAGCTTGCCCATCGCGGGCAGATGCGTGAAGCCGTCGGTGCGAAAGCGCTGCACGCGCCCGCCTTCGTGGTCGACGGCGATCAGAATGTCGTCGCGCACGTCGCGAATCTGCTTGGTGAGCGAACACAGCTGTGCCCGATCATCAAAGTTGCGGGCGAACAGAATGACCCCCCCGGTCAACGGGTGCTCGATGCGACGGATGTCGTCTTCGCTGAGGGTCAGCCCGACGACGTCCAGCATCACCGGGCCAGGCCTGCGCTTCGTCATTGCGTTTTCTCCGATGCAATATTGCCCATGTTGCTTAACTCTTCCCTAGGTTTCGAGAGGCGATCGCAAAGGCGACCGCATATTCCTTCTCGTCCGTGATCGAAATCTCGATCGACAAGTGCCGATCGGCGAGCCACTGCACCAGTTCGCCGGTCGCCACGACGACCGGCTTGCCCGACGGCTCGTTGAGCGTCTGCACCGCGCGCCACGTCATCGGCCAGCGCATGCCCAGACCGATAGCCTTCGACACGGCTTCCTTCGCCGCGAATCGGGTGCACAGATACGCCAATCCACGTACCTCCGAGCGCTTCTGACGAGCGTGGTAGACCTTGAGTTCCTCCGGCCCAAGCACGCGCTCGGCGAACCGTCCCTGCGTGCGCGCCATTACGCCGACGACCCGGCTGATTTGCAGGATGTCGGTACCCACACCGTAAATCGTTGTCGCCCCCGAGGCAGGGGTTGCGACGTTTGCGCGCGCAGAGGATGCCTCAGCAGGCGAGGAAGAGGGTGGCGTGGTGTCGCTCATGAAGATGGCGTATGAACAGGGCGTGGCGTGGTGTGACGTATCAATGGTGTCGGCGTGATGCGGGCGCAGGAAGCAGGCGCAGGAAGCAGGCACTCAACCGACGCGGCGCGGCTCAGCCGCGCGCGGCGATACGGCTCGCGACCATGATTGCCTTCATCTCGCGCACTGCATTCTCCCAACCGGCGAACAGCGCATGCGCGACGATGGCGTGCCCGATATTGAGTTCGGAGATGCCCTCGATCGCTGCGATGGGTTGTACGTTCTCGTAGTGCAGACCATGCCCGGCGTTGACCCGCAGCCCAAGCGACAGTCCGAGCGCCACCGCACGTTCGATACGCGCAAATTCGGCCTCGCGCGTGGCGTCGTCGTGCGCTTCCGCATACCGGCCCGTATGCAATTCGACCGCCGGCGCCCCCATGCGCGCTGCCGCGCGAATGGCGCCTTCATCCGGATCGATAAACAGCGACACGCGGCTGCCGGCCTCACCGAGCCGTTGTGTCGCGGCGGCGATTCGGTCGTACAAGCCGACGACATCCAGCCCGCCCTCCGTCGTCAACTCCTGACGGCTCTCCGGCACGAGGCACACATCGTGTGGCTTCACGCGACACGCAATCGCCAGCATCTCTTCGGTCACCGCGCATTCGAGGTTCATCCGCGTGATGAGCTTGTCGCGCAGATTCGTCACGTCCTCGTCGCGAATATGGCGACGGTCTTCACGCAGGTGCAACGTAATCACGTCGGCCCCGGCCTCTTCGGCCAGTAACGCGGCCTTGATCGGGTCGGGATAGGTCGTGCCGCGCGCGTTACGCACCGTTGCGACGTGATCGATGTTCACCCCGAGGTCGATGGGGTTGCCTTGGAAGAAGAGGCTCATAGTTTTTGCAGGTCGAGCAGGATCTGCCGGGTATTGAGCGGCACGCCGCCCAAGTGGTGGTTGAGAAGAAAGCGCATGAGCAGCTTGCTCTGCTGCACGGTCTGCGCCCGCGAGTAGTCGTCTTGCTCCATGTCGAGCAACGTCTGCCCGATGACGACAGGCCACTCCGATGGCTCGTCGCCGCGTGCCGGACGCACCCCCCAGTCCGGATGGAATACGTAACGGCGATCGGCCGTGACTTTGCCGCGCGTCTGCGTGCATCTGTCGAACGCCACGGCATAGCCGGTCTCGCGCAACAGCACGCGTTCGAAGGCGCGCAAAATGATGCCCGCAGGCTCGCCGTGCGCGAGATGATGCAGGGTTGTCAGGTAATGCTGGAAGAGTTTGTCGTGCGGGTCGTCTCGCGCGCAGAACTTCACGAGCAATTCGTTCAGATAGAAACCGGAGAGCAACGCGTCGCCTTCGAGCGGACGCAGCCCGCCCACCCACTCGGCCTTCGTCAGCGTGCGCAGTTCGCCCTTCCCCAGCCAGGCGAGCGAGAGCGGCTGAAATGTCTGAAGTACCCCCCGCAGTGCAGAGTGCGGGCGCTTCGCGCCTTTCGCCACAAGGGCAATGCGCCCGTGGTCGCGTGTGAGCACGTCGATGATCAGGCTGGTTTCGCGATAGGGATAGCTGTGAAGGACGAAGCCCGGCTGTTCGGTCACGCGACTCTGCTCGCGCTCGGCCGAGCGCGCGGGTGACGGCGCGCGCCGTACCCGTTTGGTTTCGCCTTTGACGTCGTGCCGGTTTTCGCGACCGGCACCGTCGGCGTTGGCTTCGGCATGGTGAAAGGCCTCCGAAGCCGCTTCGTCAACGGCGCGGGTGCGTGCGCTGCGGGTCTGGCGCGCAGGACGGGTTCCCGTCGCCGACGAGGAAGTCCCACGTGGCGCGCGCGATGCGCCGCCCGCCGAGGTTACCTCGGCTGCCGCTGCCGTGTCATCGCGTGGCGTGTCGAGTTCACTCGTAGCCATATGCCCGCAGGCCGGCGTCGTTGTCGGCCCAGCCGCTCTTCACTTTGATGAAGACTTCCAGATAGACCGGACCGTCGAAGAGCTTTTCCATGTCGTGACGCGCATCGGTGGAAATTTGCTTGAGCTTCGCGCCCTTGCTGCCGATGATCATCGCCTTGTGGTTGTCACGCTCGACCAGCACGCTCGCGAAAATACGGCGCAAACGGCCTTCCTGCTCATACTTGTCGATGATGACGGTGCTGGTATAGGGGATTTCGTCACCCGTCCAGCGGAACACCTTTTCGCGCAGAATCTCCGCCGCCATGAAGCGCTCGCTGCGATCGGTCAGGTCGTCTTCACCGTAGATCGGCTCGCCTTCGAGCAGGTACGGGCGCAGCACGCCGAGCAAATGCTTGATGTCATCCGCACGCTTGGCCGACAGCGGCACGATCTCGCGGAAATCGCGCACTTCACTGACCTTGCGCAGGAACAACAGCATCTCCTCCGCGCTGTTCATGCGATCACGCTTGTTGACGATGAGCAGTACTGGCGTCGTTTCCGGTAGCAGGTTGAGCACCTTCTCGTCGTCCGGACCGAAATTGCCGGCCTCGATGACGAACATCACAACGTCGACGCTCGACAGCGTAGACGTCACGGCGCGATTGAGCGAACGATTCAGTGCGGTCGCGTGACGTGTCTGGAAGCCCGGGGTGTCGACGAAGATGTACTGCGCGTCTTCCGTCGTGTTGATGCCGGTGATGCGGTGCCGCGTCGTCTGCGCCTTGCGCGACGTAATACTGATCTTCTGACCGACGAGGGCGTTGAGCAGCGTCGACTTGCCGACGTTCGGACGCCCGACGATCGCCACGGTACCGCAGCGAAAATCCGTCTTATCGTTCATGATTGGAAACTCTCTTGAAACGGGGGAGCGCCTCGCGCTCATCCCCAAATGGAACTCAGGCAGCAGCCGGAGGTTGTTTCACGGCGTCGGCCTTATCAGCCGCCTTCTCCGTCGACTTGTCAGTCGACTTGTCCGTCGCCTTGTCCGCTGCTTTATCCGTCGCCTTGTCGGCAGGCTTCTCGGCAGACTTTTCGGCAGGCTTCTCGGTTGCCTTCTCTGTCGGTACAGCCGTGCCGCGTGGCGCGCCATGACTCGAGGCCGTCATCGCAGGCGCCATCGTCGAGCCGACGCTGGTATCGCGCGCGTCCTTTGACTCCCGGGACTCCCTGGCATCCCTCAGGTCCTTCACCTCTTTCGACTCTGCCGGTGCTGTGGATGTCGCCTGACCCGCTTTCTCCGCCTTTTTCGCTTCCGAGGCCGCCGCTTTCGCTGCCCGCTTCTTAGCCGCCTTGGCGCTCTTCTCCGCCTTGGGCTTGGCCAGCGCGGGCATCTTCTGCACCTCTTCGAGCGCCTTCTTCGCCGCCGCTTGCTCCGCAGCGCGGCGGCTCGCACCCGAGCCACCGACCTTGATGTCGAGCTTCGGCACCGTACATTCAACCTCGAATTGCTGGTTGTGCGCTGCGCCGTGCGTGGCAATCACCGTGTACTGCGGCAGCGCAATCTTGTGACCTTGCAGATACTCCTGAAGCAGCGTCTTGGCGTCTTTACCGAGCGTTTTCGGATCGACGTGTTCGAGCACCGGCGTGTAAAGACGCTCGATGACGGCGTAGGCCGCTTCGAAGCCCCCGTCGAGGTACATCGCCCCGAACAGCGCTTCGAGCGTGTCGGCCAGAATCGAGGGACGGCGGAAACCACCGCTCTTGAGCTCGCCCTCGCCTAAGCGCAGGAAATCGGAAACGCCAAGCGTCTGCGCGATCTCATACAGCGACTGCTGCTTCACGAGATTGGCACGCACACGAGAGAGGTCGCCTTCGTCGAGCTTGCCGTAGCGACGGAACAGAATCGCTGCGACCGAACAGTTCAGAATGGAATCGCCGAGAAACTCCAACCGCTCATTATTGGCGGCACTGTGGCTACGGTGCGTCAGTGCTTGGCAAAGCAATTCCGCATCGTGGAAACGATACTGGAGGCGTTCTTCCAGTTGGTTGAGAGATTGAGGCATGGCGCAAGTATAGCGCGACGCTCCCGCCCCAGCGCGCGTCGTCGCCAAGAAACGACGGGCTTTACCGCCGTGTGGCGGGCTTTTCGGACTCGCGTGAGGGCGGTGAACCGGACATTTCCGAATGCAGGACGGATCCGTCCCTTCGGCAGTCCTCACTCGTCGCGTCTTTTATTTCTTTTTCAAAAACAATAATGCGGAAAATGACGAATTTCGCCAATTTCCGCATTAATTCAACATCATCGCTGGGAGATCCCGCCGTGGCAGTTGCCTTTACTGGAAGCTACCCAGACGCTTCAGATTCGAGAAGTTCATCCAGATAAAGAACGCACGTCCGACGATGTTCTCTTCCGGCACAAACCCCCAGTAACGGCTGTCTGCGCTGTTATCGCGGTTGTCGCCCATCATGAAGTAGTTACCCGGCGGCACCTTGCAGATCACGCCCTGACTGTTGTACTGGCAGTTCTGCTTGTTCGGAAAGTCGTCGGCGCCCATGATGTACGGCGGCACGTTCGGGTCGTTCAGGATACGGTTCTTGACCCCGCCCACCGTTTCTTCGAACTGCTTGAAGTAGGCGATATGTTCGTCGTCGAAATAATCCGGCAACGCCGTTTCGGGCACAGGCTGCCCGTTGATCGTCAGCTTCTTGTTCTGGTAGGCCACCACGTCGCCCGGCACGCCGATCACACGCTTGATGTAGTCCATGGACTCATCTTTCGGGTAACGGAACACCACAACGTCGCCGCGCTTCGGTTCGCCCAACGGGATGATCTTCTTGTTGATCACCGGCAGGCGAATGCCGTAGTCGAACTTGTTGACGAGAATGAAATCGCCGACGAGCAGCGTCGGGATCATCGACCCGGACGGGATCTTGAACGGCTCCACCACGAAGGAACGCAGCACGAACACCGCCAGAATCACCGGGAAGAAGCTCGCGGAGTACTCGAGCCACCAAGGTTGACGCAGCTTCTCGTCACGCAATTTCGCACGTGCACTCGCAAGCGCGCTGCCCTCCTGCGAACCAGAGCCCTGAACGCCGGAGCCCTGCAACGCCAGTTGCTGCTGATCGAATTGCGCCACAGCGTTCTGTGCTGCCCGGCGGCGCGCCGGTTGAAACACCAACTTGTCGGCCACCCAGGCCACCCCGGTCACCAGCACCAGGATCAAAAGAATCAGGGCGAAATTCATGCGGGACCTGTCGCTACGTTATTTGTCTTCGACTTGCAAAATGGCAAGGAACGCTTCCTGGGGAATCTCAACGCTCCCCACCTGCTTCATGCGCTTCTTACCTTCCTTCTGTTTCTCAAGCAGCTTCTTCTTACGCGTGATGTCGCCACCATAGCACTTCGCCAGAACGTTCTTGCGCAAGGCCTTGATGTTTTCACGGGCAATAATGTTCGCACCGATCGCGGCCTGAATCGCCACATCGTACATCTGGCGCGGAATGATTTCCCGCATCTTCGCCGCGACTTGCGCGCCGCGACGCCGACTCTCCGAACGGTGAACGATGATCGACAGGGCGTCGACCTTGTCACTGTTGATGAGCATGTCGACCTTGACGACGTCCGACGCGCGATACTCCTTGAACTCGTAGTCCATCGACGCGTAACCACGCGACACCGACTTCAGACGATCGAAGAAATCGAGCACGATTTCAGCCATCGGAATTTCGTAGATCAGACGAACCTGACGGCCGTGGTATTGCATGTCGATCTGGATACCGCGTTTTTGCTGGCACAACGTGACGACCGAGCCGACATACTCCTGCGGCATGTACAGATTCACGGTGACGATCGGCTCGCGAACTTCCTCGATACGGCCCGGATCCGGCATCTTCGACGGGTTTTCGACGGACACGACGGTGCCATCGCGCTCCGTCACCTCGTAAATCACGGTCGGCGCCGTGGTGATGAGGTCCATGTCGAACTCGCGCTCCAGGCGCTCCTGCACGATCTCCATGTGCAGCAACCCCAGGAAGCCGCAGCGGAAGCCGAAGCCCAGGGCCTGCGAGACTTCCGGCTCGTATTGCAGCGACGCATCGTTGAGCTTGAGCTTTTCGAGCGACTCGCGCAGCGCGTCGTACTGGTTGGCTTCAACGGGATAAAGCCCGGCGAACACCTGCGGCTTGACTTCCTTGAAGCCCGGCAGCGGCGCATCGGCCGGTTTGGTCGTGGTCGTCACGGCGTGCGTGACTGTATCACCCACCTTTGCAGCACCGAGTTCCTTGATGCCCGAGATGATGAAGCCGACCTGCCCCGCCGAGAGCGACGCGAGCTGCTTCGACTTGGGCGTGAACACGCCGACCTGCTCGACCAGATGGCTCGAACCCGTGGCCATCAAGTGAATCTTTTCCTTCGGCTTGAGCGTGCCGTTCACGACACGCACGAGCATGACCACACCCACGTAGCTGTCGAACCACGAGTCGATGATCAGCGCCTGCAACGGAGCATTCGCATCGCCCTTGGGCGGCGGCACCTTGGCGATCAGCGCTTCAAGCACGTCTTCCACACCGAGACCGGTCTTCGCCGAGCAGCGCACGGCGTCGGTCGCTTCGATGCCGATCACGTCTTCGATCTCCTGGATCGCGTTCTCGGGTTCGGCAGACGGCAAATCGATCTTGTTGAGCACCGGCACCACTTCCACGCCCAGTTCAATGGCCGTGTAGCAGTTCGCCACCGTCTGCGCCTCGACACCCTGCGACGCGTCGACCACGAGCAGTGCGCCTTCGCATGCGGAGAGCGAACGGCTCACCTCGTACGAGAAGTCGACGTGTCCCGGCGTATCGATGAGGTTGAGGTTGTAGACCTTGCCATCGCGCGCCTTGTATTGCAGCGCGGCGGTCTGCGCCTTGATGGTGATGCCACGCTCGCGCTCGAGGTCCATCGAGTCGAGGACGCGCGATTCCATTTCACGATCGGACAAACCGCCGCTCAGCTGGATGATGCGATCGGCCAGGGTCGATTTCCCGTGGTCGATGTGGGCGATGATCGAAAAATTGCGAATATGGTCCATGAGGCGGGCTATAGAAAAGTCGGTGCCATCGGATTCGGCTCGGCAGCGGCTTTCGAGAGAATCGGCAAACACGACATTTTAGCCGAAACCGCAGCGATTCCGTCCGGAATCGAGCACATCTCGGCGATACATCGGTAATGACGGGAAGGTCCTGGCGTCGTTCGCGCACGGGGGACGCGCGGCTTCAGTCCGATGAAAAGACGGCAGCCACGGCATTGACGTCGAAATGATACCGGCACAACTCGCGATCCCCCAACGCAAGCACCGGCACGATCTCGTCGTACTTGGCTTCGAGCGCCGGATCGCTGTCGACATCGACGACCGTCACCGAGAAATCCCACGCCGGGCGCATCGCTTCGAGCGCCGCAAGCATGTCATCGCAAAGATGACACCACTTGCGGCCATACAGCGTGAACGCCGGCGCGGTCATGGAGGGCATGAGGCAGGCTTACTTGCCGCTCGGGGCACGCGGGCGCAGCGGCACGAACTGCGTCGCATCGCCACGTCGCACCAGAATCGGCACCAGACGCTTGGGATCGAGCGCCTTGACCACTTCCTCGAACTGCTTGGCGTTCGCGATGTCGGCGTCGCCCACACGCAGAATGATGTCACCCTGCTGGAGTCCCGCCCGGCCGGCCGGCCCTTCGGCCAGCTCGACCTGCACGCCGCCACGCAGCTTCATGTCCTTCTTCTGCGCATCGGTCAGATCGGAGACGACCAGCCCAAGCGCGTTCGGATGCGGCGTGTCGGCACTGCCCCCCTGCGCCTTCGACGCCTTGGGCGTGTCGGTATCGGCTTCGGCGATGGCGATCTTCAGATCCTGATTCTTGCCCTTGCGCAGCACTTGCAGCGTGGCGCTGGAACCCGGCTTGGTTTCGCCCACCATACGCGGCAGATCGGTCGCGTGATCGACAGGGCGACCCTCGAACTTCATGATGATGTCGCCCGGCTGCACCCCTGCCTTCTCGGCCGGGCTCCCCGGCTCGACGCTGCGCACGAGCGCGCCTTGCGCACGCGGCAGGCCCAGCGAATCGGCCACGTCCTTGCTGACTTCGCTGATCGCCACACCGATGCGCCCGCGCACGACCTTGCCCGTCTTCTTGAGCTGGTCGACCACACGCATGACTTCATCGATCGGAATCGCGAACGAAATGCCCATGAAGCCGCCGGTCTGGCTGTAGATCATCGAGTTGATGCCCACCACCTCACCGCGCATGTTGATCAGCGGACCACCCGAATTGCCCGGATTTACCGCAACGTCCGTCTGGATAAACGGCAGGTAATCGCCCGTATCGCGCCCCTTGGCCGACACGATGCCCGCCGTTACCGTATTTTCGAGGCCGAACGGCGACCCGATGGCGACCACCCATTCGCCGACGCGAAGCCGGTTCGAATCGCCTACCGGCACGGTCGGCAGATCCTTGGCCTCGACCTTGACCACGGCAACGTCGGTGCGCTTGTCCGCGCCGACCAGTTTGGCCTTGAACTCGCGCTTGTCGGTCAGGGTGACGTAGATGCTGTCCGCCCCGTCGACGACGTGGGCGTTGGTCAGAATATAGCCGTCGTTCGAGACGATGAACCCCGAGCCCACGCCGCTGTTCTGCTCCTCGTCCGGCTGCGGCTGACCGCGTCGGGGCGTGCCGCCCTTCGGCCCCGGCTGCTGCGGCATGGGCACGCCGAAGAAACGGCGGAACAACTCGGCCATGTCGTCATCCATGCCCGGCGGCAAGCCACGCTGATTGCGGCTAACGCGCTCGGTCGTCCGGATATTCACGACGGCCGGGCCGACGCGATCGACGAGTTGGGTGAAATCGGGAAGATTGCTGACCAGCGGTGCGTTCGACGCCGCCGTGGCGCTGCTCGTTGCAGAGGCCGGGGCAGCGAATGCGGCGGGAGCTCCCGCCAGATGAGCGGCCATGGCGCCGCCGAGGATGACACGAAGCAGGAGAGTCTTCTTCATTGGAAGATCGTGGTGCGCGAAAGTCTCGGAATCCCTGAGGGCAGCCTGACACCCGACGCACCGTCGCGTCTTGCCAGCGCCTCGCTGCCCGGACCGCGCCGTTGCCGGTCGCGGCCCACCCGACAGCCGGTCACTTCGCCGGCTGCTTAAACTCGATACTGGAGGCGAATTGTTGCAGGGTGGCCTGCGGCACTTCGCCGAGCAAGGTCAGCCAAAAGTCGCCATGGCGCTTGATGAGGATGTTCGTCGCCCCCGCGCTGCCGTGGCCTTCCTTGCGATCACGCGTGGCCGGTTCAATAAATACCGAAAGTCCGGCCATGCCGTCGGAATATACCACCTGCTGGACTTCGAGCGGTTTGCCATCTGCGCTCGAGCGCATCGTGCGACGCACCTCTCGCACCGCCTTGAATCCGGGCACCTTCTTGTCGACGTCGATGCTCCAGCCTGCGTCAGACAGCCGCGTGGCGGCAATTTGCGGCTTCACGACATGCCAGCCGTGCGTTGCCTGAATCGCGTGCAGGATGCGCGCCTTCTCACTGGGCACGCCGATCGAGATTTGCGAGAACGCCGCCTGCTCCAGCAGATGACCTTCCGCGTCCAGCGTTTGGGCTCTCAGCAGCAGACCCGTGTTGCGGTCGGCCCACAGCCGGTATCCGAAACGATAATCGTCCTTCGGCGAAAGCTCGATTACCATGCAGTCGAACCCAGCCATCCGTTCGTTGGGCAGCAGCTTCGGCGCGTAGTTATCGAGTACATCGCGGTTCGGCGTAGCGAGCAACGCGGGGAACGAATCCTTGCTCTCGCGCTTTTCCTGGAAGACGGTCTTCTGCTCAGGAATGAGCGTGTAGACATCGTCGTTCTGACGAAGAATGCGACGTTGACGGCCGTCGAGCGTCTCAAGTTCTTCGTATTCGTTGCCTTTATCCGCGAAGTGGCTGATCTTCGACGAACGCATGGTCGAGCCACGCTGATAGACGAACGTGCCGATGTAGTTTTGCGTCTGCGCCGCGCGGTGGATCTTGTTTAGCCACGCGCTGACTTCGCGCTTCTCGATCAATGGATCGGTCGAAGGCGCCGAAGCCTGCGCCCACGCCTGCGTTTGCAGGGTGGTCGCCAGCAGGAAAGCAAACAGGAAGAAAGTGCGCCCGATGGGCGCACGCGGCAAGGATTCGATACTCAGGCGCTGCATTTATTCGTCCGCTTGCGCCGAGGCTCGCATGTAAGGGGAGACGCTCTGGCCAATGGGGGCCGGCGCGTATTGCTGGTGGGCCGCCAGATACTGATCGAGACGCGCATCGCGCAGCACGATCAGGTCGTTCGGCGCACCGGCGCCCGCACCGTTGGCGGCCACAGCCGCTTGCGGTTGCTGCGAGAGCGCCACGCGCGTGAGGCTCGAACCCGAACTTGTCGGCGCCGCGGTTTGCGCGAGCACCTGCGTCTGCGTACCGCCTGCCGGATGATCCTGCAGGCGCGGCACCACGACCCACGACAGTGCAGCCACCGCGGCAGCCGCTGCGGCCGTCGGCAGCACACGGCGTACGCGCAGGAACGGATTGATACGTGTGACTCGCGAGCCTGCAACCTTTGCGCCCGGTGCCGCCGCCTGAGCGTCAGCCAGCGCGGTCGGCGCGAGCAGATGCGGCTCAGCGTCCAGACGTGCCGCGAAGGACGCCATGAAGGCGGACTCCGAACGCGGCAGTGTCAATTCATCGGAACGCAGTGCGTCCCCGATCAGATGGTAGTCGTCCCAAAGAGGCCGGCCCGAGGTGTCAGCCTCGTCCAGCAGGGCGGCCAGTTCGTCCGGATCGAATTCCCCGTCCATCAACGCGGAAATCCGCTCGGCTTGCAGCCCCCGCTGCGTTTGCACCGTCGCTGATCCCATGATATCCCCCAACGAAAATAACTTCCCCGGCGGCGCGCTCACCAGCGCTTACCGTCAGGCGTGTCCAGCAGCGGCCTCAGCCGGCTGGCAATCGCTTCACGCGCCCGGAAAATTCGCGAACGGACCGTTCCGATCGGGCACCCCATGGCTTCTGCGATCTCTTCGTAGCTAAGACCCTCGATTTCTCGCAGGGTGATCGCCGTCCGAAGTTCATCGGGCAAAGCCTCCATCGCCGTGTTGACCGTCTGAGCAATTTGCTTGCTCATCAGCATCGACTCAGGCGTGTTGATATCCCTTAGTTGATCGGCCTCGGCAAAAGTTTCCGCTTCTTCAGCGTTCGCTTCAGTCGAAGTCGGTGCACGGCGCCCTTGCGTTGCAAGGTGATTTTTCGCCGTGTTGACAGCAATACGATACAACCAGGTATAGAACGCCGACTCGCCACGAAACTGCGGCAAGGCGCGGTAGGCCTTGATAAAGGCCTCCTGCGTCACATCCTCGACCTCGGCGGCGTCGCGCACGAGCCGCGACACGAGGCGGATGATCTTGCGGTGATATTTCGCGACCAACAGCTCGAAGGCGGCTTTGTCGCCCTTTTGCACGCGCTCTACGAGCGCCTGGTCGATTTCTCGTTCACTCACCTGATATGGATCCGTATTTTCTCTGGCTGCCAGGCCCCGGTCGGGCCCGATTGCACCACGGCTGCAGTTGCCGCCATGGCTGGAAATGTCTTTGACGCCGCACGCCCGGGCACACTCACCGGAGCGTGGGTTAGCAGGACGGGACGCCTGCGCGGCGTCCCGCGAACTTAGACGCGCTGGAAGACCAGCGTGCCGTTAGTCCCGCCAAATCCGAAAGAGTTCTTCAATGCGACATCAATTTTCATGTCGCGCGCCACGTTTGCGCAGTAATCGAGGTCGCAAGCGGGGTCCTGATTGAAGATATTGATGGTCGGCGGCGATTTCTGATGGTGAACGGCCAGCACGGTAAACACCGATTCCAGACCGCCCGCACCGCCAAGCAAATGGCCGGTCATCGACTTCGTCGAGTTCACGACGACATGCTTGGCGGCGTCGCCCATCAGTCGCTTGACCGCGACCGTCTCGGCAATGTCGCCCAGCGGTGTCGAGGTACCGTGCGCGTTCACATAATTGACGGTGTCGGCGTTCAGACCGGCATCGCGCAATGCGTTCGTCATGGCACGCAATGCGCCATCGCCGTCCTCGCACGGTGCGGTCATGTGATACGCATCGGCGCTCATGCCGAAGCCCTTGATCTCCGCATAGATCTTGGCGCCGCGCGCCTTGGCGTGCTCGTACTCCTCGACCATCATCACGCCGGCGCCTTCGCCCAGCACGAAACCGTCGCGATCGCGGTCCCACGGACGGCTCGCCGTCGCCGGATCGTCATTGCGCGTGGACAGCGCCGTCATCGCGGCGAATCCGCCGATACCCAGCGGGGATACCGTCGATTCGGCGCCGCCTGCAAGCACGGCATCCGCGTCGCCATACTGGATCATGCGCGCCGCCTGACCGATACAGTGCAGCCCCGTCGTGCAAGCCGTGACGATAGCGAGGTTCGGCCCTTTCAGACCGTACTTGATCGACAGATGGCCGGAGATCATGTTGATGATCGAGCCAGGCACGAAGAATGGGGAAATCTTGCGCGGACCGCCATTGAGCAGGTCGGTCTGCGTGTCTTCGATCATCGGCAGGCCGCCGATACCGGAACCGACCAGCACACCCACGCGTTCGGCGTTTTCCGCGGTGACTTGCAGGCCGCTGTCTTCGAACGCCTGAATGCCGGCGGCGAGACCGTAGTGGATGAACGTATCCATGCGGCGCGCATCCTTGGCCGACAGATATTTCTCGGTCTCGAAGTTTTTGACTTCGCCTGCGAAGCGAACCTTATGGCTGCTCGCATCGAACTTCGTGATGTTGGCGATGCCCGAACGGCCCGCGACCAGATTTTCCCAACCTTCGGCAACAGTGTTGCCGACCGGCGAGATCAGGCCCAGACCGGTAATGACGACGCGACGACGACTCACGATACTCCCCTTCTTCTGCTGGGTCATACAAAACAAAAGCCACAGAGGCGACAAGGTCCGACCCTGCGCTCCCTGCGGCTGACAGGCATGCCTGACGCCAGGAGCCGGTCGGCACCCCGGCCAGTCAGGCGATCCAAAGGCGTATTACGCTTCCTTGGATTGTGCCTGGGCGAAATCGATGGCTTGCTGAACAGTCGTGATCTTTTCAGCGTCCTCGTCCGGAATCTCGATCCCGAACTCCTCTTCCAGCGCCATCACCAGCTCAACCGTGTCGAGCGAGTCGGCGCCAAGATCGTTCACAAAGCTGGATTCGTTCTTGACGTCGGCTTCTGCCACGCCAAGTTGTTCCGCGACGATCTTTTTGACACGTTCTTCAATGCTAGCCATTCAACCCTCCGGGGTATTTAGTTCAGACAAGTGCGCGCATTTTAACAGGTTTGCCAACCAAAGTTAGCATGCGCCAAATAATGTTCAATGTCGCGCAAATACATGCAATTTCATAATATCTGCGCACATCTCCCTCAATTCATAAACATGCCGCCATTCACGTGGAGCGTGGTGCCGGTGATGTAGCCGGCCTGCGGGGACGCAAGGAATGCCACCGCATTGGCGATGTCCTCCGGCGCGCCCAGACGCCCCAGCGGAATGCGCGCCTTGAGCGCCTCATGCTGCGCTTCACCCAGCGCCTTGGTCATATCCGTGTCGATGAAACCCGGTGCGACGCAATTGACGGTAATGTTTCGGCTGCCGATCTCGGCGGCCAGCGAACGCGACATCCCGGCGACACCCGCCTTGGCCGCCGCATAGTTGGCCTGACCGGGGTTACCGGCAGAGCCAACCACCGAAGTCACGTTGATGATGCGACCGCTACGCGCCTTCATCATCGGCTTGATCACGGCACGCGAGAGACGGAAGATCGCCTTGAGGTTGGTGTCGATCACATCGTCCCACTCGTCGTCCTTCATCCGCATCGCGAGATTATCGCGCGTGATGCCGGCATTATTGACGAGGATGTCGAGTTTGCCGTGCTGCTTGAGGATGTCGTCCAGCGCAGCGGCTACGCCTTCGGCATCGGTCACATTCAGGACAATGCCCTTGCCCGCAACACCCGCTTCGGCGAAATAGGCATCAATGCCTTGCGCACCGGCTTCGCTGGTGGCGGTGCCCACGACCGTCGCCCCCTGACGGGCGAGTTCGAGGGCGATGGCACGGCCAATGCCGCGCGAGGCGCCGGTCACCAGCGCCACGAGATTGTCGAGTTGCTTGCTCATCGAAGAAATACCCTTGCCTTTGGCTTACGAGAGTTGGGCGCGCACATCGGCGAGCGATGCCGGATCCGTGATCGCCAAACCCGTGAGATTACCGTCGATACGCTTGGTCAGCCCCGTGAGCACCTTGCCCGGGCCGCACTCGACCACTTGCGTGACCCCCTGAGCAGCGAGCCACTTGACCGATTCGACCCAGCGCACCGGCGCGGCGGCCTGGCGCACCAATGCATCCTTGATGCGAGCGACGTCCGTTTCGACGGCCACATCTACGTTGTTGACGAGCGGGACCTGCGGCGCGTTAAACGTCACGTTCGCCAGATACTCGCGCAGGCGGTCCGAGGCCGGCTTGAGCAACGACGAGTGGAACGGTGCCGACACCGGCAGCACGAGCGCGCGCTTGGCGCCTGCGGCCTTGGCCAGTTCGCAGGCCTTTTCCACGCCCGCCTTGGCGCCCGCGATCACGACTTGCGCCGGGGCATTGAAATTGACGGCCTCGACCACGCCCGCTGCCGAAGCTTCGGCACAGACGCTGCGAACGGTGTCGTCGTCCAATCCCAGAATGGCCGCCATGCCGCCCTGCCCGACCGGCACGGCTTCCTGCATGGCTTGCGCACGGAAGCGCACGAGCGGCACAGCGTCCTTGAACGCGATGACTCCGGCTGCGACCAGCGCGGTATATTCACCGAGGCTATGACCGGCGACGAACGCAGGCTTCGCGCCACCGTCGGCCAGCCATGCGCGATACATCGCGTAGGCGGCGGTCAACATGACCGGCTGCGTGTTGGTCGTGAGATTGAGTTCTTCGGCAGGGCCCGCCGCAATCAGCTTGGCGATGTCCTGCCCGAGGGCGTCCGACGCTTCGGCGAGCACTTCACGCACCACGGCGTTATCGGCAAATGCATCGAGCATGCCCACCGATTGGGACCCCTGTCCCGGAAAAACGAAAGCGAATGTCATAGCGCTGTTCTTTGCTGTCAGATTCGGAAACACGGCGGCGCATTGTGGCACACCGATGTGACGCGATGGAATGCGTCGTCACGCCCGGCGCCCCTTGGCGGGTACGCGCCGCACACCCGGCACACCCGGCATGCACGACGCCTCGCGCCGGAACGTTTTACATGCGGAAGAGCACCGCACCCCAGGTAAAGCCGCCACCCACGCCTTCGATCATCACGGTTTGCCCAGCCTTGATACGACCGTCGCGCACCGCAACGTCGAGGGCCAGCGGAATCGAGGCGGCCGAGGTGTTGCCGTGTTGGTCGACGGTGACGACCATCTTCTCTTCGGCACCCAGCTTGCGGGCGGTGCTCGTCATAATGCGCAAATTGGCCTGATGCGGAATCAGCCAGTCGATCGCCGACGCTTCCAACCCGGCCTTCTCGAGGGCCTCGTGAGCCACTTTTTCGAGAACCTTGACGGCCAGCTTGAAGACCGCCTGGCCATCCATATAGAGGAAGGCTTCGCCCTGCACCGCGCCGGCGTTCACGTTGCCCGGCACACACAGAATGTTGGCGTGGCTGCCGTCGGCATGCAGAGCGCTCGACAGAATGCCCGGCTCGCTGGACGCTTGCAGCACGACCGCACCCGCGCCGTCGCCAAACAGCACGCACGTCGTACGGTCGTTGAAATCGAGAATGCGCGAGAACGTCTCCGCACCGATCACGAGGACGTTGCGGTAGGCACCCGAGCGAATGAAATTGTCCGCCGTCGCCATCGCGTAGGCGAAGCCCGAGCAAACGGCCTGAATGTCGAATGCCGCACAGCCGTTGGTGATACCCAGCTTGCTCTGCACGAGGCAGGCGGTACTCGGAAACACGAAGTCCGGCGTGGACGTGGCGACCATGATCAGGTCGATCTGGTCGGCGCTCAATCCCGCCATGTCGAGTGCGCGCTTGGCGGCTTCCACCGCCATGTCGCTGCTCGTCTGGTCGGGCGCGGCGAAGTGGCGAGCCTGAATGCCGGTACGCGCGACGATCCACTCGTCGCTCGTCTCGATGCCACGCGTGGCAAGTTCGTCTGCCAACTGCTGATTGGTCACGCGTCGTGCCGGCAGGTAGCTGCCGGTGCCGACGACACGGGAATAAATCGCGGACTGGGTCATCTTATGATCGGTTAGCGCACCGGGGCGGGCACCGGCTTCAGAGCGCCGGAATGGCGCTCACCGGCTTGTTGTCCTGGAGCTGGGTCTGATTCTCTTGCATCGCGCGCGACAGGCGGTCGAGCACGCCATTGCGAACTGCATCATATCCGCGTTTGATGGCCCATTCAAACGAGTAGGCATCGGCTGAACCGTGACTCTTGATAACGAGCGCACGCAATCCAAGCAACGCAGCACCGTTGTAGCGGCGATGGTCGACGCGGTTCTTGAAGCGAGTGAGAATCGGCAGCGCAATGACGGCAATCACCTTCGTCCACCAGGTGCGGGTGAACTCTTCTCGGATCATGTCGCCGAGCATTTGCGCCAGGCCTTCGGAGGTTTTGAGAGCGACGTTGCCGACGAAACCATCGCACACGACGATATCCGTCGTACCACGATAAATGTCGTTGCCTTCCACGTTGCCGTAGAAGTTCAGCGTGGAGCCGCGCAGCAGCTCGCCGGCCTGCTTGATGACGTCGTTGCCTTTGATGACTTCTTCGCCGATGTTGAGCAGGCCGATCGACGGACGTTCCTTACCGTCAACGGCGGCCACGAGCGCGTGGCCCATTTCGGCGAATTGGAGCAGGTGGGTCGGCTCGCAGTCCACGTTCGCGCCCAGATCGAGCATCGTGGTGTAGCCGCCCAACTGGTTCGGCAGCACCGTGGCAATGGCCGGGCGCTCGATACCGGGCAACGTCTTGAGCACGTAGCGTGAAACGGCCATCAGCGCGCCGGTATTGCCGGCGGACACGCAGGCTTGCGCGCGCGCTTCCTTGACCAGATTGAGCGCCACGCGCATCGAAGAGTCTTTCTTCTTGCGCAGTGCGGTCTCGACCGAGTCGTCCATGGCGACGACTTCGCTCGCATTCACGACGGACAGGCGCGGGTGATCCGTGGCGCGCAGCTTTGCAAGTTGCGCGTTGATGATCTCCTGCTGCCCGACCAGCACAAGTTCGACATCGTCGGTAGATTGCACGAAGCGAACCGCAGCCGGCACCGTCACCGATGGGCCGTGATCTCCGCCCATGCAATCGATCGTCAGGGTGACTGTCATGTCGACGTGATTGGCTTGCGGTACAGGTAACAAAAAAAGCGGCAGGATGAGTGCCGCTTTTGCCACATCGGACGATCAAACAGCGCCATGATGGGCGCGTGTCGCCTGGAGGGCCGAATTAGTCGTTCTTGGTCTTGATGACCTTGCGACCACGGTAGAAACCGTTCGGCGAGATGTGGTGACGCAGGTGCGTCTCACCCGACGTCGGTTCGACGGCGGTCGACGGTGCGGTCAGGAAATCGTGCGAACGGTGCATGCCGCGCTTCGACGGCGACTTCTTGTTCTGTTGAACGGCCATGATAACTCCTCAAAATATCGCGAAATTTTAACACAGTTCGAGCGCCGCCCTACGGTGTCGGCCTGTCGGCCCGACCTGTGCGACTAACGCAAACATGTACTTTGGTGAGCCGGAAATCCGGCCGCACATTACTTTCCGTCCTTGTCCGGCGAGCGCTTGAGCGCTGCCAGCGCCGCGAACGGAGACGGCTTATCCTCTTCTTCGGGTGCCGGGGCCGGTTCGGCCAATCCGTCGCTACCCGTGGCAAGACTATCGTGAACCGTCGGGCAAACCTCATGCTTCGGTACGATAGGCAAAGCCAACAGCAATTCTTCTTCGATCAGTTCGAGCAGATCGAAATGCCTGGAGCCGACCAGCGCCTCGAGTTCGTCCTCGTCGAGCGGGCGGTCTTCCGCAGCGGCCTCGTCATGCACGATCTCGAAAGTCGTTTCCGACGCGAGAGGTGCTTCATACGGCGTCAGGCAGCGCTGGCATTCGAGCCACATCGGACCTTCGACCGACAACGTCAGGAACTGCACGACGGCCGGCTTGCCATCCGCGCGCAGCACCTGCTTCTCCGCACCTTGCGCGCGCCAGTGGAATGCCGCCTGCGCACGCCCCGTCGCCGAGACTTCGGCAGGCACTTCGGTTACCATGCGCGGCAATGCCGCAAGTTGCACGTCACCTTCCGCCACCCGGCCGGTACGCGCGAATTCGAACAGATCGACGATATATTCGCTCATCACGCTCATCCTTGCCTTGGCGCATCTGGCTGCATTTCAACGTCCCCTGTCACTCGCAGCGCCTTGATCCGACGCCACTTTGGAGCGTTCGAACCGGTATCGCGCAGACTGGCGGGACCGAGCGCCAGATTGCAAAAGCCGTGAATTCTAAATAGTTTTTCGTTTCTCGTCAAACACTTAAACCCGATGACCGCACAGCCCCTGCCACCGCTGATCCTGGCCTCCGGATCGCGCTACCGCCGTGAACTGCTCGAGCGTCTGCGCCTGCCGTTCTCGGTCGACGTCCCGGACATCGACGAAACGCCCCTGCCCGGCGAAACGCCGCACGAAACCTCGCTGCGGCTGGCCCGTCAGAAAGCCCGGGCGGTCGCCGCTCGCCACCCGGGCGCCCTGATCATCGGCTCCGATCAGGTTGCGACCTTCGAGGGCCGCCAGATCGGCAAGCCCGGCAACTTCGACAACGCCATGGCGCAGTTGCGCGACATGCGCGGCAAGGTCGTCGAGTTCCACTCCGCCCTGTGCCTGCACGACGCTCGCGCCGACACGACCCAGGCCACAGACGTGGTAACGCGAGTGAAGTTCCGCAACTTGCCCGACGACGTGCTGGCGGCCTACCTTCATGCCGAACGGCCCTATGACTGCGCCGGCAGCGCCAAATCGGAAGGGCTCGGCATCATGCTGCTCGAAACCATCGACAGCGACGATCCGACCGCACTGATCGGCTTGCCGCTGATCGCCCTGACCACGATGCTCATACACGTAGGCATTTCGCTGCCGGGCCCGGGCGCGAGCAGCGACAAGGGAGCGACGGCATGAGCGGCACGCTGTATCTGATACCCAACACGCTGGGGACGAACACCCGTGGCGGCTTGCCTGCGGTATTGCCGGAAGAGGTCCGCGCAGTGACTGCAGGCTTGACGTATTTTGTCGGGGAACAAGCGAAGAGCACCCGGGCCTTCCTCAAGCTGATCGGGGTGAACACCCCCATCCAGGAAATCGAGATCCGCGAGCTCAACGTCAATACGCCCGCAGCGGCTATCGACGAACTGCTCGCCCCGATGCTTGCCGGCGCGCACGGCGGCCTCGTCTCCGAAGCGGGATGCCCGGCCGTTGCCGACCCCGGCGCCTTGCTGGTGCGGCGCGCCCACGAAAAAGGCGTGCGCGTGGTGCCGTTCGTCGGTCCCAGTTCGATTCTGCTCGCGCTCATGGCCAGCGGCCTGAACGGGCAGAGCTTCGCCTTTCACGGTTATCTTCCGACGGACGCGGGCGAGCGGGCCAAGCGGTTGCGTGAACTGGAACAACGTTCGCGCAAGGAAAAGCAGACGCAGATCTTTATCGAGACCCCCTACCGGAACAAGGCGATGCTCGACGCGTTGTTGCAAAGTTGCGACGCTTCCACGCTGCTGTGCGTCGCCGTCGATGTCACGCAGGATGGCGAGCAAATCGTCACGCATCGGATCAAGGGATGGCCCCAAACCAGCGTCGATCTGCACAAGCGGCCCGCGATCTTTCTGTTTTTGGGTCAATAGCGCTTGGGACGCATCTCAATTCGCCCTTAGCAAAGCAAAACCCCACGGGAATTTCAGATTTCCGTGGGGTTTTGTTCGTTGATGCACGGATCCGGGCGCCATTGGGAAAGCACCGCGGTACTTCCGCAGCACTTCCGCAGCACATCTGCATTACTTCATGGTCAGCGCCGATCCCATCAACATTGTCTTCATCGCCGCCGCGCCGAGCGCCGCACCAAAGCGCCGCGCCATGCGCTCCGGCAGATTTTCCTTGACGGTGTAGTCCACCAGATCGGGCGCCTTGAGCACGTCGCGAGCCACCGAATCGACCGTCCCCAGCCCGTCCGCCAGCCCGAGTTCGACGGAACGCTGCCCCGTCCAGAACAGCCCACTGAACAGATCCGGATCGTCCTTCAGTCGGCTCCCACGCCCTTTCTTGACGGCCACGATGAACTGCTGATGCACCTGCTCGAGCATGTCGAGTGCGTAAGCCTTCTGCTGTTCCGTCTGCGGTGAGAACGGGTCGAGGAAGCCCTTGTTACGGCCAGCCGTGAGCAAACGGCGCTCGACGCCGACCTTGTCCATGAGGCCCGTAAAGCCAAAGCCGTCCATCAACACGCCAATGGAGCCCACAATGCTGGCTTTATCGACGTAAATCTTGTCGGCTGCCGCCGCCACGTAATAACCACCGGAGGCGCACATCTCCTCGACGACGACATAAAGCGGCTTCTTCGGGTATTTCGTGCGCAAACGGGCAATATCGTCATAGATCATGCCAGCCTGCACAGGACTGCCGCCAGGACTGTTGATGCGCAGGATGACGCCTGCCGCCGATTTGTCCTCGAACGCCGACTCGAGCGCCGAATTGATTTTCTGCGCACTCGCCTGTCCGTCTGCAGAGATCTCTCCATTCAGAGTGACGAGTGCCGTGTGCTTGCCCGAAGTGGCGCTGGCGGAGGTCGTGCTGCCGCCGTCGAAATCGAAAATCGACCAGACGGCGAAGGCAATGATGGCCAGAATCAATAGGCGGAAGAAAATCTTCCAGCGACGCGCAGCCCGTTGCTCGCGAATGCCCGCCATCAGGACCTTTTCCAGCATCTCGCGCTCCCACGGCTTGACCTCGTGCGGATCGCGCACGGTGCCGGAAGGGGGGCGCGCGCCCGGCGGCGGGAAGCCGGGTTCGGTGCGAGGCGAATCGGGCGGCAAGGAGTCGGCCATACGTTATCCAGGACTTTAAGAGACGTTAGAGTGACGTTTGAGTCGAATGAGACCGATGCCGCTTTATTAGGGCAGTGAAGCCCCCGGCGCGGCGATGTAGGCGTCCGGCCACCAGACGACGGTCGTCCTGCTATCGGCCGACGGCACCTCTTCGACTCGCACCGGCTGCAAGGCACCGCCACGGCAGGGACCCCCGACGCAAAAGCCCGTATCCGGTTCGTACGTCGCGCCGTGTGTTGCGCACATCAAGTATAAGCCGCCCGTCTCGAAGAACTGGCCCTCGGACCAGTCCAGTTCCATCGGTACGTGCGCGCATTGATTGAGATAGCCGTAGACCCGGCCGTCGTAGCGAATCACGAACGCGGGCGTTGGACGCCCGCTCACGAGCACCTCGAAGCGCACGCCACGCCCGCCGTCTTCGAGCGCGTCGCCCGGGCAGATGGGCAGCGGCAGGGCAGTGTCGGTCACACGCGCTCCAGCAGCCAGTCGCGCAGTTCGGCCACGCTTGCAGCGCAGTAGGCGGGCTCCAGCGCCACCAACTGGTCGCGCGGGTGCGCGCCGCCATAAGCCACACCCACGCCGGCCGCCCCGGCGCTGCGCGCCATCTGCAAATCGTGCGTGGTGTCGCCGATCATCACGGTTCGGCGCAGATCCTGACCGAGTTCACGGGTCAGTTCCTGGAGCATGGCCGGGTGCGGCTTCGAAAATGTCTCATCCGCGCAACGGGTGGCGTCGAACATCCGCATCAGGCCGGCCGATTCGAGCGCCCGGTTCAGACCGACACGCGACTTGCCCGTCGCCACAGCGAGGAAACGGCCGCGCGAGCGCAGTTCTTCGAGCAGTTCACGCACGCCGGCGAAGAGAACCGTCTCCTTGTCGCCTACCAGATAATGAAAGCGATAACGCTCCGACAGGCGCGGATAATGCGCCGGATCGAGTGACGGGACAGCCATTTGCAAGGCGTCGCGCAACCCGAGGCCGATCACGTGGCTCGCGAGTTCATCCGTCGGGACCGGCAGCCCGAGATCGCGGCAAGCCGCCTGGATGCAGCGGGTAATCGTGGGCGTCGAGTCCATCAACGTCCCGTCCCAGTCGAATACGACCAGGTCAAATTCAGGGCTTGGCATCGGCGGTGGAAGTTCGAAGTTGATTCAGGAATTGCTCACATTCTGGCGGTAACGCAGCTTCCAGCGCAATCGGCGTATCCAGTACCGGGTGTGTGAACTTCAGCCGATAGGCGTGCAGGAACATGCGCTTGATGCCGGGACGGCTGCCCGGACGCGCCAGATGCTTGTTCAGCGTAAAGTCGCCGTATTTGTCGTCGCCGACGATGGGCGTGCCGCAATGCGCCAGATGCACGCGAATCTGATGGGTTCGCCCCGTTTTGAGTTCCGCTTCGAGCAACGTATAGGGCGGATGAGATTCCACCATGCGAAAAACGGTATGGGAAGCCTGACCGTCCTCCTGCACACGAACGCGGCGCTCGCCCTCGGCCGTGACATATTTATATAGCGGCGCCTTGACCGAGCGCTGACGATCACGCCACTCGCCCGTCACACAGGCCAGATATCGCTTGTCCATGCGGTTATGGCGGATCTGCTCGTGCATCCCGACCAGCGCCGCGCGCTTTTTCGCCAGCAGCAGGATGCCGGACGTTTCGCGATCCAGGCGGTGCACCAGCTCAAGAAACTTCAGATGCGGCAGCGATCGCCGCAACTGCTCGATCACGCCGAACGACACCCCGCTGCCCCCGTGCACGGCCACACCGGCAGGTTTGTCGATCGCCATTAGGTACTCGTCCTCGAACAGGACAGGGAAACTGGCGGCCGGAACATGGGCCTTCGCGTCGGGATCGGGCGTTGCCATCCGAACCGGCGGTATGCGCACGATATCGCCAAGGACAAGTCGATAGGCCGCGTCAACTCTCCCTTTGTTGACGCGGACCTCGCCGCTACGCAGGATGCGGTAGACGTGGCTTTTCGGCACACCTTTGCACTCGCGCAGGAGAAAATTATCGATACGCTGACCCGCCGAGCCATCGTCGACCTCGACCAGCTTGACCTGCGGTGCGGACGTCGGCGCAACCATTTTCTGCCGACTTTTGCCTAACTCATTCATTATGAATATAATTTGTCCGACAGAGATGGCGGTAGCGGGAATCATGCCAAATCCCCACCTCTGTCCGGTGCATACCCCAAAACGGTATTTTACTTGCACCCCGGGCAGGCTGCTCGTCCGGTGACCCTGGAGCAGCGAGCGCACGCACGTCACGCAGCGACGGCAGGAAGTGGGCCCATAGGCCGCTTCGGTCGCAGCGCGCGGGACGCGGATAGAGTTGGTGGTTATAGAATTTTTTGGCGATCAGCCCGGGCGACACTGCCCGAGCTGATCGCTTTGTGAATATCGTTCGCGCAAAAAGTCGAAATGAGGCGCCGTCACAAGAAGAATAAGTGTCGGCAGGCGCCCCGAGAAAACACTGATGAAGTTTCTCGTCCAGTTTCTATTGGTATGGACTGCAAGCCCGAAGTGATCCGCGCCGAGCCGGGGTTTTCCGGTGGCCCGGCGGATCCGGGTGAGCGCGAAAACGTATTCCTGGCGCCATAGCGTCCGTCGGCCTCATCGCCCGGACCCCCCGGCAATTCTTCCACTCCCGGCTCGAACCTCGCGTGTTGGATAACTCGAGTGATACGTGCCCGACGCACTGCACATTGGCAGCTGCGGCGGGTGGGAGTCGTTTTCATGAAACGCATGTTGTTCAATGCCACGCAGCAGGAAGAACTGCGCGTGGCAATCGTCGATGGGCAGAAACTCATCGACATCGATATCGAGACGGCCGGACGCGAACAGCGTAAGGGCAATATCTACAAGGGTGTCATTACCCGTATCGAACCCTCTCTCGAAGCCTGCTTCGTCAACTACGGCGAAGGTCGCCACGGGTTCCTGCCGTTCAAGGAAGTCGCCCGTGCGTACTTCCGCGAAGGCGCCGATGTGCGCAATGCGCGCATTCAGGACGCCCTCTCCGAAGGCCAGGAACTCATCGTTCAGGTGGAAAAGGAAGAGCGCGGCAACAAGGGCGCGGCCCTGACCACGTTCATTTCGCTGGCCGGCCGCTATCTGGTGCTGATGCCGAACAACCCGCGCGGTGGTGGTGTCTCGCGTCGCATCGAAGGCGAAGACCGTCAGGAACTGCGCGAGACGATGGGTCAGCTCGAACTGCCGGAAGGCATGAGCATCATCGCCCGCACGGCCGGCATCGGCCGCTCGGCCGAAGAACTCCAGTGGGACCTGAACTACCTGCTGCAACTCTGGCACGCCATCGAAGGCGCTGCCCACAACATCGAACTGCCGCGCGACTCGGCCCTGATCTACCTCGAGTCGAGCCTCGTCATTCGCGCGATCCGCGACTACTTCCAGCCGGACATCGGTGAAATCCTCATCGATACGGAAGAAATCTCCGAACAGGCCCGCAACTTCATGCAGGTGGTCATGCCCGATCACCTCAATCGCGTGAAGCAGTACCGCGACGACGTGCCGCTGTTCTCCCGTTTCCAGATCGAACACCAGATCGAGACGGCTTACTCGCGCCAGGTGCCGCTGCCTTCGGGCGGCGCGATCGTGATCGATCACACCGAAGCGCTCGTCTCGATCGACGTGAACTCGGCACGTGCCACCAAGGGCGCCGACATCGAAGAAACTGCGCTGCGCACCAACCTGGAAGCGGCAGACGAAGTCGCACGCCAGTTGCGTCTGCGCGACCTCGGCGGCCTGATCGTGATCGACTTCATCGACATGGAGTCGGCCAAGAGCCAGCGTGAAGTCGAACAACGTGTCAAGGATGCGCTCAAGCACGACCGGGCCCGCGTCCAGATGGGCAAGATTTCGCGCTTCGGCCTGATGGAGCTGTCGCGTCAGCGCCTGCGCCCGTCGCTGTCCGAAGGCACGCACGTGACCTGCCCGCGCTGCAACGGCACCGGCCATATCCGCGATGCCGAGTCGTCGGCCCTGCAAGTCCTGCGCATTATTCAGGAAGAGGCGATGAAGGAGCACACGGCAGCGATCCACTGCCAGGTGCCGGTCGAGGTCTCTGCGTTCCTGCTCAACGAAAAGCGTCAGGAAATCAACAAGATCGAAGCTCGCTTCAAGGTCGGCGTGTTGCTGATTCCGAACAAGCACCTCGAAACGCCGCACTACAAGCTCGAGCGTCTGCGCTTCGACGATCCGCGTCTGGACGCGCCGAAGGCCAGCTACGCGCTCGCCGAGGAAGCGGCGCGTTCGCTGGAAGAAGATCCGGCGGGCTATAGCAAGAAGAAGGAAGATGCACGTCCGCGTCAGGAAGCTGCCGTCAAGGGCATTACGCCCGAGCAGCCCGCACCGGCGGCACAACCGCGTCCGGAACCGGTCGCAGCGACGGCCCCGGCGACTGCCGCACCGGCCAGCGGTGGCGGTATCTTCGGCTTTTTCAAGCGCCTGTTCGGTATCGGCGCGGCCGCACCGGCCCCGGTCAAGGCCGAAGAGCCGGCCAAGCCGACGGCACGCCCGCCGCGTGAGCGTCACGACCGCCCGCATCAGCAAAACCGCAATCGTCGCGGCAATGTGCGCGACGACAACAAGTCGGGCAAGGACAACGCCGGGCAACCGGCACGCGAAGGCCGCGGCGCCCGTCCGGAACGCGCGGAGCGTGGCGAGCGGAACGAACGTAACGAACGTAATGACCGTGGCGATCGCAACGACCGCAACGATCGTAATGAGCGCGGTGATCGCAACGAGCGTCAGGAAGGCCGCGACAAACGCGAGCGTGATGACGCCCAGCGTCAGCCGTCGCAGGACGTGCGTGCCGAGGAAGGCCGCGAGCCGCGCGAACGCGGCAGCCGCCGCGAACGTGGCGAGCGTCGTGAGCGCCGCCAGACGGAAGGTGCCGAGGCTCAACAAGCTGCACCGCAGCGCGTCGCGGCAACACCGTTGAACGCCGAGCAGGAAGTGCTCGATCAGGACCTTTTGGCGACTCAGGCGACTCAGGCTGCTCAGGCCGAAGGTGCGCCGCAAGTCGCTGGCGAGGAAGGCGAGCACGCGGGCGAAGAGCGCCGCCGCAGCCGCCGCCGCGGTCGCCGTGGTGGCCGTCGCGAGCGCGAGGCCGGCGAGCAGCAAGTGAACGCCGATGGCGAACACGCGGACGTGGAAGCCTCGGAAGCCGAAGAAAGCACGCGCACTCCGGTGCTCTCGAACGAGTCTGCACAGAACGTGGCAACGGAGGTACCGGTTCACGCCGCTGCCCCTGCCATTCCGGCACCCGCAGCCGTTGCACCGGCGCCGGCGGTTCAGGCAGTCCAGGCAGTCCAGGCAGTCCAGGCAGAACCGGCCCCGACCCCGGCACCGGTTCGTGCCGAGCCGGTGGAATCCTTCGCGGCCCCGGTCGCCACGGTCACGGAATCTGCACCGGCCGCAACGCCGGAAGTCCCGTCGCACGTGGTCTCCGAGCCGGTTGCACAGGCCCCCGCAACGGCACCTGCGCCGGTCGCACCGGTCAACGCTGCCCCGCTGCCCGCCGCAGAACCGACGAGCACGCCCGTCGTCCCACCGGTCCACGCACCGCTGCCGGTCGCCGCTCAGGCGCCCGCTCAACAGACGGTGCCGGCCGACGCGCTGACGGAAATCGCCGCCACGGCAGCAACGGCCAGCGCCCCGGCACCGGCCGCGACCGAAGTTCCTCAGTCGCCAGTTGCCGTCGAGGCAGCGCAACCGGTGCAAACCGCACCGGCGGCACCGGCACCGGTACCGGTACCGGTGGCAACGGCAGTGCCGGTCGCACCGGAAGCCGCAGCTGCCGCGACGGAAGTCGCGACGCAAAAGGTTGCCCCGGTCGCCGTTACGCCGACGTTGGAACGCAGCTCGCTCGAATCGACGTTGGCAAGTGTGGGTCTGGTCTGGGTCCACACGGACGCCGACAAGCATCGCGCCGCGAAGGAGGCAGCCGCCCAGGTCGCCCCGGCACCGCGCGTGCAGCGCGAGCGCCGTCCCTCGACACCGCTCAATAGCGGTCCGATGGAACAGGTGGAAACGCGCTCGACGAATCACGTTGCCTGATCGCGGTATCGCGAAACGTCGAACTCACAGGACTCACATGTATCGCAGTTGATGTCCGGGCAGCCCGGCTGCCCGACGTCACCGGGTACGACGTGATGCCAGAAAAGGAGGCTTCGGCCTCCTTTTCCATTTTCTGCTTTCTGCCGAATGGCCCTGCCCCACCCATGGGCTCTGGGGCAACTTCGCGCCTTACAACCCCGCGTTGTCCCGACTTGTGTCCGCCCGGCGCTGCCCGTATCGTTGGCCTGAGTAAAGATTTGACGGTTTGACGGTTTGACGGTTTGACGGTTTGACGGTTTGACGGTTTGACGGTTTGACGGTTTGACGGTTTGACGTCTCACCGCGAATACCTCGGTACCGATATCCGATGCCTGAATGGCCCGCGTCGGCGGCATTCAGGTCAATTCGTTAGAATGGAGACGCAAGCTAAGGCCCCACCGCCCCACCATGACTGAAACGATCATCCGACTCACCGATTTGCGTAGCGACGCGCGATATGCGACGCATGCCCCGCAGATTCCCGCACAAGTGCGCGCAGCGACCGGTCATCTCGAAGATGCGCTGGCGCGGCCCTTGCACGACCTGCGGATTTCGGTGACTGATCGTTGCAACTTCCGCTGCGTCTATTGCATGCCGAAGGACGTCTTCGACAAGGACTACGCCTTCCTGCCGCAATCCTCCTTGCTGTCTTTCGAAGAAATCGAGCGCACCGCACGCCTGTTCGTCGAACATGGTGTGGAGAAGCTGCGCCTGACGGGCGGTGAGCCTTTGCTGCGCAAGCACATCGAACGTTTGATCGAGATGCTGGCGCGACTGCGTACGCCATCCGGCAAGCCGATCGACATCACGCTGACGACAAACGGTTCGCTTTTGGCACGCCGGGCGCAATCGCTCAAGGATGCGGGCCTGACCCGCGTCACGGTCAGCCTCGATAGCCTCGACGACACGATTTTCCGGCGGATGAACGACGTCGACTTCCCTGTCGAGAAAGTGCTCGAGGGGATCGCCGAAGCCCAGCATGTCGGCCTGGGCCCGGTCAAAGTCAACATGGTCGTCAAACGCGGCACGAACGACACCGATATCGTGCCGATGGCACGGCATTTTCATGGCAGCGGTGTCGTTTTGCGCTTCATCGAATATATGGACGTCGGCACGTCGAACGGCTGGCGCATGGATGAAGTGCTGCCTTCAGCCGATGTCATCGCCCGCATCAACGACGCCCTGCCTGTGGAGCCGCTGGAGCCCAACTACCCGGGCGAGACTGCGCAGCGCTGGCGGTATCGTGACGGTGGCGGTGAAGTCGGTGTCATTTCATCTGTCACCCGCGCTTTTTGCGGCACTTGTTCCCGTGCCCGATTGTCTACGGAAGGCAAGTTGTACCTGTGCCTTTTCGCGAGTTCGGGACACGACTTGCGCACGCTGCTGCGTAACGGCGCGAGCGACGCGCAGATTTCGACCGTCATCGGCGACATCTGGCACGGACGCACCGACCGGTACTCGGCTTTGCGTACGGCGGCCACGGGCCTGCCGGAAAACGCGCCACCGAAAGTGGAGATGTCCTACATCGGCGGATGAACGTTCCAGGCATGGTCTGCCACTTTGTCACCGTGCCCTCCCGCCGCCATCCGCGCCGCTTTCGCTTTATCGAATTCCTTCTCGCCACATGATTTTTGATGCCCCGGACGCTAGTCGCGTTCGAGACTCCCTTGCTGCCCGCGTTGCAACGTCTCGCGCAGCGTCTTTCACCGCCACTTCATGCGCCACCACGCGACGTGTCCGTCAACGTATCGCGACCGGCCTGAGTCGCCTGGCATTGCTGTTCACGATCGTCGTGCCAACGATGGCGCACGCGGACTGCGATCCGTCGGACCGCAACATCGCGAACCACGTCATGACCTATAGCGGTCAGCTCGGCGAGCGCAATCCGTTGCGGCTGGTGTTGCGCACGACCTCCGGCGGTAAGCTCGAAGGGCGTTACGCCAATGCGTCGTCACAGAGCGACACGCAGCTCACCGGCAAGCTCGAAAGCAAGTCGCATCTGCATCTGACCGAATTCGATGCCGGTGGCATGCCACGCGCGACCTTCGAAGGCGAGTTCACCTCGGCGGACGACGTCAATCGTCACCAAGGTGCGTCGTCCTCATGTGAAGTGATTTCCGGCCAGTGGAAAGATCTGCGCACCGGCCGCTCGGTCCCGTTCGAGCTGGCGCTGACCAGCATTCAAACGGGCAAGATCGACCATCTGTACGGCGTTGCCGGTGTGAACGACGATGAAACCGTCAACCGTGCGGCCACGCAGTTCCGAAAAGGCGTGCTCGACGATCGGCGCGATGTCGTCGCACAATCGATCCGGTATCCGCTGCACGTATCGCTGCGGGGCAAGACGATCGTTCTTCGGAACCCGAAGTCGTTGCTTGCGCGCTATAACGAGATCTTTACCGATGGCTTCGTTCGCACGATCGGTGCCGCCGTACCCCGCCTGATGTTCGCGCGCGATCAGGGCGTGATGCTTGGCGACGGCGCCGTTTGGTTCGATGCCGCAGGTCGGGTTATCGCGCTCAATCGCTCGTAGCCATGCCAGCAAACGCAACGGTGATTTCAAAACCAGGAGTTCAACGCCCATGACGAGCGCAGCGCCCCCGGACCTCCTGACGATTCACCGTGGCGACATGACCGGCCTGATTCTCGCAGGCGGACGCGCTCAACGCATGGGCGGGCGAGACAAGGGGCTTCAGCCGTTTGCCGGACGCGCGCTGGCGGCACACGCCGTCGAACGCCTGCGCCCGCAGGTCGGCGCGTTGCTCATCAGCGCCAATCGGAATCTCGACGCCTATGCCGCGCTCGGCGCCCACGTCGTGAGCGATGAGACGCAGGACTTTGCGGGCCCGCTCGCCGGAATGCTCGCAGGCTTACGCGCGGCATGTACGGCGTATGTCCTCACGGTGCCCTGCGATTCCCCCTATTTCCCGACTGACCTTGGCGAGCGTCTTGGCGCGGCACTGAGCGCCACTCCCGCGGACCCCGCTGCCGGGCGCCCGCTGGCGGCCTATGCCGCGACGGCACAAGGCCCGCACCCGGTCTTCGCCCTGCTCCACCGCTCGCTGGCCGACGATCTCGCCGCGACGTTGTCGGCAGGTGAGCACCGCGTGCGAGCGTGGTTGTCACGCCACAAGGCCGTACAAGTTAACTTCGGTGACGAGCGTCCGTTTTACAATATCAACACGCTGGACGACCTCCATACCGATTCGCCGCACGCCCCCTGAAACGCCGGGCATCGACGCGGCCCGATCCGTCGTCGCCGCTTTAATTGGGATAGATGCGGGATAGATGCTGGATTCATGCGGAATTCATGCGAGATCCGTACCGCATACGTGCCGGATGACGACGCCACACCGATGACAACACTAAACGAAGCCCTGGCCGGCTTGCCGGACTACGACCCCGACCATATGACGGTCGAGGCGGCACGCGCCGTCATCTCGCGTACCGCCAGTCCGGTGTCCGCGATCGAACAAGTTGCCGTGCGCAGCGCACTGGGTCGCGTGCTCGGCCGCGATGTCATTTCCCCGTTGGACGTTCCCGCCTTCGACAATGCGGCGATGGATGGCTACGCATTCGCCGGCAGCGCGCTAAGCGCCGGTGGCCAGGTGCGTCTGCGTGTCGCAGGTCGCTCGTTCGCCGGCCACCCGTTCGACGGCGTGGCCGCTGCCGGAGAGTGCGTACGCATCATGACAGGCGCGCTGCTGCCCGCCGGTTGCGACACGGTCATTCCGCAAGAACACGTGCAGCGCGAAAGCGATGCCGACATCGTCACGTTCGACGCGAGCGCGGTGACCCCGGGCCGGCATGTCCGCCATGTCGGCGAAGACCTTGCTGCCGGTCATGCGGCGTTGCATGCTGGCAAGCGGCTTCGGCCGGCCGCGCTGGGTTTGCTGGCCTCGCTCGGCATCGCCGAAGTGCCCGTGCGCCGACGCATCCGGGTTGCCTTCTTCTCGACCGGCGACGAACTTCGTTCGGTGGGTGAGCCGCTCGCGCCGGGCAATCTGTACGACAGCAACCGCTACACGCTCTTCGGCATGCTGCAGCGCCTGGGCGTCGAAGTGCTGGATCTGGGCGTAGTACGCGATGACCCGCAGGCCATTGAAGACACCTTGCGTACGGCTTGCCGCGAGGCCGATGCCGTGATTACTTCCGGGGGAGTGTCGGTCGGCGAAGCCGATTTCACGCGCGAGATGATGACCCGACTGGGCAACGTCGCGTTCTGGAAAATGGCCATGCGCCCCGGCCGCCCGTTCGCCTTCGGTGAGCTGGAAAGCGAAGGCAAGCGCGCCTTGCTCTTTGGCCTGCCGGGCAACCCGGCCGCCGTGATGGCATCGTTCTACCATCTGGTGCGCGACGGTCTGTTCGTGCTGATGGGCGCCGAGCCGCAGGTCACACCGAGCTTGCCCGTGCCGACGACGACGGCCATTGCCAAACGCCCCGGGCGTACCGAATTCCTTCGCGGGATTCTCGCCGCCGATGCCCACGGTCGCTGGCAGGTCACCGTCGCCGACGCGCAGAGTGCCGGGATTCTGCGCACGATGAGCGAGGCCAATTGCTTTGTGACGCTGGGCACCAAACGCGGTGACGTCGCTGCGGGCGAGTTGGTCGACGTCATTGCATTCGACGGGCTGGTCTGATCACTCACCGCACGAGCGCCTTGGCCGGAACGTCACCGCGCACTTACCCAAAAAGCGAAGCAACGAATCAGCAAAAAACGCCGGCGTCGGCGCTTCGACGACGCTGGCACCACACAAACTGAAAGCACACGGCAATGACAACAAAAAAACAGATCACGTACATCAGTCCCGGCCAAACGGCCAAAGCGCTGGTGCTGGTCTACCTCACCTTCAGCATTCCGCTGGTTTTGCTGGCCTTCCTGGCAGCGTTCATTCGCTACGGCGAACTGCCGGGGCTGGCGATCATCTCCGCACTGGTGCTCAACGCCATTGTGGGTTTTGTGCTCCTCTGGATCGCCTGCCATCTGTATAACTGGGTGGCGGTCAGATTCGGCGGTATCGAAATCGCCCTGAGCGACGCACCGGAAGAAGAGTACTAACAGGCATCCCGTTCCCCCTCGCACTGGCGGCGACTGACGGCGGGGCATTCCCGTCGAAGTGCCGCTTTTTCTTTTTTTGGAGACCCTTCCCCCATGTCCCTGATCCTGCGCGCTGCCACCGCCGAAGACGTCGGCGCCATCCACGGCCTGATGCGAGAACTGGCCGTCTTCGAAAAGCTGCTGGACATTTTCGAGGCCACGCCCGAGAGCGTGCACGAAGCCTTGTTCGGGGACCACCCGGCGGCCGAATGTTTGATGGCGGTATGGGAAGGCAAGCCGGTGGGCTATGCGCTGTACTTCCACAACTTCTCGACCTTCCTCGGTCGGCGTGGTCTGTATCTGGAAGATGTCTACGTGCAACCGACCATGCGCGGACGTGGCGTGGGGCAGAAACTGCTTCGCCAGCTCGCGCGCATCGCCATCGAACGCAACTGCGGACGCTTCGAGTGGACGGTGCTCGACTGGAACCAGCCGGCCATCGACTTCTACGCGTCGCAGGGCGCAACGGTGTTGCCCGACTGGCGCGTCGTGCGCATGACGGGCGACGCGCTTACGCGATTCGCCAACGCTGAGGGCGCTTGAGCGTGCTCAAACGTCCTCAAACGTCCTTATCCTTAGGCTGATTCAAGCAGCATCAAGCGACGCTAAACGGCTTTAAGCGGCTGTAGGCGGCTTTAGGCGGCTTTAGGCGGCTGTAGGCGGCTTTAAGCGTCCTCGTCGCCGTCCAGCTCCACGCCGAGCAGTTCGACGGCCTGCTCGCCGGGCAACGCCTCCACCGCCTTGAGCTGACGCGCCATCGCGCGCGTGCGCACTTCGGCCTTGTCGATCGATCGCGTCACCGTCTCCAGTTGCGACTTCGTCTTGGCGAGTACGTCGCCGAACTTGGTGAACTCAGTCTTGACGGCGCCAAGCACCTGCCAGACTTCGCTGGACCGACGCTCAATTGCCAGCGTACGGAAGCCCATCTGGAGACTGTTGAGCAATGCGGTGAGTGTCGTGGGTCCGGCGACGGTTACACGGTATTCGCGTTGCAGGAGATCGGAGAGACCCGGACGACGCAACACTTCGGCGTACAGACCTTCGGTCGGCAGGAAGAGCAGCGCGAAGTCGGTGGTATGCGGCGGGGCAAGGTACTTGTCGGCAATGGTCTTCGCCTCGAGCCGGATGCGCGTCTCCAACGCCTTCGACGCCTCCTCGACCGCGACCGGATCGGCGCGCTCCTGTGCGTCGAGCAGACGTTCGTAATCTTCGCGCGGGAACTTGGCGTCGATGGGCAGCCAGACCGGCTTGTTGCTGTCGCCGTTTTGTCCCGGCAACGCAATGGCGAATTCCACGCGCTCCGTGCTGCCCGGGCGCGTGGCGACGTTCTTCGCGAACTGCTCCGGCGTGAGCAACTGCTCGAGCAACGCCTGCAATTGCACTTCCCCCCAGATACCTCGCGTCTTCACGTTGGTCAGCACACGCTTGAGATCGCCGACACCGGCGGCCAGCGTCTGCATCTCGCCCAGACCGCGATGCACCTGCTCCAGTCGATCCGAGACCAGCTTGAAGGACTCGCCGAGACGCTGCTCGAGCGTGGCGTGCAGCTTCTCATCGACCGTACGGCGCATCTCTTCGAGCTTGGTCGCGTTATTGACTTCAATGTCCTTGAGTTTCTGTTCGAGCGTGGCGCGCACCTCCGCCAGACGACGCTCGTTGCCCTCGGCCAGTTGCGTCAGTTGTTGATGCTGCGACTCTCCGAAGCGGCGCAACGTCGACGCCTGCTCCTCACGCATTAGCTGTCCGCTTTGTACCAGACTCTGACGCACCGCCTCGATCTGCGCGGCGTTCGACTCGGTAAGCTTGGCGAGCTGTTGCGCGAAGCCGTCGATCTGGTTGTTCTGCACGGTGGCGACACTCGTCATTTGTGCGGCGAGCGTCTGCTGGAACTGCGCCATTTGCGCGCTCTGTTCCCCGCGACCGGCACGCGCCGTCTCGGCGAACTCCTGACGCAGGCCCCGCTCGCTACGATCCGCCGCCTGCAGCAAATCATCGCGGACATGGGCGAGCGAGTCGACGATCGAGGCGTGCAGCGATGCTTCGCCGCCGCGTTGCCACACCCTCACCGCAATCGCGATCATCACCAACAGATTCAGCGCAGCCAGCGCTACCAACACCATCTCGACCATCGCGTTACAACTCCCGTTGACTCACGTTGAGTCCCGTTGACTCACGTTCTACTCACGCTTCATCCTGCCGATCTTGCAACAAACCGGACCCGAATGCCGCTCACTGTCAGCGACCCTTCGGGCCGAAAAATTCAGGCGCGACGTGCCGCCGGATTGAGCAAACACGGCGGCTTGCCCGCTGCCGCACCGAAGCCCAGTGCCGCGATGAGATTGTCGGCCGCGAGACTCGCCATGCCGCGGCGGGTGGCCGCCGATGCACTCGCGATATGGGGCGTGAGCACGACGTTCGGGACCTTCAACAACTCCGGGTGCACGCTCGGTTCACCTTCGAAGACGTCGAGTCCGGCCGCCGCAATCTGTCGCTTCGCGAGCGCCGCCGCCAGCGCCGCATCGTCAACGATGCCGCCTCGCGCCAGATTCACGAGCGTGGCCGTCGGCTTCATGCGCGCGAGTTCGTCAGCGCCAATCGTGTGATGTGTCGCTGCCGAGTACGGCAGCACGAGGATCACGTGATCGGCCGTGCGCAGCAACGTGTCCTTGTCGGCGTAGCTGGCTTTGCATGCGGCTTCGGTGACGGCATCCAGGCGCGAGCGATTGTGATAGATCACCCGCATGTTGAAACCGATCGCCCGACGCGCGATCGCCTGTCCGATGCGTCCCATGCCGATGATGCCTAGCGTGCTGCCGTGCAAATCGGCGCCGAGGAACATGTCATATGCCCACTTGTCCCAGTGCCCCTCGCGCAACCAGCGCTCCGACTCCGTAATACGACGGGCGGTCGCCATCAGCAACGCCCAACCGAAATCGGCCGTGGTCTCATTGAGCACATCCGGCGTGTTCGTCGCCATGACGCCTGCCGCGGTCATCGCCTCGATATCGAAGTTGTTGTAACCCACCGCCATATTGGCCACCACACGCAGATTCGGTGCACCGGCGAGCACCGAGGCGTCGATGCGCTCGCTCGCCGTGGTAATCGCACCGACCTTGTCGGCCAGACGAGCGCGTAATTCGTCGCGCGAAAATACCGTGTCGGCATCGTTGCGCTCGACATCGAAATACTGCGCCAGACGCTCGATCACGTCCGGGAAAATGGCTCGGGCTACCAGAATCTTCGGTTTCACCAGTTGTCTCGCAGAGATTGGCCGCGTGGCAATGCCGCGGCTCAGAAGAATATCAGGGTCATCACAACGAACAGCGGCAGCAGAATCGCGCCCGACCACAGCATATAGCCAAAGAAGCTCGGCATGCGAATGCCGCGTTGCTCCGCAATCGCCTTGACCATGAAGTTCGGTGCATTGCCGATGTACGTGTTGGCCCCCATGAACACCGCCCCGGCCGAAATGGCCGCGAGCGTGGCGGCGCCGGTCGTCATTAACGTGGCCGCGTCACCGCCTGCCGTATTGAAGAAGACCAGATAGGTCGGTGCGTTGTCGAGGAACGACGAGAGCACCCCCGTCGCCCAGAAGTACATCACGTTGTCCGGCGCACCGCCAGGCCCTGTCACCAGACGAATCACCCAGCCCAGCGCACCCGCTTCGCCCGCGCGCAGAATGGCCACTACCGGAATGATCGTGAGGAAGATGCCTGCGAACAGTTTCGCAACCTCCTTCATGGGCTCCCAGTTGAAGCCGTTCCCCTCACGCGCGGTGCGGGGCGTGATTGCCAGCGAGATCAAGGTGACGACGACGAGGCCCGCATCACGCGCGAGATTCTGCAGCGCCACCGGCGTGCCGAACACGTTGAATTCGACGCCGGGCTTCCAGACGCCACTCATCAGCACCAGCCCCACGGCGGCGGCGAGCAACAGGAAATTGCGCTTGCCTTCGAGTCGCAACGGTGCGGCATGCGGTGTCGGGTCCAGTTCGTCGATCTGACGTTCGGTCTTCTGGCGAAAGTAATACGCATCGATCAGGAAGAACAGTCCCAACAGCACCGCACAGACGAAGAGCGTTTCCGGCCAGATGTGCGCGGTCGTCCAGAAGAAGTCCACCCCTTGCAGGAAGCCGAGGAAGAGCGGCGGATCGCCCAGCGGCGTGAGTGAGCCACCGGCGTTCGCCACCAGGAAAATGAAGAACACCACGACATGCACGTTGTGCTTGCGGTTGTCGTTGGCGCGAATGAGCGGGCGAATCAGCAGCATGGCCGCCCCGGTCGTGCCCATGATGCTTGCAAGCACGGTGCCCAACGCCAGCAGCCCGGTGTTGAGCCACGGCCCGCCACGCAGGTTGCCGTGAACGCAGATGCCGCCGGCCGTGGTGAAAAGCGCGGTTAGCAGGACGACGAACGGGATGTACTCCGCGACAACGGCATGGACCGCGCCATACCATGCGGCGCCCGCGCCGTAGACCAGCGCGAAAGGCAGCAGGAACGCAGCCCCCCAGAACGCGGCGATCTTGCCGAAATGGTGATGCCAGAACGCGGGCGCAAGCAGTGGCCCGAGCGCGATCGAGAGCAGCAACCCGGCAAACGGCACACCCCACCAGGCGACGAGCTGCGCGCCATCCGGTCCGGCAGCGAACGCCGCCGGGCTTGCCACTGCGAGCCCCGCCGCAGCCGATGCTCCCAAAATCCCCTTATGCATTGTTTCTGGTTCCTAGTGATTGATGGTCGACTGGGTACGAGTCGACATCCGCGCCGGAGTGCCCATAGCAGCATCAGCTTGGGATATATCCCAAAATCATCTGATGTATCTCGCGAAAACACCGATGCCGTCGACGTCCGGTCGCTTTGCGCAAGCAACGTGCCCTGCCGCCGCGCTCCGGAACGCACGGATGAAAGACAGGGCCGATTCAACGTGGCTTGCGTGGCTTCGTTATGACGTCGTTATGGCGTCGCGTCGTCGTCAGCGCGTTGCATCGCTGTCGTCGCGCCGCGCCGCTCAGGCGCCGTCGACGATGATGAGATGGACGCGGTAGGGGCCATGCGCCCCCAGCACCAGCGTTTGTTCGATATCGGCGGTGCGCGACGGGCCCGCAATGAAATTGGTCGCCCGCGAGAGCTGACCGCGCTCGCTGCGCATCAGCGCGAAGCCGTCTTCATGCCCTGCCACGACGCGCGAGGCCGGCACGATCGCAATGTGCGTTTCCGGCAGCAATGTGGCGGAGGCAAAGGTCTCGGGACCCGACATCATCATCAGCGCGCCGGTCTCGGCAATGGCACAGAAGCAGCCGGTAATGCCGACGAGGTCTTCGCCATGCGGCTTGCGGAATTCCACCTGGCATCCCGCACTGGCCCAATCGAGCTCCCGCAGCGTCGGCCACGCGACCGCTTGCGTCGTGAGTGCGTTGGCTTGCAGGTAGGTTGCCGCGGCCGCCGGCACGTCCCGCATGGCGGGCACGCGTGTGATCGTGCTCGACAGCGCTTCGGCCTTGGCAATGAACGTTGCGATGAGGTCGGCGGACATGGCCGGACGCGGTCCCTGCGGGTGCCGCGCGAGATAGTCCTCGGCCGCTGCCTGCTCGTTCGCGCGAGCCACATCGGGACGATGCTGCGCGTTGCGAATGCGGGCAAAAATGCGATTGCGGGCGTCGGAGGTATCCATGAGCTGTCCTGTGAAGCCAACGCGCCGGTCTGCGGCCGGCGTCGTCACGTGTCGTCTCTCGAGGGCGCCGGCGCAAAGTCCGGCGGGCGTTGCGCAATTATAGCGGGTGGCCCCGAGCGCGCGACGCGCGTTCGCGCACTATCGGAATCGTCTGCCCCTGCGCTCGGACATCGCCGTAGCGCATGCCTACATCAGTGCACCGATCAGCACGCTAATCCGCACGTTTATCAGGACATCTATCAACGCACTTTCACCGGCTCGGGAGCAATCTCGAACACTTGACGCAGATATGCCAGATAAGCATCGTCGTCGCACATGTTCTTGCCCGGCGAGTCCGAGAGCTTCGCCACCGGCTGCCCGTTGCAGCGCACCATCTTGATGACGATTTGCAGCGGCTGATAACCGAGGTCGTTGGTCAGGTTCGTGCCGACGCCGAACGCCAGCTTGCAGCGATCGCGAAAGCGTTCGAACAGTTGCAGCACCTTCGGAATATCGAGTCCGTCCGAGAAGATCATGGTCTTGGTGTGGGCGTCGACACGGTTCTGCGCGTAGTGCTCCAGCAGACGTTCGCCCCAGGCGAAGGGATCGCCGGAATCGTGGCGCGCCCCGTCGAACAACTTGCAGAAGTACATATCGAAGTCGCGCAGGAAGGCGGACATGCCGTAGACGTCCGAGAGCGCAATGCCCAGGTCGCCGCGATACTCCTTCGCCCATGTCTCGAAGCCGAATATCTGCGAATCGCGCAGCCGCGGGCCGAGCGCCTGACACGCCTGAAGGTATTCGTGCGCCATGGTGCCGAGCGGTGTCAAACCGAGCTTCGAGGCGTAGTAGACATTGCTCGTACCTGCGAACTGGTCGCCGAGCTCGTCGCGCAGCGTGTGGATCACTTCCTCGTGCCACTCCTTCGAGAAGCGGCGGCGTGTCCCGTAATCGGCGATTTTGCAGTCGCGATAGTCCACGCGCTCGGCGAGCATGCAGATCTTGTCCTTCAGGCGCTGTCGCCCTTCTTCATACGCCGGGGTGCGCTGCGTGTTGCGGAAGTACACCTCGTTGACGATGGCAAGGACCGGGATCTCGAAAAGAATCGTGTGAAGCCACGGGCCCCGTATCGTGATGTCGATCTCGCCATTGCCTTTGGGCGACGGCTGCACGGTGATGTACTTCTCGTTCAGATGGAACAGGTCGAGAAAGTCGATGAAATCGCTCTTGATGAAGCGCATTGCGCCGAGATAGTGCAGTTCCGACTCGGTAAAGCGCAAGCCGCACAGCAGACGAATCTCGTCGCGGATTTCGTCGACATAGGGCGTGAGGTCCACGCCCTCGGTGCGACACTTGAAGCGGTATTCGACCTGTGCGGCGGGGAAGTGATGCAGGACCACCTGCATCATCGTGAACTTGTAGAGATCGGTATCGAGCAGCGACGTGATGATCATGACGACAGGCTCCGCTAGGAGCACTCACGAGAAAGCATCGAACGCTGCCACGCACGGGTGCATTCGCACATTCGCCAGGCAGCGCACAGGAACATCGATCATCGTACCGCAAAGCGGCGTCACGCATGACATCGCAGCCCGATTCGCGGCGCAGGCGCCTGCCTTCCGACGGGGATGTGTCGTGCCGCATCCAATGCCATTCGGCTCTCGCACCTGCGGCGGCGGGCTGCGTTACAATACGCGTTTTAACGGCCGGTCGAAGCCGTTTCGCGCCCTACTCTGGAGTTGTTGGCATGACGCACGTTGTCACCGAAAGCTGCATCAAGTGTAAATTCACCGACTGTGTGGACGTTTGCCCCGTGGACTGCTTCCGCGAAGGCCCGAACTTCCTGTCCATCGATCCGGACGAGTGCATCGACTGCGCGGTCTGCGTGGCCGAATGCCCGGTGAATGCCATTTATGCCGAAGAGGACGTGCCGGGCGACCAGCAGGAATTCATCGCACTGAACGCCGAACTCTCGCCGAACTGGCCGAGCATCACCAAGACGAAGCCGTCGCTGCCGGACGCCGACGACTGGAAGGACGTCAAGGAAAAGCTGCATCTGCTCGAGCGTTAATCGGCGTCGAGGCGAACGCCGAGCCGCAAGCGTGACTCCGGCGGCTTTCGCACTGTGAACGCAGAAAAAATGCGCTCTGAGTGTTGACAGCGTGTAAAAACCGCCACTATAATCGCTTTCTCTTTTGATCCCCGATAGCTCAGTTGGTAGAGCGCCGGACTGTTAATCCGTAGGTCCCTGGTTCGAGCCCAGGTCGGGGAGCCAAGAATACCGAAGCGATGGCCTCGCTCCCGCGAGGCTTTTGTTTTAGTCGATGCATCGTGACAGCGGTGCATGACTGCCAAGTTTGATCCTCGATAGCTCAGTCGGTAGAGCGCCGGACTGTTAATCCGTAGGTCCCTGGTTCGAGCCCAGGTCGAGGAGCCAAAACACGAAAAAGCCCGTCTTTGACGGGCTTTTTTGTTTTCTGCGACGCAAACGACACCGCACCGACGCAGTCACCTGCCAATGCACTGAAGAAGCCAGCGAAGCCAAAGAAAGCGGGGCGCACTCAGGCGCCCCGCGTTCACATCAAAACCCACCGAATTGCTTCACCGTCCACCGTTGGAGACTCACTCGCTCGCGGGCGCACCGATGGCAACCGACGGGCTCGTCGACGTCTTCGCGCTGTGGCTGTTCTCGGCTTCGATCCAACGGCGACGCATCGGGGCAAGCACGAACTTCGCCCCCACAGCCGCCACGATGCTGATGCTCGCCGCCGCAATGAACACACGGTCCCAGTGACCGCCGACCGCCAGCACCGAAGCCAGCGGCACCAGCAAGGCTGCCGTGCCCTTGGCGGTGTACAGCGTACCGGCATTGGACGCCGCATTCTTGCTGCCAAACGTGTCCGCGCACAGCGCCGGGAAAATCGAGAAGATTTCGCCCCAGCACAGGAAGGTCATCGCTGCGAAGAACACGAACATGTACGGGTTCTGACCGAAGTGCATCAGACCGAGCATCGCCACACCTTCACCAAGGAAGATGATGAACATGGCATTCTCGCGGCCGATCTTGTCCGAGACGAAGCCACACAGCGGACGCGTAAAGCCGTTGCACAGGTTGTCGATCGACAGGGTCATCGTCAGCAGCGGCAGCGTGGCGCCGAACAGCGTCATCGGCATCGATGCAATGCCGTAGTCCTTCGCGATCGGGCCAATCTGCGCCGTCGCCATCAGACCGCCTGCGGCCACGGCAACGAAGCAGATGTAGATCACCCAGAACACCGGTGTGCGAATCATCTGACCCGACGTGTAATCCTGCTTGGTCGCCAGATTGCGTCGCGACACGGTCGCGCCCTTCGGCGCACGCGGCTTGACCAGCAGCAGCGCGAGGATGAAGATCGCCACGCCCTGCACGATACCGAAGTTGAAGAACGCGGCCTCGTAACCCGACGAACGAATCATGTTCGCAATCGGAATCACCGTGATGGCAGCACCGGCGCCGAAGCCCGCCGCCGTGAGACCTGCGGCAAGACCGCGCTTGTCCGGGAACCACTTCAACGCATTACCCACGCAGGTGCCGTACACGCAACCCGCCCCGATCCCTGCGATGACCGCCGCCGTGTACAGCACGGTCAGCGATTCGGCGTAGGAATACATGATCCACGACAGACCCACGCAAACCGCGCCACCCGCGACCACGGGACGCGGGCCAAACCGGTCCACGAGCCAGCCCTCGATCGGCACCAGCCACGTTTCCACCACGATGAAGATCGAGAACGCCACCTGAATGGCCGCCACGCCCCAATGGTGCTTTGCCTCCATCGGTTCGACGAATAGCGTCCACGAATATTGCAGATTGGCCACAAGGCCCATACAGATAATGCCGATCACCAGTTGTGACCAGCGCCCTCCCAGAAAAGAGGTCTTCTCCTCCGGTTGCGCAGCTGCTTGCATGACTTGCCTCCTGTTCCTGTCAGACGATTGACGTCGGCCCGCGATTCGTTGTGCGGTGCCCGACGCCATCGCGTGCGGCCGCGCGCCCCACAAAGGGGTTCGCGCAAACGGCACGCCTCCTGGCGTTGCGTGCGGCTCATGCGTGGCCGCTTGATCGCGGAGCGCTACCTGGCGGCAGGCTCGCAGGGCTTGTGCCCCGGCTGACTGACTCTCGGAAGTGCCAAGGGACACTTCCGGCCCCCACTTCGGCGCGGCGACGCAGACTTTTTCGGGAAGTCCACGCCGGCAAGTTGCCGACTGCCGAAGGGTGACTGGTGATGCAAATTCGAGTGCGGACCGGCTTGCGTTGTCGGCGTATCACGATGGACCGCGTAGATCGCATCGCAAGCCTGGTCCCGTCACTCAGGCGGGCGCGCCTCGCGGACGCGTAATCGCCGGATCGCCTGCCCACGACTGGCAGCAGGGAGATGAGGAACACCCCAGTACACGAACGACTTCCGTGAGTACTGAAGGCGGATGCGACAGGGCAGCCGGTGCGCGACAAACGTCGCACGAAGACTGCCCGAAAGAAAATGCGTGCTTACCCAACTGATGTCTCCGATGAATACCGTGCCGCCTCGACCCCATCGAATTTCCCCCGGCGATTTCACGGGCGCACGACAGGCCGTTTCGACACTTTGAATCTGATATACAAGATTCAATATATCGAATTAAGTATTTTTTATGGTTCCAAAATTAGTCGATGGCCGGAGCACTGTCAACCCGAGAGCGCCCTGAGGGGCGTGTCGAACGTGTCAGGCCGGCCCCGGAGGCGTCGCTTGAAATGCCCCGGAGGTAAGCGCTCGATAACCGGCAAACCGAGACAGACCGCGCCGTTGCGAGGGGCGATGCTTCAGATCGACAGTCGGGCTGCCCCCGGCAGATGAATGCCACCGGGTACCGAGGTCAGGGAAAACGATGAGAGTTTGACGGGTCTTGTCCGCCCTCCGAGCGAGGGCTTCCGTCATGGGGTGGTCCGGGATTGTCCCCGGACTCTCGTGGGACTGTTGCCGCAAGAATCAGACAGGAAAAATCGGAAGAAACTGGGGAGAAGCCGCCTGAGAGCCACCTGAGAGCCACCTGAGAGCCACCTGAGAGCCGTCAGCGTGTCGCCTGGAAGTTGCATTTTCAGCACTACCGGCGCTCGGCGCGCGCGGGAAACGTCGATCCAGGCGACCAGGTCGCTCCGGCCGATCAGGCCGATTCAGTCGGATCGCCGGAATTGTTGCGGATGAAGGTCAGGTGCTCGTGCAACGACCGCTGCGCACTGCCGACATCGTGGGACGCCACGGCATTGAAGATGCGGCGGTGCTGGTCGATGAGTTCCGCCAGATCTGCCCCATGTCCGACAATCGCGCGGTAATTGTCGACGACCGATCCTCTCAGCAACTCGAAGATCGCGTGCATCAGATGCACCAGCACGAGGTTGTGCGTGGCTTCCGCGAGCGCCAGGTGAAAGTGCGCGTCGAGTTCCGGCACGCGGGTCAGAAGCGATTGCCCCCGGGCATCTCCCTCGCCATCGAGTCCGTCGCGCCCGGCTGCGTAAGCCGCCTCCAGCGCTTCGAGCGCTTGCGACAGTCGGGCGATGTCCTCCGGCGTGGCGCGCTCCGCAGCCAGTTCCACAGCCTTGGCTTCCAGCACTTCGCGCATTTCCAGTACGTCGTCCACCGTCTTGCTATGACGCGACATCAATTGCGACAGCGGTTCGGCGAGCAGCGGCTGGCTGGCGTTGGCGACCAGATAACCGCCGCCGGCGCGGCCGACGATCAGTCCCCGCGACTCAAGACGCAAAAGGGCTTCGCGCAGCGACGGACGCGACACGCCCATCTGCTGCGCCAGATCGCGCTCGGACGGCAACGCGGAGCCCGGTGCGAGCCGGCCTTCGACGACCATCGTCTCCAGTTGTTCGTAGACCATGTCGGACAGCCGCAGGCGCGGCGGTGGCGTGACCGGCGCAAAACTGGCGACGGCCCCCGACGACCCGTTGGATTCGCTGGCAGAAAGAGTGGACATAGGCAGGGACGACTCGTTGGACGGCATGTCGGCTTCGGTTCTCGACAGAAAAATCACAGACGCCACGATACAGGATGCGGCTCGGCTTCGGGCGTACCCACTTCACCGTCCCTAGCCCGGCGCGACTAGAGGATCTTCCTCAAATATAGGGTTAACCCGGTAGTCGAAATCGGATCATTCCCTTTACGATGACGTCATCCGACAACTGGTCGACCAGTCTACCAGTAGACCAACGCCAGTGAACTGTCATTACACGTCAACGATCGTCCGAGAGCAAGCCCCATGGGATCGAATGTGTCGTCCGCTGCCAGTCAGCGTAATCCCCACGATAGCCCCGCCAGCGGGGTGAACGGCCAGCCAGACCTGGCACGTCATCCGCACGCGACCCCGGCCCCTACCCCTACCCCTACCCCTACCCCGTTAACGTCGTCTGCGGTCATGGCCACAGCAACCGACTCGGCCCGCTCGGTCGCCATCGACGACGAACCCGTGCTCGACGCGTTGACCGACGCCACGCGCACGGCCCGCCTCGCCGCGTTGCGTGCCGCGGTGCCCGACGCCCAATGGCTCACCGACCGCGAGCAGATCACGCCGTACGAATGCGACGGTCTGGCCGCCTACCGCAAGCTCCCGCTCGCGGTGGTGCTGCCCGCCGACGAAGATCAGGTCTGCCGCATCCTGCGCGCATGTCATGCACACGGCGTCCCTGTTGTCCCGCGTGGTGCGGGCACGGGCCTGTCCGGCGGCGCCATGCCGATTACCGACGGCATCGTGCTGTCGCTGGCGAAATTCAAACGCATTCTCGAAGTCGACGCGTATGCCCGTACCGCTACCGTGCAACCGGGCGTGCGCAACCTCGCCGTCTCGGAAGCCGCAGCACCCTACGGTCTTTATTACGCCCCCGATCCGTCGTCGCAGATCGCCTGCACCATCGGCGGCAATGTCTCCGAAAACTCGGGCGGCGTGCACTGCCTGAAGTACGGCCTCACCGTGCACAACGTGCTGCGTGTGCGTGCGGTGACGATGGACGGCGAGATCGTCGAGTTCGGCTCCCATGCACTGGATTCGCCGGGCCTCGACCTGCTCTCGGTGTTCATCGGCAGCGAGGGCATGTTCTGCGTCGTGACCGAAGTCACCGTGAAGCTCGTCCCCAAGCCGCAGGTCCAGCAAGTCATCATGGCGAGCTTCGACGACGTGGAAGCCGGTGGCAACGCCGTCGCAGCGATCATCGCGGCGGGCATCATTCCAGCCGGTCTGGAGATGATGGACAAACCGGCCACGCAAGCCGTGGAAGAGTTCGTGCACGCCGGCTACGACCTCGACGCCGCGGCCATCCTGCTGTGCGAGTCCGACGGCACGCCGGAGGAGGTCGCCGAAGAGATCGCCCGCGTGTCGGCCGTGTTGCGCGCGTCGGGCGCCACCCGCATTCAGGTCTCGACCTCCGAGGCCGAACGGCTGCGCTTCTGGTCCGGTCGCAAGAACGCCTTCCCCGCCGCCGGCCGGATCTCGCCCGACTATTACTGCATGGACGGCACCATCCCGCGCCGCACCATCGGCACGCTGCTCAAGCGCATCGAAGCGATGGAAGTGCAATACGGGCTGCGGTGCATCAACGTCTTTCATGCGGGCGACGGCAACATGCACCCCTTGATTCTCTTCAACGGCAACGATCTGGACGAATGGCACCGCGCCGAGGCCTTCGGCAGCGACATTCTCGAAGCCTGCGTGGAACTGGGCGGCACGGTGACAGGCGAGCATGGTGTAGGCATCGAGAAGATCAACTCGATGTGCGTGCAATTCTCGCCGGAAGAGCGTGACGCGTTCTTCGCCGTGAAGCGTGCCTTCGACCCCGCCGGTCTGCTCAATGCCGACAAGGCAATCCCCACGCGCGCGCGCTGCGCCGAATACGGCAAGCTGCATGTGCGCGGCGGACTGTTGCCCCACCCCGATCTGCCGAGGTTCTGATGTCGCAAGTCCTCCCCATCACATCACAGGACACACAGGCGAGCGCCGCCGCCCATGCCCTCGCGGCGATTCGCGAACGTGTGCTCGCCGCCACGGCCAGCGGCACGCCGCTCGACATTCACGGTGGCAATACGAAGCGCTGGTACGGCGAGACACCGAGCGGCGAGCCGCTCGACATGCGCGCCTATCGCGGCATCGTGTCGTACGACCCGGCCGAGCTCGTCATCACCGCCCGCGCGGGCACACCGCTTGCCGAGATCGAAGCGGCACTGGCCGAGCGCTCGCAGATGCTGCCGTTCGAGCCGCCGCATTTCGGTGCAGGTGCCACGCTCGGCGGCTGCATCGCCGCCGGACTCGCCGGGCCGCGCCGCCCGCACGTTGGCGCGCCGCGCGACTTCGTGCTCGGCGCTGTCGTCATGAACGGTAACGGACAAGTCCTGCATTTTGGCGGACAGGTGATGAAAAACGTTGCCGGTTACGACGTCTCGCGCGTTCTCGCCGGCGCCCTGGGCACGCTTGGCGTGCTGCTCGAACTCTCGATCAAGGTGTTGCCGTGCCCGGTCGCCGAGGCCACGCTGCGCTTCGCAATGACACAGACCCAGGCGATCGATCAGCTCAACCGCTGGGGCGGTCAGCCGCTGCCGCTAATGGGTTCCGCATGGCATGACGGTGTGCTAAGCGTGCGTCTGGGCGGCGCAGCGGCCGCCATCGATGCGGCCCGGTCAACGATGGGCGGCCATCACGTCGACGTCATCGAAGCGCAGGCCTTCTGGGCATCGCTGCGCGAGCAGACGCACCCGTTCTTCGCCAGCGCCCCCGTGCAGGGAGACGGCGAGCCGCTGTGGCGTCTGTCGGTACCGCCAACGACACCCCCGCTGGCCCATGGCGACGAGCAACTGATCGAATGGGGGGGTGCACAGCGCTGGTGGATCACGCCGCGCCCCGCTGCCGACATCCGCGCAATCGCCGCAGCGGTCGGCGGGCATGCTACGCTGTTTCGCCACGGCAACAAGTCGGCGGGTGCGGCGAGCGTTTTCACACCGCAACCGGCGGCACTGCAAGCGATCGGCGAGCGTCTTCAACAAGCATTCGATCCGAGCCGCATCTTCAACCGTCATCGGTTGTACCGGTAAATCGCTAATTACAGAACGATGCAAACCAACCTCGCAGAATTCCTCCGTCAGACACCGGACGGTGACGAAGCCGAAGCCATTCTCCGCAAATGCGTCCATTGCGGATTCTGTACCGCGACCTGCCCCACCTACCAACTGCTGGGCGACGAACTCGACGGCCCGCGCGGGCGCATCTATCTGATCAAGCAGATGGTCGAAGGCCAGCCGGTGACGCGCGAAACGCAGCGCCATCTGGACCGCTGTCTGACGTGCCGCAGTTGCGAGTCGACGTGTCCGTCCGGCGTGCAGTACGGACGGCTGGCCGATATCGGCCGCCGTCACGTCGATGCGAAAGTCGGCCGCCCCGCGAGCGAGCGCGCGCTTCGCTGGACACTCGCACGTGTGCTGCCCAACCGCACGCTGTTCTCGCCCGCGCTGCGCCTCGGTCAGCAGTTTCGCGGCCTGCTGCCGCGCGCATTGCGCGAGAAGGTGCCGCACCGTCAGCGCTCGGGAAGCTGGCCGCAGGCCAGACACGCGCGCCGCATGCTGATGCTCGAAGGCTGTGTGCAACCGGCCATGTTGCCTAACGTCAACAAGGCCACGGCACGCGTGCTCGACGCCCTCGGTATCGAAATGATCCGCCCGTCGTCCGCCGGGTGCTGTGGCGCGATTCGGCTGCATCTGAACTATCACGACGATGGCCTGAACGACATCCGTCGCAATATCGACGCCTGGTGGCCCGAGATCGAAGCGGGCGCGCAAGCGATCGTGATCAACGCGTCCGGTTGCGGGGCGACGGTCAAGGAGTACGGGCATCTCCTGCGTCATGACCCGCAATACGCGGGCAAGGCGCAACGGGTCTCGGAACTCGCACGCGATCTTTCGGAAGTGCTGCTCGACAATCTCGAAACCCTGCAAAAGCGCGTGCCGCAGCGGCTCACGGGCAAGAACGGCAAAATCGCCTACCACCCGCCTTGCACGCTGCAACACGGCCAGCAGCTCAAAGGGGTGGTGGAGAAGGTGCTTGCCGGGGTGGGTGTCGCGGTCATGCTGCCGCAGGACAGCCACATCTGCTGTGGCTCGGCCGGCACCTACTCCGTGACCCAGCCCGAACTGTCGCATCAATTGCGCGACGCCAAATGGAAATCGCTCGACGCGCTCGAACCCGAGCTCGTCGTCTCGGCCAATGTCGGCTGCATCTGCCATCTGCAAGGCACGGCCAAAGGCGAACATGCCCGCAACCACGCGCCGGTGCAGCACTGGATCGAGCTGCTCGACCGTCTGATCGCAACCGCCTGAGCATGCCCCCACGATTGATTGTCCCGATGAACGGGACAATCAATCCCCTTGCCGCTCGTTTATCTGCACGATTGCGCTCCCTAGAATCGGGGTTAAGTCAGTGGAAGTCATGCGTTGTGACCGACACGACCGTCCATTCATTTAGCCCGTAAATCCCGATTCCCTCACCGGAGCCTGTCATGATCGATGTCAAAACCGCCCCGTACGCTGCACTGCTGCTGCGCGTCTCGCTGGGTATCCTGTTCCTTGCCCACCTGTCGCTCAAGGTGTTCGTCTTCACCGTCCCCGGCTTCGTGGGCTTCATGGGATCGCTTGGTCTGCCGCCCGTCGTCGCCTATGTCACGATGGCGCTGGAGCTCGTCGGTGGTCTGATGCTGATTACCGGCTTTTACGCACGCTGGGCAGCCCTCCCGCTCGCCGCGCTGATGCTCGGCACCATCGTCTCGGTGCACGGCCACAATGGCTGGATGTTCGCCAACAAGGGCGGCGGCTGGGAATTCCCGGCGTTCTGGCTGGTGGCGTTGCTGGTCGTGGCGCTCCTCGGTGACGGTGCATTCGCCCTTCGCCGCTCGCGCACGGCCTGAATGCCTGCATCGACTGCTTCGCCGTTTCGCAGTTTCGCCGTTTCGCCGTTTCGCCGTTTCGCAGTCGTGATCTGTTTAGCGTAGTTTTGCCGGAGTCATTGCCATGTCTGCCCTTCCCACCCTCTTCGTCTCCCACGGTTCGCCGCTGCTCGCGGTCGATCCCGGCCGCACCGGCCCGTTGTTGACGGCGCTGGGGCGTGCGGTGCCGCGTCCGCGCGAGATCCTCGTGATTTCGCCTCACTGGTCGACGCCCGCACCGCGCGTGGGCAGCCTTGCGCAACAACGCACGATCCACGATTTCGGCGGCTTCCCGCGCGAACTGTACGAACTGGAGTACCCGGCGCCCGGCGCGCCTGCCCTTGCCGAGCGCACTGCCCAGCGCCTGCGGGACGCCGGGCTACCCGCCGTCACCGACGACCAGTGGGGCCTCGATCACGGTGCGTGGGTGCCGCTGAGCTATCTGTACCCCGCAGCCGACATCCCGGTGACGCAGTTGTCGCTGCAACGCCAGATGCGTCCGGAATATCAGTACCGCCTCGGGCAAACGCTCGCCCCGCTGGCGCGTGAAGGCGTGCTGATCGTGGCGTCCGGCAGCTTCACGCACAATCTTCACGAGGTGTTCCGCGCTCCGTCGGAAGATCGTGCAGAGGCGCCGTATCTCGCCGAATTCGTCGCGTGGTTCACACAACACCTGGCCACGATGGATCTCGACGCGCTGTTCGATTACCGCGCTCGCGCACCGCACGCCGAACGTGCCCATCCCACGGACGAGCACCTGCTGCCGATCTTCGTTGCGATGGGAGCGGCCGACAACGCTGTGCACCAGACGCACTTCGATACCGGAGCAACCTACGGCGCGCTGCGCATGGACGCCTTCGCATTCGGCAGCGCCGCGCCGTCGCTCGCCGAGGTGAACGCGCTGGCACAATAGCGGCGTCAATGTTTGGGCTTGTTCGAGCTTGTTCGGGCTTGCGGCCACCCGCTGCGCCCGGATGTCCCGTCCGACATCCCGCCCGACATCCCGTCCCCCGTCTGAGGAGCTGTGCCCTGGCATGAACAAACTTCGCGAGATCGAATGCTTCATCGCCGTGGTCGAGTCAGGCAGCTTCGTGAAGGCCGCCGACACGCTGGGCATTTCGAAGACGGCCGCCTCGCGCTACGTCGCCGATCTGGAAGCGCGCCTGGGTACGCGGTTGCTTCAGCGCACCACGCGTCGCCTGTCGCTGACCGAGCCCGGGCAACGCTACGTCGAGCGTTGCCGCCAGATTCTGGCGGAACTCGACGAGGCCGACTCCATGGCCGGTGAGCAGGATGGGGAACCGACCGGGCCGCTGCGCATCAACGCGCCGCATACGTTCGGCGTGCTGCACCTCGCGCCGCTATGGCCCACGTTTCTCGCGCAGTTTCCCCAGGTTTCCCTCGACATCACGCTGAGTGACCGGCTCGTCGACATCGTCGACGAAGGGTACGACCTGGCGATTCGCATCTCCCGTATGCCTGACTCCTCGCTCGTCCATCGACGGCTGGCCGGCACGCGTCTGGTGCTGTGTGCCTCGCCCGGATACCTTGCGCAACGCGGCACGCCGAAGCACCCGAGCGAACTCACCCGCCATGAAACGGTGGGCTACAGCTATTTCCTTCATCGTCGTGAATGGCATTTCGATGGCCCCGACGGTCCTGTGTCCGTTCAGACACATGCGCGGCTGATTGCCGACAATGGCGACACCTGCGTGGCCGCCGCCGTGGCGGGCAGCGGCATCATTCTGCAACCGGCGTTTCTCGTGCAGGACGCGCTGCGCGACGGCCGTCTCGTCGAATTTCTGTCCGAATACACCCAGGGCGAGCGCGGCATCTATGTCGTGTACCCATCGCGCAAATACCTGAGCGCCAAGGTGCGCGCCATGATCGACTTCCTCGTCGAGGCATTCGCCATGCCGGGCTGGCGCGTTCTCGACAACCGATGAGCGTCGGCGACCCGCGAGATCGACGGCAAAGCCTTTTGGGGCAAGGTTGCACGGCCAGTTCGCCGCTCGCTCGCCACCGGTTCGCCGGCAACGTTCGTCGACGTGCTCGGGATGTGCCGCCATCCACCGCGAAAGCCCCTTGAACCGCACATCAACGGTCGGCAAAACACCGCATCACCACGGATATTTATTGGCAACGGTATTTGTCACTTATACTGGTGGGCCTGTCGTCCCATTACTTTTATTTTGGAAAACTTTTTACTGATCGTCGCTGCGATCCTGCTGGTGTTCCTCAACGGCTTTTTCGTGGCGGCGGAATTCGGCCTCGTCAAACTGCGCCAGACGCGCGTTCATGTCATTGCCCGCCAACGAGGTTGGCGCGGCCGTATCCTGGCCAAGGTCCATGGCCAACTCGATACCTACCTCTCCGCATGCCAACTGGGCATCACGCTCGCCTCGCTCGGTCTTGGCTGGATCGGTGAACCGGCCTTCGCGCGCATTCTCACGCCGCTGTTCGAAGTCGTCGGCGTCAGCTCCCCGGAACTGATCCACGCGCTGGCGTTCTTCATCGCGTTCTTCACGATTTCGTACCTGCACATCGTCGTGGGCGAACTCGCCCCGAAATCGATGGCCCTGCGCATGCCGGAAGCCGTGTCCGTATGGACGGCGGCGCCGTTGTACGGCTTCTACTGGCTGATGTACCCGGCCATCTGGATCCTGAACCACAGCGCCAACCGTCTGCTGCGCTGGACCGGCCTCGACCCGTCTCATGGCGCCGACGCCCATTATTCGACCGACGAGATCAAACTGATTTTGCGCCGCGGCGCATCGAGCGAAAAGCTCTCGCGAGACGACTGGAACGTGGTCGCTTACGCTATCGATTTCAGCGATTTGACCGTCTCCGACCTGATGCGGCCGATGAGCGAAGTCGCCGCATTTCGCCGCAACGCCACGTTCAAGCAGAACATGGATACGGCGTACCGTCACCGCTACAGCCGCTATCCGTTTTTCGACAACGATGGCGAAACCGTGCTCGGCGTCGTTCACCTCAAGGACCTGTTCCTCGCAGAACATCACGGGCAGCCCATCGAGGATCTGGGCAGCATGGCGCGCCCGGTCGAGCGCGTGAAGCCCGACATGCCGGCACGCGAGCTGTTCAGCCGCTTTCGTCGGGGTGCGCCGCACTTTGCCATTGTGGGATGGCCGGACCAGAAGCCGATCGGCTTTCTGACGCTCGACAACTTGCTCTCCGCGCTGGTCGGCAAAATCCGTGACGAGTTCCGTCAGACGGAAGACGACTGGACCCGCATGGAAGACGGCACGCTCATCGGACGCGGCAGCCTGCCGATCCTGACGCTCGAACGGGCACTGGGCATCGACATCCCGAGCGAGCACGCGGAATCGGTCGGTGGCCTGATCATGAACGCGCTCGGCTACCTCCCGCGCGAAGGCCAGAAGGTCGACTTCGACGGCTTCTCGGTGGTCGTCAAGAAGATGCAGGGTCCGCGCATCGTGCTGGTACGCATCTATCCCGACGGGGTTCGCGAAGCCCGCGGCGAGCCGCCCGATGTGGCGACACAGCAACGCGAGCATTGATCCCCGTTGATGCCCGTCGCGTTCCCTTGCCAGAATACGCACTATGCGTGACCCCGCCCGATAGAGGCACAACGATGGGTCACGCGAACGTGCGGGGCAAAAGCAGCACATAAGGTCGTCACAACGTCGCCGAGGTGATGTTGGACGACACGGGGAAGACGACATGGGGAAGTTGTCTCTCGACGCTCTGATCAGCACCTGCTACGACGGCGTGCTTGACGAAGCGTGCTGGGATCGCGCGCTGCGCGATTTCAACGAGTGGGTCGGTGGCATGGGATTCCATTCGGTGACGTGGGATCGCGAGCGTCACTGCGCCATACGCGACTCGACATCGCTGAGCGCCTCGCCCGATCTCATTCGCGAGTTCGTCGAGAAGCTGGCGCCGACCGACCCGCGCGTGGCGCTCATGCTGCGCCAGCCGGTCGGCCATGCCATGCGGTGCCACCATCACCTGAGCGATCGCTACGTCGCCCGTAGCGAGCTCTTCAACGAATTCCTCATTCCCAACGGCGTGCGCTACACGTACGGCCTGCATCTGGACGGCGCCGACGGGACCAGCGAATTGCTGGCGATTCTGCGCAGTCCGGATCACGCACCGTTCGAAGACGCCGACGCCGCTCCCGAGTTGGAAACACTGACGAAACACATTGCGCGAGCAGCGCGTCTGCGTGCCGGCACGCGTCATCTGCAGGCGCAGGCGGCAATCGGCATGGCTGTGCTCGACCATCTCGACATGGCCATCGTCATTACCGACGCAACGAGCCATGTGCACTATCTGAACGTGGCCGCCCACCAGATTCTGGGCGACACGCGCAACGTCGGGATTCGTGCAGGGAAATTCTCGGCGTTGCTGCCGAGCGACGACCAGGCGATGCGGCGTCTGATCGCGGGCGCCACGGCGCCGATGCCCGTGGCGGGCAGCCATCGTCTTCACGGCGACAATCAACGCCATTGGGTGGTCACGGTGCTGCCGCTGCGCGAATCGCACGCATGCGCCGCGCCGTGGCAGCGACCGATGGCGATGCTCACGATCGGGGATCTGGACCGGCGCGTGACGTTCGGTCCCTACACGTTGAAGGTGCTGTTTGGGCTGTCACCGGGCGAGGCCCGGCTCGCGCAGGCGCTGGCCGAGGGCCGCGAGGTGGCGCAGTACGCGCAGGACGTCAACATTGCCGTGAACACCGCGCGCGCACAATTACGTCACATTTTCGACAAGACCGGATGCCGTCGGCAGGCAGACCTGCTGCGCCTGCTGCACGCGATTCCGGCGCTGCGAATCGACGCGCCGGGCTGAGCGCCGACCCCGTGGGCTCGTCGCCGATTTATCCGCGTGCGAACGCCTTGCGATTGAGTTCGAGCTGCGTGATGAGCTTTTGCAGACGCGACTCGGCCGTGCGCGAGAGTGCGATGAAGCGGCAGCCGATGTGATACTCGATGTCCTTTGCCAGCGGCACGGCGCGCACCGCGCAGACTTCCAGATCGACCTGCACCGTTCCGTAGTCGCGCAGCTCCATGTCGACCTGCATGAGCATCGAGCCCTTCGGAATTTCAGCGGCCGCCTCGGCCTTCGTGCGCAGGCCGACACCACCGAGCGACAGGTCGAACACGGCCAGACGCATCGGCGTCTCGTCGGGGAATTTGACAGTGCACTGATACGGATCGAGGATCGGCGTCTTCACGCGGAAATAGTCGCGGCGTTGCAGGCGCACGAGCGTTTCCGGATACGACGAATAGAACGCCGGATACCCTTCGTACTCACGCTCCTCCACGTCGCCGATCGGGAAATGCACCTGGATGCCTTCGGGCACGCCCACGAACAGCGCACGCTTGTTGGCGAGCAGCGCGCGGTTCTCCGTCTCGATGCCACCCCAATCGAAGTAGAAGCCGCGCGCTTGCGGTTCGACCTTGAGCAATCGCGTCACGAGCTGGCGCTGGCCGTTCGCGAAGTACACCGTCATGAAGTCGCCGCGCGTCGCCAGATGACGCAGCACGCCACCGATCTCCAGCGGATTGCTGATGCGATAGGTGTCATGCAGTTGAGACTCTTCGTCCGTGGGCGCCGGTGTCACCTGCGGTTCTGTCGTTTCCATACCTGATCTTCTATTTGTCCCCGTGCGGGCCGCGCGAGCGCACGATCCGTACGTAATAAAGCCGTTGCGACGCGCCATGCCGCAGATCCTGGCACCGGCATCGCGACATGAGGGAGTGCCCGTCGGTACTCGCCTGCCGTCTCATGCATCGGGTCAGGGACGTTGAGTCATGGACGTTAACGGTCACTGGCCGAAAATATTGAGTGCTTCTGCGCCCGAAGTTACTGCTCCCCGTATCGTGCGCCACACCCGGGCCTTCCCAAGCCCGCCTACCATGCTTTCATGCGCTTTCATGCGCTTGCCTGCGCTGCCCGACGACCCCCGTCGCCGGATCAGCGATGTACTGCCGCCATCAATGCCCCGAAGCCCATGAACACGCCGCCGCTGATGCGATTGAACGCCTTGAGCACGCGCGCTTCGCGCAGGTAGGGGGCGATGCGCAGGCCGCCGGTCGCGTACACCAGGTACCAGCTCATCTCAATGATGGCGAACGTGCCCAGCAGGATGGAGAACTGCGGCACCTTGGCCGCCGTCGGATCGATGAACTGGGGCAGAAACGCCGCAGCGAAGAGAATGGCCTTCGGATTGCTGGCAGCGACCAGGAAGCCCGCCTTGAAGAGCTTGCCGAAGCTCGCGTCGGCCGCCAGGGCAGGCGTTGCCAATGTGGCCGCTTCGTCCTGGCTACCCACCGGCCAGCGCCAGCTCTTGTAACCGAGGTAAATGAGGTATGCCGCGCCCGCGTATCGCAGGGTATCGAAGAGCATCGGCCAGGCCTTGAGCACCGCGCCCAGACCTGCGGCGGAAATCGACATCATGGCGATGAGTGCCGTCATGCAGCCCGCCATCGTGCCGAGCGACGGACGCAGACCATGGCGCGCGCCATGCGTCATGACGAGCAACATGTTCGGCCCCGGCGTTGCCGAGACGAAAAAAACGGTGACCACATACAGCCACCACGTTTGCAGGCTCATGATTGCCTCGAAAAAAGCGTGTCGCGAAATCGATTTGGCATTGTAGCGTCGAACCGTGACGGTAGCATCGTCCGCGTGCACGTCCTGCACGATTCACCACGATGGCACACCAATCGGCAGGCGCGAAACAAAAAACAAACAGGCCCGATGACTTTCGTCATCGAGCCTGTCGGTCACGAGATATCGCCCCGCCCGAAGGCCGAGGCAACATCGCGAGAAGCGCTCAGCCCTTAGATGGGCTTGATGTTCGCAGCTTGCTTGCCCTTCGGGCCAACCTTGACTTCGAACGAGACCTTTTGGTTCTCTTGCAGCGACTTGAAGCCGTCAACCTTCACTTCCGAGAAGTGAGCGAACAGGTCTTCACCGCCGGCGTCCGGGGTGATGAAGCCGAAGCCCTTTGCGTCGTTGAACCACTTAACAGTACCGGTTTCCATGTTTTTTCCTAATAAAACAATAGCTTGAGGTCGGAATGACCTCGTGATGCGCTGACAATCAAGGGAAAATGAAGGACTAGAAACCAGCGAGAAGCAGGAAAACTACGTCTGACAACAACTTCGCGGCTTGACAATCTGCAGTTGGTTTTATACGTGTCACACCGACGCTTGTCAACAGGGGAAATACCGCAAATTAAGTAACAATTTCCGCAAATAGCGGGGAATTTGGGCGCTCTTTGGGTGTCCGACCCGCCGTTGCAGCCCGTACAATGGGCGTTTTGTCCCGCGCCCATGCCGTTGTCGCGCGTCCGGCCCGTGTTTTGTGCTGTCTGAAATCGTTTTCGAACGTTTTTCCCCTATTGGGCGCACATTCCCCCAAAGTGGCCGGACGGGAAAGATTCGCGACCGTCGGCGGGCCTCCACCCCCAAGTTTTTTTATTTGCCCACGGATGGAGCCTAATCACCTCGCGCGATCCTTGCGATCGCAAACCGAAATTCGCATGCCCGGCCAGTTCCACTGGCTCGCCCGGTGCCGCACGCATCTGATCAGTCTGGCCGTTTGCGCAACACTGGCCGCCTGCGCCGGTTCGCCGACCTATGGTCCGGTGCCCGCCGGCAGCTATCGGGTGCAATCCGGCGACACGCTCTACGGCATTGCACGGGCCAACAACGCGAGCACGGCCGATCTGGTGCGCTGGAACAGTTTGCCCGACGCCGACAAGATCGAAGTCGGTCAGGTATTGCGCGTGGTGCCGCCGCCCGGTGCGACGAGCACGCCCGCGCCGGCGGCTTCGTCAGGCGCCAGTGCGGCGACGCGGCCCCGCCCGCAGACCAAGCCATCGAAACCTGCCGCGAAGCCCGCACCGGCGCCGGCAGCCCCCCGCATAGCGACGAACAAGATTCCGATGACCTGGCCCGCCACGGGCAAGATCCTCGCAAACTACAACGGCAGCAGCAACAAAGGCATCGACATCGGCGGTCAGTCGGGAGACCCGATCTACGCTGCGGCGGCCGGCAAGGTGGTCTATGCCGGTAACGGCTTGCGTGGCTACGGCAATCTCGTGATGATTCAGCACGAAAACGGCTATCTCACGGCGTATGCGCACAACCGGGAATTGCTGGTCAAGGAAGGCGCATCGGTCTCGAAGGGCCAGACGATTGCCAGGATGGGCGACACCGACTCGCACGGCATCGTCAAGCTGCACTTCGAAGTGCGTCAAAAGGGCACGCCGTTCAATCCGAACGAGTTCCTGCCGCCGCGCTGAGCAACGCGCACGCAACCGGTCCGGCACATCAAAAAAAACGGCAAGGCGCGATGCCTTGCCGTTTTTCATTCGCCGTTCGAAGCGCAATCTGACCGTGGTGAGGCCGACGCTCACGCCGACGCCAGAAACCCTTGCGACAAGCCGTTGGCGCGCGCGTCGCACCACTCCGGGTGAGCCCGCGGGTCGGTCCATACCAGCAAATGCAGCGCGGCAAGGGCGCGCGGGTCGTTGAGCAATTCCCACTTTTGCGTGTTGCTCAGCTTGGTCGGCCCTCTGAGCAGGGCAGTTTCCACACGACCGGCGCGCACCGCGTCGCGCTTCGCATCGTCGAGCGTCGGCTTCACGCTCGATGCGATCAGCGCGTTGGCCATCGGATCGACCACGGCATCGACGAAATCGACATGCTTGCCCGTCTCGCTGGTGTACTTCTCGGTCATGCGCAACTCCTTCGGCGGCCACGATTCCTCGGGGATGAGGAACAAACGGGCACGCTTCAGACCACGGCCGAGCGAGACGCGGCTGGAAAACACCGACACCGGAATCGAGATCATCATCGACCCGACGATCGGCATCAGCCACCAGATGAAGTCCGGATTGAGCCAGTAGACGACGCCGCCCCAGCCCATGCCGATCAGCGTTTGCAGTCCGTGGCGGCGAATCGCTTCGCCCCAATGCGTCTGCGCATCCTCGCGCGGTGGCGACTTCCACTGGATGGCGATACCGGTAAGCGCGGCCAGCACGAACTGCGTGTGAAACAGCATGCGCACCGGCGCCAGCACGGCAGAGAACACCATCTCGATGAACATGCTGAGCGTGACCGCGAACCAGCCGCCGAAGCGCTTGGCGCCCTTCACCCAGATGAGCAGCACTGCCAGAATCTTCGGCAGGAAGAGCAGCGTGGCCGTGGCCGAGAAGAGCGCCAGTGCGCGCTCCGGGTGCCACTCCGGCCACACCGGGAACAACTGGCGCGGCGCGGTGAAGTATTCCGGCACGACCAACGTATGCTTGGCCAGCAGGCAGGTCGAGAGAATCAGGAAGATGAACCACAGCGGCGCCGACACATACGCCATGGCGCCGGTGACGAACACGGCACGATGCACCGGGTGCATACCTTCCGCGAGGAACAGACGGAAGTTCATCAGGTTGCCCTGACACCAGCGACGATCGCGTTTGAGCTCGTCGAGCAGGTTCGGCGGCATCTCTTCATAGCTGCCCGGCAGATCGTAGGCGATCCACACGCCCCAGCCCGCGCGCCGCATCAGCGCAGCCTCGACGAAGTCATGCGACAGAATCGCACCGGACATGGCCCCCTTGCCCGGCAGCGGCGCGAGCGCGCAGTGCTCCATGAAGGGCTTCAGACGAATGATGGCGTTGTGGCCCCAGTAGTGCGATTCGCCGAGTTGCCAGTAGTGCAGGCCAGCGGTGAAAAGCGGACCGTAGACGCGGCCGGCGAACTGTTGCAGACGCGCGTAAAACGTCTCGCGACCGGCCGCGAGCGGCGCCGTCTGAATCAGACCGGCGCTCGGATGCGCTTCCATCATGCGCGCGAGCTTGGTCAGGCATTCGCCGCTCATGACGCTGTCCGCGTCGAGCACGATCATGTAGCGATAGTCGCTGCCCCAGCGACGGCAGAAGTCGTCGAGGTTGCCGCTCTTGCGCTTGACTCGCCGCTGACGACGGCGATAGAAAATGCGACCGAATCCGCCGACCTCGCGGCACAGCGCCTGCCACGCATCGACTTCGGCGGTGCAGTTATCCGCTTCGTTGGAGTCGGACAGGATGAAGAAGTCGAAGCGGTCCAGCGAGTCGGTCTTGGCGAGCGATTCGTACGTCGCGCGCAGGCCGGCGAACACCCGGCCGACGTCTTCATTGCAGATCGGCATGACGATGGCGGTACGCGCGTCGGGTGCGATAGGCGCGTCGCCCGCCGCCATCTTCGAGATCATGTGACGCTCGCCGCCGACGAGCAGGACGAAGAAACCGAAGATGGCCGTCCAGAATCCCGCCGAGACCCAGCCGAAAAGCAGCACAAACAGCACCAGCACGGCAAATTCGAGCGGATCGGCGCCGTGATACGGCAACACCGACGCCATGAAATGCGTGGCGAGCGCCGTTTGCGCGATCATCAGGGCGAGCAACATCCAGCGGCGACGGCGTCCCGCCTGCGACCATTTGCCCTTGGGATCGGGCGCGTCGCGCACGAGCGGATCGGGGTCCTTGCGGCCCGTGAGCTTGCGCCACAGGCGCGCGAGCGGATTGAGCGACCACGGACGTGGGATGAGCGACGTGCGGCGCACCGGCGGCGCGACGCGCAACGTCTGCACCCCGCGCACCTCGTCCAGCCCGGCCGCAGCGGCCAGCGAGCCGCCCTCGGTGAGCGCAAGGCGCACCGGTTGCGACGCGAGCACGGCGTCGCTGTCGGACTCGATCTCGGCAAGGTCATGGGCGTGCCACGCCGCCGTCGCCACCGCAGTGGCCACACCGGCGCTTTCGGTTTGCCCATGCGCGGCACCGGCAGCCGCGTTTGCAACGTCAGCGGCGTCAGCGGCGTCAGCGGCGTCAGCGGCGTCAGCGGCGTCAGCGGCATCATCGGCGGAAGCGACCGCCGCCGGGACTTCGCCTGCGGACGACGCGCCCTCGCCAGCGACGTTCGTCACGCGCGCGAGCAGACGCTGCAAGCGTGTGAGGACGTCGAGCGAATCGCCGCCGTCACGCTTGGCTTGCGCGAGCAGGGCGCGACGCTTCTCGGCGGGCAGAGGCAGCCGGTCGACGTACAACTCGTCGACCGGAATATCGGAGCGCTCGCTCACTCGGGGGGTAACAGGTAGCTCCACGTTTCGGATAGGGTGTTACTGCCGTTGCGCAGGTAAGCGCGCATTTCGACGGGTTTCTCGGAATCGAGGCGGCGCATGCGAAGCATGACGCGATAGCCTCCCGTGACGTCATTGCGCTGCGTCTGCACTTCGAGGATCTTGCCGTTGCCGTCGATGGACACATTGCCGTCGACCTTGGCATCGTCCGGCAGCTTCTTGAGCGCCGGGCCCTCGAAGTCGAGCGCGAACAGCAGACTGTCGTCTGGTTTTCCCCGGTAGCCGTGCCCCCGGCGGCTCTGCGTCACCCACGCCAGCGGCGGGCGCTTCTCGTTATCCTTTTGCCACGTCAGACGATACTCAAGCGAATAGGCTTCCTTGGGCTTGGGCGGCGCATCGGGCACCCAGTAGGCGACGATGTTGTCGTTCGTTTCATCCGGCGTGGGAATTTGTACCAACTCTACGCGGCCTTGTCCCCATTTGCCCTTCGGTTCGACCCAGGCGCTCGGACGTAACTCATAATGGTCCTCAAGGTCCTGGTAGTTACTGAAGTCGCGATCACGCTGCACCAGCCCGAAACCGCCCGGGTTGGACAACGAGAAGGACGACACCAGCAGACGCTTGGGATTGACGAGCGGGCGCCAGATCCATTCGCCGGTGCCGGACTGAATGGACAGGCCGTCGGAGTCATGCACTTCGGGGCGATAGTCGGGCACGGATGCCGGCTGATTTTCGCCAAAGAAGAACATGCTGGTGAGCGGCGCAATCCCGAGCTTGGTGACGTTCTCGCGCAGGAACAATTCGGATTTCACGTCGACGGTGGTGTCGACACCCGGGCGCAGCGTGAAGCGGTACGCCCCGGTCGCGCGCGGCGAATCGAGCAGTGCGTAGATGATGAGTTCTTTGGCGCCGGGCGCGGGACGCTGGATCCAGAATTCGGTGAAGCGCGGAAATTCTTCGCCCGAGTTCAGCGCCGTGTCGAGCGCCAGGCCGCGAGCGGACAGGCCGTAGGTCTGGTTCTTGCCCAGCGCGCGGAAATAGCTCGCGCCGAGGAAGACCATGACTTCGTCCTTGTACTTCGGTGTGTTGACCGGGAAGTGGATGCGGAACCCCGCGAAGCCGAGGCCGCGCAGTTGCTTCGGATCGACCTTGATCGCGCCGAAGTCGAACATGTCGGGGCTGTAGCGGATTTCACGTACGCTGTTGCCCGCGAGTTCGTTGATCTTCACGGGACGGTCGTAGTACGAGCCTTCGTGGAAGAACATCAGCTCGAACGGCAGCTTTTGCGAACGCCACAGCGCCTTGTCGGGCTTGAAGCGGATGTTGCGGTAGCGGTCGTACGTGAGGTTCTGAAGCTCCTTGGGGAGGTTCGGATCCTTGGGCTTGTAGCGGCTGTTCGCGAGCGTGCGGGCCTGTTTGGCAACGTCGTCGAGCGAGAAAGCATGCGCCGCCCCCGAGACGAGCGCGCAGACACTGAGCGCGCTGGCGATCGCTACGCGCAGGGCACGGTGGGAAATCATGCGGTAAACGGCGTTGGGCAGGAAATCCATCGGCAGTGGAAAGGGCATGTAACGCGCGTGCCGACCGTAGCCAGCGTGCGCCGAACGCGCAATTTTACCCGTTCATTCACCGATTGACTAAAGATGCATCGGCAAAACCTTCGAAGCGGGCACTCACATTACCTCAATCGTCTGCTGTGACGGCGGTTCCGGCGACTCACAAATTTGTGACTATTTGTGACCAATGGACCATTGGAAAGGATTTCGTCGCCTTTTCTGCCAATTTATCCCCGGTTTTTCGCAAATTTCACCGCTAGCTTCACAGCTTACTTCGCCGCTTACTTCGCCGCTTACTTCACCGCTTACTTCACCGCTTACTTCACCGCTTACCTCCCCTATCGGCTGGCCATCGCGAGCAATCCGCCCAGCGTCATCAGCGCGCCGCCGATCGTGCGCCTGACCAGTTGCTGCTGCCTGACCATGGCCGCGCGCATCCATCCGGCCGAGAAACCCAGCGCCACCAGGCTGAACCATGCCCAATGCGCGAACGACATGAACGCGCCGTAGGCCAGTCCCAGCCCCCATCCCGTGCCCGGGTGCACAACCTGCGTGAAGGTACTCACCACGAACAGCGTGCACTTCGGGTTCAATGCGTTGGTCAGAAAGCCGGTGCGCAGCGCCTGCATCGCCTCGCGCCATTGGGATTCGCCGGCGGCCCCCTCGCCCAGTGACTTCGCGGCGCGGTCCTGGGTCACGTCCACCACCGGCGACCGGTCCCGAAGCGTGCGCCAGCCGATGTACATCAGATACGCGGCGCCGATCCACTTGATGCCGGTAAACAGCCACGGCACCTGCACGATCAGCAACCCCACGCCCACCAGGGTGTATGCCACATGCACCTGCACGCCCGCCGCAATGCCCAGCGCGGCCCATAACCCCGCCCGCCTGCCGTGACGCCAGCTCTCGCGCGTCACCATGGCGAAATCGGCGCCCGGGCTGATCACCGCGAGCACGGTGATGGTCATGACCGCCAACATCTCTTGCATGATGAATTCTCACAGATTCGTTTCCGGAGACACATTCTCCGTAAGGATCTACCGCAAGAAAAACGATGTTTTCGACCTTTCATCCGTGATAATTTCTCACGTATGAAGCGCCCCCTGCCCCTGAACGCCCTGCACGTCTTCGACGTCGCCGCCAGCGAACTCAGCTTCGCGCGTGCCGCCGAGCGCCTGTTCGTCACGCATGGCGCCGTCAGCCGCCAGATTCGAACGCTCGAACTCGCGCTTGGGCTGCCCCTGTTCGAGCGCCGCAATCGCGCCGTCTTTCTCACCCCCGCCGGCGTTCGACTTCACGCGACCACGCGACAGATGTTCGAGCACCTCGCCACAACCGTGGCGAGCCTCCAGCCGCTCGCCACCTCGACCGCCCTCGTCGTCTCCTGCGAACCCACCCTCGCCATGCGATGGCTCATCCCGCGGCTGGGCGCCTTCGCGCAGGCACATCCCGACATCGCACTGCACCTGCACTCTGCGGGCGGGCCGCTCGACTTCGAAAGCACGCGGGTCGACGTCGCGATCCGACGCAACGACTTTTTCTGGGGGCATTCGCTCTCGGCCGAACCGCTGGCGGACGAATGGATCGGCCCCGTCGGTCTTCCCAACGTCTTCGACGCCCCTCGCCTGTCCCGGCTGAACACGCGTACGCGCCCTCATGCATGGCAAGACTGGCAGCGCGCGATGCAGACGAACGCGCAATCGCCTTCGGTGTTGGCGCAGCCCGCCCTGGACATCGGCGCGACCACACCGCCGTTCGAGCACTTCTATCTGAGCTTGCAAGCGGCGGGGGCCGGACTTGGTGCGGCGATCGGATCGGTCTACATGGTGTGCGACGAGTTGCGCGCCGGGCGTCTCGTGGCGCCCTACGGATTCCTGCGCGACGGTTCAGGCTATGTCGCACTGTCGCGCGAGCCGTTCGCCGCGAATCCGGCGAAGCAGGCATTGCTGGAATGGCTGCGCCACGCGCTGGCCGAGGCAGCCGCGCCGTGGATCGTCAATCCGCATTGAGATAGAGGGAGTGGAGGACGGCGATCACGCCCGGGGCTCGTCGCGAGAGCTACTCGTGGGCGGCGCCGATGGCGGCAGAGGGACCGGTGCCGGTCCTGCGGCGGCGCTCGCGGCGTCTTCGGTCTGCGCCACTGCGGGCGGGCCCTTCGGCAGCATGCGCACACCGCGCCAGTTGCCCCACTTGTAGTACGCAAGCGCCATGACGAGCGATACGGCGAACCCCAGCGGGAAGCTCCACCAGATCGCTTCGGCTCCCCAGGTTTTCTGCATCTGCCACGCAAACGGCAGCCGGATCACCCACTGCGAGACGAACAGAATGACGAGCGGCGCCGTGACCGCGCCCGTTGCGCGCACCACACCGAACAACACGATGGTCACGCCGAACAGCACGAACGACCATGCGACGACCGCATTGATGTGCTTTGCCACCGAAATGGCATAGCCATCGCCTGGCAGGAACGCGTTCATGAACTGCTTGTTGAACAACAGAATGGCGATGACCAGCGCGCCGGTCATTACGAAGTTCAGCCCGACGCCTACGCGCCCGATCTTCGAGACGCGGTCCCACAGTCCCGCGCCGACGTTCTGCGCCGTCATGGACGACACGCCTGCGCCAATGGCCAGCGCCGGCATCTGCACATACGTCCACAATTGCGACGCCACGCCATAAGCCGCCGTCGTCTGCGAGCCGTAGCCGTTGACGAAGCCCATCATGACCATCGCAGACGACGAGATCACGACCATCTGCAACCCCATCGGCAAGCCCTTCACAACGATCAGCCGCAACAGCCCCATGTCGATGCGCAGATACTTCCAGTCCTTGCGTTGCAGCCATAGCGGGTCACGACGTCGATACAACGTGTACATGAGCGCGGCGAGGCTCAGTGTTTGCGCGATGAGCGTGGCCCCCGCCGACCCGGCGATACCGAACGGCGGAATCGGTCCCCAGCCGAAGATGAGCAGCGGGTTGAGTGCGACGTCGAGCCCCACCGAGAGCAGCATGAAGCGAAACGGCGTGCGCGCATCGCCCGCGCCGCGCAAGGCCATCATGACGAAGTTGTAGAAATACATGACCGGCAACGCCACGAAGATGATGCGCAGATACGCGATGGCGAACTCGCGCGCGTCGGTCGGCGTGCCGAGCGCCTGGAGCAACTCCGGCGTGAAGACATAGCCGAATGCGGAGACGGCCACCGACATCAGGATGAAGAACGTTGCGCTCGTGCCGACGATACGCCGCGTGAGCACCGGGTTCTTCGCGCCGATGGACTGGCCGATGAGAATGGTGTTGGCCATGCTGATGCCAAACACGACACCAAGCAGGAAGAACAGCAGGATGTTGGCGTTAGACGCCGCAGTGAGCGCCGACTCGCCCAGATAATGGCCGATCCACATGGCGTTGATCGACGCATTGAGCGACTGAAGCACATTGCTGCCAAGCACCGGCAGCGAAAACCAGAACAAGGTTTTGCCGATGGGGCCGCGCGTAAGGTCCTTTTCGGCCATGGTCTGCCTTATTTCGCGTCGAACTTCACGCCGGTGGCGGGCGTCGGCACCGTGCATCGATGTCCGCGTAAGTTGTCGAGAAAGCGCTGGATCAGCGGCAGCACCTTGGCCTCGATTTCGCCATGGCCATAGCCGAACCCCGCAAAGTTGAAATGCGTCGCCCCGTCGACGACCGCCAGCCAGTGACAGCCGGGGGGCATGTCGGCGAACGGCTCGGTGCGCGTCTGCCATTTGCCGTCGAGCGGTTCGTCGCGCGTGCCCGTCACGAGCAGCACGGGCTTATGGATGTCATGCCATGCCCCGGCCGGGAAAATCGATCCTTTGCCCTGCGGGGACAGCGCGATATAGCCGTCGAAGCGGTCGTCGCCGTCGAGGCCGAGTTTGTTCTTGGCGCCCGCCTCGATCATCACGGTGACCGCCCCCATGGAATGCCCGGCGAGCACCGCCGGCCCCGAGCGACATTGCGCCCTCGCCCAATGCAGGGCCGCGCCGGTATCTTCGAGCCGGTCGTCATACGTTTCGGGATCCGTAGTGAGTGCCAGCAAACCGTCTCGCAGTCCGCCGGTGCGTACCCGCTCGCGCAGCGATTCGCGCCCGCTCTCCTTGTGCGCCATCGTCACCGTGAGCCAGCCGTACTTCGAGAGGGCACGGCCGAGCCACGACAGCGCGTCGCGGTCGTCGCCCGCGCCGGGGCTGAGCACGGCCACGCCGTTGCAGGCGGCCGGAGGACGGAAGACATGGAGATTGACGTAGGCGCCGTCGCTGCGTAATACCCGCTCATCAGCGCCGGTTGCCATGGACGTGTTGCTTGCCTGGGCGGATGCAGAGGGTGCGGAGGATGCAGATCCCGGCGCCGTTTTGGTCGCCGTTTTGTTCGCAGCTGCCGCGGGCGCCGGCGCCGCGGTGTCGGCTGCGAAAACGTGAGACGAGAACGTCGCGAGCAGGGACGCGCCGACGCCGCAGGTGCCGAGCGCGACGAGTAACGTCCCGAACGATCGTCCCACGGCCCTGCACGACTTTCCGAGCATCCGTTCTCCTCTGGTATCCGGCAGCGCGCAGCCAACCTGAGCCCGAACGGGCAAGTCCAAGACTACCGAGGAAACAGGTCAGGCCGGGAGCGAGGGTCTCGCGACGACGCTCCGCTGCGATATCACACGATGAGTCATCTTAGCGCGGATTGCGTATCTTGCTCGCAGGAATTTTGCGTCATTCACACCTGTCTCGCGTGCGCAACGCGTAAGTGCCCCAGCGCCGACGCGTACCCCTGCGGGTCGAACCGCCACGTCAGCGCGATCAGCGCCACGTTGAGCACGATGAGCCCGCCCCACGAGGGCATGAAGCTGCCCGTCGCCGCCATCACGGCGCCGGCGGCAAACGGCGCGATTGCCGCGATGCAAAACCCCACCCCTTGCATGAAGGCCGCCAGCGCCGCCGCGTGACGCGGGTGCGCATGATGGTCGAGTGCGAGCACCAGGCCGAGCGAGAACGTGCCGCCAAGACCGAAACCGATCCCGCCGATCCACCACCACGGCGCCGCGTCGGGGGCGACGGCCAGTCCCGCCAGACCGCCCAGCGTCGCCGCCAGTGCGAGCGTCAGCCAGCGACGGCGATCGACGTTGCGTCGCGCCAGCCACGGCAGCACCAGCGCGGCGAACACCTGACACGCCGTCAGCCCGGCGAGCAGCGCGCCGCTTTGCTTTGCGCTCATGCCGCGCTGCTGATAAAACGGCGGCAGCCACGCGACCATCGTCGTGTAAGTGCAGTTGATGAGACCGAAATAGATCGCGAGCGTCCATGCGCGATGTTTGCGCAACAAGGCGAGCATGGACGGCGCCGTCTGCGCAACATTTGCGCTGGCCGTCTGGCACGCAACGCGCAACGCTTCGGCACTGCTTGCGGCACGTCGTGGCGCGGTCGCGTCAGTCACTGAAGATTCGTCGTCACCCGACGCGGCGCGTGCCAATGGCGCTCGCCACCACGCGAAGGCCGCTGCAGCGACCACGGCAAGCCACATTCCCAACCCGATGCGCCAGTCGTCCGCCTCGGCCGCCGCCCACGGACTCATGGCCGCACCCAGACCGCCCCCGCCCATGAGCGCAGCGGAGTACAGCCCCATCATCGACGTCATTCGCCCCGCACGGTAGTTCGCCTTCACCACGCCGGGCAACAACGCCTGAATGATCGCGATGCCGATCCCCGAGGCCAGCGCCGTCGCGATCATCGTGACGGTGTCGTCGGCAACGAAGCGCGCCCCGCAGGCCAGTGCCAGCGCGGCCAGACCGAGCAGCACGCCGCGACGCTCGCCGAAGCGACGCGTCAGCCCGCTCGCGGCAAACGCCCCCGCTCCCATCGCCAGCACCGGCAGCGACGTCAGCAGCGCCGCGACCGGATACGTCATGCCCGTCGCTTCACGGATCTGGGGCAAGAGCGGACTGATGGACGTGAGCGTCGGGCGCAGCGTCAGCCCGACAGCCACGATGGCCAGCCAAAGCGTCATACCGCGACGCCCTCGCTGACCACGACATGCCCGTTCGCCACCACCCAGCGACGCGGCGCGCGCGTCACGATGGCCTGCGCGGCATTCAGGGCGTCGACGAGTACAAGATCGGCACGCGCGCCCACGTGCAGGCCATAGTCCTCGAACCAGCACGTGCGCGCGCCCTGATGCGTGACGCAATCGAGCGCGATGTCGAGTTCGTCGTCGCGACGCAGGTTGTAGCGCAGGCCGATCATCATCGCGCGCTCCAGCATGTCGGGCGAGCCATACGGCGTCCAGGTGTCGCGAATGCCGTCGTTGCCTCCCGCGAGCGGCACACCGGCGCGGCGACATGCCATGAGCGGCGGCACAATGCGCGACGGGGGCGCGGTCGTGACCAGCGCGACACCGGCATCGGCCAGTCGTGCGAGCAACGCGTCGGCCCGCGCCGCGTCGAGCTCACCCAGACAGAATGCGTGCGAGACGACGACCTTGCCCTGCATGCCCAGCGCCAGAATGCGCTCGAGCATCAACTCGAACGAGAACACCCCCATCTCGCCCGGCTCGTGCAAATGGATATCGACGGGGCAGCCATGTTTGTCGGCCAGCGCAAACATCGCGTCGAGCGACGCCCTCGGATCACGATCGATGGCGCAGGGATCGAGCCAGCCCAGCACGTCGGCGCCGCGCGCGAGCGACGCGTCGAGCCATTCGACGGTGCCTGCACGATCGAGTACCCCCGACTGCGGAAACGCCACGATCTGCATGTCGAGCGTATCCCGGAGTGTCTCGCGTGTGGCAAGTACGCCCTCGAGATGGCGCAGGCCCGCCTCGGTGTCGATGTCCACGTGCGTGCGCAAGCGCGTGGTGCCTGCCGCGAGAAACGCACGGCCAAGCGCCAGCGAAGCGGCGCCTGCGTCATGTCCGCTGGCGGCGCGCCATGCGCGCTCGTTATCGATGCGATCGATGAGTCGCGAGCCGCACTCGTTCACGTACCACGGCATGCCCCACGTCGTTTTGTCCAGGTGGGTGTGCGCCTCGACCAGTCCCGGCATGAGCAGCGCGCCGCGCGCGTCGATCCGGCGTACCGCGTCGTGCGCAGGCGCTCCATCGCCCACCTGTGCCCCGGACGCCTGGCTCGCTGGCAGCGACGGCCCGATGGCCGCGATCTTTCCGTGCTCCACGCGCACCTCGACCGGCTTGCCGTCGAGCGCGCGCGCGTTGCGAATTTCCAGTGTCGTCATACTTTCCTCAAAATGCCTGCTTTCACATGACGCGAGCGGGTCAGTGTGCTCACCGCCACGAACGTCACTGCATTGACCGCCAGCGCAACCAGCCCCATGTTGATCGACGCGACCGTGTCCGACGCCCCCGGCAACAGCGTGCGCAGATTGACGTCGAAGCCGACGGCGGCGAGCAACACGAGCGCGCCCGCACCGATGCCCGCAAACGCCCCGTACTTGTTACCGAAAGGTCGGGGCAGCAAGCTCGCCACGAACGACGGGAACAACTGTGTGAGCAGACTCGACGCGAACAGCGCCAGCGCCACGAACGTCGCCCCGCCACGCAACACGAAGAACACCGCAACCAGCCCGAACACCGGCAACACGCGCTTGGCCAGCTTGCCGACGAACGCTTCGCTCGCCTGCGGCGCGAAACCGTCGCGATAGATGTTCTTGGCGATCAACGTCGACGCATTGAGCAGAATCATCGAACCCGGCACCAGCGCGGTCAACACCCCCACACCGCCGATCACGCCCACGAACCACGGCGAGAAGGTCTGCTTCACGATGCGCAGCAGCGCCAGGTCCGAGTCTGCGCCGCTCAGTCCCGGCACTTGCAGAATCGCCGCGAAACCGACGAAGAACATGAACGCGATGACCATCTGGTACAGCGGCATCAGAATCGTGTTCTTGCGCACCGCGCTCTCGGTCTTGGCCGCATACACCGAGGTGAAAACATACGGATACAGGTAGTAACCGAGCGACGTGAGCAGAATCGTCGAGTTGTACCAGGACAGCGTGAGGCCGCTCGTCGGCATTTGCAGGAAGCCGGGGCGCGCCGCCTCGATCCTGTCGAACATTTCACCGAAGCCACCGAAGTAATGCAGCGGCAGATAGATGCCGAGGAATACGGCGATCACGAGAATCAGAATGTCCTTGTAGATCGCGATGCTCGCCGACCCATGAATACCCGACACCGTAATGTAGAGCACCATCGCAATGGCGCCGCACCAGATCGCCACGGCCGGCGGGATCGTCCCATACGAGGCTTCGGACACGATGATGCCAAGACCGCGCAACTGAATGATGAGCAAGGCGCTCATGCCCAGCACGGCCACCACCGACACCACCACGCCCAAGGCGCGCGAGCGGTACGCCGTCGCAAAGAAGTCGGAGAACGACACGCAATTGTGCTTCGTGGCGTGACGCCACGCGGCGGGCAACATCCAGTAGCCGAGCAGATACGCGAGCGCGCCGTAAGCAAGGATGTAAAACGCGGGCGGCCCCTTGCTGTACGCCCATCCGCTCGCGCCCAGGAACGTGAAGGTGGAAAACGCCTCCCCTGCCATGAGCAGGAACACGAGCAGCGTGCCGAAGCCGCGGCCACCCACCGCCCACTGCTCCAGACTCATCGTGCGCCCGCGCCGGGCGCGAATCCCGATGAAGAGGGCAAACGCCAGAAACGCCGCGATGACGGCAAGCGCGGCATTCATGATGCAGCTCCGTCGTGATCGCGGGAAGTCGTGTCGGCGCCCGACGCGCGGGCGGCATCGCGCGAGCCGTCGAACTGGAACATCACCACCATCACGACCGACGTGAGCAGCAGCCAGACGATGTTCCACGTCATCAGAAAGGGCAGACCGGCGAGCCGGGTTCCCACATGTTCGGCGAGCCAGCCGCCGCTGTAAAACGCCGCGACGGGAAGCGCGGCCAGGCAATGCACGGGTTTCATGATGTCTCCAGACCCAAAGGGATTCGTCGGTCGGCCGCGCGTCAGCGTTGGGGGCAGACGCGCGCGGCGCCATGGTTTCGTGCCACTTCGCTGTGTCCAGTGGGCATGGCATGCCGTTTCGAATTGGCATATCATCAACCAAACACACCAAAATGGTTAACCATTTTTGTTGACCATTATCGGTAACGAATTGCCGAAATGCAAGATCGCATTTGGCCTGAAGGCCCTGATCGAGGGTTTACACGCCGTGAGCCGGGATTGACGCCGTGGGAACGTTTGACGTGACCGGAGGACTCGGCACCGCAGGTACAATGCGCCCCACGTCCACGCGATCCACGACCTTCAAGGAGATCCGGCTTGAGCCGCACTGCACCGCCCTCGCCGTCGCCACCACCGTCACCTACGGCAGCCGACACGCCGCAGGGCGCCGCGTCCCGCGCCGCTCGGGACACGCATGCCGCCACCGCGAAGTCGGCGGCATCGGCAACTTCGGTGACTGAGGCAACATCGACGCCGGCGGGCGACGACGCGCCGGGCAGCGCAGGTCAGCAGATCGAGGCAAGGGTCTACGCAGCCATCTCGCAGGCGTTGCTCTCGGGCAAGCTGCGCCCCGGCATGCCATTGCGCGAGCGGAATCTGGCGCAGGCGTTCGGTTGCACGCGCGGCGCGGTACGCAAGGTGCTGGCGCGGCTCGGCTTCGAAGGCAAGCTGGTGCTCGAACCGAATCGCGGTGCGTTCGTGCCGCAGCCCTCGCTCGACGACATCCGTCAGACATATCGCGCGCGCCGTGTGCTGGAGACCGGCGTGATCGCAAGCGTCTGCGGCCGGCTGCGCGACGCGCAGCTCGCGGTGCTCGACGCTCACGTCGCGACCGAAGCCCGCTCGCACGCCGACGGCACGCACGAGCGCTCCATTCGCCTCGCGGGCGAGTTCCATCTGAAGTTGATCGGTATGGCCGACAGCGCCGAGCTCGACGCGTTTGCCCGTCAGCTCGTCGCCAAGACGGAGCTGTACAAGGCCCTCTACGACCCGGCCGAATTCATGCACTGCGCACCGACCGAGCATGCCCAGCTCGTGAGCCAGTTGCGCGATGGCAAGACGCAGGCGGCGATTGCGCTCGCGACTGCCCATCTGGACGAACTCGAAGCACGGGTGCTCACGCGCGCCGCAGCCGCCGAGACGCCGGACTTTCGCGCGATATTTGCCGAAGCCTTTGCCGGTGCAGCGACCTGAATCGGGGTATATTTCGCCTGATCGCGACGGGCTAGCGGCCCGCCTGCCATTTTTTGCCCCCGCTTGCGCAGACAGCCGTTCCGAGTGCTTGACGCAAGCATGAAGCCCGAAGGAAGCCCATGTCCCATCTGGTAGTCCACGGCGGCCAGCCGCTGCGCGGCCGCATCACCCCCTCCGCCAACAAGAACGCCGTTCTCCCGATTCTGTGCGCCACGTTGCTGACCGATCAGCCGGTGCGCCTCATCGGTGTGCCCGAGATCACCGACGTTCGCAAGATCCTCGACATCTTTCGCCAGCTTGGCAGCGACGTCAGCGTCGACTTCGACGCGGGCATTCTCGACGTGCACCACCGGAACACGAAGTTCGATCCGCGCACGGACCATCTGCCCGAAGAGATGCGCTCGTCGATCATGCTGGTGCCGCCGCTGCTCGCGCGGTTCGGTGTCGCTCGCATCGAGGACAACATCAAGGGCTGCACGCTCGGCGTGCGCGAGATCGACCCGCACATCGAAGTGCTGCGTCATTTCGGAGGGCGCGTGGAGCGCACCTCGGGCTCGCTGCTGATCCACGCCGACGAGGCGCGTCCCGCGATCCATCACTGGCTCGACTACGCGTCGGTGACCACCACGGAAAACTTCGTGCTGTGCGCCTCGACCGCCAACGGTCGCTCGCAGTTGAACAATGCGGCCTCCGAGCCGCACGTGCAGGAGTTCTGCCGCTTCATGCAGATGCTGGGCGTGCCGATCGAAGGCGTGGGCACCTCGCAGCTCGCCATCGAAGGGGTTGAGCGCTTTGGCGGCGGTGAATTCCGCTTCGCCGAGGACTTCCACGAGATCACCACGTTCCTGGCGCTGGGCGCGATCACGGGCGGGGAGATCACCGTCAAGAATTCAGCGCCCGAGCAGTTTCCGCTCATCGACCGCACCTTCGCCAAGTTCGGCATCAAGGTCGAGCATCGCGACGGCTGGTCCACCGCCACCGCGCAGGGCAAGCTCAAGGTGCAGACACCGTTCACGCAGAACATTCTGACGAAGGTCGAAGCGGCGCCGTGGCCTTACTTCCCGGTGGACCTGCTGCCGATTTTCATTGCGCTGGGCGTGAAGGCCGAAGGTAGCGCCATGTTCTGGAACAAGGTGTACGACGGCGCCATGGGGTGGTCGACGGAACTCTCGAAGTTCGGTGCGCACGTGTTCCAGTCCGATCCGCATCGTCTGATCACGTTCGGTGGCGTGCCGCTCTCGCCGGCGGTGGTCGAGAGCCCGTACATCATTCGTGTGGCAATTGCGCTGCTGATGGTGGCCGCGAGCATCGACGGCCAGTCGACGATCAAGAACGCGCAGCCGATTCGACGCGCACATCCTCATTTCGTCGAAAACCTGTGTTCGGTGGGCGCGAACGTCGTCTGGACGACGCCGGAATAAGTTGACCGACGGCCCCCCCGGGGGGGCCGGGCTCGCGTTGCGGCGCACGCCGACGGCAGGCGACCCCCCGATCCCCCGCGCGCCGGTTATCACCGCTGCGAACCCGACGGTTGACCTTACCCGAGCCGACCCGATACGCGAGGACACCACCTTTGCCCGACGGCATACGACGTTTGCCCGGCGGAAAATTATTTCCCGCCTGTCGGTATTCGCACCGTATCGGCGCGGCGGCGCAAAGGGAATGTGAAAGAATGACGACCATCATGAGCGATCGTCACCTGCCCCCGCAGTCGTTTGCCGCCCCCGCCACGACATCATCCGGCGCGGCCAGCGCATGGCCAGCCTCACCGCATGCCCGTCAGTTGTCGGGCGTGCGGGTGCTCGTCGTCGACGACAACCAGGAAGACCGCATGCTGCTGATGGACTTCCTCAGCCAGCAAGGCTGCCGAGTCTACATCGCGCAGGACGGCCGCGACGGCTACACCAAGGCGCGCACGGTGCAGCCCGATCTGATCCTGATGGACATCCGCATGCCGGTCTGCGACGGTCTGGGCGCTTGTCGCCTGCTCAAGGCCGATCCGGGCACGCGCCACATCCCGCTCATCTTTCTCACGGCCGCCGCCCTGCCCGGCGAGCGCGTCGCCGGACTCACGGCCGGTGCGGTCGATTACGTCACCAAGCCTTACGATTTCGAAGAAGTGCGGCTGCGTCTTTCCATCCACCTGAAGACGACGGCCCCCGCTTCGCATGGCGAACACGGCAAGCTCGCCCCGCTCCCGGTGCAGGCGCACACGCTGGACGCCGTGCTGTTTCGCGCCACGCGCGCCCTGCTGCTCGACCGGCTGAGCACCACGCCCGAGCTGGCCGGGCTGGCAAGCGCGGTCGGCACGAACACCCGCCGCCTCAATCTGGCGTTCCGGCGATGTGTAGGGGTCACGGTTTTCGACTTCCTTCGCGAAGAGCGCATGAAAGAGGCACGGCGCCTGCTCTCGGAAACCTCGCTCGACGTGCAGCACATCGCCGGTGCCGTCGGCTTCGCCAGCGCCGCCAACTTCGCAACCGCCTTTCGCGAACGCTTCGGCATGCCGCCCAGCGGCTTTCGCGAGCAGGGAGAGCAGGGCGCGCAGGTCGAGCACGCCCCCCAACGCGCCGGTGCGTCCGGTGCGTCTGGTACGCGCGGCACGTCCGGAACGCCATGAGCGATGCGCTGTCGGGCATGCGGGCGCGGGGCGTGCGCCGGACTGTCGCCGTCTGGCTGACGGTCGCCGCGCTTGCATTCATCGGGCTTTTCGGGATTTTCGGGCTCTTCGGCATTTCCGGCATCTGCGGCGCTGATGCCCTGCTGACCGAGCCTTGCGCACCGTGGGCGCCCATCGCGCGCCTGATGCCGGGCGAGGACGCCATTGCGGCGTCGCTCCCGCTTCAGGCTGCACAATCGTCGTCGACAACCGCGATCGATCTTGCCGACGCGCCGTCACCGCTCAGGCTCCAGACGCAATTGCGCATGCTCGAAGACCCGACACGAAGTCTCGATGCCATGCAGGCGCTTGCCGCCCCCGGCTGGCAGGCGATCACCCCGCGCATGCTCAATGCCGGCTACCGCCGCTCGGCCTTCTGGCTCACGGGCAGTGTCGTGAATTCAGGGACAACCCCCGTCACGCGCTGGCTGAGTGTCGGTATCGTGCGACTGGAAGACGTTCGCTTTTATGCTGTACCGCCCGGCGCAACCCAACCGGGCATCACGTGGCGCGCCGGCCACACCGTGCCGCTGGCGCAACACCCCGTCCGCTCGGAGACCTCGGTCTTTCCGATCACGCTGGCCCCGGGCGAGCGCCTCACCTTCCTCGTACGCGTGCAAACGCGCTCAACGGTCAGCCTCGTGCCGCAGCTGTGGCAGCCGGACGACTTCCGCATGGCCGAAGCCCACAATGCGATGGTGGCCATGCTGCTCGTCGGTTCGATGATTTCCATCGGCCTGTATGCGTCCGTGCTGGGCGTGGCGCGTCGCGATCCGGTCTTCGTGCTGCTCGCGCTCACCACCCTCACGCAGGTCGCCCAGGACATGGCGTTCCAGGGCTTCCTGTATCGCTACCTGCTCACGCAGGGCGGCGAGTTCATCGTACGGGCCCCCAGCTTCTTCTCGACGCTGACCGCCGGATGCTTCAGCGCGATGCTGCTCATCTTCTCCGGGCTTAACGGGGTGACGCTGTGGCGCTGGACTTATCGCGCGATGATCGGGCTAATGGGTTTCATGGCCACCTGGGTGTTGTTCGGCGATCACCGTGTGGCCGCCAATACGCATCTGCAATTGCTCTCGGTCTTCAACGTGATCTGGGTCGTTTCGCTGGCCGACGGCTGGCGACGCGGCTTCTCCAACGCGCGCCTGAGCCTGATCTCGTTCTCGCCCGGTTGCGTCGTGCTGTTCTGGCGGCTGGCGATCATCAATGGCCTGCTGCCCGAAGACTGGCTCGCCAACACGGCAATGGGCTGGAGCACCAACATTTCCGTGCTGTTGATGCTCACCATCCTCGTGGCCGGACGCTCGCGCGAACTCGTGCGCGAACAACGCGCGGCGCAGCGCGAAGTGCTGCAAACGCGTCGCGAAGAACAGGCGCGTCTGGCGAATGCCGTCGACACGCGCACCCGCGAACTGCAAGCCGCACTCATCGCCGCCGACGAGGCGAACAGTGCGAAGAGCGACTTTCTCGCGCGCATCAGTCACGACCTGCGTACGCCGCTCACGTCGATCATCGGCTTCGCCGATCTGGTCCAGTCGGGCGGGCGCGAAGACGCCGACCGGGGCCGCATCATTCGCCGCAGCGCGCATCACATGCTCGCGATGGTCAACGACCTGATCGAATATGCGGGCGGCGGCGCGGCCGACTCGCTGCACGTCACGCCCATCTATACGCACGCCTTCATCGAGGGCATTGCGCATGAAGGCATGAGCCTCGCGCGCAAGCACGACAATGCCTTCCTGCTCGACGTACGCGCGCCGTTCCCGCCCTTGCTGGCATTCGACGCCAAACGCGTACGCCAGGTGCTGGGCAATCTGCTCGACAACGCGGCGAAGTACACGGCAGACGGCACCATCACGCTGTCGCTGTCGGCCACGCCCGACGCGACGCTCGCCGACATCGTGCACGTGAGCTTCACGGTGGAGGATTCCGGCTGCGGTATCGCGAGAGACGATCTGCCGCGCGTGTTCGAACCGTTCGCGCGATTCGATCGCGCGCGACGCCTGCCGGGTGTGGGACTTGGGCTGGCCATCGTCAAGCAATGGATCGAGCGCATGGACGGCACGATTGCCATTCACAGCACCCCCGACGTCGGCACACGGGTCACGTTCACGCTGCCATTGCGTGTGGCGCGCGAAGCCGACCTCGTGCCGCAATCGTTCGCGGGGGCCACGCACGCGTTGCCGCCGCTCGACGGCACCGGGCATCGCATCTGGCTGGCCGAGGACTCGCCTGAAATCCGGCAGTTCCTGCATGACGAACTCGCGAGTCTGGGCTTCTCGGTGCGTACCTTCGACGATGGCGTCGCACTCATCGCGGCACTGGGCGAGCCCGATCAGGCATCGCCGGATCTGGTGCTGACCGACCACATGATGCCCAACGCCGACGGGCTCGACGTGGCACGCGCCACGCAGCGCCGGTGGCCGGGCGTCCCCGTGCTTGCGGTCTCCGCCTCGCCGCAGGCCGTGGCCGGCGCCGAAGCCGGCGGCTACGACGCATGCCTGCTCAAGCCCGTCGAGCTCGTCGACCTGCGCAATACGCTGGCGCGCCTGCTCGATCTGCAACGTGACGAAAGCGTCGCCCTCTCCGGCACGGGCGCCGACCCCAACGCCGATCTCGAGCACGCGACACTCGTGCGCCCGTCGCGCGAGTTGCTCGTCGAAGCGCGTCAACTCATCGCCATGGGGGCCATTACCGACCTGATGGACTGGGCGCGCAATCTGAGCACGCTCTCGCCGCAATACGATGTCTTCGCGCGACACGTGCACCAGCTCGCGCAACGCGGCGACCTCGCCGGGCTCGCCGAGCTTTGCGCGTCACCGGCGCAGTCGTGAAACGACAACGGCACGCGCCAGGGCATGCCGTTGTCTGTGCGGGCCATCGCGCCCAACGTGGGGGACGCGGGTGAGCGCCCCCACCTCAGCCGTGCCCCGGTCGCGCTTCAGTCGCGCAGCGGTTTATGGGCTGTCTCGCGCGCCGCGAACAACGCAATGGCGGTGACCGCGAGCGCCGCCGTCACGTACAGCGACACCGACAACGTCGTGCCGTACTGCTTGTACAGACTCACGATGATCAACGGGGCGAAGCCGCCGCCGAGAATGCCCGCCAGCGTATAGGCCAGCGACGAGCCGGCGTAACGCACGCGCGTCGGAAACTGCTCGGTGACGAACGCCGCCTGCGGGCCGTACATGATCGCGTGGATCACCAGACCGACCACCACCGACAGCACGATCAGCGCCGGACTCGACGTGTCCAGCAGCACGAAGAAGCCGTATGCCCAGATCACGGCGCACAACACGCCGAAGCCGTATACCGGGCGGCGGCCCAGCTTGTCGGAAAGCGCCCCGAACAGTGGCACGGTCAGCGCGTTGAAGGCAGTGCCCACGAGCACGGCGGTCAGCGCGAGCGGCCGCGACAGATGCAGGGTGCCGGTGACGTAGGTCAACGTGAAGACGACCATCAGCGCATACAGCACATCCGAGCCGATACGCGAACCACCCGCAACCAGGAGATTGCGCCAGTGCTTGCGAAAGACGTCGGCGATGGGCATTTCCGCCTGACGGTCCGAATGCTGCATCTGCTCGAACATCGGCGTCTCCTCCACGCCGCGACGCACCCACAGGCCGAACGCCACGAGCACGAGACTCAGGAGAAATGGCACACGCCAGCCCCACGAGAGGAAGTCGTCGGGCGAGATCGCCAGCGTGATGAGCGCGATCAGTCCAGTCGCGAGCAAGGTGCCGAACGACGGCCCGACCTGCGTCCACGACGCATTCAGTCCGCGCTTTTTCTGATCGCCGTGCTCGACGGAGAGCAACACCGCGCCGGCCCATTCGCCACCGAGCGCCACGCCCTGCACGAACCGCAGCGCCACGAGCAGCACCGGACTCCAGATGCCGATCGATGCATAGGTCGGGAGCAGCCCCATCAACCCGGTGGTCAGGCCCATCACCACGAGCGTGAGCACCAGCACGGCACGTCGTCCGATCTTGTCGCCGAGATTGCCGAACACGAAACCGCCGAGCGGTCGCGAAACGTAACCGACGGCGTACGTCGACAGCGCGAGAATGGTGCCCGCCAGCGGATCGACCGACGGAAAGAAGAGATGGTTGAAGACCAGCGCAGCGAGCGTGTTGTAGACGGTGAAGTCGTACCACTCAAGGGTCGTGCCGACCATGCTGGCAGTCGCCAGACGGCCCTTGTTGGCCCCGTGTCTGCCCGTCGCCGCCTGCGCGGGAGCAGCGTCGCCGCGCTTGTCGTGAACGTCGCGGGTATTCGAATACGTCGTCATGGATGTCTCCAGAGAGGGCGCGAGCGCCGCCGGCCAGTGCAACCGGGTCGGACGGTCTCGCGCGTGGGGGGCACGACGTCAGTCGTCGTTGGCGCCGAGGCGCCACAGCAGGGCAAAGCGGGTCACTTCCGCGGCGGGTACACCATATGCGGCGGCCAGCGTCTCGGCGGCCGCGCGCACGGCGTCAGGATCCGTGCCCTCGATGAGCACCACGGCGTCGGCCGGGGGAAGCGGCGCGTCTTTGGCGGTGAGCGAGACGGACAGCGTCGGCACGGTCACCTGCAACGTGGCTCGCACGATGCCGTCGCCCTGCACCACCTCGGCAAGTTGCGCGTCCAGGCGCCCACGCGCCTGCGCCACCGTCGTTGCCGGCAGCACGAATGCGGCGAGCATGCCGCCCTGCCCCTGACCGGCTTCGATGTCGAGCGTGCCGACACGACGCTGCGTGCCTTGCATGCGCGCGAAGTTGCGCACCGACCACTCGGTCTGGTGTTGAAAGGCCTGCGCGTACGGCTCGCTGGTGAAAACGGCGGCGTCACGCGTGCAATACAGGGCGAGGTACGGACGGGCGCAGTCGTGCAGCGCCTTGAAGCGGCGGGCGAACTGAAAACCCGGAATTGCCACACGCTCCTGCATGTGTTCGCGGTCGTACCAGCGGTTGAAATCCGCTTCGAAGGCCGGATCGATATTCGTCCAGATACAGAGTTGGGCGCGGGGGGCAGTCACGGTCATGGGGCATCCATCGGTTTCGACAATCGGGGGCCGACCGACACGGCTCGGCGAGGAGCACGCACGGGTCGAGCGTTGCACCGAGTGTGCAAAACGAGGGAAAACGCGTCCAACAAGAAATCAAATTCGCCGTGACAGCAAATTCTTATGACCGCCCGGAATCCGTTGCCCTGCGGGCGGGCGTGCGGGGGAACCCCATGTGTGCGCGCGCTCAGACGTCGTTCGTGCCCCAGGCGGGCGCGGTCATGGCGGCCGCAGGCGGAATGGCGATGTCGGGGCCCATGTTCAGGGCAAACTCGCTGGCGGTGCGTTGCGCCAGACGAGCGACGTTCTCTGCGAGCAGCGCCCCCGTACGGAACGACCCGACGAGCGGAAGATTGGGGAAGTTGGCATTGACGCGCAGCAGGTGCAGGCTGTGCTCGCCCAATTCGCGCTGGATGATTGCGGGCGGCAGCATGGCCACGCCGAAACCGTCGGCGACCAGACGGATGATCGCCGCCACCGACGTCATGCAGTTGACCCGCACCGGCCGCTCGGCGGCCACCGAAAACATGCGCTCGAGCGTCTTGTGCGGCCCCGAATTGCGCGAAAAACTCACGAGCGGATACGCCGCGAGATCCGCCACGTCGAGCGTCTCGCCTTCGAGATTGAGCTTGGGGCTTGCCACCCAGCGCATGGGGAACTCGGCCAGCGGGAGATTTTCCACGCCGGCGGCATGCTGCACATCGGTCTGCAAGACGAGATCGAGCGTGCCGGCTTCGAGTTGCTTGCACAAATTGATGGTCGTCTCGCTCGTGACTTCGATTTCGAGCTGCGGATACTCACGGTGAATGCGCGACGCGAGATCCGGGAACCAGCTATGCACGATCGACTCGACCACGCCGATCTTGAGCACGCCCGGCGGCATGTCCGGGTCGCTCAGCTCGCGTTTCATCTCCTGCCCGAGCATGACGATGCGCTCCGCGTACGCCAGCGCCTTCTGTCCGGCCGCCGTGAGCGTCACCTCGCGCGCGCTGCGGTCGAACAAACGCACGCCAAAGCTCTGCTCAAGCGACGCGATACGGCTCGACACCCCCGCCTGCGTCGTATGCAAACGCTCGGCCGTCAGCCGGAAGTTACGCAGTTTGGCCAGCCAGACGAAAGTTTCGAGAAAACGCAGATTCATGCGAACGGACGACGATAGTTCTGGGAATTGACCCATTTTAGCGGCAACTCCAATCGGGCTAAATCGAGCGATTGGCCGCAATCTGCGGACTATCTCGACCACGAAGTGTTACGGCGTGACGTTCCCATCATGTTTCGCGACGTTTCGTTTTCGTAACGTTTTTCCACGGCGGCGATTCGGCGGCTCGGTCGAGCCCCTTGAAAATCAAAGGGTTAAGCGACGCATGAGGATTGGCACGGGATTTGCTGAATTGAGACGTAACGGCCCGTCGAGGCCGGAGGGCCGACTCTCTGGAGACTGTCATGTCAACCGCCCATTTCCGCCGACCGCATCCGACCGTGGAACTCGCGCGCTGCGTGTTCCGGCAGCATTACATCCGCATCATGCAGGCCGAGCGCCCCGGCAGCTATGCGGTGCTGGTCGACATCTGGCCTATGGACGGCCGTACGTTTGCCAGCATCGATCAGGCCAAGCAGGCGGCCATGCTGTTCATCCGCGACATGGAAAACGAGTGAGTCCGCGTAAGTGATCCCGCGCTGGCGCTCCGGCGCGGCCAACGAGACGAGACCGAAATGAAACATCACCACACACGTTACAACGCCGCCGAGCGTCACGCGATGGCGGCTTCCCTTGCCCGTGGGTCGACACGTCAACCGGTCGTGCTGGACCCGGCAGGCGATCCCTACGCGCGTGTCGCGGTCGAAGCGTACGCCGAGGCTTGTGCGCAGGACCAGCCTTGGCTGGCCGAGGCGCTGCAACGCCAGTACCGGCTCGCGGGCGGCACACCGTCGAGCGCCGCCGCCATGTGGCGGACATTTCACGAGGCGCAACAACTGGCTCGGCAGGGGGACAACTACGACGAGGCCGCCTGGACTCACGTGGCGTTGCACCTGTGCGGCGTGTTGGGGGCAATGAATCTGTAATTGTGAATTTTTGGCGCAATCGCCCTCCGGCGTTGCGCCACACAGACGCCACACAGATGGATAACGCGGCGTGACGGGCATTTCTGGCATACTTCGTGCAAAGTAAATTCACGCAGTTGCCTGGTATCCAATGAGCCTGTCCGCCGCGCCGGCACGAACTTTCCGTCGGCACCTCCTCGCCAAGCTTTTCGGCACACTGATCCTGCTGTTTCCCGCCGTTTCACTGGTTGTGCCGCGCGGTGGGAACACGGTGATGTTCCTGACCGTCGCGCTCGGCGCGATCGTCCTCCTTTCCGACCGGATACCGGGGCAAACGTGCGCCCTGATCAAGACCAAGGCCCACGTCCGAGTCCTTCTCGGCTCGCTGCTGCTGCCGGTGCTGGCCATTGCGTTTGTGGAGGTGCTGCACGGTCACGTCGTCGCCAACACGCTCGATTCGCCGGTTCGGTTCGTGCTGGCGATCGTCGTATTCCTCGGACTGCGCAGGATCGTCGATATCCTGCCGCGATGGGTGGATCTCACCTTCGGCGCCGGCGCCCTGTGTGCGGCGCTCATGGCATGGTATTCGACCACCGATCTGATGGCGGCCAGAGCGGAGAGCTCCTTTCTGAACCCGATCCATTTCGGCGACATCGCCGTGCTGCTCGGCATTCTGTCCGTCGTCTCCATTCACTGGTTCAGGCATGACAAGCCATGGATCGTCGCCCTGAAGATTCTTGGAGCCGCGTCAGGCTGCTATGCCTCCTGGGCAAGCCAGTCCAGAGGGGGGTGGATCGTGCTGCCATGCCTGCTGATCGTGTGGCTGCTGTGGCGCTATCAACCGGTGAGCAGGGCACGTCGCACCACGATTGCCGTCGTCGCGCTTGTGCTGCTGGCGAGCAGTTTCTCCTCCCAGGTCGTGCGCGATCGGTTCGAGTCGATTCGCTCGGATCTGGTCAGCCTGTCCGACGGCAATGCCGACACGGCCACAGGCATCCGGCTCGAACTCTGGAAGGTCGCCGTCACGCTCATCGCCGAGCGGCCCGTGCTCGGTCATGGGGCTCACGGCTATCACGACGCCATGCCGAAGATGGCGGCCTCCGGGCAACTGACGCCCCAGGCGGCCGAACTGGGCAAGGGCGAAGTGCACAACCAGATCCTCGCGTATACCGTCGATTACGGGATTCTCGGACTGCTTAGCATTCTGGGCGTCTACATCGGGCCGGCCATCTTCTTTGTCCGCTCCGCACAGTTGCGGCGCGCCCGCGTCGAGAATCGCGCGGCGTTGATGGGCCTCATGACAGCCGTCGCGTTCGCGGTGTTCGGCCTGACGGTCGAGACGTTCAATCTCAAGGTGACGGTCGCCTTCTACGCGACGATGCTGGCCGTGTTTGCCGCGATCGCCTATCCTGTCGACGCTTCAGAAGACGAAGCGCCTAACGATCGATGAACGGCCTATGAACGCGGCGATCCCGACATGCTAAGTATTCTCATCCCCACCTGGAACAATCTTCCGTTCCTCAAGCTGTGCATCGACAGCGTTCGCCGTCATTCCGGCGAGGCGCACGAAATCCTCGTTCATGTGAACGACGGCAGCGACGGCACCCTGGAATGGGTTCGCGAGCAAGGCCTGCGCTACACGCACAGCAGCGGCAACGTGGGCGTGTGCCTGGCGCTGAACCAGCTCGCACCGCTCGCGTCGCACGACCAGTTGCTCTTCCTGAACGACGACATGTTCGTCACGCCCGGCTGGGACACGGCACTCATCGACGCGGCCCGCGCGCTCGACACGCCCGTCTACTATCTGTCGTCGGTGATGATCGAGCCGAACGCGGGCGTCAGCAAGCAGGTGGTGTCGAAGGATTTCGGCACGACCGCCGAATCGTTCGACGAGGCCGGTCTGCTCGCCTTTGCCGCCTCGCTGGACCGCACCGATGTGAACGGCGTGCCCACCCAGCCGACCCTCGTGAGCCGCAGCTTGTGGCATCTCGTCGGTGGGTACAGCATCGAGTTCGGACCGGGCATGAGCAGCGACGACGACTTCCTGATGAAGCTGTGGCTGGTCGGATGCCGGACGTTTCGCATCGTCGGCAAGAGTGTCGTCTATCACTTCGGGTGCCGCTCGACCGGGCGCGTGGTGAAGAATCGCGGCAGCCGCGAGTTCCTGATGAAGTGGGGGATGACGCAGGCGGAATTCAAGCGCAACTACCTCGACCTGGCGGGAACGCCGGAGGGCGACGCGCTGCCGAACGTCCCCTCGCCCAGCGGCAAGAGCCGTATCAAGCGCGCGCTGCACGGCAGCAAGCCCTACCCGCTCGAAGACCTCGCGCGCTGGGATGCCAACGTGCCGCGCCATCTGAAGCTGGACTGAGCGTCCAGCTCATGCTGTCCGTTCACGCTGTCTGTTCGGATTCGCGTCAGTGCCGTGGGTGGCGGATTCGCGCCCACGCATGCTCGACCCGCTTCACGGCGGGACTCTCCGGGTGACGTGTCCACCACACCCCGAGCTCCCAGACCATGCCTGCCAGTACCGCGATCACCACGAGTGCGCCGATCGTGTACCAGATCTCACCGAATGAGCTTGTCATCGCGGCCTCCCGAAAATGCGTCACGGGCGGTCGACGACCGTCCGTGATTGCATTCTAGGCGACGAAACCCGGCTTGCCCGCGGGGTCTGCCCTAAGACCCGAGGATCGGACGGAGGATTGACGCGTCGATCAAAGCTGCCCCATGCCCAGTTGCACCACCAGACTGCTCACCGACACAGCGGCCCACACGCCGAGGCCCAGCAGGATGGGACGCACGCCCGTCGAGGCCATGCGGCGCAGGTTCGACGACAGGCCAATGGCGGTCAGTGCCACGATGATCAGGAATTCGGCGGCGTCGTGAATCCACGGCTGCAGACTCGCGGGGACCAGCCCGGCGGTACGAATGCCCGATGCGATCAGAAAGCCGAGGATGAACCACGGGAAGATGCGGGCAAGGCTGAAGTTACCGGCGCCGGCACGCTTGGCGCGATAGGCGACGATGGCGGCCAGCGTCAGACAGATCGGAATGATCAGCGTCGCGCGGGTGAGCTTGACGATGGTGGCGTAATCGCCGGCCGCCTTGCTGTAGCTGTAACCGGCGGCCACCACCGACGACGTGTCGTTGATCGCCGTCCCCGCCCACATGCCGAAACCGAGGTCCGACAGGTGGAGCGCGTGACCGAGCAGCGGGAACAGCAGCACGGCGGCAATGTTGAACAGGAAGATGGTCGAGATGGCGAACGCCGTTTCATGATCGTCCGGCTTGACGATGGGCGTGACGGCCGCAATGGCCGAACCACCGCAGATCGCCGTGCCGACGCCGATGAGCAGCTTGAGTTTGTCGGGCACGCCGAGCAGGCGCCCCAGCCCCCAGGCCGACAAGCCTGCGGCGGTGACCGTCACGGCCGTCACAGCCAGCGACTCCAGCCCGGTATGCGCCACTTGCGACAGGCTCAGGCCGAAGCCGAGCGCGATGATCGACCACTGGAGCACGTACTTCGAGGCGAACTTGATACCGGCTTCGTAGCGCGCGCCTGGCGAAAAGAGATTGCGCACGAGAATGCCCAGCAGAATGCCGAACACGGGGCCGCCGACGAGCGGCATCTGACGCCCGAGCAGCAAGGCCACGAAAGCGATGACGGTCGAGAGAATCAGACCTGCCCACGGATTGTGCTGATCCGGCACCAGCGTATCGGGACGCGCGGCCGAGGCCGAAGCGCGGGTCGATGCAGCGTGGGTCTTTGTGGTCATTGCAGGCACTCCTTTCGAATGACTGCAAGTCTAAAAACTCCGCATCGATAATAAAAATCGTTATATCGGATACAAAATATCCAAATTTCCGATAGAGTCGCGCCGGCGACCTAACGTCTTGATTTTCTTGCCGTTTTTATGCCTGTTTTTGTGCCCGTTCTGTGCCATTACAGACGCGCCCACGCGCCGTTACACTGTCTGAGCGCCTACCAGCGCCACCAGCCGGACACGATGCCAACAAAGGAGACCGCGCCTCATGTCGCAAACCGCCGACACCCCTGCCCGCCGGGCACAGTGGTATTTCGATTTCGCCTCGCCCTTCGCGTATCTGCAATTCGAACGTTTCGACACGCTGCCGCGCACGCTTTCCATCGATCTGAAGCCGATCGTGCTCGGCGCGATTCTCGTGCACCTGCAGACGCAGGGGCCCGCGGAAACGCCGCACAAGCGCATCTTCACTTACCGTATGGCGCAGTTCCGCGCGGAGCAGGACGGCATTGCGTTCAGGATGCCGCCGGTGCATCCCTTTCATCCGATTCGCGTACTGCGGCTGGCCCTGTCGCTGGGCGCCACCCATGATGTCGTGCGCACGATCTTTCGTTTCATCTGGGCGCAGGGGCGCGACGTGACCGACCCACAAGGCTGGGCCGACCTGAACGCGCTGCTGGGCCTGTCGGCCGACGAAGCCCTCGTGCGCGCCGAGGCGCCGGAAGTCAAGGCCGCCTTGCGAGAAAACACCGAAGGGGCCATTGCCGCCGGCGTGTTCGGTGTGCCGACGTTTGCCTATGACGGCGAGTTGTATTGGGGTGACGACGCCACGGCAATGTTCCGCCATTGCCTGGCGCACCCGGAGTGGCTGCAATCGCCGGACGTCAAACGATTACAACAGGTGACAGTGGGCGTGCGACGCGAGCGCTGAGGCGCTTGCCGCAGACGAGCCCGGACAAGCCAGGAAACGCCGGGACAATCGGGGACAATCCGGTTATTTCCCGGTGCCGAGCACCAGCGGCAAGGACACGGCATCGGCCATGGCGGCATAGCCGGCGTCGCTGGGGTGCGTGCCGTCGCCACTGTCCAGGCGCGGCAACATGCGCGAGGGCTGCGACGGATCGCGCAGCGCGGCGTCGAAGTCGACGACACCATCGAACGCCCCCGCCGTACGTACCCACTGATTCACGGCGTCACGCACCGCTTCTCGCTCCGGCGGCAGCTTGCCGGGCGGGATCGTGGTGCCGATGATGCGCACGTTGTGCGCGCGCGCGGCAGCAATCAGGGACTGATACCCCGCGATCATCTCCGGCGCAGTCACGATCACATGCGGAACATCGCAATCGAGTCCCGCGTGGGGCGGCACATAGCCGAAATTGATGTCGTTGATGCCGATCTGCACGACGACCGTCTTCACACCCGGTTGCTCCAGCGCATCGCGACGAAAACGCGAAACCAGCCGTTCGCCGTAGCACGCGGAATCGTTCAGCAGACGGTTGCCGCTGATGCCGAGGTTGAGCACGGCGACATCGCGTCGCCCGGCGCTCTCCAGACGTCGCGCCAGCCCGTCCGGCCAGCGGCGGTTGGCGTTGAGCGTACTGCGCATGCCATCGGTAATCGAATCGCCGATCGCGACGATGGCCTGCGAGGGCGCATCCGGCACCACGCTCAGCCCCGCGAGCCACAAGGTGTTGGTAAATCGCGAGGGGAACGACGCCGCCTGAGCGTCACCGACGAAGTCGCCGGCACCGCTCAGAAACGCCGTTTGCTGGGCGATCTTGTGCCATGTCGTCGGTGTCTTCGATTCGCGTGTGAAAAGACTGATGGCCAACGGCGTGCCGGCGCGTACGGCGAACGGCAACGGATCACTCTCCATCGACGCCCCCGGCGCAATGCGGGCTGTCGGCTGCGTGCCGAAGGTCAGCTCGCGCAGGCTCGCGGCATCGATCGCCGCGCCGCGCACCGAGACCGCCAGACTGGCGCGGTCGATGACAAGCGGCTGCGTGCCGTACGCGTTCGAGAAGCGCACGCGCACTTCATTGCCGGAGAGTGTCGGAAACACGATCTGACGCACGGTACGCCCACCGACCGCCGGTGCCCGATTGAACGAGGGCGCGGCGGGGTGTTGCGCCACGGCCTGCGGTGCCGTCGCCCACGCGCCGACGCGCGCGCTGTGCGGGTTAGGGGCATCGGGCACGCGACGCGCTTCCCGAACGCTCGAAGGGGTCGCCGTACCGGTCGCGCTTTGGGCGAAGGCGGGCGACGCAACGCCGACTGCCGCCGTCACGATAGCGGCAGCGGCAACCTTCAACGTGCGACTTGAAACGACACGCAGGGCACGGTGCATGCGGGGCAAGCCCTCGGCAGCGGGGAACCGGTAATTCAGGAGCGTCGGGGGCATCGAAACAACGTAGGCAACATGGGCAAGCGAGGCAGCAGTCGCCATTGTGCCTGATTGTGGCCGTTGGCAAGGACTTACATTGCCTTTCGGGCCGACGCCTTTATCTCTTCCGTCTCTTCCGTCTCTTCTGTCTCGTCTGACTCTGCCCGCCCCCACGCCTCGTTCGGGCGGCGCGCAACGTGGCGAGTCCGAAATGTCGGAACCGGTACGCCGAAATCAGCGTGTCGAAATCACGATGGCAACGCGGCGATTCTGCGCGCGTCCGGCGGGCGTGCTGTTGTCCGCGACCGGATTTCGCTTGCCCGCGCCGATGGTCTGGATCCCCGCACGCTGCATGCCCGCATCGGCGAGCACCCCTGCCACGGCGTCGGCGCGGCGGGCGGAGAGTTGCTCGTTGTAGGCGTCGCTGCCGACCGAGTCCGTATATCCGTAGACACGCACCGCGTTGAGTCCGACCTTCACGAGCGTGCGCCCGATGCGCAGTACGGTGTCGCGCGCAGGGTCGCGCACCACGAACTTGTCGGTATCGAACAACACCGTATCCGACATACCGAACTCCCAACCCTCGTCCGTCTGCGTAAAGCCCTCGGACTTGAGCGCCGCGATCTGCTCGGGCGTGAGGCCGTGCACCGGTGTCGTCTGACAGCCGGCCAGCACACCGACACCCAGCAGACAGACGAGCAGCGCAGCGCGCCGGGCGGAAGTCTTCAGGCGCGCGAGCGCGCGCGCGATGGCGATAATCAGTGCCAAGATGGGAGCGCCGCGCAGTGCGCGCTCACGTGTGTGTTGAGAGCTCAAAACCATTCCCCATTGCAGTGTGAAATCCGGTCGTCATTCCTACTTGTTATGAATACTGCCAGGTGTTGCTCGCCGCCTTATCCCTTGGGGCTTTCCGCGACATGCCAGGTGCCCAGACCGGCGCGCTTGGCCTGATACATCGCCGTATCCGCGGCGCGCAGCAGTGCGGTCGCGTCTTGCGCATGCGTCGGATACAACGCAATGCCGATGCTCATCGATGTGACCAGATCGTCGCCCCCCGGCAACGCAATCGGCTTTTCCATCGACGAGAGTAGCGTCTGTGCGAGCCGCACGGCGTTCGACGTCTGACGCACGCCCGGCAGCATAACGGCGAACTCGTCGCCCCCCAGGCGCGCCACCAGATCGCCCTCGCGCAGCGGCTGCCGCAAACGCTGCGCAATCGCCACGAGAACCGCATCGCCGGCATCGTGACCGAGCTGATCGTTGATGTCCTTGAACCGATTGCTATCGAGGTACAGCAGCGCGACATGCGTGCCCAACTCGCGCGCTTCGCCAAGCGCCTGCGTGAGGCGCGACTCGAAGTAGGCACGATTCGGCAATCCCGTGAGCGGATCGTGGTTCGCCTGATGCGCGAGCGTGGCGTTCTGTGCGCGCAAGTGATTCTGCCAGCCTTCGAACTCGTCGAGCAGCGCGTTGAAGTCGTCACCCAATTCCTTGAGCTCGGCAATCGGCGTGGCGGCCACCCGCTGATGAAACGCCCGCTCGCGCCGCACCGCATGCGCGACTTCCGCCAGCGCGCGCAGCGGTTTCACGATATCGCGATGCATGCGTTTGGCCAGCAGGTTCGCCACGGCAAAGGTCACCAGCAAGCATGCCAGCACTCCGCCAATGCCGCTCACCAGGAAGACGAAGAACTGCTTGCCCTGCCCCTGCACCTCGATCTGTCCGACGACGTTGCCGTCGTGGCGAATGGGCAACGTCACCGGCCCGGGCAACGCAATGTCGGCGACGGTGCGCTCTACCTTGGCCAGCGTGCCGCCGTCCGCGCGCCGCCACATGGCGAACTGGGCATTGCGGGCATCGACCACACGCACCTGCACCACGTCTTCGTCGTTGGCGATGAGGGCGATCGCCTCCTGCGCCGCCACGCGATCGCCGAACACGACCGCCGCTTCGGCCGTGTAGGCGAGCGAGCGACCGACGAGCAGCAGATTGTTTTCGGCGTAGGCACGTAGCGCGATCCATGCCACCAGCGAGAGCGACAGCGCCGCGAGCACGACGGCGGAGACCGCCAGACGCAGGTGCGTGCGTCGCAGCACGCGTTGCAGCGACGGCCGACGCGGGCGCATGCGCGCAGACGCGCTCGAAGGTTCCGTAGCGGCGGCGGCGCCGCGCGAGGGCGAGGACGTCGCAGCGCCCGAGGCCGTCGAGGCCGTCGAGGCCGTCGAGGCGGTCGAAGTGTCCGGCGTCGGTTCGCGAGCGGCGCCGCCGGGGGCTGCATCGCCCGGGACCTGCTGCGGCAGGAGTCCGGCGACGGGGCCAGGTGGTGGATGGGCGGGGGGGAATTGGGTTGTCATGGTGTCCCCGGTTTTCGCGCCAGCTTCAGCACGTTCGGGTGGACACGTACGCCGCTGCGCGCGACGGTGTCGAGGTTGATATCGAATGTCACCCGCTCGGCATCGACGTTCAGGCAGAACATCGTGCCGAGCGTGCACGAATCGTTGCGCTCGCTGATCGTGAGCACGGCATGACCGGCAAGTGACGCCAGGACTTGACGACGCTCGGCGTCGCTGACGGCACCGAGATACAACGCATCGCACAACGAACCGATGGCAGGCTCCGCAGCGGATACCCGGTGCGCATCGACCGGCGGCGTACTGTTCGATGCCGCGCCCGGCGCACTCGATGATGCACCCTGCGGCGCGAGCAGTTCACGCGTGTAGTCGGTTTGACCCACGACGCACAAGCGCACGCGGGCGGGCGGTGTCGGCCAGCGGGTAAAACTGACAATGCCCAGCACGACCTGCCGCACATTGGCGTCGCGCACGCTCGCCGGGGCGACCGACGCGCCCGCGCTCGCGGGCGTCTGCGCCCGAGCGTGACCGAGCGGGACAGCGCTCAGCACCAGACAAAAGAGCATCAGACGCGCACGGATAAACAGAACCGCACGGCAATCGCGCCGCTGGCCCCGAATCACGCTGCTCGTCTTTGTCCAGACGCTATGCAATGCCGCCTTCCTCTTTGCCGAAATGTCCGTCGTCGCCGGAACGCCATTTCCTTCACGGTTGACGCTTTGTGAGTATCGCCTGCCGGAACCAGGCCGCATCATACCGAAGGGCCCGGGTTCGAGCCATACACGGCGATGCCGGATGTCCGCGTCACCGGCGTCCCCAATCGACAGCATGCGCGTACCGGCCCGTTTTCGGAACCCCTTCCGACCTCGTGTTTTCCCTTGCCCGCGAGCGTTTGCAACGTGGCAGAATGGTGCGCATAACCGATTGAAAAACAAAAGGAATCGAGCGCGCCGATCGCTCGATTATCGAGATAAAAATCGCGACGCCAGGGAGGTGTTGCATGACGTTCCTGAACGCCGGCGGGACCGGCATTCGGGAGGTACGGACATGAATGATCCCGTACCTCGCCCGGTGCCCGACGTACAGGCGGAACTGAGCCGCGCTGCGCTCGACAGTGCGCCGTATGCCATGTTCGTGTGCACGGACGACGGCATGCTGGAGCGCATGAATACCGCCTTTACGCGCCTGACCGGCTATCGGCCGGACGACCTGCTTGGCAGGCGCAGTTTCCTGTCCCTGCTCGATCCGGCCGAACTCGCCCGCCGACGCCTGCCCGCCCTCGCCAGTCTGTCGGCCATCGAGCCCGTGCCGTACGACGACGAGTGGCATCTGCTCACGCACATCCGAAGCTGGCTGCCGATCCGCCTGGCGCTCTCATGTGTCGAACACGCCCCGGGCGAGCGCCGATGGGTCGGCATCGTGCTCGACCTCTCGCAGCAAGTCCAGGTGGCGTCACGGCTGTGGTACGTCACCCACCACGACCCGGTCACGAGCCTGCCCAATCAGACCCTGCTCAACGAGCGACTCGAACTCGCCATCCACCGATGCGCCCATCAGGGCGTCGGGCTGACGGTATTGCTCCTGGAACTCGATCATCTGCGCAAGCTGCGCAGCACGTTCGGGCCGCCGACGGCCGAGCTGGCGTTACGCATCGCCGCCGAACGCCTGCGTGAAGCCAGCGGCCCCGAAGATGCACTCGCCTGTCTCGGCGGCAGTCAATTCGTCATCGTCACCAACGAGACGGGGGACGGCGCGCGGTTGCTGGCGTCGCGAATTCAATCGCGGCTTGCCCAATGGGTGGACGTCGATCAGAACGCCGTGGCGCTCGACGCCAGCATCGGCGCGGTCAGTTATCCCGACCATGGCAACACGCCGGAAACGTTGTTGCGTCGCGCCCACCTTGCGCTCGGCGTCGCCAGCGCCGCCGGTGGCGGTGTGCGCTTTTTCAGCAGCGAGATGGACGCGCAGACGCGGCGCCGCAACGAACTGGAGGGATTGCTGCGCGTGGCGGTACATGAGCACGCGCATTCGCAGCTTCATCTTGTCTATCAGCCGCAGGTTACCCTCACGAGCGGCGAAATTCGCAATGCGGAAACCCTCCTGCGCTGGCGTCACCCGACACTTGGTGCGGTCGGCCCGGCCGAGTTCGTGCCGGTGGCCGAGACTTCCGGTCTCATCCTGCCGCTGGGCGAATGGGTCATGCAAACCGCCTGCCGGGAAGCCAGCCGCTTGTTGCGCCGATGCGGCCACCTGCCGCGCATCTCCGTGAACGTCTCGGCCCAGCAGTTCGCGCGTCAGGATGTCGTGGGCATGGTCGAGCGGGCGCTGAATGCGAACGCGCTGGAGCCACGCCATCTTGAAATCGAGATCACGGAGACCGTGTTGCTGGGCGACTCCAGCGCCGCCGTGGGCTGCCTGCGCGCGCTGCACGAGATGGGCGTGGAGATCGCCGTCGACGACTTCGGCACCGGCTACGCGAGTCTGGCCTACCTCACCCGCTTTCCCGTGCATCGGCTCAAGATCGACCAGAGCTTCGTGCGCGACATGCTCACGCATGCGCCCAGCCACGCCATCGTGAGCGCAGTCATCGCCATGGCGCACTCGCTCGGACTGCGCGTCACGGCCGAGGGCGTGGAGACGAAGGCGCAGGCGCAGCGGCTCACCGAACTGGGCTGCGACGAAGCACAGGGATTCTGGTTCGCCCGCCCCGTCGACGCCCAGGGCTTCTATCACCTCCTGGCGCCGCTGGGCAGCGGAGCGCGGCGCTGATCGCGCTGGTCCTTGCCGGTGCTTGCCAAATAAGGCCCCGGCATGCCTGGCAAATCGTGCATCCGGCCCCGCCTTTTTTGTCGAGATGGCATGTCAAGACTCGCGCGTGACTTTAGAACGCGGTATGGTACGTCGCGAAGGGATTCCCCCGAACGACGTTGCAACGAGGAATAACGCCATGAAAACCAAAGCCGCCATTGCCTGGGAAGCGGGCAAGCCCCTTACCATCGAAGAAGTCGATCTGGAGGGGCCGCGCGCCGGCGAAGTGCTGATCGAGGTCAAGGCCACCGGCATCTGCCATACGGACTACTACACACTCTCGGGCGCCGACCCGGAAGGCATCTTCCCCGCCATCCTCGGCCATGAGGGTGCGGGCGTGATCGTCGACGTCGGCCCGGGCGTCACCACGCTCAAGAAAGACGACCACGTCATTCCGCTGTACACGCCGGAATGCCGTCAGTGCAAATTCTGTCTGTCGCGCAAGACCAACCTGTGTCAGGCGATCCGCAGCACGCAGGGCCGCGGCCTGATGCCGGATGCCACGTCGCGCTTCTCGCTCGACGGCAAGCCCATCTTCCACTACATGGGCACTTCCACCTTCTCGAACTACATCGTCGTGCCCGAGATCGCCGTGGCGAAGGTTCGCTCGGACGCCCCGTTCGACAAGGTTTGCTACATCGGCTGCGGTGTCACGACCGGCGTGGGCGCGGTCGTCTACTCGGCGAAGGTCGAAGCCGGCGCGAACGTCGTCGTCTTCGGTCTCGGCGGTATCGGCCTGAACGTGATTCAGGGCGCGAAAATGGTCGGCGCCGACAAGATCATCGGCGTCGATATCAACCCGGGCCGCGTCGAACTCGCGAAGAAGTTCGGCATGACGCACTTCATCAATCCCAATGAGGTCGAGAACGTCGTCGACACCATCGTGCAACTCACCGACGGCGGTGCGGACTATTCGTTCGAATGTATCGGCAACGTCACGACCATGCGTCAGGCGCTGGAATGCTGCCACAAGGGCTGGGGTCAGTCGTTCATCATCGGCGTGGCCGCAGCCGGTCAGGAAATCAGCACGCGTCCGTTCCAGCTGGTGACCGGCCGCGAGTGGAAGGGTTCGGCGTTCGGCGGCGCGCGCGGGCGCACCGACGTGCCGAAGATCGTCGACTGGTACATGGAAGGCAAGATCAACATCGACGACCTCATCACGCACACCCTGCGCCTTGACCAGATCAACGAAGGCTTCGATCTGATGAAGCGTGGCGAGTCGATCCGCTCCGTCGTGCTGTACTGATTGCGCGCAACTGCACGCATGCGTGTGGTTGCCGTACCCCGACGGACGAGAATGCAACGGCGGCGGCATGCTTTGGAAGCTTCGAAAGCTTCGGAAGCGCATGTCGCCGCCGTTGGCATTTCCGGGCGTGCCGAGCATCGTGACTGCGCAACACCGGCATAACGGACACGCGCAGGTGACGAGCAGGTGACGAGCAGGTAACGCGCAGGAATATCGCTGCAACGTTTCGTTACGCGATAGCGCAAACCATCGGGCGACGCGGCGGGTCGAACCGGCATGCAGAGCGCAGCGCCTGATGGGGAGGGTCGAAGGGATTGGCTTACCGGAGGGTGCTGCTTCGTCACAACAGGGAGACGACCATGAACAAACGAACCTTGCCGCTCGTTCTCGCGGGTACTGCGATGCTCACTACGCTTGCGGCGCTGCCCGAAGCGGCGTCGGCGCAGTCGGGACAGGCCGTCATCAATGCGTCGGCCAACGTGCGCGCCGGTCCGGCCACCGACTACCCTGTCGTCGCGCAAGCGGCGGCCGGCGTGCCCGTAACGGTGTACGGCTGCATCTCCGGGTATTCGTGGTGCGACATCGGTTTGCCCGGGACGCGCGGCTGGATTTACGCGGCGCTGCTGAGTTACCCGTATCAGGGCAATCCGGTGCCCGTGCTCAACTACGGGACGATGATCGGGCTGCCGATCATCACCTTCTCGATCGGTGCGTACTGGGGCAACTATTACCGGAATCGGCCTTGGTACAACGACCAGCGCTACTGGCATCGTCCGCCGCCGGGTCCCCGGCCGCCGCACTGGAATCCGGGGCCGCCACCGCGTCCGCCGGGTGGCTATTACCCGGGGAATCGCCCGCGTCCGCCGGGACATGGTGCGGGGCCTGGGCCGGGTCCGAGACCGCCGGGGCATGGTGCGGGTCCGGGTCCACGTCCGCCGGGACAGGGGGGTGGTCCGGGCCCGCGTCCGCCGGGTGGCGGAGGGGGAGGCGGGCATGGGGGTGGACATGGGGGTGGACATGGGGGCGGCCACGGCAACGGTGGCCGACCGCCGGGGGGAGGCCCGGGCGGACAGAACCGATAGCGCCAAAAATCGGGGTGGTTGAACTCGGGTGTATGAGGGCGGGGGTTATCGGTGCCCTGACGGAGCGACTTTCAGGTGGAGCGCAGTCAGGGTATCGGTAACCCCCGCGGCCCGGGCGGATGCCTGAGCGAGGCGGAGATACCGGGATGTGGTTTTCATCACCACAGGAACAGGAACAGAAAACGCCCCCACGAACGAATCGCGGCAGCAAATTCAGCAACCGCTGCACGCGCTGTGGGAAAAACGCTTAAAATGTGAGCAATTCCGGCCAGGCGGAGGTGCCGAACTGGCGCCGATGGCCGGACCGCAGGACAGCGAGCCCTTGCACACATGATGTCTTTCGACGTCGACGTGCAGTCAAACATTGCAGACCCTTCAGCAGACCCATCTCCGGTGTGCCGTCGCGAAAACCGCGACGGTCACGGCAGTCCGGCAGGATCCTCGGTAAGTCTCGATCGTGTTCGTCCCGCCCCGGCGTGCTCAACGGCGCGTCGTGGCATGCCTATCGCCTCGCCGTCACCGACGCGCGCCACCCGCGCCCGCCGGTGACGGCTGATTGCCGTTGCGTCGCCCGATTGGCGAGCGCCGGCAGCGCTAGCGCATCGACGTGGTTCGTCAACCCCTGTGGCCGTCCGCCACGCATGGGAACGAGCGGCCACAAGCCCGGGGTGCCCTTGCAGCCAGGTCGCGGGACACGTCTCCCGTGGATTTCCCGATGGCGCACGTCGTGCGTGCGCCAGGGACATACGTTGCAGGAACCTATTGCAGTCAATGAGTCTTTTCCGAACCAAGAACATCGAGAACATGCTGGCCGCCGGCCGCACCGGCAGTCTCAAGAAAGTGCTGGGCCCCGTCGACCTCGTCCTCATGGGCATCGGGGCCATCATCGGCACCGGCATCTTCGTGCTCACCGGCACGGGTGCACTGACCGCCGGCCCGGCGCTCACCCTCTCATTCATCATCGCGGCCATGGCCTGCGGCTTCGCGGCGCTGTGCTATGCCGAGTTCGCGTCCACCATCCCCGTCTCAGGTTCCATCTACACCTACAGTTACGCCACCCTCGGCGAAATCGTCGCGTGGATCATCGGCTGGGACCTGATGCTCGAATACGGCCTCGCTTCCTCCGCCGTGTCCGTAGGGTGGTCGGGGTATTTCCAGTCGCTCGCAGCCGGGTTCGGCATGCACCTGCCTGCGGTAATCACCGCCGCACCCGGCAGCGTGCCCGGCGTGACGACCTTCATCAACCTGCCCGCCGTCGTCATCATGCTGCTCATCACGTGGGTGCTGTCGTACGGCGTGCGTGAATCGGCGCGCATCAACAACCTCATGGTGGCGATCAAGATCGGTGTGGTGCTGCTGTTCATCGCCGTGGGCGTTTGGCACGTCAAACCCGCCAACTGGACGCCGTTCATGCCCTTCGGCACCAGCGGCATGTTCAATGCGGCGGCGCTCGTCTTCTTCGCGTTCATCGGCTTCGACGCCGTGACCTCCGCCGCCGAAGAAGTCCGCAACCCGGGTCGCGACCTGCCCGTCGGCATCATCGGCTCGCTCATCGTCTGCACCCTGCTCTACGTGGCCGTGGCCGCGATCATGACCGGCATCGTGCCGTTCGCGCAGTTCGCCGGAGTTGATCATCCGGTCTCGCTGGCCCTGCAATACGCCGGACAGAACTGGGTCGCCGGGTTCGTCGATCTCGGGGCGATTCTCGGCATGACGACCGTCATTCTCGTGATGACGTACGGCCAGACACGCATTACCTACGCCATGTCGCGCGATGGCCTGCTGCCGCCGCTGCTCTCGCACATCCACCCCACGCACAAGACACCGTTCGCGGGCACCTGGATCGTCGGGGTGATCTTCGCCGTGATTGCGGGGTTCGTGCCGCTGGGCGTGCTCGCGGAACTGATCAACATCGGCACCTTGTCGGCGTTCGCACTCGTCTCCGTGGCCGTACTTGTGCTGCGTCGCACGCGTCCCGACCTGAAGCGCGCGTTTCGCGTGCCGGGTGCGCCGGTCGTGCCGCTCATCTCGGCCGGTCTGTGCCTGTTCCTTATGGCGCATCTGCAAGCCGCCACCTGGATCGCCTTCGTGGTCTGGCTGGCCATCGGCATGGTGATCTACTTCACGTATGCCCGTCGCAACGCGCTGCTGCACAAGCACGGCTGAGCGCAGAACCACGCGCCGTGACGCTGCCTCAGACGACACCGATCGCACGGATTGATGCGTCTCGCGCGCATACGCGACTGAGCGTATAGTCCGGTTCAGGCACTCAAGGGCCTGGGGACTTGGGGCTCGGGCGATACATAAGTGTCCCCGGGCCCCTTCCACATGCGCCTTCGACGTTGTTGCCCCCGCCGTTGCTTCACCCGCCTTCGCCGCACTCGCATCACGCAAGTCGCTCGTGCTTACCGCCGTCGTTGCCTCTTTTGGTTGTTTCTCGTCGTTGTTTCTCGTCGTTGTCTCTTGCGGTTATCTCTTGCGGTCGCTCACCGCGTCCGACACATCGCTCTGCCAAGGAAAAAGAACATGCGCCGTTATGTCCTGCTCGCTGCCCTGCCTGTTGCGTTCGCCGCAGGTGTCGTGTCCTCGCACTTCGTCACTTTCATGCCCAGCGCCGTCGCGCAAGGTGCCCCTCTGACACCTTCGACACCTTCGACACCGTTGACACCGCAGATCATCGACGTCGGCGCCATGACCGACGAACAGATCGGCAAGCTCGTGCCGAACGTCGGTACACTGCGCAGCCGTACGCTGGTCGCGACGCAACACGGCACGGTCGCCGTGCAAAGCGGCAACGTGCCGCGTCACACCCATCAGGATGCCGACGAAATCCAGTATGTCGTTTCCGGCAGCGGCACTTTCTGGCTGGGCGACCAGCAGCGCGAGGTGCATCCGGGCGACCTGATCGTCATTCCGCGCGGCACCGTGCATGCCGGATCGCAAAACACCAATGGTGAGTTCAAGGTGCTGGCGATCAAGCTGCCGCCGCAAGCGCCGAGCGATATTCAGTGGGTGAAATAAGGACGTCGAGGCGCCGGCAAAGAGGGGCGGCGCACGCACTCGTGCGCGTGCCTCGCCCCTGGCGCGGCATTCAGCCGAAATTGCGGTTGAGCCAGACGGCACCGTAGCCGAGCGCGAACATCGTCAGCAACAGCGGCACGGAAATGCGAATGATCTGAATGACCAGCGGACGCGGCGGCAACGCCTCCTCCTGCGGCATACGTCCGGCCTCATGCAGCGCGCCCGTGCACAACGCCGCCGCCACCGCACTCGCAAACACCCAGAAGGTCTGGTTGTATAGCAAAGCGATGAGCAGCAACGTGAGCGCCACGTTGCGTCCGTGATAGATCAGATTGACGGTATTGCGAAAGGCTTGCGGCGACATGTCGGAAAAGCACTGACGCGTGCACGGATGCACCGCCTGCGCAAAGAGTGTTGTTTTTGTCGTTTTGACCTGCGCCCCCCACAGCGTGTCGTGAGATGTCGCGGCCCTTGAGAAGCTAAGCAGAGCTTATCCAGTCCTAACGGCGTTTGCCAGCCGAGTCTTTAGCCGAGCCTGTCGCTGAATCTTCAGGCCCGTGCGCCCGGAATGGCGCGCGCATGACGCGCATCCCCATGGCCCGCGGGCGCGTTGCGCGCCATGGAACACGTCATACGAATGGGGTATCCTCCCCCGCATGACAGCCCCCGCCTCCACCCGTATCCAGCATGCCACTCGGGACGCCAGCGAGCGTGCCCCGAAGCGTGCCGTCTATGTCATCGTGGCGCATCCGCGCTGGCGCGACTCGCGCGTGAATCGCCGCCTTCTCGAAGCCGCACGCGGCATCGAAGGCGTCGACGTCAACGATCTCTATTCGACGTATCCCGACTTCAGCATCGACGTGGCAGCCGAGCAGCAACGTCTCTCGCGTGCCGATCTGATCGTGCTGGTGCATCCGATCTACTGGTACAGCATGCCGCCGTTGCAAAAGCTCTGGTTCGACGAAGTGCTGTCGTGGGGCTGGGCTTACGGTCAGGACGGCCACGCGCTGGCGAACAAAGACCTCTGGCTGGTCGCCAGCACCGGCGGCCCGGAAGACAGCTATCGGCGCGACGGCTATAACCAGCACGAATTCTCTGCGTTCCTGCCCCCGTACGAACAGACCTCGCACCTGTGCGGCATGCGCTTTCTGCCGCCGCACGTGCTGTATGGCGCGCGTCGCTGCGACACCGCCGCGCTCGACGCACATGTCAGCGCATTCGCCGGGCGTCTTGCAACGTACCCCCACTGGCCGGAACTCGTCTCGATGGCTGACGCCGCCGAATGCCAGGCCATTCCGGCAACCGATCGCCCGCGCTGTGCGACCGGGCTGACGGGGGCCGACGCGAACACAAGCGTCAGCGACACCGGGAGGTCCGTCTGATGGAACATGTGCCTGCCTGGCTGCTGGCCAGTCTGATTTATCTCGCGGCCGCCGTCATCGTCGTGCCGTTGTCACGCGCCCTCGGTCTGGGCGCCATCATCGGCTATCTCGCCGCCGGGATCGCGATCGGGCCGTGGGGACTCGGCCTCGTCTCGCGCGTGGAAGATGTGCTGCACTTCGCCGAGTTCGGCGTGGTGCTGATGCTGTTCCTCGTTGGCCTCGAACTGGAACCGCGGCGTCTGTGGAGCCTGCGACGGCCGATTTTCGGCTGGGGTTCGGCGCAGGTCATCGGCTGCGCCGTGCTGCTCTTCGTCGCAGGCATCGCGCTGGGCGCCCCGTGGCGCATTGCGCTCGTCGCCGCCCTGGGCCTTGCGCTGTCGTCCACCGCCATTGCGTTGCAGGTGATGGCCGAACGCAACATGCTCGCCACCGCCAGCGGTCAGGCGGGTTTCTCCATCCTGCTGTTTCAGGACGTCGCCGCCATTCCGATTCTGGCGTTGCTGCCGCTGCTCGCGAATTCCGTCGACAGTCACGCCATGACGGGCACGACGCGCGCCCTCGAAGCGTTGAAGATCGTCGGCGTGATTGCCGCCATCATCCTCGGCGGACGACTGGCGCTGCGTCCATTACTGCGCTGGATCGCCAACAGCAAGACCCCGGAGATCTTCACGGCGGCGGCTCTCCTGCTCGTCGTCGCCATCGCGACTCTGATGCAAGTCGTCGGGCTATCCATGGCGCTCGGCGCCTTCCTCGCTGGCGTCCTGCTTGCGGAGAGCGAATATCGTCGCGAACTCGAAACCGACATCGAACCGTTCAAGGGATTGTTGCTGGGCCTGTTCTTCATCGCCGTGGGCATGAGCATCGACTTCGGCGTGTTGCTCGCGCAACCGCTGCGCATGATCGCGGTCGTCGTCGGCTTCCTGGCGCTCAAGGGACTCGCGATCTACAGCCTGTCGCGACTGATGCAACTGCCGTATCAGGAACGGCCGATCTTCACGCTGCTGCTGGCCCAGGGCGGCGAGTTCGCGTTCGTCGTCTTCCAGTCCGCCGGGCCACAGGTGCTGCCCCCGGCCGTGTCGTCATTTCTGATCGGCGCCGTGGCGCTCTCGATGCTGATCTCGCCGCTGCTGCTCGTTGCCATCGACAAGTGGTTGTTGCCGCGCTACAGCATGAAGGGCTCACCGCGCATGGAAGAGATTTCCGAGCCGCAGACGGCAAACGTCGTGATTTGCGGTTTCGGGCGTTACGGGCAGATCGTAGGTCGTGCGCTGATGCCCCAAGGCGTGTCCGTCACCGTGCTCGACCACGACCCCGACACCATCGAAAGTCTGCGGCAGTTCGGCTTTCGGGTGTTTTATGGCGATGCGACGCGTCTCGATCTGCTGCGCATCGCGGGCGTGGCGAACGCGCGCGCCGTCGTGATTGCCGTGGACGACGTCGATCAGTCGCTCGAAATCGCCGATCTGATGCGCGAACACTTCCCCGGCGTACCGGTCGTCGCCAGAGCGCGCAACGTCGGCCATTTGTTCCAGCTTCGCGAGCGTGGCGTGCAGCACATCGAGCGCGAAGTCTTCGAGTCTTCGCTGCGCAGCGCACGCTCGGTGCTCGAAGCGCTCGGATGGCCCGCGGCCGAAGCCCGCGAGGCGACCATGGCGTTCAGGCGCGCCAATGTACAGCTGACGGACGACATGTATCCCTCCTATCAGGATCGCAACAAGATCATCGCCACCGCGAAGGAGGGGCGTCGTCAGTTCGAGGAGCAGATGGCGCGCGAGCGTGCGACACGTCGCGCCCAGCGCCAGGTGACGTTCGGCTGGGATGGTGAGCATGCCCCCGACGACGCCCGCGCACCAGCCAAGTCATCAGCTAAGTCATCAGCCAAGTCAACGGAGGACACGGGGCAGACGGCGGACGGGACGGAAAACCGTCGCGCCTGACGCGATAGCGCACGGCGCTAACGCCCGCGACCCATCGAATCCGCCTGTCGCATCGACAGGAAGATTGGTCATGGCGCGCCGATCGGTTGCCGTCAGTCGAACGGCTTGAAGTGGCCGTCGGTCGGCGCACGTGCATCGGCGCGAAGCCGCGTTTCGGCGTCCACACCAGCGAGCCCGCGATAGTACAGATGCACGGCAATGGCCGCCGAATAGCGACGGATTTCCACGAGCGTGAGATGCGCATGCTCGGCGGACGTGAACATCAGATACGGCGATTCCTCTTCAATCAGACTCGCGACCTGATGCAAACCGTGGCGATGCAATACCTCGGTGAGTTCGTCGCGGCTGCGATGCGTATGGGCATCGGTGGTCGGGTACATCATTCGCAGCAGGACAAGCGGATGATCGGCGACGGCAAGCGACAGCGCCTGTACGACAGCGTGACTATCGAGCGCCGTGGCCACGGCGTCACCTTCGGGACGATGCTGCGGAAAGAGTTGCTCAAGGGTCAGCGACATGATGTGTCCATGGCAAGTAGCTGCAAAAACTGCGACAGCGGTTCTACAGTCTAGTCACGTCTTCCCCCGCGATATAGCGCATGGCGCGAATACCTGCGTTGCACGCGCCGCAACAATTACGAAATATTTCGACGCCGCTTCACGACGATGCTCCTGATGGCGCCGACAAAATCGGCCCGCCTGTACGGCACATGCGTATGGCTGATGGTATGATTTTTGCCGACGCCGACAGGACTCATACCGATGCGATATCCCGATCAGATGTCCGACACGTTAGCGGCAGCCGTGGCTGAGGCCGACCATGTCATGCGCCATTGGCAATACGACGCCGAGGGGCCCGTGAAAATTGGTTCGGACTCCCACAAACGCATGTTCTGCCGCATGCTGTTGGAGTCTCACAATCCCTATAAGCCTGCCGTCATCGAGTGGCCGAAGCTGCCGCCCGATGCGCTCAAGCGCCTGACGGCCCTGCCCATCTGGGACATTGCCGTGCAGACGGAAGGCCGTGCGTCCATTCGTGTGGCGACCTACGCCGCCACGATCCAGGACCCGCTGCTGCGCGAGGCGCTCGTCATGGACGGCGACGAAGAAGCGCGCCACAAGGTCGTGCTGTCCCGACTGGTCGAAGCCTACGGCATCGAACTCGCGCCGGAGCCCCCCTACCCGCCGCCCAAGGATCCCGAATGGGCGTGGATGAAGACCGGCTTCAGCGAATGTATCGACAGCTTCGTCGCGTTCGGCCTGTTTCGTTCGGCGCAGCGCTCCGGCTACTTTCCCGAAGCGCTCGTCGAGACGTTCGAACCGGTCATTCAGGAGGAAGCGCGCCACATTCTGTTCTTCGCGAACTGGGTCGCGTGGTATCGGCGCACGTTGCCATTCTGGAAGCGGCCGTGGTTTTACGCGCGAGTCGCGGCCGTGTGGGTGACGCTGATTTGGGATCGCATGGCGATTGCGCGCGGCATCGACACCGACGGTGTGGCGCGCGACGCCAACTTCCCTGCCACCGGCACCGCCGATATCGGCGAATCGCTCAAGCCGCGCGATCTGATTGCCCTGTGTCTGGAAGAAGATGCGCGACGCATGGACGGCTACGACAAGCGCCTGCTGCGTCCGACGTTCGTGCCGAAACTCGCGCGACTCGCGTTGCGCTTCATGAAGACCTGAGGGTGACCGGGGTGTGGGCGTTCCTGCCCCCTCACCCGCGCCGCAAAGACAAAAAAAACCGTCCCGAGTACGACACTCGGGACGGTTTTTTTCGTGTGCTACGGCGCCGGCCTTGTCAGCCGGTCGGCGATCAGCTGCCCTGGAATTCGTTCAGTTGACCGGCAGCGCGGGCGCGGGCGAGGTCTTGCTTCACTTCGGCGCGCGACACGCTCTGACCTTGCGACGCAAGGATCGGGTAGCCGACATCGGTCTCGGCGAGCAGGCCTTGAGCGCGAGCGTCAGCCAATTCCGACTTCACATCGGCGCGGGTCTTGCTCGGGCCCGATGCGACGTACACCGGATAGTCGGCGTCACCTTGCGGGATCAGACCATTGGCGCGCGCTTGCGCCAGATCGGCCAGCACGGCAGCGCGGGTCAGCGGTTGACCTTGCGAAGCGACGTTGGGGTAGTTGTTACCGTTCTCGGCAGCATTGCTGGCAACAGCACCCAGCGAGGCGACAGCGGCGATAAGGGCGATAGCGATGTTCTTGCGGTTCATTTTCAGACTCCTGTCAGTTGCGACGACTTTGTTTTGAATTGCGCCGTCGATGGAAGGAAGTCTAGAACTCGCCATCGCGATGAAAAACGCGAAATTTGTTCAGGAACTATTGCGCGTTTTAATGGGAATTAACGCACCACATCGGTGCATTCGCACACATGAAAACGCCGCTGGCGTCGGTGGTACCGACCCGCAGCGGCGTCGCAATGCCTTGGAATACTCGGCAACGCCGTCGGTCGCCGAGCCAGTCACCGAATCAGTCGTCGAGTGAGGCGCCCAGCGCGTCGAGCAGGAAATTCGTGCCGCGCTCTCGCGACCCGGCGTCGTCATAACCGTCCAGAAACGCGCCTTGCTCGGTCATGACGAGGTGCGTGCCACCATCGCGCGCCTTGAGGTCGATGGTCGCGAGCGACACCGAAATCTTGCGCGTATCCAGATGCATTTCGTAGGCGTACACCAGGCGCGTATCCGGCACGACGTCGTAGTACAACGCGTCGAACGTCGACACCATGCCGCTCTGCCATTTGCCCTTGGCCACCTCGCGTCCGCCGGGGCGAACGTCCATGGACCGCTCGATCAACGTCAGCCCTTCGCCGCGCGCGAACCAGCGGTCCTTGGCCTCGCGCTCGACCAGTGCGCGGAACACGCGAGCAGGAGATGCGGGGTACTGGCGCTCGATGCGAAACGTTCCGTGCACGACGCTGCGGGCCGTCGGCGCCTCGGCCTCGCGCATGACTTCGCGCCCGAGCTTGTCGAGTGTCTGCGTCCAGCCCTGTCCTGCGCCTTCGGGCATCCAGGCGAACGCGGGGTCGAGCACCGTATATCGCTGTTCCACGTCCAGCCGTGTGCCCTGCGCCACATCGGTAAACGTTGCCTGCGTGAGCGCGCCGAACAGTTCGTGTCCCTTCTCGTCGGTCACCTTCATGTCGATCACGAGGCGCTTCGGGGCATCCACTTCGACGAAGCGACCGCGAATCCAGTGCGACTCGCCCTCGGGGGACTGCATGCGCAAGTCGAAAGCGCCGCCCTCGCGCGCCTCGATCTGCGCCTCGGGGATCGTGTAACCGGTGGGGCAAAACCAGCGTTTGACGGCCTCGGTCGTCGTCCACGCGCCGAACACCGTTTCGCGGGCCACCGCGTAAGTCCGGCCAACGGTCAACGGACGGGGCTGCGTGGTCGCTTTTGCTTCACTTGCTGTCGTCATGAAGGTCTCCTTCGGGCGGCAGGCTGGCCAGATACTCGCCCAATCGGTCGAGATGGCCCTCCCACTCGTGACGGCGCTGATTGATCCATCGCTCGGCGAGGCTCAGCGCCTGAGGTTCGATCCGGCACGTGCGCACACGACCGGCCTTTTCCGTTCGCACCAGACCCGCGCTCTCCAGCACGGACAGATGCTGCATGACCGCCTGCAACGACATCGCCAGCGGTTGCGCAAGCGCACTCACCGACGCCGGCCCCTGTGCCAGCCGCACGAGCATGGCCCGGCGAGAGGCATCGGCCAGTGCCTGAAAAGTCAGATCGAGGGTGTTGTCATGGTCAAGCATGTACTTGAGTATAGTCGCGTCAGAAACTAAAGCAAGAACTTTAGTATTAAAAATTGAGGAAGGCGTCGCGCCGCGAGCTCAGGTGATGATGTGATGCTCGCGGGCGCGCACCTGCGCGGTGTGCTGGCGGTGCAGGATTTCTCGCAGTGACTGCTCGATGGTCTCGGACATGGCGTCGAGCGCCAGATCGTTCGGCTCCAGTCCGAACGGCTCCTCGATCTCCGCGCTCACGGCTTCCAGCGCAAAGAACGTGTACGAAATGAAGGCAACGATGACCGGCGTCATGGGACCGATGGAGTCGATCAGGCCGAACGGCAGGAGCACGCTGTACAGATAGGTCACCCGATGCAGGATGACGCCATACGTGAACGGGATCGGCGTGGTGGCAATCCGCTCGCAGCCGCCGATCGCTTCGCCCAGTCGGTCCAGATGCATCTCCATGACCTGCGCGAGCGGCGCTTCGATCTGACCGCGCATACGGCGCTCGCGCAACCATTCGCCGGCCATCAGCAGAATCGTGATCGGCTTGAATTGCTTGCGCGCCAGGCACGCCACGTCTTCCTGACTCAGCAAACGCTCGAAGTCGGCGCGCGGGTCCGTGCCACGCAATTGATGACGCATGCCATGCACGAAAGCGATCAGATAGGCAACGAAGCGGGGCGAATCCGACGTGTCGGACACCAGCGTCATCGACTGACGCGAGAGCGCCCGCGTTTCATTGAGCACGCTGCCCCAGAGCATGCGGGCCTCCCAATACCGGGCGTAACTCGTGGTGTTGCGAAAGCCGAGAAAGATCGCGAGCGTAATACCGATCAGCGAGAACGGGATGAACGTGAGCGGGATCTTCCATTCGAAAATGCGCCCATGGGCGAGCGTGACGGCAATCGAGATGATCGTGGTGAAGATGAGCTGCGGTGCGATCTTGGGCAAGATCGAGCCACGCACGACGAACAGCATGCGCAGCCAGTGCAGGTTGGGACGGACGATCATGGCGACGAAGGCGCTCGCAAGCGCTGGGAAACCGGCCGTGGGGGTAGCCGTTGGGCCCGGATGATACGCCCATATTCGCGGCATTGAAATGATTTCGGCCCATGGCCCGGGACTCTCCCACCGAATCGTCGCAATGACCGACCGATGGCAAAACGCCCGTCGGGCGAACCTTCGACGGGCGTTTGCATCGTCCTGCACTTCACCGGGTCGGACGTTACTTCACCTCCAGCGCCTGTGCGAGCGTCACCGGGTCCTGGAAGATGCTCGAAAAGTCGAGTCCCCCATGACCGTTCGCGCGATGGACCTCGAAGATGCGCCGGGCCAGATCGCCCAATGGCGTCGCCACGTTGCTGGACTCCGCAGCGCCATGCGCGAGACGCAAATCCTTCGCCATCAGATCGGTCGCGAAACCGCCTGTATAGCCACGTGACGATGCGGCATTCTCCATCACGCCGGGACACGGGTTGTAGACCTCCAGCGTCCAGTTGCGTCCGGAGCTTTGCTGCATCACGGCCGAGAGCACTTTCGGGTCGAGGCCGTTGGCGATGCCCAGACGCAGTGCCTCGCTCGTTCCCGCCATCAGAATGCCCAGCAGCATGTTGTTGCATAGCTTGAGGGTCTGGCCGGCGCCGAGCGGGCCGCCGTGGTGAATGGCCTTGCCCATGTTGCCGAGCAATGGGCGCATGCGCTCGACGAGCGCTGCGTCGCCGCCGACCATGAACGTCAGCGTGCCCGCAGCAGCCCCCGCCGTGCCGCCCGAGACCGGGGCGTCTAGCAGTTGTGTGCCCGAGCGGGCAATTTTCGCCAGTTGACGTGGGATCTCCGGCGGCACCGTACTGCTGTCGATGAGCACGGCATCCTGCGGTGCGTTGGCCAGCACGCCTTGCGGACCGTCGTATGCGGCGAGCACGTGCTCACCGGCGGGCAGCATCGTGATGACGACCTGCGCATCGCGCACGGCATCGGGAATCGACTGCGCCGCTTTTCCGCCAGCGGCCACCAGTCGCTCCACCGCTGCGCCCGACAGATCGAAGCCGCGCACCGCATGCCCGGCGCTCACCAGATTGGCCGCCATCGGGCCGCCCATGTTGCCCAGGCCGATGAAGGCCACGCGTAGCGCCGCCCGAGTCTCCTGCCCAGTCCCTTGCTGAATTTCCGTAGCCATCGTCTGTCTCCGACATCTTCGATGTGTTCAGGGGCACGCGAATTACTTCAGCGTAATCGTGGTGTTGACGCCCGCCGGGCCGGTGCCGCGCGCTTGCCAGCGCGCCGTGACGGTCTTCGTCTGCGTCCAGAACAGGATCGCCTGCTTGCCGTTCGGCCCCAGATCGCCCAGCTTCGACGCCCGCGACCCCGTGAAGCTGAACCAGGCGACCGGCACCGGAATCGGCAGGTTGATGCCGACCTGACCGACGTCGATCTCATTCTGGAACTGACGCGCCGCGCCGCCGTCCTGCGTGAACAGCGCCACGCCGTTGCCGTTCGGGTTTGCGTTGACGAAGGCGATCGCCTCATCGAGCGTATCCACGCCCGTCATGCACAGGACCGGCCCGAAAATTTCCTCGCGATAGATCGACATGTCGGCCGTCACCCCGTCGAAGATCGTCGGGCCGACGAAGTTGCCCTGCGGCGCTTCGCCGACCGCGTGGCCGCGTCCGTCGAGCAGCAGCTTTGCGCCCTCTTCCACCCCGGCGCCGATGAGCTTTTCCACACGTGCACGCGCCTGCTTCGAGACGAGCGGACCCACGTCCGCCTTGCGATCCGTGCCCGGCCCGACCTTGAGCGCCCGCGCACGTTCGACCAGCTCCGGCACCCACTCGCGCGCTTCGCCCACGAGTACCGCGACGGACGTGGCCATGCAGCGCTGTCCGGCGGCGCCGAATGCCGCACCCAGCAGGTGATTGATCGCCTGCTCGCGGTCGGCGTCCGGCAGGATCACACAGTGATTCTTTGCGCCCATCATGGCCTGACAACGCTTGCCCGCCTCCGACGCGCGACGGTAGATGTGCGTGCCGACATGCGTCGAGCCGATGAACGACACGGCCTTGATATCCGGGTGATCGCAAATGGCGTTGGCGATGTCCGGCCCGCCATGTACCACGTTAAGCACGCCCGGCGGCAACCCGGCTTCGAGCGCGAGTTCCGCGAGACGCAGCGATGCGCTCGGATCCTGTTCCGACGGCTTGAGCACGAAGGTGTTGCCGGTGGCGACGGCCAGCGGAAACATGAAGCAAGGGAGCATCACCGGGAAGTTGAACGCGGTAATACCGGCACAGACACCGAGCGGTTCGATGAGCGTGTAGACGTCCACGCCACCGGCCGCATTCTGCGCATACTCGCCCAGTTGCAGGGAGGCAATCGAGCACGCGTGCTCCACGACTTCGAGTCCACGCCCCACTTCGCCTTCCGCGTCGGGCAGCGTCTTGCCGTGCTCGCGCGTGATCAGTTCGGCCAGCTCGCTCGTGTGATCGCGCAGCAGTTGCTGAAAGCGCAACATGACACGCATGCGATTGGCCTGCGACGTATTGCGCCAGCCCTTGTAAGCGGCCTTGGCGGAGGCCACTGCCGCGTCGAGTTCTTCGGGGGTCGCAAACGGCACGCGCGCGACGACTTCCTGCGTCGCCGGGTTCACGACGTCACGCCATTGCGACGTCTTCGATTCAACACGCTTGCCGTCGATGAGCAGCGGAATGGTGGGTAGGGACATGACACGCTCTCCAGATCGAAACGAATACGGATGAAAGAATTCGGGGAAAATTACTTCGCGGCCGTGCTCGTCTTCACGAGCGAGCAAGTCGATTTCGACAGCGGCTGGAAGGCTTCCGTCGCCGGGACGGTGGCCACTTTCGTGTAGTAATCCCACGGTCCTTTGGACTCGGCGGGAGACTTCACCTTGAACAGATACATGTCGTGAATCACGCGACCGTCGGGACGAATCGACGCGTTGTGCATGATCGGATCGCGAATCGGCAATTCACGCATTTTCTGCGCAACGACCTTGGCTTCGACGCTCTTGGCAGCCGCCACCGAGCGCAGGTAGTGCAGCACGCTCGAATACACACCGGCCTGGACCATCGTCGGCTTCAGGTTCTTGTACTTTTTCTGGAAGCGGTCGGACCACTTGCGCGAGGCGTCGTCGAAATCCCAGTAGAACCCGTCGGTAAACAACAGGCCCTGTGCGGTGTTGAGACCCAGAGCGTGAACGTCCGACAGAAACACCAGCAGCGCCGCGAGCTTCTGCCCGCGCTGCACGATGCCGAATTCCCGTGCTTGCTTGAGCACGTTGACGGTGTCCTGACCGCCATTCGCCAACGCCACGACCTGCGCCTTCGAGCTTTGCGCCTGCAACAGGAACGACGCGTAATCGGACGCATTGAGCGGATGACGTGATTGACCGACGACCGTGCCGCCGAGCGTCTTCACGATATCGGCGGCGTCTTTCTCCAGCGAATGCCCGAAGGCGTAGTCGACCGTGATGAAGTACCAGGACTTGCCGCCGTCACCCACCACGGCGCGTGCGGTGGCAGCCGACTGGGAATAGGTGTCGAACATCCAGTGAAAGCCCGTGGGCGAGCAGTCTTCGTTTGTCAGACGTGTGGTCGCCGGGCCGGAGAAGAGGACGACGCGCTGCTTGTCCATCGCGAGCTTCTGCACGGCGAGCGCGGCAGCGGAGTTGGTCAGGTCGGCAATCGCATCGACGTTGTCCCGGTCGAACCACTCGCGCGCCTTGTTGGCCGCCACGTCCGCCTTGTTCTGGTTGTCGGCCGAGACCAGTTCGACCTTCATGCCTTTGCATTCGGCGGCCAGACAGTCGTCGATGGCCATTTGCGCCGCCACGACCGACCCGGCGCCGCCCATTGCGGAATACGTTCCCGACATATCGGTCAGCACCCCGACTTTCACGGGACGATCCGGCAACTGCGCAAACGAACCGACGCACGACAATCCCAAACCCGCACCGAGTCCCAGCGCGAGCAGCCACGGCTTGATCTTCATCGCTTTTTGTCTCCTTGAGGTCTTTATTGAGGTCTTTTTCGATCTCTTCTTGGTCTCTTATGCTTTTGCCGCCGACGTCTATGCGTGGCGCTCATAAATTGTATTTGTGCGAATTTGCTTTACATAGCGCATCGCTGCATCTACTTTGTGCAGAAATACACATAGGAGACAGCGCAATGGCACGTACCGGCGCGATGCGATCGACCAGTCCCTCCGGCGCCCCGGGGGCCGAGCCGCGCCCGGACTGGGACGACCTTCGCTACTTTCTGGAAGTTGCACGAACCCAGCGGGTCAGCGCTGCGGCCGTGCGCCTCGGCGTGGATCACACGACCGTCTCGCGACGCGTGCGCGCGCTGGAGCAGGCGCTGGGCACGCTACTGTTCGACAAGTCGCGCAATGCGGGCTTTGCTCTGACGCCCGAAGGGCAGCAATTACTCGTGTACGCCGAACAGATGGAGACGGCGCTGCAATCGGCGTGCGAACAGGTGGCCGGTCTGGGACAGACCCTCTCGGGCCATGTGCGCATCGGTTCGACCGAGGCTTTCGGTACCTATTTCGTGACACCGGTGCTCTCGCGATTTCAGCGCGAATATCCCGCGATCGATTTCGACGTGCTGCCCGTGCCGCGCTTCGTGAGTCTGTCCAAACGCGAGGCCGATCTGGCCATCACCATCGAGCGTCCGCAGCGCGGGCCGTATGTGTGCAGCAAGCTATGCGATTACCGCTTGCAGTTGTACGCCACCCCCGGCTACCTCGCGCGCTACGGCGAGGTAAAAACGTTCGCCGACCTCGCGGATCGCCGGTTCATCAGCTATGTGAACGAACTGACGTTCAGTAACGAGTTGCGCTATCTGGAGGACATCGTGCCGGGCGGCAATGTGGTGCTGCGCAGTACCAGCGTCATTGCGCAATATCAGGCGGCATTGCAAGGCGAGGCGCTGGCGATCCTGCCGTGCTTCATGGCGGCGCAAGACCCGCGCCTCGTGCCGCTGCTGGTCGACGACGTGGTCGTCACCCGCAGCTTCTGGATTTACTGCCACGAAGAGTTGCGCACGCTCAAGCGCATTACGGTGCTGTGGGACTATCTGCGCGACGCCGCCCAACGCAACGACGCGCTGCTGCAAGGCACGGCGGGGCAGTTGCAGCTCGCTTGACGGCGACCTAATGTGGGGTCGGTCAGATTGGCGTTGGGTAGGTGTCGCGTTGGTGTCGCGTTGGTGTCGCGTTGGTTGCGTCAGCGAATCTTGCGTTGCTCTTCCTCGATGACACCGGGCACGACCGCACGCATGACCTCGATGAAGCGGCGTAGTCGTGCGGGGTAGTACTTCGCATACGGATAGATGAGGTACATCGGCAACGGCGTTGAGCGCCATTGCGGGACCAACTGGATGAGGCGGCCCTGAGAGATGTCCTCGGCCATCACCCAGGCCGATGCCACCCCGACCCCAAGCCCCCGCAATGCGGCACTGCGCAACGCGAACAGATTGTCGGTACTCATGCGCGGATCGAATGTAATGCGCTCCGATTCGTGCGTCTGCCGATGTGCCAGCGTGAGCTCCGTGCGGTAGAACGTGGTGAGGGCAAGCCACGGCAGCGCCATCAGGTCGGCCGGCCGCTGCGGCGGCGTGCGTCCGCGCACCAGTTCGGGCGACGCCACGACGATGCGCGGCACGTCGGTCAACAAAATCGCCACGTTCGAGGGATCGCGCAACTCGCCCACATGAATGGCGCAATCGACGCCTTCGGCAATGAAGTCGGGCTCCCTGTCTTGCAGGAACCAGTGGACCTTCATGCGCGTGTAACGCTCAAGGAAATCGACCAGCGGCCCGATCATCATGTCCTGCCCGAATGCGTGCGGTACGAACACACGCAGCGTGCCCTCCGGCTCGTCGCCCGTGCCGCGCAAATCCGCTTCGAATGCTTCCCAGCTCGTCACCAGTTCCTTGGCTCGCGCGAAGCAGCGCTCCCCGTCTTCCGTGAGTTTCATCCGGTGGGTGGAGCGCTGAAGCAGTCGCAGACCGAGCGAGCGTTCGAGCATTTGCAGACGCCGGCTGACGGTCGGTTGGGTCGTGCCGAGCAAGGCGGCGGCGGCCGACAGACTGCCGGATTCGACGATGCGCACGAAGGTCTGCATCAGTTCGACACGGTCGGCGCCACTGGGCCGCGCCGCCGCTGTGCCAACCGCCGGATGTGGGGAATCGAGAGATTCTTTCATACGCCGCACGTATAAAGGTTGTACGGATTATAGGCCTACCGCTGCACCGCACCAAGCGAGACACTACGCCCCGTGCCTAATCCACTGGAGCCTCACTTATGAGTTCCGCTCAGCTTTCGAACACCGCCCCGACCGCCCGCCCGCAGCCCGAGCTCTCCGCCCGGCTGATCCTGCTGCTTGCCACGGGTACCGGTCTTACCGTGGCCTCGCTTTACTATGCGCAACCGATGCTCGGCATCATGACCGACGACATCCACGCGGCCAATACGACCGTCGGTTGGGTGCCGACGCTCACCCAACTGGGTTACGCGCTGGGCATTCTGCTGCTGGTGCCCCTTGGCGATCGCATCGACCGCCGCCGTATCGTGCTGACCAAGGGGGTGATTCTCACGCTCGCCCTGCTGCTTGCCGCCTTCGCTCCGGGCATCGGCACGCTGCTCGTCGCCAGTCTCGCCATCGGGTTGACGGCGACCATGGCGCAGGACATCGTGCCCGCGGCCGCGGCGCTCGCGCCCGAGTCGATTCGGGGACGTGTCGTGGGCACGGTCATGACCGGTCTGCTGCTTGGCATTCTGCTCTCGCGCGTCGTGTCCGGTTTCGTCGCGCAGAACTTCGGCTGGCGGGCGATGTACGTCGTCGCCGCTATCAGCGTGGCGGCTTTCGGTCTGGTGGCCTGGCGTGGCCTGCCGTCGTTCCATCCGACGACGCAGCTGACCTATCGCCAACTGATCGGCTCGGTGGTAGGGCTTTGGCGCCGTCATCCGGCATTGCGCCGGGCCGCGTTCGCGCAGGGCCTGCTCTCCGTCGGCTTCAGCGCTTTCTGGTCGACGCTGGCCGTGATGCTTCACGAAGCGCCCTTCCATCTGGGCGCCGCGGCTGCCGGTGCGTTCGGGCTGGCGGGTGCCGCCGGTGCGCTCGGTGCGCCGATTGCCGGTCGCATCGCCGACAAGAAGGGACCGCAGGTCGTCACGCGTCTGGGGGCCGCCATGGTGGCCGTCTCGTTCGCCGCCATGTTGTTCGCACCGATGCTCAGCCCGCATGCGCAACTGTGGCTGATCGGCCTGGGCGCCATCGGCTTCGACCTTGGGGTGCAAGTCGCGCTGATCTCGCATCAGACCATCGTGTACGGGATCGAACCGGCAGCCCGCAGCCGCCTGAACGCGGTGCTGTTCGTCTGCGTGTTCATCGGCATGTCGCTCGGCTCGGTGCTCGGCTCGCAGGCATTGGCTTACTTCGGCTGGACAGGTGTTGCGTCGCTCGCCACGCTGGCCGCCCTCGGGGCACTGGCCGTTCGGATGTGGCCGGGCACGACGTCGGCGCACTGAGCGATCTGGCGACGATCTTGCGACTTAGGGACCTGCGGCAGATACACCGAAATACGTAACAAGGGCCTTGCAGACAACCCACCGTCTGCAAGGCCCTTTGCGTTGGCGCCAACGATCCGTGACGAAGACGCTTAGCGGACGGCCGCCTTTGCCACCCCCGCCAGCGCACGTTCGAACAACTCGTGGGCGTCGATGTCCGCGAGGTCGAGCCCGAACCGCCCCTGCAGCACGTCGGCAAGGTGAGAGGCACCGGCAATTCGGGTCTCTTCGAGCACATCGCCGTTCGGACCGCGCTCGACGAGCCGGGTGTCGAGCAACGCCAATCGCCCGTGCGGCAGCACCCGGCACGCCATGAGATGATTGGTGAAGATGGACTCCGGCGCGCTCGACGTGTACCAGTTGCCAAGCTTGTAGTCGATCCACTCGGCCGGTCGCGGCGTGAAACGATAAGTCGGCAGCCATGTCTGCGCCGACTTCACGCTCAGGCGGTATTCCGCAATCGCGTTGTCGTGGCTCGCCCGTACGTTTTCCAACTGAAACGTTTCGAGCGGCGTCGATTGCGCTTGTGTTGTATTCAGACGCAGCGGCGCGGTCAGCGTTACCGACCCGAAACCCACGTCCGCCAACCAGGATTCGCCGTCCAGCTCCACGCGCAGCAACATGTGCGTGAGCGGTGCTTCGACCGTGAACGTGCGGCCCCAGGCGACACGGCCGATCAACGGCGTGACATCGAATCCCAAATGGGTGAGCGCACTGGCGAAGAGCGCGTTTTGCTCGAAGCAGTAGCCACCGCGCTTCGCGTCGATCAGCTTGTCGGCGACCGATGCCAGATCGACGTTGACCGGCTTGCCACGAATCGGATCGAGGTTTTCGAAAGGAATGACCTGCGGGTGCAGCGCATGAATCGCGCGCAGCACGGCAAGCGAAGCCTCACGGGGGCCGGTATAACCGATGCGTTGGAAATAGCGTTCAGGATCGAAAGCCTGGGACATACGTGGCCGCCTCTTCAGTCGCTCGATTCGCAGAAGCGAATATGGTTGTTGAACGGATCCGTCACGGTCATCTGCTGCCCCCAGTCGAGTGCTTCGATGCCGGGGTTCATGTTCGGATAGCGCTTGGCCGACAGTTCGCGTTGATACGCCTGCACGCCGCGCATGAAGACGAAGGTCGTCGCCCCCGGGCTGGCGTCGCCGTAATGGCCGGACAGGTGCAGCGTCATGCCGGCGCGCGAGACCTGGCAGTACAACGGCATGCCGTCGGCGAAGCGATGCTCCCAATCCAGTCGGAAGCCCAGAAAGTCGACATAGAATTCGCGCGCCTTGGCTTCGTCGAAGATCCGGTGGATCGGCGCGACGGTATCGAACACGATGCCGTCATCGGCCGCCGATGCCACCTTGGCGGCGAGCACATTCCAGTCGGCAAAGCCGAACTGCGCGGCGATGGCTTCGAGGGACTGCGCGTGGGAGATATCGATGCCCTCGCGCGCGAGACGTTCGCGCAGGGACCGGGCCATGACTTTGGCGTCGAGATAGGTTCGCATGTTTGCCATCCTTGTGTCGTTCGATAGCGGCGCATTCGATCAGTGCTCGCGTTGCTGATGCGCGCCGCCTGAGGAACGGGACGGACATGCGTGACCTGCGATGCTTTCACCATTCCCTGACGGGAGCGAGCGGCAGGCAGCATCGGCCTTGGCGGCCATTCTAGCAGTAACGCCGGGCCGTCTGCCATCCGGCGATAACGCTGCCCCGGTAACGCTGAACCGGCAACGATGACCCGCTAGCGCGAGCCGCCCTGCGGCGTCACCCCGCCTACCGCGGTCCACCGCGTCGGATGCAATGCCGAAATGCGATGGCCGCCTGCCGAATTCCGTATTGGCCGGGATTGCAGCACGTCGGTATAGTGGCGCTCGTTGGCCGACGCGACACCGTCGGCATTCGCTTTTTCGGAGCCTGTCTTTCATGATCGACGCCGCGCGCATTACGCAAGCGCTGGCCGAGCGCCATATCACCCCCGACCTGCGCCAGCGCGACGCCATCGCCGCCCTGACAAAGATGACGCAGATGACGAAGATGACGCACCGGTCAAACCTGACGACGGCCGGGGCGTCGCCCGACGGCCCCCCGTACGACGGCGTGTACTGCTACGGCTTGCCCGGACGCGGCAAAAGCCTCGTCGTCGACGCCGCCTTCGCCGTGGCGACCTGCGAGAAGCGCCGCGTGCACTTCCACGAGTTCCTGCGCGACATTCACCGCCAGCTCGTGCGCGAGCCGAAGTGCGACGACCGGCTCGCCGCCGTCGCCCATCGATGGCTCGACGGCGTCGAATTGCTGTGTTTCGACGAGTTCCACGTTCACGATATCGCCGATGCCTTCCTCATCGGCCGCTTCCTCGACATTGCGCTCGCGCGCGGGGTACGGCTGGTACTAACGTCGAACTACGCGCCGCAGCAGTTGCTGCCCGACCCCGAGTTTCACGAGCGCTTCGAGCCGACCATCGCGGTGATCCTGCAGCGCTTCGCGATCATCCATTTCGACGGCGCGACCGACTACCGCCTGGGCGGAGAAACGGCGCAGATGACGCGTTGGATTTCCCCATTGGCGGCAGCGCAAGACGTCTTTCCCGCGCGATATGCGGAACTGGAAGGACACCCCGCGTCGGGACCGACGCAGGTGACGATGGCCGGGCGGCCGCTGGCAGCGCGCAGTGCCGGCGCGCGGGTGTTGTGGGCCGACTTCGATGCCCTGTGCGTGGCGCATCGCTCGCATCTGGACTACCTCGGCCTTTGCGAGCAATGGCGGGTGCTGTTCGTCGACGAATTGCACGTCGAACAACTGCGCCGTCCCGATACGCTGCAACGTCTGCTCTGGCTGATCGACATTTGCTACGACCGGCAGTGCACATTGCTGATCGCGTCGGACGCGCCCCTCATTGCGGCGCTCGACGCCCTGCGGGACTGGCGCGATCTCTCGCGCACGATCAGCCGTCTGGCCGAGATGGGATCTCGCGATTACGAGCGTCGGACGCTGCGTACCCCACACTAAGCGTGCCTTGCCGATCTACACCACGCTTGCAATGCGCTCGCGCAACCAGCGGTGCGACGGATCGCGATGCACACGTTCGTGCCAGTACATGGAGATTTCGAACCCGGGCAGGTCGATGGGGGCAGACGTGATCTGCAGGGCTGGATCGTCTCGCACGAGCCGCTCGGGCGCCATCGCAACCAGGTCGCTATTCGCCAGCGCCGAGCGCAGAAACAGAAAGTGAGGCACCGAAAACACGACGCGTCGCGACATGCCTTGCGCCGCGAGCACATCGTCGGTACTCGCCCGGAAGCCGCCACCGTCCTGTGAAACGATGGCGTGATCGAGCTCGCAGAATTGCCTGAGCGTGGGGCGACGTCGCAGCTTCGGATGTCCCCGGCGCCCCACGAGCACATACTGCTCGGTGAACAGCGCCTGGCGATGCAGCCCTTGCGGCGCGTTCTCCGTCGTATGAAAGATGACGTCGACACTTCCCTGCTCCGCCTGACGCGCCATTCGCGACGGCACCAGATCGAGCACGGCCAGACGCACCCGTGGCGCTTGCACACGCAATTGCCGAAGCAACGGCAACACGATGGTCGATTCGGTGTAGTCGGTCGCGGCAATGCGCCAGATCAGATCGGCACTCGCAGGTTCGAAGGGCGCCGCGGGAGCCACGGCACGCGAGAGCGATTCGAGCGCCTCGCGCAGCGGTTCGCGCAACGCCTCGGCACGCGCGGTCGCGCGCATGCCGCGTGGCCCCGGCAACAGCAGCGGGTCGTCAAGCAGCTCGCGCAACTTCGCCAGATGCACGCTCACCGCCGGCTGAGAGATATGCAGCCGCTCGGCTGCACGCGTGACATTCAACTCGGCGAGCAGCACGTCGAGCGTGACGAGCAGGTTCAGATCGAGGCGTCTCAAATTAACCATCGTTATACCTGACATATTAGGAATTCATTTCCAATATACCGCCTGGCGCCCTAAGCTGCATGCGTTCTCCCTGCTGTTGCGCGAACCGCCGCAGCAGACCACGCAAAAGCAATCGACTGCGCCGAATGGCGACGGAGTTTGAAAATGAATGTCCTGATCGTTTATGCCCACCCGCAACCGCGCTCGCTCAACGGTGCGCTTCGCGACTTCACCGTGCAACATCTGCAAGCCGCCGGCCACCACGTGCAGGTCTCGGATTTGTATGCGATGCAATGGAAGACCACCATCGACGAACACGATGCGCCGCAACGCGATCCGTCCGAACCGTTCCATGCATCGCTCGACTCCATGAAGGCCTATCAGAGCGGCACCCAGAGCCCCGACATCGCGCGCGAGCAGGAAAAGCTGCGCTGGGCCGATACGGTCATCTTCCAGTTCCCGTTGTGGTGGTTTTCGATGCCCGCCATTCTGAAAGGCTGGGTCGACCGGGTGTATGCCTATGGTTTCGCCTATGGCGTGGGTGAGCATTCGGATACGCACTGGGGGGACCGCTATGGGGAAGGCAGCCTCTCGGGCAAGCGCGCGATGCTGGTCGTAACCACCGGCGGCTGGGAGTCGCACTACAGCGCCCGGGGAATCAACGGCCCCATCGACGACGTGCTGTTCCCGATTCAGCACGGCATGCTGTTCTATCCGGGATTCGACGTTCTCCCGCCGTTCGTTGCGTATCGCACATCGCGTGTCGATGGCGCAACGTTCGAGACGATGACGCGGGCGCTCGGTGCCCGGCTCGACAGCCTCGCCACGACCGCGCCGATTCCCTATCGTCGACAGAACCACGGCGACTACGACATCCCGGCGCTCACGCTCAAGAACGGAATCGCCGACGGAAAGACCGGTTTTGCGGCACATATTGCCTAAGGGGCTCAGGCGGCAGTGAATGGCTTGAATGGGCTTGAATGATGGAACGGAGCCAAAGCCCCGGTGCGTCGGCCTTTGCCGGGCCGCTGGCGTGCCGGGTTGCTACCGGCGGCGGCATCTGCAAGACTGGCGACTTCGCGCCGTCATGGCGCCGCTAACGGTGTCTCGTCATGCAACACGCCACGCTTGCGATTTACGCCACGGCCGCATTGATCGGCGGCCTGATTCCCGGTCCCAACACGCTGCTTGCGCTGGCAAACGGCGTCTCCGGCAACTGGCGCGTGGTGCTTGTCGGGATGTGCGGTGCGGCGCTCTCGGACGTGATTGTCGTGGCGGCCGTCGGCGCCGGACTTGGCGCCTTGCTCATGGCGTCGGCCTCATTGTTCGCCACGATCAAATGGATCGGCGTGGCCTATCTGGTATGGCTGGCGATCCAGCTGTGGCGCGCCGAGCCGCAAGACCTGAGTCGCGTGCGTATCAGGTCCGACCTGAGCGCACGACGCGTCTTCCTGCGCAGCTTTGGTGTTGCCCTGACCAATCCGAAGATTCTGCTGTTCTTCTCGGCGTTCCTGCCGCAGTTCGTCGATACGTCCATGCCGCTTGCACCGCAATATGCCGTGCTGGCCATCGTCTCGGCAGCGATCGACATCGTCGTGATGACGCTTTACGCAACCGGCGGTGTGCAGGCCGCTCGGCTGATGACGGCCCGCGGGCTCAGGCGGCTGAACCGGGTGTGCGCCGTCGTCATGTTCACGCTCGCCGGCGGGCTCGCGCTCTATCGCAAGAGCGGCAGCTGACGCTGCGCCCGTGCGCCGCATGAGCGACATGGGCCACATGGGCCACATGGGCGATCTGGACGACTGGTGAAGCACGGCGCGCCCCCGCGCCGCGCCTCACCTTCCCCCTCGTCCATCCACGAACGTACAAACTCGATACTCCCGAGCGTCCGAAAACGTCTCAGACGGTCGTCGGATCGAGTTTTTCGGGATCGATGCCGTACTTTCGGATGGCCTCGCCAACGCGCTCGCGCGGCACCGTGCCGGCATCCGCCAGCGCGCCGAGCGCCGCAAGCACGATGAAGTGACGGTCCACCTCGAAGTACTTGCGCAGCGACTCGCGGGTGTCCGAGCAACCGAAGCCGTCGGTGCCGAGTGTGACGAAGCGGCGGTCCTGCACAAACGGGCGAATCTGATCGCCGACGATCTTCATGTAGTCCGTGGCGACCACGACCGGCCCCTCGCGATCGCCCAGACATTGCCGGACATACGGCACGCGTGGCGGCTGATCCGGATGCAGCAGGTTCCAGCGCTCGACGGCCAGTCCTTCGCGACGAACCTCGGTCAGACTCGTCGCACTCCAGATATCGCTCTGCACGCCGAAATCGTCACGCAACAGCACACTGGCGGCGATCACTTCGCGCAGGATCGCGCCACTGCCCATGAGTTGTACGCGCGGCGTGTCGGCTGACGCGGGCTCGCCTTCGCGCAACAGATACAGCCCCTTGAGGATGCCCGACTCGGCGCCCTCGGGCATGGCCGGGTGCGCGTAGTTTTCGTTGAGCAGCGTGACGTAGTAGTAGATGTCTTCGTCATCGACATACATGCGCTGCATGCCGTTTTGAAGAATCACCGCCAGTTCGTACTGGAACGTGGGGTCGTATGCCACGCAGTTCGGAATCACCGAGGCCAGCACGTGGCTGTGCCCGTCGTCGTGTTGCAGCCCCTCGCCCATGAGCGTGGTGCGCCCGGAGGTCGCGCCGAGCATGAAGCCGCGCGTTCGGGCATCGCCTGCGGCCCAGGCGAGGTCGCCCACGCGCTGAAGGCCGAACATCGAATAGAAGATGTAGAACGGAATCGTGGCGAAGTCGTGCGTGCTGTAAGACGTGCCCGCGGCAATCCATGAGGCCATTGCGCCCGATTCGTTGATGCCTTCTTGCAGAATCTGCCCGTCGAGCGCTTCCTTGTAGTAGCTCAGTTGCCCGGCGTCCTGCGGCGTATAGCGTTGTCCGAGCGACGAGTGAATGCCGATCTGGCGGAACAACGGCTCCATGCCGAAGGTGCGCGATTCGTCCGGCACGATGGGAATCACGCGCTTGCCGATCTCGGGGTCCTTGAGCAACGCCGTGAGAATGCGCACGAACGCCATCGTCGTCGACAACTCGCGCTCGCCGGTGTCCTTCAATTGCGCTGCGAACGTGCTCAGCGGCGGAATGGCGAGCGGTGCGCGAAGGCCGAAGCGCGCCGGTTGATGCCCACCCAGTGCCGCACGTCGCGCCGCGAAGTAGCGGCCCTCAGGGCTATCCGCGTCGGGGCGCAGATAGGGCATTTCCGGCAATTGTTCGTCGGAGACGGGGAGATCGAAGCGATCGCGGAAAGCGCGCACGGCGTCGGCGCTCATTTTCTTCAACTGGTGATTGACGTTCTGCCCCTCGCCCGCTTCGCCCATCCCGAAACCCTTCACGGTCTTGGCGAGGATCACAGTCGGGCGTCCCTGCGTCTTCATCGCCTGGGCGTACGCGGCGTAGACCTTCAGCGCGTCGTGACCGCCACGTGCGAGTTGCCAGATGTCGTCATCGCTCAGGTGTTCGACCATCGCCAGCAACTCGGGCGACGTGCCGAAGAAGTGCTCACGCACATAGGCGCCGTTCTGCGACTTGAACGTCTGGTAGTCACCGTCGACGCACGCCATCATGCGCTCGCGCAGCAGCCCGTGGACATCCTTTTCCAGCAGCGCATCCCAGCCGCTGCCCCAGATCACCTTGATGACGTTCCAACCCGCCGCACGGAACGTGCCTTCCAGTTCCTGAATGACCTTGCCGTTGCCGCGCACCGGGCCGTCCAGGCGTTGCAGGTTGCAGTTGACCACGAAGATCAGGTTGTCCAGACGCTCGCGCCCGCCCAGCGAAATCGCGGCCAGCGATTCGGGCTGATCCATCTCGCCGTCACCGAGGAAGGCCCAGACCTTGCGTCCCTGATGTTGCTTGAGACCCCGGTATTCGAGATAGCGCATGAAGCGCGCCTGATACGCCGCCGTGATCGGTCCGAGCCCCATCGACACCGTCGGGAATTGCCAGAAATCAGGCATCAGGCGCGGGTGCGGGTACGACGAAATGCCGGCGAGCCCCGCTTCACGGCGATAGTTGTCGAGCTGTGCTTGCGTGATTCGCCCTTCGACATACGCCCGCGCGTAGATCCCCGGCGCGGAGTGTCCCTGCACGTAAATCATGTCGCCGTCGAAGGTGTCGGTGCGGCCCCGGAAGAAGTGATCGAAGCCCACGTCGTAGAGCACCGCCGCCGATTGATACGTTGCGATGTGACCGCCAACGTTCGAATGCTTGCCTGCACGAAGCACCATCACCATTGCGTTCCAGCGAATGAACGCATTGAGCCGCCGCTCGATGGCGAGATCACCCGGATAGACGGGCTGACGCGACGGCGGGATTGTGTTGACGTAATCGGTCGTCACGCGCGTATGGAAGTCGCCGTGCTGCGCAAAGTCCCAGGCGGCCAGCCGATCGATCAGAAAGTGGGCGCGCGAGCGGCCCTCCACGGTGGTGACGCCTTCGAGCGCGTCGAGCCACTCTCGCGTTTCCTGAATATCGGTGTCGGCGCTCGCCACTACGGGCAGTTGGGTCATGACATGTCTCCTCGAGATCACGGAAGGGCGCGATCGCAAGTTATGCGTTGCATTTGCAATCGTCTTGCCCGCCATTCTAGCGATGTACAATTGCAACTGCAACTCACCCATGAAAACGACAAGGACATTCATGAGTACACCCGAACCCGATCTCTGGTTCTCTTTCGTGCGCGCCCATCGCACGATGATTCGCGAAATCGAGCGACGGCTGGCGGCCGCCGACCTGCCCGCGTACGCGTGGTACGACACCCTGTGGGGTCTTGAAAGCGGCCCGCAGGGTACGCGTCGCATGCACGAACTCGCCGACGTGCTCGCCATCGAGCGCTATAACCTGACGCGTCTGATCGACCGGCTGGAGCAGGAAGGGCTGGTCACGCGCATGCGCGACCCGGACGATGGCCGCGCCGCCTATGCGACCATCACCGACAAGGGGCGCGCGCTTCGCAAGAAAATGTGGAAGGTCTATCAATCCACCGTGGCGGAGTTGTTCCTCAGTCAGTTCCGCGAGAAGGACATCGCGCCGGTGGCCGAAGCGCTCGATCGCGCCAGTACGGCGGCGCGCGCGTTTCTGGTGGAGACGAAGCCGCGATAGCTGTCGATAGCTGTCGGGAGCGAACGCTCGTGCGTGCCTGCGACGCTGTCAGACGATGCCGTAGCGGCGTGTCGCCTCAGCGATTCGGGCACGTGCAAACGTGCCTTCGCTTACCAGCAAGCGAAGCGCATTGAGCACGATCCAGCGTACGCCCGGCGTGTCGCCGCTTCTGAGACTCTCGCCGCTTTCGTCCCTGCCGCCCAAGGCGTCGTTGGCGTAGCTGCCGTTACTGTCGTCGCTGCCGAGCGCCAGGAAGCGTGCGGGAACGTAGGCACCGATCTGATGGGCGATATGGCGCGCGTAGCCGGTCACGGCCAGGACAGGCGTACGTCCGTCGCCAAGGCATTGCGTCAGGTGAGATACGCTGGCCGCAGGCTCCCCACGCAGCATCGCCACGCGTTCGGCGTCACCGGCTTCACGGGCCAGACGCGTATAGCTCGGGCAACTCCAGACCTCGCACGCCACCCCCCAATCGAGTTGCAACCACCGCGCCGCTTCCATGACATTGGTGAGCGCCCTGCCTGCTCCGCACAGACGAATCGTATAGGGCGGATGCGTCTGTGGCAGCGCACGCAGGCGGTACATGCCGAGGAACGCGTCGCGGGCGTCATCCGGGCCGAGCGGCGGCCCTTCACCGCAAGGGGCATCGTGCGCACTCAGATAGCAGAACCCCGATTCGCCGCGCACGTACAACGCGTCGAGCGCTGCGCATAGCAGGGCGCGCAGTTCCTGCGCCGTTGCCGGATCGTACGGCAGCCAGTCCGATTGCGCGGCGAGCCACAACGGCAACTCGGGCCGCACGCGCTGTTGCCTGTCGGGTGACCAGACGCTTGCGTCGTTGAAGAAGATGCCGCGTCGGGGCGCCGTTGCCGAAGTGGCACCGTCAAGCCCCATCGCTTCGACCCCCGCCGTCAACACGCCGCGCAATGTGGGTGAGTGCAGCCAATAAAGCAACGGCCGCTCCGGGGCCGACGTCGGGCGAAACCACGTGGCGATCGCACTGGGCAGCGATGCCGATTTGCCCCGGCGCTTGCGGAGGGACGTCTGCGCCGCCCGCCCGGCACCTGCTGCCGCCATCTCAGCCCGCGCACGCGCCGGGTCGACGATCCACACCTGATCGGACATATCGACATGAGACAGCGCGTTTGCGATATGCACGAGGGCATCCAACGGCGATGTCGCAATGCCTGACAGACGCATGTCGCGACCGTCCCCGACGCTTGTCACATGCCCTTCCCGCCTGTCACTGCCCGGCATACCGAACGCCTGCAACTTTCCGATGCAGGCCAGCGCCGCCTGCCGCGTTGCATCGTCCACCGACGGAAAACCCCGATCCGACATCGCCCTCATGGCGCCTCCTTCATGTTCGCGCGTGTTTCCACACATCTTGCGATTCGCCTGGGAAACTCTTACGATTGCAATTGCAATCATTGTATTTGCAATCGCAAATCCGAACAACATCCCGAGGTGCCCATGACGCCGACACTCACCAAGACCCCGCCCCTGACGTTCTACACGGCCAATACCCCTAACGGCCTGAAGGTCAGTGTGTATCTTCACGAAGCTGAACTCGAGCATGAGCAGGTCAACGTCGATCTGTCTGCGGGCGAGCAGAAACAACCGGCGTTTCTGGAACGCAACCCGAATGGCAAGATCCCGGTCATCGTCGATCATGAACGTGACGTGACCGTCTTCGAATCCGGCGCGATCCTGACGTATCTCGCGTCGCAGACGGGTGTGCTGCAACCCATGTCCCAGACGAAGGCCGTCGCCGTGAACCAGTGGCTTCACTTTCAGATCGGTGGCATCGGCCCGATGCTCGGGCAGTTGTGGTGGTTCCTTCACGGCTCGAAGACGGGCAATGCCGAGGCGATCGCGCGATATCGCAAAGAGTCGCTGCGGCTGATCGACGTCGTCGACACGCGTCTGGCGCGCTCACCCTACCTCGCCACGGACGACTATTCCATCGCCGACATCGCCGCGTTTTCGTGGCTGCGCACGCATGACGAGCTCGGCCTCGACCTGACGCCATTCCCGCACGTGCGTCGTTGGCTGGCGCAGGTCGAGGCGCGTCCGGCGGTACAAGCCGCCATGGTTGCCAACCGGGGCGAGGCCCGGTCGAAGGAGGTTTGATGCCATGGCCTGGATCTATCTGCTACTTGCCGCCGTGCTGGAGATCGCGATGGGATTGGCGCTGAAGTTCAACCAGGGATGGACACGTGTGGTGCCCAGCGCAGTCGCTATCGCCGCCGCATTGGCGAGCATCTATTTGCTCGCGCTCGCACTGCGTTCGCTGCCGGTGGGCATGGCTTACGCCATCTGGACCGGCATCGGCACGGTGGGCCTCGTGGTGGCCGGTGTGATCTGGTTCGGCGATTCGCTGCCGTGGACACGCATCGGCTTTCTGACGCTGACGATCGTGGGTATCGCGGGGTTGCGGTTTTCCGAGGGCGGTGCCACGTAATCATCGCCGCCCGTTCCCGGTGCACGGCACAGGCGCGACACCACTGCCGCGAGGCGACGATTTACGCCCGACCGGGCAGACCCTATACTGCCCGCAGCGAGCGACATCCAGCCTCACCATTGCATTGACAAGGGCGTGACATGACACACGATGTGACCAGCGTCGAACAACTCGAAGCGATTTACGGCGAACCGAGCGAGCGTGCCATCTGGAAGGAACTGACGTATCTCAACGAGGACTATCAGGCGTTCGTGAAAGCCTGCCCGTTCGTCGTGTTGGCGTCCGTTGGCGAAGGCGGCACCGACTGCTCGCCGAAGGGCGATCCGGCGGGGTTCGTGCAGATTCTGGACGAGCGCACGCTGGTCGTTCCCGACCGACCGGGCAACAATCGGATCGACAATCTTCGCAATATCGTCAACGATCCGCGCGTATCGATCCTGTTCCTGATTCCGGGCGTAGGCGAGACGTTGCGCGTGAACGGTCATGCCCGCGTTTCGGTGGACCCGGCGTTGCTCTCGCGCTTCGAAGTCAACGGCAAATTGCCGAAGACCGTTATCGTCGTGTCGATCGACCGCGTTTATTACCACTGTGCAAAGGCCATCGTTCGCTCACGGCTATGGGACAAGGAATCTCAGGTGCCTCGCGAATCGCTGCCGAGTCCCGGCGCCATGCACCGCCGACTGTCCGGCGGCACGTTCGACGGTCAGGCTTATGACCGAGATCTGGAGAAGAACACCCTGGCGGGCTTGTACTGAGCATCAGAAAGGCGCCTTCGGGAGCCTTGTCGCTTTGGGGTAGCCGACGGCGCAATGCGTCAATGAGTTCGCCAGTGGGCTCGAAATAGTTGACGTCAGGTAGTGCCCCAGCGGTAATCCGGTTCGCGGTCAGTGAGCCGGGTAACTGATGTTATTGAGCACTTCGCCCTTGTCGTCAAGCGTGACGTCCCTTCTATCCGCCAGATATCCGTTTTTCCCGAAAACCAGCGTTACCGTGCGTTCCTGCATCTTCTTGCCATCGCATACGAGCGTCGATTGTGCCTTGTAGTGATCGGCATCCTGGCCGGCGATCTGACTGTAGGTTTCCATGCAGCCGTTCCGGTTCAGAAAACCCGTAACGACATCGCGCGTTTCGTCGTAGAAGAATGTGAATCGAGTCTGGTCGGGATAGACGATGCTCTGAAGATTGAAACGATCGCTGTAGGTGAAGGCATAGCGTTTGCGCCATGCATTGTCGAGTTCAGACAGTTGATCGCCCTCGAACGCGTAATTGGCAGCGGTCCCTCCCGGCCCCTGAATTTTGGCGAGATGCGCACCATCGTAGATGAACGTCACACCCTGCGCGTCGGGCGCCATTAGCTTGACCACACGCCCCGCAGCGTCTGTTTCGACCGCCATGCCAGCGACGGAGACCAGCTTGCCGCTCCAATCGTAGGTCTGCACGCCCACGGAGAAGCCGGGGTGCCGGACTTCGATCCCCGTGCGGGATATCTTGACCGTAGCGAAAGTCTCCGGGCTGGTCAGCAGGATATCGGCGCCGTTCCGGGCCAGCGTTTGCAACGTCGTCCCGACAAGCTTCGTTCGCGTCGCACGGTCGGGCTCGAAGCGAATCGCATCGCCGAATTGCTGACGCGTGCCACAGTTTTCGATGGTCACCGAATCCTTCGCAACGACAGCTCGCGTCTCGATATCTATGTGCTTTTCCTCCTTCGCCGTCTTGAGGTGAATCGCATTGCACCAACCTACCCCCAGCGCGTTCTTATAGGTGTTGCGTGATTTGTACTGGTGCACGACCGAGCCCCACGCGGGCGACATGGCAGCGATCTCGTAATGCATTTCGAGATTCTCCATGTTCACACCGACACCCAGTGCGTTCACGGACGAGGCAACACAGCATAACGATAGGAGGAGCGGGATTCTCATGGCGTACGAGATGACGAGGTTGAAAGCACGAGATAGGGGGCGGGTTAGCGTCACGGATTGGCGTCACGAATTGGCGTCACTTAAGGCGTTCGATCTCCCGATAGCCGTCTGCCTCATAGTTCACCTTCCACGTTTCACCGGAGTCTTCGCGAGTCTGAATCGCCTCGCCAATCAAATCTCCGTCGACGAATGTGCCTTGTACGCGCATGACGCCCTTGAACGTCACCTCGCCTTTGCCCTCCGGCACACAGACATCGCCGTTGAAACGGCAAGTCCCCTGATACGTTTGCTTGCTGGTATCTCGGAGCAGAACACCACGACGCAGGCCTGCGGCTGGATCAACGATGACCGATGTCTTGTCGACACTGTCGAAAAGCGAGTACCGCCGCCCCGCTGTCATGTCGACCGAGCTCCTGACCTCGGTTTGCGCAAGCGAGCATTTGTATTCCTTCGCTGTGTCGGATCGATAACAACGACTTCGTGCCACGGTAATCGGCGTTGGAACGGAAGACCGAAAATCAGGAAGGAAAAAGCCGAACAGGTCACCCGTGATGAACTGCTCCTTAAGGACTTGTTCGAGCAACGTCACATAAAGCGCGAACGGTGTGAGCCGCGAAACCATTGTCTCGTCGATGCCGTACTGGGCAATGGCACGGCGGAACGCCGGATCTATAGCGGGTGTGAAAGGGTAGGTGAGCGCTTCACGATGCTCCTGCGTGTTTGCTAGTTTGAGCGACAAAAGCAAGTTCTTGGCTTGCAGAACGAACATTTCATCGTTGACGTTTGGTGCATCGGGTTTGATCCGCTTTAGCGGCCCATCGAGGATGCCGCAATACAAGCCCATGCCGAGCGTCTCGGCCGCCGAGGCGACACCCGCGTACAGCTTGTCCGTCAGTGCGCCGGGTTTGCCAATACCATGACGGAGCGCTTCGAAACCCACGGCATTCTGGTGAGCAATGAAAATCGCCATGGCGTGCTCTGGATTTTCTCGGCTTGCCTGTGCCGTTTTCAGAACAGCGCATACGTTCGTGCCCTCGTAGACGACCATCATGCTGTACGCCTGCCGGACATGCATCAGATATCCGAAGTCTCCATCGGACGGCACCGCCGCACTCGGCTTCGGATGCGTGTGCGCACTGGATACGCTTTCCCCTTCGCATTTCAGCCCGTTGACTTCGATCTGGACAGACATGTCTTCGCCGTCCTGTATCTTCCCGACCACCCAGTTGATCCCACTGTTTTCCAGGCTCCCCTTGCCTTCGATCTGATCCCGAAGTGCCTTTTCCTGTGCGGCATAGGTGGCGGGATCCATCTGCGCCTTGCCCGCTACCAGCGTCGCATATCGGTTCATCAGTACATTCCGATCCTCGGACCGCGCCTGGGCCTTGATGCCCAGACAGGCGCCGGCCTCTCTATTGTTGGCTAGCGTCGTCGCGCCCAGACGCCTCAGACCTGCTGTCCACTCGGCAGGGACAAACAGCTGTGCAGGTAGATCCGCCGGCGCCTTGGCAATCTTTAGTCCGGCGAGCAGGTACTCAGATTCCGTGAGTTGCGCATGCGCGCTCGACACGGAGAGCATGGCGGCGAGGCCAAGCGATAGCGCAACGCGGGCGAGTTTGGAGCGACAAGTCACAGTAAAAGGCCTTTGGCATCTTCGATCCATCCGTCGCGGCGCGAAAAAAGCGTCTCGACCGGATGCCAGATTCATTGCGCGCAGTAAGGTGAAAACGCGCTGCGACGACTGCGGCAGGGCTTGGGACATCGTCCATCCAAGCGATGTCCCGCCGTGACCGTTACGTTATATCCGGCTTTTTATTACCGCCATCCTTCATTTGCAGGATGTCGGTTCAGAGTGGCCCTTCCTATACTTTTTCCACCTGAAAACTCGGTGGCGCGCAGCGCGCGTCGCCAATGACGCTCCTATGCGACTCTCCATGCGCACGTCGGTCTTGTCATGTGCCCTTGCCGCGCTGCTGCTCAGTGGCTGCTCGTTCGCCCCCAGGCTTCCGGCACAGCAACCCCTAGGTTCGGGCATCTTCGACCAGAAGCCGGAGCAATCTCCGCAGGCGAAGCTGCGTGGTGGCCCCAATGCGAGGCTTGCCGTCATGCTCACGCGCAATACCGTGGCCAACACGCGCTACATTCTCGAGCGCCGGGTCGATTACGAAATAAATGGGACCGGCAACTCGTGGTCACAGCCTTATGGCGTCCTGCTCGATGCGTCGTTTCCCTTGTCGTGGGTCGCCAACTCGCTGAAAAAGCAGTTCGGCACCGTCAAGCAAATCTCGACGCTCGCCGAGCTTCGTAGCGGGAGCTTCGACGGGCTGGCCTTGGTAGACATCCTCTACGAGCCTTATGCAAAAGGCATCTCCGAGACGACGTCTCGCGTCACTGTGACGTTCTACGACGCACAAGGCCGCTACGTCGGCGTGGCGGGAAGCCGGGAGTACAAGGTGGACAGCGGGTTTTGCTGCTGGACCTATGCAGAAGTCATTGCACTCACCCGTAAGCAGCAACGCCCGCTGATCGACGCGCTCTCGGAGTTCGACGCGAACCTGCCATCCGTCGTGGACCGGTCTGCGTCGCCCGACAGAACGGCGGGCAAGCAAAGCGTGTCGGCGAAGTGATCGAAATTCGCTTTTGCCCCACGCCGCCCTTGTGCGTTTCCACCCTTCCGTCAACGCAATCGAGTCATCCATGCGACCTCTCCTGACGAGCCTTCGGCGCCACGGCCTGATAACGGCGATGCTTTGCTTTGCAGGCACACCGTCCGTGTACGCGCAAAGCTGCGACTGCACGCAGATCGTGAGTTCATGCACCGGTTCGGTGGCAATGACGCCCACCGGAAGCCAAAAGGGGCTGTACGGGGCCGATCTCACCATCAGCGCCAACGCACAGCAGTGCGCCAAGGTCGAGTACTTCGTCGACAACACACCGGCGTTCACGATTCTGGTCAACGGACGCTCGGGAACGGACCGCGTGATGGGAACCAGTGAAACGCCGATGACGGCGGACCGGGTGACCTATCAAAGTTGCCGCGTCTGCAAGGCCGGCGCATCCAATGCTGCGGAGAAATCGGCGGCACAAACGCGCAATGAAGCGGAAATGCTGTTCGATGCTGCGCTGGACAGAAACGACTTCAATCCGTACAGCAAGGATGAGGCGTTCCAGCGTCTGGCAGGCAATGCCGGTGCTGTAGATGGTGCCAACATGGCGGCGATGATGAGCGTGATGCAGAGCATGCAGCAGCTCCAGGCGACGGTCGGACGAAGTGCGAGTGTGCCCGCAGCGGTAGCCGTGTCACCCAGTGCGGCACCCGCGAAGAAGACGACCGATACGTGCACGTCGAAAGGCTTCAGAACGTGTGATTTCGGCTGGCCGGAAGACGTGCCTCGTAAGTGACGTGCCCCCCTGTCGCAAAAATGTTGGCTGAGGTTGCGAACTTTCCGTGATTTGCCGTCGACGTAAATCGTCGGCTCCCGCGGGAAGCCGATGCCGGATTAACGATTCTGTGGGGCGATGTGCCGCAGTTGCGACGCAAACGCCCGGTGACTGTCGATATCCACAGGCTTGTGCGTGACGACCGACGTCGGTGGATTCCCCGCCACGTTGTTCCCGCCCTTCCAGTCGCGCGCGGGCCGAACGGGGCGCGGTGCGAAGCCGCCGCCGCAGTTCGGACAGACATTTTCCAGTACGGTATCGACGCACGTCTCGCAAAACGTGCATTCGAAGCTACAGATACGGGCCTGCGTCGATTCGGGCGGCAGTGCCACTGCGCAATGTTCGCAGCTTGGCCTGAGTTGCAGCATGACGTTCTCCTCTCGGGGCAGTGAAATCACCGCCATCGTAAGGGGACGCAATTTTTCCGACAATCGCACATTCCGCCATTCTTGATTCAATCTCTGCCAACCCAGCGAATCGCCGGGCAGCAACGAGAGGGAACGCCGGTCAACGCGCCGAGGAATGCAGGATTCGTGAGGCGTATGCGCCTCGTCTTTAAGAGGCTGCGCTGCTCCAGGCGAATTCGCGTCGCGATCATTTGGTCAAGGTCGGGGGACGGCTGGGTCTTCTGTTGACCAGTCTGCGCAAATGCAACGCCACTGATTGCCCAAAAGATCACGAGACATGCACGTGGGATCGCTCGCATCATCGCTCCCATGGGAGTTTTGGACGGGGTATGTACACTTCGACGGTCTTCACCTTCGTATCGGGCGACAGGTACGCCATCGTTTCGCGGATCGTCTCGTTCGAGCTAATACGGGTATCGCCAAATGCCTGCGTCTCTAGAACGACACTGCCGTCCCCCGTCTGAATCACACCTCCCCCTTGAAGTGAATGCCACCTCGCACCGGATGTGTTCGTGATATCGCAGTACACGTCAGGGGTGAACCACCCTGATTGCTTGCACACGACCTTCAGGTCGGGGTTATCGTTGAATGCCTTGATTTCCGGTGGTGACACAGCACCGCAGCCGGTCACGAGCGCGGAAACTGCCACAGCTCCCCCAAGAGCCGTTCGAAATCTCTTCATCTGGAATCCCCGTTTGGCGTCGAGTCTTATCGAATGCGTTCGGTCTGGCTGTTGCCGCAACGCTCACAACGCCCAGTGTTGAACCCATGTTCGAGCAAGCGTTGTTCGACACCTGATTGCACCCGACGTGACCACACCGTAGGCAGCGATACAGCAACATCCCGCATCACGAGCAGTTACGGGTTCCTTTGCACATCGACTTGTTCTTGTTCTCCGTAGTTGATGGCTGGGCATGATAACCAGCGTCGGTTACGATATCCCAAGTTAGACTAACCCACGTTATTGAATAGTCCATATCCGGTTCAAGAATGACCGGATGCCGAATCCTATTCATGATCCGAAGTACCAAGTGTTCCGTCAGATGTTGTTGGATGCCCGCAAGGAGAAGGGGCTACAGCAGGTCGAAGTTGCGGAGAGACTCGGGAAGACCCAGTCGTTCGTGTCGAAGTACGAACGGGGGGAGAGACGTCTCGACTTCTGTGAGTTCATCGAGGTTGCAGCAGCGCTGGAAATTGATGTGAACGCCTTCGTCCTTCGTTATCGCCATCAATTGAAATAATCGCACTACGCCTTTGAATTTTCCTAACCATAAGAAAAATGAAGCCAAAGTCCAACACGCTATTTCATTTCACAAAAAATCAAGAAACCCTAAAAAAAATATTAATAAATGGGTTTTGGCCGCGATACTGTCTCGAGGATGTCAAGTGGATCGGATATGAGAAATTCGATTACGTGTCATACCCAATGGTGTGTTTTTGCGACATACCTCTGTCTAGAATATCAGAGCACGTTGATTTTTACGGGAGCTTTGGAATTGGTCTGACCCGGCAATGGGCTGAGACGAATGGCTTAAATCCGATTTTATATGTTGCCCGCGAGAATGGCGTAACCGCGACGTTTCGAGAATTCAACGAGCACGCTAGCATTCACAAGACTGAGGCCCAACGCGAGGCGGCCAAAGTGAGCATGAGGTACCTCCTCGCCCACACCAAACCCGCGGAAGGAAATATGGTATTGGATGGAAAACCGGTTGAAAAAGTTTTCTACCAAGAGTCGGAATGGCGGTACGTCCCAAAGAATAAGGATATTCCTGAATATCTAATCAAAAGCAAGTTTGAAAATGCAGACGAAATTGAAAAAGCCAATACAAAAACACTTGAGCACTGCTTGTTAAAATTTAGCCCAAAGGATGTCCGTTATATTTTTGTCAAAGCAGATGCAGACATCCCGAATATCATAAACTTCATCCAGGAAAAATTGGATCATTATCCCGGCGCCGACCAGAAAGTACTGATGTCGCGCGTCGTCTCGCTAGAGAGTCTGAGCGAGGATCTTTGATAGGTGTTCCTGCTTGACGCACCGGAACCGCTTCGATATGCAAGGGCGTGTTTATGTCACTTCCCGCATGGACCTTATCCAGCGGCCGCCTTCCAGCGGCAGAACCCGGACGCGCTCGCGTGACGGTACTGGCAGTCGTAAACGACCCCACGTTCTTGGCACTGGGAGAGCCCCGTTTGTTGATATCGCGACGTACTGGCGCGAACGCGGAATTTGGACAATCACATGCAGGAGTGAAGATCGAAGCGTTTCAGACTTGCCGGTTTTGGTGAGCCACTGGATGCCGCTCCCGTCCCTTCCATCTTTAGACTGACATTGCCGAGGCAGCACACACCTGCGAGCCCCAATCGTTCGTGTCGACGTACGAACCGAGGAAACGACGCCCGATTTTTATGAGTCCATCGAGATTGTGCCAACGCTGGGGATCGATGCGATTGAGTTTATCGAACGATGTTAATAATCGAATTAGAATCTGCAAAGATGCAGACGCACGTGGCGAGCGAATTTTGGCTTATCGTGGCTTGAACCGGTGAACGAATTGGTTGTTTCTATCTCATCAAGTTAGAATTTAACACCCAGAGCATACTAATAAACGGCATGCCTTGGCATGTAATTCCGCAACTCATTACAAATAGAAAATTTAAACCAGATGGACTTCCTGAGCACATACGGAAAAGAGATATTGGCACTTGTTGCGCCTCTAGGTACCTGGCTCGTCAAGTATAGGGCTCGTGCCAAAGTTATTTGGGCCAGCCCTCACTCCTTCACATTCTTGATTCAGGAACCTCAAATCGGCCCAGAGGGAGAAATCCTTAACTCAACCCAAACAGCCACAACTGCGTCGATTAGAGTTATGAATCTTGGTCATGATCCCGCAACAAAAGTGGAACTTGTATTTAACTGGAAGCCCCAGTATCTCAACATATGGCCGGTCCGCCATTACGAAGAGAAAATTGATCAGGATCGACGCCACATCATGATTTTTAACACTCTTTCTGCGAAAGAGGACGTCAATATCGAGATAATGTCGATCAATACACCACTCCCAGAACTGATCCACGTCCGGACAGCGGAGTGCGTCGGTAGGCGGACCAATATGATGTGGACCCCGTTCGTTCCAAAGTGGCAGATAAATCTAGCAGTAATTTTTATGGCTTTGGGTGCCAGCGTTGTGGTCTATGGAGCTTTGTCTCTGCTACAGTTGGTAATACTGAAAACACCGTCACTGTAACCACTACCTCCCGAGGCCACTCAGAACGTGCTCGAAGCTCACGCAATCGGCATCAAATCCCTTGATACTCCCATCTACCGGATTTTTCCGCGAAAACGCTTCTTGCAAGCTCTTGAGGAAAAAGCACTCGTACTAGTTGCGCCACGTTTGTGGGACGACCCGTTAGAAATTGACCTAGCGATCGCAGTGAGGTGGAATTCGAGCGGCGGTACAGCTCAAAATATTATTCAAAATTTCCCCTCCGCCTTTGCTCAAAGTTGGTCGGCAACGCAGGAATCGGACGCTCTCTTGCGCGCGTACTCGCGGATCCAAAAGGACCGCGAGACCAAGCGTAACGTACATAAAGACGAGGAAGGGATCCGGGTCCGGACTACGCCTCGCAAGTTGCTGCAAGCAGTCATTGACGCAACGTCATCCAACAACAATGTCAGTTGCTTCATCGGGCGGGTGATCTACATGACCGATGACCAGCTTATGCATGAGATCGCTGACTTGATTCGTAGGGAGGGATTTAATGCCTTGTCGCCCCCACTACACCGCGCACAACGACTTCTACTAAAGAGAACTGCATTCTCGACAGAAGCGGAAGTTAGAGTCATCGTCGCACACAATGCCGAAGAGGTTACGGCTGAGAATTTGCTATCAGTAAAAATCGACCCAAATAAGTTGTTCGAGGAAATTGCGTTCGACCCTCGGCTAGAGCTTTTTGAGGAAAGAGAACGTCAGAATGACGTCCGAGATCTGGGATATACGGGGAAAATTCACGATTGGACGCTGTACCGCTCCAGGATATTAGAAATCCCAATGCCTAATGACTGGAGTCCGCCGGCACACGCTCCCGCCCAAGGACTCAGACACCTCTGGGAACCTTCATACCGCGAGAAGCGCGTCTCCCTGAGTCGCGTGACTTTGAACCACACCTACGATCCCGACACGTCTCACATTCAGACGAAGGAGTAATAAATTGGACGCGGATGAATCGCCTGAAAACACTTGCCCCGGAATATTCTCGTCGGGATAGGACCTAACTCTAGGCAGAGTGCCTGTTGTTCCACTTCGTTGCCCAAGTGACGGTGCGATCATCTATCACGGAGATCACACCTCATGAACTTCTTCCCACATCACCAACATCGCCTCGACGTTCTCGCCGAAATTCTCGTCACCACTCGGCAAGCCAAACGCTTGACAACAAAACAGCTTGCCGCCCGACTTGGCAAACCCGAGACATTCGTTCTCGACTACGAATCCGGCAAATATCGGCTTGATCTTCCCGAACTTGTGGATATCGCTGATGCCATCGGGATCGACATGATCGAACTCATCAATCTCTACCAACAGAGGATCTGACCCGCTCCGTCAAGGGACATGGATGGGATAACAGATCACATAATTATTATATTTTTCTCTTCTCGTTATCCCGCAGGGCAGGACCACACAAGACAACCACCCGTTTTGGTCACGTCAACCACAGGGGCAAGTACGTCCTTAGATAGATTAGCTGCAAACCTAGATCGGTAGATCCGTGTATTCAGTGGTGTTCTCTTCGGACCGACATCTCCGGCGTATGATTACTGGGGCATTTTGTCGCCCAGATTTCGTGTTTTCGCTTCGCAACCCTGAAACGAGAATCATCGATGAGCACATCTCCCGATCCGACCTCGCAGCCATCGTCTATCGTAGACGTGGACAGCTTGCGATCTGAGCTTGAAAAGCTTAACCCCAGCGCACAACGACGAATCCTTGAGAAGTTCGCCCTTGCTGCGCTCGGAGCGATTCCGTGGGTCGGTGGATTTCTTAGCGCCCTCGCTACCTACAAGACGGAAGAAGGCACGCTCAAGACCGATTCGCTGCAAACGCAGTGGATTGAAGAGCATGAACGACGCATGGGAGATCTGAGCAGAACCATGATTCAGATCGGGCAGCGGTTCGAGGCGTTGGGAGATGAAGTCAACGAGCGTCTAGCAAGCGATCAGTATCTCGACATTGTGAGGAAGGCGTTTCGGACATGGGACGAGGCGGACACCGAAGAAAAGCGACGCTACGTCGCTAACCTCGTGACGAACGCCGCAGGCACGGGCCTGTGTTCAGACGACGTGATTCGTCTCTTCATCGACTGGCTTCACACCTACCACGAAGCCCACTTCGCTGTAATTCGCGAGATCTACACGAACCCCGGTTCCACTCGATATGACATCTGGGTAGCCATACGTGGGCAGCTTGTTCGCGAAGATTCGGCAGAAGCGGATCTATATAAACTGCTTATTCGAGATCTCAGCACTGGTGGGGTAATTCGCCAAGCACGGGATACCACGGATGACGGGCAATATTTGAAGAAGCGCCCGACCCCAACCCCTCGGGGGCAGGCATCCTCCACGATGGAATCGGCATTCGAGCGAACAAAGCCGTATGTTCCGACCGAATTGGGCAAGCAGTTCGTGCACTACACCATGAACGAGGTGGTCACCCGCGTTGGGGGAAACGGCGACCAAGAAAGTCACGACACCGCCTGAAATCGGACCAAAGGGAATCCCCAAAAGCGCCTGAGATGGGAGTTGATCCCAAGGCTCTCACCCCAGAATCGTACACACCGACAAAACGCGTGGATTGCCAAATGCCTCCAATCCCGCGTAAAATGGCGCTCTTCGCGGGCGTCGTATAATGGTAATACCCTAGCTTCCCAAGGCTCGAACCATAACGACGCGGCGTGAAACTCCGCGTCGTTGCGCTCCAGCTTTCCTCCCAACCTCCATGATTTCTTCATGGGGCGTCACCAGAAGTACCCCCACCGTTTTTCGTCGGCCTCAGAGAATCACTGAGCGCCCCCAAACCCGATTCGTTAACTCCAAAGTAGAAGTCACTGAACGTCACCCTGACATCTCGTGTGCCTTGACTCCTGATTCCTTAACGCTACATCACGTTATCCGCATATGTGAAATATACAATTCCGCTCAGCATGGCATACTTCCGAAAAAACACGTGTTTCGGGGATTGCTCCATGCCTATGGACTATAAGCAGTATCAGGAAGAGGTAACTGCAGACATTTCGTCTGTACTAGCGGCGGCAAGCTGCCAGCCCATACTATTTGTCGGTTCTGGTTTCTCAAAGCGTTATGCTTCCGGTCCTAACTGGGAAGAACTGTTACGTCTACTCGCTGAGCGTTGTCCCGTAATCGATAAAGACTTCGCATACTTCAAGCAAACGTATGGAAGCGACTACATCAAGATCGGTAGTCTCTTCGCAGACGCATATCACGAATGGGCTTGGGGCACGGGTAAATCCAATTTTCCCGATGAGTATTTCTCTGATGCATACCCACGCGACGTGTTTATCAAGCACGCTACAGCCCAGATCCTGTCGTCTCTCGGCCCGTCGAACAAAGGTTCCTATGGTTCACCTGAACTAGACGCAGAGATAGCCGCTTTGAAGGCGATCAGCCCGCATGCGATTATTACAACGAACTACGACGAGTTACTAAGCCCTCTGTTTCCAGACTATGAGCGGGTCGTCGGTCAGCAAATTTTGCGTCGCGGTTATCTCGCGATTGGCGAAATCTTCAAGATTCACGGATGCATCACCAATCCGCTGTCACTGATCCTAACGCAGGACGACTATGATCGCTTCAACGAAGACCACAAATATCTGAGCGCCAAGCTCTTGACGTACTTCGTTGAGCATCCACTGATCTTCATCGGATATAAGGCCGAGGACCCCAACATCAAAAGTGTGTTGCACGACGTAGACCGAATGGTGCGTGCGGACTTTCAATTGGTTCCAAACATATACATTCTTGAATGGGACCCCACTTTGACGGAGAAATCATATCCAGCCCGGGATAAGGTGATTTCAGTAGGTGACGATACCAACATCCGTATCAAGAGTATTACTGCAGCGTCTTTTGAATGGGTGTTCCAGGCGTTTTCCAATGGCGGAACACTTGAGAAGGTCAACACAAAACTGCTGCGCGCCCTGATGGCCCGAGCCGTGGACCTTGTTCGGTCAGACATTCCGAAAAAGAGCGTAGAAATTGATTTTCAAACGCTCGAACATGCTGTTGAGAGCGGTGATACCTTCGCCAAGCTTTTCGGCGTGACGTCTATCTCCGATCCGTCTCAGGTGAATTTGAGTTATCCCTATACTCTTACCGGGGTTGCCGAACAACTCGGTTACAGCTATTGGGGTAAAGCTCTCGACCTAATCAAGATCCTTACAGACCAAACAGGGTTCGACATGAAAGCCTCTGACAACGCGTATCACATCACGATGCGCATCGGAAAAGCGAAAGGGAGTGTCACCCACAAGTATTCGCAAAAGGCCGTCGACTTACTCTACAAGGTACTCCATGGGCAACAGTACTCTATCGAACACGCCGATACGAACGACTCACAATAAATCCGTCACAGCAAACTTATCTAGTTCTCGCTCTCAGAGTACATCGAACCTTTGAAACAACGAACGTCATGCCCATCTACGCCGCAATCAATCAACTAAAGACCAGCATTCCAGCAACACAGGCGTCCGCGCAAGCATTTCTGTCCACGCTCCCGCGAGAAATACAGCAGCAGTTGATCTGCGCAATCTACATCGGTCGCGAACACATTTATCTTGATCGTCTCCGGACAGATATGGCTATCAGTCGCATCCAGACCGACCATATCGACGAGAACGATTACGCACGGATAATTCACGAGAAAGCAGACAACATCACCACGTATCTGGATTCCCTCATAAGATGCGCCAACACGTCTGGATTTGACTTGAATCGCCTTTGAAGCTAAGGATTGGCGCTTCGTTCAAATGTCGCCACTTCGATTTGGCGAATAAATTTACGTCATGTTTTTGCCCGATGATGCCGGCACTTGATCATCTGGTAGTAGGTACTCGCCCCGTCCTTCGAAAGCCCCGCCTCTGCGACGAACTGCTCGATGATCTCCTTCCGCGTCACCTGCTTGCGGCGCATCATCCGCTTGTAGATTTCCGTTGCGATCTGCATCTTCGTCTTGGTCTCCTCAACCGGTAGACCTGTGTCAGATTGATACGTCCTGTCATCACTACTTCCACGTGAACTGGCGTCGTCAACATCAAGAATCATGATTACCTCCGGTGATGGTGAATTTCGACCACCATCACCGGCTCCGTTGCGTCAGACAACTGTTTTCATTGCTTCACTTCTTCTGATGCCCTCTCGGCGATGACACCTTCTGCCGTTCTCCTGGCCCTCTCCTCGAAATCAGGGGATTTCTCGCGCAATCTATCAAACTCGGCTTGCATGTATAGGTTCATTCGCTCAACCGCTTGCGAATGAATCTGCTTGTAGTCGATCTTCTTTTGCTTGCCATCGGGAAGCGTTATGTTGGTCGAACGCCTCTGCCCGTGTGCTACGCCCACCAACCCAAGCAGATTGCCAAGTAAGCCCGCCGGTTTGTTGAGTGAATCCTTGCGCCATACACGATCCTGCGCCCAAAGAGACTGGATACGTGTCCCGACCTTCCGACATTCCTCCACGAACCCTTCCAATTCGACAGGTGAGTATTCAACCTCCGTCAGAAACCCACTTTCGTCGTCATAGATGCCCGCGGAGATGAATAGCTGGCGCAACATTTCTATGCGCTCCCAATCCCGATTCTGGTCCGTCAGCATCGGAGGGCCGCCCTTGAACTGCTCAAAACGTGCAAGTTCAACCGAATATCTTGCCCAACTGTGATTACGAAGCATCAGGTACTGACGCACTTGACGAGGTAGATTCCCGTCGTCAAATTCCGCCACCTTCTCTATCGTCACGGGAGCGCCCAAGTACGACTCCACACGGTATGCCATGTACAGGTTTTCTTCGTGCGGCGTCAGTTTTTCGTTGTGACGCAATTTATCGAAAATGGGGTTCATGACGTCGTCAGAAACCTGCTCAGACGCAAGTACAACATCGGCGGCACGTCTGTGCGCGAGCACGGTACTGGAGGCCGCTGCACCGTTGCGTCCCTCGCGATTTAGCTCCCGATCCGTTTCGATGATGTTGACGACCCAACCGGTCGACTTCCTCAGATCGATGAAGTTGTTCTTGAGAAGATTTTTCGACGCCCGCTGAAGCGCGGTGACATACGAAAAAATCGTCAGGAACTCGTCCTCTTCCTTGCTCAGATTGGCCTTGATGACACGTATCCCCGTGGTGTCCTCAATCGACTCCAGATGTGCCAGCGATGGTTCGTATCTCACGAGGTCGAGCTTGACAACTTCCGGGTCGGTTTCCAAATCGGCTGTTTCCGGTGAAATCCAGATGTGGATTTCCTTTGGATTACGGACTCGGGATAGCTGCTGGTCGATGTCAAAATGCGTCGTGATCTCCGACTTGAAGATGCCAAACGTGGCGTCAACGAGTGCTTCGCCGTTCGGAAACGTGATATCGATTCCTGTACCGATAGCAGGTGAGGCCAATAACACATCACATTTAAGAATGCGGTTCGACACGTCGCCCAGAAATTGCTGAACCTCTGCGTCCTGCGAGTTATCGGAAGTCACCTTGAAGATCTTCTTGCTTTCCCCAAAGAGCGCTCGAAACCGGATTTCCAGCGCGTCTATTTCCGTCTTGGAGTTTGAACAGACGTACAAACGCTTACCGTCCGCCAGCATCCGTTCCATTACGGAACGCAAATGCCCATCCCCTTGATATATACGGATTTCCTTACCGTCCCCGGTTGGGTAAGTGTTCTGGATCACATGGTAAGAACGGTCTTTCCCATCGGACAAGATTTCACGCAACATGATCACCGTCGGAGCGTTCATGTCGGCGTCGAGCAAATACACAGACTTCGCATTGCGCAGGTAATATCGGAATACGCTGTAAATGCGGCGGCGGTCAAGCCTCAACGTCTTCGACACCATCAGATGAGAAATCACCTGCTCGACCTCATCGAGGATGATGACGTCGTACTTGTCTTCTTGCGTATTCAAACGCCCCTGGAGACTGTCCATGCAGACCGCATAATGGCGGGTGGGATTGATATTCACCTTCACCTGTTTCGCGGGGCTTGGTTCGCCAGTCCCATCGGTATTTTTTTCGTTTCGCGTCACCAAATCGAAATAACACGTCAACCCCAGCCGTTGTGCCATCGACCTGAGTAGCGTCTGCCTGTGACCTATGAGCAGGACGCTTTTTCTTTCGCGTTTCGCTTCATCGACAACATTACGGAGAACCGTCGTCTTCCCACTTCCTTTCGGGCTCTTGATGATCGTTACTCCATCTTGAAGCGGGATTAGCTCGGCGGGTAGAAACCGCTCCTGAAGGAGTCCGGGAGGTGACGTGTCGAAGTTGAACATTTCGGTGTCAGTGTTTTGCTCACGCAGCCACGTGTCAAACGACTCCCGAATCCAACTTTCAACTCGTCGGTCGTACTCGTGCAAATCGAACGTCGGACTACCTCGATCAGCCCAGTAGGTTCTTCCACATGCGACGCAGTGAACACCCATCCCAACGCCATCTGAGGAGTGGACGACGAACGCACTTGCCCGGGAATCGACATGAACAGGGCAGTAAACCGGCGTCCGAACATCAGCCTGATTCAGCGGAATCACCCCACCCCCTGCTAACCGGAGTTCGGTGGTTTTGACGATCCAGTGGGTTGACGTTGAACTGGCCTTGCGTTTATGGGTTTGCTCTGTCCCATCTGAATCTACGTAGGCAACAGCTTCTTCCTTGATCTTGCCGTTGTCTGCCAGCAGGAGGATTTGCCCGATTTCGGACGAGTCAAGGATGCCGTCGAAGACTACAGACTCACAGCCTCTGCTGCCGTAGAACACCCGTGCGGGTTCTGCACATGCCGCGTCAGCAAGAAATTTACCGACCAGTCCAACCATGACCTGCCTGTAACGCGTCGCATCAATAATCGGCTCGGAGAGCTGGAACACTATTCGAAAACGATGTTCGTCTTCGGTGTGCGAAGCCGTCGTATAAGCCAATGCCGCGTGAGCCTTGATATACGGATGCTCAATCGCATCGGTCCAGCTCATACCGTGGTCAACGTCGATGGCGATAAACCCCGTTCGTTCGAAGTTCGCCTGCGATCGGTGACCGTCTTTGTACTGAGCCGAGAATGCCACCCCCATGGAGATGACCTTCGCCAACTCTTCCCGGGTCATGTCGAACGGCTCCCACCCCTTCCCAAGGTTTCCGTCGTTCTCGTTCTTATTGATGATGTGCTGATTCAGCGAGACTGCAAAAGCCGTGCTCACACCTTGCCCCGTTTTTTGGTTGTCTCTCGCCCAAACACCCGTGATGCTGCCCCATCTTTTGACGGTAGACACCTCATGGGATTACACAAGCGAGCGAATTCTAAGAATTGGTTTTACAGCTTCCAGATCAAGGGCAAGCGTTTTCTGGGGTCGACTGGCACACCTAACAAGACCGTTGCGGCTCAGGTGGAGCGTGACGCTCGCGCCAAGGCCCATGCGCGGATATTTCTTGGACAGGTGGATGAAATTCGCTTGATGGACGCGATCCATCGCTATATCGAATCCCGAAAAGACAAGCCCTACTGGCCTGCGATGGACAGTATCGCAAGAAAGATCAACGGTCACAAGGTGATACCTCGTGGTGGTGGCGTGCGTTCCTGTCACTCGTTACCGGCCGACATGATGCTTCACGAGTTGACTACGCGGGATGTCGAACGCCTTGTTCAACACCGGAAGGTCGAAGGAAATTCACCCCAAACGATCAAGCACGAAATCGGGCTGATCCGTGCCGCGATGAATGAAGCCGCCCGACTCGGATACCGAATCAACCGGGAAATAATATTCCCGGTAATTCGTACCCAATCTCGTCTGCGTTATCTGGACCAGTCCGAAGAAGATGCCCTACTTCGCGCCCTTCACCCTGACACCCTACTCACTGAGATGATGTCCGAAAAACTCCACACCCCGGACATGGTGCGGATGGTTCAGGACAACTACGATCTCGCGATATTTCTGCTTGACACCGGATGTCGGTATTCGGAAGCCGCGAACATCCCGTGGTCGTCCATCGACATCGAGGACCAGACGATCAATCTCTTTCGTTCCAAGGTCCAGAACGAAAGTATTTTGCATATGACACAGCGGTTGTATGAGGTCATGTGCCGACGAGCGTGCTCGAGGTCTGTGTCAGACCGTCATGTGTTCAAGAATAAACAGGGGGAATCCCGGGGATATTCCACAAACGCCTTCAAAAAAGCGTTCGTTCGTGCCGGACTGAATACCCCAACGATGGTGAAAGAACGTGGAGGGAAAGTCACCCTACACACACTTCGCCATACGTTCGCCAGTAAACTCGTGAGAGCCGGTATCAGCCTATACGAAGTGTCCGTTCTGCTCGGACACTCAGATCCCAAGATGACACAGCGATATGCTCACCTTGCACCGAACGAAACAAGCCGGAAAGCGGTTCAGGTGATCGATAAAATGGTGTCACCCGACACGTTGAGCTTGACAACAAATATCGCCGTCAATCACCCATCCCTGCGGGACGGGACGATTTCCGTCAACAGAACTCAACAGCGGTGCGTGTGACGGTGTCCGTCACACTTCCTCTGTTTTCGTTCTGCCCCTTCCTCCTCATTTTTCCCGGAGTCCCCCCCCATCCACCCTCGTCCCTCCAACCAAAAAGGCAGAGTGATTTTGATTTATATAGAATGAATTTATAGAGTCTGCCTTTTTTTTGTTTTTCTGTTAAGAGGGGACAGATTTCCTTCCCGCAGATGGATACGGGAATAAGGGTGGAACCGGGAAACAACAAGTTTTGACGGGGGACTGACTGGGGATCGTATCGCAGGAAGTTGTCGGTACAACCCTTCGGTGGATGATCTTGATAGACGAAACTTTGGACGGAACATCGATCTCTTTTTGATGGAGTGATGATTACATCGATTTTTCCTCCAAAATCACCCATCCCCTCTTAACAGAAAAACAAAAAAAGGCAGACTCTATAAATTCATTCTATATAAATCAAAATCACTCTGCCTTTTTGGTTGGGGGAGTGCGAAATAAGAGGGGAAACGAGAGGAAAACGAGAAATTGGGGGGACGTCGGAGTGTAGAGGCGGGAAATCACCCCGAACGTAGACGTTGGAGATGAGATCAGGACGAAGACCGGGACGGATGACGGGAACCGTCATCCCAGATACCGGTCGAGTCCTGTTGACGGAGAACATCCCGACCGGGAGGGAGGGTGATCGACGGCGATACCCACAAAAAAGAAGCCCGCTTGGTGAGAAACGGGCTGAGTGTAGGGGTAATGCGTGTATGACACCCGAAAACGGGTGCAGAAATCATGCCGACGGGCAGGAAGCAATCACAGGCAACAAAAAGAGCCCGTGCACAAGGGCTCGGGCGAAAAGCCGTACCCTCGGGGGGGCATGTCGGGGCACGGCACGTTGATCAGCTTCCACCCGGCACCGAATGCACACAACGAAAATCCTCTGATCGGAAGCTCGGCTTTGTGAGTTGATTTTGTTGTCAAGCGCCCTTCGTTTTTACTTCATATTTTCGTCATACTCCCCGCCTATATAGCCCCGCTCCAGATGGGAATTTCCCCGATTGGATTGCACCTACCGCCAACAGTTAAGCTTGGTGATTTTATCCATCACCTTTTCCATGTACCTATCCTTCACGTACTTGGGATTCTGAGAAGTCGCGATGTCTCGAACCATCCCGGCTAACGGTTGGCAGATTGGGCTTTCCACGCGAATTCGCGTCGCGATCATTTGGTCAAGGTCGGGGGACGGCTGGGTCTTCTGTTGACCAGTCTGCGCAAATGCAACGCCACTGATTGCCCAGCAGATCACGAAACATGCACGTGGGATCGCTCGCATCATCGCTCCCATGGGAGTTTTGGACGGGGTATGTACACTTCGACGGTCTTCACCTTCGTATCAGGCGACAAGTACGCCATCGTTTCGCGGATCGTCTCGTTCGAGTTGATTCGCGTATCGCCGAACGCCCGTTTCTCCAGAACGACACCGCCATCCCCCTTCTGAATCACACCTCCCCCTTGAAGCGAATACCACCGCGCGCCGGACGTGTTCGTGATATCGCAGTACACGTCAGGGGTGAACCACCCTGATTGCTTGCACACGACCTTCAGGTCGGGGTTGTCGTTGAACAACTTGATTTCCGGTGGTGACACAGCACCGCAGCCTGTCACGAGCGCGGAAACTGCCATAGCTCCAAGAGCCGTTCGAAATTTCTTCATCTGGAATCCCCGTTTGGCGTCGATTCTTATCGAATGCGTTCCGTCTGGCTGTTGCCACAACGCACACAACGCCCGGTGTTGAACCCCATGTTCGAACAAGCGCTGTTCGACACCTGATTGCACCCCACGTGACCGCACCGTACGCAGCGATACAGCAACATCCCGCATGACGAGCCGTTACGGGTTCCTTTGCACATCGACATGTTCTTGTTCTCCGTAGTTGATGGCTGGGCATGATGACCAGCGTCGGTTACGATATCCCAACTTAGACTAACCCACAATAGGTTATTGAATAGTCCATATCCGGTTCAAGAATTACCGGATGCCGAATCCTATCCATGATCCGAAGTACCAAGTGTTCCGTCAAATGTTGTTGGATGCCCGCAAGGAGAAGGGGCTACAGCAGGTCGAAGTTGCGGAGAGACTTGGGAAGACCCAGTCGTTCGTGTCGAAGTACGAACGGGGGGAGAGACGCCTCGATTTTTGTGAGTTCATCGAGGTTGCAGCAGCGCTGGAAATTGATGTGAACGCCTTCGTCCTTCTTTATCGAAGTCTACTCAGCGACGTTTGATACCACTCGAACGCGTCTCGTTCGTTGACAAGTCGCACTCACTCGCACCGGAGATTACTGCTCCTATGACGCCAGTGGATTGGATTTCATCTAGTGACCGTCTTCCAGCGGCAGAACCCGGACGCACTCGCGTGACGGTACTGGCAGTCGTAAACGACCCCACGTTCTTGGCACCGGGAGAACTCCCGTTTGTTGATATTGCGACGTACTGGCGCGAACGCGGAATTTGGACAATCACATGCAGGAGTGAAGATCGAAGCGTTTCAGACTTGCCGGTTTTGGTGAGCCACTGGATGAACCTCCCTGCGTTGCCGATCTTGACCTAGAATTTCCTGGCAGCATGCCGGGTTTAAACGGACCACGGGCAGTAAAAGGCTATCTTGCTCGGTCGGTTTCTGAACTGACCTGACACTTCGCGCTGAGGAAGCAAAGAAAAAATTCAGCCTTCGGGGGCATACATACGGACCTGTGTCTTTTGCATAGGAGTTCAGGGTATTGATGGCTATTGCAGTATCGTTCCCCTACAACGGACTTCGAATTGTGAGCAACTCAGTCCCTGACACGAAAGGTGGATTTCGGGGCGTTGCTGAAATATTTGCGGTCGAATCTGGCCTCACACACGAAACTCTACTCAAAACGGTACGTTCCGGCATGCAGATGGACGCGGCATCCGCTATCGATGAAGTGTCTGAACTGGCAAAGAAATGGGTGGACCGCCGAAATCGTTAGGCGCCAACGATTTCTGCGCACCGACTAGCTTGCACTTCTCACTCTTTGACACGACGGTGCGATCAACTTGCATGTAGATCGCACCTCATGAACTTCTTCCCGCATCACCAACGTCGCATCGACGCTCTCGCCGAGATCCTTATCACCACCCGGAAAGCGAAACGCTTGGCAACAAAACAGCTTGCCGCCCGACTTGGCAAACCTGAAGCCTTCGTTCTCGGCTACGAGTCCGGCGTGTACCGGCTTGATCTTCCTGAACTCGTAGATATCGCTGATGCCATTGGGATCGACATGGTTGAACTCCTCAACCTTTACCAGCAGAGAATCTGAATAGAACAACCCTACTGTGCATGGTCACTGCAGCTACGCCAATGTCCAAACATGAAACACGACGTGGCTACCAACGTGCGTCGACCTCGATTGACGAGATACTCACGCCGGGGCGCAGCTGGAAAGGCGACATCTCATCCCACCAATGATCGTCTGCCCACGCTTCTAGCTCGCTTTTTACCGAGACCAAGAAACGCTCCCCGGACAAGGACTCAACGTCTCCAACAACCTGAAGCACCGTATCCTCGACAAGGCTGACGTCAGCGTCGATTAGTCGATCGTTTAACTCGTTAATTGCGTTGATCGCGAATTGAGTGATCACGAGGCAGAACCCATGACTGTGCCCTCGGTCACGGAACGCGGGCTCAATGAAGACATCCCGAATTTCAACTTCGACCGCAATTTCTGTACCGCGACCAAAATATTGAATCTGCACCGTGAACGCACAAAACCCTACGGGCCCATCCGCGTTTGCGAGCACCAACATGTAATCGATTAGAAGCGTTTCCGGGTCGTAATGGTTCAACACCGAGTTCCCTGTGCAAATGCTCGATGCGCCCATTTTCTTCGACAATGTCCTTCCTGCTAGGCCCGAATACTCCGGATCAGACATTTGATCTCTCGCCCACGCCTTCTTAAGTTTCGCCTTGAGAGTACGGCACGTTTCGAGCACAGACCAACCAGGCGCAGCACCGTAGGTTATCGTCCACCGATTGTGTGAATTCCGCGAGGAATTGTACTCATAGATAATCTCCCCGACCGAGAGTGGAACCGATAGCGGCTTCGCCATCGCCAATCTGAACACGTGTTCGGTGTCTCCTTGGGCGGAACGCATATTAAGCTCTCAATTATTACGCGGCATGCACAGACTTAGTCTTCGGGGATACCAAACATCTCAGCGCAGTGTTCGATTCTCTTCCTGACATTTTCAGAGACTGGTACCGTGATGTCCTCCTCGACAAGATGCAATACTTCCTTCGCACCAGACGGGTTCTTCTTCAATATCACGCGGGCATACACTCGAGCTTCAACATCGTATTCATCCGCCGTCTGATCGTTATTCCGACACGTTAGTCGATGGCGAATTAGGGCCAGTGCCGCGTCTGGCTTGCTGCCGTGTTCTTGGTCCCGAAGAATGTTAAGAAGGCGAGCGAGTTCATCGTCGGAAACTCGCCAGTCGACGCCCCGCCAAGCTATCGGCTCCACGCCACTCCACTTGTCCTCACGGAATTCGGCAAATACTGTACGCGCCTTATCCTTAATTTGATATACACCGTCACGGGTAGGCAAGCGCTCGGCGGGATACCACTCAGTGATGGTCCCGGTATCTTCGCAGCTAGTGCACACGCCACTCTCGTTTCGCGCCGCCTGATACACGAGAAATCCAAGGCCATCCTCGCTCTCCGACGCCGGATGGTGCTCTGTATAAAAACCCAGAGCGCGCAATCGGGCCTCGAACTCTGAGATCAGCTCACTTACCTTCCTATTGATGCGTCCTTGGCGGTCCATTGTAATCGCGTATCTCGTCAGATTAGGTCAGCAAGAGGCTTCTCAGTTTCGTTGGAAAATCTTTCACGACGCAGCGAAATGAAGTGCTCCCCTTCAAGAATTTGGAGCGGGAGAGCCTCATCGTGACCAAACTCCTGACAGAGATCTTCCCAGAGGCTGTGGAGGACCCGATATGGCTTCTTAACCTTACGCTCCACTCCTGTCCAATGATAAAGCTGATCTTTTCGGATAGTCGCATTACCTGTCAGCCACACCTCTTCGAGGACCTGCTCCAAAAGCGCTTCGCGATACTTGGACATAACTTCACTCTCACAAAGAAAGATGAGAGACTAGCACGCTAAAAAATTAACGGCATCTTAATTTTTTATTCGAACACAAAAACACTCAGAGTCACATAAATTTCTTGTAGGAAGGAATGACAAGGACCATGATCGTCTCAACCGCGGCCTCAAGTACGTCCTTAGATAGATTAGCTGCAAACCTAGACGGAGATTTCCGCGTACTCCGTGGTCTTGCTGCTGATCATCGTGAGTGGTGGTGGCACTTTGGGGAACGACGATCAAGAAAAACCACGAAGAACCACAAAACACCGCTCTGTGATATTCTGTAAGGTTGCACTCAAACGCCAATAGACATAATGCACCGAGGCACGGTATGTCATACGACGCGGTACTTCCGAAGGCAAAACGCATTGAATCGCTTCTTCGTAAGCTCGGCTACTCCGGGAAAGGTATCCATGAACTCGTGACGTCTGCGGGCGATGACTTACCACGCAACGTCAGCCGAGCTGCACGCAAAGTGGCAAGCATAAGAAATAAAGTAGTCCACGAAGCAGACTTCGTTCTGAACGACGATGACCTTGCCAGCTTCCTCGAAAGCGCTGAATTTGTTATTAGGGAATTGGATGACATATGGGAATGCAGGCAACCACGCAACTCAAGTTCGTCGGAGGAATCACAACACAGGTCCCCCGCCCCTGACACCGGGAGCGACTATTGGGATACAGCAAAAAAAGTTGGCGCCGTCGCTGGCACGGTGATTCTCGCAGTAGCTGCAATATTCTTCGCGACGTACAAATGAGCCGGAACACCGCCACGAAATCGGACCAAAAGGAATCCCCAAAAGCGCCTGCGATGGGAATCGATCCCAAGGCTCTCACCCCAGAATCGTACACACCGACAAAACGCCCAGATTGCCAAACGCCCCCAACCCCGCGTAAAATGGCGCTCTTCGCGGGCGTCGTATAATGGTAATACCCTAGCTTCCCAAGCTAGAGCCGTGGGTTCGATTCCCATCGCCCGCTCCACCGCATCATTCTGCGGACTTCCGCAGAAGTCCAAGAGAGTCTGCAAGTCATTGCCATACAAGGACTTTTCCTCTCTTTGACGTTCTGCCGCGGTCCACTGCGATCCGCCTACAGCCAGGACTTTTAAGTCCACAAACAAGTCCATTTTTGCGGGCGCGGCTGATTCCGGATTGTTGATGGAGGGGCGAAGTCGACGTGACCAGCATCTGGTTCCTGACTCATGTTCAGGAGCAAGAGCATGGCACTCTCAGACCTGGTCGTTCGACAGGCCAAGGCAACTGGCAAGGCATACACCCTCCCTGACTTGGATGGCCTCTCCCTGGCCGTCACCGCTGCAGGGGGCAGGACTTGGCACTTCCGCTACTACTGGGCGGGCAAGCAGAAGCGGATGTCGCTCGGCACCTACCCGGAGGTGACACTTCGCGAGGCCCGCAGCCTACGCGATGAAGCGCGCGCCCTGCTGGCCAAAGGCACCAATCCTCGCGTTCACCGCAAGCAGAAGCGCACCGCTGTCCGGCTCGCCGACGAAAATACCTTCGAGGCGGTGTATCGCAAGTGGCTCAAGCATCGCGGGCTCAGCCTCAAGGAAGGCCGGCAGACGACCCTCTCGATACTTCCGCGCATCTTCGACAAGGATGTGCTGCCCGCCTTGGGCAAGCGGTCGATCTATGAGATCAAGCGTCCCGACCTCTTGGAGGTGATCGCCAAGATCGAGAAGCGCAGGGCGCTCTCCGTCGCCGAGAAAGTCAGGACGTGGTTCAACCAACTGTTCCGCTACGCGCTGGTGATCGTGCCGGGCCTGGAGCAGAACCCCGCCTCCGATCTCGATGTGGTGGCGCTGCCGCTGCCACCCGTCAACCACAACCCGTTCCTGCGCATGGCCGAGCTGCCGAAGCTGTTGCAGCGGCTGCGCAGCTATCGCGGCAGGCGGCAGACCCAGCTCGGGCTGCGGCTATTGCTGCTGACCGGCGTGCGAACCGGAGAGCTGCGACAGGCGACGCCGGATCAATTCGATCTGGACCGTGGGCTGTGGATCATCCCGCCCGACGTCGTGAAGCAACTCCAGTTGGATATGCGCAAGAAGCGGCAGCAGCCAAAGGACATCCCGCCCTACATCGTGCCGCTGTCGATTCAGGCCATGGAGATCGTCCGGCACCTGCTGGATGAGTTCAAGCCGGCCCAGCACCACCTGTTCCGGCACGACAGCGACTTGAAGAAGCGCATCAGCGAGAACACGCTCAATGGTGCGCTCAAACGCATGGGCTATCAGGAGCGCCTGACCGGACACGGTATCCGCGGCACGATGTCCACTGCGCTCAACGAGATCGGCTACCCGAAGGTCTGGGTGGATGCACAGCTCTCGCATGTCGATCCCAACAAGGTCAGCGCGACCTACAACCATGCCGAGTACGTGGAGCAGCGTCGCCGCATGATGCAGGACTGGGCCGATCGGCTCGACCTCTTCGAGCAGAACCAGGTCGAGGCGGCCAGCATGCCGCTCACCGTGCATCTGGAAGGCGTGCCCGCGTTTCCGAGTGAGCAAACCGCAAGCGCGCCCTCCGCGCCGGTTGCCGCTTCGCCAATCCTGCTCGTGACGAAGCCGGGTGACGCCATGCCGTTGGTTTCTGCCGCCGCACATCGGCTGCCGGCGGTTCCGCCCCCTCGATCGGCCGCGCCGCTGGTGCCTTCGGACATTCAGCGCGAGAGGATGGAACTGTTCGATGTCTTCGAAGCGCCGCACAACCTTCCCGTCGCTGCGTTTGCCAAGATGGCGGGCAAGTCCCGCAGGTGGATCAGCTACGAGATCAAGGCGGGCAACTTGCTGGCGTTGAACGTGGGCAACCGCGGCCAGCGGGTGCCGGACTGGCACCTCGACCCACTCAAGCACGAGCTGATCCAGTCCGTCCTGAAGCTGACCAGGGGTGCGGACCCTTGGCAGATCTACCATGCACTGCTGCAACCGCGCTCGATGCTGCGGGGGCGTTCGGCACTGGAGGGCGTGACGGCCAGCAATCTCGACAAGCTCGTTATGGCAGTGAGCACAGCCGTGAAGGAAAGCGAATGGACCCCGCTGCGCGTCGGGGTCGCCTAGCAGCAGGAATGCGGGATCGTGGCGAAACCGCGATCCCCGCGCGTCTGTCAGGACACCAAGCGCGCGCGGCGGGCGAATCTTGCCTGGGTGTCCGACAAGGAAGCGTTGCGGCGGAGCAGGTAAGCCATCACGATCGATGGTGCGCCGGCCAGCGGCCGCACGGCGATGCCTCGGCGTAGGTAGCTCGCCAGTCTCGCGGCAGGCGCAATGGCGATCCCGTACCCGGCGGCAACCAGCGTCATCGCCACATCGAATGTCTCCACCGTTTGCTCTCGCTCTTGCAGCGCGTTCTGGAACACACGCTGCACGGTCATGCGCCATGGTTCATCGGCCGTGGACTGCGAGCAGATCAAGGGCTGCTTGAGCACTTCCTCGCACGGCACTTCACGGTAGGCCAGCAGGTGGGAGCGCTTGGCCACGGCGACCGCCAGCGTGTCATGCCACAGCGGCTCGCATACCCAGCCAGGCCACTGCCGGGCAACCGCAGACAAGGCGAAGTCGAAGCCGTCGCCCGGCAGCTCCGCGCCTCGACCGGGATCTGTCCATCCGGCCAGGACGGCATGAGTCTCCGGCTCTTCGGCACGCTGCAGGGCGAGCACGTCGGCGAGCTGGGGAGGCACCCATTCGCCGAGGACGGCCATGCGAATTTCGGCGGTGATGTCACTCGATTCCACGTCCAGCTCCCCCCAGGCGGTGAACTCGTGGCAACTGATCTCGAAGCCGTTGAATGAGTTAAGTTTAACGTGGTTTAAATCGTGACCGTGTTCGACGCTCTTGGCAATGCCAAAGCGTTCGATCCAAAGGGGCCGCCCCACCGGCACCACTACCTACGAAGCGGAACCAGCCATCGCGTTTGGGGCTGCCGTGCGGGAAGAAAGAACCAACCAGGGCATCGCTCAGGAAACGCTGGCCCACATGGCCGGCATCGAACGGTCGCACATGGGCAAGATCGAGCGCGGCGAGCATGTCCCCACGCTCCCTCTCATCCTCAAGATTGCCCGTGCGCTGAAATGCAGTTCCGCCCACTTGATGACTCTGACCGAAGTCAAGCTGGCAGAGTCGGCCCCATCCGCAGATTGAAGCCGGCCCGCACAGCGGTCGCATGCCTACGCCTGATCGTCGTCCTTGCCCCCAAGGGCTGAATCTTCGCGCTTTGCGGCCTCGTTGACGAGCCGCAGGTATGGGTTGTCTGGCGGCGTCTCCTGGAACAGCGCATCCGGGCTGGCGAGCAGGTAGCCGTGCAGCCGGCGCGACTTGCGCGGCCCCGTGACTTCGCAGGTCCAGATGTTCAGCCCGCTCGGCTGCTTGCGGTGCTGTCCCAGCTTCTCGAAGCGCTTCTGCACCCACTGCCACCCCTCCAGCTTCTCCTGCTTGGCCAGCGCGGCGACTTGAAGGTACTCCTGCGCGTAGCGCTGGAACACGCCGGGGCTGACGAGGTAGGTCGTACCGGCGACGGTATGCACCAGGGCCTTGGCGTCGTTGATGATGAGCTTGCGCGTCTGGATGCTCTGACGCAGCCAGGCCATGAAGTGCGCCCCAGAGGGCTCCGCGCGATCCTGCGAAGGCGCGAGGCTCATCTGCGGCGGGGGCACGGTCGAAGGGGCCGGCTCGGGCTCGGCAACAGGGGAACTCGGGATCTCCGGTGCCGTGGGTGGAGCGGTGTCGCCCAGCAGGTCGAGTAGCGCGGCCATGCCGGTGTCCATGGCTGCGGATGCGATCGGCGCCGTGCTCGCGGGTGCAGCTTCGGTGCCTTCCAGGCGCGACCCATCGGCCACCGCCGGCGCCTGCGGCGCCGCTTGTTCCTCTTCGACCTGCACACGGCCTGCGAACGGCACCGGCCGGTCGGCGGCATCCCAGATCATCGCCGGCGAGAGTTTCAGGAAGGTGAAGGCGTGCGACCAGCCGGCGTCGCTGGTGACGGTAGCCTTCCAGATCGCCTTGCCATCCGGCGTCGGTTGCACGATGCCGTGATCCTGCAGCACGTTGAACACCGCCGTGTTGCTCGCCGGGATGCCGCCGATGCCCTGCGACAGCAGATGGGCGCGCAGCTTGTCGGAGACGGTCTTGCTCACCAGCCACAAGGCGTCTTGGGTCAGCCAACCGTCCGCCGGGCCGGCCTGGTTCAACTTGAACTCTTCCTTGAGTAGGTAGCGCAAGCCGTCGAGCAATTTGCGTTGCAGCGCATGCTTGGGCGCCGCCAGCGCCTTGCTGGGATCGCCGCCGAGTTCCTGGGCGACCGATGCCTGGTCGGCCTGCACGACCAGCTCGCCAAGCGTGCCGGCGTGCTCGTACTGGCCGGCCAGCACGTACAGCAGCGCGGCCCAGAGGTCGGGATAGCCGCTGAGCCAGTCGAAGATGTCCCGATCGAGAATGCGCGCGTAGAGCAGTCCGGTGGCGGCGCTGTGCAGGCGGTACTCACGCTCCTTTCGGTAACGGAAACGGTAGGGCTTTCGCAGTGGGCCGTGCCAGGGATGCCAGACGCTGCCGTCGGCATGCTCGACGTGCAGATCGACCGCAATCTTGCCGATGTCGTGCAGCAGGGCCGCGTAGGCCGTGCCTGCGGTCCAGGCTTCGGCCTGGGCCGCCTGTGCCTCCGGCGTGACGCCCGCAGGCAGCAGGTATGACTGCCGCAATTTCAGCGCATAGGCGACGATCTCCAGGCCGTGGTCCAGCATGCCGCCCGGATAGGCGTGGTGGTGGTTCTCGGAGGCCGGGAACTGCTGGACCAGCTCGGCGTAGCGCTCCAGTGGGGCGAGGTAGAGCGTGGCGAACTGCCGGCGCGAGAGCGATGTGCGCTGCCAGATGTGTTCCAGCAGTTTCTGCCGGCGCGGCGTGGCCAGCAGCGATGCGGCCGACTCCGGCCGCATCAACCCTTTCGGAGTTTCGACGGCGGAGGTGGGCGGTGTGCCGGCGGTGGGTGGCACCCGTTTGCGCTGGAACAGCGAGAGCATGGCGAACCCCGGATGACGGGCTGCTCGGGGCGCCTTTTGGCCTTTTCAGGATAGGGCCTTTCCCCTTGGCGCCCTTCCTTTGCCCCTTCTCAGCCCTTTGGCCTTTGTCGGAAGCCTTTGGGTATAGGGCCGCTGCTTCGTGGATGCCACGATGAATGCGGCATGGGGCAATCCCGGCAAGTGGGGCGCTGCGGGATGTTCGTCAGCTCTGGCCCAAGCCGGTGTCGAGGGCGGCGGATTGCGCTGCGAAGTCGTCGGGACGGCGCTTGCGGAAGGTTTCGAGATTGGCGAGCTTCCAGCGCAGTGCCGGCAGTTGCGCGGCGTGGTGGCACTGCACCAGCGACCAGTCCGGTTCTGCGCGCGCCAGCCCGCTCAGAAACTGCTTGTGCGCGGTGCTCAGTCGCTGTGGCAGCTCGCGTCGCATCCTGGCGCGAGCGTCGAGCAGTGTCTCCAGGGAGCAGTCCACTTCGGTCATGCCGACAAAGGCCCGCTCGTACTCGCCGGCGATGTCCTTGTCGTTGCCGAACAGCACTTCGTGGGGCGGCCGGTTGTGGCCCGCCAGATAGATCACGAAGCACTCGACCATGCCGTCGCTGATGTCGCCCGATTCGTAGAGCTGCCACACGTCGAACAGGTCGCGGGGGTGCTGTCGATCCAGCGCGGCCACCAGCTTGCTGGCGTACAGCTCGTCCGGTGCCAGAACCGGCAGCTCGAACTCGACGCCGAACAGATCGCTGGTCTTGGCGCTCAGCGGCCGCCGCTCGACGGGCAGCACGCTGCCGCGGAACACGACATTGACCTCGATCTTCACCTGGCTGGCGTCGTTCTCGACGATCAGCTTGGTGTCTCCCAGGTCCTTGGCGCGAACCAGGCGTGTCTGCACGCCCAGTGGCGCAACGCGCGTGGCGATGGCGGCCAGCTCCTGGTTGATGGCTTGCAGCGCTTCGTCGCGCGGCGTCTGCCACGGGAGGTACACCACGTCGATGTCCACCGAAAGGCGCGGCATGTCCCGCACGAAGAGGTTGATGGCCGTGCCGCCCTTCATGGCGAAGATGTCGTTGGCGAACACGTCGGGCGCGACGGCCAGCAGCAGGCGAACGGTGTCCGCGTAGGTCTTATCCATGAGGTCTCAGGCTCAGCAAGGTGCCGTCATCGAGCCGGCTCATCCAGCGCGTGTTGCTGCCGGTGCGAACCGGGTACTGCTCCAGCAGGGCATCGACATCCACGAGGCTGGTCTCGCGCGCCCAGGTCAGGAACAGGCGCACGGCCTTCACGCTGGCGCAGCAGGACAGCAGTTGCCCGAGCAAGTCCTTGCGGGGGGAACGCAGTCCATCGAAGAGGTTGCGGGCCTCTTCGAGGCTCTGCTTGACGCCGGCTTCGTACAGCAGCTCCAGCACGGCACGCTCGGGGGCTGCCACCCGCAGATCCTCGGGCAGGCCAGGCGGCGTGGTCAGGGTCTTGCCGGCCAGCGCCGTGTCCGGCCAGTCGAACAGGCGGGCGTGGACGTAGCGGGCCGGAAAGCGCGAAGTGAACCAGGCCGGCAACGCGAAGCGACCGTCGCCCCACAGCACCAGCGCCTCCCGGCTGCCCAGGTTGTGCCGCACCCCCTGCAGGGCCAGGGCGCTCTTGCCGCCGACGTGCAGGCCGGGCACGCGCTGTTGCAGGAACTTCAGCGCACCGTAGACCCCGAACTCATCGTTCGGGAAGGCATAGACGCCATGGGCCAGGCGCACGAGCCACCCGCCGTCGGCATAGTGGGCGGCGAGCTGGGGCGACACCCCGAACTGGCTCAGGGTGGCAAGGTCGAACGGCGCCCCACGGGAGAGTCCCGCCTGCAGTCGCTTGATTACCTGGTGCCTAGAATTTCCATCCATGTTATAAAAATAACACAGAATCCAATCGACCCCTAGAGCCATTGCAAGAACGTGCATGGAAAGTAGCATAAGGTTTGATTTATCGTGCAGAATCTAATCGACCTGCGACCCGAGCCAACCCGGCTCTGCCGGCCGCAACCCGCCCTCCTGATCGCGGTCTATGCTGGAGGGCAGGCCACGACCGGCCGCTCCGCGAGGTGAGGCACCACTGAAGCCGAGGCATATGAGCATGACCACCAACACGCACAACGGGCGCTGGAGCCACCGGCTGGGCCGGGGGGCTGGCCGTGCCTGGCGTGGATACCTGCGCCGCGAGCAGCGTGTCGCCGGCTGGCTGGTGACGCGCGGGGTGCCCGCGGGCGCGGCGACGGCGGTGCTCTGGATCGTCAAGCTCGCCGTGCTCGGTGCGCTGCTCTACTCCGCGTTCTGGCTGGCCCTGCTGCTTGCCTTTGCGGTGACTGCTGCATGGCTCGTGCAGCACGATGACCCTGATCAAGAGGAACCGCAACCCGAGTGGAGGGAAGGCCCCAACGGCTTCGGGCTTTATGACAAGAGCGATTGGCGCATCGACCCGCATGTGACCGACGACGACTGAACGGCGGTCACTTCTTCGATACGGCGCTCATTGCCATGCCAGCGCCACGCCCCCCAGCGCCTTTGGCGTCCGAGGTGGCGGTGGACAACCCCTGCACGATATTTCCCGTGCGCACGCCTGCCCAAGCCAATGCCATCACCCAAAACGTCGGCAGCACGATGAACATCATCGCCATGACGAAGTTGAGCAGCATGTCGCCAAAGGCGTTGTTCAAGCCGATCAGCGGATCGAAGTTCGTGTGCGGCCTGTCCGCGCCAAACCCCCAACCGTAGAGCGCATCCAGGATCGTGCTGTCGATCCAGCGTGCGAGCTGGAACCAGAAGTCCACGAAGAACAGCGCGAACTGGACGCAGCTCACCGTCACCACCGTCTTCAGGTCGTAGGTGCCGATCAGCAGCACCAGCGGGATGCAGATGACGAGCGCCATCTTGAGCATCGCCAGCACCATCGGCAGCGCCTGGCGCACCACGTCCATCGCCGGAAAGAAGCCCAGCGAGCCGACGGTCAGCCCCAGGTCGCTCGCGCCGCGCGTGACGATGTTCGGCAGCGTCTTGTCGATCTGGCCGCCGTAGTCGGTGTAGACGGCGCCCTGGTTCATCTTCTGCTGCCGCGGTGAGACGACGGCGCGGATCACTGAGTCATTGACCTCGCTCTGCGACAGGAAGCCCACCCAGCGCCCGATGCGGGTCAGCAGGTCCGGGTCGACCTGTGCCAGCAGCCGGCTGCGCAGTCCCTGGCCGCCATCGGCCCACCACTGCCGGCAGGACGGATAGCCGCCGCCGCTGTCCACCTGTGCCAGCCCTGCATCGCGGGTCGCGTCGTAGGGCCAGGCCGTGCGTGGGGTCTTGGCGCGATAGGTGTCATAGAAGCCGGGCGTGTCGAGGAAGTAACTCGACCCGATCCAGGTGACGTCGTTCATCTGCTCGTCGGAGAGCGTCGGCCGGTTCATGAACAGCTTGGCGCGCGACGGCCCGTAGCAGTCGTGCGTGAAGTCGGCGACCTCCTGTGCCAGCACCGGATCGTCGATGCGCGTGGCATCCACATCCATGCGAATCTGACGCAGGTCCGTGCCGCAGGGAATCGCTGCCACCGCGGAGCCCGTCACGGCTTTCGACAGCGCGTGCATGAAGAACCACCACACCGGCACCAGCGCGCTCTGGTCGTTGAGCGCCGTGTAGACGTTGGACCAGCCCGTGTCGTTGGGCAGTGGGACGTTGACCTGGCATTGCGCGGAGCGCGTGGTGTCGAACTTGATCGTGGCGAGATCCACCGGGATGAACGGGATGCCGGCGAACATGATGACCACGATCGCCACCCACACCCGGTTCTCGATGCGCATCGACGACAGCACGCCCTTGTTGCCCTCGTCCGCACCTTCGCTGCGGACCTTGAGCCATTCCTGGATCACGATGGCCACGAACGGCAGCGCGAACACCCCGCTGGCCACGAGGATGCTCCAGATGCCGTTGTTGACCACCCAAGCCACCAGGGTCAGGTAATACTCCAGGTAGTCCGTGGTGTAGAGCGTCATGCCTGCCTCCCGGTCTCAGCCGTGCTGCAACAATTGGCTGGCTTCCAGCGCGACCACGGCGATCACGGCCGCGATCTCCGTGCGCAGCAGGCGCTGATGCGTCTCGCGGGACGGCTCCCGCCGCAACAGGCGCCGACGCATCCACCACCAGCCGTAAGCCGTCGCTCCGTAGAGGCACAGACGCCACACGAAGAAGTGGCCGGCGTGCGCCTTCAGCCAGTGCTGCCAGCCCTCGACGCCGCCGACCACGTGGATGCCGGCGATGTTCACCGCCACCGCGGCGGCGACCACCAGCAAGGTCCACAGCAGCGCCAAGCCGATGCGGCGGTTGAACAGCCATGGCAGCCGCAGCCAGGCCAGCCGGCTCATGGCGTACCGCTCCGCGGCTTCTGGACTTCCCGCAGACGGTCGCGCGTGGTGTCGCCCTCGAAGACGCCGCGCGAACCGGCAGCGCGGGTGCTGTGGCGCTGGATGATCGCCATCGCCGAGTTGCCGGCCAGCGTGCGCCGCAGCTCCAGCTCAGTCTTGAGGTTGTTGATCTCCTGCTCCAGTGCGCTGTTCTCCTGGTCGACCGCCTGCACGGCCAGCTCGTTGGCGGCGACGTTCGGCTCCTTCTTGCCGGTCAGCAACGTGCGTTGCAGCAGCAGGGCCTTCTCCAGCACGCTGGACAGCGCCGCCTCGGACGCGAGGCGCCTGCCCAGCACGTCCTGGTCGGGCTCGTCACGCAGGGCCTCGATCACGCCGCGGGTGATCGGCAGCGAGCTGCTGCCGGCTGCGTCGAGATTGGCCAGCGTCGTCGGCCGGGCGCCCGTCACCAGTTCCTGCAGCGCCTGCAGCTTGGTCTCGTACTCTTCCTGGATCATTGGCGTCAGCCCGACGCCAGGCGTGGTCTGGGTCTTCGTGCAGTTTTCGCAGGTGCGTTGCTCGCGTTCGCCCAACACGCGGGTCGCCCAGTCGGCGGCCGCCTGGGGCGAGGACCAGGTTTGGCAGGTCAGGCGGTTGCCGCAGGCGCTGCGCGCGATCGACGAGGTATCGGTGGCGCTGCGCCCGTTGAGCAGGTTGTAGCCCGCGCGCGTCACATCGCCGACCACCTTGATCGAACTCTGGCCGGAGCCGCCCGCGTTGCCGCCGCCGACCCAGGGCACGCCGTTGTTTCCTTTGTTGGACTCGGCCTGCTCGATGGCGGAGACGGCATCGGTGCTGCTGACCGCATCCCGCAGCGCCATCCCTTCGGCGAGCTGGTCCCAGCCGGCCTGGCCGCCGGCCATGTCCGCCATGCGATTGGCGATGGCCCGGCAGGTCATCTTCGAGCGGTCGAAATCCAGGCGCGCCTGCAGGATGCCGTTGGTGAGCAGGTTGTACAGGCCCGGGTCGGCGCGCTGGATGATCAGGGCCGGCAGCGAGGCTACGGCGCTGGTGGCGTTCTGGATCACGTTGCTCATGATCGTCTGGAAGCCGTTGGTGATGCCGTTGAGCTGGTTCTGCAGCGTCGTGGTGATGCTCATGTCGCCGCAGATCAGGTTGCTGTTCCAGCCGACGCCGACGCCGATGCTCTGCATGTTGCCGGCACCACCCATCGACACGGCCCGGCCGCCGCCGATGCTGTAGAGCACGTCGTCGCCGATCACGCTGCCGCTGACGTTCACGCCATTGGGGTCGATGCGGGTCTGCGCCCAGGCGACGCCGACGGCCAGCGTGATGGCCGCCACGAGCAGCGTGGCCCGCAGGTGCGACTTCGCGCGGCGCAGGAAGTCAGGGAGGGAGGCGTTCATCGTGGGTTCCTCACATGAAATCGACGCTGCCGAGGAAGACCTGGCCACGGCGCCGGCAGCAGGAGTACGGCCGCCACAAGGCCCAGGCGTAGTCGCCCTGCTGGGCCTGCACGCGGGTGCGGTTGTGCGGGAAGACCGCGCAACTGTTCGAGAGCGTGGGCGTCAGCTCCTGCCACTTGCCCGTCGAGGCGTCGGTCTCCATCAGCGCGCCGGCCGGCCAGTAGCCGTCGCGGGCGCTGGCCAGCAGGGGCTGGTACACGTGAATCTGGTTGCGGCGCGTCACGATGTCGCCCGCGCGCTGCGCGACCACGGCGCCGCTCTTGTGGTCGTCGGTCTGGTGCAGGAAGCCACCGCGGGGATACACGTTGCCCCAGAGGTTCAGGCCGGTGCGCGTACCGATTTCGCGCCGGCCGGGGATGAGCGCTTCGGGATAGAACGCTTCCGGGATGTTGTAGCGCCAGGCGATCGTGTCGAGCGTGCTCAGCAGATACGGCATGAAGGCCGTGCCAGCGCCTTCGCAGGTGTAGCCGGAGGCGCTGGCGAACTGGCTGAACACCATCCCGGCCGGATGGCCGATGACATCGGCGTTCTTGAACTTGGCGAGGTTGTTCTCGTTGTCGTGATTGGTCGTGCCGTCACCGCCAGCCTTGGCGCTCGGGTTGGGCATGCTCATCGCCCTGACTTCCTGCCACGGGTTTTCTCCGGTGTTCGAGTAGCTCGACACCACCGCATCGGGGACGTAGTGGCGCACCTTGACGGAGGTGCGAACCGAGCAGCCGAAGGGCGTGCAGTACAGCCAGTAGCAGATTCCGACCACGCGGTATTCGAGGCAGTCGGGGGACAGCGCCGACGAGACGATGGTGGCGGTGTCCAGGGCGAACGTCGACGTGGCCGCGCTCAGCAGCAGCGAGGCGGCGGTGGCGCGCAGGCGCCGGCGTGCCAGCAGGAGGCTCATGGCTGCGTGCTCCGGTAGGCGTTGATGCGCGCGACGGCGCGGGGCACGTCGGGCTCGCCGTAGACCACGTAGCGTCGATCGACCACCACGGCGGGAATCTTGGCGATGCCCAGTCCCCAGGCATCCGCGACACCTTGATAGGCATGGCCGATGCGGCGCTGCAGCGCCTCGCCGCCGTCATGCAACCGCTGCCGCACCACGGCTGCGGCCTGTTGCGGGTCGGCCGGCAGGTGCGCGGCGAGTTCGACCTCGATGCGCGTGGCCTGGTCCAGCTCGATGATCCGCACGCCGGCCGGGGCCTGCACCGGATGACGGCTGTCGGTGACGATGAGCACATCGGCGGCCGCCGCGATGGGACCGAGCAGCGCGGCGCACAGGCCAGCGGCCAGCCGGGCGGCCAGGGGGTGCCGCGAGGCGGCAGGAAGGTTGAGGGAATGAGCCGGCATGTCGCGCCTCCGCGGAGTCGATGCAGACTCGTAGTCGAGCGCAACGCAGATCAGGGGACGACAAAGAAACCGAAACCGGTCAGTCCCGATTCTCTGCGGGCCGGCGAAAAGAAGCGGGAGCCAAGGGCTCCCGTGGTGATGAAAGGAATGCGCGTGGGGTGGTGCTGCTACAGCAAGCCGGCTTCGGCGAACGAGTACGGGCTGCCCTTGCCGACGATGAAGTGATCCAGCACCCGGACATCGACGGTGGCCAGGGCGCTCTTCAACCGCTCGGTGATCGCACGATCGGCGGCCGAGGGCTCGGTGTTCCCCGAGGGGTGCTGATGCGCCAGGATCAGCGCCGAAGCGTTGAGCGCCAGCGCACGCTGGACCACCACCCTCGGATACACCGAAGTCTGGTCGACCGTGCCCTTGAACAGCGGCTCGAAGGCGAGTACCTGGTGCTGGTTGTCGAGAAACACGACAGCGAAGATTTCGTTCGGCTCCGCGACCAGTTTCAGGCGCAGGTAGTCGCGCACGGCGGCGGGACTGCCCAGCGCCGGGCCGGCCTTGAACACGCGGTTCTCCAGCAGGGTGATGGCCTGCCGGATGATCCAGTCTTCGTGCTGGGCGGCGAGCAGGGTGAGCGACTCCGGGCGGGAGTCGGCGATGACGAGAGACATGGCGAACCTCCAATGGATGAGATCGGAGGGCGCCTGCCCCTGGAGGGCAAACCCTCCTGGGAACGATGGGGATGGAACGGGTGACGAGCGGGCATCCACCACCGCGGATGCGGTGGCTGTTCGCGTCAAGGGATGCGATGCGAACGGGTTTCGATCAACGCGGACGAGCCGCGCCGCAGCCTTGAAGATCGATGGCTACCTGGGCATGTCACCGGCAACGCCGGCGGGCATGTCTGGGGAATGGGCGGGTTCGGCTGCGGTCGTGCTGCCGGCGGCAAGCAGGTCGATGGCCGACAGCAAGGCATCGCCTTCGACGGGGCCGTGCAGCAGGAGGGTCTTGCCGGACTCGCGGTCGCGCAGTTGCAGGGCCGGCGTGGCCGCGATGCCCTGCTGTGCTGCTTCCGCCGTCTGGGCACGGATGACCGCATCGGGGCGATCGCTGTCGAGACAACCCTGCATGGCTGGCGTGAGGTCGGGATAGCGCAGGCCCTCCGGCAGGCCCTGGCCGTCGCCACGGGTGTGCGCGTAGAGCCACGCCACGGCTTGCCAGAACGTGGCATGTCCGCCGGTCTCGCCCGCGCACTCGGCCAGGCGCGCCCCGGCAGTCGCGGCCGGCTCGTGCATGGACAGCGGCAGGTGGTGCCACTGCCAATTCACCTCGGGATGGGCGTCGATCCAGCGCTTGAGCGCGGGGAAGTAGGCCCGGCAGTACGGACACTCCAGGTCGGCGTACCCGACCACCGTGAAGCGCGCATCGGCACGGCCATACAGCCAGGGCGGGCCGGCCGGTTTCGGCGCTTCGGACCCGGCGGCGACCAGGGACATGGACTCGGTTGCCGGATGCGGCGCGCGCAGCAGCATCCACGAGGCCACCGCAATCGTCGCCACGATCAGCAGACCGATCCGGGGATGACGGCGGGCGAAGGAAGGCATGCGCATCGTGTCGCTCCCGTCAGGCCAACGTATCCAGCGCCAGAGGTTCGATGCCCCGCGCACGGTCGATCTTCTCGGCCACGCGGAAGGCGGCATCCAGCTCGCTGATGCCGTGCTGCTGCATCAACTGGAAGCGTTCGGCCTTCTCCTCGGGCTCGGTCATCGCCATCGCCAGGTAGAGGCTGGGCGGCACAGCGCGGAACAGCACTTCCATCGACTTGGACAGGATGACGCCCTCGCTGAACTTGCCGGCCTCCTTGCGTGCCGAGAGCATCAGCGCCTTCTGCGACGCGTTGAGTTCGCGGAAGCGCGCGATCTTCTCGACTTCATCGGGTGGCATCGACAGGCAGATCCACCACTCGATCATGTTGAGCATCGGCTCGGCCGCCTTCGGCAGGTCGTCCAGGTTCTGCGTGGCGAGCCAGAACCAGGCGCCGAGCTTGCGCCACATCTTGGTGATCTTGACCACGTAGGGCGCGAGCAGCGGGTTTTTGGTGATGATGTGGCCTTCGTCCGTCACGTTGATGATCGGGCGGCCCAGGAACTGGTCGCGCTCGGCGATGTTGTTGACGGTGTTGATGAGCGAGATGTAGGCAATCGAGAGTTGGGCGTTGTAGCCCTCGCGCGCGAAGGTGGCCAGGTCCACGATGGTGATGTCCGCCTCGGGCCACGGCGTGCCGGACCGGTCGAACATCTCGCCGTCCACGCCCTGGCAGAACATGTCCATGGCGTCGGCCATCTCCAGCAACCGGGCGCGCCGCATCTCCGGCAGCGTGGCGTCGCGGGCGCGCTCGCGCAGCGCGTCGCGCACATCGCGGGTCAGCACCGTGCGCTTCTCCGCTACGCATTGCTGTGCCGCATCGAGAATGCACTGGCGGATCAGGCTGCGGTCGGCGCGGGTCATGCGCGCTTCTTCCTTGTCCTCGCCACCGGTGATCATCAGTCGCGCAGTGATCTCCAGCTCCCCGAGCACGTCGCGCTGCTCGTCGCCTTCCACGGCCATGCCGGAATCGGTCTGGTCTTCGTCGAGCGCATCGGCGTCCAGCGTCTGTACCTGGCTCGGCGTATCGACCAGGCGCCAGGCGTCGGCGAACGGAGCCAGACTGACGCCCGCGCCGGGTGCAAGTTTCACCCGATGCACGGTGAGACCCAGCCGTGCCGCGAAGTCGCCAAACAGGCCGAAGCTGTTGCCCGCCTCGACGATGAACAGGCGCGGCCGATAGATCGCCGTCACCTGATTCAGGATGTTGTTGAGCGTCGCGCTCTTGCCCGAACCCGTGGGGCCGAACAGGAACAGATGCGCGTTCATCTGCCGGTCGAGGCGGTTCAACGGATCGAAGGTGATCGGGCCGCCGCCGCGGTTGAAGAACGTGATGCCCGGATGCCCCGTGCCCTGGCTGCGGCCCCAGACCGGCGCCAGGTTCGCCGCATGTTGCGCGAACATGAGCTGGGTGTACCACTGGCGCTTGTCGGAAGCCGGATCGAACACACACGGCAGCCAGCGCAAATAGCTGTTCAGCGGCGCCACCTCGTCCTCTTCGCGTACCGGTTGCAGCCCGGCGTTGAGCATCACGTTGACGAGCTGCAGGCCGCGCGCATCGAGCTGGGCCAGGTCGCGGCCGCGCAGGTAGAACGCCAGCGCGCCGCGGTAGAGCTTGTGCGCGCTGCCGATCAGGCCGCGCGCCTGCTGCACGTCCTGCCGGGTCTGCTCCGAGGCCAGGGTCTCGCCGACGGCCTTCCTGGCGAGGTGGTTGAGGTGCGCCTCCAGCACGTCCTGGGGTGTGGCGACCAGCGTCAGGCACATCACCGTGTCCTCGGGCATCTGGTCGAACAGCGCGTTCATGGCATCGCCGCCCTTGCGCGTCTCGCCCGTCAGATGGCCCGTCACGGGTGGCGTGCGCAGGCGATCCATCACGATCACCCGATGCGGCATGCCGTCGAAGAACCACAGGCCGTTGGGCACGTCCGAACGTGGCTGGCCGAAGAACAGGCGCTGCGCGAAGTCAGTGCCGCTGGCGAGTTCGATCTCTCCCTCCTCCCGCTCTTCCGGGTAGCGGGTCAGCGCGTAGAAGCGTTCCCGATCTTCGGCAGTGGCACCGAGCAAGGTCGGATTCGGGTTGAACCAGCGCAGCAGCCAGGCGTGGATATCCGCCGCGCCGAGACGCCGAGCCTTCACGCCGGCATTGGCCAGCCCGCCGGCGAGGCGGTCGCAGATCGTCGTCAGCGCCTGCTCGGGCGACTGGCCGCGCCGCGGAGTCGGGGCCGCGGACGTGCGGCGGTAGACCACCATGCGCACACGCCGGACCTGGCCGCGCCACGGCAGGCGCGTCACCGTGGTGTCCTCGAACAGGCCACCCGGCTTGGCGATGGCCCGCAGGTGATGGGCAAAGAAGCGCAGGTAGAAGTCGCTGAACGCGGCGCCCTGCGCACGCGGCTGCAGATAGTTCGCCAGGGAGCGCAGATAGTTGTCCCAGTCGGCCTCGTCCTGGGCGTAGAGCTGCACCACCCAGGGGTTGTCGTCCAACTCGTCGAAGGAGTCCTGCAGGGCGTTCTCCAGCGCATCGCGCGCCTGCCATAGCCAGGCCATCTCGCGGCCCTCGGTGCCGACCGGCGCCAGCTCGAAGAAGGCCGCCACCGACTGGCCATCTTCCAGCAGCATGCACTTCGTGTCGGGCAGGTACTCGACCCAGGGCAGCAAGTCCGCGAACGACGGCGCGACGCCATAGAGCGCATCGTGGTCGGCCTGGGTGGCCGGCCTGCGCCGGCCCCGGCCGAGCGCGCTGCCCGGCTCGGCGACACCCTGTGCCGCCAGCGCCGTTACGTGCCGTGCCCAGGCGTCATCGGCCGCATCTGCGGCGTCAGCCGGTGATGCGTCGGGCCTGCGTGACCACGGCAGCGACCAGGCCATCAGTAGTCCTCCACGCGCTCGCCCGGCATCGCGTACTGCACGCGCTGGTAGAGCGGGAACACCGTGCTGTAGCCAGGTACCGGCACCGGGTCGGTGCCCGCGAGATGCGGGAACACGTACATCACCAGGTCGGGGTTCGGCAGGCGGTGGAACTGGCGGTGAATCTCGTTCTGCGCGGTGCGGGTGTAGCGCGCCTGCACGCCGGGCGCCGCCTGCACATCGGCCTCGGTCAGTGGCCGGCGCAGGCCCTGGCGCGCATCGAGCAGTTGCCGCGCGGCCTGGCCGCTGACCGCGCTGCCGCCGGCCTCCTGATGCCAGATGTCGAGCATGGTGCTGTCGCCATGCGGCAGCAGCTTCTCCTTGCTGGTGGCGCAGGCGCCGAGCAGGGTGGCCGCCAGCAGCACGGCGCTCGCGTCAATCCAGATCCGAGGCATGGGCTTCTCCGGTGCGGTGGTGGACCCGACGCCCCTTGGCGTCGTAGTCGATGTCGAGCGGCTGCTCCAGATGCACGGCCACCCTGGCGCCGGGCTGCACGTAGACCGCCGCGAAGGCCTGGCCGTAGAGCTTGTTGACCCAATCGGCCATGTCGCGCACGCCGCCCGCGAGGATGCGGCCCATCGCTTCGTTGCCGCTGGTGCCGACGGTGCCCAGCGAGCCGTTGCTGTTGGCGACCACGGCAACGCTGCCGTTGTCGGACTTGATGAGCGAGGCTGCGCCGGCGCCGGCCGCGGTGATGAGTGCCTGGCTGCCCAGGTACTGCTGGGCGTTGCTGCGCCGCTCGCCGCTGACGCAGGGAATGCCGTAGGGGTCGCTGATCCAGCCCAGGCCGCCCTGGATGCTGGCGCCGTTGTGACCCGAGTTGCCGCCACTGCTGCCGCCCTTGCTGCTGTCCTCCGGCACCGTGCGGATGGTGCCGTCCTGGAACACGAACGTGACCGTGCGGATTTGCCCGCGCACGCACGAGAGCGTCCAGTCGCCCGAGGCCGTGCCGCTGACCACGGCGCCGGCCACGTCGGGGATGTCGATGCCGTTGGCCGTGAGGTTGTCCGGGCCGACCAGCACCTTGAACGGATAGGGATCGTTGACCGTTCCATCGATCGGCACGCGCCCGATCAGTGCCGTCATGGCAATCGACCCCATGAGCGTCGAGTTCGACGGCACGGTGTAGACCGCCTTCGTGGATGCGCCCACCGCGCGGCTGCCGACGTCGGCGACGGATTCCACTGCGGCCGACAGGCTTTTCTGGGCCGGCCCGAAGCTCAGGGGAAAGCTCGGCTCCTTGCTGCCGTTCTTGGCGTCGACCTTGGCATCGTCGGGCTCCACCCACTGCGTGCCACCGACGCCGCGGTTGAAGCGCTTGCCGTCACCCTCTTCCAGCCCCAGCCCGACGGGCAGATCGGACGGGCCACCCTTGCCGGAAAGGCCGTCCAGTTGCCGCTGCAGATCCTGCAGCAGCCCCTGGGTCTGCTGCCTGTCGCTCGCCACCTGATTGCGCTCCTGCTCCAGGCGGTTGCGTTCGCCTTCCAGCGCGCTCTGGATGCGTTGGTCGATCGCGCTTTCCCGCGCACGCAGGCGCTCGTTCTCGGCCTTGTGCTGCTTGTTGTCGCCGAGCGCGCTCTGCAGCTCGGTGCGCAACTGCTTCACCTGGGCCACCAGCGTGGCAACGGTATCGCGCGGCGTGTCGCCAGCGATGCCCAGGGCATTCATCTCCTCGGGCGTGAGCGTACTGGCCGCGCCCTTGGGAGCGGGCTGGCCGCCGGGCGCGCCGGAGAACAGCTTGATGCCGACGAACACCAGCAGCAGCGCCATTGGGATCAGCAGCCACTTGAGCAGCGGATTACTCTTCATCGCGCGCTCCTCCGGTCGAGCCGGCCGCGGCGGCCGGCGGCAGGTTTACGGTGGCGTCGATCGGGCTCAGCGCCGGCAGCAGCGACTCGGCCAGGCCGTGGCTGCGCGTGACCAGATAGAGCACCGTGGTGTCGGACGGGGTGCCGGCCGGCCCCAGGTTCGGATGCTGGAAGGTCGCCGCCACGAAGTTCCCCTGCAGGGCGCGCGGGTCGAGGTCGAGCCAGCGCGCCGCGGTATTGGTGAGTCGCACGGCCGTCACCCGCTGGTCTTCCAGGCGCCACGCGGCCAGTGCCCGCGCGTGCACCGGCAGCGTCGGCAGCAAGGTGTCCAGCGCGAGGCCGCGGCGCAGGTTCACGCGCCCGATGCCGGCGACCGGCTCGACGGTGCGCAGCGGCGCGTACAGGTGCTGTGCGGCATGGCGCGTCAGCACGACCGGAACCGGCGTTTCGCGCCGGGGAACGGATTTGTCTGCGGGCGCAATGGCCTGCTCGTCCGCGCCGCCTGCTGCACCGCCGCCGTAGCGCTTCGCGGGGGCTTCCGCTTCCACGATGCGCACCGGCTCCAGCGGCGCCTGGCCGTCCTTCGCCGGCTCGGCGGCGATGTCGAGCAGGATCAGCGCGCCGGATTCCACGTCCTGCAGTTGCAGCCGCGTGGGCGGAATCGGCTCGCTCGCCCGCAGGTAGATCGCGCCGCCCGCACTCTGCACGCGCAGGTGATCGCCGACGCTGGCCGGCACGCCGACGCGCACATTGCGATCGATGAAGACCACGCGCTCTTGGCCGACCACCAGCGGCACCGGCAGGGGCAGGCGCTCCCAGCGCAGGATTTCCACGGCCTGGCTGGCCGGCACGAAACCGAGGGTCAGCAGGACGCCGGTCAGGGCCGACAAGGCAACGGACTTCATGGGGAGTCTCCCTGCAGGTGGCCGGAGGTGTTGGCGGGCGCGCCGGCCTGGGCCGGCGTCGGCGGCGTTTCGATGCGCTGGGGTGCGCTGGCGTAGCAGTCCAGCGCCAGGCCAAACGGGTTGTGCTCGGGGTCGATGTCCAGCCGGACGACCTTGATGGGGTAGCGCACCAGGGCGCGCTTGACCTGCTCGGAGCCGTAGTATTCGTCCGCGCTCACGTCGAGCGTGACGATCCAATCGCGGTCGGAAACCACCTTGACGCGCGTGGCCGGATCATCGCCATAGCCGCGGCCGGGAATCTCGTAGATGCCGCGCACGCGCTGGCGCAGCTCGCCACTGGCGCGCCGGTACTCGTAGTCCTGTTGCAGAAAGGCCCGGCAGCTCGGCGTCAGGTAGGCCGACAGCGCGCGCAGGTTGCGCGGGTAGTCTTCTTCGCCGTTCGTGGGCCAGCGCTGCACCTGCTGCCAGATGTAGAAGGAGAAGGCATACACGCTCTCGGGCGGCACGTCCCACCATTTGCGCGTGCTGCCCGAGCGCAGGTCCGGCGGCACATGGATGGTGAGACTCTTCGGAGCACTCCACCAACCGAAGCCGAGCAGCAGCGCCACCGCGAACAGCGCGCCGGCCCCCAGACGCAGCGTCTTCACGTGCGCCTGCAGGTGCGCGACCTCGTTCTTGAAACGGCTCATGGCGCACCTCGATCGGCGTTGCGCCGGGTCGTCCAGTAGCCCGAGCGGATGATGAGGCGCTGGCCGCCCAGGAGCGCTGCCAGCGCCGGATGCCGCAGGGCCAGCCGCCATTGGAGCTGCCGGTACAGCCAGGTGTCGGGCCGGCCGCGCTTCTGTGCGCGCAGGAAGCCACCGCCGACGAAGACGCCCAGCGCGATACCGGCGACGATCAGCGTGGGCACCATGGCGATGCTGTGCGTGAGCCAGGCCAGCGGCAGGCCGAGCGCGAACCCGGCTGCGGCCGACAGGCCGGCGCAGATCCACAACTCGTCGGCGGTCAGCCCGCGCACGACCACCGGCTGGCGGTTCAGCCGGTGCGGCAGGAAGGTCACCAGCGTGTCGCGCAGGGTCTGCGAAGGGACGGCCATCGCTTGCCGCCCTCACAGCACGCCGGTGGCCTTGGTGAGCAGCCAGATGCCGACCACCAGCAGGATCGCGCCCACGGCGACCGTCAGGCCGAACTGGCCCCAGGTGGCGCGGCCGGTGTGGATCTCCGAGTAGCGGGTGTAGGCGTGATAGCAGACACCGACGAACATCGAGGCGACCACGAGCAGCGCGATCAGCAGCACGATGTCGTAGCCGTAGTTCTGCAAGGTCTGCAGGATGCCGCTGCCCTGGCCGCGCGAAGGGTCCTCCATGGTCGGCAGGCCTTGCGCGAAGGCCGACAGCGGCAGGCCCGCGAGCGCCAGCGCCAGCGGCAGCAGCGGAGCGGCGATGCGGGACGGAATGCGATGGGATGTCGTTGGCGTGTTCATGGCGTATGGCCTTTCGTGACGGTCAGGAGAGGAGGAAGAACGTCAGCACCAGGTACATCGCCACGAAGCGCACGACGACGGCGAGGAACTGACGTTCAGTGATGCGGTGCTCGGCCCAGCCGACGTAGGCGGTGCGCATCGCCCACACGCCCCACAGCAGCAACACGGCGAACACGAAAGCGAGCACGACGGCAGAGACGGCCGAAGGCGCAAAGCCGCCATTGGCCTGGAAGGCGGCGACCTGATCGGCAGAGGGCGTCATGGCGACGGCTCCTCGTCGTCGACGCGCTCGCGGCGGACGTAATCGCCGGCCAGCGGGACGGGATCGCGCGGCTGGGCGCGCTGGGGCACGAGGTAGTCCTGCAGGCCGGCGCGAACGCGCTTCAGGTCTGCGCGCAGTCGGGCGTAGTCGAAGTGGTAGCGGGCGCGTTCCTGCGGCGCGGTATGGGCGGCGTGCTCGGCCAGGCGATCGATCAGGTCGAGCTGGCGGGCGAGCGCGGCGAGCTGCTCACGCTCCATGGCGACGCCGTCGGCGGCGACGGCAGGCTGCAGCGCCGAGAACGACACAGCCAACACCACGGCAAGCGCAGGCCATGCGGATGTGCGGCGGTTGGTCTGTCCCATCGTGCCATTCCCCGTTGAAGCGGATGGCCAGATGCTGTGACGCGCTCTCGCTTCGCGCCGCAGGGAATGGGAACTACGGCATGACCGGATTTGTTGGTCGCGCTGGCCTGCATTCGCGCAATGCCTGGTGGATTTCTTGTTGGCTAGCGCCTACCACCTTTTGGTAGAATTGAGCAAACTTGGCAATCCAAAGTCACGAAAGACCAAACCAGATGGTTTTCAGATGAGTGAAGTCGAGAGCGAGATCCTCACGCTGGAGGAGGTCGCGGCCTACCTCAAAGCCGGCAAACGCACGGTCTATCGCCTTGCCCAGAAAGGAGAGATTCCGGCGTTCAAGCTCGGGGGAACCTGGCGCTTTCGCCGTTCGGAGCTGGATCGCTGGATCGCCGAAAGCATCAACAAGACGAAGCCGGAGGCCGAGTGAGCGCGGACCATGCCAGCCGCCGAATCACGCTCGGGGAAGAACAAGGGGAGGATCGCCGTTGACAACACAGCAGCTTCTGACGCCGCACCAGAGCCAGTACTTTGCTTGGCTGCTGACCAGGCGTGCAGCAGGCGACTCCGTGGAGTCGCTGGCTTCGACTTTGGTCGATTCGCAGGTCGATCTGAATCCCCATCAGGTCGAGGCAGCGCTCTTCGCTTGCCGCAACCCCCTCTCACGCGGCGTGATCCTCGCCGACGAGGTTGGTCTAGGCAAGACCATCGAAGCCGGCTTGGTCATCTCCCAACGCTGGGCGGAACGGCGGCGGAAGGTGCTCATCATCGTTCCGGCGAACCTGCGCAAGCAATGGCACCAAGAGCTGCAGGACAAGTTCGGCCTGCAAGGGCTGATCCTCGAAGCCAAAAGCTACAACGCAATCCGCAAACAAGAGCAGCGGAACCCGTTCCTGTTCGCCTCCGGTCCGATCATCTGTTCCTACCAGTTCGCGAAGGCCAAGGCTGACGATGTCAAGAGCATCGACTGGGACTTGGTCGTCCTCGACGAAGCGCATCGCCTGCGCAACGTCTACAAAACCAGCAACGTCATCGCCAAGACCCTCAAGGAGGCGCTGTCGCGCGTTCACTCCAAGGCGCTCCTGACCGCGACGCCGTTGCAGAACTCGCTGCTCGAACTCTATGGGCTGGTCAGCTTCATCGATGACCGCGTGTTCGGAGACCTTGATAGCTTCCGCTCGCAATTCACTGGCCGAGAGCAATCCTTCAGCAGCCTGCGTGACCGACTGGCCCCCATCTGCAAGCGCACCCTGCGCAAACAGGTTCAGCCCTACGTGTCGTACACAGCGCGCAAGGCCATCGTCGAGGAGTTCACGCCGTCGAGCGAAGAGCAGGAACTTTCCAGGCTCGTCGCCGATTACCTGCGCCGCCCTAACCTCAAGGCCCTGCCCGAGGGGCAGCGCCAACTGATTTCGCTCGTACTATGGAAGCTGCTCGCCTCCAGCACGCATGCGATTGCGGGCGCGTTGGAGACGATGGCCAAGCGTCTCCAGGGTGTGCTCGACGAAGTCACCGAGGCTCCCGATCTGGTCGATGAACTCGACGAGGATTACGAGTCGCTCGACGAAACCGCCGATGAGTGGAGCGACCAAGACTCAGATGTCGAAGCATCGAGCCGAACGGAACGCGATGCCATCGCGCAGGAGATCGACGAGCTGCGCCACTTCAAAGCGCTGGCAACCAACATCCGTGACAACGCCAAGGGCAAGGCGCTGCTCACCGCGCTGGATCGCGCCTTCGCCGAACTGGATCGGTTGGGCGCGGCCCGGAAGGCCATCATCTTCACCGAGTCCAAGCGCACGCAGGAATACCTCCTCAACTTGCTGGCCGACACGCCATACGGCGACGGCATCGTGCTCTTCAACGGCACCAATAGCGACCAGCGTGCGCAGGCGATCTACAAGGACTGGCTGAAGCGCCACGAAGGCACCGACCGCATCACCGGCTCCAAGACCGCCGACACCCGTGCGGCACTGGTCGAGCACTTCAAGGAGCGTGGCAAGGTCATGATTGCCACCGAGGCTGGAGCCGAAGGCATCAACCTCCAGTTCTGCTCGCTCGTCATCAACTACGACCTGCCGTGGAACCCGCAGCGCATCGAGCAGCGCATCGGGCGCTGCCACCGCTACGGTCAGAAGCACGACGTGGTGGTGGTCAACTTCGTCGACCGCAGCAATGAGGCCGATGCACGGGTGTATGAGCTGCTGTCGCAGAAGTTCCAGCTCTTCGAGGGCGTGTTTGGGGCTAGCGACGAAGTGTTGGGCGCCATCGGTTCGGGCGTCGATTTCGAGCGGCGTATCGCCGAGATCTACCAGAACTGCCGAGAGCCCGAGGAAATCAAGTCCAGCTTCGAGCAACTCCAGTCCGACCTCTCCGGCGAGATCAACGAGGCGATGGTCAAGACGCGCCAGGTATTGCTTGAGAACTTTGATGAGGAGGTGCAGGAGAAGCTGCGCATGCGGGCCGACGACAGCCGCAACGCGCGCAACCGCTTCGAGCGGATGCTGATGGACTTGACCCGCGCCGAACTGGTTCATTGCGCCGCGTTCGATGACGACGGCTTCGATCTCCGCCACATACCGACTGGAGTCGAGCACAGCGGCCTCACGGGCATCGAGCTGGGGCGCTACGAATTGCCCCGCCGCTCCGGCGACGCGCACCTATACCGCATCAATCATCCGCTGGCGCGATGGGGCATCGAGCAGGCCAAGGCTCGCGCACTCAACGGGGCTCGTCTCGTCTTCGACTACAACGCCTACGGTTCAAAGATCAGCACGCTTGAAGCCTGGCGCGGCAAAGCCGGATGGCTCATCGTGAAGCTGATCTCGGTCGAGACACTCGGCAACCAGGAGCAACATCTGCTGGTTGCCGCGGGCACGACCGATGGCGTCGTGCTCGCGGAAGAAGACCCGGAAAAACTGCTGCGCCTGCCCGCGACCACGCAGGCGGCCAGTCTGTTCAATGCCCCTGACGCCACCCTGCTGGCCGACGTGGAAGCCCGCAAGACCGCGCTCCTGCGCGACGTCAACGAGCGCAACCTCGGCTACTTCGAGCAGGAAGTCCAGAAGCTGGATGCCTGGGCGGACGACCTGAAGCTCGGTCTGGAGCAGGAGATCAAGGAGATCGACCGCGAGATCAAGGAGGTGCGCCGAACCGCCGCGACCTCGCCGACGCTGGAAGAAAAACTGTCATGGCAGAAAAAGCAGCGCGAACTGGAAGGCAAGCGCAGCAAGCTGCGCCGCGAGCTGTTTGCCCGGCAGGACGAAGTCGAAGCGCAGCGCAATGACTTGATCAGCCAGCTTGAAGTGCAACTCCAACAGCAGGTCGAGGAGCGCACGCTGTTCACTGTCGAGTGGGAGCTGGTCTGATGGCAACAGTTATCGCTCGCCCCCTCGAACTCGATCTGCTGTGCCAAAAACTTGATGCGGACTACGCGAACCGAATCACCGGGACGGGAAACACTCCAGAGTCTCGGCGTAGAAACTACCTGTCCAAGGCAATCGCGGCATTCGTCCTGCACGAAGACGCTGGCGCCAATCTGGATGAGGCCGTGGCCGCCAGCATCGATGGTGGCCAGGATCATGGTATCGATTCGGTGTTCGTTTCAACGGATCAAACGATCTGGCTGGTCCAGTCCAAGTACAAGGAGTCAGGCACCGGCGAGCCCGAACTCGGTGATGTATCCAAATTTCGGGATGGCGTAACCGACCTTCTGCAAGGACGCTGGAATCGCTTCAATAACGCCCTGCAAAACCGCCAAGCGGCAATCACCAACGCCTTGAACAGTGGTGTCTGCAGGATCAAAGTCGTGCTGGCCTATTCCGGCACGGCGGTGTCCGATGATCGGCGCGACATCTTTGCCGACTTGGAGCGCGCGTTCAATGGCGCGAATCCGGGCTTTCTTCGGTGCCATGCTTATGGGCTCACGACCCTGCACGACCTACATCTAGACGGAGTTTCGGCCCAGCCCATAGAAGCCGAAGTCGAATTGAAGGACTTCGGCCACACGCAGGAACCCTACCGGGCGTTCTACGGGCGCATGGACGGCAAACGGCTCGCCGAGCTTTGGGCGGCACACGAAGAACATCTGGTTGATCGGAACATTCGCCGGTTCAAGGGCACGACCACCGTCAATGCAGGGCTGACCGAGACACTCCTACAAGAAGCACAGCACTTCTTCTACTTCAATAACGGCGTCACCTTCCTCTGCGATTCCATAACGGAACAGCACCCCCGCGACCCGCATCGTCAGACTGGGACGTTTCGCATTCGCGGGTTGTCCATCATCAACGGCGCGCAAACGGTTGGGGCGATCGCCCGCGAGCCACTGGCCCACTACGATGCTCATCCCACCGTAGTCATGGCGACTTTCGTTTGTCTTGAGAACGCGCCTGATGGTTTTGGCGATCGAGTCACCCAATCGCGCAACCGCCAGAATGCCGTTGAGCTGGAAGATTTTGCCGCGCTTGATGAACGTCAGACCATGTGGCAGCAGACCTTGCAGATGGCCGGCGTCACCTATCTGGTCAAGCAGGGGGAGGACGATCCGCCGCTATCACCAACCTGCTTCAGCGCACGTGAACTCGCGCCGTTCCTGGCTTGCACCGTAACCACGAACGACTGGCAGGACTACGTGACCGCGGCCAAGGCCGACAAGAAGAAGCTGTTTGGGCGGGAGGGGTTGGTATCAGCCACCGACCCCTTACGTCAGTCCTACGAACGACTCTTCGCTGACTCGCTCACGGCAAGGCAAATGTGGCGGATAGTCCAAATCGGCCGAGTGGTCGTAGAGAAAGTCCGCGCACGTGCCACCGCCGAGGGCGATCCCGCCGGCTTGCCAGCGGGGACACTCCCTGCACGGGAGATTCTCAATCACGGCGCCTGGTTGGTTCTACACGTCATCTTCATCCGCCTTCAGTTGCAGAACGGGTCGACGCTGGCGTTGACCCAGGATGAACTGACAGCGATTTCACGCGAGGTCGATCTTGTTTGCGAGCGTCTTGTGAGTTCTGTCCAGGGCGAGCAGTGGAACAAGCAGGCGCGGAGCGTGTTCGAGAACAAGACTGATTGTCGAACTGTAAAGGGACGCCTGATGGCGGCCTTGGCGCAGCAGAATCAGGGGGCAAATCAATAATGCTCGCAAACATCAAAGGTTTGGTCGATCGACTGGAGCTTTCCCAGGCCAAGGCAATGATGCCTCTTTACGAGGCTATCTCGAATGCCGTCGATGCAATCGAAGAGCATCAAGACGGCTTCAGCAATCATTCGATTCGCATCCGGCTGGTGGCAGCCAACGATCTTGCCCATCAAGCTGGGGATGGGACTCTGGTCGTGGACGGCTTTGATGTCATTGATGATGGCGTTGGCTTCAACGACAAGAACCTGGCTTCGTTTCAAGAGGCGCACACGCTTTCAAAGGTCAGGGTCGGCGGCCGAGGTGTCGGGCGCTTCACCTTCCTGAAGGTCTTTTCATCCGTACACATCCGCAGTGTCTTCAAACGCGACGGCAAGGCTTTGCTGCGCGAGTTCGACTTCAGCATCCAAGATGAACTGAAAGGCGCAGACACCACGTCTGAAATCAGAGAGGCATGTGGCACGCATACCTCTTTGCGGGGCATGGATGACAAGTTTCGGGCTGGGTGGCCTACCCAGCCCGAGACCATCGCTGAACGCATCATTGCGCACTTCCTGATCCGGTTTGCGGCCCGCTCCTGCCCTCCGATGACTCTGGAGTCTCCGGGACATGCTCCGATTGATCTGCACGCTCTGTTTCAATCAACAGTTCTGGCGCACATCCAAGAGCAGTTCTTCGAGGTATCGGGGCATACATTTGCCTTGCAGGCATATCGTCACCGAGACGGACGCTCGCGCCATGAACTCAACTTGTGCGCGAACGGGCGCGAAGTCACCACGAGCAAGCTGCGAGACTTGCTTCCGGAGCTTCCCGAAAAGCTGATTGACGAAGACCAAGCGCCGTACACCTTGATCGTGCTGGTCACCGGAGAGTACCTGGACGACCATGCCAACCAAGAGCGCACGCGCATCGCTTTCCAAAGCGATGAGGAGCCCGAGCTTGAGCAGACCCTCGTCTCACGACGGGCCCTGAACCAGGGTGTTGCAGGCGCGTTGCGGCCGCTGCTCTTGGACGACTTGAAGTCAACGAACGAAGAAAAGCGTGCCCAGATCGAGAAGTTCGTGGAGCAAGCCCCCGAGTACAGGGCGCTCACGCATCCTCGCTACAAGGAGATGATCGAGCAGAAGATTCAGCCAGGCCTGTCTGAAGACAAGCTGGACGAAGCGCTACTGCACGTCAAACGAGAAATTGAAGATGGAGTGCGCAAGGATTTGCGGCACGTTGCGGCCAACTTCGAAAGTCAGTCGTTCGAGCAGTACGCAGAGATGTTTCAGAAGCTGGCCGAACAAGCAAATGAGCTTGGCAAAGCTGAGCTTGCAAAATACGTCACCCATCGCCGCACCATTCTTGATCTGGTATCGCTTAGCTTAAAAAAGAGGCGGTCAGACGATAAGTATCCGCTGGAACGCGTACTTCACAAGATGCTTTTCCCGATGGGCGTCACATCCAAAGATATTTTCTTCGAGCAGCAGAACTTGTGGGTGATTGATGAACGGCTTTGCTATCACACACTGCTAACGTCCGATAAAAAGCTGAACTCCATAGACGGCCTTGAAGATACCTCCGGGAAGGAGCCGGATATTTGTTCCTTTTTCTACGACACCCCGATCGGGGTGCGGGAGCAGGAAGATTCCACGGGCTCAATTGTCGTGATCGAGTTCAAGCGACCGGGGCGTGACGATTACCAGGCGGACCCCGCCCAGCAAGTCATTAAGAGATTTGTTGAGATTCAAGAGAGCAAGCTGGACGACGTTGATGGCAGACCGATTAATGCGCGCGGAATTCGTTTCTTTGGCTATTTGATAGCTGACTTGACGCCATCTCTCAAGCGGGAAATGCGAATGAACTATCACGAGTCCATTGATGGCGAAGGCTATTTCAAAACGCTCACGGGCGGAAATGGCTACGTAGAAATTATCTCTTACGACAAGCTCCTCAAAGATGCCGCGCGCAGAAACCGCGTGCTATTTGAAAAGCTTGGCCTGCACAAGAATTAAGGTGACACGAGTATGAGCAAGCAAAAACTAGAACTTACCTGGATCGGGAAGGAGAAGCGGCCCAAACTGGAGCCGCGCATCCTGCTCGAAGATCCCGAGAAGTCATATCACTGCAAGCATCGCGTGTCTGAGAACGACATCTTCGACAATCGGCTGATCTTCGGCGACAACCTGCTGGCACTGAAAGCGCTGGAGCATGAATTCACCGGCAAGGTGAAGTGCGTGTTCATCGATCCACCCTACAACACAGGCAGTGCGTTTAAGCATTACGACGACGGCCTGGAGCATTCGATTTGGCTTGGTCTGATGCGCGATCGAATTGAAATTATTCGACGTCTCTTGTCAGACGAAGGCTCGTTATGGATCACCATCGACGACAACGAAGCGCACTACCTCAAGGTTCTGTGTGACGAGATATTTGGTCGCTCCAATTTCGTCAGTAGTTTTGCTTGGGAAAAGGATAAGGGCCGCCGAAATGACACCGACATTTCTAGTGCGCATGATCACGTACTTCTCTTTGTCAAGAACCGTGACATCTGGAAGAAGATACGAAATCCCATTCCTCGAACAGATGCGCAAAAGGCGCGTTATCGCAATCCGGACAATGATCCGAGGGGGCCTTGGCTACAAGGAGATAACGGCACTGCGAAGAGTGGTGGGGAATCTCTCCTGTACCCAATCACTTTGCCGTCAGGAAGAGTTGTGGTGCCGCCAAAGGGAAACTATTGGCGCTTCTCGAAGGAGAATTTCGAGAAGTCTCGTGCAGAAGGTCGAGTCTATTTCGGCGCCAACGGCGATGGAATGCCGTTGATCAAGCGCTACCTGACCGACGTTCAGGACGGCGTTGTGCCGAGAACATGGTGGCCTGCGGAAGAGGCTGGATCAAACCAATCAGCGAAGCGCGATCACTTAAGGAAATTATTGCCGGATATCGAGCCGTTTTCCACCCCGAAGCCCGAGGAGCTTGTTCGCCTGATTCTCCATATTTCGACAGGCCCGGGTGATTTGGTTCTGGATTCGTTTGCCGGATCTGGCACTACGGGAGCAGTGGCGCACAAAATGGGGCGTCACTGGATTATGGTTGAGCTTGAAGAGACCTGTCACACCCACATCATTCCCCGTCTGAAGAAGGTCATTGATGGCGAGGACAAAGGTGGCATAACCGATATGTTGGATTGGCAAGGTGGCGGCGGCTTCCGCTACTACCGCCTTGCGCCCAGCCTGATCGTCAATGACCGCTGGGGCAACGCTGTCGTCAACCCGGAGTACAACGCCACGATGCTGGCTGAGGCTCTGGCGAAGCTGGAAGGCTTCACCTACGCGCCCTCGGAAACACACTGGTGGCAGCACGGCCACTCCAGCGAGCGCGATTTCATCTATGTCACCACGCAGAACCTGTCCGCCGAACAGTTGCAGGCGCTGTCCGATGAAGTCGGCTCGGAGCGGAGCCTGCTGGTGTGCTGCGCCGCTTTCCACGGAGTCACGGCGGCCAGAGCGGCGGAGCGTTGGCCGAACCTGACGTTGAAGAAGATTCCGAAGATGGTGCTGGCCCGCTGCCATTGGGGCCGTGACGACTACAGCCTGAATGTGACCAACCTGCCGATGGCGGAGATTGAGAAGGCCGAGCCTGCGGCCACGGTCGATAACAGCAAGAAGATCAGGAACAAGAACGCGGCCCTCGCCAACGCGGGACAGGGCGGCCTGTTTGGGGAGAACGAATAATGAACGCCCGCGTCCTGCACGCCGTCACCGGCCGTCTGTCTCTTCGTCCACCCCAGGCGGAATCGCTCATCAAGCTGGTTCGCGCGCTCGGTGCCGCGCCCGAACTCTTGGGCCACGAGCGCGATGTCCCGGCGATCCTCTCCACGCTGAAGGCCGAGTTCAGCACGCTGGAGGACTTCGAGCGCGAATTTCCATCGCTGTGCTTTGCGCTGGCCACGGGCGTGGGCAAGACGCGGCTGATGGGCGCCTTCATCGCCTACCTGCATCTGGCGCACGGCATCAACAACTTCTTCGTGCTCGCGCCCAACCTGACGATCTACAACAAGCTCATCACGGACTTCACGCGCAACACGCCGAAGTACGTGTTCAAGGGCATCGCCGAGTTCGCGCAGCAGCCACCGCTGATCATCACCGGCGACAACTACGACCAGACCGGCGCGGCGGTGGATGATCAGTCGATGGGCTTCGCTCACGACGTGCGCATCAACATCTTCAACATCTCCAAGATCAACTCCGAGGTGCGCGGCGGCAAGGAACCTCGCATCAAGCGGATGAAGGAAGTGCTGGGCGACAGCTACTTCAACCATCTGGCGAACCTGTCTGACCTGGTGCTGCTGATGGACGAGTCGCACCGTTACCGGGCCAGCGCCGGGGTGCGCTCTATCAACGAGCTCAAGCCGCTATTCGGACTGGAAGTGACGGCGACGCCGTTCGTCGAGTCCAGTCGTGGGCCGGTGCCGTTCAAGAACGTGGTGATGGACTACCCGCTGGCGCGGGCAATGGAGGATGGCTTCGTCAAGGAGCCTGCCGTGGTCACCCAGCGCAACTTCGACGCCAAGGCGCACACGCCCGAGGAGATCGAGAAGACCAAGCTGGAAGACGGCGTGCGCCTGCACGAGACGACCAAGGTCGAGCTGCTCACCTACGCCCGCGAGAACGGCGTCAAGCCGGTCAAGCCCTTCATGCTCGTCATCGCTCGCGATACCACGCACGCGGGGCAGCTCTTGGCGCTTCTGGAGTCGGAGGCCTTCTACGAGGGGCGCTACCAGGGCAAGGTGATTCAGGTCGATTCCAGCCGTACCGGCGCGGAAGAAGAAGAGATGATCACGCGCCTACTGGCCGTGGAAAGCGTGGACGAGCCGACCGAGATCGTGATTCACGTCAACATGCTCAAGGAGGGCTGGGACGTAACCAACCTCTACACCATCGTGCCGCTACGCGCCGCCAATGCCCGCACGTTGATCGAACAGTCCATCGGGCGCGGCCTGCGTCTGCCCTACGGCAAGCGCACGGGCGTCGCGTCCGTGGATCGCTTGAACATCGTCGCGCACGACAAGTTCCAGGAGATCATCGACGAGGCCAACCGCGGCGACTCGCCGATTCGCCTGAAGCAGGTCATCCTCGATGCGCCGAGCGCCGAGGACAAGAAGGTCAGCGTGCAGGTCGAGTCCGGGGCGGCGGCGCGTCTCGGTTTGACGGAAGCACCGGTCGTGATCACGGGGGCTTCAGCCACTGACAGTGGAGCGGAAGTCCCCGCGCCCAGGCCGGTGTTCACCACTGAGGCGGAGAAGCAGGCCGCGCGTGTGGTCATGGACGTCATCGGCAAGTACGAGGTCAAGCGCGATCTAGTGCCCACCAGCAGCGCGCTGCTGAAACCAGAAGTGCAGAAGGAAATCCTCGCGGAGGTGGCGGAGCGGTTGAAGCCGCTACAAGGCGAATTGCTTGCGGGCGTGGATGAATCAGTCCCCGCACTTGACTTGTCCGCCGTGGTGGCGAAGACCACCGAGATCGTGGTGCAGCAGACCATCGACATCCCGCGCATCGCGGTGGTGCCGACTGGCGAGGTCACGACGGGCTTCCACGCCTTCAAGCTGGATGTGAGCCAGCTCCATCTCCAGCCGGGTGAGCGCGAGATCGTCATCCATAACCTGCGCACCAACGAGCAGGACACCCTGGCCGCCGAAGTTGGGCTCAAGGAGCAGCGCCCGGAGGACTACATCGTCCACGCCCTCGTGGACTTCGATGACATCGACTACTTCACCCACGCCGATCTGCTCTACGACCTCGCGGGCCAGATGGTGCAGCACCTGCGCGGCTACCTGTCCGAGGACGAAACCATCAGCGTGCTCGATCGTGACCGCCGCTTGATTGCACGGGAAATCCACGCGCAGATGATGGCCCACTTCTGGGAAGAGGCGACCGAGTACGAGGTGCAGGTCAGTCGCGGCTTCACCGAACTCAAGCCTTGTAACTACACCGCTACGGCAGGCCAGACGGCTCACCACTTCCGGGAGACCGTGACCGAGACCAGTCGCATCAAGCAAATGCTCTTCGGTGGATTCGCGCGCTGCCTGTACCCGCTGCAGAAGTTCGACTCGGATACCGAACGGCGCTTCGCCATCATCCTGGAACGCGACGCGACGAAGTGGTTCAAGCCCGCGAAGGGACAGTTCCAGATCTACTACAAGCTCGGCACCGAGCAGCCGGAGTACATCCCCGACTTCGTGGCCGAGACGGACGCGACCATCTTCATGGTGGAGACCAAGGCACGCGCCGACATCAACACCCAGGAGGTTCAGGCCAAAGCCGCTGCCGCCATGCGCTGGTGCAAGCACGCTTCCGATCACGCGGCGAACGTAGGCACCAAGCCCTGGAAGTACCTGCTGGTGCCCCATGACGAAGTCAGCGAGTCGAAACGGCTCGCGGATTACCTGCGCTTTGAGGTCAAGGCTAATTGAGTTGCCCTCGATCGATTTCGGTGAGCAAGAGCGATTCCGGCAAGGCCCCCAGGCGGCGGGAATGATGGACTTCGCCGGGCACTTCGGCGCGCAACCCTCGTGGCCACGGCCGCACGATCACCAGAGAGGCAGCCCATGGCACGAATCAGAAAGATCGAGATCGCCAACTTCCGCGGCATCCAGTTGCTGGCCTGGTGCCCGACGCCTGGCATCAACTGCCTGATCGGCCCGGGCGACAGCGGCAAGTCCACGGTACTGGACGCGATCGATCTATGCCTGGGGGCCAGGCGTAATGTCCAGTTCTCGGATGCGGACTTCTTCGGCCTGGACATCACGACCCCAATCAGCATCACGCTGACGCTCGGCGACCTCGATGACAGCATGCGGACGCTGGAGGGCTTTGGTGCATACCTGCGCGGATACCACGCCAACACTGGCGTCGTCGAGGACGAGCCCTCTGCCGGCGCGGAGGTTGTGCTCTGCCTGAACCTGACGGTCGCCAGCGACCTGGAGCCCTCGTGGACCCTTGTCTCCGACCGCGCCGCACAGCAAGGCATCGTCAAGACGCTCGCATGGAAGGATCGCGTCGCCCTGGCGCCCACTCGCATCGGCGCCCTGGCGGACTTCAACCTGGGATGGCAGCGCGGCTCCGTGCTGAACCGCATCTCGGAGGAGCGAGCCGACGCTTCAGCCGCTCTGGTCAAGGCCGCAAGGGATGCGCGCAGTGCCTTCGGAGACCAGGCCGAACAACAGTTGGGAGAAGCGCTGGGGATCGTCACCACCACTGCTCAGGAGCTGGGCGTCAACATCGGCGCTAAGGCCAAGGCGCTGCTGGATTTGCATTCGGTGTCGTTCGGTGGCGGCACCATCTCCCTGCACAACGAAAGCGGCATCCCGCTTCGCAGCCTGGGCGTCGGGTCCACGCGTCTGCTTGTCGCTGGCCTGCAGCGCAAGGCGGCCGGTCAGGCGTCGATCGTGCTCGCGGACGAACTGGAGTACGGGCTGGAGCCGCACCGCATCGCGCGGTTCTTGGGCTCCCTCGGCGCCAAGGAGGCCGCTGCTCCGCTGCAGGTGTTCCTCACCACCCACTCACCCGTGGCGCTGAGAGAACTGTCGGGCGGCCAGCTCTTCGTGTTGCGCCGCGGCCCCCTCGGCCATGAGGCTCGCCTGGTCGGCGCCGACAATGACATCCAGAGCACGATCCGCCTCTACCCCGAGGCCTTCCTGGCTGGCTCCGTGGTCGTGTGCGAGGGAGCCAGCGAGATCGGCCTGCTGCGCGGCCTGGACTTGTACAGGCTTGACCAGGGGAATGCGTCACTGGCTGCATTGGGCGTGGCCCTCGTCGACTGCGGTGGCGGGGAGCCGGATCGACCGTATGCCCGCGCCGCAGCGTTCCAGTCTCTGGGCTACCGGGTGATGGTGCTGCGCGACGACGACAAGAAGCCCACACCTGCTATCGAGCAGGCTTTTGTCCAGAACGGTGGCACCGTCGTCGCCTACCGAGCGGGCCGGGCGCTGGAGGACGAGCTGTTCGGCAGTCTCACGCCGGCTGCCTGCCAGAGGCTGATCGGCTACGCCAACGAATTGCATGGCGACCTGATCGTCGAACACCTGCGCACCGTCTCGAACAACACGCTTACGTTCCAGCAGGTCTGGGACGAGATCCGGAACACCGGCCACCTGTCGGCCGAATGCAGGGCCATCCTTGGTCAGGCGGCGCGCATCCGAAAGGCGGGCTGGTTCAAGTCCATCTCGTGGATGGAGGACGTGGCGAGGACCATCGTTGCACCGGACCTGCATCTTTGCGATCAGGGCTTCCGTGCTCTGATGGACCAGGTATTCGGGTGGGCCACTGATGGACCACGTTGAAATCGACCTTCGTGCAATCGAACGCGGAACCGTCACCGCACCGGCCGGCTGCGGCAAGACACAGTTGATTGCCCACGCGCTTGCCGGGCATCGGGGCAACAAGCCCATCCTCGTGCTGACACACACGAATGCCGGGGTCGCGGCCCTGCGTGGCCGGCTGGACCGCGCCGGTGTGCCAGCCAGCGCCTATCGATTGAGCACGATCGATGGCTGGGCCATCCGGCTCATCTCGACCTTTCCCGGCCGCAGCGCCCACGATCCGGAGATTCTGCGGCTGACTGCACCTGCGCGGGACTACCCGGCAATCCGCGACGCCGCCTGGAAGCTCCTGCAAGCCGGGCACGTCAGTGAGGTGCTGAAAGCCTCATATGCGCATCTGATCGTGGATGAGTACCAGGATTGTTCGGTGCCTCAGCACTACATCGTCTATTTCCTCTCGTTGATCTTGCCGACCTGCGTGCTGGGCGACCCCATGCAGGCGATCTTCGGATTCCGGGGCAATGCGCTGGCCGACTGGAACCAGCACGTGTGCGCGCATTTTCCTGTCGTCGGGGAACTGGCAACGCCCTGGCGATGGCGCAACGCCGGCGCGGAAGCGCTGGGACAATGGTTGCTGGAGGCCCGCCGGTTGTTGGCGGTGGGGCAGTCGGTGGATCTGCGTAGTGGGCCACCGGAGCATGTGACCTGGATGCAGGCCGTACCACCCAACGACCATGCCCAGCGCCTAGCCGCTGCGAGGACGGCATCGCCAACCGCTGACGGGCGCGTGCTCATCATCGCCGATAGCCGCAACCGAGCAGCACAGCAGAACTTTGCGAGCCAGACGCCGGGCGCTTCGACGGTCGAGGCCGTCGATCTGCAAGACCTCATCGCCTTCGCCAGCAACTTTGATGCGGGGGCACCGAATGCCCTCGCGCAGTTACTGGCGCTGGCGCAGAGCGTCATGACCAATGTGGGCGTGGCGGAGTTGACGCGGCGCCTGGAGTCGTTGGCAAAGGGAACTGCAAGGAATCCTCCGAACGAGGCAGAAAGCCGCGCACTGGCGTTCGGGCGCGCGCCCTCTCTCGCTGCGGCCGCCGCGCTGTTGTCGGAGCTGCGGGCACTGCCGAACGTGCGTGTGCATCGGCCGGCCATCCTCTACGGAGTGCTCAAGGCGCTCCGAGAAGCCTCGTCGGGGGCCGTCCCTCTGACAGAAGCGGCCCGGCGCGTGCGGGAAGAGAACCGGCTGTTGGGGCGCCCGCTACCAAAGCGCGCCGTCGGCAGCACGCTGTTGCTCAAGGGGCTGGAAGCCGAAGTCGCGGTGCTGCTAAATATCGAGGGCATGAGTGCGCAGAACCTCTACGTCGCCATGACCCGGGGGTCGATGAAGCTCGTAGTGTGTAGCGCCAGTCCAGTGATCGGTTAGAGACACTTCTTGAATGTCGCCGCCGCAATGCACACCGCCACGCCGAGCAATGCGGCGCTGGGCAGCAGGATCAGCAGCGGGTTCACGCTGACCGGCAGTGCCAGGTAAGTCACCCACGGCAGTACGGCCAGCGGGATCAGGCTGGCCCTGGCGCGGTGATAGATGAACCCCGACTCGCGGCCCGCGCCGAAGCGGCGGATGTCCCGGCGCACCAGGCCGTCCACCAGCCCGACGAAGGCGGCACGCTGCGACGACATTGGTTTGTGTGCCGCTATTCCACAGGGGAGAATACTGATCCTTGGCCTGAGCCTGGCACCAACTCAATATACAGGGCATTTCGGCCAACAATGACAGCGAGCGTTGGTCGCTTATCCCGACGCTTGGCCGACAGACGGTTCCACTCCGATCTATCGAGGCCCGACGGGTTGGGGTTGTCTTCCGGATGGGTGTGCCATTCGCCCAAATAGCGGATGGTTCCCTGGCTCGCCGTCCATCGAGCCAGTGCAATGGCTTCGTGGCCGAATGGCATTCTCTCGAACAGGTAGCGAAACCGTTTGTCCCATGCCGTGGGAACCGTTGCATGCTCAATGAGCATGTGAGTTCCATGGACCGAACCGAGTAGCAGCCCGCCAGCTTCGCAGTCAGAATCACTGGCCTGGACATGCTGGCGGAAGGTCTCCAGCGTGGACTTCGAAAAATGCAGCAGCGTTCTGTTGTCGTCGGCCGCCCAAGAGCTCATGAATTGCATAAGGGGCACTCCCGATCCCGCGGCGGATCGCAATCGGGTGTGGCAAGCTGCTGGGCGCGGTCGATCAACCTGGTTCGTAACGCGGGGGTATAAACGCCGTTGACCCAATCGAGGGTCATCTCAGCGCCCAGGCTGGCAGCGTGCACCGACACCGAAGCGGGGAATGGCACGTACAAGCCTTCGCATCCATGCCCCGCCAGAATGGCAGGAAGAGGATCAGTGATAGAACGGAACTCGCCTCTTCTGTTGCTATGCCAAAGACATCGATAGCACGCATCAGATGCTTTCGTCCTCAGGAGCGCACGGACAGCCGTTCCCGGCCCCTCGATCCAGACCGAAAGCATGGGCGTCGGAGGCGGATAGTGGCCGCACAGCCAATGCCCGAGAGATTCTTCTCCGGTGGCATCTATGAGCAGGTCCAGCTCTCCCAGTTGGGCATGCCTGACATCCACGGGCAGCGCGCGAATCTCGGCGCCTGGCGCCAAGCGCTTGAGTTCCTTCGCCATAGCCTCGGCCTTGTTCGACAGCAGGTCCGGGAATCCGAGGCGATGGCGCCCGATGTTTTGCGGGAGAAGGCAATCGAAATCCACCAACGTGAGTTTTCCGCCACATGTCCCCGCCCCAGCCTTGACAAGCATGTCCGACAGATAGCCGCCAATCGTGCCGCATCCAACGACGGCGATGTTCTTCCCTGCAAGCGTCTTTGAGTTCGGCATGTTCCGCTGGGCAAGGTACCGATCGTCAATTCTGACCACCGAAATGGGCATCACCTTCAACCCATAGCTCGAATCCCTGCGATCTATGAGCTTGCTCTTTTGGACAAGACTTTGGCGGTCGTAGAGAACCGCAAAGCCATAGGTCATCAGCGGTGACTCGATGACGATCAGAACTCCGTTGGCCTTCTTCCTCTCCCCCTCCTTGATACGCTCGTGAATCTTGCGCCGGCACCGGGGATCAAGAGTGCTCTGCCACGCCAGGATATCCCCGACTGTTTCAGGAGGCCAATTGCTAGTCAGAGGGCGCGGTTGAGCACCGGTCTTTACTCGGTAAGTCAGCACCGTTCTATCGGTGACCTGGTAGCCGAGCGACTTCAGCTTTTCAGTTGTTCGATCTTCGTTGTCGGTGATGAACCACAAGGGGCACCCATTGGCATGCGCGACGATGCAGTTCTGTCGCCCTAGATCCTCGCCTTGCATGTCCACGAAACAATGCCAGCCGTGCCAATAGGCGAAGAACTCTTCCGCGAGGTCTTCGATCATCTCCCCCTGCATGATCTGCCCGAACACGACGGCCGCGCGTTGCAGGCACGCCAGCGACTGTCCGACAGGATCGTAGATGTCCAGAACGACGGTGCCCTTGGCGAGATAGCAAAGCCCGCCATCTGCGCCAAGATGAGGAACCGCTGCGGGCAGCTCAGGAGGGATTTCCAGCAGCCGGATGCGAGGCAAGTCGAAGAACGTGGGGTCAAGCTGGACTTCGCACGGACAACCCTTGTCCGCTTGGGGCGGGGTCAACCGCCCGTGCAGCCTGAACCAGCCGTCATCCGTCTTGCCAACAAACGCGAAGCCTCGCTGCTTGAAGGCCTCGATCACGTCTGCGACCGCTGCGGCGCTGCTCATCCAGCTTTCGTTCGTCCGATGAGTTCGCTAGGACCAGCAGTAGCGGGAGTCGCGGCAATGGTGGCGGCAACGGACACCAACTTGACCCGATCCGGCTCGTTCGGAAAACGCGGGCCGAATTCGCCTCGCATCCAGATGCAGGCCTGTGAAGGACTGCCGGCGCCGGTTGCTCCGCGAAGCACCTTCTCAAACTCTTCGAATGCTTTGGCCGCATCTTCGACACCCGCTTGGCCAAGTCGCTCCGTGAGCGATTCGGACTCTTCCACGGGGTTGTTCACTCCCCCACGCAACCGGCCTGGCAGTGCCGCGACGACATCCAGCAGAGCGAGGTCGTCGCGCCTATCGCGTTTCTCAAAGAGCGGGGCCGCGGCGGCCATCAACAGGATCGAGGCTGGTCCTCCGCTGGACCACTTCCAATCGCGGAACGCCTTCAAGTAACGAACCACGCGGCGGAACTGCTCCCCCTTGGCTTCCACTTCGCCCAGGAACCATTCCTTCACGGGCCTCGGGTCAGAGGACATCCAGTTGCATTCACGATGGGCCAGGAGAACCTTGTCAGCCGGCAGCGCGGTCCAGGCATCGCGCTCTGCCATGTTCACCGCTTCCGTCAGCGAGTCGTAGCCATATCGCTCCATCGAAGCCTTTGCGAGCGTGACAAATTCCTCGTCGGGAATGGCGTACAGAGGAATATCAATGTGAGCATACGCAGCAATGACGATGCGGATGCAGGTCGGCTTGTCGGTGACAAGCTTCCACCGCCTTTCCTCGACCAGCGGCTTCAATGCTTCTTCCGCAGCGGCAAAGAACACCGTCGCCGCAGTGCTGGGACGCTTCGTCTGCGAGACGAAACTCATTGGCAGATAGCAGCCATCATCGACATCCGCCTGCTGAGGGTGTTGTGCCGGGGCGTTCAGCGTCTTGTATGCCCACGACCCTTGCGTGAAGAAGCGCGGCTGCGGCACGTCTTCCGTGTATCCGTTTGCCCTAAGCACGCGGGGGATGCCTGTGCGCAGGCAGTCCCTGACGTCAGTGCGTGCGCTGGCGATCCAGGCGCGCTGCCCAGGCGTCAGATCCAGCTCGTCGTGCATGCAGGATTCGTCATCAAGGGTGGTGAAGAAGAGTGGGCTCAAGTTCAGCATGCGGCCTCCGGAACATTCTTGTTGGGGCCGTGATAGAAGATGGGAGCGCCGGCCTGGTGCGCTCGAAATGGTTGGAAAAGAGGATCGCCGAGCGCACGCTGCGCCGCGTGGTTGCCGCGATCCTTGAGCGTATTCGTGGCGCCAATGGAAACCCGATCCAGCGCCTTTACGTCCTTGCTTTGATCCGGCGTCGCCTTGTCGTCGATCTGGAAGTAGTTGTTGCCCAACGCCTGCCGCAGCATGTAGTCCACCGACGACTCCTGGGCGGAGATCACGAGATCGAAGAGTCCCCCGCGCCACTTGCCGAATCCGCGGTCGAGGCTGGCGCCGCCACGAACGGTCGCACCGATGGTCATCGTGCCGATGGCGAGGACCCGAACCAGCGCATCCTGCTTCGGCGCCAGGAACGTCTTGACTTCGTGCAACCCGAACAGGCCCGGGGCGTTGCCCACCAGCCCCCCATCCGCGAAGACACCGCGGTCGTTGCGCGCCAGAGGAAAGTAGACGGGCGCGGCGGCTGTCGCCAACGCCACATCAACGACCTTCATGCGGTGATCCAGCTCAAAGGACGGATGGTGCGGTGTCTTGAAGAACTGCCCGCGTCCCGTCGAGTAGTTGACTGCCGGCACAAGAACACGATGCTTCAGGTCGCCTATCGTGGTCCCTTGGAAGCGCTCGGTCAGTACCTCTTTCAATCCCGCTGAGTCATGCTTTGCAGTCAGCCAGAATCCCAGAAGCCGCCGCGGCAGGCTGCGGCAGCCAAAGATGCGGCTGCCCTGTTCTTCAAACAGTGCCTTGAGTTCGTAGGCCGGAATTTCCGCAGCCAGCCCCAAAGCCAGCATCCCTCCTGCCGATGTGCCGCAAATCAGATCAAAGTGCGAAGCAATCGGACGGCCCAGCACGGTTTCGAGTTCAGCGAGAACCGTGGCGGTGTACAGGCCGCGATAACCGCCCCCTGACAGGGCGAGCACATGGTAGGTAGGGATGCCCGTCATGGCACTTCAGCCCTTCGGCGGGAAGGAGTCGTTGCCGTGGCTGTCCTTGTCACGGATACGGCCATCCGGACGATGGATGACGAGTTCGGATTGCTGGTTGCGTGCGATATCCCTCGCTGCGTCAATGGCCTGTTGCTGCGTGTCGTGCACGGAGGTCGCCCGCTGATTGCCGGCTCCCTTCACGGCCCAACCGTCCTGATGAGGAACAACATGCTGATTCTTGCCTGCCATGATGACTCTCCTACAGTGGAACTATCGAAGTCCCAGCCGCTCGGCTAGGTTGTCAACGGCCGCCCGCTGTAGCACAATTCGTTGCTCACGCAGACAACAGGAAGGCCGAGCCAATCCAACCTGGAGCAGGCGTAAAACCTACATCTGTTGTCTGGCTGGACAACAATGTATCAGAGCGCGTGCGCCGGTGCAACTGGGCGTGCGGTGTGCGCCTTTGAACATCAACCGGATGTGGAGGGGCAACAGAGGGCTTGGCCCTTCTTCCCGCAACCGCAAGGATCAGAACTCATGCCGCAAACAGGCCTAGGCGTCGCCCTCAAGACGCTACGCGAACGCAGAACCCTTTCCCTGCGTGAGATCGGCCAGCTATCGTCAGTTGATCATGCTTATGTCCACCGTCTCGAAACAGGCGAGAAGACAAACCCATCCCAAGACTTGGTTGAGAAGCTATTGAAGGTTCTCAAGCCGGGGGAAAGAGATGCCGCACTCGTGATGTGGCTGGTTGACCACGCAGATGCTGATCCAAGCCTTGTTGAATTCGTGCTACAAGATCCCTCGATCAGCATCGATGTTTTTTCGGCCGCGGCTGGAGTCAGGCATCGGGGAAATGCAAGGCCTGATCCCGCGACGCTCATCGCCCGAATCAAGAAGGCCTTCGACGACGACGAGGACGACTGAACATGGACGAGGCGGATGTCAGGCAGAGAGCGCGCGCGTTTGTCGCGAGAGTCGATGTTTCGAACATCCGAGAAGACCTGTCCCCGTATGTGACCGCGGCTAACGCCAAGGTCAAGAAGGATGAGCTTGGCGATGGGGAGTCCGGCTATACCGTTACCAAGCCGAACGGGAAGCACATCATCACGGTGAATTCGCTGGAAACCGAAGAGCGCCAGCGCTTCACTGTCTGCCACGAAATAGCTCATATCGTGCTCGGCTTGGAATCAAGTCACGACGAGGTGCCGTCATGGTCCTATGCAAAGCGACATCCGAACGAGATCGCCTGCGACACGTTTGCCGCTGAACTGCTGATGCCCTATCAGCAATGGCTCTCCGCTGTTCCCAAGGAAGAGCCCTCCCTGGATCTCATCCAACACATGGCCGACTTGTTCGGCACATCATTCCCTGCAGCGGCGTCAAGGTTTGCCAGTCTTAGTGACATGCCGTGCGCATTCGTCACCATGGAGCGCGGTGCGGTGCGGTATGCCGCACGCTCAACGGCCTTGCGGCAAGCTGGGGCCTGGATACCTCCCAGGTCAGTCATTCCAGCAGGCTCCGTGGCTCACCGAATCCGCTCTTCAGGGAATAGCTCCACTGATACGGGGGAAGTTTCACAGGACGTCTGGTTCGACAACTGGGAAAAGGGCCTTGACCTCTGGGAACTTTCAAGACATTACCAGCGCACCGATACCACCATCTCCTTGCTATGGTTCGACAGCGACGATTTGCCGGAGGTTGAGGTGAACCGCTTCGGCGCACGTGTCGAAGACGATGGAGGCTTGGCTGAACTGACGGGAGAACTGCCATGGCCGGGGCGAAGCAGGCGCCGCTGAAAAGCGATCACGGCCACGACCGCAAGGAGGTTACTCCTATACGCCATTCGCGCGTTCTTACAGGTACTTCTTGAACGTCGCCGCCGCAATGCACACCGCCACGCCGAGCAATGCGGCGCTGGGCAGCAGGATCAGCAGCGGGTTCACGCTGACCGGCAGAGCGAGGTAAGTCACCCACGGCAGCACGGCCAGCGGGATCAGGCTGGCCCTGGCGCGGTGATAGATGAACCCCGACTCGCGTCCCGCGCCGAAGCGGCGGATGTCCCGGCGCACCAGGCCGTCCACCAGCCCGACGAAGGCGGCCATCAGGAACAGCGGCAGGGTCAGGCACAGCACCAGCAGCCGCACGAGGAAGACCAGCGTCGTGTAGGCCGCCGCGATCAGGTAGCTCTCCACGTTCACGTAGACCAAGCCGATGTAGTAGCGGAAATCCTTGGTCGGGCGGCGGCTGCCGGCGCTGGCCTGCGCCGAAGCGTCGCGTATCCAGTCCAGCAGGCCGCTCTTCACGAACAGCCAGTCGTAGCCCTGCTCGACCAGCCGGTGCGCGGTGCGCCCCGGCTCCTGCACCAGCGCGCTGCGCGTGAAATGCGTGGAGAGCTGCTCCAGCTCGTAGTGCAGCATGCCCTGCGCGTGGCGCCAGCCCTGATCGGGCCAGAAGAAGTGCATGCCGACGCATTCGATCAGGATGCACAGCAGCAGCGCGCCGCACAGCACGCCGAAGAAGCGGAACGGCAGCGTGACCAGGCCGGCGATCAGCCCCTGCTGTCGTTGCTGCTGGCGCTGGGCCGCGACGGCCGGATCGCTCATGCTTCGGCCTCTTCAGCGGCGGCCATCTGCTTGAAGTCGTCCAGCAGGTCGTCGGGCAGCGCCTTGTCCTGCAGGCCGGGGATGCCTTGGTTTTCCCACCAGTCTCCTGCCTCGACGTAGTGCTGTCGCATGTAGCCGGCCAGCTCCTGCAGATCCTTCGGCATGGCTTCGTCGGGATCGGGTGCCGGCAGCGGCATGCGGACTTTCCAGAGGTTGCCGCCCTCGATCAGCGCGAAGCACTGCCCCTTGGGCAGCGCCACCACATGCGCCGGCTCGATCAACGGCACGCTGTTGCTGCTGATGCGGTCCTGGGTGTTGGACGTGAAGGCAGTATTGCCGTGCGGGTCGGAGCTGTCGGTGGCGCCGCTCATCAGTGCCGTGGCATACACCTCGACCTTGGGCAGTTGTCGCGTCAGCAGTTCGGCGGTGGCGGTCTCGCGCACGCGCAGCATGAACAGGTTGTTGAAGTTGCCGACCACCTGGCCGGCCTTGGCACGGTTGCCGATGCGCGCCTCGATGTCGCTCAAGGTCTGCGTGTAGGCCGTCACCTGTACGCCGGCACCGCCGCCCTTGTTGATCATCGGGATGAACTCGTCGCCCATGAGTTCATTGAATTCGTCGGCGTGGACGTTGATCGGAATCTTGGCGCCCACCGCTGCGCCGGGCAGCCCGTCGTCGATGCCGAACTTGTAGATGTGGCCGGCGACCGAGACCAGATCGCTGAACATCGAGTTGCCCACCGCCGCCGCGACTTCGGCGTCGGACAGCGCATCCAGCCCCACGTAGACGACCGCACGTTTGCGGATGACCTGCATCCAGTCGAAGATTGGCCGCGGGTCGGACAGGTCGGAATAGTTCGGTGCGAGCAGTTGCGAGATTTTGCCGGTGGTGAGCTTCTCCAGCAGCGGCAGCAGCGAAGCGACGATCTTGTCGAAGTACGTCCGGTCGTAGCGCACGGCGCTGCGCAGGCCGTCGAGCACCGGGTCATAGACGCGCACTTGGGACAGGTACTGTTCGAGGGCCACCACGCGCTTCTCGCGCCCGATCATGTTGCGCGGGATGTTCTTGTCGTTCAGCTTCGCTTCGAGCTGGACGATGACCTCCCAGGCCTTCGGCTCGTTCTTGGCGAAGTAGTGCTGGGCGTACTCGATGAACAGCGCGTCGATGTTGATGACGTGGCGCTGGATCAGCAGGTAGTCCGGCCGCTGCCCCAGTTCGACCAGGGCGCGCGCGATGATGTTGACGAAGCGCCAGGCGAATTCGCGGAAGGCGGCGCTGTTGCCTTCGCCCGAGAGCTGCCCGGCGATGCGCGTGGCCACCTCGGAGATTCGCCCGAACCGGCCCACGGCGTTGTAGCGCGCCGAGATGTCCGGCCAGCCCAGATGGAAGACGTAGAACTCGCCTTCGCGCCCGGCGCGCTTGGCCTCGACGTACATGCGCTTCAACAGGTCCGCATCGCCCTTGGGGTCGAAGACGATCACCACCTCGTGCTCGCCGCGGACCTTGCGGCGGATGTCCTGGGTGATGAACAGCTCGGCCAGCCGCGTCTTGCCCACGCGCGTGGTGCCCAGCACCAGGGTGTGGCCGACCCGCTCGCCCAGCGGCAGCGTGACGTCGACCTCGTGCGGCTCGATGCCATGCAGGCGCGGCAGTCCGCCGACCGGCGGCAGCGGCCGCGCCGGGTTGAGCGGGCTGTCCCAGGCCAGCGCGCGCGCCAGCGTCGAGACGGGAAACGGCGCGAACTCAAGCCGCTCCTCCAGCCGCCGGGCGGCCCGGTAGATCGCCGTCGGCTCGACATAGCGGCGGAACTCCGGCCGGTAGGTCTGCATCAGCCGATGCGTGTGTCGCTGCTCCCAGCGAAAGCCCCGGCCGACGAACAGCCGTTGCTGACTCACCGGCACGTCGCGGCTGGTCATCACGTAGCGCGGCAAGCGGCGGATGTTGCGGCGATAGCGCAGGATCGCCCAGGCATCGCGCAGGCGAATCGCGCCGAAGGTCAGGAAGGCCAGCGCCGAGCCCAGGCCGAGCAGCGGATTCAGCGCGAGCGACCACGGTGCCACCAGGCACAGAATCGCGGCGCCGGTGCAGACCGCCACGGTATGAAGCTCCACCGCTGGCCGCAGCAGAACCTCGACCGCATGCGGTTGGGCCATTTGCGCACCTACTGCTCGATGCCGGTGGACGTGATAAGCACCGGGTAGTGGCGCAGGCCCAGGCGCTGGGCCAGGTCGTCGCCGGAGGCCGGCGACAGGATCAGGCCGGGCGCCAGCCTACGCAGCGCCGTCAGCGCGGTCATCGACTCGACGTTGACCACCAGGCCCACGGCCCCCAGCTCGCGCAGCGCGGCCTGCCGCTGCCGCAGCCAGGCGCGCGAACGCTCGTCGTCGCCGATCAGGAATAGCGCCGTGAGGCCCGGCGCCCGGATGACGCGGCGCTGCACCTCGCCCGGCGACAGTTGCGTCGAGCGCACCGGCAGCATGGCGGCTTCGGCGTCGGCCGCGGTGCCCACGCGAGGGGTCGGCATCGGGGCCGGCGGCGTGGCCTGATCCGGCTGGGGATTCAGCGGCCGGTAGTACGGCAGCGCGGAGTCGCCGCCGCGGTCTTCGACGACGATCAGCGGCGCGGAGACGGTCTGGGCGAAGACGGTGGTCGTGCACAGCAGCCCGATGGCGGCGATGAGGACGATGTGGTTCATGGCGTGGTGGCCTGAAGGGTTGGAACGGGAACGCCGGGGTCGAGCACGCGGGTCAGGTGCCGATGCACACTGCGCCGGTAGCGCGCCGCGGGCACCCCGCCGGCGGGCCGGTGGTAGCGGCCGATGGCAAGCAGCCAGTCCTCGCCCGGCGTGTGCTGTTCGCGCAGGATTTCCGCAGCGATGGCGAGGTTGCGGTATGGGTCCAGCAGCTCGCAGGGCTGCGTGTAGCGATGCGTGTGGTAGCCGAGATTGACCTGGCCGAGGCCGGCGTCGATGCGATTGGCCGGCGTGTGGGCGAGCGCACGGTGCAGCCCCGCGCAGGCCTCGGCGCGGGTGGCGTAGCGCTGTGGCGAGCCGGCGACGTTGAGCGTCCACGGCCAGGGGATCAGGCGCCCGCGCAGCATGGCGCCGCTCTCCTGCAGGGCCACCGCGTACAGCACCGCCGCCGGCACGGCTGCGCGATGCGCCGCCAGTTGATAGGCCGGCGGCGGCACTTCCCGCGCCAGGGCGGCCAACGCCCAGCCGCCGGTGGCGAGCAGCAGCACGGCGCTGGCGCAGCGGATGGCGACGCGGGATGGCCGACGCTCCTGGCCCGGAGTACCTATTGCCGCTGCCATTGACCGTTCACCTCGCGCACCACGGCCGGCAGATCGCCGGGCAGGCCGAGCGACAGCCAGCGCCCCGCATCGTGGTTGAGCGTGATGGTGCGGGCGCGCACCCTGGCCGGGTCGATGCCCGCCTGGGTGGCCCACTGCCGGATGCGCGCGTCGTCCTGACGGCTGCCGACCATGTAGAGGTCGAAGGCCGTGCCGGCCGCCTGCAACTGCTGCACGCGCTGCGCGCACGGTGCGCACTCGGCCTTGACGAACACGGCCAGGCGCCCCGAGCCGGTGTTGCCGGCACCCTGCGCCTTGGCGCCGGGCAGGCTCACGCGCGGCTGGCCGGGAAACAGGCGCTGCCACGCCGCGTCGTAGGCCCGCTGGTAGGCCAGCGTCTTGCCGACGCGCCGGGCCTCGGCCTGCACCTGCAACTCCGCGTAGCGCCTGCGCTCCTCCTCGCTGCGGGCCTCGATGCCCAGCGCCGTGAGCGGATCGAGCTGGGGCGAATAGACCCCGAGCGGCCCCTGCATCAGTTGCCGGTAACGTGCCCACTCCTCGGAGCGAAGCCCCCACGCCCGCGCCAGCCTCTCGTCGAGCGCGGCATCAGCGCCCGGCTGCACCTGGGCGGGCACCATGCGCGAGTGCGTCACCGGGGCCGGCTGGGCGGATGCGCCGAAAGCGGCGAACAGGACGACGGCAGCGAGCAACGACCGCAGGTTCATGGCGACCTCCTACGGCACCGCAACGCGCTGCGTCTGGCCGTTCACCTGGAACACGCCCGCCTGCGCCTCGATGGACTGCAGTTGCCAGCCGCCCTCGGCATCGCCCTCGCGTAGCAGCCGGGCACCCGCGAGCGAGGCCGCGGCGGTGGAGGTGATCGACAGAAAGCGCTCGCCTCCCCGCAGCTCCACGCCGAGCACCCGGAACGGCGGCTCCGGCACCTTGGGCTTCGTCGCAACCGGAGCGCGCGGGCGAGCGGCGGATGCCACCTGCCGGGTCTTCTCCAGGCGGGTTTCGATTCCGTTCACGCGCGCCTGCAGCGTCTGCAGGTCGATGGCCAGGGCCCTCGCCTCCTCGGCCTCTTCGAGGCGCGTCATCCGTTCGTCCAGCGCCTGCCGCGCATTGGCGAATTCGGCCTGGCTGATCGGCGCCGGCCGGCGCTTGTCCGCATCGGCCTGTTGTTCGAGATCGGCCACGCGCAGGCCCGGCGCATTGACCTGCGCATCCTGTGCGCTGCTCTGGGTCTGTTCGGCGAGCCGCGACAGGCCGACGCTGTTGATGAGTGCCACGGCACTGATGAGCAGCAGCCAGAAGGCCGCGGCGACATTGAGCCAACGCGTGCGGGAATTGCGCTCGGATGGCGCGTGGAGAAAGGTCATGGCTGCATCTCCTCGGGCCGGTCGGCGTCCGGCGCGGGCGTGGCGGTGCCGGGCGGGTTGGCGGAAAGGAAGGTGGAAGCACCGTGCCGGCTGAAGCAGACCTGGCGGGTCAAGTCATCGACGGACAGCTCCCAGACGGGGCCGGCAAGGGTCAGCAAGGCATCGCGCAGCATCAGCGGACCCAGGCGCAGGTGTGCGGCGGGCAGCGGCAGCGCGTAGAGCGCGGCGGCCTCGGGCGCATCGCAGAGCCGGTAGCCCGAGCGCAGGAGCACATGGCGCATGGCATCGCCCACGCTGGCATCAAGCATGGGCGGAATCGAGACTTCCACCGCCTGCTGCAAGAGATCACGCTGCGCAGGTTCCGGCACCAGCTCGACCAGGGTGTAGCGGCCGTAGCGGGCCACCGGAACGAAACCCGGCTCCGGCGCGACGGCGGTCGGCGATGCGGCCGGCACCGCTGGCGCAGACGGCGCGGCGGTCGTGGCGCAGCCGGCGGCCAACAGGCTGCCGGCAAGCAAGCCAGCGGCGAGGGCCAGGCGGTGAACAGCGCGGATGGACGGTTGCATGGAGGGCGCTTCCTGGAACACGGAGCGCTCACCATCGCCGCCGCTTGGCCTGCGGGCAGCAAACAAAACGCACTGACGCCCGCCCGAATACATGGCTGGGCAGCGCCATGGACTGTCATACGCCCAAGAAAAACGGCCCCGAAGGGCCGTGGAAAGAAGCCGGCGACCCCGAGGGGCCACCGGCATGGGCACATGGATCAGACCGTGACAAGCTGCCGGGCCAGTGCGACCTCGACGGAATCACCATCCTGGTTCAGAACATCCAGGCCCGACTCGGGTACGTCTCCCGACGTGCTTTGCGAGACCATGATCTTCCTGGCCATCAACCCCAGGCAGGTCATCTGCGAGGAGTTGGCATAGCCCAGGTAGATCACGCGCACCGGCTGCTTCTGGCCGATGCGCCATGAGCGCCGGGCGGCCTGCTGCAGCGAATACACGTTGTAGCCGGACTGGAGGAACACGATGGTCGGGAACTCCAGCAGGTCCAGGCCGGTTTTCACCAGCTCGGGATTGGTGATGAGCACGTCGATACCACGGTCCAACTGCTCGGCGATCCAGTCCTCGCGGCGGGAGGCATCCACGCTCGCGCGCAGTACCGCAACCTTGAAGCCTTCCTGCTCCAGCAGCACCTTCAAACGCGACGTGGTATCGCGCGTGCCGGTGTAGACCGAATAGACCAGGGTCTTGCGACCTTCCGCCTTCTCTTGCTTGCAGATCTCGATCAGCTCGCGCTCCTTGGGCATCACCTCCAGCTCGTTGAACTGAGCCGGTACGAACGCCAAGGTGTTGCGCGTGCGCGGATGCACCACCGTTTCCGACCGGAAGCAGCAGTCCGGCCAGGCCAGCAGCACGTTGAGGACCACACCGAGCAGCGTCGTGTCGCGCTTCGCCAGAGCCTGCTTCAGCTCCTGGGTCAGCCGACCCGCCAGATCGCGGTAGGCCGCGGCCTGCGCCGTGTCCATCGCGACTTCGCGGAACTCCTCGTCGTAGGGCGGCAGCACGTTGCCACCGATGTCCTTCAACTTGAGGAAGACCGTGAACGGCAGGACGCACCGCAGCACGCCCTTCGGACCGAAGCCCGGCGCCTTGACCGTGCGCACCGATACCTTGGTGCCCTTGGCCGTCTTGTGCGCCGTGCCAGTGCTCTCGGAATAGATGTCCTTCAAGACACCGTGATCGCGCATGAACGCCATCGCGGCCGACGTCATGCTGCCGCTCTTCGTCGGCCGGTAGCCGTCTTCGATCATCCGCCCCGGCAGGGCTCGGAACAGCAGGTGGAATAGGTCGTCGCCGTAGCCGCCCATCAGCGTGCCGGTGAGCAGCAGCGTCTTGCGCGCCTTGGCCGCCAACACCCCCATGGCTTGGCCCTGGGCGGAGCCGCCGTTCTTGTACTCGTGCGCCTCGTCGGCGATGAGCAGGTCGAACGTGCCTTGGGGAAGCTGCCTCTTGATGAACTCGGACGGCTGGTAGCCGCCCTCACCGAAGCCGAATTCCATGTTGGCCATCGCACGTTCCATGCGATGGGCTTGCCGGTCCGAGAAGACCAGCTCGCCGTTGCCATCCATCAGGTTGATGAACTCGTGGATGTTGTCCCCGAGCATCGACGCGAGGAAGGCGTCGCCGAACTTCTGCATCAGCTTCTGCGCGGTGACTTCCCCGATGGTTGGAATACGCTTCAGCGCCTTGAGCACGGTCGAGGACTGGTCGCTGGCGGACAGGCCTCTGGGACGGATCAACGACCACAGCGGTGCATGGCAGTGGCTGCATTTGCGGCGGGACTCCTCGGCTTCCAGCTCGACCGGGTTGATCGGCTCGCCGTCGAGGTCGGTGATGATGTGGCCGCAATCCGGGCACGCTGCCACGTCACCGTGAGGCGTGCGCCGCCGACCGAAGACAGGCTTCCAGTGGAACCCCATCCGCATCCGCACGCGGCCCAGGACGAAGAACTCCTGGGCCTGAGCGGGCACGCCCAACTGCTCGCGCAGTTTCAGCAGCTTGACCAGCGTGTCCGGGCCATTGAGCACCCAGACCTTGGCGCCGGCCACCGTCTCCTGGATTTCGCGCCGCCACTTGTACACCAGGTGGGGTGGCGAGAGCACCAGGGTGCGGCGGTAGCCTTCGGCGTTGAGCACGGCGGCCGTGGCGATGCCGACGGTCGTCTTGCCGCAGCCCATCTCGCCATTGACGACCGCGGCGCGTTCGCCGCGATCGACCAACAGCTCGGTGACGGCGTGGACCACATCGGCTTGCGCCGGGAACAGCTTGCGCTTGAGCGCGGCGAGGATCAGTTGCCGATGCACCCGCACCTGGCCGGTGTAGACCGGAGGATTGGCGCGGTTGAGTGAGTCGAGCAGTTCGTCGCCGAACTCCGATACGAAGTCCTGCAGGCTGAGCGTGAGGGGTGAAGCGGCCGCTTCGAGCAGGTCGCCCTGCACAGCGGTTTCGGGAACGGTTTCGAGATCGAGGGACATGGTGATGCTCCAAAGCAATGGGGGCATGCACCTCCCCCACGGGGCGGTGACATGCCCCTGGGTGGGAAGAAAGAAGCGGCGCGAGGCCGCTGGATGCGGATCAGTATTCGCTGGGCAACAGCAGCGTGGTGACGCTGCGATCCCATTCGGTGATGATCCAGAGCTTCAGGTCGCGCGTGACCTGGTAGGACGAGAACAGACGATCCTCGCCAGACTTCAGCGCGGCGTCGTTCTGCCGCCGATCGCTGTCGCTCAGGTCGCCCCATTCGCCATGAAGATGGCGGCGCAGGTACGGCGTGGGGTTGAGCCGGCCCTGTCGGACCAGCTCGTCGACGCCGGCGGTCATGACCACCTGCCCGGGCGAAAAGCGTGCTTGTGACGCGAGGTTGAGGACTGCGAGTGCCATGGTGGTTTCTCCTTCTGGAAGAAGGGGTCACGGCACCCCATCGGGGCGACGTGACCCCGGTGGGTGGATGAGGGCGACGGCGAACCGTCAGGGAACAGCGATCAGCGGATGGTCAGCACTTCGCCCCACGTGGGCGAGCCCAGCGTCAAGTCCCATGCACGAATGACCGGCACGAACTTGTCGGTGAGGATGCGCGTCTCGGCCACGGAGCCGTCGTCGCGTTCGGTGTATTCCGTCTGGAGGGTCTTCTCCTTGTGGGTATCACCTTTGACGACGAGCACGCGCCCGCTCTTGGACGTCACCACGCCGGAGATCGCGCCTGCGGCCAGAGCCAGGGCGAGATGCCAGTGCGACAAGGCCCGCGCGGGCGGACGCAGCGATTGCTGCGCGGCGCCCAGGTGGGTATCGAGCGCCGGCCAGAGCCCTTGCAGCCGGCCGACTTCATCGGCGAACTGCTCGGGCTCCATCGTCACGCGATAGAAGTGCTCCGGCTCGACCGGGCTGGCAGGGACGGTGTACGGCAGGAACGGCCATTCCAGCGGCAGCTCCTCGGCTTCGGCGTCGCCCTGTCCGATCTGCAGCAGCAGACCGCGCACGGCTTTGACCGACTCCGACGCCTGGTCGCGTTGACGAATCCTGCGACCGAAGATCACCACCTGCTTGAACTGCGTCTCCACCGCACGGTAGATACGCAGGTCGGCGAAGTGGCGCGTCAGCCATCCGACCAGCTCGGCGTCGAGCACGTAGGACGGCACGATGAAGATCAGCACGCCGCCGTACTGCAGCAGCGGCAGCGCACGCTGATAGAACAGCTTTTCCAGCCGCGCACGGCCCTGGCCCTGATAGCCGATGTTGCCGTTCACGTCCTTGCTCAGGTCGCCATACGGCGGGTTCAGCCACAGCAGCCCGAAGGACTGGCGCGAGATCAGCGTGTCCATCAGGTCACCGTGGATGCAGCGATCGACCAGTTGCCGTGCGTGGCGGGCACGCTCGGCGTCGTACTCGACGGCGAAGGCCTGGACCTGCTCGCGCCCGAGGGCGTGGGCGGCTTCGGCGATCGCCACGCCTTCGCCGGCGCAGGGATCGAGGATGGACATGGCGCCGGAAGACGGCGCCAGCGCGGACAAGGCCCGCTCCAGCGTCGGTTCGTCAGTGGGGAAGTAGCCGTTACGAATGAAATTGCGCGCCAGGCGCGGAAACATGAGTGCCATGGATTTCTCCTGATGATGGATGAGGGAAGGCGGGCACGCGCGGCGCGCATGCCCGTGGGGATGGCTCACGCCACACGCCGAAGCGGTGCGTTCGCGGCCAGTTCGTACTGCGTGGCGCCGAGGGTGCCGTTGCGGATCAGCTCGCCCAACGCCTTCGTCAGCGCCGGGACATCGAGGGCCAGCCGATGGCCTTCCAGCGGCCCGAGGGCCAAAGGAAGACCGGTCAGCATCCGCCGTGTCTGCAACAGCTCCAGCACGGTGTCGCGCCAGTGGTCGAGCAGTGGCAGCGGGCAGGTGTCCTGCACCAGCGTCCACAGCCGGTCGAGCCGGTGAGCGGAATCCCTGGGCAGAAGCGCCAGCGCGCTGGCGTTGGCCTTGTCTGGCTTCACGCAGCGACGATCGAACAGCCACACATTCGTCAGCGAACCGAACAGCGTTCGCCGATAGGCGCGGGTGATGCGCTTTTCCAGGTTTTCGACATTGCCGACGAAGACCGGGATGGATGCGCCCTGCTCGGTGATGACGTGGAACTGGTCGAGCCCCTGTTCATCCCGGCCGAGGGTCAGGCGGGCAAGGAACTCCTGAACGGCGGTGTCGCGCGCCCAGATCGAGAGAAAGACGAGATTGCCCTGCTCGTCACCGACGCAACCGTCGGCCATGAGGTCGGGACATTCGTCGATGCGGTACAGCGGTTTCGCGGAAGAAGGTGCAGGCATGGTGATGTCCTCTTGGAAATGAAGGAGCAACCACAGCCCGCGGGGCCGTGCTCGCCCCGGTTGGGTGAAGGAAGATGCGTGCCGCTAGACAGCGCGCCCCGCGTGGAAGCGGTGAACCCGCTCGCGCCACTCGGAGCTTTGCACCGGCGCCATGTCGAGATAGCGCAGCGGGCACGAGTAGTAGTACGGATGCACGGACTCATCGAGGGACTTGTAGCCCCAATCGCCGCCCGAGCTTTCCAGCAGATGGCAGCCGATGTAGCAGACGGACTCACCGGCCGCGAGGCCCATGACGCCCGCCTGCTTGGCGGTGACGCGAACCACGGTCCACAGAACGTCGCCGTCCAGCGTGTGGTCGATGATTTCGCAGCAGGCGCGTTCGGACGCCTGCGGAGCGAGCAGCTCGCGGATCAACTGATCACGCGTCTGACGAACGAAGGTCCAGCCCATGAGGGTCTCCTTGAAGAAAAGGCCAGAGCCCTCCCCGTCGGGGGAGAACCCCGGCGGGTGGCGGAATGCCGCGCAAGGCGGCGGATGGATCAGGCAGCTTTGAGGTGCCAGTCCTGGGACAACGGAGCGAACTCGTAGCCGAGCTTGTCGAGGCGGTCGCGCTGCTGACGCAGCACACGACGATCCACGGTCGCATCGAGCTTCACGGTCTCGCCCAGGGGCCACAAGGCACCGAACAGCGCCGCGTCGTCTGCCTCGGCCGAGGCCGCAGCGGACACGGGAGCCGGTTCGCTGCCGAACGGCGTGGTATCGACCAGGGGATCACGCGGACTGCGCGACTTCGCCTTCGGCTTGGCCGGGGGCGATGCCGGCGCGGGCGTCTGCGCTTCCTCGTCGATCGGATCGACTTCCTGCGGACTCAGCCGGCGGGCTTCGTCGCGGCTCAGGGCGTCGATGTTGGACAGCGTCATCCCGCCCAGATGGGCGCGGATCTCGATGACCATGCGGCCGTTGGCGTTGTACGTGGAGGGGCGAATCTCGACGATGACGAAATCACCGTCGTACTTGCCCTCGCGGTACTGATCGAGTTCGGCGTTCTTCACGACGAACTCGCCGATCGAGGTCGCCAGGCGGCCGACGTTGAAGTCGCCGTTCCTGCCGTGGATGGTCTTGATGGCCAGTTGGCCGGGAATGGTGATCATGAAGGTCTCCTGCGGACGAAGAGAAGACAAGGCCCCGGGGATGGGGCCTTGCGGATCAGAACGACTCGGCAACGGCCAATGCGGGGGCATCGGCAGCGTCGTCGGCAGCATCGGCGACGGGCCTGGAAGGCTCCGGTGCCGAGGCTTGCTGCGCGGCGGGCGCGTCGGACGTCACAGGGACTTCCGGGTCGCGCTCATCGGTCTCGGTCGGCTTGGGTTCGGCCTTGTAGACGAACTTGCCGTCGACCTTGATCCAACTGACGAACAGCAGGCGGGCCTTGAGGCTCACCCCCTGTTCGCCGGCACGCTTGCCCTTGGAGTAGGTGAAGGTGTCGGTCCACAGGTCGCCCAGGCGGAAGCCGATCATCACCTTCTTCTCGGCGTCGACCGCCTGAATGCAGCGGCGCACCAGGTGCTGCGCCTCCGATCCCGATACGCGCGTGTCGAAACGCACATACGAGACGTCATCGCTGGGACCATTGAGCGCTGCGATATCGCAGGCCAGGAACGCATCGCCTTTCTTGGGCTTCACTTCGCGGATGCGATTGAGGTACCCGAGGCCGGTGATGTGCAGATCGAAGTAGGACTTTTCGGTGGAAGTGGTCATGGTGAATCTCCTGAAGAACAAAGACGCGGAGACACACCCGACCCAAGGCGGGGAAGGTGTGAACCCCCCGCGTGGGTTGATGGAACAGCTTGGTGGCATCGCCATCGAGAACCGATGGCCGTTCGCGCATGGATGCCGGTGCGAACTGGAGTGATCAACGCGGTCGGAACCGCGTCGCAGCCTTGAAGATCGTGGCTGCCTGGGCATGTCGCTGACGGACGTCAGCGGAACATGGCCGGAAGCGTGGCGCCGGGACGGCGCGCAGGCGAGCGGCAATCGGCACTCGCGGCTGTCCGCATTGCCGGGAAGAAAGAGGCCCCGGAGCGGGGGCCAGGGATGGGCGGTCAGTTACCGCTGGGCGTGGAAGGAACCGCCTGCAGCGACAGGTGTGTCGCGGTGGCGGACACGTCGAGGTCGTCCTCGCTGTGCAGGATGCGCGCAAACACGCCCTCCTGCGGATCGAAGAACTCGCCGAAGTCGTCGCCACCGAACTCGGCGCGCGCCAGCTCCCACCAGTCATCGAACGCATCGACATCCGGGTTGCAGCCGGCGGTATAGGCGATGGTCTTCAGGCGACCATCGGGTCGGCGCTCGCCGCGCTCGGCCAGGAAGTACACGCCCTGATCCTTGACCAGGATGATGCGGCATTGATTCGCCACCGCTTCGGCGAGCACGGGCCGCAGCTCCGTGCCTTTGAATCGAACAGTCATGGGTGGGATCTCCAGGAAGGCAGGAAGAGAGGCTTCCCGCCGCGAGGGCGGGAAGCTGCTGGGAGGTCAGTGCCGGACAGCCTTGCGGCCCGACAGGCACTGCACGCGGATGCGCCTCCAGCTCCCGTCGTCGATCAGCCGTTCCAGCGTCTCGCCGAGGCTGTCGAAGAACACCTCATCGACCCGTTCGATCAGCTCGCCGTCGCGGCGCAGCTCCACCGCGTAGAGGTCGAGGCCACGCTCATACAGCACGGTGACGCGACCCTGGAACTTCGTCGTGGCGACGGTGAAGCCGATGGCCGGCGGCGTGCGGATGATGTCGGCGGGCAGCGGATCGACCCAGGTGATGTCCCGCGCACCGGCATCCACCAGCATGTGGGTGATGCGCCGGAAACCATCGGGAGCGGGCAACTGCTCAAGTTGGTCGACCAGCTCCTGCAGCTCGGGGCAGCGCGCCTCGGGAATCGGCAGCTTCGCTGGTGCGGACCCGAGCACGAACCGCTTCACCGTGTAGGGCTGGCCGTCGGCGGTGAACTCGGTCTGCTCCTCGGGCGTGTCCGCCCGCTGACCGTCGAAGCGGCGTCTGACATACGGTTCGACCTGCACCTTGGCGCCCTCGTCGGGCACTTCGGTCACGAGCGTGCGATCGAGCACCGCGAACTCGGCCCGTCCCGTCTTGACGACGATGGCCTCGTCGGTGGTGGCGATGACCTTGCCCTCAAAGGGCTTCGGGTCGATGTGAAAGCCCAGCGTCGAAACCTTGGGCTGGCCGTCGAAGATGTTGAACTTGAACGAACGAACGTTGGAAGGCACATGACCGACGACAAGCGTCGGCATCTGTGCACGGATGGCTTGGGTATCCATGGGGAGACTCCTTGTGGCAACCAAGGGACTCCCGCCCGCAAGGGAGGTCTGTCCCTTGAGGGTGAGGTGGATGGACGCGGGTGCGCCCGGAGAACGAAACAACCAGCACGGCGAACCGTGCCGCAGTCTTGAAGGTCTCGACTGCCTGGGCATGCTGCCGGCAACGCCAGCAAACATGCGGCCAGCGTGCGGCACATGGCGACGGCCGTCCGCCGGGAATCGGCAACGCGCCGCCACCGCGTTGCGCGAAAAAGAAGAGCCCCGCAGGGGGGCTCAGGAGGGGGTTACTCGTCGTCGTAGAGCGTCAGCCCGTCCAGCACGGGCGCGTCGGCATCGAACACCAACATGCGAACGTCGGCGTGCGCAGCCAGGTGCAACACTTCCACGAGGGACTCCGGCACGCCCTTGGCCCGGTGCTCCTGCCGCAGCTCTTCGGCGGTGATGCCCTCGACATGCTGCAGGTTCGCATCCGTCCAGGGCGTGGCGATCAGCTTCAAGCCGACCGCCGGGCTGTAGGGAATGCGGAAGGCGACGAACAGAAAACCGCTCGGCGTGGCGATGTCCGCCAGTTCGGCGAGGAAGCGGCCGGCCTCCTCGGTGATGTGCGCCGAACTGATTTCCCAGGCACGGCTGTAGAACCCGGTCTCGAAGCGCAGGCGGCGTACCACCTCGCGCGCGGCTTCCTCGGAGTAGGTGTCGCCGACGTGCAGCGGCTTGCCGGCTTCTTCGGCCATGACGGCGTAGACGAGGTTTCGGGCGATGCCGTGGCTGGGACACTGCGCGTCCAGTTCGGGCGGCACGTTCTGGCCTTCCGTGATCAGCGCGAAGTCGTCGCAGAAGACGCAGGCATGGCGCTCCACCTGGCTGTCCGGCAGGTGCGACTGCGAGACGTGCAGCGGCAGATAGCTCAGCGGGCAGTCGTCGTCGCAGGAAATGGCGAGCAGCCGCTGCACGGACAGGCCACCGTAGCCGCGGACGAAGGGATTGTTGGAATGGGACATGGGATTCCTCCAGCAGAGGATGGCCGAGGCAATCCCCTGCCGGGGATTGAACCCCAGCGAGTGGATGAAGTGGCAGCCGGTCAGCCGGCCGCGGCGTCGGGCCGCCCTGGTGGCGGGCGGTGCAGATCAGTGGAAGATCATGATTCGGGACATGGCCGCTCCTGCGAAAAGAAGGAGGGACATGGCCCCGAACGGGGACGCATGTCCCTCGTGGGGTGGGATGAAAAGACGGTGGGTTGCCAGGCGCGGCTCACCAGCCGTTGTAGTGCAGCGTGAGGTCAGCGATGACCTGGCGCCGTTCCAGATCGAGGCCGCCGAAGTCGGACAGCCCCTCGAAGCCGCAACGCTTGAGCATCGCGCCGCCCTCGCGGGAGTTGTAGAAGCTCACCATCGCGGACAGGAACATGCGTTGACCGCTGCTCAGCACGCCCAGGGCGTCGTTGAGCATCAGCATGTTGGGCCGCAGGTCCCACTTGGTGGTGGCACGCTGCAGACCTTCGCGTGTGCCGTCGCCGAACCACTCGTGGCTGGCGATCTGCGCGCCGCGCTTCCAGGCCTCGAAGAAGGCCTGCGGTGCAGCGTCGAAGTGCGCCTGTTCCAGCGCCATCTGATCGAGCACGTCTTCGGGTAAAGACAGATTCATGAGAGAACTCCTTGAAGGGTGGGAATCAGGGGTGAGCGCGCTGTGTCCAGGCATGGGTATCCAGGGCGCGCTGTGCTGCGAGGTGGTTTGGGAAATACTCGACGGACTCCCGCGATACCGGGCCTTCGTCGTCTTGCGTGCCGATGTAGTGGCCGGCCGCGCTGCGCAGCACCTGTAGCGGCAAACGCTTGCCGGTCCAGGCCAGCGCCAGCGCACCACTGCGCACTGCGGTTGCAGAGGAGGATGCAGAAGGTTCAGACATGCCGTGCTCCTTGGTGGGTCGAGGAGCACGCATCCCGTAGAGGATGGAGTTCCCCTCGGGTGGTTGAGAAAAGTGCATCGTCGCCAGGCCGGCGAGCGTCCGCGGTGGGCGATGCGAAGCGGACTGGATCGGTCAACGCGGCGAACCGCGTTGCAGTCTTGAAGACCGGGACTGCCAGGGCATGCCGCTGACGACTGTCAGCAACGCATGGCGTGAGGATGGGCGCGAAGCATGGCTGCCGTCGCAGGGAAAACCGAATCGCGGACGGCCCGCTTTAGGGCAGGCCCGCTCACGGGACAAGGCAAGGACCAGGGCGCCGAAGGCCACGCGGGCCTTCGGCTGGAGAGGAAGGAAAACCACCTGTGGGCTGCGTCAGCGCGGGCCGTCGTCAAAGCCGTTCGCTGCGTCAGCAATCGCACCCGGCCCGTTTCGTGGCTGGGGCCGGAATCCTCTGGCGTGCATCCACACACAAAGGGAGCCCGTTGTTCCGCCGGCGGGCACCGGCACGGAATACCCTCGGCCCAAGGGGCCTCCTCACGGCTCGCGCGGCGGCAAGGCGTCAGGAAGCCCCTCATGACCGAGGCAAGGCACACCGATCAAGGGAATGGCGGCGGGCGCGATTCGTGGGAGCAATGACCTTCTCGCCCCGTCGCCCGATGGCGGGCAGACGGGGCGCGCACACCGTTGCAGAAGGAGACGCGCGCTTTGGAGTCCCGCGCGGTGCGGGACGTTTGCCTCGCCGCCAGTGAAGGGCCGGCGCGGCAGGGGGAAGCGAGGATCAGGACGCCTTGGAGGCAGCGCGCCGCTTGCGCGGTGCGCTGCGCCGGCCCGTCGGGGACTCGATCGGCAACGTACCCATGCAGTCCGGGTAGCGCGAGCAGGACCAGAACGCGCCGCTCTTGCCCGTGCGCTGCTGCATCGGTGCGCCGCACTGCGGGCAGGCCGGCGCCGGCGGCAGCTTGAGCGAGAGCGTTGCGCCGCGGTACTGCTGCACGAGCTGGCCGACCCACACGGACTGCTTCTCGATGAAGGTGTCCAGCGCCATCTGGCCGGCCTCGATCATGTCGAGCGCCTGCTCCCACACCGCCGTGGTGCCGGGGTCGGCGATGGCCGAGGGCACCGCATCGATGAGCGTGAATGCCGCGTCGGAAGCGCGGACGGCGCGGCCTTTCTTGACCAGGTAGCCGCGACCGATCAGACCGTTGATGATGTTGGCGCGTGTCGCCTCGGTGCCGATGCCGGTGGTATCTCGCAGCTTCTGTTTCAGGCGCGGGTCGGTCACGAACTTGGCGACGGTCTTCATGGCCTTGATCAGCTCGCCCTGCGTGTAGGGTTTGGGCGGCAGCGTCTTCAGCGCCTTGAGATCCACCTTTCCGACCGGGCAGGACAGGCCCGCATGCAGGGCGGGCAGCACCTGGCTGCGCTGCGCATCCTCGCCATCGGCATCGTCCGGCCCCGGCGTCGCCAGCACCTCACGCCAGCCGATGACGGCAATCTGCTTGCCCACGGCTGCCAGCGACTGACTGCCGCACGAGAACTGCGCTACCGTCCGGTCGAACTCATGGTGCGGGAGGAACTGCGCGAGGTAATGAGCGCGGATCAGCCGGTAGACGGCCAGTTCCTTCTCGTTCATGGCCGACAGGTTGGCGGGCTCCAGCGTCGGGATGATGCCGTGGTGAGCCGACACCTTGCCGTCGTTCCATGCACGCGAGCGCTGTTGGCGATCCAGGCGCTCGATCAGCGGCCGCAGGCTGGGGTCGGTCTTGACCAGGCTGTCGAGTACGGTCGGTACCTCGGCCAGCATGCTCTCGGGCAGGTAGCCCGAATCCGAGCGCGGATACGTTGTCGCCTTGTGCGTCTCGTACAGCGCCTGGGCAATGTCCAGCGTCTCCTGCACGTCGAGGCCCAACTGCTTGGAGCACACCTCCTGCAGCGTGCCCAGGTCGAACGGCAGCGGCGGCCCTTCGCGAACGCGCTCGGTTTCTACCGACAGCACCTGGGCGGAGCCGGCCGTGCGCAGGCGCTCGGCGGCCTGCTGCGCCACCGGCTGTTGCAGGCAGCGGCCCGCATCGTCGGTGCTGCCTTGCGGCGGCGTCCAGCTTGCGACGAAGGACTGGCCTGCATGCGAAAGCGCAACCTCGATGGCCCAGAACGGTACGCAGACGAATCGCGCGATCTCGCGATCACGATCGACGACCAACTTCAGCGTCGGCGTCTGCACGCGCCCCACCGACAGCACGCCGGTATAGCCGGCCTGGCGCCCCAGCAGTGTGAACAAGCGGCTCAGGTTCATTCCGATCAGCCAGTCGGCGCGCGATCGGGCGAGTGCGGAGAAATACAGCGGCAGCGTCTCCGCCGAGGGCTTGAGCGCGCCCAGTGCCTTGCGGATGGACGCATCGTTGAGCGCCGACAGCCACAGACGCTGAATCGGCCCGCGGTAGCCGCATAGCTCGATGATCTCGCGGGCGATCATCTCGCCCTCGCGGTCGGCGTCGGTCGCAATCACCAGCTCGCCCGCCTTGGCGACGAGCTGCTGCACGACCTTGAATTGCGCTGCGGTCGCCGCCTTGGGCTCGACACGCCAACGCTCAGGAAGAATGGGCAGTTGCTCGATGGCCCAGCGCTTGTATTGCTCGCCGTAGCCTTCGGGTGGAACCGCCTCCACCAGATGACCGATGCACCAGGTCACGACGACACCGGCGCCGCTGTAGCAGCCGTTGCCGCGTAGACCGGCACCCAGCACACGGGCGATGTCCTTGCCCTGGGACGGCTTCTCGCACAGGAACACGCGCATGAAGCCTCCTTGGAAATGTGCGGTTCATCGGATGGGCGTCAGCTTGGCGGGGCCAGGAGATGCCGGCAGCAAGGAAGCCGATTGATGCAGACACCGCTTTGTGATCGGCAGGCGGTCCGTTGCCGCAGCGGTGCGCATAGACCGCAGGAGCTGGCACAGCAAGAGCGTCGTTTCTGGAGGGCGGCTGGAACTCTGTGGACGACCTTGGAGCTATCCCCTGGGGATAGCTCGCTGGTGCATCGCGGGCGTATGACGGTTGCTACAGCCGCCCTCGGGGGAACGGCGATGGGCGAATTACTGTCCGCCGGCGGGCTTGGCGCTGAGCGCCACCGACTCGATGCGGTACGGCAGGATGCCCACGCGCCGCGCCTCGACCTTGAACGTCACGCGCTCGTTCTCGTCGGCGTCCTCCCATTCGTCGCGCACGGTGCGGCCCTCGACCAGCACCCGCATGCCTTTCTGGTACAGCGTCTTCCAGTGCTCGGCGTCGCGGTGCCACAGCTCCACGGGCGCCCAGAAGCCGCCGCGATCTTCGTACTCGCCGTCCTTCTTCGGGATCGGGTTGTCGAAGTAGACGTTCAGGCGAAGCAGCCGGCGTGGCTCGTCGTTGCCGTTCGGAAATTCGCGGTAGTCCGGCGCAGAACCGATGTTGCCCTCGCCGACGAAGTGCGTGCTCATGGTGACTCCTTGGTGGTGGGTGGAACGGACGCGGTATGCCCGTGGACGCGCCGCAGGTAAGCCGCTTCGGCCTGCGCGGCCTTGTTGGCGCATTCCAGGGCTTGGCGAGCGATGCTGTGGGTCAGGCTGATCTGCATGTTCAGCACGATGCGCTGCAGTTCGATCGCGTACAGCTCGTCGATCAGCGAGGCCGGCGTCGCGGGGTTGGCCAGCAGGGCCTCCCACAACGCCACGCCCATGGAGGAACGGTCGAGGTTGCGCCAGCGCAGGAAGGTCGTCCCTGCGCCAGTGGCCTGCTGGGCCAGTTGCACGTCGAGCAGACTGAATGGATAGGCGCGCGCCTGGGGCAGCACGCGCCGCTGCGCCAGGCCAATCACGTCGTCGCGCAGCGCTGCGCACTGGCTGGCCCAGGTCTCCAGACTCCCCTTACCCTTAAAAGGCTGTAAAAGGCCTTTTAGGTAGCCTGCGTGTTCCAGCCGCTGGAAGTCCGCCTGTTCCAGCGCCACGAAGCGCGTGGAGTGGCTGATAGGGGGCGATGCTGTCATGCGCCAGCACCCTCATCGCCCGCCGCACCATCGGCTGCGCCACCCGTGGGAGCCTGCGCATCGGGCACGATGGCAGGCGCAGCAGGCGGCGTGCCGGGCTTGTTCGTCCGCCGCGCGATGGGTGGCGCGAAGCGCGAGCGGCGCGTGCCTTCCAGCACGTCCTGCGGCAACTCGCCGAACTTCTCCAGCGCCGCTCGCGCCGCCGCGTTCTTCGCCGCGAAGTCGTCGCGCGTCGTGCCCGAGTAGCGGTACTGCTGGGCCAGCGAGAACAGGCTGCGCAGCGCGTGCGCACCATCATTGAGCCAGCGCTCCAAGGTGCTGCGGTCGATCAGCGCCGTGTGGTGCGCCAGGATGAGTTTGCGTGCCAGGTCGTCGTAGTCGGCCAGCAGATACACCGCCATGAAGCCGAGCTGGGCGTTCACGAACAGCGGCAGCTTCACCGGCTGCACGTTCATGTTCTCGCCCAGCGACAGCGCCGCTGGCACGTCGGCCAAGGCCTGATCCACCTGGTCGCGCAGGGTCTGCAGACGGGTCTTGGTGTCGGCGAGCTTGTCCTCGATCCGCAACATCCACCAGTCCGAGTACGGGTCGTCCTGCTCGGCGCCGCGCTTCATCTTGTTCATGGCGCCGATGAAGCCGTTGAGACCGATGATGCCTGGGCGCCCCTCGGTCGGCGCGCGGCCGTGCCAGATGCGCGAAGCGTGGTGCGTGTGCAGCGTCAGCGACATCGCGCTGCGCAGCGATCCGAGATTCAGTTGCAGGGGTTCTGTGCGTTCGTTGGCCATGGGAGCGACTCGCGGTGAATTGGCGAGTCGCCAGCATCGGCATCGGCCGGAAGGCTGTCAGTCAACAAACCGCAGCCCATGCGCGCCCGGTTTGTTCCGCGCGGAAGGCTGTGTGTGCCGGCTATCCCCTGGGGATAGCTCGGCGGATGTGTTCGCGGCTCGCGCGGAGGTGAGACCGCGTTGCGGGGCTATGCTTCGCGAGGTCTGTACCAGGCGGCCCGTTGCCCCTCCACCTCACGGTAGCGAAGCTCGAACAGGCGGCACTCATGCACCACCTGCCGCCAACTGCTGCAGCCGTACTTGGCTGGAAGCTGCTCGGGATGCCGGTCCGCGATCCAGCGGCCAGCGGCGGCGATGGGTGTCCAGCCCTCGACGGCCAACTGCGCGGCGGCCTCGCCCAGCGCGCGGACGATGCCGGCGGCCGGCCAGTCCACCGTGCCGTCCGGCGCGATGCCATTGACCACCAGGTCGTGGAACACATCCGACTGGACGAACTCCGCTGCCAGGCGCCGCGCCTGATCCATGTGCTCGGCCCAGCCGCGCAGCTGCTCGAAGTGTTGATCGATGCGCGTGTAGGCGGAACCGAGTTCGTCCTGTGCAACGCGGCACCCGTCCACGGTCCATAGATCGTGCTGATCGATGAAGTGGTGCACCAGGGTGTTGCGCAGCGATACCAGGTCTTTGAGGTCGGCCTGGGTGTTGGCGTAGTCCTGCGCAGACAGGCTCAGTTGCACGCGCGTGCGAAAGGAAATCACGTCGCCGGGAAGATCGTCGTCGCGTTCCTCGCCGCCATTTCCATCGGTGACGACATACGAACCAAACAGTTGTCCGACCAACGTGCCCAGGGTCTTGGTCGCGGCATCTTCAATCCGCGCTGCGCGAATGGCCTCCAGCGAATGCGCCGGGCCTGAAATCTCGTGGTGGGCCACGATGGCTTTCATGAGGCGCTCGTATTGTTGAAGGCGCAACAGGCATCTGCCCAGCAAGCGCTGAACGTCTTGCTGTAGTGGTTGCAGTGCGTTTGTGGCGGGGGAAGTCGTCATGTCGATCGTCGGCCGGGCTCGTGCGTGGCTGTCCTCGTCTGATTCACAGGCGACAGTTTCGCCTGTCATTCGGCGGGCGACAATCGAGCGCGGCGGAAAGATGTCTGTTCCAGCTATCCCCTGGGGATAGTCAACATCAGCGATCACGCAAGGCTTCTCGGAGCTGAGCCAGGTAGGCTCGTGCGACCTCGGGGTCAGCCGCACGGGATGCCGGCGGTGACGAGGGCGCAGGTGACGGGGGCGCTGGCGGTGCCGATGCACTTTCTCCGGCCCAGGCCTTGAACTCCCCGCGGATCGCCTTCTGGATGATGCCAAACAGGTAGCCGGCCGGGTTGCGTACCGCGCTGTTGTGGCAACGTGCCGCCCACTCGTCGAGAACGGCCTGCCTCTGCGCCTCGTCCACCTGCTGCAGCGCCACCAGCGCGCCGGCCTGCTGCTCGTCCTTCAAGCGCAGGAAACGCTCGGGTAGCCGCAGGTTCTGCAAGGCCCTCGCGCGCGGTACTGTACGTACTTCATTTATACGATCATTACGTACTGTACGGCCCTCCTTCGGAATCCGAAGAGAGCCGTCCGGCGCGGGTTTCGGTCCTGCTTCGGATTCCGAAGACGGGCGCGCAGCATTCCGAAGAAGGGCTTCCTGGCCTTCTTCGGATTCGTGGTCCGCACCCTCCTGTGGATAACCTGGCGTCGTCCAGCCATGCAGCGCCATGCGCTGCGCCAGCACCTGCAAGCGGGTCGGCAATGTGCGGCCGCTGAGCAGCGGGTCTTCGGCAATCTCCTTGAGCGTGTTCATGCCCACGATCTGTACCGCCTTGGCGGCATGGGTCAGCGCCTGGCTGACCAGGCCGAGGTAGTCGGCATCGAGCTGCATCGCCTCGAAGGGCGACAGCGGTTCGTCGTGCAGCACGTAGAGGTTGCCTTGGATGCGGCCGGTCTTCGGGTCGCGCCGCCGCCGCACCAGGCTGAGCCAGCGCGTCAGCCGCAGCAGCGTCAAGGCGCGCGCCACGGTCTCGTGCGAGGCTTGCGCTGCACAGGGCATGGACGCCAGATAGGGGCGGAGCTGGTCGTAGGTGGGAAAGGCGGTCACGCCGTCGTCGTTGAGCTGCAGGCGGAACACCTGCCAGGCGTTGCGCTCCAGCGGCGTCAGGCGCCGGTCGAGGAACAGCCTGCGCGGCACGCTCTCATGGCGGTTGCCGCTGTAGAGGAAACCGTCGGCGGCCGGCGCCGTGCCCTGCGCCGGTTCCTTCGGCTCAAGGTGCCGCAGCGCCTCGTCGAACAACGCCGACAGCGCAACCGGGCCATCGCGCCGTGATGCGCTGCCCGTGGTCATGGCTACACCAGCCCCTGGTCGATCCAGTTCCGTATCGCCGACCAGATCACCGACATGGGCAGGGTCATGGCCTCGGCCAGGTCCATGGTCAGCGCCAGCATCGCCATGTCGTCGGTCAGGGCGATATGGCGCTCGGCGACGCCGGCCTTCCAGCGCTCCCACAAGGCCACGTCCTGCGCCTCGTCGAGCACCGGATGCCGGCCCTTGCGCTTGGGCAGCCTGAGGATGTCGCGGCGCAGCGCCACTTCCTGATGCGTGAGGCCGTAGAACTTGCTGACCATCTCCGTGCTCGCCCCCAGGCGCAGCATGCGGTCCACCGTGGCGATCTCCCGCTCCACGTCGTGCACCTGGCTCAGCAGCCGCTTCAACACTTCCCGGTTCACCGACACCGAACACCACGACACCGTGGCATTCACCAGCATGCTCACGAGCTCGGGGTGTTTCAGCGCATCCAGCTCCTCCTCGCCGAAGCCCATGGCCTTGCAGCGGCGCAACTGGCCGTTGCGCAGGTCATGCAGGGCCTGGGCGATCACGGCCTGGTTGAGCGGGTGCGGTGCCGACATACGGGAGCCTCCTGCGCTCAGGAATCCTGGCTCGCTACGCCGGCTTCCAGATCCAGCAGCCGGCGCGCCAGGCGCAGCAGACGGAACAGCTTCACCAGCGCAGCATCGCTCAGGCGTGTGGCCGAGCCGCCATGGCCATGGAGCAGCGCCGCCAGCTCGTCGGCCAGCCGCGCGCGGTCCAATCCGTTCGCGGCGGGCGGCGCCGCGCTCAGCGCATGCAGCAGGGTCAGCACCGCCCGCGCGAACGCCGGCAGCACCTTCGCCTGGCCCACGGCCGGCGCCACGCAGACGAAGCCGATGCCGCCGTCGCTGGCCTCGATGTAGTCGGCTACCGCCGCATCCCCGGCGATCTCGCGCGCGAACTGCGCGATGTGCACCCGCAGCCGATCCGGCGCGTCCAGCCCCGGCTCGATGTACCAGACGTCCGAGATGGGATAGAGCCCGCCCGCCTGCACAGGGATCGCACGCAGCGCATCGGCCTCGAAGTCGGGCAGCTTGTCGCCGAGCTGGTCCGCGACCATCCGCTGGATGGACTGCAAGCGCTCGGTGGTCGGTGCCGGTGTCACGATGTGCCCTTGCAGGCGCTCGTCGCGTTGCCCGTGCTGGTCCTCCGGCGCTTCGGGCCATGCAGGCGGTGTCGCTGCTGGCGCCGAAGGCGCGACCGGCGTGGTGTCGCGCGGCACAGACGAGGCGGGTGGCTGCTGAGGCGCGGAGACCGGCGGGAGAGGACCAGCAGGCGCGACAGGCGCTGCCGGCGGCGTCGGCGCCGCCGGTTCGCTGGTCAGCGCACGCTGGCGGCTTTCGCTGTCGTTGATCTCCAGCGCCAGCGTGTCGTAGTCCGCTTCCAGCAGCTCGGCCATCTGGCCGACCAGCTCGTCCTGCACCCGCTGCGGCGAGAAGTCGTCCGGCTGTGTGTCGAACTGTGTCAGAACGTCCTGAAACAAGGTGGCGAAGTCCACGGTCACGGTGCGGCCCAGTGCACGCCGCTCCCAGGTGCGCTCGCACGCCTTGCGCAGCACCGCGAGCCGGTCCACCTGATGCCGGCCCAATCCGCCGTACAACAGCGTCGGGATCGCCGGCAGTAGATAGCGCACCGCATCGTTCATGCGGCTGATGTGTGACTGCGGCACCGGATAGCCGTCGGCAGTAAGTCGCCGCGCGAGTTCGCTCTGCGACAGCGCCTGGCCGCTTTCCTGCTCGTAGAACTCGCGCGCCTTCTCGATGCCCAACGCCCGCTCGATGAAGGTCAGCCCGCCGCGCAGCTCGTTCTCGGCCAGATGCCCGGTCAGCGCCACAATTTCGCCGCGCGCCGGCCACGGGCGGAACAGGCACGCAATGCGGAAGAAGCGCTCCTCCTTGGTCTCGCTCCACAACTCGCGCAGGATCGCCAGCCGCGTGTTGCCGCCGTTGCGAATGATGTAGTGCGCCTCGCCCGGCCTGCGCGTGATCGCAGGGGGCGCGTCCAACCCGCGTTCGCGGATGGACGCCTTGATCTCCGCATAGGCCGGGTTGCGCGTCACGCGCGGGTCGTGGTCGTAGGGCCGCAACTGGTCCAGCGTCACCACCATCGGCGTGTCGGCGATGGGGTCGCTCAAGGTCGCGGCCGAAGGGCCGCTGCGCTCGAAGCCGGTGGCCAGCAGCTTGGCAGCCATGTCCTGCGGCGTCAGCTCAGCCACGGCCGTTCTCCTGCGCCAGCCGGTCGGCGCGGCGAAGTTGCGCGCGGGCATTGCGGTCAGCACGGTGGTCGCTCGCCGTCGAGCTGGTGTAGATCGACGCGCAGCCTTGCTTCGTGAATTTCAGGTGCCCGCCGGACGTGCGCACCACGCGCCAGCCTTCGCCCAGCGCGAACTCGATCAGCGCGCGCAGCCGTTCGCGGCCGCGCGCCAGTTCATGCGCGCTCGCCATGGCCGGCCCCTCCCGCATCGGCCCGGCCGGTGACCAGCGCGAAGCGCTCCCGCCACGCGGGGAACAGCTCGCCGGCCAGCGTGCGCATGGTCTCCAGCGCCGCGGGCGCCGTGCGCCCAGCCGGCTGCCGGTACTCCACCCGGTGCACCGGCAATCCTCGTGTCGCAGCGCGCGGATAGGCTTCGATGGCCGGCACGTCGGTGCCCAGCACCTGCACGCCGGCCTGTTCCTGGAACACCTGTCGCAGCGCCTGCTGGACCAGCCGCGCGTTCGACGACACCGGATGCACACGGTTGATGAGCAGGCGCAGCGGTGGCGGCTCGATGCCTAGGTGCCGATACGGCGCGATGTCCTCGATCAGTTGCAGGGTGCCGCGGCGCAGTTCGCGCGCGGCCAGAATCTCCGGCGTCACCGGCGACAGTGCCAGGTCGGACGCCAGCACCGCCATCTCCAGCAGCACACTGCGCGCGCCCTGCGTGTCGATCAACAGCAAGTCATAGTGCGTGCGGAAGACGGGAAGCAAATGGCGCAGTCGCAGGCGCCCATCCGGTGCGTGCAGCAGCAGCGTGTTCAGTTCGCCGCGGTCGTCGTTGGAGAGCACCAGGTCAAGGCCCGCGACCGCGGTGCGCGACACCAGTTGCTCGATGCGCCGCTCGTTGAAGGTCAGCATCTCGTAGATGCCGCCGGGCGCGCGCACGTCCAGCGTGAAGTAGCTCGACAGCGTGGGCTGCACGTCCAGGTCCAGCAGCAGCACGCGCAGCCCGGCATCGGCGATGAAGCCGCCCAGGTTGGCCGCCGTCGTGGTCTTGCCCACGCCGCCCTTGGTCGAAATGATGGACACCACCTGCATGGGCTTCTCCTCGTCGAATGGCATGAACCGAGAAGAAGCGTCAGGCGCGTTCTTTGAGGCGATCGGCGATCCACTGTTCGATCTCCACCGAGTCCCAGCCCACCGCGCGCACGCCCAAGCGAAGCGCCTTGGGGAACTTGCCTTCCTTCATCAGGCTGTAGATGTGCGCGCGCTTGAAGCCGGTCTTGGCTTCGACCTCGGCGCGGCGCAGGATGCGGTGCTCGGTCGGTGCCGCCGTGGCGGTGGTCTGCGAAGACATGAGGGTCACTCCTTAACGCTCAGTGGCGCTGATTGGCGTGACTCGCATTAAGGATGGTCTGAACAACGCTGCCTGATGTCTGGATTTCAGCGCCAAAGCGCCGGATCGACTTTGGGATGGTCTGAACAACGCTGCCTGATGTCTGGATTTCAGCGCCAAAGCGCCGGATCGACTTTGGTTTGATCATTCTTTCGCCATTTCTGGCGGTTTTGGATGGGTTTCCCCCTCCACCAGGCGGATTTACCCCGTCGGCTGCAGCAAACGTCGCCGCGCCATCCACAGGTTCGATAGCGCGAACAGTGTCAGCACCTGCGCCGTGTTCTTCGCCAAGCCGCGGTAGCGCACCTTCGTGTAACCGAACTGCCGCTTCACCACCCGGAACGGATGCTCCACCTTCGCCCGAACGCCGGCCTTGAAATGCTCCCAGCGCTCGGCGCAGGTGCGCTCGCGCTGGTTCTTCATCGCCTTGATCGTCGAGGGCTTGGCCGCGATCCAGAACGCCGCCTCTATGCCTTCCAGCTCCTCGCGCTTGTCCGCACCGGTGTAGCCGCTGTCGCCGCAGATCGTGTCTTCCTTGCCATGCAGCAGCTTGTGCACCTGGGTCACGTCGGCCACGTTCGCCGCCGTGCATTCGACGTGGTGCACCAGCCCGGAGTCGTCGTCCACCCCGATATGCGCTTTCATCCCGAAGAACCACTGATTGCCCTTCTTGGCCTGGTGCATCTCCGGGTCGCGCTCGCCATCCTTGTTCTTGGTCGAGCTGGGCGCGGCGATGATCGTGGCATCCACGATCGTGCCGCCGCGCAGGCTCATGCCCTTGTCCGCCAGCTTGGCATTGACCCTGGCCAGCATCTTCGCCGCCAGCCCGTGCTGCTCCAGCAGCCGGCGGAAGTTGAGGATCGTGGTCTCATCCGGCACCGCGTCCAGCCCGCCCAGCTGCGCGAAGCGGCGCATCACCGGGGTGTCGTAAAGCGCCTCTTCCATCGCCGGATCGCTGAGCGCGTACCACTGCTGCAGGAAGTGGATCCGCAGCATGGTCGCCAGCGGATAGGGTTGCCGACCCGGCCGGCCAAGCTTCGGGTAGCGCGGCTCGATCAGCGCCAGCAGCGCCTTCCACGGCACCACCTGCTCCATCTCCTCCAGGAACACCTCGCGCCGCGTGCGCTTGCGCTGGCCCAGATCCTCCGCATCACCGAACGTCAGCTGCATGATCGACATCCCACTCAGGTTGCGTCATTGTCGCTCAGGAAGGGGGAGTTGTTCAGACCTTCCTTAAGAACGCCGCGCTGAGGAAAGACACCGCAAATGCGGCATCCGCGACCGCAGATACGGTCTGGCATCGCTCAGGAAGTTGTGCTCTGCAGATTGCGCCGAGCCAGTGCGAACTTGGCCTGCAGCGTGCGCTCGGTGATGCCCATCGCGTTGCCGTGGTGCGCCACCATCGCGCTGATGATGGCTTCCTGCGTCAGGAAGCTGGAATACGGCATGCCGCTGGGAGACTTGCCCAGCAGTAGCGTCAGTAACCCGCCAACGATGTTCAGGTAGGTCGATTCGCTGCGCGGCCCAGGTGTGTTCGCACGCTCTGCGTCGGCTGTGTAGTCGGCGTGCGTTTTCAGCAGCGCCTCGTGCTCGGCGCGCAGCGTCTCGTGCACGCCCAAGTGTTCCGCCAGCCGCGCCTTGATCGCTTCCCGCTCGGCCAGCAATGCGCCCACTGTGTCCAGGCTGATCGCCGGGTGAAGCGCACGCTCGATCTCATCGAACAGAAACGCCGGTTTCTCGCCGGGGTAGTAGTGCGCCATCCAGGCTTTCAGGTCGACGTGCCGCACCGTCAGCGACAGGTCGTCCATCGTCAGGCCCTGCGTGTCCCGCACCAAACCCTCCTTGCCATACGGCATCTCGCCGTGAGCCAGCGCATCGAAGATTCTTTCGGTGTTCAACCGCAGCATCGGCCAGCGCGGAAACTCCGTTGCCTCCGGTAGAGGCCGCTGTCCCAAGGTCGCCAGGATGCGCCGCTCGAAGCGCAGCAATCCGCTCCAGCGGATTGCCGCCTCGATCGGGCGGTAGTAGGTCTTGGCACCATCGGCCAGGCTGCTCGACTTCGGCATATCGCGCGCCTCCATTCGTCATCGCACCGAGTCCACGCACACGCACCCGCCGTACAGGCGACGTGCGTGGCCGTCCAGAAGTCTCCGGGCGAAACGAGCAAGTGGCGAAGCGGCGAAGACTGTGGCATCGACGATGCCGCCGGTTTCGTTGCGAGATGTGCGTCTTGCCGCGCATGGCGCCATCACTCACAATTCGCAAGCCGCGAAACATGCTGTCACCAGCGTCATTCGCGGGCACCATGCCTGACCCGGATTACCAGGCCAAAGTCTTTGCAGGGGAAAACGCCCAGTAAAGCGCGATCAGCTCAACACGCCAGAGCCGATGCGCATACGGCAAGCACTGTTGCGCCGCGCGTCTTCGCTGTGACGCGACGCGATGGGCATGCAAGTATCATCGCAGGATGCCAACCGCAAGCGCGAGCAGCCTGAGTGCAGCACGCCCGTGCACCGCGTCAATGGAACCCCGCTATGACAAAACAGGTCTGGCACCTTGACCAAAATGGCATCGCCCCAACCCGCCTGAAGCAGCCTCATGCGAGCCGTTGCGTATCCAACGGCATATGGCCGACACGCTGAGCACGGTCGATGAAGTGGCGCAGCGGCTCCGACATCGCGCCCTCGGGATGTAGCAGGTAGGTCGTCAACGCCGCCGAGTCCTCATCCAGCGGCCGGACGATCACGTCCGCCTGCCGGCATGCCACCGCGTGCGCCGCGGTGGAAAATCCCACGCCATAGCCGGCCGCCACCAGGGCCAGCATCAACGAGTGGGTCGTCACGTACTCGGCCACGACCGGCGGTGTCTCCACCAGGCGCAGCAGGCGCTCGCATTGCCGGCTGCACTCCTGACAAACCTGCGGGTGACACAGCACCAGCGGGTAGCCCACCACCTCGTCCAGCGGTACCCGCTTGTGCGCCAGCAAGGGGTGCCGCGCCGGTATGGCCACCACCAGTGGATCTTGCCACACCGGCTTGGCGACCACCCCGGCCTCCATCTCGCCGGCCATCGCAAAGGCCGCGTCGTACAAGTCGTTGCCCAGGCCGCCCACCACCTGCGACAGCGGCGCCTCGAACAGCCGGATGCCCACTTCCGGCGCCTCCTCCCGGCACAGCGCGAGCAGCGCCGACAGCCGGGTCCGCCCGACGCCGCCGGCCAGGGCGATGCGTAGGGTGCCCCGGTGTCCCACCGCCACCGCCCGCGTCTTGGTCTGGGCTTGCTCAAGGGTCAGCAGCACGCGCCGGGCCTCCTCCAGGAACACCTGCCCGGCCGGGGTCAGGCGCACCCCGCGCGGCGTGCGCTCCAGCAGCGCCACGCCCAGGTCCGCCTCCAGTTGGCGGATCGTGCGCGACAGGGGCGACTGCTCCACATGCAGCCGCCGCGCCGCCCGGCCAAAGTGCAACTCCTCGGCCACGGCGATGAAACAGCGAAGATGGCGTAAGTTCATGTACTTCCCCCCAGAAAGTGGAGTCCATTGCTCTGGCCGTAGGGAACGGCATGAGTGCTTCCCGGTGGCGATGCCGGTCACAGAGGCCTTCCAGTTGCCGCCATCCGGCCTTCAGTCGCCGGCGAGGCGGCGAGTGTCCAGGCAAGGCCGGGTTATTCCATCGGTGTTGCCATATCACACAAAACCACGGACAATCAATAATAATTCTCATTAGCATCTGTGTCCGAATGGAGTGAAGCCGATCAAGCCCGACGTGGCGAACCTGTCCGTCACCACCCACGGCAGCGTGTTCTGGAACGACGAACGCATGGGCGACGAGCAGCTCGCGCAGCGGCTGCAGGCCTCCGCGCCGCGTCACCCGCAGCCCGAGGACTTCATCCGCGGCGACCGCCTGGTGTATCTACGAGCGCGTCGCCCAGGGGATGGCGGCTACGCAGAAGTCTGGGGTGTTGGAGCTGAGCTTCGTGACCGACCAGGCCATGACCGGGGTGAGCCGAAAGACACCCCCATGAAACTGCATCGGCACGCCCGCCCTGACGCCGGCGTGTCGTCGTCGGCTGCACCGATCGCGGACACCAGCCCGCGTGCGCGCCTGCGCGCGTGCCCGGCACACTGGCTGATTTACCAGCGTTGCGGACGCAGCACACTGACCATCAGCATTCCATGCCCGGGCTGTGTGCGCCGGCCTGTTCCGCGCGTGTCGGCGACGGGCCTGTTCCCGGCGGGCATGAGTGCTTCGACGCGATGCCATCGAAGGAGGTGCTAACGGGATGCGGATGAAGATGCTGGCGCCCGATAGGCCGAACCAGAAGAAGACAAACAGGAGGTGGCCTTGGATTTCAGGTTGCTGCGTTACTTCGTCGCAGTTGCGGAAGAACTGCATCTGGCCCGTGCAGCCGAGCGTCTGGGCATCGAGCAATCACCTGTGTCGCGTGCGATGCGCGACCTGGAAAGCCAGCTTGGCGTGCAGTTGTTCGACCGCAGCACACGCCTGACGCGGCTGACCTGGGCCGGCCAGGTGTTCCTCGGCGAATGCCGGCGCGTGATGGCCACCGTGGAGCAGGCAGTCAAGAGCGCCAAGGCGGCGGCACAGGGCTACCAGGGCCATCTGCGCATCGCGATCTGCGACAGCCTGGCGCAGCCCCGCATCGCCACCTTGCTGGCACGCAGCCGCGAGGATGAGCCCGAGCTGGAGATTCGCGTCTTCGAGCTGCCGTTCGCGCAGCAGCTCAAGATGCTGCACGACGATCTGCTGGACATCGGCTTTGCCTTGTCAAACGCGGTACATGATGGCCTCGTCGCCGAGCCGGTGTGGACCGATCCGCTGTCGGTGATCGTGCCCGCACGCCACCCCTTGCTGGCGCACGTGCAGGTGCCGCTGCCCGAAGCCCTGAAGTTCCCGTTGGTTCTGTGCCATCCCGAATCGGGATCGGGCTGCCGCCATCAGATTCAAGCGCTGCTGCAGGACGCAGGCGCGCCACTTAAGCTGGTCGATGAAGTGACCAGCCTGGGCGTGATGCTGACCTTGGTCGGCGCCGGCTACGGCATCGGCTTCGCCATCGCCTCGCAGGTGCAGACGCTACAGCGCCCGGACATCTCCATTCGTCCCCTGGCCGGCACCCCACCGATGCTCTCTACCTACCTGCTGCGCCGCCATGGCGAACCCTCCGAGCCCATGAAGCGGTTCATCGAGCGGGTGAAAGACGAGGCCGCACCGGTCGATGAAGAGCCAGTCCTTTGAGGACGCAGCTCGCCTGTTCGTTGCGACCTGTGGCGTGGTGTGCCAGTAGACAGATAGACTTCCGAATGAAATCCGATGCTCTGGCTGTTGATGGATGTGCTTGGCTCGCTTTGGATCACCCGCAACGGCTTGCGTTGACCAGGCCGAAGACTTGAGTCCACAATCGAGTCCATTCCGTGACGCTTGGATCGGAAAAGACGTTCGTAATAAACGAGTTAGCGACCGGGTGCTGTTCCCATCGCCCGCTCCAAGAATTCCTGAAGAAGCCGTCCTTGCGACGGCTTTTTCGTTTTCTGGCGTCGCCCGCCTTGTCCTCCGTCCCTGACCTTCCCCCTAATTCCACAACCGACATCCGGTTATTTGAACATTCAGTCAAAAATAACCTATAGTCACGCCATCGGACGGTGGCGTTGATACGTCCCCGCTTTTTCCATCCCTCCAGACCCAAGAGGCCCTTCATGAGCGGACGACCCAGAGAATTCGACGATGCTGCCGTCATCGACGCCGCCATGGACGTCTTCTGGACGAACGGGTACGAAGGGACGTCGGCTCAGGCGCTCGTCGAATGCACCGGACTCGGGCGCGGCAGCCTCTACAACGCCTTCGGCAGCAAGCTCAATCTGTATCACGAAGCGCTCGAACGCTATCAGACGCTCGGCCTTCAGAAGCAAGTCGACATTCTCAATGGCCCCGGCCTCGTCAAGGACCGGCTGCGCACGCTGCTGCAATCCGGTATCGACGAAGACCTCGATCCCGCCAAACAACGCGGCTGCATGTCCCTTTTCGCAGCGTTCGAGCGTGGCGCCAAGGACGAGAAAGTCCGGCAGATCAGTCAGGCTTACTTCATCCGCATCGAACAAGTGCTCGTGCACCTGATCGCCGTCGGCCAGCATAACGGCGAACTCTCCACCGAGCGCTCGCCCGTCGTGGTCGCTCGCACGTTCCTGTCGAGCTACTACGGTCTGCGCGCCCTGGGACGCACGGTTTGCGACCGCGCATTCCTCGAAGGCATCATGCAAGGCACGCTCGATCAGTTGTGACGCAAGGCCCCGCCGACGCATCGGCCCCGCGCCCACACCGCAACGAATTCCTTCTCGCGCAGCAAGCCACCCAAAACAACGGATAACCCCATTCACCCCCAGCGGGTCGCCTACGCATCCGCAAATATGGAATGATCGTTAAAGATATGACGCAAAAATCCACAATGCCACCGGTGGTCTATCTATTAGGACTCACCGTTTTTGCCATGACCACGGCGGAATTCATGGTCGCGGGGATGATGCCCGCGCTCGCCCACGCAATGAACGTTGGCATCGGCGACATCGGCAATCTGATCTCGCTCTACGCGCTGGGCATGACCATCGGCGGCCCGGTCCTTACCGCCTTGCTGCTCGCGCTGCGCACGCCACACAAGCGCGCGCTCGTCTGGCTGCTGACGATCAACGTTGCCGGTGGCGTGCTTGCCGCCGTGTCGACGCGCTATGAAGTGATGGCGCTCGCCCGAATCATCATGGGCGTGGCCAGTTCGGCGACGTTCGGTGTGGCGCTCACGCTCTGCGCCGATCTCGTTGCACCGTCGGTTCGCGGACGCGCCGCATCGTTCGTGCTCGGCGGTCTGATGTTCTCGCCCGTGGTCGGCGTGCCGCTCACCGCCTTCATCGAACAACACTACGGCTGGCGCGCCAGCTTCTGGCTCGTCGCCGTGCTTGCCGCGCTTTGCTCGATCGCCGTGGCGCTCTGGGCGCCGAAGGGGGAAAAGCAGGACGCAGAGGTCATCAGCCTGTCGGCGGAGTTTCGATCGCTGCTCAATCGTCCGCTGTGGGCCGCATTTGCGACCAGCGGGTTGATCATCGGCGCAACATTCGCTGCCTTCAGCTACTTCTCGCCGATCTTTTTGAATGTCGCCGGCGTGTCGGCCACGTCGATTCCGAATCTGCTGGCGATGTATGGCATCGCCAACATCATCGGCAACGCCGTCGTCGGACGTTTCGCCGACCGCCATACGCTGACGGTACTCGTTGCGGGTTTGTCAGTACTCGCACTCGCGTTGATCAGCTTCGCGCTTTGGGCACAGATCACGCCGGTCGGTATTGCCGCGTTCGCCGCCATCGGTCTGACGGGCGTGTCGCTCAATCCGGCCATGGTGGCTCGTGTCATGCGTGCCGCAGCGCCGGGGCCACTCGTCAATACGATGCACACGTCGGTGATCACGGCAGGCCTCGCCTTCGGCACGTGGGCCGGAGGTGCCGCCATCGATGCCGGTTACAGCATGCGTGCACCGCTGTGGATCGGCGCCGCCATGGCCGCCGTGGGTCTTGCCAGTCTCTTGCCTTACCTGCGCTCGGGTCTCGCGCAAGCGCCCGAGACGGTTTGCTCTGCGTCCTGAGCTGACGTCCAACCTCAGGCCCCGGTCGAGTCAACTCGATTGGTATCGATTCCGTGCGTCGCCGATCACATGAACAGGTCGGCGACGTCCGAGAAAAACTTGGCCACCGGCGCTGCCCGGCTCGCCCACGTCCCCAGCGTCACCAATCCGTCGCAAATCAGTCCCCAGCCCATGTCACACCTCCCGTGGTTCGTTTGAGTCGGCTGTTGCGGTTGATCAGAACAGCGCCATCACATCGTTGAGGAACTTCGCGACCGGCGCAGCGCGGCTCGCCCACGTGCCAACGGTCACCAGTGCGTCGCAGATCGGTCCAATTGCAGCCATGTCACACCTCCAGTGGTTCGTTCGATTGGGTTGTTACGGTCGATCAGAACAGCGCCATCACGTCGTTGAGGAACTTCGCCACCGGCGCAGCGCGGCTTGCCCACGTACCCAGCATCACCAGTCCGTCGCAGATCGGTCCAATTGCAGCCATGTCACACCTCCGGTTTCGTTTCGTTTGTTTCGCGTTTGTCGCGAGTTGGGTCAACGATAAACCTCGGGTCGGCACCTGAAAACTGAGATAAATCACAGTCGACCTCCTGACGGGCGATCGGCCCCGGCAAGATCGCCCGTCGGCATTCAGTCCTGCGACCGAAGGCCACGACCTCCTCTCGTCTGCCGCTCCCGGAATTCAAGCCCGAATGTGGCCTTGCGCACCCCACTGGTGCCCGCCCAGCCTCGCCGGACCGGTCAGTCGGGGGTCGAATGGCGCGCGCAGTGTAAACTGCTGGGTTTTCGACCCCCCAGTGGAATGGTGCAAGTGTCCCGGCGTCCCGTTATCAGCGCCCCAACACTCATACGCTCGCTGGCCCGTCTGAGCGCGTTCGTGCCCCCTGAGGCCCCGCCGTCGCTCTCGGACCGACTGAGCCAGTGGCTGGGCTGGACCGACGCCATCGCTTTGTCGTCGGCCCTCAAAGCCAACCCGTCGGCGGCAACGCCCGGCGCGCGTTCGGCTGCGCACGACCCGGCAAGCGAACTTGCGCGGATTCGCGTCGACCTGGCGGCCGCCATCGCCCGCGATTGCGGTCTGGCCGCCGCGCCGGGCGGGCAGATCCGCGCCCTGAGCGCCGCCGAGCGACAGCGCGCTGCGTCCTTCGCCGAATTTCCGGCGTATCGACAGCGTTACGCGACCTCGCAACAGACGATGGACACGGCAATCAGCGCCCTGCGCACCCGCCTGCGTGCCCAGTTGGCCACGCAGTCGTCGGCCGGGGCTCGCCTCGCCAGCGTCGATGCCGTCATGGAACGCGTGATGGGCGCACGTGAGCGCACACTGCTCGCGAGCGTGCCGAATTTGCTCGAAGGGCATTTCGTGCGGCTGCGCGATACGGAACAGGCAACGATGGCCGCCCCGCGCGTACCCGGCGCCCCACCGCTCGCGCCCGCCGGCACCTGGCTCGACACCTTCCACCGGGACATGCAGAGCGTTTTGCTCGCAGAACTGGATATCCGCCTGGAACCGATCGAAGGGCTGATCGCCGCCCTCGCCTCGGTTCCCCACGGCGAACACATGAGTGAACCCGGACAACATGACCCGCTACCTCGTTGATCTCGTTGCCTTCGTCGCAGGACTGGCCGTCGTCGGCTGGATCGCCATCGGCTATGCCGGCACCAACACCCTCGCGCTCGCCGTCGCGCTGCTGATCGCCGCCGTCTACCTCATCGGTGCGCTCGAACTCAAGCGGTTCCATCAGTCGACGAACGCCCTTGCCAACGCCGTTGCCGGCCTGAACGCTGCGCCCGCCTCGCTGCCGTCGTGGCTCGACACGCTGCCGGCCGGCCTGCGCACTGCCGTGCGACTGCGCGTCGAAGGCGAGCGCGTCGGCCTGCCCGGCCCGGCGCTCACGCCTTACCTGGTCGGCCTGCTCGTGCTGCTCGGTATGCTCGGCACCTTCCTCGGCATGGCCGCCACGTTGCGTGGCACCGGCATCGCGCTCGAAGGCGCCACGGACCTGCAAGCCATCCGCGCCTCGCTCGCCTCGCCGGTCCGGGGCCTCGGCTTCGCCTTCGGGACATCCGTCGCCGGTGTCGCAACGTCGGCCATGCTCGGCCTGCTCGCCGCCCTCGCGCGCAAGGAACGCGCACAGGTCGTCCAGTCGCTCGACGCCCGCATCGTAACCACACTGCGCGGCTTCTCCCAGCAACATCAACGCGAAACGACGCTGCAACTGCTTCAGCAACAAGCGACGCTCATGCCCGCGCTCGTCGACCGCCTGCAAGACATGATGGCGGCGATGGAGCGCCAGAGTCAGGCGCTCGGCGAGCGTCTCGTGGCGAATCAGGATGCGCTCCATGCGAAAACGGATGCCTCGTATGCGCAACTCACCAGCGCCATGCAGCAGTACCTGAAGGAGAGCGTCGCGACCACCGCGAGCGCGGCCGGTGCGGCGATTCGTCCGGAAGTGGAGGCCACCATGGCCAGCCTCGCACGCGAGACGGCCACATGGCATCAGACGGTGTCCGCCGCCGTGCAGGACCGCATGGACGGTCTGTCAGATCGCTTCGAAGCGACGACGGCGCGTGTCGCCAACGTGTGGAAGGATTCGCTGGACGCTCAATTGCGCACCAATGAATTGCTCGCAACCGATCTGCGCGCTGCCCTGGGCGACTTCACGCAAACCTTCGAATCGCGCTCGACGCGACTCGTCGACGATGTCGCCACACGCCTCGAGAGTGCAACGGAGAATGTGAGTCGCGCGCAGGCCGGTGTCGCCCAGACCTGGGAGACGTCGCTCGCCACGCAGCAGCGCGCCAACGATTCGCTCACCGAACGTCTGAGCACTGCGCTCACGCAATTCGCGCAGACCTTCGAGACGCGCTCGGCCCGCCTGGTGGATGAGGTCGCCGCTCGCCTCGAAGCCACGACCGGTCAGGTCAGCGCCGCACATGCCGGTATCGCGCAGACGTGGGAAACGTCGCTCGCCCATCAGCAGCAGACGAGCGATGCGCTCGCCAAGGCGCTGGGCACAACGCTCGCGCAGTTCACCGAGTCGTTCCAGACGCGCTCGGCCGGTTTGCTCGCAGACGTCGCCGCACGACTCGACAACGCTACCGGCAGCATCGCTACCGCGCAGACCACGGTTGCCCAGGCATGGGAACAGGCGCTGGGCCAGCAGCAGCAATCGCATGACGCGCTCACCCAATCGCTCGGCGCCGCGCTGGAGCGCTTCGCGCAGACGTTCGAAGCACGTTCCCATGCGTTGCTGGGTGACGTCGCCGCGAAGCTCGATGCTGCGAGCGGCAACATGAGCAGCGCCCACGAGCGCGTCGCGCAGGCATGGGACCAGTCGATCGCGTTGCAGCAGCACGCGAACGCCACACTGAACGCCGAACTCGCTGCCGCGCTCACGCGTTTCACGGATACCTTCGAGCAGCGCGCCGCGCATCTGATCGATGGCGTTAGCCAGCGCACGGAAGGCGCCATGCACAGCGTGTCGGAGACGGCCGCAGTGGTGTCCGGCGAATGGAAGCAGGCGATCACGGCGCAGCAGTCGGCGAACGATGCCCTCGCCCGCGATCTCGGCGCCGCGCTCGGCCGCTTCGCCGACACCTTCGAGGCGCGAGCGTCGCAACTGTTGCAGGACGTCTCGGCACAGATGGATTCGACGTCGACCCAAGTCGCGCAAACGTGGCGCGACGCGGTGGCCGAACACGCACGCACGAACGAACGTCTGGCCGACGGCAATCAACAGCTCGTCGCGGCCACGACACAAGCCTTCACCGAACACAGCGCCTCGCTGCTGCAAGCACTAAGCGCCGCCAATCAGGCGCACCACGACGCCACGGCCGAGCGCGAAACGCAGCGACTGTCCGCCTGGACGGACACGCTCGAAGGCACGCTCGCGACGCTTCGCTCGGAATGGCAGCAGGTCGGCGCGCAAACGGCCAGCCAGCAACAGGCGATCTGCGACACACTCGCGCGCACCGCTCTGGAGATGTCCGAGCAAACGCGGGCCAACGCGAGCGACACCATCGCGGAAATCTCGCGTCTGGTCCAAACCGCCTCGGAAGCGCCGAAAGCTGCCGCCGAGATCATCGGCGAGCTGCGCCAGAAGCTCTCGGACAGCATGGTGCGCGACAACGCCATGCTCGAAGAGCGCTCGCGACTGCTCGACACACTCGGCACGCTGCTCGACACCGTGAAGCATGCGGGCAACGAACAACGCGCGGCCGTCGACGAACTGGTGACGACCTCCGCACAACTGCTCGAACGCGCGGGGACGAATCTCGGCGACGCGATCGCGGCACAAACCGAAAAGCTCGCACAGGCCTCAGCGCAAGTCACCGGCAGCGTCATCGAAATCGCCAGCCTGGGCGACGCCTTCGGCGCCGCCGTGCAGTCCTTCGGCGAATCGAACACGCAATTGCTCGAACATCTGCAACGCATTGAAGCGGCGCTCGACAAGTCGATGGCGCGCAGCGACGAACAACTCGGCTATTACGTCGCGCAAGCGCGCGAAGTGGTGGAGCTGAGCGTGATGTCGCAGAAGCAGATTCTCGAGAACCTTCAGGAACTGGCAAAGACGCGTGCACAGGCCGGTGCCCAACCGGGTAGCGTGGCAGCATGAAGGACGATTTCGACGCGGATATCTCGGACGGCGACGTCGGTGCCGCCGCGCCGACGTGGGCCGTCTTCGGCGATCTGATGTCGGTGATGCTCGGCGCGTTCGTGCTCATCATGCTCGGCGTGATCGGCGTGCAGATCGAGCTGTCGGCCAAGCTGGAACGCGAGGTTAAGGAGCGCCAGGTCGAGACGCAGCGGCGCGAGACGCTGGAAAAAGCCCTTGCCGGACCACTTGCGGGCGGTCGTGTCACGCTGGTGAACGGGCGCATCGGCATTAGCGGCAACGTGCTCTTCGCGCTGAACTCGGACCAGTTGCAGCCGCAGGGGCGCGAGGTACTGCGCAGTCTGGCTGCACCGCTCGCCGCCTATCTGCGCGCAAGCGACGAGATTCTGATGGTCAGCGGCTTCACCGACGACCAGCAGGTGCGCGAGACGAACCGTCGGTTTGCGGACAACTGGGAGCTCTCGGCGCAGCGTGCACTGACCGTCACCCGCGAACTGATCGCCGCAGGTGTACCGCCCTCCTCCGTTTTCTCTGCCGCCTTTGGCGCTGAGCAACCCGTGACGTCCAACGCAGACGAAGCCGGGCGCGCCAAGAACCGTCGCGTGGAAATCGCACCGATGCCGCGCAGCAGCGCGAGCAACGCGGGGAAGCCGAATGCGTGACGAATCGGATGCGATGCGCGATCGGACGGACGACACGCCTCCGGAAGCGACTCCGGAAGTGCCTCCCGAAGCGCCGGCAGACACCGCCGGGCCGCGCGACAACGCGCACGCTATCGCGGCACAGCTCGATGCATGGCGCGCGCAGGGACTCCACAAGCGCGACCCGGTTCGCTTTCATCGCATCGAGGCGCTCTCGCGTCGTGCAGGCGCGTTCAGCGGCGACGTGCGACGCGTGCTCGACGAACGCCTCGCGGCACTCACACGTGAATTCTGCGGCGCGCTAGGTGCCGATGCGGACGTCGCACCGGTGACGTCCGACGCCGCTGACCGACCGAGCGCCGCTTCGCGTCAGACGACGACCGCGACTTCAGCCGCAACTTCAGCCGCAACGTCACCCACGACGGCAACTCTGGCCGCGCTCGCGCGCGACATGACGCAACGCGTCGGTGCGAGCGAGCGCGCCGCGACGTCCGACAGCCCTCGCGCCCTGACCCCGAGTCGCACATCGACGCCAAGCAGTCCGTCGGCCGGCCCCGCAATGGCGCACGGCGACGACACGCTACCGAAACGCCCTGTCACACAGCGAGCGCCGTCCGTGCCGCCGACCCTCGCCATCACGCCGACGGTCATCGCGACGGACGACGCCTTCGAAGACCTCGACGTCCTCGAATATTTCCGCGAGACGTGGTCCAAGCTGAGCACGGACGGCAACCTGCGCCAGTCGCTCGCGCAAGTGCCCGAGAACGCCGGACCGCTCAATTCGAGCCATCTCGTGCACCGCGCACTCTCGCTCATGCACGATGTCTCGCCCGACTATCTGCGCCACTTCCTGCGTCACGCCGATGCCCTTTCGTGGCTCGAAGACATGGAGACGACGGGCGTCTTCGGCGTGAAGGCCGCAGCACGCGCGCCCGCCCCGACCAGGTCGGCCAAGCCCGCGAAGTCGGCCACGCCGTCCAGACCGTCACGCGCCAAGGCTCGCTGACCCGCGCGGCATCGCGTGCAACGTTGCGGCCCAGAACATCAACGCAGTGACACTCACGCCTGCCCCGAGCACGCATACGCCGATCCAGCCATAGGCCGCATAAGTCGCTGTCGCCGCGACCGCGCCCAGCCCGCTGCCCATGGCATAGAACAGCATGTACGCGCCCACGAGTCGGCTCGGGGCATCCGTGCGTGCCGCGAAAATCAGGCTCTGATTGGTGACGTGGATCGCCTGCCCCGCCAGATCCAGCAACAACACCCCCAGCACCAGCCAGACCAGCGACGCATGCAGGCCCGCTAACGGCAGCCACGAGAGCGTGAGCACCACGAGCGAGACACCCGTCGTGCGTTGCGCCCATCCCCGGTCCGCCCACTGTCCCGCGCGCGCCGCTGCCAGCGCGCCCGCTGCACCGACAAGGCCGAACGCGCCCACCGTCGTATGCGAGAAATGGAACGGCGCGGCAGACAACGGCAACACCAGTGCACTCCAGAAAATGCTGAACGCCATGAACATCAACAGGGCAATCGCACCGCGAATCTGCAATGTACGCTCCGAGCGCAGAAGACCGAACATCGACATCAGCAATACGATGTAACGCTGTCGCGTGACCGATGCACCCGATGCTGCCGATGCGACCGATATCCCCGGAACGGCCTGACGCGGCAGCGCACGCCACAGCACCGCGCCGAGCCCGAGCATCGCCAGCGCCGAAGCGACGTACACCCCGCGCCACCCGGCGATGTCCGCGATCGCCCCCGACATCACACGCGCGAGCAGCAAGCCGACCACGACGCCGCCCTGCGTCGCCCCGACGACCCGCCCCCGCTCATGTTCGCCCGCTGCACTCGACGCGTACGCAATCAAACCCTGCGTCATCGCCGTGCCCAACATGCCGACGAACGTCATGCCCGCGAGCAGTGCCGCCGCCGAGGTCGACGCCGACACCGCCAGCAAGCTCACCGTGAGCAATGCGAGTTGCACCAGCATCAGACGACGTCGCTCCCATTGGTCACCCAGTGGCACGAGAAACAGCAGCGCCAGCGCGCAACCCACCTGTGTGGCCGTAATGACGCCGCCGGCCGCGCCCTGCGAGATGCCGAAGTCGTTGGCGAGGGCGTCGAGCAACGGCTGGGCGTAGTACACGTTCGCGACGCTCAGGCCCGCTGCGCACGCGAAGATCGACACGAGACTGCGCGGCATGCGACGAGAAGCGCCGGGCGAAATCGTCGCCTCCGTCGATAGGCATGCGGCGTTCGTGGAGGGATTCGAGGACATAGCGGCTCCCGGGGCGGATCGGTGCCCCAAACCAGTTTCAAATAAAGACTGGTTGGATCATAGCCAAACCAGTCTTAAAATGAAACTTAATTTTTGCCGATGTCCTTTCCGGGAAGACGAACACTCATGACCGAGACCCGCCCCGAGATCCGCGCCGTTATGCCCACGTCCCCCTTCGACACGTGCCCCGTGGCTCGCACCGTCGACGTGATTGGCGACCGTTGGAGCCTGCTCATCGTGCGCGACGCCTTCGACGGCGTGCGCCGCTTCGGCGATTTCCTGCGAAGTCTGGGGGTCGCCCGCAGCATGCTCACGACACGCCTGCGCGCACTGGTGGAGGCGGGCATTCTGTCGGTGCAGCCCGCGTCGGACGGCACGTCGTATCAGGAATACGTGCTCACGCCGAAGGGCCGCGAACTCTTCACGCTGATCGTGGCGCTGCGCCAGTGGGGAGAGAAATACCGGTTCGGCGAACAGGAGCGGCACTCGACGCTGATCGACACACGCACCGGCGAGCCACTGGCCGAGTTGCAGCCGAGGTCCGCCAGCGGGCAACCCGTCGCACCGGAACAGACGCAGGTCGTCCGCCCACGCTAGCGCCCGGTCACGGATCAGGCGGTGGCAGATGACGACGGAACGGGGCCGAGCGTCGCGGAATGCGGCGCGACGCCGTCGCCCGGGACGGGACCGACGTCGTTGCCGGGGCGCCCGCGCGGGCGTCGGCTTGCCAGTGGAGGGCGTTCCGGTAGATAATCGAGCCCGTTCCCGCTGCCGCAGCGCGGGACTTTTCCATTGAAAATCATCGTGTTGGGCGCTGACTCCGGCTTACCGCCGACGCTGCCGCCCGCCGCAGCATTCCTCGACAAGCCGTCGTCCAGACGGCTTTTTGTTTCCATGACGAACCACGGACATCCGCCGGCTGACGACGCGCAACCGGCTCACGACGACGACGATATCGGTACGTCGCCCACTCATGCCGAAGGCGGCGACGATGCGTACGTCGGCCCCGACGGCGTGGCGCACCCGCGCCGCATTCGCAGTTTCGTGCGTCGCGCGGGGCGCAGCTCGGAAGCGCAAAAGCGCGCCTTCGACGAACTCGGCCCGAAGTTCGTGCTGCCATACGCGCCCGAGACGCTCGACTGGCCGGCGGCTTTCGGGCGTGCCGACGCGCCGCGCATCCTCGAGATCGGCTTCGGCATGGGCGACGGCACGGCGCACATCGCCAAGTTGCGTCCGAACGACGATTTCCTCGGCGTGGAAGTCCACGAGCCGGGCGTGGGCGCGCTGCTCAAGCTCATCGGCACGACCCCGCTCGCGAACGTGCGCATCATCCAGCACGACGCAGTGGAAGTCGTCGAGCACATGCTGCCCGAAGGTTCGCTCGACGGTGTGCACGTGTTCTTCCCCGATCCGTGGCACAAGAAGCGCCATCACAAGCGACGTTTGCTGCAGCCGCCGTTCGTGGCGCTGCTCGCGTCGCGTTTGAAGCCGGGCGGCTATCTGCACTGTGCGACGGACTGGCAGGAGTACGCCGAGCAGATGCTCGAAGTGCTCGGTGGCGAAGCCTCGCTGGAGAACACGGCGGCCGATTACGCCCCGCGTCCGGACTATCGCCCCGTGACGAAATTCGAAAACCGCGGCTTGCGCCTCGGTCATGGCGTGTGGGATCTGGTGTTCCGCAAACGCGGGTGAGCGGCACCTGAGGGACGAAAGCGTGACGCAAGCGCGACGCAAGCGCGACGGTTGCACGCCGTCGCTGCGCAAAGACAAAGGGCACCCTGCGGTGCCCTTTTGTCATACGGCGTCCGGATAACGGACGACGAACTCAATCCGCCCAGACGACCAGCCCGCTGTACGCCGACGCCAGCACGATCAGACCGAACACGATCCGGTACCAGGCGAACGCCGTGAAATCGTGCGACGCGATGTAACGCAACAGCCACCGCACGCAGATGAAGGCGCTGATGAACGCGAAGATAAAGCCGATGCCGAACAGGCCGAAGTCTTCGACGGCCAGCATCGAGCGCGACTTGTAGAGTTCGTAGATCGTCGCGCCGAACAGAATCGGAATCGCGAGGAAGAACGAAAACTCGGTGGCTACGCGACGCTCCAGTCCGAACATCATGCCGCCAATGATCGTCGCCCCCGAGCGCGACGTACCGGGCACCAGCGCGAGGCATTGCGCGAAGCCGACCTTCAGTGCGTCGAGTGCGCTCAGGTCGTCGAGCGAGGTGACGCGCGGCAAGTTGCCCGCTGCCGCATTGCGGCGATTGTGACGCTCCACGATCAGAATGATCACACCGCCGACGATGAACGCCGTCGCTACAACCAGCGGGTTGAACAGCACCGCCTTGATGTGCTTGCCGAACAGCAACCCGAGCACGATGGCGGGCAGGCACGCGATGATGACATTCACCGCAAAGCGCCGCGCTTTGCTACTGCTTTTGCTGCTGCTAACCAATCCCAGTACGACCTGCGCGATCTTCGCGCGAAACTCCCAGCACACGGCCAGAATGGCGCCGAACTGAATCACGATGTCGAAGATCTTGCCCTTCTCGTCGTTGAAGTTCAGCAGACTGCCCACGAGAATCAGGTGTCCCGTCGAGGAGATCGGCAGAAACTCGGTCAGACCTTCGACGACACCGAGAATGACGGCTTTGAGCGCCAGCAACAAGTCCATGCAATGCGTTCCTGAAGAGGTTGAGTAATCGGAATTAGGGAATCGAGCGGATGACCGACGGTGGCGGCGAAGGCACGCCCGGGCGCGAGCCGCGTGAACTCATCGGGTGTCGAACTTCACGTTCACCCCATGCGCCAACACGGTAATCGCGCCGGGCTGGCGTATCGCGCCGCCGATATTGAGCTGCTCCGGCTTGAACGTGTAGATCGGCGCGCCTTGCAACAACTGCGTCGCGATCAGCGCACCGGCCGCATTCAACTGACGCGACCAGCGCTCGGGGAGTCCGTCGATGGTAAAGGTTTCGACCTCGGGGTCTCTCAGCACCACCGACAACGTCGCCGGGTCGTAAGCAAGTGCGCTGTCTATTGCGAGCGTGCCGGTGAGCGGCGCACCGCCGAGCGGGTGCGTCACCGTGGCGTCCACCGCCACCGCCAGACGGTTGCGATCGGGCAACAGCGTGAGGCGCGGGTGCGAGAGGTTGACGTCGAGCACCGCCAGCACACGGCGATCGAACGGAAACTTGCGCTCCAGCGCGCGCTGCAACTGACTCTCGGAAAACGTGTAGTCGTTACCGAACGGCAGCCCCGCGCAAGCGGCAAGTCCTGCCGCGACGGCCGCGGCGCCCGTCATCGTCAGCCAGCGGCGACGCGACACGCGACCGACGCGTGTTGACGGCGTTTGCGTTGCAAGCCCGTCGGTCTGCTGACGACAACCTGGATGGGAATAGGGGTTACCCGGCATGAGACGTTCCGCTTCAGGGCGCCAGACGCCCGACACGCGCGACTATAGCACTCGCCTGCGACACGACCCTACGTCTGCCTAATCAAGACTGGGACCGGCGCGGTCATCGCTTCCAGTGTCGATAACCACGCAATCGCCTGCGCGCGATCGTCACCGCACATCTCGCGCGAAGGCTGCAACGAACCGCATACGGCCGGGCGCAGCGGGCTGCCGAAGATCCGGCAGCGGTCGTCGTCGTCGAGCTGCACGCAGCGGGTATTCGCCGGCTTGCCGTTCGGCATGCCGGGAATGGGCGTCGAGATGGAGGGCGCGATGCAACAGGCCGCGCAATGAGGTCGGCAATTCATGGACGTGACTGGGAAGACGCTGGCCCGCCGGAGTTGGGCGTATGGCGCCGGCCGCTCGGGACGACACCCTGTCGGGCTGCGCATTTTACCGCGGGTGTTGCTTTGGACGTCCGAAGCGATGCGGACGTCCCGACAGCGCAAACTTACCAGGGCAGATCGCCCTTGAGGTCGAAGAAGCCGCCCGTGACCGGTCCGCGCTCGCCGAGCGCGAGCATCACCACGCTGCGCGTGCCTTCCGCCAGCCCCTGACGGCCGCGCTTGCCGTTCGCGTCGACGGCCAGATCGGCGGGTGCGCCTGGATCGACCGAATTCACCGTGATCGACGTGTCGCGCAGCGTCTGCGACAGTTGCACCGTCAGCATGTTCAGCGCGGCCTTCGACGCGTTGAAACCGATCTGCCGAAACGCGGCGTGCTCCCACGCCGGGTCGTTGTTGTGGGTCAGCGACCCCAGACCGCTCGACACGTTCACGATTCGCGCAGCCTCTGCACGCGCCAGCCACGGCAACATCGCCTGCGTCACGCGCAAGGTGCCGAAGAAGTTGGTCTGAAACACACGCTCCACGGCTTCGATGGAGGCCTTCTCCGGCGTGTCGTCGCGCGGATCGGTGACACCGGCGTTGTTCACCAGCACGTCCAGTCTCGCGTGATAGCGGCCGATGCGATACGCCGCGGCGTGCAACGTTTCCGGGCGCAGCAGGTCGATGACGAGCGTCTCCGCCTGAAAACCCGCTTTGCGCAACGGTGCGACGACCTCGTCGCCCTTCGCTTCCTCGCGCGCGCCCACGAGCACCGTCATGCCCGCCTCGGCCAGCTCGCGCGCCACTTCCAGTCCGATTCCCCGGGTCGCGCCGGTCACCAGCGCCACTTTTCCCACATGGCGTTCGGCATCGTCGCGCACCGCACTCTCGATAGCGTCCCGTTTCATCACTGCTCCCGTCGTATTGCCTGTTGTTCTGCGCCCGACCGCACGCAAATTTGTTAGCATCGAGTTTATGAAGAATCCTTCAGATTTTCTATTCGCATATGAAACCCGCCGCCCGATCCCCCGCAACGCCCCGTAAATCGCCGCAGCAGGCGCGCTCGCGCGTGACGATCGACGCCATTTTCGAAGCCGCGCTTCAGGTTTTGCTGCTCGACGGCGGGCGCCAGTTGACGACGACCCGTGTCGCCGAACGTGCCGGCGTGTCCGTCGGCACGCTCTATCAGTACTTTCAGAACAAGCAGGTGCTGCTGTATGCGGTGCTGGAGCGTCACATCGACCGGATCGTCGAGACGGTGGAGCAAACGTGTCTGGCCGCGCATGGCGAGTCGCTGGAAGTCATGGCGCGCGAGTTGGCGAGGGCTTATGTCGGCGCAAAGATGCGCGACATCGAGGAAGCGCAGGCGCTGTATCGGCTCTCGGAGGATCTGGACGGACGAGAGGTGTTCGCCAGCGCGTCGTCGCGCATGCATGCGGCCGTCCTCGCCATGCTGCGCACGGCGCACAACGCGCGCTTCGACGATCCCGAGACGGTGGCCTTCGTCTTCCTGAATTCGATGTCGGGGCCGATCAAGGCCATTCTCGAGAACCGCGCGCCCTCCGGCGTCTGCCACGAGACACTCTCCGGGCAGATTGCCGACCAGATGGCGACGATGTGCGGGGCCTATCTGCAATGCGTCGCGCAGGGCGGCACGGACGTTTCTCCCGCCGTGGCGCCGCCTGCCGAAAAGGCGGCCTGAGCCGAACCGGTCAGCGCGCCGCGATCGTGCCGATTTGCGGCAAAAGTTCACGCATCATGATGGCTGCCGCCCGGAACTGGTAAAATGCCGGGTTGTGTTTGCCTACTACCCACGAGTAATCGAAATGAATTACGAACAGGCCCGCTTTAACATGATCGAGCAGCAGATCCGTCCCTGGGACGTGCTCGATCAGGACGTGCTCAAGCTGCTCGAAGTCGTCAAGCGCGAAGATTTCGTGCCGGCGGCACTGCGCGATATCGCGTTCACGGACGTGGAACTGCCGCTCTCGGGCGCTGCCATCGCCAACAAGAGCCAGCACATGATGTTCCCGCGCGTCGAAGCGCGCATTCTGCAAGCGCTCGCGCCGAAGAAGAACGAGAATGTGCTCGAAATCGGCACGGGCTCGGGCTACATGGCCGCACTGCTCGCCTATAACGCGCACCACGTCACCACCGTCGAATTCGACGCCAACCTCGCGCAGACCGCTCAGCAAACGCTGCGCGCGAACGGCGTGACGAACGTGGAAGTCGTGAACGCCGACGGCGCCCAGGGCTGGAGCGCGGCCGCGCCGTACGACGTGATCGCCATTTCGGGCGGTCTGGCCGAACTGCCGCAAGCGTTCCTGAATCAACTGAAGGTCGGTGGCCGTCTGGCCGCATTCGTGGGCGGCAGCCCGGTCATGGAAGCCGTGCTCATTACGCGCGTGTCCGAGACCGAGTACCGTCGCGAAAATCTGTTCGAGACGCAAGTGGCCTATCTGGTCGCGCCGCAACCGTCGAGCTTCAAGTTCTGAGCCCGGCGACCGGGACGAGATTCGGTTCGTTCGCGAGCCGCGCCGGTCCCGGACGCCGTGAGCGGACCGGTCCCGCGCCTGTTTGTTTGGGGACGAACAGGCGGCAAGACGAGGACCGGACGCCATCGATTCGACACACGTAGAACATCATGCAAAACATTACACCGGCGCAATTGGCCCAGTGGCTCGCGGATGGGGAACGCAGCCAACCCACGCTCCTCGACGTGCGTGAGGATTGGGAAGTCCAGACCTGCCACATCGCCCAGAGCAAGAACGTGCCGCTCGGCGACGTGCCTGCCCGTCTGACCGAACTCGACGCCGACGCGCCCATCGTGTGCATCTGCCATCACGGCATGCGCAGCGCCCGCGCCGCAATGTTTCTGGAACAACAAGGCTTTACCCAGCTGTTCAATCTGGACGGCGGAATCGATGCCTGGGCTCGCCAGGTCGATCCGTCGATGCCGACTTACTGAGTCAGGGCCATGCGCCCCCCGAGGTTTGCCGCGCGGCTGCGCGCGGCCAGGCGTGCGCCTGCTCTGCGCACCGGCCGCGCGAGCGCCTTCGTCACCGCGACGGCGTTCTCCGCCTTTCTGGCCCTCATGGGTCACGCCGCCTGTGCCGGCGCGACCGATCTCCTCCAGCTCTACAGCGAAGCGCAGAATCGCGACGCGCTGATCGCCAGCGCCCGTTCGGCCTATCTCGCGAACATCGAAGCGCTACCGCAGGCGCGCGCCGCCCTTCTGCCGCAGGTCACCGCGCGCTGGGGCGCCATCAATACGCACTACGGTTCCGGCAACGTCTCGAATACGTTCGGCAGCAGCGGCTACAGCCTCGCGCTCACACAGCCCATCTTCCATTGGGACAGCTGGCAGTCGTACCAGCAGGGAAAGCTGACGGTCGCCAGCGCCGAGGCCGCGTTTGCGCAGGCGCAGCAGGACCTGATCCTGCGTGTGGCGACCGCCTACTTCGACGTGCTCGCCGCGCAGGACGATCTCGCGCTCGCCGGTACGCACAAGCAGGCCATCGCCGAACAACTGGCGTCCGCCAAACGCAACTTCGAGGTCGGCAACGCCACCATCGTCGACTCGAACGAAGCGCAGGCAAGCTTCGATCAGGCCACTGCCCAGGAAATTGCCGCGCAGAACACGCTCGATGTGCGGCGCGCCGCATTTGCGCGCATCGTCGGTCATCCGATCGGCTCGCTCGCGACGCTGCGTGCCGGCTCGACGTTGCCCTCACCCGAGCCGAACAACGTCGCGGACTGGGTCGCGCAGGCCGAGCAATCCAACTACGGCGTGCAGTTGCAAACGCTCGCGCTGGAGACCGCGCGGCGTGAAACGTCAAAGGCCAAGTCGGGTTACATGCCGTCGGTCGATCTGGTTGCCGCCGGGGCGCACTCGAATGTCGGCAACGCCAACAGCCTGCTGACGTCCGCCGTGTCCAGTCCGTCGAGTCAGGGCACCGGCCCCAGCTCCGCGGGTCAGATCGGCATTCAGATCAGCATTCCGATTTTCTCGGGCGGCTCGGTGCAAAGCAAGATGCGCCAGACGCTCGCGCTCGAAGACAAGGCGCAGAGCGATCTGGACGATGCGAAGCGACTCGCCGTGCTGGGAGCGCGCACATCCTACCTTGGCGTGTCCAGCGGGCTGGCCCAGGTCAAAGCGCTGGAAGCTGCCGAGCAATCGGCACAATCGTCGGTGGCGTCGAACAAGCTCGGCTATCAGGTCGGTGTTCGCATCAATGCCGACGTGCTCAACGCCGAGGACAAACTCTTCACCACGCGACGCGATCTCGCCAAGGCGCGTTACAGCACGCTGCTCTCGAGCCTTCAGCTAAAGGCCAGCGCCGCCACGCTCGTCGATACGGACCTGCAACTGCTCAACGCGCTGCTCACCGAGAATCCGGATGCCTCCGCCGCCATGGCGGGCGCTCGCGACACGGTACCGGCCAACGCCGGCGCCGGGCTGCCGGCGCGCGGTGTCCGCCCGGGCACGACGGCGCCGCTTCGTCGGTGACGGGTAGCGGCATTCGCTGACGGAAACGGAAGCCCATCGCCTTCGCACCTGCTCACCGCGCACCAAAGCAAAAAGCCTCGCATGCCGACATGGCAATGCGAGGCTTTTTTGCATGGCGACGTCCGAATACCTCGCCGGAGGTCCCCTGTCCTTCATTCCTGCGGCGTAACGAATCCCGTGTCGAGCCAGCGGCCAAGCGCAGTGACCGTGCGCGCGGTCGCTCCCTGATGTTGACGGGCGAACAACAACGCCGCCGTACGCATGGCAAGCCGCTTGTCGTCGTGGATCAGCAAGTCGGCCAACGTCGATGCAAGCTCGCCGGCATCGCTCACCCGTCGCGCCGCGCCCGCGCTCAAGGCGTTCTCGCTGGCCTGCGTGAAGTTGAACATGTGCGGACCGAAGACGACCGGGGTGCCTGCGGCGCAGGCCTCGATCAGATTCTGCCCCCCCAGTGGCAACAGACTGCCGCCGATGAACGCGACGTCGACCGCAGAAAAGTACGCGGCCATCTCGCCCATCGAATCGCCGAGCACGACGTCGACGTCGGCGGGAAGCGGCGTGTCGTCATCCGGCCATGCGCTGCGGCGCACGTAGTTTAGACGCACCTTGTCGAGCATGGCGGCCACTTCGTCGAAACGCTGGGGGTGACGCGGCACGAGCACCAGCAACGAACGGCGACCCACGTCGGACGCCGCCGAAAGCATCGCCCGCGCCTGAAGCACCAACGCTTCCTCACCGTCGCGCGTGCTCGCCGCGAGCCACACCTTGCGATCGCCGAAGCGCGCACGCCAGCGCGCCCCCAGCGCGAGCAGCGCGGGCGGCGGCGTCATGTCGAATTTGAGGTTGCCCATCACGTCGACGTCGGCGGCGCCCAGCATGCGCAGACGCTCGGCATCGGCATCGCTTTGCGCCAGCACGCGGCTGAATCCGCCGAACACAGGCTGGGTCGCACCGCCAAAGCGCGCAGCGCGCCGGAACGAGCGCGCCGACATGCGTGCGTTGGTCAGCACGAGCGGCACGCCGTCTTCACGGCACGTGAAGATGAGGTTCGGCCAGACTTCCGTCTCCATCACCACACCGACGCTCGGGCGCCAGTGCTTCAGGAAACGCCGGATCGGGCCGACCATGTCGTAAGGCAGATAGCAGCGCAACACACGATCGCCGAACAGCCCTTCGCCGGTGGCACGCCCGGTGGGTGTCATATGCGTGAGCAACACGCCGTGCGACGGATAGCGTTCGAGCAGCGCATCGATGAGCGGTTGCGCAGCGCGCGTCTCCCCCACGGAGACCGCATGCACCCAGATCAGCGGTCGGCCGGTGTACGGCGGTGTGCTGTAGAACCCGAAGCGCTCGCCGATATGACGGCGATAGCCCGGCTCGAACCGGCCACGCCACCACAGGCGCACCACGGCGAGCGGCGCGACGATCCACCAGAGCGCGCGATAGACGAGACGCAGCAACATTCAGATCAGCGTCCGGTGCGTGAGACGTTGCAACACCGCCAGCGGCGAGCACTCGGGGTGCACCATCGATTCGGCGGGCAGGAAGAAGGTCTGCTCCATCATGAACTGGCCCGACATCACGGCGTGCGACGTCTGATCCGAGAAGCAGATCCAGACGCTGCCGGGCGGGAACGGCATGGTCTGCTGGTCGGCCTCGCGCTGATAATTCATGTCGGCCTTCATGCCATCGTGCAGATGCAACATGATGTGGTCGTAGCCGCTGCGCGGGCGCTTGGTGATACCGACGGCGTTTTGCAGCCACGCGGAACCGGGCCACTGTGTCGGCACTTTCGGCAGAAAGCGCTTCGCCACGTCCTCGAACGGTTCGCCCACGCGCCACACGCGCGGCTGGCCCGCCGGGTTGATGTTGGTGAACACGCGCAAGATGCGCTCACCGTAATTCGGACGCGACGGGAATGCGTCCACGTGCAGACGGCTGTCGTCCTTGCGCCACGATGTCTGGCGCGTCTCCACCTGATGCAGACGCAGACTGGTCGGCGCGGCACGCAGCTTGCCGCGATACTCCGGCATCAGGCCGTCGATCAGGCTGCACGCCTGCGTGTAGTAGCGCTTGACCAGTGCGTGCACGGCGCGCTGCGTGGCGTCGTCGGCGGCCACGCCCACGAGCACGTCGGTATTCGGGTCGAGGCTGATGTTCTTTCGCTTCGGATCGGCGATCGTCGGGTCGAGCAGCCGCTGCTCGGCGGCGTCGAGGGCGAAGGCCAGATGCGGAAAGTAGAGCACTTTGCCGGCTTCGACGTCAGCCACCAGCGTCTCGCGCGAGACCGGCAGCTGGCCGCCCTGCCAGTCACCCGAGGCGACGGTGACAATCTGGCTGCTCTCGTTCGAACCGTTCCGATCGTTCACTGGGTTCGCTGGGTTCGCTGGGTTCGCTTGGTTCGTTCCATTCATGCGGATCGGTCCTCCTCAGGCTCGGCAGCGCCATCCGGCGCCGGTGCGAGCGACGGCGCGAGTTCGCGCACGGCGTCGCGTACCTGGGCGAGCGTGGGCTTGTGTTCGGCGTCGCCGAGATTGACGATGCGCGGCGACCAGAAGCCTCCGGTGCGCCACGCGGTGCTGAAATTGTATAGCTCGATGGTCGGGCGGTTCAGCGCTGCGGCGATATGTACCAGACCGGTATCCACGCCAACGGTGATCGCCCCACGATCGATGAGGCCAACGACCTGCGACAGATTCATCTTCGGCGGCACCCACGCCGCATCGCCCAGCGCGGCGGCCAGGCGCAGCGACACCTCGCGCTCCGCAGCACTGCCCCACGGCAGGACGATCAGGAACCCCTGCGACGCCAGATCACGCCCCAGCGCAATCCAGTTGTCTTCCGGCCAGGTCTTGTCGTCGCGCGAGGTCGCATGGACGAACACCGCATACGGGCGATCCGGACATTGGCTGTGATCGGCACGCTCGGTCGCAATGCCGAAATCGATCTCGCCCGGCAACTTGAAACCCAGCGCTTCGGCCACGAGCAGACGCGAACGTGTGACGACGTGCGTGTGCGGTTCGATGCGTACCATGTGCCGATAGAGATAGCGCACCGGCCACTCGTAACTCGCGCCCTCCGTGCGATTGCCCAGCCCCCACACGGCCCCGCGTGCGGTGCGTGCGATCCAGCCGGTCTTGACCAGACCTTGCGTATCGATCACGTAGTCATAGGGGGTTTCGCGCAAGGCACGGCGAAACGCACCGATCTCCTGCCAGGTGCGTGCCGCAAAGGGTTGCTTGCGCCAGCGGCGCAACGCAAAGGGAATGACCCGGCGCACACCGCGCACGAGTTTGACGAGGTCGACAAAGCCCTCTTCCACGACCCAGTCGATCTGGGCATCGGGATACTGGCGCAGGATGTCCTGCACCACGGGCATGTTATGGACGACGTCGCCGAGCGACGAGACTTTGACGATCAGAACCTGCAACCGAACGCCCCGGCGGTTCGGCCGGGCCTCGTGAGCAAAACCGCGATTTTACTCCGTCCCGGCCCGTCAATCATGAATGTTGCCCGCGCCGGGAAATCGGCCCCGCTCTGCCCAGTGCGCCGGGCGTGCGGGGCGGCTGCAATCGTCCCGACCGTCGCGGAGGCCGCGGGCGTCGCGGCCCCCCCGGGGAGACATCAGAACGGCAGCTTGGCGTCGGGCTTGACGGCCAGGATCGCGCGACGGAAGTCGTCCTGAATGCGCCGGATCGCAGCGTCGCTGTCGGCTTCGAAACGCAATACGACCACCGGCGTGGTGTTCGACGAGCGCGCGAGCCCGAAACCGTCGGCATATTCGACCCGGATACCGTCGATCTTGACGATGTCCTGCGCACCGTCGAACTTGGCGGTCTCGCGCAGCTTGTCGATCAGCGCGAAGTTTTCGCCCTCTGCCAGGGGAATCTGGAGTTCCGGCGTCGAGATCGAATTCGGCAGCGCATTGAGCACGGTGCTCGGGTCGGCTGTCTTCGAGAGGATTTCGAGCAGACGCGCGCCCGTATACAGGCCGTCGTCGAAGCCGTACCAGCGGTCCTTGAAGAACACGTGGCCACTCATCTCGCCCGCCAGCGGTGCGCCGGTTTCCTTGAGCTTCGCCTTGACCAGCGAGTGGCCCGTCTTCCACATGAGCGGCTCGCCGCCGTGCTTGCGCACCCAGCTTGCCAGGTTCCGCGTGCACTTCACGTCGTAGATGATCTTCTCGCCCGGGTTGCGGCTCAGCACGTCGGCCGCGAAGAGCATCAGCTGACGATCCGGATAGATGATCTGGCCGTCCTTGGTGACCACGCCGAGACGGTCGCCGTCGCCATCGAACGCCAGACCGATTTCGGCATCGGTCGTCTGCAGCGTGCGGATGAGGTCCTGAAGGTTTTCGGGATGCGCCGGATCCGGATGATGATTCGGGAACGTGCCGTCGACTTCGCAGAACAGTTCGACGACTTCGCAACCCAGCGCCTGAAACAGCGCCGGGGCGTAGGCGCCGGCCACACCGTTGCCACAGTCGACCGCGATCTTCATCGGGCGTGCCAGATGCACGTCGTTGGCAATGCGTGCGCGATACGACTCGCCGATCTCGTCGGCCGTGTACGTGCCCTGACCGGATTCGAAGTCCTGTGCCTCGATCAGTTTGGCCAGGCCCTGAATGGCGTCGCCGTAGATCGCACGGCCGCGCAGGACCATCTTGAAACCGTTGTAGTCGGGCGGATTGTGGCTGCCCGTGACCATGATGCCGGAGTCGACGATACGCCCGTGCAGGGTCACGTTCGTTGCGAAGTACACCATGGGCGTGACGACGACGCCGATATCGACCACGTCGACGCCCGCTGCGCGCAGACCGTCGGACAGTGCGCCGACCAGCTCCGGGCCGGAGAGGCGGCCGTCGCGGCCGACGACGACGGCATTGCCGCCCTCGCGACGCAGTGCCGTACCGAAGGCGCGTCCGATCAGGTGTGCGACGTTGGCATCCAGCGTCTTGCCGACGATGCCGCGAATGTCGTAAGCCTTGAAAATCGCAGGCGAAACTTGCGTGGTTTGCGTCATGGGAAAGAGTCTCTCGGAAACGAGGAGGAGAAGTTGCACAGAAAATGTCCGGGCGTACGGCGTTTGTGCATGGACGCCACAGACATCGAATCCCGGCGGAAGGCCCGGCCGGGAGCGGCTGCATTACGCTAAAATTATACGAGACTTCGCCGCACTGCGGCATTTCTCCAAACCCTTGTCAGCCAGCACCTACATTCGGTTCTGCCAAGCGCCGTCGAGCGACCCGACCCGCGCCGACAATCCAGTTTCGGTCCACACGCACCGGCCCTCGCAAGGCCGGTTTTGCTTATCCTGAGAACGAGTGAGACGCGCGAGCGCCCCATGCCCTACCGAACGTACCGGAACATTTTCCGCAACATCCTCTGGATGCTGACCGAGCGCGGCGCGCAGATCGCCGGCGGCATTGCGGTCTCCGGCCTGCTCGCGCGCAGCCTCGGCGCAGCCCAGTTCGGCCTGTTTCAGTACGCACAATCGCTCGTATTTCTTGCGGCGTCGCTCACCCTGCTATGCGGCAGCGAAGTCGTGGTGCCGCGCCTTGTCGGCAAGCCCGAGGCCGAGCAGCGCACCGTCATCGCGCACGCTTTCGTGTTGCGGCTGGCCGCGGCCGCCGTCGCCTACACCCTCCTCACGATCTATGTGCTCGGCTTCGCGGAATCGAACCTCGTTGCCGTTACGCTCTGGCTCGGTGTCGCGCTGTGGTTCCGTGAGCCGTCGGGTATCGTGATCGCGTGGCTGCAGGCCCGCACGTTCAACCGCCCCAGCGTGACGGCGAATCTGTGCGGGCTGGCGGCGAAGCTCGCGCTCGTGGCGGTGCTCTTCGTCACGCATGCGGATGTGACGGCGTTCGCCGTCGTCTATGCAGTGGAGGCCATCGTCGCGGCCGCGCTGCTCGTTCGCTATTACGTGACGCATTCGCCGAAGACCGTCATCGTCTGGCGTCGCTCGCTGTTGCTCGAACTGCTGCGCAGCGGCGCGGTGTTCTGGGGTGGGCTGATGCTGATGATTCTGTTCAAGCGCATCGACCAGCTCGTGCTCAAACCGATCATTCCATTGTCCGAACTCGGTGCGTATGCGGCTGCGATGCAAATCACCGAGAACTTCGTGCTGGTCGCACCGATCATCGCGAATTCGCTGGCGCCCCAACTGATTTTCCAGACCACGGACAATGCCACCGCGCGACGCAACACCGTGCGCGCCGTCTGGCTGATGGTGGCTGCCGGCGCGAGTCTGGCGGTGCCGATCGCCTGCCTCGCACCGTGGATCGTCCACCTGATCTACGGCGCAGGGTTCGCCGAGTCGGCACAGATCCTGCGCATCTCCGCGCTGATGGGGATTCTGGTGTTTGCCGACGCGGCGCTGAACCTGACGCTCATCCGGCGCGGCGCGGGACGCTGGGTTGTTGCGAAATGGCTGTGCGCGGCTGTCGTGGCCTTCCTGGTCGTGCGGGGACTGGCGCCGCAGCTCGGCGCATTCGCCGGGGCGCTGGGGTATGGCGCCGGTTACGCTGCGGCGCTGGTGCTCGGTGTCTGGCTGTTGCGACGGGATTGAGGCGATGACGATGATCGATTCGCGCAAGACGTCGCAGGCTTCACAGGTCCGCACGATCTGTCTGTTCACCGGCACGCTGGCGGCGTTCGCCGGGGCGGAACGCGCCACCGCGACGCTTGCCAACGCACTCGCCGCGCGCGGGCACCGCGTTCACGTTTTGTCGCTCTGGGGACATACGCCGGTGTTCGCCTTGTCGCCCGGCGTCGCGCATCACGCGATGTTCGCCGAACGCGTGGCGTTCAAGCGTCACTATCCGTCGATCGTTCGTCAGGTGCGGGCGTACGTGCGCGCACATGGCATCGAGGTGATGATCGACGTCGATCCGATGCTCGCGCTCTACACCCTGCCCGCCACGTTCGGTTTGTCGCTGCGGCGCATCGCGTGGGAACACAGCACGTATGCCAGCGACCTTGGGCGGCGCTCACGTCGCTGGGCGCGCACGCTGGCGGCCAATCGATACGATGCCGTGGCGGTGCTCACGCACGCCGATTGCCGGGCCTGGCAAGCCCATCATCCCCGCGCCCGTGCGAAGTTCGTGACCTTGCCCAATGCGCTCGGCCTGCCGATGCCCGACACCGCGCCCACGCCGAGCGCCGCGCGTTGCGTCCTCGCCGTCGGACGTCTCGTGCCCGAGAAGGGTTTCGACCGTCTGATCGACGCCTGGGCGCGCATCGCCCATGATGCGCCGGGTTGGCACGTGCGTATCGTGGGCGACGGACCGCTGCGCGACGACCTGCTCGCGCAAGCCCGCGACGCCGGCGTTGCCGATACGGTGCAGGTGCTGCCCGCCGTGGCGGATATCGCGCGGCATTACGCACAGGCATCCATTTACTGCCTGCCGTCTCGCCGCGAGAGCTTCGGGTTGGTGCTCATCGAGGCGAAAGCCTACGCGGTACCAATCGTCGCCTACGCCGCCGACGCCGGACCGCGCGCGCTGCTTCACCATGAAGTCGACAGTCTCGTCGTCGAGGACGGCGACATTCCTGCCCTGGCCAGCGCACTGCGCCGTCTGATCGACGACGACGCGCTGCGACACAGGCTTGGGCTGGCCGGTTACGCGCATGCGCAGACGTTGCGCGCCGATGTCATCGCGGCGCGTTGGGAAACGTTATGGCAAGACGACGCGCCGATGACAGCCCAGACGAGATAAGGAACGAGACAAGAAAGATGAGGATTGCCCTGTTTGTCACCGGCCTGCAACTCGGCGGCGCAGAGACGCAAGTGGCCGACCTCGCCCGGGGATTTCTCGCGCGCGGCCATGACGTCGCCCTGATCTCGCTCACGGGCACGTGCGCGATTGCCCTGCCACGATCGCCGCGCTTCACGCGTATCGAACTAGGCGCGGGCAAGTCGCCGCTGTCGTTGATGTGCGCCATGCGACGCCTCGTTGCCGACTTGCGCGCATGGCGACCCGACGTCGTTCACGCGCACATGGTCCACGCGAATCTGATCGCACGCGTGGCGCGATGGTTCGTGTCGATGCCGGTGCTGGTCACGAGCGCTCACAGCCGCAACGAAGGCGGACGGGCGCGCATGCTGGCGTATCGCCTGACCGACCGCTGGACGGACCTGACGACCAACGTGAGCGACGACGCCGTGGCGGCCTTCATTGCGCAGGGCGCCGCGCCGGCCGCGCGCATCGTCAGCATGCCCAACGGTATCGACACGGGACGCTACCGTCCCGATGCGCAAACGCGCTCGCAATGTCGCGGGCAATTGCCGGACTTGCCAGGCTTGCCGGGCTCGCCGGTGACCGGCGCCGAGCGCACGCCCATCGTCTTCGCGGCGGGCCGCATGGTCGAAGCGAAGGACTACCCTACGTTGATCGATGCCTTCACGCGGGTCGTCCAGGCGATGCCGGACGCGAAACTGTTCATCGCGGGCGACGGCCCGTTGCGTGCGTCGATGCAGACGCTCATCGAGGAGAAGGGACTCGCTCACGCGGCGACCTTGCTCGGACGCCGCAACGACATTGCACAGCTGATGTGCGCGGCAGACGTGTACGCGATGTCGTCTGCCTGGGAGGGGCTGCCGCTCGTGATCGGCGAGGCGATGGCCAGCGGCCTGCCCGTCGTATCGACGGACTGCGGCGGCGTTCGCGAACTGCTCGGCGATGCCGGCACGCCCACGCTGCACAACACGCTCGTGCCGGTTGGCAATGCCGCCGCCCTCGGCGACGCACTGATTCGCCATCTTCAGGCTTCGCCCCAAGACCGTGAGGCGCTCGGCGCTGCCAATCGCGAGCGGATCATCGCCCGTTATTCTCTCGACGCCGTCGTAACGCGCTGGCTCGAGACGTATGCCCGTTTGCGCGATGACGCCCGCGCAAACGCCTGACCTTCACCGCACACCGTCAATGACAGCTCCGGTCCTGCTCTGCTCCAACACGTTCTGGTCGATCTATAACTTCCGGCGTGGCCCGATTGCCGCTTTGCTCGCGGCAGGTCATCCGGTACACGTTGCCGCGCCGGACGACGAGTTCGCCAGCAAGCTCGCCGCAATGGGCTGCGTCGTGCATCGTGTGCCGATGGCGGCCAAGGGACAGAACCCGCTCCAGGACCTCGGGCTGATGTGGCGACTCTACCGCCTCTACCGGCAAGTGCGTCCCGCCGTGATCTTTCACTACACGATCAAGCCCAATATCTACGGCGCCATGGCGGCGCGCTTTGCCCGCATTCCCGCTGTCTCGATGACGACCGGCCTTGGCTATGTGTTCATTCGCGAGTCGCTCACTACGCGCCTGGCACGACAGTTGTATCGCGTGGCTTTCCGACACACGTTGGAGAACTGGTTCCTGAACGCCGAAGATCATCGTGCGTTTGTCGACGGCGGGCTTGTCGCGCTCGGCAAGACACGGTTGCTGCCGGGCGAAGGCGTTGATCTGACGCATTTCGCCAAGGCCGCGTGGCCGACGAAGCAAGCACCCGCCAATGCCCGGATGCCCGAGGTTGCCGCTGTTAGCGATGACGCCGCCTCGCCCTTTCGCTTCCTCCTGATCGCACGTTTGCTGCGCGACAAAGGGGTGCTGGAGTACGTGGAAGCCGCGCGTGCGATTCGGGCCGCAATGCCGCATGTCGTGTTCCAGATCCTCGGCGCGGCCGACGTGGAAAACCCGACGGCAATTTCCCGTGCCGAAGTGGACGACTGGCAGCGGGAAGGCGTGATCGACTATCTCGGGACGACCGGCGACGTGCGCCCCTTCATCGCGAACGCGCACTGTGTGGTGCTGCCGTCCTACCGTGAAGGACTCTCGCGCACGTTGCTCGAAGCGGCGGCCATGGGGCGCCCCCTGGTCGCGACCGACGTGCCGGGGTGCCGCGACGTGATCGATGATGGCGTCACCGGCTATCTCGTGCCCGCACGCGACGCCGCCGCCTTGACCGCCCGCCTGCGCGACGTGGCATGCACCCCCCTGACCACGCTCGTCCGAATGGGCGATGCCGGGCGTGCTAAAGTAGCGCGCGAATTCGACGAACATGTCGTCATTGCAGAGTATTTTCGGATTCTCGGATCCCTTCCCGCATCATGCTGAGCCTTGCCATCGCCCTCGTGGTGTCGTTCATTGCGACGCTGTTGATCGTTCGCTACGCGCACGTTCATGCCCGCTTCTCCGGCGATAGCGATGTCGCCGGCGTGCAGAAATTTCATGTGCGTCCGGTCCCGCGTATCGGCGGTGTCGGCATTCTGGCCGGACTGCTCGTCTCGGCCACGGCGCTCAGCCTGTCTTATCCCACGGTATCGCGCGACATTCTGCTGCTCGTCGCATGCGGCCTGCCCGCATTTTTGTCCGGTTTCATCGAGGATCTGACAAAGAAGGTCACGCCCACGGTGCGCCTCGTCTGCACGATGTTCGCCGCGCTGCTGGCTTGGCTGGTGCTCGATATTCATATCACCCGCGTCGATATCGGTGTGGCGGACCGCGCGCTGGTCATCGCCGCCGTGTCGGTGCCGCTCACGGTGCTGTGCGTCGCCGGCATGGCCAACGCCGTGAACATCATCGACGGCTTCAACGGGCTCGCGGCCATGGTCGCGATGATCATGTTCGCCTCGCTCGGCTATGTCGGGTTTCAGGTGCAGGACCCGATCGTGCTGACCACGTCCATGATCATGGTCGGCGCCATTCTCGGCTTCTTCATCTTCAATTTCCCCGGCGGGCTGATTTTCCTCGGGGACGGGGGCGCTTACTTCCTCGGCTTCATGCTGGCCGAAGTCGCCGTCCTGCTCGTGATGCGCAACCCGCAGGTCTCGCCCTGGTATCCCGCGCTGATGGTGATTTACCCGGCGTTCGAAGTCTGCTTTTCCATTTATCGCAAACGCTTCGTGCGCGGCATTTCGCCCGGCATTCCCGACGGCGTGCACCTGCACATGCTGGTCTATAAGCGGTTGATGCGCTGGGCTGCGGGCGCGCGCACGGCCAGCGCCCTCACGCAACGCAATTCCTTGACCTCCCCGTACCTTTGGCTGCTATGCTTGCTGGCAGTGATCCCGGCGACGGTCTTCTGGCGACATAGCGTAGTGCTGGCCCTGTGCTGCGTCGCCTTCATGGTGACCTACGTGTGGCTGTACCTGAGCATCGTTCGCTTCAAAGCGCCGCGCTGGCTGATCTACAAAAAATGAATGACCACGGGGGGCGTCGCACCGAGCGTGCGCGGCCGCGGCACACGGAATCCCCCTGATCGGGACAACAAGACAAGACAGCGCCACCAACGCGATGCGTGACATCTATGCCATCGGCGACCTGCAAGGTTGCCAAACGTCGTTTGAACAACTGCTCTCGCGCCTGCCTGGCGACGCAGATCTCTGGCTCGCCGGCGATCTCATCAACCGCGGCCCCCGCTCGCTCGATACGCTGCGTCAGGTCATTGCGCTGGGGGATCGCGTCACTGCCGTGCTCGGCAATCACGATCTGCACCTGCTGGCGGTCGCTGCAGGCGTGCGTCAGGCGCACGGCAGCGATACGCTCGACGACATCCTCAATGCCCCGGACCGCGATGCGCTCGTCGACTGGGTGCGTCGCCAGCCGCTGGCGCACTTCGCGCATGGGCATCTGATGGTGCACGCCGGCGTCCTGCCGCAGTGGGATGCCGAACAGGTGGTCGCCCTTGCGCGCGACGTGGAATCGCAATTGCGCGGTCCCGACTGGCAGGCGTTTCTCTCGCGCATGTTCGGCAATCAACCCGATCAGTGGCACGAGGGGCTAAGCGATGAAGACCGCAGGCGTCTTACGATCAATGCGCTGACGCGCATGCGTTTTTGCAGTGCCGACGGTCGCATCGACTTCAAGATCAAGGAAGGCGCCGATGCGGCGACCGACACCCTGAAGCCGTGGTTCGATGTCCCCGGTCGCCGTACGGAGAACGTGACAATGGTGTTCGGGCACTGGTCGGCACTCGGACTGGTGATGCGTGAAAACCTGCTCGGCCTCGACACCGGATGTGTCTGGGGCGGCAAGCTCACCGCCGTGAAGCTCGCCGACTCGCCCGCTGCGCGCGAGCTGATACAGATCGACTGCCCTCAGATTCGCGACCCGCTCGCCGCAAGCGACAAGAAGCGCAACAAGATCAAGACGGCGGAGAAGGCCGAAGACGCACTCAAAGCCGCCAAGGCCGAAAAGCTGGACAAGTTTGGCAAGGCTGCCCGCAAGCTGGAGAAAATTGCGAAGGCCGAGAAGGTGGAAAAAACCGACAAACCGGAGAAGGGAACGAAGCGCAAAGGCGAATGATGGCTGGCCGCGTGCGACACATTGCCCCTGCCTTCCCGACATCCAGAACGAAACGGCGCCCCGCAGGCGCCGTATTTCTTTCCCAGCTCGAATGCATTCCCGGCAGGCGTACGGTCCCCGGATGCGACGGTGACGCGGTGCTCACACCTGAACGGCCTGCGCCGCATCATCGGCTTCGTCGCCCATGGATGACGCGCGCGAGCCGACCGAACCATTCTCCGGCAGCACGGCTTCGGGCAGGAAACCCTGCAACGCCGCGCCCACAGCCTGCTGCGCCCCCAGCGTAAACTCTCGGCGATGCTGCCCTTCCTGCGGATACTGGGGCGCACCGATCGACAGGCGCACCGTCATCGGGGGCGCTTTCAGAATCATGTCGATGGATTCGATCAGGCTCGTCTCGCCGATATACGCAGGCGCCATCGTGTGGCGTCCACTCGCTTCATCCGTATAAAACAGACACATCGGCTGCACCGGTTTGCCTGTGGTGACCGGCGCTTGCAGAAGATTGGCGTGGAACGGCAACAGACTGCGGCCGTCGGTTGTCGTGCCTTCCGGGAAGACCGTGATGATGTCGCCGTCGCGCAGACAATCGGACAGGTAGTGCATGATGCGGCGCGCGTCGGCACGTCGCTCGCGTTGCAGGAAGATTGTGCGGGTCTGCACGCATAGCCAGCCCACGAGCGGCCAGTGACGAATCTCCGCCTTGGCGACGAAGCGCACCGGTTGCCACGCATTGAGCGCGAAGATGTCGATCCACGACACGTGATTGCACAACAGCATGACACCGCCTTCGGGCACCGACGCGTGCTGCTCGACTTCGAGACGCATGCCGCACAGCTTGAGCAGTTTCTGCGACCATGCACGAATACGACGGTCTTTCTGCGGTTGCGACAGAAACGGGAAAAGCACCGCGGCAGTCACCATGCCACGCGCGAGATGCAAACCCAGACGGAGTTTTTTGATCAACAACACGGTAGTCGCATCCTATGCGGCCAGGGCATCGTACGCCACGTGGCCACCGACCAGCGTGAGCCGTACCTGGCCCGGCAATTCGTATCCCAGAAACGGGGTGTTGTGACCGGCACTGCGCAACGCTTGCGCGGACACGGTCCAGTATGTCGACGGCGCCAACACACAGACGTCCGCCGGTTGCCCGGGCGCGAGTTGCCCCGCCCCCGAGACGACCGGCGCCAGACGCTGCCCCGGCCCGGACGTCACCCGTGCAAGCGCGTCGACGAGCGGCACACGCGACGCCTCGGCCCACTTGAGTACCAGCGACAGGAGCAGTTCGATCCCCGTGGCCCCCGGCTCGGCCTCGGCAAAAGGCACGAGGCGGGCATCGGCCGCCAGTGGCGTATGGTCCGAGCAAATGGCGTCGATCGTGCCGTCGCGCGCGGCGTCGCGCATGGCCTCACGGTCACGCTGGGTGCGCAACGGCGGGTCGAGCCGATACTGGGCGTCAAAGTACCCGATGTCCATGTCGGTGAGATGGAGGTGATGCGCGGCCACGTCGCAGGTGATCGGCAAGCCTTCCGCCTTCGCTGCCCTCACGAGGGCGAGCCCCGCAGCCGAGGACAGACGGCAAAGGTGCACGCGCGTGCCGGTCACTCTCACCAATTCGAAAATGGTATGCAGCGCGATGGTTTCAGCCGCGACCGGGATGCCCGCGAGTCCAAGCCGCGACGCGACCGCCCCGCTCGCGGCCACGCCGCCTGCCGCAAGCGCGGCGTCCTGCGCGCGCAACCAGACCGTGAGCCCGAACGTGCCCGCATATTGCAAGGCGCGCAGCAGCGTGCGGTTATCGGCCATGGCGGCATTCGCCTGCGACAGACCGATGCAACCGGCCCGGGAGAGTTGCGCCATCTCCGTCAGTTCGCGCCCGGCAAGCCCCACGGTCAATGCGCCGAGCGGATGCACCTGCGCATGATGCGTCGCGCGGGCGCGCCATTGCAGCATCTCGACCAGATCGGGTTCGTCGAGCACCGGATCGGTGTCCGGCGGACATACCATGCGCGTCACGCCACCGGCCAGCGCAGCCGACACTTCGCTCCCGTGCGTTACGCCTCGCGCCGACAGATCGACCAGTCCCGGCATGACAAGCAGCCCTGTCACGTCGACGGTCCGATCCGCCGAGAAATCGGCTGGCGAGGCACCCAGCGCGACGACGTGGCCGTCGGCAATGAAAACGTCCTGCACACGATCGGTACGGCTTGCGGGATCGATGACGCGGCCACCCTTCAGATGCAATTTCATGGCGCGCTTACCCGTTGTTCGCGGCGACGATACTCATCACCGCCATGCGCACGGCAATGCCGAACGACACTTGTTCGAGAATGACCGACTGCGGGCCGTCTGCTACGGCGGAGTCGATCTCCACGCCGCGGTTCATCGGGCCGGGATGCATGACGATGGCATCCGGCTTCGCGAGCGCAAGCCGTTCCTGCGTCAGACCGTAATACTTGAAATACTCGCTCGCCGAGGGCAGCAGCGCGCCGTTCATGCGCTCGTTCTGCAAGCGCAGCATGATGATCACGTCGACATCGCGCAGCCCTTCGTCCATGTCGTGGAACACCCGTACGCCGAGGTGTTCGAGTCCCTCAGGCAAGAGCGTGCGCGGGCCGATCGCGCGCACTTCCGGCACCCCCAGCGTCGTGAGCGCATGAATGTCGGAGCGGGCCACGCGCGAATGCAGAATGTCGCCGACGATCGCGACCGTCAGATTCTGGAATTCGCCTTTGTGATGGCGAATAGTGTACATGTCGAGCAACCCCTGCGTGGGATGCGCGTGGCGTCCGTCCCCGGCGTTGATGACATGCACATGCGGCGCGCAATGCTGCGCGATCAGGTATGGCGCGCCCGATTGCGCATGGCGCACCACGAACAGATCGGCGTGCATGGCCGACAGATTACCGATGGTATCGAGCAGCGTTTCGCCCTTGCTCGTCGACGACGCGTTGATATTCAGATTCAACACATCCGCGGACAATCGCGCGGCGGCGATCTCGAACGTCGTTCGCGTACGCGTGGAGTTCTCGAAGAACAGATTGAAGACGGATTTGCCGCGTAGCAGCGGCGTCTTTTTCACGTCGGCATCGTTCACGCTCACAAACTGCGTAGCGGTATCGAGAATGTGCATGAGCACGGCGCGCGGCAATCCTTCGACCGTCAGCAAATGCTTGAGCTCGCCGTTGCGATTGAGCTGGGGATGACCACGTCGGCCAAGCATGCCGTTAGCCATGCCTGGGCTCCGTGACGCGTGGCGTTGCGCGCTGGGGTACGAGGTCAGGCAGGCACATGCTCGTCGAAATACTGCTGGAGGATGATGCGGGCGGCTTCAGCGTCGAGCGACGTCTTTTGCGAGACCTTGACGCCCGCTTCGGCCAGCGCCGCGGCGGCGGCCACCGATGAATAGCGTTCGTCGACCCAGACCACCGGCACGTTGAACCGGCCGTTGAGCTGATTGCCGAAGCGCTTCGCCTGTTGTGTCATCTCGTGCGGCGTACCATCCGGGTGACATGGCAGGCCGACGACGATCAGTTCAGGCTGCCATTCGGCGATGAGCTTTCCCATCTCGGCAAAGCGAACGTCGCGATTGAGATTGGCGACAACGGTGAGCGCACGGGCCTCGCGCAGCATCAGATTGCCCATCGCGACGCCGATGCGGCGCTCGCCGTAATCGAAAGCGAGCACCGTGCGACTGCCAGCCGTCATGCGTGACCTGCGTCGGCGGAGAGCATGGACGACGTCACGCCGAGCAACGCCAGCGCCGCGTCGAAGCGCTCGGCCGGCGGCACATCGAACACGATGCCGGGATCTGCGGCCACCGTGAGCCAGCCGTTGCGGCTGATTTCGTCTTCCAGTTGACCGGCGCTCCACCCCGAATGCCCCAGCGTGAGCAGGAAGCGGTTCGGCCCCTGGCCGTTGGCGACGGCTTCGAGCACGTCCTTGGATGTCGTCATCTCAAGACCACCCGGCACCGACAGCGAGGAGCTGTATGACGTTCCCGTCGCTTCATGCAGCACGAAGCCTCGCTCCGTCTGCACCGGACCACCGAAGAAAACCGGTTGATGGGCGAGCGGATCGATTTCGAGCTTGAGGTCGAGCCGCTCGAAAAGCGACGCGAGATCGATGTCCGTGGGACGATTGATCACCAGCCCGATTGCGCCCTTTTCACTGTGCTCGCACAGGTAGACGACGGTGCCGGAAAAAGTGGGATCGGCCATGCCGGGCATGGCGATGAGGAACTGATTCGTAAGATTGATACGGTCGTTCGGCATAGGGCCAGAGTTTGTCGGAACCTGTTTGACGGTTTGCCGTCCGGCATCGCGCCACCGCGAGGCGCCGCCTCCCCGGAAGGCTCGCGTCGCCTGCTGGCGGCCGGTCAGCGGACGAACTTTTTCCGCATCGTGATACGGCCATCGGCTGCCAAAGGCAGCCTTTGGGCCGACTGTATCACGGAACGTCGCGAGCGGTGACTAGCCGCTGCCCGAACACGCTGGCATCCAGTGCGCGCTCGCGCCATAGGGCCATCTCCGCGATCAGATCGGGGCGTGACTCGGGATAAGTGTCCGCCGCAAACTGATGGAGCATGCCGCGCAGCGCCTTGACCGTCATCGCCAACGCCGCCGGCCCGCCCGGCTCCGCCGGTGGCGATACCGCCAGACGCTCGCCGGTGGCCGCGACAGCCGCCGCAAGCCTCGCAACCGGCGCCAGACCAATAGCCGCCGAGTATTGTGCGACCTGCGCCGCGACCGCCGGGTCGTTCAAATTCGGAAGGGCTTCATCGGCGAGACTGAGGAAAGTCTGGCAAACGTCCTGACGTACGGCCAGTGGGCCGATACGCAACCAGTCGCGCGAACTGCTGCCCGCGCCCTGCTTCTGCCCGGCTTGCGCAGCATCCGCCAGCGGCTCGGGCAAATGGCCGGGACGGCGCAATACGCCGAAATCGGCCAACAATGCCCCAAGCCAGGTGTCCGGTGCCTGCGCGTGCCAGGTCGCCAGGGCTTCGATCAGGTCGTGACCGGGTATAGCATCGCCTGACGCTCGGGCGCCGCCCGCGGTGGCCGTGGGGGCCACGGGAGTCGTCCCCGCGTCGGCGGGGTTACCGGGACGGGTGAGTTGCTTGCGCAGGGCCAGGTTCATGCGTCCGATCTGGCGTTTGTCGGCCAGGCTCAGCGGTGCTCGGGCAAAGCGCAGCCAGGCCGCTGCCAGACGCCAGTAATCGAGCGGAGCCGTCGCCCCTGCGCGATGCAGATCGGCCGCCAGATCGGCGAGTTGGCCGAGGGCGGCCGTGGTGTCGATCGCATCGGCGTCGGGGCGCAGCAGGCGCAGCAATACCCGTTCGACGTCGGCGCGCAGCGGCGCCGTGCCAGCCGGCAGGCCATGCAGACGCGGCTGCGCGATCACCCATCCCGCCATGCGAAGCTCGCCCGGCGAGGGCGCGCCGGTCCAACCGTCGGTCGCGGAAGGGGTTTGCGCAGCGGGGGCCACGGCGCCCGCTTGCCAGATATCGCGCTCGAACTGACGCAGGGCGTTGCGCTGCGTGTCCTGACTGCCGGGTTCGCCATATGCCGCCTCGGCAATCGCCTGCACCAGACGCTCGCCATGCAACGCCCAATCGGCGTGACCACTGGTCTGAAGCAGGCGATTGGCGCGACGCAGCGGTCCGAGCGCCGCTGCCGGACCGCTCGACCAGGCGTCGGACGCCTCGGTCAGCGCGTCCGCGACTTCCGGCAGACGCCACAGCGGTGTGTCGCGCGTGTCCCGGGCATCGCGGCCGTCGCGAGCGTCGCGGACATCACGCCCGGCAGGCGTGGCGTCAACGGCGGAATCAGTGGACGGTTGAGGCGATCCGGCCGTACCGGGCACGCCGGAGGTGCCGGACATGCCAGACGATTCAGGCGTCACCATAGGCATCTCCTGGCCGTTCGGCCTCAGATCTGCACCATCTCGAAGTCTTCCTTGCGAGCGCCGCACTCCGGGCAAGTCCAGTTGATGGGCACGTCTTCCCAGCGCGTGCCAGGTGCAATGCCCTCGTCGGGCAAACCTGCCTCTTCGTCATAGATCCAACCGCAAATGAGGCACATCCAGCTCTTGTATTCCATTCTTTCTTAGGCGACGAGCGTTCCGTTACAATGGCTTGTCAACCGCTTCGGGTCCCGTCGGCAGAGATGCCGGACGGTCATGTGGGAACCCTGCCGGTGCATTGTCCGGCGGGCGCTGCCCACGGCGCTTTCAAGCGCTCCGAAACGGGCATTTAAGGCGTGATGGTACCAACGAACCCAAAGCCTGACCAGATCGCCGTCTATCCTGCTTCCATGCAAACTGAATCCCCACCCATTCTCCTGACCTTCGGACTCTCCGACCCCACTTCGGCAACCGGCGTTCAGGCCGACCTGCTCACGTTCGCGAGCATGGGCGGCTACGGCGTGTCGGTGCTCACCGGCTACTCATCGCAGGACTCCCGCGCCTGCGATGAGGTGCAGCCCATCGACCCCGACTGGATTGCCGATCAGGCACGCATGCTGCTCGAAGACATGCCGGTCGCCGCCTTCAAGGTCGGTAGCGCCGTGAATGCCGATAACGTCGCCGCCATCGCCGAGATCGTCGCCGATTACGACGAAACGCCCCTCGTCGTTGCCCCCGACTTCGGACTTGCGGGCGAGCACCTGCTGTCGGCGGACGAATTGCGGGAAGCCACGGCCAGCCTGCTCGTTCCCCAGGCCAGCGTGCTCGTCGTGAGTCCCGCGAGCGCGGTCGCGCTTGCGCAAACGATCACCGAAAACGAAAACCTGTCGCAGGACGAAGCTGTCTCCGCCCTGCTGGAGAACGGCTGCGAATTCGTGCTGGTGAGCGACGGCAACGCGCCGCAGTTCACCCACACGTTGTACAGCGACGGCGGTGTCGTCCGCGAAGACGCCTGGGACCGTCCTGCGCATAACGTCGCCGGCGCCATGGATACGTTGGCGTCTGCGGTCACCGCCATGCTGGCCAATGGGCTCGCCGTGCCGGAAGCCGTTCGCGAGGCGCAGGAATACCTGCAACAGGTGCTCGAAAATGCGTTCCGCCCGGGCATGGGACGCCACTTTCCCGACCGCTTCTTCTGGGCGCGCACGGAAGAGACCGAACAGGACGACACGTCGCCGGACGCCTAACCCTTTCCCAAACCGGTCGAAAGCATCGCGCAAATTGCATTGCCCACACAACAACGCCCGCGACTTTGCGGGCGTTGTTGTCTATGTCGCGCCAGTCAGCGCACGATGTCAAACGTTATGCGAACGCATACGTGCCCTTCGACGGGGCCATCATCGCGTCCACATCCGAATCCGGCTCCCCCTTGGGTCGGCCCCATGCCTCGATAACCCGCCTGAGGAACGGCTTGAGTTCAGCACCTTGCTCGCGCAACATGCGCACGAGCGCCGCGTACTGTCCTTCGAAGATTCGCGAGTTGTAATTCTTGAGACGCTGAATGTCCTGCAATGCCTCGTCGTCGCGACCCGCGAGCGCCAGCAGCACTATGTAGCGCTTGATCATCGTCGGGCCGGCGCCCAGCGCGAGCGCCTCGCGATGCGCAGCCAGCTTTTCGTCGAGTTGATCGCGATTGAGATAAAGCGCGCCCGTGACGGCGTAATCGCCGTATGGCGCAAAGAACAACGCCGGGTCGGTGCGATACGTTTCGATCTTGCCTGCGCGGTAAGCCACTTCAACGCGCTGATAGTCGTGATATAGCCATGGGATCGCCACGCACGCGAACAGCACGATGACGCCGTTGATCGCCCCCGTGGCCGTCGGCGACACACTCTCGATGGGCTTCGTCTCGCAGAATCCGAGCAGGAACATCGCCGGGAGCAGGAAGAATGCGTAGTGCTGCGGATACTCCAGCAAGGCGTGAATCGCGAGCATGCCGAGCATGACAAAGGCAAGCGCAATGGGTGCCGTCTGGATCCCGCGCACCGCACGGACGAACCAGAATGCCAACGGAAGCAGCACCGCCAGCGTGCCGACAACGCCCGTCTTCGCCAGCAGGTCGAGCAACACGTTATGCGCGTTGTCCGCCATTTCCACCGGGCCGAGTTTGTCGACCAGCGCGAACTGCGCGTCGATGTAGTTCGACCAGCCGGCACCGAAGAACCAATGCTCGCGGAAGATCGCCAGTCCGTACTCCCACAGGTTCAGGCGCCCTGTGACCTGCCCCGCCTGCTGCATGCGGGCGACGGCACTGCCGTCGAGCTGCAACCCCCAGGCCACGTTCGCCCAGCCGACGAAGACCGTGGCGAGACCGAGTAGCGGCAGGAGCGCGACCGGCACGAACCAGCGCATCGAGCGACGCATGTTGCGCGTCGGCTCGCTACGCTCCATCCACACAAGCCACAGCCCGAAAGCAGACAGCAGCGCCAGTTGCAGCCACGGCGTGCGTGAGCCCGTCAGGCAGATGCCGATGTCAAACGCGGCGCAGGCCACGAGCAACGCCCATGCCGGCAACTTGCGCTGATACCAGAGGTAAAACGCGCCGGCGCTGGCGAGCGAGAGATACGTCGCCAGGTGATTGGGCTGGTACATGTTGCCGAACAGGCGACGAGCCACCGTGACCGTGTACTTGGCGACCAGCCACGGCACCTGGGCTTCCAGGTGAAACGCCTGGACGATCTGTGCGCCCACGGCGTACAAGCCGCCCAGCGTAAGCGCCACCGCACTCCAGCGCATGAGCACACCGCGCCAACCCAGTTGCGCGAGCCAATAACCCGTGTTGACCGCGACGATCATCGCCACACCGTAGAGCAGCGCCGTCATCATCAACTGCGGCAACTCGGTCGGAATCGTCGCGCGCTGAATCAGCACGATCGCCACAAAAGCGAGCGGCATCCACGTGACGCGCGGCATGCGCAGCAGGCGCGCGTCGCGTTGCCACACGGCGATCATCGAGAGCACACCCAGCACTGCGAACAGCGAAAACGCCAGCGCTTCCGAATAGAACGTCGAAATCGGATAGGTGTGCTTGACGAGGTTGTAGGGCAAAGCCCAGATCAGGGCGAGTACAAGCCCGATCATCGAGAGAAGCAGAGGAGGAAACAAGGTCGCCGCCGTGCAATGCATCGGTTGAAAGATGCGCAAGCATAACCAAAAATGGCCACCCGGGGGGCAGCCATTTCATGCCTGACGCGCGTATTGACGCCGTCCGCAAATCCGCAGTGATCGCCAGGCCGGACGTCCTGTGGCTTGATGCGACCCGATGCAACCCGCTGCGATGCAACGTGACGTCATTCGGCCTGGTGCGAAGCGGACTCAGGCCCCCTTGGTCGCCGCGTCGCCGCGACATTCCGGCGGCGCGAGCTTACCCGGCAGCGTGGCACCGTTGGGCGCGCCTTCGCGGCCCTGCGCATAGCACGTCCAGACGATCTGACCTTCGGGGGCCTTGCCGACCGTCAGCGTCTCCGGCTTGCCGGTGGCGCCGGTGCTGGTCGGCACCAGCACGATCGCACCATCGCCCGCTCGCTGGGTGTACGCCACCGTAACGTTGCCGCTCACGGAATCGATGCTCACACCGCTCACGTTGTCCGTTGCGCTCGGTGCCTGCCACCCGCTATTGAACGGCGCGCCATGCATGGCATTCTCGCTCACGAGCGCCTTGGCCGAGGCCGCTGCGCCGAGTCCTTCGACGACACGCGCGCGGACCAGATAATTCTGCAGATACGGAACCCCTGCTGTGACCAGCACGCCGATGATCGCCAGCACGATCATCAGTTCGATCAGGGTGAAACCCCGGGATTTGGCGAGACCGGTAGTCCGGTGGCCGAAACGACGCATTGTGTAACTCCCTGCAAAAGCAATGAAAACAAAGGGGACATCGGGGGGAAGTGGGCGGAGTATGCCATACCCCCCATCGCGAATGCCCTGCCGCAGATCAAAATCGGCCGGCGCCGCATGAGGTGATCGGAATCGTCCGAGGGAACGCGAGACAAACGGTCTGGCGCCGACCGGTCCCGACGCCGATGAGACGTCAGGCAACGCCCCCCCACCGCATGACGCATCGGCATGGTCAGGCCGACCGAGCGCCTGGATCCTGTCGCGCCAAAGTCTCCGATCCCGGCAATGGACCCGATTATTTCGAAGAGGTTGCACGCATTTGTCGTGCTTCGCTACGACGCTTGAGCGCGAGCCCTACGACCAGAACGAACACCGCCCCGATCGCCGAGGCCACATAGTGGGTGTATTTCGCGGCATCGCCGGGCAAGTGCAACAGATGGCCGATGCCCGGGTCGGTCACGATCAGGCCGCCGGCGATCCATCCGAGCAGCGCCGCACCCGCCATCACGATCACGGGGAAACGGTCGAGCGCCTTGAGCACGAGCTGCGAGCCCCAGACGATCAACGGAATGCTCACGAGCAAGCCGAAGATGACGAGCGGCAGCTGGTGATGATCGGCCGCGCCTTCCGCGGCACCGGCGATCGCGATCACGTTGTCGATGCTCATCACCAGATCGGCAATGATGATGGTTTTGACGGCAGTCCAGAGCTTGTCGGCCGGCTTCACGCTGTCGTGCGCGTCGTGGTCGGGCACCAGCAGCTTGGTGCCGATCCAGAGCAGCAGCAGCCCGCCCACCGCCTTGAGATAAGGCACGGCGAGCAGCGTCACGGCAAACGCAATCAGGATCACGCGCAATACGATGGCCCCGATCGTGCCCCAGACGATGCCTTGCAACCGTTGCTTGGCCGGCAGATTTCGGCACGCGAGCGCAATCACCACGGCATTGTCGCCACCCAGCAGGATGTCGATCATGATGATCTGGGCCACGGCGGCCCAGTTTAGCTCGGCAAAAAACGCAAGCATGGCGCGGATATCCTCGGCAACGATTGAGACGGTAAAGACAGTTCAGACGCTGAAACGGCTGAAGGGGTGAGACGAATGCAACAAAGGATGGCGCAAACGCAATAGCAAAAGAGGGAGCCCGATGTCCTGGGCTCCCTCTTTCATGACTCGTTATGCGGCCACCGGTTCCGGCGGCCGCGACGAAGTCGTCCGGCGGGAATTACAGCACCGACTTGAGCAGGCGGCCCATTTCCGACGGGTTCTTGGTCACCTTGATGCCGCAGGCATCCATGATGGCCAGCTTGGCTTCGGCCGTATCGGCACCGCCCGAGATCAGCGCGCCGGCGTGGCCCATGCGCTTGCCCGGAGGCGCCGTCACGCCTGCGATGAAGCCGACGACCGGCTTCTTCATGTTGCCCTTGATCCACTCGGCGGCGGCAGCTTCGTCCGGACCACCGATTTCACCGATCATGATCACGGCGTCCGTTTCCGGATCGTCGTTGAACATCTTCATGACGTCGATGTGCTTCAGACCGTTGATCGGGTCGCCACCGATACCGACGGCGCTCGACTGGCCCAGACCCAGTGCGGTCAGCTGGCCCACGGCTTCGTACGTCAGGGTACCCGAGCGCGACACCACGCCGATGCGACCCTTCTTGTGGATGTGACCCGGCATGATGCCGATCTTCAGTTCGTCCGGCGTGATCACGCCCGGGCAGTTCGGGCCGAGCAGCAGGGTCTTGCGACCTTCGCGACGCATACGGTCCTTCACTTCGATCATGTCACGAACCGGAATACCTTCCGTGATACAGATCGCCAGATCCAGGTCGGCTTCGACGGCTTCCCAGATGGCGGCAGCAGCGCCTGCGGGCGGCACGTAGATCACGGAGACGGTCGCGCCGGTTTGTTCCTTCGCGTCCTTCACCGAACCGTAAATCGGAATCCCTTCGAAGTCTTCGCCAGCCTTCTTCGGGTTCACGCCGGCGACGAACGCGTTCTTGCCGTTCGCGTATTCGCGGCACATACGGGTATGGAACTGGCCGGTCTTGCCAGTGATACCCTGGGTGATGACCTTGGTGTCTTTGTTGATCAGAATCGACATTGCTTGATTTCCTTCGTCCTGTTGCCTGGCGGTGTGCGCTCAGCCTCTCGGGAGCAGCACGCCGCGACGGCTTCGACTGTTCTGGTTACTTGCCTGCGGCAGCCGCGACAACCTTCTGGGCAGCTTCTTCCATGCTGTCCGCAGAGATGATCGGCAGGCCGGATTCGGCGAGCATCTTCTTGCCCAGGTCTTCGTTCGTGCCCTTCATGCGCACGACGAGCGGCACCTTCAGCGACACAGCCTTCGACGCCGTGATCACGCCTTCGGCGATCACGTCGCAGCGCATGATGCCGCCGAAGATGTTGACCAGAATGGCCGTCAGGTTCGGGTTCTTCAGCATGATCTTGAACGCTTCGGTCACCTTCTCTGCCGTGGCGCCACCGCCCACGTCCAGGAAGTTGGCCGGCTCGCCGCCGAACAGCTTGATGGTGTCCATCGTGGCCATGGCCAGACCGGCACCGTTCACCAGACAGCCGATGTTGCCGTCGAGCGAGATGTAAGCCAGATCGAACTTCGAGGCTTCGACTTCAGCCGGATCTTCTTCGTCCAGATCGCGGTAAGCCACGATTTCCGGATGACGGAACAGGGCATTCGAATCGAAGTTGAACTTGGCGTCCAGTGCCGTGACCGTGCCGTTCTTGCTCACGTTGAGCGGGTTGATTTCGGCCAGCGACGCGTCCGTTTCCCAGAAGGCCTTGTACAGACCTTGGAGAATCGTGCGGGCTTGCGAGATCGAACCTTCCGGCACGCTGATCTTCTTGGCGAAGTCGTCGGCTTGCGCGTCCGTCAGGCCAACCGACGGATCGATCACGACGTGGTGGATCAGTTCCGGGTGCTTTTCGGCGACTTCTTCGATGTCCATGCCGCCTTCGCTCGAACCCATCATCACGATCTTCTGCGTGACGCGGTCAACCACCAGGCTGACGTACAGTTCGTTGTGGATGTCGGCGCCTTCTTCGATCAACAGGCGATTGACCTTCTGGCCTTCCGGGCCCGTCTGGTGCGTGACCAGTTGCATGCCGAGGATCTGGCCGGCGTATTCGCGCACTTGCTCGATCGACTTGGCAACCTTCACGCCGCCGCCCTTACCGCGACCGCCTGCGTGAATCTGGGCCTTGACCACCCAAACCGGACCGCCGAGTTCTTCGGCTGCCTTCACGGCCTCGTCCACGGAAAACGCCGGAATGCCGCGGGGCACCGCGACTCCGAATTTCCGGAGGATTTCCTTGCCTTGATACTCATGAATCTTCATGCGTGATTCCCTTCTTGCTGAGTTGGAAGTTTGGGTTCGAGCTCGCGAGTCGAGGCCGCATCGCGCACCGCTTCTGATGTGACGGGCGTCGTGGGCTCGTTCGCTCGATCGTTTGCGCGGCCGTTGAACCAGCGCGGGTAAAACCGGCGCACCGCCTCGCCATCAAACCGCAGGGCGTGACAATGTCCGAGTTGGAAAGGAGGTGCCGAATCTTCGGCATCGTTGCTCGCCAGCGCCGTATCGGGTGTGTCGATCACCACTCCGGCGAAAGCCTGAATCGCTGCCGTCGGCAGGACGCTGCACAGTTCTGTCAGGTGGGTACAGCCCGCCGCGCCGCCAAGGCGCTCGCGAACCCCGCGTCGGAAGCCGCGCCGCAGGTTAAGACCAATCAACTGACGGTATTGGGGGCCGATCTGGTCGCAAATACCGGGATAAGGCACCCAGTCGGACACAGCCTCGGCGTCATGGACTTCAAACGCTTCGTCGATCGTCAGCCGCAGCCATAGTTCGTGAATTGGCGTGCCCTCCTTGCGAAGGCCGGTGGCCAATGCAAAATCCCGATCCTTGTGATCGGTCAGTCGGGCTTCGATGTCCCATAGGCCATCGTCGCGCGAATACGCTTCAACAGCGATCGTGCGACGGTGACGCAAGGTACGAGAGGCAGGCGCGGAGAGCGGCATGCGGAAGTGTGCAATGCATGAACGCAGAAAGATCTTGATTCTAGCATAGGCGACGGCCCCGTCTGCCGCAGCGCAGCAGAAGCCCGCCGCATAAGGGGGAATTACCCGACCCATCGGTCGGGCAATCAAATTATCGCCGCTGCCCGCCGGTATGGTGCAACGCCATAACGCGATAAGCGAGGATTGACGTGTCACGTGAGTTACCGCGTCGTGTCACGCGAGCGATGACGCTGGTTGCGCGACGATACGCGTCGTTAGGCGCACACGGATAAATGGACACGCATCCATGAGGAAAACGGTGAGACTGACCTCAGACGTCATCCAAAAATTCGTCGGCGCCCCGCACGATTTTGCTGATAACGGTACGCGAGAAGCCACGGGCGGCAAGAAAACGCATCTGTTTGGCGCGTGCTTCGGGGGTCGTGGCGACCTCGCCGAACTTCTTCTGCCACACGGCATGCGCCCGCGCCAGTTCGGTTTCGCGCAGTTGCTCCGAAATCGCGGCGACGGTGTCGGCGTCGACCTGATGCTGCTTGAGTTCGCCCACGATTCGCGTGGTGCCCATGCGCGAAGCGCGACGGTTCACCACGCTTTCGGCGAACCGCTCATTGGACAGCCATCGTTCCTGTTCCAGACTGTCGAGTAACCGATCGAGCGCTTCGGGATCCTCGGCGTCGGCGTAGGGCGCCAGCTTGCGACGCAACTCCGCACGACTGTATTCGCGACGCGCAAGATACGACAACGCGCGACCTTTCAGGCTCAACGTGGGTTTGCGGGAGGGTTTGACCGCGACGGCCTCATCCCCCGGCGGGGGTGGCGGCACATTCGGGGTGCGGGGAGGACGGCGATTGATCATGAATTCATCGTAGCGCGATCAGTGGCAGTCGCAAGTCCACAAAGCAAAAACGGCAGCGCGATGCCATGAGGCCTCGCGCTGCCGCTCCGACAACACAGGCGATTACGCCTCGTCGTCTTCTTCGATCTCGCCGGTTTCGTTGATCGCCGTAACGCCCAGCGATGCACGCACCTTGTTCTCGATTTCGTGGGCGATATCTGGATTTTCGCGAAGGAACTCACGCGCGTTGTCCTTGCCCTGGCCGATCTTCTCGCCGTTGTAGCTGTACCAAGCGCCGGCCTTTTCGACGATCTTCGCGTTGACGCCCAGATCGATGATTTCGCCTTCGCGCGAGATGCCCTGACCGTAGAGGATGTCGAAGATCGCTTCGCGGAACGGCGGCGACACCTTGTTCTTCACGACCTTGACGCGGGTCTCGTTACCGACCACCTCGTCGCCCTTCTTGATCGAACCGATACGGCGGATGTCCAGACGCACCGACGAATAGAACTTCAGTGCGTTACCGCCGGTTGTCGTTTCCGGGTTGCCGAACATCACACCGATCTTCATGCGAATCTGATTGATGAAGATCACCGTGCAGTTCGTGCGCTTGATCGTGCCGGTCAGCTTACGCAGTGCCTGCGACATCAGACGCGCTTGCAGACCCGGCAGCGAGTCGCCCATTTCCCCTTCGATTTCGGCCTTCGGCACCAGGGCCGCGACCGAGTCGATGATGATGAGGTCGATCGAACCCGAACGCACCAGCGCGTCGGCGATTTCCAGCGCCTGCTCGCCCGTGTCCGGCTGCGAGATCAGCAGTTCCGGCACCGAAACGCCCAGCTTGCTCGCGTAGCCGACGTCGAGGGCATGCTCCGCGTCGATAAACGCGCACGTGCCGCCGATCTTCTGCATCTCCGCCACGACTTGCAGCGTGAGCGTGGTCTTACCCGACGATTCCGGACCGTAGATCTCAATCACACGGCCGCGCGGCAGGCCACCGACACCGAGTGCGATGTCCAGACCCAGCGAGCCCGTGGAGACGACCTGGATGTCCGCTTCGACCTCGCCGTCGCCAAGACGCATGATCGAGCCCTTGCCGAATTGCTTCTCGATCTGCGCGAGGGCGGCGGCGAGCGCCTTGCCTTTCTCGGCCGACAGATTGGCAGACCCTTTCTTGCTTTCTTCCATGAATCGTCCTTTGATATGATGAGCGAGACGGCTCGAGTGAGGCGTGACTGCCGGTACTGTATAAAAAACCAGTGCTCTTTGCAAGTGCCTGTTGTCCGAAAGCGCCGAAACGACAAAAAAAGCCGCGAACCACGCGCCGCAACATCACAGGAGACACACCGCTGCCGTCAGGCGCCGGTGCCTACACAAGCCTATCACGCCCATGCGAATTCTCATCGCAGAGGATGACAGCATTCTGGCCGACGCCCTGACCCGTTCCCTGCGTCAGGGGGGCTATGCCGTCGATCACGTCAAGACGGGGCTCGAAGCGGATTCCGCACTCTCTGCCCAGACGTTCGACCTGCTGATTCTCGACCTCGGTCTGCCCCGCCTGCCCGGTCACGAAGTGTTACGCCGACTGCGCGCCCGCAACTCCCACCTGCCCGTGCTGATCCTGACGGCCTCCGACAGCGTCGATGCGCGCGTAAAAGGCCTCGATCTCGGCGCGGACGACTACATGGCCAAGCCGTTCGCGCTCGCCGAACTTGAAGCGCGCGTGCGCGCCCTGACCCGGCGCGGCGCAGGCGGCGGCTCGACGGTCATCCGTCACGGCCCGCTCAGCTTCGATCAGGTCGGGCGTACCGCCTATATTCACGAGCAGATGCTCGATCTGTCCGCACGCGAACTCGAATTGCTCGAAGTGTTGCTCCTGCGTACCGGGCGACTCGTCTCGAAAGAACAGCTCGTCGATCACCTGTGTGGCTGGGGCGAGGAAGTCAGCAACAACGCCATCGAGGTGTACATGCACCGGCTGCGCAAGAAAATCGAGCCCAGCGGCGTACGCATCGCCACGATTCGCGGCTTGGGGTATTGTCTGGAGAAGCCGGCGGCAACGCCCGCCAATGCAGCCTGAGCATGATGCCTGAGCGCCCTGCTCGACGCACTTGCGACGTCGGCGCACGCCACGCATAGCGGCGTGCAGGCCCCGGCGTATCCCGCCGCCTCGGTCACCCTGGCCGCCTCAGCCTCTTTAGACTTGCTACCCGATGCGTCTGAGCTTTCGCCCTCCCCATCGCGCCGTGCCTGCCGATCCCGACGCATCGCCCCATCCCGCAGACGCCGCCGATCCGTTCGACCCCTACGCGGATCCCTTCGTGCGCCCGGGCTTCGGCGCGCCGCTGGAGCGCGAAGCGGAGCCGCCGCCACGCTCGCTGTTCGGGGAAATCCTCGACTGGATGCTCGCCCCGTTGCTGCTGCTCTGGCCGATGAGCATTGCCGTGACGTATCTGGTCGCGAAGTCGATCGCCAACGGCCCGTTCGACCGGGCGCTGGAAACCAATACCTATGTCCTCGCCCAGCAAGTCCACTCGGATCGCGGGCAGGTCACGCTCACCCTGCCGATGCCCGCCCGGGACCTGCTGCGGGCGGACGCCACCGACAACATCTACTTCCAGGTCCTTGGCGCGAAGGGGGAACTCGTCGGCGGGACGGCCGAACTGCCCTTGCCGCATGAAGACGACCGGCCGCAGCCGGGGGTCGTCCAGTTCCGCGACGAAACGCTCGGCGGCAACGACATTCGCGTCGCCTTCACCTACGTCGATCTGCCGCGCATGGCGCCCCCCGGCAGCATGGCGCTCGTTCAAGTCGCCGAAACGCTCGACAAGCGCAGCCAACTGGCCAACGAGATCATCAAGGGCGTGATCCTGCCGCAGTTCGTGATCCTGCCGCTTGCCATTGTGCTCGTGTGGTTCGGGCTGTCGCGCGGTCTGGCGCCGCTGCATGCGTTGCAGGAACACATTCGCGCCCGGCGACCCGACGATCTCTCGCCGCTCGAAGCGCGTCAGGCGCCACCGGAGATCGCGCCGCTCGTCAACTCGCTCAACGATCTGCTCGGACGCCTCGAACAAAACATGAAGCTCCAGCAGCGCTTCATCGCAGACGCGGCGCATCAGCTCAAGACACCGCTTGCCGGTCTGCGCATGCAGGCCGAACTCGCGTTGCGTCAGACTTCGCCGGACGAGTTGCGGCGCTCGCTCTCGCAGATCGCCGTCAGCTCGGAGCAGGCGGCGCGTCTGGTCAACCAGTTGCTGGCGCTCGCACGCGCGGAGAACAGTGCGAACGACGCCGCCGCATTCACGCCGCTCAACCTGAGCCTGCTCGCACGCAGCGCCATGCAGGACTGGTTCCAGGCCGCGTTCGCCAAGCGCATCGACCTGGGCTTCGAGGAGCCGCCGTTCCCGGTGCATCTGTCCGGTCAACCGGTGATGCTGCGCGAGTTGCTCAACAACCTGATCGACAACGCCATCCGTTACACGCCTGCCGGCGGCAAGGTGACGGTGCGCCTGCGTCATGAGGCGTCCGACGGATTCGTCCATCTCGAAGTCGAAGACACCGGCCCGGGCATTCCCGTTGCCGAGCGTCCGCGCGTGTTCGAGCGCTTCTATCGCATTCTCGGCAGCGACAGCGACGGTAGCGGCCTCGGGCTCGCGATCGTGCGTGAAATCGTGCAGATTCATCGCGGCGATGTGAGCGTGCTCGACCATGTCGACGCGCAGCACCCCGAAGCAACCGGCACCCTCATTCGGGTGACGTTACCGCTCGCCGAGGTGCCTATCGAAAACCCTCATGCGTGACGGAATCACGCAAAATACGCCCCATTTAGGGCCAAAGTCGAGGGTAAGTCCCTAGCAGCGTAAGGTTCGAGTCAGTTTGGCGTCAGACGGCGGTAAGGTTGCGCTCCAATAATCAGTTGCAACGGCCCGGGTACGTCCCAGGGGCGTGCTTACATTACAGGAGACAACCGCATGGCTACTACAACGGCAGCCACCACCCATGCGCCGATGACCAAGGAAGAACGCAAGGTCATTTTCGCGTCGTCGCTGGGCACGGTGTTCGAGTGGTATGACTTTTACCTGGCCGGTTCGTTGGCCGCCTTCATCAGCCGTCACTTCTTCTCGGGGATCAATCCGACGGCAGCCTTCATCTTCACGTTGTTGTCGTTTGCCGCCGGTTTCGCGGTGCGCCCGTTCGGCGCCATCGTGTTCGGCCGCATCGGCGACCTGGTGGGTCGCAAGTACACGTTCCTCGTGACCATCACCCTGATGGGTCTGTCGACGCTGGTCGTCGGTTTGCTGCCGGGCTATGCCTCCTGGGGCATCGCGGCACCGGTGATCTTCATCGCCATGCGTCTGCTCCAGGGTCTGGCACTGGGCGGCGAATACGGCGGTGCTGCCACGTACGTTGCCGAGCACGCGCCGCATGGCCGTCGCGGCTTCTACACGTCGTGGATTCAGACGACCGCAACGCTGGGTCTCTTCCTCTCGCTGCTCGTGATTCTCGGCACCCGCATGGCGATGGGTGAAGAGGCATTCGGCGACTGGGGCTGGCGTATCCCGTTCATTCTGTCGATCGTGCTGCTGCTGGTCTCGCTGTGGATTCGTCTGCAACTGAGCGAATCGCCGGCGTTCCAGCGCATGAAAGCGGAAGGCAAGGCTTCGAAGGCGCCGCTCAAGGAGTCGTTCGGCCAGTGGAAGAACCTGAAGATCGTGATTCTGGCGCTGGTTGGCCTCACGGCAGGTCAGGCCGTCGTGTGGTACACGGGCCAGTTCTATTCGCTGTTCTTCATGACGCAGGTCCTCAAGGTCGACGGCAACACCGCGAACATCATGGTCGCGCTGGGCCTGTTGATCGGTAGCCCGTTCTTCGTGTTCTTCGGCGCCCTGTCGGACAAGATCGGCCGCAAGCCGATCATCATGGCGGGCTGCCTGCTGGCTGCGCTGCTGTACTTCCCGATCTTCAAGGCGCTCACGCACTACGCCAACCCGGCGCTCGAAGCGGCCACGGCACGTTCGCCGATCACGGTCATCGCCGATCCGAACGAGTGCTCGTTCCAGTTCAACCCGGTGGGCACCTCGAAGTTCACGAGTTCGTGCGATATCGCGAAGAGCTACCTGTCGCGCGCCGGTCTGAACTATCAGAACGAAGCGGCGCCGGCGGGCACGATGGCATCGGTGAAGATTGGTGACAAGGTGATCCAGTCGGTCGATGGCAAGGCAGCAGACGCCAAGGACAAGACCAAGGCATTCGAGACGGACATGTCGGCCACGCTCAAGGCGGACGGCTATCCGGCGAAGGCCGACCCGGCCCAGATGAACAAGCCGATGGTCGTGATCCTGCTGGCGATTCTCGTGATCTTCGTGACGATGGTGTACGGCCCGATCGCAGCGATGCTGGTCGAACTGTTCCCGACGCGCATTCGCTACACGTCGATGTCGCTGCCGTATCACATCGGTAACGGCTGGTTCGGCGGCTTCCTGCCGGCAACGGCCTTCGCAATCGTGGCAGCCAAGGGCGACATCTACTCCGGCCTCTGGTATCCGATCGTGATTGCGTTGATTACCTTCGTGATCGGCATGCTGTTCATCAAGGAAACGAAGGACGTCGACATCTACGCCAACGACTGAGCCTCAATAAGTCGCTGCGCTTAAGAAACGTCGGAAGACAGACGCCGGGGCCTTCGGGCTCCGGCGTTGTCGTTTGTGGAGGACGAAGTGGGCAGGAAGGCCGATGGGGTGTGGTGTAAAAGCGTTGGCGCAGAGGACGCGCGTCGGCCAGCGCGCAAACATTTTCATAGTTTTCGCAAAATACCTGTTGACAGCCCACAGGGGTCTACCTATAATCTTTCTTCTACGGCGAATTAGCTCAGTCGGTTAGAGCGACGGAATCATAATCCGCAGGTCCGGGGTTCGAGTCCCTGATTCGCCACCAAATGCAAAAAGCCGCTGTTCCGAAAGGTTCAGCGGCTTTTTCTATTGTGCGTTCGCACGTGCAACTGGCATGGGACGACGTCGGTCGTCGCACGACGCTCAGTCGAAGTCGAACATCTCGAACAACGACTTCTTCTTTCGCGGACGGTCGTACTGCCGTCGACGGTCGTCATGGCCGTGATGGGCGCTTCGATGCTCGCCGTGCTCGCGATATTCACGGTCATCGCGCCGGTCATCATCGTGGGCGTACCGGCGCATACCCTGCATACCCTGCCCACCACGTGTATCGCGCGAATCGTATCCCGACCGTCCGAACCCGCCTTGCGCCATCTGCCGCGACGCACCCTGCATGCCGTCGGTTCGCTCGATCAGCTTGTCCAGTTCGCCCCGGTCCAGCCACACGCCGCGACAGTTCGGGCAGTAATCGATCTCCACTCCCTGACGCTCGGTCATCAGCAAATCCGGGGTACCGCACACAGGACATTTCATCGTTTCGCTCCGTCACGTAAAAGACAACGCCTTCAATGTATCGGGCGAGACGAAATGGAAAAACCTGCATTTGCATTCATCAAACTTCGGAAAATTCGAACCACGCTGGCACCCGTCCCCCTCTGTCCTCACCGTCCCCGCGATCTTTGCCGACATACAACGGAAAACGGCGCCGGTTCTCACCGGCGCCGTTTGCACCTTGCACCTCTCGCGACGACGCTGCGAATCAGTGCAGCACGCGCGCCTTCTCTGCCTCACGACGGGCTTTCGCCCGGCGCGTCAGCATGTTCAGCCCCTCGACGAACGCCGAGAATGCCATCGCCGCGTAGATGTAGCCCTTCGGAATATGCGAGCCGAAACCTTCCGCGATCAGCGTCATCCCGATCACGAGCAGGAAGCCCAGCGCCAGCATCACTACCGTCGGGTTCGCGGCAATGAAGCGTGAGAGCGGCCCGGCCATGAACAGCATCGCCGTCACTGCCGCAATCACGGCAACGAACATGATCGGGATGTGCTCGGTCATGCCCACCGCCGTCACGATACTGTCGATCGAGAACACCAGATCCAGCACCAGAATCTGCATGACGGCCGCACGCGCCGTGATCGTCGCCAATGTGCCCGCGCCCGACGCGCCGTCGCCATGCGCCTCGTCTTCGACGCCGGTCGCCACGTGGTGATGCATCTCCTTCGTCGCCTTCCACACGAGGAACAGACCGCCCGCGATCAGAATCAGGTCGCGCCACGAGAAGCCATGATTGAACAATTCGAACAGCGGCGTGGTGAGTTTGGCGATCCAGGCGACCGTGCCCAACAACGCCAGGCGCATGACCAGCGCCAGTGCGATACCCATGCGCTGCGTACGCGCGCGCATCGCCAACGGCAGCTTGTTCGTGAGAATCGAGATGAAGATCAGGTTGTCGATGCCAAGCACGACCTCCATGACCACCAGCGTAACCAGCGCCGCCCAAACCGCAGGGTCGGCCGCCAAAGCAAGTAGATAGTCCATATGTGCGCCAGAGTTTCCGTATGGTTATTGGTGCGTCCGCGACCGGCAACTCGCAAGCAGCGGACCTCTCCCCTTCATATCCCGCACACAACGTAGTGCCGGGCTCAGGACAGCATCATCGTCGAACGCTTGCTTCGCAAAAACCAGCTATATACTTCAGCTTAGTTCGGTTTTTCCGAAGTTTTGACTAACATGCTGAATTACCGCCATCTCTATTACTTCTGGGTGGTCGTCAAGGAAGGCGGCTTCGCGCGTGCCGCCGAGCGCCTCGACATGGCCGTGCAGACAATCAGCGCGCAGGTTCGCGAGCTGGAAAAGTCGCTCGGCCATCAACTGCTCAAGCCCGCCGGACGCGGCGTCGCCATGACCGACCCCGGTCAGGCCGCATTTCGTCGTGCGGAGGAAATCTTCCGCCTCGGTCAATCGCTTCCCGACGAGGTCCGCGAGGCGGCGAGCGGCCGGGTGGCGCGTCTGGCCGTCGGCCTGGCCGACGGCATCTCGAAACTGGCCGCTCACGCCATTCTCGCCCCCATCCTCGACACACCGTCGTTGCGGCTCGTTTGTCACGAAGGCGAACACGAGCAGCTCCTTGGCGAACTCGCGCTGCACAAGCTGGACCTCGTGCTTGCGAGCCAGCCCGCGCCGTACAACCCGACCTTGCGGCTGGCGAGCGAACGTCTGGTCGAGTCGCCGGTCGACTGGTATGGACCCGCCTCGCTCGTGCGCAACGTCGCGCGCGACACCTTCCCGCAATGTCTGACGGCCCTGCCGGTATTATTGCCGACCGGCCATTCTGCGCTGCGAGCCCGACTCGATCAGTGGTTCGAGGCGCAGGGCATTCGCCCGAACATTGTCGGGGAGTTCGAAGACAGTGCGTTGATGGCGGTATTCGCCACGCGCGGCATGGGCGTGTTTGCGCTGAGCGAGGCCGGTGCGGGCGACGTGTCGCTGCTGCGCGGTCTGCGCTGGCTGGGTCGGCCGGACGGGGTGCACGAGGACATTCACGCCATTCGCTCGCGACGCGGCGAAGGCCACCCACTCGTCACCCGCATTCTCGAGGACCATAAGGACGGTAAAAACGGCAAGGGCGGTACGGACGGTACGGACGGTAAGGACCGTCAGGCCGCGACCCAGACGCACGAGGCAAGCGAGAATCGATTCGCCCCGACCGGAGCGCCATCCACATCTGCTATAAGAACGACTGACGCGCATTCCCGTGCGTCGTCATCTGCGAGGAAACCTCATGTCGAGTCGTAGCGACCAGCGCAAGTTCTTCCACCTCATGCTGTTCGTGGTGACGGTCGTCTTCGGATGGATTTTGTTCCCGCTGTTCGGCGCCGTGTTCTGGGGAACGATCCTCGCCGTGCTGTTCCAGCCGGTGCAGCGCCGCATGCTCGCTCGCATGCGCGGGCGCCCCAACCTCGCCGCCCTCACCACGCTGGCCCTGATTCTCCTGATCGTGATCCTGCCCCTCACGCTCGTCGTGGGCATGCTCACGCAGGAGATCAGCACGGCGCTCGTGCGCTTCAAAACCGATCTGCCGCAACTGACCGTCTCGTTCCAGCAACTGCTCGACCGCTTGCCGGCCAGCGTTCACCGCATCATGGATCTGGCCGGTGTGCAGGACGTCAATGCCATCCAGCAGCGCCTGGGAGACGGCGCGGCGCAGATCGGTCGTCTGGTCGCCGTCTACCTCGTGAGCATTGGCCAAAACACAGCCCAACTCGTCGTGAGCTTCGGCGTGATGCTCTATCTGCTGTTCTTCCTGCTGCGCGACGGTACGGTGCTCGGCGCGATGGTGCGCCGTGCGCTGCCGCTCGACGAGCGCCACAAGAGCCAGTTGATCCGACAGTTCACGACGGTCGTGCGCGCCACGGTCAAGGGCAACATCGCCGTTGCCGTGGCACAGGGGGTACTCGGCGGCTTCATCTTCGCCGTGCTCGGAATTCAGGGATATGTACTCGCAGCCGTCGTGATGGCGTTTCTGTCACTGCTGCCGGCGGTGGGCGCCGCAGTGGTGTGGGTGCCCGTGGGAATCTGGCTGCTGCTCGCCGGGCATGTCTGGAAAGCGGTGATTCTGTTTGCGTTCTGCGGCACTATCGTGAGTCTGGTGGACAACGTACTGCGCCCGATTCTCGTGGGCAAGGACACCAAGCTGCCCGACTGGGTCGTACTGATCTCCACGCTTGGCGGCATGTCGCTTTTGGGACTGACGGGCTTCGTCATCGGGCCGCTCATCGCCGCCCTGTTCATTGCGAGCTGGAACATTTACACACGTCTGCGCGACGACGACGATGCCGCCGATGCCGGGTGACGCGCCCCGCATTCACACGATCTCCCGGCAACGCTCGCGCCCGCGAAAGAACGTTCGTCGGCACTGACTACCGACTACTGCACCGCCTCGGCGTCCGATTGTCGGCACACCATCGCCCCAAGGTCCTCGCCAATGCGCGTCACGACCGCATCCCAGTCGCCGCGTGACGGCTGGCGGTACAAGGTCACCGACGGATACCAGTCGCTGTCGCGACGCGCCAGTTGCCAGCGCCAATCCGGCGTGAAGTTCAGCGGCACCCATACCGGCTTGCCCAACGCGCCGGCCAGATGCACGACCGCCGTGTCGACGGCAATGACCAGATCCATCTGCGCAATGACGGCCGCCGTCTCGGCGAAATCGCTCAGCTTCGCGCCAATGTCGTGTACGTTGCCGTGCGCCTTGCGGTAAGTCGCCAGTTCGGCGTGCTCGTCGTCGGTCGCATCGACCTGCAACGAATACCACTGTGCGTTCGTCGCAAACAGCGGCGCCCAGTGCTTGAGCGCGACGTCGCGGTTCGGCGGGAACGGACGCGCGCGCCATGCAAACCCGACGCGCAGCGCCCCATCGGGCCTCTCACCAAGCATCGAGCGCCAGATCATCTCTCGCCCCGGGCTTGCCCGCAGATAAGGGGATGTCGTCGCCACGTTGCCCCCTGTCCCGAGCAGATGCGGCAGGCTGAGCAGTGGCATCTGCCAGTCGAACGACGGCACCGGCATATGCTCGCCCAGCACCGTCACGCCACGCGCAAAGCCGCCCAGCAACGTCACGAGCGGCGCCTGCACCGAGAGTACGACCGTTGCGCCCATCTCCACCAGACGCGGCACGAAGCGCACGAACTGCAACGTATCGCCAAAGCCCTGCTCGCTGTAGACGAACACCGTCTTGCCGGCGAGCGGCGCCTTGCCGTCCCACAGACGGTCGCTAAAGCGCCGCGTCTGAACGCCGTCCTGCCAGCGCCATTCGTAGTCGTGCCAGCCGTGCGCGAAGTCGCCCAGCAGCAGATTCGTCTGCGCCCGGTTGGTCCGCGCCCCCGCGTGATCGGGTGACAGTCTCACCGCTTCGTGCAGGCATTTCAGCGACTCCTCGAATGCATGCTGCTCGCGCAGCGCCACACCGAGATTGACCAGCGGGTCGGGCTGCTGCGGGGCGATGGCGTGGGCGACCCGGTAAGCGGCGATCTCGTCTTCGAAACGACCCAGCGCACCGAGCGCGCGCCCCTTGTTGAAATGCGCCTGCCACAGCGCGGGCGCCTTGGCGGCCGTGCGCTCGAACCAGGCCAGCGCACGTGCGTTATCGCCCGCCCGCGCCCAGGTCAGGCCGATGGTATGCAGCGTGCCGATGACGTCCGGCGATTGGTGGACCGTCGCCTCGAACAGCGCCTCGGCCCGCATCGGACGCCCGGCTTGCAGGCTCGCCATCGCAGCGTCGAAGGTCGCCTGCGCGCCGGGGCTGGGCGCGAGCGCGAGCAGACGGTCGAACGCGTCGGCTGCCGCCTCGAATGCGCTCATGCGCAGCGAGACGTAGGCAAGCCCTTCGAGGGCAGGAAGAAACTCAGGGGATTGTTTCAGAACTTGTCGTAACTCGGCGATCGCCTCGTCGAGCCGGCCGGCGGCACTCAGTTGTCGTGCACGCTCGCAACGCGCGTCTAATGGCGTCGTCATGCGGCGCATCCTTGCTTGTCTTGGAATGGGAGGGAGACGGGCCGGCAAGCCACTTATTCGCCGGAGCATGCAAGCATCCCCCACCGACAGGCGCCGTAGCCCGAGCAAGCGGTGCACACTACACGACCGCACGGCGCGAAGCAAGCCGCGGGAATTGGTCTGCGCAACGCAAATAAAGTTCACACCTTCAATGTGCCATTTTTCCCTGCGATCGCCGCGAATGGGTGCACCGCTGCCTGAACGAATTTGCCGCGCCAGTCGCCCGCCCACTTAGCCCGCTTCGACAGGCGATTTACGCAAGCGTCGGCGTCGCGTTTTGCCTTCGGTATCACCCAACGAAACCACACCCTCCCGCAGTGCAGCATAAAAACCACAATCACGTTTCGACCGCGCCGTTTGCCAACGTCCGGCACGCGCTTTAACATCTTTTTACGGGGCAATCTGGTAGCATCCGCTGCCGTCATCGCACGCGCGCAACGTCGCTGCCGCGCTGCACATTTGACGCTTCAGTCCTGTTGTCCGTCCGAACCCTCATCCAAACGAGGTCCTGATGACGCGCGTAGCCCGTCCGTTCATCCCCGCCACCGCGCGACGCCTGCTGCCCAACCGCTGGGACTTCATTGCGTTCCCGATCATCATCGGTTTTCTGATGGTCAGCTCGTCGGGCATTCGTCAGACCTGGGCACCGCTGGCCGACCTGCATACCGAAGTCATTTCGCTGGACCCGGCCAACCTGCCCGAGTATGCGCTGCGCACGACGTTGCGGATGCTGGCCGCCATGCTCGCCTCGCTCGTCTTCACGCTCGTCTACGGCACGCTTGCCGCCAAGAGCCGCCGCGCAGAGAAGCTGCTCGTGCCGATGCTGGACATTCTCCAGTCGGTGCCGGTGCTCGGCTACATCTCGTTTACCGTCACGTTCTTCCTCGCCCTCTTCCCGGGACGCGTGCTCGGCGCCGAATGCGCCGCCATCTTCGCGATCTTTACGAGCCAGGCGTGGAACATGACGTTCTCGTTCTACCAGTCGATGCGCACGCAGCCGCGCGACCTGTCCGAAGTCGCGGTCAACCTGCGTCTGTCCCCGTGGCAGCGCTTCTGGAAGCTCGACGTGCCGTATTCGATGCCGGGCCTCATCTGGAACATGATGATGAGCATGTCGGGCGGCTGGTTCTTCGTGGTGGCCTCCGAAGCGATCACCGTGGGCGACAAGACGGTCACGCTGCCGGGTATCGGGGCGTATCTCGCCACCGCCATCGTTCAACGCGATCTCGGTGCGGTGGGCTGGGTGATTCTGGCGATGGTCGTCGTCATCATCATTTACGACCAGTTTCTGTTTCGCCCGATGGTCGCGTGGTCGGACAAATTCCGTCTGGAAGACACCGTCTCGCAGGCGGCCCCCGAATCCTGGGTGCTCAACGTCATTCAGCGCACGCGTGCCATTCAGCTGCTGCTGCGCCCCTTGGGCAAGCTGTTGCACACGGTGGCCCGCCTGCGCATGCCGGTCTCGCTGCCGGCCGCGATTCACTCCGAGTCCAACACCCCGCTCTCGCGCGTGATCGACTGGGTGTGGGCCGCGCTGCTCGTCGTGCTGGGCGTCTTCACCGCGTGGAAGATCTGCACCTTCGTGCTGGCCGAAGTCGGCGGCCCGGAGATCCTGCGCGTGTTCGGCCTCGGTCTCATCACGCTCGTGCGCGTGGTCGTGCTCATCGCCATTGCCTCGGTGATCTGGGTGCCGCTGGGCGTACTGATCGGCTTGCGACCGAAGCTTGCCGAGCGCATCCAGCCGCTCGCACAGTTCCTCGCCGCCTTCCCGGCGAACCTGCTGTTCCCGATCTTCGTGGTGCTGATCGTCCACTTCCGTCTGAATGCGGACATCTGGCTCTCCCCGCTGATCGTGCTCGGCACGCAGTGGTACATCCTGTTCAACGTGATTGCCGGCGCCACGGCGTTTCCGAACGACTTCAAGGAAGCGGCGACCAACTTCCGCATTCGCGGCTGGCAGTGGTGGCGACAGGTCATGCTGCCCGGCATCTTCCCCTATTACGTGACGGGCGCCATCACGGCCTCCGGCGGCGCATGGAACGCGTCCATCGTCTCGGAATACGTGCAATGGGGCGACGACAAGGTCGCCGCGCACGGTCTGGGCGCTTACATCGCACAAATGACGGCCGCAGGCGACTACCCGCGTATTTTGCTCGGCATTGCGGTGATGGCGCTGTTCGTCGTGCTGTTCAACCGTTTGCTGTGGCGGCCGATGTACGCCATCGCCGAAAACAAGCTTCGTCTGAATTGAAGGGAACGTGATGCCGAACGATACGAACACTGGCCAACCGATCGCCGGAAAAGAGATCTTCTCGCTCGCCAACGTCAGCCGTGGTTTTCGCAAGGGCAGCGACGAGCGTCAGGTGCTCGACGGTGTCAACCTGCAACTGCACGAAGGCGAAATCGTCGGCCTGCTGGGCCGCTCGGGTTCCGGCAAGTCGACGCTGTTGCGCATCATCGCCGGCCTGATCCAGCCCAGCTCAGGCGACATCCGGTATCTGGGACAGCCGCTCGAAGGCCCGCCCGAAGGCGTGGCGATGGTGTTCCAGACCTTTGCGCTGTTCCCGTGGCTGACGGTGCTGCAGAACGTGGAAGCCGGTCTCGAAGCGCTGGGCGTGGAGCCCAAAGAACGCCGCAAGCGCGCGCTCGCCGCGATCGACCTGATCGGTCTGGATGGCTTCGAGAACGCCTACCCGCGCGAACTATCGGGCGGCATGCGCCAACGCGTGGGCTTCGCGCGCGCGCTGGTGGTCAACCCCACGCTGCTGCTCATGGACGAGCCGTTCTCCGCCCTCGACGTGCTGACGGCCGAAACGCTGCGTACCGATTTGCTGGACCTGTGGAGCCAGCGTCAGTTACCCATCAAGTCGATCCTGATCGTCACGCACAACATCGAAGAAGCTGTGTTCATGTGCGACCGGATTCTCGTGCTGTCGTCGAATCCGGGCCGCGTGGTCGCGGAAATCAAGGTGCCGTTCCCGCATCGCCGCAATCGTCTCGATCCGGCCTTCCGCAAGATGGTCGACGATATCTACGCGCTGATGACCTCGCGCCGTAACGCGCACACCACGCAGAAGATGCCGCTGGAGCTGTCCAGCCCGTTGCACGAAGTCTCGACCAACCTGATGGCCGGTCTGCTCGAAGCACTGGCCGTGCCGCCCTACAACGGACGCGCCGATTTGCCGGATATCGCGCAAACGCTGCTGCTGGAGGTCGACGATCTGTTTCCCGTTGCCGAAATTCTCGATCAGCTGGGATTCGCTGAACTCAAGGAAGGTGACATTCTGCTCACACCGGCAGGCAAGCGATTCGTGGACGTGAGCACGCAGGAGCGCAAGGTCCTGTTCGCCGAGCATTTGCTGCGGCATGTGCCGCTCGCGGCAAAGATTCGGGCCGTATTGCAGGAGCGCCGTGGCCAGCGTGCGCCACGCGTGCGTTTCGAACAGGAACTGGAAGACTCGATGTCGGACGATCTGGCGCAGGAAACGCTCGATACCGCCATCAACTGGGGGCGCTACGCCGAGATCTTCTCGTACAACGACCACACGGAAACGTTCAGTCTGGAAGACATGGAAGGCGCGTCCTGATCGACGGCCATCAGAACGCGTAACCCGCGCCGATCATCCAGGTCTGGTTGATGGTCTTCGAATCGGGCTCGTAAGCGGTGACGCCAGGGCCGACCTGCGTCACGCTCGAGCGGCCATACTGGAAGCGCGACCATTCGTAGCTGGCATTGATGTGGAAATTGCGCGCGACCGCGTAGTCGAGCCCGAACCCCGCGACGACGACCGGCTTGTTGCCCAACGAAAAGGTGTTCTGCGAACCGGCCAGCGTCATCGACGCACCGACCATTGCCCCGGCGCGAATGTCGGCGGTAGCCACCAGTTTCGGCGTCAACTCCATCTGCCCCATCAGCCCGCCGCCGATCACGTGGTGGCGGTAGCGTTCGTAGAAACCATAGGGATCGCGGCTACTGTCGCGAATCCAGTCGCGGTAACTGTAGCTCACGTAAGGAATCAGTTGCGCATTCCACGTGCCCAGATGGAACGGGATGGCCTTGCCGGCCTTGAGCGTGAGGTCCGTGGCGGTCGAGCGGGTTTTCATCTGGTAGTCGGGCTGCAACACACGACCGGCGGCGTCCTGCAAATAGCCGCCATAGTCCACGTTGCCATGCGCGACGCGCACCGATCCGCTGAAATACAGATTCGAGATGCCGAACAACTGGCGTTGTGTGGAGGCCGTCAGCGCGAAGGCGGCGGTCGTTCCTTTCTCGGAATCGCTCTTGCCCGGCCCGATGGACTCCCAGTAGTCCAGGTGTTGTGCCCCCACCCCGAGCCAGACCTGATTGTTGGCTCGCAGCATGGCTTCCTGCGCGTGGACATTGGTCGCAGACAATGCGAGCAAACCCGTAACGCCGGCGACGGCGACGAGAAGCGCGGTGCGCCTGAAGGCGACTGCGCGAAGGCCGCAAGCGATGGTGCGGCGCGTGTTCGGCGTCATGGCACGTCCCTCCCCAGGCGTGATCGCAACGACGACTTGGAAGCGGCCATTCGCGTGGCCACCGTTTTCCGGCATTGTTTCAGCGCCCACGACGCCACGCAAGCGGGCAAATGTGGATTCTTTGTGTCTCTCGACAATCGAGATATCTGCACGGTCGGGCACCGGCATGGGGAATGGTCGCGGGCGGGCCGTCGCAATTGGGCAGCGCGCCCAGGTCAAGGGCGGCGGTGGGTGCTGCAAGCCGCTTTGGAACCCTTCGTCGAAACGATTCGTGGGACACAGGACCGTGTCAAAAAGACCACACCTATCGGTGTAGATACTGATTCGTGGTCGGTTTTGTGCGGTCGCATAATCGATTCAGAACCTGTGTGTCGTGGGCCGGGGGGCACCACGACCGTGGCTTGCGCAGGTTCTCTTTGCGGCGAAGACCGTGTACCAGATCCAGAAGGCGCAATATGAGCTACTACCATTCGAAGGAAGAAGGCCGCACGCGAGCCATCAGTTTCACCCCGGCCTACCGTTGGCGCCGCCGCGCGCTCGCCGTGACGTGCGCGGTACTTGCCGCCATGGCGTACTACGCGATGCACCACCCGAAGTAAGTTCGCAGCAGGCCGTTCCCGAACGGCCTGCGCCTTCCACGACTTCCACGTCCTCCACGCATCCTTCTACCTTGCCGGGCTTTGCCCGTCAGGCCGCGTTTCCCAACGCAGGCTTGTGCCAGTCGAGTGGAACGTTGGCGAGCATGTCGTCGACCATGGCGTCCAGATCGTACGCCGGCTTCCACCCCCAGTCGTAGCGCGCATGCGTGTCGTCGAGCGTGTGCGGCCACGTCTCGGCAATCGCCTGACGGAAGTCCGGTGCGTACTTCACCGTGAAGCCCGGCACGCGACGCGCAATCGCCTCGGCCAGCGTTCTGGGATCGAAACTCACACCGGCCACGTTGTATGACGATCGCACCCGCAGCTTCGAGGCGTCGGCATTCATCAGTTCGAGCGTGGCGCGCACGGCGTCGGGCATGTAGATCATCGGCAGCGTGGCGTCTTCCTTCAGAAAGCAGGTGTACGTCTCGCCACGGCGCGCCGCCTGGAAGATGTCGATGGCGTAGTCGGTCGTGCCGCCGCCGGGCGGTGTCTTGTAGCTGATCACGCCGGGGTAGCGCAAGCTGCGCACGTCCACTCCGAACTTCGTGAAGTAGTACTCGCACAGCCGCTCGCCCGCCTGCTTGCTGATGCCGTACATCGTCGTCGGGTCCATGATCGCCAACTGCGGCGTTTCGACGGCCGGCGTGTGCGGGCCGAACGCCGCGATCGACGACGGCCAGAACACGCGCAGTCCCTTGCCCCGGGCCTGATGCTCACGCGCCAGTTCCAGCACGTTGAGCAGGCCGTTCATGTTGAGTGTCCACGCCTGCAGCGGACGGGTTTCACCGGTGGCCGAGAGCAGCGCCGCCAGATGGAAGATCTGCGTAATGCCGAAGCGCTCGACGAGCGCCGCCAGACGCGAGGCATCGAGCACGTCGAGCGCTTCGTAGTGCACCGGATGGCGCGACGGTCCCGGCGCAATATCCGTCGCGATCACGTTTTCCGTACCGTACTGTGCCGCAAGCGCCTCGACGAGTTCGCTGCCGATCTGCCCGTTAGCGCCAATGATGAGAATACGTTCCATGATCAACCTTGCTTGAGAATGCCGAGTTCGTTGCCGGCCTGGGCGAACGCGGCCAGCGCACGGGTCAGGTGTTCGCGGGTATGCGCCGCCGAGAGTTGCACGCGCACGCGTGCCTGGCCTTGCGGCACGACGGGATAGAAGAAACCGGTGGCGATCACGCCGAGTTCATACAGGCGCTGCGCGAAACGTTGCGCCAGCGTAGCGTCGAACAGCATGACGGGGACAATCGGGTGCGTGCCCGGCTTGATCGTGAAACCGAGCGCCGCCACTTCCTGACGGAAGAAAGCCGTGTTCTCGTGCAATTGCTCGCGACGCGCCGACGAATGCTCCAGCTCGTCGAACACGGCGAGCGACGTGCCCACGATGGCGGGCGCCAGACTATTGGAGAACAGATAGGGGCGTGAGCGCTGGCGCAGCGTCTCGATCACTTCGCGTCGCCCCGCCGTGAAACCGCCCATCGCCCCGCCGAGCGCCTTGCCCAGCGTGCCGGTAATGATGTCGATCTTGCCCAGCACGCCGTGATGCTCGTGCGTGCCGCGTCCCGTCGGCCCCATGAAGCCGGACGCGTGACATTCGTCGATCATGATGAGCGCGCCGTACTGTTCGGCCAGCGCCACGATACGGTCGAGCTGCGCAATCGTGCCGTCCATGGAGAACACACCGTCCGTCACGATGATGCGGTGACGCGCACCGGCGGCAGCCTGCAACTGGCGCTCCAGGTCTTCCATGTCGTTATGGGCATAGCGCAGGCGTTGCGCCTTGCACAGACGCACGCCGTCGATGATCGAGGCGTGGTTCAGGGCGTCGGAAATGATCGCGTCCTGCTCGTCGAACAATGGCTCGAACACGCCGCCGTTGGCGTCGAACGCGGCGGCGTAAAGGATTGCGTCCTCGGTGCCGAGAAATGCCGCGATGCGGGCTTCCAGCGCCTTGTGCGGTCCCTGAGTGCCGCAAATGAAGCGCACCGACGACAGGCCGAAGCCGAAGTCTTCCAACGCCTTCTGCCCCGCCTTCACCAGCGCTTCGCTGCCGGACAGACCCAGGTAGTTGTTGGCGCACAGGTTAATGCGCGTTTGCCCGTCGTCGCACATGACCTCCGGCCCCTGCCGCGACATGAGCACGCGTTCCTGCTTGAAAAGGCCCTGACGGCGCGTGTCTTCGAGTCGTTCGGTCAGTTGACGGTAGAAGCCCTCGCGGGCCTCCGGGGTTTGTGCGGTCATCGGGGGCATCTCCAGAATGTCGAACCTTGGGGCTCTGCTACCATCACGGCATACAGCTTATCGGAAACTATACTTTATATTGAACTAGTTTCAATATATTGAAAAATTCTAATATCCCGGAATTCATATGGCAAGTATTCCCGCAGCTTCTGCGATGTCCCCGATTGCGCCGCCGCCCGTCGGCGACATGATCCAGCAGCTACGCAAGGAGCGTGGCATGACGCTGGAGACGCTTTCCCGTGCGTCCGGCGTCTCGAAGTCGATGCTCTCGCAGATCGAACGCGACAAGGCCAACCCGACGATCGCCGTCGCGTGGCGTCTGGCCAACGCGCTCGGCGTGCGGCTCGACCAGTTGCTCGGCGCGCCGTCGGGTGATCCGGAGCCGGTGCGCATCTTCGGCAAGCACGAGACGCCGACACTCGCCGGCGCCGAACAGGCGTATCAGTTGAAGATCCTTGGCCCGATGGAACTCGCCGGCAAGTTCGAGTGGTACGAATTGACGCTGCAGCCGGGCGCGGCGCTCGTCTCCGAGCCCCACGATCCCGGCACGCGCGAACATTTCACTGTCTTCGACGGACAGGTCGACATCGAGGTCGAGCACATCGCCCGGCGCGCCAAGCCGGGGGAAACGGCGCGTTACCCTGCCGACCGCGCCCACGCCATCCGCAATGTCGGCAAATCGGTCGCTCGCGGTCTGATGGTCGTGATTCACGGCTGAACGGCCACGCCTTCATCACACCTTCATCACGCCTTCAATTCGCCACTTCACAGTCTTCCCCTCACCGCCTCACGGCCTTACCGCCTTACCGCGTCGCATCGGCGCCCGCCCGCACGGCTGCCCCCGGCACGCCGGCGGGATGCATACCACCGCAGGCAAAGCTCAAGTCCTCCGCAAGACTGCCGTTAGCACACGTTTGGTCCGTGTCTTCATGCGAAGACGCCGACGACTCGATAACCGGACCGCCCGAACGTGCCTGCACGTCACGCGCGGCCGCCGCAAGCGCAACACCAACGCGGAATCAGTGAGGATGACGAAGGAATGCAGCGATTGAGTTTGAAAGCGAAGTTGTGGTCTGCGGTCGCATTGATGTGGGTCAGCCTGCTGGCGATGGCAATCTGGGGGGCGTGGGCGCAGCGCGACACGATGCTCGCCGAGCGCCGGGCCGGGCTAACCCACGTGGTCGATGCCGGTCTGAGCCTGGCGCAGCACTACGCCGCCCGCGCCGAGCGCGGCGAAATGAGCGTGGCGGACGCGCAGAAACTGGCGCGCGAACAGATCGGCGCGATTCGCTACGACGGCGACAACTATTTCGGCATCTTGAACTCACAGCGCGTGATCGTGCTGAATTCGGTCAATCCGAAGCTCGAGGGCAAGGACATGAGCCAGTTCCGTGACCCGTCGGGCAAGCTCATGTTCTCGGATATCGTCGCCGCCGCCCGCACGGACAATCCGTTCGTCACCTATCTCTGGCCGAAGCCCGGCTCGGACAAGCCTGTCGAGAAGATCAGCCGCGTGGGCGTGTTCTCGCCCTGGGACTGGTATCTGACCACTGGCGTCTACGTCGACGACATCAATGCCGCCTTCCTCGGCGCCCTGGCCCGCTGGGGAGCGATGCTCGCCGTCATCGGCCTGGCGGTGTCGGGCGTCATGCTGCTCATTATTCGCAACGTCCAGCACAGCCTGGGCGGTGAACCCGAATACGCCGCCGATATCGCCACGCGAATTGCCGACGGGGATCTGCTCACGCAAGTGCGCCTGCGCGCGGGCGATGGCGCAAGCCTGCTCTACGCCATGCAACGCATGCAGGGCAATCTTCAACAGATGATCGGGCGCATTCGCAGCGGCACGAGCGCCATTACCCTGGCGTCTCGCGAGATTGCGGAAGGCAATACCGATCTGTCCGCGCGCACCGAACAGCAGGCCGCCGCGCTCGAAGAAACGGCGTCGTCCATGGAGCAACTCACCTCGACGGTGCGCCAGAACGCCGACAATGCGCGGCAGGCAAGCCAACTGGCGGAGAACGCCTCGGCCATCGCCGTACGCGGTGGGCAAGTCGTGGATCAAGTGGTCGCCACGATGGAAGGCATCTCACACAGCTCGAGCAAGGTCGTCGATATCATCAGCGTGATCGACGGCATTGCCTTCCAGACGAACATCCTCGCGCTCAATGCCGCCGTGGAAGCGGCGCGCGCCGGCGAGCAAGGGCGCGGGTTTGCGGTCGTTGCCGGTGAAGTTCGCACGCTTGCCCAGCGCAGTGCCGCTGCGGCCAAGGAAATCAAGGAGTTGATCGAGTCGTCGAACAGCCGGGTCCAGGACGGCTCCGTGCTCGTCGCGCAAGCCGGTCAGACGATGCACGACGTGGTGCAGGCGGTGCGGCGCGTGACCGACATCATGGGTGAGATTTCCGCCGCGTCGGAGGAACAGAGCCACGGGATCGAGCAGGTCGGCCGGGCGGTCACGCAGATGGACGAGGTCACGCAGCAGAACGCCGCACTGGTCGAGCAGGCCGCTGCCGCTGCCGCATCGATGGAAGGCCAGGCCCGGCTGCTCGATCAGGCTGTCGCCGCGTTCCGCATGAATGGAACTCCGGGAACGTCGGGAACGTCGGGCACACCGGGCGCGCAGGCGCCGCTGACACAGACCTCCGCAGCCGTCGCGCTTCAGCGGCTTGCCGCGTGATGGCGGGTCAGATCACCGACACGTTCAGGCAGTCAGTTCGCCCGCCATTCCCGCCTCGATGATCCGATGCGCCACGGTCGGCAAGATGCGCAGCGGCGGCGAGCCGGGTCCGAAAGTCTGGCTCGCGGCGTAAGCCCCTTCGAGAATCAGCGATAGCGCGTCGACCAACGGCGCCGGCTCCTTCAGGCCGGCAGCCGTGACAAGCGTCGTAAAGCGTCGCACCACTTCCGCCTTGTAGTTCACCACCGACACCCGCGCGGCATGCGCCGGGTCGGGAAACTCCGCCGCCACGTTCACGAACGGACAACCGCGATAACCGGGCCGACTCGCGCGCTCGGCCAGATCCACGAAAATTTGCAGCATCTGCGCACGCGGCTCACCCGGGTGCTTCGCGATGCTCTCGTCGATACGGGCAAGGCTCGCCGTCTGCATGTGATCGAGATACGCCAGAATCAGATCGTCCTTCGAGGCAAACTGGCGATACAGGCTCATCTTGTTCACACCGGCGCGCTTGACGACGGCATCCACTCCCACGGCACGCACGCCTTCCGTATGAAACAGCTCGACCGCGGCGTCGAGCAAATGCTGTTGGGCGATGGGCGCGGGCGTCACCTGACGCGCCGTCTTGCCCGCACGCGGCGCCGTGCCCCGCCGGGCTGCGGCACGCGCTACAGACGCCTCATGCACATCAGGCGCATCAGGTGCCGTGGCGGGCAGAGAAGACGTTGTCGATTTGGCCATGATCCGGCACTCCCTGAACTGTGGTTTTGCGTTGCACGCGGGCCATGCCAAAGCCCTATCGTCGCAAAGGAATACTTGACATGTTACCGATCGGTTCATAACATGGCAACCTCATGTTACCGAGCTGTCACAAGTCTATCGATGAACGTAGACCGCCCGGTTCCCGCAAACGTTCCCGCATCGGCCACAACACCGAGCCTCAGCAAGGATTTCCGCCATGAAGGCTGCACTTGCCAAGCGCATCGACGGACGCTTCCACTACGGGTGGATTGTCGTCGGCGTCATTTTCCTGGTTCTGCTCGCCTCGGCGGGTATTCGCGCAACGCCCAGCGTCATGATGGTGCCGCTGGAGCAGGACTTCGGCTGGAGTCGGGCGACGATCTCGCTGGCGATTTCCGTCAATCTTGCGCTTTACGGCCTCACCGGCCCGTTCGCCGCCGCCGCGATGCAGCGTTTCGGCATTCGTCCGACGGTCATGGTGGCCCTGCTGCTGCTGGCATCGGGCACGGCGCTATCGTCGTTGATGACTGCGCCCTGGCAAATGGTGCTGATCTGGGGCGTGATGGTCGGCGGTGGGACGGGCGTAGCGGCGGTGACGCTTGCGGCGACCGTGTCGAACCGCTGGTTCCATACGCATCGCGGTCTGGCCATGGGGATCCTCACGGCAAGCTCGGCGACCGGTCAGATGGTCTTCCTGCCGATCATGGCAGCGATCACCGAGCATTACGGATGGCGTCCGGTGGTGCTGATCGTGGCGCTGGTCGCCGCGATCGTGTTGCCGCTGGTGGCATTTCTCCTGCCGGAGCGTCCCGGCTCGGTGGGGCTACGTCCGGTCGGCGCCCCTGAAGACGCCCCGGACGTCCCGCTCACGCAAGGCAATCCGCTCACGGCAGCGTTGTCTGCCCTGCGCATGGCCGCAGGAAAGCGCGACTTCTGGCTGCTGTTCTTCAGCTTTTTCATCTGCGGTGCGAGCACCAACGGTTACATCGGCACGCACTTCATCGCGATGTGCGGCGATTACGGCCTGTCCGAAGTCAAGGGCGCGGGCATCCTGGCGGCGATGGGCATTCTCGATCTCGTGGGCACCACGGCGTCGGGCTGGCTCTCGGATCGTTACAACAGCCGCGTGCTGCTGTTCTGGTATTACGGCCTGCGCGGGTTGTCGCTGATCTATCTGCCCTACGCCTTCGGTCTGGACTTCTTCGGCTTGCCGCTCTTCGCGCTGTTCTACGGCCTGGACTGGATCGCGACGGTGCCCCCGACGGTGCGCCTAACGACAGACGTATTTGGCAAGACGATGGCCCCGATCGTGTTCGGCTGGATCGTTGCCGGCCACCAGTTGGGTGCCGCGACCGCTGCCCTTGTGGCCGGTTCGCTGCGCGCAACGCTGGGCAACTACACGATGGCCTCGATGCTGTCGGGCGGTGTGTGCATCATCGGCGCGATCATGGTGTTGCGCATTGCGCCGCACGCACCGAAGCGCCCTACGGTGGCGAACGCGTGAAACGTGGGATTTCGGCGAGTTCCTCGAAGCAATTCGCCGCAAATCCCGCGACAAATGCATGCCAAACCCGCCGCCATGATGTGTCATGACGCCCTATTTCGGTGCAGCGCGTCGCACACCGTTCGCGGCGCATGCCACCTTGGCCGAAACACCGAGGCGGTGCTCAGCAAGGCCATGAGAATTGCCGTAATCTGAGCGGGTTTTGTGCAGCACAGCATCCCCCCACTTTCACAGGACCTTCAGCAATGACGGACTCGCAAACGCATCTCGCCGCGCTCGATACCGATCTGTTTTCGTCGTATCAGCTCGGCCCGCTCCAGTTGAGCAACCGCATCGTGATGGCGCCGCTCACGCGCAGCCGCGCGGGTAAGGGCGATGTACCCGGCCCGCTGGTCGCCGAGTACTACGCGCAGCGTGCATCGGCCGGCCTCATCATCAGTGAAGCCACCAACATCTCGCAGCAGGGCAAGGGCTACGCCTTCACGCCCGGCATTTACACGGACGAACAGGTCGCCGGCTGGAAACAGGTGACCGACGCCCTGCACGCCAAGGGTGGCAAGATCTTCTGCCAGCTGTGGCATGTCGGTCGCATCTCGCATCCGTCGCTGCAACCGAACGGCGGACTGCCGGTGGCTCCGTCGGCGATCCAGCCGGCGGGTAAGGCGTTCACGGAGCATGGGTTCGAACCGCACCCGGTGCCGCGTGCGCTGGAGACGTCCGAGATTCCGGGCATCATCGAACAGTATCGTCACGCTGCACAATGCGCGAAGCGTGCCGGGTTCGACGGCGTGGAAATTCACGCTGCGAACGGCTACCTGCTCGACCAGTTCATGCGCGACAAGACGAACCATCGCACGGACCAATACGGCGGCAGCATCGAGAACCGCGTGCGCATCGTGCTCGAAGTCACGCAAGCCGTCGTGGACGTGTGGGGGGCCGACCGTGTGGGCATTCGCCTGTCGCCGATCAGCCCGGCGAACGATTGCGGCGACAGCAATCCGGAACCGGTGTTCACCTATGCCGTCGAGCAACTCAACCGTTTCGGTCTCGTCTATCTGCACGTGGTCGAGGGCGCGACGGGCGGCCCGCGTGAAGTCGAAGGTGGCTTCGATCTGAAGAAGCTGCGTCACCTCTTCAAGGGCACGTTCATGGCGAACAACGGCTATGACCTCGCCCTTGCGATCAAGGCGCGCAAGGAAAATCTCGCAGACCTGATCGCCTTCGGCAAGCCGTTCATCGCCAACCCTGATCTGGTCGAACGCCTCAAACGCGGCGGTCCCTTCAACACACTCGATCGCGACACGCTTTACGGCGGCGACGCCCGGGGTTATGTCGACTACCCGACACTCGACGAGTCGACCGCCTGACGCTTGGATAGCTTGCTGGTAGCCTGGTAGTAGCTTGGTCGTGTTGGGTTCGCGCTGCTGGCGCTGGACAGCCATAGCGTCTTGCGCCGGCACCGAACGACGAAGGGCTCCTGCGGGAGCCCTTTTGCGTGCGCCGCCCGCTTCACTGCGACGGCCGTGGCCCTTCAATCATCGGCTTCGTCCGCTGCTTCCGAGAAGACGTCGCGCAGTTGCGCCATGGCGTCTCGCATGGCTTGTCGATCCAGAGCGCCAGAACGCCTGACCAGCCGCCTGCGGTCCATCGACCGGAGATGACTCAACTGCATCGTCCCGTGGCGTCCGGCATATGTCGTCGGCACGCTATATCGGGACGCTTCTGACGACGTTAGAGGGGCGACGATCACCGTCTGTAAGCGCCTGTGCATTGAAGAGGGCGACACAATGACGCACGGCCGCGTTTTACCGATTTCACATCCAATTGCCGGATCGAACGATGCGACCCAGACTTCGCCTCGCTTCACCACGTCCCGTCCTCCAGGTCGGCATCATTGGGGAAGCTCCACAATCGCATCAACTCCTCCTCGGTGTCGTCGACACACACGTCCTCAACCGACGCGTCAGCATCGGGGTACCACACAACCTCTACCTTGAACTCATCCATCTTTCACTCCAAATCGTCACCCCGCTCCCCCTCTTCCGTGGATTCCGAGATATCGTCGCAGCGCGATACATCGAAGTAAACAGACGCCAAAGCTTTCCGGATTTTTCCTGAAGCAAGAAATCAGCGCTCGATCAGCACTCACGTCAGGCCGCGAGCTGCCCTTGCCAGCGCATCAGATCGGCCCCTGCGGGGTTCTGGTACATGCGCAGACCGAACTCCGGCAAGATCGCCAGCAGATGATCGAAAACATCGCCCTGCACGCGCTCGTACTCGGCCCACACGATGGTGTTGGTAAAGCAGTACAGCTCCACGGGGATACCGGTTGCCGACGGTTGCAGCGAACGCACCATGCACGTCATGCCGTCGTGAATGTTCGGATGGGCCGTCAGATAGGCCAATGCATAGGCGCGAAACGTACCGAGGTTCGTCAGGCGGCGCGTATTCGCGGGCACGCCCGCCGCAATGCCCAAGGCGGCGTTGGCATCCGCCAGCGAGCGCTGTTTTTCCGACAGGTAGTCGCCCAGCAAATGCAGCCTCGAAAGCCGTGCGATCTCCGCCTCATCCAGAAAACCGACGCTGCCCGCATCGATGCATAACGTACGTTTGATGCGACGCCCACCCGACTGTTGCATCCCGCGCCAGTTGCGGAAACTCTCCGAGATCAGGCGCCACGTCGGAATCGTCGTGATCGTCTTGTCCCAGTTCTGCACTTTCACCGTGTGCAACGCGATATCCACCACGTCGCCATCGGCGCCCACCTGCGGCATCTCGATCCAGTCGCCCACGCGCAGCATGTCGTTGGACGTGAGCTGCACGCTTGCCACGAACGACATGATCGTGTCCTTGAACACCAGCAGCAGCACGGCGGACATCGCGCCCAGCCCCGAGAGCAGCAGCCACGGCGACCGGTCGATGATGGTCGCGACGATGGCGATTGCCGCCACCACGTACAGCGCGATCTTGCCTAACTGAACGTATCCCTTGATCGAACGGGTACGTGCGTGCTCCGACATCGCGTAGACGGTCTGTGCGGCGTCCAGAATGCCCGCGATGGCCAGCGTGGCGTAAAGCAATGTCGTGGCAAGCGCGACATTGCCGACGACGAGCGCCGCCTTCGCCGGCAAGTCCGGCACGAGGTCGATGCCGAACTGCACGACCAGATACGGCAGGATGCGCGCGGCACGCTGGAACACGCGATGCGCAAGCAACGCATCGTCCCAGCGATTGGCCGTGCGCTGCACTACGAGACGCACCACGCGCACGATCACGAACTGCGCCGCAGCCTGCACCACCATCGCTGCAACGACCAGCGTCGCCAGCGACACGGCCATCCGCGCCCAGGGCGCATTGCCGAACCATGCCATTACCGCTTCCCACGTCATGCCGCCACTCCTTGATTCAAAGACTTCAACGATTTCACCGCTTCCCCCCGGTCTCCGGTCCCCATTCCCATTAGGCGCCCTCCTCACAAGGCCAATGCACCGTCGCAGACAAACGACAGCTCCGGAAAAAACGAATGCCGAACGTAAAAATGACGACCGCGACGGGCCGTCATTCTTTGATCCGATGCGCAAATGTCGTTCCGCGCATGCATCGAAACTCACGCGGCGTCATGCCATTTCAGATGCCCTCACCATGGCTGAGGCATCCGGCATCCACCGACGCACCGATCGCATGCATCGCCTGCATCACCACCTATAGCGACACGCCGAAGGGCACGCTGGCCACCACGCTTGGCGTACCCGGCAGCGAGGGCGCCATGATCGTGCCGCCGCCGTTACCGCGCGACTTGCCCGAGCTCAGATAATCGGCGATGGAATCCTGTGTGACTTCGCCGAGATACTGATTGTCATCGCCGAGCACCGGCAGCGATGCCAGGTTGTGCTCGTACATCCGCGAGAGCAGCACACGCAGGTTGTCGCCCGCCACTGCCGAAGCCTTGAAGTCGCGCACCCGCTCGCCGCAAGTCCCCTGCGCGTGACGCGTATCGCGCCGCGCAATGTAACCGAGCGCCCGGGCGTTTTCATCCACGACCACGAGCGAGCGCGTATCGAGCTCGTCCATCAGACCATAAGCCTCGGCCAGCGTGGTCTGCGGTTTGACGGTCGGTTGCGGGGTGGCCGCATCCTCGGCGCGCACCAGCAGCAGACGTTTGAGAATTCGGTCATGTCCCACGAAGCTCGCCACGAATTCGTCGACCGGGCGGGCCAGCAGGGCATCCGGCTGCGCGTATTGCACCAGGCTCCCTTGACGGAAGATCGCGATGCGATCCGCCAGTTTGATCGCCTCGTCGATATCGTGGCTGACCATGATGACGGTCTTGCCCAACTGACGCTGCATCTGCAAGAACTCGTTCTGAATCGATTCGCGGTTGATCGGGTCGACGGCGCCAAACGGCTCGTCCATGAGCAAGACCGGCGGATCGGCGGCGAGTGCGCGGATCACGCCGATACGCTGCTGCTGCCCCCCCGAGAGCTCACGCGGATAACGCGAGAGGTAACGCTTCGGATCGAGGGCTACCATGCCCATGAGCTCGGTAGCGCGCTCACGGCAGCGTTTCTTGTCCCAGCCGAGCAGGCGCGGCACCACCGTGATGTTCTCCTCGATGGTCATGTTCGGGAACAGGCCGATCTGCTGGATGACATAACCGATGTGACGGCGCAGTTCGATCTCGTTGATGTTGCCGGTGTCCTGACCGTTGAGCAGAATGTGCCCGGACGTCGGTTTGATCAGCCGGTTGATCATCTTGAGCGTGGTCGTCTTGCCGCAGCCCGAGGGGCCGAGAAAGACGCAGATTTCGCCCGGCGGCACCGCGAGGCTGACAGAGTTCACTGCGGTCACGCGCGTGCCGTCCTTCTGGACGAAGCTTTTGGTGAGATTGTCGAGTTTGATCATACGGTTCGGATTCCTTTCGGTGTCAGCACGCGCTGAAGGCGGTGCAACAGGGTGTCGGCAACGATGGCGAGCAAGCTCACCATGACCGCACCCACGACAAGCTGCCGGGTATCGCTCTGGCTGATCCCCTGGGTGATCAACACCCCGAGGCCGCCCGCCCCGACGATGGCGCCAATGGCCATCACGCCAATATTCATCACAACGGCAGTGCGCACGCCGCCGAGCACCACCGGCACCGCCAGCGGCAACTCCACCAGGCGCAGACGCTGCCAGAACGTCATGCCGATGCCGATCCCCGCTTCGCGAATGCTCGGATCGATCTGCCGCAAGGCGAGACTCGTGTTGCGCATGATCGGCAGCAGCGAATACAGGAAGACGGCGGCCACCGCCGGTGCGGGGCCAATGCCCATGCCGTAGACGGACAGGGCCGGGATCATCAGGCCGAACAGGGCAATCGACGGGATCGTGAGCACGACGGTCGCCAACCCCAGCACGGCGCCGGACAACCAGCGAAAACGCGTGACCAGCACGCCCAGCGGCACACCGACCACGATGGCCGCCCCAACCGAGGCGGCCACCAGCCACGCGTGCTGACCGGTGAGGGTCAGAATGCGGTGCCAGTTATGCGTCAGAAATTCAATCATGAGACTCCTCAATCAGTAACCATGGGGGCAACGACGGACCTGCGCCGTCACTGCACCAGCCCTTCCTGCTTGAGGAAGTCGCTCGCCACGCGCGACACGGCACGGTGATCGATGTCGACCTGCGCGTTCATGTCGCGCATGTTGTCGTCATTGATCTTCGCGGACAGCGCATTGAGTTCGTCGGCGAGTTTGGGATTGGCATCGAGCACTTCCTTTCGCACCACCGGCGTGGCCGCGTACGCCGGGAAGAAGCCCTTGTCGTCGGTCAGCACCTTGAGATCGAAGCCCTTGTTGCGGCCATCGCTCGTGTAGACGAGCCCCGCATCGATCTGCTCATTTCTGAGCGCGGTGTAGACCAGCCCGGGGTCCATTTGCTTGATGTTGCTGCGCTCGAGGTGGAAGTCATAGAGCTGCTCCATCGGACCGAGACCGTCGGAGCGGCCAACGAACTCCATGTCGAAGGCGAACTGCATTTTCGGATTCGCATGGAATTTCGCGACGAGTTGAGAGACCGTCTCGATGCCCTCCTCGCGCGCGATCTTGCCCGGCATGGCGAACGCATAGGTGTTGTTCAGTGCCGCCGGATCCAGCCAGACGAGGCCGATCTTTGCGTCGAGCGCCTTTACGCGTTCGTAGGTTTGCTGCGGGTCGAGCTTTTCGGTGACCTTGTTGTAGACGATCAGCGACGTGCCCGTGTACTCCCAGACCACGTCGAGCTGACGGCTCTCCATGCCCTGGCGCATCACCACGCTACCCAGCCCGTTTTTGAGTTCGACGTCGTAGCCCTTGCTGCGCAAGTATTGCGCCGTCATCTCGGAGAGGATCAGTTGCTCGGTGAAGTTCTTGCCGCCGATGGTGAGCGTGGCGGCTTGTGCCGTAGCGCTCGCTGCCGTGACACCCAGCGCTAGAAAGGCGGCGCCGATGAGTCGCATCCAGCGCGGCATCATATGTGAAAACGAAATTTGCATAGGTTTGGGTCTCCTGAAGTCTCAGCGCGCCGGAGCGCCGTGACGGGCGAACCAGAGCCCGCTCGCAAAGGCGACGATGCCGTCGAGCACGAGGGCAAGCAGTGCAGTGCCGGCGGCGCCGAGCAAGAGCTTGGTCGGATCGTTGAGGTAGATGCCCGGGAAGATCAGTTGTCCCAGACTGTCCGCGCCGATCAGGAAGGCCAGCGGCGCGGTGCCGACATTGATCGCGAGTGCGGTGCGAATGCCGCCGACGATGACCGGCATGGCGTTGGGCAAGTCGACGCGGAACAACACTTGCGCAGGCGTCATGCCCATGCCGCGCGCCGACTCTCGCAGGGCGGGCGGCACCTGACGCAGCCCTTCGTACGCATTACGCACAATTGGCAACAGCGACGCGAGCCACAGCGCCAGAATGGCCGGGCGGTCGCCAATGCCAAGCACCGCCATCGACAAAGCCAGCACCGCAAGCGAAGGCAAGGTATTGCCGATGTTGAAAACCTGCACCGCGCGCTCGGCGTGTTTCTCGAACATCGGCCGCGAGATCAGCACGCCTGCGGGCACGCCGACCACAATGGCCAATGTCATCGATATCGCCACGAGCTTAAGATGCTGCTGGGTGTAGTACACCAGGTCGCCCCGGTATTTGACGAGCGAATCGACGCCCAGCCAATACACCAGACCGGTGACTGCGGCGGCAACACCGAGCAGTCCGAAGCCGGCCAAATAGAGAATGCGATACTGCTTCGCCACGTTCATGCTCCCTTTGAATGGGTTGGCAGCGCTGCGCGCGAGGCAATAGCAATCGCCCCGCGTGACAACGCGGTCAATCAAGCATGACAACTGTTAGCTGCCTTGCGAATTGTGATGTGTTCGATTCCGAAGGTCTGTGAAAGACAACGGTGACGAACAAGGCGTCGCGGAATGCGACTTGAGAGACGAGCTTTCGACGCCGTGGGCGCCTGGGCCTCTCGGTGCACGCTTATTGAAAGCGCGCGAAAGTTTTACTGCTGAAACTCATTGCGTGGTGGTAAGGACGCCGGCGCAACGAGGAACACCGGCAACGCTTTTGATTCTATGGGCCAACCGCAGCGATTGGCTTTTTTTATTCTAGTACAGATAGTGCGTCGATGCCAACCCGTAGCATGTTTTTCGTGGGAAATATGGCACTTTTACACGTAATTACACGAGATATTTTTCATATGAATAGGACTACAGATTAATTGCACACACGGCAATCCCCCGTCAGCGCAGGCGTCACGGGGAAGGGAAAAGTTACCTTTGCGACGCCTCTTTATCTCGTCCCGAAATCCGCATTTTGCGTGTTTCGTAGAGTGGATCAACGTGCCGCGGGAATTATTTTCCGATCGGCGGCGCCGGGGGAGCACTACGTCCGAAGCATCGGAAAAAACGTTCACAACCCGCATGCCGACGCGTTGCAAACCCGGAATTGAAGGGGGTATGCGGAAACGACTCGAAAACGCTTCGGAAACGTTCTGGAAACGGGTGCGAAGCCGGAAAAACTCGTGTATTCTCCGAGGTTTATCTTAGTTATCAATCATTTAGCGCAAAATCGGGGAAACGCGGGCGTCACGTCGGGCTATGACCTTGGCGGCGATTCGCGGGCGCGATGGTTGAACGGTAAGAAAGCGATCGTGCGCGGGCACGAGGTCGTTGAATGGCGAATAACAACTATGAAAAGTACCATCAGCCGTACCGAACAGGGCAATCGCGTTGCCGCGACCACCATTCTGGTTGCGTGCGCCGCGCTCACACTCGCAGGATTTCTTGCGCGCGCGCTCGAAGGCGCGGTCAATCCGCTGCTCACGTTCTTTCTTGTTTCGGCCGGCGGCATTCTGAACTTGTCGACGGCGTGCCTGCTGGGCGTTCAATACCTCTACAACGGTAAGCGTTACTTCGCACAGTTCGGCTGCGCCTTTTTGTTGCGCGGTCTGTTCATGTTCACCGAGGGCGTGTTGCTCGCGAACCAGCTCGCCGGCATCTCGACGCACGTGACCCGCGCGCCGTTCTGGCTCTGGCTGGTGGCCGAAGCGAGCTTCGCCGCCTACGTCATGCTGAGTGTGCGCAGCTACTCGCGAACGCGCATGGATCCGCACACGCGCCCGGGCTACTCGGAAGCGGCACGTTACGGCGCGACCGTGCTCATCATCTGGGTGACGGTCTCACTGTCGCTCGTCGGGGCGGGACGCACGCTCGTCACGCCGCATCTGGCCGGTGGCATCGACATCGAAACGCTCGCGTTGGGCGCGCTATTCGTCGCCTATGTCGCGCTGTGGTGGCGTATTGCCGCCGTCACGCGCCTGTCGCACAAGCTGTTTCTTCTCGTGTGGGTCGTCGTCACGATTTCGCTGTGCCAGTTGCTGCTTTCGCTGACCGCGCCGAGCGAGGCGTCCTACCAGTGGTATGCCGCCCGCCTGCTTGCGCTAGCCTCGCCCGGCGTTGCGACGCTGGCGCTCGTGTGGGAGATCACGCGTCAGTACCAGTCGCTCGCGCTCACGAACACCGATCTCGTCGAGAAGGTATTCATCGATCCGCTCACGCATATCTACAACCGGCGCTACTTCGACAACCGCATTCGTCTCGTCGCGGAGCGAGTGCAGCAACGCGCCATTCCATTGTCCGTCCTGCTCATCGACATCGACTTCTTCAAGCAGGTGAACGACCGCTACGGGCATCCGTTCGGCGACGCCGTACTGCAACGCATCGCCACGACGATCCAGCATTGCATTCGCCTGCCGAGCGATTTTGCGGTGCGTCTGGGTGGGGAGGAGTTTGCGGTGGTGCTGCCTGAGATCGATCAGCACGCAGCGCTTCGCGTCGCCGACCGTATTCGCGAGTCGGTCAAGCGGGCTAGTTCGGACCTGTTGCCGCAAGCCGCACGCGACGAAGGCGAGGCAATTACGATCAGCGTGGGGATTGCGTCATGGCAGCCGGGAGAGCCGCTCGTGATCAGCGCCATGCTCGATCGCGCGGACAAGGCGCTGTATCAGGCCAAGCACAAGGGACGGGATCAGAGCGTGCTGGGACAGATGGCCGCGTGAGCCGACGCTAGCGAGAGGGCGGTCCTTTAAGTTCCACCGTGTTGCCGTCGGGATCGTCGAGATAGCACGACGGCCCTTCCCCATGCGCGCCATAACGCTGCACCACCTCCCCCAACGTCACCCCGTGCGAGGCCAGCGCCTGGCGGATCGCCGCGTCGTCGAAGGGTTCGACACGCAGACAGAAGTGATCGAGGTTGCGCCCTTCAGGGCCTGGCGCCGCACCGCCCTGGCGACCTATCGTCCCGGCTACGTCCACCAGATCGATGAGCGAATCGCCGGCGCGCAACTGCACCAGCCCGAGCTCGGGCTGCACCTTCTCCAGCGTGCAGCCCAATACGTCGACATAGAAGTGCTGAAGGCGCGCGACATCGGCCGTTCGCAATACCACGTGATCGAGTGCGACGAACGGGATCTTCATCCGGCCCACGCTCGCCGTCAGGCGCTCAGCGCGTAGCGCCGACGCTTCTCGACCTTGGTCTCGTGCGTCATCTCGCTGCGGCCGTCTTCGAACACGGTCTCCAGCCGTACCGTGAAACCCCACAGACGCGCCACATGCTTGAGCACTTCCTCGAAGCTGTCGTCGAGCGGCTTGCGCTCGCTTTGCACATGACGCAGCGTGAGCGAGCGATCGCCATGCAGGTCGACGTGCGCGACCTGAATGTTGGGTTCCAGCTGGCTGAGGTTGTACTGCTGCGCGAGCATCTCGCGGATCTCCCGATAACCCGCATCGTTATGGATGGCGGTCACGCGCAACCGGCTGTCGCGATCGTCGTCGAGTACGGAGAACAGCTTCAGATCGCGAATCACCTTGGGTGAGAGGAACTGCTGAATGAAGCTCTCGTCCTTGAAGTTGCGCATGGCGAAGTCGAGTGTCTTCAACCAGTCCGAACCGGCAATATCGGGCGCCCACTGGCGGTCCTCTTCGGTGGGGTCTTCGCACATGCGGCGAATGTCCTGGAACATCGCGAAGCCCAGGGCATAGGGGTTCAGGCCGCTGTAATACGGGCTATCGAACGACGGCTGATACACCACGTTGGTGTGCGCGTGCAGGAACTCCATCATGAACGCGTCGTTGACGAGCTTCTCCTTGTAGAGCTGCTGGAGAATCGTGTAGTGCCAGAACGTCGCCCAGCCTTCGTTCATCACTTTGGTCTGACGCTGCGGATAGAAGTACTGTGCGAGCTTGCGCACGATGCGCACGATTTCCCGCTGCCACGGCGCGAGCTTCGGCGCATTCTTCTCGAAGAAATACAGCAGGTTCTCCTGCGGCTCACCCGGAAACGGCGGTTCGTCCGAGTCCGTGGGGTCGAGGCCGTCGTCCTCATCGTCGTCATGCAGGGCGTGGTTCGGCAGCGTGCGCCACAGATCGTTGATCTGCATTTGCAGATAGTTCTCACGCTCCTTTTGCCGCGCCTGTTCCTGCGCGAGCGACAACCGCTTGGGTCGCTTGTACCGGTCCACGCCGTAGTTCATGAGCGCGTGGCAGGAGTCGAGCAACAGCTCCACGGATTGCTCGCCGTAGCGTTGCTCGCACTCGGTGATGTAGTTTCGCGCGAACAGCAGATAGTCGACGATGGCGTCGGCACTGGTCCACGTGCGAAAGAGGTAGTTCCCCTTGAAGAACGAGTTGTGACCGTAGCTGGCGTGCGCGATGGTCAGCGCCTGCATGGTCATGCTGTTCTCCTCCATCAGATAGGCGATGCAGGGGTTCGAGTTGATGACGATCTCGTACGCCAGCCCCATCTGCCCGCGCTTGTAGCCGCGCTCGGACGACAGAAAATGCTTGCCGTAAGACCAGTGGTGGTAGCCGATGGGCAGACCGACGGTTGCGTAAGCGTCGAGCATCTGCTCGGCGGTAATGATCTCGATCTGATTCGGGTACGTGTCGAGCTTGAAGTCCGAGGCGATGCGCGCGATCTCGTGCTCGTATCGCTGAATCAGCTCGAACGTCCATTCCGATCCGGTGGAGATATACGCCATGATGCGTCCTCGTTGTAGTACCGGCGGGACGGTTTTCAGGCCGCCTTCTTCTTGAACAGGTCGTGCAGCACCGGGTAGATTTCCGCCGCTTCCATGATGCGTTGCATCGCGAAATTCGGATGTTGCTGCTTGACCGACAGATACTCGTTCCACAGATTCTGCGGCTCGGCGCTCGCCACCTCCACGTAGGCGAAGTACTGCACGGCCGGCATGATCGATTGCATCAGAATGTCGCGGCAGATGGGCGAATCCCCGTCCCAGTTGTCGCCGTCGGAGACCTGCGCGCCGTAGATGTTCCAGTCGCTTGGCGAGTACCGGTCCGCGATGATCTCGTTCATCAGCTTGAGCGCACTGGAGACCACGGTCCCCCCCGACTCGCGCGCGTAAAAGAAGTCGTCTTCATTGACCTCTTTCGCCGTCGTGTGGTGTCGAATGAGCACCAGGTCGATGCGTTCGTAGTTATGCCGCAGAAACAAGTAGAGCAGCATGAAGAACCGCTTGGCCAGATCCTTGCGGCTCTGATCCATGGAACCCGAGACGTCCATCAGGCAGAACATAACGGCCTGTGCCTGCGGACGCGGCTGCATGATCCGGTTCGAATACCGCAAATCGAGTTTCTCGATGTACGGAATCGCCTCGACACGCGTGCGCAGATGGGTGATCTCATGCGCGAGCGCCAGCGCACGCGGCGACGTGTCGCCCTCGCGCGAGACGATGTCCTCGTACTCGGCCTCGAGCTCACGCAACTGCTTGCGATAGGGCGCGGTAAGCGCGATGCGGCGGCCCAGCGAACTGCGCATCGTGCGAATGACGTTGAGGTTCGACGGCGTGCCGTCAATCGAATAGCCCGCGCGAACCTTGCGGAACTCCGGGATCTGCGCGAGCCGGCGTTTCGCGAGGTCCGGCAGGGCCATGTCCTCGAAGAAGAATTTCAGGAACTCCTCTCGCGAGAGGTTGAAGACGAAGTCGTCCTCCCCCTCTCCCGAGTCGCTGGCGCGGCTGCCGCCGCCACCGGCGCCCGACGGCGGACGCTCGAAATTGTCGCCCACCACGAACTCGCGATTGCCGGGATGCACCATCTCCCGCCGCCCGCCGGGCCCGTGGTGGAACAACGGTTCCGAAATGTCCTTCACCGGGATCGAGACCTGTCCGCTGCCATCGATATCGGTAATCTTGCGCCCAGCCACCGCCTTCGCTACCGCGCGACGAATCTGATCGCGGTAGCGTTTGATAAAGCGCTGCTGGTTGATCGCGCTTTTGTTCTTGCCGTTTTGCCGTCTGTCGATGATTGCTGACATAGTGGCCCCGATTGGTTGCAACGGTTGCTACGGTCGTTACGAGGATTTGCGCACGCGCAGGTACCATTCCACCAGCAGGCGGACCTGCTTGGGCGTATAGCCCTTTTCCACCATGCGATTGACGAAGTTGGCGTGCTTTTCCTGATCCTCCTTCGAAGACTTCGCGTTGAAGGAAATCACCGGCAGCAGGTCCTCGGTGGTCGAGAACATGCGTTTTTCGATGACCGCACGCAACTTTTCGTAACTCGTCCAGAGCGGATTCTTGCCCGCGTTGTTGGCGCGCGCACGCAGCACGAAGTTGACGATCTCGTTGCGGAAGTCCTTCGGGTTGGTGATCCCGGCCGGCTTCTCGACCTTTTCCAACTCGTCGTTGAGCGCCGTGCGGTCCAGAATTTCGCCGGTGTTCGGATCGCGGTACTCCTGATCCTGAATCCAAAGATCGGCGAAGTTCACATAGCGATCAAAGATGTTCTGGCCGTACTCGGAATACGACTCCAGGTACGCGGTCTGAATCTCCTTGCCGATGAACTCCACGAACGGCGCCGTCAGATACTCCTTGATATAGGCCAGATAGCGCTTCTCGACTTCACCCGGATACTGTTCGCGCTCGATCTGCTGCTCAAGCACGTACAGCATGTGCACCGGGTTGGCCGCGACTTCCGTGTTATCGAAGTTGAAGACTTTCGAGAGCACCTTGAAAGCGAAACGCGTGGACATCCCTGTCATCCCCTCGTCCACCCCGGCATAGTCGCGATACTCCTGATACGACTTGGCCTTCGGGTCAATGTCCTTGAGGTTTTCACCGTCGTAGACACGGACCTTGGAGAAGATGTTGGAATTCTCGGGCTCCTTCAGACGCGTGAGCACGGCGAACTGCGCCAGCATCTTGAGTACGTTCGGCGCGCGCGGGGCATTGGCGAGCGAACTGTTCTTGACCAGCTTCTCGTAGATCTTCACCTCGTCGGTCACGCGCAGGCAATACGGCACCTTCACGATGTAAATACGATCGAGGAAAGCTTCGTTATTGCGGTTGCCCTTGAAGCTTTGCCACTCCGCTTCGTTCGAGTGCGCGAGCACGATACCGTCGAACGGAATCGCACCGAACCCCTCCGTGCCCTTGTAGTTGCCTTCCTGTGTGGCAGTGAGCAACGGGTGGAGCACCTTGATCGGCGCCTTGAACATTTCGACGAATTCGAGCAGCCCCCGGTTGGCCAGGCACAAGCCGCCCGAATAGGAATACGCGTCAGGATCGTCCTGCGGATACTCCTCCAGTTTGCGAATATCGACCTTGCCGACCAGCGACGAGATGTCCTGGTTGTTTTCGTCTCCCGGCTCGGTTTTGGCGATGGCGATTTGTTGCAGCACCGAAGGCCGCACCTTCACCACACGGAACTTGGTGATGTCGCCGTTGAATTCGTTAAGCCGCTTGGTGGCCCACGGTGACGGGATCGTATTCAGATACCGTATCGGGATGCCGAAGTCCTCTTCCAGAATCTTGCCGTCTTCCTCAGGCGAGAACAGACCCAAAGGCGACTCGTGCACTGGCGATCCCTTCAGGCAATAGATGGGCACGTCTTCCATCAACGCCTTGAGCTTCTCGGCCAGCGACGACTTGCCGCCGCCCGGGGGCCCGAGCAGGTACAGAATCTGTTTGCGCTCTTCGAGTCCCTGCGCCGCGTGTTTGAAGAACGAGACGATTTGCTCGATCGTGTCTTCCATGCCGTAGAAGTCACGGAAGGCAGGATAGATCTTGATAATCTTGTTGGAGAACAGCCGCGAGAGTCGCGGGTCGTGATGCGTATCGATCAGCTCGGGTTCGCCGATCGCGCGCAACATGCGCTCGGCTGCCGTCGCATACGCAGTCGAGTCCTTCTTACAGATCTCCAGATATTCCTGGATGCTGTATTCCTCTTCCCTGCGTGCTTCGAAACGTGTCGTGTAGTGGCTGAAAATATCCATATGCCTCACCCCCGCTTCATCGGAAAACATCGCGACGCGATGCCCGCTCTGTTGCCTAAGACCCGGATGACTGCGCAATGGTTTCGACCTGGCTCACTGCATGCCGGAGCGACTGACGCGAAACCTTTCGCACTGTCTCCTCCCTTACATGAACGACTCAAAATCGGTTTAGGTTGACTTTAAACTTGTCAGTAAAAATTGCAACCGTTAACTCATCATATGCACAAACAAAAAAACTGTCGCTACATATTTTCCGCAGCGCTAAGCATTCTCGATAACCCGCACGCCACAAGGGTTTCCGCGCACTCTACGCAATGCGCACGTCAAGCGAGATAGGTCAAAAATCGAGCGAGTTTTGGCGCCTTCACCCACGCAAAGCGCACTCGGGTTTGCCTGCATCGAAAACCGTTTTAGCTTGACGGCCATTTATTAAGGATTCCTATGTATCAAGAAAATTACACGAACGAATTCGAAGCACGGTATGCGAAGTTTTCGGGAAAAAAAGTGGGAGGCCCGACGACGTCGACGAAGCCGAAGACGTGGGCGCGAGATGAGTGCTTTCCTGTCGAGGCGTCGCGGCTGCGCAAAGTCGCGAAGGTCGTGCGATCGACATGCGGCTGCACATGTTCGTCGCCAGCGGAAAGTCGACGATGGACGGTTGTCTGAACGGACTACCTCCTCCTTGCAAATCGCCGATCTCTGGAATGAAGCGAACAACGTGCCAGACGAGCGGCCTTGAAAGCATGTTACGCCGGTTCACCGAAATCTGCTGTGCGGAATATGTAACGTGTTGTGAGTCGTCCTCGCGTGCCCACTCGGGCACTTACCCGGACTGGCCGATGGCAAGCGACGTCCGACCGATTCATGCCATAATGCAACCTTGTTGCATTTAGGACATATCTGAGACACAGTTGCTCAGTGTGTCCGGGCGTCACCCGACTTATTCATGATTCGCTTCTCTGTTTGGCTCTACCGTCTCGCTGGCTGGGAACGCACGGCACTTATGCTGCTCGTGCTTGTCCCCCTCTGGGCGCTCGTTTTCTGGGCACTGAAAGGAGTCGCCTCGTGATCGGATGCCAGGACCTTTCGGTCCATTTCGGGCCGAATGTCGCGCTCGAGGGCGTGAGCGCCACCTTCGCGCCGGGCGTGCTCTCTGCGGTCGTGGGCCCCAATGGGGGCGGCAAGACTACGCTGCTGCGCGCACTTGCCGGGCTGCAAAAGACGTCACGCGGCAAAGTCGTGTGCGACGGGCCGGTGGCCTATCTGTCGCAACGCCCCGAGACGGATCACCGTTTCCCGATGTGCGTGGAGGAGTACGTCCTCACGGGCACGTGGCGTCGCACGGGCGATGCCGGCCGCCTGGGGCGCGAGGAGTTCGCGCGCGCCATCGATGCGCTCGCCCGCGTCGGCCTGGCGGACAAGCGCGCGCAGGCGCTGGAAGTCTTGTCCGGCGGTCAATGGCAGCGTGCCCGCTTCGCGCGCCTGATCGTCGAAGATGCGCCCATCGTTTTGCTGGATGAACCCCTGACCGGCATCGACGTGCCCTCGGCGGAACTGTTGCTGGCCCTGCTGGATCAATGGCGCAACGAGGGGCGTACCGTGGTGACCGTTCTGCACGACCTGCCGCTGGTGCTCGAACGTTTCGCGCACGTGGTCGTGATGGCGGGGCGCCTGGTGGCGTCGGGCGCACCGGCGGACTGCCTGCACAGCGGATTTGCGTCCGCGAACGGCGCAGGTGGAGGCGCCCTCGGCGGGCTGGCGGGCGCGGGGGGGTACACCGCTTTCGCGGCAAACCCGCCGCTGCCGAGCGTGCCGAACCTGCCGCCGTCCCAGCCGTCCCAGCCGTCGCGGGCGGCCAGCGTCGTCCTCCCGTTGCCGGGAGATCGTCAATGAGCGCACTGCTCGACCTGATCGTCGGTCCGTTCGCGGAATTCGACTTCATGCGGCATGCCCTCGTGGGCAGTCTGGCGCTATCGCTCGGCTGCACGCCCGTCGGGGTGTTCCTGCTGCTGCGCCGCATGAGCCTGATGGGCGACTCGCTCTCGCACGCGGTGCTGCCGGGCGCGGCCGTCGGCTATCTGATCGGCGGCCTGTCGCTGCCCTGGATGGCCGGAGGCGGCATGATCGCGGGGCTGCTCGTCGCCCTGCTTGCCGGCCTTTCGAGCCGACGCACCCGACTCGACGAAGGGGCGTCGTTTGCCGGTTTCTATCTACTGGCGCTCGCGGGCGGCGTGGTGATCGTGTCGAAGTGGGGGAACAGCGTCGACCTGATGAATCTGCTGTTCGGCTCGGTCCTGGCCGTGGACGACCCGTCGCTGATTCTCGTGGCGGCAATTACCACGGTAACGCTGCTCTGGTTCGGCTGGCACTATCGCGGTCTGGTGCTCGACAGCGCGGACCCGACGTTCCTCGGGCAGGGTCAGGGCAGGGGGGTGATGCGGTATCACCTCGGCTTTACCGTGCTGACGGTGATGAATCTCGTCGCGGGCTTTCAGGCCATGGGCACGCTCATGGCCGTGGGCCTGATGATGCTCCCCGCCGCGACCGCGCGCCTGATTGCGCGCACGCTGCCCGGCATGCTGCTGGCCGCGTGGCTGGTCGCCAGCGCGTCGAGCGTGATCGGATTGCTGGTTTCGTACTATCTGGCCTGCCCGTCAGGGCCGGCCATCGTTTTGACGGCAGGTGTCGCCTACTTGAGCGCGCTGCTTGTTTCGCCGGGCACGACCAATACTGCAAAGGCTTCGGCGCTTTAAGAGAGGGAAACAATGTTCGGATTGAGTCAACGGGGCAAGCCGCAAGGCAAATCGCGGCCCGGCGCACGATTTTCTGCCGCGCTCGTCGGTGTTTTTGCCGCCATGTTCGCGCTGGCATTGACGTTCGCCACACCGGCGCGCGCGCAGGACACGCGGCTACCGGTCGGCGTGAGCTTCAGCATTCTGGCCGACATCGTGAAGTCCGTCGGCGGCGACCGTATCGATGTCACCTCCCTCGTCGGCCCGGATCAGGACACCCATACCTACGAACCGACCCCGGCCGACGTGGCCAGGCTGTCGGGCACCAAGCTGTTCTTCGTCAACGGTCTGGGTTTCGAAGGCTGGCTGCCTCGCCTGATGAAATCGAGCCACTATCCCGGCCAGCTCGTCACGGTCACCAAGGGCCTGAAACCCCGTACGATGGTCGACGACGGCAAGACCGTGACCGATCCGCACATGTTTCAGGACCCCGAGCGCGTGAAGACGATGGTGGACAACATTGCCGCCGCACTCTCGCAGGCCGACCCGGCTGGCGCCAGCTACTACGCCGAGCGCGCCAAAAACTACCGTGGCGCGCTGGACGACCTGATCAAATGGGCCGACAAGCAGTTGGCAGCCATTCCGCCCTCGCGGCGCGTGGTGCTCACCTCGCATGACGCTTTCGGCTATCTCGGCCAGCGCTTCAGCATAAAGTTCCTCGCGCCGGAAGGCGTGTCGACGGAGAGCGAAGCGAGCGCCAAGGACGTGGCGAACCTGATTCGCGTGATCCGCCGCACGGGCATCCGGGCGGTATTCATGGAAAACATTTCCAATCCGCGTCTGGTGCAACGCATTGCGCACGATGCCAAAGTCACGGTCGACGGCAAGCTGTACTCCGACGCCCTGTCGAAGAACCCGGAAGCGACGACCTATCTGCAGTTGTTCCAATACAACATCCGGGCGCTCGCCACGGCCATGAAGGACAACCGCTGATCGGCGGCAGGCTCTCCCGCCCCCGCACGGTGCACGCGGTATAATGCGTGCACCACACACCGGCCCCGCTACGGAGGTCCGGACAGGCCGGCCATGCCGGCTTTTGCGTTTGGGTCATCCCATTTCTCGCATGACCCGAGACTGAACCCCTGAAACACTCAATACGGACGCCCCCAGGTCAACCACTGCGAACGGCGCACACTCAATGGCAAAAAAGATTTACATCAAGACGTTCGGCTGTCAGATGAACGAGTACGACTCCGACAAGATGGCGGACGTGCTCGGGGCTGCCGAAGGCCTCGAAAAGACGGATACCCCCGAAGACGCCGACGTCATTCTCTTTAACACCTGCTCGGTGCGCGAAAAGGCGCAGGAGAAAGTGTTCTCGGATCTGGGCCGCATGCGCGCCCTCAAGGAAATCAAGCCGGATCTGGTGATCGGCGTCGGTGGGTGCGTGGCCAGCCAGGAAGGCGCGGCCATCGTGCAGCGCGCCCCGTACGTGGACGTCGTGTTCGGGCCGCAAACCCTGCACCGACTGCCGCAGATGCTAGAAGCGCGCCGCGCCACGGGCCGCTCGCAGGTGGACATCTCCTTCCCGGAAATCGAGAAGTTCGATCACCTGCCGCCGGCCAAGGTCGAAGGCGCCACGGCATTTGTCTCGATCATGGAAGGCTGCTCGAAGTATTGCAGCTATTGCGTGGTGCCCTACACGCGCGGCGACGAAGTCTCACGCCCGTTCGAAGACGTGCTCACCGAGATCGCCGGACTGGCGGAACAGGGCGTGCGCGAAATCACGCTGCTCGGCCAGAACGTGAACGCCTATCGCGGTCTGATGGCAGACGGCGAAATCGCCGACTTCGCGCTGCTCATCGAGTATGTGGCCGAAGTGCCGGGCATCGAGCGCATTCGCTACACGACCAGCCATCCGAAGGAATTCACGCAGCGTCTGATCGACACCTACGCCAAGGTGCCCAAGCTCGTGAGCCATCTGCACCTGCCCGTGCAACACGGGGCCGATCGCGTGCTCTCGGCCATGAAGCGCGGCTATACGGTGCTGGAATACAAGTCGATCATCCGCCGTTTGCGCCAGGTGCGCCCGGACATGTCGATGTCGTCGGACTTCATCGTCGGCTTCCCCGGCGAGACGGAAGAGGACTTCGACAAGCTCATGGCGATGATCCACGAGATCGGTTACGACACCAGCTTCTCGTTCATTTACAGCCCGCGCCCGGGCACCCCGGCCGCGAACCTGCCGGACGACACGCCGCGCGAAGTGAAGCTGCGCCGCCTGCAACACCTGCAGGCCGTGATCGAGGAGAACGCCGCGCGTATCAGCCAGAGCATGGTGGGGTCGCGTCAGCGTATTCTGGTCGAAGGTGTTTCGCGCAAGGACCCGAACGAGCTGCAGGGCCGCACGGAAAACAACCGCGTGGTCAACTTCCCCGCGCCCGAGGCGCAACGCGCAGGGCTCATCGGGCAGATGACCGACGTCGTGATCACTTTCGCCTACCCGCACTCGCTGCGCGGCGAACTGGTCACCACGCACTGAACGACGGAATCACAGAACGATTGCGACAAAAAGACAGCGACAGAAAGACAGCGCGAAACTGAACGGACCGGCGGCAGACAGGCATGCCTGCCCGCCGCACCCGCGCCATCGAACGACCTGAACAGGCAACCGACCGGATCATCTTGAAAGCACCCGTCCAAGAATTCACCGCCCCGCGCGACGACAATCGCCGTCTGGCCAATCTCTGCGGCCCGCTCGACGAAAACCTGCGTCAGATCGAACAGGCGCTCGACGTCTCGATCACCCGGCGCGGCCATCGCTTCTCCGTGCGCGGCAAGAGCGCCGCCGTCGCCACCCAGGCGCTCGAGAGCTTCTACAACCGTGCGACCGAGGCGTTGTCCGTGGACGACATCCAGCTCGGTCTCGTGGAAACACGCCAGGGCCTCGCGCCTACGGTGCGTCACGGCGACGACAACCCGTTCGCCGCCGGGCAGACGGAAGACGGCTCGCCGGTGTTGCACACGCGCCGCAGCGATCTGCACGGGCGCACGCCGGCGCAACGCGAATACCTCAAGCAGATCCTCTCGCACGACGTGACGTTCGGCATCGGCCCTGCCGGTACCGGCAAAACGTACCTCGCGGTGGCATGCGCCGTCGATGCGCTCGAGCGCGACGCCGTCAAGCGCATCGTGCTCACGCGCCCGGCGGTCGAAGCCGGCGAGCGTCTGGGCTTTCTGCCCGGCGATCTGGCGCAGAAGGTCGACCCGTATCTGCGCCCGCTTTACGACGCGCTGTACGACCTGCTCGGCTTCGACAAGACGCAGAAGTATTTCGAGAAGCAGATGATCGAGATCGCACCGCTCGCGTATATGCGCGGCCGCACGCTCAATCACGCGTTCATCATTCTGGACGAGGCGCAAAACACCACGCCGGAACAGATGAAGATGTTCCTCACGCGAATCGGCTTCGGCAGCAAGGCGGTGGTGACCGGCGACACGACACAGGTCGACTTGCCGCGCGGCCAGAAGAGCGGTCTGATGGAAGCGCAGGTCATTCTGAAGAACGTGCGCGGAATCGCCATGACGCGCTTCACGAGCGTGGACGTCGTGCGTCACCCGCTTGTCGCACGCATCGTCGAAGCATACGACGAGCACGCGCAGCACGTGGAAGCCGGACTCGACCTGCCCGCATCGGAGCGCCCCGCGCGCGCGTCGCGCGCCGCCGGAGGCAAGGCATGAGCATCGGGAGTCCCCGTGCGCCACGCCACGCGCTCACGCTGACGAACCAGTTCGTGGCGGGCGCCGCATTCGCGTCGCACAAGGCCTTGCTCACGCGTACCGCCGTGCGCCGCTGGGTGCAGGCCGCCCTGCTGGCCGACGCCGAACTCACGCTGCGCTTCGTCGACGCCGAAGAAGGCCAGACCCTCAATCGCGGCTATCGCGGCAAGGATTACGCCACGAACGTGCTCACGTTCGCTTACGCGCAGGACGAGAACGATCCGGTGACGGGCGACATCGTGCTGTGCTGCCCGGTGGTCGAGCGCGAAGCGAACGAACAGGGCATTTCGCTCGAAGCCCATTACGCGCATCTGATCGTGCACGGTGTGCTGCACGCACAAGGCTACGATCACGAGGAAGACGACGAAGCGCAGGAAATGGAAAGCCTGGAAACCGAGATTCTCGCCGGTCTGGGCTATGCCGATCCCTACGCCGCGGAGAAATCGCCGACCTCGACACAGGCCGTGCCATCCCCCCAACCGCCCGACGCTCGCAAGCCGGCCAAATCGCGCCGCGCCTGACCGACATCCCATGGACCGTATCCCCGATCGACCGACCGCCCCTGACGCCAGCGAAACCGCACAGGCCAGCCTCTCGAGCGGGCCCGGATGCACGCGATATCCGCCCGACCTCGGCGTATCGCGTCACCTGACGCAGGAAGAGATGAGCGCATCGCTGGACGCTGCGCTCGTCGACTGGGACGGTCGCGAGGATCTGTGGATCTTCGCGTACGGGTCGCTCATCTGGAATCCCGGCATGCCGGTCGAGGAAAGCCATCGCGCTCGCGTACACGGCTATCACCGGGGGCTGTATCTGTGGTCGCGCGTCAATCGCGGCACGCCCGAGCAGCCGGGACTCGTGCTGGCGCTCGACCGGGGCGGTTCGTGTGCGGGCGTGGCGATGCGGCTCGCGGCCCGGCATGCGCGCGCGGAACTCGAAACGCTCTGGTATCGGGAGATGGCGATGGGCTCGTACCGCCCGATGTGGCTCAATTGCCAGTTGGCGGACGGTCGGACGAAACCCGGGCTGGCGTTCGTCATGCGGCGCGAAGCTGTGAGCTACGCCGGGCGTCTGCCCGACGCCATCATCCGCCAGGTCTTCGATCAGGCGCAGGGACGCTACGGCACTACGCACGACTACGTCGCCCGCACGGTCAAGGCGCTGCGCGAAGCCGGCATGCCCGATCCGGCGCTCGAAGCCTTGCTGCACCGCTGCGGTGCAAAGTGATTCCGGAGGCGCGTGATAGCCGGTCCGTTTCGGGTGACCACGACGCGATTGCGGGCCACCTGACGAACCACCGAAATGTCCTGAAATACGCACATCGTCGCGCGCGCCCCCGGCGATACCGGAATGCGGGCCGTCTGACGCGGAGATGCCGCACATCTGGTGTATCCTTGAGCTTCCTGTAACAGCTCGGCGTCCGCCCAACTTGGACGCGCCGTCATGAACGACCCTTATCCCAGTCGACCCGGTCGAAAAAACACCGAAAAACCTCGCTCTCTGCTCGAACGCCTCACCGATCTGATTTCCCCGGAGCCGGAGTCGCGCGCAGAGCTGCTCGAAATTCTGCAAGACGCGCACGCCCGCAACCTGATGGACGCCGATTCCCTGGCGATGATCGAGGGCGTATTCCAGGTGGCCGACCTGTGCGCCCGCGACATCATGGTGCCGCGCGCGCAAATGGACGCCATCAACATCGAACAGATTCCCGAAGAATTTGTCCCCTTCGTGCTGGAACAGGCGCACTCGCGCTATCCGGTCTACGAGGGCAATCGCGACAACATCATCGGCATTCTGCTCGCCAAGGATCTGCTGCGTTACTACGCCAATCATGACTTCGACGTGCGCGACATGCTGCGCCCGGCCGTGTTCATTCCGGAGTCGAAGCGCCTGAACGTGCTGCTGCACGACTTCCGCGTCAATCGCAACCACATCGCCATCGTCGTGGACGAATACGGCGGCGTGGCAGGACTCATCACGATCGAAGACGTGCTGGAGCAAATCGTCGGCGACATCGAAGACGAGTACGACTTCGACGAAGAAGAAGACAACATCATCGCGGCGCCCGACGGCACGTATCGCATTCGCGCGCTCACGGAAATCGAGCAATTCAACGAAGCGTTCGGCACGCAGTTCCACGACGACGAAAACGACACGATCGGCGGTATGATCACGCACCAGTTCGGCCGTGTGCCGCGCCGGGGCGAGCGCATGCGCATCGGCAATCTCGTGTTCGAAGTGCTGCGCGCCGATGGCCGTCAGGTCCACATGCTGCTGTTGCGACGCGTGGAACCGGCACCGGCCGTTCAACCCGAATAACGCCCGCGTCACTCAACTCAACGATCCATGCAGGAAATGACCGTCCACGCGCCCGAGCGGCGCTCGTGGCCGGCCTGGCGTGCCCGAGCGCTCGCCGGTCTGGCCGGCCTCGCGCAAACCCTGGCGTTCGCGCCGCGCGACTTCTGGTGGCTGCAACTGCTCGCGATGGCGGGACTGTTCGCGCTCGTCGAGCGCAGCACCTCGTCACGTCAGGCACTCTGGCTGGGCGGCAGCTTCGGCGCCATGTCGTTCGTGAGCGGTATCTGGTGGCTCTACGTCAGCATGCACACCTACGGCGGCATGCCCGGGGTCATGGCGGGCGCGGCGGTCGTTCTGTTCTCGCTCTATCTCGCGATTTATCCCGCGCTCGCAGCGTTCGTCACGCGCATCGTCCCGGCGCCCGGTCCGTGGCGCGCCCTTGCCTTTGCCGGGGCGTGGACGCTGGCCGAATGGCTGCGCGGCACCGTCTTCACCGGCTTTCCCTGGCTCTCGCCCGGCTACGCCCACGTGGACGGCCCGCTCGCTGGCTTCGCACCGCTGCTCGGCGTCTACGGCATCACGGGGCTCGCCGCACTGGCCGCCGCCTGGGTTGCCCGTGCGATTCTGCCTGTCGTCGAGACTGCACCGATCGCACGACGCCTGGGCGCCATCGTCGGCGTGCTCGCCCTCATGGGGATCGGTGCGGGGCTGGCGCGTCATGCCTGGACCGCGCCATCCGGCCAGCCGATCTCGGTGCGCCTGCTGCAAGGCAACGTGCCACAAGACATGAAGTTCGAGCGCGCGGGCATCGATCACGCCATGGCGATGTATCGCGACATGATCGTGGCGGCCCCTGCCGACCTCATCATCACGCCGGAAACCGCGTTTCCGGTGCTGCTGCAAGGCATCCCGCCCGAAGTCGCCACACCGATCCGCGAGTTTGCGGATCGCACCGGCTCACATGTGGTGCTCGGCGCGGTCGGGGCAACGCTGACCGATCGCGGCCCGACCGATCTGACGAACAGTCTGTTTGGGGTGACGCCGCGAGACCAGACGCTTTACCGTTACGACAAACACCACCTCGTGCCCTTCGGTGAATTCGTGCCGTGGGGCTTTCGCTGGTTCGTCGACATGATGCACATCCCGCTGGGCGATTTCCTGCGCGGCACCGCCACGCCGGGCGGCTTCCCGGTCCGCGACCAGCGCGTGGCGCTCGACATCTGCTACGAGGACTTGTTCGGCGAGGAAATCGCGCAGGCGCTGCGCAATATGCCGGCGCCCGCGACCGTGCTTGCGAACTCGACCAACCTCGCGTGGTTCGGCGATACCGTCGCACTCGATCAGCACTTGCAGATCGCCCGCATGCGCACGCTTGAGACGGGGCGTCCAATGCTGCGCGCCACCAACACCGGCGCGACCGCCATCATCGACGCACACGGCAACGTGCAGGCGCGCCTGCCGGCGATGACCGTCGGCGCGCTCACCGGCAACGTCCAGCCATATGGCGGCCTTACGCCTTACGTTCGCTTCGGCAACCTGCCCGCATTGGGCCTCGCGCTCGTGGCGCTCGGGTTCGGGGTCGGTGTGGCGATGAAGCGCCGCTCGCGCTGAGCGCGAAAGCCTCCGTCGCGGGCGCGCTTCGACGTAGCAAAACGACACCGGGGGATGCCAAAATCCCCACGTCGTACTCGCCCGCGGCCATCAGCGCCCCGCGCGAGTCGAATTCCCGCTAAAATTCAACGTTTTAGTCTTTCGGCCGCGCTCGCGGCCGGGCCGAAAGACTGCGCAAAATCCGCATTTTTTCCTGTTCGTCCGCGCGAATTCATCATGCTTACCTTTCAACAAGTCATCCTGACGTTGCAGGATTACTGGGACAAGCAAGGCTGTGCGTTGCTCCAGCCTTACGACATGGAGGTCGGCGCCGGTACCTCGCACACCGCCACGTTCCTGCGCGCGATCGGCCCGGAGCCGTGGCGCGCCGCCTATGTGCAGCCGTCGCGCCGTCCCAAGGATGGCCGTTACGGTGAGAACCCGAACCGCATGCAGCATTACTACCAGTATCAGGTCGTGCTCAAGCCGGCGCCGGAGAACATTCTCGACCTGTATCTGGGGTCGCTGCGCGCGCTCGGTCTCGACCTGACCGAGAACGACGTGCGCTTCGTGGAAGACGATTGGGAAAACCCGACGCTCGGCGCCTGGGGTCTGGGCTGGGAAGTGTGGCTCAACGGCATGGAAGTCACGCAGTTCACCTACTTCCAGCAGGTCGGCGGACTCGATTGCAAGCCGGTGCTCGGCGAAATCACGTACGGCATCGAGCGTCTGGCCATGTATCTGCAACAGGTGGAGAACGTCTACGACCTGGTGTGGACGGAATGGGAAGAGCAAACGGCCGACGGCCCGGTCAAGCGTCGCCTGACCTACGGCGACGTGTTCCATCAGAACGAAGTCGAGCAGTCGACCTACAACTTCGAGCATTCGAACCAGCCGATGCTGTTCAGCTTCTTCGACAACTACGAGAGCGAAGCGAAGCGTCTGATCGAAGCCGAACTGGCGCTGCCGGCTTACGAGATGATTCTCAAAGCCGCGCACACCTTCAACCTGCTCGATGCGCGCGGCGCCATCTCGGTGACCGAGCGCGCGGCGTACATTGGCCGTATCCGCGCGCTGTCGCGTCTGATCGCACAGGCCTACTACGCGTCGCGTGAAAAACTCGGCTTCCCGATGCTGAACGCGCCGGCCGCCTCGAACCCAACATCCGCCCAAACGCAAGCCGCATGATGAGCACCGCACAACGCACCCTGCTGGTCGAACTGCTGACCGAAGAACTGCCGCCGAAGGCGCTGGCGCGTCTGGGTGACGCGTTCGCCGACGGCATCGCCAACGGCCTGCGCACGCGCGGGCTCGTGACCGACGCCAGCGTCGTCACCCCGTACGCCACGCCGCGCCGTCTGGCCGTCTCGATCACGAACGTGCTCGATCGCGCTCCCGACGCCACCATTCGCGCCAAAGTCCTGCCGGTGTCCGTCGCGCTCGACGCCAACGGCAACCCCACACCACCGCTCGCGAAGAAACTCGCCGCGATGGGCTTTGCCGACCTGCCGGTCGCGAGCCTGGAGCGCGCCATGGACGGCAAGGCCGAAGCCTTCTTCCATACCTATACGGCACCGGGCGCCCAACTGGCCGACGCATTGCAGGCATCGCTCGACGAAACACTGGGCAAGCTGCCGATTCCGAAGGTCATGAGCTACCAGCGCCCGGACGGCGAGACGGTGCAGTTCGTGCGTCCGGTGCATGGCCTGATCGCCCTGCATGGCGAAACGCTCGTGCCGGCCACGGCGATCGGTCTGGCCTCAGGCACCAAGACGCAAGGACATCGCTTCCTGTCGGCAGGCGAAGTCGCCATTGCCAACGCAGACGCCTACGCCGCCACGCTCGAGCGCGAAGGCAAGGTGCTCGCGAGCTTCACGGGCCGTCGCGATGCGATCCGCGCGCAATTGCTCGACGCCGCCGGCAACGACCACGTGGTGATGCCGGACGCGCTGCTCGACGAAGTGACCGCACTCGTCGAATGGCCCGCGATCTACGCCTGTCACTTCGAGTCGGAATTCCTCGCCGTGCCGCAGGAATGTCTGATTCTGACGATGCAGACGAACCAGAAGTACTTCGCGCTCACCGACAAGCCGCTCGCCGACGGGGGTCGCCTCACGAACCGCTTCCTGATCGTCTCCAACATCGCGACGGACAAGCCCGAACAGATCGTCACGGGTAACGAACGGGTGGTGCGTCCGCGTCTGGCCGATGCGAAGTTCTTCTTCGAGCAGGACAAGAAGAAGCCGCTGGCCGATCGCGTGCCGCTGCTCGCCAACGTCGTTTATCACAACAAGCTGGGCTCGCAGTACGAGCGCACGCAACGTCTGGTGAAGCTCGCCGGTGCGATCTCGCACATGATCGGCGCAGACGCTGACGGCGTGAAACTGGCCGAGCGTGGCGCCTTGCTCGCCAAGGCGGACCTGCTGACCGACATGGTCGGCGAATTCCCCGAACTGCAAGGCACCATGGGCACCTACTACGCGCGCAACGACGGTGAAGCCGCCGATGTCGCGCAAGCCTGTTCGGAACACTATCAGCCGCGCTTTGCGGGCGACGCCCTGCCCGCCAGCCCGACCGGCACGGTGGTCGCGCTGGCCGACAAGCTCGAAACGCTCGTCGGCATCTGGGGCATCGGCCTGCAACCGACCGGCGAGAAGGACCCGTTCGCACTGCGTCGCCATGCCCTGGGCATCGTGCGCATGCTCATCGAGAAGCGTCTGCCGGTGCTGCTGCCGGAACTGCTGCATGTGACGTACAAGCAATTCACGACGGGCGTGGCCGATGACGGTTATCTGGGCGACGTGTATCAGTTCGTGCTCGATCGTCTGCGCGGTTATCTGCGCGAGCGTGGCTACGCCGCCAACGAGATCGAAGCCGTGCTGGCAGAGCAGCCGAAGTATCTGGGCGATCTGATCGAGCGTCTGGATGCCGTGCGCGCGTTCTCGGCACTGCCGCAAGCCGAGGCCCTCGCCGCAGCCAACAAGCGTATCGGCAACATCCTCAAGAAGACGGCGCCGCCGGCTGACGGCACGATCTCGCCGGATCTGTTGCTGGAACCGGCCGAGAAGGCGCTTGCTGCCGCACTCGAGAAAGTGACGCCGGCGGTCGAGCAGAAGTTCGAGGCGCGCGAGTACGCCCAGGCGCTCTCCGCGCTTGCCGAACTGCGCGACGCGGTCGACGCCTTCTTCAACGACGTGATGGTGATGGCCGACGAGGAGGCGCTGCGCAACAATCGCCTCGCGTTGCTCAAGAACCTGCACTTCCAGATGAACCGCGTGGCCGATCTCTCGAAGCTCGCCGCCTGATGTTCCCACGAGTCAACTGAGCTCCTCATGGATTCGCGCAAAGATCGCACACCCGGCCCCGCCGCCCGCAAACTCGTGATTCTCGACCGGGACGGCGTCATCAACGCCGACTCGGATCAATTCATCAAGTCGACGGACGAGTGGGTACCGCTGCCCGGTAGTCTGGAGGCCATCGGCCGGTTGAATCAGGCCGGGTATCGTGTGGTGGTCGCGACGAATCAGTCGGGTGTCGGGCGCGGTCTTTTCGATATGGCGACGCTCGGCGCCATGCACGCGAAGATGTCGAAGCTGGCGGCCGCCGCCGGTGGACGCATCGACGCGGTGTTCTTCTGCCCGCATACGTCGGTCGATGCGTGCGATTGCCGCAAGCCGAAACCCGGACTCTTCCAGGAAATCGCGCGACGCTACGAAGTCGACCTGACCGGCGTGCCGGCCGTGGGCGACTCGTTGCGCGATTTGCAGGCCGCGGCGGCCGTGGGCGCGATGCCGCATCTGGTGCTCACCGGCAAGGGCAAGAAAACACTCGCGGCCGGTAACCTGCCCGAAGGCACGCGCGTACATGACAGTCTGGCGGCCTTCGTCAACGATCTGCTCGCCGACGAGGACGCTTAACTACGGCGCGCGTCGCCATGCCCCGCATATCACGAATATCGTGAATATGGCGAATATGGCGACGAACGCTCTCAGGCCAGAACCCATGCAGCAACTTCGCTCGATCCTTTTCTTCATCTTCCAGATCGTCTGGACGATTCCGTACGCCATCGCGTGCATCGTGTCGTTTCCGTTCCTGTCGCGCGTGCAGCGTTACTGGTTTGCGGTCGGCTGGTGCAAGGTGGTGATTCGCGTGGGCGACAAGCTGTGCGGCATGCGGTATCGCGTCATTGGCCGGGAGAATCTGCCCGAGACGTCGGCGATTCTGCTCTCGAAGCACCAATCGGCCTGGGAGACGGTGGCGTTGCCTGCCCTGATGCCGCGACCGCTTTGCTACGTTTTCAAGCGCGAGTTGCTGTATGTGCCGTTCTTCGGCTGGGCGCTGGGTCTGCTGAGCATGATCCACATCGACCGCCGCAAGGGTACCGACGCCTTTGCATCGGTCGTGACGCAGGGGCGCGAACGTCTTGCCGAGGGAAACTGGATCATCATGTTCCCGGAGGGCACGCGTACGAAGACCGGCTCGCGCAACAAGTACAAATCGGGTGGCGCTCGTCTGGCGACGGCAACGGGCACGCCGGTCGTGCCGATTGCGCACAATGCCGGACGCGTTTGGCCGCGCAACTCGTTCATGAAATTTCCCGGGGAAGTGATCGTCTCGATCGGTCCGGTCATCGAGACGGCGGGCCGCACGGCCGAGGCCGTCAATGCCGATGTCGCCGAGTGGATCGAGCGCGAGATGATACGCATCGACCCGGCCGCCTATACGTCTAAGCCGAGGACGGGGGCGTCGAATATGTCGGATACGTCGAATACGTCGGATAAGTCCGACACTGCGCCCCGGACCTGAACGCGCAATCACGCGAGACCGTCTCATGTCGAAAGCTCTGCCTGCCACTCGCGATCCTCGCGACACCCGCGCCCCCCGGCATGAGACGCCAGCACCGCAAATGGAACTCGATCTGTTCGGCAGCCCGGCGGCGGAAGCGAACGGCGTAGCCACGGATGCGCCCGGCGCGACCGTACCGCTGGTTGCCCCTTCGGCATTACCCCCTGCCGCAGACACACCGCCCTCCACGACCGCCCCAACGCCTGGCGTCGGTCCGCGACGCGCACCGGCCGCCGGCGAGCGTGTCATCGTGCTCGACGGTCACGCGCTCTACTACCGCTTCAAACGTTCCTCGCGCCGGACCATCGGCTTCATGATCGACGAATCGGGCCTCGCGGTCACAGCGCCGCGCTGGGTCACCATCGCGGACGTGGAAGCCGCGGTCACCGAAAAGAAGCGCTGGATCTTCAGCAAGATCGCCGAATTCCGCGAGCGCGCCGCGCGACGCGTCATTCCTCGTGTCACATGGATCGACGGCGCAACGCTGCCCTATCTCGGCCATACGCTGACCGTGCGGCTCGGCGGGCGGGCAGGTGTCGCCCAGTACGACATCCATACGCACACGCTGTGGCTCGATCTGCCGCCGCAAGCGGCGCCGGAACAGATGCGTGACCGCGTACAGGGTTGGCTGCAACAGGAATCGCGCAAGCTCTTTACGACACGGCTGGAAGTCTATGGGGAACGGCTTGGCGTGCGCTACACCGCGCTGGGGTTGTCCTCGGCCACCACCCGGTGGGGCAGTTGCAGCGCCGACGGTCGTATCCGGCTGAACTGGCGTCTCATCCACTTCCCGCTCGGTGTCATCGATTACGTGGTGGCTCACGAACTAGCGCACCTCAAGGAAATGAACCACGGGCCGCGCTTCTGGCAGGCCGTGGCGTCGATCTTCCCGGAATTCGAAGCGGCACGCGACACGCTCAAGTCCCATGCGCCCGAGTGGCTGCCGGAGTTCTGAGCGGACTGTCTCTGTCGTGCATCCGAACGAATGCTGGGGTCGCATTTCAAGTTAAAAATTGCTCAACGCACCATGAATGATGTTCATTTTCATGGTGACGAGTACAATTGAGTTTTCGTTGTCCCCACACTGAAAACACCATGCGAATGCTCCATACCATGCTGCGCGTCGGCGACCTGCAGCGCTCGATCGATTTCTACACGCGCGTACTCGGCATGCAGTTGCTGCGTCAGAGCGAGAACCCCGAATACAAGTACACGCTGGCGTTCGTCGGCTACGGTGCCGAGTCGGAGAACACCGTGCTCGAACTGACCTACAACTGGGGTGTGGACAAGTACGAGATGGGCACGGCCTTCGGCCATCTGGCCGTGGAAGTCGACGACGCGTACAAGGCCTGCGACACGATCCGCGCCGCCGGCGGCAAGGTTTCGCGCGAAGCCGGTCCGGTCAAGGGGGGCACGACCGTCATCGCCTTCGTGGAAGATCCGGACGGCTACAAGATCGAGCTGATCCAGAAGCACTCGACGAAGGGCGGCCTGTAAGTCGACATCGACTGCGCTACGTCCGCGAGCCACCCTTGGGTGGCTCGTTTGCATTGGGACGGCCGATTTTGCCGGACACGCCCCAATTACTCGATCGCGCGTTGCGCCAGCCAGGGGTGAGGCTTGTCGATGGGCAGATAGTGCCCGTCGTCGACGCCCACCTCCTGCGCGATGAGACGATTGAGCTTTTCGTTCATCGACATGACGATGTCCCGATGTGCCGTCAGATCGCGGGCCAGATTGTTCATCTCATGGGGATCGGCCTGAAGATCGAACAATTCGAGATCGTTCATCGCGGTCAGCTCGTCGAGCGTGCGTGGCACGTGGTGATGACGCAGCGAAAAATAGCGGGCGAACTTGTAGCGTCCGTCGTTGATCGCGCGAATCGCGGAGCGCTTGTTCAGATCGATGTGCAGCGCCGCCGTGCGCTTCGCCTTCTCCTGCGCCGACAAGCCCCGCGCGCGCCGGATCGCCTGCACCTGGCCGATGTAGTCCGCATCGGCGTACAGCATCATGCTGTAGCAGTAAAGGCTCGACTCGCGCACCGCATGCACGGAAGCGCGATCCGGCGCCGCCAGTAGCGGCGACGCATCCTTGCCCTTGCGCTCGCCCAGGATCTGGCGACGCAGCCCTTCGGGCGCCCCCGTCAGACCGAGCAATGTCGGCGCCAGATCGAGGTGGCAGGTCATCGCGGAACATGTCTTCCCGCCCAGGTACGCGGGGTGACGGATAACGAATGGCACATGCATCTGTTCGCGATACACCGACGATCCTTTGCCATGCATCTGATGATGCCCGCCAAGCTCGCCGTGATCGGCCGTGAAGACGACGATGGTCCGCCCGGCGATACCGAGTGCGTCCAGTTCGCTCAGCAATCGCGCGACATGGGTGTCGCAATCCCGAATGCAATTGAAGTAGTAATCCTGGAGTTTGCGCCAGCGACGATCTTCGTCCGGAAACTGACCGACGAGCGCCGCGCGCGCGCGTTGGTACTCCAGATGCGCCGGGGGCCGACCCGGCTCGGAAAACGATTGATGACGGCTCGCAGGAAGAGGGACATCCGGCCATGTGGCCTGATACAACGCATGTTGTGGCGGCTGCGCCGGCGCCATGCCCACACCGCCGTCATTGTCCTGTCCGGTCCATTGCACCGGCGCGCCGGGCTGGTCCGTGTCGAGGAACATCACGTCGTGCGGATTGACGAGATTCACCGCAAGAAACCACGGCTTGCCCGCACTCCGGAGTTGTTCGGCGGTGCTGCGCAACCAGTTGACGCTCTCGCCCGTCGTCACGGCGTCGTACAGGTAACCGCCTTGCGACAGGCCGATCACGTCGCCTACGCCGTGGTAGTCGCGAAAACCGTATTGCTCCATGATGCGATGGAGTTCCGGCCTCGGCTGGAGTCCGAGATCCTCCGGATGCACCACCGCATCGATCTTGTCGTTGAGGTGCCACTTGCCCTTGTAGGCGGCGTAGTAGCCCGCGGCGTGCATCATCGTGCCGAGCGTGCCCAGCTTCGGGTCGAGACTCAGACCTTGTGTGAAGGGCAGCCCGAGATTGTCGAACATGCCCGTCTGCGGCATATGCAAGCCGGTGTACATCACCGAGCGCGACGAAGTACACACGTTCGTATTGTTCTCGTGATGCAGGAACGTGACGCCCTCACGCATGAGACGCTCTCTGCCCGGCACCGGAAACGGATAGCCGCCATCGAAGTGGCGCTCCTGATCCGTCACGATCAGGAGGATGTTGTAGCCAGCGGGAAGTTGGGCCGGGATGGGGGCAGCCGGGGTCGAATCGAATGCGGAAGCGGAGGCAGAAGCGGAATTGCGGCCGGAGGGCGGATTGTCGTCACTCGACGCCGCTTGGGCGACGGTGCCCGTCAATGCCCCCGATGCAGCTGCGACGCCGGTCGCCAGCAAGAAGCGCCGTCGTTCGGCGCTCGCGGGATCTCGCGGGTTGTCGGGCGTTTCGTCATCTCTGGCGTCCACCATTGCATCCTCCCAATCGACCGGCGTTTATCGGAATGCATCGACGTACTTAGCAGTGTCAGAACTCTACCATCGCGAAATCTTCCTTGCCGACATCGCATAGCGGGCAGCGCCAGTCGGTCGGAACATCTTCCCAGCGCGTGCCCGGCGCAATGCCGTCTTCGGGATAGCCGGTGGCTTCGTCGTAGATCCACCCGCAAATGACGCAGACCCATTGACGCGACGCCGCTGCGGCCTGGCCACCTGCGGCATCGAACGCCGTCGCCGCTTCGCCGGCCTCGTTCCCCTCATCATGCATCGTCCCCGCTTGTGCGTCCGATCCTTGCACGGCGCCCGGATCGAGCAATGTGAAGATCATCGGCGACTCGGTGCCCGGGGTGTCGGCCGCCGAGCGGGCCAGATGCGATTGCAGGGATTCGAGAAGCGCCTGCGCTTCGTCGCGGGTCAGGTCGATCCAGAACGGATCGCCCGCGCCGTCATTGAGCCGCGACGGGGAAAATTGCAATTCGACGGCAGAGCCTTTCTTGTACATACGCGTTGATGCTGGTGATGGGCACGATCGAAAGGGCGAGCGCCCCCTCGCGGAGCATTGTATCGGCGCACGATCGCGGAATAAATCAGCGATTCGGGGAGACATTGTGCCGTATTACGGAACAATGGCAACAATGAACGCACGCTGGCAGCGCCATTACCCGCACTGACTGCACCAGTATGATGCGTACGGTGTCAGGATCGGTGACAATGGCCGACACTGCGCAGCGCGTGCGCGATACGTCGCCATCCGAATCAATCTCATGAAAACCTCCCCGCGTCCGGTCGACGCCACTGCACTGGCCATCATGTTGGGCTTGTGCATGATCTGGGGCGGCCAGCAGGTCGCCGTCAAACTGGCGGTGCCCGTCGTGCCTGCCGTCTTGCAAGCGGGCCTTCGCTCTGTCGTCGCCACCGTGCTCGTCGGCGCCTGGATGCTATGGCGGCGGCAGCGCCTGATCAGCAGCGACGGCACCCTCGGTGCCGGTCTGCTCGCCGGCGCGCTGTTCTCGCTGGAATTCCTGTGCATCTTCGTCGGTCTCACGCACACGACCGCCTCACGCATGGCCGTCTTTCTGTATTCGGCCCCCTGCTTCACCGCCATCGGCCTGCACTGGACCGTGCCCAGCGAGCGGCTGCGTCCCATGCAATGGCTTGGCATGGCGCTCGCATTTTGCGGCATCGTGGTGGCATTCTCGGACGGCAGCAATACGGACCTGGCGAAGACGTGGCCCGGCGACCTGCTGGGCATCCTCGCCGGCGCATTCTGGGGGATGACGACCGTTGTCGTACGCGCCTCGCGTCTGGCCACGGCCGCCGCTTCGAAGACACTGCTCTACCAGCTTGCGGTCTCGGCGGTCCTGTTGTGCGCGCTGGCGCTCGCGACGGGGAACGTGCAGATCGGGCCGATGACACCCACGGTCTGGATCAGCCTCGTCTACCAGTCCATTGGTGTGGCGTTCGCCAGCTATCTGATCTGGTTCTGGCTGCTCACCCGTTACAGCGCCGCGCGTCTGGCCTCGTTCTCGTTTCTGAGTCCGCTTTTCGGCGTGACGTTCGGCGTGCTGATTCTCGGCGAATCGGTCGGCTGGCGCTTCGGTTGCGCCGTCGTGCTGGTATTCGTGGGTATCAGCCTTGTGAACCGGCGCCGCTGATCGCGCGCGACAGATTCACGTATTCGTCGACCGGCACATCTTCGGCGCGACGCGTGAGGTCGAAGCCGAGCGCGTCGAAATCGATCCGGTCGCGATAGCTGTGCAGCGTATTGCGCAGCATCTTGCGACGTTGGGAAAACGCCTGCGCCACGACCGCTTCGAACACATCCAGATCCACCTCGGGCAAATCGGCCACGGCGCGCGGAATCATGCGCACCACGGCCGAGTCGACCTTCGGCGGCGGATTGAAAGCGTCCGGCGGCACATCGAGCACCTTGTCCATCCAGTAACGGTACTGGAGCATGACCGACAGACGGCTGTAGTTGCTCGACCCGGCGGGGGCGACCATGCGCTCGACCACTTCGTCCTGCAACATGAAGTGCTGGTCGCGCACGAGCGCGGCGTAGCGCATGAGATGGAAGAGCAGCGGGCTGGAGATGTTGTACGGCAAGTTGCCGACGATGCGCAGCGGCGCTTCGTCGCGACGATCGTCCGGCACCAGCGAGCCGAAGTCGAAATCGAGCGCATCGCCGGCATGTACGGTGACGCGCTCGCCGAACTTGCGCGTGAGGCGTGCGACCAGATCGCGGTCGAGCTCCACAACGTGCAGATGCGCGAGCCATTCGGTCAGCGGCGTGGTCAGTGCGCCGAGCCCCGGTCCGATTTCGACCATCAGATCGTCGGTACGCGGTGAGATCGCGCTGATGATCGCGTCGATCACGCCCATGTCGACGAGAAAATTCTGACCAAAACGTTTGCGCGCCACGTGGCCCTGTTGGACGCCCGTGCGCTTCGATGCGCTACTCATGTGAATTCCTTATGAACGCGGTTGGGCAGCGTGCGAATCGCCGCTCGTGCCTGCGCTCAGTTGTGCGTGCGTTGCCGCATTGGCGGCCATTGTCGCTGCGGTGCGCAGCGCTTCTAGCAGGCTGCCGCTCTCGGCCTGGCCCGTCCCCGCGAGATCGAGCGCCGTGCCGTGATCGACCGAGGTCCGGATGATCGGCAAGCCCAGCGTGATGTTCACGCCTGCGCCGAAGCTCGCATATTTGAGCACCGGCAGGCCTTGATCGTGGTACATGGCCAGTACTGCGTCCGCGCCTTCGAGGTGACGCGGCTGAAACAGCGTATCGGCCGGATAAGGCCCGCGGGCGTCGATACCGGCAGCCGTAGCATCCGCCAATGCGGGTGTGATGACGTCGATCTCCTCGCGACCGAGATAACCCGATTCGCCCGCATGCGGGTTCAGGCCGGTCACGAGAATGCGCGGGCGCGCCACGCCGAAATGACGCATCAGATCCTGATTGAGGATGACGAGGGTGTGCAGCAGTTCGTCGCGACGGATAGCGCCGGGCACCTGCGCGAGCGGCAGGTGCGTGGTCGCCAGCGCCACGCGCAGGCCGCCGCCCGCGAGCATCATCACCACGCGCGGCGTACCCGTGCGCTCGGCGAGATACTCGGTGTGTCCGGTGAACGCAACGCCGCAGTCGTTGATCGTGCTCTTCTGCAAAGGCGCCGTGACAATGGCGTCGTACGTTCCCGCAAGCGCCCCGTCGATAGCGTCGTCCAGCAAGGCCAGCACGTATCGGCCATTCGCGGCGTCGAGCCTTCCGGGCGTCACCGGCACGGCGAGCGGGTGATGCACGACGCGCACCGCGCCGCTGGCGAGCAGGTCCTGCCACGCATCGCCCAGTCCGATCGCCTGCGCTCGCGACGCGAGCAGCGACGCATCGCCCAGCACGGCAAACCGGCAGTTGGCGAGCGAGGAGACATCGGAAGGAGAGCCGGGCGACGCGGCGAGGCACTTCACGAGTGCCTGCACCGTCAACTCCGGCCCGACGCCCGCCGGCTCACCCGTGGTGATGGCAAGAACGAAGGGCCGGTCGGAAGTCATGCTTGAAATGGGGCGAAGGATCGAGTCACGGAGTTACGTCTGGCGCGGCGCTTACTGCTGCGCGTTGCTCAGACGATAGTCGACATAGGCGCTGTCGCGCAGTTGCTGCAACCAGTCGCGGTATTGCTGGTCGGCCTTGCGCCCGCGCAATTCCTGCATGGCGAGGTTGCGTTCCTGATCGCCGGAAACCTGCGACTCGCGATGGCCCAGCACCTGAATCAGGTGATAGCCGTACTCCGAGCGCACCGGATCGCTGATCTGACCGTCCTTGAGTTCGGACATGGCGCGCTCGAACGCGGGCACCGTCTCGCCCGGGGAAATCCAGCCCAGATCGCCGCCTTGGGAGGCCGATCCGTCTTTCGAGTTCTCACGGGCAGCAACGGCAAAGTCGAGCTGCCCCGCTTCGATCTTTGTCTTCAGATCGAGCAGTTTCTTGCGTGCAGCCTCTTCCGAGACTCCGTCACCCACGGGAATCAGGATGTGACGCGCATGGATCTGCGGCACCGTCATGCCCTGATCGCCGCCTTGTTTGCGGGATTCGACCAGCTTGATGATGTGGAAACCGTTGTTGCTGCGAAGCACCTGCGGCACGACAGTGCCCGGCTGCAACTTCTGAATCTGGTTCAGGTACAGGTCGGGAATACGCTCCGGAATACGGAAGCCCATGTCACCACCGTTCGCGGCATCCGAAGCGTCCGAATACTGTTTGGCCAGCGCGGCGAAATCACCACCGGCCTTTGCCTTGTCCAGCGCCTCGGCAGCCTTCTTCTGCGCGGCGCTGACCTGGTCGGCGGACGCACCGTCCGGCACCTTCACCAGAATCTCGCTCAGACGGTATTCCGTCTCCGTCGGCGTAGCCGTGGCGCCGCGTTGCGCGGCGAGATACGAATTGATTTCGGAGTCGCTCACCTGCACCTGGCTGTCGACCTCGCGATCACGCAGTCGCGCCATGATGATCTGCTCGCGCACTTCCTTGCGGAAGGCGTCCCACGGCACACCGGCCTGTGCCAGACGCGCCTTGTACTGATCGACGCTCAGACGGTTGTCGGCCGCGATACGCTGCAAGGCCTGTTCGACGTCGGCGTCCTTCACCACGATGCCGACTTCCTTGGCGCGCTGGAGTTGCACCTGCGTGACGATCATCTGTTCGAGCACCTGACGCTGCAACAGGTCGGCGTCCGGGATCGGGCGCTTGGCGAGCGTCAGTTGATGTTTCGCTTCCTCGATACGCGTGTCGAGTTCCTTGCGGGTGATCACGCTGTCGTTGACCACGGCAACGATGGAATCGACCGGACGTGCAGAAGACGCCGGCGCGCCTGCCGCGCGGGCACTGATCGGCGCGGGCTGAGCCACCGCCACCCCGGCGGCGAGACACAGGCTCGCCAGCAGCGAGGCACGCTTCACAAACATGTCATTCATAGTTGCTGAATCGAGAAGGAATCTGGTTCGTCGGCGGCGGCTGATAGCCCGGCACCCCGACCTTGAAGGCTTCTGTGGCGCTATTGCCGGACTTGGTCAAGCCCTTCAACTCCAACTGCGCAAAGATGCGCGAAGTTGTCGTCGTGGCGTTGGTCGCGTAGCGCTGGAGCCCCACCCGGAAGGCCCAGCAGTCGGCATCATACTCGAAACCCGCCAGGGCATCGATGAACGTCTTGTCCGTAATGCTGTAGTTCAGGCGTCCCACGATGCCGAATCGCGGTGTGATCGGCCACTGCCCCGAAAGTTCGATCTGGTTGATCGGTGTGACGCCCAAAGTGGTTTGTCCCACCACCGGCGCAGGGTTTCGCAGGTACCGGTAATAGAGATTGAAAACCTTGCGCTCGCCCGGCCGCCACGTGACGCCGACGTCCGACCGGTTGAACTGCGACGTACTCGGGCTGTACTGAACGGCAGAGCTGAACGTGATGTTGCTGTACAGCAATGCCGAGCCGCCTACCAGGAAGTCGGACACTCCGGCATCTTCCGGCACGCCGCCCGGCATCGTCACGCGCGACTGCTGAATGTTGTACCGCTGGGCGTACCAGATACGCCCGCGCTCCACCCCCGTATCCGCATCGATCAAACGCGAGGTCAGCGCGGCGGTGACACGGTTCGCATCCTGAATCCGATCGACGCCGATGAACGAGTTCTCGCTGAAGATTTCTGCAAGGTTGAAGTCTGCCACCGCGCTATCGAAAATCGGAATCGAGCTCTGATCGCGATACGGCGTGTAGACATAAAAGAGGCGCGGCTCCAACGTCTGCTTCATCGCCGTGCCGAACAGCGTCAATGGACGCTCGAACGTCAGTCCCGTATCGAGACTGACCGTCGGCAACGTACGCGTGATCGACGACTGCATCGTCGAGCCGTTCGGATAATTGACGTTGTACGCCGCCGCGTTGAATATGACCTTCGGGACGATGAAATAGCCCGGCGTCAGAATCGGATAGCTCAACGTCGGCTGTGCGTATATCCGCTCGCCGTTCGGCTGCCCGGTCCACGAGGCGATCTGGAAACGGTTGTACCGGATCGGCATCGTGAGATCAAAGCCGTGGAAATCGAGCTTGTTATACGTCGCCGACAGTTCCGGCACCGACTCGTATTGCGGCACACTGGGCGCAAGCGTCTGGTACTTGAGCACACGTGCAAGGAACGACCAGTCACCGTAGTTCCACGTCAGGCCGGCTTCGCGATTGTAGACGCGTTGCACCCCGGTCTGGAAGTTGGTGCCTGCGCCGAAGTCGTCCGGGTAGGTGTCGTCCGATACTTTGGTGAAGTTGACGTAGCCGTTCACACCATACCCGAGGGCCTGGCTATGCTGGAACGTGAACGTGTAACGTGCGTCGCCCGTGACACGATCCTTCGGCAGATACTCGATGTGAAACAGCCCCGCGTACGTCGGCTCGAGATACCGAAAATCTGCCACGCCCATCACCCCGCGCTTGGTCATGATGCGCGGCGTGATCGTCAGATCGCGGTTCGGGGCGATGTTGAAATAGTACGGCGTGGCCAGCTCGAACCCGGTGCGGCTCGACTGCGTGAACGTCGGCGCCAGAAAGCCGGAGCGACGCTCGTTCGACGTCGGAAACGACAGATAAGGGCTGGCGAGGATCGGCACGCCCTGGAAGAACAGAATGCCGTTATAGGCCGTGCCCTCCTGCTGCTCCTGATCGAACTCGAACTCGGATGCCTTGATGTACCAGGCTGGTGTTTTCCCTTCCTCCGAACATTCGCATGCGGAGTAAGTGCCGCGCTGGAGCGTGACGACATTGCTCGCCTCGACATCGGCACGCTCGGACTTACCGCCGCCGCCCGACACGAGGCGGTAGGTCGGCGTCAGCATGTAGCCGTCGCCCGCGCCCGTATACATATGCGCTTCGGGGCCGACAAAGAGATTGCCGCCCTGCGACAAGCGCGCGTTGCCGTGCGCCACCACCTCGTCGGTATCCTGATCGTAAGTCAGACGATCGCCCTTCACGAACGAACGGTACTTGCGCGCCTCGGCATCGCCGTCGACCGTAGCGTCGACATTGGTCCGGCCGGTGAGGCTCATGCCGCGCACGTACATCGGTACGTCTTCGCCGTTCGCGAGCGGGTTGTCGACGAGGGCGGGCACCGTGCGCAGCACGAGACCATCGCTCTTTGCAATATCGGGAGGGGGGGCTTCCTGCGCACCGGCGAGCGAACACCACACCCCCGGCAAGGAGAGCAGGATCGCCAGTGGCTTGCGTCGCGTGCGCATCATGCGACGCAGCGAAGAGACTTCATTCGTAAGGACTTGTTTATCCGGCATGTACGCAAACAGCGTGACAATCGTGGCGCCGCTTGCGGGCAGCCAATCCCGCCTGCCCGCAAGGCTTTGCCGGGACATTCGGGACGGTCGATCGAGGTCGAGAAACAGGGCGTCTGGAAAACATGATCGGGTATTATATGGCAAGACGTTTACCGCCCCCATCATGACTGCACACCCCACCGCTTCCGCGAGTGTTTCGAACGCTTCCAGCGCCCTCGCCGACACCACCGATCCCCGCCTGCAAGCGCTGTCGCACTGGCTCTCAAGCCTATCCGCCTCCTTCTCGCTCGACATGGCCAACTGGGCACCGGCATCCGCCGACGCGAGCTTCCGGCGCTACTTCCGCATCGGCAGCTCCGACCCGGCGCATCCGAGTCTGATCGTGATGGACGCGCCGCCGCCGCAAGAGGATTGCCGCCCGTTCGTGCATGTTGCCGGTTTGCTCGACGAGGCGGGCCTGCAAGCGCCGAAGGTGCTGGCGGAAGATCTCGCGCAGGGATTCCTGCTGCTCACGGATCTGGGCCGCGAGACGTATCTCGACGTGCTCAACGACGATAACGCGCGCGCCCTCATGCGCGCCGCGCTCGACGCGCTGATCGTCTGGCAGAAGAGCTCCCGCGCCGACGTCCTGCCGGTCTACGACACGGCGCTGCTCCAGCGCGAACTGGATCTGTTCCCCGACTGGTATATCGGCAAGCACCTCAAGGTGACACTGAGCGAGACACAGCGCGCCACGCTCGATCGCGTCAACCAGTTGCTCATCGAGAGCGCGCTCGCACAGCCCAGGGTGTTCGTGCACCGCGACTACATGCCGCGCAACCTCATGCCGGGCCTGCCGGGCACCACCGGACCGGGCATTCTCGACTTCCAGGATGCGGTCTACGGCCCGCTCACCTACGACGTCATCTCGCTCATGCGCGACGCATTCCTCAGTTGGGACGAGGAGCGTCAGCTCGACTGGCTCGCGTACTACTGGGAACGCGCGCGCAAGGCCGGCCTGCCGGTCGATGCCGACTTCGGCGAGTTCTATCGCCAGGCCGAGTGGATGGGGCTGCAACGTCACCTCAAGGTGCTCGGCATCTTCGCGCGCATCAACTACCGCGACGGCAAGCCGCGCTATCTGGCCGACACGCCGCGCTTCATCGAATACGCCCGCAAGGTCGCGGACCGCTACGCGCCGTTGCGGCCGCTGGCCAAGCTGCTCGACGAACTGACCGGCCAGCAGGTCGACGTCGGTTACACGTTCTGAGGCCCGTAGCATGAAGGCGATGATCTTCGCCGCCGGACGCGGCGAGCGCATGCGTCCGCTCACGGACACGACCCCGAAGCCCCTGCTGTGCGTCGGCGCAAAGCCGATCGTGGTCTGGCAAATCGAGGCGCTCGCGCGCGCAGGCTTCACCGATATCGTCATCAATCACGCGTGGCTCGGTGCACAGATCGAGGCCGCCCTTGGCGACGGCAGCGCCTTCGGCGTGCGTCTCGCCTATTCGGCCGAGGCGCAAGCCCTGGAGACGGCCGGCGGCATTGCGAAGGCCCGGGATCTGCTCGAAGGCGACGGCAACATCTTCCTGGCGGTCTCCGGCGACATCTTCACCGCCTTCGATTACGCGACGCTCGCGGCGCCAGCGCAGCGCCTGGCGGCACAGCCGGTACCCGGCATGCATCTGGTGATGGTGCCCAACCCCGCGTTTCATCCGACCGGCGACTTCGCGCTTGACGCCTCGGGCCGTCTGTACGCACGCGAGGGTGCGCCCGCCACCGCCGTACCGCTGACGTTCGGCAACATTGCGCTCTACGACCTGCGGCTGTTCGACGGCATTGCCCCCGGCACGCGCATGGCGCTCACACCGCTGTACCAGCGTGCGGTCGCCGCCGGGCAAGCCAGTGGCGAGCGCTTCGACGGCGTCTGGGAGAACGTCGGCACGCCGGCACAGCTGGCCGCGCTGGACGCCGAAGTACGCGCCCGGCACGACCTCGTTCCCGGCAGTAGAATCGCCTGAATACGCGACAGGTCAAACGACCCTAATACGATCGTTGGACGATCTTTGAACGATCTATGAACGACCTTCGAACGATCCTCGATCGAACGCCGAACGAACTTCAACCCATCCCCGACAATGGAGCCCGCGATGTCTGATTCCCCGTACCGAGCCCGCCGCGAGCGAGTCATCGAACAGATGCGCAAGGCCGGTGGCGGCGTCGCCATTGTGCCGACGGCGCCCGAAGTGCCACGCAATCGCGACAGCGACTACCCCTATCGTCACGACAGCTACTTCTATTACCTGTCGGGCTTCACCGAGCCCGAAGCCGTCGTCGTGCTCGATAGCCGTACGGGTCAATCGATCCTGTTCTGCCGCGCGAAGAACGAAGAGCGGGAAATCTGGGACGGGTACCGTTATGGCCCGGAAGCCGCACGCGAGGCCTTCGGTTTCGACGCCGCTTACGCCATCGACGACATCGACACGCGCTTGCCGCAACTGCTCGCCGATGCCCCCGCCCTCTTCTACGCGCTCGGCGCCTCGGCACAGCAGGACCGTCAGGTGCGTCACTGGCTCAATGCCGTGCGCGCGCAGAGCCGCACCGGCGTGAGCGCGCCGTCGGCGGCCCACGACATCCGCGCGATTCTCGACGAGATGCGGCTGATCAAGGACAGCACCGAACTCGACATCATGGCCCGTGCCGGCAAGATTTCGGCCGACGCCCACGTGCGCGCGATGAAAGCGTCGCGCGTGGGGCTGCGCGAGTACCATCTCGAGGCCGAATTGCTTTACGAATTCCGCCGTCAAGGCTCGCAGTTCCCGGCGTACGGCTCGATCGTCGCCACCGGCGCGAACGCGACCATCCTGCACTACCGCGCGGGCGACGCAGAACTGCGCGACGGCGACCTCGTGCTGATCGATGCGGCCTGCGAGCTCGACGGCTACGCTTCGGACATCACCCGCACATTCCCGGCCAACGGCAAGTTCACCCCCGCGCAGCGCGAGCTGTACGACATTGTGCTGGCGTCGCAGCAGGCAGCCATCGACGCCACGCGGGCAGGCGCACGCTTCGACGCCCCGCATGACGCCGCCGTGCGCGTGCTCGCGCAGGGCATGCTCGATACCGGCCTGCTCAAGCGCGACGCCGTGGGCAGCCTTGACGATGTCATCGCCAACAAGTCGTTCAGCCGCTTCTACATGCACCGGACGGGCCACTGGATCGGCATGGACGTGCACGACTGCGGCGAGTACCGCGAAGACGGGCCGAACGGCGAGCGCCCGTGGCGAACGCTGGCGGCGAATATGGTCACGACCATCGAGCCGGGCATTTACGTACGTCCCGCGCCGGACATCGACGAGCGTTACTGGAATATCGGCATCCGGATCGAGGACGATGCGGTCGTCACCGCGAACGGCTGCACGCTGCTCACGCGGGACGTGCCGGTCGACGCCGACGAAATCGAAGCCCTCATGCGCGGTTGACGCCGGGCGCCCCGCCACCGATGACGAACGCCCAGACCTCCGGCAAGCTCGACGCACGCGATGCACTCGATGCACCCGACGCACTCGGCACGTGCCCACCGGCCCCGCGTCCGGCCGGGCGCTTCGACCTCGCGATCGTGGGCGCAGGCCCTGTCGGCACGACGCTCGCCCTGCTGCTCGCGCAACGCGCCCCGCACCTGCGCGTTGCGCTTGTGGATGCGCGCGGCCCCCAAACCGGGTACGACGATCCGCGCACGCTCGCCCTCTCGCACGGCAGCCGGGAAATCCTCTCGCGCGCAGGCGCGTGGCCGCACGACCGGGCAGCGCTTGAAGCCACGCCCATCGAGCACATCCACGTATCGCAGGCGCAGCGCTTCGGCAGCACCGAAATCGACGCGCGCGAACACAACGTGCCGGCCCTCGGCTATGTCGTGCGATATGGCGCGCTCATGCGCGCGCTCGACAACGCGACGACACAACTGGCCTCCCGCGTCGAGCATCTGCCGGTCGACACCTTGCCGGCGGTGCTCGATGACGGCGCCCCGGGCCTGCATCATTTCCGGGGGTTCCGTGCCATCGCGCTGCGTCAGGACCCGCAACAGGTCACGATCACGCTCGGCACGTCCGGCGACGATCATGCCTACACCCTTCACGCCGCGCTCGCCGTCAACGCCGAGGGCGGTCTGTTCGAAGGACAGGCCGCGCGCCCTCGCGCCCGGGATTACGGTCAGACGGCACTCGTCGGTTTCGTGCAGTGCGAGCGCCCCCGCATCGGCTGGGCCTGGGAACGCTTCACGCCGGACGGCCCGCTCGCCCTTTTGCCACAGGAAAACGGCTATGCGCTCGTGTGGTGTTGCGCTCACGACGAGGCCAAACGGCGCCGTGAACTGGACGACGCCTCGTTCCTCGCCGAGTTGCACAAGGCGTTCGGCGACAGAATGGGCCGATTCACATCGATCGGTGCGCGCGCAGGTTTCCCGCTCGGGCTGAACGCCCTGGGTCAGGTAGTCGACGCACGCGTCGCGGCCATTGGTAATGCCGCGCAAACGCTGCATCCGGTCGCCGGCCAGGGGCTGAACCTCGGTCTGCGCGACGCCTTCGACCTCGCCGACACCCTCGTTCGGGACGCCCGTACGGCCACGACGCCGCATGGCGTGCCGGGCCCCGCCGCGCTGCGAGCCTTCGCCCGCCGCCGTCGTACCGACCGGGGAATCACGATTCGTATCACGGATGCGCTGCCGCGCGTCTTCGGCATCGACGCCACACCGGTCGCCCTGCTGCGCGGCATGGCGCTCGCCGGTCTGGACCTCGTCCCGCCACTCAAAACGGCCTTCGCCCGTCAGATGATGTTCGGCCAGCGGGGCTGAGTCTGAGGCATTTCCGACGGGATCTCCGGGAAGATTGCACAATTTTTAGGCGACAAGGACGGGTTTTCGCCGTAAAATAGCGATCTTTTTCCCCGGCTGTTCCCCGACATCGTGCGTATCGGTCCTCACGAACTCCGCAATAACCTGTTCGTCGCCCCCATGGCGGGTGTGACGGACCGGCCTTTCCGCCAGTTGTGCAAACGACTGGGCGCGGGCTATGCCGTCTCGGAGATGGTGGCCTCCAACGCCCAGTTGTGGAAAAGCGAGAAGACGATGCGCCGCGCCAACCACGCGGGCGAAGTCGCGCCGATCTCGGTGCAGATCGCCGGGGCCGACCCGGCAATGATGGCCGAGGCCGCGCGCTACAACGTCGAGCGTGGCGCCCAGATCATCGACATCAACATGGGATGTCCGGCCAAGAAGGTCTGCAACGTGGCCGCAGGTTCGGCGCTATTGCAGAACGAACCGCTCGTCGCCCGTATCGTGTCCGCCGTGGTCGGCGCCGTAGGCGACGTCGTGCCGGTCACGCTGAAGATTCGCACTGGGTGGGACCGCGAGCACAAGAATGCACTCACCGTCGCGCGGATCGCCGAGGAATGCGGCATCAGCATGCTTACGGTGCACGGTCGCACGCGTGCCGACCTCTACCATGGCGACGCCGAGTACGAAACCATCGCGGCCGTGAAGGCGGCGGCGCGCATTCCGGTCGTGGCCAACGGCGACATCACGTCCGCGCAGAAGGCCAAACACGTGCTCGACGTCACGGGCGCCGACGCCATCATGATCGGCCGGGCCGCGCAGGGGCGGCCATGGCTGTTCCGCGACATCGAGCTCTTTCTCACGACGGGCGAGATCGCATTGCCGCCGCGCGTCGACGAAATCCAGCAAATCATGAACGAACACCTCGAGGACCATTACGAGTTCTACGGGGAGTACACCGGTGTACGTACCGCGCGCAAGCACATTGCGTGGTACTCGCGTGGCCTGCCGGGGGCAGCCACATTCCGCCAGCGTATGAATACGCTGGACACCACGCAGGAACAGTTGGCTGCGGTCAACGCGTTTTTCGAAGAGCAGAAGGTGCACTCGGACCGCCTCTGCTATGAACAAGAATCTCCGAGGGAGCTATTAGCCGCATGAGCAAAGCAAACATAGAACAATCTGTGCGCGACAGTCTGGATATGTATTTCCGCGATCTGGACGGCGCACGACCGCATGATGTCTACGACATGGTCGTTTCCGTCGTCGAAAAACCCCTGCTCGAGTTCGTGCTCGGCAAGGCCGACGGCAACCAGTCGCTCGCCGCGGAGTATCTGGGGATCAACCGCAACACGCTGCGCAAGAAGTTGCAGCAGCACGGTCTGCTGTAAAAGCAGCCCCCGCCCGGGCTGCCGGCCCGGCCGGTCCCGCCCGTCCGCGTTCACCCGCCCGTTTTTGCCGCTTCACTACCGTCCGTCATGATCAAGCAAGCTCTCATCTCCGTCTCCGACAAGACCGGCATCGTCGACTTCGCCAAGTCGCTCGCCGCCCAGGGTGTGTCGATTCTCTCTACCGGCGGTACCGCCAAACTGCTGGCCGACGCCGGTCTGAAAGTGACCGAAGTGGCCGACTACACCGGCTTCCCGGAAATGCTCGACGGGCGCGTGAAGACGCTGCATCCGAAGGTGCACGGCGGCATCCTGGCGCGTCGCGATCTGCCCGAACACATGGCAGCGCTCGATCAGCACGGCATTCCGACGATCGACCTGCTCGTGGTGAACCTGTACCCGTTCGTGCAGACGGTGGCCAAGGACGACTGCTCGCTCGAAGACGCCATCGAGAACATCGACATCGGCGGCCCGACCATGCTGCGCTCGGCGGCCAAGAACCATCGTGACGTTACCGTGATCGTCGACCCGGCCGACTACGGCGTGGTGCTCGACGAAATGAAGGCAAACGGCAACACCGTCGGCTACGCCACGAACTTCCGCCTGGCGACCAAGGTGTTCGCACACACCGCGCAATACGACGGTGCGATCACCAATTACCTGACGAGCCTGGGCGAGTCGCTGCGTCACAGCGAGCGCTCGGCCTACCCGGCAACGCTGAACCTCGCCTATACCAAAGTGCAGGACATGCGTTACGGCGAGAATCCGCATCAGAGCGCCGCGTTCTATCGCGACATCACCACGCCCGAAGGCTCGCTGGCGAACTATCGCCAGTTGCAGGGCAAGGAATTGTCGTACAACAACATTGCCGATGCCGACGCCGCCTGGGAATGTGTGAAGACGTTCGAAGCGCCGGCCTGCGTGATCATCAAGCACGCGAACCCGTGCGGCGTGGCCGTGGCGGCATCGCCCGCCGAAGCGTACGCCAAGGCGTTCCAGACGGATCCGACCTCGGCGTTCGGCGGCATCATCGCCTTTAACCGCGAAGTCGACGAAGCCGCAGCGCAAGCCGTGGCCAAGCAGTTCGTGGAAGTGCTGCTCGCGCCGTCGTTCAGCGAAGCCGCGAAGCAGGTCTTCGCCGCCAAGCAGAACGTGCGTCTGCTGGAAGTGCCGCTGGGCAATGGCGTGAACCAGTACGACTTCAAGCGCGTTGGTGGCGGCCTGCTCGTGCAGTCGCCGGACGCGAAGAACGTGGCACCGCACGAACTGCGTGTCGTCACGAAGCGTCACCCGACGCCGAAGGAAATGGAAGACCTGCTGTTCGCATGGCGTGTGGCAAAGTACGTCAAGTCGAACGCCATCGTGTTCTGCGCCGGCGGCATGACGCTGGGCGTGGGCGCAGGCCAGATGAGCCGCGTCGACTCGGCCCGTATTGCGAGCATCAAGGCGCAAAATGCCGGTCTGTCGCTCAACGGCTCGGCCGTGGCCTCCGACGCCTTCTTCCCGTTCCGTGACGGCCTCGACGTGGTGGTCGATGCCGGCGCGACGTGCGTGATTCACCCGGGCGGTTCGATGCGCGACGACGAAGTCATCGCCGCGGCCGACGAGCGCAATGTCGCCATGCTGATGACGGGCACGCGTCACTTCCGCCATTAAGCGGCCACTCAGCCGCCACCAAGCCCTGCCGGACTTCCCCGCGCTGGCCCTCACCTGGCCATGCGCGCAGACGGAAGACCGAAACGCAAAAAGGACATCCTCGGATGTCCTTTTTGTTTAGCGCGCGACGCATGTGATGACAACCCGGATCGGGCTTGCGCCCGGCGCCGAACCGGCACCGGGCGCATCCGACACTTCCGGCGACGCTGCCCCCCCGGGTCGACGTCGCACGACGAAGCGGTGACGGTTCCGCCTCAGAAGCCTTGAGTGAGTTGCCGTCAGAAGTAGTGCGCGAGACCCACGGCCACGCCCACCTGATTGCTGCCCGGCACGATAGTCATGCCGTAGCCCGTCACACCGAGGTTCGAGCCGTTCTGGTTGCGCGAGAAGCCGACTTCCGCAAACAGCTGCGTACGCTTGGAGATCAGATACGCCGCGTTGGCCGCCAGCAGGTACGGATGCTGATTCGCCGAGGTGATGTTGTTGTAGTAGATCGCGCCCGAGAGAATCACTTCGGTCACCGGTCGGTATTGCAGCCCCGCGAAGTACAGCTCGTTGCGCCCGGCCACGCCCGGCACTTTGCTCAGGTACCACTGATAGCCGATGTACGGTTTCCAGTTGCCGATGGCATAGCTCGCGCCTGCGGCCACGCGTTGCGTCGTGGCACCCTGCGTCGCGACGGACGTACCCTGTTGCTGGTCGTAGGCCACCGAAACATTCAGGGGACCGTTGGCGTAGCCAAGCGAGACGCCATACTCCTTGCCGACGCGCCATTCGCCTGGCACCTGTCCGCCGTTGGCAATGCTCGCGTCATAGCCCGTCGAAAACAGCCCGGCAATCTTCACGCCGCTGAAGTTGCCCGCGTACTTGATCGAGTTGTCCGCCTTACCGACGAACTGGGGATCGAGCGCCGGGAGCGCGTAGCTGTAGTAGCTCAGCGGATCCAGTTCGAGAAAGGCGTCGTAAATCAGATTCTTCTGACGACCGAGCGTCAACGCGCCCCATTCGTTCTGCAAACCGACGTAGGCCTGACGGCCGAACATCCGCCCCCCTTGTTGCAACTGTCCCGTGTTGAGGTTGATACCCGCCTCAAGTTGCATGATGGCCTTGAGGCCACCGCCCAGATCTTCGGAACCTTTGAAGCCGAAGCGATTCGGTGCCTGCGAGCCGTTACTGGCGCGCAGCAACGACGACTTGCTTCCGTTGGCGTTGCCCCCCGCGTTGCTCAGGTATTCCACGCTGTTATCCAGAATTCCGTAGATCTGCAACCCGTCGGCCTTGGCGCCGCCTGCTGCGAGCGCCAACGCCATCGCCATCCAAACCTTGCGCTTGCTGTGTTTCATGACATTCCCTTGTTTATATTGGACTACGAATTACACTGCCGTCATGCACTGCGAGACGACCGCGCCTTGCGCCTCATGAGGGCGCTTCGGCACACAGCCGCTGGGGGGAGCGTTACGATCTCAGGCCGCGCATATCTGTGGCGAGGGATCGGCGCGACGCGCCGACTGGCTGCCCGACTGGCTGCCCGACTGAATGCACGACGAAAGGTGCACAGAAAGGTCAACGCCATTTCTCAATGCCGTCATCTCGGCGAGGATGGCCAGCGCGATCTCCGGCGGCGTGCGCGCACCGAGCGGCAAACCGACGGGGCCATGCAGACGGTCGATCTGCGTGCTGCTCAGATCGAACATCGCCAGCCGTTCGCGGCGCGACGCCTGATTGCGCCGTGAACCGATCGCGCCGATATAGAACGCATCGGACTTGAGCGCTTCGAGCAACGCCATGTCGTCGAGCTTGGGATCGTGCGTGAGTGCGACGATGGCCGTATTGCCGTCGGGCCGCAGACGCACGATCAGGTCGTCCGGCATCTCGGTCGAGCGCATAACGTGCGGTGTGTGCGGTGTGTGCGATGTGTGCGTCGCGTCAATCGTCACGTCGTGGATATCGCGCGGATCGCAGATCACGATCTGATAGCCGAGCGGCACGGCCATGCTCACGAGGTGTCGGGTCAGTTGTCCGTCGCCGATCACGATGATTCGCCAGCGCGGTCCGAACGGCACGCTCAGACGCGCAGGCGTGTACGCGAACGCCATCGGTTGCGAAGCGGTTAGCACACGCGCCTGTCCGGTACGCAGATCGAGCTCGCGCACCCCGAGACGCCCGGCGGCGATGGCTTCACGCATGGCATCGAGTTCGCTGCGCGGCGTCACGTGTTCGATGACGAGTTCGAGCGTTCCCCCGCAGGGCAGGCCGAATCGGTGAGCTTCATCCGCACTCATGCCGTACGTCTGCACATGCGGACGCAAGCCCGGGCGAAAGCCGGCGGCGACCTTGGCGAGCAGGTCGTCCTCGATGCATCCGCCGGACACCGAGCCGGCCACCCGGCCACGCGTGGTCAGCGCCATCAGGGCGCCGACCGGACGCGGGGCCGAGCCCCACGTGCGGGCGACACTCGCAAGCAGCACGTCGTCGCCCTGCGACTGCCAGCGCGCCACGGCGTCCAGCACCTCGGCGTCGAGCCCGTCCATTACACGCGGCCCTTTTCGGAGGGTGACGGCGAGGGCGAGGACGCCGCCGTCGCCAACGCGCGTGCCTCGGTCACCGTCTGCGGCAACGGCATGGCGCGCGCACGCACGCCCGTGGCACGCCGGATCGCCTGCGCCACGGCCGGCGCCATCGGCGGCAGCGAGACTTCCCCGCAGCCCTGCGGCGGACGGTCGCTGGGCAGGATGACCGTTTCGACTTTCGGCATCTCCGCGAGATACAGCAGCGGATAGTCGCCAAAGTTGCTTTGCTCGACGCTGCCGTTGGCGAACGTGATCTGACTCTTGAAGGCGTTGGTCAGCGCGAAGCCGATACCGCCTTCGATATTCGCCCGGATGAGGTTCGGGTTGATCGCACGGCCGCAATCCACGCCGCACACCACGCGTTCGATCTTGAAGCGATCGTTCACGACACGCATCTCGAGCGCGATGGCAACATACGTCGAGAACGCCGCGCCGCGCCCGGTGTAGGTGCAATAGCCGAAGCCGCGATGCACGCCGGGTTTCGCCTTCGCGTGCCACCCTGCCGAGCTCACCGTGGTGTCGATCACACGCGTAGCAAGCGGATCGTGCCGAAGCAGGCGCTTGCGATAGTCGATGGGATCGACGCCCGCCGCTTCGGCCATCTCGTCGATGAAACTCTCGAGAAAGAACACGCTGGAGGTCGACCCGACCGAGCGCATGAAGCTCACGGGAATGTTCGGTTGCGGCACGTCGACGCCTTCGACGAGCAGGTTCGGCACCGCATAGGCCAGGTCGTAGAGACCGTCGAGCATGGTTTCGTCGTAACCGGCCTTCTCGTAGTGGTCCTTCTTGATGACGTTGTACATCGACTGCCCGGCCACGCGCATATGCATGGCCTTGGGCAATCCGTCGTTGCCGAGCACCGCCTGGAAGCGTCCCGACGCACACGGGCGATAAAAGCCGTGACGAATGTCGTCTTCACGCGAACGAATCACCTTGACGGGACGCCCGACGGCAGCCGACGCCACGGCCGCGTGAATGACGAAATCCGGCACATACTTGCGCCCGAAGCTGCCACCGAGGAACGTGGTGTGCACGATGACCTTTTCCGGCGGCAATTTGAAAATGCCCCCGAGCGCCCAGCGGACCTTGTCCTGCCCCTGAATCGGACCCCAGACTTCGATCTCGCCCTTGTCCTTTCGCACATGCACCGTGGCGTTCACGGGTTCCATCGTCGCGTGGACGATGTAGGGCGAGTGGTATTCCCCGGTGACGACCTTGCCGCCCGCTGCGATCAATTCCTTCGCGTCGCCGATGTGGGTGGCAACGCCGCCCTTGGCGTGCAGCAACGCCTCGCGACGTTGCGCGAGAATCGTCGCGCTGTCGGCGGCAGGCCCGGCCTTCCATTCCACGTCGAGTGCGTCGCAGGCCTTCTTCGCGCGCCAGTAGTCTTCGGCCACGACAATCACGGCGTCCTTGGCGAGCACCACGTCGTGCACGCCTTTGCGTGCCTTGATCTCGTCGCGATTGCGCACGGACAGCGGCGCACCGCCGGAGGTCGGCGCCATTCGGATCGCGCCGACGAGCATGTCCGGCACTTTCACGTCGACGCCGAAGACGGCCGAACCATCCACCTTCGATGGCGTGTCGAGACGCGCGACCGATTTGCCGATCAGCGCGTGTGCCGCCTCGTTCTTGAGACGGGGATGCGGGTTAAGCGGCAGCTTCGCCGCTTCAGCGACGAGCTCGCCGTATCCGAACGAGCGACCCGATTGCGGATGCATGACGCGGCCATCGCGCGTGACGCAGTTGGTCGTGCGAACGCCGAAGCGGCGGGCAGCGACGCTCACGAGCGCTTCGCGCGCCTGTGCCCCGGCGATGCGCAGGCGCTCGTAGAACAACGTGGCGGACATCGACGCGCCGACGAACTGCTGTAACGCTTCGTTCGCCGCAGCGGTCCGGTACGCGTCGCGCCCCGTCACGAATTCCACTCGCACACGCCGCCAGTCGGCGTCGAGTTCGTCGGCCAGGACCTGCGGCAAGCCGGTGTACACGCCCTGCCCCACTTCGCACTGCGAGAGGCCCAGGACGGTCGTGCCGTCGGCGTCGATGCGAATCCAGTCGTTGATTTCGACAAGGTTGTCCCCGGCGGCATGTGCCTCGGGACTGGCCAGCCACGATGCCGAGAGCGGAATCATGAGGCTGCCGGCAGCCAGCGACATGCCTTTGAGCCACTGGCGGCGTGAGCGTGAGGTCGGTGAGTCCATGGGGCTGGTGGTTGTGGCGAGCGCGGTGGCGGGCGTCGTCGTGTCAGCGTTTTGCTGCGTCATGGATCGCCTCCCGGATACGGTGATAGGTGGCGCAGCGGCAGAGGTTGGTCATCGCCTCGTCGATTTGCGCGTCGGTCGGATGCGGATGTTTGTCGAGCAGTGCAGCGGCGGCCATGACCATGCCGGACTGGCAGTAGCCGCATTGCGGCACGTCCTTGGCGATCCATGCCTGCTGAATCGGATGCGAGCGCGCGGGCGAGAGCGCTTCGATGGTCGTGATGCGTTTGCCGGCCACCGCCGAGACGGGCATGACGCACGTGCGTGTGGCCACGCCGTCGATATGCACCGTGCAAGCGCCGCACGCGCCGATGCCGCAACCGTATTTGGTGCCGGTCAGGCCCGCAGCATCGCGAATGACCCAGAGCAAAGGCGTATCGTCGTCGCCATCGAAGACGAAGGGCCGCCCGTTGAGTTGGAATTCCATTGACTCTCCCGTTGTGTCTGCCCGCTGCCGCGGTGCGCCTCCAGGGGCACCGGCAGACGGCGAGTGAATTCTCACAACGAGGAAATTGTCGGACAACGGCCGCGCGGCCCGAAAAGGATGCCGTTCGTCCAGAGACGGGAAAACCCTCACGGGTGGCGGTTGTCGCGGGTGCGGTGGGTGTCGCGGGGGTCGCGACTGTGGTGGCGGTGGCCGCTTTGCCGCTTTGCCGCTTTGGTATATGTAAGGCGTATGTGCGGCCCGACTCAGCCGCCGAGTTCGCAGCTTCGCAGGTATTCGCGAGGTGGCAAGCCGTAGCAGCGACGAAACGCGCGGGTGAAGGCCTTTTCGGACGCATAGCCGACGGCATCCGCCACGTCGCCGATGCGTGCGCCCGCCCCCGCGAGACGCTCGGCCGCCAGATACATGCGATGCGTGGTGAGGTACGTCATCGGCGACTCGCCGACGAGTTCGCGAAAACGCAGACAGAACTTCGAGCGCGACATGCCTGCGATCACGGCGAGTTGCTCTACGGTCCACGGCCGCTGCGGTGCTTCGTGCATGGACGCAATGGCGCGCCCCAGTTGCGGATCGGTCATGCCGCGCAACCAATGCGTGCTGGCGCCACCGTGCTTGCTCAGATAGGCGCGCAGAATCTGCACGAACAACACGTCGGCCAGACGTGCGACGGCGACACGCCATCCCGCCCCCCTCTGCATCGATTCTTCGATGAACCCCGCAATGGTGGTGGTGAGCAAGGCAGGGACGGCGGGATCGCCGGCACGAATGTGAATGAGCGGCGGCAGCGACGCGAGCAGCGGATTACGAACGCGGTCACGGAACATCACGACACCGGTGTACAGATCGCTTACCGGACCGTCGCCGCCGGCGCGAAACGCCAGCGGCGTGTCGAGGCGAGGCTCGATGCCCTGCGCCGACATCATCGCTTCGAAGACGATCGGCACCTCGTCCAGCGACGAGCACATCACGTGCTCGTGCCCATGCGGGAGCAGCACGCAATCTCCCGGCTCGACACGCACCGGCGCCATGCCCGCCACGACGAGATAGAACGGTTCGCCCATTGCCGTGCGAAACGGCGCACCGTCGAGCGCCGGTTTGCGTAACGACCAGGGGGCGCCGAACGTGAAGCGGCCCGTGACGACGGCATCCGCGCGCAAGTCGCCCAGCACGTCGCTCAGCGGGTCCATCGCGTCCCGCCTTGCGCTCCACTTTGCGCCCCACAGCCGCACTTTTGTTTCATGGGTGGAACCTTGATTTACTTATGGATAACCGAAGTATGCCGTTTTGCTGACCGGAAAAATATTGGGATTGTCCTGAGGGAGCGGTAGGAAGGTTGGCGGGACCGCCTGGACGCGCGCGCGAGCGCTACGGGGGAAGTGGGGAAAGTGGAGGAAGCGGGCGCAGGATCCGGCGGGCATTGGCGCGTCGCGCGGGCGGGGATGCTGACGTGCGAGCCTGTGCCCGGCGGGGCCGGGCACAGGCTGCGATGTGGCGCTCGCGGATCAGTGACGTCGAGGACGTCAGTGGCGTCAGTGCGACGTCAGTGGCGCGCGAGGGTGGTGAGGAAGACGTCTGTGGCCGCGCCGACGGCCTGCAATTCGCAGTTGAGGCCACCTTCGGTACGGTCGATCTCGTTCATCTCGTTGATCAGCAGCGCATGACCCGCCGCGATCGTCGTCTGCGCATCGCCGAAGGCGACGCGCACCTCGCCGTGTGCGCAGTAGAGAAACGCCACGGCGGTATGCACCGACAGCGTCCAGGTCAGCGTCTGCCCTTCGAGACGATGTTGTGTCAGCGTGTGCCGCCATTCGCCGCGACGTGTCATGACGTTGAAGTCGTCAATCGGCACGCCGGGCACATCGAGTACCGGCGTGCTGCTCACGGCCAGTTCCCCGGCGAAGGCGTAGGGCGGCGTGTGCGTCGTTAACGTGACATCCGGATGCCCCTGCACGTTGAGCGTAAGCGTGCCGCCCCGGACGATAGCGAGCGACCGGTCAATGCCAGCAAACACAGAGAACGGGCCGGGTGCAGCCACCGTGGCCGTGCTGATACGCCAGTCGAAACCGTCTTCGCCGGGTCGACGCGCCACGGCGAGTTCCGTCGTGACACCCTGACCGTTCTTCCACGGCATTGTCAGAAAGTCGGCCGGGCCGAGCACTTGTCGTTTCATTGGCGGACTTCACCGTGACCGAACACGACATACTTCAGGCTCGTGAGCCCTTCGAGACCCACCGGGCCACGTGCGTGCAGCTTGTCGTTGGAGATACCGATTTCCGCACCGAGACCGAACTCGAACCCGTCGGCAAAACGCGTGCTCGCGTTGATCATCACGCTGGCCGAGTCTACTTCGCGCAGGAACTGCATGGCGTCGGTGTAGTTCTCGGTCACGATGGCGTCGGTGTGATGCGAGCCATAACGGTTGATGTGGGCGATGGCCGCTGCCATGCCGTCGACGATCCGGATGGCCAGCACCGGCGCAAGGTACTCCGTCGACCAGTCTTCCTCGGTTGCCGCGATGGCGCCGCTCACGCCGGCTTGCGCCAATGCGGCGAGCGTGCGCTCGCACCCCCGCAATTCGACCTGCTTGCTCTGGAACATGCGCGCGATGGCGGGCAACTGGTCGATGGCGCGCTGATCGATGAGCAACGTCTCCATGGTGTTGCAGGTGCCGTAGCGATGCGTCTTCGCGTTCTCGCAGATCGCCAGCGCCTTGGCCGGGTCGGCCTGCGCGTCGACATAGACGTGACAGATGCCGTCGAGGTGCTTGATCATCGGCACGCGCGCGTCCTGCATCAGACGCGCGATCAGGCTCTTGCCGCCGCGCGGCACGATCACGTCCACGTATTCCGTCATGGTGATGAGCTCGCCGACCGCCGCACGATCCGGCGTGCTCACGACCTGCACGGCGTCGCCGGGCAGGCCGGTGGCGGCCAGCGCATCGGCGATAAGCGCCGCCAGCGCCGTATTGCTCTCGATGGCCTCCGAGCCGCCGCGCAGGATGGTGGCGTTGCCCGACTTGAGACAAAGCGCAGCGGCGTCGATGGTCACATTGGGACGCGATTCGTAAATGATGCCGATAACGCCCAGCGGCACCCGCATCTGGCCGACCTGAATGCCGCTCGGCTGCACACGCACGTTGCCGATTTCACCGATCGGGTCCGACAGGCTCGCAATCTGGCGCAACCCTTCGATCATCGTACGCAGGGCTTTGTCGGACAGCGTGAGACGGTCGATGAACGCAGCATCCTGACCGTTGGCCCGTGCGCGCTCGAGGTCGCGGCGGTTCACTTCCTGCAAGCTCGCGCCTTCACGCTCGATGGCGTCGGCAATCGCGAGCAAGGCGCGGTTCTTGGCAGCGGTATCGGCGCGCGCCATCGCACGCGAGGCTTCGCGCGCGCGTTGGCCCAGCGACTGCATGTAGGCTTTGATATCCACGTTGATATCCATATCGTCGGCTTCAATGGTGGCGATCGTCTCGCCGATGGGTTCTGTTGACGCTTGTTCTATTGACTCTCGGTGCGCACCGCGTTCGATAAACGCGGAGGGCGCCGCTGGCATGTCGCCTGCGTTGCGCAAGATTGTCCGTCAATTACGCAGGCCTTGCTGGCGCGTCTCCCGTGTCTCGGGAGCCATGGCGGCCCATGACGGTCCAAGACGGCCCAAGACGGCCCAAGACGGCAATACGCTCAGATGGGAATGTCGGGCGCGATCTACGCGTGCGCCGGGCGAGGCGCGCGCGCGGAGCGCGCCATCGGCGGTCGCTCGCCGGCGAGCAGCAAGCCAAGTTGCAGCATGCCGTCCCACGGGTCGCCCGGCAGCCCGTCGGCGCGCAGGCCCTTGACCTGCCGGTCAAGACGGGCAGCCAGTTGCAGCGCCTGCGCGAGCATGGGGGCGGTGACGCGATTGGCCGCCTGTTCCATCAGACGCTCGCGCGGGCCCCAGACGCGGTACTCGCGCAGCAGCATGGCAAGCGGTTTGCCCGACGCCATGCCACGCGTGATCTTGGCGAGCGTCCGGACCTCTTCCGTCAGCGCCCACAACACGAGCGGTGCGGCCTCGCCCTCCCCGCGCAGGCCGTCGAGCATGCGCACCAGACGCGCCACGTCGCCCGAGAGCACGGCTTCGCTGAGCTTGAAGACATCGTAGCGAGCAACGTTGAGCACGGCATCCTGCACTTGCTCGAATGTCAGCACCCCCGACGGATACAGCAGGCCCAGCTTCTGAATTTCCTGATGCGCGGCGAGAAGGTTGCCTTCGACGCGATCCGCAATGAATTGCAGCACGCGCCGTCCCGGCTCACCGGCTTCGACCCGCTGCCCTTGCGCACCGAGTCGCTGGGCGATCCAGTCCGGCAAACGCGCACGGTCGACCGGATCGACCTTCACCGTCACACCCACGCGATCGAGCGACGTGAACCAGTCGGACTTGCTGGCGGCCGCGTCGAGTCGGGGAAGCGTGATGATGGTCAGTACATCGCTATTGGCGGCATCGGCATGCGCCTTGAGCGCCGCGCCGCCGTCCTTGCCCGGCTTGCCGCCGGGAATGCGCAGTTCGATGAGCTTGCGATCGCCAAAGAGCGACATCGATTGCCCGGCATTGGCGAGCGCCCCCCAATCGAAGCTGCGCTCGACACTCAGCACGTCGCGCTCGGTGTACCCGCCCGCTCGCGCCGCCGCACGCACGCGATCCACCGCCTCCTGCACGAGCAGGCTCTCGTCGCCGTAGATCGTGTAGACCGGCAAGAGGGTTTTGGCGAGGTGCGCGTCGAGCGCGTCGGGCCGCAATTGCATGATGACTGTCGGTGTGTGCCTGCGAACGGTTCGGAATTACTCTTCGCGCTTGGTTTCCGGCATGGACTTCACCGCTTCCATGCGTCGAATGATCTGATCGACGGCGTCCTTCTGCATATCGCGATTGAGCAGCGCCGCTTCGGTGTCGCGCGCGGTCGTCTCGTTGTCGCTGTACGGCAGGTTGCGCACCAGGCGAATCGTCGTCAACGGAATGATGGGGCGGCCGTCCGGCGTTACGAGCTGGAACGTGAACGCGCTGCGCATTTCATACTCGCGCGCCTGACCGTTCGAATCCAGACTGACCGCGGTACGGGTGTTGCTAATGCCCACGATCTCCAGTCGCGCGTCCGCATCTTTCGGATCGGTGACGACCACGGTGCCTTTGCTGCCGTAGCGGATGTATCGCGAGATATCGACCGCCATCTGACCGCCGCCCGAAATGTACAGACGATGGAACGCGTACTCGCTCGCCCCGCGCAACTGGAAGCCGCAAGCGCTCAGCGTCAATGCGGTCGCCAGTAACGCGATCCAGCCGAAAACCCTGCGCGTCACGCCGACGCTTCGTTGCCCGGATGTCATTTGCACGGAGTGTGCCCTCTTCTGGCCAAACTTGAACTTCACCGGTGGCGGCGGCCGCCGCCCCGGGGCTTGCGAATACACGATTACGCGACTGCGCAACTATCAACGAATACCGACGGATCAGACCACGACGTTCACAAGACGGCCCGGCACGACGATCACCTTCTTCACCGGCTTGCCTTCACCGAACTTGGCGGTCATTGCGTGTGCGAGTGCCGCCTGTTCGATGGCTTCACGCGAGGCGTCCTTCGCCACGCGCACCGCGCCGCGCACCTTGCCGGCCACTTGCAGCACGAGTTCGATTTCGTCCTGCACCAGCGCCGCTTCGTCGACTTCCGGCCACGCGGCGTCGAGCAGATCGCCCGATTGTGCGGCGTAGCCCAGCTCCACCCACAGGCCATGCGTGACGTGCGGCACCACGGGATACAGCACGCGCAGCAGAATGCCGTAGCACTCGCGCACTGCACCGGCACCGGCCGCCCCCTTGTCGCTCTCGATGGCGTTGAGCATCTTCATCGCTGCCGACACGACCGTGTTGTACTGCACCCGCTGGTAGTCGTAGTTGGCTTGCTTGAGCACGCTGTGGATTTCGAGACGCAGCGCCTGTGCCGCCGGATTGGCCGTGTCGATGGCCGCATCCGCCTGACGCAGCAACGCGGCGTGCGACTGACCGAAGCCCCACAGACGACGCAGGAACCGGCTGGCGCCCTCCACACCGGCGCCCGACCATTCGAGCTGTTGCTCCGGCGGGGCGGCGAACATCACGAACAGACGCGCCGTGTCCGCCCCATACGAATCGATCAGCGATTGCGGATCGACGCCGTTGTTCTTCGACTTCGACATCTTCTCGATGCCACCGAGCGTCACGTCCGCACCGTCGGCCTTCGAGGTCGCACCGACCGGACGGCCCTTGTCGTCGAACTGAACCTGCACGTCGAGCGGGTTGAACCAGGTCTTCTTGCCCGCGGCATCTTCGCGATAGAACGTCTCGTTGAGCACCATGCCCTGCGTGAGCAGGTTCTGCGCCGGTTCCTTGAAGCTCACCAGCCCCAGATCGCGCATGACCTTGGTCCAGAAGCGCGAGTAGAGCAAGTGCAGAATCGCGTGCTCGATACCGCCGATGTACTGATCCATCGGCATCCAGTAATCGGTGCGCTCGTCGACCATGGTCTTGGCGTCCGGGCAGGCGTAGCGCGAGAAATACCACGACGAATCCACGAACGTGTCCATCGTGTCCGTCTCACGGCGCGCCGGCTTGCCGCACTTCGGGCAATCGCACTTGAGGAACGCTTCGGACTTGGCCAGCGGGTTGCCGGTGCCGTCCGGCACGAGGTCTTCGGGCAGCACGACCGGCAGGTCCTTTTCGGGGACCGGCACGGCGCCGCACGTCTCGCAGTGAATGATGGGGATCGGCGTGCCCCAGTAGCGCTGACGCGAAATACCCCAGTCGCGCAGGCGGAACGTGACTTGCTTGTCGCCCACGCCCTGCGCCTTGAGGTCGGCAGCGATGGCGTCGACGGCGGCCGCAAAGCTCAGGCCATCGTACTTGCCGCTGTTGATCAGCGTGCCTTCCTTCTCGCCGTACCAGGCTTGCCAGGCATCCGTGGAGTACGTCTGGCCTTCGACGGCCACCACCTGACGAATCGGCAGATCGTACTTGCGGGCGAACGCGAAATCGCGCTCGTCGTGGGCCGGCACGCCCATCACGGCGCCTTCGCCGTAGCCCATCAACACGTAGTTGCCGATCCAGACTTCGACCTTGTCGCCCGTGAGCGGATGCGTCACGAAGAAGCCCGTGGGCATGCCCTTCTTTTCCATCGTGGCGATGTCGGCCTCAGCCACGCCGCCCTGCTTGCACTCGGCGATGAACGCCTGCAAATCCGGGCGATCCGCAGCCAGACGCGTTGCCAGCGGGTGCTCCGCTGCGATGGCGGCGAACGTCACGCCCATGATCGTATCGGCACGCGTGGTGAACACACGAAGCAGCTTTTGCTCGCCGTCGAGTTCGTACGGGAAGCCGAAGTTCACGCCGAAGCTCTTGCCGATCCAGTTCTGCTGCATCACCTTCACGCGCTCGGGCCAGCCGAGGTCATCCAGGTCGCCGAGCAGTTCGTCGGCATACTCGGTGATACGCATGTAATACATCGGAATTTCGCGCTTTTCGACAAGCGCGCCCGAGCGCCAGCCACGACCGTCGATCACCTGCTCGTTGGCGAGCACGGTCTGATCGATCGGGTCCCAGTTGACCGTGCCCGTCTTCAGATACACGACGCCCTTTTCGAGCATCTTCAGGAACAGCCACTGGTTCCAGCGGTAGTACTCCGGCTTGCAGGTGGCGACTTCGCGCGACCAGTCGATCGCCAGGCCCATCGCCTGCATCTGCTTCTTCATGTACTCGATGTTGTCGTACGTCCACTTGGCCGGCGGCACGCCGTTGGCCATCGCGGCGTTCTCCGCAGGCATGCCGAAGGCGTCCCAACCCATCGGCATCAGCACGTTGTAGCCGCGCATGCGCATCTGACGGTACATCACGTCGTTGATGGTGTAGTTGCGCACGTGCCCCATATGCAGCTTGCCCGACGGGTACGGCAGCATCGAGACGCAATAGAATTTCGGTTTGTCCGCGCGTTCGGTGGTCTTGTAGGCATCGATGGCCTGCCAGTGTGACTGGGCGGTGGCTTCGACGTCGGCGGGAACGTATTTTTCTTGCATGATGGGTCGGCGGATAGGATTCGGCTCGGCTTCGGCTCCGTCGGTACGCGGCATCAGGTGCGCGGTACGCAGAATTTACGGGGCGGATCCGGGGAAAACGATGATTATAACGCCGCCGGAGGTCGATTCGGCGTGACGTTGGCGAGGGGGCGTGACGTTTGCGTCACTTTGGCTTCCGGTCTGCGGGCAAGGCGCCGCCATCCGGCGTGAAGTCGGCCACGAGGCGTGGCCGCCGGGTTCTGCGTCGGGGTTGCGCCGAGGGTTGCGTCGGGTAGGTAAAGGACCGTTGACCGGAAGATGCTACCGGTGGCACCGACAACGCGTCATCCGACACGCTGCCACACCACCGGCTAACCGGCCACCCCGGTGCAACACCCTGCGGGATCAGCGCAGGCCCAGCACGTCCTGCATGTCGAACAGACCGGTCTTGTGTTGCGCGAGGAAGCGCGCGGCGCGCAGCGAGCCCTGCGCATACGACAGTCGGCTCGACGATTTATGCGTGATTTCGATGCGCTCGCCGATGCCGGCAAACAGCACCGTGTGATCGCCCACGATATCGCCGCCGCGCACGGTGGCGAAACCAATGGTGGACGGATCGCGCTCGCCGGTGACGCCCTCGCGGCCGTAAATGGCGCATTCCTTCAGGTCTCGGCCCAGCGCCTGCGCCACGACTTCGCCCATGCGCAACGCCGTGCCCGACGGGGCATCGACCTTGTGACGGTGGTGCGCTTCGATGATCTCGATGTCGTAGCCCGTGTTCAGGATCTTGGCGGCGATTTCGAGCAGCTTGAACGTCGCATTCACGCCCACGCTCATGTTCGGCGCAAAGACGACCGCAACACGCTCTGCGCCCTTGGCCAGCAGCGCCTTGTCGGCGTCGGAGAAACCAGTCGTGCCGACAATCATCTTCACGCCGTGCTTCTCGGCGGCCGCCAGATGGGCCAGCGTGCCTTCGGGGCGCGTGAAATCGATCAGGTATTCGGCATTGGCCAGCGCGGCGTCGAGGTCCGACGTGATCTTCACCCCCGTGTCGCGACCCAGGAATGCCCCGGCATCGATGCCGAGCGCGGGGCTGCCTTCGCGGTCGAGCGCGCCAACGAGTTCGGCATCGTCCGCCGCGAGTACGGTTTCGATCAGCATCCGGCCCATACGGCCGGAGGCGCCAGCAATCGCAATCTTCATCATGGTGAGTCTTTCGTCTACTTTCTACGGTCGTTCTGCGGCTTACCGGGGCTTACCGAGACTTATTGCGGGGCAGTGAACAGGCCACCGCCGGACGTCACGCGCGGCGAGGGAACGAGGCCGGAACCCATCCCGGCACCGGCTGCGCCGGTCACGGGTGCCGTCGGCGTCGCTGACGGGGTCAACTGCGGGGCCGGCTTGGCGGCAGCGGCGACGTTGGCTGCCGCAGCGTCCGTCGATACGGTGGCAACGTCGGTCGGCGCTGCGCTCGGCACTGCAGCTTCAGCCGCTGCGGCACTAGCGGTCGACGGGGCCGGCGCTTCGGTCTTCACTGGCTTTCCCTTCTGGCCGTCGATTTCCTGCACCAGCTGATATTCGGTCGGCAGGTTCTCGCCACCTTCCCAGCGAGCGAGCGCATCCCCTTCGAAATACACCTTCAGGTGACGCTCCTGCACCACCGACGCGTTACCGCGCTTGAAGTAGAAGACGTAATCCCAGCGATTCGCGTGGAAGATATCGGTGAGCAGCGGTGTGCCGAGCAGTTGACGGACCTGATCGCGCGTCATGCCCGCCTGGAGCTGCTCGTAGGCTTCCTTCGAGACGAAGTTACCCTGAACGATGTTGATTCGATACGGCGTGACGACGCCGATCACTTTGTCGGTCACGCTGTCGTACGTCGAGCAGCCCGCCAATGCCAGAAAGGCTGCGGCCGCGCAGACGGAGAACGGAAGGGAGAGATAACGACGCAAATCTGACTCGCTTTCAAAAAAATCGAACTTGAATCCGGCACGCCGGGCGCGCCGCCACATCGCCCCCGTTGACGGCACAACCGTCCCGTTTGCCCCGGTTTGCGCCCGGGCAAGGCAAAAAGGCATTATTATTGGGGCTGTATTGTACTCTAGGGACGTAGAGCGATGCCGAATCCCGCCGATCTGAAAAATATCGGACTGAAAGCCACGCTTCCGCGCCTCAAGATTCTGGAAATCTTCCAGAACAGTGAGGTGCGCCACTTGACCGCTGAAGACGTATATCGTCATCTGCTCGGCGAAAATCTCGATATTGGTCTGGCCACGGTTTACCGTGTGCTGACGCAATTCGAGCAGGCCGGGCTATTGTCGCGCAGCAACTTTGAATCCGGCAAGGCCGTTTTCGAGCTGAACGAAGGCCACCACCACGACCACCTCGTATGCATGGATTGCGGCCGGGTCGAGGAATTCTTCGACGCGGAAATCGAACGCCGCCAGAAGCTGATCGCCAAGGAACGCGGTTTCGCGCTCCAGGAACACTCGCTCGCCATGTATGGCAGCTGCACGAAGGATCCCTGCCCGCATCGTCAAAAAAATTAAAAGAGACTTTGCCAGAGTGCTTTCCCGCGAAGGCATTCTGGGATTTTTCCTATCGCGCGCAATCTAAGTGAACTGAGCGCCGAAGCGCATCGTCTACAATATTCCCCCGTCAATAACGTTGAGACGCGACTTGCGTCTTCACGGGACCGCATTAACGCTTGGCCTCCCTATGACCCACGAAGATTTGCCCAACGACATGGCACAGAATGACGCAGACGAAATTTCGTTCGCAGATGTTCTCGGATTCATTCGCGAAAATCTGAAAATGATCGCCGGCCTGGCTGTATTAGGTGCTGTGATCGGGATTGCCGGCACTTTTGCGATTCACAAGCAGTGGCAGGGCACGGTGACTCTGCAAATCGGCCGCGCCGCGGGCTCGCCCGTCGTGGGTCCCGACGGCCCACTGATCGAATCGCTTCAGCAAACCGTCGGTCGAATTCAGCTCAGCACCTTCCGCGACAAGGTCATGGCTGACGTATTCCCGAAAATGCAAGGCGACGTGGACGCCTTGCGTCGCATGACGGCATGGGGCGCGCTGAAAGCGCGCACCATGCCGGGCACGGCCTACGTCGAGATAACCGCGCGCGGACGCTCGCCTGAAGAAGCACAACAAGTGTTGACGGTGGCCGCACAACATGTCGAAACCGAACACGCCGCCATTCTCGAGCGCGCTCGCGCGTTGCCCAGGCAACAGCTGAGCGTGATCGATGCTGCCATCGAATCCAACACAAAAGCGCAAGAGCAGTTGAATGCGGCGCTTGCGCACTCCAAGAATACGGATTCGCTGCTGGCACTGGGCGCATTGCAAAGTAGCCGCACTGAGCGGGCGGCATTGAACGACAGCCGCTATCGGGTCTCTCAGCTCCTCGCGCCGGATCAGTCGTACAACACTCGTGTTGTGAGCAATATCCAGATCGACGCGAGCCCGGTGTTTCCGCGCAAGTTGTACTTCGGCATCGGCGGCCTGGTCGTCGGCGCCATCTCGGGCGTTCTCCTGGGCTTGCTACGTACGACGCGCGCACGCCGCACCTGACATTGCGTCGCAGCCCGAGGCACATCGAATGCATCTCTCGCACGCGAACCGTCCACGGCAAGTCCCGAAATAAGCTGACAGTAAGTTATGCGTAAAACGCTCGATGCACCGCATCGGGCGTTTTGTATTTGAGCGCTGTATGTGGCCGCTCGTTGTTGTAGATACGCACAGACTGTTCGTGCCATTTGGGTGGTGCTTACGTAACCATACCTGCACTGTAGAGCGGCCCTGAATTCCATAGCGTCGTTGGGCTTCTTTGTACGTCAACTCGCCCTTTTTCAACCTGCTCCACCACCGACAACTTAAAAGCCAAGCTGTAGTCCCGCTGCGTTTGCTTGATCCCTTGCTCCATTTGCCACCTCTTCGATGTGTCGAAAAAGTGTCAACCTATTTCAGGACGGGTCACCACAATAAAAAAAGCCGCTGTCTCTCGACAGCGGCTTTTTTGCTTCCGTACCGCCGATTACTTCGCAGCCATCAGCGCGACAGTGGTGTCGAGCATACGGTTCGAGAAGCCCCACTCGTTGTCGTACCACGAGCTGACCTTCACCAGACGACCCGAAACCTTCGTCAGCGTGCCGTCGAAGTTCGACGATGCCGGGTTGTGGTTGAAGTCGACCGACACCAGCGGTGCCGTGTTGTACGTCGCGATGGCCTTGAGCGAACCCTCAGCGGCTTCCTTCAGAATCGCGTTGACTTCGTCCACCGTCGTGTCGCGCTTGGCGATGAACGACAGATCGACGATCGAAACGTTGATCGTCGGCACGCGGATGGCGTAGCCGTCGAGCTTGCCATTGAGTTCCGGCAGCACCAGACCGACAGCCGAAGCGGCGCCCGTCTTCGTCGGGATCATGCTCATCGTGGCCGAGCGGGCACGACGCAGGTCTTCGTGGTAGACGTCGGTCAGCACCTGATCGTTCGTGTAAGCGTGAACGGTCGTCATCAGACCCGTTTCCAGACCGATCTTGTCATGCAGCGGCTTGACCAGCGGTGCCAGGCAGTTCGTGGTGCACGAAGCGTTCGAGATGACCGTGTCGGTCGACTTGAGCACGCCTTCGTTCACACCGAACACCACGGTGGCGTCCACATCCTTGCCGCCCGGGGCCGAGATGATGACCTTCTTCGCGCCGCCCTTCAGGTGAGCGCTGGCCTTTTCCTTCGTGGTGAAAAAGCCCGTGCACTCGAGTACGACGTCCACGCCCAGCTCGCCCCACGGCAGTTCGGCCGGGTTGCGGTTGGCCAGCACGCGGATCTTGTCGCCGTTGACGACCATGTAGTCGCCATCGACCGTCACGGTGCCCGGGAACTTGCCGTGCGCCGTGTCGTATTGCGTGAGGTGAGCGTTGGTCTGCGCGTTACCGAGGTCGTTGATGGCAACGATTTCGATGTCGTGCTTCTTACCGCCTTCGTAGTGGGCACGCAGTACGTTGCGGCCGATACGGCCGTAGCCGTTAATAGCGACGCGAATGGTCATGGGGGTATCTCCGTAGGGTCTAACGAAATCAGCCAAGCACGGACTTGACCGTCGCGACCACATGGTCGACGGTGAAGCCGAAGTGTTTGAACAGCACGCCGGCCGGAGCCGACTCGCCAAAGGTATCGATGCCGACCACGCCGCCTTCCAGGCCGACGTACTTGTGCCAGAACGCCGTCACGCCGGCTTCGATGGCCACACGCGGCACGCCGCGCGGCAGCACGCTCTCGCGATAGGCCTTGTCCTGACGGTCGAACACGTTGGTCGACGGCATGGACACCACGCGCGCAGCGATGCCCTCGGCAGCCAGCACGTCGGCGCCCTTGAGGGCCAGATCCATTTCCGAACCGGTCGCAATCAGCACGATCTGCGCGTTGGCTGCGTCACGCAGCACATAGCCGCCACGACGGATATCCGCAATCTGCGCATCGCTGCGCGACACGAATGGCAGATTCTGACGGCTGAGCACCAGGCTCGACGGACCGTCCTGACGCTCCACCGCGGCCACCCAGGCGGCCGCCGTTTCCGTCGTATCGCACGGACGCCACACGTCCATTTGCGGGATCAGGCGCAGGCTCGAGACATGCTCGATCGACTGGTGCGTCGGGCCGTCTTCACCCAGGCCAATCGAGTCGTGCGTGAACACGAAGATCGAGCGCAGCTTCATGAGCGCCGCCATGCGCAGTGCATTGCGGCTGTAATCGGAGAACGTCAGGAACGTGCCGCCGAACGGGATGTAGCCGCCGTGCAGTGCAATGCCGTTCATGATTGCGCTCATGCCGAATTCGCGCACACCATAGTTGATGTGGTTGCCGAACTGCACGCCTTCCGCATTAGCGCGAACGGCCTTGCTGGCCTTCCAGTTCGTCAGGTTCGAGCCTGTCAGATCGGCCGAGCCGCCCAGGAATTCCGGCAGCACTGCGGCGAGACCTTCGATAGCCAGTTGCGAAGCCTTGCGCGTCGCCACCGTCTCTGCTTTTTCGTTGGTCTTGGCGATGAGCGCCGCCGCAGCCGACTTGAAGTCGCCCGGCAGTTCACCCTTCATACGACGCTCGAATTCGGCAGCTTGCTCGGGGAACTCGCTGCGATAGGCAGCGAAACGCGCGTTCCAGGCGGCTTCGGCTTGTTGACCGGCGGCCTTCGCATCCCACGCGGCGTAGACTTCGGCCGGCACTTCGAACGGCGGCAGATTCCAGCCCAGCGCAGCACGCGTCGCCGCGATTTCGTCGGCGCCCAGCGGCGCGCCGTGCACGTCGTGCCCGCCTTCCTTATTCGGCGCACCCTTGCCGATCAGCGTCTTGCAGCAAATCAGCGTCGGACGATCCGACTTCTTGGCTTGCGCAATGGCGGCATCGACCGCGTCGGCATCGTGACCATCGATACCGCGAATCACGTTCCAGCCATATGCCTCGAAGCGCTTCGGCGTATCGTCGGCAAACCAGTACTCGACGTCACCATCGATCGAGATGCCGTTATCGTCGTACAGTGCGATGAGCTTGTTCAGACGCAGCGTGCCGGCCAGCGAGCAGGCTTCGTGCGAGATGCCTTCCATCAGGCAGCCATCGCCGAGGAATGCATACGTATAGTGGTCGACGACGTCGTGGCCGGGACGGTTGAATTCCTTGGCGAGCAGTGCTTCGGCGAGTGCGAAGCCCACGGCGTTGGTAATGCCCTGCCCCAGCGGCCCCGTGGTCGTCTCGACGCCCGGGGTGATACCCACTTCCGGGTGACCCGGCGTCTTGCTGTGCAACTGACGGAAGTGCTTGAGCTCTTCGATCGGCAGGTCGTAACCCGTGAGATGCAACAACGAGTAGATCAGCATCGAGCCGTGGCCGTTCGACAGGACGAAGCGGTCGCGATCGGCCCAGTGCGGATTGACCGGGTTGTGCTTGAGATGGCGGCCCCAGAGAGCGACCGCGATATCGGCCATGCCCATCGGCGCGCCAGGGTGACCGGAGTTGGCCTGTTGGACCGCGTCCATGGAAAGGACGCGAATGGCGGAGGCCATCAGCGCAGCCGTAGCAGGAGAGGAGTTCGTCATGGTGACCAGCCGGAAGAGCGGGCGTGCCCCGTTGCCGCGAGCTGCCGCGCGAAATTCAAATGCGGGAAAAGACCAAGATTTTACCAGAATCGCTCCTTGCCCGGGTCGATCGCGGCGAACTTCCTCAAAGCACGGGAACGTGGAATCATGCGAAGAAGTGACGTGATCGACACAAATTAGAGGAAGTTGTCTTACCGATGCCCACCAAACGCGACACCCTCACCGCCGATTCCGGCCATGAAACGCCCGGCCCGACACTTGCGAGCGCGTCGTTTGCCGCGCCGCTCGGCCCGTGGGCAGGCTATACGTTCGCAGGGCGCACCGTCTACGCGGCGACATCGGCGCATCAGCACATCGAAATCGTGAATTTACCGGCGTTCGGCGATCTTGGGCGGGCATATCGGCTCGACGGCCGCTTCATGGCGTCGCTGGCGGACGCTCACATCTGCCATGAATGCATGGTGCACCCGCTCCTGCTTGCGCATGGCGACGCGCAACGCGTGCTCATCCTCGGCGGGGGCGATGGCGGCTCGGCGCGGGAAGTCCTGCGTCACGCCAGCGTCAAGGAAGTCGTAATTGCGGAGCTCGACGCACAGGTGCCCACAGCCATCCTGCACCACATGCCGACGCTGCCCGATGGCGCGTTCGACGATCCGCGCACGACACTCGTCGTCGGGGACGCACGGGATCTCGTGGAGGCCGCCATGGCGAAGGGCGAACGATTCGACGCCGTGATCTTCGACCTCACCGAAGCCGATGGCGACGCCGCTCCCCTGCACGACGCGCCGTTCTTCAGCAACGTCCGCTCCCTGCTCGCCCCACGCGGCGGCATCGCGCTGCAACTCGGCGCCCCGTGGTTCGAAGGCGCTCGGGTGCGTCGCATGCTCGACGCGTTGCGCTCGGTGTTCGTCCATGTGCAGCCGATGACTGCCTACGTGCCGCTCTATGGCACGCAATGGGCGCTCGCACTGGCCAGCGACACGCTCGGCATGCGCGAAATTGGCGCACTGGCGTCCACCCCGCTGCCCGCTCCGCTTCAACGGTTGCGGCATTACTCACCGTTGCGCCACGCAGCACTCTTCGACATCGCGCCTGAATTACGCGACGTCCTCGGGCAAGGGTGACGGAAGACGCGACGGAGGAGACGACAAAAGCGGTGACGGCAGCGGCCATGGCACCAGCACGTTAGCGTATCGGGGACCGGCGCGCATGACCGCGACATGGGTGAAGTGCCTACGCGTTCCTTGTATATTGGGAACTCGTCTCGACTCGTCGGCCTCCCCCTCGATCCGCCCGGCCGGCGACTTCACCGGAGCACCGTCATGTCCGATCCCCGTCCATCCCACGTGCCATGGCTCACGCCCTACCTGACCGTACGTGACGCCAAAGCCTCTGCGGCGTTCTATGAACAGGCGTTCGGCTTCACCGTTCACGACATGGTGGACGACGATGGCGCCGTCATGCACGTCGAAATGTTCTATCAGGGACAACTGATCCTGATGTTCGCGCCCGAAGGCGCCTTTGCGACGACGGCACGCACCCCACGCACCGCCGGCATTGAGGCACCTCAGAGTTTTTACGTCTATACGGAGGACGTCGACGCGCTTTACGCCCGCGCGACAGCGGCTGGCGCCAAGGGACTGATGCCTCCGAGCGACCAGTTCTGGGGCGATCGTTTCTGCCAGCTGGAAGACCCGGACGGCTATCGATGGGGCTTCGCCCGGCCGGTCACGCCACGCAGCTAGACACCTTCCGGTATGAGCCTTCGGGGCGTTGGGGTATGCTTCCTCCCCACGGTCCCCGCGCCACCCACGGCAAACCTTTTTCCTCCTTTGCCCGAATGCCTCGCTTTTTCATCGATGCGCCGCTGCACGCCGGCGCTCTTCTCGATCTTCCCGATGCCGTTGTCCGTCACGTGCAGGTATTGCGCCTGAAGGCGGGCGATGCCCTCACCGTGTTCAACGGCACAGGCGGTGAATATCCGGCAGTCCTGACAACGCTGGAGAAGCGCCACGCCACGGCGCAACTCGGGGAACACAATACGCGGGAGGCCGAACCGCCGTATCACATCACGCTGGCCCAGGGCATCGCCGGTGGCGACAAGATGGACTGGCTGATCGAGAAGGCCATTGAGCTTGGCGTAGCGGAAATTCAGCCGCTGGCGACGGAGCGCTCGGTCATTCGGCTCGATGGTGAGCGCGCCGCGAAACGCGTCGCCCATTGGCAGGCGCTCGTCCAGGCGGCATGTGAACAATGCGGGCGCAATCGGGTGCCGCGCGTGCTGCCCATCCGCCCTCTCGCGGCATGGCTAAGCGATCCGGAAGTGGGCCGAAAGTCCGATCGGAGCGGTGATCGGGACGTCATAAAAGGGGACGTATGGCGTGTGCTATTGTCACCTAGAGCAGACAGCGGATTCGATTCGCTGCCGCTGGAAGCGCCATCTCAGCCCGGCGTGCTGCTCTTCGGCCCGGAAGGCGGGCTGGCGCCTGACGAGGAAGCGCTCGCGCGGAAAGCCGGATTCACGGCGATTCGACTTGGGGAGCGCATTCTTCGGACCGAAACGGCGGGCATTGCAGTGCTCGCCGCGTTGGCTGCCCGCTGGGGCGGCTGGTAAGCATCGATGATTCAGAAAATGGCCTCACAAGCCTAAAGGAGTAATCGTCATGGGTATCCTCGATAACATTCTCGGTGGTGGGTCCGGCGCTCAGGCCGGTGGCGGCGGGTTCAACACGAAGACATTACTTCTCATGGGCTTGCTCGCGATGATTGCGAGCCGTTCCGGCAACGCACAGGGACAAAACGGCGAAGGCGGTGGTTTGCTCGGCTCACTGGGCGGCGCCCTTGGCGGCATGCTGGGTGGCGGTGCAGCGGCGGGCGGTGGGTCGGGGGGTCTTGGCGACCTGCTGGGGGGACTCCTCGGCGGTGCGCAATCGCCTGCGGCCGGTGCGGGCACGCCGACGACGTCTCCCGGCGATCTAATCGGCTCGCTCGGCGGACTCGGCGGTCTGACGCAGATCCTCAGCCAGGGCGGACTGGGTGACGCCGTGAACTCGTGGGTCGGTACCGGCGCCAATCAGCCCGTGACGGCAGATCAAGTCACCCAGGCGCTCGGCCCGGGTGGCCAACTGCAGCAATTGGCCGGCACGGCGGGTATTTCGGAGAGCGAGGCGGCACAGGAGTTGTCGGCCCTTCTGCCTCAGGTCGTCAACCACCTCACACCGAATGGCGCGGTCGCCCAGGATCAGCCGCTCGATCTGGCGTCTCTGGCTCAGCAGTTTCTCGGAGGTGGACGCGCTGGCTGACGGGTCCGCGGCTGCCAACAAAAAAGGTCCGCATGGCGGACCTTTTTTATTGGACGTCACATCGTTTCCGCCGTCTCGAACGACGGCATCGATTCAAGCGAAGGAATAGAAAACGCGGAAGCTCACACGCCGCTCCGCCCAGAATTCGGCGGCATCGCGAAAGACTTCCAGCAGCGTTTCACGCCCGTCCTTGTCGAACTTCGTGGCGATCGGCAGACCTTCGAGTACCACCACGAACCCCGGCTGCGGCCCACAGTGGCTCACGAGATCCGTCAGACAGTCGTGCAAGGCGTCGTAGTTCTTCCCGAAATGCTTCGGGAACAGGAACGATGTGGCGATCGTTTCCAGTACCTCGGCCTTGCTCTGCGCTTGCGAACAATTGGCGTAAAGGAAGTGTTGCCCGAGTCGCTCGGCCTCCGCCGCCAGCTCCGGCACGCGGAATGCACGGATCGACTGCACGATATTGGGCCTGACGGCCTGGAAAAGACTCATATCTCCCTCTTCCGATAGGCTACGGCGATGGCCGGCCCGCGCAACAGCATGCAGGCCCAGCACCTGCTTGAACAAGTTACCCTCGCCCGCACCGAATGGATCTGCCATAAGATCTTTCCCGCGTTCTTGTGCGAAAACCGGCTCACTCATACTGCTGTCATTCCCTTATGCGTTCAAAGCTGTTGTAGTGGTCTTGGGTGTAGTAACACGGATCCACCGCACGTTGGTTGCCCCCGCAGATGATGCGCCTGGCACCTCTATTGCGGGCACCGGGAGTTGGCACCGTATATTCATGGTAATAGCCACGCGGCATTTTGGGCAGGCGCTTCTCGTAGTTTCCGAACGTGATGCCATCTTTGGCATAAGGAAACGGCCCGCCCTGGGCAATCAGCGTCAGCGTGCGCTGCGCTTCACGTGGCAATTCGGCAACGGAAACCGTCGCCATTTGATCCGTGACGGAAGGCGCGGTTTCACGCGCCGTCGCGTTGGCCCCCAGAAACACGCTACTCGCCGCAGTCAGTGCCACGATGCTCCGGTGAAGCCAACGTGCCATTGTCATAGCTAGCTGTCGCCCGGCGTCGGTTTGCGCTGCGGGCCCGTTCTGGTGGGTGAAGCCGTAAGGTTATCGCTATTGCTCACGAGAATCAATGTCGGCTTACATTTTGCAACCAAACTACTCAACAAATTCATGAAAACACAAGGTTTTTCACGACAGTAAGCACACACATGAAGATATACGATGCAGAAAAAGCGTCGCCGAAATAGCAAAACGCCGCCCTGAATCGGGCGGCGTTTTGCGCGTTTCGTCGGCTAATTGCCGACTAAATACCGGCCAACCATCGGCTAACCCGAGCGAACCCAGGCGAACCGACGTCGGCTCGCCGCAACTCGGCAGCCAAATCAGCGCACCGGTTGCTGCGCCGCCGAGTCGGCCACGACGAGCGCCGCCATATTGATGATTCGGCGCACCGTGGCCGATTCGGTCAGGATATGCACGGGCTTGGCCGCGCCCAGCAGGATCGGCCCGATCGCCACGTTGTTGCCTGCCGCCGTTTTGAGCAGATTGTAGGCAATATTGGCGGCGTCGATGTTGGGCATCACCAGCAGGTTGGCCGCACCGATCAGCGTCGAATCCGGCATGATCCGCGCACGCAATTCCGGGTCCAGCGCGCAATCGCCGTGCATTTCGCCGTCCACTTCGAGTTCTGGTGCACGTTCTTGCAAAATGGCCAGTGTGTCGCGCATCTTGCGTGCGCAATTCGCATCACTGGTCCCAAAGTTCGAGTGCGACAACAATGCGACCTTCGGCTGGATGCCAAAGCGGCGAATTTCTTCAGCGGCCATCAGCGTGATTTCCGCGAGTTGTTCAGCCGTCGGGTCCTGATTGATGTGCGTGTCGACGAGGAAAATCTGACGATTCGGCAATACCAGCGCGTTCATCGCTGCATAGACGTTCCCGCCCTCGCGTTTGCCGATGACGCGATCGATGAAATGCAGATGGCGACCGGGCGTCGACACCGTACCGCAAATCATGCCGTCCGCTTCGCCCTTGCTCACCAACATGGCAGCGATCAGCGTCGTACGGCGGCGCATTTCGACGCGCGCATATGAAGCCGTCACCCCCTTGCGGTTGGTCAGACGGTGATACGTCTCCCAGTAGTCGCGATAACGCTCGTCGTGCTCGGGGTTGACGATGGTGAAGTCGACACCTGGCGTGAGGCGCAGGCCGTACTGCTGGATGCGATGCTCGATCACGGCCGGACGCCCGACCAGAATCGGCGTGGCCACACGTTCGTCAACGAGCACCTGCACCGCGCGCAATACGCGCTCTTCCTCACCTTCGGCGAACGCGATGCGCTTCTTGTCGGCCGGCACGCTGCGTGCGACCGAGAATAGCGGCTTCATCAACCCACCGCTGTGGTAGACGAACTGCTGGAGCGATTGCGAATAGGCGTCGATATCGGCAAGCGGACGCGTTGCCACGCCTGCGGCCATCGCGGCTTCCGCCACCGCTGTCGCCACCTTGACCAGCAGTCGCGGATCAAAAGGCTTCGGAATCAGATACTCCGGCCCGAACGACAAATTCTTGATGCCGTAGGCCGACGCAACGATGTCGCTCTGTTCCTGACGAGCCAATTCCGCGAGCGCATTCACGGCGGCGATTTCCATCGAACGCGTGATGGTCGTGGCCCCCACATCGATGGCGCCGCGGAAGATGAACGGGAAGCAGAGCACGTTGTTGACCTGGTTCGGATAATCCGTGCGGCCCGTCGCCATGACGCAATCCGGACGCACTTCCTTGGCCAGCTCCGGCGTGATTTCCGGGTTCGGATTGGCGAGCGCGAAGATCAGCGGCTTATCCGCCATCGTCTTGACCATTTCCGGCTTGAGCACGCCAGCGGCCGACAGCCCAAGGAATACGTCGGCACCGCCGATGACATCGGCCAGCCCACGGGCTTCGGTCTTCTGCGAGAAGCGGATCTTCTCCGGGTCCATCAACTCCGTACGGCCTTCGTAGACCACGCCCGCAAGGTCCGTCACCCAGATATTTTCGATGGGCAGCCCCATGTCGACGAGCAGGTCGAGACAGGCAAGCGCCGCAGCGCCAGCGCCCGACGTGACGACTTTCACCGACGACAGATCCTTGCCCACCACCTTCAGACCATTGATGAGCGCCGCTGCCACCACAATGGCCGTGCCGTGCTGATCGTCATGGAAGACGGGGATCTTCATGCGCTCGCGCAGCTTGCGCTCGACGATGAAGCATTCCGGGGCCTTGATGTCTTCGAGATTGATTGCGCCGAACGTCGGTTCGAGCGCTGCAATGATGTCGACCAGCTTCTCCGGGTCCTTCTCGGCGATCTCGATATCGAACACGTCGATATTGGCGAACTTCTTGAACAGCACGCCCTTGCCTTCCATCACCGGCTTGGAGGCGAGCGGACCGATGTCCCCGAGGCCGAGCACCGCAGTGCCGTTAGTGATCACGCCGACCAGGTTGCCGCGCGCCGTATAGCGCGACGCATTGAGCGGATCGACGACGATTTCCTCACACGCGGCGGCTACGCCCGGCGAGTAAGCCAGCGCCAGATCGCGCTGGTTCAGCAACTGCTTGGTCGGCGCGATGGCGATTTTGCCGGGGGTGGGAAATTCGTGATACTCGAGCGCAGCTTCGCGCAGTTTCGGATCGATCGGCGTGGGCATGAGGGGAAGCTCTTGGCGAACAGAAAAGATCAAATTTTCAGTGCGAATTGTAGCCCTATTTATTCACGCCATTTATGCAAAAAACGGATAAGGGCCGCACCTGCGCTGAAGCTATTTCAAGCCGATAGTGGCGAAAAATATATTGGAATACAACGCTGCATCGCACCATCGGCCGGATTTTCAGACAACGCATGCGTTTTGATCGAGGGGTTGTCCGAGACCAGCATCGGACTCGCCTGAAAACGGGAAACGCACCCGTTTGTCTGCTTGGGAAAGCGTGAACTGCCTCTTAGAATAGGGGTTTGCATGGCATCGCATGCCATCCCGGGTCAGATCCCGGGTCAGATCCCGACGCGCAGCTGACTGAAATTGCCTCTCGCTTCGTCGCATTCAGTCCTTTGTTCTCTCATTTTCTGGCCGTTCGCCTGACTGCCTGACTTCTTGTGCCCATGACCACGACATCCCCGACCGGTTCGTCAACACTGTCCGAGTTCTCGCTGATCGAGCGCTTCTTCGCAGGCGCGACGCGTCAGGGCGAGCACGTTACGCTAGGCATCGGCGATGACTGCGCACTGCTGCGCCCGCCGTCGGGAGAGCAACTGGCAATATCGTCCGACATGCTGGTGGAGGGTCGGCATTTTTTTGCGGACGTCGATCCACGTTCTCTCGGTCACAAGACCCTCGCCGTCAACCTCTCGGATCTCGCCGCCATGGGGGCGCGCCCGCTGGGTTTCACGCTGGCGCTCGCACTGCCTGAAAGCGATCCGGCGTGGTTGGGGCCGTTCGCGCAAGGACTCACCGAACTGGCAGATCGATTCGCCTGCCCCCTGGTGGGGGGTGACACGACACGAGGCCCGCGAAATCTTTGCGTGACGGTCTTCGGTAGCGTGCCAACGGAACAGGCGTTGCGTCGCGACGCGGCGCAAGCGGGCGACGACATCTGGGTCTCCGGCACACTGGGCGATGCGCGACTGGCGCTCGGCGGGCTGCGCGGCGAATGGGCACTTGCAGACGAAGATCTCGCACTCGCGCGGCGTGCGATGGATCTGCCGGAGCCGCAGGTGGCGCTCGGTCTTGCGCTACGAGGCGTAGCGCGTGCCGCGCTCGACATCTCGGACGGTCTGCTCGGCGATCTCGGTCATATTCTCGAGCGCTCGGCGATGAGCGCGCGCATCAACGTCGATGCCATCCCCCGCTCATCGTTGCTTGCTGCGCAGTCGCCTGACGTTCAGCGCCTTTGCACGCTCGCGGGAGGCGACGATTATCAGCTTTGTTTCAGCGCAGATGCCGTACAGCGCGGGCGAATCGAGGCCATTGCCAACGAACTCGGCATACGGGTCACGCGTATCGGTACAATAGCGCTTCCCGACGCGCGCCGAACGAAGCTGCATCTCCATGACAAGACTGGCGCGAGCGTCGTTGCCGACTTCAAAAGTTTCGACCATTTCCAATGAGCACTGATCAAACGGCCGCCGTCAATCCGGGCAGCGGCCCGCGCCGGCCGAACTCACGGTTCCTGCTGTCGCATCCCGCACATCTGTTTTCCCTCGGCTTCGGCACGGGTCTGTCGTCGTTCGCGCCCGGCACGGTAGGGACGCTTTTCGGATGGGCGTCGTATCTGGTGCTCAATCTGTATCTGACGGTCACGGACTGGGCAGCATTGATCGCCGTATCGATCGTCGGCGGCATCTGGATTTGCGGTTTCACCGCCCGCAAGCTCGGCATTCAGGATCCCAGCGCCGTCGTCTGGGACGAGATCGTGGCGTTCTGGATCGTGCTGCTGCTGATCACGCCAGCGAGCTTCGTCGGGCAACTCGTTGCCTTCGTGCTGTTCCGCTTCTTCGATGCAGTCAAACCGCCGCCGATCAGCTATTTTGATCGCACAGTCAAAGGCGGGCTGGGCATCATGCTGGACGACCTCGTTGCAGCGTTTTGCACTTTGCTCGTCATTGCGCTGTGGCGCTCGATCTGAGCGTCGTGTTGCGCGGCGCCGCCGTTTGTCGTGCTGCGCCGGCGCCCTGAATGGCATGGGAAGGTTGGTTGCAAACCACCCCCTGCGGATTTACCCGTTTTTTGTTGGTTTCGCGTTCGTTCCGTACTCGTTCTGCACTCGTTCCGCACTCGTTCCGTATTCGTTGCATCGACTTCTTGAAGGCATCGTCCCGTGGTCTCCGAACAAAATCTTTTGGCCCAACTGTCGGTGAAAGTCGGCAACCGTCTGCGCGACGAACGCTTGCTGCTGGCGACCGCCGAGTCGTGCACCGGTGGCCTTGTGGCCGCCGCGATCACCGACATTTCCGGCAGCAGCAACTGGTTCGAGCGCGGTTTTGTTACCTATTCGAATCAAGCCAAGTCGGAGATGATCGGCGTGCCCCCTGAGCTGATCGAAAAGCATGGCGCGGTCAGCGAGCCCGTGGCACGCGCCATGGCCGAAGGCGCCCTGCTCAATAGTCGTGCGCAAATCTCCCTGTCGATTACCGGCGTCGCCGGTCCCGGCGGTGGCACCCCGGACAAGCCGGTCGGCATGGTTTGCTTCGGGTGGAGCAATCGTGTCACCACAATCGTCGAGACGAAACACTTCAAGGGCGATCGTACGCAGGTTCGCAGTCAAGCGGCGCAGCACGCCTTACGCGGTGTCATTGAACTGCTGGACAAGGAAGCCTGAGACTTCAAGCCGCGCGCAAAGACGTCGAATACGTCTGCGGATTCACCGGGTCTCAGTACAAAAAAACAGCGCTCGCGTAATGCGAAGCGCTGTTTTTTTTGGGGAGCTCATCACGTCGCGACGTGAATCGCGACATTTATCACCCATGCGACAAGCGCCCGTCGGCGCGTGCGTCGACGATCAACGATAGGCGTTGATGCTATCGCGCGTCTTTTTCGCAGCCTCTGCGGCCGCTTGTGCAAAGTTCTCGTCGCGACCGGCATAAATGATGGCGCGCGAGGAATTGATCATCATGCCCGTACCGTTGGCCGTACGCCCGGCGCTCACCGTCGCTTCGACATCTCCGCCTTGCGCTCCGACGCCCGGAATCAGCAACGGCATATCGCCGACAATGCTGCGCACGGCCGCAATTTCCGCCGGGAATGTGGCGCCGACGACCAGACCGATCTGGCCACTCGTGTTCCACGGCCCTGCCGCCAGTCGCGCCACTGTCTGATACAGCGGCTTGCCGTCGACATCCAGAAACTGCAGATCGCTGCCGCCCGGGTTGGACGTGCGGCACAGCACGATCACCCCTTTTTCCGCGTGCGCCAGATACGGTTCGAGCGAGTCGAAACCCATGTAGGGGTTCACCGTCACGGCGTCCGCGCGATATCGCTCGAATGCCTCACGGGCATATTGCTCGGCAGTGCTGCCAATGTCCCCACGCTTCGCATCCAGAATCACGGGCAGGCCGGGGTGATTGGCATGGATATGCGCGATCAGTTGTTCGAGCTGGTCTTCGGCGCGATGCGCTGCGAAATAGGCGATCTGCGGCTTGAACGCACTGGCGTAAGGGGCGGTGGCATCCACGATCTGTCGGCAAAACTCGAAAATCGCGTCCGATTTGCCTTGCAGATGTGCGGGAATACGCGACGGCTCGGGGTCGAGACCCACGCACAACAGCGAATTGTTGCGCGTCCAGGCGGCGTTGAGAACTTGGGTGAATGTCATGACGGTGTTCCAGCGGGGTTCCGACGGTGGTAAGCCGGCGGCAATGATTCGAGACGGGTCCGATCCAGCAAGGCCGCCATTTTACCTGCTCGGCCGCCTTGCTTCGTCAGGTTCCCGTCGCTCGCGTCGGAAACCGTCGTTGACACAACGTCATGTCGACGCGCTCGCACGCCTCAGGCAACTCAGTCGAGCCAGCCGCGATGGCGGAAATACAAGAACGGCGCGATCGCCGAGAGGATCATCAGACCAATCGCAAAGGGGTACCCCGCCTCCCAGCGCAGCTCCGGCATCATCTGGAAGTTCATGCCGTAGATACTGGCGATGAGCGTCGGCGGCAAAAACGCGACTGCCGCCACCGAGAAAATCTTGATGATCTTGTTCTGGTTGATGTTGATGAAGCCGATGGTGGCGTCCATCAGGAAGTTGATCTTGTCGAACAGATACGCCGTGTGGTTATCGAGCGACTCGATGTCACGCATGATCTGTTTGCCTTCCTGATACTGCTCATCCTTGAGCATGCGGGCGCGCATCAGGAATGAGACCGCACGTCGCGTATCCATGACGTTGCGCCGGATACGACCGTTCAAGTCTTCCTGGGCGGCAATGCTCTCAAGCGCCTTGGCAGCGTCGGCGTCGGTGAGGTTCTTGCCGAGCACGCGCTTGCTCACCTCTTCGAGCGCGGCATACACGCCTTCGAGCGAGTCGGCCGAGTACTCGGCGTCCGTCGAATAGAGATCGAGCAGCACATCCATCGCGTCACGCACCGAGCCGGGACGAATCCGCGCGCGCATGCGCACCAGACGGAACACCGGCAAATCTTCGTCGTGCACCGAAATCAGCAGATCCTTGACCACGACGAAAGCCACCGGCACGTTGCGCGACTGTTCTTCGTCGTCAAGCAGGAAATCGGTACGGATATGCAATACGCCGTCATCGTCCTCGTAATAACGCGCGGATGCTTCGATGTCGGTCACTTCGTCCCGTGACGGCAGTTTCACCTTGTAGGCGTCTTCGACCCAGCGGCGCTCCTCTTCGGATTCGCTGTGCAGGTCGACCCAGACCGGCGTAACGCTGGCCAGATCACTGGGATGGTCGCAAGTCACCTGTTGCAGGCGGCCGTGGTGGATGACGAAAGCGTTGATCAAACGAAGTTCTCCCTGCTTCAAGGCGACGCCAAGTGTAGCAGCCGCGCCACAGTCACGCCAATGGCGGCACGCTGCGGCACAGCGACGGCATGCCGCCCATTGTCGGTCGCCACCGGAATCGTTCGTAGGAATGGTCCTAAATTGAGTGAATTCGGAGGTTTCGGCAAGCCACCGTCGCGGGGACGTCGAACCAATCTACGCACTTTGCGTCAACCTTGATATCGACCATAGGGATCGACATCCTCTCCGGCATCCTGCAAGGCACGCACGCCATGCCAACGACGCCAATCACTGCAATCCACAGGGAGACATGATCCATGACGGAAGTCACCACCCCGCTCACGTCCTTCGACGCCGTGATGGGTTTCCTCGCGGCCAACGCCGTTCACTACGGCCTGACATTCGTGCAGGCCGTACTGATTCTGCTGCTCGGCTTCTGGATCGCGAAACGCCTGTCCCGCCTGATTCACAAGACGCTTAGCCGCTCGCAGCATTTCGACGCCACGCTCAAGCCGCTCATCGAGTCGGTCGTCTTGTGGTCGGTACGCATCATCACGATCATCGCGGTACTGGCGCAATTCGGCGTGCAGACCGCCAGCATCATCGCGGTACTGGGCGCCGCCGGTCTCGCCATCGGCCTCGCTTTGCAAGGCACGTTGCAGAACATAGCCGCCGGCACCATGCTGCTGGTGTTGCGCCCGTTCCGTAATGGCGACTATGTGACCGCAGGCTCGGCAGTCGCCGGCACGGTAGAGGAAATCGGCCTCTTCACCACCACACTCACGAATGCCGACGGCATTTATGTCTGCGTGCCCAACAACCAGATCTGGGGTCAGCCGATCACGAACTACAGCCGTAACGCGACGCGTCGCATGGAAGTCACCGTGGGCATCGCGCTCGACGACGATCTCGATGCCGCCATGCAGGCATTGCGCCAACATGTGACCGACGACGAACGCGTTCTCGACACCCCCGCCCCGGAAATCATGGTCAAGCAAGTCAGCGACAGCGCCGTGATCCTGAACGTGCGCGTCTGGTCGTTGCTGGGCAACTACTGGGGTCTGTACTGGGACCTGCAACGTAGCGTGAAGGAAACCGTGGAGGGTGTCGGTTGCTCACTGCCCTACCCGACGCGCACGGTGGTGCAGGTGCCGCCGCAGGTCATCCCCGACTCGGCGCAACCGCGCCACTGATCGCCATTGATCGCCGGTATTCTGCCAATCGAGACGACTACTGCGGCAACTCCGCCGCGCCCATACGTCGCGCAATCACGCCTGCGCGTTGCGCGAGATACGGCGAATTGCGGTGTGAGTCGAAATAGCGCGGGCGCGGCAACATGACCGCGAGCCGCGCGGCCTGCCAGGGCGAGAGCTTTGACGCCGGAATGCCATAGTAGTAACGTGCGGCCGCCTCTGCGCCGAACACGCCCTCGCCCCACTCCACCGAGTTGAGGTAGATCTCGAAGATGCGCTGCTTGTCCATCCAGAATTCGAGCATCCACGTGATCGTGAACTCCTCGGCCTTGCGCAGATAGCTCTTCTCGCTGGACAGAAAGAGGTTCTTCGCGAGTTGCTGCGAGATGGTCGATCCGCCTGCGACGATACGTCCCTTCTTCTGATTTTTTTCCCACGCACCGAGCATCGCGTCGATCTCGTAACCATCGTGGTTCACGAAATTCGCGTCTTCACTCGCAATGATCGCGCGCTTCAGATTGCGCGAGATCTGGTCGTACGGCACCCACTGATGCTTGAGGGTCGCTTTCGGGTCGGTCTCGTGCAGGCGCGCTTCGGCCGCACGCATGAACGCCGTCGATTGCGGATCGAAGCGCACCCACCAGCCGATTTGCAGGAAGTAATAGAGCTGTGTCGCGAGTACCCCGGCGATCAACAAGGTGACGAAGTAACCTGCCCATTGCCAGGGTCCCCACGTACGCTTGCGCGCCGCGCGGGAGGAACGGGAAGTGCGTCGCTGGGCAGCCATCGCCGACGTTCAGCCTTTGGCGTTCAGGCGCGCGCGCAGCGCGGCGCGCACGGTGTCGGTCGACGGACGCACGCCCCGCCACACGGCGAACGCCTCCGCAGCCTGCTCGACGAGCATGCCCAGACCATCTGCCGTGCGGGCAGCGCCAGCTGACAGCGCGTGCGACATGAAGACGGTCGGCTGTGCGCCGTACATCATGTCGTATGCGAGCGACCCGGCAGCATACGTGCCCGCCGGCAACGGCGGGACTTCGCCCTGGAGGCTCCCGGCCGTGGCATTGATCACGACGTCGAATCCCTGCGGCACCGAGGTCCACCCGCCGCCGGCGAGCGCCACATGGTGACGGCTGGCTGCGTCGGCAAATCGCGCGACGAGTTCGTCTGCACGCGCCGCCGTCCGGTTGGCGACGAAGAGCGAGGCGGGCTTCGCCTCGATCAGCGGCAGCATGGCGCCGCGCGAGGCGCCACCGGCGCCGAGCAGCAAAACGCGGCGACCTGCGATCGATACCCCGAGCGGTCCTTCGATATCGCGTACCAGCCCGACACCATCGGTGTTGTCGCCGGTAATGCCGCGCGCATCGAACACCAGCGTGTTGACGGCGCCCGCCGCCTGGGCTCGCTCGGTCAGCCGATCGGCCAGTGCATGCGCTTCCAGTTTGAAAGGGACAGTGACGTTGGCGCCGCGCGCCCCTTGCTCGATGAAGACGCGCACCGTAGCGGCGAACGCATCGAGCGGTGCAAGCAGACGTTCATAGGTCAGGCGCTGTCCGGTCTCGCGCGCAAACGCCGCATGAATGAACGGCGACTGGCTATGTTCGACAGGATGACCGATCACAGCGTAACGATCGGTGGGCGATTCCCCGGCAGGCGTTTGGTTTGTCATCTTTTTTCAAAGACGCGGCGCCTGGCATTACGCTCAGGCGCCGCGATGTCATGCAGCAAATAGGGTCGCGGGTCAGTGGCGACGATCTAGCGGGCGATGATCACAAGAGGATCCAAAGCAGGATACCGCCGAACAACGCCCATTTCACCGCATAGTACACGTAGCGGTTCCACGCCTTGAGGCGTTTGCCGACGAGGCGGATCGAGTAAATGTACTTGAACGCCCGGTTCAGCCCGCCGGTGCGGTCCCCCGCCTCGTTCGGCGACGCCGCCGCCCCCACCAGATGGCGGCCGAACCAGTGGTTCACGCACTGAGCCCAGCGATACTTCATCGGACGCTCAACGTCACAGAACAGGATGATACGGTTGCGGCCGCTCTGGTTCTCGGCGTAGTGAATGTAGGTTTCGTCGAACACCACGCCTTCGCCGTCGCGCCAACTGTATCGCTGCCCGTCCACGTCGAGATAGCACCGGTCATCGTTCGGCGTGACCAGTCCGAGGTGATAACGCAGCGATCCCGCATACGGATCGCGATGACGCACCAGCCGACTGCCATGCGGCAATTCGGCGAACATGGCGGCCTTGACCGTCGGTATCTTGCGCACGAGTTCCGTCGTTACCGGACACAGATCGCTCGCTGACGGGTGCGCATCGTCATACCACTTCAGGTAGAAGCGCTTCCAGCCACTCTTGAAAAACGAATTGAAACCGACATCGTTGTACTGATCGGACGCTTTGATGCGGCGGGTGTCGAGCAGCGACATCGCTTCGGCACGGATCGCTTCCCAGTTCTGGCGCAACGGTTCGAGCTCGGGGAAGTGATCGGTCTTGAGATAGGGCGTCGTCGGCACGCGAGAAAACGCGTACATGAACACGTTCAGCGGCGACAGAAACGTCGAATGGTCCGAGAGCTGGCGGAAGAATTTATGGCGAACCTTACCGCGGAAATGCACGTATACAGCACAAGCAGCAATGATCGCCAGAACAATCCATTTCATGGCGGACTTTCCAAATCGAGGCAAACCTCGCAATTATAAAAACGTTTGGAAAGTTTTTCCGTGCACGATCCCTGCGTATGGACACACTGTGCCGATGTGCGAGAGGCGCTTCCATGCTTCCACGCCATGCTCGGCCATCAGACGCCCCTCTGACGACCGATTTGCGGCGGGCAAGCGAACGGGAGCGGTCTACTGAACGTTGCCGCTTGCGGGAGCGCCGAGCGTTTGTGCCTGCACGCCCTGCCGCGAGAAGGTCATACGCGTGACGATCTCCAAAATGTCGTATCGCTGCTTCATTTCCGGCGAGAAATCGCCGAACGGCGCACTGGCCTGCACGATGGCGACGGCGCGCCGATCCAGATCGCGATTGCCCGAGCTACGTGTCACCTCGACACCTGCGACGTTCCATCCGTCTTTGTGATACCCGAGACCACCGCGCTGATTCACATTGAGCGTGACGATCAGTTCACCGTAGAGACGCTCATTGCCAATCTGTGGAAAGTGTTCTGTGCCGTAACGCTCCACCCGGTGGCGGAGTGCGTCGAAATAGCGTGCGTACGCGACTTCACGCGTGTTTGCCGTCACCTGACCGCGTTTGGGACGCGTCTGATACGCACGCAACTGCTTGTCGATTTCGGCCTGCAAACGTGCGATCTGTTGGTCGACGGTCTGGTCGTCCAGACCCTGGCCTCGCTGCGGCGAGTCCGTGCGGTGACGCTGCGCCTCCGGCGAGGCGGCGTACTGGCTGCGAAGCTGCGAGAGCAGCTTCTCCTGCATGGCTTCCAGATCGCTCACATTGCGCTGAATCTGCGCGACCGGCGCTCCATCACGCTCCACCGCACGCGACGGCAACGGCGAGGTCGCACGTTCGCCGTCGTGTTCGCCGCCACCCACGAGATTGGCTTGCGCCAGCGCGGTGGCCTTCTCCGGTGCGGCGGCCGACTTGGCGTTCACGAGCACCACTTCGAGCGGGGTATCCGCGCTGTGCAATCGGAAGCTGTCCGGTGCTACGAAGTGCACGGCCAGCGCGAGCAGATGCACCGCGGCCGAGAAGAGCAGGCCGGTGGCAAGCGGATGGGCGCGCATGAGGGACCAGCCGCGGCGACGCGCCGCGACCGGATTACCGGAAGGCAGTGCGGGTTTCAGCACGCGGGACTGGCCGACGCGTCGAGGGCGCCCGCGGCCATCAGCGCCGCCGAGCGTGGCGATGCCTCGTGCGAGATGCCGCCGGTCAACGCCTGTGCCGAAGCGTGGGCATCGGTGGTGTCGTCGACTCGCGCCATCGCCGAATCGTCACCGGCGTCGGCATTGCCCTGCGCGCGGGCGTTGCCACGCGCCTCGTTCGTGTCCGTGCCATCATCGGTATCGTCAGCGTCATCGGAACTATCGATACCCTCAGTACCCTCCGGCGCATCAGCGCCGTCAGTACGCTCGCCGCCCTCGCCACCGTCACCCGCACCGCCATCGCCGCCATCGCCGTCATCGTCGTCATCCGCGAGCGCGCTCTGGCTCGCGCCGAGCACCTGCGCGACACGCACCGAGATACTGAGCGTGACGACATCGAACGACAGTACGTCGAGCATGATCTGCGTGCCCCGGGCATGCAGACCGAGCCCGGGCACGATCAACGTAAGCGGAATGTCGTTCAGACGAACGGTGTCGCCCTTGAGCACGCTCGCCTGCACCTGCGACTTGTTTTCCTGAATCAGCCAGCGCATGCACCAGTACCGCTCCATGCGGCTCTGATGCTCGCCATACGCCGCGTATGCAGCTTCGAAGCTCGACACGGTGGCATACAGGTCGGCATCCTTCGGCTTGAAGGGCGCTGCGAGCTTGGCGGTCACACCGTGGCGCACACAGGCGATCAATTGCCACTGATTCACCAGATCGACATAGCGACGCAGCGGTGAGGTGCTCCATGCATATTGCTCGACACCCAGCCCTTCGTGCGGTGCGGGCGATGTCTGCATGCGCGTGCGGTTCACGCCATAGGCCCGCTGTGCACGGTAAATGCCCGGCACGCCGCATTCGGCCAGCAGACGCCCCCAGCGACTGTTCGCAAGGATCGCCATTTCAGCAACGATCAGATCGAGCGGCGCGCCACGCAGACGCTGCCTGATCGTGATGTGCTCGCCGTCGACGTAGAAATTGAAGTCGGTCTTGTTCTGCACTTCCGGGCGCAGGCCATAGCCCACGCGCGCGGCCTGACGCTTGTCATACAGCGACTGCGCGAACGGCCACAGCAAACGCAGCGCTTCCTTGTGCGGATAGTCGCCGGTGCCGTCGGCCAGCGTTTGCGCCGTAATGACCGAATCGAGCTCGTCGTGACGCAGGTTCGCGGCGATGGGCACGCGTTCGGCGCGCGTCTCGGTCGTCACGATGTCATACGTATCGGCCTTCACGACGACGTATAGCGACAGCGCAGGACGTGCACCGCCCTCGGCGAGCGTATAGGCCTCGACCACCGAATCGGGCAGCATCGTGATCTTTTCGCCCGGCGCGTAGACCGTGGACATGCGCGCGCGCGCAATCTCGTCGATGGCGTCGCCCCGCGTGATGCCCAACGCCGGCGCCGCGATGTGGATCCCTACGCGCAGCAGTCCATCGGGCAATACCTGCACCGAGAGCGCATCGTCGATTTCCGTTGTCGTCGAATCGTCGATGGAGAACGCCTGCACGTCGGCAATCGGCAGATCGTCGCCCGGCAGCGGGATCGGTCCCACGTCGGGGAAGCCGGTGCCACGCGGAAAGTGTTCGTAGAGAAACGCTGCTTCGTGATAGGCACGCGGCGACGCGATGCCGCCGCAAGCCAGCATCACCTCGGCATGCGTCTTGCCCATGGCAATGCCGGCCGCCTCGAGGGCCTTCCATTCGATGGTGTTCTTGTCGGGACGGAACAACAGTTGCAGTTCCTTGCCCTTGAGCGCGTCCGGCAGCGTACCCGCGATCATCTGCTCGACGTACGATGCCTGCAACTCGGCTTGTTGCTGCTTGCGCGCGAGGCCCGCAAGCGCGGCTTCGAGCTGCTCCTGACCGGCGCGCTGGTACTGTCCCCGGCCCTTGCGACGGAAATAGATCGGCGAGGCCTGCAAGGCCAGCGCCAGACCCGCCTGCTGTGCGACGCTCGCCCCTTCGCCGAAGTATTCGGCGGCGAGCACCGGAAACGCAAACTCATCGGCCGGCGCGCATTCCCACAGGAAACTCATGTCGATGTCCTGTGCGGCAGCCTGCGCCTGCGCGATCAACTCGGCGGGGGTGGGCGACTCGAAACGCAACAGGACATCACGTCCCTTGATCTTGCTGCGACGCCCGCCAGGCAATTCCACCTGATACGACTCGCCCTGCTGCGACAACACCGTGCCAGCCTTGAAGCCGCCGGATTCCTCAAAAAAAATGTTCATGAAACAGCCATCGATCGCAATAGGCGATATTGTAGCCCGCCAATGTACGGCGGTTTAGGGCAGAACGGGCAAACGTGTCAGTCGCCCGCGCAAGGGCTTGCTGTGTCTGGCGCCGCAGGAATGTCGACGCCAGCAAAGCGCAGCACGTCGTCCATATAGTTCTCGAAATCGGAAATCCCGTGGTCACTGCCCTCGATCAGCGTAAGCTTCGCGCCCGGAAACTTCGCGACCATGTCACGGTAGTCCAGCGTCTGGTCGCCCGTAGCCGCCACAAGGTAGTAGCGTTCGGGGCGCGTGATCCGTGCCACGTCGATCATGCGTAGTTCGTCCAGATGACGGGGTTCGACGACGATCGTTCCGCCACCGTGCCACAGCGGTTGTTCGCCGAGCCACTTCCCCAGATCGTCGTACGGGTGCGTGGCGGGATTGAGCAGCACGGCACGGCAACGCAGTTTTTCCGCCAGATACGTGGCGTAGTACCCGCCCAGCGAGCTGCCCACGATGGTCAGCTCGTCGGCGCTCACGCCGGCCAGCAAGCGCTGCGCATCGACGACCGCAGCCAGCGGCGACGGCGGCAGCTGCGGGCACGCCCAATGCTGGCCGAGGCCCAACCGATGCATGCGTGCGGCCATCAGTTGCGCCTTGAACGAACGCGGCGACGAACGAAAGCCGTGCAAATAGAGAATCATGTCAGTCCCGAGAGAACCCAGTCAGTATGCGCATTCGCGCCGACTCCGGGCAACGTTGCCCGAAGTTGCCCGCGATTGCGTGCTCAGCCGCGCGCAGCCAGCGCATCCAGTAATTTCTGATGGATCCCGCCGAAGCCGCCATTGCTCATCACCACGATCTGGTCACCCGGTTGCGCAGCGGCGCCGACAGCGCGCACCAGGCCGTCGATGTCGCTGAATGCTTGCGCGCGGGCTCCCAGCGGCGCCAGGGCTTCTGCAAGATTCCAGCCCAACGCGTCCTTGCCGGTCGGTGCACCATAGCCGAACACGAGATCGGCGTCGGCCAGACTGGCGGGCAACTGCGCCTTCATCACGCCCAGCTTCATGGTGTTCGAGCGCGGCTCCAGCACCGCAAGGATGCGGGCGTGGCCGACACGCCGACGCAATCCGGCAAGTGTCGTCTGAATCGCCGTCGGATGATGCGCAAAATCGTCATAGACGGTCACACCGCCCGCTTCGCCGCGCACTTCCATACGACGCTTCACATTCTGGAATTTGCCCAGCGACGCAGCGCCCTGCTCCGGCGGCACGCCCACGTGACGTGCGGCAGCCAGCGCTGCCAGCGCATTCATCCGGTTGTGCTCGCCCTGAAGCGCCCATTTCACCTCACCGGCGGCCTTCGGCCCGTGATGCACCCAGAACGCCTCCTGTCCGGGTGCAAGCGCCTCGTTTGCCTGCGCGACATGCCAGCCATCGGCCACGCCGAAACGCTCGACCTCGCTCCAGTATCCGCGTGCCAAAACACGCTCGAGCGCCGGTTCGCGACCGTTGACGATCAGGCGTCCCTGCCCCGGAACGGTTCGCACGAGGTGATGAAATTGCGTCTCGATCGCCGCAAGATCCGGGAAGATATCAGCGTGATCGAACTCCAGGTTATTCAGAATGGCCGTGCGCGGATGGTAGTGCACGAACTTCGAACGCTTATCGAAGAACGCCGTGTCGTACTCATCCGCCTCGATCACGAAGAAATCGCTGTCGGTCAGCCGCGCCGAAATACCGAAGTTCATCGGCACGCCGCCCACGAGAAATCCCGGTTGGTAGCCGGCATCTTCCAGAATCCAGGCGAGCATCGAGGTTGTGGTGGTCTTGCCGTGCGTGCCCGCCACTGCCAGCACCCATTTCTTGGACAGGACATGCTCGCCAAGCCATTGCGGGCCGGACGTATATGGCAGATTCCGGTTCAGGATTTCTTCCATGAGCGGATTGCCGCGCGACACGACGTTACCGACCACGAACAGGTCCGGTGCCAGCGACACCTGGTCGGCGTCGAAACCCTCGATCAGACGAATGCCCTGCGCCTCGAGCTGTGTGCTCATCGGCGGATAGACGTTGGCGTCGCAACCCGTGACGGTGTGACCGGCCTGACGTGCGAGGACTGCCAGACCGCCCATGAACGTGCCGCAGATGCCAAGAATATGAATATGCATGGATGGGGAGCGTGGTGAGAACGGGTCGAGCCCGTGCGGGAAATGGGAGTAAATGGAAGTGCCGAAAACTGAGGGTTCCATTGTACCTGCGGCGCGAAGCCCAAGGCCTTTCGGGTATCATCGTCCGCATGACACGCAAATCCTGGACCGATGCCCAACGCTTGCGCGAGGAGATCGCGCTGGCCGCCGCGCGCCTCATCGCCGAAGAGGGAGCCGACTATGCGAGCGCGAAGCGCAAGGCAGCGAAACAAGTCACCGGAGAGACGCGAATTGCGGGCGAATTACTGCCGGATAACGACCAGATCGAGGCGGAAGTGCGCGAATATGTGCAAACGTTCCTCTCGGACACGCAGCCGGACGAGCTCGCACACCTGCGCCAGGTCGCCCTGACGGTCATGACGGAGTTCGCGCGTTATCGCCCATACATTACCGGTGCGGTATACAACGGCACGGCAACAGCGCTATCGGACATCTACTTGCAGGCTTTTTGCGACAACCCGAAGGAAGTCGCGATCGACATGCTTAATAGAGGGATTGATTACGAAGTGTCGGAGAGCCGTCATTTCAATGGCCGAGGCATGGTCGAAACGCTGAGTTTCCTGTGGCGCGAGCGCGGTCAGCGCGGCGAACCGGCCGGGGTGCATCTGTCCCTTTACGGCACGGACGACATGCGCGGGGCGCTCAAGGCTTCCGACGGGAACGGTCGCCCGGTCCGGACCGACGCTGAGGGACTACGTGCCCTGATGGCCGAGGCCGAAGCCTCACGTCACGAACACAGCCAATGATTTCGTCGCGGTCCGCCGCAGGTTCGCAGCGGGTTCTGTGCGAGATGGCGGCAAGATCGCGGCTAAATCAGTGCCAAATGAGTGCAAAGTCGCCACCGGATCTCCACTAATGCTTCGCAATTGACGTTCCTGTTTCGTTTACCGTTGATTCCCGAATCTTCCGCCCCCTACATATCATGGCAAAACGCATCGCTATTCTCGTGATCCTGGCATTGATGGGACTGGCGGCCGGTTTCTGGCTCGGCCACCGGAACCAGCCGACGCCCAACGCGTCGGACGCCGCCGTCGCCCAGTTGCTCGCCACCCGCCTGCCAGACCTGAAAGGCAACGATCAGGCCATATCGCAATGGAACGGGAAGACGCTCGTCGTGAATTTCTGGGCGCCGTGGTGCGGGCCCTGCGTGGAAGAAATGCCCGATTTGCAGGCGCTCTCGACGGAATTTGGTACCAAAAACGTTCAATTCGTCGGTATCGGCATCGATACGGCGCAAAACATGATCGCGTTTGAGCAAAAGGTGAAAGTCGACTACCCGTTGCTGGTGGCAGGCTATGCGGGCACCGACCTCGCACGCGCGCTGGGGAACAAGGCCGGTGCGTTGCCTTTTACCGTCGTGATCGACCCGCAGGGGCGAATGCACTACGAGAAGCTGGGCCGCATTACGTCGGACGAGGTCCGCTCGGCGCTCAAGCCGCTCATCTGACCCTACGTCGAAAAGCGCCCTGCCTCGGGAAGCCCCGCCGGACGTGACTGGCGGGGGCTGCATTTTCGCCCCACTGGACAAAATCCACCAACTGGCGTTTAATTGCGCCCAATTTCGTGAAATTTGATTCGCCGATGCCTCACCGCATTCTCGTGCTACACGGCCCCAACCTGAACCTGCTCGGTACTCGCGAGCCGGAGGTGTACGGTCGCACGACGCTGGCCGACATCGACTCCGCCCTTGTGGCGCAGGCCCAGACGGCGGGTGCCGAGGTGGCGACATTCCAAAGTAATCACGAAGGGGCACTGGTTGACCGGATTCAGGCGGCACGCGGCGAGTCGATCGACTTCATCGTCATCAACCCTGCGGCCTACACCCACACAAGCGTGGCAATTCGCGACGCGTTGGCCGGGGTAGGCATCCCGTTCGTCGAGGTTCACCTCTCGAACGTTCATGCGCGCGAAGCCTTCCGGCATCACTCGTATTTTTCCGATATCGCGCAAGGTGTCATCTGTGGCCTGGGCTGGCGCGGGTATACCTACGCACTCGATTTTGCCCTGCGGCGACTCGCCGGCGGGTAGTCCTCTCTCATCCCCATTTCCTCTCGCGGGACGTTGCGCCCGCGTCGATACAGAATCAAGGAGCTTCCTTCATGGATTTGCGCAAACTCAAGACGTTGATCGACCTCGTGGCCGAATCGGGTATTTCCGAGCTCGAAGTCACCGAAGGCGAAGGCAAGGTCCGTATCGTCAAGGCGCCCCCGCAAGTCATCGCCGCCCCGATGCAGATGGCCATGCCGGCCGCCATGCCGCAGGTCGCTGCGCAAGCGCCCGCCGCCACGCAAGCGCCCGCAGCGCCCGCAGCACCGGCCACGCCCCAAGGCCATATCGTGACATCGCCGATGGTTGGCACGTTCTACCGCGCCCCGTCGCCGGGCGCCGATCCGTTCGCGCAAGTTGGCGACTCGGTCAAGGAAGGCCAGACGCTGTGCATCATCGAAGCGATGAAGCTGCTCAACGAGATCGAGTCGGACAAGGCCGGCGTGATCAAGGAAATCCTCGTCGAGAACGGTCAGGCCGTGGAATACGGTCAACCGCTGTTCGTGATCGGCTAATGCCGGTTGTCGGACGCCCCGCCCGCACGGTCTTGCGCCATTGCGCGGCATCGGGCGTCCGGCCCCGCTCCTCTCCCCATTCGGGCAGGACTGCACATAATGTTTGAAAAAATTCTCATCGCCAATCGCGGCGAAATCGCCCTGCGCATCCAGCGCGCGTGCCGCGAGATGGGCATCAAGACCGTCGTGGTCTATTCCGAAGCCGACAAGGAAGCGAAGTACGTCAAGCTCGCCGACGAAGCGGTCTGTATCGGCCCGGCCCCGTCGCCGCTGAGCTACCTGAACATGCCTGCGCTCATCAGCGCGGCCGAAGTGACGGACGCCCAGGCGATCCACCCGGGTTACGGTTTCCTCTCCGAGAATGCCGATTTCGCCGAGCGCGTCGAGCAATCGGGCTTCACGTTCATTGGCCCGCGCCCCGAGACCATTCGCCTGATGGGCGACAAGGTCTCGGCCAAGCAGACCATGATCAAGACCGGCGTGCCGTGCGTGCCCGGCTCGGAAGGCGCGTTGCCCGAAGATCCGAAGGAAATCGTGCGAATTGCACGCCAGGTCGGCTATCCGGTGATCATCAAGGCCGCAGGTGGCGGCGGTGGTCGCGGCATGCGCGTGGTGCACACGGAAGCGGCGCTCGTGAACGCGGTCAACATGACGCGCGAAGAAGCTGGCCGCGCCTTCGGCAACCCGGAAGTCTATATGGAGAAGTTCCTCGAGAACCCGCGCCATATTGAAATTCAGGTCCTCGCCGACAAGCACAAGCAAGCCATCTGGCTGGGTGAGCGCGACTGCTCGATGCAGCGTCGTCACCAGAAGGTGATCGAAGAGGCGACCGCACCGCTGATTCCGCGTCGTCTGATCGAGCGCATCGGCGACCGCTGCGCTGACGCGTGCAAGAAGATGGGTTACCTCGGGGCCGGTACGTTCGAATTCCTGTACGAGAACGGCGAGTTCTACTTCATCGAAATGAACACGCGCGTGCAGGTCGAGCATCCGGTCACGGAAATGATCACCGGCGTCGACATCGTGCAGGAACAGATCCGCATCGCGGCTGGCGAGAAGCTCGCCTATCGCCAGCGCGACATCCAGTTCCAGGGGCACGCCATCGAGTGCCGTATCAACGCCGAAGACCCGTTCAAGTTCACGCCGTCGCCGGGCCGCATCACCGCCTGGCATATGCCGGGCGGCCCCGGCATTCGCGTCGACACGCACGCTTACAACGGTTACTTCGTGCCGCCTAACTACGACTCGATGATCGGCAAGCTGATCGCCTACGGTGCAACGCGTGAGCAGGCGATTCGCCGCATGCGTGTGGCGCTGTCGGAAATCGTGGTCGAAGGGATCCAGACGAACATTCCGCTGCACCGCGAATTGATGCTCGACGCCAAGTTCGTCGAAGGCGGCACGAGCATCCACTATCTGGAACACAAGCTGGCGCAGAAGTCTGCCGTCGGCGGTAATTAAGTTATTTAGCTGGAAACACTCGCCATGTATCGCGAACTCGTCGTAGAAGTTGCCCGCGCGCAGGCCGAAGCCCTGTCGGACGCCCTGCTCGATCTGGGCGTTCTGTCGGTCTCGGTGGAAGACGCGGACGCCGACACGCCCGACGAGCAACCGATGTTCGGCGAGCCGGGTCTGACCCCGCCCGACACCGCGTGGCAACGCTCGCGCGTGGTGGCTCTGGTGGGCGAAGATCAGGACGCCGCCGTGTTGCTCGCGGCGGCGGTCAACGAACTGGGCCTCGCCGAGTCACCGGCTTTCACATTGCGTGACGTGGAGGAGCAGGACTGGGTGCGGCTCACGCAATCGCAGTTCGAGCCGATGCAGATCGGCCAGCGGATCTGGGTCGTGCCGTCATGGCACGACGCCCCGGACACCGACGCCCTCATCCTGGAACTCGATCCCGGCCTGGCGTTCGGCACCGGCAGCCATCCGACCACGCGCCTTTGCATGGAATGGCTAGAGCAGCACGTGCAGGCCGGTCAGTCGCTGCTCGACTACGGTTGCGGCTCGGGCATTCTGGCAATTCTTGCGCGCAAGTGCGGCGCCGACCCGGTCATCGGGATTGACATCGACCCGCAAGCCGTGGAATCCGCCCGTTACAACAGTGAACGCAACCACGCCCCGGTCGAATACGGTCTGCCCGACGACCTGCGCGATGGCCGGTTCAATATCGTGGTCGCGAACATTCTGTCGAATCCGCTCAAGCTGCTCGCGTCGATGCTGACGTCCCGCGTCGCACCGGGCGGGCGGCTTGCACTGTCCGGCGTGCTGGAACGGCAGGCTGACGAAGTGATCGCGGCTTACGCGCCCTATATGAAGATGTCGGTCTGGCGCGCTCACGACGGCTGGGTCTGCCTGCACGGGCAGGCCTCAGGCTAAACAGCGCAACGCGCGCCGAGTCTCCCGAGTCTTCCATCCATGACCCAGTCCTCGCGCGTTCTCGCCACCCGCTGCCCGCACTGTCACACGGTCTTTCGCGTCGTCGCGGATCAGCTCAAGCTGCGCGACGGCCTCGTGCGTTGCGGCCATTGCCGTGAGGTGTTCGACGGCCGCGCCTATCTCTGCGATCCGCCAGCCGAGGAACACGAAACGCCGGTAAGCCATGGCGTTGCTGCGCCGTCGAACGCCGCAGCGCACGAAAGCGCCCCCGTCGCATCGAATGCAACGTCCTCTCCCGCGGCGGGGTCAGCGTCCGGCAGCGACAAGCCGATCCCGGAAATGCTCACGCCCACGGCCATCGCCGCCCTGCTCGGCACGCCTGACGAGAGCCGTGCGCAGATGCAGCACGGCCCGGGCCGTTATATGGACGATGTGGACGACGATCCCACCGTGCTGAGTGCGCCGACGGCAACGCCGTCTCGCATCGAAACTTCATCGCCCCATCGCAGTGAAGCCCAACGGCGCCCCGGCGCCGCTCGCGCGATCTGGCGCGTGTTGATGGCGCTCGCCGTCGTCGGTCTGCTCGGTCAGTGGGCGTGGATCGAGCGCGCCGCGCTCGTGGATCGCGTCCCCGCGTTGCGTGGCGTGTTCGCCGCGATCGGCAAGCCCCTGCATGTGATGATCGGCTTACCGCGTGTGCCCGATCAGATCCAGATTTCGAGCGTGACGCTCGTGACCGACACCGCGGGATCGGGGGGAGCGGTGGATGGCGATGACGCGGCGGCGTCCGCCGTCGAGGCAACGGCCAGTGACGCGGTGGCCGCGTCCGACGCGCCTGCCCCCACCGACGCGGTCCCGATGACGCTGACCGTCTTCGTGCGCAATCAGGCCGACTACGCGCTGGCGTGGCCATCGCTCGAACTCACGCTCTCGGACCTCGACGGCAAGCCCGTGGTGCGTCGCGTTTTTTCAGCGAATGAATACGTCACCGGAGCAAGCATGCGCGAAGCGGGTCTGGCACCACGCAGCGAACGCACGATTCGGTTACGATTGTCGGCGCAGGCAGCGCTAGCCAGTAATTACCGGGTGCTCGCGTTCTATCCCTGATAGCGCTGTTGCACTCAACCTAGGAGAGATAGATGTCCCAAGTCACGCTCGGGGGCAACCCCATCGAAGTCGGCGGTCAGTTCCCGCAGAAGGGTCAGACCGCACCGGCACTGAAGCTGGTCAACGCCAAGTTGCAGGACGTCACGCTCGATGACTTCGCAGGAAAGCGCAAGGTCCTCAATATCGTGCCGAGCCTCGACACGCCGACGTGCGCCACGTCGACCCGCAAATTCAACGAAGCCGCGGGCAAGCTGGAGAACACCGTGGTGCTCGTGATCTCGGCCGACCTGCCGTTCGCCATGAGCCGCTTCTGCGCCACGGAAGGTCTGAACAATGTCGTCACGCTCTCGACGATGCGCGGCCGCGAGTTCCTCAATCACTATGGCGTCGAGATCAAGACCGGCCCGCTCGCCGGTGTGGCCGCACGTGCCGTGGTCGTGCTCGATGCCGACAATCGTGTCGTGCACGCCGAGCTGGTGCCGGAAATCAAGAACGAGCCGAATTACGACGCCGCGCTTGCCGCGCTCTCGTAATTTCGCGAGCGCGTGATGCGATCACGCGCTGCTGCGGTCTGACGCATGCTGCCTGCGCGGCATCCGTCGGATCGCGCAAACGCCAGCATTCGCAGGCCCGTAATTCCCGCGCCGATGCACGACACGCACCGGCTCGTTTTTTGTCCAGCGGCGCAGGACAGCATGACCGGTCATCACCGTCGGCGATCCTCCGTTGGCTCTTCCCCCGCTTACTTTTCGCAAGGAAATTCCCGTGACTACCGTGATCTGCGGCTCGCTGGCCTACGACAACATCATGACGTTCGAAGGGCGCTTCGGCGAACATATCCTGCCTGATCAGGTGCACATCCTGAACGTCAGCTTCCTCGTGCCGACAATGCGCCGCAACTTCGGCGGTTGCGCCGGCAATATCGGCTACAGCCTGAAACTGCTCGGCGGCACGCCCGTCGTCATGGCCACGGTCGGCGAAGATGGCGCGGCATACCTGGAGCGATTCCAGTCGCTCGGCATGACGACGGAATTCGTGCGCACGGTCACGGACAGCATGACGGCCAATGCGATGATCACGACCGATCTGGACAATAACCAGATCACCGCCTTCCACCCCGGCGCGATGATGTTCTCGGCGCGCAACCGCGTGGCCGATGCCAAGGGCGCCACGCTCGGCATCGTCGCCCCGGACGCCCCGGATGCCATGCTCACCCACGCCGAAGGTTTCGCAGAAGCCGGCGTGCCCTTCGTCTTCGATCCGGGTCAGGGCCTGCCGTTGCTCACGCCCGAGGCACTGCGTCGCATGGTGGAACTCGCAACGTATCTTGCGGTCAACGACTACGAAGCCAAGCTCCTCAGCACGAAGACCGGACTGTCGATGGAAGACCTTCAGTCGCGTGTCGAGGCACTTGTCGTCACGCGCGGAGAACACGGGGCCCAGATCTTCGCCGGCGGCAAGCAACACGACATTCCTGCCGTGACCGCCAAGCGTGTCGTCGACCCCACCGGGTGCGGCGACGCATTCCGTGGCGGTTTGCTCTATGGCATCGAGAAGGGCCTCGACTGGCCGACCACTGGCCGCCTGGCCAGCCTGATGGGTTCGCTCAAGATCGCCGAGCAGGGCCCGCAGACCTATGCACCCACGCGCTCGGAAATCGAAGCGCAATATGAAGAAGCGTTCGGCCACCGCTTCGAATGATTTAAGGAAAGGCACAACGATGGCACGACTCACCACACCGCTCATTCTCATCGCCGCCGCCGCGTCGCTCTCGCTGTCCGCCTGCACGGCGTTCGGTCCGAGCAACTCGGCAAGCGTCTACAGCAGCCGTCAGGCACAACGCGAACAGGTCGTGCGTATGGGCACGGTCGAATCGGTGCGTCCGGTCACGATCGACAGCAGCAACGGCGACCCGGGCATTCTCGGCATTGCCGGTGGCGGTGCGCTGGGCGCTATCGGTGGTAGCGCCATCGGCGGCGGCCGCGGCTCGATTGCGACGGGTATCGTCGGCGGTCTGCTCGGTGCAGTGGCGGGTCAGGCGATCGAGAGCCGCATGAGCAAGAAGGCCGGGCTGGAAATCACCGTGCGCCTCGACAACGGCGAGTTGCGGGCCATTACGCAAGATGCCGACGAGGCATTTCAGCCGGGGCAGCGCGTGCGTCTGCTCTCGAGCGGTGGCGTGACACGTGTGACGCACTGACCTGCGTCGATGTCCCGACATCGCGGGCGGCTTCGGCCGCCCGTTTTCGTTTCCGCATGAAAAAACCCGCTGTGACGATCGCTCATCACAGCGGGTTTCGGATCGAGTAGGCCTACTCGATCAAAAGACACCTAAGTGCCTTGGTTCCTGCATCGGCACTCGAATTACGGACGGCTGCCGGTCGGGAACGGCCATGCCGCTGCCGGGTTCAGCGTCGTCTTTGCAGCTGCGGGTGCAGCGGCCGGTGCTGCGGGAGCAGCAGCAGGCTTGGCGGCAACCTTCTTCGCGGCCGGCTTCTTGGCAGCAGGCTTCTTCGCAGCGGCAGGCTTCGCAGCAGGCTTGGCGGCAGCCTTCTTGGCGGCCGGCTTCTTCGCAGCAGCCTTCTTCGCAGCAGGCTTGGCAGCGGCCTTCTTCGCAGCAGGCTTCTTGGCAGCGACAGCCTTCTTGGCGGCCGGCTTCTTGGCAGCTGCCTTCTTGGCGACGGCCTTCTTGGCGGCCGGCTTCTTGGCGACAACCTTCTTCGCTGCTGCCTTCTTCGCGACCGGCTTCTTGGCGGCGACCTTCTTCACTGCTGCCTTCTTGGCGACCGGCTTCTTGGCGGCAACCTTCTTCACTGCAACCTTCTTGGCTGCCGGCTTCTTGGCGGCGACCTTCTTGGCTGCCGGCTTCTTGGCGGCAACGGCCTTCTTCGCTGCCGGCTTCTTAGCGGCAACAGCCTTCTTGGCGACAGGCTTCTTGGCAGCAGCAGCCTTCTTCGCTACCGGCTTCTTGGCAACAGCCTTCTTTGCTGCGGGTTTTTTCTTAGCAGTAGTAGCCATCACATTACTCCTTAACGTGAAAGATCACTCAAACGAAACTACCTGAGAAGGAAACCCGACCACCGTGCGGGAACCGCCGGCGAGCGGGCTATTCATCGGCGTACGCATCGGACTTCGACGGCTTACGCTAATGAATTCGGCGCTGCGCGCATGACGCGGACCGTGTGTGGTCACGCGCGCAAAAAAATTGCCGGCGACATTGCCGCCAGCAATTCGATTGTCTTGAGAAAGGGAGTTCGCCAGATTCTTCGGGGGGTAGCTTGCCTGTCCCGTCATCGGGATGGAGGAGTTTGCGATAGCGGATAAGCGATACTGCTTGCTATGCACCAAGGTTTTTACGCTCCGTAACTACCAGCTCTCTGTCGCGGGAGGAAAGCAGTGAGTGCTTTCGTGTGTTCATCGAGACTGCAATTTATTTGAGCGAATAATAATTCTTTTGTGATGCGATGTTAATACTTTGTGCGTAAAAAAGCGCACATCAATCGTAACGAAGAAGTCAATCTGTTGTATTTGATGCACATCACACTCGCATGTCGATGCGCGCGATGCGTTTGTCGAGAGGCAACTTCAACGTGCGAGTGAGGATGATGTGCGTGACTCGCGCCACATCTTCGACTGCTCATTGCGTCAGTCGCGCGTGCAACGCACGCACACACCACCCTCTTGAAACCCGCATGGATGCTCGCGTTGCGCGACACATCCATTTTTCGTTCGGTGCTCACTCGCACGTGAGCGAACACCGGGTCAACACTTAGTCCCAGCTCAGCGCGCCACCGGTCTGGTACTCGATCACTCGCGTTTCGAAGAAGTTGCGTTCCTTCTTCAAGTCGATCATCTCGCTCATCCACGGGAACGGATTTTCTTCGTTCGGGTAGAGCGCTTCGAGACCGATTTGCGCGCAACGACGATTCGCGATGAAGCGCAGATAGCTCTTGAACATGCCCGCGTTCAGACCCAGCACGCCGCGCGGCATCGTGTCTTCAGCATAGCGATACTCAAGCTCGACGGCCTTCTTGAACAGCTCGCGAATCTCTTCGCGGAACTCCGGCGTCCAGAGGTTCGGGTTTTCCAGCTTCACCTGGTTGATCAGGTCGATGCCGAAGTTGCAGTGCATCGACTCGTCGCGCAGGATGTACTGATATTGCTCCGCAGCACCGGTCATCTTGTTCTGACGACCCAGCGCCAGAATCTGCGTGAAGCCCACGTAGAAGAACAGACCTTCCATGATGCAGGCAAACACGATCAGCGAACGCAGCAGCTTCTGGTCGGCTTCCTGCGTCCCCGTCTTGAACGACGGATCGGCGACCACTTCGATGAACGGCAGCAGGAATTCGTCCTTGTCGCGAATCGACGCCACTTCGTGATACGCGTTGAAGATCTCGGCTTCGTCCAGCCCGAGGCTCTCGACGATGTACTGATATGCGTGCGTGTGGATCGCCTCTTCGAACGCCTGACGCAGCAGGAACTGGCGGCACTCGGGCGCGGTGATGTGGCGGTACGTGCCCAGCACGATGTTGTTGGCGGCGAGCGAGTCTGCCGTCACGAAGAAGCCGAGGTTACGCTTGATGATGCGGCGCTCGTCTTCGGTCAGGCCGTTCGGGTCTTTCCACAGGGCGATGTCGCGCGACATGTTGATTTCCTGCGGCATCCAGTGGTTGGCGCAACCGGCCAGATACTTTTCCCATGCCCACTTGTACTTGAACGGCACCAGCTGGTTCACGTCCGTCGTGCCGTTGATCACGCGCTTGTCCGAGGCGCTCACGCGGCGCGTCGACTGCGAGGCGATCGTGTGCGGTGTGTCGTCTTGCGTGCCCAGAATGTTCGAAGCAGGCGCAGCCGGCGTCACCGGTGCGGCGGGAGCAGCGGGCTTGGCGGTGGTGGTGTCTTCTTCCCAGTTAAGCATAGGGTCTCGGTCCGTTCAGGTTGATGCAATACACGCCGCGAGACGCGCATCGCCGAATTGACAGATCAGCCGTTCGGTGACGAAGGGCCGACGAAAAAATTGCCGATAGTGCAGCCGTCAACTTGACGATGACGACGAAAAATCCGCTGAAGGTAACGCTTGGTGTTGGGGGTAAAGCAGATTCGCTTTCGCGCTAATTTGACCGATGACGCCGGTGTGGGAGCTGCAACCGTTGTCTTGCAACATCATGACCTCCCGACGTCGATCGAATGACTCCAATTTAGCACAATACTGTCACTCATTCCACCCCGTCGACACCATATATTGTGGTGGGTTATGCCACCACCACAATACCTAGTGTTTTCGAGTATTCCGCATGGGGCGGGCCTCCAGCCTTGCGGGATCGGCATCTTGCCATGAAACCGCCGCGCGCGACAGCGTTTGCACTGCATCAAAATGACACGCCCTCGCATTGGCGTATGCTGTGCGGCAGGCGTCACGACGCGAGACCGCAGCGACAGATTCCGGCCCGCGCCACCTCACCATCTCTCGACGCCGATGAAGGAGATACCGACGATGACATCCACAGGCGCCGAAGGCGCACAGCACCGGGCTGGCCAACCGGATTCGCCACCGCTCACCCCATCCACCCTCACGCCCGGCAAACCGGTTCGTCTCGCCAGAGGCGCCCTGATCGCCGAGGTGCAGCCCGGTTGTGGCGCTCGCCTCTCGCGACTCGCGCGACGCGACACGCGCGGCGACCTGTTCGACTACCTCGTGCCGCTTGGCGATGCGCCATTTTCCTCCGACGAATGGCCGAAGGCCGGTGCGTTTCCCATGCTGCCGTATACCAATATGTTGCGCGACGACACGCTGCACTGGCGCGGGCGCACGATCGCCGTTCACGAAGCGCCGGTCGCATCCAGTTCGCTGCACGGCTGGGGGCTGCGGCGCGAATGGGAGGTCGTCGACGAAAGCCCGCATTGCTGCGTGCTGCAACTCGACTGTCCCGCACAGCCGGCGTGGCCCTGGCACTATCAGGCGTATCTGTCGGTCACGCTCGACGAGCATGGCGTCGACATGCAGCTCTCGCTGACGAATCTCTCGACGCAGGAGATGCCCGCCGGGCTCGGCCTGCATCCGTACTTCCGCTGGCCCGCGGGCGCGCGCCTGACCTTCGAGTCCGAGGCGCTCTGGCGCTCCCCTTCGGAGGAGATTCGCTGGCCCAGCGAGCAACGCGTGCACGTGGGGCCGATGGAGGTGGTGTCGGTCGGTGGCGGCCTCGATACGGGCGGACGCTCGACCTGGTTTGCCGAAGTGCCTGCCGAGTCGGGTCGCTTCGAAGCGCGCATCGACTATGCCGGCGGCCTGCGCGCCGCCACGGTGCGCAGCGACGACGCAACGTGGCTCGTGCTGCACTCCCCCGCCGGACGCCCCTACCTCTGCCTGGAACCGTCCACGCATCGAGTCGGGGAGTTCGACAACGATCACGTCGTGCTCGGTCACGGCCAGACGCTGGATCTGTCGATGCGAATCGACTTGGCGTGACCCGGCGTGATCTGGCGTGGCCCGGCCTGACCTCATCCGGCCGGAATCCCGCAGGATCCACGGGCCGCCCAGGCCCCACAGGAATCCAATCCGAGTGTCCATGCAAAGCAAAACCCCGCCGTCCTTTCGGGCCGGCGGGGTTTTTCGATGGCGCGCCGCATGTCGAATGCGGCACGCATCACACCCGGCTTACTGGCAAGCCTCGCACTCTTCGAAGCCCGGGTCGCCCGGACGCATCGTGCAGACCGCGCCTTCGGCTTCCGGCATCGGCTGGGCCAGCGGCGAGGTCGGTTCGGCGGAGAAGCCGCCCGACACACCACCCGAGCTCGGCACCGCGTTGAGCGCACCATGGCTCACCGTCGACTTCTCGACGTGCGTGGCCGCCATCGTACGGAGGTAGTACGTGGTCTTCAGCGCACGCGTCCAGGCCAGCTTGTACGTCTCGTCGAGCTTCTTGCCCGAGGCGCCCGCCATATAGATATTGAGCGACTGCGCCTGATCGATCCACTTCTGACGACGCGACGCTGCCTCGACCAGCCACTTCGGCTCAACTTCGAACGCCGTGGCGTAAATCTCGCGCAGATCGGCCGGCACGCGGTCGATGCGGGCAAGCGAACCGTCGAAATACTTCAGATCGGCGACCATCACTTCGTCCCACAGACCGCGGGCCTTCAGGTCACGCACCAGATACTCGTTGACCACCGTGAATTCGCCCGACAGGTTCGACTTCACATACAGGTTCTGGAACGTCGGCTCGATACAGGCCGAGACGCCGATGATGTTCGAGATGGTCGCCGTCGGGGCGATCGCCACGCAGTTCGAGTTGCGCATACCGTGCGAGGCGATGTGCTTGCGCAGGCTGTCCCAGTCGAGCGTGCTCGACAGGTCGACGTCGACGTAACCGCCGCGCTCTTCCATGAGCAGCTTGAGCGAGTCTTGCGGCAGGATGCCACGATCCCACAGCGAGCCCTTGTACGACGAGTACTGACCACGTTCCTTTGCCAGCTCGGTCGACGCCCAGTAAGCGTAGTAGCAAACCGCTTCCATCGAACGGTCGGCGAACTCGACGGCGGCGTTCGACGCGTACGGCGTGCGCAGCAGGTGCAGGCAGTCCTGGAAGCCCATGATGCCCAGGCCCACCGGACGGTGATGCAGGTTCGAATTGCGCGCCTTCGCCACCGCGTAGTAATTGATGTCGATGACGTTGTCGAGCATGCGCATCGCCACACGGATGGTGCGTTGCAGCTTCTCGTGATCCAGCTCGTAGCCGTTGGCCGTCTGCTTCAGGTGAGCCACGAGGTTCACCGAGCCGAGGTTACACACGGCGATTTCCGTATCGCTCGTATTGAGCGTGATTTCCGTGCACAGGTTCGACGAGTGCACCACGCCAACGTGTTGCTGCGGCGAGCGGATGTTGCACGGATCCTTGAACGTGATCCACGGATGGCCGGTCTCGAACAGCATGCCCAGCATCTTGCGCCACAACGCTTGCGCCGGCACCTTCTTGAACAGCTTGATTTCGCCGCGCGCGGCCTTCTCTTCGTAGGCCGTGTAGGCCTGCTCGAACGCCTTGCCGAACTTGTCGTGCAGATCCGGGCAGGTCGACGGCGAGAACAGCGTCCATTCACCGCCTTCCATCACGCGCTTCATGAACAGATCGGGAATCCAGTTCGCCGTGTTCATGTCGTGCGTGCGGCGACGATCGTCACCCGTATTCTTGCGCAGTTCCAGGAATTCTTCGATATCCAGGTGCCACGTTTCCAGATAGGCGCAGACCGCGCCCTTGCGCTTGCCACCCTGGTTCACGGCCACGGCCGTGTCGTTGACTACCTTCAGGAACGGGACCACGCCCTGGCTCTTGCCGTTCGTGCCCTTGATGTGCGAGCCGAGTGCGCGAACCTGCGTCCAGTCGTTGCCCAGGCCGCCGGCGAACTTCGAGAGCAGCGCGTTTTCCTTGAGCGCTTCGTAAATGCCTTCCAGATCGTCCGAGACGGTCGTCAGGTAGCACGACGAGAGCTGCGAGCGACGCGTGCCCGAGTTGAACAGCGTCGGCGTGGAGCTCATGAAGTCGAAGCTCGACAGGATCTGGTAGAACTCGATCGCACGCGCTTCGCGCTCGACTTCGTTCAGGGCCAGCCCCATCGCCACACGCATATAGAATGCCTGCGGCATTTCGATGCGATGGTTTTCGATGTGCAGGAAGTAGCGGTCGTACAGCGTCTGCAGGCCAAGGTAGTTGAATTGCAGATCGCGGTTCGCGTCGAGCGCGGCAGCCAGCTTGCCCAGGTCGTACGAGAGCAGTTGCTCGTCGAGCAGTTCGGCGTCGACGCCTTGCTTGATGAAGCGCGGGAAGTACTCGATGTAACGCGCGGCCATTTCGGCCTGCGGCACCTCTTCGCCAAGAATCTCGCGACGGATCGTGTGCATCAGGATACGCGCGGTGACCTGGCTGTAAGCCGGTTCCTTCTCGATGAGGGTACGCGAGGCGAGGATCGCCGAATCGTAGACCTGCGACAGCGGCACGCCGTCGTACAGGTTCTTGATGGTTTCGGTCAGGATCGGCTCGGCGGTGACTTCACTGCCGAGGTTTTCGCAAGCCGCCTTCACCACGTTACGCAGCGCCGCCATGTCGAGCGGGCGCGTCACACCGTTGTCGGTGACATGCAGCACCGGGGTGTCGGGCGTTGCCGCCTCTTGCGTGGTCTCGCCCGCGCTCGCACGCTCTTGCGAACGCTTCTCGCGGTACAGCACGTAAGCGCGCGCCACGTTGTGCTCGCCTTCGCGCATGAGAGCGAGTTCGACCTGATCCTGAATGTCTTCGATGTGGAACGTGCCGCCGTTCGGACGGCTGCGCACCAGCGCGCGCACGACGTTCTGCGTCAACTGTTCCACGAGTTCGCGTACGCGCGCCGAAGCCGCACCCTGACCGCCGTTCACGGCAAGGAACGCCTTGGTCACGGCGATCGCGATCTTCGACGGCTCGAAACCCACCACCGCGCCGTTGCGTCGAATCACTTTGAAGTCGGCGTTGGTTGCCGGCTCGAATGCGCCCGTCGTCTGGGGCGCCGACGCACCCGTGCCGCTGCCAGCGTTCGTGGCGGGCGTCGGGTTCGGGCGGGTGAGGTTTTCGTTAGTCTGCATGTAAAAACTCCCGTTCCAATGAGATGGTGCTGTTAGCGCACTTCCACCAGCTAATACGAAGTACCAAGTCGGCAAAAATGCGCCCTGGGGGCGCCGATGGAGCGAAGTGCTGAACACCGCACGACCGACGGACGGCCAAGGGTTCGAGGTGTCCGCTGCACGGCTTTGCTGCTGTACCGCCCCATAAAACGCCGCGGGGCAAGCACGGTATTGATGGATCCTGCTTCCCGTCACCGACCACTATATGTAGTGGTCAGCGACCGGATTGGCACTAAGTATAGTGGAGATGACGCACTCCGCAAAATCAAAAATTTGTGTCCCGGGAAGGCCCGCGCCGTCTTCGTGTCAAGCAAAACCTGCCCCCGGGTGAGGGTTAATCGTTCGGCTGGAACGGCAACGCCTCCGGCGCCAACGCCGCCATTCGACGCAACCGCTGCCATTCGAAATGCGGCCCCGGATCCGTCTTGCGGCCAGGTGCTATATCGGCATGCCCGGCCACGGCTTGAATCGGATAACGCTCGCGCAAAACGCGGGTGAGCGCCGCCAGCGTTACGTACTGCTCGGCGGTAAAAGGCAGGTCGTCGGTACCTTCCAGTTCAACGCCAATGGAAAAATCATTGCAACGCGTGCGCCCTTCGAACGACGACGCCCCGGCGTGCCACGCCCGCGCATCGCACGACACGAACTGTTGCAACGCACCATCGCGCCGCACCAGAAAGTGCGACGAGACGTGCACGCCACGAATCTCGTCGAAGAACGGATGCGCATCGTGATCGAGCCGGTTCTGGAAGAACGCAGGAATTTCGTCGCCGCCGAATTGCCCGGGTGGCAGCGAAATGTTGTGCACCACGAGCAAGCCGATGGGCATGTTCTGCGGACGTCCGTCGAAATTCGGCGACGGCAGGCGCTCGGCTTGCCGGACCCAGCCTTCGGCGTCGAGCGTGAAGACCGGCAGCTTGTCCGGCGCGTTCACGCGTCACCTCGCCGCAAAGCCGACTCAGTCGACTCAGCCGACTCAGCCGACTCAGCGGAACGGTCTTTCGGTCGGTGCGCAACGTTAGGGGATGCAGATGACTGGAGCATGACGGGCACAGCGAACTCCCGTAGAGCGAGGGGTGGCATTGTAGCCCACTTGGCGTGACCCCGCCGGTAACCGACGCGGGGTGAGATCCGTTCGGCACGGGGCCATCGGGCCAGTGTCACGCGGGGCATCGTCTGAAACAAGTCAAAAAATAAAAGGGGAATTCCCAAAGAAGAAGCCTCTCGCCAAACCGGGCCGAGAGGCTTCCGTGGGCGTGTCCACGCCCGGGGATGGCGCTGCGCTCGTGTCCGGCATCGCCTGCAAGACACGCACACCATCCCGCGCCGCTCACAGGGGCGACGCCAATGGCCGTTGCCGGCCGGTAAAACACGTTGGTGGACGCCGTCGCATACACCGTCGTGTACACTTTTGCACTGCGCTTGCCGCGTCTCGCGCATCTCCCTCGCTTCGCTTTCTGCCTCGCTTCCTGTTTCGCTTCCTGCCTCGACTCCGACGTCGCTCCCAATCACGGGAACGCCGGAATCGCTGCCTCGACACCCTCCATGTGCGCCTCGGGGTGATGCTCCTTGAGCATGTCGCGAATCTCGTCCACGCGGCTCTCGCGCACGTCGACCATGAGCAGGATCATGCCGCGCTCCATCGGCTCACGAAATGCCTTGAGCCGCGAATTCGGCACGGAAACCCCGATCATGCTCGACACCCACGCGCCGAAAAGCGCACCGAGCGGGGCCGTCACAATCATCAGTTCCCACTGGGGACGCGTGCCCACGATGGGGAAAAACGCGGCGACTGCACCGACTGCCAGCCCACAGAAGCCACCGATCACGAGTCCGGCTTCTGCGCCGTGCACGATATCGGAAGTCTGTAGGAGGTTAGCCTCGTGCAGTCCCTCCAGGTCCATTTCGTCACGTGCCATGAAGTGGATGTGACGCTCCTCGATCCGGGCGAGCAACAAGTCGCTCATCGTGCGCTGGGCACTCGCCAGATCGGGAAGAAGGAAATACATCCGTTTGCGCATTAGCATATTGCGCCCTCCTGTCGTCGCGCCCCTTCGTTATGGCTGTTATGGACGGGGTCAGTTACTGTGTTTTAGTGCATGCGACACGCATGCGCAAGCCGCCGCATCCGAATGGGCGTCGGCTGATATCGCACAATGACAGACAGAAGATGGCGGCAATGCGAGGCGCAGCGCCATGTGACGGAAACGCTGCGCGAGCGGTTCGCGCAGCCAGGCTCAGACGCGGTGTTCGCGCGTCAGGTAAGCGTCGCGATGCGCGGCACTGCAAAAGTGCGTGCCGCCGGCGCCGGCCAGCGACTCACTTTCGGGAAGATAGGTATCGCACTCGCTGCAACGCACCATGCGCTCCGCGGGCGGCAACGACTGACGCGCGCTCGTGCGCCCCTCCCCGCCCGGTGGCGTACGCATGCGTTCGTTCTGCCCGGGACGCCCGGCATTGCGCTTGCGTTCGTTGTGACGCATCCACCACGTCCCGGCAATCAAGAGCAACAGTAACAGCAGGATATTGCGCATCGCGCTTCAAGTCTCCGTCATGCGATGCAGCACCACCTCAAGCACGAAGCGAGAACCGACATACGCCAGCAACAGCGCCACGAACGACGCCAGAACCCAACGCAGCGCGACCTTGCCGCGCCACCCGTAAAAATGCCGCCCGAGCAGCACCGCGCCGAACATCAGCCACGACACCACCGCGAACACGGTTTTGTGATCGATGCGCACCGCGCGCCCGAACAGCGCCTCGGAGAACATCACGCCCGAAATCAACGTCAGTGTGAGCAGGACGAACCCCGCGCCGATCAGGCGGAACAACAGCTTCTCCATCGTGAGCAGCGGCGGCAGGGTCTCGAGCCAGCGAGACAGCCAGCCGGTCGCCTCGAGGCCACGTGACGGGTGCAGTTGTCGCTCGGCATAGAGCATCAGCAACGCATGCAGCGCCGCCAGCGCGAACAGCCCATAGGCCATGTTCGCGATGATGAAGTGCGCCTTGAAAATCGGATCCGCCGCAAAGCCGAGAATCCGCACGTCCGGGAAGATCATCGGCAACAGGCACGCGACGGCGGCCACGGGTGTGACCATCAGTCGCAGGCTGTCGAGCGGAAAGAAGAAACTCTCGATCCAGTAGATGCCGACCGAGAGCCACAACATGGCCGAAAGCATGTACGCAAAACCGAAGTGCATGCTGTCTGCGCGGAAGATGGTCTGATGCAGCAGCACCCCGTGCAGCAAGAGCGCCGCGAACAGCGAGAGCTGCATCGGCCAGCGCGAGGGCGTGCCCGTGACAGGGGCAGGCGCGACCTGGCCGCCCGCGAGAGCGAGCGCGGCGTCGCGCCGGTATCCCTGCCACGAACAAACCGCCAACCCGGCGTAGAGGATGGCGGTCAGCGCATACAGTAAAATAGTCATGTTTGAAGTTTACACCAGCCCATGAGGGGCGCGCTGCCGTGCTTGTCACCGCCATGAATCCCAATTGACCGCACGGTCAGTCGGCCGGGGGACAGGCAAACAAGGCCGCTGTTGGTCTTACAGGATACGTTTCATGCTCGACAATCTCACTACGCGGCTTGCCAAAGTCGTCAAGACGCTGCGCGGCGAAGCCCGGCTGACCGAGGCCAACACGCAGGAAATGCTGCGCGAAGTGCGCCTCGCCCTGCTCGAGGCCGACGTCGCCCTGCCGGTGGTGCGCGATTTCATCGCCAAGGTGAAGGAAAAGGCCCTCGGCGAGGAAGTCATTTCCAGCCTTTCGCCCGGCCAGGCCCTCGTTGGCGTGGTTCAGCGCGAACTCACGGCGCTCATGGGCGGCGATTACGAAGGCCGCGCCGCCGAACTCAATCTCGCCACCACGCCGCCCGCCATCATTCTGATGGCCGGTTTGCAGGGCGCGGGCAAGACCACCACCGTCGGCAAGCTCGCCAAGCTGCTGCGCGCCCAGAAGAAGAAAGTCCTGACCGTTTCCACCGACGTCTACCGTCCGGCCGCTATCGCGCAGTTGGAAACGGTCACGAAGCAGGTCGACGCCGACTTCTTCCCGTCCCAGCCTGACCAGAAGCCGGTCGACATCGCCCGCGCAGCCGTCGACTGGGCACGTCGCCATCACCACGAAGTGCTGCTCGTGGACACGGCCGGCCGTCTCGGTATCGACGAAGCGATGATGCAGGAAATCAGCGCCCTGCATGCCGAACTGAAACCGATCGAAACGCTTTTCGTCGTCGACGCCATGCTCGGTCAGGACGCCGTGAACACCGCCCGCGCCTTCAACGACGCGCTGCCGCTCACCGGCGTGGTGCTCACCAAGCTCGACGGCGACTCGCGCGGCGGCGCCGCGCTGTCCGTGCGCCACATTACGGGCAAGCCGATCAAGTTCGTGGGCGTGGGCGAAAAGCTCGACGGCCTCGAAGTCTTCCATCCGGACCGCATGGCCAACCGGATTCTCGGCATGGGCGACATTCTCGCCCTCGTCGAGGAAGCGCAACGTGGCGTCGACGTCCAGGCCGCCCAGAAACTCGCGGACAAGGTCAAGAAAGGCGGCGACTTCGATCTGAACGACTTCAAGGCGCAAATCGGCCAGATGAAGAAGATGGGCGGCCTCTCGTCGCTCATGGACAAGCTGCCGGCGCAGTTTCAGGCGGCCGCGAGCCAGACCAACATGGATCAGGCCGAAAAGCAGGTGCGACGCATGGAGGGCATCATCAATTCGATGACGCCCGCCGAGCGTGCCAAGCCCGAGCTGATCAAGGCGAGCCGCAAGCGCCGCATTGCTGCCGGCGCGGGCGTTCAGGTGCAGGAAGTCAACCGTATGCTCAATCAGTACGATCAGATGCGCACCATGATGAAGAAACTCAAAGGCGGTGGCATGATGAAGATGATGCGCAGCATGAAGGGCATGATGCCCGGCATGCGCTGATCAGGTCTCATCCGGTCGCGCACTGGCGGCAGGGATTACGCTCGGGAAGTCTGCGCTGCGTTTTCCCGATATACTCCGGGCCGCAATTAGCGAATCACCCGCAACACCGTTCCACAGGGTCGCCCCATATGAACCGCGAAGAAGCCCTCGAAGTATTCCGTAATTCCGAAGAAATCGTCTCCGCCGACGAGGTCAACCGCTCCGTCGACACGATGGCCAAGGCCATCAAGGCAGCCGTTGGCGACGACTTTCCGATGGTGCTGTCGGTCATGGGCGGCGCCGCCGTCTTCACCGGCATGCTGTTGCCGCGTCTCGACTTCCCGCTCGAGTTCGACTACATCCATCTCTCGCGCTACAACAACACGACCACCGGCGGTGCAATGCAGTGGCGCGTGGCGCCGCGCGACTCCGTCCGCGACCGCGTCGTGCTCGTGCTCGACGACATCCTCGACGAAGGCGCCACCATGGCGGCCATTCGCGACCGCATTCTGGAGATGGGTGCATCGAAGTTCTACAGCGCCGTGCTGTGCGAGAAGCTGTTGACCAAGGAAAAGCCCTCGCATCCGGATTTCTGCGGCTTCACCGTGCCTGATCGCTATGTCTTCGGCTGCGGCATGGACGCCAAGGGCTACTGGCGCAATCTGCCGGCGATTCGCGCGCTGACGACGCCGCGCTGATTTCCGAGCGATGGCCGGCGCGGCATCTGCGCCCGTCAGGCACAGAAAGGGACCTTCCTCAGGTCCCTTTTCTTTTGGGCGCGTGTTGCTTCGCGCCCCTGCACTCGCCGGCGGGCGCGAAAACGGCCGTTAGCGAGACATCCGATCAGAACTGGTGGACGAACACCTTCACGCCTTTGAGGATCATCTCGACCGAAATCGCGACCAGAATCAGCCCCATCAGCCGCTCGAACGCCGCCACCACTCGCGACCCTAACCAGCGCTCGATGCGATCGGCCAGCAGCAGCACGACCGCACACACGAGCATCGTCACACTCAGCGCGGTGATCCACTCGAGCATGCGGCCCGGTTGCTGCGACACGAGCAGCATGACGGTCGCGAGCGCCGACGGGCCCGCCAATGCCGGAATCGCGAGCGGCACGATGAGCGGTTCACCGGCATCCGGCAAGCTGCCGCTGTCCGGGCGCGGAAAGATCATGCGCAGTGCGATGAGGAACAGCACGATCCCGCCTGCCAGTTGCAGCGACAGGTCGGTGAGACTCATCATGCGCAAAAAGCGCTCGCCGACCAGCATGAAAATCAGCAGGATCGCAAACGCAATCAACACTTCTCGCACGATCACCCGCGGCCGTCGGGCGGCCGGCACGTTCTTCAGTGCGTTTACGAAAATGGGGATGTTACCGAACGGATCGGTGATGAGCAGCAGCAGCACGGTGGCCGACGCGAACGTGTATTCCATACGAACGACGCTTTCCGAGTGGTCAGAAACTTCAAAGGTTCAGGGGCAACGGGCGAAAAAAACGGCAGCCGCCTACGCGACTGCCGTCAGGTGATGCCGTTCCGAGCCGGCGGGGAAGACGCCGTCGCCAACGTGCCTGATGCAATTAGCCTCAGGCATCGCGCATTAGGCATTAAGCATTAGCGTGACGTCATGCCGCGTCGCTCAAACACCCTTGGCGGCACGCACCTTGCCGGTCACGACTTCCGCGACGGTTGCCGCATCGAGGAGCTGGGCTTCCGTGTCGCGACGGCCCTGATACTCGATCTTGCCTTCCTTCAGGCCACGGTCACCGATCACCACGCGGTGCGGCACACCGATCAGTTCCCAGTCGGCAAACATCACGCCAGGACGCTCGCCACGGTCGTCCAGAATCACGTCGATACCGGCGGCCAGCAGATCTTCGTACAGCTTGTCGGCGGCCGCACGCACGGCCTCGCTGCGGTCGTAGCCCATCGGGCACAGCACCACTTCGAACGGTGCGATCGATTCCGGCCAGATGATGCCGCGCTCGTCGAAGTTCTGTTCGATGGCCGCCCCGAGAATGCGCGTAATACCGATGCCGTAGCAACCCATCTCCATCGGCGCGGGCTTGCCCGTTTCGTCGAGGAACGTGGCATTCATGGCGTCGGAATACTTCGTGCCCAGTTGGAACACGTGACCGACTTCGATACCGCGGCACAGCGCGATCTCACCCTTGCCGTCCGGCGAAGCGTCGCCCGGCACGATGTTGCGCAGATCGGCCACGATTTCCGGTTCCGGCAGATCGCGGCCCCAGTTCACGCCCGTGATATGGAAGTCCTTCTCGTTCGCGCCCACGACGAAATCGCTCATGTGCGCAACGCTGCGGTCGACCACAAGCTTCACCGGCTTCTTCGTGCCGATCGGCCCGAGGTAGCCCGGCGGCGTGCCGAACCATTCGACGATTTCGGCTTCGGTGGCAAAACGCAGATCAGACAGACCCGGCACCTTGCTTGCCTTGATTTCGTTGAGTTCGTGATCGCCGCGCAGCAACAGCAGCCAGACGGTGGTGCCCGCATCGCTGTCCGTGGCGAGCACGATCGACTTGACCGTGCGTTGCAGGGGGATCGAGAGCAGTTCGGCCACTGCCTCGCACTTTGCCTTGCCCGGCGTTGCCGTCTTGGTCATGGCTTCGGCAGGCGCGGCGCGCTCGCCCTGCGGGGGCAGCGCTTCGGCCATCTCGACGTTCGCGGCATAGTCCGACGTCGGGCAGTAGGCGATGGCGTCTTCACCCGTCTCGGCGATCACGTGGAACTCGTGCGAGCCCGAGCCGCCGATGGAGCCGTTGTCTGCCACCACAGCGCGGAATTCCAGACCCAGGCGGGTAAAGATGCGCACGTAGGCGTCGAACATCTTCTGGTAAGACGCTTGCAGGCCGGCACGATCCTTGTCGAAGGAGTAGGCGTCCTTCATGATGAATTCGCGACCGCGCATCACGCCGAAACGCGGACGGATTTCGTCACGGAACTTCGTCTGCACCTGATAGAAGTTCACCGGCAACTGACGATAGCTCTTGATTTCGCGACGCGCGATGTCCGTCACCACTTCTTCGTGGGTCGGGCCGACGACGAATTCGCGATCGTTGCGGTCCTTCAGGCGCAGCAGTTCCGGGCCGTACTTCTCCCAGCGGCCCGATTCCTGCCACAGTTCTGCCGGCTGCACGGCTGGCATGAGCAATTCGAGCGCGCCGGCGCGATTCATTTCTTCACGGACGATGGCTTCGACCTTGCGGATCGAGCGCAGCCCGATCGGCAGGTAATCGTAGATACCGCCGGCGACGCGGCGAATCATGCCGGCGCGCATCATCAGCTTGTGGCTGACGATTTCGGCGTCGGCGGGAGCTTCCTTGAGGGTGCCGATGAAGAAACGAGAGGCTTTCATGCAGATTTCCGGGAAAAAATAGGGTCAGCGGCGCACGCGGCGGTTCGGTCTGTTGCGCCGAAGCGGGGACCACGGAGTCACGATGCTGTCTTCGCAGCCCCTGAGACTCCCGCCGGCCGTACGCGCCGCCCCGGTTGCCCGAGCCGCCGCCGGCCGCCGCGCCGGTGATTATCTGTTTATAATCGAAGCAATTTTAAAGGATTCAAGGGTGGTTGTATGCTGGACCGTGAAGGCTTTCGCCCGAACGTCGGCATCATCCTCTTAAACGCACGCAATGAAGTGTTCTGGGGCAAGCGGCTGGGCGAGCACTCCTGGCAATTCCCGCAAGGCGGCATCAAGTACGGCGAAACGCCAGAACAGGCCATGTTCCGAGAATTGCACGAGGAAACCGGGCTAAAGCCAGAACACGTCAAAATCATCGGTCGCACACGCGACTGGCTGCGTTATGAGGTGCCGGACAAATTCATCAAACGCGAAGTGCGCGGACATTACCGGGGCCAGAAGCAGATCTGGTTCCTGCTGCGCATGGTCGGACGCGACTGCGATATTTGCCTTCGCGCGACCGATCATCCGGAGTTCGACGCCTGGCGCTGGAACGAATACTGGGTGCCGCTCGACGCGGTGATCGAGTTCAAGCGCGAGGTCTATCAGCTCGCGCTGAACGAACTCTCGCGCTATCTGCGACGCTCGGCCGCGCGCGCCCAGCAGGACCGGCGACGGTTTCCGCGCGCCGGGGCCCGGGTCGGCGAGATGCCGCCGGGCGCCACGGACGCCTCGCACGGGCGGGACGACGGCCTCGGCAGCGCTGACTGCGGCGGCACGGTAGAGTCGGCCGCCACCCCAGGCAACGCGGGCAATGCGGACAGCGCCGACGCCCGGCACCGTCGGGAGCACTGAACCGCGCGGCTGTCGGCCTGTCTCAATACCGGTCGCGGGCATCATGCCCGCGCCCGCTTTTTTCTGATCACTCAACCACATTTCCATGCGCCCTTTCCTCGCCCGCCGCGCCCCGCGCCTGGCCACGCTCGTCTCTTTGGCCGCCCTTGCGTTGGTGGCCGCATGCAGCAGCACGTCGCAGCCCGTCCAGGACTTTGACGAGTACCTGGCTCAGCAGGAGGCCAACAAGGGCAAATGGAAGGAAGCGGAATTCAAGCTGCCGACCACTGCGCCGCAGGACGCAGATCTCATCAGTTTCCCCACGCTGCCGAATTCGTCGCTCGACTACGCCATCGACGCGAAGTCCATCGAAGTCACACGCGAAGACGGCGTGGTGCGCTATGTCGCCGTCATTCGCAGCAAGGAAGGCGCGCGTAACGTTTCGTACGAAGGCATGCATTGCGCGACGTTCGAATCGCGCCTTTACGCCACCGGCCGCCCGGATGGCACGTGGGTCGCTGCACGCAACAGCGAATGGCGTCCCATCAAGCCGTACGGCTCGACCGCCTATCAGGGCATTCTTTATCGCGACTTCCTCTGCCAGGACAAGACGCCGTATGGCACCGCCAAGGATATCGTGCAAAACCTGCGCTATCCGACGACGCCCGCCGCATATCGCTAATCGGCACCAATCCGGTACTAATCGGCGCCTGCTGGCACTTGGCGGCGCCGGTCGGTGCTGAGGGGCGCTGAAACCCGCCGATAGCCGATCTGGCGAAGATCGTATCTTCCACATCTTCGCCGGAAGGCCGCCATAAAAAAACGCCGGTCACGTCAAATCTCGTGCCGGCGTTTTTTCCTGGGCCGCGCTGCGCCTCGGTGCGAGAGGCTCAGCGCAAGATCAGGTTGTCGCGATGTATCAACTCCGGCTCGTTCGCGAAACCCAGCACCTGCTCGATATCGCTGCTTGGGTGACGGCGAATGAGGCGTGCCTCCGAGGCGCTGTAGTTCGACAATCCACGCGCGACCTCGTGACCGGCTTCATCCACGCAGGAGATGACCTCGCCACGCGCGAACGTGCCTTCGACGTCGATCACACCGATCGGCAACAGGCTCTTGCCCTCTTCCACCAGTTTCTTGCACGCGCCCGCGTCGATCACGACGCGACCACGCACCTGGAGATGATCGGCCATCCACTGCTTGCGCGCAGTGAGTACCGCCGTGCGTGCGACCAGTTGCGTGCCGATGGCTTCGCCGCCGGCCAGCCGCACCAGCACGTCAGCCTCCCGGCCCGAAGCGATCACGGTATGTGCGCCGCTCGTCGCCGCGCGCTTGGCCGCCAGGATCTTGGTCAGCATGCCGCCGCGGCCGATATTGGTGCCCGCGCCGCCGGCCATCGCCTCGAGACGTTCGTCCCCGGCTTCGGCCTCATGCACGAATTCGGCATCCGGGTGCTTTCGCGGATCGGCGGTATACAGGCCCGACTGGTCGGTGAGGATGACGAGCGCGTCGCCGTCGATCAGGTTCGTGACGAGCGCGCCCAGCGTGTCGTTGTCGCCGAACTTGATTTCATCCGTCACGACAGTGTCGTTCTCGTTGATGATCGGCACCACACCGAGGCGCAACAGTGTGAGCAACGTCGTGCGCGCGTTCAGGTAGCGTTCGCGATCGGCCAGGTCGGCATGCGTGAGCAGAATCTGCGCCGTTCGCACGCCATGTTCGGCGAAACGCGTCTCGTAGACCTGCGCGAGGCCCATCTGGCCCACGGCAGCGGCGGCTTGCAACTCGTCGATGGCCTTCGGGCGTCGCGCCCAGCCCAGGCGCTGCATGCCCTCCGCGATCGCACCCGAACTCACGAGCACGACCTGCTTTGGCAGGCGACCATCGCCCCCGTGCCGCAAAGCGGCGATCTGCTGCGCCCAACGCGCAATGGCAACATCATCCAGACCGCGACCGTCGTTGGTCACGAGACTGGATCCCACTTTCACCACGAGCCGCTTGGCATCGGCGATGACCGAACGCATGGAACTGGATTCTCCTGCGGATGTATTGGGAAGACGGGACCGCCGAGGCCGGAATGACGCGGCGCACCGGTCATCTCTCATCGGGCCACAGCAGCCGGATCGCTGGCGTTGGCGCTCCATATCCGGAACGTCAGCGCCAGCGTTTGAGTGATGTGGAGTTTACGCCTTTGGCGTGTCGTCCGTTGGGCTTTGTGGTGCTACAGCACCTTCCGGCGCTGCGCTGCCTGCGCGAAAACGCGGGTCGGCAGCGGCATCTTCGATCGCCTCTTCGACGGCGCCACGTTGCTGATACAGGTATTCCTGCACCGCGAGACACAACTTCTCGCAACCCTCGCCCGTCAGCGCGGAGATTTCAAAGGTCGGGCCATCCCAGCCGAAACGCTTCTTGAAGTCGGCCACGCGCTCGATGCGCTCCGCTTCGGGCACCATATCGACCTTGTTGAGCACCAGCCAACGCGGCTTCTGGAACAGTTCCTCGTCGTACTTTTGCAGTTCGAGGACGATGGCCTTGGCATCCGCGACCGGATCGACACCCTCGTCGAACGGTGCAATGTCCACGATATGCAGCAACAGACCGGTGCGCTGCAAGTGACGCAGGAACTGGTGACCGAGGCCGGCGCCTTCCGCCGCACCTTCGATCAACCCCGGAATGTCGGCGATCACGAAACTCTTGCCCGGCGCGGTACGCACGACGCCCAGGTTCGGGTGCAATGTCGTGAACGGATAATCCGCGATTTTCGGACGCGCATTCGACACCGACGCGATGAACGTCGACTTGCCCGCATTGGGCATGCCGAGCAAACCGACGTCCGCGAGCACCTTGAGCTCGAGCTGGAGCATGCGGCGCTCGCCGGGTTTACCGTCGGTCTTCTGACGCGGCGCCCGGTTCGTACTCGACTTGAAGTGGAGGTTGCCCAGACCGCCCGCGCCGCCTTGCGCGAGCACGACTTCCTGACCGTGCTCGGTCAGGTCGGCAATGGTCTCGCCGGTGTCCATGTCGGTGATGATCGTGCCGACCGGCATGCGCAGGAAGATGTCGTCCCCGCCCTTGCCGTAACAGTCCGAACCGCGACCGGATTCACCGTTCTTCGCCAGATGCTTCTTCGAATAACGGTAATCGATCAGGGTATTGATATTGCGATCCGCCACGGCAAACACACTGCCGCCGCGACCGCCGTCGCCGCCGTCAGGTCCGCCGAACGGCACGAATTTCTCACGGCGCATCGATGCCGAGCCGTTGCCGCCGTTCCCGGCGATCACCTCGATTCGTGCTGCGTCTATGAATTTCATGTGGGTCCGCCCCGCTTAACGACCGTCCGCAGACGATCCTGAATACTGTTCAATGACCCGCTTCGGGCGCGACAAGTTCGCTGCGCGCCGGCGGGACAAACAAAAAAGGCTCCGCATGAGAGCGGAGCCTTTTGGTGGCAAAAGGCTTAGCTTACGCTGCCGGCACCACGCTAACCACTTGCTTCTTCGCTGCGCCCTTGACGGCGAATTGCACGTGGCCGTCGGCCAGTGCAAACAGCGTGTGGTCCTTACCGATGCCGACGTTTTCGCCAGCATGCATACGAGTACCACGTTGGCGAACGATGATGCCGCCAGCCAGGATCGCCTGACCGCCGTACACCTTCACGCCAAGGCGCTTCGACTCGGAATCGCGGCCGTTACGGGACGATCCGCCTGCTTTTTTGTGTGCCATGACTTAACTCCTTACCTAGCTCGATCGATTAGCCGTTGATGCTGTCGATGCGCAGCTCGGTGTAGTTTTGGCGATGGCCTTGACGCTTTTGGTAGTGCTTGCGACGGCGCATCTTGAAAATCTTCACCTTGGGGTGACGACCCTGGGCGATAACGGTAGCCTTGACGGAAGCCCCACTGACCAACGGCGCACCGAACTTAATCGATTCACCCTCGCCGACGGCGAGAACCTGGTCGATGGTGATTTCAGCGCCAATGTCAGCCGGTATCTGTTCTACTTTGAGCTTTTCGCCAGCAGCAACCTTATATTGCTTACCGCCGGTTTTTATGACCGCGTACATTGTTGAACCTCACTCATAAACAAGAGAATTTCCGCGCAGACCGAGGGTCCCGAAAGGACTCGACTTACCGGTCGATCGCACTGCCGCAGCCCGTCATACCTAAGTATTTTCGGACCTTGCGCAGCGAATGCGCGCACGAAAACGGGGAATTATACAGACTTTCTCCTTTTGCGTCAAAGACTTCCATGACGCCAGTCATTCCGCGGCTCTGGTGCCCGAAAGTGGCCGCACCCACTATATAATTTGGGGCGAATTTTTCCTCACCCGAGCCTTGTCTTGACTGCTTCGACTTCTTCCCAGAACGTACTGGCCGCCATCGCCGACGACATGCGTGCCGTCGACCAGCTTATCCGCCACCGGCTGGCCTCCGAGGTGGTCCTGATCAATCAGATCTCGGAGTACATCATCAATTCGGGCGGCAAGCGACTGCGCCCGGCATTGCTGCTGCTCGTCTCAGGCGCGCTTGGCGTGAACTCGCCGGCGCGTTACGAGCTCGCCGCAGTCATCGAATTCATCCATACGTCCACGCTGCTGCACGACGACGTCGTCGACGAATCGGACTTGCGTCGTGGCAAGCAGACGGCCAACGCGCTGTTCGGCAACGCCGCTTCGGTACTGGTCGGCGACTTCCTGTATTCGCGCTCCTTCGAGATGATGGTGAGCGTGGACAACATGCGCGTGATGCAGATTCTGGCGCGCGCCACCAACGTGATCGCCGAAGGCGAAGTGCTGCAGTTGCTGAACATGCACGACCCGGACGTGGACGAGGCCCGTTACCTGCAGGTCATCAAGTACAAGACGGCCACGCTGTTCGAGGCAGCCACGCAGCTCGCCGCCGTGCTCGCCAACGCCGACGCGCAGACGGAAGCCGCCGTGCGCGAGTATGGCGGTCGTCTGGGCACCGCCTTCCAATTGATGGACGACTGGCTCGACTACGCCGGCGACACCGACGCGATGGGCAAGAACGCGGGCGACGATTTGCGCGAAGGCAAGCCGACGCTGCCGCTGATCCATGTGCTTCAGCACGGCACGGACGAAGAACGCGCTCTCGTGCGCGAAGCGATCGAGAACGGCGGCACGGACAAATTCGAGCCGATCCTCGCTGCGATCACGCGCACGGGTGCGCTCGACTACACGCTGGCACGCGCGAAGGAAGAGGCAGATGCGGCCGCGCAAATAATTTCTGCACTTCCCTCTTCCCATTACAAAAATAGCCTGCTAGAATTATGTTCTTACTCGATAGCGCGACGCACTTAGCGAAGTAGCAGTATCGAAGCGGGGTGTAGCTTAGCCTGGTAGAGCGCTACGTTCGGGACGTAGAGGCCGGAGGTTCGAATCCTCTCACCCCGACCAGAATTTCCTTAGAAAACAGCGGACTATAA
>NZ_CABPSQ010000004.1 GCF_902459775.1 Pandoraea captiosa
TGCCGGACTGCGCCGAGTGATTGTGGGATCTCATCGTGTCGATTTTTGACGATCCCATCGTCGTTGCATTTGCAGTGTCAGCGTCAGTGCCGGTGTATCGGCGGAACTGGTTGCGCAGATCGGGAACGCGGAAATTGTCCCCGCCGAGGTCAACAAATCGGTGCATGCCGGCCGTCCACGACGCGGACGGAACGATCAGCGCATTCTCCTGCGCGTAAGCCCACAGCGACGCGTACGCGGCTTTGCTCAAGGTGCCTCCAACGGCATCGATCTCGCTCGGGAGCGGCACCACCGTGTGACCGTCCAATGGTCGGCCGCAAAGCGGTGACCGGTAGCCGGTGTAGTACTGCGTTGCCGACCACACCCACACCTCGGCAACCTCTGCCACGATGATGGGCCCGATGTTCGTCGCCGGCAGCGCTTGAATGGAATAGACCGGCGCGAAGCCCGCCAGCGCGGTGGTCACGAATTGGGTGGTTGCAGCCCGACGTGAGTTGTCCCCGCGTGCAGGCGTGTCAAACGTAGCGACACCTTTGACCTGGAGCGGACTAAGGCCGTCGTCGGGCGAACCGTTGATGAGCAGGCGCCCGCCGCTTTGCATAAGGCGCATGACTGCGGACGTGATGCCGGCAGGCCGATCAACTGAGAAGACGGTGGTGGACGACTTGTAATCGTCTGAGACGGCACGCAGCGCGAACGAGCCGCTGCTGCCGTGGAGAAGCTCCCACGTCTTCGCGTCGACGTCCGCCCCTTCGCGCATCAGGTGGATAGACGTCTGGCCTACGCCCTTGCCGTTGGACGCAGTGACCGCGCCGGTAGACGATGAGCCACGGATTCGTCCGTACGCGATCAGCTTGGTGCCGGTCAGATCGTCATCGACGCCGCCAATCGTGACAGGACCAGAAATCGCACCGCCGACCTTCTTGAAATACTGAGTGTGAGGATCGGGGGCGTCGACGTGCGCCTTAAGTCCCTTGTCTACATACTCGCGGGTTGCGAGGATGACACTGGGATCGATCTTCAGTTCGACATTCACGCCGCTGGAATTGACGATGACCATACGCACGGACTGCGTCTTGCCGGAGCCCTCGGGCAACGTCGGCTTGTACGTCGGCGGCGCATTGGAGACGTAGCACAGGTCGCCGTCCTCATCGAACAGTCCCAGCTCGCGAATCCACTTTCCGCCCTCGGTCTCGGGAATGACTTGTTCGGCGATGAGCTGCGACGGAGCCTTCGGGTCGACGTCGAGTGAGTTCAGCGCCGCACGACGCCATTCTCCGAGCAGCGCCTTCTGACTCGTCTTCGGGGTTGGTACGGGAGCGTTGTCGCCACCGCCGTCGCCAATGGCGAGCGCGACATATTTTCGCGGCAGGCCGAGGGCTTTTGCGTTTGCATCTTTGGCGTTGCCAATGTCAGTGGCAATAGCGAAGTAGGTCGCAGTCATGGGTAGACGGTCAGGGTTTCGATGATGTGAACGGCAGCGCCGGCGTATGCCGGGCCATCAACGGCGACGGCTTCAGGGGTGTACGGGTAGACCGTAAGCTCCTCGCCGAAATATGCGGCCGCGCCGTTGTACTGATAGCCTCGAATCTCGAGGCTGATATTCATTCCTGTCAGGTGGCGGCTGGCGGGCTTTACGTCGTCAATGACACGCACCAGCTCGTTGAACATCTCGTCGGTGATGCCGGTGTCGAGTACTCCGATGCGCAGATGGAACGTGCCGCGCCTGCCGACGGGCTTTTCCTGCCACCACTCGATGACCTCGATGAGGTAGCCCAGCGGCTCGACCGCACGGCGTAGGGCCGTGATCGTGCCCTTACGCTTGTGCAGCCAGAAGCTCTTGCGGATGACCTCGCGCTTCGTCGCCTCCGGCCAGGCGTCGTCCCAGCGGTCGACAGAGACTGTCCATGCCAGGATCGGCAGGAGAGCGACAGGGCACGTGCGCAGGTTCCACAGATCGCGCAGCGGCACGGGCACGCGCTCAATGTCGGATAGCGCGACCGCTACCGCACGCTCGAGCGCGGTTGCGTTAGCGGGGAGCAATGACTTCTTCATTGCGCAGCCACGAGTTCCGCAACCGTCGAACCGAGCAGCGTTCCGTCTTCCTGCTTCAGCCGCAGCGTGATGCGCGTGCAGATCGCTGCCTCTTCCTTGTTGCGGGCGATGTTCGCCGGGGGAGACACGATCTCGACGTTGTCCACGCCTTCGACGCCCAGCGCCGCGTCGATCTTCGCGCGATAGATGCTCTGGCCCAGGCGTCGACGTGCCTTGGCATACGCTTTGGCGTTGGTCATGGCGGCGGGGAGCAAGAGCGACTTCTCCGGGCTGGAGTCCGCGACGATCAGGTCCGCGTCGATCTCATAAAGAACGACTCTTGCGGCCTGCACCGTAACGCGGTCGCCGACGGGGCGCAGATCCTCTTCACTAAGCTTCTTCCTGACGGCGGCAAGCGCCTCCTCGGGAACAGTGCCGTCGTCGGCCGCGCCCAGGGCAGTGATCAGAATGTCGCATGGCTCCGGACTCACACATGAAGCGTCCGCCACGCGTCCGTCCGCCGAGCGCGAGTGAAACTCGTACGCTTTCGTCGGCCCAGCGATCGATAGGCCTTCATAGGCGTTTTGCCCGCGCTCGAGCAGCGCGTCGTCGTCTTCGTAGACGGCGTCGACGGGCGGGTTCGCGTCGGGGTTTGCAGGGACAATCGTCAGCCGTTCAACTTCGAAGAACGCAACGAGGTTCTCCAGGTCATTGCCTTTCGCGTAGGGCAGCATGACGGCCTTGGCCGCTTCGTTCACACGCTGGCGCCAACCTGTCTCGCGATAGCTGTTTTCCTCAAACAGCTTGGTCAGCATTTCGGACTCAAGCTCGAGGGTCGCCGCGACCGTTGCACGCATGTCCTCGGGCACCAACAAGAGCAGGCTTGCCTTTCGGGCGTTCAGGATGGTTTCGAAGTCGAGCGGCTCGACGACGTCCGGTGCGGGCAGTTTCGAGAAATCGATAAGGGCGCTCATGCGGCACCTCGCGCCAAGGCGACACTTGCGGACACAGGCGACGAGTCGCGCCCGCCGTCGATACGGTCCGCCTCAAATTCCACGGTGGCCTTACCAGTGTCGCCGCCGGTGCCGATGTTGAACGTGAGTCGGGTGAGAGACAGGCGCGGCTCCCAGCGCGTAATCGCCAGGACGCAGGCGGCCTGAATCAGCATTCGGGTGTAGTCATTGCTCGGCTGGTCGATCAGCTCTGGCACGATGGAGCCGTACTCGCGCCGCATGACGCGCGAGCCAACGGGCGTCGTCAGAATGTCCGACACGGATTGCTTGATGTGATCTAGGTCGCTCAGATTCGAGCCGTCGACTTTGTTTACACCGAGGTAGGTCATTTGTTCGGGCCATCCGTGTTGTCGCCGCCACGCTGGACGCCGCCGTGATCGTGCTCGTCTACAACGACGCCGTTCGATGACAGCTTGCCGCCTTCGTGGGTGATGTCGCCCTGAATGACGGTCTTCCCACCCTCGCCACCTCTTCCGGACAACCCTCCGTTGTAGGTCAGCAGCTTTTCGACGGTGAGCGCGCCGCCCACGTGCACGTCTCCCGTGAAGTTGGCCTTCGGAAAATCCACGGTCGCGTGTTCGCTGCCTTTGACGGTAGCCGTCTTCATTCCGGTGGCATTGAGCGCGCTGGTAGCTTCGTTGTAGACGATGCGCGCGCCGTCCGGGAAGTCGATCACGAACTCGTTGGGATCTTCTGACGGGGAGAGGATGAGATCAGACGGCAGACCGCGCAGCACAATGCCGTTGCCGGTCTCGCCGCTCGGGGAGAAGACCGTTACCTGCTCGCCTTTGCTCAGCGGCGACCAGATGCGCACGCGGCCAGCGGCCGGCTGAATGCATGCGAGCCAGTCGGTGAGGCGCTCGCCGATCTGCACGCGCACGCGCAGCGGTTTATAGGAGACCGCCGCGACGGTGCCCGTGGCGATCAGATTGGCGATGAGTCGGTTGTGTTCGGCATCCATGAAAGCAGGATGCCGCGCGCGCGGGAGAGCGTCACGCTAACGCTGTTGTTGCTGGTGCGGGCACAACAAAGGTTGGTCGCTGATCACCTCATGCCAATCTCTTGAACGTCGTCTATACCAACGACGCGGAACCTTCGTTCGGGCCGCTCTTTGGCCCATTTCATAAGTAGTACTTTGTCGCCTGCCGGGTAGACCAATCGCCAGACCTCTTGCGGCGTGTCATTTAGATGCGCCACCGACAAGGCGCTTGCTCCTGGGTCGCTATCGAAGTGCGCACGCAGCTTCCCAATCTGGGTCGGATAAAACCAGAGAAAGACGTACGTCGCAATGGTCAGAACGAGATTGAAAGAGTAGGGGAGTCTTGACGCACGTCGTTCGCGCAGATTGCGAAACTCCGCAAAAAGACACCCACACGAAATTCCTGCGAAGCCGGCGGATACATAGTAAACAGATCCGAAAACGTCTCGCTTCGAGACAAAGAGGGGAGACCCTGCGACGAGAGCGAATGCACATATTGCGGCGACGATAGCAACTGAAAGTTGGATGTTATCGACCTGTCGACTGCGGGGGTAGATGAGGACGAGAAACGTCGCGAACACCAAGGGCCACAATGTTCTAGCGCTGGCGATAATGATTGCTTGCGGCGTTAGTAATGACGCAAACCACGGAGCCCCTAGATAGGTAAAGTAGGAGGTCGTTTCCCGATAAGCGAACGCGAACGCCAAGGCCGAGACTAGAAAGACAGGGCCACCGAGTTTGCCGAGAAAGTCCAGAAGTCCGATCTTGTGTGTCTCGGGGTTCACGTTTTTTCTAAGCGGCGCATGCATGCGGGCGTCCTCGACTTGATTGTTTTCGGAATTGTATAGCGGCAGTCCTCCGTCCGATGGATAACCTCCTTCACCCGTGCCCATCGTTGCCCCTCATCAACCGGGCTGCCGCGATATGTGCGTTAGTACAAGGTCGGAAATACGTTCACAGTCGAGATCGGATATCCCAATCAACTCGCGAACCGCATATTTCACGGTGGGTCCGTTCTTTTCAACGCGATCACGAAGCCCGAAGTGATGCACGCGTGCGATGCGCTGTACTTCCCCGGTGAACTTCACGACGGCGCTATCTGATGTGGCCTCGATCTTGAGGTAGCGCGCCGTGCGAATCTTGGTGAACATCTTCCGCCGCACTCTTCCGGCCTTGGCCCGCATCTGGGGCTTGCGCGGCTCATAGGCCGTGCCGTCCGGATTCGTCTGCGCCGCGATACGCGCTTGCTGCTGGCGGCGCAGCTCGCCAGCGATCTGCCGCGCGAGCATACGACGGCCGGTCGGCTCGAGCGAGTTGAGCAATGCCACCGCCCAGGCATCCAGCTCGCGAATGTCGCCCGCCATCAGTTCATCCCGAGGAAGTCGCGCACGGCGTCGGAGAGCATCGGCTCTACACGGTAGATCGCCTCGGGCTTGCCCTCAACGTATTGCACATCGACCGCCTCGGTCAGTTGGATCTCGATAGAGACGTCGGCGGCTTCGTCGTTGAGAATGTCGACCTCAAATTTGATGCCGTCGCGCTGCCGGTCGGGATTCGCCAGCAGCTCGGGTTGCCAGTCACGGACCCACGCGATTATCGGAATCATCAGCGTGGGCGAGTCGTAAGGGTAGTCGGTGACGATGAGGTTGAGCGTGTAGCTGTAGCGAAACGAACCGCCTTTCGATCCGACCTTACCCGCTTCGCTGCTGGCCTCAAGCCGACCGTGGTCCACGAAGATGTGCAGCTTGCCGGGGTTCTGCCGCAGATAGGGGGTGTTCTCCACCAGGGCGGCTCGTAATGCGTTGGGCTTCTTCATCGGGTGACGCTCTCTTCTTCGATGCTCACGTAGGGGCTACGACGCAGCTTGTCGCGCAAGGCGTCGTAGCGGGCGACGAGTTCGTGATAGGCGGTGTAGTTGTCGGCAACGGTTGCGGCGACGGCAGAGAGCGCAACGCCGGAGGGTCGCGCATCAGAATCGCTGGGATCGTCAAGCGCGGTGTTGGCTGCGGCTGTGTCGTGCAGGCGCACAAAGCCGACAGGGACAGTGCAAGCGGCATCAGCTTGAGCAGTGACATAGACGGGTACCTTCTGAATGATCGTGTTGCCCTTGACGCGGACTTCCCGCACTCGGTCGACGTACTGCGTGATGACGACGGGGTTTTCACGCGCGTCGTTCAGATTGACCTTCAGTTGCTTAGCCTCTTGCTCAGCCGCGCTGGCGCGACGCTGGGCGGCGTCGAGCCGAAACTGTTGAACTGAGAAGAGCAACGCGGCGAAGGCCAGCGCGAGAAGCGCGCCGAGGACTTTGGTGAGGGGCGTCACTTGAGGTACTCCCCGAGGACGAGGCAGCGAAAGGCGTCCGGGTCGGTGGCGCGCCGGAAATCGGCTGCCATGTAACGGTAGACCGGCGGATCGTTCATGAAATGTTTTTCGCACCGCCATCCGTTTGCCCGAAGCAATCGAGCAAGAATGTCGTCGCCTTCGAACAGGTCTTCTGCTGAACGCAGGTATCGCGCGGTGGTGGCGTAGTAAGCCCCCTCCCTGACCTGCACGCCTTCGATCCAATCGAACTCGTCGTAGAACCACACGGCGTCGGCGGCGCGATGAGTTTCCGGCACTTCGGCGTTGCCGTCGCGAATCGTCACGATGCCGTGACGCTGCAACTGCGGTCGCAGGTGTCGTGCGAGCGAGGACACGAAGACGGTCGGCTGACCGTCCCCCGCATGGCGCATCGCGGCGAGCATCAGACGGTGCGTTTTTCCGGTCTGGCGCGGCGAAATCTCCAGGTGGGCAATGTGCGTCATGCCGCCACCTCAAGCGCTTTGTATTTGTCGAACGCGCGCGACAGCCTCACGTCGTACAGGTGCTGCGCGTAGTCCGAGCCGTTATAGATTTCGGCTACGGTGGTCCACTTCTTCGCCCGCATAGCCTTGAGAAGGACTGGATCTGCCAGCACGAAGCGAACGAAGGCGTCGAGCTGGGCGGCCTCGCCCGTGCGCATGAGATCCACGAACGCCTCGACGCTCTCATAGCCCAGACGCTTCCAGTGGTACGCCATGATCTGGAACGCCCCCCAGCTCGCAGACGACAGCGCGCAGGCGCGCTCGATGGTGCATGCATCGGAAAGCCGCTTATGCTCGCCGGCACCGCCCACGTAGCCGCCTTGCTTCGGGTTGACCAAGTTCGGGTAGCGCTTTGCGAGCGCAGTGGCATCCAGGCCGGCCGCGCGGACTTCCCGGTACATGACGTGGCGTTCGTACAGGATGACCGGCCGGCCATCGGGCAGGAACCCACAGCCCCGGCTCTCCACTTCGTTGACCGCGCGCACAACGGCCAGCTCGGCGCCGAGCCTATCGGCGGCCGCGACCAGATCGGCGCTGGTCAGGTGTCTCGGCACGCGCGCGCCGGCGGCGAGCGCTTGCTGTGTCTTCGTCCCTGCGATGCCATCGACCACAAGGCCAAAGTGCTGCTGCACGTCCATGACGGCACTGGTGGTGGCGGGGCCGAACCAGCCGTCGGCGTCGATGGCCGCGCCGAATGCCTTGAGCGAAATCTGCAGGCCGCGCACGGCCGCGCCGTGATTGCCCTCACGAAGCACGTTATTGAGCGGTGTCATTGACCTTCCTCAGAATTCGAGTGATGGGGTTTTCTTCGCCGGCGCTGCACCGGAACAGATCCACCACGTTGCCGCGTACGGCGAACACAGCCAGGCACAGCACCGCATTGATTGCCACGGTTGTGATATCGACCGCAGGGTGTGCGCCGAAGATGACGCGGATCGGCACCGAGGCAGTCGCGAGCGTCAGCACATAGGCGAGCCAGGCGGCGGCCGGTCGGTGACTGCCTGCCGCGCGCCGGAACAGCATCAGGCGCACGGCAATCGCGGCACAGAGCGTCGCGTTGATGATTTCGAGGGTGTTCACGATTTCGGGCCTCCCTTGAACGAGTCGAGCAGCTTCTCTGGGTTGTCCGCGCGGCGGATGAGCCAGAGCAGGAGCTTGATGACCACGGCGGCCGCGACAAGCGCTCCGACAGCCGGGTTGACGGCAATCCTGTCGGGGAGTCCCCAGCCGAGCAGGTCGGCGCTCAGCCTGGCTGAAAGACAGCCGGCTACGAAGGAGATGAGGAAGAACGCCAGGCGTTTGAACGGTGCCAGGTCATCGGAGGCCAGCACGAAGACCCCGGCGCCGGCAAACGCACCCATGACCACGGCGGCATCGACGCCTGGAAACAGCGAGATCAGGGCGACACCGGCCGTGGCGACCGTGGCGTTGGTGGTAACAGGTTCGGTCATGGTCAGTCCCACAGTTGCACGGTCTTTTTCTCAGCCTGTGCGGGTTGGTCGGGTAGATCGATCGGGTGGCCGTGAGGCAGGATGGGGCCGAGGTCAGCCAGGCCGGGGTTTGCCGCGAGCGTTGCTTCGACCACGCCCTGCGTGCGGCCGAATACGCGCCAGCAGATCGCATCGACGGTGTCGTTTTGCATTGCTCGCACGCGCATCAGATCAACTCCACGGTCGAGCGCGTCGCGCCGGTAATGTCGTTGATGGCCCATTGGGCATCGCGGCGCAGCTCGTCGGCACCTGGGCGTGTCACGTCGTCTTCCTTACGGGCGGTGGCCGTCGCGTCGAAGTTCCGGTACCGCTCGATGAGACTGGCGTGCGCCCAGCAGAACACAGCGCGCGTGTATCGAAGCACATGAGCCGTCGAGCCTGCGGCTTCCGGCACCCCCTGCCCCCCGACCATCTTCACGTCGGCGAGCGTTGCGCAGCCTTCGGCCACGCGCTGCGAGCGCCAGCTCGACAATGCCCCGTTGACGTACAAGATCGCTTCGATGACCTCCGATTTCAGGCGCGGCCCCGTCACGGTGCCGTCGAGACGCTGCGTGTCACGCATCGTCGTGAGATCGATATCCGGAAAGAACCCGTCGTTCTTGACGGTCTCGCCGGCGTCGTTGGTCGGTGCGGGTGCGAGGAAGGACATACGATGATTCCGTTGGGTAGTGGGCGGTGGAGGGGGCGTCGGCGTGGGCGATCAAGCCTGCGTCAGCTCCCTGCCGCCCGGCGCGGGGTACGCTCGGTGTCAACCGCTGCCGGCATCGCCGGCGTCGGTGGAGTTCTTGTTGCGGAGCTTCGTCTCTAGGCGCTCAATTTCCTTGATGACGCCCACGTTCTTGTTCAGCTCGAGCGCGCGTTTCAGACGCGCCAACGCTGCCGGCGGGTCCGTCTCGATCTGGGCAAGCCCGATTTCCTTGAAGAGCTTTGCGCGCACCTGGTCCGGCATGTCCTGCGTGTCGGTCATGCGTGCCACGGCGAGCAGGCTCGAGACGTCCACCTCGCCCCCGCCGCCACGGACCTTGCGCGCCATGTCGGCGTACTCCTCCGTGATGACGCAGGCCGTGGTACGGGTGTACGGCTCGGGCATCTTCAGGCCGTACTCGATGGCATGCGCGGCGATGGGCAGCGCGCCGGCGTAATCGCCCGCGTCGATGCGCCACACGAGGACGTTCATAACGACGTCGTCCTGCACACCGCGCCCGCTCGACAGCACGCCGTCAACCCAGGCAGCGTACTTCGGCAGCATCTCGCGCTTGGCTTCTGCCTTCTTCTCCGTGGACTGGATGCCGCTCAGTTGCCGCTTGTCCTGCGCCAGTTGCATCAGCTGTTGCTCGTAAGCGGTGGCGACGATGGGTTCATCGGTATTCGCCGCGGCGGCGGTGGCGCTCGCCGCGGTGACCCGCATGAAGTGTTGTTGAGCGGGTGACGGCATGCTTACTCCGGTGCGAACTCGATGTTCTCGACCACGCAGCCCAGGCCGTAGTCTTCGATCACGAACGCGTCGTTGCTCGACTCGAAGTTCTCGATGCGGTCGCGCTTCGCGTTGTCGATGACGGAGCGGCGGCGCGCACCATCCTGGAAGTAGATCGAAATGTTGTCGAAGCGGGTGATCATGAAAGCGGTAGCCGGGAAGAACGGGACCATAACCGCCGGTCGGCCCCCCATCGCCTTCTGGCTCATGATGATTTGGCCCGCGAGCTGCTCGGTGGGCGGCTGCTGGCGGTTGATCATCGGGAAGTACTTCTCGTGCGCGAGCGCGCGGCCGCACAGCACGACGAGGTCGGTGTCTTCGCGGTGCCACGGGTCAATCAGGTTCTCCAACGCGTCGTAGACCGCAGCGTCGATGTTGGCGTAGTCGCCGCCAGCGCCGATGACAACCTTGCCTGCGGTCTTGCCGTGATTCATAACTCGCGCCGGGGCTTGCTCACGGTATTTCTGCAGCCACCCCTTGTTGACGTCTTGAAGAAGCGGATTTGCAACACGGTCCGACGTGGGGGCACGCGACACACCGTTGAAGCCGATCATCATGCGGTCGAGCGCCTGGCGGACCATGAGGGCGTCACGCACACGCGCCTGAAAGTCCGGGAACTTCGCCCAGGCGTCGAGCTTCGAGTACTTCAGGTGCGAGTCGAAATTGGTCTGCGTGCAGAAGTATCCGTTCGGATCGAGGTCCGTCGGATCGGTGGTCTCGCGGTCTTTGACGTCGGTGTTGGTCGTGCTCGCGAGCGGCGAGCCAACGCCGAGACCGAGCTTCTCGCCCTGTTGCTCGGGCACGCCGATAATGTTGATGCGCTTGAGGAACTCAGTCGATTCCTGCATCTTCGTTTCGAGCGTCTGTTGAACGGACGGCGCGACCGAGTATTTTTCGGTGACGCAATCAACGCCGTTCAGTTTTTCGAGCTGGCGCAGATAGCCATTAAAGGCGATGCGGGTTTCCTTACGCATGTGTGCTTCTCCGGTACGGTGGGTTTCGTGTGGTGGTGAGGGCTGCGATCAGCAGTCGGTCAGCTCGGCGGACTGGGAGCCACCGGTAGCGGCAGCGCGCTGGGCGCTGCTGTCCGTATCGGAGAGCTTTTGGACCAGGGCGTCATGATCGGTGCGCAGCTTGTCGATGGCCTCGGCCACCGGCTTCATCGCGGCCGTGACGTTCGCGCTGAATTGTTCCAGCACCTTCGCGGCGGCATCTGCGCCAGCCTTCGCTGCCGCTTCGGCCGTGAACTCATGCGTTTTCGTGGTCGCGTCGGGAGTCTTGGTCGGCGGTGTGGTCGGTGTGGGCTTCTGGCCGAACAGTGCGGCGGTGAAGCGCTCGATGAGCGACGAGTTGGAACCCTTGACCGTCATGGTGACTTCGCCGGTGTCGTCGTCGTCGGCCTTGTCTTCGAGTTCGAGCGTGAACGGCAGCGCTGCCGTGAACAGGTTCTCCGGCGCTTGCTTGCGAGCGGCCAGCGGGCTATCCGTTGCGCTGGAGCTGAACTTCAGCATCTCCGTGCCCAGGCTCGCCGGGTTATCGGTAACGGCGAGCGCATACAGATACGCTTCACCGGAGTTCGCGAAGTTCGGTGCAATCTCGATGGACGTGTAGACCTTCTGACGGTCTTGATTCGTCATCTTGACCAGGTCATCGGTCGGATCGATCTGCGCGAGCAGTTGCAGCTTGCCCTCGGCGTTCTTCTGCGTCTTGAGTGCGACGACGTCGCCGTACGCCCGGAACGGACTGTCGGGGTAAAGCCCCTTGATGTGTTCCATATTCACGCGAGCGCCGTACTTGTTGACCGGGTCATAGTTGCTGGCCATCTGCGTGATTTGAGCGGCATCGATCTTGCGACCATCGGTCGTGTCGCCCTCGGTGGCAACGACGAAGAACTTCGACTTCTTGGACATGTTGGGCTTTCCTCTGGTGAGCATTCAACATGGCCCATATTCGGCGTCGGCCGCGCGCGGAGCAACGCAATGGTGTTGTCACACGAAGCCTTACAACACGGGCGCGTCGACCGTCCGCGCGCGCGTGGGCAACCTTGTCGGCATGACGCAACAGCTCGCCACCGACACCGCTCCTCACATCGAGGCACGCAACCTGTATTTCGCAGGGTGGCGCGTTGCGCGTATCGCCGAAAAGATCGGCGTGAAGCCGTCGACGGTGCACAGCTGGAGCCGACGGTATAAGTGGAAGGAGGTCGCGCCGGTCGACCGCGTCGAGCTATCGCTCGAGGCGCGAATGATCCAACTCGTTCGCAAGGAAGACAAAGAGGGGAAGGACTTTAAGGAAATCGATCTGCTCGGCCGACAGATCGAGCGCATGCAGCGTGTGCACAAATACCAACAGACCGGCAACGAAGTCGATCTGAACCCGAAGATCGCAAACCGCAACAGCGGGCCGCGCAAGAAGCCAGAGAAGAACGGCATCAGCGACAGGCAGCTCGGCCAACTGCGTGACGCGTTCATGGATTCGATCTTCGACTATCAGCGCGTCTGGTACGAGTCGGGGCAGAAGCACCGTATTCGCAACATCCTGAAAAGCCGTCAGATCGGCGCTACCTGGTACTTCGCTCGCGAAGCGCTCATGGACGCGCTCGAAACCGGGCGCAATCAGATCTTCCTTTCGGCCAGCAAGGCGCAGGCCCACGTCTTCCAGCAGTACATCGCGCAGTTCGCGAAGGACGCGGCCGACGTCGAGCTGCGCGGTTCGCCAATGCTGCTGCCCACCAGCGGCGCGAACCTGTACTTCCTCGGCACGAACGCCCGCACGGCGCAGAGCTACCACGGCAACCTGTACTTCGATGAGTACTTCTGGACGTCGAGGTTTCGCGAGCTGCGAAAAGTCGCGTCGGGTATGTCGATCCATAAGAATTGGAGACAAACCTATTTCTCCACGCCGTCGACGCTTGCGCACGAGGCGTATGGATTCTGGAGTGGTGCCCTTTTCAATAAGGGCAGGCCGAAGGACCAGCGCATTCAGCTGGATCTGTCTCACAAGGCGCTGGCGCGCGGCGTGCTGGCGCCCGACGGCCAGTGGCGTCAAATCGTTACGGTGGAGGATGCGCTCGCCGGTGGTTGCAACCTGTTCGACCTGGAGCAACTGCGGCTCGAGTACGGCCCGGAAGATTTCGCGAACCTACTGCTGTGCCAGTTCATTGACGACATGCTGGCCGTCTTCAAATTCGGCCTCTTGCAAGGCTGCATGGTCGACAGCTGGGAGGTTTGGGAAGACTTCATGCCGTTCGCCGCTCGACCGTTCGGCTATCGCCAGGTGTGGCTCGGCTATGACCCGAACGGCGCGAGCGGCATGGGCGACTCAGCTGCGCTGGTGGTGCTGGCCCCGCCGGCCGTGCCGGGTGGCAAGTTCCGCATTCTCGAGCGTATCCCGTTCCGTGGGCTTGATTACGAGGCGCAGGCGGCGGCGATCAAGAAGGCGACCGAGCGTTACACCGTCACGTTCATCGGCATTGACCGCACGGGCATTGGCGACGCCGTCTTCCAGCTCGTGCAGAAGTTCTTCCCTGGCGTGGTCGGCTTCACGTATTCGCCCCATGTCAAAACGCAGCTCGTACTTAAAGCTCATGACGTGATGAGCAAGGGCCGGCTCGAATACGACGCAGGCCACACCGATATCACGCAGTCGTTCATGACGATTCGCAAGACGATGACCGCCGGCGGCGGGCAAATCACTTTCAAGGCGGACCGCTCGGAAGAGGCCAGTCACGGAGACATTGCCTGGGCAACGATGCACGCGATGTCGAACGAGGGCATCGACGGCAGCACAGGCGCGGGCCAAAGCTTCATGGAGATCTATTAGTGAGCAAGAAACGAAACACGCGATTCAGCGCGCGCGGGGCCGAGATGCCCGCAACCCATCCGACGCTTGCGCGGGCATCGATGCCTGGCGTCGAAGCATTCACGTTCGGTGACCCTGTCGCCGTCCTCGATAAGCGGGAGATCCTGTCATATCTGGAGTGCCTGAAGCTCTCCAAATGGTACGAGCCTCCCATCTCGTGGGACGGGCTGGCGCGCTCTTTTCGGGCCGCTCCGCACCATAGCTCAGCGATCTACGTGAAGCGCAACATCCTCGCTTCAACGTTCATTCCGCACAAGCTCCTGTCGCGGGCCGAGTTCAAAGAATTCGCCCTCAATTACCTGGTGTTCGGCAACGCTTATCTCGAGCTGAGAAGGAACCGGCTTGGCGGACCGCTGACGCTCAAGGCGTTGCTCACTAAGTACACCCGCCGAAGTCTCGACCTTCAATCGTATTGGTGGGTGCCCGAAGTGGGGCAGGAGTCACAGTTCGAAAAGGGTGACGTCTTTCACCTGATGGGCGCGGATATCGATCAGGAGGTGTACGGTCTGCCCGAGTACCTTTCCGCTCTTAACGCTGCCTGGCTGAACGAGTCCGCGACGCTGTTTCGCCGGCGCTACTACAAGAACGGCAGTCACGCCGGATTCATCTTGTATATGACCGACGCCGCGCAGAGCCAGGGCGACGTCGATGCGCTGCGCACGGCGCTGAAGGATTCGAAGGGGCCGGGCAACTTCCGCAACCTGTTTATGTACGCGCCGAACGGCAAAAAGGACGGCATGCAGATCATCCCGGTCTCGGAGGTCGCGGCGAAGGACGAGTTCTTCAACATCAAGAACGTGACGCGCGACGACTTGCTGGCCGCGCACCGTGTGCCGCCGCAACTCATGAGCGTGATCCCGAATAACACATCGGGTTTTGGCGACGCGGAGAAGGCAGCGAAGGTGTTCGGCGTGAACGAAATCGTTCCGCTCCAGGACGACATGAAGGCCGTGAACGATTGGCTTGGCGAAGAAGTAATGCGCTTCCAGCCCTATGCGCTGACGGATGGCGAGCAAGCAACCTAACTCGCCAGGCTATTCCTCCTCAGGACCGGCGGCTGGCGCACTCGCGCGCGCAGTCCCCGGTTCCGGTTGGGCTATCGCATGGCGCTTGCGGTGATACCCAGCCTCCGCCACGCACGGCTCGCTCAGTAACCGTGAGCGCATCGCCTCAATACCGAATAGCCAGCCACCTACCTCTTCGCGCCACGCGTCCCTGACGATCTCCATCTCGTCGCGACATCCCACAAGCACGCCGTGCAAACGGTGAATCTCCCAAAGCAGCTCGCGGACCTCGTGCGTCGGCGCGCGCTCCCATATCGCGCGTAGCTCGATCCTGGTCAATGCCCGTCGTTTCGGTGGGGGAGTCTGTCGGCGTGCCATGACGAAATACTGTGTTTATGTACAGTATTTTAACCCAAAATCGAGGCTGCACCAGAGGCCCCACAACCGGCTGGTGTCGCGGGGTAGGCGCAGGGTCAGACGGGCGCGTCCGGCCTGTTGTGCGGGCGGGCAAGGGCGTTGCCCCCGGCGTTCTTCCTGTTGGCTGGCACCCCACCATCAAAGGCCGGCGCGCGCGGTCATGACCCCGCCACGCCTGCCCGCTTGATACAACACATTTTATGCAGGTCGGGACCCGGCGCCTAAGCCCGCCCGTACTGGCTTGAGCATGCCTTTTGCATTGCATAAAATGTGTGCGTATCTATGCGCAGAGCTCACGCAGTTCCCCATGCGGCGATCCGTGGAAATGTGGCGTAGCTACGTTGTTGTTCTACATGCGAATATGCGAGATCGGGGGTATGTTCAACATTCACACCACCGCGGTCCCAAAAACATAATATTGGCCGTTTTGGAAAGGAAATTGCATGGCCACCGCTTTATCATTTATTCACAAGCATTACCGCGTTGTCTGCACCGTCGTTTCGTCCCCAGACGGGCGATGCCGAGGAGAGGCGGAAATTTTCAAGATTATCGAAGGACTCGCCTCCTCGCGTGTGGAGCGGAGACTTAATATAGAGAAGAGCATCCAGGAGACGGCAGCTATGGAGCAAATTTCCGAGCTGGCTAGACGGTGGATAGACACCAGATCGTGACTACTTGGGAAAGTCGGGGAAATCGTGTATGCCAAGCGAAGCCTATTACTACTGTGTTGACGCGGCCGCTCAAGAAGATGGGGCGTACCGCTGGGTCATTTATGGCTACTACGACGAAAGGGGCCGTCCGGGCTTGCATATTAATGGTACCGAACGCTATCCCTCTGTGTCCGTGGCTTGCAAAGAGGGAGCGAAATGGGCAACGGAAAACCTTCGGGATGCAAAGGCGTACACACTGCGATAGCAGCGCGCTCCGCGCCGAAGTGTCATGAGGTAGGACCACACGGAACGCCCCCAGAATGCAAGTACGCACCGCAGAGCGAAACGGCGGACCGATGGTACGTTCTCCAAACGCCACTACGTTAGCAATTTCTCGGCGAGTTTCGCCCGAATTTTCTTCCCAGTCCGTGTTCGGCCCTTGGGGTTACCGTGTCCGACCACGCGCAAATCGGGGACGGCGGTCGTGTTTAGCACCCGACGAGTCGGTGGTCGATCGCCATGCGTACCTCCTCAATCAATGCGTCTCGAATCTCGTCCAATTCCTCGCCTTTTGCTAACTTCAGTTCTCTCGTTCCGAATGGCTCGATAAGCTCGACTCCGTCAAATGGAGTGACCCTAATGGATACATTCCATGACTCGGTGCGTTCGACGATTTCGATGTCGATTAAGCATCCGCGATAAACGGACTTGATGGATTGCATGGTGACGGTCTAGTTTTGGGGCGAGGCGGAGATATGGTTAGTGTATGGCAAGCGATGGAGAGGCCCAAATACACCTTCAGGCGCTAAGCTCATGCATCTTTGGAGGCACCCCGTTCGCTGTGATATGCGGCCACGAGATTGGTGAGTTCTGCCGTGAGGCGGTCCAGGCAGGACGATAATTCGGTCGTCTGACGCATTTCGGGAAAGGCGAGCCTGATCATTGCTATCACGAATAACCCGACTTCGAAAGCGTACTTGAGTGAGGCCAGAAAAAGATCGCCGTCCGCGTGTACGTACGTGAGGTTCAACAGAGATTTGCCGTTGCCGATTGGTTTGTGACTTAGATTTGAAAAGAGAGCAACGGAATTTGGATGAGCCCCGAAATCAATTGCGGTCTGGTGGAGGTCTTTTGCCCACTTGGCCCCGTCGTTGCTGCATTTTGCAAGTTCTCTGGCGATCGGTGCCACGGAGAATTCTTTCGACCATGCTCTGAAGGCATTGCGGTCTGCCGCGTCCGGTTTCGTGGCCCACCGCGCGGCAGCAGATTGGTCGTGCGTCATATACCACGCATACAGCGCCATTTCTGTTGCGGCCCGCCCGGTAGCATATGTCGGGAGACAGTGCCCGGCCTCGGCTGTGCGAGCTGCGGCCACCCAATGGTTTGTTGCGGTGATTGCCAACAGGCGAGCGATTTGATCTGGACGTTTTAGCACGCCGTAGACCAACTCCGCGTTGCACTTGGTGAGCGCTTCGAAGATATCCGAAAGCCCCTTGTGCCAATCTGCCGAGTGAACGAATGTTGCCCATTCATTCCCGATCAATAGCTGGCTGATCGACGATAGGCCGTCGCCTCCCCAATCCGGGGGGCTTTCGATTTTGTTGTTTTCGGAGGGCACCGGCGCGTCCTATTTATCGATTTATCGCGAGACAGAGTAAGCGAAGGCGTCGATCTCGTCGCGAAGCGGATTTTGCGTGCCGTTTACGTGCCATTTGTCCGAAAATCAACGACAACCAGCGACAACGACGCAGAAATGAAAAACGGGCCCGAAGGCCCGTCTTTACAAGGTTTTTGACTGTCGTTCGTTGTCGTTGACGGTCAGAATTTTGGTGGAGCCGGCGGGGATCGAACCCGCGTCCGCAAGTACTCCACGACCAGTTCTACATACTTAGTTCAGTCGTTTGATTTAACTGCTTTGTCGCGGACGAACACGCTACGCAGCAGCGATCCACTAAATTTTCGACCCTGGCGTCATGGCGCCGCCAAAGCTTAACTGACGTATATGACCTCTGGCGGTATTGCTACCGGTCTTGCGACACTAGTCCGTCAGTGAACTAGGCAGAGGACGGCGGCCCTTAGGCTGCCAGCTGGTAACGAGAGTCGTTAGCAGTTACTTAATTTCCCATTGATTAACGAGGTGACGGGTCCTCGGTATGCCCTGAATCGCTTTGCTACCCACGTCGAAACCATGTCGGCCCCTGTGGAACTTTGCATTATGACACAAATGCATCACTTGAGTGCGAAGTCCACCCGCGTCGTCGCCCCTTTGTCCTTGATGCCGTCTGCATTGAGCTTCGGCGCCACTACGAACAGGCGGTCGGACGCGATCTTGCCGTCCAGCCATGAGCGCACCCGCTGAGCACGTCGCTCCGCCAGCGCCCGCAAATCGTCCTCTCCGACCTTGACGTTCGTCTCCATGAGCTTCTCCATCTCGTCGTCGGGCAGCGACTTGGTAAAGCCGATCATGTTGCGCGGCTTGGCAAAGTCCGCCGCCTTGTACGCGGCCGTCAGGTATTTGCTGCGCTCCTCAGGGGTGACCGTCACGCTGTCGACGTCGACACTCTCCCCCTTGCCGACCATCGACTTGACCTTCTGGGCCTTGATGGCGCGCTCCACCGCAACGCTGCGCAGCCCGTCGGTGTCTTTCGCCGGGTCGACACGTCCCACGATGTCCAGCTTGAGCGCCTCACGATCGTTGAGCGCCTTGACCAGCGTTTCCAGACGTTTCTCGTCTGCCGGCGTCAGACGTGCACTGCCAGGGGCGAATTCAACGTAGCCGAGCTCCTGATCGCCACCGCCAAACGCAGACGCCAGCAAGCTGAACGGCGCCGTCACGGCCTTGACGATGAGGTTCACGAAGGCCCGGAAGATCACGCCGCCGAGACTGAACTGGGGATCGTCCAGGGACCCCGAAATCGGAATGTCCACATCGATCTCCCCTCGCGAATTCTTAAGCAACGACACCGCGAGGCGTACAGGGAGATTCGTTGCCGTCGGACTGTCGACATGATCGCCGAACGTCAACTGGTCGATGAAGATGTGATTGTTTGCCGTGAGCTTCGCCTGATCGAGCAGATAGTGCACGTCGACGGTCAGCTTGCCCTTTTCGATGGGGTAGCCCGCGTATTTCGTCGAGTACGGCGTGAGGTTGGTCAGCTCGATGCCATCCGCTTTTGCCCCGAGATCCACGAACGCCATGGGCGCCAGCGGATTGATCTTGCCGTTGATGTTGATCGGGGCGTTGCGATTGACCTTGCCTTGCAGCGCTACGTCGGCGGGCTCGGTTGTCGCGGTGCCGAACGCGCCGATACGCCCGCCGATGTCCGTCAGGTTGGCGGTGTAGTTCGGCTTGACGAAGTTGTCCGTGAAGTTGATGTTCCCGCCTTGCAGCGTAATACGCCCGATGTGGACGTCCGCAGGCAGCGCCTTGCCGGTGCCATAGCCCGGGCCGCGCTCCACGGTCGTCTGGCCCGGCGACTGCTCCTTTTTCTCGACTTCGGTCGGTTGTCCCGCTTCTACCGCCGACGCGGCCGCATCGAGCGGTGGCTTCGCGGCAGACGCCGCATCCAGCGGAATGCCTTCGTTCGCGCGCGTGAGCGAGCGCGGCGCCTGCTTGTTGCCGACGACGTCTGCCAGATTCAACCGGCCGTTGGCATTGATGATCAGCCGCGCATAGAAGCGAGAGAGCGCAACGCTGCCCAACTGCACGTTCGGTTTGCCGCTGCCGATCGCCAGATTGATTTGCTGCACCGACAACGCATTCCAGCGCACGAAGTCGTCGGTCGTCACCTTGTCAAGCAAGCGTACGTTGCCGAGCGTAGCGTCGCCGCGATACGTTGCTTGCGTGGTCTCTCCCTTCATGGCAAACGTAGTGCGGCCGTTGCTCGAGAGCAGGGCGCTCGCGATGCTCGCGTTAAGTTCGTCACTCATGTACGAGTCGAAGGCCGCGAGATCGAGCTGCTGTGTCTTGACCTGGAGGTCACCGGACAGCGGTTGCGGCGTGATGTTGCCGGTCGCGTTCAGCGAACCCTTCTTGTTGAGCGTGCCGTCGATCTGGAGCTGCAACGGCTTGGTCATGTCCTGGGAGGCGTTCTGAAGCTTGATGTTCAGCGGTGCGAACCTCGCGTTGATCGGGCGACCTTTGACCGCGCGGTCTTCAAATCCGACGCTGGCGTTCTCGACGGCCACCTTGCCGACCTTCCACTGCCATCCGTCGGCACCCGACGTACCGGACGTACCAGACGTACTCGACACCGTTCCCTTTGACGAGCGGCGCCCCCGTTCGGTGCCGACACGCGCCTGGATTCCGCTGCCGTTGCCACGGCTGGCGGCTGCTTTGGGTTGACCGTTGCCGGTCAGCGCCAGGAGGTTGATCGTGCCGTCCTTGTCGCGCCGGGCCGCCAGATCGAGACCGGTGACCGTGACTTCGTCGACCACCGCTTGCCGGGCGCCGAGATCGAAATGCGACAGTTTTGCCTGTGCCTTGGCGAGTTTGAGCGGCGCGTCGTTCTTGTTGCCCGTATGCCATTCGATCTTTTCGAGCGTGGCCGTGGCCGGCTCGATCTGAACGTTCGGCTGCTTGTCCGGTGCAAAGGCTGCGCTGAACTTCGCCTGCGCGCCGACCGTCCCGCTCTTCAGATCGCCTGCAAGCGCTCCCTGTGCGAAGGGCAGCAAAGGAGCGAGCGCGATCGACTGCGCGTCGAGTTCCCCCGTGGCGTTGTGGGCAGGCAGGCTGAATTGCCCGTGCGCCTTGAGCGAACCGCCGCTTTGAATGCCGAGCGAGGCCTCGTAGGACGCCGGATCCTTGCCGAGCGTCGAGAATTGTTTCACCGCGAACCGGACGTTCTCCAAGGACACGCTGGCAGGCTTCGCCCCGCGCTCGTCGGTGAAACGCAACTTGCTGTTGACGAGCGAGACTTCGCCCACCAAGAGGTCGAGCGGTGAAGGCTGGGCTGCTGCGGCCGCCTTCGCCTGGGCCGCCTCGGCCGCAGAGGCCGGGGTCGCGGGGCGCGCCGTCTGTTCGGCAGCCACCTTCGGCGCGGACTTTGCCGCTTCACTGGCCTTGGGCGACGCGGCGGCTTCGTCCACGGCTTTACCCACCGCCTTGAGCACTGGACGCTGCGGCAGCAATGCCCGCGTCACGTTGATAGAACCGTCCTTCTCCAGCGTGACGTGCTGGTCGAGTCCGTCGATGCGCACGCTATCGATGTGGTAGACGTTGTTCAGCGGTTCGATCTTGCCGAGTTTTACGTCAACCTGTTTGACCGCAACAAGCGGCGACCCGTCGGCTTCGTTGACTACTGCATCGGCCAGCCCCGCAGTGCCCGTTAGCACCACGTGATTACCGTCCTTGTCACGTGTGAACCGTAGCTTCAGGTCGGTGCTGACTGCCGCGCTTTTGATCTGCGCGGGAACCGTCATCGGCGAGTATCCGAGATACTTCGGCACGTCGAGGCGGTCGATCTTGATGTCGACAGTCGACTCGAGCGAGTCGGCGAACGGCTTCGTTTGCCCGGAGATGTGCAGCGGCGCGCCGTCGATGGACGCCTGGAGCAGCGGCTGCACGAAGATGTCCGTGTCGGCCGGCAAATTGGCGATGAACGGTACACCGACTTGCAGATTGTCGACGACGTGTTTTTCGTCCTGATAGGTGTCGTCGATGCGGATCGTGCCGTTCTTGATCTGCACATTGTTCAGGGCAAAACGCGCCGGTTTCGACGGCTCGGGCGACGGTGGTCCCGACGTGGCGCGATCGATGATGTCCGAAAAATTGAAGCGTTGCGGGGCCGTGCGCACGATATTGACGACCGGGGTGTCGACGTACAGTTCGCCGATCACCGGCGCGAAGCGAAACAGCGAACTCCATGACGCATTGACGCGCAGCTCGCCGATGTCCACGAAGGGCTGACCCGGCGTCTTGTCGCCGATGTGCACCTTGTGCAGATCGAGGCGGAGCGTGTACGGGTTGAAGCTGACGTCGCCCACGCTCACCGGCCGTTCGAGATAGGCGGACAGTTTGTCGACGGCGTAGTGCTTGAGCACGGCCGGGACGGTGAAGTAACCGACGACACCGAACATGGCAATGATGCCGGCGGCCCACAGGCCGGTTTTACGGGCGCGGCGGCGCACGTTGGGGTCGCGGCCGAGCGCTTGAGCGCGGGCGACACCTTGCTGCAGGCGATTACCGCCTGCGGAGGATTCCGTCGAGGATTTGCGATCGTTCGCTTGCTCGGCCATGCGGTCTCCCGTAAGTAGCCAGTGAAGCATACGCCGTGCCACTGAAGCGCGGCGGGACAGTCCCGAAACGCGGCCACGGCATGCGTCGCGGCGTTTCGGCAGGCGATGGTCCGGCGGCTTACGCCGGTGACATCACCAGCGGGGCGATCGCGCCCGCGCGTTCGACGACGGCGTCGGCCTGCCACTGAGCAGGCGCGAGCGAGTCACCGCAATAACCATAGGCCGCAGCCACCGTTGCCATTCCAGCCGCTTTGCCTGCCTGCACGTCGCGTAGATCGTCTCCGACGTACACGATCTGTGCGGGTGCAATGCCCAGGCACTCCGCTGCGTACAACAACGGCGCAGGATGTGGCTTGCTGTGCGGTGTGGTGTCGCCCGAAACCACGCAGGCGGCGTTGTCCGCAAGCCCGAGCAATTTCACGAGTGGGTTGGTGAGGCGTGCTGCCTTGTTGGTCACGATGCCCCAGGGCATACCGCGCTCGGCAAGCGCCGCGAGCAGGGCGGGGATGCCTTCGAACAAATGGCTCTGCACGCACAATGCGGCTTCGTAGTTGGCAAGGAAGGCGTCTCTCAGGGACGCAAAGGCAGCATCCTCCGGCGTGACACCGAACGCACTGCCAATCAATCCGCGAGCGCCATGCGACGCCTGCAACCGCAGCGTTTCATAAGGCCCGGGCGGCAGACCTCGGTCTATACGCACCTTATTGACCGCGGCGACGAGATCGGGCGCCGTGTCGGCGAGCGTGCCGTCGAGGTCGAACAGCACGGCGCGAATGTCGCCATGCAATAGGGTCGGGGCGGGGGTGTCGAGGAGGGAGTCGGAGACTCGGGCGGGGGGCTCGAACATATCAGGCGTCGCGTGTGCACGCGATCATGTAGTTGACGTCGGTGTCGCGATTGATCGAGTAACGCTTGCTGATCGGATTGTAGGACAGACCACGCATGTCGCGCAGGGTGAGACCGCTGGCACGGGTGAACGACGCCAGTTCCGACGGGCGAATGAACTTGGCGTAGTCATGCGTGCCGCGCGGCAACATGCGCAGGACATACTCGGCACCGACCACGGCGAGCAGCCAGGCCTTCGGATTGCGGTTGAGCGTGGAGAAGAACACATGACCGCCCGGCTTCACGAGGGTGGCGCAGGCGGCCACGATGGACGCGGGCGAGGGCACGTGTTCCAGCATTTCCATGCATGTGACTACGTCGTACGTTCCTGCGTCGCGCGCAGCGAGCGCCTCGGCGGCGATTTCTTCATATTCGATGTTCAGGCCCGCTTCGAGGCTGTGCAGATCCGCCACGCCAAGCGCTTTCTTCGACAGGTCGATGCCTTTCACGCGTGCGCCCTGACGGGCCATCGATTCGGAGAGGATGCCACCGCCGCAGCCGATATCGAGCACACGTTTGCCTTGCAGCTGCACATGTTGTTCGATCCAGTCCAGGCGCAGCGGGTTGATCTCGTGCAGCGGTTTGAATTCGCTGTGCGGATCCCACCAGCGGTGGGCCAGTTCACTGAATTTATTGAGTTCTTGCAGATCGGCGTTCATCACTTGCTCATGGACATTGACGGATCGACGCAGACCGGATGTGACATGGCCGCGCGTGCCCTGTGAACCGGATGGTCGGCGGGCGCCGTCGAGATGCGGCAAGTATAACGAAGTGAGTACGCCCATGTCCAAAGCGCAAGGCGTGACGGGGACTTCGCGGTTATCGTCAGGGGCGTAGCGACACGCGCGCCGGCAGGCAGGCGTGGCATGAGAATACCGGGCCACGTCTACCCGCCCGTCTGCCCGAAAGGTCAGAGACTCCGTTCACGCCGGACGGCAGCGGCCGAACGTGCTGAAACGAGATGGATTCAGGGGCGAAGGCGGCGACCCGAAGTCGCCGCCTGCATATCGTGGTCGCTCCGGTTCGGGGGGGCGCTTACCTCCCCCGTGTCAGGCGGCGGCCGGCAGATGGGCCAATACAGCGTTCGGGTCGTGATAGACGAGGCCGAGCGCCTCGGCAACGCCCCGGTTGGTCACCATGCCGCGCGCGACATTCAGGCCCGCGAGAAGATGCGGGTCGGCGCGCATGGCGGCAACGGCGCCATGGTCGGCCAATTGAAGAATGAACGGCAGCGTCACGTTGTTCAGGGCAAAGGTCGAGGTGCGCGGCACGCCCCCAGGCATGTTGGCGACGCAATAGTGCACGACCCCATCGACGACATAGACGGGGTCGGCGTGCGTGGTCGGGTGCGACGTCTCGCAGCATCCGCCCTGATCGATGGCGACATCGACGATGACCGAGCCTCTGCGCATCAGGCCGAGCATCGCCCGCGTGATGAGCTTGGGTGCTGCGGCACCGGGAATGAGTACGCCGCCGATGACGAGGTCGGCGTCACGCAAATGGCTTTCGATGGCGTGCTGCGTCGAATAGACGGTTTGCACGCGGCCGCCAAACTGCGCGCTGATGCGGCGCAAGGCGTCGACCGATTTATCGATGACGGTCACCTGCGCGCCGATCCCGACCGCAACGGTTGCGGCATTGGTGCCGACGACCCCGCCACCCAGAATGACGACCTTGCCGGCTTCCACTCCCGGTACACCCGAGAGCAGCAGCCCAAGTCCCCCGTGGGTTTTTTCGAGCGCCGTGGCGCCTGCCTGAATCGACATGCGGCCTGCGACCTCCGACATGGGCGCAAGTAACGGCAAGCCGCCGCTTGCGGACGTCACAGTTTCATACGCAATGCACGTGGCGCCACTCTTGATCAGGTCGCGCGTCTGTTCCGGGTCGGGGGCGAGGTGAAGATAAGTGAACAGCGTGTGATGAGGCCGCAATCGCGCCCGCTCGATCGCTTGAGGTTCCTTGACCTTGACGATCAGCTCGGCACGGTCGAAGACATCGACGGCGTTGGCAGCAATGCGCGCACCGGCAGCCGCGTAGATCGTATCGTCCATGCCAATGCCTTCGCCCGCTTGGGTCTCGATCCACACCTCATGCCCGCGTGCCACCACCTCGCGTACGGCTGCGGGCGTCATGCCTACGCGATATTCGTGGTTCTTGATCTCCTTGGGTACACCGATCTTCATGATGCGTCTCCTGTGTTGTGTTTTGTTGGAACGGCAAACAACGGGTATGACAATGCGGCAAGGACAAACAAAAACGGCACCCGAAGGTGCCGTTTCGCGAATCAGGCGAAGGCCGGTTGGGCCTGTGCCTCCGACGCGCCGCTGTAGCGCGCCACGGACAGGTCGTCCGCGAGGATGGCGGGCCGGCGTCCGGACATCAGATCGGCCAGCAGTTGGCCCGACCCGCAGGACATGGTCCAGCCCAGCGTGCCGTGTCCGGTATTCAGGAACAGGTTGCGCAGCGACGTGGCGCCGACAATCGGCGTACCGTCCGGCGTCATGGGGCGCAAGCCTGTCCAGAAAGAGGCTTGTGCCGTGTTGCCGGCGCCCGGATAAAGGTCGTTGACCACCATTTCGAGTGTGGCGCGGCGTGCCGGATTGAGCGCCTTGTTGTATCCGACGACTTCGGCCATGCCGCCAACGCGGATGCGATCGTCGAAACGGGTCACTGCGATCTTGTAGGTCTCATCCAGGATCGTCGACACCGGAGCGCGCGAGGCGTCGACGATTGGCACGGTGATCGAGTACCCCTTGAGCGGATACACCGGGATGTCAACGATGCCGCGCAGGAACGGGGTGGAATACGAGCCGAGCGCAACGACGTAGGCGTCCGCACGTTGCAGCATCCCTGCGCAAACCACGCCCTCGATCTTGTCGCCAGCCACGCTCAGCCCATCGATCGGCATGTCGTAACGGAATTTCACGCCAAGCGCTTCGGCCATGGCCGCCAGTCGCGTGGTGAACAACTGGCAATCGCCGGTTTCGTCGTTGGGCAGGCGCAGGCCCCCCGTCAACTTGTGTGCGACGGTAGCCAGTGCGGGCTCGGCGCCGGCCAGCGCCTGGCTATCCAGTAACTCGAACGGCACGCCGGCCTCTTCGAGTACGGCGATGTCGCGCGCGGCATTGGCCAGTTGCTCTTCCGTACGGAAGAGTTGCAGCGTGCCTGCCTGGCGGCCTTCGTAGGCGATACCCGTTTCGGCGCGCAACTCGCGAAAGCAGTCGCGGCTGTATTCCGCGATTCGCACCATGCGTTCCTTATTGACGGCATAACGCTCGGGCGTGCAATTGCGCAGCATCTGATAAAGCCATTTCAATTGCGTGAGCGTGCCGTCCGGACGAACGGCAAGCGGCGCGTGCTTCTGGAACAGCCATTTCACGGCCTTGGTCGGAATCCCCGGGGCCGCCCAGGGCGACGCGTAACCGGGCGAAATCTGGCCGGCGTTGCCGAAGCTGGTTTCGAGCGCCGGACCCGCTTGACGATCGAGCACCGTGACGTCATGCCCGGCCTTGGCCAGGTAGTAGGCGCTGGTAACGCCGATGACGCCGCTGCCGAGAACGATGACCTTCATTGCGTTGACTCCTGTAAAACCATAGTTATGCAGTAATAATTCGCATGCTATTCTCGGATTGGTAGGTTTAGTTAATGTATATCGCCTGAATTCAGGAATTAATCATGAGAGTGCAGCAGCAATCGGTCCGCACGCTGGACCGGCTCGATCGGCGGATCCTGACGTTGCTTCAACAAGACGGCCGGATGTCCATGAAGGACCTGTCGGAACAGGTCGGGCTGTCGATAACCCCGTGTATCGAACGCGTGAAGCGCATGGAGCGCGACGGCGTGATCATGGGGTACTTCGCCCGCGTGAACCCGGCGGCGCTCGGGGCGGCACTCCTGGTGTTCGTGGAGATCACGCTCGATCACAAGTCCGGCAACATGTTCGATCAGTTCCGCCGGGAAGTGCTGCGCATTCCGGAAGTCATGGAGTGTCACCTGATCTCCGGCGACTTCGACTACCTGATCAAGGCGCGTATTCGTGAGATGTCCGAATACCGCAAGTTGCTGGGCGACATTCTTTTGCAACTGCCGGGCGCCGTGCAGTCGAAAAGCTACGTGGTGATGGAGGAGATCAAGGAGACGCTCACCGTGCACGTCGAGGAGTGATGCGCACACGCGGGCGTGTGAGGCCGCGGCTTTGCAACTTGGAGGTGACGTGGGGCCGTCGATAGACGGCGCTATCGGGCGCTATCGGGCGTTATTGAGCGTTATCGAGTGTTATCGAGCGCCCGCGAGGCTGCGGCATCGACCCGCGTTGACGGAGCGCCTGCGGGAGCCGCACATTGCGGCGCCGCATTTGACGGTCTGTCAGAAAAGCGGCATTTGCGGGTCGACTTTGCCGGTGGCTCCGGCGCTGATCGCGTCGCGTCGGATCGTTGTGCCAACCGACGTAGCGTTGCCGTTCGTGTCAGCGGCGCCGGGCGGCCGATCGGGGACGCGAAACTGATCCACTCTCAATGGCGGACGCGCCTGATTGAGCCCCAACTTGCGGGCCGCCAGATGGAAGCGCTGTCGAATCAACTCGGCATGCAAGCCGGTCCCCCGCATGCGGGAGCCGAACTCCGCACTATTGTGTTTCCCCTCCCGGACTTGTTCGATCAGGCTCATCACGTGGCGCGCCCGCATTGGGTAATTGGCTTCGAGCCAATCGACGAATACGTCGTGAACCTCTCTTGGAAGTCGCAACATCACGTAGCCGGCGTACGTCGCACCAGCGGAGGCTGCCGTCGTCAGCACACGTTCGATGTCGAAGTCGGTGAGGGCGGGCACGATCGGCGCCACGATCACGCCGGTCGGGATGCCGGCGTCGGTCAACTTGCGAATGGCCTCGATACGCTTGGGCGGCGTATTGGCGCGGGGCTCCATCTTGCGGGCGATCTCCGCATCCAGCGTTCCCACCGAAATGAAAACCCTCGCGAGTCCACGTTCGGCCATGCGCGACAGGATGTCGATGTCCCGAGTGACCAGTGCCGACTTCGTCGTAATGCCGACCGGATGGCCAAAGCGCTCAAGCACTTCGAGCACGCCTCGCGTAATGCCGTACTCCCGCTCAATCGGTTGGTAAGGGTCGGTGTTCGCGCCCAGTGCGAGCAGGGCGGGTTGGTATCCGCGCTTGCGCAATTCGGCATCGAGGCGTTCGGCGGCGTTGTGCTTGGCATACAGGCGAGTTTCGAAGTCGAGCCCTGGGGACAGTCCGAGATAGGCGTGCGTTGGCCGCGCAAAGCAATACGTGCAGCCGTGTTCACATCCGCGATAGGGGTTGATTGAACGGTCGAATGGAATGTCGGGCGACGTGTTGCGCGAAATAATCGTTCGTGCGGTCTCCAGGGCGACCTGCGTCACGAATTTGACCTCGCATTCCTGGGCCGCGTCCGATTCGTGGCGATTCTCGTCGCTTTCGCGACGAAATTCCGAGAAGCGCGATTCGAGATTGGCCGTAGCGCCTCGGCCTTTGCGCGACGGGGGCGGCGCGAATGAGGATGCCATGGTTTGTCTCCTGTCGTCTGCTGAATGGCAGACCCTGTGACGCATCGGCGGCAGTCGCAGGGAATGATCGTCATTATACTGTGTTTTTATACAGTATTTTGACGGAGACGAAAGATGACAGCGAATGCAGTTGCCGTGGCGGCGGACATGCCCTTGGTAGTGGCGTGCTGGAAGGAGTGGACCGCCTGGGCGAAGTTATGCGTCGTGCTCGGGAGCCACGGGTGGAATATACGGGGCGATGGCTCGCGCAATGGCATCGAGCGCCCTGTCATCGGCGTTGGGACGTTGCCGGGCGAGGTGAATGGCTCGCTGGGTCAACAGGGAATAGAGCGTCGCATGGTTGCCTCCCATTGCGGCAAGCGCTTCCGTGTGTCGCGTAACGATGCCGGCATCGCCGCGCGACACCGGCCCGGCGAGTGCGCCCGAAAGCCCGCGCTCGCGCGCGGCATTGAGCGTCCCCATCACGAGCGGCCACATCGCCTCGCGGGCGTCTTCCGCCGGAAGTCCGATCGCCTTCCACAGTTGCGTCGCTTCGTCGAGCAGACAAAGCAGAAAGCTGGCAGCGTAGTTGGCGCCCGCGTGATATCGCATGCGCTCGCCCGCAGGAATCGACAGGGCGCGGCATCCCATGTCGCTCGCGAGACGTTGAAGCACTTCGTTCAGCGGCGCTTCGGCCTCGATCGTGATCGCGCTGCCTGCAAGGCGAGTTGCGTCATCGTCCAGTCCCGCAAAGAGAAACAGCGGATGGAATCCGCCAATTTGTCCGCCGCTCTTCGTCGCACGCGTAAGCAGTCCGACTTCGGAAGCTCCGCTGCAATGCACGAGCGCCTGATCGGCGCGCGGCGTGAGGTAGCACGCGCATTCGGCAATGGCGTCGTCGGGGACCGTAAGAAACACTACGTCGGCCCGCGAAAAGACAGCGTTCATGTCCCCGGGGCGGTCAATGGTCAGTGCGTGGCAGTTACGCAGTGCTGCTGCGACACGCTCCGCGTTTTCCCCGCGGCGGCTGGCAATGACGGGCACTTCGTATCCCGCCCTGGCGGCAGCGCCTGCCAGGGCGCTGGCGACACGTCCCGCGCCAATGAAGCCCAACGTCGGCCGGGGCGGGAGTGGTGGCGAAGTGAGCGTCACAATCGGGGCCTACTGGGACAGCCGGTTCGGCGTGTCGTGGATTTCGAAGTACGTCTGGAACGCCACGGCGAGGCCGACCATCATCAGCATGGCACCGACAAACAACGACACGCTGACGATGATCACGGCGATCCAACCCGAACGGGATTTGGCCGTGACCTGAGTATTGAATTGTGCGTTCCAGCGCTCATCCGGACGAAGTCCGTAGACGATCGCCGCGAGGAACGCGGAAAACAGCGAGATGGCACCGAGAACCGTCAATACCCATCCCGCCGAGGAATGCAGCTCGCTCGTCACAAGCAGACCCCAGCCAGCCACCCCGCACGCAGAACCCACGATGTGGGCCCAGCCGAAGCGATCGCGCAGGCCGTACAAATAGAAGCGATGCAGGCCCAGTGTGCCGAACAGCATGGCGAGGCCGGCGGTCAGGGTCTTGGACTTGTAGGCGACTGCGTTCATTGGATGTGGTTATCGGGCAGGCGTTTCGCGAAGGACTTCGACGAGCGTCCAGCGCATGCTCGACGCGTCAGCGGGCGGATTGGCCACGGGTTCGCCGTGAATTTTCACGCGGTATTCTACGCCGGGCTTCCACTCGAAGCCATCGATGTGGGCGTACCACAGCTCCCATTGCGATTTTCCGGTGTCGTCCGCCGTGCGAACGCGCAAACACTTACGCGGCGCCACGCCGACGCAATCGGCCATTTGCGAATCGACATCCAGAATGCGGTCTTCTGTCTTGGTCGTGCCGCTTGCGCCCGCGACCGGTCGGTTGAGCAGTGTTTGAGACGCGTAGGTCAGTGTTTCACCGTTGGGGGCGCTCAGTGTCAACTGCGTATCGCGGCGCTCAAAACGGGTCACGCTCGGCAGTGTCTTGAGATAACGCGTCTCGAATGCCATCGAATCCGCGCATGCCATGCGTGTCGCGGCAGGGGCCTGAATCGTGACCTGGCCCTTGCCCGGCCCGAGCGTGTACTGACCGAAAATTCGATTGCAGCCGCCGGTGCCGGAGAACGCGCCCTTGTCGTTGAACGTGAGATTGATCGCGCGGCCCTCAGGCAGGCTCGGGGCATCGCTCGCGCCCTCCCATTTCACCAGTTGCCAGGTGCCGAGAATGTCGGCCGGGCCCGTCGCGGCAGCGGTGGTGTCGGTGGCCCCCGACGACGGATTCGTGCCCCCGCCGGTCGGTGCGGCGCAACCGGCCAGCATGGCGGCCGGCACGAGGAGGGTCGCCAGATAGGTGGCGAACGAGGTGGGGCGGAGCGAGAGTCGGCTTTGCGTCATGATTTTGAATGGGTGTAGTTGCACAGGGGGCAGGAACGGCCAGAGGCGCGTCGAACGCAGGGCAGTGTGTTCAAACGGTGCCGTGAGTACCACGACCGGTTGACAGAGGCTGCAAGGGGACAGTTCCTTGCGTAGGGCTGGGGACATTTCCCAAACGGTTTGGCTAACTGTCATGGCGGGGCCTCAAGGCTTCCGGTATGTGATGCGGTATATCGCACCGGCATAGTCATCGCTAATCATTAGGGAACCGTCCGGCAATGTCAGCAGGTCGACGGGGCGACCCCATACGGAATCGTCGGCGCCCAGCCAGCCCTGGGCAAAGACTTCCTGTTTCACCACGTTGCCTTTCGCATCCAGCGCTACACGTACGACCCGATACCCGACCTTGCTGCTTCGGTTCCATGACCCGTGTTCAGCGATAAAGATACTGCCGCGATACTCCTCGGGGAATTGCTTACCTAAATAGAAGCGCATGCCAAGTGTTGCGACGTGAGCGCCAAGTTTCGCCTTGGGCGGCGTGAAAGCGCTGCAAGATTTTTCCCGTCCGAAGTCGGGATCCGCAATGTCGCCTGCATGGCAATACGGGAATCCGAAATGCTCGCCGTGACTGGTGAGTCGATTGAGTTCGTCGTCGGGCATATCGTCACCCATCGAATCGCGACCATTGTCGGTGAACCATAGCGCATTTGTGCCGGGCTGCCAGTCGAATCCCACGGTGTTGCGCACGCCGCGGGCCACGACGCGCCAATCGGTGCCATCCGCTTTCATGCTCCCGATCATGGCGTAGCGATTTTCGTCTTGATGGCAGGCATTGCAGGGGGCGCCAACGCCCACGTAGAGGCGTTGGTCGGGGCCGAAAGCGATATATCGCCAGCCGTGGTGGCTTTCGGACGGTAGCTTGTCGTAGACGGTCACCGGTTTGCCGGGATTGTCCAGACGATTTTCGATGTCCTCCAGTTTCACGATGCGTGAAACGGCGGAGATATAGAGGGTGCCATTACGAATGGCGACGCCGACGGGCATGTTCAGCCCCGAGGCAACCGTGCGGATTTTGGCGGCGTAGGCGCGCGAGGGGTCGAGCGTGATCGCGTAGACGTTACCCTGCGCGCGACTTCCGACAAACAAGGTGCCTTTCGGGCCTAGCGCCATCCCCCGCGCGCCGGGGACTTGATCGGAGAGCACTTCGACGTGGAAACCGGGCGGCAGCGACAGCTGCTCGATCGGAAGGGCTTCGCGCGCGGTCACGAGTTGAGAGGCGCAGGCGAGGAGCGCGCCTAGAAGACGTTGCCATCCATTGGGAAATCCTGGCATTCGGGACTCGCTTCACGCAAAGGATGCGTGCATTGTAGACCAGGCCCCGCAGGGGCGCGGCAGGGCCGCACTGGCGGCGCAATTTTGGCGCGGTATGGCGGGGACCACATTCCGTTTGGCGAAGTGTTTGTTTTGACGAGGGTTTTGCGCTATAATCACGCGTTTTCTGTCCGAACACTTCTGGATTCACAAGGATTTAATATGGTCGTTATCCGCCTGGCTCGCGGCGGCGCGAAGAAGCGCCCGTTCTACAACATCGTTGCAACCGACTCGCGTAACCGCCGCGATGGCCGCTTCATCGAGCGTATTGGCTTCTACAACCCGGTCGCTGCCGAAGGCACGGAAGGTCTGCGTATTGCTCAAGACCGTCTGACGTACTGGCAAGGCGTTGGCGCACAACTGTCGCCGACCGTGGCTCGTCTGATCAAGCAAGGCGCCAAGGCTGCTGCCTAAGCTTTCAGATAGTCGAGCTGTACGCATTGCTATCGGTTTGCCGATGGCATGAGAATTGAACGGCGGTGCCTGTTCCTGAGTGATCCGGAGCAGGCATCGCCGTGTGTTCGTCACAAGGTTGGATTGGCATGGTTCGTACCGCACGTGAGCGGGTACCGCTGAAAATCGGTGCTGAAGCGCGTCGCGCCTCCGGCATGCGCGCTGAGCAGGTCCTCGCCCCGGTGACCGAAGTCCCCGACGATCTCGTCGAGCTTGGTTACATCGGCGATGCCTACGGGATTCGCGGCTGGATCAAGGTGCAGCCGCACACGGGTGAGGGCGAAGGCCTCTTGTCCGCAAATTGCTGGTATTTCCGCCGTCCCGGTGAGTCCGCCTTTACGAAGGCCAACGTGCTTCATAGCCGTGGACACTCGGGCACGGTCGTCGCGCAATTGCGTGGAAGCGAGAACCGCACGGCTGCCGAGGCGCTCAAGGGCCTTCAGGTCTGGGTGCCGCGAAGTGCATTTCCGACAGCTGGTGAAGACGAGTTCTACTGGGTCGACCTGATTGGCGCCCAGGTGACGAATTTGCAGAACGAATTGCTGGGGAAGGTCGTCGGCTTGCTCGATAACGGCGTGCATACCGTGTTGCGTGTCACATACGACGTGCCTGCCATCGACGACAAGCCCGCGAAGACCGCCGAGCGCTTGATCCCGTTCGTTGGCCAGTATATTCAGACCGTCGACACCCAGGCCGGGCGCATTGTGGCCGACTGGGGTCTCGATTACTGAATTACCGATTGACCGCCCGGTGGCTTTTGCGCCCGGGCACCTATGGACGGAACCGGTCTGATGCAGTTTGACGTCGTCACGCTCTTTCCCGAAATGTTTCGGGCGCTGACCGACTGGGGCGTCACCAGCCGGGCGCTCAAGCAGTCGCGCTACGGTTTGCGGTTTTGGAATCCGCGTGATTTCACGCACAACAACTACCGCACGATCGACGATCGCCCTTATGGCGGCGGGCCTGGCATGGTGATGCTTGCCAAGCCGCTCGACGATGCGATTGCCGCTGCAAAGGCGGCGCAGGCACAAGCCGGTGTGCCGCGTGGTCGGGTGTTGTTGATGTCGCCGCAAGGCAAGCCGTTGACGCATCGTCGGGTCGTAGAGCTGCGCGAGCAGGAGCAGGGTCTGATTTTGCTTTGCGGACGTTATGAAGCCATCGATCAGCGATTGATCGATCGCGTGGTGGATGAAGAAGTCAGCGTCGGCGATTTTGTGCTCTCCGGCGGTGAAATACCGGCCATGGCGCTTATGGATTCCCTGATCCGCCTGCTGCCGGGGGCGCTGAACGATGAGCAATCGGCGGAGCAAGACAGCTTCGTCAATGGGTTGCTCGACTGTCCGCATTACACGCGGCCGGAAGAATACGAAGGTGTGCGCGTGCCCGACGTGTTGTTGGGCGGGCATCACGCAGAGATTGAAAAGTGGCGGCGCCGTGAGGCGTTGGCCAACACTTGGCGCAAGCGACCCGATTTGATCGAGAGCGCACGCGCCAACGGATTGCTCAGTCGTGCCGATGAGGCATGGCTGGCAAGCCTGCAGGCCGATTCGGCCAAGTAGGTTCGGGTGTCGTCATGGGGACGACATTCGGTTTGAACCCATCCTCTGTCGGGGCCGGCTCGCCGGTATAACGTCGATACGATGGCACAAGGAGTGGTAAATGAATCTGATCGCCAAGATCGAGCAAGAAGAAATCGCGCGTCTGACCGCGAACAAGACGATCCCCGAATTCGCCCCGGGCGATACCGTGATCGTCAACGTGAACGTGGTTGAAGGTAACCGCAAGCGCGTTCAGGCTTACGAAGGCGTCGTGATCGCCAAGCGTAACCGTGGCCTGAACTCGGGCTTCATCGTCCGCAAGATTTCGTCGGGTGAAGGCGTTGAGCGTACGTTCCAGACGTACTCGCCGCTGATCGCCAGCATCGAAGTCAAGCGTCGTGGTGATGTTCGTCGCGCGAAGCTGTACTACCTGCGTGAGCGTTCGGGCAAGTCGGCACGTATCAAGGAAAAGCTCACGTTCAAGAGCAAGCCTGCCGCCGCCGAGTAAAGTCGGGCGCCGCTACGTCTGGCGACCTGTGGCCGGGCGCAGCAAAAGTTGTACGGAAAAGCACCCTTCGGGGTGCTTTTTTCGTTCTGCCGCATTCGGTCGTGCGTCACGCGGCGGTGCGGCGGTGCGGCGGTGCGCCCGGTCCGGCATAACGCGGGTATGCCGCGAATTGCCGCGTGAATGGCATTTTCTTCGCGCATACGCACTTTCGGCTTCCTCGCTAAAATAGCGAAGTTATCTATCCTGAAAAGGTCTACGTGGCCCCACCTCTTATCCTGCATCCTGAAGCGTTACCTATCGTCTCGACGGGCGAGGGTGAGCCTTCGGTGCCGGCAGAGCGGTTGACGCCTACAGCGCTACGTGACCGCCTGGCCAGTCCGCCGATCTGGACGCCAGAGTCCGGTATCGTCGAATTGACCTCTCCCTCGCTGTTCACGCCACGTGCCGCCGCGGTCTTGGTACCGCTGGTGATGCGACCGCATGGCACCACCGTGTTGCTCACGAAGCGGACCCAGCATCTGAGTACGCACGCGGGGCAGGTGAGCTTCCCCGGAGGAAGTCGGGAACCCGACGATCCCACCCCCGTTGCGACGGCCTTGCGCGAGTCACGCGAAGAAATTGGGCTGGACGCCGGCGCCGTCGAGGTTATCGGAAGTTTGCCGGACTACGTGACCGGCACCGGCTTTCGTGTCGCGCCGGTTGTGGGACTTGTCAAACCTCCGTTCGACCTGGTGGCCGATACCGGGGAGGTGGACGAGATTTTCGAAGTACCGCTGGATTTTCTGATGAATCCGGCGCATCACCAGATTCGTGTCTTCAATTATCAGGTCGGCGAGCGCCGTTTCTACGCGATGCCTTACCCGAAGCCGGCAGGCGGTGAGTATTTCATTTGGGGAGCGACGGCCGGCATGCTGCGGAATTTCTATCAATTGTTGCGCGCCTGACGCGAAAGGCGGTCGGGCAGTGCGGGCTGTGCGCTCAAATGCGTTGGCGAGTGCGTCGTCAAGGCGCACCGGGCGGGCATTTGCGAGAAGCTGTGCTATCGTTACACCATTCCGTCCGGTGATCTGATCGCACGCATGACATTCTTCTCGGTACTCCTCGCGCTGATCCTCGAGCAGGTGCGTGCCCTCTCCACGCAAAACCCGATCTACAACCTGATCCGCTCCCACGCGACACACACGTCGCAGTCGTTCGACGCTGGGCAGCCGCGTCATGGCGTGCTTGCATGGCTGGTCGTCGTCGTACCGTTTGTCCTGGCCGTTGGCGTCATTTACTACCTGCTGATGCGGGTCAACATTTTCCTGGGTTTTGCCTGGAACGTGCTGATCGTCTATTTGACGATGGGTTTTCGCCAGTTCAGTCATTACTTCACCGACATTCACGTTGCGCTCAATAACGACAACGTCAACGAAGCGCGCGAGATCCTGCGTCAATGGATCGGCATCGATACGGTCGATATGCCGGTGGACGAAATCGTGCGCCATACGCTGCTGCATGCGGTTATCGCGTCGCATCGCCACGTCTTCGGGGTGTTCTTCTGGTTCCTGATGCCGATCGGTCCGGCGGGCGCCGTGTTGTACCGACTCGCGGAGTACCTGTCGCGCCGGTGGACGGAGGCCGCACCGGATCGCAGCCCGGCGTTCGGCGCGTTTGCACGCAAGGCGTTCTACGTCATCGACTGGGTGCCTGCACGCCTCACCGCCATCGGCTTTGCGATCGTCGGTAACTTCGAAGACGCCATCTACGCATGGCGTCATTACGCCAAGCAATGGCCGAATGAAAACGAAGGCATTCTGCTGGCAGCCGGGAGCGGTGCACTGGGCGCGCGACTGACCGGACCATTGGCCGAAGTGTCCAGCGTTGATGCCCTCAATCAAGGTGACGACGCAGTGTTGCCCGTCGGTAGCGAGTGCACGCCGCGCACCCTGCAGGCGGCGGTCGGTTTAGTGTGGCGCGCAGTGCTGCTGTGGATGCTTCTGTTGCTCTTACTCACGCTTGCCGTCTGGTTGGGCTGATTTTTCTAGTTGTGCAGGACCGACAAAAAACCCCGCAGACGCGGGGTTTTTTTGTCGCATGGCGTGTGCGCTGTGGTCGCTTAATACGGGATTTGCTGTTCCGACTCATGGACGAGCTGCGCATAAAGGGCGTGGCGCTGCTGAGAAATCCGTCCATCGGCAACGGCTTCCAAAATCGCGCAGCCCGGCTCCTTCAGGTGATGACAGTTGTAGAAGCGGCATCCGGTCAGGAGTGGGCGAAATTCGGGAAACGCCCGCTCCAGTGCGCCTTCCTTGAGGTGATGCAGGCCAAATTCCTGAAAACCGGGGGAATCGATGAGCAGACCACCCTCCGGCAGATGAAAGATGCGCGTGAAGGTCGTCGTGTGCTTACCTGAATTCAATACCGTCGAGATTTCGCGTGTTGCAGCGTCCGCGTTGGGCACCACGAGGTTCACCAGACTCGATTTCCCCATCCCGGACTGACCGAGCAGCAGCGAGGCCTGATGCGCCAGGCGGGGCAACAATAGCGCTTTCGCTGTCTCGGGATCCGCACGCACCGACAACTCGAGGACTTCGTATCCGAGTGCCCGGTATGGCGCCAGACGTTCGCGCGCCGCCGGCAAAGCGCCGGACACGTCCGTCTTGTTCAGGACAATCAGCGGCCGCAATTCATTCGCCTCCGCTGCGACCAGGGCGCGGCCAAGCAGGTCCTCGCTGAAGTACGGTTCCGTCGCCAGCATGATGACCAACTGATCGATGTTGGCGGCAAAGAGCTTGCTCTTGAACTGGTCGGAGCGGTAGAGCAGGTTGCGCCGCGGCAGAATCTCCTCGATGACGCCTTGATCGCCCGTACGCGCCCAGGACACCTCATCGCCAACGGCGATTTCGCTCTTCTTGCCGCGAGGAAAGCACAGCACGGTCTCCCCATCATCCGCTTCGACAACGTAATGACGGCCGTGGGCCGCGGCCACGCGTCCGTGGCGTCGCTCCTGTTCGGTCGATTGAACTGCTTGCGTTTTACCCTTGGCGCCGCGCTTCATGCGTGCCCCAGCAGACGGTCGATGCGCTGGGACGCGGGCGGGTGGGAATAGTAAAACGCGGTGTAGAGCGGATCGGGTGTCAATGTCGACGCGTTATCTTGATAAAGCTTGACCAGTGCATTCACGAGGTCGCTCGCCTGCGTCTGGCTCGCGGCGAACGCGTCGGCTTCGAATTCATGTTTGCGCGAGGTGAGACTGCTGAGCGGGCTGGCGAAGAACCCGAACACCGGCAGGACCAGGAAGAAAAGCACCAGCGCCAACGCGTTGTTGCTACCGGTCATCGACGGCATCACCCCCAGTTCTGTGTAGAACCACGTTTTACCGGTGAGCCAGCCGAGCAGCGCGAGAAACGCCAGCGACAGGGCGAATGCAACGACCAGACGCTTGGTGATGTGGCGACGCTTGAAGTGCCCGAGTTCGTGCGCCAGAACGGCCTCGATCTCGGCAGGCGAGAGTCGCTCGATCAGCGTGTCGAAGAACACGATGCGCTTGGCTCGGCCGAATCCGCTGAAATAGGCGTTGCCGTGTGCGGAGCGCTTCGAGCCGTCCATGACGAACAGCCCTCGTGCCGCGAAGCCGCAACGCTGCATCAGCGCCTCGATGCGCTGCGCGAGCGATGCATCCGAGAGCGGTTCGAACTTGTTGAACATCGGCGCAATGACGTGCGGAAAGATGAACTGCACGAAAAGGTTGAACGCGACCCACACGACCCACGTGTAAATCCACCAGAGTGGCCCGGCCTGGTCCATCAGCCACAGCACGACGAAAAGCAGCGGCAAGCCAAGCACGATGCCGACGGCCGTTCCCTTGATCATGTCCGCGATGAACAGCCCGAGCGACATGCGGTTGAAGCCGAAACGCTGTTCGATCACAAATTGGCGGATATAAGTGAAGGGCAGATCGACGACACCGGAAATGAGCAGTACTGCGGCAATGAGGGCGATCTGACCGACATACCCCTCGCCGAGCCACGCCGAGATGCCGACGTGCAGCAGGTTCAGCCCGCCCAATAAGGTAAAGGCGACGAGCAGCACCGCTTGCGCAAAGATCTCCGCCATACCGAGCCGGGTACGGGCGACGGTGTAATCGGCGGCGCGCTGATGATCGGTCAACGTGATCGTGTCGGCAAAGCGCTCGGGCACCGAGGCCCGATGGGCCACGACATGGCGGACCTGGCGGGCGGCCAGCCAGAGCTTGGTCATGACCATCGCCAACAGGAAGATCACGAAGAGATAAGTGAACATGCGCTTGAGGAGAATCCGAAGTATGCGAGAATTATAAGTTCTTTCGACCGGTGAGGCGCCGTGCCGGTCGCTTTACGACGCGTTTTCCAGAGTCTTCCGATCATGTCTTCCATTCCATCCCAAAATCCCACGCTCGCCGACGCCGAAACCACGCTCGCGCGTGCCGAGTTCAATTTGGTCTGGCTCGACATGGAGATGACCGGCTTGCAGCCCGACAGCGACCGCATCATCGAGGTGGCGGTTGTCGTTACCGATTCGGCACTCACGCGCCGCATCGAAGGGCCGGTATTCGCGATTCACCAGTCCGACGCCGTACTCGACGGGATGGACGACTGGAACAAGTCCACGCATGGCCGGTCCGGGCTGATTGATCGGGTCAAGGCGTCGACGGTCGACGAAGCGGGTGCGGAGGCGCAGCTGATTGAATTCCTGAGCCAGTACGTGCCGCCGAACAAGTCGCCGATGTGCGGCAATTCGATCTGCCAGGATCGCCGCTTCATGGCGCGTTACATGCCCAAGCTCGAAGCGTTCTTCCACTACCGGAATCTGGACGTCAGCACACTCAAAGAGTTGTGCCGCCGCTGGGAGCCGACGGTCTACAAGGGTTTCACCAAGCGTGCCGCGCACACGGCGCTGGCCGACATCCACGAATCGATCGACGAACTGGTGTACTACCGTGAACACTTTCTGAAGACCGCTGTGCCCGTGACCACGGCCTGAATTTCTGCGAACCGGGTTTCTGCGAAAACCGGGAGCACAAGCATGAACGCCAGCGGATTCGCTGGCGTTTTTGCATTTTGGGAGGGGGAGCGGCGAGGGCCGATGAGGCAGGTTGCCGCCATCGCCGACGTCCTTCGCGTCGCTTAAGCCGATTTCGGTGCTCGTATCGCGTTCTTGGGACGGAAGGCCTTGCAGACCGTTTCGTTCGTCTCGATGTACGGCCCGCCGATCAGATCGATGCAATAGGGCACCGCCGCGAAAATGCCAGGCACGACCGTCTTGCCGTCCGCGTCGCGCAGCCCTTCGAGCGTTTCCTTGATGGACTTCGGCTGCCCGGGCAGATTGATGATGAGCGCCGCGTGATCTGCCGTCTCGCGAATCACGGCCACCTGTCGCGAGAGGATCGCTGTCGGTACGAAGCGAAGGCTGATCTGGCGCATTTGCTCGCCGAATCCGGGCATCTCTTTGGTGCCGGCGAGCAGCGTGGCTTCGGGCGTGACATCGCGCCGCGCAGGGCCCGTGCCGCCGGTGGTCAGCACCAGATCACACTGCAGCGTGTCCACCAGTTCGATCAGGGTCGCCGTGATGCCCTCGGCGTCGTCGGGAATCAATCGGCTTTGCGCCACCCACGGCGACGTGAGCGCGCTGCCGAGCCACGCCTGAAGCGCAGGAATGCCCTGGTCTTCATACGTGCCCTGACTGGCGCGATCGCTGATGGACACCAGACCTACGCGAAGTTCGTCGGGATGTGCGCGGGCAACCATCAATCGTCCTCGCGTGTTGGGAATTCCGGAAGATCGTTATCGGCCTCGTCCGAAGTTTCGGCTGCGGCAGCGCCGGTTCCGAGCAAATCCTTGAGGACCTGAAACAATTCGCGGAACGCCTTGGGCGGCTTTTGCGCGGCCTGCTCACGGCGGGCGTTGCGAATGAGCGTGCGGAGTTGCTGGGCATCGGCGCCGGGATGTTGCGCGAGCAGTTCGGTCAGCGCCTCGTCCTTGGCCAGCAGGCGTTCACGCCACCGCTCCAGCGCATGCAGCTTGGCGGTTTCGGCCTTGGAGACGCCCTTGATGACATCCAGCGCGCGCTGGATGGCCTCGATTTCCCTCTCGTCGAGCGTGCGCATCTGCTTGCCCACGTACTGCAACTGTCGGCGTCGGCCCTCATGGGCCGTGATGGTGCGGCAATCGCGAACGGCGCGCTCGAGGTTTTCGGGCATCGGCACGCGGGCGAGCGCGTCCTTGGCCAGATTGACCAGTTCTTCGCCCAGATCCTGCAGGGCATGCGACTCGCGCTTGCGCTGCGACTTGCTCGGGCCTTCGTCGGAAAGCTCGCTATGGGCGATACGGTTAAAGCGTTGAATGTGCGTCATAGCCGCTATTGTAACGCGGCGCGCGTCGTCCAAATAGTTGCTTGGGCTACGCACGACGGCTCGCAAGTCGCGCTAAGATGGCGGTTCCTATTCAGCCACTGACCGAATCGCGCCGATGTCCCAAGCGACCCAGCATTTCACGCATACCCAGGATCAACTCAAGGAAATCGTCAGCGACGTGCTGCAGTACGCCCGTTCGCTCGGCGCAACCGACGCAGCGGCGGAGATCTCCGAGGGCGACGGCCTGTCGGTCTCGGTGCGGCGCGGCAAGGTCGAGACCATCGAGCGCAATCGCGACAAGCTGGTCGGCGTCACCGTATTCATCGGCCAGCGCCGCGGTAACGCAAGTACCTCCGACTTTTCCCGCAAGGCGCTGCACGACACGGTCGACGCCGCCTACAACATCGCCCGTTTCACCGCGGAAGACGATTGTGCGGGCCTCGCCGAGTCCGAGCTGCTCGAAATGCATCCGCAGGACCTGTCGCTGTTCCATCCCTGGGACATTACGGCAGACGAGGCGGTCGAACTGGCTCGTCGCGCCGAGAAGGCCGCGCTCGACGTGAGCCCGATCATTCGCAACTCCGAAGGCGCGGCCGTCTCCGCCCAGCACTCCCAGTTCCTGCTTGGCACGACCCGGGGCTTCCTATCCGGTTATCCGTACTCGCGCCACTACCTGTCGGTGTCGCCGATCGCGGGCTCCGGCAGCCACATGCAGCGCGACGACTGGTATTCGTCCAAGCGCGCGGCCGGCGATCTGGCGTCGCCCGAGGCGGTCGGTCGATACGCCGCCGAGCGCGCACTGGCGCGGCTGAACGCCCGCAAGCTGTCCACGCGCAAGTGCGCGGTGCTCTTCGAGGCTCCGCTCGCAGCGGGGCTGCTGGGGGCATTTGTGCAGGGGGTGAGCGGGGGCGCGCTGTATCGCAAGGCGACATTCCTCGTCGACACGCTGGGCAAGCCGGTTTTCGCTGACCATGTCGGTATTCACGAAGATCCGCACGTGCCCCGCGCCATGGGCAGCGCGCCTTACGACGAAGAAGGCGTCAAGACGCGCGCGCGCGACGTTGTGAGCGACGGCGTCGTGCAGGGTTATTTCCTCTCGACCTATTCGGCACGCAAGCTCGGTATGCAGACGACCGGGAATGCGGGCGGCTCGCACAATCTGCGTATGTACAGCAAGCTGACCGCGCCGAGCGACGACTTCCGCGCCATGCTTCGCAAGCTGGGGACCGGGCTGCTGGTGACTGAGTTGATGGGGCAGGGCGTAAATTATGTGACGGGCGACTATTCGCGCGGCGCTTCGGGGTTCTGGGTCGAAAACGGCGAAATTCAGTATCCCGTCGAGGAAATTACGCTGGCGGGCAATCTGAACGACATGTTCCGGCAGATCGTCGCGATCGGTGCCGACACGCTGGTGCGGGGTACCAAGGAAGTCGGGTCAATCCTGATTGAACAAATGACCATTGCCGGTCATTGATGCTGCGAAAAGCCGTTATGGCGCCACAAACGCGTTGCATTTGTGCGCCATTGCGGGGCAAATGCTCAATTATCGTGTCCGGCGCAAGCAGTTTGCGATATCCTTAGGGGTTTTCTTAAGCCGTGGCTTAAGAACAGATACGGTAGTTAGGGTAATGGGCGCGCTCATAAGGCGCGCCTTCTCATAACTAGAGACTAGGTATTGGAGGAAGAGGACTCATGAAAAGCACCATGACCAAGTTGCTGAGCGCACTTGTCGCTACGGGGATGGTGGCTGCGGCCCACGCAGCCGATCTGAAGATCGGTGTGGCCGAAGCACTGTCGGGCGGCGCTGCGCAATACGGTATCGCCATCAAGAACGGTTTCCAGCTCGCCGCTGACGAAATCAACGCCGCCGGCGGCATCAACGGCAACAAGCTCGTGCTTCAGGTCGAGGACGAGCAGGGCAAGAAGGAAGAGGCGATCAACGTTTTCAAGAAGCTGATCTTCCAGGACAAGGTGCTCATGGTCTTCGGCCCGACACTGTCGAACTCGGCACAGGCTGCCGACCCGATCGCGCAAGCCGGCAAGACGGTGGCGTTCGGCACGTCGAATACCGCTGACGGCATTACCTCGATTGGCGATTACATCTTCCGCAACTCGGTGACCGAAGCCGACGTGCTGCCCGAGACCATCAAGGTTGCGGCCAAGCACACGGGCATCAAGAAGGTCGCGGTGCTCTACGGCAACGACGATGTGTTCACCAAGAGCGGCTACGACAACTTCAAGAAGGCCCTCGAAGACCTGAAGATTCCGGTCACGACGACCGAAACGTTCGCCAAGGGCGATGTGGACTTCAAGGCGCAGCTCACGAAGATCAAGGCTTCCAACCCGGACGCCATCGTGCTGTCGGCACTGATCGCCGAAGGTGCGCCGATCATGGTGCAGGCGCGTCAACTGGGCATCAACGTCCCGTTCATCGGCGGCAACGGCATGAACTCGGTCAAGATCTTCGATCTGGCCAAGGGCAGCTCGGACGGCCTGTGGGTGGGTAGCCCGTGGTCGATCGAGAACAACACGCCGGCCAACACCAAGTTCATCGCCGCCTACAAGGCGAAGTACAACGTGGCGCCGGACCAGTTCGCCGCGCAATCGTACGACGCGATGTACATCGCGGCGGGCGCGATCAAGAACGTGAAGATCTCGGGCAATCTGGACGCCGACCGCAAGGCCCTGCGCGATGCGCTGCCGAAGGTCACGCACGACGGTGCGACCGGCAAGTTCGCCTTCCGTCAGGCAATGGGCAAGAACGGCAAGCCGGCCGGCTACGATGCACAACAGGCACCGATCGTCAGCGTGACGAAGGGTGGCAAGTACGTCATCGAGAAGTAACTAGCCCGGCAGTACTTGAAGAAGTCCGCATGGGCGTAGGGCCGAAAGGCGCTACGCCCATCGGCGTTTCTGGCACACGTCGCCCCCCCTTGTCGGCGCGTGCCTCCGTCCCTCAGGCTGGAATACACACCATGCTGGAACAGCAACTCGTCAACGCGCTCTCCCTCGGGTGCGTGTACGCCTTGTTCGCGCTCGGGTTCACACTCGTGTTCGGCATCCTCGGCGTCATCAACCTCTCGCACGGCGCAGTTTTCATGGTCGGCGCCTATGCCGCGCTGCAAGCCGTCGCGCATCTGCATCTGCCGCTGTGGGCTGCGATCGTTACCGCAGTCATCGCCTCGGGCCTGTTAGGCCTGGTCATCGACGTGCTCGTGCTCAAACCGTTGCGCAAGCGCGGTGCGCCTCACCTGATTCCGATGATCGCCACCATTGGTGTGGGCATCTTGCTCAACAACGGTGTGCAAGGCATTTTCGGCGCAGAGAACCTTCGCTTTCCGTACGACATTGTCTCGCAGGACACCATCACGGTGGCCGGCGTGCACATGACGGTGCTCGAGCTCGCGATCATCTTCATCTCGTTCGCGCTCATGGCGGTACTCATCACCACGATCAAGAAGACCCAACTGGGACGCGCGCTGCGCGCCATCGCCGAATCGCCGAAGGCCGCCTATCTGCTCGGCATCAACGTCGAAGGCCTGTTCCTCGCCACGTCGTTCGCTGCCGCGGGTCTGGGCGGCATGGCCGGCGTGCTGATCGGTCTGTACTCCAACGCCGTGTTCCCGCTCATGGGGCAACCGATGTTGCACAAGGGCATCGCGGTGATCATTCTGGGCGGGATGGGCGACATTCGCGGCGCCATGATCGGCGGCTTGTTCCTCGGGTTTGCCGAAGTGTTGTCGGTGGCATACATCGGCTCGAACATGCGCGACGCCGTGGCGTTCGGCCTGCTGTTCCTGATCCTGCTGGTGCGTCCGCAGGGGTTGTTCGGCAAAGTGCTCGAACGCAAAGCGTAATCACGGGGGCGCAATGGACTGGTTCAATAATTTCTGGGCGGTATACAGCAATCTGGTGCTCACGCTGGGCACCAATGCGCTGCTGGCCCTGTCGATTTATCTCACGCTCTCGTGCGGCATGCTGGCAATGGCCAACGCTGCCTTCATGGGCATCGGCGCGTACACCGCTGCGTTGCTGACGATGAATTACGAAACGCCGTTTGCCGTATCGCTCGCGGGCGGCATGGCGGCGCCGGCAATCGTGGCGTTCATCATCGGCAAGCCGACACTGCGTTTGTCTGGCGTGTATCTGGCGATGGCGACGCTGGGTTTCGGCGAAGTCGTGCGCGTGCTCATCCTCAACACCGAAGACCTGACGGGCGGCGCGCTCGGTCTGAACGGTATTCCGCAACTGACCCAGTGGTGGCATGTGGCGGCTGCCGTCGTGATCGTCCTCGCAGTGTTGTGGCGTCTGCGTCGCTCCAAGGTCGGCCGTGCGTTCGAGGCGATCAAGGAAGACGAGACGGCCGCAGGTCTGATGGGCATCAACGTGACCGGGTACAAGATGCTGGCGTTCGTGCTGGGTGCCGTGCTCGCAGGTCTTGCCGGCGCGCTCAACGCGCATCTGACGTTCTTCATCGGACCGAACGAGTTCGGTTTCGACCGTGGTGTCGAGATTCTGACTATGGCGATTCTCGGCGGTATCAACGGTCTCGTGGGGCCAGTGCTCGGCAGCACGATTCTGACGTTGTTGCCGGAGTTGCTGCGGGCATTCAACGACTTCCGTCTCGTGGTCAACGGCCTGATTCTGGTGCTGATCGTGCTGTTCCTGCCCAAGGGCATCTGGGATCCGATGCGTTTTCGCCGTTGGTTCCGTGCCGGCAAGACGCGCTCGGCCTCTTCCACGTGAGCGGCGGGGGGACACGACATGCTTAAGCTTTCCAATATTTCCAAGCGATTCGGTGGACTTCACGTGCTTCAGGACGTGAACATCGAGGTGCCGCAAGGCACCATCTTCGGCCTGATCGGGCCGAATGGTGCGGGCAAGACGACGGTCTTCAACCTGATTACCGGCCTGTTGCAGCCCACCGGCGGCAGCATCACGTTCGACGGCGAGAGTCTGGTGGGCGAAAAGCCGCACCGGATCACGCAGCGCGGCGTGGCCCGCACGTTCCAGAACATCCGCATCTTCAAGGAGATGACGCTGATCGAGAACGTCGTGGTGGGTATGCACCGCCATCTCACATACGGTCCGGCGGGGTTGCTGCTGTCGCTGCCGGGCTTTCGCGACATGGAGAAGCGCTCGCGCGAACGTGCGCACGAGTTGCTTTCGTGGGTGAAGCTCGATCACAAGGCGTACGACATTGCCGACAATCTGTCGTACGGCGACCAGCGCAAGCTCGAACTGGCGCGTGCGTTGGCTACCGAGCCCAAGCTCCTCTTGCTCGACGAGCCGGTCGCCGGCATGAACACGGGCGAGAAAGTCGACCTCATGAGCGAGATCGAGAACATCAAGGCGCGCGGTTACACGATCTTCATGATCGAGCACGACATGCGCTTCGTGATGGGCCTGTGCGAGCGGATCGCCGTGCTGAACTTCGGTCGGATCATCGCCGAAGGCAAGCCGGACGAAATCAAGAACAACCCGCAGGTTATCGAAGCCTATCTGGGCCGCGATGACGATGACGATGTCGCTGCCATGGCGGCGGATGCGGAGGATAAGGCATGAGCGCACTGCTCGAAGTAAAGGGCCTGAAAGTGGCCTATGGGCATATCGAAGCGGTGAAGGGCGTCGACTTTGCATTGCGCGAGCACGAGATCACGTCGCTCGTGGGCGCGAACGGCGCGGGCAAGTCCACTACGCTGCTCGCTCTGTCGGGCCTCATCCGCAAGCAGGCCGGCACGATTCTTTTCGAAGGCGAAGACATCGGTGGTCTGGCGCCTAACAAGATCGTGCAGCGTGGGCTGGTGCAGGTGGCCGAAGGCCGCGCCACGCTCACGACCATGTCGGTGCGCGAGAACCTTGAACTCGGTGCCTATACGCGACGCGACAAGCAGAACGTGAAGCCCGATCTGGACAAGGTCTTGCAACGGTTCCCGCGACTTGCCGAGCGCCTCGACCAGATGGCGGGCAATCTGTCGGGTGGCGAGCAGCAGATGCTGGCGATCGGCCGTGCGCTGATGGCTCGCCCGCGTTTGTTGTTGCTGGACGAGCCGTCGATGGGCCTGGCGCCGATCATTGTGCAGGGTATTTTTGCCACGCTGAAGGAAATCAACGCCGACGGTCTGACCATCTTTCTGGTGGAGCAAAACGTTCGTCAGGCACTGAAGATCGCCCAGCATGGCTACGTGCTCGAAACCGGCAAGGTCGTGCTCGATGACACCGGCCGTAACTTGCTGGGTAATCCGCGCGTTCTGGAGGCGTACCTGGGCGGTTGAGCCGGAAAGTTCGTTCCGGCGAACTCCGCAGAACCAGCAAGGCAAGCAGGAACGCAGCACGCGCGACGAAGGCGAAGCACTGTGACGGAGGAGGCGTTCAAAACGGGCGTTTCCGGTACCACACGTCGTTGCCTCGGACTGACGCCCAGCGGCGTCGACCCGTTACCGAAAGGTGGCCGGTCGGCGCCGTTTTTTCATTGGGGCGGGCAACCGATGGCACGTTGGCAGACGGCGGGATTTGGTGCATGCTGCGCCTAATTGGCCACCGGCAGTTGCGGTGTGCGCAATGAAAGGTCACCGTCGAATCTACGTCACGCTTACCGAGGCGAAAGGGATTTCATGGACGGCTTTCTCATGGAGCATGCATCGCGCGGTCAGCGGACGTTTGCCGGCTGTCTGGCGATCGTCATTCTTGCCGCCTTGATACTGGCGGCGCCGCAAGCCACTGCCAGGCTGCCCGCCGTCGCGCCATTCCTGCCGATGTGCGGACTGACGGTGTTCACCACCGCGACCATCGCGTCGTATCTGCTTTGCGCGCAATTTCAGGTAAGTCGTTTGCCCGTATTCGGGTGGCTTGCCGGCGCCTACGGGTTCACGGCACTGACCGTAGCGATGCAACTGCTGACCTTCCCGGGACTATTTGCCCCGACCGGATTGTTCGGCGCGCATCCGACCACGTCCGGCTGGATCTGGGTGTGCTGGCATGCCGGATTCCCGGCGCTCGTGCTCGTTGCCATGATCTCGCGGCGTCTTTTCTCCCCGCAATCCGTGTCGCAGTTGCCTTCGACGAGTCGTGGCATATGGCTCTATGTCGGTGCGCCGCTCATCGTTGGCGTCTTGTTGTGTCTGGTCGCGCTGGCCGTTCCGTTGCCGCCGGCGCTTGCACCGGCCACGGCGCCCGGCGATTTCTCGGCAAGCGGCACCGGCATCGTGTTGCTCGTCGTGAATCTCGTCGCGCTCGGCGCAGTACTGGGTATCGGGCGATTGCGTACGGTGCTCGACCTTTGGGTCGCGCTCGCGATTCTGGCGTGCGTGACGGACACCGTGCTCAGCCTGATGAGCACCGTTCGATTCTCGCTGGGCTGGTATATGGCGCGATTTTTCAGCATGTCCGCGCCGGGACTGCTGGTTTGCGTGCTGGTGTGGGAGGTGACGCGGCTGTATCGCGAGCTCACCCGAGCCCATCTGCGCCTCATCGAATACAGTAATCGCGACGCGCTCACCGGCATCTACAACCGTCGCTATTTCAACGACCGTTTCCCCGGCGACTTCGAGCAGGCGCGTCGATCGGGCCGGCCGCTCTCGCTACTGATGGTCGACGTCGATCACTTCAAACGGTACAACGATCAGTACGGTCATCCGAGTGGTGACGAATGTCTTGAACAAGTCGCCCTCGCCCTGATGCGGGCAACGCACCGTCCGACGGACCTTGTCGCGCGCTATGGGGGCGAGGAGTTCGTGATCGTCCTGCCGGATACCAACGAGCGGGGGGCGGAATTTGTCGCAACGCGTGTGACGGACAGCGTGCGTGCGTTGGCCAAACCGGGGCCGGGACCGCAGGGATGGGTGACCGTCAGCGTCGGATGCGCGACTCACGTACCGCAGCAGGGCGACGCGCGAGATACGCCCGAGCGGCTGATCGCCTTGGCAGACGACGCGCTTTATACCGCCAAGCATCTTGGTCGCGACCGGGTGCATGTGGCGACGATCGGGCGCCCGGAAGCGGCAAGCAGCGAGCAAGCATGCGGCGCCTCTGCGGAGGTGCCGCGCGCGAATTTAAGCGCCTGAGGCTTCACCTGAGCGCGCGCCAAGCGTCGAACGAGCGCGCTCAGATGCGTTCGTAGGTGACAAAGGAATAGTCGAAGTCGTTCGGGGCGGGCGAATGATGCGTTTCGCGTGCCGTTTCGCGCCACTGTCCGGCGGGAAGCGCCGGAAAGTAAGCGTCGCCCTCGAATGCTTTGGCGATCTCCGTGACAACGACCTTGTCCGCGCTTGCCAGCGATTCGGCGTACAACTGCGCACCGCCAATCAGGCAAATCTCTTCGACGCCGACGCACAGCCGCATGGCATCGATGAGAGATCCGGCCACCTCACAACCCTCGATCTTGAGCGCAGGGTTGCGCGACACGACGATATTGCGTCGTCCCGGCAAGGGGCGACCGATCGAGTCGTAAGTCTTGCGGCCCATGACCACTGGTTTGCCGAGCGTTGTGCGCTTGAAGTGTGCGAGGTCTTCCGGCAAACGCCAAGGCAATTGATTGTCGCGCCCGATCACGCCATTTTCGGCGCGGGCGACCACCAGCGTCAGAATCGTCATACGGCCACCGGCGCCTTGATGTGGGGATGCGCTTCGTACCCGGCGATACGGAAATCTTCGAACTGGTAGTCGAAGATCGAATCGGGCTTGCGGGCGATTTCCAGCGTCGGCAGCGGGAACGGCTCGCGCTCAAGTTGCGTACGGACCTGCTCGAGGTGGTTGTTGTATAGATGGCAATCGCCACCGGTCCAGATGAAGTCGCCGACATCCAGCCCGGTTTGCTGCGCCATCATGTGGGTCAGCAATGCATAGCTCGCGATGTTGAAGGGCACCCCGAGGAAAATGTCGGCACTACGCTGGTACAACTGGCACGAGAGCTTGCCGTCGGCCACGTAGAACTGGAAAAACGCGTGACACGGCGGCAACGCCATGCGCGGAATTTCCCCCACGTTCCATGCGGACACGATCAGGCGTCGCGAGTCGGGCGTGGCGCGGATCTGATCCACAAGCTGCGTGATCTGGTCGATGTGCCCGCCGTCGGGGGTCGGCCACGAACGCCACTGTGCGCCGTAGACCGGGCCGAGCTCGCCGTCCGCATCGGCCCATTCGTTCCAGATGGACACGCCGTTTTCCTGCAGGTAGCGCACGTTGGTGCTGCCTTGCAGGAACCAGAGGAGCTCGTGCACGATGGACTTGATGTGCACCTTTTTCGTGGTGACGAGCGGAAACCCTTCCTGCAGGTCGAAGCGCATCTGATAGCCGAACACCGAGCGCGTGCCCGTGCCCGTGCGATCAGTCTTGTCTGTGCCATGTTCGAGAACATGGCGCATGAAGTCGAGGTACTGTTTCATAGGCCCATCCGTTTTGCCGGATTTTACCAGCCTCTGAGTGACGGCGTACTTTGCGAGACCAAGTCACGAGAGTAAGTCACGAGACTCGAACACGGGAGCCAGACCTGAGAGTCAAACGTGACACTCGAACGCGGGACTCAAACGCGAAGCTCAGGCGGAAGCCGTATGCGCGGCAAACGCCACCGGATGCTGCACCGTCAACCGCAATCCCACGCGATCGCCGGGCGCATGCGTCAGTTCCCCGTCGACTCGCGCCACGACTTCGTTGCCCGACGCCAGCCGCAGCGTGTAGAGCTGATCGGCCCCCCGAAACGCACGCCGCACCAGCGTCGCCTCGAAAGGGCTGGCCGGGTCGTGAGCGATGTCGTCTGCACGAAGGAGGACGTCGACACTCAAAGGGTACGCATCCTTCGTGGTGTGACGCAGAAGCTTGTCGGCCAGGGCCGACGAAACGGAAATCTCCCCGAGTTCCAGCGAGATGCCGCCGCCGTCCGCGTTGCCGCGGAATGTCCCGGGGATCAACGCGCCGCGCCCGATGAAGTCGGCCACGACCCGGTTGGCCGGAGCACGCCAAAGTTCGCGGGCGGCGGACCATTGTGCGATCGCCCCCGCATGCATCACACCGATGCGGTCTGCCATGGCAAACGCTTCATGTTGATCATGGGTGACCAGAATCGCCGTGGCCCCGCTGGCGCGAATGATCTCCCGGACCTCGACGGCCAGGCGCTCGCGCAGATCGAGATCGAGGTTCGAGAACGGCTCGTCGAGCAGCAGCAACGCCGGCGCGGGCGCCAGCGCGCGGGCTAACGCCACGCGTTGCTGTTGCCCGCCGGAAAGTTCGTGCGGGTACTTGCGCAGCGTACCCGCGAGACCGACCCGCTCGGCAAGCATCTCGACGCGAGCCTGACGTTCCGCACGCGCCATTCGGCCGAGACCGAAGCCAATGTTCTGCGCGACGTTCAGATGGGGAAACAGGGCGTAGTCCTGGAATACCACCCCGACGTGACGACGCTCCGGCGGCTCGCTGACCTGCGCGTTAGCGACCTCGTGGCCGTCGAGCACGATTCGCCCGCCGGCCAATGGCTCAAACCCACAGACAGCGCGCAGCACGGTCGTTTTGCCACAGCCGGAGGGGCCAAGCAGGCATCCGATTTCCCCGCGCGCGAGGGATAGCGATAGGTCACGGACGGCGGTGTGAGCGTGACCTGCGGTCTCGTAAGTGACGCAGATGTGGTCGAGCAGCAGATAGGGCAGGGGCATCGAAGTTCAGGAGGGTGATGTCGGCGAGCGGTGTTCTGCGCGTGTGGTCCCGGTATTGCAGGCACCGTGCGTGGCGCGGCACGGGCACTTTCCGTGAGTGGCCACGTCAGAGGTGGTGTTGCGAATGCGTATAATTTACAACGCTTTAGACCGAAGTGCCGGTTTCGGTTCCTTCAGGCGATACGCAAGATGAGGCTAGTCGAGGAAAAGGACCCGGCTTCATCAAGCCGCGGTTCGTTGTCCGCGGCCCGCGTATGTCGCTGGCTTGTGTGGTCCTCGTTTTTCCGTTCCATTGCCCATCCACCGGTTCCGACCAAGATTTGCCGATGTCATCGACGCCTCCGTCTCGCGCCGCCGCTGATTCTTCCTCCCTCGATTTGTCGGCCGACGCCGTCGGGGCCGGATCCCCCCATCGGGCGCCGGCCTTCGGGGCGACCGGAGCGGGACACGCGTCCCCTGATGCCCCACATGCCCCACATGCCCCACATGCCCCGCATGCGACGGATGCCCCGCAAATGGCGGGTCGCAGACGCCGCCGCTTCTCCGGGCGCTGGGCGTGGCGCATGACGGCATGGATTCCGGCGCTGATCGTTCTGGTACCGATGCTGGGCATCTTTGCGGCGTTGGCCGCAGGGGATGCCCAAACGCGCGAAGTTCTTTGGCACATGTTCGATACGGTGCTGCCGGAATACGCGCTCAACTCGCTGCGCATATCGCTGGCGGTTGCCAGTGGCGTTTTGGTGATGGGGGTGATGAGTGCCTGGCTGGTCGTGCACTACGCATTTCCCGGTCGTCGCGTGCTCGAGTGGGCACTGATTCTCCCGCTGGCGATGCCAGCGTACGTGACGGCTTACGCTTATACCGACTTCCTTCAGTTCTCCGGGCCGGTGCAAGGTGCCTTGCGAAGCATGCTCGCTGTCGACCGGGTCGCGTGGTTTCCGGAGATTCGCTCCTGGTACGGCGCGTCATGGGTGTTCGCCGGCGCGTTCTATCCCTATGTCTATCTTTTGGCGCGTACGGCGTTTGCAGACCATAGCCAACGTTTTTTCGAAGCCGCACGCACGCTCGGGTGCACACCGTCGCAAGCCTTTTTCCGGGTGGCGCTGCCGCTCGCGCGTCCGGCATTGGTAGCCGGCGTGGCGCTGGTCCTGATGGAGACGCTGGCTGACTATGGGGCGGTGGCGTACTTTGGCGTGCCGACGTTTACGACCGGCATCTACCGTGCCTGGCTCTCAATGGGGGATCGGGTCGCGGCTGCCCAGTTATCCGCCTGTCTGTTGTTTGCCGTGCTTGTGCTGTTGATCGCCGAAGCGCGCAGCCGCACGCGACTTCGGTACTACGGCGCGCCGGGGCGTGCACCAACTACGTCTCGCCGCACACGACTTTCCGGACGGCGAGGCGCGCTTGCCATGATCGCGTGTGCGTTGCCGCTCATCATCGGCTTTGCGCTGCCGGCACTCATCATGTTGCGACTGGCCGCGTCCGAATTGGGGCAGGTACCGTGGCCGCGCTATGGCGAGTGGGTATTCAACACCGTTCGGCTCGCGGCGGTGGCGGCCGTCGTGGCAAGCCTGTTTGCCATTGTGCTTGGATACGCTCAGCGATTGGCGCCTGGGCGCATCACGCGCGTGGCCGTACGCCTGGTCGGTGTCGGGTACGCAATTCCGGGGGCGGTCATTGCGTTGGGCATCCTCACGCCGGTCTTGCATCTCGATACCTGGTTGGGGAACCGGTTCGGGGCGAACGGCCTTGTGCTCGCGGGCACCAGCGGTGTCCTCATCTACGCTTATCTCGTCCGTTTTCTGCCGGCCGCGCTGCAAAGCGTCGACGCCGGATTTGCCCGGATCGCGCCGAACCTCGACGCTAGTGCCCGAAGCCTCGGCGTCGGCGGCTGGTCGATGTTGCGCCGGGTTCACCTGCCGCTCCTGCGAGGCAGTGTGTTGACGGCGGCGCTGCTGGTGTTCGTCGACGTCATGAAGGAGTTGCCCGCGACGCTCGCGTTGCGTCCGTTCAACATGGATACGCTTGCGGTCGTTACCAGCCATCTTGCTGCCGACGAGCGGCTCGCCGAGGCCGCAGTCCCGGCACTGACGCTGGTGTTGGTCGGCCTGTTGCCGGTCCTCGTACTCGCTCGGGCCATTTCGCGTCGCTCCCATCGTCCCTGATGCTCCGATGCCCTGGTGCCCGGAGACTCCGCGGAACCGCCTGTTAACTTTCTCGCCGAATGGGCGATCCGGCGCCCGACTTTGCCTGCGTTCGGCGTCATTGCGTCAAATCTAGAATCGTTTCCCCAGTTGCCGCGCCGATAGCGCCGCACTATAGTCAAATCAGACCCGGCAACCAAGCCGGGATGATTGAGCGTCAACAAAATGATTGCGATCATCATTTGCAAATGTTGGCTGTTCATGGCCTTGGCGACGGCACCACTGCCCGAGGCACCGCTAAACGCAGCGGACGGTGGCTGGAGTGCCGTACTGCTGACGGGGGCGATGCGCTAGGCGGTTGTCCTGGGAGGGATCGGCGCAAGGACATATGGGCGGACGCGGGCGTCCGGCGGTCCCGTGCAGCCTTTTTGAACGACGACGTCGTCATGTCGATCGCCGCACGCGGCTGTTCCCCCCTCGGCTTGAACCTCGGATCGTGGCGTCACGGTGCCTGGGTTTCGCCAGCTTTTGACGACGTTTCATACGGATTCGCGAACGCTGCGCACCGGTCAGGTGTTGTTTTCAAGCAGGGTCAGGGGCGGCCCCAAGTGGCGCTTTCGCCACATGCGCCGCAAAATCGCTGTCAATGGAGTGCCTTCGGGAGACAGGCATGGCGCTATGGCGGATCGATCTCGTCTCGTTGCGACTGTTCGTCGCCGTTTGTGAAGAGAGCAGCATCGCGCGTGCGGCCGAGCGTGAGTTCATCGCACCGTCGGCCGTCAGCAAGCGCATCAACGACCTTGAGTCTCTGGTCGGCTCGGCCCTTTTGCAGCGGCACAAATGGGGCGTGAGGGCCACCCCGGCGGGCGAAGCCCTGCTGCATCACGCACGCAACGTGCTACGTAGTCTGGAGAAGATGCAGGGTGACCTCTCCGAATACACCAGTGGCGTACGTGGCCATATACGCATCTTCGCCAACGTCTCCTCCATCGTCGAAACGCTACCGGACGAACTTGGCGCCTTTTTACGTCGCCATGAAGGGGTGAAAGTCGACCTCGAAGAGCACACCAGCGCCCAGGTCGTGCGTGGGGTTGCCGACGGGGCCACGGACATCGGGATTTGCTGGGATGCTGTCGATACGCGCGACGTCGAAGTCTTCCCTTATCGTCGCGACCAGATCGTGACGGTGCTGCACCGCGACCACCCGTTGGCAGGCGCCACGCGGTTAGCGTTTATCGAAACCCTCGACTTCGATCAGATCGGCGTGCATCCGGACAGCGCCATGTATACCGTTTTCCGCCGTCTTGCCGCGGAGCAGGGGAAAACGGTCAAATTCAGAATCCACGTCTCAACGTTCGAAGCGGTATGCCGCATGGTGCGGGCTCAGTTGGGGCTCGCCATCGCGCCGAAAGAGGCCGTCGGCACGTATTCGCAGGTGCCCGATGGCGAAGCGCTGCGTATCGTGCCGCTGACCGACCCGTGGGCCGACCGGCGGCTGATCGTCTGTGTGCGTCGCTACGATGCGCTTCCCGTGGCCTCCCGCATGCTGGTCGACCATTTGTGCGCGCGTAACGTAACAGCGCGTGACGGGGGAACGACACCGGACGGAAGTCACTCGGACAGCAAAAAGCTGGACGACGATCAGGCGCCGGGCGTGCAGGCATCGTGAATCGCGACGTCTGGCATGCCGAAACACCTCTTGTCGCGGTGTCCTGCGCAGCGGATGCTCTGGGAGCCGATAGCGATTCCGGCCGACGAGCCGGGGCGCGCCTGTATCTCGCATTTCGCGGGAGGAGACACGCGATGACACATGCCGAAGCGCGCCGCGTGCGCGAAGCCGTGGGACGTCTCATTCTCGTCCTCACGCTCATGGCGTTAGGTTTGATAGCGGTTGGCCTGAGTGGCGGCGCGTCCGCTGCACCTGCGCAGCCGCTCGAAAAATCGAAGATCACGATCGCCGTTGGCGGCAAGCCCGGTCTGTATTACCTGCCCCTCACGATTGCCGAACAGCTTGGCTATTTCAAGGACGAAGGACTCGACGTCACCATCGACGACTTCGCCGGCGGCTCCAAAGCGTTGCAGGCTGTTGTTGGGGGAAGCGCCGACGTTGGCACCGGCGCCTTCGAGCATACGTTGCTCATGCAGACCAAAGGCATGACCTATCAGTCGTTCGTCGTGTTGGGCGCGGCCCCGCAACTGGTCCTTGGCGTGGTGAAGACGAAGGCGGGCGACGTGAAGTCGGTCAAGGACCTGAAGGGCATGCGCGTGGGGGTGAGCGCCCCGGGGTCCAGCACACATATGCTGGTGAGCGTAGCGCTCACGAAAGCCGGACTCAAGCCGACCGATGTGTCGATCGTCGGCGTCGGTAGCAACGCCACGGTCGTCGCTGCCGCGCGCAATGGTCAGGTCGACGCCGTTTCCAACGTCGATCCGATGATGACGTTGTTGCAGGAGTCGGGCGACGTGAAGGTGCTGATCGACACGCGGACGCAGGCAGGAACGCACGCCATGTTTGGTGGCCCGATGCCTGCGGCCGTGATGTATGCACCGCAGAGCTTCATTCAAAAGAATCCTCGTACGGTGCAAGCGTTGGCCAATGCAATTGTGCGCGCGGACAAGTGGCTGCAACATGCCACGGCCGCGCAGTTGCTCAAAACGGTGCCCGAACCGTATCTGCTCGGTGACAAGACGCTCTATCTCAAAGCCTTCGCCAATTGCCGCGAGGCGTTCTCGCCCGATGGCATGATGCCCGCCGATGGTCCCGCCACGGCGCTCCGGGCGCTCGCGTCGTTCACCCCGGAGGTCAAGCCGGCGCAGATCCGGCTGGGAGACACCTGGACGAACGCGTTCGCCACGCAGGCGAATCGACAGTACCCCTGAGTACGACGAACGAGCGTTTGGACGTGATGACTTCATTTTTTCTTCGCTGCCGCCGATTCAGTGGGCACGTAACTTGCGATCGAAACGGGTGACCCGATGCGGGAACATTCGAGGAGCGATCTCATGCAAGCTACCGTGCGACTGGAAGGGCGGGTGCTCTGGTTGAGCGACCGTGCCGAAGCGATGACCCGGCAACTGGCGGGGGAAACGTTGACGCGAGCCGAGGCGGGAGCGCTGCGCGACCAGATTTCCACCGACGAAATGACGCCTGCGCGCGCCTGTCTGGCGTTCGACGAATCGCTTGGCGACTACGTTTATGTCGGGCTGCGATGCAATGACGAGACGGGTGACCCGGCCGGCGTGTTCCCGGTCACGCCGAAATCGGTGCGTAACGGTGGTTTCGCGCTATCGGTCGCCGGATTCCGACGGGGCAAGGGATCGTCTCGCGAAGCCAGTCCGTTTGCCGAGTGGTGTGCCGGCATTCGCATCGTGATCGCCGAGAGTTTCGAGCGTATCTATGCGCAGAACTGCCAGAACCTCGGCCTGCTGATGTCTACCGACCTTTCACTGGCAGAGCGCTTGCAGGCCGGCGAGGCAATTCCGATCGAAGCGTTTCTCGAAGATTGCGACCCGCTTGGCGAAGAAATCGTACGCAGCGAAGGGTTGTTCGGCTATACGCGGCGAAGGTTGTCGGGCAAGACGGTGCCACCGCGACCTGCGCATGTCGTGGGGCCGATGACCTACGGCGAAAAGATCATCGCGAGGGCGCTCGGCGTTCATCGCGTACGCGCAGGAGATGCGGTGTTCGTGCCCGCAGACTGGCGCTTTTCTCATGAGTATGTAACGCCGATGGCCGTGAGCTTCTTGCGACATGCATTTGGTGACGGCGTGCCCGAATTGCACGACGCGGCGTCGATCCTGTGCTTTGAAGATCACCTTACCCACCTCGATGCGGTGTCCGCAGACGGTACCTCATCGACACCGATCGTTGATGCCGCGCAACGTCTGGGCAGCGTGCAACGGGAGTTTTGCGCGCAGCATGGGGTGCGGCTGCACGGGCGGGTCGCAGGAGGTGGCTCGGAGGGCATCTGTCATGCGCTGATGCTCGAACGCTACGCACTCCCCGGACAAGTCGTCGTCGGCACGGATTCCCACACCCCTCATTGCGGTGCAGTCGGGGCGTTCGCGTTCGGTGTAGGCGCCACGGAAATGGCCAACGCATGGCTCACCGGGGATGCGCGACTTGCGGTGCCCGGCACGTGCCTCGTCCATCTGCGTTCGCGCCTGCCCGCGGGCGTCGGTGCCAAGGATCTCGCGTTGCATTTGCTCCATCTGCCCTACATCCGAGACGGTCGAGCGATCGGCCAGATCATCGAGTTTGCAGGAGAGGCAGTGACGCACCTGTCGACGGACGAGCGCGCCACGCTGACCAATATGGTGGCCGAGATCGGTGGACTGACCGGATTGGTGGCGCCGGACGCCGAGACCGTCCGATACCTGCGTGAACGACGGGGTATCGACTTTACGCTGGATGCGTGGATGACGAGCGATACGCAAGCGTCGTACGCACATGTCATCGAGATCGACTGCGCTGCGCTCGGTGCCATGGTCGCGAGCCCCGGCGATCCCGGCAATGGTGTGGCGTTGGCCGAGTTGTCGGCGGCAGTACCCATCGACATCGCCTATGGCGGATCGTGCACCGGCAGCAAGCGCGAGGACCTGCGAGCCTGTCACGACGTGCTCGCGTGGGGACTGTCACAGGGTCATCGCGTCGCCGACGGCGTTCGGTTCTATCTCCAATATGGCAGCGAAGACATCCGCGCGTGGTGCGAGTCACAGGGGTACGCAGACGTATTCAAGGCGGCAGGCGTGACCATGCTCGCCCCGGGATGCGGCGCATGTGTCAATGCAGGCCCGGGTGTCTCGAGGACACCGGACGACGTCGTCATCAGCGCACAGAACCGGAATTTCCCCGGGCGGTCCGGACCGGGACAGATGTGGCTGGGCAGTCCGGCGACCGTGGCGGCGAGTGCACTGGCGGGATACATCGTCGGCTTCGATCAACTTAGACGCGATGGATTCGCGTCTCATCCAGCCAACAAGACGGTGCGGCGAAGCGATGAGACGTCGCGAGCGAGTTCGGGAGGGTAGCCAATGCAGGAAGCGTCCCCTGCGGCGCCGATGCCGTTAAAGGGCATTCGCGTCGTGGAGTTTTCTCACATGGTCATGGGGCCCGCGTGCGGCATGGTCCTCGGCGATCTCGGTGCCGATGTCATCAAGGTCGAACCCGTTGGCGGCGACGCCACGCGTCGACTGCTGGGGACCGGTGCCGGTTTTTTTCGCGCGTTTAACCGCAACAAACGTAGCCTCGTTGTCGACGTCAACCGACCGGAAGGCCGGGAGCTGATTCTGCGGCTGGTCAGTACGTCGGACGTGGTGACGGAGAACTTCAAGCCCGGTCGCATGCGGCAGATCGGTCTGGACTACGCCACGTTGTCGCGGCTGAATCCGGCGCTCGTGTATGTGTCGCTAAAAGGTTTTTTGCCCGGGCCCTATGCAGCGCGCACCGCGCTCGACGAGGTCGTTCAGATGATGGCGGGGCTCGCCTATATGACCGGTCCGCCGGGACAGCCGCTGCGTGCGGGGACCTCCGTCAACGACATCATGGGTGGCGTGTTTGGTGCGCTCGCGGCCATGGCAGCCCTCTACGAGCGCAAGACGACAGGGCGTGGTCAGGAGGTGCAGGGAGCGCTTTTCGAGAACTGCGTACTGCTCGCCGCGCAGCATATGCAGCAGTACGCAGTCACTGGTGTGCCGCCCGACCCAATGCCCGCACGCGTGTCGGCCTGGGGCGTTTACGACGTATTCACGGCGGGAGACGGGGTTCAGATATTCCTGGCCGTGGTAAGTGACTCGCAGTGGCGAATTTTCTGCGATGTATTCGGTCGCCACGATCTTGCGGAGGATTCACGGCTGGCGACCAACAACGATCGCGTGCTCGCTCGCGACTGGTTGATCCCGTTGTTGCGCGACATGATTCAGGGCTTCGACGCAGGCTATCTGGCTGCGGCCTTTGAGCGTCATGGCTTGCCGTTCGCGCCCATCGCGAAACCGCAGGCGCTGTTCGATGATCCGCATTTGCGCGAGAGCGGCGGTCTGGGCGAGTTGATCACAGACGACGGTGAGCCAACGCGGGTGCCGCTGCTGCCGATCACGATGGCCGGGCAGCGGCTACCGGCGCGCAGGCCACTGCCCACGGCAGGGGAGCATACACACGAAATTCTGCGGGATCTGGGATATCTCGATAGCCAGATTTCGCGATTGTTGCGCGAGGGGGTGGTGGCGGGACCGGCGCTCGGACCGATACCGGACGATGCATCCGGTACGGCCGAGTCTGGCGATTCTGACGATTCCGTTGATTCGGCCGGTCCCGTTTTTTGGAGCGATGGCGCGGGTCGCGGGTAGCACGGCGGTTTTAAGACGCGTCCGAGCTACATCGGCGTGTTGTCTGCTTGCGGCGTAGGGCTTGGGCGCGGTACGGTGAGCACATTCGCCCACAACAACTTGCCCGTCATGACCGCTTCGTCCGACTTTGCCAACGCCTGTGACTCGTCCACGCCGGGCCAGGCGCCCGAGCCCGCTCTGTCGGGCGTGACGGTTCTCGATCTCACACGTCTCCTGCCTGGCCCCCTTGCAGGACTGCGCCTGGCGGAGATGGGCGCTCACGTCATCAAGATCGAAGACAAGGGGGCAGGGGACTATGCCCGCGAGATGATGCTTGGCGACGGGCAGAGTCCGCCGAGCGCATTCTGGCGCCTGCTTAATCGAGGCAAGGCGGTGGAGCGGCTCGACCTCAAGCGAGATGCCGACCGATCCACCTTTCTGGCGCACATCGCCCACGCGGACGTCTTGCTCGAAGGCTTTCGGCCGGGCGTGATGGCGCGCCTGGGATTCGACTTCGAGACGCTGGCCCGCATCCGGCCGTCGCTGGTCATGGCGTCGATCTCAGGCTATGGCCAGCAAGGGCCGATGGCGCAGGCGGCCGGACACGACATCAACTATATCGGCTACGCGGGCGTGCTCGACCAACTCGCCGATGCGGGCGACGCTCCGATCGTCCCGAACTTTCAGATCGGTGACCTGTACGGCGGAGCACAGGCGGCAGTGCAATCCGTGCTGGCTGCACTCGTGTCGGCGCAACGCACGGGGCGCGGGCGTTGGCTCGACATTTCCATGACGCATGAGGTGTTTCGCTCCAATCTCGTTCCGGCGGTGGCGCTGCACCGTCAGGGGCACGTGTCGCGCGCGGGGACCGACCTGCTCAACGGGGGCGTGCCCTGCTATCAGATATACCGCACGCTCGATGGCCGATACATGGCGGTGGGGGCGCTTGAGTTGAAATTCTGGGAGACGCTATGTGATGTGCTGGCGCGTAGCGATTGGAAGACGCGCCACTGGGCGCTCGGGCAAGAAGTGGGAGGCAAGGACGCGGTGGCCCTTCGCGCGGAGTTGGCTGCCGTATTCGCTAGCGCATCACAGGCCGAGTGGACGGAAAGGTTCGCCGACGCGGATTGTTGTGTGACGCCCGTGCTTCGGCTGGAAGAGGCGATGGCGCATCCATTGTTTGCGAGCACCCGCGACGCACTACTTCCGTAAGTCTCGTAGATCGGTGAGATGTGATCCGGGTGTGTGCGCAAGGACGCGCGTATTGAATGGCGTATTGAATGGCGTTAATGAATGGCGTTAACGAATGGCGTTAACGAATGGCGCTACCGAATGGTGTTACCGACTGGTGTTACCGAATGTCACAATTTTTCAGGCGCGGCGGGCGCGAAGCGAGGGCGTCGATCGCGTAGAGTCTTTGCTGACTCCAAACGACTTTCTCATGACCCGACGGCTCGCTTTGCCAAGACGACGACATTCGCTGCCTCACGCTATGCGACACCTTCCGATGGCGGTTGCCGTCATTGCGATGGGTGGCGTCGTGATGTGTGCGGGTTGTGCGTCGTATCAGGACGCGCCGGTCGATCGCGGCAAGGTGCGCTCGACGTCGATGACGACCGCGGATCTTGCGCAAACGGATATCAACCGCATGGCGACGCTGGGTATGCGGGCGAACCTGGAGAGCTTGTATCTGCTGGCGGACAAGCTCTACAAGCGCAACCCGCGAGAATGGCGCAAGGGTGGGGCGGCGACCCAGAGCGACGCCATGACACAACTGCGGGCCGCCATCGAAGGGCGTCGCACGTTGACGGATCTCAAGGACTTGCGCGACGTGCGGGCATTGTCGCTTTCCCTTGACCCGGCGTTCGGCGGAGATCGCGTGGCGGCATTCGTCTTCAGTCTTTCAGACACGATCATTGCCGCGCATGGCGGCAGCACCGTGTTCTATCTGAGTGACGGGTTGGACGCGCAGCGCATCTACAATGCCGCGCGCAACGTGGAAATTGCCGCATGGCTGCTGGCAAGCCGACGCGACATGACCGGAAAGCCGCTGTTGCTGGCCAACGAAATCGCGGATGTTCGCAATGTCAGCTTCGAACGCGAGTTCGGAAAAATCATCGGTCGGCTGGATCTTCTCGCCGAGATGCTGGACGAGAAGTACCGCCGCGCAGGCATCGGCTACGTGCAGAACTTGCTTGGCGCGCAGTTTCTCCAGTTCTTGCCGGTACGGTGACGTGAGACCGGCGGCGTAGGTTCGTACGCGGCGACGTCACGGATGAAGCGCGAAAAGTGCACGAATGCTGTATATTTGCACAGTGTTTTCGCCGCTTATCATGACCACCCCACTGCGCAAGATCATTCATTGCGACGCCGATTGCTTTTACGCCTCTGTCGAGATGCGTGACGACCCGTCGCTGCGTGGTATTCCGTTGGCGGTAGGTGGTCAGCCGGATCAGCGCGGCGTAGTCGCCACCTGCAACTACGAAGCGCGGGCGTTCGGCGTACGTTCGGCCATGCCGTCCGCGCAGGCAGTCAAACTCTGCCCGGACCTGCGCATCATTGCGCCGTCGATGCACCGATATCAGGAAGCGTCGAAACGGATCATGGCGATTTATCGTGATTACACCGAACTCGTCGAGCCGCTATCGCTGGACGAGGCGTATCTCGACGTGACCGACAGCCAGCATTGTGGAGGGTCGGCCACGCTGATCGCTCGCGAGATCCGGGCACGGATTGCGGCGGAAGTCGGATTGACGGTGTCAGCGGGCGTGGCCCCCAACAAGTTCATTGCCAAGATCGCCAGCGATTGGCGCAAGCCCGACGGGCTGTTCGTCGTGAAACCGGCTGAGGTCGATGCGTTCGTGGCGGTGCTGCCGGTCGAAAGACTGTTCGGGGTGGGGAAGGTGACGGCCGAGAAGTTGCGCGCGCTCGGCGTCGATTCGTGTGCTGATTTGCGCGGTCATTCGATGGCGGATCTCATCGAACGTTTTGGCGTGTTCGGTCAGCGTCTGTACGAGCGCTGTCGGGGCATCGATAACCGAGAGGTCAGTCCCGACCGTGAGCGCAAGTCGATCAGCGTGGAGACCACTTACACGCGGGATTTACGAACGCTGGCCGAGTGCGAGACGGCACTGGCGCCGCTGCTTCATCAGTTGTCCGAGCGAATCGCCCGCGCGCGTCGCAGCGAGCCGCTGGCCATCGCCAAGGTCTTCGTCAAAATCCGCTTCGCCGATTTCTCGAGAACGACGGCGGAAGCTGGTGCACTCGGTGTCGACCCGGCGCAGTGCCGTGAGTTGCTGGCGCAGGCCGTAGGACGCAAACGGCGCCCGGTCAGATTGATGGGCGTTGGCGTGCGCATGCTCGAAGCGCAGGCAACGCGCCAACTGCGATTGTTCGACGACTGGGATGACACGACGCAAATCGGCCCGTCATCGGGCGATAATGCGTCGACACAGACATAAATAGCGCAGACGGGCGAGGTAAGGGATGGCTGAGATCATCGAAGTCACATTGCGGCTCACGGCGGCATTGATCCTTGGCGGACTTGTCGGGCTCAACCGAAATCTGCACCACAAGTCCGTTGGCTTGCGAACGCTCGCGATCGTCTCGTTCGGATCGGCGCTGTTCGTGCTCGCCGTTGTGCCGTTTCCCGGAACGGCCCTGCCTTACGACAGCTCGTCCGTGAGCCGCGTGGTGCAGGGGATCGTCGCCGGCATCGGGTTCCTGGGAGCGGGGTGCATCATTCGACCGAGCCATGGCGCGTCGGTGCACGGATTCACGACGGCGGCGGCGCTGTGGAGCACCACCGGGATCGGCATCATTTGCGGGCTGGGGCGCTGGCATATCGCGCTGGTGGCGATGGTACTGCTGCTTATCGTGCTGGCGCTCGGCGGGCGAATCGAATCGCTCGCGCACCGGTGGCTGGGGCACGACGAGCCGAGCAAATCTCCAACTGACGGGGACGCGTCGGCGCCGCATGCGCACGACGACAAGTCATCTCCACGCGGCTGATGCGAAAGACGCACATCGCTGCCCCCTTTGCCTGAACGTCCGGGCCGAATCCTGCGGATACCGAAGAAAAATGCCCGCCGAAGCGGGCAAATGACGTTGTCGCAGTACCCCCAAAAGGACGTAAGAGGGCGATTTCATTTTGGTCACCTGCTGGTATTTCGCCAATCGGGGCTTGCCCGATTAGGGAAAGCACGTTCGGGTGACTACGTAACCAAGGATCCATCCAAATGCGCGATTCAAGCACACGTTCCGCTTCACTGAAGCGCGCGCAACTCAGTGGCGCGAGCGCGAGCGACCCGCAGCCCGTCGGTTCGGAGGCTGAGTGTCGCTGCGTCGGCTTGTTGGGCGGCGTCAGACGCCGAGGTGTACGTGACAATCGCCGCCTGGCGTTCGCGCCGGAACCGTTCGGTAATCGGCGCGCACTCGGCGGCGGCTTCGTCGGCCAGCCGCGCCGGATCGGGCACGAGATTGACGTAACGCGCGACGTGACCGTAGAGGCAGGTGCGATATTGGTCGGCGGCCGCGTCGGCGGCAGCCAGATGGCGCTCGCGCAACGTGGCAGCGTCCGGGGCTGGCTGACGTGAGGCCGACGCATTGGCGGGAGGCTTGGCGGGCGCGGCGCAGCCAACCAGAATCAGGGCGGCAGCGACGCTGCACAGGGCCGGCGCAAGATGCTGTGCGCGGGCCAAAATCGGAAACTTCCGAGTCATGAAGTCAGCGAGGCCGATGGCGTAAAGTCCACGATCTCGCTATGGTACGGGATTTGGCGGATTCATCCTGAATACCTCGAAGATACCCGCGATTTAACCGGATCAAGGCGCGCCAGTGTCGCGCCAATCAGACATGAGCGAATTCCATAAAGGGCTGGTTTGGCTGCGGCGCGATCTGCGCTGCTCGGATAACGCGACGCTCGCGCAGGCGCTCGCGTCGTGCGCCGAGGTCTATCCCGTGTTCGTCTTCGATACGACCATTCTCGACGCGCTGCCGCGTGACGACCGGCGCGTGGCATTCATTCACGCGAGCGTGAACGAATTGGCTGAAACGTTCGCCCAGGCCGGCGGCGGGCTTATCGTGCGGCACGGCGACCCGGCGGTGGAGATTCCTGCGCTGGCGCAGGCGTTGGGGGTGCAGGCGGTCTTTGCCGGGCGAGATTATGAGCCCGATGCGATCGCGCGTGACCGAGCCGTCGCGCGTTCGCTTGAAGACGCAAACATTGCGTTCGAGACGCTCAAGGATCAGGTGATCTTCGACAGGAACGAGATTCTGACGGCGCAGGGCGAGCCGTACAGCGTTTTCACGCCATATTCGCGAGCCTGGCTCAAACAAGTGAGTGCGGGGGACCTCGCGCCGCATGGTCGTGAGTCCGATCTGAAGCGCCTGGCCAGACTGCCGCAGGGTGAAGGCGAGATTCCGTCCATGCAGGCGCTTGGATTTGATGTGCCGCCCTCACGCCGGATCGCGATTGCGGCAGGTGAGTCGGGGGCACGTCAGCTGCTGGAGGATTTTCTGCCGCGCATGTCCCAATATCACGAACGGCGCGATTTCCCCGCCGTTCGCGGGCCGAGCTACTTGTCGGTCCACTTGCGGTTCGGGACGGTGTCGATTCGGACGCTGGCGCGTGAGGCCCATGCGGCAATGCAACGTGGCGGCGACGCCGCGAACGGCGCGAAGACGTGGCTGAGTGAATTGATCTGGCGTGAGTTCTATTTCATGATCCTGCACCATCATCCGCACGTTGTCGGCAATGCGTTCAAGCCGGCCTACGACGCGATCGAATGGGCGTCGGGCAAGACGGCGGACGCGAATTTCCAGGCGTGGTGCGAGGGGCGCACCGGGTATCCGCTGGTCGACGCAGCAATGCGCCAGATCAATCAGACCGGCTACATGCACAACCGGCTGCGCATGGTGGTTGCCAGCTTTCTGGTCAAGGACCTCGGCATCGACTGGCGTCGCGGGGAGGCGTACTTCGCGCGTCAACTGAACGACTTCGATCTGGCGGCGAATAACGGTGGCTGGCAATGGGCGGCGTCTACGGGGTGCGACGCACAACCGTATTTCCGCATCTTCAATCCGGTCACGCAGTCGGAAAAGTTCGACCCGCAGGGGCGCTTCATCCGAAAATACGTGCCGGAACTGGCGGATCTGCCGGACAAGGCGATTCATGCGCCGTGGCGTGCGGATGCGCTGACGCTGACGGAAGCCAATGTCGCGCTGGGCCGGGAATATCCGCAGCCGCTGGTCGCCCACGACGTGGCGCGCAAGGAAACACTGGCCCGATACGCCGTGGTGAAGGCGCCCGGGGTGTCCGGCTAGCCCGACGACGACGCTTCGGGCAATTGAGGTTCGAGGCTCCGTGAGCGTTCCCCGGAGGCAGCGGGGGCAAATCAGGATCGAACGTTCGCGCTTCGAGGCATCCGTGCGTAGTCATCGGTGCGTAGTCATCGGTGCGTAGTCATCGGTGTATACCCCCGTCAACTTTTCCCGAGCTCAGCCGTTGATAGGCTTATGGCACGCAAGAGGCCTGGGCTTCGATATCGGTTCGCAACGTCGGGGGGCGTTAGTGGGCGTCAGGGAGGAAGCAGTACAACAACAGATGGGCTCAAAAAGCTCGGATACGAGCGAAGGGCAGGCCAAAACCACACGGGGAAGCTGGAGAAAATCCTTCGCCGCGCAGACGGCAGCTTCGAACCACGGGGTTCGCGTTGAGCGAGTGCCCGGAACTGAGCGTTCCGGGCATTTTTTTGGGCTTCTCTATGTCCGAACCGTTTGCCCGGGCCGTTTCGTCAACGCCAATACTGTCCAGACAGCGAGATTGAACGGCAGCGTGAAATAGGGCCATGCCGAGGGCGCGAGCCAATGGCCCAGCGCAATGCAAATCACCGCGGCCAGCGCAGCGCCGACAAGACGCACGTTGGGATGCCGTCCGAAAACGCCCAGGCCGAGGGCCGCGAGAAAGGCGTTGACCCCGATGCCACCGGCCTGCGTGGCGAGTGCGGGCCAGACGGTCGTCAACACGCTGAGCATCGCCCAGATCGCCGCGCCCGACGCCAGCGCCCATAGCGTGGCGCGCGCGTTCCAGAGCGCCAGCAGATACCAGGTCAACAGTCCCAGCACGAGCGGCGCCATGAAGATGACTTGTCCCACTGAGCAGAAGACGAAACCCGGCGCGCCAGCATCGCAGCCCGGTGTCCCCGGTCGCGGTGTGAGAGGTAGCCAGTATTGCATGGCCCACGAAAGGGTCATCACAGCGACGAACGGTCCAGTGAGCGCCGGGACCCGGTAACGTGCCAGTGCCGCCGTCAGGATGACGTTCATGCCGACGCAGATGGCCAACCAGGTGGCAAAGGTCTCGTTCGGTTGCCATAAGGCGGCAAAGGCCACGCCCGTCAAAGCCGCGTTGTAACCCAGTAGTCCCGACCGACGTTGCGTGGGCGCGAGCCGCAAGGCGATCGCGCATACCGACGCGGCAACGCTGGCGACGAAGCCGGTCAGCGCGGTAGCCAAGTCAGCGAGGGCGAGGACTGCCAACAGCAAGGCGCCCATGCCCGCTGACGGTACGAAATAGATCTGAGCAAAGCTTGCGGTCGTTGCCCTCAATTCGCCAAGCAGCCAATCGCGTTTATGTACCCGCCAGCGGCGCTTGAGCGCCAATGACGCAAGAACGCTCGCCCTGGGCGATGCGGCGGGGTTCGGAGTGGCCGGGACGGCGCGCGATTGAGACTGTGGCATGGACGGCGGCGGTGCTGAAACGCGGAATTTTGCGGAATGTGTCGGAACGAAGCGGAATGCCCCGCAATGGCGCCCCGGAATTGCGCTCGCGAGTGGATGTCGCGGCCACGTCATCCGCTAGTCTTCCGCGAGTGTTCCGTGCCTGTTCCGCAACGGTTCCGAAACGGTTCGATAAGGCGCTGAATGACGCGCCGGGAGGAGCGTTGGACGCGAGCTTACGCCGAACTGTCCCGGCCGGGCTCGCCGGCGCCTTATAGTCGGTATTTGAGTGGGTATTTGCCGTCGTGCGCCGGAAAAACAAAACCCGCGCAAGCAGGCGCGGGTTTTGTCGGACGAGGAGCCGGTGTGAAGGCTTACTTGCCGCCGCCCTTGGCGGGCTTCACGGCCCAACTGTCCTTGAGCGAAACGATGCGGTTGAACACCGGCTTGCCCGGCACCGAGTCATGACGGTCGGCCACGAAGTAGCCGTGGCGCTCGAACTGAACGCGGTCTTCCGGCGCGAAATTCAGCATGCCCGGCTCGACATAGGCTTGCGTGACTCGCTTGGCGTTCGGATTGATCGCGTCAAGGAAGTTCTTGTCGCCGGCATCCGGATTCGGGTCGAGGAACAGGCGGTCGTAAATACGCACTTCTGCGGCCAGCGCATGCGGTGCACTCACCCAGTGGATGTTGCCCTTGACCTTGTAGTTGTCGGCGCCCGGCGTGCCCGAACGGCTGTCTTCGAAGTAATTGCAATGCACGGCAGTGACGTTGCCGTTGGCATCGGTGTCGAAGCCCGTGCACTCCACGACGTAACCGTAACGCAGGCGCACCTTGTTGCCGGGGAACAGGCGGAAGAAGCCCTTGACCGGTTCGGCCTGAAAGTCTTCGCGCTCGATCCACAATTCGCGTGAAATCGGGAACGTACGCATACCGCGCTCAGGGAAATGCGGATGGACCGGTGCCTGACAATCTTCCTGCTTTCCTTCCGGATAGTTGTCGATGATGAGCTTGAGCGGGTCGAGCACAGCCGTTGCACGGGGAGCCTTCGGGTCGAGGTCGTCGCGCAGCGCCTGCTCGAGAATGCTCATGTCGATCCACGAGGCCGACTTGGCCACGCCAATGCGGTCGCAGAACAGTTGGAGACTTTCGGGCGAAAAGCCGCGGCGGCGAAGACCGACCAGCGTCGGCATGCGCGGGTCGTCCCAGCCGTCGACGTGCTTCTCATCGACCAACTGACGCAGCTTGCGCTTGCTCGTGATCGCGTAGGTCAGTTGCAGACGGGCGAATTCGATCTGTTGCGGCGTCGGACGGGTAAACATACCGGCGTCCGCGAGTTCACCGAGTACCCAGTCGTAGAACGGGCGCTGATCCTCGAATTCCAGCGTGCACAGGCTGTGCGTGATGTTTTCGATGGCGTCTTCGAGCGGGTGCGCGTACGTGTACATCGGATAGATGCACCAGGCGTCGCCCGTACGATGGTGGTGCGCGTGACGGATACGGTAGATGGCCGGGTCGCGCAGATTGATGTTCGGCGAGGCCATGTCGATCTTGGCGCGCAGCACGTGCGTGCCGTCGGCGAACTCACCGGCGCGCATGCGGCGGAAAAGATCCAGGTTTTCCTCGACCGTCCGGTTACGGAACGGCGAATCCTTGCCCGGCTCGACCAGCGTGCCGCGATTGGTGCGCATGTCTTCGGCGCTTTGGCTGTCGACGTATGCCTTGCCACGCTGGATCAGAATTTCGGCAGCCTGATAGAGCTGTTCGAAATAGTCGCTGGCGAAATAGAGATGTTCCTTCTGCGGGGTCTCATAGCTGAAACCGAGCCACTTGACCATGTCGATGATCGAGTCGACGTATTCGGTTTCTTCTTTTTCGGGGTTCGTATCGTCAAAGCGCAGATGGCACACACCGTCGTAATCTCGCGCGATGCCGAAATTCACGCAGATGGCCTTTGCGTGGCCGATATGAAGGTAACCGTTCGGCTCCGGCGGGAAGCGCGTTTCGACGCGCTGGCCCCATTTGCCCGAGCGGTTGTCCTCGTCAATGATGTTGCGGATGAAGTTGGATGCCGCGTTCAGCTCTGTGCTCATGCCTGTCCAGTGTTCGGAGTTTGGCGAATATTCTACCGTACCGCATTGCACCACGGGCGAGCGTCGACACGGCATCAGGGCGGGATGCCGGTCGTACGCTTGTCCCGAACGCTCAGCTCGTCTGAACCGATGTGCGCTGACTAGGCCAATTGGCGTAGGAAAGGAGCCACAGGGAAATGATGTTGACGATCGGGATGAAGGCCAGCACGGTCAGCCACGGCGAATAGCCTAGCCGGGTGAGAATGCGCCACACCGGGACACCGACGAGGATGATGCTGACGAGGAGTGCGAGAAAGCTGGATGTATTAGCCATAAGACACCTCCCTGAAGGCCCCGCCCGATGCGAGGCATACCGGCAAGTATAGGAATACGGATGGCCCGGCGGCAGACGTTTCCCGGATTGTGTCCTATGCTGGAGACACTGCCGATCGTGCCGGCGGCTCTGTGAGGCACACTCAACGGAGGAGATCATGGAACTGCATCTCAGCTCCCATCGCTATACGCACCGCTCGCCGGACTGGGCGGCGGCTGCCGTTGCCGGCTTTGTGGCCTGCGCCTTCTTTTCTGCCGTGGAAATGCTCATGGTGCTGCTCGTCACGGGGCAGAGCCCATGGGTGCCGCCCCGAATGGTCGCGGCCATCGTCTTCGGACCGGGCATTCTGAATCAGCCCGCCACGTTCGACGTGTCGATCGTGGCCATGGCGTTGCTGGTCCATGCCGCGATCGGCGTGGTACTCGGCATCGTTCTGGGGGCGATCATCGCGCCATTCCGGCTGGATTCGGACATCGTGACCGTGTCGATCTCCGGTGGCGTTTTCGGTCTGGTCGTGTACGTCGTGAACTTCTACGTCATGACGCAGATTTTCCCGTGGTTCATGGAGTCTCGGGGCTGGACGATGCTGGCCGGACACCTCGTTTTTGGCGCGTTCGCAGGCTACATGTACTGGGTGTTGCGCCAAATGGACGACGCGGGCGCACCGACGTAAGCGACTAAGCGACGGAAGCAGGCACACGGTGGCGGGTCGACGCGCCTTGGTGCAAGCGGCCCGCTTTTCTGCTATTATTCGCCAACTGCATTCATCTGCCCGTCAACTTCGGGTCGCCTGAGTGCGGTCACGTGGCAAAGACGGTCTGGCAGGGTAACCCATCTGCCGGACGTGAGTCGACGTGTGGCACGAAAATCACTACAGATGTGCCGCACTACGTGTATTGGCATACGCCATTGGGAACGCCAGAACGTTCTCCCTCCGCCGTTATGAACGAACGGACGGCTTCATTCCCCGAACAGGAAGTTGCACCTAAGAGCACCCGTATTGCGCTTTGCTTTGCGCAATGTCGGTGCGCACGCGGTCTTGCGCCGCGTGCCACGTTCCGCAGTCAGGTTCGTCGCATGTCAGTCACGTCGATGTCGCGTCACTGACACATTTGGTAGCTACGCTGCGTGCACTTCACGGAAACATTTGTGCAACTTTGCACTCTCAACACCGTAAGCCGATTCGAGAGGGATAGTTATTAGTCAAATTTTTGCAGTAAAGAAGGATACAAAATGAAAACATCGCAATATCAGGAATTCCAGTACAGCGTCCACGCCGTCGAGCGAGACAACGCCCGTTGGGACGCGTTCTACGAGATTCACCGCCCGACACATCAGGGTCTGGAAAAAGTCGGCGCCTATCAGGTGCAAAGCGCCTATGGCTTCGCGACGCAGGGTAACGCCCTCGATGACGCCGAGCGCAACGCCCGTGCCGACATCGAGCAAGGCATCGTCTACTACCAGTAAGTCCGACGCTCATTCCTCGCTCTTCCAGCGGCTTCCCCCATTCATTTCATGTGCGCGATCCCGGCATCGTCGCTTTGCGACGGTGCTATAGTCCCGCCTTTCGCCGTGTGGCGATGTCGCACCGCATAGGCTGGAGATTCGCTAATGGAATGGATGTGCAAGACGTTCGACGAGCTGGGCAGCGCGCTGCTCTATCGCATACTGGCCGCACGCAACGCGGTGTTCGTCGTCGAACAACAATGTCCCTATCAGGATATCGACGGGCGCGATTTGCATAGCTTGCATCTCGTTGCGCAAGTCGCGGCGCGTACATCGAGCGCGCCTGTTGCGCCTGGTGCGCCGCAGATTGCTGCCTATCTACGCTTGTTGCCTCCCGGGCTTGCCTATGAGGAAGCGTCGATCGGACGCGTGATCACGGCGTCGTCCCATCGAGGCACGGGACTGGGGCGCGAACTGCTCGCGCGGGCAGTTGCCATTGCCGAAGTCCAGTGGCCGCACGCCGCGCTGCGTATTGGTGCCCAGGCGCATCTGGAAGCCTTCTATGGCAGCTTCGGCTTCGTCAAGGCGAGCGAGCCGTATGACGAAGACGGCATCTTGCACATCGAAATGTTGCGTGCGCCGACGCCGGCACAGTGATACTGTCGCCGAAGTTCACCGCAATATCGGCCGGGCCGTCGCGCCCGGCACTACAATACCTCTCATCGTAGTTCACGCGTTCCCCGACACATGGCCTTGTATTCCATCACGGGCGCCCAACTGGCGTTCGGTCATCTGGCATTGCTCGACAATGCCGATTTTTCGCTCGAAGCCGGTGAGCGCGTCGGGCTTATCGGCCGTAATGGCGCCGGTAAGTCCTCGTTGCTCAAGATCGTGGCGGGACTCACGTCCCCCGACGATGGTCTCGTGGCGCGTCAGGCGGGGTTGCACACGGTCTATGTGCCGCAGGAACCCGTATTCGATCCCGAGCAGTCGGTGTTCGACGTCGTGGCATCGGGTCTCGGCGATGCGCACGGGCTGCTCTCCGAATACGATCACACGGCGCAAGCACTGTCCGTGGCCCCCGAGGGGCCGGAGCACGACGCGCTGCTGGCACGCCTGAACACGCTCCAGTCGTCGCTCGACGCCGCCGATGCCTGGCAACTCAAGACCCGTGTCGAAACGACGATTGCGCAGCTCGGTCTCGATGGGCACGCGCGTGTCGGTGCGTTGTCCGGCGGGATGCAAAAACGAGTCTCGCTTGCACAGGCATGGGTCGCCAAACCCGATGTGCTGCTGCTCGACGAGCCGACCAACCACCTCGATTTCGACGCCATCCGCTGGCTCGAAGAGTTGCTCGTCAACTATCGCGGTGCGCTGCTCTTCATCACGCACGACCGAAGCTTCCTCGATCGCGTGGCGACCCGCATCGTCGAGCTCGACCGCGGTCGCCTGCTCTCGTACCCGGGCAATTTCACGCAGTATCAGGAACGCAAAGCCGAACAACTGGAAATCGAGCGCGTGGAAAACGCGAAGTTCGACAAGCTGCTCGCACAGGAAGAAGTGTGGATTCGAAAGGGCGTCGAGGCGCGCCGCACACGCAGCGTGTCGCGTATCGAGCGCCTGAAGACGATGCGCAACGAGCGTGCCGAGCGTCGTGAGCAGCAAGGCAATGTGCGCATGGACGTGGCGCAGGCCGAGAAGTCCGGCAAGATCGTCGCAGAACTCGTCAATGTAACGAAGGCGTATGGCGGACGTACCATCGTGCGCGATTTCTCGGCAACGCTCATGCGTGGCGACAAGGTCGGCCTCGTCGGCCCGAACGGGGTAGGCAAGACGACCATGCTCAAGCTGATTCTCGGTGAGATCCAGCCTGACAGCGGTCAGATTCGTGTCGGCACGAACCTCCAGGTCGCGTACTTCGATCAGATGCGCGCGCAACTCGATCCGGAGCGCAACCTGCTCGACACCATTAGCCCGGGCAGCGACTGGATCGAGATCAATGGCACGCGCAAGCATGTGATGAGCTATCTCGGCGACTTTCTCTTTTCGCCGGAGCGGGCGCGCTCGCCGGTGAAGTCGCTCTCCGGCGGCGAGCGAAACCGGTTGTTGCTCGCGCGCTTGTTTGCGCGTCCCGCCAACGTGCTGGTGCTCGACGAGCCGACCAACGACCTCGACATCCCGACGCTCGAACTGCTCGAAGAATTGCTGGAAGAGTACAACGGCACGGTGTTCCTCGTGAGCCACGACCGTACGTTCCTCGACAACGTGGTGACCTCGGTCATTGCGGCCGAAGGCGATGGAAACTGGCGCGAATACGTAGGCGGTTTCACCGACTGGCAGGTGCAAAGCGAGCGATCGGCCGCCCTTGCGGCGCAACGTGCCCCGGCCGAGGAGACCGTCAAGGAAGCGGCCAGTGCACCGAAGCGCGGCACGAACCGCACCGTGAAGCTCAGCTACAAGGAGCAACGCGAACTCGATGGTCTGCCCGAGCGTATCGCCGCGCTGGAAAACGAGCAGAAAGAGGCCGCGGCGAAGATCGAGGACGGCTCCATCTTTGTGAAAGATCCGGCAGCGGGGGCGGCATTGTCCGAACGTTTCGAGGCGATTGAACTGGAACTGCTCGAAGCGCTCGAACGCTGGGAAGTGCTCGAAGCCAAGCAACGCGGCGAGAGCACGTAAGGGATCGAGTAAGCAAGTACGTCAGTTCGCCTCGCGAATTCGCGCAATAGCGGCGGCCGGTTTTCCGGCCGCATTTCGTTGGATGCGAGTGGGGCTCGAGAGGGATGTGAATGGTACTTGAGTGGGACAGAACGGCGCGCTCGGCGATGTCACTGGACCGCACCGCGAGTGACAGTACAATAGGCCGCGATTCATCCGATGCGACGTGCTTGCCGGACATGGGGTCGGCGCCGTGCGCTCCCTAAGTGCCCATTATCTGGGCGCCGCAACACAAGTCGTTGATCCGGCGTCACTTTTGTCATGTGTTAATGGGTTTTCCCCGTGGTTGTCCACAGGAAATGTGGATAATCGGCGGGCGTGGAACCCCAATTCAGTTACGCTATGTCGAAAAAAAATTCGCCTGCCCAATACAGCGAAGCCTCCATCAAGGTGCTCAAGGGCCTTGAGCCGGTCAAGCAGCGCCCGGGCATGTACACCCGCACCGAAAATCCGCTGCACATCATCCAGGAAGTCATCGACAACGCGTCGGACGAAGCGCTGGGCGGTTACGGCAAGCAGATCCTCGTCACGCTGAACAAGGATGGTTCGGTGAGCGTCGAGGACGATGGCCGTGGCATTCCGGTGGGCATTCACCCGGAAGAAGGGGTGCCCGTCGTCGAAATCGTATTCACGCGGCTGCACGCCGGCGGCAAGTTCGACAAGGCGGCTGGCGGCGCGTACACGTTCTCCGGCGGCCTGCACGGCGTCGGCGTGTCGGTAACGAACGCGCTGGCGACGCGTCTGGCCGTGACGGTCTGGCGCGATGGTCAGGTCTCCGAACTCGAATTTGCCGACGGCGGCAACGTCAATGTGGCGCTGCACTCGCGTGCGGCGCAACGCGGCGAGAAAAAGAGCGGCACGCGCGTGACGGTCTGGCCGGACGCGAAGTACTTCGATAGCCCCACGTTGCCGCTGGGCGAACTGCAACGCTTGCTGCGCTCGAAGGCCGTGTTGCTGCCCGGCGTGCGCGTGACGTTGCGCCAGGAAAAGAACGGCGAAGAACAAACGTGGTTCTACGAGCATGGCCTGCGGGGTTATCTCGTTGAATCACTGGGCGGTGCCGAGCCGCTCATTCCGTTGTTCGAGGGCGAACGTTTTGCCGACGGCAGCGAAGACAGCTTCGCCGAAGGCGAGGGGGCCGCGTGGGTCGTGGCATGGACGGAAGATGGCGCACAGGTGCGCGAATCCTACGTCAACCTGATTCCCACGCCCGCAGGCGGCACGCACGAGTCGGGCCTGCGCGAAGGGCTGTTTCAGGCGGTTCGCGGTTTCATCGAGCTCCACAATCTTCAGCCGAAGGGCGTGAAGCTGTTGCCCGAAGACGTGTTTTCGCGGGTGTCGTTCGTGCTCTCGGCCAAGGTGCTCGATCCCCAGTTCCAGGGACAGATCAAGGAGCGCCTGAACAGTCGGGACGCCGTGCGTCTGGTCTCGTCGTTCACGCGTCCCGCGCTCGAACTGTGGCTCAATCATCACGTCGAGCACGGCAAGAAGCTGGCCGAACTTGTGATTCGTCAGGCGCAGGCGCGCACCCGTGCCGGCCAGAAAATCGAGAAGAAGAAGAGTTCCGGCGTGGCCGTGTTGCCGGGCAAGCTGACCGACTGCGAAACCGAAGACATCACGCGTAACGAACTATTCCTGGTCGAGGGCGACTCGGCGGGCGGTTCGGCGAAGATGGGGCGTGACAAGGAATTTCAGGCAATTTTGCCGTTGCGCGGCAAGGTGCTCAATACGTGGGAGACCGAGCGCGATCGCTTGTTTGCCAACAACGAAGTCCATGACATCGCGGTTGCGATCGGCGTGGATCCCCATGGCGCGAACGATACGCCCGATCTGTCGAATCTGCGTTACGGCAAGATCTGTATCCTGTCCGACGCCGACGTGGACGGCTCACACATTCAGGTGCTGCTGCTCACGCTGTTCTTCCGCCATTTCCCGCAGTTGATCGCAAAAGGCCACGTCTATGTGGCGCGTCCGCCGCTGTACCGTGTCGACGCACCGGCACGCGGCAAGAAGCCGGCACAGAAGCTGTACGCGCTGGACGAAGGCGAACTCGAAGCGATTCTCGACAAGCTTCGCAAGGATGGCGTTCGAGAAACGGCATGGTCCATCAGCCGCTTCAAGGGGCTGGGCGAGATGAGCGCCGAGCAGTTGTGGGAGACGACCATGAACCCGGACACGCGTCGTTTGAGCCCGGTGTCGCTCGGCCAGCTCGATTTCGACACGACCGTGGCCCGCATGAACATGCTCATGGGCAAGGGCGAGGCGGCGCAGCGCCGCAGCTGGCTCGAAGCCAAGGGCAACGAAGTCGAAGCCGATATTTGAGGGGTGTGCGTGAGGGGGGGGGCGGTACGGCGGTGAGCGCGATTGGTGCGTTTCCCCCGAAAACCCTGCAACGGCATGCCACGAGAGCGTTTGTAAGGCGTCAGCCGAGCATCGGCATCGTAAGAAAGTACACTTTCGCCGCACTCACAAAGGGCAAACCAGCGTGAGTGCTCACATAGTGGGATAATCCAAGCTTCACCCTACCGGGAGTCGCGTTATGTTGCGTTCTATGCGTTGCATTTTCGTGCCCTTGCTGCTTGCTGGCGCAAGCGCTACCGCTTTGGCACAGTCGGCCCAGCCGCGCGTCTTCTTCGTTGCACCGACCAATGGCGCAACGGTGTCGAATCCGGTGGTGGTCAAGTTCGGCGTCGAAGGGATGGCGATCAAACCGGCGGGCGAAATGGCGTCCGAGACCGGGCATCACCACCTCATCATCGACGGCGATCCGGTTCCGGCAGGTCAGGTCGTTCCTACCGACGACACGCACCTGCATTTCGGCAAAGGCCAGACCGAGACGAGCGTCAATCTGACGCCGGGTGATCATACGTTGACGATGCAATTCGCCAACGGTGCGCACCAGTCCTACGGTCCGGCGATGAGCCAGACGATCAAGGTGCATGTCAAAGGTCAGCAATAACAATGTCTCGACGGCGGAGCGCGTCAGCGCGCTCCGCCAGAAATTTTCTCTGCGGCAACTCGCAGGGCCAGCGCTGGCGGCCATGCTGCTTGCCGCGACGCCCCTCGCGCACGCCGAGCTCTACGGTTACGTCGATGAAAATGGCGTCGCCCATCTCGCGGCCCGCAAGCTCGACGCGCGCTATCGGCTAGTCGTCGGCAACGGCGCCAGCGTCGATCTACGGGCAAATCGACAACAAGGCGTGGTGAGCGGTGCCGACCGTTCGCGTCTTTACGATGCGCTCGCACGTCATCCCAATCTGAAAAAGCTCGCGCCGGTAATTGCGCAGGCGGCGCAGAAGTTTCACGTCGATGCCGCGCTGCTCAAGGCCGTGATAGCGGCCGAGTCGGGTTTCGACAGTGCGGCGGTGTCGCCGAAAGGCGCCGTCGGGTTGATGCAGGTGCTACCGGCGACAGGGGAGCGCTACGGCGTGCGCGCCGATGCGCGCCGCACCGTTGCCGACAAGCTGGCCGATCCGCGCACCAATGTGCTCACAGGGGCTCGCTACCTGCGTGATCTGCAAGCCCGCTATCCCGATCGTCTGGAACTGGTGCTCGCCTCGTACAACGCAGGCGAAGGCGCAGTGGCGCGTCATGACGATCAGATCCCGCCCTATGCGGAGACCCGTGACTACGTCGCGGCGGTACTCGAACTCTATCGGCGATTCAACGCCAATGGACTCGATGCGCCGTCCGGCCGCGGCGTCATTCAGGCCAGTGGTGGCGGCGGAAAGCTCGGCAATGCGCGGATCAACGGTTCACGCGACGGCCGGATCCACGTCATTCTGGGGGCGCCGTCGGGCTTGCCGGTCGTGCCGGCTGCCATGCCGAACGCATCGGTCCGTGATTCGGCACCTTCGGCACTGTCGGCGCCGCTCGCGACTGACTGATACCCCGCGTGCGTCGTCGGTGGCGCTGCGGCGGGTTCTGGAAATCACCTCTCGGAATCGTCCGAAACATAGGCGGAGTCCCGGAAGTTTTCGCGGCTACGCATCCCAAATTGCCTCTCGCTTTAGTATTCGTGCGCGTTTTTGCCGAAATGTACCGGCGAGCTTGGTATGATCTCGCGGTCAACGTTCACCCGAACTCTCGTCAAACGTTCGCAGCAAACCCACAGGTTTTATGGAACAAGTAGAAGATCTCTTTACGCAACCGTCGGATGACGACACGCTAACGCTCGGCGCGTATGCTGAGCGCGCTTATTTGGACTACGCAATCAGCGTGGTCAAGGGCCGCGCGCTGCCGGATGTGTGCGACGGTCAGAAGCCGGTACAGCGCCGAATTCTGTTCGCGATGAACGAAATGGGCCTTGCGGCCGATGCGAAGCCGGTGAAGTCGGCGCGCGTGGTCGGCGACGTGCTCGGTAAATTTCACCCCCACGGGGACCAGTCGGCTTATGACGCGCTGGTGCGCCTGGCGCAGGACTTCTCGATGCGCTATCCGCTCATCGATGGTCAGGGCAACTTTGGTTCGCGCGACGGTGACGGCGCAGCGGCCATGCGTTACACGGAAGCGCGTCTGACGCCGATCGCGAAGCTGCTGCTCGACGAAATCGACGCCGGCACCGTGGATTTCGTGCCTAACTACGACGGCTCCACACAGGAGCCGCGACTGTTGCCGGCGCGCCTGCCGTTCGTGCTGCTCAACGGGGCCTCGGGCATTGCGGTGGGCCTGGCGACGGAAATTCCGTCGCACAACCTGCGCGAAGTCGCCTCGGCAGCGGTCGCGCTGATCCGCAATCCGAAGCTCGACGACGCCGAACTGATGACGCACGTCCAGGGACCTGACTTCCCTGGCGGCGGCCAACTGATTTCAAGCGCCGCGGAAATTCGCGCCGCCTATGAAAGCGGGCGTGGCAGCCTTAAGGTGCGCGCGCGCTGGAAGATCGAAGAGATGGCGCGCGGGCAGTGGCAGGCGGTCGTGTATGAGCTGCCGCCGAACACGTCCGGCCAGAAGGTGCTCGAGGAAATCGAGGAACTGACCAATCCGAAGGTCAAGCTGGGTAAAAAGTCGCTCACGCCGGAGCAACAGAACCTGAAGCAATCGATGCTGGCCATGCTCGACGCCGTGCGCGACGAGTCGGGCAAGGATGCTCCCGTGCGTCTCGTGTTCGAGCCCAAGTCGAGCCGCATCGACCAGCAGGAATTCATCACGATGCTGCTCGCGCACACCAGCCTCGAGTCGAGCGCATCGGTCAACCTCGTGATGGTCGGCGCAGATGGTCGTCCGGGGCAGAAGTCCCTGCGCGAGATCATCACCGAGTGGATCGGCTTCCGCTTCGCCACGGTTACGCGTCGCTCGCGCCACCGTCTGGGCAAGGTCGACGATCGGATCCATATTCTCGAAGGCCGGATGATCGTCTTCCTGAATATCGACGAAGTCATCCGGATCATTCGCGAGTCGGACGAGCCGAAGGCGGCGCTGATGAGCGCGTTCCGATTGAGCGAGCGTCAGGCCGAGGACATTCTCGAAATTCGCTTGCGTCAGTTGGCGCGTCTCGAGGCGATCAAGATCGAGCAGGAACTCGCGGCGTTGCGCGACGAAAAGGCCAAGCTCGAAGAACTGCTCGCCAACGAAAGCACAATGAAGCGCCTGATCATCAAGGAAATCGAAGCCGATGCGAAGCAGTTCGGCGACGAGCGGCGCACGTTGATTCAGGAAGAGAAGCGTGCCGTAGCAGAAGCGCGCGTGGTGGACGAACCTGTCACGGTCGTGGTGTCCGCGAAGGGCTGGGTGCGCGCACTCAAGGGCCACGGGCTGGACGCACAGGGCTTCTCGTTCAAGCAGGGCGATTCGTTGTATGGCGCGTTCGAATGCCGGACCGTCGATCCGCTGATTGCATGGGGCAGCAATGGACGCGTCTATTCCGTTGCAGTGGCCCAATTGCCGGGTGGTCGCGGCGACGGGGTGCCGCTGACTTCGCTCATCGAGCTTGAATCCGGATCGCGCTTGTTGCATTACTACGCGGCCTCAGGCGAGCAGTCCTTGCTGCTGGCGACCTCGGCGGGCTTCGGTTTCACAACCAAGCTGGGCGACATGGTCAGCCGCGTGAAGGCGGGCAAGTCTTTCATGACGATCGACGAAGGGGCCGAACCGCTGGTCCCGACTCCGATTTGGCCGGGGGCCAGCGCAGTGGCGTGTCTGTCGAGCGACGGGCGCCTGCTCGTGTTCGGCATGGACGAAATGAAGGCGCTCACCGGCGGCGGCCGTGGCGTCACACTGATCGGTCTGGAAGCCAAGCAGACGCTTGTGTCGGCCGTGCCCATCAGCGAGGCCGGGGTCACGGTGTACGGCGAAGTCCGCGGCGGCAAGTTGCAGTCCGAAACGCTCTCCGGGGCATCGCTCGCGCCCAACATCGGCAAGCGGGCGCGCAAGGGCCGTTCACCGGCAGTGAAATTCACGACGTTCAAACCGCGTTCGCTGGAGCCGGTGTCGCCGGCCGTGCCGAAGGCATCCTGACGGAGTCGCGCATGAGTGTTTATGCCTTCAGCCTGTTCCTCCATTTGGTCAGTGTTGCCGTGTGGATCGGCGGCATGTTCTTCGCGCTGGTGTGTTTGCGCCCGGCGTCGTCCGAGCTGTCGCCGCAGCAACGCCTGCCCTTGTGGGAAGCGGCGTTCACACGCTTCTTTACGTGGGTTGGCGTGGCAATCGTGCTGATTTTGCTGTCCGGCGGGCACATGATGATGGGGATGGGCGGCTTGCACGCTCGTTGGCCGGTGCACGCGATGGCAGGCATCGGGGTGCTGATGATGCTCGTATTCGGTCACATCCGTTTTGCGTTGTTCCCGCGCCTGCAACGCGCCGTGCAGGCGCAATCGTGGCCGGACGGCGCCGCTGCCGTGAATGGGATCCGTCGACTCGTGATTCTCAATCTCGTGTTGGGTATCGTCGTGATCGGACTTGCGGCGTCGCTGCGTAGCTAATAGGGGTCACGGGGCTGACGGGGGCTCGTCGCGCAGCCGGTCAGCCACTTCATGACACATGGCGACGAATGCCTGAACGAGCGGGCTGTTGTCGTCGCGGCGCTTGCCGAGCAAGAGCGGTGCGTGAGCGTCCGGTTCGCTCACGTCCACGAAGTGTGCGCCTTCGATCTGAATGCATCGCACGGCCGCCGGCAATATGGCAACACCCAATCCACTTGCCGCGAGCGCGACAATCGTCGTCGACTCGCGCGCCTCCTGAACGACGCGCGGCGTGAAGCCGGCGCGCTCGCACATGCTGCGAATCTGCCCGTCGATGGCGGCACCGACGCCGTGCGGGTGCATGATGAACGCTTCATCCGACAGATCGGCGATGGACAGGCCCGCGCGCTGTGCCAACGGGTGTCCCTGATGCAGGACGACGACAAGCGCTTCGTCGATCAGTGTCTCGAAGCTGAGTCCGGGAAAGGGCGGCGCATCTTCCGCCTGACGCAGCAGCCCGATGTCCAATGTGCGCGCCATGAGCGCCTCGCGCTGATGCTCGGAGGGGGATTCACTCAGCGTGAGGGTGACACGCGGATAGCGCTGACGGTAGCTGGTGAGCACACGTTTCATCAGGTTCGTCATCGGTGCCGAGGTCGTGAACGCAATGCGCAGTTCGCCTGCTTCGAGCCCCGCGATCTGCTGGACTTCGAGGCGTGCCGCGTCGGCATCCGCGAGGATCTGGCGAGCACGAACCAGAAACGTGCGTCCTGCCGGGGTAAGAAAGACACGCCGCTGCGAGCGCTCGAACAGCGGCACGCCCAACTCGTCCTCCAACGCCCGGATCTGCATCGACAGCGGCGGCTGTCCAATATTCAATTTTTGTGCGGCGCGGCTGAAGTGGAGCTCCTCGGCGACAGTCACGAAATAGCGAAGATGCCTCAGTTCCATGCGGCAATCCTTTGATTGATCTGTTTTGTATATGGAAATAGCGCTTAAATATATATTGGACGCGAGGTAACGGCAAACTTATCATTTGACGTACCCCCATCCACCCGTGGCTTGCGCGAGGCGAGCCAGCGTCATGGCATCAACGAATTCCTTACCTCTGTCTTCTGCCGGTGCGCGCGCCGCCGGTGCGGCTGCGCCGAAACTTCCTGCTGGTGTGGCGCGCGGCACGCGCGAATACTCGGTCATCAGCCGAGCGCTCTTTTTCGGTGGTTTTTCGACGTTTGCGCAGCTTTATTGCATGCAGTCGCTGCTGCCGTTGCTGACGACGACGTTCGGTATCACGCCGGCGCAGGCGAGTTGGTCGGTGTCTGCGGCAACCATGATGATGGCGCTCGGACTGCTCGTGACCTGCGTTGCCGCAGACCGCGTGAGTCGCAAGCGAATGATGACCATCGCGCTGCTCACATCGTCGGTTCTGACGCTGGCGAGCGCGTTCTCCACGAACTTCGAAACCATCGTTGTGCTGGCGGCGCTCAAGGGTCTTGCGCTATCGGGGCTGCCCGCCATTGCGATGGCCTACCTCAGCGAAGAAATCGACCAGCGCTCGCTCGGCATGTCGATGGGGTTGTATATCGGAGGCAATATTCTGGGCGGGATGGCGGGGCGGGTCATGGCCGCTTTCGTCGCCGACATGTTCTCGTGGCGTGTTTCCGTCGCGTTGATCGGGTTGGTGTGTCTGGCGATGGGGCTTGAATTCGCGCGCAGCTTGCCGCATTCACGTCGATTTACGCCGCGTCGCATGACCGTGCGAGAGGCGCTGGGGCACGCGCGCCGACATCTCGGCGACCCGGCATTGCTAGGCCTGTACCTGTTTGCCGGTCTCATGATGGGCAGCTTCGTAAGCGTCTACAACTACCTGGGTTTTTACTTGTCGGCGCCGCCGTTCCATCTGCCCCATGCCGCGATTGGTGCGATCTTCGCGATGTACCTGATCGGCGTGGTCGGCTCGTTCATCGCAGGGCCGCTATCCGATCGCGTGGGACGCGCGCGATTGCTGTGGGCGCTCGTTGCCCTGGCAATGGTCGGTCTGGTCACGATGCTGGCATCGCAGGTGTCGGCAGTCGTGATGGGGCTGGCGATTTTTACGTTCGGCTTTTTCGGCGCGCATACCGTAGCGAGCAGCTGGGTTGGCCGTCGCGCGACCGAAGGCCGTGCGATTGCATCAGCGCTCTATCTGTTTTTCTACTATCTCGGCTCGAGCCTGCTGGGCAGCTTTTCCGGGGTGGTGCTCAAGTTGCACGGTTGGCATGGCGTGGTCGCGTTGCTGTCGGTCGCCGTGGTGATTTCACTGGCCGTCGCGATTGCCTTGCGACGCGCTTTCCGTGCGAGCAAGCCGCTTTGAGGCAAAGACATTCGCGGCGAATGCGCGATCGGACAGGCACACAAAACAACAGCCACCCTCGGGTGGCTGATGTTTTGTCGGCGTATGTACCGCCAACCTGAGCGAAGTCGCAATGGCGTCCTGCCAATTCACCCGGTCGGGCCTGTGACATCGATCACGCGAGTTCGGCGATTAGCTCGATTTCGACACATGCGCCGAGCGGAATCTGGGCGACACCGAACGCCGAGCGTGCATGCTTGCCAGCGTCCCCGAACACTTCGCCGAACAGTTCCGATGCGCCATTCGTCACCAGATGCTGATCGGTGAATTCTTGCGTCGAGTTCACAAGACTCATCAGTTTGACGATGCGCTTGACCTTGTTCAGGTCGCCTGTGTGGGCATGCAGGGTGGCGATCAGTTCGACGGCGACGGCGCGCGCGGCAGCCTTGCCCTCATCGACGCTCACATCCTGCCCCAACTTGCCGGTCCAGACCTTGCCGTCCTTCTTCGGCAGGTGACCCGAGAGGAACACGGTGTTGCCGGTCTGGGCGGCCATCACGTAGGCAGCGGCGGGGGCGGCGGAGGTCGGCAGTTCGATACCGAGTTGCTTCAGTTTGTCGTAGACGGACATGTACGGCTTCCTTGCAGATGCGTTGAAATCGAACCGATGCGGTAGTGGAACCGGTCGGGGGAGGCTGGTAAGGCAATGCGCGTGAGGCTATGTGCCGCGGCGCCGGTCGATATTGATGGACTCCCGGACTCCCGGCCCCTCGGACAACTCGCCCGAGTCACCTCGGGCCAGTCGGAACGATCACCTCGAACGTGCGCCGTAGATCGGGTCGCGTGAACCAGGCAGCGCAGATCGGGCGTCGCGGATCATGCCTCGCGGATCAGGCTGCGCGTCGGGGCAGGGCGTCGGCGATGAGGGCGCCCAGGCGCGCGACACCGATTTCGATCTTTTCCGGCGGCACCGTCACGAAAGACAGCCGCAGCGTATTCGACTGCGGTGTGCCCACGTAGAAGGGCGCCCCGGGTACGAACGCCACATTCTGCGCAATCGCTTTTTCCAGTAGCTGCATGGTGTCGATGCCTGCGGGCAATGTCAACCAGATGAACATGCCGCCGGCGGGCGTTGTCCACGTCGCGTCTGCGGGCATGTGCAGCTTCAGCGAGGCGAGCATCGCCTGAGCCTGCGCGGCGTAGAGCGTACGGATCGACGGAATGTGCGTGTCGAGAAATCCGTCTTTCACCACCTCGAAGGCGATGCGCTGCGTCAAGCTCGGCGTATGCAGGTCGGCCGCTTGCTTCGCTTGCACCAGCTTTGCGATCACGGTCTTCGGGCCGATGATGAAGCCCAGACGCAAGCCGGGGGCGAGCACCTTCGAAAACGAGCCCATGTACAGCACGTGCTCGGGCGCCAACGACATCAGGCTCGGCAGGCGCTTCCCTTCGTAGTCAAGTTCGCCGTACGGATCGTCTTCGATGATGGCGAGACCGTCCCGTCTGGCCACGGCAGCCAATGCTTCGCGACGCGCCATCGGCAGGCGGCGTCCCGTCGGATTCTGAAAGTTCGGCATCGCATACAGGAAGCGCGCCCCTTTCACCACCTCCGGCGTGAGCGCGTCGGGCAGCAGACCGTGATCGTCGGTCGGCACCGGCACATATTGGGGAGCGAATAATGAGAACGATTGCAGCGCGCCGAGATAACTCGGGGCTTCGACGAGCACGCGACTGCCCTCATCGATGAAGATCTTGCCGATGAGATCCAGGCCTTGTTGAGACCCCGTCGTGATCAGCACGTTTTCCGGCGCAAGGGTCAAACCGTCCCGCGAATAGCGTTTCGCCACCCATTCGCGCAACGGCGCGTACCCTTCAGTGGCGCTGTATTGGAGCGCAGCTTGCGGCGATTCGGTAAGTACGCGCTCGGCGGCAGCCCGCATCTGTTCGACAGGGAACGTTGCGGGGGAGGGCAGGCCGCCGGCGAACGAGATGACGTCGGGGCGCTCCGTGACCTTGAGAATTTCGCGAATGGCCGAACTGGTCAGATTGCGGGCGCGTTCGGAATATTGCCAATCGTGCATGAGGGTCTCGCATGGAATGGGCGGCCTTTCTGAGTGAGCCGCAAATTGCCGGCGTTGCGGGTGCCGAGCGCCGAGCGCTTGAGGCAGGCGCAACGCCAGGGGGGCTGACATGTGGCGGCGCAAGGATCGCATGCGCCGTTACCTGTCGTCAGATCGGTTTGCCCGTGAGTCGCGAAGCGCCGATCTTCGTGTTCTTGCCGAGTGCGATGGTCAACACGACACCGGCGGCGAACAGCCAGGTGACGGCATCGACCTGTTCGCCGAAAAAGAGGGCGGACAGCGCAATCGTAAAGAAAATCTGAAGCAATTGTACTTGGCCCACGCGGGCGATCCCACCCATGGCGAGGCCGGCGTACCAGGCAAAGAATCCGATGAATTGCGAGAAGAGCGTGACGTATGCGAACGCGCCCCACGCCTTGCCGCTGACCGGCCATGGTTGCTGCCAGGCGAGCCATCCGACGGGCAGCAACAGCACCGGGGCCGATACGACAAGTGCCCAGCAGATGACTTGCCATCCGCCCATCTCACGTGCGAGTTTGCCCCCTTCCGCGTAGCCGAGCGCCCCGACCACGACGGCGAGCAGCATCAGTCCGTCTGCGGCATGCAGGCTGCCGCCACCTGCACGCAGCGCGAACGCGATGACGATGGCGCTGCCAAGCAGGGCGAAGACCCAGAAGCTGCGCGACGGCCGCTCACCGCCCAGCCAATAGGCATAGATCGCGACGAAGAAGGGCTGCAAACCGTTGACCACTGCGCCGTGCGACGCCGGAATCGTCTTCATGGCCCATGCCGAAAATACGGGGAAGGCGACGATGACGCCGAGCGACGTGACGGCGAGGCTTTTGAGCTGCGCCCGCGTGGGCCAGGGCTCCTTGCGCCACCAGAGCAGCGCACCGGCGAATACTGCGGCCACCAGCGCGCGTCCCAGTCCGTTGAGCAACGGGTTGACCTCCGCGACGACGATGCGCGTCATCGGCAACGTCAGACTGAAGATGAGCACGCCGATCAATCCGATCAGCATGCCCCGGGATTCACGCGAATTCATGGTGTCGCCTCATGTTTCTGGTGGGGGCCGCCCGCCATGCGCTGTGGCCGGGCGTTTGGCGTAACAAAGGTCTAACGCAACGTGCGGGGACCGTTGGGTGTCTCGATTTCTGCGGCGAGCGACGGCTCGACCAGCGTCGCCTCGACGTTAAGCAAGGCATCCGCGCCCAGCCACTGCAACTGTTCTGCGATGGTCGCAGCTTGCGGATGGAAGCCACGCAACGATGTGACTGCGCAATCCGAGGACGGAAGCGAATCCGAGGGATGCTGTACTGAATCCCACTGGATCAGCGTAGGCAGCAAACCTTGCCCCGCCCCTTGCCACGATGGCAGGCTGCCATCTTCCGGTACGCCGATCTGCCAGGTCAGTGCGCCGCGCTGCATCGCCATGACAGGCGCCAGACGTTGCGGATACTGCGCTTGCCAGCGTGGCAGCGATCGCGGACGCGGTACACGAGCGACCCAATGGGCGAGGTAGGGGCCGCGAGCAAGTCGTGCCTGTACGGCTTCGTCGTCCAGACCGAACCAGCGCGGGCGATTCGGCGCCGGCGCCTCGGGATCGATCGCAATGATCTCCAGATACGCGTCGCCCCACAGGCCCAGCAGGCTGTTGTGGGTGCCCATGCGGGCATGTTTGCCGCCGCGTTGCGGCACAACGTCGGTCAGACCAAGTTGTTCGATGACATGCGCTTCGCCCGCTTCCAGCGTTTGTGCGGCAACAACGAGGTGGTCCAGTTTCAGGGCGTGAGGTGCACTCATATGAGGTCGTAACGGACAGGGCGGGTGGCAAAAGCGATAGCTTACTCTGCCTCGCTACGGGCGCGACGTCTGTGCGTCTGTATGCGTATGTGTCTGGCGCGGCACGCGCAGGCCACCTGCGCTTAGCTGCGAGACAGTCGCGTCGCCGTGCGGCTCGCGAGGCGGGCAGCGATATCGCGCCACGATTGCGGAAGCCCAATGCGCAGCACACGGTGGCGCCCCGGTGAGGTAACCATCTTCGCAGGCTGGCTCATGCGCATGCGAGCGCCTTCCTGCCAGGTACCGAGCCATACGCGCTGTCCGCCACGAATCTCGAAGGTCTCCCCCGCGCTCAGCCAATGGTCGGCATGCTCGCCTTCCACGGTCAGCCATAGAAGCCCCTGCAACACTTGCAGCGACTGAGGGGCGGCGGCGGCCGGGGTTTGCCAGAAGACGGTTTGTCCCGGGTCCAGTTCGAAGAGTCGGATTTCACGCATGGCGTTCTCCAGTTGAGAGGACACTTTATCGGTTAACTCCGGTACAGTACCGATACAGATGTCAAGAGAGTTTTCGGTACAGTTCAGCATTGACAGGAAAAATGGCTGGCGTAGAGTGGCGATCCATGATCAGTACGGGGCTGACACTTCGACCTGGAGGTGCCTGTCAACCTTCGACGCAACACCTATCGGTGTGCGCTCGAACGCCTGCGCATCGGCACGACCGGTGCGCTCCTGCGCTCCTGCACTCAGTCGGGCAGGTGCCGTCTGTCCGTGCGCAACAGAGGTAAAGAACGATGGCCACAACGAACCGCATTTCTCCGTTGATCCTTGCGGACAATGCCGCGCTCGACACGTCCCGCATGACGCTCGTCGATCAACTGGTGCATTGGGCAAGGCTGCGTATCGAGGAGCGCGTTTTCCTGCCGGGAATGCGCATGCCTTCCATTCGTTCGCTCGCCGAAGACAAGCGGGTTTCGCGCTTTTCGGTGGTGGAAGCGTATGAGCGTCTGGTGGCTCAGGGATATCTCGAAGCCCGCCGCGGTTCCGGCTTTTACGTACGCGAACGCCCCGTCATGCCGCCGCAGAACGCCGCGGCGCCGATGGTCCCGCAGGGGCCGCTCGACGTGGCGTGGCTGGTACGCAGCATGCTGCACCAGGTTGCGCCGGAGCGCGGGCCGGGGCTGGGATATCTGCCGCCGGGCTGGCTCGACGCTGAGATGATGACGTCCGCCATGCGCTCGATGAGCCGGCAGTCGAGTGCGTATCTGCTTCAGGCAGGCAATCCCCATGGCTTTCTGCCCTTGCGCGTTCAGCTTCAGACGCAACTGGCGGAACTGGAGATCGGGGCGCGTCCGGAGCAGATCGTACTGACGTCCGGCATTACGCAGGCCGTGGACTTCCTGCTGCGTCTATACGTGGGTGCAGGGGATACCGTCCTGGTGGGCGATCCGTCATGGTTCGTGATGTTCGGTCGAATTGCCTCACAAGGCGCGCACACCATCGGCGTGCCATACACGCCCGACGGCCTCGACATGCAGGCGTTGGAGCGCCTCGTGCAGCAGCACCGTCCCAAGCTGCTCATCCTCAATTCGATTCTTCATAACCCGACGGGCACTTCGCTGACGCCCGCGCGCGCCTTCCAGATTCTGCGGCTGGCCGAGCAGTACGACTTCATGGTCCTGGAAGACGACATTTACTGCGACCTGTGCCCACCGCATCAACAGGTGGCACGCCTGGCGAGCCTGGATCAGCTCAAACGCGTGATCTACATGGGCAGTTTCTCGAAGACGCTGACGGCCAACCTGCGGGTCGCGTTCGTCGCCTGCTCGCCGGAGCTGGCGAAGACGTTCGTCGATCACAAGATGCTCTCGAGTTCGACCACGCCGGAAATCAACGAGCGGATCGTCTACAAGGCGTTGACCGAGGGGCATTACCGTCGGCATGTCGAGCGCCTGCGCACGCGTCTGGACGAGGTGCGGGACAGCGCGCGCCGGCACATGGAGCGGCTCGGGCTGCGCCTGTTCGGCGAGCCGACGTCCGGCATGTTCCTGTGGGTCGATACGGGGATCGACACGAGCGCGATCGCCGCCGCCGGGCATGAGGCGGGTTTCCTGTTTGCGCCGGGCGCGTTGTTCTCGCCACGGCAGGCGCCAAGCACCTGGATGCGAATGAACATCGCCTGTTGCAGCGACCCGTCCATGTTGTCGTTCCTGTCGCGGCAGTTGGAGCTGGCGGCGTAAGCGCCGTCAGCCGCTCCAGACGCTTTGCTTGCCCCGGTCCCTCCGGTCGCTTTGAGTTTTTGCCGGGTCTGACGGTATTTCGGGCCATCAGGGGGTATTCCCCAGCAAAATAACCCTTCCGGCGGCCTTGAAATGCGGCGCGCCCGTCCCTATGTTCCGACCTGTATCGCCGTTGCGGCGGCGCTCGCGCAAGTGCGCCGGGCGGCGATCAGCGTCGAAATTTCTTCCATCTCATCGATTCACGAGGGTCCCGACCATGGCGCAAGAAACCATGAGCTTTCAGGCGGAAGTCAAACAGCTTCTGCAACTGATGATTCATTCGCTGTACAGCAACAAGGAAATCTTCCTGCGCGAGCTGATCTCCAATGCCTCGGACGCCGCAGACAAACTGCGCTTCGAAGCGATCAACAACGCCGCGCTGTACGAGCAGGATCCGGAACTCAAGATTCGCGTGTCGTTCGACAAGGACGCGCGCACCATCACCATCGAAGACAACGGCATCGGCATGAGCCGCGATGAAGCCATCGCACACCTCGGCACGATCGCGAAGTCCGGCACCAAGGAGTTCTTCTCGCGCCTGTCGGGCGATCAGCAAAAGGACGCCGCCCTGATCGGTCAGTTCGGCGTGGGCTTCTACTCCGGCTTCATCGTGGCCGATCGCATGACGGTCGAATCGCGTCGCGCCGGACTGCCGGCGGCCGAAGGCGTGCGCTGGTCGTCGACGGGCGAGGGTGATTTCTCGGTCGAGACGATCGAGCGCGCATCGCGGGGCACCGCCATCACATTGCATCTGCGCGAGGGCGAAGACGAACTGCTCTCGTCGTGGCGGCTGCAATCGATCATTCGCAAATATTCGGACCACATTTCGCTGCCGATTGTGATGCGCGGCGAATCGTGGAACGAAGAGAAGCAGGCCATGGTGCCCGCCGACACGGACGAGACCGTCAACCAGGCCAGCGCGCTGTGGACACGCAGCAAGAGCGAGATCACCGACGAGCAGTACACGCAGTTCTACCAGCACATTGCGCATGACATGCAGCCGCCGCTGGCCTGGACGCATAACCGCGTGGAAGGCCGCAGTGAATATACGCAACTGCTGTACGTGCCGGGTCACGCACCGTACGACCTCTGGGACCGTAATTCGCAGGGCGGTCTGAAGCTGTACGTCAAGCGCGTGTTCATCATGGACGACGCCGAGCAACTCCTCCCGAACTACCTGCGCTTCGTGCGTGGGGTGGTCGATTCCGCCGATCTGCCGCTGAACGTTTCCCGCGAGATCCTGCAGGAAAGCCGCGATGTGAAGGCGATTCGCGAGGGCTGCGCGAAGCGCGTACTGGGCCTGCTCGAAGATCTGGCCGAAAACCAGCAGGACAAGTACACCCAGTTCTGGGGGGCGTTCGGTCAGGTGCTCAAGGAAGGCACCGGTGAAGATCACGCGAACCGCGAGCGGATCGCGAAGCTGCTGCGCTTCGCGAGCACGCACAACGATTCGGCCGAGCAAAGCGTGTCGCTCGCCGATTACGTCGGCCGCATGAAGGAAGGGCAGGACAAGATCTACTACGTCACGGCGGAGAACTGGGTGGCGGCAAGTCACAGCCCGCATCTCGAAGTCTTCCGCAAGAAGGGCGTGGAAGTGCTGCTCCTGACCGATCGCGTGGACGAATGGATGCTGTCCTACCTGCACGAATTCGACGGCAAGGCGCTGGTGAGCGTGGCGCGCGGCGATCTGGATCTCGGTGCGCTCGAAGACGCGGCTGAGAAGGAAGCTCAGGAGAAAACCAGCGATGCACTCAAGCCGCTGGTGGAAAAGATGAAGGAAGTGCTCGCGGACAAGGCCAAGGACGTGCGTGTGACGTTCCGTCTGACCGATTCTCCGTCGTGCCTGGTCTCGGACGAGAACGATATGAGCGGCACACTCCAGCGTCTGATGAAGGCCGCCGGCCAGAAGATGCCGGAGTTCCGCCCGATTCTCGAAATCAACCCGGAGCACGCCCTCATCAAACGCCTGAGCGCGGAGAGTGCCGACCTGTCGGACTGGACACAGTTGCTGTTCGATCAGGCGTTGCTGGCAGAAGGTGGCAATCTCGAAGACCCGGCGGCGTTCGTGAAACGTACGAATGCGTTGCTGCTCGCCGCACGTTAAGTGCGTTAAGTGAGGTTGCGTGCGGCAGGAGAATCGTTGGACGCAAGCGGCGTGAGATCTGCCGTTTGACGCCACATTCGCTACGGTATGCCTGACCGGAAAACGCCCCCGTGACGAAATGTCGCGGGGGCGTTTTTCATGGACGTCGCTTGCCCATTGCCTTTCGCGCAGGGCGTCACGCCAGATTTGGACGTATATCGCTGCTCGGCGCAGGGGGGCACAGGCCCTTTATAATGCCGAGCCATGACTTTCCCATTCGATGTAAGCGGGCGGCGCTGGCAGGCTGTCCCGGCACCGGCACTTTCGCGTCATCACAAGGACTGGCTGACCCGAGGCGGTGCGCTCACTTGCCATCTGTCGGCGCTTGGCCGGGTCAGTGTGCGTGTCGTGGCCGAGCGGGTAATGCCCGCCGATGCCGATCAATGCCGCGCCATCGGTGTGCCGCTACGTACCCCGCTCTGGGCGCGGGACGTCATTCTCCTGATCGACGACGAGCCCGTGGTCGTGGCGCACAGCGTTACGCCGCTCGCGTATAGCCGGTCGGTCTGGCAAGCGATGCGCCGGTTGCGGACTCGCCCACTGGCGGACCTGCTGTATCACGATCCTGCCGTCACGCGATCCGTTTTGGTCTCTCGCCCTCTCGGGCCGCGTCATCTGCTGCACGGGCGTGCTCGCCATGATGCGCGCGATCCTCTCGTCGGCACACATCCGCGCGCCCGGCTGTGGGCGCGTCGCTCGGTATTCCTCCGATACGGTGCGCCGTTGCTCGTCACCGAAGCGTTTCTTCCGCGCTTTTGGCGCCGCCTGGCGTCCACCCCGCGGGACAATGTGAACGCTTGATTGCCATGCCGAGCTCATCGAAATCATCGACTTCATCGACCTCGTTCGCCTCGGATCTGAAACGCAATTTCCCGCCGGTTGCGGACGCACGCACGCGTGTACTGATTCTCGGCAGTCTGCCGGGCGAGGTGTCCCTCGCCCACCAGCAGTACTATGCGCATCCGCAGAATCGGTTCTGGTATCTCGTGGGCGAAGTGATCGGCGAACCGTTACCCACGCTTGCTTACGAGGCGCGACTCGACGCATTGCGCGCCCATGGCGTGGGACTGTGGGACGTCGTGGCGCAAGCACGCCGCGAAGGCAGCCTCGACAGCAACATCCGGTTGCACACCGGCAGCGATCTCGCCGGCCTGATCGCCACGTTGCCTGCACTGCGCGCCGTGGCGTTCAACGGCGGCACGGCGGCTCGCATCGGTCAGCGGGCTCTCGCGCAGGGCGGTGTGACGATACCGGTCGTATTGCTGCCGTCGAGCAGCCCTGCGTACACGATTCCTCTGGCCACAAAGCGCGATGCCTGGCTCGCTCTGCGTGAGTGGCTGGACCAGACGTAGTCGACCGATATCCACGGCATCGTTTTCCCCCGTTCCTGCCGACCGGATCAGTTCGATTTGCAATTTGTACGCAGACTACGTATGCGTGATCAACGTAGGCGCGTGGGGTGTCAGGCATCCCGAACCCGGTACAATGCGAACCCATCGGAATTTCCCGAGCCTTACTGAAGGACACATGACCCTCATCAAACGCAAATCCATCGAAGCCGAAGCGTTCGTTGCCGACGACCGTGCCGCCCGTTCCCCGCGCCCCGCGTACAAGCCGCGTTTTGCGCCGGTGACGTTCTCCGAAATCGGTGGCGTGCGTTACCTGCATTTCGGCACCGAGTGGGTGCAAGGGGCGATGCGTCTGTCCAAACCTGACCGTATCGAACTCGAATACGCGCAGCAGATGATGGCGTGGCTGTTGTTCATGCGCGCGCCGAAGCACGTGGTGCAACTCGGTCTCGGCACCGGCTCGATCACCAAGTTCACCGCCAAGCAATTCCCGCGCACGCAAGTGACGGCTGTCGAGCTTAACCCGGCCGTGGTCGTCGCCGCTCGCACGATGTTCGATCTGCCGAGCGATTCGCGTCGCCTGAAGGTGCTCGAAGCCGACGCCTGGGATTTTGTGACCGACACCGCGAATCATGGCACTGTTGACGTCATGCAAGTCGACCTCTACGATGCGACCGCGCGTGGACCGGTGCATGACACGCCGGCCTTCTACAAGGCGTGCCGCGCCACGCTGCGTGAGCCGGGCATGCTGACGATGAATCTGTTCGGCGATCACGACAGCTATCCGAAGAACATCCGTCGTCTGCGTCAGGCGTTCGACAATCGGGTGATCGAGTTCCCGGAAGTGCATGACGGCAACGTCATCGTACTGGCCTTCAATGGCCCGCTCCTGTCGGTCGAGTGGAAGGACGTGGAAGCCCGCGCCAAGGTGGTGGAAGCGGCCACCGGTCTGCCTGCCAAACGCTGGGTCAAACAGCTTCGTGAAGCCAACGGCGATGGCGGTCCGGTACTTACGGTCTGACGCCACACGCGGAGTGTCGCGAATGGCGTAAGCCGCCATTCGCGTAGATGCAAAAAAGCCAGCCGATAGGCTGGCTTTTCTTTTGCGCGGCCGCTAAGCGATCGGTTCGCCTATGCGACTGGCGTCGACTGGCGTCGACTGGCGGCGATCGGCGGCGATCGGCGCCGGTCGTGCCGAATCAGGCCGCGACTTCTTCGATGGTCAGCGGTTCGCCGCTGGCGACGATCGCCAGCAGGCGATCGACGTTCGGGTGGGCGCCCGGACGGTTGCGGGCATCTGCCGTGTGTTCGCCGAAGACGGCCAGTGCGTGCTCTGCGGCCTTGACGTCGAGCGTGCCGAAGGCCTGCTTGAGGTAGTGGTACACGGCGAGCGAGCCTTGCTTGCCCGGCGCATTCTCGATGGTGCCGACGATGGCGCCGCTGCCGTTGCGCAGGTCGATGCGGGCGATGCCTTCGATGCCCTTGCTGTCGATATTGGCCATCAATGCGAGGTTGTCCTTGAATACCGGGGTCGGATCGATCACTGCCATGGTGTTGCTGCTCCTGCGGTTACGTCGAATGGGAAAGGAAAACGTTGCGGGCCGAATGTTATCACTTCGGCTGTTGCTGCTATTTACGGGCGGGCGTCGTGACCGTACGTCGGGATCAATCGCGTCGCCATTGCAGGATCGCCAGCGTCAGAGCGCCCGCAATGAGTCCCCAGAAGGCCGAACCGATGGACAGTAACGTCAGGCCAGACGCTGTCACCATGAACGTAATCAGCGCCGCTTCGCGCTGTTTGACGTCATGCGTCGCATTGGCCAGGCCGTTCATGATCGAACCGAACAGGGCGAGCGCCGCAATCGAGACCACGAGCGCTTTCGGGAACGCCGCAAACAGCGCAGCAATCGTCGCACCGAACGTACCGGCGATCAGATAGAACACGCCGGACCACGCGGCTGCCGTATAGCGCTTGGCGGGGTCTTCGTGTGCTTCGCGACCCGTGCAGATGGCCGCCGTGATGGCCGCCAGATGGATGCCGTGCGAGCCGAAGGGGGCGAGCAGTACCGACGCGATACCCGTCGTCGAAATCAGCGGCGACGCCGGAACGTTGTAGCCGTCCGCGCGCAGCACGGCCAGTCCCGGTACGTTCTGTGAGGCCATCGCCACCACGAACAGTGGGATCGCAATGCTGATCGTCGCGGCCAGCGAGAACGACGGGGTCGTCCAGACGGGCTTCGCAAGCGAGACGTTGAAGTGGCTGAAATCGAGTAGCCCCAGCGCGCCGGCAACGGCCGTTCCCACGATCAGCGCCAGCAAAATGGCGTAGCGCGAGGCGAAACGCTTGACGACGAGGTACGTAAAGAACATGGAGAGCACGAGTGCCGTCTGGTGCTGCGCGGCGACGAATATCTCCAGCCCGATCCGGAACAGGATCCCGGCGAGCAATGCGGAGGCCAGGGCCGGCGGCACGCGTCGCATGATCGTCTCGAAACCGCCCGTTAGTCCGCAAATGGCGATGAGCGCGTTGCAGACGATGAACGCGCCGATGGCCTCGCCATAGGGAACGCCCGGCAGCGACGTGATCAGCAGGGCGGCACCCGGCGTCGACCACGCGACTACTACCGGCGTGCGGTAGCGTAGTGACAAGCCGATGGTCGTTACGCCCATGCCGATCGACAGCGCCCAGATCCACGACGAGATTTGCGCCGGGCTCAGATGGGCGGCCTGTCCGGCCTGGAACATGAGGATGAGCGAACTGGTATAGCCGGTCATCATGGCCACAAAGCCGGCCACGATGGCCGATGGCGAGGTGTCCGCCAGGGGGCGCAGTGGCGGCAGGGGCGGGGGCGGCGCGGGGGTAGTGCTGGACGTCATGATGAAGGGGTGTCTCTGCGTATGTTGTGGCGTTGTTGTTGTGATGTCTTGCTGTACTGGCGGCGCAATAGACGGGGTACGTGTGCGGCGTCCGGTACACCGCAATGTACGGCAACGTGGCGCCATCAGAAGCAACGGGGAAACGATCGGACGCGGCGGCTTACTTGCTGAGTACGCGCATTGCCGACTCCAGCCCCGAGAGCGTAATCGGGTACATGCGATTCGCGAATAGCTGACGGATCACCGAAATCGACTGGCGATATTGCCAAATCGCTTCCGGCTCCGGATTGAGCCACGCATGATGCGGGAAGCGATCGATGAAGCGCCGCAGCCACACGGCGCCCGCTTCCTTGTTGTTGTACTCGACCGAGCCGCCCGGTTGCAGGACTTCGTACGGACTCATCGTGGCGTCGCCCACGAAAATCAGCTTGTAGTCGGAGGGATATTTGCGAAGCACGTCCCACGTCTCGAAGCGCTCGTTGTGGCGACGACGGTTTTGCCGCCACAGATAGTCGTACACGCAGTTGTGGAAATAGTAGAACTCGAGATGCTTGAATTCCGACTTTGCTGCGGAGAAGAGCTCTTCCGTGCGGGCGATATGGTCGTCCATCGAGCCACCGACGTCGAGCAGCATCAGCACTTTGACGTTGTTATGGCGCTCCGGCACGAGCTTGAGGTCGAGCCAGCCGGCGTTGGCGGCGGTCGAGCGGATCGTGTCGTCGAGATCGAGTTCTTCGGCAGCGCCTTCGCGGGCAAATTTGCGCAGGCGTCGCAACGCAACCTTGATGTTGCGGGTGCCGAGTTCTACGGAATCGTCGTAGTCGCGGTACGTACGCTGGTCCCAGACTTTGACCGCGGTGCGATTGCCGTTGCTTTCGCCCCCGATGCGAATGCCTTCGGGGTTGTAACCGCCGTTGCCGAAGGGCGATGTTCCGCCCGTGCCGATCCACTTGTTGCCGCCTTCGTGCCGGCCCTTCTGCTCGTCGAACAATTGCTTCAGGCGTTCCATGAGCTTGTCCAGCCCGCCGAGTGCCTCGATACGCGCTTTGTCTTCGGGAGACAACTCGCGTTGCATACGCTTCTTTAGCCAGTCGAGCGGCACCTCGCCGGAGGCATCCACGATCTGCTGTACGCCTTTGAAGTACGCGCCAAACGCCTGGTCGAACTTGTCGTAGTGCTTCTCGTCCTTGATGAGCGAAAGACGCGCCAGATAGTAGAACTCGTCGAGCGAGGGCGCGATGACCTGACGTTGCAGCGCTTCGAGCAGCGTCAGGTATTCCTTGACGGAAACCGGCAGCTTCGCCGCGCGCAAGGTGTAGAAGAAGTCGATCAGCATGACGTTGCCGCGCTCACCGATTGGCGCGGTTCATGAAGACGAGGCGCTCGAACAGGTGCATATCCTGCTCATTCTTGAGCAGCGCGCCCGCAAGCGGCGGAATCGCCAGCTTGTTATCGGCGCTACGCAGCGCTTCCGGTCCAATCTCCTCGGCCATCAGCAATTTGAGCCAGTCGATGAGCTCCGAGGTCGACGGCTTCTTCTTCAGGCCGGGGATTTCGCGCACCTCGAAGAACGTCGCCATGGCGGCGTTCACCAGTTCGCGTCGAATATTGGGGAAATGGACGTCGATGATCGACTGCATCGTCGACGGCTCGGGAAACTTGATGTAGTGGAAAAAGCAGCGGCGCAGGAAGGCGTCCGGCAATTCCTTTTCGTTGTTGGACGTAATGATGACGAGCGGGCGATGGCGTGCCTTGACCAGCTCGCGCGTCTCGTAGACGTAGAATTCCATGCGATCGAGCTCGCGCAGCAGGTCGTTCGGGAATTCGATGTCCGCCTTGTCGATCTCGTCGATCAGCAACACGACCGGCTGGTCGGCCTCGAAGGCCTGCCAGAGCACGCCCTTGACGATGTAGTTGGCGATGTCGCGAACGCGTTCGTCGCCCAGTTGCGAATCGCGCAGACGCGACACGGCGTCGTATTCGTACAGACCTTGCTGCGCCTTGGTCGTGGACTTGACGTGCCATTGAAGCAGCGGCATGCCGAGGGCGGCCGCGACTTCTTCCGCGAGCATGGTCTTGCCGGTGCCGGGCTCGCCCTTGATGAGCAACGGTCGTTGCAGCGTGGCCGCCGCATTCACGGCGAGCTTGAGGTCGTCGGTAGCGACGTATTGGGAAGAACCTTCGAAGCGCATTGTCTGAGCCGTCCGCAAACCGCCGGCCGAGCGGCCGGGCAGGGAAAAAGTTCAGTATAAGACATTGCGCATGAGGCTCGCTTGGGCGCCGCAAATGTGCCTTTACATCAAAGGCTTGCGAGAAAACTTCGGAGAACTGTGCGGGTCAGCACCGAGTTTGCGCCCGGGAGGGTGTGGGTTACAATCGATTGCTTTTTTCACAGGTCGACAGCCTTGGAGCCGGGATGTCGATCTGCGTGTTGCGGGCCGGTATTCCAACCAAAAACGTTCCCAAGAAGACCATGAAAAAGTTCCTCACGATGATGGCGCTGGCGCTTGGCAGCACGTCACTCATGTCGCTCAGCGCGCTTCATGCGGCCGAACTCAAGCCTGACATGGAAGCGGCAAAAGGCAAGGTGGCCATGTGCATCGGCTGCCACGGCATTCCCGACTATCGCACCGCGTTCCCCGAGGTGTATCACGTACCCAAAATCGGTGGACAGAACGCGAAGTACATCGAAAACGCTCTGAAGGAATACGCCAAGGGCGACCGCAAGTTCCAGACGATGCATGGCATCGCAGCCACGTTGACCGATCAGGACATCGTCGACATTGCCGCCTATTACGCGGCGCAGACGGCGTCGACGCCGGTCAATCCCCAAAAGTAAAACGTGCGTGGCTGAGGAGAACACGATGAAGCATTCGATGCATTCGATGGCAAAGGCCGCGGCCGCGGTGTCCCTGACGCTGGGTGCGGTGCTCGCCGGCATGAGCGGCGCTGCGGTGGCCGCAGGTAACGTTGCGAACGGCAAAGCGCTGGTCGACAAGGGCATGTGCGTCAGTTGCCACGGTGCTAATCTGAACGCGCCGATCACGCCGGAGTATCCGAAGCTGGCCGGTCAGTACGCGGATTACATCTATAACGCCCTGCGCGCATATCAGAACGAAACCAGTCTCGTTTACGGTCGCAGCAACGCGATCATGAAGACGCAGGTCATGTCCAATCCGGCGACGATCGGCAAGGACGGCAAGCCGCGGCCCTTTACCTCCCAGGAGCTCAAGGACATTTCGGCGTACATCGAATCGCTGCCCGGCGATCTGGTAACGAAGAAGTAAGTCTTTCGCGACGGCATGAAAAAACGACGGTTGCCGCGTGGCGACCGTCGTTTGTTTTCGTCTGGCGCGCTACGCTTTCAACGGACTTGGCTACGTTGTCCGCGTGTTGTCGCCAGATGCGGCGTACTCATACGTGGTGCAGCTCAATTCGCCCGTGCCGATCGCCTCCGGCATCGCTGCGCCAGCGGCGCCTAGCGTGATGCCTGTTGCTCGATACGTTGCAGATACGCGTCCGAGTCGGGGGGCTGACCGCTGCGCTGCGCTTCCCAGAGCGTCTGTCCCAGGCATTCCATGATGCGGTGCTGCGCTTCGTGAGGGGAGTCGAGGCGGTTCGTCAGCTTTTCGTACGCGGCGCGAATGCCCGGGGGCTGATCGATCGAGACCTGCTCGCTGATCGCCAGATGCATCGACAAGTGCAGGAACGGGTTGGTCTGTCCTGCTTCCGGTGAGTAATCGCGGGCGCTGGCCTCGTCGGTGTCGGCAAGGGCGTCGTGATACTCCGGGTGTTCGTTGATCCAGTCGGCGGCGATCGTCTCGAGCGGCGTGAGGATATTGCCATCGCGCTGCTTTTGCCAGGTGGTGCAGAAGAATTGCCGGACTTCGTCGCGGCTCGGATTGAACATGGGGACTCCGTGGGGTTCTTTTTGAGGCGTCTTGCGGTGTGCTTTGCCGTGACTACAATGGCGGAGCGGTGATCGTCACGTCGCAGTGCCGCAATAGGCCGGGCGCGCCGGTAGTGACCGGAATTCGCCGATAACGCAATAAAAACACGCCGTATTGTCGCTCAATTCGCCCAATCATGCCGCAAAGCCCGCGCCCTCCCGACTTGCCTCCGACAACCGGCGCAGTCCCCGCTCCCGTCGGGGACGTTGGTCGTGCGGCGCCGGCTTGGGGCGGCGTAGCGCTGATCGCGATATCGGCGTCGGCGTTCGGGGCGATGGCGATCTTCGCGAGGGGGGCGACCGCGTCGGGCGCTGACATCTTCGCGATGCTGTTGTTTCGCTTCTTTGTCGCGGCCGTATTGCTCATTGCCTGGTGTCGCCTGCAGCACGTGCGTTTTCCGTCACGCCGTCAGTCGTTGCATATCGCCCTCATGGGCGGCATCGGCTATGTCGGTCAGTCACTGTGCTTCTTCGGTGCACTGCAATACGCGCAGGCGTCGCTCGTCGCGCTGCTGCTTTATCTTTACCCCGTTTTCGTGACGATATTGGCTGCGATTTTCCTGCATGAGCGCCTCACGCCGGTCAAGCTGGGGGCGCTCGTGCTGTGCTCGCTGGGGACCGCGCTCACGGTCGGTGGCGGGCAAGGCCAGCCACTGGGCATGGCGCTGGCCGTGGCGGCCGCGTTGATCTATTCGGGGTATATCGTCGTGGGCGCCAGGCTAACGCGCGGGGTGGACGCCCGTGCGACGGCGACGCTCGTCTGTGTGGCTGCTACCGCGTCGTTCGGCGTGATGGCGGCAATCAGGGCATGGCAGGGCGAGCCGTTGCACTGGCCTGCGAGCGCCGGTGGTTGGGCGGCGCTGGTCGCCATCGCCGTATGCTCGACGGTCGTCGCCATTCTGACTTTCTTCGCCGGCTTGCAGCGCCTTGGCGCGGGGCGTGCCTCGATGCTCTCGACACTGGAGCCGGTGGTCACCGTGCTGCTCGCGGCCATGTTGTTGGGTGAAACGCTCGCGCCCGCACAGTGGGGCGGCGGGGCACTGATATTGGCGGGCGTCGTCTGGCTGTCCGCGCGAGGCAACGCGGCCAATACCTGACGTCACGGTGATTTTTGCCACAGCGGCGCGCGACAGGTGACGACGGTACAATCGCCATCGACAGCGCTTTATTAGCGATTCATTTTTCGAGGTCATTCGTCATGAGCACCATTGCCCCGGCATCCATCGCCCAACTGTTCACCGACGCGCGCACGCACAACGTGTGGCTCGACAAGGCTGTCAGCGACGAGACGCTGCGCGAACTCTACGATTTGGTGAAATGGGGGCCGACGTCCGCCAACACGACGCCCGCACGCATCGTCTTCGTGAAGAGCCCCGAAGCGAAGGCCCGGTTGCTCGAATGCATGGCGCCCGGCAATGTGGACAAGACCCGCACGGCACCGGTCACGGCGATCATCGCCTACGATCTGAAGTTCTATGAGCACCTGCCCAAGCTGTTCCCCAACGGTGCGGAAAAGATGGTGCCGATGTTCGCGGGCGACGCCGCGAAGGCCGCCGGTGCCGCCCACATGAACAGTTCCCTGCAAGGTGGTTACTTCATTCTGGCGGCGCGCGCATTGGGGCTCGATTGCGGGCCGATGGCCGGTTTCGACGCACAAAAGGTCAATGACACCTTCTTCGCCGGTACCGAGTGGCGCGTGAACTTCATCTGTAACCTTGGCTACGGCGATCACGACAAGCTGTTCCCCCGTAACCCGCGTCTCTCGTTCGACGAGGCAGCTCGCATCATCTGACGGATCGGCAGTCGAATACGCTGCTTTTCCAGTACCCAGATCGGCTCGCCCGTCGGTTCGCCCGTCGGTTCGCCGGTCAGTACGCTGAAAGCGGTGTGGCAAAAAAAACGGGCGGCCCCGATATCGGGCCGCCCGTTTTTCGTCGACATTCGTGTGGGGATCGCAGGCGATTTGACGACGTTGCGCCGCATTTGGGCACGTCAGGTCTTCGGTGCCGGTGTCTTGGGGCGGAAGTCGCACAGCGGCTCGATGGCGCAATGCCAGCACTCGGGCTTGCGCGCCTTGCACACGTAGCGGCCGTGCAGAATGAGCCAATGGTGGGCGTCGTGCCTGAATTCACGCGGCGTGACACGTTCCAACGCCAACTCGACGGCTAGCGGATCCTTGCCAGGCGCGAGTCCCGTACGATTCGCGACGCGAAAAATGTGCGTGTCGACGGCAATCGTATCCTCGCCGAATGCCGTATTCAGTACGACATTTGCGGTCTTTCGGCCCACGCCGGGCAAAGCCTCCAATGCTTCGCGCGAGCGCGGCACTTCACCGCCGTGCAGATCGAGCAAAAGCTGGCAGGTGGCGATCACGTTCTTGGCCTTCGTTCGGTACAGCCCGATGGTCTTGATGTAATCCGCCACGCCTGCCTCTCCGAGCGCGAGCATCTTTGCCGGTGAGTTGGCCACGGCGTACAACTTGCGGGTTGCCTTGTTCACCGAGACGTCGGTGGCCTGTGCCGAAAGCAGCACGGCGATCAGCAACTCGAATGGCGACGTATATTCCAGCTCCGTCGTCGGCGTGGGATTGAGCTGTTGCAGCGTCTCGAACAGGGCGCGGCGTTTGGCGTCGTTCATGGCGGGGCGCGTGGAGGGCGTTTGTCTTGTTGTAAGAGGGGCGGTCAAAGCGGTGTGCCGCCCGATCAGGTTCGATGCTTTGTGTCGTCTCCGGCGTCCGGCGCATCCGACGTACCAGGCAAACTCTCACTGCCACCGTCATGCAGGCCGAGACGCTTCCGACGTGCTTCGGCCTCGTCGATTTGTGCCTGAACCGACGCAGAGACATTCTCGGTATTTTTCGGGCCCAGCCCCTCGGCCGCCAGTGCCGCTTTCTTTTGACGCGCCCGTTCGAGTGCGGCCTGAATGATGGCCTGCTTGCGCGCAGCGGCAGCGGCAGCTTCGTCGGCGACAGGGGCTGTCAGCGAGGCCGCTCCCGCTTCGCTCGCGGCGTCTTTGGGGACGTCGCCCGCGGTGGCCGCAGGTTGGGTATGGGTATCGGCGCCACCTGCGGCGGGCGCAAGTTGCGCACCCGGTGCGACTCGCGCGGCCCGGGCGGCCAGCCGCGCTTCACGCTCGGCCTTGTCTTTTTCCAGACGTGCCTGATGCGCTTCGAAGTGCGTACGAGCCTGATCCGCCTGCGCCTGCGACCAAGCGTCCCAACCGGTTCGCTCGCCGGTCACGGGAATCATCTCGATACAGTCGACGGGGCAGGGGGGGACGCAAAGATCGCAGCCGGTGCAGCGGTCTTCAATAACCGTGTGCATCTGCTTGGCGGCACCGACGATGGCGTCGACCGGACACGCCTGAATGCACAATGTGCAGCCGATGCACAACGATTCATCGATGAAGGCACGTGGGCGGGCCCGCTCCACGCCGTTTTCCGGATTGAGCGGGATGACGGGGCGGCCCAGGAGTTTGGCAATCCGCGCCACGCCTTCGGCCCCGCCCGGCGGGCACTGGTTATAGTTGGCCTGCCCGCTGGCGATCGCTTCGGCGTAGGGACGGCACCCTGCGTAACCGCACTTGGTGCATTGCGTCTGGGGCAACAGGGCATCGATGCGCTGGGCGAGCGCGCTGACTTCGGACACGTCTTTTGTGGGGGATTCGGCAGAAAGTCGAATTATCCTGCATTTTGCGGAAACACTGAAACCGTTGTGCCATAATTCCGCCCCATGAGAACGACCGGCCGATCATGACAACCCTAGAAACCAAGATCAAACGTGACCCGGAACGCACCCGCCAGCGCATTCTTGCCGCTGCGATCGAGGAGTTTGCGGAACGTGGTTCGAGTGGGGCGCGCGTGGACAGCATCGCACGGCGAGCCGAGATCAACGAGCGCATGCTCTATTACTACTTCGGTAACAAGGACCAGCTCTATCTGGCGGTCCTCGAAGAGGTCTATGGCGAATTCAACCGCGCCGAACATGCGCTCAAGCTCGATTTGCTCGCGCCGCTCGACGCCGTGGCCGAACTCGCCCATTTCGTGTGGGATTATTACGCCGATCACCCGGAGCTGATCCAGCTCATCAACAACGAAAATCTGCACGAGGCGAAGTCGATGCGTCAGTCGACGGAGATTCGTCAGCAGGTCTCGCCGATCGTCGACCTGCTCGCACAAACGCTCAGGCGCGGTCAGATCAGTGGCGAGATTCGCGAGGGCATCGATCCCGTCGATCTCTACGTGACCATCTCGGCGATGGGGTATTACGTGATGTCCAACCGCCATACGCTCTCCATCGTGATGGGGCGGGACGTGATGAGCGAGGATGCGCGAAAGACGTACTCGTCGTTCAATACGCAGATGCTGCTGGATTCATTGCGTACGCGATAGCCGTTCAGACGACGCCTGCCGCCGCCCGCCATCCGTTTGCGGCGGGCCGTATTCCGCGTCGATCGGAAAACAAAAACCGCCGAGTGGGCCGTAGCACACGCGGCGGTTTTTGTGTGGCTGTCGCCGATAGCGACGGACTCGCGACTGGCTAGCGACTCACGCTCAGGCGTGCTTCGCGATGAAGTCGCGGATCTGCGGATAGATCACATTGCGCCAGCGACTGCCGGAGAAGATGCCGTAGTGACCGCACTTCGGCGCGGTGAAATGCGCACGACGCTTGGCCGGGATACCGGTGCACAGCTCGTGCGCTGCCTGCGTCTGGCCGCTGCCCGAAATGTCGTCCAGTTCACCCTCGATCGTGAAGAGTGCCGTCGTCTTGATGTCCTGCGGACGAACACGCTCTCCCGCCACATCCCATGTGCCGCGCGCGAGACTGAAGTCCTGGAACACCGTCTTTATCGTATCGAGGTAATACTCCGCCGCCATGTCGAGCACGGCGTTGTATTCGTCGTAGAAGCGGCGGTGCGAGTCGGCGTCGTCGCTGTCGCCGCGCATCAGGTCCAGATAGAAGTCCCAGTGCGACTTCAGATGGCGGTCCGGATTCATGGCGACGAAACCCGCATGTTGCAGGAAGCCGGGATACACGAGGCGACCGGCGCCCGGATAATTCGACGGGACCGCGTGGATCACGTGATTCTCGAACCACTCGTACGACTTGTTCATCGCCAGCGAATTGACGGCGGTGGGGCTCTTTCGGGCGTCGATGGGGCCACCCATCATCGTCATGGTCTTGGGCGTTTTTTCGCCGTTCGAGGCCATGAGCGAAATGGCGCCGAGCACCGGCACGGTCGGCTGACATACCGAAATGACGTGCAGATTCTCCGCGCCGATGTGACGGATGAACTCCTGAATGTACGCAACATAGTCGTCCAGATGGAACGACCCCGCTTCAAGCGGCACCATGCGTGCATCGACCCAGTCGGTGATGTACACCTTGTGGTCCTTGAGCAGCGTGGAGACAGTGTCGCGCAGCAGCGTAGCGTGGTGACCGGAGAGCGGTGCCACGACCAGCACGACCGGATCGTCCTTGAGCTGTCCAACGGCGCCGGCGTCGTCGGCGTAACGCTTGAAGCGCAGCAAGCGGCAGAACGGCTTTTCCATCGCGGTCATTTCCACCACGGGGATGTTGTGTCCGTCGACCTCGACTGCCTTGATGTTGAATTCGGGTTTTTCGTAATCCTTGCCGAGCCGATAGAGCAATTCATATCCGGCGGCAATGCGGGGCGCGCCCGGCATCATGGCAAGCAGGCTGCCCGGATTGACGAAAGTCGTCGCCGCCGCCTTTGCCCACGTGGTGAGAGGATTCAGCCACGCGCGGTTGTACTCATGAATCTGATACAGCATGTTGTGTGCCCTGAGGCGGATGATGGGGGAATTATGCAACCGTTTATCGCGGCTGTGCAACGCAGCATAACCCTGATATATGGCATTTCCGCATCATGTCGATAGTCTTAGCTTATTCGAGCCATTGTTATAAACTATCGTTGTTGCGATGCAACAATTGGGGCATCAAAAAAAGCCCGCCGGATGGCGGGCTTTCTCATTTGGCGCGAACTGCGCTTCAATGAGTCGCTTAGCGCAGCACTTGGGCGATCGCCGAGGCCACGTGATCGATGTTCTTGTCGTTGAGCGCAGCCACGCAGATGCGGCCGGTGCTCACGGCATAGATCCCGAATTCTTCACGCAGGCGCTCGACCTGGTCGGCGGTCAGTCCCGAGTAGGAGAACATGCCGCGCTGCTTGATCACGAACGAGAAGTCGCGGTCCACGCCATGAGCGCGCAGCTTCTCGACCAGTGCCAGGCGCATTGCGCGGATACGCTCACGCATTTCGGCCAATTCTTCTTCCCAGAGTGCGCGCAGTTCGGCGTTGCCCAGAACGGCGGCGACCACCGAGCCGCCGTGCGTCGGCGGGTTCGAGTAGTTCGTGCGGATCACGCGTTTGAGTTGCGAGAGCACGCGAGCCGACTCGTCCTTGTTGCCCGTGACAATCGACAGGGCGCCCACGCGTTCGCCGTACAGCGAGAACGACTTCGAGAACGAGCTCGAGACGAAGAAGTTGAGGCCGGCGGCAGCGAACAGGCGAACCACGGCGGCGTCGGCATCGATGCCGTCGCCGAAGCCCTGGTAGGCGATGTCGAGGAACGGCACCAGCTTGCGGGTCTTCACGACTTCCACGACTTGCGCCCACTGATCCATCGAGAGATCGACGCCAGTCGGGTTGTGGCAGCAGGCGTGCAGTACGACGATCGTGCCTTCCGGTTCCTTGCCCAGCATGTCGAGCATGCCGCTCAGGTTCACACCGTGCGATGCGGCGTCGTAGTACGGGTACGACACGACGTTGAAGCCGGCCGTCGAAAACAGGGCGCGATGGTTTTCCCAGCTCGGGTCGCTGATGGCGACGGTTGCGTTGGGGTTGAGCTGCTTGAGGAAGTCCGCGCCGATCTTCAGGGCGCCAGTGCCGCCGAGTGCTTGGGCGGTGACCACGCGGCCTTCGGTCAGGACCGGCGACTCCTTGCCGAACAGCATCTCCTGCACGGCCTTGTCGTAGGCGGCAATACCTTCCATCGGCAGATAGCCGCGCGGCAGGCCTGCCGCCACGCGTTGTTCTTCCGCTGCCTTCACGGCCTTGAGCAGCGGCAGTTTGCCTTCTGCATTGAAATACACACCAACGCCGAGGTTCACCTTATCGGTGCGGTGATCGGCGTTGTAGGCTTCGTTCAGGCCAAGGATGGGGTCGCGCGGGGCGAGTTCGACAGCGGAAAAGAGGGTCATTTCGACGGCTCGAGGCAGGTAGTAGGAAAATGCAGCGGGACGGCCGCAACTTACGCAGGATCGGCCCAACGCGCTATTTTAGCGAAGATTACCCGCGCTTGTGGTAAACACCGACGCGCGTTCGACGAATTCCTGCGTTTTCGGCACGAAAAGTGCCTCGTATTGCCAGAAATTGACGAAATCGGCCGATTTTCGGGTGACGGTAGGGTGTTCGTCGGTGGCCGGAGGTTGTCCGGGGGACCGACTGTCCGTTGTCGCGGACCTCGACCTGCGTCCTGTCACCCATCGGACTCAGGGAATCGTCCGACGCGCTAAAATGCCGAATTACGTCCCTCATGTTCGCGCCCCGCCATGACCCCTGCGGCTGACACCGATCTCGACGAAAGCAAGTTCCTGACGTTCCCCGATTCGCCCTATCAGCTCTACTGCCCGTTTCCTGCTGCGGGAGATCAACCGACGGCCATCGCGCAACTGACCGAAGGCATTAACGACGGGCTCGCCTTTCAGACGCTGTTGGGCGTTACGGGCTCGGGCAAGACATTCACGATGGCCAACGTGATCGCCCGCATGGGCCGTCCCGCCATCGTGTTCGCGCCGAACAAGACACTTGCCGCGCAGTTGTACTCCGAGTTTCGCGAGTTCTTCCCGCGCAACGCGGTGGAGTACTTCGTCTCGTACTACGACTATTACCAGCCGGAAGCCTACGTTCCCCAGCGCGATCTCTTCATCGAAAAGGACTCGTCGGTCAACGAGCACATTGAGCAGATGCGTCTGTCGGCGACCAAGAGTCTGCTTGAACGACGTGATGTGGTGATCGTGGCGACGGTATCCGCCATTTACGGTATCGGCAATCCCACCGAATACCACCAGATGATTCTGACGGTGCGCCAGGGCGACAAGCTGGGACAGCGCGAGATCATTGCCCGATTGATCGCCATGCAGTACACCCGTAACGAAACCGATTTCGGCCGCGGTACGTTTCGCGTGCGTGGCGACACCATCGACATATTCCCTGCGGAACATGCCGAGCTGGCGCTGCGTGTCGAGTTGTTCGACGACGAGGTCGATTCGTTGCAACTGTTCGATCCGCTGACCGGACGGGTTCGCCAAAAAGTGCCGCGATTCACGGTGTATCCGTCCTCGCATTACGTCACGCCGCGAGATACGGTGTTGCGCGCGATCGAGACGATCAAGGACGAACTGCGCGAGCGGCTCGATTTCTTTTACAAGGAAGGCAAACTGGTCGAAGCGCAGCGCCTTGAACAGCGGACCCGTTTCGATTTGGAAATGTTGCAGGAACTGGGTTTCTGCAAGGGCATTGAAAACTATTCGCGGCACTTGTCCGGTGCTGCGCCCGGCGAACCGCCGCCGACGCTCGTCGACTATCTGCCGCCGGATGCGCTGATGTTCCTCGATGAATCCCACGTGCTCATCGGCCAGTTCAACGGCATGTACAACGGTGACCGGGCGCGTAAGGAGAACCTCGTCAATTACGGGTTTCGCCTGCCGTCCGCGCTGGACAATCGTCCGCTCAAGTTTGCGGAGTACGAACGCAAAATGCGTCAGGCGATCTTCGTATCGGCGACGCCCGCAGACTACGAGGCGAAGCGAACCGGGCAAGTGGTCGAGCAGGTGGTGCGTCCGACCGGACTGGTGGATCCCACGATCGAAGTGCGGCCGGCACGCACGCAGGTCGACGACGTGCTGTCGGAGATCAACAAGCGTGTCGCCGTGGAAGAGCGCGTGCTCGTGACCACGCTCACGAAACGTATGGCCGAGCAATTGACCGAGTACCTGTCGGACAACGGCGTGAAGGTCCGCTACCTGCACAGCGACATCGACACCGTTGAGCGCGTGGAGATCATTCGCGATCTGCGTCTGGGCGCGTTCGACGTACTGGTCGGGATCAACCTGCTGCGTGAGGGGCTGGATATTCCGGAAGTCTCGCTCGTGGCGATTCTCGATGCGGACAAGGAAGGTTTCCTGCGCGCCGAGCGCTCATTGATTCAGACGATCGGCCGGGCGGCGCGTAACGTCAACGGTACCGCCATCTTGTACGCCGACAAGATGACCGATTCGATGAAGCGTGCCATTGGGGAGACGGAACGTCGTCGCGCCAAGCAGATCGCGCACAACGAGGCGCACGGCATCGTGCCGCAGGGCGTGAAAAAGCGCATCAAGGACATCATCGATGGTGTGTACGATCCGCAGGACGCGAAGGCGGAACTGGCTGAGGCCAAAGAGCAGGCGCACTATCAGGACATGTCGGAAAAGCAACTGGCCCGCGAGATCAAGAAACTCGAAAAGCAAATGCAGGAGCATGCGCGAAACCTGGAGTTCGAGAAGGCGGCCAAGGTGCGCGACCAGTTGCTGCACGTCAAGGCGCTGGTGTTCGGTACCGACGGCGCGAGCGAGGCAGAACTGGGGCCCAAGGGTTGAAGCGGTGGGGCGTTGGATCAGGTGGACGGGGTGGCGCAGGTGCGAAGGTTCGGTTCGGTGGATGACGATGCCGCCGGAGCGAACCGGGGCCGATGACACCGAAAGGATCAATTCACGCCCGGAAAGGACGTCACCCATCTGATCTTGACATCGGGGAACGACGACACGATCTGGACCGTGAAGTCGGGAAACGAATCCACGATCTGCCACTGACCGCAACTGTCGGGAAACGCGGACACTTTTTGCACATTCAGGTCCGGAAAGCTCGAGACGACTTGAATCTTGATGTCGGGAAAGCTGTTCACGAACTTCACCTTGCCGCGCAGCGGAATCCCATTGAATGTGCAAAGCGCCTTGTTGACTTCGCCAGCATTGGCGATTGGCGCTGCCAGACAGAATGCCAGGGTCAGACTGGCGGCTTGCTTGATTTTCATGAGCTGTTCAGGTCGCTGGTGATGATCGGTGTGCTGCGTGTGGCGGGGGGCATGCGCAGGGCCAAGGCTTTGTCGGCGATGCGGCGACACATTTTCCAATAGGCCTGGATGGCCCGGATGGTCCGGATGGTCCGGATCCAATGCCTGATTCGGTCCGCTGACTTTAATCCATTTTGTTGATTGCCGGGGCACTCCTCGTCGTGTCAGTGTTCACGAATTTCCATTTCACACGCAAATGAAAAAAACCTCCGTCTTGTTTATCTGCATGGGCAACATTTGTCGTTCTCCCAGTGCCGACGGTATTTTTCGTCAACGTCTCGCGAATGCCGGGTTGACCCATGTCGTCGAGGTCGACTCGGCAGGGACTCATAGCTACCACATCGGCCATGCGCCCGATGCCCGCACGCAGGCGGCAGCCGAACGGCGCGGTTATGACCTGAGTTCGCTGCGCGCACGTCGGGTGGAGGCGAGCGACTTCGAACGATTCGAATGGATCGTCGCGATGGACAACGCCAATGTGTCCGAACTCATGGTGCGCTGTCCCGCCGAGTATCGTCACAAGATCGTACGGCTGATGGATTTCGCAACCCGTCACGACGCCACGGAAGTGCCTGATCCCTATTACGGTGGCGAGCAAGGATTCGAAACCGTGCTCGACTATATTGAAGACGGTCTCGACGGCTTTCTCGCCCATTTGGGAAAGCCCGTTTAAATGTCATTCCCTGCGGCGCATGATCGACCGGTCGGTTGACGTCGCAGTCACTTTCGTCGGTTGCTCCACCGACACTTTTCCGCTTTTCACTCGTTTCCTGATAGATGCTTAATTCGCTCCGTTCGTACTGGCGCAAATGGCGCGCGTCGCGCCACGCCGGCCATCAACTCGACGAACTGCTGGCACATGCCGACCCCTCGGCGCCGTTGGCAGTCCGCAATCAATGGCTCGTCGAATTGGCGCACTGGGTGCAAAAGCGCGGAGCGCTCGTGAATGGAGATCGCGCACACGGGGAAATGGCGCGATACCGTCCCCATACGCGGTTGCGCTATTTGCTGCAAATGCTCGATCGCAACCCGCAGTGGCGCTTGCCAGTCGCCCGCACACTGCGCAGCGTCATCAACGAAAGCGACGCCATTTCGTTGCTTTGCGATACCGGCATGCCCGTGCGGCCCGGATTTTGGGGCGCGCTGGTCGAGCGCATCGAGAAGGCCCTGATTCCGCCGCCACCGACCCGTCGCGACCTGTCCGCATTGTGTTCGCTGATGTTTCCGGACGGCGACGCAGCTGACTGGATCGCCGCGATGCCGCCCGATCTCCTGGGGGACCTCATCGCACTGCTGCATCACGGCGAGGCCGACGATGCCGACGCCGACTGGAATCCGTTCGCCCAGGATCTGCTGGCTGCCATGCATCACCTGGTCGATCAGATTGCGTCGACCGGGCTGTCGCAGTCCGTGCGCTCGCGCCTGTCGTATTCGCGTGTGACCGACTCGCCGTTCTACCGGCTCGGGCGCGCCATGCAGGCGCTGGAAGACGCCGGTCAGGCGTTCTCTCATGGGGCGCCGCCGTCGCAGGTTTTCCTGCAACAGATCAATGTCTTTCGCGCACTGCTCGACGATTGCGGGCATGCCATACGCCAGGTGTATGCCCACCTGGATGAAAACGGGGTGAGCGTCGATATCGTGTTTCTGGTCGAGCGCGCCAAAGCGCGAATTCGGCGGCTTGAGCGGTTGCTGGAGGCCTGGTTGACGCACGGAGATCGCGGTGAGCGGGCCGTTGCTCGCGTTCGGCTGGTCGCCGACCTCGTACGTGCCAACCGGGCCAGTCAGAGCGTGGGCGAACTGGCGCGCATGTCGTTCGGGCTGCTGGCGCGCAAGGTCGTCGAGCGCAGTGCCGAGACGGGCGAGCACTATATTGCGCGCAATCGCAGCGAGTATTTCTCGATGCTGCGCATGGCTTGTGGCGGCGGCCTGGTCACGGTGGTGACCGTCTATGTCAAGTTCATGATCGCCGGCGCGCATCTGCCGACCGTGGTGGAAGGATTTCTTGCGGGCGCCAACTATGCGCTGTGCTTCCTGTTCATGCACTTCTGCCATTTCACGCTGGCGACCAAACAACCGGCCATGACGGCACCCGCCATTGCCAGTCGGCTCGACGATGTCGATACCCCCGCCGGCATGGACGCTTTCGTCGGCGAAGTGATCGCGCTGGTGCGCACCCAGGCCGCGGCGATTTTTGGCAATCTGGCGATGGTGTTTCCGTTCTGCCTGCTGGTGCAATGGGCCGTGTCGGCGGCGCTCGGCGTCAATACGATTTCGCCGGAAAAGGCGCACGCTACGTTGCATTCGTTCTCGATTCTCGGCGTCACCCCGTTCTTTGCGGCGCTAACAGGCGTGCTGCTGTGGTGTTCGAGCCTGATTTCCGGCTGGGCAGACAATTGGTTCGCGTTGCATGGCATTGGTGACGTACTCGCGTACAACCGCCGTCTGCGGTTCGTCTTCGGGCGAAACGGTGCGGCACGGTTGGCCGACTGGTGCCGTCGCCACATTGCGCCGGTGCTGGGTAACCTGATGCTTGGGTTCATGCTTGGGTTGGTGCCCGCCATATTGACGGCGTTCGCGTTGCCGTTCGAAGTGCGCCACGTGACGTTGTCGACCGGCGCCATCGCCACGTCGATCGGCGTACTTGGCATGCCGGTGCTGCACGATCCGGCCCTTTGGCTGGCATTCGCGGGTGTCGCGGCGATGGGGCTGCTCAACGTCGGCGTCAGTTTTGCGTTAGCATTCCACATGGCGCTCAGATCGCGTCCACTTCGGCTGGGCGATCGTCGGCAACTCCACCGCGCCATCTGGCGCGCCGTGTTGCGCAATCCTCTGGTGCTGCTGTTCCCTCAGCGGGTCCCCCAGCGAGATGCTCGTCCCGAAAAATAAGAAGTTTCACAACGGGGTTCGGGAACTTCCGCAAAAAATGGGCCAGAAGTACTTGACTAAATTCGTAGGGAATTTATACTTGACGAAAATAGTCGAGATTAATCCCCTGCATCATCATGAGACTTACCACGAAAGGCCGTTTCGCCGTCACGGCGATGATCGACCTGGCCATGCGCCAGGACGCGGGTCCCGTGACGCTTGCGGGCATTAGTCAGCGTCAGCGAATTTCCCTCTCTTATCTGGAGCAATTGTTCGGTAAGCTGCGTCGCCACGAGATCGTGGAGAGCGTGCGCGGGCCGGGCGGTGGCTACAGTCTTGCGCGCCGCGCGGAAGAGGTGACCGTCGCCGACATCATCATTGCGGTCGACGAACCGCTCGACGCCACACAGTGCGGCAGCAAAGGTAACTGCGAGAAGGGCCAGGACGGCCATCGCGGGCACTGCATGACGCATGAACTGTGGGCGACACTCAACCAGAAGATGGTCGAGTATCTCGATTCCGTTTCGCTGCGCGACCTCGTCGAGCAGCAACGCAGCAAGCAGGCACAGCAGGCTGTGCTGCGCGACACGCGCGAGTCCGGTAACAGCAGCCAGACGATGACGACGCGTATCCCCAATTCGGTCTTTGATATGGCCCGTTCATAACAGGCGCCACGGCACGATCCTGGAGCACCCCATGAAAAACGACACCCTCAACCTCCCCATCTACATGGACTACAGCGCCACGACGCCGATTGACCCGCGCGTCGTGGACAAGATGTTGCCGTATCTGCGCGAGCAATTCGGCAACCCGGCGTCGCGCAGCCACTCGTTCGGCTGGGCTGCCGAGCAAGCGGTGGAAGAGGCACGCGAGGAAGTCGCCAAGCTGGTGAACGCCGACCCGCGCGAGATCGTGTGGACCTCGGGCGCGACCGAGTCGAACAACCTCGCCATCAAGGGCGCGGCGCATTTCTATCAAGGCAAGGGCAAGCACCTCATCACCGTGAAGACCGAGCACAAGGCTGTGCTCGACACGATGCGCGAGCTCGAGCGCGAAGGCTTTGAAGTGACCTATCTGGACGTCAAGGACGACGGCCTGCTGGATCTGGAAGTCTTCAAGGCGGCGCTGCGTCCGGACACGATTCTCGTGTCCATCATGGCCGTGAACAACGAAATCGGCGTGATTCAGGACATCGCGACGATCGGTGAAATCTGCCGTGAAAAGGGCATCATTTTCCACGTCGACGCTGCACAGGCAACGGGCAAGATGCCGATCGATCTGGCCACGCTGAAGGTCGATCTGATGTCATTCTCGGCACACAAGACGTATGGCCCGAAGGGCATCGGCGCACTGTACGTGCGTCGCAAGCCGCGTGTGCGTATCGAGGCACAGATTCACGGTGGCGGTCACGAGCGCGGCATGCGCTCGGGCACGCTGGCCACGCACCAGATCGTTGGCATGGGCGAGGCGTTCCGTCTGGCACGTGAAGAGATGGCAGTCGAGAACGAGCGCATTCGCATGCTGCGCGACCGTCTGCTCACTGGTCTGACGGAAATGGAAGAGGTGTATGTGAACGGCGACATGGAGAAGCGTGTCCCGCACAACCTCAACATCAGCTTCAATTTTGTCGAAGGCGAATCGCTGATCATGGCGATCAAGGATGTGGCGGTGTCGTCGGGTTCGGCGTGCACGTCGGCGTCCCTCGAGCCTTCGTACGTTCTGCGCGCCCTGGGTCGCAACGACGAACTGGCGCACAGCTCGATTCGCTTCACGGTGGGGCGCTTCACGACCGAGCAGGAAGTCGACTATGTGGTCGAACTGCTCAAGAGCAAGATCGGCAAGCTGCGCGATCTGTCGCCGCTGTGGGAAATGTACAAGGACGGGGTCGATCTGAATTCGATCCAGTGGGCCGCACACTGAGTATTCAAGGAGTTAGCCATGTCGTACAGCAAGGAAGTTCTGGATCACTACGAAAACCCGCGTAACGTCGGTTCGTTCGAGAAGGGCGACGACGCCGTCGGCACGGGCATGGTCGGCGCACCGGCTTGCGGCGACGTGATGAAGCTGCAAATCCGTGTGAATGAAGCCGGCGTGATCGAAGACGCCAAGTTCAAGACCTACGGTTGTGGTTCGGCCATTGCCTCGTCGTCGCTGGTGACGGAGTGGGTCAAGGGCAAGACGCTCGATCAGGCGCTCGAAATCAAGAACACCGAAATCGCGCAGGAACTGGCGTTGCCGCCGGTGAAGATTCACTGCTCGATTCTGGCTGAAGACGCCATCAAGGCGGCCGTGGCCGATTACAAGCAGAAGCACGGCCAGTCGGCCGACACGGCTCAGGCTGCCTGAGCGGCGCGACGAATAAGGAATCAGGCAAGATGGCCATTACATTGACCGAGAAGGCCGCGCAGCACGTTACGCGTTATCTGACGCGGCGCGGCAAGGGCGTGGGCCTGCGGCTGGGCGTGAAGACGACCGGCTGCTCGGGCCTGGCCTACAAGCTGGAATACGCCGATGACGTGGCGGGCGAGGACACGGTCTTCGAGAGCCACGGCGTGAAGGTGATCGTCGATCCCAAGAGTCTGCCGTATATCGACGGCACCGAGCTCGACTTCGCGCGCGAAGGCCTGAACGAAGGGTTCCGCTTCAACAACCCGAACGTGAAGGACGAGTGCGGCTGCGGCGAGTCGTTCCGCGTCTGACGCTGCGCCATTCGTGTCATTCGTGCCATCTGTAGCACAGGCTGGCGCAGCCCCGATGCGAATGATCATCGGTTTTCGGCAGGACGACGAAGGCCAATGGGTGGCGCGTCTGGTATGCGGGCACGGCCAACATGTCCGGCATTTGCCTCCGTGGCAGATTCGGACATGGACGCAGAGCCCGGCGGGTCGCGAGGCGATGCTGGGCCGCGAGTTGCCTTGCCGGAAGTGCGAACGCGGCGAGCCATCCGACGAACCGGAAGGTGGCCAGCGGAGTGGGCGAGAGCAGTAGCGTAGGCAACAAGGCGGCGCGAGCCGCTTTTTTTACGGGTCCGCAATCAGATGCAACGTGGTGAATGGGCGCGATGAGTGCATTGACTGACAACTATTTCACGCTGTTCGATCTGCCGCAGCGCTTTGCGCTCGATACCGAGGCCCTCGAGGCCGCGTACCGTGCCGTGCAATCGCGTGTGCACCCGGATCGATTCGCGAGCGCAAGCGAGGCAGAGCGACGTGTCGCCATGCAATGGGCCGCGCAGGCTAATGCTGCGTACCGTACGTTGCGTGACCCGTTACAGCGGGCCACGTATTTGCTAACGCTGCAGGGTATCGACGTGGGCGCGGAAAACAATACCGCGATGGCCCCCGATTTCCTGATGCAACAGATGGAATGGCGCGAAGCGATTGACGATGCCGTGGCGGCTCGCAATGTCGATGCCCTCGACGCGCTTGCCAGATCGCTGCGCGACGACCGCCGTGTGCGGCTCGCCAAGCTCGGTGAGTGGCTTGACAGCGCCGCGTGGCAACCCGCGGCGGAAGCCGTGCGCCAACTGATGTTCATTGCGCGCGCCGAAGAAGATATCGCGCAGCGCATCGAAATGCTGGAAAACGCGTGACGGCCCGGTGCGGCGCCGTCACATGTCATTGAGAACTGCTTGAGAACAGGGCGCACGCGTCGACGCGTCGTCCGTATTGCAAAGTCATGGCCCTTCTGCAAATTTCCGAACCCGGCATGTCCCCCGCGCCGCACCAGCGGCGACTCGCCGTGGGCATCGACCTGGGCACGACGCACTCGCTCGTCGCCTCCGTGCGCAGCGGTGTGGCCGAAGTCCTCCCCGACGAACAAGGCCGCGTTTTGCTGCCGTCCGTCGTCCGCTATCTGGGCGGTCACCGTACGCAGATCGGCTACGACGCCAAGGCGGCGGCGGCAACCGATCCACGTAACACCATCGTTTCCGTCAAACGTTTCATGGGCCGTGGTCTTGCAGATGTGGCGCATGCGGACAATGCTCCCTATGACTTCGTCGACGCGCCGGGCATGGTGCAGATGACCACCGCGGGCGGCGTGAAAAGCCCGGTGGAAGTGTCGGCCGAAATTCTCGCGACGCTACGTCAACGCGCCGAGGACACGTTGGGCGACGACCTCGTGGGCGCCGTGATCACAGTGCCTGCGTACTTCGACGACGCACAGCGCCAGGCGACCAAGGATGCGGCGCGACTCGCAGGGCTCAACGTCCTCAGATTGCTCAACGAGCCGACGGCTGCTGCCATCGCGTACGGACTCGACAACGCAGCGGAAGGACTGTACGCCGTCTACGACCTCGGTGGAGGCACGTTCGATATCTCGATCCTTCGTCTCACGAAGGGCGTGTTCGAAGTGCTCGCTGCGGGCGGCGACTCGGCCCTCGGCGGAGACGACTTCGATCTGGCGATTTACCGCTGGGCAGTGCAGTCGGCGGGCATCGACATCGCCTCGCTGACGCCGGAAGACGTACGCAGCTTGCTGGACCATGCGCGTTCTGCCAAGGAAGCGTTGACGGATGCTGAGCAAGCGCCGCTGTCGCTGACGTTGTCCGGCGAACGCAAGGTGGCGTTGACGCTGACGCGCGACCAGTTTACCGAGTTGGGCGCGCCGCTGGTGCAACGCACGATCGGACCGATGCGCAAGGCATTGCGCGATGCAGGAATGGGGCCGGAAGACGTCAAGGGCGTCGTGCTGGTCGGTGGGGCAACGCGCATGCCGCAAGTCCGCGCGGCAGTCGCGAATTTCTTTGGTCGTGAACCGCTCATCGACCTCGATCCGGATCAGGTTGTCGCCTTGGGCGCCGCCGTGCAGGCCAATTTGCTGGCAGGCAATCAGGCGGAGGGCGACGACTGGTTGTTGCTCGACGTCATTCCGCTCTCGCTCGGCGTCGAGACGATGGGTGGCCTCGTGGAGAAGATCATCCCGCGTAATGCGACGATCCCGGTGGCACGCGCGCAAGAGTTCACCACGTTCAAGGATGGTCAGACGGCCATGGCCATTCACGTGTTGCAGGGCGAGCGTGAACTGGTGTCCGATTGCCGTTCGCTGGCCAGGTTCGAGTTGCGTGGCATCCCGCCCATGACGGCAGGTGCCGCGCGCATTCGGGTGACGTATCAAGTCGACGCGGACGGCTTGTTGTCCGTGTTCGCGCAGGAAATGCATTCCGGCGTCGCGGCGTCCATCGAAGTCAAGCCGTCGTACGGTCTTGCCGACGAGGATATTTCGCGTATGTTGCAGGACAGTTTCGGTTCGGCCGAGCAAGACATGCGCGCTCGTGCACTGCGTGAGCAACAGGTGGAGGCCGAGCGCTTGCTGGTCGCGATCGACAGCGCGCTGCAAGCCGATCCGGAGCTGCTCGACGCCGACGAACGGGCGCAGATCGACGGCTTGTTGGCCGACTTGCGTCAGAAGGCGTCGGGCGACGATCAGGGCGCAATCAAGACGGCAACGGAAACCCTTTCGCATGCGACGGATGCGTTTGCTGCGCGCCGTATGGACAAGAGCATCCGAGCCGCGCTGGCCGGCCGTCGCGTCGCGGACATCGACAAACTGTAAAGACACACACGGAATTCAAAGCCATGCCACAAATCGTTGTATTGCCTCACGTCGAGCTGTGCCCCGAGGGCGCTGTGCTGGATGTTGCCCCGGGTACGTCCGTGTGCCGAGCGCTGCTGGACAACCACATCGAGATCGAGCACGCATGCGAGTTGTCGTGTGCTTGCACGACCTGTCACGTCATCGTGCGCGAAGGTTTCGAATCGTTGGAGCCCGCAGAGGATGAGGAAGAAGACTTGCTCGACAAGGCCTGGGGACTGGAGCCGACCTCGCGCCTTTCCTGCCAGACGTTGATGCCGGAAGACACCGATCTGGTCGTCGAGATTCCGAAGTACACGATCAATCACGCCAAAGAAAATCACTGATCGATGCCGTCGCCGATTCCGTCGCCCATGGCGTCGTGTATCGTGCGCTGACGAGACAGCACAAAGGAGCTTCCCATGAAATGGACCGACAGCCTGGAAATCGCGATTGCGCTGACTGAAGCGCATCCCGACGTCGACCCGCAGTACGTGCGCTTTACCGACCTGCACAAGTGGGTGGTGGCGCTCGACGGTTTCGATGACGCACCGGATCGTTCCGGCGAGAAGATTCTGGAAGCCATTCAACTGGCGTGGATCGACGAAGCCGACTGACGGACTGGTCAACGCTCGGCGGGATGACCGTTCGGGCTAGCTACGTTCGTTGAGGTATCCAAACAAAAGCCGCTCTTTCGAGCGGCTTTTGCATTGTTGCGTTGTGGTGATATGCCGATGCGCGATTCGCGTCAGCTAGCGCGCACCAGGCCATTGTTCTCCAGGCGCACGCGGTCGCCCGGTTGCACGCCCGGCGCCGATTGGTACGTCCAATAGCGTGTCTTGCCGGTGTCCATACGCACGTAGACGCGGTACACGGTATCCGAGCGGACACGCTTCTCGACCTCGTTCCCCGCAAGGCCGCCGCCGAGTGCGCCCACCACCGTCATTGCCGTACGCCCGTTACCTGCGCCGAACTGGTTGCCCAGCAGGCCGCCGGCCACTGCGCCGCCGACTGCGCCCAAGCCTGTGGCGTGACCTTCCGTGCGGATCGGTTCGACGGACTGCACCGTGCCACACGTCGAGCAGGTGGATGCCTGACGTTGTGTGGGCGCTTGTTGCGCGTACGACGGCTGCGGAGCAGGCGCACGTTCTGCCGGTGCTTGCTGCGGTGCGGATTGGGTGTATTGGGCGCTTTGAGTGTTCTGGGCATTCTGAGCCGATTGCGCTGCGGCCGGTTGCCACGACGACTGTGTCGACGGCGCCGCTTGTTGCGGATTCGTCAACGCGTACTGGGCGCTATTGGTCGGTGCCGGGCCGTCCGTGCTCTTGGCAACGGGCAGCACGCCGGTAATGGCAGCCACACCGAGCAGGCTGACGACCACGATGCTACCGGCTGCGGCAGCGACCAAGGGATGCATGCGACGCGGTTGCAGATCGTTATCCATGTTGTTTTTTCTCCATCGTGCGGTTAGTGCGAATCCCCTTCTGCGTGCTGGCGTGCACGGGCGATTTCGCATGAGAAAAGTTTCCGCTACGGCAATCTGGGTATCCGTTTCATTTTGTAACGCGATGTAAGATGTGCATCGTCCGGTTGACCCTGAAAACCTCGTCTCGGTATTTGTAAGTGATTGAAATATAGGGTTTTTATTGATTCTTGCCGAAGGGCGCCATGCGGCGCGCGAGCGCTGGACTTAACAAAAGAAACAAGTCGTTGGAGGCGCGTGACGTGAATCGACAGCCATCGTGCGAATTGCCATCGCCGTCCCAGGACGTCGCATCGGGCAGCGGGTCCGCTGGTGCAGATGATTTCGGTCGCCCCGGTTATCCTTGTTGCCCCGATTCCCCCTTGACGCGTGGCGTCGTAATCGCCGCAGGTGTCGTGCTGCTATTGCAGTGGGTCGCATTGGGGGCATGGGCGTTCAGTTGGTTGACGAGCGAGGCGCAGGGAACGGCCGGGATGCCGCCGCTGGGTCATGACTTGCGCGTCTACTGGACGGTCTCCTGGATCACGACGCATCTTGGTGCGCTTGCCGCCTTCGATCGTGCAACGCTCAGCGCGCTGCAACTTCAGTTTTTTCCCGCTTACACGGAAGTCGGTTACTGGCTTTATCCGCCGACGTACCAATGGGTGATCCAACCGCTGTCGGCGCTGCCGTACCGGTGGACGTACGCCGTGTACGTGGGCCTCTGTGTCGCCTTGTTTGCGCTCGCCGTCGCGCCATGGCGAAAGAGGGCCGGTTGGCCATGGCTGGTGGTCATCGCGTTTCCCGGTCTCTGGGTGACGGTGTTGGCAGGGCAGAACGCCGTTATCACGTTGCTGCTGGTCACGTTGGCCCTTACGCTTTCCGGCACGCGTCCGCTGTTTGCGGGATTTTGCGGCGGGCTGCTGGTTATGAAGCCGCAGTTTGCGGTATTGCTCCCGTTGTGGTGGCTATGCGGCAGACAGTGGCGTGCCTTGATGGCGATGGCAGTCACGGGCGCCGCAAGTTGCGCGCTTACGGTGGGCTGGGAGGGATGGGCGCTGTGGCAGGCGTTTTTCGCGTCGGTCTCGACGTTCAACGCCATGGTGGTTCAGCAGGGCGCGGGCGGCATTTGGCATGCGATGCCGACGACATTTGCGGCCGCACGCTTGCATGGGGCATCGTTGTCCGCTGCGTACGTGCTCTTCGGCGTGGTGGCGGTGCCATCCGTTCTGTTCGCGGCCTGGCTATGGGCGAAGCAAGCGCCGTTACCGCTGCGGGTCGCCGCCGCCATGACCGCAACGCTGCTAGCCCAGCCATATCTGCTGTATTACGAGTTGGTGTGGCTGATCGTGCCGTTGCTGTGCCTCGGTGCATCGCGGCCCGCGACTGCGCCCGGCGGGACACTGGCGTGGCTCAGTGATAGATTGCGGGCCGCAATCTGGTTGCTGCCGTTACAGGCGTACCTCGCCGTGCTGTGGACGCCGATGGGGCAATGGGGCGTCGTGCTGCTGCCGATCCTGATGCTGATGATTGCTTGGCGCGCATGGCGAGTCGTCAGCCATCGGCGCGCGCATAATGGCACCTATTGTCTGTGAACGTCATTTCCATTGCGTTGTCCGACTCCCATGATCGATACGCTTCCCCCTCTCGAAAATCCACTGGATACCGCGAGTCTCCCGCACGTGTATCCCTATGTCGTGACGCGCGAATGGGTCGAAGCGCACGATCCGGATGGCGACGTCAGTGAGCCATTCTCCGACGACGTCTTCGTCACGTTGGTGCTCGACAGCCCGACAGGGCTTCGGCGTTTGCAAGGCGCGGATCTACGCGATGCGGGGCTGACGTTCGAAGCCGTATTCGCGCAGGCCGCGTCCAATTTGTCGCGAGCGTGGACGGCGCGCCACTTCGAATTCGGTATCGCGCGGCTCGACGACGGCACGATGATCGGCGGCGCTCGCGGCAACTGGATGGCGCCCGCCGGTGCGCTGGTGCTGGGCAACCTGTATCAGTCGATGGTCGAACATTTTGAGGCGACGACGTTTGCGGCTATCGCCGTGAATCGCACGTTCGTCGTTGCGTTTCCTACCGACACGAAGACAGTGTCGTCGCTGGCGCTGCGTCAGTTGATCGAAGGGGCATCGAGTGGGGCGATTCTCCCTATTTCGCGAACCTGGTTGCAGCTCGATGGCGACTGGCCGTCCGCGTATCGCGGAATTCCGGCTTTCTGAAACGGGAGCCGCTTGTTGTCGCGTTTCACGTAAGCGACGCTCGCGACCCGAAAATACCGCACGAACGGCTACCTAGACTCGGTCGAGGCACATTTCGCTGCCATTACCGGAGACTACGTATGCCAGCTTTCTCACCGCTCTCATCGTACGCCGTAGGTTCCTACGCATCCGTCGTTCCCGCGACGACCGCGCACGCCTCGTCCGGATTCGTGTCGCCCATTGCGGGAGCACGCCTGACGGGTGTCGAAAGCGTCGCATCGGGCGCCGCATTGGCGACCGATCTCGCGGGGGCGCGGGCGCTTCGCGCGGTTGCGCAGCCGCGTCCGCGGCAGACATGCAATACGTTATTGCCTCAGACGTCCCCGGTCGACGTGCAGGTCGAGCGCCGCACGGTGATGCATCTGCGGTCGGAGCCGGATCGGGTGGCGTTTCTGAACGAGAACCGCGTCAGTGCGCTGTGGATGGAGACGCTGGATGCGACCCGGGCGCCAGGGGGATGTCCCGCGGAGGTTCGGCCGGGGCAAGTGGCGTCGGATATCGCGCAACGCATGTCGTGCCTGGGGATCGGCGTCGGAGAACTTCGGCGATCGGACAGGCAGGCGTCGCCGCGGACCGCCGCCAATGTTGCGAACACGCCGGTCGAAACCAGTGAGTTCGCGACGATCGAAGCGCTGTCGCTGCCGTCCGTCTACATTCGCGAGCCGGGCTTCGAGCCGGGGACGATGGCGGCGCTCGAGTATGACCTGGGGTGGCGGGCGCTGGCACCGTCGTGGCGCGATGTGATGCCCGCGATCGATGAGGAGGTTTGGGCGTCCAATCCGAATACGGCGCTGTTCTGTGCCGTCGGTCGGGCCGTTTTGCCGCATCTTGCGACTTTCGAGCGGGGCGAGCTGATGGATCCGATATGCGCGCGTATCGTGTCGTTTCATATGCACGCCGGTGGCCTGCAGGACTGTCTGTCCAACGTCACGCAAACGGTGGAGCGGCTGCCGCCCGATGGTGATGTCACAAGCGTCGCTGCCATCGAGCTGTCCGACTTTTTGCGTGAATGCGCCGGTGCGGATTGGCGCGATGCGCTCATTGGGGACGCGCCGGGGAACGACGCACTGACGCGTCGTCGTGAGGTATGCCTGTCCGCCAGCGCGACCGCATCGACAGGAACGACTGCAGCGACCGAGGCGACTGCGGCGACCGTGGAGAGTGCAGTGACGAGAACGACCGGAACGATCGGAACGACAGGCGACGCACCCGCGGACGCCAACGAATGGCTCGACGCCACGTCAGCGGAAGCGGTGCGTCGCGCGCGTTCGACGTCGCTATGAAAAAAAGCCGCAGCACCCGATGAGGGCTGCGGCTTGGCTTGCTACGTGTCGCTTGACGACCGATCAGTCTTCGCGGCGCAGGTGCGGGAACAGCAGCACGTCGCGAATGTTGGGGCTGTCGGTGAGCAGCATGATCAGACGGTCAATGCCGATGCCGCAGCCACCCGTCGGAGGCATACCGTACTCCAGCGCACGAATGTAGTCGGCGTCGTAGTACATCGCTTCTTCGTCGCCGGCATCTTTCTGATCGACCTGCGCACGAAAACGTGCGGCCTGATCTTCCGGATCGTTGAGCTCCGAGAAGCCATTGGCGATCTCGCGGCCCGTGATGAACAGTTCGAAGCGTTCGGTGATCCCGGGCAATGTGTCGGAGGCGCGCGCCAGCGGCGAAACTTCGACCGGATAATCGACGATGAACGTCGGTTCCCACAACTGGCTCTCGGCCGTTTCTTCGAACAGCGCCAGTTGCAATGCGCCGAGACCCGCGTTCTTGAACTGCGGGGCATCGGTCTTCACGCCGTACTTGAGCAGCGCGCCACGCACGAATTCGATGTCGGCGAGTTGTTCCGCGGTGTACTCCGGGGCGTACTTGAGGATCGCTTCGACGATCGTCAGACGATGGAACGGCTTCGACAGATCCAGTTCCCGGCCCTGATATTCGATGGTCGCGGTGCCGCGTGCGTCGACGGCCGCGCGGCGGATCAGCGCCTCGGTGAAGTCCATCAGCCACCGGTAGTCGGTGTAGGCCGCGTAGAACTCCATCATCGTAAATTCCGGATTGTGACGCGGCGACACGCCCTCGTTGCGGAAGTTACGGTTGATTTCGAATACCCGCTCGAAGCCGCCGACGATCAGGCGCTTCAGATAGAGCTCCGGTGCGATACGCAGGTACATCTGCATATCCAGCGCGTTGTGGTGCGTGATGAACGGCTTCGCCGCAGCGCCACCCGGAATCGGATGCAGCATCGGCGTCTCGACTTCCATGAAATCGGCGTCCGTCATGTACTGACGGATCGAGGCGATAGCCTTCGCGCGTGCGCGGAACGTATTGCGCGTTTCCGGCGAGGTGATCAGGTCGACGTAGCGTTGACGATATTTCGTCTCCTGATCGGCCAGGCCGTGGAACTTGTCCGGCAGCGGACGCAGCGCTTTGGCGAGCAGACGCAGTTCCTTGACCTTCACCGATAGTTCGCCGGTGCGCGTGCGGAACAGTGTGCCGGTTGCGGCGATGATGTCGCCGATGTCCCAGCCCTTGAAGGCGGTCATCGAGTCGGCGCCGACGTCGTCGCGACCGATGAAGAATTGGATCTGGCCGCTGCCGTCTTGCACGGTAGCGAAGGCGGCCTTGCCCATCACACGCTTGAGCATCATGCGACCGGCCACCGACACGGCGATGGGCTCGGCTTCGAGCGTTTCGTTGTCGACGTCCTGATAACGGGCTTGCAGGTCGCCGGCATGCTGCTCGGGACGGAAGTCGTTCGGGAACGCCACGCCGCTCGCGCGAATCGCCGACAGTTTCTCGCGACGCTCGGCGATGAGCTTGTTGTCGTCCTGCGGCAGGTCGTTAGCCTGATTGGCCGGGTCGGCCTGGGTGTTTTGATCGGTCATGATGCGAACGATGAGGTTATTCGGTAAAACGCAGCGTGTGGAGCAGGGCATTCTTGAGCGAGCCGTCGGGCGCACCCAGCCAGATCAGTTCGGTGCGATCCTGATGCGGGCTGGCATTGGCCGCCGCACTGGGGTCCCGCACAAACAACGCCGCGATCGCCTGCGAGCGCGGCTCGTACAAAATGTGGACGTACTCGCTTGGGCAATCGTGCGGCTTGCAACTCTGCACCAGCAACCAGGGCTTGCCCGCCACGCTGACACGTTGCGACGGCGTCGACGTTCCGCCCTGGCGCACCCACGCGGGCACATTGCGTGGAGCGACGATGCGTGCATAAGCGCCCGAAAAATCCGGGCGCTTGAGCAGTTCATGCAGGTACGGTCCCGTCTCGGGACTTGCACCCGGTGCGCCCGGGGTACTGGCCGGGGCAGCAACGGCGGCGCGCTGCAAGCACAGCGCACTCACCACCCACACGGCTAGCGTGCGGACAAACGCCATTCCTTACACTCCCTGCTTGAGGCTCGCCGAAATGAAGTCGTCCAGGTCGCCGTCGAGCACCTTGCCAGTGTTGCCGGTTTCCACGCTGGTACGCAGATCCTTCACGCGCGACTGGTCGAGCACGTACGAGCGAATCTGGTGACCCCAGCCCACATCGGTCTTGCTCGACTCGAGCTTGTCCTGCTCTGCACGACGCTTGCGCATTTCATGTTCGAACAGACGCGAGCGCAGCATGTCCCATGCTTCGGCACGGTTGCGGTGCTGCGAACGATCGTTCTGGCAAGCCACGACGATGCCCGTCGGGATATGCGTCAGACGCACGGCGGAGTCGGTTTTGTTGATGTGCTGACCGCCCGCGCCCGAGGCGCGATAGGTGTCGGTACGCACGTCGGCCGGATTGATTTCGATGTCGATCGAATCATCCACTTCCGGGTACACGAACAGGCTGGCGAACGACGTGTGACGACCGCCCGACGAGTCGAACGGCGATTTGCGCACCAGACGGTGCACGCCGGTCTCGGTGCGCAGATAGCCGTACGCGTAATCGCCGGTGACCTTGAGGGAGGCGCTCTTGATGCCGGCAACGTCTCCGTCCGACACTTCGAGCACTTCGGCCTTGAAGCCCTTGCGTTCGCAATAGCGCAAGTACTGGCGCAGCAGCATGCCGGCCCAATCGTTGGCTTCGGTGCCGCCGGCGCCGGCCTGGATATCGATGAAGCAGTTGTTCGGATCGGCCGGGTTGTTGAACATCCGGCGGAACTCCATTTCGCCCACGCGTGCGGCGAGACCCTGCGTGTCGCTCTCCAGCGCCACGAGCGAGTCTTCGTCGCCCTCGTCGCGGGCCATGTCGAACAGTTCCTGCGTGTCGGAAAGCCCTGCGTCGAGTTCGGTCAGGTTGGTGACCACGCTGTCGAGCGCCTTCTTTTCCTTACCCAGGGCCTGGGCACGTTTGGAATCGTTCCAGATGTTGGGGTCTTCGAGTTCCTTGTTGACTTCGATCAGGCGAGCTTGCTTGACATCGAAGTCAAAGATACCCCCTGAGCTCGCCGACGCGGGTGCGCAGGTCGGCGAGCAGGGATTCGAGGGCGTTGAGGCGTTCTGCTTCCATGAGCTATGACGGTTGCGAATTCGGGAAAACCGCAATTATAGCGCAGCGAAGCCCCTGTTTCCCCGACTTTTCGGGCGTTTTTGACGACTTTCGGACAGAGCCGAATCCTGCCTTGCCGGCGTCTCACATTAAACCTATCGCGGACTTCCCGCCGACATACAGCCGACATACAGCCGACATACAGCCGACGTACGGCCGACTTACCGCCCTTACTCCCTTACCGCGGCATCTGCCGCAGGCCGAAGGCATCGCGCGCGTAGCCGACGTCGGCAAGCGATGTGTCGTCGAACGACGCGAGCGCCTCCGCCTGCAACGTTTGCTCGTAGTGCAGGCGCCATTGTTCGACAGCGCGGAAGAACAGGCCAAGGGGTGTGGCCGGCGCGGCGACCACCGGGGCATAGGCGTTCATGTGGGCAGCGACGGACAGAGGGCGGTACATGATGTGCGTTCCTTCACGAGGGCGCGCCGTGCTGGTCAGGGGCGGAATGCCGTGGCAGACAGCGCATTAGGGATAACCCGGAGTTTATGCGCTTCCCATGAGTTAAAAAAGTGAATTGTTTAGGCGATTTTGTTCACTATTATTGAAGTGACGTCGGGCGCCGGGTACCATTCCGACGCCGGACGAACGGGGCGTGCATTGCGCCGCAACTTTATGCAACCTTATGCAACCTTATGCAGCCTCTGGTAACCCGCAACGGAGCCTTTCATGGATTTTCTGCAACTTCAGACGTTCAAGGCCATCGTCGACGAGGGCAGTGTGCTGGGCGCCGCCGAGGCATTGCATTGCGTGCAGTCGAATGTGACCGCGCGCATTCGGGCGCTCGAACATGCGGTGGGCGTCAAGCTCTTTCATCGACAGGGACGTCGACTGCAACTCACGCCGAGCGGACGAACGTTGCTCGGCTACGCGGACCGGATTCTCGCGCTCTCGCGCGAGGCGAGCGCCGCGCTCAATCCGGCAAGCGAGCCGTCAGGTGATTTTTCACTGGGCGCCATCGAGTCATCGGCAACCTCGCGTCTGCCCGCCGTGTTGGCCCGATTTCACGCGGCATATCCGAAAGTGCGTCTGAATTTGGTCACGGACACCTCGCTGAATCTGCTCGATGAGATTCAGCACGGTCGCGTGGACGCGGCGCTCATTGCCGGTACTGCCTGTCTGGAAGCGCAGGCGCAAATGTCGGTGGTGGCCGACGAGATCTACCGCGAGCCCATCGTACTCGTGGCGCCCGCGCGTGCAGGGCGTGTACAAGAGGCCGCCGATCTGTCCGGCGCCACGCTGCTCATGTGGCCGCAGGGCTGTCCGTATCGCGGCACGATGGAGCAATGGCTCGCCGCAAACGCGGTGACGCCGGGGCGCATTCTGAGCTATGGAAGTTACGCGACCATCGTCGCGTGCGTCGGCGCAGGCGTGGGCTATTCCCTGGTGCCGCGTGGCATCTACCAGCGTTATCGGCAGGAAGCGAACATCGTCGGTCATGCGATGGAGGATCTGGCCGCCGTCCCCAACTTCTTCGTGCGTCACCGGGGCGTTGACGTACATCCCGCGCGCGAAGCCTTTCTGCGCGTGATGCGGGAGTACGTCGCCGAGGCGCAGCCTGCGTAGGTTTCGGTTTATCACACCACGCGGGGGTACCGCTCGTGGCTAACCAGCATCCACCGCAGCGTGCGATCAGCCTTGCGCGTGCTCCACGATCATTTGCACGCGGGATACGCCGTTAAAGGTGTCCGCAGCCAGTCGATACGCAAAGCGCGCACGGCTGGGCAACGTATCGGCGTGATTGAACCAGATGGCGTTAAAGCGCATACGTCCGCGCCCCAGTTGCAGCTTCAGATGCTTGTCCTTGAGGATGGCTTGCGAGAGCACGTCGAACTCTCCCGAAAATACCGGCGGGGGGAACCCCTGGCCCCAGACCTGAGCGTCGAGCATGGCCACAAAGGGAGGGACGAAGCAATCGTCGCCGATATCGCCATCGGTCTCGATCACGCGCGAGAGGGCCTTCTCGTCGAGCCATTCCTGGCCGACGGCTTCGAAGGCGGCCTGAAAGCGCGGTAACGCATCGGCGGCGATCGTCAGGCCGGCGGCCATGGCATGACCGCCGAACTTGCCGATCAGACCGGGTTCGCGCTTGGTCACGAGGTCGAGCGCATCGCGTAGATGGAATCCGGGGATCGAACGTCCGGAGCCTTTGATTTGCCCGTCGTCGCCCGGCGCAAACACGATCGTTGGCCGGTAGAACTTCTCTTTCAGGCGTGCAGCCACAATGCCGATCACCCCCTGGTGCCACGTCTCGTTAAACGCACACAGTGTGGTTGCGGCACGGGGATCGAATCGTGCCAGATCCGCCAGCGCTTCCTGTTGCATACCGGCTTCGATTTCGCGGCGCTCGCGGTTCATCGCGTCGAGTTCCTGCGCGAGCGTCCAGGCCCGGGCGTCGTCGTCGGTGAGCAGACATTCGATGCCGAGCGACATGTCGGCGAGGCGTCCCGCAGCATTCAGGCGCGGACCCAGGCCGAAGCCAAGATCGAAACTGCCCGCCTGCCGCGCATTGCGGGCGGCCGCACGGAAGAGGGCATTGATCCCGGGGTGCATACGCCCGGCGCGCATGCGGGAAAGGCCCTGAGCGACCAGGATGCGGTTGTTGGCGTCGAGCTTGACGACGTCCGCCACCGTTCCCAGGGCCACCAGATCGAGCAGCGTGTCGAGACGGGGTTGTTCGCTGGCGTCAAACGCGCCGCGTGCCCGCAATTCGGCGCGCAGCGCCAGCAGCACGTAGAACATCACGCCGACACCGGCCAGATGCTTGCTGGGAAACTCGCAGCCCGGCTGATTCGGATTGACGATGCAGCGCGCCTCGGGCAATTCGGCGCCCGGCAAGTGGTGGTCGGTCACGACCACTTCGATGCCGAGCATTTGTGCTGCGGCAACGCCGTCGAGACTGGCGATGCCGTTGTCAACGGTGATCAGGACATCCGGCGGTCCTTGCTTGCCTCTGGCCGCCAGTGCGACGATCTCCGGCGTAAGGCCGTAGCCATATTCGAAACGGTTCGGCACCAGATACTCGACGTTGGCGCCGAACATGCGCAGGCCACGTACGGCCACCGCGCACGCCGTCGCGCCATCGCAGTCATAGTCGGCGACGACGAGCATGCGTTTGCCGGCGGCGATGGCGTCCGCAAGAAAGACGGCAGCGTCTTGCGCCCCCTTCAGTTGCGTGGGCGGAATCAGGCGGGCAAGCGCCGTCTCGGTTTCCGCGCTCTGTGCGACGCCGCGCGACGCGAACAGGCGTGCGAGCACCGGATGGACGCCGTCGCGAGACAGGGCTTCGGCCGTCGCGTCGTCGACATGACGGGTGACGATCTCGGTCATGCCGCTTCCTCGCCGACGCGGGCCAGTGCCGCTACTCGGGCCGGCAGCGCTTGGCGGCGCCAGAATTTGCGCAGATCGCCGCTGCGTGAGCGGATCGTGACACTGTGGCTGTCGCCGCACAGGGTCAGCGCGACTTCCCGGGCCTGCCCCTTCGTCACACGTTCGAGCGCAGGCGCGAGCCATGTGCGATCGATCTCGACGAGGGCATCGCGCCAGCGCGCCCAGTCTTCCATCAGGAAATGCGGCGTAAGGGTGTCGATTTGCACCATCGTGCGGCCATCGGCGGCTTCGATGCCGGCAGACGTCGGGTGGAGCGCGATCTGCATGTGATTCGCGAGCCCGCGGGTCGCGGGGGCGTCGGCCAGCACGCTCACGCACGGACGGTTCATTCGCGGGGCGGCAATGCGCTGCCCGCCGCCGTACAGCCAGATGGCATTCACGGGCGGCAGACCGCGCGCTTCGCGCGCCTGATTGGCCGGGTGGTCGTACCACGCCATCTGCACTTCGTTCTGCCACTTGCGCCAGGTCAGTTCCGCCTTGCCCTGGGGCAACCAGATGTCGACATTGCGGCCTGCTGCGCGTCCCGGGGAGGCGGTAAGGAGGTCGCCCAGCGCCGGTGCGCTCAGGTACCACCGGTCGGCACGCGGCGCGATCAGGTCGGCGCCTTCCTCGGCGAACAGCGCATGAGCGGTCGCGAAAAGAGCCGCCGATTCTTCCGTGCTCAGCGCCAGTTCGGCGGGGTCCGTCAGCACCAGATGGTCGGTAGCAATGTGGATATGCGCGGGCTGCGCGCAATACCAGAACCGGGTGTCGAGCGTCCCGCTGTCTTCGAGCAGCATGAAGGGCGCGAGCGGTGCGCGTGCCGGACCGCCGGGCAGGCCGAAAGCGTCGGCAAGCCAGCGCTCGTGCGGCAGCGTGGGCACGAACGGGTCTTCGGGCACGTCCTGCGCCGACTGGACGCCGCGCGCGAGCAACTTTTCAAGCGCAGGCAACTCCAACTCGGCCAGCAGAGCGGGCAAATGTGCCGACGCGGGGAGCGCGAACGGCAAGAGAAAGTGCAGGGCAGGTGTATCCATGTCGAGGCGAATTGTATGGCAAACTTCGCGCTGGCAGTTGGGTGACCCTGACGTCAGGTACGGAACGTGCCGTCCGGCACACCGGGCAGGGGCCGGGGTGCGGGGCTCGGGCAGTCGGCCAGCGCCGGTGAAGACCGGCGTCGGTGCGTTCCGATCGATCCTTATCAAGAATCAGGAATCCGTTTGAAATTCCCATACGAATGGCAGATCGGCTGGCGCTATACGCGCACCGGCAAGCGATCATCCGGCAACGGTTTCATCTCCTTCATTTCCTTCATTTCCATGGCCGGCATTGCGCTGGGCGTGGCAGCGCTCATTGTGGTGCTCTCGGTGATGAACGGCTTTCAGAAGGAAGTTCGGGACCGCATGCTTTCCGTGCTGGCGCACATCGAGGTCTTTGCGGTGGACGGCAACCTGCCCGACTGGCAGCGCACGGCCGCCGAGGCGCTGCAAAACAAGAACGTCATCGCTGCGGCGCCCTACGTGGGCGAGCAGGCCATGCTCACACGAGATGACAACGTGCGCGGCGTGGTGTTGCGCGGGATCGTGCCGAGCGAGGAGGCCAAGGTCTCCGATCTCGGCAAACAGATCACCGACGGCACGCTCTCTAACCTGACACCCGGCAGCTTCGGCATCGTGCTCGGGCGTGAGCTGGCGCGCGCGCTGGGTGTGCGCATCGGTGACAAGATCACTTTGGTGGCGCCGCAAGGCACGATCACGCCAGCAGGGGTGCTGCCGCGAGTGAAGCAGTTCACGGTGGTCGCGATCTTCACGGCCGGGCATTACGAGTACGACAGCTCGCTCGCGCTGATCGATCTGCAGGACGCGCAAACACTGTTCCGACTGGACGGCCCGACAGGAGTCCGCCTGAAAATTCAGGACATGGAGCAGGCGCCGCTCGTGGCGCGCGAACTGGCCAAGACGCTGTCCGGCAACATGTGGGTGCGTGACTGGACGCAGCAGAACAAGAACTGGTTCGTTGCCGTGCAGACCGAGAAGCGCATGATGTTCATCATCCTGACGCTCATCATCGCCGTTGCGGCATTCAACCTGGTGTCGTCGCTGGTGATGACGGTGACCGACAAATATGCGGACATCGCGATTTTGCGTACCCTCGGTGCGCAGCCCGGCTCGATCATGAAGATCTTCATCGTACAGGGGGTGACGATCGGGTTCGCCGGCGCGTTGCTCGGCGTTGGGCTCGGCTGTCTCATTTCCGTGAACATCGGTACGATCGTGCCGTTCATCGAGCGCCTGCTCGGCATTCACTTCCTGCCACAGGACATTTATTTCATTTCCGAACTGCCCTCGGATCTGCAATCGTCGGACGTGATCCGCATCGGGGTGATTTCCTTCATCCTCTCGGCGCTGGCGACGATCTATCCGAGCTGGCGTGCCTCGCGCGTCAAACCGGCGGAGGCCCTGCGCTATGAGTAACGCGAATCAATCGATGGCCCCGGTGGCGAATCTGGCATACGACGGTCCGGTGCTTCGCGCACGTGACTTGCACAAGACGTTCCGACAAGGTCAGCTGAACGTGACGGTGCTCAACGGCGCGAGTCTCGATGTCGCGCCGGGCGAGAAGGTGGCGATCGTCGGAGCGTCCGGCTCTGGGAAGAGCACGCTCCTGCACGTGCTGGGCGGGCTGGACGATCCGTCGCGCGGCGAGGTGTCGTTGCTGGGCAAGCCATTTTCGTCACTGCGCGAGCGCGACAAGACGGCGCAGCGCAATCATTCGCTCGGTTTCGTCTACCAGTTCCACCATTTGCTTGCCGAATTCTCGGCGCTTGACAATGTGGCGATGCCGCTACGCATTCGCCGTCTGCCGACCGAGCAGGCGCGCGCCGCCGCGCAAGTGATGCTTGAGCGCGTGGGGCTGGGCTCGCGAGTCAAGCACCGCCCCTCGGAACTGTCTGGCGGCGAGCGTCAGCGTGTGGCGATGGCGCGGGCGCTGGTGACGCAGCCGGCATGCGTGCTGGCGGACGAGCCGACCGGCAACCTCGATGGGCACACCGCCGAGACCGTGTTCGAGCTCATGCTGGAATTGTCCGAAACGCTCAAGACGAGCTTCGTGATCGTGACACACGATATCGATCTGGCGCGTCGCTGCGATCGCGCGCTGCGGTTGCGAGAGGGCGTGCTGGAACTTGCCTGAGCGCCGTGCGCGGTGCCTCACGATCTGCCGAAGACGAGACGCCGGGATTCCCCGGCGTCTTTTTTTGGTCCTGCGAAACGGGCATTTTTCGGCAACGTCCTAGACCGAACGCGGTGTTGTCCGATAGTGACGAAAAGCACAATGTGCGAGCCTTGTCATCGACCCGTAGAATTGACGTTCAAGGACATCTGACCATGTGGATCGATACCCATTGCCATCTCGATGCGGCCGAGTTCGACGCCGACCGTGTCACCCTCATTGCCGACGCCGTGGCCGCGGGCGTCGCGGGGCTCGTGGTGCCTGCCGTCGAATGCGCGACGTTCGATGCCGCCCGCGCAGCCGCCCGGGCATTCCCCGGCGGCGCTTATGCGCTCGGCATTCATCCGCTGTACACACCTCGTGCGCGAGACGAAGACATTGCGACGCTGCGTGCTGCCGTCGAGCGTGCCATGAGTGACCCGAGATTCGTTGGCATTGGCGAGATCGGGCTGGACTACTTCGTGAAGACGCTGGACCCGGTGCGCCAGCAATTTTTCTACGTCGAGCAATTGAAGATTGCGCGGGACTTCGACCTGCCGGTCATCCTGCATGTGAGGCGCTCGCAGGATGCCTTGCTCAAGCAACTGCGCATCTTTGCGCCGCGCAGTGGTATTGCGCATGCGTTCAACGGCAGTCGACAACAGGCCGAGATGTTCGTCGAGCGCGGATTCTGCCTCGGGTTCGGCGGCCAAATGACGTTCGATCGCGCCTTGCAGATTCGCCGGCTGGCTGTGGAGATGCCGCTGTCGTCCATCGTCATGGAGACGGATGCGCCGGATATCGCCCCGGAATGGCGCTACAAACAACGTAACAGCCCGGCTGAACTGCCTCGAATGGCGCATGTCATGGCCGAACTGCGAGGCATGTCGCCCGACGCGCTGTCTCAGGCGACGTGTGCCAACGCGTGGCGAGTGCTGCCGCGTCTTTCCGGCGCAATGGCGATGACGCCCGGTGACGGTCCTGCCGCCGAATCTTCCCTGATTTCCAACGTTTCCGACGCCGCTTCCGGGCAGTCGCGCTGACGCCGAGGCGTCGCGCGAATGCGAACACATGACGCGATAACGTCATGAGACTTGTGCTGCTCGCCTGGGTCGCCGGCATCTGGTGGCTGCAACAGGCGCCGACGCTTCCGGCAGGGCGCTGGTTTGTCGCGACAGTAAGCGTCGCGGTGCTGATATTCGCGCTTGGGGCGGTCGTGGCTGTGCGGGGCGCTTCATGGCGCGATTCAAGGGGCGATTCAAGGGGCGCATCAAGGGATGCTTCAAGGGGCGCGCACGGGGCTGGGAAGTGGCGCGCGTCGAACGCTCGTGCAGGCCTGACGACGGTGGATGGGAGGCCCGGCCCGGTGCGCAAACGATTTTCACCGCTGCGCGGATGTTGCTGGCGACGATCTGCGGGTGTTGCGGTGCTGGCGATCTGTGCGGGCGTAGCTGGTTACGCGTGGGCAGCGTGTCGGGCGGACGTGCGGCTGAGCGATCGGTTGCCAGCCGCGCTGGAGGGCCGGGACATCACGGTGACGGGCGTCGTTGCAGGGTTGCCGAGCGCCACCGGAGATGGGCTGCGATTCGCGTTCGATGTGGAGAGCGCATATATCGGCAGTGCGTTTGAACAAGGCGACGGTTCGTGCGGCGGATGCCCTGGTCAGGATGCGTGTGCGCGCGGGGCATCTCAGGTGTCGTCTGCGTCGACACGTTCATCTCGCGGTGTGTCCCGAAATTCGCGCAGTGAGCGTGCAGCCGAGTCGTCGTGCGGTGCGGTGCGCGTTCCGCGGCGAATCGAGCTGGTTTGGCCAGGCCGCGCCGCCTTTGATCGGGGAGAGGCGCGGATCGATCGGAACGCGCGCGGTGCGCGGTTGCCGCGCGCTGGCGAGCGTTGGCAACTGCCCGTTCGCCTCAAGGCTCCACGTGGTCTCGCGAACTGGCACGGGGCAGATGCCGAGTTGACGGCGCTGGTAAAAGGCGTTCGTGCGTCGGGATATGTGCGAATGGGGTACGGCGACCGACGCGCGACGCAGGCGAGCGTCGCGTTTCGACTGCAAGACGCTCCGTTGCCGGGGTATCGATTCGACGCGTGGCGTGAGCGGCTAAGAGACGATTTCCGAGCGGCGCTCGGACCATCGACCCGATATGGCGGTGTGTTGATGGCGTTGGCGCTGGGCGAGCGTGGCGACATCGCGGACGACGACTGGCAAGTTTTTGCTGACACCGGGGTGAGTCATCTGTTGGCGATCTCGGGATTGCATGTGTCGCTGGTGGCCGGAGCGCTCGCCGCGATCGTTGGCGTGCTTTGGCGTCGAACTTGCTACCGCCGTGTCAGCTTGCCGCTTTTGTGGCCCGCACCGAAGGCGGCGGCCGTGGCGGGGCTGGTGGCGGCAGTCGCCTACGGTGCGGTCGCCGGTTGGGGTGTTCCCGTCAGGCGTGCCGTTGGCATGGTGGCGATCGTTGTCGCAGCGCTGCTGAGCGGGCGTTTTGCAGCGCCTTCGTATGTGCTGGCGTGGGCCTTGGCAATCGTTGTGGCGCTCGATCCCTGGACGGTCGTCACGCCGGGACTCTGGTTGTCCTTCGGCGCCGTAACGGCGTTGGTGATGGCGACAAAGCGCCGCGACTCGCTGAACCCGGTGCGGGCGCAGCGACGTGGTCAACGCGGTAATTGTGGTGAACGCGGTCAACGTGGTCAACGCGATGGCGGGGTGCGGTGCGAGGACGCCCCGCCGGCGAGTCTCGAGAGCGTCGAAGGGGCAAGGCCGTCGAGCGCCCAGGGGGTGCCGCGACCCTGGTACGCGTCGATAACCATCCGGTTCGGGCAGGCCGCCCGGGCGCAGTACGCGGTCACGATCGGGCTGGTGCCGCTCACGTTGGCCTGGTTCGGGACGGTGCCGGTCCTCGGGCCATTGGCGAACGCGGTCGCAATACCGGTCATGACGTTGATCGTCACGCCCTTGGCGCTGGTGAGCCTGCTACTGCCCAGGGGCCTGGCGCACTGGGTGCTTTTCGTCGCGCACGCGGTCGTTACGTGGCTCGCCGAGTGGCTGGGCGCGCTCGCCGCAGTGCCGTGGGCGGTGTGGCGCGCACCGGTCTCGCCCTGGTGGGCGCAAGTCGCCGCGCTGGCGGGCGTGGTCGCCTGTCTGATCCCGCTGCCGCAGTGGGTCGCACGGATTCGCCTGCTTGCGTGCGGCGTTCGTCTTGCGGGTTTCGCGCTCATGGGGCCTGCGGTGTTTGCGTCTTCGCAGCGGCCTGCTGACGGTGAGTTTCGCGTAACCATGCTCGATGTCGGGCAGGGCAACGCCGTACTGGTGGAAACGGCCAGCCGCACTTTGCTTTTCGACACCGGCCCACCTTTCGGCAGACGCAGCGACGCCGGACGGCGCGTGATCGTGCCGTACCTGCGCTCGATTGGGACTGCGAGACTCGATCGACTGGTCGTCAGTCACGCTCATGACGATCATTTCGGGGGCGCTTTGAGCGTTTTGCGCGCCTTTCCGTCCGCACAGATATTTTCATCGCTGCCCGAAGGCCACGCGGTGCGCAGCGCAGCGACGTCCCATCGGACATGTCTAGTCGGTCAGCAATGGACGTGGGACGGCGTGACTTTCCGGTTCCTGCATCCCGACAAGGCGGCATTACGTGAGGGATGGGCGGGGCGCGCGGGGCCGAACAGCGTGAGTTGTGTACTGTATGTTGCCAACGCCCGGCATAGCGCCTTGCTGGCTGCGGACGCCGAAGCCATGCAAGAGCGTCTGATGGTGTCGAGATTTGGATCGAAATTGCGCGCGGACATCCTGCTGGCGCCCCATCACGGCAGTTTAACGTCGTCGACCCCAGCGTTCGTTGCTGCGGTTTCGCCTGCGCACGTGGTGTTTCAGACGGGGTATCGCAACCGCTTCGGTCATCCCAGACCGCCGGTGGTGGCACGCTATCGCGCCGGCGGCGCGCAAATCTGGCAGAGCGTCACGCATGGCGGCCTCCGGTTCGCGACCGGTCCGCCCGGGATCAAAGTCCAGGCCTATCGGGAGCATTACCGGCGGTACTGGCATGCGAATTCGACGGAAACCTCTACCGGTACTCGACGAGCGGTTCGCTAGAATGGTCCGGCGAGTGTCATGCGACCTGATGATCGTGTACGGCCAATGCTCGCGAGGACATAGAATTCCATGACAAGAGACATCATCCATTTTTCGCACGGCAACGGCTTTCCGGCTGGCGTGTATCGCAAGATGCTCGGCGCGCTGGCGGATGAGTACGACGTGCGCGCCATCGATCGCATCGGGCACGATCCGCGCTACCCCGTGACGCCTGGCTGGCGGTATTTGCGAAATGAACTGGTCGACACGCTCGAGCGTCAATACGGCGGCGAGCCGGTCTGGCTCGTCGGACACTCGCTCGGCGGCTTTCTCAGTTTGATGGCCGCACTCAAGGCGCCGCGATGCGTGCGCGGCGTGGTGATGGTGGATTCGCCTATCGTGACACCCGGATGGCGTACGCAGATGCTGCGTCTGGGAATGCTGACCGGGCTTTACGAACGCCTGTCGCCTGCTGGCGTGACGAAAAGGCGTCGCGACCAGTGGCCGGATTGGGAAAGCGCGTGGCAGCATTTTGCGAGTAAACCGGCATTCGCCAGTTGGGATCCGGACGTGCTGCGCGACTATATCGACTGCGGAACGCTGCCGACCGGGCAGGGCGATGCGCGGCGTCTGGCTTTTGCTCGGGAGATCGAGTACCGCATTTACCTGACGTTGCCGCCGTCTCTGGCCGTGCGCGCGATGCGTGGTGTCCCGGTCCCGGTCGGCTTTCTGGCAGGCACGGCGTCGCGGGAATTGCGTCAGGCGGGCATCGGCGCGACGCGCCGAATCGTCGGCACTCATCTGCGTTACGTGCCGGGCACGCACCTTTTCCCGATGGAGCGTCCGTTGGAGACGGCCGCCGCCATCCGGAGCATGCTCGCGGAGCTCAAAGGCGAACACCGTCGTCCTCTGGCTGCCTGAATCGGGATGCGCAGGACCGAACCGGCCCAGAGGCGCTCCCGGGCGCGTCGGTCCTGATGAGGGCGTCACGCCCGGCGCCTGTCAAGACCAAAATTTGCCGCGCCGCAGGTCGAGGGCAGGGCTGCTTTCGGGTATAATCCGGCTTTCCCGCGAGCAATTACTGCGATGACCAAATTCGTTTTTGTCACGGGCGGCGTGGTTTCCTCTCTTGGTAAGGGAATTGCTGCCGCATCTCTGGCCGCGATTCTCGAATCGCGTGGCCTCAAAGTCACCCTCCTCAAGCTTGATCCCTACATCAACGTCGACCCGGGCACGATGAGCCCGTTCCAGCACGGCGAGGTGTTTGTGACCGAGGACGGTGCGGAAACCGACCTGGATCTGGGTCACTACGAGCGCTTCATCAGCGCGAAGATGCGTCGTGCGAACAACTTCACGACGGGCCAGATCTACGAATCGGTGATCCGCAAGGAGCGCCGTGGCGAATATCTCGGCAAGACCGTTCAGGTCATTCCGCACATCACCAATGAAATTCAGGCCTTCGTCGAGCGCGGTGCGCGTTCGACGTGGGACGGCCATCCGGACGTCGCCATCGTCGAAATCGGCGGCACGGTCGGTGACATCGAATCGCTGCCGTTCCTCGAAGCCGCACGTCAGATGAATCTGCGCCTGGGCCGCAACAGCGTGGCCTTCGTGCACCTGACGCTCGTGCCGTACATCGCGACGGCCGGCGAGCTCAAGACCAAGCCGACGCAGCACAGCGTGCAGAAACTGCGCGAAATCGGTATTTCGCCGAACGTGCTGCTTTGCCGCGCCGATCGACAGATCCCGGAAGACGAGTGCGCCAAGATTTCGCTGTTCGCCAATGTCCCGCAAGACGCCGTGATTTCGGTGTGGGACGTCGACACGATCTACAAGATCCCGCAAATGCTGCACGACCAAGGCATGGACCGGATCATCTGCGAAGAACTGAAGATCGAAGCCAAGCCGGCCGACCTGTCCATGTGGACGCGTCTGGTCCACGCCGTCGAGAACCCGAAGCATGATGTCACGATCGGCATGGTCGGCAAGTACGTCGATCTCACCGAATCGTACAAGTCGCTTATCGAAGCGCTGCGTCACGCCGCGATCCACACGGAAACGCGCGTGAATATCGAGTACATCGATTCGGAGCAGATCGAGAAGGACGGCACCGACGCCCTCAAGCATCTGGATGCGATTCTCGTGCCGGGCGGCTTCGGTCGTCGTGGTACCGAAGGCAAGATCAAAGCCATTCGCTACGCTCGCGAAAATCGCGTGCCGTACCTCGGCATCTGCCTCGGCATGCAATTGGCCGTGATCGAATTTGCGCGCGACGTCGCCAATCTGGCCGACGCCAACAGCACGGAATTCGAGCCGGGCACGCCGCATCCGGTCGTGGCACTCATCACGGAGTGGCAGGATCGTGACGGCAAGATCGAGCAACGCACCGAAGATTCGGATCTGGGCGGCACGATGCGTCTGGGTTCGCAACGCGTGCCGGTCAAGGCAGACACGCTGGCTTCGCGTATCTATGGTGAGACGGTCAACGAGCGTCACCGTCACCGTTACGAGGTCAACAACCATTACGTGCCGCAGCTCGAAGCTGCCGGTCTGGTGATTTCGGCGCGTACGCCGACCGAAAACCTGCCGGAGATGATGGAACTGCCGCAACAGGTGCACCCGTGGTTCGTGGGCGTCCAGTTCCACCCGGAGTTCACCTCGACGCCGCGCGACGGTCACCCGCTCTTCAAGGCATACGTTGAAGCTGCGCTGGCCGGTCAGCAAGCGCGCAAGAAGGCCGCCTGAGACGCGCAGCGAGCGAGAGACAAGGAGTTCCCATGAAACTGTGCGGTTTCGATGTTGGCCTGGACAAGCCGTTTTTCCTGATCGCGGGTACCTGCGTCGTCGAGTCGGAGCAAATGACGATCGACGTCGCGGGGCAGCTCAAGGAAATCACGAGCGCGCTCGGCATTCCTTTCATCTACAAGTCGTCGTTCGACAAGGCGAATCGCAGCTCGGGCAAGTCGTATCGCGGCCCGGGTCGCGAACAGGGCCTGAAGATCCTCGAGGAAGTGCGTCGTCAACTCGGTGTGCCGGTTCTCACGGACGTGCATACCGAAGAAGACGTTGCCGTGGCCGCGCCGATCGTCGACGTGCTGCAAACGCCGGCGTTCCTGTGCCGTCAGACCGATTTCATTCGCGCCTGCGCCCAGTCGGGCAAGCCGGTGAACATCAAGAAGGGCCAGTTTCTCGCGCCGCACGACATGATCAACGTCATCGACAAGGCTCGCGACGCCGCGCGTGAAGCCGGTCTGCCCGATGACGTCTTCATGGCCTGCGAGCGTGGCGTTTCGTTCGGTTACAACAATCTCGTCTCGGACATGCGATCGCTTGCGATCATGCGCGAGACGGGGGCGCCGGTCGTGTTCGATGCCACGCACTCGGTGCAGTTGCCCGGCGGGCAGGGCACCAGCTCGGGCGGTCAGCGCGAGTTCGTGCCGGTGCTCTCGCGTGCCGCCGTTGCCGTAGGCGTGTCGGGTCTGTTCATGGAGACGCACCCGGACCCGGCGTGCGCACTCTCGGATGGCCCCAATGCCGTGCCGCTCGGCCGCATGCGCGAGCTGCTCACCACGCTCAAGACCATCGATGCGGCGGTGAAGCAAGGCGAGTTTCTGGAAAACAATTTCAACTGAAATGAGACACACCGTCCTGGGGCCACTATCAGTTCGCCCACAGGACGGGTATAGCGGTCGGACGCCTTGGCAGCATGGCGTCGAATCGTTAAGCTTGTCGCGCAGTGGTCTGCAATGGCCGCCGCGAGGGCGAGTTCCGGAGGAGATGCCCGCGTGCAGTACGCCGAGTGCACCGTCGACATCGATGTCATTCCACAGGCCGCCGTGCCTCATTTCGAGGCGCCGTTGTTCCCCCGTCCACGTATTGCCCTGCCGGTGCGCGCACACGATGCGCAGCATCGGTGTCCACGTCAGGATTCGGCGCGCTGCCGGTGTACGCTCAGCGCCCGGCGTGAACCTGGCAGATGACGGACGGGATGGCGGCGCGAAGCAGGTTCCCTTTAGCGTTTTTGTCTTATAGATACCGAGGAATACATGAGTGCAATCGTAGATATCATCGGGCGCGAAGTGCTGGACTCGCGCGGCAATCCGACGGTCGAGTGCGACGTGCTGCTGGAGTCGGGTGTGATGGGCCGCGCGGCAGTGCCGTCGGGCGCGTCGACCGGTTCGCGTGAAGCGATCGAATTGCGTGATGGCGACAAGGAACGTTACCTTGGCAAGGGTGTGCAAAAGGCGGTCGAGCACATCAACACCGAAATTTCCGAAGCGATCATGGGCCTGGATGCTGCCGAACAGGCCTTCCTGGACAAGACCCTGATCGAACTCGACGGCACCGACAACAAGTCGCGCCTCGGTGCGAACGCGATGCTGGCCGTGTCGATGGCTGTCGCCAAGGCCGCTGCCGAAGAAGCCGGCCTGCCGCTGTACCGCTATTTTGGCGGTTCGGGCGCAATGCAAATGCCGGTGCCGATGATGAACATCGTCAACGGCGGCGCACACGCCAACAACAGCCTGGACATCCAGGAATTCATGGTGATGCCGGTCGGTCAGTCGAGCTTCCGTGAAGCGCTGCGCTGCGGCGCCGAAATCTTCCATGCGCTCAAGAAGCTGATCGCCGACAAGGGCATGAGCACGGCGGTGGGCGACGAAGGCGGCTTCGCACCGAACTTCGCCTCGAACGAGGAATGCCTGACCACCATCCAGCAAGCCGTGGAAAACGCCGGCTACCGCCTGGGCGATGACGTGCTGCTGGCGCTGGACTGCGCGTCGACCGAGTTCTTCAAGAACGGCAAGTACGAACTGGCTGGTGAAGGCCTGTCGCTGACCTCGGAAGAGTTCGCCGATTACCTCGCCAATCTGTGCGACAAGTTCCCGATCGTCTCGATCGAAGACGGCATGTCGGAAGACGACTGGGCCGGCTGGAAGATCCTGACGGACAAGCTGGGCAAGAAGGTGCAGCTGGTCGGCGACGACCTGTTCGTGACCAACACGAAGATCCTCAAGCAAGGCATCGAGCAGGGCGTGGCCAACTCGATCCTGATCAAGATCAACCAGATCGGCACGCTCACGGAAACGTTCGCTGCCATCGAGATGGCCAAGCGCGCCGGTTACACGGCAGTCGTGTCGCATCGTTCGGGCGAAACCGAAGATTCGACGATCGCCGATATCGCCGTGGGCACGAACGCCGGTCAGATCAAGACCGGTTCGCTCTCGCGTAGCGATCGTATCGCCAAATACAATCAGCTCCTGCGCATTGAAGAGGATCTCGGCGATATCGCTTCGTATCCGGGCAAGGAAACGTTCTACAATCTGCGCTAATTCCGTTTCCCCGGGAAGTGAAGTGAGATCCTGATTTCGATCCGATCGGGCTTCCCGGAATTCTTGCCAGGCGAAAGCATGCGAATGGTGACCTTGGTGCTGGTGCTGCTCTTGGTAGTCATCCAGTATCCGCTCTGGTTCGGCCACGGTGGTTGGTTGTACGTGCACGAACTGCGCGACGAGCTGAGCGCCGAACAGCAGAAAAACGAGCAGTTGAAGGAACGTAACGATCGTCTTGCCGGCGAAGTGCAGGATTTGCAGGACGGCACGGCAGCGATCGAAGAGCGTGCTCGTTTCGAGCTGGGCATGGTCAAGGACGGCGAGGTGTTCGTTCAGTTCGTAGGGGCCGATGGCGCCAGCGCACCGCAAGGGGCGTCCGGCGCCGATGTACCCCTCGTCTCGTCGACCGAGCCCGCTCACAAAACGGTAGCGGCCACGCCACCACCGCCCCCGTCGCAGACGAAGGGCAAGGAGCGCTCGGGGCATAAGGCTCAGCATCACTGATCGCTGTGTGCCGACGTTGGCAATCACGCGAATCAATGCAGTAGAACGCAAAAGGCGCTCCTACGGGAGCGCCTTTTGCATTGTCTCGAACGGTCGGCTTCAGTCTGAAGCGACCTGTGTCAATCCCATGGGGCCATGACTGACGTCATTCGTCAGAAACCGACGCTAACGCCAACCGCCGATCGCGGACCGTACCAGCCAGGGCCGTACCATCCTGGCCCATACCAGCCGGGACCACCCCATCCGCCGTAGAAGTATGCGTTGCTGTTGTAGCTGCGAATGGCGTCGTCAAGCGCGCGCTGAACGCGCTCACGCTCGATGGTGCTTTCCTGTTCGTCGTAGATGCTCTGGTTCAGGCGTGTCAGCGCCTGCTTCTGCGCATCTGTCATCGCTGGCGTAGGCGCCGCGTCGCCGGCGGATGGCAAACGCGCGGCGGGCGCGTCCGGGGGCGGCAGTTGCAGTTGTGCACAACCGGCGGCCAACGTCAGCACGAGCAGACCGAGTGCGCCCGCGGTCGAACGAATGACGCAACGACGTCGCCGTTGCGACGGCACGGCGGAACAGTTGGGGGCAGCGAGTCGGGGCATGGCGCAATAACCCATGGATTGACGGCGGTTCGGTCCGTCGCTGGGCCGACGGTTTGTCTCACGCCGATTGACGTCTGAGATTCACTGGCACGCCGGTCGTTCCACGCGCCAGTGTTTTTCCGTCGCTCGATATCAATGCTGCCCGGCCGGTGCCACGTGAGGCGACTCGGTGAACAGTTGTGCCGCGTCCACCTTGTCGAACTGGTAAGTCTGACGGCAGAACTCGCACGCGACCTCCACGTTCGGGCGTTCGTCGAACACGCTCATGACTTCCGCTTCTCCGAGCGTCCGGAGCATATTGGCGACGCGCTCGCGCGAACAGGTGCAACGGAACGCCGTCGGCTGCGGGTCGAACACGCGTACCGTCTCTTCCCAGAACAGCCGATGCAGCATGGTTTCACGGTCCGTGCTCAGCATTTCGTCGCGTTTGAGCGTGTTGCCCAACTGGCAGACGCGATTCCAGGTGTCTTCGTCCTCTTCCGGGGCGTGCTCCGCGCCGCTTCCCGCCGTGCCGCCATATCCCGGCAGCTTTTGCAGCAGGATACCGACCGCGTGGTTCTCGTCCGACGCCAGCCACAGCCGGGTATCGAGCTGTTCCGAGTGATGCATGTAGTGTTCGAGCACCGAGGCCATGTCCGGGAGCGGGCCATGTTCGTCGGAGAGCGGCACCACGCCCTGGTACGGCTGCTGGCCGGGTTGCTTCACGCGCGGATCGAGCGTGATCGCGAAATGGGCGCGTCCATGCACGTTGACCAGCGACTTGAGCGAGCTGTCCTCGGGGATGTCGCCGCTGTACTTTGCCGTCGCGCGCATGGTGAGATCGGCATTGCATTCGACGACCGCCATCGTGACGGGGCCATCGCCATGCAGTTGCAAGACGAGCGCGCCGTCGAATTTGACGTTGGCAGTGAGCAGTGCGGCCGCGGCCATCATCTCGCCGAGCAAATGGCGGACGGCTGCCGGGTACTCGTGACGCTCCAGCACCGCGCGCCAGGTGGCGTCGAGGCTGACGTATTCCCCGCGCACGGGGGCGGCGTCGAACATGAATTTCTGAAGTTGGTCGGACACGGTCGAATTCCTGAAAAATGCGGCAACGGCGGGTGGTGTGACAGACGGTCCGAGACGCCAAACGAGTCACGAGAAACGGCAATGGTGCAAAAAACGCACAGGATTTCCGTCATTCGCTCGTTTGCGCGAGCCTTGCTTTCACACGAGCCGAGTTATGGCGCGTCAATGGTTCACTATCTGGGGGCGCATGCCGCATTTTCAACACGCCGGCGGTGAAGGCCCGCGCACCCGACTGCCAGCGCGCGCCGCCACCGCCCGCGCGCTCAGCCGATACGCACCAGTTGTTCCTTGAACACCTGCCGCCGTGTGGCGTAGACGTCGGCGTTACGTTTGAGGTTCGCGACTTCCTCGTCCGTCAATTCGCGCACGACCTTGGCGGGCACGCCGAGGATCAGGGAGCGGTCCGGAAACGTCTTGCGCTCGGTAACGAGTGCACCGGCACCCACGAGGCTGTCGCGGCCGATGACGGCGCCGTTGAGCAGCACGGCCTGGATGCCGATCAGCGAGTTCTCTCCGACCGTGCAGCCATGCAGCATGGCCTGATGGCCGATGCTGACGCCTTCGGCCAGTGTCAGCGGATAGCCGGGGTCGGCATGCAGTACGGCGCCTTCCTGCACGTTGGTCGCCTTACCGATCCGGATCGGTTCGTTGTCGCCGCGAATCGCCACCCCGGGCCACACGCTGCTGTTCTCGGCAAGCACAACCTCGCCGATGATGGTGGCAGTGTCGGCCACGAAAGCACTCTCGTGGATCTGCGGGGTCTTGTCTCCAAGTTTATAGATCGGCATAGCGGCTTCGGTTCGCGGTTAAAATCGACGAAACCGCTATTGTAACGTCATGGCCGATTTCACTACCGCTCCCGGCACGCAATTCGGGCGTGATGTCTGTAACGATGTCCGCATCGATGTCCGGAATGCCCGTCCCGGCGAATCCCCTCCCTTTGCCGACGAACAGGCTGCCGCCGATTGCGCGCGCGAACGCGCATTGGAACTGTTGCGCTGCCGCGATCCCTATGAGAAAGCCGCAGGCGTCACCGCGCTGCGTGAGCGGGTGCGCCAGGAGGCCGCACGTTGGTATCCGACGCGCCGGTTTGCGCTCGCCAATGCCGCAACGACTGCTTCGGCATCGGACCCCGCTCACGGCGATCCGGAACTTGACGCAGGGATTCCGGGACGCCCCGCGCTGCCGCGACTGGTCTCGCCGCGCGAACTGAAGCAGCGTGCAGTGACGAGCGTCGAGGGACGCGCGGCGTTGCTGCACGCACTCGCCCATATCGAGTTCAACGCCATCAATCTCGCTCTCGATGCGCTTTGGCGCTTCGACGACCTGCCCGTCGAGTATTACGAGGACTGGCTCGGGGTGGCGGCCGAGGAGGCATATCACTTCTCGTTGCTTAGCGCGCATTTGAAGACGCTGGGCGACGAATACGTCTACGGTTGTTTTCCCGCGCACGACGGCCTATGGGACATGGCGCGGCGCACCTCGGGTGACTGGCTGGCGCGTCTGGCGCTCGTGCCTCGCACGCTGGAGGCCCGTGGGCTCGATGCCAGCCCGCCGATCCGGGCGAAGCTCTCCAGTGCCGGCGACAAGGCCGGGGCGGCAATTCTCGACATCATCCTGCGAGACGAAATCGGCCACGTGGCCATCGGCAACCGCTGGTATCGCTGGGGCTGCGAGCGCGCGGGCCTCGAACCGGTGCAGACTTATGCGCGGTTGGCCGCGCAGTACGGGGCGCCGCGCCTGCGCGGGCCGTTCAACCTCTCGGCGCGACGTGCCGCCGGCTTCGATGACGACGAACTGGCGGCGCTGCAGGCCGGGGAGTGACGAACGAACGGCGACATTGCAAGGCGCGCCGTCACCTCGTTGTTCCCTCGTCGTGGTCCTGTCGTAATGCGTCGCGATCTCGTCGTGGTGTCGTAACCGCCTTTTTCGGTTGATTCACCCGTTGACGTTGATTCGACGTGGTGCCGGTTTTTGACCTCGCTTACGTGCCATCGACGTCCGCCGATATACTCGACGTTCCTCAATCGTTCAGATATTCATTGTCTGCCGGCATCATGATCGACTCCCGATCCGAGTTTCTGACAGTGCGCGGCCTGCGCCACCACGTCCGTCAATGGGGCACGCCCGGGGCGCCCAAGCTGTTTGCGTTGCATGGCTGGATGGACGTGTCGGCCTCGTTCCAGTTCGTGGCGCAAACGCTCGCGCAGCGCTGGCATGTGCTGGCCCCGGACTGGCGGGGATTCGGCCTCACCGACTGGCCGGTCGCAGAAGGGCGTGCCGGCAGCTACTGGTTCCCCGATTACCTTGCCGATCTCGATGCCTTGCTCGATGTCTATGCCGAGCCGGGGGAGGCCGTCAACCTGATCGGTCACAGCATGGGCGGCAATGTCGCCTGTCTGTATGCCGGGGTGCGCCCGGCGCGCGTGCGGCGTCTCGTGAATCTGGAGGGCTTCGGCCTGCCGCCGTCCGCGCCCACCGCGGCGATTCGTCAGCTCAGCCGCTGGCTCGACGACGTGCAGACGATGCCGACGCTGCGCCCGTATGCATCGATCGACGACGTGGCGGCGCGCTTGCGCAAGACGAATCCGCGCCTCACGCCGGAGCGCGCAGGCTGGTTGTCGCATCGCTGGGCGCGGCAGACGCCCGACGGCATGTGGCATCTGCTCGCGGATCCGGCGCACAAAATCGCGAACCCTTATCCCTATCGTCTCGACGAAGCGATGGCGGTGTGGGGCAACGTGAGTGCGCCGGTGCTGAACGTGGAGGCGACCGACTCCGACGTGCTGCGCCATTTCGCCGGGACGCAGGGCAGGGGAGCCTTCCGCGAACGGTTTGAGGCCTTTCCGAATCTGACCGAAGCCTTCGTCGAAGATGCCGGCCACATGTTGCATCACGACCAACCGGAAGCCGTCGCTCGCCTGATCGAGGATTTTTGCCGCAAATAGTCCCGCGCACGCGGGACAGGCGGGGAGACCGGCGCGGAAGTGACGTGCGCCGTCTTGCCGTGGCTGGAAGGCGCGACGACGATGGCGTGGATGGCAGCGACCGGGCAACTCGCGTCGCGTGCACTTGAGCGGTAGAATGGGGCTGTCATTATCCAGTCATACGCCGGTGTCTCGTGGCCGCCAATCTGCGGCGATCGCAGCGCATGCAGCGGCTTTGTCACCCCGGCGGATCAACATGCTCAACGCGGATCTTCATTGTCATTCCAAGGTGTCGGACGGCACGCTGACGCCCTCCGAAGTGGCGCAGGTCGCCTTCGAGGCCGGCGTCGACCTGTGGGCGCTGACGGACCACGACGAGATCGGCGGGCAGCGCGAAGCGCGCGCGGCGGCCGAAGCACTCGGCATGCGCTACGTGAGCGGTGTCGAGATCTCCATTACCTGGGCAAACCGTACGGTGCACATCGTCGGTCTGAACATCAACCCGGACAATCCCACGCTCATCGATGGCCTTGCCGCAACGCGCGGCGGCCGTGCCGCCCGGGCGCAATTGATGAGCGACCAGCTGGCCGCCGCCGGTATCCCCGGCGCTTACGAGGGCGCGCTGCGCTTCGTCGGCAATCCCGATCTGATTTCGCGCACGCATTTCGCACGATTCCTGGTGGAAATCGGCAAGTGTGCGTCGGTCTCCGACGTGTTCGCGAAGTACCTGTCGGAGGGCCGTCCGGGTTACGTGCCTCATCGCTGGGCAACGCTCCAGGACGCCGTGCAATGGATTCGGGGGGCGGGTGGCATCGCCGTCGTGGCTCACCCCGGACGTTACAAATTCACGCCGCTCGAATTCGGTGCGCTGTTCGATCAGTTTCGCGATCTGGGTGGCGAGGCCATCGAGGTGATCACCGGCAGTCACACGCCGGAACAATATCGCGAGTATGCCGATGTCGCGCGTCAGTATGGTTTTCTGGCCTCGCGCGGCTCGGATTTCCATGGACCGACCGAGAGCCGCGCGCTGCTCGGCAAACTGCCTGCGCTGCCCGGCGATCTCACCCCGGTCTGGAGCCGCTGGCAGTAACCTTCCGACAAAATGTCGCAATTCTTCCAGATCCACCCGGAAAATCCTCAGTCGCGTCTCATCAAGCAAGCCGCTCAGATCATCGACAAGGGCGGCATCGTTGCGTTGCCGACCGATTCGAGCTACGCGATCGCGTGTCACATCGACGACAAGCAGGCCGTCGATCGTTTGCGCCGCATTCGCGGTCTCGACGAGAAGCAGATGCTCTCGCTGCTGGTGCGCGACCTGTCCGAACTGGCCGAGTTCGCCATCGTCGACAACCGGCAATACCGGTTGATCAAGGCGACCACGCCCGGGCCCTACGTCTTTATTCTCGAGGCGACCAAGGAAGTGCCGCGTCGTCTTTCCCATCCTTCGCGAAAGACCATCGGCCTGCGCGTGCCCGAGCACGCCATTACGCTGGCTTTGCTGGAGGAGTTGGGGCAACCGCTGCTTGCCACCACGCTGATTCTGCCGAACGAAACGGAGCCACTCAACGATCCGGAGGAGATCCGCGAGCGACTGGAAAAGCAACTGGATCTGGTCATCGACGGCGGGGCCTGTCCGAAAGAGCCGTCCACGGTAGTCGATCTGACGGTGACGCCGCCGGAGGTGCTGCGTCGCGGACGCGGGCCGCTGGCGCCGTTCGGTCTGTCCTGAGGGGCGGGCGTCTCGAACTTTGTAAGGCCGGGTAATACTGGCGTGCAGGTCCGCTTGTTACAATAGCCGGCTATGAATGCAGACCTGATCCAGACCATTGCGGTCTACGCGCTCCCTGTCCTCTTCGCGATTACGTTGCATGAGGCCGCGCATGGCTATGTCGCGAAGCACTTCGGCGACCCCACGGCATTTCTCATGGGGCGCGTCACGCTCAATCCGCTCAAGCACATCGACCCGATCGGCACGATTGTCGTGCCGCTGGCGCTTTATTTCATGACGAGCGGCGCGTTCCTGTTCGGCTACGCCAAGCCGGTGCCGGTAGCGTTCGGCAGTCTGCGCAATCCGCGTGTCGATACGATCTGGGTGGCGCTGGCCGGACCGCTCTGCAACTTCGTGCAGGCGATTCTCTGGGTGCTGCTCGGCCTCGGGCTGCAGCTCGCGGGCGTTCGGGAGCCATTCTTCATGATGATGGCGCAGGCGGGACTCGTGGTGAACCTCGTGATGTGCATGTTCAATCTGTTTCCCGTGCCGCCGCTCGATGGCGGGCGCGTGCTCGTATCGCTGCTGCCGGCGCGCGCGGCCTACGCGCTCTCGCGCGTCGAGCCCTATGGCTTCTTCATTGTGATGGCGCTGGTGGTCAGCGGTGTGCTCGGTCGAGTGTGGCTGTGGCCGCTGATTCAGTGGGGGCGTGATGTGATCAAGTGGATGCTCACCCCGCTGCTCTCGCTGGTTTCCTGACGTTTTTGCAGACTGATAACTAGACCATGTACCCCGAACGCGTTTTCTCCGGCATGCGACCGACCGGTCGTCTGCACCTCGGCCATTATCACGGTGTGCTCAAGAACTGGATTCAACTCCAGGCCGAGTATCCCTGCTACTTCTGCGTGGTCGACTGGCATGCGCTCACGACGCACTACGAGACGCCGGACGTCATCGAACAGAACGTATGGGACGTGCTGATCGATTGGCTCGCCGCCGGGATCGATCCGAATCAGGCGACCCTCTTCATCCAGAGCAAGGTGCCCGAGCATGCCGAACTGGCGTTGCTCATCGGCATGAGCACCCCCCTGGGCTGGCTCGAACGCGTGCCCACGTACAAGGAGCAGATCGAGAAGCTCAAGGAAAAGGATCTGTCGACGTACGGTTTCCTCGGTTACCCGGTGCTGATGGCGGCGGATATCCTGCTGTACCGCGCGCTGCATGTGCCCGTAGGTGAAGATCAGGTGCCGCACGTGGAAATGACGCGCGAAATCGCGCGCCGTTTCAACTATCTCTATGGCCGTGAAGCGGGCTTCGAAGACAAGGCGCTCGCGGCGGCGCGCAAGCTCGGCGGCAAGCGCTCGAAGCTCTATCTCGAACTGCGCAACGCCTATCAGGAGAAGGGGGACGACGAGGCGCTCGAACAGGCACGTGCCATGCTCTCCGAGTCGCAATCGTTGTCGATGGGCGATCGCGAACGTCTGTTCGGCTACCTCGAAGGCGCGCGCAAGCTGATTCTCGTGGAACCGCAGGCGTTGCTCACGCCCGCCTCGCGCATGCCGGGTCTCGACGGACAGAAGATGTCGAAGTCCTACAACAACACCATCGGTCTGCGCGAAGACGCCGAGTCGATCACGAAGAAAGTGCGCACGATGCCGACCGATCCGGCGCGCGTGCGCCGCACCGATGCGGGCGACCCGGACAAGTGCCCGGTCTGGCAACTGCATCAGGTCTACAGCGACGACGACACGCGCGACTGGGTCGAGAAGGGATGCCGCAGCGCCGGCATCGGTTGTCTCGAGTGCAAGCAGCCGGTCATCGAAGGCATTCTGCGCGAGCAGCAGCCGATGCTCGAGCGTGCGCAAAAGTACATGGACGATCCGTCGCTGCTGCGTGCGATCGTGGCCGACGGCTGCGAGAAAGCGCGCAAGTCGGCGCAGGAAATCATGCGCGACGTGCGTGAGGCCATGGGACTTCAGTATTCATGACGCAAGCCGTTGCCGCTCCCGCGTTGCACGGTACCGGCGCACCGTCGCCGTGGCTGGTGCGCTGGGCGCATCTCATTGCGCCGGGCGCACGCGTGCTCGATGTGGCGTGCGGTCAGGGGCGTCACACGCGATGGTTGGCCGAGCGCGGTGCTCACGTCACCGCCATCGATCGGGATGCGGCGGCGCTTGCCACGATGTCAAGGCTCGCGAACGTCACCACGCTGGCCGCCGACCTGGAGGGGGCGCCGTGGCCATTGCCGGCGCGCTCGACGTTCGATGCGGTCATCGTCACAAATTACCTGCACCGTCCCCTGTTTGCGCCCATCGTGGCGAGCGTTGCCCCGGGCGGGGTTCTGATTTACGAAACCTTCGCGCAAGGAAACGAAAAGTACGGCAAACCGTCGAACCCCATGTTTCTGCTGGCGCCGGGCGAGTTGCTCGACATCGCGCGCGAGGCGGGGATGCGAGTCGCGGGTTTCGAGGATGTCACGATGCCGGCGCCGCGCGCGGCGTGCGTGCAACGGCTATGTGCCACACGTGCGGCGACCCCCGGGGAAAACCCCGGCCCTGCGGCGCTGTACGAGGCGACAGCGTAATCCGCTACAATCCACCCTTATCGCTGAATTGTTCGATCAAACATGACTACCCAAACTCCGATTCAAGGCAGTATCGTCGCGATTGTCACGCCGATGAAAGAGGACGGCAGCCTTGACCGTGAAGCACTGCGCAACCTGATCAACTGGCACGTCGACGAAGGCACGGACGGTATCGTCATCGTGGGCACGTCGGGCGAATCGCCGACGGTCAACGTCGAAGAGCACTGCGAGCTCATCGAAATCGCCGTCAAGCAAACGGCGGAAGCCGGTCAGTCGCGCGGCCGCAAGGTGCACGTGATCGCCGGCACCGGCGGCAACTCCACGGCGGAAGCCATCGAGTTGACGAAGCACGCGAAGAAGGTGGGCGCTGATGCTTCGTTGCAAGTCGTTCCCTATTACAACAAGCCGACGCAGGAAGGCCAGTACCAGCACTTCCGCGCCATTGCGGAAGCCGGTGAGCTTCCGGTCATCCTCTATAATGTGCCCGGCCGTACGGTGGCGGACGCGAGCAACGAAACGCTGCTGCGTCTGGCGCAAGTGCCGGGCATCATCGGCGTGAAAGACGCTACGGGTAATCTGGATCGCGGTATCGACCTGATCCGGCGCGCCCCGAAGAGCTTCGCCGTGTATAGCGGCGACGACCTGACTGCCGTTGCGCTCATGCTCATGGGCGGTCGGGGTAATATCTCGGTCACCGCCAACGTGGCACCGCGTGCGATGCACGATCTGTGCGCGGCTGCGTTGGCCGGCGATGTGGCCAAGGCACGTGAACTGCAGTTCCAGTTGTTCGACCTGCACCGTGCCATGTTCGTCGAAGCCAATCCGATCCCCGTGAAATGGGCGCTGCAAAAGATGGGCATGATCGCGTCGGGCATTCGCCTGCCGCTCACGCCGCTGGCGCAGCCGTATCAGGACACGGTGCTCCAAGCCCTCAAGTCGGCCAACATCGCCGTTGTCTAAGCTGTCGTTCAGGCACCCGGGTTCGATTGCCCACCCATTTTTTTGCGACTCATGAAACGAATCGTCAGTAATTCCGTAGCTCGTCCCGTGCTGGCATGGGCCGCTATTGCCTCGTTGGCCCTCATCGCCGGGTGTAGCTCGCTTTCGAGCGCCTTGTCGTCCGACAAGGTCGACTACAAGAGCTCGAAGACCGGCCCCTCGCTCGACGTTCCGCCGGATCTGACCAACGTTCAGGCCGCTGACCGCAAGTACGTGACACCGGGCGGTACCGCCACGCTGTCGAACTACGAGACCCAGCAAAAGGTCGTGGCTGCCAACCCCACGGATAATGTGCTGCCGAGCGTGCCGGGCATGAAGGTCGTGCGCGATGGTAACGAGCGTTGGCTCGTGATCCAGAAGCCGGCTGGCGACCTGTGGCCGACGCTGCGTGAGTTCTGGCAAGAAAATGGCTTCGTGCTGACGATCGACTCGGCCGACACGGGCGTGATGGAGACGGACTGGGCGGAGAACCGCGCCAAGCTGAACCAGGACATCATTCGCGATCTGCTGGGCAAGGTGCTCGACGGTCTGTACTCGACGGGGGAACGTGATCGCTTCCGCACCCGGGTCGAGCGCGATCCGAATGGCGGTACCGACATTTACATCACGCACCGTCGTATGGTCGAAGTGTTCACGAACTCGCAGAAGGACACGACCAAGTGGGAGCCGGCGCCGAACGATCCGGGTCTCGAGGCCATCATGCTGACCAAGCTGATGCAGCGCTTCGGGGCGCAGGCCGATCAAGCCAAGGCGCAGGTCGAGAACGCCAAGGCGGGTGGTCCGACGAGTCAGGTGGTGAGAACGGCTGATGCGTCGTACCTCGACATCAACGAGCCGTTCGACCGCGCTTGGCGTCGTGTCGGCGTGGCGCTCGACCGCGGCAACTTCACCGTGGACGATCGCGACCGTGCCAAGGGTCTGTATTTCGTGAGCTACGTCGATCCGGCCTCGCTCGCGAAGGACAATGGTTTCTTCTACAGCCTCTTCCACGCCAAGGAAGTGCAGGACCAGAAGAAGGCGAAGAAGTACAGCGTCAATGTGCAGGGTCGTGGTGACAACCAGACGCGTGTCCAGGTGCTCGACGACAAGGGTAACGTCGACAACTCGCAGATCGCTCAAACGATCATCAGCGTGATCGGCAACCAGCTCCGTTAAGGCGGCGCGTGCGGTTCGCCAGTTTAGGCAGCGGCAGCGAAGGTAACGCCCTGCTGGTGGAGGCGTCGGAAGGCGTCTCCACGACACGTATCCTCCTCGATTGCGGATTCTCCATGCGAGAGGTCGAGCGGCGCCTGGCGGCGCGCTCGGTCGACGTGGCATCGCTCGATGCCATTGTCATCACGCATGAGCATGCCGACCACATCGGCAGTGCGCTTTCCCTCACTCGCAAGTACCGCATCCCGCTCATCATGAGTTGGGGGACGGGGCAGGCCGTCAAGGTCGGCGATACGCTCAAGGCCGACGATAAAGCAGCGCTCGTGCGTTGGTGTCGTTCGGACGAGCGATTGGCTGTCGGTGCCATCGAACTCCATCCGTACACGGTGCCGCACGACGCGCGCGAGCCTCTGCAATTCGTGTTCTCGGATGGCGCACGCCGTCTCGGCGTGCTCACGGACGCCGGCTGTCCGACAACGCATCTGATCGGAACGCTCGGCGGTTGCGATTCGCTGGTGCTCGAATGCAATCACGATCGCGAGATGCTGGCCAACAGCAAGTATCCTCCGTCGCTCAAGGCGCGCATTGGGGGCACGTACGGCCATCTCGCCAACGATGCGGCTGCCGAGATTCTCGGAGCGGTCGACCGAGCCAAACTCCAGCGAGTGATCTGTGCGCATCTGAGCGAGCAGAACAACACGCCGGAACTGGCCATGGCGGCCATGGCGGCGGTGATCGGTTCGCAGGCGACGGAGATTCTTGTAGCGACGCAGGCGGGCGGGTTTGACTGGCTGATGTGCTGATGTGCTGATTGGCACGTGCGGGCTATGTGCTGGTGAGGCGGGACGTATCAGGCTCGGGCTGCGGGCAACATGAATCGTACAGACGTAAAAAAGCCGGTCGAAAGACCGGCTTTTTTTGCTCAACTGCCTCGCGGCAGCGAGAGCTTACTTGCTGGCAGCAGCGTCAGCAGCCGAAGCAACGGCGTCAGCAGCAGCACCAGCAGCCGAAGCGGCCGTGTCAGCGGCAGCACCGGCAGCCGAAGCAGCCGAATCAGCAGCAGCGCCAGCAGCCGAAGCGGCGTCCGAAGCAGCCGTAGCAGCCGAAGCGGCAGCGTCAGCAGCCGGAGCAGCGGCTTCTTCCTTCTTGCCGCAGGCGGTCAGGGCGATAGCCAACAACGAAGCGACGAGGAGAGACTTCTTCATGATCACGTCCTTTTATGGTAGAAGACAAGCGAATAAATATTAGTTACGGTAATACGCTCTTGCCAGCGCAAAGCCGATTGCGAGACATTGGCAATTGAGGATTACCCTTGGTCATGCAAGCTGCTTGGCGAGAAATTATATTGGGTTTTCCCCAACGCGTCACGTCAATCTCGCGCATTTACCCCGCTTTTTTCCTTACGGCGCGCAACTTTCGCACGGGCTTCGAGTCAGGTCCGAACTCCAACCATCCCGAAGCGTACCAATCGTACAGAATTTCAACGATTTCTTGGTCTTTTTGCCCGAAATTCGCACATTCCTCGCCTTTCAGCTCGCGTCTGTCTGCCAGCAGCCGCAACGTCGAGCGCGCACTGACGGGGACTTCCAGCGGTTCACCGTTGACGTAGTATCGGTTGCGTCGATACAACAAGTGTGTCTTCGCCGACAGCGCGAGCCCTCGCGAAGATGCTTCGTGTGCGAAACGAGTTGTCGAAAGCGGCTTCTCGGGTGGGTCGAAAAACACATGCGACTTTGGCTCGCTCAGCCAACGACCGAGAAAATCCTCCACCTCTTTCCGCCCCCAACGTACGCGTTCGAGCTGCGACACGAGCGTGTCGATCATGCCCTCGGGCAGCGCGGCGGGATGTTTGACGGCCGGCTGATCCGGGTCGGCGTATCGCCCAGCGAAATGGCGCGCAAATGGCAGTTCGGCGGCGTTTTCCGCGAGGTAGTACAGGAAGTTCTGAAGCATCTCCTGTTCGAGCGGCGCGCGAAACCCGATGGAGTACGTCATGCATTCGCCTTCGGCGACCCCATCGTGCGCGTAACCCGGCGGCAGATACAACATGTCGCCGGGCTCCAGCACCCACTCCTGCTCCGCTTCGAAATGCTCGAGAATGCGCAGCGGCACGTTCTCCTGCCATGTCGTGTCGCGTTGCGCTCCGATGCGCCAGCGGCGTTTGCCGTGCGCTTGCAGCAAGAATACGTCGTACGAATCGAGATGCGGGCCGACACCGCCACCGTCCGTCGCGTAGCTGATCATCACGTCATCGAGACGCGCGTCGGGAATAAAGCGAAACTGTTGCATGAGGGCGTCGACAGCAGGTGCGTGGAGATTCACGCCTTGCACGAGGAGCGTCCATTGCTTGCGCGTGAGCGCAGGCAGGTCCTCGACTTCGAACGGGCCGTGTTCCAGTTGCCAGCGCTTGCGGGTCTGGCTGATGAGGCGCGATTCGACATCGTCCTGCGCGGCAAGGGCAAACAATGCGTCGCGCGAAAGCGGTGCGGTAAAGCCGGGAATGGCTTGCCGGATGAGCAGGGGCCGCTTGTGCCAGTAGCGCTTCATGAACGCGTCTGGCGTGAGGTCGCCCAACAGGGCGAGAGGGTGGCGAGATGTCGTCATGCGTGACCGGTGTAATCCATACAGCCGCGGCCGGGGCGCTGTCATACGGCTGCGCGTATAATGCGGGCTGTTTTTCGGAGAGTTTGATGAAGATCGAAAAGAATACCGTCGTCTCGGTGACTTACAAGTTGTCGGACGCTCAGGGCAACCTGATCGAAGAAAGCGGCGCCGAGCCGATGGTTTATCTGCACGGCGGCTATGATGGCACGTTCCCCAAAATCGAGGAAGCGCTCGATGGTCAGGACGTCGGCTTTGAAACCCAATTGCAACTGGAGCCGACGGACGCCTTCGGCGACTACGATTCCGAACTGATCAAGATCGAGGAGCGTGGCCGTTTCCCGGAGCCGCTCGAAGTCGGCATGCAGTTCGAAGGCACGCCGGAAGACGGCGATGAAGAGTCCGACACGCTGATCTACACGGTGACGGACGTTGCCGACGACAAGGTCGTCCTCGACGGCAACCACCCGCTCGCGGGAATGGCACTGCGCTTCGAGTTGAAGGTGACCGACGTGCGTCAGGCGACCGAAGAAGAAATCGAGCACCAGCATGCCCATGGTGCATCCGGTCTCGAAATTGTCGACGAAGACGAGGACGACGCGCCCACGCTGCATTAATGGCGAATTGCTGCGTCGCGATCGGATGACATGATCGCGCAGGGGCGAGACACGTCACGCGCAGCAATGCAGGGCAGTACCGAACGCCGGACAGGCGCATCGTGGAAAAGCGGTGCGCCTGTCCGGCGTTCGCATTTTTGCGGTGGGCCGCAGCAGCGTGCAGCGAGATGAAGGTGGCCGGGTGTGACGTGTAGCGCTCAGTGATCGGTGAGTGGTCGCTCAGCTGTGGCTCAGTGGTCATCAGGCGCGCTGCGTGATGAGGCGTTCGATGAGGCGTTCGATGAGGCGTTCGGCAGCCGCATCGGCCCGATCGGCGTTACCCCCTGGTTCGGATTCGAGCTGGCGACGCTCGCATTGGCCGCAGGCGCTGTGGTGCCGTTGGCAGGAAGCAGGGCGCTTTCGAAGCGGAAGAGCTGCGGGGTTCGTGGATCGACCGTCACGCGAATCCATCGGTTGATGGTCGGCGATCCGTAGGTGGTGAGCTGCGTGAACGACTTGATCGGCGTGCCGTGCGCATCGCGCAAAGGCTGCACGTGGCGCATCGTCTTGCCTGCATCGACGAGCAGAATCGGTGCCTTGAAGCGTGACGCCAGTCGCTGCAACTGGGTGCGGAAATCCTTGTAGCCGTCCACGCCGCGACGCCCGTTGCGATCCGAGAAAATGCCCCCCATTCCGCTGCTACGCGCCGGCTCGAACTCGGGATCCGCCTGCGCAACGATGACCATGCCGATGGCCTCTTTCTGCTGGGCGTACACGAGTGCATGTTGCAGCCAGACACGCGTGGCTATCACGCGATCCTCGAATTCGCCGTTACGTCCCCCCGCCGAGCGGTAATTATTGTTGTTGCCAGGAAGATTGACGCCGACGAAGACCACGCCGCGATAGAACCAGCGCACATTCTCGTGATACTGGCGAAAGCGCGCCATATCGCTTTGGCGTGTCAGGTCGAACTGCGCGAAGCCGACGGGGCCCGGGCCAAGCAGTGCGTCGTCATCGAACGCGTGATCGCGTAGAAAATCGAGACGCTCTACCGGGTTGTAGCCACCTTCCGACACCCGCTCGCAATCGGCCCAGTCATTCGCGCCGGGCACGAAAATCAGCGGTTTGGGTGAGCTGGCGAGCAGGCTCAGCCGCTGCGTAATGAGGTCGTCGCGGCACGACTCGGTCGCGCTCTTCAGATTGCCCGCGTGGATGACGAACGCCGCCTGGCTGTCGCCGATGCCCGCCAGCACATTGCGGGTGACGGGGACCTCGGCGTTGCCGAAGGGCGTATTTCCCAACACCGCAAATTCGAACGCCGGCGGTTTGGCGGGGGCTTTGGGTTGTGCCTTGGCGGAGGCTTTCGCCGGTGTCCTGGCGCTCACTGGCGACGCGGATGTCGAGAGCAGGACGGTCGTCAGCGCGAGCGTCACGAGGCACACGGCCGTGAGGCCATGGCCGTTTCGACGGCATGCGCGCAGACGACGCTGACCTGGCATGGCGTGCTTAATCGCGCGTACGGCCGTTCAACAGACCGCGCAGCTCATAGAGCAGCTCCAGCGCGTCGCGCGGGCGCAAGTCGTCCGGATCGATTTCGGCCAGTCGTGCCAGCGTTGCTTCCGCGGCGGGATCGAGCGCCGTTGCCGCCGACAGGCTGTTGCCATTGATCGCGTGAGACGTATCGGCATCGCCCGAGCGTCCGATCCCGTCGATGTCAATGTCGGTGTCCGGCACCGCGCGCGGCGCGAACAAGTCGAGTTGCGGCGCGGCGGGATCGAGCGCCTGTTGTTCGAGCAGGGCGAGATGTTTGCGCGCCGCCCGGATCACTGGCATCGGCACGCCCGCGAGCTGCGCGACCTGCAAGCCGTAACTCTGACTGGCGGGCCCGTCCTGCACCGCGTGCAGGAACACGATCCCCTCACCGTGCTCCACGGCCGAGAGGTGGACATTCGCGCATTGCGGGAACTCGTCGGGCAATTGCGTGAGTTCGAAGTAGTGCGTGGCGAACAGCGTGTAGCAACGATTGTGGCCGAGCAGATGACGCGCGATGGCCCAGGCGAGCGCGAGACCGTCGAAGGTCGATGTGCCGCGTCCGATCTCGTCCATCAGCACGAGACTCTGGTCGGTCGCGGTATGTAGGATCGCGGCCGATTCGGTCATCTCCACCATGAACGTCGAGCGCCCGCCCGCAAGGTCGTCCGATGCCCCGATACGCGTGAAAATGGCGTCCAGTGGCCCGAGTCGCACGGATTCGGCAGGCACGTAGCAACCGACATACGCGAGCAGCGCGATGAGCGCGGTCTGGCGCATGAACGTCGACTTACCGCCCATGTTCGGGCCGGTGATGAGCAGCAAGCGGCGCACGTCGCCAAGCGAGCAGTCGTTTGCAATGAAGCGCTCTACCTGTTGTTCGACGACCGGATGGCGTCCCTGACGAATGTCGACCACACGGTCCTGCACCAGCTCCGGCTTCACCCAGCCGAGCGTCTCTGCGCGCTCCGCAAGCGACGCGAGCACGTCGAGCTGTGCGAGCGCCTGCGCAATGCGCTTGAACTCGGTGATGTGCGGCAGCAGCGCTTGCAGCAGTGCGTCGTACAGCATCTTTTCGCGCGCGAGCGAACGTTCCTGTGCCGACAGCGCCTTGTCCTCGAACGTCTTCAGTTCCGGCGTGATGTAGCGCTCGGCATTCTTTAGCGTCTGGCGGCGGCGATAGTCGTCGGGCACCTTGTCCGTCTGCCCGCGCGTGACTTCGATGTAAAAGCCGTGCACCTTGTTGAACTCGACGCGCAGGTTGTTGATGCCGGTGCGCGCCCGTTCACGCGCCTCCAGATCGACGAGAAACTGGCCGCAGTTCTCCGAGATGTCGCGAAGCTCGTCGAGATCGGCATCGTGCCCGCGGGCGATGACACCCCCGTCGCGCAGCATGGCGGCCGGTTCTTCGGCGATGGCGCTGGTGAGGAGCGCCAGCGCGTCGTCGGGGATCGCGAGGTCTTCATGCAGCATGGCCAACAACGGCGAGCGGGCTTCGACTGCGCGCAGCGTCGTGTGCAGTTCGGGCAGACGGCGCAGCGCGTCGCGCAGACTCGACAAGTCGCGCGGACGCGCGGTAAGCAGCGCCAGACGTGCGGTAATGCGCTCCACGTCGGCCACGTGGCGCAGTTCGCTATTCAGTGCACGCCACGTGCCGGGGCCTTCGAGCAGCGTCGCGATCGCCAGTTGTCGCGACTGCGGCACTTGCTGGTCGCGCATGGGGTGATGCAGCCAATGACGCATCAGGCGGCTGCCCATCGTCGTGCCGCATGTGTCGAGCAGCGACAGTAACGTGGGCGACTCGGTGCCGCGCAGCGTCTCGGTAAGCTCCAGATTGCGCCGTGTGGCGGCGTCCAGACCAATATAGGCCGCTTCCCGCTCCACGTTCAGACTTTGCACATGGCGCAGCGATTGTCCCTGCGTTGCGGCTGCGTACTGGAGCACGGCGCCGGCCGCCCCAAGCGCCGGGTCGAGTCCGTCGCAACCGAAGGCGGTGAGGCTGGCCACGCCGAGTTGATCGCGCAGGCGTTGCGTGCCGGCAGCGGTGTCGAAGTGCCAGTCGGGCACGCGCGTGGTAGTGCCGAGCGAGAAGCCGCCGAAGGCTTCCGCGGCACTGTCGGGGACCAGCGTTTCGGCCGGACGGATGCGCTCCAGTTCACGCGGCAACTTGTCGGCGGCGACTTCCATCAGACGCAACTCACCGCTCGCGAGCGAGAGCCACGCCAGACCGGCCACGCGCTCGCTCGCGCGTCGTGCGGCAGGCATCTGCACGGCAAGCAGATATTGATCGACCTTGTCGCTGAGCAGCGCCGCGTCGGTGAGGGTGCCGGGGGTGACGATACGAACGACCTTGCGCTCGACCGGCCCCTTGGATGTGGCCGGATCGCCGATCTGCTCGCAGATGGCGACGGATTCGCCGAGTTTGACCAGCTTGCCAAGGTACTGCTCGACGGCGTGGTGCGGCACACCCGCCATGCGAATGGGCTGGCCGCCGGACTGGCCGCGCGCGGTCAGCGTCAGGTCGAGCAGACGCGCGGCTTTGGCAGCATCGTCGTGGAAGAGCTCGTAGAAGTCTCCCATTCGATAGAACACGAGCATGTTGGGATGCTCGGCCTTGATGCGCGTGTACTGCTGCATCATCGGTGTCATGGCTGGTGTGGCAGGCGCGGCTGGCGTGGCTGCGGGTGGGGCCGATGCTGCGGGGGCGGTTGTCGCTTGGGTCGTCATGAATGAATTCGGTCGGGCATATCGGGGCACGATGGGCTCGCGATGTCGGTCGCGATGCGGGTCACGATGAGCGCCGGCATCACGACGCTCACGTCCGCCTGGCGCCTGTCGCGGTGGGCGCTGCGAGCCGGGGAGCGACGCGCGCATGGCCCTCGTCGATCCTGTCGGTTCGCACCATCGTGGCGCGTTGGATGCGCAATTTTACGACGGGTTCGGCATGCGCCGTTATCGAATACTCGACGATCGCTCTCGACTTTGCCGGTGAGGGCGGGTGAGGCCGCTGCACGACGGCATCGAGTTTTTCTCAAGTTTCCCGAAAATGTGCCGTTTCGGGTGGTAAGCTCTCGCAAAAATATGCAAAAGCAAGACAAAAGCTACTCTCGTACGGGCCAGCATGGTGAAGTCGTTGAAGGGACGGGTCGCAGCGGCGACAGCACTCGTCTCGATGGTATTGATCGTCGGTTTGGCCGTCGGGATCGAGTTTTTCGTCTATGGCGAGTTGCGAAGCTCGATGCAGGCGCAGCTAGACACGCATGTCAGGCTCGCGGCAGACCAGCTTGACGACAAGTTGCGCTCCAAATTTCTCGTTCTCCATCGCATGGCCCGCAACATTGGCGACCCCAATGTCATGACGAGCGCGCAGTTCGAGACGTTCGCCAAACTCTCGGTGTCGATGCCGGAGACATTCAACACGATTTTCGTGGCCGCGCCGGACGGCCGCATGCTCTACGACTCCACGTTCCCCGATACCCCCATCAATATTGCTGACCGGGACTATTTCCGTGAAGTGCTCGCGGGCGCGCCGCAGGCCGCGTCGAGCGTGATTGCCGGCAAGATTACGCGCTCGCCCGGCGTCGTCCTCGCCGTGCCGGTGACGGACGCGCGCGGCAAGGTGATCGCCGTGGTCGGCGGCGCAGTCAATCTGCTGCGGCAGAACTTCATCGTCGATCTGGCGAGCAGCCGTGTGGGCGAGACCGGTCGCTACTGTCTGATTACCGCCGAGAGCCCGCCACGCTACGTGATTCAGGCGGACGTCACCAAGATTCTGACGACGGTCGGCCCGTCGCAGACACTATGCGGTGTGCGCGATGCCGGCTCGAACGATCTTGTCCACATGATTCCGCTGGTCGCACGCGCGCCCATGACGACGACCGGCTGGTTCGTGGTGGCGGTGCTCCCTGGCGCCGAGGCGTTCAGTCCGATTTCACGCGTGCGCCGTCAGGTCGTATTGCTGGCCATTGCCGCGATCGGCATCGCGGCACTGGTGATGTGGTGGGTGACGCGCCGTTTGCTGCGTCCGCTCGACACGCTGCGCGATCTGGTGCAAAGAAGCGCGGGCGACATGCGTGCGGTGCAGTCGCTGCCCGTGCAGCGGGCCGATGAAATCGGCGCGCTGGCCAACACGTTTCGCAACATGATGGAGCAACTGAGCGACCGGACCGAAGCGCTCGAAATGTCGCGCGAGGCGGCCCGTGCAAGTGTGCGTCGCATGCAGGAGGTAGCGGATCGCGTGCCCTATCTGGTGGCGTTTCTCGATGCAGACGAGCGTTTCGCGTTCGTGAACCGGGCGTGCGAAGTCAGGATGCGGCGCCCGCGCGAGCGCATTCTCGGCGCGACGGCGCGCGAGTTGCTCGGCCCGTCACTGTATCGTGAGTTCGCCCCGCATCTTGCTCGCGCGATGGCGGGGGAGGCGGCAACCTTCGTCTGGGATTTCGGCGAAGACGCGGCCTACCGCTGTTTCGAGGTGAGTTATCAACCCGAGTGGGCGTCGCACAACGTGCTGGCCGGTGTTCACGTGTTCGTGCGCGACATCACCGTCGAGCGTTCGAACGAGCGGCGCTGGCGACGTGAGTCACACACCGACCATCTCACCGGATTGCTCAATCGCAAGGGCTTCGATCAGGCGCTGTCAGGCGCGGTGCGTCGCGCCCGCGAAGGCGCCGGGGCACAGGCCCTGCTGTTCGTCGATCTCGATCGTTTCAAGCTGGTCAACGATACGTGGGGGCACGCGCTTGGCGATGAATTGCTGCGACGTCTGGCCAAGCGACTGGTCGCAAGTGTGCATGAGGGCGATGTGATTGCCCGCTTCGGTGGAGACGAATTCGCGGTGATCATGCGCGACGTTCAGGATCTGCTCGATGTGGAGCGCACGGCCATGGCGATTCTCGACGCCGCCTCGCGTCCGATGATGCTCTCCGTCGGCGAGGTCTCCGTCGGCGCATGCGTGGGGGTGGCCGTCGTCGCGAGTGGCGAGGACAAGACGCCCGACATGTTGTTCGAGGCGGCGGACCGTGCGCTGTACGACGCCAAGCATGGCGGGCGCGGGCGCTTCGTGCTGAGCGACGGCGCGGCCGATACTTCCGCCGGATCCTCTGCTGTCGGTAACGCAAGGCGTCTTCAGTAAGCGGGCGCTCACCGGGGTGGCGTGCATTTGCGGCGTCGCGCCCGATATGCCTGGCTGCGGAACGTAAGCCGACGGCCGCCGCCCCCTCGTGTCTCATTGCCTGGAATGCCGTTGTGGGCTGGCGGTATTAGCTGCAACCAATCGAAACGCGGTCGCGATCAGCTTCCCCGAAGATACGAACACACATTGTCAGGCGCACAATGGTTGATGCCTGTCGTTGGCGACGCGCCATTTGCCGTCTCGCCGATGGGGCAGGTGTCGAGGGTCTTCTCAAAGGAGGTACGCATGAAACTGGAAGGCGGACGAGGCCGTGCAGTCACGCGGGTGGCTTCCGACGCAGGGTGGCGCAATGGGAGCAACGCAAAGCGCCATGATCCACCGCGTGCATCGCATCGGGGCTCGCGCGAGTCGCGCACCGATGATCACGACGACGGCGCGAGACATCGCAACCTGTCGGCGCGTGAGAATGAAGTGTTTCACATGCTGGTCGACGGCCTGGCCGTCAATGAGGTCGCCCACGCGCTGCATCTGAGCGGGCGGACGGTCGAGTCTCACGTCGCGCATATTCTGCATAAGCTCGCGCTCGGCGACAGCGCGGAACTGATCGGCTACGCCGTAAGGCATGGGCTGATCGACGAAGGGGGCGAGGGCGTTGTCTGAGGTGTCTTCCCGGACATCGTCAGCGTGAAGCGGGTCCTCACATTTCGGTTCAATCCGGCACGTCGCCAGGGGTCATTCCGATCGTGGCGACGTGTCCGTCGTAGGGCCGCGCGCGCCCGGTGGCCGGTTCTGCTTCCCGAGCGGCATTCGCGCACCTCGTCCCGAAAAATTCCAAATTGCCTTGCCGATGCCTTACGGACCAATCGGGTTCGTATTGACGCCCGACGCGATTGCGCAGTCGGTGATAAGGTACCGGCTCGACAACATTTCCAGGGTGGCGAGCGCCAACATTGCTTTGGCGTTCCCATCACGATGCGAACGAAATGCGCGCGGCGCTGCGCGAGTGCGCGAACGTGTGAGCGTCGGCGCAATAACCGATTACTGATAACCGAAAACCGAGAACCGAGGACAGACACGATGAAGGCCATCGAAATTACCCAGTACGGCGCTCCTGAAGTGCTCAAACTCACCGAGCGGCCGCGTCCCGAACTCAAGCCGGGCGAAGTGCTCATCAAGGTAAGTGCGTCGGGCGTGAATCGCCCCGACGTCCTTCAGCGCATCGGGCAGTATCCCGTGCCGCCGGGCGCCTCGGATCTGCCGGGGCTCGAAGTGGCGGGGGAGATCGTTGAGGGGGCGCTCGACGGTGCCGACAATCGCTGGGGCCTGAAGATCGGTTCGCGCGTGTGCGCGCTCGTGCAGGGTGGCGGCTACGCAGAGTATTGCACCGCGCCGCTCGCACAAGTGCTGCCGGTGCCGCAAGGGCTCTCGGATGTCGAAGCGGCGTCGCTGCCCGAAACCTTCTTCACGGTCTGGAGCAACGTGTTCGATCGTGCCCGTCTGGGTGAGACCGAGTCGGGCGAGAAGGAAACCCTGCTGGTGCAGGGCGGCACGAGCGGTATCGGCGTGACGGCCATTCAACTGGCCACGGCGCTGGGGCATCGGGTGTTCGCAACGGCCGGTTCGGAAGACAAGGCGCGCGCTTGCGAGGCGCTGGGTGCTGAGCGCGGCATCAATTATCGGACCGAAGACTTCGTCGCTGTGACGAAGGAACTCACGAAGGATCGCGGTGTGGATGTCGTGCTCGACATGGTGGGCGGCGACTATCTGCCCCGTGAAGTGCAGGCGCTCGCGTTCGACGGGCGCATTGCGATCATCGCGCTGCTCGGTGGCAGCAAGGCAACGCTCGACATGGGCGCGCTTCTGCGCCGCCGCCTGACGGTCACGGGCTCGACGCTGCGTCCGCGCTCGGTGGCATTCAAGGCGGCGATCGCGCAGAACCTGCATGACAAGGTCTGGCCGTTGTTTGCCGCAGGCAAGATTCGTCCGGTGATTTATCAGACATTCCCTGCCGAGCAGGCCGACAAGGCCCACGCGTTGATGGAAACGAGCACGCACGTCGGCAAGATCGTGCTGACCTGGTAAGCGCGTATTGCGGGATTTGCCGGGCAATACCGCGCGAAAACCCCATTTCATGCGGTTTTGCTCGGCACAAAGTCGCCGAAATTGACCCCCATGCCCCGGACGCACTAGAATGAGAGGTTTTTCGTCCATACGCATTGGGGGATAAGGCGTGACAACTGGTACCGCAGCTTCGGCTCGCACCATCAGCCGCAAGGCTGGCAAGCTCGTCGTGGGCAATTGGAAACTGCATGGCAGTCTGGCCGGCAATGAGGCGCTGCTGGGCGACCTGCTGGCGTCGCCCGTGCTGAGCGCGCCGGGCGTGACTGCGGCCGTTTGTGTGCCGTTCCCCTATCTCGCGCAATGTCAGACCCGCCTCTCGGGGCAGGTGCTGGGCTACGGCGCGCAAGACGTCTCGGCGCAAGTGAATGGCGCGTTCACCGGTGAAGTCGCCGCGCAGATGATTGCGGAGTTCGGTGCGCGATTCGTCATCGTGGGGCACTCGGAGCGTCGCGCTTATCACGCGGAGACCGATGCGGGCGTGGCGGCCAAGACGCTGCGCGTGCTCGAAGCCGGCATGACGCCGATCGTGTGTATCGGGGAAACGCTGGCCGAACGTGAGGCGGGCGAGACGGTGGCAGTGGTTTCGCGTCAGCTCGATGCGGTCCTCGCCGTGCTGACGGTCGAGCAGGCTGCGCAGATCGTCGTGGCTTACGAGCCTGTTTGGGCGATCGGCACGGGCAAGACGGCAACGTCGACCCAGGCGCAGGAAGTGCACGCCCATCTGCGCTCGCTGCTGCGTGCGAAGGGTGAGGCGGTGGCGGATGTGGCGGTGTTGTACGGCGGCAGTGTGAAGCCTGACAACGCGGCGGAATTGTTCTCGATGGCGGACGTCGACGGTGGTCTGATCGGCGGGGCGGCATTGAAGGCGGTTGATTTTCTGGCGATTTGCGAGGCGGGTCTGTCGCGATGACGCCAACGCCGTTCGCTGTAACGGCGTGAAATAAGTCATGACGCAGTGCATCAAATTCGCTGCAAATTGGATTCTTCTATACGGGTGATGAGATGGGGTTGTTGAAAACGTTGTTGATCGTGGTGCAGGTGCTTTCCGCGCTGGGCATCATCGGTCTGGTGTTGTTGCAGCATGGCAAGGGCGCCGACATGGGCGCGGCATTCGGCAGCGGTTCGTCGGGGAGTCTTTTCGGCGCTTCGGGGTCCGCCAACTTCCTCTCGCGCACCACGGCTGCACTGGCTGCAGTGTTCTTCGTGACCACGCTGGGCCTGACTTACCTTGGTTCGTACAAGCCGGCGTCAAACATCGGTGTCCTTGGTAATTTGCCTGCGGCAACCGCGCCTGTTGCGGGGTCTGCACCTGCTGCTGCCAGTGCTGCGGTGCCGGCGTCGGCAGCGAATCCGCAGGACGTGCCGAAGTAACGCGGAAGTATCGCGGAAGTCATGCGGCACACGTCTGTGACAAGTAATACGTTGTAAAGAAAGTTGAAAAAAATTCGAGTTGTGCATTGAACAAAATGCTGAAGAGCGCTACTATAGCGGTCTTGAAGCGATTCGTAAGTGACAGCGGATTGCAGACTATGAATGCCGACGTGGTGAAATTGGTAGACACGCTATCTTGAGGGGGTAGTGGCGAAAGCTGTGCGAGTTCGAGTCTCGCCGTCGGCACCACAGTTCTACGATGCCAGCCTTGCGTTTATGCTTTGGCTGGCATTTTATTTTGTGCTCACCGTTCATCCGCTTTCCGGTCCCCACACCATCGACGAGAGCGGTTCTTTGAACTAACCGAAAGAGGGTAGAGTTGAACCTCGGAACCTATTATCCCGTCCTGCTGTTTCTCTTGGTAGGTGGCGGTCTTGGGGCGGTCCTGATTGGCGTCGGTAAATTCCTCGGCCCCAATAATCCCGACAGCGAAAAACTCTCTCCGTACGAGTGCGGCTTCGAGGCTTTCGAAGACGCGCGCATGAAGTTTGATGTGCGCTACTATCTCGTCGCCATCCTTTTCATCCTGTTCGATCTCGAAACCGCATTTCTGTTTCCGTGGGGCGTCGCCCTGCGCGATATCGGCTGGGTGGGCTTTATCTCCATGATGGGTTTCCTGCTTGAACTGCTCGTCGGTTTCGTTTTCCTCTGGAAGCGCGGTGCGCTCGACTGGGAATAAGACCGTCAACGTAATTGGCAGCATTGCAGAAGGATTCAGGGTAAGCATATGAGCATCGAAGGGGTTTTGCGCGAAGGGTTCGTCACCACCACGGCTGACAAACTCATCAACTGGACGCGCACGGGTTCGCTGTGGCCGATGACGTTCGGTCTCGCCTGCTGTGCCGTCGAAATGATGCACGCCGGCGCGGCGCGCTACGATCTGGACCGGTTTGGCGTGGTGTTTCGCCCGAGCCCGCGTCAGTCGGACGTGATGATCGTGGCCGGAACGCTGTGCAACAAGATGGCGCCGGCGCTGCGCAAGGTGTACGACCAGATGGCCGAACCGCGCTGGGTGATCTCCATGGGGTCGTGCGCCAACGGCGGCGGCTACTATCACTATTCCTACTCGGTGGTGCGCGGTTGCGATCGCATCGTGCCGGTCGACGTCTACGTGCCGGGCTGTCCGCCGACGGCCGAGGCGCTGGTCTACGGCATCATCCAGTTGCAGTCGAAGATCAAGCGGACTGCGACGATCGCGCGTAAATAACCGCTACCGCCCATGTCTAAACTAGAACAACTCAAGACCACCCTGCAAAACGTGCTTGGCACCCGTGCCGAGCAGTTGGTGGAAGCCCTCGACGAGCTCACGCTCACTGTCAAGGCTAGCGACTATCTCGAAGTGGCGCGCACCCTGCGCGATCATCCCGAGCTGAAGTTCGAGCAGTTGATGGACGTTGCCGGGCTCGACTATTCGGCATATGGCGATGGCGCCTACGACGGTCCGCGCTACGCCGCCGTCTCGCATCTGCTCTCGCTTACCCACAACTGGCGCCTGCGCGTGCGCGTGTTCGCACCGGAAGACGATCTGCCGGTCGTGGCATCGCTGATCGATGTGTGGAGTTCGGCGAACTGGTTCGAGCGCGAAGCATTCGATCTGGTCGGTATCGTGTTTGAAGGTCACCCGGACCTGCGCCGTATTCTCACGGACTACGGTTTCATCGGTCACCCGTTCCGCAAGGACTTCCCGACGTCGGGCTATGTCGAGATGCGTTACGACCCGGAGCAGAAGCGAGTGATCTACCAGCCGGTGACGATCGAGCCGCGCGAAATCACGCCGCGCATCATCCGCGAAGAGCATTACGCCGGTCTGAAACATTAAGGTGGCCTTGTGGCAGACATCAAGAATTACACCCTGAACTTCGGTCCGCAGCACCCGGCAGCACACGGCGTGCTGCGTCTGGTGCTCGAACTGGACGGCGAAGTGATCCAGCGCGCCGATCCGCATATCGGCCTGTTGCACCGCGCGACCGAAAAACTCGCCGAATCGAAGACGTTCCTTCAGTCCGTGCCGTACATGGATCGTCTCGATTATGTGTCGATGATGTGCAATGAGCACGCATACGTCATGGCGATCGAAAAGCTGCTCGGCGTGGACGTGCCGATTCGCGCACAATACATCCGTGTGATGTTCGACGAGATCACGCGCGTGCTGAACCATCTGATGTGGATCGGCTCGCACGCGCTCGACGTGGGCGCGATGGCGGTGTTCCTGTACGCCTTCCGTGAGCGCGAAGATCTGTTCGACGTGTACGAAGCCGTCTCGGGTGCCCGTATGCACGCGGCTTACTACCGTCCGGGCGGCGTGTATCGCGATCTGCCGGACACGATGCCGAAATATCGTGCGTCGAAGATTCACAACGAGCGCGCCATCAAGAAGATGAACGAAGCACGGGAAGGCTCGTTGCTCGACTTCATCGAAGACTTCGCCATTCGTTTCCCGAAGTGTGTCGACGAGTACGAAACGCTGCTCACCGACAACCGTATCTGGAAGCAGCGTCTGGTCGGTATCGGTGTGGTGTCGCCCGAGCGCGCCATGCAACTCGGCTTCTCCGGCGCGATGCTGCGCGGTTCGGGCATTGCCTGGGACTTGCGCAAGAAGCAGCCGTACGAAGTGTACGACCGCCTGGATTTCGAGATTCCGGTGGGCAAGGAAGGCGATTGCTACGACCGTTATCTGGTGCGCGTGGAAGAAATGCGCCAGTCGGCCAGCCTGATCCGCCAGTGCGTGAAGTGGCTGCGTGCGAACCCGGGTCCGGTGATCACCGACAACCACAAGGTAGCACCGCCCTCGCGCGTCGAGATGAAGTCGAACATGGAAGAGCTGATTCACCACTTCAAGCTCTTCACGGAAGGCTTCCACGTGCCCGCGGGCGAGACGTACGCCGCAGTCGAGCACCCGAAGGGCGAGTTCGGCATCTACCTGGTGTCGGACGGCGCGAACAAGCCGTACCGCCTCAAGATTCGTGCGCCGGGCTTTGCCCACCTTTCCGCGCTCGACGAGATGGCGAAGGGTCACATGATTGCAGACGCTGTCGCGATCATCGGAACCCAGGACATCGTGTTCGGCGAGATCGATCGCTAAATGCGCAGCGGGCGCCTCAGGCGCCCGCGAGTTTTATTCGGCAGGGTTTCGCAGGTCGATACCATTGCCGTTTCCAGTAGCCGTGCCAGTAGTGCGTGGGCAGTCGACAACATCGGCGCGCCCGCGCTGGCACGAGCGGGGATAACGTTTTAGAAAACAGTCGGATCGGAAATGCTTTCTCCCGAAGCCCTGAAGAAAATCGACCGTGCCGTTGCCAAATACCCTGCCGAGCAGAAGCAGTCGGCGGTGATGCACGCGCTTGCCGTTGCGCAGGTCGAAAAAGGCTGGTTGTCGCCCGAAGTGATGCAATTCGTGGCGGACTACCTCGAAATGCCCGCCGTCGCGGTGCAAGAGGTCGCAACCTTCTACACCATGTTCAACACGAGCCCGGTGGGCAAGTTCAAGTTGACCGTGTGCACGAACCTGCCTTGCCAGCTCACGCGTGGCGAAGAGATGGCCAAGTACCTGAAGGAGAAGCTGGGCGTCGAGTATGGCGATATCACGCCCGACGGCCTCTTCACGGTCAAGGAAGGCGAGTGCATGGGCGCTTGCGGCGATGCCCCCGTCATGCTGGTGAACAACCATCGCATGTGCGGCTTCATGAACGAAGAAAAGGTCGACGCGCTCATCGATGAGCTCAAGGCCAAGGGCGCTGCAGGAGAGAAAGCATGACGTCGCTGCACAACCGTCACATCAAGCCCTTGATTCTTGCCGATCTGAACGGCGAGAACTGGCATCTGGAAGATTACGTCAAGCGCGGTGGTTACCAGCAGCTCGCCCGTATTCTGAAGGAAGGCATCACGCCGGAGCAGGTCATTGCCGACGTCAAGGCGTCGGGCCTGCGCGGTCGTGGAGGCGCAGGCTTCCCGACCGGCCTGAAGTGGAGCTTCATGCCGCGCGCGTTCCCGGGGCAGAAGTACCTCGTCTGTAACTCGGACGAAGGCGAACCCGGTACGTTCAAGGATCGCGACATCCTGCGCTACAACCCGCACGCGCTGATCGAAGGGATGGCCATCGGTGGTTATGCCATGGGCATTACGGTGGGCTACAACTACATCCACGGTGAAATCTACGAAGTGTACGAACGCTTCGAAGAGGCTCTGGAAGAAGCGCGCGCAGCCGGTTATCTGGGCGACAACATTCTCGGCACGGACTTCTCGTTCCAGTTGCACGCACACCATGGCTATGGCGCGTACATCTGCGGCGAAGAAACGGCGTTGCTCGAGTCGCTCGAAGGCAAGAAGGGACAGCCGCGTTTCAAGCCGCCTTTCCCGGCGAGCTTCGGTCTGTACGGCAAGCCCACGACCATCAACAACACCGAAACGTTCGCTGCGGTTCCGTTCCTGCTGGCCACCGGCCCGCAGCAGTATCTGGAACTGGGCAAGCCAAACAACGGCGGCACCAAGATCTTCTCGGTGTCGGGCGACGTCGAGCTGCCGGGTAACTACGAAGTGCCGCTGGGCACGCCGTTCTCCGAATTGCTCGAACTGGCCGGCGGCATGCGCGGCGGCAAGAAGTTGAAGGCGGTGATTCCTGGCGGGTCGTCGGCACCGGTGGTGCCGGCCGGGCTGATGATGGAAACCACGATGGACTACGACAGCATCGCGAAGGCGGGTTCGATGCTGGGTTCGGGCGCCGTGATCGTCATGGACGAGACGCGCTGCATGGTGAAGTCGCTGCTGCGCCTGTCCTACTTCTACTACGAAGAATCGTGCGGTCAGTGCACGCCTTGCCGTGAAGGTACCGGCTGGCTGTGGCGCGTGGTCAATCGTATCGAGCATGGTGAAGGCCGCAAGGAAGATCTGGACCTGCTCAACTCGGTGGCCGAGAACATCATGGGCCGTACCATTTGCGCGCTGGGCGACGCCGCAGCGATGCCGGTGCGCGGCATGCTCAAACACTTCTGGGACGAGTTCGCCTACCACGTCGAGCACAAGCATTGCTTGGTCGGCGCTCACTAATCCCTTTTGACGCTTGGCATTGAACCGCTATGGTTGAAATCGAAATTGACGGCCAAAAGGTCGAGGTGCCCGAAGGCAGCATGGTGATCCAGGCTGCCAAGAAGAACGGCACCTATATTCCCCACTTCTGTTACCACAAGAAGTTGTCCATCGCTGCGAACTGCCGCATGTGCCTGGTCGAGGTCGAGAAGGCCCCGAAGGCAGTGCCGGCATGTGCGACGCCTGTGGCCAACGGCATGATCGTGCGCACGAACTCCGAGAAGGCTGTGAAGGCACAGCAATCGGTCATGGAGTTCCTGCTGATCAACCACCCGCTCGATTGCCCGATCTGCGATCAGGGCGGTGAGTGCCAACTGCAGGATCTGGCGGTGGGTTACGGCAAGTCGGCATCGCGCTATCAGGAAGAGAAGCGCGTGGTGTTCCACAAGAACGTGGGCCCGCTCATCTCGATGGAAGAGATGTCGCGCTGCATCCACTGCACCCGCTGCGTGCGCTTCGGCCAGGAAGTGGCCGGCGTCATGGAATTCGGCATGCTGGGTCGTGGCGAGCACTCGGAAATCACGTCGTTCGTCGGCAAGACGGTCGACTCCGAACTCTCGGGCAACATGATCGACCTGTGCCCGGTCGGTGCACTGACCTCGAAGCCGTTCCGCTACAGCGCCCGTACGTGGGAACTGTCGCGCCGCAAGTCGGTGAGCCCTCACGACGGCGTGGGTGCGAACCTCGTGGTGCAAGTGAAGAACAACAAGGTCATGCGCGTTGTGCCGCTCGAGAACGAAGCGATCAACGAATGCTGGATCTCGGACAAGGATCGCTTCTCGTACGAAGGTCTGAACAGCGACGAGCGCCTCACCAAGCCGATGCTCAAGCAGGGCGGTGAATGGCACGAAGTCGACTGGCAGACGGCGCTCGAGTATGTCGGTCATGGCCTGACGGACATCATCCGCGACTTTGGCGCCGACGGGCTCGCCGCGCTGGCGTCGCCGCATGCGACCGTCGAGGAACTGCACCTGCTGCAAAAGTTCGTGCGTGCACTCGGCAGCGACAACATCGACTTCCGTCTGCGTCAGACCGACGTGTCGGGCGGCACGCAGGGGGCGCCGTGGCTCGGCCTGCCGATCGCCGAACTGGACACGCTGCAAAGCGCGCTGGTCGTCGGTTCGTTCCTGCGCAAGGATCATCCGCTGTTCGCCTCGCGTCTGCGCTCGGCCGTCAAGGCCGGTGGCCAACTGAACCTGCTGCATGGCTCGGACGACGATCTGCTGGTGAAGCTCGCCAACAAGATCATTGCCGCACCGAGCGCGTGGGTGAGCGAGCTGGCCGGTATCGCCGTGGCTGCCGCTGCTGCCAAGGGCGTTTCCGCGCCTGCGGAGCTGGCTGGTGTGACTGCCAGCGAGGCCGCCAAGGCCATCGCCGCTTCGCTGATCAGCGGCGAGCGTCGTGCGATTCTGTTGGGCAATGCCGCGGTTCAGCATCCGCAATTCGCGCAACTGCATGCCATCGCGCAAGTGATCGCCGACACGACGGGCGCCAAGCTTGGCTTCCTGACCGAAGGCGCCAACACGGTTGGCGGCTATGCGGTCAAGGCGACGAATGCCAAGGGCGCTGCCGCGCTGTTCGCGCAGCCGCGTCAGGCTTATCTGCTGCTGAACGCCGAGCCGGAATTCGATTCGGCCGATGCCAAGCAAGCCCTCGCGGCATTGGGTGCCGCGAAGATGGTCGTTTCGCTCTCGCCGTTCAAGCACGGTCTCGAATACGCCGACGTGCTGCTGCCGATCGCCCCGTTCACGGAAACGGCGGGTACGTTCATCAACGCCGAAGGTCTGCCGCAACACTTCAACGGTGTGGTGCGTGCGCTGGGTGAGACGCGTCCGGGCTGGAAGGTGCTGCGCGTGCTGGGCAACCTGCTCAAGCTGCAAGGCTTCGAACAGGACACGGCCGAACAAGTGCGCGACGAAGCGCTGGCCGGTTTCTCGGCGGCGTCGCTCGACAACCGCGCGAAGGCTGCACTGGCGGCACCGAAGGCACCGGCCCAAGGTCTGGAGCGTCTGGCCGATGTGCCGATCTACGCGGCCGACGCGCTCGTGCGCCGCGCACCGTCGCTGCAACTGACCAACGATGCCAAGGCTGCGCTGCGCGCCACGCTGCCGGCGGCGCTGTTCGACAGCCTGGGTCTCGCCAAGGGCGACGCGGTTCGCGTGCGCCAGGGCGACGCCGTGGTTACGCTGCCGGCCGCTCGCTCGGAAACGCTGCCCGCCAATGTGGTGCGCGTACCGGCAGCCACGCCGGCGTCCGCCGCGCTTGGCGCGATGTTCGGTGAAATTTCGGTGGAGAAGGCGTAAATGAGCCTGAACGAAGTCATCAATCAATACGGCACGCAATTGCTGGGCGTTGCCTGGCCGACGGTGTGGGCGCTGGTCCGCATTCTCGTCGTCGCCGTGATTCTGCTGCTGTGCGTGGCGTATCTGATTCTGTGGGAGCGCAAGCTCATCGGCTGGATGCACGTGCGTCTCGGTCCGAACCGCGTGGGCCCGGCCGGTTTGCTCCAGCCGATCGCCGACGTGTTGAAGCTTCTGCTCAAGGAAGTGATTACGCCGTCGCAGGTCAGCAAGGGCATTTACGCCATCGCGCCAGTGATGGCCGTGCTGCCCGCGTTCGCCATCTGGGCGGTGATCCCGTTCCAGCCGGGCGCCGTGCTGGCCGACGTGAACGCCGGTCTGCTTTATGCCATCGCCATTTCGTCGATCGGCGTCTACGGCGTGATTCTCGCCGGCTGGGCGTCGAACTCGAAGTACGCGTTCCTCGGCGCGATGCGCGCATCGGCCCAGATGATTTCGTATGAAATCGCAATGGGCTTTGCGCTGGTCACGGTGCTGATGACGGCCGGTTCGCTCAACCTGTCGGACATCGTCCGCTCGCAAGAGCACGGCATGTTCGCCGGCATGGGCCTGAACCTGCTGTCGTGGAACTGGCTGCCGCTGCTGCCGATGTTCGTCGTCTACTTTATCTCGGGCATTGCCGAGACGAACCGCCACCCGTTCGACGTGGTGGAAGGCGAGTCGGAAATCGTGGCCGGTCACATGATCGAATACTCGGGCATGGGCTTCGCCCTGTTCTTCCTGGCCGAGTACATCAACATGATCATCATCTCGGCGCTGGCGTCGGTGCTGTTCCTGGGTGGCTGGAGTGCGCCGTTCGGCTTCCTGTCGTTCATCCCGGGCGTGTTCTGGCTGGCGTTCAAGGTGTTCCTGCTGCTGTCGGTGTTCATCTGGGTGCGTGCGACGTTCCCGCGCTACCGCTACGACCAGATCATGCGTCTGGGCTGGAAGGTGTTCCTGCCGTTGACGATCCTCTGGGTGATCGTGGTTGGGGGCTGGATCATGTCGCCCTGGAACATCTGGGGCTGAGGCGAACGGAGTAGAGGAATCCCATGGTAAGGGCAATCAAGGACTTTTTCGGCAGTTTCCTGTTGTTGGAACTGCTCAAGGGCATGGCGCTCACGGGGCGCTACACGTTCGCACGTAAGGTGACGGTGCAGTTTCCGGAAGAGAAGACGCCGCTGTCGCCGCGTTTTCGCGGTCTGCATGCGCTGCGTCGTTATCCCAACGGCGAAGAGCGTTGCATCGCCTGCAAGTTGTGCGAAGCCGTGTGCCCGGCAATGGCCATCACGATCGAATCGGACGTGCGTGAAGACAACACGCGTCGTACCACGCGTTACGACATCGATCTGACGAAATGCATTTTCTGCGGCTTCTGCGAAGAAAGCTGCCCGGTGGACTCGATCGTCGAGACGCACATTCTCGAGTATCACGGCGAGAAGCGCGGCGATCTGTACTTCACCAAGGAGATGTTGCTCGCGGTGGGCGATCGTTACGAAAACGAAATCGCGGCGGCCAAGGCGGCCGATGCGCCGTACCGTTAAAGCAGGGCAGGGCGCGGTGCATGGGTAGCGCGCCCGGTACGGCAACAGACGTTGGCTAATTCTCGGCACACCCGGTGATTATGGAATTCACAACTTTTCTTTTTTACGTGTTTGCGCTGATCCTCGTGATCTCCGGCCTCAAGGTCGTGACCTCGCGCAACCCCGTACAGTCGGCACTGTTCCTGGTGCTGGCGTTCTTCAATGCTGCGGCGATCTGGATGCTGCTCGAAGCCGAGTTTCTGGCAATCATGCTGGTGCTCGTCTACGTCGGCGCGGTGATGGTGCTGTTCCTGTTCGTGGTGATGATGATCGACATCAATCTCGACGAACTGCGTCGTGGCTTCGGCAAGTTCATTCCGCTGGCGAGTACGGTCGGCGCGATCATGATCGTCGAAGCGGCGCTCGTGCTGATGCGCGGCTACGGCGCCACGCGTGCCCCGGTCAAGGCCGTGTCGGCGCCGGACGTGCCGAACACCAAGGCCCTCGGCATTGCGCTCTACACCGATTACATCTTCGCCTTCGAAGTGGCAGGTCTGATCCTGCTGGTAGCTGTCGTGGCAGCCGTTGCGCTCACGATGCGTACCCGTAAGGACCACAAACAGACCGACCCGAGCCAGCAGGTGCGCGTGAAGAAGCGTGACCGCGTGCGTCTGGTGTCGATGCCCGCCGAAGCCCGGCAGCAATCCACCGGCACTGACAAGCCGGCGGCGGAATAAGGAGACAGCATGATGTCGTTGTCGCTAGCGCATTACCTGGTGTTGGGCGCGATTCTGTTCGCGATCAGCATTACCGGTATCTTCCTCAACCGCAGAAACGTGATTGTGCTGCTCATGGCCATCGAGCTGATGTTGCTCGCGGTCAATCTGAACTTCGTCGCGTTCTCACATTACCTGGGCGACATCGCCGGCCAGGTATTCGTGTTCTTCATTCTTACGGTGGCCGCCGCAGAAGCTGCGATCGGTCTGGCCATTCTGGTCACGCTGTTCCGTAAGCTCGAAACGGTCAACGTCGAAGATCTCGACCGCCTCAAGGGTTAAAAAGCGAACGCTGTTATGGCATCCACATTGAATCCCAACCTGCTGCTCGCGATTCCGCTGGCGCCGCTCGTCGGCTCCATGATTGCCGGCCTGTTCGGCAAGCAAGTCGGACGCGCGGGCGCCCACACGGTCACGATCCTCGGCGTGCTGGTCGCGTTTGTCCTGTCGGTCATGACCTTTATCGACGTGTTGAACGGGGCGAGCTTCAACGCCACGGTCTACGAATGGGCGCGCATCGGCGAGCTCAAGCTCGAGATCGGTTTCCTCGTCGACACGCTCACCGTCACGATGATGTGCGTGGTCACCTCCGTCTCGCTGATGGTGCATATCTACACCATCGGCTACATGGCGGAAGATCCTGGCTACCAGCGCTTCTTCTCGTACATCTCGCTGTTCACGTTCTCGATGTTGATGCTCGTGATGAGCAACAACTTCCTGCAACTGTTCTTCGGCTGGGAAGCGGTGGGGCTGGTCTCGTACCTGCTGATCGGTTTCTGGTACACGCGTCCGACCGCGATCTACGCCAACATGAAGGCGTTCCTGGTCAACCGTGTCGGTGACTTCGGCTTCCTGCTCGGTATCGGCCTGCTGCTGGCGTTCACCGGCACGCTGAACTACGGCGAAGTGTTCGCCAAGGCCAACGATGTCGCGGCCCTGTCGTTCCCGGGCACCGACTGGCGCCTGATCACCGTGGCCTGTATCTGCCTGTTCATTGGCGCAATGGGTAAGTCGGCGCAGTTCCCGCTGCACGTCTGGCTGCCGGACTCGATGGAAGGCCCGACCCCGATCTCGGCGCTGATTCACGCGGCAACGATGGTGACGGCCGGTATCTTCATGGTGAGCCGTATGTCGCCGCTGTTCGAACTGTCGGACACTGCGCTGTCGTTCATCACGATCATCGGTGCGATCACGGCGTTGTTCATGGGCTTCCTGGGCATGATCCAGAACGACATCAAGCGTGTCGTGGCCTATTCGACGCTTTCGCAGCTCGGTTACATGACGGTCGCGCTCGGCGTGTCGGCCTACCCGGTCGCCATCTTCCACCTGATGACGCACGCGTTCTTCAAGGCGCTGTTGTTCCTCGGTGCGGGCTCGGTCATCATCGGCATGCATCACGATCAGGACATGCGCAACATGGGCGGCCTGTGGAAGTACATGCCGATCACGTGGATCACGTCGCTGCTCGGCTCGCTGGCTCTGATCGGCACGCCGTTCTTCTCGGGTTTCTATTCGAAGGACTCGATCATCGAAGCGGTGGCTGCCTCGCATCTGCCGGGTTCGGGCTTTGCCTACTTCGCCGTCGTCGCCAGCGTGTTCGTCACGGCGTTCTACTCGTTCCGCATGTACTTCCTGGTCTTCCACGGCAAGGAACGTTTCGGTCAGGCGCATGCGCATGATCATCACGATGCGCACCACGAGGAAGAAGAGGATTCGCACGACGAGCACCACGGTCTGGCCCCGGGCCAGAAGCCGCACGAGTCGCCGGCTGTCGTCACGATTCCGCTGATTCTGCTGGCGATTCCGTCGGTCATCATCGGCGCCATTGCGATTGCCCCGATGCTCTTCGGCGAGTTCTTCAAGCAGGGCGTGGCGTTCAAGGACGTGATCTTCATTGGCGAGAATCATCCGGCGATGGAAGAGCTCGGTCACGAGTTCCACGGCTGGGTGGCGATGGCGCTGCATTCGTTCGGCACGCTGCCGATCGCGCTGTCGGCGCTGGGCATCATCCTGGCGGCGTTCTTCTACCTGAAGCGCCCGGATATTCCGGAAGCGCTGAAGAACAAGTTCTCGGGTGTCTACAAGCTGCTCGATAACAAGTACTACATGGACAAGATCAACGAAGTGGTCTTCGCCAAGGGCGCGCTCAAGATTGGTCGCGGCCTGTGGAAGGCGGGCGATCAGGGCCTGATCGACGGCGCGCTTGTGAATGGCAGCGCACGTCTGGTGGGCTGGTTCGCCGGCGTCATCCGCTTCGTCCAATCCGGTTACATCTATCACTACGCGTTCGCCATGATCATCGGCATGCTCGGGCTCCTGACGCTGTTTGTGACGTTGAACGGCAAGTAACAGGGGGAGCCAATAACAATGCAATCGCTACCGCTTCTGAGTCTGGCCATCTGGCTGCCCATCATCTCGGGGATCGTCGTCCTCGCGGTGGGTAACGACCGCAATCCGGGCGGCGCACGCGCGCTGTCGCTCATCGGTTCGCTGCTGAGCTTCCTGGTCACGCTGCCGCTGATCTCGAATTTCGACGCCAAAGCCTCTGCGTTCCAGTTCGTCGAGAAATCGAGCTGGATCGAACGCTTCCACATCAACTACTTCCTCGGCATCGACGGCATATCGCTGTGGCTGGTCGTGCTCACAGCGCTCATCACGGTGATCGTGGTGATCGCGGGCTGGGAAGTGATCACGGAGCGTGTGGCGCAGTACATGGCCGCATTCCTGATCCTCTCGGGTCTGATGATCGGCGTGTTCTCGGCACAAGACGGCATGCTGTTCTACGTGTTCTTCGAAGCCACGCTGATCCCGATGTATCTGATCATCGGTGTGTGGGGCGGACCGAACCGTGTGTACGCAGCGTTCAAGTTCTTCCTGTACACGCTGCTCGGCTCGCTGCTGATGCTCATCGCGCTGATCTATCTGTACAACGTGACGGGTTCGTTCACGCTGACCGACTGGTACGCCGCGAAGCTGCCGATGAACGTGCAGATACTGCTGTTCGTGGCCTTCTTCATGGCCTTCGCCGTGAAGGTGCCGATGTGGCCGGTGCACACCTGGCTGCCGGACGCCCACGTGGAAGCGCCGACGGGCGGCTCGGTCGTGCTGGCGGCAATCATGCTCAAGCTCGGCGCATATGGCTTCCTGCGCTTCTCGCTGCCGATCGCACCGGACGCCAGCCATTACCTGTCGGGTCTGATGGTCGCGCTCGCGCTGATCGCCATCGTGTACATCGGCCTCGTGGCACTGGTGCAGACGGACATGAAGAAACTCGTGGCCTATTCGTCGATTGCTCACATGGGTTTCGCGATCCTCGGCTTCTTCATGTTCAGCGAAATCGGCATGCAGGGCGCGATGGTGCAGATGATCTCGCACGGTTTCGTCTCGGGCGCCATGTTCCTGTGTATCGGGGTGCTGTATGACCGCATGCACTCGCGCAACATCGCCGACTACGGTGGTGTCGTGAACACGATGCCGAAGTTCGCCGCATTCCTCATGCTGTTCGCGATGGCCAACAGCGGTCTGCCGGCAACGTCGGGTTTCGTGGGCGAATTCCTGGTGATTCTCGGTGCCGTGAAGCTGAACTTCTGGGTGGGCCTGCTGGCTGCGACCTCGCTGATCACCGGTGCTGCGTATTCGCTGTGGATGTACAAGCGTGTGATTTTCGGCGCGATCGCCAACGATCACGTGCGCGAACTGGTCGATATCAACAAGCGTGAGTTCTTCATGCTGGCCGTGCTCGCAGCGCTCACGCTGTTCATGGGTATCTATCCGAAGCCCTTTACGGACCTGATGCACACCTCCGTGGTTAACCTCCTCGCCCACGTGGCGCAGACCAAGCTGCCGTAATCGGGGAGGACATCTAGATCATGCAAAACATTAATCTGCTGCCTGCGTTGCCGGAGGCCATTCTGCTGCTCATGATCCTCGTGATCATGATGTGCGACGCGTTCCTCGGCCAGACGCGCAAGCTCAACTACGTGCTGGCGCTCATCACGTCCGCTGTCGTTTCCGTTCTGTGGGCGTGCAACGCCGGGGACCCGACGTCGCATTACCTGTTCGGTAACGTGTTCATCGCCGACCCGATGTCGAACCTGCTCAAGGCCTTCGGTGGTCTGGCAACGTTCGTCACGTTCATCTACGGCCAGAAGTATCTGGAAGCGCGCGGGCTCGCCCGGGGTGACTTCTACGTCCTCAGTCTGTTCTCGCTGCTCGGCCTGTCGGTGATGATCTCCGGCAACAGCTTCCTGACGCTCTATCTGGGTCTGGAGCTGATGTCGCTGTCGCTGTACGCCCTGGCTGCGGTGTGGCGTGACTCGACGAACGCGACCGAGTCGGCCATGAAGTACTACGTGCTGGGCGCGCTCGCTTCGGGCTTCCTGCTGTACGGTATGTCGATGATGTACGGTGCGACCGGTTCGCTCGAACTCGCCAAGGTCTTCGAAGTGATCGCTTCGGGCGCCGTGAACAAGATCGTGCTGGTGTTCGGCGTGGTGTTCGTGGTGGCCGGTCTGGCGTTCAAGCTGGGGGCCGCGCCGTTCCACATGTGGGTGCCGGACGTCTATCAGGGCGCACCGACCCCGGTGACGCTGCTCATCGGTGGCGCACCGAAGCTGGGTGCCTTTGCACTGCTGCTGCGCTTGCTCGTCGAAGGCATGCTGCCGCTGGCGATCGACTGGCAACAGATGCTGATCATTCTGGCGGTGCTCTCGCTGGTGATCGGTAACCTGACGGCCATCGTGCAGACCAACGTTAAGCGTCTGCTGGCTTACTCGACGATCTCGCACATGGGCTTCGTGCTGCTGGGCATGCTCTCGGGCGTGGTGGGCGGCAAGATCGACGGTATCGCCGACGCCTACGGCTCGTCGCTGTTCTACAGCGTGATCTACCTGCTGACCACGCTGGGCACGTTCGGTATCGTGCTGCTGCTCTCGCGTCAGGGCTTCGAGGCCGAGAACCTCTCGGACCTGAAGGGTCTGAACCAGCGTAGCCCGTGGTTCGCGTTCGTCATGCTGATGCTGATGTTCTCGCTGGCCGGCATTCCGCCGCTCGCAGGGTTCTACGCCAAGCTGGCCGTGCTCCAAGCGGTGGTGAACGCCGGTATGGTGTGGCTGGCGGTGGTGGCGGTGATCGCTTCGCTGATCGGTGCGTTCTACTACCTGCGTGTCGTGAAGCTGATGTACTTCGACAAGGCCGAAGACACCAACGCGCTGCAAGGCGGCGGCGCCATGCGCTTCGTCCTGTCGCTCAACGGTCTGGCCATGCTCTATCTGGGCCTGATGCCGGGCTCGCTGATGGACTGGTGCCTGCGTACGATCAAGCTGACGCTGGCGAGCTGATTCGTCCGGCCTGGCGCAATTCGCAAATACGGAAGAGGGAGTCGAACGATGGGCATGTCGGCAGGAGGAACGCTGGTGATTCTGCTGGCCGTGCTGGGTGCGAACCTGCCGTTCGTGAACCAGCGGCTGTTCGGCTTTCTCCCGCGCAAGACGGCGGTCAAGCCATTGTGGCTGCGTCTGATCGAGATGGTGGTGGCGTACTTCGTTGTGGGGGCGCTGGGCTATCTGATCGAGTCGGGCATCGGCAACGTGTTCTCGCAGGGTTGGGAATTCTATGCCGTGACCGCAAGCCTGTTCGTCGTGTTCGCGTTTCCGGGCTTTGTCTACCGGTATTTGTGGCGTCATCGACCGGCGGCTGCCGCGTGAGATGGATGCTTCGCAAGACGCCGCCCCGAGGGCGGCGTTTTGTATTTTGGGTTCGCCAATTTTCAGTCGTGGAGGGCTTATGACCCAACCTCAGAACGACGATCTGCACCTGATCGAGACGGGTATCGAGAGCGATACGGTCTATGAAGGCGCATTCCTGACCATCAAGCGCGATCGTGTGCGCCTGCCCGACGGCAAGACGGCGGTGCGCGAGTACACGACGCATCCGGGCGCGGTCATGGTCATTCCGCTTTTCGAAGACGGACAGGTGCTCATGGAGCGTCAGTATCGTTATCCGCTTCAGCGCGTGATGACGGAGTTGCCGGCCGGCAAGCTCGACGAGGCGGAGGGCGGACTGGTGTGCGGGCAGCGCGAACTGCTCGAAGAGACCGGCTACATGGCCAAGCGGTGGGACTATCTCACGCGGATTCACCCGGTGATTTCCTATTCGACGGAGTTCATCGATATCTGGCTCGCGCGCGATCTGACGAAGGGCGAGCAGCGTCTGGACGAGGGGGAATTTCTCGATGTCTTCAAGATGCCCGCGACGGAGCTGATTCAGTGGGTGCGAGACGGGCGGATCACGGACGTTAAGACGATCATCGGCGCGTTTTGGCTGGAGAAGATATTATCGGGAGTCTGGCAGCCCGGTGAACGTTCGCCGTTGCGCTGATTTCCCGTCATACGGTCATTTTTCGATCCCCGACCCCGGCGCTGGCCGGGGTGAGGACATCTACGTTGCATCATGAAGGTTTTTGATCTGCGTTGTGCCCATGAGCACACCTTCGAGGGCTGGTTCGGCTCGGAGGACGATTACCTCTCGCAGCAGGCGCGGGGGCTCGTGAGCTGCCCGGTGTGCGGCGATACGGCCATCGTGCGCACGCCGTCTGCCCCCCGGTTGAATCTGTCGGGGGCGACCTCCCGCACGGAAGCACCGGCGCCGACGTCAGGCAACGGTCCGGCGCGTGCCGATGCGCCATCGCCCGAAGTCGCCCAGGCACAGCGTCAGTTGCAGACGCTATGGATGAAGGCGATACGGCATGTCATCGCCAACACCGAAGACGTTGGCAGTAACTTCGCCGAAGAGGCTCGCAAGATTCACTATCAGGAAGCCCCGGAGCGCAATATCCGCGGTACGACGTCGCGTGAAGAGGCCGAGGCGCTTGCGGAGGAGGGCATCGACATCATGTCGCTGCCGCTGCCCGATGGCGTGAAGGAAACGCTGCAATAGCGATTGCGGCGTGCCCCGCCCTGGGGACTCGACGGCCGAGTCGCGTCATGCATAATGCTCATCTGATGCATGCCGACGCCGATCGCGCTATGCACATCGATCACTCGCACACCGGGAGGTTGGGATGGCAACGCTTGAGTACTACTTTGAAGACTTCGCTGTCGGGGACACCTTCGATCTCGGCGAATACACGTTCACGGCAGACGAAATCGTGCACTTCGCGCGGCAGTTCGATCCGCAGCCCTTTCACGTCGACGAAGCCGCCGGGCGCGAGTCGCACTTCGGCGGGCTGGTGGCCAGTGGATGGCATACGTGCAGCATCATGATGCGCATGAACGTCGACAAGTTGCTGTCGCGCTCGTCGAGCATGGGGTCTCCCGGGGTCGAGCAGATCGAATGGCTCAAGCCGGTGCGTCCCGGCGACACCCTCAACGTGACGAGCAGCACGCTCGAAGTGCGCGCCTCGAAGAGCCGTCCGGATCGCGGCATCGTGCGTCAACTGTGGACGGCGACAAATCAGCACGGTGAAGAAGTCTGCCGTTTCCGGGGCACCGGGTTGTATCTGAAGCGGGCGGTGTGAGCGACATAGCCGACAGGCGGCGACACGGTGTCGCCGCTTTGCCAGGTGCCTCGCGCGTTTCGATGTCCGTGTAAATCCCGCTGTTCCCGCTTTCGCAATTCTCTGTGTCCCGCAATACGCCCATCGCCTGTCAAGGTTGACAGGTGCGCCGGGTTATCGTCGCTCCTAATATTCATCTCACATGTCTCGGACGGAGATTGAGATGAATGCGAGCAAGCGGGCGATGACGATCAGTGAATTCACACTGGAGATTTCGTCCGGTTCGGAGTTTGTCTACAACAATGGTCTGAGCCAGGCGCGGATCACGATCATCATCGCGGCCGACAGCACGCTGACGAAAGACGAGCGCGACAGTCTGCGACTGTGCGATGCCGATAGTCGGCAGACGATTCCTGTGGTCGATTCTTCGGTGCCTGTGCCTGCTGCCTGGGGGGCATCCACGCAGAAGAATGCCTACGACTTCTACCCATCAGGGGCGACACCCCCAACGCTGGCGCCCGATACGAAGGCAAGGGTCCAGGAGGTGTTCCATCAGTACGTTCAGACAGCCGATTTCGCCGGTACTCGGCGGAAATTCGGCGCGCGCATCACGCTGGACGCCGGCGGGGATGTGTACTCCATGGATACTGAAGGTAGCAAAGGGGAAGTCGAGATTGTTTCGTCGCAGTACCCAATGCCGAGTTTTTCCGCATGGCATATGGAATGGGACAACCCCGACAAGTTCGAGGTTGGATCCACCATCAAGGTCACCGTCTATCACCTTGGTATGACGGACAACGGCAAGCGATACGGCATCCGCACGATCACCGTCGCCCCACAGAGTTGGGCCAGCACGTTCCGATGGTTGTCACCCAACTCCTCCACGGGCGCGTTCTGCGGCTATGCGCCGCCACCTGACACGCAAACCCCGCAGCAACGTTTCGTCTACTCGCACGAGTCGTCCATGGGCGACTATCGGCCGGCGACCAACAATTATTCAAGGCACGGCTGCGCATCGGTGGCGTTCGTCTCGCGCGTTGGCGGCCTCCCGTATGCGGGCGGCGTGAACATGCAAGGGAGTGTCTACATCTTGCGCGATCAGTACGGAACGACGCATCGCGTGCGCGTAAATATCGCCACATCTCTCGATGAAATGACATTGACGCAAGCCTGACGAAGATCCGACGGTGCACGTGCACGGCGAATCGCGCAACTGGGTCCGGGGCTGCATCGTATGCCAACAGGTTGAAGTCGCAAGGAGTTCGGTATGGGCGAGCCGGTCCCGCAACCCGCACAAGCCGACCGGAATTCGCTGTATTCCGGGGCACAGAGTTTTCTCAGCTTCCTCGAGAAAGGCGTCGATCCGCGCACGGGTACGTATACCGTGCGCGTTGCGTTGCCGGTCATGGCCATGAATGCGTTGGCCGGACCGGACTTGAAGCTCGCGCTCAGCTTCGATCCAATGCAGAACGTGGACGCGGGGCTTGGCCGCGGCTGGAACTGGGGCCTCTCGCAACTGCAACCGGCTGCCCGGCGTTTGCGATTGTCTGACGGCGAGACGCATCTTGCGCTGCTGACCGATGCGAGCATCACATTGCCGGACCAAAAGTTGCCCAGCGTCATGGTGGAGAAGTTCGCCACGAGAGTGGTCGTGACCTATCGGTCCGGCCAACGCGAGATTCTGGAGCCCTTTCAGCCTTCCGAGCCGCTTACCCCGTGGGTGCCGGTGGAAATCGTGTCACCGCAGGGGCGGTCGGTTTTTCTGACCTGGCAGGCTTTCGAGGGGGAACCGTCGCTCGCTGCGATGAGCGATCAGGAGCGCGGCGAATTGCTGCGTGTCGTGCGTACGCCGCAGGCGGTCGCCATCACGGTGGCGGGCCCGGTGCCGGTTGTCTACGAGATGGCGCTTAGCGACCACCTCGTGACGGCGGTCCGTTTGCCGTTGTCCGGCAAACCCGGCTGGACGTTCAAATACGAGCGATACACCAACGCCGATCTCGCGTTCATTTCGGAGGTCACGTCGCCCACCGGTAGTGTGGAACGCATGGCCTACGAAGAAGCTGGCCATCGCTTTCCGGCGCGCTCGAACGAAGCGCCTGGCACGCCGCCGTCTTATCTCCCGTACGTCACCCGCTATGTGATGGAGCCGGGGGCCGGTCAGCCTGCGCGAGTCACGACGTACACCTACTCGACAGAAAATTTTCTGGGGTACGACGCCGGCGTCGACTGGGAAGACGCCACCGATGCGCTCTATAAAGTCACTTCCGATTATCGCTATTCGTGCGTCGAATCGCAGATCGATGAAAGCGGCGCCGAGCCTGTGGTGTTGGCGACGGTGTACCGCGAGTTCAACCGTTTTCACCTGCTCATGGAGGAACGGCGCGAAGAGGACGGCTGCGAATACACGCAACTGAATGTCTATCACGATGAAACGGGCAAGCCATACGACCAGCAGCCGGCCATTGTGCAATTGCCGCGACAACAGACGGTGCGGTGGCGCCGCGCTGGGGTGTCGCGCTCGGAGATGACGACGCATCGGTATGACGCGTGGGGCAATCCGATCGAGGTCGTCATGCCGGACGGCGTCCGCCAGACGACCGACTATTACGATCCGGCGGGCGAGGACGGCTGTCCTGCCGATCCCGTGTGGAAGACGCCACGCACGGTCAAGGCGCATACGATGCTGCCGGGGGACGCCACACCGCGCAGCCCCGGCATGAAGCCCACGGCGGTCGCACCTACACGGATGCAGCGATTTCGCTATGAGCGCTATCCATCGCTGGTCTCCGGCGCCGCCGACTTTCTGGCCCTCTCGGAGCAGTCGCAACTGGCAGACGGTGTGACGTTCGACAAGGTCGCGATCGCTTACTTCAACCGGCCGACATCGACGCTGTTGCATGGTCGCGTCATGTGGCGCGCCCAGACCTTGGGCGGGCACACCACCACGATCGATTTCTCCTATGCGAAGACGGCGACGGATCTCGTGACGACGACGCACCAGCATACCGATTTCGACGACACCGAAAGTGCGACCGTGACGCACACCTCGATCCACACCGGATTGGACACGCTCGTGCAGAGCACGGACGAGGTCGTCACATCGCGATACGACATGCTGGGCCGGTTGGTCGAAGAATCGACGACGCCCACCTCGGAGGACGCGGCCTACACCACCACGCTGCGCTATGGCTACACGTTCCCGAGCGCACCCGGTGGTTCGACGACGCAGCAGACGACACGGGATTCGGGGATCGTCGAGACCGCCTACTTCGACGGCACGGGACTGAACGTACGTCTGACCCGTAGCACCCCTGACGTGGCCGATGGTGAAACGCTGGAATTGACAAGGCATGATTTCGACGCGCGGGGTCGCAAAGTCAAGAGCACGATGACGGACCGCATCTGCGACACGACGCTCGTGCGCACGATGCGGTTCGCATACGACGGGTGGGGGCGCTGTCACGCGGTGGTGAGACCGGACGGCGTGACAGAACATGACGAGTGGAATGCGGTGACGCAAGTGGCGACGCATTGGCTCGAAGGCGGCGGCAAGTGCTCGGGGGTGACGTCGCGCACCTACAACCGCTTCGCCGAAATAGAACGTGAGACCCGTACCGACACGGCAGGCCGGCTGGTAAGTCAATGGACTTACGCCTATGACGGTTTGGGGCGGCGCGTGAGCGCAGTCGATACGTCACGCCGCGAGACCACGTACACGTACGATTTCGCGGACCGCACGAGCCACGTCGATCTCGCTAATGGCGATACATTCGACTATGCCTACGCCGCCCATTCGCTTGACGCCGGTATTGCACAAGTGAACGTGAACGGCACCGAATTAGGGAAGCGTACGTTCGATGGTCTGATGCGTGTGACCGACCAGACGGTGGGCGGGCGTACCACGACGTGGTCGTTCGAGCTCGACCGCAAGCATCCGGTCCAACAGACGAACGCCGCGGGGCAGGTGGTGACCTTTGCACTCAATCCCTCGTTGGCGGAGGTGCCGCAACAACGCGTCTCCGGTCCTGTGCAGACCACGTACGAGCATGACCCGCACACGGGGCAGCTTCTGACGGCGACGCAGGCGGGCGGCTCGATGGCCAGTGCGACGTATCATTGTGAGCGCTACACCAGCGGTGCCGCGCACATCGAGACCTGGACGGATGATGCCGGTGAGCACCGCTCGGTGCACGAATGGACATTGCTCGGTCTGCCCGCATCGTATGAGGATGCCGCGGGCCAGATGCACCGCTATCGATACGATCCCGACACCGGGCAGTTAATGGAGTACACCTGCGGCGACGCCGTGCTCACCTATTCGTGGGACTCGCTTGGCCGGCTGGACGGACAGATCCTGTGGCAGGGCGGCGCATTACGCCTGACGACGACATTCGGATACGACGACTTCGGGCGCGAGATACGACGCGAAACGGTCGCGCCAGGCCGGACGCCACTGGTGTTGACGCAGGGCTACAACGATCTCGACTTGCTGGTGAGCCGTACGCGTGTGGAAGGCGGCGTACAGCGGTTGCAGGAGTCGATGGCGTACGACCGGCGCGATCGGCTCGATACCTATTACACAACAGGGACGGAAAGCCCGCCGGACCCTCACGATCCTTCGAAACGAATCTCCGTGCAGCAATGGGTGCACGACGCGTTCGACAACATAGCCGAAATTCTGACGTGGCACGACGGCGTGGGTACCCCTGCCACAGTGACTTACCACTACGAAAACGATGACGATCCTACGCAACTCACCGCATTCGAGCGGACCGGGTACGGCGCGGCAAACGGACGATTCACGCTCGGCTACGATGCGGCGGGACGCGTGACCAACGACGGGCTGGGCAACACGTACACGTACAACGAGCAGGATCAGATGACGTCCGTGCAGCGAAGCGGACAGACACCGACCGAGTACGGTTACAACGCGCTCGATGAGCAGGCGCTCGTCATGCGGTCGGGCCAGCCGACGCGTCATCGGATCTTCCGTCGCAACAAGTTGGCCGTGGAAGTGCAGGGCACGCTCTCGCGCAGTTATCTCGATGGCGCGGCGGGGACTCTCGATTCGTCGGGACAATTGCTCGCGTACACCGTTGATCGGAAGTCGAGCGTGCTCGAAGTGCATGCGAGCGGCGATGCGACGCGCGGTATCGCCTATTCACCGAGCGGCTATCGCCGGGCGGACGTACCTGACAGTGTTCCCGGTCAGGACGGCGAAATGGTCGATCCGGCGACGCAGGGGATCTGGCTGGGCAATGCGCGGTTGTATTCCCCCGTGCTGGGTCGCTTTCTGGTGCCTGACACCTACGTTCCGTTCGACGGCGGTGGTCTGAACGCCTACGCACGTGTCGACCCTCTGAACTCCATCGATCCGACGGGGCATATTCCGGGATGGCTCGGAGGATTGGTTACCGCGGTGACCAGTACCATCGCGGTCGCGTTGGCCGTATTCTCGGCGGGGATTATGACGCCGGTGAGCGGGGCGATCGCGGCGGCGGGAACCGGGGCCGGGGCGTCGGTGACGGCGGGGGTGGCGGCGGTGGGCGTCACGGCGGCTGCGACGACCGGCGTGTCGGCGGCATCGGCGGTGACGACAGGCATTTCGATCGCGACGATGTCGGCCAACTTCGGCATGCTGAGCACAGTGGCACAGATGTCATTTATTAGTACGGTCAGCATCAATACGACCATCATCGGCGTTTCGGCAGCGAACTCGATCGCGGCGGCAACCGGTAACGACAATCTCTCCGGCGCACTGAGCTTTACCGCCACTGTCCTCGGCGCAATCGACATTGGGGCAGGCTTGGGATTCGCTGTCGCAAATGCACGCATGGCCGCACGTGCAGCGAACGTCGGCACGACTGGCACGCGAGGCAGCCTGACAAACAGCGATTCGCTATTCGAACTGGCAGACGACGCGACGAACACGCCGATAGGTCCTGTCGGTGGGAGAGGCACGGGCGGCGCCCGCAGCACGCTCAGTACCGCGCCTGAGTCCCGCCCGCCTTCCAGCACGAGCATGCTGAATAAGAGGATCGGTAGCGAATCGACATCGCTTGGTGGGAGATCGAACGCATCGTCGAGTAGCGGAAGCCGGGCATCGACGCCGACGCGCCCGGTCGTGCCTCACGGCACCGCCACCGTCATGGCGGTCAGATCTGCAGGCCATATCGCGGGTATCGCGGCACGCACCATGTCGGAACTCTCCAGTCGTCCGAATTCCGCGCTGAGCCAGCGCAGTTCGCCATCGCTGAGTCTGCGCATGCGCTCCTATGATCGTGAGCAGGTGCATGCGCAGAACAGGCAGGTTCACTTCGATGATGTCGAAGACACATGGCTTTAAGCGGAGGCAGCGAAATGAGAGTCGGCAACCTGCGGAAGTCCCCCGATCGGGCGGTCCCCTACCTTGCCTTCAAGGTCGATGTCGAGGTCGACGCGAATGGCGTCACGGAAGAATACCTGGCCGCCCACGGCGACGTATTGTCGGCGAGCACGCAGATGTACCCGCCGTTCACTGAACCTGACGACATGTTGTTCTGCTCGATCAATGGCGCAGATATCGCGTCGATGACACGCCCGCTGACCGATAACGACGTCGGAGCGGAAATCGTCGTGAACTTCCCGGGCGATGTGCTGCGCGGCCTCACCTCCGGCGAGTATGCATTCACGTATCGATGCGAGGCGCCGGACGGCACGGTGATCGGGCTGTCTGCGCAGAAGATGATTCTGGTCGATCTCACCCCCTCGCTGACGCTGATACCGCCGCAGGTCGAGCATGGGGGCGACGGCAATCTCAATCCGATGCTCGCGCTGCAAGGTGCCAAGGTGCAGGTGCGTTATCAGGGCATGACGGCCGGACACCGCGTGCAGGTTCACTGGGATGGCACCCCGGGCGACGGCACGATCGATACGGCCTTCGAGACAGTCCCGGCACCGCAGCCGGACTTCCTCGAGTTCGCGATCGCGCCCGCCGTGGTTGCGGCCAATGTCGGCGCGCCGGCGTGCGACGTGCGCTATACGGTGTCACGCAGCGGCGCCGATCAGACGAGTCCGGCCTTCTTGCTGAGCGTGTTGCGGTTCATGCCGAACAATATGCCGGTGCCGCAATTGCCGGACCTTGCCGGTAACGATTACATCGAGCCGGACAAGTTGCCGAATGGCGCGCGGGTGCAGCTTCAGCCGTGGCGTCTCGCGTTCGAGCGACAACGATTGTGGTTTTGGGCCGAGGGCGAGCATGAAGACAGGCCGGGCGAGAGTTATGTGTGCGCGATGCGGGATGGACTTCCGATTACGGCGACGGAGGCGCAACAGGGAATCGATGTACTGATTCCGTCGTCGTGGCTGGGTGTCTTGAAGCACGGTTCGCGTTTGATGATCCGCTATCAGGTCGGGTTTCATGACGAGGGACGACAGGACGGGTTCAACGTGTCGTTCGAGGTGCGCAACCGTTGAGGCATGAGCGCACGGAACAGGAAGTGAGGGATCGAAGTTTGCGGTGCGACGAGAGGGCGGCGTTCGCCATGTTAACCAGAAGGTATGCGGGAGGTACGTCATGCGCACAGTTCGACGGAACGATTCGTTTCACGGCCGGCGGGTAGTCCAGACGCTGCTCATCTGCCTGTTGATGGGGTATCGGAGTGTCGCCTTCACGGCCGATACGATGACGAGCGGGGCGGGTGGGGCGGCAGGGGCGGCTGACACGCAGGCAAGCGCAGTCGCCGTGCCACCATCGACAGGCGCGATGCCGAAGCACGACCATGCGTTGCCGTTGATCGAGATGCGACAGAAGGATAACGACAAGCCGTGCTCGTTCAGCTTGTACGACGGTCAGAAGATCAACTTCAGGAACGACTCGTCAGGTTGCGTGAACGACGAATACTACTTCTTCAAGATCACCGGCGCCCACGAAGGGATGTGGGTCGAGATCCAGAATAATCCTGACTGTGGGTACAACGAGTCGTACGCGGCTTATGTGGTGTCGTTTCAAGACACGTCGACCGGCGATATCGGGGCAACGCGAGTCGAACTCTCGCAGCATAAGGCGGTGGGTACGCGATTGCTTGACGGCAACGGCAAACCCTACCTGGTGGCAGACGGCTGGCGAGGCAGCAGTCAGTTGCAGGGCGCGGTGTCGTGCGTCAAGGTGGGGGCGCTATTGCCGGACGGGCCGTTCGCGTTTGAATCGTCAGTCGTGGATTTGCCCGGGCATCCGGTCTGCCTCGGACTGAATTCGCACTATGGCGGCACGCAAAGTCTCGGGGTGCAGTGGTGCGACTCCGCTTACGATCGACCGATGCAGGCGTTTTACGGCACCCTCACGGAAGTGCCGGTGTACTACGCGCAGTGGATACCGCGGACCAAGGCATTTACGCCTTTCATCGGCGTTGGGATAGCTCATCGCAAGATGGTTGCCAATGTCAAGCAAACGCCGACTGACGCTGTGGCGGCGCCCTTGAGTTTCGACGAGGCGACAGGTCGACTCACGCTCGGCGGTCTGTTATGTGCCTTCAGTTCCCCGACGTATGTGGAAATGCATCCCTGCACGCCGGGTACGCCGTCGCCGCAAGAAGTGTGGAAGAGAGTCCCGTGGACGCCGGTGAGTACGTCGCAGTGAGCGGAGCGCTTATCATCGACCGACAAGCTAGCGAAGGTGGCCTCGCTCTCGCAACGGCGCAGCGCAGGCCACTTTCCATGCCGCGTTGTCGACCATCTCGCTGGCGACATCCGGTATGACTGCGGCACGCCAACACGGGGCGTCAGTGCGACAAATCGCTAACCGATGCCGACGGCGCGTCGTGCTTGACTTGCTTGATGCCGTCTTCCATCTGTTCCGCGTTGGAGAACATCTGGCTTTGTCCGATGATCTCGCCGTTGCGAGCCTTGAGCACGAAGTAAGGCCGCCCCGATGTCGAGGTCTTGCGCTCGAAACGGTGATCCTCGGCGGAGTTCTTCCGAACGGATTCGATGCCGTTCTGCGCGGAGGCGCGCGCTTTGTAACTCTCGGAGGAGAGGATGGTGTGGCCGCTCTCGCCCAGCAGGTAAAAGTGAAATTCACCGTTGGGGCTGCGCTTGAGTTCGAACTTGCCTGACATATGTGGATCTCCCGGATCTTCCAATGGCCAGCGGCGAGGGACTGCGAACTGCAAGGTGACGGCGGCGTTGCGCCGCGTCGGAGAATGCGCCTAGATTAGCACCGCACGGTCTGTGGCGATACCGCACTTTGTTTCGAAGTGTAAACCACTTTGCGCAGTACATCGCCGCAGGGCCGCCGCCATGGCGACTGCCCTGCGGTACGCCGAATCAGCGCCGCGCGTACTGCGTGGCGCCGAACAGCATTTCGCGCGCCTTGTCGTCCTGCAACGGCTTGCGGGCGTCGGCGAGCACCTTGATGCCGCGCTGGACCGCCGGACGCACCTCGATCGCCTCGAACCACTTCTGTACGTTCGGAAAGTCCGAAAGCTCGACCCCCTGGTTCTTCCACGAACGCAGCCATGGCCAGATGGCGATGTCGGCCACCGTGTACATGTCGCCGGCGACATACGGATGGTCGCCAAGTCGCTTGTCGAGCACGCCATACAGACGTCGCGCCTCGTTGGTGTAGCGCTTGATCGCGTAATCGATCTTCTCGGGCGCGTAGATCCGGAAGTGGTGCGCCTGACCGAGCATCGGCCCGACCCCGCCCATCTGGAACATCAGCCATTGCAGCGTTTCATACTTGCCGCGCACGTCTTCCGGGAGGAAACGGCCGGTCTTGCCCGCCAGGTACAGCAGAATCGCCCCCGATTCGAACAGGGAAATCGGCTTGCCATCGGGGCCGTCTTCGTCAACGATGGCGGGAATCTTGTTGTTCGGCGAGATGGCGAGAAATTCGTCCTTGAACTGATCGCCCGCGCCGATATCGACGGCATGGGCGTGGTATGCGAGTCCACACTCTTCGAGCATGATGTGGACCTTGTGGCCGTTGGGCGTGGCCCAGGAATAGACCTGAATCAATTGCGGCTCCTCGTGGATCCTCGTGGATGCATCGGTCGGCAGACAGCGCTGCCGGGAAAGTTACCGGAAAAACTGCCCGGAAATTACACCACAGAACGTTTTTCCCTGCCGGCCATGGGGTCGGACGTCCACTTTGCACCTATCGAGGGCTTGATCCAGGGCCGATCTAGGGCCGATCCGGCGCGTGAATCGCCTCCTCCACCGGGTATTTCGCCAGTTCCAGCTTCGCAATGGCATTGCGATGGACCTCGTCCGGCCCGTCGGCGAAGCGCAAGGTCCGGGCGCTGGCATAGGCATATGCCAGCGGGAAATCGCCGGACAGACCCGCCGCGCCGTGCGCCTGCATCGCCCAGTCGATCACCTGGCACGCCATGTTCGGGGCGACCACCTTGATCATCGCAATTTCGGCGCGTGCCGCCTTGTTGCCGACCGTATCCATCATGTACGCCGCCTTGAGCGTGAGCAGGCGCGCCTGCTCGATCAGACACCGCGCCTCGCCGATGCGCTCGCGCGTGACGCCCTGAGCCGCAATGGGCTTGCCGAACGCCACGCGTGAGAGCGTGCGCTGGCACATCAGCGACAGCGCGCGCTCGGCCAGCCCGATGAGGCGCATGCAGTGATGGATTCGACCGGGGCCAAGCCGACCCTGCGCGATTTCGAAGCCACGGCCCTCGCCGAGCAGCATGTTGGTCGCAGGCACGCGCACGTCGTCGAGCACGATTTCCATGTGGCCGTGCGGGGCGTCGTCGTAGCCGAAGACGGTGAGTGGGCGAACGCGCGAGACGCCCCTGGCGTCGGCGGGGATCAGAATCATCGACTGCTGGGCGTGTTTCGGCGCATCGGGGTCTGTCTTGCCCATCACGATGTATAGCGCGCAGCGCGGATCGCCCGCGCCCGTCGACCACCATTTGCGACCGTTGACGACATAATCGTCGCCGTCGCGACGGATGCTGCATTGCACGTTGGTGGCATCGCTCGACGCCACGTCCGGCTCCGTCATCAGAAACGCGGAGCGGATCTCGCCGCGCAGCAGGGGTTCGAGCCATTGCGCCTTTTGCGCATCGGTGGCGTAGCGCTCCAGGGTCTCCATGTTGCCGGTGTCGGGCGCATTGCAGTTGAACACTTCCGGCGCCCAGGGCACCTGTCCCATGATCTCGCACAAAGGCGCGTATTCGACGTTGGTGAGGCCTGCGCCGCGGCCCGAGTCCGGCAGGAACAGATTCCACAGGCCCGCCTGCTGTGCGAGCGGTTTGAGACGCTCGATCACCTGGGAGGGCTGCCACGCGTCGCCACGGCGGCGGGCGACTTCGATTTCTTCGAGATAACGCTGCTCGTTCGGAAAGATGTGCGCATCGAAGAACGCCGAGAGACGCTCACGCAGCGCTTCGACTTTCGGGCTGTAGCTGAAATCCATGGTGTCTCCGTTCGATGAGGTGGGTTCGCCGATGTGCGTTCAATGAAGTGCGTTCAATGAGGTGCGTTCAATGAAGTGCGGCTGCCGTGCACTGGCACTGTTTATGAGCGTTCCGAATGATCCGAGCCTTCCAGGCGTTCTGCGCGTTGCGCGTAAGTCCATGCCAGTTCCGCCATCGGGCGTGCGCGTCGGCCGGCGTCCATCGCTTGCTCACTCGCGGCGGTGCCGTCGCTCACGCGCTTCATGATGCCTTGCAGAATCGCCGCGATGCGAAACATGTTGTAGGCCAGATAGAAATGCCACTGCGCCGGCGGCGCGATGCCTGTGCGCTCGCTGTAGCGGCGGATATAGACATCTTCCAGGGGGATGCCGAGCGAGGGCCAGTCGAGGCCCGCGATGCCACGGAACACGCCCGGGCTCACATGCCACGCCATGCAGTGATAGCTGAAGTCGGCCAGCGGATCGCCCAGGGTAGAGAGTTCCCAGTCGAGCACGGCAAGCACGCGCGGCTCGCTTGGATGGAAGATCAGGTTGTCGAGGCGGAAGTCGCCGTGCACGATGGTTGTGCGCTCCGGCGCTTCGGGCGTATGGGGCGAATGGGGCGGCAGGTGCGCCGGCAACCACTCGATGAGACGGTCCATGGCGTCGATGGGCACTGTCTCCGAGGCGCGGTACTGCTTGCTCCACCGCGCAATCTGGCGTGCCATGTAGTCACCCGGCTTCCCGTACGACTCGAGACCGATCGCACGATAGTCGACCCGGTGCAGCGCCGCAATGACGCGATTCATTTCGTCGTAGATGGCGCTGCGTTCGAGCGGCGTCATGCCGGGCAGCGACGGGTCCCACAACACGCGTCCTTCCACGAAATCCATGACGTAGAACGCGAGTCCGATCACGCCTTCGTCCTCGCAAAGCGCGCGCATTCGGGCGACGGGGACATCGGTGGCGGCCAGCGCGTGCATGACGCGATACTCGCGCTCGATGGCATGCGCCGACGGTAGCAGTTTTGCCGCAGGCGCCGGCTTGGTGCGAAGCACGTATGCGGCAGCGGGCGTCGTCAGGCGATAGGTGGGATTGGATTGGCCGCCATTGAACTGCGTGATGGCAAGCGGCCCGGCGAATCCCTCGATGTGCGAGGCGAGCCAGCGCTCGAGCGCCTCGGCATCGAAGGGCAGGCGTGTACCCAATGCGCGCTCGCCTGCAAACGCGGAAAAGTCCTGTCCAAGCTCCTCGGCCATGCTGTCTCCTGCATTTCCGGTGCTGCGTTGATCCAGACTGATGCGTCAGAATATGCGTTCTGATGCGTGGGGTGCTACAGGTCTCTCAATGTGCCATGTGCGCTGCTGAGCGGGCGTGTGCCGTCTCAGCGCGGCAGCCGTGAGCGCACAAACGACGCAAAGATCTTTTCCATGACGGTGAGCCGATTGCCGACATGCAACGGCTGCGGCGGTGCAAAGTTCGTGAGGCGCACCACCCAGTCGTTCGGCTTGTCGCCCACGTCCAGCGCATTGATGCATGCCGGCGCCTGCGCCAACTGGCCGAGGAAAAGGCGCCCTTGCGGATGCAGGGCATGCGAGAGGATCGCGCGATTGACGCCGCCGTGCAACACGAGCAGCACGGTATCCCACGATGTGTCGGCGCGCAGTTCGGCCAGTGGCGGAATCACGCGGTCGAGCAACTCGCGCACCGATTCGCCGTTCAAAAAGCGGGTGGCTTCCGGCACCAGACCGTCGAACGCACCGAGAAACGCCTGCGCCAGGTCGGCCGGTGGCAGCTCGGAGATGCTTCCGGCACGGATTTCCTGCCAGCATGTCCACGTCTCGATGTCGACGCGTTGTCCGGTCTCGGCCAGCACGCGCTCGGCCGTCTCGCGCGTGCGCGGCAGACCGCTCACGATCACGCGGTCGAAGCGCAGATTCTCCGCGGCGAACGCGCGCCCGGCCGCAGTGGCCTGTTCGCGCCCCAGCGCGTTGAGCGACACGGTATCGGCGTCGATGGGCTTGCCGCTGTCGTCGAAATAGGTCACGTCGCCGTGGCGCATCAGGTAGATGCGTCGGCGCCCTGGCGGGGTGAACGCCAAAGGACCCGTTGCGGCGCCGGACGCGGCGCCAGGGTGATGGCTGTTGGGGGCGGAGGTGCCGGGGGAACTCATGCGGAAATTCTCCTGATCGATGCCGGGCTGTCGGCCACAACGTCGCAGATGCCAACGACCAATATCGACGACGGGTGTCTACGAAGGGGCGCTGACGGCCGGGCTTTGACCGTCGGAAGTTGAGGGTCGGTGCACGCCAATGGTTCGTGTGCACCGGGTGTTTTCACACGATCAGGTGTATTTTGCCGGACGTTTTTCGAGGAAGGCACTGATGCCTTCCAGTCCGTCGGCGTGGTGAAGCGAAGCGACGAAGTTATCGCGCTCGGCACCGAGTTGTGAGGTGAGCGTCTGACTCGCGCCGCTGTCGATGAGCGACTTGATGCGGCCGACCGCGTTCGGCGAGAGTTGCGCCAGATCCGTCGCCCAGTTCAGCGCTTCGGCACGCGCCTGTCCCGGCGCAACCACCCGATTGACGACTCCCGCCGTGGCCAGACGTGCTGCCGACACCGGTTTGCCCTCCATCAGGATTTCCGTGGCGAGCGGGCGGGGCAGCGCCTGCGACAGGAACCACGAAGCACCGCCGTCGGGCGTGAGTCCCACCTTGACGTACGCCATGACGAACTTGGCGTTGTCGGCCGCAACGAGCAGGTCGCATGCCAGGGCGAGCGAGAACCCGGCACCGGCAGCGGCGCCTTCGACGGCCGCGATGATCGGCTTCGGGCAGGCGCGCAGCGCTTCGATCCACTCGGCCAGCGCGTCGATGCTGGCGGCCTGCACAGACGGATCCTTCTGACGATTCTCCAGCAGGCGGTTCAGGTTGCCGCCTGCGCAGAAAAAGTTGTCGGCGCCGGTGAGTACCACGGCGCGCACGGACGCGTCGCGCTCGGCGGTCGCAAGCGCCTCGACGCCGGCGGCGTACATGTCGGGGTGCAGCGCGTTGCGCGCACCTGGGTTGGACAGCGTCAGCACCAGGGTATGGTCGACGCGTTCGGCGAGCAGTTCAGCGGCCATCAGTCGGGTCTCCGGATCACTGTTCTTCGGTGAGCAGCGACACGCCGAGTTGCGCGCGACGCGTGAGCCACGGCGACGGACGATAACGCGGGTCGCCATAGAACGATTGCAGATTACGCAATACCGTGAGCAACTGGCGTGCGCCCACGGCGTCGCCCAGCGCCAGCGGGCCTTTAGCATACCCAAGGCCCAGCGTGACGGCGCGGTCGATGTCGCCCGGCGTTGCAATCCGCTGCTGTGCGATGTCCGCGCCGATATTCACGATCGTGGCGATCACGCGCTGCGCGACGAAACCGGCCGAGTCGCGGATCACCGTCACCGGCGTGCCGCCATGGGCAAAGAGCGCGTGTGCGGCGTCCCGGGCATCGCGGCTGGTCACGGGCGTGGTCATGATCGTGTGACGCTTCGCGCCCGCGAGCGGCAGCAGCGTATCGATGGCGACCGTGCGGGTGGCATCCAACCCTTGCTCGACGGCGCAGGTCGTAGCATCCAGACCGAGCGGAGTGACGACGATGAGCGCCGTGTCCGAGGGCTTGTCGCCATTTTCGAGGGTCACGCCCGTCGCACCAAGCAACTCGACCACAGCGGCAAAACCGCGCGTGTCGGCACGACTGACCCAGACGCTCGCAGGCAGCGTATCCGGCGCGGGTGCTTCGGGCGGCACTTGCTGCTTGCCGTCGACATAGCGGTAAAAGCCTTCGCCGACCTTGCGCCCGAGCAGTCCTCCGGCGAATCGTACGGCCGTGATCGGCGACGGGCGAAAGCGCGCTTCTTCATAAAACTGGTGATAGATCGATTCCATCACCGGATGCGAGACGTCGAGTGCCGTGAGGTCGAGCAACTCGAACGTACCAAGGCGGAAACCGGCCTGTTCGCGCAGAATGCGGTCGATGTCGGCGAAGCTGGCGACGCCTTCGCCGGCAACGCGCAGACCCTCGGTATTCATGCCGCGACCGGCGTGGTTGACGATGAAGCCAGGCATGTCCTTGCAGCGCACGGCCGTGTGACCCATGCGCTGGCCGAGCGCGAGCAGGGCGTCGCCGACTTCCGGCGCCGTGCGCAGGCCGTCGATGACTTCGACCACCTTCATGAGGGGGACCGGATTGAAGAAGTGATAACCGGCCACCCGCTCCGGGCGCTCGCACGCGGCGGCAATGGCGGTAATCGACAGCGACGACGTGTTGGAGGCCAGGATCGCGTCGGCAGCCACGATGCCTTCGAGCGAGCGGAACAGGTCGCGCTTGATTTCGAGCTTCTCGATGATCGCCTCGACGACCAGCTGGCAATCGGCCAGATCTTCCAGCGCGTTACAAGCCTGCAAACGGCCCATCGTCGCCTCGACGCTCGATGCATCGATCTTGCCCTTCGCAGCGAGCTTGTCGAGCGTGTCGCGCAGCGCGTCCAGGGCGGCTTGTACGGCCTTCGCGTTGGTGTCGTACAGCATCACCTGCAAACCGGCCTGAGCGGCGATCTGGGCGATGCCACGGCCCATTGCGCCGGCACCGACGATGCCCAGCACTTCGATGGCTTTGCCGGCGGTGGCCTGGGAGGGTGAGGGGGAGGATGCGGTCATTCGGAATGTCTCGAGGTTGGTGTCGATTATCGTCGATCGGTATTGTGGTGACGGCGGCTGTGACGGCGGCTGTGACGGCGGTTGTGTCGCCGTTGTGGCGGGGCGCAGCCTGTCGGCGTTGCGTCCTCCACGTAACGCGTCATTCTATCGTCCGACCGGTCGGTCGGGAAATGAATTTCCTCCCGAATGACCGCGCGATGCAAACCGATGCCCAAATCACGTTGCGGCTATTGTCGCTGATCTTGCCTCCCTTGCCAGCGCTTGTTCCGCTCAGCGGTCGGCCCGACGCGTCACATGGATCACATGAGCGTGCGTGGGCAGTCGATCCGACACCGGAATTCGGGACGTTCGGGGTTGAATTTCGCTCACGAATCGTTGCGTGGTAACTGTACACTCCCGGTACCCGGCGCGCGCAATCGGATCGCAAGCGCCGGCTCACTCACATGGGAGACATCATGTTGAAGCTGTACGGCTTTCCAGTCAGCAACTACTACAACAAGGTCAAGGTGGTGCTGTACGAGAAGGGCTTGCCCTTCGAGGAGTCCGAATCCATTCCGTGTCAGGACGAACCGGTGCTGCAATGCTCGCCGCTGGGCAAGGTGCCGTATCTGCAAACGGAGCAGGGCTTTTTGTGCGAGTCGCAGGTCATTTGCGATTTCCTTGAAGTGGCGCATCCCAACCCGGCCCTGTTCTCGGCCGATCCGTGGCGCCAGGCCAAGGAGCGCGAATTGCTCACGATGATCGAGCTGCATCTGGAGCTGGTGGTGCGTGAGGTCTACAAGCAGGCATTCTTCGGCGGCACCGTGTCGGAAGACATACGTGAGCGTACCGAAAAGCTGCTGCGCCGAAATATCGTTGCGTTCAAGCGCATTGCGAAGTTCGCGCCGTACGTGGCGGGCGAGACGTTCACGATGGTGGATATCGCTGCCGGTATCCACTTGCCGATTCTCGGCATGGCCACGCAGGCGGTGTATGGGGAAGACTTCCTGAACGCCGAAGGCATCGACTGGAAGGCCTACGGCAAGCGGCTCTCGGAGCGCGAGTCGTTCCAGCGTATGCGTGCCGAACAGAAGGCTTACCAGCAAGCCAGGAAGGCGGGGTAACTGGCCCTAGGCCGGTGACTGGGGAATTCAGGGAGCACGTGCAGGAAAGTGTTCCCGGCGACGGAAAAGCGGCCGCGATCCTGAGGATTGCGGCCGTTTTTTCTGGGGGCGCAAGGCCGGGAGAATCAGATCTTCGCCAGGCGTGCCAGCGCTTCGCGCAGCGTGTCGTCCTGCTTGGCGAAGCAAAAGCGCACCACGCCGGACTCATGTGGCTCGTGGTAGAACGCCGAGACCGGAATGGCCGCAACGCCGATTTCTCCCGTGAGCCACAGTGCGAAGTCGGCTTCGCTCATGTCGCTGATCGCGCTGTAATCCACGCACTGGAAGTAGGTGCCTTCACAGGGCAGCAGCTTGAAGCGCGTGTTCGAGAGACCTTCGCGAAACAGATCCCGCTTCTTCTGATAGAACCCCGAGAGCTCCAGATACGGGGCAGGGTCGCGCATATAGTCGGCAAGACCGACCTGCATCGGCGTGTTGACCGTGAACACGTTGAACTGGTGCACCTTGCGGAACTCCGCCGACAGCGCGGCCGGCGCTGCGACAAAACCGACCTTCCAGCCCGTGACGTGATACGTCTTGCCGAAGCTCGACACGATGAAGCTGCGGCGTGCGAGTTCCGGGTGACGCGCCACGCTTTCGTGCCGCTTGCCGTCGTACACCATGTGTTCGTAGACCTCATCGGAGATCAGCAGAATGTCGGTGCCCGCTACGATCTCGGACAATTGCACAAGATCGCGCTCATGCCACACGGTGCCGCTCGGGTTGTGGGGCGTGTTGAACAGGATGAGCCGCGTGCGCGGCGTGATGGCCGCCGCCAGCTTGTCGAACGGGATGCGGAATTCCGGCGCTTCGAGCGTGATGAATACCGGCTTGCCACCGGCCAGTTCGATGGACGGAACGTAGCTGTCATACGTCGGTTCGAACACGATCACTTCGTCGCCCGGGTGCACCGTGGCCAGAATCGCGGTGAGCAACGCCTGCGTGGCGCCGGCCGTCACCGTAATTTCGGTGTCCCAGTCGTAACGCTGACCGTAGAGCTTGCCGATCTTCTCGGCAATCGCCTGGCGCAGTGCCGGCACGCCAGCCATCGGCGGGTACTGGTTATGGTCTTCACGCATGGCGCGCGAGACGGCGTCGACGATCTTCGGATCGCACGAGAAATCGGGGAAGCCCTGACCGAGATTCACCGCCTGCTTCTCGGCGGCGAGGGCGGACATGACGGTGAAAATCGTGGTGCCGACGTTCGGCAGACGCGACGCGAGCGGCGGGGCGACCAGCGCAGGCGTGGTGGATCCAGTGTGAGGCGCGTTCATGTTGACGTGGGACGATGCAGTGATCAGGCCGCCATTCTAACGCCGTCGCGCCAACCCTGCGGGCGGCGCCTTCCCTTGGTGCGACGCTGTCATCGGCCTGTGACCAGGAGTGACGTGAATGCACTGGCCGTCACGATCCGGAAACCGAACTGGCGCGCCACACGACTGCGCAGCTTGAGCACCGCCTTGTCCTTGCTCACGAGCCAGTGTGCGTGTCCGTCACGCGCGGCTTCAAGAAACTTCTGGTCGTCGCGGTCCCGACAAAGCGGCAGCGGCGCGCCAGGGGTAACGTCTTCCGGCACGACGATACGGTGGGTGTGGGCGTCGACCCAGTCGAGCGCGGCGTCATTGTCGATCTCGCGCGCGGCGAACTGGGGGTAAGTCAGCACGATCGCGAGTTCGTCGCGACAGCGCGAGGCCATAAGTGCGATGAGGCGGCGCTCGATGAGCGCATCGCGCACCGGTCGGGCGACCGGGTCGTCGAACACCAGCAGATCGATCCAGACATTGGTGTCGAGCACCACGCGCGGCGGTGTGGCGAGCGCGTCGAGGTGCTCGGCTAAGGCCCGGTCAGCGGGCGTGGCAACAGCGTTTTGAAGCATTGGATAGAATGACGGTTTCTCGATAGTTTCTTGATCAAGCAGGAACGCTGCACCCCATATGATAATTGTTCTCTCGCCGGCCAAATCGCTCGACTACGAAACGCCGCCTCACGTGAGCACCCACACGGTGCCTCAGTTCGTGGACGACGCAGCCGAACTGATCGAGGGGCTGCGCGAACTGAGCCCCGCGCAGGTCGGCTCGCTCATGAGCATCTCCGACCCGCTCGCCGCGCTCAATGTCACGCGATACGCCGAATGGTCGCCACGCTTCGACACCACCAACGCCAAGCAGGCCGTGCTCGCTTTTAACGGCGACGTCTACGAGGGGCTGTCCGCCCGTACGCTCGATGCCGGTCAACTCGACTTCGCCCAGAAGCATCTGCGCATTCTGTCGGGGCTTTACGGCGTGCTTCGTCCCCTCGATCTGCTGCAACCTTATCGTCTCGAGATGGGAACGCGTTTCGTGAACAAGCGCGGACGCGATCTCTACGCCTTCTGGGGGGAGCGCGTCACGCAAACGATCAATGCTGCGCTCGCCGAGCATAGCGAGACGCGTCGGGTGCTGGTGAATCTGGCGTCGGAGGAGTATTTCAAGGTCGTCAAACGCCGTCTGGTGCAAGCGCCGGTGATTACACCGGTGTTCGAGGACTGGAAGGGCGGCAAGTACAAGATCATCAGCTTCTACGCCAAACGCGCTCGCGGCCTGATGGCGCGCTATGCCATCGAACGCGGTGTGACCGACGTGCAGCAGCTCAAGGCCTTCGACACCGAAGGCTATGCGTTCGACGACAGCGTCTCGAACGATTCCCTGTGGGTCTTCCGTCGCCGCGTGGCCTGACGTCGCCCCATTCGTAGCCCCGGGCCATGTTCCGGGGCTTTTTCATTTCCGTGTGCGAGACAAGTCATGACCGTCCACATCAGCAGCAAATTCGACAGCGGCGCGATCGAGGTGGTGAGCGCTGCGCGTGCCGACGATATTCACGTACGCATCGCCAAAGACGGGGCCGCCGAATTTGCACAGTGGTTCCATTTCCGGGTGCAGGGCGTAGGCGGCGTGCCATGCCGCATCGTCTTCGATAACGCGGGCCAGACATCGTATCCGCGTGGCTGGGAAAACTATCGTGCGGTGGCGTCCTATGATCGGGTGACCTGGTTTCGCGTGCCGACGTCCTTCGACGGGCAAGTCATGACGGTTGCGTTCACCCCCGCGCACGACAGCGTCTATCTGGCGTATTTCGAACCGTATTCGGACGAGCGTCATCTGGCGCTGCTGGGTACCGCGCAGAATTCGCCGCTGGTGAGCTCGCGCTCGCTGGGTCAGAGCGTTGACGGACGCGACATGACATTGCTCACGGTCGGTGAACCGCGTGCCGGCAAGCGCGCTATCTGGGTGATCGCCCGTCAGCATCCTGGCGAGACGATGGCCGAATGGTTCGTGGAAGGCATGCTGCGCCGGCTGCTCGGCGCCGGGGACTGGGCGGGCGATCCGCTGGCGGCGGCGCTGCTCGACGAAGCCGTGTTTTACGTGGTCCCCAACATGAACCCCGACGGTTCGGCTCGCGGCAATTTGCGCACCAATGCCACGGGGGCGAACCTCAACCGCGAATGGTTGACGCCGGACCCCGTGCGCAGCCCGGAAGTGCATCACGTGCGCGCCGCCATCGAGTCGACGGGCTGCGACATGTTCTTCGACATCCACGGCGACGAGGCGCTGCCGTACGTGTTTCTCGCAGGCAACGACGGGGTCGAAGGCGTGACGGACGCCGTGCTGGCGCGGGAAAAGGCCTTCGGCGAGCGACTGAAAGCGGCCAGCCTCAACTTCCAGGACAAGTTCGGCTATCCGCCGGGCAAGCACGGTCCTGAGTCGTTCAAGCTGGCCTCGAAGTGGGTCGCGCACCGCTTCGGCTGCCTGTCGCTCACGCTCGAAATGCCCTTCAAGGACAATGCCAATCGTCCCGACCCGCAAGTCGGGTGGAGCGGCGCGCGAAGTGCTGCGCTCGGCGCATCGATGCTCACGGCGATCTGGGCGCAAATGCAGGCCGATCAGGTGTGAGCGCAGCGCCTCGATAGGTTCGTCACGAAAGGGGCAAGTGGGTAGACGTGATGAAGCACGACGCGCAATGCGTCGTGCTTTGCTGCCTCGCTGAAACGCGATGCTGCGATCAGTTCTTCTTTTTCGTCGCGCTCTTCTTCGCGCTGGTCGACTTCGAGGCCGACGATTTTGCCGTCGACTTGCCGCCCGACGCCTTGGCCGTCGTCCCGCGCTTGCCGGATTTGGCGCTCGCGTGCGAGGCCTTGCCGCGCGAGGTGCGCTTGACCGGCTGCTCCACTTGCGAGAGCGGCGAAGTGTAATCGAAGCCCATCATGCGACCGTCCGCGTATCCACAGCGAATGTGGATGTTGTCCGTCTGACCGCTCGTGCGCTTGCCGACACCGTCGAGTTCGACCATCTGCGTGACATCGACGCGTTGCTTGCGATCGTCGAACGGCCCGTTCCACGGCTCGATTTTCGCGTGCGCGGGATCGAGGGCTGTCTCGCCGTATTCGACACTCTCGTAACCGGGCAGCGTCGCGACAACGAAACTCGCGTGAGCGGCACAATCGGCCACCAGCGGTTCGGCGTGACGGGTGTTGATGAACTGCTCGACCAGCGCGCGGTGCTGTTCGAGCGTGAATGCCTGCGCAGGGGCCACGAAGGCCGATAGGCCCAGCGGCGCAGCGACGGCGGCGACGCCTGCGACGCTTGCGATTCCGGCGACCTGGCGCACGGCTCGCATCACGACGCCAGCGGCGCGTTGAAAAAATCGTTTCGACATTGCTTGACGTATTCTCGGGGGCGTAAGGGTCACTCGGATGAAGTGGCCCTGAGCATTGCAGAGCAATGCGGGCATTCGGCACGCAGCACTTACCACGTAGCAAGTAGCACTTAGCACGTGTTCGATGCGTTGCCGATCATGCACCGCTCGCGAAGAAGCTTGACCGCATTTTGAAAGACAGCGGCGAAGCGGCATCCATCTTAACCGAAAAAATACCGCTCAAGCCCGCTGGATAAGCCCTTGGGCACCGCGCCGCGCTCGACCGACCTTGGCGAACCTTACGGCGCGCTACAATGCGGGCCTGTCCGAGGGATGCGGCACCGCCGTGCTTGTTCGCATTCTCGCGCGCACTTCAGCCGATCGACGGTATTGGCGTCATGGTTAGTGTCCTTCGCCGTGGCGCGCTGCGTCACCGGGCTCCACGTTTTCATTATTTGGCATGTTCGCAAATTCACGCACTGTCGTCAGTGCTCAAACCGGTCCGCACGACAAGCTTGCCGCGCTCGTCGAGCGGCATCGCGACGCGACGTTTCGCAAACCGCTCGCCGCCTATAGCGCTGCGGCTTTCGATGCCGCTATCGCGGCATGGCGCAACGCCGGTTCGGCGCCCCTGATCGTCGATGCGGGATGCGGTGTGGGCGAGAGCACGCTGCGCCTGGCGACCCAGTTTCCCGACCACTTCGTTATCGGCATCGACCAGTCCGAGAGCCGTATCGTGCGGGGCAAGGACTGGTGGGAGGGTGTCTGGCCCGAGAATTTCGTCTGGGTGCGTGCCGATCTCGTCGATTTCTGGCGTCAGCTTCACGCCGCGGGCATTCGCCCGGCACGTCATTACCTGCTGTATCCGAACCCGTGGCCGAAGATCGGCCAATTGGCGCGTCGATGGCACGCCCATGCCGTGTTTCCGACCGTGGTCGCACTGGGCGGGGTGCTGGAGTGCCGTAGCAACTGGGAGACCTATATCGACGAATTTGCGCTGGCCGTCGAGTGGCTCAGTGGCGTGCGCCCGCAGGTCGAAGCGTGGGTGCCGCGGGACGACATCGCGCCGATGACGCCGTTCGAGCGCAAGTATCTCGCGTCGGGGCATGGGCTGTACCGCTGTGTGGTGACGTTGCCGCCGGTATTGCCACGGCCGCCTTCCCTTCCTTAGCCAGGGTATTGCAGGGATTTTGCGGAGATATTGGGGGATAGTGCGGTGATGTCGCACTCGCCTCGATCACTGCTTCGGACGCATGCCAAAACAAGATCGGCCATGCAGATTGACATGCATGGCCGGTCTTGTTTTCGACGCTTACGGCAGGCGTGTTCAAGGCACGCCCGCGGGTCGCGGTTACCGAGCCGCGATCAGTGAAAGTGCGGACGGCTCGGTTCTGCGTCTTCCGGCATTTCCGCATGCACGACTTCGCCCACGGGGTCCGGGTACAGCGGCACGCCGCAGTCGTCACAGTACTCGGGATCGAAGCGCCCCGGATGCTTGCGGATATCGCTCACGCCACACGCCTTGAGGAGATCGGTGACTTCGTCGAGCGCGCCGCCTTCGACTTCGCCATTCTCGCGACCGTAGAGCGGCCATACCACGCCGTAAATCACGTCGTTGCTGCCACGCTGTGTAAAGCCGATGCGGTATTCGTCGATATTCTGCTCACCAAAGCCGGCCACGACCGCACGCAGTTCCTGCGGCGTGAGCGAGAGCACGTCTTCAAGATAGCGCAGGGCCGTGCGGATCGTGTGCGGACGAATGCGTTCGTCGGCCTCGCGGCAGCTCGCATAGTAGGCGTCGGGCAGCAGGCACTCGATTTCACAGCCCGGCAGCAGGGCATTCAGGTTTGGTCCGCCCTGCGCGGACCAGGCTTCCTGGCATTGACCGCGCTCGGCGTGGCGCGGGCCATCTTCCTGCCAACGGAACATCGGCGCGCCCTTGGGGACTGTGACCGCTGCGAGCAGGAAGCGCGGGTCGGCGAGGATCGGCGCCGTCTCCGGCAGATCGCTGCCGGGCTGCTTGACCTCGGCGTTGCTCACGGCGGCCTGCACGAGTTGTTGCGTGACCTTCCACGATTCGCAATGCGTTCGCGGGAGCTGGTCGATGCTGTAAAGGTAGGGCGAGAGCGCCACGCGAGCCGATTCGGCCAGCACGTGGGCGTGCAGATGCGCGCGCACCGGCATCAGGGCATCGGCCTTCACCGGGCCCGAGGGAATCGCGTAGCGTGTCCACGCGAGAATCGGAATGGCGACGAGCAGGCCGTCCCAGCGCTGATCCTCGGCTTCGGGTTCGGCGGATTCGCTTTGCGACTCGATCAGGTCGGCGAGGGCGCCATAGGCTTCGCTATGGTTGGCCTGAAGGTGGTCCAGGGCGGCGTCGATCGCCGGCTGGTTGCCGGTGCGCAGCACGCGCGTGAGCAGCGTGTCGAGCTGGGCTTCCCAGAAGCGGTCTTCGATGCGGCTTCCCGAGGCAGCCAGCGCGAGCGCGTGGCCGACCAGCTTTTCGGCGTCGGGAGTCAGTCGTTTGGCGGTGCGTGAGCGCATAGTTATGCAAAGCAGAAACACATGAACTCACGATTGTACGGCATGCGTGGACGCGATAGACGCGACGCCGTCACCAATCGCGCCGACGCCTGCTGCCCGGGCACGTGCGCATGACCGCCGGACCGACACCCACGCTACGGCACGACGCCGCTGTGCACCCATGCCGCAGCAGGGTGCAGCGTCGGGTCCCGTAGGTGCCGAATCAGAAATCGAAGGCGAGATTCGCCGGGGCGGACAGGCGTGTGTGGCGCGTGGTGGGGGAGCGGGCGCCGGGTACGGAGGGCAGGGCGGCGCCTTCGAGCGAGAGCAGGGTGAGCTTGCGCTCGAGGCCGCCCGCGTAGCCGGTCAGCGTGCCGTTCGCACCGATCACGCGGTGACACGGCACGATGACCGATATCGGATTGCGCCCGTTGGCTGCCCCGACCGCACGGGACTTGTTCGCGTCGCCGAGCGCATGCGCGAGGTCGCCGTAGCTGCGCGTCTCGCCGAAGGGGATACGGCGGAGTTCGTCCCAGACGCTCTTCTGAAACGGCGTGCCCTCTGGCGCGAGATCCAGTTCGAAAAGGCGCCGGCCGTCGTGAAAATATTCGTCGAGTTGCTGCCTGGCTGCGCGCAGCACGGCGAGGTCACCGCCGTCGCGTCGCGCCTGCTCGTCAGGCGGAAAGTACTTCTGATGCGAGAAATACACGCCGGTGAGCGCGTCGCCGTTGGCGACGAGCAGCATCTGGCCAAGCGGGCTCTCGTAATGCGCTTCGTAACGTGTTGGCTCACGCGTGCCGACGGGGGCAGATGCAGCAGATGCAGCAGATGCCGCGGATGTCGTTCGGGTCATGCAAATACCTCCTGCAAAGTCTCGACCGGCTGGCCTGCCGGTCCTTGCGCCGCGGCGCGCCATACGTGCAGCGCAGCATAGGCGCGCCAGGGCGCCCACCGGGCGGCGCGCAGCGCGACCGCACGTCCGTCGGCGACGCCAAGTGCCTGACGAAGCACCAGATCGTCGACCGGCATCGCATCGGGCGAGCCGAGGGCACGCATCGCAATGTACTGTGCCGTCCACGGGCCGATGCCACGAATCGCGAGCAGCGACGCGATCGTCGCTTCCAATGGTGCGAGCGGATCGAGCCGCAGTTTGCCGTCCACGATCGCTTGCGCGACACCGTGAATTGCGGCGATTCGACTTCGAATGATACCGGCTTCGCCGAGCGCGTCGACTGGCACGGCCAGCATTTGTGCGGCGCTGGGGAAGGTGTGCGTCAGTCCGTGCGTGGGCGAGGCGAGTGGTGTCCCGAAGCGTTGGGCCAGACGTCCGAGCAGGCGTCGTGCGCCCTTGACCGTGATTTGCTGGCCGACGATGGCGCGCACGGCGATCTCGAAGCCGTCGACGGCACCGGGCACGCGCAGGCCCGGCGTGGGGCTGGCGAGCGAGCCCAGATGGGCATCGATCACATCCGGGCGGGCGCCCAGATCGAACAGGTGGCGCAATTTGCCGAGCACCTGAGGCACGCTGCCCGCCAGCGACGGCGGCAATGTGACCTGTAACGCATGCCGGTTTGGCAAGGGGGAGACGCGGCACCAGCCGGCCGTCGGCTGACCGTCCTGCCGCTCGATGCTCAACGTGCGGGTGTAGACGCCGCCATCGCGCCGCTCCACGCCTTCGATGGCGCGATCGCCGAGGAAGTCGAGCAGGGCGTGCCAGGCAAACGGCGGGCGATAGGCGAGCTGGAACACCAGATCGCCGTCGGGCAGGGCCGCCATGCGGGCGGTATGCGTGCTTTGGCGCAAGCGTCCGGGCGCGAAGCCATAGCGGGATTTGAACAGTCCGTTGAAGCGTCGGACGCTTCCGAACCCGGACGCCAGCGCGACTTCCGTCACGGGCAGTGCGGTATCCGTGAGCAAGCGCTTGGCGAGCAGCAGTCGTTGCGTTTGGGCGTATTCGACCGGAGAGACGCCGAACTCGTCGGCGAAGATGCGTCGCAAGTGGCGTTCGGTGATGCCGATACGAGCGGCCAGATCCGGTAACGATGCGTGATTGAGAAAGCCTTCGTCGATCATGGCGGCGGCAGCGTCGGCCAGCTCACGCGACGCGTCGAAGCGGGCGCTGCCGGGCGCGAGCTCGGGGCGGCACTTCAGGCAAGGGCGGTACCCGGCTTTTTCCGCCGCTGCGGCGCTGCCGTAGAACGTGCAATTCTCGAAGCGTGGCGTACGAACGTTGCAAACGGGACGGCAGTAAATACCGGTCGAGGAGACGCCGACGAAGAACCAGCCGTCGAAGCGCCGGTCGCGGGCGGAGACGGCTTTGTAGCAGACTTCCGGATCGAGCTTCATGGGGTGTGACGCGGTAAAGAACATGGCTGCCACTCTACGCGCGCGCCGTAGCCACGGCTAGTCATTTTCGGACATGACAAGGTCGGAGAGGGCCGGGCGGCAAAGGGGGGGCAGAGCCCTGGGCAAGACAGGCAGGCGCACGGGCGCGCTTGCCGGTGCGACTATAGGTGGAGTGCCGGGAAGTGCCCCCTTGCGCCTGTCCCGCTGCGTGGTGGGAGGGTGGCTGGGTGGTGGGCGAGATGGTTTTTGGGCGGGGGATGAATGAAGCGGCAGGTCAGAAAGCGACAAAGCAGAAACGACAAAGCAGAAACGACAAAACCCGGCGCGAGGCCGGGCTTTGGTGACCCGCGGACGACGCAAAACCGTCATCCGCGAGCCAGGGTGCTGAACTGCCCGAGCGCCGGAGCGCTCAAGCGAAGGTGCCGATCTTACGCGGCAGCGAGCAGTTGACGCAGCACGAACGGCAGAATGCCGCCGTGCTTGTAGTAATCCACTTCGATCGGCGTGTCGATACGCAGCAGGACTTGCACCTTTTGCGTTTCGCCGTTCTTGCGATGGATCACCAGCGTGACATCCTGTTGCGGCTTGATGTCGGCCGTCAGGCCTTCGATGTCGTACGTTTCTTCGCCCGTGATACCCAGCGATTCCACGCTGTCCGTGCCCTTGAATTGCAGCGGCAGCACGCCCATGCCGACGAGGTTCGAGCGGTGGATACGTTCGAACGAGCGGGTGATGACCGCCTTCACGCCCAGCAGCTGCGTGCCCTTGGCGGCCCAGTCACGCGACGAGCCCGTGCCGTACTCTTCGCCACCGAACACCACCGTCGGGGTGTTCTCGGCAACGTACTTCATCGCTGCGTCGTAGATCGAGAGCTGTTCGCCGCTCGGCTGGTGGATCGTCAGGCCGCCTTCCACGCGCGAGCCATCGGCCTTCGGCGGAATCATCAGGTTCTTGATACGGACGTTCGCAAACGTGCCGCGCATCATCACCTCGTGGTTGCCGCGACGCGAACCGTAGCTGTTGAAATCGGCCTTCAGCACGCCATTTTCGAGCAGCCACTTGCCGGCCGGCGACGTTTCCTTGATCGAGCCTGCGGGGCTGATGTGGTCCGTCGTGACCGAGTCGCCGAACACGCCCAGTGCGCGTGCGCCCTGAATCGGCTTGATGTCGGCGTTCGGCGCCATCGCGAAGCCCTCGAAGAAGGGCGGCTCGGCGATGTACGTCGACGTCGGCCAATCGTAGACCTGGCCCGTCGAACCCTTGACCTTTGCCCACAGCGGGCTCGGCTCCTTGACCGAGTCGTAGTTGGCCTTGAAAACCTTGGCGTTCATGGCGAACTTCATCAGCTTGTGAATCTCTTCGCTGGTCGGCCAGATGTCGCCCAGGAAGATGTCGCGGCCGCCGCGGCCCTTGCCGACCGGTTCGGTCATCAGGTCGCGCGTCACATTGCCCGCGATGGCGTAAGCCACGACGAGCGGGGGCGATGCGAGGAAGTTCGCGCGGATGTTCGGGTGAATACGGGCTTCGAAGTTACGGTTGCCTGACAGGACGGCCGCAGCCACCATGTCGTTCTTCGTGATCGTCTCGTTGAGTTCGGCCGTCAGGTCGCCGGCGTTACCGATACAGGTCGTGCAACCGTAAGCCGTCACGCCGAAGCCGAGCTTCTCGAGGTACGGCAGCAGGCCCGCAGCTTCCAGATACTCCGTAACCACGCGGCTTCCCGGCGCGAGCGAGGTCTTGATGTGCGGCGCGACCGTCAGACCGGCTTCCACCGCCTTCTTCGCGAGCAGACCGGCGGCGAGCAGCACGCTCGGGTTCGAGGTGTTCGTGCACGACGTGATGGCGGCAATCAGCACATCGCCGTTCTTCACGTCGATGCCGCTTGCCGTCTTGTAGGTCGCGTCGAGTTGTTCTTTCGTAAGGTTGAAACCGTTCTCGGATACCGGCTTGGTGAACAGGTCCTGGAAGGTTGCCTTCACATTGCCGATCTCGATGCGGTCCTGCGGACGCTTCGGACCCGCGAGCGACGGTGCGACCGTACCCAGATCGAGCGAGAGCGTCTTCGTATAGTCGATGCTGTTGGTCTTGGGCACGCCGAACAGATTCTGTGCCTTGAAGTAGGCTTCGAACGCGTTGATTTCGGCCTTCGTGCGACCCGTGCCCTCGAAGTAGTCGATCGTCTTTTCGTCGACCGGGAAGAAGCCCATCGTGGCACCGTATTCCGGCGCCATGTTGGCGATCGTGGCGCGGTCCGGCAGGGCCAGACTGGCGGTGCCTTCGCCGAAGAACTCGACGAACTTGCCCACCACCTTTTCACGACGCAGCATTTCCGTGATCGTCAGCACCAGATCGGTCGCCGTCACGCCTTCGCGCAGACGGCCGGTCAGTTCCACGCCCACGACGTCCGGTGTCAGGAAATACACCGGCTGACCCAGCATGCCGGCCTCGGCTTCGATACCACCCACGCCCCAACCCACCACGCCGATACCGTTGATCATGGTCGTGTGGCTGTCCGTGCCGACCAGGGTGTCCGGGTAGTAGACGTCGTCCTTCTTGTGCACGCCGCGTGCCAGATATTCCAGGTTCACCTGGTGGACGATGCCGAAGCCCGGTTGCACCACGCCGAACGTGTCGAACGCCTGCATCCCCCACTTCATGAACTGGTAGCGCTCGTTGTTGCGCTCGAATTCCAGTTTCATGTTCAGATCGAGCGCTTTCTTCTCGCGGAAATGGTCGATCGTGACCGAGTGGTCGACAACCAGGTCCACGGGCACGAGCGGCTCGATACGCTTCGGGTTCGCGCCCTGACGCTCGGCAACGTTGCGCATTGCCGCAAGGTCGGCCAGCAACGGCACGCCGGTAAAGTCTTGCAGCACGACGCGTGCCACGACGAACGGAATTTCGTCGGTGCGCTCGGCGTTCGGCTTCCAGTTGGCCAGTTGCCTGACGTGCTCTTCGGTGACCTTCTTGCCGTCGCAGTTACGCAGGACGGACTCGAGCACGAGGCGAATCGATACCGGCAGGCGATCGACGTTGACACCCAGGGCTTTGCCCAGTTGGGGCAGCGAATAGAACTTGCCTTTCTTGTTACCGCCGAGCTTGAACTCTTTAAGCGTTTTGTGGAGGTTGTGGGCCATGATCTTTCCTTGAGTGATACAGAAAAACAAAGCGGTGGTGATGCCATTAACGGGGGGCGCCATCGCGCGAGCCTCTGTATGAGGGCTCGCTGCGATGTCTGTGTACCGGACTGCCGGTGCACGGGGAATTACCAATCTTGCACAAGCTACAGCAGGAAAGCGGCTGGCGCATTACACGACCGAGTCAGTGTCCACTGAGCGCACGCTCAGTTCGTCACCTTGATGAGCTCGTTCGATTGCGTCGGGGCAAGCTTGTTCTGATCTGCCATGGCCTGGGTCATGCATTCGTCTGCCAGACGGCTGCCGCCGTCGCGGTGGGTGAAGAGCATCGCCTTGGCCGGGATCACAACCAGATCCATACCGCTCGCAGCGTCGTAGAAGCGATCCGCGCCGGTCGTCGTCTGTTGACGCGGCAGGCGGTAATTCCGGCCTTCCCAGAACATCGTCAGGATCTGGTCACGCTTCATGTCACCCTTGATGTACAACTTGTTGTTCTCTTTGCAGGCCCAGAGTTCCGAGCCTTCGTCCGGTTGCGCCGGTGCGGCGGCGACCGCGGCGTTCTTCTTGGCCGGCGCCTTCTTCTTCGGGGCTGCCTTCTTCGTGGTGGTCTTGTTCGTCGGTTCGGCGGCAAACGCCGTCGGCAGGACGGCCACGGAGCACAGGGCAACCAGCGCGGTCAGGCAAAGCTTCTTCATGGTGAGTCTCTCCAGAGGGGTAAGAACCGGGATTCGTAAAAGCGCAGATTATCGTACGAAGTCTGCGTCGTTCGACGTCACCACACAAATTTTTTCAATTCCTTTCACGCAAGCGCAACCGGCGACGGCGGTGTGAACCGGCGTCGCGATCATTTGTGTTGCGTTGCGGAATTCGGCGATTCGGCGGATTTGCCGGATCTGGCGGCGCTTCGGACCCGGTGCGATATCAGGCGAGGGCAGCCAAAAAGGTCGAGAGCGCGGCGGGCGGAGTGCTTGGCGAAACGAACGCGACGCGATGCGCGTTGCGGCGAGAGGGGCGGGGCAAACTACGCTTGTCGCGGGCACTGCGCCGTCGCCGGTCACCCGGTGCGGTGCGTAGCTGGCGGCAATCGGACGCTGCATTCGCTTGGCCAAGAAATCGCTCGATGAGACGTGAGGGAGTGGCAGGCGCATCACGCACTGACGGGCAGTGTGCCGGTCAGCGACGGTATGGCGTCACTCTGGATTCAAGGAACGTTCGGGTACGACTTCGATACTGGTAATTCGGGGTGATGCAGGAGGTTGCGCCGGCACTGGGGGTAGCCGCCGGCGCAGTTTCGGCCCATGACGACGCTTTTGGCGTCGCGCCGGGCCGACTCCTAGGGGGATTAGCCCAGCAGATGTGCCACGCCGGCGCGCTCTTCTTCGAGCTCCTTGAGCGTGAAGTCCATCTTTTCACGCGAGTAGGCGTCGATTTCGAGGCCTTCCACACGCTTGTACTTGCCGTTTTCGCAGATCACCGGCACGCCGTAGATCACGTCTTCCGGAATGCCGTACGAGCCATCCGACGGGATACCCATCGTGACCCACTTGCCGTTCGAGCCGAGCACCCAGTCATGGATGTGGTCGATGGCGGCGTTGGCAGCCGAAGCGGCCGACGACAGGCCGCGGGCTTCGATGATGGCGGCGCCGCGCTTGCCGACGGTCGGCAGGAACACGTCGTTATTCCACACGTCGTCGTTGATCAGGGCCTTGACGCTCTGGCCGTCGATCGTGGCGAAACGGTAGTCGGCGTACATCGTCGGCGAGTGGTTGCCCCACACGGCCAGCTTTTCGATGCTGGCGACCGGCTTGCCGGTCTTGGCGGCGATCTGCGACAGCGCGCGGTTGTGGTCCAGGCGGAGCATCGCGGTGAAGTTTTCCTTCGGCAGGTTCGGTGCCGACTTCATGGCGATGTAAGCGTTGGTGTTGGCCGGGTTGCCGACGACCAGCACCTTCACGTTGCGGCTGGCAACTTCGTCCAGCGCCTTGCCCTGCACCGTGAAGATCGCGCCGTTGGCTTCGAGCAGATCCTTGCGCTCCATGCCCTTCGAACGCGGACGGGCGCCAACCAGCAGGGCGACGTCGGCATCCTTGAAGGCAACCTTCGGGTCGTCAGTCACGACCACGCCCTGAAGCAGCGGGAATGCGCAGTCTTCGAGCTCCATCACGACGCCCTTGACGGCGGCTTGCGCTTGCGGGAGGTCGAGCAGTTGCAGGATGACGGGCTGATCCTTGCCGAGCATGTCGCCATTGGCGATGCGGAACAGCAGGGAGTAGCCGATTTGGCCAGCGGCGCCGGTGACGGCGACACGCATTGCGGTTTTTGCCATGAGAATCTCTCCAGACGTGTACAAATTCCTGCGAAGCGCATGATGCGCTCGCCGTCCGGGTGGCAACTCTCGCCAGGCTGACAGCGCAGCGTCACATGAGGCTTCTAAAATTCCTTGACCTACGGAAGCTTGCGGGCTGCGCGGGGTGTGCTGTCGTCGACATGTGCGAAGCACCGGACTGTCTTATCTTATAAGATAGCCGTCGCGGCCCGCAGGCCCCTGTTAGCCCGCGCCAGTGTAGGAGTCGCCACAACGAATGTCAACTCTATCTTATGTCTTATATAAGACATAGGATTATTGCTGTTATTCGATGGACGAAGGTCTTGATTTGTGGTCAAATCCCCGCCATGAATGCGAACGTTCGCGACACATCCAACCTCCCGCCGACTGTCGACGCTGCACAGCGATCCGACGGTGCGCGCGACGCTGCACCGGCCGCTCAGGCCTTGCCGGGGGCGGCGGTTGCCGGGGCGTCGCCGACCTTCAGCCCGCTTTATCAGCAGATCAAGGGGCTCATTACCCAGAGTCTGCAGGCCGGTGAGTGGAAGCCCGGTGAAATCATCCCCAGCGAAGTCGATCTGGCCTCCCGCTACAAGGTGAGCCAGGGTACCGTTCGCAAAGCCATCGACGAACTGGCTGCCGAGAATTTGCTGGTGCGTCGCCAGGGGCGCGGCACCTTCGTCGCGACCCATCACGAAGACCGGGTGCAATTCCGGTTTCTGCGTCTCGCGCCCGATTCGGGCGAACCCCATCACCCGCCCAGTCGCCTGATCGAGTGCCGCCGCATGCGCGCACCCGCGGAAATCGCGCGTCAGCTCGAGTTGCGTGCCGGTGACGGCGTGATCCTGATTCGCCGGATGATGGATTTCTCGGATCGCCCGACGGTGCTCGACGAAATCTGGCTGCCCGGCTCGCTGTTTCGCGGACTGACCGCAGAAAAGCTCAATGAGTACAAAGGGCCGATGTACGGCCTGTTCGAAGACGAGTTCGGCACGCGCATGATTCGCGCCGTGGAAAAAGTCCGCGCCGTGGCGGCGGACGACATGACGGCGGACCTGCTCAAGGTGCCCAGGGGCTTCCCGTTGCTGAGTGTGGAGCGCGTGTCGTTCACCTATGGCGACAAGCCGGTGGAAGTGCGCCGGGGCTGGTATGTCACCACGGAACATCATTATCAGAACGAACTGAGTTGAGCGAATTGGCAAATCGGGCCGGGGCGTCCGGTTTGCGTTTGCATTGGATTTGTATTGAGAGGGTAGGGCGACTTCCCCAGGGGTGTGTCGGTGTCGTGGCCGGCGCATGCCTGAGAGTCGAGGCTTGGGGGCGGCGTGTCGTGCGCCGTTGGCAGGAATTTCCGAACCATTGGAACCGGTATGGTGCAACGCACTAGAATCGGCGCTAAAATTCGGAGTTGATGTAACTACATGGGGTCTAGCATGGCTGAAGTGGTAAAAAAAGAGCGGCCAGTCTACAGGAACATTGGTATCGGACAGATTGTCTCGTACCGTCTCCCGCCGGCTGGTATCGTTTCGATTCTGCACCGTATTAGCGGTGTCATCTTGTTCCTTCTGTTGCCGTTCGCGCTGTATCTGTTCGAACAGAGCCTCACGTCGGAACTGACCTTCGACACGCTTCGAAGCGTCGCCTCCAACTGGTTTGTCAAGCTCGTCATCCTTGCACTGTCGTGGGGTTTCCTGCAGCACTTCTGTGCCGGCGTGCGCCACCTGCGCATGGACTTCAATCACGACGCAGTGAGCAAGGAAAGCGGCAAGAACTCGGCTGTGGTCGTACTCGCCGTGTCGCTCGTGCTGACGCTGGCCGTCGCCCTCAAGCTGTTCGGAGCGTTCTAAGATGGCACAGAACAATATCGGTTCCAAGCGCCTCGTCGTTGGCGCCCACTACGGTTTGCGCGACTGGATCGCCCAGCGCATGACCGCGGTCATCATGGCCGTGTACACCGTGATCCTGCTGGTGTGGTTCTTTACCGCCAAGGATTTCTCCTACGAAGGTTGGGCCGGCATCTTCTCGCATCAGTGGATGAAGTTGGCCACGTTCGTCACGCTGCTCGCGCTGTTCTATCACGCGTGGGTCGGTGTTCGCGACGTCTGGATGGACTACGTCAAGCCCGTCGGTGTGCGACTGGCGCTGTACGCGCTGACGATCGTCTGGCTGCTGGCTTGTGCCGGCTACGCCGCCCAGATTCTGTGGAGAGTGTAAAGAATGGCTGCAATTAAAAATTCGCTGCCGCGCCGCCGCTTTGACGTTGTCATCGTGGGCGCAGGTGGTTCGGGCATGCGCGCTTCGCTGCAACTGGCCAAGGCCGGTCTGTCGGTGGCAGTGCTGTCCAAGGTGTTCCCCACCCGTTCGCATACCGTGGCCGCTCAGGGCGGCATTGGCGCTTCGCTTGGCAACATGAGCGAAGACAACTGGCACTACCACTTCTACGACACCATCAAGGGTTCCGACTGGCTCGGCGACCAGGATGCGATCGAGTTCATGTGCCGTCAGGCACCGAACGCCGTCTACGAGCTGGAACACTTCGGCATGCCGTTCGACCGTAACCCGGACGGCACGATTTACCAGCGCCCGTTCGGCGGTCACACGGCGAACTACGGCGAGAAGCCGGTTCAGCGCGCTTGCGCGGCTGCCGACCGTACCGGTCACGCGCTGCTGCACACGCTGTACCAGCAAAACGTCGCCGCCAAGACCCACTTCTTCGTGGAGTGGATGGCGCTCGACCTGATCCGCAACGAAGAGGGCGATGTCCTCGGCGTGTCGGCGCTGGAACTCGAGACCGGCGAAGTCTACCTGCTCGAAGGCAAGTGCACGTTGTTCGCGACCGGCGGTGCCGGCCGTGTGTACGCGGCATCGACCAACGCGTTCATCAACACCGGCGACGGTCTGGGCATGGCGGCGCGTGCAGGCATTCCGCTCGAAGACATGGAATTCTGGCAATTCCACCCGACCGGCGTGGCGGGTGCGGGCGTGCTGATCACCGAAGGCGTGCGTGGCGAAGGCGGGATTCTGCGTAACTCGAACGGCGAGCGCTTCATGGAGCGCTATGCGCCGACCCTGAAGGATCTGGCGCCGCGTGACTTCGTGTCGCGTTCGATGGACCAGGAAATCAAGGAAGGCCGTGGCTGCGGCCCGAATGGCGACTACGTGCTGCTAGACCTCTCGCACATCGGTGCCGAGACGATCATGAAGCGCCTGCCGTCGATTCGCGAAATCGCATTGAAGTTCGCCAACGTCGACGCGATCAAGGAACCGATCCCCGTCGTGCCGACCATCCACTATCAGATGGGCGGTATTCCGACGAACTACAACGGTCAGGTCGTCGTGCAAAAGGACGGCTCGTCGGTGCCCGTCAACGGCTTCTACGCCGTGGGCGAGTGCTCGTGCGTGTCGGTGCACGGTGCGAACCGTCTGGGCACGAACTCGCTGCTCGACCTCGTGGTGTTCGGCCGCGCTGCCGGTAACCACATCGTCGACTTCGTCAAGAACCATGGCGAGCACAAGCCGCTGCCCGCCGACGCCGGCGAGAACGCGCTGGCGCGTCTGGGCCGTCTGGAAGGCTCGAGTTCGGGCGAATACGCGCAGGACATCGCGAACGACATTCGCGCGACGATGCAGAAGCACGCGGGCGTGTTCCGTACGTCGGACCTGCTCAAGGAAGGCGTGGACGAGATCAAGCAAGTGGCCGAGCGCGTGTCGCACGTCCACCTGAAGGACAAGTCGAAGGTGTTCAACACGGCGCGTATGGAAGCGCTGGAAGTCGACAACCTGATCGAAGTGGCAAAGGCCACCATGATTGCAGCGGAAGCCCGTAAGGAAAGCCGTGGTGCGCACGCACACAGCGACTATCCGGAGCGCGACGACGCCAACTGGATGCGCCACTCGCTGTTCTTCAGCGAAGGCAATCGTCTGGAATACAAGCCGGTGCAGATGAAGCCGCTGACCGTCGATTCCGTGCCGCCCAAGGCGCGTACGTTCTAAGGGATTCGCAAGATCATGAAACGCATTTTTGAAGTCTACCGCTACGATCCGGACAAGGACGCTGCACCGTACATGCAGACCTACGAGGTCGAACTCGACGGTCACGAGCGCATGCTGCTCGACGCCCTGGTCAAGCTCAAGAAGATCGACGAAGGCATTGCTTTCCGCCGCTCGTGCCGCGAAGGCGTGTGCGGTTCGGACGCGATGAACATCAACGGCAAGAATGGTCTGGCCTGCCTGACCAACATGAACGATCTGCCGAACAAGATCGTGCTCAAGCCGCTGCCGGGCCTGCCCGTCATTCGCGACCTGATCGTCGATATGACGCACTTCTTCAACCAGTACCACTCGATCAAGCCGTATCTGATCAACCCCGAGCCGGCACCGGAGAAGGAGCGTCTGCAGTCGCCCGAGCAACGTGACGAGCTCGACGGCCTGTACGAGTGTATTCTTTGCGCGTCGTGCTCGACGTCGTGCCCGAGCTTCTGGTGGAACCCGGACAAGTTCGTCGGCCCGGCCGGTCTGCTCCAGGCTTACCGCTTCATCGCGGATAGCCGTGACACGGCAACCAACGAGCGTCTGGACAACCTGGAAGACCCGTACCGTCTGTTCCGTTGCCACACGATCATGAACTGTGTGGATGTGTGCCCGAAGGGTCTGAACCCGACGAAGGCCATCGGCAAGATCAAGGAGCTGATGGTGCGTCGCGCCGTCTGATTCGACGATCATGCCGGATACCACTCACCAGTCCGATCCGGTAAAACGTGCCCGCCTGCGCTGGCGGGCACGTCGCGGTTTGCTGGAAAACGACCTCATTCTCGAACGATTCTTCGCCAAGTACGAAGCCTCGCTGACCGACGAGGATGTGGGCGCCCTCACGAAGCTGCTCGATTTGAGCGATAACGATTTGATGGATCTGCTGCTAGCGCGTAAAGAGCCCGAGGCGGATCTGGACGGGCCGGACGTGCAGCGCCTGCTGGCGCTTTTGCGTGCCGTGTAGGGGTTTTGGAATTTTTTTGAGGAAGCGATATGACTCCGTCTGATGTTAAAGCCACCCTATCTTTCTCTGACGATTCGCCCAGCGTAGAGCTGCCGATTTATCAGGGCACGATGGGCCCGGATGTGATTGACATCCGCAAGCTGTACGGCCAGACCGGCAAATTCACGTATGACCCCGGCTTTATGTCGACGGCGTCGTGCAATTCCGCCATCACCTACATCGATGGCGACAAGGGTGAGCTGCTGTACCGCGGCTACCCGATCGAGCAGCTGGCTACCCACTGCGACTTCCTCGAAACCTCCTACCTGCTGCTCAAGGGCGAACTGCCGAACGCGCAGCAGAAGAAGGAATTCGTCGACACGGTGACCCGTCACACGATGGTTCACGAGCAGATGAACTTCTTCTTCCGTGGCTTCCGTCGCGATGCCCACCCGATGGCCGTGCTGACCGGCTCGGTCGGCGCGCTTTCGGCGTTCTACCACGACTCGCTGGACATCAATAATCCGAATCACCGTGAAGTCTCGGCGATTCGTCTGATCGCCAAGCTGCCGACGCTCGTCGCCATGGCGTACAAGTACAGCATCGGTCAGCCGTTCGTGTACCCGAGCAACGACCTGTCGTACAGCGCGAACTTCATGCGCATGATGTTCGCCAACCCGTGCGAAGAGTACAAGGTCAACGACGTGCTGGTGCGCGCGCTGGACCGTATTCTGATCCTGCACGCCGATCACGAGCAGAACGCTTCGACGTCGACCGTCCGTCTGGCCGGCTCGTCGGGCGCCAACCCGTTCGCCTGTATCGCTGCCGGTATCGCCTGTCTGTGGGGCCCGGCGCACGGTGGTGCGAACGAAGCCGCGCTGAACATGCTCGAGCAGATCGGTTCGCCGGACAAGATCCCCGAATTCATCAAGCAGGTGAAGGACAAGAACTCGGGCGTGAAGCTCATGGGCTTCGGTCACCGCGTGTACAAGAACTACGACCCGCGTGCCAAGCTGATGCGCGAGACGTGCTACGAAGTGCTCAACGAACTGGGCCTGCACGACGATCCGCTGTTCAAGCTGGCCATGCAGCTCGAAAAGATCGCCCTGGAAGACGAATACTTCGTGTCGCGCAAGCTGTACCCGAACGTCGACTTCTACTCGGGTATCGTGCAGCGCGCACTGGGCATCCCGACCTCGATGTTCACCTGCATCTTCGCGCTGGCCCGTACCGTGGGCTGGATCGCGCAGTGGAACGAGATGATCGGCGAGCCGGATCAGAAGATCGGTCGTCCGCGTCAGCTGTTCATCGGCCACACGCCGCGCGAAGTAGTGTCGATCGACAAGCGCTAAGCGCTGTCGAGGCGTCCGGCACGGCCCCCGCTTGCCGTGCCGGCACCGCAACCTTGCCGAAACGGCAAGGCGGTGCGGCCCGCAACGAGCCCTCGTTGCGCTATATTCGAATCCACGGCACAAGCTGCCGTGATTCGCACAAATCCCCGGTTCATCGTGCGTTTACCGCCCGGTTTCCCGGGGATTTCGTATTCCGCCCGCGCGAAAGCGCTATGGCATAATCAAAAGTTCACAGAACGATATTCCGCGTTCTCAGAACGACATTCCGCCCCCGCGTTTTTATCATGGCCAAGACGCTGTATGACAAGTTGTGGGATGCACACGTCGTGCATACCGAGGACGATGGCACGACCGTGCTTTACATCGACCGTCACCTGTTGCACGAGGTGACCAGTCCGCAGGCGTTTGAGGGCCTAAAACTCGCGCAGCGCCCGGTCTGGCGACTCTCCGCCAACCTCGCCGTGTCGGACCACAATGTGCCGACCACGGACCGCACACAAGGCATTGCCGATCCGGTGTCGCGTCTGCAAGTCGATACGCTCGACGAGAACTGCGACAACTTCGGCATTACGCAATTCAAGATGAACGATGTCCGTCAGGGCATCGTGCACGTGATCGGGCCGGAGCAGGGCGCCACGCTGCCGGGAATGACGGTGGTTTGCGGTGACTCGCACACGTCGACTCACGGGGCGTTCGGGGCCCTGGCGTTCGGCATCGGCACCTCGGAAGTCGAACATACGCTCGCCACGCAGACGTTGCTCATGAAAAAGAGCAAGAACATGCTCGTGAAGGTCGAAGGCACGTTGCCGCGCGGTTGCTCCGCGAAGGACATCGTGCTGGCCGTCATCGGCAAGATCGGTACGGCGGGCGGCACGGGTTACACGATCGAGTTCGCCGGCTCGGCGATCCGCTCGCTGACGATGGAAGGTCGCATGACGGTGTGCAACATGGCGATCGAAGCGGGCGCACGCGCCGGTCTCGTCGCGGTGGACGACACCACGATCAACTATGTGAAGGGGCGCCCGTTCGCGCCGAGCGGTGTGGAGTTCCAGCAGGCCGAGGCTTACTGGCGCACGTTCCATAGCGACCCCGGTGCGACGTTCGACCATGTGGTCGAAATCGACGCCAACACGCTGCGCCCGCAAGTGAGCTGGGGCACGTCGCCGGAAATGGTGGTGAGCATCGAAGACCGCGTGCCGGATCCCGAGAAGGAAAAGGACCCGGTCAAGCGCAGCGCCATGGAGCGCGCGCTCGAGTACATGGCGCTCACGCCGGACACCCCGATGGCGAGCATCAACGTCGACAAGGTGTTCATCGGGTCGTGCACGAACTCGCGTATCGAAGACATCCGTGCCGCGGCGTACGTCGTGAAGAAGCTTGGCCGACGCGTCGCATCGAACGTGCGTCTGGCGATGGTGGTGCCGGGTTCGGGGCTCGTGAAGCAGCAGGCGGAGCAGGAAGGCCTGGATCAGGTCTTCAAGGCGGCGGGCTTCGAATGGCGCGAGCCGGGTTGCTCGATGTGTCTGGCGATGAACGCTGACCGTCTGGAGTCGGGGGAGCGATGCGCGTCGACCTCGAACCGTAACTTCGAAGGCCGTCAGGGCGCGGGTGGGCGTACCCATCTGGTGAGCCCGGCGATGGCGGCTGCGGCGGCCATCGAAGGTCATTTCGTGGACGTGCGCCGTCTCGTCTGACACGCACGCATCGATTTATCCGTCGTTTGACAATTTCTTTGACAGAGACAAGACCATGAAGAAACTGTGGATGCTGATCGGTGCGGTGCTGCTGTTGGGCGTGGCAGGTTGCAACACGATGGCCGGCCTCGGCAGGGATACCCAGGCCGCAGGCTCGGCGCTCGAGAACGCCGCGAAGAAGTGAGGCGACGATGCGCGTGACGAGGCCAAAACCTCGTTCGCGCACCTTTGAGGATTCCGGTTTCATGGCGTTGTTGCCACGCAGTTGCGAATGCAGCAGGCCATGGCCGAATTGTTTTGATCAGGTGGTTCGTGATGGAAAAATTTACCGTCCATACGGGGTTGGTGGCACCGCTGGATCGCGAAAACGTCGATACCGACGCGATCATCCCCAAGCAATTCCTGAAGTCGATCAAGCGCACGGGCTTTGGCCCCAACCTGTTCGACGAATGGCGTTATCTCGACGTGGGTCAGCCGGGGCAGGATTGCAGCACGCGTCCGCTCAACCCGAACTTTGTGCTGAACCAGCCGCGGTATCAGGGCGCCACGGTGTTGCTCGCGCGCAAGAATTTCGGCTGCGGCAGCTCGCGTGAGCATGCCCCCTGGGCGCTTCAGCAGTACGGCTTCCGTGCCGTCATTGCGCCGAGCTTTGCCGACATCTTCTTCAACAACTGCTACAAGAACGGATTGCTGCCGATCGCGCTCTCCGAGATGCAGGTCGATCATCTGTTCAACGAGACGGCCGCATTCAATGGCTACCAGTTGACCATCGATCTGGACAAGCAGGCGGTGATCACGTCGGACGGCCGCGCTTACGAATTCGACATCGCGCCGTTTCGCAAGTACTGCCTGATGAACGGTTTCGACGACATCGGCCTCACGCTGCGTCACGCCGACAAGATTCGCGCCTACGAGGCCGAGCGGCTCGCCAAGCAGCCGTGGCTCGCAACGCGTTTGCCGGGCTGAGCCCGCGCGCAAGGCACATCCAAGGAGATTGCATGAAAATCGCTGTGTTGCCGGGTGACGGCATTGGTCCCGAAATCGTGACGGAAGCCGTCAATGTGCTCAAGGCACTTGGCGAGACGTTCGAGCTGGAAGAGGCGCCTGTTGGTGGTGCCGGTTACGAGGCGTCGGGCCACCCGCTGCCGGAAGCGACGCTGAAGCTGGCCAAGGAAGCCGATGCGATCCTGTTCGGCGCCGTGGGCGACTGGAAGTACGATTCGCTCGAGCGGGCATTGCGTCCCGAGCAGGCCATTCTGGGGCTGCGCAAGCATTTGCAGCTGTTTGCCAACTTCCGTCCCGCCATCCTCTACAAGGAGCTGGCGGACGCGTCGAGCCTCAAGCCGGAGATCGTGGCGGGGCTTGATATCCTGATCATTCGCGAGCTCAATGGCGACATTTACTTCGGTCAGCCGAAGGGCTTTCGTCAGTCGCCGGACGGCGCTTTCGAAGGTGCGCGCGAAGGTTTTGATACCATGCGCTATAGCGTGCCCGAAGTGGAGCGTATCGCGCACGTGGCATTCCAGGCGGCAGCCAAGCGCGACAAGCGTCTTTGCTCGGTCGACAAGGCCAATGTGCTGGAGACTTCGCAACTGTGGCGCGACACGATGATCGAGGTCGCCAAGCAGTATCCGGAAGTCGAACTGTCGCATATGTACGTCGACAACGCCGCGATGCAGTTGGTCAAGGCGCCGAAGAACTTCGACGTGGTGGTGACGGGTAACATGTTCGGCGATATCCTGTCGGACGAGGCCGCCATGCTCACGGGGTCGATCGGCATGCTGCCGTCGGCATCGCTGGATGCCAATAACAAGGGGTTGTACGAACCGTCGCACGGTTCGGCCCCCGATATCGCCGGTAAGGGCGTGGCCAATCCGTTGGCGACGATCCTGTCGGCTGCCATGATGCTGCGTTACACGCTGGGTCGTGCCGAACAGGCCGACCGTATCGAGAACGCAGTAAAGAAGGTGCTGGCGCAGGGTCTGCGCACGCCCGACATCTGGCAGGAAGGCGCGACCAAGGTCGGTACGCGCGAAATGGGTGCGGCAGTGGTGGCCGCACTATAACGTTGACGGGGCGTCGTGAGACGCCCCTCGGCGCAATTGCAACGATAAGAGAGTGGATAAATGAAAACCGTAGGTCTGGTAGGTTGGCGGGGCATGGTCGGTTCGGTTCTGATGCAGCGCATGCAGCAGGAGAACGACTTTGCTTTGATCGAGCCGGTGTTTTTCAGCACCAGCAACGCGGGCGGCAAAGCCCCGTCGATGGCGAAGAACGAAACTTCGCTGAAAGACGCCAATGATGTCAACGAGCTGAAAAAATGCGACATCATCATTACCTGCCAGGGCGGTGACTACACAACGGAAATCTTCCCGAAGCTTCGCGCTGCGGGTTGGAACGGTTACTGGGTCGACGCGGCCTCGACGCTGCGCATGAAGGATGACGCGATCATCGTTCTGGACCCGGTCAACCTCGACGTGATCAAGAACGCCCTCACCAAGGGCACGAAGAACTTCGTCGGGGGCAACTGCACGGTCAGCTGCATGCTGATGGGCCTGGGCGGCCTGTTCCAGCACGGTCTGGTCGACTGGCTCACCTCGATGACCTATCAGGCGGCCTCGGGCGGCGGTGCGCAGCATATGCGCGAACTGCTCACCCAGTTCGGCACCATCAATGCCGAAGTCAAGGCGCTGCTGGACGATCCGCACTCGGCCATTCTCGAGATCGACCGCAAGGTGCTCGCCAAGCAGCACGCGCTCACGGCTGACGAAACGAAGCAGTTCGGCGTGCCGCTGGGCGGCAACCTGATTCCCTGGATCGACAAGGATCTGGGCAATGGTCAGTCGAAGGAAGAGTGGAAGGGCGGTGCCGAGACCAACAAGATCCTGGGTCTGGGCGACGGTTTCCCGGGCACGCGCGCCATTCCGGTCGACGGTCTGTGCGTGCGTATCGGTGCGATGCGCTGCCATAGCCAGGCGCTGACCATCAAGCTTACGAAAGATGTGCCGTTAGACGAACTGACCGACATCATCGGCCAGGCGAATGACTGGGTGAAGGTCGTGCCGAACACGCGCGAAGCGTCGATGACCGATTTGACGCCTGCGGCCGTGACCGGCACGATGACGATTCCGGTGGGTCGCCTGCGCAAGATGTCGATGGGTCCGGAATACCTGTCGGCATTCACGGTGGGCGATCAACTGTTGTGGGGCGCGGCTGAACCGCTGCGTCGCATGCTGCGGATCCTGCTCGACGCTTGAGCGTTGCAGCGTATCGGTAAGGCGTGAAGAACGGCGGCCCGCGAGGCCGCCGTCCGCGCTTTGGGAGGCCCCCGAGTGGCAAGGGCGGCCAGTGACAAACGACTGACAGGCTAGACAAGACACAGTGCGGAAATACTCGACCGGCAAGCGCGCAAATTCGACCCGTAATTCGTTTCGCTTGAGTGCGGCGGCGGCTGTCTTGTGGAGCCTCGGGCTTCTCAACGCCGGGGCCGCCGAGTTTGGTCCGCAACAGGTGCGCTCGGGTCCGGGCCAGCCGTTGCGCGCCGTGATCGTGCTGGGCAACGTGTCGCAGGCGGAAGCCGACGGGCTGTCGGTGAAGCTCGCGCCGCGCGAAGCGTTCCGGCAAGCCGGTTTGCGCTACGACCCCACGCTGGAAAAGCTCTCCGTGTCGGTTTCGCCGACCGGCGGGCGCGAAGCGGGCTACAGCGGCACCTATCTCGTGCACGTCGACTCGGCTGAGCCGGTCAGCACGTCGTTCCTCGATTTGTTGCTGTTGCTCGAGTGGCGCACCGGCCGTCAGTCCAACGCGATTACCCTCTCGGCCATCCCGGAAGCCGGCGCTGCGCAACCGCAGGCCGTTGTCCCGGCGGCGACCGCCAATGGCAATGCGTCTGCGGCGACGTCGTCTGCCGCGTCTCCGTCGCCTTCGGCGTCGGCGCCGGCGGGCGGTGCTGCGGGCGGTGCTGCAAGTTCGGCGGCGGGTGGCGACACGCGCACGGTCGGTCGCGGCGACTCGCTATCGTCGATTGCGCGCGAGCTTACGGGCGGTGAGGGCGGCACGACGCTGGCACAGATGATGACCGCGCTGTTCGAGGCGAACCGTTCGGCGTTCATTGCCAACGATCCCAACCGGCTGCGTCAGGGCGCGACGTTGACGCGTCCGGCCGATTCGCAGGTGCAGAGCATTCCTGCCGCGCAGGCACGCAAGTTCGTGTCCGCAGCGCGGGAACAGTTTGACGCGTATCGCGCGCGGCTGGCCGATTCGACGGCCCAGCAGGCGGCACCGGCCGGTGGCCGCAGTGCACAGGGCGCGATCGAAGCGGGTAAGGCACCGGAAGCTGCCGCGCCCGCCACGCGCGATGAATTGAAGTTGTCGCGACCCGGTAAGGGTGGAGCGGGCGGCACGGCCGGTCGCTCCGGCGGCAACGAAGAAGAGCAAATCGCCCAGGGCAAGGCGCAGACCGAGGCCCAGGGCAGGGTGAATGAGTTGCAGAAGAACGTAGCAGATCTCCAGAAGCTGTTGGCGATGAAGAATCAGGCCGTCGCTAATCTGGAGCAGCAGGCCGCCACCGCTTCCGGGGCGAGCGCGCAAGAAAAGACGGCGAAACCGGCCGATGGAAAGACGGCGAGCGCACCGGCGGCCACGACCACGAGCGAGGCGCAAAGCCGGACACGTGGAGAAACCGGCAGCGCGGACGCAAAGCCGACGGATGCCGCTGCCAGCGGCGCGACCGCCGCGGCCAGCGCGGTAGTGGATGAGGGCGCATCGGCCGCTTCGGTACAAGCGGGCGCCTCGGACGCCGCTGCGGCGGCGGCACCGGCAAGCGACGTTGCTGCGGCTTCCGCTGCCGCCGCCGCGAGCGCACCGGCAGCCGAATCGAAGCCGGCGCCGAATGCCGCCATGAACTGGCGTGCGCTCACGCAGAATCCTTATGTGTTGCCGGGGGCAGGCGCGCTGGTGGTGTTGCTCGGCCTGTGGGCGCTGATGCGTCGTCGCCGTGCCGAGCCGCCGGCTGGCCAGCCGGGGCCGTACGACGACGGCCACGATGGCCACGATGGTCGCGATAGTCACGTTCAGCCGGACGCCTCGCACGATGCCACCCATGGCGCCGAGCCGACGTCGTCGAGCGCAGCGGTGGGGGCAGCGGGCGTTGCGGCGGCAGGTGTTGCTGGCGCCGCGGCCTTGTATGCGGCGAATCAGGCAGAAGCCGACGAGCACCTGCATCCTGACGCCGACCCGGCGTGGGCCGCGTCGGATGAGGACGCAGCGACGCTCGAAGCGGTGCCGACGGACGAGGTTGCCAACGAAGCCGCCGGGTCTGCCGAACTGGATGCGTGGGATGCCGAGCAAGACGCCCTGACGGGCCAGTTGGCCGATGAGGCTGGCGATGTGGCGATCGACCCGGTGAGCGATGAAGTGGCCGAGGGGGCGTCCCACACGGCGCAGATCGACGCCACCGATACTGCTGATACCGCTGCCACGCCGAGCGATTCCCCCGCATTTGATGCTCCCGTTGAGCCGCTCGCCAGCGAGTCGGCGCACGAGGCGCCTGAAGCCTCGCACGAGGCTGTCAGCGAGCCCGAGATCGATTGGGATGCCGCGTTCGCGGAAGCGGCGGGCGAGGCCCCGATCGCGCCTGACACAACTGACTTGGCTGATGCAGCTGACTCAGTTGACGCAGCGCACGCTCACGAAGAACCGGTGGATGCGGCGCTGTCGTCGCTCGAAGCCCTGGGCGCCGCAGCGGCGGCGGGCGGCATTGCCGCCACGCACGCGTCGGCGTCTGACGCCGAGCCGCAGGCACCGAAAGCCGACGCAACGCCCGAGGGAGGCGTCGCGGGCATGCTGGGGGACCTCGATCTGGGCATTCCCGGCCAGCCGGCGAACGTCGGCACGATTTCCAGCGATGCCTTGCCCTCGCTGAGCAAGGGCATCGGTTCGGTGCAGTTCACGATGGCGCCGCCGGGCGACCCGCGTCTTGCGGCAGCGTCCGGCGATTTGGGTGATATGTCGGCTCCGGCAGATGATGCCTCGGATGCCGACGACCTCGACGGCGAATTGAGCGACGCCGACTTCGACGCGGCCATGCTGCAAGCCCGACAGCCGGCCAGCGCGCCGGAAGCACCGCGCAGCTATACCGACGCGGCGCATGAAGCACCGTCGCTGCGACCGATGTCGTTCGACCTGTCGGACTTCAGCCTCGACCTGAAGGGCGACGATGCTGCATCGGCAGCACCGGCAACATCTGCCTTCGTGAGCGCCCCGACGTTGCCTGCCGCGCCGGGCGAAGAAGCGCTCGTCGCACATGAGACGCTGGACGCCCCGGCACCGCAGACCGACTTTGCGCAGGTACCGGGCTCGCCACAAGCGCAGCAGGTGTCGGCGCCGGAAGTCGCTGCAGCGCCATCCGCCGAACCGATCGCGCCGCGTGCGGCGGTAACCGATGTCCCGGCTGTGCCGGACGAGTTCCATACGAAGCTCGAACTGGCCACGGCCTACCAGACCATCGGGGACGACGACGGCGCGCGGGAATTGCTCGAAGAGGTGATCGCCGGTGGCGACGCCGCCCAGCAGTCCGTCGCCCGCGCGCGGCTGGCCGAGTTGGGCAAGTGACGCTGTATCGTTGTATCGGCATCGCGAAAATCGATCCGAACGACCTGAACAAGACTGATTGACCGTAGTTTTGGGCGCTCGTTGGTTGAGCGCCCATTTTTCTTTTTCATATGCGAATCGCACTGGGCATCCACTACGACGGCACGGCGTTCTCCGGCTGGCAATCGCAGCCGCATGGCAACACCGTGCAACAGGCGCTCGAAGCCGCGCTGCGGGAATTCGGCGGCGTTGCCTTGCCGACTACGGTGGCGGGGCGCACGGACGCCGGTGTTCATGGCATTGGCCAGGTCGTGCATTTCGACACGGACCTGGACCGCGCGATGTTCTCCTGGGTGCGCGGTGTGAACGCCTTCCTGCCCAAGACGGTTGCGGTGCAGTGGGCGCAAGCGATGCCGGACGACTTCCACGCCCGCTTCGCGGCGTTCGAGCGCACGTATTTTTACGTGCTTTACGCGAATCCGGTGCGCTCGCCGCTGTTGCACGGTCGAACCGGCTGGCTCCACACGCCGCTCGATCTCGAGGCGATGCGTGCGGCGAGTCAGGTGCTCGTGGGGGAGCACGACTTCTCGGCGTTCCGGTCGTCCGAGTGTCAGGCGAAGACACCCGTCAAGCATCTCTACGCCATCGACATCGAGCAGCAGGGCGACTTCTTCATCTTTCGCTTTCGCGCGAGCGCCTTCCTGCACCACATGGTGCGCAACATCATGGGGTGTCTGGTCTCGATCGGCCGCGGGCGCCAACCCGCGAGCTGGATGACGCATGTGCTCGCCAGCGGCGACCGACGTCAGGCGGCGCCCACGTTCATGCCCGACGGCCTCTATCTGGCGCGCGTGGGGTATCCTGAGGCATTCAACGTGCCGGAGCCCAACTGGGCCGCGTGGCCGTTCCCGATGCCGTGGTCAAGCTCATGAAATCTCGTACCCGAATCAAGATTTGCGGCCTGTCGCAACCGGCTGACGTCGATCATGCCGTGGCGCTGGGGGTCGACGCCATCGGCCTCGTCTTTTACCCGCCCAGCCCGCGCCACGTGGACCTCGCGCGTGCCGCGGAACTGGCCCGCCGGGTGCCGTCCTACGTGAGTGTGATCGGCCTGTTCGTCAACGCCAGCGTCGACGAGATCGCCCGCACCGTCGAGGCCGTGCCGCTCACCGCCCTGCAATTCCACGGGGATGAAACGCCGGCGCAGTGTGAGGCGCTGGCGGCAGCGGCGGGGAACCGTCCGTTCCTGCGCGCCATGCGTATCGGCCCGGAGACGAAAGACAGCGGCGATTTGCTACAATTCGCCAATGCATACACCGCCGCGCAAGGCATCTTGCTCGACGCCCTGGTCGAGGGTTATGGCGGTGGAGGAAAGGTTTTCGATTGGTCACTTATTCCAAAAGACATCGCGCGTCGGGCCGTTTTGAGTGGTGGCTTGAACGCACACAACGTTGCTGATGCCATCCGTCGGGTGACGCCTTATGCCGTTGACGTATCGAGCGGTGTGGAAGCGTCGCGGGGCGTGAAGGATCACGCCCGCATGACGGCGTTCGTGCAAGCGGTGCACGCTGCGGATGCCGAAAGCTAATGCAACCCGCCGGGGTTTGGCCGCCAGGGCCAGCGCCCGAGATGCCAGTCTCCCCGGTAACGCGAAGAGTGACGACCATGTACGATTTGCCTGACGCCCGCGGCCATTTCGGCCAGTACGGCGGTGTCTTTGTGGCCGAGACGCTGATTCACGCGCTCGACGAACTGCGCGAGGCTTACGCCAAGTATCAGCAGGATCCGGCCTTCCTCGAAGAATTCCACTACGAACTGAAGCATTACGTCGGCCGCCCGTCGCCGATCTATCACGCCAAGCGCTGGAGCCAGGAACTGGGCGGCGCGCAGGTGTACCTCAAACGCGAAGACCTGAACCACACGGGCGCGCACAAGGTGAACAACGTGATCGGGCAGGCGCTGCTCGCGCGTCGTATGGGCAAGCGCCGTGTGATCGCCGAGACCGGGGCCGGTCAGCACGGCGTTGCGACGGCGACCATTGCGGCACGTTTTGGCATGGAGTGCGTGGTCTACATGGGCTCGGAAGACGTCAAGCGTCAGGCCGCCAACGTGTACCGCATGCAATTGCTGGGCGCGACCGTCGTGCCGGTGGAGTCCGGCTCGAAGACCCTCAAGGACGCCCTCAACGAAGCCATGCGCGACTGGGTGACGAACGTCGAAAGCACGTTCTACATCATCGGCACCGTGGCCGGCCCGCATCCGTACCCGATGCTCGTGCGCGACTTCCAGAGCGTGATCGGCGAAGAGTGCAAGGTGCAGATGCCGGAGCTCGCGGGCCGTCAGCCGGACTACGTGCTGGCCTGCGTGGGCGGTGGTTCGAACGCCATGGGCATTTTCTACCCGTACATCGACGTGCCGAACGTGAAGCTCGTGGGGGTGGAAGCGGCCGGGGACGGCATCGAGACCGGTCGTCACGCGGCGTCCATCATCGGCGGCACGCCGGGCGTGTTGCACGGCAACCGCACGTATTTGCTGCAGGACGCCAACGGTCAGATCACCGAGACGCACTCGATCTCGGCCGGTCTGGACTATCCGGGCGTAGGCCCCGAGCACGCGTGGCTGCACGACATCAAGCGTGCCGAGTACGTGGGCATTACCGATACTGAAGCGCTGCGGGCATTTCACGACTGCTGCCGGATCGAGGGCATCATTCCGGCGCTGGAGTCGAGCCACGCGCTCGCCTATGCGTGCAAGCTGGCGCCGACGTTGCCGAAGGATCAGATCGTTCTGGTCAATCTCTCGGGGCGCGGCGACAAGGACATGCATACCGTCATGGCGCTGGCCAAGCCAGAGCCGACGCGCGCATAAGGCGAGACGCGAGACACCGCAGAGCGCAAGTACCCGACTCAGGTTAAGGACACCAGAACCAGCATGACCGATCTGACTGATCGCAAGGCTCAGAATGACGCCCTCGGGACCGAGCGTCCCGTGGACGCCACCGAAGCTGCCGCCGCGCGTCTCGAGGCCATGGAAGCGGCCGGCGAGTTGCGCGCGCGTTGGGCGCCGGGCGACATCACGTTGCGTCATGCGGACTTCCTGCAACATCTGCACGAACTGGAAGACGGCAGCGTCGACCTGATCCTTGCCGACCCGCCTTACGGGCTCGGCAAGGACTACGGCAACGACTCCGACAAGCGCTCCGGCGAGGATTTTCTCGGCTGGACGTACGGCTGGCTCGAAGCGGCGATTCCGAAGCTCGCGCCGCGCGGCTCGCTCTACCTGTTCTGCACGTGGCAGTACGCCCCGGAACTGTTCGTGTTCCTCAAGCAGCGCATGCTGATGATCAACGAGATCATCTGGGATCGCCGCGTGCCCAGCATGGGCGGCAGTACGCGGCGGTTCTCGTCCGTGCACGACAACATCGGCTTTTTTGCGGTATCGAAGGACTATTACTTCGATCTCGACGCCGTGCGTGTGCCGTACGACGCCGCCACGAAGAAGGCGCGCTCGCGCCGCATCTTCGAGGGCAGCAAATGGCTGGAGTTGGGCTACAACCCCAAGGATCTGTGGTCGATCTCGCGATTGCACCGGCAAGACCCCGAACGCGTCGATCATCCGACGCAGAAACCGCTGCATATCATCGAGCGCATGGTGCTGGCCAGTTGCCCGCCCGGCGGACTCGTGCTCGACCCGTTCATGGGCAGCGGCACGACTGCCGTGGCTTGCGCGCTGCACGGCCGACGCTTTGTCGGCTATGAGCTCAACGCGCACTACCACGCGCTCGCCAACCAACGACTTCAGAGACTTTCCGATCATGTCCCGCATTCAAGCGACGTTCCAAGCCTTGCAAGCGCAGGGTAAAAAGGGCCTCATTCCGTTCATCACCGCCGGCGACCCCGAGCCGGGCTGGACGGTCAAGCTGATGCATGCGCTGGCCGACAGCGGCGCCGACGTCATCGAACTCGGCGTGCCGTTCTCGGACCCGATGGCCGACGGCCCCGTCATTCAGCGCGCCTCCGAGCGCGCGCTGGCGCGCGGCGTGAGCCTTGCCGAAGTGCTCGGCTACGTGGCCGCTTTCCGTCAGACGAACGACCGCACGCCCGTGGTGCTCATGGGCTACGCCAACCCGATCGAGGCGATGGGGCTCGACGCCTTCGCCGAGCGCGCCGCCACCGCCGGAGTCGACGGCGTGCTGGTCGTGGACTATCCGCCGGAAGAAGCCGAAGGCTTCGCCGGTGCGGTGCGCGCGCACAACATCGATCCGATCTTCCTGCTCGCGCCGACGTCGACCGACGAGCGCATTGCGGCCGTGGCGCGTCAGGCCAGCGGCTATCTGTACTACGTCTCGCTCAAGGGCGTGACGGGCGCGGCAAGCCTGGATACGGCCAGCGTGGCGGCCAAGATCCCCCAGATCAAGGCGCAGGCCCGGCTGCCGGTGGGGGTGGGCTTCGGCATTCGCGACGCCGAAACGGCCCGTGCGGTGGCCAATGTGGCCGACGCCGTGGTGATCGGCAGCGCCATCGTCCAGTTGCTGGAAAACACGCCGCGTGATCTGGAGGGCCAGAACGCGGTAAAATCGCTGGCTGAATTTATCGGCGGTATCCGTCAGGCGCTCGACTCGGGCGCCAAATCCGCGTAAATTCGCGGCAGAAATTGGCCGTGAATGGTGGCGCGACATGGTTGCCGTCCGGTAAAACGCTGAATTGAAACGACCGTATCGTTCCCGCGGTACGGCTGCCTGGAAATGCCCCCGAAAGCGCCCGCTCCTTCCCGAGCGGGCGTTTGGCAAGGAGAAACTATGAGCTGGCTCGACAAGCTGCTGCCCCCGAAGATCAAGCAAACCGATCCGACGCAGCGCAACAAGAGCATCCCGGAAGGGCTGTGGATCAAGTGCCCGTCGTGCGAAGCGGTGCTGTACCGCGCCGACGTCGAGGCGAATCTGCACGTTTGCCCCAAATGCGACCACCACATGCGAATCGGTGCGCGTGCGCGTCTCGACTCGCTGCTCGATGCGGAAGGCCGTTACGAACTGGGTCAGGAAATCGTGCCGGTCGATGCGCTGAAGTTCAAGGACAGCCGCAAGTACCCGGATCGCATCAAGGAAGCGATGGACGACACCGGCGAGACCGACGCCATGGTGGTGATGGGTGGCGCGATCCACACGCTGCCGGTCGTCGTGGCCTGCTTCGAGTTCTCGTTCATGGGCGGCTCGATGGGATCGGTCGTCGGCGAGCGCTTCGTGCGCGGCGCGCAGAACGCGCTGGAGCAGGGTGTGCCGTTCATTTGCGTGACCGCTTCGGGTGGCGCGCGCATGCAGGAAAGCCTGCTTTCGCTCATGCAGATGGCGAAGACCACGGCCATGCTCACCAAGCTGGCTAACGCCAAGCTGCCGTTCATCTCGGTCCTGACCGATCCGACGATGGGGGGGGTGTCGGCCAGTTTCGCCTTCCTGGGCGACGTGGTGATCGCCGAACCGAAAGCGCTCATCGGCTTCGCCGGCCCGCGCGTGATCGAGCAGACCGTGCGTGAGAAGCTGCCCGAAGGCTTCCAGCGCTCGGAGTTCCTGCTGCAAAAGGGCGCGATCGACATGATCGTCGACCGCCGCAAGCTGCGCGAAGAAATCGCTCGCCTGATCGCGCTGATGCAGTGCCAGCCGGCGGACGCCGTCGCGTAAGTCCGTGATTGGTCGCGCCGGACTTGAACCTGGGCCGGCGGGATCGATGGATAGGAAGCGCGGACGTGAATGACGTCCGCGTTTTTGTTTTTCTGCACGCACATCATGCCGACATACTCCACTCTCGACGCCTGGCTCGCCCATCTGGAAACCGCTCACCCCGTGGGCATCGATATGGGCCTCGCGCGCATTGGCCGTGTGAAAGAAGCCCTCGGGCTGACATTTCCGTGCCCCGTTTTCACTGTCGGCGGCACGAACGGCAAGGGCTCGACCTGCGCCATCATCGAAGCGATTCTGCTGTCCGCCGGGTACCGCGTGGGCTGCCATACGTCTCCGCACCTGATCTCGTTCAACGAGCGGGCTCGCATCAACGGCGAGAACGTCGACGACGCCACGCTGCTGCCGCATTTCGAGGCAGTGGAAAAGGCGCGCACGAGCTTTGCGGAGCCGGTCTCGCTCACGTATTTCGAATTCACCACGCTCGCGATCATGCACATGTTCGCCACCGCAGGGCTCGATGCCGTGATTCTCGAAGTCGGGCTCGGCGGCCGCCTGGACGCCGTGAACATCGTCGACACCGACTGCGCGGTCATTACCAGCATCGATATCGATCACCAGCAATATCTCGGCGATACGCGCGAGGCGATCGCGACCGAGAAGGCGGGCATTTTCCGCGCGGGCAAGCCCGCCGTCTGCGGCGACCCCATGCCGCCGGCCACGCTGATCGCCGAGGCGCAGCGCATCGGCGCGGACCTGTGGCTGTTCGGACGCGATTTCAACTATCAGGGCGACAAGCAGCAATGGAGCTACGGCGGGCGAAACATGCGTCGTCCTGCACTGGCCTATCCGGCGCTTCGTGGCGCCAATCAGTTGCTCAACGCCTCGGCGGCGCTCGCGGCGCTCGAATCGATGCGCGACGTGTTGCCGGTCTCGGCACAGGACATCCGCCTGGGCCTGGCGTCCGTGGAGTTGCCCGGACGCTTCCAGGTGCTGCCGGGCCGCCCGGCCGTGGTGCTCGACGTGGCGCATAACCCGCACGCCGCGGCGGCGCTGGGCCATAACCTCGACGGCATGGGCTTCTTCCCGTACACCTACGCCGTGTTCGGCGCGATGGCGGACAAAGACATCGAAGGCGTGCTGCGCCACCTTGTCGACAAGGTCGATCACTGGCGTTTGTGCGGGCTGCCGACCGAGCGTGCCGCGAGTCCGGCGTTGCTCGAAGAGAAGTTGCGCGCCGTGGGATTCGTCGAAGATGCCGATCATTCGGTCGAAACCTTCGAATCCCCTGAGAAAGCCTATGCTGCCGCGCTCGAGCAGTGCGGCGAGAATGATAGAATTGTGGTTTTTGGATCGTTCTTTACGGTGGCGGGCGTGATGTCGCACCGCAAATTGCAGCGCCACTGAGGTGTAGCGGTGCCCATGCCGTGACATTTGCTTACGAGAAATGTCATGCGCGTGACGCACCAGATGCGCGATGATCAGTCCAATGACGCAAGTTTCGACCTGAGCCAAGGGCCTATGGGATTGTTTTCCTTCCGCAAGAAAGACGCCGAAGCCGTTTCCCCGAAGCGCGGTAGCCGCAGGAGCGGCCGCACCGGCACCCGTACGGCGGGAGGAGGGGGCGAGTACAGCGAGCACGAGCAACTCGACCCGCTGCTGCCCGAAAAGCAACGCGCGCGACGCCGTCTCGTCGGCGCACTCGCGCTGGTGCTCGCGGCTGTCATCATTTTGCCGATGGTGCTCGCACCTGAGCCGAAGCCGGCGGCCGACGACATCGCCATTCAGATTCCCGGGAAGGACGCCAATTCGCCGCCCGTGCGCGTGAAGCCGCAGGCGGCAGCGGTGCCGCCGTCCGATGCGTCGCTCGACAAGGGCGAAGAGGCCATCGACAGCAGCACGCTGGCGCAGTCCGCCAAACCGGCACCGAGTGCCGTGCCGCCGTCTGCGGCTGCGGGTTCGACATCCACGCCGACGCCCGGGCCGGTGGCCACCGTTCCGGAACCGCAGGTCGCGCAGGTCAAGCCCGAACACAAGCCGGACGCCAAGCCCGAGGTCAAGAAGCCGGAGCCGCACGCCGACACGAAGGTGGCAGCCAAGCCGGAATCGCATGACGCGGCCAAGACGCAGCCCAAGCCGAACAACAACGTTGCCGATCCGATCGCGCAGTTCGCGCAGAACAACACCACCGCCAAGCCTGCCGCCAAACCGGCGGACAATCACGACAACGCCCAGAAGACGGCCTCGAGCGGCAAGTATCTGGTGCGCATCGGCGCCTTCTCGACGCAAGATCGCGCGCAGGCGTGGCTCGTCAAGCTCAAGCTGGTCAACGTGCCGAGCTACATGGTGAAAAGCACGGTCGATGGCCGTGAGCTTTACCTGTTGCGGGCCGGTCCGTTCCCGGATCGCAACGCCGCCGAAGCGGCCGGCAAGAAGATTCGCGACGCCGGCCTGACGGCGCAGGTCGCCGAGGCAGGCTGAGTTGAGCGATACGGTGCATAGCGGTCTGTTGACCGTGGTGGATTACGCGGCCATCGCCATTTTGCTCGGTTCGATGTTGCTGGGCATGCTGCGCGGACTGGTGCGCGAGTTGTTCAACCTGGTCGGCTGGGTGGTGGCGTTCTTCGTGGCGCGCGCCTTCGGCCCGAGCGTGGCGCACTGGCTGCCCGCCGATCTGCCTGGCGGCGAGCTCACGCAAGGGGCGTTGGGGTTCCTGCTGGTGTTGATTGCCGTCGTGTTCGGTGCGGGCATCGTGAGCGCACTGGTGGGGCGTATGACCGATCTGATCGGTTTGCGCCCGGCCGATCGCGGACTCGGTATGCTTTTCGGCATCGTTCGCGGCATTCTGCTCTTGATGTTGTTGATGGTCGCCGCCAAGTTAACGGCGTTGCCGCAGCAACCGGTCTGGCAGCAGTCGGTGACGCGCCCGTGGGTGGAAGCGGGGCTTGAGCGCCTGATGCCGTATCTGCCCGAGGCCGTGCAGCAATACTTGCGCAAACCCGAGACCGCGGTGCCGAACGTCAATCCGATGGGAACCATGGCTCCCTTGCCGCGATTGGAACCTTACTCGGATCCCTATCGCAGCGCGCCGGAATCGGGGGGGACGCACGGGCAGGAACGTGGCCAGTCGGGCGCGACGAACGACGCTGTGGACCGTGGGGTTACCGGGGTGGCCGCGGAAGTGACGAATAAAGTGACGAGCGAAGTAACAAGCGAAGTCAGGAATACGGCAACGAAAGCCATGTCGACGCGCTTGTCGAACCTGATGGGTGGCGGCGCATTGCGCGACACCAATGGTACCGGTCTGAACGCTCAGGCCGCAGGCGAGGGCGCTGGCGCCCCGCAGCAGGGATGGGGAATGCGCAGCGGCGGATCGAGCGGATCGCCCACGCCATCGACCGGCCTGCACAAGGTTTCCGAATGACGGATAATACTGTCCGTTTGAAGCAGATTTCGATGTTTTTAGAAGGATTCATGCCATGTGTGGCATCGTCGGTGTAGTCTCCAAATCCCCGGTCAACCAGTTCATCTACGACAGCTTGCTGCTCCTGCAGCACCGCGGCCAGGACGCCGCCGGTATCGCGACGACGGATGGCCAGTCCTTCTACATGCACAAGGGCAACGGCATGGTGCGCGACGTGTTCCGCACGCGTAACATGCGCGACTTGCCGGGCACGGTCGGTATCGGCCAGGTGCGTTACCCGACGGCCGGGTCGTCGAGCGCCGCACAGGCCCAGCCGTTCTACGTGAACGCCCCGTACGGCATTGTGCTCGCCCACAACGGCAACCTGACGAACTGGGAACAGCTCAAGGACGAGATGTTCCGCGTCGACCGCCGCCACATCAACACCACCTCCGACTCCGAAGTCCTGCTCAACGTGCTCGCGCACGAGTTGCAGGAAAGCTCGCGCGACGGTCTGTCCGTCGAGTCCCTGTTCCAGGCGGTGACCAAGGTGCACAGCCGTCTGCGCGGCTCGTACGCCATCGTCTCGATCATTTCCGGTTTCGGTCTGCTGGCGTTCCGCGATCCGAACGGCATTCGCCCGCTGTGCATCGGTCGTTTCGACGGTCCGAACGGCACGGAATGGATGGTGGCGTCGGAATCGGTGGCGCTCGAAGGCATGGGCTTCGCGTTCGAGCGCGACGTCAAGCCGGGCGAGGCAATCTTCATCAGTAACGACGGCGAACTGACGTCCAAGCAATGCTCGGCCTCGTCGTCGATGCACCCTTGCATTTTCGAGCTGGTGTATCTGGCGCGCCCGGACTCCGTGCTCGACGGCGTGCCGGTCTATGACGCACGCCTGCGCATGGGCGATTACCTCGCCGAGAAGATCCGTCGCGAAATCGACTACAAGGACATCGACGTTGTCATGCCGATTCCGGATTCCAGCCGTCCGGCCGCCATGCAGGTCGCCAAGCGTCTGGGCCTGAACTACCGTGAGGGTTTCTTCAAGAACCGTTACGTCGGTCGTACGTTCATCATGCCGGGCCAGGCGATGCGCAAGAAGTCGGTGCGCCAGAAGCTCAATGCCATGCGCGTGGAGTTCAAGGACAAGAACGTGCTGATCGTCGACGACTCGATCGTGCGCGGCACGACCAGCCAGGAAATCGTGCAGATGGCGCGCGACGCGGGCGCCCGCAAGGTGATCTTCGCCTCTGCCGCGCCGCCGGTGAAGTTCCCGAACGTGTATGGCATCGACATGCCCACGCGCAGCGAACTGGTCGCGCATGACCGTAGCGACGAGGAAGTGGCGCGCATCATCGGTGCCGACGAACTGATCTATCAGGACGTCGAGGACATGAAGGCTGCGGTGCGCGACATCAACCCGGCGCTGTCCGACTTCGACGCGTCGTGCTTCGACGGCAACTACATCACGGGCGACGTCACGCCGGAATACCTGAACCGCCTGGAGCAGCAGCGCAAGGCGCCCAAGGCGCCCGTCGTCGAATCTGGCGAAGGCGATGAAAACGAGCCGCGCGGCGCGCAACTGGGTCTGTAATCCTGCCGCCTGGCAGATGGCGCTCGGGGCGCGCTCGGTCGCGGCGCCCGGGCGTTGCCCGAGTCCTGTTCGCGTCAGTCGGTACAGACGGCCGGTCAGGGCGGCGGACGTTTTCCCAGCGCGCCGCCAACGTGCTACACTGCTTCTCACGTCGATTTGATTTCAGCTTGCGGACGTGGGGGAATCTCCCCGAAACAGCTAAAGCGAGGCCTAGACAGATGGATTTCGAGCCCGTTTTGCTGACAAGCGAAACGGGCTTTTCTTTTTTTTTGGCCGGCGAGCGAGCCGACCCAATGACGAGACACACGATGGATTCCTTCGACTTCGATACCCTGGCGGTGCGCGCGGGCACGCAACGCTCCGAGTTTGGTGAACATTCTGAGGCGCTGTATCTGACCTCCAGTTTCGTTTTCAAGAGCGCGGCCGAAGCCGCCGAGCGCTTCGCGCACTCGGAAGAGGGGTTCACGTACTCGCGTTTCACCAATCCGACGGTATCGATGTTCCAGGACCGGCTGGCGGCCCTCGAAGGCGGTGAGGCGTGCATGGCCACGGCCTCGGGCATGAGCGCCATCGTCTCCGTCGTGATGTCGGCCCTGTCGGCCGGCGATCACCTCGTGAGCTCGCAGAGCATCTTCGGCTCGACGCTGAACGTCTTCTCGACGATCTTCAGCCGCTTCGGTGTGGAGACGACCTTCGTCGATCCGACCGACCTCGATGCGTGGCGCGCCGCGATCCGTCCGAACACGAAGATGTTCTTCCTGGAGACGCCGTCCAACCCGCTCACCGACATTGCGGACATCGAAGCCATCGGCAAGATCGCGAAGGAAGCGGGCGCGCTGTTCGTCGTCGACAATTGTTTCTGTACGCCGGTGTTGCAGCGTCCCATCGAGTACGGCGCCGACGTGGTGGTGCACTCGGCCACGAAGTATCTCGACGGTCAGGGTCGTGTGCTGGGCGGCGCCATCGTCGGCAAGAAAGACTTCATCATGGGCAAGGTGTTCACGTACGTGCGTAGCGCCGGTCCGACCCTCTCCGCATTCAACGCGTGGGTGCTGCTCAAGGGCCTGGAGACATTGTCGCTGCGTGTCGAGAAACAATCGGCAAACGCCCTCGAAGTCGCGAAGTGGCTGGAGCAGCAACCGCAAGTCGGCCGTGTGTTCTACCCCGGGTTGCCGTCGCACCCGCAGTACGAACTTGCCAAACGTCAGCAGAAGTCGGGCGGTGCGATCGTTGCGTTCGAGCTCAAGGGGCAAACGCCTTCCGAGCAGCGCGAGAATGCCTGGCGCGTGATCGACAGCACGCGTGTGTGCTCGATCACCGGCAATCTTGGCGACACCCGCACGACCATCACGCACCCGGCGAGCACCACGCATGGCCGCATCACGCCGGAAGCCCGGGCGGCAGCGGGCATTACCGAAGGGCTGATTCGTCTGGCCGTCGGTCTCGAGTCGCCTGCCGACATTCAGGCCGATCTGGCACGCGGTTTCAAGCGCTGAGCGGGATAAGCACGACATGAGCAAGTTCTGGAGTGCGGGCGTCGCCGATCTGACGCCTTATGTCCCGGGTGAGCAGCCGCAGATGCAGCGGCTCATCAAACTCAACACCAATGAAAATCCGTACGGCCCGTCGCCGCGCGTGCTTGCCGCGATACGCGAGGCGCTCGGTGGCGACGCCGACGCGCTCAAGCGTTATCCGGATCCGGATGCGCGCAGCTTCAAGCAGGCCATTGCGGCGCGTTTCGGTCTGGATGTGACCAACGTGCACGTGGGTAACGGTTCGGATGAAGTCCTGGCGAACGTGTTTCAAGGATTGCTCAAGCACGACAAGCCGATTCTGTATCCGGACATCACGTACAGCTTCTACCCGGTGTATTGCGGGTTGTATGGCGTGGCGTTCGAGAACGTGCCGCTCACGGATACGTTCGAGATCGACGTCGACGACTATCTCAGGCCGAACGGCGGCATCATTTTCCCGAATCCGAATGCGCCGACGGGGCGTGTGCTCGCGTCGGGCGAGATCGAGCGTCTGCTTGCGGGCAATCCGGATTCGGTGGTCGTGATCGACGAGGCGTATATCGACTTCGGCGGCGAGACAGCGGCTGGCCTGATCGCAAAGTATCCGAATCTGCTCGTGGTGCAAACATTGTCGAAGTCGCGCTCGCTCGCCGGATTGCGCCTTGGCTTCGCCATCGGTCACGCGGATCTGATCGAAGCGCTCGAACGGGTGAAGAACAGCTTCAACTCGTATCCGCTCGACCGTCTTGCGCAGGCGGCGGGCGTGGTGGCCATCGAAGACGAGGCGTATTTCGACGAGACGCGTCACGCGGTGATTCGAAGCCGCGAGGCATTGACGACACGGCTCGACGCGCTGGGCTTCGAGGTCCTGCCGTCCAAAGCGAACTTCGTGTTCGTGCGCCACCCGTCACACGACGCCGCACAACTGGCCACCGCGCTGCGCGAGCGCTCGATCATCGTGCGTCACTTCAAGCATGCGCGAATCGCGCAGTTCCTGCGAATTACCGTGGGCACGGATGCCGAGTGTGTGGCGTTGACGGATGCGCTGAGCGAGATATTGGCGAAGGCGTAGTCTGCATGGAAGCGCGGGGTTCGCTGTCACGGCATGATGGGCAGGATCCGCATGAAGCAGTAACGCAACGCCGGTGACGGCCCCGAATGAAGGGGCTGTCACCGGCGTTCTCGTTTGGGTTTACGGCAACTCGGCGACGATATCACCGCTGCGCAACCGGTCTCTGTGCATCGCTCCGTCACAAGGCATGAGGGTCGAGTATCTCCTGCGATTCTCGTGCGAAACAACTGTCAACGTTGTCAGTTGCCGCGCGTAACGCTTGCTGGAAATCTTCCGGTATCCGCCACGCCACGTGGCGGTCCATTCGTCGAGGAGATCGCATCATGCGTCACGTACACATCCGTCAGTGGACCGTCGTCATGGTGCTCGCAATGCTGCTGAGTGCGTGCGCCACAACGCCCACGCCCACGCCCACGCCCACGGCAACAGGACCTGATCAGTCGTCGGTCGCTTCCACGCAGCGCGATATCAAGAGTCTTCACAAGCGAGGACGGGAGACGATCATCGAACTGCATCGCTACTACAACGCTGCGGTCAAGGACTGTGGCGGCCCCAATCTGCCTGCGGCGCTGTGCAGCGGCATCTTGCTCCGTGCGACGGAGAACACACCCAATGGCATTCCCTGGGATCCGAGCCCGTCATCGATCACTAACGGCGGCATGTCGTTTTCCTGGACGCGTCAGGACACCAATTTCTCGCTGATTCCCATCGATCGGACCAATGGTTTTCTCTTCTATCCGAAGATGCGTACGCCGCCGGGCAAACTCAGCAACATCGACGTATTGTGCGCATTTCCGAACGATGGCTTCACTTTCATGAGAGACCAGCAAGGGTGCGGCATCATTTCGTACCAGCCCGATGTCAGCCGTCCGTGCGAACTCCAGGGCATTACGACCGCCGCCCAATGGTTCGCAATGTGGGAAGCGGCATTCGACAAGATGGCCGAAACGTGCGCATTCAATGTTCGACCGAACGCGCAGGATCAGGCCGATCGGTTCATGCAGATGATTCTGGCCAAGGAGATGATCCCCGACTGGGCGTGGGTGCAGTGGAACGAGCTCCGACTTGCGACGTGGCCGCAGGGCGTCGGAAAGGATTTGCCGATCATCGCGTGGTTCTACGGAGAAGGTGACGCTGCGGGGCTCGCCGGTGCGCAGACCGATCAGCAGAAGTACTTCGATATGTACGGACAGGCGATTCCGATCGTTCGCATTACGCTACCGCCAGCCAAGGGTGGTCGCGCAAAATTCTCGTACAGCGACGACGATCAGGCGGTTCACGACAAGGTGGCAGGGCGGTAGCGGACGTGGCATCGGCCGATGGGAAAGGGTCGGTGCGACATCGCGTCGGCCCTGATGCCAGGCAACGAGATGCACGCACGCCACCTGGACGCACCGCCTCAGAAGTTCACAGGTTCGGACTCTGTCCATCCCCGAGAGAATTCAACCGTGCCGCACGTGAGCGCGCAATGATCGCGAGTTGCAGGAGAAACCCTGCGGCCATCGCCATCAGGCACGCTCTCACGCCGAATGCCGATGCAATCCATGCGCCCAGAAACGCACCAAGCGGACGCGCGCCGAAGGTCGCCGTCATGGTCACGGCCGACACGCGTGCGACCAAGCCGCCCGGCGTGACGATCTGGCGCAGCGATGTCGTTGAGATCGTCCAGACGATGGGGCCGAAGCCGAACAGGAAGAATGCGGTGAACACGACCGCGTGAACGCCCAAGGACCCGCTTGCGCCACTCGCTATCGATGTCGACGCCATCGCCACTGCCGCCAGCGCCGCGCTAACGGGCCCCAACAGGATCTGATGGCCGAACCGCAGCCGTTGTGCGAGGTGTGCGTAGCCCATAGCTCCGCACACCATGCCGAAGCCGTACACGCCCAACGCGATGCCGACTGCTTGCGCGGAGAATCCGAGCGCGTCGATCGCATAGTAGGCAAAGATCGCGAGTAGCAGATACCACGAAGTATTGAACACGAACGCGGTCGCGACGATCGAGCGCAGATGGGCGTTCGTCGCGATGAAACGAATGCCTTCGCCGAGCTCGGCCACAAAGTGACGGCGCGATCGCGCGCGAACCGCCTCGCTTGGCAAGCGCGAGAGCCAGAACGCGCTGGCGATCGATAGTACGAAGGCCGCCACGAATGCGAACATGCCCGACGCCACGCCGGCGAGCACGCCGCCCAGTGCGGGCCCCGCCGTGAACGCGATGCTGCGCGCCGTCTCCAATCGCCGGTTTGCGCTGAGCAGATGCGACGGACCGACGAGTGTCGCCACGAGCGACGGGGCTGCCGCGCCGAAGACGACCGTTCCCGTCGCCATGGCGAAACCGAGCAGGCCCAGCGCGCTCAGCGTGAGCCACTGAAGTTGAAAGAGAACGAAAAGCAGCAGCAACGCCGCGGCTCGAAGCCACTCCGTGCCGATCATGAGGGGTTTGCGGCGGTAGCGGTCCGCAAGCACGCCCGCAGGCAACGAGAGCAGCAGAAACGGCAGCGTGGTCGCAGCTTGTAGCGATGCCGTCTGTTGCGCATTTGCATGCAAGGCAATGACCGCGACGATAGGAATGACGGCCAGCGTCATTTGTTCGCTGAACTGTGCGGCAAGATTCGCGCGCGCGAGCGCTGTGACGAGCGAATCCGTCGACGAGGCGTCGCGTGCGGTGAACTGGCTGGCGTCTGACATGGCGCATTCCTTCGGGATCGTTGTCTCGAAGGAATGTTGGGGGACGCCGGGGCCGATGGCGCTCCGCTTCTTGCTATTGAATTGCTATTGAATTGCTATCGAATCACTTTTGCGCCATGAGCGGCTCGTAAGCCTCGCCGTTGATGCGCCGGGGCGTTGGCGTGAAGGCATCGCTCATCACATCGTGCGCAGCGTTGTAATACGGCGTGTCGATGTCGAGCAAGCCGAGCATCGTATGTTCGAGTCGATCCGTCTGATACGGGCGTGCTTCGAGCGCGGCGCGGGTGTCCACGTTCGGCGCCTGGCGTGTCCAGACGATCATCGGTATCTCGTAACCGGAGGCATCCGCGACGGATTGCCCGGTGTGGTTGCGCGTATGGCCGACCTCCTGCGCGTGATCCGAACTGAATAGCAGGCTCGCGTCCGATTGCGTCGACGCCGCCATGGTCTTGCGGATCAGGTTCGAGACGACATAGTCGTTGTAGGCGATGGCGTTGTCGTAATCGTTGCGTGAATGGCGTACCCACAGCGAGCGTCCGCGGGCTTCGAGATCGGCCATGACGCTGTCGTTGGTGTTGTCGAAGCGTGCGAATTCGTCGGGGTAGCGCATGTCGTACGTGGGGTGCGCCCCCAGAAGATGCACGATGATGAGCTTGCGCGGGGCATCGTGCGCGAGCGCGGCATCCATGACCGGCAGCAGGTTGCCGTCGAAATTGTTCTCGCCGCGTCCATAGCCCTTGTTGATGAAGGTGCGCTCGTCGGCACGGTTGGCCACGAGCCCCAGCCACCCGTCGTTGGGCACCTGATTCGAGATCCAGAAGGTGCGATATCCCGCTTCCCTGGCGAGCATCACGAGATCGGGCTGCCGGGTCCACGCCTCGGGATCGTCGAGGCTCGCGGGCGTGAGCATCTTCATGAGCGACGCCATCGTTGCCGGTTCGGAGGAGACGACGTCACGGAACACGGTCAGGTCGTCACGCATCGAGCCGAGCATCGGGGTGGTGTTGCGTGCATAGCCATAGATGGACATGTTGTTGCGGTTCAGGCTCTCGCCAATGACCCATACGACCGTTTTGCGCGCCGGTCCGCGATACCGCACCTGCCATTCGGCGCGTTGCGCCATGTTGCGCGCCAGTTCGCGCTGAAGTTCGTCGGCATGCGCCAACTGCCCCTTGTAATCGAGATAGCGGATCGGCCAGTAGAGCAGCGGATTCTCCTTGGCCATCGTGGGATTCAGATGAAGGGCGAAGAAGCCGGTAAAGAGCGTGACGATGGCGAGCTTGCTTCGACGCCGCAGCGCAGGTAGCGCACGCGACGCCTCGATGCGCGTCAGGCGGCGCTCCAGCACGGTGGCCACCGTCATCAGCAGGACGAAGGCGGCGCTCGCTTCGACCACGTCGCGCCAGTTATGCCGGAAAAACTCGCCGGTCTCCGAGGGGTTGGTGTTGAACACTGCCTGCAACACCAACAGATGGTTCGGGCGCAGGCCGAAGTAATCGCGCAGGAACCCTTTGGTGGCGGCGTCGAGGAAAAAGACGGCAATGACGCCAAGGGTCGTGGCACTGAGCCATGCGGGCCGCGCCCGCAGCAGCAGACACAGCCCTGCCAGACCGGGCAGGGCCGTCGCCATGATCGCGGCGCTCTTGCCGTATTCGTTGCCGCTGAGCATGCCGAGCGCCCAGAACATGGCCAGCCCGCCCAGCCCAATGCCCAGCCGGTAAAGAAGTGATCTCAAGATGAATGTCCCCCAATGCTGCTGGCACGTCGAAGCGTGCCTGTCGATCGTCGCTCGCCCACGCGTGGTCATGACGCGAAGCCTGCAAGCCTCGCTTGGCGGCAGCGATTCGACCGGGGAATGGGATTTTGGGTTCTTGAGGGACTAATTTTTGGGACGAATGCCGGTCGGTATTCCGATATTTCTCAGGAACCCGACGCGTCGGCACGTCAGTGCAGGCGCGCGCCGTTGGGCACGGGGCGCTCGACACCCGCCAGCACGATCGCGCCATCGGTATCGGCGAATCCTGTCACCAGCACCTCCGAGACCACGCCTGCAATGCGTTTCGGCGCAAAGTTGCACACGCACAGCACTTGACGTCCGACGAGGCCTTCCGGGGTGTAATGCACGGTGATCTGGGCGCTGGACGTCTTCACGCCCATCTCGCCCAGATCGACCTCCAGCACATAGGCCGGTTTTCTGGCTTTCTCGTTGACGCGAGCGGCCACGATGGTGCCCACACGCAACTCGATCTTCTCGAAGTCCTGCCACTCGATAGAGGGCGCGGTGTCGGCGGTTTTGACGGTGTCGGTCATGAGGGACTCCTCGATGGGCGCCTGAATCCTGAAGGGAGACGATGAATGAAGCGCAGGAGCTTAACGCGGCGCACGCCCGTGCGGCTTGTGAAATCCGGCAGGCGGCGCGCTGACGACGCGGGGCAAGCGGTGGCAAGCAACCACCGGCCCGATCCCCGATACCCGACACCCGGTACAGGCAACTGGCAACGGACGACCCGCCACCGGCGCGGGTCAGCCTTGCGCGAGGTCCCCGGCGTTGCACGTGGCCGCGTGCTTGCGACGCCATGCGGCGGGCGTCAGGCCATAGTGCTGTCGAAACGCGTGCGTCAGTGCGCTCTGATCGTTGAAGCCGACGTCGAGCGCGATTTCAGCGAGCGGCGTGTCCTCGGCGACGAGCCGCGACGCCGCTTGCGTCAGACGCAGACGCATGAGGTGTCGGTGCGGCGTCTCGCCGGTCATCGCCACGAAGCAGTCGTGAAAGTGGCGAACGCTCATACCGGCTTCGCGCGCGAGCGTCGCGGTGTCGAGCGGCGTGGCCAGATCGGCTTGCAGTCGCCTGTCGACCTGCGCCAGATCCAGTCGAACGGTGCGCGACGCATGGCGCGCCGGCGCCAGCCGCGCCGTGAGTGCCGCCAGCCAGTCGCGCACGGCGGGGTCGTCAGCATCGAGCGGGCGGCCGGTGTCGATACTCGCGCTCACCCGGCGCGCCAACGCCAGCAGCTTCGTATCCAGGGCAAAGAACGCCGCATGCGCGAAGGCGCGCTCAGCGCCCGTCTGTCGTGCGACAGGCGACGGCACGTCCAGCACGACCTGGCGGTTCGGCCCGTCGCCCCGATAGTCATGTCGCACACCCGCCGGAATCACCACACCGTTGCGTGCGCCGACGCGCCCCGACTGCGCAGTGTTGTCGTCAAGCGTGAGCGACATGCGCCCGGACAACCCGATCACGACCTGATGAAAGTCGTGCGTGTCGGTGCTGTCGGTGGGACGGTACTCGCGCAGTTCGAGAATCGGAGCGGGGGCGGCCATAAGACGTTGCTCGTTGGACGTCGGCTAAGCGGCAGAAACACGGAAATCGTCGCGAAATCGGACGTTAGCACCATTTCTGGGAATAAGACGGGAGAGGTGCATGACTTCAGGTTATGAGAAAACGCGCAAAGCTATCCCGGATTGATTGGTTCGGCCTCGCAGGACGGATCGCTACACTGGTTCTCCAGTGGCCGGAGACCCCGGCCGGCGTCGTACCAGCACGGGCAACCGCTCACCGCCAGTGCGATGCGCTTCGATTCCTCCGGGCCAGCGGCCCGTCTTTGGCAGGGAAGTATGACATACGCCGTTACGATTTCGGGCAGCCCGTCGGCCGCCTCGCGCAGCGCCCGGTTGCTGCGTTTCGTCGAATCCGAACTGGTCGAGGCCGGTATCGAGGTTCGCCGCATCGACATTCGCGCCTTGTCGCCTGCGGCATTGCTCGCGGCCGATACGTCGCACGACGACCTGCGCTACGCGCTGGCGCAAGTCGCCGGCGCACAAGCCGTGGTTGTCGCCACCCCGGTCTACAAGGCGGCCTACAGCGGACTGCTCAAGGCATTCCTCGATGTGTTGCCGCAAGACGGCCTCGCCGACAAACTCGTCGCTCCCTTTGCCACGGGCGGTAGCCCCGCGCATTTGCTCGCCCTCGACTACGCGCTCAAGCCGGTGCTCTCCGCGCTCGGCGCGCAACACATTCTGCGTGGGGTGTTCGCGGTCGATCAGCAGGTGCCCAAAGAAGAGGGCGCCACGCTGGATGCGACCATCGCCGAGCGACTCGGCGCGACCGTCGATCAGCTCTCGCAATGGCTGCATGAGCGTGAGGTGATTCGTCAGTGGCCTGCGAAGACGGCCGAGGGCATTCGCAATGCACGTAGCGCAAACCGCGCCACGCTCGCTGCCTGATTGCCGGAGTTCGTATGCAAGTTTTCTGGTTCATTCCGACGCACGGCGACACGCGCTATCTCGGCACATCCGATGGCGGACGCCTGTTCGATTTCGATTACGCACGTCAGGTCGCCAGCGCAGTCGACACGCTCGGCTACGAAGGGGTGTTGCTGCCGACGGGCCGGTCTTGCGAAGACGCCTGGGTCACGGCGTCGAGCCTGATCGGCGCCACGCGGAACCTGAAGTTTCTCGTCGCCATCCGCCCGGGGATCGCATCGCCCGCGCTGACGGCGCGCATGGCTTCGACGTTCGATCGTCTGTCGGGGGGCAGACTGTTGATCAACGTCGTGACAGGGGGTGACGCAGGTGAGCTCGAAGGCGATGGCTTCTTCGCGGACCATGCCGAACGTTACGAGGTGACCGACGAGTTCCTGCGCATCTGGCGCGCGATCCTCGAAAAGTCGCATACCGGCGAGAGTGTCGATTTCGAGGGCAATCATCTGCGTGCGAAGGGCGCGAAGCTGCTTTATCCGCCGGTGCAGACACCGCACCCACCGCTGTACTTCGGTGGCTCGTCGGAGGCGGCGCGGCAGATTGCCGCCGAACAGCTCGATGTCTACCTGACCTGGGGCGAGCCGCTGGCCGACGTCGCCGAAAAAATCGCCGACGTACGCGCACGTGCCGCCAAACTCGGCCGCACGCTGCGCTTCGGGTTGCGCCTGCATGTGATCGTTCGCGAGACGGAAGACGACGCATGGCGCGCGGCCGACTCGCTCATCAGCAAACTCGACGACGAGACCATTGCGCGCGTGCAGACCCAGTTCGCGAAGATGGACTCGGAAGGGCAGCGACGCATGGCGGCGCTGCATGGCGGGCGCCGCGACAAGCTCGTGGTCGCGCCCAACCTGTGGGCCGGCGTGGGGCTGGTACGCGGGGGGGCCGGCACGGCACTCGTGGGCGACGGTCCGACGGTGGCGCAGCGCTTGCGCGAATACGCCGATCTGGGCATCGACACCTTCATTCTGTCTGGCTACCCGCACCTCGAAGAAGCGTATCGCTTCGCCGAACTCGTGTTTCCGCATCTGCCGGAGCGGGTGCGAAGCAAGCTCGGTGGCCTCGACAAGGTCCCGCTGTCCGGTCCCGTCGGCGAAGTCATGGCCAACAACATCGTGCCGCAGGCGTCGCAGAGCTGAGCGACGGCCACGTTGCGTTGTACTGTGCTGTGCCGCTCGACGTCGCATCGACTTCACCTGTAACGAAACCCTCCGGCCGACTCACGTGAATGCTCCGGGAGAATTTGCATGACCCAAACCACTTCAACGACATTGACCGACGCCACGGCCAACACCACCGCCACTGTCGCTTCAGGCGCAGCCGGTAATGTTGCCGCAAGCGCCGCACCGGATACGTTGCAACGCTATCGGCGCACGCTCGCGCGACGCCTCGCGCCGTGGGCCGTCCCCATTGCGCTGGTCGCACTGTGGCAACTCGCTGCGGAAGCGGGCTGGTTGTCGACACGTGTGTTGCCGGCGCCGTCTGCCGTTGTCGAAGCCGCGTGGCAACTGGCAATCACCGGTCAGATCTGGCGCGACATTGGCGTCTCGACGGGACGCGCCGTCATCGGCTTCGTCATCGGCGGCGGCCTTGGCCTGTTGCTGGGCATGCTGACCGGTCTGTCGCGCGTGGCGGAAACGGCGCTGGACTCCTCGTTCCAGATGCTGCGCAACATTCCGCATCTGGCGCTCATTCCGCTGGTGATCCTGTGGTTCGGCATCGACGAGAAAGCCAAGCTGTTCCTTGTCTCGATCGGCGTGTTCTTCCCGATGTACCTCAATACCTACGCCGGGATCCGCGCCGTCGATCCGGCGCTGGTCGAGATGGCGCGCAGTTACGGCCTGCGCGGCTGGGCACTGTATCGCGACGTAATTCTGCCGGGCGCGCTGCCGTCGATTCTCGTGGGCGTGCGCTTCTCGCTGGGCCTGATGTGGGTGACGCTGATCGTGGCGGAAACCATCTCGGCGCAATCGGGCATTGGCTACCTGACGATGAACGCCCGCGAGTTCCTGCAAACCGACATCGTGCTCGTAGGGATTTTGCTGTACGCACTGCTGGGCAAGCTGGCTGACGTGCTGGCCAAGGAACTGGAATTTCGCTGGTTGCGCTGGCATCCGGCCTTTCAACGAGGAGCCGCCGCATGAGCGCACAACAACTGGCCCCGGTCGCGGGCGCCGATATCGAAGCCGAATGGACGGCCGAACAACGCGCGACGTCAGGCACAGGCCGATTGCCGCTCGATCCGCATGCCGACCCGTACGGCACGCAACTGCCGTTGGGAAGCCACGTCGGTGCGCAACGTACGGCACCGGGGACGAATCTTAAAGTGGTGCACCCCGCGAGTGACACGCATGGTGCCAACGTGGCCGCCGGCGGTTTGCGCATCGACGCCGTGGGCAAGCGTTATGGCGCACGCTCGGTATTGTCGGATTTTTCGCTGACGATTCCGCGCGGCGGATTCGCCGCCATTGTGGGGCGTAGCGGTTGCGGCAAGTCCACGCTGTTGCGCCTGATCGCCGGGCTGGAGACGCCGGATGCCGGTCGTATCACGCTCGATGGTCATGCGCTGGACGGCACGTCCGCCAAGGTTGCGACGCGCATCATGTTCCAGGACGCGCGCCTGTTGCCGTGGCGCACGGTGCTGGAGAACGTGGCCATCGGCCTGCCGAAGTCTTCGCATGCGCAGGCGCTCGAAGTGCTGCGCGAGGTGGGGCTCGCTGAGCGCGCCAACGACTGGCCGAGCCAGTTGTCGGGCGGTCAGCGTCAGCGTGTGGCGCTGGCGCGCGCGCTGGTGCATCAGCCGGACCTGCTGCTGCTCGACGAACCGTTGGGCGCGCTCGATGCGCTCACTCGCATCGAAATGCATGCGCTGATCGAGCGGCTCTGGCGCGCTCACGGCTTTACCGCATTGCTCGTGACGCACGACGTCCAGGAAGCGGTGGCGCTGGCCGATCGCGTCGTGCTGATCGAACAGGGACAACTTGGGCTGGACCAATCGGTGTCGCTGGCGCGTCCGCGCGCGAGGGGCAGCGTCGAATTCGCCGGGCTCGAAGCTCAGGTGCTCGCGCGCGTGTTGCAAACCGAAGTTGCACCGTCCTCGCATGCCGCCGCAGCCGAGCCGCTTTGGCCGGCGGCGACCGTGCGCTGGGCCGTCTGAACCGAATCGCCAATTTTTCGAACCGATCCACCCGATTTTGCGAACACAGGAGTTCACCATGGGTATCACTGCCATTAACGTCCGTAACCAGTTCAAAGGCCGCATTCGCGAGATTCTGCGCGGCCCCGTGCTGTCCGAAGTCGACGTCGAAACCCCGAGCGGTATCGTGACGTCGGTCATCACCACGCGCTCCATCGACGAGTTGCGTCTGGACGTAGGCTCCGAAGTCGTGGCGCTGGTCAAGGCCACCGAGGTCTCGCTGGCGAAGCTCTGAGGCCGCATCGCCGCTGACTCGATGCATGGTCGGCGGCCCGCCGTTGTCCTGTTTTTCCTGTTTTTTCCTGTGTAGAGACCTGCATCGGACGCACGCGGGGGCGACGTCCGATGCAGGATGCAGGAAATTCCGAGCCCCGTCTCGGACTGTGCCGCGAATGCACGCACTCGGCTGATATAATGACGGCTTCCAACTGTTGGCGACCCGCCTGCGCGAGACCCTCCGCCGCGGGCGTTTTTGTTTGTCGCCGACGCGATGCACCGAAGCCAAACCATGACCACTGTCCGCACCCGCTTTGCGCCTAGCCCGACCGGATTCATCCATCTGGGCAACATCCGTTCCGCTCTCTATCCGTGGGCCTTCGCGCGTCACAACAACGGCGCGTTCATCCTGCGTATCGAAGATACCGATCTCGAGCGTTCGTCCCAGGAAGCCGTGCAGGTCATTCTGGAAGGCATGGAATGGCTGGGCCTCGACTACGACGAAGGTCCGTTCTATCAGATGCAGCGCATGGATCGTTACCGCGAAGTGCTCGAGCAACTGAAGGCGGGCGGTCACGTCTATCCGTGCTACATGAGCATGGAAGCGCTGGACGAATTGCGTGAGCAGCAACGCGCACGCGGTGAGAAGCCGCGCTACGACGGTCGCTGGCGTCCGGAACCGGGCAAGGTGCTGCCCGAACCGCCGGCCGGCGTGGAACCGGTGCTGCGCTTCAAGAATCCGCTGAGCGGCAGCGTCGTGTGGGAAGACGCCGTGAAGGGGCGCATCGAAATCTCGAATGAAGAACTCGACGATCTGGTGATCGCGCGTCCCGACGGCACGCCGACGTATAACTTCTGCGTGGTCGTCGACGACATCGACATGGATATCACGCATGTGATTCGCGGTGACGACCACGTGAACAACACGCCGCGCCAGATCAACATCTTCGAGGCGCTCGGCAAGCAACCGCCGGTGTACGCGCACTTGCCCACGGTGCTCAACGACCAGGGCGAGAAGATGTCCAAGCGCAACGGCGCCATGAGCGTGGTGCAGTATCGCGAAGAAGGTTATCTGCCCGAAGCGGTCGTGAATTATCTGGCCCGTCTGGGCTGGGCGCATGGCGACGCGGAAGTCTTCTCCCGCGAGCAGTTCGTCGCCTGGTTCGATCTGGAGCACCTGGGCAAGTCGCCGGCACAGCACAACCCGGAAAAGCTTCAGTGGCTCAACAACCAGTACCTGAAGCAGGCCGACAACGAGCGTCTGGCCGGTCTGACCGAGCCGTTCCTGCAAAAGGCGGGTGTCTCGATCGAGGGCGGGGCGTCGCTCGCCGGCGTGGTCGGCCTGTTCAAGGACCGCGCGAACACGATCAAGGACATTGCGGCCAGCGCCGAGATGTTCTACCGTGCGCCCGCACCGTCGGCCGAAGACGTGGCGCAGCACATGACGGATGCTGCACGTGCAGCCGTGAAAGATCTGGCTGTCGCATTGGCCGCGTTGCCCGAATGGAAGAAGGGAGCGATTTCACCGGCCTTCAAGGCAACGCTCGCGCAGCATGGCATGAAGATGCCGCAACTCGCGATGCCGGTGCGCCTGCTCGTGGTCGGCACCACGCACACGCCGGCCATCGATGCCGTGCTCGAACTGCTGGGCCGCGATACGGTGCTCGCCCGTCTGGGCGCCTGACGGCTATCTTCATGCGGTTGCGGCGCCGTTTTGACGGCGCCGAAAGTCAAAAAACCCCGGAATGCGCATGCATCGCCGGGGTTTTTTTACGCGGGGCGCATGCGTCGATGCATGCCCGCGTGAACTTACGCTTGCGGGTCCGCGTTCAGCGAGAGGGTCGTGCCCGCCTTGGACGTCGGCGCCGGGCGCTTGGTGAGCGAATAGCTCTCGAGCAGTTTGACCATCTGTGCGTAGATTTTCGGGTTGCCCGCCAGGATTTCGCCCTGGAACAGGAAGTCCGATTCGCCGGTGTAGTTGCCGACGAGACCTCCGGCTTCGCTGATCAGCAGGCTGCCTGCTGCCATGTCCCACGGGTTCAGACCCTGCTCGAAGAAGCCGTCCATGCGACCGGCGGCCACGTTGGCCAGATCCAGTGCGGCAGCGCCCGGGCGGCGGATGCCCGCGCAATGCTCCGTCATCGTGCCGAACATCTTCAGGTAGTTGTCCACGCCTTGCAGATCGCGGAACGGGAAGCCGGTGCCGATCAGGCCGTCGGCCAGACGATCACGGCGCGAGACGCGAATGCGCTTGCCGTCGAGGAACGCGCCGCGCCCGCGCGAAGCGGTGAACAGTTCGTTGCGGGTCGGATCGTAAATCACCCCCTGCGAGACGACGCCCTTGTGCGAGAGGGCAATCGACGTGCAGTAATAGGGCAGGCCGTGAATGAAGTTGGTGGTGCCGTCCAGCGGGTCGATGATCCACTGATATTCCGAGTCGGCATTGCCGTGCGCTTCGCCGGATTCCTCTGCGAGGATGGCGTGGTCGGGATAGGCTTCGAGGAGAACCTGAATGATCGCTTGCTCGGCCGCTTTGTCGACTTCCGTCACGAAGTCGTTGTGCTGCTTCTTGCTGACCTTGACGGTATCGATGTCGAGGGAGGCCCGGCTGATGATGTTGCCGGCGCGGCGCGCGGCTTTCACCGCGATATTGAGCATGGGATGCTGCATGACAGATTCCTGTTAAGGCCACCGCTAACGATACGCACGGCCCCCATTGGGCCGGTCGGCAAGCGTGGCAGACAAAGCGAACAAATTGAGCAAGAGCGATGCCCGGCAAGCGCCGCGCACTCACACTGGCGGTGTGGCGGCTCGTTTGCAGGGACGAAAACGCGCATTTTACCAAAAATGCGGGCAACGCGCTCTGGAATCCAGTTGTTCTGACCCCTTTTTTCACCTGGGGCATTGCGTCGGCTTCCGTGCCCAACGCGCCCCGGTGTGGCCGACGTTCCAGCCGTCATCGGTGCGATGGCTGCAATCGCACCCCCGCACACGGCGATTCAGGCAAAATAGCGGCGTTTCTCCGTCGATCTCCTTCGCCCGCCTCGCGACTCGTCGCCCGTCATTGCCATTGCCGTCATCGCTGTCACATGTCCCAGTCTGCTGCTACCGCCTCGCCGTCCATCTTCGACCAAGTGCGTTTCGTGCTCAACGAAACGAGCCATCCCGGCAACGTTGGCTCGGCTGCGCGTGCGATCAAGACGATGGGCTTCGGACGGCTGGTGCTCGCTGCGCCGCGTGCCGGGGCCGACGTGTTGCGCGACGCCGAGGCGGTCGCGCTGGCCAGCGGCGCCGACGACGTGCTGGCCAGCGCGCTCGTGGTGCCGGATCTCGATGCCGCGTTGCAGGGCGTGAGCTGGGCGGTTGCGCTGTCCGCACGTTCGCGCGAGTACGGCCCCCCCAATGCCGAACCGCGCGAGAGTGCGGCCATTGCCGTGCAGCATGCGGCACAGGGCGGCTCGGTGGCGTTCGTTTTCGGTAGCGAGCGCACGGGGCTGTCGAACGCCGATGTCGAGCGCTGCAACGCGCTCGTGCATATTCCGGCCAATCCGGTGTACAGCTCGCTGAATCTCTCGCAGGCGGTGCAACTGATCGCCTGGGAGATGCGCATGGCGTGTCTGGCGCATGAGCGCGGCGACGCTGCAAACGTCGTCGCCGACACAAGCCATGAGGCCATTGAGCGTGCGACGGGCCTGCCGACGCCGTCGCCAGGCTCTGCGCCCCACGAGGCGCTCGCTACGCGCGACGATGTCGAAGGCATGCTGGCGCATCTGGAGCGGGCGCTCGTCGATCTGGATTTCCTCGATCCCGACAATCCCAAGAAGTTGATGACGCGGTTGCGCCGGTTGTTCGCGAAGAGTCATCTCGAGCGCGAGGAAGTCAACATTCTGCGAGGCATCGCAAAGCACATTCTGGAGCGCAGAACGCGTCGGTGAATGCGTCGCTGAATGTGTCACTGAATGCGCAAAAATCTCATACAATCGTGAGTCACAAGCTTATCGGCCTCTCGCGGATATGAATCGTTTGCGCCAGCGTTGCGCTGCTTCTCTGCCTTATCACGTTCACTGTTGTTAGCCCTGCGCTGACTTGCGTGACGCTGCGCCGATGCGGCGTGCGTCACCGCTTTGCAGTGCCCGCCGGTCCTCATCGGGTCCAATCGGGTCCAATCGGGTCCAACCGGTTCACCTCGGCTCGCGCTGCGCTCGCATCCCCGCTTATTCACGTCGATCCCCGCAATAATGACGGCCGGACGACGTACGACAGGACCGCATTCAGGCTTATGTTCACCCGTCTTCGCGAAGATATCGCCGCCATTCGGCAAAAGGATCCCGCCGCTCGCAGCAATTGGGAGGTCTTCACCTGCTATCCCGGCCTGCATGCCGTGATGCTGCATCGCGTGGCGCACCGTTGCTGGACGTCGGGTTTCAAGTGGCTGGGCCGTTACGTTTCGCAGTACGCCCGCTTTCTCACCGGTATCGAAATCCATCCGGGCGCGACGCTCGGGCGGCGTGTGTTCATCGATCACGGCATGGGCGTGGTGATCGGAGAGACCGCGGTGATCGGCGACGACTGCACGATCTATCAGGGCGTCACGCTCGGCGGCACGTCGCTCGCGCGCGGCGCAAAGCGTCACCCGACGCTCGAAGCCGGGGTGATCGTGGGGGCCGGCGCGAAAGTACTCGGCGGCTTCACCGTCGGTGAGGGCGCGAAGATCGGATCGAATGCGGTCGTCGTGAAGGCGGTGCCGGCCGGTGGCACGGCCGTGGGCAATCCGGCCCGCATCGTGCGCGCCGAAGCACCCCGCGAGGGGACTGGCGGCGCTGACGCCAAATCGGCAGGCGCCGCGCGCAAGGCGGAATTCTCGGCTTACGGCATTGCGCCGAACGCCGACGATCCCGTTTCTCTCGCGATTCACGGTCTGATCGAAAATGCGACCGATCAGGCGCACAAGATCGATGTGATGGTGGCGGCGCTCAATCAACTCGGGGCCCATCTCGAAGCGCTCGGTGCGAGTAAGATCGACACCGCCGAACTGCGCAAGCTCGGCAAGGAAATTCAGGACATGTGACGCGAGGGCGTGCGAAGGCGTGCCAGCACGGTACGTCCGGACGAATGGAGCGGCCCGCTTTCGAGCGGGCCGTTTTGCGTTCGGGGGGGCAGTGAGGCGGTGACCGTGAAGCGGCGGCAGTGACGCAGTGATGCACGGAGCGTCGATCCGACGATGATGTCAGTCAGTGACAGCGCCCGTGACGTCGACCGAAGGCGCGAGATCGATGGCACGCAACCCGTTGGCGTCCCATTGCAGATAGCCGCCGCGCGGCGGCTCGACATCGAACTCCCAGTCGGGCAGCACCCAGCGCACGCGTCGTCCGTCGGCATGTCGTGCCGGGCGGTGCGTGTGTCCGTGCACGAGCGTGCGTTCGCCGGTGGCGTCGAGCAACGCGGCGATGGCGTTCGCATTGGCATCGGCATACGCCATGCGATGCGCACCCTTGGCCGCGCTTCGTTGCCGGATGCGATCGGCGATGCCCATGCGCACCCGCAGCGGCAGCATCAGGAAAAATGCCTTGCCGAGCGGCGAATGCGCAATGCGGCGAAAGCGTTGGTAGCCCACGTCGTCGGTGCACAGCTGATCGCCGTGACTAAGGACCAGCGCCTGACCGAGAAACGAGAACACGCACGGGTCGTCGAGCATGACCGCGCCGGCCGCATGTGCGAAGCGCTTGCCGAGCAGGAAATCCCGGTTGCCGCGCATCACCGCGATAGGGACGCCGCTGGCCGAGAGATCGGCCATGGCGGCGGTCATGCGTCGTGCAAAGGCGCCGAGCGGTTCGGCAGCGGGGCCGTCCGTGGGCGGCGCGCCTGGCGGATTGCCGTTGCCGGGGAGGTCGGCGTCGAGCATATCGTCGCCGATCCAGTATTCGAACAGATCGCCGAGGATGAAAAGGATGGACGCTTCACGCGCGGGACCGCGCAGGAAGTCTTCGAAGACCTGCACCGTACGCGGCAGCGCCGGTGAGAGGTGGAGATCGGAAATGAAAAGCGCGGGCCCGTCGCCCCGTGGTGTCACGGGACATTGCGGGCACCGCGCAGTCGATACTGGCATCGAGTGTCGCCGTTCGCTGTTCGCGCAGTGCGTGAGCTTAGGCGACGATCACGGCCTTTTCGATCACGACGTCGTCGACCGGCACGTCCTGGTGGAAGCCCTTCGAACCGGTCTTCACGCCCTTGATCGCGTCGACCACTTCCTGGCCTTCGACGACCTTGCCGAACACGGCGTAGCCCCAGCCTTGCGGCGTCGGCGAGCTGTGGTTCAGGAATTCGTTGTCGTTCACGTTGATGAAGAACTGTGCCGTGGCCGAGTGCGGATCGTTCGTGCGCGCCATGGCCAGCGTGTACTTGTCGTTCTTGAGGCCGTTGTTGGCTTCGTTTTCGATCGGTGCTTCGGTCTGCTTTTGCTTCATGCCGACTTCGAAGCCGCCGCCCTGAACCATGAAGCCGTTGATGACGCGGTGGAACACCGTGCCGTCATAGAAGCCCTTCTTGACGTATTCGAGGAAGTTCGCGACCGTCTTCGGTGCTTTGGCTTCGTCGAGTTCGATACGAATGACGCCGTGATTGGTGTGCAGTTCAACCATGATGCTTTCCTTCTGATGAAATGGTCCCGGGGGGCCGGAGGAGGATCAGCGCTTGACGACGCTGGCCGATTCGATCACGACCGCCGTGGCGGGCACGTCGGAATACATGCCCTTGCGAGTCGTGGCCACACCCTTGATCTTCTCGACGGTATCCATGCCGGACACCACCTTGCCGAATACCGTATAGCCGAAGCCGTCCGGGTTGGGGTAATCCAGTGACGCATTATCCTTCACATTGATGAAGAATTGCGCGGTTGCCGAATTCGGGTCCGACGTACGAGCCATCGCGATGGTGCCGATCGTGTTCTTCAGACCGTTCTTCGATTCGCTCGGAATCGCGGCGCGCGTGGGCTTTTGATCCATGGCAGGGGTGAAACCGCCGCCCTGAATCATGAAGCCATTGATCACGCGATGGAAGATGGTGCCGTTATAGAAACCATCGTTGACGTATTGCAGGAAGTTCTCGACCGTCTTGGGGGCGGCCTTCGGGTTGACTTCGACCACGAAGTTGCCGAGCGATGTTTTGAACTGCACCTGCGGTTGCGCACTCTGCGCGAAGGCCGGCAGGCTCGTGCCTGCGAGCGCCGCTGCGCTGAGCGCGGCGCCGACGCCGCCGAGCAGTGCGCGGCGCAGACGATTCGGGAAGGACATGCGTGTCTCCATGACGAAAGGGGAATCGCTTCGAGTCGAAGCGCTGAGCTTAGTTGCCCGACTTGCCGACGTTTTTCAGGTCGGCATTTTCGCCGGTCTTAGCCGGTGACGGTGCCTGGCCGACCGGCGCTGCGCGCTGCGGTGCGAGCATGCCCGACAGGATCTTCTCGCGGTTCGACACGCGGGCCGTCGGCGCGAGCTTCAGGGATTTCTGATAAGCCTGTTGCGCGAGCTTGGCGTAGACATCGCCGAGGTTGGCATAAGCGACGGCAAAGCCGGGGTTGTTGCGAATCGCGCTCTCGAGTGCGGCGCGCGCCTTGTCGTATTCGCCTGCCTGCGCATAGAGCGCCGCGAGGTTGTTGAACGGTTCGGGCAATTCCGGGAAGTCCTGCGTGAGCGCCGTGAAAACGTCGATCGCTTCCGCATTACGGCCCATTTCCATCAGCACGCGGCCGCGCGTAAAGCGCACCTGCGCATCGCGCGGGTACTGCTTGAGATGCTCGTCGATCTTGGTCAGGGCGTCGTTGAACTTGCCTGCATCGACCAGCTTGTTGATGGCCGATTCGCTGGCTTGCTGCGGTGTTTGCAGCGGCGCGGGCGGCGGCGGATCAGTGATGGCCTGCGCCCCTGCAGGCAGAGCGAACAGTGCACCGGCCAGGCCGAGCGTGGCGCCGGCGAGCATCGATGCGCGCGCCAGGGCGCGAGCGCTGCGAACCGCAGCGGCGACCGGGTGCAAGCGAGAGGCAAGGCGGGAAGCCAGGCGAGAGGCGGGGCGCAAGGAAACGCGCGTGGACGGGTGCGGAATTGACCGGCTTCGTTGCGTCATAGTGGGTGCTTGGGATACCTGAGAGGTGCACAAGAGATGCTATACTCGGCCGCATTCTAACAAAACACCTGCGCCCGGCCCGCGCCATTTCTCGATGTGGCAGTGGCGGCGGTTCGCAGGTTCGTTTTTTCTACCGCACGGCGCGCAGCCCGCCTCGCGATATCGCTCTCGTTTCACGTGAGGATATCGTCGCAGCGTCCGGCGCTGTTGCCGCCCGGTCAAGCGCATATCTATGGATTCACTCCGTGTCTACAACTCGCTCGCGCGAGATAAGCAGCCGTTCGTACCCCTCGTCGCTGGCGAAGTCCGCATGTATGTTTGCGGGATGACGGTGTACGACTACTGTCACATCGGTCATGCGCGCGTGATGGTGGTATTCGACATGGTGCAGCGCTGGTTGCGCACGCTGGGTTATCGCGTCACGTATGTGCGCAACATCACGGATATCGACGACAAGATCATCAAGCGCGCGCTCGAGAACGGCGAGACGATGCGCGAGCTCACGACGCGTTTCATTGCGGCCATGCACGAAGACGCCGATGCGCTCGGCGTGCAGCGTCCCGATCACGAGCCGCGTGCGACCGATTTCATTCCGCAAATGGTGGACATGATCGGCACGCTGCAACGCAACGGTTATGCCTATCAGGCCGACGACGGCGATGTGAACTACGCGGTGCGCAAGTTCGCCACTTACGGCCAGCTCTCCGGCAAGTCCATCGAGGACCTGCGCGCGGGCGAGCGCGTGGCAGCCAATACGGCCAAGCAGGACCCGCTCGACTTCGTGCTGTGGAAGCGCGCGAAGGACACCGAGCCGGAAGAGTCGAAATGGGCGTCGCCGTGGGGCGCCGGTCGTCCCGGCTGGCATATCGAGTGCTCGGCCATGAGTTGCCAGTTGCTCGGCAACCATTTCGACATCCATGGCGGCGGCGCGGATCTGCAATTCCCGCATCATGAGAACGAAATCGCGCAGAGCGAGGGCGCGACGGGCGAGACGTTCGTCAATTACTGGATGCATAACGGCTTCGTGCGCGTGGACAACGAGAAGATGTCCAAGTCGCTGGGCAACTTCTTCACGATCCGCGAGGTGTTGGCGAAATTCGATGCAGAGGTCGTTCGCTTTTTCATCCTGCGCGCGCAGTATCGCAGTCCGCTCAACTACAGCGATGCGCATCTCGACGACGCACGCGGCGGTCTGACGCGGCTTTACACTGCGCTCAAGGATGCGACGGGCGACGGTGCGCCACTGGACTGGAACGAGCCGTTCGCGCAGCGCTTTGCCGCCGCCATGAACGACGACTTCAACACGCCGGTGGCGATCTCGGTGTTGTTCGAGCTCGCGGGCGAAATCAACAAGCAGCGCGATCCTGTGCTGGTGCGTCAGTTGCAGGCGCTGGCGGGCACGCTGGGCCTGCTCGGTCGAGATCCGCAGTCGTTCCTGCAAGGGGCGACGGGCGGGGACGATGCGGGCGATGGCGATGCTTTGCGGGCGTCGGTCGAAGCGCGTATCGAAGCGCGGGCGCAGGCCAAGCGCGATCGCAATTTTGCCGAGGCTGACCGTATTCGTGCCGAATTGTTGTCCGAAGGCATCGTGCTGGAAGATCGTCCCGGAGGCGCCACCGAATGGCGTCGTGCTTGAGCGCGACGCATCGAGGCAAATCTCATGGTGACTCGTAAATCCGTAGCCGCGAAGGTTGCGACCAAGACCCCGGCGACCAAGCGTGCCGCAAAGGGCGTGACGAAGGCCACCCGGCCTGCGTCGACGTCCGAGGACGCGACACGTCGCGCACCGCGCAAGGCGGTGGTGGCGGCGACTGGCAAAGCCCCCGTGAAGGCGGTGAAAGCGGACAAGGTGGAAAGGTCGGAAAGGTCAGACAAGGCGATGAAAGCGCCGGCAAAGACGGCCGGGGTTGGCGCTGCGCGCAAGACGGCAATCCAGAAGGCCGAAAAGTCCGACTCGACGGAAAAGACGGCGCGAAAAGTCGCGAAGACGAGCGCAGTGAAGGCCGGTGCGAAGATTGCTGAGACGGTCGGTGCAAAGGTCGGTGCGAAGGTTGGTGCGAAGGTTGGTGCGAAGGTTGGTGTGAAGGTTGGTGTGAAGGTTGGTGTGAGGGCGCCGCGCAAGCCTGCCGCGAAGCCGGAAACGTCTCCGGCGACGACGCGTCGCGTGGTGGCCAAGCGCGACGGCGAGACGCGTATCGTCACCCCGGAAATCGAGCTTATCGAGCACGAGGCTGTCGATGCGGTGGTGACGGGCGTGGTGCCGCTACCGGTCGCGCCTGGGGCGTCGCGCCCCGATTTCTGGGATCAGGCGTGTGCCGATCTGATGAAGCGCGATCGCATTCTCAAGAAGCTGATTCCCCAATTCGGTCCGGCCCATCTGACCGGGCGAGGGGAGCCGTTCGTTACGCTCGCGCGTTCGATCGTCGGGCAACAGATTTCCGTGAAGGCGGCGCAGGCCGTATGGGATCGCGTGGTCGCGATCTGTCCGAAGCTCTCGCCGTCGCAGTTCATCAAGGCCGGGCACGACGCGCTCGCGGGTTGCGGGTTGTCGCGTCGCAAGGCCGAGTACATTCTCGATCTCGCTACCCATTTCAAGTCCGGCGCGCTGCACGTGGACGCCTGGGCGAGCATGGACGACGAGGCCGTGATCGCCGAGCTGACCGGTATTCGCGGCATTGGCCGGTGGACGGCTGAAATGTTCCTGATGTTCAACCTGTTGCGCCCCGATGTCCTGCCGCTCGACGACGTCGGGCTCATCAACGCGATCAGCGTCAATTACTTCAGCGGCGAACCCGTCACGCGCAGTGAGGCGCGGGAAGTCGCTGCCAACTGGGAGCCGTGGCGCTCCGTTGCCACGTGGTACATGTGGCGCAGTCTCGAGCCGGTGCCGGTCGAATACTGACCGAACGCCGGTCGCGGCGAATCGTCCCTGGGGTGACCCGACGAACATTTCGATCGTTTGCGGTGTCTTTACGGTTTCCATACCCCCGAGGACGTATAATCCGCGTCCATTCCGTCTCAACCAGTCATTTCTGACAGCTATCAAGATGCGAGAGGTGATGAAAGTTGCCTATCTCATCCGGGTAGACGTTACCGGCGGTACAATACGCTGCCGCATTTCCGGGGAAACCTGATGAAGAACACCTTTTTGGATTTTGAACAGCCGATCGCCGAACTCGAAGCGAAGATTGAAGAGTTGCGCTTTGTGCAGGACGATTCCGCCGTCGACATTTCCGAAGAGATCGAGCGCCTCTCCAAGAAGAGCCAGCAGCTCACCAAGGACATCTACACGAACCTGTCGCCGTGGCAGGTTTCGCAAATCTCGCGTCATCCGCAGCGTCCCTACACGCTCGACTACGTTCGCGACATCTTCACCGACTTTCACGAACTGCACGGCGACCGTGCATTTGCGGACGACCACGCCATCGTGGGCGGCATGGCCCGTTTCAACGGCCAGGCCTGCATGGTCATCGGTCACCAGAAAGGTCGCGACACGAAGGAGCGTGCGCTGCGTAACTTCGGCATGCCGCGCCCTGAGGGCTACCGCAAGGCCCTGCGTCTGATGAAGATGGCCGAGAAGTTCGGTCTGCCGATCTTCACGTTCGTCGACACGCCGGGCGCTTATCCCGGTATCGATGCCGAAGAGCGCGGTCAGTCGGAAGCCATCGGTCACAACCTGTACGTGATGGCTGAGTTGAAGACGCCGATCATCACCACCATCATCGGTGAAGGCGGTTCGGGCGGCGCACTGGCCGTGGCGGTTGCCGATACGGTCATGATGCTGCAATTCTCGACGTACTCGGTGATTTCGCCGGAAGGTTGCGCATCGATTCTGTGGAAGAGCGCGGCCAAGGCCCCGGAAGCCGCCGAAGCGTTGGGTCTGACGGCGCACCGTCTCAAGGCGCTGGGCCTCATCGACAAGATCGTCAACGAACCGCTCGGCGGCGCGCAACGCGATCCGCTCGGCATGGCGGGCATGCTCAAGCGTGCGCTGGCCGATTCGCTGCGTCAGTTCCAGGGCATCAGCCACAAGGAATTGCTGGAGCGCCGTTTCGAGCGCCTGATGAGCTATGGCAAATTCAAGGAAGCCGGCGCGAAGTAAAACGTCTGCCAATGCGTCGTCGCCCGTGGTGGCGATGGCGCCGAATCCGATGGTTCATCACGATTCTTCCGCTGCCGCGTTCGCATCTGCCCGATGCGACGCGGCAGTTGCACATGTGGACGTCGCTTTGCGCCTGGCGTTGACGGCGCATGTCTCGCCACGCGATGTCTCGCATGCCTCAGGTGCCGACGCTGCGGCAGCTTCGTCGGCTTCCTCCTCCTCTTCTTCCTCTTCTTCCCCCGCTTCGTCCACTTCTTCCGCACAGCCCGCCTTACCGCGCCTTGCGCTCGCCTTGAGCGGCGGTCTCGATTCGATGGTGCTTCTCGACGCGCTGGCGCACTGGTGGCAGAAGCGTCGCGCGGCTGGCGACGCCGTTGCGCAGCCGCTGGCCATCCATGTCCATCACGGCTTGTCCGAGCATGCCGACGAGTGGCTTGTCGTGTGTGAGCGCGAAGCGCGTTTGCGAGGGTTCGCATTCGAAGCGCAGCGGGTGAGTGTGCCGCGCGGCGCCCGTCAGGGAATCGAGGGCGCCGCGCGCGCTGCGCGCTATGAGGCGCTGGCGGCGAGTTGTCAGAGGCATGGTGTCGGCTGGCTTCTCACTGCACATCATGCAAACGATCAGGCGGAGACCGTACTGTTGCAGATGTTGCGAGGCGCGGGGTTGCCTGGGGTGGCGGCGATGGCCACTGAGGGTGACCTGCCGTTAGTGGCGCGTGAGTCGACGCGTGTGCGTTTGCTGCGCCCGTTGCTCGACGTCTCGCGCGAAACGATGCGGGCTTACGCCAGGGCGCGTTCGTTGGCGTGGGTCGAAGACCCTTCGAACGAGGATCGGCATTACCTGCGCAATGCGTTGCGTCACGACGTGATGCCTGCGATTGCGTCGCATGTCCCGGCGTACCGAGAGACGCTCGCGCGGTTTGCGCGGCATGCGGCGCAGGCGCAGACGTTGCTCGATCAGCTGGCGCAACTCGACTTCGAGATGGCGCGAGCGGACCATGCGAGCGAGGAGGGCGACGACCGTTTGCGTCGCAGTCGATTGCAGGGGTTGGACGCACCGCGCCTGGCGAACTTGTTACGGTACTGGGCGGCAAAGAGGGGCTTGCCGATGCCGCCTGAGGCGCGGCTCGACGAGTGGGTGCGTCAGATTCGGGATGCGCAGGCGCAGGCATCGCTGGAATTACCGCATGGCGATGCCGTCTTGCGTTTGTATCGAGGCGACTTGCAGTGGACGCCGGTCTATGACGTTTCGCACGCGGACGATGTCATGCCGGATGTGATCCTGCATTGGGCGGGGGAGCGGGAGTGGCGCTTGCCGCAGTGGAAGGGCAGCATCGTATTCACGCCGGTGCCTGAAGGCGAGTCGATGCCGGGGAGCATTGGTGAGCGCGTATTGCGGGCGGGGCCATTGGTGGCGAAGGCGAGGATGGGTGGTGAGCGATGGCGTGCGCGTGCGGGGGGGCATTCGCGGTCGTTGAAGCATTGGTTTCAGAGTCGCGGGGTGGCGGCGTGGCTTCGGCATGTGCCGGTGGTGTGGCAGGGGGGCACCATCGTGTTCGTTCCCAGGTTGGGGGTGGATGGTGGCGTGCAGGCCCAAGAGGTTGGGGCGGGTTGGACAATGGCGTGGCGAGACGAGGTGTGAGCGGGATAGGGACGGAAAGAAGAGGAAGGAAGCGTCGCCACGAGGTGCAATGGGGTGTGGGGGTGTGGGGGTGTGGGGGGGGGCATGGGGGTGTAGCGGAGGGGATCGGGCGTTTGAGTGGCGGGGATTGGTGGCGCTCAGACGTAGCGACTTTTGGTGGAGCCTAGTCGAGTGCTGCCAATCCCCGCTGCCCGGATGCTTGTCAAGGGTGGTGCGGGTGTGGGATGGCGATGGGTGTTGGGGGGAGTTCGAACTGTGGCGTGCCGGATTGTCGGAGTACTGAAGCGCAGAGTGCCCGAGCGCCGGCATAGCTCAGCGGCGGTGTGAAAGTAAGAAACCTCTGCAAATCGCAGCACAATCTGCCGTCAGATGCGGTGTACGGAAGCCAAGACAGTGCAATCTGCGTCAAACCGACGCCAACGCGATACATTCGTGCGATAATCAAAAGTTCCGCGAATCGAAACGTCTCCGATGCTCAGTGAAGGGCATCCGCGCAGGATTCATAAACGGTTTTAAATCAATGTGTTAGCAATGTTATGGCTCTGATCGTACACAAATACGGCGGCACGTCGATGGGCTCGGTGGAGCGCATCAAGAATGTCGCCAAGCGCGTGGCCAAGTGGCATAAGGCCGGTCACAAGATGGTGGTGGTGCCGTCGGCAATGTCCGGCGAAACCAATCGTCTGCTGGGTCTGGCCAAAGAGATTTCGCCGAACCCGGATCCGCGCGAACTCGACGCGATTGCCGCCACCGGCGAGCAAGTGAGCGTTGGCCTGCTGGCGATGGCGCTCAAAGAGGCGGGTGTCGACGCCGTGAGCTACGCCGGCTGGCAAGTACCGATCAAGACCGACAGCGCTTTCACCAAGGCCCGCATTTCGGAAATCGACGACAAGCGTGTCATGGCCGATCTCGATGCTGGCCGCGTGGTCGTCATCACCGGTTTCCAGGGCATCGATCCGAACGGCAACGTGACCACGCTCGGTCGCGGCGGCTCGGACACTTCGGCGGTGGCCGTGGCAGCCGCTCTGAAGGCTGACGAGTGCCTGATCTACACCGACGTCGATGGCGTGTACACGACCGACCCGCGTGTGGTCGACGAAGCCCGCCGCCTCGACAAGGTCACCTTCGAAGAGATGCTGGAAATGGCCAGCCTCGGCTCCAAGGTGCTGCAGATCCGTTCGGTGGAATTCGCCGGCAAGTACCAGGTCAAGACTCGCGTGCTGTCGAGCCTGACCGACCCGATGATCGCGCTCGACGAAGAAGCGCGCTCGGGCACGCTGATTACTTTTGAGGAAGACGAACAAATGGAAAAGGCCATCATCTCGGGTATCGCGTTCCAGCGTGACGAGGCCAAGATCACCGTGCGCGGCGTGCCGGATCGTCCGGGCATCGCTTACCAGATCCTCGGCCCGATTGCCGACGCGAACATCGACGTCGACATGATCATTCAGAACCTGAGCGTCGATGGGAAGACCGACTTCACGTTCACCGTGCCGCGTGGCGACTATCAGCGTGCCATGGCACTGCTGCAAAACGACGTGCAGGGCCATATCGGCGCCGCCGAAGTGCTGGGCGATCCGAAGGTCTCGAAGGTGTCGATCGTTGGCGTGGGCATGCGCTCGCACGTCGGTATCGCCAGCAAGGCGTTCCGCACGCTGTCGGAAGAGGGTATCAACATTCAGTTGATCTCCACCTCCGAAATCAAGATCTCCGTGCTGATCGACGAGAAGTACATGGAGCTCGCCGTGCGCGCGCTGCACAAGGCGTTTGAGCTGGATCAGGCGTAAGCCATTGCGCAGCGTTCGAACGTCGCCAGCGTTGTTGGGCGACGAGCCGCATGCGAGCGTCATGCATGCGGCGCGCAGCGGAAAATTCGTGCAGTGATGCGGGAAATTTCCTCTGAACGTGTCGAAGGCATGACACGTACGCAAAAAAAGTTGGATTTCGATGCGGATAATGTTTGACGGCATCGAGAACAGTAGGTAGTATCACGGCTTCGTTGCATCACCTCCCTGGTGCGACGACAAGTTTGGGAGACGTGGCCGAGAGGTCGAAGGCACTCCCCTGCTAAGGGAGCATCTGGGCCAAAACCTGGATCGAGGGTTCGAATCCCTCCGTCTCCGCCAAAAGCGGTGACAAAGCCCCGCGAGTTCGAGGACTCGCGGGGCTTTTCTTTTTGTCATCTCAAGTGTTCTTTTGCCGCATTCGTTTCCAGCCGCAGCAGGATGCGGTAAAGTAGCACCCCCGTCATCTTTCCGTCGAACTTCGAGCGAGGACAACCATGTCGACCATCACTACCGATTCCGGCCTGCAATACGACGACCTGCAAGTGGGCGATGGCGCTGAAGCCAAGGCCGGTCAGACCGTTACCGTGCACTACACCGGCTGGCTCACCGACGGCACGAAGTTCGATTCCAGCAAGGACCGCAACGACCCGTTCGCCTTCGTGCTCGGCGGCGGCATGGTCATTCGTGGCTGGGACGAAGGCGTTCAGGGCATGAAGGTCGGCGGTAAGCGCAAGCTCATTATTCCGGCCGAACTTGGCTACGGTGCACGCGGTGCAGGCGGCGTGATTCCGCCGAACGCCACCCTGGTCTTCGAGGTCGATCTGTTGGAAGTCTGAAGCATCGAACGCCGCACATCGCGGCACGAAGCGACAGACACCCCCGGTGCCTCGCAGGCACCGGGGGTGTTGTTTTTTATGTGTGCCGATGTCACGAGCATTGGCGACACAAAGGAGTTCTTACGAGGTGTCTCACTCAGCATCCCCCGTTTCACGATTCTGGTTTCCCTTCTCGCTGGTGCTCTTCGAGTTCGCGGTCTACATCTCGAACGACATGATCATGCCCGGCATGCCGCTCGTCACACGCGAGTTCGGCGCCACCGCCGAAGCGACTACGCTCGCGCTCACCGCCGCCATGCTCGGCAACGCCAGCCTGCAATGGCTGCTGGGCCCGCTCGCCGACCGGTTCGGTCGCCGTCGCGTGCTGCTCTCGGGGCTCGCGATGTTCATCGTTGCGTGCCTGGCCGTGCACTACGTGCAAACGATGCCGCAGTTCATCCTCTTGCGCTTTCTGCAGGGCATGGGCTGCTGCTTCGTACTCACCGTCGGTTATCCAACCGTGCATGAAGCCTTCGAAGAGAAGACGGCGGTACGCGTAATGGCGCTCATGGCGAACGTCTCGCTGCTCTCGCCGTTGTTCGGGCCGCTCGCCGGCGCTGCCGTGGTGTCGTTCTGGCCGTGGCGCAGCATCTTCTGGCTCATTGCCATCGTTGCCGTGGTGTCGTTCGTCGGCCTGTATCGGACGATGCCAGAACTCTCGCGCCATGATCGCAACGCGCTGAACGCCACGCAATTGTGGCAGGGCTACAAGCTCCCGCTCTCGAGCGCGCGCTTTTGGCGAGGTGCCGTACTCACGGGGTTGGCCGTCACGCCGCTGCTCACGTGGATTGCGCTTGGCCCGGTGTTTCTGATCGAGCGTGCCGGTCTGTCGCAGATGCAGTACGCCATGCTGCAAGTGCCGGTCTTCGCGGCGTTGATTCTCGGGAACGTGGTGCTCGCGCGCCAGGTCGGGCGCTGGTCGAATGGTCGCTTGCTGGCCACAGGGGTGGCCGCCATGTTGATCGGCGCGGCAATCTCGCTCGTCGGCACGGCCATTCTGGCGCCCGGCTATCCGGCATTGCTTATCGGTACGACGCTGCATGCCTTCGGGATGGGCCTGAGCTATGGCGTGGTGTATCGCCAGTCGCTGTTTGCCGTCGACAGCCCCAACCGGGCGACCGTTGCCGGCATGCTCAGCATGATTACCATCGTCGTGGCCGTGGCGGTGATCGAAGCCATGAAGTTCGCGTATCTGCATTTCGGCGATGCCGCGCTCGGCATCGGCGCCATGCTTGCGGCAGCGCTCGTTGCCGTGCTGGCGGCGAACTTCGTGCCACCGCCCACGCAGGACGTGCTCGCGCAACCCGGTCGCCGCACATCGGCCGATCCGCGCGCATGAAGTCGTATGGAAGTGGTCTGAGGTGACCTGTAGTTGACCTGCAGGTGACCTGTAGGTGACTTGGAATGGCCTGACATGGAAAACGCCAGCGAGTGTCATTTCGCTGGCGTTTTTTCATGCGCGACGCACTTATCCGTGGGCGCGTTCGTCTTCCACCGTTTCGGCGCGTTTCGCCGGACCTTCGGTCGTTGCGCTTGCGTGGGTCGGCGATGCCGGTGCAGGGGGACTCACCGGTGCGGCAGGCGTTGCGTAGTAATCCCGCTCCCACTTTTCGTGATTCGCCTTGGCCTGCTGTAGCTCTGGTGTGAGCGGCGCAAATGAAAGCAACAGCTTGTTGAGCCATGAGACGGGGGCTTTGCAGGGGCGTTCGAAATCGACGAACAACACGACGCGCGTCTCGTCCGTGTCGTTGTGCACCTGATGCTCGTAAGCGTCGTCGAAAATCACCGCGCGGTTGGCCTGCCACACGTAACGCTGACCATCCACCTCAATCCAGCACTTCTCGCGCTCGCGCGGCACCTTCAGGGCGAGATGCAATCGCAGCACGCCGTTGTACGGGCCGCGATGTGGCGGAATCTTCTTACCGGGAGACAGAATCGAGAAGAAGGCCGTGCGCAGGCCGGGAATGTCATCCAGCGCTTTTGCCGTCGCCGGGCAGCGGGCAAGGTTGCGCTCCGCGCGCATGCCGTAGCCCAGGAAGACGAAAGTCTGCCACTGATGATCCTGCGTGATGGTGGCGACGTCGGGCGAAATCTCGTGGAACGCCGGCAGACGGCCGGGGTTGGCGAGGACCGCGTCGAGCTCCTTCGCGATCGCCGGACCCTGCGCCTCGATCGCTTCGACCCATGGGAACTGCGCGTTGTCGAAGATGGGCTTGTCGCCGACCAATGAGTGACGGGCGATGCTGCGTTGCGCCGCTTCCACACACTGAAAGAAAAATTTGGCGAGCCAGCGGGGCAGGGTACGGTTAGGGTTCTGCACAGGCGATCGTGTAGCACTCAACGTCGGCCTCCAGGGCGGGATGGGGGAACCGGGCCGGCGGGTATGTGTCTTTCAGTGCGGTGAACGCCGGGCTTTTGGGTACAATTGTCGCGCGGTCCGGCCGCGCCGCCAAGTCTCATGCGGGAAATGTGCGTGAGGCGCGGGTTACGAGATGTTTCGCACGGATCGAAGGGGTGGGGCTGGATGCGTCCGAGCCCCGACAGGCTGGCGCTCGCCGACCATCACAGGAGACGCATGAACGCGCGCAAGACACGGCAGCATCCACACACGACCCGGGGCTCGCTCCGCCATTTCATCGTCGCTGTGCTTGCCGCGAGCCTGCTCGCCGCGCCCGTCGCTCAGGCCAAGTACGCTATCGCCCAGTACGGCGAGCCGAAGTATCCCCAAGGGTTCACGCACTTCGATTACGTCAATCCCGACGCGCCCCGTGGCGGCACGCTGACGCTTGCGAACCCCGACCGCCGCACCAGCTTCGACAAATTCAATCCGTTCACGCTGCGCGGCACTTCCGCGCCGGGCGTCTCCGGCCTCATGTTCGAGACGTTGGGCATCGGCAGTGCCGATGAACCGGCCACGGTGTACGGCCTGCTCGCGGACGACATTGCGGTGGCGCCCGACGGCACTTCCGTCACGTTTCACATCAACCCGGCGGCGCGCTTCAATAACGGCGACCCGGTCACGGCGCAGGACGTCAAATACTCGTTCGATACGCTGATGAGTCCGCAGTCGGCGCCCGGCTTCAAGGTCATGCTCGCCGACGTGAAGGGTGTGACGGTGATCGACCCGGGCCGGGTGCGCTTCGATTTTCGTCGCGTGAGCCCGGATCTGCCGCTGCTCGTGTCGTCGGTGCCGGTGTTCTCGCCGAAGTGGAGTGTGGGGGCGGACGGCAAGCGCAAAGCCTTCGATGCGCTGACGTTCGAGCCACCTGTTGCGAGTGGCCCGTATCTGATCGAGTCGTACGACGGCGGGCGCCGCATCACGTTCCGGCGCGATCCGAAGTACTGGGGCAACAATTTGCCGGTGCGACGCGGCACCTACAACTTCGAGCGCATCGTCTACAAGCTCTATTCAGACGACATCGTGCGGCTCGAAGGATTCAAGGCGGGTGAGTTCGATGTCATTACGGAATACCGCGCCCGGAGTTGGGTGCGAAGCTATGTCGGCAAGCGTTTCAAGGACGGCGAACTGATCAAGCGCGAATTCGCGCATCACAATGCCGCAGGCATGCAGGGCTTCATTCTGAATACGCGGCGCGATTTGTTCCGCGACGTGCGCGTGCGTCGCGCGCTGGACCTCGCGCTGGACTATCAGTGGCTCAATCGCCAGTTGTTCTACAACCAGTACCAGCGCATCTACAGCTACTTCACCAACAGTGACCTGGCCGCGCGCGGCATGCCGAGCGAGGCGGAACTGAAGTTGCTCGCGCCGCTTCGCAAGACGCTCGATCCGGCCGTATTCGGACCGATGGTGGTGCAGCCCACGACGACCCCGCCCGCGAGTCTGCGCGACAACCTGCGTGAAGCGCGCGAGCTGCTGGCACAAGCCGGGTGGACCTATCGCGACGGCGCACTGCGCAACGCCAAAGGCGAGCCGTTCGTCTTCGAATTCCTCGACGACGGCGGTGCCATGGGCCCGGTCGCGTCGGCCTACGCGCGCAATCTCGCCAAGCTCGGCATCACGCTCAATTTCCGTACGAGCGATTTCGCGCTGTATCAGAAGCGTCTGGAGACATTCGACTTCGACATGATCTCGCTGCGCTATCCCGACTCGCAGATTCCCGGCACCGAACTGCTCGATCGTTTCGGCAGCCAGTCGGCCAACGTGGACGGCTCGGATAACGTCATCGGTCTGAAAGACCCTGCCGTCGACGCGCTCCTCGGGGCGCTGGTGCGCGCACATACGTATGAGGACCTGATCGCCGCCGCCCGCGCGCTCGATCGGGTGCTGATGCACGGCTACTACATCGTGCCGCACTGGTTCTCGTCGACGCATCGCATGGCATACAAGCGCGAACTTCGTTACCCGGAAACGTTGCCGAAGTACTTCACTGCGGAAGGCTGGCTGGTGTCCATGTGGTGGGATTCGCGCTCAGGGGGCGGGCCAAAGGCCCCGGCAGCTTCGACTGGAGTCGACCGTTAATCATGTGGTCCTACATTCTCAAGCGATTGCTGATCATGATTCCGACGTTGCTCGGTGTGATCACGCTGACCTTTGCGGTCATTCAGTTCGTGCCCGGCGGCCCGGTCGAGCAGGTGATGCTCGAACTCAAGGGGCGTGGCGGTGGCGGTGAAGCGAGCGGGGGCGGGGGCGGCAGCGACTATCGTGGGCGTCGTGGCATCGACGCCCAGCAGCTCGCACAGATCAAGGCGCTCTACGGCTTCGACAAAACGCCGATGGAACGTTACTGGCTGATGCTCAAACGCTTCGTTCGCTTCGATCTCGGGCAAAGCTATTTCCATCATCAGAGCGTTTGGTCGCTGATCGTCTCCAAGCTGCCGGTGTCGATTTCCCTCGGGCTCTGGACGTTTTTTCTCACCTACCTGATATCGGTGCCGTTGGGCATCGCCAAGGCGGTGCGCAACGGGTCTCGCTTCGACACGCTCACGAGTCTGGTCGTGCTGATCGGCTACGCGATCCCGGGCTTCGTGCTTGGCGTATTGCTGCTCGTGCTCTTCGGCGGCGGCACGTTCTGGCAGTTGTTTCCGCTGCGTGAGCTCGTCTCGGACAACTGGAGCGAGTTGTCGTGGCCCGCGAAGATTACCGACTACCTGTGGCATATCACATTGCCGGTGACGGCATCGGTGGTGGGCAGTTTTGCGGTCGTCACCATGCTCACGAAGAACGCGTTTCTCGACGAGATTCGTCGGCAGTATGTGCTTACGGCGCGCGCCAAGGGGCTTTCCGAGCGCAAAGTGCTGTTCAAGCACGTGTTCCGCAACGCGCTGATTCCGCTCATCACGGGCTTCCCGGCAGCGTTCATCGGTGCATTTTTCGCTGGCAGTCTGCTCATCGAAACGCTGTTCTCGCTCGATGGTCTGGGGCGTTTGTCGTATGAATCGGTACAGCGTCGCGACTATCCCGTCGTGCTCGGTTCGCTGTATCTGTTCACGCTCATCGGGCTGGTGACCAAGCTCATTTCCGACCTTTGCTACGTACTGGTCGACCCGCGTATTCAATTCGATCGAGTGGAGCACTGACGTGACCCGATCCGCCACGCCGTCCCCACGCACGTCGTCCTATGCCGCCGCAGCGCGTTCGCCGCGCTGGCGCGTATGGCGGCGCTTTCGCAGTCACCGACTGGGCTACTGGAGCCTGGTCGCGTTCGTCGTGCTGTTCGGCATCAGCCTCTTTGCCGAGGTCATCGCCAACGACAAGCCCTGGGTCGTGCGCTATGAGGGGCAATGGTATTTTCCGCTCGTGAAGACGTATCCGGAGTCGACCTTTGGCGGCGACTTCCCGACACCCACGGATTACCTCGATCCGTTCATCGAGGACCGTATCCGTTCGGGCGAGAACTTTGCGATCTACCCGCCGGTGCGCTATAGCTACGCCACCATCAACTACTTCGCGAAGGTGCCGAATCCGGCGCCGCCGTCGTCGGAAAACTGGCTGGGCACGGACGATCGCGGGCGCGACGTCTTCGCGCGCCTGCTCTATGGCTTCCGGTTGTCCGTGATCTTCGCGCTGGCGTTGACGGTATCCGGCACGCTGCTCGGCATGCTCGCCGGCGCGGTGCAGGGCTTTTACGGCGGACGCGTCGACCTTACGCTGCAACGCCTCATCGAGATCTGGGGATCGTTGCCTGAGTTGTATCTGCTGATCATTTTCGCGTCGATCTTCGAGCCGCATCTATGGCTGCTGTTCGTGCTCCTGTCGCTGTTCGGGTGGATCGGCCTGTCCGATTACGTTCGCGCCGAGTTTCTGCGCAATCGCCAGCTCGACTATGTGCGTGCCGCGCGCGCGATGGGGCTGTCGAACTGGCAGATCATCCGTCGTCATGTTCTGCCCAACAGCATGACGCCGGTCATTACCTTCCTGCCGTTCCGCATGAGCGGGGCGATTCTGGCGCTCACGAGTCTCGACTTCCTCGGGCTCGGGGTGCCGCCGCCCACGCCGAGTCTCGGCGAGTTGCTCAATCAGGGCAAGGCGAATCTGGATGCGTGGTGGATTTCCCTGGCGACGTTCGTCGTGCTGGTGCTCACGCTGTTGTTGCTGACCTTCATGGGCGACGCCTTGCGCAACGCGCTCGACACGCGTGTGGCCGACAAGCAGGCTGCGGCCGGGGGGGCGATGTGAACGCGCCGCTGCTCAGTATCGAAAATCTCAGCGTGAACTTCGGTGATACCGAAGCCGTGAAGAACGTGAGTTTCGCCATCGAACGTGGCGAGCGGGTGGCGCTCGTCGGCGAGTCCGGTTCCGGCAAGAGCGTGACGGCGCTGGCAATCCTTCGCTTGTTGCAGGACGCGGATATCCGTGGGCGGATCCTGCTCGACGGCACGGATCTGGCGTCGGTCAGCGAGCGCGAGATGCGCGGGCTGCGTGGCAACGATGTCGCCATGATCTTTCAGGAGCCGATGACTGCGCTCAATCCGCTCTATCCGGTCGGCGAGCAGATTGCCGAGGCGCTGGCGCTGCATGAAGGGCTGTCCGCGAAAGACGCCAAAGTGCGCGCCATCGAGTTGCTGCGTCGCACGGGCATTCCGGAGCCGGAGCGCCGAGTCTCACACTTCCCGCACGAGTTGTCGGGCGGTCAGCGTCAGCGCGCCATGATTGCGATGGCGCTCGCTTGCCGCCCCAAGCTGCTGCTGGCAGACGAGCCGACGACGGCGCTCGACGTCACCATTCGCGCACAGATCATCGAACTACTGCTGGAATTGCAGCGCGACGCCGCCGAGAAGCGTGGCATGGCGGTGCTGCTCATCACGCACGATCTGAATCTGGTGCGCAAGTTTGCGCAGCGCGTCGCCGTCATGGAGAAGGGCGTGCTTGTCGAGTGCGCCGACACCGAGACGCTTTTCACGAATCCGCAGCACCCCTACACGCGCAAGCTGATCGACAGTCGCCCCGTGCGTGAGATTCACCCGGTGCTCCCGATTGCGCCGGTGCTGCTCGAAGGTCGCGGTGTGACCGTGGACTACGCCACCGCGCAACCCGGCATTCGCGGCTGGTTTCAGCGGGGCCGGTTCCGTGCCGTGCACCCGGTCGATTTGTCGCTACGACAGGGTGAAACGCTGGGCGTGGTGGGCGAGTCGGGTTCCGGCAAGACGACGCTCGCGATGGCCATGCTCGGACTCCAGCACACCAGCGCCGGCCAGATCGAGTTTCAGGGCGAGCCGTTGGCGTCCTACCGTGGCGCAGCGCAGCGTACGTTGCGCTCGCGCATGCAGATCGTGTTTCAGGACCCGTTCGGCTCCCTTTCGCCACGCATGACCATCGAGGAAATCGTGGGAGAAGGGCTGGCGCTGCATCGTCCGCAATTGGGTGAAGACGAGCGCCGTACGCGCGTGGCGGAAGTGCTGCGTGAGGTGGGAATCGATGCGCGGGCCATGTCACGCTACCCGCACGAATTCTCAGGCGGCCAACGGCAACGGATTGCGATTGCACGCGCCCTCGTCGTCGATCCTCAGATTCTGGTACTCGACGAGCCGACCAGCGCGCTCGACGTCTCGATCCAGCAGCAAGTGCTTCATCTGCTCGCGCAATTGCAGATCAAGTACAACCTGAGCTACCTGTTCATCAGCCACGATCTGGCGGTCATGCGGGCGATGGCGCATCGGGTTCTGGTGTTCAAGGATGGCCACCTTGTGGAGCAGGGCGATACGGAATCGGTATTTTTTGATCCGCAAAACGACTACACGCGGGAGCTGGTCGCAGCGGCCATGCTGTAGGGGCGTGACATTGCCGTGAAACGTCACATAACGTCGGTGAACATCGGCTAAATCGCAAAGGCTTGATTGTTAATGAAAATTTTCTGATTGTGCTGATTGTTTTTTTCTATTACCTTTTGACATCATGTGACGTTCACATTACTATCGCGTACCAATTAAGTTGATTATTCAACGAGTTAACTGACCAGCGTATCGGTCGGTTCCTAGATCAAGTTCGGCGGTGGGTCTGCCGGGCGTGACTCGAAGGTCTTCAACACAGCAGCATCCTGTTGCAACTGACGAGCTACTCATCGGCCATCCGACTCAACCAACCCGGCGACCAATGCAGACGACGAAACCTCCGCGCACCCGCAAGACCCTCCTTCTCGCGATCACTGCCGCTGGCCTCGTTACCGCCTCGTTGACGGCGAAGGCTGACGACTACAACAATGGCCCGACCGCCGCAGCGCGTGCCGCCGCCGCGGCCAATCAAGCCAGTGCTTCCCAGAACACCGCAAACGTTGCCACCGTGGCAGACACCGCATCGCCGGTCGTCGAAGAGTCGCGCGTGCAACGTGCGCAGAAGCTGCTCTCGAATGTCACCGACAAGGCGTCGGATGTCGTGCTTGGCGCGCTGAACTACATTGGCGTTCGTTACAAGTACGGCGGCAATACGCCGGACAGCGGTCTGGATTGCAGCGGTTTCGTGCGCTATGTGTTCCAGGACACGCTCAATTTCATGCTCCCGCGCCGCTCGGAAGAAATGAGCCAGGTGGGTGAGCGTATCGCCAAGACCGATCTGAAGCCGGGCGATCTGGTGTTCTTCAACACCATGCGTCGCAGTTTCTCGCACGTCGGTATCTATATTGGCGGCGACAAGTTCGTGCACGCTCCGGCCACCGGCGGCAAGATCCGCGTGGAAGACCTGCGCGAGTCGTACTGGTCGGCCCGTTACAATGGCGCCCGTCGCGTCGAGACGCTCAAGGCCAGCGCCGAACTCACGCGCGTCGAGCAGCTCTTCAAGAACGATCACCCGATGTAAGGCGCCGGTGCCCGCCGTTGGCGTGTGCGACCGTGCCATGGAAAATGCCGCCCCAGGGGCGGCATTTTTATTGGTGCGCCGGGATGGCCGCGACGTCTCGTTCAGCGCGCGGCCTGCGCCACGCCGCGCGTAGCGTCGGTCTGAGCCTCGGCGAGTTTGCGCTGAATGTCAGGCCACGCTTTTGCGACCGCTTCCTCGCCAGCGAGAATCGCACGGTTGCGCCCTTGGAAGTCCGAGGCGGCCATCTTCGCCAGCGACGGGCGAATCACCACATCCGCATTTTTCTCCAGTTCGTACTGCTTGATCGACTGGCCCATGATCGTAAACGTCTGCATCAGGATGTCGAACTGACCCTGTGTGGCCTGCGCGGTCGGATTGGCCGAGATGTCGACGGCAATCACGAAATCCGCCCCCATCTGCCGGGCATATTCGGCAGGCACGGGGGCGACGAGGCCACCATCCACGTAATCGCGATTGCCGATGTGGACGGGTTCGAACACCCCCGGCACGCTGCTCGACGCGCGCACGGCCTGCCCGGTATTGCCGCGACGAAACAGGATGGGTGCGCCGCTTTGCAGGTCGGTGGCCACAATGCCCAACTGACGCGGCATCTGCTCGATGGTACGGTCCTTGAGCACCTTGTTGACGTACGACTGGAGGGCTTCGCCGCGCAGCATGCCGCGCGAGCGGAAAGGCATCGTCCAGTCGCTGATCGACGCCTCGTCCATCGTCGACGCGAGGCGGTTTAGCTGAAAACCGTTGAGGCCGGAGGCATACATGGCGCCGACGACGCTACCCGCACTGGTGCCGACGACGATGTCCGCGTGAATGCCGCGCGCCTCAAGCGCCTTGATCACGCCAACGTGCGCGAAACCGCGTGCCGCGCCACCGCCCAGCGCCAGACCGATCTTCAGCGGGCGTACGACTCTGGGGGGTGAAAGCGGTGTGGCAGGCACGGCCGGCGTTTGCGTGACCAGCGGCGGGGTCGTCGTCGACGTGACCGGTGCATTGCCCGAATCCACGGGCGGTGCGCTCGCACAGCCGGCGAGTATGGCCACGGCGCAGATCGTCGTCAGCGAGGTCAGCGATGTGGTGAGGCTGCGGGAGCGCGAAGGGCTGTCCGACCTGCCGGGCGGCATTGCAATGCGCAAGCCGACCGGGACGACCGATGATGTGGCGGATGGCGCGACGAACGGAGCGGGCGGCACGGCGGCGGCGGGCACGGCGGGGGCATCGGCGGCGGTCGTGGCGACAGCGCGACGCAGAATTCGAATCAACGACAACAAGGGGAAACTCCGGCAGGGCAGGACAAACGCACGCGGCGGCCCCTAAGACCCTGGGAGCAGGGCGGAGGCTACGTGCGTCGACGCGCAATTTTACGGCGATTGGAGCGTGGCGGGCACCCTTGAGTTCACTTTTCGAGGGTGTCATCGGTGTGCGGCAACTTGTCGTGGAACCTTTCGCGGGGTGCCTCATCTTATCAGCCGCAACGCGAGCGCGTCTCCAGGTGTCATCGGGCTTCTCCGGCCATCATCGGCTGTCGCTGGGTACCGGCCGCGCCGCGCCGACGCGCTCAGGCAGCGCGCCGGATCTCGCCGTCAGTGTACTCGCCCCTTCCATCTTTCCTTCCCCCGTCGGCTTCTTCGACCTCAATAGTGAACATCTGAATGAATGCAAATGGGAATCATTTGTGTTAATTCGATTTTTTCATTATGCTGTTCTCCTCTACGAAACCATGATTGCGAGGGGAACGGCCCATGAAGGCAAAGACGATCGGCAAACTGGCGCGACTGACGGTGCTCGGCTCGACGCTGGCAGCGGCATTTGGCGCACAGGCGGACAACGGCGTGCTGAACTTGTATTCGGCGCGTCACTATCAGACCGACGAGCAGCTTTACGGCACGTTCACGAAGCAAACGGGTATCAAGATCAATCGCATCGAAGCGGATGACGCTGCACTGCTTGAGCGTCTTAAGAGCGAAGGGGCGAAGAGCCCGGCCGATGTCATCCTGATGGTCGATGCGGCGCGTCTGTCGAAGGCCGATGAAGCCGGGCTGTTCCAGCCGACCAAGTCGGCCACGCTCGACGCGCGTATTCCCGCCAAGCTGCATGCTGCCAACACCAAGGCGGGTACCGACTGGTATGGCTTCTCCACGCGCGCTCGCGTGATCGTCTACAACAAGGACAAGGTCGATCCGAAGTCGGTCCAGACGTACGCGTCGCTCGCCGAACCCTCGCACAAGGGGCAGGTCTGCACGCGCTCGGGCTCGCATCCGTACATGCTCTCGCTGGTCGGGGCGCTGATCGCGCGTGATGGCGCGCAGGCGACGCAGAAATGGGCCGAAGGCATGGTGGCGAACTTCGCGCGTGCGCCGCGCGGTGGCGATACCGACCAGATCAAGGCCGTGGCGACCGGGGAGTGCGGCGTGGCGCTGGCCAACTCGTACTACTACGTGCGCATGGCTCGCTCGGACAAGCCGGAAGACAAGGCGCTGATGTCGAAGGTCGGCTTCATCTGGCCGGATCAGGCGGGCAAGGGAACGCACGTGAACGTGGCGGGCGCCGGCATCGCCAAACATGCGCCGAACCATGCGAACGCGGTCAAGTTCCTGGAGTACCTGGCGAGCGACGAAGCGCAGCAATACTTCGCCAATGGCAACAATGAATGGCCCGCGGTGCCGACGACGAAGCTGGACAACCCGGCGCTCACGTCGCTGGGCGAGTTCAAGGCGGAGGATGTGTCCATCGGCACCATTGCCAAGAACCTGCCGGAAGCGCAGCGCATTCTCGACCGCGCCGGCTACAAATAAGACGACGCGAGACGAAGGCCACGGATGACGTCCGTGGCGTTGGAAAAGGACAAAGGGCGCCGGAACGGAACCGGCGCCCTTTGGTGTTTACCGTAACGATGTCGACAGCGATGTCCGGTCCCTGCGGCAGATGGCAGGACGTCCAATCGGCGATGCGTCAGTCGTCGAGCAATTCCCCTTCCTCGCCCGGCTGATACATGTGATAGTCGCCGGTGGCATAGACGCCCTTGAAGGCGGTGGCGGACGCGCCGTCGTCGTTTTCGATGGGATGGGTCTCGGCGATCCGCAGCGACTCGCGCACTTGGGGCGGTTCGCATTCGGCGATCAGTCGCAGCGCTTCTTCTTCGTTTTCGGCGACGACATCGTACGTGGTGACGAATTCGGGAGCGGGACCGTCCGGATCTTCGTCTTCCAGCGGCTCATACCATTGGCCCTCGACGATCAGATGCATGGCGCGCGCCGTTTCCGACTGCTCGTCACGCGCGGCGCGCAGCGCCCACAGGGCGGCGTCGCTCCACTTGTAGTGCTGCACGGCTTCCAGTGCCGTGGTCATGGCCTTGGCCTTGTCGCCCGTTTGCTTGTAGGCGTGCGAGAGCTCGGCGAGCACGTCGGCCATCGAGACGTTGCTGCCTTCTTCATCGTGTTCCTGCTTTGCCAGCGCCTCGTAAGTGGCAATGGCCGCCTTCGGCTCGCCCTGGGCAACGAAGAGATGCATGCGCAGCGCGATGGCGTTCTCGATAAACGCGCGCCCGGCCTGCGCCAGATGCGGGCTTTCGAACGTACGGTCGAGCTGGGTCTGTGCCGCGGCGAAATCCCCTTGCCGCGCGAGGGCATTGGCGTGATTGAAATCGACGATCACGAGGTCTTCGTCAGGCGCGCAATTTGCGGCAGCCTCATAGGCTTCGATGGCGGCGGGAAAACGTCCCAGATCGGAGCGGTAGTTGCCGAGCAACTGCCAAAGCAGCCAGACGCCGGGCGCATGGGCGACGCCGGCTTCGAGTACCGCGATGGCCTGCTCGATGTCGTCCAGGTCGGCGTAGGCCATCGCCTGAACTTCATAGGCGCCCGAGTACTGCATCGACTCCAGCCGTTTGCCGATCTCCAGGGCCGTTTCGGGATCGCCGGCTTCCAGGTGGGCGAAGGCTTCCGCCATCAATTCGTCTTTCTCGGACATTGCAATTTCTCCTTCGGGAACAGCTTTGGGGGGAAGGCGTACCGGTGGCGATATCGGGTGGCCGTGCAGCGCGCTGCCGCAGCCGGTAACGTCCCATCATATAACAGGCATCGTGACAGTCCGCGTCGTGCACGGCGAGGTGCGGGGCGGGCATGACGGACGACGCCGGTCGGGCGGGGAGGGGGCGCCTCGGCGCAGGCGCAATGAAAAAGCCGCGACGGGTTGTCGCGGCTTTCTCTCGTGATGCGTGGGGCGTGATCGGTGGGATCAGCCGCCGCGGCGCATCAGGTCGAAGAACTCGGCGTTGTTCTTCGTCTGCTTGATCTTGCCAAGCAGGAATTCCATGGCTTCGGCCTCATCCATATCGTAGATGAGCTTGCGCAGCACCCAGATCTTCTGGAGGATTTCCGGCTTGATGAGCAACTCTTCGCGACGCGTGCCCGACTTGTTCAGGTTGATCGCCGGGTAGACACGCTTTTCCGCGAGACGACGCTCCAGGTGCACTTCCATGTTGCCGGTGCCCTTGAATTCTTCATAGATCACGTCGTCCATGCGGCTGCCCGTTTCGATCAGGGCCGTGGCGATGATCGTGAGCGAGCCACCTTCTTCGACGTTACGCGCTGCACCGAAGAAGCGCTTCGGACGTTGCAGGGCGTTGGCGTCCACACCGCCGGTGAGGACCTTGCCCGATGCCGGGATCACGGTGTTGTAGGCGCGGGCCAGACGTGTGATCGAGTCGAGCAGAATCACCACGTCTTCCTTCATTTCGATCAGGCGCTTGGCCTTCTCGATCACCATTTCCGCGACCTGAACGTGGCGCGTTGCCGGTTCGTCGAACGTCGACGCAATCACTTCGCCGCGCACCGAGCGCTGCATTTCCGTCACTTCTTCCGGACGCTCGTCGATGAGCAGCACGAAAAGCTTGGCTTCCGGGTGATTGGCAGTGATGGCATGTGCAATGTGCTGCAGCATCACCGTCTTGCCGGACTTCGGCGAGGCGACCAGCAGACCGCGCTGGCCCTTGCCGATCGGGGCGATCATGTCGATGATGCGGCCCGTCACGTTTTCCTCGCCGCGAATGTCGCGCTCGAGCAGCAGCGGCTTGTTCGGGTGCAGCGGCGTGAGGTTCTCGAACATGATCTTATGTTTCGAGGCCTCAGGCGGGTGGCCGTTGACTTTGTCGACCTTCACCAGCGCGAAATAACGCTCGCCGTCCTTCGGCGTACGCACTTCCCCTTCGATCGTGTCGCCGGTATGCAGGTTGAAGCGGCGGATCTGCGACGGGCTGATATAGATATCGTCCGTACTGGCCAGATACGACGTTTCAGGCGAGCGCAGGAAACCGAAGCCGTCCGGCAGCACTTCGAGCGTACCGTCGCCAAAGATGGTTTCGCCGGACTTTGCGCGCTTCTTCAGAATGGCGAACATCAGCTCCTGCTTGCGAAGACGGTTGGCGTTCTCGATTTCGAGACCGTTCGCCATTTCTAGCAGCTCGGAGACGTGCTGGGACTTTAGTTCGGATAAATGCATACGGAGGTGCCGTCCGCTGGACGACAAGTGAAGGATCAGGGAAAAGTGAGCGAACGCTCGAAGAACTTTGGGATGCTTTTGGGCGGATTATATAGCAAGCAGCGTCATGCGCAAGCACTGCGCTGCCTGCCCGGCGCCGGGGTGTCGCACTGTGGCGACAAAGGCCCCGGCACTTTGTCCCGTCGACGACTTACAGATTGCCGTCGAGGAAGGAGGTCAGTTGCGACTTCGACAGGGCACCGACCTTCTGGGCAGCCACTGCACCGTTCTTGAACAGAATCAGGGTCGGAATGCCGCGAATGCCGAACTTGGCCGGCACTTGCTGGTTTTCGTCCACATTGATCTTGGCGATCTGCACCTTGTCGCCGTACTCCTTCGAGACTTCGTCGAGGATCGGGGCGATCATTTTGCAGGGGCCGCACCATTCTGCCCAGAAGTCGAGCAGCACGGGCTTGTCGGATTGCAGAACGTCCGCATCGAAGCTGGCGTCGGAGATGTACTTGATAGATTCGCTCATGAGTATTGTTGCCTCGTCTGACTATTCGGAAACGTCCGATGAAAATGGCGCCATACGCCGTTTGCTTTCACCGACGCTGGAGATGTCACCCAGCATTCCCGGGCGTGCATTCTCCATATGGAGGCTGCAATCGCGTGCTTCAATAGCCCTCGCCAATGCAGTTTGTGCTCATCTTAGCGGAATTTACCAATGCTTGCCTGAGGCAACCTCAAGTACGGTGGCCCACCCATAAACAGCGGGGCGGGCGCCACTTCGGGTCATGCCCGGGAACCGGCCGTCGGCTCAGTCCTTGAAATGCTCAATGAGTTTTGTCAGTACCTCACGATCCGGGGGCCAACATTTGGCTACAGTTTTATTCCTCTTGAATAGCATGACGGTTGGCGGTTCGGAGACGTTGTGTGACCTGGAGACGACTTCGCATTCGTCTGCGTCCAGCTGGAGAAACTTCACGCTGTCGGCGTATTTGTTGGCGACATCTTCGAAGTCCTGGGCGAAAGCCCTGCACGATTTGGAATATGTTACATAGAAATACGCCACTTGCAGTGCATTGGATTCGGACAGGCATGCCTGGAAGTGCGCGGCGTCGTTTATGGAGGTAATGTTATTCATGGGAGGTACCTCGTCGCAGATTCTGGAAAGTGGGAAAGCCTCTTCTGAAAAGACGGTCTTCGGTGGCAATGGAATGTTGGCTCACCCGCTCTTGTGAAGCTCAATGAGTTCCGTCAGCGCCTCGCCATTTGGCTCCGAGAATTCGGCCACCTTTTGGTTCTGCACATAGAACACGAACGTGGGCGTACAGCAGATGCGGTGGGCGCGCGCGGTATCTTCGCAACGCTCTATGTCGATCTTGAGGAACTGCACGCTATCTGCGAATTTGTTCGTGACATTGACGAATTCCTGGGCAAACAACTGGCACGATTTAGACCATGGCGTATAGAAATATGCCACCTGTAATGTGCTGAACTCGGAAAGGCAAGCCTCGAAGTGTTTGTGATTCTGGATGGCAGTGACGTTATTCATAGCAAGATTGCCTCGTCGCAAATTTCGGAAAAATCGGGAAGCCGTGTTCTGAAATGACGGCTTTCATGGCAACGGAGATTCCGTTCGCGGTGTGGAGCGATTTCCTGGAGGCTGCCGGAGGGGCGCTTGTCCTCGCCTCTTCAAACAGCGCAATTTCATGCTAGACGCAATGTCGTTGCGTTTGCTCCCATCCTGCGGCTCACGGGAAATCGGCGGCCCTTGAGGTGCTGCGAGCCGGAATTTGGTGCGACGGTCTTCTGTTGGCGCGTCGACTCTGGTAGAATCTGTTCCTGACGGGCCTCCTCGCATGGTGGCGCGGCCAATCTGGTCAGGTCGGGAACGAAGCAGCCACAGCCGTTTTCTACCAGTGCCGAGGGTCAGGCTCGTCACCTACCTCCTTGTCTTATCGATCGTCTCGCGCGTTCTGCGCAAAATTTCTCACCGCTTGAAACGTTGCCGCATCACCCCCATGTCGTTGGGCGCGATGGCACTGGCGTCTTGCGTTCCGGCGTTTTGCCCATCGGGCGCGCGCTATGCACACGCGCCTCGCGTGGGGCGGACGGGCTTGGTAGAATCGCGCAACATTTTTTCCTATCGCATCGATAGCCTGCCGATTCCGGCAGACAATTGGTGCCCGGTCGACGCCTGATCGGGCGTTGACATCGGTGCGGAAGCCCAACGCCGAACTGTTACAATTTGGCATGACCTATCAAGTACTCGCGCGCAAATGGCGCCCCAAAGGCTTCTCGACCCTGGTGGGCCAGGAGCATGTCGTGCGTGCGTTGACGCACGCGCTCGAGCAACAGCGCCTGCATCACGCCTATCTGTTTACCGGCACGCGCGGCGTTGGCAAGACGACGCTTTCGCGCATCCTGGCCAAGGCGCTCAATTGCGAGACGGGGATTACCGCCGAGCCGTGCGGTGTGTGCAAGGCCTGCCGTGCCATCGACGAAGGGCGTTTCGTCGACTATGTCGAAATGGACGCGGCGTCGAACCGTGGCGTCGACGAAATGACGTCGCTGCTCGAGAAGGCGGTCTACGCGCCCGCGGATGCGCGCTTCAAGGTCTATATGATCGACGAAGTGCACATGCTCACGGGCCACGCGTTCAACGCCATGCTCAAGACGCTCGAAGAGCCGCCCGCGCACGTCAAGTTCATTCTCGCGACGACCGACCCGCAGAAAATTCCCGTGACCGTGCTCTCGCGCTGTCTGCAATTCAATCTGAAGCAGATGCCGGCCGGGCACATCGTCTCGCACCTCACGAACATTCTCGGCGAAGAGGGTATCGAGAACGAGCCGCAGGCGCTGCGCCTGCTCGCCAAGGCGGCGGGCGGCAGCATGCGCGACGCGCTCTCGCTCACCGATCAGGCCATCGCGTACGCCGCAGGACCGCTGACAGAGACGGCCGTGCGCGGCATGCTGGGCGCGATCGATCAAAGCGTGCTCGTGCGTTTGCTCGACGCGCTCAAGGACGAATCGCGCACCGACCTGCTGGCCATTGCCGACGAAATGGCAGAGCGCAGCTTCTCGTTCGCCGCCGGGCTGCAGGACCTTGGCAGCTTGCTGCACAAGATCGCACTGGCGCAGTACGCGCCCCAGGCTGTGTCCGACGACTGGCCGGAAGCGGCGGACGTTCGACGTCTGGCCGAGGCGCTCTCGCCGGAAGCGGTCCAGCTGTATTACCAGATCGCCACGCGCGCGCGCGGTGAACTCGGCCTCGCGCCGGACGAATACACCGGCTTTTCGATGGCGCTCCTGCGCATGGCGGCATTCACGCCGTTGCTCGCAGGCGGTACGCTCGCCGAGCCGCCGACGCCGCAGGCCGCACGCAGTGCGGCTGGGGCGTCGGGGGGCACGACGGCTGCGTCGCCGCCGCGTGCGCCGATGGCAGATACGCCACCGCGCGCAGCGTCCTCGTTCTCCTCAGCATCTGCTCCATCTGCGCCGGCCGCGCAGTCCGAAGCGCGCCGCGCGCCCGCCGCACGTAGTAGTGCACCGACCGACGGCGCGCCGATGTCCCCGGCACGTGCCGCGCTCGCCGCCCTCAACGCCGGACGCAAAGGTGCAGGCGGGGCGAGCGGGGCAGGTCGCACCGGTGGCGCTGCGAGTGCCACCCGCGGCAGCGCCGCACGTGCTTCGGACGAAGCGCCGGCGGGCGCGGATCCTGAGCCCGAGCCTGCCGGATCTGCGCCCGCAACGGCGGCATCCATGCCCGCCGAGCCGCCGCGTGCCTGCGTCTATCGCGATGCCGACGGCGTCGCGCCGGTGTTCACTGGCGAATGGCCCGCGCTGGCGGCCGAGCTGCCGGCTCGCGGCCTGGCGCAGCAACTGGCATTCCAGAGCGAGTTGACGGAAGTGGCGGGACGCGCGCTGCACTTGCGCGTGCCCCTGCGCCAGTTGGCAGACGCCGCGACGGCCGACAAGCTGCGACAGGTGCTTTCCGAGCACTTCGGCACCGATGTGCAGTTGCACGTCGAACTGGGGCAGGTTGGCACGACCGCGGCGTCGCTTGCCGCAGAAGCGGCCGCGGCACGCCAGCGCGCCGCAGAGCAAGCGATTGCCGACGACCCCGTCATGCGCGAATTGATCGACGAATTCGACGCCCAGATCCTTCCGGGAAGCATTCGCCCGGTACAATAAGCAAGTTCGCTTTCGTAAATGGACCCGGATTTTCGAATCCGGCACCCAAACATGCGTTTGGCATGTGCGCGGCGTGTTCGGCCTACGACCCAAGTCAGTCGCCGCGCGCCCTTGCATGCCCCGCGTGCGCAATTACGTGGCGATTATGGCGCGATTACGAGTTACGCAACGCGACCGGCACCCCACACGTTTGACACAGGAGTCATGATGCTGAAAGGAAATATCGCGGGTCTGATGAAACAGGCTCAGCAAATGCAGGAAAACATGAAGAAGGCGCAGGAACAGCTGGCTCAGATCGAAGTCGAGGGTCAGTCGGGCGCCGGTCTCGTGAAAATTGTGATGACCTGCAAGAACGACGTGCGCCGCGTGAGCATCGATCCGAGCCTGCTGGCCGATGACAAGGACATGCTCGAAGACCTCGTGGCTGCCGCGTTCAACGACGCCGTGCGCAAGGCCGAAGCCACCGCGCAGGAAAAGATGGGTGGTCTGACCGCGGGTCTGCCGCTGCCGCCGGGCTTCAAGATGCCGTTCTGAGCATCCCCGCCCAGATCTCATCAGAACGACGACGCATGCCCCAGCCCCAGCTCTCGAGCTTGCAGGAACTCGTCGACGCCCTGCGCGCATTGCCGGGCGTCGGTCCGAAGTCCGCACAACGCATCGCTTACCACCTGCTTCAGCGTGACCGTAAGGGCGCCGTGCGGCTGGGCGAGGCGCTGGTGCATGCCTCCGAGCAGATTCGCCATTGCGCGCGCTGCAACACCTTTTCCGAAGTCGAAATCTGCGAGACGTGCCTCGATCCCGAGCGCGACACGAGCCTGCTGTGCGTGGTGGAAACACCCGCCGACCAGAACATGCTCGAGCAGACGATGACCTTCAAGGGCCTTTATTTCGTCCTCATGGGGCACCTTTCGCCGCTCGACGGCGTAGGCCCGGGCGAAATCCATTTCGAGCAACTGATTCGCCGCGCCACCGACGGCGTGGTCAAGGAAGTCGTGCTCGCCACGAACTTCACCAACGAAGGCGAAGCCACGGCGCATTACATCGGACAGACGCTCAAGGCGCGCGGTTTGCGTGTCAGTCGGCTCGCGCGAGGCGTGCCGGTCGGGGGCGAGCTGGAGTATGTGGACGCTGGCACCATCGCCCGAGCCGTGCTCGACAGACATACGCTCTGAGCATGACGCGCACGTGACGACGCTCTCCTCTGCGCGTAGGTACTGGTACTCTCATCCAATCGGATTAGCTGTTATTCGCTATATCTGCGCATATCCCCGTCTTCTAGACTGAACCTGCCGACTTGGGTACCCAACGACACGGGGGAACACCATAACGCCCAGGCGGCGTGGGGCCGTATACCTGTCGCGCGGAACCGGTCATCGACCAAAAAAACCGCGTGCAGGCACTGCTTAGGCAGGGAGTTAAGGTATGGCTAACGATACCGGGCGCACCCTGATTTACGCTTCCCGAAAGCACAACGACGGTTTGTTGTCGTTCTTGGGGGAGCAAGGCTGGCAAGTGGTGCCGGCCAAGAGCGCCAGCGACGTGGGTCGCATTCTCAATCCGGGGATTACCAGTGCAGCACTCATCGACCTGGCAAGCGGTTACAGCGACCGCGAGATGGGTGCCTTCGAGTCCTGCATGCAGCCCGCAACGGTAGGCTGGGTCGCCGCGACAACCCCCGAACAACTTACGACGACGTCGATCCGTCGGCTCATCCGCGACTATTGCTTCGACTACGTCAATGTCCCGTGCACCAACGATCAGCTCGCGCATTCGATCGGCCACGCATGGGGCATGGCCTCGCTCTCGGAAGTCCCCATCATTACGCCGCAAGTCGGGGGCGATCAGGAGATGGTCGGTACGTGCGAGGCGATGCAACAGCTCTTCCGCACCATTCGCAAAGTCGCCAACACCGATGCGCCCGTGTTCATCTCGGGTGAGTCGGGTACAGGCAAGGAACTGAGCGCGGTAGCGATTCACGAGCGGTCCCTGCGAGCGAAGGGACCCTTCGTCGCCATCAACTGCGGCGCGATTCCGCCACACCTGATGCAGTCCGAATTATTCGGCTACGAACGCGGTGCTTTCACGGGGGCCAACGCCCGCAAGATCGGTCGCGTCGAGTCCGCCAACGGCGGTACGCTCTTCCTCGACGAAATCGGCGACCTGCCCATCGAGAGCCAGGCGAGTCTGCTGCGCTTTCTTCAGCAGGGCGCGATCGAGCGTTTGGGCGGCCATGAAGTGATTCCGGTCAATGTGCGCATTATTTCCGCCACGCACGTCGATCTGGAAACCGCGGTGAAAGAAGGCAGGTTCCGCATGGACCTGTTCCATCGTCTGTGCGTATTGCGCGTGGACGAACCGCCGCTGCGCGCACGAGGCCAGGATATCGAGATCCTGGCGCATCACGTGCTGCAACGCTTCAAGGGCGACAACCATCGCAAGATCCGCGGTTTCACGCAGTGCGCGGTGCAGGCGATGTACGAATATCACTGGCCGGGCAACGTGCGCGAGCTGATCAATCGCGTGCGCCGCGCCATCGTGATGGCCGATAGCCGCATGATCTCGGCCAAGGATCTCGACCTGCTTCCGTGGGTACCGACGCTGGTGCGCACGCTGGAAGAAATTCGCGCGGAGGCCGAACGAACGGCCATCGAGCAGGCGTTGCTGCGTCACTGTCACCGTCTCACGGACGTGGCCGCAGAGTTGGGTATTTCGCGCATTACGCTGTACCGCCTCATGTGCCGGTACGGGTTGCGCGGTGACGAATCGGGCGTGCCGGCCTGATATCTTCTGGCGAAGAGAGGGCGACCGTCCTGCGATGAGCAGGGCGGTCGTTTCTTTTTGGGGTCCTGAAGATCAAGAGAGATCTCGAATCGAAGGCGCCAATGTTGCGCTCGGTGTCCCGGAGAATCTCATTGAAAGTGTCATTTCGCTGACCTGTTTTCGTTCGGAAATTTCTCCCCGTCTTCGCCCTCGTTTCCCCACATCCACGCGTTTCGCGACTTCTGCCATCGCCAATAACGACGGGCGATTTCGGCCATTTTCGCATGTGTGTCGACGCGCGCATTTCGTACGCAATGCGTTGCCTCGACTTTCGAAGCAGTTCCCCGTCGTGCGCTCCGAGGGTTGACCCGCAGGCACATCAAAGATGAAACATCCGGCGCGTGCAGCGCCGTCCTCGCAAATTTCCAGCCATGTGACGGCCGCATGTCGTTTCCGTCCGATGCACGCAATGTGCCGCATTTCTGTCACGCGAAACCCTTGTAAACCGGGCGTTTGCAGCACGCGTCTCGACTCGCGTCGATATCGTTCGCAGTTCGGAATGTTTTCGCAGAGCAGCGATGAAAGGGTGGGCAGGGTCGAACACACCTCACGTATCAATGCTGAAACGTTTTCGGCTGCCCGCTTGGGCATGCCAACCTCGCGAAAAAATTAACGCCAATGTTTTCAATCACTTAAGGCAGGTGGCACGGAAGTCGCTTTATTGGTCCGGGCAAGGAGGGCAAAGCGATGCGAATTCTCACCACCGAAATGCAGTACCGCGTACGACAAGGCGCAGGCGCTCTGAGCGCAGTCGTTGTCGTGACACTCGGACTGTGTGCCGCTCCGGCACAGGCGCAGGACCTCTCGCGTTCGCCGTTCATGCAGGTGGCGATGCTCACCGGCTCGATGGTACCGGCATCGTTCAAGACGCCGATGTTGCCGTCGGCGCCGATCTCCGACGCCGACGTTGCCACCGTGGCGGTCACTCCCGTGGCCGACGCCGCGTCGAGCGCGACGGCCACCGACGAGATCGCCGAGAACGGTGACAGTCAGACCATCGGTGCCTCGGGAATGCCGCTTGCGGCAGCCCGTATCGATGACGAACAACTTGGGAGCCAGCGCGGGCGCAATCTTCAGGGCGCCGCGATGGTCAAGTCGCCTGGTATGGCGCTCGCCAATGGCGTGACCTTGTGGGACGAACTGCCCGGTGGCATTGCGCCGACGCCGCGTCCGCAACAAGTGTCGTATGGCGTGGGCAACGTCCAGGTGACGCGTGTGACCTACACCACGCGGTGAACGACATGACCCAACTCACTTTTACGCCGACTGCCCTGGTCACGATGCTCGTGGCGATGGCGCCGGTCATGCTGCCCGGCCACGCGAAGGCCGAACCGGCCACGCCGGGCGATCTGGTGATCGAGCGCAACATCGGCCCGCAGATTGCCTATCGCGGCCTGCCTCGCGAACAGAATCCGATCGGCATCGCTGTCCCGGCATTCCCGACGGGACCTTTCAATACGGCGATGGGCGCAGTGAGTCAGGTCACGGATAACGAACTCACCGGTCGCGCCAACGCGGGACTCATCACGAGCTCCGTGCAGTCGGGCATCAATCCGGTCATGGGCGTGCTCGTCGGCAATGCGCGCGGCGGCAACGGTCTGAATACGACCAACGGTGTCGGCGGTGGCTTCGGCGCCGGCTCGGGCGGCGGTGGCGGTATCGGCAGCATTGGCACGCTGGTGCCGTCCGTCATCAGCTCGGCGCTCGCGCCGCTCACCAGCATCGGTGCAGCAGGAGCCGCGAAATGAGCGCACATCGCAACGCAAGACGCGTCATCGCGCTGACGGCCACCACGGTGTTTGCCGCGATCGCCGGCGCCTCGCAAGCCCAGGATGTGTGGATCGTGAACGGTGAGCTTGCGGGCACCCACGCTACCATCGAAAACGGCGTCGCCGTGGGCGTATCGGGAGCACTCGGGGTGAATCAGGCCGCCGGCGTGAACAACGCGCAGGCCAACAGTGCGGTCGTCGCCAACGGCGGCGGACTCACTACCGGTGCGACGAGCACGAATCAACAGGCGTTCGTTGCGACGACGACGGGCGCGGCAAGCGCAGTAATTCAGGGCAACGCATTTTCGGGCACCTCGGGGCTGATGCAAATCAACCAGACGAGCGGTGCCGGCAATCTTCAACGCAACGCGACCGTCATTGTGAGTGGCGATGCGTCTGGAGTGGCGAGCGTATCGGATACGGCACTATCCGCTGCGATCTCCAAGGGTGGCCCGGCTGGCCACAACAACCTCAACGATCAGTTCCGCACGGCATCGATTTCGAATGATGCCTTCCGTGGGGCGAGCGGTGTGTTGCAAGTGAACCAGTCGGCTGGGATAGGCAATGTAACCGCAAATGTTTTTGTGCTCCGTCCCCCGGCGGGCACATCTTTTTAACTGGGTAACTCTCTCGTCAAGGAGATGGTCATGAAAACGAAAGCAATTGCAGCGGCTGCACTGCTGGTAGCAACGGGTACCGCCATGGCGTCACCCAATCACCAGCAATATAGCTTCTCGTTCATCGGTAACGAGACCAACGTTCTGAACCTGGTCGGCATCTTCGGTCTGATTGGCATTCGCGGTTGCGTAACGGTGGACAACACCGGCAACGCCGTCGTGCAGAGCAATCAGAGTGTGGATGTACACGGCGTGAATCTGAAGGGCCCGCTGCTTGGCAACTATGTCACGGGTCACGTGACGTATGGCGTCAATTCGAAGACGACGACGATCACGGATCAGGGCAGCGCTTATCTGGTCGCGAGCAAGACGACGACGCACTTCGACGACTCCACGTCGTGGGTCAATGCAACGGCCAACGGCCACCTCAACACGAGCCAGTCGTTCCAGGCGGGTGCGGGTTATGTGGCAGCGCAGTCGAGCTCCGGCTCGGGTGGCTTCATCGCCGGCGGCGGGTATCAATATTCGAACTATGCGGCAGGCCTCGGCATCATCGGTGGCGGCGTGATTCCGCTGCCGGGCGGCCTCGCCCTGTATGGCGGATATCTCTTCGCCAACGCCGGCGCAGGTCAGGCTTCGGCATGGGGCGGCTATGCCTACGCACAGCAGGCGCAGCAAGCGGCGGGCTTCCTCGCAGCAGGCTTCCTCAATACGCAGAAGAGCTTCGATGCGGCGTTCCACGCCACGCTCAACCACGGAAATGCCTCCATCGAGAGCGATTCGATTGCTGCCGGCGCGCTCTGGGGCTTCTCGAACACCTACACGAAGTCGTCGGTATGGACGAAGGGCGCGATCACGTATCACTTCAACACCGCCCAGTACCAGACGATGGGCGCAACGCTCGGCAACGGCGCGCTGGCTAACGCCAACGGCAACGTCGGTGTGAACGTGGCGGCAGGTGCCGACAACGCTCAGGCCAACAGCGTCGCGATCGCTTCGCTCAACGCACAGCCGGTGTATGCCTCGGCGCAGGTCTTCGCGAACCAGTCGTCCAAGGGTTCGGCCAGCATCTCGCAGTTCATGGTCAACGCCAGCGTGGGTGATGGTGCCCTCGCAGGTGCGACCGGCAACGTCGGGGTGAACGTCGCATCGGGTGTCGGCAACGTGCAGGGCAACAGCCTGGCTGCGGCCGTCTCGCAAGGTGGACATGGCTGGTACAAGGGCGGCGCTGCCAACTCGACGGCACAAACCGACCAGATGGCCGGCATGCACGCCTCGGGTGACTTCGTCGCCAATGCCTCGCTCGGCAACGGTGCGTTGCAGTGGGCCAGCGGCAACGTGGGTGTGAACGTGGCGGCCGGTATCGGCAACGTTCAGGCCAACAGCCTCGCCATCTCGGCAATCAAGTGATGCAGTCGACCGGTCCGGGAATCTTCCCGGACCGGTTTTTTCATGAGGTGTGTCATGAATGATGCGCGTCGTGCCGCAGTGAGGATCGCTACTGTTTGCGCTCTGGCGTGCGCAAGCGTGGCCGGGCACGCGCAGTATGCATCGGTGAACCTGGAGTCTTCGACCGGAGTACCGGCGGTCAAGAAGATGCGCTCGTTCAAGTCGATGCACTACGTGAATCTGGTCCAGCAGGAATACGACTTCAGTTGTGGGTCCGCAGCACTGGCAACGCTGCTGCGATATGGCTACGGGATCGACATTCCCGAGACCGAAATGATTCAGCGAATGATGGCGTTCTCCAACCCGGAAACGGTCATCAAGAACGGCTTCTCGATGCTCGACATGAAGAAATTCGTGGAGACGCTAGGACTCGAGGGGCGCGGTTTCAAAGTTGACGTCAGCGCGCTTTACGACCTGAAGATCCCGGTCATCGCGCTCATCGATGTCAACGGCTATCAGCACTTTGTGGTCATCAAGGCAGCGAAGGACGGGCGCGTGTTCGTCTCCGATCCGGCGCTGGGCAATCGCATCATCGAGCAGGCCGATTTTGCCAGGCAGTGGAACGGCTTGGTGCTGGCGGTCATCGGCAAGCCGTTTCTGGAGGATTCACCGCTGCTCAAAGGAAACGAATCCCTGGCGTCCAAGCTGCGCGACAGCGCGCTGGCCACCGGGACGTCACCGACCCCGATGGTGGACTTCGGCATCATCCGGGCGGACCTGTTTTGAGACCAGACCATCATGAATCGATATGTCCCGATGCTGGCGATCCCGCTGTTCGCAAGTGCCGTGCCGGCGTTTGCGTCGAGCGTGGTGCCCGAGAGCTGGACGCCTGTGAGCGATGAGGTGCTCTCGCACGCGACCGGCAAGTACGCACAGCAGAACATGATCACGGGCTTTCAGCTCGTCATGCAGTCGCAGTGGCAAATGCCGACCGGCGCCAGCCTGATGGCTACCGGCGTGCTCGGCGTGACCAACGGTCAGGTACAGACCGGCAGTTCGACAACCATCATCCCCGGCGTAGTGAACGCGGTCGCCCCGACCACGCAGACCGTGAGCGGCGCCGCCAAGGTGTTGATGAATGGCGTCGCGCAAGTCACGCAGGTGGCGGGCGACGCAAACAACGCATTGAACAAGGCCATCATCCAGTACGGCCCCGGCGTGGTGGTCGCAACGCTCGTGCCGATCAGCAACCAGAGCAACAGCAGTTCATCGACGACGGTCGGCAATCTGAGCGCCAGCGTGGCGATTTCCTCGGCGGGCATGCAACTCTCGCTCAATACGCCGAATGGCAACCTCGGGCAGAGCATCGCCGGCGGGGCGGGCGGCGCGATGAATCAGATCATGCAGGTCGTGCAGGTCGCAGGCAATGCGCAGCAAGTGATGAACACCCTGCAACTGAACCTGCAAACGAACGCGCTGACGTCTGCCGGTCTGCGTCAACTCGGCATTCAGAACGCGATGGCGAACATGGTCGCCGTGCGGCATTGATAACAACAAGAAGTGGGGCGCCGCCGCAGTGGCTTTGCGGCGTACAAGAAGGTGACGTCGGCAGGACCCGGTCCGGGTTTCGCACGCGTCACCCCGCAGTCGAGCAGCAAGGACAACCGTTGTCGGCTTCACGTGTTGGTTGGATTGCGCGCGGACGCCCGTCCGCTTTTTCACCCGGGGGGGATCATGAACACTCACCGCTTTTTTCCCGTTGCCGCTATTCCGTTGGGGGTACTGCTTTTCACGCTATCGGCCCAGGCTCAGGAGCATACGAACCCATCGCCGGATGACCGTCTCCAGATGTTGATGGACATGGTCGACCGGCAGCAGCGGGAAATTTCTTCTCTCAAGAAGCGCCTCACGGATATCGAGATGGCGCAACGCGGGCGCGGCCTGACCGCATGGGACACCGCGCAGATCGCGCAGGTCTCGCCCGGCGATGGCTCTGCCGCCGGTTCGGCCGGCACCCCAGGCGGCGGCGCTGCCGGGGCGGCCGGACCGCTGTCCGCCACGCCCATCGGCGAGACGCAGCAGATGCAGAAGAGCGAGACGGAATCGCAGCGTACGCCGGCGGAAGAGGCCGTGGTGCAGGCCCAGCATGCGCCGTTGTTCGACCGCAAGCTGACCATCGATGCCGGTATCAGTTACAGCTACTACGACCGGCGTCAGCTGGTGTTGAGCGGTTTCCTCGCGCTGGACGCCATCTTCCTCGGTCAGCTCAATCTCGGCCAGACCAAGGCGAACGTGTGGACGTTCGACGTGAACACGCGCTACGGGATTACCGACCGCATGAGCGTGGCGTTCGACGTGCCGTATCTCTACCGGAATTCGGACTTCATCTCCGGCGGTGTGGGCGGTGCGGCCTCCTCGGTCAGCGACATCAGCAAGAACTCGGCGAATATCGGCGACGTGAACCTGTCGCTGTACTACCAGATCGTCAAGGAGAACGCGAACTGGCCGGACATCGTGGCGTCCTTGCGCGTGACGGCGCCAACGGGAACGTCGCCGTTCGGCATCAAGCTCGGCACGCCCGATCCGACGAACAACAACCTCACGACGCCGTCGCGTCTGCCCACGGGTAACGGCATCTGGGCGATCACCGCCGGTCTGTCGTTCCTGCGCACGTACGACCCGATCGTGTTGTTCGCCAACGTCGCTTACACCTACAACGTGGCCAAGTCCTTCGACGACATTTCGACCATCGAGGGCACGACGCAACCGGCCAAGGTGAAGCTCGGCGACATCGTGCAGGTCGGCGCGGGCATGGCGCTGGCGCTCAACGACAAGACGGCGCTGTCGATCTCGTATTCGACGGCCATCTCGCGTGCCACGAAGACCGCTTCGCCGGGCGCAAGCTGGACGACCGTGGCAGGCAGCACGACCAACGCCGCGTCGCTCAACTTCGGTATCAACTACGCCATCAACAAGCACTGGACAGTGAACGGTTACGTCAACGCGGGCATGTCGCCGGACGCGCCCAACTACGTGATCGGCGTTCGCTTCCCGTACACCTTCTGAGGATCGCTGCCGGTGAAACCCGGCAAATGCGGTGTGGCGTGAGGGAGGAAAACGGCGAGGCGCGTCGCCGGAAGCGCAGGCGCGCACTCGTTCGTTCAGATAAGCATCACGCCGTTTGAAGTGGCAAGCGGGTCGCCGATCGAAGTTTTGCCACGCTGTGGCAAGGCAAGGCCGAGGAACGTGCCGCTCAGCGTGCGCCGGGCGTCATGCGCGCGACGCTCGCGCCCGCACTGGCCGTATTGGACGTATTGAACTTCATGCTCGTCTGCATCAAGGCAGGCGTCGTTGTCGGTATCTGAGCGACGGCGACCGAGGTGCGGGCAAGCGTAGCCGGTTGAGCAGAGGCGGGCGCTGCCGCTTGTGTCGGCTTGGGTGACGGGGCGGGTGGGATGACTTCGTCCCAAAGGCGGACGTTGTTGGCGACGGTGGTCGTCGCATTCACGGGTGCGATCGTGACCTGACCGGCATTGCCGATGCGTGTCACCAGACTCTGTTGCAAATTGGCCGCGCGGGTGCTGGCGAGCAACGTGTCGCTCACGGTCGCGGGTATTGCGCCGCCGCCGATGCCGCCCAGGCTGGTTGCGCCCATGACGTCGGCCTGCGCGGCGCTTGCGAAGCATGCGGCGGCAAGACAAAGCGTCGCGCTGCGCGTCGTACTGACGGTGATCTTGAACATAGCGTGCCCCCCGGCCTGCGCGAACTGTCCTATCAGACTTTTGTATTCTATTGCGCGATTCGAGAAAGGGAAGGGGAAAAGTAATAGCGGAATCACCGAAAATTGAGTAAATAATTTACGCAGATTGCGGTTTGTCGCGCTCAGGCAACAGGGATGGGGCTCCGCGAGTTGCGGACTCGCCAGCATGCGGTCTTCGCGCATAAACTGCCTTGAAAGCAAGGTGACGCCTGATGCGTGAATCATGACGAACGCTGGAGGGTTTCTTCGGTTTTCGTCCCGGGCCGAAAGGATGTCGCGAATGCGACGGACCGGCAAAAAATAGGTGCCGAAGGCGCTGCGAGCATGACAAAAATCGGGGCGGCGGCGTGGGGATCCGACCGGAATGACAGGGGAAATCATGCGTGTGCTGGTCGTAGGTGAAGCGGCCCCCTGGCTGGGCGGGCTGCAAGTCGCGTTGCAAACCGAAGCTAACGTGACGCCACCGGTCTTGCGGCATGTCGATAACGTGACGACGCCGGACTGGGTATGGTTGCGCGAGTTGCCCTCGCGTCGTGCGCTCGTGCTCGATGAGTCCGTGGCGCGTACGCCTGCGATCGATACCTTGTGTGCGCTCGCGGCCGATTGTGTCCCGCCGGTGCCCGTCATCGTGGTTGGCGATGCGGGTTTTCCCGACGAGATCATCCGCTGGTTGCAGGCGGGCGTGGCGGCTTGCCTGCCGTGGCCGAATTCGGTCGCCCGTATCCGCTCGGTGTTCGATCTTGCGTTCTCTGGCGGTCGCTTTGTGCCGGAAGAGGCGCTCTCCGCGTTACTGGTGCTCTGGCGACAGGAGGCATTGGGCGAAGCCCTGCCGCTGTCCCGCCTGCCCGTATTTCCGCTGGGCGGCGACAAGGCGACGCAGCTTGCCGAATCCGCGTTGCTTGGCATTTCTCAGCGCCAGTACGAAATCCTGGCGTTGCTCTCGCGCGGTCTGTCCATCAAGACCATCTGTCAGCAACTGGTGATCTCCGAAGGGACGGCGAAGACGCACGTGTCTGCGTTGTATCGGCGCCTCGGGGCGCGCAACCGTGGCGAGGCGATCTATATTGCAGCGCAGCGTGGCGCGCGCCACCTGTTCGAGACCTGATGCGTCCGGCCTGAGGCGCACAAGCTCGCACGACACCTGGTCCGCCTGGCGGCGGCATCGGATCGGACGACAAAGTCTCTCGGAAGATTCCGGGAATACCTCTGAGGTTATTGGCCGATAGCGACTGTCGAATTACTATACGAACTTCATTTGCCATCCATTTGCCGAGATGCTGCCCAAAGGCGGCGTTTCGAGCGTCGACGGTGATCGCCGTCGACGAGGCTCAGGAGTCCACGCGTTGTCCAAGTCGTCCTCGCCGTTCGCATCTTCGTCGTCGCAGGGTTCTGCTTCGGCGTCAGCGGCATCCGCCGCGCAGTCTTCCCCTTCGCTTCAGGGTTCCGCCACCCCCTCGTCGGGCACGTCGGGCATGCCGGGCTTCGGCGCGCTTGCCGGGGTGAAGGTGCTTGAACTCGGTACGCTGATCGCCGGCCCATTTGCCGCGCGCATGCTCGGTGAGTTCGGCGCCGAAGTCATCAAGATCGAGGATCCGCAGCACGGTGATCCGTTGCGCAAATGGCGCAAGTTGCATCCCGACGCTGGCGGCACGTCGCTCTGGTGGGCGGTGCAGGCGCGCAACAAGAAATCGGTCACGATCAACCTGAAATCCCCCGAGGGGCAGGACATCGTGCGCAAGCTCGCGGCGCAGGCCGACATCGTCGTCGAGAACTTCCGCCCCGGGCTGCTGGAGCGTTTCGGGTTGGGATACGAACAACTGTCGGCGCAGAACCCGGGTCTGGTCATGGTGCGTCTGTCGGGATACGGTCAGACGGGGCCTTATCGGGATCGGCCAGGATTCGGTGCCATCGCCGAATCGATGGGCGGGTTACGTCACATCACCGGGTACCCGGACCTTCCGCCGCCGCGCATCGGCATTTCGATCGGCGACTCCATCGCTGCGTTGCACGGTGTGATCGGCGCGATGATGGCGTTGCACCACCGCAATGTGAACGGCGGGCGTGGTCAGGTCGTGGACGTCGCACTCTATGAGGCGGTTTTCAATCTGATGGAGAGCGTCGTGCCGGAGTACAGCGTGGCGGGCATGGTGCGCGAGCGCACCGGGGCGTCGTTGCCGGGCATCGTGCCGTCGAACACCTATCCGTGTGCCGACGGCATGATCGTGGTGGGGGGAAACAGCGATCCGATCTTCAAGCGACTGATGCAGGCTATCGGCCGCGCCGATCTGGCAGAAGACCCCGGCCTCGCGCACAACGACGGGCGGGTGCCGCGCACGCAGGAAATCGATGAGGCGATCGGTCAATGGACGCAGGCACGATCGATCGACGAGGCGCTTGCTGTACTGCAGGCCGCGGATGTCCCGGCAAGCCGGATCTACACCGTGGCCGACATGTTCAAGGACCCGCAATTCATCGCGCGTCAGATGATTCAGCGCCATACGTTCCCCGACGGCACGCCGATCGATCTGCCGAACGTCACCCCGAAACTTTCCCAGACGCCCGGACAGACCCAATGGCTCGGCCCTGAGCTTGGCGCCCACACGGACGAAGTGCTGGGGCAACTGGGTTATGATGCCGGGCAAATCAAAGCATTGCGCGAGAGCGGTGTCATCTGACACGGCACCATCGCGCGACACACGACGGGATGCGGTTGTGACTGCGGCCCGTCGACGATGCGCGGCGGATCAAGTGTGCCGATCGCGCGCGTCAATCAAGCACGTCGAATAAACAAAGAAAGAACGCTGCAACCACGGAGACAACATCACCATGCAAAGACGTGAATTCGTCACGGCACTGGCCGCCACCGGCCTCATCGGCGCAGGCATTCGTCCGGGCTTCGCACAAGCCAAGCTCGAGAAGACCAAGGTCGCGATTGCGGTCGGCGGCAAGAACCTCTTTTATTACCTGCCGCTCACGATTGCCGAACGTCTGAATTACTTCAAGGACGAAGGGCTCGACGTCGAAATCTCCGACTTTGCCGGTGGCTCCAAGGCGCTGCAGGCGCTGGTCGGCGGCAGCGCCGATGTGGTGTCGGGCGCCTATGAGCACACGATTCTGTTGCAGGCGAAGAATCAGTACATCCGGGCCTTCGTGTTGCAGGGCCGTGCCCCGCAAATCGTCTTTGGCGTGTCGAACAAGACGATGCCCAACTACAAGTCGATTGCCGATCTGCGTGGGAAGAAGATTGGCGTCACCGCGCCGGGTTCGTCGACGAACATCATGGCGAACTTCGTGCTCGCCAAAGGCGGCATCAAACCCAACGAGGTGGCCTTCGTCGGTGTCGGCGCTTCGTCGGGCGCGTTGGCCGCGATCCGCTCGGGCAATATCGACGCCATCGTCAATCTGGACCCCGTGGTCACCATGCTCGAGCGCGACAAGGAGATTCGTGTGATCTCGGATACGCGCACGCTCAAGGAGACCGTGTCGGTGTTTGGCGGCAACATGCCCGCCGGTTGTCTCTACACGAACGAATCGTTTATTCAGAAGAATCCGAATACCACGCAGGCACTGACCAACGCGATGGTGCGGGCGCTGCGCTGGTTGCAGACGGCAGGGCAGGCCGAACTGATCAAGACGGTCCCCGACGCCTATCTGCTGGGCGACCGCGCGCTCTATCTCGATGCATGGAGTCGCGTGAAGGAAGCCATCTCGCCGGATGGCCTGATCCCGGCAGATGGCCCGGCTACGGCGTTGCGCACCTTGCAGGCGTTCGACGAAACGGTTAAGGGCAAGCCCATCGATCTGTCGAAGACGTTTACCAACGAATTCACGAAAAAGGCCGACGCCAAGTACAAATGATGACTGCGCCGGCTCTGAGTTTCGAAAACATTACTTGTACGTTCGTCGCTCGGGACGACCGTTCGAAGCGTTATACGGCAGTTGCCGATACAACGCTCGATATCGCACCGGGCGAGTTTGTCTCGGTTGTCGGACCGACGGGGTGCGGCAAATCCACGCTGCTCAATGTGGCGGCTGGATTGCTCACGCCGTCTTCCGGTTCGATCAAGGTGTTCGGTGAGCCGCTCAAGGGCATCAACGCGCGAGCGGGCTACATGTTCCAGGCCGAAGCGCTGATGCCCTGGCGTAACGCGATCGACAATGTGACCGCCGGGCTGGAGTTTCGTGGCGTCGCGCCCGACGAGGCGCAGGCGCGCGGACACGAGTGGCTCAAGCGGGTGGGGCTGGGGGGATTTGGCGATCGCTATCCGCATCAGCTCTCCGGGGGGATGCGCAAACGTGTCGCGATGGCCCAGACGCTGATCCTCGACCCGGACATTATCTTGATGGACGAGCCATTTTCGGCGCTCGATATCCAGACGCGTCAGTTGATGGAAAACGAGTTGCTGGACCTGTGGGCCGCCAAACGGCGCGCCGTGTTGTTCATCACGCACGATCTGGATGAGGCCATCGCACTGTCCGACCGTGTCGTGGTGCTCGCCGCGGGCCCGGGGACGCATCCCATTGGGGAGTTCCGAATCGATTTGCCGCGCCCACGTGACGTGGCGGAAATACGGAATCATCCGCGCTTCACCGAGTTGCACGCTCAGATCTGGGACGTGCTTCGCGAGGAAGTCCTCAAGGGCTATGCCCAACAGTTAAAGGCGGTCTGAATCGTCATGTGGCAAATCGCAGGCATTCTCACGGTCTCGCTAAGCTGGCTCAACTGGCCGGGTTGGCTCGACTGGATGGACTGGTTCGATTTGCCGGACGGCTTTGGCTTGTTCGACTGGCTTGTCTGATGAGGCCGCCGGTCGCTCGTCTGATATTCCCGGAATTCGTTCGTCATGCGTAATCGTTCGATCATGCGGCACCTGCGCCTTTGGCAATGGCTGCTGCTGGTGGTGGCCTTTCTCGTCTGGTACGTCCTCACGAGCCCCACGCTGCTGCCCGCGTTCTATTTCGACAGCCCCGACAAGGCGGCTTTCTTCTTTGGGGAGCCGCAAAAGGTGCTGCTCCAGATCTGGCAATGGTTCGCCAGTGGCGAAATCTACCTGCACCTGGGGGTGACGCTCCTCGAAACGGTGCTGGCTTTTACGATCGGTACCGTATTCGGGCTGGGTGTGGGGTTGTGGCTGGCCCTGTCGCCGAGTGCCGGCGCGTTGCTCGATCCGTACATCAAGGCCGCCAACTCGATGCCGCGCGTGATCCTCGCTCCGATTTTCGGCGTGTGGTTCGGGCTGGGCATCTGGTCCAAGGTGGCGCTCGGTGTCACGCTCGTGTTCTTTATCGTTTTCTTCAACGTCTATCAGGGCGTGAAGGAAGTTAGCCCGGTCGTGCTGGCCAATGCGCGCATGCTCGGCGCGAATCAGCGTCAACTGTTGCGCCGTGTGTATCTGCCCAGTGCCACGAGCTGGGTGTTTTCGAGCCTGCACAACTCGGTGGGTCTCGCGTTCGTGGGGGCGGTCGTCGGCGAATATCTGGGCTCGTCGCGGGGTGTCGGATATCTCATCTTGCAAGCGGAAGGCACCTTCGACATCAATGCGGTGATCGCCGGGGTGCTGATCCTCACGGCGTTCGCCCTGGTCCTCGACGGTCTTGTGGGTGTCGTGGAGCGACGCTTGCTCGTCTGGCAGCCGCAGGCGGGGGAAACCGAAAAGATGTGATCCCGCGCGGCGACGGCATCAGCGCGCTCGGTGCGCAGCATGCAGCGCGCCGAATGTCCGTCTCCTGTCAGGCACGCTTTGGGCTGCTTTTCCGGGAGGTATCGGCGGGAAATCGACGTCGGATCGCAAGCGCGCCGGGCACGGTCCCGGCGTCGTGTCGCAGGCATGACAATGCTGTGAAGCGAGGGGCGGGGCACGCCAGGAATGCCGACATGGCGTCATATCCGAGCACCTTTCCTCGGTTACAATTGCCGCATGCGAATCCTGCTCAGCAACGACGATGGGTATCAGGCGCCAGGCCTGGCCGCGCTTTACGAAGCGCTGGCACCGCTTGGTGACATTACCGTGGTGGCGCCCGAACAGAACTGTAGTGGTGCGTCCAATTCTCTGACCCTGCAACGGCCGCTTTCCGTCTTTACGTCGGCCAACGATTTCACCTTCATTAACGGCACGCCGACCGATTGCGTTCACGTGGCGTTGACCGGTTTGCTCGATGAGCGGCCCGATATCGTGGTCTCGGGCATCAACAATGGTCAGAACATGGGCGAAGACACGCTGTACTCCGGTACTGTGGCGGCGGCTACCGAGGGATTCCTCTTCGGAATTCCGTCGTTCGCGTTCTCGCAGGTCAACAAGGGCTGGGATCACCTCGATAGTGCAGCGCGTGTGGCGCGTGAGGTGGTCGAGCGATATATGGAGCGGCCCTTGGGCGCGCCCTTCTTGTTGAACGTCAATATTCCCAATTTGCCCTATGAGCGCCTCAAGGGCGCGCTCGCGACCCGATTGGGGAAGCGACATCAGTCGCAGCCGGTTGTCCGACAGGAGAACCCGCGTGGCGAAACGATTTACTGGATCGGTCCTGCCGGCGATGCACGCGACAGCAGCGAAGGCACCGATTTCCATGCCGTGGCGCACGATTACGTCTCGGTTACCCCCTTGCAACTGGATCTGACGCATACCGCACGACTTGGCGTCGTGCACGATTGGCTGGCCAGCGCAGGGGTGGCCCAACGATGACGACACCGCCGAAGCGTTTTCCTCTTCCTCTTGCCGAAGTCATGACGCGCAGGCAGCGCAAGGCGCCCGTGTTGGACAAGGCGTCGCGCGCCAGTCCTGCCGGCGCCCCGCCGGCCGCAATGACGCGTAATGCGCCTGCGGCGACGCCTGCAGGCTCGTCGGCGCATCAAGGGAATGGGAGGACGCCGTCCGGCGGAAATAACAGCTTGCGTCCGGCATCGACGCCGATGGCCGGCGCGTCCGCCCGTCCGGCGGGCGCGCAAACGTCGCATGCCGTGGTACACAAGGGGCTGGCACGCCCTGCCGCAGCGCCGCACGCGCAACCGGCGCCCCACGCGGCGAAGGGCTCGCCGAGGCCCCCCGCAAAGGTGCAAGGCGCCGGTGCCGCGCAAAAGCATGCGGCGCCAAGCGGTGCTGTGGGCAGAAGCCCGGCGCGTGCCGTGACGGCGGGAAAGGCGCTCACAGGGCCCGGGGCGAGTCCGAGCGTGGGCATGACCGCGGGCGTGGGTGTGAGCATGAGCAAGGGCACACGCAGCACGCGCCCGGGCGCATCGTCGAGCAGCGGTTCGCGCGATGGCATCGGGCTCACATCCGAGCGCGTGCGTGCGCGCATGGCTGAACGGGTGGCCGCGTCGGGCGTCAAACACCCGGGCGTGCTGGCGGCGCTGGCCACGGTGCCCCGTCACGGTTTCGTCGACGCCGCGCTCGCCAATCAAGCCTATGAGGACGCAGCGCTGCCGATTGGTCATGGGCAAACGATTTCGAAGCCGTCTGTCGTGGGGCGCATGATCGAGCTTCTGCTCGCAGGCGGACGCCCGCTCGAGAAGGTGCTGGAAATCGGCACGGGATGCGGCTATCAGGCTGCCGTGCTGTCGTGCGTGGCGCGCGACGTCTATTCGATCGAGCGTGTACGACCTTTGCACGAGCGTGCCAAAGCCAATTTGCGGCCATTGCGCGTACCCAATATTCGCCTGCATTACGGCGACGGGCGACTGGGTCTGCCCGCGGTGGCGCCGTTCGACGGCATTGTGATTGCCGCTGCCGGTCTTGAGATTCCGGATGCGCTGGTCGATCAGCTTGCGGTCGGCGCACGTCTTGTCGCCCCTGTGGGCGGCGAGCAACAAATTTTGACCCTCATCGAGCGCATCGGTGCGCGCCAATGGCGCGAGACGCAGCTTGATAGGGTGTTATTCGTCCCCTTAAAATCGGGCATCATCTAAGCCCGACGGGCCTATTCTGCGGAGGATTTGAGTGAATTTGCGAGCGGGTTTCCAACAACGCGTCGCCAGTGTCCTGTTGCTGAGCATGCTGGCAGCGTGCGCATCGCGACAAGTCGGGGCGCCGGTCGTCGACCGTACCGTAGGCGGTACGACGACCGATAGCAGTGTGCCGGGCGTCAGCGCGCCGGTGGTCGACAATTCGCCGGTGCCGCCGGGGTATTACCGGGTTCAGCCGGGGGATCGTCTCTACCGCATCGCGCTGGAGAACGGGCAGAACTACCGCGATATCGCGCGCTGGAACAACATCCAGAACCCCGACCAGATCGAAGTGGGGCAGGTGCTGCGCGTGAAGCCGCCTGTTGGCGATTCCGGCACCCCGTTGCCGCCGCCGGTCGCCAGCGCGCCGTCGAACAACAGTCCGGCGGCGGTACCGCCGGCTGTCGTCGCGCCGCCCGCGAGCGCAGCAGCCTCTGCGCCTTCGGCGGTGTCCAGTGGCGATCTGCGTCTGTCGTGGCCGGCCAAGGGCGATATCGTGGGGCGCTTCGACGACTCGAAGAACAAGGGCGTGAACATCGGCGGGCGTGCGGGGCAGGACGTATTCGCCGCAGGCGCCGGCAAGGTGGTGTACTCGGGGGCGGGCCTGCGTGGCTATGGCAACCTCGTCATCATTAAACACGACTCGACCTTCTTGACGGCGTATGCGCACAACAGCAAACTGTTGGTCAAGGAAGGCGACTCCGTCACGCGGGGTCAGAAAATTGCCGAAATGGGTAACTCGGACGCCGATCGCGTCATGCTGCACTTCGAGGTACGCAAGGACGGTAAACCTGTGGATCCGATGAAGTATTTGCCGCCTCAATAAACTAGGCAGGGTCGAATGCTCAAGAGAAAGCGTCGTACTTCGCAAGAGGAAGACCTCGCTGCCCCGGAGCCAGATCAGGACGTAGACGATCGGCAATCCCGGCAGGACGAGGACGTGGACGACGCTTTCGACGAGCGCGAGGCGGAGGAGGATGACGCGTCGTCATCCGACGCGCGAGACGACGCCGAGGAGGGCGCTCCCTCCTCCGGACGCAAGCGCAAATCTGCCGACGGCGATGACTTTGGTACCGTCCTTCAGGCCGAACTCACGGCTGACACTGTCCAGCATTATCTCAATCGCATCAGCGCCAAGCCGCTCCTGACGCCGGCGGAGGAACTCGACTACTCCACGCGTGCGCAAGCCGGCGAGTTTGCCGCGCGGCAGGTAATGATCGAGCGTAATCTGCGTCTCGTCGTGAGCATCGCCAAGGGGTATCTCAATCGAGGTGTGCCGTTGCTCGATCTGATCGAGGAAGGCAATCTCGGCTTGATGCACGCCATCGAGAAATTTGATCCGGGACGCGGGTTCCGCTTCTCGACCTATGCCACGTGGTGGATTCGTCAGAGCATCGAGCGCGCCATCATGAATCAGGCGCGTACCGTGCGCCTGCCAGTGCATGTCATTCGCGAGCTCAATCAGGTGCTGCGTGCAAAGCGTCACCTGGAAAAGAGCGCCGCGTATATCGACGGCGGCGAGCAGCGCGACGCGAAAATCGAGGATATCGCCGATCTGACGGGGAAGACGCCCGAAGAGATCACCGATATTCTTGCGCTCAACGAGCACGTGGCCTCGCTCGATGCGCCGCTCGAGATCGATCCGGGCAGCAGTTTGCTCGACCTGCTCTCGGACGACCGCAGCGAAGCACCGGAACATGAGGTGCAACATCGTGAGTTGGAAGATCTGATGCGGTTGTGGCTCTCGCGGTTGTCCACCAAACATCGTTATGTCATCGAGCGCCGGTTCGGTCTCAATCGCGTGGAACCCGCCACGCTGGAGGAGTTGGCCGACGAAATGGGGCTGACCCGCGAGCGCGTACGTCAGATCCAGCAAGAGGCGCTCGTCAAACTCAAGCGCTATTTCGCGTCTAACGGCGTGCGCAAGGACGCCGTGCTCTGACATGGGCGCGGGCGACCATATCGTGTTCGCATTGCGTTTCGCCGTCGTCGACATCTCGCTTGCCGCCTGAGTTGGCACTCCGTTCGACGCCGTATGGCGTCACTATCCGATTCTTCTTCTGGTTTTGACCATGGCATCTCCCGTTCTCGTCTTCGATATTGAAACGATTCCTGACGTCGACGGCTTGCGCAAGCTTGAACCCGCGTATGCCGGCCTGACCGATGACGCCGTCGCCGAAGCGGCGTTTGCAGCGCGCCGCGAAAAAGTGGGGCACGACTTTCTGCCACTTCATTTGCATCGCGTTGCGGCCATCTCATGCGTGTTCCGTGATCGCGACGGTTTCCGCGTGAAGTCGCTAGGCACGCTTGAGGACGGCGAAGGCGCGCTCGTCTCCGGCTTTTATCGCACCATCGAAAAGTACGCGCCGCAGCTCGTGTCGTGGAATGGCGGCGGTTTCGACCTGCCGGTATTGCACTACCGGGCGATGATCCACGGCATTTCCGCGCCGCGCTATTGGGATATGGGAGAGGACGACCGCGAGTTCAAATGGAATAACTACATCAGCCGCTATCACCAGCGCCATCTGGATCTGATGGATTTGCTCGCGATGTATCAGGCTCGCGCAAACGCACCGCTGGACGATTTGGCCAAACTGTGCGGCTTTCCCGGCAAGCTGGGAATGGACGGTAGCAAAGTGTGGGAAGCGTATCGCGGCGGTAAGCTCGAAGAGATCCGCAATTACTGTGAGACGGATGTGGTCAACACGTATCTCGTCTATTGCCGCTATCAATTGATGCGCGGCGGTCTGCGCCAGGCCGAGTACGAGCAGGAGATCGAGTTCGTGAAGCGCTCGCTGGCGCAGGAGTCGGCGCCGCACTGGAAGGAATATCTCGACGCGTGGCGGTAGCCCACGCAGATTTCCCCGCTTTCGGGAAGTGGCGGCGCGCGGCAAACATCCGCGAGTGCATACCAGGCGGACGAATCGATTAAAATGCCGGGTTTGCTGTCGCCCATGAGAACAAAGACGTGACCCGCTCCTCCCGAAACTCCTCGCGCAATCGGCCTAGCGCCGAGCCCGGCATTATCGATATCGAATCGCTCGACATGGAAGCGCGCGGCGTTGGCCGCACGGCGCCGGAAGGCGAGCCGGGCACGCCTGAATTCAAGCCCGGAAAGGTGATCTTCGTCGAGGGCGCATTGCCGGGCGAACGTGTCACGTATCTGAGCTATCGCCGCAAGCCCAAATTCGAGCAGGCCGAAACGGTCAGCGTGTTGCGCGCAAGTTCGATGCGCGCCAAGCCGCAATGCCCGCACTTCGGAAAGTGCGGCGGTTGCTCAATGCAGCATCTCGAGGCGCGCGCGCAAATCGCCATCAAGCAGCGCGTGCTGGAAGACAATCTGGCGCGCCTGGGGAAGGTGAAGGCCGACGCGATGCTTCGCCCGATTCAGGGACCCGACTGGGGGTATCGTTTTCGAGCCCGCCTGACGGTGCGTTACGTGCCGAAGAAGGGCGGCGTGCTGATCGGCTTCCACGAGCGCAAGAGCAGTTACGTGGCCGACATGGATTCCTGCGAAGTGTTGCCGCGTCACGTGTCGGACATGCTCGTCCCGCTGCGCCGTCTGGTGGAGTCTCTGTCGATTCGTGAGCGCTTGCCGCAGATCGAACTGGCAATCGGCGCAGACGTCACGGCGCTCGTGTTGCGCATTCTGGAGCCGCTCACGCCTGCTGACGAGGACATCCTTCGTGCCTTCGCAGACGCCCATCGCGTTCAGTTCTGGGTGCAACCCAAAGGGCCCGATACGGCAGTCCCGTTCTATCCGCTGGCGCCGGAGCTTCACTACACGCTGCCGGAATATCAGATCCGGATGCCGTTCAAGCCAACGGATTTCACGCAGGTCAATCACCAGATCAACCGGGTGCTGGTGCACCGCGCGTTGCGCCTGTTGGCGCCGCAATCGAACGAGCGTGTGCTTGATCTGTTCTGCGGTCTCGGGAATTTCACGTTGCCGCTGGCGCGACGCGCCGGAACCGTCATGGGTATCGAAGGCAGCACTGCGCTGACCGAGCGCGCCCTTGCCAATGCGCAACGCAATGGCGTTGCCGAGCGAACCGAATTCGCGTGCCGCAATCTGTTCGATATCACGGCGGACGATATCCGTGCGCTGGGCGCATTCGACCGTTACCTGATCGATCCGCCGCGCGAGGGGGCGCTGGCCGTGTCTAAGGCGCTGGCCGAATTGGCGCAGCAGGGTTATGAAGGGCTGCCCAAGCGCATTGTCTATGTGTCGTGCAGTCCGGCCACGCTGGCGCGTGACGCAGGTTTGCTCGTACATGAAGCGGGCTACCGCCTGACGCTTGCCGGTGTCGTGAACATGTTTCCCCATACCTCTCACGTGGAATCGATGGCCGTCTTCGAACACGAGAGCATCGGCCAGCCATGGGTGCCAAGTGTCCGTGTGTCGGCATCGGATGCGACGGATAGCGTTGGTGGCGAAGGCGATGCCGGTGTCGAGGCGATCGGGGGCGCGGTTGGCGGTGACGGCGTGATACACGAAGACGCCTGATCCCGTAGGACGGGCGCTCGGCTTGCGCGCTCAATCGGGCGGGGAGGCGGCGGGGCGCCGTGGTGTTCGGTGATTGCGAATGGGTCCCCGGAGCGCTAGCCGAACGTCTCCGGCTGAATCGCGACCCAACCCAATGCAAAAAGCCAGTCCCGAGGGACTGGCTTTTTTGTGCCTGACGACCTGGCGGCGCTAGCAGACTGGCGCCACCGCGTGCCCGGTGCTCGGCTCGGGCATCGCTGTCTTAGTTGCGGTTACCACCCAGCACACCGAGGATGGCAAGCAGGTTGGTAAAGATGTTGTACAGGTCGAGGTAGATCGCGAGCGTTGCCGTGACGTAGTTGGTTTCACCACCGTTCACCACGCGCTGCACATCAAACAGGATGTACGCCGAGAAGATGGCAATGGCGAGCACCGAGACCGTCAGCATCAAGGCCGGCAGTTGCAGCCAGATGTTGGCGACCGAGGCCAGCAGAATCACGATCACGCCCATGAACAACCACTTGCCCAGTCCGCTGAAGTCGCGCTTGCTGACCGTGGCGACCGAAGCCATGACCGTGAAGATCACGGCCGTGCCGCCGAACGCCAGCATGATGAGGGATGCGCCGTTCGAGAAGCCGAGCACGAAGCTCAGCAGGCGTGTGAGCATCAGGCCCATGAAGAACGTGAAGCCCAGCAGCAAGGCCACCCCGACACCGCTATTCTTGAATCGCTCGATTGCGAACATGAAACCGAAGGCGACGGCGAGGAACAGGATGACGCTGATCATCGGGCTGCCTGCGAACAGTGCGAAGCCGTAAGTCACACCCAGCCAGGCCCCTGCAATCGTCGGCAGCATCGACAGCGCGAGCAGCCAATACGTATTGCGCAGTACCTTGTTGCGCACCTGGGCGGTCGAGACGCCGCCCGTGCCGCCGTATCCGAAGCGTTGGAAATCCTGGTTCATATATTGTGTTCTCCGTGGTCGTTGTGCCTGTTGGCGGGGCCGGCAGGCGCCAGATGACGCGTACGATGACCGGCATCATAGTTGCCGGCTAGTCCCCCGCAGCCGTTGGTCCGGCTTGTCGTCGAAGTTCAAGGATACCGAAAGATATCCCGGAAGACGTTCGGACGATTCTCGAAATTTCAGGGCAATCGCCCGAAATTCAATCCTTCGCCACCCGTCAAACCTTTCCATTATGGAAAGGAAAGAGGAACGCCACCTCATATCAACTTCGCGAAAAGCCGAACAGTCCCGGCCGTCCTGCGTTTGAGCGGTACGCGCACTGTAGGTTCCATCCCCATCATAACAGCCTTCGTGCTACAATTACGGGTTCATGTTGGTTATATAACTGCTTAATTTTTTGGAGTTTTTCATGGCAGTCGAACGCACTTTGTCGATTATCAAGCCCGATGCCGTTGCCAAGAACGTGATCGGCCAGATTTACAGCCGTTTCGAAGCCGCCGGCCTGAAGATCGCCGCTGCCAAGCTGGTGCACCTGTCGCGCGCTGAAGCCGAACAGTTTTACGCCGTGCACAAGGAGCGCCCCTTCTTCAAGGATCTGGTCGACTTCATGATCTCGGGCCCGGTGATGATCCAGGCGCTCGAAGGTGAGAACGCCATCGCGAAGAATCGCGAACTGATGGGCGCCACCGATCCGAAGAAGGCAGAAAAGGGCACGATCCGCGCCGACTTCGCCGACAGCATCGACGCCAACGCCGTGCACGGCTCGGACGCCGCTGAAACGGCCGCCGTGGAAGTGGCTTTCTTCTTCCCGGGCATGAACGTCTACTCGCGCTAAGCCGCGTATAGTCGCTCAATCGCAGGAAGATACCGAAGGGATGTTGACGGACCAGGGCCATGACCAACCTCACGAATCTGCTTGATTACGATCCGGACGGTCTGGCCGCCTATTGCGGCACGCTCGGTGAGAAACCGTTCCGTGCCCGCCAGCTCCAGCGATGGATCCACCAGATGGGCGCCGCCGATTTCGATGGCATGACCGATCTGGCCAAATCGCTGCGCGAGAAGTTGAAAACGCGCGCGAACATCGTTGCGCCTGCTGCGATCACCGACCATCTGTCGGCGGATGGCACGCGCAAATGGTTGCTGGACGTGGGTAACGGCAATGCCGTCGAGACCGTCTACATCCCGGAGGAGACGCGTGGCACGCTTTGCGTTTCGTCGCAAGCGGGCTGCGCCGTCAACTGCCGGTTCTGTTCGACCGGCAAGCAGGGTTTCTCTCGCAATCTGTCGCTTGGCGAGATCATCGGCCAGTTGTGGATGGCCGAATTTGCATTGCGCCGCGACCTCGGTCGCGAAGGCAAGAACGAGCGTGTCATCACCAATGTCGTGATGATGGGCATGGGCGAGCCGCTGCTCAATTTCGATAACGTGGTAGGTGCCATGCGCCTCATGCTCGATGACAACGCTTATGGGTTGTCGCGTCGTCGCGTGACGTTGTCGACCTCCGGTGTGGTGCCGATGATGGATCGCCTGGGCCAGGAGTTGCCCGTCGCGCTGGCCGTCTCGCTGCACGCGCCGAACGATGCACTGCGTGACGTGCTCGTGCCGCTCAACAAGAAATACCCGTTACGCGAACTGATGGGCGCGTGCGAGCGCTACCTGGAAGTGGCGCCGCGCGATTTCATTACATTCGAGTACTGCATGCTCGACGGTGTGAACGATACCGAAGCGCATGCGCGCGAGCTTGTCGCACTGACGCGCGACGTGCCGTGCAAATTCAATCTGATCCCCTTCAACCCTTTCCCCGAGTCAGGTCTGCTGCGTTCGAAAGATCCGCAGATCAAGCGTTTCGCGCAGATTTTGCTCGACGCAGGTCTCGTCACGACCGTGCGCAAGACGCGCGGAGACGATATCGACGCCGCATGTGGTCAGCTTGCCGGCGAGGTGCAGGATCGCACGCGACTTGCGCAGCGTGGCAAATTCGGGAAAATCGCGGTCGAGGTGCGTACCGTATGACGTTGCGCATGGGCGGGCGCGGACCGTGGCGAGGGCCGTCGGCCCCGCGCGTGCCATGCCGCCCGTCGGATCAGTCTTGCACTACAGCATTCCTTGCGCAGGGCGAGTGCATCGTCCGGCGCGATTCCGTCAGTTCCTCGTCGACGCTTCCGATGCACCGCGCAGATTTTCATGCCGCGTGCACGGCGGATAAGGCAGCGGAGCTGTCGTCAGCATATCCTCAGCCGCTGCGGGCGGCTGCTTACGAACGGGGGCGTATCGATGGATAACCAGAATCAGGCGGATGCAGGCGGACAAGCCGAGGCTCAGGGCCAGGGATTGCCGCAGGGAGCACCTGCCGGATGGGCTGAGCTGGGCGCGCAAGTGGGAGCGCAACTGGCCGCATTGCGCGAGAAGCGCGGCATGTCGATCGAAGACGTGTCGGCGCGCCTGAAAGTCTCCGTGCAAAAGCTCAAGCGTCTTGAAGCCGGTGAGTGGGATGCCTTGCCGGAGATGCCTTTCATTCAAGGCGTGGTGCGCAGTTATGCCCGAATGGTCGGGGGAGACCCCGAGCCGATGATCGAATCGCTGCGCCGTGTCGGCGGTCCGGCGTCGGTCGCCATCGATATTCCGCAACCGCAGGCGGGGCAGCCGAGCATTCCGAAGAGCCCGGTACGTTTCCGTTCGCCGGTCGCCGCATCGCAGGCGAAGTGGCCATGGGCGCTGGCCGCCCTGGTCGTGATCGCCGGTGCCGCCTGGTACTTCGGCAATTCACACAAGAGCGGTCGGGGTGCGACCGAGCCGGCCGAGCTGGCCAGCGCAGCCACCGCGCAAGGGACGGCAGACGCCGCCGAGCCGGCCAGCCAGCCGGTCGTCGCCGATGCCAACGGCACGCCGCCGGGGGCGGACGGCGCGAATGCCACGAACGCTCCGAATGCCACAAACAATGGCAACACGGAAAGCACAGTCAATAACGCAACGGCCAGCGCGGCGGCCGCAGGGCCTGGCCTGATCGCCGCCGTCGATCCGACGCACGTGGTCGCTGGAATCGCAAGTGCCGCCACGGCGCCGGCAGCCGCACCGGTTGCGCCGATCGACGCGAAGGCGTCGAGCGCGGGTGCGCCGGGCAATGGCAAGATTGCGTTGCGCCTGAAGGCGGATAGTTGGGTCGAAGTTCGTTCGAAGGACGGCAAGGTGCTGTTCTCCCAGCTCATGCGCGCAGGTGCCGAACAGGATATTACGGGCGACGCACCGTTCAAGATCGTTGTGGGTAACGTCGCGGGCGTCGAATCGCTGGAATTCAACGGTAAACCGGTCGAGATCAAGTCCCGCAATGCGGGCAACGTGGCGCGTCTGACGCTCCAGTAAGACCGAAAGAGGGTAATCATGGCTTCTGTAGAATGCATGCCGATCATCGGTGGTCCGGCGCCTCGTCGTCAGTCCCGCAAGGTCGGGATTCGCTGGGGCGGCCAGCTCGTGACGGTCGGTGGCGATTCGCCGATTCGCGTGCAGTCGATGACCAACACCGACACGGAAGACGTGATCGGCACGGCCATCCAGGTGAAGGAACTGGCGCAAGCCGGCTCGGAGTTGGTGCGTATTACGGTGAATACGCCGGAAGCGGCGGCCGCCGTGCCGGAGATTCGCAACCAGCTCGACCGCATGGGCGTGATGGTGCCGCTCGTCGGCGACTTTCATTACAACGGTCATACGCTGCTTGCCGATTATCCGGACTGCGCCGAAGCCTTGTCCAAGTACCGCATCAACCCGGGTAACGTCGGCAAGGGCGCGAAGCGCGACACGCAGTTCTCGCAAATGATCGAGATGGCGATCAAGTACGACAAGCCGGTGCGTATCGGTGTGAACTGGGGCAGCCTGGATCAGTCGTTGCTGGCACGCATCATGGACGAGAACGCAGCGCGTGCCACGCCGTGGGACGCGCAAAGCGTGATGTACGAAGCGCTGATCACGTCGGCGCTCGAATCGGCCGAGCTCGCGCAGCGCGTGGGCTTGTCGGCCGACAAGATTTTGCTCTCGTGCAAGGTGAGCGCGGTGCAGGATCTGATCGCCGTGTACCGCGAGCTTGCCAAACGTTGCGACTACGCGCTTCACCTTGGCCTGACCGAAGCCGGTATGGGGTCGAAGGGAATCGTTGCATCGACGGCTGCCCTGTCGGTGCTGCTGCAAGAGGGGATTGGCGACACCATCCGTATTTCGCTGACGCCCGAGCCGGGTGGCGCGCGTACGGGCGAAGTCGTGGTCGCGCAGGAAATCCTTCAGACGATGGGCCTGCGTGCCTTCGCACCGATGGTGATCGCTTGCCCGGGTTGCGGGCGCACGACCAGCACGGTGTTCCAGGAACTGGCTGCGAGCATTCAGAAATATCTGCGTGAACAAATGCCTGTGTGGAAGGCTCAATATCCGGGCGTCGAGAACATGAACGTCGCCGTGATGGGCTGCATCGTGAATGGCCCGGGCGAGTCGAAGCACGCCAACATCGGCATCAGCTTGCCGGGGTCGGGCGAATCGCCCGCTGCGCCGGTTTTCGTCGATGGTGAAAAGGTGCGTACGCTGCGCGGCGAGCACATCGCCGAAGAGTTCCAGCAGATCGTCGACGATTACGTGAAGACGCATTACGGCCAAACGCAAGGCGCGGTTGCCGCGTAACACGGCAATTCGGCAGGAGGCGGGCAGCGAGCGGGCTGCCCGCCGGCAGAACACAAGAGAATATGACTGACGCAAAGAAGAATCGCCCCGCCAAACTGGCCGGGGTCAAAGGCATGAACGATATCCTCCCGCAGGACGAAGCCCTGTGGGAGTTCTTCGAGGAATCGGTGCGCGCGATGCTGCGCGCTTACGGCTACCAGCAGATTCGTACGCCGATTCTCGAACACACGCAGCTGTTCACGCGCGGCATCGGTGAGGTCACCGACATCGTCGAGAAGGAGATGTACAGCTTCACCGATTCGCTCAATGGTGAGCAGCTCACGATGCGCCCCGAAGGCACGGCGGCGGCCGTTCGCGCGACGCTCGAACACAACTTGCTGTACGGTGGCCCGAAGCGCCTGTGGTACTTCGGCCCGATGTTCCGTCACGAGAAGCCGCAGCGCGGGCGCTATCGTCAGTTCCACCAGGTTGGCGTCGAGGCGCTCGGCCTGGCAGGGCCCGATGCGGATGTCGAAATCATTCTGATGTGTCAGCGCCTGTGGGACGATCTCGGCCTGACCGGTATCCATCTGCAACTGAATTCGCTGGGGCAGGGCGAAGAGCGTGCGCGTCATCGTGCCGATCTGATCGCCTACCTCGAGAAGCACGCCGATTTGCTGGACGAGGACGGCAAGCGTCGTCTGTACACCAACCCGCTGCGTGTGCTCGATACGAAGAACCCGACGATGCAGGCGATGGTCGAAGGTGCGCCGAAGCTCATCGATTACCTCGGCGAAGCATCGATCAAGCACTTCGAAGGCGTACAGTCGCTGCTCAAGGCGAACAACATTCCGTTCACGATCAATCCGCGTCTGGTGCGCGGGCTGGATTATTACAATCTGACCGTGTTCGAATGGGTGACCGACAAGCTCGGTGCGCAGGGTACGGTGGCCGGTGGCGGTCGTTACGACCCGCTCATCGAGCAACTGGGTGGCGATGCCACGCCGGCGTGCGGCTGGGCGATGGGCGTTGAACGCATTCTCGAACTACTGCGCGAAGACGATCTGGTGCCGCAGGCCGAAGGCGCGGATGTCTACGTCGTGCATCAGGGCGAGTCGGCCGTTGCGCCCGCGCTGATCGCCGCTGAGCGCATGCGCGATGCCGGTCTGAACGTCGTCTTCCATTGCAGCCCGGATGGCAAGAGCAGCAGCTTCAAGTCGCAGATGAAGCGCGCGAATGCGAGCGGCGCGAACTTCGCGGTCATCATCGGTGAAAACGAGGTGGCTTCGGGGACTGCCGAGGTCAAGCATCTGCGTGCGGCCGATCAGACGAACAATCAGGCGAGCGTGCCGTTCGACGGGCTGGCCGAGTACCTGATCGACGCCATTGTCGCGAGCGCGGACGAGAGCGTGAACGAAAGCCTGGGCGATAACGGCCCGGGCAACGAAACCCTTCATTAATTCAAGACGCCAGACACGGAGAATACCGGCGAATGAGCAGCTATCACGAGGAACAGGAACAGATCGAGAACGTAAAGGCCTGGTGGAAGCAGTACGGCAATTACGTTATCTGGACGCTCGTCGTCATCATGCTGGCCTATGGCGGCTGGAATCTGTGGCGCTATTACGAACGCAAGCAGACGGTGGAAGCCGGTGTGCTCTATGGCGAACTGGAAAGCGCGGTCGATGCGAAGGACAAGGCGAAGGTCGCGCGAATTGCTTCCGACATGGAGAGCAAGTTCAGCGGCACGCCGTACGCTCAGATGACAGCGCTGCTTGCCGCGAAGACGCTCGCGGATGCTGGCGACGCCGCAGGGGCGAAGGCACAACTCCAATGGGCCGTGTCGAACGCCCGGGACGACGAGTACAAGCAACTGGCCAAGCTGCGTCTGGCCGGCGTGCTGCTCGACGAGAAAGCGTATGACGAGGCGCTCAAGTTGCTCGACAACCCGCCAGCACCTTACGCCGGACTGTTTGCCGATCGTCGTGGCGACGTGCTCGTCGCACAGAGCAAGGTGGCCGACGCCAAGACCGCTTACAAGCTTGCGCTCGACAAACTCGACAAGCAGGATTCGGGCATGCGTCAGTTCGTGCAATTCAAGCTCGACGCGCTGGGGGCCTGACGCGCGTCGGCATTCCGTTGGCAAGTATTACCCTCCCATAACGCATAACCGGGTACATGATGATCCTTAACGACTTCCGTCGATCGATGCCGCAAACGATGGCTACGTCACAGTCCGTGCAGGTTGCGCCGACGGTCTCGCGCCGTGGCATTTTCAAGCGTGCGGGCACCGCCGTGATGACGCTCGCCGTGCTGGGCACGCTGGGTGGTTGCGGGCTCTTCGGCAGCAAGCCGGCGCACGAACCGACGCCGCTCACGGAGATCAAGCAGGCCTTGACCGTCAAGCAAATCTGGACGGCAAGCGTGGGCAAGTCCGGTGCGTACAGCTTTGCCCCGGTCGCGGTGGGTAGCGCCGTGTTCGCGGCGGGAGCGAACGGCAGCATCGTGCGCGTGGATGCGGAAACGGGAGCGTCGAACTGGTCGGCCAAGGCAGATACGAATATCACCGCAGGCCCGGGCAGCGACGGCGAGACGACGGTCGTTGCCACGCATAAAGGTGACGTGATCGCGTTCGATCACGATGGCAAGGCGTCTTGGAAGGCGAATGCCGGCAGCGAAGTGCTCACCGCGCCGTTGGTGGGGCGTGGTCTCGTGGTGGTGCGCGCCATCAACAACCGTGTGACGGCGTTCGACGCGGGCACCGGTTCGGTGCGCTGGTCGTATGCACAACCGGCCACGACGCTCACGTTACGCACGGGCACGGGGATGACGTTCGTGGGTGATCGCTCGGTCATCACGGGCTTCCCCGGCGGCAAGCTGGTCGCGCTTGACGCGAACACGGGCAACCCGCAATGGATTACGCCGCTGTCGTACCCGAAGGGCGTGACCGAAGTCGAGCGTGTGAATGACGTGACGGGGTCGCCGGTCGTGTTCGGGCGTCAAGTGTGCGGTGCGACGTTCCAGGGGCGTGTTGGCTGCGCCGACGTGCAGACGGGCAACGGCCTGTGGGCGCGTGATTTCTCATCCCCTAACGGGGTGTCGCAGGATGAGCGCGTGGTGGCGGCGGTGAATACCGACGGTGCCGTGTACGCGTTCAACGCTGCCGATGGCAGTACACTGTGGCAGAACGACAAGCTCAAGTACCGCGACCTGTCGGCGCCGCTGGCGCTCGGCCGCGTTGTGGTAGTGGGCGACAAGCAGGGTTATCTGCATTTCCTGTCGCGTGACAACGGTGAGTTCCTCGCCCGCGTCAAGCTGAGCGGAGCCATCAGCGCGCAGCCGGTCATCGCCGGTCAGACGCTGGTTGTGCAAACCCGCGACGGCAATATTTATGGCTTCCGTCCGGAATAACCGGTAACCGGCAAGCACCCGGGCATTTTCCGGGAACGGCCGGCAGCGCGCCGGCCGTATTCGTTTTTAGGGCTTATTCATGAAACCCGTGATCGCGCTCGTAGGGCGCCCCAACGTCGGCAAATCGACGCTATTCAACCGTTTGACCCGCTCGCGCGACGCACTCGTCGCCGACATGCCCGGGCTCACGCGCGACCGTCACTATGGCGAGGGGCGTGTTGGCGAGCATCCCTATCTGGTGATCGATACCGGCGGCTTCGAACCCGTGGCCAAGGAAGGTATCTTCCACGAGATGGCCAAGCAGACGCGTCAGGCGGTGGTCGAGGCTGACGTCGTGATCTACATCGTGGACGGCCGTCAGGGACTCACGCCGCAAGATCAGATCATCGCCGACTATCTTCGCAAGACGGGACGCAAGATCATGCTCGTGGTCAACAAGGCCGAGGGCATGAAGTACACGACGGTCGCCAACGACTTCTACGAGCTGGGTCTCGGCGACCCGCTGGCGATTTCGGCTGCGCACGGCGACGGCGTGAAGGAAGTCATCGATGAGGCGATCGCGCCGTTTTACGCGAATCCTGATGAAAACGAGGACGACGACAAGCACGATGGGCGCGTGAAGATCGCCATCGTCGGGCGTCCGAACGTCGGCAAATCGACATTGGTCAATACGCTGCTCGGCGAAGAGCGCGTGATCGCCTTCGACATGCCGGGGACCACGCGCGATTCGATTCATATCGACTTTGAGCGTCAGGGCAAGAATTACACGCTCATTGATACGGCAGGCTTGCGCCGCCGCGGCAAGGTGTTCGAAGCGATCGAGAAGTTCTCGGTTGTGAAAACGCTGCAATCGATTGCCGACGCGAACGTCGTGATTCTCATGCTCGATGCTCGCCAGGACATTTCCGACCAGGACGCCCATATCGCCGGCTTCATTCTGGAGTCGGGCCGAGCAGTCGTCGTGGGCGTGAACAAGTGGGACGGGCTGGACGAGTACACCCGTGATCAGGCCAAGCAGGAATTGGAGCGAAAGCTCAAATTCCTCGGGTTTGCGAACTTCCACTTCATTTCGGCGGCGAAAGGCACGGGCATTGGTCCGCTCATGCGTTCGGTGGACGAAGCTTACGCGGCGGCGATGAGCAAGCTGCCCACGCCGAAGCTGACCAAGGCGCTCATCGAAGCGGTGGAGCACCAGCAACCGCGCCGTTCCGGTTTCTCCCGCCCCAAACTGCGCTACGCACACCAAGGGGGCTCGAACCCGCCGATTATCGTCATCCACGGGAATAGTCTGGATGGCGTGACCGATAGCTATCGCCGGTATCTCGAGAACCGGTTCCGCGAAACTTTTAAGTTGAAGGGCACTCCATTACGCATAGAGTTCCGCAACAGCGCGAACCCTTACGCCAAGGGCGAGTGAAAGCCAGTCCAGGGCGGGGTTTTGCTGGCGACGCTAGCAAAATCGGCTATAGTGTGGAGGTCAGGGTGGGAAGCGCGCACACGCCCTGGCTTACGGTCATTTGCTAAAAATACAATGGAGTAACTTATGAGCAACAAAGGGCAACTTCTACAAGACCCGTTTCTGAACGCCTTGCGTAAGGAGCATGTTCCCGTCTCGATCTATCTGGTCAACGGTATCAAGCTGCAGGGAAACATCGAGTCGTTCGACCAGTATGTCGTCCTGTTGCGCAACACGGTCACCCAAATGGTTTACAAGCATGCCATTTCGACGGTCGTTCCTGCGCGTCCGGTGAATTTCCATCCGGAAGCCGAGCAGTCCTGATTCAGGCTCGCCCGACCGGGAGTCTCTCCGGCCGGGCGAATTTCTTCTCCCTGTCGCCCGCTCTTGTCCAACAGTCCCAACACCCATTCCCAGCGTAGCTTGACCACCAACGCCGCGCTCGTCGGCATCGATTTCGGCAAACTCGATTTCGAAGCCAGTCTCCAGGAACTCGACCTTCTGACGCAATCCGCAGGCGCCACGCCTGTCGTGACCATTACCGGTCGTCGCCACAGCCCGGACGCCAAGCTGTTCATCGGCAGTGGCAAGGCGGAAGAGTTGCGCGAAGCCATTGCGGAATTCGATGTCGAACTGGTGATTTTCAATCATGCGCTGACGCCAGGTCAGCAGCGTAACCTGGAACATCTTCTGCAACGTCGCGTCGTCGACCGTACCAGCCTGATCCTCGATATTTTCGCCCAACGCGCGAAGAGTCATGAAGGCAAGCTGCAGGTTGAACTTGCGCAGTTGCAGTATTTGTCCACGCGTCTGGTGCGCGCCTGGACCCACCTCGAACGTCAAAAGGGGGGTATCGGCCTGCGCGGGCCGGGTGAGACGCAATTGGAAACCGACCGTCGTTTGCTGGGCGAGCGAGTGAAGTCGCTCAAAGCGCGCCTCGAGAAGCTCCAGCGCCAGCACGACACGCAGCGTCGCGCGCGTCAGCGCAGCGGCACGATGTCGATCTCGCTCGTGGGCTACACGAACGCGGGCAAATCCACTTTGTTCAACGCGATGACGAAGGCCAATGCCTACGCCGCGGACCAGCTGTTCGCCACGCTGGATACGACTTCGCGTCGTGTTTATCTTGGCGATGTGGGGAACATCGTGCTGTCTGATACTGTCGGATTCATCCGCGAGTTGCCTCACCAGTTGGTGGCGGCATTCCGGGCGACCCTCGAGGAGACGGTGCACGCCGACATGCTGCTGCATGTGGTGGACGCGTCGAGTCAGGTGCGCAAGGAGCAAATGGCCGAGGTCAATGCCGTACTGGCCGAGATCGATGCGGCCGACATCCCGCAGATTCTCATCTGGAACAAGATCGACGCGGTGCCGGAACTGGCCGCGCAGGGACCGAGAATCGAACGGGACGAGGCCGGGCGTGTCACGCGTGTCTTTCTGAGCGCGCGTGCCGGCCAGGGCCTTGACCTGCTGCGCGAGGCCATCAGCGAGGCGGTTGTGGCTGGCACCGGTGGGTTACAATCGCAGCACGAAGCGCCCGATGTCCGGCTCATCGACCGTTGGGACGATGTGCCGCGCGCAGAAGACAGATAACACGAGACGTCGCACCGTGAAGGACGGGTTGCCACGGGGAATACCGGCAGCACCATCCGACGCGGGTGACGAACTGGCAAGAGACTAGACGGAGGCCGGGCAAGGTCGCCGATCGGCAAACCAGATTCGGGAACCACGCGCGAACCGGCAACATGCGCGCTCCGATGCGAGGCGCGCCGATCGCAACATCCAACCCGCTTCAGTCACCACGCTTCTACCTATGCTTCCAAGAGCTTTGATGAGACGAGTTGGCTTGATTTTCTCCCTGAACGACCCGCGCTGGGGGCGGGACGGCGGCGGTGATACGCCGTCCGGCAATCAGGAGCCGAACCGCCCGGATCGTGCGAATAATCCAAATTCGCAGGATCAAAAGGAGCCGCAGCGCGGACCGCAAGGCCCGCAGCAGGATGGCCCTCCCGATCTCGACGAACTATGGCGCGATTTCAATCGTCGCCTGAATCGTATCTTTGGCCGCAAGAATGGTGGCGGCGGTAATGGCGGCTCGAACAATTTCTCGGGTGGTTCACGCGGGTCGGGCATCGGTGTCGGCGTCGTCGTCGCACTGGCGTTTCTGATCTGGCTGGCGACGGGCATATTCATCGTCCAGGAAGGTCAGGTCGGGGTTGTGACCCAGTTCGGCAAGTACAAGTACACGACGACTTCGGGCATTCAGTGGCGCCTGCCGTACCCCTTCCAGTCGGTCGAGGTCGTGAACATGTCGCAGATTCGCTCGGTCGAAATCGGTCGTTCGAATACGATTCGCGACACCGATCTGAAGGACTCGTCGATGCTCACGGGCGATGAGAACATCATCGATGTTCGCTTCGCCGTGCAGTACCGCATCAAGGATGCGACCGAATTCCTCTTCAATAACGTGGACGCCGAATCGTCCGTCAATCTGGCGGCGCAGACGGCGGTGCGCGAGATCGTCGGCAAGAGCAAGATGGACTTCGTGCTCTATGCCGGTCGTGAGGAGATCGCCAACGAACTCGTTACTTCGATTCAGCGCATTCTGGACAGCTACAAGACGGGCATTCTCGTCACGAGTGTGACCATGCAGAGCGTGCAGCCGCCCGAACAGGTGCAGGCCGCCTTCGACGACGCCGTGAAAGCCGGTCAGGATCTGGAGCGTGCAAAGAATGAAGCGCAGGCCTATGCCAATGACGTGATTCCTCGTGCCAAGGGTACGGCGTCGCGTCTGACGGAAGAGGCCGCGGGTTACAAGGCGCGTGTGGTATCGCAGGCACAAGGGGATGCGGATCGCTTCAAGTCGGTGCAGGAAGCCTATGCCAAGGCGCCTGGCGTGATCCGCGAGCGCATGTATCTCGATACGATGCAACAGATCTACTCACGCACCACCAAGATCATGGTGGACTCGAAGAACAACAGCCTGTTGTATCTGCCGTTGGACAAGATCATGGAGCGCTCGCGTAGCGACGCGTCGACCCCTGCGCCGGCCTCCGGTGCGGCGACGGGGCCGGCAGCGGGTACGTCGGCTGCTGATGACAACAACGATGTCGACCATGATCGATCGCGCGCGGCACTGCGCAACCGCGACCGCGATTCACGCTAAGGGGATAAGCGCATGAACCGTATTGGAACCGTTATCGTCGCGCTGATCGTCTTGTTGATCGTGCTCGCCTCGACCATGTTTGTCGTGGATCAGCGCCGTTATGCCGTCGTGTTCTCGCTGGGCGAGATCAAGGACGTCTACAACCAGCCAGGCCTGAAATTCAAGTTGCCGCCGCCGCTCCAGACCGTGTTGTATCTGGACAAGCGGATCATGACCATCGACAACCCGGAGCCGGAGCGCTTCATCACGGCCGAGAAGAAGAATCTGATCGTCGACTCGTACGTGAAGTGGCGCATCATCGACCCGCGCAAGTTCTACGTGAGCTTCAAGGGCGATAACCGGCTGGCTCAGGACCGCCTGACGCAGCAGATTCGATCGGCATTGCAGGAAGCCTTCACCAAGCGCACCGTGACCGAAGTGGTCTCCACGCAGCGTGACCAGGTGATGCAGTGGGTCAAGCAGAAGGTTGGCGACGAGGCCGCACAGGTGGGTATCGAGATCGTTGACGTGCGTATGCGCCGGGTGGACCTGGCGGCCGGCATCAGTGATTCGGTGTACAGCCGCATGGCCGCTGAGCGCAAGCGTGTCGCGAACGAACTGCGTTCGACCGGCGCCGCCGAGGCCGAGCAGATTCGTGCCGATGCGGACCGTCAGCGCGACGTGGTTGTGGCTGAGGCGTATGCCAAGGCTCAGCAGGTCAAGGGTGAGGGCGATGCCGCTGCCGCCAATATTTATGCGCAGGCATTTGGCCGCGATCCGCAGTTCGCGCAGTTCTACCAGAGTCTGGAAGCGTACAAGGCGACATTCCGAGACAAGAAAGACGTGATCATTGCTGACCCGAACAGCGATTTCTTCCGATTTATGCGCGGTTCCGGTGGCGCTGGCGCATCCGCCGGAAAAGCGGGAAAATAACGCCTCTGACAACCGAGTAGCTGCCACCGCCCGCGTCAACGCGGGCGGTGGCGTTTTGGCCGAGTCCCCCAGTGACCAGCAGCACAATCATTCTCGCCTTTGCCCTCATGCTGATCGTCGAGGGCCTGTTTCCGTTCGTCGCGCCAGACCGGTGGCGGCAAAGTTTTCGTAAAATAACGGAAATGCCGTCCGGCCAGATTCGCTTCTTTGGTCTGGCCGCCGTTCTGCTGGGGCTGATCCTGATGCTGCTGGCCGATTAAAAAAGGCGCGCTCTCGCGCCGTCTGAATCCGAAATACCCATGCCGAACTGGCTACTTCCTGAAAATATCGCCGACGTGCTGCCGTCCGAGGCGCGCAAGATCGAAGATCTGCGCCGTCTCATGCTCGATCGCTTCCGTACCTATGGCTACGAACTCGTGATGCCGCCGATGCTCGAGTACGTCGAGTCGCTGCTCACCGGTACCGGCCATGACCTCGATCTGCGCACGTTCAAGCTCGTCGACCAGCTTTCGGGACGCACGATGGGCCTGCGCGCCGACATTACGCCGCAAATCGCCCGCATCGACGCTCACTTGCTGAACCGCAAGGGGGTGACACGTCTATGCTATGCGGGCAGCGTGCTGTTTACGCGTCCGCGCAATTTGCTTGCCACGCGCGAACCGTTCCAGATCGGTGCCGAAATTTTCGGTCACAGCGGTCTGGAAGCCGATCTCGAGATTCAGGAATTGCTGCTGTTCTGCCTGCAACTGGCCGGTCTGAAGCAAATTCGTATCGACCTCTGCCATGCTGGCGTGCTCGAAGCACTGCTGGAGGGGGTGCCGGCGGCGGAAGCGATCGAGAGCCAGTTGTTCGGGGCGCTCGCGACCAAAGACGTACCGCAACTGCAGGAACTCACCCGGGATCTCCCCGCGCATGTGCGCGATGCGCTGCTGAGTCTGACCACGTTGTATGGTGAGCCGGCCGATACCCTCGCCCGTGCCCGTAAGGTGTTGCCGGATCTCCCGGGCGTAACGTCCGCACTGGACGACCTTGCCTATCTGGCGGATTCGCAGGGCAAGGTCGGTCCGGCAGTGCTGTCCATCGACCTGGCCGATCTGCGCGGCTATCAGTACCACAGCGGGGTCATGTTCGCGGCGTACGTGGATGGCATTCCGAACGCGATTGCGCGTGGCGGCCGCTACGACAAGGTCGGTCAGGCGTTCGGTCGGGACCGCCCGGCAACGGGTTTTTCGCTCGATTTGCGTGAGTTGGCTGCAATTTCGCCGGTAGAAGCGCGCAGTAACGCGATTTTGGCGCCTGCGGACGACGTGCCGGGTCTGCGTGCCAAGATCGATAGCCTGCGCGATGCAGGGGAGGTGGTCATTCGGATGTTGCCGGGCCATGCACAGGATTTCGAGGAGTTCACGGGAGACCGCGTTCTCGTCGAGAAAGATGGCCAGTGGGTGGTGACGCCCCGGTGAGTTCGCTGAAAAAAGCGGCACTCGCCTGCGCCAACACGGGTAGAATACGTTTTTAACCAAACCAACTATTGTTATGTCCGGCAATGCTTTGAATCAGGGACGCAACGTCGTCGTTATCGGAACCCAATGGGGCGACGAAGGTAAGGGTAAGGTCGTCGACTGGCTGACCGATCATGCGCAAGGCGTGGTGCGTTTCCAAGGGGGCCACAATGCCGGACATACGCTCATCATTGGCGGTAAGAAGACCATCCTGCGTCTGATTCCGTCGGGCATCATGCACAAGGATGTGACGTGCTACATCGGCAACGGTGTGGTGCTGTCGCCCGAAGCCCTGTTCAAGGAAATCGAAGAGCTCGAGAGCGCCGGCCTTAACGTCTGCGGCCGTCTGCGCATTTCGGAAGCTTGTACCCTGATCCTCCCGTACCACGTCGCCATCGACCAGGCACGCGAAGCCCGTCGCGGTGCCGGCAAGATCGGTACGACCGGTCGTGGCATCGGTCCGGCATATGAGGACAAGGTGGGCCGCCGTGCCCTTCGCGTTCAGGATCTTTTCGATCCGAAGGCTTTTGCTGAGCGTCTGCGCGAAAACCTCGACTATCACAACTTCGTTCTGACCCAGTATCTGGGCGCACAAGCTGTCGACTTCCAGGAAACGCTGGACAAGATGCTGAGCTATGTCGAGCGTCTGCGTCCGATGATCGCTGACGTGTCGCAAGAGCTCTATGCGGCAAACGCTGCGGGCAGCAAGCTGCTGTTCGAAGGTGCGCAAGGCACGCTGCTCGACATCGATCATGGCACTTATCCGTTCGTGACCAGCAGCAACTGCGTTGCAGGCGCTGCCTCGGCGGGCGCTGGCGTTGGTCCGCAACAATTGCACTATGTGCTGGGCATCACCAAGGCCTATTGCACGCGCGTTGGCGCCGGTCCGTTCCCTAGCGAACTGTACGACGCTGATAATCCCGCGCGTCAGGAAGCCATTGGCCTGCAGTTGGCGACGGTCGGCAAGGAATTCGGCTCGGTGACCGGTCGTCCGCGTCGCACGGGTTGGATGGACGCCGCCGCGCTCAAGCGCTCGATTCAGATCAACGGTGTCACCGGCCTGTGCATGACGAAGCTCGACGTGCTCGACGGTCTCGAAACCGTGCGTCTTTGCGTGGGTTACAAGATCGATGGCAAGTCGGTCGACATCCTGCCGCGCGGCGCTGTGGACGTCGCTCGTTGCGAGCCGGTCTACGAAGATTTCCCGGGCTGGTCGCAGAGCACCGTCGGTGTGACGTCGTGGGACCAATTGCCGGTCCAGGCGCAGAATTACCTCAAGCGTATCGAAGAAGTGAGCGGTATTCCGATCGACATGGTGTCGACCGGTCCGGACCGCGACGAGACGATCCTTTTGCGTCACCCCTTCAAGAACTGAAAAACAGCAGGACTGGCAAGACACACCATGAATCAGCCCCAAAACGACGACAAGAACCTCTGGGTCTCGTGGGACGAATACCACCGCCTGATCGAGCGTCTGGCGCTCGCAGTCTACGAGTCCAACTGGAAGTTCGACAAGATCCTGTGTCTGGCCCGTGGCGGCTTGCGTGTGGGCGATCAGCTCGCGCGCATCTACGACGTGCCGCTCGCGATTCTGGCGACGAGTTCGTATCGTGAGGCAGAAGGCACCGTTCGTGGCGACCTCGACATCGCTCAGTACATCACCATCACGCGCGGCGAGCTGGAAGGCCGCGTTCTGCTGGTCGACGATCTGGTCGATTCGGGCGTGACGCTCGAGCGCGTTGGCAAGCATCTGAAGGAGCGTTTCCCCAAGGTGACGGACGTGCGCTCGGCGGTGCTCTGGCACAAGGCCTGCTCGAAGGTGGCGCCGGACTATGCTGTCGATTTCCTGCCGACGAATCCATGGATTCATCAGCCGTTCGAAGAGTACGACACGCTCCGCCCGCATAATCTGTCGGCTTGGATCAAGCGGGGGACCTGACCGGGTCTGAAGTATCGGGCGCGCCTCTTCGGGGTACGCCATTGGCCGGGGAGCCTCCCTCGGGCCGCATTCAGGCGGTGACATCGGAAGATGCACCGCCTGTTTTGTTTTGGTCGTTCGGCGTGTCTTGTCCCCTTGCTGTCCGTTCTCGCAGGAACCTGCACTCGTATCGAGATGACCGATGCCGAGACGCGTAAGGCGCCTCACTGCCCGAGAGACATCATAAGGACGGCAATTTCCCCTTTGCTCGGCGCTTCAGGTGTGATCCCACTGTGGTGAGATGGGGCATCGCTCCCGCCATCTCTGGAATCCGTGCCATTCATTTCTTCATGATCCGGTTGTTTCGACTTTTTCACACGGTTTGCATCGTCGGCGTCGCTGGCCTGATGGGGATGGCGAGCGCATCGAGTCATGCCGCATCTGCGGTCGCCGGCGTGCGATCAGTGAGCGGGATGCAGTACCTGTTCGTGATGAACCAGACGTCGATGGCGAAAGCCAAGCTGGCAGCCCTGGAGCGATGCAGATCCCGATTTGCGTCGGGTAGCCGAGGCGGCCGATGCGAGGTGCTGATGGCGGGAAACGGTCCGGCCTACTGGGCGGTCGTGCGTGCCAGTAACGGTGAAATTGGAATGGCGCTCGGCGACACAGAGGAAGCCGCCGTACAGGATGCACTCATCGCGTGTCAGCGGGGAGGGCAGTGTTCGCTGGAAGGCGTGCAGGTGTGGTTCGATAGCGGTCAGCGTCCTGGAAAGCGTTTGCCCCCGCCGAAAGTGGCGCAGTCGTCTCCGGTGCAGTGCAGAATCCCAACGGGCCAGGTGGTCCGAACCCGAACCCAGTGCGTCAACGGGGAGTGCATCCGAACGTACGAGAACGGTTGCACCGTTCGCTTTCAGGCCGCGAAATGTCTCGACAAGGAGACGCACAGTTACGTTTGGCGGCCGAACGGTTGTGACGACGACAGTTGAATCGGGGTGCGCCGCCGCTTCCCATTCTTGTATCGCTCTCCATACAAAGCGCGGGCGCCGACTCACGTCGAACGCCCGCTTTCGTTGGCGAGTTGCCGGCTTTAGCTTGCCGACATGCCGCTATGACGCAGCAGGGCATCGACCTGCGGCGCGCGACCGCGGAACGCGATGAACGACTCCATGGCTTCGCGGCTGCCGCCAACCGCAAGAATTTCATCGCGATAACGGGCGCCCGTTGCCGTATCGAGAACGGATCCGCTTACCTTGGCGGCTTCCTCGAATGCGGCGTAAGCGTCTGCGGACAGCACTTCAGCCCATTTGTAGCTGTAATACCCCGCTGCGTAGCCGCCGGCGAAGATGTGGCTGAACGTATTGGGCCAGCGCGAGAACTCCGCCTGCGGGGTGACATGCAGACGATCGTTGATGCGACGCGACAGCTCCAGTACGGATTCCTTGCCACGCGGGTCGAAGTCGTAATGCAGATGCATGTCGAAGTCGGAGAAAACCAACTGACGCAGCATCATCAGGCCGCTTTGGAAATTGCGGGCAGCGATCATTTTGTCGAATAGCGCGCGCGGCAATGGAGCGCCGGTATCGACGTGCGCAGTCATGTGCTCGAGTACATCCCATTCCCAGCAGAAGTTCTCCATGAATTGCGACGGCAACTCGACGGCATCCCACTCGACGCCATTGATACCTGCGACGCCGGCATCTTCGACCTGCGTCAACATGTGGTGCAGGCCGTGACCGAATTCGTGGAACAACGTGATGACGTCATCATGCGGCAGCAACGCTGGCTTGTTGCCCACCGGTGCCGGGAAGTTGCAGACAAGGTAGGCAACCGGCGTCTGCAGCTTGCCGTCGTGAAGACGCTTGCGCGTACGCGCGCTGTCCATCCATGCGCCGCCTCGCTTGCCTTCACGAGCGAACAGATCCATGTAGAACTGCGCCACCAGTTCGCCGTCGCGTTCAATACGGAAAAAGCGTACGTCCGGATGCCAGGTTTCCGCCTCTTGCGGTTCAATCGTAACGCCGAACAATGTCCCTGCCACGCGGAACAGACCTTCCAGCACCTTGGGCAATGGGAAATACTGGCGAACTTCCGTTTCCGAAAATGCGTATCGTTGCTGGCGCAGCTTCTCGGAAGCGTAGGCGGTATCCCACGGTTGCAGCGTCTCGATGCCAAGAGACTTGGCTGCGAAAGCCTGGAGCTCTTCCCAGTCTTTCTCGGCGTATGGGCGCGCACGGCGGGCAAGGTCCTCGAGGAACTCAAGGACCTGTGCCGGCGATTCAGCCATTTTGGGTTCGAGCGAGACTTCTGCGTAATTCTTGAAGCCAAGCATCTGGGCTTCTTCGCGACGCAGGGCAAGTTGCTCTACGACGATTTCGGTGTTGTCCCACCCAGGTTCGCCATCGCCGAATTTCGGGCCCAGCTCCGAGGCACGTGTGACGTTGGCGCGGTACAGCTTCTCGCGAAGCGCTCGATTGTCGGCGTATTGAAGGACAGGGAAATACGAGGGGAAATGCAGGGTGAATTTCCAGCCTTCGACGCCGTCGCGTTCAGCGGCAGCGCGGGCCGCAGCCTTGTCGTCCTCCGGAAGTCCAGCGATCTCCTGCTCGTCGGTGACGACCAGAGAGAACTTGTTGGTCGCGTCGAGAACGTGGTCGGAGAAATTCTTGGCGAGGCTCGCCTGTTCCTCTTGAATTTCGGCGAATCGAGGCTTCTTGTCCTCGGGGAGTTCTGCGCCACCCAGGCGGAACCCGCGCATTTCGTTGTCGAGGATTTTCTTACGGGCAGCCGATAGCCCGGCAAATTCAGGGCCAGCGGCAATCGCCTTGTATTTTTCGAAGAGCGCCAGGTTTTGCCCGACGCTCGCCGAAAATTCGGTCACTCGCGGCAGATTTTCGCTGTAGGCGGCACGCAGCGCCGGGGTGTCTGCGACGGCATTCAGGTGCCCAATGATCTCCCATGCGCGCCCGAGGCCTTCGGTGCCGTCTTCCACGGCGTCAAGTATGTTGGCCCAGGTTGCCGGCGTGGCCGGGTCCGCTGCTCGGTCCACCGCGGCGCGCGCTTGCTCCAGCAAGACGTCGATGGCTGGCGTCACGTGCTCGGGGCGGATGTCGGCAAAGCGGGGGAGTCCTTCGGTGTCGAGAAGAGGATTGGTTTGCGGCGTATTCATGCGTTCGTTATCCACTTGAAGGGGCTTACGAAGAGTGTGGGGGCAACCTGTGGATTTTTCCAGTCGTTTTTTTCAACTGGAACGATTGGTTGCCACGAGGGCGGAAACGCGGCGCAGCCTTGTCGGGCAAGGCATTCGCCGTCATCGCCTGACCATCTTCGCGTAATGGCGTGATGATTTGTCACTCGCTACAAACGCCTTTTTCGGGATGATCCGAGACCAGACTCGGCGTTGTCCGTCGTTCCCCGGCCAGGTTCACGGGAAACTGCCGAATGAAAAAGGCGCGCCGGCCGGTGGGCCATGCGCGCCTTGAAGAACGGCGACTAACGCGTGCCGATGATGGACGGCAGGTTAGCCCAATGCGCGTTCTGCAGCTTCGATCGTGTTGACGAGAAGCATGGTAATGGTCATAGGACCGACGCCGCCCGGCACCGGGGTAATGAAACCTGCGACGTCCTTGACTCCCTGGAAGTCGACATCACCGCAGAGCTTGCCTTCGTCGTCACGGTTCATTCCAACGTCGATCACGGCAGCGCCCGGTTTGACCATGTCGGCGGTGACGATATTGCGCTTGCCCACGGCCGCCACGATCACGTCCGCGTTGCGGGTGTGTGCGGCTAGATCGCGCGTCTTGCTGTTGCAGATCGTGACGGTGGCGCCGGCTTGCAGCAGCATCATCGCCATCGGCTTACCCACGATATTCGACGCGCCGATCACCACCGCGACAGCGCCCCGGAGGGGGAACTGCACCGACTCCAGCATCTTCATGCATCCGTACGGCGTGCAGGGGCGGAATAGCGGCGCGCCTGTCATTAATGCACCAGCGTTCGACACGTGAAAACCGTCGACGTCCTTTTCCGGGGCAATCGCTTCCAACACCTTGTGGCTGTCAATGTGCTTCGGCAGCGGCAGTTGCACGAGAATGCCGTTGATCTTCGGATCGCGATTCAATTCGTCAATGCGAGCGAGCAGAGCGCTTTCGGTCAGGTCGGCCGGATAACGGTCGAGTGAGGAATACAGCCCGTTGTCTTCGCAGGCCTTGACCTTGTTGCGTACATAGACCTGACTGGCCGGATCATCGCCGACGAGGACGACGGCGAGGCCCGGTTGATGGCCGCGAGCGGTGAGGGCAGCAGCGCGTGTGGCGACTTCGGCGCGAATGCGTTTGGCGAGGGCGTTGCCGTCGATGAGGGTGGCAGTCATGATGCGTGGGTGTCGTATGAAGAATGGGGGCTGGCCATGGGCCGGGTGCGGCGGTGCGCGTCAAGCGGCGGTGACGAACGCAAAGACCGTATTATAACGGCGCGCGGAGGTGCGCGGGAGAGCCCGGCGCAAGGGGCACGACGGAAGCATCTCGATGCTCATCAAGGCAGACGACCGGCATTGCACCGGTCGGTCGGCTGGTTCAGGCGCTGGCCGAAGGACGGACGCAGCGCCGACTCAGCGGCACATCAGAAAACTCAAGGGCGAGGCGACCCGCTGGAGCGCTTGGACAGGGCGAGGCGAAGCAGATCGGCAACGGTGTTGACGTTCAGCTTCTCCATAATGTTGGCGCGGTGCGCCTCGACCGTCTTGATACTGATACCCAGATCATCGGCGATCTGTTTATTCAATCGACCAGCGATGATGCGTTCCAGCACCTGATGCTCGCGGCTGGTGAGTTTCCTGAGTAATTCTTCCGCGGCTTGTTGTTCCCGATGGCTGCTCGCTTCCTGCCGAGCCTTCGACAGCATCTTTTCGACCTGCAGGCGCAGTTCGGCTTCGTCGAAGGGCTTCTCGATGAAGTCCATGGCCCCTTTCTTCATCGTTTCGACAGCCATCGGCACATCGCCGTGGCCCGTCACGAAAATGATCGGGAGATTGATGTTTTGCTCGATCAGCGCGTCCTGGAGTTCCAGGCCGCTCATGCCGGGCATGCGTACGTCGAGAATCAGGCAACCCACCAGATTGTTTGGCCGGTTGCTTTGCGTGACGTCAGCGCAGAACCGCAAGAAATCGTCTGCACTGCCAAATCCTCGCACGTGATAGCCGTTGGCTTCCAATAGCCAGCGAAGCGAGTCGCGGACCGCCTCGTCGTCATCGACGACAAAGACAGTTTCTTGATCAGTATTGATGTTGGGTGTCGTCATAGTCCTCCCCCGGATCCGGATGTCGTATCGCTTTCTAACGGTAACAGAATACAAAAAGTACAACCATTCCGCACGCCGTCGATTTCATTGTTTTCTACCCACAGACGGCCGTGGTGCGATTCGATGATCGAGCGGCAAATGTTCAGGCCCATGCCCATGCCGTCCGATTTAGTGCTAAAGAAAGGTTCAAACAGTCGTTCGATCGTCGCCTCGTCGACGCCCGGTCCGTGGTCGGATACCTGGAACTCGATGGACTTGTCGCGTCGTTCTACGTGTAAACGGACGGTCGGATCACGGCGTTGACCGGGCGGAGGCGTGTACCCGTGCATGGCCTCCGCGGCATTCTTGAGCAAGTTCATGAGGACCTGTTCGATCAGCACCGGATCGACGTTGATCTGTGGCAGTCCTGCCGGAAGTTCCGTCACGATGCGAATGCGACGCTTGCGTGCCTCGATCTCCGCCAGACCGACTGCGTCCGCCACGATTTCATAGATGGAAGACGGTTGACGCTTCGGTTCGCTGCGTTTCACGAACGCGCGAATGCGTTTGATGATCATGCCCGCGCGAACTGCCTGCTGTGACGTTTTTTCGAGGGCGGGAAGCAGCGTTTCCGGTGATGTTCTTCCCGCGCGCACCAGCGCAGCGGTGCCCATGCAATAGTTATTGATGGCCGCGAGTGGCTGGTTGAGCTCGTGAGCGAGCGAAGAGGCCATCTCGCCCATCGTCGTCAGACGTCCCGTGAATTGCAGTCGCTCTTCTTCCTGACGCGCCAGTTCTTCCGCGTGACGACGTGCGGTAATGTCCGTAGCAACCTGCAATTGCGCGAGATGCCCGTCCACCCACTGAATGTACTGGCGTCGGACTTCAAACCATTTCTGATGCGTCGGCAGGTAAATTTCCTGCGTTTCCGCAGCCGTGTCCGTCAGCGAGGCGGCGGGCAGACCGGCGAATGCGTCGACCATGTCGATGTGATCGAGCGAGGTCGGGGAAAGCTCTCCGCCGCCTGACAGTTCGAGGTGACCTTCCGGTCGTGTGCCGAACAATTGTCGGTAGTAGCGGTTGGCGAAGAGCAACTCCGCTTTGTCGACGGCAAGCACGGACACCGACGCGTCGAGGCTCTCGAGCACGGTCGTGAATCGCTCATGGGCGGCGGCGAGTTCCTCGCGCGCTCGCTTGGGTTCGCTGATGTCGGTGAGTGACGACATCCAGCCGGTCTGGCGGCCATGCGCGTCCACGAGCGGCGAGACGAACATGCGGGCATAGAAAATCGTGCCGTCCTTGCGCTGAACGCGAATCTCGAAGCCATGGGACGGGGCTTTGCCGCGCAGTGTCATGTCGATACGGCGCTGCATCTCGTGAATGTCGTCCTTGGGCCAATAAGGATAGGGCGGCGCACGGTTCATCAGGTCGGGTTCGTCCCAGCCCGTCATGCGGCAAAACGCAGGGTTCACGTACGTGATATGTCCCTGAAGATCGAGCACCCGCATGCCGATCACGATGGAGTTTTCCATCGCCCGGCGGAATGACGTTTCGTTGAACAGCGCCTGCTGCGCCTCGAATCGCTGGCGCGTGTGACGCCAGAGACTCCACAGACTCCAAAGCACGAAGCACGACAAGCCGGCGATAAGCCAGACCAGCGTGTTGTTCACGAAATTGCCGACGGCGGGATAAGAGTAGATGCGTACCGCCAGGCTGTGCCCCGGCGGGTCAAGCAGCAATTCGTAGGAGACGTCGCGCGGCAATGGTGGCCGGGTGGACGTGGTGGCCAGCTCGTTGTTGTGCGTGTCGATGAACGACACTTTGAACTTGTCGCCCAACTCTTGTGGAAGCTCGTGGATCAACAAGCCCTCGACGGAATACACCGCGCTGATCGTGCCGAGAAACTCCCGCTCTCGCAGCACGGGGACTTGCACCACGATGTAACTGGCGCCGGACGCGTCGTAGATGAGCGTCGAGTATGCAGATCGGCGTGAATCGCGTGCGGCGCGAAACGCGACCAGCAGTTCGTCTTCCATCGGATGCTGCGCGGATCCTTGGAGACGAGAGGCGAAAGGCGAGTCCGCCGGAACTGCCCACCTTGGCCGTTGCGAGGCGTCGAGCCAGTTCATGAAGACAATGTCTGCATGATTCTGCATCAGCTCGCTCGCCGTATTCTGGAAATGCGCGATGTCCTGCGGTTTGGCCGCCGTATCGCGGGCCAGGGAACTGATCTGGTCCTGAATGGCCAGCATGTTCAGGCGTATCTGCTGCTGGGCCCACGCAACGTTTCGATAAAGCGTGTCCTGCTGTTGCTCCGTCTCCCGGCGATTCAGGCTCCAGAGGATCAAACTCATGACGACGAGGAAGATCACAATGGAGACGAGCGGCACCAACAAGTAGTAGTGCGACTCCGCGAACCCCTGCAACCAGCGGTTGGAACGGGCGGGCGTAGCAGCGGACCGGGACGGTGGGGAGGAGTTTGCGAGGCGTGGCGAAAGCATGGCGAGATTGTAGCGCAGGCCGGCACGTTTCCCGCTGTCATAGTGGGTGGTGCGCCGCTTTTCGGAAGTGTCCGATCTTTTTGGTAAGAAGGCCGCTCAAAGTCGTGATGAGACCGATCGGTACGGCTGAAATTCGTGGTCTGATGGTTTCGGCAACCTATTGATTTTATGTGCACTGCAGCAGAATTCCGCATTATGAAAATTGCTATCGTAATCTGAAATTTCGCTTGCGAAGGCAGGAAAATCCTTCGTACAATGCCCCGGTAAAAAATGCCGGTAGGCCCGTCCATGAAGCGGGTTACGACCATTACGCCAACCCGCTAACGACAGACAAGGAGACACCATGTCCGCCGTACCTGAAGAAGCCCTGAAGATCGTATCCCCTGCGGACGCCGATCCCCAAGAAACGCAAGAATGGCTGGCCTCGCTCGAAGGCGTGCTGGCTGCCGAGGGACCGGAGCGTGCACACTACCTGCTCGAGAAGCTGATCGAGTTCGCCCGCATCAACGGCGAACACCACCCGTTCTCGGCCAACACCCCCTACATCAACACCATCCCCGTCGACCAGCAGGCGCGTATCCCGGGCGATCAGGACATCGAGCACAAGATCCGCTCGTATACGCGCTGGAACGCGATCGCGATGGTGCTGCGTGCGGGCAAGGACACGAACGTCGGTGGTCACATCGCCTCGTTTGCCTCGGCCGCAACGCTTTACGACGTTGGTTTCAATCATTTCTGGCACGCGCCGTCCGACAAGCACGGTGGCGACCTGGTGTTCGTGCAGGGTCACTCGTCGCCTGGCGTCTATAGCCGCGCGTTCCTGCTCGGTCGTCTCGAAATGACCCAGCTCGAGAATTTCCGCCAGGAGGTGGATGGTGGCGGTCTGTCGTCGTACCCGCACCCCTGGCTGATGCCGGACTTCTGGCAGTTCCCGACGGTCTCGATGGGCCTGGGCCCGATCATGGCGATCTACCAGGCGCGTTTCATGAAGTACCTCGAGTCGCGCGCGATCGTGAAGACCGAAGGCCGCAAGGTCTGGGCTTTCCTCGGCGACGGTGAAACCGACGAGCCGGAATCGCTGGGCGCGATCGGCATGGCGGGTCGTGAGCAACTCGACAACCTCGTGTTCGTGATCAACTGTAACCTGCAGCGCCTGGACGGCCCGGTGCGCGGTAACGGCAAGATCATCCAGGAACTCGAATCGGAATTCCGTGGCGCAGGCTGGAACGTCATCAAGGTGATCTGGGGCAGCCGCTGGGATTCGCTGCTCGCCCGCGACAAGCAAGGGCTGTTGATGAAGCGCATGATGGAATGCGTGGATGGCGAATATCAAACGTACAAGTCGAAAGACGGTGCTTACGTTCGCGAGCATTTCTTCAACACGCCGGCGCTCAAGGCCATGGTTGCCGACTGGTCGGATGAAGACATTTGGGCGCTGAACCGTGGTGGCCACGATCCGCACAAGATCTACGCCGCCTATCAGGCCGCCACGACCCACAAGGGGCAGCCGACCGTCATCCTCGCCAAGACCATCAAGGGCTATGGCATGGGTGAAGCCGGTCAGGCCATGAACATTACCCACCAGCAGAAGAAGATGCCGGTGGAGTCGCTCAAGAAGTTCCGCGATCAGTTCAAGCTGCCGATCTCGGACGACCAGATTGCCGACGTGCCGTATCTCAAGTTCGAGGAAGGCTCGAAGGAACTGGAATACATGCGTGCGCGCCGTATGGAGCTGGGCGGCTACCTGCCGCAGCGCCGTACTAAGGCGGCTTCGCTGCCGGTGCCGGCACTGAGCGCGTTCGATGCACTGCTCAAGGCCACCGCCGAAGGCCGCGAAATTTCCACGACGATGGCGTTCGTGCGCATTCTGAACGTACTGCTCAAGGATAAGGCGTTGGGTCAGCGTATCGTCCCGATCGTGCCGGACGAATCGCGTACCTTCGGCATGGAAGGTCTCTTCCGTCAGATCGGTATCTGGAGCCAGGTCGGTCAGCGCTACATTCCGCAGGATCAGGACCAGCTGATGTTCTACAAGGAATCTGAGAATGGTCAGATTCTGCAGGAAGGCATCAACGAAGCGGGGGGTATGTGTGACTGGATCGCTGCCGCAACGTCGTATTCGACGCACGGCGAGACGATGATCCCGTTCTACATCTTCTATTCGATGTTCGGCTTCCAGCGTATCGGTGATCTGGCCTGGGCGGCAGGCGATATGCGCGCTCGCGGGTTCCTCGTGGGCGGCACGGCCGGGCGTACGACCCTGAACGGCGAAGGTTTGCAGCACGAAGACGGTCACTCGCTGCTGTGGGCGTCGTCGATTCCGAACTGCCTGCCGTACGATCCGACGTTCGCCTATGAACTCGCCGTGATCGTGCAGGACGGTCTGCGTCGCATGGTGCAGGATCAGGAAGACGTGTACTACTACTTGACGGTGATGAACGAAAACTACGCACACCCGGCAATGCCGGAGGGTGTGGAGAACGACATCCTGAAGGGCATGTACGCGTTCCGTCGCGGTACCGACAATGCCAAGGCGCCGCGCGTGCAGCTGCTCGGTTCGGGCACGATCTTCAACGAAGTGATTGCTGCTGCCGAGATGCTCAAGAACGATTGGGGCGTGGAATCGGATCTGTGGAGCTGCCCGAGCTTCACGGAACTGGCGCGCGAAGGCAACGACGTGGCCCGCCATAATCTGCTGCACCCGACCGAGACGGCCCGTCTGTCGCACGTCGAGAAGTGCCTTAACGATACGCGTGGTCCGGTTATCGCTTCGACCGATTACATCCGTACGTATGCAGAGCAGATTCGTCCGTTCGTTCGCGGACGTTACGTGGTGCTGGGCACCGACGGTTATGGCCGCTCGGATACGCGCGAAAAGCTGCGTCACTTCTTCGAGGTCGATCGTAACTGGGTCACGGTCGCTGCCCTCAAGGCGCTCGCCGACGAAGGCACGCTGCCGGCCAGCAAGGTTGCGGAGGCGATTGCCAAGTACAACCTGGATCCGAATAAACCCAACCCGATGACCGTCTAAAGGCACGCCACGTGCAGCGCGCGTCTGCCGGCCGCCCCCCAGCGGCAGGCGGGCACGTGGTGCACGTCAGGCGTAGCCCAGAGGAGACTGTGGAAAATGAGTCAAGTGATCGAAGTGAAAGTCCCGGATATCGGTGACTTCAAGGACTTGCCCGTAATCGAAGTGCTGGTGAAGGCGGGCGACAAGATCGACGCCGAGCAAGCCCTGATCACGCTGGAGTCGGACAAGGCAACGATGGACGTGCCGAGTCCCGCCGCAGGCGTCATCAAGGCGCTCAACCTGAAGGTGGGCGATGAAGTGTCCGAAGGGTCTCTCATCCTGACGCTCGAGACGGCGAACGGCTCGGGCGCGCAAGCGAACGGTGCGGCTGCACCGGCAACGGCACCCGCTGCCGCGCCTCAAGCTGCGCCGGCACCGGCCGCAGCGCCTGCCGCTGCGACTTCGGCCACCGCATCAGCGCCGGCCCCGGCAGCTTCGGGCGGTACGAGCAAGATCGACGTCAAGGTGCCGGATATCGGCGGTTACGACGACGTGCCCGTGATCGAGGTGCTGGTGAAGGTGGGTGACACCGTCACCGCCGAGCAGTCGCTCGTGACGCTGGAGTCGGACAAGGCGTCGATGGACGTGCCGAGCCCGGCAGCTGGCGTGGTGAAGGAATTGAAGGTGAACGTCGGCGATAAGGTCTCCGAAGGATCGTTGATCCTCGTGCTCGAAGGGGCTGCTACGGCGTCCGCTTCCTCTGCAAAGGCCGCAGCACCCGCTGCAGCGCCGGCGCCGGCCGCTCCGGCCGCTCCGTCCGTCGCACCGGCACCAGCACCGGCCCCGGCTGCAGCAGCCCCCGCGACTGCTGCGCCTGTTGCCGCACCGGGCAGCCAGCCGATCAGCCATGCCAGCCCGTCGGTGCGCAAGTTTGCGCGCGAACTGGGCGTCGATGTCACGCAAGTGAAGGGCACGGGTCCGAAGGGCCGCGTCGTCGTCGAGGACGTACGCAACTTCGTCAAGAGCGCGCTCGCAGGCAACCGACCTGGGGCAGCAAGCGCAGCGCCGGCTGGTGGTGGCGAACTCAACCTGTTGCCGTGGCCGAAGGTCGACTTCGCGAAGTACGGGCCGGTCGAGCCGAAGGCACTGTCGCGCATCAAAAGGATTTCCGGCGCGAACCTGCATCGCAACTGGGTAATGATCCCGCACGTCACGAACAATGACGAAGCCGATATCGGCGAACTCGAAGCGTTCCGCGTGCAGTTGAACAAGGAAAACGAAAAGGCCGGCATCAAGGTGACGATGCTTGCGTTCGTGATCAAGGCTTGCGTGCTGGCCCTGAAAAAATTCCCGACCTTCAACGCGAGTCTCGACGGCGACAACCTCGTCTTCAAGCAGTATTTCCACATCGGATTTGCTGCCGACACGCCGAACGGTCTTGTGGTGCCGGTCGTTCGCGACGCCGACAAGAAGGGCGTGTTCGAGATCGCTCGCGAAACGTCGGAGTTGGCAAAGCTCGCGCGCGAAGGCAAGCTCAAGCCGGACCAGATGCAAGGTGGTTGCTTCTCGATTTCGTCGCTTGGCGGTATCGGCGGCACGACATTCACGCCGATCATCAACGCGCCGGAAGTGGCCATTCTGGGCCTGTCGCGTTCCTATCAGAAGCCGGTGTGGAATGAGAGCAAGCAACAATTCCTGCCGCAACTGACCCTGCCGCTGTCGCTGTCCTACGATCACCGCGTGATCGACGGCGCTGAAGCTGCGCGCTTCAATGCTTATCTGGGCCAGCTGTTGGCGGACTTCCGTCGCGCGATGCTGTAATGGCATGGGCCGCCGGTCGCGCATGAGCGTACCGGCGGTTCGCGCAGGCTTCTGATTCTGGACGGGGAGGGCAGCATGACCACCGTAGTCGTCGTCAAGAAGGCGGGCGAGATCGCCATTGCCGCCGATTCGCTCGTCACATTTGGCGACACTCGGCTCTCGCAATCCTACGAAGAGAACCGCAAGGTTTTCCTCGTGGGCGATTCGTATGTCGGTCTGGCCGGCACGACGGCTCACTTTCCGGTGATGCGGGCCATTCTCTCCGGCATGGCGGACGAATGCCGTCTGCATTCGCGTGACGAGGTCTTTCGCACGTTCTGTCGCGTCCATCAGAAGCTCAAGGAAGAGTATTTCCTCAACACGAAGGAAGAGGAGGACGACCCGTACGAGTCGTCGCAGATCACCAGCGTGATCGCGAATCCCACAGGGATCTACGGGGTTTATTCCTACCGGGAAGTATTTGTTTTCGATCGGTTCTGGGGGATCGGCTCAGGGCGCAACTTCGCGCTCGGCGCCATGTATGCCCTCTACGACCAGGATCTGAGCGCACGTGCCATCGCCGAGGCTGGCGTCAAGGCAGGGGCCGAATTCGACAAGAGTTCGTCGGGCCCGTTTCAGGTGCATGCGTTTCCGATCGATACCACCATCAAGTCATAAATGCGACAGGGAGACCCCGCATGAGTCTCATTGAAGTCAAAGTGCCGGACATCGGTGCAGAGGGCGTGGATGTCATCGAAGTGATGATCAAGCCCGGCGACAAGATCGCCAAGGATGCGTCGCTCATTACGCTGGAGTCCGACAAGGCCTCCATGGAAGTGCCGTCCGAAGTGGCGGGTACTGTCAAGGAAGTGAAGATCAAGGTTGGCGATAAAGCCAGCGAAGGTACGCTGATCGCGATCGTCGAAGCCGAAGACGCCGCCACTACCAAGCCAGCCAAGCCGGCCGAGCCGGCAGCGGCACCGGCCGCGGCACCCGCTGCCGCGCCTGCACCTGCGGCAGCGTCGAGCGCCCCGGCTCCGGTGGCCGCCAAACATACCGGTGCGGCCGATATCGAATGTGAAGTACTCGTGCTGGGCGCGGGACCGGGCGGATACTCGGCAGCGTTTCGCAGCGCTGATCTGGGGCGCAAAACGGTGCTTGTCGAGCGTTATGCCACGCTGGGCGGTGTCTGCCTGAACGTGGGTTGTATCCCGTCGAAGGCACTGCTGCACACCGCAGCAGTGCTCGAAGAGGCGCAGTCGCTCGGCCATCACGGCATTTCCTTTGCGAAGCCGGAAGTCGATCTCGACAAGCTGCGCGCCTACAAGGAAAGCGTGGTCGGCAAGCTGACCAGCGGTTTGGCCGGCATGGCCAAGATGCGGAAGGTCGAAGTCGTCCACGGTGTCGGCACGTTCCTCGATGCCAATCACGTAGAGGTCGTCGACAAGGACGGCAACAAGCGTGTCGTGAAGTTCGGCCAAGCGATCATTGCGGCCGGCTCGCAAGCGGTGAAGCTGCCGTTCCTGCCGGAAGATCCGCGCATTGTCGATTCGACCGGCGCGCTCGAACTGCGTCAGATCCCGAAGAAGATGCTCGTTATCGGTGGCGGAATCATCGGTCTGGAAATGGCAACGGTCTATAGCGCACTTGGCGCCGAGATCGATGTCGTGGAAATGCTCGATGGTCTGATGCAAGGCGCTGACCGCGATCTGGTCAAGGTCTGGCAGAAGATGAACGAAAAGCGCTTTGGTCGCGTCATGCTCAAGACCAAGACGGTGGGCGCCGAAGCGAAGGCCGACGGTATCTACGTGAAGTTCGAGGGCGAAGCCGCCCCGGCGGACGCACAGCGCTACGACCTCGTGCTGGTGGCCGTGGGCCGCAGCCCGAACGGCAAAAAGATCGGTGCGGAGAATGCCGGCGTGGTAGTCGGCGATCGCGGGTTCATTTCGGTGGACAAGCAAATGCGCACGAACGTGCCGAACATTTTCGCCATCGGCGATATCGTCGGTCAGCCGATGCTTGCACACAAGGCCGTGCACGAAGCGCATGTGGCAGCGGAGGCCGCCGCAGGCGAGAAGGCTTATTTCGACGCGATCCAGATCCCGTCGGTGGCCTATACCGATCCGGAAGTGGCCTGGGCGGGCAAGACCGAAGACCAACTGAAGGCCGAAGGCGTGAAGTACGGCAAGGCGGTGTTCCCGTGGGCGGCGTCGGGGCGTGCGATTGCGAATGGGCGTGACGAGGGCTTCACCAAAGTTCTGTTCGACGAGGAGACGCATCGCATCGTGGGCGGCGCCATCGTTGGCACGCATGCAGGCGATCTGATCGGCGAACTGTGTCTGGCCGTCGAAATGGGCGCGGACGCCGTCGATATCGGCAAGACGATTCACCCGCACCCCACGTTGGCCGAATCGGTCGGCATGGCCGCAGAGATCTACGAAGGGGTTTGCACCGACGTGCCGCCGCCGCGCAAGAAGTCATAAAACGCCTTTGCGCGCGAGCTATGTCGGGAAGAAGCCGCCATTCCGAAAGGGATGGCGGTTTTTTTGTCGTGAATCGACACGCAACCTGCGCTGCAGGAAGGGCCGGGCAGCCAAAAAGAAAAACCCGGCGCGAGGCCGGGTTCGAAAGGTACCTGCGGTACCGAGGAGACAACTGGATGTAGTGACCGCTTGGGTTGCTAGCGCAACGGACACAGCGACAAACCGTTGGCGTCCCTCGTCAAGGCAGGACGCGCTCGATTACTTCTTGGCGCTGGCAGCACGCGACGCCTGAGCCGCAGCCTTCGAGGCGACATTGGTCGCTGCAGCGAAGTTCGTCTCGGCGATTTCCACAGCTTGCTTGGTCGCCTTCTGGACACTGTCGAATGCGCTGTTGGCAGCGGACAGTGCCGACTTGGCGAGTGCCACTGCCGACTCCGAACCGGCCGGGGCGTTCTTGGCCAGGTTGTCGAACAGTGCTTGCACGTTCTGCGAGCCTTCGGCCAGTTGAGCTTCGGCCACCTTGGTCACTTCGGCTTGCGTCGACGAAGCGATTTCGTACAAGTGACGACCGTAGGCGAGCGCCTTTTCGGCTGCCGGTTGAACGAGGTTGGCTTGCAGAGCGAGCAACTCTTGCGCGTCCTTTACGGCGAATGCCTTCTGGGCGGTCGAAGCGGATTCGGCCAGCGATGCCTTCACGGCTTGCAGGTTCAGCTCGACCAGCTTTTCAACGCCTTCGAAGGCTTTGTTGGTCAGGCCAAACAGGGTTTCCAGATTGGCTTTATGGGCGGCGGCGAGTTGCTCGGGGGTCAGAAACGACATGGCGTTCTCCTATGATGTCAAACACAACATATGGACCCGCTCCGTGTTCGCTCGTTGGTTCTCACCTTATGGCGGTGAAACCACGGTTGGGGCCTTCTCAAATTCGGTGCAATTCTTTTTGTGCATCGCACAATTGCTAGTGTAGAGATATTTTTTCTGCTGTCAAGTGATTTTTGTGCGGTGCACAAATTCAACAAAAGCTTAAAAAATCAAAAACTTGGGATCCCGTGGCAGAACCCGTGCATCGCGTTGCGGTGGGCATTCGAGATCCCCAAAAGCCTTGGTGGATGCGGCTCTGCGGCGGGATTTTTCCCTCGGTTTGCACTGAATTAGTGCCTCCGCACCCGTTGCCGGGCGATGGTACTATCGATGCGTTCCGGCACTGGCGGGCGGTCACGTGAATCTGGCAAGCGCTTGTTTAGCGTGCAGCCTCACGCGCACCGTCCGCCGGTGCCGCTGTCATTCAACGCGCTCTCGCACGTCGCACTCACTGGCCATCCGCATCGATGCAAGCGTTTTACAGCGATCATTTCGTGCTTCCGTTGCCGCCCGGACACCGGTTCCCCATGGAGAAGTACGCCCGCCTGCGAGAACGCGTCGCACGCGAGTTGCCGGACGTCGCGTTGGTTGAAGCATTACCTGCCGATGACGCCATGCTTGTGCGGGTCCATTCGCCGTCATACGTGGCCCGCGTGAGTGCGGGTGAGTTGGATCCGAAAGAGCAACGCAGCATTGGTTTTCCGTGGTCTGCCCAGATGGTGGAACGCTCACGCCGCTCGGCAGGCGCGACAGTGGCGGCGTGCCGCGCAGCCCTTGTCGATGGCGTGGCGGCGAACCTGGCAGGCGGTACCCATCACGCGTACGCCGATCGCGGTGAAGGTTTCTGTGTTTTCAACGACGCCGCCGTGGCGGCCCGTGCCATGCAGGCCGAACTCGGGCCGGGCACGCGTGTGGCGATCATCGATCTCGACGTACACCAGGGGAATGGCACCGCCGCCATTTTCGAGCGCGACCCGAGCGTTTTCACACTGTCTCTGCACGGCGAGCACAACTATCCGTTCCACAAGGCGAGCGGAGATCTCGACGTCGCACTGCCGGACGGCTGCGGCGATGACGAATACCTCATCGCGCTTGGTCAAGCCCTGACGGACCTCTTCGCGCAGTTCAACCCGTCGCTGGTCATTTATCTGGCAGGCGCCGATCCGTTGGAAAACGACCGTCTCGGGCGGCTTGCCCTTTCTCATGACGGTTTGCTTGCACGCGATCAACGTGTGCTCACGGCGTGCGCCGAACGCGGACTGCCGGTCGCCATCGCCATGGCGGGGGGCTATGGCCGGGATATCGATCAGACGGTTGCCGCGCACTTCGCCACAATCCGTCTTGCGAGCCGGTTTGCGCGGACGCAGCGTCGCGAATCTCGCGCCTATGCCGATGGTGCCCTCGCATGAGTGAGCACAGAACCCTGCCGCCAGCCGCCCCGAACGCCGTCAATATGAGAACTGAAGCGAAGCACGAGCGCGGTGCCATCTGGGCCGCGACCATGCCATGGTGGTTCGTGCTGATCTGGAGCACCGGTTTCATCGTCGCCAAATATGGCATGCCGAACACCGAACCGCTGACGTTTCTTGCCTGGCGCTTCGGTTGCACGCTGGTCGTGATGTTGCCAGTTGTGCTGCTAACGCGCACGCCCTGGCCGAGGCGCGGGATGAATGCCCGCGATGCCGGCAACGCCGTCCCCACCGCGCGTATCGATGGTATCGGTGGTATCGGTGGTATCGACTGGCCGTTGCTCATGCATCTGGCCGTCTCCGGCATTCTGATTCAGGCGGTATATCTCGGTGGCGTCTGGGCGGCGATCAAGCAGGGTGCGCCAGCGGGGCTGGCTGCGCTGATCGTCGGCATTCAACCGTTGTTGACGGCACTTTTTGCCCGCGTCGTCGGTGAGCCGGTTTCGCGGCGCCAGTGGCTCGGCCTGTTGTGCGGGTTTGTTGGCGTCGGACTCGTGGTCGCGAACAAGGTGGGCGTTCGCGGCGTAGGGGCGGGGACGATAGCGTTATGCGTCCTGAGTCTGGTCGCGATCACCGCAGGGACGCTGTATCAGAAGCGCTACTGCGCACAATTCGACTTGCGTGTGGGCACGGTCGTACAGTTTGGCGCGGCCTTTGTTGTGACGCTGCCCGCCGCATGGGCGCTGGAAACGATGGAAGTGCGCTGGAACGCCGAAATGATCGGCGCGCTGGCGTGGTCGGTGCTGGCCCTGTCGATCGGCGCGATCTCGCTGCTCTTTCTTCTCATTCGCCATGGCGCGGCGACCAAGGTGTCGAGTCTGATGTATCTCACACCACCGACGACTGCCGTCATGGCGTGGCTGCTGTTCGGGGAAACGCTCTCGCCGTTGAGCGCGGCCGGTATGGTCGTGGCTGCCCTCGGCGTCGCGCTTGTCATCGAGCGGCGAGCGGCGGGGAGCGCGCCGGCGTCGTCATCCTCCCCCTCGCCACCTTCCTCGGCCCCGTAAGCGTGGCTTCGCCATGCGTTTGCAGTGGTTTTCCGTGGTTTTCCGTTGTGAGTCGATGTCCATGAAACACCCACCATCCCGTACGGACGCTGCGCTTCAGATCAACGACACAGCGGCAACGTCGCACGTGCACCCTGGGGCTGGGGAAAGTACGCATCCCGCCTCTGTCAACGACAACGCGGGGTTGCGCGTGGAATATGTCGACGAGGCGATTCGCAGTCGACGCTCGATCCGGGCCTATTTGCCGACACCGGTGCCGCAAGCCACCGTGGCGGAAATACTTTCGGTCGCTTCGCGCGCACCGTCCGGTAGCAACATTCAGCCGTGGCAGACCTACGTACTGACCGGCGAAGCACTGAAACGGTTGACGACGCGCTTGCTGGAAGCCTTCAACGATCCGGCCCAGCGTGTAGTGCACCAGGAGGAATACGCGTACTACCCGCGCGAGTGGACGCAGCCGTACCAGGCCCGACGTCGCAAGGTGGGCTGGGATTTGTATGGTCTGCTGGGCATCGGACGCGCGGACAAGGCGCGCATGCACAGTCAGCATGCACGCAACTTCACGTTCTTCGACGCGCCGGTCGGGCTGCTTTTCACGATCGACCGGCATCTCGAACAGGGAAGCTGGCTGGACTACGGCATGTTCCTGCAAAGCGTGATGGTGGCGGCACGGGCCAGGGGGCTCGACACTTGCGCCCAGGCGGCGTTTGCCACGTTTCATCAGGTGATTGCTGCGGAACTGCGTTTGCCTGAGACCCGGATGGTGGTGTGCGGCATGGCAATGGGTTACGCCGACCCGAACGCCGTGGAAAACGGGCTCGTCACGGAGCGTGCGCCCCTCGATGAGTGGGCGCATTTTTTGACCTGATGCAACAGGGGGAGTTGGCGTTATTTGGCAATTGTTGGCAAGTGTGCAAATCGCCGCGTTGCGCTGCACAAAACTGCCAGATGCCGGTTTAAGTATTTCAGCTAAGTCATTCATATTGCTTATTTTTTCGGAAGTTACTAAACTTCTCCCAAACTTGTTGCCTGCCAACCTCACGCTACTCCCAATCTATGTACGCGATCACCACCCTTGCGCGTCTGTGCCGCTCCCGTCTCTGGGGTGCTGCCGTCGTGGCGATCTCGCTCGCCGCCGGTACCCCGGTCGTCGTTCACGCCGCCGGTAAGACGAGCGAATGCTCGCCCAAGACGGCCAAGACGGCTGCTCAGAAACGCGCGTGCGCGAACCCCAAGGCGACGAAGGCCGTCGTCACTTCCAAATCCGGTGCCAAAGGCGCTGCCACCGCGTCTGCCGCTCGTGAAGTCAAGAGCGCCAAGGCCGGCGGCAAAGCGCGCAAGCTCGCGACCGTCGACGACGACGGACCCGCAGCGAAAAAGGTGGCCGTCAAACGCGTTGTCTACAAGAACGGCAAGCGTCGTGTGGTGACGTCGTATCGCACCGTCAACTTTGCGCCGCAAGCGCCGGAGCGTCTGTCGACGGGGCGTGCTTTCGGTCTGCATGAAACGCCTGATGCGCTCGCGCTGCGTTCGTCGGTCGCGTATGTCGTTGACGAGCGCACCGGCGAATCGCTGTTCGACAAGAACTCGCAAGCCGTGCTGCCCATCGCGTCGATCTCGAAGTTGATGACCGCCATGGTGGCGCTCGATGCCGGCATTCCCATGACCGATGTCATGGAAGTGACGGACGAAGATCGCGACTACGAGAAGGGCACGGGTTCGCGTCTATCGGTCGGATCGCGACTCTCGCGCGAAGACATGCTGCACATTGCCCTGATGTCCTCGGAGAACCGCGCGGCGGCTGCCCTGTCGCGTTACTTCCCGGGCGGTCGTCCGGCGTTCCTCGCCGCGATGAACGCGAAAGCCAAGCAACTGGGCATGAACGATACGCACTTCAACGACCCGACCGGGTTGTCGAGCCAGAACGTGTCGAGTGCGCGGGACCTCGTGAAGATGGTCAAGGCAGCGTACCAGTACCCGATGATTCGCCGTTTCTCGACGGACAGCAATTACGACGTGAACACCGGACGTCGTGAATTGCATTACGTCAGCACGAACCACCTCATTGGTCATTCGGGCTGGGAGATCGGGCTGCAAAAGACGGGCTACATCAACGAAGCGGGTCAGTGCCTCGTGATGCAAGCCAACGTCGACGGCCGTCCGGTGATCATGATTCTGCTGGACTCGACCGGCAAGTACTCGCGCTTTGCCGATGCAACGCGCGTTCGCAAGTGGCTGATGGAAGGCGGCGGCACGACGCCGCAGCGCACGGCAGGCACCACGCCGACTGCGCAGGTCGCGACCAACAACGGACACGCGCTGTAATTCGTGATGCTTTTGCCGTAGCCCCAGCGGTCTGCGGAAATGGAAAGGCGCTCCCGAGGGAGCGCCTTTTTGTTTTCACCGTCGACGCGCTTCGCACCTCGCGCGTGGCCCGCGCGTACTGCGACATCGGGCGACGGGGCCAGGCCGAGCCGCCCGCATAAGCGCGCCACGGCCGCTGCCCGCAGCCAGATCACTCCGCCGTTGCCACGTGCGACATGCCGCCGCCGGCGTCGGGGCTCGGCGCATGGAACCCGAGCGACGACGAAATTTGCAGTGCCGTTTCGTTCAGATTCGCGAGCCAGGCATCTTGCAACCGATCGGCGGGGGCCGAAAGCGAAAGCCCGGCCACAAGCTTGCCGCTGTCGTCGTAGATGCCGGCAGCGATGCACCGCACACCCAATTCGAGCTCTTCGTTATCCCGCGCGTAACCCGACTTGCGCACATGCGTCAGTTCGCGTTCGAGTTTTTGCAAATCCGTGATGCTGTTGCGCGTGTGGCCCGACAAACCGGTGCGGGTGGCGTAGGCGCGCACGCGCGACGCTTCGTCGGCGGCGAGGAACAACTTGCCGACCGATGTGAGGTGCAGCGGCGCGTGGCCGCCGATGGCACGTACGACCTGCATGCCGGAGCGTTCGCTGTAGGCGCGTTCGATATAGACGATTTCGTCGCCCTGACGCACCGACAAATTGACCGTCTGCCCGGTAATGCGATGCAGCCCTCGCATGGGCGTGAGTGCGGCGTCACGCACGGAGAGTCGGGCCTTGACCAGATTGCCGAGTTCAAGCAATCGCATGCCGAGACGGTACGTCCCCGGATCGCAGCGATCGACGAAGCGGCACGCCACCATGTCGTTCAGGATCCGGTGTGCCGTGGATGGATGGAGTTCCGTGGCTTGCGCCAACTCCTTGAGACTCACGGGATCGGCATGTCCGGCCAGCGCATCGAGCAGACGCATCATGCGCTCGATTACCTGAATGGACGTGCGCGACTCCGCGCCTTGGCTGATGTCGTCTTTCATGAGGTAGGGCCGAGTTTCGTATAGCGTCGATTTTATATCATATGGTGAAAAATTCGCACCCCTTGCGTAGAGGAGTTCTGCGAAAAACCGAGGATTGTTGTCACTTCCACAGAGGGTGCGTCGAAGTCGCAGTATCTGCGGGCCGAAACCGAAAGTGGCCGGAATCGGCGGCCGCTAGCATGCGTCCGTACTTCATCAACGACGCGACGGTCACTCGTCGTAGCGCGAGCGGTCGGCGCGTCTCAACGGAGGTGTTGCGCATGTTCGGGTATGTGTACGCACCGGCGGTTGCGAAATGGCCTGTGAGGCAAAAGCGGGTACAAGTCGACGCCGTCAGTCAGACCGGCACGAAGTTGTCGATCGCCGAAAAACGCGCGGAAATCGCCGGCAGGTTCGCCAGCATCGCGAACGCCAGGTCGCGTCTGGGGATGAGCACCCAGGATATCGGGGACTTGGGGGCGGCGTTCGACAAGTCGTACAGGAAGGCAACGTCCGGCTACTGGAAGGGCGGATTGTGGGATGGCTGCTGGCGCTATCCCTCGTCCATCGGACAACACGGCGCGTACTCGCGGGTGCGTGACCAGCTAGACGTTCGTCATCCGGATCGACTGACGCCGTCCGCCCGCCGGTTCCGGGAAATTCTGGAGCGCTTGAACGAAGTGCTGATCAAGGAGGAGGAGGCGATTGGACATTGCGAACGAATTTGCGATCGCGCCGCGAATCTCGCGCGCGACACGTATGCCAGCCCATCCGACGAGCGGGCGGCGTATGCCGGCGTCAAGGCGGACTGCTCGGCGCTTATCGCGCAGACCAGTCGGTGTCTTGCCGATGCGCGCCGGTCGGTGGGGCTTGCTTCCAAACAGGTCTGGCCTGAAAAGAAGCACTATGGCAAACGATTTTCGCTCTCGGGTGGCCTGTATCTGGCGGCAGCGACTGTTGCGGCACTGGCGCTTGCGAAGGTAGGCCTGGCGATCGCAGTCATCGGATTCGCTGTGACGATGCTCATTCGTATCGTGAGTCTGGGCAGCATTCGCGGCTTCGATCGCGAGCGCGGCTGGAAGGCGACCGAAAGCATGCTGGAGTCGACAAAGCAATGGTTGAGGAATGAGGAGACGGAAATGAGAACCTATCTGGAAGGGATTCAGGCGAGCGCTTCGCAACGTCTGGACGACATGATGTGGGACACGCTGGGCGTGCTCAAGGACGGGCAGCAGGACACGATGCGTCGGCTGGATCAGCTTGAGAGCACCACCGCCCGGCAGTTCGCATCGCTGGAGATGCGGCTGAGCAATCGCATCGGTGGCATCGAGAGCCGATTCGACGGTCTCGACGGACGAATCGATCGGGTGGAAAACCGCCTCGACAGTCTCAGCGAAAAATTCGATGTCATGCGAGCGGACTTGCAGCGGGTCATCGCCGCGCAGGACGCCCATGCTTGCGGCGGGCAGGTCGCGACAGCCGAGGCGGGCGCCTCCCGGTCTGCGAGCCGCCCGCCACCCGAGCGTGCGAACTCTTGGGGCTACTACAGCAAGCATCCGTCGCCGCGGGTGTAAGCGCTCGCGCGATATGCGGGAATCCACGCTGGGCCGGTTCGGCCCAGCGACTTATAATGGCGCATTATTCCCGAAAAGAGGATTCCCCCAATGCGCGTCGGACTGTTTGTCACGTGTCTGATCGACATGATGCGGCCGGAGATTGGCTTTTCCACGCTCAAGCTGCTCGAGACAGCCGGCTGCGAAGTCGTGATTCCCGATTCCCAGACCTGCTGCGGCCAGCCGGGGTACAACTCCGGCGAGCGGGCCATCGCCCGCGATCTCGCGCAGAAGTTTCTCGACGAATTCGAGTCCTTTGATTACGTCGTCGTCCCCTCGGGGTCGTGCGGCGGCATGGTCAAGGCGCATTACGGTGATCTCTTTGCCGATGATCCGGAACTCATGGGGCGCTACGAGCGCCTGCGCCCGCGGGTGTACGAGCTCACCGACTTCCTGGTCAACGTACTGCACATCGACACGGTGCCCGGCGACTACAACGGCGAAGTGACGTATCACGATTCATGCTCCGGCTTGCGTGAGCTTGGCGTCAAGTCGCAACCGCGCGCGCTGCTCGCCAAAATGCCGGGCGTGAAGATGACCGAGATGAAGGACTGCCAGGCGTGTTGCGGCTTTGGCGGCACGTTTGCCCTGAAGTACGGCAACATCTCGACGGCCATCGTCGACGAGAAGTGCGCCAATATCGCGGCAAGCGGCGCCCCGGCCGTCGTGCTCGGCGATCTGGGCTGCATGCTGAACATCGAAGGGCGTCTGCGTCGCACGGGCGACACCAAAACGCGCGTGCTCCACATTGCACAGGTGCTCGCCGGCGATGCGTAAGCGCGGCGCCATGCGTGCGGTTCTCCCGATCATTCGATCCGCGCACGTGCTCGACTTCACGTGCCCGGTCAGTTCCCACCTCTGGTGAGTTGCGATGCAAGTTCAATCGATGCAATTCAAGGCGCGCGCCGGGCAGAAGCTCGCGGACCAGCGCCTGCAGGCCAACCTCAAGAAGCTCTCCACCAAGTTCGTGACGGCGCGCGCCGCCGCCATCGAGGAAATCGACTTCGAGGCCACGCGCGAGGCGCTCAAGGAGCGTCGCAATCGCGGCATCGAAAATCTCGACGTGTGGTTGGAGATCTTCGAGCGCGAAGCCACCCGACGCGGCGCGACGGTACTCTTCGCCGAGTCTACGCAGGACGCGGCACGCCTCATCGCGGAGATTGCGCGCAAGCACGACGTGAAGAAGGTGATCAAGTCGAAGTCGATGGTCACCGAAGAACTGCAACTCAACAAGGTGCTCGCCGACATGGGCGTGCAGTCCGTGGAAACGGACCTTGGCGAGTACATTCTTCAGATCAATGACAACGAACCGCCGTCGCACATCATTGCGCCGGTCGTGCACAAGGACAAGGACGAGGTCGCCGACCTGTTCGCGCGCGTGCATCAGAAGCCGCGTCTGACGGAGATTCCGTTGATGACGCGCGAGGCGCGCGAGATGCTCCGCCCGCAATTCCTGTCGGCCGACATGGGGGTGACCGGGGGCAACTTCCTCGTGGCCGAGACGGGGTCGGTCGCGGTGGTGACCAACGAAGGCAACGAGGGCATGTGCACGATCATGCCGCGCGTGCACGTGGCGGTGACGGGCATCGAGAAAGTATTGCCCACGCTCGAAGATCTGGCCACGGCCATGCGTTTGCTGCCGCGCTCGGCGACGGGGCAGGGCACGTCGAACTATTTCTCGCTGCTCACCGGCACTCGCGCCGAAGGGGAAGTCGACGGTCCCGATCACATGTATTTCGTGCTGGTCGATGGTGGCCGCTCGGGCCTCATTGGCGGCGCGTTCCAGGAGATGCTGCGTTGCATTCGTTGCGGTGCCTGCATGAACCACTGCCCGGTGTACCAGAAGATCGGCGGGCATGCGTATGGGTGGGTGTATCCGGGGCCAATGGGCTCGGTTCTCACCCCAAGCTATGTGGGGTTGGAGAAGACGCTTGATCTGCCGCAGGCCGCCACGTTGTGCGGTGAGTGCAATCGCGTATGCCCGGTGGGAATTCCTATTTCCGACTTGCTGCGCAAGCTGCGCGAGCGTCAGGTGGATCGGGGGCTGCGGCCATGGCAGGAGCGTGCGGCATTGGCCGCGTGGGCATTTGCCGCTCGACGTCCGCGACTGTACGCGGCGCTCTCCGGCCTTGGCTCGTGGGCACTCAAGCGCATGGGGCGCGATCGCGGCAGTATCTCGAAGCTCCCCTTTGCCGGCGGCTGGACCGATACGCGAGAGATGCCGGCACCGAGCGGTAAGACGTTCCGTGCCATGTATCGTGAGCGTCGCGCACCGCGATAATTCATGCGTCCGGCGGGTGTGCCTGACGCATCGGTCGCCCAGGTCGCCCCGTCGAATGAAAAAAGCTGGCCTCCCTTCGGAGCGCCAGCTTTTTTTGCGTCCGCAGCGTAGCTGCCTTAGCTGTCTTGGCGGTCTAAACCGTCTTCATGATCCCTCGGCGGCGCTCAGGTGCGCGCGGGCAACGCGAGGCGCTTTTCGATACGTCGTTGCAGCGCTGACAATCCTGTCGACAGGACCCAGTAAATGGCCGCACACGCGAGGTACAGCGGCAAGGGCTGATACGTCGAGGCGATCACCTCCTGTGCAGAGCGCAACAGCTCCGTTACCGTGATGACCGAGACGAGCGACGTGTCCTTGATGAGGCTGATCAGGCTGTTGCCAAGGCTTGGCACGGCGATTCGCAGCGCCTGCGGCGCAATGATGTAACGCAACGTTTGCCAGTACGACAACCCCAGGCTGTACGCGGCCAGCCACTGGCCGCGCGGCATGCCTTCGAGCGCGCCACGCATGCTCTCGGACAAATAGGCGCCGACGTTCAGGCTGAGCGTGAGCACGCCGGCTGGTGTGGGTTCGAGCGAAATGCCGATCCCGGGCAGGCCGTAATAGACCACGAAGATCTGCACCAGCAGCGGGGTCCCGCGCATGATGCTGACGTAGGCCCGCGCAATGGCGCGCAGCACTCGCACCTTGCCGATGCCCATGACCGCGACAACAATGCCGATCGCCAGGCCGAACACCATCGACATCAAGGCAAACTTGATCGTGAGCACGGTGCCCTGCAACAGCACTGGCAAGGACTGGGCAGCAAGTTCGAATGGATTCATGGGGGGATGTCTGATGAAGTGTCGTGAAGCAGAAAGACGACGGCCGGCATCCGCGAAATGGGCGAGATGCCGGCCGGGGTGACGGCTTCGCGACCCGATGCCGTGCGACCTGCATGAAGTCGTGCGGCCGGTACGCGAAGCACGTCGTTACGCGGCTTGCGTATTTACTGCGCGGGCTTGGACGTGTCCTTGCCGAACCACTTCTGCGCGAGCTTGGCGAGCGAGCCGTCCTGCTTCATGCCCGTCAGTGCGTCGTCGATGGCCTTGGCGAACTTCGGGTTGCCCTTGCGGAACGGAATGCCGACCGCCTGATTGGTGCCGGGAAGCACTGCCCCGGCTTCGAGCGGCAGCTTCGCATTTTCAAGCAGGTACGCCATCATCAACTGGTCGTTGAGCGCCGCGTCGACACGGCCGGCGGCGAGGTCGGCGAGATATTCGGGTGCGCCCGGATAGGTCCGCACGTCGATCCCCGGCACGGCCTTGGCCATCTTGTCGTAGTTGCTACCCAGGCTCACGCCAAGCTTGTGGCCCTTGAGCGCGTCGAGCGTCTTGAACTCGCGCTTGTCGTCCTTGCGACGAATCAATTGCGCCGCCGAATATGTGTACGGCTCACTGAAGTCGAGCGACTTCTTGCGCTCGTCGGTGATGGCGACCTGATTGACGATGACGTCGAACTTGCCGGCCTGAAGCCCGCCGATGATGCCGCTCCATTCGGTGGTGACGAACTGCGGCTTCACGCCGAGGCGTTGGACGACGGCCTTGGCGACATCGACGTCAAAGCCGTCGAGCTGTCCGGACTTGTCGCGATAGTTGAACGGCGGGTAGGTGCCTTCGATGCCGATCTTCAGGACGCCCGCAGACTTCACGGTGTCGAGCAGGTCGGCCGCGCGGGCGGGGGAGGTGCCGATCAGTGCGGCGGCAGCCAGCGGAACGAGGCAGAGCGTCTTGAGCCAGGATTTCATGATGTCTGGTTTTTCCCTGTGTCGATGAATGGGACGCGGCGCCGGATCGGTCAGACCTTGCGCAGCGCTTGCACGCATTCTCGCACCAGCTCGGGGCCGCGGTAAATCAGGCCGCTGTACACCTGGACCAGACTGGCGCCGGCATCGAGCTTGGCCTGCGCGTCGGCACCCGAGAGGATGCCGCCTACGCCGATGATCGGCAGGGCGCCGCCCAGCTCGGTGGCGAGCGCGCGAATCACGCGGTTCGACGCATCGAACACCGGGCGTCCCGACAGGCCCCCGGTTTCGCTGGCGTAGGGCAGGCCGGCAACGGCTTCACGCGAGAGCGTGGTGTTCGTGGCGATCACCCCATCGAACCCGTGACGCGTGAGCGTGCCGGCGATCACCTTGATCTGTTCGTCGTCGAGATCCGGTGCGATCTTCAGCGCGATCGGTACGTATTTGCCATGGCGATCGGACAGCGCACGCTGCTTGTCCTTGAGCTTGCCGAGCAGGGCGTCGAGCTCGTCGCCGCCCTGCAGTTGACGCAGGTTCTTGGTATTGGGGGACGAGATGTTGACCGTCACGTACGTGGCGTACGGGTAGACCTTTTCGAGGCAGATCAGGTAGTCGTCGACCGCGCGCTCGATCGGCGTGTCGGCGTTCTTGCCGATGTTCAGGCCCAGCGGCCCTTTGTAGCGGGCCGATTGCACGTTTTGCAGGAACTGCTCCACGCCGCCGTTGTTAAAGCCCATCCGGTTGATGATCGCTTCGGCTTGCGGCAGACGGAAAATGCGCGGTTTCGGATTGCCGGTCTGCGGGCGCGGCGTGACCGTTCCCACTTCCACGAAACCGAAGCCAAGCGCTGCGAGGCCGTCGATGCAGCTGCCGTCCTTGTCCAGACCCGCTGCGAGACCGACCGGATTCGGGAAGCGGATGCCCATGACCGTGCGCGGATCTTCGGGCAGCGTCTGACCGACGAGACCGGCCAGACCGAGCGAGGCGGCGCCGCGCAGCGTGGCCAGTGTCAGGTGGTGGGCTTGTTCGGCATCAAGACAGAACAGGGCGCGGCGAGCCAGAGGGTAGAGAGGCGCAAGCACGATGTCGGGTTCGGCAGAATCGGAAAGTCGCCATTTTACCGGTATCCCGGGGCCGGAGCGTGTCTTTTTCTACGCTCTGCGTACTCTCGTTCGCGGGATGTTTAGCGTGCAGATGAACGCGATGCGCACTGTCGGCGGTTCGTACGCTCGACAGTGCGCCGTGACTACGGCTGAGGTGCCTGACCGGCGGTATCGAGCATGGCCTCGGGCATGTCCTGCCATTGGCCGTCGATCAGGCCCTGCAACGGGCGGAAATTCGCCTTGTAGACCATCTTGCGGCTTTGCTGGATCCAGTAGCCGAGGTAGACGTGCGGCAAGCCGAGTGCGCGCGCCTGCTCGACCTGCCAAAGAATGTTGTACGTGCCGTAGGACGCCCCTTCGACATCCGGATCGAAGAACGTGTAGACCGATGACAGACCGTCGCTGAGGATGTCGACCATGCTGATCATGCGAAGCGTGCCTGCGCCTTGATGCCCCGGCGGCTCGCGAAACTCCACGAGGCGCGAGTTCACACGACTTTGCAGCAGGAACTGCTCGTACTGTTCGCGACTGTCGTGATCCATGCCGCCGCCCGCGTGGCGCCGCGACTGATAGCGCATGTAGAGCTGATAGTGCTCTTCGGTGTAATGCAGGCCCGAGACGTTTACGGCGAGCGACGCGTGGCGCTTCCAGATACGTCGCTGTGTGCGGTTGGGGACGAAGCGCTCGATCGGCACGCGCACCGGAACGCAGGCCCGGCAGCCGTCGCAATAGGGACGGTACGTGAATACGCCGCTGCGGCGAAACCCGGAGCGCACGAGTTCGCTGTAGACGTCCGAATTGATCAGGTGGCTGGGCGTGGCGACCTGCGAGCGTGCCGTGTGGTTGTCCAGATAGCTGCAGGGATAGGGCGCCGTTGCGTAGAACTGAAGGGCGGACAGCGGAGAGAGCGGCAGTTCGTTCGGATGGGTCACTGCGAAACCTCGTGAGCCTTGTCTGCTGCGTTACCGTAGGCCAGTGCGCTGAGCGTCTGCTTGTCCAGACGCCAGACCGGCGCGGGGGCCATGACCGCCTTTTTCACGTGCGCCAGAAAGGTCTCGCGGGGAATTTCGCCCCCGCCAAGTGACGCCAGGTGAGCGGTACTTTGCTGGCAGTCTATCACCTCTATTGCGTGCGTGCGTGCAAACGCGACGAGCGCCGCGAGCGCAATTTTGGAGGCGTCGGTGCGCTTGGCAAACATCGATTCGCCGTAAAACATGCGCCCGAGCGCCACGCCATAAAGACCGCCGACGCGCTCCCCTTCGTAGAACGTCTCCACGCTGTGTGCGAGACCGGCGTCGTGAAGGGCTCGGTAGGCAGCGACGATGGCGGGGGTGATCCATGTGCCGTCCTGCCCCCGGCGCGGTGCCTGCGCGCACTCGCGCATGACGGCGGGGAAATCGGCATTGAGGCGAATTTCCCAGGCGTCTTCCCGAATCACGCGGCGCAGTAGTTTGCGGAAGTTGTGGCTGACGACGAAGTTCTCGGAGCGCAGCACCATACGCGGATCGGGACTCCACCAGAGCACCGGCTGGCCTTGCGAGTACCAGGGGAAGATGCCTTGCCGATAAGCGGCGAGCAGTCGTTGCGGCGAGAGGTCGAGTCCGGCGGCGAGCAACCCGGGCGCGTCGCTCGACGCGTCGAGTGCCTCGTCAACCGAGGGGAAGGGATCGTTTGCTTCGAGCCAGACGACCATGGCGACGTTAGCGTGGCGGGATTTGCGCCGACTTCACGGCAATACCGGTAATACCGGGGAACGCGACGAGGTCGATGCGCATGGCGACGCGAGCGCCCACGCGTTCAGACACGCAGCATCGGCGTGAGAATGTCCTCGGTGTGCGCCGTGTGGACGGGCAACGACGGGACAGGCGCGCCTGGCACCGCGGCGTCGGGCGTGGAGGTTTCGAGGTGAACGCCGAACGCGCCTGCACGGCGATCTTCGAAAAAATATCGCAGCGTCTTGGCAACGGTCGGGAACGCAATGTCGTCCCATGGAATTTCGTCTTCCGAGAACAGAGCCACTTCGAGACTCTCTTCGCCGGCGGCAAATTGCGGCTCTCGCATTTGTGCCAGATAGAAGATGTGGACCTGATTGACGTGCGGCACATTGAGCAGCGAGAACAGTGCGCCGACATCCACGATGGCGCCGGCTTCTTCCAATGTTTCGCGTGCGGCGGCTTGCGACGTCGTCTCCCCGATTTCCATGAATCCGGCCGGCAGTGTCCAGTACCCCAGCCGCGGCTCGATGGCGCGCTTGCAAAGCAACACCTGATCGCCCCAGACGGGCACCGTGCCGAGCACGTTGCGCGGGTTCTGATAGTGGATGGTGCCGCAATGGGTGCACACATGCCGTTCTCGGTTGTCACCGGGCGGAATGCGCAGCTCGACCGGATGGCCGCAGGCGGAACAGAATTGGATGGGAGGACGTCGGTTCATGGTTGCTGCGAGTGTATCATCGGCAACGCGCGCTGTGCGGCGACGCACACTGGGTGCCGGGATAACCCGCGTGTCCGGGCGAGCCGTTGAGCCGCATGGCGGTTTCCTTCGACAAGCGAAGGCGCGCCGGGAAAATATTCGGCCTGCCATGTTGCACTGCGATGGCAATTGTCATATAATCTAATTCTTCAGACGCGGGGTGGAGCAGTCTGGCAGCTCGTCGGGCTCATAACCCGAAGGTCACAGGTTCAAATCCTGTCCCCGCAACCAAATTCGAAAGCCTGATTTCTCCGAGAAATCAGGCTTTTTGCGTTTCTGTCACTGCTCAATGTGGTGAAAGTCGTTGATGGTGTGCAAAGGTGTGCAAACCATCAATCTCCAGCCATGAGGTCTGCATGTCCGGCATCTTTATCGCGCATGAAAACGAATTCGACGCCATCACCGAACTTTGGGAGGCCTCCGTGCGTGCAACGCACGACTTCCTGAGCGACGACGATATTGCCTGGCTGCGTCCGCGCATTCGCGATGACTATCTGCATGCGGTGACGTTGCGCGTATTCCGCGACGACGCTGGCGTCATTCGCGGGTTCCTCGGGGTGTCGCCGGGCAATGTGGAGATGTTGTTCGTGGCGCCCGAAGCGCGACGCCAGGGGATCGGCGCTGCACTGCTGGCTTACGCCGTGCGCGAGCTCGATTGCACGAGTGTCGACGTCAACGAGCAGAATCCGCAGGCGCTGGCCTTTTACCGGCGCGAGGGATTCGAAGTGATCGGCCGCTCGGAAATCGACGCGCAGGGGCGTCCATTCCCGATATTGCACATGCGTCTCGCAACGGCAAAGGCTGCCCCCTAACGCGGGCAGTATCCCGGCTTCTTATAAAGGTAGCCCTTCTTTTCCTCGATCTCGGGGCGATAGACGGCGTCGTACCAGAGCATGGGCGACACATCCTGCACCGCAATGGATATCGCATTGGCTTCGACGCCCAGCACCGCCTGCAATGTCTCGGTGATTCTATCGGCCAGATCCTGCTTCTGATGTTCGCTACGGCCTTCGGATAACTTCACGATGACGTGCTGCATGGTTACTCCTGTCGCTGATGGGTATCGGTGAAAGTTCAGGTGAAAGTTCTCATCCCTCGGCGGGCGCCACGGCCGGACGTTGCGGCATGTGGCGTGTGCGCGTCTGACTCAGTGCCACGCCGAAAATCGTCAGCCCGCCGCCGACCAGGTGATAGCCATGCAACGTCTCGCGCAGCAGCAGCGCTGCGGCCAATGCGGTGGCGATTGGTATGAGGTTCATGAAGATGCTCGCGCGGTTCGCGCCCAGGTGGCTCACCGACAGCATCCAGGCATAGGGCGCCACGATCGATCCCGGAATCGCCGCGTAAAGCACCATCGCAATGTTCGACGCGGAATATGTCATCGCCGGTTCGAGCAACATTCCCGGCAACAGAAAAATCAACGCGAACGCCATTTGCACGTAAATCGACGTGAACGTCGGCAATGCACTCGCCCAGCGCTTGAGCAGCACGCCGTACGCCGCGACGGACAGTGCCGCGACCAGCATCATGGCGTCGCCGCGTCCGACACCCTGCGATAGCAGCGCGCGGGGATCTCCTTTGCCGATGACAAGCACAATGCCCGCGAACGAGATGGCGACGCCCAGCATGGCGCGTCGTGACGGCAGGTCGCGAAACAGTGCGACACCGATCAGGAGCGTGAGCAGCGGCACGAGCGACAACAGAATCCCGATGTTCGTGGCCGAGGTGAAGCTCGCAGCGTAGTACGCGAGGCCCTGGCAGGTGGCCATGCCAAGCAGGCCGAGCAGCGCGAGCCGGGGAAGTTGCGTACGGATCGTCGCGCGATATTGCCAGACACGCTTCGCGACGAAAGGCGTCAGAACGAGAAAAGCAATCAACCACCTGTCGAACGCAATGGTGCCGGGCGGAATCGCGCCGGCCGCGAGCTTGCCGACGATCGCGTTGCCCGCCCAGATGCTCACGGCCAGCAGGCACAGAAAGAGATAACCGGGATTCATTCGAAAGCCTCAAATGCGAAATGGCACAGTGAGGCTAGAATAGCGAATATCTTTTTTTCGTTATATAACGACTTTCAGACAAACATGGATCAAACCGGACAGGACCGACAAGCGGCCTGGAGTCAGCTGAGCGGTGTGTTGCCAGACCCGGCGCCTTTGACGTTCCGGACTGCGACCTTCGAGGGCGGGCAGGTGTTCGAGCCAAGATGCCAGCCATGGGGAAAAGTCGGGTTTGCGCTGACCGGGGTGATGGAGGTGATTGTGGAGGGGAAGCACTTTCTTTCGCCGCCGCACTACGCGACCTGGATACCGGCGCAGGCGTCTCATCGTTGTCACAATCGGCAGAGCGTCAGGTTCGTCACGATCTACATCGATCGCGACTGGTGTCGCGACATGCCGGAGACGGCGTGTACGTTGGCGCTCAGCCCGTTGATCCGTGCGATCTTTGCGGACTTTCTGTCTCGTGACGTGATGACGCCGCAGGGCGAAGACGATTTGCGTCTCGCACGAGTGCTGATGGATCAGCTGCGCAAGGCGCCGCGCCGCGACAGTTATTTGCCCTTGTCGGACGATCCGCTGGTGCGGCCGATCACGGACGCGCTGCAAAGCCACCCGAGCGACCGGCGCTCGCTTGCCGACTGGGCAGAAAGTCTGGGCGCAACCGAACGCACTGTGTCGCGGCGCTTTCAGTCGAGCATGGGGATATCGTTCAACGAGTGGCGGCAGCGACTCAAACTCGTGATCGCGTTGTCGCAGATCGAAGAGGGGAAGCCGGTGCAGCGTATTGCGGACGATTTGGGATACAGCACGCCGTCCGCCTTCATTGCGATGTTTCGGCGTCAGACCGGCACTAGTCCGTCGTTCATCGCGACGCAAGACTGGGGGTAAAGCGGTGGCGACGCTGCTGCGCTGGTCCATGCTTCCGGCGTCGGATTTGTAGGCCCAAATGCAGGCCCAAATGCAGGCCCAAATGCAGGCCTAAATGCAGGGCCGCACGCAGGCTCAAATACAGGCTCACATGCCGGTTTAACGCGCCGAAGGCAGCAGACGTTGCTTGATGCGCGCGCCGAAAACGTTGATGACGAGGCCTGCCATGACGAGCGCGGCCCCGGCGATTTGCGCCGAAGTGAGTTGTTCGTCGAGCAGCAGGGCGGCGGATGCCAGACCGATGATGGGCACGAGCAATGAAAATGGCGCGACCTGACTGGCGGGGTAGCGTGTCATCAAGCGTCCCCAGAGCGAGTAGCCAACGAGTGTTGCGATGAACGCGAGATAGGCAATCGCGAAGACCGAGGATGCGGGGATGTGCGAGAGCGAGGCGGCAATCTGTTGCGGGCCTTCGAACCAGTAGGACAGCAATGCAAAGGGAATTGGGGGAATCAGGCTGGCCCAGACAACGAGCCCGACCAGATCGACGTTGCCGATCTTTTTCGTGACGATGTTGCCCGTCGCCCAGCTAAGCGAAGCGCACAACGTCAGCACGAAGCCGATCAGCGTCATGTCGCCGCCGCCCTGCATGCCAATGACGGTCAGACCTGCCGCTGCGATCAACAGACCGACGATGTTTTGCGCGCGGAAGCGCTCGCCGAGGCACATCACGGCTAGCCCCAACGTGAAGAAGGCTTGTGCTTGCAGCACCAGCGACGCCAGTCCGGCGGGCATGCCCACGTACATCGCGGTAAAGAGCAGCGCGAATTGTCCGAACGAAATCGTCGCGCCGTAGGCGATGAGCCATTTCAGTGGCACTTGGGGGCGCTTGACGAAGAACACGGCGGGGAAGGCGGCGAGCAGAAATCGCAGTGCGCCCAGGAGCATGGGCGGCACCCCGTGCAGGCCGACCTTGATGACAACGAAGTTCACGCCCCAGGCGAGTACCACGATAAGTGCCTGCAAGAGGTCCTTCGGTGTCATGCGGGCATCTCCTTGGGCGGTATTAGTTAATTTGTTATCGACGCAAGCCGAGAGTGTACTCCCGGCGCGTCGACATGTCGTGCTGAGAAACTGTCCGGTGCTCGTCCTGAGGGTGCTCGTCCTGTGGGCGCGCCGAGCCGTGGTCTCGGTCCCCCGGCTTCGGCGGTCGAGGATGGCATGACGTATACTTTGGGTTTCGTATATCAAACGACGCCGTCTCTAATCGCCCAACGGGTCTGTGCTGACCGGTTGTGGATGCGTTGGCGAGACGGCGTTTGTAGTATCTGAGGAATTTGCATGACTTTGCCTGCCCGCCGCGTCAGTGTGGCGCCGATGATGGATTGGACGGACCGCCATTGCCGGGTCTTCCATCGTCAGCTTTCACGTCATACCTGGCTATACACCGAGATGGTGACGACCGGCGCCCTGCTGCATGGCGATGTTGCCCGTCATCTCGACTTCGATGCGGTAGAGCATCCGGTTGCGTTGCAACTGGGCGGCAGTGAGCCGCAGGACCTGGCGCGCGCGGCCAAACTGGGCGAGCAGTGGGGGTACGATGAGATCAACCTCAACTGCGGTTGTCCGTCGGAGCGTGTGCAGCGGGGGGCGTTCGGCGCTTGCCTGATGGCGGAGCCGGGTTTGGTAGCGGATTGTGTCAAGGCGATGCGCGACGTGGTGCAGGTGCCGGTGACGGTCAAGCATCGCATTGGTATCGACGACGTCGAGTCGTTCTCGTTCGTGGAAGACTTCGTTGGCAAAATTGCTGAGGCCGGATGTTCAACCTTTATCGTGCATGCGCGCAATGCGATCCTGAAAGGGTTGAGTCCGAAAGAAAATCGCGAGATTCCACCGCTGAAATACGACTACGCGTATCGGCTCAAACAAGTATTCCCTCACCTCGAGATTCTGATTAACGGTGGCGTGAAGACGCTCGATGAGGTTGAACTGCATCTTCAGCATGTGGACGGCGTGATGCTGGGGCGCGAGGCATATCACAATCCGTATGTGCTCGCGGAGGTGGACGCGCGTTTTTACGGTGACACGGCGCCGGTGAAGTCTCGTGAAGCGGTTGAGGACGCACTGATCGAATACGCGGCGTCGCAGGTCGAGCGCGGTCAATATCTCGGTGCGATCACACGTCACGCGCTCGGACTGTATCGTGGCGTGCCGGGCGCACGCGGTTGGCGTCGCGTGCTATCGGATCCGAAGCGCCTCAAGGCCGGCGTAAGCGCATTCGAAGAAGCGCGGGCGCAACTCCGTGCTGGGGCTTTCAGTGAGCATGAGGATGCGGCGTCGATGGCTGCGGCATGATCAGGTCCGTGCGACGCGTTGATTGGCGCCGTCTTCACGGACGGCTTGCCATCGACGCCGAAACGGCAGCCTCCGGCGCCGAGCGTTCGCCGCGCGAGATGACGATGTTGCGCATCGAACGCGCACGGAAGAGAAGAAATATTTCGAAGAAGTGAAAAAAGTGTTGGCAACGCGATAAAAACGTCGCTATAATCTTGTTTCTGTTCAGCGAGCAAGTCAAGGCGCTGATCACGGCGGTGGCCGTAGCTCAGTTGGTAGAGTCCTGGATTGTGATTCCAGTCGTCGTGGGTTCGAGTCCCATCGGTCACCCCAAAATTCCCTTGTAGTTCAAAGCGTTACACGCGCACCTTACGTTCCACTAAGCGAAATTCGGAACGAAAATCCCAAATTCGGAATTCACTCTGTAGCGTCAGCGACCTTTGTCTTGCGTCGATCGTAGTGTCGATGTGTCGTCGATGGGCTCGTGTGAGCGGCGAAATCGTACGCATCTGCAGCGCGCTGTTCTAGCTTCGAGGTGATGGCAGCGGGGCGGATGTCGAGCAACGAAAAGTACTCCGGATGCTTCGTGAGTTGAAGTTCCAAGTCGGCCACAGCTTCGCCTCTTCGCTGAGCTGCCTCGCGCGCCTTCTTCGCCTCGAATTCTTCGGCGATCGCGGCGTCCTTCTCGCCGATGTACGTGTACATCGCGTCCTGCCAAACCGAGTTCCAGCCGCTCTTCGTGTACGGCCGTCCCCTGCGATTCGGGAACAGAAACACGCTCGCGACTTTTCGTCCGCGCTTCGCGCGCTCGACAACCACGCGAAGGCGTGGGGACCATTTCCTCAATTTGCGAGTTTCCGATTCGCCCATCTTCCGCTTCGCGCTGACGACCATCACGCCGTCGTCGCTCAGCCCTGACATGTGATACGGGCGCACCTCTGCGGCGCGGAAGCCGGTCAAGTACGTGAACATGCCGGCCACACCCATCGTACGAAAGGCCTGCTCCTGCTTTACCGACCACAGGTAGAAACGAATCACCTGGCTGCGCACGACGTCGCGGACGACGGTGTCGGCTTTGTTCAACATGAGGTTACGGAACGGGTGGACGCGGATCAGCCCCCAGCGAATCCCGTAGTTGCAGATCGTCGACATGAGGGCCATTTCCTTGTTCGCCCCCTTAGGGGCGCCGGACCTTGCTCGTGCGTCGAGATACTGATAGCCGTGGACTGGCTCCAACGCTGCGGGCTGCATGCGTCCGAAGAATGCCGTGAGCCGTTCATATGTCCCTTTGCGCACGGCGATACCGGCCTTCGACTGGTCGGCGTAATGAGTGGGGTCGATCTCGGTGCGGAAGCGGTCGATCATGTCGCCAACCGAATCAGCGATGATCTGCCCTGCAATGATGTCCATCGCGCGGCGCTGACTCACCGCCGCGGCGCGCGCGATTTCTGCCCGGTCACCACGCGGCGCGCTCGCGATTGTTTCCCGGCGCCCGTCCGGGTATTTGTACCAGAAGGTGACCTTTCGGACGCCGAACCTCTTGTAAAGGCGCGGGGTACCGGTGGGCTCGTCGGTGACAGGGGGGGCTGCTCTTACGCGAAGGCTTGGAGGTTCGGCGTTGCGTCATATTTGTTAGTGCTGCTGTTGTTCTCAGTGATGCCCATTTTCTTGTCGCGGTAGGCGCGCGCCACTTTCGGCTGCCCATGGCTGTCGACCACGTACCGCCAGCGGTTGGCGTCGAGCCACTTCATCATTGCCGAACGCTGGTTCGGCTTGCAGCCGATGAGGTCGGCCAGCTCCTGCATGGAGAGGTAGTCGTTCATATCCCGATTCCCCAATCTCTCGCGGTGACCCGCGGTATTTCGTTCGTACTATCATGGTTGCTCGGCCACTCTCGGACGTCGCCCCCCCCACATGCCATCTCTCAACTCCGTGTATCGCGAGTGCACCGTCGACATTGAGATCGTCGATAGCGCTGCTACTTGGGACGTGACGATCAAGGTCACGCCGTTTGATGGCGTCGAGCTGATCGAGCCGTTTGGCACGCGCGAGATGAAGCTGGCGAAGTCCGAGTCGCTCGACGAGATACAAGGTGCGCTTCGCGAAGAGGTTAGGCCGGCGATCGATCACCGGCTGGTCGCCTGCTGAATCGGTCAGTGCTTCGGCCATGCCCCGATGGGTGGTCATGCCACCTCCATAAGCAGGTCGGCATGTGGCACGTTCGGCGAAAGCCAAAGCACCTCGGTGCGCGCGCCGGAACCGCGATTGGCCGCAATCTGAGCCTTGGATTCGACTCTTCGCCAACCAGCGAGCCGTTCGTCATAGGCTTGGTGCGGATAGCCGCTCAGGATCACCATGCGATCCAGCTCGAGTAAAGCGTCGAGCAAGGCGACATGCTGCTTGTCGTCCATCTCGTGGCGGTAGCAGGCGGACGCCATCTTCCGCGTGCCGTGTACGTAAGGCGGATCCACGTAGAAAAGCGTGTGCGGTGTGTCGTGATCGCGTAGTACCTGAAGCGCTGGCCGGTTCTCGATGAGAACGCCCTGCAACCGCAGACCAAACGCGCGCAGCCCGTCCGGGACTTGTGACCAAACCTGCATCGCCGTTCCGTAGTTGCGCTTCGAGTCGATGCGAAAGCCTGTGGTGCCCTTCGTGGCCCCGGCGGAGCCGAAACCCATTTCGGCGCGGATGAATGTGCGCCGCGCGCGCTCGACCGGTTCATCTGTAATTTCCCATGCGATGTCGAACTCTTCACGGGCGTAAGGCGTGAACGCGAGTACCTCGGCAAGCGCTTCACGGGTCGTCGAGTCCTTGAGAACGCGCATGACGTTCACCATGTCACCGTCAAGATCGTTGTAGACCTCGCCATGGCTGCGCGGCTTCTTCATGAGGACCGAAGCGGCACCACCGAACGGCTCGACATAGACCTTGTGCTGTGGAAACTGGGCGATGATCCAGTCGGCCAAACGCCATTTGCCGCCGTGGTATCGCATGATGGGGCGAGTCGGCGCTATCATGTTAGGTTTCCTATACAAAGAGACTGAAAATGCCGAAACTAGATTCGTTCACGTGCAACGAGAAGCAATTCGAGGTGCACTACATCGAAGTGGGCTTGTCAGCGCATGGCATTGGGATTTCACCGCAAGTTCGCCGCGTCGGGACAGGGGCTTGGAGGAGCATTGGGCCGTCAAGCGCGGTTTATGCGGGTAAGGCGGAAGCATTTGAGGCAACAATCGAATTCGTGAAGAACGAAATTTTCTTTTGGGACGAATGGGAAGCACGAGCTAACGCCCCGGCAAACTAACGTCGTCGGGTTAGGTCGCCGATGCGCTTGAATTCAACAACCCACACCCACGGGGTGGCGTTCCACGAGCCAGGGCCGTTGATCTGGCTCCACAGGTTGAGGAACCACGATTTCGGATCGAGCGGGTTCGGGTTCTTGCCGTCATCGGCCATAGGGCCCCACCCTTCAGCACGGGCGTCGTCGTAGCTGATGGCCTGCAGTCGCTCGACGCGGACGCCGGTGATTTCGAGAGTTATGCGCGAAGCCCAGCGCGGCATGTGAAGCGACGGCACGCTGTTGCCCTTGATTGCGGATTGCGGCATGTACTAGCCCGCAGGAATGTCGTGGCCAGAGAGGAACTGACCGTCGCCACCCGCGACGTAGTCGACCCAGATATCGTCGTAGTCACAGGCGTTGATGCCACGCGAGTGCGACACTTGCGGCCGCCATGTCTCGCGCACCCATAAGCGATCGCCGGGTTGCCCGCAAGGGCACATCGCAAGGATCTGCTCTTTGCCGTTAGGCCAGAGCGTTCCACTGTCTGGGCCGGTAGGCAGATACCACGACGGGAAGATGCCGCACACGTCTCCGTAGACCGTCTGCGGCTTCATCATTCGCCGCGTCTGCGTCTTCGAGCCGTCGAGGATTGCGCGCACCATCGGCGCGCTGAAAAGGATAGGGCGCTCGCGCGCCGGTGGAGGGGCGTCATGGCTCATGCTAGGATTCCAGAAAAGCAAACTCGGGGATTGAATGGACGCGTTTAAGGATCTCGCGAAGGCGTTGGGTGTTGTCTTGATAGTTGCAGCGACTCTCATACTCGCCGTCTACCTCGGCATGAAGCTGGAAGCCGAAATGGGGGACGCAGGCAAATCCCTTTCCAGTTGGGTTCAGGCTGTCGGGTCAATTGCCGCGATCTTGGGGGCCGTTTACGTGACTCGGATGCAGATGGATCACTCCGATAGAAATCGGCGGGCGGCTATTGTCGCTATTGCCGAAGCGGCTATGCGACGAGTGAACGAGGTTCATAACCTGATGTGGACGAGCGACCCGCGTGACGCCCTATTCACTAAGTTTCCGTCGTGGAGATTGGATCGCATCATCTCTGCTTTTGACGCGGCACCAGTTCATGAGATTCAGTCTGGAGAGGGCGTAGTTGCGTTTTTGGCGATTCGCGAACACCTGGTGCTCCTACAAAAGGCAGTGAAAGAGAGTACCGACGGGCCGGACAAGCATCCAGATTTTGCTGATAACCTTCGGGAGCTATTGGATGACGATGACTTGACGGGGTACCAGGAGCAGTTTGCTCGTTGCACGGCAGTGCTGAGATCGAACGTTATGACGCAAACCGGCGTAATCCGAAAGCACTACGCTACTCTCGAAGGGTGCTTGTAGCCGCCCGCTTCGTCGACTTGGCGGCGATGGCGGCGATTGCGGCGATACGTTCGTCGTCGGGTGGCAAATGCTGGAAGTCGATAGTCGGTCGACGCAGCGGGTCGATCATGCTGCACGGCCACATCTTGTCGGTATCGCGCTTGCAGATGCGTTCGGCTTCTTCGTGGGTGTACTTGCCCGCCTCGTCAATCCGAGTCACATAGCCGCGAAAGTCCTTACCCCACCACGTAGGGCAGTTGCCCACGAACGATCGAGTGTCTTGGACGTAGTAGAGATTCGCGCCGCCATCTTCGGCGTTCGCGAGCACAGCGTAGAGTGCTTCAGGTTCATATCTGCACGTATAGTCGAACTCATGGTTCGGCCATTCGTTCCACGCATCGCATGCGTCGCAGTTATCCCCGTCATGCTCGGGGTGCTCGACGCAAGATTTCGGGCGTTGCTCGACGTTGCACTTGACCGTCTTGTGGGTGACGATCCCGGAAACCACGCTGTCGACCTCTTCGCTCCAGCCGTCATCGAGATAGCCACTGATGGCAGACTTGTGCGCGGCAGCGCGCTCGGCGTCTGTGCCGTATTCCTCGTAACCGCCTTCGTTGTCGTACACAAAGTACCGCACCGCCTTTCGCCCTGCGCTCTGTGCGGCCGGCGTGGCGGCGGTTCCAGGTGCAGGAGGAAGCGGCATCCAGTGAGTCGGCGTGATGCGCCAGCATTCTTCGATCTCCTCGCACGTTTCGAACCAGCCGGCATCAACGCCGTCGGGTTCTTCCCAGTAGCGGGCGATGTACTCGATGGACATCCACTGGCCGCGAACGGTGCGCCAATTTCCGTGGGAGTTCGGACAGCCGAGCAGCAGCGTGCGGCAATCCTTGGGTGCCCTCTCAATCGGCTGCCACTGGCTCGCATCAAACGGTACGGCATTGAGGTCTGGCGTGCGGAGCGTCTCCACCACAGACGGCGGCGCTGGCTGGGTATTCAGCCCTTCAGGGCGGGGTTCGTAGGGGCTCATGCTAGGATTGGTCGAGCGCATGTCCATGGAGAATAAAAAATGAATCGATTTAAGCGCGGACGGGGTTTTTCAAACGCACGGAAGGCTATTCGGTCCTCCGAAATGAGTCCGATGGGGGATATCAATGAGGCATTTGCGCTGACGCTTAAACAGCGTGAATTTGAGATTTCGCAACTGACTCAGCGGAACAACTTTTTCATGATTTTTCAGGGGGTTATGATTGCCGGGTTGATTCAGTCGGGCGGCCAGGCTGCCCCAGTGGTCAACTTTGCAGCATGCTGTCTTGGCATAGCAGTGGCGTTGATGCAGGCGCAGATGGCCGCAGGTGCAAAGTTCTGGCAGATGAGGTGGGAGAGAGCGACGCGAACGCTTGAGTTATGGCTGCTCCACGACCTCCGGGATCATGATCACGTCTTCCAATTTTTCACTTCTGACACGGCGTTCCTGACGGACACGGAAGAGGCAGCACTAAACGCTCTGAATCTGAATAAGGCTCGCGAGCGCGATCCTTTAGTGATGCGAAAGGACAGGATCATGGACTGGGTCAAGGAGGACCTGCAGCTCGAAAAGCTGAAACGCGACGGCAAATGGGCTAAGTACCTATTTTCCCGATTGATCCTAACGAAACCGTCGGTGAGCCGTCTGCCCATATCTGTCGGGCTGGCCTTGATGGTTTTCTGGTTCGTTGTTCTTGCACATTCAATTGCGTATGGTCCCGAATTTATGGAGGGCGGGTTCGGTAAGTGGTTGCATTTGGTACCGCTCAAGTGACATTCAAGATGCGATGCCAACTATGTCGGAATGACCGCGAAGCAAGTCGCGGAGTGCCTTCGCGCTGACTGTCACCTGAAAGTCAGTTTCGCTGTTCGCAATGGCATGGCGCTGCGCTTCAGGGAGATGCGAAACAGACGATCCAACGCGCTCGACGTACGCGCTAACGATCTTGTGCGGATACGAGCGGCCCTTGATGGATCCGGCCGTAACCTTCTTCTTCCCGCCGGCAGCGGCCTTTTGCAGTTCGCCACTTAGGAATGCGCCCGCGTCTTCGCCGTGTTGGCGGACGGCATCCGCTGCAACCGACGCGGAGGCTTTCCCGGCGAACACGAGGCGGTGAACATCGGAGTTCGCGCTCGCCAGCACAAGCATCTTGCCAACCCACTGCGGTGAAACGTGGTCGCCTTCTGCGATGCGTGTGTTATTCCACCCGAAGCGGGCCAAGCGCTGGTAGCCGAATGCCTTCTCCAGAGGATGCAGGTCTCGCTTCTTGTTGCTCGAAAGGATCCGTAGCGTTCGGTCGGCGTCGTTGCCTTCGAAAGCGTCGATACGCACCATCAACTCGCCAACCTTGTCGCGAAGCGGTGCGCCCTCAGCGTCGGCGCGGCCGATAGCGGCATGGCGGCGGTGCCCGTCGACCAACCAGACGCCACCCTCGGCGCGCGGGCGAACTTCGAGCGCCGGATACTGGCCGCCCGCCATGATGTGACGGAACAGGCTTTCGTCATCCTCCTGGGCCGCTTTGAGCGCGTCGCCTTCGAGAAGATCGAGCGAGGCGCGCAGATTGAAGCCGGGTTCGACGTGGATATCCTCGTAGCGGATCTTCATCGCGTCCGCGCGGCGGATTTCCTTGTCGAGGATCTTCTGTTTGAAGGACGGTACGGCGGTCATTTCATTCCTCGTTCGCGGTCGACGGCGGTACGGATGTGTTCTCGGAATCCCTTTGAAGGGTGTCCGCCGTATGGGTAGTGGGTTTCCATGTGCTCCCAGCGAGCGGCGTTCTGTTCGACGTCGGTGCGCCGCTGAGCGTCGGTCTTGATGTAGAAGGCGAGGGCGGCGATTACGACATGGGGCTGAGCGGCGAGCGCTTCGGGAATCGCTTGCTTCGTCTCGGCTTCTTCGTGAAACCGCGCAGTGCCGGGGAGGGCTGGCCGCGCTGAGCATGAGTGCTGCTTGTTGACCAGTGGCCGCAGCTTTTCCCAAAGTCGCTTCGCCGCAGCCCTGTTCGGGGCATTGCTCATGCTGGAAACGTCCACCTCACATAGAGGCAGGAGACCAACAGCAAGCCCCAGATCGCCCATGCTGCTGCCCTGTGCCGACGAATCCAACGGTCAGCGCCGTTGACGGTCGCGACAACAAGTCGATCAAGCATGCGCGGGCCTCACGATGATGCAGCGCGCCTCGGTACCAAACTGATCGGCGACGGCGTTTTCGAGCTCGAACCACGAGCGAGCGATTCCATTGCCGCGATAGCGGCCACCGGCCGTGTAGACCGTCACGATGAAGTGTTTCATAGAGAACTCCCTGAGAAGTCAACTGAGAAAGGGGCGCCTGCAAGGAGGGCAAGCATTGCCGCCGTCGTAGCGGTGTCGCTATTCGTGAAGAGGGACGTAGGCTCTGTGTACTGGGTTAAGCGAAGTTCGTTCTGGAGAACCCAATATCGATTTCGGCATGAGATTTTTTGGAAGCCAAAGAATCATTCATCCGAATGATTGTTTTTTATTTATTTTGCGACATAATCCGCAAAAATCTAAACGGGGGGCGAATATGTTGCGAACTATTTTTAAAGGTCTGCTTAATAGCGCGTTACTTCTCTGGGCCGGTATCGCTATGGCCCAGTATCCGATAGGTACGCCTGGAATGCCGGTAGGCGCCCAACCTGCGCCTTGGGGGCGTTGCGACGACATGGTTCGCATGCAATCATTCGCAATCGACCAGAATTTGTATGCGTATCAACTGGGTTTCCCCGGGAATAACGGTATCGCTGCACGCGACCCATCCGGGCAGACGTTCCTTAGAATGCCCGCAGCAAACCCGACGATAGACGCGTTCTTTGTAGCATGGAACCTCGATCTGATTCAGATATCTGCGTATCTTCCCGGCCCGCAGGTCATCGGCCGATGTGCATTCGCGTCTATGCCATCACGGCCGGTAGCGCCTACTTTTAATGCAAATATGGCGGCCACTCAGGGGGTGATCTATCAACCGAATCCGACTGGTCTAATCGCTGTTCCGGTGGGCGTAGCGAACAATTCACTGGGTTTCTCTCCGCCGGGAATAGCGACGCCAGCAGACGCGCAGCGATGCATGAGCACTACTCAGAATCGTGAGCAGTTTGTGGCGTGCATGATTCCCCAAATGCTTTCCCCGACACAAAAGGATGCTTACGCATGTGCGATGCAGAATCGTGGAAACAATCTGCTGCTCTCGACATGCTTGGCAAACACTGTGTTGGGCGGGAACGAGCGGAAAGCGCTGCAGCAAGCGACGGCATGCTATCAACAGTATGGTGGGGATGTAAGCAAGTATCCGTTGTGCATGGCAACGCAGAATTTTGATCCAAAAACCGCCGCAACGATTGATTGCGTCAGCCAGCATTCAAAAACCGGTCAATTATCGGCTTGGACCGCTGCCGGTTGTGCTGCAGGGACGCAGTTCAACATGAATGCGGAAGCCACAGTTGCCGTCCAATGCGCAATGTCGACAGGCGGTGAGCCTCAGGCGTTCGCGGCGTGTACCGCTGGTCAACTGACGATGAATGAGTTGGACAAGTGCTTTACCGTTGGCGTCGGTGGTAACGGATGCTTCGGCGATAACAACACGATTGTGCAGGGCCTGCGCTCGCTTGGCGTATCTGTTCAAAACGTTCTGGGACCGAATAGCTTTCCCGTCCAGGCCTGGAACAACATGGTTGGCGACATAAAGAACGGGCCGGGCGCGAACAACGAGATTGTGAAGGCTGTGCGAACGATCAACCATGATTTGACTCATGGTCTCGGGAAGAACAATGATTTAAGGAAGGTAGCAAGTCGACTCGGATTAGGTGGGTTGTTCTAATTCTAGGTTTCACAGCATTCCTCAAGAGAGCAGACCCGAGATCCTGATCAGATCGGGGAAGTGAGATACGGGCTTTATGACGACGCCGCGCCGCCGTCGGATCTGCTCGCTTGAAGGTGCGTACAGATCAGGGTTTGTATTTCGCAAATACAGCCTTTGGTTTGTAAAGCGAGGGGCCGGCACTGTTCCCCCGACAAAGCATCGTTACCCGGCCGCACGTATCGTGGCTCGCTGCTCCCCGGCGCTGACGCTGCTCGTCGAAATGCTCACGAAGGGCCTGATAGAATCCGACAAAAATTTCCGGGGCACGTGGCATGGGAAAATCATTCCGCTTTATCACTGATCCAGCGGGCGAAATGGAGGTGCTCCAGTGGTTCAGAGACCTGCCTGAACCGCCGGAGGAGGTGCACAACGCAACGCATGTTCAGTTGTACTTCCGCCCACTTGGCCCCCTGCAATATCTCTCCGATGGCTCGATCGACGCAGAGAAGTCGCCGATCGTGTCGATAGCGAAGCCGCGAGTCGTCCATAATTTGCTTTGGACCGTTGGGGTGATCAACTTTCGCACGAGCGCTCTCAGCAAGCTCTATCCGTCGCTGCATCGGACCCAAAAGGATCTTGAGCAGTGGCTCAGTGATTTGCCGTGCATCTACTCCGGCACCGACCGCGACAACCAGTACAGCTACTACCTGGAAGGCGGCGTCAGGAACGAGATTTCCCCGATATATGCTTTTCCGTCGGGCCTGGAAGCGATCGAGCGTGGCCGTTACTTCGTTTCCCATCTTGATACCGAAGGTCGGCTGGCTCAGCTCCGCCAGACCCTCCGACTCCGCGGTTTGAACTTCGACGCTGCCGCCTAAAAGCGCCGCACTCTGGCGGCCGTCACGCCTGCGTCATCGGGGGCGTTCCCTCGCCGGGGAGGTGTCCGGTCACTTCGCGTCGGGCTTGATAAATTCCCAGCCATGCAAGGCGTCGAATCGAATGACTCCGCCTTTGCGAAGAGCCTGAAGCCGCCGATCGAGAAACCGGCCGGCGACGGGACGTCACCATTCGGGGCCGGTATGTTCGTTGTTCAACCGGTTGCACTCGTCGCGCACTTCGCCTGTCAGCAGTTGGCTGAAAGTTGACGGTCTGTTGCGCACCGCGCCGGTGATAAGGCCGTCGAGCTTCACATACTTGTTCGTCACCATCTCAATCCTCCTCGTGTATATGGCGCGGCTCTCGGAAGAAAGCCGCCTCAGATACATATCTCGTATAGGACTAAAGTCCAATGCGGCACGTCCATTCGGTCGCTACGCTTTCAAACGCAATGGGTGAATCCATTGCGCCGAAGCCGACTCGGGACCATGTCGGCGGCGGCCCCGTGCTACGCCACGGAAAGCCGATAGACAAATAGGGGTAAGAATGGGAACTTCAACCGGGGAAACCCGGCGACTCGACGGAAGTTGACCAGAACACCGTCGCTGAGCTGACCGAGGGCGAGATGGCTCAGGTCGGTGGCGGGCAGGGAGTTTCTACTCTCCAAGTGCTGGGCACTCAGACCGTCTGCAACAGATTGCCTACGTACGGCAACACGCCATCTTTCTTGGTGTAATCGAGGCGAAAGAGGCAAAGCGCCCCATGCGCCGGCTAGACTGGGAGTAGCACGGGGCGCTGCTGTTATGTCGACTACCTCGCCGTCGACACGGTGTATGGGCGCCGCGATGAACTGCGGAAGCCAGTCGGGCCAGCCGACCTGTAGTGTGTGGATCTCGCATGGCGGCCTCCCTCGTGGTGCTGGTGAGGGAGGTAAACTAGCACAAATACTGTACAAAAATACAGTATTTGTATCCGTCACTTTAATGATGTGTAAGCCTGTGCCCGCGTCGTAGAATCTGCGAAAACACAAACGGGAGGACGAATGCGAGGATTGGTCGGGGCCTGCCTCTTCACGATGTCCACGATTGCTTTCGGACAGGGCAACACCTGTGACTGCCAACAGATCGTCGACACATGTGCTGTGTCAGTGAGCCTCATTCCTACCGAATCGACGAAAGGAAGTTATGGGGCGGATCTAAAATTCACGTCCAGTGCCCCCGTCTGCTCTAAGGTCGACTACTACGTTGACGGGACGCCATATTTCACAATTCTGAGCCAAGGAAACCGGGGCGAGGACAGGGTTTTCGGACAGAAGCCGATCACTCGCTCAACCATCAGCGAAATTAGTTGCCGTGTGTGTCGCCGAGTGGATGGAAATGTGGACAAGTCGACTACCGGGTCTAAGCCTACGTCAGGCGGGTCCCAAGTCACGATGTTCCGTCCTTCGGGAGAGCGAGGGTCGGCGGTTTCGAATCAGGTCCTCGTTGATGGCTCTGCTGTTGGAGTTCTTGGAAACGGTCAAAGTGTTTCCGTGAATCTTTCCCCTGGTTCGCACACGTTCAAAAATGTTCGGATGTACCAAGGCGCTTGGCAGGGGGAGTGCAGCCAAACGGTCCAGATCGACGGCGTATCGCAGTACCGCTACGAGGTGGCGTTGGAGCAACTTGTAGGGACGACCGCTACCTCTGCGGCCGAGACGGCATGCCGATTTGTCGCACAATGAACACCCTCACGTGTACACGCGCTCTCGCGTACCGATTGGCAGTTGTTTGGTGACAAGTACAGATTCGTCAACCGGATCTTGCGCGGCGGCCTATCTCGCGGTGCTGGTGAGGGAGGTAAACTAGCACAAATACTGTGCAAAAAAACAGTATATGTATCCGTCACTTTGATGATGTGTAAGCCTGTGCCCGCGTCGTAGAATCTGCGAAAACACAAACGGGGAAGTCGAATGCGAGGATTGATCGGAGCGTGCCTACTGTTTGTGACCACGATTGCCTTTGGACAAGGCAACAATTGCGATTGCCAGCAAATCGTTGGCACATGTGCCGTATCTGTGAGCGTCATTCCCACTGAATCGACAAAAGGCAGCTATGGCGCAGACCTGAAATTCACGTCCAGTGCTCCCATCTGCTCGAAGGTCGATTACTACGTTGACGGGACGCCGTATTTCACAATACTAAGTCAGGGAAATCGCGGCGAAGACAGGGTGTTCGGGCAGAAGCCGATCACGCGAGCAAATCTGTCCTCGGTCTCATGTCAGGTATGTAAGCGGGCGGGCGACCCAACTGATAATTCGGGGCGAGCAGCCTCGGCTGACCAACAGCCGCAGAAAATTGATTTAAGCGGTACCTGGAACTCTGTTCAGACGTGTAGTTATGGTACGGGTACAAGCACCATGACGATCACGCAGGCAAATCCCGGTGACGCATCAATTAGCGGCAACCTTTCCAACGCCAAAATCAATTCCGGTCGCATTGAAGGGAGTGTTGTAACAATTCAGGCAAGCAACTGGCTCGGAAACCAAATTCAAATGGAAGGGCGAGTGATTGGGGCGGGCAGAATTTCGGGTACATATACGCAGACGGCTACAGCAGGTGTGTGCCAGTGGGAAGCCACGAAGATGTAAAAGAGTCCGCGTTCCAGGAATTGCAATATGTGCACCAACTACCGCGTTCCAGACAAGCAGCTATTCAGCGAGTATTACGGCACGCCGGCGCCGATCGGTGAATGGCGGGACGAGGTCTACAAGGACTATTTCGCCCCGATCATTCGCCGCGACGGCGACGGGCCGCACTCTGACTTGGCGTCGTTCGGGATGGTGCCGCGCGAGAAGATCCCGCCAGCCGTGAAACTGTTCGACACGATGAATGCGCGAGCGGAGACAGTAGGGGAGAAGCGTAGTTTCAGCGGCGCCTGGAAGAAGCAGCAACTTTGCCTGATCCCGACGCAGGTGTTTTACGAACCGGACTACGAGACAGGGAAGGCCGTACGCTGGTCCACCGGCATGGCCGACGGAAGCCCGTTCGCGATTGCGGGGCTATGGCGGGAGTGGGAAGGCGAGGGCGGCACGCGGCTGTCATTCACGATGCTGACGCTGAACGCGGACCATCACCCGCTGATGAAGCGCTTCCACAAGCCGGGAAGCGAGAAGCGGTCGGTGATCATCGTCCGGACAGACGATTACGACGACTGGCTGGCGTCGCGATCGACTGATGAGGCGCGGTCGTTTGTAGTGTTGCCTGTTGCTCGATCAATGAACGCGGCGCCAGCGCCGAAATCTGCATAGCTGCCCTATTCGCTGCCAAGAATATACGAGCCAGGTGCACGTAAGGGCCTGATTGGGTGCTACGCTGCTATGCAGAAAAACGCGAGCGGATTTATGAATTATTGTTGGGCGATTGGTGTCTCCGAAGCCCGAGCATATGCGCCGCAATCCGACGCGTAGGGACAACGGAAATCGGGCTCATGATCGAACCATTGCCGAGACTGACAGACCCCGCTGTTGAAGTCGATATGCGCAGCGATAGTCAGCTTTCGTCCGTACCCTCGGCCACGAAAGAATCCGCAAAACACATCAATCGGTTCAGCACTCAGTCCTTGGTTCAGGTGGTGGAATATAGCTCCAAGGAACACGTTTACCCCGTTGAACAGCTCAATAAGTTTTGCAAAAACATCGGGTATTTCCAAGGTTTTGTTGGCGTGCCTAACCCCGCGGTGCATATAAGTGGTTTTTCCCTCCTCCGTTAGTCGGCACGCCCCGACGTCTGAATGAGTAAGTTCGTCGCGGAGCATTCTAAGCTCGTCATACCATGTAGCCTTCTCGAAGGCGACTTTCAGTTCGGCGGGGAAGTCACCGATTTGCCCAGCGGCGGCTCGCGCGAAAAGCCTCCGAGTTGATCCGCCGGGCATATGCCTACATCGCCTGTAAACAGTCGATATGATCTTGCTCGCGCAATCGATTGATGAATAAAGCTCGGTGAAGACTTCTTCAATGACGGCTGATACCTCTTGCGAGTTGGTGGCGGATGTATAGCCCTTTTCTTTCAGTTCGGAATTGTCGATGTTCATGCTCGGAGCAAGCTTCACCGCAAGGCCGTGAAGCTTGAGTGCCTTGTCGTAATGTCCACCTATTCCAGAGACGGCTTTTTTGATATCGGAGCTAAAGTCATGCGTTGTGGCGTAGAACTGCTTGAATTTTCCGACTTCACCCCAGTATTCAGGGGCGAAAACACGGACTGTAGGGCTAACATTCATTCTTGTAGTTGCTCAAAGTCATGTTTGGAAACTCTAAAACCGGTTAGAGCGGCGTAATGCTTCAATTCTCCAAAGCTCCTCGGGAGAGAGCCCGGATATACTAACTGCGCAGTCGGCGTTACGGTCGTTTTTTTCGACGCATGTGTTCCTGTGCAGGTACGAAATCGATGCTGTTTTCTGTCAACGGCCACCCGGAAAGCCTTATGCTACCGTGGGCGAAAGTGGCATCATGGTTGACAAATCGGGCTACCTAACCATCTGGATATTAATAGAAAATCAGACTTTGATGACTGGATTGTGATTCCATGCGTCATAGCTCTGGTGCCCCGCTGAGGATGAGTTGGGGGGGGACAGAAGTGGCCAGGGATCAGCTTGCGGCCTGACGATTAGGATGACTGCCGGCGCGTACGCTCGATCGACGAGGCGCGGTCGTTCGTCACGTTGACCGTTGCGCGAGCGATGGCAGCGGCGCCCGCGCCCAAGGATGCCACCTAAGTTCGGTGCGCCCTACGAATCAACGGATTGGTTCAAATGAAAAAAACCGCACTGCCGATGACTGTGCGGGTTCGTTCTGCTGGTTAGGCAACCCGAAGAGGGTGCGCGATTGCCGTGTCAACCGACAGCAGGAAGTACCGTGTACCTAAATTGCACGAGGTCGTCGTGCCCGTGAAATGCGGTATAGCCTCTGGTACTCTTTACCATCATTTGGATGTCGCACGTCTTACCGATGTCTGCTTTGTCGAATGTAATCGTTTTGTTGTTTTCGTGCGACCAGTCATATGGTTGTCCTGGCCTGTGAATGGAGTATTTGAGATCGGCTCCATATGGATCGGTAGCTATTATCTGGAATTCAACGCTGTCACCGACACGCAAAACGTTCTTTATCTCAATAAACTTCAAGCCATTCGGAAGCGGCGCAAAGTTACCAAGGTTGTCACGCGCAAGTTCAATTAGCGGGAAATAGTCGTCCACATTCTCTCCTTTGCCCCTGTGCAGCACTATCCTCGTTCTCAGCTCCCCAGAGATCCCTGCGATTAGCCACTTCTGGTGGCTAGTAAGTTCTCGGCGATGAGCGTTCGGATCTCGCAACTTCTCCATTTGCTCCAAAAAAACTTCAGTGGTCCTAAGATCACCGAATGCTGCCGCAAAGCCTTCGTCCCAGTGTTTTCTTAAAATAGAGCGGATATCGTAAAAATCGGCATAGTAAAGCAGACGTTCATCGAGTGCTTTCCCGCCCAATCGAGCTTGCTCGATCGTTCGACGTTCTTTCCATGCTTCAATTCTTGCGGGTGTAACCTTAAGCGCACCCATCCAGTTAGCGCCGTGCTTTCGCTCCAATATCAGTTGTATGAAGTCACGCATCGCGTTTTCGAGCGACTTCAATTCGGATTCCGCGTCTATCGAGGAGCTCATGGCGTCAGCAATACTCGGTTACGTACAATTCTGTTGAATAGATCACTGCACCGGACACGGCTTCACCACGATGCCTCGCCGGTCCAATGCGGCGGATGCATGCGTTCGAAACAAATTGCAACAACGAAATCCGACATTCCTTTGAGGGATGTTGACCTGCTCCCCCTGAATAGTCCGCAGACGGTGTAGAGTCCGTTCCAACGAAGGGGAACGGAAGTGAAGAAGCGA
>NZ_CABPSQ010000005.1 GCF_902459775.1 Pandoraea captiosa
CTGATACTAATTGCCCGTGAGGCTTGATCCTATAACCAGTGTGTTTTTCCTGGTGTGAGTATCGCTGTGCCGATACACTCACAACCCACAAGTTGTTGTACTACGCTTCTTCCGAATTGGTTTTGTTGGGGCAACCACCCAGCAGAACATACAAGTTATGCCTGATGACCATAGCGAGTTGGAACCACCCCTTCCCATCCCGAACAGGACCGTGAAACGACTCCACGCCGATGATAGTGCGGATACCCGTGTGAAAGTAGGTAATCGTCAGGTTCCCCTTAAAAACCCCTTGCTACCCAGTAGCGAGGGGTTTTTGCTTTTGGGCGGGATTTTGTGCGTGCATGCTTTGCGTAATTCGCACTTCCACCTGCAACCGGCGCCAAGCTTGGTCTCGCGCTCACTCCCAGCGTAGCGGTACTCCTATGATTCCGGGCTGCCCTGCCCGCTCGGCAGACTCGGACTGATCACGTCGCTAGACGCCAGTGGTACGAAAATATCCGTCAGGCCGGTGTCTCCCGATGCGCGCTGAGCAACGTGCATCGAAATCGAACGCTTCGAACATTTGCATTAACGTTTCGTGCGCTTTTCGAATCGGATGACTGCGCTCGCGCGCATACGTATCTCGCGACAAGGAATGGACGAATTCACTCGCTGGCCGAACGCGCACCCTCGACATGCGCACTGATCGACGAATTGGGATTGGTTCGGAAAGAACCTTTCGACGTCGGACGGCAGCTTACGATGGCAGCTACGGTATGGGGAAGAAACGTCCGTCAGCCTATCGGTAGAAGCGAGGCGCGAGAGATGAGAGGGGGAAGGGGAGTGGGAAAGCGGAGGGAGGTGAAATGCAGCGGAAGGGGGCAGGAGCGATGGCGTCCGCAGTGTCACCTCGCATATCCGCCGACGAAGATTGCGGTTTAGCCGTCTCGTGAGGAGGAACACGATGGACGGAGCGCGGACCTGTAAGTCGATTTAGGCCTCCAGACCCCCATCGACTTACAGGACCATCGACATCAACATCGGCATCACGAAATCGGGAAACCGGGAGCGTGGACGATGGTGACATCGCCAGGTCCGGCGCGGGCCGTAATAGTGCGATTGCGAGAACGTGACGCTCGATCATGACGCAGATGCCCGCGAACGCATCGGGAAATCGGGAACCTGAGCGATGGTGACATCGCCAGGTCCCGCGTGGGCCGTTATCGTGCGGTTGCGAGAACGCGGCGCACGATCATGACGCAGATGCCTGCGAAGACCAGCAGGGCGAGCCATTCCGACGTCGGGGCGAAACTGCTGCCGACGACCGCCAGCGGAGCATCGGAACCCGTGAAACCGACGACCATCGCCATCGCAACACCGACCAGGCTCTCACCAACGATCAGACCCGACGCCAGCAGCACGCCACGTCTTTCCGCGGCTTCCGCATACGGACCGTATTCTTGACCCCGCGCCTTCGCACGCGCCTTCAACACCCGCTGCGAAATCCAACCCAAAACTGCGCCAATCACCAGCACGGACCCAATCGTCGGCGGCAGATAGATGCCGATACCCACGGCGATGACGGGCACACGCGCGACACCACCACGCTTCGCAAGCACGGCGTCGATAGCGATCAGCGCGAGACCCAGCACCGCGCCGATGCCGAGCATCGACCAGTCCAATTGATGCGTGAAGATGCCCTTGGCAATCGCCGTCATCAGAATCGCCTGCGGCGCAGACAATGCCTGCGACGGATCCATACCCGCTCGCGGTAACGCGTCGGTAAAGCCGTACGCGTTGTAGAGCAAGTTCAGCACCGGCGGAATCACCGCTGCACCCACGACACATCCGACAAGCAGCGCAACCTGCTGACGCCACGGCGTCGCACCCACCAGCCAACCGGTCTTCAAATCCTGAAGGTTATCGTTCGAGATCGTGGCAATCGCAATGACGGCAGCGGTCGTGAACAGTGCCAGCGCGATCGCCAGCTTGCCTCCCTCGCTCGTGTCGAGCAGCCCGCTCGCCTGACTGACACTGAGAATCAAGAGCGACACCAACACGACTGCCACTATCCCGATGCCGGAAATCGGACTCGCAGACGAACCCACAAGCCCCGCCATATAGCCACAAGCGGCAGCGACCAGGAAGCCGAAAACGACAGCGAACACCACACTGCAAATCACCAGCGTCGCAATGCCGCCGAACGACAGCGGCGCGTCGGCCAGGAATACACCGAACGTGACGACCCAGACAGCCACGCACAACAGCGTCAATCCGATCACCCAATACGGCGACAGATCCTGCTCCGTGCGTCCAAGCCCGCTGCCCTGGCCGTTGCCGTGGGCACCGCGAGACTTGCCGAGCGCGGCAAACGACGTCTTCACACCATCGACCATCGGCTTGGCCAGGGTGATCAGCGTCCACACCGCCGCCACACCAATCACGCCTGCGCCGATAAAGCGCACCTTGTGCTGCCACAACCCATTGGCGAAGGCGGCCATCGCCACGCCATCGGGATTCGGCGTAATCGTCGTGAGCACGGGTACGGCAATGCCCCACGTCAGCACCACGCCGAGCAGGATAGCCAGCCCAGACACAATGCCGATCAGATAACCGGCGCCGATCAGCGCCATCGAAAAGCCGGTCGTCAGACGGAACACCGCAGTGCCTGCCGGCACCCACGCGGTGATGCTCTCGCCGAGCACTTTGAGACCCGCCGTCGCGAACGCAAACAACGCCGACACGACGCCACCGAACGCAATTTCGCGTACCCCGCTCGACGCATTGTCGGACGACGCTTTCGTCCCTGCGCCTGGCGTTCCTTCGTCGCCCTCGCTACCGACCCGCAGAATCTCCGCGGCGGCGACACCTTCGGGATACGGCAACTCGCTGTCGACCACCATCGCCCGACGCAGCGGAATCGTGAACAGCACGCCGAGAATGCCGCCGGACGCGCAGATCGCCAGCGTCAAACCAAACGGGAAACCTTGCCAATGCCCGATCATCAACAAGCCGGGCAAGACGAAGATGATGGACGAGAGCGTGCCGGCCGCAGACGCCTGCGTCTGCACCATATTGTTCTCGAGGATGTTGCCGCCACGCAGTGCACGCAGCACCGCCATGGAGATGACGGCAGCAGGGATGGAGGATGAAAACGTCAGGCCGACTTTAAGCCCGAGATAAACGTTGGAGGCGGTGAACACCACGGTGATCAGCGCGCCGAGGATCATGCCGCGCACCGTTAGCTCTGGCAACGAGACGGCGTCGGGAATTCGGGTCGGATGAGATGCCATGTACGAATGGGGGGATTTTCGCCCAATGGGAATGTGGCACGGATTGTATGCGCCTGCGTAGTGCACCGCCAGTCTTGACGCGCGCGCTAGAACGACCGTTCGAATCTGACCCTATCAATCGATAGCGCACCGGCATCCGCGTCCCATGGACGCTTTACGCAAGAAATGCCCCACATCCATCTACTTTGACGATGGGTTCCAACTTTTCCCGTTCGGTTTATTGATGGATGATGCGGGTTTTCCCTAAAAATAAAGTGAGTGCCCAAAGTCATCCGTGAGCCATTCGTGGAAACGGCGTCGGGCACACAAAGGAAAGGAGCGTTCCGATGTCCAGTCTGCACACTTCAACACATCCCGTCCCGCATGCCCACGGTGCACGCCGCTGGCTGGTACTGGCGATCGTGTCCGTGGCGCTGCTGCTCATCGTGATCGACATGACGGTGCTGTACACGGCACTGCCTCGTCTGACCCACGATCTGGCAGCGACGGCGTCCGCCAAGCTGTGGATCGTCAACGCCTATGCGCTTGTCGTATCTGGCCTGTTGCTCGGCATGGGCACGCTCGGCGACCGGCTCGGTCACAAGCAACTGTTTCTCGCGGGGCTCGTCGTGTTCGGTGCGGCGTCACTCGCGGCCGCGTTCGCGCCAAGCGCCAACGTGCTGATCGCCGCGCGCGGATTCCTCGGCGTGGGGGCGGCCATGATGATGCCGGCCACGCTGTCGCTGATCCGCCTGACGTTTACCGATGCGCACGAGCAAGCGTTCGCGATCGGCATCTGGGCGTCGGTCGCCTCGGGCGGCGCCGCGTTCGGCCCGATTGTCGGCGGTGCACTGCTCGAACATTTCTGGTGGGGATCCGTCTTCCTGATCAACGTGCCCATCGTGCTGATTGCACTGCCCATCGCCGCGTGGCTGATTCCGAACAGCGGTGCGACATCGAAGCAACCGTGGGACTGGGTGGGCTCGTTGCTCTTCATGGTCGGCCTGATCGGTGTGACGTATGCGATCAAGAGTGCCGGCAAAGTGTCGCCCGATTGGATGACGGTCGGCGTTGCGGTCGTCGTTGGCGCCGTGTTCCTGTGGGCGTTCGTGGCGCGTCAGCGGCGCAGCGCGCATCCGTTGCTCGATTTCTCGCTATTCCGCAACCCGGTGTTTGCCGGCGCAGTGGTTGCCGCCCTCATGGCTGCCGCGTCGCTGATCGGCATGCAACTGGTGTTCAGTCAGCGCCTGCAATTGGTGATGGGCTACTCGCCGCTCGAAGCCGGATTGGCCGGTATGCCCTTGTCGCTGGCCGCGTTCGTCGCCGGCCCGATTGCCGGACGGATGCTGCCGCGCATGGGAAGCACGCGTCTGCTGTCGATCGCGCTGACGATGTCTGCGGCCGGCATGGCGGGTTATCTCGTTTTTCGCGATTCGGACTTCGTGCTGTGGGCGCTCGCGTTGGTGATTCTCGGTCTCGGCGTGGGGGCGACGATGACGGCCGCGTCGAGCACCATCATGCAAAGTGCCCCGCCCGAGCGTGCGGGCATGGCGGCCTCCGTCGAAGAAGTGTCGTACGAACTCGGCGGTGCGCTGGGCGTGACTTTCATGGGCAGCTTGCTGACGTTCGTCTATGGCCGCTCGATGGATGTGCCGCAGGTCGCCACGCTGCCGGACACCGTGCGCGACAGTCTGGACGAAGCGCAGATCGTGGCCGAGCACCTGGCGCCGGAGATGGCAAACACGCTGACGTTGCTCTCCAATAGGGCATTCAATCACGGCTTCGATGCCGTGATCGGCGCCGGTGCGCTGCTGCTTCTCGCTACCGCCATCTGGGGACGCTGGCACGCGCGTAAGCGCTGACGAACGGCGTGCCAGCAAACGACTGCGCGGCTCACTCACGAACCGCGCGGACAAGTCAAATACGCATCAAGGTGGCATCAAGCCAGCATGGACGCCATGGCGTGCAGCGCCAGCGGATAGCACTGCACGCCGAGTCCGCAAATCACCCCGGTCGCGACACCCGAGATCAACGAGTGCCGATAGATTTCCTCGCGCTTGTGAATGTTGGTGATGTGCACTTCGATCAGCGGTCGTTGCAACAGCTTGGCCGCGTCGAGCACGGGGATCGAGCGGAACGACAAGCCCGCCGGGTTCAGCACGACACCGGCATCGGCCTCGAACGCCTCCTGAAGCCAGTCGACCATCGTGGCTTCGCTGTTCGTCTGCCGGAATTCGCACCGCAGTTCGAGACGCGTTGCGAGCGAGCGCACGGTTTGCTCGATCTCGGCGAGCGTCGTATGCCCGTAGAGATGCGGCTCGCGTTTGCCCAGCATGTTGAGGTTCGGGCCGTTGAGGACGTAGACAAGGTCGGACATGATGAGTAATTCGATTCCAGTAAAAGCCAGCGATCAATGACTGTTGCGTACGCCGTGCGACGTGTTCAGCGCGGGGGCGTCGGACGCCTCGCCCGCCAGCGCCTGCGCCGGGTCTGTGCGATGCATGTCGATGCCGCGCGTCTCCGGGCCGATGAGAATGGCGGCGAGCGAGATGACGTTCAGCGTTGCGCACAGCGCGACGACGGCCCACGGCGAGCCATTGCTGATCGACAGCAGCCAGACGGCGACCATCGGCATGGGACCGCCCGTGAGCAGATTGGCGCCGGTGTAGGCGAGCGCAGAGCCGGAATAACGCACGTTGGTGGGGAACGCCTCGGCAAAGGCCACCGGCTGAATGCCGCTCTGATACTGCGTGAAGCCGAGGAAGAGCCCCATGATCAACAGCATCGGCACGAAACTGCGGGTGTCGAGCACCGAGAAGTAGACGAGCGAGATCGCCAGCGTGGCGCACGAGCCGATGGCGAGCGCCTTCTTGCGGCCGATGCGGTCGCTGAGCATGCCGCCGAGCAACGCCCCGAAGATCGCGAAAACGTTCGCGCCCATGAGCAACATGAATGCCGTCTGCTTGGGCACTTCGAGCGTCTTCGTGATGTAGCTCAGCGAGAACACCACGATCAGATAGAACAGCGCGGCCGGTCCACAGAAGAAGAGCGTCCAGCGGATCAGCGGCTTGTAATGAAGCCGCACGGCGTCGCGCAGCGGATTGCTCGCCTTCACGACCTGGGTGGCCGATTGCATCGCGGCAAAGGCAGGCGTCTCATGCACCTTGAGGCGGATGTATACGCCTACGATCACGAGCAGGAAGCTCAGCAGGAATGGCACGCGCCAGCCCCAGGACTCGAACGCCTGCGCCGACATCGACGCTGATAATCCGAACAACGCCGCGTTGGCGAGGATCTGGCTGACCGGCGAGCAGATGCCGAGCAGCCCTGAGTATTTGCCGCGACGCTCCGGGCTGGCATGCTCGATCGCCATCAACTGGCCGCCGGTCGATTCCCCGCCAAGGGCGAAGCCCTGCACGATTCGCAATGCAACGAGCAGAATCGGCGCCCAAATGCCGATTTGCGCATAGGTTGGCAACAGCCCCATCAGTACCGACGCCACGCCCATTACCGAGACCGTTGCGAGCATCAGGTTACGGCGGCCGAACTTGTCACCCAGCGAGCCGCAGATGATCGCGCCGAGCGGTCGCGCGGCCAGTCCCACGCCGAACGTGGCGAGCGAGGCGAGGAGTGCCGAGGTCGGCTCCATTGCCGGGAAGAAGAGCTTTGGCAGCAATGTCGCGGCCAATGCGCCATACAGCGTGAAGTCGAACCATTCCAGTGCGGTGCCGATGGTCGCAGCGGTCACCGCTCGCGTTTGCATCGATGCGTCCGGCACCGAGGGCGTTGCGTGTGTCATGCCTGTCTCCTGACGATGATTTGTCGTTATGCCTCATCGTCGCAGGGGCTTCACGAACTGGATATCGGCATCTGCCGCAGTCGTGCAGTCGTGAGCCCGGCGCTCGCGAGGACCGCCCGGGCTTATCCCGGGCTGGCAAACAGGATGGTAATGAGCCTGTTGGAACACCGTTCCAGACTGGAATTCAATGCCATAATGTGAAATTAAATGCGAAAACAAGCGCGAAAATGGAATGCGGCAAACCGCAGAGGAGACACGCATGAACGGCGTCATGGAGCGCACACTTGCCATTCTGGAATTGCTCGCCCAGCAAGTCGGCGGCACGCCGCTGGCGTTCATTGCCGACGAACTCGACATTCCCCGTAGTGCCTGCCATCGCTTGCTCACCGACCTCAAGGGCTTCGGCTACGTGCGTCAATTACGCGAGCATGGCGATTACGTGCTGACGACGAAGCTCGTTGGGCTGGGGCTGAGTTTCCTCAGTACGTCCGGCATCGTGGACATGGCGCAGACGATTCTCGACCGGCTCGCGGAAACATCCGGCGAACTGGTGCGTCTGGCGATCGTCGACGGCGATCGCATCACGTGGGTCGCGAAGGCGCAGGGGGCGAGCAAGGGGTTGAAGTACGACCCCGACATGGGCATGGACACGATTCTGTCGTGTTCGGCCACGGGCCACGCGTGGATGATGACGATGAGCGACGAGCGCGCGCTGGCGCTGGTGAGTCGGCAAGGCTTCGGACAACCGAAGGATTACGGCCCGAATGCCCCCACGACGGTGCAGGGCGTCCTGGCATTTCTGGCGGCCGCGCGCGCACGCGGCTACGCCACGATCAACGAAGTGTTCTCGCCCGGCATGACGGCGATGGCCGCGCCGATTCTGCGTCGCGGCTATCCTGCGCTGGGCGTGATCAGCATTGCGGGGCCGTTGATCCGCCTGGACGAAGCGCGCATGACGCAACTCGGTCCGGCGTTGCTCGCGGCGGCATCTGAACTGGCGGCCGCGAGCCAGACATCGCCGCTGTTCGACCGTATTCGTCAGGCATCCTGATCGTTACCGCCATGCCCACCGGCGGAGTTTGTCTCGTGTGCGCTTATCGCAGCGAACACGACAGCCAATGCGCAATGCGAACCCCGTCCAGGCGAGAACCTTCGGGGGTATCGCTGCCGAGCATCGTCACGATCACGGGGCGCTGTTTGTGAACCATCACGCGCATCACCATGTTGTGCCCCGACTCGTTGATGAAACCCGTTTTCTGAACGCTCGCGTGCACCTTGCCGTAACGGACCAACCGGTTCGTGTTGACGTACTGCAATTGCCCCTTGCCCGTGCGCACGCGCTGCTGGTGATCGATGGAGTACCGGCGAATGAGCGGATACTGATTCGACGCTCGCACCAGACGGGCCAGCTCGCGCGCCGTCGAGACGTTGCGCGGGGACAGGCCCGTGGCATTTTCGAAGCGGGTCTTCGGCATGTTCAGCTGTCGTGCCTTTGCGTTCATCGCGGAGATGAACGCCGGACGTCCGCCCGGATAATCGCGGCTCATTGCGGCAGCGGCGCGATTCTCTGACGCCATCAGCGAAATGTGCAACATGTCGGCGCGTGAGAGCGTCGAGCCCACGCGCAGACGCGAATGGGTGTACTTCAACGTGTCCCGATCCGCGTTCGTCACCGTGAGCGGCCCGTGCATCGCCGGTGCGCTGTCGAGCCACACGACCGCCGTCATGAGTTTGGAGAGCGACGCGATCGGTCTGACCTGATCCGCGTTGCGTGCGAACAGCGGCGTGTGCGTTTTCTCGTCGACGATATAGACCGCCTTGGAGAACAGGCGCTTGCGCGATGCCGGCGTGAAGCCGCAGCGTGCGAGCAGCCGTGGTTTTGCGTCCGTACTGATCCGCGGCGACGCCGGCGCGGCCTTCGTGGCCTTGCGCCCCGATCGCACGTTCGCCGACGGGGGCGCGGCGCGCTTGCGTGTCGTGCTCGCCATTGCCTTGCGCCGGGGCGCCTTTGCTGCCTTTGCTGGTTTCGCGACCGGCCTTTTCTTCTTGATGGCGTCATGGCGGCGCTTGCCCGTGCTGGCGGGATGCGCGTTGGCCGCGAGCGCGTCGCTCACGGGCAGACCCGCAATCAGCAGAATGACGCCGAATATCACCAGACGGGCCAGAGCGATCGCACGAGGCGACATGCGGTGCAGGCGAGACAGGCGAGACAGGCAGGCGTGGTGAAGCGGACTTAGCAGCGAACCTGGCGAGCAACGCGACGTGTTGAGCGGATCGGGTGAATCAAGTGAATCGAGTGGGGCGGCTGGGTCGAGTGGGCTGGGCGGCGGGTACCACAAGGCGGACATCTTCACGCGGTTCCGGAGGACAGAGGTGGACGAAGGACGGCGCGCGTCGGCATATCCCTGCCGTCCCGCGCGGTGCGATAACGGCCACGCAGGATGCAGGCGCAGAACGCAGACGCACTACACGGGGAAACCTGTTGGACGACGCGACGTCGAGGAGTTCCTGAATTTCTCGAATGCGTATTACAAAAAGTTACATGTCCAGAACGCCCAACGCGTGAATGCTCTGCGCGGTGCGGCAGATTAGCTTTGCGCATTTGGTTATTGGACGGTGCGGGGTGCGGCTTCCTAGACTGTGCGTTCGCCTGATCCGGCGCCACCCAATACCAACACGAAGGGGAATCATTCATGCAACGCCGCCATCTGTTTCGTATGCTCGGCAGTCTCTCGCTCGCATTTGCCATCGGCTCGCTGGGCACGATGGGCGCCCATGCGGCGGACAAGCCGCTCAAGGTGGGCGTGCGCGGCGGCGTCGACGAGGAGATCTGGGAAGTGGTCACGAAGGTGGCGAAGTCGCGTGGCCTGAACGTCGAACCCATCGTGGTGAGCGGCACCGCGAGCCCGAACGAAGCGCTCAACAATGGCGATCTCGATGCCAATTCGTTCCAGCACATCCCGTTCCTTCGTGACCAGATCAAACAACGTGGCTACAAGCTCGTCTCGGTCGGTGACACGCTGATCTCGCCGATCGCGTTCTATTCGAAGAAATACAAGTCGCTCGAATCGTTGCCCGAAGGCGCAAAGATCGGCTTGCCGAACGATCCGAGCAATCAGACCCGCGCCCTCGTCATCCTGCGCGATCACGGCCTGATCAAGTTGCGTGACGGCTTCGATCCGTACACCGGCACGGCCACGCTGTCCGATGTGACGGCCAATCCGCGCAAGCTTCAGTTCATCGAAAGTGCCTCCGTGGTGCTCGCACGCTCGCTGCCGGATGTCGATGCGTCGGCCATCGTCAACAGCTTCGCGTATCAGGCGGGTCTGATCGCCACGCGTGACGGCATTGCCGTCGAGAAGCGCGAGAACAATCCTTACGTGAACATCATTGCGGTTCGCGAGAAGGACAAGAACGCAGCGTGGGTCGCGCCGCTGGTCAAGGCCTACCAGTCGGACGAAGTGCGCAAGTTCATCGAGACGAAATATCAGGGTTCGGTGATTCCGGCGTTCTGATGCCGCTGCCGATTCTGCGTTCGAGGCCACCTGTCACCTGCGAGGAACCTGCGATGACGACACGACACACAGCCGCCGCACCCGTGACCCGTTTGCCCACCGCGGCGGCGCGCGAGGTGGCCCACATCACGTTCGACGCACTGGGCAAGGTCTATCCGGGGGCGTCGAGCGCGGCACTGCAAGACATCTCCTTTGCGGTGCAGCGTGGCGAGAGCTTCGGCATCATCGGGCGCAGCGGCGCGGGAAAATCCACGCTGCTGCGCACGATCAACGCGTTGGAGTTGCCGAGCGCCGGGCAGATCAAGGTGGATGGTGTCGATGTCGCATCGCTCGACGAGAATGCCCTGGTCGGCCTGCGTCGACGCATCGGGATGATCTTCCAGCACTTCAACCTGCTGTCCGCGAAGACCGTCTTCGAGAATGTTGCGCTGCCACTGCGTGTCGCCGGCGTGTCAAGGCAGGACATCGCGCCGCGCGTGAACGAGCTGCTGTCGCTCGTGGGGCTCTCGGGCAAGGCCGATGCCTATCCGGCCATGCTGTCCGGCGGCCAGAAACAACGCGTCGGCATTGCGCGCGCGCTGGTGCATCGCCCTGAGATTCTTCTGTGCGACGAAGCCACGTCGGCCCTCGATCCCGAGACGACGGACGCCATCCTGACACTGCTGGGCGATGTCCAGCGCGAATTTGGCCTGACGGTCGTGCTCATCACGCACGACATGGGCGTGATTCACCAGGCCTGCGAGCGTGTGCTGGTGCTCGATCAGGGACGTATCGCCGAATTGGGGCCGGTCGAGGATGTCTTCGCAAACCCATTGGCCGATGCAACACGCGCCTTGCTGCGCCCGTTGCAACATGCGTGGCAAGGACGTTTTACGCAAGGTGCCGGTCTCCAGCACGCGCACGCCGTCTGACGCCGAGGAAACCTCCATGCTCGATAAATACCTGCGCGCACTCGGCGAGACCTTGTTGATGGTCACGAGCGCATGCGCCATCGTTTTCGCGGTGGGCTTGCTGCTCGCCGTTGTCCTCGTCATTACGGCGCCCGGTGGGCTGGCGCCGCGTCCGCGATTCAACCGCGCGTTGTCGGTCGTCGTGAACCTGTTTCGCGCGGTGCCGTTCATCATTCTGCTCGTGGCGCTGCTGCCGGTGACCCGCTGGATCGTCGGCACGACGATGGGGACATGGGCCGCCGTTGTACCGCTCGCCGTCCATCTGATTCCCTTCTTCGCGCGAGTGACGCAGGTCGGCCTGCGCGAGATCGACCCAGGCCTGATCGAAGCGGCGCGGGCGATGGGGTGCCGCCGCTGGCACATCGTGCGCCACGTGCTGCTGCCCGAAGCGCTGCCCGCCATTCTGGGCGGCGCCACGGTGACCGTGATCGCGATGGTCGGCGCATCGGCCATGGCCGGCGCCGTGGGCGCGGGTGGGCTGGGCGATCTCGCGGTGCGCTACGGCTACGAGCGGTACGAGACGAGCGTCATGTTCAACGTGATCGTCATTCTGGTCGCGATGGTGACGCTGGTGCAGTTCGCCGGTGAGCGACTGGCGCGGCGCGTGGATCATCGACGCTGACGCCCACGCACAGAGCCGGACATATCCGGACGTACCGGTAAGCTGGAATGAAAAAAGGCCGCACATGTGCGGCCTTCGTCGTTGACGATCCGACGTCGGCCCTGAAGCCGTCGCGGACCGTCCGTCAGGCATGCGACATCAGTACCCGAGCGCCAGACCCGTGTTGCGACGCGGATCGTTTGCGCCATAGAAGCGGTTCTTGCCGATCGGCTTGCCACCCAGCGACGGCGCGCCCACGAGAATCGCCGCAATATGGTTGGCCGGTTGCGGACCTGCGAACTTCTGGCCCCAGCTCTCCAGAATCTTCTGCGTGTCCGGGCTGAGTGCGAACGGCTCGATGTTGGTCGCCTCCGGCATCCATTGCTGGTGGAAGCGCGGCGCATCGACGGCCTCTTGCAGATTCATGCCGTAGTCGATCACGTTGAGCATCGTGAGCAGCGTGGCCGTGATGATGCGGCTGCCGCCCGGCGTACCCACGACCATGACAGGCTTGCCATCCTTCGTGACGATGGTCGGGCTCATGGACGAGAGCGGACGACGGCCCGGGCCGATGGCGTTGGCCTCACCCTGGATCAGACCGTACAGGTTCGGCACACCTACCTTGGAGGTGAAGTCGTCCATTTCGTCGTTGAGCAGCACGCCCGTGCCGTTGGCCATGACCTTCGCGCCGAACCAGTCGTTGAGCGTGTAGGTGACCGACACGGCGTTGCCGTCCTTGTCGATGATGGAGTAGTGCGTGGTGTTGCTGCCTTCATGCGGCGGCACACCCGGCTTGATCTCCTGCGAGATGCCGGCCTTTTGCGGCTGGATCGCAGCGCGAATCTTCGCGGCGTAGTTCTTGTCGAGCAACTGGGCGATCGGGTTCTTCACGAAGTCCGGGTCGCCGAGATAGCTGTTGCGGTCGACGTACGCATGACGCATCGCTTCGATGGTGTAGTGAACGCCCTGCGCCGAGTGGTACCCCAGATCGTTCATCGGGTAGCCCTCGAGAATGTTCATGATCTCGCAGATCACTACGCCGCCCGAGCTCGGGGGCGGCGCCGACACCACGTGATAACCGCGGTAGTCGCACTCGACCGGCGCCAGCTCGCGTGTCTTGTACTGATCGAGGTCGGCCTGCGTGATGATGCCGCCGCCCGCCTTGACCGACGCCACCAGCTTGTCGGCGACTTCACCCTTGTAGAAGCCGTCGGCGCCCTTGGCGCTGATCAGCTTGAGCGTGCGTGCGAGGTCCTTCTGCACGAGGCGCTCGCCCGGCTGGAACGGCTTGCCCTTGTTCAGGAAGATGGCGCCCGAGTTGGCGTGATCCTTCTCGAAGTCCTTGGTCGACGTCCACAGCATGTCGACGTCACCCTGATCGAGTACGAAACCCTTGTCGGCCAGCGTGATGGCGGGCGCCAGCAGTTGCTGACGTGTCTTCGTGCCGTACTTCTCGCGCGCGTACTCCATGCCCGACACGCTACCCGGCACGCCGACGGCCAGATAGCCGGTGGTCGATGCGCCCTTGATGACGTTGCCGTCCTTGTCGAGGTACATGTTGGCCGTCGCGGCGAGCGGGGCCTTTTCGCGGAAGTCGAGGAAAGTCTTGCGGCCGTCGGCGAGCTGAATCGTCATGAAGCCGCCGCCGCCGATGTTGCCCGCTGCCGGGTACACCACGGCGAGCGCGTAACCCACGGCAACGGCTGCGTCCACGGCATTGCCGCCTGCCTTGAGCACATCGACGCCGACTTTCGACGCGAGATGCTGGGCGGTCACGACCATGCCGTTTTCGGCACCGACCGGCGCCTGTGATGCCGCGTGAGCGTTGAACAACGCGCAGCTCAGAGCCGAGGCCAGGAGCGCTTTGGTGAAGGTTGGGTTTTTCATCGTCTTCTGTGGTTCTTGTCGTGAGCGAGATAAAAAGGGACTTCAACTGCCGGAACTTCCACGGCACGGCCCTGCGCCGCAGCCATGCATTCGACGGATGTACGACAGGCAGCTCGCCCGCTTCCTCGTGCCTGAGCGAGTGGCACGATGGCGGGGCGATGTCTCCGCTGCCCGGTGTCGTACTTTGGGAAAAATCCGTCGACCAGACGAACGGTAACGCATAACGGGTAATTGGGGAAAGATGTACCAAAAGTCCGGGGGGCGGGCCACGACACGTATTCACGTGGCGCTGGACAATTGGAAAAAGCGCGCGCAAGCCGTCGGCGTTGTGCGCTTTTGCGCAATATGGGGTCAGATGGTGAGGTGGAATTGCCGTCGAAACGAGCGGATCTCCGAGCGAAAGGCGGGGAAAAGTTCGGATTCTGCCCTGCGGTAGTAAGTCGTCGCGCCGCATGGCATACGTTGTCTTTCGATGATCCGGTCGTAGGGGAAACGACGGCATCGCTCAAAAAACAGGCGGCGGTTGCCGCGTTGAGCGGGATTGAACTGCGTGTTGAGTATTTGTGGGGGGACGGCATCCGTCCCCCGTCAAGATCGATCAATGGAGATCGATGGAGATCGATGGCGATCAGACCGCCTTCAGACTAGCAGGTCCTCGTAGAACGCCCCGAACCGACGTGTGGGGTGCGCGATCTGGATCTCGAGAATCCACAGGCCGCCGCTCGGCGTGTCGGCCAGATCCCCGAGCTTGCCGCCCTTGTAAATCGCATGCGGGAAGTCACTGACGCGATGCCCCTTGATGTCCAGGTTAAGCACCCAGCCCAGCGCCTGCGCTTGCGCCTTTGCGAAGTCGTACAGCGCCTGCCCGGTCACTTTTTCGTCGCGCCAGTGCGCCTGGACGATGTCGAACAAACGTTTCGCGTCCTCGGCGCAACGCTGCATCTCGGGATCGGTGCCCGTCGTGCGCGTGAAACCGCAGTCGCCTTCGTGCGCGCCGAAGACCACACCGATATCGATGAAGTAGATATCGTCTTCGCCCAGTACCGGATCGTTTTCGCTCCGTTCGCTGAAGGTGCGCAAAGTGTTCTCGCCGAAGCGGACCAGTACCGGATGCCAGATGCGGTCCATGCCGAGCGTGCCCAGCAGCGCCTTGCTCGCGGCAATGGCCTCGGACTCGCGCATGCCGGGCCTGATGATGGCCGCGATTTTCTCGGTCGCGTCCCAGGTGAGCGCCTGTGCGCGCTTCATGGCGTCGGCACTGAACTTCGCACCGACGGCCTCACGCCGGGCCAGATCCATCAACTCCATCGAATTTCTCCACTGATTGTTTTGGCTTTGGGGGCGACGGTCATGTTGCCGCGTGCGGCACCGACGTCATGGCCATCAGGATAGGATCAAACTTGTATAATTCGAAGCGCCATTTATTGCGTCTTTCATTGGGCCACTTTGCCTGGGTCATTGGTGACGCATTGCTGATTCAGCGCTGACTCATCACTGATTCAGCGGCATGGCGCCCGGAAACCCGCCCATTCATATCCTTCGAATTGCCGCGCATGCGCCGCCGACACCTCAGCCAGTCGCTCGAATTGCCGCTCGCGCAACGACACGAAAAGGAAACGCGTCAGGCATGGGTCTACCGTTGCGTACGCGAGCGCATCGTGGCCGGTGAACTGCGACGTGGCGACCGTTTGCCCTCGACGCGAACGCTCGCCGAGCGCTGGGGGGTATCGCGCGGCATCGTCGCGCTTGCGTTCGAACAGCTCACGCTGGAAGGGTACGTCGCGAGCCGCGTGGGCGCAGGCACGGAAGTCGTCGCGGACCTTCCCGGGGCACCAGCGAGCATGAAATCGACGCGTCACGCGCTCGCCCCGGCAGAACCATTGCCGGAGAATGCAGCGTCACTCGCCCTGAAGACCGGTCGCTCGCCGGACGCCACGCTGTTCTCCCTGCCCATATGGCGCAAGCACATGAATCGTGCGCTGCGCACCGTCACGCCGGCCATGCTGGCCGATACCGATCCGCGCGGCTATTTGCCGCTGCGCGAGAGCATTGCCCGCTACGTGCGCATGACGCGCGGCATTGCCTGCGAGGCGGCCGACATCGTCGTGACCACGGGCATTCGCCACGCCATCGATCTCGTGACGGAAGTGCTTGCCGATGCGTCCACCACGTTCTATCTCGAAGACCCCGGCTACAAGAACTTGTCGACGCTGGTGCGCGCACCAGTGTCGCAGTGCGTGAGCGTACCGGTCGACGACGAGGGCTTCGTCGTGGCCGAAGCCGACCGGCTGGGCGCGGGCCGCGCAGGCATCGCCTATGTCACGCCCGCGCATCAGGCGCCGCTGGGCACCACGATGTCGATCAACCGGCGCATGCAACTGTTGGCGTGGGCGGCCGCACGCGATATCTGGGTCGTCGAGGACGATTACGACAGCGAGTTCAGCTACGGCAGCGCACCGTTGCCCGCACTCAAGGCTATCGACACGCAGGCGCGTGTGATTCATTGCAGCAGCTTCAACAAGTCGCTGTTTCCGTCGCTGCGCATCGGTTATCTGCTGGCGCCGCCGGTGTTGCTCGCGCGCATCGCGGCCCAGCGCTCGGCCTCCGGTCGCGCGAACAGTCTGATCGAACAAATGGCGCTGGCGAGCTACATCGATGCCGGCGACTTCGCGCGGCATCTGCGCGCATCGCGAAGCGTCTATTTGCGTCGCCGCAATCTGTTGCTGGACAGGCTGCATGAACGACTGCGGCTGCGACTGCCTGCCCACTGTCGCGTTACCGGCGAGCATGCCGGATTTCACTTCTTGCTCTGGCTGCCGCCGCAGCTCGACGAGGCGGCGCTCGTCACGGGATTGCGCGAGCAGGACGTATTCGTGGAAGGACTCCGGGAATTCACGCGGGCACAGGCGTTGGCACCCGCGCTGGTGCTGGGCTACGCCGCGCTGGACGACGCGCGGCTGCCCGATGTCGCGACGCGAATTGCCGACGCCATTGCGGCGGCGGCCGGTGAGTGCAGATCATAAGCACGTGCCATGAACGCGCACCATGAACGTCGCCTGATGGACCTTACTCCGAGCGCTTGCGCATCTCCAGCCGGATGACGAACCAACCGGCCACGGCCGACATGATCGCCAGCGCGTACCACGTGAGAAGATAGCTCATGTGGTTGTTCGGGAACTGCACGACGGTGAGCCCGCCCACCGGATAGTCGCGATCCTGCGATTGCGTCTTGCCCGTCACGGCTTCGGCATCGTTGGTGATGGTGTTTGCACCGACGCTCGCCCCAGGCCGTGCGTCGGCATCGACGAAATACGGGGCCACGTCGGCTTGCGTCAACCCACGCGCCGCTGCAATGGCGAACACGTCGCGCGAATACCAGAGGTTTTCCGCCGGGGCGTTCTTGCGCAGAAAGCCGCCGCCGGGCTCGGGCATGCGCAACAGCCCGGTCACGGTGACTTCGCCGGCGGGCGCGGGCGGCACCGACTCCTTCCAGCCGGGCGGCACGAAGCCGCGATTCACGAGCACTTCACTGCCGTGCGCGGTGCGCAGCGGCGTGAGTACCCAGTAGCCGCCGCCAAGATCGGTCACCGCTTGTACGAGCGTGTCCTTGTCGAAACGATACGTGCCGGTAAGCGAGACGTGCCGATATTCGTCGGCTTCGCGGCTGAGCGCCGACCACTGCGCGCGGGTGGGAGCGGCAGACGGTGGTGCGTGTACGCGCGAATTCACGCGCTCGATCAGATCCAGCTTCCAGGCGCGGCGTTGCAGTTGCCAGGTGCCCAGCGAAGCGAACACGCTGACGAGCAACAGCGTGAGGACGCCGAGCACGACGAGCCGAAGCGCGGACGGGCGGGGAGCGGGGGACGCGGGGGAGGAGGCGCCGGAAGTTCTGGAAGCGCCGGAAGCGCTCGGGGGACGCTGCGCGTCCCCCGATTTGTGAAGTCGATCGCTGCTCAAGGGGTATGCCGTTCAAGGGAGGTTTTTCGTATCCTGCATCATACCCGGCATCATGTTCTGGTTCAGGTGATACATCACCCAGAGCGAGCCCGAGAGCGTAATCACCACCAGCACGATCGTGAAAATCAGCGACAGCATGTTCCAGCCGCCCTCCGATTTCGCGTTCATGTGCAGGAAGTAGATCATGTGCACCACGATCTGCACGGCAGCAAGGAACAGGATCATGATCGCGGTCGTGCTCGACTTCTCGAACACCCCGCCCATCACGAACCAGAACGGAATGGCCGTGAGAATGACCGACAGGATGAAGCCGGTCGCATAGCCGCGCAGCGTGCTGTGCGGTCCCTCGTTGCCATGATCGTCATCGTGGTCGTGCCCGTGGGCGTCGTGCAGGGTCGCGTCCTGGCTCATGTCTTGGCTCATGGCAACACCCCCATCAGATAGACAAACGTGAAGACGCCGATCCACACGACGTCCAGAAAGTGCCAGAACATCGACAGACACATCAGACGGCGGCGATTCGGCGCCGTGAGTCCGTGCTTGTTGATCTGCACCAGCAACGTGATCAGCCAGATGATGCCGAACGTGACGTGCAGCCCGTGCGTGCCCACCAGCGTGAAGAACGACGACAGGAACGCGCTGCGCCACGGCCCGGCGCCTTCGTGAATCAGGGTGGCGAACTCGTACAGTTCGAGCGACAGGAAGGCGGCGCCGAGAATGCCCGTCACGATGAGCCAACCGGTGACGGCCCGCTGGCGACGCCGTTGCATCTCCAGCATCGCGAACCCGTACGTAATGGACGAGAGCAGCAGGAATGTCGTGTTCACTGCCACGAGCGGCAGTTCGAACAGTTCCGCGCCGGTGGGACCGCCGGCGTAATTGCGACCGAGCACGCCATACGCCGCAAACAGACAGGCGAAGACGAGACAGTCGCTCATCAGATAGATCCAGAAGCCGAGCAGCGTGCCACCCGGCGGGTGGTAGTCGCTCGTCATCATGAACTTCAACTCGCCGTCGCGCGGCGGCGCTGATGCCGGGGCGTGGGCGCCGCCGCCGAGCGGGGCGCCGCCTGCCGGGAAGGTTGCGGTCGTATCAGACATGCTGGGCGAGCAGGCGCGTGCGCGCTGCCTCCGTGTGTTCGACCTGATCGGCCGGGATGTAATAGTCGCGGTGATAGTTGAACGTATGACCGATGGCCACGGCCAGCAGCGCGACGAAGGCCACGATCACCACCAGCCACATGTGCCAGATGAGCCCGAAGCCGCAGACCGTCGCCAGCCCGGCGAGGATGATGCCCGCACCGGTATTCTTCGGCATGTGGATCGGGATGAATCCGTCCATCGGACGCTTGAATCCGTGTTGCTTCATCTGCCACCAGGCGTCGTTGTCGTGAACGAGCGGCGTGAAGGCAAAGTTGTAGACCGGCGGCGGCGACGACGTCGACCACTCCAGCGTGCGGCCGCCCCAGGGGTCGCCCGTGTCGTCGCGCAACTGGTCGCGGCGCAGGTAGCTCACAACCAGCTGGATGATGAAGCAGCCGATGCCGATCGCGATGAGCAGCGCGCCCACGGCGGCGACCTGGAACCAGATTTGCAGGGACATATCGTCGAAGTGGCTCACGCGGCGCGTCACGCCCATCAGGCCGAGCAGATAGAGCGGCATGAATGCGACGTAAAAACCGATGAACCAGAACCAGAACGAGCACTTGCCCCAGAACGGATCGAGCTTGTAGCCGAACGCCTTCGGAAACCAGTAACTGATCGCGGCGAACACGCCGAACACGACCCCGCCGATGATCACGTTGTGGAAGTGGGCGATCAGGAACAGGCCGTTGTGCAGGGAGAAGTCCGCCGGCGGCACGGCGAGCAGCACGCCGGTCATGCCGCCGATCACGAACGTCACCATGAAGCCGACCGTCCAGAGCATCGGCACTTCGAAGTGGATGCGTCCCCGGTACATCGTGAAGAGCCAGTTGAAGATCTTCGCGCCGGTCGGTATCGAGATGATCATCGTCGTGATCCCGAAAAACGAGTTCACGCTGGCGCCCGAGCCCATCGTAAAGAAGTGGTGCAGCCACACGAGGTAGGACAGCACCGTGATCACGACCGTCGCATACACCATCGACGCGTAACCGAACAGTCGCTTGCCCGAGAACGTGGCAACGACTTCCGAGAACACCCCGAACACCGGCAGCACGAGAATGTAGACCTCGGGGTGACCCCAGATCCAGATCAGGTTCACGTACATCATGGCGTTGCCGCCGAGGTCGTTCGTGAAGAAGTTCGTGCCACCGTAGCGATCGAGCGCGAGCAGCGCCAGCACGGCGGTGAGCACCGGGAACGCCGCCACGATCAGCACGTTGGTGCACAGCGAGGTCCATGTGAACACCGGCATGCGCATCATCGTCATGCCCGGTGCGCGCATTTTCACAATGGTGACGAGCAGGTTGATCCCCGAGAGCAGGGTGCCCACCCCGGCGATCTGCAACGCCCAGATGTAGTAGTCGACCCCGACGTCCGGACTTTGCAGCACACCGGACAAGGGCGGGTAGGCGAGCCAGCCGGTGCGGGCGAATTCGCCGACGAAGAGCGACATCATGACGAGCACCGCACCGCTCGTGGTCATCCAGAAGCTGAAGTTATTGAGGAACGGGAACGCCACGTCGCGCGCGCCGATTTGCAAGGGCACCACGAAGTTCATGAGACCGGTGACGAGCGGCATCGCCACGAAGAAGATCATGATCACGCCGTGCGCCGTGAAAATCTGATCGTAGTGATGCGGCGGCAGATAGCCCATGTTGTCGCCGAACGAGACCGCCTGCTGCATGCGCATCATCGCAGCGTCGGCAAAACCGCGCAGCAGCATGACGATGCCCAGAATCACGTACATGATGCCGATTTTCTTGTGATCGATACTCGTGAACCACTCCCGCCAGAGGTAGCCCCACAGCTTGAAGTAGGTGATGGCCCCCAGTACGACGACGCCGCCGATCGCCACGCCTGCAAAGGTCGCGATGAGGATGGGTTCGTGGTACGGGATTGCCTCCAGGGTGAGGCGACCGAAGATCAGCTTGACGATGTCCATAAGCTCGAACCTGGAATCATTCGCGCGCAAGGCGCGTCATTGTCGGGGAGATGGGCGCGACGTGTCGCCATGCACCCGGGCCCCACTCATTGCGTCACAACGTCACCGCGCACTTCACCGCACACGTCACTGCGCCAGCGCCGAACCGGGCGCGCGCTGCGCATCCAGCGCGAACTGCACGGTGTTCTGCGCCGTACACATGGCGTCGGAGAGGAGCGCGTCGGTGGCATCGGTGCCGCGCGAGCGGCCCCGGTTGGCGTGTGAGTGGTTGGGCTGGGCCATCATGTCCTTCAGACAGGTCTGGCCCGGCTGCACGCAACGGTTCAGAATCGCCTCGTAGAGGTCGGGAGCGACGTCGGCGTAATACTTCACCGGCACCCATTCGCTCGGTTTGGCGAGCGCCTCGTACTTGTCGCGCGAAAGGTTTTCGCCTTTCGCCTTCACCTGCCTGACCCAGGCGTCGAACTCGTCTGCCGTCATGCCGTGAAACTTGAAGCGCATGCCCGAGAAGCCCGCGCCACTGTAGTTCGCGGAGAACCCGTCATACACGCCGGGCTTGTTGATGACCGCGTGCAGCTTCGTCTCCATGCCCGGCATGGCGTAGATCTGACCGGCCAGCGCAGGCACGAAGAACGAATTCATCATCGTGGTCGAGGTCAGCTCGAAGCGAATCGGCCGGTCCACGGGCGCAGCCAGTTCATTGACGGTCGCAATGCCCTGATCCGGGTAAAAGAACAGCCACTTCCAGTCCATCGCGACCACTTGCACGGTGAGCGGACGGGTGTCGGGCGGTATGTCGCGTCTGGCGTCGATACGCTCGAGCGGACGGTAGGGGTCGAGCTTGTGCGTGCTGACCCACGTGAGTGCACCGAGCGCAATGATGATGAGCAGGGGCGCCGCCCAGATCAGCAGTTCGAGCAGCGTCGAGTGATCCCACTCGGGGGTGTAGACGGCGTTCTTGTTCGATGCCCGGTATCGCCAGGCGAACACCAATGTCAGCACGATCACCGGCACGATGATCAGCAACATCAGAACGGTGGAAATGATGATGATGTCCCGCTGCCTCACCGCGAGATCCCCCGAAGGCGACATCAGGACGGTATTGCAGCCAGACAGCAGCGCGAAGGCGGGGAGTAAAAGTACCCCGCGGCGGAACTTGGGGGAAGTCATGCTGCGATCGATGGAACCGTAGCCTTAGACCGTACCCATCATGGACCCCGCATCTTGATGCATCAATTTAGGGTAAACCCTATGGCGGTGACTCGCGATACCTGCGATGCTTTTCTGGCACGAGTGTCATCGTCATCCCGATCCGCGAGGGGGTCCGATAATGTCAAGCAGTGCTCATCAAACGCCCACCCCGGGCGTACCCGCCGCGCCGACGGCGCACGATCACGGGAGTAAGTCCCGCATCGCGCCAGAGGAAATCGCGGTCGGCGTGGTGGTCGGACGCGCCTCGGAGTATTTCGATTTCTTTGTGTTCGGCATTGCTGCCGTTCTCGTCTTTCCCCACGTCTTCTTCCCATTCGCGGACGGCCTTCACGGCCTGCTGTATTCGTTCACGATCTTCTCCTTCGCGTTTATTTCGCGACCGTTCGGCACGGCGCTGTTCATGAACGTGCAGCGTCGCTGGGGTCGCAGTGTGAAACTCACGGCGGCGCTGTTCGTGCTCGGCACAGCCACGGCCGGCATGGCCTTTTTGCCGGGCCACGCGGTGTTGGGCGATCGTGCGATCTGGCTGCTCGCGTTCTTCCGTCTGTTGCAGGGTATCGGCTTCGGCGGTTCGTGGGACGGGCTGCCATCGTTGCTCGCGATGAATGCACCGCCGCAGCGACGCGGCTGGTATTCGATGATGGGGCAGTTGGGCGCGCCCATCGGATTCATCATCGCGGCGTCCCTGTTCCTGTTCCTGCACTGGAGTCTTGAGCCGGACGACTTTCTGACATGGGGCTGGCGCTATCCGTTCTACGTCGCGTTTGCCGTGAACGTGGTGGCGCTCTTCGCACGGCTGCGTCTGGTCGTGACGCATGAGTACACGGCCATGCTCGAAGAGGGACAACTGGAGCCGATCAGCACGCGTGAGATGGTGCGCTCGCAGGGCTACAACATCTTCCTCGGCGCCTTTGCCGCCCTCGCCAGTTATGCGCTCTTCCATCTGGTCACGGTGTTCCCGCTGTCGTGGATTTCGCTGCAAAACACGCAGGACCTCAACAGTGTGCTGATCGTGCAGCTATGCGGGGCGGTTGTCGCGATCATCTGCACGGTGCTCTCGGGACGCATTGCCGATCGCATTGGCCGGCGGACCACTTTGGGGCTTTTCGCGATCTTCATTGCCGTTTTCGCCCTGTTCGCACCATTTCTGATGGGCGGCGGGTCGGCCCAGCAGGACATCTTCATTCTGGTCGGCTTCGGCCTGCTCGGACTTTCATATGGGCAGGCCGCCGGCACGGTGACGTCGAACTTCGAGCAACGCTTTCGCTACACCGGCGCGGCGCTCACGACCGACTTCGCATGGTTGTTCGGGGCCGCGTTCGCACCGCTCGTCGCCCTGGGGTTGTCGGCAGAGTTCGGGCTGATCGCCGTGAGCGGCTATCTGCTGTCCGGGGCGGTCTGCACATTGCTGGCGCTGCGCATCAACAAGGCACTGGAAACGAAAGACTGATCGTCTGCATGACGTGGTGCACAAACAACGGCGCGACAACGTTCGCGCCGTTGTCACGTCTGTGACTTGTCGCTTTGCTCACACCTCGTGGAGCATGCCGACGATGGCCTCGGTGATGTCGTGCGTGCGCGAATCGTGCTCGCGATGAATCATGCCCACAGTGCGCAGCAAGGGCGGCTCGGCAATCGGCACGATGCGAAGCAGAGGGTCCGACTGCCAGTCGCCACGATGCAACAACGGGAGCACGGAGACGCCGACGTTCTTGCGCACGAGCGCCACGATCGTTTCGATGGAGTTGAGTTCGAGATATTCCGTCACGCTCAGCTTCGCTGCCCGCAACGCCTGCTCCACGACCAGTCCCGTACGAACGCGACGGTCGAAACGCAGGAAGGCGGCGCTGTCCAGAATGTGTTGCGGGTCGGACTCGGTAATGTCGCGATTCACGACCATGATCATCGGTTCGGTGTAGAGCGGCGTCCACACCAGACCGTCCGCGCGGGCATCGTCGGCGCGTGCCACGACCGCAGCGATATCCACCTCACCCTGTTCGACGAGATCGGTCAGTTCGTCCGATCGCGCCGACGTCAGTCGCACGTCGAGTCCCGGATGTGCCGTCTTCAATTCGGCCACGACCAGCGAGAGCGCGCCGATGACCGACACCACCGCGCCGATGGTCACGGGCCCCTGCATGGTGTCGGCGGGCGTGGCGGTCAGCTCGGCAGTGAGCGCCAGGATTTGCTCGACGCGGGGAAACAGATCGCGCCCCTGCCGGGTGAGCGTGATCTGGCGTCCCCGGCGATCGAAGAGCCGCTGCCCAACGGCGTCTTCCAGGCCCCGCATCTGCAAGCTCACGGCTGCCTGCGTGAGCGCAGCGCGCTCGGCGGCCGCCGCGAACGAGCCGGTTTGCGCGACCAGCCGGAACGTCTTCAACATGCGCAAGGTGAGCATCTGAGAGTTAAAAATAACTTAATCGTGAAAAAGAAATATTAATATTTCTTTTCTCTGCGCGGGAGACATAATCGTGTCATGCACATTCCTCATGACCGGATGGCCCGGCCTGAGGCGGATAGACGCAGCAATGCCGACCCACACAACGCGCTCATGACCATGCCCGCAGACGCTGGGCCGGTGCTCGACGTCACCGGACTGTCGCTGAAATTCTCGAAGGCGCCCGACGCGCCCAACCTGATCGACGGCGTGTCGTTCGCCGTGCATCCCGGCAAGACGCTGTGCATCGTCGGCGAGTCGGGATGCGGCAAGAGCGTGACGTCGCTCTCGCTCATGGGGCTGCTGCCCAGTCCGCCGGCGAACGTCGTGGCCGGTCGCGCCCTGTTCGAGGGCCGCGACCTGCTCGCGCTCGACGAGCGCGAATTTGCCGACTTGCGCGGCAACCGGCTCGCGATGATCTTTCAGGAACCGATGACATCGCTCAATCCGTCCTTCACCGTCGGGCACCAGATCGAGGAGGGCATTCGACGTCATCGCGGACTGGACCGCCGCGCTGCGCGAGCCGAAGCCCTCGACATGCTCAAGCGCGTTCGCATTCCCGCGCCGCAAACCCGGCTGGACAACTATCCGCACGAGCTGTCCGGCGGTATGCGTCAGCGCGTGATGATTGCGATGGCGCTGGCCAACCGTCCCGCGTTGCTCATTGCGGATGAACCGACCACGGCGCTCGACGTCACCATTCAGGCGCAGATGCTCTCCCTTATCCAGACGCTGCAACGCGAAACCGGCACCGCCGTCGTGCTCATCACGCACGATCTCGGCGTAGTGGCCGAGGTCGCAGACGACGTTGCCGTGATGTACGCCGGACGGATCGTCGAATACGGCACGGTGAGCGAAATCTTCGACGACCCGCAGCACCCGTACACCATCGGGCTGATGGGCGCGATTCCATCCATCGGCAAGCGCGAAGGCACGCTCGCGACCATTCGCGGCGCCGTGCCGTCGCCCGAACGCATGCCCTCCGGCTGCCGCTTTGCGCCGCGATGTCCCTTCGCCGAAGCCCGGTGCACCCGCGAGGCACCCACCGAGAAAACGTTGTCCGGCGCGCACCGCGTTGCCTGCTGGCTCGCGCCGGTCGAAGCGCAGACGTCGCCCGTTCGCGAAGCGGTGATCGCATGAGTGCGCCCACCCCCATTCTCGAAGCGCGCGAGCTCACGAAGCACTTCGGCGGCCATCGCGTCGGTTTCTCGCGCGCACCGACGGTGTATGCCGTCAACGGTGTGTCGTTCTCGGTGCAGGCGGGCGAGACGTTCGCCATCGTGGGAGAGTCCGGTTGCGGCAAGTCGACGCTGGGGCGTCTGCTGTTGCGTCTGCTCGATGCGACACGGGGTGAAGTGCGCTATCAGGGCGAAGACATCATGACGCTGGGCGCCGGCGCGATGCGACGACTGCGGCGCGAACTCCAGATCATTTTTCAGGACCCGTTTGCCTCGCTCAATCCGAGCATGACCGTCGGCGGACTGATCGGCGAGCCCATCGCGCTGCATGGCCTGGCGCGCGGGCGGGCGAAGGACGAGCGCGTGGCGGAGCTGCTGCGCACCGTGGGTCTGCAACCCGATTACGCGCAGCGGTTCCCGCACGAGTTTTCCGGCGGCCAGCGTCAGCGCATCGGCATTGCACGCGCGTTGGCCGGCGAGCCGCGCGTGATCATCGGCGACGAACCGGTCTCCGCGCTCGACGTCTCCGTACAGGCGCAGGTCATCAACCTGCTGGAGCGCCTCAAACACGACTTCGGGCTTACGCTCATCATGGTCGCGCACGATCTGGCGGTCATCCGTCACATGAGCGACCGCGTGGCGGTGATGTACCTCGGCGAGATCGTGGAGTTGGCGAGCGCCGACGCGCTTTTCGATAACCCGCTGCATCCGTACACGCAGGCGTTGCTTCAGGCGATTCCGGCGAGCCGCCCGCACCTTCGACGCGCGCGTGCCCCGCTGGGTGGCGAATTGCCCAGCCCGACCGCGCCGCCGCCGGGATGCCGTTTTCATCCGCGCTGCCCGCACGCGCGCGACGCGTGCCGCGAGCAACGGCCGGTGACCGAAGTGCTGGTGGACGGACGTCAGATCGCATGCCACTTCTGGCGGGACATCCAGAACGCCGGAGCCAGTCCTGCGCGCGCGGCCGCGCCAAGCGAGAAGCTCGGCCGGCGACTCGCGCTGTATCGCGCGCGTCAGGCGCAGGCCGGCGGCGCTGCCGTCGACACACTCAGCACCGCAGGCACCATCAGCAACACCGGCGCGACCTCTGCATAACCACACCTTCACAACACCATTACACAGACAAGGGATCCCACGCATGCGCAACGTTCTGCTCGATCTTGTTTTGGCGGCGGCTCTGACGACCGGGGCGGCCTCGGCGATGGCGCAATCGACGCTGCGCATCGGCTTGCAGGAAGACATCGGTTCGCTCGATCCCGCGCGCAGCTCCCAGGTGGTCGACCGCATGGTGCTGCGCTCGCTGTGCAGCTCGCTCGTCGATATCGACACCGACCTGAAGTTCGTGCCGATGCTCGCCACGGCCTGGAACGTGAGTTCGGACAACAAGACCTGGACGTTCCGGCTTCGCAAGGGGGTGAAGTTTCACGACGACGAGCCGTTCAACGCGGCAGCCGTGAAGGCCAATCTCGACCGCGCGCGCAGCATGCCGGCGAGCAACCGCAAGAGCGAATTGTCGTCGATCGATCATGTCGACGTCGTGGACGACTCGACCGTCAACATCGTACTCAAGACACCGGACTCGGCGCTGCTGGCCACGCTGTCCGATCGCGCGGGCATGATGCTCGCGCCGAAGTCGCTCAAGGACGACGCCGCCGTGCAATCGCATCCGGTGTGCTCGGGGCCGTACAAGTTCATGCAGCGTGTGCAGAACGATCGCGTGGTGCTCGAAAAATTCCCGGGCTTCTGGGACGCCGACAAGTTCGCGATCCAGAAGGTCATCTATCTGCCGATTCCGGATACGACGGTGCGCCTCGCCAACGTGCGCTCGGGCTCGCTCGACATGCTCGAACGCCTGTCCCCGTCCGACGTGAAGTCGGTCAAGCGCGACGCGAATCTCACGTTCGTCTCGATGGACGGGCTGGGCTACTATGGACTGACGTTCAACGTGGCCGCCAATGCGAACAAGGCGCTGCGAGACAAGCGGGTGCGACAGGCGTTCGACCTGTCGATCGATCGCGACGCCATCAATCAGGTGATCGGCGGCGGCATTTTCACCCCGGCGAATCAGGCGCTGCCGCGCTCGGGCCAGTATTACGACGCGTCGATCAAGACGACCAGGCGCGACGTCGCCAAGGCGAAAGCGCTGCTCAAGTCGGCCGGTTTCGAGAAGGTGGACGTGACGCTGAGCTTCGGCAACAGCACCGTGTCCAACCAGATGGCGCAGATGCTGCAGGCCATGCTCGCCGAGTCGGGCATCACGCTCAAGCTGCGTCCGATGGACTATGCGGCGGCGCTCGACGCGGCGCATCGCGGCGACTTCGACGTGCTCTACAACGGCTGGTCGGGGCGTGTGGATCCCGACGGCAATCTGCACCAGTTCGTCTCGTGCAAGGGCAATCTGAACTACGGCCAGTATTGCAATGCGGAAGTCGACAAGTTGCTGGGCGAGGCCCGTGTGAAGTCGACGGTCGCCGAGCGCAAGCCGCTGTATGACGCCGCGAACAAGATTCTCGCCGAGGACGATCCGATTCTGTATCTGTACGTGCAGCCCTGGCCGTATGTGCTCTCGAAGAAGGTGCAGGGCTTCGTCGCCTATCCGGACGGCCTCATCCGCCTGCGTGGCGTGAGCGTCAAGGGCTAAGGGGAACGTCGCCATGCTGCGTCTCGTCGCCCATCGTGCGCTGGTTGCGATTCCCACGCTCATCATCGTGTCGATGATGATCTTCGGGCTTCAGAAGATGTTGCCCGGCGATCCTGTGCTGGCGATGGCCGGTGAAGACCAGAACCCGCAGGTGATCGCTGCGCTGCGCGAGAAGTATCACCTCGACAAGCCGCTGCCTACCCAGTACGCACTATGGATCGGCAGTGTGCTGCACGGCGACCTCGGCAATTCGCTGCGCACCGGCGAGCCGGTGACGTCGCTCATCGCGCAGAAACTGCCCGTCACGCTGCAACTGGCCATGTTCGGGCTGGTGATCGCCATTGGCATCGGTATTCCGCTGGGCATCCTGTCGGCGGCCAATCGCGGTCGGGCGATCGATTACGGATCGAACGTGCTGGCGCTCTCGGGCATGTCGATCCCGAACTTCTGGCTCGGCATTCTGCTGATCTTCCTCGTCTCGGTGCGCTGGCAGTTGCTGCCCTCGTCCGGCTACGTACCGCCGGGCGAGGACTTGTGGATGAGCTTCAAGACCATGGTGATGCCCGCCTTCGTGCTTGGGGCGGCGCTGGGCGCACAACTGATGAGGCACACGCGCAGCGCCATGCTCGGCGTGCTGCGCACCGATTACATCCGCACGGCACGCGCCAAAGGCCTGCTGCGCGGCACGGTGGTGCTCAAGCATGCGTTTCGCAACGCCCTGATTCCCATCGTGACGGTGCTGGCGCTGCTCTTCGGCGAATTGCTCGCCGGCGCGGTGCTGACCGAGCAGGTCTTCACGATTCCCGGCTTCGGCAAGCTGGTCGTGGACGCCGTGTTCAACCGCGACTACGCCGTGGTGCAGGGCGTGGTGCTGGTCACCGCCGTGAGCTTCATTGTGCTCAATCTGCTGGCCGACGTGCTGTACGTCCTGCTCAACCCGCGCCTGCGTCGCGCCTGAGACATCTTTCGAACATGGCAGCCATTCAGACCCCATCCACTCCCTCCGCGACTCCCTCCGGCGCCGCGCCGGCGCCCGGGCACAGCGTGGCGCCCGCTGTGGGAAGCGCGCAGTCCCTGCCGCGGCGGCGCTATCGGGGGTTACGCAAATTCGCGCGTAACAAGGCGGCTGTCGTGGGCGCGATCATCGTGGCATTTGCCGTGCTCGTTGCCCTGCTCGCGCCGTGGATTTCCCCCTACGATCCGATCGCTACCAGCTTCATGACGGTGCGTCAGGCGCCGGGCGCGTTGCACTGGTTCGGCACCGACGAACTGGGGCGCGACATTCTCGCGCGCATGATCTTCGGCGCCCGTGCATCGCTGGCCGCCGGGGTGGTCTCGGTCGGCATCGCGGTGATCGTGGGCGTGCCGCTGGGCCTGCTTGCAGGCTACTTCGGTCGCTGGGTCGACGCCGTCGTGTCGCGACTGGCGGACGCGCTGCTCTCCATCCCGTTCCTGATTCTCGCCATCGCGATGGCGGCATTTCTCGGCGCGAGCCTCACGAACGCGATGATTGCCATCGGCGTGTCGGCCATGCCGCGTTTCGTGCGGCTCGCACGCGCGCAGGCGCTTACCGTCAAAGCGGAAGACTATGTGGAAGGCGCGCGCGCCATCGGTCTGACGGATGCGCGCATCATCGTGCGCTACATCCTGCCGAACGTGCTGCCGCCAATCATCGTGCAGGCGAGTCTCACGGTCGCCACCGCGATCATCGCCGAAGCGAGCCTGTCGTTTCTCGGACTGGGGCAACTGCCGCCGCTGCCATCGTGGGGCTCGATGCTCAACACGGCGAAGGACTTCGTCGAGCAGGCGCCCTGGATGTCGATTTTTCCCGGTATCGCCATTTTTCTGACGGTACTCGGTTTCAACCTGCTGGGTGACGGCCTGCGAGACGCACTGGATCCTCGCGAGCAGTGACGGTCCCAACGGCTTTGCACCACGTCGGCAGCATTATTCCAACCACGATAAATAAAGGACAACAGCGACTCCCATGACGCAATTCAACTGGCAAAACCCTTACCCGACGCCGCGCCTGCCGGTGTTCGCCCGCAACATCGTGTCGACGTCGCATCCGCTCGCGGCGCAGGCCGGTCTGCGCATTCTGTGGCAGGGCGGCAATGCCGTCGACGCCGCGATCGCCGCCGCCGCGTGCATGACCATCGTCGAGCCGGTATCCAACGGTCTGGGCGGGGACTGCTTTGCGCTCGTGTGGGACGGCAAGCAGGTGCACGGCCTGAACGCCTCGGGTACCGCGCCGGGCGCGTGGAATGTCGACTACTTCCGCAAGAAGTACGGCGAGCAGCACGGCATTGCCAAACAACCGATGCGCGGACTCGACACGGTCACCGTGCCCGGCGTGATCGCCGGTTGGGAAGCGCTGCACGCGAAGTTCGGCAAGTTGCCGTTCGCCGATCTGATGGCCCCGGCCATCGAGATCGCCGAGCGCGGTCACGCCGTGGCGCACATCGTCGCGCGCAAATGGGCGGCGGCCGTGCCTGAGCTGAAGGACCAGCCGGGTTACGCGCAAACCTTCATGCCGAACGGCCGCGCGCCGACCACCAGCGAGATGATGCGCATGCCGGGGCATGCCCGTACGCTGCGCCTGCTGGCCAAGGAAGGTCCGCGCGCGTTCTATGAGGGCGAGATCGCCGAGCGTATCGCCGCGTGGAACGTCGAGCACGGCGGGGCGATGACCGCCGACGATCTGCGTGCCTATCGCGCGGACTGGGTCACGCCCATCGAAAAGGACTATCGCGGCTACACCGTGCACGAAATTCCGCCGAACGGCCAGGGCATTGCCGCGTTGATCGCGCTGGGCATTCTCGACAAGTTCGACGTCTCCAGCCACGCAGTGGACCGCGTGCATTCGCAGCACTTGCAGATCGAGGCGATGAAGCTCGCCTTCGCCGATCTCTACAAGTACGTGGCCGACCCGCGTTCGATGGAAGTCACGCCCGCGCAGATGCTCGACGACGGCTACCTCACCGAGCGTGCGAAGCTCATCAATCCCGACAAGGCGACGCACTTCGACTTCGGCATGCCGAAGTCCGGCGGCACGATCTACCTGACGGCGGCCGACGAACAGGGCATGATGGTCAGCTTCATCCAGTCGAACTACATGGGCTTCGGTTCGGGCGTGGTGGTGCCGGATTACGGCATCGCGCTGCAAAACCGCGGCTGCGGTTTCTCGATGGATCCGAAGTCGGCGAACGTGGTCGAGGGCGGCAAGCGCCCGTTCCACACGATCATTCCGGCATTCCTTACGCAGAAGGTCAACGGTCGGCACGAGGCCGTGATGAGCTTCGGGGTGATGGGCGGCGACATGCAGCCGCAGGGCCACCTGCAGTCGGTCGTTCGCATGCTCGACTACGGTCAGCAGCCGCAGGCGGCGTGCGATGCGCCGCGCTGGAAGGTCAATCGCGACTTCACCGTCGATATCGAGTCGACGATGAACCGTGAGACGGTGGAAGGTCTGGTCGCGCTCGGTCACAAGCTGAAGTCGATCGACGATCCGTACATGGACTTCGGCTCGGGCCAGTACATCTGGCGTCTGGATCGCAACGATCCGGAGCGCGGCTACGTGGCCGCGAGCGACAGCCGTCGCGACGGCCTCGCTGCCGGGTACTGATCAGACCGCTTCGCCCGATGCGTGGGCGGCGCGACGCGCGGTGCGCCGCGCCCCCACGCTGATCGCGAAGGCCGCCACGCTCGCGACGAACACCGGCACGGCGGCGATCATGAACAGGTGCTGCGGGTCCCAGTGCAGGGCCAGCAGCACGCCCCCGACGATCGGTCCGACGATGGAGCCGATGCGCCCGATCCCCAGCGCCCAGCCCACACCCGTGCCGCGCATCGTCGTGGGATAGGTGCGCGCCGCGAGGGCGTTCGCGCCGATCTGGCCCCCGACCACACAGAACCCGGCCCCGAAGATCGTGGCTGCGAGCACCGTCACCGATGTGCCTGCGATGCCGACCAGCACGATACAGACGGCAGCACCGAGATAGACGACGCCGAGCGCCCTGAACGGCGGCACGCGGTCGAAAACGCGTCCGAGTGTGAGGGTGCCGAGCGTGCCGCCGATCTGCAGCATCGACGTGATGAGCGCTGCGGTGTCGAGTGCGATCCCGGCGTCGTGGATCACTGTCGGCAACCAGCTCGACAGGAAATACAGATCCATCAGGCTCATGAAGAAGATCACCCACAGCAGCAAGGTGATGCGCGCGCGCTTGTCGGCGAACAGCGCACCGACGCCCGCCTGTCCTTTGGCATGGACGTCGAGGCCGCTGTCGATGCTCACGTCGTGCGGCAGATCGGGCGCGAGTTTTTGCAGAACCGCGCGCAGCCGCGCCGGGTGTGTCGCCTGAACGACCAGGAACCGGGGCGACTCCGGCAGGCAGCGCCACGCGAGCAGCGCTGCGAGCAGCGGCAACAGGCCGCCGACGACGAACACGGACTGCCAGCCGAAATCGCGAATCAGCCCGGCCGCCGCCAGCCCGCCGAGTGCGGCACCGAGCGAGAAGCCGCAGAACATCACCATGATGGCGGTCGAGCGCACGCGCTCGGGCGCGAACTCACCGGTCAGCGCGATGGCATTGGGCATCACGCAGCCCAGTCCGACGCCGGTCGCGAGCCGTAGCACCAGCAACGACGTGACGGACGTGGCGAGCGCCGTGGCCAGCGACATCGCTCCGAAGATCAGCATGCCCGCGATCAGCACCGGTCGACGTCCGAAGCGGTCGGAGACCGGCCCGCCGATGAGCGCACCGAGGGTGAGGCCGACGAGGCTCGCCGAGAACACCGGGCTGAGCGCAGCGCGCTCGATGCCCAGGGCATGCACGATGGCCGGCGCGACATAGCCGATGGCCTGCGTGTCGAATCCGTCGAGGAACACGATCAGCGCGCAAAGCGCCGTGACGAAAATCTGATAGCGGCCGAAGGGCCGCTCATCGATGAGTGTGCGCAGATCGATGCTCGGGTTGGGCATGGCACTGTCTCCTGGGTCGGCCTCGTGCGCGAGGCTCTGTGGGACTGCTTCAATGGGCAAATCAAAGGCAAACGCGTGCTACCGGCTCAGCCCCGCGACCTGCTTGTAGCGGTTCGAAATCTGCGCGAGCTCGGCGGCGCTGATGACGTCGTCGATGTGCGCGAAAGGCCTGTCCCCGCTGAGTTCATGCACGGTCTGCAAGATCGCGTCGGGCGGCGCCGTTCGATTCATGAGCACGACGTCGGCGGTCGCTTTGCAACGGATGCGTTCGTAAGCGGTGAGCGCGTCGGGCGTCAGGCCGTGTTCGCGCAGCTGCGCGGCAAGACATGGGGCGTCGAGGATCGCCTGACCGGCGCCGTTCGAGCCACGTGGCACCATCGGATGGGCGGCGTCGCCGAGCAGTGTGACACGTCCGAAACTCCAGCGTGGCAACGGGTCCTGATCGACCATCGGATATTCGAGAATCATCTGCGTGGCTTCGATCATGCCTGCCACATCCAGCCAGTCGAAATGCCAGTCGGCGAAGGTCGGGAAGAAGTCTTCGAGACGCCCGATCCCGTTCCAGTCGCGACGCGCGGGCTGTGGCGCTTCGATCTCCGCCACCCAGTTCACCAGTTGATTGCCACTGCCGTCGACATTGTCGCGAATCGGATAGATCACCATCTTCCCGACGGACAGCCACCCGGCGCGCACCATCGACGCGCCGCTCAGGAACGGCGGCAACACGACGCTGCCGCGCCACATGTTCACGCCCGAATAGCGAGGCGCGCCCTCGGCCGGATAGAACTGCTTGCGCACGACCGAGTGAATGCCGTCCGCCGCGACGAGCAGACGCGCGGTGACCGGCGGCAGCGCGTCGCCCTCGGGCGATTCGAACGAAATCGCGACAGCGTCGTCGTCTTGCAGGAAGCCGGTGCAACGGTGACCTTCGACGACGGCGTCCTGCCCCAGACGCTCGCGCACCGCCGCCAGCAGCACGCCCTGAAGATCGCCGCGATGGATCGAGAACTGCGGCCAGGCATACCCGGCAAATTCCCCGGCCGGTTCGCTGTAGACAAACTGGCCGAAGCGGTTGAAGAACGCCGACTCGCGCGTGGTGACGGCGACGTCGCGCAGCGCGGCGCTCAGACCGAGGCCAGCGAGCACGCGCGTCGCGTGCGGCAGGATGTTCACGCCCACGCCCAGTGGACGGATTTCAGGGACGGCTTCGTAGACGCGGCAGGCAATACCGGCTTCATGCAGGCTAAGGGCCAGCGTTAGTCCGCCGATACCGGCGCCGACGATAGCCACATCGATCGATGAGGACATGGGGTGTCTCCTGAGCGGCGATGCGCTTTGGGTTCTGGAATGGCTGCCATTAAAGCGCGTCGACGGTCATGAGGGAATTTTGACTATCATATGAATTGATATGAATCACTTATGAAACGTTTGCGAACCGGCAATGAACCTCTCACTACGACAATTGAAGGCCTTCGTGCTTGTGGCAACGCTGGGCAATTTCACGCGGGCGGCCGAGCGTTTGCACATTACGCAGGCGGGCCTGTCGGTCATGATGCGAGAGATGGAAACGCAGCTCGGCAGCCGATTGTTCGACCGCACGACGCGCAGCGTCACGCTGACCGAAGCGGGCCATGCGCTGCTGCCGGTCGCGAGTGCAGCCGTCGGGCAATTGGACGCTGTGGCGAGTCGGATCGCGGCGTTCGGGCAGGTCTCGCGCAAGACGCTGCGCATCGCCGCGACACCGCTCGTGTCGTCGCATCTCATGCCCGAATGGTTCGGCACGTTTGCAAGCGCTCACCCTGAAGTCGATCTCCGACTGCACGAAGCGGAAATCGCGCAGGTGCACGCGCTCGTCGAGCAGGGCGAAGCCGACATGGGCTTCGGCTTCTTCACCAAGGCGTCGCACGGTATCGAACGTACGCTGCTGCAATCGTTTCGCCTGATGAAGGTCACCGCGGTGCCCAGGCGGCTGCCTCGCAAGTCAGGCAAGCCACCGAAAGGAAGCGCAACCTGGGATGCGCTGCGCGACGACACCCTGATCGGTTTGCCGCCAGACAACCCCATCCAGCAACTGATCGAGACCCATCTCGCGCGTATCGAAGGCATGGATCGCGCCGGGCACGCGCTCGACACGCGCGCCGTGTTTCGCCGCTTCGAGACACTCATCGGCATGGCGGAGGCGGGCATCGGCACGGCCATCATGCCAACGTTCGCCATGCCCGCCTGCCGCCATCGCGCCGTGCGTTGGGAGGTGCTCACTCACCCCGAAGTCACGCTCGGGTTTCATCGCATCGTCAAGCGTGGGCGCGCGAAGCCGGAGCTATGGCGCCAGTTCACCGAATTGGCCGCGTCCTCGCTGCAACGTATCGATGCATTGGCCGACGAGCGCGGAAGTTAGTACTGACTGGGGCTCCCCGCCTATGGGACGGTGGGAGGACCGAAGCGTGCGCCGGCCACCGTTCGTAGCGCCGTCGGTATGCGCTCACTCATCTTGGATTCCTACACGGCGCACAGCCATCGGGGAAGCGTGAAGCTTCCGTTGGTTCATCGAATCGTCACACTTCACCCGCAATAATCACGGCGCACGAGGAATCTACAAACTAATTCGGCGGCCGATCTACTGCGTCAACTCACGCGTGGCACCGGGCGCCGGTGCGACCCGGGGAAATGACGCAATGACCATCCGTCATCGAATTACGCTATTGGTGATCCTGACGTTCGTGGCGCTCTCGATCATCGGTGGCTACGCCGTCTATCAGACACGCGCCAGCGCGCAGAAGGTTCGTCAGGTGACGGAGGGCGTGGTGCCCAGCGCGCTTGCATCCGCCGATCTGGTGTCGCAAGTCAAGTCAGTGCAGATTGCCACGATGACACTGGTGTACGCGCCGGACGAAACCGTCGTCGAACAGGCGCTCGGCACGCTCAAAAAGCTGCGTGGCGAGATCGACCAGTCGCTCGCACGTCAGGCCGAAGGCGCGGCCAGCGATGCGCAGAAGGGACTGGTGACGCAGGCCCGCGAGAGCGTCGAGAATTACTTCAACGCCATCAACGACACCGCCAAACTCAAGCAGGCCGGCAAGACCGAGATGGCGCAGGCGTTCCTTTTCGCAATGGTCGCGCAGTACCGCGACGAACTCGAAGGCGTGGTCAATACGCTTCGCGTCGAGAAGAACCGTCAGAAGGACTCGGCCATCACCACGCTCAACGACACGCTCTCGACCACCACGACCGCCATCGGCATCGTGACCGGTCTTGCGATCGTCCTGCTCACCGCCATTGGCGCGCTGCTGTACCGCCAGATCACGCGCCCGCTCTCGCGCATGCAGGCGATGATGAGCGAGATTGCCAGTAGTCAGGACTTCACGCGTCGCGTGCCGGTCGGCCGCATGGACGAAATCGGGCACTCCATCGTGGCCTTCAACGGCATGATCGAGAAGATTCAGGAGCGCTCGGCGCAACTCAAGCAGAAGACGGCCGACATTCAGGCGATGTTGCAGAACATGCAGCAGGGCATTCTGACCGTGGTCGACGGCTCGAAGGTGCACGGCGAATACTCCGCCTATCTCGAAGCGATCTTCGAGACGCAGGACATTGCGGGGCGCGGTGTCATGGAACTGGTGTTCGGCGACAGCGATCTCGGCTCGGACGCACTGTCGCAGGTCGAAGCTGCCATCGACGCCTGCATCGGACAGGACGCCATCAACTTCGCGTTCAACGAACATTTGCTTGTCGGGGAGATCGGCAAGCGCATGCCGGACGGTCGCATCAAACAGCTCGACCTGACGTGGTCGGCGATCACGGACGAGAGCGACACCATCCTGCGCCTTATGCTGTGCGTGCGCGACGTGACCGAGCTGCGCGAACTCGCTGCCGAAGCCAACGAACAAAAGCAACGTCTCGAGATGATTGGCGAAATTCTCGCGGTCAGCCAGGAGAAGTTCCATCACTTCATCGAAAGCTCGTCGGACTTCATTCGCGAGAACGAGCGCATCATCCGCAAGCATTCGCAGGCCGACAGTGCGGCCATTGCGGAACTGTTCCGCAACATGCACACGATCAAGGGCAACGCACGCACGTATAACCTGCAATACCTGACGAACGTGGTGCATGAGACGGAGCAGCGCTATCACGAGTTGCGTCAACCGGATGTCGCGCGGCTGTGGGATCAGGACGGCATGATGCGTGAACTCGAACGCGTGCGTCAGGCCGTGGACGCCTACGCGCAAATCAATGAAATCAGCCTCGGTCGCAAGGGCCCGGGTCGCGCTGCCGACGAGCAGTCGATGGTCGTCGACCGCGCGCACATCCGCGCCAGCCTGCGCATGCTGGAGGCGGCCGACCCGAACGATCTGCACCAACTGGTCGCCATGCGCGACGCCGTGCACCAGACGCTGCGTCTGCTCGGTACCGAGGGCGTTGGCGAAGCCTTGGGCGGCGTGCTGGATTCGCTGCCGTCGCTCGCGAGCGAACTCGGCAAACCGGCGCCGGTCGTGCGCATCGACGACAACGGCTATCGCCTGCGGGCGCCGGCCGTGCGCATTCTGCGCGACGTATTCATGCACTTGCTGCGCAACTCGATGGACCACGGTCTGGAAGGTGCGGATGAGCGCCGCGCCAAGGGCAAGCCCGTGGCCGGCACCATCGACATCGAAGTCGGCCTCGATCACAACATGCTGCAGGTCACGCTCACCGACGACGGTCGTGGCCTCGCCCTGCATCGCATTCGCGGCATTGCCGTGCAGCGCGGCTGGATTACGCCTGAGACCTACGTGACGGACGAACAGATCGCGCAGTTCATCTTCCGCCCAGGCTTCTCGACCGCATCGGAAGTCACCGAAGTCTCCGGTCGGGGTGTGGGCATGGACGCGGTGCAGGACTTCGTGCGTCGCGAGCACGGTCGCATCGAATTGCGCTTCACGGACGAGCGCAAGGGCGCGGAGTTCCGTCAGTTTCAGACGGTAGTGTGCCTGCCCGACAACCTCGTCGTCGACGGCTTCGACCTCAACAGCGTGGCGGCCGATGCCATCGACCTGCCCGCACTGGAGGCCGTGGTGCCGCGTATCGGCGCTGGTGAGACGCATGTGGCGCGGGACAACGCGCCGGATACGGCGAGCCAGCCCCACGACGGTCAGTCGCAAACCGGGACGGTCTGACGCACGAATCCTCAGGCAAGCACGATGGGTGAGGCGGCGCAGACCCGTGCGGTCTGCGGCCGCCGCGCCGCTTTCGGAGACGGATGTATGGAAGCAGTTCAATGGTTACTCATCGGCGCGCTCGTTGGCGTGGTCGGTGCCGGTGTCGCCGGGTTTGTCGCGCATCGCTGGCGCATGGCGCAGGCCACCGCGCACTGGCGTGCGCTCGCGAAGACGCATGACGAAGCGCTTGAGCAGGCGCTGGAGCGCGAACGCGTGGCCGTTGCGGGCAACGAGGCACTCGTGCAGACCCACGATGAGGCGACGGCGGCATTGCAGGCACGGTTGACGCAGGCGGAACAGGACTTGCAGGCCGCGCTCAAATCGGAGGCCTCGGTACTTGAAGCCAAGGCGATGTGGCAGGGCGAGGCACAGCGCATTGCGGGAGAGGCTGCGCGACTGCGCGGTCTGGCTGCGACCTTCGAGCGGTGGCACGAGCAGATGATTTCGTTGATGACGCAGAACCAGGACATGCACGCGAAGAACCACGAGCTGGCCTCGATCGTGCGTCACGTGCTGATCGTGTCGCTCAACGCCTCCATCGAGGCCGCGCGCGCGGGCACTGCCGGTCGCGGTTTCGGCATCGTGGCGAGCGAAGTGCGTGCGCTCGCCACACGTTCGGAGGAATTGTCGAAGAGCTATCGCGACAGTCTGCACCGCAACGATGTGACCACGACCGCCACGTTCCAGGACATCCAGGCAGGCGGCAAGATGATTGCGGCGTCGCTGTCCAGCGTCGAAGCGCTGGCGCAGCAGTTGCATTCGCGTCTGCACTAGGCCCCAGCAGGCCGCAATCAGCCGACAGGATTCGTTGTGATCAGCGCTCACGCACGCGACAGTTTCGAACGCATTCTCCATAAGGCCGCCCGCACGCGGCTCGCCCGTGCGGCCGACGCGCCGTGCGACATCGCGCCGCTTGGCGTGCGCTACGGCACTCCAGGCACTCAGGGCACGCCGGACGACGCCGTGCTACCCGAGAGCGGCGTCGATCTGGCCGCGCGCCACGCTCATGTGGTCGTGCTCACGATCTCGGGCATCGACTTTCGCATGCTGCTCGTGCTGCATTTCGACGAGGACGACGCGACGAAGGCGTACTTCGTGGGAGACGATCCCGACAAATCGTTTCGCGAAGCCTTCCTCGAAATCAGCAACCTGTGTTGCGGCGCGATCAATCAGGAACTGCTGGGCTATTTTCCCGACCTCGGCATGTCGACGCCGTACGTGCTGAGCGCGCGCTGCGTGCCGCACCTCATGCAACTCCGGCCGAATCATCTGGCGTCGTGGGATATCACGCTCGATGGCTCGGTGCGGCTCGCCGCCACGCTGTGCGTATGCGCGCATGCACCGCTGGACTTCCATGCCGAGGTGAGCGACGCGCACGATAGCGGCGGCGAACTCGAACTGTTCTGAGCGTCGCGCCACATTCGCCGGCGCCGATTGCTTTCCAAGACTTACAAGACTTGCAAGACTCACGTCCTAGGAAAATTACGACAATGAACCGAAGCACCTCCCGCGAGTCGGTCAGCCAGTTCCTGATCCTCGAAGACAGCGTTGAGCACGAGTATCCGGACGCCCTCGTGCGGGGCATGATCGACATTACCGACGGCGTGTTCCGCGGTCTGTTCGGTGACATCGAAGTGACCTGCGATTCGCCCAGCGTGGTCCGCGAGCGCATCATCTTCGGCGAAGTGTTCAGCCTGATCCCGCTGGAGAGCGCCTGGTGCCGGGGCTACATGATGATGCAGGCCGAACAGGTGCCGTTCATGCAGTTGCTCGAACACACCGGTCGCTGCGAAGGGCAGGCGGGTTTTCGCGAACTCAACGGCATGCTGGGCGAGTTGACGAATCTCGTGTGGGGTGCGTTCAAGAACCGTTACATGGGCGATCCGCTCGCCGTCGACCGCACGCAGGTGCAGGTGCCGCTGCTAATCAACCACAAGCAGAAGTACATCACGTTCGGCACCGACAATCCGCAGTTGTGCTTTGTCTACCGCCTGACCGATCCGGTGAATGGCCGGATCGTCACGCTGCATCAGCATTTCGTCTTCAGCCTGAACTGGTCGCCCGAGGCATTTCGCGAGGCGGCACAGGGCGCGGCCGAGCCCGTCGAGACCGGGGCACTGGAATTGTTCTGAGATCCCGGCTCATCCACACACTCTCACTTACACACAAGGACAACACCATGTCGAAGATTCTCGTGGTCGATGATTCGAGCACCGTGCGCGACGAAGTCGCGGGCTTTCTGCGCAAGAACGGCCTGGACGTGGACACAGCCGTCGATGGCAAGGACGGTCTGGCCAAGATCAAGGCCAGCCCCGGGGTGCGTCTGGTCATCAGTGACGTGAACATGCCGAACATGGACGGCCTGACGATGGTCGAGAAGATTCGCGGCGAACTGGCGAACGCATCCGTCAACGTCGTGATGCTCACCACGGAGAGCAGCCCCGCCATGAAGGAACGCGGCAAGGCCGCAGGCGTGAAGGGCTGGATCGTCAAGCCGTTCAAGGGCGACGCCGTGCTCGAGACGTTCCGCAAGCTCGCCAGCTGAAACCGGCGCCGCCGGGCGCCGGATCCTGGCGCCCGATGCGAGAGGGGCGGCGCACTCTCGGCGAGCGCGGCTCATCGTTAGGGTGAATGCAGGGCAGACCGTCGCCACCGTGCGACGGCGGCGTTACACTGCTGACTTTCCCGCATTACGCGAAAATCTGCATTCTCGCCAACCCATCATGAGCGTCGTTCCCCAGAAAAGGAAGTCTGCCGCCGCGGCTTCCGTCAATGCCTCCGCCAATGCCTCCGCCATGTCCGAAGACGTCGTACGGGAAGCCGGAGCCGATACGGTTCAGGCGGTGCAGGGGACTTCGGGGACTTCCGCCACTGCGGACACCGTAGCGGAGACCCGTCCGCGCCGCTCGAAGCTGCGCGTGACGTACGTCGTCGCCAGTCTCGATCGTCTGCTGCGTCGCCATATGTCGGAAGCGCTCGCGCCGCTCGGTCTCACGCTGGCGCAGTTCACGGCGCTCTCGGTGCTCGACGCCCGCGGCAAGCTCTCCAACGCGCAACTCGCGCAGCGCTCGTTCATCACGCCTCAGTCGGCCAACGAAGTCGTGAGCGTCATGGCCTCGCGCCAGTGGATCACCCGCGAGCCCGATCCGAACCATGGTCGTATCGTGCTGCTGCAACTGACCGATGAGGGTCGGCGCGTTCTGGCGCAATGCGAGGCCGTCGCCAGGGACATCGACACTCGCATGCGTGCCGGTGTGTCGCGCGAGGACGCCGCCGCCGTCCAACGCCATCTCGAAATGTTCGTGCGCAATCTGCGCGACTGACTCCGGGTTTGTCCCGACCTGCCGATCGCTTGTATTGTCAGGTTGCTTGATATTAAATGGAGTCCGTCACCGCGCTCGGCATCTTTCGATGCCGGTCGGCGGCTATCCGGATCGCGCCCCGTCGCCTGCTGCGCGCAGGTGCACGAGAAACGCGTGACCGAATCCCAGTGACCCGGTAAGACGAAAGCGATACAACGCTCTCGCAGCGTTGTCACGCCCGACACAAGTTCGTGTTGAATATCAGGTTTCCTGATGTTGTGTGGGGGCGCTGACACGTCGTTTCCGGCGTTTGCCGGGCGCGCAGGGTGGCGACCGAAGTTCATAAAGACGATAACAGGAGACACCATGGAATCGAATCGGGAGGGCAACGTTCAGGCGTTGCCGTTGGGGGCGGACAACGCTCGGGGGGCGGCCAGTCCGGTCGCGCTCACGCTGGCGCTGTGTTTCGCCGTGGCACTGCTCGAAGGCCTCGATCTGCAATCGGTCGGCGTGGCGGCGCGAGGCATGGCCAAGGAGTTCGGGCTGAGCGTTGCGCAAATGGGTATCGCGTTCTCGGCAGGCACGTTCGGCCTGTTGCCGGGGGCGATGATCGGCGGGCGTCTCGCCGACAGCATCGGCCGCAAGCGCGTGCTCATGCTCTCGGCGGCGATCTTCGGTCTGCTGTCGATCGCCACGGCGTTCGTGTCGGACTTCTGGATGCTGGTGATCGTGCGCGTGCTCACGGGCATCGGGCTGGGCGGCGCCATGCCGAACCTGATCGCGCTGTCGTCCGAAGCGGTCGCCCCGCGCTCGCGCGGCACGGCGGTGAGCATCATGTACTGCGGCATTCCGCTGGGGGGCGGTATTGCGGCAACCATCGGCATGCTGGCCGTGAGCGACGCCGACTGGCGTCACATCTTCTACGTGGGCGGCGTCGGACCGTTGGTGCTCCTGCCGTTGCTCGCCTGGTTCCTGCCGGAGTCGCGCGCCTTCGCGGCGGCAACGTCGCAAGGCCAGAACGCCACGCCGGCGCCGATGACGTCCGTGCTGTTCTCGGAAGGCCGCGGCATGTCCACGGTCCAGCTCTGGCTGTCGTACTTCTGCACGCTGATCGTGCTGTATTTCCTGCTGAACTGGCTGCCGTCGCTCATGGGCTCGCGAGGCCTGGCGCGCGGTGAGATCGGCTGGGTGCAAATTCTGTTCAACGTCGGCAGTGCCGTTGGGGTTCTGTGCCTGGGCTATCTGATGGATCGCGCTCGCATGTCGCTCGTGATCGGCGGGATGTATCTCGGCATGATCGCATCGCTCATCGGGCTGGCTGCCGCACAGGGCTTCAGCGTGCTGGCTGCGGCCGCCTTCTTTGCCGGCATGTTCATCATCGGCGGCCAGTCGGTGCTCTACGCGCTTGCTGCCGCTTACTATCCGACGGCCATGCGTGGCACCGGCGTCGGTGCGGCGGTGGCGGTCGGGCGTATCGGCTCGGTCGTCGGACCGCTGGCCGCCGGCATGCTGCTCGCCGTGGGCAGCAGCGCAGCCGTGGTGATCGGCGCGAGCATCCCCGTCACCATCGTGGCGGCACTCGCCGCGCTCATGCTGATCCGTCGTCCCCGCGCGGCTGACTGAACCGGCGCCTTCATCAGCGCTGTCACCGGTACCGCCGGTGTCATTCCCGACACCGGCACAGTCGGCTTCGCTTGCACGCGACGGATGGCATAGCACTGCCGCCGTCGCGTTTTTTCTGGTTTCACACGCGTCACTTAGCACATAACGACATCAATAAACTGGAGACACTCATGGCATTTCGTCTTTCTCGCCACCTGCCGCTCGCGCTCGCGACGACCGCCGCACTGGCCGCACCTGGCCTTGCCGGCGCGCAATCGAACGTCACGCTGTACGGTATCGTCGACACCGGTATCGAATACGTCTCGCATGCGAGCGTGAACGGCGCCGTCGTACGCATGCCCGGCGTGACCGGCGAGCTGCCCTCGCGCTGGGGGCTGCGTGGTTCGGAAGATCTCGGCGGCGGACTGGCGGCCATCTTCCAACTGGAGAGCGGCTTCAACATTCGTGGCGGCGATCTCGGACAGGGCGGACGCCTGTTCGGCCGTCAGGCATTCGTGGGCGTGAAGGGGCCGTACGGCACGCTGTCGTTCGGTCGCCAGTACACGATGACGTACTACGCGTTGCTCGGCTCCGACGTGCTCGGCCCGGACATCTACGGCATGGGCTCGTTCGACGCCTACATTCCCAATGCGCGTACCGACAACTCGGTGACGTATCAGGTGGGCTGGCAAGGCCTGACGTTCGGCGCGGGCTACTCGTTCGGGCGCGACTCGGCCGGCACCGGCAACTCGCCGGGGCAGGGCACCTGTGCGGGGCAGGTGCCGGGCCAGTCGGTGCAATGCCGCGACTGGTCGGTCATGCTCAAATACGACGCGAGCAACTTCGGCGTGGCCGCATCGTATGAAGAGCAGCGCGGCGGTACCAACGCGGCGGCCAACTTCTTCGACGGTCAGGCAACGTCGGCCTTCACCAGCAGCGGCGACAAGGACACGCGCACGACGCTGGGCGCGTACTACAAGTACGGCGCGTTCAAGGTCGGCGGCGGCTGGCTGGGTCGTCGCGTATCGACGTCGGCCGTCAACACGCACTCGAACCTGTTCTACCTCGGCGCCGCGTACAACGTCACGCCGGCATGGCTGATCGACGGCGAGGTCTATCGCATCATCAACAGCGACCACGACACGCGCGGCACCATGACGACGCTGCGCGCCACGTATTCGCTCTCCGTGCGCACGGCTGTCTACGCACAAGCCGCCTACCTGTTCAACAGCGCCCGTGCCGCCTACTCGGTCAGCGGCGGCGGTGGCGGCACCACGCCGCCCGCAGGCGAAGGCCAGGCAGGCGTGATGCTGGGCATGCGTCACACGTTCTGACGCGAGATGCGCGACGGCTTCAGGGTTTCCCCTGAAAACGTCGCGCTTGCAATGTAAGGTAACCTGATATTAAATTGTGTCTGTCGGCAACGCCGCGCGCCACTCCCGGCGCGTCGGCAGGTTGCCCTGAACACTTGGGAATGACGCAAAATGAATGCATACGAAGGACGCTGGAAGACGATCGACGTGAAGGTGGAAGGTGGCATTGGCTGGATTACCTTCAATCGTCCGGAGAAGCGCAACGCCATGAGCCCGACGCTCAACACCGAGATGAATCAGGTGCTCGACGCGCTCGAACTCGATGCCGACGCGCGGGTCGTCGTGCTCACCGGTGCGGGCGCGGCATGGACCGCCGGTATGGACCTGAAGGAGTACTTCCGTGAGATCGACGGCGGTCCGGAAATCGTGCAGGAGCGTGTGCGTCGCGATGCGTCCGACTGGCAGTGGCGCCGTCTGCGCATGTACAGCAAGCCGACCATCGCAATGGTCAACGGCTGGTGCTTCGGCGGTGGCTTCTCGCCGCTGGTGGCCTGCGATCTGGCAATTGCGGCCGACGACGCCGTCTTCGGTCTGTCGGAAATCAACTGGGGCATTCCGCCGGGCAACCTGGTGAGCAAGGCCATGGCAGACACGGTCGGTCACCGTCGCGCGCTGCACTACATCATGACGGGTGACACGTTCACCGGCCGTGAAGCGGCCGACATGGGCCTCGTGAACCAGAGCGTGCCGCTCGCGCAGCTTCGCGAGGCGACGCTGGCGCTGGCCGCCAAGCTGCTCGAAAAGAACCCGGTGGTGCTGCGCGCCGCCAAGCATGGCTTCAAGCGTTCGCGTGAACTCACCTGGGAGCAGTGCGAAGATTACCTGTATGCCAAGCTCGATCAGGCACAACTGCGCGATCCGGAGCATGGCCGCGAGCAGGGTCTCAAGCAGTTCCTCGACGACAAGTCGATCAAGCCGGGCCTGCAAGCCTACAAGCGCTGATACGCGCCGTCGTACCGTGACCGAATGAGTGAGGAGTAGCGCAATGCATGAAGTGCAGATGCTGATCGGCGGCCAGTGGCGTGGCGCACAAGGGGGCGCGACGTTCGAGCGCATCGACCCGGTGACGGGCGAAGTGGCGACGCGTGCGCCGGCTGCCACGCTGGCCGACGCCGATGCGGCGGTCGACGCCGCGCAGGCCGCGTTTCCCGCCTGGGCGGCGCTCTCGCCGACGGCGCGTCGTCAGCGTTTGCTCGCGGCGGCCGAGCGCATGGATGCGCGTGCGGCGGAGTTCATCGCCATCGGCGCCGCAGAGACCGGGGCAATGGCGAACTGGTATGGCTTCAACGTCATGCTCGCGGCGAACATGCTGCGCGAAGCGGCGGCGATGACCACGCAGATCGACGGCAGCGTGATTCCGAGCGATGTGCCCGGCAGTCTCGCGATGGCCGTGCGCGCGCCGGTCGGCGTGGTGCTCGGCATTGCGCCGTGGAACGCGCCGGTGATTCTCGCCACGCGCGCCCTCGCCATGCCGCTTGCGTGCGGCAACACGGTGGTGCTCAAGGCGTCGGAGCAATGTCCCGGCGTGCATGCGCTGATCGGGGCGTGTCTGCACGAAGCGGGTCTGGGCGACGGCGTGGTCAACGTCGTCACCAACGCGCCGCAGGACGCCGGTGATATCGTGGCGCGACTGATCGCGCATCCGGCGGTGCGTCGCGTGAACTTCACGGGCTCCACGCATGTCGGGCGCATCATCGCGCGAGTCGCGGCCGAACATCTGAAGCCCGCGCTGCTCGAACTCGGCGGCAAGGCTCCGGTGCTGGTACTCGACGACGCGGATCTCGATGCGGCTGTCGATGGCGTTGCCTTCGGCGCGTTCTTCAATCAGGGACAGATCTGCATGTCGACCGAGCGCGTGATCGTCGATGCGCGTGTGGCCGACGCCTTCGTCGAAAAGCTGACGGCCAAAGCCGCCAAGCTGCACGCCGGATCGCCGACCTCGCCCGACAGCGTGCTCGGGGCGATGGTGAGCGCGCAGGCAGCGTCGCGCGTGGCCGCACTGGTCGAGGACGCTCGCGAGCATGGTGCACGCCTGCCGCTGGGCTGCCGCGTCGAGGGCGCCATCATGCAGGCGACGATCGTCGACGGCGTGACGACGGCGATGCGACTGTATCGCGAAGAGTCGTTCGGCCCGGTGGTCACGATCCAGCGTGTGAACGGCGACGATGAGGCGGTGCGCGTCGCAAACGACAGCGAGTTCGGTCTGTCGGCGGCGATCTTCAGTCGCGATGTGTCGCGTGCGCTGCAACTGGCCAAACGCATCGAATCGGGCATTTGCCACATCAACGGTCCCACGGTGCACGACGAAGCGCAGATGCCGTTCGGCGGCGTGAAGGCCAGCGGCTATGGGCGTTTCGGCAGCAAGGCGTCCATCGGCGAATTCACCGAACTGCGCTGGATTACCGTGCAGACAACGCCGCGCCATTACCCGATCTGATCCCATCCCGAAGGGATGAGGAGGGGGCCGCGCGAGCGCTACCGAGAGAGCGTCGCGACGGCCCAAAGCAGGAGACAGTTTGTGAACCAAGGCAATAACATGGCCGGACATCGCTATCGTCAGGTCGCCATCGGCAATCCCGGTGTCGAAATCCTGCGCGAAGGCGAGTTCTGGTATCTGCGCTCGCGCGAGACACTGGGCGACTATCCGGAGCGACTGACGGACCGCCTCGTCTCGGGGGCGGCGAAGCACCCTGAGCGCTTGCTGGTGGCGCGTCGCGGCAAGGATGGCGAGTGGATCGGCATTACCTATGGGCAAATGCTGCTGCGCGTGCGCGCCATCGGGCAGGCATTGCGCGACCGTGGCCTGTCGGCGCAACGCCCGATTGCGATCCTGTCGGGCAACGATCTCGAACACTTCCAGCTCGCACTCGGCGCGATGTACGCAGGGGTGCCGTTCGCGCCGATTTCACCGGCCTATTCCATCGTGTCGACGGACTACGGCAAACTGCGCCACACGCTCGGCTTGCTGCGCCCGGGCCTCGTGTACGCGAGCGACGCGAACGCCTACGCCCGCGCCATGGATGCCGTGCTCGACGCCGACGTGATTCGCGTGACCGAAAACGGCGATAACAACACGCTGGCATTCGACGCACTGCTCGACGCCGTGCCGCGCGATATCGACGCAACGCATGCGCAAGTGACCGGAGACACGATCGCGAAGGTGCTTTTCACTTCGGGCTCGACACGTCTTCCCAAAGCGGTGCCGACCACACAGCGCATGCTGTGCAGCAACCAGCAGATGCTGCTGCAAACTTTCCCGACGTTTGGCGAAACCCCGCCGGTGCTGGTCGACTGGCTGCCATGGAATCACACGTACGGCGGCAGTCACAATGTGGGCATCGCGCTGTATAACGGCGGCACGCTCTACATCGACGACGGCAAGCCTGTTGCCGGGAAGTTCGAAGAGACGCTGCGCAATCTGCGCGAGATTTCGCCCACGGTGTACTTCAACGTGCCGAAGGGCTGGGAAGACCTCGCCATCGCGCTCGAGAGCGACGCCGTGCTGCGCGAGCGCTTCTTCGCGAAGGTGAACCTCTATTTCTTCGGCGGCGCCGGGCTGTCTCAGGCGGCCTGGGACCGGCTGGAGCGTGTGACGGAAACCCATTGCGGCGAGCGCATTCGCATCATGTCCGGCCTGGGCATGACGGAGACGGCGCCGAGCTGCATGTTCACGACGGGGCCGGTCATGCGCGCAGGGTATATCGGCCTGCCTGCGCCCGGTTGCGAGGTGAAGCTCGCACCGGTCGGCGGCAAGCTCGAAGTGCGTTTTCGCGGCCCGAACGTCATGGCCGGATATTGGCGGCACGAATCTTCGGAGGCGGTGTTCGACGAGGAGGGCTATTACTGCACGGGTGACGCTGCCACGTTCGTCGACAAGAACGACCCCGAAGCGGGGCTCCAGTTCGACGGCCGTATCACCGAGGACTTCAAGCTGAGCTCGGGAACGTTCGTGAGCGTGGGGCCGTTGCGCGCCCGCGTGATTTCGGAGGGGGCGCCGTATGTTCAGGACGCCGTTATCACCGGGATCAATCGCGATGACATCGGACTGATGATCTTCCCGCGTGTCGAGGATTGCCGGCGCCTGAGCGGGCTGCCCAGAGAGGCGCCGCTGTCCGACGTGCTGGCCTCTGCGCCGGTGCGCGACGTATTCGCCTCGCTGCTGGCGAAGCTCAACGCGAACGCCAGCGGCAGCGCCACGACGGTGGCACGTCTGCTGCTGCTCGATACGCCGCCCTCGCTCGATCGTGGCGAAGTGACCGACAAGGGGTCGATCAATCAACGCGCGGTGCAGGACCATCGCGCCGACATCGTCGACATGCTGCATGCCGCGAAGGCGGGCGACGCGCGCGTGATTCTCGCTGCGGCGAAGCGCTGACATGGGACATTCGGAACTGCGCAGCGCGGCCGAGGATATCGCGTTCGTGCTGGATCGGCTCGGGGTGGGAGAGGCGTTGACACGCCTCGCTCCCTATCGGGATTTCGACACCGCGACATTGGTGCAGGTGATCGACGAAGCGGCGAAGTTCTCGCGTGAAGTGATTGCGCCGTTAAATGCCGTGGGCGATCGCGAAGGCTGCACGTTTCACGACGGAAACGTCACAACCCCCGCAGGGTTCGCCGATGCCTACCGTCAGTACAGAGACTCCGGCTGGCCGTCGCTGCCTTGCGATCCGTCGCTCGGCGGGCAGGGCTTGCCGGTCGTGGCGCAGATCGCCGTGCAGGAACTGAGCGCCGGTGCGAATCTCGCATGGACGATGTATCCCGGCATTCTTCACGGCGCGTATGAGTGCCTCCACCGTTTCGGCAGCCAGGCGCTGCGCGACGCATGGCTCGGCCCGTTGGTCACTGGGGAATCGCTCGCCACGATGTGTCTGACCGAACCCGGCGCGGGGAGCGATCTGGGCCAGATTCGCACGCGCGCCGAGTGGATCGACGCGGGAGATGGCGTCGCCCGCGTGACTGGCGAGAAGATTTTCATCTCCGGCGGCGATCAGGACCTCACCCCGAACATCCTGCATCTCGTGCTCGCGCGCACGCCCGATGCGCCGGCGGGCAGCGGCGGTTTATCGCTTTTCCTCGTCCCCAAGTGGCTCGCCAATGGCGAACGCAATGCCGCGTATTGCACCGGCATCGAACACAAGATGGGCATTCGCGGCAGCGCAACGTGCTCGATGGCCTTCGAAGGGGCGACGGGCTATCTCGTCGGCGCGCCGCATCGCGGTCTGGAAGCGATGTTCGCCATGATGAACTCGGCGCGGTTGCATGTCGGTGCATCCGCCGTGGGTCTGGCGCAAAGCGCCTGCGAGATGGCCGTGCGCCATGCGCAGGAGCGGGTGCAGTCGCGCGTGCCGGGGGCCGATGCACACGCGCCGATCGCACAGCATCCGGCGGTCTGGCGTTTGCTCGAAGGCCAGCGTGTCGCGCTCGAAGGCGCACGCCTGCTGCTGTATCGCGCCGCGCTCGCTATCGATGAAGCGCATCACGCCGACACGGCCGAGGCGCGCGCGCAAGCCGACGCGTTGGCGGCGCTGCTCACCCCCGTCGTCAAAGCGATGCTCACGGAGCAGGCGTTTCTGGGCGCGAGCGACGCTTTGCAAGTGTTCGGTGGCTACGGTTACGTGGAAGAGACGGGGATCTCGCAGTTCGTGCGCGATGCGCGCATTCCCATGATCTACGAGGGGACGAACGAGATTCAGGCCATCGATCTTTTGATGCGAAAGATCGTCAGGGACGAGGGCGCTGCACTCGGCCAATGGCTGGCGTGGGGCAGGGCGCGCATGAACGAAGCGAAAGCGCTCGACACGCTAAGTGGGTTTGGCGACGCACTCGCGTGCCTCGACGACTGGATGGCATTGATGCCGTCGCTCGTCTCGCTCGCACGCACGTCACCGCGCGCCGCGCTGTGCGTCGCGGGCGAAGCGATGCGAGCGGTGCACGGCTTGTCCATGGCAGGCCTCTGGGCGCAAGCGGCCGTGGCCGACGCGGGGGGCGGCAACAGCGGCAACAAGCAGCGCGCGGCGCGCTTCTGGCTCAAGTTCGCGTTGCCGGAGACGCGCCGCGCCATGGCGATCGTCGCTGCACAAATCAAGGATCCGGAGACGGCACAATGAATCTCGACAAACTCGTCGCCATCGATACCCACGTGCATGCCGAGGTATCGTGCTGCCAGCCGCCCGATCTGTTCGGCAAGGCGTTCGACGACGCCGCCGACAAGTACTTCGGCACGGTGCTCAAGCAGAACCGTCGCCCCACGATTCCCGAGACCATCGCGCATTACCGCGAACGCAACATCGGTTTCGTGATGTTTACCGTCGATTGCGAAGCGAACATCGGTCGTCGGCGCATCCCCAACGAAGAAATTGCAGGCTTTGCACAGGAAAACGCCGACATCATGATCGCGTTCGCGAGCATCGACCCGCACAAAGGACGCATGGGGGTGCGCGAGGCACGTCGGCTCGTCGAGGAGTTCGGGGTACGCGGCTTCAAGTTCCATCCCACGATGCAGGGCTTCTTCGCCAACGACCGCATGGCGTATCCGATGTACGAACTCATCGCGGAGTACAAGCTCACGGCGGTGTTTCACAGCGGCCATTCGGGCATCGGCTCGGGCATGCCGGGCGGGGGAGGTCTGCGCCTGAAGTACTCGGAGCCGATTCATCTGGACGATGTGGCGACCGACTTTCCCGATATGAACATTGTGATTGCGCACCCATCGTGGCCTTGGCAATCGCAGGCGTTGTCCATTGCGTTGCACAAGCCAAACGTCTACATCGATCTGTCGGGCTGGTCGCCGAAGTATTTCTCGCCGGAGCTGATTCAGTATGCCAACTCGCTGTTGCGAGAGAAGATGCTGTTCGGCTCGGACTTCCCGCTCATCGCGCCGGATCGCTGGCTGAAGGATTTCGAGACCGCGGGATTTCGCGACGAAGTCAAACCGCTGCTGCTCAAGGACAACGCGGTGCGCATGTTGGGACTGGCGCCGGCGAAGGCCGACGCGGCAGCGGCCTGACGCGCGATGCCGGCAGCGTTGTCATGGCTGTCATCGTGGCCGGCACGGTCATGGCGTTCATCGCAGACCGGGGGTGCCGTAGCGCACCCGCGCGGCTTCGCGCATGGCGCTGATGAGCGTCTGTTCCGGCGGTGTGGGGACCGTGTCGTTGCGCCACAGAATGCCGATCGATTCTTCGGTGCCCTGCGTGGCGAACGGCAGCGCACACAGCGCCCCGTCGGCGAGGTCGTCCTGCACGGTGATCTCGGAGGCGATCCACACGACGTCGTCGCGCAGCGTCATGGCGCGCGCGAGCGACATCGAGAGCAGTTCGGAATAGTCGTCGAGCGTGCCCACGCCATGTGCACGAAGAAAGCTGTCCGCCGTATGGCGCAGGATCGTGCCGTGCGGCGGCAACACCACATGGAAGTTGGCGATGTCGGCCATCGACACGCTGCGCTGCTGCACGAGGGGATGCCCGGGTCGCACCACCACGCACAACGGCGTGGCGCACAGATGCTCGAACGTGAGGCCCGCCATGCCCTGCGGATCGGACATGCGGCCCAGCGCCAGCGCGACCTGGCCAGACTTCAACTGCGCGAGCAATTGCTGGTTCGCGCCGGTATGCACCTGCACCACGATGCCGGGCCATTCGCGTCGGAAGGCTTCGAGTACGCCGGGCATCATCGCGGCGGCCAGTGTTGGCAGCACGGCGATCTCGATGACGCCGCCGGTCTGCCCGACGGCCCGCGAGAGCACGTCGATACCCTGGCGCAGTGCGCTCACGCTCGCCCCGGCATGCCGCAGGAAGAGTTCGGCCTGCGCTGTGGGACGCGCGCCGTTGCGACCCCGGTCGAACAGTCGCACGCCCAGCAGGCCTTCGAGTTCGGCAATGGTCTTGCTCACGGCCGGCTGCGTAATGGACAGCGCTTCCGCGGCGCGCTGCAGGCTGCCGTGCTGGGCAACCGCCAGCAGGCACTGCAAATGGCGCAGCTTGATGCGTCCGTCGAGTAGGTGTCTTTCCATGCCGGGAAGTTATGAAAAGCCTAAGAAAATGTCAATAAATATATCCGTTGATTATGGATATAGTGTCGAAAACAAGCTGGCGACCGGCCATCGCGCCTGCCAGATCAGTCAACACAAAATGGAGTGAGACCATGTCGAAGACGACAACCGTCCTGCGCCCCCGCGATTGGGATTCGCATCCCAAGCTCATCGACAGCGGGTACAAGTCCACGGCGCTGCGCGGCCCCAAACAATTGCTCGTGCCAGTGAAGCAGAACCTCGCGGATCTGCGCTCGCCGGTGTATGGCAACGGCATCATCGGCGCTCTGGACGGCGACCTCACGCGCAATGCCGTTCGCAACGGCGAGCCGCTTGGCGAGCGCATGATCGTGACGGGCCGCGTGCTCGACGAAGGCGGTCGTCCGGTACCGAACACGCTCGTCGAGCTCTGGCAGGCGAACGCCTGCGGGCGTTACGTTCACAAGGTCGATCAGCATGATGCGCCGCTCGATCCCAACTTCCTTGGGGCGGGCCGTGCGCTCACCGATGCCGAAGGTCGCTACAAATTCCTGACGATCAAGCCGGGCGCGTACCCGTGGAAGAATCACCACAATGCGTGGCGTCCGCAGCATCTGCACTTCTCGGTGTTCGGTCATTACTTCGCGACCCGACTGGTCACGCAGATGTACTTCCCGGGCGATCCGCTCCTCGCTTACGATCCGATCTTCCAGGCGACCCCCGCGCAAGCGCGTGAGCGCCTGATCGCGCGCTTCTCGATGGACATTACCGAGCCGGAGTACGCACTGGGTTACGAATTCGACATCGTGCTGCGCGGTGCCGACCAAACGCCGATGGAGTCCTGAGCCATGTCAGATTACAAGCAAACGCCGTCGCAGACCGTCGGCCCGTACTTCGCTTATGGCCTGTCGCCGGAGCAGTACCTCTACGACTTCAAGAGCGCATTCACGCCGGTGGTCGCGTCCGATCGCGCCGAAGGCGAGCGCATCCGCCTGGTGGGGCAGGTGCTCGATGGCGCGGGCAACCCGATCAACGATGCCCTCATCGAAATCGTGCAGGCCGATGCCAATGGCCGCTATGTCGAGACGGCTGAGGACATCGAGCGCACCGGGTTTGCCGGCGCCGCTCGCTGCGGCACCGGCACCGACGCCGAAAACCGCTTCGTCATCGAGACGGTCAAGCCGGGGGTGGCCGTGCCGGGCGAAGCACCGCGCATCGACGTCATTCTGACGATGCGGGGCTTGCTCAATCATCTGTTTACGCGTATCTATTTCGAAGACGAGGCAGCGGCCAATGCGGCCGACCCCGTGCTGCAACAAGTGCCCGCCGAGCGTCGCCACACGCTGGTGGCTCGCCGTGAGGTGGATGGCGGGCGTGTGACGTACCGGTTCGACATCCGCATGCAGGGCGACGAGGAGACGGTATTCCTGGACCTCTGATACCGGTCATGTAAGGCTGTAACTGGCGCGGCTGCGGGCTGCCGGCATGCGAATGCGGGTGGCCCGTCGCCGTATCTGCATTTTTGCAACGCACCAACCATCGATTCTCCGATGACGGAACTGCTTGACTCCTTGCTGCGCGGCGCTGCCGTGACGGCGCGTTTTTCTCGCGACGCCACGCTCCAGGGCATGCTCGACTTCGAGGTGGCGCTCGCTGCCGCCGAAGCCGAAGCCGGTCTGATCCCCGCTGCCGCCGTCGCCCCGATTACCACTGCCGCACGCGCTGGCGAACTCGACTGGACCGCCCTGCGCGACGACGCCGCCCGTGCGGGTAATCTCGCCATTCCTCTGGTCAAGCAACTTACCGCCCGCGTGAAGACGCTCGATGCCGACGCAGCGCGTTTCGTCCATTGGGGCGCGACGAGTCAGGACGCCATCGATACCGGTCTGATCCTGCAAGTTCGCGGCGCGCTCGACGACCTCGGCGCCGATCTCGACACGCTGATTCGTCGACTTGCCGCGCAAGTCCGCGAGCATCGCGCCACCGTAATGATCGGCCGGACCTGGCTTCAACACGCGCTGCCGATTACGTTCGGCCTGAAACTGGCGGGCACGCTCGACGCCTTGCTGCGCGCGCGCGCCGATCTCGCCAACGTGCGCGAACAGGTGCTGTACGTGCAGTTCGGCGGTGCGGCGGGCACGCTCGCATCGCTCGGCGATAAGGGCCCCACCGTGGCGGCGGCGCTTGCGCGTCGCCTTGGACTCTCGGATGCCGGCACACCGTGGCACGGCCAGCGCGATCGCGTCGTGCGCGTGGGCAGTTGGGCAGCTTCGCTCACCGGTACGCTCGGCAAGTTCGCGCGCGACACGGCATTGCTCACGCAAACGGAAGTGGGCGAAATTGCGGAAGCATCCGGGGCGGGGCGCGGCGGGTCGTCGACCATGCCGCACAAGCGCAATCCGGTCGGCTGCGCGGCGATACTTGCCGCTGCGGCGCGCACGCCGCAACTCGTCGCGACCCTGTTCGGCGCCATGCAACAGGACCACGAGCGCGGGCTGGGCACCTGGCACGCCGAATGGGAGACCTTGCCCGAGCTGCTCATGCTGTGCGGCGGCGCACTCACCACCGCATGCGCGCTGGTGGAGGACTGGACCGTGGACACGGCGCGCATGCGTGCGAACCTCGATGTGACGCACGGCCTCATCATGGCCGAAGCCGTGACGATGGCTCTCGGCGAATCGATGGGCCGTCTGGAGGCACATCGGCGTGTCGAAGCGCATTGCCGCGATGCCATTGCGCAGCATCGCCATCTGCTCGACGTTCTGCGTGAAGACACCGACATCACCCGAGTGCTCGGCGCCGATGCGCTGGCGCGTCTGATGGACCCCCAACACTACCTTGGCGCTGCCGACACGTTCGTGAGCCGTGTGCTCGCGCTCGCCGACACCGCAGTGCCGCCCTCCCCAACTGGCAGGACACCCCAATGAACGATCAGGAACGCTACGACAACGGCATGCAGGTCAGACGCAGCGTGCTCGGCGACGCACACGTCGACCGCACGCTCACGCGCCGCAACGAATTCAACGACGACTTCCAGAACTTCATCACACGTTTCGCGTGGGGCGACATCTGGACCCGCCCGGGGCTTACCCGTCACACGCGCAGCATGATCACGCTGTCGCTGCTGATCGCGCTCAATCGCGGCGACGAATTCCGCATGCACGTGCGAGCGGCGTTCAACAACGGCGTGACGCGTGACGAGATGAAGGAACTGTTCATGCACGCCGCGTTGTACGCCGGTCTGCCGGCCGCCAATCAGGCGATTCACGACGCCGAGAAGGTGTTTGCCGAGATGGAGGCCGCCGATCCCGGCTCGACGACACGCACGCCGGCGGACCGACCGAACCGGCCTGGCGATGCCCAGGATTGAGGAGACGAGACGAATGACCGTAGAACGTCTGATCGACGTGGGCGATGCCCAACTGCGTGTGGCCATCGATGGCGACGACCGCGCGCCGGCGCTCGTGCTGTCGAACTCGCTGGGCACGACGCTCGACATGTGGGCGCCGCAAGTGCCTGCGCTTTCGCGCGAATTCCGTGTGATTCGCTACGACACGCGTGGTCACGGCGGATCGTCCGTGACACCCGGACCATACGTCATCGACCAGCTCGGCCGCGACGTGGTCGCGCTGCTCGATGCGCTCGACGTCGAGCGTGCGAGCCTCGCAGGCGTCTCGATGGGCGGCATGACCGGGATGTGGCTGGGCATTCATGCGCCGCAGCGCCTGAATCGTCTCGCCATCGTCTGCTCGTCGGCGCACATCGGTGCGGAAGATGTGTGGAACGCGCGGATTCGTACCGTGCTCGCCGAGGGCATGGGCGCCGTGACCGACGCGGTGGTGTCGCGCTGGTTCACGCCGGCGTATGCCGAGCGTGAAAGTGCCGGTGTCGAGCGCATGAAGGCAATGTTCCGCTCGCTCGCCCCAGCCGGCTACGCGGCCGCGTGTGCCGCCGTGCGCGATATGAATCAGCTCGACGAGATCGCCGCAATCACCGCGCCGACGCTGGTCATTACGGGATCAGGCGATCTGGCGACGCCGCCCGCCATGTCGACGGCCATCGTCGAGCGTATTGCGGGCGCGAAGCAGGTTATCGTGCCCGGCGCGCACCTGTCGAACATCGAGTGTGCGCCCGCGGTGACCGAAGCGTTGCTGAGTTTCCTGAAGGCGTCCTGACGCGTCAGGGAGCCAGGACGTCAGGACCTCAGGACGTCACGCGTCCACGTCGCTTGCCAACGCGAGGGCGTCGGCCTTCACGGGGTCGTCGCCCAGATGTGCGTGTTGCGCCGTTCGCCGGAAGGCGGACGGTGTGACGCCCACATGCCGTTTGAACACACGGCAAAAGTAGGCCGGGTCCTGAAAACCCAGCTCGTAGGCCACATGGGACACCGGCGCGGGAATGTAAATGAGCTTGCGCCGCGCTTCGAGCATCAGCCGGTCCTGCACGAGATCGAACGCCGATTTTCCCGCGATGCGCCGACACAGACGATTGAGCTTGCTCTCCGTCACATGCAGCCGCTCGGCATAGGCCGGGACAGCCCACGCTTCGGTGTAATGCGTTTCCACCAGCGCACGGAAGCGGGCGAACAGATCCAGTTCGGTGCGGCCCGTGCGCGTGGCCGAATCGTGATGCGCATGCAACCGCGCGAGCAGTAGCAGCACGCTGCGCGTGAGCCAGCCGACCATTTCCGCGTGACCCAGTTGCGGGCGTGAAAACTCGTCCATGATCAGACCGAGCAGCGTGTAGAGCCGGTCGCGGGTTTGCGGTGCGTCGGCCAGCGCAAAGAGCCACGGTTTGCGCAGCAGCGACGTCATGTCGGCGTCGGCCCCGATGGCGGCGTCGAAGGGCACGCTCTGCGCCATGGTGAGCACGAACCCGTGTGCGCCGCGCGAGAAACGGAAGTTGTGCACGGCGGACGGGTGCACCGTGATGACCGCCGGGCCCTCGACTTCCCAGGTCGCGTCGTCGACATTCGCCTCGACCGTTCCTTCGAAAATCGCGAGGACCTGAAAGAGTCCCAGATGGCGATGTGTATCGATATGCCAGTCGTAGAGACGGCTGCGTGTCTCGATCCATTCGATATGGACGAAGTCTGCGCTGTCGGTTTCGGTCAACTCGCCGTACAGCGAGAATTCCGGGATCGTCTCGCGCGCCGCGCGCAGCCGGGATGACGCGCCTGACATACTGGTTTTCCCTTGGTCGAAGTTGTCGAAAAAGTACAAGAAAGTCGTCGATTCATCCATTCAACGCGACGCGCGCGCTCCATAAGATATGACGCATTCGCCCCTCGTGACAAGGCATTAAAAACGCTTCGGACAGGCTCGGTACATGCTCGTTTACGCGCAGTCCTAAACAGGTGCATTGAGCGTGAAGCAACCAAGAAGCAACCAAGAAGTGCAATTCGCCCGATGACCTTGCCCTATGTCACGAGATGTCCGGAACCAGTGTGCCGGACGCGGGCGTCGCCATTACAGGAGACAACTCATGCGTACCCATTACCCCGTCGTCATCGTCGGTGCCGGACCCGCCGGTCTGCTGCTTTCCCATTTGCTGCACCTCAAGGGCATCGAATCTATCGTGCTCGAATCGCGCTCGCGTGAGTCGGTCGAATCGACCATTCGTGCCGGCGTGCTGGAGCAGGGCACCATGGACATCCTCAACGAGACCGGCGTGGGCGAGCGCATGCGTCGCGAAGGCGCAGTCCACCACGGCGTCGAACTCGCGTTCGGCGGCGAGCGTCATCGCATCGCGCTCACGGAGCTCACGGGGCGCTCGATCACCGTCTACGCGCAGCATGAAGTCATCAAGGACCTGATCGCCGCGCGAGAAGCGGCACAGGGCGAGATCCTGTTCGACGTAGCGGACGTTTCCGTGCACGACGTCGACAGCACCCAGCCGAGCGTGCAGTTCACGGTGAACGGTCAGACGCGCCGGCTCACGTGTGATTTCATTGCGGGCTGCGACGGCTTCCATGGCGTGTGCCGCCCGGCGATGCCGGCCTCGGTGCGCAAGGAATACCAGCGCATGTATCCGTTCGGCTGGTTCGGCGTGCTCGTTGAGGCGCCGCCCTCGTCGGACGAGCTGATCTATGCCGCACATGAACGCGGCTTCGCGCTCATCAGCACGCGCTCGCCGACGGTGCAGCGCATGTACTTCCAGTGCGACCCGAGCGAGCGCGCCGAGCAATGGAGCGACGCGCGTATCTGGGAAGAACTGCACACGCGCACGGAAAGCGACGACGGCTGGCGTCTGAAGGAGGGGCCGATCTTCCAGAAGAACGTGGTGGCGATGCGCAGCTTTGTCGCAACGCCGATGCAGTACGGGCGGCTGTTCCTTGCGGGCGACGCGGCGCATATCGTGCCGCCGACCGGCGCCAAGGGCATGAACCTTGCCGTAGCTGACGTGTGGCGTCTGTCGCGCGCGCTCGACGACTTCTTTCATCGCGACAGTGAAACCGCGTTGCAGGGATACTCCGATGCCGCGCTAAAACGGATCTGGCGTGCGGAGCACTTCTCGTACTGGATGACGCGCATGCTGCACCGTCTCGATGACGCCACGCCGTTCGAGCAACAGATGCAACGCGCGGAACTGGAATACGTGGTCAGCTCACGCGCCGCATCGCTGATGCTGGCGGAAAACTACGTCGGCCTGCCGCTCGTCTGAATTCGCTCGGCCTGATTCGGCATTCCAGCGAAGAATGCCCGACGCCGTTAAAGCATGTACGACTGCTAAGACCTCGGATCCCGTCCACCGGTGTGCTATAACGGCCTCCGGTGGCGTCACCCATAACCACGCGTTATGGATGGCCTGACGAAAGATCATTTCGGCGGGCGGGGGAAGGACGTACATTAGCGGCAGAAAAATAATGGAATGAACAACGGGGCCCCCGCCCCGAGGAGACAGCGTCATGAATCATCCGCGCACGGTGGACGTGCCCGCCTACATCAACGCACAGCGGTTTTCCGGCTATCAATGGCTGGTGCTGATTCTGTGTTTCTTCATTGTGGCGATCGACGGCTTCGATACGGCTGCCATCGGCTATATCGCACCCTCGCTCGTGGCGCAGTGGCACATCGACAAGGGCTCGCTCGGCCCGGTGCTCTCCGCAGCGCTCTTCGGTCTGGCGGGCGGCGCGATCTTCGCCGGTCCGATGGCCGACAAGATCGGGCGCAAGACAGTGCTGGTCCTGTCCGTCGTGTTCTTTGGCGTCGCAAGCCTTGCCACTGCGTTCGCACAGGATTTGCAGACGCTCACGGTGCTGCGTTTTCTGACGGGGCTCGGGCTGGGCGCCGCCATGCCCAACGCCGTGACGCTGATCTCGGAGTACGCGCCGCAAGCGCGTCGCGCCGTGATCGTCAATACGATGTTCTGTGGGTTCCCGTTGGGCGCGTCGGTCGGCGGTTTCGTCGCCTCGTGGCTGATCCCGCACTTCGGCTGGCACAGCGTGCTGGTGCTCGGCGGCGTGTTGCCGCTGGCGCTGTCGGTGCTGCTGATCATCTGCTTGCCCGAGTCGGTGAAGTTCCTCGTCGTCAAGCAAAAGCCGCTGGCGCGTGTGCGTCGCATTCTCTCGCGCATCGCGGGCGAATCTTTCGACGGCGTCGACACGTTCACGGTGAACGAGGCCGCGCCGCAACGCACCGGCTCGGCGGTGGGCGTGGTGCTCTCGAAGCAGTACGGTTTCGGTTCGCTGATGCTCTGGGTGACCTATTTCATGGGCCTCGTGATCTTCTATTTGCTCACGAGCTGGATGCCGATCCTGTTCAAGGATGCCGGCTTTACCATCGAACGCGCGGCCCTGATTACGGCGCTGTTCCCGCTTGGCGGCGGCATCGGCACGATTCTCTCGGGCTGGCTGATGGACAAGTTCAATGCGCAGAAGGTGGTGGCGCTGGGCTACGCGCTCACTGCGGTGCTCGTGTATGCCGTGGGGCAGGCGATCGGCAACATCGGCATGCTCGTCACGCTGATCTTCCTCGCGGGTACGGCGATGAACGGTGCGCAGTCGTCGATGCCCTCGCTTGCCGCCATGTTCTACCCGACCCAGGGGCGTGCGACGGGGGTGGCATGGATGCTCGGGATCGGCCGTTTCGGCGGGATCGCCGGGGCACTGCTGGGCGCGGAGCTCGTGCGCCGTCATCTGGGCTTTTCCGCGACGTTCTCGCTGCTGGCGATTCCGGCCGTGATTGCGACGCTCGCGTTGCTCGCCAAAAATGCGTGGGAGCGCGCCCGTGGTGACCTTCCGGCACAGAACGCTGCCGACGCGCGCAATTCCGCTGCGCTGCATTGAGTTGAGGCGGCTTGTCAGCGCTTGTCAACGCCTTTCAGCGCGCTTCGGTGCCTTTTAGCGCCTCGATCATCGCCATTGCCGCAGCCGGATTACTTTCCTTGAAGCCGCTGATGACATAAAGGAAGACGTCGCGTTGTTTCGCTTTGGGCGGCGCTTTGGCGAGCGTGTCGAGATCCTCGGGGATGCCGCCCTCGGCGAAAACGCGCGCGCGTGCAAGCCATTGCGCCATCGCCTTGGGGGCGTACCCTTGCTTGTAGCGCGCCTGCGTGCCCATCAGGCGCGCATAGACGAACGGCGCGGTGACGTCGGCAATACAGGGGAACTTGGCGTCCCCCGCCAGCACGATCGCCGCCTTGTACTTGCGTGCCAGCGCGATGAATTCGGGCACCGCAAAACTCTCATGACGGACTTCGAGCGCATGGCGAATCGTCTGTCCGCCCGCCGTGGTCGGCAGCAGGCTCAGGAAATGCTCGAAATCCTCTGCGTCGAACGCCTTCGTCGGAGCGAACTGCCAGTTCACCGGGCCGAGCTTCTTTCCCAGTTCCAGCACCCCGCTATCGAAGAAGCGCGCAATGGACTCGCCTGCTTCCCCAAGCACACGTCGATGCGTGGCGTAGCGTGATGCCTTTACCGAAAACACGAAGTCGTCGGGCGTTTGCGCGAACCAGCTGCGGAAGGTCTCGGGTTTCTGCGAACCGTAGAACGTGCTGTTGATTTCGATGGAGGTGAGGTGCTGGCTGGCGTATTCGAGTTCGCGGCGCTTGGGCCACTTCTCGGGATAGAAGGTGCCTTGCCAGGGCGCAAAATTCCAGCCGCCAACGCCGATGCGAATGTGCTTGTCGGGCATGGCCGTTGCGGTGGCTGGGCTGGGTGCCTTGCGGGATCGGGTCGTCGCCATCGGGAAGCCGCGCACGCATCGGTGCGCATTCGGTGGGATGAAGTCCCCGATGGTGAATCAAGGGTGCGGCGCGCGTCAATGGGAGGCACGCCACATACGTCCGGCAGGCGACGCCGACGCCGACGCCGACGCCGTTCGTCGACCGTCTTGTCGACGTATGCTCAGCGACGCCTGCGTCCGATGTGCAGCATGCGCTCGCGCACTTCTTCTTCGGCGCGCCAGTGCTCGGCGGGCTTCACGAGATCGCTGCGGCTGATGATGCCGACGAGCCTGCGTGACACGGCATCGCTCACCACGGGCAGACGTTCCAGATGATGGGCGGCGAGACGGGCCGACACGATGCGTGCCGTCTCGGACGGCAAGGCGACGAGCGGCGGGTTGACGCCATACAACTCGCCGAGCGTGCGCAGGCCTCGCACCTTCGCTTGCGTCAGTGCCTGACGGTCCACCATGCCGAGCACCGCACGCGAGGCGTCCACCACCGGATAGGCGCGATGCCGCTGTGCGGGACCGAAGGCCTTTTGCGCCGCGTCGTCGATCGGGAGATTCGCATCGAGCGCTTCCGGCTCGCGGGTCATCAGCTCGCCGACGTGCAGTCGTTCGAGCGGGTCGACACCATACTCGCGATGAATGTGGCGTCCGCGTCGCGCGATCTTCTCCGTCATGATCGAGCGCGGCATTATCCAGATCGTGACGCCGTACGACACGCCACATGTCAGCAATAGCGGCAGCAGTGCATTCACGTCGTGCGTGAGACCCAGCGCGAAGACGATGGCCGTGAGCGGCGCACCGAGTACGCCGGCGAGCGTGGCGGCCATGCACACGAGCGCCCACAGCGTGATGTCGCCGCCGGGGAGCACCGGGGCGAGCAATGTGCCGAGCCCGGCGCCGATCATGAGCAGCGGGGCGAGCACGCCGCCCGACGTGCACGAGCCCAGCGCGATCGCCCAGATGAGCGCCTTGACGAGCAGTAGCGCGAGCGCGGCGTGCAGCGTGAAATGACCCGCGAGCAGGTCCGCGATCACGTCGTAGCCGACGCCCAGCGCCCGTGGTTCGAAATAACCGCCGATGCCCACGGCGAGACCGCCGATGGCCGGCCACCACATCCAGTGCACGGGCAGCTTGTGAAAGGCGTCTTCGATGGCATACAGTGCGCGCGACATGCCAGCCGAGAGCAGACCGGCGCATACACCGGCGATCAGGCAGGAGAGCACCGCGATCGGTGCGACAGCAGGCGTTGCCATCGGGAACAGGGGCCCGGCGTCGAGCAGCAGCGGGCGCGCGAAACCCGCCACCGCGCAGGCCACGATCACGGGCAGCAGGCTGCGTGGGCGCCATTCGAAGAGCAGCAGTTCGACCGCGAGCAGCACGGCGGCGACCGGCGTGCCGAACACGGCTGTCATGCCCGCAGTGGCACCCGCTACGAGCAAGGTCTTGCGCTCGGCTGCACTGAGATGGAAGTGCTGCGCGATGAGCGAGCCGATGGCGCCGCCCGTCATGATGATCGGTCCTTCCGCGCCGAACGGTCCTCCGCTGCCGATCACAATGCCGGACGAGAGCGGTTTGAGCACGGCCACGCGCGGCGACATCCGGCTCTTGCCGAAGAGTATGGCTTCGATGGCTTCGGGAATACCGTGACCCCGGATCTTGTCGCTGCCGAAACGCGCCATCGCGCCGACGATCAGCCCGCCAATCACGGGTAGCGCGATGACCGCAACGCCGAGGGTGTGATGTGCCGGTGAGCGTGGCGCGAACGAGAGCGTCTGGTAGAAAAACAGGTTGGTGAAGCCCTGGATGAGGTTGAGCAGCAGCCATGCAGCGGGAACGCCGCACAACCCGATGACGGCGGCCAGCGCGATGACCCGCGGGAGTCCCGGCGAGCGCGCGAAATCGCGTGCGTGCTCGGGTAATGTCATGGGCGTATGCGCATGTGCATGTGTGTCGTGGGAAGCGGTTGCCATGACGGTGTCGGCGTTACAGATGAACGCCACGAATGTGGAAGATGTCGGCGAACGTACTCAGTTCGTTGCGATGCTGGGCGGCGAGGTTCGCCAGGCACGCCTCGCCGGCCGGCGACAGGTGGATTTCCACCACGCGCCGGTCGCTCTCGTTCTGACGTCGGGTCACGAGCCCGGCCTTCTCGCAGCGGGCGACGAGCGCCACCACGCTGTGATGCACGGCCTGAAGCCGCTCCGCCAATTCGCTGATGGACGCCCATTCCCGTCCCGGAATACCCTTGACGTGCAGCAGCAACAGATATTGTTGCGGCGTGATTCCCCCTTCGCGCGCGGCCGTCTCACTGAAGTTGAGAAAGCGGCGCAGGCGGTAGCGGAATTCCGACAGCGCTTCGAAATCGCGCTTCGTCAGCGCATCGGCAGTGAGCGGCGCAGTCGGCGTGTCCCGTGTATCCGGGAGGGGCGGGAGGGGCGAGGTATCCGGCGGTGTCGATGCAGTCATAAGTCGGCAGCTTTGGATATGGGAAAGGTCCGAAAGCGAAAAAATATATCACATAGCGATATATTCGGTCGTCTAAGGGATAGCCGGGGTGCCAAATTCGGGGGCTCGCGTGCAGAATCGCGAAAAAACGAGACTCAGCAGTGACGGGAAACTCGATGCCCGCCAGGACGTAGCCGTACCGCAGTGCTGTTTGCTGTGAACCGGTGACAGTTGCGTTCCGCGCGGGCCGACCTCTGACAGGGAGGAGACATGGCTTCCACGGTCCGACGCCGCTGGCGTACGGGAACGTTGTTGTTGCTGTCGGTGGCACTCGGCTCGACCGTTGCCGCCTATCACTACGCCACCGGCTTCGAGATCGGGGGCGGTGTCTTTGAGCAGATCGGCTTCGGACGTCAGCACACGTCGTCGGGCCAGGCCGCGCGCGCACGAGGCGCGCCGTCTCGCTGCCCCGGTGCAGATTGCCGGGACGATGGCGAATCCCCCACGCGCTGAGCGCAGGCCGCACGCCGTTGCAGCGTGCGGTTGCTCAGTCATCCAAAACGTTCGCCTGTGGGGCGTCGTCAGAAGGTGTGACGCATGCCGATCGTCAGCGCGTTCTGGGTCGCGTCGCGTCCCGGCGCACCGCCGGTGATGCCAGGGTTATACATGTCCCACGCGCGCAGGTTCGCGAAGTACGAATAGATGTCCGTGCGCTTGGACAGGAAGTAATCGAGTCCCACGTTGAATTGCAGCAGACGCCCTGTCGCGGGCGCGCCGACGAACGAGTATCGGGAGTGAAGCACGGCGCCGATCAACTCCAGGTTTGGCAGCACCCAATAGTTCACACCCACGTCGAAGACGTTCGTCGCGTTATTGTTCGAACCTGCCGCCGCGAAGGCGCCACTGCTCGCGGCGCTGGTAAACGTGGTGGCGAGCGGGGCCGCCGTACCGCCAAAGCGCGCGAGCGGTTGCAGCGTGCGCGACCACGAGGCGTACACGCGTGCCTTCTCCCATTTGTAGCTGGTGCCGACCATCCACGTACGGATGCATACGTCGCCGCCATGCCCGAACGCCGGGTCGCACCCGGCGCCCGATGCCGCCCCGACGTCGCTCGACGTATTGGTCGCCGCCGTGCCGGTGCCAAGACGTGACTGCCAGTAACCGAATCCGATACCGAAGCCGCCGTACTTGTAGTTCGAGCCGAAGCCTAGCGACTGGCCGGTCGCCATCGACCCGGCGGTGCCGCCGAAGCCGTAGGTGACATTCGCCGTCAGCCCGCGAAAGTCCGGCGAATCGTAGCGGATCGAGTTGTTGGCGCGATTGCCGCCGACCCGGTCGAGGTTGTTGTCGTGCACGCCGTTGATGAAAACGCCGAAGTTGTACACGCTGGAGTACCACGTGGCGATCTCGTCGATGTAATCCTTGCGTCGGCCGATCTGCACCGTGCCGTACGGGCTGGAGAGGCCGACGACCGAGGTGCGGCCCAGCGGCAGGTTGCCCTGACCCGACGTGCCGTTGGCCACCGAGAAGCCGCCTTCGAGAATGAAGAGTGCCTTGACCCCATTCCCGAGATCTTCCGTCCCCTTCATGCCCCAGCGCGATTGCTGAAGATCCCCGCTGTCGACGCTGAAACGGCTGCCTGTGGCGGTGCCGGTGGGGCCGGCGACTTTGCTGACATACGTCAGACCGCTGTCGATCAGCCCGTAAAGCGTGACATTCGATTGTGCGTACGACGGCGCGCTAAGCCCCATGCATGCCAACCCTGTCCCTACGACGGCCATGCGCGCGATTGGCCAAGCCTTGTGCTTCATATCCCCCCTCCGGGTGTGTGAAATATTCTCTGGCATCAATGTTTTAATGATTAAAACAATGTTTTGAAAATTATCGACTTCGCGATTCCAAACCGTCAACTGTCGAGAAAAAATTCGAGGATGCCGGTGTCTGCGGGAGCGGGGACTTCAGTGTTTCAATCACTAAGACATGCCTGTTTCGCCTTTATTTCTCGGGCGAGGAGCGCGGGGCATGGGCGTTGACTTGCCTCCGCGACGGATTGAGCGCTTGACCCGCGTTATTTTTTAAGGCTTAATTTTCAAAACGTTGTTTTAATAAATAAAACATCGAATGCTGCGCACTTTTACGAGCAGCGAATTTGGCCCCTGGCGGGGCGCGAGAACGCGGAAAAAAATTTGATGGTGACGCGAGAAAACAACACAGCTCCGGCGGCGGATGCCGGTGATGGGCATTGCACCGGCCGCAGTGAGGCCGGCGCTGGCGCGGGTGACACCGGTGGCGCATATCGCGTCACACGCCCGGTCGCTCCCGCCTTGCCCATCGTGTTCGATTCGCCGCACAGCGGTGTTCGCATGCCGGACGACTTCGTGACGACGGCGCCGCGCGACGCGTTGCTCACAGGGTGGGACGCTTTCGTCGACGAACTGTGGGCGTGTGTCCCGCGTCATGGCGGCACCCTCATCGCCGCCGATTTTCCGCGCATGTATATCGACGCGAACCGTGCCGTCACGGATATCGACGCCCAGATGCTCGACGGCGCATGGCCGGGTCCGATCGCCCCGGAGAAGTATTCCGCGCGGGGCATGGGCCTGTTGCGCCGCTATGCGCTGCCCGGCGTGCCTTTGTACGACCGGAAGCTGACGGTCGCGGAAGTTCGGCATCGCATCGATGCCTACTATCTCCCCTATCGTCAGGCGCTGGCGGACGTGGCCGAACAAGCGTACGCACGCCATGGGGCGGTGTGGCACGTCGATTGTCATTCGATGAAATCGCGCGGTAATGCCATGAACGTGGACGAAGGCGCAGCACGGCCGGACATGGTCGTGAGCGATCGGCAGGGAACGACGGCAGATCCGGTTTTCACGCAGTGGGTCGCCGATACCCTGCGCGATCTCGGCTATCGGGTGCAGGTCAACACGCCGTATCAGGGCGGGGACCTGCTCACGGCCGTGAGCGATCCGGCGCGTCGGCGCTCGAGCGTGCAGATCGAGATCAATCGCGCGCTGTACATGGACGAGGCACGTTTTGCGAAGCACGCGGGATTTGATACGCTCGGGCGCAATCTGGAAACGTTCACGGCTGCGCTGGCCCGCTGGGTTCGCGCGCAGCCAGGCCTGAAGGAAACCTCATGAACTACATCGTCGATTCCGTCGACAGCGCCCTGAAACTGCTCTCGCTCGTGGCGGAGCATCCCGGACTTGGCGTGACCGAGTTGTCCAATCGTCTGGGCATCAACAAGTCGCGCACGTACCGCATGCTCTGCACGCTGGAGCACAACCGTTTCGTACTGCAGGACGTGCGCACCACGACCTATTCGCTCGGACCGCAGGCGTTCGTCATTGGCGTGGCGGCCTCGCAGCAGAATGTGCTCGTGCAAGTTGGGCAAAAGCACATGCTCGCGCTCAATCAGGCGATCAACGAGACCGTGGTGCTGCGCGTGCGGGAAGCACTGGAGACGGTGTGTGTCGCCCGCTGCGAGACCACGCATCAGGTGCGCTCGGTCGGCTCGGTCGGCAATCGGCGCCCGTTGAGTTCGGGCGCTTCGGGAAAATTGTTGCTCGCTTTCGCACAAGACACGGTACGCAAGGAGTTTTTCGCCCGGATGAAGCACGTGTCCGGCGCGACCGAGCCGATGGCGTTTGCTGACGAACTCGCCTCGGTGGCGCGCAAGGGCTATGCCATGAGTGCGGGGGAAGTCACGAGCGGCGCAGTGGCCATTGCGGTGCCGGTGCGCGACGTATCGGGCGAGGTCGTGGCGGCGCTGTCCATTTCGGGGCCCGAGGCGCGCATCAGTCGTGTCGAAATTCCCGATTACCTGGAGCGCCTCCAGGCCTGTAGCCGTCAAATTTCGGCGGAACTGGGCTACACCGGCAGTTCGGCCGCAAACGCGCCGGTCGTGGCGTCGGCAAATACGGTGGCGTAACACATCGGCATTCGCATTGCCACGCGTCAGGCTTGGGCCGAGGCGCGTGTGGCGTGGTGCTACGTCATTTCAACAACACAAGAGAGACAAACGGCAGGACTGACATGACAGCACTCGCGCCGACGCCCGTCGACGGGCATTCGCATTCCCTGACGCCACATGCCGAGACGACGGCCCCGCCTTCCGAGCCCGCCGAAAAGCCGCACGGCAAGATGTTGCATCCCGTCGTGATGATGATGTGGGTGTTGATCCTGGCGGTGGCGATGACATGGTGGGTCGATGCCGGGCGCTTCGAGCGCGAGGGAAAACTCGTCGTGCCGGGCACGTATCAGGTTGTGCCGAAGACGCACGACATCGGCATGCTCGTCGCACCCAAGGCAACGCACAGCACGCCCGAACAGGCGCAGCCGGCCAATGTCGTGGCCGCGTTCCTGTCGGTGCCGCAGGGGCTGGTGAAGAACGCGCCGCTCATCTTCATGGTGATGTTCGTTGGCGGCATGTTCGGGGTGATGCGCAAGACGGGCGCCATCGATGCGGGCATCGACCGGCTGTTGCAATTGACCTCCGGCAACATGTACGTGCTTGCGCCGCTGCTGATGGTACTGATCGCGCTGGGCAGCACGTTGCTCGGGTTCATCTCCGAGTATCTGGTGGTGATTCCGATGGTGATGGTGCTCACGCGCCGCCTGGGATTGTCGAATCTCTTCGCCGTCGCGTTGGTCGCCATTGCCGCCAAGATCGGTTACATCGCGTCGGTGACGAACCCGCTTGCGTTGGCCGTGGCGCAGCCGCTCGTGGGCTTGCCGCTGTTCTCTGGGATCGGCTTGCGCATTGCCGTGTTCGTGGTCTTCCTCACGCTGGGCATCGCGTATTTTCTGTGGCACGTGTATCGCAGTGAGTACCGTCTGAGCACGGCGCGCTCGCAGATGGCGGCGGTGGCGCATCTGCATGCGCGGCTTTCGGGGCGTCACAAGGCAACGCTGCTGGTGCTCGCCGTTGCCGCCGCGATGCTGGTGTACGGCACCCGCGAGCTGAAGTGGGGCAATCTGGAGTTGTCGGCGTTTTACGTGTTGACGAGTCTCGTGACGGCGGTCGTCGGGCGACTGGACTCGCGTACGGCGGCAGACGCCTTTGTCGAGGGGCTCAAGGGCATGATGCTTGCCGGGTTGCTCATCGGGCTGGCGGCATCCGTCGAGATCATTCTGCATGGCAGTTATGTGCTCGACACGCTGATCAACGATTTCACTCGCGTCGTGCGGGGGCAGTCGGCCGTAGCGGTCGCGAATGGATTGATGGGGGTGCAGATGGCGCTCGACGTCTTCATCCCCTCGGTCTCGGGCAAAGCGGCGGTGAGCATGCCGATCATCGGACCGATTGCCCAACTCTCGGGCGTGAATCCCCAAACGTCGGTGCTGGCCTTCCTGCTGGGCGGCGGTCTGACGAACATGATCACGCCGACGTCCGGCATGTTGCTCGCGTACCTCGCAACCGCGCGCGTGGGCTTCGGCCAATGGCTGAAGTTCATTCTGCCGCTATTCGCCGTACTGTTGCTGCTCTCAGGCGGTGTGCTGGCCTTCGCAGTGCTAAGCGGTTACTGAGTGCAAGGCTGAGCGCGAAGCAGATTCCGGCAAACATCCGATTCCTGTGCGCGAGCGGCGCCAGGGTTATCGTTTGCCGCGCCCACCGGACGGCTTCTTCGTCATCTGCAGGGTCGCGGCAACGCCTTTGCCGGGAGCCTTCGACCCGCCGAACAAACCGCCACGGGATGCCTTCGCGTCCGTCTTCGCGTGCTTGTGTCGCTTGCCATTATCGGACGGGGGCGGCTTCTTCGAGGGCGCGGGTGCAGTGCCCGGGGCCCCGAGGGTTACCTTGGGTTTCTTCGGCTTCTTCGGTTTCTTGATGATCTGCCCTGCCGCGTTCGTCTCCGGCACGCGGTGCTCGGCTTCGAAGCCGGGTTCTTCCTCGCGCGGCAGCGTTTGCCGGATCAGTGCTTCGATCGCGGCCAGTTGCGGCGCTTCGTCGGCACAGACGAGGGAGACCGCCACGCCGCTCGCGCCCGCGCGACCGGTGCGGCCGATGCGGTGCACGTAATCCTGCGCTACGATGGGCAAATCGACGTTGATGACGAGCGGCAGATCGTCGATGTCCAGCCCGCGTGCCGCCACGTCGGTGGCGACGAGCATTTGCACTTCCCCCGCCTTGAATCGCTCCAGCGCCCGCAGGCGTGCCGGTTGCGGCTTGTCGCCGTGAATCGTGTCGATCGCGTAACCCGCTTCATCGAGCAGCGATGCAAGGTATTCCACGCCGTTGCGCGTCTTGACGAACACCAATGCGTGCGTCCACCGGTTCTGCGCCACCAGATGCATGAACAGGTCGGGCTTGTTGCGCTTGTCGACCGGGATCACCCACTGTTTGATCTTGCTTGCCGTTGCGTTGGGCGCGCTAACGCTGACGTCGACCGGATCGCGCAGGAGGTTCGCGGCCATGGCGCGAATCTCGTCGCTGAACGTCGCCGAGAACAACAGCGTCTGGCGCTGCGTCGGCAATGCTGCAAACACCGCATTGAGTTCGCGCGCGAAACCCAGATCCAGCATGCGGTCGGCCTCGTCGAGCACCAGCGTGCCCACCTGATCGAACTGCACCGCGTTCTGACGATGCAGATCCAGCAAACGGCCCGGCGTGGCGACGAGCACGTCAACGCCCTTGCGCAGCTTCATCATTTGCGGATTGATGCTCACGCCGCCGTAAGCGGCCAGACATCGCAGATCGAGTCCTTTGCCGTAATCGACGAAGCTTTGCAGCACTTGCTCTGCCAGTTCGCGCGTGGGCACCAGTACCAGCACGCGTGCCCGGTTGCTCGAGACCGCCGGGCCGTGCTGCACGAGTCGCTGCAAGATCGGCAGCGCAAAGCCCGCTGTCTTGCCGGTGCCGGTCTGCGCCGCAGCCATGACATCGCGACCCGCGAGCACGACAGGAATTGCCTTGGCCTGCACCGGCGTGGGTGTCTCGTAATTGAGCGCCTGCACGTTACGCAGTAACGGCGCGATCAGGCCAAGCGAAGCAAATGACATGGACGTATTCCTGAATTCCCGGCGAAAACCGTAATTCTACTAGGGGGTGCTGCGCAATTCGTGACGATTCGTGCCGAGAGCGGAGAGGAGGCGCGCCGCACGGTACTATCCGCCGATGGACTCTCTCATTGCCGCTTCGGCCCGCGCGCTGGCGTCGGGCGATCCGCTGGGCGCGTTGCGTCTGGTGGCGCTTCGCGAAGACCCGTCGGCGCTTGCGCTGCGCGGCATCGCGATGGCGCAGCTTGGCGATTTTGCACGTGCAAGAGACTTGCTCCGACGTGCCGCACGCCGCTTCGGGACGCAGGAAGCCATGGCGCGCGCGCGGTGCGTCGTGGCGGACGCCGAAGTCGCGCTGGCCATGCGCGATCTGCGCGGCACCACGCGCGCGCTGCAATCGGCCGCAACACTGCTCGCATTGCACGCCGACCTGCCCAATGCGATGCTCGCGCGCCTCATCGTTGCGCGACGGCTGCTGCTGTTGGGCAAGCTCGATGCCGCGGCGCAAGCGCTTCACGAGGCGTCGGTGCCGGGCGCCCCGGCACGCCTGGCTGCCGTCCATGCACTGATCGCCACGGAGATCGCATTGCGTACCCTGCGTATCGCAGACGCGCGAAATGCCCTTGCGCAGGCACGAAGCGCGGCGAGTACCGCGCGCGTGCCTGCGCTCACCGCCGAAATCGAGCGCATGGCCGATGCCCTGATGCGTCCCGCAGCGAGATGTTTGCAGCGCGATGCACAACACGCGCTGAATCTGGACGAGGCGGCGGCGCTGCTGCATTCGGGCACGCTCGTCATCGACGCCTGCCGTCGCGGCGTCGGGATTGGCAATGTCTGGCGCCCGCTCGTCACACGACCTGTGTTGTTCACGCTTGCCTTGCAGCTCGCCCGGGCATGGCCGGGCGACGTGGATCGCGAGACGCTGATTGCCGAGGCTTTCCGGCTGCGCCGTCCGGATGACACCCATCGCGCGCGTCTGCGCGTAGAAATCGGACGCCTGCGCACAGTTCTCAAAGGCATCGCCGAAATCGACGCCACCGCGCGAGGCTTCGCGCTAAGGCCGACAGAGGCAGCAGACGTTGCCGTGCTGCTGCCGCCGATCGATGGTGATCGCGCCTCGCTTGTCGCCTTGCTCGCCGACGGCACGGCATGGTCGACCTCGGCACTGGCGCTGGCCCTGGGCGTGAGCCAGCGAACCGTTCAGCGCGCCCTCGGCGATCTGCAAACGCAGGGGCGTGTGCGTGCCGTCGGCCTCGCGCGTGCGCGCCGCTGGATGGCGCCGCCGCTCACCGAATTCACGACGATATTGTTACTCCCGGCCGGATGGGCGTTTGGCTAGAGTGAGCTTGCACGCCGAGCCGGCGTCGCGACAAACGACAGCACCCTTAACAGCACAGCAGACAGGAGTCCATTATGACGAGCAAACCGGCGAGCACACCGACGAACAAACCGCAAGGCAGCACTCGCACCCCAAGCGTCAGTGCCGCCGACATCACCGGCGAGTACGGACCCTTTGCGGGTTTCGAACGCATTCATGGCGTGACCTTCGATGGCAAACAGGTCTGGGCCGCGACCGGCGAAACGCTGGTCGCCTTCGATCCCGCCAACGGCGAAGTCGCTCACACCATCGAGGCGTCGAGCGACGCGGGTACCGCCTTCGATGGCAAACATCTCTATCAGATCGCCGAGTCGCGCATCGACAAGATCGACCCTTCGACAGGGCGCGTGCTGCATTCGATTCCCGCACCGGCGGAGCGCGGCAGCAACTCGGGACTCACATGGGCCGAGGGCAGCCTCTGGGTCGGGCAATACCGTAATCGTCGCATCCTGCAGGTCGATCCGGCCGACGGTCGCGTGCTGCGCATCATCGAGTCCGATCGCTTCGTCACGGGCGTGACCTGGGCGAACGATGAACTTTGGCATGGCACGTGGGAAAACGACGAGAGCGAACTTCGTCGGGTCGACGCCGTGAGCGGGGAAGTCCTGGTGCGGGTGCAAATGCCGGACGGCGTCGTGGTCAGTGGTCTCGAGTTCGACGGCAAGAACACCTTCTATTGTGGCGGCGCCGCCAGCGGCAAGGTCCGCGCCGTGAGCTATCCCAAGGGCTGACCTCCCCGAGAGCCCCGTAGCGCCTTGTCCTTCAAGGGGCGTCGGCATCGCGCGACACCCCTCGCTCGCCAGACTATCGCCGCCGATAGTCTGGCTTAATCGCATAGATTTCAATAATCAATTTCTTGTTATCGATAGCATTCGGCATACTGGCAACACTTTCCACCCAGTCCGAGAGACAACGACATGCCGATCATCAATACCCAGATCAAGCCGTTCAAAGCCAACGCTTACCAAAATGGCGACTTCATCACCGTGACCGACGAGACCCTGAAGGGCAAGTGGTCGGTGGTGGTGTTCTACCCGGCCGACTTCACCTTCGTGTGCCCGACCGAACTGGGGGATCTGGCCGACCATTACGACGAGTTCAAGAAGCTGGGCGTCGAGATCTACAGCGTTTCGACCGACACGCACTTCACGCACAAGGCCTGGCACGACACGTCGGACACGATCCGCAAGATCCAGTACCCGATGGTTGCCGACCCGACCCTCGCGATCTCGCGCAACTTCGACGTGCTGATCGAAGAAGAAGGCCTTGCGCTGCGCGGTACGTTCGTGATCAACCCGGAAGGCGAGATCAAGCTGTGCGAAATCCACGACAACGGTATCGGTCGTGACGCGAAGGAGCTGCTGCGCAAGGTGCAGGCCGCTCAGTACATCGCCGCTCACCCGGGCGAAGTTTGCCCCGCCAAGTGGACGCCGGGTGCGGAAACGCTGAGCCCGTCGCTGGACCTGATCGGCAAGATCTAAGCCGTCCATCGCAGTCGCTTTGCTGTAAGCGCCGCTCCGGTCAAGGGGCGGCGTCTCCTGCCGGCGCGCGGGCCCCCCTAAACCCCGCGCTGCCGGCACCCCCAACCCCAACCCCGAATTCCCCGACGCTTACCTGCGCCAGCCATCGGCCGACGCGGTGGACCTCGCTCACCCTATCGAGACGGAAAAAAAGCCATGTTGGACGCGAACCTCAAAGCCCAGTTGCAAACGTACCTTCAGAAAGTCACGCGCCCCATCGAAATCGCCGTGTGGCTCGACGACAGTCCCAAGTCTGCCGAGATGAAGGCGTTGGTCGAAGCGATCGCGCCGCTGTCGGACAAGATCGCAGTCGTGTTTCGTGACGACGCCAGCGAGCGTCGCCCGTCGTTCGCGATCGGCACGCCCGGTGAGGCGCCGCGCATCCGGTTCGCCGGTTTGCCGATGGGCCATGAATTCACGTCGCTGGTGCTCGCGCTGTTGCAGGTCGGCGGTCACCCGCTCAAGCTCGACGACGACACCATTGCGCAGATTCGCGAACTCGACGGCGACTTTCGATTCGAGACGTACATTTCGCTGTCGTGCCAGAACTGCCCGGAAGTCGTGCAGGCGCTCAACGTCATGGCGCTCATCAACCCGCGCATTCAGCAAGTGACTATCGACGGTTCGTTGTTCCAGGGCGAAGTCGAGGCGCGTCAGGTGATGGCGGTGCCCACGGTGTTTCTCAACGGCGAGTCGTTCACGCAAGGCCGCACGAGCGTGAAGGAGTTGCTGGCGAAGCTCGACACGGGGGCGACGGCGCGCGCTGCGAAGGCGCTTGCGAACAAGCCTGTCTACGACATGCTGATCGTGGGCGGAGGGCCTGCCGGTGCGGCGGCCGCCATTTACGCCGCGCGCAAGGGCATCGTGACCGGGGTCGTCGCCGAGCGTTTCGGCGGTCAGGTGCTCGACACGATGGCCATCGAGAATTTCATTTCGGTCACGCACACCGAAGGGCCGAAATTCGCGACGGCGCTGGAGCAGCACGTCAAGAGCTACGACGTCGACGTGATCGACACACAGCGCGCCGAAGCCCTGATTCCGGGCAAGATCCACGAGGTGCATCTGGCCAGCGGTGCGGTGCTCAAGGCGCGCGCCGTGGTGTTGGCGACGGGGGCCCGCTGGCGTGAAATCGGCGCGCCGGGCGAGCGCGAATATCGCAATCGCGGCGTGGCCTACTGCCCGCATTGCGATGGCCCGCTGTTCAAGGGAAAACGTGTGGCGGTCGTCGGTGGCGGCAATTCCGGCGTGGAAGCGGCCATCGATCTGGCGGGCATCGTCAAGGAAGTCACGCTGATCGAATACGGGACACAACTGCGTGCGGACGAAGTGCTCCAGCGTAAGCTGCGCAGCCTGCCGAATGTCCGCGTGCTGATGAACGCGCAAACGACCGAAATCGTTGGCGACGGCCAGAAGGTGAACGGCCTCGTGTACCGTGACCGCGCGTCGGGCGAGACATCGACGATTGCTCTCGAAGGCGTGTTCGTGCAGATCGGTCTGGTGCCGAACACCGAATGGCTCAAGGACACGGTGTCGCTCTCGCGTCACGGCGAGATCGAAGTGGATGCCAAGGGCGCGACGTCGGTGCCGGGCGTGTTCGCCGCAGGCGATGTGACGACCGTGCCGTTCAAGCAGATCGTGATTGCGCTGGGCGAGGGCGCGAAAGCGTCGCTGGGCGCGTTCGAGCATCTGATGCTGAGTTCGGTGGAAGACGACATCGCCACCGAGGCAGTCGCCGTCGCCGCCTGATTCGGCAGTCGGATGGCCGACCCTCAAGCCTGGAAAGCCTAGAAAGCGTCGATCCGTTCGACGCTCACGTTCGCCATCCCCGACACGGTCCCCGTGACGCGCAGGGCGGGGTCGAGCCAGTCCGTCATCGCCCACATGTCGTGGGCGACGCGCCGTTGCCATGCGCGCAACGGCGCTTCGCTCATCGGCAGGCGCGACAGGTCGATGCCCGTCATGTCCGCCAGCGTCAACCCGCCGAGTTTGATCAGACTCTCCTTGCGCGTCCACAGACGCAGCCAGGCCAGTGCACGGGGCGACGGGGCATGATGGGTATGCGCCACACTTGCGAACGCGCCCAGACGCATTCGCTCGCGCTCGTTCAATCCGGGCAGTTCGGCGTCGGTGGCGAGCGCCGCGTCCCAGTGTTCGACGTCGATTCCGACCGGCGATATGGCGCAGGTGGCCGCGACGACGCCCCGAGTGTGGCTGAGGCTGACATGCAGTCCGGGGTGCGCGGGCAGGCGGGGGCGGCCGTGGGCGCCACCGCACCGTTCACAGCGTTGCACCAGCACGTAGGTCCGTGCAGAGGCGCCCGGCGTATCGGCGCTGCCGGTCACCCGCGCGGCCGCAACGCGCGCCAGAATATGCGCCGCAACATAATCCTCCCGGTCGGACGGTCGGGAATAGGCGTCGGCACGCTGCCGTTCTTCGGGACTGAGATGCGTTGCCCATCCCCTGAAGCGCGTGAGGACACTGCCGGACGCGCCGTAAAGCGCCACGCCAAGCGATAGCCCCGTCGCCATCCCCATGCTCGGTCCCGTATCCATTGCGCCATCGGCTCGAACGGCCGTGTGGTGGTTCGTCATTGTGCGTCGTGCGCCTTGTGACCGGCGAGAACAAATGATGGACTCCAAGCAATTTGGATGCCATGGTCAAACGCGTGCGACGCCAAAAAGCCGGGTCACGTTAATCGCTTTGAAATCCGAACGAACACCTGTCGCACACTGCGACAGGTGTCGCATGAATGCACAGATGATTCACCGGGAAGCCTGCGTCGATGCGCAGGCACTCATACGATTTTCATGGCACGTCGTGCAATGGAAGCCATCGGTTCACGGCCCATACCGTGAAGACATGCGGGTTGAAAGACCGTCGCATCGGTCGGCAAATGCGGTCGAAGGAATCGTCGGGATGTCATGCACAAAAATGGATCGAAACTTGCATGGAGACGATGACGTACCGATGTCGTGCGCTGTTGCCCGACGACACCGGTTCCTCAACGACAACACAGGAGTCTTGCGATGCTGCCAACCCGCCGACTAGGCAATCAAGGACTGGAGGTCCCCGCTATGGGGCTCGGTTGCATGGGCATGAGCTACGCCTATGGCCCTTCCGACGATGCGGAGTCGGTTCGCGTGCTGGAACGGGCGCTTGCCCTTGGGTGCAATTTCTTCGATACGGCGGAAGTGTACGGGCCGTTCGAAAACGAACGCTTGCTCGGGCGCGTTCTCAAAGGCCGCCGCGACAAGGCAATCATCGCCACCAAGTTCGGCTTCCGCTTCGAGAATGGCGCCGTGACCGGGGCCGATAGCCGACCCGAGCACATCAGGGAAGTGGTCGACGCCAGCCTGATCCGACTCGGTACGGACTACATCGACCTGTTGTATCAACACCGTGTCGATCCCAATGTGCCCATTGAAGACGTGGCGGGCACCGTCGGGGAGCTCGTCAAGGCAGGCAAGGTGCGCTACTTCGGTCTGTCGGAAGCGGGCGAGCGAACGATTCGGCGTGCGCACGCCGTGCATCCCGTGAGCGCATTGCAAAGCGAGTATTCGCTCTGGCACCGCGACGTCGAAGCGTCGATTCTGCCGTGCCTGCGCGAGCTGGGGATCGGCTTCGTGCCGTTCGCTCCGCTTGGCCGGGGGTTTCTGACGGGAACCGCACGTCGGGCAGAAGAGTTTCCGGAGGGCGATTCGCGCCGCACGTCCGACCCGCGCTTGCAGGGAGAGAACTTCGACGCGAATGTGAGGCTGGCGAAAACGCTCGCGGGCTATGCTGCGCAAATCGGCGTGACCCCGGCCCAACTGGCGCTCGCATGGCTGCTCTCACGCGGGAACGATATCGTGCCGATTCCGGGCACCCGCCGTGTGAGCCGTCTCGAAGAAAACCTGAGCGCCGCGAGCCTGCACATCGATGCTGCGATGGCAAAGGCGCTCGATACGCACTTCTTTGCCGGGACGACGACGGGACCGCGCTACAAGGCGACGGCCATGATGGCGCTGCTGGCAGATCCGGCATAAGGAACGCCGTCGTGAGCGCAGGGCGGCGGGCGGCGCAGCGTACCGCCCGCCGACTCGTTCAGCGATCCGGGCCGAGCAATACGTCGCTGCCCATATCGCGGACATGAGGAATATGCAATTCGCGCAACTTGCGATAGAGCGACGTGCGGCAGATGCCGAGTTCGCGCGACGCGGCAGAGATGTTCCAGCGACGCGACGACAGCACGCGAATGATGATCTCGCGCTCGCCGTTGGCGATGGCCGACAGCGAGGCGATGGGCGTGACCTGGATATTGCCTGAGGCGCCTGAGGTGTTTGAAGCGCTGGCGGTGGGGGCGGCCGACGTGGTGTGAGTTGTCGCCGAAGCCGCACCGGCCGCTGCCAACGTCGCGCTTTGCACGAGATTGGCGGGCAGGTCGGAAATCCGGATCGTGTCGTCGCTCTTGACGGCGCAGGCGTACTGGACCGCGGCGCGCATCTGACGCAGGTTGCCCGGCCAGGCGTAGGTCAGCAACAATTCGCGGGTCTCGCTGTCGAGCGATTCGAAACTGGCGTTGCCATGCGATTCGGCGACGATCATCGAGTCCAATAGCCAGGCGCGGTCGTGTCGTAGTCGTAGTGGTGGTAGATGCACGATGCCAACGGCGATCCGGTAATAGAGGTCTTCACGAAACCCACCTGACTGCACGCGCGATTCGAGATTCTGGTGCGTTGCACAAATGAGTTGCAGATCGACGGGCACAGGCGTGGCGGCGCCGATGGGAGTGACTTCCCGCTCGGAGAGCACGCGCAGCAGGCGCGTTTGCTGCGCAAACGGCATGTCGCCGATTTCGTCGAGAAAGAGCGTGCCGCCGTCGGCCTGCACGACCTTGCCTTTCATACCGGTATTGAGCGCGCCGGAGAATGCGCCGCGCTGGTAGCCGAACAGTTCGCTTTCAATCAGATTTTCGGGGATCGAGCCGCAGTTGACCGACACCATGCTGGCGTGGCGTCGTGCGCTGTAGTCGTGCAAGGCTCGCGAAAGGTATTCCTTGCCGGTGCCGGTTTCTCCAAGAATCAGGATGGGAAGCTGTCGATCGATGAGCAGGCGCGCGCGGGCGAGGGTCGCGAGCATGGAAGGGTCGTTGCCGCAGAGCCGGTCAAGCGATGGTCTGAAGGAAGACTGAAAGTTTGCGTTTGAACGGTCCAGCGGATCGTGGGCGTGCATAGCGTCTCTCATTGACTTTATTGGAATTGGCGAGCGCCACGTTTGGCGGCGCAGGTTCGCATCATGGCGAATGCCTTGGGGGGTGCTCCATAAAGCAAAACCAAGGATAGTTCGATTCGCGAGAGGTCTCCAATACCATATGATGCGATGACTGATACCGGTTCGCTATGAATAGAAACCGATGTTCTTTCAAGGGGAAATCACTCCATGGAACTGAGGCAACTCCGCTATTTCGTAGTACTGGCTGAAACGCTCCACTTCGGGCGCGCGGCAAATCTGCTGCATATCTCGCAACCGCCGTTATCGCGTCAGATCGCGATGCTCGAGGAGGAGTTGGGTGTCGTGCTGTTTCAACGAACGCAGCGCAGCGTGGCGCTCACGGCGGCCGGGCAGCGCTTCTATCGCGACGCGCGCTCCGTGCTCGCAACACTCGATCAGGCGCGCTCGCATGCGCGTGCCGCTGAAGTAGGCGATTCGGGCATGCTGTGCGCCGGCTTCATGTTCGCTGTCGCGTGCAGCGTGTTGCCGGTGCTCACGCGCGCCTTTGCGGCGGCGTTTCCTCGCATCGAAGTCAAGCTCAGGGAGAAAATTCCGACCGAGTTGGCCGACGAACTGCGCTGCGGAAAAGTGGACGTCGGCATCATGTACTCGTCCGATGCATCCGACGAGCTATGCACCGAGACGATATTCCGGGAACCGCTGGTGGCAGTGCTGCCCGCCAGTCACCGGCTCGCGGCGCGCACCGCCATCTCCATTGGCGAGTTGCGCGACGACGCGTTCATCATTTCTCCGCGCGAGGCGTCGCCCTTCATCTACAACACGATTACGGAGCATTGCCGTCAGGCGGGCTTTGCCCCGCGCGTGCGTCTGGAGACAAACTTTCAGCAGACGATCGTGAACCTTGTCGGCCAGCGACTTGGCGTGGCGTTGGTTCACAGTTCGATGCGCAGTACCCGCGCAGAGAACGTGCAATTCGTGCCGCTGCTGCACGCGCCGCACATCGATGTCGCGCTCGTGTGGGACGCGAAGAGCAGCAACCCGTGTGTGCCGCGCTTCGTGCAGACGGCACAGAACCTCGGACTGTTCGAGCCGTCTGACGCAGCGCTGCAGGCCTGCGCGTGAGGTACTGCGAGATAGCTACGAGAGAGCAACGAGACGCCGTCGAGAGCGCGCCGCCCCCTTGCTCGGTGGCGGCGTGTGCGCGGTGGGCCGACGACTAAGAGACGATAGCGCAGGCTTCGGCTTTTGTGAGCCGCGCCTTGATGGCTTGCGCGAGGCGCGAGATGCCCGTTTCGATTTGCGATGGCGTTGCGGTGGTAAACGTCAGCCGCATCGTGTTCGACCGGGGCGCCACGGCGTGGAACGATGCGCCCGGAATGAACGCCACGCCACGCGCCAGCGCGTCTTCGAAAAGACTCGCGCTGTCGATGCCCGCCGGCAACGTCACCCAGAGGAACATGCCGCCGCTCGGGCGCGTCCATGACACGCCTTCGGGCATATGTTCGGCGAGGCACCCCAGCATGAGCGCGCACTGTGCGCGGTAACGCAGTCGGATCGCTTCGAGGTGCGCGTCGTATTCACCATCGATCAGCAAGGCGTGTGCGAGCCGTTGGGTAATGCCGGTCGTGTGCAGATCGCTCGCCTGCTTCGCTTGCAGCAATTTGGCCAGGAGTTCGTCCGGCGCGACGACGTAGCCCACACGCAGACCGGGCGCGATCACCTTCGAGAACGAGCCGAGATGCACGACATGGTCCGGGGCCATCGAGAGCAGCGACGGTGGCGTGACGCCGCTATAGACGAGCTCGCCATAGGGATCGTCTTCGACGAGCAGCAAGTCGTTGCGAGCGGCCTTCGAGACCAGCGCGATGCGGCGCTCGATGGAGAGCGTGCGTCCCGTGGGATTCTGAAAGTTCGGCTGGGTGTAGAGCAGTCGTGCGCGGCGCATCGATGCATCGGACATGCGCTCGGGCGCGAGGCCTGCTGCGTCCGCCGGCACTTCTTCAAACGTGGGTTCGTATTGTGCCAGCGCCTGCACGGCGCCCAGATAGGTCGGTGTCTCGATCAAGACCCGCGAGCCGGGGTCGACGAGTACGCGCGCGACCAGATCCAGCGCCTGCTGGGACCCGGTTGTCACCAGCACCTGCGACGGGTGCACGGCCGCTCCCTGACGGGTCAGACGCGCCGCGATCGCTTCGCGCAGCGGCAGGTAGCCTTCCGAGGGGCCGTATTGCAGTGCCGAGACGGCGTCGCGCCGCAGAATGCGATCCATGGCGGCGTGCAGCCGCTCGACAGGCAGCGCGTAGGGCGACGGAAGCCCGCCAGCGAACGAGATGATGTCAGGCCGCTCGGCGACCTTGAGAAGTTCACGCAGCGCCGACGGCTGCATGCGTTGCGCGCGCGCCGCGAGTTGCCAGCGACCGGCGGGCGGGAGATGTCTGTCCATGGAGCGGTCCGTGACGAAGCGAAGAAGAGAGCCCCCGCGTTGCGATGTCCGCCGCAGGCGTGCAACACGCCTGGGGTTGCAACGGAATTTGCAACGGTACGCGGGGGCGAGAGGTCATCGATGAAGCGGGCGATTCGGTCGATTCGGGCGATGCGCTCAGGCGCCGTTGAACATCTTGCGCAGATTGTCCATCGCCATCTTCAGAAAACCGACAGCGAAGGCGTCGAACGCCGGCTGGTCCTTCGGATTGCCCGAACGGGCTTCGCCCACGATGCGATAAGTGGCGGTACACGCCTTGTCCCCGCGCGGCACGACTTCCATCGACGCCCACATGTTGCCGATGTCGAAGGTGGTGTAGATCAGCGTCCAGCTCATCGTCATGGCGTCGTCGTCGCGCGTATTGAGTTGCTCGACGACCAGATCGCCGCCGGTGAAGTGCTTGTGGCGAAGCGAGCGCGGGCCGGTCGCGGTGCCGGTCATCTGGATGTATTCGAGGCCGGTGACGAAGCGGTTGTAGCCGTCGAAGCGCCCGACCACGTTCCAGACGTCGCGCGCAGAGGCGTTGAGCTCGGCGACCCCGGCGTGAACGGTCGTGTTCAGGTTGTGGATCAGCGTATCGGGTTGCAGTTCGGTGCGGACTCTTTGCAGCATGATGAACTCCTCGATAGACAACATTGGAAAAAGGACTGCGCAAATACAGGGCCGTGCAAATGCATGATTCGAGTCAGGGGATTCGCGCGACGCTCAGGCAACCGACGCCGCTTCCGTCACAGCTTCCGTGACAGCCTCCGTCTCGCGTTCGTTGCGCTGGGGACTGATACTGCTACCCGCCGGCGCGGGCAGGAATCCGCTATCGATGAGATAGCGGAAGTGCTGGGCAAGCAGATCGGCATCCTTGCGCGGGTAGGGAAGTTCGAGACGTGCCAGCGCATGGGCGGTTTGCCGATGGGCGATGCGCGCCATGTCGCCGATGTCCTCCTGGCTGTCGTCCAGATAGAACGCGACCACGTCGAACAGCGCGTTGGTCTCGTCGATCGACGTGAGCCGGTTGCGCCAGTCGGCGGGCTCTTCGAGCGCGAGCGAGTAGCCGCACTGCGCGAGCGCGCCGAGGTAGTCTTCCCACGTGAGCGGCTGCGGGTTCTGGAGATGGAAAACGCGCAGGTCGCGCTGGGGGTCAGTCGTGCAGCGCACGATGGCACGCGCCAGGAAGTCGACCGGCGTGAAGTCGAAGTCCGTATCGCCGGCGGGCGCCGCCCCCAGTTGCAGCGATCCCTTGACGAGGAGCAGGATCCGGTTTCGCGTCGGTTGGCACAGACCGGTCGCCGCCACCCCCGTGATGTTGCCGGGGCGCAGGATCGTGGCGTCGATGCCTCGTTCCGCAGCTTCCCATACGAGATGCTCGGCGACCCACTTCGTCACGTTGTAGCCATTGTTCACGAAGGCGGGTGCGTTGCGGGCGGGGCCTTGCTCAAGCACGTGCCCGTCGGCATCGACGGCACTCGCGGCGGACAGTGTCGAGACGAAGTGCATCGACTTGTTGCGGAACTCGCAGGCCAGACGCAGCAGTTCCAGCGTCGCGCCGACATTGGCGTCATAGAGGTAGGGATAGTCGTAGACGTGATTGACGTGGGCGCCGTTGTGGTAGATCGCGTCGATGTCGCGAGCCAGCGTGCGCCATGTTTGCGGTGACAACCCCAGCCGCGGCTGCGCCAGATCGCCAAGCACGACTTTCAGGCGAGGATGACCGACAAGCGCGGCAAGCCCGTTGGCCTGAAGCGCCTGTGCGAGACGCGCTTCGCCCTCCTTTTGCGTGGCCGCACGGACCAGACAATGGATGGTGGCCGACGTCTGCGCGATCAGCTCGGCGGCGATGAACGTGCCGAGAAAGCCGTTCGCGCCGGTGAGCAGGACTGCGCGCGCCCCGTTTGCCGCTGGCCGCAAGCCGTCGACCGGGCGCACGTCGTCGGGCAGCACCATGTCGTCGAAGACGCGCTGCGGAATTCGCTCGCCCTTGTTCACGTCGTCGTTCGCCAGCAGCGAAGCCAGCGCAGCGATGGTCGGTCGTTCCATGAAGCGCGCAAGCGGGGCGTTGCCGCCGAATTCCTTCTTGACGGCAAGCATCAGTCGCGAGACGAGCAACGAATGGCCGCCGAGATTGAAGAACGAGTCGTCCTTGCCGATCTCGAACGGTTCGAGGTCCAGCAACCGTGCCCACAGCGCGCGCAGGTTCGTCTCCGTCTCGGTGAGCGGTTCGGTCGCTCTTGCTTCGTCGGGCGATGCACGTTGCACTGAAAGCCGCGACAGAGCGCCGCGGTCGATCTTGCCGTTGTTGGTGGCAGGAAGTGCGTCGAGCACCACGATCTCGTACGGCACCATGTAGTCGGGCAGGCGCGCCACGAGCAGATCGCGCAATGCATCGCCCGTCGCACCTGTCGTCAATGGCCGGGCAACGAAACCGCGAATGCGCTTGCGCTCGTCCACCACGCAGGCGCACTGACCGAAGAGCCCGGTGGCCAGCGCGGTGGACTCGATCTCGCCAAGTTCGACGCGGAACCCGCGAATCTTGACCTGTGCATCGCGCCGCCCGACGAAGTGCAGCCAACCTTCGTCATCCCATTGCACGATGTCGCCGGTGCGATAGAGTTTTTCGTCATGCGCGCGGGGCCATTCGCCCTCATGTTGCGCAAACGGATTCGGCACGAAGCTGCGTTCGGTCAGATCCGGGCGATGCAGATAGCCGTTAGCCACGCCCGCACCCGCGACGCACAATTCCCCCGGTTCGCCCGTGAGCGCGGGTTGGCCGGTCTCCGTGAGGACATAGCAGCGCACGTTGGCCATCGGGCGGCCAATCAGCCGGTTGCTGTCGCCTGCCGTCAGACGCGCGATGCTCACGAGCACGGTGCATTCTGCTGGGCCGAAGATGTTGTGGAATTCCCGGCCCTGGCTCCAGCGCGCGATCGTCTCCGGGAAGCACACGTCGCCGCCGGTCAGCAGATGCCGCAGTGCAGGCCACTGCGCGTCAGGCATCACGCCGAGCAACGCCGGCGGGAGGAACGCGTGGGTAACGGCTTCACGCTCGATCAGCGCGCTCAGTTCGTCGAGCGCGTGTCGCTGCGCTTCTGTCGGAATCACCAGTGTGGCGCCGGCGAGGAACGTCGGGAAGATGTCGAGCAGCGAGACGTCGAACGCCACCGTGCAGAACTGCAACGCACGCGAGCTGGCGTCCATGCCAATGTAGTCGCGATACCAGTGACAGAAGTGCACGATGTTGCGGTGCGTGAGCATGACGCCCTTGGGCGTACCGGTGGAGCCGGAGGTGAAGATCGTGATCGCGCAGCGGCTCGCACGGTCTGCAAAGCGCTCCACCGGCCATGCGCTCACATCGATGGCGATATCCGCCACATCGAGCGAGCGCAGACGAATGATCCTGACATCGAGTCCATCGAGTCCATCGAGGGCGCTGGCGTCGAAATCGTCGTCGGTGATCAGGCAGACCGCGCGACTTTGCTCCACGATCTGCCGCACGCGCTCCGGCGGGAACGACGGGTCGAGCGGGGCGTAAGCCGCCCCCGCGCCGATGGCGCCGAGAATGGCCGTGTACAGCAGACGCGACTTCGGCAGCCGCACCGCAACCACCTGGGGCGATCCGTCGGCGCTCGGCACGTTGGGCAGCAAGGCGGCCAGCTCGTTGGCGAGCTTCATCGAGGCCGCGACGAACGTTTGGTAATCGACATCGCCGTGCGCGTCGCGCAGGGCGATGGCCGTGGGGGTCGCGACCGCACGGCGCGACACCATTTCCGGCAGCGACGGCTCCAGCGCAAACGTACGCGCCGTGTCGTTGCTGGCGTGCCAGCCCGCGAGGTCATGCAGGTCCAGCTCGATGCTGCCCGGCGCGCCCGCAGCATGGGCTGAGAGGGCTGAGAGGGCTGAGATGGGGCGTGCGGCGAGCGATTCGGGCGTGAGAACGTCGCGCCCGAGCTGACTGACGATGTCGACGAGCATCGTTTCGGCTTCGGCATCGATTTGCGCGACGAGATCGGCGCCACAGCGGGGGCTGACGAATGTGCAGTCGACGGTGGCCACGTCGACGAGGCCGCGCGGGCCCGGCCACTGCCACGAGAGCGTGGCGCCGCTCGGCGGGAAGGACTGCGAGCGCGCGCGGAAGGTCAGCACCTGCGAGGCGTTGCAGGCGATTTCGTCCGCAATCCTGTCGTGCTCCGCGTTGCGATCGGCGCAGTCGATGCGCCATTCCACGGACACCGGCGCAGCGCCCGCCTCGGGAACGACAACGCCCAGTTGGGCCGCCATCTCGGCGAGTGGTCCGCTCGAGCGTGTCAGTGGAACGACATCGTGGCCCATGTCGTGAAGGGCGGCGAACAGACGTGCCCCGAGACGGTTGTTGCCTGCAATGGCGAAGGAAATCGCTCTCATGACGCGTTCCTCACAGGTACTGCGCGATAGCCGCGCGAGTGGGTTCGTGATCGAGCAGCCCCGCCATCTTCAGGAACTTGCGAATATTGACGATCATCGGGTGCTGGTTCGTGATGGGGTAGGCGCCGACCATGTCGTTCGCGATCTGCTCGCGTGTGGCGGCCGGCAGGTCGAGCGTGCCGATCAGGCGACGATCGAACTCGAGCTGGAGCTCGTTGGTGAGGTACTCGCGCAGAAAGAACGGCAATCCGCGCCCCAGTTCCACGCGCGCCGTCTCGTCGATTTCCGACCAGTAGAGCTTGACCAGATTGATCCAGAAGACGGAGTGGCGGCCTTCGTCGGCGAGGTGGTCCGCCATGACCCCCTTGACCGAGCGCTTGAGCGTGTTGTCGCGCGAGAACGCGGCGACCTCGGCCGTCACGGTGTTCTCCGAGATGGCGACACCCAGCAGCTCCATGCCGGCGGCATATTGCGGTGGCACGTATTCCATGGCTCGCGGAATCGCGCGCGAGAGTTCGATTTCGCGGTTTTGTTCGATGGGGCCGATGCCGGTGCTGCGCTCGACCTGGTCGAGGTAGTCCATGGCCACGTACGCGTGGTAGTTCTCGTCGATGACGACCGACATGGCGTCGCTGCGGCAGGCGAACGGAAACTCGAACGGAAACCGCGACTTGGCGATGGCCAGCGCCGTGCGGTTGACGATTTCCGTCTCGAAGATGATGACGTCGTTGATGTACTTGTAAAAGCTCTGGAGCAGGATGTAGTCCTGCACCTCGCGACCCGCGTCGATCACCGCGGGGTGGGCGTACAACGGTTGTCGCTCCACCGGGTAGTAGCTCAGATCGTCGTCTTCGACGATGCGGCGCGGGCGCGAACGGATCGTGGCGCGTTGTTCCCATTGGTCAGCATGACTGACGTAACTCTGCAATGACATGGCGTTGCCTCGGAAGATGGGGGGCGGCGAAGCGCATTCGACCGGTTTCGGTCGGTACACGAAAAGGGGCGTGGCGGGTGCCCGGCGGGCGATGTCTGGCGCATCGCTTGAGCCGTGACGTCCCGCCCTGGCGGGTTGCGGCACCCGCGCGACGCCTGCGCGTCAGGCGGCGACCGCTTCCTTTTGCGTGGCCACGATGTGCTCATGCAACCCGTCCCACAGACGCAGGCGTTCGTCGATGGCACGCAGTCCAGCTTCCAGCGCTTCGACGAGCAGGCGTTCGTCGTTGTGTGCCGCTTCGACGATCATGGCGCGCGCCGCCGGGCCGTGTTCGCCGGAGTCGACTTCGATGTGACGTTCGAGATAGAACGTGAGCAGCGGCACGCTCTTCGGATCGATCTGCCAGCCGTCGAGCAGCGTGCGGAACATGTCGGGGATGACGTTTTCCCGGCCGTAGAAGAAGTTGCCCAGCACCTGGTGGGTCTTGCCTTCGTAGCAGGTCGCGAACGTGGAATTGACGAAGCGAAGCACGGGGGCCGGCGCCTCGACGGCGGCCAGCGCTGCGCTCACGCTGTGACCGGCGACCAGCAGGTCGATGAGCTTTTCGATCTGACGCGTATCCGCGCCCACATCGCGCATCGCGGCAAGGTACAGATCGAAGTGGCTCATCGGCCCTTGCGGCGTCTCGTCGCATTCCTCGCCGAGCACGATCTCGTTGATCAGGCGGGCCGCGTGAATGTTGCGCGGCGCGATCCACGGCAATGTGATCGTGGTGAGGTCGGCCTGAAGCCGTTTGACCAGCGACATGAAATCCCAGACGGCGAAGACATGCCATTCCATGAATGTCTGCAAGCCCTGCATCGATTCGATGGAATGGAAAACGGGATGATGTGCAAGCGTCGCGTGATGTTCCTTGATCTGACGTTCGAGATGTTCGATCTTGTCCACGATAGGCATCCTTGTGATGACGAAATGGAAATCAACCTGTGCGAGGGGGAATGCGGCGCGACTTTCGCGTCGTCGCTCACAGGGATCAGCAAGTTCGATGCCAGCGTCTCGAAACGCAAGCATCTCGATGATCGAGGGGATTTTCGAGCGCCATTACGCGTGCAAAGCGCTGACACCTGTACAACTAATGGACAGGTGTGCGCGCGGGTGTCGCGAAGCGCAGGCGTTGCGCGAGAGAGTGGAGGCGGTGGAGGGAGCGCCAGCCGGTGAACGGCGGCGCCCCCGATTTCAATGCGCTGAAAGAGACGGTGACAAAAGAGACTGTGACAAAGGGGACGGCGACAAGAGAGACGGTGACAAAGGGGATCTCAGGCAGCGCTCTCGCGATTGCCGCCCAGGCGCGATGCGAGCAGGAGCAACGTGCCGCTCACCGCCATCGACACCACGCCCATCGCCATGCCCTGACCGATCGACCCTTGCTCGAACTGACGCCAGACGAAGATCGACACGGTCTGCACACCGCTCGGCGCGAGCAGCAGCGACGTGACCAGTTCGCGTGAGGCGATGGCGAACACTATCATCAGCGACGCGCCGAGTGCCGGCATGACCAGCGGCAACGTGATGCGTCGCAGCACGACCCCCGTTGGCGCGCCGTGCACGCGCGCGGCCGCTTCGAGCGATGAAGCCATCTGACGCAATGCCGCGCTCGTGTAGCGCACCGGATACGGCAGCAGCAGGCAACTGTACGAGAGCAGCAGGATGCCCCACGTGTTGTAGGGCGTTACCGGCCAGAACGGCAGGTTCCACGCCAGAATCAACCCCACGCCGACGACGATGCCCGGCAGGGCATGCGGCAGCAGCGACAGTCCGTCGATCAGCACACGGGCGCGCATCGTGGACCTCACGACGCACCACGCGCACAGGAACCCCAGCACGCCGGTCACGAGCGACGTGCCCAGCGCCAGCGACAGGCTCGTCATCAGTGCTTCGAGTCCTTCCGCCCCCTGACCCAGCAACGCCGTGAAATGCGCCGTCGTCAGGTTCGCGAGCGACAGGCCGCCCGAGAGCGTGCCGGACAACGCCGTGGCGAGAATCGAGAATAGCGGCGCCACTGTTGCCAGCAGTGCCACGACGGCGAAGCCGACGATGACGGGCACTTTCCATGGCCCCAGGGTGCGCGGCGGCGAAGCGACGGGCTTGCCCGTCTGCGTCTCGAAATCCTTGCCCGCCGCGAGCCTGTGCTGCAACACGAAGGCGAACAGGGCAAGCACGGCCAGCACTACCGACAGTATCGAAGCGCCGGGCAGATCGATCGGCCAATCGGCGAAGCGGCCTTCAATGGCGGTCACGAGGACGGTAAAGCCCGCGCGTGCGCCGAGTGCGGCAGGCGCGCCGAACTCTTCGATGGCCATCGTGAAAGCCAGCAGCAGACTCGCCGCAAACGCGGGCAGTGCGAGCGGCAGCGTCACACGAACGAATGCACGCCATGCGGAGGCGCCGTGCACACGAGCGACGTCTGCGAGCCGCGAGCCGGTCGTCGCCAGCGCCCGCGATACCGCGAAGTAGACGACGGGGAAGATGTTGAGCGTCATCACGAAGACGAGTCCCGGCAGCGAGAACAGAAACGCGCCGGCGTCCATTCCGGTGAGCTGCTGGGCGTAGCCGCCGGTTTGCAGCAACAGCATCCAGCCCAGTGCGGCGAGATAAGGCGGCACGAGAAACGGCAGCAGAAAGCACAGATCCCAGAGCCGCGCGCCCGGCACGCGAAACAGCCCGCGAATCGCGCCCAGTACGCCGCCCACCAGCGCAGTGCCGAACGCCACTGACAACCCCAGACGCAGTGTGTTCGTGACGAGCGGTAGCGTATCCTCATGCGACAGCGTCGGCCAGACGGCCGAGAAGGGCCCCGCGAACGAGCCCTGCGCGAGATGCGGGAAAACGGCCTGCAACAGCACGAACGCGACCGGCAATGCCACCACGACGGCGAGCGCTGCGACGCTCGCCGTGGAGAGTCCTCGGAGCGATTTCACCGTGTGTTCGCAGCGTTGAGCCGGGAAAACCGTGCCAGCACTTGCGCACGCGAAGCGCCTGAGGACTGGGCGTCGCCTTGCGGCAGCAGACGCAGATCCTTGAACGACGCGCGCTTGATGGCGATGTCTTCGCGCGCCGGAATCAGCCACGCTTCGGCGACCAACTGCTGACCTTCTTCGGAGAGCACGTAGTCGATGAACTGACGCGCCTCGGTCTGCTGTTTCGATGTGTTGAGAATCATCATCGGGCGCGGTGCGATGACCGTGCCGCTGGTCGGAAAGATCACCTTGACGGCTTCGCCCTGCGCCGCTGCGGCGTACGCGACGTAGTCGACCGCCCCGAACACGGCGGCCTTCGCGCCTTGCAGCACCGGGTTGAGCGCCTGCGCATTCGGCCCGGAGACGACCATGCCGTTGTGCTTCAGGTCGTCGAAGAGCTTCCACGCTTCGTCGCCCAGACGCGCCTGCAGACCCAGCAGCAGGTCGGCGGACGCCCCCGAGAGGGCCGGGTCGGGCATCGTCACGAGGTTGCGATACGCGCTCTGGGTCAGGTCGCGCCAGTCATGGGGTTCGGGCGTGCCCGAGCGCGCATTCCAGACGATGCCAAGGGCGGAGAGGCCCTGGGCGACGTAATGTGTCGTTTTGAAGGGGGCCGGCACCCGTGAGGCGTTGGCGCTCTGGACCGGCGCGAGCCAGCCGCGCTTTTCGAGATCCTGCGCGGTGTCCCACGAGGCCGAGATCAGCACGTCCGCACGCGGGTTGGCTTGCTCGGCTTCGATGCGTGCCATCACTTTGCCGGTCGTGGCCTGAAAGACATCGACCTTGATGCCGGTCTTCTTTTCGAAACCCGCCGCGAGCTTCTTGCTCAGGTTGCCGGGGCCGGCGGTATAGACGGTCAGCGCATGCGCATGTTGCGCGCCGACACTAGCAGCAAAGGCCATGGTGAGTGTCGCGATAATTTTGCGGTGGAGCATTATGGGCTACCTCGTAATACGTTTGTCAACGCGCCCGTGGGCGAGGATCACGATCTGGTCGGCCAGCGCTTCGGCTTCGTCGCGGTCATGCGTGACATAGACGGCGGTGGTGCCAAGGCGGCTGAGCAGTGCGCCGATGTCGGTGCACAGTCGTGTGCGCAGATCGCGATCGAGGTTGGATAGCGGTTCGTCGAACAGCAGCAAACGCGGCGCTGAGACGATGGCGCGCGCAAGCGCCACGCGTTGCTGCTGTCCACCGGAGAGCGCTTGCGGGCGGCGCGCGCCGAGTCCGGCCAGACCGACGAGCGAAAGCGCTTCTTCGACGCGCCCGGCGCGCTCGGCGCGTTTGACGCCGCGCATTTCCAGTGGGAAGGCCACGTTGGCCGCAACGCTCATGTGCGGCCACAGCGCGTAGTCCTGAAAGACCATGCCGAGCGAGCGCCGCTCGGGGGCGTGGCACTCGGTGGCGCTGGCAACAATGGTGTCGTCGAAACGGATTTCGCCGCCCGTTGGCGCGAGCAAACCGGCGAGCAGCTTGAGCAGTGTGCTCTTTCCGCAGCCCGAGGGCCCAAGCAGGGCGGTCGTGGTGCCGGCCGGCACATCGAGGTCGATGCCGTCGAGCACGCGCGCTGCACCGAACGTCTGGTGCAGCGCACGCAGCGACACGGACACGCCCGGGCGCAACGGTGTGGCGCCGCCTTGCGAAGCGCGGGTGTCGCTCGTCATCAGAACGTGTGCTTGATGCCGGCCATCGTGCCGAACTGGTTCTTGCCGGCCACCACGTTGGTGCCGAAGCCGTTCAGACCGAGGTCGGAGCCGTTGCGGTTCACCACGTAGCCCAGATTCACGTAGACGTCCGTACGCTTGGAGAAGCTGTAGTCGGCACTGACCTGGAACGACAGCGGATCGCGGTTCGTGCCGTAGAAGTCCTGATACATGGCAGTCGTCGACAGATCGAGCGCCGGCAGGGCATGCCACGTGGCGCCGACCCAGTAGTAGCTCGACGCCTCCACCGGTGTCTTGTTGAGCGCCGACAGGTGGATGGCCTTGGCGTTGAGATAGCGATAACCGACATACAGATCGACGCTTGGCAGCGAGTACTGCACTGCGGCGGCGATGCGGCGGTCCATGTTGCCTTCGTAGCCGCCGACTTTCGAGGTCATGGCGGCGTTCGGCAGGGTCGAGCCACCGTTCTTCTGGTCGTACGCGATGACGAACGACAGCGGGCCGTTGGCGTAGCGGATACCCGCGTCGACGACCTGCGCGCGGCGGTTGTCGCCCGGTGTGGTGCTGGCCGCGCCGAAGCTCACGTCGTCATACCCTTTCGAGTACTGGACCATGCCTTCGAAGTCGCCCAGTCTGGCGGTGTAACGGAAGCTGTTGTCCAGACGATCGGAGAATGCCGTGTCCTGCATCTTGATGGCGTAGACGGCGTTGTTGAGCGGGTTGAACTTGCTGACCCAGTCAAGGAACACACCGCCCTGGCGACCGATGGTGAAGGCCCCGACGGACTGGTTCGACAGGCCGACGTAGGCCAGCCGACCGAACTCGCGGCCGCCCTGAAGCGATTGACCGTTGCCGAGGTTAAAGCCGTTTTCGAGCAGGAAGAAGGCTTTGTTGCCGCCGCCGAGGTCTTCGCTACCCTTGATGCCCCAACGCGAACCGGCGAGGTTGCCCGAGGTGACGCGCGTGAGGTTGACGGTATTGCCGGTGGCGTTCTTGTCGGCGTTGGTGAGGAATTCGACGCCCGAGTCGATCAGCCCGTAGAGCTGAACGTTTGACTGGGCCAGGGCGGGCGTGGGCAGGCTGCTGGCGAACGCCAGACAGCACCCGGCCGCCGCGATGCGGAGGTTGGGTTTCATGACAAGGTCCTCTTTGGGATTAAATTGAGCCGCCAATGTAAGCGGCCAACATGTCGCGAACATGACAATGTGTCGCTGTCCGAAAGAGACCTTGCAAATAAAAACGGCCGACGTTGGCGTGTCGGCCGTGAGCCTTGGGCGAAGCGCTCGGAAGTGCGTGGAAGTGCTCGGAAGCGCCTAGTGCGGTGCGACGGCTGGCAACGTCATCGTGAATCTCGCGCCGCCCAGCGGTGAGGTGTCGACGCCGACCCGCCCGCCATGGAGCAGCGCGATGCGGCGCACGATGGCCAACCCCAGGCCGAAGCCGCCCGTCGCGCGATTGCGGCTGCTGTCGAGCCGGTGGAACGGCTCGAAAATGCGCGCGCGCTCCGGTGCCGGCACACCTTCTCCGTCGTCGTCCACGTAAATCGTGACCTCACCGTTTTCGCCAACTTTCGCCCCGCACACGATGCGGCGGGTGGTATGGCGCATGGCGTTGTTCAGCAGATTCTGCACCGCGCGCGCGAGCAGTTTCGGCTCCACTTCGACGCAATCCGCCCCCGGCTCTGCCGAAATGTCGAGCGCGATCGAGCGCGCGGCGAGGACCTCCGTACAGTTTGCCGCAAGGCTGTCGAACATCAGACGCAGCGACACCGCCTGACGCGTCGGCGGCGCCGTGATCTGGTCGAGACGCGCGAGCGACAGCAACTCGGTGACAAGTTCATCGAGCTCGCGAATATCGCCCTTGAGCGCATTGATCCGCTCATCGGCATCGGGTGCCTCACGACGCTGTTGCAGGATCTCCAGCCCGAAATCCAGCCGCGCAATCGGCGTTCGCAGTTCATGCGACACTGCGTTGATCATGTCCTTTTGTGCCTTGATGGAGCGCTCGATCCGGTCGGCCATCGTGTTGAATACTCGCACCAGCGCCGTCAGGTTCGAGAAACTCGACACCTTCGCGCGCGAACTGAAATCGCCTTCGCCGAAGCGGATCGCCGCGCGATTGAGCGATTTCAGGTCGGACCAGTACCAGCGCACCCACGTGAGCACGGCGATCAGCATGAGCAGCGCCACCACCGCGTAGGCAAGGTAGTTGATCTGTTTCATACTCAGGTCCGTGCCGTTCTCCGAGGTCAGCACCCACTGCGAATCGCGCAGGCGCATGGCGTAGTGCTCGCCGTCGGTGCCGTTCGCGATCGGCAGACCAGCCTCGAGCTCTTCGCGCAAATACTCGCGCACGACCGGGAAGTCCTTGAGCGGTCTGAGTTCGATCTTATCCTGCGTCTTCGATGCAAACTCCGCGACGAACTTTGGCCATTCGGATTCCGGAAGGGTGCCGAGCTTTTCATTGATGAGCCACGCATACGCACTCAGCTGCATCTGTGCGGAGCGATTCATCGTGTCGAAAAACAGATAGCCGAACGTGTAGGTGATGATCAGGATCGATGCGACGACCGAAATGCCTACCAGCGAATACAGCTTCAAAAGCACGCGAAACATGGGTTAATTCTCCCAGGCCGACGGACTGAAAAGATAGCCTCGGCCCCAAACGGTCTTGATGCGCTGCGGTTCACCGTCGGTGTCCTCGAAGCGCTTGCGCAGCCGGTAGATGCCCACGTCTACCGTTCGGTCGATACCGTCGAACTCGATGCCACGCAACTGCTGAAGAATCTCGTCGCGTGTCACGACCCGCCCCGCGCCGCGCGCCAGAATCAGCAGCAGGCTGAATTCGTTGGACTTGAGCTCGACGGGCGCGCCACGCCAAAACACCATGCGGTCGCGCGGCACGATGCGCAACTGGCCGAACGCCAGCCCGTCGTCGCTCTCGACCTCCACCTCAGCAAGCGGTGTGGCGCGCCGCAACAGCGCCCGCAGGCGCGCAAGCAGCAGGCGCGGCTCGACCGGCTTTACGACGTAATCGTCCGCCCCGACTTCCAGACCCGCCACCTGATCGTACGTGTCCTCGCGCGCCGTGAGGATGAGAATCGGCGTGGCGCTCACCGCGCGCAACTGGCGGCAGATTTCCATGCCGTCCATGCCTGGCAGCATCAGATCGAGGACCACGATGTCGGGGCAGAACCCGCGAAAGCGCTCCAGGGCGCGCGAACCGTCGCTCACCACCATCACTTCGAAGCGGTAAGCGTGCAGATATTCGGTGACGAGTGCGGCCAGACGCGCATCGTCCTCGACCAGCAAGACACGGTACATGGCCGTTGTTCCTTTTCCTGTTGTGCTGTGCCGCGCGATCCGGCGGCACTCCCGTGACGCGCATTTTACTGCCCTGAAGGCCCGCCGGGCGGGCGTTTCAAACCTGCGAACAAATGAAAACATTTGTTCACAACTCTCCTAAATCGGATAACAGCCAGCCGTAGCCTTCTTGCCTACTATGCGATCACATCGCGATCCGTGCATCGGTCGCCATCCCCAGATCATCGTCATTCAATGGATTTCGTAGGAGTGCCATGAAACGCCGTCTCGCCAGCCCCATCCGTCACCTTCGCGCTCAACGAGGCCTTCGCACGCATCGCCACTTGCACCGCCTCGCGGCCGCCGGTGCGGCGGGACTGCTGTTGGCCGGCGCCGCGTCGCCCGCCGGCGCCGTCGAACCGGCACGCTACAGCGGCATTCAGCAGGACCAGAGCTTGCCCACGAACGCGTCGGACAGCGGTTATGAATTCACCATTGGCGGCGGTGTGGGGTACTCCCCGCGTTACATGGGCAGCGACGAGTATCGCGCGACCCCCGCGCTGAATCTCGCGCTGCAAACGCCGTTCGGCGTGTTCGTCGGGCTCGGCGGCATCGGCTATCGCCTGACGCTGCCGGCGGGGTTCTTCCTGTCCGCCGCACTCTCCTACGACGGCGGTCGCAAGGAAGACCCCAAGGGTCTCGATTCCGGCTCGAAAAAGCTGCGTGGCATGGGGGACATCAAGGGCTCGCTGTTCACGACGCTGCAAGCCGGTTATGCCATCGGCGATATCGCGGTCGTGAGCGTGGCGACCGACATCCCGCTGACGAACCGGGATCGCGGCAACGTGTATCGATTTGCGGTGGACGGCATCGTCTACAAGTCCGCCGCCGACTCGGTGGGCGTGGGCGCGGCCGCGCACTTCGCCAGCGGCAAGTACGCGCAGACCTATTTCGGGGTGACGGCCAACCAGAGCCTGAACTCTGGATTTGGGCAGTACTCGCCCGGCGGCGGTCTGTACGGCGTGAGCCTCACCGCGAACTGGACACACAAGTTCACCAAGCACTGGAGCACGACGGTCGCGGGCGGCGTGATGCGCTACACCGGCAATGCGTCGAAGAGTCCCATCGTTTTCAACAAGACCAACTATCAGGTCGCCGCGACGCTCGACTACACGTTCTGAGCCCGTCGTGGATGCTATGCCATCCGGCATTGCGAGGCAAAAGCCATGCGAATTCTCGTCACCGGCAGTACCGGTTTTGTGGGCGGCGCCGTTGTCGCCCAACTCCTCAAGGACGGATTCGGACCGTCGTTGTTGCTGCTCGTGCGTGCGCGCACCAGCAGCGACGGACTCGCGCGGGTGCGCGCGGCGATGGACCGCTTCCGGGTCGCGCCCGTGCATCGGCTCGCGCTCACCGAAGCGAACATCGTCTGCGGCGATCTCGCGCAGCCGGTCACGTTCGACGACGACCCGCGCATGCGCCGGGTCACGCACGTGATTCATGCGGCCGCCATTGCCAGTTTCTCTGCACATCCGCAACTGGACACCGTCAACGTGACGGGCACGCTGGCGTTGGCACGTGCGGTGGCTGCGTCGCCCGTGCTGGAGCGCTTCGTTCACGTCGGCACGGCGATGGCCTGCGGTGACTCGCTGCACGGACTGGTGCACGAGTCGCACGAACTTGCGCTGTCCGATCATCAGGTGGTGGCCTATACGGCGTCGAAGGCCGAGGCCGAGCGACGTTTGCGACGCGAGTGGCCCGGTTTGCCGCTGGTCATTGCCCGCCCGTCGATCGTGGTCGGACATACGCGCCTGGGCTGCGAGCCTTCCGGCAGCATCTTCTGGATGTTCCGGATGGTGCAGTTGCTGGGCGCATTCACCTGCGGACTCGATGACCGGCTCGACGTGGTGCCGGTCGACTATTGCGCCGATGCGTTGATCGATCTTGCCTTCCTGCCGCACCTGCGCCACGACCTGTATCACGTGTCGGCGGGAGCAGGGAGCGCCAGAACCATTCGCGAGATCGAGGCGGCGCTGGCCAGAGCGCGCGGCGTCGCCCCGCTGGGCGAGCGCTTCCGCCATATCGGCGAAGCGGAGATCGATCGTCTGACGCCCGCGCTGGCGCGTCAGTTGGGGCACGGCAACAGTCGGTTGATGGCCAAGGCGTTGCGTCGCTATGGCGCGTTTGCGGCGCTCGATTACGTATTCGACAACCGGCGTTTGCTCTCGGAGGGCACACCCCCGCCACCTCCTGTGACCGATTATCTGGAGGTGTGCGTGCGCTCGTCGGAGTCGACATCGGTGGCCGAACAGATGGCGTGGGATTTCAAATGAGACCGTAGGAGATCGGTCTGACGCGCCGGTCCGGTTCGCGGTGCGACGAGTGCCGTGCGGCGTACGATGGGGTCGCCGTCACGTGTCACCGCATGGCGGCCGGACCGGCGGCGTCCCCCGCGAAGCACTGCGCGAGAAAGCGCTCGGTGGGCCGGGACAGCGCATCCGCATGCGGCACGAGGGCGGTGAGCAGGCGCTTGAGGCCGTGCGGCGGGTCGATGCGCACCGTGGCAAGCGCAGCGTCTTCGTGGCGCATCGACATCGCCGAGACGAACCCTACGCCCATGCCGGCGCGCACGGCTTCCTTGATACTCTCCACGCCCGCCAGTTCGAGCGCGATGCGCGGCTCCAGCCCCGATACCGAGAATGCACGCGCTACCAGCGCACGCACGCCCGATCCCGGCTCGCGCATGATCAGCGGATAGCCGGCGATGGCTTGCAGCGATGCCCCTTCGGGCTGCTGCGCGAGCGGATGATCGGCGCGGGCGATGGCGACGATCTCGTCGTCGCGCCACGGACGCACGGCGATCTCCGGCGCCAGCCCCGGCGGCACCGCCCCTTCGATGAACGCCACGTCGAGCCGGTCGAGTTGCGCCACGATTTCGCTGGTATTGCCGTCGACGATGTGCAGCGCCACGGCCGGATAGCGTTGATGGAATTCCGCGATGACGTAGGGCAGCAGATAGCTTGCCGGTGTGGTACTCGCCCCGATGCGCAACGCGCCGGTCTCGAGTCCGCGCAGGCTGTCGCGCAGCGCCATTGCCTGCCGATAGTCCTGACGCAGTTTGTTGGCATACACGGCGACTTGCTCGCCCACGGCGGTCAGGCGAATGCCGCGCCCGTCGCGGCGGTACAGCGGCTCGCCGAACGACTCCTGCAACAGGCGCAATTGTCCCGAGACGGCGGGCTGCGACAGATGCAGCGCCTGCGCGGCGTGGCTGATGTTGCCCAGTTCGGCCACGGTGGCGAAAGTCAGCAATTGATCGGGCGTCATATCGTTCGATTCATCGGCTACGGTGATGATTGTTCGTCATCATAGCCATTATTCGGATGATTCGGACGATGCCCGCGAACCCGCGCTCAGACCAGCGGGTGCGAGGCGATGAGCGATTCGACGGCCACCCAGTCCGGCGCATGGGCGCCCGTGCGGGTGCAGGCCAGCGCGCCCGCAGCCGCGGCACGCCGCAAATGCGTCGACGTCGCTGCCTCCGGCTCGCGCGACAGGCTGGCGAGCCAGCCGCCGATGGTGGCGTCTCCCGCGCCGACGGTATCGGCGACATTCACCGGAAAGGCGGGTTGCGTGAATGTCGCGCCGTCGGGCGTGAGCAGGTGCATGCCGCGCTCGCCGTCCGTAAGCAATATGCTCGCCTGCGGGGCGATGCGGCGGATGTCCGCCAGCGCATCGGCATCGGTGCGGTGCGGGTAGAGACCTCGCAGGTCTTCCACCGACAGCTTGAGCCACGTGGCGAGTCCTGCCATGCGGCTGAACGTGTCGAAGTACGTCGGCCCCATCAGGTTGCGCAGATTGGGATCGAAGCTGATGCGCACGCCGCGGGCATGTAACTGGTCCGCAAGGCCCAGCAGCGTGCTCGCGAGCGGTTCTCTGACCAGGCTGATGCAGCCAAAGTGGGCGATATGGGCGGCGTCCTGCCAGCCTGCGGGCAATGCCGCCGGGTCGAAGGCCAGATCGGCGGCGCCTTCTCCGAGAAAGAAGTAGGCGGGCGGATCGTGGCGATGCACGACGGCGACGAGCGGCGGTGCATCGACGGCTTGCAGGTAGCGCTCGTCGAGACCCGCTTCACGCGAGAGGGCGAGAAGTTCGGTACCGAAGGGCGCATGGGTGCTGATCGCGCCGCCATATCCGGTGGGTACGCCCATTGCCGCGCTCACGCGGGCGACGTTCCAGCATGCACCGCCCGCGCGGCTGACCCAGTGGCGACCGTCGTTACCCGGTCCAGCCGCGCTGTCCGGCGCACGTATCAGATCGGTAAGCGCTTCGCCGAAGACCAGCAGGGCGGGCAATGCAGAGGGCGTCGAGGATGTCGGGGATGCCGCGGATGACGTCGATGGCATGGCGAAATGACCGGGAAACGAAGGCCGTCAGCATACCTCCTTCCCCGATTTTCCCGCGCTTTCTCTCCCTATTTTTCTCTTCATTTTCTTCTCCATTTCCCGGCGTTTGGCGCCAAACGTTCAGTGGCTGCGGATGAGCAACGCCACACCGGCCGCCAGTACGACGAGGTTCACCGCTTTGACGAACTGCGCACGCGAGAGGCGCAATGTGATGTGCCTGCCGAGCCACATGCCGACGATCATCGCAGGCGCGAGCGACAAGGCGGTGACGAGCATCGAAGCATTGGCGTAGACCCCCGCGAACAGGAACAACGCGGCGCGCGCCAGCGTGCTGAATCCGATCAGCGTTGCCTGCGTGACGCGCATCGCTTCGACACGCTCCAGGCGGCTGGTGAGATAGATGGCGAAGACGAAACCGCCGCTGCCGAACATCGCACCGAACATGCCGCCCAGAACCCCGAACGGTACCGCCCACGCTTGCGAAAGACGCGACGTCGCGCGCGGTCCGATCAACGAAAACACGGCATAGCCGCAGACGAACCAGGCGAGCGAGCGCAGCAGCACGTCCGGTTGCAGGTGCAACAACAGTGCGCCGCCGGCCAGACTGCCCGCGAGAATGGCGGGCAGCAGCCGCTTTAACTCCCCCATATCGGCCGCACGGGCATTGCGGATGACATTGCCGGATGCCGCGCCGAAATCGAGCAGCGCGAGCATCGGCACAATCTGCGAAACCGGCATTGCATAGGCGAGGATCGGACTGGCGACGAGCGCCGTGCCGAAGCCTGCAATGCCGAAAATCACGTAGGCGACGACGAGCGCAGCGCTCATGAGCAGCCAGTGGCCCGGCGTGGGCAGGGCGGTGACAACGGCGTCGGAGACAGGGATAACCACACCGACAACCGCAGCGATACCTGCAGCGATACCTGCAACGGCGAAGGGCGATTTGGATAACGTCGAGAACATGATGATGGACAGGCGATTCACCGAGGGCGCTGCCGTTTTCGGCACGCGGGTTTTCCGTCAGCATAGGGCCGCGTGCAGGCGGGGCGCCAATATAGAATGTGGCGATGTTCGATCTCGAAATGGCATGGTCATGGTGTCGCTGCGGCAGTTGCGTTATTTCCTGGAGGTGGTCGACGCGGGCGGGTTCAGTGCGGCGGCCGAGCGGCTGTTCGTCGCGCAATCGGCACTGAGCCGTCAGATTTCGGAACTTGAGCGTGAGCTTCAGGCCGTGCTGCTCGAACGCTCGTCCAAAGGCGTGACCCTCACCCCTGCCGGGCGCACTTTCGTCGACGAGGCGCGGCGCGTGCTCACCGAGCTTGAGGGATCCGTGGCGCTCACGCGCAGCGTCGCGCGCGGCGAGCAGGGCACCGTGCGGCTTGCGCACTCGAGTTCGGTGCCGTTCGCCGGGGCATGGCCTGCGGCGTTGTACGCGCATCTGCAAACGCATCGCGGCGTGAGCGTCGATGTCTCGACGCTGTCCTCTGAGCAGCAACAGGACGACATCGAGGCGGGGCGCATCGACGTGGGACTGGTGCGATTACCGGTGCTGCGTCCCGCACCGACGCTCGTATGCGAGACGATCTTGCGAGAGCGCCTGTTGTTGCTCGTACCGAAGGGGCATGCGCTTGCGGGCGAGCGCTCGGTGAGCGTGGCCGCGCTGGCCTCGGTGCCGTTCGTATCATTGCCGCACCGCGAGCGGGGCGGGTTGAGCTACCGGGTGGCACAACTGTGCCAGCAGCACGGCTTCTTTCCACGGGCAGCCGTGGCCACCTCGCGCAAAGCGACGCTCGTCAATCTGGTCGCCGCCGGGTTCGGTGTGGCGCTCGTGCCGCAGAGTCTGGCGGCGCTTGCCGGGCCGGACGTCTGCCGGGTCGATCTCGAGGACGCGGGCGCCGACAGCGAAGTCGCATTGCTGCGCCGCCGCGACGCCGGTGAGCTTGTCATCGCACTGGCCGATGCCATGCGTCGCGCAGTCGTCGCCCAGTAGGCGCCCGGTAGCCGTGCAGTAGCCGTGCAGTAAGTCCGGCGTAAGCCTTGCGTGAGAGTGTGGCTGCATAAACGTCGAAAGGTGGCGCGGTGAGGCAGTGACGCGGTGACGCAATGCCTCAGGCGCGCAGGGAGTCCGGCAAGCGCCGACAGAGCGGTCCCGGCGGACCGGGTCGACCCGGCAGGCCTGCCGGGGATGGGGCGCGCGAGGAAACCCTCAAGTCCGCCGTTTTTTCTCCCGTTATACTTTTCGACACAGGCTCAAGACAGCCAACGTGTGGCGCAGACGTCTGCCCGGCGTATTACGTATCTGGCAGTTCCGGCGACCGTCCCGCCCTCGTCATAACAAGCAGATCAGAGATGCGAGGAGACTGACGATGGGGCTATTCACGCGCTCAAGGGGAGCCGCGCAGACCAATATCATGAGCGAGGTCGCGAACAGTGCGGGCACCCTCGGTGTGGAACTGTGCGATATCGCAGGTAACGTCGACGAAATCGCCGTTCGGATCAAGCGTCAGGCCGAGGTGTTCCAGGAGCTTCGACGCGCCGCTACCGACACGAGCGAGGGCAATCAACGCATTGCGAGCGCCGCACGCGATGCCCGTGATGTGGCAGATCGCGCGAGCGCGGAAATTGCGGCGTCGCGCGGCACGGCAGACGCGTCGCTCGCTTCCATTCACGGACTGGTCGAAGGGGTCTCCGGCATGGCCGACGAGATCTCGGGATTGCGCGAAGCGCTCGACCATGTGGGCAAAGTGGCCGAAGGGATTTCCGTCATCGCCCGGCAAACCAATCTGCTCGCGCTCAATGCCGCCATCGAGGCCGCGCGCGCCGGTGTCGCCGGGCGCAGCTTCGCGGTTGTGGCCACCGAGGTGAAGCTACTCGCGAGCAAGACGGCGGAAGCCACGCAGCAGATCGAACACACGCTCGCCGCGCTGAGCGAGCGCACCGAGCGCCTCATGCGCGAGAGCAATGCCAACGTCGCGCGTGCCAACGAGGCTCGCGAAGGGACCCGGGCAATTGCGAGTGTGATCGAGACGGCAGGCAACGCGCTCGATACGTTCGACCGCCAGGCCGGGCAAATCGCACAGGCGAGCGAAGCCATCGAGAACGAGTGCAGCACGCTCGCCGCACACGTCGACGAGATGGCCGACGGCGTGACCCACTCCGCCGATCATGTCGAAAGTGCGCGCGAGCGCATCAACGGCTTGCTGTCCGTGTCGGAGCATTTGATCGGTCTGATCGCGGAGGCGGACGTCGAAACCGAGGACACGCCTTTCATTCGCGCGGTGCGCCGCGCGGCCAAGCAAGTCGGCGAGAGCTTCGAGGCGGCGCTCGCGAAGGGCAAGATCAGCGAGCAGGAATTATTCGACCGACGCTACGAGCCGATTCCGGGGTCGAACCCGCAACAGTTGATGGCCCGCTTCACACGCTTTACCGACGAGACGCTGCCGGCGATCCAGGAGCCGTTGCTCGACATGAACGAGCGCATCACCTTCTGCGCGGCGGTCGACGAAAACGGCTACCTGCCCACGCACAACCGAAAGTTCTCTCAGGCGCCCACCAACGACCCGGTCTGGAACGCTGCGCACTGCCGCAATCGGCGACTCTTCAACGACCGTACCGGCGCAGCGGCCGGGCGCAACACCAAGCCGCTGTTGCTCCAAACGTATCGTCGAGATATGGGCGGCGGTGAGTTCGTGGTGATGAAGGATGCCTCCGCGCCGATCTATGTGAACGGACGTCACTGGGGCGGCTTTCGCATCGCTTATCGCGTGGCGCGCTGAGCCCGCGTCTGAGCTCGTCTTTGAGTCCGTCTCTGAGTCCATGCTTTAGCAGGCGTCGCCGCCGCGACACCGTCACCCCGCCGGGCCGCTCAATGCAAACGCGCCGCCGACCTTTCGGTCGGCGGCGCGTTTGCCGTGCATTTGCGAGCGCCGGAAATCCGGCCGTCGATCAATAGCCGTACCAGCGACCGTGACGCCAGTAACCGCGGCCGTAGTAGCCGCCGTACGGGCGACCGTAGTACACCGGCGGCGGGCCGTAATAGGCCGGCGCAGGCGCCACATAAACGGGCGGCGGGGCGACATAGACCGGCGGAGGCGGCGCCACGTAGACCGGGGCCGGTGCATAGACCGGTGCCGGTGCGATCAGCGGTACGCCAATACCGATCCCGACCGAGACGTGCGCCTGCGCCGTCCCGATCGCACCCGCGGCGAGCGCGATCCCGGCGATGGCAAGGGCGGCAAACTTGGTTTTCATGACATTTCTCCTGCGGACTTGGCAGCGTACTGATGGCAGCGCCCGGACGGCACCATGCCGTTCGACTCGCCCGGTGCCCGCCGGCACCATGGTTCCTCAGATTCCCTGGCTCAACTTTACTGAAGTTCCGAAACGCGGTCCTGTCGCAATTGTTGCAAAGTATGCGCGGGCGACCGGTGTGGGGAACGTTCGGGCGTAGAAAAGCGGCCGCCAAACGTGTAAATCAGGCCTCTATTCTATGCAGAATCAACGGTTTGCGCTGGTTTCGGTTGACATGGGGTGGGGGCGTCAGAACCCCCCGAGGTTCGACGCCGCGCGACACTTGTTACATTCATTTACATGGCGCACGCCGCGTGTGGCGGAAAAACAGCGGGCGAATGCCGCTTGCGCGGTATTCGCCCGTTGCCGGCGTCCTGCGTACACCGATTCGTATACGCACTGGATGCCTTCTCCTCCCTGCTAAATCGCTCTGTTGCGAGATGCTGGCTCGCGCCTGTCGTCGGCGAAGCCGCTATCGGTATGCCTGCGCATACCGATAAGTGGCAGCGCTTTACTGATTGAAGCGCGCCTTCGCGTCTGCCACGCAACTATCCTTGCTGTTGCCCGACAGGGCGTCGCAACGCTCCATCGCGGCCTTGTATTGGGCCTTGTTGGCGTCGGCGTTGGCGTCCTTGCGGGCGTCCACCGTGTCCTTCGACGATTCGCGGCTGGTGCGCATGACCTTGGCGTCGCCATAGGCCTTGGTCTTGGCGGCGTCGGCGTCCTTCACGCAGACATCCTTGTCATTGCCCTTCTTGTCGTCGCAGCGCAGCTTGGCCACGCTGTAGTCGGCGTCGGCCTTCGCGATGGCCGCGTCATAGCGTGCCTTCGGTGTCTGCTTGTAATCGGCCTCCGCATTGGCCTTGGCGATCTTTTCCTTGCCCTTCGCGTCCTCGACGCAAATTTTCTTCGCGTTGTCCTTCATGTCGTCGCAGCGCGCAGACGCTGCCTTGTAGTCGGCCTCGGCAGATTTCTGAGCGGCTTCGTAACGGTCCTTGGCGGCGGCGTCGGCCGCGCTCGCTGCGGTGGCGCTCAGCATGCCTGCGGCAGCGATGCAGGCGCAGGTCAGGACGTTCATGGCGATTCGATGTGACATGTAAGAGTCCTCCTTGGCTGGGGTTGTGGCGAGCCTGAGGCGCAACGCAAAGGCGTCGCGCGTCGTGTTTCGGGGAATCCGCCGGGTTACTTGTTGCGGTCGGCGGCGCCCTGAATGGCTTCGCCTCCCTTCTCGACGTCCTTACCCGCGCCGTGGATCGTGTTGCAGCCGGCGAGGCCCAGTGCGAAGCCCGAAAGCAGAGCGATGGCGATCAGTCGTTTCATTTGATTTCTCCTTGGAGAGAGATGGCGTCCGAGGCGCAATGGAAGCGCGAGGGGGGAGGGCAATGCCCGCCTCCCGGCGAGCAAGGACCTGCGTGCGAGCGACGTCGCGCCGGATGCGCGCTTACCAGAGCTTGTGCTGGTTGTTCCAGGTGTCGACTTCACGTTCGGCGTCGGCCTTGGCCTTGCCGTAACGTTCCTGAATCACACCGACGAACTTGTCACGGTTGCCCTCGATCTTGAGCAGATCGTCGTCAGTCAGGTTGCCCCACTGCTTCTTCGCTTCGCCCTTGAGCTGGTTCCACTTGCCCTTGATCAGATCCGAGTTCATAGCAACTCCTCAATGTTGGGTTGGATTCACGTCCTCTGACCCGCGCCCGGTGAGGCGGCGGGAGGTGATTCCATGGTAGGGAGTGCGAAGTGTTTGCGCTGTCAGCCGCGTTGTCGTCGCGGTGTAGGCGGAGTCGGGTTGCGCTGTCAGTGCATTCCGACCGGTGGGCGCGGGGACGACCCGGTGGCGTCGGACTGTGACGTCACGGTGCTCTCGGTGACTTCCGAAGCGATTTCCGGCGCGTCTGCCGGATTGCACAGCGGCAGAACGACCTGGATTTCGGTGCCGAGCCGTTGCGGCAGCGAATGGATATCGATGCGCCCGCCCTTGGCCGACACGCGCTGGCGCATGCCGAACAGACCGTGTGTCTTGGGCTTGTTGAACTGATCGGGCGTGAGGCCGATGCCGTTGTCGATGACTTCGAGCCGCACGCGCTGATCGTCGCACGCCAGCGCCACGCGCACGGCAGTCGCGCGCGCGTACTTGCCGGCGTTCGTCAGGGCTTCCTGCGCCACGCGGAACAGGACGATGGCGGTCGATTCGGGCAGCGCGAAATCCTCTTCGGGCAAATCGAGGTCGAGTTGCCAGTGCTGCTGGTCGGCGGTTTCCTCGGCAAGCGAGCGCAATGCCGTCACAAGACCGAAGTTGATCAGCACGGTCGGGCGCAGGTTTTCGATGATGCGACGCTTCGTCTGAATGCCGGAGTCGAGATTGCGCTGCGCGCGCGCGAGCTTTTCCGAAATCACGGGGTCGACGTTGCGCAGTTTGTGATGCGCCCACGTCACGTCCATCTTGCAGGCGGTCAGAATGGCGCCGAGTTCGTCGTGCAACTCGCGCGACAGACGCGTCTTTTCATCTTCGCTCACGTTCTGCAAGTGCGTTGCCAATTCGTCGAGCTGTTCGGTACGTTCGCGCACCAGCCGGTCGAGGTGCGCCTGCTGCTCGTGCAACTGGTCGCGTGCGAGTTGTTCCTGCCGCATTTGCTTGCCCAGCGTGCGGAACAAGAGAATGAACAGCAAGATCGTGAGCACCGACAACGCGCCGGCGCTGATGGCCGAGATTGCCTGATCGAAGCGACCGTCGTCCTGCGCGGTGCGCGCGCGGGCCAGTTCGCGATTGTAGAGATCGGTAATGCCGGTTTGCACCGATTCCATCGTCCCGAGACCCAGGTTCGACGGCGAGAGCGCTTCCTCCAGCGTCATCTGGCCCTGCGCGAGCGCGGTGCGCGCCGTGTCCATCGCGGTGATTCGCTGCGAGAACAACTGCATGATGCGCGCGAAGTCGTGCGTGGCCTGGTCGTCGTGAACATCCTGATAGTGCTGGATGATCAGCGCGGAAAGATCGCGAATGCGACGCACGGCCGACAGATACGGATCGAGATAGGCGGGGTCGTTCGTGAGCACATAACCGCGCTGGCTTGCCACCACGGTCGAGGTGCGCGCAATGATCTCGTTGAGTTCATTGGCCGCCATCATGTTTTGCAGTGCCGCTTCGTAGGTGGCGGCGAGCCGGCGATGCGCCGACTCGAGCCCGATCAGACTGCCGACCGTTATCACGATCGCGGCGATCATGGCGATGATCCAGCTTCTGCGACGCAACCAGGACGTGAACAATCGGGGCATTGGGGAAGTCTGGCCGTGAGTGGCGTTGATGCGACGGTGAACGGGGTATTGGCGCGAAATATACGTCGGTACGTCGATATGTCGGTACTTCGGTACGTCGGCACTTCGGCGCTTTGATAATACGGCGAAAATTGTGCAATTCGCGCAATTGTCAGCCAATTCCTACGCAAAAACCAGCGCCGCGCGGGCAGTCCCACATGCAGCGTTTTTCTACTATGCACTCAGCACCCTGAGGTTTGGACGCCGAGCGATGCCTCACGAACAGGCGTCAGGGAGCAGAGAAAGTCTCCGGGAAATGTCGCTTTAACCAAGGAGAACGCCATGCTGAAGTGGGCTTTGTTGTTTGCGCTGATCTCGATCGTGGCCGGCCTGTTGGGCTTTACCGGGATCGCCGCAGGTGCCGCCGGGATCGCGAAGATTCTGTTCGTACTGTTCCTGGTGCTGTTCGTGATCTTCCTGCTGCTTGGTCTGACCGTCGCCAAGAAGATCGTCGACTAGCCATTCGACCACATACGAGGAGGTTGCGATGCTTCACTACGCCGTCGTTTTTTTCGTGATCGCTCTGATTGCCGCAGTTTTCGGCTTTACAGGGATTGCGGCCGGTGCCGCCGAAATCGCGAAGATCCTGTTCTTCATCTTCCTGGTGATCTTCCTGGTCACGCTGCTCTTTGGGGTGATCCGACGATAGTCGCGCTCGGGAAGACGGGGCGGCACGCGCCGCCCCTTGCTGTATCTGGCCACATCCGGTGCGTTCGGGCGAGTTTCGGCCATTTTTGCCCCCTCGGATGCCGTCGATCTGCCGATACCCGTGTCACCCCTGCCACCCTTGCCAGCCCGCCAACCCCCTACAACCGCTACAGGAGAATTCGCCAATGCATACCGCCAAGCAAGCCAAACAGCACGCCAAGCACGCGATGACCGGTAATGGTCACGGCCAGCACGGCGGAGCGGATTTTGAAATCGACGTTCGTGCCCTGCGCGAGCGTGCCCGTGAGCACCTGGACGACGGTGCCGTCACGGAAGATTACCGTGCCGATCGCGACGCGGTCGTTCACATGCTCAATGACGCGCTCGCCACCGAACTGGTCTGCGTGCTGCGTTACAAGCGCCACCATTTCATGGCGACCGGCATTCACGCCGAGCCGGTCGCGGCGGAATTCGCCGAGCACGCGGCCCAGGAGCAGGATCACGCGGATCGCATTGCGGCGCGGATCGTGCAACTCGGGGGCGAGCCCGATTTCTCGCCGGATAGCCTGTCTTCGCGCAGCCACGCCGAATATGTCACCGGCAATAATCTGCGCGACATGATCCGCGAAAATCTCGTCGCTGAGCGTATTGCGATTGAGAGTTACCGCGAGATGATTCATTATTTAGGCGACCGGGATACCACGACGCGTCGCATGCTCGAAGAGATTCTCGCGGTCGAGGAAGAGCATGCCGACGACATGCGGGACCTGCTCGACCGGGAGTGAAGCCATGCTGAGCGCGTCGAAATTACTCAAGCGCGGCCGGCAGGCCGACGGGGACAGTCTCTGGAGCTTAGATGTCACTGACAATAAAAATCCTGATTGCCGACGACCACGCCATCGTTCGTACCGGCTTCAAGCAATTCATTGCCGACGAGTCGGATATGGAGGTGCTTGGGGAGGCGGCGAGCGGGGACGAAGTGATTCGTGCCGTGCGCGAAACCGAGTTCGATGTCGTGCTGCTGGATATCGCCATGCCTGACAAGAACGGCATCGACACCCTGCGCGTGATCAAGCAACTCAGACCGGAGCAGGGGGTGCTGTTCCTGTCCACCTACCCGGAGGCGCAGTACGCCGTGAATCTGCTGCGCGCCGGGGCGGACGGTTACCTGATGAAGGATGCTGCGCCCGAAGAGATCATCCGGGCGATCCGCACGGTGGCACGCGGTCATCGCTATGTGAGTGAAGTGACGGCGGACCTGCTCGCGCAAAAGCTCGACAAACCTGTCGATGAGCCGATGCACGAGCAGCTCTCGGAGCGTGAGTTTCAGGTGTTTTGCAAGCTCGCGCAGGGGCGCACCCCCACCGAGATTGCCGACGAGTTGCATCTGTCGGTGAAGACCGTCAGCACGTATCGTGCGCGGGTGCTGGAAAAGATGCATTTGAAAACCAATGCCGATCTTACGCTCTACGCGCTCAAGAACGGCTTGATAAGTTGAGAGAGAGGCTGTCATGTCAACCGGGAACGCGGCAACGCTTACGGGGTCCCGTTTGCCCCTGAAGGTGCTGCTGATCGAAGACTCGGCGGTGATTCGCGAGAGCCTGTCCGAAGCGCTCGGTTCGACCGGGATGCTGGAAGTGACAGGTGTGGCGGAGACGGCCGATGATGCGGTCCGCACCCTGGAAAACGATTCCTTCGACGCGGTGATCGTCGACATTCAGTTGCGGCGTGGTTCCGGGATGGACGTACTGTCGTATCTGCATAGCAAGGGCATGCTCGAAAAGCTCATGGCCATCGTGCTGACCAATTACGCCCTGGCGACCTACCGCAAACGCTGCCAGCAACTCGGCGTGCAGCATTTCTTCGACAAATCGCTGGAATTCGACCGGGTCATCGAAGTGCTCGACGAATTTGCGACCGAACGCGCGCGCTGACCCCCGATCGTCGGCCTCGCCCGACTACCTCTGGAATTCGGCATAAAGAGATCAAATTTTATTATTTTCAACTATTTAGGCGCATGGGCTAGAATGTCGCCTTTGCGCTAAATAGAGTCTTGGCGGCGGCACTGCGGGCGGTTTTGGCAGTGGGGCTGCTATTTTTTTGCATGATCGAACTCCAGAACATTACCCAGCGCTTCGCTGGACCCAAGGGGCCGATCGACGCGCTTTCCAATATCAGCCTGTCGATCGAGCGCGGCGAAGTTTTCGGCATCATCGGCCGAAGCGGCGCCGGCAAGAGCACGCTTGTGCGTGTCATCAACCTGCTCAACCGTCCCAGCGACGGCACCGTGCGGGTCGACGGTCAGGACCTGACCGCGCTGTCGTCGGACGAACTGCGTCAGGCGCGCCGCCGCATCGGCATGATTTTCCAGCACTTCAACCTCCTTAGCTCGCGTACTGTCTACGAGAACGTTGCGCTTCCGCTCGAACTCGCGGGCACCTCGGCTGCCGAGATCCGCGCGAAGGTGCTGCCGTTGCTCGAACTCGTGGGGCTGACGGCGCAAAAGGATCGTTACCCGTCACAGATTTCCGGCGGTCAGAAGCAGCGTGTGGGCATCGCCCGTGCACTGGCGAGCGAGCCGCAGGTGCTGCTCTCGGACGAAGCCACCTCGGCGCTCGATCCCGAGACGACGCGCTCGATCCTCGATCTGCTCAAGCGCATCAACCGTGAGCTGGGTCTGACGATCGTGCTTATCACGCACCAGATGGAAGTCATCAAGCAGGTCTGCGACCGGGTTGCGGTGCTCGATGCGGGTCGTGTGGTCGAGCAGGGCGCCGTGATCGACGTGTTCCTGCGCCCGCGCCACGATGTCACGCGCGCCCTGATCGGCGACGTGATTGCACAGGAATTGCCCGCTGGCGTGCGCGAGCGCGTGGCGTCGCGTATCGGCAATGGTCACGACCACCTGTATCGTCTCGCGTTCTCGGGCGCCGGCGTCGACCAGCCGTTGCTGTCCGAAGCGATTCGCCGGTACGAACTCGATTTCAACATCCTGCACGGCCAGATCGACGAGATCCAGGGGCAGGCATTCGGATCGCTCGCCGTGATGGCGGGCGGCACCCCGGCCCGTGTGGCCGAAGCCATGGCGTTCCTCGCCAGTGCAGGCGTCGTCGTTGAGGAGCTGAGCCATGTGGAGTGAAATGTTCGATCTTTTCGTCTCTTCGTTCTGGGAGACACTCATCATGGTTGGTATCTCCGGTCTGATCGGCGCGGTTGTGGGTGTGCCGCTCGGCGTGCTGCTGTATCTGACGGATCGCAACGGCGTGTTGCAGAACCTGCCGACCAACCGGATCGTCGGGATCATCGTCAATGCCGTGCGCTCCACGCCGTTCATCATTTTGTTGGTGGCCGTCATTCCATTCACGCGACTGATCGTGGGATCGTCCATCGGCACGATGGCTGCCGTGGTGCCGCTGACGATTGCGGCCGCACCGTTCGTGGCGCGTCTGGTCGAGACGGCGTTGCGTGAAGTCGACCGCGGCCTGATCGAGGCGGCCCAGTCGATGGGGGCGACGACCGGGCAGATCGTCATGAAGGTGCTGCTGCCCGAAGCCCTGCCGGGCATCGTTGCGGGGCTGACGATCACGTTCGTGAGCCTCGTCGGCTACTCGGCCATGGCCGGCGCCATTGGCGGCGGCGGTCTCGGCGACCTCGGCATCCGCTACGGTTATCAGCGCTTCCTGCCGGAAGTCATGATCACCGTCGTGCTGATCCTGATCGTTTTCGTGCAACTGGTGCAGACGTTCGGTGACTGGCTGGTGCGGCGTCTGAGCCACAAGTAAGTTCGAACCACTGTCGTCATTCGCAAAAGTACTTCTCGCCGGCCCACCGGCACGCTATTCAAACTCGGGGTTATTTATGCAACGTCGTACGCTCTTCAAGCTGCTGGCCGGTGTCGGTGCCGCCACGGTTTTCGCCACGCAATTCGCAGCGCCCGCTGCCGCCGCTGATGCCGTCAACCTGAAGGTCGGCGTGACGGGCGGCCCGCACGCCCAGATTTTCGACGAAGTGAAGAAGGTCGCCGCCAAGGATGGCCTGAACATCAAGGTCATCGAATTCAGCGACTACGTGCAGCCGAACGCCGCCTTGTCGTCGGGCGATCTGGACGTGAACAGCTATCAGCACCAGCCGTATCTCGATGCGCAAGTGAAGGATCGCGGCTACAAGCTCGAATCCATCGCCAAGACCGTGATCTTCCCGATGGGCATCTACTCGAAGAAGCTCAAGTCGCTGGCCGATCTGAAGACGGGTGACAAGGTCTCGCTGCCGAACGATCCGACCAACGGTGGCCGCGCGCTGCTGTTGCTGCAAAAGCAGGGCTTGATCAAGCTGCGCGCAGACGCGGGCCTGAAGGCAACGCCGATCGACGTGGCCGAAAACCCGAAGAAGCTGAAGTTCGTGGAACTGGATGCCGCCCAACTGCCGCGCTCGCTCGACGACGTTGCCGTGGCGGTGATCAACACCAACTTCGCTATGGAAGCGGGTCTGAACCCGAAGAAGGATTCGATCGCCATCGAAGACGCCAACGGCCCTTACGCCAACGTGCTGGTGATTCGCACGGCGGACAAGAGCAAGCCGTGGGTGGCCAAGCTGATCAAGGCTTACCACTCGCCGGAAGTGAAGGCGTTCATCGAACAGAAGTTCGGTGGCTCGGTCGTCACGGCCTGGTAAGGCACACAGTATGTTGTGAGACGGTTCTCCGCATCGCGGTGAGCAGGCTCCGGAAAGCGGCAACGCCCAAGCGGCGTTGCCGTTTTTTTTCGTCCTTGTGCGGCGCAGGTATCCGGGTGAGGTCAAGGGTTCGCGCACGACGCGGCATTTGTTGCAATTCCGACGCTGTCACGGTTTTGTCAAATAACGGCGATAGCCTGAGTGCCAACGAAAATAGGGTGCCCACGGGCACCGTCACAAGACGCGGATATGGGCCAAAGAGCAGCGACCGCACGCGAAGCACGGGGAACGGGTGAGACTTCATCGGGGCGCACTGCCACCGGTGCGCGCAATGGCGCCCGACACATGCCCGCACGACGTAAGGCTGTTTGGCTGTTTGCATGCGCCGGGCGCACCGCACCGACTTACGGAGTCTGAGTTGAACCCTCTCCCGCCTGCCGCTGTTGCCGGGATACGTCCGCAGGAACGCTTTCCTTCTTCGTCGCCGGCTGCTTCCTCGGTCCCTTCCACGGAACCTTTCACGCCCCCGCACCCTTATGCAGAACCGGACGAAGCATCGCTGCTCGCGCAACTGTGCGAGGGCGTTGGCCTGACCTGCGTCTTCCAGCCGATCGTCGACTTCCGAACCTCCGAAGTGGCCGGATACGAAGGGCTGGTGCGCGGGCCGGCCGGCACGACCATCCACTCGCCGATGGCGCTCTTCGCCGCTGCGCGTCGTCACGGGTTGCTCGGCCCGCTGGAACTCGCCTGTCGGCGCACGGTGCTGCGTGGCTTCGTCGCGCAGGATCTGCCGGAACGTCTTTTCCTGAATATCGGTCCGGTCACACGGGCGCAGCCCGGCGGCGGCGTGAGTGAATCGCTCGGGCTCGACGAGACATTTGCCATGCTGCAATCGTTTCGCCTGCCGCCTGAGCGGGTCGTCCTCGAACTCACGGAGCATGCGCCGACACTGGACCTCGCGAGCACCCGTGCTTCGCTCGCGGCGTATCGCGCGCTCGGCTTCGAAGTGGCGCTCGACGACATGGGCGAAGGCTACGCGAGCCTGCGCCTGTGGTCGGAACTGCGCCCCGATTACGTCAAGATCGATCGGCATTTCGTCGACGGTATCGACACCGACACCGTCAAACTTCAGTTCGTGCGATCGATGCGTCAGATCGCGGAGACGAGCGGCACACGGGTGATTGCCGAGGGGATCGAACACGCGGAAGAATTACAGGTGGTGCGCGATCTGGGGATCTTCCTCGGGCAGGGCTATTTCATCGCGCGGCCCGAAGCGCAGCCGCAGCGGGCGATCACGGCGAATGTGCAGGAGGTCGTGAACGAGCGTCGCGCCTATGTGCATCAGCAACCGAGTCAACTGGGCGCTGGAAACGTGACCCTGGAGCGCATTGCCTCGTACGTTGCACCGGTTTCGCCCGACACGCGCAGCGAGGATGTGGTGGCACGTTTCGAAAGCGATCCGGCGCTGGAGGTGTTGCCGGTCGTCGAGCGCGAGCGTGCCGTTGGCCTGATCGGGCGTGCGTCGCTGATTGGGCGTTTTGCACGTCCGTTCACGCGCGAGCTGTACGGGCGCAAGCCGTGCTCGGCCGTGATGGAACCCCGCCCGCTCACCTTCGACAAGGGCGCGCGGGTCGAGGACCTGAGCCGGATGATCGCCGAGGGTGCAAGCCGACAGATCGCGGCGGGGTTCATCGTGACGGACCAGGGGCGGTACTTCGGCGTGGCGCAGGGCCATGCGCTCATGCGCCATATCACCGACATGCAGCTGGATGCTGCGCGCTACGCCAATCCGCTGACGCTGCTGCCCGGCAACGTGCCGATCGACGACTACATGGATCGCATGATCGGCGAGCGGCAATCGTTCCATGCCTGCTACGTCGATCTGGATAACTTCAAGCCGTTTAACGACGTGTTCGGCTATCGCCGTGGAGACGATCTGATTCAACTGGTCGCGCGCGTGCTTATGGCGGTGCGCAATCCGGAGCGCGATTTTCTCGGGCACATCGGTGGCGACGACTTCCTGATTCTCTTTCGCAGCCCCGACTGGGAAACCCGCTGCCGTGAAGCGCTCACGCGGTTCGGCGAAGCCGTGACGGAATACTTTCATCCAGATCAGATCGCGGCGGGCGGATTCGAAGCGGAGGACCGGCGCGGCATGGTCATCTTCCATCCCATCACCAGCCTGTCGATTGGCGTGGTGGCCGTCACGCCGGAGAGTTTCCCCTCACACGTGGAAGTCTCGGCCGCCGCCGCCGAGGCCAAGAAGATGGCCAAACGTGCGCTTGGCAACAGCCTGTTCATCGAGCGGCGACGCGCGCATCGATAGCTTGCGATGTGTCGCCGACAACGAAAAAGCCCGCCGAACGGCGGGCTTTGTGTCACGCATCCAGGCCCGCCGAATGGCGGGCGCTGCGTCTTGCATCCACCAATCGGCGCTCAGTGAGACAGCGCGGGCATGCCTTCCATGCTGGCGGCGTCCTGTTCACGCTCTTCCGAAAGGTAGGGCGTGCGCCAACCTGCCTTGACGCCCCAGTGATAAAACGCGAGCGAGAGCACGGCGACGATACCCATGTCCCAGCCGTAAGGCAGCAACCCGAGTCCCCCGAATTCCTTGCTGCCGATGTACGAGCACAGCGCCATGCAGGGCAGGTAGCCGATGAGCCACCACGAGGCCTTGAGGTCACGGCCAAAACCTTGCCACTTGTCCTTCGCCTGGTAGTAGAAGTACACGGGCAGCGCCACGACGACCAACACGATGATCTCGCCGGTCAGCGGCCAGCGTGCCCAGTACAGGATCAGGGACGCACATACGAACGCGAACGGCGCGATGAGCGACAGGCCGGGCAGACGCAGCGGGCGGTGCATGTCCGGCGCCGAGTGGCGCAGCGCCATGACGCTGATCGGGCCGGTCAGGTAGGAAATCACGGTAGCGACCGAAATCACGGCGGCCAGCGAGTCCCAGCCGCGGAAGAAGAACATGAAGACGAACGAGATCGCGAGGTTGAACCACATTGCCGGGCGGGGCACGCCGTACAGCGGATGCACGCGGCCGAGAATCGCCGGCAGGGTGCGATTGCGCTCCATCGCGTAGATCATGCGGCTCGTGGTGGCCATGTACGTGGTGCCGGTGCCGCTCGGGCTCAGGAAGGCGTCGAAGTAAAGCACGATGGCCAGCCAGTTCAGGCCGAGGGCGATCGCCAGCTCGGCGAACGGCGAGCTGAAGCTCACCATGTGCCAGCCGCCCGCGAGTTGCTCAGGCGACAGCGCCCCGATGTAGGCGACTTGCAGCAACAGATAAATGACGGTGGCCAGCAGGATCGAGCCGACGACGGCAAACGGAATGCTGCGGCCCGGATCGCGTGCCTCTCCGGCGAGGTTCACCGGACTCTGAAAACCGTTGAAGGCGAACACGATGCCCGACGTGGCAACGGCGGTGAGCACCGCCGACATGCCGTTGGGCGCAAAACCGCCATGCTCGGCCATGTTGAAGTTGCCCGGGTGGAAGCCCGCGATCATGAGACCGGCGATGGTCAGCGCAGGAATCGCGAACTTGAACAGGGTGATGGCCGTGTTGGCGCGCGCGAAAAGCTTCACACCCCAGTAGTTCAGCATGAAGTAGACGATCACCAGAAGGGCGGACAGTACCAATCCGCTCGTCGTGAGCGTGCCGTCCACGAACAGCGCGTTCGCCCAGTCGTACGGCCACGTGCTCATGTACTGGATCGACGCTTCCGCCTCGATGGGAATGACCGAGACGATCGCGATCCAGTTGGCCCACGCGGCGATGAAGCCGACCAGACTGCCGTGCGAGTAGCGGGAATAACGCACCATGCCGCCCGACTCCGGGAACATGGCGCCGAGTTCGGCGTAGGTCAGGGCGATGGCGAGAATCACGACGGCGCCGATGAGCCAGGCGAACAGGGCGGCCGGGCCGGCAATCTTGGCGGCTTTCCAGGCGCCGAAAAGCCAGCCGGAGCCGATGATCGAACCGAGGCCGGTCAACATCAGGGCGAACGGCCCGATGTTGCGCATGAGGGATTGATTGTTGTCCATTCGATGTCTTGTCTTCTCCACGCCCGGGGGGAGCAGGCGGCCACGCCATGAGGGGGCAGGAGCGGCACGCTGCGCGAGGGCGGACACGTCGGCAGGCCGGTCGCCGTCACAACGAACATGACGGCGCGGGGGCGGCGCTGACGAACGCGACTTCTGTTGATCGACTTCGCAAACGTCCCGATCCCCGCCATCGCACCGCCGGGTGAGCGTGCAGTGCCCGAATTGGGGTCGGAGTGGGCGTTCGCGAAAAAAGCGCGATTCTACCCGAGCCGGCCCAGGTGTGTGGGACTTTGTAACACTTTCGGGATGGGTGCCGGTTCGACGACGTTAGGTGGATATCGGCGCAAGCCAGTCACGGCGCGGCTCGCGCCGTGGGAATCGGACTATTACAAATTGTTAAAGGGTCAGATGTGAATCACATCCCGGCCAGGCACAGATACTTCATTTCAAGGTACTCGTCGATGCCGTACTTCGACCCTTCGCGACCCAAACCCGACTGTTTGACGCCACCGAAGGGAGCGACTTCGTTCGAGATCAGGCCGGTGTTGATCCCGACCATGCCTGCCTCGATGCCCTCCGCCACGCGCCAGACGCGCCCCACGTCGCGAGCGAAGAAGTAGGACGCGAGGCCGAAGTCCGACGCGTTCGCGAGCCGGATGCCCTCCGCTTCGTCCTTGAAGCGGAAAACCGGGGCGACCGGCCCGAAGGTCTCCTCCTGGGCGACGAGCATGTCGGCGCTGGCATCGGCCACGACGGTGGGTTCGAAGAAGCGACCGTGCAGCACTTTGCCCCCGACCGTCACCCGGCCGCCCTTGGCGATGGCGTCCTGCATGTGTCGTTCGACTTTGGTGATGGCGGCGTCCTCGATCAGCGGGCCGATGGCGACATCCGGCTCGAAGCCGTTGCCCACACGCAGCTTGCCGACGGCCTCCGTGAGCTTTTCGACGAAGGCGTCGTAGATGCCGTCCTGCGCGTAGATGCGGTTCGCGCAGACGCACGTCTGCCCGGCATTGCGGAATTTGGACGCGATGCATCCCTCGACGGCGGCGTCCACATCGGCATCGTCGAAGACGAGGAACGGGGCGAGACCACCCAGTTCCAGGGCAACCTTCTTGATCGTCGACGCACATTGCGCCATGAGTCGGGCACCCACGGGTGTCGAGCCGGTGAAGGACAAATGGCGCACGCGGGGGCTTGAGGTCAGCACATTGCCGACGTCTGACGAGTTTTTCGATGTCACGACGTTGAACACGCCCTTGGGCAGACCGGCGCGGTCGGCCAGTTCTGCCAGCGCGAGCGCCGAGAGCGGGGTGAGGCGCGCCGGTTTGACCACGATGGTGCAGCCCGCGGCAATGGCCGGGGCGATCTTGCGGGTGATCATCGCAATGGGGAAGTTCCATGGCGTGATCGACGCACATACGCCGATGGGCTGTTTGAGCACCAGCATCCGCTTGCCGCCTTCGGGCGAGGCGAGTACGTCGCCATCGATACGTTTGGCTTCTTCCGCAAACCACTCGATGAATGAGGCGCCGTAGGCCACCTCGCCTTTGGCCTCGGCGAGCGGCTTGCCCTGCTCGGCGGTCATGATGGCGCCGAGGTCGTCTTGCGCCTGCATGATGAGATCGAACCAGCGACGCATGATGCGTGCGCGTTCCTTGCCCGTCTTGCCGCGCCACGCCGGCAGCGCGGTTTCGGCTGCGACCAGCGCGCGTTCGGCCTCCTTGGCGCCCAGATCGGCGACCTGCGCAATCTCGGCGTCGGTCGCGGGGTCGTTGACGGCGAAGGTGGCGTGGGAGTCGGCCTGCGTCCAGTCGCCGTCGATGTAGGCGTCGGATCTGAGCAGTTCGGGGTCTTTCAGACGGGACAGCGCCGGATGCGCTTTGGCCGAGGCGTTAGACCGCCGGGAGGTCTGCGACGTTTGGGTGGGGCGGGATGACGACACGATCAGCTCCTTTCGAAGGCCGGGCGGTGCGCCTTGACGGGCGCCGTACCGCTCGGGGGACGGAAATGGATACAGCGTGCGGATACCCGGATATCCAGATACGGACGCGGGTACGGATACCGCTCATCTCAGTGTCAGGTGCCAGCTTACGCCAACGTGGCGCGATTTTTTCCGCACCGCGACCCGGCGCGCAAAAGCAAACGCCGGCAGCCCGACGGGCCACCGGCGTGAGGTATGGCTCAGGAGTAGGGCTCAGGAGTAGGGCTCAGGAAACGCGGGCTGGTTTTACAGGCCGAGATCCTTGTACAGCGCAGCCATGCGAGCGTCGACGTCGGCGGTCATTTCGATGGGACGCCCCCACTCGCGCGAAGTTTCGCCCGGCCACTTATTCGTGGCGTCGATCCCCATCTTCGAGCCCAGCCCGGCCTTGGGGGAGGCAAAGTCCAGATAGTCGATGGGGGTCTGGTCGACGAGCGTGGTATCGCGGGTCGGGTCCACGCGCGTGGTGATCGCCCAGATGACTTCCTTCCAGTCCCGAATGTCGACGTCTTCGTCGACCACCACGATGAACTTCGTATACATGAACTGGCGCAGGAAACTCCACACACCGAACATGACCCGCTTGGCGTGGCCCGGATACGCCTTCTTCATCTGGACGATGGCCATGCGGTAACTGCATCCCTCCGGCGGCAGATAGAAGTCGGTGATTTCGGGGAACTGCTTCTGCAACAGCGGCACGAAGACTTCATTGAGCGCCACGCCGAGTACGGCCGGTTCGTCGGGCGGTTTGCCCGTGTAGGTCGAGTGATAGACGGCATTGCGCCGCATCGTGATGCGCTCGATCTTGAATACCGGGAACCACTCCTGCTCGTTGTAATAGCCGGTGTGATCGCCGTATGGCCCTTCGAGGGCGTGCGCGTAACCGGCTGTGGCGCCGCGCGAGGGCGGCTGCGGTGCGCCATCGGGGACGACGGGCGGTTGTTCGGACGGGTAAATGAACCCTTCGAGTACGATTTCGGCTCGCGCCGGCACGCGCAGCGATTCCAGCCCGGGCGTGACGCACTTGGCCAGTTCCGTGCGGCTGCCGCGCAGCAAGCCGGCAAACTGATACTCGGAGAGCGTGTCGGGGACCGGCGTGACCGCACCCAGCATGGTTGCCGGATCCGCACCCAGTGCGACGGCAATCGGGAACGGTTTGCCCGGATTCGCCTGCGCGAACTCGCGGAAGTCGAGCGCGCCGCCACGATGCGCGAGCCAGCGCATGATGACTTCGTTGCGGCTGATGACTTGCTGGCGGTAGATGCCCAGATTCTGGCGCTTGCGGTGCGGACCCTTGGTAATGACCAGGCCCCAGGTAATCAGCGGGGCGGCGTCGCCTGGCCAGCAGGTCTGGATCGGCAGTCGGGAGAGGTCGACGTCCTCACCTTCCCAGACGATCTCCTGACACACCGGACTGCTGACTTCCTTCGGCGCCATGTCCCACACGGCTTTGGCCATGCCGAACAGCTTGCCCGCGTCCTTGAGTCCGCGCGGCGGTTCGGGCTCCTTGAGTGTCGAGAGAAGGCGACCGATGTCGCGCAGCGAACCCAGAGCGTTCTCGCCGTCTTCGACACCCATACCCAACGCCACACGTTCAGGGGTGCCAAACAAGTTGGCGAGCACCGGCATGTCATAGCCGGTCGGGCGCTCGAACCAGAGGGCCGGGCCCCCGGCTTTGAGTACGCGATCGGCGAGCGCGGTCATCTCCAACACCGGCGAGACCGGCACGTCTACGCGACGAAGCTGGCCGGATCGCTCCAGTTGCGCGGTGAAGTCACGAAGATCGAGATATTTCATGAAACAAACCGTTACCAAAAATTTTACGAAATTCATACGCCCGGAGTAAACGGGCGTTTGAATCCGTTGAATGTCGGAGTGACACCCTTGTAAACGCGGGGTGAGGCAGGGCATTTTACCGGCCAAGGCGGCCGAACGTCACGGCAAAACACCTGTTACAAATTACTTTTGGTAATGATTTTCCGGATTAATAGTATTGACGGTTTATATATCACTGCTACAATCCGCCCGTTGAATCCAGAAAGGCGGCTTCGATGACGGGTAGGCCGACCCGCTCAAGCTTAGCGACAACTACAACATCGACGTGGATTTTCAGTGGCTGGTTTTCTCACCGAGGTCGGGAAGCCAGTGTTTTAGGAAGCAGCGCGAGCGATAGCTCGTCAGCGCCGGGGACCTGAACAGGTCGGCGCGCTGCGGCGGTAGCGGCATCGTCAATGACAAACACGATGCACCGCCTCGTTCCATATGCCGTAAGTAAGCGCTTCACGGGATGCCTGGCGGGCATACCGGCTTACTTCCTTACGCCCCGGGGCCACCCCGTGGTGACGGCGTAACCGGAGTACGTAGTATGAAGAAGTCTGGTTTATCACCCTGGCTACTGGCCGTGTTCGGTGCGCTGCGTGCGCGCGGCGCGGCGACGGTAGCCGTGGCTCGCCGCGATTGGCGTCGCCTGGCATGGCACGGCGGTCGTGCTGGACTGTATGCGTCCAGCGCGGTAGGTCTGGTTGCCGTGGTCGGCACGCTGGCGTTGTGGGCTCGACCGACGTGGCGTGCCGATCTGGCATCGCGCGTGGGTCCGCTGCTCGAGGCAGCCACCGGTTCGGCCAATGCGGCCGGCCAGGGCGCCAACGGCGGCGTGGTCGCCCAGGGTACCCCGTCGAACTCGACGATGATGGCCCAAGCCGCGCAACACGTGCCGTCGGCCGCCGTGCTGGCCGCCTATATTCCGAACCAGCGTGTGGCTGCCGATGCGCGTGCCACCAAGGTGCTGGATACGCGTGAGCAGATCGCTGTCGCCGACTACCTCGCACGCCGCTATCGCGTGGCGGGCGACGTGACGGGCAACCTCGTGCGCGCGGCTTACTCGACCGGCAAGGAAGTGGGCCTCGACCCGCTGCTGCTGCTCGCCGTGATGGCGATCGAATCGGGCTTCAACCCGTATGCGGAGAGCACCGTCGGCGCCCAGGGCCTCATGCAGGTCATGTCGAAGGTGCATCAGGACAAGCTCGAATACTTCGGCGGTCCGGAAGCGGCGCTGCATCCGCTCGCCAATATCAAGGTGGGCGCGCTGATTCTGAAGGAATGCATCGCACGCGGCGGTTCGCTCGCGGGTGGTCTGCGTCTTTATGTCGGCTCGACCAGCGCCGGTGACGGCGGCTACGGCGCCAAGGTACTCGCCGAGCGTGATCGTCTGCGCGGCGTGTCGATGGGACGCAAGGTTTCGCCGAACGAGCCGCAGGCACCGGTGATCGTCAGTTCGACCAAGCCGGTCGCCAAGCCGGTCTCGGCGGGCAAGTCGGAAGACACGACGTCGGAGTCGGCACCTGCGCCGGCAGCATCGACCTCGACGGGAAAGGCGGCTTCGGCCGGCAAGCTCGAAGCGGACGACAGCACGGCGGCCTGATATGGCCGGAGGTGGCCTGAACGGGCCGCGACCTCGCGCGATGCGCCACGGCCGGCGCATCCATCGGTTCGCGATGCTATCTATATAGTAGAGACGTCAGCGCAGCCAACAAAAAACCCATCGAAGCGATTCGATGGGTTTTTTGTTTGGGGCGCGCACGCGATGCGCTATGGGGACTGCTTCGTGGGTTCGGCTTGGTCAATCAGAGACTCAGCCTGCTGCGAAGACCTTGCCGATGCGATCCATGGCCTCTTGCAACTGAGCAAGGGATGTCGCGTACGACAGACGAATGTACTGTCGCGGTTCGGCAAAACCGAAATCCAGGCCCGGCACGAGCACGACATCGGCCTGCTGGAGCAATGACTGCGTGAGCTGGTCGCTGTCGCCGGCATGCGGATGCGAGACGCCGGTGCAATCCGCGTAGACGTAGAAAGCGCCGTCCGGCATGACCGGGACCTTGAAGCCGAGTCGTTCCAACGCGGGCACGACGTAATCGCGGCGTTGACGGAACGCTTCCTTGCGCTCCTCGTAAATCGCCAGTGTCTGCGGCAGGAAGCACGCCGTTGCCGCATGTTGCGCGACGGCCGACGGACAGATGAACAGGTTTTGCGCCAGTTTCTCGAACGTGGGCACCAGCGAGGGCGGTACCACCAGCCAGCCCAGACGCCACCCCGTCATATTGAAGTACTTCGAGAAGCTGCTCACGACCAGCACGTCGTCGCCGAAGCTCAGTGCCGTGGTCGGCTTGCCGTCATACGACAGGCCCTGATAGATCTCGTCGACGAGCGTGAACCCGCCACGCGCGCGCACCGTCTTGACGATGCGCGACAATTCGTCCGTCTCGATGGACGTTCCCGTCGGATTGGACGGCGACGCCAGCAAGACGCCCCGCGATTTCGGTCCCCAGTGCGACTCGATGCGCTGCGCGGTCAACTGGAAACGTTCGGCCGGGCCGGACGGAATCAGCACCGGCTTGCCATCGAACGTCGACACGAAGTGACGGTTGCACGGATAGCAGGGGTCCGGCATCAGCACTTCGTCGCCCACACCGACGAGCGCAGCGCACGCCAGAACGAGCGCCGCAGACGCTCCGGCCGTCACGACGATTCGCGACGGATCGACGTCCACGCCGTAAAAACTACGGTAGTAGCCGGAGATGGCCTCGCGCAACGCGGGAATGCCCATCGCGCCGGTGTACTGCGTCCGACCGTCGCGCATGGCCTTCGCCGCAGCCTCGATGACCGCCTCGGGTGCCGTAAAATCCGGCTCGCCGATCCCCATGTGAATGACCCGGTGCCCTGCCTTTTCCCGTAGCGCGGCCTGTTTGGCCAGTTCCATGACGTGAAAGGGAGCGATATCGTCGACACGTTGCGCGAGTGTCAGCGCGGGAGCGAGATTGGGCGTGCGATCCATGGGGGCGGGGGGTATCGGAAAATCGGCCGAAGCCGGTGGCAGCCGGCGAGACCTCAGGCGTTCTTGCCGCGAGCGCCGTTGCGATTCGCGGCAACTTCGGCCGGACGCACTTCTGCGGCGAACTTGTCGAGCACACCGTTCACGAAGCGATGGCCGTCCGGGCCGCCGAACGTCTTCACGACTTCGACCGCCTCGTTGATCACCACGCGGTACGGCACGTCCTGAAGGTGGATCAGTTCGTAGGCCCCCGCAATCAGTGCGGCATGTTCGATGGGCGACAACTGCGCTGCCGGCCGATCCAGATAGGGCTGGAGTTGCTGCGACAAGGCGTCCGCCTCGCGGATGCTGCCGTACAGCACAGCTTCCAGGAGAACCTGATCCGCCTTGTCATAGCCAGGGGTGGAGCGCAGGTGAGCATCGATCTCACTCGCGTGGCCGCGCGAAATCAGCCATTGATACACTCCTTGCAGCGCAAATTCGCGCGCGCGGCGCCGTGCACTCTTCATTACCGATCTTCCTCTTCTTCGTCTTCGTCTTCATCCGATCCGTCGTCGCCACTGAGCATGTCGATGGCTTCGAGCAGATTGGCCATTTCCACCGCCACGCGGGCTGCATCGCGGCCCTTCTCGGCGGCGCGCACTTCGGCCTGTTCGTCGTTTTCGGTCGTGAGCACCGCGTTGGCGATGGGGATGCCGAAATCGAGACCGATGCGCGTGATGCCGGCACCGCTTTCGTTCGACACCAGCTCAAAGTGATACGTCTCGCCGCGGATGACCGCGCCGAGCGCGATGAGCGCGTCGAACTGGCCGCATTCGGCCATTTTTTGCAATGCCAGCGGAATTTCCAGTGCGCCGGGCACAGTTACGAGCAATACGTCTTCGCCGTCGACACCCAGGCGTTCGAGTTCGGCCACGGCGGCTTCGCGCAGCGCGGCGCAAACGGCGTCGTTGAAGCGGGCTTGCACGATACCGACACGCAGGCCTTCACCGTCGAGTTCCGGCTGGTATTGTCCGATTTCCATAATGGTCTTCCTCAAAAAAGTACCGTCCAGGCGGTGCGGCCAACGTAATGCCGATGCACCCGAGACAGCGATGCTCGGCAAGATGACGCCCCGCCTTTGCGCCTTTGCGGGCGGGCCGTCGAAATGGAATGCTCAGGCAGTCTCGACGCCGGGCATCGGCTGGAAGCCGGTCACCTCGAGGCCATAACCCGCCATGTTGGGGATCTTACGCGGACTCGACAGCACCCGCATTTTACCGACGCCCAACTCGCGCAGGATCTGCGCGCCGACGCCGTGCGTGCGGAAGTCCACCGGACGACGCTTCGCACGTGCAGCCTTCTCGGTTTCGTCGAGCGCTTCGAACTGGTTGAACAGATGCTCCGGCGTTTCCACGCAGTTCAGCAGCACGACCACGCCCTTGCCGGCCTCGGCAATCGCCTGCATCGCGCCGGCCAGCGTCCACGAGTGCGTGGACACGCCGGTCTCGAGCAGATCCATGACCGACAGCGGCTCGTGCACGCGCACCAGGGTTTCGTCGTCCGGGCGGGGCGTGCCGCGCACCAGCGCCAGATGCGGGTTGCCGCTCGGCTTGTCGCGATACAACGTTGCCTGGAACGGTCCCCACGCGGTCTGCATTTCGCGCGACGCCACCGTCTCGATCATCGACTCGGTGCGGCTGCGATAGTGAATGAGATCGACGATCGTGCCGATCTTGATGTTGTGCTGCTCGGCGAATTCCATCAACTGCGGCAGACGCGCCATCGTGCCGTCGTCGTTCATGATCTCGCAGATGACGGCGGCCGGCGTGAGGCCCGCCATCGCGGTGAGGTCGCACCCGGCTTCCGTGTGACCGGCGCGCACCAGCACACCGCCGGGCTGCGCCATGATCGGGAACACGTGACCCGGCTGGACAATGTCTTCCGGACGCGCATCGCGCGAGATCGCCGTCTGCACCGTATGTGCGCGGTCCGCCGCGGAGATGCCCGTCGTCACGCCTTCCGCCGCCTCGATCGACAGCGTGAACGCCGTGCCGTATTGCGTGCCGTTGCGGTAAGTCATGAGCGGCAGGTTCAGCTGCTTGCAGCGGGCCTGCGTCAACGTGAGGCAGATCAGGCCGCGCCCGTACTTGGCCATGAAGTTGATGGCTTCGGGGGTCGCGAATTCGGCTGCCATGACCAGGTCGCCTTCGTTCTCACGATCTTCCTCGTCAACGAGGACTACCATGCGGCCGGCCTTCAGCTCGGCAATGATTTCTTCTGTAGTGGCCAACGGCATAGCGGCAACGCGGGGGCTGAATTTGGAAAGGCTCTATTCTACGCCAAGCGGATGCCCGCCAGCGTCCGATCTCTTGTTTCGAACCACGGAAATCCATTGATATGAAGGTATTGACCTAAGTAATTGCGGCAACTATAGTTAGGCACATGGCTAACCAATCCATCCCCTTCGACCGAATCTTTCAGGCGCTGTCCGACCCCACACGTCGGGCGGTCGTCGAGCGCCTGACGATGGGACCGGCGTCGGTCAGCGAACTGGCGCGTCCGTTTTCCATGGCGCTGCCGTCGTTCTCGCAGCATCTGAACGTGCTGGAGGAAAGCGGGCTGGTCGTCTCGCGCAAGACCGGGCGCGTGCGAACGTACGCGCTGGAGACACAGACGCTCGCGGGCGCACAGGATTGGCTCCAGTTGCAGCGCGACAAATGGACGCGCCGCCTCGACCAACTCGACAACTATCTGCTACAGATGAAGGAGACGCGACCATGAGCCTTGCCAAGCCGTCGAATCAATCCACCCAAACCAGCCTATTCTCGGTCGATCCGAAACTGGACCTCGTCCTCGAGCGCTATGTCGATGTGCCGTGCGAGCGTGTCTGGGCGGCGTGGACGCAGCCGGAACATCTCAAGAAGTGGTTCACGCCAGCGCCTTGGAAAACGGTCGAGTGCGAGATCGATCTGCGTCCCGGCGGACGGTTTCATACCGTGATGCGCTCGCCGGAGGGGCAGGAGTATCCGAACGTCGGCTGTTATCTGGAAGTGGTCGAAAACGCGCGGCTCGTGTGGACGAACGCGGTGTTGCCCGGATATCGTCCGGCGCCCGCCCCCGAGGCCGAACATGGCGGTTTTCAGTTCACGGCGGCGGTGCTCATGGAAGCGCAGGGCAAGGGCACGCGCTACACCGCGATTGCGATTCACGGCAACGAAGCGACGCGTGCGCAGCATGAAGCCATGGGCTTCCACGACGGCTGGGGCAAGGCGCTCGATCAACTGGTCGATCTCATGAAGTGACGTCGGACCGATGTGATCGTTGTGACGAAAAAAGGGGGACGTGCCCGAAGGCGCGTCCCCCTTTTTCGTCGCCGGGTGGCGAATCACGGCATCACACGCCGCTCATGCAGCAATCATGCATGCACCCACTCATGCGCCCAAGTAAGCGCGCTTGATGTCGTCGTTGGCGAGCAGGTTATCGGCCGAATCGGCGAGCACGACACGACCGGTTTCGAGTACATAGCCGCGGTCGGCCACATGCAGCGCCTTGTTGGCATTCTGCTCCACCAGAAACACCGTCACGCCTTCCTCGCGAATCGCGCGAATGATGTCGAAGATTTGCGCGATCACGAGCGGCGCCAGACCGAGCGTCGGTTCGTCGAGCAACAGCAAACGCGGGCGGCTCATCAGGGCGCGTCCGATGGCCAGCATCTGCTGCTCGCCGCCGGACATCGTGCCGGCGCGCTGTTTGCCGCGTTGTGCCAGTCGGGGGAACAACTTGAAGACGTGGTCCATACCGGCGTCGATTTCGTCGTTGGACGCGAAGAAGCCGCCCATCTTCAGATTCTCGATGACGGTCAGGCTCGGAAACACCCGACGGCCCTCCGGCGAAATCGCCAGGCCCATGCGCATGATTTCGTGCGTCGGGCGCGCAGTGATGTCGTTGCCTTCGAACATCACACGACCGCTCGACGCGCGTGGTGTGCCGCACACGGTCATCATCAGCGTGGTCTTGCCCGCGCCGTTGCTGCCGATGAGGGTGACGATCTCGCCCTTGTTCACTTCGATCGATACGCCGCTGAGCGCCTCGACGGCCCCGTAATGGGTATGGATCTGTTCCAGCTTGAGCATTATTCCTCCCCGAGGTAGGCCTTGATGACGCGCGGGTCGTTGCGCACCTCGTCGGGCTTGCCGGTCATGATCGGCTTGCCGTGTTCCATCACGAGAATCCGGTCGGAGACCCCCATCACGAGACTCATGTCGTGTTCGATGAGCAGCACCGAAATGCCGAACTCATGGCGCAGCTTGTCGACCAGCTGCTGCAATTCGACCTTCTCCTGCGGATTCAGGCCGGCTGCCGGCTCGTCGAGCATGAGCAGGCGCGGCTCGGTGATCATGCAGCGCGCAATCTCGAGACGGCGTTGGTGCCCGTACGACAGCGTGCCCGCTTCCCGGTTGGCAACCGGGGTGAGGCCGAGGCGGTCGAGCCACATCTTGGCGCGTTCGAGCGCCTTGCGCTCCGCGCGTCGGAATGCGCCCGTGGAGAACAGCCCCTGGAGAAAGCCGGTGTGCACGGTCATGTGCTGTGCCACGAGCAGGTTCTCCACGACCGTCAACTGACGGAAGAGGCGGATGTTCTGGAACGTACGCACCAGACCGCGCCGCGCGACCATGTGGCTCGGCAGACCGGTGATATCGGCGCCATCGAGGGTGATCGTGCCGCCGGTCGGACGGTAAAAGCCGCCAACGCAGTTGAAGACGGTCGTTTTGCCGGCGCCGTTCGGGCCGATGATCGCAAAGACCTCGTTCTTGCGGACGTCGAACTCGACGCCGTCGACGGCGAGCAGACCGCCGAAGCGCATCTGCAGGCCGGAGAGTTTCAACAGTTCTGCACTCATTGCGGCAACTCCACATGCGGGCGGGTGGCAGGCAGCAGACCTTGCGGACGCCACATCATCATCAGCACCATCACCAGACCGAAGATCAGCATGCGGTACTCGGCGAAGTCGCGCGCGACTTCCGGCAGGATCGTGAGCAGAATGGCTGCGAGAATCACGCCGATCTGCGAGCCCATGCCGCCGAGCACGACCACGGCGAGAATCAGTGCCGACTCGATGAACGTGAACGACTCGGGCGTGACCAGCCCCTGACGCGCCGCGAAGAACGCGCCGGCGAGTCCGGCGAACGAGGCCCCCAGCGTGAACGCGGAGAGCTTGATGCGCGTGGGGTTCAGGCCGAGCGAGCGGCAGGCGATTTCGTCTTCGCGCAGGGCTTCCCAGGCACGGCCGATCGGCATGCGGATCAGACGGCTCGTCACGAACAGCGTGAAGCCCACCAGTGCAAACGCGAGCAGGTAGAGGAAAATCACCATGTGCGATCCGCTGTACGGCAGCCCGATCAGATCATGGAACGTTTTCGCGCCTTCGACACTGGCCGAGCGTGCCATTTCGAAGCCGAACACGCTGGGCTTCGGAATGCCCGACACGCCGTCGGGGCCGCCGGTGAGGCTGGTCAGGTTGTTGAGCAGCAGACGGATGATTTCACCGAAGCCGAGCGTCACGATGGCGAGATAGTCGCCACGCAGGCGCAGCACCGGGAAACCCAGCAGGAAGCCGAAGGTCGCCGACATGAGCGCAGCGAGCGGCAGGCATTCCCAGAACGTGAGTCCGAAGTACTGGTTGAGCAGGGCGTACGTATAACCGCCCACGGCGTAGAAGCCGACGTAACCCAGATCGAGCAGGCCCGCGAATCCTACGACGATGTTCAGGCCGAGGCCCAGCACGCAGTAGATGAGGGCGAGCGTGGCAACGTCCACCGCGCCGCGCGAGCCGATGAACGGCCACACCAGCCCGACGGCGAGCAGCACCCACATCGCGATGAGCTGCTGACGGCGGCCCATCGTGGGCATCGTCGGCAACGTCACCGCGCGTTTCGTGCGCAGCAGGAACGGCTTGATCAACTGGAAGACGAACACGATGGCGGTCGCGATCCAGACCGGACGCCAGTGTTGCTCCAGCACGACCTTGTAGCCATCGAGCTTCAGTTGCAGGCCCAGGATGGGGGCCGTGAGGATGATCGTCACGATTGCGGCGATGACCGCACCCTTGAGCGTCTCTCCTGCCGGCGCACGGTTGGCGGCGCCGGACTTCATGGTGAGTTGTTGTGTCATGGTCGACCTCAGACTTTCTCGACGTCGGGTTTGCCCAGCAGGCCGGTCGGGCGGAACAGCAGCACCAGCACCAGCAGGCAGAACGCCACGATGTCCTTGTATTCGGAGGGCATGTAGCCCGAGGCGAGCGTCTCCGCCAGGCCCAGCAGCACGCCGCCCAGCATGGCGCCGGGAATGCTGCCGATACCGCCAAGCACCGCTGCCGTGAAGGCCTTGATGCCGGCGATGAAGCCGATGTACGGATTGAGCTTGCCGATAGTCAGGCCGATCAGCACGCCGCCCACGGCCGCGAGCATGGCGCCGAGAATGAACGTGAACGAGATCACGCGATTCGTATCGATGCCCAGCAGGTTGGCCATGCGCATGTCCTCGGCGCAGGCACGGCAGGCGCGGCCCATGCGCGAGTTCGCGATGAAGAGCGTGAGCAGAATCATCAGTGCCACCGTCACCCCCACGATCAGCATGCGAGCGTAGGGAATCGTCACGGTGAAGTCGCCCATCGGAATGTCGATGGCGCCCGAGATCAGCATCGGCACGGAAACGTCACGCGCGCCCTGACCGATCTGCACGTAGTTCTGCAGGAAGATGGACATGCCGATCGCGGAGATCAGCGGTCCGAGGCGAGGTCCGCCGCGCAGCGGGCGATACGCCACCCGCTCGATCGCGAAGCCGTACAGGCCCGTGACCAGTACCGACACCAGCAGCGCTGCGCCCAGCACGAGCGGCAAGGGGTAGCCCGCCGCCGTTCCGATTGCAGTCAGAGTGACAAGCCCGACATAGGCACCGATCATGTAGATCTCGCCGTGGGCAAAGTTGATCATGCCGATGATGCCGTAGACCATTGTGTAGCCGATGGCAATCAACGCGTAGATCGCGCCCAGCGTCAGGCCATTGACCAGTTGCTGGGCGAGCTGTGGGAAAAATTCGTTCATGCGGGAAGCCTCGCGACTAGCGGGGGCCGAGCGCGAATGCGAGCCGCCCGCCGGGGGCGGCGGGCGGCTGGGGGTGATTCGCTGGCCGGTAAAGCGTCAGGGAATCAGTTGGCGGCGGTCTTGGTAGCGTCCTTGTGCCACGTGAACACCACGAACTTGAACGACTTCAGATCGCCGGCTGCGTCATACGCAACCTTGCCGATCGGCGTGTCGAACGTGTTGGCGTGGAGATACTTGGCAACCTTTTCCGAGTCCGTGCTCTTCGCGCCGGCGATGCTGTCGGCGATCAGCTTGACACCGGTATAAGCCGGCATCTGGAACGGGCCGTTCGGGTCACGCTTGGCGTCGGCGAAAGCTTTCACCAGTTTGGCGTTGGCCGGGTCCGCTGCGAAGTCGGCCGGCAGCGTCACGAGCATGCCTTCCGAGGCAGGGCCGGCGATGGCCGTCACGTCCTTGTTGCCCACGCCTTCCGGTCCCATGAACGTGGCCTTCACGCCTTGCTCACGTGCCTGACGCAACAGCAGACCCATTTCCGGGTGGTAGCCGCCGAAGTAGACGAAGTCCACGCCTTGCGACTTGAGCTTGGTGATGACCGCCGAGTAGTCCGAGTCACCGGCGTTGATGCCTTCGAACAGCACGACCGGCACCTTGGCGGCGTCCAGATCCTTCTTCACCGAGGTGGCGATGCCCTGACCGTACGACTGCTTGTCGTGCAGCACGGCGACCTTCTTCGGCTTGACCTTGTTGATGATGTACTGAGCGGCTGCCGGACCTTGCTGGTCGTCACGGCCGATCGTGCGGAAGATGAAGTGGCGCTTCTTGCCTTCGGTCAGCTGGGGTGCGGTGGCCGACGGCGTGATCATCACGACGCCTTCGTTCTCGTAGATGTCCGATGCCGGGATGGTCGAGCCCGAGCACACGTGACCGATCACATACTTGATCTTCTGGCTGACGATCTTGTTGGCGACGGCGACAGCCTGCTTCGGCTCGCATGCGTCGTCCATGAACACGGCTTCGAGCTTGTTGCCGTTGGCGCCACCAGCGGCGTTGACCTGTTCGATCGCGGTCAGCGCACCGGCCTTGACCATGTCGCCGTACTGAGCAACCGAGCCGCTGAACGGGCCGGCGATGGCGATCTTGACGGTCTCGGCGTTGGCGGCCGTTCCGAGGAGGGCGAGAGCAGCGGCGACGAACAGGGATTTGTGACGGAACTGCATTGTGGACATCTCCTTGATTTGTATTTTTTGACTACCCGCGCATGCGGGGGTCTTAATCGACTGCTGAACCTGGTCGGTATTGGATCATTCTGCCGTTGCCGGCTCGAACGATGCGCCATAGTAGCGTAATACGCCCCCCAATAGAAACAGCTATCCAGAGCCCCCTCGAAACCCGCGTGGATAAAGGGTTTCAAAAGGGTCAAAAGAAGAAAATAAGAGTCGTCACAGCAATACTCCGTAGTACTACGCAGATCAAAGCAGGGGCGCCAGCCGGCGAAATCGGCAAATCGGGGTCACGTTGATGTTCGTCGGCCGATCGCGCATCAGGACATTTTGGATACAATCCTGCGTGAATTGAAATCCAATTTGGATGTTTTGCATTCAGCCGCTGGACTCGTTCCCCTCGTTGACGGCTTACATCGGCAAGGTGTGCCGATGATTGCGCGACTGTCGTATCAGCGCGAGAAACGCGGCCAGAATCGGTGAATCGTCGTCGCGCCGGTACATGCAATTGAGCTCGATCGAGCGCAGACGCTTCGATTTCAGCGGGCGATACACCACGCCGGGCAGGCGCAGATTCGCCGCCGACTCGGTGGTCACACACACACCGAAGCGACTCGCCACCAGCGCCATCGACGTCACCACGTCCTCCACCTCCTGCTCCACGCGCAACGTGAGCCCTTCCGCGCGGAAGGCGGCCGTCACTTCCTCGGCAAGGCCGGGCACCGGCGCGTTCGGATAGAGAATCATCCGTTCGTTGTCGAGATCGGCGAGCGTGAGCGAGGCGCGCTTGCACAGCGCATGCCCTTCATAGAGCGCGACGAGAAACGGCTCGCGATGAATCCAGTCGACGACAAGATCCGGTTCGTCGGGAATCAGACGGTTAAAACCGATGGCGATGCGTCGCTCGCGCAACGCGGCGATCTGTTCCGTCTTGGAGAGGTTGTGCAGGCCGATCTTGACTTCGGGGCGCTCGGTGTGAAAGCCCGCCAGCAGCCGGGGAATGACATCGAGAATGCCCGAACTGAAAATGCCCACGTCGAGCCGCCCGATGTATCCCTCGCCGGCCAGGCGCGTTTGCTCCTCCGCCCGGCGCGTGAGCGACAGAATGTTCGGCACTTCGGCGAGCAGAGTCTGACCGGCGGCGGTGAGCGTGGCGCCCTTGGGCGTGCGCACGAACAGCGGCGTGCCCAACTGCGCTTCGAGGGCGTGGATGTGGCGGGTGAGCGGGGGCTGCGCCATGTTCAGCCGCTCGGCGGCGCGCCCGAAATGGCCTTCCTGCGCCACGGCGAGGAAGTACCGCATTTGCTTGATATCCATGTGTCGTCCTGGGCATTCGTTCCAACGCCCGATCCTGTGTCTGATACCGAAATGGTATCGGAATCTCGGAAATTGGTATTGGACGGTATCCGGTTGCGCGCGCATCATGGGCGCACGAAGCTTTCAGCACTCGTACTCGTTTGGGCATTTTCAGGGGATACCAACATGCCGATCGTACATATCAACCTGGTGGAAGGTCGAGACGACGCCACCGTGAAAGCCTGTGTGAAGGCGGTGGCACGCACGGTGCACGAGACCCTCGGCGCGCCGCTCGAATCGATTCGCGTTTTCGCCACGCAGGTCCCGGCTGCGCACTGGGCCGTGGGCGAGCGCACCAAGGATGAGCCGGCCGCGCCGGCCAAGGCAGGCGTGTGATGAGCGCTACGACACCTCGCGACGCCGCCACGCAGGCGCGTCTGCAACAGGCCGCCGACGCGCTGCTCGAAGCCGAACGTTCGCGCCGCTTCATCGCCCCGCTGCGCGAGACGTTCGCGCCGCTGACCATCGACGACGCCTACGCGATTCAGCGCATCAATACGGAACGGCGTCTGGCGGCCGGACGCCGCATCGTGGGCTGCAAGATCGGCCTGACGTCGGTTGCCGTGCAGAAGCAACTCGGCGTCGACCAGCCGGACTTCGGCATGCTTTTCGACGACATGGGCTACGGCGATGGAGAACCGATTCCGGCGTCGATCCTCACGCAACCGAAGATCGAGGCCGAGATTGCCTTCGTGTTCGGCCGCGATCTGAACGTCGACAATCCGGGACAGCTCGATGTGCTGAACGCCATCGAATACGCGCTGCCTGCGCTGGAAATCGTTGGCAGCCGCGTGGCCGACTGGAACATTCGCATTACCGATACGATCGCCGATAACGCATCGTCGTCCGCTTATGTGCTCGGCAATACGCCGAAAAAACTCTCCGAGTTCGACGTGCGCATGTGCGGCATGGTGCTGGAGCGTCGTGGCGAGCCGGTGTCGGTGGGCGCGGGCGCAGCCTGTCTGGGCAGCCCGATCAACGCCGTCGTGTGGCTTGCCCGCACCATGGCCGCCGTGGGGACACCGCTCAAGGCCGGCGATCTGGTGCTCTCCGGTGCGCTTGGCCCGATGGCCGCGGTCACTCCGGGCGACATCTTCGAGACACGCATCAACGGCCTGGGCTCGGTCCGCGCCGTCTTTGAACCTGCCAGCGAGGCTGCACGATGAGCCACATCCACGATTACGCCAAGCTGCTCGACGACGCAGCGCACTTCGCCCACGAAGTCGAACAGTTCGATACCGACAACCGGTTGTCGCTTGACGACGCCTACGCCATTCAGGCCGCCTCGCTCGCGCGCCGCGCCGAACGTGGCGAGACCCGTGTCGGCGTGAAGATGGGCTTCACCAGCCGCGCCAAGATGATTCAGATGGGACTCTCGGATGTCATCTGGGGCCGTCTGACCTCGGGCATGCAGGTCGAGGAGGGGACATCCATCGACTTCAAGCGTTACGTGCATCCGCGTGTCGAGCCGGAGATCGCCTTCATTCTGAAGAAGCCGCTCGAAGGCAACGTGACGGGCCCGCAGGCGCTCGCGGCGGTCGAGGCGATCGCACCGGCCATCGAAATCATCGATTCGCGTTACAAGGACTTCAAGTTCACGCTGCCGGAAGTGATTGCCGACAACGCATCGTCGAGCGGTTTCGTGATCGGCGCCTGGCATGACCCGCACGTCGACTTCTCGAATCTCGGGCTGGCGATGTCGATCAACGGCCGTACCGTGCAAGTCGGGTCGACGGCGGCGCTGCTGGGGCATCCGCTGCGCTCGCTGGTGGCGGCGGCGCGACTGTCGGCGGCCGCGGGCGAGCCGTTGCAGGCGGGCTGGATCGTGATGGCGGGTGGCGCCACGCCGGCCGAATACATCCAGCCGGGGCAGTACGTGTCGGTAGAAATGGAGTCGCTCGGTCGCGTGGGCTTCCACGTGTGAGCGGCGTGCGCACGGCAAGGGTTTGCCGAGCGCACGAAGAAAACGGGGGCACCGTCAGTTGCGGTGCCCCCGTTTTTGTATCGACGACTGCGATGTTCGCGCGATCTCAGCGCTTCACGCGAGCGATGACACGAAGATCGGCTTCGATCAGGCGCACGTCGGTGAACGCAAGTGCGAGGGTGTCGTCGAGCGAAGTCAGCGCAGGCAGGTTGAACATGCCCTGTGCGTCGCCGACGATGGACGGCGCAAAGTAGGCCAGCAACTCGTCCACACAGCCTTCGCGCAGCATCGAGCCGTTGAGCTTGTAGCCGGCTTCCACGTGAATTTCGTTGAACTGACGCTCACCGAGCGCGCGCATCAGCGCGGGCAGTTCGACCTTGCCGTGGGCATTGGGCAGATCGAGCACTTCCACGCCCAGATCGCGCAGACGCGACGCGCGTGCGGCGTCGCCATTGGCGCAGACCACCAGCGCGTTGCCGTCGGCGAGCACCTTGGCGGTCGGCGAGACGTCCAGATGCGAGTCGACGACGATACGCAGCGGCTGACGTGTGGTTTCCACTTCGCGTACGGTGAGCGATGGGTCGTCTTCGCGCACGGTGCCGATGCCCGTGAGAATCGCGCAGGCCCGCGCGCGCCACGCATGGCCGTCGGCGCGCGCGGCCGGACCGGTCAGCCACTGGCTCACACCGTTGTGCAGCGCGGTTTTCCCGTCGAGGCTCGCGGCGACCTTCATGCGCACCCACGGCGTGCCGCGCGTCATGCGGGCGATGAAGCCGATGTTCATCTCACGCGCTTCGTTCTCCAGCAATCCGCAGCGCACCTCGATGCCTGCCTCGCGCAACATGCCCAGACCGCGTCCGGCGACGAGCGGGTTCGGGTCTTCCATCGCGGCGATCACGCGTTTGACGCCCGCTTCGATGAGCCCCTTCGCACATGGCGGGGTGCGTCCGTAATGGCTGCACGGCTCCAGCGTCACGTAGGCGGTCGCGCCACGCACTGATTCGCCACGCGAGCGGGCGTCTTTCATCGCCTGCACTTCGGCGTGGTCCTGGCCGGCCGGCTGAGTGAAGCCTTCACCGATGACGCGCCCGTCCTGCACGATCACGCAGCCCACGCGAGGGTTCGGCGTGGTGGTAAACATTCCACGCTCGGCGAGCGCCAGCGCGCGGCGCATGTAAGCAAAATCCTGTTCGGAAAACATGAGACGTCGGATCGTCAGAGCATCAGCGGCCGGTCGGTCAGGGCATTGTCCGGGGCTGCGCCGGCCTGGGCCGGCAGGGATTCGCGCGCAATGCCGCGCAGGGTGTTCAGCGCGTCGAGCACGCTCTGGACATAGCGTTCGTCACGAAAACCGGCGCTCATCTGCGCGACCACGGCGTCCCATCGGCGCGCGGCCACCAGCGCATTGACACCCTTGTCGGCGATCAGCTCGATATCGTGATCGGCGATGTTGATGTACAGCAGTATGCCTGTGCGCTCGCTTGTGTGCGCGACCCCCAGTTGATGAAACAACTGAACGGCGCGTTGACGGCAGGTTTGCCCACGCCAGACGTTCGCCAGCGGCATGGCCGCTTCGATCACCAGACGGATCTCGCAGCGGTGTTCGCGCTCGGACGCCCGGATCGAGTGCTCCAGCGTATCGAGAGCGTTGTCGGGAAACAGCCAGCGGGCATGGGCGCGCCACGTGCCGGCGTGTCGCAACCAGCGCGAGATGTCGTGTGGCCGTTGCGGTCTTTGCGGCATCGCGATGTCCTTCTCGTGTGCTGTGGTCATGGCGCTCACCAGTTCCCCGACGAGCCGCCGCCGTCGAATCCACCGCCGCCACCGCCGCCGAAGCCACCACCGCCACCACCGCCACCACCAAAGCCGCCGCCGCCACCGCCGTCGTTACGTCCCCAGCCACCGCCGAGACCGCCACCAATGCCGCCACCGATACCGCCCCAGCCACCGGGGCCGATGCGTCCGCGCTGCCCGGTGAGCACGCGCGAGCGCGGATCGTTGGGGTCTGCGCCGGGGAGTCCGGCGCCACGGAAACGCCTGCGGCTCTCCATGAGCACCACCATCGCAATGATGAAGACGATAAAGAGCAGCGGCAGGAAATCGGACAGATCGGAATGCGGCGCGCGCGTGGCAGGCAGGTTGGGCGCCGGCAGGGCCTCGTTGTTCATGGCAGCCTGTACGGCGGCCACGCCGGCGGCCAGACCGCCGAAAAAGTCGCCCTGGCGGAAGTAGGGGGCCATGACATCGCGCAGGATACGTCCGGAGATCGCATCGGTGAGCGAGCCTTGTACGCCGCGACCGACTTCGATGCGCATCTTGCGCAGGTCGTTCGGATTGTCCTTCGCGATGAGCAGGATCACGCCGTCATCGATCCCCTTGCGGCCGGCTTTCCATGCGTCGGCCACGCGGATGCTGTACTGATCGATGGTCTCGGGCGCCGTGCTCGGCAGCATCAGAATGAAGATCTGGCTGCCGCGCTGCTGTTCATACTGCGCGAGCTGATTTTCCAGGGCGTTGCGCTGCTCGGGCGTGAGCGTGCCGGTCAAGTCGGTCACACGGGCGGTGAGTGCGGGCACGGCGACCAGCGCGTCGGCGCCGGCCGGCAGCGCCAGCGAGCACAGACTCGCCAGCGCAAGCGCCCACAAGATCCACAGCAAACGCTTCGACTGAAGGAAAGCCGCCATCGCGGGGTCCTCAGAACTTGACGGCCGGTGCCGTGGAGATGGCCTTTTCGTTGTCCACCGTGAAATTCGGCTTCGTGGCGTAGCCGAACACCTTCGCCGTCAGATTGTTGGGGAACTGACGCACATACACGTTGTAGTCCTGCACCGCCTGAATGTAGCGGTTGCGTGCCACGGTAATGCGGTTCTCCGTGCCTTCGAGCTGCGATTGCAGGTCCCGGAACAGCCCGTCAGCCTTCAGGTTCGGATAGTTCTCAGAGACGGCCATCAAACGCGACAGCGCACCGGAGAGCTCGCCCTGCGCCTGCTGGAAGCGCTTGAACGCTTCCGGGTCGTTGAGCGTCTCCGGCGTGACCGTAATGCTCGTCGCCTTGGCGCGCGCATTGATCACCTCCGTGAGCGTGGCTTGCTCGTGCGAAGCGTAGCCCTTCACGGTGTTGACCAGATTCGGCACCAGGTCGGCGCGTCGCTGGTACTGGTTCACGACTTCGCTCCACGAGGCCTTGACCGCTTCGTCCTTGACCTGAATTTCGTTGTAGCCGCAGGCGGACAGCAACGACGCGAGCAGTCCCAGCGCGAGCCAGCGCAGGAACGATTGGCGGAGCTTGATCGGCAGCAACGTCTGCATGATGTTTCCCCTTGTTATGGCCGGGCCGATGTCAGACCGGTCCGGCAGATCCAGCGATTTCGCAATGTGTGGCACGTGCCACGCAGCCCATGGTAGACGGGCGCAGAACAGCGCTTAGGCAATCGTCCCAAAGGCGTCGCGCGCCGCGTCGATCGTCGCATCGATGATCGTGTCGTCGTGCGTGGCGGAAACGAAGCCCGCTTCGAACGCGCTCGGCGCCAGATAGACGCCCCGATCGAGCATGGCGTGGAAAAACTTGTTGAAGCGAGCCACGTCCGACGTCGTGACTTCTGCGAAGCTTTGCGGCACGCTGGCTCGGAAATACAGCCCGAACATGCCGCCGACGCTGTCGCCGGAGAACGGCACGCCCGCTGCCTGCGCGGCGTCGACCAGTCCGGTCACCAGCTTCGAGGTGCGCTTGGCCAGATCTTCATAGAAGCCCGGTGCCTGAATCAGCTTGAGCGTGGCCAGACCTGCGGCCACCGCCAGCGGGTTGCCCGAGAGGGTGCCGGCCTGATAGACGCCGCCGAGCGGCGCCAGATGCGACATGATGTCGCGGCGTCCGCCGAAGGCCGCCGCAGGCATGCCGCCGCCGATGACCTTGCCCAGGCACGTGAGGTCGGCCGTAATGCCGTAAAGCGCCTGCGCGCCGCCCAGCCCGACACGGAATCCGCACATCACTTCGTCGAAGATCAGCACGGCGCCGTGAGCCGTGCACAACTCGCGCAATGTCTGAAGGAAGTGGCGCGAACCGCGCACGAGGTTCATGTTCCCGGCAACCGGCTCGACGATCACCGCGGCAATCTCGCTGCCCTGACCCGCGAACAGTTCACGCAACTGATCGACGTTGTTGTACTCCAGCACGAGCGTGTCGCGGGTGACTTCCTGCGGCACACCGGCCGAGGACGGTGCATTGCGCGTCGAATCGGCGAAGGTGAGCAGGCCCGAGCCGGCCTTGACCAGCAGGCTGTCGGCATGACCGTGATAGCAGCCTTCGAACTTGACGATCTTGTTGCGGCCCGTGAAGCCGCGCGCCAGACGCAGCGCGCTCATGGTCGCTTCGGTGCCCGACGACACCAGACGCACTTGCTCGATGGACGGCACGAGACGGCAGATTTCCTCGGCCATCACGACTTCGGCCTGCGTTGGCGCGCCGAAGCTGAAGCCTTGCGACATGGCGCTCTGCACGGCAGCGACGACTTCCGGATGCAGGTGGCCGACGATCATCGGTCCCCATGAACCGATGTAATCGATGTAACGCACGCCTTCGGCGTCCCACATGTAGGGGCCTTGCGCACGGGCGATGAAGCGGGGCGTGCCACCCACCGAACGGAAGGCACGCACGGGCGAGTTCACACCGCCGGGAATGGTTTGCTGGGCGCGCTCGAACAGCGCGGCATTGGTCGTGGTTTCGGACATGGGTTCAGCTCTGCGGCGCGACGGCCTATTCACCTTAATGCGTCGATTCTAGCGGATGGCGCCAAAGTCCGGGACTTCTCCCGGCGCGGGGCTTCTGTTAGATTGAAGGCACCTTTACTCAATGCCAAGGAAATTCAAGGCCCGTCGACATGTCCACCGCCAACTCGCAACGTCCTCCGATCACTGTCTCGTCTCTCGACCTCGATCGTCTTTATTCGGTCATCGAGAATGCGCCGCGCACGGCCCTGCCGTATGTGGAGGCACTCGAAACAGAGCTCGCCCGTGCGAGCGTCGTCGACCCGGAGCAAATGCCGGCCGACGTCGCCACGATGAATTCGGTGGTGCGCTATCGTGACCTCGCCACGCAGCAGGAGCATCGCGTAACGCTCGTGTATCCGCAGCATCTTGCCGCCACCGAAAACGGTATTTCGGTGCTGGCGCCGGTCGGCAGCGCCTTGCTGGGCCTGCGCGTCGGCCAGTCGATTCACTGGCAGGTGCCGGGTGGCCATCTGATCGAGCTCGAACTGCTCGGCCTCGATTACCAGCCGGAAGCCGCTGGCGAATATCACCGCTGATTCATCTCTGCGCAGCACCACTGGGAGATTCGGATCTCCCGAGTCTCCCAAGCCTCCTTCCTGTTTTTTTCCGCTCCCGCCTTTTTTCGCTTAGCGACGCAGCCAGCCGCGCGCAATCGGCCACGCCATCAGGCGTCGATAAATGCCTTCGAGGATCGCCGCGACGATGCGGCTCGTCTCCCTTGCGCTTGCAGTGCGCATGATGAGCGCGGTCACGATCGATACGATCAGCGCACCGAACATATCGATCGGCCAGTGCACACCGAGGTAGATGCGCGCCCAGCACACCGGCAGCGCACAAATCAGCAGCAGTTTGCCAAGCAGGCGCGGCGTGCGTGCGGCCGTGCCCATCAGGACGAATGCGGCGGTGAACATGATCGCGCCGTGGTTGCTCGGAAACGCGCTCGTCGGCGCATGCGGCAGCAGATTCGTGCCGAGCCCGACAACGAACGGGCGCGGTTCGAACCACGCCAGTCCGATAACGAAGTTGATCAGCAACACGAGGGCAATGCCCAGCAGGCCGTGAACGCCACCTTCACGGTCCCGGCCGCCCGCGAGCCAGAGCGTGACGAGCCCGACCGGCAGCAGCACGATCAGATATTTGGCCAGGAAGACGGCGAGGGCCAATTCGCCTTCGCTCACATTCGGCGAGGCGTTGATGGCGAGGAAGAGGGCGCGATTGAGTGAATCCATGAACTCCGGGGTTTTCGAATACCTGCCGGACGTTCGGGACACTGCTGGCTAGCGGGCGCCTAAGCGCGGGCAAGGAAGGGCATGAAAGGACTCGGAAGTCCCGATGCGGCAGCGGACCGTCGGCCGCCGGCCGGCGGTTTGTGACGATTGGATGACAGATTCTGGCCGAGCCGTCGTGCGGAGGAAAGTGCCATTTGTCATCATTTTGTAACACCGTGAATTGTCACTTTTCTTTCGACGCTCTCGGAGGTAGAATCGCGCCGTCATAGCTCTCAGGAGGTCCTTCCGTGGACAGTAGTTCTAGTGGTAGTTGCCGGTCGACCGAAGTCGACATCACCACCGCGAGTTAGTCCCCGGGATCTTCCCAGCCGCTAACTCGCATCGTCGGGTTGGCGCGCACCTCAGACGTACGTTTCGTTTGTCCGAACCCTTTCGCCGCAAATATTGCGCGACGAAGGGCGTTTTTGGGCCCTGCCGATAGCGTCCGTCTTTCGTAGCACGCTCCCTTATTGGTTTTACATCTGCCGTTCGGGCTGTCCCGTCGTGCGTGTGTGTTCGCGTGGTTTTCATCGAAACGCGATCGCGACGCCTGCGTCGGACGGACGCCGCGCGGCCGGGAGATTCATCGTGTTCCGTTATTCCATGACCCTGCGCGGAGGTAATCCGCAAGCCCTGATGCTGCCGCCCGAGTGCCTGCATCACTATCACGTCGATCCGCATGGCGACGCCGCACCGGCCAATGCCACGTCCGCGCGTTCCGGTGCTGTGGGGCGTGCCGCGCAGTGGCTGCGCGCGCTCGTGCGCCGCCACGCCCCGACCCGGCACGGCTGAGGCCGCGCCCGTTTTTCATCGTCATTTGGGGGGCGCTGGCGCCAACACCGGCGTCCCCCGCCATTCAGGATGTATCCGATGCAACAAGCTCTCACGCTCAGCGAGCGACTGATTGCGGTGCTTGGCGCGCGCCTCGGCCTGCGCTTTTTCCGTCGCCGCGACATGCTCGAAACCCTCGATGCGCCCGCGCACGGCCACGAGGCACCACCGGGTCTGCTTCAGGCCGCCCGCGACACCGGGCCGGATTTGCTCGCCCGCCTGCGCACCACGCGCAACGGCCTGTCCGACGACGAAGCCGCCACGGTGCGTGCCCACGTCGGCTCCAACGAGGTCGAGCATGAAAAGCCGCTGCCCTGGTGGCGTCATCTCTTTCACTGCTACCGCAACCCGTTCAACTTGCTGCTCACTGCGCTGGCCGCTGTGTCTTACGCGACCGACGACACCGAGGGAACGATCATCATCGCGTCGATGGTGATCATTTCCACGGTGTTGCGATTTGTGCAGGAAGCCCGTTCGAACAAGGCGGCGGAGAAGCTCAAGGCCATGGTGAGCACCACGGCGACGGTGTTGCGTCGCGAATCGTCGGCAGACGGCACGACCGAATCCGACAACGTGCGCCACATCGCGCCGGTGGGCCGTACGGGGCATATGGGCCGCATGGGACGCGAAGTCGCGCTGGCCGAACTGGTGCCGGGCGACATCGTGCTGCTCGCGGCCGGCGACATGATTCCGGCCGACGTGCGCATTCTCTCGGCGAAAGACTTGTTCGTCTCGCAATCGGCGCTCACGGGCGAAGCGTTGCCCGTCGAGAAATTCGCACACCCGTGCGAGACGGGCGGGAGCAACCCGCTCGAATACGACAATCTGGCCTTCATGGGAACGAACGTCGTCAGCGGTTCGGCCACGGCGGTGGTGGTAGCCACGGGCGCACGCACGTTCTTCGGCTCGCTCGCCGAACGGGTGACGGCGCAGCAGCCCACGGTGACCTCCTTCCAGCAAGGGGTGAACCGCGTGTCGTGGGTGCTCATTCGCTTCATGCTCGTGATGACTCCCATCGTCCTGCTCATCAACGGTTTCACGAAGCACGACTGGCTCGAAGCGTCGCTTTTCGCCCTGTCCGTGGCCGTGGGGCTCACGCCTGAAATGCTGCCGATGATCGTGACGGCCACGCTCGCCAAGGGCGCCGTCGTGCTCTCGCGCAAGAAGGTCATCGTCAAGCGGCTCGATGCGATTCAGAACTTCGGCGCAATGGACGTGCTGTGCACCGACAAGACGGGCACGCTCACGCAGGACAAGATCTGCCTGGAGCGTCACACCGACGTGTGGGGCAATTTCTCCGAGTACGTGCTCGAATACGCCTACCTGAACAGCTTCTATCAGACCGGTCTGAAGAACCTGCTCGACGTGGCCGTGCTCGACCATGCCGAGATGCACCAGCGTCTGGACGTGGTCAATCGTTACCGCAAGATCGACGAAATCCCGTTCGACTTTCAGCGTCGCCGCATGTCGGTGGTGGTGAGCGAGAACGGCGATCACCATGAGCTGATCTGCAAGGGGGCGGTGGAAGAGGTGATGGCCGTCTGCAATCGCGTGCAGCACGGCGCGAACATCGAGCCGCTCACGCCCGACGTTCTCGCGCGCCTGCGCCGCGTGACGGCCGACCTGAACGCTGAGGGATTGCGGGTGGTGGCCGTGGCCACACGCCACCTGCCGCCCGTGCGCGAGCGATACAGCGTGGCGGACGAAAGCGAACTCGTGCTCGTTGGCTACATTGCCTTCCTCGATCCGCCCAAGGAGTCGACGTCGCCTGCCCTGGCGGCGCTCGCCGCGTCGGGCGTGCAGGTGAAGGTGCTCACCGGCGACAACGATCTCGTGACGGCAAAGGTCTGCCGCGAAGTGGGCCTGACGGTGACGGGCTGCGTGCTGGGCGACGACGTCGAAGCGATGAGCGACGCCGAACTCGCGCAGACGGTCGAGCGCGCCAACGTCTTCGCAAAGCTCACGCCGGCACACAAGGAGCGCCTCGTTCGCACGCTGCGTGCGAATGGCCACGTCGTCGGCTTCATGGGTGACGGCATCAACGACGCGCCGGCGTTGCGTGCAGCGGATATCGGCATTTCCGTCGACACGGCGGTGGACATTGCCAAGGAAGCGGCCGACCTGATCCTGCTGGAGAAGAGTCTGATGGTGCTGGAGCAGGGCGTGATCGAGGGGCGTCGCACGTTCGCCAACATGCTCAAGTACATCAAGATGACGGCCAGCTCGAATTTCGGCAATGTCTTCTCGGTGCTGATCGCCAGCGCGTTCCTGCCCTTCCTGCCGATGTTGCCGTTGCAGTTGCTCACGCAGAATCTGCTCTACGATCTGTCGCAGACCACGATTCCGTTCGATCACGTCGACAGCGAACAACTCACGCATCCACAACGCTGGAACCCTGCGGACCTGTCGCGCTTCATGGTGTTCTTCGGCCCCATCAGTTCGATCTTCGACGTGCTGACGTTCGTGGCGATGTGGCACCTCTTCGGCGCGAACAGCACGGAGCATCAGACACTGTTCCAGTCCGGCTGGTTCGTGGAAGGGCTGCTCTCGCAGACGCTCATCGTCCACCTGATCCGCACGCGTCGTCTGCCGTTCATCCAGAGTCGCGCTGCATGGCCGTTGCTGCTGATGACGGGCGCGGTGATGCTGATCGGCATCATGCTGCCGATGTCGCCGTTCGCCGACACCTTCCGGATGCAGGCATTGCCGCTCGCCTATTTCCCGATGCTCGCTGCGATCCTGCTGGCCTATGCCGTGCTCACGCAGTGGATGAAGGGGATATTCGCGCGACGTTTCGGATGGCAGTGACGTCGGGGGCGACGTTCGACCACCGGTCGACCGGCGATCAATCGATACGCGAATCGCGGTCAGTTCGAGTGTAGTCGTATCGACTGGCCCTTCGACACCGATCCACGGAGGCCGGACTCCAAACGCGCATCGCGAAGGGCTCCCCGACGCCCGTCCCCATGCGCTTCGATACGACGTTTGGGCGAGACGACGATGCCCAGTTCCGCGTAGAGCTCGTCGAGCGCTTCGCGCGTGCCAACGAGCAGCGCCGTTGTCTGTCCGCTGATGTCCGTGATGAGGCTGACGAGCGTCTGACCCTGACACGTTTCGCGTGCCGCGACGAATTGCGTCGAAGTCAGCGCGGCAAGTGTGGCGAAACGCTCGGCCTGCACGAGACCGTTGATCTGGAAGACCGGTTGTGCGGCGCCGGTGGCGCGGCGTGCAAGGCGCACGTTCACGCCGTCGCTGCAGGCGCCGAGCGCCGCGAACAGTTTTTCTCGTCCCTGCGCGCCGAGCGCGCAAGGGTCGCCGTGAACCCAACGCGAGATCGTGTTGCCCGTGATCCCGGTCGCGTATGCGAGTCGTGCCAGCGTGGTGCCCGAGAGCTTGATCAGCAAACGGGCGACGGTGCGGTGGCGCTGTTCGATGTCATCCATAACGAGTGTCCTGTCATGAGGGGAGCCGGCGCAGTGGCATGAATTTGGCGCTCAGAACGCCATCGTCACTTCGAGTTGCGCGTCGATATCCTTGCGAAGCCCGGCGGAACACGGCATGAGCGGGCGGCGCACCGTCTCGGAACAGAGTCCGAGCGAGGTGAGCGCTGCTTTGATGGCGACGGGGTTGGGCTCGACGAACAGACGCCGGATCAGCGGCTTCATGCCGTTGAACAGCGTGGTCGCACGATCCATGTCGCCTTCGCAGACATAGCGGATCAATTTCAGATACAGATCGGGGCGTATATGGGCCGCCGCCGAGATGCAGCCGACCGCGCCGGCTTGCAGCGCAGGCAGGATCTGCATGTCGTCGCCGCACAGCACGCGCATGGTCACTTGCGAAGGCAAGTGCGTGAGGGGATGCGCATCGCACTCCTTGATGGCGGCGAACGATTCGTGCGACGCCAGTTCGCGAATCGTCTCGACACCGAGCGTCACGCCGGTGCGCAGCGGCACGTTGTAGAGCACGAGCGGCTTGCGCGTGCCTGCGGCGAGCGTGCGGTAGTGCCAGAGAATGCCCTCCTGCGAGGGGCGAAGGTAATACGGCGGCGGCACGAGATACCCGGCGAGCGGCAGGTCGTCCAGACTGCGAATCTGCCGCGCGGCATTTGTCGTGTCGGCCGCGCCGACACCGGCGAGCACCGGGGCGTGACCGTGGGCGAGGTGGCAAGCCGTCTCCACGAGCCAGCGGCGCTCGTCATCGTGCAGCAGTGTGCCTTCGCCCGTGGTCCCGGCGACGACGAGGCCGTTCACACCGGCAGCGAGGTAGTAGTCGACCAGACGGGCGAAAGCGTTGTGGTCGATCTGGGCGCCATTGGCGCCGGTCATGGGCGTGACGAGTGGAACCCACACGCCTTCGAAGATGGCAGTGTTCATGGCTGAAGAAGCGATATCGGGGATATCCGATGAGGCGGGTCGGAGAAGTCGAGTTGTCGCGTTGACGAGCGTGCGAACTGGCGAATTGGCGAATTTGCGCGAGGCGTCGCGAATGCGTCCGGCTAACATGGGCCCGCTTACGCGGCAGGGCGCAGACGAAGCGCGCCGAACTCGGCTTCAGGCAGCGATTGCATGACGACGTGCATCGCATGCGACGCTTCGACGCGCGGCAGGGCAATCGACACTACGGCGGCCGTATCGCGGCGGATCGGCCGAATCGTCTCGACACGCCAGGGCAGCGGCAGGCTCATCGCCAGCGTCACGGCCAGCGAAGAGACGGCTGCGCGGCTGAGCGTAATGTCGAGCGTGGCGTCGAGGCGCGCGCGGGGATTGAATCGGTGGCGTTGCCGTGTGGTGGGTAAGGCGCTTACAGCAGGCAAGGCAGAGGTGAGGGCGCCGGTGTCGGCGAAAGCGGCAGCGGCGGTGTTCGCACCGGGAGGTTCGAGGCTGGCGCGTTGAGCGATGGCAGGCATGGCAACGTGTCGTTTGGCGACGGAAGTGACAACGAGGCCAGTCTAGGGAGGCGCGGGTAAAAAAGGCGTCAAGATTTCGACGCCTTCATTGCTCTCCATTGTCATTCATTGGCATTCGTTGCGCCGCCATCGACGCGGTGACATCAGTCCTGCTTCGGATACTGTGCGTCGTTGAACAGCACGCACGCGCCGTGGGGCGCCGCACCGACATTGTTGCGGAACAGCGCGAAGAGGTTGCGCCACGGGTCGAACGGTCGTTGCGGCACGGGCTCCGGCGTTCGTGCGGCGAGCGTGGCGTCGTCGACCTCGCAGGTCAGCGTGTTCGTCTCGCAGTCGATGGTGATGATGTCGCCGTCCTGCACGCGTGCGAGCATGCCGCCCTGCTCGGCTTCCGGCGACAGGTGGATGGCCGCGGGGACCTTGCCGGACGCCCCCGACATGCGCCCGTCGGTCACGAGCGCCACGTGGTGGCCTTCGTCCTGCAGCAAGCCGAGCATGGGCATGAGTTTGTGCAGCTCAGGCATGCCGTTCGCGCGCGGACCCTGGAAGCGTACGACCACCACGACGTCGCGTGTGAGCTCGCCTGCCTTGAACGCCGCCTGCGCCGACTCCTGATCCGAGAACACACGTGCCGGCGCGCGCACTTTCTGATGTTCGGGCTTCACGGCGGACGACTTGATCACGGCGCGCCCGAGGTTGCCGGCCAGCATGCGCAGTCCGCCTTCCGGCGCGAAGGGCCGCGATGCCGGTCGCACGATGGTCTCGTCGAGACTCTCTGCGGGCGCCTCCTGCCACGACAGCACGTCGTCGCGCAGGAAGGCTTCCTGCGTGTAGGCGCGTAGGCCATGCCCCATGACGGTGGTCACGTCGTTGTGCAGAAAACCCGCGTCGAGCAATTCACGGATGAGGAAGCTCAGGCCACCGGCTGCGTGGAACTGATTCACGTCGGCCTTGCCGCTCGGGTAGACGTGTGCGAGCAGCGGCGTGACGTCAGACAGTTCGGCGAAGTCCTGCCAGTCGAGCAGAATGCCGCCCGCGTGCGCCATTGCAACGAGATGCAGCGTGTGATTGGTGGAGCCACCGGTGGCGAGCAGGCCGACCACGCCGTTGACGAAGGCCCGCTCGTCGAGAATTTGCGAGGTGTTGATGCCGGACTTCGCAAGCGCCACGGCGCGGGCGGTGGCGGCTTGCGTCAGCGCGTGACGCAGCGGTGTGTGCGGATTGACGAACGACGACCCCGGCAAGTGCAGTCCCATGAATTCCATGAGCATCTGATTGCTGTTGGCCGTGCCGTAAAAGGTGCAGGTGCCTTCGGTGTGATAGGCGGAGAGTTCGGCGTCGAGCAGCGCCGCGCGGGTCACGCGACCGGCAGCGTACTCCTGCCGGATGCGCGACTTCTCGTCGTTGGGCAGGCCCGAAGGCATCGGGCCTGCCGGGCTGAACACCGCCGGCAGATGCCCGAACGCCTGTGCGGCGATGACCAGACCCGGCACGATCTTGTCACACACGCCGAGGAACATGGCCGCGTCGAACATCTGATGCGAGAGCGCTACGACCGACGCCATTGCAATCACGTCTCGCGAGAACAGCGAGAGCTCCATGCCCGCATAACCTTGCGTCACGCCGTCGCACATGGCGGGCACGCCGCCTGCGACCTGCGCGCTCGCGCCATGTGCGCGGGCGGCGGATTTGATGATGTCGGGGAATTCGGCGAACGGTGCGTGCGCCGAGAGCATGTCGTTGTAGGCGGTGACGATGCCGATGTTGGGAATGCGCTCGGAACGGATCTTGAGCCGATCGTCGGCGGGCGCCGCCGCGAGCGCGTGGGCCAGATTGGCGCAGCCGATCTTTTCGCGCCCAGGCTGTCCCTGCGTGGCACGCGCCACGCCTTCCAGATATGCCTGACGGGACGACCGGCTGCGCTCGATCAGGCGCTCGGTCACGCGTTGTACCACCGGATGCAGGGACACGTTGTGTGAGAACTGGGTCATGGTTGCATCGCCGTTGATGTAGTCAAAGCACGAGAATTTGTTGATTTGCAGTGTAGTTAAACTACAATGCAGTGTCAAAGTTGCGCCTTCCCAGTGACACGTGGACGTCTTCTCATGAACACGCCTTCACCCTATACCTTTGTGTTGTTCGGCGCCACCGGCGATTTGTCGTTGCGCAAAGTCCTGCCCTCGCTGTTCCGCGCATTCCGTACCGGGCAGTTGGGCCCGGAGCATGCCTCGGACGCCGGCCGCATACTCGCCGTCGCGCGCAAGCCGATGGATGCTTACGGATATCACGCATGGTGCGAGGAACATGTGCGCAAGCACATCAAGCCCGACGTCTGGGACGAGGGCGCCTGGCAGCGCTTTCTCGCGACCATCGACTACATGCCGCTCGATCTCGGCCGTGAGGCAGAATTCGGGGTTCTGGCCGAGCGCCTGGCAAAGCGTCCGGGCGTGCGCATCTTCTATCTGGCCACCGGTCCGTCGCTGTTCATTCCCATTTGCGAAGGGCTGCGCAGCGCCAGGCTCAACGAAAACAGCCGGATCGTGCTCGAAAAGCCGCTCGGCCACGATCTGGCCTCGTCCGAAGCGATCAACGACGCCGTAGGCGCGATCTTCCGCGAAGACCAGATTTACCGCATCGATCATTACCTCGGCAAAGAGGCGGTGCAGAACCTGCTCGCGCTTCGTTTCGGCAATGCGATCTTCGAGCCGCTGTGGCGTCGCGAACTGATCGACAGCATTCAGATCACGATTGCCGAGGAGATCGGTGTCGAAGGTCGCGGCGAGTTCTACGAACAGACCGGCGCGCTGCGCGACATGGTGCAGAACCACTTGCTGCAACTGCTCGCGATCGTTGCCATGGAGCCGCCGCTTTCGATGGATGCCGACGCCGTGCGCGACGAAAAGATGCGCGTGTTGCGCTCGTTGCGGCAACTGGACGACGAGAGCGTTGCGCGTAACGTGGTGCGAGGCCAGTACGGCGGCGGGGCGATCGGCAAGGCGGCCGTGCCCGCCTATACGGACGAGCCCGGCGTGCCGTCCGACAGCCAGACGGAAACGTTCGTCGCGCTCAAGGCCGACATCGACAACTGGCGGTGGGCAGGCGTGCCGTTCTTCCTTCGCACGGGCAAGCGTCTGGGCGAGCGGGTGGCGGAGATCGTCGTCAACTATCGCGCGACCCCGTATGCGCTGCTCGGCGAGGCCACGGCGCAGCCCGGCGTGAATCGTCTGGTGATCCGACTGCAACCGAACGAGTCGATTCGTCTGTACTGCCTGGCCAAGCAGCCCGGCGAAGGCATGACACTGCAATCGGTTCATCTGGACCTCGCGTTCGACCAGTTCTTCAAGGGACACCGCATGGACGCGTACGAGCGCCTGTTGCTCGACGTCATCAACGGTCGCCTTGCGCTCTTCGTGCGACGTGACGAACAGGAGCAGGCATGGCGTTGGGTCGCGCCGGTGCAGGCGTACTGGTCGCGCCAGCACAAGGGACCCAAGCGCTACGCCGCCGGCACATGGGGGCCGCCCGCTGCGAGCGCCCTGCTCGCGCAGTACGGCAGAAGCTGGGTCGAAGAGGACAACTGATCGATCCCTGCGACGTTCGCGACAAGCATGACCGAGACGGATCGCCGCATTGGCACACGCGGCACTTGCGCGGTACTTGCACGGTACACGCGCGACAAAAGCGACAAACGCGGCAAATGCGGCAAATGCGGCAAATGCGGGCCCGGCGCATCCGTCCAACGCCACGCTACGGAGGCAGACACGCATGATTCACTGGCGAACTTTTCCCACGCGCGAGGCGCAGGCGCACGCATTGGCCAATGCCGTCGTGGCTGGCATAGACGAAGCGCTGACGATTCGACGCCGCGCCTTGCTGGCGGTATCGGGCGGCACCAGTCCCAAAGCCTTCTTGGCGCAGCTCGCCCGCTTGCCGGTCGCATGGCGTGACGTCGACATCACGCTGGTCGACGACCGCTGGTTGCCCGCCGACCACGCCGACAGCAACGCGCGTCTGGTTGCCGAGACACTGCTGCCCGGCGCCACCGGCGCGCGCTGGCTGCCGCTTGTCGATACGTCGACGTCCGCCGAATTGCAGGTGCGCACGCTCAACAGCACCTGGACCCACGGCGTGCCGCAGGTCTGCGTGCTGGGTATGGGCGAGGACGGCCATACGGCGTCGCTCTTTGCGGACGCGCCGCAATGGCGCGACGCCACCACGACCCACGACAAGTTCGTTCTCGTGCAGCCGCAGAACGCGCCATACCAGCGGGTGTCGTGGTCGCTCGCCGCGCTCGCGGCATGCGACAAGCTCATCCTGCAGATTCAGGGCCCGGCCAAGCGCGCGGTGCTCGAAGCGGCGCAGGCCAACGAGCAGGACAACGCCATCTCGCGCCTGATCCACCTCGAAGGAGTCAAGATCGATGTCTTCTGGAGTGAGGAATAACCCGCCACACCTGAGCGGTCCGCGATTGCTGGCCGACATTGGCGGCACCAACGCCCGGTTTGCGCTGGAGATCGCGCCGGGCGATCTCGTCGAAATTCGTGACTACGCCTGCGACGATTACGCCGGTGTGCCCGAAGTGATCCGCGCTTACCTCGACGAAGCCGATCACGCGGAACCGGTGCAACACGCGGCCATCGCCATCGCCAATCCGATCGAGGGCGACGAGATTCGCATGACGAATCGCGACTGGCACTTCTCCATCGAAGCCACGCGCCGCGCGTTGCGTTTCGAGACGCTGCTGGTCGTCAACGATTTCACGGCCCTGGCAATGGCGTTGCCTTATCTCACGCCGGCGCAGAAGTATCAGGTCGGCGGCGGTGAGGCCCGACCGAATGGTGTGCTGGGTCTGTTGGGGCCGGGCACCGGGGTCGGCGTCTCTGGCCTGATTCCGGCAGGCGATCGCTGGATCGCGCTGGGCAGCGAAGGCGGACACACCACGTTCGCACCGGCCGATGAGCGTGAGATCGACGTGTTGCGCTACGCGTGGAAGCACTTCCCGCATGTATCGTTCGAGCGCCTCGTTGCCGGTCCCGGCATGGCGCTGGTCTATCAGGCGCTGGCAGAGCGCGACGGCAAGCGTGTCGAAGCGCTGGAGACGCCGGCGATCGTCGGACTGGCGCAATCGGGTGACAAGCTCGCACGCGAGACCGTCGATTGTTTCTGCGCGATGCTCGGCACGCTGGCGGGCAATGTCGCGGTATCGCTCGGCGCGGTGGGAGGCGTCTACCTGGGCGGCGGCGTGATACCCAAGCTGGGCAAGCTGTTCGAGGACTCGCCGTTTCGTCAGCGCTTCGAGGCGAAAGGGCGCTTCGAGGCGTATCTCAGGAAGATCCCGACCTATGTCATTACCGCCGATCATCCGGCATTCCTCGGTACGTCGGCGATTCTTGCCGAACAACTCGGCACGCATGCGGCGGGTGCGGGCGCGCTGATCGATCGCCTGCATCGCCTGCGCGACCGCCTGAGTCCTGCGGAGCAGCGCGTTGCCGAACTCACGCTCAAGCAGCCGCGTGCATTGCTGGCCGAACCGGTCGCGGAGATCGCACGTCTGGCGCGGGTTAGCCAGCCCACGGTGATCCGCTTTTGCCGCAAGCTCGGCTGTCAGGGGCTGTCGGACTTCAAGCTCAAGCTTGCGAGCGCGTTGACAGGTACGCTGCCGGTGCGTCACGGACAGGTACATGTGGGCGACACGGCAGCGGAATTCAGCGCAAAGGTGCTCGACAACACCGTGTCGTCGATCCTGCAGATGCGTGAACATCTCGACGCACGCACTGTGGAGGCGGCTGTCACGCTGCTCGATGGCGCGCGTCGCATCGAGTTCTACGGACTGGGCAACTCCGGCGTAATCGCACAAGACGCCCACTACAAGTTCTTCCGCTTCGGCAAGCCAACCATTGCGTACGGGGATCCGTATCTGTTGCAGGCGTCCGCCGGGCTGCTGGGGGAAGACGACGTGGTCGTCGCGATCTCCGCATCGGGGCGCTCGACCGACCTGAACCGGGCGGTCGACATTGCGCTCGGTCGAGGCGCGAAAGTGATCGCGCTCACGGCGCGCAACTCGCCGCTCGCGCGCAAGGCGACGCTCGTTTTACCTAACGATCATGTCGAGACGATGGGCGCACACGTCACGATGATTGCGCGGATTCTGCATCTGGCGGCCATCGACGTGCTGGCTGTGGGCGTGGCGATCCGTCGTGCGGGCCCAGGGGCCGAGACTGCGGGCGAAGGCGCGCTCGACTGGCTCGGTCACGGCAGTGGCCGCGACACAGGCACGCCGGCGGCAGCCTGACGTGCCGGACGCCGAACTGACGCCGAATCTTCGGTCGCTTGATATCCCTAAACATGTTTAGCATAATGCGGCATATGAAAGTGACCGATTCCGCCCAACGTTTCGGCTTTCTCGTAGCAGACATTCAGCGTCTGTTCGGGCGCCGCTTCGAGCAGTTTGCGCAGCGCACGCTGCCGATGACGCGCGCCCAATGCCGGTTGCTGGCGTACCTCAGCGTCAATCGGGGCGTGAGTCAGACGGTGCTTGCCGACATTCTCGAGACGCCGCCGCCAACGCTCGCCCGCATGCTGGAGCGCATGGAGGAGGCCGGCTGGGTGCGTCGCCGACTGGACGCGCGAGACCCGCGCATCGAGCGCCTGTTCGTCACGCGCGCGGCGGTCGCGCAATTGCAGATCGCCCGAAAATTGTCGGACGATGTGCGCGACGAAGCATTGCACGGCCTCACGGCATTCGAAGCGGTGCAGCTCACGCAGTTGCTGCAGAAGGTGCGGCGCAATCTCAGCAATGTCGTGCCCACACCCCTCGACACCGTCGTCCCGGCGGTTCTACGTCGTGAAGCGCCCGACGGTGCGCAAAGTATGAGCGAGACCGCTCAGCACGCCTCCCCTTCACCTCTCCCGCCCGCGACGTCTCCCACCCCCTATATCGGCGCACCCGAGGGCGACTTGTCGGATATCACCGACTTGCGGCCTCAGTAGGACGCGCCTAGCATGGGAAGTCTCCAAACCCACCCCGGAGACTGACATGACGAATCACGTGTACAAGCAAATCGAGCTGACCGGCTCGTCGACCAAGTCCATCGACGACGCCGTCACGAGCGCCATCGAGCGCGCGAGCAAGACATTGCGCAATCTGAACTGGTTCGAAATCACGGAAACGCGCGGTCATATCGAGGACGGCAAGGTCGCTCACTGGCAAGTCACGCTCAAGGTCGGCATGCGGCTCGAAGACTGAGTCCAGTGGGCGGTCACCGCGGCATTCGGCAGGCAGACGGGGCGCTCAGGCGCCCCGCGGTTGTCGTACAGTCGTGTCACAATAGGCGCATACTCGAGATCATGAAAAAGACAGAAGAGGTTTGCGCATGTCCGAACAAGAACCGGTCCATGCCACCCGATCGATTACGGATCCGGTGGAAGCCGTCGCCTACCTGAAGACGATTTACGACGCCAACACGGCGTACCTGCGCTCCGCATTCGAGCAATTCTCCCGACAGAAAGATCAGGCGCGCCGCGTGAGCGCGCATTACCCGTTCGTTCGCATCACCACCGAGGACATTACCCAGCTCGACAAGCGTCTGTCGTACGGGTTCGTGTCGGGCCCGGGGAGCTACCAGACCACCGTCACGCGTCCCGACCTGTTCGAGAACTACTACATCGAGCAGCTTCGCCGACTCGCGCACAACCATGGCGTGGCTTTTGAGGTCGGTGTCTCCGACGAGCCGATTCCCGTGCATTTCGCGTATCAGGACGGCGTCTATCTCGAAGGCGATCTCGATCAGACGCACCTGCGCGCGATGCGCACCGTGTTCGACGTGCCCGACCTTGCCAAGATGGACGACAGCATCGTCAACGGCACACGCGACCCGCTGCCGGGCGAGATCCTGCCGCTCGCGCTCTTTACCGCGCCGCGCGTCGATTACTCGTTGCACCGTCTGCGCCACTACACGGCCACGTCGCCCGAGAATTTCCAGAACTACGTGCTGTTCACCAACTACCAGTTCTATATCGACGAGTTCGTCGAACTGGGGCGTGAACTGATGAGCGCGACCGACGACCCCGCCTTGCGCGAGTACCGCAGCCAGTACACCGCATTCGTCGAGCCGGGCAACGTGACGCACTGGAACCAGAATCTCGCCGCGCGCGCCGCCGTGGGCACGTCGCCGTCGCGGCTGCCGCAAATGCCTGCCTATCACCTCGTGCGTCCGGACAATACCGGCATCACAATGGTGAATATCGGGGTTGGGCCGTCCAACGCAAAGACCATTACCGATCACATCGCCGTGCTGCGCCCGCACGCATGGGTGATGCTCGGACACTGCGCCGGACTGCGCAACTCACAGCGGCTGGGCGATTACTGCCTCGCCCACGGTTACGTGCGCGAGGACCATGTGCTCGACGACGACCTGCCGTTGTGGGTGCCGGTGCCGCCATTGGCCGAGGTGCAGGTGGCGCTCGAGCGTGCCGTGGCGGACGTCACGCAACTGGACGACTTCGAACTCAAGCGTGTGATGCGCACGGGTACCGTGGTGACGGTCGATAACCGTAACTGGGAATTGCGCGATCACCGTGAGCCGGTGCAGCGCATGAGCCAGAGCCGTGCGATCGCCCTCGACATGGAGAGCGCCACGATTGCCGCAAACGGCTTTCGGTTTCGGGTGCCATACGGCACCTTGCTATGTGTGAGCGACAAACCGCTGCATGGCGAACTCAAGTTGCCCGGTATGGCCGACCGTTTCTATCGCGAGCGTGTCGATCAGCATCTGAAGATCGGCGTGAAGGCGATGGAGCTGTTGCGCGATAACGGTCTGGATCGTCTGCACAGTCGCAAACTTCGCAGCTTCAACGAAGTCGCATTCCAGTAATTTCACCGGGCGGCCGCCATGTTTCGTCGACTGAAACTTGCCGCCGCCTCCCGCCCGCCCCATCTCACGGGGCGTTGCGGCCCATGCGTGCATGCGGCCGACTCCGGTAGCACAATCTCCGAACACACCGGCCGCGCGCTGCGCGCCGGTGTTTTCGTTTTCCGTCATCAAGGATCATCGTGGAGATAGTCAACCACGTCGTGCCCTGGGCAGCGCACGACACTCGCCTTCTGCTGTCCTGTCTCGTCGGCCTCGTGGCCATCATCGTTTTCATCAGCGCGCTCAAACTCTCGCCGTTCCTGTCGATTCTCATCGGCACGTTCATCGCGGGGTTGGGGGCGGGCTTGCCGCTCGACGCGGTGGCCAGCGCGTTCAGCAAAGGGGCGGGAAGTCTGCTGGGCGACGCCGGCATGATCATCGCGCTGGGGGCCATGCTCGGGGCGCTGATGGCCGACACCGGGGCGGCCGACCGGATCGTGACCGTCCTGCTCAAGTTCGGCAAGGGCGCAGCCTTGCCGTGGATGATGGCGCTCGTCGCCATGATTATCGGCCTGCCGCTCTTCTTCGAAGTCGGTCTGGTCATGATGGTGCCGATCATCTTCGTCATGGCGCGTCGCGCCAACACCCCGATCCTGCGTGTGGCGATTCCGGCGCTCGCCGGCATGACCACGCTGCACGCGCTCGTGCCGCCGCACCCCGGCCCGCTGATCGCCGTGTCGGCGCTGCATGCGGACCTGGGCATGACGATGGGGCTCGGCCTGCTGATCGCCATTCCGGCAGTGATTCTCGCCGGACCGCTCTACGGCATGTGGCTCGCGCCACGCTTGCACGTGGAGGCGCCGCAGCAGCTCGGCGATCTGTTCAGCAAGCGCGACGACGACATCGGGCAACCGCCGTTCGCGGCGGCGCTGCTGGTCATTCTGCTGCCGGTCGTGCTCATGCTGGGCCGCACGCTCGCCAAGGTTGCGCTGACCCCCGAGACATCGCTGTTCGATGCGCTCAATTTCCTCGGCGAGCCAATCATCGCGCTGGCGTTGACGGTCGTCGTCGCCATCGTGGTGCTGGGCTGGGGACGCGGCTTGCCGCGCGCACGGGTTGGAGAGACGCTGCGTCGCGCGCTGCCGCCGATCGCGGGCCTGCTGCTGACCATCGGCGCGGGCGGAGGGCTGAAACAGGCGTTGGTGACGGCCGGTATCGCCACCACCATCGGCAAGGTGGCCGTCGGCACGCACATGCCGCTGATCCTGCTCGCCTGGCTGATCGCCGTGGCGTTGCGTCAGGCGACGGGCTCGGCGACCGTAGCGACGACCACGACGGCAGGCATCGTGGCGCCGCTGGTGATGCACCTGCCGCCCGTGCAGGGCTCGCTGATCGCATTGGCCATCGGGGCCGGGTCGGTGTTCTTCTGCCACGTCAACGACGCGGGCTTCTGGATGGTGCGTGAGTACTTTGGCCTGAAGCTCAAGGAAACGTTGTGGGTCTGGTCGGTCTTGCAGACCATCGTTTCCGTGGTCGGGTTGGGAATGACGTTGCTGCTTTGGCAATGGCTTGCCTGAGCGTTGCCATCTGACGAAAAAAAGCGCGCTGACCTTTCGGTCGCGCGCTTTTTTCTTGAGGTCTCAGCGTCGCTACGCCAACGATCAGGAAAACACCCGCTTCGCGTGAATCCCCAGCCCCAACGCAACGCTGGCGAGGCGATCGCCAAAGACCGGCGTTGCCTTGGGGAAGGCGGCGCACATTGCGCCCGACAGGCAGCGCAGACCGGTCGAGCCGCCGGTGAAGTACAGGGCATCGACGTCTTCGGCACTCAGGCCCGCGAGCGACGCCGTATGTACCGCACCCGTCGTGATGCTCGCAATCTCGTCGCTCACGGCCTCTACCAGCCCCGTCTCCGAGAAGGCGATGCTCAGGTCGCGCTCGATCACCGAGAGGTCGATGCGCGTTTCGCCGCCTGCCGACACGTCGATCTTGGCCGTTTCCGCATGACCGACCAGTGCGTGACCAAGACGTTGCTCGACCGTGCGCATGAGACGACGGTGATGCGCCGGATCGGCATAGAGATGCGCGGTGAGCGCCAGCTCGCCCACGCGTCTGGGCGTGTAGACGGTGTTGATCAGGTGCCAGGTGGCCAGGTCGAAGTAGATGCGGTTCGGCACTTCCTTGCCGTCCGGTCCGAGCGCCTTGTAGCCGAGTTCGCGCAGGATCGTCGCGAGTTCGATGCGGCGATCGAAGTCCGTGCCTGCGATGTGCACGCCGTGGTGAGCCAGTACGTCGTCCTTGCGGTCCAGACGACGCGCGCGGTCCGGGCCGACGCGCACGAGCGAGAAGTCCGACGTACCGCCGCCGATGTCCACCACCAGCACCTGCTGCTCCTGCGAGAGCCGCGACTCGTAATCGAAGGCGGCTGCAATGGGTTCGAACTGGAACTGCACGTCGTCGAAACCGACGTCGCGCGCGCTCTGTTCGAGCGAGCGCTGCGCGGCGGCATCCGCTTTCGGGTCGTCGTCGACGAAGAACACCGGACGGCCCATGACGACCTGACGCAGATCGCCGCCGTCGGCCTTCAGGGCATGGGTGCGCAGGTGACGCAGGAACGTGGCGATGATGTCGATATAGCGCATCGCCGAGCCGTTGCCGAGGTCGGTGGTGCTTTCGATCAGGGAGGAACCAAGCAGGCTTTTGAGCGAGCGCATGAGGCGCCCGTCGTAGCCGTCGATGTAATCGGCGACGGCCTGACGGCCGAATGACGCGCGGCCGCCTTCGTCGGCATTGAAAAACACGGCCGTGGGCAGTGTGCCGTAGCCGGCTTCAAGTTCGACCAGACGCATGGCGCCGCCGGTTTGCACGGCGACGGCAGAATTCGAAGTGCCGAAATCGATGGCGCAGAAACTCATGGCATTTGCGGCTTGCGCGGGCGAGCCGTAAAAGGTCGGCAGTGTAGCACGGCCGGACGGCCGGCCGGATGAACGCACGCGGGGCGCCCGACGCGCCCTGTCTTTGGCCTCGTCGTTGGCTTCGACGTTGGCTTCGACATTCGCCCCGACATTGGCCTCGACATGGCCCCGGTCATTTCGGAAGACGGCGGTCGCCTTTGCCAGCGGTCAATGGGCACGGTCACCGGCGAGACGACGTCGCGCCCGGCTGGGCGGACGGCAACGTACGAAGGCTACTGACCACGGCAGCGACTGCCGCGAACGCCGCCGCGACGTAGAGCGACGCACGGGTGCCGAAACCGTCCGGTGCAACGCTGAACACCAGCGCCACTAGCGCGGCGCCCGTCGTCTGGCCGGTCAGGCGCGCCGTGCCGAGCATGCCGCTCGCACCGCCGCTGCGGTGTTTCGGCGCAGACATGAGCATCGCGTAGTTGTTGGGCGACTGGAACAGGCCGAAGCCGAAGCCGCACATCGCCATGCGCCAGACGATGTCCAGCGTGCTCGGATGTTGGGGAAGCAAGCCCAGGGCGAGCAGACCGACGGCAAATGCCGCTAGCCCCACGGCGCCCAGCAATCCGGGCTTGTAATGCTCGAGCAGGCGACCCGCGATCGGTGCAACGACCACGATGGTGAGCGGCCACGCCGTCATCAGCAAACCGGTTTGCACATGATCGAAGCCGAGCGTGTCCTGAAGGAAGAAGGGCAGCGAGACGAAGGCCAGCATCTGCGCGCAGAACGACGCCATCGAGGTGCAGATCGACAATCCGAAAATCGGGATGCGCAGCAGATCGACCGGCAGCAACGGCACTGGCTGGTGACGTTGGCGTCGCACGAAGATCGTGCCGATGACGACCGCCGCCACGAGCTCGACGGCCACGAGCCAACGGTCCTGGCCGTGCCCGAAGGCATCGATGCCGGAGATGAGTAGCCCGAACGTCAGCGCACTGAGCACGGCCCCCGTCCAGTCGAAGGGATGCGAAGCGCGCGTGGTGTCGGGCAGCGAACGCACGGCAATGGCGAAGGCAACGATGCCCAGCGGCACGTTGATCGCGAAGAGCCACGGCCAGTGGGCGATGGAGAGAATTCCGGCGGCAATCGTCGGTCCGGCGGCCGAAGACACTGCGACGATGAGCGAATTGAGCGCGACACCGCGTCCCAGCCAGCGCGACGGATAGATCGCCTTCACCAGCGCGGTGTTCACGCTCATGATTCCGGCGGCACCGAAGCCTTGCGCCACGCGCGCGAGCGTGAGCGTCATCAGGGAGTCCGAGAGCGCGCACGCCAGCGACGCGAGCGTGAAGAGCGCGAGGCCGACCGTATAGACACGTCGGTAGCTCACGATCTCGCCAAGCGCGGCGAGCGGTAGCAGCGAAATGGTGATGGCGAGCTGATAGGCGTTGACGATCCAGATCGACGTTGCCGGGCTGGCATTCAGATCGCGCGCGATGGTGGGCAGCGCAACGTTGGCGATCGCGCTGTCGAGCACCGAGAGCGAGATCGAAAGCATGACGGTGGCAACGGCCCACAGCCTTGCGGGCATGGGCATACCGTCGGTGAGTGTGTCGGACATGAGGGCGGCGAAGAGGCGATGACGCATCCGTCGCGTATCCGTCGCGTCGGCATGACGCGGCAGGCACGGCAAACGGGCAAAAGAAGCAAAGCGTCATCCTGCCCGAAATCCCGAGACGGCGACGCGTCCCCTTGCAAAGCCTTGTGTTTACACGGTTTTCGATTCGGTGCCTCTGTTTTGTCTGGTGGAATTAAAGTTCCATCAGATAAAACAAAATAGGTTTTGGTGGCGATATGTCCTCGGCACGCCAATCGCTACGCGGAAAACCGGGCGATGCGCGCATTCGGCAGCGGGTGATACGCCGTGCCGCTGCCGAGCGGCGCAAGGTCCTCACCACCGCCGAGAATCGCGTGGACGCCGACAGCGGCGATCGTGCTGGCAGGCGTGCGCCCCGGGCAGGCGTGCGCGCCGAGACCGAACGTCCACGCGGTGTCGTCGGTCGCGTTCATGTCGCCCACTTCGTCAGGAGCCCGACCGGCCGATGCCAGCAAGACGAGGATGACGTCCCCCTTGCCCAGCGTCCGACCGCGAATGACTGCGGGCGTGTGCAAAAAACGGCGTGTGTTCTGCACGGGCGGATCGAAGCGGATGACGTCGCTCACGGTTTGGATGGCGGCGCGCAGATCGGCAGGTGGTGCACCCGTTGAATCACGCATCGAGGCGCCCACGGCCCCATTCAGTGGCGTACCGGACATTCCGGACGTCCCAGACGTGCCGGAGGTCCCGGACACTCCGCGCGCGACTCGTCTCACGCTGTTGGCGACCAGTCCGGCGCAGGCGTCGTGCGTCTGTGTGAAGAGGCCGACGATGTTTGCCGTGAGGGCGCTGAAGTCGGTGCCTTCGTTGCGCGCTGCGCTGCGGGCTGTCTCCTGCAACCACGTACCCGGCGCCGCGTCTGCGTCGAGCCAGCGAATCGCACGGCTGCGCATCGCGGTGGCGGCGGTGTGACCAGCATCGAGCACGTCTTCGCGGGGAGACGGGCGCGCAGCTTCGGCCATCGCGGCGACCAGCTTGCGCACGTCTGCATGGACCTCGGTCCATTGGGTCGCCGGCACACCGAGCCAGGCTGCCAGCGCGTACACCGGCTGACGAAAAACGAAGTCGTCCAGACGCGCGGCGGACGTTTTTCCGCAGGCGAGATAGGCATCGGCGCATGCGGCCTGCGTGGCTTCGTGCAATCTGGCGAGTGAGTCGCGATCCGACGACAGTGCCGCGAGCCGGGCCTTGAGCCAAGGTTTCATGGCGGCGTGCGCAGGCCCGTCGTTCATGCGCACGAGCGCACCGAACCACGCGCCCGCCGGTCCGTGGCTCAGCGCCGCAGGGACGACCGCACCGGCAGGGCGCACGCCACATGCCGGATGCCTGAGCACTTCGGCCACCGCCTGCGACCCCGCCGCCACCCACAGGCCGAGCGACGCGTCGTACTCGAACGGACGACGTGCTGCGAGCGATGCGTAATACGGATAGGGATCGGGATGCACGATGGCATCCAGCGCATGCACGGGAAACTGGGGGTGCGTTGTCAGAGAAATTGTCGTCATGAGGGCGTTCCGTCGCAATGTCGTTGAGCGCAGCGAAGACTACGGTGTTGCTTCAATATTCGCGCAGGACGACCTCGGGATGCTTCAATCTGTCGTGAAATGTCTTGTACCCGGCATGCCTGTCGATTATGCCTATGCATAATGACGTTCGATCAAACCGTAGAGCAATGCGCCGGCGTCCAAAATAGTCGGACTACAACATTGAGACGTCATGGTGCAAAGGGCGGGATTGTTTCCGCATCCGTTCGCGTGAAGTCGATCCTTGAATTCATAACAAGTACTTGCGGGTTGTACGTGGAGTGCGCCCGCTCCGGGACCGAACCATGTTTCATATTTTCAACCTCAATGCGCATTTGACGGCTTTGCGCCAATGGACGAGGACGGCGGGCGGTTCGATGAAGCTTGATGTTGACACCTACCACGCGAGCGTCGAGGTTGGCGGGCGCACCGTCGTATTGATTCCGAAGTTTTCGTTTCGCGCCCATCACGGATTGGCTTATTCCAATACGCTCAACGACGACACCGTGGCGGGCTTTGTCGGGTGGCTCCCGTATGCAGTAAAACGATGGCCAATTTCCACGGACAAGATCGTTTTCAAGCGGTATTGCGAAGCCAATGGTCTGCGGGTCACGGCCTCATGGCGTCCTCCATCGTGAACCGACGATTCAGCGAAACACTTTGGTTCCTGAGAATATGTACTCGATCGGTTCCTTTGGTGATGCGCTGGATGCGCATGGTATGGTCAGCGTACTGAATAGTGCTGTGAGACGTGTTGCGGGAGCTTGGTGAATTTTGACTAATAGGGGCTTGTATGACTAGCCGATGGTGTCGTCTGGTGATTTCGCTGATGGCGCTGATTTTTCCACTCTTGGGAGGGTGTGAAATGCGCGTAGTTGATGGCGTGTCAAAAGATTACTTTTCGGATGAAAAGGAGGCGTCGTTGGCGAGAGCTGCAGCCGAGGGCAATCTCGGAAAAGTTCGACAACTTGTGCGCGAGGGCGTCAACGTCAATGCGGTGGGTGACAAGAATATGTCCCCACTAGGATGGGCATTTTCGGCCAAAAACGTTGAGGGTCTTCGTGCACTTCTCGAAGCAGGGGCAGATCCCAATCAGCCGATCGGGCCTGAGCATGAAATTCATCTCGTTTGGTTGGCGGCCGAGTTTGAGTCGCCTGAGATTTTGAAGGTGCTACTGGAATTCAAGGGAGACCCCAACGCTACGCACAAAGGACTGATGTTTAATGCGTTGCGACAATCTATCATGCGGCCTGCCAACATGAAGCTCTTGGTCGAGGCTGGAGCGGATGTTAATGCGGCTGATAGCAGCGGGTTCGGGGTGGCGCACATTGCTGCAAATTTACGACAGTATGAGGTTGTGGATTATTTGCTTGAACATGGATACCGGCGCGATTTACCTCGGTTAGCTTGGGCGGTTAATGATGGAAAGGTATCGGCGGACGGTCTTATTCCGCGTCAAAAGACGTTGGCAATCCTCCGATCTATGGGGTTTGAACCGAAGCCAGGGCGACCGCCTGCGTTCGAGGGAATATCGGTTTTGCCCAATGCTCGCTGATTGCATTACCGCTTCCTCGCTGGAAATATATTTTCAGTTTTTCCAATCATCGATATTTCATTGCTAACTGAAGTATTGGTGGAGTTCTGTCCCATATACTTTCCCTACATCCACTTGGATTGGCTGATATGGATAGAACTCGTCAACATGCCCCCGGCATCAGCTCCCTTGCTGCCCTCCTAGCTGACCCTGGCCGCATGACGATGCTTTGGGCCTTGATGGACGGCTCCGCGCGTCCTGCGGGGGAGTTGGCGCTGGTCGCCGGGCTTTCCCCGTCTAGCGCCAGTGGGCATCTGGCCCGTCTTGTCGATGGTGGTGTGCTTGCGCAGGAAGCGCGGGGGCGTCATCGTTATTTTCGGATTGCGACGCCTGAGACCGCGGCTGCTATTGAGGCGCTTGCCAGTGCCGTTCTGGCGACGCGGGAGCTTCAGCCGCGTCCGGTGCCCGTCAGTCGCTCCACCCCCATTCCCCTTCGTCACGCGCGCACTTGCTATGACCATCTCGCAGGGGAAATCGCTGTCGATGTCTTCGCGCGGATGCTTGACCGTCGGTGGATTCGGATCGATGGCAGCGATGTCACCCTTACCGACGCCGGTTCGGACGGGCTGACCGCCCTTGGCGTCGATCTCACTTCGGCCCGCGCGCGTCGACGTCGTTTCGCTTGCACTTGCCCCGACTGGAGCGAGCGCAAACCGCATCTCGGCGGCGCTTTGGGGGCGGCGCTGCTCAGCACCTGCCTCGACGCCAAATGGCTTGAACCCACTCGCGAGGCTCGGGCACTACGCGTCACGCCGCTTGGCGAGCGCAAGCTTGCTGGCTTCGCGGTCTGACATGCCGCCGCTTCAGATGATGGTCTCGATGGCATCGATTGCAGCAGTCGCCAGGATTCGGACGCCAAAAAGAAACACCCCGCAGAAATATGCGGGGTGTGGGGCAGTGCAGGCTTCAACGCCCGGCAAAGGCCGGGCGCCGGGTCGATCAATTGCCTCGATAAGTCGAGTTCATCAACACGGTCGAGCCTTGCACGTGCCCGGCAACCGGGGTGCCGTAGGTCTTCAGGACCGGATACTGGCTATCGGTCTGCACCAGCGAGCCTTGCGCGTTCATCAGTTCCTGACGCACCTGAGCGCGCGGCACTGCCAACTGTTCGCTGTACACGCTCGATTGCCAGAAGAAGTTTTCATTCGGATAACCGTTACCGCCAGTGCCTGCAAAGGCGGCCGGAACGGCGGCCACGGCAAGAGTTGCGGCGATCATCAGATGGGAAAGAGTGCGGGTCATGATTTTTCTCCTGTCATTGCTTTTTCTTGGTGGTCGGCCAGCTCGCTTTCGAGTCCGGCACCGCCTACGCCTCTAAGGTAGGACGACCACGCCTCAGGAGTAACCGCACGCGGCGCAACAATGAATTGCGAAGAATGAATCGCCTCGAAACCCCTATGAAGTAAGGATCTCAAGGCGATACCGACATGCCAGGAGAGTCGAGTGAGGACTCTAATAAAGATGTTAATTAACAGGAGTGCGACAGGACGTCGCATCAATCAGAATCAGAACTTGTACCCCACACCCGCCAGAAAGATATCGCTATCGCGGTCATAGCCGGTGACGACGCGGTTCCACGAAACACGTCCGACCCAGTGATCCGCAAAGCGGTACGCCATGCTCATCGTCATCAACCCGGCAACGACGTTTTGCGCGCCGCCCGCCGCGCGATTCTCCTTGTACTTGTTCCACGTCACGTACGGTCCGAACCCCAGCCCAAGACTGAAACGATCGTCGAAGAAATCGTCCTTCAGCCACACCTGCGCCGCAGCACCCTGACGGTTGCCGATGTCGCTATGCCCCTCGTTGATCAACGACACCGTGCCGTCGATCCATCGTCCGAAGCCGTGCCGGTATTCGATGGCCTCGGCCAATGCGTTCTGCGAATCGAGGCTGTTGACAACCGATGGTCCGATCATCACCGACAAGACATCGCCCGTCGGCACGCCACGATTCCCATTGCCCGCGAGCGGACCGGGCGACGACGGCTTCTCCAACTGATACCCCACGCCAAGCAGGTACGTGACGGTATTCACGCTCGACGGCGATTGCACGTAGTTCGCACGCGCTTGCAGATACCAGCGGCTTTCGAAGTACCACGTCGCGGCGACGGAGAACATGGCGCCCCAGCCGTGATCGTCTTCGTAGCGGTGTGCGTGACTGCCGGCCACGGTGTCGTAATAGTGGTACGGCCCGACACCCACCGCGACGTCGAAGCGTCGGTCGAACAGCGGTTGATGTGCCCAGACCTGTAACGCAAAGCCGTCTCGATGATGGTCCGGCACATGGCCCTCATTCATCCACGTGAAGCTCGCCGCGAAGTGCTCGCTCAACGCCTGACGATAGTCCAAGCCCCACGCGTACGTGTGGGCGTTGTCGTCGTTGCGCGCATTCATGCCGCCCGCGAAGACGGTCGCTTCCTGTGCCTGCACCAACGCCGAAGCACCACAAAGCACGCCGACTATCGCCGCATGCTGCCACCACAAAACATTTTTCTTCATTGGACTCGCCGCAAAGCGAGCGTTGGCACAGGTTCGCGTGCGTCAATGCGACGCCCCGATTCGCATCGATCCGCATCGATTCGACGCGATGTGCCTCTGCCCGGAGCGAAAAATCCTAGCAAGCGCAAACCGCGCCCAGGGGCATTGAAAGGGAAAAGTAAGGCGGAATTCGCGTTACGACGTGTTACGTCGTGAGCTGTTTCGTTGCGTGCGACGAAACGACGGGCAACGACTCGCTATTCCGACGCTCGTGACTGGAAGGGGCGGGCGCCGCACGAACACAAGGGGAAGGGCGCTGTCCAGCGACTTAGGAGGACGTCGTCGGCCTGACGAAAACTGACACGTGCGTCAGTAATACGGCGAGATCGATCAAGTCGGACACGCGATTGTCACCGCACGTATCAAACGGCTTGCCGCTACGTCGCGGGGCTGATGGTGCCGGTACACCTAAGGTGAATCCTGGCGACGTGGAATGCTTGCGTCGCTTACATCCCCTGCGCCGCCGCCAAGAATGCCGGCGCCTCGGCAAGCAATACCGCGAGATCGGCAGCCCCCGATTTGACGGCGCGGGCCGTGCGGTCCCGGGTGACGGAGTCGGTTCCCACCAGCGCGCGCGGGCCAGCGACGCTGATGGCTGCCAGCGGTCGGCCATGACTGTCCAGTACCGCAGCCGCACAGGCGTCGATGCCCGCTTCGAAGCCGTCCTGACTCCATGCGCACCCGGCATCGCGATCGCGGGCCAACTGCGCGTCGAGTGCGGCGTATGTCCGCGCGCTCTGCGCCGTGGCCGCCGCAAGCGGTTCCGGACCCAGCAACGCACGGCGACGCTCAGGGCTCAGATGCGCGAGCAACGCGCGACCCGGTGCCGTCAGATGTGCCGTGACGCGACTGCCAGCACGAATGTTGCTCACCAGAGGAAGTGCAGGCGTCTCGCACAGCAGATAACGCACCTGCGCGCCGTCGAGCACCGTGAGGTAGCTCGACAAGCCCGTTTCACTCGTGACGCGCGTAAGCACACGTCGCGCCGTCGCCAGATGATCTTCGCCAGCGAGGGCGCTCGCGGCCAGCGTCAGAAAACCCAACCCCAGACGATGACCGCCGTGGGGCAACGGCTCCAGCACGCCTTCGAACTGCAACGTTTCGATCAGACGCATGACGGTCACGCGGTTCACGCCGATGCGGCGTCCGACCTCGCTCATGTTGGCGGTCGAGCCACCGTCGGCCACGAAGCGCAGCAGCTTGAGCGCTCGCATGACAGGTGTCACGAGACCCGCTTGTGCGGTGTCGGCGGTGTCGGCGGCGTCGCTCGGCGCGGCGTCGGGCGTTGCTTTGGTCATGCGTTCGAATCCATTCATTGAAATAGAAGGGCCGGGGCAGGGCATTCGCGGCATTCATGGCATTCAGTGTGTGACGCCAACGCCCCTATGCCCATCTGCCCCACGCCCCTACATCGCTTTCCCGATCACGCGGCGAGCGGCACTTGCCAGGCGTCGTACTCGTAGACCCAGTCGGCGTTGCCGCCTTCCTTGAGCCACTGATTGCCGCGCGAACCAATCTGCACGCGCGCCGTGCGCTCGCGACGCGCCGCTTCGTATCTGGCGAGGGCATCGGCGAGCGCGGCGGCGTTTGCTGCCGGACCCGCTTGCGTCAGGTGGCGAGACAGTACCACAGCATCCTCGATGGCCATGCCTGCGCCTTGCGCCATGAACGGCATCATCGGGTGGCAGGCGTCGCCCAGCAGCGACACACGATCGCGTGACCACTGCGGCAACGGATCGCGCACGTACAGCGCCGACTTCAGCACGCTGTCACAGGCTTCGAGCAGCGCCCGTGCTTCGGCGTGATAGTCGGCGTACATGGCGCGCAATTCTTCGACATCGCCCGGAGCGGTCCACGATTCGAGCGTCCAGCTGTCCTGCGGCGTCGTTGCGAACACAAAGATATCGCGACCGAGATTGAGCGGGAACGTCACGATCTGGCTCGACGGATTCGGTCCCCACCACTTGGTGAAGGCGCCGAGATTCGGCACGCCCTTGAGCTTGTCGGCAGGCACGACCGCGCGATATGCGACCACGCCGGTGAACTCCGGCGACTCCTTGCCAAAGAGCCCCGTGCGCACGACCGAGTGGATGCCGTCCGCGCCGATGAGTACGTCGACCTCGTCATAGGTGCCATCCGCAAACGCCAGTCGGATGCTGCCCGTCTGACCGGCGGCCGGCGCCTCGAACGACACGAGCTTCTTGCCCAGTGCAATCGATTCGGCGGGCACGGCCTGCTCCAATGCCTGCAACAGGTCTGCACGATGCATGGTGAGTTGTGGCGCACCGTACTTCGTCTGCGCGGTCTGCGCCATTTCGAGACGCGACGTCTCTTCGCCCGAATCCCACGTGCGGCTGATGCGATGGCTCGGCTGCGCGGCGGTCTTGCGAAGCGCATCGCCGACACCCAGCCCGTCGAGCGCACGCACGGCGTTCGGCGTCAGATTGATGTCCGCGCCCACGCGAGCGAACTGGGCCGCCTGCTCATAGACACGCACGCGAAATCCGGCGCGCAGCAAACCGATGGCGGCGGCCAGACCGCCGATGCCGGCACCGTTGATGCCGATGAGGGGAGCTTGCATGGGGACATCCTTTGACGAAAGAGGCGATGAATCGGAATGAATCGGAAAAAATAAAACGTTCAAATATGAACATAACGTTCAAATATTATTGTTTTTGATTCGGCGGTTCGCAAGCCTCCCTCGGGTAAATCCGGATCGGCTCACATCGCATCGTCCGGGCCGCAGATGTCGCACCGTCGGGACTTCCGGCAACGCGGGCGGGACGTTCGGTGCCTTGCCGCACCGAGCTGACACGTCCACCAGTGGACCAACGCGCACGCGTTAGCACGCCAATTTGCCGCCATCAATTCGTGCATCTCCGCTGCGAGTGTCTCGGGTGTCCTGGCCTAAGCTCTGCACAGTTGGTTTCATAAGTAATCCAACGTTTCATAGATGGAACGTCAGTGACGGGCACCGGGCAGGGGTGTCGTTGGTCGAGCGTGGCCGACGAATGCGGATTGAGGTGCGCGCCGCGAGACGTATCCATCGTTCTCGAATCATCGAACGACAGGAGTACACAGATGAAGCGGTTTCCGATGGGGCGGATCCCGGGCATGACGGCGCTGGCCGCAGCCATGCTGCTGGGTGCGGGCGTGCCGGTCGCTGCGCACGCGCAGAGCAACGTGACGCTGTACGGCAGCATGGATGCCGGCGTGGCATTCGTGAACAATCAGGGCGGCAGCGCGAATTGGCTCGCACAGCAAGGCGGCTCGCAGCCGGATCGCTGGGGCTTGCGCGGCGTGGAAGATCTGGGCGGCGGCAATCGCGCGATCTTCCTGCTGGAGAACGGCTTCTCCACGCTCACGGGGAACACGCTCAAGGCGGGCGCGATGTTCAATCGCCAGTCGTGGGTCGGATTGCAGTCGGACAAGATGGGCACCGTCACCATCGGTCACATGACCAGCTTCAACTTCGACTGGCTGGGCCCGTTCAGTACCGCTTACCTGGGCATGAACTGGTACATGTTCCACCCGGGTAACCTCGACGAACTGGCCAACACTTCCGTCGTGCAGACCGATAACTCGGTGCGCTACGTCACACCGGACTTCAAGGGCTTCAAGGCCGGCGCGATGATCTCGTTCGGCAACAACGCGAACTTTGCCAACGGGCGCAAGTGGAGCGTGGCGGCGAACTACACGAACGGCGGCTTCAAGGCGTCGGCGGTGTATTCGAATGAAAACAACCGCACGCCGAACGTTGCGGTGCTCGGCGGCGCCACGTTCCAGGGGCAGCCCGTCGCAACGTACGCCGCGTCGAACGTCGAGAACATGGGCGCCGGCGTGTCGTACGGCTTCGGGCCGTGGCTGCTGCACGCCCTGTACACGCGCGTGAAGCTCCAGTCGCCGGGCTACAGCGACACCTATCAGGCATTCGACGCAGGCGCGAACTATGCGACGAGCGTTGCGAACACGATCACCTTCGGCGCGGCCACGACCAACATGTCCGGCAAGCGCTGGACGCAGGTCAGCCTCGGCGATGTCTATGCGTTTTCCAAGCGCACGCAGGTGTACGTGAGCGGCGCTTACCAACACGCGAGCGGCAATGGCGCGGTCACGGCGATCAATACGATCAGCCCGTCGTCGACGTCGAATCAGCTCGTGATCATGTCGGGCGTGCATCACTCGTTCTGACGCACAACTGTTTCACCCAGTGGTCTCTCTTGACGCGCCGGTCGGGCATTCGCCCACCGGCGTTTTTTTTTTTTTTTTCGTCTTCGGATTCGGTCTCGAACCCCGTCGCATACCGCCTAACGCTCGCGCAACCCTTTGGATACGGGTTTCCCCTAGGCAAAAAACAATTTTGACTCCGCTTTTCACTCCCTATAATTGATCCATAAGTAAATCAACGTTTCACCAATGAAACGAAACGCGAGAAAAGCGCGAAAGAGAAAGACAGGCTGGCAAGCCGCGATCGTGAAGCGACGTCGCGGGTTGTCCGAGGCAAGTTGAACATCCAGAAACTCGGTGGTTTCCCATGCTCAGGTCGATTCAGTTGAAGGACGCAAACGTAGCCGAGGCCTATGCCGACGCACGGCAGGCGCAGGCGACGGCAACGCCGTTGCCGTTCGCTATCGAATATCGCGGCGTGACGCGTCGGTTCAAAAATCGCCAGGGCAAGGGCGAGATGACGGCCGTCACGAACGTGTCCATCGGCATCAAGGCAGGGGAGTTCGTCTCCCTGATCGGTCCGAGCGGCTGTGGCAAGAGCACGTTGCTCAACATGGGCGCGGGGCTGTACGCGCCGAGCGAAGGGCAGGTGACGCTCGCGGGCAAGCCGGTGCGTGGCCCGTCGCAACAGGTCGCGTTCATGCTGCAAAAGGATCTGCTCATGCCGTGGCGCTCGATTCAGAAGAACGTCGAGTTGGGCATGCAGATTCGCGGGCGCAACAAGGCCGAGCGCGCCGAGGTCGCCAAGGCATTGCTCGCGCGCTGCCATTTGAAGGGTTTCGAGAATCACTATCCGCACCAGCTCTCGGGCGGCATGCGCCAGCGCGCCGCGCTTGCGCGCACGCTGGCCATCGAGCCGGACGTGCTGCTCATGGACGAGCCGTTCTCCGCGCTCGACGCACAGACCAAGATGGTGCTCCAGCAGGACCTCGCACAAATGCTCGCGGCAGAAGGCAAGACCGCGCTGATGATCACCCACGATCTGGCGGAAGCGATCGCGCTGTCGGATCGCGTGTTCGTCATGAGCGAGCGCCCCGGCACGATCATCGAAGAGATCACCGTCGATCTGCCGCATCGCGACAACCCGATCGAGCGTCGCAAGCAGGCAGGCATGAACGAATACGTCGCCCATCTGATGGAACTGCTCAAGGTCGGTCGCGACGACCATCTCGGCTGATCGCCGCTCACGGCTAGTTACGCACAAGACACTGGAATCTCCGCTATGAAATCCCTTTCCAAAACGCAACTGACCGTCGGCAGCTTTGCGCTGCTGCTGATCTTCGCGGCCGTATGGCAGTGGGGCCCGAGCGCGTTCGGCGTGCCCGAGTTCGTGTTGCCGAAATTGTCGTCGACCCTGGTCGAAGGCGCGCGCATGTTCGAGGTCGAGAATCTCTGGCTGCATATCGGCGTGACTGCACTCGAAGTGGTCGCCGGTTTCGTGATCGGCTCGGCGCTCGGCGTGATGATCGGCGTGATCCTCGGGCTGTCGCCGTCGACCGAAGCCATGCTCTCGCCGTACATCCTCGCCTTGCAGATCGCGCCGAAGGTGGCCTTCGCGCCGCTGTTCGTGATGTGGATGGGCTACACGATCTATCCGAAGATCCTCGTCGCGGTGCTGATCGTGTTCTTCCCCGTGATGATCAACGTGCTGGGCGCGGTGCGCTCGGTCGACCCGGACATGGTCAATCTGGTGCGCGCGCTGTGCGGTCGTCGCTGGCAGATCTTCCGTTTCGTCGAGTTTCCGTCGGCCATGCAGGCGCTGTTCGCCGGCCTGCGCATCGCTTCGACGCTCGCCGTGATCGGTGTGACTGTCGGCGAGCTCGTCGGCGGTGACCGCGGTCTGGGCTATTTGCTCGTGTACGGCGAAGGTCAGGGCAATACCGCCATGGTGTTTGTCGCCATCGCCGGTCTGACGGCCATTGGTATCGCCGCCTACGCCGCCGTGGTCTGGCTGGAGCGCCGCGCACTGCATTACGTGCCGCGTGCTTCGATGAACATCGCCTGAGCGCACGACGTCGGAAGGAATTCATCGTGAACGAACTGCCCATCCTCCCGCTCGACGCGAGCACGCTCGCGCCGCTCGACGGCAAGAAGCTGCTGATCACCGGCGGTGCTCGCGGCCTCGGCGAAGGCTTCGTGCGCGCGGCGCTCGCTCGCGGCGCACAAGTAACGATTGCCGATATCGCGGCGCAGGCGGGCGAAGCGCTCGCCGCCGAATTGCGCGATGCCGGCCATGCGGTGTCGTTCGTGCGTGTCGATCTGTCGGACCCGGCATCGGTCCAAGCCGCCGCGCAGGCCGCCGGCACACAGATGGGCGGCATCGACGGCCTCGTCAATAACGGCGCGATTACCAATTCGGGCGGCAGGATGGCCACCGAACTGAGCCTCGAGACATGGGACGCCGTGATGAACGTCAACGTGCGCGGCACGTGGCTCATGACGATGGCGGCGTTGCCGTTTCTGCGTGCTGCCGGGCAGGGCCGTGTCGTGAACATCGCGTCCGACACCGCGCTGTGGGGCGCGCCGCGCCTGCTCGCCTACACGGCGAGCAAAGGCGCAGTGATGGCGATGACGCGTTCGCTGGCCCGTGAACTCGGCCCGGACGGCATCACCGTCAACGCGATCGCCCCGGGCCTCGTCGAGGTCGAAGCCACAGCGTATGTGCCGGCCGAGCGTCATCGTCATTACCTGGAAGGACGCGCCTTGCCGCGCGCACAGGTGCCCGACGACGTGATCGGGCCGGTGCTGTTCCTGCTGTCCGACGCTTCCCGTTTCGTGACCGGTCAGGTGCTGCCGGTCAACGGCGGCTTCGTCATGCCCTGACGAGCCGCTCTCATTCCCATCTCATTTGTGATGCCTTCAAGGAGTTACGCCATGGCGCAAGCCGAAGCCAAAAACACCGCGACACCGCAGGCCGTCGAGAGCTGGACGCAGGCCGAAGGCCAGACGTTCGGCGAATGGCTGGATACGCGTGTCGCCCGTTTCTCGACGCGCAAGTACGACTGGGACGCGCTCAAGTTCCAGGCCGACTACGACCCTAAGTACCGCCGCGCGCAAATGCGCTATGTCGGCACGGGCGGCACGGGCGTCGCCAAGGACACCAACACGGTGCCCGCCGGTCACTTCACGTTCTCCACGATGGTGATTCCGGCCGGCAACATCGGCCCGAGCCATATCCACATGGACGTCGAGGAAATCTTCTTCGTGATGCGCGGAAAGATGAAGGTGATCTGCGAGCGCGACGGTGAGACGTGGGAAGCCATTCTCGGCGAGCGCGACCTGATCTCGGTGCCGCCGGGTGTGTACCGCACCGAAATCAACATCGGCGACGAAGACGCACTGATGTGCGTGATGCTCGGCTCGCAAAAGCCGGTCACGCCCACGTATCCGCCGGATTCGCCGCTCGCGAAGATCAAGCGCGACCTGAAGTAAGCCGGAACGAAGTCCGGCGCGGCATGCCAGCATGCCGCGCCGGCAGGAATTTCACGAAATCAGACGTCAAGCCGTCAATCCGAAGAGCCGGAAAGCCATGTCATCCCAAGCGATTCAGTCCGAAGTGCCAGTCGACGATGTCGTCGCGCCGCTGCGAGCGCGCCTCGACGCCTTCCCGTACCGTACCGTCGCCACGCGCGTGGGCACGGTGGGCTATCGCTGCGCCGGGACCACGAGTGACGCGCATGACGCACATGTCCCGGTCGTGATGCTGCATGGCATCGGTTCGGGCGCAGCGTCGTGGGTGGCACAACTCGACGCCGCCGGTCTGGACGCCGCGCGGTACGCGTGGGATGCGCCCGGCTATGGCGAGACGTCCAACGTTGCCGACGCCGAACCGCACGCCGACGCTTACGCCGATGCGCTCGAAGCCTGGCTCGACGCGCTGGGTCTGGATCGCGTTGCCCTGATCGGTCATTCGCTTGGCGCGATCATGGCGACGAAGTTTGCCAGCCGCGCGCCGCAACGCGTGCGCGGTCTTTTCCTATGCTCGCCGGCCAATGGGTACGGCAAGGCCGACCCGGAAGTGCGCGCATCGAAGCGCGACAGCCGTCTGGCGATGCTCGACAAGCTCGGGCCGGACGGCATGGCGCGCGAGCGCAGCGACAATCTGGTCGCGCCCGACGCTGCGGACCTGCCGCGTGCGTGGGTGAAATGGAACATGGCGCGCGTGTTGCCCGCTGGCTACCGTCAGGCGACGCATCTGCTCTCGAACGGCGACGTCGCCGGTGAGCTCGCGCAGTACGTGAGCGCAGGCGCCGGTCCGGTCGCGGTGGCTGTCGGTGCCGTGGACGGCATCACGCCGCCGGCGGCGTGCGAGACGATTGCCCGAGTCGCGGGTGTGCCGCTGCAAATCATCGAAGGCGCGGGACATGCGTCTTACATCGAAACGCCGGACGTGCTCAATGCTGCGCTTGGCGCGTGGCTCGACCGTGTCGCGGCAGGGGAGCGTTGAGATGGCACCGGCGATTCCGAAGCGCGTAGCCAACTTCGAAGCAGAACGCATGGAAGACGAGGCGTTGCTGCCTCAGGACGGGCAGGCTGAGAGCGACGACGTTGCCGATTCGGCGCCTGTCGAATCGCGCTACCTGGTGCCGGGGCTGGAGCGCGGCCTGCGCATCCTCACGCAGTTCTCGCCGCGCGAGCCCGTGTTCAGCGCGCCGGAGTTGTCGCAGCGCCTGGGCATTCCCCGCACCACCGTCTTTCGTCTGTTGCAGACGCTCGAAGCCATGGGCTTTCTGGAGCGCGCGGGCAGCGAGAAGAATTTCCGTCTGGGCGTGGCCGTGCTGCGTCTGGGCTTCGAATACCTCAGTTCGCTGGAACTGACCGACCTGGGTATCCCGATCATCGAGCGTCTTCGCGACGCCACGCAACTGACCTCGCACATCGTGATTCGCGACGGTCGCGACATCGTGTTTGTCGCCAAGGCGCAGAGCGTTGCCGGCGTGTTCAACTCGATCAAGGTGAACGTCGGCACGCGTCTGCCGGCACACGCCACCGTGCACGGCCACGTGCTCATGGGCGATCTGACGCTCGCGGAACTGCGGGCGCTGTACCCGGAGAAGACGCTGGAGAAATTCACGCCGCAAACGCCGGAGACGCTCAACGAATTGTTCGAACGCGTGCGCGAGGACGCCGAGCGTGGCTACGCCGTGTCGGCCTCGTCGTTCGAGCGCGGCATCAGTGTCGTGAGCGCCCCGGTGCGCAACGACGCCGGGCGTATCTGCGCCGCCATCACCGTCACGATTCCGCGCGCGAACATCGATGCGTCGATGCTCGATGCGGGGCTGATCGGGCAGGTGCGCGAAGCGGCGGATGCACTCTCGCATCGCCTGAATTACCGGCCCGGCACCGACGGCCAGACCACCCCCTACATGAAGTCACTGGGATTGAAATGATCACGATCGACCTTTCCGCACGCGCGGCACTGGTGACGGGCGGCACGTCCGGCATCGGGCTTGCCACCGCTGAGCGCCTGCTCGCCGCCGGCGCCGCCGTTGCGATCTGCGGGCGCAACACCGAGCGTCTCGCGCAAGCCGAAGCGCATTTGCGCGAACGCCACCCGCAGGCACGTCTCATCGCCGCGCAATGCAACGTGCTCGAAGAGCGCGACGTCGCGGCACTGGCCGAGCGCATTCGCAGCGAGTTCGGTCGTCTCGACATGCTGATCAACAACGCCGGACAAGGGCGCGTGTCGACGTTCGCGGATACGACCGACGACGCGTGGCGCGAAGAACTCGAACTGAAGTATTTCAGCGTGATTCGTACCACGCGCGCCTGCCTGCCGATGCTGCGCGACGCCGCGCGCGAGACCGGAGATGCGGCCATCGTCTGCGTCAATTCGCTGCTCGCGCTGCAACCGGAGCCGCACATGGTGGCGACGTCCTCGGCGCGCGCGGGCATCCAGAACCTCGTGCGCTCGATGGCCAGCGAGTTTGCGCCCGATGGCGTGCGCGTCAATTCCATCCTCATCGGTCTGGTGGAGTCGGGCCAGTGGCGTCGTCGTTTTGCTGCCGCACAGGAAGCGGGCGACAGCAAAACGTGGCAGGAATGGACCGGCGAACTCGCGCGCAAGAAGCAAATCCAGTTGCAACGTCTGGGCAAGCCTGAAGAGGCGGCCGCAGCGATCTTTTTCCTGGCCAGCCCGCAATCGTCCTACACGACGGGCAGCCATATCGATGTTTCCGGAGGCTTGGCAAGACATGTCTAACAAAACCACCGTCGGCGAAGTCATCGCGGCGTTCCTCGAACAGTGCGGCGTGAAGACCGCATTCGGCGTGATCTCGATCCATAACATGCCGATCCTCGACGCCATCGCGCGTCGTGACAATATCCGTTACGTCGGCGCCCGCGGCGAGGCCGGTGCGCTGAACATGGCCGACGGCCTGTCGCGCGTCTCGGGCGGACTGGGCGTGGCGTTCACGAGCACGGGCACGGCCGCGGGCAATGCGGCAGGCGCCATGGTCGAAGCGCTCACGGCCGGCACCCCGGTGCTGCACATCACGGGTCAGATCGAAACCGAGTTCCTCGATCGCGATCTCGCGTACATCCACGAAGCCCCGGATCAGCTGAGCATGCTCAACTCGATCTCGAAGGCGGCGTATCGCGTGCGTTGCGTCGACACGGCGCTCTCGACCGTGCGCGAGGCCGTGCGTGCGGCACTCACCGCGCCGACCGGTCCGGTGAGCGTCGAGATTCCCATCGACATTCAGGCCGCCGAAATCGACTGGCCTGCCGACCTGGCGGCCCCGCACATCCCGGTGCCCACGCACGATGACGCCCGCGTGACGGCGCTGGCCGACAAGCTGGCATCGGCCCATCGCCCGCTGCTGTGGCTGGGTGGCGGCGCACGCGGGGCGGAAGCTGCCGTCAAGCGTCTGGTCGACATGGGCTTCGGCGTGGTGACGAGCGTGCAAGGTCGCGGCATCGTGCCGGAAGACCATGCCGCAACGCTGGGCGCGTTCAACATTCACCCGACGGTCGAAAAGTTCTACAAGACGTGCGACGCCATCGTGGTCGTCGGCTCGCGTCTGCGTGGCAACGAGACGCTCAAGTACAAGCTCGGATTGCCGCGCCCGCTGTATCGCGTGGATGCCGACGGTCTGGCCGACAACCGTGGCTACCGCAACGACCTGTTCATTCAGGGCGATGCCGCCCGAGTGCTGAACGCGCTGGCCGACAAGCTGCAAGGCCGTCTGTCGGTCGACCCGGCGTTCCACGCCGATCTGGCGGCCGCGCGCGACGCTGCCGTCAAGCAGGTGGCCGAGGGGCTCGGCCCCTATCGCCAGCTCGTGGCCGCGCTGCAAGGCGCGTTGGGTCGCGACTTCAACTGGGTGCGCGACGTCACGATCTCGAACAGTACGTGGGGCAACCGCCTGCTCAAGATCTTCTCGCCGCGCGCCGGTGTGCACGCGCTGGGGGGCGGCATCGGGCAGGGCATGCAGATGGGCATCGGCGCGGCGCTCGCGGGCAACGCGAAGAAGACCGTTGCGCTGTGCGGCGATGGCGGCCTCATGGTCAACGTCGGCGAACTCGCCACGGCCGTGCAGGAGAAGGCGCCTGTGGTGATCCTGCTGATGAACGACCAGTGCTACGGCGTGATCCGCAACATTCAGGATGCGCAATACGGCGGGCGCCGCCATTACGTGCAACTGCACCAGCCGGACTTCGCCGCATTCTGCGCAAGCCTGCAACTCAAGCACGAGCGCATCACGTCCATCGATCAGGCGGAAGCGGCCGTGAACCGCGCCGTCGCGCACGAGGGGCCGGTGCTGCTCGAAGTCGACATGCTGTCGGTCGGCAACTTCGCGTCGCATTTCGCCGGTCCGCCGGTACGGGAGCCTGCGAATGCATGAACTGAATCATCGTCCCGTCGATGTCGCGCTGATCGGCTTCGGCGCGATCGGCTCGAAGGTCTACGAGGCATGCGCGAGTGATCCGTATCTGCGCGTCGGTCACGTGATCGTGCCGGAAGACGCCGCAGAGCGGGTGCGCAGCAGCGTGCGCGCAGGCACCGAAGTGGTGTCCTCGGCGCAGGCGCTCACGAGCCGTCCGGACTTCGTGCTGGAGTGCGCAGGCCACAGCGCGCTGTCGGGCCACGTGGTGCCCCTGCTCAAGTCGGGCGTGGACTGCGCGGTCGCGTCGATCGGCGCGCTCTCGGATTCCGAGTTGCTCGCCGCGCTGGAGCAAGCGGCGAAGGACGGCGCATCGACCGTCACGCTGCTCTCGGGCGCGATCGGCGGCATCGACGCCATTGCCGCAGCCCGCGAAGGTGGCCTCGACGAAGTGCTGTACACGGGCCGCAAGCCGCCGATGGGCTGGCAGGGCACGCCCGCCGAGCAGGTGTGCGACCTCGCGACGCTCACCACTGCCACGGTGATCTTCGAAGGCAGTGCGCGCGACGCGGCGCGGCTGTACCCCAAGAACGCCAACGTGGCGGCGACCGTGGCGATTGCGGGCCTCGGACTCGACGCAACACGCGTGCGTCTGATCGCCGACCCGGCGACCGCGCGCAACGTGCACCACATCGCCGCGCGCGGCGCGTTCGGCGAGATGTCGCTGGAGATGTGCGGCAAGCCGTTGCCCGACAACCCCAAGACGTCGGCATTGACCGCGTATTCGGCCATTCGCGCATTGCGCAACCGCGTCGCGAACTGTGTGATTTAGCAGGAAGAGCCTCATGAGCCATCAAGATTTGCTGCAAGGGTTTTCGAGCGACATTCTGGTCGGCGGCGAATGGCGCGCCGGCACCGGCAAACGCTATGAAAGCCTGTACCCGGCGGACGAAAGCGTGAACGCCGAGATCGCCGCTGCCGGCGCCGACGACGCTGTCGAAGCCGTCGAAGCGGCCGACGCGGCGTGGCGACGTGCCGACTGGGCCGGTCTCAAACCGCATCAGCGCGCGGCCGTGCTGCACCGCGTGGCCGACGGCATTACGCAACGCGCCGAAGCGCTCGCGCATCTGCAACGTCGCGACAACGGCAAGCCGATCAGCGAGACGCGCGCCCTCGTGGCGAGCGCGGCGGGTACGTTCCGCTATTTCGCCTCGTGCCTGGAGACGCTGGAGCAGACGCTCACGCCCTCGCGCGGCGACTACCTGACGATGAGCGTGCACGAGCCGTTGGGTGTGATCGCGGCGATCACGCCGTGGAACTCGCCCATCGCCTCCGACGCGCAGAAGCTCGCGCCCGCACTGGCTGCGGGCAACGCCGTGGTGCTCAAGCCGGCGGAAGTCACGCCGCTCGCCTCGCTCGAACTCGGCCGCATCTGCGAAGCCGCCGGTGTGCCGCGCGGCGTGCTCTCGGTGCTGCCGGGCAAGGGCTCGGTGATCGGCGACATTCTGGTGCGTCACCCCAAGGTCAAGAAGGTCGCATTCACCGGCGGCACCGAAGTCGGTCGCGGCATCGCACGTCTGGCAGCGGAGAAGCTCATGCCGGTCTCGCTCGAACTCGGCGGCAAGTCGCCGACCATCGTGTTCGAAGATGCGGACATCGGCCACGCCGTCGCGGGTGTGCTGTACGGCATCTTCAGTTCGTCGGGCGAATCGTGCATTGCAGGCTCGCGTCTGTTCGTGCACAGGAAGATCTTCGACACGTTCGTCGAACGTCTCGTCGCAGGCGCGAAGCAATTGCGGGTGGGGGATCCGCTGCGCGAGGACACGCAGATGGGACCGCTCGTGACGTCGGCGCATCGCGAGTCCATCGAGCGCTATGTCGCGATCGGTCTGGACGAGGGCGGTCGCCTGCTGTGCGGCGGTGAGCGCCCGGTGGGCGATGGCCGCGAGAAGGGCTACTTCTATCAACCGACGATCATCGCAGGCCTGACGAATCAGGCGCGCATGGTGCAGGAGGAAATCTTCGGGCCGGTGCTCGCGGTGCTGCCGTTCGAGAACGAAGACGACCTGCTGCGCGAGGCCAACGACAGCGTCTATGGACTGGCGGCCGGGATCTGGACCCGCGACTACAAACGCGCCTGGCGCATGGGCCGCGCGCTGGAGACCGGCACCGTCTGGATCAACACCTACAAGCAGTTCTCGATCTCGACGCCGTTCGGCGGTTGGAAGGAGAGCGGCATGGGGCGCGAGAAGGGACGTCTGGGACTGCTGGAGTACACCAACCAGAAGAGCCTGTACTGGGGCATGAACGATAACCCGCTCGCCTGGGCGGGGCAGGTCTGACGCCAGCGCATGCTCTGCCGCGCGTGCGGCGAGCGTGGGGGCGAGTGTTAAGCGACTGTGAAGCGAATGTGGCAAGCCGCGATGCACGGGGCATCGCGGTCATCCGAAACTTGAGCGAGGCAAAGATATGTTGTCGATTTTCCGTGCATCGTTGGCGCGTCGCGCCTTCCTGACGGCTGGCCTGTGCGCCGTGGCCGGACTCACGAGCGTGGCCGCGCCGGTCATGGCGCAGCCGGCCGCGCAACAGCAGATCACCTATCTGCTGCCGGCCCCGGCGAACCTGCCGGCGTTCGCGCCGCTGATGCTGGCCGAGAAGAAGGGCTACTACGCTGCCGAAGGCCTGTCGGTGCGTTGGCTGACGGTGCAGGGCGGCGCCGATGTCGGCAAGCAGCTCGCCTCGGGCAATGGCGATCTGGGTGGGGGCCTCGGCGACACGCCGATCGTGCTGCGCCCGAACGGCATTCCCATCAAGGGGGTGGCGCTGCTGGGCGGTCGCACGCTGCACCAGCTTGTCGTGCGCGATGACGCGAACATCAAGTCGCCCGCCGATCTGAAGGGCAAGACGATCACCGTGCTGGCGTATCAGGACACGGGCTTTTACGCAACGCTGGGTCTGCTGGCATCGGCCGGTCTCACGCGTAACGACGCGCGTATCCAGGGCGCAGGTCCGGCCGGCGTGTGGCAGCAAGTGGCGACCGGCAAGGCCGAAGTGATGGTCGGCACGCCGGAGTGGGCGCAGAACATCGAAGACGCCGGGGTGAAGATCACCATGACGTCGACCGACAAGTACTTCCCGGGCATGGCGCAGGCGATTCTGGCGTCCGACAAGACCATTGCCGAGAAGCCGGAGATGATCCGCAAGTTCGTGCGTGCAACGGTCAAGTCGGTGGCGGAAATCATGCGTGATCCGGCAGGTGCCGCGAAGGAATACTGCGCGACCGTGCCGGGGTACAAGGGCAAGGAAGCCGAGATCGAGAAGATCCTCACGTACTACGCCCGCAATGTGTATCCGGGGCAGCAGCGCCTGGGCGCGTTCGATCCGGCACGTGTGACCAAGCTGCAGGACTTCTACGCGCAGGAGAAGGTCATCCGCGAGAAGTCGAAGGTGGACGATCTGTTCACCAACCAGTTCGTGCAATAAGGCGGGGTGCGTGATGAGTGAGACCACACCGGGCGCCGCCCAACCCGAAACCCTGTTGCTGACGGTGTTCCTGCGTCACGATCAGTCGAACAATCTCGACGATTTTCAGGAGCGTCTGAAGGCCGCCGAGTGGTGGGAGCGATTCCCGCCCGCCGGCGTGAAAGTGGTGTCGTGGACGGTGGCGATGGGCTTCGGCCAGATCGTCACGCTGGAGCTGCCGCCGCATCTGCTGCCAGTAGTGAATGTGGAGCTGGAGCGTTCGGCGTGGGGCGTGTTCCGCACCGAATGCTATCCGACTTACGACTTTGTTCCCGTGCACGCGCGCATTCGCGAACGGGTTCGCAACGGAGGGAAATAATGGACCGTTATCTGGAACCACATCAAGCGCGTCGCCATGAGCCGACGCAGTACGAAAGCCTGCTGGGCGACGCCATCGAGCGCGCCTACGCGGCCGGCACGTACGATCTGGCAGGTCTCGTGGCCTATCTGAATCGCACCGGCCCCGGCCCACAGGAAGGCGAAGTGTGGACCGAAGAGGTCTACAAAGCACAGATCGCCAAGCTGGCCGAAGAGTAAAAACACCACATAACGCGCTCGCCGCTCGCCGTCACGCGTGAGCGACGAACGCGATACAGAGGTTAGAGAGGTCCCCCATGACAACGCAACAGCCCATTCTCACTGCCGACGCCATTCTCGAGCGCGGCCTGAAGAACCTTTGGTACCCGATTTGCCCGTCGCACATGATCGGCCGTGAGCCTGTCTCGCTGCGCCGTCTGGGCAAGAAGCTGGTGTTCTGGCGCGATCAGGACAACAAGGTGCACGCGCTCGACGACCATTGTCCGCACCGTGGCGCGCCGCTGTCGAAAGGCATCGTGATGGGCGATCGCATCGCCTGCGGCTATCACGGCGTGCAAGTGCGCTGCGACGGCACGGTCACGCGCGTGCCGGGTAGCCCGGGCTGCAAGCTCGAAGGCTCGCGCCCGACGCAGGCGTATCACATCATCGAGCGCAACGACGCCGTCTGGCTGTACAACGCGACCGAGAACATCGACACGCCGCCGCCGCTCGTGCTGCCGGCGGAGCTCGACGCCGACGGCGAGTTCTCGTCGTTCCTGTGCTACACGGAGTGGAAGGGCGACTATCGTTACGTGCTCGATAACGTGATGGACCCCATGCACGGCACGTACCTGCACAAGCAGTCGCACTCGATGGCCGAAGGCGACAACACCGCCGCATTCCGTATTCGCGATACCGACCGTGGCTTCGTCTTCGAGAAGGAAGGCCAGCGCGACGTGAACTTCGACTGGACCGAGTGGGCGGACACCGGTACGCACTGGATGCGTCTGGAGATTCCGTACCCGAAGACCGGTGGCCCGGGGGGCAACTTCGTCATCGTGGGCAGCTACACGCCGATCTCGCCCACGCTGGCCGCCGTGTTCCACTGGCGCTGCCGCAAGCTCGACGGCTGGCAGCGCGACACGTGGCGCTTCCTGTATCGCAACCGTCTCGAAGCGCGCCACTGGGCCGTGCTGGAACAGGACCGCGTGATGCTCGAAGACATGGAGCCGGATGCCAACCAGCACGAGCACCTGTATCAGCACGACATGGGCATCGTGCGTTTGCGTCGCCACCTGAAGAATCTGGCGAAGGCGGAGCTCGAACGCATGCAACAGGGCAAGGCCTAAGCCGTGCCAATTGACGAGACAGGACAGGCGATGCAGATCGAATCCCCCATCAAGGCCGAACGCATCCGTGCGCAGGCGGTGCCGGATCTGGGCACCGCAACGTGGACCAACGGCATTCGCTTCGGCAATGAAATCCTGATGTCGGGCATGACGGCCCATCCCGCGACGCGCGACGCGCAAAAACCGCTGACGACCTACGAGCAGACGCTGGTGGTGCTGGGCAAGATCCGCGCGCTGGTCGAAGCCGGGGGCGGTAGCCTCGCCAACGTCTACAAGCTGGTGGTGTACGTGACCGACATTGCCGACAAGGACGAAGTCGGTCGTGCACGCCGCGAGTTCTTTGCGGACGTGGCGGCAAACGGCGGTGCGTATCCGTGCTCCACGCTCGTGCAGGTAAGCGGTCTGGTGTTTCCGGAACTGCGCGTGGAGATCGAGGCATTTGCGCGTCTCGACATCGATCTGTCCGCGGCGTGAGCGGCGCGGACATCAGGAAAATCAGCAACATCAGAGAGCGGCGTTATGAGCAAGTCAAACCTGTCGGCAATGGTGCGCACGCTTCGCTATGAAGCGGCAGGCATCATGAGCATCGAACTCGTGCCTGTGGCGGGCAGCGCACCGTTTCCGGACTTCACGCCCGGCGCGCACATCGATCTGCATTTGCCGAGCGGGCTGGTGCGCAGCTACTCGCTCGTCAATGCGCCGGGCGAGCCGAATCGCTACGTGCTCGGCATTCTGGCGGACCCGAAGAGTCGCGGTGGCTCGCGTTTCATTCACGACAACTTCCGTGTCGGCATGACACTGGACATCTCCGCGCCGCGCAATCACTTCGAACTCGACGAAACGGCACAGCACACGGTGCTGGTCGCGGGCGGCATCGGTGTCACGCCGATTCTGTGCATGTATCGCCGTCTGCGTTCGCTGGGGCGCAGCGTCAAGTTGATGTACTGCGCGCGCACGTCGCCTCAGGCCGCATTCGTGGAGGAGTTGAATGCGCTGGGTGGCGACATTACGTACCACTTCGACGATCAGCACGACGGCAAGCCGGCGTCGCTCGCGGCGTTTCTGGCGGATCAACCCGCTGGCACGCATGCGTACTGCTGCGGCCCGGGCGTGATGCTCGACGCCTTCGAAGCGGCTTGTGCCGACGTGGGAATCGCGAACGTTCACATCGAACGTTTTGCCGCAGCGCCCGACGCGCCCCCGCCGGCGACGTCGGAGGGCTATGTCGTGACGCTGGCGAAGTCGGGCCGGGAGGTCGCCGTGCCTGCCGGTGCGACGTTGCTCGACACGCTGATCGCCGCAGGCGTCGACGCCGAGCACAGCTGCATGGAAGGCGTGTGCGGTGCGTGCGAGACACGCGTGCTCGAAGGCTGTCCAGATCATCGCGACTCGGTGCTGAGCGCGTCCGAGCGTGCGTCGAACAAAGTGATGATGATTTGTGTGTCGGGTTGCAAAGGCGACCGTCTGACGCTGGATCTTTGATCGCCCGACCCGAACCCATTACCCGAGACACCCGAGACTGTCATGACGATTCTTGGCATCGAACAAATCACTTACGGGGTCACGGACCTCGACACCTGCCGTCGGTTTCTCGCCGACTGGGGCCTGACCGAAGTCGCGCTCGACGCCAACGGTGCGCGTTTCGAAACGCTCAACGGTTGCCGCGTGCTGGCCGTGCGTCACGACGATCCGTCGCTGCCGCCTGCCATGGAAGACGGACCGACGCTGCGCGAAGTCACGTGGGGCGTGACGACGGCCGAGGAAGTCGCGGCCATTGCCGACCGTCTGGCAGGGCAGCCGGGCTATTTCTTCCAGGACGGTGCGACTGGCTGCATCGATCCGAACGGCCTGGCGGTGCGCGTCGAAGTCACGACCAAACGCGCGGTGGACGTGCAGGGCGCGCCCACCAACCCGTGGGGACTGCCGGCGCAGCGCGTGAACACGCCGAGCCCGGTGTACGAGCGTGCGCAACCCATCGAGGTCGGTCACGTCGTGTTCTTCACGAATGCGCTGGCCGCGACGCAGAAGTTCTATGAGGAAAAACTCGGCTTCGAGCTGTCGGATCGTTATCCGGACCGTGGCGCATTCATGCGCTGCGCACCGCACGGCGGTCACCACGACCTGTTCCTGCTGGCGCTGCCCAACGGCAAGCGCGGCCTCAACCATGTGGCGTTCACGGTGCGCGACATTCACGAGGTGTTCGGCGGCGGCATGCATATCGACCGCTGCGGCTGGGAGACGCAACTGGGGCCGGGGCGTCACCCGATCTCATCGGCGTATTTCTGGTACTTCAAGAACCCGTGCGGCGCGCTCATCGAGTATTACGCGGACGAAGACATCCTCACACCCGAATGGCAGCCGCGCGACTTCGAGCCGGGGCCCACGGTGTTTGCGGAATGGGCGGTCGATGGTGGACTGGATGGCAACACGCGTCGCCAGAAGAAGGGCGGAGAAGCGCCGAGCGGCAAGTTCATGACCGACACGGCCAAGCGCTGAGTCAGCGCAATTCAAAGTCGCGGCACGCGTCTGCGCAAGCGTTGTAGCGAGCGCGCCGTCTCCGGGGGGAGCGGCGCGGCACGAGGGGGCATGCGTTATGAGCGTAGCGCATTGCCCCCTTTTGCATGTCGCGCGGCGGCAAGACGTTGTGTATTTACTTCGCGAGTTCGGCGTCGATGGCGGCGAGCAGGCGCGGATCGTCGGCCTTCACGTCCGGCGAGAAACGGCCCACGACCTGACCGTTGCGGCCGATCAGGAACTTCTCGAAATTCCACAGCACGTCGGCGGGATTGTCACGCTCGACGCCGAAGCCCTTCAGGCGCTCGCGGAACGGGCCTTCACCGGTCGCTTCCGGCTTGGCGTCGACGAGTGCGCTGTAGAGCGGGTGACGATCGTCGCCCAGCACGGAAATCTTGGCAAACAGCGGGAAGGTGACGTTGTACTGCGTGGTGCAGAAGTCGAGGATTTCGGCATCCGTGCCCGGCTCCTGCCCCTTGAAGTTGTTCGCGGGGAATGCCAGCACTTCGAGCCCGGCGGCACGCTTGTCCTCGTACAGACGCTCGAGCCCTTCGTATTGCGGCGTGAGACCGCACTTCGAGGCGACGTTCACGACCAGTCGTACTTTGCCGGCATACTCGCCGAGCGTGGCTGCCGTGCCGTCGATACGATTGACGGCGATGGTTTCGATTTGGGTACTCATGAAAATTTTCCTGTCGTGGGATGGGCCGGAGAATGGCCTTGGGTGGAAGAGAGCGCTTCGGGGCGTTCGGCGAGTGTAGCCGAAGCCCGGCGAGCTTGCTCGGAGGAGAGGTGGCGGCATGATGGCGCGGGCGTCGCCACCGTCACCGCGCCGCCGCGCCACCTCGCCACCTCGCCGCCTCGTCGTTGCCTCGCTGCCTCGCTGTGCGCAGTCCGGCGTCAGTGAGCGTTGCTGTCGAGCAGGTCGCGGGTGCGCTGCCCGAACGCGCTGGGTGTGTCCCCGCACCAGCGTTTGAACGCGCGCGAGAAGGCTTTCTCCGAGGTGTAGCCCACTTTATCCGCCACTTCGGCCACGCGCAGGGTACGCGTGGTCAATGCCTCGGCGGCCAGATGCATGCGCACGCCGCTCAGATGCGTCATCGGAGCGGTGCCCACGAGCGCGGTGAAGCGCGCGACGAAACGCGAGCGTGACATGCCGGCCAGCTCGGCCAACTGGCGCACATCCCAAGGCGCGGCCGGGTCGCGATGGATCGCGAGCACCGCGCGGCCCACTTGCTTGTCCAGCAACCCCTTGAGCCAGTGCGCGCCTACGCGTTCGTTTTGCAGGACGTGCGCGCGCACCATCTGGACACACAGCACGTCCGACAGTCGCGCGGCGGCGATCATCCAGCCGGGTTTGCATTCCATCGACTCTTCGATGAAGTTCTGCAACGTCGCTTTCAACCACGGGGCGACGGCCGGGTCGTCCTGTCGTATGTGAATCACGGCGGGAAGGATCGCGAAGATCGGGTGGCGGTGCGCCGATGCGAACCCCACGATCGCCGTGTGCAGCTCGCACGTCGGTCCCTCGGCCCCGACGACCATGGCCAGCGGCGTGTCGGAGCGCGGCGTGATGCCGCGCTCGGCCAGCAAGTCGTTGAACGGCACCGCCGGGACGTCCGGTGTGCTGGACATCCGATGCGCACTGCCGTGCGGCAGCAGAACGACATCGCCCTCGCGCACCAGCACCGGCGCCTCTCCTTCGACGTGCAGCCAGCACGACGCCCCGCGACAGATCCGGAAGGGAATGCCCTGTACGGCCTCCTTATCGAACGCCCACGGGGCGTGCAGCGTGAAATGGCCGGTGACGACGGCTGTGGCGTGCACATCCGCCAGCACTTCGCTTAGTTGATCCATGGCGTCTCGCTCGTTCTTGTGGGGGCTGCCGCCCGCATGGGGATCGAACCGGTGCGGGCGCATACGGTTGAGACGAACGGCAACTCAATTGAATTTTGCGGTAGTTCCTTGCGCGCGTCTTGCGATCAAAAATCATCGCATTCCCCAGTCTCAGGCGAACCGATCATGCTCAGTCAAGAAAAGAACAAACTCCTCACCGAAGTCGGCCCCGGCACACCGATGGGCGATTACTTGCGGCGCTACTGGCATCCGATTGCCGGCGTCTCGGAATTCGACGACAAGACGGTGCGCCCGATTCGCCTGTTTGGCGAAGACCTCGTGCTCTACAAGGATCTTTCCGGCAACTACGGGCTGGTGCAGCGGCGTTGTCCGCATCGCAACGCCGATCTGGCCTTCGGCATCGTGGAGCAATGCGGGTTGCGCTGTGCGTACCACGGCTGGGAGTTCGGCCGCGACGGCGCCTGCACGCATCAACCCTTCGAAGAGATCGTCGATCCCTCGGCGCGCCTGCGTCAGAAGACACGCATTACCGCTTATGAAGTCCGCCCGAAGGCCGGCCTGCTGTGGGCCTACATGGGGCCGCTGCCGGCCCCCGAACTGCCCGACTGGGAGCCCTTCAGCTACGAGCATGGCTTTGCACAGGTCGTCATGGCCGAGATTCCCTGCAACTGGTTCCAGTGCCAGGAAAACTCGATCGACCCGGTGCATTTCGAGTGGACGCACAACAACTGGACCGCGCGTCAGCAGGACGCCGAGGCGGGCTATGTCCCCACGCATCTGAAGACCGCGTACGAGGAATTCGAACATGGCTTCGTCTACAAGCGTTTGCGCGCAGCGGAGACCGAGGACAACGTGATGTGGACGGTCGGGCGCGTGACGTTGTGGCCGAACGGCTTTTATCTGGGCCACCACTTCGAATGGCGCGTGCCCATCGACGACGAGAACACGCTGTCGGTATTTTGGGTCTTCAATCGCGTGCCGAAGGAGCAGGAGCCTTACGTCCAGTCTCGCATTCCGACGTGGTATGGCCCGCTTTACGACGACAACGGCGACTGGATCACGTCGCACGTCGCGAATCAGGACTTCGCGGCGTGGGTCGGTCAGGGGCGCATCACCGACCGGACCAAAGAGACGCTTGGCGCGAGCGACCGAGGCGTTGTGATGCTGCGTCGCCGGTTCTTCGAGGAACTGGAAGCGGTCGCCGGCGGGGCAACGCCCAAGGGGCTGATTACCGATCCCGCGAAAAACGAGCGCGTGTTTCTGCCCTCCGCGTGTCGGGAGGAAATGCTCACTGGGCTTACACGCGAGGCGTTGTCGGCGCATCCGCTGCTCGGGCCCTACTTGCATGATTTTCTGGGGCAAGCGGGGCAACCGGACGACGTGCGCGAAGCCTACGAGCAGGCCGTCGGCCAGAAGATGCGCGGCGCGAAGTTCTTTACCGTGCACGGCGCGGGTGAGACGCAGGACAAGCAGGCGCGCGAGGCATAGCAGGGCATGGCCTGTCTGATGTGAGTGGTGGGCGAGTGCGGAGCGCACGGCGTGCAAAAGGCGTGCAAAAGGCGTGCAAAAGGCAGGCAAAAGGCAGGCAAAAGGCAGGCAAAGGGCGCGCAAACGGTCGGAAGGCGTCGCCTGTGGTGTGAGGTGTGAGGCAGTGCGGGGATTTATCCGAAACAGGACTTCAACTACGCGAGGACAAGGTGAACGTAAAGCGCAACATGAAGCGAGGCGATTGGACGGCTTGGAAGGGTGGCAAGGGTTGGATGGCAGCGGGTTGGCGGTTGTGTCGCGAGGCCTGCGTGGTCGGGCTGCTTGGGTTGAGCGCGTGGTCGGCGCAGGCGCAGGGCACGGCGCCGCTCAAGGAAGTGACATTCCTGCTGGCGGCGCCGCCCGGTGAACTGGCTTTTGCGCCGTTCATGCTTGCGCAGAGCAAGGGCTACTACGCGCAGGAGGGGTTGAAGATTCGGTGGATTGCCGTGCATGGTGGTGCGGCCGTGGGCAAGCAACTGGCGGCGGGCAACGGCGATATTGGCGACGCGCTCGGCGATACCCCGATCGTGCTACGCAGCAACGGCGTCAACGTGAAGGGTGTGGCGTTGCTTGGCGGGCACCCGCTGCATCAGTTCATCACACGCGCGGATCGCAACATCGCGCAGGCGAGCGACCTCAAGGGCAAGACGTTGTCCGTCATGTCGTACGAGGACACGTCGTACTACGTCACGCTTGGCATTCTGGCGGCGGGCAAGTTGAGCAAGAGCGACGTGACGATTTACGCGGGTGGACCGAACGGGGTGTGGCAGGACGTGGCGAGCGGTCGCTCCGATGGTCTGGTGGGCACGCCGGAGTGGGGCGCGCGCGTGGAGGAGACCGGTGTCAAGGTGCATTACCGGCCGACCGATCAGCTGACACCCGGCATGGGGCAGGCAATCATTGCGTCGGACAAGAAAATTGCGTCCGATCCGCAGACGATCGCCAAATTCGTCCGGGCGACGATGAAAGCCATGACCGAAATCGAGGCGGATCCGGTGGCGGCGTCCAAAGCTTACGTGAGCGCGGTGCCGTCTTATGCCGACAAACTCGATTTCGTGACGAAGGTGCTGACTTACTACGCGAAGTATGTGTTCCCGAGCCGTTTGCGCCCGGGCGAGTTCGACCCGGCTATCGTGTCGCACGTGCAGAACTCATATGTCGACAAAAAGGTCGTCCGTTCTGCGCAGCCAGTGGAGTCGCTTTATACGAATCAGTTTATTCCGGCGGCGCAGTAAGTTTTATGTAAGGTTTTATCGGTCTACAGAGTGAATTCATGGATTGATGGCGGCATCACGCGAGTGAGCCGCCATATTCTTTTGGCGGCGGTGCATCATGCGAGCCCTCTTGAGTGTCGATGCGATCTTTCTCATATATAAAAACAAAACAAATTCATAGGGTTAGGATGTTTCATTGATTATCGATTGACAGTCGTGTAAGCGTGTGGAAGTATTCGTTCGATAAAAAATAATCAGAAATAAAAGGCGCAACGCTTTCGACAATAACAACGGGGTAGTCCGAATGTTTCGTATCGCTTCTCGCCGGATTGACGCGCACGGGCCACGCAAAGGCCGCGCCACCTTCTCGCCTGTCTGGCGAATCGGATCATTTCCCCCCTTGGTGAAACAGGGGCGTGGTCCCCGTTAATCGCTCCCCGCTTTCCCGCTTTCCTCCTTTCGCCAAAAACCTGCCGTTTCAATCACGGAGGACTTCGCGCATGTTGCGAAGTGCCAGCGTCTGCGTGCGCGAAATCTCTGGAAAGCGGTGCCGAACTTACGCATTCATGCATTGATAAAAACGTAATCTGGGGAATCGAATGAATCACATCTATCGCGTAGTCTGGAGCGCAAGTCTGGGCATGTATCAGGTGGCGTCCGAAGTTGCCAGTGGACGGGGGGGGAAGTCCCGATCAGTAGATCGCCGACGTGCGCGCAAGACGGCGTTGGCTGCGTTTGCCGTCGCATCGGTGAGTGTCGGCTCGGCGTTAGCGGCCCCGGCAAATCCGGTCGCCACGATGGACGGCTTGACACCGCTCTATGCCGGTTACCCCGACACGGGTTCATTGCCAGCATGGCAATTCGACGGCACGAACCTCACGATCTCGGGCACAACGTTTGCCACCATTACGGGCGCTCTGGGCACCATTTCGAATGCGGGTACGCTCAGTGGCACCTACGCGCTGTCGTTCTCTTCGACGGCTGACGTGAACCGCGTCGAAAACAATGGATCCATCAACGTTACGGGCAATAGTTCGGGGTCATACAACAGTGGCACTATCGGCACGCTCGTCAATCGTGGAACCGTGACGACGGGTACGTTCGCCGGTATCGGCAACGGCGGACTGATGCTTCGATTGGAGAACGACGGCACGATCAATGGCTTCGCGCAAGGTCTGAACAACAGCGGCACAATGTTGTCCGTCGTCAATACCGGATCGATCGCGGCGAGCGCGGGCTATGGCGTATTGAATACGGCCACGCTCGGGACGCTGAACAACAGTGGGCGAATTTCCGGCATCTTCGGCGTTGCTGCCGTCAACACGGGTGTTCCGAATCCTCAGATCGCGGCCCTGACCAACAGCGGTACCATCGTCGGTACCGAGTACGGTATTGTGAACCGAGGCTCGTCGATCACAACCATCGACAATCTTGCTGGCGGGCAGATCGTCGGCTCGTCGAGCGATTTCGGCACCGGCATCAATAACCAGGGCGTGACGGTCAGCTCGTCATTCGTTAGCGGCACGATCGGCACCGTCAACAACGCCGGCACGATTTCCGGCGCCTACGGTATATCTAACACCGGCACGATCGGCACTATCAATAATTTCGCGAGCGGCGTGATTACGGGGACGCTCGCGGCGATTACGAACGAGGTGGAGGGCGCTGCTCTCTTCCAAATCAATAACGCAGGCACGATCGCTGGCGACATCACCCATGTGGGCACGCAACCCCTGTCGATTGCGGGCGCGTCGAATGCGGCATTTGGTACGCTGACGGGTCTGGGGGGCGCCGTCGGCACGCTGACGAGTTCCGAGTCCGACGTGCATTTCAATGGCGGCAATCTTCTACTTAACGACGGCATTGAACTGGCCCTCGTGCACACGGCGTTCAACGATTCGTCTGTCCTGCAGGTCAATCGGCCGATTCGCATTGTCGGCAACTATTCACAGGGTGCCAACGGCACGTTGCAAATTGGCGTGGCCGGGGGCGCGGCCACCACGGGCAATATCGGTACCGATAGCGGCTACGGCCGTCTGGTGGTCACGGGCGCGACCACTATTGCGTCGGGGTCGACCATCGCGTTGCAGTCGCTCGGCTACAACTTTGCGGCGGGACAGCGCTTCGTCGTGCTCGATACGGCGGGGGGCGCTACCTATAACGAAGGTACCTTGCGCTATGTCGTGAACGGCGCCGCGCAACTCTCGGGCACAGGCACAAGTGTTTTCGGCGGAGGCCATCAGTCTCTGGTTGTGACCGTGACGGCGCCTTACGTCGGCGCGATGGATGCCACGACCGCGCTTGTGGCCGGTACACCGTCAGGCTCCGGGCCGAACTGGAGCTTTGACGGCACGAATCTGTCGGTCACCGGCACCTCGTTCGCGACGATCACAGGCGGCGTGGGTACGTTGACGAACTCAGGCACGCTGACCGGCGCGTACGCATTGTCGACATCCGCAGCAGGCAACATAGGCCTATTGGAAAACAATGGCGTGATCGCGGCGACCGGGTCGGGCAGCTCGGGTCTCTACAACGGCGGCACGATCGGCACGCTCGTCAATCGCGGGTCGGTGTCCACGGCGGTTTACGGTGGCGTGAGCAATGGCGGCACGCTGACGCGCTTCGAGAACAGCGGCACGATCACGGGAGCATCGCAGGGGCTGAACAACAGTAACGTCCTGACGTCGGCGCTCAACTCGGGCACGATCAGGGCCGGCAATGGTTACGGCGTCCTGAATTCGGCGCAGATGGGGACACTGACCAACACAGGTCTGATCTCCGGCGACTACGCCGTCGTGTCGACGAAGTCCGGTTCTGCGAACCCGACGCTCGATATGCTGATCAACAGCGGGACGATTGCGGGCTCGACCCAGGGCGTGGTGAACGCCAACGCCTACCTGGGCCTGCTCGAGAATCAGGCCGGTGGCCAGATTCTTGCGCTCGGAGGCGCTTCGGTCAACGTCGAAGCGGTGGTCAACGGGGGCACGATCGGGCAGGTCAACAACGCCGGTACGATTTCGGGCGGCTACTATGGCTTCTATAACTCCAATGCCATCGGCACGATCAACAATCTTGCCGGGGGGGTGATCACGGGACTTGGCGGCGCTATCTCGAATCAGCAGCCGACCTCCTCAATCGGTCAGATCAACAATTCGGGCACGATTGCCGGTTGGATCATCAACCGCTCCCCGAACAATCTGTACATCAGCGGCGCGACGGATGGCACCTTCGGCACGTTGACAGGTTTCGGTCCTACATACTCCGGCACCATCGTGAGCACCAACGCCGACGTTCACTTCAACGGGGGAAAGTTGGTAATCGACGATCACTTCGATCTCGCCAACACCCGCACGGCGTATAACGATTCGTCCGTGGTTCAGGTCAACAACGTGTTGCGCGTGGCTGGTCACTATTCGCAGGGCGCCGACGGCACCTTGCAGATCGGTGTCGCCAACGGGGCGCTCGCCACGGGCAACTTCGCCACGGATGTCGGCTACGGCCGTCTGCTCGTCTCGGGCAACACCTACATTGCGCCCGGTTCGTCGATTGCACTGCAATCGCTGGGCTACAACTTCGCGGCAGGTCAGCGCTATGTGGTGATCGACACCGCCGGTGCCGCCATCTACAACGAAGGCACGCTGCGCTATGCCGTGAACGGCTACCCGTCGCTCGCAGCGAGCGGCGCGAAGGTCGGCAACGGTAGCAATACCGATCTCGTCGTGACGATCTTCGCACCGGCCGATATCGGCACTATCGCGGGTACGACGCCGCTTTCGCCGGGTGTTGCTGTCAGCGGCGCACCCGACTGGGCCTACGACGGTGCGAACCTGACGATCACCGGCACGACCTTCGGCTCGATCAACGGCTCGCTTGGTTCCCTCACGAATAACGGCACGCTCACGGGCACGTCCGCGCTGTCGATCGGTACCAATGGCGGCAGCATCGGTAAGGTCGAGAACAACGGTCAGGTGCATGCGACCGGCGCGACTGACTCGGCCATCTACAACGGGGGTGTGATCGGTACTCTCGTCAACAAGAACACGCTGCTCTCCGACAATATGGCGGGCGTGAATAGCGTGACGGCGATTACGCGTCTTGAAAACAGCGGGCAGATTACCGGTGGTCGACTCGGTATCGCGAACACCGGCGCGCTGACGAATCTGCTGAATACGGGCACCATCACGTCGACGTCCACGCTCTCGAACGGTGTGGGCGTCTGGAGTACCGGACAGATCGGTTCGATCGACAACAGCGGCCTGATTACCGGTTACACAGGTGCCATGGTCGTAGCGTCGGGTAACCCGACACCGCGCTCGACGCTCGATACATTTACCAACAGCGGTTCCGTGGTGGGCACCTTTGCCGGACTGAGCAACTACGGCGGCACGATCGGCACGATCAACAACCTCGCCGGTGGCCGCTTCACGGGCACGGATGCCGCCTATTCGTCGGGTATCGTCAACGACTGGACAAGTGCCAACGCCACGTCCTACGCCGGAACGATCGGCGCGATCAACAATGCCGGAACGCTCACGGCGGGCTATTACGGAATTTTCAACGCCGCCTCGATCGGCACCATCAACAACCTGGCGGGCGGCACGATCACCGGGTTGGGCGGTGCGATTTCGAATCAGAGCGCCACTTCCTCCATCGGCCAGATCAATAACGCAGGCACGATTGCGGGCTGGATCATCAACCGTTCGCCGAACGACCTGCGTATCGCCGGTGCGACCGATGGCACGTTCGGTACGATCACGAGCTTCGGCCCGACCTACGGCGGCACCATTGTCAGTACCAATGCCGACGTGCGTTTCAATGGCGGTAATCTGGTCGTCGGCAACAACTTCGATCTGGCCGGTACGCGCACCGCCTATAACGAAGCGTCGGTGTTGCAGATCAACAAGGCGATTCAGGTCTCGGGCAACTACGCGCAGTCCGCCGGAGCAACGCTGCAAATCGGCGTGGCAAGCAATGCGGTCACCACCGGTGACACGGCGACCGACAGCGGGTATGGGCGCCTCGTGGTGAGCGGTAATACGACGCTTGCCGCCGGGTCGAGCGTGGCGCTGCAATCACTGGGCTATAACTTTGCTGCCGGTCAGCGCTATGTCGTGATCGACACGGCAGGAACAGCGAACTACAACGCCAGCTCGCTGGTGTATCGCGTCAATGGCTCGACGACACTGGACGCTAGCGGTGCGGAAGTTGCAAACGGTTCCCACAAGAATCTGGTGGTAACGCTGGCCAATGGTACCGGAGCCAACAACGGCAGCGGCAACGGCGGCATCAACAACGGCGGTAACACGGGCAATACGGGCAACACGGGCAATGCCGGTGGCACGGGGAGTAACCCGGAAGCCGGGAACGGCAACAACAACGGTGGCTTGCCGGCCTTCGATCCACGCACGAACGCGACGATCGCCTCGGCATCCAACGCGGTTTCAGCCCTGCGCGGATTGTTGGGTTACACGGGGGTGAGCGATCCGCAGTTGCTCAATCTGTTCAACGCCACGCTCGGTACGCTGAGTGACCGTTCGGCGGATTCGGCCAACCGCGTCGGCAAGCAACTCGCACCGGCGCAGAACTTGCGCGCGGCCGGTGCTGCGACGTTCGGTTCGATGAACCTCGTGAACTCGCACGTCAACGGTCTGCGTGTGGCACAAGCGGGCGGCACGGGTGTGGCGACCGGAGACAGCGCGGCCAACTGGGATGTGTGGGGACAGGCGTTCGGTGGCCATTCCAGCCAGTCCGCGCGCGAGGATGTCGACGGCTACAGCGCCAACTACGGCGGTTTGCTGGTCGGCGCCGACCGTGCCTTTGGCGAACGTGTGCGTGCCGGTGGTGCATTCCAGTTCTCGCGCACCGTCATCAATAACGATGGCAGTACGTCGGGCAATCAGACCAGCGTGAATGGCTATGGCCTGATCGGTTACGCCGCCTACACGGGTGAGCCGTGGTACGTGAACCTGACGGGTTCGGTCGTGCTGCAACGCTACAACTCGACGCGCATGGTTTCGATGCAGGGCTTCAGTGGTGCCGCCAACGGCAATTTCAACGGTCAGCAGTACGTCACCAGTGCCGAATTCGGCTGGCCGCTGGCGTTGGGCCGCGCCATCGTCACGCCGCTCGCCAGCCTCACGTATAGTTATCTGAACCAGAGCAGCTATACGGAAACAGGCGGTAACGGTACCGCGCTGTCGGTCGGCAGTTCAGGCAGCAGTTCGGTGCGCAGTGCGCTGGGCGCGAAGATCGCAGTGCCCATCGAGACTTCGTCGGGGACATGGACGCCGGAGCTTGGACTGCGTTGGGTGCATGAGTACAACCGCACGCGTCAGAGCACGGGGGCGAGCTTCGCTGCGGATCCTACCGGACAGACGGGCTTCACGACGGTCGGCGCCACGCCGGTGTCCGATCTGGCGGAGATGTCGCTGGGGGTGACGCTCATGCGCGCTAACAACCTGAGTGCGTCGATTCGCTATGACCTGCAGGTGGGCTCGGGCTTCGTCTCGCACACCGGTATCGTGCGCGTGCAACAGCGCTTCTGAGCCCTGGCTGTCGCGTTCGGGGCATGACGGCGACGCACGGCGGTCGCGGCCATTGACATGGCCGTGACCGCCGTGAAAGTATCGCGGTGCCTACGACCTATCGAGTCCCTCCGACTTTCGTCCGATGTCCTCCGCCCATTCTTCTTCGACGTCCTCGTCGGCCTCGCGCGCCGACACACCGGCGCACACTTCCGAGACGCTGACCTTCGCGCAGGCCATGACGCTGGCCAACGCCCATTGGCAGGCGGGACAGGCGGCGCAGGCCGAGAGCCTGTGCCGGCGCGTGCTGGAAGTCGCTCCCGATCATCCGGATGCGCACTACTTGCTCGGACTGATGGCGCACGCCTATGGCAAGCGCGACATGGCGATCGGGCATCTGGAGACAACGTGTCGGGCGGCACACGCGCACGCGGCCTGCTGGTCGGACCTGGCGGAGATGTATCGTCAGGCGGGGCGTTTGCAGGACGCCGTGAATGCCGGGCAGCGTGCAGTCGAAATCGATCCGGCGTTCGCTGCCGGGTGGAACAATCTCGGTATCGCCTTGCAGGAAGCCGGGCAGCTCGAACAAAGCATGGTGTACCTCACGCGAGTGAGCGAGTTGCAACCCGGCTCGGTCGATGCGCAAAACAATCTTGGTAACACGGCGCGATTGCTGCAGCACTTCGATGTCGCCGAAACGCATTACCGCCGGGCGCTGGCACTCGACGCCCAACGGGTCGACACGCTGAGCAATCTGGCGTCGCTGCTAAGCGCGCTGCGGCGTTTCGACGAGGCCGAGACGCTGGCCCGTCGCGCCATCGAACTCGCCCCGACTTTCGTCGACGCTTATCGCAATCTGGCCGATATCGAGCTGTCGCGAGGGAATGTGGGATCGGCCTTGCAAGTCGTCGAAGTCATGTCGGCATTCGCGGCACAACATCCGTCGACCCTCGTGGCGCGTGCGACGATTCTCCGACTCGTTGGCCGTCTGGACGAGGCGCTGGTGAGCGCGCGCGCGGCCATTGAGCAAGTGCCGCAAAACGCTAATGCGCAGGCCGCACTCGCCGCCGTAGAGGCCGATATCTCGGCGCGAAACGCCGCGGGTTCGATGCCGCCGCCGGGCGCGCCCGGCATCGACATGTCGCAGGCGGGCCCGACGCAAGCGCTGGCTGCGATTCACCAGGCGGCCGCCCGACGCATCGAGGTGCAGGATTACGAGGGGGCCGAGGAGCTGCTGCGTGAGGCCGTTGCCGGTGGTGCAGCGCCCATGTCGACGTGGCGCTTGTTAGCCATGGCCTTGCGCGCACAAGGCAAGGCCGAAGAGGGCCGCGACGTGCTCGCCATGCTCGCTCGGCAGGTGCCGGGCGATCTCTCCAATCGTTTCGATCTGGCCGAGGCCCTGCTGCTGTTGGGAGATTTCGAGCGGGGATGGCAAGAGTATCGCTATCGCTACAGCCTCGAACATACCCAGGCCATCGAACGCAAGGTGCAGCGTCCGCGCTGGGACGGTCGTCCGATTCCCGGACAGACACTGCTCATTCACGACGAGCAGGGTTACGGCGACACGTTCCAGTTCATGCGCATGGCGCGATGGGCGCGCGAGCGTAGTCAGGCACGCGTGATCTTCGAAGTGAATCCCGAGACGCTATCCATCGCCCGACGCATGTGGGGCGATGACGATATCGTGGCGCGCGGCACACTGCCGGTGTCGTTCGACCAGCATTGCGAGCTGATGAGCCTGCCGATGGCGATGGGGCTCAAGCTCGCAGACCTGCCGGGCGACGTGTCGTACCTGAGCGCCGATCCCGCTCGCGTCGCGCATTGGCGTGCGCGGCTCGCGGATGTGCCGAAGCCGTGGGTGGCCCTGGTATGGGCCGGGCGGCCCGAACATGTGAATGATCGCAACCGCTCCATGACGCTCGACCAGTTCGCCCCGTTGGGCGCGAGCGGTGCGACGTTCCTGTCGATCCAGAAGGGCCCCGCAGCGTCGCAGGCGAATACGCCGCCCAACGGCATGACGATGGTGTCGCTCAGCGACGAGATTCGCGATTTCGAAGACACGGCGGCCATCCTGCATCTGGCGGATCTGCTGGTGTCCGTGGACTCGTCGCCGGTGCATCTGGCCGGGGCGCTGGGACGTCCGGTGTGGGTTCTGCTGCCATTCGTGCCCGACTGGCGCTGGCTGCTCGAGCGCGACGATTCGCCGTGGTATCCGGGCATGCGACTCTTTCGCCAGCCCGCGCGCTCGCAATGGACGCCGGTCATCGAACGGGTCGCGAGTGAGCTGACGACGTTCGTGACGCAGGGCGCTCGTCATGCGCGGTGATCACCGGGGCCGACACTTCTGCCCGTGGCGATGTGTGACGCGATTCATGACACGACACGTGACACGACGCACGACCCGGGAGGCGATGGGGCTTCTCGCGGTGGGGTTCGTCGCGCTGATGTCGGGCTGCGCGAGCCTGGACCGCAATGCGCACGCCGATTCGCTGGCGGCACCGGCCGGGCTCAAACGCGAAGTGCTGAAGGCCGAGGACTTCCGGCTGACGGTGTTCTCACGCATCACGCGCGCGGACAAACCGCTGCGCATCTACATCGAAGGCGACGGGCTGGCGTGGGTGTCGCGCACGGAGCCGTCGCTCGATCCTACGCCGGTGGCGGCGACCGGGCTTGCACTGGCCGCGACCGATCCATCCGCCAACGTGGCCTACCTCGCCCGGCCCTGTCAGTTCACGCCGATGGAAGACAATCCGCGCTGCGATATCGCGTATTGGACCGGCAAACGCTTCGCGCCGGAGGTCGTCGACGCGATGGATGCCGAGATCACGCAGTTGGCGGCGCGCACCCCCGGGCAGTCGCTGGAGTTGATCGGCTTTTCGGGCGGCGGCGCAATCGCGGTGCTGATTGCGGCGCGACGTCGCGATGTCGCGTCGCTGCGCACGGTGGCAGGCAATCTCGATGTCGAGTACGTCAACCGACTGCACGATGTGTCCGCCATGCCCGCCTCACGCAATCCTGTCGACGTGGCACGCCAGGTCGCGAAAATTCCCCAGATTCACTTCAGCAGCGAGCAGGACAAGGTGGTGCCACCTGCAGTCGCCAGGCGTTTCGCTGCGGCGGTGAGCGGCGCCTGTGTGCGGACGGTGGTGGTCACGGGGCTCGCGCATGATGGCGACTGGCAGACTCGGTGGAAAGACCTGCTGGCGCAGACGCCGGTTTGCGGCGTCTCGCGCTGAGCACCATTGCATGTTCTGGTTGATGGTCTGTAGGACAGTCTGTTGGACAGTCCGTTGGGCGGCCTGACAGCCGTCAGGCCGCATCGGGTCAAGTTTCGCGGACCAGCGCGGCAATCGCTTCGAGCAACGTGACCTCGCCGCGCAACGTGTGGCTGCCGTCGTCGCGGAACCGGAACGTGCCGTCATTGAACGCATCGAGCATCTGAATGCGCGGCACGGGATTGCGCATGCCTTGCGCGCGGAACAACGGGTCCCAGCCTGCGCGGGGTACCGCTTCGGCGCGGACATCTCTTACCAGCGCACGCGCGAGCGCGGCAGCGATGTCGTCGGGCGAGTAACGCTCGGGGCCTTCGATCTCCCATATCCGGACATCACTGACATCTTCCTGCATGGCGCGTGCCGCGAAATGGCCGACGTCGTTCGTCGACACCATCGGCAAGGCGCGGTCTACAGGGGCCAGATAACTGGGGAATTCACCGCGCTCGCGCGCGGGTGCGATATCCCATGAGAAGTTCTCCATCAACCACGCGGGGCGCAGGAACGTTACCGGCAAGTGAAGCGAAAGCAGCGCTGTCTCGAACATGCGCAGCGCCGTGAGCAAGCTGGGCACGTCGCTGTCCGCGCCGATGCTCGACAGGCACACCACGCGCTTCGGGCGCGTGGCGTCCAGCGCTTTCACGATGGCGTCGATGAGGTAACGCGCATGAGAGAAATCCGGCTCGGGGTCGGCGTTCGGCGGCAGCATGACGAACACGGCTTCGCTACCGCGAAACGCGTTCGTGAGTGCATCGACGTCGCCATTTTCGGCCACGGCGATTTCACCACCGAGTGTCGCCCACCGGCTCGACTTGACGGGGTCCTGAACGATGGCCCGAAGCGGCAGTCCCGCCGTCAGCAGGTCGTGGCCGATGACGCCGCCGACGCGTCCCGTGATACCCATTACGGTGTACATGGTCACTCCTCGCGCTTGGTCACATTGAGTCACGTTGGCGTAAAAGTAACACGGGAGCGCGGCCGGTTCACAGATGCATGGCGTCGGCGCTCGAGCGTGACGGCTGGGCGGCCGTCTGGCGACGCGAACTGAGCAGCGACGCGCCGGCGTCCGCCAGGCGAACGGCCTCTCTTGCGCGCTCGCACATGTCGCGTTCATAGGCGGCGATGGCCCGGTCCAACGACGTATGCCCCGACGCTACCCCCTGCAGATGCTCGACGAGTCTGGCGGCGTCGCGCAAGGCCGTGTTGGCGCCCAGTCCGCCCGCCGGACTCATCGTGTGAACCGCATCCCCCAGCCCGGTGACGCTATCGACCTGCCATGGCAGCGGGCTTGTGGTGCTGCGCACCGGCATCGTACGGACGGTCTCGGGCACCGCGTGTGCGAACAGCGCGCCGAGGTGCGGGTGCCATCCTTCGGTCAGCGCGTCGATGCGCGCGAGCGGTGCAATACCGGCAACCTCTGCCGCCGGGTGGAAGGCGCCCAGCAGCGTTTGCGACGGGCCGATGAAGGCCCAGTAGAGGTAGTCGGCCACGGGGGAGAGCGGCATCCGGTGCGGGCCACTGGCTAATGGTCCCGGTGCGCTTGCATCGTCGGCACGACGAAACAGCATGGCTTCGATGACGACGGCGAAGCCATCGGCAAATACGACGGTGCTGCCCTCCATGGTCGTGGCCTCGCCGTGTGCGTCCATGAGCACCAGCAGCGCCGTGGACAGAGGCGTGAGGCCGTAGATGCAGAGGTCGCCGGTGTCGCGAGGTGTCATGCCCGGCAGCACATATTCACGCACGCGCGAGTGCGTGCCGTCGGCAGCCACGACGAGGCCCGCCGCACTGTGGGAGCCATCGTCGAAGTGCGCAACGCGGCGGCCGTCGGCCGTCGTGGTCGTGCGCGAGAACGACTTCCCGAAATGGACGTGATCGAGAATGCCGTCGAGCAGGATTTCACGAAGCGTCTGGCGGTGCAGACTGAGGTCTCCCGGAATGTCGGGGGCCTGCGCGGCCGGACGTGCGGCCACCGGCGCGGTGCGCCGGCGGTGTTCGGTCACGCTCTCGTCCGTATGCGCGTCGTGCCAGCTCGGTGGCAGTACGACGTCGGCGTCGGTGAGTTGCGGGGTGACGAAGCGGCCGCCGGTGCGCGCGATTGCCGCGCGCTCGCGAACGCGCTCGACCTGGCCGGGAGGCAGGCATCGGGCGAGCGCATCGAGGCCGTCGGCGTCGATGCGAAGACGGTATCCCTGAAAGCGGGCTTCGGGCGCGGTGTCGCGTTCATAGACATCGAACGAGATGCCCGCGCGGCGCAGGCCCTGAGCGAGGCACAGGCCGCCCAGACCCGCGCCGATGATGTTGACATGCAAGGCAGACATGATCTTGAAGTCGCCGCGAGAAGCGGCCAAGGGTGGTACTGCGCTCATTGTCTGCGCGTCGCGTGTTGACCTGATAACATCGTTTGGTCATAAAACAATGCAGATCGGACAAAGAGATGAGTAGCGATCCGTTAAGCCTGTCGCATCGCAAAACCGACGTGCCCATGATCAAGTTGGAGGATTCGCCGTTTGCGCGATACAAGCCCAACGACCGGCTGGACGGCCCGCCGGTGTGGGCGTTCGGGGGCAGCGACCATGAACGCAGCCTGTTCAGGATCGGAACGCGTGAGCTCGATTGGCACGCCCATGTGCGAGGGCAATTGTTCTGCGTTCATTCGGGACTGGTGCACGTTCATACGCCCTTCGGCGCGTGGGTGCTGCCGCCGTATCGTGCGGGATGGATCCCGCCCGGCGTGACCCATCGCGTGTCGTTATCGGGCGTGGTCAGCGGGTGGATCGTGCTGGTCGCGCCGGGCGCCGCGACGAAGTTGCCCACGACGCCTCGTGTCGTGGGCGTCTCGGAGTTGCTGGCGGCGCTCGTCAAGCGAGCGGCGTCGTGGGCGTCGCGCGAAGCCCTGACGGAGGACGAGGCGCGTCTCGCTCAGGTGCTGATCGACGAGATTGCGCTCGCGCCGGCAGAGCCGCTCGGGTTGCCCATGCCCACCGATGCGCGCGCGGCGCGTGTGGCGCGCGCCGTGCTTGGCGATCTCGGCGGGCAGACGTCGCTGGAGGTGCTGGCGCAGCGTGCCGGTGTGTCGTCGCGTACCGCGCGGCGCCTGTTCGTTGCGGAGACGGGCATGGGTTTTACGCAATGGCGACAGCAGGCGCGTCTCGTGAGTGCACTTGAGCGACTGGCCAACGGGGAGCCCGTCGGCGCCATCGCCGATTCGCTGGGGTATTCGACACCGAGCAATTTCATTGCGATGTTCCGCCGCGCCTTTGGCGAGTCTCCAGGCCGCTACTTCCGTCAGGTCGGCCCGCGGACGGCGCCGGACGAACAGGATGCCGCATGAGTTCGCGCGATACGGCGTTGCACCGGACATCCCAGACATCTCAGACGTCCTCGGTGTCCGGGATGTCCGATATGTCCGAAGTATCGATGCGGCGCATCGATACGCTCGTCATCGGTGGCGGCCAGTCCGCCTTGGCGACCGCCTATTTTCTGCGTCGCTGGAAAGTGAATTACATCGTGCTGGACGACCAGATGTCGGCGGGCGGGGCGTGGCAGCGCGCATGGCCGTCGCTGCAACTCTTCTCTCCCGCGCAATGGAGTTCGTTGCCGGGATGGCCGATGCGCGGCGGCGAAGCGCATTATCCGTCCCGCGACGAAGCCGTGGCCTACCTGAGGGCGTATGAGGCGCGTTACGAGGTGCCTGTGGTGCGTCCCGTAAGCGTGACTGGGGTATTCGCGCAAGACGCGGGGCTAAAGGTCCGCACGGACCGGGGCGATTGGCTGGCGCAAACCGTGGTGAGTGCCACCGGGTCATGGCGCTCGCCGTACGTGCCGACTTATCCGGGCCAGGCGGTGTTTCGCGGGCGTCAGATGCACTCGGCGGAATATGCCGGGCCCGAGGCGTTGCAGGGACTGCGCGTACTGGTCGTCGGCGGCGGAAATTCCGGCGCGCAGATTTACGCGGAGGTATCGCGGCTATGCGATGCGACCTGGGTCACGCTGAGTCCTCCGTCCTACCTGCCGGACGATGTCGACGGACGCGTGCTGTTCGAGCGGGCCACGGCGCGGTGGCAGGCCGCGCAGCGCGGTTTGCCGGACCCGTATCCGGACAGCGGATTGGGGCATATCGTCATGGTGCCGTCCGTGCTGGCGGCGCGCGAGCGGGGCGTGCTGCGCACGGTGCGTCCGTTTGTGCGGTTCGTCGAGGACGGCGTGGTGTGGGAGAACGGCACACGCTCGCACGTGGACGTGGTCATCTGGTGCACGGGATTTCGGCCCTCCCTGACCCACTTGCAGCCGCTCTCGATTGTGAACGCGGATGGGCGAATCCGGGTGGCGGGAACGCGATCGATCGATGAACCGAGGCTCTGGCTTGTCGGGTATGGCGAGTGGACGGGATACGCGTCGGCCACACTCATCGGTGTGATGCGAAGCGCGCGTGCGACGGCGCAGGAGATTGTGGCGCATCTCGAAGCACGGACGTCGGGGACTACGTAGCACCGCAATGCGAATTCGCGCGATAGAGTGACTGTCATGCAGTGCAGGGCATTCAGGGTCCGACGTGCGACCAACGCCGGTTTTACCGTGACGTTCTCATCGGATGCGCGCACGGCACATCGTTTTTTCACGTACTGAGGTTTGCCGTTGCAAGGGTGGAGGCGGGATAGAAGATGTTGATGAAGATGGGAACACTCCGGAAAACTAATTCACGAATGGCTCGGTTCAAAGCAGGGTGCAGCGCCACGCGTCGCAAGCATGGCGACGGGCGACTGCGAGCGCGTATGACCAAAGTGGAGGCGATACTGCCGACGCTTGCGACCCGAGAGGATCTGGCCAGGGAAATTGTCGCGGTGCGCGTTGAAATGCATCAGGGGTTCGCCGCCGTGCACCGGGAGTTGCATAAGGAACTGCACGCGCTGACCTGGCGGCTGATCGGCACGATGGTGAGTGTTGGCGCGGCGCTGGTCGCGGCAACCCACTTCGTCGCAAAGCTCGCTTGACGTCGAGTCCCGGCAGCCATACCCGCTCCGAGATGTGCGGGTAACCATGGCGCGAATGACGGGGCATGACGGGGCATGGCGGACCGATCGCAAAGACGGTCCGCCTCATCTGACTATCCCATCAGCTTCGGTGGTTTTCCCGGCCCCGGGCAGTGCAGTACGCGGCAGGGGCTGACGAACTTGTCGCACGCGACTGCCGCCTGCGCGAACGTCTCGAAGTAGATCGCGTGATCGTCATTCGTGACATGCGCCTTTTCGATTTCCGAGGCGGCCTCATTCCACGCCAGTCCCAGATACTTCCCGTGGTCATGAAACCAGACCACATATCCCTGTCTTGCCAGCGATTTCGGAACGTTCAGCGTCCGCTCTTCCTTCGATTTTCGTTTGCCGATGCCGCCGGGTTTTGCGCAATGGGCGTCCTTCGGGTCGTTCATGGAAAGTCTCCTTGTTTGTGCATGAATAGGGGGCCGCGGAGGTGCATTCATGATGTCAGGAGTGAGGTGGCCTGACGTTCAGCAACGTCCGAATCGAAAGACGGGAAAACGCGCAGACGACAGGTTTCGCCGATTTTCACAAAGGGAGGCTCGCACATGGCGGATGCGCGAATCCATGTGATATGCGCATTTCGAAGGTGGCGAGGGGTAAGGGCGCGGATGGTCCGGTTTGCCGGGGATAAGGCGGGTCGCGGCAATCCGTTTAAGAATTTACGTATTGCGTGGACGACGGAGATGTGGATCCCGTGCCGTAGACAGCGGGCGATCCGAGGTGGTTCGGCGCAGTCGTTCGGCCCGAAAAAATGACCCGACTAGGACTTTAGTCCAATGCGCCGCAGGCACGAATGGGGCAGATTTCCAGTAGTCGGAGAAATCGGGGCATGGACGGGAGTTTGCCGCTTCAGTCTTCGGTTGACTCCCGCAGGCTGCTTACGAAGCACCGCACCGACACATCATCCCTCAAAACAACAAGACCACGATACCGCAATGCCGCACTCCCAATACCTACCCAAGCGAAAAGCACTGGTCATTGCACTGTCTGCGATGGCGGCGAATGGCGTGCCGAATTCGGCGGTGGCGGATCCCTGCACCGTTATGGGAGTGTCAACCCAGTGCATGTATGTCCGCTTCTCATTCCCAACGTACGACTCGGGTCCCGGCAACGTTATTCCCTTCTCCGGATATGGCTTCTTTCTTAGCGGGACTTCGGGAACCTTCACCGTCACACAGGCCGCACGGTTCGAATCTTCAGATTCATCCGTAGTGGCAAACCAGGGCAATCTCGGCACGTTGAGCAACTTCGGACAGGTGGTCGGCGCCCAATCCGGCTTTCTCAATATTGGCAATACCGATCAAATTCAGAATGCGTCGACCGGCACTCTGGCTGGAGGGTATGGCGTGCAAAATGGTGTGTTGGACACCACGGGCGCCACGAGTTATCCCGGCACGATAGGAACCATTCGGAACGACGGCACCATCTCCGGAACCATATCCGCCATTTACAACGGGTTCGCTATCAATTCCGTCAGTAACGGCAGCCTGATCTCAGGGAGCACCTACGGCATTGAAAATGCCGGATCCATCGGGACCATCACCAACTCAGGACGGATTTACGGCGATAACGCTGCCATTTCCGTGGCTCCATCCGGGAGTATCGGTACGCTGACAAATACCGGAACAATCTCCGGGGGGATTGCAGGCAATCCGAACAACGGTACCGCTAGCGCTATTCGAAACTACGGCACCATTGCCGCTATCTCGAATGACGGGACCATCGCAGCGGGCTGGGCGGGAATCGTGAACTGGAGCGGCGGTTCCATCACCGCGGTGATCAACACTGGAATGATCACTCAGACTGAGTCGTATGGAATCGGGGTGATTACCGGTGGAGTTATCGGTACGCTCGCCAATAGCGGTACGATCAGCGCCCACGTCGCTGTCGCTGTAGACGCGCCGGGACCTGCTCCAGCCCCGGGAACTATCGGCACACTGATCAATTCCGGTCTGATCTCCGGCTCCGATGCGGCGATCGTCGTCGTTGGCTCTCTGAGCGGTGCATTGCTCGGCACCGTTGTCAACACAGGAGTCATTGCTGGACCGATCTTGAATACCAGCCCCAATGACCTCACCATCAGCGGCGGCACTTCGATATTCGGCACGCTGACCGGATATGGCGGCAGCCCCGGCACGCTCGGCCCCATCGGGCAGATCGACAGTGGATTCAGCAATCTCACGCTCTCAGGCAATTTGCTGCTTAACGACAATGTCATGACCGGAACGCTGGTCAATACTGCCGGGGTCCTTCAGATCAATAACCCCATCACCATCACCGGCAACTACCACCAATATTCGGATGCCGCCTTACGTATCGGGGTGGCGAATGGTGCAGGCGCCAATGGCCTGACGACCGACACCGGCTATGGGAGGTTGGTCGTCTCCGGCAATGCGACGATCGATCCCGGCGCGAGCGTCCAGTTGACCAGCGCCAGCACCAGCGCCGCATACCGCTTTGCCACGGGGCAACGGTTCGTGGTGATGCAGGCGACGGGCACCACCACGAACTTCAACGCCAGTTCGCTCAACTACGGCATTCTTGGCGCCCGGTATGCCCTGACCGGCGCAGAGGTCCGAGATGCGGCAACCAACACCGACAATCTGGTCGTCACTGTTGGTGAGAAGCTTCCGGATCCGCCGCCGCCCGACCCCGGGACCGGCACGACACCGTCGAATCCACCTCAAACCTCGACGCCCACCCCGACACCAACACCACCCTCCGCCCCGGCACCGATCCGGCCGACTACGCGCAACGCCCTCGCCTCGTTCGGCGGCCTGCAAAGCTACACCGGGATCAGCGATCCGGGGCTGCTGGGTCTCTACAACGCGTCGCTTGCCATCGGTAGCGTGAGCGAAGCGAATCGCGCCGGGGCACAGCTCTCGCCAGCGCAGCAACTCGCTGCCTCGCGGGCAGCAGCCGCACCGACATTGAACGCACTGGCGCTCACCGGCGCTCGTGCCGATGCGTTGCGGCTGGCGCAAGCCGGGCACAGCGGCGTTGCCACCGGTGATGGCGGACCGTCGTTCGGTGTGTGGGGGCAAGCGTTCGGCGGACACGCCAGCCAGGGCATGGTCGACGACATCGCAGGCTACAGCGCGAACTATGGCGGCCTGATGTTCGGTGTCGACCGCGCGATTGGCGACAAATGGCTCGCGGGCGGCGCATTCTCTTTCAGTCACACGAAAATCAACGGTTCGGACGACAACTCGGGCAGTTCAACGCAGGTCAACGGCTATGGCTTGCTCGCTTACGCCAGCTATCTTGGATCACCGTGGTACGTGAATCTGTCGGGCGGTATCGTGCAACAGCGCTACAACACCACGCGTGTAGTCGACTTCACCGGATTCTCCGGCGTGGCGAGTGGTGCGTTCTCGGGACAGCAATATGTCGCGCGCACCGAGTTCGGGTATCCGCTGGCGCTGGGCAGCAGCACGCTCACGCCGCTCGCGAGCCTGACCTATAGCTATTTGCACCAAGGCAGCTATACGGAGACCGGTGGCAATGGGGCCGCGCTATCAGTGGGAACCTCGCACGCGAGTTCTTTGCGCAGCGCGCTGGGCGCACGACTGGAACGCGCATTCGCGACACGTTACGGCGACATCGTGCCGTTCGCGCAAGCGCAATGGATTCACGAATTCGTGAATTCACGTGCCGTCACCGGGGCGAGCTACGCGGGCGACTTTACGGGAGAGACGGCGTTCACAGCGGTTGGGCCGTCGCCCGTGCGCGACCTCGCCGACCTCACGCTGGGCGCGACGCTCGTGCGTAGCAACAACCTGTCGCTCACCGCGCGTTACGAGCTTCAGGTCGGTTCGCGTTTCGTTTCGCAAACGGGCAGCCTGCGATTGCAGCAGCGCTTTTGAGGATGGGCACATGCCGGGCGTCCGCTGGCAAGCAACGTAGATGTCCGGCATGGGCGGCATGCGAAGGGCGCCCTGATCGATGCCTTTGCGCATGCCCGCGACGCTTTTCCCTGCGACACGAAGCGCTGCTGATACGGCGCGTTGCCTGATTACGCGTTCGCCACAGCGCGGAACGTTTCCACGGCATCTTCCCCGGCCGGGATATTGAATGGGCTTGACGGGTCGGTCGCAGCAAGCCATACGGCCTCGGCGACGTCGGACGCCTCGGTCACGGCCGTCTCCTTCTGCCAGTGCGAGAAGACCTGCTCGACGAGCGCTTCGTAAGCTGGCGGGAAGCCGTCTTTCATGCGGGCTCGTGCGTTTTCGCCGAAGCGCGTCGACGGTGCGCGTCCGGGAAGCACGACGCGAACGCGAACATTGAACGGCTCCAGTTCGAGCGCCAGCGATGCGCTGAATGCGTTGACGGCCGACTTGCTCGCGGTATAGACGGATAGCAGATGCAAGGGGCGGCACGTGACGGTCGATGTGACGTTGACGATGACGCCTTGCCTGCGCTCGCGAAATTGGGGCACCACGGCCTGCGTCATTGCGATCGTGCCCAGCGTGTTGGTCTCGAAGATGTCGCGCACGTTATCCATCGATGTGCCTTCGAGCGCATTGAGAAAGCCGATGCCCGCATTGTTGACGAGTACATCGAGCGGTCCTGCCGCTTCGACGACCGAGCGGATCGATTCGGGATCCTTCACGTCAAGCGACAGAACGGAAAGTCGGTCGGACGGTGGCAACACGTCGTCGCGCGGCGTACGCATGGTGGCGACCACCCGCCAATCGCGTGCAAGAAAATACCGTGCCGTTTCCAATCCGAATCCGGACGAGCAGCCGGTGATCAATACGGTTTTCATGTCGACCCTTGTGTTCGTTGCGGTACTGACACGATACGGCGATGCGACGAGACTCGCTACAATCTAGCGTCCGCATTTCATTTGAGATCGTCCAATCATGAGTGACCCGCTCGCCGAGATCGTCACATTGCTTCAACCGACCCTCGCGTTCTCCAAGGTGGTGAGCGGCGCAGGGCGCTGGCGGGCGACGCGCACCGAGCTTGGGCAGCCGGTCTATTGCGTTGTGCTTGACGGCGCGCTGTCGGTCTCCGTCAACGGAGGTGCGCCGCAGACGCTTCAGGCCGACGACTTCGTGCTGGTGCCCGAGGCCTCCCACTTTGCGATTTCCAGCGTGGATCCTCCGGACGACGCGGGCACATCGGACCTCGCGCCGACGGCGCTGACCGATGGGACCTTTCGGTTCGGCGACACGACAGCCGCGCCGGATGCGCAATGGCTGGCGGGGCGGTGTGCATTTGGCTCGCCGGATGCGGCAATGCTGGTATCGCTGCTGCCCGAGAGCGTGCTCGTGCGCGGCGATCGTCGGCTCTCGACGCTCGTGAATCTGATGCGGGATGAAGCGCGGGCGGATCGTCCGGCGCGCGAGGTCGTGCTGGCGCGACTGCTCGAAGTGCTGTTCATCGAAGCGCTGCGATCGTCGCAAACGCAGGCGACGCCCGGCCTTGCTGGTGGACTTGCGGATGCGCGTCTGGCGCTTGCCATTCGTGCGATACATGCGAGCCCGGAGAGAGCCTGGACGATTGCCCAGTTGGCGCGCACGGCGGCGCTCTCGCGCTCCGCGTTCTTTGACCGGTTCAGTCGTGTGGTGGGCGTGGGGCCGATTGAGTATCTCGCGTCGTGGCGAATGGCGATTGCCAAGGATCTGCTGCGTCGAAACGAGTTCAGCGTCGCGACCGTCGCCGCGCGGGTCGGTTACCGCTCCGCGAGCGCGTTCAGTGTCGCGTTCGCTCGCATGGTGGGTGTTTCGCCGACGCAGTTTGCAAAGCAGGAGACGACCGCTGCGATGCGTGCGGATTTGGCAGAGTCAAATTCGCAATGACGGGCATTACGTGAAACCCCGGGAGGGTTTTGCCAAAGGAAGCTTGCCAGATAAGGCTGATGTGGTGCCCAGGGCCGGAATCGAACCGGCACGCCTTGCGGCGGGGGATTTTGAGTCCCCTGCGTCTACCAATTTCACCACCTGGGCAGGTGTGCGTGCACCGAACGGTGTCGCAGCGTGAGACGTTCGATAATCCCGTTGGGGCTCACCGGACGAAGGCGAGATTATGACCGAAATTTCCTTCGGCCACAAGCCCGCCGCGTTCGCTTCTTTTTGCCACCGCCCGCCTGCTTCATTCACCCGCAGGCGGCGGCAATCAGGCGAGACCGCCGATCAGTCGGAGACGTAGACGAACTTGCCGTTCTTGATCTGTCCCATCACGCCGGCGCGTTGGTCCAGTCCGACGTGATCCTGAGGACTCAGGTTCATGATGCCGTTGGGAATCGCCAGGTTACGCGTCGATTCGAGTGCGTCGCGCAACGCCACACGGAACGCAGGCGTGCCCGGCGCCGCAACCTTTGCCGCACGCGGCACGGCGTCGTTGAGCAGATCCCACACGCCGTAAGCGTCAGCCGCAAACTGCGTCACAGTGTCCGCGCCATACTTCGCCTCATACTTCTTCGTGAACGCCAGGGCCGCCGTGCGCGCCGGATGACCCTGCGGCAACGATTTGGCCACTACACCCGGCTGCGTGGGGAAGAGCGTGCCCTCGACATCCTTGCCGCCAACGCGCACGAAGTCGTATGTTGCGATGCCATGCGTCTGGTAAATCTTGCCGGTATAACCGCGCTCCTGAAGCGTGCGCTGCGGCAGCGCAGCCGGTGTGCCCGAACCGGCCACCAGAATGGCGTCGGGCTTGGCAGCCATCAGCTTGAGCGCCTGCCCGGTCACGCTCGTATCCGTACGGTTAAAGCGCTCCTGAGCCACGATCTTCAACTTGCGCAATGCCGCAAACTTCGAGAATTCCTTGAGCCAGCTGTCGCCATAAGCGTCGGCAAAGCCGATGAACCCCACCGTCTGCACGCCATGGTTCGCCATGTAGCGCGTCATCACGTCGGCCATCGCAGAGTCGTTGGCCGCCATCTTGAAGGCCCAGCGTCGCTTGGCGTCCTGCGGCTCGACGGCCACGGCAGAACCGATCAGCGTAATCATCGGCGTTTCCGCCTCGGAGATGGGGTCGAGCATCGCCAGCGCGCTCGGCGTAATGTTCGGGCCGACGATGACGTCGACCTTGTTCTCGCTGATGAGCTTGCGCGTGTTCTTCACGGCCGTGCCGGGATCTGAGGCGTCGTCCAGAAACAGGTAATGCACCTTCTGCCCGCCGATCTGGTCGGGCCAGAGCTGCATGGCGTTCTTACTGGCAATGCCGATGGCCGCTGCCGGTCCCGTCGAGGACAGATCGATGCCGACGGTCAGGTCGGCACGGGCGGCCGTCGCGATGCCGGTCAGCGTCAGAGCGAGCAGCACGCCGGACAGGCGGATGCCGCGAAGAGATGAGCGCATGGGGTCTCCTTTAAGTCGAATCGCATAAGCATACCGCACCGTCTGCGCCAGACCAGCGGGGAAAAAATACTCCGGCCTTTGCCTTGGTGTCCTGGTCATTTCGGACCGCACGCGACGCCCGATCTCCGGACCATCGCGTCGAAATTCAATTGCGTCTGACGAATTAGAAATTAATTTTGACGAAACCTTGGTTGCTGATTTAGTGTTTTGTTGTAATTGACGATGAATGAATAATAAATTGGTAATTTAAAAATAATTTAAATTACTCTTGCGGTGAATTTTGTTGGTGAGTGCGAGTTTAAATATCGTTGAATTCATTCTCGTTTCCGGAGAGCGAACCGCCAATGCAGAGACAGTCGTGGGAGGGCGTCGGCGCAACGGCGTCGGACAAATGGGCGCGATCGGCACGGGGTGTCGGGCGCGGTGCGCTCAATCGCACGACTGGCTTGTGCCGCGACGCGACGCGCGGAGCGACATGGCACGGCGCGGCCCTGACGCTTGCGCTGGCAATGTGCTGCATGGCGCCGATGAGCGCCGTCCATGCGCAGACATCGGGGCCGAGTGCGGCGCCGCAAGATGCCGCCGTCACGAACGCAAAGCCCGAAGCACCCATCGAGCCGACCTCACGAAAAGTGTCCTGGCATTCGCCGGAGGACGGCGATTTCGATGCCAGTGACTTCTTGCTCAATCATCGCGGCGCGTTACCCGTGCCCACCATCATCACGGAACCGGCAATCGGCTACGGCGGTGGCGTGGCGCTGATGTTCTTTTCCGAATCGATGGCCGACGCAGCGAGAAACGCAAAGGAAACCGGGGTCATGTCGCCGCCGAACATTACGGCAGTCGGCGGCATGTATACGGAAAACGGCACCTGGGGCGCCGGGCTGATGCATTTCCACACGTGGGGCGGCGATTCGATCCGGTATCTCGGCGGGCTCGCCAAAGTGAATATGAAGACGGACTACTACGGACTGTCGAATTCACCGCGCTCCTATCAACTCAATGGCTGGTTGCTCGTGCAACAGGTGCTGTTTCGCATCGGTAATTCGCATTGGTTCGTCGGCCCGCGCTATACCTACTTTGATTCGAATACGCACTTCACCGGACAAATTGCGCAGGAGGTGGGCGTGCCGGACGCCCAACGTCGTATCGGCAAGGTGGGGCTCGTGATCGACTACGACAGCCGCGACAACATGTTCTTCCCGAACAAGGGCAGCTATCTGGAACTGGAAATTCAGGCAGCGCGCCCATGGGCGGGCAGCTCGCAATCGTTCGAGACGTATAACGGACGCGGCTACACATGGTTGCCGCTCTCGCGCGAGTGGGTTCTCGGCCTGCGCCTCGACGGCCGCTTCTCGGCAGGCGATACGCCCTTTTACGCGCAACCGTACGTCAAGCTGCGCGGCGTGCAGCAAGGTCGGTATCAGGACCAGAACGCCGCGATGGTGGAAGCCGAATTGCGCTGGAACGTCACGCCGCGCTGGTCCGTTCTGGGGTTCAGCGGCGCCGGGCGCGCATGGGGCAAATGGAAGTCCTTCTCCGAAGCGGACGCCGTCGTCAGTGTCGGCGCCGGCTTTCGCTATCTGATCGCGGCGAAGCTCGGACTGGCCGTGGGCGTGGACGTCGCGCACAGCAAAGGCGAGAACGCTTTCTACATCCAGGTCGGCAGCGCATGGCACTGACGACATTGCGCACCGATTCCATCGGCTTTACCGACAAAGGCATGCACATGCGGATGTGGAAGATGCGGCAACAGTGGCAACGGCGGCAACTGTGGCAACGGGCACTGCTGCCGATCGGCGGCGGGCATTGGTGCCTCGCAGCCGCTCTGATCGCATGCCTGAGCGGTGCGCCGCGCGACGCTGCCGCCTGGGGCGCCGGTGCGACGGGCGCTACGATGGTTGCACCCATGCCGGACGGCAGCGGGGACGTGACGACACGGCGCGGCTGGTATCGCGGCGTGATCGGGCCGACGGCCACACCTGCCGAGGGGAGCGCCGCGTCGCCATCGGCAGCGCCCGACGACAAGGCCACGGCCAACGCGTCGGCATCGTCCGGCGGGGCCGCCGCGCCGGAGGGCGCATCGCAGACGTCCCCGGCACCGAAGCAATGGGATCGGGCGTTGCCGTTCTTTGCGCAGCGCGTGATCGACCGTGGGTACGAACTCCCCAATCCCTATGACGTGGGCTACTCGTACTTCAACGGCGCGCAACGCTACCAACTCAGCAATCTGATGGTCGGCGCGAACGGCAACGGGCTGCGCTCGGCGGATTTCGTGCAATTCGAGCAGTCGCGCATTCGCAGTGAATCGAACCAGTTTCAGCTGGGCGCATGGTTGTTCCCGTTCATGAATGTGTACGCCATCGTGGGTAACGTGCGCGGTGGCGGCGACATCAACATCAATTTCTCGTCGCTCACGGCGCTCGAACAGTTCTTCGGGCTCAACATCGGTTGTGCGGGCAGACGACCGCCGCCCAATTGCGCCAACCCGATCAAGCTGCCGACAGCCCACGCGGACTACAGCGGCCACACCTACGGCGGCGGCTTTACGCTGGTCGGCACCTACGGCGATCTGTTCTTCTCGTTACCCGTGACGTATACGGTCTCGGACATCTCCATGTCCGACTCGCTCATTCATTCGTGGAACATTTCCCCGCGTATCGGCTGGAACGTGCATCTTGGCTCGGCCGGGATCCTCACGCCGTATGTCGGAGCAACGTGGTTCCGCACGAAGGCAGTCATTACCGGCCACTTCGATATCCCGATCGAAGCGGCAGGCGGCCAGACGCAGCGCCTCGACTACCAGATCGACCAGTCGGTCACGGGTAGCTGGAGCGGCGTCGCGGGGCTGAGCTGGGCGGTCAGCAAGCGCTTTGGCCTGCTCGCCGAATTCGGTTACGGCTACAACCGTAACGACGTCATTCTCACTGCCTTCCTGAGATTCTGATGTTCCCTCCGTTGCCCACCCGTCAAACATGCCGGACGATGCGCATTGCGCTGGTCGCGTCGTCCCTGGCTGCGCTTATCTGCAGTGGCGCGTCGATGGCGCAGGCGACGACGGACGGGGGCGGGGCGGCGTCCGCCACAGACGCGACGGTCGCCACGGTACCCGCTGCCCAACAAGGCTGGATCGACCGGCTGCTCGCCAAACTGGGTGCGGCCGACAAGGTGGACGTCAGTCATGGCATGGACTGGGGCGTGATGCCGGGGCCGTTCTACAACCCGGAGATGGGGTTTGGCATCGGCGCCGCAGCCGTCGGTCTATATAAGACGCGCGACGCGTTGCCGACGACGCAACTCTCCACCATGACCATCCACGGTTTCGGCACGACGACCGGTGCGTTCGGCATTGGCGTGGACAACACCACATTCTTCACCGACGACCGCTTTCGCTTCGTGATTGCGGGGGCCGTCGTGAACATGCCGACGCAATACTGGGGCATCGGCTACGACCGTGCGAGCAACGACGACAACCGGGAGAAGTACACGAAACGCAGCGCGTTCGTGCGCCCCACATTCCTGTGGCGGCTCTGGCCGAGTGCGTATGGGGGCTTTGGCGTCGACGCGCACTTCGATTCGGCGGTCAACCGCGACAAGGGGGATGCGAGCGCCTTCGTCACCGATCCCATCGGTCCGTATGTGCGCAGCATCGGCCTGAGTGCCAACTTTTCCTACGACACGCGGGACTTCATCCCGAATCCCTACAAAGGTCAGGCGCTATCGCTCACGACCACTGTCTATCGGCGTGCGTTCGGCAGCAGCACGTCGTTCGAATCGCTCGAATGGTCTTATGACCACTACACGAGGTTTCGCGAGCGCGACGTGCTGGCCTTCGACATCTACGGGAAATTCAGTTGGGGAGACGTGCCGTGGAGCATGATGCCGACATTCGGCGACGGCAAACACATGCGTGGCTATTTCCTGGGGCAGTATCGCGACAGGAACATGCTCACGGCGCAAGTCGAGTACCGGATGCATATCGTCGGCCGACATGGCGTGGTCGCCTGGGTAGGCGCAGGGGCGATTGCGGACCGGCCGGGCGATCTCGCCTCGGCACACTGGCTGCCGAACGGCGGGGTGGGCTATCGCTTTGAATTCAAGCCGCGTGTGAACGTACGCTTCGACGTCGGCTTCGGACGTCAGACGCGCGGCGTCTACTTTCAGATCAACGAAGCGTTCTGATGTCCGGCGACCGGTGTCCGGAAGCCTGCGCTTCCGGCCGGGCCCATCAAAGCTCGTAACTCTCGTGCTCGCCGCGCAATGCCTGTTCCACCAGCTTGCGTGTGAGGATTGGTGAAAGCAGCTCAACCATCGTGAAAACATATCCACGCAAATAGGCGCCCTGCTTGAGGGCGACGCGCGTCACGTTGGTACCGAAGAGATGTCCCACCTGTATCGCCCGGAGATTGCGGTCGCGCTCCGGGTCGAACGCCACGCCCGCCAGAATCCCCACGCCCAGCCCGAGTTCGACATATGTCTTGATGACGTCCGCGTCGATGGCTTCGAGCACGATGTCCGGCTGCACATGGCGCAGCGCAAACGCCTGATCGATCTTGGCGCGCCCGGCAAACTGCGGGTCGTAAGTGATCATCGGATACTTCGCCAGATCCTCGATCCCGACGGAGGGCAGTTGCAGCAACGGGTGATCGGGCGGCACCACCGCGACGTGCTGCCACTGATAGCAGGGCAGCGACACGAGATCCTTATAGCCGGCGATGGCTTCCGTCGCGATGGCCAGATCCGCCTGGTCGTGCAGCACCATCTCGGCGATCTGCGTGGGGCTGCCCTGCAGAATCGACAGGCGCACCTTCGGATAGCGCTTCTTGAACTCGGCCACGGCGTGCGGGAGCGAGTAGCGCGCCTGCGTGTGCGTCGTGGCAATGGTCAGGCTGCCCTGATCCTGGGCGGCGTAGTCCTTGCCGATCCGCTTGAGGCTTTCCACCTCCATCAATATCCGCTCGACGGACTCGAAGATGATGCGCCCGGGTTCGGTCAGATTACGGATGCGCTTGCCATGCCGGGCAAAGATATCCACACCGAGCTCTTCTTCAAGCTCGATGATGGCCTTGGAGACGCCCGGTTGGGAGGTAAAGAGTGCCTTGGCGGCCTCCGTCAGGTTGAAATTCTGGCGGACGGCCTCGCGCACGAAGCGGAACTGGTGCAGGTTCATTTGTATAACTTTAGAAAATATACAAACAATTTTTAATTCGTTTGAAGTATATAGCCTTTTCATTACAGTGGGGGCCACTGTTTCGATAACGTTATTCCGTACAGGCATTTAGGACCTACCAGGAACGTCATTCATGTCGCTGTGGCTCGAACCCCTTTCCGGACTTGGCGTCGGCCTGCTGGTCGGCCTGACCGGTGTGGGCGGCGGCTCGCTGATGACGCCTTTGCTCACGCTCCTGCTGGGGTACGCCGCGCCGGTCGCAGTGGGCACCGATCTGGCGTTCGCCGCCATCACGAAGAGTTTCGGGACGCTCGCGCATCGCTCGCACGGGCACGTGAAGTGGCACATCGTGCGACGACTCGCGCTCGGCGCGGTGCCGGCGGCGCTCGTGGCCATCCTTTTCCTGAAGCAGCTGGGTGGTATCGACGAGGTGGCGCTGCACGTCATCAAGTTGACGATCGCGGCCTCGGTCCTGCTCACGGTGCTCTCGCTGTTGTTTCGTGCGCGGCTGCTGGCTGCGCTGCGCGCCCACCCGAGCTGGCAACTGACGGGACGCCCGCAAGCCGTTGCCACGGTTGTCGTGGGGGCCTTGCTGGGCGGGCTCGTGACGATTTCCTCGATTGGCGCCGGCGCCGTAGGCGCAACGCTGATCCTGATGCTGTACCCGCAGTTGGAACCGGCGGAAGTCGCCGGAACCGATATTGCCTACGCGGTGCCGCTCACAGCCATTGCCGCGCTGGGCCATATCTGGCTCGAGACGGTGCACTGGGCACTGCTCGGCAGTCTGTTGATCGGCTCTTTGCCCGGGATCTGGCTGGGCGCGAAGCTCGCCCGTCATCTGCCCGAGCGCATCGTGCGCGGGGCGCTGGCAGCCACGCTCACGCTGACGGCAGTCAAGCTGGTCAGCTGACACCCCACATAGAACAAGGAGTTCGCGACATGCGAAACGAATCCCGCCGGGAACCCACTCCGGCCGCCGTGCCGTCGACGGTGGCCGATGCCGAGCATCAGGACATGGCGGTGCTCGACGACATGGAAGCCGTGCTGGCCGAGCGCCTCGCCCGCATTGCCGCGTCGCATCGCAACGTGAAGTTCGCGAGCAGCCTTGCCGCTGAAGACATGCTGATCACGCACGTGATCCTGCGCCAGCAGTTGCCGATCACGGTGTTCACGCTCAATACCGGACGTCTGCACGCCGAGACCGTGGGCATGATCGACAAAATCAAGGCGCGCTATGGCTACGACGTCGTGCAGTACGCACCGCAGGCCGACGCCGTCGAGCAATACGTTGCCGATCACGGCGCGAACGCATTCTACGAAAGCGTCGATCTGCGCAAGGCGTGCTGTCAGATCCGCAAGGTCGAGCCGCTCGGCCGCGCGTTGGCCGATGCCGATGCGTGGTTGACCGGACAACGTCGCGAGCAATCGGTCACGCGCGGTGAGCTTGCCTTCGCGGAGCAGGACGACGCGCGCGGCATCGCCAAGTACAACCCGCTGTTCGACTGGACGGAAGCGCAGGTGTGGGCTTACCTGACCGCGCGCGACGTGCCGGTCAACCCGCTGCATGCCCGTGGCTATCCGAGCATTGGCTGCGAGCCGTGCACACGGGCCGTTCGTCCCGGCGAAGACAGCCGGGCGGGGCGCTGGTGGTGGGAGTCGCGCGACAGCAAGGAATGCGGGCTGCACGCGAGCAACCTGAGCAAGATCCCGGTGTCGGTGCAGTCGAACTGATAGACGCAGCACCGCCCACAGGGCAACTGAATGGAAAACGATGTGCGCGCCGGACCGAATGCGGCGGCACATCGGAGCAGACCGAATCTCGGAAAAACTCGGAATCGTCAAGGAAGGGAACATTATGGGTGCGATGCACGAAGTCGCGCAGGCCAATGGCTCGCGAATGGATCATCTGGACTGGCTCGAAGCCGAATCGATGTACATCCTGCGTGAGGTCGTGGCGGAGTGCCGCAAGCCCGCGCTGCTGTTCTCCGGCGGCAAGGACTCGGTCGTGGTGCTGCATCTGGCGCTCAAGGCGTTCGGTCTCGGCCCGAACCGCAAGACCCAACTGCCGTTCCCGCTGGTGCATATCGACACGGGGCATAACTACCCGGAAGTGATCGAGTTCCGCGATCGTCACGCCAAGGCCCTGGGAGCCGAACTGGTCGTCGGGCATGTGGAAGACTCGATTGCCCGCGGCACGGTGCGCCTGCGTCGCGAGAACGATTCGCGTAACGCCGCACAAGCCGTCACGCTGCTCGAGACGATCGACGAACATGGTTACGACGCCATGATCGGCGGCGCTCGTCGCGACGAAGAAAAGGCGCGTGCGAAAGAGCGCATCTTCTCGTTCCGCGACGAATTCGGTCAGTGGGATCCGAAGGCGCAACGCCCGGAGTTGTGGCATCTATTCAACGCCCGTCTGCACAAGGGCGAGCACCTGCGCGTGTTTCCGATTTCCAACTGGACGGAACTGGACGTGTGGCAGTACATCGCTCGCGAGAACCTCGATTTGCCGTCGATCTATTACTCGCACGAGCGTGAAATCGTACGTCGCAACGGCTTGCTCGTGCCGGTCACGCCGCTCACGCCGAAGCAGGACGGCGAGACGAGCGAGCTGGCGCAGGTGCGCTTCCGTACCGTGGGCGACATCAGCTGCACGTGCCCGGTGGCCAGCGTCGCATCGAGCCCGGTGGAGATCATCGCCGAGACGGCGGTGACGGACATCACCGAGCGCGGGGCCACGCGCATGGACGACCAGACGTCCGAGGCGGCGATGGAGCAACGCAAGAAGCAAGGGTACTTCTGATTCGACGCTCGCCGGCACACGGCAGCGGCCATCGGACCCACGTTCAGAGACACCGGCTCGCAGGGCGACGCAACGTCACCGCCCCGAGCCACGCAATCGAGTTGAAAAGATCATGAGCCTCACCCCGCATCAGGAAGACCTCGGCGTGCTGCGTTTCATTACGGCAGGCAGCGTCGACGACGGCAAGAGCACGCTGATCGGCCGTTTGCTGTACGACAGCAAGTCGGTGCTGACCGATCAGTTGTCTGCGCTGGCACGCGCCAAGCACAAGCGCACCGCCGGCGAAGACATCGATTTCTCGCTGCTCACCGACGGTCTCGAAGCCGAGCGCGAGCAGGGCATCACCATCGATGTCGCCTATCGCTACTTCACCACGGCGCGCCGAAAATTCATCATTGCCGATACGCCGGGTCACGAGCAGTACACGCGCAACATGGTCACCGGCGCGTCGACGGCGCATGCCGCCATCATTCTGGTCGACGCCACGCGTGTGACCGAGGTGGACGGCCGCACCGAACTGCTCGCGCAGACCAAGCGCCACAGCGCCATTGTGAAGCTGCTGGGCTTGCAGCACGTGATCGTCGCGATCAACAAGATGGACCTGATCGATTACAGCGAAACGACGTTCAACAACATTCGCGCGGCTTACCTGGAGCTCGCGCAGCGCCTTGGTCTGCAAGACGTACGCTTCGTACCGGTCTCCGCGCTCAAGGGGGATAACATCGTGTACGCGAGCGAGCGTATGCCGTGGTATCAGGACGAACCGCTGCTCGATGTGCTCGAATCGCTGCCGGTCACGCAAACGGGGGGAGAACTGCGCTTCCCGGTGCAACTGGTGGCGCGTCAGGACGGTGCGCATGCCGACGACTTCCGTGGCTACATGGGCCGCGTGGAATCGGGGTCGGTGCGCGTTGGACAGTCGTTGCGCGTGCTGCCTGCCGGTCGCACGGCGAGCGTTGCGGAAATCGTCGGTCCGCGCGGCTTGCTCGAAGAAGCATTCGCCGGACAATGCGTGACGATCCGTCTGACGGAAGACGTGGATGTCTCGCGCGGCGACACGTTCGTCGCTGCCGATTCGGTGCTGGAACCGTCGCGCAAGCTGGCCGCCGACGTTTGCTGGTTCGACGAAGATGCGCTTGCACCGCAGCGCAAGTATTTGCTCAAGCAAGCGACCAGCACGGTGTACGTGAAGGTCGGTAGCGTCGACACAGTGCTCGACGTGAGCACGCTCTCGCATGGCACGGACAAGACGACGCTCGCGATGAACGATATCGGTCGCGTGCAACTGACGCTTCAGAAGCCGGTCGCCGCCGATACGTACGACGCCAACCCGGCCACGGGCGCGTTCGTGCTGATCGACGAAGCGACGCACCACACGGTCGCCGCCGGCATGATTCGCGCACTGGCGGCCTGACCATGCCGGGCAAGGTCTATCTCGTGGGTGCCGGGCCGGGCGCTGCCGATCTGATCACGGTGCGCGGTGCGCGCTTGCTCGCGCAGGCGGAGGTGGTGCTTCACGACGCGCTGGTCGAGCCCGAAATGCTCGCCTTGTGCCCGCAGGCAAAGCTGGTTGCCGTGGGCAAGCGCTGCGGCAAGCTGTCGAGCGCGCAGCAGTTCATCAACAAGCAACTGATCGATCATGCGCGCACGCACGCGCTGGTCGTGCGCCTGAAGGGCGGAGACCCGATGCTGTTCGGTCGCGCGGACGAGGAGTTGCGTGCGCTCGAGGCGGCGGGTATCGAGGTCGAGGTGGTGCCGGGTATCACGGCGGCGCTCGCCAGTGCCGCGTCGCTGGGCCGCTCGCTCACGTTGCGTGGCGTGTCGCGCAGCGTGGCGTTCGTCACGCAAAGCCGTGCGCCCGGTTCGCCGGATATCGAGGCCGATGCCCGGGCCGATTCTCTGGTCTATTACATGGGGCGCGACGCTGCGGCGACCATCGCTGCCGGGCTGATCGACGCAGGCAAGTCGCCAGCCACCCCGGTGGCGATCGTCGAGTCGGTGACCACGCCGCGCGAACGCCACACCGCCATGACGCTCGGTGAGTTGCGCGACGGTGTGGCGGCCCGGTGGTTCGACGGCTCGCAACCGAGTGTGATTCTGGTCGGCGAGGCGTTTGCGCAAAGCGCCGCAGTGCCCGATGCGCAGGATGCAAACGACGACGCCCGAGACACCCATGATGCCCATGCTGCGCCAGCGGCAGCAAAGCCGCGCGTTCCCGCGGCTGCATAACCTCATCTATCGGATATCGCGCAACGACAGGAACTCGCGGCTCTCGGTGAGAGGCTCGCGTTCCCGGTCGTCTGGCGACACGCCACCCCAGTCGTTGCGGCCCGTACCTGCCCAACGGAACGTATCGAGCGCCTTGGCTGCCGCATTGTAGGCATTGCCAAGGGTGCTGCCCAACTGCTCGCGCCCGGTGTTGAAAACGTTGACGATCGTTCCCGCAAAGTTGCCGATGGAGAGGAACGTGCCGGCCCCGTTTTGCGCCGCGTTGGTTTTCATTTCCTGCATTTCCCGCATCGGCATTTTGTCGGGGACGTCGTGGCCATCGCGAGCATCGGGGGCCTGCCTCACCGAGCGGCTGACGGGCGGTGGGTTGGTCGTGCCGGAGGACGTCGTTCGCAGCACGCGCGGCAGTCGTTCCCCGCGTAGCGCGGGCAGGGCCACATCTTTGACGCTCAGACTCTCGGGCCGGTGATTGATCGCATGCACCATGCGTTTCAAAGCGCCTTCGAAGTCGGCCGAAGCGAATTGCAGGTGCTCCACTTCTTCGATGATCGCATCGAACAAGTCCGGTTCGTTAAGCGCATGCGCATCCGCCTGATGGCGAATTTTGGCGGTTGCGCACCAGTAGGCAACATGGGCAATTTCGGACTCGTCGCTCTCGCGCACTTGCGTGATGTCACACCCGTAGAATCCGGGCGGCGCATCGATGAAGTGGCCGCTATCGATGTTTCTGAGCGACTCGAACGCCTGGGACATGGCGGTGGCCACCGGGTGCATCGCAGCCGTGGGGGCGAGCGCGGGCGGGGCGACTGGCCAACTGGTGGGCGCAGGTATGTACATGGTGAGAACTCTTTTCAGATGAGGAATGCATGCCGGTGAGGACGCGAGCCATTCGTCCGATGGAAACATCGCCATGATCGTCCGCGTCCCTGTACACAGTTTGGGTCCGGCGGGGGCGGACAGACTTCCAGAAACCGTGCGTCGATCGCAAGGTGAGCTTTGTCCCGTCGTGCTCGCCGTGACTGTTCGCCGTGACTGTTCGCCTTGACTGCTCGCCTTGAGCGACAACGGTGCGCGTCAGAGGTAGAGCGCGTCGCGCACCGGTACGAGCTCGTTGAGCTCGCGCAGCAACTCCACTTCGCCCAATCGGGGGATGTCGATCTCGCGGGTGTCGACAGCCAATGTCCTGCCTTGACTGTCCAACGCGTACACGCGCGACATGGCGTTCAGATGCGAGCGCAGCATATGAAGCACGCTCGCATAGTCGTGGTGCACGACGATGCCGAACTCCGGGTCGAAGAAGTAGTATTGCGCAGGACCGACAGTGCGAAAGCGTCGGCCGAGCAGTATGGTGCGCACGCCCGCTGTGATTTCGAAGGCGCGTGGCGTGGTCTGTTCGCCGTCGAACAGCGTATCGAGCGTTTGTACGCCGAGCGCCAGTGACGGTGGACTCAGGTAACGAATCGTCATGCTCCCGAACTGGGCGAGGTCGGACATGAATCGTGCCGACACGGTGGTGACGCCTCGGGCGAGTGTGTTGTAGACGCCGATCATGCCCTCGACCGGATACCGCGACGGGACCAATGTGCAGCCACGCAGCAGCCCCGTTCGCACATTGGGCTGATAAGTCCTTGCGCGCTGCGTTATGCCAAGAAATGTCGCGCCTAGCCTGGCTGCGTCGTTCGCAAGCGGGCTTGGCACGATCAACGCGCCGGCGTCTGCGGCGTTCTGCAGAAAATCGACGCGGCCCGCGAGGGTGCCCAGCGTTTCAGGGTCCGTGACGGTCGCATCCAGAAAATCGAGTTTTCGAAGGCGCAAGTGCCAGCTGAGCGGCATGCCCTCGCCCGGCGATGCAACGCTTGTGACTGCCTTGCGCGCGCGCTCGAAGACCGGATTGCGCTTGTCGCGCAAGGCGTCGTAACGGGCCCGGAACCCTTCGTCGATGCGCCAGGCCACGTGGGCGTCGTCGAACATCGGTGGCGCATGGTCGGCCTGTGTCACCACGTGCCATTCGCCCGAGGACGACAGACGCAGGAACGGCGCGTCGGCTTTCGCGGTATCCGCGAGGGCGCGTCGCTCCATGCGAAAGAAGCCGGTCGTCGGGTCCAGCCGCACATAGGCGCGGGTTTCCGAATCGATGCCCGCATAGAAGCGCCCGCCGGCCCGGTGCAGGCCGAGGATCAACTGCTCTTGCGCACGGGGCGCTTCCGCGACGAAGTACCGGAAGCGCGGGTCCCGCGTGACCCAGAGCCATGCCTTGAACCGTACAGCCGCAAGCCCTTGCGCACCAATCGCCGAGAGAACCGATTGCCAGCTCTGCTGAAATACGGCCTGGTCGTTCGTCAGCAGGCCGACGCCCATGCCTGCGGCGCCGATCGTCAGATCGGCGGCGGAGTATACGAAGCTGATCGGTCGCGCGAAGGGCATGAACCAGGTGGCCACGCCCAGCGCCAGATCGACTTTCGCGAACATGCTCATGAGGTCCAGCAACGGACGCGTGCCGTTCGTGTCGCCGCTTCCGGATCGGTGCTGATGCTGGCGCATTTCGTATGCCGAGGCCACGGCAGTGAAGGTATCGGACAGCGCGGTGTCGCGTTGCCCTTGCGCGTCCAGACGGGCGGATTCGTGCCACGTGGGGTCGCTGGGCGGCGTGTCCTTGAGCGTCGAGGTGATCCGCGAGCGGGTCGTCTGGTTGCACATCTGCGCGTTGAACCAGTCGCTCAGTTGCTGCCGGTTGTCGAAGCCGATCACCCGCAAGCCTTCGGTGAACGGCGCGATCAACAGGCGAGGGGGGCGCCCGGCGATGGAGACCTGCATGAGCGTCGTCGTCATTCCACCGACGCACAGCCATTCGCGCTCCACGGCCGGGGAGCCGATTTCGCGCGCCAGTTCTTCCGCGCTCAGTCGTGCCAATTCGATAGGCCCGGCGATTCGCGCCGCGATATGGACCTGCTCCACGGGCATCTTGCGCCGCGCACGATCGAGCCAGACCTGCGCGATGAACTCGGACTTCAGGATCTTTCGCACATTGTCGCGCGATGTGTCCCAGAACTGCGTCCGGGCGTTCTCAAGTCGCCGGCGCAAGGCGTTCATCGAGGTTTTGTCGAGGACATCCCTGAGCAGCACACCGTGACCGGTCGCCGAGTGCTTTCCGCGCACGAAGTTGAACTTGCCGAGCGCGTCCTGCGTGAGCAACGGCAGGTCTTGCAGTTCCTGTGCGAGTACCGACTCGCGAATCACGAGATCGCTGAGCGACTGGGCCTGTCGCCGTGCCGTCTTCACGTAGATCCGATCGGGATCGCCTGGCGCGAGACCCGCCTGTGTCAGACGCTCGACGAGGTGCGTGCGCGTGAGTTCGGGCACGTTCGGAATTGCCGCCGACACACGCAGGCGCAGGGTTTCCAGATGCGCGAGCTTGCGAAGATCGCTTAACGACACACCGATGGGCTGCCCCGGCAACGTCATGCCGGCGCGCATGCAGCGTTGCCGATACTGACGGACCCCCTGTTCGGTGTCGACGGTCGCCGCGCCGGATAGCCATGCCCGATATTGCTCGATGCGCGGTGCCGTGTCGCGAGCCGCCGCCGCCAGTGTGCCGTCCGTGCTCAGGGTGGCGAGCGTCGCCTGAGACGCGATCTGGATCGGTTGCCGCTTGTCGTCACGCACGAGCGTCGCGATCGACGTGCCGTTGGCGGCAAGCCCGCGCATTGTGAGCGGCAGTCGTTCACAAAGCGTGGTGCGCACGCCGAGACGATCTGCCTCGATGTCGTCGAGCAACGCCTGAGGCGATGCAAAAGCGCGCCATGCGGCTGCGTCGCCCTGGAGGTAGAGAAGCGTGGTGCCGTTGCCGGACGGCTCGCCGATGACGCAAGTGCCGGCGGGAGTCGCTACGTGCTCCCGGTCATCGGCGGCAATTGTCAATGTCAGTCGATGGGAGACGAATAGCGCGCCCGAGGGATCGCTCGAGAAGGACAGGTTCGCGAGTGCGGCGTTACCGAGATAAAGAGCTTTGTTGGAGATCAATCCGTTGTTGTACGCCACTGTCAGGTCGCTGATGGCAAGCGCGTTGCTGAGGACTTCGGTGAGACTGGCACTCAGCACGGTCATCAGAGACGGTGGGACTTGCCACATCCGCGTCGCACGTGCTTCGCACGCGACGCGCCATGTGTCGACGATCTCATCGAACCTTGCCGCCGTCATGATCGTCGGCGTTTCATAAATCGCACCGGCGGCGGTCTTGGTACAGACGTCGAAACTCGCGCCGAGCGCCGGTGCAGTGATGTTCAGACGCCCGGCGCGGATCTGCTCGGCAGCCTCGGGCAGTGTCCAATAGGTGACGAGCTTGGTGCGTTGGCCGTCGTTCAATGGTCTGTGCTGCCGCACCCTCAGTCGCGAGAGCGTCTGATCGGCGAACTCCGTCGCGTTCTCCAGGAGTCGGTCGAGCAGTTCGCGCTCGCTGGGTGGCGGGGAGAAACTCAGCAAGGGCGAGAATGACGCGTGAAGCTCCCGGTACGTTGCCGCCCGGTGTCGCCACGCGTTTGCCGTGTCGATCAAACTTTGCATCTCGGGCGAGGCGCGCATGTCGGGCAGGCCGGACGCCGGGCGCGCCTCGCCGGCTCGTGCAATGACGATCGGCGGGATCGCGGGCAGGTAGGCCGCGTGCGCAAGGGGCGGACCGAACGATGAAAACGACAGCAAACGCGTCAGTGCGCCATGCATCCGCTCCGGCACGGCAGCAGCGCTCGTGACGATCCCGTCAATGGCCTGGGACACGGTTTGCGCGAGCTGTTCGAGGATCGAGACTTCCGGGCGATGGGCGGGGACGGGGCGTGACCCAAGCCGGGAGTTGCCATCGTGAAACGCCGGATCGGGGTCGAATGCAGGAGACGACGTGGGGTGGCACCCGGAAAGGCTTTCCGGCGGGCCGGTGTGGACCAGCGTAGTCCCGTAAAGCAGCCCCAGCAGGTATCCGGTCTTCCCGCAGCGTGTGAAGTCCAGCGACGGGACCCGGACTGGCGCGTCGTGACCGTGCGGTGGGCAGCGAACGCCTGCGAGAGGGCAGGCGCCGCTGCCCAGCAAAAGAAACGCCCTCCATTGCTGGATGAGCCATGGACGCCAGCTGCAAAAGTAGCGTTCCCATGCGCTGCCGTAACTTGTCGGGTCGTGGGGGGCTTCGGTGCGGTGGCCGTTCGATAGCCTCAGGCGATTCCACGTGGACTCGCTCAGAAGCCCGTCACATACCTCTTGCACGCTTTGCCACGGCGAACGGTTTGCGAGTGCGCCGGGCACCAGGCTCAAGAGCGATGCGGCCGGCCCTGGCTCCGTGTCGAAGCGCCCGGCAAAGCGCGCGATGATCGTGTCGTCGAGGGCTACCAGATCGTCCCCGTCTATGCCCATCTCGATGAGCGCCAGCATGAGGCCGAGCGCAGGCCCGGCCTCGGGCGACTCGTCAACAAGCGCGCAGGCACGCGTGGCAATGCTGTCGAAGTGTTCGGCGGCAGCGCGCATGGCGAGCCGCCCCGTATCGATCTCCGCAGTGCGCAGGTGAGACGTCGGTTCCCGTGCCGTGGATGTTTGCGTCGCGCTTGTCACCATGCCAGACCCCCCGTCGGAAAAGGGACTACCGTGCAGTGATACGGGGCCGACGTGGCAGATCAAATGCCAATGCGCGCCGGTCGCGAGGCACAAGTCTCGGCGGCGGGCAAGGGTGGCGACTTGCAGATTGTGGCCAAATCACGCCGGCCACGGAGATGGGGAAAGGACTCGCTGCCCGGCATGGCCGTCAGCGCCGCACAACCTCGTTGGCGCAATACGATGCGAGCGCCTGAAGGACCGTGTCGTCTTCGCCGACGGCCGCGCTCAGGCGCAGCGTGATGCCGGGATGCGCGCTGCGGCATGCGTCGGCGAGCACGGGAAGATCGCGTCGGACATGCCCGCCCTGTCCCAGGAAGACCGGCACGACGCTCACGTCGTCGCAACCCTGCGAAACGAGGGCGGCCACGGCGTCGGCCAGACTGGGTGTCATCAGTTCCAGAAACGCGAGGCAGACGATGGCATCGGGGCGCTGCGCGACCACCTTGTCGCGCAGGCGCTCGAACGGCTCGGCCCAGCGCGGGTCGCGCGAGCCATGGGCGAAGAGAACGACGCCGGGTTTGCCGCTCATCGACATGACCTCAATGCTTGTCTACCCAGCGCAACGCCCCGATGGCGAGCACCAGATAGAGCAACGACGGTAATGCTGCGGTGAACCACGCTGGCCACGTGTTGAGCAAACCGAGGTGCGAGAACAGATTGTTGAGCAACTGGAAGCTCATGCCGAGCATGATCCCGCCGAACACCTTCAGACCGATGGCCCCGGCGCGCGCATGCAGATAAGCGAACGGCAGGGCCAGCGCCATCATCACGAACACCGCGAACGGATACAGCAGTTTTTGCCAGAGCGCGAGGTTGTAGCGGTCGGTGTTCTGCTGGTTTTCCTTCAGGTGGCCGATGTAGCGGTACAGGCTGCCGATGGCCATGTTGTCGGGCGACACCATCAGCACCGACAGAATCTGCGGCGTTAGCTCGGAGCGCATCTGCACGGAGTCGATATGCACCTGCTTGCTCTGCACGAGCGCACGCAGCGGATCGCTGCTGGTGGTCGCGTCCGCCGTTGCGGTGAAGACCGTCTCGGACACGTCCGTCAACTTCCAGAAGTTCGGCGCGTCGAACTGTCCCAGCTTGGCCAGACGCACGCTGTCGAGCCGCAACTTGTCGTCGAACTCGTAGATGCGCACATTGGCGATCGAGTTGTCCGGATTGAGGGTGCCGACGTTAATGAAGCGGGTCACGCGCTGTCCGTCCTGATCGACCGTGTCCTTGACCCAGACACCGGAACGGAAGCCTGCCGAGACCGAGCTGCCGAGCGCTTCGAGGCGGATCTTCTGCGCGAGCTGTTCGGCATTCGGCGCAATGTACTCGCCGATCACGAAGGTGATCAGCACGACCGGGAAGCCGATCTTGAGCAGGGAGCGCAGCGCCTGACCCGTTGACAGTCCGGAGACGCGGAAGATCGTGAACTCCGAGTTGCCGGCCAGTTGCGCGCACACATAGATCGCGGCAATCAGCGAGGCCACCGGAATGATCTCGTACATGCGCTGCGGGGCGAACAGCAACACGTAGGCCAGCGCATGCTGGAACCGGTAGCCGCCACGGCCGACGTCGCCGAGCTCGCTCACCAGATCGAAGAAGACGAACAGACCGACGAACGCGAGCAGAACGAAGAGGAACGCCAGGTAGATCTGGCGCGCGAAATATTTCTCGTAGACGCGCATCAGCGAGCCCCTCCCGATGCGCGCATCCCGTCGGATCCGTTGTTACGACGTCGGCCGAACAGGCCGCGGAAGCGCACGCGGCGCACGTAAAGCAGCACGATGATCGCCATGGCGAGCGCGTGAAGCAGCCAGATACCGATGGCGAGCGGCAGACGCTCCTGCGCCACCCATGCCTGCGACAGGCTCAGCAGGTTGGTGTACGCGAGGTAGATGAGTACGGCCATCACAAGGTTCACGGTGCGCCCGTGCCGGGGGTTCTGATAGGCCAGCGGTACCGCGAGCAGTACCAGCGCGAGCGCGAGCAGCGGCAGGCCGACGCGCCAGACGATTTCGCCGCGGAAGATCGGATTCTGGATTTCGCGGAACAGACGCGCTGTAGGCACGCCCTTGGTCGGCGTATTGTCGGTGTCGGTGGCCGTCGGGTTGTCGATCTTGACGCCGTAGCGCTCGAACTCCATCACGCGGTAGTCGGGCTGACCCGGCACACCGTCGTAGCGGCGGCCTTTCTCCAGCACGATGTAGCGGTTACCGTCCTTGGCCGTCTCGATATGACCGTCTTTCGAGACGACGACGTTGACCTTGCCGTTCTCCGTGCCGGAGACGAAGACGTTGTGAACCTGGGTGGCGTCCCCCGAGACCGTCTCGACGAAGAACACGCGATGGCTCGCTGCGCTCTCGCGGAACTGACCGGGGGAGATCATGGAGACGTCGTCACGCTGGGCGAAGCGCGCTTCGAGCGCCGAGATCTGCTGGTTCGCCCATGGCCACGCGACCAGCGCGCAGAACGTGACGACAGCGAGATAGGGCGCGGCAAAGCGCAACACCGGTTTGATGAAGTCGGTGATCGACAGGCCCGAGGCGAACCACACGACCATTTCGGAGTCGCGGTACCACCGGGTGAGGACGAACAGGATCGAGACGAAAAGCGTCACGATCAGAATGACGGCGAGGTAGCCGATCACGGCCAGGCCGATGAGCACGAGCACGTCGCGCGGATCGGCTTTCCCCGACGCGGCGAAGCCCAGGATGCGGATCATCATGGTGGTGAGCATGACGGTGATCAGCACCATGAAGACGGCCCCGGCGGTGTAGTTCAGCTCGCGCTGCAGGGAACGCTGAAAAATCATGTGATGACGGTTGGGGTGCTCTCGCGGTTGGGCGAGCGCGGAAAAAAGCGGATAATTGCGGCTCGTACGAATTTTACCCGAGGAAAGCGCGATGGACTTTAGCACAAAAGCCTTCGATTCGACCAAGGCGGGCCAGGCCGGTCTCGCCAACGCAAAGACCGAATGTCTGGTGGTGGGTGTGTTCGAGCAGCAGCCGCTCGCAGGACTCGCCAAGGCGCTCGACGCGGCGAGCAAGGGCCTGCTCGCACGCATGGTCAAGCGTGGCGAACTCGATGGCAAGCTCGGCAGCACCCTGATGCTGCACGAGGTCGCCGGCTGGAGCCCGGCACGTGTGCTGTTCGTCGGTCTCGGTCGCGAAGACCAACTCTCGCAGAAGCAATTCAACGAAGCGTCCCGTGCCGCCGTGCGCGCCGTGCTGGCCTCGCGCGCCACGGATGCCCTCTGGACGCTGCCGCAAGCCAAAATCGTCAAGCAGGACACCGCATGGGCCGTGCGCGCATCGGTACTGGCCCTGCGCGATGCGACCTACCGCTTCACGCAAATGAAGAGCAAGGTCGACGCCGCCAGCACGGTGCTGCGCAAGGTCGTCTTCTCTGTCTCCCCGGAAGATCTGAAGGCCGCCAAGCTGGCCGCGAAGCAAGGCGAAGCCATTGCCAACGGCATGGCGCTCACCAAGGATCTCGGCAACCTGCCGGGCAACGTATGCACGCCGACCTACCTGGCGGACACGGCTCGCAAGCTGGCCCGCGAATTCAAGCTCAAGTCGGAAATCCTCGGACCGAAGCAGATCGAGGCGCTCAAGATGGGGTCGTTCCTGTCGGTCGCCCGTGGCTCGGTACAGCCGCCGCAGTTCATCGTCCTCAAATATGAAGGCGGCGGCGCCAAGCAGGCGCCGATCGTGCTCGTAGGCAAGGGCGTGACGTTCGACACGGGCGGCATCTCGCTCAAGCCGGGCGAGGGCATGGACGAGATGAAATACGACATGTGCGGCGCCGGTTCGGTGTTCGGCACGATCCGTGCGGTGGCCGAGATGGGCCTCAAGCTCAATGTCATCGCGATCGTGCCGGCCACGGAGAACATGCCGAGCGGTCAGGCGACGAAGCCGGGCGACGTGGTCACGAGCATGTCCGGCCAGACGATCGAAGTGCTCAACACCGATGCCGAAGGCCGTCTGATCCTGTGCGACGCGCTCACGTACGCGGAACGCTTCCACCCGGCCGCAGTGATCGACGTCGCCACGCTCACCGGCGCTTGCATCATCGCGCTCGGCCACGTGAACTCCGGCTTGTTCTCGAAGAGCGATGCACTGGCCGACGAACTGCTGGCGGCCGGTCGCACGACGGGCGACACGGCGTGGCGTCTGCCGGTCGAAGACGAGTATCAGGAACAGCTCAAGTCGAACTTTGCCGATGTGGCGAACATTGGCGGACGCCCGGCCGGTAGCGTGACGGCGGCATGCTTCCTGGCGCGCTTTACCGAGAAATACGAGTGGGCGCACCTGGACATCGCCGGCACGGCGTGGAAGAGCGGCGCCGCCAAGGGCGCAACGGGCCGTCCGGTGCCGTTGCTCACGCAGTTCCTGATCGATCGCGAAGCCCGGTGACCCGCGTCGACTTTCACACCCATGTGGCGAACCGGCTCGAATATGCGTGCCGGTTCGCGCGCAAGGTCTACGGGGCCGGCCAGACGCTCGTGGTCGTGGCCGAGCCCGACGTGCTGCGCGCGTTCGACCAGACGTTGTGGACGTTCTCGCCGCTGGAGTTCGTGCCCCATTGCTTCACCGGCGACCCGCTTGCCGCAAAGACGCCCGTCGTGCTCGCGGCGCCCGACGAGGAGGCGCAGCATCATCAGGTGCTGCTCAATCTCGCCGGCAGCGTGCCGACGCACTTTGCGCGCTTTGAACGGGTCGTGGAGATCATTGGCGACTCGCCCGAAGACTTGTCGGGGGCGCGCGAGCGTTATCGCTTCTACCGTGATCGCGGCTACACGCTGAACAACTACGACCAACGAGGTTGACCGTGACGAACGAGCCCGAGCGCAACGACCCCGGCATTCCCACGCTGACCGAAGTGCTTGCGACGGGGGAGGTCGCGCCGCCCGAAGCGTCGGCAGACGAGGCCGCAACGGCCAACGGGGACGAGCGGGGTGTGCCGGCAGACGTCGCGGTCTTTGCCGAGCGCGTGAGCGCCCGGCTCACGCTGCAACTGGCCGACGAGATTACGACGATGGTGGAGCGCCGTTGTCACGACGCATTGATCGATCAGACGTCCTGGCTCGTGCAACTGATCGGCAAGCAGGTCGCCGATGCCTTGCAGGCCCAACTTCCCGACCGTATCCGTCAGGCGGTCATCGAAGAGGTCGCGAAGCAGGTGCGCAGTCAGGGATGACGGAAGCTGAGGCGATGCCCTTTCCGGGGGGCGGCGTCAGGCGCGACGGCATGAGGCACGACGCCGGTAGCCGTTTCAGGAGCGCGAGGGTCGCGCCATTCCCAGAATCCATTCAGCCAGCCGATTGGCCTCGCCTGGGGCGAGTTGCAGGCTCGCGGGCATCGGAATCTTTCCCCATTTGCCCTGGCTGCCGTCCGTAATGGCGCGCGCAAGTTCGTCGGCCGCACCGGGCTGCCCGGCATAGCGCTTCGCGATGTCGCGGTAGGACGGTGCGAGCAACGTCCGGTCGGGGGCGTGGCACGTCATGCAGTTGCGCGAGCGCGCGAGCTTTTCCATCGCCCGCGCGTCCGGCACGTCGGACGCGGGCGCGGATTGTGCGAAGACCGCGCCTGACGCAAACGTCAGACACATCAGACACATCAGACGTGCGCTCAGCATCGTCCTGCCGTGGACGCCGGCCAATCCCTTCATTCGATACTCCCCGACCGTTGATGGAATTCCTGTGCGACGCACCGCGGACGTCTGTAGGCGACGACTTCAGGCAGGTGCATCGACGCGCCATTATACGGCGACGCAGAACCTTGCTGCCGCGTCATGCCGACGCATGAAAAAACGGCACGCCCGCCGGAGATGCGGCGCGTGCCGTGTTGGATTCGGCGGCCTTCGTGGCGATCGAGTGATCGTGCGGCCGCGCGGCCGTACGTTCGATCTCAGCCCGTCCTTAGCCTGTCCTCAGCCGGTCCTTAGCCTGTCGATCCGCCCTTGTTGGCCGGTTGCGCGAGGGCGGCGTACTTGGCCAGCACCCCCCGTGTGTAGCGCGGTGCCGGCGCCTTCCAGGCGGCGCGGCGGCGGGCGAGTTCATCGTCGGCCACGTTCAGTTGCAGCAGCAGTTTGTGCGCGTCGATGGTGATCGAGTCGCCTTCCTGAACCAGCGCAATGGTGCCGCCGACGAACGCCTCGGGCGCCACGTGGCCGACCACCATGCCCCACGTTCCGCCGGAGAAGCGGCCGTCGGTAATGAAGCCGACCGACTCGCCAAGCCCCTTGCCGATGATCGCCGAGGTGGGCGCGAGCATCTCCGGCATGCCGGGGCCGCCCTTGGGACCGAGATAGCGCAGCACCAGAATGTCGCCTGCCTGAATCTTGTCGCTGAGAATGGCCTCCATGGCGCTTTGTTCGTCGTCGAACACGCGCGCCGGTCCAGTGATCACCGGATTCTTCAGCCCGGTGATCTTCGCCACCGCACCGTCTTCGGCCAGATTGCCCTTGAGAATCGCGAGATGGCCTTCCTTGTACAGCGCCTTTTCGATGGGAAAGATCACCTGTTGATCGGCGCGGGGCACCGACGGCACGTCCTTGAGTTCTTCGGCAAGGGTGCGCCCGGTGATGGTCATGCAGTCGCCGTGAAGCAGGCCGGCGTCGAGCAGAATCTTGAGCACTTGCGGAATACCGCCTGCCTTGTGCAGATCCGTCGCCACGTATTTGCCCGATGGCTTCAGATCGCAGATGACCGGCACGCGTGCACGAATGCGCTCGAAGTCTTCGATGTTCCATTGGACGTCGGCGGCATGCGCAATGGCGAGATAGTGCAGCACGGCGTTGGTCGAGCCGCCCGTGGCCATGATCAGCGCGACGGCATTCTCGATGGACTTGCGCGTGATGATGTCGCGCGGTTTGAGATCTTTCTTCACGGCTTCGATCAGCACGCGAGCCGATTCTGCGGCGGAGTCGACTTTCTCCTGATCCGGATTCGCCATCGTCGACGAGTAGAGCAGGGACATGCCCAGCGCCTCGAACGACGAACTCATCGTGTTGGCCGTGTACATGCCGCCGCAGGAGCCGGTCGACGGGCAGGCATTTTTCTCGATGCCCTTGAAGTCCGCCTCGGTCATGCGTCCGGCGGTGAACTCGCCCACGGCTTCGAACGAGGAGACGATGGTGAGGTCCTTGCCTTTCCAGTTGCCCGGCTTGATGGTGCCGCCGTAGACGTAGATGCCCGGCACGTTGATACGCGCGAGCGCAATCATGCCCCCGGGCATGTTCTTGTCGCAGCCCCCGATGACGACCACGCCGTCCATCCACTGGCCCTGCACGGCCGTCTCGATACAGTCGGCGATCACCTCGCGCGAGACGAGCGAATATTTCATGCCCTCGGTGCCCATGGACATGCCGTCGGAAATGGTGGGCGTGCCGAACGTCTGCGGGTTGGCCTGATGGGTCTTGATGGCGTCGACCGCGGCGTCGGTCAGACGCTGCAGCCCCGCATTGCACGGAGTGATCGTCGAATGGCCGTTGGCCACGCCGATCATCGGGTTGTCGAAGTCTTCTTCCTTGTAGCCCAACGCGTAGTACATCGAGCGGTTGGGCGAGCGTGCCACGCCTTGCGTGACGTTGCGCGAACGACGGTTGAATGCCATGACGTCTCTCTCCTTGTGGGGATGGGCCACGCCACGGGCTGTCGCAGCGTCGCACACAGGCGATGTTGTATCACGCTGGTTTGCCGGCGGCACCCCCGAAAAATCCGGGGGGGGGCCGCCCCATGTCATTGCTTTTCGACTGCGCGGGGGCGACACCTTCGCGAGGCGCCGCTCCCGGTACGACTTTCGACTGCGAGCGGCGCTTTAGCCGCGCTTGCCGAGCTTCAACTGCGACAGATCGCGCACGGCGCCACGGTCGGCCGAGGTCGCCAGCGCGGCGTAGGCTTGCAGCGCCTGCGACACCACGCGCTCCCGGTTGAGCGGTTGCCATGCCGCGTCGCCACGGGCTTCCATCGCGGCGCGGCGGCGGGCGAGTTCTTCGTCCGACACGGCCAGATGCATCTTGCGCTGGGTGATGTCGATCTCGATCACGTCACCGTCTTCCACCAGGCCGATGGTGCCGCCTTCGGCCGCTTCGGGCGAAGCGTGACCGATCACCAGCCCCGACGAACCGCCGGAGAAACGACCATCCGTGAACAGGGCACACGTCTTGCCCAGGCCCTTCGACTTCAGATACGACGTCGGGTACAGCATTTCCTGCATGCCCGGGCCGCCCTTCGGGCCTTCGTAACGGATCACGACGACGTCGCCCGGCTGGACCTTGTCGCCCAGAATGCCTTCCACGGCATCGTCCTGGCTCTCGAACACGCGCGCGCGGCCGGTGAAGACCCACTGCGATTCGTCCACGCCGGCCGTCTTCACGATGCAACCCTTTTCGGCGAGGTTGCCGTACAGCACGGCAAGACCGCCGTCCTTCGTGTAGGCGTGTTCCTTGTCGCGGATGCAGCCGACTTCGCGGTTCAGGTCGAGCGACGGGTAGGTCGACGACTGGCTGAAGGCGATGGTCGTGGGCACGCCGCCCGGGGCGGCGCTGTAGAAGGTTTGCGCGCGGTCGTTGGCGCTGTCCTTCACGTCCCACTTGGCGATGGCTTCACCGAGGGTGCCGCTGTGCACGTTGCCGCACGACGTGTCGAGCAGGCCGCCGCGGGCGAGTTCACCCAGAATGCCGATGATGCCGCCGGCGCGGTGCACGTCTTCGATGTGGTACTTGTCGGTCGCCGGGGCGGCCTTGCACAGACAGGGCACGTTGCGCGAGATGCGGTCGATGTCGGCCATCTTGAAGTCGACGCCGGCTTCCTGCGCGGCGGCGAGCAGGTGCAGCACGGTGTTGGTCGAGCCGCCCATGGCGACGTCGAGCGCCATGGCGTTTTCGAACGCCGCCTTGGTGGCGATGTTGCGCGGCAGGACCGAGGCGTCATCTTCCTGATAGTAGCGACGGCACAGGTCGACCACGAGACGCCCGGCCTGTTCGAACAGGCCGCGACGCCAGGCGTGCGTGGCGACGATGGTGCCGTTGCCCGGCAGCGCCAGACCGATGGCTTCGGTCAGGCAGTTCATCGAGTTGGCGGTAAACATGCCCGAGCACGAACCGCACGTCGGGCAGGCGCTGCGCTCGACTTCGGCGACTTCGGCGTCGCTGATCTTCGGGTCGGCGGCCTTGATCATGGCGTCGATCAGGTCGATCTTCGCGATCACCTGTCCGTCGCCCGACTTGACCTTGCCCGCTTCCATCGGTCCGCCCGAGACGAACACGACCGGAATGTTCAGGCGCATGGCGGCCATGAGCATGCCCGGGGTGATCTTGTCGCAGTTGGAGATGCAGACCATGGCGTCGGCGCAGTGCGCATTGACCATGTACTCGACCGAGTCGGCGATCAACTCGCGCGAGGGCAGCGAGTACAGCATGCCGCCGTGACCCATGGCGATGCCGTCGTCCACGGCGATGGTGTTGAATTCCTTGGCCACGCCGCCGGCCGCTTCGATCTCCTTGGCCACGATGGCGCCCAGATCGCGCAGGTGCACGTGACCCGGCACGAATTGCGTGAACGAGTTCACGACGGCAATGATCGGCTTGCCGAAGTCGGCGTCGGTCATGCCGGTGGCGCGCCAAAGGGCGCGGGCGCCGGCCATGTTGCGGCCGTGGGTCGAGGTGCGGGAACGGTATTGAGGCATGGTCGTGTCTGAAACGCTGCTTGTGGGATGAACGAAATCCGGGGCCGTGTGGCACTTTCGAGTGCCATTTGCCGATCCGTCCCACGCGGCGCGACATGCGCGACATGAGCGACAAGCGCGTCCTGCGCAGACGGATCCGGCTCGATTTGGCCGGACGTCAAGATTCGTCTTTCCTTGAATGCTTGTCAAATATATTATTTGACTCGAATTGAGTCGAAAAACATATCATGGACTTACGTCAGTTCCGCTACTTCGTCGCCGTGGCCGAGGAACGTCACTTCGGGCGCGCCGCGCAGCGCCTCTCGATGACCCAGCCGCCGCTCTCGCAGCAGATTCGTGCGCTCGAGGCCTCGTTCGGTGCGCCCCTGTTCGTGCGCACCAACCGCTCGGTCGAGCTGACCGCCGTGGGGCGGCAACTTTTGCCGGAAGTCCGTCGCATTCTCGCGGACGCCGATGCGCTGCCCGCGCTCGCACAGGGGCTGGCGCACGGCGAGGTCGGCACGCTTTCGCTGGGCTTCGTCTCCACGGCGGACTACGGCATTCTGCCGCCGCTGTTGCGTGAGTTCGGTGAGCGTTATCCGCGCGTTCGCCTGCAACTGCTCGAAGCCACGAGCGACGTGCAGGTCGAGGCGCTCATGGACGGTCGCATCGACGCCGGTCTGTTTATCCCGCCGGTGCCCGCACGCTTCGCCAACGAATTGTCTTACCTGCCGATCGTTCGGGAGCCGCTGATGCTGGCGCTGCCCGCCGCGCGAGGCGACGCCATGCCGACAGCGTCCGCGCAAAGCGATGCCCTCGACGTGCAGCCCGGCGCCGCAGTGAGTCTGGCCGACTTCGCGGACGAGCCGCTTGTCATCTTCCCAAGGCGCGTCGCCCCGGCGTTCTACGACATCATCATGGGATGCTATGGCGCACTCGGGCTTACGCCACGGGTGGGGCAGGAAGCGATCCAGATGCAGACCATCGTGAGTCTGGTATCGGCAGGCATGGGCGTGGCGCTGGTGCCGCAGTCGTTGTGTCATCTGCGGCGCACCGGGGTGACGTACCGGGCGCTGCGCGAGACGAGCGCCCTCATCGAGACGGGCCTGCTCTGGCGCACCGCCGAGGTCACGCCGGTGCTCGAAGGCTTTCTCGAGACGGCGCGTGGTGTGGCCCATACGCCGCCGGGCGCCACGCTGTCTGCCTGAGTGCGGCAAGCGCATCGACGCGAGGAGGCAATCGTGAAGACGAGCGCTTCGCGTGCCGCATCGTCGTGGGCTCGTGGTATTGTGCTGCCCATCCCGTCGCTTGCGGTGCGTACGTCTTATCCGACGGCACAGGCGTTCCGGGGCGATGGCGGACGATGGCGGCAACCGCATGACGACAGCGCACACGACGGTACGCGCGACGGCGGCCTCCTCATCTCTGGCGGAACTTTTTGTTCACGACTCCATTCTTCTGATCCATGCTGATTCATCCTCAATTCGATCCGGTTGCGATTCACCTCGGCCCGCTCGCTATTCGCTGGTACGGCCTGATGTATCTGGTCGGCTTCATTCTTTTCCTGCTCGTGGGACGCCTGCGCGTGCGCCAGCCGTCCATCGCGGCGCAAGGCTGGAAGGCGCAGGATCTCGACGACATGCTGTTCTACGGTGTGCTCGGCGTTATTCTCGGCGGTCGTCTGGGCTATGTGGTCTTCTACAAGCTGTCGTTCTATCTCGCGAATCCGCTCGACATCTTCAAGGTATGGGAAGGCGGCATGTCGTTTCATGGCGGCTTCCTCGGCGTGCTCGTTGCGATGTGGCTGTTCACGCGCCGTCGCGGTCACTCGCTGCTCGAAGGCACCGACCTGATCGCGCCGATGATTCCGCTGGGGCTCGCGGCGGGGCGTCTGGGCAACTTCATCAATGGGGAGCTGTGGGGACGTGTCACGTCGCCCGATTCGCGCTTCGCGATGCTTTTCCCGCAAGCCGCTGCCGAAGACGCGCAGTGGGTGTTCTCGCATCAGCAAGCGATGTCCGATCACGCCCTGGCGATGGTCTTCGCGCAGTTCCATGGCCTGCCGCGATATCCGTCGCAACTCTTCGAGTTTGCCCTCGAAGGCGTGGCGCTGTTCGTGCTGCTGTGGTGCTTCGCGCGTCGCGCGCGTCCGGTGGGTGCGGTCTCGGGCATGTTCCTTGTGGGCTATGGCCTGTTCCGTTTCCTCGCCGAATTTACGCGCGAGCCGGACGCCTTCCTGGGGCTCCTGTCGTTCGGACTGTCGATGGGCCAATGGCTGTCGCTGCCGATGATCGTGGCGGGCGTGATCATGCTCGTGTGGTCCTATCGACGCGGGCAGGTGACTTCGGCGGCATAAAACAACGTAGGGCGCCCCCAGCGAGCATGGCCTCGCTGGGGCATGCGCCATCGACGGTTCTGTCAACATGGACGGGCCGCCGGAGAATGCTCCGGCGGCCCGTTGTCTTTTCAGGGAATGGTCCCACTGCCCGTGAGCCGATTTTTGCAGGTTGGCCGTTCGTGTCGTCGATAAGCTGGGCGTGTCATCCACGCGAGCGCATGTGCCGACGCGAACCGGTGCGGCGCGATGGATGTGATGGACGTCATCGGGGGGGCGCACATGGAATCGACGGGCATATGGCAGGGAATCGGCGCGATGGCCGACCTGAGTGAACGCGTGGCGCAATACCGTGGTGATCGTCCGGAACGATCGGATCAAGCGGACCGCGCGAACCAACGTAGCGGATGCGATGCCCTGCATGGCGCGGGCGCGTTCGCGGATTTCACGGGGGCATCGCACGCTGCATCAGAAGCGGCAGCCTGCACGGCGCGACCGACGACAACACTGCGTCCCGAGGACGTGGCATCGATTGCGCGCAAGACCGCGGATGTCGCGCGCGTGCTTCGGATGCCCCCGCAGGGGTGGACGGCGCAGCATCTGCAATCGCTGGGCGTCGAGGCGACGACGGCGACAGTGTTGATCTCGCATTTGCGAAACACGCCGCTCATGTCTTCCGAATTCCTCGTTCACACGATCGACGAGACGATCGGCGTCGAATCGGCGCTGCTGTTCCTCGGCGACGGTCTGGACAAATACTATGCGCACGCGTATCAGTCCGAAGCCGGAGATGGGGCGGCCGTTGCCGTGTCGATCGGGCAGGCCATCGTGGAAAGCCGGCTCGGCGGTTTGCCGCGCTCCAGTGACGGCAAGGGCAGCTTCGTGCGGGGCCTGCTCGACCTGTTCTCGGCGCGGACTCACTTGAGTCCGACCGGAACGGGCAACGTCGCGACGGCGCTGTCGATACTGCTCGAATGCGGTGCGCGTTGCGATGCCGGGGTGTTCGATAGTGTGCCGCCGCTCATCTATGCCCTGTCTCGGCACGTGCCTGCGCGCGTGCTCGACGTGCTGATCCGGCATGGCGCCGACCCCAATGAAGCGCTTGCATGTGCCGATGCGATCGCGCCCACGTGGGCGAAGGATTTCAGGGTGGGGGCTACGGCCATGCACCACGCCGCATTCGTCGGGTCCCGCGAGGCGATGGCGGCATTGTTCACGACGCACGGCGGCCGTCTCGATATCGCGACGCCCGACGGCTACACGCCTGTCGCGGTGGCCGGCGCCACGCCCCGCCCAATGCCGGGACCATGCGCGGGCCTCATCGCGCGAGCGATTTCGGCGCGTGACGCCTGGATCTCGACGGACACCGACCCCGTTCGCCGTCGCGCCAACGGCGAACTCCTGGCCGAGGTGCTGACGATGCGTCTGCTGGAAGCGGACAGATCGGCAACCACCGCGGAGCTGGAACACTGGTTGCGCGCGATGGATGGATCATGCGCCGATGGCTGCGACGTCATATCCGTGCTCGATAGCGCTCCGGCGCATGGCGGGCCGACCTATCGATCGCGCATCTACGACATGTTCCTGACGTGGTACGGGGGCAACAGCCGTGAGGGATGTCCGGTCATGGACGAGGGCAAGATCGAGGCTGCCGTGTGTATCAACGAATGGATGGACGACCACACAAGGTACGACATTGCACCGAATGCGAGAGTGCTTTCTCACCGAAGGATCATGCGCGCCACGCTGGCGTCGCTGCCCGGCGATCCGGTCGTGCATCGGGCCGCCGTGGCGCACTGAAGACACCGGCGACCCGGGACCGTCACATCGTCCGCGTTGTTCGCCTCATCCCGTCTTGCGCGCCAAGGCGTGCAACGAGGCCATCAGGTCGGCAAACCGCTCGCCTTGCACCGTGACGTGGGCGCGCAGGTGATCGGATGCCGCGTCGGCATCCCCCGCCTCGATGGCGCGAAACACGGCGTCGTGCTCCGAGAACGACTGATGCGGCCGGTCGCGCACGCGTAGTTGCAGGCGCCGGTATACGCGCAGACGGCGGTGCAGTTGCAGCGCCGTTTCCTGCAGATAGGCGTTGTGACTCGCCTGATAGATGAGCGCATGGAAACGTGCGTTCACTTCGTAATACGTGTCGATGTCCCGCGCCTCGGCTGCCGCCCGGCTGGCTTCGTGGGTCTCACGCAAAGCTTTCAGTTCGTCGTCGGTAATGCGGCGTGCCGCGAGCCGCCCGCACATCGATTCCAGCTCCGCCATGACCTCGAACATCTCGCACAGCCGCTGCGGGTCGATCTGGGAGACGACCGCCCCCCGTCGCGGCCGGATCTCGATCACCCCCGATGACGCCAACTGAATCAGCGCCTCTCGCAACGGCGTGCGCGACACCCCGAAGGAAGTCGCCAGTTCAACCTCGTCGAGCCGCATGCCCGGCGCGTACTCGCCCACGGCGATGCGCTCCTCGATCGCCTGTCGCAGCGCTTCCGATCGCTTGGGTTTTACGGTCATGACGCTCTCGCTCGGTCAGGTTTCGATCCCGTGAGACGGGGCCGCAGGGGGATGTTGCCAAAGTAGCGCGCGAACCCCGCGTTGCAGATCGGGGTAAACACCAAAATTGTATTTTTATCGTCGTCGATTTGTATACACGACGATGGATTGACTATACGATTTCATTCCGAGAGCGGCAACTCACGCACTCGAAACCTCAAAATAAAGCAGTCATCCGTACATGCAGTGCCGGCGTGCCGGTGGTGCACCCGATGCGCGATCTCCAGGATTCAGGAGACGCGTGACGGGCGATGTCAGGCACCGGGCTTCGCTGGTTCTTCACTGACAGAAGTGACAGGAGACGCCATGGAGACAACCCCTTCCCCGCTGCGGCGGCAACTCATGCTCGGCGCCGCATCGGCGTTGGTCACCGGTGGTCTGGCCAGCCCGTGGGGCGGCGCATTCGCGCAATCCGGCCCACTCAAGATTTCCCATCAATTTCCCGGCGGCACGCTGACCGAAGGCGATTTTCGCGACCGGCTATGTCGCAAGTTCGCGCAGGAAGTCGAGAAGCGCACCAACGGTGCCCTGAAATTCCAGGTCTACCCGGGTAGCTCGCTCATGAAGACCAACGCCCAGTTCTCGGCGTTGCGGCGCGGCGCGCTCGACCTGTCGCTTTATCCGCTGCCTTATGCGGGTGGCGAAGTCCGCGAGCTCAACATCGGGTTGATGCCCGGACTGGTGACGTCCTACGCGCAAGGCACCGCCTGGCGCAACGGGGAGATCGGCAAGGTGCTCACCGATGTGCTCGCGGAGAAGAACATCGTCATCGTGAGCTGGGTGTGGCAGGCCGGTGGTGTTGCCAGCCGGGCCAAGCCGCTCGTGGCGCCGGAAGATGCCAAGGGTCTGAAGGTGCGCGGCGGCAGCCGCGAGATGGACATGATGCTCAAGGAAGCCGGTGCCGCCGTGATTTCGCTGCCGTCCAACGAGCTTTACGCGGCCATGCAGACCGGGGCGATGGACGCGGCCATGACCTCGTCGACCAGCCTCATGTCGTTCCGACTCGAAGAAGTGTCGAAGCATCTGACCACGGGACGCAACAAATCCTACTGGTTCATGCTTGAGCCGCTGCTCATGTCGAAGCAGATCTTCGACAAGCTGCCCAAGGATCAGCAGCAGGTCATTTTGCAGGTCGGGGCGGAACTGGAGTCGTTCGGCACGGAAGCCGCCAAGGCCGACGATGCGCAGATCGCCAGCGTGTACACGAAGGCCGGCGCGAAGGTATACGACCTCGACGAAGCGACGGTCATGAAGTGGCGCGACATTGCCCGGCGCACCGCGTGGAAGGATTACGCGAGCAAGTCGGACACGTGCGCGAAGCTGCTCGCGCTTGCCGAGAAGGTGCCCGCATGAGTGGGGCCGTCGCGAGCGCCGAGCCGGTGGTGGCTCGCTCACGCGCGCTGCGGCGGCTCGACGCGCTCCTGCAGGGCGTGAGTCGCTTGCTGATGCTCGTGTGCATGCTGGCGCTCGTGGGGGCCGCCCTTGTGCTCAGCTACAGCGTGTTTGCGCGGCACGTGCTTAAGCTCGCCACCGACTGGCAGGACGAAGCTGCCGTGTTCATGCTCGTCGGTGCGACCTTCGTCTCGGCCGCGCACGTGCAGCACTTGCGCGGTCACATCGGCATCGAAGCGATTACCACGCTGCTCTCGCCGCGTGTGAACCGTGTGCGGCGCTGGGTCGTCGACATCTTCACACTGGCGTTCTGCGGCTTCTTCGCCTGGAAGTCGTGGACGCTGTTCTGGGAAGCCTACGTGGACGGTCAGACGAGCAGTTCGACCTGGGGGCCGCCGCTCTCGATTCCGTATGGTCTGATGGCGTTCGGCATGACGTTGCTCTCGGTGCAACTTCTGCTGCAAGTCGCGATCGGGGCTTGCGAGATGAAGGCAGGCGTTGCCGGACATTCGGGGAATGCAGAGGCTGGGGGACACACCCCGGATCGCACGGGAGGGCACGCATGAGCGAGCTCGGTATCGGATTGCTGTACGGGGGCGCCACGCTCGTCGCCATGTTCTCGGGCATGCCCATCGCCTTTGCCCTCGGCGCGGTGGCGGTCGCATTCATGTTCGGATTCATGCCGGCGTCGTCGCTCGATACGGTCACGCAGAACGTCTACGAGGAGATGGCCAGCATTACGCTGCTATCGATTCCGCTCTTCATTCTGAAGGGCGCGGCGATCGGCAAGTCGCGCGCAGGGCAGGACCTGTATCTCGCGTTGCATGCGTGGATGCGACGGATTCCCGGTGGGCTGGGCATCGCCAACGTTTTCGCCTGCGGCCTGTTCGCGGCGATGGCGGGGTCGAGTCCGGCAACGTGTTCCGCCATCGGCAGTGCGGGGATTCCGGAGATGCGCCAGCGCGGATATTCGCCGGGATTTGCCGCCGGGATCATTGCGGCGGGCGGCACACTGGGCATTCTGCTGCCGCCGTCGATCACCATGATTCTCTACGCGGTGGCAGCGGAGCAGTCGCTGGGGCGCCTGTTCCTGGCGGGCATCGTGCCCGCCTTGCTGCTGGTGGGGTTGTTTTCCTGCTATGCGGCCTGGCGCTACCGGAAGGAGTACGCCAGTGCGCAGGTCGCGCTCGCCAGGCACGGTACACCGTCGCCGTTCCCGACCGAACCGCCCGCCACGCTGCGCGAAAAGCTGGCGCTGCTGCCGCGCGTTCTGCCGTTCGTGACGCTGCTCATCGGTGTGATGGCGGCGCTCTACGGCGGTTACGCCACGCCGTCGGAGACGGCCGGGCTCGGTGGATTGCTCGCGCTGGCCCTCATTGCGGTGATCTACCGCATGTGGCGCCCGCGCCAGCTGGCGCCGATTCTGACCGGCACATTGCGCGAGTCGACGATGTTGATGTTCGTCATCGGCATGTCGCTGCTCTATTCCTACGTGATGAGCTATCTGCACATCAGCCAGTCGGCCGCGCAGTGGATCGTGGGGCTGCAACTGTCGCGCTGGGTGCTGCTCGCCGCGATCTTGCTGATGGTGGTCGTGCTGGGCTTCTTCCTGCCGCCGGTGAGCATCATTCTCATGACGGCGCCGATCATTCTGCCGCCGCTGCGCGCCGCGGGCTTCGACCTGGTGTGGTTCGGTGTCGTGATGACGATCGTCATGGAACTGGGGTTGATTCACCCGCCCGTCGGTCTCAACATATTCGTGATCAAGAACACTGCCCCCGATATCGCGTTGCGCGACATCGTCTGGGGCGTGATGCCTTTCGTCGTGCTGATGGTCGTGGCCGTCGTTCTCATCTGCCTGTTGCCCGGCTTGTCGCTGTGGCTGCCGGACCTGTTGATGGGATGAGGGCGCAGACCACAATGTCTTGAGAGGAAGCCATGAAGGATGAGCCGATCATGTCTGCAATGTCTGCCACGCCCGTTCCGTTGTCGATGAGTTCATCGTCATCGGGTACGTCGTCATCATCCGTCGCTACCGCAGCCGGGCGCGGCGCGCCCGACAGTGTGGCGGAGGTGAGCGCACCGGTGCCTTCGCCGAAGCCATCGCTGGGCGAGCGGCTCGGACAATGGTTCGGTCGCGGCGGCAAGTCGGGCGGGCAGGGCGGAGGGCCGAAGGATGGCAAGGAGGGCAAAGTGGTCGCGGCAACGCTCTCGGCGCGTGCCGAGAACGCCTTGCGCAGGCAGCTGACGCAGTGCCTGTCGGCGCGGCTGACCGACTCGTCGGCCAACGAGGCGGCACGTGAGTTTATGACGCGATACTGCGCGGCGCCGCCCGCAGAGCAGCTGGCGCTGCTCACGGTCGTCGCCGATATCTGCGCGAGCGACGGCGAGGCCGGCGGCGACGCAAAAGCCGGAGGGGAGGGCAAGGAAGGCAAGGAAGCCAGGGAGCGACGCGCCGCGACCGGACTGGCCGGTGCGCTGGGCAGCGCGCGCGTGCGTTTCCTCAAGCGCTTCAACGCACTGCCCGACGGTTTGCCGTTTCTCGTGCGCTGGCGCGCGGACATGTTGCAGCACCGCGCCGCGTTGCCGGGGCTCGCCGCCCTCGAGGAAGACCTCGGCAGCCTCTTCTCGACCTGGTTCGACGTCGGCTTGCTGGAATTGCATCCGATTACCTGGGACTCCCCGGCGTCGCTGCTCGAAAAGCTCATGCGCTATGAAGCCGTGCACGAGATTTCGTCGTGGGCGGATTTGCGCAACCGGCTCGATTCCGATCGTCGTTGTTATGCCTTCTTTCACCCGCGTATGCCGCGCGAGCCGTTGATTTTCGTTGAGGTGGCGTTCGTGCCCGATATGGCGGCTGACGTGCACTCGCTGCTCGACGAAAAGGCGCCGCTCGAAGACCTGCGGCGCGTGCGGTGGGCCATCTTCTATTCCATCTCGAATACGCAGCCGGGGCTGCGAGGCGTGAGCTTCGGCAACTTCCTGCTCAAGCGCGTGATCGACGAATTGCAGATCGACTTCCCGAAGCTGCGCAATTTCGCCACGCTCTCGCCGATTCCCGGGTTCAGCGACTGGTTGCGGCAACTCCCGGCGCAGGCGCTCGCGCAGGTGCTCGGTCCCAAGCGGGGGAAGTGGCTCGCGCAGGAACCGTCGCTGGCGACGCAGGCGACCGGTGCGCAGGTGCTGGCCTGGTTGCAGACAGCGCCCGAGCGCAAGAGCGTGCAGACGTTGCAGCGTTCGCTGGGCGAGGCGCTTGCGGCGCACTATCTGGCGCGCGAGCTCGTTCGCGGGCAACCGCGTGATCCGGTCGCGCGCTTTCACCTTGGTAACGGGGCGCGTGTGGAGCGCATCAACTGGCACGCCGATCTCTCGAAGAAGGGCGTGAGGCAGTCATGCGGCATGATGGTCAATTATCTTTACGTGCCGGACGAACTCGACGCCAATCTGCAACGCCTTATCGACGGCGAGCCCGCACTCGGGCGTGCCGTGGCGCGCTTGCTGTGAGCCCGTCAGGAAACCCCATGGAGACACGCGTGAGCGAGGTTCTGCGCGACGACAGTTTGCTTGACGAGGGGTTGGTGACACTGACGCTGTCCAACCCCGGCAAGCTCAATGCCATCTCGGTGGCGATGTGGCAGGCGCTGCGCACGCATTTGCAGACGCTCGACGGCGATCCGCGCGTGCGGGCCATCGTCATTCGCGGCGCGCAAGGAAACTTCGCTGCCGGCGCAGATATCGAGGAATTCCCGACCGAGCGAGACAGTTACGACGCGCTGCGCCGCTATCACGGCGAGGTGATCGGGCCGACGCTGGAGGCGCTCGCGCGCTGCCGTCATCCGAGCGTGGCGCTGATCGAGGGCGTGTGTGTCGGCGGTGGCCTTGAGATCGCGGCGCATTGCGATCTTCGTATCGCGGCGCAGGGCGCGCGTTTCGGTGTGCCGATCAACAAACTCGGTTTCCCGATGGCGCCGGGTGAACTGCGCGGCGTGCTGGCGCTGGTCGGTCGGGCCGTCACGCTGGAAATTCTGCTCGAAGGCCGTGTGTTCGGCGCGGCGGAGGCGAAGGAGAAGGGGCTGCTCACCCGCATCGTCGAGGACGAAGAGGTGGAAGAAGCAGGCTACACTTGCGCCCGACGCGTCGCCGCGGGAGCGCCGCTCGCCGCGCAGTTGAACAAGTGGCTCATTGCGCGACTGGCGCCGAACGTGCCGCCGCTGTCCGAGGCCGAGTGGCAAAAGGCTTTTTCCTACTGGGACTCGCACGATCACCGCGAAGGCGTGAGCGCGTTTCTCGAGAAGCGCCCGCCCGACTTCCGGGGCCGCTGAGCGCAGCGTGCCTCGTCCCCCTTTTTCGACGACGCTTACATTGTTCTGAATCCGGTTCTGTTTATGACGCAAGACGCCAACCTCTACCGACTCTTTGCCGAACGTTTTCCCGCCGACAAGACGGCGTGCGCCATCGAGACCCCCGAAGGGCTTTACTACAGTTGGGACGATCTCGAACGCGCTAGTGCGCGTATTGCGAATCTGCTCGCCAGTCTGGAGCTGAGTCCGGGAGCACGCGTGGCCGTGCAGGTCGAGAAGTCGCCCGAGGCATTGCTGCTGTACCTCGCCACGTTGCGCGCGGGCCTCGTTTATCTTCCGCTCAATACCGCCTATCGCGAAGGCGAGATCGCGTATTTCGTCGAGAACGCTGAGCCCGATGTGGTGGTGTGCAGTCCGTCGAACTTCGGCTGGGTGTCGAAGATCGCCTTTACCAACGGCGCGAAGCACGTCTACACGCTGGGCGACGACCGCACCGGCTCGCTGCTCGAGCGCGCGGCATGGTTCGGCGATACCTTCGAGACGGTGCCGCGTGCACCGGACGATCTGGCGGCGATTCTCTACACGTCGGGCACCACGGGACGCAGCAAGGGGGCGATGCTCTCGCACGGCAATCTTGCAAGCAACGCGCGCGTGTTGCATTCGTTCTGGGGATGGGGCGAGCGCGAGGGCGGTGACGTGTTGCTCCATGCGTTGCCGATCTTCCACGTCCACGGACTGTTTGTGGCAAGCCACGCCGCGCTGTATTCGGGCAGCAAGATGATCTGGCTGTCGAAGTTCGACGCGCGCGAAGTGCTCCATCAGTTGCCGCGCGCGACGGTCTTCATGGGGGTGCCGACGTATTACGTCCGCCTGCTCGCGGAAGCCGGACTCGATCGCGAGGTGTGCCGCAACGTGCGCTTGTTCATTTCGGGCTCGGCGCCGTTGCTGCGCGAGACCTTCGATGCGTTCAGGCAGCGCACGGGGCACACGATTCTGGAGCGTTACGGCATGTCGGAGACGGTCATGCTGGTCTCCAATCCGTATCACGGCGACGCGCCGGCGGTGCGTCGGGCGGGCACGGTCGGCATTCCGCTGCCCGAGGTGAGCGTTCGCATCGTCGGCGACGACGGCCAGCCTAGCGCGCCAGGCGACATCGGGCACATTCAGGTCAAGGGGCCTAACGTGTTCGCGGGGTATTGGCGCATGCCGGAGAAGACGGCGGAAGAGTTCACGGACGATGGATTCTTCAAGACCGGCGACGTGGGCCGAATCGATGAGGACGGCTACGTGCATATCGTGGGTCGCTCCAAGGACCTCATCATCTCCGGCGGTTACAACGTCTACCCGAAGGAAATCGAAGGCTTCATCGACGAGATGGACGGCGTGGCGGAGTCGGCCGTGATCGGCGTGCCGCATCCGGACTTCGGAGAGGCGGTGGTCGCCGTGATCGTGCCGCGTGACGGTGCGCAGGCGCCCGATGAGCGCGCCGTGATCGACGCGCTCAAGCAACGCATCGCCAACTTCAAGGTGCCCAAACGTGTGCACGTCGTGAACGAGTTGCCGCGCAATACGATGGGCAAGGTGCAGAAGAACCTGCTGCGCGACCGGTTCAAGTGAGGGGTTTGCGACACGCTGTCGCAAGTTGACGCACGTTGGCGCACATTGACGAATGACGTGGTGCCGTCCGTGGCGCTGTCATGCGACGATGTGCCGCGCAGAGGGTCCGGCATCGAGGTGATGCGGTGCCGGACATAAAAAATGCCGCCCGTTTCCGGGCGGCAATTTTTGGGGTGCGCTGTCGTGTTTCGTCCGAAGTGTTTCGTCTGAAGTGTTTCGTCCGAAGTGTTTCGTCCGAAGCGGACCCAACGCGTCAGACTAACCGCGTGAGTTACTTCATCTGCACGGTGCCCGAGACCGTTACGGTCACTTGCGTCTTGCCGCCTTCGAGTTGCATCGGCGGCGCGGCATCGGCGCTTGCGCTCACGGCCATCGCCTTCATTGCGTAAGGGCGCGGCATGACGGGGGCGTTCGTGCCGACCTGCACCTGACGAATCGTGTACCCGCTGTAGCCGAAAGCCTTCACGTTGCTCTGCGCCTGATCGCGGAAGGCCTGAATGGCCTGATTGGTCAGCTCGGCCTGGGTCTTCTCCTGCGCTTCGCGTGAGAGCGAGAACGACACGCCATCCATTTGCATCTGATCCGAGATCTGGCTGGCCAGACGCGACGCAGCGCCGAAATCCTTCGACTTCATCTGCAGTTCGGTGCGGCCCCGCCATGCGGTGATCTTGCCGTCGCGGTTGGTTGTCGGATAGAGCGAGACGTTGCCCGTCTGCACTTCAACGGCGTTCTGGCTCTTGGCGACGGACATCGCCTTGTTCGCCTTCTGCGTCAGGTTGCGCGACACGGTCGCGGCATCGGGACCTTGTTCCTGCGCCGACATGGTGATGTGAACGGTGTCCTGCTCGACTTCCTTCGTTGCATGGGCTTCGAGGCCCAGCACGCCGGAGACCTGACGGTTCGACTCGTCACCCGATTGGGCATAGGCGGCGTTGGCGGCAGTCGCAATCAACAGCGCTGCGGCGAGAGACTTGCGCATAGTTTTGTCCTTTTTCGAATGTAAGTTCGCATCTTGGCGGCGAACGTTTGACCGGCTGCCGACCACCGCTAGTGGGTACGTACTATGCGTAAGCCGGCAACGTTATACAGACGCTATCGCAACAATTTTGGTTCCCTTCGGGATACTTCTGGCGAATCAGACTCTAAGTAAGTGCTTGCTAATGTATTTCCAGTGTTCGGGGGCGACGGGCGTGATCGAAAGGCGATTGCCGCGCGCGAGTACCAGCATGCCGTCGAGCGCCGGTGTCTCGCGCATTTCGGTCAATGGGACGAGCCGGGTCTTGCGATCGAGCTTCACGTCGACGAGGAGCCAGCGTGGGGCCTCGGGCGTCGATTTGGGATCGAAGTACGGGCTCTTTGGGTCGAACTGCGTCGGATCGGGATACGCCGTCGAGGCGACGGTCGCCAATCCGGCAATGCCCGGCACCGCACAACTCGAATGGTAGAAGAGCACGCCGTCGCCGATGCGCATGTCGTCACGCATGAAATTGCGCGCCTGATAGTTGCGCACGCCGGTCCAGGGCAGGGTCTGGTGCTTGGCGTTGGCGAGGTCGTCGATGCTCGCCTCTTCGGGCTCGGACTTCATTAGCCAGTAACGTTGCGTCATGAGGTTTCGGTGAAATCGTCTCTGAATGTTTGCCGCACTGCGATATTGGGCCAATTCCTATACTATGCCTTTGTGACCTTTGCGTGACGTTTCATGTACATGTTCAACCGCCTATGCCGATAGGAGAGTGAGTCATGGCAGCAGAGCCGTCTGTTCGCAGCAACGCGTTCATTTTCTATTCCCTCGCCACGGTGTCGTTCATCGAGACCAGCGTTCCCGAGTTCGTCTCTACGCTCAATCAGATGTATGGCGACGACGACGAGATGCGCACGTGGCTTCAGGACACCTGGCTGCCCGAGGAGGTCGAGCACGGGCGGCTTGCGAAGGACTATATCGCACGTGTCTGGCCGGAGTTTGACTGGGCGCCGGCGTACGAGGCCTTTCTGGCCCGCTACAAGCCCCGCTGCGATGTGCAGTACATGCGGCCGTCGCTGGCGCTCGAAGCGTTATCCAGGTGCGTGACGGAGACGCAGACCGCCATGATCTACCGCTGCCTCGAATCGTACATGCCGGTCGAGGAACTCAAGCAAATGATGCGTAAGCTGAGCAGCGAAGAGGTCGGGCACTACCGGTATTTTCGAAAGACGTTCGATCGTTATAACGCGGTCGAACGGCACGGCGTGATCAGCCGGCTGCGCACGATGGTGGCGCGTAGCGAGCTGGTGCGCGACGAGGACATCGCCTTTGCGTTCGAGCCGCTCAATAACTTCTGGCGCGCTGCGCCGCCGTTCGAGACGATGACCTGGGAGGCGTTTCTCGAGATGTCGGGCGACATCATGAAGCAGTACATGCCGGTGGAAGCGGCCACGCGCATGATGTTCAAGCCGCTGGAGACCGGTTCGTGGTGGCGCGACCGTCCGGTCAAGGCGCTCATGTCCTTCATGGTCAAGCGTCAGTATCCCCAGCTCGGGAGCGAGGCCTGACGGTTGGGCAGACCGGCCGTGATTCGTAGTCCTTAGTCCGTGGCCAGTCAAACCGGTTGAGGCGTTGTTCGCTGGCGGCGCTGGCAACGGACATAAAAGAGACGTAGAAGGGACGTAGAAGGGACGCAAAAGGGACGTAAAACAAGGGACGTAAAAAAACCCCGCCGAGGCGGGGTTTTTTCGTAGTCGGCGAACGTGATTACTTGTTCGTGCCGACGACTTCGACTTCCACGCGACGATCCGGTGCCAGGCACTTGATCAGCTGAGCACGGTTCTTCTGGTTGCAACCCGTCGTAACCGGGTTACGCTTGCCCTTGCCTTCGGTGTACACGCGGTTGGCTTCGACGCCCTTGCTGACCAGGTAAGCCTTCACAGCTTGAGCACGGCGCAGCGACAGACGGTCGTTGTACTTGTCCGAACCGATACGGTCCGTGTAGCCCGTAGCAACCACGACTTCCAGATTCAGCGCCTGAACCTTGGATGCCAGGTCGTCCAGCTTCTGCTTGCCTTCCGGCTTCAGAACGGCCTTGTCGAAGTCGAACAGCGCGTCAGCTTGGTAGGTAACCTTCTGCGAGACCGGAGCGACCGGGACCGGTGCCGGTGCCGGGGCCGGAGCCTGGGCGATGATCGAGCCGTCGCACTTGGCGTTGGCCGTCGCCGGGGTCCAGTAGGCATCGCGCCAGCACAGTTCGTCCGAGCCGTTCTTCCAAACCCACTCGCCGCTGCCGTTCACCCAGTTGTCGTTGACGGCTTGCTTCGAGGCCGCGATCGGGCCCGGAGCGGTCTGGACGTAGTTTTGGGCCATAGCCGAAGCAGCCATCACTGCGGTAGCTGCAACGATCGCGAGCTTAGCGAATTTATTCATATTTCTCCTCTCGAAATGAGATTACCGCAGGTTTACTGCGAGCCTAGACGACAGAACCAAAGTCTTACATCGCTCGAAGTATAACATCGGCAAGTGCGCGAAAGCATGGCCCATGCACTTCGAATAATGTCTAACTTATGCCACGGCATTTTGCCATAGCGATTCAGACGGTCGCGAGAAAAACCCTAGCTTTGCGGCCCGTCGTGGCGCAGTTGTGGTTTGAGCGCAACACCTTTTGAGGCCCCTCGCCAACCGTTTCATTTCTTTCCATTGTTTGGCGTTTTGGCGTGCCAGACATCTCTTGTGCATCGCATCACGCTCGTTTCGGACGCCTATGACGGGCATGTTAGAATCGCACGATCATATCGCCGGCAGCCGCCTATCGCGATTAGGGCTTGATAGACACGGATAATGGATCAGTTCGCCAAAGAAACTCTCCCGATTTCGCTCGAAGAAGAAATGCGGCGGTCGTACCTCGATTACGCCATGAGCGTGATCGTCGGCCGCGCTTTGCCGGATGTGCGCGATGGCCTGAAGCCAGTTCACCGCCGCGCGTTGTTCGCCATGCATGAGCTGAACAACGACTGGAACCGTGCTTACAAGAAGTCGGCACGTATCGTCGGTGACGTCATCGGTAAGTACCACCCGCACGGCGACGCTTCTGTATACGACACCATCGTTCGCATGGCGCAGCCGTTCTCGCTGCGCTACATGCTGGTCGACGGTCAGGGCAACTTCGGTTCGGTCGACGGCGACAACGCTGCCGCCATGCGATACACCGAAGTCCGTATGGCCAAGATCGGTCACGAACTGCTCGCAGACATCGACAAGGAAACCGTCGACTTCGGTCCGAACTACGACGGCAGTGAAAAGGAGCCGCTGATTCTGCCGGCGCGTATCCCGAACCTGCTGCTCAACGGTTCGTCCGGGATCGCGGTCGGTATGGCGACGAACATTCCGCCGCACAACCTCAATGAAGTCGTCGAGGGGTGTCTGTATGTTCTGAAGAATCCCGAAGCGACCGTCGACGAACTGATCGAGATCATCCCGGCGCCGGACTTCCCGACCGCCGGCATCATCTACGGCATCTCCGGCGTACGCGAAGGCTATCGCACTGGCCGTGGCCGCGTGGTGATGCGCGCCAAGACGCACTTCGAAGATATCGACCGCGGCCAGCGCGTGGCGATCATCGTCGACGAATTGCCTTATCAGGTTAACAAGCGCTCACTGCTCGAACGTATTGCAGAACTCGTCAACGAGAAGCGTCTGGAAGGGATTTCCGACATTCGCGACGAGTCCGACAAGAGCGGTATGCGTGTCGTGATCGAACTCAAGCGCGGCGAAGTGCCCGAGGTTGTCCTGAACAATCTCTACAAGCACACGCAACTGCAAGATACGTTCGGCATGAACATGGTGGCGCTGGTCGATGGGCAGCCCAAGTTGCTGAACCTGCGCGAAATGCTGGTGCACTTCCTGGCGCATCGCCGCGAAGTGATTACTCGCCGCACGATCTATGAGCTGCGTCGCGCTCGCGAACGGGGCCATGTGCTCGAAGGCTTGGCGGTAGCGCTCGCTAACATCGACGACTTCATCGCCATCATCAAGGCCGCGCCGACGCCGCCGCTCGCGAAGGCGGCGTTGATGGAGAAGTCATGGGATTCGTCCGTCGTGCGCGAGATGCTGGCGCGCGCCGAGACCGAGACGCAAGGCGGCCTGGCGGCCTACCGTCCGGAAGGGCTCGACCTCACGGTCGGTGTGCAGGCCGACGGTCTGTATCGTCTGTCCGAGACGCAGGCGCAGGAAATCCTGCAGATGCGTCTGCAGCGCCTGACCGGTCTGGAGCAGGACAAGATCGTCTCCGAGTACAAGGAAGTGATGGCCCAGATCGCCGACCTGCTCGACATTTTGGCAAGCCCGCCGCGCGTGACGGCCATCATCAGCGAAGAGTTGACGGCCGTGCGCGCCGAGTTCGGTGACGCACGCCGCTCGACCATCGAGCACAACGCGACCGAACTCGATACCGAAGACCTGATCACGCCGCAGGACATGGTCGTGACGTTGTCGCACTCGGGCTATATCAAGTCGATGCCGCTCTCGGAATACCGTGCGCAGAAGCGTGGCGGCCGGGGCAAGCAGGCTGCGGCGACGAAGGACGACGACTGGATCGACACGCTCTTCATCGCGAATACGCACGACACGATCCTGTGTTTCTCGAACCGTGGCCGCGTCTATTGGATCAAGGTCTACGAAGTCCCGCAGGGTTCGCGGAACTCGCGTGGTCGTCCGATCGTCAATATGTTCCCGTTGCAGGAAGGCGAGAAGATCAACGTCGTGCTCCCGGTCAAGGAGTACACGGAAGATCGATTCGTGTTCATGGCAACGAGCTTGGGCACGGTAAAGAAGACGCCGCTTGCGGCCTTCAGCCGTCCGCTCAAGAAGGGCATCATCGCCGTGAACCTCGATGACGGCGACGTGCTGATCGGCGCGGCCATTACCGACGGTGCGCACGACGTCATGCTGTTCTCCGACGCCGGCAAGGCGGTGCGTTTCGACGAGAACGACGTGCGTCCGATGGGGCGCGAGGCGCGTGGCGTTCGTGGCATGCAGCTCGAAGACGGTCAGACGGTGATTGCATTGCTGGTCGCCGAAAACGAGCAGCAGTCGGTGCTGACGGCGACGCTGAACGGCTACGGCAAGCGCACGTCGATCACGGAATATACCCGCCACGGCCGTGGCACTAAGGGTATGATTGCGATCCAGACGAGCGAGCGCAACGGCCGTGTGGTCGCGGCAACGCTGGTCGAGCCGGATGACGAGATCATGCTGATCACGACCGGCGGGGTGCTGATTCGTACGCGAGTCTCCGAGATTCGCGAAATGGGTCGCGCCACGCAGGGGGTGACGCTGATCAGCCTGGATGAAGGCACGACGCTCTCCGGCCTGCAACGCATCGTTGAGTCCGACGCGGAAGTCGCCGACAACGGCGACGCGCAGGGTGACGATGAAGCACCGGAAGCGGATGTCACGGAGTAATACCGGCGTAACTCGATGTAATCTAGGGGTGCATTGCCCCGAAAAGTCAGTAAAATCTGGCCCGATGCAGTGAAGTGCCCAGGCGAGGATGCATCTATTTATCGTCGGCGTAAGCCGACGAACTTTGGAGTGACTATTACTATGCAACGCAACGTCAAGAAGTGGATGTGGCTGCTGCTCGCAGCACCGGCAATGGCAATGGCTCAGCAGAGCGCTCCGCTTGACGCGGACAAGAAGGCAGCCATCAAGGAGCTGCTGGACGCCATCGATGCAAACAAGCTGGTGACGGCGATCGGCGAAGGTGCACAACAGCAAGCCAAGCAACTGGCGCCGCAAGTGCTCGAACGCCAACTGGTCGAAAACAAGACGTTGAGCGATGCCCAGAAGCAAGCCATCGTGCCGACCCTGCAGCAGAATTCGGTGCAGAAGCTGGTTGACGGCGCAGGCAAGGTGTTCACGAGCGACGCATTCAAGAACGACGCCGTCCAGGCTCAGTACGCCGCCTACGGCAAGAACTACACGACGGAAGAAATCAAGGGTCTGACCGCTTTCTACAAGAGCCCGGTCGGCCAGAAGTACATCAAGGTGCAGGATCAGGTTGGCCAGGAAGTGGTTGGCGGTCTGATGCAGAAGTACATGCCGCAATCGATCGACGCGACCAGCAAGCAAGCTGACGCCGAAATCGCAGCGGCTGCCAAGTCGGCACCGAAGGCTCCGGCCAAGAAGTAAATTTCGGACGATCCCAACGGGATTGACCGATAATGGCCGTTTGCGAGAGATCGCAAACGGCCATTTTGCATTCATGGGGGTTTGGCGGCAGCGTTCGCTCGGAATTTTCCGGGAAGTGCCCATCCCATGCCCGAATTACGCCAAACGCCCGCACGTCAGGGCGAACTGGCGGTATAGTTGGTCTTTGCCGCCGCCGCTCAACCGGGATCCCCCGGTCAATCGCGAGTCCTCGAAAGACGTGAAACGCAAGCCGCACGGGTCAATATCCGCCGGCTTGCGTTTCACTTTTACTGCTGCAAAACCACTATGACGCGCGCTTTCAATTTTTCTGCCGGCCCGGCGGCATTGCCCGAGGAAGTCTTACGTCAGGCGGCCGATGAAATGCTCGACTGGCATGGATCCGGCATGGGCGTGATGGAAATGAGCCATCGCGGCCGCGAGTTCATGAGCATTCTGGCGCAGGCGCAGGCGGACCTGCGCGAGTTGCTGGCTGTGCCGGAGACCTACCGCATTCTCTTCATGCAGGGCGGTGCGCTCGCCGAAAACGCGATTATCCCGATGAACTTGCTTGGTGGCGCCGGGGCAGATGCGCGCCGTACGGCGGACTATGTCGTGACTGGTTCCTGGTCTGTCAAGTCGCAGAAGGAAGCGCGCAAGTACTGTGACGTCAATATCGCCGCAACGACCGAAGCGGAACATTTCACGCGGCTGCCGCAGATCGACGAATGGAAGCTGTCGAAGGACCCGGCCTACGTTCACATCTGCACGAACGAAACCATCCATGGCGTGGAGTATTTCTGGACGCCGGATCTGGCGGCTGCCGGGTTGCCGAATGTGCCGCTCGTGGCAGACGTTTCGTCTCACATCCTTTCGCGTCCCATGGACGTGTCGAAGTTCGGCGTGATGTATGGCGGCGCGCAGAAGAACATCGGGCCGTCGGGGCTGACGGTCGTGATAGTGCGCGACGATCTGCTCGGGCGTTCGCTCCCCTTTACGCCCAGCGCTTTCGATTGGAAAACGGTGGCGGAAAACGATTCGATGTACAACACGCCGCCGACCTATGCGATTTACATTGCGGGGCTGGTGTTCCAGTGGCTCAAGCGTCAGGGCGGGCTGAGTGCGATGGAAGCGCTGAACAAGCAGAAGGCCGAGTTGTTGTACGGCTTTCTCGACAGCAGCGACTTCTATCGCACAGCGGTCGCACCAGACTGCCGCTCGCGTATGAACGTGCCTTTTTTCCTGCACGACGATGCGCTGAACGAAACATTCCTGGCCGGCGCGCGCGAGCGCGGCCTGCTGCAACTCAAGGGCCACAAGTCCGTGGGGGGTATGCGCGCCTCGATCTATAACGCAATGCCGCTTGCCGGCGTCGAGGCACTGGTCGACTATCTGCGCGAATTCGAGCGCAGCCACGGCTGACGAGGGCGAGCGGCCGGCGCGACGGGTACACCCTGCATCCTGCGATGACATCGCGCCGCGAACCGCCTGATCATGTCACATAGCAAGAAGACAATACGCTCCATGGAAGACGATCTGAACGCATCGCTGCGCCCCTTGCGCGAGAAAATCGATGCCATCGACGCGCAACTGCTCAAGTTGCTCAATCAACGTGCGGCCATCGCCCTTGAAGTCGGCGAGGTCAAGAAGCGTTTCGGCGCGCCGGTGTTCCGGCCCGAGCGAGAATTGCAGGTGATTTCCCGGCTGCAACAAGCGAACGACGGCCCTTTGTACGGCGACAATCTGGCGTCTATCTGGCGCGAGATCATGTCGGCCAGTCGCGCACTGGAGAAGGTCATGACCGTGGCCTATCTTGGTCCGGCAGGCACGTATAGCGAGCAGGCCTCGCTGGCCTATTTTGGCCAGAGCGTGAAGGGCCTGCCGTGCCCGTCGCTTGACGAGGTATTCCGTGCGGTCGAGGCGGGCAGTGCGGACTTCGGCGTGGTACCGGTCGAAAACTCGACTGAAGGCGTGGTATCCCGCACGCTGGATTTGCTGCTGCAAAGTCCGTTGACCATCGGCGGCGAAGTGGCGTTGCCGATTCACCATAATCTGATGTCGCGTTCCGGTACGCTCGACGGCGTGACGCGCATCTGTTCGCATGCCCAGTCGCTGGCGCAATGCCAGCACTGGCTCACGGCTCACTTTCCGAATATCGAGCGTCAGGCGGTGTCGAGCAACGCCGAAGCTGCACGTATGGCTGCGGCCGATCCGGCCATTGCTGCCATCGCCGGAGAGGCGGCGGCGACCCAGTACGGACTGCAGATTGCGTTTGCGCACGTGCAGGACGATCCGCACAATCGCACCCGTTTCGTCGTGGTCGGCACGCAGGACCCGGCACCGAGCGGTCGCGATCAGACATCGTTGATTCTGTCCGTGCCGAATCGTGCAGGCGCTGTGGTCGCATTGCTCGAACCGCTCGCTAACAACGGCGTGTCGATGACGCGCTTCGAGTCGCGTCCGGCCAAGAGCGGCGCCTGGGAGTACTACTTCTACGTCGACTTCGAAGGGCATCGCGACGATCCCAACGTCGCCAAGGCGCTCGAAGCGCTCCGCCAGAATGCCGCTTACTGCAAGGTGCTCGGGTCCTACCCGCGCTCCGCATGACGCGCGGTAGGCGAGACACCATGAGTGTGAACAAACTCGTTATCTGTGGCGTCGGTCTGATCGGCGGATCGCTCGCGCGTGCGCTCAAGGCGGCCGGTGCGGTGAAGGAAGTCGTGGGCGTGGGACGCACACAGACATCGCTTGTACGCGCTTGCGAGTTGGGCGTGATCGACAGGGCCGCAGTGTCGATGGCGGACGCCGTTGCCGGTGCGGACATCGTGCTGCTCGCCGCGCCAGTGGCGCAAACGCCAGCGCTGCTCGCCGCTATCCGTCCGCATCTGGGCGGCACGACGATCGTAACCGATGCAGGCAGCACGAAGTCGGACGCCGTCGCCGCTGCGCATGCCGCGCTCGGTGAAGACGCGTGGCGTTTCGTTCCGGGTCACCCAATCGCCGGCGCAGAGTTGTCGGGTGTCGATGCGGCCAAGGCCGATCTGTATCGTGATCGCCGTGTCGTCCTGTGCCCGCAGCCGGAGAATCGCAGTGACGACGTGGCGCGCGTGCGCGCGATGTGGGAGGCGACCGGCGCTCGGGTCTCCGAAATGACACCGACGCAGCACGATCACGTGTTTGCGTCCGTGAGCCACTTGCCGCACGTGTTGTCATACGCGTTGATCGCGCAGATTCTGGATGCGCCGGATGCCGCATTGAAGTTCGGTTTTGCCGGTGGTGGGTTTCGCGATTTCACGCGAATCGCGGCCTCGAATCCGGAAATGTGGCGCGACATCTGCGTGGCAAATCGAGACGCCCTGCTTGCCGAACTCGATGGCTACCTCGCCACGCTCGGTTCGCTGCGTCAATTGATCGATGCTGGCGACGGCGCCGGTCTCGAGGCCGTATTCGCTCGCACCAGTCGGGCCCGAACGGACTGGGCCAAGCAACAGGAAAAGTAATGGAAACGCTCGATCTTGGCCCGTATGGCCATGCCGAAGGCACGCTTCGACTGCCCGGCTCGAAAAGCATCTCGAACCGTGTGCTGTTGCTCGCGGCCCTTTCGCGGGGCACGACGCGCGTGCGCGAATTGCTGGCGTCGGACGACACGCAGGTCATGCTGGACGCGCTGGCCGTGCTCGGCGTGAAATGCACGCAGGTCGGGGACTCCCGCGACTTCATCGTGGAAGGTTGTGGCGGCGTATTTCCCGTGAAGGCGGCGAAGCTCTTCATGGGTAACGCAGGCACCGCGATTCGGCCGCTGACCGCCGCGCTCTCGCTGAGCCACGGTGACTATGAAGTCTCGGGCGTGGCGCGTATGCATGAGCGTCCGATCGGCGACCTGGTCGACGGCCTGCGTCAACTTGGCGCACAGATCGACTACCTCGGTAACGCTGGTTACCCCCCGCTTCACATCAAGCCGGCAAGCGTGGCAGCGCCCGCGGCACCGATTCGTGTGCGCGGCGACGTGTCGAGTCAATTTCTGACCGCGCTACTGCTCACACTGCCGCTATTGCCGTCGGAGACGGGCGAAATCGTCGTCGAGGTCGAGGGTGAACTGATTTCGAAGCCGTACATCGACATTACGCTGCGGCTGCTGCGCCGGTTCGGCATTGATGTCCGACAGGACGGGTGGTCGCGATTCACGTTGCCCGCCGCCGGTGCCGCCGGTGCGAAGTACCGCAGTCCGGGTGAGATTCGGGTCGAAGGCGATGCGTCGTCAGCGTCGTACTTCCTTGCGGCCGGCGCGATTGGCGGTGGTCCCATGCGAGTCGAGGGCGTGGGCCGTGACAGCATTCAGGGCGACGTGCGATTCGTCGACGCGCTCGCAGCGATGGGCGCTCGGGTGACGCTGCATGACGACGCCATCGAAGTGAACGGGATCGATACACCGAGCGGCAAGCTGCGTGCGCTGGACATGGACTTCAACCACATTCCCGATGCCGCGATGACGATTGCCGTTGCAGCGCTCTTTGCCGATGGCACGACGACGCTTCGCAACGTGGCGAGTTGGCGCGTGAAGGAAACGGACCGACTCGCCGCGATGGCGACCGAGTTGCGCAAGGTCGGCGCTACGGTGGAGGAGGGCGACGACTATCTTCGCGTGACACCACCCGCAGCGCTGACGCCGAATGCGTCCATCGACACCTACGACGATCACCGCATGGCCATGTGCTTCTCGCTCGTCAGTCTGGGAGGCGTGCCGGTGACGATCAACGATCCGAAATGCGTCGCGAAAACATTCCCGACCTACTTCGCGGAGTTTGCGCGCGTCGCGTCGTAATTCGCACTCGCGGGGTCATGTCAGCCTTGCCCCGTCATCGCCTGCCAAAGCAGTACGCCGTTGAGCGCAACGATGGCGATTGCAATGAGCCAGGCAGCCGAGAGCAGGACGCCGCGCACGCGCCATTGCCCCATGAGCGTCGCGTCGCCTGCAAAGCGAACCAGCGGTATGACGGCAAACGGCAACTGCAGGCTTAGCACAACCTGACTGAAAATGAGCAGGTTCGTCGTCTGCGCCTCGCCGCCGTGACCGACGATCAGCAGGGCGGGAATCAGCGCGAGCCCGCGTGTGATGAGCGCACGCTGCCATGGCTTCATGCGCAGATTGAGGAAACCCTCCATCGTGACCTGGCCGGCGAGTGTGGCCGTGACGGTCGAATTCAGGCCGCAAGCGAGCAAGGCTATCGCGAACATCATGCCCGCCCAGTGACTGCCCAGCAGGGGCGCAAGTAGTTTGTGCGCGTCGCCCAGCGATTCCACCGATGTGTTTCCGCTTGCATGGAATACGGCGGCCGCGAGGATCAACAGGGCAGCATTGATCAGAAACGCAAAACCGAGCGAGAGTGTGGTGTCCCACTGGGTCGTGCGCAATGCCTGCTTCATCGCCGCCGGCGTGTGTTCGGTCATGGCCTCGCCACGCATCCGAAGCAGTGCCGAGTGCAGATAGAGGTTATGCGGCATGACGGTCGCGCCGAGAATGCCGACCGCGAGCCACAGCATGCCGGCTTGCGCGACGATTTCGCCGCGCGGTCGCAGCCCTGAGGCCGCGGCGCCCCAATCCGGGTTGGCGAGGGCGAGCTGTGCCGCAAAACATCCGGCGGTAAGCAGAATCAACGCAGCGACGGCGCCTTCCAGACGACGCTGGCCGAAGCCTTGCAGCCCGAGCATGGCGAATGCCAGCGCGCCCGCAAGGAGGACGCCGACCGGCAACGAGAGACCGAAAAGCAATTGCAGTGCGACCGCGCTGCCAATGATTTCGGCGAGGTCGCAGGCGATGATGGCGATCTCGCAAAGGCCCCATAACGCCAACGAAGTGCGACGGCTATACTGGGTACGTGAGAGTTGCGCAAGATCGCGCCCGGTCACGAGGCCGACGCGAGCCGCCAGCCATTGCAGCAATAGCGCCATGACGCTCGAGAGCAGCACCACGCTCAGCAGCGTATAACCGTAGCGGGCCCCACCGGCAATGGCCGTGGCCCAGTTTCCCGGATCCATATAGCCCACGGCGATGAGCGTGCCCGCCCCGGCAAATCCCATCCAGCGCTGTGCTCGGCGCGGCCGATTTTGCGGGTCGGGTGGCGGCACCCATTCGGGACCGACTAAGGGATAATCGCGGGTTTGCATGGCAGTCACATTTTCAGGTGACGCGAGTGGCGTCTACATCTAAATGATAATCATTATTATTTGGATGGGAAGTTTTATTTTTTTAATGTGTTGAATAGACAGAGACAAAGGAATGCCTGATTTGACGGTGGTGGACGACTCGATTCCGGTCATTACGGTGGACGGCCCGACGGCATCCGGCAAGGGCACGGTGGCGCACCGTGTGGCCGATGAACTGGGCTTTCATTACCTCGACAGCGGCGCACTTTACCGGCTGACGGCGCTGGCCAGCGCCCGTCACGGCATCGATCCGGACGACGTCGGCGCCCTGTCGGTGCTCGCCGAGACGTTGGACGTGCGCTTCCGCGATCAGCGTATCTGGTTGTCCGGCGAGGACGTGACGGACGCCATTCGCGCCGAAGCCATCGGCAACCGGGCCTCCGCCATTGCCGTGCACAAGGCGGTCCGTCAGGCGCTCATGGCGCTCCAGCGCGGCTTCAAGACGGCGCCGGGCCTCGTCGCAGATGGTCGGGACATGGGGACGGTGATCTTTCCGGAAGCCGATCTGAAGGTGTTTTTGACCGCAACGCCACAGGCGCGTGCCGAGAGGCGATATAAGCAATTGATAGAAAAAGGATTTTCTGCTAACATAGACAGTCTCATGCTGGACCTTGAGGCGCGCGATGCGCGGGATCGTACCCGGGCGGAGGCGCCGCTAAGGCCGGCAGAGGGTGCGCGGGTACTCGACACATCGGGGCTGAACGTCGATCAGGCGGTGGCTCAGGTGCTCGAATGGTTCGCGCAAGTGCAGTACCCGCAAGGCGCCTGACCGGATGTTTCATGCAGTCATTCGGCAAGGCTTTGTTTAACCTTTAACCCAACCGTTGCACGTTGTCGTCAGCCCCCCTTAGGCAGATGAGCGTCAGCGGCGTAATCCACTTTTATGTCCGACCTGCAAACCTCGACCAACGAATCTTTCGCGGCGCTTTTCGAAGAGTCGCTCTCCCGTCAAGACATGCGTGCTGGTGAAGTCATCAGTGCTGAAGTCGTTCGGGTTGACCACAACTTCGTGGTCGTCAACGCCGGCCTCAAGTCCGAAGCGTACATCCCCATCGAAGAATTCCTGAATGATCAGGGCGAGGTCGAAGTTCAGGCCGGCGATTTCGTTTCCGTGGCGATCGACGCCCTGGAAAACGGCTACGGCGACACCGTGCTGTCGCGCGACAAGGCCAAGCGTCTGGCCTCGTGGCTGCAACTGGAAAAAGCCCTCGAATCGGGCGACCTCGTGACCGGTACGATCACCGGCAAGGTCAAGGGCGGCCTGACCGTGATGGTCAACGGCATCCGTGCATTCCTGCCGGGTTCGCTGGTTGATACGCGTCCGGTCAAGGATACGACCCCGTACGAAGGCAAGACCCTCGAATTCAAGGTTATCAAGCTCGATCGCAAGCGCAACAACGTTGTGCTGTCGCGTCGTGCCGTGATCGAAGCCACCCAGGGTGAAGAGCGCGCCAAGCTGCTCGAGACGCTCAAGGAAGGCGCGATCGTCAAGGGCGTGGTCAAGAACATCACCGACTACGGCGCGTTCGTCGACCTCGGCGGCATCGATGGCCTGCTGCACATCACCGACATCGCATGGCGTCGCGTGCGTCACCCGAGCGAAGTTCTCTCGGTTGGCCAGGAAGTCACCGCCAAGATCCTCAAGTTCGATCAGGAAAAGGGTCGTGTCTCGCTGGGCGTCAAGCAACTCGGCGAAGATCCGTGGGAAGGCATTGCTCGCCGTTACCCGCAAGGCACCCGCCTGTTCGGCAAGGTCACCAACATCACCGACTACGGCGCATTCGTCGAAGTGGAATCGGGCATCGAAGGCCTGGTTCACGTGTCGGAAATGGATTGGACCAACAAGAACGTTGCGCCGACCAAGGTTGTCCAGCTGGGCGACGAAGTCGAAGTCATGGTCCTCGAGATCGACGAAGACCGTCGTCGTATCAGCCTCGGCATGAAGCAGTGCAAGCCGAACCCGTGGGATGACTTCTCGCGCAACTTCAAGAAGGGCGACAAGATCAAGGGCGCCATCAAGTCGATCACCGACTTCGGCGTGTTCATCGGTCTGCCTGGCGGCATCGACGGCCTGGTTCACCTCTCGGACCTGTCGTGGAGCGAAGCCGGCGAAGAAGCCGTCCGCAAGTACAAGAAGGGCGACGAAGTCGAAGCCGTGGTTCTGGGCATCGACGTCGAGAAGGAACGCATCTCGCTGGGTATCAAGCAGCTCGAAGGCGACCCGTTCAACACCTTCGTGGCGATCCACGACAAGGGCTCGATCGTTGACGGCACCATCAAGGCCGTTGATCCGAAGGGTGCTGTCGTCTCGCTGGGCGATGACGTCGAAGGCTACCTGCGCGCCTCGGAAATCTCGCACGACCGTGTGGAAGATGCCCGTAACGTGCTGAAGGAAGGCGAAGCCGTCAACGCAATGATCGTCAACATCGATCGCAAGTCGCGCAACATCAACCTGTCGATCAAGGCCAAGGATTCGGCCGAACAACAGGAAGCGATGAGCAAGATGTCGTCGGATAGCTCGGCAGCGAGCGGCACCACGAACCTCGGTGCCCTGCTCAAGGCCAAGCTGGACAGCCAGAATCAGTAAGGTCCAAGGCCTATGACCAAGTCTGAATTGGTCAACCAGTTGGCGGCGCGGTTTCCCCAGTTGGTGCTCAAGGATGCCGATTTCGCGGTGAAGACGATTCTCGACGCGATGGCTGACGCGCTTGCGCGCGGTCATCGAATCGAAATCCGCGGCTTCGGCAGCTTTGGGCTCAACCGTCGGCCTCCGCGCGTCGGCCGCAATCCGAAGTCGGGCGAGAAAGTGATGGTGCCGGAGAAATTCGTGCCGCACTTCAAGCCCGGCAAGGAATTGCGAGAGCGGGTTGATCACAAGGCGTCGGACCAATAAGGCCCTTTGGGATCTACTACGCAAGAAAAGCGCCTTCGGGCGCTTTTTTTGTCTCTGGCGCTCGGCAGCGAATCGCGCATGCGGGCGATCGCCACAAATGTGAAGCCCTTTGCAGGAACGACGCCTCGCGGAGCACATCCGGTACAATACGCCCACGTGCCGACCCGGTGCGTTGGGCGCTTCGATGCCCCGTACGGGCGGCCCAAGTTGCAAAACATACGGCAATCCTGCCGCAGGAGCCTTTCGGCATGAAGCTGATTGTTTGGATCGTTCGTCTGATCGTGTTCGTGGTGTTGCTGTGTCTTGCGCTCGCCAACACCGGTGAGGTCACGTTGAACCTGTTCCTGGGTCATACGTGGACGGCGCCGCTCATCATGATTGGCCTGGCGTTTTTTGTGGTCGGCGGCATCATCGGCGTACTTGCCACCTTGCCGAGCCTGATGCGCCAACGCCTGGAACTGCGTCGTACGCGCCGCGACCTTGCGCGCGCCCAGCGTGACCCCGAGGCGAGCGATCAGCCGCCGATGCTACCGCCGGTCTGACACGGCGCGGCGCGCGACACTCGCCATCTTCATCGACTGTTTCAACGACAACACGCATTCATGGAATTCGAGGTCTGGTGGCTTCTCGCCATCCCCGTGATCTTCGGCTGTGGCTGGGTGGCTGCGCGACTGGACTTGCGCAGCCTGCTCTCGGAGAGCCGCAATCTGCCGGCATCCTATTTCCGCGGTCTGAATTTTCTGCTCAACGAGCAGCCGGACAAGGCGATCGACGCCTTTATCGAGGTCGCGAAGCTCGACCCCGAGACGACCGAACTGCACTTCGCGCTCGGTAGCCTGTTTCGCCGTCGCGGCGAGACCGAGCGCGCCATTCGCGTGCATCAGAATTTGCTCTCGCGCGACGATCTTCCGCAGGCCGATCAGGAACACGCCCTCTATGAACTCGGGCATGACTTTCTGAAGGCCGGGTTGCTCGATCGTGCGGAAGACGCCTTTGGCCGGTTGCATACCGGCGCTTACGCCAAGGCTGCGCAGCACGCGAAGCTCACGATCTATCAGATCGAGAAGGAATGGCGCAAGGCGCTCGCAGAAGCCGAAATGCTGAGCGATCTCGATCCCGCCGTGTCGTATCGCAAGGAGATTGCACAGTTCCATTGCGAGTTGGCGCAGGAAGCGCTGCAGCGCAAGGACGTCGAAGCGGTCGGCCGCGAGCTGGATGCCGCGCTTGCCATCAATCCGGCAAATGTGCGTGCGCCGCTTCTGCGTGGCGATATGCTCCTCGCCGCTGGGGACGCCGAAGGCGCGTTGCAAGTGCTGCGCACGATCGAAGCGCAGAATCCGATGTATCTCGGGCTGGCCGCCAAACGCGTGATGAAAGCGTACGAAGCGCTGGGGCGTGCGCCGGAGGGACTGGCGATGTTGCGTGACGCATTGCGCAAGAACCCGTCGGACGATCTGCTGGAAATCGTCTACGAGAAGACGTTGTCGCTCGAAGGGCCGGAGGCCGCGCTTCAGTTGATGCGCGAACAGATGCATCGCGCGCCGAGCGCGCCGGGCATGGCGCGCCTGCTCGAAGCGAATGCGGTGACCGCGCACGGCGATATGCAGTCCGACCTGCAACTCATGGGCAAGCTGATTACGCAGCGGACCAAATCGTTGCCACGCTACGTCTGCGACCAGTGCGGGTTTCGCGCCCGGCTCTTCTATTGGCAGTGCCCTGGCTGTAATGGCTGGGAGACGTACACGCCGCGCCGTGCCGACGTGCCGGCAGCATCATAAGTTTCATAACATCGCAAAATCATGAAGATCACCATCATCGGTTCCGGCTACGTCGGCCTTGTCACGGGTGCCTGTCTCGCAGACGTCGGCAACGACGTGTTCTGTCTCGACGTCGATCCGCGCAAGATCGAGATCCTGAACAACGGCGGCGTGCCGATCCACGAACCGGGTCTCCAGGAAGTCATCGCACGTAACCGCGAAGCCGGCCGGCTGCAATTCTCGACGGACGTCGAGGCCTCGGTCGCGCATGGCGACGTGCAATTCATCGCCGTGGGCACGCCCCCCGACGAAGATGGCTCGGCAGACCTGCAATACGTGGTGGCCGCCGCGCGCAACATTGGCCGCTACGCCAAGAGTTTCAAGGTCATCGTCGACAAGTCGACGGTCCCCGTCGGCACGGCTGACAAAGTGCGCGCAGCGGTGGCCGAGGAACTCGCCAAGCGCGGCGAGGACGTGAAGTTCTCCGTGGTCTCGAACCCCGAATTCCTCAAGGAAGGCGCGGCGGTGGACGACTTCATGCGCCCGGACCGTATCGTGATCGGCGTGGACGACGACGCCGACGGCCAGCAGGCGCGCGCCATGATGAAGCGCCTGTATTCGCCGTTCAACCGCAATCACGAGCGCACGCTGTACATGGATGTTCGCTCGGCGGAATTCACCAAGTACGCCGCCAACGCCATGCTGGCCACGCGTATCTCGTTCATGAACGAGCTGGCCAATCTCGCCGATCGCGTGGGCGTTGATATCGAAGACGTGCGTCAGGGCATCGGTTCGGATCCGCGCATCGGTTACCACTTCCTCTACGCCGGTTGCGGATATGGTGGTTCCTGCTTCCCGAAGGACGTTCAGGCGCTCGTGCGCACTGCCGAAGACTACGGTTTGCCGCTACGAATTCTCAACGCCGTGGAAGCCGTCAACGAGACGCAAAAGACGGTGCTGATCGACAAGATCGTCGCGCGTCTGGGCGACGACCTCAAGGACAAGACGTTTGCGCTGTGGGGCCTGGCGTTCAAGCCGAATACCGACGACATGCGCGAAGCGCCGAGCCGCCGCGTGATCGCGGAGCTGGTGCGTCGCGGTGCGCGCGTGCGTGCATACGACCCGGTGGCCCTCGAAGAGGCACGTCGCGTTGTGGCGCTGGACTTCGCCGACGATGCGCAGGCGCACAGCCGCGTCGAATTCTGTGCGACGCAGAACGACACGCTGAGCGGCGCAGACGCCCTGGTCATCGTCACCGAATGGAAGGCTTTCCGCAGCCCTGACTTCGCCAAGGTGAAGTCCGCGTTGTCGCTGCCGCTGATCTTCGACGGCCGTAACCTGTACGAGCCGGAAGCCATGCAGGAACTGGGCATCGAGTATCACGCCATCGGCCGCGGGCTGAGCGAGTCCGCTTGAATTTCGAGGAACGACGCATGACTTCGACGGCAACTTCGCTCACTCGCACGGTTCAGGCGCCTGGCGTGCCCAAGGTGGCCCGCGAGGCATTCAGCCATGCACGCGTGCTGATCGTTGGCGACGTGATGCTCGATCGCTACTGGTTTGGCGACGTCAATCGCATTTCGCCGGAAGCGCCCGTGCCGGTCGTGCACGTCAAGCGCAACGAGGAACGTCTCGGTGGCGCGGCGAACGTGGCGCTCAACGCCACGTCGCTGGGCGCCCAGGCCGGTCTGCTTTGCGTGCTCGGTGAAGACGAACCGGCCGAGCGTGTGGTCGACATGCTCGATGCGAGCGGCGTGACGGCGTTCGTGACGCGCGATGCCGATCTGGCGACGACCATCAAGCTGCGCATCGTGTCGCGTCAGCAGCAATTGCTGCGCATCGACTTCGAAAATCAGCCGGCGCGCGAAGTGCTGCTCGCTGTGCTCGATCAGTATCGTCAATTGCTCTCGAGCTACGACGTCGTGCTGCTCTCGGATTACGCCAAGGGCGGCCTGACGCATGTCCAGCCCATGATCGAGGCGGCGCGAGCCGCGGGCAAGCCCGTGCTGGTGGACCCGAAGGGCAGCGATTACGAGCGTTATCGTGGCGCGACCATCCTCACGCCGAACCGCGCCGAGTTGCAGCAGGTCGTGGGGGTGTGGCGCTCGGAAGACGACCTGACTTCGCGCGCGCAAAATCTGCGCGAGTCGCTGGGACTCGAAGCGCTGCTGCTCACGCGTTCCGAAGAGGGCATGACGCTTTTCACGGAAGGCGGCGCATTGCACGTGCCCGCGCAGGCGCGTGAAGTGTATGACGTCTCAGGCGCGGGCGACACCGTGATCGCTACGCTGGCCGCGTCGCTTTCAGCCGGTCTGCCGTTGCCGCAGGCGGTCGTGCTTGCCAACCGCGCGGGCAGTATCGTCGTGGGCAAACTGGGTACCGCGACCGTCGACTACAACGAACTCTTTTCCGACCTGACATGACCATCATCGTGACGGGCGCTGCGGGCTTCATCGGCGCCAATATCGTCAAAGCCCTCAATGAGCGCGGAGAGACCGACATCGTCGCGGTCGATAACCTCACGCGCGCCGACAAATTCCGCAACCTCGTCGATTGCGAGATCAGCGATTACCTCGACAAGACCGACTTCGTTGCGCGTTTTCAGCGTCGCGAATTCGGTCGCGTGCGCGCGATTTTCCATGAAGGCGCCTGCTCCGACACGATGGAGACGGACGGTCGCTACATGATGGAGAACAACTTCCGCTACACGCGTGCGTTGTTCGAGGCGTGCCAGTCGCAGACAGTGCCGTTCCTCTATGCGTCGTCGGCGGCGACCTATGGCGCCTCGGAGACGTTCGTGGAAACGCGTGAGTACGAGAAGCCGCTGAATGTCTACGGCTACTCGAAGTTTCTGTTCGACCAGATCGTGCGACGCGCAATGCGCGAAGCGGGCGGCAAGTTGCCGAGTCAGGTCGCGGGCTTCCGTTACTTCAACGTCTACGGGCCGCGCGAGGCGCACAAGGGCCGCATGGCGTCGGTGGCGTTCCATAACTTCAACGAATTCCGCGCCAATGGCCGTGTGAAGCTCTTCGGCGAGTACAACGGGTATGCCGCCGGTACGCAAAGCCGTGACTTCGTGTCGGTCGAGGACGTCGTGAAGGTCAACCTGCATTTCTTCGATCATCCGGAGCGCAGCGGCATCTTCAACCTGGGGACCGGGCGTGCACAGCCGTTCAACGACATTGCCGTCGCCGTGATCAATACGTTGCGCGAGGAGGCCGGCGAAGCGCCGCTTTCGCTTGACGAGATGGTGAAGCAGGGGATCGTCGAGTACATTCCGTTCCCGGATGCACTTCGCGGCAAGTATCAGTGCTTCACGCAGGCGAGCATCGAACATCTGCGCACCGCCGGGGGGTATCAGCAACCGTTCTTCACCGTGGGCGAGGGCGTTTCGCGCTACGTGCGCTGGCTGCTGGCGCAGTAAGTTCGAGCAGCGGTGGACGCCGACGACACGGGGAGCCAGACGGCTCCCCGCGTTGTTTGCGGGGCATTCAAGGGCACCCAAGGGCATTCAGAGGGCATCCAAGGGCATCCAAGGGCATCCACACGGCATTGTGGCGGGCAATGCGCTACGCGATGTGGGGGGATCCATGTCATCCTGGGGGCGACTGAGGCGTTAACTGGGTATCGGCGGTATCGGGGTATCGGCGGGTACCGGCCCGAGTGACCTTTCAAGGAACAGATCATGCTTCGCAAACTCTTGCTGGCGGTTGTTACCTTTTTTGCCCTGTGCTGCCTGGCCATGGCCGCCGTCGACATCAATACCGCCGATCAGGCGCAACTCGAGACGCTCAAGGGCATCGGGCCGGTCAAGTCCAAGGCCATCATCGACGAACGGAATGCCCATGGGCCGTACAAGGACGCCGACGACGTCGCCAAGCGCGTCAAAGGGCTAGGCGCCAAGTCCGTGTCGTCTCTGCAAGCCGAAGGGATGACCATCGGTGGGAAGGGCGGTGGCGCGGCACCGGCAACGCCCGCAACTTCTGCCAAGGCGCCAGCGGCGAGCCCCGCTCCGGCGCCGGCCACGGCCACGCAAAAGACGCCGACACCCACGCCGTCTGCCGCGCCGACGCCGACCCCTGCCTCGGCCGGGCCGACTGCTATCCCGGCAAAACCGGCGACATCAGTCACACCGGCCACACCGGTCACACCGGCCGCGGCCCCCTCGTCGGTAACCCCTGCTGCGGGCGCGGCTGATGCCAAGGCATCCAAATCGGGGAAGTCCAAGCAGTCCAAGACGACCGACGCTTCCAAGAGCACCCCACTGGCCGCAACGGCCCCTGCGACGGCATCCGCACCGGCTGCACCCGCCGATGCCGCGTCGTCCAAGTCATCCAAGTCGAAGAAGGCCAAGGCGCCGGCGGCAGCAAGCGCGCCAAAGCTCTGACAATCCGGAAGCGGCAAATCGCCGGGTGTGCGCGAGCGCGCCGCCCGGCCGGAAGACCTCAGCCTGAGCGCGCTGATGGCCGGTGGATTAGAATGTTTCGATTCCCGACCGAAAAAGCTTAGCGCAATGGCCTATAAGACTATCGAAGACACCATCGGCAACACGCCGCTGGTGCAACTGGTGCGTTTGCCCGACGACGAAGTTCGCCGCCGCAACAACGTGATTCTCGGCAAACTCGAGGGCAACAATCCGGCGGGGTCGGTGAAGGATCGTCCGGCGCTGTCGATGATCAAGCACGCGGAGTTGCGCGGGCGCATCAAGCCGGGCGATACGCTGATCGAGGCGACCTCCGGCAATACCGGCATTGCGCTCGCCATGGCAGCGGCCATTCGTGGCTACAAGATGATCCTCATCATGCCGGAAGACCTCTCCATCGAGCGTCGTCAGAGCATGGGCGCGTACGGCGCACAGATCATTCTCACGCCGGTCAAGGGCGGCATGGAGTATGCCCGCGACCTCGCCGAGCAGATGCAACGTGACGGACGCGGCATCATCCTCGATCAGTTCGCCAACCCTGACAACCCGCTCGCGCACTACGAGAGCACCGGTCCGGAAATCTGGCGCGACACCGAAGGCCGTGTCACCCACTTCGTCTCGGCCATGGGTACCACGGGCACGATCATGGGGGTCTCGCAATATCTGAAGGAGCAGAGCGAGGCGGTCCAGATCATCGGCGCCGAACCGGCGGAAGGCTCGCGCATTCCCGGCATCCGCAAGTGGCCGGAAGCCTATCTGCCGAAGATCTTCGACCGGGCGCGTGTCGATCGCACCGTCTCGGTAACGCAGGCCGACGCGGAAATCATGGCCCGCAGACTCGCAGCCGAAGAGGGCATTTTCTGCGGTATCTCGGCCGCCGGCGCCTGCCAGATTGCGCTGAACCTGGCGCACGAAGTCGAGAACGCGACCATCGTGTTCGTCGTATGCGATCGTGGCGACCGGTATCTGTCGACGGGCGTGTTCCCGGCGTAATCGCGAGCGCTGCCACATCAACGAGAACGGGACCCTCAGGTCCCGTTTTTCGTAAGGTGACGGCGAGTCTCAGGCGTTACGGCGCACGTGCCGCCTTGATCGCGTCGGCCAGATCGTACACCGACATCGCGTAGAAAAAGCTGCGGTTGTAGCGCGTGAGCACGTAGAAATTCGTGAGACCCATGCGGTACTGCGTGGCTTGTCCCGGCGTCGGCAGATCGACGATCAGCACCGGCGTGTCGAGCGCCGAGCCGACATCGAGCCTCGGCTCGTTCATCAGCATGCCTGCCTTGATGAAGTCGCTGAGTTTCCAGTGCGGTTCGGGTTGGCCGTCGGCCCCGGCTTCCGCCAGGCCCTGACTGCCGCGATCGTTGGCGATGTTCCACACGACGGGCTGACCCGGTTGCCATCCGTGCTGCTTGAGGAAGTTGGCAACGCTGCCGATGGCGTCGGCCACGTCGCTCGTCAGATTGATCTTCCCGTCACCGCTGTAATCGACCGCGTAATTCCGGATCGATGACGGCATGAACTGCGGAATGCCGATGGCCCCGGCGTACGAGCCATAGATGCTGAACGGATCGACGCTGCGCTCACGCGCGTAGAGCAGCAGGTTTTCCAGTTCCTTGCGGAATAGCGCCATGCGCTCCGAGCGGTTGCGAGCGGGCGGGTAATCGAACGCGAGGGTGGTGAGCGCATCAATCGTGCGGAAGTTACCCATGTTGCGCCCGTAGATCGTCTCTACACCGATGATGGCGACGATGATCTCCTCCGGCACGCCATACTCCCTGGCGGCCCGCGAGAGCGCTGCGGCGTTCTGGTTCCAGAACCGCACGCCGCCGTTGATGCGCGTGTTGTCGAGGAACCGCTTCTCGTAATTCGTCCAGTTCTTCTGACCGGGGGTAGCGGGCGGCGCAGCGAGTCGCGCCGCCGTCTGCGAGAACACGACGCGCGAGAACACCTTCTGCAATTCGCTGCGATTGAAGCCGTCGCGCGCCACGATGTCATTGATGAACGCGTCGACCTCCGGATTCGCCGCATAGCGTTGCGGTATCACTTCCTCTTCAAACTCGGTCTGCGCGGTCTGCCGGGGGCCTGTCTGCGCGTGCACGCCCACGCTCGTCATGGCGAGTGCACCGATGCACAGCGCAATGCCCAATGCGCCGATGGCGCGAAGCGGATTCGGGCGCTGCGAACGACGAGCGATCATGAGGGGTTGCCCGACCGATGGCGTGGTGCGGGCGCTGTGCGCGGCCATCGTGGGATGGCGGCCATGGTCCGGTCGATGAGTGGGGCGCGCGTGCGCCGATGAGAAAGCGTCGTACATCCGTACCGGTGAAGTCATGCTGTCTGTCAGGCCTGTATGAAGTCGAATGTGGCGCGGTCCACTCGGGAACCACCACCACGCTAGTCGCGTTGAAACTCACGTCGACCTGAGTCGATGCACATCTACCACGCGTGACGATCCGACATGTCACTCGACGTGCGTTAATACCTAGAGCGTCAACCATTCATGCCAGTTCCGGCCGTCCCGAATTTCGGGAGATTGGCCCTTACCGGCGGACACGGGTCTGCTGGGAGACTGCCTGGCAGTATAACCGAGTGCACCTGTGATACCTTAAGGCCTGTGCACTGTCTGTGACAGTGTTCATGGGGGATGCCGGCCATCGGCACGCATTTGCAAGTGACGTGATCGCATGCGAAGTCACGTTGCCGCAATGCGAGTCAGGCTCCGCACTCGGCCGCTACCGGACGTGGAGACCACGGCGCGGCGGGCATTCCCCGCCCGTCTCAATATAACGATTCGAAGCGATAGGCGACACAACGAATGGCTACCGGGTTCTATACACATCCCGATTGCGTCCGTCATGAGATGGGCGAGTGGCATCCGGAATGCCCGGAGCGGCTGCGTGCCATCGAGGACCAGCTGATCGCAGGCCGCATCGATGGGCTTCTCGAGCGCCGTGAAGCGCCGGCCGCCGACGAGGCCAGCCTGCGGCTGGTGCATTCGCAGGACCATATCGATTTCGTTCGCGACAATATTCCCGAGTCCGGCTATTTCCCGATCGATCCCGATACGCTGCTCAATCCGTACTCCTGGCGTGCCGCCACGCGTGCCGCCGGCGCTGCCGTTGCCGCGACGGACGCCGTGATCGGTGGCGAACTCGATAACGCATTTTGCAGCGTGCGCCCGCCGGGCCACCACGCCACGCCCACGCGTGCGATGGGCTTCTGTCTGTTCAACAGCGTGGCGATTGCGGCCGCGCACGCGCTCGAAGTCCACGGGCTCTCGCGCGTCGCCATCGTCGACTTCGACGTGCATCACGGTAACGGCACGGAAGCGGCCTTCGGCAACGACGAGCGCGTGCTCATGTGCGGCATCTTCCAGCATCCGTTCTATCCGTTTTCCGGGGCGAACGATCCGGCCCCGAACATGCTCAACATTCCGCTCGAAGCGCGCACGTCCGGCATGGCGGCGCGTGAAGCGATCGAGTACGGCTGGCTGGGACGCCTGAACGCCTTCCGTCCCGAGATGATCTTTTTCTCGGCGGGTTTCGATGCGCACCGCGAAGACGACCTCGGTGGCCTCGGGCTTACGGAAGCGGACTTCGCCTGGATCACCAAGGAAGTGAAGGCCATTGCGGACCGTCATGCCAAGGGACGCATCGTGAGCTGCCTCGAAGGTGGCTACAACCTCTCGGCGCTCGGACGCAGTGTCGTGGCGCATCTGAAAGTGCTCGCCGACGTTTGACGTCCTGTGCCCGGCGCGCGGTGACACCTCGTGCTCGACAATACTCGACAGTACGTCGGTGAGTGATGAGCCAGGGACGGGCAGATTGCGACTGAGTAGCGACTGAGAAATGCCGCACGGCGAAGACCGCTGCGCCACAGGAGACATCATGACGTCATCGGAGTCGATGGCGGCTGCCGAGCCGCTGGTCCTCGTTTCACGCGCAGAAGGTGAGTTGGCCGGTGTGGTCACCCTCACGCTCAATCGTCCACGTCAGTTCAATGCCCTCTCCGAGGCGATGCTGGCTGCGCTGCAAGCGGCGCTCGATAGCATTTCGCATGACGACAGCGCTCGTGTCGTGGTGCTCGCAGGCGCCGGTCCGGCGTTTTGTGCGGGGCACGATCTCAAGGAGATGCGCGCCGAGCCGTCGCTCGACTACTACCGCACGTTGTTCAACCAATGCACGCGCGTGATGCTGACGATGCAGCGCATGCCGCAACCCGTGATCGCACGCGTGCATGGGATCGCCACCGCTGCGGGTTGTCAGCTGGTGGCCATGTGCGATCTCGCGGTCGCGGCGTCTGCGGCGCGCTTTGCCGTCTCCGGCATCAACGTCGGGCTGTTCTGTGCGACGCCCGGTGTTGCGCTCTCTCGTAATCTCACCCGCAAGCAGGCCATGGAGATGCTGCTCACGGGGGAGTTCATCGATGCAGAAACCGCCCGCGAGCGCGGACTCGTCAATCGCGTGGCGCCGATGGAGCGGGTCGATGCGGAAGTGGCGGCGCTGTGCCGGGCGATCCTTGCCAAGCCGGCGGCGGCGGTCGCCGCAGGCAAGGGGCTGTTCTACCGCCAGGCCGAGACCGGCATCGAAGCGGCCTATCAGATGGCCGGACAGACAATGGCTTGCAACATGATGCAGGCGTGCGCGCTCGAAGGCGTGCAGGCGTTCATCGAGAAACGTCCCCCCGACTGGGCGAAGCCTGCGGGGTGACGCCCCGTGCCGTGGCGCCGTGGCGTCGGCTCACGGTGCCTACCATTGCTTTTCGAGCACCAGCGGCCCGGGCGTTGCCGTGCGGCTCACCGCGTAGCCATTGCCGGTGAACCAGGCGCGCAATTCCTTGATCATGTCGGGATTGCCGCACACCATGATGCGCGACGTCGCGGGATCGAGCGTTGCGCCCATCGCCTTTTCCAGCTCGCCCGACGACAGTAGCGACGTGATGCGTCCGGACAGTGCGCCCTGCGTTTGCTCGCGCGTCACGCTCACGGCGAAGCGAAGCTTGTGCACCAGCGCAGGATCGACGTCCGGGTGCGAGAAGTGCTTGAGCGCCTCGTAGTAGGCAAGGTCGCGTTCCCATCGCACGCTGTGCACGACGAAGATGCGCTCGAAGCGTCGCCACACGGCGGGGTCGCGCAGAATCGAAATGAAAGGCGCGAGCCCGGTGCCGGTGGCCAGCAGCCACAGGTCCTCGCCGCCGGTGAAGCGATCGAGCGTGAGGAAGCCGTACGCGGTGTGATCGACGAAGAGTTCGTCGCCGACCTTGAGCGCGGCAAGGCGTGGCGTGAGCTGTCCTTCCGGAATTGTAATTACATAGAACTCCAATGTATCTTCTGCGGGCGAGTTCACGAAGGAATAGGCGCGCCAGATCAGTTCGCCGTCGTCGCCCGGCAAACCGAGTCGCACGAACTGTCCGGCCGTGAAATGCAGGCCGGGCGGGCGAGTGGTCTTGATGCTGAAGATCGTCGGCGTCCAGAAATGCATGCCGGTAACGGTCTGCGGCGAGTACTTCGTCTGCGCTTGCATGCCGGGGCTCCTCGCAATTCGACACGCTTTCAGTGTAACGCGCAGTGGGGTATCGCGCCGCGAGACCCTGCTCGCGGGGCGGGTTCCGCGTGAAGGCCTCGTTCAGACGTTGTGATGCGCGCCGAATGCCGGTCGCGCCGACGGCGCAAATCGTTGGGGCTCGAAGTCCGACGACGCGTCGCCGGTCTGCGGCAGGTGCTGCTCCAGCCACTGTGTCAGTTCATCGATGACCTTCTCGCGATCGAGGTCATTGAGTGTTTCGTGAAAGTGGCCCGGGTACAGGCGCAGGGTCTTGTCCTGCGAGCCGGCGTTGCCGTGAAACCGTTCGCTTGCCCATGGGGCGGTGAGCCGGTCTGCGGTGCCATGGAAGATGTAGAGCGGCAGGTGCAGGGCGTTGGCGTTGGCATGGATGCGTGCCATGGCGTCGAGCAATTCGGCGGCAGTGCGCGCCGGTGTGCCCCGATAGGCGTTGAGCGGGTCCTGCCGTGCAGCGTCCACCACGGTCGTGTCGCGGGCAATGGCGGCCGGATCGATCTTGAACACGGGGACCTTCGGCAACCAGCGCGACACCCAGCGCCCGGCCTTTTCCATCCACGGCGCCACGGGCTCCCCCGGGCCGAGCGCGGGGCTGCTGAGCATCAGTCCGCTGACGTTCGCCGGCGCGCGCGTAATCGTATAAAGCGCGGCAATGGCGCCGCCCATGCTGTGGCCCAGCAGGAACAGCGGCGTCGGCCCGAACGTGGTGCGTACGTGGGTAAGGAAGATCTCGGTGTCGTTGAGGTATTCGTCGAAGCGGTTGACGTAGACGCGTGCACCGTCGGAGCGGCCATGTCCGCGCAGGTCGTAGCTCACGGTGGCGATGCCATATGCGGCGAAGTGCTCGGCCAGTGGCGCGTAACGCCCGCCATGCTCGCCCATGCCGTGCACGATGGCCACCACGGCGCGCAGCGGGACGCGCCCGGCGGGCGGCCGCCACGTGTGGACATGAAGGGCCAGACCGTCGCTGGCGCGCAGCTTCGATTCAGAATGCGTTGTCATGTCTCCTCCGGGCGCGATGGCCGTCTTCGCCTGACGACGTAAAGCCTTCCCCACACACCGCCAACGTTCGCCGATGGTGGTGTCGCCTTTGCCGCGACGGCGCTGCAATTATCGGTTCGCTATTCGATCATAGACGTGCACGCGGCGGCGCGTTTTCTCTAGAGGAAACGCACCACGAGGAAACTGGCTGCGCGTGGCGATTTGCATAAAAATAGCACGATCGTTCGGCGCGAAACGGCGACGGACAGGCTTGGTTCCCGCCGGTGCCACTGCCGGTTTGAGCGGGATCGCGCATCTGTGGCAAATCAGAAGTGCGTCGTGAAACGTCGCCACAAAATGCCTCAAATATGCAATTTATGCGTCATTGGCCGTGTGGTTATAATGGCAGCGGATTGACGTAAACGTAACTTTGGAGCGAGTTCATGAAGATCCTGGTACCGGTCAAACGGGTAGTGGATTACAACGTAAAGGTTCGCGTGAAGAGCGACGGCACGGGCGTCGACATTGCGAACGTGAAGATGTCGATGAATCCGTTCGACGAAATCGCGGTGGAAGAGGCGGTGCGCCTGAAGGAAGCGGGCGTGGCGACGGAAGTGATCGCCGTGTCGGCGGGGGTGTCGCAGTCGCAGGAGACGCTGCGCACGGCGCTGGCGATCGGTGCGGATCGCGCGATCCTCATCGAGTCGGAGGAAGAGCTGCAGCCGCTGGCCGTGGCCAAGCTGCTCAAGGCGATCGTCGACAAGGAGCAGCCGCAACTGGTGATCCTGGGCAAGCAGGCGATCGACGACGATTCGAATCAAACCGGTCAGATGCTCGCGGCGCTGGCGAAGCTGCCGCAGGCAACGTTCGCCTCGAAGGTGACGGTGGCGGACAACCGTGCGCAGGTCACGCGTGAAGTCGATGGCGGTCTGGAGACGGTGTCGCTGTCGCTGCCGGCGGTGATCACGACGGACCTGCGTCTGAACGAGCCGCGTTA
>NZ_CABPSQ010000006.1 GCF_902459775.1 Pandoraea captiosa
CGCCCGTGCCGTCGCTCTTCACGCGAACCTTTACGTTGTAATCCACTACCCGTTTGACCGGTACCAGGATCTTCATGCGGAACTCCCTTGAATCAAAAAAACGGGGCGGCGTGCCGTGATGTCGGCGACCGCCGCCCTCGAACATGCGAAATTGCCTACGAACCCACTCGCGAACTTACTCTATTTCGCGCCCTTTCGTCTCGGGCAACATGAATGCGGTAATCAAAACCACGAGATAGGCGCCGCCGGCGAACATGCCAATGGCCGTGCCCAGACCGCTCGTCTTGGCCAGATAGCCGACCAGACTCGGGAACAGTGCGCCGATACCGCGCCCGAAGTTATACGCGAAGCCTTGCCCGTTGGCACGCACGGCCGACGGAAACAGTTCCGTGAGATACGCGCCCATGCCGCTGAAAATGCCCGATGCCGCGAACCCCAGCGGGAAGCCGAGGATCAGCATCTGATCGTTGCTCAGTTGGATCTGCGTGTAGACGTAGATGCTCACGCCCGAGAGCACGGCGAAAATCAGCAGGTTCGCGCGACGCCCCAGCCGGTCCGTCAGATACGCCCCCGTCAGGTAGCCGATGAACGAACCGAGAATGATCACGAGCAGGTAGCCGCCCGTGCCGATCACCGACAGATGACGCTCCGTCTTCAGGAACGTGGGCAACCATGTCGTCACGGCGTAGTACCCGCCCTGCACGCCGGTACACAGCAGCGCCGAGAGTACGGTCGTCTTGATCAGCGACGGCGAAAAAATTGCCCATGCCGACGTACGCTTGGCCGCCGACTCCTCACGCTTGCGCGTGCGCTCGAAGAGCTCCGGTTCGGGAACGTTCTTGCGGATGAAGAGCACGAACACCGCAGGAATCACGCCGATCCAGAACAGCACACGCCACGCGTACTCTTCCGGCAAGAACGAAAACGAGGCCGTGTAGCACAGCGCCGCCACCGCCCACCCGATCGCCCAGCCGCTTTGCACGGTCCCCACGGCGCGGCCGCGATACTCGGTGCGCACGATCTCGCCCATGAGCACCGAGCCCACCGCCCACTCACCACCGAACCCCAGCCCCTGCAACGCACGCAGGACGAAGATCTGCTCGAAGTTCTGCGCAAAGCCGATGAGCACGGTGCAGACGGAGAACCAGAGAATCGTCACCTGAAGAATACGCACCCGACCGAAGCGATCGGCCAGCACCCCGGCGAGCCAGCCACCGATGGCCGAGAACAGCAACGTCACGGTCGCCAGCATGCCCGCCTGTCCCTTGTCGATGCTGAACACGGTAATCAGTGTCGAGATCACGAAGGTGAACACCATGAAATCGAGCGCATCGAGCGCCCACCCGCCGAACGCGGCAATAAACGTATGCCGCTCGGTCTTGTTCATCTGGCGATACCAATTCATCTTGTCTCCTCCTTGAGCCTCGGAATCTTCTGGGAAACCGTTCGAAAGCAAACGCGCGTTATGCACGAAAGTCGTGCGCGAACGTCATGCGTGAACGTCGTGCAAACGTCGAAAAATGCTTGAACGGAAAATGCATAAGCGGAAAGTGCCTAAGCGGAAAATGCTCAAGCGGTTTTTGGAAAACCGTACAGACGCGCCGGGTTGTCCACGAGAATGCGACGGCGCGTCTCGGCATCCGGCGCCCACTGCGGCAGCAGGTTGCGCAAGGCGCCGGTATTCGGCATGCGCGTGAGCGACACGTGCGGCCAGTCGCTTCCCCACACCATGCGATCGGGCGCGTCGTCGATGAGCGCCTGAGCGAACGGTGTGACGTCGTCGAATGCGGGGAAACGCTCGCTGATGCGATAGGCGCCGGAGAGCTTGACCCAGTACCCGTGGTCCCGCACAAGTGAGCGCAACGCGGAAAACCCCGGCGAATCCAGCCCCTGCGCAACGGGGGTATGCCCCATGTGATCGACGATCCCCGGCACCGGCAGCGACGTCATGCGCGGCATCAATTCGGGCAACGCATTCACGTCCATCAGGAACTGCATGTGCCAGCCCAGGTCCTTGATGCGATGCGCAAGCGTCTCCATCGCCGTGAAGCCGATGCCACCGCCGAAGAGCACGTTGATGCGCAGACCGCGCACGCCCGCCGCATGCATCGCTTCGAGTTCGGCGTCCGTTACTTCCGGCGACACCACGGCAATGCCGCGCAGCCGGTCCGGGTGGCGGCGCAGCGTCTCGAGCATGTAGCGGTTGTCGGTACCGTATACGCTGATCTGCACCAGCACGCCGTAAGTCATACCCGTGGCGTCGAGCATGGCGAGGTATTTGTCTTCAGGCGCGGGCGGCGGCGTGTAGCTGCGCTCGGCCACCATCGGATACGCGTCGCTTGCGGCCACCACATGGGCATGGGTGTCGACGGCGCCGAACGGCACCTCGAACGTGGGCGGATCGATCTCCGGCAGCGGGCCAAGACACAGCGGCGCGCCGGCAGCGGAAGTTGCGGTCATGTCGACTCCTCAGTTAAATCAGTTTCCCGGGATTCATGATGCCGGCCGGATCGAACACGGCCTTGATCTCGCGCATCAGACGCAGTTCCAGCGGCGACTTGTACTTCGCAAAGTAGTCTCGCTTGAGTTGTCCGATGCCATGCTCGGCGCTGATGCTGCCGCCAAAACGCGCGACTTCGTCGAGCACTTCGGCTGTGATCGCTTCGCCCTGCTTCGCCATGAAATCCGCCGGCGCGCCCGCGGGACGCGACAGGTTGTAATGCAGATTACCGTCGCCGAAATGACCGAAGATGAACGGACGCACCTGGGGGCAAACGCGTCGCACACGCGCCTCGGCGCTCGTCATGAACGCCGGGATCGATTCGATCGGCAGCGACACGTCATGCTTCAGATGCGGGCCGTCGGCGCGTTGCGCCTCGGAGATTTCCTCGCGCAGCTTCCACATTTCCTCGACTTGTCCAAGCGTGGACGACACCACGGCGTCGGCGCACAGATCGCGCTCGATGGCCGTCTCGATCACGCGTTCGAGCAATGCCGCCAGCGCCTGCTCGTCCGCTGTGTCGGCCAGCTCGATCAGCACGTAACCGGCATGTCGCTCGCCGAACGGCGCACGCACGCCAGGCACGTGCGCCATCACGAGATCCACGCACTCGCCGGTAAAAAACTCGAACGCCTGCATGCGCGGGCCGCACTCTGCGAACAGCAGTTCGTAAAGTTCGAGCGCCTGACGCGGCGACGTCACCGCCGCAATCACGACCTGACGCACGGGCGTGGGCGCATACAGACGCAGCGCCGCCGCCGTGATGATGCCCAGCGTGCCTTCGGAGCCGATAAGCAACTGTTTGAGGTCGTAACCGGTGTTGTCCTTGCGCAGCGTTCGCAAGCCATGAAGAATTTCGCCGTTGGGCAGTACCGCCTCGACGCCGAGCACCAGTTCACGCGTCATGCCATAACGCACGACGTTCACGCCACCGGCGTTCGTTGCCAGGTTGCCACCGAGTTGGCAGGAACCTTCGGCCGCAAGACTGAGCGGCAGCAGCCGGTTCGCGTCGCGCGCCGCGCGTTGCAGATCTTCGAGGATGCATCCGGCCTCGGCGACCAGCGTATTGGCAATGGTGTCCAGGCTGCGCACCGCATTCATGCGGTCGAGGCTCAGCACCACGTTGCGCTCGGACTTGTCAGGCGTCGCGCCGCCGCACAGGCCCGTGTTGCCACCACGCGGCACAACCGGCGTGGCCGTGCCCTGGCACAGCGAGAGGATTCTGGCGACGTCTTCGGTCGAGCGCGGACGCACGACGGCCTGCGCGTGGCCGCGATACATGCCGCGCCAGTCGGCGAGCCACGGCGCAACGTCGTCGGCGGACGTCAATACGCTATCGGCGCCCACGGCATCGATGAGACGTTGAGCAAAAGCGGTGATGGTCATAGGTTCACGCGTCGGGGATCGGGGGAGGTTCAGTCGCAGTTCAGTGGCACGTCAGTCAGCGCTCAGCCAGCGTTCAGCCGCGGGTCGGCGCAATCGCGCCGGTGATGATGTCGCGCCCGGGCAGCGTCAGCCCGAGCCGCGCCGAGGCACGTAGCAAATGCGAGAGCGACGCCGCCTTCGCGAGCAGCGGATCGCGCGCCTTGATGGCATTGAAGACCGCCACGTGTTCCTGATGCACCTGCGCGGCGAGGCCTTCGTGGCGCAGCGTATTCGTACGCGCTGCCTGCACGACCTGCCGGATTTGCAGGTTCAGGTATTGCAGCAGATCGGCGTAGTAGCGGTTGTGCGTGGCGCGGGCAATCGCGGCGTGAAAGGCGGTATCGAACTCGACGCCGTTCTCCGGGTGATAGAGGTTCGTCTCCAGTCCCACGAGAATCTCTTCGAGTCGACGAATGTCCTCGTCGGTATGTCGCACGGCGGCGAGCGCGGCGGCGGTGCTCTCCAGATCGAGCCGCAGTTCGTAGACGCTGGCGAGGTCGGCGGCGTCCTGCCCGACCGGCACCTGAAAACCGCTTTGCGGCGTGCGCGCCTTCACCGTGACGCCCGCTCCCTGGCGACTGTCGATCAGCCCCTGCGCGCGCAAACGCTCCGTTACCTCACGGATGACCGCAGGACTTACGCCGTACGTTTCGGCAAGCTGCTTGCCGGTCGGCAACCGGGTGCCGACGGGATAGACGCCCTGCCGGATCGCATCCTGCAACTGCTGCGCGACCTGCTCGGTCAGGGTCTTGGGCTTGGTGGTCATCCTCTCACATCGTCCAATGCTTTTCTGGTTTGCATGTTATCTGAAAACTTTTCGTGTGCGACACCGCGTTAACCCTTAATGCTTAGCCTTTAACCCGTCTTGCGGCGTTTCGACATTCCGGGGTTCCGACGTTCGGCGTCATGCCATCGGCCACGTCAACCGTCACGCCCTCAAAAAACAAAAGCGGCGAGAGCGCTCTGGCCATCGCCGCTGTCGAACCATGCGGGCGTTGGGCCCGCGTCGATCTCAGAAACCGATCAGGGCTTCGGTCACGTGACCGACGTTCGGCGGCGCCGCGAAGCACTCGCTCACCAGTGCGCGCCATTGTTGGAAGGCGTCCGAATTGCGGAAATGCACGGTGTGGTCTTCCAGCGTTTCCCAGGTCACGACGAGGCTGTAGTGCGTCGGTTGCTCGATGGACTTGAGCAGGCGCATGCCGTGGCAGCCCTTCGAGCCCTTGAACAGAGGCGCGGCCTTCGCAACACCTTGCTCGAACTCGGCCTCTTTGCCGGGCTTCACTTCGATCTGGGCGATTTCAAAAATCATGGTTTTCCTCAGTGATGGGTCGTGGTGAGTGCGCGTTGATGTGTGCCGGTGCGCATGTCGATGGACGCCCGATTCTATACCGCGCCCTCTCGAGACGCATCGCGCTCGCCGTGTCTGCGCCTCGTCGCTTCTGGTCATTCCTCGTCGTTTCCATTCCCGCCCCTTCCACGAGACAGTGCGATGTGCACGCATAGGGCGCATGCACGAAGATCGGTCATGTCGGCCCGGCGCGGCACCACAGACGTGCAAAAACCCGCGTCGAACGCCACATCGCCAGACAAAACATCCATAAGAATCAATCAACTAACAATATCTGGCATCGCTCTTGCGTATCTTCATTTCTTGTCACGTTTGCACCAAAAGAGCACATTCATGCCCAACTCCCATCCCCCCGGCGACGTGCTGTTCCTCTTGCTCGGCGCGATCCTGGTGCTTGCCATGCACGCCGGTTTTGCGTTCCTTGAGCTTGGCACTGTCCGCAAAAAGAATCAGGTCAACGCGCTGGTCAAGATCCTGACGGACTTCGCCGTCTCAGGACTCGCGTATTTCTTCATCGGCTATCCACTCGCCTACGGCGTCGATTTCTGGTCGAGCGCCACGGTACTCGCCGAGCACAACGGCTACGCGCTGATCAAGTTCTTCTTCCTGCTCACATTCGCGGCGGCCATTCCGGCCATCGTGTCCGGTGGCATTGCGGAGCGCGCCAGATTCCATCCGCAGTCTGTCGCGACGTTCTTCCTCGTCGGCGTGATCTACCCGTGCTTCGAAGGGATTGCGTGGAACGGCCATCTCGGCATTCAGGACTGGCTCACCCGCGCGCTCGGCGCACCGTTCCACGATTTCGCGGGGTCGGTGGTCGTACACGCCGTGGGCGGATGGATCGGGCTTGCGGCGGTATTGCACCTCGGTGCGCGTCGCGGTCGTTACAACGGTCAGGGGCAGGTCTCGGCACATCCGCCGTCGTCGATCCCGTTTCTCGCATTGGGCGCGTGGATTCTGATCGTCGGCTGGTTCGGTTTCAACGTGATGAGCGCGCAGCGCGTCGGTGGCATTTCGGGACTGGTCGCCGTGAACTCGCTCATGGCGATGGTCGGTGGCACGTTGATGGCGATGTGGATCGGCAAGGACGACCCCGGCTTCATTCACAACGGCCCGCTGGCCGGTCTCGTTGCCGTGTGTGCGGGCTCGGACGTCATGCATCCGCTCGGCGCACTGGTCGTGGGTGCGGTGGCCGGTGGCCTGTTCGTGTGGCTCTTCACCGTGACGCAAAACCGTTTGCGTATCGACGACGTGCTCGGCGTGTGGCCGCTGCACGGGGTATGCGGCATCTGGGGCGGCCTTGCTGCGGGAATCTTCGGGCAAACGTGGCTCGGCGGGATGGGCGGTGTGAGCTTCATCGCCCAGGTCGTCGGCACGGTCATGGGCGTGGTCATTGCGTTCGTCGGCGGCTACGTCGTGTATGGCGTTATCAAACGGATCACCGGACTACGGCTCGACGACGAGCAGGAGTACTACGGCGCCGACCTCTCGATCCACAAGATCACGGCGACGCCGGAGCGCGAGACGAACTGGTGATCGGGCATCGCGGCCGATCACCGAACGTCCGCGCAGCCTGCGTCACTGACGACGCGACTTGGGGATCTGCACCTTCAGTACTCGGTATCGGAACCCCGTCGCCGACACCGCACGCTGCCTCAAATCCAGGTGGACTCGACCTCGATACGTCGCGTGTCACGGCGCTCGGCGCGGCTGTCTGCCAGCCCGACCGGCATGTCGCGCCCCGGCATCGACTCACCTTCAGGCACCGGCGCGGCGATGCGCGGCTGCACGTTCGTCTGCTGTCTGATTCCGTCCCTCTGCTCTGCGTCGTCCTGCGTCGCCATACAGGGCAATGCACCGACCACCCGCTCCAGCAGCGCCGCGCTCCAGTGTTGATACAGCAGCAGCAGGCGATACGACGCCCGTACCGGCGTCGTACTGCCGCTCTCCCAGGCGTCGCCCGTCCACCGCTGGCCCCATGGGCTCTCCGCAGGATGCAGACTCAGGTAATTCAGACCGTCGACGCTCGACGCATGACATGGCACATCGAATTCGCCGCAGGCAAGCGCGATCTGACTTGCGGACAAAGGACGCTGGGAAGCGAGTAAGCACTCGCACAAGGTTGGCTGCGATGCAATCCTCGCAAGCAGCGGTGTATCGCAATGCTGTGCGAGTTGCGTCACGCGCGCGACGCGGCGTTGTATCGCCCCTTTGTCTTCGCACGACACATGCGCCAGCCGTTCGCACAACGCATGCCATCGCCGCGTGAGGCTCGCGGCGTCGCAAGCGAAGGCCTCGTTGCGCGCCCACGTGCCGAGCAGGCTGGTCACTGCGCGACACGAGTCGAGCATCAGTCCGGCGACACGCAGAATGCCGCGATAACCGTCGGCCGTATCCGATGCGCCGGAGAACCACGAAGGTATCCATAGCCCCAACCGCGCGGGCGGCACGGCCGAATTGGCGAACGTAAACAGCGTGGCCACATCGCGTGCGCGGGTGAGCCTCGCCAGCGTGTTCCGCCATGACGGCACGGATGCCGCGGATGCTGCCCCAGCCGACGGCAGCAACACGCACGCTTCGAGCAAACGACACCCCGCATCCATTCGCTTGAGAATTTCATCCACCGCGTGGTGGCGAATGAGCGTGGGCGAACCCAACGACTGCGTCAATACGCCCTTGACGCCTTCGAGCGCCAGCAGCGACCAGTCCGCCCACGGCACGCCAAACGGCGTATTGGCCGCGGTCATGCCTCGCACGACACCGCCGTCCATGCCCGGGGGGATATCGGTGGGGACGCCGGTGGGGAGGTCGGGGTTAGGGTCTGAGTGGCTTCCGACATCCCCTTCACGCTCTCGATAGATGCCCGCCGCGATCACGCCGAGCAACGACAGATTGCCCAGGAGCGACAGGATGTCGCGTGCGGCACGAAAGCCCCAACCACGCCGACCGGTCGCCGCCACGGTGTCGAGCCAGGCGCTCACGTCGTCACAAAGACGTTCGACATGCCGTGTCTCGGACGCCGAGGCGATTTCACCCTGAGTGGGCGCCAACATCGCCTCGACCTGCCGCTGGTTCTGCGCCAGACGCGCGTCGCGCGCATGCGCCAACGCGAACTCCTTGCGATAGAAGTGCTGGCTGGGCCCGGTCGTCACCCAGAGGCCTGCCCACGCTGTCGCAAAGGGCTTCGCCAGTGCCGGATCGACACGACGCAACGTCGTCGCTCCGTGGGCCTGCCGCGTCTCGGCATCCGTCTGAAGTTGCACATTGCGCGCAGCGTTAGTGGCCAAGGTCAGTCTCATGCCGAAGTCCGCCCGCGCCGCGCGACGGCACGCCGCCGCCTCGCGCGTGCCTGGCGGATCGATCGCCACTTCCGTGCGCTCCTTCATCCCCCAGTCCGGCCCCCGGCCGCTTGCGCCTGCACACTGTTGGTACCACATCGCATCCTCCCCGCCAGAACGTCGCCGGACCCGCCGGCAAACCGTCGACTATAGGGAGATGACATCGAACGCGCGGCGTCCTACAGGACGGACACGCGCCCATTCCACTGCACGCAGGCATCGACGCGTGTGCGTCTTCCCTCGTCAGCGTCACCCCAGCGAGTGCCCACTTACGCAGCTTGTGCATACGCTTATGCAGACGCTCGTGCACGCGCTTGCGCACAATATCGGCCCTGCGGAATCGCGTCCCCTCTCGCCAAGTGCCGATGCGTCGCGGTAGACTTTCGCCACATCGGACGTCTACGGTCGTCTCAGGCGCTCCGGCGAGCGCCCACTTCGCTCAATCGTTATGTCTACCAACACATCTGCTCAACCGCCCGTCGCGACGCCTGTGCTCGCCCCGGGCCTCCCCCTCGTCGCCCTGACCCCCGAGGAGATTCCGTTGGGCGAAGCCCTGCCCTGGGCCATCGTCGACCGTAACGGCGAGCCGCTGCTGGCCGCTGGCGACATCGTGCCGACGCAGGCGGGACGCGACTGGCTGTTCACCGCATTCGTGCCCCATCGCGTGGCTACGCTCGGTGAGGACGAGACGGCGTTGGCGGACGTCGACGTCGCGACGCAAGCCCCCACTGACGCGGCTCCCGCTGTCGCAGCGGCCGCTGCGGGTATGCCGGCGCAGTATGCACTCGCAGACCTGAATCTGCGTCCCGGCGACTGGTTGCAGATTCAGTTGCCGCCCGGCGCAGGTTCGCAACGCGTGCGCACCCGTGTCATCGGTCATGCGCCGAATCAGATGCTGTTTGTCACGGCACCCACCGGCCGCGCCGCGCCCCCTACCCTGCAAGCGAGCGAACGCCTCGAACTCTGGACGTTCTCGGGCGAAGACATTTATCACTTCGTCTGCACGGTCGAGCGCGTCGAGCGCACGCCATTCGATTACGTCGTCCTCTCGGCGCCGGCACAGATCCGTCGCAAGGTGCTGCGCCGCTCGCAGCGCGTACCCGCCAGGCTCGTCGTCTCGGTGGGCATTGCAGACGCCAGTGCCAGTGCCAGTGCCAACACAACGGCGCCCTCGCGCCATCTTGCCTTGTTGCAGGACATCAGCGCCGAAGGTGTGTCGCTGCTCGCGGACACGCCACTGGGCGCACCGGGCGAGACCGTGCAGCTGGCCTTCCGTGTGCGCGTGGGCGACATCGACATGCCGATCGACACCGCCGGCACGATTCGCGGCGTGCAGCAAGGCGAGGACGGACATCTGCACGGCATCGAACTCTCGGCCCCCGAACCATCGCATTACGTCGCCCTCAAGTGCTATGTCTACGAGCGCCTCCTCGCGCTCGGGAGCGCCTGATGGTCAAGACGAACGCCCCGGACGCCGAACGCCCGCGCACACTCGCCAGCCAGACCCTTTTCCGAGGACTCGATATCGTGGAAGCGGTGGCGGCCGGTATCGATACCGTGCCCGCACTATCTGCACATACGGGCATTACACCGTCGACCACGCACCGCATTGCATCGGCGCTCGTGCACGCGGGCTACCTGCGTTTCGAGCCGCGTCGCGGCTATCGGCTTGGTAACAAGCTCATCGAACTGGGCTTTCTCGCGTATCGTCAGATCGACCTGCCGCGCGTGGCGCGCCCGACACTCGAAATGCTCGCCAGCGAAACGCAGGACACCGTGCACCTGGCTATCGCCGACGGCTGGGAAGTGATGTATCTGGATAAGCTCCCCGGTCAACGCGCGATCGAGATCAGCTCGCGCATAGGCGGGCGCAAGCCGATTTGCGTGACGGGCGTGGGCAAGGCCCTGCTGCTCGATCAGGACGAGGCGCAATGGCGCGCGCAGCTTGAGCACTATCAGTCGCAGGCGCCGTCGCATCCCGTCGATACCGATGCCTGGCTCGCCCGCATGCACGACTACGCGCGCCACGGCTATGCGCTGGATCTGGAGGACGACACGCCGCAGATTCGTTGCGTGGCTGCCCCCATCTATGACGCGAGTCAGCGCATCGTCGCCGCCATCAGCGTGTCGAGCACGACCAAGTACATGAGCCGCGAGCGCATGCAGGAACTCGTGCCGAGCGTGAAGCACGCGGCGGCACAGATCAGCCGTCAACTTGGCTGGTCGGGCAACCCGCGCGGATAAAACAGCAACAAAAAAAGCCGGCCCGTCTGACGAGGGCCGGCATCGGCACGGAGAGGCCACTTGCTAAATATGACGTTGGGTGACGCCTTGGGTGAAATCCGTATGGGCACGAAGCCCATGGGCGACGCTTCGCGCCAGTGCAACGAAGCGACGCCAACGCACAACGTGTCGTCGTGCGTCTTCCTGCCCGTCGATCAGGCCGCGCGGCGCTTGAGCAGGTCGAGCGCGACGTCGACGATCATGTCCTCCTGACCACCCACCATGCGACGCTGGCCCAGTTCCACCAGAATGTCCACGGTCTTCAGTTCGTAACGCGCAGCCGCCGCTTCCGCATGACGCAGGAAGCTCGAATACACGCCGGCATAGCCGAGCGCCAGCGTTTCGCGGTCCACACGCACGGCGCGGTCCTGCAACGGGCGCACGATGTCGTCGGCCGCATCCATGAGCGTGTACAGATCGCAACCGTGGTTCCAGCCCAGACGCGACGCGGCTGCGATGAACACTTCCAGCGGGGCATTGCCCGCGCCGGCGCCCATGCCGGCCAGACTCGCATCGATACGATCGCAACCCTCTTCCACGGCGACGATCGAGTTCGCCACGCCCAGGCTCAGGTTGTGGTGCGCATGCATGCCGGTCAGCGTCTCGGGCTTGAGCACATCTTTGAATGCGCGGAAGCGATCGCGCACATCGTTCATACCCAGCGCACCACCGGAATCGACCACGTAGATGCACTCCGCACCGTACGATTCCATCAGCTTGGCCTGCTCGGCCAGATGCTGCGGCGTCGTCATGTGGCTCATCATCAGGAAGCCCACCGTGTCCATGCCGAGTTCGCGGGCATAGGCAATGTGCTGACGGGAGACGTCGGCTTCCGTGCAATGCGTGGCAATCCGCACCACGCGTGCACCAGCGTCATAGGCTTCGCGCAGGTCATGCACCGTGCCGACACCCGGCAGCAGCAGCGTGGCGACCTTCGCATGGGTGACAGTCTCGGCGACGGCGGCGATCCATTCCAGATCGGTGTGTGCGCCAAAGCCGTAGTTGAAGCTCGAACCGGCAAGGCCGTCGCCGTGCGCCACTTCGATGGAATCGACCTTCGCCTTGTCGAGCGCCGCAGCAATCGCCTTCACGTTGGCGATGCTGTACTGGTGACGAATCGCGTGACTGCCGTCGCGCAGCGTTACGTCGGAGATATAGAGCTTTTTCTGGGTCATGATGAGGTGTGTCTCCTGTTAGCGCGTGCGACGTTCACGCCGCGAGCGCCAGGCGGGTGGCGGCGATGCGATCGGCACAGGCCAGCGCAGCGCTGGTCATGATGTCGAGGTTGCCCGCGTAGGCCGGCAGGTAGTGCGCGGCGCCTTCCACTTCGAGGAATACCGAGGTCTTCAGACCCGTGAGTTTGCCCAGTCCCGGCACGTTGAGCGGACGCGATGCGTCGAACAGCTCGAACTGCACCTTCTGCTTGAGACGGTAGCCCGGCACGTACGCGTGCACCTTGTCGACCATCGCCTGAATGCTGGCTTCGATCGCGGCCTGATCGCCCGGCTCGGAGAGCACGAACACCGTGTCGCGCATGATGAGCGGCGGCTCGGCCGGATTGAGCACGATGATCGCCTTGCCGCGCGAGGCGCCGCCCAGCACTTCAATGGCCTTGGACGTCGTTTCGGTGAATTCGTCGATGTTGGCGCGCGTGCCCGGGCCTGCCGACTTGCTGGAAATCGATGCGACGATTTCGGCGTAGTGCACCTTGGCGACTTGCGAAATGGCCGCGACCATCGGAATCGTCGCCTGGCCGCCACACGTCACCATGTTGATGTTGCGGGCATCGAGGTGTGCGTCGAGATTGATCGACGGAATCACGTACGGGCCAATGGCCGCCGGCGTCAGATCGATCACCTGCACGCCCCGGGCTTGCAGTAACTCGTTGTGATGCGCATGGGCTTTGGCCGACGTCGCGTCGAAGGCGATGCGGATGTCCTCGAAGCCCGGCATGGCCAGCAAGCCGTCGATGCCGCCTGCCGTCACGGGCACGCCCAGGCGCTGCGCGCGCGCCAGACCGTCCGAGGCCGGGTCGATACCGACCATCGCGCCCATTTCCAGATGCTCGCTGTTGCGCATCACCTTGATCATCAGGTCGGTGCCAATGTTGCCCGAGCCAATGATCGCCACTTTCTGTTTGCGTCGTTCCGTCACTGTCGTCTCCTGAACGTATCCGTCCACCGGTATGAAGCGCATCGTAATTCCGCCTCATCGTTAATGTCAACATGTAAACATGGATCTCACATATTGAGATTAAAGACATCAACGGCTTATCCACATTTTTTGTTCACAAGCCCGTTGATAACTTGCGGAAAAGCATCGCAAGTGCCTGATCCGACAAGGAAGATTTTCCGCGCGCGAAAGTTGGGCCACGTGCTGCAAAACGAGGCGTGGCGCGGGTTTGCAGGGCACTTCGTTATCCACAGAATCTGTTTGCAAGCCGGTGGACAACTCGCGGATAGCTATCGCAAGTGCTTGATCGGAAGGAGAAAAAACATTGAGCGCATTTGCTGCGCCACGGTGACTGCCTCTGTCCGTATCGGTCGACGCAGAATCCGATGGAACGCGGCAAGGGCACGGTGCGATTCCGCAGGCGTGTGTTATCCACAGAAAATGTTCACAACCCGGTGAATAACGCGTCGATATCCGCAGTATGTCTTTGACGCCAAAGGACTTCTTTGACGCGCAGCGGCTTCGGTCAATCGGCGCCTGTCTACGGGGCAAGCCAGAGAAATCACGCAAACCACAGCGCCGAACGAACTGTCCCGACGCCGGCGGGGTCTAGTAGACGCTTTCTGATGGCCAACCCGGCGATGGCGTTATACGGTTCGCGTACCGCCCGTCGGGCGCACGTTTCCAAATCCTCCCCCTCATCGGCACATCGAAGCACCGAAGCACCGAAACAGTACGGTGTCGAAGCTCTGCATCGACCCGTTCCCGCAACACCATTCACGTCACCATGACTACGCCCCCCCAGATCACCGGGCGGCTCGCGCCATCGATTTCACTCGCATCGCCAGCCACACCCATCCGCCATTCCCGCAACCCAAGGTTCGCTGCGCTGACATTGGCGCTCAGCCTGGCGGCACTTTTTTGTCCCAGCGCCGCGCATGCGGACGATTCGCCTGGCGTCATCTCGACCTGGACAGGTGCTATCGCCGACGAATTTCGCGAGGTCGCCACGCAGGGAGCGAGCGACCTTTATGTCCCGTTGCATACCCACCATCTGCGATTCGCGTACACGAGCGAGAAGATCGCGCAGTTCAACGAAAACCCGTGGGGCCTCGGATACGGACGCGCGCTCTCCGACGGCAAGCACGGCTCGCGCATGCTGTACGCCATGGCGTTCAAGGATTCGCATAACGACTGGTCGCCGATGGCGGGCTACGGGCGCATCTGGAATGTCGCGAACGCTGGCCCCGTTCGCTTCGGTCTCGGGTATACCGTCTTCCTGATGTCTCGCTCGGACACGCTTGGTGGCGTGCCTTTCCCCGCCGCATTGCCGCTAGTCGAAGTGGGACTCGGGCGCGCGGCGCTCGCCACAGCCTATATCCCCGGCGGTAAAGGCAACGGCAACGTGCTGTTCATCTTCGGGCGCTATACGTTCGGCAAACCGGGCTGATCTCAGGCGGACGTTTCGCCATAGACCTCCGCCGCCTCAGAAGCAACGTCGGACACCGGCATGGTGCGCGCGTACCATGCGCCAAAGCCTGCGATATAACAATAGGCAAGTGCCGGCACCAGAAACGACAGCACGATCCCGACGCCATCGGCCAGCGCGCCTTGCAGATAAGGCAGCACTGCACCGCCGACGATCGCCATGCAAATCAGTCCACCGCCTTCGCTTACCCTCGCGCCCAGCCCGCCCACGGACAACGAGAAAATCGTCGGAAACATGATCGCATTGCCCAGGCCGCATGCCAGCAGCAGCCACATAGCGAAAGATGCCGGCAGCACCAGCGACACCAGTATCAACGTGAGGTTGTAGAGCGCGCAGAGGCTCAGCATTCGCCCGGGCGACACCTTCCGCAGCAGCCACGCACCGACGAATCGCCCCACCATCGCCCCGCCCCAGTACAGCGCGAGATAACGGCTCGCGTGCGCGTGATCGGCAATGCCCGTTGGCGTTTGGGTCAGGTAGACGATCAAGAAACTTCCGATACTCACTTCCGCGCCAACATAAAGAAATAGCGCCACGATGCCGTAACGCAAGGGACGGTGCGCCAACAGGCTGCGCACATTGCCGAGGATGCCCGGTGGCGACGCGTCGTTCGCGCGCGGCTCCGGCAAGGTCAGACGCCACAGGGCAACGCCACCCAACACCAGCACGGCGGCGAGCAATCCGTACGGACCCCGCACGGAATCGACCGGGTGAGCGCCGAGCGCGACTGCCGAACTCGCCTGCGGCGCGAGGATCCAGAGCGCGGCGAGCGGCGGGCCGACGGTGGTGCCCAGCGAGTTGAACGCCTGCACCAGCGTGAGACGACTGGCCGCCGCCCCTCGCGAACCGAGGGTCTCGACATAGGCGTTTACCGCGACCTGCAACAAGGTAATGCCGCTTGCGAGCACGAACAGGGCGGCGAGAAAGCAAGGGTAGGAAACGAGTGCGGCTGCCGGGAAGAACAACGCACAGCCGAGTCCGGCGAGCCAGAGCGAACTCGCAAGCGCGCGCCGGAAGCCGACCCGGGCGGTGTACTGTCCTGCCGGATACGACACGACGAAGTACGCGGCGAAGAAACTCGACTGAATGAGCGCCGCGTCGCGATACGTCAGGTCGAAGGCGGCCTTGAAGTGAGGCACCAGAATGTCGTTGAGCGACGTAATGAGCCCCATCGCGAAGAAAAGCGTCGCCAGCATCGCGAGTACGCGATTCGCGGAAGGCGGTGGGGAAGATAAAAAAGCAGGGCAAGCAGAAGAAGTGGAAGAAGCCGGAGGACGACGAGAGGACGAAGCGAGCGTCGTTGCATCGGGAGAACCAGGGTCACGTGTGCGGTCGACAGGCATGCATGGCTCCAGGTAAAGAGGCGAGTCTGGGCAGTGTAGACCGCACTATCGATGCCGGGATACGAGAGGAATCCGAATTTTGTGTGACACCCACTGGTTCGTCATTTTGTCGGCATGCCGCGAAAAGGGCCCGTTCTCCCTTGTTTTTCACCGTTTTCGGCTCTTGTCAGCCGACGCCTTTTGATCGACTATCCGCAGCATAGGACATGCCGCCACATTCGGGAAAACATCATGCGGGGTTTCAAAACTTTGGGAATGGCGACGGGTTGGCTCGTCGCAGGCATGCTCGGCTTCGCCGGACACGCGCAAGCGCAATCGCCGGGTGCGGGGCCATCGCGCGTGCCGGTCGCGGCCTGTAACTGCGCACAGATCGTTGCCGACTGTTCGGCGTCTGTCTCGGTGCTGCCCACGCGCGCGCTCGGCGGCGTGTTCTCGGCCGATGTCACGATGCTGACCGACGCCCCGTCGTGCGCCAAGATCGATTACCTGCTCGACGACACGCCTTACGTCACGATTCTGCGCGACGGCACACAAGGCAGCCAGCGTCTGTACGGCACGCGTCCGCTCACGCGCAACAGTCTGTCGCGCATGTCGTGTCACGTGTGTGCGGCAGCGTCCGTGCCGGTGCCCAATGACGGCCTGCCTGCGGACATGGCGCGCGTGGACGGCGCGCCCGGCACCTTCAGCGTGGCCCCGGCGGCTGCCGCACCCGCCACATCCTCCGCAACGACTGCAACCTACGCGCCCCCCGCCGCAGCCGCACAGAACGCGAGCATCGCCGCGACGGCCGCGCCCGGTGCACCAAGTGCGCCAAGCGCAGATACAGCGCTGCCGAGCACCATCGGCGACACGGCCGGACTCAACGCCGTGAATGCCACAAGCGCGGCCAATGCCCAGTCGCCGGAGGTCGCGCGCGATGTCGCCGCCATCAACGCGCCGCCCCCGGCGGGCACCACGATCGTCACGCCGCCCATTCCACCGAATCCACAGATTGCGCCCGGCGCCGTCGTGCCCACGAGTGCGCCGACGGCGTCGCGGCTGGTGAATCCGTCGGGACGCTGGCGCGGCATGTGCACGAATGCACCTCCGTGGTGGGGCCTGTTCGGCAAACCGATGACGCGTCTCATGGCGCTCGCGCTCAACGGGTCGCAGGTGAGCGGCAGCGTCGACGACGTCGAGCCAAACGTTCACACCACCGTGCAGGGCACGCTCGCGGGGGACCGTCTCCAACTCGCGGGCAGCTACGGCGCCAGGCACGACATCACCTTCGGCGCCGACGGCTCGACGCTGACCGACGCGTGGTGCAACAGCGACGGCCGCTGCGAAACCTGCGAAATGCAGCGTTTCTAAGGGGTTTCGAGCGGGAGGTGATCTCGCGGCGTACCACTGAGGCGTCGCGAGATCACGCAACCACCGCATAAAAATCGCGTAAGAATCGAATCGGAATCGGATCGGAATCGAGTCGGAAGCGCGCGAAAATCCGCGTCAAAAAGCGCGTCGAAAGCCCATCGAAAGCGCGCCCGGAACGGGGCTGGAACGGGTCCGGAATGCGCGGAAAGGCGTCACGAAATCGCGCCGCAAATTGAGCGCCTGAATGAGAGACGGAATCGATGTGGCGAGCCAACGTCGTCGCGTTGCGATCGAAACGGTTCGAAAAGCGGTTCGAAATACAGCGTGAACGCCGCAGAGCCTTGTGCGGCAAGCGCGCAACATAATGCGCGCACTACTCGCATAAAGCGATTTCTTAGGTAGAATCGTCGGCGCAGCAAGACGTAACATTCGGGTGGCCGTTCTCCGACGGCACTTTCTTATTCTCATCGATTGGATCGATATGGCAACGGCAAAGAAAGCAGCAGCAAAGAAGGCCCCTGTGGCGAAGAAGGCTCCGGCAGCAAAGAAGGCTCCGGTAGCGAAGAAGGCAGCAGCACCGAAGGCAGCCCCGAAGGCTGCTCCGAAGGCAGCCGCCAAGGTTTCGCCGATCAAGGAAGCACTCAACAAGACCCAGCTCGCAGCACACATCGCCGAAACCTCGGCTGTCGCCGTCAAGGACGTCAAGGCTGTGCTCGCCGCTCTCGAAACCACGATCATCAACTCCCTGCACAAGAAGGGCGCTGGCGAATTCACGCTGCATGGCCTGTTCAAGGTCACGTCGCAACAAATCGCTGCCAAGGCAAAGCGTTTCGGCAAGGACCCGTTCACGGGTGAAGAGCGTTGGTTCCCGGCAAAGCCGGCTTCGGTGCGCGTGAAGGTTCGCCCGCTGAAGAAGGTCAAGGACGCCGCTCAGTAACACCCGCCGACGTGCTGCCGTGAGCTTCACCGCAGCGCGAACGGTCAGGGTTTCAAGCCGTACCTGAAGACGGTGCCGATCTTTCGGCACCGTTTTTTTTCGTCCACACCGTTTGCGCGTTGCGCATCGCTCGTCGAGAAGCGACGCTCGACTTCGTGGTCCTCGGCTACGTTCGCGCGCGCCGCTCACCCGCTCCGCTCTCGATTCGTTACCCAGCGACTCAGGGTTTTCTCTGGGGTTTGTGCGGAGTGGACGCTTCCCACACCGGCCGCTACCATCGCTCGGGACATTCCGCGTCACCAGCGCTCACCCCGCGTCGTTGGTACCTTCCCGACATGCACGCCACTGGCGACGTCTTCGCGAACACAGGAGATTCCGCATGACACGCAAGTCTTCGCGTCACCCGGCTCATGTCGAGTCGTCGTCGAGTCGCCCCGGCCAACGCCCGACGCCCTCGGGTAACGGCAGTGGGCGGTCCCGACGCAATTTCCTCGCCACGCTCGGTGTCGCCGCAATGCCTGCCGGGTTCGTCGGCTCATTGGGCGGCACGCTTGGCAGCGTGCTCACAAGCACCGCCTCTCTTTTCGCCACACCCGCGCACGCGCAAACGGTCGCAGACATCAAGAAGAAGGGCACGCTCAATGTCGGCATGCTGATCGATTTTCCGCCGTATGGCACGACGAACGCGCAGGCGCAGCCCGATGGCTATGACGCCGACGTCGCCCGACTGCTGGCCAGCGATCTCGGCGTGAAGCTCAACCTCGTGCCGGTCACGGGGCCGAACCGCATTCCCTATCTGCTTTCCGGCAAGGTAGATGTGCTCGTCGCATCGCTCGCGATTACGCCGGAGCGCGCCAAACAGGTGCAATTCTCCAAACCGTATGCGGCCGCGACGATTCTTCTGCTGGGCAAGAAAGGCACCTCGATCAAGTCGGCCGCCGATCTGAAAGGGCTGCGCGTGAGCGTGGCGCGTGCGAGCACGCAAGACACCGCCGTGACGAAAACCGCCCCGGAAGGCACCGAAATTCGCCGCTTCGATGACGACGCCGCCGCCATGCAGGCGCTGCTCTCCGGCCAGGTCGATGCCATCGGTTGCTCGGTGACGGTCGCCAACGTCATCAACACGCGCGCCCCGGGCCAGTTCGAGCCCAAGTTCAACCTGCTGCAGCAGGCAATGGGTATCGCGATGCGTCCGAATCAGCCCGAACTGCTGGCCAGCGTAAACGACTTCGTCACACGCAATACCGCCAACGGCGAGTTGAACAAGCGCTATCGAAAGTGGCTCCAGACGGATTTGCCGCCATTGCAGTAAGCGTGGGATCGCCGCGCGTCCGCACTCCGGCGCGCGGCAGGCTTCGCTGTCGGCGGGTCTAGCGGCTCATCGGCCCATGTTCGGCCCCGCATCGGCGTCGCAATCCATCATCGCCCCCTCACAAAGGCCATCGTCGTCCGCCAACGTCATCGGCCCCATCCACTCCCTCACGCCAACTACGCGATCATCCCCCCGGTCGCCAACGTCATTCCGCCAGCGGCAGCGTCTTCCGCACGCCTCACATTGCCCACTGCGCCAACGTCCGCCCCCTATCGAATTGTCCATTTCGATATAGTTTTCTGACAATTTCGATATACCGGCTGCGGCACCGAACCTCACCGAAACCCCTATCTGGCAGCGGCTTCCATTCGAATTCGAAAGTTGTCACAAAAATAATTTTGCTTTCGATGCAATTTAGATATATCGTAAACACGTCTTAACTACATCGATAAGGAGTCGCATCATGCGTGGATCACGTGGCGATTTCATGGGCCGGGGCCCGCTGGACCTCGACAGAATGGATTTTGGCGACGAACGACGCGGTGGGCGTCATGGACGGCGCGGTGGACATGAGGGGTTTGGAGAAGGCCGGTTCGGACGTAGCGACGAAGGCCGCTCGGAGCGTGGAGAGCGTGGAGAGCGTGGAGAGCGTGGAGAGCGCGGGGGCCGGGGCGGACGTGGCGGTGGTCGGCTTTTCAGCCATGGTGGCCTGCGTCTGGTGTTGTTGCACCTGATCGCGCAGCAACCGCGCCACGGTTACGAACTCATCAAAGCCATCGAGGAAAGCGTGAACGGAACGTACAGCCCGAGCGCTGGCGTCGTCTATCCCACGCTTACGCTGCTCGAAGAAATGGGCTACATCCGTGTGCAGGAAAACACCGGCGACAGCCAGCGCAAGTCGTACGAAATCACCGACACCGGCCGCGAGTATCTGGCCGAAAACGAGGATGCCGTGACCGAACTGCTGGCACGACTCGCGAGCCGTCGCGAGCGCTCGGAAGACATGCCGCCGCAAGTCATGCGGGCGTTGCATAACTTCAAATATGCCGTGCATTTGCGGCTGGGCGGCGAGCCGCTCACGACCGAACAGGCCAACGCGTTCGCCGCGATTCTCGACGCGGCAGCACAACAACTGGAGCGACTCTGATGCAAGACAACGCTGCACCGAACGTCACCCCCGATCGCACGCCACAACGCGTGCGCCACGAACTTCGCCTGCGCGTGCTGGAGGTGCGCAGCGTTGACGCGCTCACGCCGAACATGCTGCGCGTGACCCTTGGCGGCGATGACCTGGAGGGTTTCAGCAGCCCCGGCTTCGACGATCACGTCAAACTCTTCTTCCCGAATCCGGCGACCGGTGAGCTGAGCGTGCCTCGCATTGGCCCCGAGGGGATCGCGAAACCAGCCCCCGGCGAAGCCCCGCGACTGATGCGGGACTACACGCCGCGCCGGTTCGACGCCGAGACCAGGACGCTCGTCATCGACTTCGCCATGCACGAGTCCGGCCCTGCCACCGCGTGGGCGCGCTCGGCAAAACCGGGTGACAAGCTCGGTGTCGGTGGCCCGCGCGGATCGTTCATCATCCCCATGAACTTCGACAGTTACGTTCTGATCGGTGACGATACGGCCCTGCCCGCCATCTCGCGACGTCTGGCCGAGCTGCCGGCCGGGGCGCTCGTCTTCGTCTTCGCGGAAGTCGATGGCCCGGCGGATCGGCTGCGTTTTCCGAGTGAAGCCGACGTCGTCGTGGAATGGATCTACCGCGAAGGCACGCCGGCCGGACAGAGCACCGCACTGATCGACGCACTCGAGGTCGCCACCCTGCCCCCCGGCGATCTGCACGCCTGGGTGGCGGCGGAGGCCGGCGTCGCGAAGGCCGTTCGACGTCACCTCGTCGAGACGCGCGGACTCAATCCCAAATGGGTCAAGGCGGCGGCTTACTGGCGCCGCGGCGACGCAGCCGTGCACGAAAATCTGGACGACTGAATCCGCACAACCGAGCCAGGGGCAGCCCGTGTATGCTTTCTACCCACCACTGAAGGAAGAACGCTTGCACAGTATGGATAAACCCCTGCTGCCCCGGACGAATCTGTTTACCGGCTTGCCGTCGCGCCCGTATCCGGCGGCCGCCGAACAGTTCGACACGCTGATCGCGCGGCCAGGCATGCGCGTCGAGCGCATCGTCTCGACGGGACAGGCGTCGCCCACCGGCTTCTGGTACGACCAGCCCCAGCACGAATGGGTGGCGCTGCTGAGCGGCGCGGCCGGGCTAGCCTTCGAGGACTCGCCGGGCCAGACGCTCGTCATGCGTCCCGGCGATACCGTCACGATCGACGCGGGCCGGCGCCATCGGGTTGCCTGGACTGCGCAAGGCGAAACCACCGTCTGGCTGGCGATTCACTACGACTGACACGGTTTGGTCGGGCCTGTCCGCGCCGCTCACCGTCCACTCTACGTCCCGCTTTTTGCCGCTCCCGTTGTTCCTTTGGAGAAATTCCCGGCTGTCTTTCGGAATTGCCTGATAGAAATGCCGGGAACAAATTCCGACTATGAAAACGCGCCCGGGGATGTCGAATTTCGGCACCCGGAGGGCGGTTCACCCATAGGGGGTACGACGACATGGAGCAACGCAAACGACACGACGGTTTCGAACGTTGGGCAGCGGGCGCGACGGCGCGTCAGGCAGGACGGGACGATGCCCGCTGGCGCGTCTTTCGCGCGCCGGAGCAAGCCGACTTTCACGGGTTCGTCGTCTGGTGTTACACGCAAGGCGTGTTTCTGGGGCAGGAGTTCGACCGGCGCACCGACGCTATCACGCACTGTTACGTGCGCAACGGCGCCTGGGCCGTGCAGTTCGATTCCTTCGGAGAAGCCTGCGAGCGCGCCTTCGACATCCACGCGCCCACGCTGATCCTGTATGCGCCGGAGCGCAACGGCAGCGTTTTCATCACCAGCACGGAGCAATAAGCGCGCGGGTGCAGCAGATGCATCAGGTGCATCAGGTACCTCTGTAGCGTCGGGCGCGCAAGACAGCGGGTCGCCGCAACGCTCAGGAGGGCTGGCACCGGCCGGCGAACATGCCGACCGGTGCTTTTTTTACGCGTAATTGCGAATGTCGTCGATTTCGGTCTGGCCGAAGTCGTCACGCTCGGTGAGCGCCAGAATGCGACGGGCGACATCCTCCGGCGAGGCGAGCTGGCCGCTCGACTTGAGCGCCTGAAAGCGCGCCAGCGCCGGGAAACTCTCGACGCTGCTGCTGCGGATCGTCTCCTGCATGCCCGTGTCGACCACCCCGGGGGCGAGCGAGACAGCCTGCACGCCGTGCTCGCGATGCTCCGCGTTGACCACGCGCGTATACATATCCAGCGCGGCCTTGGTCGAGCAATAGACCGCCCAGCCGGCATTCGGATTGCGCCCGGCGCCCGACGAAATATTCACGATCTGGCGCTTGGCCGCGAGCCCCTGTGTAGCGGTGAGAAAGCGTGCCGTGAGCAACATGACGGACGTCACGTTCAGCGCGAAGGCGGCGCCGATGGCCGCCGGGTCCGTCAACGCTGCGGAATTGGCGACCGGGTTGACCGTGCCGGCATTGTTGATCAGCAAATAACGTGCGGCGGGGGTGGCGGCGCGCGGCAGCGAGGCAAAGATGCGCTCAGCGGTCGTTGCGGCGGCTTCGGTGTCGGCCAGATCGACGGCGATCTGCTCCAGTGTGACGCCCTGTGCGCTGGCAAGCGCGGCAAGTTCGTCGTCCGTACGACGGGCCAGCGTCACGAGATGGGTGCCCGGCGTGAGCAAACCGCGTGCGAGCGCGGCACCAAGTCCACGGGAGGCACCGGTAAGAATGGCAATGGTTTGGGACATTGAGAGAGATGCGGTCGGACAACGCCGCAAAATGGCGAACGGGATCGTCATTATCCGCGCATCGTCCAAACACCGCTATACCGACCAAAAGTCGTTTTTTAAGGCAAAACCCGCGAAACCTGCCACATCGGGCGTGCGCCGTGCGTCAAAACGACGCCGGGCGGCACGAAAGCGAAATGGTCTATTGCGGAATATAATCGCGAACTCGGAACGCCTATCAACTAGCCTTCAAACAGGGGCAGACGGCGAGAACTTCGGAACCGTCGGCTCGCAGCGCGGCGCGAGGTTTTCTCGCGCGTCAATGCCCTGAATCACCAAGGTTGTCGCGGTAAAGACAGGTGTTTTAAGTGCACTGCACATTACCGCCTTATGGGTATATATTCCCCCCTCATGGAAACGATACCGAAAGTCATTTCGGCGCCAGTTGCTGCGCCGGCTACTAGCAAAAACGCACGTCCGGTGCCTGCGCGCCCGCGTCAATACGACGCACGCCTCGCCCGCTGGCTTGTTACGCCGCTCGTCGATACGCCGGTCACGCCGAACCACCTCACGACCGTCCGGCTGATCGTCGGACTGGCGTGCACGTGGGCATTCGCACAGGGCAATTACGCGATGGCCAACCTGGGCGCCATCCTGCTCGTGCTCTCGAACTTCATCGACCATACGGACGGTGAGCTTGCCCGCATCAGCGGCAAGACCAGCCGTATCGGTCACCTGTACGACCTGGCTTCCGACGCCCTCGTGACCGTGCTGCTCTTCGGCGGCATCGGCATGGGCGTCGCCGCAGCCGCGCCCGGTCAATATCCGTTGCCCGTGCCGTTGTCGGCCTCGACGCTGGGCTGGATCGCCGGTGTCGCCGTCGCACTGATTTTCTTCCTGCGCATGCGCATCGAGGATCGCGTGGGCAAAGCGGGAACGAAGCAGGCCGCCATTGGCGGTTTCGAGACGGAAGATGTGCTGTATCTGATGCCCCTCGTCACCTTGTTCGACGGCACGCGCGGGTTCCTGATCGCGGCCGCGATCGGCGCACCGCTGTTCGCGCTGCTGGTGATCGCGGATTATGTGCGCGTCATGCGTCGCCCGCTGCCCGTCAAGACAGTTGCGGCGGGAGTGGCGGGAGTGGCGGGAGTGGCGGGAGTGGCGGGAGCGAAGGATGCCGCCGACGCCACGCCGCACGCCAACACCATCGAGCCGATGGCGCCCGCCGCCTTCGCTGCCGACGCCGAAATCGAGCGCGCGCTTGATGCCATCGACATCGATGGCGTGACGCGCGAATTCAAGTCGCAGGACGCCTTCGTCTATATGGAGAAGTTCCTGCCGGCGTCCGTCACGGCGCAGTTGATCGCCGCAGCGCGGGCGGTCACGCCCAACGTCAACCGGAATTACCTGCCCGGTCACAAGCAGGGAGGCAGCGTGAGCCGCCATACGCTCGACGAGCTTGCCCCGTTCGTGGCCGAGTTGTACCGCTCGCCCGCCCTGATGCGATTTCTGGAGCGTCTGGCCGGTGAGAAACTGCTGCCGTCGCCGCAGGACGACCCGCACGCGTACGCGCTGTATTACTACACGCGTCCGGGCGATCACATCGGCTGGCACTATGACACCTCCTACTACAAGGGGCGCCGCTATACGCTGCTGCTCGGCGTAGTGGATCAATCGAGCTGCAAGCTTGAGTATCGGCTGCACACGCGCAATCCAGGCGTGCCGCAAGTCGATGGCGCCGTGGCGTATCCGCCGGGCGCGCTGGTGTTCTTCGACGGGGACAAACTGCATCACCGGATCACGCCGCTCGGCGACAACGAGGAGCGCATCTCGCTCACGTTCGAGTATGTGACCGACCCGCGCATGGGCACCTGGCAGCGCTTCATTTCCAACATGAAGGACGCCATTGCCTATTTCGGTTTCCGGCAAGTGTTTCGTCAGGTTTTGGGACGGACGAAACGCTAAATGAACCGAACCGCTATCGTCTCACTCACCCTCGGTTTCGCCCTTTTCGTCGCCCTGCTGATCTGGCAGGGCACGGGCTCGGTGATGTCCACGCTGGCGATCGCCGGCTGGGGCCTGCTGCCGATTGCCGCCTTCCACCTCCTGCCGCTCGTGCTCGACGCAGCTGCCATTCAGGTCCTGGTGCCGAAGTCGTGTACGCTCGGGCGCGCCACGCTGACCCGCTGGGTCGGTGAGTCCGTCAACAGCCTGCTGCCGGCCGGTCAGATCGGCGGGCCGATCGCGATGGTGCGTCAGATGAAGCAGCGCGGCATGGCCGGTCGTGAAGCCGCCGCCGCCATCACCGTCAGCACCACGCTGCAAGCCGTAGCGCAAATCGTCTTTGCGCTGCTGGGCCTGGCCGTGTTCGGCATCGGCGCGTCGCACAGCGCGGGCGACAGTCTGTGGCTGCCGATGGTGCTCGCCACGGCGCTCGTCTCCGCCCTGTTATATGCGTTCTACGTCGCGCAACGTCGTGGCATTTTCGGCTGGGCATTTCGCATGCTCTCGAAGATGTCGTCCAAGCGGGACTGGTCGTCGCTGCTCGATCGTGCCGACGCCGTCGACGAGATCGTGCAGCGCATGTACGGCCATCGCCGTCAGGTCCTGGCCAGCTTCGCGCTGAGCCTCGTGGGCTGGATCGTCGGCACCGCCGAGGTCTGGCTGATCCTGCAATTCATCGGGCATCCGGTGAGCTGGGTCGACGCCCTGCTGCTCGAAAGTCTCGGGCAGGCGATTCGCGGCGCTGCCTTCTTCGTGCCGGGCTCGCTCGGCGTGCAGGAAGGTGGCTATCTGCTGCTCGCCCCGCTCGTGGGTTTGCCGGCCGACGCCGCGCTTGCCCTGTCGCTGGCCAAGCGTACGCGCGAGCTGTTGCTCGGCGTGCCGGGCCTCGTCTATCTGCATTTCTCCGAACGTGGCTGGCGCCGCCAACGCGCCGCGCAACAAAGCGTGTCGCTGCCGACCGCCACGGATACTGCACCGCTCTAAAGAAGGAAATCGACCATGCGGGCCATTATTCTCGCAGCAGGCATGGGCCTGCGTTTGCTCCAGCCCGAAGACCAGCAGTCGCCCAAGTGCCTGTTGAAGTTCGACGGCATGTCGCTGCTCGAGCGCCACCTTCGCATGTTGGCCGCGGCCGGCATCACGGACGTCGTGCTCGCGCTCGGTTTTCATCACGAGCAAGTCAGCCGGGAACTCGACCGTCTTAACTGGACGCCGCGCCCCAGGATCTACCTCAACCCGGAATTCAACCTGGGCAGCGTGCTGACGCTGCATGTCACGGCCGAGGCGATGACCGCCGGGGGCGACGTGCTCGTCATGGACGCGGACGTGCTCTACGACCAGCGCATTTTCAACGCGCTCGTTGCGGGCAAGACCGCGAACCGCCTGCTGATCGACCGCGATTTCGAAGTGGGCGACGAGCCGGTCAAGCTGTGCCTGCGTGATGGCGTGCCCGTCGAGTTGCGCAAGCAGGTCATGGTCGGTCTGGAATACGACACGGTGGGCGAATCCGTCGGTTTTTTCCGATTCAACGAGGCCACGGCCGCGCGTCTGGCGGAGATCACGCGCGATTACGTCGAATCGGGCCGCGCCAAGATGCCGCACGAAGAAGCCGTGCGCGACCTGCTGCTCGAGCGCGGCGCGCAATTCGAAACGGCCGATGTGACCGGCTTTCCGTGGATCGAAATCGACTACCCTGAAGATGTGAAGCGTGCCGCCGAGGAAGTGCTGCCGCAACTTGAACCGCTCACGATGGTGTCCGAATGAACGCTCCCGACGCATTCTCCCTCCCGCCGAGCGCGACACGCGCGGCGCAGTTGCGCGCCATGCTGCGCAGCAACCAGCTCGAATTTCTGATGGAAGCCCACAACGGCATTTCCGCACGCATCGTGCGTGAAGCAGGCTTCAAGGGCATCTGGGCCTCCGGCCTGACCATCTCGGCGCAGTTCGGCGTGCGCGACAACAACGAAGCGAGCTGGACGCAGGTCGTCGACAACCTCGAATTCATGGCCGACGCCAGCGATCTGCCGATCCTGCTCGACGGCGACACCGGCTATGGCAACTTCAACAACATGCGACGTCTGGTGCGCAAGTTGGAGCAACGCGGTATTGCCGGCGTGTGTATCGAGGACAAGGTCTTCCCGAAGACGAACAGCTTCATTGGCGGCGAGCGTCAGCCGCTGGCCGATATCGACGAGTTCTGCGGCAAGATCAAGGCGGGCAAGGATTCGCAGGCGGATGACGACTTCTCGATCGTCGCCCGCGTCGAAGCGCTGATCGCCGGCTGGGGCATGGAAGAAGCGCTGCGCCGCGCGGAGGCTTATCGTCAGGCCGGCGCCGACGCAATTCTGATCCACAGCAAGCTCAAGCGTGCCGACGAAATCGTCCAGTTCGCCCGCGAATGGGACAACCGCTGCCCGCTCGTGATCGTGCCGACGAAGTACTACAGCACACCGACCGACGTTTTTCGTGAAGCCGGCATCAGCCTCGTGATCTGGGCGAACCACCTCCTGCGCGCAGCCACCTCGGCCATGCAGAACGTGGCCGCCGAGATCTATCGCAACGAAACGCTCGTGAACGTCGAAGATCGCATTGCGACCGTCGACGAGATCTTCCGCCTGCAGGACGCGGACGAGTACACCCAGGCCGAAGACCGCTACCTGTCTGCCGCCAACGCGCCGCGCTCGGCCATCGTGCTCGCAGCGAGCCGCGGCAAGAACCTCGAGAGCGTGACGACGGATCGTCCGAAGGTCATGTTGCCGGTCGCCGGCAAGCCGCTGTTGCGCTGGCTGGTGGACGGCTTCAAGAAGCAGAACGTGAACGACATCACCGTCGTTGGCGGCTATCGCGCCGACGCCATCGACACGGCCGGCATCACGCTCGCGATCAACGAGCGGCACGCCGAGACGGGTGAGTTGGCCTCGCTCGCGCGTGTGGCCAACGCCTTCGCGCAAGACACCGTGATTTCGTACGGCGACCTGCTGTTTCGCAGCTACATCGTGCGCGATCTGGTCGAGAGCGACGCCGACTTCACCGTCGTGGTCGATTCCACCGCCGCACCAGCGGCCAATGCGGTCAATGCGGCCAACGCCAGCGTGCGTGACTTCGCGTACTGCTCGTCGGGCGACGATCGCGGCCTGTTCGGCCAACAAGTGCGGCTCGAGAAAATCAGCGGTGAGAGCTCGGACGCCGGTCGCGCCCCGAACGGCCGCTGGATCGGCCTGCTCGGCGTGCGCGGCGAAGCCGGCCGTGCGCAACTGCAACGCGTCTTCGCCGCCTTGCAGGCGCGCGCCGACTTCGACCAGTTGGGCATGCCGGAACTGATAAACGCGCTGGCAGCCGATGGCGCCAACATCGAAGTGCAATACGTGCATGGTCACTGGCGCGGCGTGAACGACATGGAAGAGTTCCGCCGTGCGGCAGACTTCGCCCATGGTCAGACGCCGCTGGCCGGTGTTGCTCCGGAGACGCAAGGTGATTGAGGCAGGACAGTTCGTTGAAGCCGCGCGCGAGCACGGCTTCACGTGGTACACCGGCGTGCCGTGCTCGTTTCTCACGCCGTTCATCAACTACGTGTTGCAAGACCCGACCCTGCACTACCTGTCGGCCGCCAACGAGGGTGATGCCGTCGCCATCGCGGCGGGCGTCACGGCAGGCGTCGGCAGCCGCGCACGCGCGGTGACGATGATGCAGAACTCGGGTCTCGGCAATGCCGTGAGCCCGCTCACGTCGCTCACATGGACCTTCCGTCTGCCGCAGTTGCTGATCGTAACGTGGCGTGGCCAGCCGGGCATCACCGATGAGCCGCAACATGCGCTCATGGGACCGATCACCCCGGCCATGCTCGACCTGATGGAGGTGCCGTGGGAGTTGTTCCCCACCGAGCCCGATGCCATCGGTCCGGCGCTGGCGCGAGCGGTGCGTCACATGGACGAGACCGGCCGCCCCTACGCACTCGTGATGCAAAAAGGCAGCGTGGCGCCGTTCCCGCTGCAACCTGCCGAGCGCCCGGCACGACCGGCACAACCCGCGCCGGTGTCCCTCATGCGCGGTGTCGCGCCATCGGAGATGCCTACGCGGCGCGACGCCCTTGCCCGCGTCATCGCGCACACGCCGCTCGACGGCACCGTGGTGCTCGCCTCGACCGGCTTTTGCGGACGCGAACTCTACGCGCTCGACGACCGCGCCAACCAGCTTTACATGGTGGGCTCGATGGGCTGCGTGACAACGCTCGCGCTGGGCCTGGCACTGGCACGTCCCGACCTGCGCGTGGTCGCGCTCGACGGTGACGGCGCTGCGCTCATGCGCATGGGCGCGTTCGCGACGTTGGGCGCTTACGGTCCGTCGAACCTCGTGCACCTGCTGCTCGACAACGCGTCGCACGACTCGACCGGTGCACAGGCCACGGTATCGCCGACGGTGTCGTTCGCCGGGGTGGCCGCTGCGAGCGGGTATGCGCTTGCGCTCGAAGGCGACACGCTCGATGTCATCGAACGACTGTTCGACGGCCGCAGCGCCAGCCTGAACGATGGCCCCCGCTTCGCTTGCCTGAGCACCCGTCCGGGCACACCCGACGGCCTGCCACGTCCGAGCGTCACGCCGGAAGCCGTCAAATCGCGTCTGATGGCCCACATTGCACACCACGCTCAGGCGCCGGCCTGAGCGCCCCCCTTTTCCCTTTGAACGACATCTGCCGAGGAAGCTTCGCCATGCTGTTACTGAATCCGGGCCCCGTTACGCTGACCGAGCGCGTTCGCAAGAGCCTGCTGCAACCCGATCTCTGCCACCGCGAGCCTGAATTCTTCGACCTGCAAGACGAAGCCCGTGCGCGGCTAACCGCCGTCTACGGACTGGATCCGGCGGTATGGACGCCGGTGCTCATGACCGGTTCGGGCACGGCGGCAGTCGAGAGCATGACCGCCGGCCTCGTACCGGAAAACGGTCGCCTGCTGATCGTCGAGAACGGTGTGTATGGCGAACGCATCTCGCAGATCGCCAAGCAGTACCGTATCGAGCACGACGTGATCCATTTCGAATGGATGGAGGCGCCCGATCTGGCGCAGATCGTCGCCAAACTGGATGCGTCGAGTGAGCGCCCGTACACGAACGTGGCGATCATCCACCACGAAACCACGACGGGCCGCCTGAACGACCTGACGGGCATTGCCCACGCCTGCCGCGAGCGCGGCATCGACCTGCTGGTCGACGGCGTGAGCAGCTTCGCCGCCGAGGCCATCGACTTCAACGATTCGGGCATCGTGGCGGTCGCCGCGACGGCCAACAAGTGTGTGCACGGCGTGCCGGGCGTGTCGTTCGTGCTCGTGCGCAAGGACGCGCTCGCCAAGGCGCACAGCCGCACCTACTACCTCGACATCGCGCGCCTTGCGAAGCTGCAAGCCGAGCGCAACACGCCCTTCACGCCGTCCGTGCAGGCCTACTACGCGCTCGTCGAAGCCCTGCGTGAACTGGACGACGCCGGCGGCTGGCAAAAGCGTCATGCACATTACGGCGCACTCGCTGAACAGGCCCGTGCCGGTCTGGCTGCGCTGGGCATCGACAGCGTGCTGCCGCCGAACGAATCGTCGGTCGTGCTGCGCGCGTACAAGCTCCCGGCGGGTGTCGACTACCCGCGCCTGCATGACTGGCTCAAGGCCGACGGTTTCGTGATCTACGCCGGCCAGGGCGGTCTGTCGAAGGAACTGTTCCGTATCTCGACGATGGGCAACCTCACCGCCGCCGACATCGATCGCCTGCTGGCCTCCTTCGCCAGACTGGTGAAGTAAGCCTCGGGACGCACGCCAAGCCATGACCGATTTGCTAGCCAGCCTCTCATCCCCGACCGAACTGCGCGCCCTGTCGCGCGCCGAATTGCGACGTGTGGCCGAAGAACTGCGCGCCTGCGTGCTCGAGAACGTCTCGCGCACCGGCGGGCATCTGTCGTCGAACCTGGGCACCGTCGAACTGACGATTGCGCTGCATTACGTCTTCGACACGCCCAACGACCGGATCGTATGGGACGTAGGCCATCAGACCTACCCCCACAAGATTCTGACCGGCCGGCGCGAAGCGATGCCGACGTTGCGTCAGTGGCAAGGGCTGTCGGGCTTTCCGAAGCGCGACGAATCGCCTTACGACACGTTCGGCACCGCGCATTCCAGCACGTCGATTTCGGCCGCGCTCGGCATGGCGCTGGCCAGCAAAGTCAAGGGTGAGAAGCGTCACGCGATTGCCGTGATCGGCGATGGCGCGATGACGGCAGGCGAAGCGTTCGAGGCGCTGAACAACGCGGGCGTCTATGACGATCTGCCGTTCCTCGTCGTGCTCAACGACAACGACATGTCGATCTCGCCGCCCGTGGGTGCGCTCAATCAGTACCTCACGCGCCTGATGTCCGGCCAGTTTTACTCGGCGGGCAAGGAAAGCGTGCGTGAGCTGCTGCGCAATGCGCCCGCGCCGATGCGCGAGCTTGCCCACAAGCTCGAAGAACATGCGAAGGCGATCGTCTCGCCGACCGGCACCATGTTCGAGGAATTCGGCTTCAATTACCTCGGCCCTATCGACGGTCACGACCTCGACGCCCTCATCCCCGCGCTGGAGAACATCAAGGCGCTCCGAGGCCCGCAATTCCTGCACGTCGTCACGCGCAAAGGCCGCGGCTACAAGCTCGCCGAGGCCGATCCCGTGCTGTATCACGGCCCGGGCAAATTCAATCCGAGCGAAGGCATTCGTCCGGCCGCCCCGGGCACCGTCTCGGCGAAGACGTATACGCAGGTCTTCGGCGAATGGCTGTGTGACGCTGCGGCGGCAGACCCGCGCGTCGTCGGCATTACGCCGGCGATGCGAGAGGGTTCCGGTCTGGTCGAGTTCGAGAAGCGCTTCCCGGATCGCTACTACGATGTCGGCATTGCCGAACAGCACGCCGTCACCTTCGCCGGCGGGTTAGCCACGGAAGGCCTCAGGCCGGTCGTGGCGATTTACTCGACGTTCCTGCAACGCGGCTACGACCAGTTGATACACGACGTGGCCTTGCAGAACCTGCCCGTCGTCTTCGCGATCGACCGCGGCGGTCTGGTCGGTGCGGACGGCGCGACGCACGCGGGCGCCTACGACATGGCTTACCTGCGCTGCGTGCCGAACATGGTGGTCATGGCACCTGCCGACGAAAACGAGTGCCGTCAGATGTTGCAGACGGCGCTGGGCATCGAGGGGCCGAGCGCCGTGCGCTATCCGCGCGGCACCGGCCCGGGTGTGAAGACCGAAACCGGTCTTTCCACGCTGCCCGTGGGCCGGGCGCAGACGCGTCGCCAAAGCGCCGCCCCGGCGGGTCGTCGCGTGGCGATTCTGGCATTCGGCTCGATGGTCGCGCTGGCGGAACAGGTCGCGGGCGACTTCGACGCCAGTGTGGTCAACATGCGCTTTGTGAAGCCGCTCGACGAGGCTGCCGTGCTCGACATGGCCCGCACGCACGATCTCGTCGTGACGCTGGAAGAGGGCGCCGTGATGGGGGGTGCAGGCACGGCGTGCATCGAAGCCCTGAATGCGAACAACGTGCTGGTACCGGTGCTGCAACTGGGCCTGCCCGACACGTACATCGATCAGGGAACGCCCGCGCAGCAACTCGCCTCCGTCGGCCTCGACGCGCCGGGTATCGCCGCATCGATTCGCCGCGCGCTGGCCGAGCGGCTGGGTGGCAAGGTCGAAGCGGTGTAACGGGTCCTGATGTCGCCCGTCATGCGTGCGGTGTCCGACACCGCGCATCGGGCACATCACCAGGTGTACTTGACGCCCCCGCGCACCGCGAGTTGCCGATAGTCCTGCTGTCCCCACGATCCCGACACGTTCGCCCAGCCGGTCCAGCGCTTGCCGAGCAAGGCGTTGATCCCCAGCTTCGCCTCGAACCGATCGCGCGGGTACATCGTGCCCAGCGGAAGTGAGTTGAACGAGACCGAACTGTCGGTCGTCGTGCGCCACCAGTTGAACGTGAAATACGGCTGAAACCGGCGCCCATCGTCACGCACCCAGGTGCGGTGCGTGCGAATGCCGAGTCTCGTCACGAGGCCTGACGAGTTGGCACCGCCGACTCGCGTGCCGTTGGGCTCAGTGAAATCGTTCTCGTGATAATCGATGTAGATGATCTGCGCCTGGGGCTCCACGACCCAGTCGTCGCGCAGCGGAATCGCATAGCCCGCTTCGCCCGACACCGCGACGCCACCCGCGTGATAGCGCGCAGCATCGAGCGTGTCGCCGTCGACACGATTGTTGAACCACCCGATTTGCGCCCAGGTGTCGACGTACGCGCCAAGCTTGTGTTCGTCGTTCTGATACCACGTGGCGTAGGCGCCGAGACTCCAACCCTCCACCTTGCCCTGCGCGTGCGCCGGGTTCCCCTGCGCCGTGGCGTTGCTGTTGGCCGTGCCGTAACTGAGCATGCCGCCAACGTGAATCCGGTCGGTCTCGCTCAGCATCGACCAGTCGGCGAATTCGAGACCGCCATGGAGCAGGAATGCGTTGGTGCGCACATTGAATAACCCGTTCGCGCTCTGCGAGCGCTCCCACCGCCCGACCATGCGCAGCCAGCCGGATTTCGGTTTGTCGGACGCTTCGTCGTCCGTGCGCGTCATGTTGAAACCCTGCTCGTTGACGTACTGCGGTTCGCCGAGCCGGTCGTGCAGGCTGTGCACGAACATCTGCCCCGCGAGCCGCTGATTTGCCAGATACGCCGCGATTTCCGGCCGGTAGAGCGGCGCGGGATCCGGTTCGCGGTCCGAACGCAGGTACCAGACGTTGGTGCCCGAGCCGTCTTCGGCACCACGGAACAGACGATATTCGTACGGGCCCGCCACGACGCGACGGTCCAGCGTAAATGCGCCGCTATCGCTTGCCGATGGCGCCGTGCTCAGAATGTCGACCAGGGCGATGCCGTTTCCCGTCGTCAGTGCGCCATCGCCACCCACGTTGTTCACGCGTATTCGTGTCGCACCACCGCTGCCCGTGGACGCGGCATCGACGACCAGCATGTCCGAATGGCTGTTCGCGCCGCCTTCGTTGAGCACGCTGTTGAGCATCAGGCGACCGCCATTGGAGATGTATTGCCCGCCGCCGTAAGTGCCGGCGGTCCGGGCGCCGGAGATCACGAGCACGTTGCCGGCCACGCTGTTGCCGCCACCGCTCACGTCGACGATGCCGCTGTTAGTGAAGCTGCTCACGCCCAGCAATTGCCCCTGAACGGGGCCGCCCGCTGCGGGCATATTGACCTGCTGGCCGAGCGGCAGATACGCCCCGGTCGCGTCGAATGTGGTGACGCCGCTCGCCGGTTGTGCCGCGAGCGACAGGACACCGTTGTTGACGATGGCGTTGCCCGCGCCTGCCCCGAAGTCGTTGGTCGCCACGCGCCAGGTGTCTCTGAGGCCGCCGCCGGTGGTGTCGGCATAGTTGCGAAGCACCCACGTGCCGGTGTTGTTGAGCGTCGTCGTTGCCCCGGTGGCCGTGACCAACCCCGTTATCTGTCCGCTGTTCTCGACCGACAGGCGTGTGCCCGCAGCACTGGCGTCGCCACGAATGGCAACGTCGCTCAACGCCTCGATGCTCCCTGCGTTGGCGACCGATTGGGCGGCCCCGCTGACCTGAATCCCGGCGCTCGTTCCCCAACCGGCCGAGATGGCGCCCGCGTTATTGACGCTCACGCTGCCGGTCGTCGTTTGCGCATCGATGCCGGAAGAACCCGTGCCAACGGTGGAAATGGCGCCAGAGTTGCTCACGGACACCGTGCCGCCGCCCGAGGAATTCGCCCAGATGCCCTGTGCGTCGGATGCCCCTGACGTCTGAATCGGACCCTCGTTGACGATGTACTGTCCGCCCGTGCCCGTCGTGGTTCGAATGCCCTGTTGCCGATCGCCACGTGCGCGCAGCGTTCCCGTGCTGGTGACGAAAACGTCGCCAAATCCCTGACCGCCGAGATAGGCATTGCTTCCCAGAATCGCCGCACCGCGTCCATTGACGTCGATCAGTGGGCCTGTGTTCTGAATCACGACGTCCGCCCCTTGGCTCAGCCCCTGGATACCGAACGATCCGGTGCCGGTGCCATCTCCGCCCCCGGCATCCGAATGCGTGATGATCGTGCCCTGAGAACGAATGGTGACGGTGCCGTCCACGGCGCCGGTCGTCGCATAGATGCCATTGGCGTTCGAGTTGAAGGTCTCGATGCGCGCGCCGGTGTAGGTGATGTCGACGTTGCCCGCCGTCGCGGCGTCGATCCGGATGCCGCCGGCGCCATTCCCGTGTGCTTCGATGGAGCCGCCGTAGTTCACGCTCGTGTGCCCGCTTCCCGCGCTCACGATGATCCCGTAGCCGCGCCCCGCCGTGGGACTGCCTCGCACGAGAATGTCGCCATTGCCGGTCACCGAGACCTCGCCGGTGCCCTGCGAGAGCACATAGATGGCGCGGGAGCCCGTGTCGTCGGCGGTCGTGCCCACGGAAATCGCCCCGCGATTGTCGATCGAGACGGCCCCGTTGCCCGTCGTGCCGTTCGTGACATAGATGCCGTGCCCGCCGCCGCCGGACGTATCGATGTTTCCCGAGTTGACGATCGTCACACTCCCGCCGGGCGATACGCCGCGAATGCCGAACCCGTTCACACCATTCGTCGTCAGCGAACCGCTGTTTTGTATCGTGACGTCGCCGCTTGTCGTCTCGGCGAACAGGCCGAATGCATTTCGCCCGATCGCCTGAACACGCGCGGCATTGTTGATCTGCGAACTTCCGTTGACCGACCGGGTGTGAACGCCTGCATGGTTACCCTGCGAAGACGTGTCGGTGTTGTCGACCACGAACGTCACGCCGTTACCCACCTCTGCCAGGGCGTTGCCGCTGCCCGTCGCCTTGATCCAGACGCCGTTGCCACCGGCAACCGCGATGTTGCCGGTACCACTGTGTGTGACCTGCGCGTTGCCACCGCCGCTGGCGTTGATGTCGATGCCGTCATGTTCGTTGCCAAGCACGCGGTTATCTATCGTCAGCGTCGTGCCCTGTGTAACGACAACGGAAGATGAACCGGCCGTTGCATTGGCAATGGCAACGGCATCCAGTGCGGCGCCGGCGGCCGTGACGGAATTGACGCCACCGTCGATGACAATGCGTGCGTCTGACGCCGGCGCCGTCCCGCCGGGATTCGTGATTTGCGTGTAAATGCCGTTTAACGCCGAGGGTGGCGACGTCGATATCGCCGTTCCGGTGACGCTCAACGTTGCATTGGCGCCAACGCCCGTGGCGCGCAAGACATGCCCGGCCGTGGTCGAGAAGGAGGTATTGGCTGTCGTGGACAGACTCGAAGCCACGCCGGTCGCAGGCTGACAGAAATAGCCGGAAGTATATTGCCCCGCGGGAATCACGCCGCACAACGCAGTCTGCGCATGTCCGTCAGGACTGGCGACCAGCAGCGCAGCCGCATTGGTAATGGCAAGCGCAGAGATAGGACTACGAAGCAAGACGTTCGGTACTGCCCGGTGCACCACACGACAGAATCGCATTCGCCCCTCCTTTACCGGCTCACCGAAGCGCGAGCGAGCCGCAAGTTTTCAGGGCGATTATTAATCCAACGTCAAGCAATAAACAACCATTTACGGAACCATAAAATCACGTAGTAATTTCAATGTTTTTTATAGTTAATCTTTAAAAACATTTAACTAAAAACATTAAAAAGATAGTGATGATTCCTTTGAAGGAAGCTGCGCGCATTGTCGCTGCGACAGCCTCCTCGTTCATTTCGCACACGCATCTCGCGAAACATCCCGGAAACACGGGATTCTAACGACGATCAGCGTTGTGTCGGCGGCACCGCGCCCGTCTGCCCCGTCTGGTCCTTCGGCTTGCCCATGAGTACCGGCTGGAAGAAGACCGCCCCGATGAGCGTGCAGACAAGCGACAGCGCCAACAGCTTGCCCATGCTCGACGTGCCCGGGTGATGCGACAGCCACAGGCTGCCGAACGCAATGCCGGTGGTCGCCGCCGACAGTACGATCGCCTGCGTCAGACCGGAAGCCAGCAATCGGTACTGACCGTGACGCCATGCAATCACATAATAGATCTTGAACGCCACGCCCACGCCCAGCAGCAGCGGCAACGCGATGATGTTCGCGAAGTTCAGCGGCAATCCGATCAGCACCGTGACCTCCAGCGTGACGGCCGCGGAGACCAGCAGCGGCACGAGGGTGCGCAGCACGTCCCCGAAATTGCGCAGCGCCAGCCACAGCAGCAGCGTGATCGACAGCAACGCCCATATCCCCGCCTCGATGAACGCGCGGATGATGGTGTCCGCCGAGCGCAGAATCGAGATCGGGCCACCGACCGCGTCCGGCGTCGTGCGCAGCACGGCCTGCGTGAACTTGCGCAGCATCACGTCGTCGCTCGGATCGGCGCCCTTGGGCACGCGCGGAGAGATGTTCACGAGTGCGCGCCCATCGGCGGCGACCCATTGCGACGCGATGTCCTTCGGCAACGACTCGCGCGTCACCCGTTGGGGTTGCAGTGCGTCGCGCAACTGACCCAGCGCCAGCTTCAGCGGTTCGGCAATCGCGCGCTCGGCGCGGTCGCGCGTGGCCGAATCTGCCGCCGCGAGTTTGCGCAGCGCAGCCGCCAGACGTTGCGCTGACTTCGCGCCCTCGCCGGGGTAATCGAGCGCAGCATCCTCCAACTGGCCCGCCGCCGTTTTCAGCGCGGAGACACGCGTGGCGTCCGGCACGGGCGCCAGCGGCGTCTGCGTGAGCACCGGCAGCAACGACTTCGCTGAAGCGGCAATCATCGCGATCTTGGCCGGCTGGTCAGACGGCAGGAAGGTCGTGAGCGTGACGACACGGCCGATTTCCGGCACGGCGCGCAGCTTCGCGGCTTCGGCGTCCGCCGCCGCCAGATCCGGGGTGAGCAACTGCACGTCGTTGACGCCGGCCTCAGGCGAGTTCGACAAATCGATGAGCGTTGCCATCGATTCGGTGTGCGGATCTTTCAGATGCAGCGGATTGAAATCGAAATGCAGATGCGCGAGAAGCGGCAGCCCGGCAATCACCAACGCCAACGTGCCGTAGAGCAACGGCTTGCGATGCTTCTCGGTGAAGTCGTCCACCGGGCCGAGGCTGCGGAATCCGGGCGGACTCGCTTCGCCCTTGGGCTTGAATACGCTGATGAGCGCGGGCAGCAACGTGATCGCCGACGGAAACGCCACGCACAAAATCCCCACACCGGCGATCAGCCCCAGCTCGGATACGCCGCGATAGTCCGTCGGCAGGAAAGAGAAGAAACTTGCTGCGGTGGCCGCCGCGGCCAGCGACAGCGGCATCGCAATCGCCTTGCCCGCGCCCGCCAGCGCACCGCGCAGCACTTCGTCGGTCGACGCCCCGCTCTCATGTTCCAGGCGATGACGCTCCTCGCGATAGCGCACGCCGAACTGAATCCCGAAGTCCACGCCAATGCCCACGAACAGCACGGCGAACGCCACGGAAATCATGTTGAGCGCGCCCACCATCATGAGTCCGAGCGCGAAGGTGACGGCCAGGCCCGCGAGCAGGGTGATGAACACCGCGAGAATCATCTTGCCCGAGCGCACCGCCAGCCACAGCACCACGAGCACGGCCAGCAGGGTAATGACGGCGTTCGGCCCGGCGTCCTCACGCACCGACGCGAATTCCTCGTCCGACAGCGGGCGCGGCCCGGTGAGGCGCACCGTTGCGCCGTAACGCTCGGCAAGCTTCAGGTCGGCGACGGCGTCGCGAATGCGCGTGGCGGCATTGGCGCCCGCCTCCAGTGCGGCGTAATCGAGCACCGGCTGCACCTGCACGTAGCTGCGCGCGACGGTGTCGGGGGCAACCAGCGCGCGCCACGACATGCCCGCCGGACGGTTCGCGAGCACCGCTTCCGATGCATCCGCCGCATTGTCGAGCAGTCGCGTCATGTCGGAGAGCTTCACCTGACCGGTGAGCAGCGGCGTCTGCAACGTCACCGACAGCAGGCTCGACAACCCCGCGAGGCTCGGGTCCTGTGCTAGACGGTTGAGCAGCGGCTTCGCGTCTTCGAGCTTGCCGGTGAGCGACTTCACCTCGTCGGTCGAGGCGAACAGCAAGGCGTTATGCGCGAAGAAATCGCCCGCACCGGGACGGCTGACGTTACGGAAAACGTCCGTCTCCGTCTCCAGCTTGCTTGCCAGCTCTGCCGCGGCCTTGTCGGCGAACTCCGCGGAGGGCGCCTGCACGACGGCCAGCGTCAGGTCGGTCTTCTGCGGGAAGGCTCGGTCGATCTCGCGACCGCGCTCGGCCGCCGGGGTATTCAGATCGATCAGGCTCGAGATGTCTGTGTTGATCGCGAAGTGCTTTGCGACGTACACGCAGCTGGCCATCACGAGCAGCAGCGAAGCGAAGATGACCGGGTACGCGTGCTTCGCCGAGAAACGGACGATGCGCACGACGAGCGAAGTCAGCATGGAGCGATTCCGGAAGAAAGTGGAAGTCTCACCGTCGAATCCGACGCATTTCCTGTCGATCGGGCCATACGGCACGAAAGCGCTGGCGAAAGTGGTAACGAAAGGTTAAACAATCGCACAAATCAGGAACCAATCAGGAACCAATCGGGGCCGATGGCCGTCGATCAGCGCAAGGAAAGCGACAAAGGCGATGAAATCGTGAATTTACAAAATCGCAGCAGTATACAGGGGCCGGGTGGGCGTGACGTGCACTACACTACGGCCTGCTCCGAGTTCAATTGAATAAGACAATCTGGCATGAATAAATTTCTGGTGACGGTTGCCGCCGTCGCACTGAGCGGCATCGGCGGCGCATCGAGCGCCTGGGCACAGGCGAGCGCCAACCCGAACGACATGGTGAAGACGGCCGTCGAGACGGTCGTCAAGGGCGTGAAGGCGGACCCTGCCGCCAAGACGGGCGACGTGAACGCCACCGCACGCGTGGTCGCGCGCGACTTTCTGCCGTATGCCGACTTCCTGCGCACCACGCGCTATGCCGTCGGCCCGAAGGTGTTCGACGCCGCCACGCCCGAGCAGCAGAAAAAGGTCTTCGACGAATTCCAGCAACTCCTCGTGAACACGTTCGCGTTGCAGCTCTCCCAGGTGCGGGGCAACGACATCTCGTTCAAGTTCGACCCGGCCAAGCTCACGGCCAACAGTACCGACGTCGTGGTCGGCGCCACGGTCAGCGGTCCGGGCGACAACCTCTCGGTCGCGTACCGTCTGGCCAAGACCGACAAGGGCTGGAAGATCTACGACATCAACATGATGGGCGAGAACGTGGCCAACGCGTGGCTGATCCAGTTGTACCAGCCCCAGTTCAAGGCGCGCATCGCGCAGGGCGGCATCGACAGCCTGATAGCCTATCTGCATGAGAAGAACGAGCGTTTCGGCAAATAAAATCAACGACTTAGCATTTCAGATCCTGCGCCGCCGGGACACGCTCGGCGCGCGTTCGACGACTCGTTATCCCGATTGCCACGGATTCAGCGCAGATGGGCACCGGTTGGCTGCACGTTCAGTGATGATCCGGTGACGATTCGGCGAGGATTCATCAACATTTTCGCAACAGTTGCCGATGTCTCACCACAAGGGGTCATCAGCAATATTTGGCGGTGGCGGTTACAATCGCTGCTTGTCAAACGACCGGACGGCGGTCCCGCCGCGGGTGCACGCGATTTGCCATCGAAACTGGCCTCGCGCGCACCATGAAGCCACCCCATCGGGCTGTGGCGAGCATGGGGCCCGATAGATACCGCCATCCCGGCCGACCTGAGCCGGAGAGCTGAATGCAAGTCCTACTTGCCCAACCCCGCGGGTTTTGTGCGGGTGTCATACGTGCCATCGAGATCGTGGAACGCGCGCTGGAAAAATACGGCGCTCCGGTCTACGTTCGTCATGAAATCGTCCACAACAAACATGTGGTCGACTCGCTCAAGGCGAAGGGCGCACGCTTTATTGCCGAGTTGTCCGAAGCCCCGGCGGGCGCTGTGACCATTTTCAGCGCCCACGGTGTGGCTCGCGTGGTCGAGCAGGAAGCCGAGATTCGCGGCCTGAAGGTGCTCAACGCCACCTGCCCGCTCGTGACCAAGGTGCACATTCAGGGCAAGAACTATGTGTCCGCCGGGCGTGAAGTCATTCTGATCGGACACGCCGGGCACCCTGAAGTCGAGGGCACGATGGGGCAGATCGACGGCCCCGTGCATCTCGTGCAGACCGAAGACGACGTCGACGCCTTGCCGCTCGCCATCGACACCCCGGTCTCCTACGTGACGCAGACGACGCTGTCGGTCGACGAGACTCGCGGTATCATTGCTGCGCTGCAACGTCGCTTTACCAATATCGTCGGCCCGAATACCAAAGACATCTGCTACGCCACGCAGAATCGCCAGACCGCCGTGCGCGAGCTGTGCGAGCGCGTGGACGTACTGCTCGTGGTCGGGGCGACGAACAGCTCGAACTCGAACCGCCTGCGCGAAATCGGCTCCGAAATGGGGCTGCCGAGCTACCTCGTGGCCGATGGCTCCGAGGTAAATCCGGAATGGGTGCGCGGCAAGGCCCGCATCGGCATCACCGCAGGGGCGTCCGCGCCCGAGCGCATGGTCGAAGACGTGATCGACGCGCTGCGGCGTATCGACACGGTCGAAGTGACTCTCATGGACGGCATCGAGGAAACCATCCAGTTCCGCTTGCCGTCGGAATTGACCAAAGACGAGCCGGTCGCCGCACGCCACGCGGTCGCTGGCTAACGCTATACGAACAGGAGCCGAACTTGGCCATCCCCTTCCTGCAACAGGCGTATGTTGGCGCCTACCTGATGAAGCAACGCCTCAAGGGCGTCAAGCGTTACCCGCTGGTGCTGATGCTCGAACCGCTGTTTCGCTGCAATCTCGCCTGCTCGGGCTGCGGCAAGATCGACTATCCGGATCCCATCCTGAACCAGCGCGTCTCGCTCAAGGACTCGCTCGACGCGGTGGACGAATGCGGCGCACCGGTGGTCTCGATCGCCGGCGGCGAACCGCTGCTTCACAAGGAAATGCCGCAGATCGTTAAGGGCATCATCGAGCGCAAGAAGTTCGTCTATCTCTGCACGAACGCCCTGCTGCTGGAAAAGAAGATCGACGACTACGAGCCGAGCCCGTTCTTCGTGTGGTCGATTCACCTCGACGGCGACCGTGAAATGCACGACGCCGCCGTGTCGCAGGAAGGTGTGTACGACCGCGCCGTGGCCGCCATCAAGCTGGCGAAGTCGCGCGGTTTCCGTGTGAACATCAACTGCACGCTGTTCAATAACGCCGATCCGGAGAAGGTCGCCAAGTTCTTCGACTCCACGAAGGACCTGGGCCTCGACGGCATCACCGTCTCGCCGGGCTACGCCTACGAGCGCGCCCCGGACCAGCAGCACTTCCTGAACCGTTCGAAGACCAAGCAACTGTTCCGCGACATTCTCAAGCGCGGCAACGGCGGCAAGAACTGGACGTTCAGCCAGTCGAGCCTGTTCCTGGACTTCCTCGCCGGCAACCGTTCGTACCACTGCACGCCGTGGGGCAACCCGACGCGTACGGTGTTCGGCTGGCAGCGTCCGTGCTACCTGCTGGGCGAAGGCTATGCCAAGACGTACACGGAACTGATGAACACGACCGACTGGGACAAGTACGGTGTGGGCAACTACGAGAAATGTGCCGACTGCATGGTGCACAGCGGCTTCGAAGCCACGGCCGTGAACGAAACGATTTCGCACCCGCTGCGTGCACTGGGTGTGGCGATCAAGGGCGTGCGCACCGAAGGCAAGATGGCGGAAGACATCTCGTTCGCCAAACAGCGTCCGGCCGAGTTCGTGTTCTCGAAGCACGTCGAGATCAAGCTCGACGAGTTGCGCCGGGCCAAGGCGTAAATGCCGTCGCGAGTGCTGGTCACCGGCGCCTCCGGGTTCGTCGGTTCTGCGGTAGCACGTACGGCGCTCGCGCGCGGTCATGAGGTTCGCCTGCTGGTGCGCGGCACCAGTCCACGCGCGAATCTCGCCGACTTGCCCGTCGAAGTCGTGGAAGGCGACATGCGCGACGCGGATTCGATGCAGCGCGCGCTCACCGGCGTGGACGCCCTGCTCCACGTCGCCGCCGACTACCGCCTCTGGGCGAAAGACCCCAACGACATCATGCGGGCCAATATCGACGGCACGCGCACGGTGATGCAAGCCGCGCTGCGTGCGGGCGTCGAGCGCGTGGTCTACACGAGCAGCGTCGCCACGCTGCGCGTGCACGACGCCGTGGGCCCCGTCGACGAAACCTCGCCGAACGACGAAGCCACGACCATTGGCGTCTACAAGCGCAGCAAGGTCGCGGCCGAGCGTCTGGTCGAACGGATGATCGCCAACGACGGACTGCCCGCCGTGATCGTCAATCCGTCCACGCCCATCGGCCCGCGCGACATCAAGCCCACCCCGACGGGGCGCATCATCGTCGAAGCCGCGCAAGGCAAGATTCCCGCATTCGTCGATACGGGCCTCAATCTCGTACACGTCGACGACTGCGCGGAAGGTCACCTGCTCGCGCTCGAGCGCGGACGCATCGGTGAGCGCTACATCCTTGGCGGCGACGATGTCCTGCTACGCGACATGCTGGCCAGCATTGCCGGCATGGTGGGACGCAAGGCGCCCAAGGTCGCGCTGCCGCGCTGGCCGCTTTACCCGCTCGCGATGGCTGCCCAAGGCGTTGCGCGCTTCACCGGCAAGGAGCCGTTCGTGACGGTCGACGGCCTGAAGATGTCGCGTTATCACATGTTCTTCTCTTCGGAGAAGGCCAGGCGCGAGCTGGGCTACACCGCCCGTGCCTATCCCGAAGGTCTGCGCGACGCGCTCACCTGGTTTGGTTCTGCCGGATATCTCTCATGACTGTTTTGGCCTGGATCGCCGCGCTGTCGCTGGCCATCTGGATCTATCTGCTGAGCTCGCAAGGCGGCTTCTGGCGCGCCCGCGAGCGCGACGATCTGGACGAAGATCGCCTGCCGGAGCCGGCCGTGTGGCCCGCTGTGGCCGTGGTGATCCCTGCACGTAACGAAGCCGAATCGATCGGTCAGGTCGTCGAGTCGCTGTGCCGACAGGATTACGCCGGACGCCTGCGCATCGTCGTCGTGGACGACCAGAGCAGCGACGGCACGGCCGAGCTCGCTCGCGAAGCGGCTGCCCGCGCCGCCGCCGACGGCCTGACGCGCCGTGTGGACGTGCTGAGCGGCCAGCCGCTGCCCGGCGGCTGGACCGGCAAGATGTGGGCGGTGCGTCAGGGCGTGGCGTTCGCGAGCGACCCGGCGACCAACGACGACGGCATCGCGCCCGACTACCTGCTGCACACCGATGCCGACATCGCCCATTCGCCCGACAACGTGCGTCGTCTGGTGACACGGGCGAAGGGAGATCACCGCGTGCTCGTCTCGCTCATGGCGAAGCTGCGCTGCACGGCGTGGTTCGAGCGAACGTTGATTCCGGCGTTCGTGCTGTTCTTCCAGATGCTCTACCCCTTCTCCTGGGTCAATGATCCGAAGAAGAAAATGGCCGCGGCGGCGGGCGGATGCATGTTGATTCACCGCGCGTCGCTCGAAGCCGGTGGCGGCATCGAAGCGATCCGCGACGAAATCATCGACGACTGCGCGATGGGCCGCATGCTCAAGAAGCAGGGCCCGATCTGGTTGGGACTGACCGAGCGTGCGGTGAGCGTTCGCCCTTACGACAACCTCGGCGAAATTCGCAAGATGGTCTCGCGCACGGCGTATGCGCAGTTGCAGTACTCGCCGGTGCTGCTCGCGGGCACGATCGTGTCGCTGCTGCTCACGTTCATCGTGCCGCCGGTCATGACGATCTTCGGGTCGGGCATCGGCCAGTGGCTGGGCTTCTTCGCCTGGGTGGCCATGACGATTTCGTATCTGCCAATGCTGCGCTTTTATCGTCAGCCATCGAGCTTCGGCCCGCTGTTGCCGCTCGTCGCGACGCTCTACACCGTCTTCACGTTCGACTCGGCGCTGCAACACTGGCGCGGACGCGGCGGCATGTGGAAAGGTCGTGCGCAAGCGCGCGGACAGCAGTCGTCGGACGCCTGACCGCCCAATTGCCTCGCGGCCCGCTCAGATCCCCGCCGCCTTTGCCCCAAACCCTTCACCGAGCTTGAGCGCCACGACCTGACGCCCAAACTTCATCGCCTGCTTCGCGCGGCCGGCGTCTTGCCCCACGCGTAGCAGTGCGGGTAGTTGAAGCGGATTTCCGGCAAGCGAGCGCAACACGCCGAGAATGTCCGTTGAACCGTCGCTGCGCATGCCGGCGAGCGCCGCCGGCGGCAACGAACGCTCTGCCGGATCGATCACGACCCGCGCCACCACGAACGGCAGGCCATGTGCCTGCGCCACGCGGGCGACGATGTGCGATTCCATGTCCGCTGCCGCCGCGCCGCTCTCACGGAACAACGCCGCCTTGTCGTGCGCACTCACCACGGGGGCCGTCACACCGGCCACGTCGGCGCGCAGCGCGCCCGGCATCGCGCGACGCAAGGCTTCCGCCCACGCGATGGACGTCAGGAACTCAGCCCCCTGCTGCGGCATGTCGAGCACCTTGTGCGCGATGACCCACTGGCCCGGCTTCACGCCGGGGATCAGGCCGCCTGCCGTGCCAAAACTCACGAGTCCGCGCGCACCCTCGCGCGCAATCGCCGCCTCCAGTGCGTCGCCAAGCGCATGGTTCTGCGCACAAACGACACGTACGCCATCGCCCCTGGCAATACGCGCCTCGAATGGCATACCGGTCACGACGATGATGGGCTGGCTCATGCACTTCCTTTGCAAGATAACGACAGTGATGCGACAACAACGCAAAAACAACGCGAGAGCGACGTGAGAGCGACGACGGGGCGTACGACAATGGCCGCGACACGATGACCGGCGCTGGCCCGAAACGAAACGCCCCGGCGATCGACAGGAAAACGGTCGATGCCGGGGCGACGCATACCGGATGCAGGCGACGTACGCCTATCTTACATACCGCAAGGCACCGGGCAATCGTTGCGCACCGTCAGATTGCGGTAGCGGGCGAGCGCCCACAGCGGGAAGAACTTGCGATAGCCGTGGTAGCGCAGATAGAACACGCGCGGAAAGCCCGTGGCCGTGTAAAGTTCCTCGTCCCACAGGCCTTCGTCGTTCTGCGTGTTGAGCAGATAGTCGACACCTCGCTTGACCGACGGATGGTCGGCCTTGCCCGCAGCCATCAGGCCCAGCAAGGCCCATGCGGTCTGCGACGACGTGCTCGGCGCCGCCTCGTATCCCTTGTATTCGAGCTTGTAGCTGTCGCCATCCTCCCCCCAGCCGCCATCGGCATTCTGGATGGAGATGAGCCATTGTGCCGCGCGCGCCATGGCCGGATGCTCGGGCAAGATGCCCGCCGCCGCGAGCCCGCACATCGCCGACCACGTGCCGTACACGAAATTCATGCCCCAGCGGCCGTACCAGCTGCCATCGGCTTCCTGGTCGTCGAGAATGTACTTCAACGCGAGATCGGCGGAGGCCTTGCGCTCGGGTGACGGCGGCAGTTGCGCGAGCATCGACAGGCATCGCGCAGAGACGTCGACCGTGGGCGGATCGAGCAGCGCGCCGTGATCCGAGAACGGAATGTTGTTCAGATAAAGGTGCGTATTTTCCGGCTCGAACGCGCCCCAGCCGCCGTTGCTGCTCTGCATGCCGATGACCCACTCCGTGCCGCGATCGATCGCATAACGCATCGCGTGTCGGCTCGGGTCGGCACCATCGACCTTGAGGTTCTCGAACTTCCCGGACAGCTTCTCGTAACGGTCCATCGCCATCGCCACCACCGCCGTGTCGTCCACGTCCGGATAATGCGGATTGGCGAACTGGAATGCCCACCCGCCCGGACGCACGTTCGGACGACGCGAAATCCAGTCGCCGCGCACGTCGAGAATCTGCAACGGGATGAGCCATTCGAGCCCCTTGCCCGCCAGTTCGATGGCACGCTTGTCACCGGTCTCCAGCAACGCGTGCGCCGAGAGCGCGGTGTCCCACACAGGCGACAGACAGGGCTGGACGTACGTCTCGTGATCGGCCGGGGTCACCAGCTTCTCGACCGACCGTCGCGCGATGGCGCGGCTCGGATGATCTTCGGGATAGCCGAGCACGTCGTACATCATGACGGCATTGGCCATTGCGGGGTAAATCGCACCGAGGCCGTCCTCACCGTTCAGACGCTCCTCCACGAACTCGACCGCACGCTTGACGGCCCTCTCACGCAGCTTCTTCGGGAAGAAAGGATCGAGTGCGCGCAGCACATGATCGACGCCCGAGAAGAACGTGAACCAGAAGCGGCTCTGATGCGGTGCGCGCTTGGGCGGCCCGACATCCTTGGGGCTGCCGATGAACAACTCGTCGATGCCCACACCTTTCGGATTGCGCGCACGCGGACGCTTGGCCTGCAATACGAGCAACGGCACGATCACGGTGCGTGCCCAGTAGGAGACCTTCGAGAGATGGAACGGGAACCACTGCGGCAGCAGCATGATCTCGACCGGCATCATCGGCACGGCCTTCCACTCCAGCACGCCGTAAAGCGCGAGCAGGATACGCGTGAAGACGTTCGAGTTCTGCGCGCCGCCGCGCGAGAGGATCGCCTCGCGGGCGCGCACCATGTGCGGCGCGTCGACGGGGTCACCGATCATCTTGAGCGCGAAATACGCCTTCACGCTCGCGCTCATGTCGAACTTGCCGTTGTAGAAAAGCGGCCAGCCACCGTGCTCGCCCTGAATTCGACGCAGATACGCGGCAACCTTCGCTTCGAGCGCCGCATCGACCTTCTCGCCGAGATGGTGACGCAGGAGCACGTACTCCGCCGGAATCGTCGCGTCGGCCTCCAGTTCGAAGAGCCAGTGGCCGTCGTCCTGTTGCAGGTCGAGCAATGCGGTGATCGATCGGTCGATACCGGTCTCCAGCGTCTGCGTGGCCATTGCCGTACTCACCTTTTGCGCGAGTTCGGTGTGCAACTTGAGATCCACGGCCGTGGCAGTGGCCGTGCGTCGCGCTTCCTTGTCGGAAGCATCGCGTATCGTATCCATGGCGTTCTTGCCTATTCAAAGGCGATAGAGCGGCGCGTGGTTCGCGCCGGTTAAACATGTGGAGCAGCCATCACAACGGCATTCGCCGCAGCGTTCACAGCAGGTCGGCCGCCCGATTCCCGCTGCGCAGCGCGCCTTCGATCGTGGCGGGCAGCCCGGTGGCCGTCCAATCTCCTGCGAGCACGAGGTTGCGCCAGCGTGTCTTCGCTCCCGGGCGACGCTTGTCCTGCGCCGGCGTTGCCGCAAACGTGGCGCGCTTTTCGCGCACCAGTTGCCACACCGGCATCGGCGTGGCCGGCAGGTTGCAGGCCTTCGCGACCTCTTCCCAGATCCTCGACGCGAGCGATTCGCGCGATTCGTCCAGCAAATGGTCGGCGCCGCTGATCGTGACCGACAAACGACCGTCGAACGCGAAAATCCAGTCGCTCACCCCGTTCACCACACCGATCATCGGCGGGCATCCCGGAGGGGGCGGCACCTGATAGTGCGCGTTGACGATGGCGCGATATTCGTCGGGCGTCGTCAGATCCGGCACCAGCGACGCCGCCACATTCGGCGGCACGGCGAGCACCACGGCGTCGTCCGCCGCCAGCGCTTCGGGGCCGTCGCCGAAATCGATCGCTTCGACACGGCTGCCGTCGGGCGCGTAGTGCAGCGCCCGCACCCGATGCTGCATCATCACGCGCGCGCCTTTCGCATCCAGATACGCCAGCGCCGGGGTCACGAACGACACATCGAGCCCCTCGCTGGCGATCAGTGGATGGCAAGCCTTGCCGCCCGGCACCAGCGTCTCGCGAATCACCGCCCCGGCCATCTGGGCCGAACCTTCGGCGGGATCGGCATTGAGCACCGCGAGAAACAGCGGATGAATCAGCCGCTTGTACAGCACGGGCGGGCAGTTCATGGCCTCGGTCATCGTGGCTTGCGGACCAGCCCGCAGCAACGGCGCGAGCGACAGATAGTCCGACCACTTCGTGCCCGGCACACGCGCGCCTTTGTCGAAGATCCACCACGGCACACGCCCTTCCGACAGACGTACCGTCCAGCGCTCGTCGCTCTCGAGATCGACGAAGGCGAACTCGGCACGCCCCGGGCCGGTGAGCGTGTGCTCGGAGCCGATGGTGCGCGTGAACGCGCGCATCGTCGAGTTGCCCGAGAGCACCAGATGGTTGCCGTTATCGATCACGGCGTTCAGTTGCCGGTCGAAGTACGAGCGGCAGCGTCCGCCCGCCTGGGGGGCCGCTTCGTGCAGCACGACGGCCACACCGCGCGTGGCAAGCCGGACCGCGGCGGCCAGCCCTGCGAGGCCGGCGCCGATGACGTGAACCGTGCGCGCCATCAGAGAACCATCTGCCGCAGCAGCATCAGAATCAGCCGCCAGCGCGGCACCCGCACGCGCTCGCGTGGCACGGCAAAGCCGCGCGCAATGAGTTTGCCGAGAATCGCCCCGTAGGCCTTGGCCATGACCGCCGGCGCGATGACCACGCGGCGCGGATGACGCGCCATGATCTCGCGTGCCCGGGCGTAATGCTCACGTGCCTGCGCCACCAGTGGTGCGCAGGCACGATCGAGGTTTGCCGCGACGACGGCGTCCGGCGTCACATTCACGATCCCGGCGTCCGCCAGCGTCTCGCGCGGCAGATACACCCGGTCAATGCCGGCATCTTCGTCGATATCGCGCAAAATATTGGTCAACTGGAGCGCACGGCCAAGATGGTGCGACAAATCGATACCGTCCTGCTCGGGCATGCCGAACACCTTGACCGACAGACGGCCGACGGCGCTCGCGACGCGGTCGCAATACAGGTCGAGCGTGGGCAGATCGGGGCCGACGATGGGGCCGCACGCGTCCATTTCCATGCCTTCGATGACGGCAATGAAGTCCTCGTGCTTCAGACCGAATTGCCTGACCACACGGGCAAGGTTTGCGAGCGACGGGGCCGGCCGTCCATCGTACAGATCGGCCAGATCGCGGCGCCACACCGCCAGACGCGCCATGCGGTTCGCCGACGTGTCGTCGCCGTCGTCGGCGATATCGTCCACGGCACGGCAAAAGGCGTAGATCTCGAACATGCCTTCACGCTGCGCAGGCGGCAGAATGCGCATGGCAGCATAGAAACTGCTGCCCGACGCCACGCGTGCACTACTCTGCTCAGGCGAAATTTCGATCGGTTCGGCGACGCTCACGAGGCTCCTCGTCGTACAGGGGAACAGGGGAACAGGGTGACAATGCAGGAAAGCCAGAAAATTCTGACAAAGGGTGAAGTATACCGGGGATTGACGTGACTTTCCCGACAGGATACCGGGCGATGACATAGAATCTCGGGGCACTCAGCGCCGCCCCGGTGTCGCACGGCTTTGTTCTGTGCTACTCCGCGATGTCCTGCAACGTCCCGATACCCGTCATTCGAAACGCGGGACCCGGGCGGCATTGTCTTCATTTGCCTCATCCGCTTCATCCGCCTGATGACTTCCGACGCCAAGATCGAGCACTACGAGAACTTCCCGGTTGCCAGTGTCCTGCTGCCGCGCGAGATGCGCGCGCCGGTGGGCGTGATTTACAACTTTGCCCGCACGGCGGACGACATTGCCGACGAAGGCGATGCCACCAACGCCGAGCGTCATGCCGGGCTTGCCGCCTATCAGGCCGAACTGGACAAGATCGCCGCCGGCGTGCCGACCTCGCCCGACAAGCCACTGTTCGCTGCGCTCGCCCGCGTGATCGCCGAGCACACGCTGTCGGTGCAACCCTTCTCCGACCTGCTCTCCGCCTTCGATCAGGACATCGAGAAAAAGCGCTACGCCACGTTCGAGGAATTACGCGACTACACGCGGCGCTCCGCCGACCCGGTCGGTCGCATCATGCTTCGTCTGTTCAAGCTCGACACGCCCGAGAACATTGCGTGCTCCGACGATATCTGCTCGGCGCTGCAACTCATCAACTTCTGGCAGGACGTGGAAGTCGACTGGCGCAAGGCGCGCGTGTATCTGCCGCAGGACGACATGGCGCGCTTCGGTGTGTCCGACGCGGACATCGGCGCGCAAAAGTACGACGACAAGTGGCGCGCGCTCATGCGTTACGAAGTCGACTTCGCCCGCAAGATGATGCTGCGCGGTGCGCCGCTCGCCAATCGGGTGCCGGGCCGCTTCGGTCTGGAACTGTGCTGCGTGGTGCACGGCGGCCTGCGTATTCTCGACATGATCGAAGCCGTGGACTACGACGTGTTTCGTCACCGGCCGCAACTGGGCAAGGGCGACGGCGTGCGCGTCTTCCTGCGCGGACTGTGCATGAAGATTAGCGGCACGCCGCCGAAGGCTTGAGGCGCGGGCGTCCCGAGCTACCAGGCATTCCCGCTAGCGCCCGATCACGGCCGCCCCTGACCTCCCTCACCGTCCTGAGCGGCCCGGCGGGCGGCGGCGCGGCGTCGCCGTACGCCCCGCCGCCGCCCTCACCCCTTCCCCCACCGCCACGTCCTGGCACCAATTTTTCCCTCACGTCTGGCGCTTTTCGACGCGCCACGCCTGTCTTACTTTGACGGGGAGTTGGCGCGACGCAATGACGCGCGGCGCCTCGCGCTGACGGGTCGACGGCGTGCTTGATCCGCGCGTGGTCCGTACTTCATCCGTCCTTCGCGCCTCATTCCCGCTTCGATCGCACCTCGTTCCCGCTTCCCTCCTTCGATCTCACTATGGAGCCCCGGCACGTGAATCTGCCGCCCCGTCTGCAACGTCTGGCCCCGAACCCCGCCTCCATGCGCTCGCACGCGGGCGTGCTGTTCACCATCGTGGTCGTGGCCTGGGGCGTGAACTGGCCAGTCAGCAAGGCGTTGCTCGCGCACGTTTCGCCGTGGTGGAGCGCCGCCATGCGCTCGGTCGTCGGCATGGCGACATTGTTCGTTATCTGCGCCCTCACCGGGCGTCTTGTCCTGCCCAAACGGGGCGATTTACCGGTGATCGTCAGCGTGGGGCTGCTGCATATGGCGGTGTTCTCGCTGCTCGTGGCGCTCAGCCTGCAATACGTTCCGGCAGGGCGCTCCGCGGTGCTCGCCTACACCACACCGCTCTGGGTCATGCCCGCCGCCCGGCTGTGGCTCGGCGAGGCCCTCACCCGGCGACGCGTGCTCGGCCTGGCGTTCGGACTGCTCGGCCTGGCGGTGATGTTCAACCCGCTGGCGTTCGACTGGCGCGACCGCCATGCAGTCTTTGGCAACGCCCTCGTGTTGCTCGCCGCATTCGTGTGGGCCATCGCCATCGTCCATATGCGCGCGCACCGCTGGGTGAACGGTCCGTTCGAACTCAGCCCCTGGCAGTTGCTGCTCGCCAGCGTCGTGCTGTGCATGATCGCGTTGGCCGTGGACGGTGCACCGTACATCGTCGGTTGGGCCGGGTTCGCAGGCTTGCTGACGTATGGCGGCGTGGTCGGCGGCGGCATCGCGTACTGGCTCGCCGGCGTCGTCACGCGACGGTTGCCGGCGGGTGTGACGTCGCTCGGCCTGCTCGGCGTGCCTGTCGTCGGCACGCTCGCGTCAGCGTCGATCCTGCACGAGTCGGTGGGACCGGACGTCTGGATGGCACTCGCGCTCATCGTCGGCGGCATTGCATTGGGCACGGCGCCACGCACTGCGACGCCATGCCGCACCGGCGAGGCCGCCTGAGCACACGCGTGCTTGACCCATCGCAACATCCGTTCTGCGCACGAATGCGAGACTGCCGCAACGGTAGCTCATCGGCTCCCGTCGGCGCCCGTCGGCGGCACTTCTGCCGCACATCGACTGCGCCCCCGACGACAAGCCCGTGCGCGCCGATACTTCTCGACGAACGGAATTGACATGAACGCGCAATTGACGCTGGCCGGCCGCCAGCTGGTACCCGTAGTACAGGGCGGGATGGGCATCGGCATCTCCGCGCACCGGCTCGCGGGCACCGTAGCGAAACATCACGGCGTGGGAACGATCGCGAGCATCGACCTGCGTCACCACCATCCCGACCTGCTCGCGCGCGTCGAAGGCACCCGCGACAAAGCCGCGATCGAAGCCGTCAACCTGATCGCGCTGGACCGCGAAATCCGCGCTGCGAAAGTCATCGCCGACGGCAACGGACTCGTCGCCGTAAACGTGATGAAGGCCGTGAGCGCGCACGCGGCGCTGGTGCGACAAGCGTGTGAAAGCGGCGCGGACGCCATCGTGATGGGCGCGGGCCTGCCGCTCGATCTGCCGGAACTGACCGCCTCGCATCCTCACGTCGCCCTGATCCCGATCCTGTCCGATGCACGCGGCGTGAGTCTCGTGTTGCGCAAGTGGATGAAAAAAGGCCGCTTGCCCGACGCCATCGTCATCGAGCATCCGGCGCATGCGGGCGGGCATCTGGGCGCCACACGCATCGACGACCTGGGGGACGCGCGATTCTCCTTCGAGCGCGTGCTGGACGAATGCTGTGAGGTGTACGCCTCGCTCGGTATCGAATGGACGCGCGTGCCGCTGATCGTGGCGGGCGGCATCCATCGTCATGAGCAAGTTCGGCACTGGCTCGGCCGGGGCGCGGCAGGCGTGCAACTGGGCACCGCCTTCGCCGTGACCGAAGAGTCGGACGCCCATCCCGCATTCAAGGAAGTTCTGGCCACCGCACGCCCGGAAGACATTGCCGAGTTCACCAGCGTCGCCGGACTTCCCGCGCGCGCAGTACTCACGCCATGGCTCAGAAAGTACCTCTCGCGCGAAGCGGCATTACAGGCAAAGGCCAGAGTGCGTCAGTGCCTCGAAGGTTTCGATTGCCTGCAGGCGTGCGGGCTGCGCGACGGCGTAGCGCGCATCGGTCAGTTTTGCATCGACCTCAAGCTCGCACAGGCCGTGCGCGGCGATGTCGCCCGCGGGCTCTTTTTCCGTGGACGCGGCCCGCTCCCATTCGGCGAGTGCATCCGACCGGTGGCGGACCTGATGCGCTACTTGCTCACCGGCGAGTTGCCGGACGACATGCGCTCGGCAATGCGTTTGTCGAAGAATGCGGCGAGCGCCGGATCGTTGACGGTGAGATCGAACTGACGGTCGTCGACGGCTTTGAAATAGCCCTCGCACAACTCAGCCTTGGCGGCGGTTGTCGGCTGGTCGTCGATGGTGTTCGCATACACGACGAACTGTCGCTCGACGAGCATCGGAAACTGGCGGGTCAGGAGGTCATCGAAGCGCTGACGTGCCTCGGGATCGGTGTACACGGCCTTGAGCTCCGCCCGCACACGCTGCCCTTCGGCCAGATAGTCGCGATGACGCGCCTGCCACGCCTGCAACGCGCGGGCGCCGTGTGTGCGGGTCGCGTCATCGTATAGCCCGCATTTCTGCACGAGGCGGTCGAGCACCTGCCCAACGCCCTCGGGAGAGGCAATCGCCGCGCCCATGCGTTCAGCGTCGTTCGTGTACTGCGGCGGCTGCGCGATGGCGGGCGAAGCGCCCACGAGGCCCGCAGCGGCGAGTCCGGTGAAAACACAGGTGCGCAGGCGTCGCAATGCCTTGCCAGGTTGCATGGTTGCCGGATCAAAGGAATGGCGGGCTGCTACGGCCCCCGCTCTTGGAGATATCGCATCGGCCACGACGTCGATGGCTGCATCTTAGCCGAAGTCACCGCCGCGTGATCGGGCCACTGTCGACGCTCCGGCATCCCGCGCCCGTCGGCTGGCGTCAGCCCGCGTCGGCAACAGGCTGCGTTCAGGCCGACGTCGCCGCCGCACAATCCTCCGGGCCGAGCTTTGCCACCATGTAGCGCACGAAATCGTCGAGTTTGGACGACACGTAGCGTCCGGCCAGATGCACCAGATGCATGGGTTCGCTCAGTGGCGCCTGCGCTTCGAGCACACGAACGAGGCGCCCCGCCTCGACTTCCGGCGCCAGCAGGTACTCGGGCAACAAGGCGATGCCCATGCCATGCACCGCCGCCTGAAGCTGCGCGAGCGGATTGGGCGCGCTCAGACGGGCGTCTCCTGCTGCGGCCGCGCCGCGCCCGCCGTGCGCGAGCGTCCAGCGCCCGAGCACGTCGTCGTAACGAAATCCGAGGCAGTCGTGCCCCGCGAGATCGCCGGGCTCACGTGGCATCCCACGCCGCGACAGGTAGCCGGGCGACGCACACGCGACCCGTGTCACACCGCGCAACGTGTGCGCCACCAGCCCCGGCTCCGGAGGGCCGCCTGCCTGAAACGCCGCGTGAATGCCCTCCTCCTCCAGATCGACGGCACGGTCCTTCAGGGCGAGATCGAGCGCGACATCGGGGTGCGTGCGCAGGTACTCCGCGAAGATCGGCATGAGCAGGTGGGACCCGACCGTCGTCGGTGCACTCACCCGAAGCTGGCCGACCGGCCGGGCGATGGCCGATGACATTGCACCGGCCGATGCCCCGCCGTCCCCCAACGCATCGGCATTGTCCACGCGCGCCAGGACTTCCGCACATTCGCAGAAGTAACGCTCACCGAGCGCCGTGGGCACCTGACGCCGCCCGCTGCGACGCAGCAGCGGCTGACCGAGCCGGGCTTCGAGCGCCTGTACGTGACGCGTTGCGGTAAGCGCCGACATGCCACAGGCCGCCGCCCCCGCGCTCAGGCTGCCGGTGCGCACGACCTGCACGAAGACCTCCATGCATTTGAGGCGGTCCATGATCAGTCGCGCAACTTTGCCCGCTCGATGGACATGTGCGTCGGCATCATGTTCTCGTTGGCGTTATGCATGACCCACAACGATCCGGCAACGATGATCGCGATCAGCCCGGCCGTGCACAGGAAAATGGCCGAATTCTGACGCTGGCTGCGCCGCGCGCCGATGTGCAGGAAATACACCAGCTGCACGACGAGCTGCGCCACGCACAGCACGACGATGACCGGCAAACCCCACCCGCCGGGCACGACCTTGAGCATGACCGCGCCGAACGACGCGAACGTGAGAACCAGCGACAGAAAGAACCCGACGACGTAATCGCGCAGATGACTCTGCGACGCGTAAGCGCCGTGGTCGTGAACTTGAGCGTTCGTCATACGAACTCCCGCAGATAGACGAAGGTAAACACACAGATCCAGACAAGATCGAGAAAGTGCCAGAACAGGCTCAGGCATTGCAGACGGCGACGCACCACCGGGTCGAAGCCGAAGCGCCCGATCTGATGAATCATCACCACAAGCCACAGCAGCCCACACGTCACGTGCAGACCGTGCGTGCCCACCAGCGTGAAGAACGCCGAGAGAAATGCGCTGCGCCCGGGTCCCGCGTCTTCGTGAAGCAACGCCGAGAACTCATAGACTTCCATGGCGACGAACGCTGCGCCCAGCGCGAAGGTGATCCAGAGCCAGCGCTGCACGACACCTTCATTGCCGGGGCGCATCGACAGCGACGCCAGCCCGAACGTGAAGCTCGAGAGCAGAAGCAACATCGTCTCGCCGAGCACGAACGGCAGCTCGAACAGTTCGTGGCCGGTGGGCCCGCCCGCGGTATTGGCCGCGAGCACGCCGAACGTGGCGAACAGCACGCAGAAGATGAGACAGTCGCTCATCAGGTAGATCCAGAAGCCGAGCGTCGTGGTGGCGCCCGCGTCGTGATGCCCATGCGCGTGGGCGTCGGCCGGCGCAGCGGCGCCGTTGCCGTGTGAGGTAGGAAGGGATGCCGAGGACATCAGGCGGCCTTTTGCAGGGATGGATGCGCAGGAAGCGCTGCACGCAGGTCGGCAAAGCGGGCGTTTTCGATACGCTCCACCTCTGCCGCCGGCACGTAATAATCGACGTCGCGATCGTAGGTGCGCCACAGGAACGTGGCGATGGTGGCGACAAGGCTCGCCCCGGCCAGCCACCAGATGTGCCAGATCAGCGCAAAGCACATGACCAGACTGAACGCGGACACGACGAACCCGGTGCCGGTATTGCGCGGCATGTGGATGTCTTCGTAGTGCGTGGGCTGAACGTAGGCCAGACCGCGCGCCTTGTCGTCCCAATGCTGTTCGAGCGAGTCGATACGCGGCACGTGCGCGAAGTTGTAAAACGGCGCGGGCGAAGACGTCGCCCACTCCAGGCTGCGCGCATCCCACGGGTCGCCCGTCAGGTCCCGGTTGGCGTTGCGATCGCGAATGCTCACGACAAGCTGCACACCGAAGGACAGAATGCCCAGACCGATGATCGCCGCACCGACGGCGGCCACGATGAGGTACGGCTGCCAGTCGGCTTGCACGTAGTGATTCATGCGTCGCGTCATGCCCTTGAAGCCCAGCACGTACAACGGCATGAACGCAAGATAGAACCCGATCAGCCAGCAGGCGAACGAGAACTTGCCCCAGCGTTCATTGAGCGTGAAGCCGAACACCTTCGGGAACCAGAACGTAATGCCTGCCAGGCAGCCGAACACCACACCGCCGATGATGACGTTGTGAAAGTGCGCCACGAGGAACAGCGAATTGTGCAGCACGAAGTCCGCGCCCGGCACGGCCAGCAGCACGCCGGTCATGCCGCCGATGGCGAACGTCACCATGAAGCCGATGGTCCAGAGCGTGGCCGAGTGGTAGCGGATACGGCCCTGATACATCGTGAACAGCCAGTTGAAAAGCTTCACGCCTGTCGGAATCGAGATGATCGTCGTCATGATGCCGAAGAAGGCATTGACGTTGGCCCCCGAGCCCATCGTGAAGAAGTGGTGCAGCCACACGAAGAACGACAGGATCCCGATCGACGACGTGGCGTACACCATCGACTTGTAGCCGAACAGCGGCTTGCGCGAGAAGGTCGCAATGATTTCCGAGAACGCACCGAATGCCGGCAGGATCAGGATGTACACCTCGGGATGGCCCCAGATCCAGATCAGATTCACGTACATCATGGCGTTGCCGCCCAGTTCGTTCGTGAAGAAGTGCATGCCGAGATAGCGGTCGGCAGTAAGCAGCGCCAGCGTGGCGGTCAGCACCGGGAACACGGCCACGATCAGGATGTTGGTAATGAGCGCCGTCCACGTGAACACCGGCATCTTCATCAGGTTCATGCCCGGCGCACGCATGCGCAGGATCGTGACGATGAAGTTGATGCCTGTGAGCGTGGTACCCAGCCCCGATATCTGCAACGACCAGATGTAGTAGTCCACGCCGACCGTCGGGCTATACCCCAGCTCGGAGAGCGGCGGGTAGGCGACCCAGCCCGTGGCAGCGAAGTCGCCCACGAACATGGACATCATCACGAGCACCGCGCCCATGGCCGAGAGCCAGAAGGAGAGCGAGTTGACGAACGGGAACGCCACGTCGCGCGCGCCGATCTGCAAGGGCACGATCACGTTCATCAGGCCCAGCACGAGCGGCGTGGCCACGAAGAAGATCATGATGACGCCGTGCGCGGTGAAGATCTGATCGTAGTGATGCGGCGGCAGATATCCGGCCTCGCCGCCGGCGGCAACGGCCTGCTGCGCGCGCATCATGATGGCGTCGGCAAAGCCGCGCAGCATCATCACGAGCGCCAGCACGATGTACATCACGCCAATGCGCTTGTGGTCGACCGAGGTGATCCACTCCTTCCAGAGATAGCCCCACTTCCGGAAATAAGTGATGGCGCCGACGAGCGCTGCGCCGCCCAGCACCACCACCACGAGCGTGCCCATGATGATGGGTTCATGCCAGGGAATGGCATCGAGATCGAGTTTTCCGAACATGACTTACTCCGTGAGCGCGCGCTGCGATGCGGGTTGTGCACCGGCCTCGCGCTCGGGACGCTGCGCGAGAAGCGCGCGGCTATCCAGTTGGCCGTCCACGCGGCAATTGGCCGCGGCAATGATGTCGTCGATGGCGCTGTTGCCCGAGACACGCATGCCCGGCGCGCTGCCGTCCATCGGCCCCATGTACTTGCCGACAACGGCGTCGAACAGGCCCGGCATGACGTTGGCGTAAATACCGACCGGCGCGGCGGTGCCCGGTTGTTCGAGCTTGACGTAGGTCGGCGCGTCGAGCGTGTCGGGCACGGTTTGCGCCTGCCTGACCCACTGCTCGAAGTCGCCCTGCGACGTCACGTGCGCCTTGAAGTGCATGTCGGAGAAGCCCGGGCCGCTATACGCGGACGACATGCCCGCGTAGGTGCCGGTTTCGTTCGCGATCAGGTGCAGCTTCGTCTGCATGCCGGACATGGCGTAGACCATGCTGCCGAGTTGCGGGATGAAGAAAGCATTCATCAGCGATTCGGCCGTGATCTTGAACTCGACGGGCGTATCGACCGGCAACACGAGTTTGTTGACGGTCGCCACGCGATAGTCGGGGTAGATGAAGAGCCACTTCCAGTTCAACGCCACGACTTCGACACGCACGGGCGCCTTGTCGCCGGAGGTCTGGCCGCCCGATGCGCCCGACTCGCTCGATCCAATCGGGCGGTAAGGATCGAGCTTGTGCGTGGTCTCCCAGATCATGACCGCGAGCGACACCACGATGACGACGGGGATCGTCCACACGACTACCTCGATCTTCGTGGAGTGCGCCCACGTCGGCGAATAGGTGGCGTCGGTGTTGGTCTCGCGATAGCGCCAGAAGAATACGAGCGTCAGCACGATGACCGGAATGACCACGAGCAGCATCACGCCCAGTGCGATCAGGATGAGCTGCTTTTCCTGTTCGCCAACGCTGCCCTTCGGATCGAGCAACTCCAGCGTGCAACCGCTCATCGGCACCATGGCCATCGCCGCAGCAACGCGCGCACACCCCGTGCGCCAGCGCGCACCGGGTGTCTTGTCTGCCCTGCCCGCGCGGGTAGGCGAGACGTTATGCATGGACATCATTAGCCTCTATGTATGTATATACGATTTGCGTTACGAATGCTACGCATGCACATATTCCATACATCGCGACATAATGACGCACTTTGGAACGCCGAGGCTCCACGCTGCGTCAGCGGACAACGCACAACAAAAAATCGCCAGAAAGCTCGGCTTTCTGGCGATCTTCGGTGCGACGTGATTTTCCGGTAAACCGCAAGTTACTGCGACTTATCTACTCCATACATCAGAACCGCCATGTTGCCGACACGGAACCTGCAATGTCGGCATTCCCCGCCTTGTAGACGTTGCTCGACACCGCCGCCCCGAACACGATCCGCCGGGCCATGCGATACGACACACCGGCTTGCAAGCCGAGGCTGTCGCGCCCCACCACCTCGCTTCGCGTCGTAAACGGAAGCCCCGGATACCCGACGAAGCTGGCGCTCTGGTTGATCGCGCCATTCGTGAGTTCGTGGTTCCATGTGGCTTGCAGGTTGGCCGTGAGCGCATTGCCCGCGATCATCGGCAGGTCGAAGCGCAATTCCCCACCCAGACGCGTGCGCACCGAATTGAATGTCTTGCTGTCCAGGCGCAGGCGCGCGCCATCGGCCCCCTCTTCGGTCAGGCTCGGGCGATACAGTCCCGTGTAGTCGAGCGCCGCGACCGGGCCTGCGCTCGTCGTGCTGCTCAACGGCCAACGCCAGCCGCCCCCGATGCTTGCCGACGCGCTCGCCCCCGTCCACGTACCGCGCGGTGTCGCGCTGTAGCCATTGACCGAGATCGTTCGGTCGACGCGCCCGTCCTCGACGCCGATACGGGCGAGCGCAAACGCGTGCGGCCCGACGCTCGTCGAAGGCGCATAGCGCGCGTGCACACCGATATCGAACGCGGTGGTTTTGCCGGACCCCGGCGTCTGCCCGTCCAGACGCGTAGATTGACCACTGATCGCGCCATGTGCGCCAACGGTCCAGTCCCGCCCCTCGCCCGCTACCCCAACCACCCGCTCTGCGCCGAACACCACACCGTAGGTATTGCCGCTGGCGCCTGCCATGTCGCCCGCCGTGCCGCCATTTCGGGTACGCCAGTAGCCGCTGCCGAACGGCATCGCAAACCCGCGCCAGTTGCCCGTGAGCGCGCCTTCGCCCGCGTTGGGCGTGTTCTGGGTGCCGTCAGCGCCCACCGCAGTGGCCACCATGTCGGTCAATTGGCGCTCGCGCAGCAATCCCCCCGCGAACATCGCGCCGTAGGCTGCCGGGGTCAGTTGCGGGAGAGCTCTGGCGACGTCACTGCCATCGGCGGCCGAGAAGTCGAGCGCCGTGATGAGCGGCTGGAGATCCGCACCGGCGCCGCCCGCCATGCGGTCGAGCACGGCGCCGACGCTGCGGCTGTTACCGTCGATGCCGTATTGCGAATAGGCGTTCGCCGCTCGCGTGAACTGCACGCGGTACGTGTTGCCGCCAAGCGAACTCGCGCTGGCGAGCAGCGTGGGCGATGTCAGCAGGGTCGTCACGTTGGCGAACGCGCCGCTGATGCTCGACGCGTTCAGCCACTGATCCGAGGTCACGGTCATCCCACTGGCGTACCAGCCGCGTTGCGGCGCCATCGCCAGCGTGCCGTCGAGCGCCGCATGACCGGTCACCAGCAGCTTGCTGAAGGTGCCGCCGTCCGTCAGAGACAGGACGAGACGACCGGTGTTCGTCTGCGTGTAATCGCCGCCCACGCTGATGAAGCTGCCCGCGAGCGACGGCGCGACAGTGCCCGCGTTCACGAAAGCGCCGGCCGAACCCAGCACATAGCGGCTGTTACCGGTGAGCGTGGCCCCCGCGTTCACGGCCACGTCGTGCACCGTGTGATCGCCGTTGATTTCGGTCGTGCCGCCCGCCATCGTCAACGCCAGGTTGCTGCCGACGATGTTGCCGTCGTAGCGCAGATTGAACGTGGGATCGGCGCGATTCGTGGCAACGCCGTTCGCGTCGGGCGTCAACCCGAAGCTCAACTGTGTCAGACGCAGATCGCCGTTGGCGTCGCGCTCGGCGTACTTCGACAGAATGTCGCCATAGAGCGCCGCCCCGCGCATGATGTTGATCTGGCCGACGTAGCCGTTCTCCGACATATACAGCGAGGCGTACCTGCCCGCCAGTCTGCCGGTGATGTCGGCACGCGTGACTAGCGGGCCGTCGAGTTCGTCGGGCAGCGGCAAGGGCAGCCCCGTGTTGCGATCGAGCTTGGTGAAAATGTACGACCCGCGATAGTCGGCGTCATCGCCCAGCGCGTTGTGACCGAAGTCGAAACTCGCCGCGATACCGTTGGCGCCGAGCGCCTGAACGTCGCCTTGCTGCACGAACGTGTGGTTCTTGCCGTACGTGAACATCACGCCGCGCCCGTTCGCGCCGTCGGCGTAAATGCGCGTGCCCGGCAGCACGCTCACGTTGTTCGCCACGCCGTCCACCCGGATGCCTGCCCCGCCGTCACCGATGCTCAGCAGATCGGCCCGCTGGGCGACCGTGTTGTAGCTTCCGTAGAGATGCAGCCCGAGACCCAACGTCGCCGTGTTGTAGGTGTTCGGGACATAGGCGGTGCCGTCGGCGTTGCGGCCGAAGAACGGGCGGTCGTTGGTCAGCGTCAGACCGTCGTCGTAAATCGAGCGACCGAAAAAGTTGCGTCGGTCGATGTCGTAGCCGATATCTTGCAGCGCCGCGAGCTCGGCCTCCATGAACGCCGTGTAGTTGCGGTACGTCTGATGGCTCATCAGGCTGTTCTTGAGCTCGATGTGCGAGAAGATAGGCCCGTCGTATATCGTTCCCTCGAACATCGCCTTGACCGGAATGCCCTTCATGGCATTGCCGAGCACTTCCCTCACGTGGTCGCCGGCGAAGTAGGCGTTGTCGTTGCGCGCGTCGAACGCGCTCGGATCGACGGTGCCCCGGTTTTCCGGCGTGAGAATGTTCTGCCCCGGCTGGGCCGGACGGTCATTGTCGTCGTAGAGGTGCGCCGACCAGCTGTCGAGGACCGAGGTGAAGCGGTTCGTATGCAGCGTCGGCGTAATCTCGGTCTGGACAATGTTCGTCCCCACGCCCAGTGCGTGCGCCACCTCGTGCAACATCACGGCCGGCAAATCGGCCTGACTGTTGAGCGGGATCTGCGACGCCACGTGCGGCGCGGTGGAGAAGGCCATCTGGCCCAGCGTGATCTCGCCGTGCGCGCCATAGTAGGCCGGGCGTTCCAGCGGGTTGTTCTGAAGCGCCGCCTGAACGAGCGTCGGATTCTGGTCGCTGTCAGCCGGGAGCGGGCCGACGTCGAACGCATAGGGGCTGTACGCATGGGCACCGCCCGACGTGCTCATGCCGACGTTGATCGCCGCCGGCGATCTGCCGGGCGTCACCTTGATGACCTCGGCCCAATAGTTCAGCGCCGCGCGTATCTGGTCGGTTTGCAATGGCGAGAGGGTGCCCGACGAGACCTGATCCCGGCCGAAATCGTCACTGGTGTAGGCGCCGTCCGTGGGGGAAAAGAGCCGCGCCTGTATGAACGGCGTGCCGTAGCGGTCCGCGATGTCGATTGGCGTGTAAGCCTGCGCGGCCGACGCGAGAGTGCAAAGCGCCGCAAACGCGACGCAGGTCATCCGAATCGTCCTCATTCAGTACTCCGTATCCTTTTTTCGCTTCTGTAAGACTTTGTAAGGCGAAGCGAATGTTACGGAGCCTGCCGCGCGACGTCACTGCGATTTATACGGGGTTAGGGACCGACCTTCGGTAAACCCGCGTGGAATAAGCACTTTTTCCTTTCCCCTTCCTTTACGACACGATCAATTCCGCTGAAAACGGCCCGACCTGTATTAATCACAGTTTCGCCGCAGCGGGCCGGTGACGATACTTCACTCACCGGCTAACGCAACGACGCCGCAAGACAAGGCAACGCAGCGGCAGCCGTCATCCCAACCATGAACGACAGGAGAATCACCATGCCCGCACTCGTCACCTACGGCTTCGCCTCGATCCTGGGCCTGATCGGCACGCTCGTCTCGGCGCTTGGCTGAACGAGCATCGCCCAACGCTAACCCGACAACGGAGCACACCGCCATGCAACTCATCCTCGATATCGTCGACAACCTTTTCTATAGCGACACGTGCATCGAAACCGGCATGCAGTGCGCCATCCACGTTGGCCACGTGTTCGGCTACTGATCGGGTCACGCCCCCGCCCCTTCAATCACCCAAGGAGATTCACCATGGTCCGCGCTCTGGCTTACGGCATTTCCGAGCTTTACGCCCAATTCGGCCATCTGCTCCCGTTCCAGTTCTGAACGAGACATGACGAAGGCGTCCCGGCAAGGACCGCCCCTGCGGTCCTTTTCTTATTGTGCGAGAACGCATCGATGGCGTGTGCGAGACATGTCACCGGCACCTATTTCTGCAAAATTTCGTCGTCCAGTTATTTTTTAGTACGATTTCACTATTCCATTAAAAAAATCGGGGCCAGCGGGATGTCATCTCCCACCAAAGTTTTCTGCATCGAGGACGATCACGATTCGGCAGACCTGATTCGCGAGGATCTGACGGATCGGGGTTATGTCGTGAAAGTGGCGCACGATTTTTCGGCCGCGCTGGCGACGCTTGCCGCTTTCATGCCGGACATCATCGTGTGCGACGTGAACGTGCCCGGCATGACGGGCTTCGAGTTTCTGGAAAGCGCTCGCGGCATTATTCAGGGAGAGCGCAAGATTCCGTTCATTTTCCTGACGGGCAACGCCGACAAGGAATCGATCATGCGCGGGCACAGCACCGGTGCTGACGAATACATGCTCAAACCCGTGGACTTCGACGTGCTCGACACGGTGATCCGCAAATACACCGAGCATGACGAAGCGCCGGAAGGCGCGCCGCTGCCGTTCGGGCTCACGAAGCGCGAAGTGGAAGTGTTGCAATGGTCGGCGCGCGGCAAGACATCCGCCGAGATCTCGATCATTCTCGAATTGGGTAAGCGTACGGTGGACTTCCACATCGATAACGCCCGCGAAAAGCTCAACGTTGCTACGCGCACGGAAGCTGTGGTTCGCGCCGCCCTGCTCAACATCATTGCGCTCTGAGCGCGTCGTCGCGCCGGGCTTATCTCGCATGCCGAAATCCTCCCCCCCTGCTTCAGTGTCCGCTTCAGTGCCCACCTCAAGCCCGCTCCCGATCCGGGGACGGATGTATCTCCTGCTCGCACTGTGTCTCGTCGCGATGATTGCCGTGGGTATCGCGGTGCACTATCAGGTCGATTCGGCGCAGCAACGCGCCATCGCCGCCGAGCGCGCACAGATCGAGAATCTGAGCGTGCTGGAAGAACTCAACGATTACATCTCGGACTTCCGCACCGTCGAGTCCGAAGCGCTTGCGCCGATGTCTCCCGGGGCATTCGCGGACATTCGTACGGCAGCAGCCGAGTTCGACGACAAGATCAAGGCTGCCTCGGAGCGGTATCAAAAGGTGCTGGCGCACGACGAATTCCGTCTGGCTTTCTCGAAGTTCCACACCCAATGGGCGCAGTACCGCCGGGCAGCCAATCAGGTGTTTCAACTCGCGCAGAGCGGCAAGCTGAACGACGCCGCGAGGTTTTATCGTGGGGAGTCCGGCGCCAAATACGCGCAGGCGAACAACACGTTCGGCGCCCTGGTGTTTCGGAGCACCGAATCATTGATCCGGGAGGTGGAGGCGAAAAACACCGAGGCCCGCCGGCATCTTCTCAAGATCGACGCGTTGATCGCCGCGATGATCGTGGTGACGCTGCTGTGCCTGATTTATGTCGATGCAGTGATTCTCCGGCCATTGACACACCTCATCCGGATGGCCGGGAATGCGGTCGGCGGCAAGGACAAGCTGCGCCTGCCGTGGCTCTCGCGCGGCGACGAGATCGGCGCGCTTTCGCGAACGCTGTCGAAGATTCAGGAAAGCACGGCGTCGCTGGTACGCAACCAGAAGCTGGCAACGGCCAAGAACACGATGTTGCAGCGCGCACTGGCGAACGAGGAGCGTCTGAACAACTTCCAGAAAACCTTCCGTTCGATGGCAACGCATGAGTTTCGCACGCTGCTCAGTGTCATCGACGGTCATGCGCAGCGTCTGCTCAACCCGCGAAACGAAGAGACGGATTCGAGCCCGCGCTACACGAAGATCCGGGAAGCGGTGGCCAAGCTGAACAATCTCATTCAGAACTGGCTGGACGCAGCGCAAAGCGCCTCGCTGGACGATCCGAAATTCGGCAAACGCACGGAATTGTCGTTGCTGGCCCTGCTCGAAGACGTGCGCGGCGTCGGTTCGGACATGTTCCCGAACGCGACGATCACGGTGCAGGCCCCGGCAGGCATCGACAGCCGCATGATCGGCGACGGCAATGTGCTGTTCCACGCGTTCATCAATCTGGTGAGCAACGCCACGAAGTACACATTGGCACAGCCTGCCATCGACATGCGTTTGTCGGACAAGGGCGAAGCGTTCGAGGTGACGCTGCGCGACAACGGCACCGGGATCCCTGCCGACGAACTCAAGGAGATCTTCCAGATGTCGTTCCGCTCGCGCAGCAACGCGGTGCTGGAAGACGGCTCGGGCGTCGGTCTGGCGGTGGTCTACGCCGCCATCGAGTTCCACAAGGGCACCATTGACGTGGCGAGTCAGGTCGGCGTGGGCACGACGTTCACGATTACTTTGCCGAAGGCGCCCGTGGTCGAGACGGCGAACGCCTGATACGTCCGATACACCTGATACGTCTGGTACGTCTGATAAGGCGCTGGAAATCGCCTGCGGCTATAGGTGAAAGTCGCCTGCGGCTTCGGGCTGATAGACCACTTTCTCGATGCGAATGCGGCGGGTTCGGTGATGGATCCGCCAATCGATGGCGTCCCCTTCCCGGTAACCGAGGATCGCCGAGCCGACATCCGAGACGATCGATACCTTGTCGTCACTGCCATCGACATCATCCGGATAGACGAGATCCACTTCCATGGCCTCGTCATCCAGCCGCAGCCGCGCTCGGGAATTCATGGTGATTACGTCGCGGTCCACCTGCCGCGAATCGACGACGACGGCGCGCTCGATCTCATGCGCCAGATTGACCGTGTCCGGGCCAGAAGCCAGCGCAACGAGATGGCGCAGCCGGGTCTGGTCGATTTCGGTGATGTAGATCTCGGACGACGCGCCCGTCCGTCCCTCGCGCAGACGTTGAAGATATCGGTCCGCGGTCATGGCAAACGACTTCATCGCCGACGTTTCGCGCTCGAGCACGAACCCACAGCGAACGAACGCCTTGAGCGAGCGCGCATTGTCCACGTGAATTCTGGCAATGAGTTTTTCGGCGCGCATGTCGAAGAAGGCGAGTTTCATGCCTTCTCGCAGAGCGCCGGCGCCGAGCTTGCGGCCCCAGTTGTCGCGATTCCCGATGACGAGAACGATCTCGCAGTCCTGTCCTGTCTTGACGAGGCGCACGAACCCGACGGGTTCGTCGTGCCGGTCATAGGCCATGAAGAACCGGCCGCCCTGATTGAACAGATGGGTGAGGATCGGCAGCTGCACCCGATCGATGACCTGCTCGATGGCCCGGGACACCTGACGCGAATCGCTCAGATAGCGCACGACGCTCTCGTCTTCCAGCCAGTCGATCAAATGGAACGCGTTTGCCCGCGTAATTTCGGGGCACAGAGAAATGAAAGGCTCGCTCATCTTCGCCACACTGGGTTGCAAGAATGAAAGCCTTCCATGGCGTCGGCCATGACGGTTCTTTCGAAGGAACGTCGAATTCTAAACCAGCGTTGACGAAAGGGCTAATATCGCTGGCAGACCGAACGTGATTCCGCCGCGCGTACCGCATACCGCAGGCACGCCACGGCACTGACCGAACCGGTCGATGCACTACTGACATTTTTTGTCAGGAGAGACCGCTACATTGGTCGCCTGTCGATAACTCACCCAAGGATCTCGCCATGCTGACGCTTTTCCACGCTCCCCGTAGCCGTTCCACGCGTGTCGTTGCGCTGCTTCACGAACTGGGCGCACTCGACGACGTCAGGATCCAGGTCGTCGGCATCGAGCGCATGGACGGCTCCGGCGGACATGACCCACGCAACCCGCATCCGGAGGGCAAGGTGCCGCTGCTGGTGGACGGCGAGGTGCAGGTCTGGGAGTCGGCGGCCATCATCCAGTACCTTGCCGAACGCTTCCCGGCGAACGATCTGGCCCTTCCGCCCGACCATCCGGAGCGCGGCGCCTATCTGAGCTGGTTCGCCTGGTACGCCGGCGTGCTGGAGCCGGTCATCACCGTGGACTTTGCCGGGCTGCAACATCCGCTGCTGGTCCGAACCTTTCGCACCAAAGCCGAGGCCCTTGGCCGACTCCGCGCAGCGCTGACGAACCGCACCTATCTTGTTGGTGAGCGTTTCACCGCCGCCGACCTGCTGTTGCATTCCGCTTTTGCGTGGATGGGCAAGCCGGGGGATCCGGTCATCGATGCCTGGGTCGATCGTTGCATGGCTCGCCCGAGCGCGGCCTTCGCCATCGCGTTCGATAACGAAGCGCTGGCTGCCGCGGCAAGGTAGTGTGACCGGGACACGTCCGCGCGCTTGCGTCAGTCGTCTCAGAACGTCAATCGAGGATGTCACTTAAGGACGCCACTTCGGGACGCCAGTTCGGGACGTCCGTACGGCCCGACATGTCAGCCCGCTGGCGGCGGGGTCACATCCGACGCATTCCCGGCGCCACCCAGCGCCTTGTACAGCGCCATACGGTTGTTCAGGCGGCTCAGGCGGGTCTGCGCATCGGCCGTTTGCGCCGCGCGCAGCAGCCGCAGTTGTTCGAGCCACGGTTGCACGCCAATGGCCCCGGCCTGATAACGTGATCTCAGCAGTGTCTCCGCGCGTTGGGCTTGCGTGAGCGACAGGACACGCTGTTCACTCTCGAGCGTCAATTGCTCGCGCGCGGACAACGCATTCTCGACCTCGCTGAGCGCCGTGAAGAGGCTCTTGCGGAAGTTGACGACCGCCTCCTCGTATTGCGTCTGCGACACCTTGATTTGCAACTGCATCGTGTTCCACTGGATGAACGGCAATGCCAGTCCCAGCCCCAGCGAACCGACCGGATTCTGCAACACGCGCTCCAGCGACGTGCTCGTCGTGCCGAGTTGCCCGGTCAGCGTGAAAGTGGGATAGAAACTCGTGCGAGTGATGTCGACGTTGGCGAGCGTGCCGCGCAAGCGCAATTCCGACGCGCGCAGATCGGGACGGCGCCCCAGCAACGCTGCGGGCAATCCGGCGGGCACGTCGGGCAACGCTTGCGTGGGCAGCACCGACGGTTCTGCCGCTGCCTGCTCCGGCGGACGATCGAAAAGAATGGCGAGCGCGTTGCGGTTCTCCGTGCGCTGCTGTACCAGTTGTGTCAGCGTGGCGCGCTGGTCCGCCAGATTTCCCTCGGTCTGCGCGACATCCAGCCCCGACACTGCACCGGCGGCATAACGCGAGCGCACCAGCGCCAGAATGCGCTCGGTATAGACGATGTTGCTCTGCGTGTTCGCAATCTGCTGATTCAGGAAACCGATGGTCCAGTAGAGCTGCGCTGTCGTGGCGATCAGCGACAGGCGTGCAGCCTCGCGGTCGGCGTCGGTCGCCTCATATTCCCAGCGCGCCGCGTCGCGTTGCGCCGCGAGTTTGCCCCACAAGTCCAGTTCGTAGGATGCCGTTGCCTGCAGCGTGCCCTTGCGCGCCATCGCGTGCGTGTCGAGTGTGCGCGACACGGTGCCGGTGCCGCCCACCGTCACTGAGGGTGTCAGATTCGTATCGGCCAGTCCGGCCTGCAATTGGGCCCGGTAGACACGAATGCCTGCCGCAGCCAGATCGTTGTTGACGGCCAGGGCGTCGGTGATGAGCTTGTCGAGTACCGGGTCACCAAAGGCGCGCCAGAAGTCGGGGGCAATAGCCGCCGCGCGGGCCGTGCCGGTGGTGTTGCTCGCGTCGGCCAACGCGTCGGATGGCGCACCGGTCGTCGGTGCGCCGGCCCATTGGGCGGGCACCGGCACGGCTGGCAGCGGAGCGTGACGCACACCGGCGCAGCCCGCCAGCAACACCGCCGCGATCGCCAATGCGAGCGCCGAGCGGCGCAGGCCATGGACCGGTCGGGTCGACGATATCGTCGGCGCCGACAAAGCTGACGCCCCCGTCGATGCCAACGCATCAGACAGTTTGCGAGCGGTAGCAATCATTCTCGTCATCTGGCAATACCTCAATCGCGCGCAAGCGCTTCGACCGGATCGAGCCGCGCGGCATTGCGCGCAGGCATGAAACCGAACACCACGCCGATGAGCGTCGAGCACAGGAACGCCGTGACCACCGACCCCATCGAAAACACCATCTTCCATTTCTCGACGAACAGGGAGAACAGGAAGCTCGCCCCGAAGGACAGCGCAATACCGATCGCACCGCCCATCAGACACACCATCACGGCCTCCACCAGAAACTGCTGCATGATGTCGCTCTGCCGCGCGCCCACCGCCATGCGAATGCCGATCTCGCGCGTGCGCTCAGTCACCGACACGATCATGATGTTCATCACGCCGATGCCACCGACGACCAGCGAGATCACCGCAATCAGCGAGAGCAGCAGGGTCAGCGACTGGCTCGTCTTCTCGACCGTCTTCACCACGCTGTCCATGTTGTAGGTGAAAAAGTCCTTACGTCCGTGACGCTGCGTCATCAGTGTTTCGAGACTCTTCTCGGCGGCCTTGCTCGGCTGACCGTCGCGCACCCGCACCGTAATGCTGTCGACGTTGCGCTGACCGAACAGCCGCCCGGCCGCCGTCGTGTACGGCACCCAGATGTTCAGGCTCTTGGTGTCGCCGAACGCGCTCTTTTTCTCGACCGTCACACCGATCACCACGCATGGCAGGTTGCCCACGAAAATCACTTCGCCCAGCGGATTCGGGTTAGCGCCGAACAGCTTGCGTCGCGTGTTCTGATCGATGACGGCCACCTGTGCCTGACGTCGCACCTCGTCCGGCCCGAAGGCAATGCCCTGCGCGATCTTCAGGCCACGCACCTGGAAGAAATGCTCGCCCACGCCCGTGACCATCGCGCTCGCATCCACGTTGCGGTAACGCAGCAGCAGGCTGCGCGCCGTCTCCGGTGTCGCGCTGTCGACATAAATCTGTTCCGAGAGCGCCAGCACGTCTTCCGGCACCAGCGTCTGAATCGCCGTCGCCCGGTTGTCGCCCCAGTCCTTGCCGGGATAGATGTTGATCGTGTTCGTGCCGATGCTGCCGATCTCGGCGAGCATGTATCGCTTCGCCCCCTCGCCGATGGCGACGATGGACACGACCGACGTGATACCGATGATGATGCCGAGCATCGTCAGGAACGTGCGCAGGCGGTGCGAGATCAGCGCGATCCACGCCATGCGGAACGCCTCCGCGAAGCGGTCGATGCCGCCCGTCCACCGACGCGGCGGGATCGCGCCGCCATGGCTGGCGTTCACCGACGCCGGGTCGCTCGCCGATACAGACGATACAGACGATACGGCCGATACGGCGGATGCAGCAGACGCTTCAGCCTCGGCGACTTCCCGTGCGGTCTCGTCCGGTGACGCCGGGTCCGGCGCGAGGTCCACCGGCGTGTTTTCCCGGTCGGCCACGATCTCGCCGTCGCGAATCTCGATGATCCGGCGTGCGTGCGCCGCCACCGTCTCATCGTGCGTCACGATGATGACGGTGTGCCCCAGCGCGTTGAGTTCCTTGAGGATGCGAATGACTTCCTTGCCGCTGCGCGTGTCGAGCGCACCGGTCGGTTCGTCCGCCAGAATGACCTCGCCCCCGTTCATCAGCGCCCGCGCGATACTCACGCGCTGCTGCTGGCCGCCGGACAACTGACTGGGACGATGCGCCGTGCGCTCCGCCAGCCCGAGCCGTTCGAGCAGCATGATCGAGCGCGCGCGCCGCGCCGCATGCGGCGTGCCCGTGTAGACCGAAGGCATCTCCACGTTGGACGCCGCGTCGAGGTGCGGCAACAGGTGGTAGCGCTGGAAGATGAACCCGAAGTGCTCCCGACGCAGTTGCGCCAGCGCATCGGCGTCGAGATCGCGGGTCTCGCGCCCAAGCACGCGATAGCTGCCTTCGCTCGGATGATCGAGGCACCCGAGAATGTTCATCAGCGTCGACTTGCCCGAGCCGGACGCCCCCATGATCGCGACGATCTCGCCGCCTTCGATGGTGAGATCCACGTCGCGCAACACCGTGACGTCACGCTCACCCGCCGGAAACCGGCGCGTGATGCCCGTGAGCTCCAGCATCGGGTGCGGGCTGACGCCCTGGGTGCCAGCCAGGTCGTGGACGCTGCGCGCAGAAGACGCTCCGGCTGCCTGCGGCGTGTGATGTGAGGTCTGCGTCATGGCGCTCGACTTCCTCGGCTCGATTTACTGTGCGGCGCCGGACGACGCATCGGTCTGCGTCGAAGGCGTATTGCCCGCCTCGACCGCCTCGCCGATCACGACACGCTCGTCCGCCGACAGCCCTTCGCGCACTTCGACACGCACGTTGTTGTTCACGCCGGTCACGATCTGACGCGTCACGGCCCGGCCGTCCTTGGCGTCTTTGTCCAGCACGCGCACCTCGTAGCGGTCGGGGCCGATCTTCTTGCCCAGCGCCGCCACCGGCACACTCAGCGCCTGTTTCGCCGTCCCCAGCAGCACATTGACCTGTGCCGTCATCGAAATGCGCAGACGATGATCGGCGTTGGGCACGTCGAACAGCGCGTTGTAAAACACGGCCGTGTTGTTTCGCGTCGCCCCGCCGCCAAGCGTGCTCTGCGTGTCGAGGAAGTTCTGCGGCGCCGGTTCGATGGCGCGCAGCTTGCCGTAATAGCGCTTGTCCGGGTCGCCGAGGATCGTGAAGTACGCCGTCTGGCCCGGCGAGATGCGAATCACGTCGGCCTCCGAGACCTGCGCCTTCACGGTGATCGTGTCCATGTCGGCCAGCTTCAGAATCACCGGCGCCTGTTGCTGTGCAATCACGGTCTGGCCTTCCTGCGTCACGATGGCGACGACCTGCCCGTCGATCGGCGCGACGATGCGCGTGTAGCCGACGTTCGCGCGTGCCGACTCGATGGCTACACCCGCCTTGCGGATCTGTGCGTCCAGACCGGCAAGCGTGGCGCGCTGGGTGTCGAGCGTGGCTTGCGCCGATTCGAAGTCCTGACGAGACGTCGCATCGTCGGGCAGCATCTGGCGCTGACGGGCGAATGCCAGTTCGGCCTGCTTCAACTGCGCCGCGGTCGAGCGCTTTTGCGCCTGAAGGTTCTGCTCATCGGCCTGCGCCTGACGCAGCGCATTCTGCGCGAGCACCGGATCGATCTGCGCGAGCCACTGCCCCTTCGTCACCTTATCGCCGAGCTTGACCTTGAGCGACTTCAACTGCCCGCTGACCTGCGCGCCAACGTCCACTTGCTGAAACGCCTGTAGCGTGCCGGTGGCAAGCACGGTGTTCTCGAGGTCGCTGCGCTCGACCCTTGCGCTGAGATACTGAGGCGGCTTCGGGGTCGCCAGACTGCGAATGCCGAGCGCCACGAGAACGATGAGCACGACGACGCTGGTAATCAGGTAGGGCCTGCGGCGGATGAACTGGATCATGGAACGGGTTTGGCGAGACCTGCAAGATCACAAAAGGTTGAGAGTTTAAGGGGTTTGGGTGGGTTTGGGCGGCGTTCGGGGCCGATTCTCCCCATTTGTGGTTTCGTTGACAGCAGTGTCGCACCGCCACCGGATCGCGAAAACTTGTACAAATCACAGTGCTGCGGCCGGAGAACACCGCAACACCCGGTCAAAAACGCATGAAGTGATATATTCGCCCGGCACTGCAAGGGACATCATGAAAACGGAAATCTTCTACGCGCTTTACCTGATCGCGATCATCACGGAAGCGATGTCGGGCGCCATCATGGGGATGCAGCGCGGCATGGACCGCTTCGGACTGGCCTTCGTGGGCATGGTCACGGCGCTGGGCGGCGGCACCATTCGCGATGTGCTGTTCGGTCGCCACCCGCTCGTCTGGATTGCACATCCCGAGTACCTGCTGCTCACGCTGGGCGCGGCCACGCTGGCGTCCATCGTCGCGCGCCACGTACACAAACTGCGCATGACGTTCATCACGGTCGACGCCATCGGTCTGGCCGCTTTCACGATTCTTGGATGCGATATCGGCATGACCGTGAGCAAGAGCCCGGTCATCGTCGTGCTTGCCGGGGTACTGACGGGCATTGGCGGCGGTATGCTGCGCGACTTGCTGTGCGGCCAGGTGCCGCTGGTGCTGCGCCGGGAGATGTATGCGAGCGTGGCCGTCATCGCCGGTGCCATGTATGTGGCAATGCTGCATTTCGGGGTGCCGAACGGTGTGGCGACGGGCATCGGCTTCGTCGCCGGCTTCGTCATCCGGATGCTGGCGGTGTGGTTCGGGTGGCGCTTTCGCACGTTCGAAAACGAAGCCCCGTCCGAGCCGATGCATTGACGCGCCAAGGCGCGTGGCGACGATCCTTACCGCGCCGCCAATGACGCCGCCGATGTCGGCACCTCAAAGCTGCCGAACGTCTCGGCGTCGACCGGCGCGCCGAAGCCATACTTCGCGCGCGGGCGAAGCATGAAGGCCTGGGTGCGTTGTTCCATGACATGCGCGACCCAGCCTGCCGAGCGCCCGATGATCCACATCGCCGTCGAGGTGCCGTCGGGCAGCCCCAGTGCGCGGGCGAGCGCCACCAGTCCCGTCGCCAACCCGGCGTGGGCGTTCAGTTCGGTACGCATGCGTTCGAGGAAATCGAGCGTGAGACGCGTGTTCTTTCGCCGTTGCTCGTCGATGGTGACGTCGTCGGTCTCGCGCATGAGTTCGCCCGCGATCTGCATCATCAGGTCGGCCCGTGCATCGCCTCCGGGGTATAACGGATGGTTGAACCCGAGCAGGCTCGCACCGTACTCGCGCACGCGATCGATGCGGGTGTCGAGCGCGTCGTACGGCTCGCAGAACAACAGGGTCTCGATCTTCTCCGTACTCGTGCCCGTCGTGAAGCCGATATGCGAACCGATGGCCGCCGCGACGCAACCGAAGAGATCGGCGTTGGTCGACGCCGCCACGCGGGCCGAAAACGTGGCCGGCGCCAATTCGTTGTCCGCCAGCACCACGAGCGCGGCATTCATCGCCCGCAGTCTGGCGTGGGTCACCACGCTGCCCGCCGCCCGCAGTAAATGCGCGGCCACGTTCTCGTTGCGCTCGCGCGCGACGAACCGCTGTTGCGGACCAAGGAAGCCCACACATCCGACCATGCAATGCAACATCGCCCGGGCGGCCTGCACTGCGGTGCCGTCGGCCAGCTCTCGCGCACCGCGCCCATGCATGGCCAGTGCGAACGGCACCATCCCCAGCAAATTGCCGATGTCCGCGCTCGCCACCCGGCCGTCGTAAGTCGAGAGGAAACGCAGCACGTCGGTTGGCGTCTCCTGCATCGGCCACTCGGCGATGCTGTCCTGCCAGATACCGGTCATCAGCAAATGCACGACCGACTCGAACGACGCCCCGCCGCTCGCCAGATCGATAGCCAGCCGGTTGCGATAGCGCGGACCGTGCGGCGTGATCTGCGTGATGGCCGAGTGCAACACCGGGTCGCCGAAGCGCATGGTGGATTCGGCGACCGCACCGGTTGGCGCGCGTCCGCGCTTGCGGGTGGCCATGCGCTCCACGTCGCGCCGCAGGTACAGGCTCTTGCGGCCATCCTCGTGCGGCCGCGCGCGAATCAGGCCCCGGCTCACGTAGGCATAGAGCGTGGCCGGTTTGATGTCGAGCATGGCGAGCACTTCTTCGCGCGTCATCAGGTCGGTTTGCTGCGTCATCGTCTCCCTCGTCAGTGTTTTTCAGCGCACTTCGACAGTGCCGCGGCACATCTTGCCACATTCATATTGACTTTAAAAATCAATATTGATAAACAAAAAACCGATCAGTAAAGTCGTCTCCGCAAACACCACAAAGACACTGCGACCCGGGACAGGCCCCGGCTCGACAGGTCGCCCCAACGGAGACAACGCATGACACCGGACCTACCCTCTCGAGTGCCCGTACGCATCGACGTTCGAGACGCGCTCCAATCGGCCCCGCTCGGGGCATTCCATTTCCGACTGGCGACGTTGCTCGCACTGATCCTGCTGTTCGACGGCTTCGATCTTTACAACGCTGCATACATCGTTCACGACGTCACCACGCTGTGGCATCTCTCGCCCAGTCAGATCGGCCTGTTGCTGTCCTGCGGGCTGGCGGGCTTTGCCGCCGGGTCGGCCATCTCGGGGCCCTTCAGTGATCGCATCGGACGCCGCCGCGTGCTGCTCGCCGGCATCTGGCTCTCGGGCGCCATGAGTCTCGCCATTGCACTGTTCGCCCACGATCTGCGCGCCTTCATCGCGCTGCGCTTCGTCATGGGGATTTCGCTGGGTCTGCTGATGCCCGTGGCGGTCACCTACATCAATGAAATCGCGCCCAAACGCAGCGCGAACGTCTTCACCATCGTGTTCTTCTCCTGCGGCTGGATTGGCGGGGCCACGGCGTCCGGCTTCATTGCCGCGTGGCTCATCCCGCAATACGGCTGGCAGAGCATGTATTACGTCGGCGCGCTGTCGGTCGTGCTGGCGCTCGCGTTGCAATTCGTGTTGCCGGAGTCGGTGTCGTTTCTCGCGGCCCGTGGACGACAGGACGAAGTGCGTGCCCAGTTGTGCCGTCTCTGGCCCGCGCGCGCAGACGAGTTTGCCAACGCGACGTTCACCTCTGCCGACGCCGGCGTGAAAGCCGGTTCGGTCACCGCCCTGTTTTCGCCCGAATTCCGCCGTCAGACGATCTGCCTGTGGTCCATGGGCGCACTCTCGCTGTTCTCGTCGTACGGCCTGTCGGGCTGGTTGCCCACGATCATGCTCAAGCGCGGCGAGAACCTCTCGACGAGCTTTGCCTACGGGTCGCTGCTGGTCTTCGCCTCGGCGTTCGGCAGCCTGCTCACCGGCGTGGTCGCGGACCGTATCGGCAACCGGCGTCTGGCGATGTCGCTCGCATGGCTGTGCGGCGCCGCAGCCATCGGGGTGCTGGCAACGATCACCGGCGGCTCGGTCACGTTCGTGGGCATCGTGGTCGCTGGCATGTTCGTGATCGGCACGCAGACCGTGCTCAACAACCTCGTGGCCGTGAGCTATCCGACGGAGATTCGCAGCACGGGCGTGGGTCTGTATCTCGGCATTGCCCGCGTGGGGGCCATGTGTGGCCCGGCCATTGCGGGGGTACTGCAACAGGCCACCGGCGGTGCGGGAACCATGTTCTTCGTGCTGGGCGCCGCGCTCGTGACGGCCGCAGCACTGGTCTTCCTCGTCGCGCGCCCTGAAAACCTGCCGAAGGCACCCGCTTTCGGCCACTGAGTCCTGTCGGCTCCCTCCGTCTGGAATAGCTTCGGAACGTTTCATGAACAAACTGACCCTCTCGCTTGCCGTGAACGACTACGATCACGTGCGCGATCTGCTCGAAGGGCGCGTTACCGCGCAAGGCATCGAGCTCGTACCGTCGGTGTTGCCTGTCGAAGAGATCTTCTACCGCACGACGCATTTTCAGGAGTGGGATCTCTCGGAGATGTCGCTCGCGAAGTATGCGTCGCTGCGCTCGCAGGGCGACGATCGTCTGATCGGGTTGCCGGTCTTTCCCTCGCGCGTGTTCCGCCTGTCGTCGCTTTATGTGCGGGCGCACGGCGACGTGACATCTCCCGCCGCGTTGCGCGGCAAGCGTATCGGCATCCCGGAGTGGGCACAGACGGCGTCGGTCTACTCACGTGGCTGGCTCACGCATGATCAGGGCGTGGCGCTCGCCGATGTCGAGTGGGTGCAGGGGGGCGTCAATCAGGCGGGGCGTCGCGAGAAGGTCGCAGTGCGCGTGCCCGAGGGCGTGCACTACCGCGCGTCGCCGGACAAGTCGCTAACGGCCATGCTGCTCGACGGCGAGATCGACGCAATTCTCAGCGCGCGCCCGCCGGCCCCGCCGCCCGGGCGCGAGCGGGACATCGTGCGTCTGTTGCCCGACTTCGAGACGGCCGAGCGCGAGTACTTCGCACGCACCGGCATTTTTCCGATCATGCATCTGATCGTGATGCGTCGCGAGATCTTCGCTGCGAACCGCTGGATCGCGAACCATCTCGTGAAGGCTTTCACGCAGGCAAAAGACGCCAGCATCGCCCGGCTCGACGACATTACCTGTTCGCACTTCCCGTTGCCGTGGATGAGCCAGCGGGCCGCACAGGCAAGGGAAATGTTCGGCGACGATCCGTGGCCGTACGGCGTCGCGCCCAATCGCGTCACGCTCGACGCTTTCCTGCGCTTTGCGTTCGAGCAAGGCGTGTGCCATCGCGCCATGCAGGCCGACGAACTGTTTCCCCCCGAGGTCAGCGCCGCGGTCCGGGTTTGATGCCGCATCGACCTTCCGGCCCTTCCGAACCTTTCGATTCCCTTTCGATTCCCTTTCGATTCCCTTTCGATTCTCCTTCGCCAACATCATCATGCAAGCCAACGCCCCTTACACCCCTGCCGCCACCGAACACGACGCGATGACGATCGCGCAGCTGCGCGAGGACCTGGCCGCCGCCAATCACATCCTCGCGCATCACGAAGTGCTCGACGGCTTCGGTCACGTCAGCGTGCGCGATCCGCGCAATCCCGCGCACTTCCTCATCGCCCAATCGATGGCGCCGGAGCTCGTCTCGCCGGACGACATCCTCACGCTGGATTTCGACTGCCAGCCAGTCGATGGCGATACCCGCAAGCGCTATCTGGAGACGTGGATTCACAGCGAGATCTATCGGGCCCGCCCGGACGTCAAGGCCATCGTGCACAGCCACTCGCCGTCGGTCATCCCGTTTGCCGCCTCGTCCGTGCGGCTGCGCCCGGTGTATCACATGGCAGGCTTTCTCGGCAGCGGCGCGCCGGTGTTCGATATCCGCCACTGCTTCGGCTGTACGGACATGCTCGTGCGCAACAGCGAGCAAGGCAAGGCGCTGGCCGAATCGCTGGGCGACTCGGATGTCGCGCTCATGCGCGGCCACGGTTTCGTGGCGAGCGCACCGTCGCTGCCAGCCGCCGTCTACCGGGCGATCTACACCGAACTGAACGCGGGCATGCAGTCGAAGGCCATCGCGCTCGGCGGCGAAGTGACCTACCTGAGCGACGAAGAAGGCCGGCGCTCCACGCAAACCAACCTCGGTGTCATGGAGCGCCCGTGGACCTTGTGGAAACGCCAGGCAGCCGCCTTGCGTGGCGACTGATGGCGCTTGATGGCGTTTGATTGTGACTGATGGTGACTACGGCATGACCGGCGGATGGTAGGTCAGCGTCTGCGCGGGCGCGCGTTACGAACGCTCATCCGCGAGATCAACGATCGCGGGCATATGGGGGTCGAGTGAGCGCCGCGTGCCCCTGCGCGCCGGACACGGGCGGCTCACAACCCGAGCATCAGATCCAGATTCTGAACCGCCGCGCCTGATGCGCCTTTGCCGAGGTTATCGAACACGGCCGCCAGCAGGATCTGCCCGTTTTCGTCGTTCGAAAATACGTTCAGTTGCATCAGGTTCGTGCCGTTCAGCGCTTCCGGATCGAGCTGTTTGACAACGCCCGGCGCCTGCATCGGCAAAACCTTCACGAAGGTCTCGTCGGCATAGTGCGCCGAGAGGCAATCGTGCAGCGCGACGCCATCCACGCCGGGGCTCAGCAAACGGGTCTCGAGCGGAATCGTCAGCACGATGCCCTGCCGATACGCGCCGTACGACGGCACGAACATCGGACGAAACGCCAATCCCGCATGCTTCACGATCTCCGGCGGGTGCTTGTGCGCGAGCTCCAGTCCATAGACGCGAAACTGCGAGCGATTCGTGGCCTGCGGCCCCTCGTGCGCCTCGACGCTCGCGCGCCCACCACCGGAATAGCCCGACACGGCATTCACGCTGACCGGATAGTCACGCGGAACCAGCCCGGCATCGAGCAGCGGACGCAACAGCGCGATGGCACCTGTCGGATAGCAGCCGGGGTTCGACACACGACTGGCCGCAGCCACGCGCGCCGCCTGCCCTTTCACCATCTCGGGAAAGCCGTACACCCAGTCGGCATGCGTGCGGTGCGCCGAACTCGCGTCGATCACGCGCACACGCGGATTGACGATGGACGCTGCCGCTTCACGCGCCGCGGCATCCGGCAGGCACAGCATGGCGATATCGCACTCGTTGATGGCCTGCGCGCGCCGCACCGGATCCTTGCGATGCGCGTCCGGGAGCGTCAGCAGCGCAATGTCGGTGCGCCCACGCAGCTTCTCGTGAATCTGCAAGCCCGTGGTGCCTTGATCGCCATCGATGAAAATCAGCGGAGAAGCCATGTCGAATGCCTCGTGAAACGTGAATCGGTCGTGAACCGCGTGGAAGTGATATCTTCACGCCACGAGAAGAATAAAAAAAGTTGAATTTCATGAAGATGAAATTCAACCTTTCTGAACCAAGGACATTCCATGAGAGAGATCAGTCTCGACCGATTGAAGACCCTTGTCGCCGTGGCCGACAGCGGCTCATTTGCCGACGCGGCGCAGAGTCTGCATCTCTCGCCGCCCACCGTCAGCCTTCACATCTCGGATCTGGAAGCGCGCGTGGGCGCCCAGTTGCTCACGCGCAAGCGCGGGCATGTGCGGCCGACCTCGGTTGGCGAGGCGCTCGTCGAGCGCGCACGGCATCTGCTTGCCGACGCACAGCGCACGCTGGAGGACATCGAACGCCACGCCAAGGGGCTGGCGGGCCGGGTACGAATCGGGGCGTCGACGGGTGCGATCGCGCACATCCTGCCCCAAGCGCTGGAAACCCTGCGTCTGGATCATCCGGATATCGACGTGCAGGTCGCGATCCTCACATCGCAGGAGACGTTGAGTCGCCTGCATCGGGGCGCATTGGACCTTGGCCTGGTCGCGCTGCCGCAGCCGCAGGTCAAGGGATTGACGATCAAACAATGGCGTCGCGATCCGGTGATGGCGTTCCTGCCGGCGCACTGGGCAACGCCAAAAAGCGTGACGCCCGACTGGCTGGCATCGCAACCGCTCATTCTGAACGACAGTACGACACGACTGTCGCGGCAGACCGCCGAATGGTTCGCGGCGGCCGGCCATCATCCCACCCCTCGCATCGAATTGAACTACAACGACGCGATCAAGAGTCTCGTCGCGGCGGGCTACGGCGCCGCCCTGCTGCCTCACGAGGCGACGACACCGCACAACGACGAGCGCATTGCCATGCGCGCCCTGCGCCCGGCGTTATGGCGTGAACTCGGGATCGCCCATGCAGCCGGGCCGATCGAGCGCTCGACCCGGCACGTGCTCGACGCGCTATGGGGACTGCGCGTGCGGTAACGAAGCCGGGCCGTCCTCGCGCCGCCTCGACCTCAATTGACGGTGGTGGCCGGATTACCGCCGAGGTAGGCGTCCTGCACCCGCGGATCGTCGAGCAACGTCCGGGCGTCGCCATGCAGAACGATGCGCCCGGTCTGGAGAACATAGGCGTCGTGCGCAATCGCCAGCGCCAGATTGGCGTTCTGCTCGACCATGAACACCGTCACGCCGCTTTCGTTGACGGTCTGAATCAACGCCAGCACGTGATCGACATAGCGGGGCGAGAGGCCCATCGTCGGCTCGTCCATGCATAGCAGTCGGGGGCGTCCCATCAGCGCGCGCGCCATGGCGACCATCTGTTGCTCACCGCCCGAGAGCGAACCGGCGGCAAACGTCAGACGCTCCTTCAGACGCGGGAACAACGACAGCATGCGTTCGTAGTCTTCCTGAATCGCCGCTTTGTCCCGCCGCGAATACGCGCCCATCAGCAGGTTTTCGCGTACGGTCATCGCACCGAAGAGCCGCCGGGCTTCCGGTACGGACCCGATCCCGCGACGCACGATCGCGGGCGTCTTCCATCCCGTAATGTCCTCGCCGGCAAACCGCACGGTGCCGCGACGCGGCGTATGCAGCCCCAGAACGATTTTCATCGTCGTCGATTTGCCGCTCGCGTTCCCGCCAAGCAGGCAAACGATCTTGCCTTCGTCAATCGAGAAGCCGAGATCGAAATGCACCTGCGACGGCCCGTAGTAAGTGTCGATCCCCGACAGTTCCAGCAGACTCATGCAGCCTCCCTCGCCACGTCGCTCCCCGCCTCTGCACGCGCAGTCCGGGCTGCACGGGCTGCCCCTTGCGCATAACGCGTGCCCAGATACGCCTCGATGACGCGCGGATCCTGCCGCACCTGTTCAGGCAGCCCTTCGGCGATCTTGTGACCGTCGTCCATGACGATCACCCGGTCGGACAAGGCCATGACCATCTCCAGCTTGTGCTCGATCAACAGGATCGTATGCCCCTCCGACTTCAGTTGCGCGATGAGCGCCTGCATTTGCGCTGTCTCGCTCGGGTTCATCCCTGCGGTGGGCTCGTCGAGCAGCAGAATGCGCGGCTGCGACGCGAGCGCGCGGGCGATCTCGACACGTCGTCGGTTGGCGTACGACAGACTGTGCGTCGGATGATCCACACGAGGTGTCAGACGCTCGCCGAAGCGCGCGATCAGCGCCAACGCCTGCTCACGCATTTGCGCGGCTTCCACGCGAACCGCGCGCGGACGCACGAGCGCCAGCACCAGTTCCGCGACTGGTCCTAGCCAGCGCGCGAACCCCTGCCGTGGAATCACCGCCCGGAGTTTCGTGTGCGCGCCGACAAGCACGTTATCGAGCACCGACAGGTTGGCGAAGACACGCCCATGCTGAAACGTGCGCGCGAGACCTGCACGCGCCACCGCTTCGGGCGCCCAGCCCGTGATGTCCTGTCCGGCAAGCGTCACACGCCCGCCATCCGGGCGATCGGCACCGCTGATTACGTTGAACAAGGTCGTCTTGCCCGCCCCGTTGGGGCCGATCACGCTGACGATTTCGCCCTCGTTCACCTGAAGCGTGAGCGGTGCGAGCGCCGTCAGCCCGCCGAAACGGCGGGTCAGGCCGTCAATCTGTAGTAGTGAAGCCATCAGCGGGTTCCCAGCAGACCTTGAGGACGGAAACGGATCAGCAGCAATAGCGCCAGCCCGTAAATCAGCATGCGGTAGTCCGCCAGCGCGCGGAACCACTCCGGCAGACCGATGAGCACGAGGGCGCCGAGTACGGCGCCGGCGAGATTGCCCAGTCCGCCGAGAATCACCATCGTGATGGCCAGCACGGACACCTGCGACGTGAACGTCTCGTGATTGATGTAGGAAAATACGTGCGCCATGATCGCGCCGCCCATGCCGGCGACCGCCCCGGCAACGCCGAACGCGAGCCCCTTGTAGCGATCGAGCGCGATGCCCTGCGCGCGGGCGGCCACGTCGTCGTCGCGCATGGCACGCCAGGTACGTCCCAGGTGCGAGCCGAGCAGCCGCCAGAGCGCGAGCGACAACACGCCCAGGACCGTGAGCGAGATCCAGTATTGGCCGCGAACGTCGAGCACCTCATAGCCGCCAAACGACAGCGGCGGAATGCCCGCCACCCCGATGGGACCGCGTGTGAAACTGCCGCCGTTGAGCACAACCAGCGCCACGATTTCGCCGATCCCGAGCGTGGCAATCGAGACGTAATGGCCTCGCAACCGGAAGGCTGGCCAGACAAGTAACGCGCCGATCACGCCGGTCACGACGCTTGCCACGAGAATGGCCGCGATGACAGGCCACCCGGCGTCGAGCGCCAATAGCGACGAGGCGTAAGCGCCGATGGTGAGCAACGCCGCCTGCCCGAGCGATACCTGTCCTGCGGTACCGGCGACGACCGTGAGCGACAGCGCCAGCAAGCCGTACAGCCAGGCGTTCGTGAGCGTGCGCAGCAGATAGTCGCCGACGATCGCCCCCGGCGCCAACGGCAGAAGCGCCGCCACGATGAACGCGGCCCCCCACCAGCGCGCACGAATGACGACCGGTCGGCTCGGTGCGATGAAGGTGCCCGTGAGCGGTTCGGGGGCACGCGACGCCGCGTGCGAGAACAATCCATTGGGACGCCACACGAGTACCACGATCAGCAACACGTAAGCGAACAGATTGCGGTAACTCGACCCGAGCAAGCCCACGCCCCAGCTTTCGATGACACCGAGCAGCAGGCTGCCGGCAATCGCCCCCGGCACGTTGCCGACACCCCCGATGACCTGGGCGACCACGCCCTTGAGCGTTGCCTGATAGCTCATCGACGGATCGATGCTGTTGTAGTACATGCCGACAAGCACACCGGCCACGCCGCCGAGCGCGCCCGCGATCGCGAACACGGTGCTGTTGACGACGTCGACATCGACGCCCATCTGACGCGCCGCGTCACGATCCTGCGCCGTGGCGCGCACCGCCCAGCCCAATCGCGTGAAGCGCAGAAAACCGAAGAGCACGGCGGCCGTTCCGATGCCGACACCGGCGATCAGCAGATCGAGCGCGCCGATACTGCCGCCGCCGATGGACAGCCGCCAGTCCGGCAACGGATTCGGCAACGCACGCGGGTCGGCGCCGAAGCCGAGCTGCACGCACTGATCGATCACGATGGATACGCCGATGGTGGCGAGCAACGGTGCGATGCGCGGCGCGTTCTGAAGCGGGCGCAACGCGAGTCGCTCGATGGCCGCGCCCAGCAAGGCGCAGCCGACGGCGACGATGGCGAGTGTTGCCGCGAGCGGCGTGTGCGCGTACGTGACCGCGACCCATCCGAGAAACGCGCCGACCGAATAGACCGAGCCATGCGCGAAGTTGATCAGATGCGAAACGCCGAAAATCAATGCCAGCCCGACGGCGAGCAGGGCATAGATATTGCCGACGATCAGTCCGTTGATCGTGTAGTCGAACCAGGAACCCATGACGTCATCCCGAACGTTGTCACGCGACGGCTTACTTCGCTGCGGCCACCTTGGCCGCAACGCCCTGCCACACGACAAACTGGCCCTGTTTGACGATCAGATGAACGTTCTTCGCCTGGGCGACCCGGCGCGTTTGCGGATCGAAGGCGACTTTGCCAAAGACCACGCTCGGTGCGTCCTTGATCTGCGCAAAGCCCTTGCGGGCGGCCTCGCGTGAGGCGCCGAACTCACGCAGGACGGTCGCAGTCACGAGCAGGGCATCGTAGGCGCGGGCGGCGAAGGCGTCCGGTTCCTGCTGGTACTTGGCGCGATAGCGCGTCACGAAGCGTTGCACTTCCGGGCGCGGATCGTTGGGAAAGAAGTTCGAATCGAGGTGAACGCCTTCTGCGGCGGCACCGCCGAGTTCGAGGAACTTGGGCGAGTACAGGGAACTGGCGCCGACGGTCGGCAGCGTCACGCCTGCCTGCCGGGCCTGACGCACGATTTGCGCACCGTCCGGCGCATAGGAAATCAGCACCAGGCTGTCCGGTTTGGCGTCGCGAACGCGAACGAGCGTCGAGCGGTAGTCCTTTTCGTCGGGCTGATAGCCTTCGGCCGCCACGACTGTCGCGCCGTACTGCTCGGCGGCCTTCACGAACAGGTCCTTGCTCGTGCGGCCCCAGTCGGTATTCAGGTAGAGCACGGCCACACGCTTGAGGCCGAGCTGGCGAACGACGAAATCGGCCAGCAGCGGTTGCTCTTCGGCCTGACTGATCGACGTACTCCACATGTAATCGCCGCCCTTCGTGAAGTCCGGATGCGAGTTCGTGAAACCGAACTGAATCAGTTTGCCGCGCTGATAGATCGGCGAGGCCGCCATCGATGCCGGGCTGGAGAAGTCACCCAGTTCCACGAGAATGCGCGGGTCGCCCACGAACTTCTGCGCGATGGCGACGGCCTGGCGAGGATCGCTCTGGCTGTCCTGAAAATCCAGACTCAACGGACGTCCCTTGATGCCGCCGTCACCGTTGATGTCGTCGAGCGCGAGGTCGAAACCGCGTTTCCATTGCAGGCCGTACTGGGCGTTCTGCCCGGTGACAGGCCCGGACACGCCGACCCATACCGGCTCGCCGGACGCCGCCGCCGCCTGCGCCGGACGCAGATGCAGCGCCGCGACCGCCACGGCAAGCGCGGCGCTCAGCGTCAGCAGCTTGCGCGGCAGCCGGTGGGGCAGACGGTGCAAGGCGGACGGTGAAGCAGACGTTGAAGCCGATTGCGGGGAAACCTGGGAGGAAACCTGAGAGGCGGCTTGCGATGCAGAGGCGAACCACTGCGAGAGTCGGAACGGATTTGCCATGGTGACGGCCTTCACACGCGTGAGAACGTTAGGAACTGAGGGAAAGTTCAGATCCTACGACCGTGGATTGCGTCACCTAAGCAATTGTTTTCGCAAAGCATATTCGCGCGAAGCGGGATTGCAATTCGCGCGGTCCGCGCGAAGGGGCGGGACCGTGCTGTCTGCGCTATGCGCGCTACTCCCCTTCATTCGGTCCCCGGTGACCCGGCCACCCCGACATCTCGACATCGGAGGCGCGACACCGCGCGAGCGTCACGCGGTGTCGCAGCAACGACCTTCAATGCGGCAGCACGATGGCCGCGACTCCCGAGTCCCGAGTCCCGAGTCCCGGCTCGCTATGCGCTGCGCAGCGCCGGGCGCGCGCCCTTGCCGAGCACGACGTTGGCAATCACCGCAGCGACGATGTTGACCGCCAGCGCAATCAGGCCGGTATACATCGAGTATTTATCGCCGCCCAGCACGAACGTGTGCACGGGCTTGATGCCGTCGGCGAACGCCAGCCAGCTGCCGCAAACGATACCGAACGCCCAGCCCGTGAGCAGCGCGCGAGCGCCGAACCAGCCCACGAACAGACCGAACACCAGCGCCGGAAAGGTTTGCAGAATCCAGACACCGCCCAGCAATTGCAGATCGAGGGCGAACTGCGTCGGCAGGAAAAGAATGAACACCAGCGCGCCGAGCTTCACTACCAGCGACACCACCTTGGCGACCTTCGCTTCCCCTTCGTTCGAAATCCCCGGATTGACGTACGGCTTCCAGAAGTTGCGCGTGAACAGATTCGACGCGCCGATGGACATCACGGCGGCCGGCACCAGCGCCCCAATGGCGATGGCGGCGAACGCGAAGCCCGCGAACCAGCTGGGGAACAGGCCATTGAACAGTGCGGGCACGACGTCGTTGTTGGTCTGGACTTTCACGCCGGCGGCGTAAGCCATGAAGCCGAGCAACGCGATCAAGCCGAGCAGCACCGTATAGGCCGGCAGGAATACGGCGTTCTTGCGGATCGTATTGGCGTCGCGAGCGGCGAAGATGCCGGTAAGCGTGTGCGGATACATGAACGCCGCCATGGCCGAACCGAGCGCCAGCGTGGCGAATGGCAGGTACTGCGCCGGTCCCAGCGTCAGCCCCGTGGCGCCACCTTTTTTCGCGAAGACATCGCGCGCCGTGTCGAACACGGCGCCGTAGCCGCCCAGCTTGGCGGGCACCACGACGACCGCCACCAGCACCACGATATAGATCATCAGGTCCTTGACGAACGCGATGAGCGCCGGCGCGCGCAGGCCTGCCGAGTACGTGTACAGCGCCAGAATGACGAAGGCGGCGAGCAGCGGCAATTCCCCCGTCAGCCCGAGCGCCTTGATCACGACTTCCATCCCGATCAGTTGCAAGGCGATATACGGCATCGTGGCCACCACGCCGGTGATCGCAATCGCGAATTCCAGCGGACGCGACTGATACCGACCGTAGACGACGTCGGCGGCCGTGACGTGGCCGGCCTTGTGCGCGGCGTGCCACAGCTTCGGCATGATGAGGAAGACGATCGGGTAGACGAGAATCGTGTACGGCAGTGCAAAGAAGCCGTATGCGCCAACGGCATACACGAGCGCGGGCACGGCAATCACGGTGTAAGCGGTATAGAAATCGCCACCGACGAGGAACCACGTGATCCAGGCGCCGAAGTTGCGCCCGCCCAGTCCCCACTCGTCCAGATGCGCGCCTTTATGCGAAGGTCCCGACATCCAGCGCGATGCCCAGAAACCCATCACGGTCACCAGGACAAAGAAAAACACGAAGACCGCCAACGCGGTCCAGTTGATCCCGGCGCCCATTTACTCGTCCCCTTTCTTCAAACCATCGCGAAACACGATCCAGATCAGCAGCGAGGTCAACGGTACCCACGCGAACTGGTACCAATAAAAGAAAGGAAAGCCCCAGAGTGAAGGCAATTCTCGATTGTAGAACGGCACCCACAACAAGCCGATGAACGGCAGCAATAGTAATAACCGCATTTCAATAGATCTCCTCTTGTTATTCATCCGGCGAAAGCGCATGGCAATCACACGTGAATACACTCTAGCCGAACGATGGAGGATTTGCCGGGGTGCCCGGAAAGCCCGCGAAATCAAGGATCGATGGGGTTTAAGGGGATGTTGCGCTTGCCAAAACGCAAGGCCGAATTCAATTCGCTTTATTCCGGTTTTAATTGGCGAAATCAACGAAATTTATTTTTACGTTGCATAGACTTACGCCGCTATGGCGCTTCAATTGAACCGCACATTCCGGGCGTCAAGGCATTTTCATCGTTTATTAAATCGAATGGCGTCGTTGAAAGAATGACATCGAAATAGCCAAAGCAATTTGGGCGTCGGACTTTTTGCGGTTTGCCCGGACTCTGCTTTACGCCACGCGGCCCGGACACGTCGGGACCGCGCACGGCAGCAACGCGGGCGGGTGCGCGGCTCAGGACATCTGCGCCAATCAGGCGCGGCTACGCTGCGTACGACGCCACACGAATTGAGCAATGGCCCCGATCACGAAAATGCCCAGCCACGCCGCGAGCGCCCCCCGGACAAGCGGCGATTGCGGGCCACTGGCCAGTGGATGACTCGTGGGCAGTCGCGTGAGCGTCTCGTTGATGCCGGGCACCATGAGCAGGAAGAAGCTGAAGGCGAACGCCAGCTGCGACAGATAGGGGCGCGCGCGTCCGAGCCACGTCAGGCCCGGAATCACGAGACCGCCCAAGGTCGCAAGCAACGCGAGAATGCCGAGGGCATGGCCGACGTTGAAACCACCGGTACTCGACAAGCCGAACGACGTCAGCACCGAGATCAGCATCCCGAACAGATACACGCGGCCGGCAGGTGTGCTGCGCTCGATGTTTCGATAGCGAACGAAGCTGTACAACCCGGCAGCAAACGTCACGAGACTGACGACGGTGTGACCCGCGCCCAACGTTGAAATGGGATGAGGCATGGCAAAGGACTCCCTATGAAGTGGTTGCCCCGTCTCACCATGGCGCTGGCGCATCGCGAGACAGATAGGTGTGGATTCCGAAAAACAACCAACTAGTTGGTTGGCTTACAACATCAAAAATAGAGCGCCGTAGCGCCCTTCCTGCTGACTGCGTCGCCGCAACGACCGGATCAGTCGTCTCAGTGAGTCGCACGCAAGCAGCCGATGGCCACCTGCGAAATTGCCTGAAACGCTTCGGCATTCCCCTGGGCACGTGCCGTGAGCATGGCGCCGTGCACCGTGGACATGAACGTTTGCGCTTCGACCTGCGCGCTGCCGCGCAGCGTGAACTGACCTTGTGCGGCCCCTGTCTCGAGAACGCGTGCAATCCACCCTGCCAGATCACCGAAATAGCCTCGGACTTCGTCCGCGATTTCCTGCGGGATCATGGGCAGTTCGGCGGCGAGCATCGCGCAGATGCACACCGGCATCGTGCCGTCGCGAATGCAGTCCGCCCAGTAATTCGTGTAAGCCGCCAGACGCGCCGTCGGATCCGGCACGTGGCCGTCGAGTGCGGCAAGCCCCTCCCTCGCCTGCTCGCGATGGCGCCGGACCACCGTCAACACGAGATCCGCCTTGCTCGGGAAATGATGATGAATGCTGGCCTTGCCAATGTTCACACGCGCAGAAAGGTCGGCGTAGCTGAACCCGTGATAACCGCCCGCTGCCAGCAGTTGCTTGGTGTGCTCGGCAATTTCAGTGGCTCTGGGAGACAGCTCGACGGTCATGATCCTGCGCTCGGTAGGTTCGGAGGTACATCGATCCTGGGGGCGCGCCCAATACCGTGGGAGCCGACCGATGCGTTCAATGGCAGCCAATCTACTAGTTGGTTGGTTTCGTGTCAAGCCGTCGGACAGGTGACGATGACGCCAGGCACCCTCGTGGACGCACAAGCCAGAGGCTGGCCCCAATCCAGGCGGGATGCGGGCAATGCTGCCCGCCCCCTTTGCGCTATCAGATGCCCTGTCCGCCGGACACTTCGATGCGCTGCGCGTTGACCCAGCGGTTGTCTTCCGAGAGCAAACTCGAAATCATCGGACCGACGTCGTCAGCCACACCGACGCGGCCCAATGCCGTCATCTCGGCGAAAAACCGATTGAACGCCGGCGTGTCGCGCACCGCACCGCCGAAGAAGTCGGTTTCGATGGCGCCCGGCGCCACCACGTTGACGGCGATGTTGCGCCGCCCCAGTTCCTTCGCCATGTAGACAGTGAGCACCTCGACAGCGCCTTTGACGGCTGCGTATGCGGACCAACCTTCGGCGCTCACTCGGGTGAGGCCAGTCGAGAGGTTGACGATCCGGCCACCGTCGGCCATCAGCGGCAACAACTGTTGTGTGAGAAAAAATACCCCCTTGAAATGGACGTCGACCAGCTTGTCGAAGGCCTGCACCGTCATCTCGGCAAGCGGCGCGACCTCGCCATGACCGGCATTGTTGACGAGGTGATCGAACGTGTCGCGCCCCCAGGTGGCGCGAAGCCCGGACTTGAGTCGCGCGGCAAAGTCGGCGAACGTGGCGACGTCGCCCACGTCGAGCGGCAACGCAAGCGCCTTGCCGCCCAACGCCTCGATCTCGGCCACGACTGCCTGCGCTTCCGCTTCCCGGCGCTGGTATGTCACGACGACATCGCCGCCGCGTCGGGCAATCGACAGTGCGGTATTACGGCCCAGACCGCGACTGGCACCGGTGACGAGAGAAATCTTGCGCATGGCGAACTCCTTGAGTGATGGAAATGGAGATGCCGATTCTGCGGCGGCCCGTCGCCGGAACCTTTGCCTGATTCGCTCTGTCCTTGGCCTTTTTCTCCGAAGTTGCGTCACGCGCCGTCGAATCTCGTTACGATGCTGCCTGTGCCGATACGATGACGCGATGGCGGCCAGGCACAAGGGACGAGAGACATGAACGACACATTGCGCGACGCGGTGCGCAGATACACCGAGACCTATGCAGACCCGGCAGGCGTGGCACGTGCGCCGATCCGCGGCCTGAGCCTCATTCGGGCAACGCGCCCGAGCGGCATCGACTACGCGATCTCCCGGCCGGTGGCGTGCCTCGTATTGCAGGGCGTCAAGCGCGTGTCCATGGGCGCGCAGAATTTCACGTTCACCGCAGGCGACTCTTTGCTCATTACGTCGGATGTGCCCACAGTCAGCCAGGTGACGCAGGCAAGCGCTACCGAACCGTACCTGTCGCTGATTTTCGATCTCGATCTGGCGACCATCGCAGAACTTGCCATCGAGATGAAGCTCGCGCCAACGCCCCACGGCGCGCCGATCGCGAACGAGCCGTCCGACGAAGAAGTGGCAGACGCTGCCCTTCGATTGATGCGCCTGATCGAGCGCCCCGCTGCCCTGCCCGTGCTTCAGACACAGGCACTGCGCGAAATGCACTACTGGTTGCTGGTCGGCAAACATGGGCCCGTGATCCGACAACTCGGCTGGCCCGAGAGCCACGCGCAGCGCATCTCCCGGGCCGTTGCCATGCTTCGTGCAGATTTCGCCCGACCGCTGCCGATGGAGCGTCTGGCCGACGCCGCCGGGATGAGTCTTTCGTCGTTCTACAAGCGGTTTCGTCTGGCGACGTCGCTGTCGCCACTGCAATTCCAAAAGCAGCTACGCCTGATCGAAGCGCGTCGCCTGATGCTCTCCGAAGCCATGTCGGCGAGCAGCGCGGCCTTCGCGGTGGGCTATGAAAGCGTTCAGCAATTCAGCCGCGAATGCCGACGGATGTTCGGACTGCCGCCCGCGCAGGATGCCGACGCGACGCGCGGTGCCGACGAGCACGCCACATCGGTGTCGACGTCCTGACGGATGGGTGCACGGTAATGGCGATCTCGCGCAGCGCGTGCGCGCCGACTGTCCGGCTCCAATCCAACCGGAATCCGGCCCGAATGCGACGCTAAATGTCGCGCAGCCATTGCCGCAGCGTCTCGAGAGAGGACGTTTGCGTGAGCGCCAACATCAGAAAAATTCGCAACTTCTGAGGCGCAAGGTCGCCACCTGCCAGAATGCCGTCGGCACGCAAAAAGGCCTGCTCGGGCACCATGGGGCGCGCCGCACGCGTCGACTGCACCACGACCACCCCGTTGCGCGCGGCTTCTGCCAGTGCGGCCGCCTGTCCACCCGCGGGCCGGCCCGGGGCCAATCCGGCGCAAACGATGGCTCGGCACCCTGCATCCACGCAAGCGCGTACGAGCGCGCCATCAGCGCCCGCATACGACAGTACGATGTCCACGCGAGGCAATGCCTGCCCGGTGAGCCGTTCGTCAGTCGGCAGCACGCGCGGCCGCCGCGGCGCTCGCGCAATATGGACCTCGCCATTCGCATCGACTCGACCGAGCGGCCCGAACGGTGGCGCTTCGAAAGCCGACAGATCAAAGCTCGACGCCTTCGTGACATCCCGCGCGTCGTACACCCACCCATCCATGACGACCAGCACGCCCAGTCCACGCGCCGCCGGGCATTTCGCGACGGCCAGCGCCGCACGCAGGTTGGCAGGGGCGTCGCTGCCCGCGGTGTTGGCCGGACGCTGCGCCCCCGTCAATACGACGGGAATATCCAGATCGAGCGCCAACGACAGAAACCACGCCGTCTCCTCCATCGTGGCCGTGCCATGCGTCACGACGATGCCGTCCAACGCGGGGTGCATGTCGACCGTCTCCCGTACGAGACGAGCCAACGCCGTCCAGTCGTCCGCGGAAATAGCAGTGCTTCCGATGGCACGGAAAGGCACGGGCACAAGCTCCACGCCTTCCGAGACGCTGCCGAGATCGCGCAAGTCCTCCAGCACCTGTGCAATCGGGTGAACGACGCCGCTCTCGCCGTATTCGATCCAATCGAAACGGTGGCGCGCATGCATGGCGAACGTCCCACCGGTGCCGATCACGGCCACTCGCTTCAATCGCTCCTGCGGCGCCTGCGACGCCTGCAAGTCTCGCTCCCGCACTCCCGTTTCGCTCATGCGTCGTCTCCTGCCATTGCCACGAAGACGTCGCCCGCCTCGACCTTGACGGCATAGCATCGCGCGCCGCGCGTGACAGGCGAACACAGCGCGCGCCCATCGCGAACATCGAATGCCCCGGCGTGTAGCGGACACTCGATCTCGTGGCCGTCGATTTCCCCGTCGGACAGCAGGGCATTGCCATGCGTGCAAACGTCGTCGAGCGCGTAGACGTTGCCGTCCACGTCGAAAATGCCGATCTTGCGTCCGTGCAGCGTTGCCCCATGGCAAGGGCTGTCGGCGAACAGTTCGGCGCGAGCGCCGGCGCGCACCCACTGAATCGCCACCTCGCGCTGCGCGCCGGCCGGTGCGGCAACCGGTGGATTTTCGGTTTCAGTCATGTCTGTCATCCTTTGGTACCAACTGATCGAACGTGCGCGCCAGTGTGCCGGCGACGCCATGTAACGGGGCCATATGCACTTCGTCGAACCGCATGTATGAGCACAACCACACCCCGGCGGCGTCACGACGGTATGCCTCGTTGGTCAGTGCACACAGCAGGACCGCCTCGCCGTTGTCCTCGCGCAGTGCGATCTGCCATAAGCGCCACGTTGCGCTGGCCTGATCGCCGTCCACGTCCACGTCGATGCACGGACTGCCGTAGTAATGCATGGCAAAGCGCCATGGCGACTTCATGAACCACTGCCTGAGCGCCTCGCGCCCATGGCGTGAGTCACCGAAGTCACCGCCACCGTCCCACACAGCGTCCGCCGTAAAGCATTCCGACTGCGCGCGTGCAATGCGCGCCATCTCGGCGTCGCCGACCCGCGTGTAATCCGGTCGGTACTTGGCGTCTGCAAACGCGGCGTAGCGCGCTTTGAGGGCCCGGATCGCCTCGATTGATTCGAGCACCGATACGCGCGCTTCGAGCGTCGTCATACGGACTCCTGTGCCAGTGACTTGAGGCTGACCGACCTGTCGCGAAGCCGTGCGACATCCAAGGTCGCCTGCGCATCCACCAACCGCTCCAGATAGCGGCGGTCGCGGCCGCAATCGATGAGCGCGCCGCCGGCGAGCCGGCCTTCGCGCAGGAAAAATGTCACAGTCGGTACGTGCGCATCGCTCTCCCGGATGACCCACTCGTCGCCCGGCGCCGGATGCCCGACAACCTGAATGTTGTGCCCCCATTGATCGGTCCACATCCATGGTGTCTCGACATAAGGGTCGCGCCGTCCCAGGAGAAATTCGGCGACGGCGCGCGCCTGGTTCTCGGCATTGCGCCAGGTTTCCTGACGGATCGCGGCGCCATATCGGGGGTGCGGCGTGAGCGCCACGTCGCCCGCAGCAAAACACCATGGTGCGACGGGACTGCTGCAACGCTCGTCGACGAGCACGCCATCGCGGGTCCCGATACCGCTGTCGAGCAGAAAGTCCACCGAGCAGTCGATGCCGATGGCGCACAGCACGACGTCTGCCTGATATTCGGCAGGCTCACCGGTGGGCATCGTCGTCGCGACGCACCAAGGCCATTGCGCGGACGGATCGTGCGAGATTCCCGTTACCTGAACGTTCGTGAAGATGCGAACCCCGTTGGCCGCGTGCACCCCGGCGAGCCAGCGGGCGACCGGCGCGGGCAGGCACCGCCCGAGGATCCCGGCGCCGGCTTCGAGCACCGTCACCTTCACCCCCATCGACGCAGCGCTCGCCGCACATTCCATGCCGATGACGCCGGCCCCCACGATCACCGCGCGCCGAGCGCCTTTCAAGGCTTCGCGCAAGCGCTCACTGTCTTCCAGTGTGCGCAGTGTGTGGATGCCGGGGGTATCGCCGCCCGGCACGCGCGCTCGCCGGGCACGCCCGCCGGTCGCGACGACCAGGCGATCGAACGGCAACGCGGTGCCGTCGTCGAGCGTCAACGTGCGACGCGCCGCATCGAGCCCGCTTGCCCGCGCGCGCACCCGTCGCACGTTGGACGCGGCCCAGAACGTCTGCGGCGCGATCGCGAGGGAGGCCGCATCGGCCTGCCCCAGCAGAAACTCCTTCGACAGCGCAGGACGCTCGTACGGATCGCCCGGTTCATCCCCCACCATCGTGATGGCATGCGGATAGCCGCTCTCGCGCAAATGCTGTGCGACACGGCCACCCGCGTGTCCGGCACCGACGATGACGATGTGCTCGGCCGCCGTCATGACCGCGCTCCCTCGCTCGCGGCATCCGCCACGTCGTGCCCCGTCGCCCCGAGCGCGGACCGGTTGACGACACGGTACAAAGTCCCGCGCGACGTCTCGCAAGTCCATCGACGCGCCTCGCCCGGCGGGATGATGATGCCCTCTGCTCTCGAGAGTCGATAACGTTCGTCGGCTGCTTCGATGGTGAACTCGCCATCGACCACCGCCGCCACTTCCTCTCCGGTCGTTCCCGCGTCTCGCCAAAGTTGCTCACCCTGGCGCATGACGCGAATCTCGATGTCCAGAGATTCGCCGCTCGCGCGGCTCGCCGGTGTGTCGACCGGATTCGGCACGCGCTCGCAATGCGGGTCATCGCGGCGACGGTCGTCAGGGGTCGACAGACGCATGTTTTCGCTCATTTCTCACCCCCACGGCTGGCCAACGGATAGTACGGGACGGTGTCCTCCGCGCCGTACTCCTTGCGCGGCGGCGTGACCACGTTCAGGCGCAGGCTGATGCCCGCAGGCGCGAAGCGATTGCGTCCGTAGTGACGCATGCCCGGAGGAATCAGCAGGGCATCGCCCTGATTCATCACGAACGCCGCATCTCCCTCGGCCCCTTCGCCTTCGTATACCGTGCAGCTCCCGCTGACCTGCAATGACGCCTCTTCGCCGTGATCGTGCGACTTCGCCGGCAGATCGGCGCCCGCGCGGGCAACGAACTTCACCACCGCGACACTCACCGACTCGCCAAACAGGTGCTTCATGTAAAGGCCATCGTGGACAACTTCCTTGAGGTTGTCGTCAATGGCGAACACGCGACATTTCGGCATGTTGCTAACTCCGTTTGCATTCATCCTGCATTTCTTGCCCGGCTTAAAAGCGCGGCGAAAGCACAAAGTGGTCATCCGCATGAAAGCGTCGCGGGTCGAAGCCATCGATAACGGCCTGCTGCCCGTAGAACTCCACGGCGGGAGCCACTTCGGCCAGGCTGAGCGTCATGTTCATGAGCGCCTTTGCCGGGGGCGGAAGATTCGCGAGATCGAATTCATCGAGGTAGGCAAAAATCGCATCGAGCGACGCCAACATGACCTCGACGAAGCTGCGGATTTCCTCCATCGATGTGGCGTGACGCTTGATGTTGCGCGCAGTCTCGGTATCGAGACTCCATGCGGCGTAGGGCCTCAGGTGAGAGAAAGCCTCGGGAAATTCGGCCGGACGATGGGCGCCGAGCGCCGAAACATCGATGACTTGTTCTTGCATGGTGGCTATCTCCGAAGTTCAGACGGATTGGGCGGCATTGACCAGACGATCGACCACGTGCGCGCCATGGCGCACGAGCACCTCGCCGTCCTGCAGCACCATGTGTTGCTTGGCGCCGGTCTGCGCTGCAAGTTGCGTGCGCTCGACGGTGCTCATGTCTTCGAGCAACACGTCACGCAGCGCCACTTTCATGTACTCCTGGAAGAAGCGGCCTCCGGCCGTCGTCATCTCCGGGTAGTACACACGCCCTTCGAACAGCGTCTTGTTATGAGCGATGGGCCGGAAGTTGTAGGCCTGGCAGTAGTTCGGACGCAGCGACAGGTAGAAGTCAGGGAAAACGACGTTGATGTCGAACAACCAATTGGGATGCTTGGTCCAGTTCACGCCTTCGGGCAAGGCGTCGAGCGGAAATTCGTGACGCGCGCTACCCATGCCGGCGCGCAGCGCAGCCGCCGCGATCGGACGCGCCCCCGCAGATTCGGCAAGCGCCTCCTGCGCTGCGGCGCCACCCGAGGTCACGGCCTTCGGGTTCCCGTAGACCGATTTCTGATTGCCGGCCAGCGACAGCCGGCGGTGCAGATCGCCGCATACGACGTCGAGCGGTCGCATACTGCCGCCTTCGCTCTTGTCGATAGCGTCCGCAATCGAATTGCCGTGAATGTAGGCCACGTGGTACGCCTCCTGGAAAGCGTCGAGCGCCAACTTCCAGTTGCAGTTCACCACACTGGTCCACGCAAAACCGCAGGTGAGCTTGTCGAACGGATAACCCTCGACGTCGCCATACACGGGGCGCATGAACTCCGCCAGCGTCTGGGCCGGATTCGGGTCCATGTTGACGAAGATGAAGCCTTCCCAGACATCGCAGGACACTTGCGTGAGCCCATAGTCGGCTTTGTCCAGGTCGAAGAAGCACGATTCGTCCGGCACGCCAGTGAGCTTGCCGTCGAGGTCATACGCCCAGCCGTGGAACTTGCAGAAGAACTTGCGCGTGTTGCCACACTTCTCGTACACGACCTGATTCAGCCGGTGCGCACAGACGTTGTGCATCGCACGAATCTGTCCGGCCTTGTTGCGCACCACGATGATTTCGGTATCGCAAGCCGCCAGTTCCTTGACGAAATAGTCTCCCGCCTTCGGAATCTCCTCCACGCGACCGACCTGGAGCCAGGTCTTCTTGAAGATATGTACCTTCTCGCGCTCGTAGTACTCGGGCGAAACATACGGCTCGACCGAAACAGGCCCCCGCCCCAACTCCGGATAGCGGTCGGTAAGAAATGCCGCGCTAGGCTCGACTGCAGATTTCATCGCCTTGATCTCCTCAAACGCGGCACGCTGCCGCTGACACATCAAAATTAAATGTCATTATTTTTTGATGGAAATTTGTTGTCAAGGCGTTTTGATCCGGAAGTGCGATTTACTCGGGAAAACCCCATGACTACGGGCGCCAAGCGAGCTCATGCAGCACCCGGCGGCCCCTTTGGTAGAATATTGAATACAATCCGCCGTTGACTCGAACAACGGTTTCAGGAAACCCAGCGCGCCCACGGGCGCGCGATTGCTCACGGGGTACGCATGGCGCAAGTCAAGAAGGCAGAGATGCGCGACGCGATCGAAGCGGCCGCTTTTGATCTGTTCTGCCGCAAGGGGTATACGGCAACGACCATGACCGAGATCGCAAAGGCGTCCGGCATGACAGTGGCCAACCTGTATGTGTATTTCGACTCCAAGTTGCTGATCTATTACGAGATCTACTCGCCGTGGCTCTTGCGCCAACTGACCACGCTTCGCGAGGCCGTCAGAAAATTCCCCACGCCGCGAACGCGCCTGAAGCGCATCATCATCGGGCTATGGGGCGATATTCCGACGGCCGACCAATCGTTTGGCAACGGCATGATCGAGGCGCTCGCCAGCGCACCGAGAGACCTGCACAAGCCGAACGATCTCCTTCGCCGGTGCGAGACCTTTCTCTCCGAGATGATCGCCGAGAGTCTTTCCGGGGAACATGCGCGCATCGCCACCGACACGCTGCTCTCCCACGTGTTGTGGATGGCATACGATGGATTTACGATCAACAGTCGCATCGGCGACACCCGCGACCTCGATGCCATCGCAACGCTGCTGACCGACTTGATTCTGGGTCCGGAGAACGTCAAAACCAGCAAGCCGACCAAGGCCGCAACGGCTCGCGCGCCCCGGCAGCGCGACGCCGCGCAACAACGTAAAACGTCTGCATAAGTCCACATAGCGCAGCGGACGCTGCGATCGTCGGCGACCGCACTCGTGCGCGTCTGCCGGCGAATAGCGCCACCGACTCTCGCCCCCGCCTCCCGCCTCACCGAGCCTTCACTCGCTGACACCGCCCTCATCCGGTGTCGGCACACGCGCGCCCCAGGACAAGGGTTTACTCCAGCTTCAGATCAATATAATTAAATGCCACTATTTATTGAACGCACGCAAATCGGCGGCATAGCCTCTTGCCGAAGCGCGCGTCACTCAATCGTGGAAATGGAGATCCCATATGCATGCCGCCAATGTTCCCGGCGAAGTTCGAACCGGCGCGATCCCTCAGAAGACGACGTTTCTTGTGTTGTTCCTGTGCTGGGCCGCGATCCTGTCGGAGGGTTACGACATCGGCGTGATGGGAACCATCACGCCCGCGCTGCTCGCCGATTCCCGCTGGCAATTAACACCGCTCGAGCTCGGCCAGATGAGCAGTGCCGCGTTGATCGGCACGCTGTTCGGCGCCTACGTCATCAGCCCTTTGAGTGATCTGGCCGGACGCAAACCCATGCTGATCGGTTGTGTCGCACTCTTCTCGCTCTCGATGCTCGCCGCCGTCTGGGCGCCGACACCGCTGATTTTCGGCATCGTCCGAGGCATCGGTGGACTGGGCCTTGGCGGCGTCATTTCGGTGGCTGCGGCCCTGACCGTCGAGTATTCGCCGCCGGAAAAGCGCAATCTCAATTTTGCATTGATGTACTCCGGTTATCCGATAGGCGCCCTGGTCTCGGCGCTTACCGGCATGGCGTACATGGCCGACTACGGCTGGCATGCCATCGTTGCCATTGGCGCGTTGCCGCTGTTGTTCATCCCGGCATTGATGATGTGGTTGCCCGAGTCGCTGGAGTACCTCGTGCGCAACGGACAACATGCGCGTGCGAGCGCGCTCGCGTCAAAGCTCGGCATGCAACTTACGGCACAGACCGCAGCGTCGTCGGACACTCGCGCGTCGTTGCGCGAAATCATGACCGAGGTATTTTCGAAGACCAATGCGTTCGGCACCTGCATGCTCTGGGTCGCTCAGTTTGCCGGGGTGATGGTGATTTACGGACTCGGTTCCTGGCTGCCCCAGATCATGCGCAAGAATGGTTACGACCTCGGCTCGAGTCTCGCCTTTTTTGCCGTGTTCAATCTGGCGGCGGCTGTCGGCGGTGTTGTCATCGGCCGCATCGCGGATCGCTTCGGACCACGCGTGACCATCACGCTCTCGTTCCTGCTTGGCGCCGTATCCATCACGGCACTGTCATACAAGAACAGCCTGGCCGTGAACTACGTGCTCGTGGCCTGCGCGGGATTCGGGAGCATTGCTGTCGCACTCGTGTTGCTCGGTTACATCGCCAACTACTACGCCCCCCATGCACGCGGGTCCGCCACCGGCTGGGCGGTGGGTGTCGGGCGATTCGGTGCAATGACCGGACCGGTGCTCGGCGGCTACGTCGCCGGGCTGAATGTGGCGCCCACCTGGAATTTCCTCATCTTCTCCATTGCCGCCGCCACGGCCGCACTCGCCGTGTTCCTCGCACCAACGCCGGCCCACATTGCCGACACGGCAAGACGATGAGCAAGGAGGCCACGCGCAAGCGCCGCCGGCCTTCGACAGACAACGTTTGAACGCAGTACATGAGGTGAATTATGAGTTTGGGATTTGGACATCGCGCACGTATCGGACATCTCTACCCTTCCGGAGGGCTGTGTGACTTCGAGATCCAGTCGATGGCGCCCGAAGGTGTCCAGTTCGTGACGACGCGGCTTCCCTTCAAGCGCACGGGACTGGAGGACGACAGCGCGCTCGTCGCCGATGTCGAAACGCACGCCGGGTTGTTGGCCGATGCCGCCGTTGACCTGATCGCCATGAATTGCACAGCGGCGAGCATGGCGGTGGGCGCTGCGACGATCAACCAGCGCATCGAGGCGGTCACCGGCATTGCGGCGACGACGACCACGGACGCCGTGCTCGATGCCTTGTCTCACGTGGGCGCAAAACGCATTGCGCTGATGACGCCGTATCCCCGGGCCGTCGTCGAGATGGAAATGGCGTTCCTGGGCGCACAGGGGATCGAGGTCGTGGCCGAACGCGCGTTCGCCTGCACAACCCCTGTCCAGCAGGGTGAAATCGCCCCCGAAGTCTGGCTTGAGCGCGCCTTGCAGTTCGACTTGCAGGGGGCCGACGCGCTGCTCATCAGTTGCGCCGGCATCCACTTAAGTCCAGTGCTTGGCGAGATCGAAGCGCGCCTGGACACGCCGGTCATCGCCAGCAACGCCGCGTTGTTATGGAAATGCCTGCGCGCGCTCCGCCTCGCCGAGCGCCCCACCCGCTATGGGCGACTGCTCGCGGGGGAATTCGATGCGCCCCGCGCACGGTAAGCCGACGTCGAGCGTGCCTTCGGACACGTTCGAGATAGAGATCGAGGATGTCGGCGAGCGATTCCAGTGCCATGCGCAGCAAAGTCTGCTGCGCGGCATGGAACGCCTCGGAAAGCGCGGCATCCCGATCGGTTGCCGCAGCGGCGGATGCGGTGTTTGCAAGGTGCGCATCGCCGCCGGCGTCTGTCGGCTGGAAAAAATGAGCCGCGCGTGCGTGAGCGAGCAAGAAGAGCGACAGGGCGTTGTGCTCGCGTGCCGCGCCTATCCGCAAAGCCCCGTGCGCATCACGCTCGACACGGCAATGCACCGCTGCGTGACTCGCGCCAGCCAATCGGTCACGGCAGCGACGAACGCCGCTCGTGTGACGACATGCGCCGGCGATGGCGACGATTCACAACAAGACAATCAAGGAGACAAGCAATGGCTTTGACTGGCGTACTGCGCCCCGGACACGTGGCGCTGCGAGTGCTCGACATGCAAGCCGCGCTCACCCATTACACCGAGGTCATCGGGTTGATCGAGACGGGTCGTGACGATCAGGGACGCGTATACCTCAAGGCGTGGGACGAGCACGATCATCACAGCGTGATCCTGCGCGAAACGGATCGCGCCGGCATGGACTACATGGGCTTTCGCGTCGACTCCGAGGCAACCCTAGAGCGCCTGGCCGGCGAACTCTCGCGTTGCGATCTGGCCCGCGATCTCGAATGGCGCCCGGCCGGCGAGCTCGCCCATACCGGACGCCGCTTGCGATTCACGATTCCCACGGGTCATTCGATCGAGCTCTTCGCGCACCGTGACAAGCTCGGCTGTGCGACCGGCGACGTCAATCCCGACCCATGGCCCGACGGGTTGCGCGGTATGGCGCCGGGCCGCTTCGATCATTGTCTGCTCTATGGCGACGATCTGGATGGCACCGTGACGCTGTTTCGCGACGTGCTGGGGTTTGCGCTTTCCGAACAAGTGGTGGCTGGCCCCGAGAACATGATGATCGGCGCTTTCCTGACATGCTCGAACAAGGCGCATGACGTCGCGTTCATCCGGCACCCCGAGAAAAACAAGTTCCACCATGCTTCGTTCAGCCTCGACAACTGGGGCGAGGTGCTGCGCGCCGCCGACATCATCTCGAAGCGCGACGTGTCGCTGGACATCGGCCCGACACGACACGGCATATCGCGCGGCGAGACCATCTATTTCTTCGATCCGTCCGGAAACCGGAACGAAGTATTTTCCGGCGGGTACATCCACTATCCGGACAAGCCGACGATTACCTGGACGGAATCGGAAATCGGCAAGGCGATCTTCTATCACGATCGCAAACTCAACGAGGCTTTCCTCAACGTGCTCACGTAAGGACATCCCCCTTGAGTGCGCCGGGTGAGCACACCGTCCTCGTGACGCTGTGCCGTCCCGGCGCCCCGCTACATCGCAGATTTTTTGCCTGACGCGTCACATCGCATCGCAACGCATTACCAGCAAAAATTGGCATTGAAGATTCGGGGCGCTTATGTAGGGTTCAGCGCGCGCCGGGATGTGAATGCCCACCACCGAGGAGCGATTCCGTGAGCATCATGATGTCCATTGTCGAGCCACCCGCAGAACGCGCGGGCCCGACATGTTGTGCCTTTCCCGTCGCCGAAAACCGTTGCCGCATCGTGAGTCACGAGCGCGTCAACGATGAATATCGGCATCTCGTCGCCCTGGCGCCTCAGGCGGCCGCGACGGTGCGTCCCGGTCAGTTCTTCCATTTGCGATGCCCGAGTGTCGGCGATGACACGCCGTTCCTGCGCCGCCCGATGAGCCTTTATCGAAGCTGCGCCGACAAGGGCACGATCGAGTTTCTGTACAAGGTCCAGGGCGCCGGCACCCGAGGCTTGCATCACTGTCGATCGGCGACACCCTGGATGCGATGGGTCCGGTAGGCAATGGCTTCTCGTTGCCGCAGGACCTGCGTCACCTGCTGCTGCTCGCGCGCGGCGTCGGGCTCGCCACGCTGGCACCGCTCGCGCAGGCGGCCATCGAACGCGGCGCGCGAGTAACGGCCATCCTGAGCGCGCGCAACCGCTCGCTCGTCATGTCGGACGCCTACCTGCGCGCCGTGGGGGCAAACGTCATCGTCGTGACGGATGAGGACGGTAACAGCACGCCGGCACATATCGAGGCGATCCTCCGGTCGCAACACGAGAGCGCGCCGTTCGACAGGTTCGCGACGTGCGGATCCAACCGTTTGCTCCTGCTGCTGCAAAAACTGGGGGCACAGCTCGGTGTTCGGGGGGAAATTGCGCTGGAACAACATATGGGCTGTGCGCTCGGGGCGTGTTACGCCTGTGTGCGCCCTTTCCGCAAAACGCCGCACAGTGATGAGCTTTCCTATCGCCGGGTGTGTTGGGACGGGCCGGTATTCGATCTTCAGGAGACCGTGACATGGTAGACATGCAGGTCAGCATCGGCGACGTGGTGCTCGCCAATCCCGTGATGCCCGGCTCCGGCACGTTTGCGGAGGGCATGGCCAGCGTCTTCGACCTCAACCGCCTTGGCGCAATCGTCACCAAGACCATTACCGACGATATCCGGGAAGGCAACCCGCCTCCCAGACTGGCCGAATATCGAGACGCGACGCTCTTCTCCATCGGCATTCCGAGCAAAGGTGTGAAGTACTACCTCGAAGAAACGCTGGCCCACTATCGGGACTACAGCACACCGGTCGTTGCCAGCATTTCCGCCACCACGGTGGAGGGGTTCGGTGCGCTGGCCGCCAAGCTCGCCCGAAGCGGTGTGGTCGCGATCGAAGCCAATGTGTCCTGCCCCAATCTGAAGAAAGACGGCAAGGCGTTCGGCATGGATCCTGAGGCGACATACCAGGTCGTGCGCGCGATGAAGACGGCCGTCGATTTGCCGGTGTGGCCGAAAATGACGCCCAATGCCAGCGATGTCATCGGCGTCGCGCAGGCTGCCGAGGCAGCCGGTGCCGACGCTATCGTTGCGAGCAACGCGCTACTTGCCATGGGCATCGATGTCGAGACACGGCGCCCGCGTGTCGCCAATCTCATGGGCGGCCTGACGGGACGCGCCACAAAGCCCGTCATGCTGCGCTTTGCTTACCAATGCGCGAATGCGGTGTCGATTCCGGTGATCGGTTGCGGCGGCATATCGAGCGCCGAAGACGCCATCGAATATCTGCTCGCGGGCGTCTGCGCGGTTCAGGTCGGCACGGCCAACTTCGTCTCGCCCAACGCGATGCCGGACATCATCGACGGCATCGAACAATATTGTCTGCGTCACGGCGTGGCGCGCGTCTCGGATCTCGTTGGCGCCATGATCCCGGCGGCCCCCGTGCCCCTCACCGTATCGCAGTCCGAGTCTGCGGAAGCGCCTGTTTCGGGCGCACTTGGGGGCGCATCGGGCACATTCGCCGGTTAGCTCTGCGGGCGCGCGCACGTACGCACGTACGGGCGCAGTCATTCGACGCGCCCGTTCCCACTCCTTGCCATGCCGAGGCCAGACATGCACTTCTCCTATCTCGTCACTTTCCATCATCCGGATAGCGATGCCCGTATCCGCGCCGAAGATCTCGACTGCGTGCGCACCATCGTGCTCGCTACACCGAACCTGCGGCGAGCCCGGCTGTATACGCCCGAATCGGCAACGGACTTCTACACCGACGACGGTCCATCGCCGGTATTCGCCTTGCAACTGGACTACGACACGATTGCCGACCTCGAGCAGGCCCTCGCGCAGGACGGCCACCTGCAGTCGCTCGCCCGCGCCTCGCTGCCGAGTCTGGCGGGCTGCGATGTCACGCAGCAGGCGATGGCGCGCCGGCCGTTCCCAGTGGACGATCCTTCGTTGCGCACGCGAGATGGGGAACTGCCGTGCAGTTTCCTCGTGCATTACCCTGGGCAGGCCGAGGATTTCGATGCGTGGATCAACTACTACCTGACCCATCATCCGCAGATCATGCGGCACTTCGACGGAGTGCGCGAAATCGAGATCTTCACGCGCATCGACTGGCTCGACGCCATGCCATGGCGCAGGGTGCATTACATGCAACGCAACAAGCTCGTGTTCGACAGCCCCGAAGCCATTACGGCGGCCATGAACTCGCCGGTGCGCCATGCCATGCGGGCCGATTTCGAAAAATTCCCGCGGTTCTCGGGCAGTAATATTCATCACCCCATGGCGACGCTCACCCTCACGCCCCCCCTCGCGCAATAACGCCAAACCGTGCGTTGGGCGTCGGCCCAACGCGCCTGCTACAGCGGTGTCGATGTCAGTGCTCCCGCGTTGCACGGCCCAGGCATCCGAGCACGAACAGCGCGACCGTAAAGCTCAGGATGACAACGCACACGCCTGTCCACCCGAACCACGCCCAGCCCACGCCCGAGAGCATGGCCCCCAGCGCCCCGCCGACGAAAAAGATGCCGACGAAGAGGGCGTTCAGGCGTCCGCGCGCGGCCGGATTGATGAGATTGATCGCACGCCGACCCAGCGTCTGGTCGGCGATTACCCCGGCGTCGAGCGTCGCCGCGCCCGCCACCAGCAGACCGAGTGCCAGCGCCGGATGCGTCCCGGCGGAAAATCCCGCCCACCCCGCGCCGGCGACACCGAGCATGAACACCGCAACGAACATCGCGAGATGGGAGACGACCTGTGTCGTGCGACCTGCGCCACGATCGCCCAGATAACCGGCGAGCGGTGTCACGATCGCACCGGTCGCCCCTGCGAGGGCAAACAGCGCGATGCCCGACGTGCCCAACGAGAACGGGGCTTGTGCAAGCAACAATGCAATGGAGGTCCAGAAGGCGCTGAATGCGCCGAGCGCGAGTGCAGCCTGCGCGGCGCGCAGGCGCAGCACCGGTTCGGTACGTATCAGCGTCCAGAGCGAGCGCAGCAGGTCCGGATATCGCGCCCCCGTCTGCGGCGTGTGGTCCGGCAAGCGGAAGAACAGCACCGTCGCGAGCAGCGCATCGGCCAACGCCTCGAGACCGTAAAACGCCCGCCATCCGACGGTACCGGCAATCAGGCTGGCCAACGGACGCGATAGCAGAATGCCAAGCATCAAGCCGCTCATCACGTTGCCGACCGCGCGCCCGCGGTGGCTCTCCGGCGCCATCGACGCGGCCATCGGCACGAGCATCTGAATGACGCTCGACGACGCGCCGGCCAGCAACACGCATGTCAGGAACATGCCACCGGATTGCGCCAATGCCGCCATAGCGAGAAACGCGGCGCAACAGGTAAGCGTCCGGACGATGAGCCGTCGATTCTCGAGCAGATCGCATAGCGGCACGAGCAGTAGCAGACCAGCCGCGTAGCCCAACTGGGGAAACATCGCAATCAGTCCTGCCAGTGCGTCGGGAAGTCCCAATGCCTGGCGGATCGGACCGGTCAACGGCTGTGCCGCCGAAAGATTGACAACGATGACGCCGACGGCGGCGGCGAAAAAGATCGTCAACGGCGTGGTCAGCACGCGAGGCGCGACGGCTGTCGGCAAGACAGGCGACGCGGGTGAGCAAGGCGCCGGGGCGACGACGGTATCGCGCGAACAAGGGGCGGACGGCTGAGTCATGTGGCGTTCCATCTGAGGGCTGAGCATCACCGAGGGTGACGGTTCGCAAATTGTAGGAACGCGACCGTTATGCCACAATTGAATTGTCTTTATATTGATTATGCGAGTTTGTTTTGAACACTCATGACTTGCAGGCGTTCGTTGCCGTCGTGGAGAGCGAATCGATGGCTCAGGCATCGGAGAAGCTGTTCCTGACCCAGCCGGGGCTCACACGACGGGTGCAGAACCTTGAGAAGATGCTGGGCGTCGCGTTGCTCGACCGACAAAGCAAGCCGCTCAAGCCGACGCCTGCGGGGCGCGAGGTGTACGGGCTGGCTCGCGCAGTGTTGCGTGCGGTCGACGATCTGAAGGCGGTCGCGTCGCCGGATACGGAGCCCGCGGGCGAGTTTCGCATCGGCGTGCCGCCGTTTTTGTCGGAACTGGCGCTGGAACATCCCGTCGATGCGTTGCGCAGCACGTTCCCGAACCTGACACTGCGTGTCACGGCGGGATGGTCTCCCGGGCTGCTCCACAGTCTGGAGCAGGCGAAGGTGGATGCTGCTGTCGTCTTGCTGCCGGAGAGCGTGCCGTTGCCCGACGGCGTCACCTCCACGTTGCTGGGGCACAAGCCTTCGGTCGTCGTCGCACCGCGAACGTTTGCGCTGTCCGACACGACGTCACTTGCCGAACTGGCGACACATCCCTGGGTGCTCAATCAGGACGGCTGCGGCATGCGCTCGGCACTGAGCCGTGCCATGTCGATGGCGGGACTGCCGTTCAACGTGGCTGTCGAAGCCTTCGGGTCCGAGTTGCAACTCTCGCTCGTCGCCCGTGGTCTCGGCGTGGGACTGACCTCACCGGAAATCCTCGCACGAAGCCCGCATGTCGACGCGCTGCAAGTGCTCGACGTCCCGGAGTTCCAGGGCGGTCTGAACGTGTGGCTCGCGCATGGCATGCTACCGAGCAGGCTCACTCGCCCGGTGGCGCTCGTGCGTGATGCGCTCATCGAAAAACTCGCGCAGGATGCCGCTTCGGTACCGCCGAAGGCAAGCACGCGCAAGAAGCGAACGAAGGTGTGAATTTTGTCATCGCCATCGGAGAAACGGTCCTGGCCAGTGTTTGAACCATCGCACCCACCTAGTCCGTCGGGACGATGCGACAGCGCAGCGCGTCTTTACCATCGCTGAAAACCATCGCTGAAACCCATCGATGAACGCCTTCATCAGGAGCTCGCCTTGAATACCGACGATTACCGACAGATTCAGAACCTGCTGTATCGATATGCCCATCTGCTCGACACCGGCCGATGGGATGCACTGGGGCAACTTTTTGAACACGCGGACGTGTACATCGCGGGCGAGCTGGCCGCCAGCAAAAACCCCGCTCAGCTCACGACGCTATGGAACAGTTATGTGAGGCGCTACCCTAACGGCACACCGCGAACGCATCACATCATTACCAACGTCACCATCGACGACGACGGCGAGGATCGCGCCCGCTCGCACTGCTACGTACTGGTCGTCCAGCAAGGCAGCACCCTGGGGTTGCAGCCCGTCATTGCCGGAGATTATCTGGATCGATTTGAGAAGGTCGAGGGTGTCTGGCGCTTTACGGAGCGCCACATCGGAAACGAACTGTTTGGCAATCTCTCGGAACACCTGCTCCTGCCCATGCAAATGCCGGACGATCGGCTACCGCAAAGCTGGGATTGAGGCCGGACGCCGATCTACCCCACAAGCATCGGAAATCGATCCAACGCCAGCGGGGTAGCTACCGTCCGATCAGGCAAGAAACCCGCCGTCCACCGGCAAACAGGCACCGTTAACATACTCGGACGCCGGACTGCACAGCCACACCATCACGCGGGCGATGTCCTCCGGTGTTGCGGTTCGTCCGAGCGGAATCTTCTCTTCGAGCACATTGCGCCAGCGTTGATCCACGAGGATATCGTGCGTCAGCGGCGTATCCACAATGCCCGGGGCAACGGCGTTGCATCGAATTCCTTGCGCACCGTACTCTTTTGCCACGGTCTTGGTCAGTCCCAGTACGCCGTGCTTCGCCGCCGTGTATGCCGCCGTGCGGGGGAAACTGATGTAGCTTTGCAATGAGGCCGTATTGACAATGGCCCCGCCCCCCGTTTCCAGCATCAACGGCAGCTCCGCCTGAAGGCAGTAGAAGACGCCGCTCAGATCGATGTCGATCATGCGTCGCCAGTGCTCGACCGGCACCTCGTGCGTAGCGGGAGGCGTGGGTCCGTCGGCAATACCGGCGTTATTGCATGCGGCGTCCAGTCGACCGTAGTGCTTTCGGATATGCCCGACTAATGCGAGACACGCCTGCGGGTCCGACACATCCGCGCGGAAGAAACTCGCGTCGGTGCCCCTCGAGCGCAAGTCCGCCACGACCTGCTCGCCGGCGTCGACCTGCATGTCCGCCACCACGACGGTGGCCCCTTCGTTGGCGAATGCTGCCGAAACCGCTCGACCGATACCGCTTGCGGCACCCGTTACCAAAACCACCTTTCCAGCGAAGCTGTTGGCATGCGTCACGTCAATCTCCGAATTGAAATCGGCCCCGAAGGGCCGTTGGTTGCGATCGTCCGGATCAGATCAAGTGAGCGATGGTGAACAGCAATGCGCCACCGGCAACGCCGCCGGCAAACGCACACGTCTCAACGTTGGCGTAATGGACCCGACGCTTGGCGGCGAGGGCCGCCCAGCCGCATCCACCGGCCAGTCCGAGTGTCACCGGCAGACAACACAACATCAACAGCATGACGCGCGGAATCGACTCGACATTGGAAAGGTACAGCCAGATCAGCATTGTGACGCCGCAAACGCCCATGAATGAGAGGCACTTGTACAACCCTGATTTTTCGTCCAGTGGTTCCATCACTCCTCCTTGAGTACCGGCTTGGGGTATTCCCGCCGATTTTTTCGGTGACCCGCTGAGGCGACGTCTGACTTGTCGCATCGAACAGGCCACCGCGTTCGGCTTGGGGACATTAAAATCCCGCCGCCCCACCCAGCCATCCTCCGAATGGACTAGATGAAGCACGGGGTTTACCCACCCCTTCCGAACCGTACTCAAGGCGTGAAACGACGTACGGAAATGCCTACAACGACTCCGGCGCGCCGTGGGCTTGCCTTACCGCGCTGGTCGACGACTCGCGCAGCACCATACCCAAGGCAATTGCCAGCGAAAGCACCAGGAATCCGCCGCCAATCCAGACGAACGCGCCGTCGATGCCGAACCGACCGCGCAGCGGGGCGACGACCCAGGGATTGAGGAACTGGCCAAAGAAAATCGCACTCAGCAGCAAGCCGAGCGCACGCGCACGCATCTCCTCCGGAATGCGCGCGAGGATAATGGTGGCGCAGGCCGCCTCGACGAAACCCGAACCGATCCCCATGAGCGCACTGGCAGCCCCAATCGATGTCGCCCCCGACAGTTTCGCCATGCCGATGGCACCGATGCCGAAGAACGCCGCTGTCAGCATCAGCAGTCTGCGCGGACTTATGAAGCGGATCAGAAACCCGTAACAGAACGCCGAAATTGCCGCGACAACCGCACTTGCCGCCGCAACGCTGCCCTGAATTTCCGCGCTGTGCACGCCACGCTGATCCAGCAAGAACGGACCCTGAATGCTGGGCATGAACATGCCGACGGTGAAAATCGCGGCAAGAAGATAAACAGGCCACAAGAGCCGCACCGGTGCAAACAGGTTGTGCTCCCGACTCACCTGGGACGCGCGCGGCTTGATGCTGAACAGCGCCAGAATGAACACCGGAATGCCGCCGAGATAGAGTGCGAACGGCGCTCGCCATCCCCAGGAATCCACCATATGCCCGCCAACGGTCAGGGCAGCAACGGCCATTACGCATGAGCCGGCGACCATGAAGCCGAGCAGCCGCTCGCGCGCCCCACCCGACGGGTAGTCGCCAACCAACGAGAGACTGCTGGTTTGTATCGCACCTCCGGCTGCGCCAAGGAGCAGGCGAGACACGATCAGCGCCGTCGGACTGTCGACAAACAGACCGGCGCTACCCGCAAGCACAAAGACGGCAAATCCCAGCAGCATGACCGCCCGTCGGCCGATTCGCTCCGAAAGAATGCCGGCAAGCGGCGCAGCGAGAATGAGCAATACCGCCGGGATGGTCATCACCATCTGCGCAAACAGCGCGCCGTCTCCTCCCGCCGCAAAGTGTGTCGCCATCGCCGGCATGGCAGGCGCCGCAGCCATCGGAATCAATACCACCATCGTTGGTCCGGCCACCAGCACCGTACTTTTCAGCACGCCGTTATCCGATTCACTTACGTCCGACGCATTCGCTTGCACCTGGATCCTCCAGAGGAAATGAAAGACGATATCTCTGCATGAAAAGAGACGCGACCCGGCATGATCGACAGATTCGGGAACCCCCTGAGGAATGGCAGGCATTTCTCGTCGCGATCCATTCATCGCGATCCATCTGTGGAACGCGCGCGCCTGATCGACAAAACTTGGCAGGGAACGAGGCTATCAGCATCGTCCATTTGGATTAACAAGGAGTTTCCCGGTAAGGCGTTGGCTCGCTTCGATTCCGTAGTCTGAACAGACGATGCCGTGCGCGACGCCATCGGCAACCATCAATCGTGGCGTTGTCAGTGACGAAACGTCGCAAAATGACAAAGCGGGTCGGCGGCGCGGGGGCGAGCTTCCATCGAAGGCGCTCCCCGAAAAACCGGTGCGATCCCAGATGAGAAAAGCGGAGACCCATGACTTCCTATTTCGCGTTCAATGGCGATGCCGACGGACTGTGTGCACTTCAGCAGCTTCGCCTCTCGAAACCCGGTGACGCAACGCTGATCACCGGCGTCAAACGCGACATTCATTTGCTCGAGCGGGTGCCCGCAACGGTCGGGGACTGCGTCTACGCGCTCGACATTTCCATGGCGGCAAACCGCGATGCGCTCGTGGCATTGCTGGGTGCGGGGGCGCAGGTTCACTACTTCGATCACCATCTTGCCGGTGACATCCCCGATCACCCTTCTCTGCACTCACATATCAATCTCGCACCAAACGTGTGCACGAGCATTCTCGTCAGCGAGCATCTGCGGGATCGCTACCGGTTGTGGGCCATTACCGCCGCGTTCGGCGACGGGCTGCCGCAGATCGGGGCGTCCATGGCGGCCGAAGCCGGACTCTCGGAGGCCACCACCCGCACGCTCGCCTCGTTGGGTGTGAGCCTGAACTACAACGCCTACGGGGAAACGGTGCACGACCTGCATTTCCACCCGGCAGAACTTGCCGAGGCGATGGCTCCCTTCGAAGATCCTTGCGATTTCGCCGCACACTCCGACGCCTGCGCCAGACTATTTGCCGGATATGAAGACGACATGGGGCGCGCACGCAGCCTGAGTCCGCTGCGCGCCTGCGATGGGGCCACGATCCTCCTGCTGCCCGCCGAACCATGGGCTCGCCGGGCGATCGGCGTGCTCGCCAACGAGTTGGTCCAGGCAAATCCCGGCAACGCCTTCGCCCTCCTTTCGCCCAACTCGACAGGCGACTTCACGGTGAGCGTTCGGGTCCCCGAAACCAGAGAAACGGGGGCAGGCGATTTTTGTCAGCGCTTCGAGACGGGCGGCGGACGACGTCTGGCCGGCGGCATCAATCGCCTGGCCGAGAACGACATCGACAAATTCGCCGAGCAATTTGAAACGCATTATCGCGTCGGCGCGTGATAGATGATTGCGCGCAATCCCCGTTGCGCGCAAACCCGCAACGTAACGCGCCACAGCGCTGAGAATTTTGCATCTGACTCGCAACGGTTACCGACGTGCCAAAGTGGCCTCGGCATCGGTGGCAACACGGGTTGAATCAGCTTTGGATGCGTGTAGTATCGCTATCGAAGGACAGTCATAACGCCAAGCCAAAGAAGCTCGCAGCGTACGGAGACGTTTCAAATGGGTGCACATAATGAATTGGGCAGCGTCGGTATGCGAGCGCCCGTAAATGGCTGTGCCGCGATGCCGCATGTTCCCGAGTCGGCGCCGCTCCCGCGCTCGGTATCCGGTGCAACGCCCTCAGGTTACATGCCCCTCACCCTGGATCAGCTGGACGCTTTGTTGGGCGCCATTTATCAGGGCTGCCTCGAGAAACTTCCATGGTCGAGCGCACTCACCGCACTGCGCGACATACTCGATGCGAACTGGGTCACTTTGATTCTGCGGCCCGCATCCGACACATTGAACGCGCTCATCGTCAACGCCGGTCCCGATGGCCCATTCATGGAGAAGGGAAAGTTCGCAACGCATACGGCATTCATGCTCGATCCTTTTAGCGGTTTGCCACCTGACAAAATCGCCACCGTCGACGAAATCGTCGGCGCCAAGGAATGGCTGAGCAGCGAGTTCTATCAGCAGTTCGTCGAGCCGTTCGACATCCGGTACATGATCGGCGCCGATCTGGTGACCGCGGACGGTTCGGAATGCCGCCTTCGCATTTGTCGCCCTCACGCAAGCAGCCATTTCTCGGAATCCGACAAGAGCATTTGTCAGCGCCTGCTCCCGCATATCAAGCGCGCCATCGAACTGCATTCCCGATTGGACCGGATCGAATCGGAACGCACCATGTACGCGACGACCATCGACCGGATGCTGCTCGGCACGGTGGTGTTCGACGAGACGGGCGCCATCATGCGAGTCAACCGCGCGGCAGAAGAAATTCTCCGGCAAAACGACGGCTTGTCGATCGTGGGCGGCCGGCTCGAAGCCAGTTATGCCCCGGAGAACCGACAGCTTCAAAACCTGATTCGCCGCGCGCTCGCCGACAATGCCAGCTCCGCATCGGGCATTGGCCAGGCCATCTCGATCGCTCGCCCGTCGGCGCGCGCAAAACTGGGCATTGCCGTTCGCGCCAACCCTTTGAGCGAATGGGCCGAGGGTCGACACCGCCCCGCGGTGACGGTTTTCATCCGGGATCCGGAACAGAAGTCGATGGCCTCACGCGACGTTATCCAGCAACTCTTCGAGCTGACGCCGGCAGAGGCCTCGCTCGCGCTGCTTCTGGCCGACGGGATGACACTGGATGAAGCGGCCGACCAGCTGGACATCAGAAAGAACACCGCTCGCGCGCACTTGCGCTCGATCTTTGCGAAGACGGGTGTGACACGCCAGACATCCCTGGTGCGACTCCTGCTGGGCAGCGTCACGCCACTCGACTAATGCCGGAGCACGTCGGGGAATGGGACAGACAAGCCCCGTCAACCCTCAGGCCAACCAACACAAAGGGTATCGACTGATCGATACCCTTTGCTTCAGGCCGAACGCAACGCTCAACGGTGACTTGCCGTGCTCGCCGTGCTCGTCTTGTAGAGGGATTCGGCGTGTGCCTTCAGTCCGCGTGCAATCCCGTCGAAACCACCCTTCACCCAATCGCCGAACTGGTTCATGATTTTCTCGGCATTCGGGCCGAGAAACTGATCGCTGGTGTGATACGCGCAGCGACCATCGTCAAGGACTTCGAGAACCTGCTCGCGATAGGCCGCGTCTGCGTTCTCCGGCGTGGGGCGCTGCTCCCACGCGAGAAGCCGCGACGGTTCGAACGCGACGAGATGTTCAAGCACGTGAATGTCGTTGTTCGCATCGGCCGGATTGGCAATGTACAGGTGCACCTCGTCGCCGACCTTCAGGGAGGACTCGACACGTACCGTGTACGGATTCCATTCCCGGTAGCGGGGCAGGTCAACGAGAATGTCCCAGACAAACGATGCCGGGGCATCGATCTCGACACGTACCGACGTGACTTTATTCTTTGAATCGCTCATTGCAGAGTCTCCCATGCGTCAAGCCGCCATAAATTCGCCACCGTTCGCGTCCAGCCACGCGCCGGTCACTGCATTTGCATAATCGGAGACGAGGAACAGCGCCGCTTTGGCACAATCGTCGTCCGTTGGAATGCGCCCCAGCGGGATGTTCGCGGCCACCTGCGCGACCTGATCTTCGACGGAAATATGCCGTTCCGCTTCGACCGCACGCATGTAACCCTCGACCGGGGAACCCCACATCCAGCCCATCGATACCGAGTTCACACGAATCCCCTTGGGCCCGAGCTCTTTGGCCAGGTACTTCACGGCCACCCCAAGCGCCCCCTTGGAGATCGCGTAACCCGCCTGTCCGACCAACGGCTTGCGCGTGACCAGGGAATTGATCATCACCATGGCGCCGGACTTCTGTTGACTCATGGGCACCGAGGCCTCCAGTGCCAGGTTCATCGTCCCGAACACGTTCGTCTCGAAGATGGCATCCCAGCCTTCGGTGCCCGATGATTCGAGCGAGCCCATCACGTTGCCCGGGTTGTAGGCGCTGTTGACGAGGCTGTCGATTCTGCCGAAGCGATCCACCGTCTTACTCACGAGATTCCGGCATTGCTCGCGCTGCGTGATATCGGTCGGCACCTTCAAGATCGCCACGTCGCTACCGGCTTCCCGAATGCGACGCTCGGCCGCGTCGAGCTTTTCCGCGCTGCGCGCCGCCAGCACCACACCGGCAGCACCTTCGCGCGCGGCCTCGATCGCCAGCTTGATGCCGAGACCGGGGCCGATGCCTGAAATCACGACCACTTTGTTGTTCAACAACATGTCATATCCTCCTGTTCCTGCGAGAGACTTACGGGTTTGCGCCTGCGCTCATCACTTTTCTTGGAAGGATGTAGCGCTGACGGTATTCATCGAAATCGCTCTCCAGTTTCGACCGGGTCAACCCCATTTTTTCGAGCGAATAGTCGTGCGGGGCCCGCTTGTCCCGGCTGCTCTGCCCGATCCATTCGGACATGCTTTTCTCGGCTTCGTCGGTAAGCGTCATCCCGATGAACGGATAAACGGTCCGGGCAACCTCCAACGGCTTGGCGACCGCATCGAGATACCAGACGTCGAGGAAGCGGTCCGCCGGCAACTTGTCGCGAACCCCGATCGCGTCCCGAAGGCCTTTCGCGAACTTTGCGGACCAAAGCGCCGCCGCTTCGCGCGGATCGGCCTGATCGCTATAGACGCGCCAGATCGTGTGCGCAAAGCTGCTCATGGACGGAATCGTCTCGAGCGGGTCCCGGTGCGTCTGAATCACCTTCGCGTCGGGGAAGACCTTGAACAGAACGTCCATGGCATGGGTGTGGTGCGGCGCCTTGAGAATCCATCGTTGCGCCACCTCCCCTCGCCGGCGCTTCTGCCACTGAAGAAACTGAAGCTGTCGCTTGAGGTAGCGGTATGCCGGTGTCTGATCCTGCTTGCCGAGCCATTCCGTGTAGGTCGGAATATTGGCGTAGGCGTACATCGCGCTCAGAAACGAATGCTCCATCAGCACGACTTCCTCATCGGGGAGCTCGGCGTCGAGCGGATGCATGGTCAGCAACTCGGGCATCGCTTCGAGCATCATCTTGACCTCGGACTTGGCGAGCGCCACGCGAGGATCTTCTCCTTCCGAAGGCGTCGGTCCCAACGGTGCGGGAAAACGGACCTCCCACCACAGCGGCGTGTAAAAACGTCGGTCTCGCGCCAGCACACGGTGCAGCATCGTGGTTCCCGTGCGAGGCAAGCCGATAATGAACACCGGCTGCTTCAGCTCCTCCTGGAGAATTTCCGGATGGCGCTTGAGATGCGACTCCAGCGCAAGACGAGACGCCAGACTCTCGATCAGGCGCTCGGTGAATATTGCGGCACCGTTTTCCGACAGCTTTCCTTCTGCGTTGATGGAATGAACGAGTCGCTCGAGCGCGGGCAGGAAGCTCGGGTCTCCAAAGTCATTCAGCCCGTTGCTGCGCTGCACCGCCGCGTCCAGCAGGAAATGAATATCGATAATTGACGACATGGCTCAGGCCTCTTGTTTTTTTAACGTGTTGACCGCAACGACTTCCGTGACCGGATGGACATGTTCGCTGGCGCCGATCCAGCGAAAGCACATCGTGCCGAGTTCATGTCCTGCGGTATGGATCCAGTTGGGAACGCCCGGGTCGCGCGCTGCGACGACGATCGTCACGCCGCCATCGGCGTCGTACGTCGCCGTCTCTTTGTTCACGCAAACGTTGAAGTATCGGAAGTCGAGCGACTCCATCCAGTAGTTCTGGATGACGAAGTTCCAGTAATCGCACTCGGGGATGCGCGGCACGCGAATCACGAGGGCTTCATGCGCACCGAGCTTCCAGTACGCGTGGTAGTAGAAAATGTTCGGGTCGCCGCCGACGGACTGACACAGCGCCTGGTCGGCAGGCGGGAGCGTATTGACCTTCGCCACATAGCTGTGCGCCCAGTCCCCGAACATGCGGGCGGTGTTTCCGACGAAATTGGCCGCATTGACCAACTGCTTCTCGAACTTGGCCGGGTCAAGCGCCGCCGGACTCGCATGCGTCGGATCGATTCTCGCGATACTGATGCGCGCGGGGGTTTGCTCACGCCGACGCGGCAGATATTGCCGGACCAATAGTTGGCTGGTGTCCGCCGTCAGTCGCAGCCAGTTGCCCGGGCGTTCGTGCTTCGAGAGGATGAGCTCGAAACTCCCGTCCGGCTCGAAGTGCATGTGTTTGGCCTCGATCAGGCCACTCAGCACCAGCTTGCCGTTGGTGTCATACCCCCCGCGCTTGGTACTGAAGTTGATGTTCTGAATGTCCCCCCGATTCCCACTCACGCGGTACTCGTACTCGCCGCTGATGAGCGCCACCTGGTAATAGTTGTCGGGGTTATCCGCGCCGATTTTGGCCGTTTCATGCGAAGGCACCATGAACGAGGGAAATTCCGGGCTCCCCGCTTCCACCTGCATCTCCAGGGCGATGCGCGTCAGGCGACTCAGGTAGCGAAATCCTTCTGCCCGCGTCAACGGATCACTAGGGGCATCAGCGCGCAGTATTTGCTCGCCCGCGCGCTTGAGCGCATCACAGAAGTTGTTCCAGACATCGCCGGACAACGCATCAGTTTTCACGAGATGCTCCAAAGCAAACTCCTCTTAGACGCTCACCGAAGGCCTGCGGTGAGCGGAAACCAGACAAACGCTCGTCCCCGGTGCCGAGCCGGGGGCAGTCGCGTTTTACTCGACAAAGGCGACCGACGCCCGTCCGATGCCATCCACCTCGAGATCGAACCGATCTCCGGCCTGAATTGGAATCAGTGGCACGAGCGAACCCGAAAGAATGATCTCGCCCTTGCGAAACGGAATGCCGAACCGTCCAAGGGTATTGGCGAGCCACGCCACGGCTTCGGCAGGATGGCCCTGTACGGCAGAGCCGAATCCCGTGAACGCGGGCTTCCCATTGACACTCACCCGCATTTGCGCGACGGCGAGGTCCACTGTCGATGGCGCAACGCGTTCCGGCCCCAGGGTGAAGACCCCGCACGAAGCGTTGTCGGCCACCGTGTCCTGGATTCGGATCTTCCAATCACGAATGCGCGAGTCGACGATCTCGAAGCAAGCCGCAACGGCGTCGGTCGCATCGAGGACATCCTGTCGAGTGATGTTCGAGCCCGTCAGGTCCTCCTTCAGGATGAAGGCGATCTCCCCTTCCGCACGGGGTTGAATCAACCCCGACGCCCCCAGGCTGATGACTGCGCCGTCGGCGTACTGCATGGCATCGGTGAGAAAGCCGAAATCCGGCTGATGGACGTCGAGCATTTCCTGCACGGGCTTGCTCGTCACCCCGATCTTCTTCCCGACAATCGTCTCCCCGTCGGCCAGACGCCGCTCGAGCAAGTGCAATGAGATGTGATAGGCGTCTTCAACCGAGAGCCCTTGATATCGGGACGTCAACGGCTCGATCGTGGCGCGCGCGCGCAATGCGGCATAGAGCTCGTCACCGAGGACACGGGTGCGCTCGGACTGCACAGAGGTTTCAGTCATTTGCGAGAAACTCCAGAGACGTGCGATTAAACAGATCGCTGTGCTCGACCATGACCCAGTGGCCACATTGATTCACGAGAACGAAGCGGGCGTTCGCACACTCGCGCAGCACTTTCAGCGCACCGTCGGCAGGACAGAACTTGTCGTTGCTTCCCCAGAAGCCGAGGACCGGGCATTGGATTTCGGACAACCGGTCCGTCAGGTCAGGCACGCGCATTGTGGACAGCACGGTTTTCGGCTGCGTGGCGCACACGGGGACTCGCTCCGACAACAGCGCTTCGGTGACATGTCGGGGATCGTGGACGAGGATCGAGAGCAGGCGTCGCATGCCGTCGCGATCGAGCTTGTCCATTGCGAAGTCATTCATCATTCGCTGAATGCCTTCCATCTCGAAATATCGCTCACGGGCTTCCAGACCGCCCGGCCCCATCAACACCAGATGCGTCACGGCGTCGGGACGATCCACGGCATACTTGATGGCGACAGCGCCGCCCAGCGAGTTCCCCACGAGCGCACAACGCCCGATACCGAGCGAGTCGAGCAACGCCTTGAGCGCGTCGACGAAGAAGTCCAGCACGTATTCAGCGTCGGCCGGTTTGGACGACAGGCCGTATCCGGGTAAATCAAACACGATGACGCGGTGCCCATGGTCGGCGAATTCCTGATAGTTGCCCTTGAAGTTGCTGTACCCGCTGGCGCCGGGACCACTTCCATGGATGAAAATCACCGGCGATCCGCTGCCCACGTCGTAATAGTGGAGGTCAATACCAGACGGCGTTTTGACGTAACTGCCTCTCGGGATGCTCATGGATAGATTGCGTCGTCGTTAGTGAAACGGCGAATTCAGTCGCCGCGCTCCTTGTCGTTTTCCGATGTTCCGCGACCGGCCGCACCCCGTCATCGTCTGGTCGGACTACACGGATTTCGCGATATCCGTGGCATTGAATGCGCGCGCGCCGGTGTACGCGAGCCGCATCGCCGGTCGTGGCGGTATCGGGGGAGCAAGGCCCCAGGTCCGGTTCGGTTGGCGAAAGAAGTACAACCCCACCGTGCCGCCGGAGCGCGATATTTCGATGAGCACGAAGCGAACGCGTCCTGCCGGCGTCCTGCCGAATCGCGCCACGCGGACACTCCCCACTTCGCCCGGCGGCAACCAGCGATCAACCAGTTCCCTCAGGTCTGCCCCTCGTGTCGCCATATCCAACCTCGCTATCCAACCTCGCTCCAGAGATTCGCCCGACGCCTACACCCTTACGGCATAACGAGGTAACGACGTAGCAACGTAACGACATAGCGACCGTACGCCCCCCACAACGCCACGACCTTGCATCGCGCATTCATGCGCAAGTGTATGAACGCTCGTCGTCGGTGGCGTCGTCTGAGCGGACTACTTGCGTGCCCTGCGTGCCCGGTTAGTCCTATCGGACGATGAGTCGGAAAACACGCAAACCTAGACTGAACGTCAACGTCAATGCGTCCCGCCACCCAATACGGCGGCTTCGCCAGACATCGACAACAGGAACGACACGTGAGCGAGAAAACAGCCATCGATCCGAAGGCATTCCGGAATGCATTGGGGAGTTTTACGACCGGGGTCACGATCATTACGACCGTCTCCCCCGACGGCGAGCCGGTGGGCATGACAGCGAACAGTTTCAATTCGGTATCGCTCGATCCGCCCATGGTGCTATGGAGCATTGCGCGCTCAGCGCGCAGTCTGGCGGCTTTCGAAGCCAGCGAGTACTGGGCCGTGCATATCCTCTCGGATCAGCAGGAAGCGCTCTCCAATCGATTTGCGAAGAGCGGCGAAGACAAGTTCAATGGCCTGCCTGTGCAAGCCGGCACGGGCGGAATCCCCCTGCTCGACGATTGTTGCGCGCGCTTGCAGTGCAAGACCGCCGTGCGCTACGACGGCGGCGATCACATCATTTTCGTCGGGGAGGTCCTCGCCTTCGAACACACCGACGCCCCGCCGCTGGTCTTTCACGCAGGCAAGTACGCCCTGGCGACCCGCAAGCCGCAACCCTTCCGGCTGCCGGCAGAGCGCAGCAGTCCGGACAATGTGGCGTTTGGTGAAGACTTCCTCGGCTACCTGCTGGCTCGCGCGCATTTTCAGTTCTATGCGCAAATGCGCGAACACCTCGTGCAAAACGGCATCGACGACACCGAGTACTTCGCACTCACCCTTCTCAGTCTGAAAGGCGGCAGAAGCGTCGAGGAGATCAACCGGCGCTTTTCATACACCGGCTATCACATCACGACCCAGGTCACGTCGGCGTTGCAGGCACGCGGATTACTGAGTGTTGACGGCGAAGGCACAGCGGCCACCTGCGAGCTTACCGACGCCGGCCGCAATCTGACGCTACGGTTGATTGCCGCCGCGAAGGCCATCGAGGACGGCATTGTCGAGAAAATCGGTCAGATCGAGGCCGCTTCGCTGAAACATCTGCTCAAACGCCTGATCTCCGAGACCGATCCCGGGCTCGCGCATCCCTGGGAAAACTGACGGCGAATGCCCGCCGAGGCCAGGCGACGAACCTGACAGGTGCCACCCCGCCCGCCGGATCACGGTACCTGTTACGGCACCAGTCACGGGCCCCCTCACGTGTCGGCCAGCAACTCGCGCGCGAGCGCCTGCGCGTGCACGCGAAGTTCCGGCACCGCAGTTGCCTCCCAGTACCGCGCCTTGAGAAGCGGCCCCAGATATCGAAGACCTTCGACAGGTGCGAGCGTTTGCCCCAGGCACTGGTAGCGGCCGTCGACTTCAAGCCCCAGTCCGAGCGCATCCGAGCGCAACAAACCATCGCTTCGCAACTGCACAAACAGAGGATCGTCGATCGCTCGCAAATCGGATGTCGGGCCCGTGCAGTTCACGACATACTCGACCGAAAGCGTCTCCGGTTCGGCGACGCCTCTGCGTCGGATAGTGACCTGGATCCCTCGCTCGAACACCCGATAGTCCAGCACGCGCGCCCGAATCAGGGCGATATCGCCTGCGTGCAAAGCGCCGTGAAAGTACAGATGCGCTTCGGGAGCGAGCCGATGACGGTGAACGTCCCAGAACGGCTGGACATGACGCAGGAATCGCCGCTTTTCCTTCAGGGAAAGGCAAGCCCAGAGGCTCGGCGTGTGCGCACGCAGGGACCCGAGCACATCGCGCCAGTCGGCCCCCGTTTCGCGGGCATGTCGGATCGTTGCGCGAATCGCCCTGACGTAAGTGCGCACATCGCTGCCCATCGCACGCCGCAGACCGTCACCCGCCTCGGGGGTTCGTCCGGGGCGAATGCAACGATGGGGCTGAGGCAGCAGCCCGCGTCGGGAAACGGCATAACACTTCCTGCGACCATCGGCACGCGCCAGCACGTTAGCCACATCGATGGCCGTCAGCCCCGTTCCCAGCAGCAATACCCCCGCGTCGGCGGGAATCGCGTCGAGCGCGCCGGGCGACCACGGATCGCGTATGTAGCGCCGACTGTCATAAAAGGCCTGATTCGGCACCGGGAAATTGCGTGGCGGGAAATTGCCTACTGCGAGAACCACCTCGTCCGCGAGGACGACACGTGCGCCACTCAGTTGGACGCGCCATCGTGGCGCACCAGCGGCGCTTGCGGTCGGTGCGATGGCGTCGACCTCTGCCTCGATGCGTGTGAGGTATTGCTGCTTGCCCAGCGCAGACCGATCGAGCAGCCACGCCAGATAGCTGCCGTAACGTTCCCGCGAAACGAAAGACTCGGGGCGAACCAGCGGATCGGTCCGTGCGCAGAATTCGAAAAAGTGCCCCGGGTGATCCGTTAGCGCACTCATATTGCCGGCAGGCACATTCAGAATGTGCTTCGCGCTGCGTGTCCCGTAAGCCACGCCACGTGCCTGCGCCCCTGAGCGGTTGACCAGTACGAGCTGAACGGAACCCGGCGTCGCCATCCTGAGCAAATTCACGGCCAACGCCGTTCCGCTAAACCCTGCGCCGACAATCACAATGGTCTTCACGGCTGGGTTCCTCTGGCCCTCATCGCTTTGATCAGATGCAACGGAATCGCCCGCCCCACATCGATTCGAGGCCGATCCCGTTCCACCGACGCCAACGGTGTCGTGGCCACGAGGGAGCGCCGGCACAACTGCGCCAGGTCCTCGTAAAGCGAAGTGCCGTCGGTCTTCCACGCCAACTCCTCATCCGTCAGCGCCCGTACCACGCGAGCCGGCATTCCGGCCACCAGCGTACGTGCCGCCACATTGGCGCCCTCTTTCACGAGGCTCATGGCCGCGACAATGCTGTGCTCTCCGACAACAGCACCATCCATGACGACGGCATTCATCCCGATCAGCGCGTTTCGCCCGATCCGGCAGGCATGCAAAATCGCCCCGTGGCCGATATGTCCGCCCTCCTCGACGACGGTGTCGGTCTCCGGATAGCCGTGCAGCACACAGCCATCCTGAACGTTCGCCCCGTCCTTGATTTCGACGCGGCCGAAATCCCCGCGCAAACAGGCGGTCGGACCGATGTAGCATCGCCGCCCGATGATCACGTCACCAATCAACACCGCGGATGGATGCACAAATGCGTCGGAGGCCACGACCGGGATCACGCCGTCGAGCGCGTAGACGTTAGCCATAGGTTAGCCACAGGAAAGAACGTCGGATCACTACACGACGTCGACACGCAAACGCGTGAGCTTGGACGACTGGATCCGCCACTCGCCGTGCACACGCACATAGGTGTCGTGGTAATGACCGTGTCCGGTCATTCGATGAAACGGCATGGCGAATTCATCGGGCCATCGCAAATGGTCGGTCATGGCCCAAACGGCTGAAGCGGACGTCGGGGAAAGGACATGGATCTCCGGCATGCCACCGAGATGGACGGTTGTCGCGCCTTCGGTCGCCGCAAGAATGAAGTTTGCGATCTCGGCGGCGCCCTTGACGATGGCGGACTTGTCGGCTTCGCCCCCTGCGGCTTCGCTCATGTCGAGCGCTGCGTTCTCGGCAAACAGCGAGGCAAGGCCTTGACGATCCTTTGTGTCCACGTAACGAAAGTAGCGCGCCTTCAACACGCGAATCGCTTCGATCGCGCATAGCCGATCGAGCGCTGCCACTGCATGCGTCTCCAAAGCTCGTTCGCTCATGATGTCTTCACCGGCTTTTCAAAGTCACCCATCAGACTTTCCTTGATGATGAGCGGATTCAAATACTCTCGCCAATAGGTCACTTTGCCTTGCGCGAACCGCAGAATGCCCAGATAAGCGTTGCTGTAGGGTTTGCCCGTTGGGTGGTACGTGGTATGCGAGGTGTACTCGACGATCAGGGTCGACGGATCCGCCATGTCGTAGTACTGGCTGATCTCGTATGCATAGGGATCGAACGCCTGGGTTCCGGCCTCGATGAATTCGCGGAGTTTTCGATTCCCCACGATTTTGCTGTCCATGTTGGGGATCGGCAGATACGGCCAGTCCTGATACACGTCGTCTGCAAGGTACGACTCAAACTGATCGAATTCCTTGCGGCCCAGGTGCCCGAGCATGGTTGCGAAAATAGCCTTGTTGCTATCGCGCAGACTTGCGCTCGCTTTGTCGTCTGTGGTCATTGTCCGTCCGCCGTTAGATTGCGCGCGCTACGCGATGCCCGTTGCGCACGGCACCTTCGATGTAGCCCAACTCGTCGGCATCGCCAACGCAGTGCACTTCGCTGCAGATCGCCTTCATGTGCTCGGTCAGCTCTGAACCGCTCGGCTCCGCGCCCAGCGCCATGATCACCGTGTCGGCGCGAATCGTCTGAATCTGTCCGTTGCCGGTTCGATAGGACGCCTTGCCCGGCTTGATCTCGATCAGCTCGCACTCCTTGAGCATTCGAACCCCCAGCTTGCGAAGGGAGTCCATGATCCGCCACCGGCGAACGATCATCAGTTCCTTGCCGAAGGCCGGCCCCGGTTCGATCAGCGTCACTTTCCGATGACGCTCCGCGAGAAACTCCGCGACCTCGACGCCCACGAGACCACCGCCATAGATCAGGACATGTTCTCCCAGAGGAAGAAACCGCTCGCTGAGCTTGTTGATGACACGATTGTTGTTGAGCAGGCCAATGCGCTTTCCCGTGTTGATCATCAGGCGCCAGCGAAGATTGAGCTTGCGTTTGACCGACGCGCCCAGCTTGCCTGTGACCATCTCGCGCAGTTCGTCCCCGCTCAACACATGCGCAAGGTCGTAACCCGGCACCTTCACCGAAGCACGGCGTGCACCGGTTGCCACCACGATGGCGTCCGGCTTCATGCCGCGAACGAGTTCCGGCGTCACACGCGTTTGCAGGTGTGTCGGAATCTCCAGTTCGTGCAGTTGGGCTTGCAGATAGTCGATCAGCTTCCCGTTCTCCGGATAGACGATCGAGGAGAAGAATGCGGTCCCTCCGAGACGATCGGATGCCTCGAACACTTGCACGTCATGTCCGCGCAGCGTTGCGACCCGCGCGACCTCCATGCCTGCCGGCCCACCGCCGATCACCATCACCTTCTTGCGGCTCGCGGCAGGTTCGATACCGGTGGTCTGTTCAAACCCGGTACGCGCGTTGACAGCGCATCGCGTGTGCGAGCCGAGGAAAATCTGGCTGATGCAGGTGTAGCAATAGATACACGGCCGAATCAGGTCGGGGCGGCCGGCCATGAGCTTGTTCGGCAATTCATCGTCCGCCAGCAGCTTGCGGGCCATCGCCAGGAAATCGAACTTCCCCTGCGCAATATAGGCGTCGGCCAACTCCGGCTCAACACGGCCGACCGTAATCACCGGCACGTCGACGTTCGCCTTGATGGCTGCCGCATAGGGGACATATTTGCCGGGCTGCTGGACCGTATGCGCTTCCGTGAAGCTGATGCCCTTGCTGGCGTCCGCATACATCGTCACGTGCACGGCATCGGCGCCGGCCGCGACGCCCAGCTTGGTGGCTGCGATCGCGTCGTCGATCGTAATGCCGTCGTTCTTCAGATGCTCGACGCCATCGATCCGGAACCAAACGGGGTAATCCGGCCCTACCGCGGTGCGAATGCGACGCACGATCTCGACGAGCAATCGGGCGCGGTTCTCGAGCGTGCCGCCCCACCGGTCGGTGCGCTTGTTGCTCGACGGGGACAGGAATGCGGAGAGGATGTAACCGTGGCCTGCGTGGATTTCGACCCCATCGATGCCCGCAGCTTTGGCGCGCACCGCTGCTTCGGCGAACGCGTCGATCAACCATTCGATGTCGTCCTCGCTCGCCTCCTGGTACTCGATCTTCACCCCCGGCTGAAAGAACACTTCGAACATGTCCTTGTTTTCTTGCGGCGTGAGATCTACCGGCCAATCGAAGTCTTTTTGCGTCGGTGTCGAAGGCACGAGCAACGGCATGCCGCGCAGCGGTTCGTTCACCGCGATCGCCCCGGCGTGCTGCAATTGGACAGCGATCTTGCAGCCATGCGCGTGCACCGCCTCGGCAACCTTTGCCAGGCCAGGAATGTATTTGTCGTCGGAGATCGCCACCTGCATCTGATTACCCGAGCCCCGAGGGTAGGCCACGCCCACGGATCCCATGATGACCATTGCGGCGCCTCCTTTGGCGCGGGCCGCATAATATTGCGCGAGACGATCCCCACAAAATCCGTCCGGCTCCGCCAGGTTGGACCCCATCGGCGACATGAAAATGCGGTTCCGGAGCTCCATGCTGCCAATCCGACCGGGCGACAGCAAATGCGAAAACGATTTACTCATACTTGTGTGCATCCCAATTGCGTTATCGTGCGTCGGACTTACGACACCGTCTGGCCACCGTCGATCGAGAAATCAACGCCGGTGACGTATCGCGCCTCATCTGAAGCCAGATACGCAATCGCAGCTGCGATCTCGTGCGGCTCCGCAATCGGAAACAACGGATAGAGCTTTTCCATCATCTTCGCGTCCGCGTCTTTCGGGAACTGGATGGTGTGATGGATGTTGGTATTGACGCCCCCCGGGCACACTGCATTGGCGCGCACACCGTTGCCCGCATACTCGACCGCGAGGCAACGCGTAATGGCCACGACTGCGGCTTTGGACGCACAGTACGCGGCGGTGTACGGTTGCCCCTGTTTCGATGAAGCCGAGGCCATATTGACGATGTTGCCTTTCGACTCGATCAAGTGAGGGATCGCTTCCTGGCAACAGGCAAACACGCCGTCGACGTTGATTGCCATCATGCGTTTGTAATCCGCTTCGGGCATCTCGTGCGTGTGCCACCCGCCGGCGATGCCGGCGATGTTGCAGAGTACGTCGAGGCGTCCGAAATGCGCTGCGGCAGCCTTGACCATTGCGCGTGTGCCGCCCATGTCGGACGCATCGAATACGAAGGTGCCGTATTCCGTTGCGTGTGCCGCCTGAATGGCATCGCCCGCGCGGCGCAGCGCGTCGGCGTTGATATCTGCCAGAAGGAGCTTTCCGCCCTCCTGGGCAATACGTTCAGCCGTCGCATAACCAATGCCGGATCCGGCACCGGTGACGAGCACTACCTTGTCCTTGAAGCGCAGCACGTCTCCTCCTATTTTTTTAATCGATAATCGAATAGCCACCGTCCACCACAAGCGTATGGCCGGTGACGAAACTGCTGGCGCCCGAGCAAAGAAACAGAATCGGCGCGGCAATCTCCTCCGGGCTGGCCCAACGCCCCAGTGGCGTCTTACCGGATACCACCTGTTGCCAGTGCGGATCGTTCGCGTACTCCGCCGTCATTGCCGTCGCAACACTTCCGGCGGCAACGGCATTGACTCGAATACCATCCTTTGCCCAGCCGGCCGCCAACGTCTTCGTCAGTTGCACCACGCCTGCCTTTGCAGCGCCGTATCCCGGCAAATGGGGACTGCCGAAGTAAGACATCATCGAAGCAATGTTGACGATCGCCGCACCGCCCGGCGCCGTACTCTGTTTCAGACGAGGCCATAAACCCGCGCTGATCTCGTACACGGCGTTCAGGTTGACCTGAACTGCCTGACCGAACGACGCGTCGGGCATGATCCGGCCGGCATTGTTCACGAGGACATCGACCGCACCGACACTCTCGACGAATGCCTGAATCGACGCGCTGTCGCCGAGATCCAGCTGCCGGTACTCAAAACCGTCGATCACCTCGCCATAGGCTTGCGCCGTGGCGGAGGTACCGGTAACCAGCACCGACGCGCCGGCGTTCAGTAGCGCCCTTGCCGTCGCATTGCCAATGCCGGACGTTCCGCCTGTCACTACCGCTCGCACGTTCTTGAAGTCAAACTCGAGACCTTTGTACATCGCGCTCTCTATCGTTTTTTGGGCTTGCCAATGAAGGCAAGCCCTCGCCGTTTGCAGGGAGCTCAGGCTACTCCGACGCCCTCGGCCAAACCATAGAGAGTTTTACGCAGTACCCGCCCGCTCGAGCAGCCCTCGTGCCTGCAGGAACTGCACGATCTTCTCGGCTGCATCCTCCGGGGCCATCTTTGTGGTGTCCACACGAAGCTCGGGATTCTCCGGCGCCTCATAGGGCGAATCGATACCCGTGAAGTTCTTCAGGTCGCCACGTCGGGCTTTCTTGTACAGCCCCTTGGGATCGCGCTGTTCCGCAACGGACAGCGGGGTATCGATAAACACCTCGACAAACTCTCCCGGACTCACGAGACTGCGAGCCATCTCGCGTTCGGCCCGGAACGGAGAGATGAACGAAACCAGCGTCAGAAGCCCGGCGTCGACCATGAGACGGGACACCTCGCCCACACGACGGATGTTCTCGACACGATCCGCTTCGGTGAATCCGAGGTCCTTGTTCAGGCCATGGCGGATATTGTCCCCATCGAGCAGATAGGTGTGGCGACCCAGGGCGTGCAGCTTCTTTTCGACGAGGTTGGCGATGGTCGACTTTCCTGCGCCGGACAGCCCCGTGAACCACACGACAGCCGGTGTCTGGCCCTTCAACTGCGCGTGGGCCTCCTTGTTGACTTCGATCGCCTGCCAGTGAATGTTCTGTGACCTGCGCAGCGCGAAGTGCAACATGCCCGCGCCCACCGTCGCATTGGTGAGCCTGTCGACAATGATGAACCCGCCCATGTCGCGGTTTTCGCGGTATGGATCGAACGCGATGGCTTGATCCAAATGCAGGTTGCACACGCCGATCTCGTTGAGTTCAAGCGTTTTTGCAGCGAGGTGCTCAAGCGTGTTGACGTTGATTTTGTATTTGGGTACGGCGATCGTTACGCCAACCGTGCGCGCACCGATTTTCATCAGATACGGCCGCCCCGGCAGCATGGCTTCGTCGCTCATCCAGACGACGTTGGCCTCGAACTGATCGGCGACCGGTGCGGGCGACGCACTGACCGTCAGGACATCGCCCCGGCTGATATCGATCTCGTCCTTCAACGTAATCGTTACGGACTGCCCCGCCACCGCGCGCCCGAGATTGCCGTCGCGGGTAACGATGAGGTCGACCGTGCTCTCCCGTCCCGACGGCAGCACCCTCACCCGTGCGCCCGGTTCGATGGTGCCGCCTACCACGCGGCCGGAAAAGCCACGGAAATCGAGATTGGGTCGGTTGACCCATTGCACGGGCATGCGGAACGGGCCACGTTGCGCCAGATCGTTGTCGACCTCCACCGACTCCAGGAAGTCCATCAGCGTCGGACCGTGATACCACGGCGTGTGATCGCTGCGCTCGGTGATGTTGTCGCCCTTGAGCGCCGACATCGGGATCGCCAGGAACGTTTCGATGCCGATCTGCTTGCCGAACTCCCGATACTCCGCAACGATTCGATCGAACACTTCCTGCGAGTAATCCACCATGTCGAGCTTGTTGATCGCCAGCACGACGTGCCGGATGCCGATGAGCGAGATCAAATAGCTGTGACGGCGGGTTTGCGTGAGTACGCCCTTGCGCGCGTCGATCATCATGATCGCCACATCGGCCGTCGACGCGCCGGTAATCATATTGCGCGTGTATTGCTCGTGGCCCGGCGTGTCCGCCACGATGAACTTGCGACGGTCCGTGGAAAAGAATCGATACGCGACGTCGATGGTGATTCCCTGCTCGCGCTCCGCCGCCAGGCCGTCGACCAATAGCGCGAAATCGAGGTCGCCACCTTGTGTGCCGACCTTCTTCGAATCGGACTCCAGCGCTGCGAGCTGGTCTTCAAAGAGCATCTTCGACTCGTAGAGCAGCCGGCCGATCAGCGTACTCTTGCCGTCGTCGACGCTGCCGCAGGTAATGAATCGCAAAAGGCTCTTTTGCTGATGCACCTGCAAGTATTTCTCGATGTCTTCTGCAATCAGACCGGATACGTGTGCCATTAGAAATACCCCTCCTGCTTTTTCTTTTCCATCGACCCGCTGGAGTCGTGGTCGATGAGTCGCCCCTGGCGCTCCGACGTTTTCGTGAGCAGCATTTCCTGAATGATCTGCGTCAACGATGTCGCTTCGCTTTCCACGGCACCCGTGAGCGGATAGCAGCCAAGCGTGCGAAAACGAACGCTCTTCATCATCGGCTTCTCACCCGGGCGCAACGGAAGACGATCGTCGTCGACCATGATCAGCATGCCGTCTCGCTCCACGACCGGACGCTGCGCCGCAAAGTAAAGCGGCACGAGCGGGATGTTCTCGAGATAGATGTACTGCCAGATATCGAGCTCGGTCCAATTTGAGATCGGAAATACGCGCATGCTTTCGCCCTTGCTCTTGCGCGCGTTATACAGTCGCCAGAGCTCCGGCCGCTGCATTTTCGGATCCCAGCGATGCTGCGCCGTGCGGAAGGAGAAGATCCGCTCCTTTGCCCGCGACTTTTCCTCATCACGGCGAGCGCCGCCGAAAGCGGCATCGAAGCCATACTTATCGAGCGCCTGCTTGAGGCCCTGCGTCTTCCAGATATCCGTATGGAGCGCCGATCCGTGATCGAACGGATTGATGTTGCGCTCGATCGCCTCCGGGTTCCGGTAAGTCAGCAGTTCAAGCCCGAGCTTTTCCACCATCTGATCGCGAAACTTGTACATGTCGCGAAATTTCCATGTCGTGTCGACATGCAAAAGCTTGAACGGCGGCTTCGAGGGATAGAAGGCTTTCATCGCCAGATGGAGCAGCACCGAACTGTCCTTGCCGATCGAGTAGAGCATGACCGGATTTTCCGATTCGGAGACGGCCTCTCGCATGATGTCGATGCTCTCGGCCTCAAGTCGCTGGAGGTGGGTCAACGAGTAGGTCTGGTCGCCGACGGTCGGCGTAGGTTTCCGCTCTTCGAGCAGGGTTTGACTCTCGATAAGCATTGCATGAGCCTCTGTGCTTAGAAATCGTGATGTGCGTGCGACGCGGCCAGTTGGGCGACGAGAGGTGCACATATCCGCGCCAGTGTCGTGAATCGCGACCGCCGCGGCCGCAACGTACTGTCATTCGTCGACCGCGTACCTCTAAGGTAGAAGACCCTGTCTCAGTTCTCATCGTCCGACCGGACTATCGAGCGACAAGGATGAGAAGAATTCGGCGCAAAGGGACGGGAGGAAAGGCGGCATGGGCGGCGTCCCGAGGACGCCCCCATATGAGACTCAGAAGTAATAGCGTGACACGGTGTCCGCGACACACGCAGGGCGCTCACCGCCTTCGATCTCGACGGTGACCCGGATGACGGCATGAACGCCGCCGCCATCGACCGGGGCAACGCTCGCGATCTCGCCATGCGCACGCACTCGCCGGCCGACAGGCACCGGCGCAGGGAAACGGATCTTCTCGCATCCGTAGTTCACGCCCATGCGCATGCGCACATCGATGAGGCGAGACAGGAAGTAGCTGCCCGCCAGCGCGAGCGTCAGGTAGCCATGCGCGATGCAGGCCCCGAACGGCCCGGCGCTCGCCCGCTCGGCGTCCACATGAATCCATTGATGATCGCCGGTCGCGTCGGCGAACTGATTGACGCGCGATTGATCGATCTCGAGCCACTCGGTTGTGCCAAGCGAACTTCCTGCCGCACACAGGAGTTCCTCGGCCGAATTGAAGTGTTTCGCCATCATTTCCTCATGCGCGTTGGCTGCTCGCGGAGATGACTTCCCCGACCAGGTAGGAGGCATAATCGCTTGCGAGGAACACAGCGACGTTCGCCATTTCCCAGACTTCGGCGGGACGTCCGAAAGCCTCATTTCCCGCCAATGCCGAGAGCAGCGTCTCGTCGGCCGTCTTCTTGAGGAATTCGTGCATGGCAATACTCGGCGAGATGGCGTTGATGCGAATGCCGTATTCCGCCGCCTCAAGGGCGCTGCACCGCGTGAGCGCCATGACACCGGCTTTCGCAGCCGCGTAGTGAGCCTGCTCCTTTTGCGCGCGCCACCCCAGAACGGAAGCATTGTTGACGATGGCCCCACGGCGGCGCACTTCCATCTTGCGCAACATCGCACGCGTCATGCGAAACGTGCCGTTGAGCGAAACGTCGATGACTCGCAGCCATTCCGCATCCGTCATCTCGGTGATGCGCTTTTGCCCGCCGAGTCCCGCGTTATTGAAAAGAATATCGGTCCCGCCCAGGCGGTCTTCCGCGTCTTCGACCAGCGCCTGCACCTGATCTTCCTGCGTCACGTCGCACACCCGGCTGTAGATGGCGTCAAGACCGGTTTCGTCCCGCAGCCGGGCCACGGCCTCGCCGAGTCGTCGCTCGTGCACGTCGGAGATAAACAGAGCGCGCACCCCCTCCTCCGCGAACCGCTGCGCTGTCGCATAACCAATTCCGCCCCCCGCGGCGGCGGTCACCAGCGCCGACTTGCCGGAAAGCAGGTGATGGCCCGATACGTATTGGGGCGTAAGCACGGCATTCATACACGTGTCTCCGTTGTCGGCTTCTGCGGGCGCATTTCCTTGGGCATCCCGAGCGCACGTTCAGCGATGATATTGAGTTGAACTTCGTTGGTGCCGGCAACGATCGTGTCGGAGCGACTGAACAGGAACACCTGCTGCAGTCGTGTCCTCGAGAAATCGTCGATGAAGATGTCGCCCTCCGGTCCCAGCGCGTCGAGCGCAAGTTTGCCGAGATCGCGATGCCAGTTCGACCAGTAGTATTTGATGATGTAGCCCTCGCGTGTGAGGCTGCCATCCTGCCCACCTGCGAGCGTTCGCAGCGTGTTGTAATGCATGACCTTCAGGCCCATCCATGCATCGGCGATGCGTGCACGAATCGACGGAATCTTGTCGGTTCCCGCCTCACGCGCAGCCTTGCAGACGAGCTCCAACTGGTGCTCGAAGTGCATCTGCATGCCGATCCACGACAGACCGCGCTCGAAGCCGAGCAACGCCATCGCGATTTTCCATCCCTCGCCAGGCTCGCCAACGACGTTCTCGGCGCCGGTGCGGGCACCGTCGAAGAAAACCTCGTTGAATTCGCAGCTTCCGGTGATCTGCCGGATCGGCCGCACTTCCACTCCCGGCTGATCCAGCGGCACCAGCAGGAAGATGAGTCCCTTGTGTCCTTGCGACCCCGGCTCGCAGCGAGCGACGACGAAGATCCACTGTGACTCGTGCGCCAGAGACGTCCAGACCTTCTGGCCATCGATGACCCACTCGCCCGTCGTCTGGTCGAGACGCGCTCTGGTTTGCACGTTGGCCAGATCGGAACCCGCCCCGGGTTCGGAATACCCCTGGCACCAGTATTCGGTCCCTGCCACGATGCCGGGGAGAAAACGCGCCTTCTGGGACGGCGTACCGTAGGCGATCAACGTGGGACCCAGCAACGTCTCGCCGAGGTGCCCGATGTGACCCGGACCGCCGGCACGCGCGTACTCTTCGTGAAAAATGATCTGCTGCGCCACGGACAACCCACGTCCACCGTACGCTTCAGGCCACCCGACGCAGGTCCACTTCCCTGCCGCCAACTCCTGCTCCCACTCCTTGCGCAGCGCGGGAAAGGCGTCTTCATCGCCGGCACCGCCACGGTGGCGCAGGCATTCAAATTTTCCTTTCAGGTGATCGCGCATCCATTGCGCAACCTCCGTGCGGAAAGCTTCGTCTTGTTCGGCGAGATTCATCTGCCCATACTCCTGTTCTTATTGGCAACTCACTGGCCGGGCTGCGTCGAGCAACGAGACGGCGACTTCCTCGCGCAACGCCGCCGGACTCCCGAACCACTGAGACGAGGCCTGTGCGCGCTTGAAATAGAGGTGAGGATCGTATTCCCAGGTGAATCCCACGCCACCATGCAGTTGAATGGCTTCCTGCGCGCAGAAAAAGAGTGCCTCCGACGCGAAAGTCTTGGCGCATGCCGCTTCCAGAAGCAGCGACGCGGTGTCGGGTGTCGTGGTCACAAATCGGGCGGCGCCGTATATCGCCGACCGGGTCGCCTCGATCTTCACCATCATTTCGGCACATCGATGCTTGACGGCCTGAAAGCTGTTGATGGGTCGCCCGAACTGCACGCGCTCGGCGGCATAGGCCAGTGTCATGTCCAGACACTGCTGTGCGGCGCCCAGTTGCTCCGAGGCCAATGCAATGCCTGCCATTGCCCGCACACGTGCCAGGGCATCGTTGAGGGAGGTCCCGCGACATATCAGCGACGTCGAATCGACGATGACGCCGTCGAGCGTGACGTGTGCAATGCGCCGGGTGCGATCGAGGTTGGCGTGCTCACGGGCCGTCACCCCGTCGGCATTTGCATCGACCGAAAACAACGCAATCTCCCCGTTCAGCCGTGCCACAAGCAGAAGCAGCGCCGCCGTGCTCCCATCGGGCACATGCCGGAAGCCTCCCGAGAGCCGGTAGCCACCCTCCACAGTTTCCGCGACAGCAGTGACGCCGGCAGGGTCCCAATCGACGCCGCGTGCGCCGAAGCCAACGGTGGCCGTCAGTTCGCCCGAGGCGATCTGCGGCAACAGCCGAGCCTTGGTCTCATGGTCTGCCGCCATCATCAACGTGGTCGCGCCCATGACCACCGTCGCAAAAAACGGCGAGCAGGCGAGACGTCGCCCCATCTGCTCCAGCAGCAATGTGAGTTCGACAAAGGACAGATCCAGGCCGCCATAGGCCTCGGGGATGTGGGTCCCGGTCCAGCCAAGGTCCTTTGACATCGCCGTCCAGAGTGATGCATCGAACCCCGACGCCGACTCCATGGCGGTGCGCACCATTGCCGAGGCGCTTCTGTCGTCGAGAAACTGCGCGGCAGACTCCTGGATCATCAACTGATCGGGTGTCAACGAGAAGTCCTGTGCGCCGATCATGTTCCGTACACCTTTTGCGGCGCCACGCCGCGCGCAATCAACGCATCGACCACCGGCCCCAATTCCTCGGGGAGCCACCGTGCGCCTTTGTCCTGCACCGGCCCGGTGCGCCAGCCGTCCGCGATCGAGATTTTCCCGCCGGACGCCTCGAAAACTCGCCCCGAGACATGTCGCGAAAGCGGGCTTGCGAGCCACACCACCAACGGCGCCACGTTCGCCGGATCCCAGAAATCGAAACTCCCGTCGGCGGGCTTCTTGACGACGTCCGGCATCGCCCCTTCGGTCATCGAGGTTCTTGCCGCTGGCGCAATCGCGTTCGACGTGATGCCATATCTGCCCAACTCCGCCGCCTGCACGAGCGTCAAGGCGCAAATTCCCGCCTTTGCCGTTGCGTAGTTCGACTGCGCAATGGAGCCCTGCAACCCCGCGCCGGAGCTGGTGTTGATCAGGCGCGCGTCCACCGTTTCGCCTGCCTTGGCTTTATCCCGCCAGTGCCGGGCAAGCGTGTTGGCAAGACAAAAATGTCCTCGCAGATGCACCCGTACGACTTCATCCCAATCCTCTTCCGAGAGATTGACGAACATGCGATCGCGCAGATTTCCCGCGTTGTTGACCAGCGCGTGCACCTCGCCGAACTGCTCGATCGCCTGCGCCACGATGCGACGCGCTCCGTCCAGCGTCGTGATGTCGTCGGCGTTGGCCACGGCCTTGCCGCCGAGACGCGTGATTTCATCCACGACCGCCTGGGCTGCCTCCTGACGGATGTCGTTCACGACGACCCTGGCGCTCTCTGCGGCCAGGGCCAATGCATATGCGCGGCCAAGTCCACCGCCGGCGCCGGTAATAATGACTGTGCGTTGATCACAGATTCCCATTGCTGAAGCTCCTTCAACCGAGTCGTTCGATGATTGTCACGTTGGCCTGACCGCCGCCTTCACACATTGTCTGCATACCGAATCTCCCCCCGGTACGCTCGAGCTCGTGGAGCAGCGTCGTCATTAACTTCGCGCCAGTGGCGCCCAACGGATGCCCCAAGGCGATCGCACCACCGTTCACATTCGTTTTTTCGTGCGGAAAGCCCGTTTCAATCAGCCAGGCTTGAACAACCGAGGCGAACGCTTCGTTGATTTCCACCAGATCAATGTCCCGAAGGCTCAGATTTGCCTTTTTCAGCGCGGCGGCAGTTGCGGGAATGGGGGCGGTCAAATGCCAGATCGGGTCATCTGCGAGAACGCTGAGATGGTGAACGCGTGCGCGCGGCGTAAGGTTGTACCGTTTGAGCGCCGCCTCGGAGACCACCAGCATCGCGGCGGCGGCGTCGCAGGTCTGACTGGAGACGGCCGCCGTGATTTTCGGGTAGTCCTCGCCGACCGGCGACAACGACGCCATCTTCTCCAGCGTGGTTTCGCGTGGCGTTTCGTCGTGGTTCAAGCCGCCAAAAGGCGTGATTTCGCGATCGAACCGCCCCTCCCTGATCGCCTGAAGCGCCCGACGGTGACTCTCCAGTGCAAACGCTTCCATCGATTCGCGCGAGAGCTTCCATTTGTCCGCAATGATCTGCGCTGCATAGAACTGATTGACCGGTTGGTCGCTAAAGCGAGCGCGCCACCCACGACTTCCGGAAAACGGGTCGGTAAATCCGAGCGGCTCGGCCGCCGTCATCGCGTAGGCGATCGGCACCAGACTCATGTTCTGCACACCGCCCACGGCAATCACGTCCTGCGTTCCGCTCATGACGGCTTGCGCCGCAAAATGCAGCGCCTGTTGTGAAGACCCGCAAGCGCGATCGATCACGGTCCCCGGCACATGCGTGGGCAGCCCCGCGGCCAGCCACGAGGTGCGGCTGATCACCCCCGCATTGGGACCCACTGCGTCGACGCAACCGAAAATGACGTCGTCATAGTCCTCAGCGGGCACCGAATTGCGTTCCACGAGTGTCTTGAGCACATGCGCGCCGAGATCTGCCGGGTGAACCGAGCCCAACGATCCACGACGTTTTCCCGTCGGCGTGCGCAATGCGTCGACAATATAGGCTTCTGCCATTGTTTAGTCCGTATGGTTGAATGTGTCGGCCGGGCCGAGCTGCGCATCCGGCGCAAATACGAATGCCCCTACGCGCTGTTTGTGAAAGGCGCGGTCGCCCCACGATGACGTGAGCGCGAGCGCCCGCTTGACGAAAATTTGGAGGTCGAGCTCCCACGTGTAGCCCATCGCACCGTGGACCTGAATGCCATGCCGTGCAGCGAGCGCCGCCGTATCGGCAGCCGCGAGCTTGGCGGCCGATACGTAGACGTCGCGATGCGGGTGTTCGGTGGCAAGCGCATAGGCCGCGCGGTACACCACCGGTTTCGCGAACTCCAGCTTCACCGCCACGTCCGCCAGCAGATGCTTGACCGCCTGAAACGATCCGATCGGCTTGCCGAACTGTTTGCGCTCGGCGGTGTAATCGATCGACAGGTCCAACATTCGGGCCGCCAACCCGAGGAGTTGCCCCGCCGTCGAAATCGCGCCGCGATTGACCAGATCACGCAAAATCGGTTGGCCTGCCGTCGAATCCGTCAGCCGGGTCTTTGCCGACGGTTGCCAGATCACGTGAAAGAGTCGGCGCGACAGATCCACACTGGTGTTCGGAATCAGGTCCACATCCACGCGCGACACGGCGTGAATCTCGCCTTCGTTGGCGAGGAGCATGACATCGGCGAGATGGGCGTCGGCGACCAGAGGATTGACGGGGTGACCGATGGCCACTCGCGCGCTGCCGTCCACCAGGCGGGGAAGCCAATCGCTTTTCGCCGCATGGCCCGCCGGCAGCGCGCCAAGCAGTCCCGCCGCGAGATAGGCGGTGTCGGTCAACGAATCGGGGATCGCGAAGTAACCCAGCTCATGCAAGAGCAACGCCCAATCGACGTCGCCCAGCCCCAGTCCGCCGTAGGTGGCGTCGACGGAAAGCCCTGTCAGTCCCTGCGCGGCGAACTTGCTGCGCAGATCCGTCGAGCGTCCGGCGTCCGTCTCCCACAACGCCCGCAGCAACTCCAGAGAAGCCTCGACCATGAGGAAACTTCGGGTCGCGTCGCGAAATAGCAGTTGATCTTCGGTAAAGGTGAAGTCCATGGTTCTATCCTCACGCACGCGGCATGCCAAGCATGCGCTCGGCGATGATGTTTCTCTGGATTTCGTTGGTCCCGGCGTAGATGGAGCCCGCCTGCGCAAACAGATATCCGTCCAGCCAGTTGCCAACGTCGTGCGCCTGCGGCGACTCGGGCAACAACTCCGCCCGGGATCCCAGAATCTGCATCGCGATCTCGTGCATGCGCAGGTCAAGTTCCGACCAGAAGATCTTGTTGGTGCTCGATTCCGGACCGATATGCCCGCCCTTGCCAAGGCTGCTGGCGGTGCTGTAGGTGGACAGCGCATAGGCTTGCGCATCCATCCATGCGCGGAGTACCGCGTCCCGGATCGACGGATCGGCATCGACGCTCGCCTGATGCTTCAGATAGAGATTCACCAGCGCTTTGGCAGTCGCCTGAAAACGCGCCGGCGAGCGAAGCATGAGCCCACGCTCAAAGCCCGCGGTCGACATCGCGACCTGCCAGCCAGCGCCCTCCTCGCTCAGGCGGTTCTCGACCGGCACGCGAACGTTGTCGAAAAATACTTCGGCAAACCCGGGCAGCCCGTTCAGTTGTCGGATCGGGCGGATCGTGATGCCGGGGCTATCGAGCGGCACCAGCAGGAAAGTCAGGCCGTGATGACGCTGCGAATCCGGATCGCTGCGAAACAGGCCAAACAGCCAGTCGGCCCACACCGCACGCGTCGACCAGGTCTTTTGACCGTTGATCACGTAATGATCCCCATGGCGAATCGCTTTGGTGCGAATCGCCGCCATGTCCGAGCCCGCCCCCGGTTCCGACCAGCCCTGCGCCCAGATTTCATCGCCGGACGCCATCCCGGGAAGAAATCGCTGCTTCTGCGCATCGGTTCCGTAATCCATCAGCGTCGGACCGAGGAGAAAAATGCCGTTTTGATTGACCCGCATCGGTGCCCCGGCGCGCCAATACTCCTCTTCGAAGATGAGCCACTCGATCAGGTTGCACCCTCGCCCGCCCAATTCCCGAGGCCACGTCACCATGCTCCATCGCCCGGAACTGAGCGTCTTCTCCCACTGACGGTGTTGCTCGAATCCTTCGGCGGTGTCGAAGCTCACGAGCGGTGTTTTCGGCACATGAACGCTCAGCCAGTCACGCACTTCCCGGCGAAATTCGCGCTGCTCAGTTGTGTAATCAAGTTTCATTCGATCCCCCATTCCCCGTTGCGCATGCCTGCCGGTCTAGAATTGCGCGCGGCGCTTTTCTACAAATGCCGCTCGCGTTTCCCCCGAATCTGCCGCGAGATATGCCTCGAGCGTGAACCCTTGCTCCCATCGGTATTTCTTCTCAAGATCACCGTCCTCGACACCGTTGAGCGCCTCCTTGGCCAGACGGACCATGTTCGGGCTCTTCTCCGCGATGCGTCGGGCAATCGCCATCGCGCAATCGCGCAGTTGCGCACGAGGCACCACCTGCCTGATTGCCCCCAGGCGCCATGCCTCCTGCGCATCGATGAAGTCGCCGGTGAAGTACATGTGGCGCACCACCTGAACCGGAAAAAGTCGCTGAAGATGCGCCCCGCCGCCCATGGCCCCGCGATCGATTTCCGGTACGCCGAAGGTTGCGCACTCGGACGCCACGACGATGTCGGCTGCACCGGCCACACCGATGCCGCCGCCCAGGACAAATCCGTGCACGGCAACGATCACGGGCACGGGACTGCGATGCACCGCACGAAACGTCGCGTAGTTGCCCGCATTGACCTTCGCGATGCGCTCCGGGTGTGCCGCAAGCTCTTTGATATCGACGCCGGCGCAAAAGCCGCGGCCGTCGGCACGGATAACCACCACACGTACGTCGCGATTGCCTCCCAGCGCGTCGATCGCTGCCGCGAGGGCGTGCCATCCATCGCTATCGAGCGCGTTGACGGGCGGATGATCGATCACGAGCTCCGCCACGCCGTTGTCCAGACTTAGCGAGAAAGGAGCTTTCTTTTGTTCACTCATGCGCACCTCTCGTGCAGATCGCGTTGTTGATGTTCGATAAGTTGGGACAGACGTTGCGTCGCCTGCGCAGCGATCTCTTCGATGACGTCTGCGCAACGCTTGAGCTCGCCAATGCTCGCGGCAACCTGGCCGCTCGGCAGCACGCCAAGATCCGGCTGTCCTGAGACAATCGCCGACTGAATGAGCATCGGCGCGTTGGCCGCCATCAGCGCCTGCGCGAGTGAGCCGCCGCTTTGCCGCGCATCGAGCGCCATCGCTCTGAGCGCGCGCAGGGATTGCCAGGCGCTCGCGCCGGAAGCACGCTTCCATCGCATCGCGCTGCTTGCGCTGAACAGAACGCGCTGTATCCAGCCCGATCGCTCCATGCGAAGCAGCGCCTCGTTCTGGATCAATCGCTGCGGCAACCCGTCGACAACGCTCGTGACCCGGATGCTGCCGGGATCGTTGACCTCGAGGTAGCGCGCAAGGGTCTGGGCGGGGACCGGAGACTCCCGGGTCATCAAAAAGCGCGTGCCCATGGCCACGCCCGCCGCACCGGCGGCCAGCGCCGACGCCAATCCCCGGCCACAGGCGTATCCGCCAGCGGCCACGATGGGAACATCCACCGCATCGAGCACCTGTGGCAGCAGGATGGTGGTCGGCGTCGCCCCCGTGTGGCCGCCGCCCTCCGCGCCCTGAATCGTGACAATGTCGGCGCCCAGTTCAACCGCTTTGATCGCATGCTTGACGTGCCCGACCGTGGGCATGCAAATGACGCCCGCCCGGCGCAATTGGTCGATCACCTGCCGGTCCGGCCCACGGCCATAGCTGACCGCCCGGACCTTGTAACGGATCGCCAGGTCGATCACCTGTCGGGCGTTTGGCTGAAACATGTGAAAGTTCAGGCCGAACGGTGCGTCGGTCAGTCGCATGACTTTCTGAATTTCGGCCTCAAGACGCCCGGGCTCGATGGTCGCGCACGCCAGAAAACCGAAACCGCCGGCATTCGACGTCGCGGCGACCAGATTCGCGTCGGCCACCCACCCCATCGCCGTCTGGACGATGGGATAACGACAGCCGAGCCAATCGCAGACCGGCGTATGCAGCGAGATCGTCATTTCGATTCGGCCACGGCCGGACGTTGCGAGCTCGCCATCGCTTTCGCGTCATACCCGCCCAACTTGTCGCCCGAGACGAGTTCGTTGTGCGCGTGGGCAAAGTGATGCCACCCGAAGGCCGCCTCCATCGCCGTGCGCTTGCCCATCAGATCCTCGGCATGGTTGATGGCCTGCTTGGTCAGCGCGAGCCCCATGCGAGGCATCTTTCCGATGCGCTCGGCGATACTCTGCGCCTCGTCCACCAACTGGTCGCGCGCGACCACGCGATTGACCATCCCCATCTGATAAGCCCGTTGCGCCGACATTCGTTCGCCGAGGAACAGGAATTCCTTCGCAATGCGCGGGTTCAGCTCGTAAGGGTGTGCGAAATACTCCACGCCGGGGATTCCCATGCGCACAACGGGATCGGCGAAGAACGCGTCGTCGGAGGCCACAATCAGATCGCATACCCAGGCGAGCATCAGACCGCCCGCAATGCAGGCGCCGTGCACCACGGCGATCATCGGCTTGGGCAATTCCCGCCAGCGTCGGCACATTCCCAGATAGACTTCCTGCTCACGAACGTAGAGGAACTCGCCGCCCGGTTTGCCAACGTGGTCGTACCACAGTGATGCGCGCTCGAAACTCTTGTGAATATCGCGCCCCGGGGTGCCGATGTCATGTCCCGCCGAGAAATGCTTCCCGGCGCCGCGCAACACAATGACCTTGACTTCATCGTCATCGGACGCTCGCCGAAAGGCAGCATCCAGCGCGTAGGTCATTTCGGAGTTTTGGGCGTTGTGATACTCGGGACGATTCATCGTCACTGTCGCGATACCGTTCGCGACCTCGTACAACACCACATTCTCGATTTGCTGATCGCCCGTCATGGCACTCCCTTCCTCTATGAAATCTGGCCGATGTGCTTACGCACCGCGCACGCCAGGGGGATTGTTCTTGATGACCGTTGCGCGCAGGTTGTGCGGATCGAGCCAGCGGATGAGTTCGAGCTGCGCTTGCGTCGGGGCAGCCGTCACCGGGCAGTCATCGCCAATCTCGAGCTCGAATCCCGTGGCCGCCTGAACCTCGTCGAAGCTCACTCCCGGGTGCAACGAGCGAACGCGGCAGGCGCGGTTTTTCCCCTCGAAGTCCATGACGCAGAGGTTCGTGACGATGCGCCTCAAGTCCACGAATGCAGCATTTGCGCCCTTCGGCCAGCGCGCCGGCTGGTAGCCGACCCCCGACACCATGTCGACTTCGCCCTTCACGAACACGCGCGGACTGTGGTTCGGAACAAAGAACGAGTTGGCGTGGTTAATGCTGTTGCCGGGCAGGCCGCGCACGCCCAGCATGGCTGCCTTGGGCCTGGCGTAGTCGCCAACGACGGACAAATTGGTCTGGCCATACCTGTCGATCTGGGTCGGCCCGATCATCGCGTGGCGCTTGCCTCCCCATACACACTCGAACACGCGGTCGAACGACATATAGCCCGAGTAGGCGGGTTTGAAGTCGCCACGCGGGCCGAGCGGGATCGGTGTCTCGACCAGGAAAGTCTCGCTGTCGGTCATGAGCAGCAGCGGCGAGTGCGTCATCTTGGCAAGGCTTGCCCCCAATCGGGGCACGACACCAATGCCCGATGCGAGCACTTCGCCGTCGCCGCGCCAGGCTTCCGACGCCGCCACGATCATGAGCTCGGCCAACGAAAAGCCGCTCTCCTGCGACACAACATCCTGTGCAATCTGGTTCATTGGGTTTCTCGACTAGAAAACGGGCAACGGTAACGTGCGGATGTGTTCTGCCCCGCCCACTTTGCGCAGGTAGTCCTCTTCGGTGCCCGCAATGAACTCGCTCACGTAATCACGCCAGCCGTGCGCCTCGTTCGCCGACGCGTTGTACCGCTTCAGATGAGAGAGGTCCCATCCATAGTCGGGATTGCTATAGGTGGGGTGGGCACCGAACGGCGAATGCACCACGCCGGTGACCAGATACCGTTCGAAGTAGTTTTGGCGGGCCGACGCTGCATCGATGGCAAAGCGCTCCTGCAATCGCTCCGTACTCACGTAGCACTCGGTTGCCGCGCGCGCAAACAGGTGATCGAACAACGGGTCTGCACTGGTGATGAGCGTATTGCCCAGACAGTCCGCTTCGTTGACATGCAGCAGCGCTGCGTCGAGCTTCAGCGCCGGCATGGCGACGTACACTTCACCATCGTCATACGGCGAAGCGATCGTCTTGAGTTCCGGGTTGCGGGCCAGCACGTCCGTCGCCAGTCCACAACGCGTCGGGAGAAACGACATCCGCATGCCGGCCGCGCGCAAGCCCCACTCGAACATGCCCTCGTCATGCTCGACGACTTCGATCTCACCGGCTTCACGCGCTTTCCGGAAGTAGGGTTCGAGGGGAATCGCGTCCATCGTCACGAAGCCGTACACCAGCTTTCTGACCTTGCCGGCCGCGCACAGCATGCCGACCTCCGGCCCGCCGTAAGCCACGATGGTCAGATCCTTGAGGTCCGAGCGAAGTATTTCGCGGATCAGGGCCATGGGCTTGCGCCGCGGTCCCCACCCGCCAATGCCGATCGTCATGCCGCTGCGCAGCCTTGACACCACATCTGCGGCAGTCATTTGTTTGTGCATAGTGAATCCGTCTTAGTTGGTATCGCCCGTCGCAAGACCGAGACTCCAGTCATGCCCCCAATGGCTGATGGAAGTGGCCTCGAATACCGAGTGACGCGACCAGTCGACCACCAGTCCTCCGTAGCCGTACTCAAGCGCGAATCCGCCGGGCGTCGCCATGTAGAACGAGGTCACGTCGTCGTTGACGTGTTGGCCCAGGCTGGCCATCAACTTGAATCCGTGGGCCTTGCAGCGATCGAGCGCACGCCCGACTTCGGTCATCGACGTCACCTCGGCCATCACGTGCACGCAGCCACTCGGCGGCCGGGGCGACTCGAACAGCGCGAGACTGTGTTGGCGGCCGTTGTTGCAGTGCGTGAAGTAAAGACGCTGAATCGGCGCGTCCGCCGCAGCGCGGTGGTTGTAGATGTCGGAGATGCGAAAGCCCATGACGTCGCGAAAGAACGCCCAGGTCTCGTCGAAGTTCGGCGCCGCGAGTACCGTGTGGCCCATCCCCAGGTCTCCCGTCACGAACGCGGGGACCTTCTGGGGCGAGTCGAAGCGTACGAAATCCGATATCGCGCCCCAGACGATTTCATGACGGTTCCCCGACGGATCGTGGAACCACATCATGTTCTGAAAACGGCGCGAAGCGCGCTCCTGGTCGGTCGCCATCGTCACCGGCACACCGGCGCCGCGCAGCGATTCGCGCGCGGCGTCGAAGGCTTCCTGATCCTTGACCTCCCAGCCCGACGCGAAATAGCGGTCCTGGTCGCCGCGCACGATCAGATATCGATACGGGCGGTCGTCGAGCTTCAGATAGACGCCCCCCTGCGGCGCATCGGACGCCATGGCGCCGATGACGCCTTCCCCGAACTGCCGCCAGGCGGCAGCGTCTGCGGCTTCTGCTACCACGTAGGCAAGTGCACGAATATCAATCATCGAAGCTCCCAAGAATGTCCATCGCTTAAGGCTGATTCTCGGGGAATGCCCCCGCGGGAACATCGTCCAATGGGACTACGATCGAACCTCGGCGGGGCAAGGCCAACAGCGCTTCACCGAGACCAAGGAAAACGGCCCGACGACTCGCATCCGAGCCATCGGGCCGCTTCGTTCGCGCTCGGGTCACTGCACGCGAATCGTGTGCGTCGCCACTGAGACGCAACCGGGGTTCGCCCGGTCGGTCCTCAAATGCGGTCGAGCTCGCTGACGGCTTCGGGCGGCACGTCGTCACGCTGGCGCCAGGCGCCCTCCTCGCGCCGCCATTCGAATACCTTTCGTTGCTGCTTCTTGACGTCAGCCGCATCGACGTAGAACTGCGAATACCATTCGCGCAATTGATAGAGCGGACCATCGCCGTCGCAAAGCAGGGGGTTGTCGACCCGTGTTTTGGAATCCCATATCACCACGTCCTGATGAAACGCATTCTGGGTAAGCGTGATGTAGTTATCCGCGATCGCGTCGTTCTGCTCGTCCGAGAGCGCCGGATTCTTCTCCACGATTACGCCGAAGCGCAGGATGAACCGGTTCTGGTCGATCGGCACGTGGCAGTTGAGCAGAATCGAGTTGAGTGTGTGCCCCGCGACTTTGGCACTCATTCGGGTGATGTGATACGCCGGGCCAAAGTAGGCATCGTCGGCAACCAGCTCGCCGTCGGAAAGGGTCTCGTGCCCGCCTCGCGCCATTTGGTAGCCGATGTGGCCATCGAACACATTGGCAAAGTAATCGATCTTCTGCCCATGCACCGGCCCGAAATGCGCCATATCGGACAGGTTGTCGACCAGCTCGCGCACGTTGGTGTTGATCGTCCATTCCTCGATCTTCCAGCGCGTCCAGCGATCCGAGAAACACGCTTCGATTCGCGGGATGGCGACGAGCGGATCGGGCGGGTTGCCTTCCGGATCGTTCCAGACAAAGAGCAGATGGTTCTGCTCCATGACCGGCCAGCTCTTGATGCGCGCTTTCGGCGGAATCCGCTTCGCGTAAGGAATGTCCTTGCACACACCGTCGGCGCCCCATTGCCAATGGTGGAACGGGCATGTCACGGTATTGCCTTTGACGCACCCCAGTCCGAGATCCGCGCCCATGTGCGGACAATAACCGTCCAGCACCGCGATGTTTCCGTCTTCCCCGGCGAAAGCAACCAGTTTCGTACCGAAGGCGTGAACGGTGTGAGCCTTTCCGTCCTTGTAGGCCTGCGCTAATCCCAGGCAGTGCCAGCCGCGGGCGTATCGGTCCGGAAGCGGTTCCGCCTTGATCTTCTGGGTTGGCAGGGTATTGATAGGCTGAACAGTCGACATCGTTCCAATCTCCCGGAGTCTCGTCCCGATCTGACCGATCGGAGACCGTATTGTGAGGAGGGCATCGTCGACGCAAAGGAGCAGGTCCGCGCCAACGATGCGCCTGTACGGGCATTCTCGGCGGGAGATGGCGCCGTCACATCGTCGCTTTGGACTAGACGGCCTTCGGGACGAACGTCAGACGTGGCGCAGGACACCCCCCTCAGCGCGCAGTGCCGCGCCGTTTGTCGCAGCGGAAAGCGGGGAACACACATAGGAGATCAGGTTGGCCACTTCGTCGGCCGTTGCCATCCGATCGATCAGTGATGTGGGGCGGGCGGCGCGCACGAAATGCGTTTGCGCAACATCGCGTGCGATGCCGGTGCGTTGCGCGTAGTCATCGAAGAACTGCGCCGATCCTTCGACCGCCGTCGGTCCGGGCAGCACCGCATTGACCGTAACGCCGGTGCCTTTGGTCAGTTCGGCAAGTCCGCGCATCAGTGCCAGCTCGCCGGCTTTGCTGACCCCGTAATGCACCATATCGGGCGGTATGTAGACCCCGGAATCCGAGGCGACGAACACGATGCGTCCCCAGCCCCGGCGCATCATTGCCGGTAGCGCGACACGCGACAGACGCACGCCGGCCATGACGTGTGTCGCGAACATGTGGAGCCAGGCCTGGTCCGAGATCGTCTCGAACGGCGCCCAGTCGTAGACCCCCGCGTTATGCACCAGCACATCGACATCGTCGAGTACGGGCAAGATCGACTGGCAGCCCACTTCGGTCGCTACGTCGCCGACGATGCCGGATACGTCGGTGCTCGGGTACGCCGAGCGCATCGCGTCAACGGCCGACAATACGGACGTCTGCGTACGTCCATGAAGGATCAGACGCGCCCCGCACTGCGCGAGCTGGCGCGCGCTGGCCGCGCCGATCCCCCGCGTCGAACCTGTGACCAACGCGGTCTTGCCCTGCAAATCGATGCGCATGTCCGAACCTCCGGATTACGCGTGCTGCGCGGCTTTTTCGACGGACATGGGCCACTCGCGAAGCTCTCGCTTGAGCACTTTGCCCGAAGGGTTCGTTGGCAACGACGACACAAAGTCCACATAACGCGGCACTTTGTAGTTCGCCATATTTGCCCGGCACCACGTAATGAACTGTGCAGCGTCCAACGCTGCGTTGGGCCGAAGAACCACGAAGGCACGCCCCACCTCGCCCATGCGCTCGTCAGGCACACCGACCACGGCGATCTGCGAAACGGCCGGATGCGCGGCCGCGAGCCTTTCGATCTCGGCGGGATAGCAGTTGAAACCGCCGACGATGAACATGTCCTTGAGCCGATCCGTTATTTTCAGATACCCCATCTCGTCGATGACGCCAACGTCGCCCGTATGAAGCCAGCCTTGCGCGTCGATGGCTTCGCGCGTGGCATCGGGATTATCGAGATATCCCTGCATGACGTTGTAGCCGCGAATCCAGACTTCGCCGGCCGCGCCGGCGGGCGCCGCCTCCCCGCGTTCGTCGGCAATACGGAGTTCGACCCCCGGCATGGCCCGGCCGCAGGTATTCGCCACGATCTCCGCCGGGTCGGAGGCTCGCGTCAAGGTCGCGAACCCTGACGACTCGGTCAGTCCATAGCCGGTCAGGACAACCTTGAAGCCCAGTTCGCTGCGCATTCTGTCGATCAGGGCAGCCGGCACGCTGGTGGATCCGGTGATCGTGGCACGCAGGCTGGACAGATCCGTCGATGCGAGTCTCGGGTCGTTGAGCAGGCTGTGGAATACCGTCGGCGGGCCGGGCAACACCGTGATTTTCTCGCGCTCGATCGCATCGAGGATGGCTGCCGTGTCGAAAGTGCGATGGGGCAGGATCGTCGCGCCGCGAGTGAGCGCCGCCAGCCAGCCCGCCTTGTAGCCCATGGCATGAAAGAACGGATTGACGATCAGATAGCGATCCGTCGGCGCAAGCGCCATTGCGTCGGCCCAACCGTCGATTGCCCTCAGGTTCTGGGCGTGCGTCGTCATTACGCCCTTGGGGTGCCCTGTGGTCCCGGAAGTGAACATGATGTCCGAGATAGCCTCGGGCGCGACGCGCAACGCCCGGGCTTCCACCACGTCATCGGTGATGGACCTGCCACCGATGAGAAAATCGTGCCACGCGATGTCTCCGTGCCGGACGTCGTGCATGACCACGACCGTCGTCAATGACGCCGGTCGGTGCGGACCCAGAAGGTCGGGATAGTAACTGCCGAGAAACCAGCCTGCGCTCAGCAGAACATTGGCCCCCGTCGTCTCGAGCACATATCCGACTTCCGCACCCCGCATGCGCGTATTGATCGGAATCAGCGACGCGCCGCAAAAATGGATGCCAAGCGCGCCGATGATCCACTCCGGACCATTCGGCGCCCAGATGGCGACGCGGTCTCCCGGTTCGACGCCCCGGGAAATGAGCGCCGCCGCGGCGCGCAACGCCCGCTGGTAGAGATCGCGGTATCGCAAACGAACGCCTCCCGCTTCGATCGCGCACTGGTCCCCATAACGAGAGACGGTCTGTGCGAGCATGCGAGGAATGGTGATGACTGAAGGCAGCATGACGTAACTCACGATAAGCCCGGTGCCCGGGCCAACAGCTACTCTGGAAACCTGACGGCGACGGGGCCACTCTGCGGAATCGCCTGACAGGCGAGCGTCCAACCTTGCGCCAGATCGTTTTTGTCGAGGACATCGTTGTGCTTCATCCGCACGGTCCCCATGTCGACGGTGCACATGCACGTGGCACAGGCCCCGGCGCGACAGGCATACGGCGCATCGACACCGCCACGGAGCATGGCATCGAGCAACGTCTCCGTCTGGCCGCACATCAGATGATGGGTTTTGCCGTCGAGCGTGACCTCGAGCGCAACCCCGTCGTCCAGCGTGGGAGCGGTGTCGGCGCCGCCCGGTTCGCTCTCGTCCGGCAATGAGGCGAAACGCTCCACATGGATCTGCCCGGCATCGATCTCCAGCGACTGAAGCGCTTGGACCGCAGCGTCCATAAAAGCCGACGGCCCACAGATGAAGCAGTCCGCATGCCGCCATGCGCGCGCCAGCGCCGCCAGTTGCGCGACCGAGGGGATGCCTTGCACGGTATCGAGCCAATGCACCACTTGCAGCCGGTCCGGATGGGCCGCCGCCAGCGCCTTCAGCGCGTCTTTGAAAATAATCGAACGCTCATCCCGGTTGGCATAGATCAGCAGAATCCGGCCGCTTCCGTCGGTCAGCGCCGAGCGCAGGATCGACAGGATCGGCGTGATGCCGCTACCGCCGCCCAGCAGCAGGAAATCGCTGTTCAGATCTTTCGGGCAGAACACGCCGGCCGGGGCCTGCACCTCGATCTCGTCGCCCTCTCGCACTGAATCGCAGACCCAGTTGGAACCGACGCCCTGCGAGACACGCTTGACGGTGACCCGCAGCGGTTCGGCGATCGACGGGGAACTCGCGAGCGAATAGCACCGAGGAATTGGCTTGCCGTCGACAGGAAGCCGCAGCGTCAGGAACTGCCCGGGCCGATAGTGAAACGTATCGGCAAGCGCGGGCGGAACGTCGAACACGAGAGATCGTGCGTCGGCCGTTTCTTCAATGACCGAAACGACACGCAACGCATGGTATTTGGGTGCGCTCATGACATCGGGCTCCGGGTCATGTCAGCCGACGGACGTCAGCATGGCATTGTCGACGCGCAATTCGGCACCACTGATGAAGCGTGACTCGTCCGAGACGAGAAACAAGATCAGATGGGCAACGTCGTGCGGCTCGCAAACGCCCGATTGCGGATTCAGGTCGAAATTGACGAACTTTTCGTCCACACCTGCCAGCATCTTTTCGGACATCGCCGTGCGAATGCCGGCAGGATGAATCGAGTTGCAGCGAATGCGATAACCCTGCGCCCGACAGTGCGCAGCAACGTTCCTCGTCAGCGCGCTCACTGCGCCTTTGGACGCCGAATACGCACATAACCCCGTATGCCCGGCAAGCGCCGCCGTCGACGACAGATTCACGATGGAGCCGCCACCGTTGGTCTTCATCTGTGCGATGGCATGCTTGCAACCCAGGAACGTGCCCTCGGCATTGATTCGGGAAACCGTGCGAAAGAGCTCCAGTGACGTCTCCTCGATGGACTCGCTCCGGCAAATCGCCGCGCTGTTGACCAGCGCGTCTAGACGACCGAAACGCGCCACCACCCTGGCGAGCGCCTCTTGCCAGTCGGCTTCGCTCGACACATCCAGACGCAAGAAGGACGCCGATTCGCCAATTTGCCTCGCAGCCGATTGCCCGGCGGTTTCGTCGATGTCCGCGAGGACCACGGTTGCGCCTTCGCGCGCCAGCATCGCCGCAGCCTCCCTGGCCACCCCGCCCGCTGCCCCGGTCAACAGCACCACCTTATTCTGCACACGCCCCATGATCTGCCTTGTCTCCATACGTTTTCTCGTTACCCGATCGCTGCGCGCCGACGCAACGCGTCGGCGTTCAGACATCAGCCTTGGTCTCAACCGCCCCGGTTCCGATGACGGACCGTCGACATCATTCGACGACAGCGGCAGAAAAAACCGGCGGGTCACCGAGCATCGGACGATGGGACGGCGGCTGTTTGCCGTCGACATCCTTGACATCGTAATCGAGGGCAAGCTCCGCCCCGTAATAGACATTGCCGGAGCGGGCCTTGCGATCTTCCGCGTTGAACAGTGCGGCGATGACACGCCCCTGAAACTCCGGGGACTCGCCATGTTCGAGCCAGGCCCCGTACTTCTCGGGCTCCGCGTTGCAAACCGCAAGCGTTCTTTCGGTCTTCACCAGACCGGGCCAGAGCGTCACAACGTGGACCCCATGCGGTGCAAAGTCATACGCCATGTCGAATGACATTTTGTCCGTGGCGGCTTTCGATGCGCCGTAAGCCGGGCCGTGCATGTAGCAGCGGCCGCCGGCGGATGAAATATTGACGATCAGCCCCCCGCCCCGCGCGATCAGCAGCGGCGCCGCAAAATAGCTGGCCACATAGGTCGAACGCATGCCCACGCCAAACAGGTCCGTCATGCCGAGCGGCTTCTCCCAGAACGGCGCAACATCCGTCAGACCTTCCGGAATGGCAATCGCGCAGTTGACCAGAATGTCGAGTCCGCCATGGGCTTCGTTCACACGCTCGAACAGCCGCCTGACGTCCTCGTCCGACGCATGATCGCAAATGACCGGAATGCCAACGCCACCCGCGGCATTCACCGCGTCCGCCGTTTCGTACAACGTTCCCGGCAGCTTCGCGCGACCGGGCTGCGTCGTGCGTCCCGTCACGTAGACGGTGGCGCCCTGCGCCCCCAGACCGATCGCGACACCACGTCCGACACCCCGGCTAGCGCCGGTCACTACACAGACTTTTCCCTTGAGCATCGTAGACTCCGGCAAGATGATTAGCAGCGATGAAGCCAAAGGTCATCGCGGGCCCCAGGGTCGCGCCCGCCCCGGGGTAGGACGGTCCCGTCACCGAGGCAGAGGTATTGCCCGTGGCGTACAACCCGGGAATCGGTTCACCCGCCTCCGAAAGCACTCTGGAGAATTCGTCGGTCTGAAGTCCGCCCTTGGTGCCAATGTCACCGGCGTCCAGACGCAGCGCGTAAAACGGCCCTTGCTCCAACGGCGCGAGGCACGGATTCGGCTTGACGGAATGGTCGCCATAGAACGTGTCGTAGGCGTTGCTTCCCTTGTGAAAATCGAGGTCGACGCCGGTCTTCGCAAAGGCATTGATTCGCTCGACGCTCTGTCGCAATCCCTCGGCATCCACCCCGATCTGCGCGGCCAGTTGCTCAAGTGTCTCCCCCCGGAAGTACACCTTCCCTCGCCATCGCCTGGGGAGCAGAAAATCCGGCATCAACGAACCCGACACCAGCGGCCCGGCGTTGTACTTGCGACGAAAACGTGCATCGAAGATCATCCAGGCCGGGAGGTTCGCCCCCGTTTTGGCATGGTCTTCGTACATGGCCAATACGAAATCGAGATAATCCTGCGCCTCGTTGGCGAAGCGTCGACCGAGTCGATTGACCACGAGACAGCCAGGCAGGGCCCGCTCGGAGAACAGGCCGCGTGGCTTCTCCTCGCCGGGCACTTGAATGGTGGGTGTCCACCAGGCATGCTGCATATTGGCCACGGCGGCGCCGACGTTCATGCCGGCCACAATCCCGTCGCCGGTATTGCAGCGCGGCGCGCCGGTCCATTGCGCGAGCGTCGGCTTGGGCAAATAGCGCTCACGCATCGCCTGATTGCTCTCGAATCCCCCAGTGGCGAGGATCACCGCCCTCGTCGCATGCAGTTTGACAGTGCGCCCGTTTCGGCGGGCCGTGATGCCTGCCACCCGGTTGTCCTCGAACACCAACGAGTCCAATGCCGTGTTCAGCCAAAGCGGAATGTTTCGCTCCATGAGCGACAGCCGCAGCGCCCCGATCAATGCGCTTCCCATGTTCAATCGCCGATCACGCCGACTGCGCAAGCGCCAGGGAAAGTCGAGCCAGTATTTGCCGAGTACCGCGACGGCACATTTTCGCCAGCCCGGCGCGCGAGAGAGCAACGTCACCGCCTCGCTCGTGCTCATGGTGACGCGGCCAAAAATGAGCATCGTCGGCGACGTCTCGCGCATTTTCAGGATGTCGTCTCCCAGACGTCTGCCGTCAAAGGGCTCGGCATCAAGCGAGCGGTAGCCGAGCTTGGCCCCGGGAAGCGCCTGGTAATAATCCGCGTAAAACGGATTTGCGCGATACCTGACGTGCGTTCTCGCCTCGGCGTAGCGCAGCATTTCGGGCGCGTGCGCCACGTAGGCCCGCAACTTGGTTTCGCTAACTTCACCTTTGGTGGCAGCGCGCAGGTACATCAACGCGTCTTCGGCGCTGTCCTGACCACCATCGCGCGCGATGTGATCGTTGTTCGGAATCCATACGCCGCCGCCGGACACGGCCGATGTGCCACCGTAGAGGTTCGTCTTCTCGACGACGAGCACAGATTGTCCCAGGTCATGGGCCCTGCATGCGGCAAGCATTGCGCCGGCCCCCGACCCCACGACGATCACGTCGAACCGATGATGGGGAGAGTCGTCGTCCTGCGGCGAGTGATTCGGCGCCCCCGGTCCGTCGTCGAGCAGTCCCCGTTGAAAGAACATTGGCATGGCGGTTTCCGGCCTCAGACGGTGCTGTCCTTGTTTTCCAGCCCGCAAAGCACCCCGCCGAAGTTCCGGCCGACCGGGTCGGCATAATTGGCGACGTGCGCCCGACCTGCATGAATGTCGAGGAACGTGCGGACGATGGGGTGAGAGGTGTAAATGCCCGACCCACCGCAGGACTTCAGCAGCCGGCTCACGTGATGCGCGCAGATCTCCGGCGCCTGCGACGATTGATAGCGATATAGCAGGCGATCCTCGATCGGCGCGGATTCGCCGAGCTCGGCGTGCGTCATCATCTCGTCGAAATTCCGAAACAGCGTCAGCTTGAGCTGATCGACCGCCGAGGCGGCCTCAGCGGCGACCAACTGTGCGGTGGGATCGTTTGCGGTTGCGCCAAGGAAATTCCGGCTGACCTGCAGCGCCGCCGTGCGACGAAAAGCATTGATCGCCCCCTGCAGGCCGCCGATGCATGACGACGACACGGCGCGCGTGAAGACCTGGGCAAACGGCAACCGGAAGAGCGGGCCGCTGTTGATCGAGAGCCCGGGGCGAGCCGCAGGAGAATCGTCGCGCGTTCGATGCGTGCGATAGGCCGGAACGAACGCGTCTTCGACGACGATGTCATGACTGCCGGTCCCCTTCAGGCCGAACGTATTCCAATTGTGAATCACGGTGTAGTCGGCTTTCGGCAGCAGGAATGTACGATATTCCGGCGCTGCCCCCTCCTGTTCGGAAGGCACCATCGCGCCTAGGAAAATCCATTCGGCGTGTTCGCACCCGCTCGAGAAGCTCCAGCGACCGGACAACCGGAAACCTTCCGATACGCGTGTCACCTTGCCGACAGGCATATACGTCGATGCCACGAGGGTCGACGTGTCGCGCGACCAGACTTCTTCCTGCGCCAGCGGGTCGAACAGGGCAAGTTGCCACGGGTGAACGCCCAGCACACCATAGACCCACGCCGTCGACATGCACCCTTCGGCCAGGATCATCTGAATGGAATAAAAGACACGCGGCGACATCTCGTATCCACCGAAGTGCCGAGGCTGCAATACGCGGAAGAATCCTGCGTCTTTCATTTCCTGAATCGTTTCATCAGGCACCCGCATCTGGCGCTCCGCGGCTTCGGCGCGCTCAAGCAGACGCGGCACCATCTCGCGGGCATTGCGCAGAAGTTCTGCCTCACTGGGAACTGACGCCTTGGGCACCGGCTGGATCGTCATGACTTGTCTCCGTGTTCGCCTATATGTCACTACGGCCTCAATGGCCTGCGCAGTGTTGACCGATCTTTGCATCGGCCTCGTGCGCAGGCATCGTCCAAAAAGACTAACGGCGCGGCCATCCTTGCCTGCCGCGTATGTGCACGATGACTTCCGTGGGCTAGTCCGCTTGGACGATGCCGCGCCGTCCCGTGAATGGATACTGGCCTGCGAGTTGCGCCCTCGAACGGGCGCCTGACAGAAACTTCAAGGGGACACCAGGGTGAATACTGAGGCGAATACTCGGGTAGCCGTTGTGACAGGGGCGGCCTCCGGCATCGGGCGTGCGCTGGTTCACGCGCTGGCACTGCGAGGAGACACGGTTGTCGCAGCCGACGTGGATGTGCCGGGGCTGGCCCGGACAATGAAAGACATTCCCGCGTCGGGCGGGCGCGTGGTCAGTGCGCACGTCGACGTTTCCCGTGCGGCCGACGTGGAAAAACTCGCCGATATCGCTTTTGCGATCGCCGGTCGTGTCGATTTGCTCATCAACAATGCCGGGGTGCTGCGAACGGGCAATTGCTGGCTGACCAGCGAAGCCGAATGGCGACGAACGCTGGACGTGAATTTGTGGAGCGTGATCCATGCGGCGCGCGCCTTCGTGCCGCGAATGCTCGCGAAGGGCGGTCATATCGTCAACGTGGCGTCGATGGCCGGTCTGACGGCCGGCCCGGAATTGTCCGCCTATACGGTGTCGAAATTCGGCGTCGTCGCGCACAGCGAGTGTCTCGCGGGCGAGCTGGCCGCCATCGATGCGCCGATCAAAGTGTCGGTCGTATGTCCCGGCGCGGTCGACACCGCCATTGCCGATGCGATCCACGAAAGCAACGACAGGCAGGGAAACCTCGCGCAGACAAACGCCGGCCTTCAACAGATCATTCGCAACGGTACGAAGCCCGATGCGTTCGCGTCGGCGCTACTTGCCGACGTCGATGCCGGAAAATTCTGGATCATCCCGCACGCGGAAGTCTTCGCGGCATTCGCACAACGCGCGCGCACCATTCTGCGCGAATCCTCCGATACCGGTCTCTGGGAGCAAGCGACAACATGCCATTGAACCCGCAAGCAGCAAAGATGCTGGAAATTCTCGCGATGATGCCGCCGATCGATTACTCGGCGGACGGCACCAAAGCACGCGCCGTCATGGCCGCAGCGGCCGCCGCAGGCCCGTCCCCCTTCGGGCCCGGCGATGAGGTGGCCCACATTGAGGACAGGACCATCACGGGCCCCGGTGGCCCCCTGGGTCTGCGCTTTTACTACCCGCGCGCGAACGCGTCGAACTTGCCCGTCACCGTCTATTTTCACGGCGGGGGGTTCGTTCTGGGTTGCCCGAAGGAGCATGACAATATCTGCCGAAGCCTCGCCAAAAGGGCCGATACGCTAGTGATATCGGTGGACTACCGCCTCGCCCCGGAAGCAAAATTCCCCGCCCCGATCGACGACGGCTGGGCGGCACTTTGCTGGGTGCGCGACACCGCGAAAACGCTCGGCGCAGACGCCTCGCGCATCGCTGTCGCCGGGGACAGCGCCGGCGGCAATATCGCTGCGGTCGTCGCGCATCGGGCGAGAGACAACGGGCTCACGCTCTGCCACCAATCGCTCATTTACCCTGTCACTGACAGCGCCCTGAACACTGCGTCGTATTCGGAAATGGGCACCGGCCACTTCCTCACCACGGAGATGATGCGCTGGTATTGGGAACAGTATCTGCCTCACAAGTCGGCAGGCTCGGATCCGATGGCTTCCCCGCTGCGACAAAAGCGACTGCAACACCTGCCCCCCGCGACGATCGTCACCGCGCAATACGATCCGCTTCGCGACGAAGGCGAGGCGTATGGCCTGGCGCTCATCGAGGCGGGCGTACCCGTTCGTATGCAACGGTGGCCGGGACAGATTCACGGGTTTGCCAGCATGATGGGCATGATCGACGCGGCGGACGATGCGCTCACGTTCGTGGCGAGCGCGCTACGCGAGAGTTTCGATACGACGTCGCAACGCGCCGCGTGAGCGACGGTTGGCACGGTCGGCACGTTCGATGACCGTGCCGTGCCGGGGCTGCTGCATCTGCCGAATTTCCTGCGTCCGGCCCGCCGTTCAACGTCACCTTTTGCGATATCGACTCGGCGGCTCGCCGGTCCAACCGACGAACGCCCGGCGAAATGCCGCAGCGCCACTAAAGCCGAGGCGACCGGCAATTTCATCGATCGACCAGCTTCCGTTGGTCAGATAGTGCTTCGCACGATCACGCAGGCATTGCTCCCGAATGTCCTTGTAGCTCGTGCCTTCGGCATGCAGGCGCCTGCGAAGCGTAATGCCACTGATATTGAGCGCCCGAGCCACCTCCGGAATCCATGGCAACTCGTCGCCGCTCGCCATTGCGCCTTCGAGCAACGCACGCACGTGCTGGGACACCGACGTCGTCGGCGACGGCCCGACGACGAAGCCGAAAGGCAGGTCCGCCAGGAATGACTCAAGTTCGAAGGGTTGTCTGACCGTCTTGCGTTCGAGCAGCGCCGCATCGAATGCGAAGCCCGAAGCCGCCGCGCCCACAAACACCGGGGCACCGAAGACCCCGAGAAACGCGCCGGCATCCTCTCTGTTGGGATGCGTCAGGTAAATCTCACGCGGCTTTAACGGCTGTCCGATCAGCCAGCCGAAGAACTGGATAAAACATAGCAGGCCGGTGAGATCCAGGATACATGCGGCAGACGATGTCTCGCGACGAACCGGGCGCATGGTGAACACGACGGCACCATTGCTCTCGCACAGATCGAGACTGGCGGCACGCGGATGCAGCATCACGCAAAACTCCTTGGCGCACAGGATGGCGTCACTGAGCGTGGAGGCCGTCACCATGCAACGGCACATCAGATCGACTTCCTGCTTCGTCATCGGCGGATAGCCGTTATCGCGCGACACCAACTCGCAAAGCTTGTCCGCCACAGCGCGGTAGAACTTTGGAAACTGGCCTTGCGCATCGGGTCCGCTGATGTCGAACGTCCCCAGATCCGACGATACGCCACGCTTCTCGAGTTCCGAGATCAGATGCTTCTGAAGGGCGGAACGAAGCTGCGTCATCCGGCTCACCTCATTCGCACCCATGGGTTCTCCTGAACTTGATCGAATCCGCATCTAAATATGATCGCCGACGTATTGGTTTGCATTGTCGGATCGCGATAATTTTAACCTACCCCAAAGCGGGTGATTCAGGGCAAATCACCCTGATATTCCCGGATAAACAATGAATGGAGACAGTGCAGTGAACGTACTTGAACTTAAGGATCACGAGTCCCTTCCGATGTTCGCGGTATCGCCCGAACTTGCCGAACGCATTCGCAAGTACAACCTCGAACAAAACATCGAAGACATGCAGACGCTCGGCTTTACCGTCGTCAAGGACGTGGCACAGGACGAATTCATCGCGGGTCTGCGAAGCGCCATCGTTCGATGCTGCCAGGAGGACAAAGGGCAGTACTTCGGCATCACGAAAAAGGGCATTTCAAGCGACCTCCTGCTCGCGCGAGATCCGCTGATCGCAGAGGCTACGTTAAATCCCAAGATTCTCACCATGATCGAATTCATGTGCGGGCGCGGTGCGCAGATCAGTCAGGTGAGCGGCAGCGTGCGCTTCGCCGGCGCCAACGCCATGCCCCTGCATTGCGATCAGTCCTGGTTGCCCGCGCCCTTCCCCGAACACAACGCGTTGATGACCGCATGCTGGTATTGCGACGATACGACCGACGAAGCCTCCGGCGCCACCAAGGTCGTACCGGGTTCGCACCGCGAACGCCGCCACCCGAATCCCGAGGAGGTCAAGGCCGAAGCCGGCGCTCGCCCCCTCGTGGCGCCGCGTGGCTCGGTCGGCATGTGGGACGGTCGCCTCTGGCACGCCAACTACCCGCGCGCACGGGAAGGCGAACGTGTGCTGCTGCATGCGACCTATTGCCGTCTCGCTTATCGTCCGCTGGAAGATTACGGCCCCGTGAGCGAGGAACTCATCGCCAAACACGGGCCGGTGATGGCCGACATGCTCGGCCGGAACCATTGGTGGGGCAATCGCAACTGGAATAACGGTGCGGTCGACATGAGCAAGTACATGAACACCGAACGCGACTCCCGTCGTTAAAGCGCGATCCATCATCTTATCCACGGCGGAAGTGACAATGTCTCGATTTTCCGAACAGGTCGTCATCGTGACCGGGGGCGCGTCCGGCCTCGGTCGCGTTAGTGCAATGCGCTTTGCAAGTGAAGGGGCCAAAGTCGTGGTGGCCGACGTCAGCGTGCGTGAAGGACAACGCACGGCTGACGCCGTCGGCGGCATCTTCGTCGAGACGGACGTTGGCAACCCGGAGGCGGTCAACCGACTGGTCGACACGGCGGTACGTCACCACGGACGCCTCGATGTCATGTTCAATAATGCCGGCATTCGCGGCCCGGCAGGGCCCATCGAGGACATCAGCCTTGCGGATTATCACGCGCTGGTTCGTGTCAATCTCGATGGCGTCGTGCATGGTATGCAAGCCGCATTGAAGGTCATGTTGGCGCAGGGTGGCGGTGTCATCGTGAATACGGCGTCCAACGGAGGCATCTCCCCCACCGCCGATATCGCCGCGTATTGTGCGACGAAGGCGGCGGTCGTCGCCTTGACGAAGGCAAGTGCGATCGAGCTCGCGCCGAAGGGGGTGCGCGTCAATTGCATCTGTCCCGGCGTCATGCTCAGCGGCATGACCGAAGGCCTTTCCGACGAAACGATAAAACTGCTCGACAAACTCCAGCCGATCGGTCGCCCCGGCGACCTGGAGGAGATGGCCGAGGGTGTGTTGTTCCTGGCCTCACCGGGTGCGTCGTATGTCATCGGGCATGCGCTTGTCGTCGACGGCGGTGCGGTCGCGGGAAGGCAATTAGGCATCTGACCCTATCGGAATCGAGCGATGCAAAAAGGGGGACGTACCGCAAGTACGTCCCCCTTAATCGTTGCGCCCTTGTACCGAAGCGCTTTACTTCAGAAGCGCTGCGATGAAATATTGCCGCCATCCACGACGATCTCCGCTGCCGTGACGTAACTGGCCTCATCCGACAGCAGGAACCGAACCACGCGCGCGACCTCTTCAGGCCGCCCGATTCGCCCGAGCAGGATGCGCTCGCGCCACTTCGCGGCGAGCGCCTCCTGGACTTCGGGCCCCGCGCCGCCGGACAACATCGGCGTATCGATCATGCCCGGAGAGACCGTGTTGATACGAATGCCTTCGTTGGCCAGCGAATCCGCGAGCGAGCGGACCAGCGATATCACGCCCCCTTTGGCCGCCGTGTAGATGGGGATCAGGCCGTTGCCCAGCGTCGCGTTCATCGAGGCGATGGCCACGACGGCAGAGCCCGGGTGGCTTCGCAGGTCCGGCAGCAATGCCTGCACCAAAAGTGCCAGTGCCCGCAGATGGACGTTCAGTCCGTCATCCCATACTTCCGGCGTCAGTCCTTCGATGCCCGTCGCCTTGACCACCCCCGCGGCATGCACAAGTCCACCCAGTGCACCGATGCCTTCCCGGCTGGCACGAATCGCGGGGGCAAGTGCGGCAGGCTCGCGCAGGTCGACTTGCACGCCGACCACCGCCACATCAAATGTTTCGCGCAGACGCCGCACGTTTTCCTGCACGGCCGCTTCGTTGATATCCCATAGCGCTACGGGCCTGCCCACGGCCGCGAGTTCGCTTGCCGTCGCCAGTCCGATGCCGGACGCCGCGCCGGTCACAATCACCCCGGTCTTCGGACCCGGGGAACGCATTTCGTTAGGCACGATCTTTACCTCTCGGGTTGAGCGCATCAATACCGACCGGGGCGCCAATCGCTGGCGCCCCGGGGCTATCACCTTACGTAGTCAGGTCGTTAAGTAGATAGGTCGTTAAGTCGTTACGTCGTTACGTCGCTACAGCGGTCAACGCCACTCGTAGTCTTCGACTTCAGGCGAGCGTGTCCACTTCCAGTAATCGGAGAGCGCCCATGGTGACGTGTTGACCACCTGGCCTTTGCTGTTCTTGTACCAGTTGTTGACCGACGGATGCGACCAGACCAGCGTACTGAGTTCCTTGGCTAACCGGTCGTTGAACTCGCCGTAGACGGCGGGTTTCACGTCCATCTGTCGGTACCCGCCCTCGATCAGCGACTTGATGCACGCCACACTGTATCGAACCTGGCACTCCGAGTTGAAGATGATGCTGCCGGCATGCGCGAGGTTGGTGCCGGGCCCATAAAGGCAAAACAGGTTCGGAAACCCCGGCACGGTGATACCGAGATAGGCTCGCGGCTCGTCGCCCCAAAATTCGTTCAGCTTGACGCCCCCGCGACCGACGATCTCCATCGGCCAAAGGAACTTGTTCGCATGGAAGCCCGTGGCGTACACGATGACGTCGACCGGGTAATGACGACCGTCTTGCCCGATCACTCCCGTCTCGTCAAATGCCTTCGGTGCCTCCGTGACGAGTTCGACATTCGGTTGCTTGAGCGCACGCAACCAGCTTCCGTTGTCCTGGAGCATGCGCTTGCCGCCCACGGGGTACTGCGGAATCACCTTCTTGAGCAACTCGGGATCGTCCCCCACCTGGTCGGAGATCCACGCCGTCAGATGGATGCGCTCCTGGTCGTTGGCCTCGCAGACCGCGCGCTCCGGGTGCGGCCAGGCAGGATCGATGCGCCACCGGTTCAACGCAATGCCGCTGCCCGGCCAGAACATCAGGAAGCGATACCACCGGGCGTAGAAAGGAACGTGTTTGAGCATCCACTTTTTGCTCTCACCGACCGTTGCGTGGTAGTCCGGGTTGGGGAACATCCAGACGGGCGAGCGTTGAAACACCGTGAGCTCACCCGCGATCTTGGCCAACTCGGGCACGATCTGAAACGCGCTCGCGCCGGTACCGATCACCGCGACCCGCTTGCCCGTGAGATCCAGCCCCTTCGGCCATGCACCGGTATGGACCTGCACGCCCTTGAACGTCTCCTGACCCGGGATCTTCGGCGTCATGGGGCGATTGAGCTGCCCAACGGCGCTTATCACGGCATTGGCCAGTACCGTGCGGATGGCGCCGCCCGACTCCCTCACGGCGATGCTCCAGATGCCGCTCGCTTCGTCGAATTTCGCCGAGACGACTTCGGTGTTGTAATGAATTTTCTCGGCGAGTCCCTGATCCTGAGCGAATCGCTCGAAATAGGCGGCCAGCTCGGGCTGACGCGAGAAGTACTCGTTCCAGTCGTGATTCGGATAAAACGAGTAGGAATAAAAGTGATTCGGGATATCGACCCGGCATCCCGGATACCGGTTTTCGTACCAGGTTCCGCCAACCGAATCGTTTTTCTCGAAAACGGTGAACGAGATGCCGGCTTCCTTCAGACGCATGGCCGACAGAAGCCCGGACATTCCTGCGCCGATCACGACCACGTGATAGTCGCGCTTCAGCGCATCGGGCACCTCCTTGCGCCAGGCCGGAACCCGTGAATCCTTTCCGTCCAGCGCCAGCTCTTCGAGCACCAGCGGCATGTAGTCCGCAGGCACCTCCGTGCCGACGAGAAAATTCATCATTTCTCGCACCACCTCCTCGGACGGCGGCGGCGGCAGTTTGCATCCGTTATCGCGAAACGCCTTGAGCACCGTCAGCGCCGTCTTGCGCACCGATGCCTTCTCTTCCTCCGTCAGGCCGCCCTGCACCTCTCCCATCTGCGGCGTCTTCGGGCGAATGCTGCCCCTCAGGAAACTCACGTCGCCGGTGATATGGACGAGCGACATGATCAGGGTGGGAATACTCGCATCCGCGAGCATGCTTTCGATAAAAGCATCGTCCTCGACGATGGGACTCGACGCCGGTTGAAGATGACTGCTCACTCGATTGTCTCCATCAGGATTATGACCGTGCCCATGCGCCCCGAACCGGAGCGCCTGTACGGCTGTTTTTCTGTACACCCCCTCTCCTCATTCTCGGGAGAGGTCCATTCACAACAACTAGTTTTCGGACGCGCCCAACGCACGACCACGCGAAGCCCGCGCATCGAACCCTCGCCAGAGGATGAGTGCCGCGAACCCGACGAGCACCGTCCCGACGATCGCGAACGCGCCATGTTCGTCGAACATCGCTCGCAGCGGGCTAAGGACCACGGGATTGAGGAATTGGCCGAGAAAGACCGACGCCAGCAGCAGTCCGACACAACGCTGGCGAATGCCCGGATGGGAGCGGCTGAGCACGAGCGACATGGTGACGGGTTCAACGAGCCCCGCGCCGACGCCGGTCACGATGCATCCGGCCAGCGCGCCGGGAATGCTGTGCGCGACAGCGAAAATCGCCGCGCCGACACCAAGGCAGAATGCTGCCAGGGCCAGCACGCTGTTCGCGCTCAAGGCACGCCTGAGCGTGCCGTAAGACGCCGCCGCGCAGGCTGCCGTGAGCGAGTATGTCGAAAGCACGGCGCCGATCGTCGCCGCACTCGTTATCCCGTTGGCGCGCAACAGGAACGGCCCTTGAATCCCGGGCATGAACAATCCTATCGTCAGCAGACAGGTCAAACCGAAAATGGGAATCTGTGCCCTGATGGGCATCGTGCCCTCGGCGACCCGGCTATGCACTTGTTTATGGTTGTCGATGACAAATGTACTCAGGACCAACACCGGCAAGGCGATCAGATACAGGACAAATGGACCACGCCAGCCCAACGCGTCGACCAGGAGCCCGCCCAGCACCATGCCGACAATCGCGCAAAACGCGGCTCCGGCGCCAGCAAACCCGAGGATTCGTTCCCTTGTATGGTCGCCGTAGTCACCGGCCATCGAAAAACTGGTCGTCAGAATCACACCCCCCGCAATGCCGAGGATGAGCCGCGACGCAATCAGCCCTGCGGCGTTCGGCGATATCACTGGAAAAATACCGGAAACGAGGAAGAGCAGCAGCGCGATCAAAATAACTTTTCTGCGACCGAACCGCTCCGAGAGCGCGCCCCCCGCCGGAGCGCCCAGCATCACCATGGCCGCGGGCGCCGCCATGACCATCTGGGCAAAAAATGTCCCGTCCGGAACATGTCCGAACGCCGCCGAGAGCGCCGGCAATGCCGGCGTCACCGCCATCGGAATCAACGCGGCCAGGGCTGGGCCGGCGATCACCACGATGGCCTTGCCGATCGAGTTGGCGGGCCTTTGCGGCACCGCGCATCGTTCATCCATGTTTCGCTCCCGCAACGACACCCAGCCTCTGGCCAGAAGTCACTGTTATGTCGCTGTTATGCGTGGTTCACGTTGGCGGCGGACAGGAACGCCGGGCGCTCGCCACCGCCATGAACCAGCAGGTCCACACCGCTGATGTAAGACGCACCGGCCGATGCCATGAAGACGCACGCGCTGCCGATATCGGCCGGTTGGGCCATGCGCTTGAGCGGGACCGTTTCCGAAACTGCAGCGATCCCCTGTTCATCGCCGTAATGCAGATGCGATTGTTCGGTTTGCACAAGCCCCGGACTGACACAGACCACGCGAACCTTGGGAGCCCACTCAACGGCGAGCGAGCGCGTAAGGCTGAGAATGCCGGCCTTGGCGGCAGCATACGTCGCGCTGCCGGGCCGGGCGGTCGTCGCACCGATGCTGCCGATGAAGATGATGACGCCGCCGCTTGCCTGCGCCTGCATGATGGCGTTGGCCTTGAGCGCCGCCAGCAACGGCGCGTGAAGATTCAGCTTCAGGATGGCGTCGTGAAATCTTGGAGACCCATCCGCCGCCATCGCGAATGGGGTTCCGCCGGCGTTATTGACGAGCACATCGAGCCGACCGAAGCGCGCTTTGATCGTATCGAATAGCCGGTCGACGGCGTCCACGTCGCGCAGATCCGCTTCGATAAACGTTGCGGTGCCGTGCTCGTTCCGAGGCAGGGACGCCGGCGCTTCGCGCCCGCAAACGACAACCTCCGCGCCGGACGCCAGAAACTGCTCCGTGATGCCTCGGCCCACGCCCTTCGCGCCGCCCGTCACGAGAACCACCCGCTTTACACCGTCATTTGTCTGCACCTGATCACCCTGTCTCGATTTGCTGTCTTGATTCACTGCTTCAGATCGCTCAGGCGGCCTTCAGCATGTCTTCGACGACCTTCTTGGCGTCGCCGAACACCATCATGGTTTTGTCCATGTAGAAGAGTTCGTTATCCAGGCCCGCATACCCGGACGCCATCGATCGCTTGTTCACGATGACCGTTCGCGCCTTGTAAGCTTCGAGAATCGGCATGCCGGCAATCGGAGAATTCGGGTCTTGCTTCGCAGCCGGATTGACCACGTCGTTGGCCCCCAGCACGAGCACCACGTCGGTCTGCCCGAATTCGCCGTTGATCTCGTCCATCTCCAGAACACGCTCGTACGGCACTTCCGCTTCGGCCAGCAGCACATTCATATGGCCGGGCATCCGTCCCGCCACGGGGTGGATCGCATACTTCACGTCGATCCCCTTCTCGACCAGTTTGTCGGTCAGCTCCTTGAGCGAATGCTGGGCGCGAGCCACCGCAAGCCCGTACCCGGGAACGATCACGACACTCTCGGCATTGCTGAGCAGGAACGCCGCATCGTCGGCCGAGCCGGCCTTCACCGGCCGTTGCTCCTGCGCCGCGCCGGGCGCAACGCTTGAGCTCTCGTTGCCAAAGCCACCCAGAATCACGTTGAAAAACGAACGGTTCATGGCGCGGCACATGATGTACGAGAGGATTGCGCCCGACGATCCCACCAACGAACCGGCAATGATCAGCATGGGGTTGTTCAGCGAAAACCCGATCCCCGCGGCAGCCCATCCCGAATAGGAGTTGAGCATCGACACGACGACCGGCATATCTGCGCCACCGATGGGAATGATGATGAGCACGCCAAGGGCGAACGCAATGAGCGTCATGGCAATGAACGGCGCCCAGGCCTGGGTGATCACGAAGTACACGCCGAAGGCGAGCATCACCACGGCCAGCACGAGATTGATGCCATGCTGTCCTGCGAACGTGACCGGCGCCCCCTGAAACAGTCGAAACTTGTACTTTCCCGAGAGCTTTCCGAACGCAATGACCGAACCGGAAAAGGTGATGGCGCCAACGAACGTCCCGACGAACAACTCCACCCGGTTCCCGTAAGGAATGCTCCCGTCCTGCATCGCCAGCCCGAACGCGCCGGGCTCAGCGACGACCGCATAGGCAATACTCACCGCAGCAAGCCCGATCAGCGAGTGCATCGCCGCGACGAGTTCGGGCATCTTGGTCATCTCGACTTTGGCGGCGATATACGCGCCGATGCCTCCGCCGATCAGCAGCGCCACAAGCAACAACGCCAGTCCCGACGCCGCACCGGGGAGTTGCCCACCGGCCTTCGACAACACCAGCGCTACGGTCGTGGCAATCGCGATGGCCATGCCCACCATGCCGAAGCCGTTCCCGATGCGGGCGGTCTTCGGATGGGACAACCCCTTGAGCGCCTGGATGAAACAGACGGAGGCGACAAGGTAAAGCAGCGTGACGATGTTCAGACTCATTTATGCCGACTCCTTTTTCGCCACCGTGGCCGGTTGCTTTTTCCTGAACATTTCGAGCATTCGGCGGGTCACCAGGAATCCGCCAAACACATTGACTGCGGCCAGCGCGACAGCAACGAGTCCGAACGCCTGCCCCGTTCTCCCCGAGGTGAGGCCTGCGGCCAGCATTGCGCCGACGATGACGATGGCCGAGATGGCATTCGTCACGGCCATGAGGGGCGTGTGGAGCGCCGGCGTGACGTTCCAGACGACGTGGTAGCCGACATAGACGGCAAGAATGAAGATGATCAGATTGATCACTGTGTGGCTGATTACGTCCATTTCCTTTCTCTCGAATGCGAATCAGGCTGCACGAGCCAATGTGCCCTCTCGGCAGAGCAACGTGGCGGCTACGATGTCGTCTCCGAGATCCACGTTGACACCCTCGCCGGTGACGATCAGCTTCAGGAATTCCAGAACGTTACGCGCGTAAAGCGCCGACGCATCGTGACTTGCCATTGCTGCCAGATTCGTATGCCCGACGATCACCACGCCATGACGTGTCACGACGGCGTCAGGCTCGGTCAGCGGACAGTTGCCGCCGCGACGACCCGTCGCCTTGTCGGCCACCTCTCCTCTGCCTGCGGCCATGTCGACAATGATCGAGCCGGGGCGCATCGCCATGACCATCGCTTCGGGGATCAGCGTGGGTGCTGCTCGCCCGGGAATCAACGCGGTCGACACGATAATGTCCGCCGTGCGTGCGCGTTCATGCACCAGCGCACTCTGGCGAGCCAGCCACGTCTGAGGCATTGGACGGGCGTAGCCACCTACGCCCTTGGCAGCTTCGCGCTCCTCATCGCTCTCATAAGCGACGTCAAGGAACTTCGCCCCCAGCGACTCCACTTGCTCCTTGACCGCAGGGCGCACGTCGGAGGCTTCGATCACCGCGCCGAGCCGCTTGGCGGTCGCGATCGCCTGCAGGCCGGCCACGCCTGCGCCGAGAATGAGCACTCGGGCCGCTTTGACGGTGCCTGCTGCCGTCATCAGCATCGGCATGAAGCGCTGATAGTGGTTCGCCGCGACCATGACAGCCTTGTAACCCGCAACGTTCGCCTGGGAACTGAGCACATCGAGGCTTTGCGCGCGCGTCGTGCGCGGGGCCAGCTCCAGTGCAAACGCAGTCATGCCGGCGCGCGCCAAAAGGCTGACGCTCTTGTCGTCAAAGGGATTGAGCATGCCGACCAGCACGGCGCCCCGCCGCATGGCGCTCACTTCCTCCGGCGTGGGGCTGGCGACTTTGAGCACCACATCGGCCTTAAGCGCTTCATCCGCCACCCCGAGCACGGCGCCCGCTTCCACATACGCGACGTCCGGATAACATGCGCGCTCGCCGGCGCCCACCTCGACAACGACCTGGTGGCCCTGTGCAATGAGCTTTTTGACAGTCTCCGGCGTCGCCGCTACGCGCGACTCACATGCCCCGGACTCCATCGGCACTCCAATAATCACCGTTACCTCCCATGAGCCTTGGCAACAGGATCGGCGGGTGCCATCGCACACACGCTGCCGATGCTGCTGCCTATTCTTCGTGATTCGAATGTAGCGACAAGGCGGGACCGGCTCATCGTCCAGACAGACTACGCATCGGAAGTCTTTGCGAGCCGCACCGTGAAAACAAAAAAGCCCCCTCTCGAAAGAGGAGGCCGAAGGGACGACATCGTATGGCGTTTGACTACTGTCCTTTTCGACGCAACGCGTCGGGCGTGAAGTCGGACGGCGACATATCGCCCTGATCGACAACCGGCGCCTTTCGCTGTTGGGCATAGATGGCGTCGACGAGATAGGCGCCCGATTGCAGATCGTGATAGAGCTGCGCGGCCGGCATGATCTTCCCGTTCTTGAACGTGTTGATCCACGGCACCATCGCCACACGCCACAATTGATGATGGTTATCGTATTCGTCAGCCATCAACGGCGCCCAGGTGTCCTCGTCGAGATAGATCACTCGCCGCGCGTATTGATGGCGGTAGCCCTTCTTGAGGGTCACGTCGAGCACCCAGACGCGGTGCAGTTCGTAACGCATGTAGTCCGGGTTCGGCACGCCTTTGGTCTTCAGAAGATCGTCGTACTTGGTCGAAGGGGAGTTGATGATGTAGTTGTTGTACGGAACGTACATCTCCTTCTTGCCGACGATTTTCCAGTCGTATCGCTCGGGCGACCCGTTGAAAAGCTGGTCGTCATCCACCGTACGGAAACCGCCAGGCCCTTGCGGCATATCGAAACCGAACGAGGGGAGCTGACGCACACGTCGCGTTCCCGGGCTGTATTGATAGGCGTCGCGCGGTTGCGTTTCGTAGTTGAAGTAATCGGTCGAGATAATCGCCGTGCCGTTGTCGCGTTCCGGCAACTGCGTTTCGACATAACAATACGAGTTCACGCCGCCGACGGTACTCGCCCGATTTTTCGGATCCGTTCGCGGAGAGAGACACATCATCTTCGTGCGTCCCCATACGACATTGCCGTTCGGGTAGACCACGGCCTGATCGACCGTCTTGTTCATGGTCCAGGGTCCCCACGGGTTGTTCATGTTCCAATAGGCTTCGAGGCCGGACTTCGGAATCGGGAACGGTACGGTGCCCGTCGTCGCATTGATACCTTCGCCGTTATTCACCAGTTCCGAGTTCAGCGCGTTCTTCTTTGCGTTCTCGCAGAACCAGTCGGGATATCCGAAATCCCGATGCGACGTATAGACAGGCACCTTCATCGTATCCGGATACTTCTTCAGCAGACTCTTCATGCCGTCTGAGAGACGATCCGCATACTGATCCATGTTCTGTGCCGTAATCACGACAATCGGCTTCTCGTGTGCGTACGGATTGGGAAACGGAGAACCGGGCCCCTTGTAGTCCACGCCCGGCGGCACGCCGTTCCACTGACCGCCGAAGGCCGGAATCTGACCGTCCTTGCTGGCCGCCTTTTCCGCGCCGAGACACGTCAGCGAGGTGCCGAGCTTCGCTGCCTCGTCCGCCGAGACCTTGGCCAGCACCGGCTGCGTCACGAGCGCACTACTGAGCGCCAGGGCAGCACCCGACAATGTCAATCCGAATACTGAGAGTTTCATTCGCTCCTCCTGAAAAACTGTGGGGATTTACTTAGAACGTGTATTTGGCGTGCATCGTGACGTAGCTGCGATCAGCCAGCGGATGGGTACGCGCGTTGACCGAACCCAGGTAAAGATTGACCGCCATACCCAGTTCGAGATTGTTCAGACGCGTGAAGTTGGTCCCGATGCTGAAGATCATGTCGCCCACGCCGTTCAGGCTGCCGAATGCACCGCCGAGGGACGCATTGCCAGCGACGGCGTGCGCAAACGAGATCGGCACGGCCAGATCCCATTGGTCCACCACATTGGGGTACTTCAGCGTCACCAGGAATTCGTAGGCAACGGAGTTCCGGCTGTTGTAGAGGTCCGAGTAGCCGGCGCCACCCATCTGATAGGGATCGACACTGGTCACGTGCAAGTAGCCCACTTCAGCCGCCACGTCGACTTCGTTGGCGAGCCAGCTATGCCCGAAAGTTCGGACCATCGACGCCAGTGCCTGAACCGAGTCGGCGCGTGTCGCCGTCGCACCGGCAGGTGTGTTGACAAGCACCGGTGCGCCTTGTCGGTACACGACTTCACCCGAGACCTGCGAATCGCCGACGCGCGTGGAAACGCTCACGCCGGTCAGCTTGATATTGTCGAAGTACTTGATCCGATAGCTTGGCGAGGGCGTGTTCTGGAAAACCACGCTCGGGTTCTTGTCGTGATAGTTCAGCCAATAGAACCCGAGGTCGGTGTTCGCCGTGACGAGGTAGTGCATGCCTACGCCGCCCTGCCCTGCGTTGCGCGGACGGATGTCGCTCCCGTTGGGAAACGTCACCCCAGGGGCCGCATAGAGGAATTCCGCGCCGGGCCCGACGATATCGGACGTCGAAAAATAATCGCCGACCGGAAAAATCTCGTTTTCCTTGTACTTGAACTGGTAATAGCCCTGAACACTCAGCGCATCGGTCAGTTGAAGCTGCGCGGAGATCTGCGGCACCGGAAGCAGAATGTCCTTTACCTCGGCGCCGGGGACATTGCCCTTGGTGGCATCGGCAGGCCCCTGTGCCGCCGCAACGCCCGAGAAGAAGAGACTTTCGCCCCACGCCACCACCTGATTCCCCAGGCGGACGTCCAGCCGTCGGGTATCGCCAAGACTCCAGCCACCGTAGGCGTACGCGTTCAGCAGTCGCACCCGGCGACCGTCGAAAAAGCTCGCGGCGTCAGTGAAGGAGTCGTGCGGACCGGTCTTGTTGACGGTACCGGGAGAGTTGTTGCTGTTGCTGCTCCGGTACACCTGATCGTAAAACGCGTCCGCGCTGAAGTTGAAGCCGAAGTCCCGGTGCTTCAGGTTCGACTCGAAGAGCGCCGACAGCCGGTTGTTGACGAGGCCCCACTTCCTGAAGTTTCTGTTGCCATCGTCGGCATTGATCTGCGCGGGAAGACCATTGACACCAATTGGTCCGTTGATGAGCGCGTCGGACTGCCCTGCGATACGCATGCCGAGACCATACGTCGCCGTCACCCGATAGTCGATCGTCGTGTCGTCGGTAATGAAGTACTGTCCTGCATTTGCGATGCCGCTTGCGCCCAGCAGAACACCAACAGCGATGGGCGCCAGACATTTGCGTTTTCCGACGAACGCTTTTCTCTTGCCTGCCTTCATTGCTCCTCCATTCATTGTTCTAAGTATTTTTCCGCGCCAGCCGTCAACCGCATTGCAAAGCGCGTGCGCAGAATGCGCTACGCACCCCGCTACTCCGTACTTTGGTTGCGTCATTAATTGGGCTCATCGTCCATTGCGACTACGCACAAACCCGCCCGCATTTATTCGTGAACCGATTCGGCTTGCGAATGCCGGGATTGGGGTTGGGCGACGCCTTCGTCGGCGACCGAAAAGCGCATCGGTGCGCTCGACGCGGCCGAAGATCGAGCCGTTTTCGCGTGGTTGAAACAAGCGCCGAGCGCGGGGAGCAGGAAGACAGCGCCAAGCAGATTGACAAGGAACATGAATGCGAGAAGCACGCCCATGTCCGCCTGAAACTTCAGCGACGAGAATGCCCAGGTACCGACACCGCAAGCCATCGTGATGGCGGTAAAGACCGCGGCGGTGCCCCGCTGGCGCATCGCTTCATAAAAGGCATGCTGGAAGTCTTTTCGACCGTGCTCCATTTCATGCTGAACACGTTCGTAGAGATAAATACCGTAATCGACACCGACGCCAACGCCCAGCGCAATGACCGGCAACGTGGCAACCTTCAGGCCGATGCCGAGCATCGCCATCAACGCATTGCAAAGGATGGAGACGATGGCCAACGGAACAATGATGCAAAGCACCGCTTTCCACGAACGGAACGTCAGTACGCAAAGCAGGCTGATCGCACCGAAGATGGAGAGCAGCATCGTGACTTCGGCTTCTGTCACCGCTTCGTTGGTCGCGGCGATCACCCCCACGTTGCCTGCCGCGAGCTTGAAGGAGAGCTGGGGTGTCTGGATGTCCGCCGAGATCCGCTTGATTTCGGAGACGATGTGTTTGAGCGTGGCCCCCTGATGGTCCTCCGTGTAGATGAGGATCTGTATCGCCTTGCAGCCGTCGGTGTTCAATCCGCCGTCAGGATTCCATCCGTCGGCCCCCTGGCTGAGCCCGCGACTCGATTTCGGCAATGCCTGCCAGCGCGGATTTCCCTCGTTGTTGGCCGCGATGGCCACCTTCGCCACGTCGGGCACACTGACCACCGATCGCACGCCGTACACACCGCGCATCTGCATCTCGAACCGGTCGATGGCGTGCATGACGGGATAGTGAAGGCAGGCGTCATCCGTATATCCGGAAGTCTCGGCAATCACACTGAGCACGTCGACACCGGTGTAGTAACTCTTGATGATGCCGGCGTTGTCGAGGTTGTAGCGCGACTGATCTCGCAGCTCGGGCGCACCGCTGCCGATATCGCCGACAGTCAGGTTTCTCGATTCGTAAACACCGACGGCGAGCAACGCCAGGCTAATGATGAAAACCACCATTGCCGTCGGCTGCGATGCCGCCTTCGACATCGCCCACCAAAGGGGGTGCTTACCGTCTTCGTCGAACGCATGAGCTTTCCTGGCAGACGCCTCGAGCCTCATATGCGAGAGCACGATCGGCAACAGCATCTTGTTCGTCACAATCATGAGCAACACACCCAGGCACGCCGTTACGCCGAGCTCACGAACGCTGGGGATATCAATGCGCATGATGACGAGAAAGCCCAGCGCGTTGGTGAGCAACGCAACACTGCCCGGGATGAACAGCGAGGAAAATGCGCCATGTGCCGCTTCAATGGAATTTCGACCGACCAGAATCTGTTGCTTCCACGCGTTGGTCATTTGCACCGCGTGCGAAACGCCGATCGAGAAGATCAGGAAGGGCACAAGAATGGAGAGTGGATCGATGCCATATCCGATCAATGGCAGTATGCCCAGCAGCCACACCACAGGTAGCAGCGCGACGAGCAGCGCAAGCAGCGTCATCTTCACCGATCGGCAATACGCGAAGAGCAAGGCCCCCGTGATCAGAAATGCGGCGGCGAAGAACGTCACCACGCCGGCAAGTCCGCTGACGATATCGCCGATCAATGTCGGAAATCCGATGATCTCTACTGAGATGTCCGGCGAACTGAAGTGTTGCCGAACCATTTCGAGGCGCTTTGCCACCTCGACATAATCGACTTTCTTGCCGGTCTGCGGATCCGTCTCCTGCAGGTCCGAGCGAATCATCGCGCCTTTCAGGTCACTCTGTACCAACTGACCGATCTGGCCGGATTTCGCCACATTTCGTCTGACCGTTGCCAACTCGTCCGGCGTGCCACTGAACTTCGACGGCACGACGACGTCGCCATAAAAGCCCTGCTCCGTGACTTCGACGAAACGGACGTTCGGGGTGAAGATCGACGCCACGCGCGGGCGGTCGACCCCCGGGATGAAGAACACATCGTCAGTGGCGCCGCGTAGCGCATTCAGAAACTTCGCGTTATAGATATCGCCCTCACCGTTCCAGCGCAGGTTGACGAGAATTCGGTTTCCCCCCGGAAAGACGTTGGCGTACTTCATGAAGGTCTTCATGTACGGATGATCCAGCGGGATCATCTTGTAGAAGCCCGGATCCAGACTGAGCCTTGATGCACTGGCGGCCAGAAGCATGGTGACGATGACGAAGATCGTCAATAGAAGCCGGCGGCTGGCGAACAGGCGATCGGCACAGCGCCCGACGAATTTGTAGGATGATGAGTGCATCGCTTTTTCCTCAGGGCTGCTTTGCATTCAGGATTGCCTTGTCCACCGCAATCCCTGTCTCGCCGGCGAGCAACAGGCTGCCGTCTTGCATTTCACGAACGTCGGAATAACTTCCTCTTGCGCCGGTGTGAAGCGTCACGAACGACTGCACGCCCGGGTCGGAGAGTGCGATCGCACCTCCCTGTCCGACAAGGACGACGCGGCCGTCGCGCAATTGCGTGCCGCCGTACAGTGCCGCGTTCAAATGGGTGGGGATTTCCTGCCAGGACACCATGTCGGGGTCACTGATGTACACGCGCCCACGCATGCCATAGACCAGCCACTTCCCTTGCGACAGAGCCAGTGCACCGAAGAACGATCCGCCATAGAACTTCGGCACGGTCGTCCAGTGCCGTCCGCCATCGACAGATCGGGCCACCAATCCTTGCTCGCCGGCGATCAGCAGCTTGTCCCCGCGTCCGGCGATCCCGTAGAGATGCGCATCTTCGACACCGATCTCGCGTGCGTTCCATGTGCGCCCCGCGTCTGTGGATTCGAGGAATGCGCCAAACGCGCCGACCGCAAACAGCGGGCCGCCCGCCGATGCATAGAGATCGAACAGCGGTTCCGGGCGATCAGACGCCACGTGCACGCGAGTCCAGCTTTTTCCACCGTCCTCCGTCTTCAGAATCGATTGATCCTGCCCCACGGAGAATCCATGACTCGCGTCGACGAAATGAAGTCGGGTCAATGCCGATTCCGCCGATTTGCCCCCCGGCGAGGTCTGCGCCGGATGCCATGTCCTGCCCTGGTCGGTGCTGACGAGCATCGTTCCGATGTCCCCGGCCGCAGCGGCGCCCGACGCATTGACGTCAATGCCGCTGACCAATAACTTGTCGGACTTGATCTGGGTTGGAGGGAATGCGGGTTCGGGACGCGCCGAAAACGCAACGACAGATGCGACGGCGACAATCGCCGACATCGCGATACCGACAAGCTTGTGCACAGCTCCTCCTTAGGCAACGACGCTGACTGCGAGGCCGCCTCGTGTCTCCGGATGCGCATGTATTGCGCTAGTTGTGATGAGGTAACGAATCGCCGGACTCCGTCGATTCGGGAGCGGTGCATTCGATGAGATGGATTGTTGGCGCGATTGAACGGGCAGGCATCGTCCGATGGGACTAGCTGCGATAGATCGGTGCACGGCGAGCGAGAAACGCGTTCACGCCCTCAGCGAAATCAGGCGCTTCGACGCCTCGGACAAACATGTCTTGTTCGGCCGACAATTGTTGAGCAAGCGTATTGACGGCGCCTTGATGGACGAGCGCCTTTGACTTTGCCATCGCGCCGGTCGAGCCCCGTGCCAGGCGTTCGACCAACGCGTTCAGTTCGTCGTCCAGTCTGTCCGCAGGCACGACCCAGTTGGCGAGGCCCAGGCGCATCGCGGTGTGCGCATCGACGCGATCGGAGAGCAACGTCAACTCCATCGCGCGTTTGTGTCCCATCGCGCGCGGAAGTGCGTAGGTCGCCCCGCCGTCAGGGCTCGCCCCGATAAGACTGTAGGCGAGCTTGAGGAAGGTGTCGTCCGCACAAATCGCCAGATCGCACGCCGCCATCAGCCCCACGCCGAATCCGGCGACAGCGCCGTGCACGCAGGCGACAACGGGCTTGCCGGTTTGTTGTAACAGCAAGATGGCGTGATGTGCGTCGTCGATAAGATCGCTGAAGGCCGCTTTGCCGTCTTCCGTGGCCAGTTGCAGCAACGCCTGAAACTCGCGCAGATCGCCCCCGGCCATGAAATTCGCACCTGCCCCACGAATCACGATGACGCGCGCATCGGACGCAGACACGGCACGCTCGACGCACTCGCGCAGTCGACGTGCCAACGAACGGCTGAGGGCGTTCATCTGTTGCGGGCGATTGAGGATCAGTGTGGCCACGCCACCGTGTTGCGAATACAAGACGGGATCTGACGCAACGGCTGAAATGTCACGAGTGTCACGCATCATGGCTCCGCTCGAACCGTACGGCCCCACGCACGTGGGTTCCCCTCGCACTGCGTCCGACCACCGTTATCGATTTTTCCGCGTCGACTTCCGTGTCCTCGCCCTCCCCTGTCAACACGAGTTCATCGCCAGGAAAAATCGGCAACGCGAGCTTGACGTCGATTGACGCAATGGTGGACGCCGGCGGGCATACAAGAAGGCCAAACCGTTCGACGTAGGCGGTGACGGAGAGAATGTTCAGGAAGATGTCGGGCGAACCTGAGGCACGAGCGTATGCCTGGTCGTGATGAATCGGATGAAAGTCGCGCGTGGCGATCGCCGACGCGACGATGCTCGTCGTCGACACGGAAAGACGCAGTTCGGGGTAGCGCTCCGACGCAGTGTCGCCCGACACGCCATGGCCAATTTCCGGCATATTCGTCGGCGACGCCGTCGCGTCGGCGTGACCGTCAGACGCCCGTGGACAAGCAACGAGCATCGTGAATTCCATTGTGCCGACCGGCCTCTCGTGCTGATCCGTGAACTGGTAATGCACGGTCACAAAGTGTCCGTCTCCCAGCGCAGTTCGCTTGAGTGCGCTGATCGTGCCGACATGCGAGGAATATCTGAGACGGTCTCCTATGCACGGCCGCCGGTGAAAGCGCTGATGCGAGCGGATCCCCACGGCTTTCGTGAAACCGTGATCCGCCAGGACATTTAACACATCCCAGGCGTCCGTCGCTGACGAACCCGGCGCATGAACGCCCCCGTAGCCGGGCATCGTCCAGACCTGGAGCATGGCGAGCGGAACATCTTCATCGCGCGATGCCGGGTAGCCGAACACCTCGCGCCACTGTCGCGCCATCGCCGTATTGACCGCGTCCCAAGCGACGATCGGGCCAAACGTACGGCCGATTCGTTCGGCACCTGGCGCCGGTCTTTCCACCACGTCATGCATGGTGTCGCCTCAGTCGATTTCGAACAGTGCCGCGGTGCCCATGCCACCGCCGATGCACATCGAAACGACCACATACCGCACACCACGGCGCTTTCCCTCAAGCAGTGCATGCCCCGTCAGTCGACTCCCGGTCATACCGAAGGGATGGCCGATGGCGATCGCGCCGCCGTTGACGTTAAGCCGCTCCGAAGGAATTCCCAATTGGTCGCGGCAATAGATCACCTGGCATGCGAAAGCCTCGTTGAGCTCCCAGAGCCCAATGTCCGCGACGCTCAGACCATGACGTTTCAGAAGCTTCGGAATGGCAAAGACGGGACCAATGCCCATCTCGTCGGCCCGGCATCCCGCGACCGCAAATCCGCGGTAGGCGCCGAGCGGCTTGAGTCCGCGGCGATTCGCTTCGTCCCGGCTCATCAGCAGGCATGCCGAAGCCCCGTCAGAGAGCTGACTTGAATTGCCCGCCGTGATGAATTCACCTTGGCTGACCCATTCGCCGTCCTTCCACACCGGCTTGAGCAGCGAGAGGGACGCCATCGACGTGTCTGCACGATTGCCTTCATCCGCGCCAAGAACCACTCTCGACTTCCCGCTCGGATTGCCCTCCTTGTCGAACAATTGCTTCTCGACGTCGGCAGGGATGATCTCCGGTTCGAACAAACCGTCTCGCTGCGCCGATGCGACGCGCTGCTGACTCGACAGTGCGTATTCGTCCTGCGCCTGACGGGAAATACCGTAGCGGCTCGCGACGAGTTCAGCCGTTTCGATCATCGGGATATAGGCGGTGGGATCCATCGCCAGCACGGCTGCCGATCGCGCACGGTAAGCGTTCTTGTGCTTGTTCTGCGTGAGCGATATCGACTCGACGCCACCGGCCACCGCAATATCGAGCTCACCGCACATGATGCTCTTGGCAACCATCGAGATGGCCATCAGTCCCGAAGAACACATACGATCCACCGACGCGCCCGGAACCGTCTCGGGCAGGCCGGCGGCTCGCGCGACCAGACGCCCGAGGTTGTATCCCTGTGTGCCCTGCTGTGCTGCGACCCCGAGGACAACGTCGTCGATAAGTTCGGGCTCCACACCACTGCGCTCAACGACGGCGCGCGTCACGTGAGCGCCCAGCCATGGGGCCTCCGTGTCGTTAAAGGCCCCACGGAAAGCCTTTCCGATGGCGGTGCGTGCAGTGGCGACAACGACAGCTTCTCTCATAGCGTTCCTTGCATTCGGCGCTGCAACGACGCAGCAGTTGCACGAATACTGGAACTGGACGATCCATGCGTCATCGTCCATTGAGACTATCCCCGCGAATGGGTTAAAGATGCCTGCTCCGCCTTAGTCCACAAGGACGATGCTGCACCGCAATGCCCGCCCTAAAGTTGGCGCACCGGGTCTAAGGAGCCCGTTCGTGAACTGGGAGTCGTGGGATGAAAATTTTGGTGCCCGTCAAACGGGTAATTGACCCGAACGTCAAAGCACGCGTCAAACCGGACGGTTCGGGCGTGGACCTCGCCAACGTCAAGATGGCGGTCAACCCTTTCGACGAAATCGCCGTCGAAGCGGCCGTCAGAGCCAGGGAAGCCGGCGTCGCGTCCGAAGTCATCGTGGTGTCGTGCGGTCCGGATCAGGCGCAGGAGACGCTGCGCACCGCGTTGGCCCTGGGGGCCGACCGTGCCATTCTGGTCAGAACCGACGCGGATCTTCAGCCGCTTGCCGTCGCGAAACTACTCAAGGAAGTGGTGGATCGGGAAGCGCCGTCCCTTGTCATTTGCGGCAAGCAGGCCATCGACGACGACTCGAATCAGACCGGGCAAATGCTCGCCGCACTGGCCGACATGCCTCAGGCAACGTTCGCATCGGAGATCCGATTCAGCGACGGCGCAGCGATCGTCAGCCGCGAGGTCGACGGCGGCACCGAAACCCTTTGCGTTGAACTGCCCGCCGTTGTGACGACCGACCTTCGTCTGAACGAGCCGCGCTACGTCACCCTGCCGAACATCATGAAGGCGAAGAAGAAGCCGCTGGCGTCGATCACGCCCGACGAGCTTGGTGTGGACGTCACGCCTCGGCTCACCACCGTCAGTGTTTCCGAGCCGCCGTCGCGTAGCGCCGGCATCAAGGTCCCTGACGTCACCACGTTGCTCCAGAAGTTGAAGTCGGAAGCCAAAGTCATCCAGGAAATCGGAAAATGACAACACTCGTCATCGCAGAGCATGATCACCAATCGGTAAAGCCCGCAACGCTCAGCGCCATCTCGGCAGCCCAGGCCATCGGCGGCGAGATTCATGTCTTGATCGCTGGTAGCGGGACCGCCGCCGTTGCCGAACAGGCCGGTCGCGTCGCCGGCGTCAGCAAGGTCCTCGTCGCGGATGCGGAGCATCTCTGCGACGGACTTGCAGAGAATCTGCAGAACACGGTTCTGGACATCGCGCGACAGTACACGCACGTTCTGGCTGCGGCGAGCGCACACGGAAAGAACCTGATGCCGCGTATCGCCGCGTGTCTCGACGTCGCACAGATCAGCGATGTCATTGCCGTGATTTCGCCCGACACGTTCAAACGTCCGATCTATGCGGGCAACGCCATCGCCACGGTGAAATCATCTGACGCGATCAAAGTGCTGACCATTCGCGCGACAGCGTTCGATGTCGCTTGCCTGGGGGACAGCACCGCGGAAATTTCGACGCTCTCCGCCGGAGCGGCGTGCGCCAAGGTCAAGCTGGTGGGACGCGAAATCGCGCAGCTCACGCGTCCGGAGTTGGCGTCTGCCGCCATCGTGGTTTCAGGCGGACGGGGACTTAACAGCAAGGAAAATTACGAGAACGTTCTCGCACCGCTGGCCGACAAGCTGAATGCCGCGTTGGGTGCATCTCGCGCAGCAGTGGATTCCGGCTTCGCGCCGAACGATTACCAGGTGGGACAAACCGGCAAAGTGGTCGCGCCGGACCTTTACATCGCGGTCGGGATCTCCGGCGCCATCCAGCATCTGGCCGGCATGAAAGAGTCGAAAGTCATCGTCGCCATCAATCAGGATCCCGAAGCACCTATCTTTGGCGTGGCTGACTATGGGCTGGTCGGCGATCTTTTCTCCGCCGTTCCGGAAATGGTGCAAGGGCTGGGTGGCTGACCCGGATCGACATGGAAATGTTTGCTGATGAGACAGTGCGCTCGGCGCGACGCAAAAGACAACCGTCGATCACTCGCGAAGCGATACTTGACAGCGCGGAATCGCTCTTCGCACTGGAAGGGCGAGCCAAAACGACGCTCGATGACATTGCGAGGAACGCCAACTTGACGCGTGGCGCAATTTACGTGCACTTCCGCAGCAAGGACGACGTTTTCGACGCCATGTTTCGTCGCGCGTGGGATCCGATTTACGACGCTCTGGACACTTGTGTCGACAGTCGGGATGACACCGTCCTTCGGTCTTTGCGCGACGTTTTGGTGTCGGCATTGCAATCGCTGAGCACGGATGCTCGTCGACGTCGGATGGCCGAAATCCTGCTCAACAAGAGCGAGTTCATTGGCGACGAAGTCAAAACGGTTGAGCTGGTGCGCGCCAATGCGGAGAAGGCGATTCTGCACATCACGCGAGCGCTTGAGCGTGCCGTGGCCCTGAGGCAAATGGTGGAAACGTTCGACGCACGGGCGTTTGCACGGCTCATTCACTCCCAGTTCTCCGGCATTGTTTATGACACGCTGCGCCTGCCGAACGTGGTGACGCCGTGTGACGGCATTCGCAGCCTGAACACGATATTCGCGTTGATCGAGCGCCTTTACTCAAGAGATCCCGTCACTCGAGAGGGCGATCTCACTTCCCCCGCCACGATTCGGGGCAAACCGGTATTTGGAATCAGGAATATGAACGAACGCGCTACTGCATCTGCACCAACGTACGAACGGCAGCCTACGGCTGCGGCGGCCCACGGCGCGTCGCCGACGGTACGCCCGTCTGTCTCTTCTGCCGCTTCTGCCACTTCGGGACGTTCGCCGGTGACGAACTGTTGGGCATGGTCGAACGAGTCCTACGACTGGATGGATTTCCACACGCCATACATGTCGGTGGAGTGAACCTCTACCGTTATCTCGTTCATCCGCCGACGCAGAAAACAAAAAAGCCCTTGAATGATCAAGGGCTTCATTGTGTGCTTGGCGGAGAGGGTGGGATTCGAACCCACGATACGGTATAACCGTATACCGGATTTCGAGTCCGGCGCATTCGACCACTCTGCCACCTCTCCAAGCGTTCTTTCTGCTTTGGTTCGCTGCCTGAGTGGCCTCAAGCAGCGAGAAAGAGATTATAGCCGAATTTCTTTTTTCAGCAACCCCTTTTTCGAAGTTTTTTACTTCGACGTTTGCGTCGCCGGTTCGAGTCGCTCAATGCCCCCCATGTACGGACGCAGCACCTCCGGCACCGTCACCGAACCATCGGCGTTCTGGTAGTTCTCCAGCACCGCGACCAACGCGCGTCCCACCGCCAGGCCCGAACCATTGAGCGTGTGCACCAGCTCCGGCTTGCCCTGTGCATTGCGATAGCGTGCCTGCATACGACGTGCCTGGAAGCTCTCCATGTTCGAGCACGACGAAATCTCCCGATACGTGTTCTGGGCCGGAATCCAGACTTCCATGTCGTACGTCTTCGCGCTGCCGAAACCCATATCGCCCGTGCAAAGCACCAGCGTGCGGAACGGCAAGCCCAGCTTCTTCAGAATCGTCTCGGCGTGACCGACGAGCGTCTCAAGCGCATCGTAAGACTCCTCCGGACGCACCACGTGCACCAACTCGACCTTGTCGAACTGATGCTGACGAATCATGCCGCGCGTGTCCTTGCCATAGCTGCCCGCCTCCGAGCGGAAGCACGGCGTATGCGCGACCATCTTCAACGGCAAGGCATCGCCCGGCAGCAACTCGTCACGCACCAGATTCGTCAGCGACACTTCCGCCGTCGGAATCAGGTAGAAGTTCTCGATGCGCTCACCCTCATCGCCACCGCCAACCTTGCGCGGCACCTTGAATAGATCGTCCTCGAACTTCGGCAACTGGCCCGTGCCGCGCATCGACGCCGCGTTCACGATGTACGGCACGTACGTCTCCGTGTAGCCATGCTCGCTCGTGTGCGTATCGAGCATGAACTGCGCCAACGCCCGATGCAAACGCGCAATGCCACCCTTCATCACCGAGAAACGTGCACCCGCAAGCTTCGCGGCAGCATCGAAATCCAGACCGAGCGCCGCGCCCAGATCGACGTGATCGCGCGGCGTAAAGTCGAATTCTCGCGGGGTGCCCCAGCGGCGCACTTCGACGTTCTGCGTCTCGTCCGAGCCGACCGGCACGCTTTCATGCGGAAGGTTCGGCACACCCAGCAACAAATCCGACAGCCGTGTCTGAATCTCTTCCAGACGCACCGACGACGCCTTGAGCGTGTCCGCGATACCGCCGACTTCGGCGATCTCGGCAGAAGCGTCCTCGCCCTTGCCCTTCTTCATGCCGACCTGCTTCGACAGCGCATTGCGACGCGCCTGAAGCTCCTCGGTTTGCGTCTGGATCTGCTTGCGCTCCGCTTCGAGCGCGGCAAACGCCGCCACGTCCAGCGAGAAGCCACGCGCCTTGAGTCGCGCAGCAACGCCGTCGAGATCCTTGCGAAGAAGTTGAATGTCGAGCATGGTGGGAAATCTTTGGTGAGCGGCCCACGTCAGTGAGCCATGAATTGTGTGTTGGCCGCCGCCGACGCGGTTTCTCGTCGCGCAAAACGGCAATGGCGCGATTTTACCAAACGCGCAGCCCCATGACGTCATTTGACGCTTATCGAGACTTCGAAGGGGCTTTCGTGCGGGATTTCGTGCGGGCTTTCGAACGGGACTTCGCCAAGCCGACTGACCGGCGTCTCGTTCAGCAACTTTCGGCCCCGAGCCAGCGCCAGGGTCAGCGCCTAAGTCAGTGTCTCAGGCGGACTCGTCTTCCCCTGTGTCCGCTGGCGGCGTCTTCGTGGCAGTGGATGACGACGACTTGCTCTCGGCGCCCGGCGCCCTGGCGGGCCCGTCGCCCATCTTTCGTCCCTTGGCATCCTTGGCATTCGCGCGACGCCATTCGGCATCGAGCGACTTCAGCCAGTTGAGCTTCTCGCCGATCTTGCCCTCCAGCCCGCGCGGCACCGGACGGTACCAGTTCTGCGCCCGCAGGTCGTCAGGGAAATACGTCTCACCGGCCGCGTAGGCATCGGGCTCATCGTGCGCGTACCGATACTCGTGGCCGTAGCCGAGTTCCTTCATGAGCTTCGTCGGGGCATTGCGCAGGTGAATCGGCACCGCCCGCGTTTTGTCCTTGCCGACGAAGGCACGCGCCTGGTTGTACGCGTTGTAGCCTGCGTTCGACTTCGGCGCCGACGCGAGATAAAGAATCGCCTGCGCCAGCGCCAGTTCCCCCTCGGGCGTACCGAGACGCTCGTACGTCTCGGCCGCATCCAGTGCGATGCGTGCGGCGCGGGGGTCGGCCAGACCGATGTCCTCCCACGCCATGCGCACGATGCGACGCGACAGGTAACGCGGATCGGCGCCGCCGTCAAGCATGCGGCAGAACCAGTACAGTGCGCCGTCCGGCGAACTGCCGCGCACGGATTTGTGCAACGCGCTGATCTGGTCGTAAAACGCGTCGCCGCCCTTGTCGAAACGACGCAGATTCTCGGCCAGTACGCTGGCAAGCAACGCCTCGTCGATGATCTCCAGATCCTGCGACATCGCCGCTTGCGCCACGATCTCGACATTGTTCAACAGCTTGCGGCCATCGCCGTCGGCCGAGTCGATCAGCCCCTGACGCGCTTCGTCAGTGAAAACGATGTCGCCCAACTCGTGCGCTGCGCGCGTGACCATCTCGCCGAGCTCTTCGTCGTTCAGACTCTTGAGCACGTAGACCGCCGCACGCGAGAGCAATGCGCCATTGACTTCGAACGACGGGTTCTCCGTCGTCGCGCCAACGAAGATGAAGAGACCGGACTCGACGTGCGGCAGGAATGCATCCTGCTGGGCCTTGTTGAAGCGATGCACCTCGTCGACGAACACGACCGTCTGCTTGCCCTGCGCGCGCTGAATCTGCGCGGCCTCGACGGCGTCGCGAATGTCCTTGACCCCGGAGAGCACCGCCGATAACGCAATGAAGTACGCCTTGAAGGCGTCCGCCATCAGGCGGGCGAGCGTCGTCTTGCCGACGCCCGGCGGTCCCCACAGGATCATCGAATGCGGACGACCGGCCTCGAATGCGACGCGCAAAGGCTTCCCCTTGCCCAGCAGATGACGCTGACCAATCACATCGTCGATGGTATGGGGGCGAAGGCGCTCGGCCAAAGGCACCGAAGCCGACAGTGGGGCGTCGTTTGGCATGTTCTCAAGCAGCGCGGCCGGGGGAATCCCCGGCCGCAGTCAGATAATCAGATGTCCCCATTATGCCAGCCCGTCGGCCAACCCGTCGGGGATGCCGGGAATGCCGCCATCACCGCTATCGCCGCTACCGCTGGTACCGCCGGTATCGCCGGTATCGCCGGTATTGCGCTTCCCGGTAACAATGGGGAATCCGTGGGATCGGGGTCGCGCCGGCTTATCCCTTGATGACGTCGGCGCCCTTGGGCACCGTGAATTTGAAGTTGCCCGCCGGCAGCGACGGATTCTTCTGCATATTGCTGAACGTGAGCAAGGTCACGTTGCCGAACGCATCGTAAAGCTCCATCGCAGCCAGATTGCCATCGCGAAAACCGATGCCCACGCGCTGGAACTGCGTGTCCTGCGACTTGGGCTTGAGCTCCACCCAGTCGATGCCGTTCTTCACGCCGGCATCCTTGAGCGAAAAGCTTTTCTCGATGTCGTTGCTGCCGAACAGAATCGCCGCCGGGCTCGCGCCGAGCGAGTCGCCCAGCTTGCGCTCCGTGACCTGATTCAGATCCTTGTCGTAGACATAAAGCGTCGTGCCGTCCGCCTGCAACAACTGGTCGTAAGGCTTCGTGTAATGCCAGACGAACTGACCGGGACGCGAGAACTCGAACGTGCCCGAGGCATTGTTCGTCACCTTCATCGCGCCGTCCTGCCCCTGTTGCGGCTTCACCTGCTTCTGCTCAAACTCGCCGCGCGCCGACTTCACCTGCGCCGCGAACGCCTTGAGTTGTGCCGTGCCGCTCGCATACACCGGTGCAACCATCGCTGCCAGTGTGACACCCACCGCGCCCACCATGAGCGGCAAACTGCGCTTGAATCCCAGCATGTTCCTTATTCTCCCTCGCGATTCGGCACCAGAATTTCCCGATTGCCGTTGCTCGCCATCGCCGACACGACGCCGGACTGTTCCATCTGTTCGAGCAGACGCGCCGCCCGGTTGTAACCGATGCGCAAATGACGCTGCACCAGCGAGATCGACGCACGCCGCTGCTTGAGCACCACGGCCACCGCCTGATCGTACAGGGGATCGGACTCACCGCCCCCCTCGCCGGTTCCTGCGCCTGCGCCGTCGATACCGCCGTCTTCGCCTTCGGTCGCGCCGTCCAGGATCCCCTCGACGTAGTTCGCTTCGCCCTGTTCCCTGAGCCGTTCGACCACGCGATGCACCTCGTCGTCGGACACAAACGCCCCATGCACACGCAACGGCAGCCCGGTGCCCGGCGGCATGTAGAGCATGTCACCCATGCCGAGCAACGTCTCGGCGCCCTGCTGGTCCAGAATCGTGCGCGAGTCGATCTTCGACGACACCTGGAACGCCACCCGCGTGGGCACGTTGGCTTTGATGAGGCCCGTAATCACGTCCACCGACGGACGCTGCGTCGCCAGAATCAGGTGAATGCCCGCCGCACGCGCTTTCTGCGCGATCCGGGCGATCAACTCTTCGACCTTCTTGCCGACGACCATCATCAGGTCGGCCAATTCGTCGATCACAACAACGATGTACGGCAAACGCTGCAACGGTTCCGGCTCGTCCGGGGTCAGCGAGAATGGATTCGGAATGTGCTCTTCGCGCTTGGCCGCATCGTCGATCTTGTTGTTGTATCCGGCCAGATTGCGCACGCCGAGCTTGCTCATCAGCTTGTAACGGCGCTCCATCTCCGCGACCACCCAGTTCAGCGCATGCCCCGCCTGACGCATGTCCGTGACCACCGGGCACAACAGATGCTGAATGCCTTCGTACATGCTCATTTCGAGCATCTTCGGATCGATCAGGATCAGGCGCACCTGCTCGGCCGTCGCCTTGTACAGCAGCGACAGGATCATCGCGTTGATCCCCACCGACTTGCCCGAACCGGTGGTACCGGCAACCAGCAGGTGAGGCATCTTGGCCAGATCCGCCACGACCGGCTTGCCGCCGATGTCCTTGCCGAGCGCCAGCGTCAGAAGCGACGACGAACTGTTGTAGACCTCCGAGCCGAGAATTTCCGTCATCCGCACCGTTTGACGACGCGGATTCGGCAACTCCAGCCCCATGTAGTTCTTGCCGGGGATCGTCTCGACCACGCGAATCGACACGAGCGACAACGAGCGCGCCAGATCCTTCGCCAGATTCACGATCTGGCTGCCCTTCACGCCGGTGGCGGGTTCGATCTCGTAACGCGTGATGACAGGGCCGGGATAGGCGGCCACCACGCTCACTTCGACGCCGAAATCCTTGAGCTTTTTCTCAATCAGGCGCGACGTGAATTCTAGCGTCTCTTCCGAGACCGTCTCCTGCGCCACCGGCGCGGCATCGAGCAACGCCAGCGGCGGGAGGATGGAGTCGGGCAGATCGGCGAACAGCGGTGCCTGCTTTTCCTTCTCGACCCGCTCGCTCTTGGGGACCACCTTGACCGGCGGCACGATCTGCACCGGTTCGTGCACTTCCGCGCGCACACGGTTTTGCACGACGGCACCTTCGCGTGCGATGGCCGCCTCCTCGCCCAGACGACGGTCCTGGCGCGCCTCGCGGCGGCGGCGGATCACGGTACCGGTATCGAGAATCACCGCACCGACCTTCTCGGCGGCCGACAACCAGGAGAAATGGAAAAGGAGCGACAGTCCAAAGGCAAAGATGAGCAACAGCGCCAGCGTGCCGCCGGTAAAACCCAACGCATGCTGGAAGAAGCCGCCGACGGTCTCGCCGATGACGCCGCCCGAGCCGCGCGGCAATTGGGCCTTGAGGCGGTAAAGACGCAGGGATTCGATGCCCGCGCTCGAGAGCAGCACCATCAGGGAGGAGACGATCTCCACCCATCCGCCGCTGGCCAGACGCTCGCGCAGCGGCGGCGCCTCGCGCCTGGCCGAGATCCGGCGATAGCCCGAGACCACGCGCCGGGCGATAAAGACCACCAGCCAGTACGCGGACAGGCCGAGCATGAGCAGCAACATGTCGGCGACCCACGCGCCGACGCGCCCTGCCCAGTTGGAGATACGCTCCACGTGCGCCGCATGTGTCCAGCTGGGGTCCAGACGGCTGTAGGAGAACAACGCCATCAACAGGAACACCATCAGCGCAACTTGCGCCATCCAGCGGATTTCATGGAAAAGGTGCGTCACCCGGTTGGGCAACGACGATCCGGCACCAGCAGAGTAGGAAGATTTCGTCGTCATCAAGCCATGCGGTTGGGCGGGCAGACGGGCGGCCTGCCGCGCGGCAAGGCTCCATTGTAAACAACTATTACATTCGCATTTGCACGAAAAGGTGACAAGCAGTAACGCCGCGGCTTTCCGGGCGATGCGGCCTCCTCCCTGGCGCCGCCCGCCGCCACCTGTCGCGACCTGATTCCCGTTGATGCCCCCTGACGCCCTGCGTCGCTCCGTTTCCCGGAACGGCAACACCCCATGCTATCGGGGCGATTGCCAAGCTCCATCAACGAAACGACGGCGCCCCCTTATAATGGCGGTTTGCGTCATCTCCCCCTCGGCAGCCCCTTTACGGGCCAACGCAGTGGGCGAGCCGACGCCAGCGCCCATCCCCTTTCCGGTGAGTTCCATGTCTGCTGCCAAGCACGCCAAAGTCCTGATTCTCGGTTCCGGCCCCGCCGGCTATAGCGCCGCCGTGTACGCCGCGCGCGCCAACCTCAACCCCGTGCTGATCACGGGCATCGCCCAGGGCGGTCAGTTGATGACCACCACGGACGTCGAGAACTGGCCCGGCGACCCGACCGGCGTGCAGGGCCCCGAGTTGATGGCCCGCATGCAGGCCCACGCCGAGCACTTCAACACCGAGATCATTTTCGATCACATTCATACGGTGCATCTGAACGAGCGCCCGTTGCGTCTGGTCGGCGATTCCGGCGAGTACACGGCCGACGCCCTGATCATCGCCACCGGCGCTTCGGCCCAATACCTTGGCCTGCCGTCCGAAGAAGCATTCTCCGGCCGCGGCGTGTCGGCCTGCGCCACCTGCGACGGCTTCTTCTATCGCGGCAAGGAAGTGTGCGTGGTCGGCGGCGGCAATACGGCCGTGGAAGAAGCGCTCTATCTCTCGAACATCGCGAGCAAGGTCACCGTGATCCACCGTCGCGACAAGTTCCGCGCCGAGCCGATTCTGATCGACCGTCTGCTGGAAAAGGCCAAGCAAGGGGTGGTCGAACTGAAGTACGACAGCGTGCTCGACGAAGTGACGGGCGACGACAGCGGCGTGACCGGCGTTCGCATCAAGAACACGAAGACCGGCGCACACGAAGACATCGCGCTGCACGGCGTGTTCATCGCCATCGGCCACAAGCCGAATACCGACATTTTCGACGGTCAGCTGGAAATGAAAAACGGCTACATCGTCACGCACAGCGGCCTGAACGGTAACGCCACCGCCACCAGCGTGCCGGGCGTGTTCGCTGCCGGCGACGTGCAGGACCATATCTACCGTCAGGCAATCACCAGCGCCGGCACGGGTTGCATGGCCGCGCTCGACGCCCAGCGTTACCTCGAAAACCTCGACCAGTAAGCACGCACGCGCCCTGCAGCGGCGCCCCGGCTGCGTGATCGTCATGCAGCCAGGGCGCCGCGATCGTCTGGACGGGCGATAGCGTTGGGCCGCACCTGACGCCGTCTGACGGCCCCGCTCGCCCTCACCAGTCCCTGCCTGCCCTCGATAGTCCTCGATAGCGTGCGATATCCCGCTATCATCTGCACTGCCCCTCCACCTTGTTCGCACGACCATGAGCAAGAAGCCACCGAAACTCAGTCTCAGCGATCTCAACGGCCTGCGCGACGCGCTTGCCAGCCAGAGCGCGGCCCGCGAAGCCGAGCGCATTGCCGCCGAGAAGCGCGCCGCCCAGGCCAGGCGCGACGCCAACGTGTTCCGCGACAGCATTGGCGACATTGCGCCGCTCACCAGTAAGGGTTCGGTCAATCGCGTCGAACATCCGCGCTTGCCGCCCGACCCTGTCGCGCGCCAGACGCAGGAAGACGAAGCGGCCGTGTTGCACGAATCCCTGTCCGACGAATTCGACCCCGAGGCGCTGCTCGATACGGACGACCGCCTCTCGTACCGTCGGCCCGGCATCAGCCACGATGCCGTGCTCAAGCTGCAACGCGGCGACTGGGTGGTGCAGGCGCAGATCGACCTGCATGGCATGCGTCGCGACGAAGCCCGCGAAGCGCTTTCCGCCTTCCTGCATGACGCCGTCAAGCGAGGCCTGCGCTGCATTCGCGTCATCCACGGCAAGGGCCTGGGGTCGGTGAACCGCGAGCCCGTGCTCAAGGACAAGGTGCGCGGCTGGCTCGCCCAGAAGAACGAAGTGCTGGCATGGGCGCAGGCGCAAGGACGCGACGGCGGAGGAGGTGCGCTGGTAGTATTGCTGCAGGCTTCGCAGTCCAGAGCGTCTCGCGCGGGCGACTGACACCCTGCCGACCTGATGCCGACCGATGCCGACCGATGCCGACCGATGCCGCTACGGTGCGCGCATGGGAGCGATGCCCACGCCACACTGGAATTTCCGCCGCAGATCACGACGTTTTATGAGGGGTCGCGTTACCGTATTCGTGCGTTAAAGCATGAATCGGCGCGTGCGGCCCCCTGACAGGATTCGCCGATGATTCACGAGATGAGCGCCCAGCTGCATACGATCCTGGCCATCATGGAGGCCATCGCCGTATTGTCGTGCGCCATCTCCGGCTTCGCCGAAGCCCGCAAACAACACCTCGATCCGGTCGGCGCCTTCGTGCTGGCCTTCGCCACCGCCTTTGGCGGCGGCACGTTGCGAGATGTGCTGCTCGACCACCGTCCCTTCTACTGGGTACAGCATCAGTGGTACTCGGTCATCATCCTGGTGCTGTCGCTGTCCACGTCGGCCGTGCTCAAGCTCGTCTCGCGCGTGGCCACCGAACGCGTGCTGCTCATTACCGATGCCATCGGGCTGGGATTCTTCAGTGCTTCCGGCACGTCGCTGGCGCTGCAAACCGACATGTCCGCGTTCATGTCCGTCATGATGGGCGTCATTACGGGCGTGGGCGGCGGCGTGATTCGCGACATTCTCTGCAACGAGGTACCGCTCGTGTTGCGCGACACCCGGCCATATGCGGTATGCGCCTTCATCGGGGGATGGATCTACATAGCGCTCACTTATGCCGACCTCGACCCCGTCTACACGCTGTCGATCAGCGCGTTTTCCGTGATCTTCGTGCGACTGATCACCGTGGCGTTCGACGTACGACTCAAGTCCTGATCGCGGTCGGCTGCATGCCACGCCAACAAAACGCCGAAGGGCGACGCCGCTCGCGCGGCCGTCGCCCTTCGTTGTTCCGAGTGGTCCCGGAGTGCCCTGACGGGCCGCCTGACTGCCACTTGCGGCCACTTGCGGCCACTCACAGGCACTAACGGGCAGCCATCACACCGCCTGTTCGCCCTCTTCGCCCGTGCGGATGCGAATCACGCGCTCGACGTCCGTCACGAAGATCTTGCCGTCGCCGATCTTGCCGGTGCGGGCAGCGCCCAGCACCGCGTCGATGACCTGCTCGGCCTGCGCTGCGCTCACCACGACCTCGATCTTGATCTTCGGCAGAAAGTCGACCACGTACTCAGCGCCGCGATACAACTCGGTATGGCCCTTTTGACGGCCGAATCCCTTCACTTCCGTGACGGTCAGGCCGGTCACGCCGACTTCGGCCAGCGCCTCACGAACTTCGTCGAGCTTGAAGGGTTTGATGATGGCAGTTACGCGTTTCATTGTCGCCTCGATATCCTGGTTGGAGTGTTCTGCAATTTCGCCGGGCTATTGTACCGGGCCGGGGCCACGTGCTGATGACGGCGCACCCCGGCATGACTTCAGTGAAATCCCGCACGCGCGGACTCAGGCGTGCGGATCGTCCGGCACCGTGTCCAGATCCGCCAGCCACACCACCGATTCCGAATCGCTCGGCGCCCGCCAGTCGCCGCGCGGCGAGAGCGAGCCACCCGTGCCGACCTTCGGCGCGTTCGGCACGCACGAGCGCTTGAACTGGCTCGTGCGGAAGAACCGGTCCAGGAAGATGCGCAGGTTGCGCTTGATCGCCACGAGATCGTAAGCGTTGTGCGCCAGATGCCCTTCGTCCGGCCAACGTCCCTGCGACGCATCGTGCCATGCGCTCCACGACAGGAACGCCACCTTGCGCGGCGCATACCCAAAGCGCAACGTGTAGTAGAGGTTGAAGTCCTGCAACTCGTACGGCCCGATGAAATGCTCGGTGCGCTGCGCCGGTGCGCCGTTGGCCTTGCCCGGTACGAGTTCCGGACTGATTTCCGTCTCGAGAATGTCGATCAGCACGTTGCGACGCTGACCGGCGTCCTTGCCCAGGTCCTTGCCACTGCCCTTTTCCGCCTTTTCCGCCTTTTCCACCTTGTGGCCCTTGTCACCCTTGCCGGGCCGGACCGACGCCGCGCCACCAAGTTGCCCCGTCTCCGCCACCCAGCGCACGAGGTGCATGATGAGCGTCTTGGGCACGCTGGCGTTTACGTTGTAGTGCGACATGTGGTCGCCCACCCCGTACGTACACCAGCCCAGCGCCAGCTCGCTCAGGTCGCCGGTGCCGATCACGATGGCCCCGAGGTGGTTCGCCAGACGGAACAGGTGGTTGGTGCGCTCGCCCGCCTGCACGTTCTCGAAGGTCACGTCGTAGACTTCCTCGCCCTTGGCGAACGGATGATCGAGGTCCTTCAACATCTGCATGCAGCTCGGGCGAATGTCGATCTCGCGCGCCGTGCATCCAACCGCCTCCATCAACTCGCGCGCCTGACGCAGCGTGCGCTCGCTCGTCGCGAAGCCCGGCATCGTGTACGCGAGAATATTCGTGCGCGGCAAGCCGAGCCGGTCCATGACCTTTGCGCAGACGAGCAGCGCATGCGTCGAGTCCAGCCCGCCGGACACGCCGATCACGACCTTCTGAAGGTTCGACGAGGCCAGCCGCTGCATGAGCGCCTGCACCTGAATGTTGTAGACCTCATGACAGCGCTCGTCGCGACGTTGCGCGTCGGACGGCACGTACGGGAAGCGGGCGACGGTGCGTGCAAGCGGCAGCTCGACATCGCGCGGCACGCGCACATCCACCTTGATCGTGCGAAAGCGCTCGACCTCCTGCGCATGCCGACGCACAGACACGCCGAACGTCGTCTGATGCATGCGCTCGCGCGCCAGACGCTCCAGATCGACGTCCGCCACGATCAGATGCGAATCGCTGGCGAAGCGCTCCGACTCCGCCAGCATGTCGCCGTTTTCGTAGATGAGCGCCTGACCGTCCCACGCGAGATCGGTCGTCGACTCGCCCTGGCCGGCCGACGTGTACAGATACGCGGCCAGACAACGCGCCGACTGCTGAGCGACCAGCTGATGACGATAGGCCGACTTGCCAACGACCACGTTCGATGCCGAAAGATTGACCAGCACGGTCGCGCCGGCGAGCGCAGCGAACGACGACGGGGGCACCGGCACCCAGACATCCTCGCAAATCTCGCAATGAAAGCGCAGCAACGGCTGATCGGCCGCCTCGAAGATCAACGCGCCGAACGGCACGTCGTGGCCCAGCAGCGTCACCTGATCGACGCCCGCGTCATCGAACGCGTTGAACTGACGCGCTTCGTAGAATTCGCTGTAGTTCGGCAGATACGTCTTGGGTACGACGCCATGGACGCGTCCACGCGCGATGACCACCGCGCAGTTGAACAGACGCTGCTGCACGCGCACCGGCATGCCGACAATGAGCGCCGCCCCCAGTTCGCCGCTCGCCGCCACGATCTCGGCCAGCGCGGCGTCGCAGGCGTCCTGCAAGGCGCGTTGCTGGAACAGATCTTCACAGCTGTAGGCGGGAATGCCCAGTTCGGGGAAGGCCACGAGCACGGCGCCCTGCGCGTCGGCCTGTCGGGCGAGCGCAATGGTCTGTGCAGCGTTGAAAGCGGGGTCGGCGACGCGGCACTGCGGCACTCCGACGGCCACACGCGCGAAGTCGTGATTGTAGAGATTGAGAAATCGGTTGGTCATGTCGGCAGCTACGATGCATCGCCCATGTGCCGTGAGGCCACAGGCACGGCAACCGACGCGTGTCCGGCTGTCGCACCCGCGTGGCGAACGGCGGACGTAGGAATCGCCAGTATATTACGCAAGCCCCCGACTTGCCGGGCCGGTGCATTGCGGTGCATCGACTGGCACGGACTCGCACCGGCGCGCCCGGTTCAGGACGCGCGACGTTTGAACGGCGTGTGGGCCTCGAGCTCGCCGATATGCTCGTCCATGGCAGACGTCTCGCGCTCGAGAAAGTCCTCGATGGCCTGCGCAAACCGCTCGTCCGCGATCCAATGGGCGGACCACGTGGGCGTGGGCAGCAGTCCGCGCGACATCTTGTGCACGCCCTGCGCCCCGCCCTCGAAGCTGCGCAGTCCGTTGGCGATGCAGTACTCGATGCCCTGCGCGTAGCACGTCTCGAAGTGCATGCCGGAGACGAAATCGGTCGTTCCCCAATACCGGCCGTACATCGTGTCGCCGCTCACCACGTTGAGCGCGCATGCGAGCGGCGCCCCGTCGCGCTCGGCCATCACGATGAGCAACGCGTCGGGCATCGTGGCGTGGACCCGCCCGAAGAACTCGCGACTCAGATAGGGCGCATTCCAATGCTCGCGATAGGTGTTCTCGTAACACTGGTAAAAGAAGTCCAGCGCGGCGGCGTCGATCTGCTCGCCGCGCAGCCACCGGTACGTCACCCCTGCCTCCCGCACGCGACGCCTGTCCTGCCGGAGCTTCTTGCGTTTTTCCTGATTCATCTGCGCAAGGAAGTCGTCGAACGTGGCGAAGCCCGGATTCTCCCAGTGGAACTGCACGCCTTCGCGCAACAGGTAACCCGCCTCGGTCAGCGCGGCGAGGTCGTCGTCGTGCGTGAACAGCACGTGTATGGACGACACCGCCAGTTGTCTGGCGAACGCAATCGCACCGCGCGCGAGCGCCACGCGATCGGCATGCGTGCGCGCGAGCAGACGCGGCCCGGTCACCGGCGAGAACGGCACGGCGCACAGCAGCTTCGGGTAGTACTCGATACCGTGGCGTGCAAAGGCGTCGGCCCATGCATGGTCGAAGACGTACTCCCCACGGGAGTGCGACTTGACGTAAAGCGGCATGGCGCCCACGAGCACGTCGTCCGCATGCATGAGCAAATAGGACGGTTGCCAGCCGGTGCGCCGGGACGCACACCCCGTCTCGTGCATGGCGTGCAGGAACGCGTGCCGCACGAACGGGTTATCGCCCGCGAGCGCGTCCCACGCGTCGACCGGTACGTCTTCAATCGATGGCACTACACGGATGACCACGTCACTGCTCACTTCTCACCTCGTCTGCAAACCGGCGGCAGCGCACGGTCATCCAACGACCGCATGCCCCCTGTACTGCCCGACATTGTCGCCGAACTTGCTCGCGGCTTCAGGCAAACGTTGCATGCCAACATAACCTACTAAAAGTAAGTTACCATTGGTAGGTTATTGACTCCTCCTTCACGGACCTCGCCATGCACGCACTCATCGTCGTCGCACATCCCGAACGGGACTCCCTGACCCATGCACTTGCGGCGCGCATTGCCGACGGGATAACCGCGTCGTCGGCCCCGGGCGCAGGGCAATCGCGCCACTCGGCCGAGATTGCCGATTTGTCGGCGGAAGGGTTCGATCCGCGCTTCACTGCCGACGATCTTGCGGCGTTCCGAAATGCGGGGCCTGTCCCTGCCGACGTTGCCGCGGAGCAAGCGCGGATCGACCGTGCGGACGCGCTGGTCATCGTCTATCCGATCTATTGGTGGTCGTTCCCCGCCTTGCTCAAGGGGTGGATCGATCGTGTGTTCACGCAAGGCTGGGCGTACGAAGACGTGGCGCTCGGCAAATCGCTCAAAAAGCTGCAACGTCTGCGCGTGCATCTCGTCGCAAGCGGCGGCGCAGATCAGCGCACCATGGCGCGTTACGGCTACTTCGGCGCGATGAAAACCCAGATCGATCACGGGATTTTCGATTACTGCGGCGCGCAGGTCGTCACATCCGAGTTGCTTCTGGCCTCGGACAGCGGCTACCCTGAAGCCCATCTCGAAACGGCGCGGGCTTTCGGCCAGCGGGTTTTCGCCCATACCGGGTGAGGCGCTGGCGCGCCTTGGCCCGACCCAACCTACCGTCCCCATTTTTCCGATCATGAGTCCTGCCACCGACGACCTACCACGCCGCCGCCTGCCACGTGAAGCGCGCACGCGACAGTTGCTCGACGCGGCCTGGGCGCTCATCGGCGCGTCGGGAACCGATGCGCTGACGCTGGGGCGCCTAGCGGACGAGGCCGGGGTGACGAAGCCGGTGGTATACGACCACTTCGGCACACGCGAGGGTCTGCTCGCCGCGCTGTACCGTGACTTCGATGAGCGACAAACGGCAGTGTTCGACAATGCCGTGGCGGCGGCTCGCCCCAATTTGCAGGACAAGGCGCGCGTGATTGCATCGAGCTATGTGACGTGCGTACTGACACAGGGTCGGGAGATCCCCGGCGTACTGGCCGCCCTTGGCGGATCGGCGGAACTCGCGGCGGTGAAGCGGCAGTATCAACACACGTTCATCGCGAAATGTGCCGCAATTCTGGCGCCGTATGCGGGACCGGCGGGCCTGCCGGCCCCGGCCATGTGGGCCATGCTGGGCGCCGCAGATGCGCTGTCCGATGCGGCCGTCGCCGGCGACATCACGCCGGACGACGCGCGCGCCGAACTGCAACAGACCATCATCGCAATGGTCAAACGGCACAAGTCGTAAGCGGCTGGCGCGTGAGCGAATCGGCTGGCCGTTATCTCGGTATTGCGGTATTGCGGTATTGCGGTATCGCACCACCGCGCAAGCGCGCCATCGCACGGACAACAGAAAACCCGGCCATCGGCCGGGTTTCTCATGGGCGTCGAGCAGCGACGTCACGGGCAATGCAGCCCCCGAATCGTCGCTTGCGTCGTCGATTACTTCTTGGCGTTGGCCACGCCGTCGACGATTTCCTTGTGGGCAGCTTCAATGCCTTCCCAGCCTTCCACCTTGACCCACTTGCCCTTCTCCAGCGCCTTGTACTGCTCGAAGAAGTGCTTGATCTGGTCCTTCAGGTAACCCGGCACGTCGTCGATCGACTTCATGTGAGCCGTCATCGGGCAAATCTTGTCGACCGGCACAACGACGAGCTTGGCATCCACGCCCGATTCGTCGGTCATGTTGAGCATGCCCAGTGCGCGGCAGCGAACGACCGAGCCGGCCAGCAGCGGGAACGGGGTGACGACCAGCGCGTCGACGGGGTCGCCGTCGCCAGCGAGCGTTTGCGGAATGAAGCCGTAGTTGGCCGGGTAACGCATGCCCGTGCCGATGAAGCGGTCAACGACCAGCAGGCCCAGATCCTTGTCGGCTTCGTACTTCACCGGGTCGCTTTGCGCCGGGATCTCGATGATGACGTTGAAATCGTTGGGGATGTCCTTACCGGCAGGCACGTGGTTGAAGCTCATGATGGCATTCCTGTGTATAGAAAATGGCATGCCGCCGCACGACGCACACGCCCGCCAACCTGCCGGATGCTGCGCCGCCCGACGGCAATCGGGCGCCGGACATTATAGCGGGTTTGCCCGATCCGCCGCCCGTGGTGGCGCCCGACACGGCGATGAACGATCAGGCGGGGTCGTGCTGCGCACCGACCGCTAGGAACGCAGCGCCGGCAACCTCGCCAGCCGCTGCGGCGTGAGATCGTCCACGCTCGCACAGCCGAGCAACTGCATCGTCGTGCGCAACTCGCCCAGCATCAGTTCCAGCACCCCGGCCACACCCCGCGCGCCGCGTGCGGCCACGCCGTACAACGGCGCACGTCCGAGCAATACGCCCTTCGCCCCCAGCGCTACGGCCTTGGCCACGTCTGCGCCGCGCCGCACGCCGCCATCGACGAAGACGGACATGGCCGGCCCGCCGCGACCACCGGCGCTGAGCGCCTCGACGATCATCGGCAACGCCTCGACCGGCGCCAGCGTGCTGCCCAACTGCCGACCACCGTGGTTGGAGACGACGATCCCGTCCGCGCCGTGCGCCTGCGCCTGGCGCGCGTCGTCGACGCTCAGAATGCCCTTGACCAGCACTTCGCCCGGCCAGTGACGACGTACCCACGCCAGATCGTCCCAACTGAGCGACAAGTCCATCTGGCGGCTCAACATCGCCGCGTGACGCGCCAGATCCGCCCGTTCGCCCACGCTTCTGGCGATGTTGCGCAACTGCGGCGCGCCGCCCATGAGCATCTGCCAGCTCCAGTGCGGATGCCGCATGCAGTCCGCCACGAGACGCGGCGTGAAACGCAGCGGCAGCCTGAATCCATTGCGCGTGTCGTGATCGCGCTTGCCATGCACAGGCGTGTCGACGGTGAGCATCAGCGTGCGAAAGCCCGCCTTACGTGCGCGGCGCATCATGCTCTCGGCAATGCGACGGTCCTGTTGCACGTAGAGCTGAAGCCACAGTTCGCCGTGGGGCACGGCGGCGCGCACATCTTCGAGCAGCGACGTGGACGCCGTCGAGAGCACGAACGGCAGCCCAGCGTCGGCCGCCGCGCGAGCGAGCAATTCGTCTGCACGCGGCCAGAACAGCCCGTTGAGGCCCGTGGGTCCCACCGCCATCGGCGCGGCGGCGTCGCGGCCCCAGAACGTCGTTTTGCTCGACGTTTGCGAGGTATCCGTCATCACTCGCGGCGAGAATCCCCACTGCCCGAACGCATCGCGATTGCGACGCAGCGCATCGCCATCTTCCGCACCGCCTTCCAGATAATCGAACGCCAGCTTCGTCAACCGGCGGCGCGCCGCCAGCCGGTAATCCTCCACGCAGGAAAACGCGTGCATTGCTCTCCCCCTGATCCCGTTATTGCGAACCGTTGCCACCTCTTGCCGACGCTTGTGCCGACGCCTGTGCCGGCGCTCGTGCCGATGTCGGCCGATGCTGTATTGCCGTGCCGTGTTCCCCGTGCCGCTCACGGCGCCATCAGGGAAAGTTCGCTACTTGCGCATAAACAATTGCATTACAATCATCTTCATTACAATCCGAACATCATCACTCACCCCATGTCGCGCTCATCCGCCGGGTCGTCACGCTCGTCGCGCGCTTTGCAGGAGGCTGCCGCCCAGCCTGCGAGCGACACAACGAACGCATCGCCCGAACCGCGCACTTCGCGCGCCTCGCGCTCGTCGCTCTTCGTCGGCTCCACGGAGAAGACCTTTCAGGTGCTGCACGCCTTCGACGGACCGGCGCGCTACATGACGCTCGGCGATATCGCCAAAGCCGCCGACCTGGACCGCAGCGCGACCCAGCGACTCGTTCACACGCTCGAAGCGCTCGGCTATCTCTACCGGGTGCCCGAGACACGGACGTACGGCCTCACGACCAAGGTCTTGCAGTTCTCGTACAACTACATCCGCGCGAACGAACTGGTCGACAAGGCCTCGCCCTATCTGCTCGACATCAGCCGCCGCGTGGGCGAGACGACCAACCTTCAGGAGCTCGACGGTCACGAAATCGTGTTCGTCGCGCGCTTCCCCGGCCAGCATCTGGTCAATATCGACATCGTGGTGGGCGCACGCCTGCCCGCCATGTTCACCGCGTCGGGCATTGCGATCCTGTCGCGCCTGCCGGACGCGCGGGTGCGCGAGATCCTCTCGGGCACCGCGCTCGAACCGATGACGCCGTACACGCTCATCGACGAAAAGAAACTGCTCGAACGGATTCAGATCACGGCACGTCGCGGCTACGCCATCGTCGAGAACGAGACGGTGATGGGCGACATCTCGGTCGCCGCGCCGATTACCGATCACGACGGTCATGCGGTTGCCGCCATCAACATCTCGGTGCCGACCTCGCGCTGGACACGCGAGCGTGCAGAAGCCGAACTCGCCCCGCACATTCAGGTGGCCGCCACCTCGATCTCGAAGTCGCGACTCTCCACGTTCCGGCGATAGTCCGTTCGCCGATTGGCAGCACTCATGCACTTGGCGCCCCAGGCCTTCAGGCGGTGACATCGGTCACCGCCCAACGCGCTCAACGCCCCTCGAAAATCGCGAGCTGACGCTTGAGTTCCTCGCGCAATTCTGCCGACAGCGCGGGCGCCGGCGGCACGAGCGGTGCCAGCATCGCGGGTGCGTTCACGCCGATCAGGTCCATCACGGACTTCATCGGCCCCGGGTTCGTCTCGGCGAACGCCAGATTCATCAGCGGAATGAGCGAACGGTGCAGCGCCAGCGCTTCGGCCGTCTTGCCTTCGGCGGCGAGCGAGAAGATGCGTTGCCAGGCGCTCGGCAGCAGCGACGCCGTCACCACGATCCCACCACGCGCGCCTGCGGCCACATGCAGCGGGAAAAGCGTGTCTTCACCGCTGAGCACGGCAAACGATTCGTCCACACCGGCCACCGTGCGCAGGAAATGCCACATGTCGGTGTTGCACGCCTTCATGCCGATGATGTTCTCGTGGCGCGACAGTTCGTGCAGCACTTCGGGCGCGATCGCGATACGCGTGCGATACGGAATTTCGTAGATGAGGATGGGCAGCGGCGACTCGTCGGCGTAGCGCAGGAAGTAGTCGCGAATGCCCGCTTGCGTCGGATTGGTGTAGTACGGCGTGAGCACCAGCAGGCCGTCGGCACCGGCCGCAGCGAAGTCACGCCCGGCCTCGATGGCGTCGTGATATCCCGGGTCGAGCACCCCGGCGATGACCGGCACGTCGCGGCCGTGCGCCTTGACTTCCTGAGCCGTGAGCTCGGCCATGCGCACGCGCTCGGCGCGCGAGAGCGCACCGTATTCGCCGGTGCCGCCGAGCGGCACCACACCGTCGATGCCCTGCGCGAGCAAGTAGCGCATGAGCGCACGTGCGGCGTCGGTGTGAATCGTGTCGTCGGCATTCACCGGCGTGGGGATCGCCGGGAAGATGCCCTTGAGTTGTGCGGAGCGAAGCATGTAATAGACGTCCGTGAATCGTGAGTTCGGTGAAAGCGGATACCGCCTCAGGCGGCGAGGCTGCGCAAGCTACGGCGACGCAGCCGCTCGGCCACCCAGATGAGCGCGGCAATGAAAAGGAAGAGGCACGTGGACACGGCGGCAATGACCGGCGAGATCTGCATCGTGATTTCGTCCCAGAACTGCTTGGGCAACGTGGTCGACAAACCACCCGACGAGAACAGCGCAATCGTGAGCTCGTCGAACGACGTGGCGAATGCGAACAGGAAGGACGACAGCAGTCCGGCCCCGAGAATCGGGAAGGTCACGCGGCGCAGCGTCGCCCAGGGACGCGCACCGAGGCTGTACGCGGCCAGATCGAGACGGGTGTCGTAGTTGCGCAGCACCGCCATCATCGTGATGACGACGTACGGCACGGCCACCACCGTGTGCGCCAGCGTCAGACCGACGCTGGAGCCGACCAGACCGACCTTCGCGAAGAAATAGAACACGCCGACGGCCAGAATCATGCGCGGCACGACAATCGGTGCGAGCACGAAGGCGAGCATGGCCGACTTGCCGCGCATGCCGCCGCGAACGAGCAGGAACGCCGCCGGTGTGCCGATGAGCATCGACAGCAGGCCCGCCCCGATACCGACTAGCATCGAACGCGTCACGGCCTGCATCCACAGCGGCGAGTCCCAGATCTGCTGATACCACTGGAGCGAGAAGCCCTTCGGCGGCCAGGCCAGTCCCGAGGCCGAGTCGAACGACATCGGAATCATGAGCAGCGCGGGCGCAGCGAGGAACACGACCAACAGGAAGACGACCACGCGCAGCAGCGGCCCGTCTCCCTGCTCGCCCTGATGGCGCGGCAGCACCCGCAGCAACACGTCGGTGGCGCTGCCCAGCGTGCCGAGCACCTTCTCGCCCAGCGTGCGGCTCCAGCCGCCCCGGCGTTTGCCCGTCTTCACGTCGCCCGCACCGCCGGCCATCGTCGACAGGCCGACCATGCGGTCGTAGACGAAGAACACCACCAGCACCACGGCAAGCAGCAGCACCGAAATCGCACCGGCGAAGCCCCAGTTCAGCGCCTGCATCACCTGATCGATGATGAGCTGCGTGATCATGGTCTCGTGGCGGCCACCCAACAGCGTCGGCGTGATAAAGAAGCCGATGGAAGTGACGAATACCATCAGCGCACCGGCGGCCACGCCCGGCAGCGACAACGGGAAATACACGCGCCAGAACACCGTGCCCGGACGCGCCCCCAGGGTCGAGGCCGCGCTCGGCAGACGACGGTCGATGTTCTCCATCACGGACAGCATCGTGAGCACGGCAAGCGGCATGAGCGCATGCACCATCCCGAGCACCACGGCAGGGAAGCTGTAGAGCAGCGAGAGCGGCTGGTCGATCAGTCCCAGATCGAGCAGCGTACGGTTGACGACCCCGTTACGCCCGAGCAGCACCACCCACGCAAAGGTGCGCACGAGAAAGCTCGTCCAGAACGACAGCAGCAGCCAGAAGAGCAAACGCTGCTTGCGTGCACCGGAAAGCGTGGAGAGCCGGTAGGCAATCGGATAGCCCGTGAGCACCGCGAAGAAGGTCGTGTAAAGCGAGACCTTGAGCGTGATGAGCAGCACCTCGACGTACACCGACGAGGCGAACAGGCGCTGGTATTCGGCGAGCGTGAAGCCGCCTTCGCCGCGAATGCTCAGCAGCAGCAACTGGCCGACCGGGTAGATCAGCATCACCGCCAGCAGGATGACGATGGGCGCGGCCATGAGCAACGGACGCATGCGCGCACGCCAGTGCGAGCGGCGCGGCGTGGGCGGCACGGGTTGGGAGGACGAAGGACGAACCACGGCAGATGCACTCATGGCTTACCCCGCGATCGCCACGGCATCGTCAGCGCGCCAGGCGAGGCCCAGCGTCTGACCGATTTCGTAGCGGTTGCCCTGGCGGTGCGTGGGGAAGGCGGCGACGAGCGACTTGCCGCCCTCGAATCCCTGCCCCGAATGGTCGCCGTGGCCTCCATTGCCCCCATTGCCGCCGGTCACCGCCGATTGCAGGTACAGCTTCGTCATGCCGCCCGTGACCATGATGTCGGTCAGTTTGGCGGTGATCGTCGCGACACCCTCGCCCGCAGGCTGACCGTCGTGAATATGCAGGTTCTGCGGACGCAACATCAGCTTGACCGGACGACCACGCTCGACCTGCGGGTCATAGACCATCGCGAGGGCGCCGTTCTCGGCTTGCACGCCGGGCATCGCCACGCGCACCTGATCGCCGGCGCGTTCGAGCACCGTGGCGTCGAGCAGGTTGGACTCGCCGAGGAAGTCGGCGACGAACACGCTCTTCGGACGGAAGTACAGATCGTCCGGCGTGCCCAGTTGCGCAATCTCCCCGGCGTTCATCAGGCAAATGCGATCGGACATCGTCATCGCCTCTTCCTGATCGTGCGTGACGTAGACGATGGTGGTGCCGAGCTCGCGGTGAATGCGCTTGATTTCGAGCTGCATGTGATCGCGCAGCTTCTTGTCGAGCGCGCCCAGCGGCTCGTCCATCAGAATGATCGACGGTCGGTAGACCATGCAGCGCGCCAGCGCGATGCGCTGCTGCTGGCCGCCCGAGAGTTCGCGCGGATAGCGCTCGGCCACATGCGGCAGATGCACCATTTCCAGCGCGTTCATGACCATCTTGCGAGCCTCGGCGGCATCGGTGCGACGCATCTGCAACGGGAACGCGATGTTCTCCGCCACGGTCATGTGGGGGAACAGCGCGTAGTTCTGGAACACCATGCCGATGTCGCGCTCATACGGCGCGCCGTACGTGACATCGGTCCCATTGATACGAATGGCGCCCGCATCGGGCTGCGACAGACCGGCGATGAGCGAGAGCAGCGTGGTCTTGCCCGAGCCGCTGGGGCCGAGCAAGGTCAGGAATTCGCCCTGGGCGACATCGAGGTCGGTCGGCGCGAGCGCGACGAAATCGCCGTAACGCTTGGACAGGCCCGAGACTTGAAGATTGGCAACGGTCATGAGATCAACACCCCAAAAAACGTGAAACGGAACGGCAGGTGAGGATCAGGTCAGGATCCAGCGATTGAAACGTTCGAGCGCAACGCTCTGGTTCTGCTGCCAGAACTGGGCGTTGATTTGCACGCCGCTCTTCATGTTGTCGGGGAAGGTCGGGCAGTGCTTTGCGACTTCCGGCTTCACGTAATTGAACGCTTCCGGTTGCGTCATGCCTGCGGGGAAGAACTTGACCAGCTCGGCCTGACGCTTCGGATCGCTCGCGAACTTGATGAATTCGCGGCAAGCGGCAGCATTCGGCGTACCCTTGAGGATCGACCAGTTGTCCACGCCCCAAATGTTCTGATTCCACACGATCTCGACCGGCACGCCGTTGGCTTGCGCCGACTGCGCGCGCGACGCCCACGTGGCGACCAGATCGACCTCGCCCGAGCCGAGCATCTGCTCGACCTGGGCGCCCGTCGTCCACCACACGGCGACCTGCTTGGCGATCTTGTCCAGGCTCTTGAATGCGCGATCGAAGTCGCATGGATACACCGAACCCGGCGCAACGCCGTCGGCGAGCAGCGCCTGCTCGATGGTGTCGAACGGGTACTTGCGGATCGAACGGCGGCCCGGGAAGTCCTTCACGTTCCACAGATCGGCCCACGACGTCGGCGCCTTGCGGCCCTTGAATGCGTCGGTGCGATAGGCGAGCACGGTCGAGTAGACGTTGGTGCCCACGCCGAACGGCGACATGTACTGCTTCGGAATCTTGGCGATGGTCGGGTCCGACTCGAGACCGTGACGCTCCAGATACTCCTTGCCGCCCGAAGTCAGCAGCAAGATCGCCGGCTGGCTGATCTTCGCCATGTCCCACGTGTAGCTACCGGCTTCGACCATGCTCTTGATCTGCGCGGTCGGCTCGGCGTTGGCCTGCACACCGACCACCTCGATGCCCGTCGCCTTGGCGAACGGCTTGTAGTACACGGCGTCGTACGCCTTCGTGTAGATGCCGCCGTCATCGCGCACCACGATGCGCTTGGTGGCGGCGCGCGACGGCGTCCACACGAACGGGAATGCGACGGCAGCCGCCCCGACGATCGCCGTCTTCATGGCCGTGCGACGGCCCGGTTGGGCGAGCGTCGCCGCGTTGTTCTCAGAGGTATCGAGCTGGCCTGCGGAGGTCTTGCGTTTCATCATGGTCTCCGGTCTTGACTGGGAGGGTGGGCGCGGCGACGGACGCGATTTCGGCACAGCCGCCGCGCGCGCAGTTATGGCAAAACAAACAGCAAAAACTTGAAAACGGAATCGTGGTCGATCAGGGAACGAGGCGGCCCGGGTTGAACAACTGGTTCGGATCGAGCGCGGCCTTCACCGTGCGCATCAGCGCCAGTTCGGCCGGTGCCTTGTAGCGCTGCATCAGCGGCAAGCCGGTCTGACCGACGCCATGCTCGGCACTGAAGGTGCCCGACAACCGCGCCGCAACGTCATTGACGCAGGCGCGCATCGCGTCGCCCATGGCCGCGCTGTCGGCGAGCGCCGCCCAGGCGTCGAACGAGAACATCGGAATGAAGTGCACGTTGCCGTCGCCCATATGACCGACGATGGCGATATCGAGACCCGGCACGATGGCATGCACCGCACGCGTGGACGCTTCGATGAACTCGGGCACGCTCGAGACCGGCACCGCACAGTCGGTCGTCAGGCCGATGGCCGCTTTCTTGTTCGCCTCGCTCACGCTGTGCCGCACTTCCCACAGGTCGGCGCGCTGCGTTTCGTTCGCGGCAATGACGGCGTCTTCCACCAGCCCCTGCTCGATGGCGGCGCCCAGCGTTTCGGTGAGGACCGCTTCGAGGCCGTCGGCGTCGCGCGTGTCGCCCAGTTCGACAAGCACGTGCCAGTCATGGGCACCGGTGAGCGGATTGCGGCGATTCGGCACGTTGGCCAGCACCAGATCGAGCTGGTGGCGGTTCATGATTTCGAAGGCGGACAGACGCGACCCGCAGGCGTTCTGGAACATGCCCAGAATCTGCTGCGCGGCGCCCGGGTCGCGCGGCGCGAACCAGGCGAGCGCGTGATGCGTGGGCAACGGATGGAGCTTGAGCGCCGCCGCCGTGATGATGCCTAGGGTGCCTTCCGCCCCGATGAAGAGATGCTTCAGATCGATGCCGGTGTTGTCCTTGCGCAAGGCGCGCAGACCGTCCCAGATCGTGCCGTCGGCGAGCACCACTTCGAGGCCCAGCACGTTCTCTCGGGTGTTGCCATAGCGCAGCACGCTCGTGCCACCGGCATTGGTCGAGAGCGTGCCGCCGATCTGGCAGGACCCTTCTGCGCCCAGGCTGACCGGATACAGACGACCGACGTCGGCCGCTGCGTCCTGAACGGTTTTCAGAATGCACCCGGCTTCGACCACCATCGACCCGTTGGCGGCATCGACCTGACGGATGTGGCGCATGCGCGCCAGATTGAGAATGACCGGTGCCGGACCCTGCGCGCGCGGCACCGCGCCGCCACACAGGCTCGTATTACCGCCCTGTGGGAGGATCGGCACACCTGCGGCGGCACACAGCTTCACAATCTCGCTGACCTGCTCGGTCGACGACGGCAACACCACACACAGCGCTTCACCCCGGTAACGGCCGCGCCAGTCTTCCGTGTAACCGGCGGTGTCGGCCTCGCCCGAGAGAACGGCATGCGCGCCAAGCGCTTCCTGCAACCGGTTCAACAGCGTGTCGTGCGTGACTGCGTCGTTCATTGCCTGCCTGCTCCTGAATGCTTCGCTTCGCCTGCCTCGCTGCGCGTCGGACCGCAACGCGCGGCATTGCCCCACCAGACACCCGTCTGGCGATTCGTTGTAATCAAGGATAGGCGAGAAAAAATTGCAATAAAATCTCTTTAATTGCAATGCAATCGTTTTAGGTGTTTATGCGGATGTGACCTATACGACGGTCAACGCTCTCGTCAGTTAAGTGATAATGGCTCCACCCTTCACACGAGGTGCAGTCGACATGCCCGAAGCTACACACTTCATCGGCAATCAGTGGGTCTCCCCCGCCAGGCGCGCGGGTCTCTCCGCCACTTCTGCCAACGCTGCGAACACCGTCATTGCCGTCATCGACCCCTCCGACGGACACCCTTTCACCGAGATCGCCCGTGGCGACGCAGAGGACATCGACCGCGCCGTGCGCGCGGCGCGCGCCGCCTTCGAGGGCGACTGGGGACACACCGCCGCTGCCGAGCGCGGGCGCATGCTCTACGCCTTCGCCTCCATCCTCGCTAAACATCAGGAAGCGCTCGCTCAGCTCGAAGCGCGCGACACCGGCAAGCCACTGAAACAGGCCCGCGCGGACGCCGCCGCGATCGTGCGGTATTTCGAGTTCTACGCCGGGGCGGCCGACAAGCTGCATGGCGAGACGATTCCCTACCAACAGGGCTTTACCGTCTTCACGGTGCGTGAGCCGCACGGGGTGACCGGTCACATCATTCCCTGGAACTACCCGTTGCAGATTTTCGGACGCAGCGTGGCCGCCGCACTGGCCACGGGCAACGCCTGCGTCGTCAAACCCGCGGAGGACGCCTGCCTGTCGTTGCTGCGCGTGGCGGAGCTCTCGCTCGAAGTCGGGCTACCGCCGGGCGCGCTCAATATCGTGACCGGTTATGGCGCCGAGGCCGGTGCAGCCCTCGCCAAACATCCCGGCATCGACCACATCTCGTTTACCGGCTCGCCCGCGACCGGCACCCTCATCACGCAGATGGCGGCCGAGAATCACACCCCGGTGACGCTGGAACTCGGTGGCAAATCGCCGCAAATCGTCTTTGCCGACGCCGACATGGACGCCGTGCTGCCGGTCGTCGTCAACGCGATCGTGCAGAACGCCGGACAGACCTGCTCGGCAGGCAGCCGCCTGCTGGTGCAGCGCGACGCCTACGAGTCTGTCCTCGCGCATCTGGCGGAGGCCTTCGCCCGGCTGCGCGTGGGACCGTCGCATGACGATCTCGACCTGGGCCCGCTCATCAACGCCCGTCAGCAGCAACGCGTATGGGACTTCCTGTCCGAAGCCCAGCACGATGGCATTGCCGTGATGTCGCAGGGCGAGGTTGTCGGCAGCGCCCCCGAAGCCGGGTTCTATCAGGCGCCCACGCTGTTGCGCGACGTACCCCACACGCATCGCCTCGCTCGCGACGAAGTCTTCGGTCCGGTGCTCGCCGCCATGCCGTTCACGGACGAGGCAGATGCCGTGCGTCTGGCCAACGGCACGCTGTACGGCCTGGCCGCCGGCGTGTGGACGCGCGACGGCGCCAGGCAGATGCGTCTGGCGCGCGACATTCGCGCGGGGCAGGTCTTCATCAACAACTATGGCGCGGGCGGCGGGGTGGAATTGCCGTTCGGCGGCGTGAAGCACTCGGGCCACGGCCGCGAGAAAGGCTTTGAAGCGCTTTACGGTTTCACGACACTCAAGACCGTCGCCATCCGGCACGGTTGATTTGCAGCAGCACAGACCTTTGGAGACAAGGCATGCGTTTGCAAGAAAAAGTGGCCATCGTGACAGGCGCCGGGTCCGGCTTTGGCGAAGGCATCGCGAAGACCTTCGCGCGAGAGGGCGCCGCCGTCATCGTCAACGACCTGAACCGGGGGGCGGGCGAGCGCGTGGCAGGCGAAATCGTGGAAGCGGGAGGCCATGCTGCCTTCGTGTATGGCGACGTCTCGCGCGAGGATGATCACGTCACCCTGCTCGACGAGGCCGTGACCCGCTTCGGGCATCTCGACATCGTGGTGAACAATGCGGGCACCACGCACCGCAACAAGCCGTTGCTCGAAGTGACCGAGGCCGAGTTCGACCGGGTCTATGCCGTCAATGTGAAGAGCATCTTCTGGAGCGCACGCGCGGTCATCCCGTATTTCCAGCAACGCGGCGGCGGCGTGATGATCAATATCGCGTCGACGGCGGGCGTGCGTCCCCGCCCCGGCCTCGTCTGGTACAACGGCAGCAAGGGCGCCGTGATCACCGCGAGCAAGGCCATGGCCGCCGAGTTCGGGCCCCGGAACATTCGCGTCAACTGCGTCAATCCCGTGATTGGCGACACCGGCCTGACCGCCGAATTCATGGGGGTGCCCAACACGCCCGAGAACCGCGCCAAGTTTCTCGCGGGGATTCCACTTGGACGCTTCTCCACCGCGCAGGACATCGCGAACGCCTGTCTTTATCTCGCCAGCGACGACGCCGCGTTCATCACCGGCGTGTGCCTCGAAGTCGATGGCGGGCGCTGTATCTGAGTACTTGCTGCAGGTTTTTCGTCGTCGGTAATACCGTAGTTGTCCCAAACACACCATAACTAGACAACACCACGTCAAACCGGAGGAGATTTCGCATGAACAGCGTTCCGACGCCCCCCTCGTCCCACTCGTCCCCCACTTCCCTTACCGGCGCACCCTCGGCCGACTTCGAAGCGGCCACCTACCGCAAGGTCGGCTGGCGGCTGATCCCCTTCCTGCTGCTGTGTTACGTGGTCGCCTATCTCGACCGCGTCAACGTCGGCTTCGCCAAGTTGCAGATGGTCGGCGACCTCCAGTTTTCCGAGACGGTGTTCGGTCTCGGCGCAGGCATCTTCTTCATCGGGTACTTCATCTTCGAGGTGCCGAGCAACGTGATCCTGCACCGCGTGGGAGCGCGCGTGTGGATCGCCCGCATCATGATTTCGTGGGGCATCATCTCGGGCGCGACCATGTTCGTGAGCACCCCGTCGATGTTCTACGTCATGCGCTTCTTGCTCGGTGTGGCCGAGGCGGGATTCTTCCCCGGCATCATTCTCTACATTACCTATTGGTATCCGGCCTCGCGTCGCGGGCGCATGACGGCGTGGTTCATGACCGCGGTTGCCCTCTCCGGCCTGATCGGCGGGCCCATCTCCGGCTGGATTCTGAAGGACATGAGCGGCGTGAACGGTCTGGCGGGCTGGCAATGGATGTTCCTGCTCGAAGCCGTGCCGTCGGTGATCATCGGTATTGCAGTGCTGTTCGTGCTCGACGACAGGATTCGCGACGCCAAATGGCTCACCGACGACGAAAAAACGCTGCTCGAGCGCAACATCGCCAGCGATGTCCTCACGAAGGAAGATCTGCCGCTGCGACAGGTCTTCGCCAGCGCGCGCGTGTGGATGATGAGCCTGATCTACTTCTCGTTCGTGATCGGGCTGTACGGGGTGGGCTTCTGGTTGCCGACGATCATCAAGAGCACCGGCGTGACCGATCCGTTGCAGATCGGCCTGCTCACGGCCATTCCGTACTTCTTCGCCGTGATCGCGATGGTGCTCGTGGGACGCCGCTCGGACCTGCGCGGCGAGCGTCGCTGGCACATTGCCATTCCGGCCTTCATCGGTGCGATCGGCCTGTTTCTGTCGACGGTGTGGAGCCACAACACGCAACTCGCCATGGTGGCGCTCACGCTCGCCACGATGGGCATCATGATCGTGCTGCCGCTGTTCTGGAGTTTGCCCACGGCGTTTCTCGGCGGCACGGCGGCAGCGGCCGGGATCGCCATGATCAACTCGCTGGGCAATCTCGCGGGCTTCGTCGGGCCGTACCTGATCGGCTTTCTCAAGGACGCGACGCAGAGTACCAACAGCGGGATGTTCCTGCTCACCGTCTTCATGATTCTCGGCGGTTTGCTGACGCTCGCGGTGCCCGCGCGACTCGTGAATCGCTGAGCGCGCGCGTCGTCGGGCGATGCCACGCCGGATCGCCTGACGAAACCCTGTCTCGACGCCCGAGACCCTACTGGCATGGGACGGTTGGTGTCGGTGCAAGGGTGGGAGTAACATGCTTCACCTGCACTTCATGCACGTGACGCATGTGATGCACGTGATGCGCGCCATGCACGCCAAACGCGCATGAGGCCGTCCCCGTCCGGGACGGCTTGTTTTTTGCCCCCTACCGTTTTGCAGATCCGCATGCCCGCCAACGACTCACAGACGACGCCGGCCGGCGTCTCGCTCACTCCCGCCGAGGTCAAGTCGATCCTCACCGGCCTGCTGCTCATCATGTTTCTCGGCTCGCTCGACCAGACCATCGTCGCGCCCGCACTGCCCACCATTGCCCGGGACCTCGGCAGCTTCGATGCCGTTTCCTGGGTCGTCACCGCCTACCTGCTCTCCTCCACGGCAATCACGCCCATTGTCGGCAAACTCTCCGATCTGTTCGGACGCCGCGTCGTCATTGCCGTGAGCGTCGCCGTCTTCCTCGTGGGCTCGGTATTGTGTGCGCTCGCGCCGAGCATGCTGGCGCTGATCGTCGCGCGCGGCGTTCAGGGCCTCGGCGGCGGCGGGCTGATCGCCTTGTCCAACACCGTGATCGCCGACATCGTCTCGCCGCGCGAACGGGGGCGTTACCAGGGCTACATTTCCGGGATGTTCGCCGTCTCGGGCGTGGCGGGGCCGGTCACCGGCGGCGTATTCGCCCAATACCTGAACTGGACGCTCATCTTCTGGATCAACCTCCCGCTCGGCCTGCTCGCCATTTACCTGAGCGATCGTGCGCTGCGACGTCTGCCGCGTCGTTCGGGCAAGCCGAGCATCGACTATCTCGGCTCGCTGCTGCTCATCGTCGCCACCGTCTGCCTGCTGCTTGCGCTCACCTGGGGCGGGCATCGCTATGCGTGGATGTCACCGCAGATCGGCGCGCTCGTCGCCGCCGCCGTTGTGATCGGTGCGGTGTTCCTGCGTCATCAGCGCACGGTGCGTGAACCGCTGCTGCCCGTTGCCCTGCTCGCCAACCCGGTGTTCCGCATGACCTCGACCATGGCCGTACTCGTGATGATGGTCAACATCAGCATCGGCATCTATGTCCCGCTCTACCTGCAATTGCAGCGCGGCGAGTCCGCCAGCAGTTCGGGACTGATGCTGATTCTGCCGCTGCTCGGCATTGTGGTCGGCGCGCTGAGTTCCGGGCACTACATGCGCAGAACGGGGCACTACAAGCGCCCGCCGCAAATCGGTCTGCCGGTGGCCTTTGCCGGACTGGCGGTCATTGCCATCGGGGTGGCGTCGCTGCCGCTCGTGGTCATCGGGATCTGTCTGGGTCTCGTGGGCATCGGCTTCGGCTCCGCCATGCCGGTGATGACGGTGGCCACGCAAAACGCCGTGGCGCCGCGCGACATCGGCATTGCGACCGCGGCGCACGCCTTCTTCCGCGCACTGGGCGGCATGATCGGCGTGGCAATGTTCGGGGCGCTGATCGTCGGCCTGCTCGTCTCGGGCGAAGGCAGCGGCGCGCCCCACGAACTCACGGACTTCCTGCGCCCGGGCGGCGCACCGGCCGGCATGGCGGAACATCTTCGGGTGGCCTTCGGGGCGTTTTTCGGCGGGAGTGCGCTGATCGCGGCGCTGGCCATCGTCGCACTTGCACGATTGCCGGAACTGCCGCTGCGTCAAAGCTCGGGCAACGAGGCGACGGCGATCGAGTGACGACTTGCGGGCGATCGTCGGACTCGGGGTGCCTGCGGGGCGCAGGCATCTCGTCCTTTTTACGTTTCGCTCATCTTCGTGCGTTCGGCTTCGCTTTGCCGACTTTCCCCAAACTGCGCAATCGACACTAACGGCACTGTGACAACTCCTTCAGCCTTCCAAGGAGTTCGTCATGAAAGCCGAGTCCACCCCGTCACTGACGACGGCATTGCCGATCTGTCCGCCTCACGGTGCGCAAGCGGGGGCACAAGCCGAGCCGTCTTTATCGGCCGCGTCCGCCATGCCGGGCGACCTCAACGTCGTGCGTGCCGCAGCACCGGGTTCGTCGTCGGGCAATGTGCTGAGCGATCTGGCAACTAGCTTGTCATCTATTACCCGCATTATCCGATTCGGCAACCGGGTCTCCCGCGCGCCCGACAGCGACATGCAACGCGCCCGAGCGCGAGGCGACGCGATCCTGAGATCGCAAATTCCGAGCGCGACCCTCGACCCCAACGCGAGCGGCATTGCCCCGAGGGACGTCATTCGTCACCGCCTTTTAGGCCTGACCGACCTCCCCGATGAGACACGCCACGACGCATGGGTTGCCTCGGCGTACCAATCCTGTGACAGCAACGGCGCGATCCCGCCCGACCTCCTGAGTCCGTACGTCGATGCCCTTGCCGGACTGCCTGACGCGCAGCGCGCCAGCGCGGCGAAATTCGCGGTCGGCTGTCTCCAGAAGTGGCACGTTGCCAACGGACAGTCCGGATGCCTTGGCGACAAGATCGGCACGGTGTTCCGGGGGATGAAAAACGAACCGAGCGCAGGCGTGTTTGCGGCGGCACTGCGGGAACACGCCAGCCTCTATTTCGAGGGCAAGCAGCACCTCGTTGCGTGGGGCATCAGCGACGGGGTGGCCCATTTCGCATCGGAAGACTCGGCGCGCATCATGGCCTCGACCACCCTGTGGACGCTCCCGCAACGGCTTTTGCGCTACCGGCTCGGTCCGTGGCACAGCGCCCTGAACGCCCTCAAGGAAGGGCTGAAGCCGGGCGCATTGCCGGACGCGTCCGACCTGGTCCCTCACGCGAATGCGATCGCGCATCTGCCATCGGCCGCGCCGTCGGCGCAGTGGAAGGCGGCCGAGGCATTCGCCGATTACCTGCTCACACTGGCGAGAACGGCATGCGAGCCCGAATCGGCGCAGTCGTATTTGCGAAACGTGTTGCGCGCACTGGACGACCTCAACATCCGGGGATTCGTCACGGCGGCCCTCTTCACGCGTTCTCGCGACACCAGCGACGGTATGCACGCCCCGGTGCGCGCGGTGTTCCAGTCCCTGCGGGGAGCGTTCACGCCGGCCTATGGCCTGCTGCTGGACGACATGCTCAGCATCGAGGGCACACCGCCGTTATCGATCGACGGGTGAGCCACGGCAGGCAGGTGGCGGTGATGTGGGTGGAAGCGGGGTGGCGCAGGTGATGGCGAGGTGATGGCGGGCTGATGGGCTCGGTCTGCAAAGCCCCGACGCATGCGGCGAAGTCTGCGGCCATCGATCGCTGCAAAGTGCGGACTCCTTCGACTTTTTCGCTCATGGAGTCCACTTTGTTCCCTTCCTCGCGTCATACGCAAACGACGTCACCGACGAGCGCCCCCGCAAGTCCCTCAAGCGCCTCCAGCCCCTCAACAACGGCAGCGGGGGCAATGGCAGTTTCCGCGCCTGCCGCGACGCATTCGAGCACCGAAAACGCCACGCCGCGTGCGGCGTTCGTCAATGACTTCTGGCAGACGTCGCAAGCGCCGCTCAGTCCGCCCCGCCTGATCCCGGAAACGCATCGGACATCGGCTGCGGACGCGCTCCCGACGTTGCCGTCGTCGGTTGTCGCCACGTCGGCCTTGCACTTCGACTTTTCAGGCGCTTTCGCGTTGCTGCCTCCTGCCGGTGTCTCCTGGCAAGACGCACAAGGCTCGCAGGCCTCAGGCAAGCGCGGCTTCTCTCTGGCATTCGGCGACGCCGCCGCCGACGTAGCGCACCGCAAGCGCGCCGCCGCCCTGCATGCCGTGCCGACGCTCGAACCGAAACCGTCGACGTCCGGCGTGGTTGGATCCAGCACATCCGGCACCCCGTCCGTTCCCGACAACGTGTTGCGCAGCGCATTGCTCACGCTCGGCGACCCTGCGACGCACGCTCCGAACTTGTTGGCCAGACTCGAATCGCGCGCGCTCGATGTCGTGCTGGACAAAGGTCCGTACGTCGATGCGCACCGTCTGCTCGAAGGGTTGCTTCGACGGTTGGAGGCCGAGCAATCGCTGGCACACTGGACCACGGCGTTCGAGCGCGTTGTGGCGCTGACGCTGCGCTTCGAACCCCGCACGGAAAAGGTCGCCCGTTCGATGCTGTTGACTTGCGACAGGGCGTCCGGCGACGGTGCGCAGGCATTGGCCCGGGCCTCGACGAACGCCAGCATCGAGCATCTTGTCGGACACCGGCTGCATGCCATTGCCGACATGCCCGCCGAGCGGCGCGCCACGACGTGGCACGAGCTGCTCGCAAGCCTGCGTCGCCTGAAAATCTGCACGAGCACGGAGCGCCTCGCATCGCTTGCCCGTTTTATCGGTTTGCTGGCGAACGATGAGCAGGTGCCGGCGGCGATGGCCATCATCGACGCGTCATGCGCGTTCGCGGCGCATGGCGGGTGGCGCGAACTGACATCGCTGTTAGTGAGCGCGGTGCCGTCGCGCGACATGGCGCAGATTGCGCGCGCAATGACGCAGGCGGAACGCCGACTGTACGGCGCCGACATGAAGGACATCGTGGAGAGCATCTCCGGTTGCGTCGACCGAATGCCGGCGCGAGACGCGCGAGCGTTGATCGGACACCTCGTGGACATCGTGATGATGCGCGGGGATTTCGACTACCTCGTGTTCGGCCCGGACGAGAGCGCGCAAATGCTCGACGACCTGCGCTCGACGTGCCGACGCCTCGGCTTCGACGACCTTACCCGCACTCTGGAAGACACGCTCGCCGAGGTCTGCGACGAGTACAAGGCGACGATGATGGACTAACTGGAGGAGGCGGGAACACAAAATGACGACACCCGCTTTACGCGGGTGTCATGGGGACTGCGTCGGCGTTCTTGTGCTTATGTGCCTGTGTGCTTATGCCGTGGCACAGGCCCGATAGTGGCGATTGGCCTGCTCCATCTGCCCGAGGCCTTCAAATAACTGGGCCAGCGCCAGGTGCAGACGCTGCTGCAAATGACGATCGTCGGTGTGGCGCAGCGCGCCTTCCAGGAAGGTCTGCGCCTTGCCCCACAGACGCTGATGCTGACACAGCTTGCCCAGCGCATAGAGCAGGTCGGGATCGTTCGGGTGACGCTGCTGCCATGCTTCGGCTTTCTGGATGAGCGGCAGCGCGTCACCGCCCGCGCAATCGGCATACCGGCGCAGCAGGCGCGCATCCCAGTGTTCGGCGAGCGCGGCTTCGACGATATCCCGGGCTTCGCGCGGACGGTCCAGCGAGATCAGCAATTCTGCCGCGACATCGGCGATGCGCGCCGAGGTCCGTGCATCGGCCGGCAGTTCGTGCCAGCACTTGAGCAGCGCATCCGCGTCGTGACGATGGTCGCGCAGAATGCCTTCGCTGGCGGTCTGTTTGAGCTTCGCGGCCAGCGCGGGATGCAGCGCCTCGCGCTTTTCGAGCATCTTGAGCAGATTGAGCACCTCGGGCCAATGCTTCAGATGCTGATGCGCGCGCAGCGCGACCAGCTGCGCCTGCATGCGGCGTGCGCCCTGTGCCCGCATCTCGGTCAGCGCCTCGAGCGCCCCTTCGGCGTCGCGCGTGTCGACCCGCAACTCCGCCGTCTGCAACAGACGCGCCTCTTCCAGATTCGCCCCTTGCGCCTCGGCCAGCCAGGCGTCGCGACGTGCGAACTCGCGCATGCGATGCGCCGCACGCGCGCCGATGATCGCCGCTACGCCACGATTGTCGTCTTGCTCGGCGGCTTCGCGTGCGGCCTTTTCGGCGCGGGTGTAGCGTCCCGCGAAAAGGTTCGCCACGGCGTCGCGCAACGCGATGTTCGCGCGACGGCTGCGCTGGCGGTTGCGATAGGCCGCCACGCGCTCCGGCATCTTGTAGATGTTGCGCAACACGCGAATGATCACGTACAGCGCAACGAACAGCGCCAGCAGCGCCAGCACGAAGAGGTTCAGCGACACGTCCACCCGGTACGGCGGCACCAGCATCACCACCTGCCCGTGATTGAACGTGGCCAGCACGGCAAAGCCGGCCGCCACCGCGAACAGGAGCGTCAACCAGATCAGTCCTCGCATGCCCGGCTCCTTACGGCTTTTCCTTGACGTCCTTGACCTGACCGATGGCGGTCAGGCTGGCGTCAAGGGTCGGCAGTTCGATGGTGCGCGAGCCCGAGTCGACCTGATCGAGCAGCGTTTTGACGGCGGCGATGCGGCGCGACTTGGCGTCGAAATACTTGTCGAGCGCGGCCTGCGCGACTTGCACGTCGCTATGCACCGCCGACGCATTGCGCGCGAGCAACGCCAGACGCGCATTGAGCAGGCGCAGCTTCAGGTTCGCGCGCAGGAACGCCCCCTGCTCCGGTGCGACGAGCATCACGTCCGGATCGTCCAGTCGACGCACCTGCACCAGTTGCTTGAGGCTGCCGAGCATTTCGCCGGACAAACGATGCCAGGTCGCGCTCCAGCCGGTGTCACCAGCACCGCTCGGGCCGCTGGCGTCCGCCTTGGGGGCCACGCGCTGCTCTTCGGCCTGCAACGGCAGCGTGTCGATCATGGCGATGGCCTGATCCAGCTTGCCGGTGAGCTGCGGCAGGTCCGCAGCCGGTACGGCTTTGAGACGATCGATGTCTTTCTTGAGGGCATCGCGCACACCGGCGAGTTGGGGCGCCCCGGTGCGGGCCAGACGGGCGTCCGCCCCCTCAAGGGCGATCAGCGCGCCGCGCACGTTGCCCGTCAACTGCAATTGCTGATTGGCGCTGGTAACGATTTGCTCCGTCTCGGCGAGCACCCACTCGTCGCGGTTGTGCGCGAGTTCCTGATAGAGCTGTTCGAGCGCGGCCTGCTGACTGCGCGAATCGGACACACGGCCTTCGAGCGCCGTGAGGCGGTTCTGGAGATCGCGTTGGTTATCGAGCGCCTGCGCGGTGCGCACCTGCGCCTGCATGACTTGCGCGTCGCCCGCTTGCTGACGGCGCGCCATTTCCTGCTGCACGCGGTCGAGCTTCTGGTTGAGCGACCAGCCGCCAATGCCAGCCCCGGCCGAGACCAGCACGAAGAGCAGCCACGGCAGCGCCGCGCCCGACCCGCGCCGCTTTTGCGGTGGTTCCGGCGGCTGCCACGCGGGCGGGACGCCGGCGGTACCGTAGGCGGGCCCCGCGGCGGCACCCCGGGTTGCCCCTCCGGCGGTCGGGCCGGCGGCACTACCCGTCGCGGTTGAATTCGCCGTCGGGCCGGTCGACGCCGACGGGTTTTGAGAAGACTCTGGAACGCGATTATCTGTCGTCATGCTTGACTTGAATGGGATCCGCCCATGTTTTGATTGCGGCCAGCAAGTTCTCGTCACCAGGCGCGCATTGCGTAATCCTATCAAACCCCGCGGAGCGCGCGGCATCCGCGATGCGGTGATGCGAAGTAAAGCACTGCGCCGTGAGGATTCTGGCGAGCATTTGCGGCGTGCCCGGCGTGTGCACGCCGGCACGTGTGCCGTAACGCGCAGCGAGCAATGTCGCGAGATGGCGCACCGCCTCGGAACTGGTCAGCACCCACGCGCAGCGCTCCGGCGAGGCCAGACGCGCTTCGAGCGCCGCCCATGCCGCGGTGTCCGGCGTCGGCGCGCGGCGCGTGTAGGCGCTTACGATATCCAGCTGCGCCCCGCTGGCGCGCAACGTATCGGCCAGCAGTTCGCGACCGCCGTCGCCCCGGACCAACAGCACGCGGCGTCCGGCCAGTGCGGGCAGATCGAGCTGTTCGAGCAGCGCCTCGGAGTCGAAGCGTGCCTGCGGCCCGCCCGGCGGCACGATCACGCGATGCGCGGGCGGCGCGATGCCAGCGTCCGCCAGCGCCTGCGCACTGCCCGGGCCGACGACGGCCACCGGCAACGTTGTCGGCCAGAATGCGCCAGCGGCTCGCACAGGGGCCGCGGCCGCCGCGCGCGTCGTACTCTGTGCATCGTCGCCGACATGCAAATGCACCAGCCGCGCGAGCGCATAGGCCACGGCATTCGGCGAAATGAACACCGCCATCGCATACGACGGCAGCGCTCGCAGCGCATCGTCGAGCGCCGTCAGTGCATCAGGATCGGTTTGTGGGGCGATGTCGAGCAAGGGGAAGTCGAGCGCGTCGATACCTTCGACGCTCAGCGCGCGGGCCAGTGCATCGGCCTGCCCGTCCGGGCGCGTGAGGATCGCGCACGGCGCGGCGGGCGCCGCGACCGCGCGCACGCTCGTCACGTGCCCCAGGTCGGCCGACGTCGCACCGGCAGTCCCGCCCGATGGCGACGCCGGTGACACCGGCGACACCGGCGACACCGGATCGCCCGACGGACCCGACGAGGGCGACGAGCCTGGCGGCACGGGCGCGCGCGGCGTCAAACGGCGTCCTTCGGCTCGGACGGCGGCACCAGCGCCAGCCCGCCCGCGTCGATCAATTCCTGCGCCACGCGCTGGCCGAGCGCTTCCGCACCGGCCACGTCGCCCGACGCCACCTTGGCGGCGCCTTGCGCGCGCAGTACCGTCGCTCCGTCCGTCGACGCAATGAAGGCGCGCAAGGCAAGCTCACCCTGCGCCGAGAATTCCGCGTAGGCCCCCAGCGGCACCTGACAAGAGCCGCCAAGCGCGCGAGAGACGGCGCGCTCGGCGCTGACCGCCAGCGTAGTGTTGGCATCGTGCAACGGTGCGAGCCATTGCAAGATTTCGGGACGTCCGGCGCGCACCTCGATACCGAGCGCGCCCTGCCCCGCCGCCGGCAGGCTCGCGTCCGTCGGGATGATCGCGCGAATGCGCTCGCCCAGCCCCAGGCGCTTGAGTCCCGCCGCCGCAAGGATGATGGCGGCAAAGTTGCCACGGTCGAGCTTCCCCAGCCGGGTATCGAGATTGCCGCGCAACGGCGCGACGCGCAGATGCGGGTAACGGGTGCGCAGGCTCACCTCGCGACGCAGGCTCGATGTGCCGACTACCGCCCCGGCAGGCAAGGCGTCGAGGCTGTCGTAATCGTTGCTCACAAACGCGTCGCACGGGTCTTCGCGCTCAAGCACGGCCGCCAGCGCGAAGCCTTCCGGCAGTTGCATCGGCACATCTTTGAGGGAATGGACGGCGAGGTCGGCCCGCCCGTCGGCCAGCGCCAGTTCGAGTTCCTTGACGAACAGACCCTTGCCGCCGACCTTGGCGAGCGAACGATCCAGAATTTGGTCACCGCGAGTGGTCATTCCGAGAATACTGACGTGACACTGCGGATATAATTTGTGCAGCGCGTCACGCACGTGTTCGGCTTGCCACATGGCAAGACGGCTCTCGCGCGATGCGATCACCAGGGTTTCAGGAGCAGCGAAGTTCATTCAGCAACCGCGTGAAGACCAAAAGAAAAAATGGTAACACGCTTGACCGGCCCGAACGGCGGGTCGCGAGAGGAGTGACATGAAGAGCAGCGCAAAGGCAAAAGCCCCGAAAGAGGGCCTCGCCAAGTCGGTCGGCAAGACGTCCCCCGCGAAAGCAGCAGCCGCGGTTTCATCCCCTCCACCCACGCCGTCGCGCACAGTGCGTCAGCCGCGCTCGGGCACTGCGCTCAACGGCGCGGACAAGTCCGCATCGGCGATCGTGGTGCCGAAGGTCGCGGGACAGACTGCCGCCAGCCCCAAGGCCCGCCGCTCGCGCGAAGACAAGGACGCGCCGCTGCGTGAGGACATCCGCTTCCTCGGCCGCCTGCTTGGCGACGTGCTGCGCGAGCAACAAGGCAGCGACGCCTTCGATCTGGTCGAGACGATTCGCCAGAACGCCGTTCGATTTCACCGCGAAGGCGATCGCAGCGCCGCCAAAGCGCTGGACAAGCTGCTCAACGGCCTGACCAACGAGCATGCCATTCAGGTCGTGCGGGCGTTTAGCTACTTCTCGCATCTGGCCAACATCGCCGAGGATCGTCACCACAACCGCCGCCGCCGCGTGCACGCGCTCGCAGGCAGCCGCCCACAGCCGGGCAGCCTGAGCGCCGCCCTGCAAAGCCTGAAGGACGCCGGCCGCGACGATCCCGCCACGCTGCAAGCCTTCTTCGCCAGCGCCCTCATCGTGCCGGTGCTCACCGCGCATCCCACCGAAGTCCAGCGCAAGAGCATTCTCGATGCCGAGCGCGAAATTGCCCGCCTGCTCGAACATCGTGACGATGCCCTGACCGAGCGTGAATCGGCGCGCAATACGGAATCGATGCGCGCCTACGTCACCACACTTTGGCAGACACGCATGCTGCGTAGCTCACGTCTGACGGTGGCCGACGAAATCGAAAATGCGCTGTCGTATTACCGCAGCACGTTCCTGTCCGAAATCCCGGCGCTTTACGACGACGTTGCGGCCGAGCTGCACGACGCCGTGCCGAGCGTGCGTTCCGAAGGTCTCGGACGTTTCCTGCAAATGGGAAGCTGGATCGGCGGCGATCGCGACGGCAACCCGAACGTCACGGCGCAGACGCTGCGACTGGCGATCACACGTCAGGCCACGGAAATCTTTGCGCACTATCTCGAACAGGTGCATTTGCTGGGTGCCGAGCTATCCGTGTCGCATCTGCTCGCCGGTGCGAGCGACGCCCTGCTCACGCTCGCGCGCCGCTCGCCGGACGACTCGCCGCACCGCACCGACGAGCCCTATCGACGCGCGCTGATCGGCGTGTACGCGCGACTGGCTGCGACCGCGCGCGAATGGGTCGGTCACGTGCCGCATCGCGGCGCGGTGGGCAACGCCAGCCCCTACCTCGACGCCAGCGAGTTCATCTCCGATCTGAATACGGTCGTCGCCTCGCTCATGGCGCATCACGGCGGCGCGCTCATCTCGCAGCGCCTCGGGCCGCTGGTGCGTGCGGCCGAAGTGTTTGGCTTCCACCTCGCAAGCATCGACCTGCGCCAAAGTTCGGACGTTCACGAAGCGGTCATTGCGGAGTTGTTTGCGAAAGCTGGCGTCGAGATGCATTACGCGAAGCTCGACGAAAGCGAAAAGCTGGCACTGCTGCTACGCGAATTGCGTGAGGCGCGTCCCCTCTTCTCCCCGTATCTCGAGTACTCGCAACGCACGCGCGACGAACTCGCCGTGTTTGCCGCGGCCCGCGACATCCGCGCCCGGTTCGGCGCACGCGCAGTGCGCAACTACATCATTTCGCATACGGAAACCGTGAGCGATCTGGTGGAGGTGATGCTGCTGCAAAAGGAGACGGGACTCTTTCAGGGTGCGCTCGGCAATGCGGGCAATGCGGGCAATGCAGTCGATGGCGGCAATGGCAGCAGCCGACACGTCGAGCCCAAGGTCGGCGCGATGGTCATCCCGCTGTTCGAGACGATCGCCGACTTGCGCAACGCGCCGGTCATCATGCGCGAGTTCTTCGACATTCCGGGCATGTCCGACGTCGTGACGGCGCAAGGCGGCGAGCAGGAAGTCATGCTCGGCTACTCCGACAGCAACAAGGACGGCGGCTTCCTCACCTCCAACTGGGAGCTGTACAAGGCGGAACTCGCGCTGGTGCGTCTGTTCGAGGAGAAGGGCATTCGCCTGCGGCTGTTTCACGGTCGGGGCGGCACGGTGGGGCGCGGCGGTGGCCCGACCTATCAGGCCATCCTCTCGCAGCCGCCGGGGACGGTGAACGGCCAGATCCGTCTGACCGAGCAGGGCGAAATCATCGCGAGCAAGTTTGCCAACCCGGAAATCGGGCGCCGCAATCTGGAGACGATCGTCGCCGCAACGCTCGAAGCGACCCTGCTGCCGAGCCGCAATCAGCCGCCGCGTCTGGCCGCCTATGAGGCGGTCATGCAGCAGCTCTCCGATACGGCGTTCGCGGCCTATCGCGATCTCGTCTACGAGACCCCCGGCTTCACCGATTACTTCTTCTCGGCAACGCCGATTGCGGAGATCGCCGAACTCAACATCGGCTCGCGCCCGGCCTCGCGCAAGTTCTCCGATCCGAAGCATCGCCGCATTGAAGATCTGCGCGCCATTCCGTGGGGATTCTCCTGGGGGCAGTGCCGTCTGCTGCTCACCGGCTGGTACGGCTTCGGCAGCGCCGTGAGCGCGTATCTGGACGGCGACGGCAGCAAGGCGGCCGCCGCCGGTCGCGACAAGCGTCTGGACACCTTGCGTCAGATGGTCAAGCGCTGGCCGTTCTTCGCGAATCTGCTCTCGAACATGGACATGGTGCTTGCGAAGACGGATCTGGCGGTGGCGTCGCGTTACGCGGAGCTGGTGCCGGACGAGAAGCTGCGCAAGCGTGTGTTCAGTCGGATCGTGGCGGAGTGGCAAAGCACGTCGCAAGCGTTGGCGCTCATTACAGGCCATGAGGAGCGTCTGGCGGACAACCCGCTGCTCGCCCGCTCGATCAAGAACCGCTTCCCGTATCTCGACCCGCTCAATCACTTGCAAGTCGAGTTGCTGCGCCGGCATCGCGCAGGGGAATCGGACGAGCGCGCACGTCGCGGCATTCATCTGTCCATCAACGGGATTGCAGCGGGCTTGCGTAATACCGGCTGAAAGATCGGCCGACTACCGACTGAGTAACGTCTGAATGCCGGCTGACGTCGCCCCAAGCGGCAGCCCGGTCCCGGCACTCCGCCGCACGGGAAAGTGACGGAGGACGGACGCATCGCGGTGTAAATTCCCAGGGATCGTTGCATCGATCCTTGGGAATCTCCCCAACGACAGGGGACCGATAGAACGGTATATTTCGACGCATTCGACCCGATGGCTGCCGGGGGGCCAATCCATCATGCAATCCGACTCGACCACACGACCGTTAAAACGCGCTCGTTCCGCTCTTTCCGCCCGATCGACTCGCTTCACCGCACATGCTTCATCGGTATTGAGAACCTTTACACGGCGGGCAGCCCGGTTCGTGACCGCCCTTCCCGCCCTTCCCGCCCTTCCAAAGCGCCTCGCGCTCCTCACCTTTCTCGCCGTTTGCGCGGGCGCCCAGGCCGCCCCGTCGGAAACCGCATTCCCGGAGCAGGACGCAGGAACCCCCGTCACGCACACGCTGGCGGCCGCACCGCACGGCGTGCGGGGCGTTGCGGTGCGTCTGGTCTCGCAGGCGCTGGCCGCTTCGCCTTCGCAGGCAGCGCAACCGGCCAAACCGCGACAGATCGTCGATCCGGTGCTCGATCCGCTGATGAACGGCATCCTCAAACGTCTGGCCATCAGCGAGGCCGTGGCGCGCAACAAGTACGCCTCGGGCAAGCCGGTGCAAGACACGCCTCGTGAGCAGGCACTGCTAGACAGCATGGCCGAGCGCGCACCGCAGTTCGGCCTGACGCCGGCACAGGCCCGCACCTTCTTCCGCCTTCAGATCGAAGCGGGCAAGCTGGTGCAAACGGCCCTGCTCGCCCGCTGGACCCGCGACGGCCATGCGCCGGGCGAACCGGTCGATCTGGCCACCCGGCTGCGACCGGCGCTCGACAAACTCGGCACGTCGCTGATGCACGACCTCGGACGTCTGTGTGCGCTGCCGGACGATCCGTCGCGTCTGGCCCGCATCCATCAGGCGCGCGAGCGTATCGCCAGAACGGCAAAGCTCGAAGCGCTGCAGCGCGCGGCATTCGACGAAGCGACCTCCGGCCTGTGCCTGTCCGCGCCCCCACGGGTGTGGACGCTGTCGCGGGTGAATTGAGACGCGACGACGGGCGCGTCCGTGTCGCGCGGCCCTTCGGCCGATGCCTGTCGTAGCGTGCCCGCCGGGGCTGTATAATTGCGGTTTGCCGTGCTTTGCCACGGTTTGCGCCAACGGGCCAGCACGGGCCCCACGACTAGCCACGCTACGACAATGACCTCCCAACTCCACAAGAAAGGCGAAGCCTGGTCGGCACGCTTTTCCGAACCCGTTTCCGATCTCGTCAAGCGCTACACCGCGTCGGTCTTTTTCGACAAGCGACTTGCGCTGTTCGACATCGAGGGCTCGCTCGCTCACGCCGACATGCTGGCCGCGCAAGGCATCATCAGCGCACAGGATCTGGCTGACATTCAGCGCGGCATGACGCAGATTCGCAGCGAGATCGAGGGCGGTCAGTTCGAGTGGCAACTGGATCTCGAGGACGTTCACCTCAACATCGAAGCGCGCCTGACCGCCCTGATCGGCGACGCCGGCAAGCGTCTGCACACCGGCCGTTCGCGCAACGATCAGGTCGCGACCGACATCCGCCTGTGGCTGCGCAGCGAAATCGACACCATCGGCAAGCACCTCGGCGACCTGCGCCGCGCCCTGCTCGATCTGGCCGAACAGCACAGCGCCACGATCCTGCCGGGCTTCACGCATCTGCAAGTCGCGCAGCCCGTGACGTTCGGTCATCACCTGATGGCCTACTTCGAGATGTTCAGCCGCGATGCCGAGCGCATGCTCGACGTGCGCCGCCGCGTGAACCGTCTGCCGCTGGGCGCGGCCGCACTGGCCGGCACGAGCTACCCGATCGACCGTGAGCGCGTGGCCGCGACGCTCGGTTTCGAGGACGTCTGCACGAACTCGCTCGACGCCGTGTCGGATCGCGACTTCGCCATCGAATTCACCGCCGCCGCCGCCCTCGTGATGACGCACGTCTCGCGCTTCTCGGAAGAGCTGGTGTTGTGGATGAGCCCGCGCGTGGGCTTCATCGATCTGGCCGACCGTTTCTGCACGGGCAGCTCGATCATGCCGCAGAAGAAGAACCCGGACGTGCCCGAACTGGCTCGCGGCAAGACCGGCCGCGTCAATGGCCATCTGATCGCGTTGCTCACGCTGATGAAGGGCCAGCCGCTCGCGTACAACAAGGACAATCAGGAAGACAAGGAGCCGCTGTTCGACACGGTCGATACCGTGATCGATACGCTGCGCATTTTTGCCGACATGGTGCCGGGCATCAAGGTGCGCGAAGCCAACATGCGCAACGCTGCATTGCAGGGCTTCTCGACGGCCACCGACCTGGCCGACTACCTGGTGAAGAAGGGGCTGCCGTTCCGCGATGCTCACGAGATCGTCGCGCACGCGGTGAAGATCTGTTCGGATCGCGACATCGATCTGGCCGACCTGTCGCTTGCCGAGTTGCAGAAGTTCTCGCCGCTCGTCGGCGAAGACGTCTTCGAATACCTGACGCTCGAAGGCTCCGTCGCCAGCCGTAACCACATTGGCGGCACCGCCCCGGCGCAAGTGCAGCGCGCCATTGCGGCCGCCCGCGCGAAGCTCGCCAAGTAATCTTGCCAAATAGGCGTCTACCGCTCGACGGCGTCAGCTTCGCCAATGAAAAATGCCACCTCAGGTGGCATTTTTTTTGGCCGGTGCGCCCGACGTCTCAGAACACGGGCAACGACAGAAAGCCTTTGATGACGAGTGCGTTGAGAATATCGATGAAGAATGCGCCGACCATCGGCACGATCAGGAAAGCAATATGCGAGGGGCCGAAGCGCTCGGTCACCGCCTGCATGTTGGCAATGGCCGTGGGCGTCGCCCCCAGACCGAACCCGCAGTGCCCCGCAGCGAGCACAGCGGCGTCGTAGTTGCACCCCATGACGCGAAACGTCACGAAGATGGCGAATGCGGCCATCGCCACTGCCTGCACGACGAGAATCACGACGATCGGCAGGGCAAGCGTCGAGAGATCCCACAAGCGCAGCGTCATGAGCGCCATCGCGAGAAACAGCGAGAGGCTGACGTTGCCCAACACCGAGAGCGAGCGCTCGAACACTTCGTATCCGACAAGCGACAGTACGTTGCGCACCACCACGCCGGTAAACAGCACGCACACGAACGTCGGCAATTCGAAGGCGGTGCCCGACAACCCGCGCGCAATGATCTCGCCGCCGAGCAGACAGATGGCAATCATCGCAACCGTCTCGATCAGCGCCTGGGCGGTGATGAGGCGCACCGTATGCGGCTGTTCGAATCCTTCAGGCGCGGTGTCCTTCGCGGCATCGACACCGGGCGCGCCGCCCCCGGAGCGCCCCAGGCGGCTCACCAGATAACGGGCGACCGGCCCGCCAAGCAGGCCGCCGAGTACCAGCCCGAAGGTGGCGCACGCCATCGCGATTTCGAGCGCCGACTGCACGCCGTAACGCTCGGTGAGGGTCTCGCCCCACGCGGCCCCCGTGCCGTGCCCACCTGCCAGCGTGATCGACCCGCCCAGCAACCCGACGCCCGGCGGCAGCCCCATCGCCATCGCAAGGCTCAACCCGATGGCGTTCTGCATCACCAGCATGGCCGCCACGATGCCCAGAAACAACACCAGCCGCCTGCCGCCCGCTTTCAGGCTGGCCAGGTTCGCCGACAGGCCGATCGTCGCGAAAAACGCCAGCATCAGCGGCCCCTGCAACGTCGTATCGAACTTCAGCTCGATGTCGGCAAATTCGCGCAACGTCAGCGTGCCGAGCGCAACGAGCAGTCCCGCCGCCACCGGCTCCGGAATGCTGTACGTACGTAACGGACCAAACCATTCGACCAGCTTACGTCCGAGCAACAACACCAACGTCGCGCACACAAGCGTGCCGTACGTACCGAACGCGAATTCTCTGGTGATTTCCATGCCTCTCCCCCGCGACAAAAGTGCGACGAGTGTAGCAACCGTCACCGCATGAATTTGCGGGAAAAGTCCCAAACAATGTGAAGTCGAGCTTCCCCACAAAACCTGCGTTTTGCGTTACGTCACATCGATTTGGTGGAATTTGGCGTACTTTCACTGCAAGTTGCGTGTCGCTTCGGAACGCCAGCGAGTGTACGCGCCACGCGTATGAGCGCTAATTGAAATTCCATCGACCGAAATTCGCGTAAGCGGCATTGCGCCAATCACCGTGCATGCCGCGCACGTCGTGCACGTCGCCAAAGCAAAACGGCCTCGTGCTTTCACACGAGGCCGCGTTGTCAGGCATCCGCGCGCGATACACGCGCTGCCGACGCGCTTACTGACGCACGCAATCCACGAAGTACTCGGGGCGCCCGTCCACTTCCTCGACGACCAGACCGTGGATATCGGTATGGAAGCCCGGGAAGCGTTCGTTGAAGTCACGCGCGAAACGCAGATACTCGATGATCGCAGCGTTGAAACGCTCGCCCGGAATGAGCAGCGGAATGCCCGGCGGGTACGGCGTGAGCAGCACGCTCGTCACGCGGCCTTCGAGTTCGTCGATGGGCACCCGGTCGATCTGGCGGTGCGCCAGCTTGGCGAAGGCATCCGTCGGCTTCATGGCCGGCTGCATGTCCGAGAGATACATTTCGGTCGTCACGCGCGCCACATCGTTCGCCTTGTAGACGCTATGAATCTGATCGCACAGATCGCGCAGGCCAATGCGCTCATAGCGCGGGAATTGCGCTACGAATTCCGGCAGCACGCGCCACAGCGGGCGGTTGTGATCGTAGTCGTCCTTGAACTGCTGCAACTCGGTCAGCATCGAGTTCCATCGGCCCTTGGTGATGCCGATGGTGAACATGATGAAGAACGAATACAGGCCGGTCTTCTCGACGATGATGCCGTGCTCGGCGAGATACTTCGTGACGATGGCCGCCGGAATGCCGCTCTCGCCGAACTCGCCGTCCACGTCGAGTCCCGGCGTGATGATCGTTGCCTTGATCGGGTCGAGCATGTTGAAGCCATCGGCCAGATCGCCAAAGCCGTGCCAGCGTTCGTTCGCGCGCAGCACCCAGTCTTCGCGCTGAATCGTGCCTTCGTCGCCCAGATGCTCCGGGCCCCAGACCGAGAACCACCAGGAATCGCCGTACTCCGCGTCCACCTTGCGCATGGCGCGACGGAAGTCCAGCGCCTCGACGATCGACTCTTCCACCAGCGCCGTGCCGCCCGGCGGCTCCATCATCGCGGCCGCCACGTCGCACGACGCGATGATCGCGTACTGTGGCGAGGTCGACGTATGCATCAGATACGCCTCGTTGAAGCGGTACGTGTCGAACGTGCGCGCGTCCGAGTCCTGCACCACGATCTGCGAGGCCTGGGAGATCCCGGCGAGCAGCTTGTGCGTGGAGTGCGTGGCATAGATCGTGGCTTCCGACGAGCGCGGACGGCCTTCGCCGATCGCGTGCATGTCGCGATAGAACTCGTGGAACGCGGCGTGCGGCAGCCACGCTTCGTCGAAGTGCAGCGTGTCGATGTTGTTGCCCAGCACGTCCTTGATCATTTCGACGTTGTAGATCACACCGTCGTACGTACTCTGCGTAATCGTGAGAATGCGCGGCTTGGCGTTCGGGTCACGCTCCAGCACCTCGCGGGCGAACGGGTTCGCTTCGATCTTGGCGCGAATGACTTCGGGCTCGAACTCGGACTTCGGAATCGGGCCGATGATGCCGAGGTGGTTACGCGTCGGCGTGAGAAACACCGGCACGGCCCCCGTCATGGTGATCGCGTGCAGGATCGACTTGTGACAGTTGCGGTCGACCACGACGATGTCGCCCGGGGCGACGGTCGCATGCCACACGATCTTGTTCGACGTCGACGTGCCGTTCGTCACGAAAAAGAGGTGGTCGGCGTTGAAAATGCGCGCCGCGTTGCGCTCGGAAGCGCCCACCGGGCCGTTGTGATCGAGCAACTGCCCCAGCTCTTCCACCGCGTTGCAAACGTCGGCACGCAGCATGTTCTCGCCGAAGAACTGGTGGAACATCTGTCCCACCGGGCTCTTCAGGAACGCCACGCCCCCCGAGTGCCCCGGGCAGTGCCACGAATACGAACCGTCTGCCGCGTAATGCGTGAGGGAGCGGAAGAACGGCGGCGGCAACGAGTCGAGGTAGGACTTGGCTTCACGGATGATGTGACGCGCCACGAACTCCGGCGTGTCTTCGAACATGTGAATGAAGCCGTGCAGCTCACGCAGGATGTCGTTCGGGATGTGGCGCGACGTGCGCGTCTCGCCGTACAGGAAAATCGGAATGTCCGGATTGCGGCGGCGCACTTCCTGCACGAAGGCACGCAGGTTGATGATGGCCAGCGCCAGCTCGCCCTCGCCTTCGCCGCCCGCTTCGCTCGAGAACGTGCCGAACTCATCGTCGTCGATGGACAGGATGAAGCTCGACGCGCGGCTTGCCTGCTGCGCGAACGAGGTCAGGTCACCGTAGCTGGTGAGACCGTTGACTTCCATGCCCTCGGCTTCGATAGCCTCCGCCAAAGAGCGAATCCCGGATCCGGAGATGTTTTCGGAGCGGAAGTCCTCGTCGATGATGACGATCGGAAAACGGAATTTCATTGGCGTTCCTTCGACAAAAGAACGAGCCACGGTCCGACATGGCCGTGGCTCTGGGGCATTGCGAAATGTAGGGTGCTCACCGGCGGCGAGTGCGAGCCTGACAGGCTAGGTTTTCGGCAGCGTGACACCACGCTGGCCCTGGTACTTGCCGCCGCGATCCTTGTACGAGGTCTCACAGACTTCGTCGGATTCGAAGAACAGCACCTGAGCCACGCCTTCGTTGGCGTAGATCTTGGCCGGCAGCGGTGTCGTGTTCGAGAATTCCAGGGTCACGTATCCCTCCCATTCGGGTTCGAACGGCGTCACGTTCACGATGATGCCGCAGCGGGCATACGTCGACTTGCCCAGACACACGGTCAGTACGCTGCGCGGAATGCGGAAGTACTCGACGGTGCGCGCGAGCGCGAACGAGTTCGGCGGAATGATGCACACATCGCTCTCGACGTCGACGAAGGACTTCTCGTCGAAGTTCTTCGGATCGACGATGGTCGAGTTGATGTTGGTGAAGACCTTGAATTCAGGCGCACAGCGAATGTCGTAGCCGTAGCTCGACGTGCCGTAGCTGACGATCTTTTGCCCGTCCTGGGAATACCGGATCTGCGACGGTTCGAAGGGCTCGATCATGCCGTGCTCTTCGGCCATGCGCCGGATCCATTTGTCGGACTTGATGCTCATGTCTGGGCCTGAATTGGGGTAGTACGTAAAAAGTGGGCGTATTTTACGCGATTGTTGCGGTGCGGTGATGTTTTCACTCGCACCGCCCCGCGCGGGCCGCTGCCCCCGGTCCTTACGTGTTCTGAACGACGATGGACGGGAACTTGCTGGTCATGTCCTTCTGCTTCGCCGCGATCTTTACCGCGACCTTGCGGGCGATGCCCTTGTACAGCTCGGCCACACGACCGTCCGGGTCGCCCACCACGCTCGGCATACCCGCGTCGGCGTGCACGCGAATGCTCATCTCCAGCGGCAGCTTGCCCAGCAGGTCGACATCGAAATCGTGGCTCATGCGCTCGCCGCCGCCCACGCCGAAGATCGGCTCTTCGTGACCGCAGTTCGAGCAAATGTGCAGGCTCATGTTTTCGATCAGCCCCAGGATCGGTACGCCGACCTTCTCGAACATCTTGAGACCCTTGCGCGCGTCGAGCAGCGCCAGGTCCTGCGGCGTGGTGACGATGACCGCGCCCGTGACCGGCACCTTCTGCGCGAGCGTGAGCTGAATGTCGCCCGTGCCCGGCGGCATGTCGACGATCAGGTAGTCGAGGTCGTGCCAGTTCGTCTGGTTGAGCAACTGTTCGAGCGCCTGCGTGACCATGGGGCCGCGCCAGACCATGGGGTTGTCCGGCTCGATCAGGAAACCGATGGAGCTCGCTTGCAGACCATGCCCCTGCATCGGTTCGAGCGTCTTGCCGTCCTTCGACTCGGGTTTGCCGTGGATGCCCAGCAGGGTGGGCAGCGACGGGCCGTAGATGTCGGCATCGAGAATCCCGACATTGGCGCCTTCGGCGGCGAGCGCCAGCGCGAGATTCACGGCCGTGGTGCTCTTGCCCACGCCGCCCTTGCCGGAGGCCACCGCCACGATGTTCTTGACATTGGGAAGGAGCTTCACCCCGCGTTGAACGGCGTGCGATACGATCTTCTGGCCGATTTCGACGGCCACGCGCTCGACGCCGGGCAGCTTGCCGACGGCCTCGGCAATTCGCGTGCGCATCGCTTCGAACTGACTCTTGGCGGGATAACCGAATTCGATCTTGATGCCGACGTGACCGTGTTCGGCCGCGACTTCCTTGACATACTTCCCGGCGATCAGGTCCAGGCCCGTATCCGGGTCGACGATGCCACGCAGCACTTCATTGATTTGGGCGACTTCCATGTGGGTCTCTCGCTGTGTCGAGGCGCGCCGGGAAAGCCCGGCGTAGCGCTAACAACTTGTAACAACCGTGGCGCACGCTCTCGACTAGCATTCGAGGCGCGCGTGTTATGGGGAACCAGCCGTCGCGGCAATTTGTCCTTGCCTGCGGTTGAAGCTCAGCGCTATTGTAAAAGACGCCGCGCCGTCAGGATCAAAACCCCTGCGGCGCGCGCGTGCTTCGACGAAGTGCTTACGCGTGTTTCATCACAGCTAGCTAATCGATAAGGAGCCTCAAATGAAGAAGAATACTCTGCGCGCCTCCGCGCTCGTACTGGTCGCCGCTGCCATGCTCGCCGGATGCCAGACGCAGCAAGGCACCAACACGGCGGTCGGCACCGGTGTCGGTGCGGCGGTCGGGGCGGGCCTGGGCAACCTCATCGGTGGCAACACCACGGGCACCCTGATCGGTGCTGCGGTAGGCGCGGCCGCCGGCGGCGCCACCGGCTACAACTGGCAGTCGATCAAGAATGCGCTGGGCGGTCATACGGCCGGCACGGGCACCCAGATCTCGGAGCGTCCGGACGGCCAGCTTCAGGTCAACGTGCCGAGCGACGTGACGTTCGACACCAACCAATACGCCATCAAGCCGAATTTCGCGGCGGTGCTCACCGATCTGGCCAATTCGATGAACCAGAATCCGGGCATTACGGCACGTGTCATCGGGCACACCGACAGCACCGGTGGCGACAAGATCAACATTCCGCTGTCCCAAAACCGGGCGAACAGTGTCATCCAGTTCCTGACCAGCCGCGGGGTGGACGCCCGTCGTCTGCAAGGTGTCGGCGTCGGCTCGAGCCAGCCGGTCGCCTCGGACGCCACGGCGGAAGGCCGCGCCCAGAACCGTCGCGTGGAAATCCTGCTTCAGGCGCCGCAACAGCAGCAGGCGCCGCGCGGCTGATCGCCCCACCCGGCTCCCGTCCGACATCCTGTCCGACTCGCTTTACCCGTACGAATGCATGCCCGGTCCGCCGGGCATGCGTTTGTCGGCGGCCCTGCCCCTGCCCCCTGCCCCCTGCCGAGCGCATGTTGCGACGCAGCATCGAAAGTCGGCACATCGGTTGAACTAATCCCGCATGCGATCGCTCAGACCCTTCGGAAGTGCCTACCGTGGGTGCTTCCATCTCCTCTTTGTTATTGACGTTACGTGTGCCTAGTTATGCCGGAACCTCGTTCCGGCTTTTTTTTGGCCGCTCGGCAAGCGCAGGCGGGGTATAGGGCGCAGACGGCGCGGGGCATACGTCGGGTCCGCGTAGATGCGGACGGCTTCCCCGCGAGCGATACCCATTTGGGCGTCAACCCGGCCCGCCTGCTAGAATCGTCCTTTCCTGCATCCTGCAACCCACCACAGTCAAAGCACATGTCCCGCCGCATTCTCGTTACATCCGCACTGCCGTACGCCAATGGCCAGATCCACATCGGTCACCTGGTGGAGTACATCCAGACCGACATCTGGGTACGGTTCATGCGAATGCAGGGCCATGAGGTGTACTACGTGGGCGCCGACGACACGCACGGCACGCCGGTCATGCTGCGCGCCGAAAAGGAAGGTCTCACGCCGAAGCAACTGATCGATCGCGTGTGGAAGGAACACAAGCGCGACTTCGACAGCTTCGGCATCTCGTTCGACAACTACTACTCGACCGATTCCGAAGAGAATCGCGAACTGTCGGAGAACGTCTATCTCGCCCTCAAGGATCAGGGTCTGATCGAAGCGCGCGATATCGAACAGGCGTATGACCCGGTCAAGGAAATGTTCCTGCCGGACCGCTTCATCAAGGGCGAATGCCCGAAGTGCGGCGCCAAGGACCAGTACGGCGACTCCTGCGAAGTCTGCGGCTCGACCTATGCCCCGACCGACCTGCTCAACCCCTACTCGGTCGTCTCGGGCGCCACACCGATTCGCAAGACCTCGACCCACTACTTCTTCAGGCTCTCGGACAAGCGTTGCGAGCAGTTCCTGCGCAAGTGGGTGTCGGGTCTCGCCCAGCCGGAAGCCGCTAACAAGATGAAGGAATGGCTCGGCGAAGACGGCGAATCGACGCTGGCCGACTGGGACATCTCGCGCGATGCGCCGTACTTCGGCTTCGAAATTCCGGGCGCGCCGGGCAAGTACTTCTACGTGTGGCTGGACGCACCGGTCGGCTACTACGCCAGCTTCAAGAACCTGTGCGCCAAGCGCGGCCTGAACTTCGACGAATGGGTCAAGCCCGGTTCCACCACGGAGCAGTACCACTTCATCGGCAAGGACATCATGTACTTCCACACGCTGTTCTGGCCGGCGATGCTCGAATTCTCGGGCCATCGCACGCCGACCAACGTGTACGCCCACGGCTTCCTAACCGTGGACGGTCAAAAAATGTCGAAGTCGCGCGGCACGTTCATTACGGCGCAGAGCTTCATCGACACCGGACTGAATCCGGAATGGCTGCGCTATTACATCGGTGCCAAGCTGGGCAACACGATGGAAGATCTCGACCTGAACCTCGATGACTTCATCGCGCGCGTCAACAGCGATCTGGTCGGCAAGTACGTCAATATTGCCAGCCGTGCCGCCGGTTTCCTCATCAAGCGTTTCGACGGCCGCGTGTCGGCGCAAGCCATGCAGGCGCCGCTGCTCAAGCAGATCCGCGCCGCTGCACCGCAGATCGCGACTTATTACGAAGGTCGCGAATTCGGCAAGGCGCTGCGCCTGGTCATGGAACAGGCCGACGCCGTCAACGGCTACGTCGACACGGTCAAACCGTGGGATCTCGCAAAGGATCCGGCGCAGGCGGACGCCTTGCACGAAGCGTGCTCGGTGTGTCTGGAAGCGTTCCGCCTGCTCACGCTGTATCTCAAGCCGGTGCTGCCGACCACGGCGCAAGCCGTGGAGCAGTTCCTGAACATCGCACCGCAAACCTGGCAGGACGTCGAGCGCGCGCTCACCGCCGACACCGCCATCACCGCTTACAAGCACCTGATGACGCGCGTCGAAGGCAAGCAGGTCGAAGCGCTGCTCGCCGCCAACCGCGACTCCTTGCAGGCGAGCGCGCCCGCGGGCGATGCCGCAGCGGCCAAGGCGAAGGGCAAGGACAAGTCGGCCAAGGCGGAAAAGTCCGCTGAGAAGGGTGACGGCAAGGGTGACGGCAAGCGCGCCGATGCAGCGGCGGACGACGGCATCATCACCATCGACGACTTCGCCAAGATCGATCTGCGTATTGCGCGCATCGTCGATTGCAAGGCCGTGGACGGCTCGGACAAGCTGCTGCAACTCACGCTCGACGTAGGCGAAGCGCAAACGCGCAATGTCTTCTCCGGCATCAAGTCGGCGTATCCGCAGCCGGAAGTGCTGGTCGGCAAGTTGACGGTGATGGTCGCCAATCTCGCCCCGCGCAAGATGAAGTTCGGCATGTCCGAAGGCATGGTGCTCGCCGCATCGGCTGCCGACGAGAAGGCCGAACCGGGCATCTATATTCTCGAGCCGCACAATGGTGCAAAGCCGGGCATGCGCGTGAAGTGAGCACCTGAAATAACCGCGTGGCGTACGGTCGCACGACCATACGCTGCAAACGCAACACCCCGAGCGCCGGTCTCCCGGCCTCGGGGTGTTTTGCTTTGTGGCGTCCCTTGGGCGATGACGCGAACGCTCGGGTTACCGCAGGTGATCGACCGGCAATGCCGTGGTGAACTTCACCGTCTCCATCGAGAAGCTGGCGCTGATGTCCTGCAAGTCCGCCACACGAATGAGCTTCTTGTAGAAACGATCGTATGCCGCGATATCCGGCAGATAAACCTTGAGCAGATAGTCGATATCACCGGCCATGCGGTGAATTTCGACGATTTCGGGCAACTCGCGGGCACCGGCCACGAAACGCACCATCCAGTCTTCACTGTGGGTCGCGGCCTTGATGAACACGAAGGCGGTCACGCGCAGGTCGAGCTGTTGCGGATCGCAAAGCGTTACCTGCCCGGTAATCACCCCGTTTTCACGCAGACGCTGCACGCGCCGCCAGCAAGGCGTCGGCGAAAGGTGCACCGCCTCGGCAAGCTCGCCTAACGAGCGCGAGGCATCGGTTTGCAGATTTTCGAGAATTGCGAGATCGGTTTTGTCCACGATAGCCATCCGAGAGGAAAATTCTTCCAAATCCTACCCGATTCGACGAACTATTTGGAAGCCTTTACCTCGCGCGCGACAGTAGACTTCAAAAACATTCTTAAAACAGAGGTCGTCATGAAAATTTTCACCCAGCACCCTGCCTCTGTCGGCGAAAACTATCTCCAACATTTGGGCTCGGCGTTGTCCTTTGCCCTGCCGCTGCTGGTTGCCTGCCTTGCCTGTCTGGTCCATGCCGTGCTGCCGTTTGCGTTCGAGAAGACCGGCAGCAAGATCATCGTGCGGTTGCACGAACGGATGGTGACGAACCGGCATCGTCAGGTCGCGCGGTCCGAGCGGACCGGGCAAACGCCCGCGCGCTAAAGCGCTTCGCGAGCACCGGGTGGGTCGTTATGCGTGAGTCACACATCCACTATGCTTCGCGATTGCGGGTCACCTGGACATCGCGTCGATCAGGGACGCTCCGACGCCGGATCGGGTGAACGCGAGGTCACCGTCACGCGGCCATCCGGGCCGAAGTGGGCATTGAACATGCCCGGCGAATTCACGCCGTCTTCAAGCCACCGCCAGCTCCACACCGTCTCCTTCTTGAGACGGTACTCCTCGACCCGGGTCGGTTTGCCCAGCAGACGTCGCACGTCGTCCTGCGACATGCCGGGCCGCACCTGCTCGAAATTTTCCGCCGACAGGGCCTGCGTCACGCGTCGCAGCGTGCCGTCGGCGCCGATATCGACCATGTACGTCTTCAGGCCACCGGGCGCGCGCGGATATTCCAGTCGACGCGAGCCGTCCGCGTTCTCCCAGACGATCTCCGGCTTGCCCATCTGCTCACGCACCTGCGCTTCGGTGGTCACACCCGGTTGAAGGTTGCGTAGCAGGATGTCGTCCGGCTTGACCGCGTTGAACGTATCGCGCGCCTTCTCACGCGCCTTGTCGATTTGCTGCTGATCACAGCCGAACAATCCCAACAGACTCGCAAACAGTCCCATAGCGACTCCCCAGCGAAGGCCCCGGCGCATGCCATCTGCGCCCCGTTCCGGATTCGGCGACGTTTCCGTCAATTTCATCGTTCCCTCTCCTTTTCACGTTTGCCATCCTCAGTCGAAGCGACGGTTGAACAGCACGTCGAAACCAGACAGCGAACCGGTACGCAGCGCAATCTGCCAGCGACGCGACACCTGCCACGTGATCTTCACGATACTCGCGGCGCTCGTCAGGCTCTGCTCGTATCCCAGCGCAAAGTTGTCCGAGATCGCCTTGCCCACCTTCACGACCTGCTCGTCGTCGGGCAGCCCCGAGTCGCTGGTACCGATGCTGAACTCGTCGATCCCCAGGTCCTTGATGATGCGCTTGCCACCCGTCGCGCCCAGCAGTGCGGTCGCCGCGCCCGCCATGGCCTGACGCTGGCCGAGGCCCGCGCCGTCCGGACCATGCCCGAACATCAGCCACGAGAGTTTCTCTTCGTCCGACACGCTCGGCTCGGACACGAGCGACACGCGCGGCTGGCGCACCGTGCCCGTCACGAGCACCCCGGCCGCTACTTCCTGATTGCGACGCATCGCCTGAATGTAAAGGTTGGGATTGTCCAGCGGACCGACGAAGTTGATTTCGCCGCGCTCGATCGCCAGTTTGCGGTCGAATGCCTCGTATGTGCCTTCTGCCACGGTGATGGTACCGGTCGCCCGCATGGGCGTGAGCGGATCGCTTTGCACGCGCATGCTCCCGCGCAGCAACAAATCGGCGCCAGCCCCGACGAAACGGAAATCGCGCCCCAGATTCACCTCGACATTGATATGCGGCGAGAAGCGGCTGGTCGGTTGCTCGCCGATTCGCGCGGCCTGATCCTTCGGATCGAGCGGCTTGGTGCGGGCCTGTGCCCCGCCGCGCACGACAACCACATCGTCACCGAGCTTGGGCGCGCTCGTCGGGGGCAACGCGAAGCGCGCGCGGTCGACGGTGAACTTGCCGTTGAGCGCCATCGCCTCCCCGCTGCCGGTCGCCTTGGCCTCGCCGGTCAGCGACAACTGACGGTCGGGCGCCGCGAACAGTTGCAGCTTGTCCGCGTTCAGGGTGATGCCGAGCGTCGGCTCCGGCGTGTCGAGACGAATGTTGCCCGTCGCACGCGCCGTACCGCCGCCCCCGCCCGTGACGACCACATCTCGCAAGACGATTTCGGTGGGGGTGAGATCGATGCGGACCTTGCCGTCCTTCACGCTCACACCGGTGTCGAACATCTGCACCGAGAGGTCGTCGGCAGTCAATTGGCCCGTGGGGCGAGGCTTGGCAACCGTGCCGGCGAGCGTCACGTTCAGATTCGCCCGGCCCTTGAAATTGAACTGCGCACCGGCAAGGTCTTCGAACTTCGACAGGTTCGGCACTGCGAGCGCAATGCGTCCGGTGAGCGGCGCGTCGTCGGGCACGTCAGGGATACCGCCCTGCACACGCAGGCCGGCTTGCACGTCCGCATCCACGGTTCCCACCAGCGACGAGACTGCCTTTACCGTCGCGCGGGCCGTCTGCCCGGACAGGTCGACGCGCGTGCGCAACTCCGAAATGCCCAGCGGCACGCGCGCCCCCACGCCGCCTTTCTCCGCGCTCAGACCGGGAATGCCCGTGACCGTCACCTTGACGCTATCGTTCACGCCACCGCGACGCAGAGTGACGTCGCCGCTGCGGCGAACGACTTCGACAAAGCCGTCGGCCCGTTGCCCCGCGCTCACGTTCCATTTGCCGTCGAGGACCAGATCGCTCGCAATCGGCGACGGCTCGCCCGTGAACGACTGCACCACGCGCAGCACCTGGGCGATGTCCAGCGTGTCGATCGTGCCTGCCGTCTTCAGTTGCCCGTCGCCGTAATCGAAGTTCGCCAGCGACAACGCGCCCGCGCCCGTGACGAGCTTCGCCGCCCCGAGGCGCACGCGCTCCGCACTCGCCTCGACCTGCCACGGCGAGGCCAGATCGAGCTTCGGTACGCCGCGATTCGCGAGGGTCTGGATCGTGCCCTTCCACCCCGGCTTGCCGCGTGTGTTCGTCACGGCGCCTGCGGCATCGAGGTTCATGTCCACCGGCGCTTCACGCAACTTGCCCGTCGCCTTGAGGTGCAGGGTGTGTGTGCCGCGCGTGCCGGCGAGCGCCAGAGACAGCTTGTCTAGCCTGGCGATATGGCTGGTGAAACCCTGACCATCGAGCGTCACGTTGAGTCGATCGCCCGCCGCGCCGGGGAAACCACCGCTCACGTCCACTTTGCCCGCCAGATGATCGAGCTTCTGCGCACCGAAGACCAGCTTGTCGGCCGCGAGCGTGGCCACCACGGCCGGGCGCTCCATCGTGCCCGACACCTGCCCGTCCAGTTGCAGACGACCGGCGAGGCCGAAGCCCAGCTTGTCGAGCGACGGCGCATCGACATTCACCGCCATCTTGTCGCCCGGCGCACCGAAACTGCCGCGCAACGACACCTTGTTACCCGCGACGAGCAGGTTCGCATCGCTCGGCAGCAAACGCGCGCCCGCCAGCTTCACCGTCCCTGCGCCGCTCATCGGCAAATCGGCGTAAATGCTGTCGTGCAACGCGAACTTCAACGCCAGACCAAACTCGGGACGCAGCACGCCCTGTGCGTCGAACTGTCCCGTCACGCTCGCGGCAGGCGTCTTTGCTCCCCGCTTCGGCGGGCCGTAAAGGTCGTACCAGGCAGCGGGATCGAAACGCGTGAGCTTGATCTGTGCCTGATAGGCACCGGTGTCGCCATTGCCCAGCACGCCCGTTGCCGCCACCTTGCCGTTGCCCGCATCGAGCGATAGCGCGTGGATTCGGGTGCCGTTGGCGTCGAGGCCGACGTCGGCAAGCACGCGACGTGCGGCATCGCGCCAATCGAGCGCGATGCGTTGTCCGCTGGCGTCGAGCTTGATGTCGAGCGGACCGCCGAGCTTCGTCGCGGGCAGCTTGCCGTACAACGCTTGCAGGTCGAGGTCGCGCATCACGAGGGCGAAACCACCCACGGTGACAACGGCGTCTGCGGTCGTGGGCTTGGTCTCGGTCTCGGCCGTGGTCTTGGTTGAGGCGGTGTCGGCGGTCGCCCTTGCGGGCGGCGACGCCGCCGTTGCGCTCGCCGTAGTGCCGTGGGTCCCGGCGCTGACGCCACTCGCACCTGATGCCGCAGCCGCTGCAGGCGTACTACCGGCCGCAAGCGTCTCGCGGCGCAGTTCCCCGCTGCCGGTCAGCACGGCGCGGCCCGCGAGCTTCAGTTCGATACCGGTCAACGCCTGACGCGTGGCGTCGAGCAACACCTGCGTGCGCAGACTCTCGAGCGGCAGGCGACCTGCATCGATCGCGCCCGCCCCGGCATTGACGACCGACACCGGCCCCAGCACACGGAAGACTTTCGCACCGGGCTCCGGGCGCAAGTCTGCCTGTATCGCCAGGTCCGCTTGCGGCGCGCTTGGCGCGAAATCGCGCGGATTGATGTGATCGAACGCGATCTGCGCCCGTGAGAGCGGCACCGCACCGAACGGCGACGCCGCAATGTGCGCCGTGCCGTTGAGCTTCTCGCCGCTCGCCGTCAGGTCGACGACGAGGGCGTCGAGCGAGCCGGACAAATCCGCTTTCAACGCGACGGGAATGTCGCCGGCCTTCGCTTGCAGGCCGATATTGCCGCCCAGCGCAAACGGACGTTCGCCGTTCAACCGAACGTTGGCGACCGCCTCGCCGTAAGGCGTACCGACGTGCTCGATTTGCACCGTGTGCTGCGTACCATCGCTTCGCGCATTGACGCGAACGTCCTCCAGCACGAGCGCTGGCGAATGGAGCGTGAGCTTCGCCACGCGCACGTCGTTCAACGTCAGACCCAGCGGCAGACGCAGACGGGTGGGCATCGTCGTTGGCGTGTTCGACGGCGGCGACGGTGCGAAGGCCAGCTCGACATCGCCGGCGTGCAGTTTATCGACGGTGAAATGCAGCGGACGCCAGCGCAGCGCCCAACGGCTCTCCAGCCGACTGACGGTGATGCGGGTCGCCCCGTCGACGTAGCGCACGTCGCCAACGGTGAAGCCATGCAGCACGCTTCCGCTGCGCCACTCGCCGGCGAGCTTGCCGCCCAGTGTGGAGACGGCCGTCTGCCACAGCCAGCGGCTCCCGCGCTCGCTCGACATTGCCCAGAGCAGCGCGCCGATGGCCAGTACCGCGACGAGCACGAGCGTGAGCGCCGCGCCCAGCAGGATGCGGCCCCAATGGCTGCGGCGCGAAGGCGGCGGAGGCGGCGGAGGCGGCGGAGGCGGAGGTGGCGTGTGGCCATCTCCGGAAGGGGGCGAGGGCGGGTAGTCACCGTTGTCAGCGTTCGTGTCGGGCCGCGTCAGGGTCGGTTCGCGTGCGTCCCCGCGCGCGTCGCCCGTCATGGCCATCGCTGGCGTTATGTGCGTCAGAGGCATCGTCGTCATCAGAACGCCACCCCCAACGAGATGGCCGGGCGGAACTGCTTGTCATGTACGCCATAGCCGATGTCGAGATTTACCGGACCGACGGGGCTGCGCCAGCGTACCCCGACGCCCACGCCGTGATACAGCGGCGTGGGGTGGCGATAGTCGTCCGTGGCCGTGCCCACGTCCCAGAACACCGCCGCGCCCCAGTCGCGCGTGAACCAGCGCTGATACTCCAGGCTGGCGGTGCCGAGGTATTTCGTCGGGAACGTGGTGCCGTTTTGCTGGCGCCCGATGCTTTGGTACGTATAGCCGCGAATCGACGACGTGCCACCTGCAAAGAACAGCAGCGACGACGGAATCCGGTTGCTGTTGCCGTTCGTGATCACCGCGCCGATTTCCAGCCGCGCCAGTACAAGGTCACGCTCGCCGACGGGGAAGTACTGTCGGATACGGCCGTACAGACGCGCGAAACTCTGATCGGTCAGCAGCGGCTTGGCCGCAAACCCGATCTGCGTATTGATGATATTGCCCTTGCGAGGAAAGATCAGATCGTCCACGTCGCGCCGGTTCCACGAGAATGCGGGCACGAGCGCCTTGTTGAGAAAACGCTCGCCGCCGTCGGGGCGCTCGTCGGTTCGGTAAAAGTCCAGCGTGTAGGCCCAGTCGTAACGCTCGCGAGAACGGGCGCGCTTGATACCGACCTGCGTCGAGCGCTGATCGAGACCATTCAGATACGTGCGATCGAACGACCCTCGCATGCTGTTGGTGTAAGCGCTGGAATCCGGCGGCATGCCGATCTCCGCGTAACCGCCCTGCCGGTACTGCTCCAGGCGCGCCTGCGAATCGAACGTCCACGCTTTGCCGAACAGGTTGTAGTACGAATAGCGTCCATTGATGCTCGCGCCGGTGTCGGTGGTGTAACCCACACCGCTTTGCACGCGGTGCTCGGGGAACTCGCGCACCTTAACCTCGACGGGCGCGTTTTCCGCCTTCGCCGGGTCTTCCGTCACGGAAATGATCACGTTCGAGAAGTACGGCGTGGCCTGAATCTGGCGTTGCAGCTCCTGCAACCGATCCGCGTCGAAGGGCTCCCCCTCGGACAGCGGATTGACGTTGCGGATGATCTGCTCGGGATAGCGACGCGTGCCGGAGATCACAAGCGGTCCGAGCGTGAACGGCGGGCCGCTTTCGTAAGTGGCCGCAAGCGACGCGCTCTCGTTGTCGGCGTCGACCACGGCGCGCGAGAAGGTCATCTTCGCCGCGTGATAGCGCTTCTGACCGAGTTGGAAGAGCGTGTCGTTCTTGGCCTTGTCCCAGTCGGACTGGCGAAATGGCGCATCCACCGGCAGTTCCCATGCGCTGCGCAACTGCGTGACGCGCTGGGGGTCCTGCTCTGCGACCGGGCCGGTGAACTTCAGATCGACGTCCTTGATATGCGTGCGTGGGCCGGCGTCCACCTTGATATTGACGTCGCGCTTGCCATTGATCGTGGCCACGTCCACATGGGTGACGGGAGAGAAGTAACCTTCCGTCGACGTCAGTTCCTGTACCTGCTCGCCGACGGTGGCGATGATGTGCTCGAATTGCGCCTCGCCGATGTCGTCGCGCTCGGCATAGCGTACGGCGTCCAGGTTGTCTTTGAGCAGCTTGGCGATGTCTTTGGGCGCGTCGACGCGCACCCGGTATTGGGCGTGTGCGAGGCCCGGCAGCCCGAGCAGGCCGCAGGTCAGTGCGATCAGCATGAGGCGCACTGCGGGTTGGCGGCAAGAGTGGCGGCGCAAGCGGCGCGCGCCGAAGCGACGACTGGCGTCGTGTCCGGATTTGATCTGCGAGACGGTCAAAACCTTCCTTGAAAATATCGCCGCCGGTGGTCCGGCGTGCTGTGAATATTGCGTGAAGCGAGTGCTCGAACGCACGCTGCCCGCCAGCATGGCACAATAGGACAACGCGCGATGCGTATATGAGTCGTATTTGAACATATCCCTTCGGCCAGTTCACCGGCGCCGCCCAAAATCCGGGCAATTTGGTCAAAACGTCCAAAACGGGGAATATCGATGGGTTTGCGGTAGAATCTGCGTCGATTGGCGCCGTTGCGACGGTGCCGCTTTTGCCTATTTTTCAAGCAATCGACCATGTACGAGTCCGACATCACCCAATTCATCAAGCAACTCAAGGCCGAAAAGCCGACGCTGGAAGCGGAGCAGCGCAAGGGTCGTGCCCTGCTGTGGGACAAGCAGCCGATCGATCTCGACGAACGCAACCGTGCGCAGCAATCGCGCGTGGCACAGCAACCGTACGTCTACCAAGGCGAATAAATCCGGGCGTTTCCGCACCGAGTGCCGCATTGAACCCGAGTCCCCCTGACGATCCGTCGTTCACGCCCGAGCCGATCCCCGAGATCGTGCCGGCGCCTGAACACGTCGATGCGATGGCGGCTGACGCGGGCGATGGCGGCGATCGTGGCCATGGTGACGACAGCGCGCCGGAGCATGCGCCTGGCGATGCGTCGGATAGTGTGCCGGCCGACGCCCCGAGCGCAGCGGATGCGTCCGCGCCGCACGCGACGGCTGACGTTGCGCCGTCGTCGGATGACGCTCACGCGGCGTCCACCGCCGCCTCGAACGGGCGTGCCGCAACCGCAGGCAGCAGCGCCACGGAACTGCCGGCCCCGCAAGACGGCCAGGACTCAACGCCCGACACGGTCGACGGCGTTGCGCGCGCCCGCCTGTATGGCGAGCCGCTCTTTGCCCTGCCGAACGATCTCTACATCCCGCCGGATGCCCTGGAGATCTTCCTCGAAGCCTTCGAAGGCCCGCTCGACTTGTTGCTGTATCTGATCCGCAAGCAGAACTTCAACGTCCTCGACATTCCGATGGCGCAGGTCACGAAGCAGTATCTGCTTTACGTCGAACAGATCCGCCGCACCAATCTCGAACTCGCGTCCGAGTATCTGCTCATGGCGGCGATGCTCATCGAGATCAAGTCGCGCATGCTGCTGCCGGTCAAGAAGGCCGACACCGGCGAGGAAGCCGAGGATCCGCGTGCCGAACTGGTGCGTCGTCTGCTCGAGTACGAGCAGATGAAGCTCGCCGCGCAGAAGCTCGATACGCTGCCGGTGCTCGGGCGCGATTTCCTGCGCTCGCAGGTCTATATCGAGCAGAGCCTCCAGCCGCGCTTTCCCGACGTGGACGCCGAGGACCTTCGCGCAGCGTGGGCCGAAGTCCTGCGCCGGGCCAAGCTCGTCCAGCATCACAAGATTTCCCGCGAAGAACTGTCGGTGCGTGAGCACATGAGCCAGATTCTGCGCCGCCTGCAAGGTGCGCGATTCATGGAGTTCACCGAACTGTTCGACGTCACGCGCGGCGTACCGGTGGTCGTGGTCAACTTCATCGCCATGCTCGAACTCACGCGCGAATCGCTGCTTGAGATCACGCAGGCCGAGCCGTTCGCACCGATCTACGTCCGCCTGACTTACACCCCAAACTGAGCACCCCATGAAAGTCATTCCCTCGATTCACGAGCTGCGCGATCAATTGCGCGGTCAGAATCGCGTCGCCTTCGTGCCTACGATGGGCAACCTGCACGAAGGCCACCTCTCGCTCATGCGACTGGCGCGCCAGCACGGCGACCCGGTCGTCGCGAGCATCTTCGTGAACCGTCTGCAATTCGGTCCGAACGAGGACTTCGACAAGTACCCGCGTACGATGGCCGACGACGTCGAGAAGCTCACGCGCGAGAACGTCTACGTGCTGTTCGCCCCGGACGAGAAGGAGATGTACCCCGAGCCACAGGAGTACCGTGTGGAGCCGCCGCACGATCTCGGCGACATCCTCGAAGGGGAATTCCGCCCGGGCTTCTTCAAGGGCGTGTGCACCGTCGTGACCAAGCTGTTCTCGTGCGTACAGCCGCGCGTGGCCGTGTTCGGCAAGAAGGATTATCAGCAGTTGATGATCGTGCGCAGCATGTGCCGTCAGTTTGCACTGCCGATCGAGATCATCGCCGCGGAGACGGTGCGTGCCGAAGACGGTCTTGCCCTGTCCTCGCGCAATCGCTACCTGTCGGAGGCCGAACGCGCCGAAGCGCCGCAGCTCTTCCGTCTGCTCAACGAGATCCGCAACGACGTGAATGGCGGCAAGACGGACTATGCGGCGCTCGAAGCCGCTGCCATGAAGACGCTGGTCGAGCGAGGCTGGAAGCCGGACTATGTCTCGATTCGTCAGCGCGCCAATCTGCGTGTGCCTGCGCCCGGCGCGGCACCGGCAGAGAGTCTGGTGGTGCTCGCCGCCGCCAAGCTGGGGTCGACACGTCTGATCGACAATCTCGAAATCTGAGTGCCGGGCACGCGGCCCCGATCGATCGGCGGCCGCGTGCGACAGGCACCAAGCCGCGCGCATGTCGGCCCTTTGCCGACTGCGCAAACACTTTTCGTCGCGCTGCGTGCGCGACATTGCAACACTAGAGGCACGCCATGTACCGCACCATGCTCAAGTCGAAGATCCACCGCGCCACCGTCACGCACTGCGAATTGCATTACGAAGGCTCGTGCGCGATCGACGAGAACCTGCTCGAAGCCTCGGGCCTTGTCGAAAATGAGCAAATCGACATCTTCAACGTCAACAACGGCGAACGTTTCACGACCTACGCCATCCGCGGCGAACGCGGCAGCGGCATGATCTCGCTCAACGGTGCGGCAGCCCGTCGCGCGCAACTCGGCGACATCGTGATCATCGTCTCGTACGCGCAGGTCGAGGAAAAGGAAGTGCTCGCCGGCTTCAAGCCCAAGCTGGTGTTCGTCGACGAGAAGAACGTCCAGAAGGGCGAGCGCGATCACGTGCCGCTTCAGGTATGGGAAGAAACCCGTGCCTTCGAAACCGCAGACGCGAAGTAAGGGCGAAGGTCGCAAGGTTCGCCTTGCGCTGCCGCCTACTTCGCCACGAACGCCGTAATCCCCTCCCATTGCGGGAGATCGCGCTCCACGCGTCCGGGCGCCACATCCCACAGGGTCAGCCCGTGCGCGGCAAGCTGCACGTAATTCTGGGTATTGCGCAGCATGCCAAGCACCGGTAACCCGGCTTCCTCGCAGTAGCGCGAGAGCTGATCGGCAGCGCGCGTGCGCGCATCCACGCGCATGCCGACCACACCAATGCGTACGTCCCCCTGCCGCACGGCCTTCTCTTCGCCCAGCTTCTGAAGGAAGTCGCGCGTGGCGAGAATGTCGAATATCGACGGCTGCAACGGCACCAGAATGTGATCCGCGAGCTTGAGGATCGCGTCGAGACGCCTGCCATGCAGACCGGCCGGCGTGTCCAGAACGGCATGCGTCGTGCCTTTGGGCGGACGGGCGACTTCGTTGTGATCGACTTCCCACGTCGCGATGGGTCTCAACGCCGGTGCGCGCAATCCCAGCCATGCCCGTGACGATTGCTGACGATCAGTGTCGCCGAGCATCACGGCGTGGCCTTGCGCTGCCAGATAGCCCGCCAGATTCGTCGCCAGCGTGCTTTTGCCCACGCCACCCTTTGGATTCGCCACCACAATCACCGGCATTGCAGACTCCCCGAGGTCGATTTGCCGCTCATCTTACAACGGCTCCATGACGATCCGGATGCACCGCCGGGCACCCGCGCGCCGTCATCCGCTCACGCCTTCATCCCGTCGTCTTCATCATCTTCGCCCCCGTCTTCATCATCGGCCTTAGCGCAGACATGCCCACACGCGCGCCAGATCCAGATGCTCGGCAAACGAATCGGCCAGCCGGTCGAGCGACGCCTCGCGCAGCGCGTTGTAGTCCTGCCGCGCCAGATCGCGGGCGCCGGCCCACGTCAGCAGCGCATGCAGCGCCTCGGGCGTGTCGAACAGACCGTGCAGATAGGTGCCCATCACCTGATCGTCCTCCGAGCGGGCGCCATCCGCGACCTCACCCTCCAGCCAGACCGCCGGGCGCCCGAGCGCTGCCCCGCGCGTCACGCCCATGTGAATCTCGTACCCGTTCACGGGGGCGTCTCCCGCCGTGAGGCGCCCCGTCACCACGCGTAGTTGCTTTTGCACTTCCATCGTGGTTTCCAGCGCAAGCCAGCCAAGGCCCGGCGTGGTGCCCGCCTCGCCTTCGAGCCCCAACGGATCGTGGATCGTGCTGCCCAGCATCTGCAAACCGCCGCAGATGCCCAGCACCTTGCCGCCATAGCGCAAATGCCGCGCAATCGCCGGCTCCCAGCCCTGCGCACGCAGCCACGCCAGATCGGCGCGCACATGTTTGCTGCCGGGCAAAATCACAAGATCGCACGCCGGCCACGCTTCGCCGGGCCCCACATAGCGGAAGTCGACCTGCGGATGGGCGCGCAGCGCGTCGAAGTCCGTGTGATTGCTGATGCGCGGCAGCACGGGCACGGCCACGCGTAGCCGCACCTCATCGCCGGCGGCCTTGTGACGCTGCGCCGGCAACATGTCCTCGCCGTCCAGATGCAGTCCATGCAGATAAGGGAGCACGCCGAGTACCGGGATGCCCGTCTGCTCCTCCAGCCACGTCAGACCGCTGGTCAGTAACGACGGATCGCCACGGAAACGGTTGATGATGAAGCCCTTGATGCGCGCGCGTTCGGTGTCCGACAGACACGCGAGGGTGCCGATCATCTGCGCGAACACGCCGCCGCGGTCGATGTCGGCGACAAGCAGCACGGGGGCGTCGACAGCCTCCGCGAATCCCATGTTCGCAATGTCGCGCGAGCGCAGATTCACCTCGGCCGGACTGCCCGCCCCTTCGACGAGCACGGCCTCGTAGCCCGTGCGCAGACGCTCGTAGGCCGCCAGCACCGCCGCCATCGCGCGAGGCTTGTACTCGTGATAGGCGCGCGCATCGAGATCGGCCATGACCTTGCCGCCGATGATGACCTGCGCACCCCGATCACTACTCGGCTTGAGCAGCACCGGATTGAAGTCGGTATGGGCCGCAACGCCGGCCGCCTGCGCTTGCAGGGCCTGTGCACGGCCGATCTCGCCGCCGTCGGCCGTCACCGCGCTGTTGAGCGCCATGTTCTGCGGCTTGAACGGCGCAACGCGCACGCCGTCGCGGTGAAGCAGACGGCACAGGCCGGCCACCACCGTGCTCTTGCCCGCATCGGAGGTCGTGCCCTGAATCATCAGGGTGCCGCGATATCGGGGGGCAGCGGCGGGGAATTTGACAGGGATTTCACTCATGACGCGGATTATCGCATCGGTCGCTCGTACAATATCGCCCATGACCGACCTCGCCCCGACCTCCCCCGATCTGACCTTCGTGCTTGGCGGCGCACGCTCCGGCAAAAGCGCGTTCGCGGAACATCTCGCCGTGCAAAGCGGCCTGCCCGTGACCTATCTCGCCACGGCTGCGATAAGCGACGAGCCGGAAATGCAAGCGCGCATTGCGCATCATCGGGCCAGCCGTCCCGGGCATTGGGACACGGTGGAAGTGGGCCGGGATCTCGCCGGCGCGTTGCGGGACGTCGCACGCGAGGGGCGCTGCGTGCTCGTAGACTGCCTGCCGCTGTGGCTCGCCGGCTGGCTGTGCCCGCCCGAGGACCATCCCGAGGGCCCCGCGACCGATGCCCAGTGGCAAGGCATCGTCGATGCGCTCGCCGCCACGCTGACGTCGCGGCCCGGCAAGATCGTCGTCGTCAGCAACGAAATCGGACTCGGCGTGATTCCGATGGGCTCGGTCACGCGGCGTTATGTCGACGAACTCGGACGTCTGAATCAGCGCGTTGCCGGGCTCGCGCCGCACGTGCGCTTTGTGGTCGCCGGCCTGCCGATGGCCGTCAAAGGGTAAGCGTCGATGCTCACCGGACTCGCTCCCGAATCGCTCTGGCTCGCCGCGTTGATCGGCGTGCTGCTCGACGCCTGGCTCGGCGAGCCGCGCCGCTGGCATCCGCTCGTCGGGTTCGGCTACATCGCCAACGGGGTCGAAGCGTGGCTCAACGACCCGGCGGTGCGTGACAAGCCGCTCACCGCGATGACGCGCGGGGCGTGGGCATGGACGATCATGCTCGTGATCCCCGTGCTCATCGCCTGGGCGCTGACATGCCTGCCCGGCTGGGGCGGCGTTCTATGGCAGGCGCTCGCGCTATACGCCGCGCTCGGCGCGCGCAGTCTGCGTGAGCATGTGATGCCGATCGCGCGCGCACTGCGCGACAACGATCTTGCGCAGGCACGCGCACTCACCGCACGCATCGTCTCGCGCGACACTGAAGATGCGAGCGCGTCCGAGCTCGCGCGCGCCGCCGTGGAATCGACGCTCGAGAACGGCAACGACGCCATCTTCGGCGCCCTCTTCTGGTTCGCCGTTGCCGGGGCGCCCGGCGTGGTGCTGTTCCGTCTGGCGAACACGCTCGACGCCATGTGGGGGTATCGCACCGACAAGTTTCTGTACTTCGGCCGTCCCGCCGCGCGCATCGATGACGTGCTGAACTGGATACCCGCCCGGCTCACGGCAGCGAGCTACGCCGTCTTCGGCGATGTCGCGCGTGCCATCGCGTGCTGGCGAACGCAGGCCCGCGCGTGGTCGAGTCCTAACGCAGGGCCGGTGATGGCCGCAGGTGCCGGCAGCCTCAATGTCCAGTTGGGCGGCCCCGCGCGATACCACGGCGAATGGGAAGCGCGCCCGCCGCTGGGCTGCGGCACCGAGCCGTCTGCGCAACACATCCGGGCTGCCTGGCGGCTCATCTCCCGCTCCATGTGGATGTGGCTGATCGTGAGCGGCGCGCTGGCGCTGTTCGCTGCCTCACAGGCCGACGCCATGCCCACGACTCTGCTTTGATCGCAATGTCTGCTTCGTCTGCATCGCCGGCTGCATCCGCCTCGCCCGAATCGCCGGATTCGCCCGATTCGCCCGATTCGCCGGCCTCATCGGAAGTCAATCTCTCGCCAGCCTCCTTCCGCGCGCCGGAATTCGCCGCGCCATCGGCGTCCGCCGCATCTGCGTCGTGCACGCCGCGTCACGGCGGCAATCTCGGCGAGGCCGTCCGTCGGTACGCCCGCCCGCGGGAGGACTGGCTCGACCTGTCGACCGGCATCAATCCCATCGGCTACCCGGTACCGATGCCACCGCCGAGCGCGTGGCGCGACTTGCCGGACGCCTTCGACACGTTACGCGACGTGGCCGCCCGTTATTACGGCGTGCCGGTCGACACGGTGGTGCCATGTGCCGGGTCGCAAGCGGTCATCCGCGCAATCCCTGCATTGCTGCGACCGGGGCGCGTTGCCGTGGCGTCGCTGACCTACAGCGAATACGCGCCCGCCTTCGCGCGGGCCGGGCATACGCTCGTGCCGTGGCTGGGCCCGGAGGCCGAACTGCCCGATGTCGACTACGTCGTGTGGGTCAATCCCGACAATCCGACGACTCGGCACGTCGAGCGCACGACGCTGGAGCGCTGGCACGCCCGGCTGTCCCGGCGCGGCGGAATGCTGATCGTCGATGAAGCGTTCGCGGACGTTTCGCCTCGCGAATCCATGACGCCACACGTCGGCAAGGACAGTCTGGTCGTGCTGCGCTCGGTGGGCAAGTTCTTTGGACTGGCCGGCATCCGGGCAGGATTCGCATTGGCGCCCGAACGGTTCGGTGCAGAGTTGGCCGAGCATCTGGGCGCGTGGACGGTCAGCGGTCCGGCACGCTTTGCGCTCGGGGCGGCGCTCACCGATACGACGTGGCAAACCGCTGCGCGCGAACGTTTGTTGCATGACGGTGAACGTTTGTTGGCGCTACTGCACGCGCATGCGTGGCCCGCACGGGGTACTCCGCTCTTCGCATGGACGCCGCACGCGTCGGCGCCCCAATGGCACGAACGGCTTGCCGCTGAGGGCGTGTGGACTCGCCTGTTCGATGTCCGCCCGGTCGGTCGGCCCGATGGGGGAGCACGCATGTTGCCAAGTCTTCGGCTTGGCCTGCCCGGCGATGAGGCGGCGTGGCGGCGGTTGGCGGCGGCGCTCGCTATCGCTTCGGCGTAGTCATATCCTGGGGCCTCAGGCCGTCGCGCGGGATAGCGAGCGTGCCCCGCGGTCCCGATAATTGACGATGACGTCTCGGATTCCGTCCCAAATTCACTTTTCGGGAACTGCTGAATAACGGCACCGTCCAATTTTCTCGTTATGCTTCTGAACGGGTTCCGCCTGCCCGTCCGAGCGTTCGGTGAACGTCCGGGTTGACCGTCGACGTATCGCTTACGCGGCATTAAAAGACGGGCGTTCCTGCTGTTTTCGTTACAAATTGAAGCATTTCTGCAACAAATGCACACAGTCATCGCCCGAGGGCGCCGCTAGACTGAAGGTTCTTTCGCAAGGGCTTTCCCTAATTAAAAGGACGACCAAATGAAAAAACTGCCGCTGTTGCTCGCCACGCTTCTGACCGCCACCATCGTGACGGTGGGATGCTCCAAGAAGGAAGACCAATCGGCTGCTCCGGCTGCCGACACGACGGCATCGGCCCCGGCCGCTGCTCCGGCAGATAACTCGGCTCCGGCCAGCGATGCAGGTGCCGCAATGAGCGCCCCGGCATCGGACGCAGGTGCTGCGGCCCCGGCCCCGGCCTCCAACTAACGCAGACCGGTCGGCGGCAGGCTTCCAGAGACTTCGGTCCCCGCAGCCACGCGCCGATCATTCAAGTGCCGACGCGGTTATGCTCCAGTAACGGTTCCGTAACGTTTGGCACTGCGTAAAACACCACGCCCCCTGCACTCTCTCGAGTCAGGGGGCGTGGTGTTTTACCGTCTGCTCACGGAGGACCCGCTGCGAATTGACGGTCGGCTTATCTGACGACCCTCACGCCGCCGTCGATCACGCCGTAGGCTTCGATCTTGCTGCCGCTGGTGCTTGTCGCGCCCGTTCCCGCCCCGCCACCGCTATTGCCGCCGGGACCAGCGCAAGCGCCCAACATCGCGACCGCCACGGCCAACATGCCAATCGTTCCGAAATTTCGTTTCACGACTTCCACTCCTCGATCCTCACATATCCCATCGGCCGGTTGTGCGCAGTGCACCGACCGCCATCCGATATCCGGTCTCCCGTTACCCCGACGTGGAGGCGGCCCGCACGCTCAGGGAGTCCGATACCCAGCGCGGCCCGCCCAAGTGCGTGCCATCGCTGCCATGTCCATCGTCACGCATCGTTCGACCGTCATCGTGTAACATCGGTTCGGCGCTTTCCACAGCAAACGCACGTTTGCCATCCATGGGCGCGCATCACGCCATCAGGGCATCACTCATTCTCGCCTCACCATGCACGCTCGCTGCCGCGCCTTGCTCACTTCCGCCACCGCAACCATCGCCTGCATCACGATCGCCGCCTCGCTTGCCGCCTCGCTTGCCGCCTCGCCCGCCTGCGCCGCCGTGACGGTGAAAGACGATACGGGGGCGACCGTCACACTGCCCGCCCCGGCGCAGCGCGTGGTAAGCCTGGCACCCCATGCAACGGAATTGCTCTTTGCCGCCGGCGCGGGCGACAAAGTGGTGGGCGTCGTGAAGTATTCGGATTACCCGCAGGCCGCGCAGCATCTGCCGCGAGTGGGCGACAACAGCGCCCTCGACCTCGAGCGCATTCTCGCGCTCAAACCCGATGTGCTGGTCGTGTGGATGCACGGCAACTCGCAGCGGCAGATCGAAGCGTTGCGCCAGTTGAAACTGCCCGTGTTCTATTCGGAGCCGAAGCGCCTGACAGACCTTCCTGCGGCCATCGAAACGCTCGGCACGCTAATGGGTACGCCCACCCGGGCGCGAGCGTCCGCCGAAGCCTTTCGGGCGCGTTACGAAGCGCTGCGCCAGCAATATGCCTCGCGTGCCCCGGTCCCCGTCTTCTATCAGGTGTGGCCCCAACCGCTCATGACGCTGAACGGCACGCACATGGTGAGCGACGTGATCCGACTGTGCGGCGGCGTCAATGTATTCGCCGATGAGACGCCATTGGTGCCGCGCGTCTCCGTGGAGGCCGTGCTAGCCAAAGCGCCCGAGGCAATGTTCACTGCCACACAGGGCGCCACGAAATCGGACAAGCCGCTAGCCACGCTGGACGCATGGCGCAAATGGCCGCAGTTGCCCGCCGTGGCGCGCGGCAATCTGTTCGGCATCGACGGCGATATCATCAACCGTCCGAGTCCGCGCATTCTGGAGGGCGCGCGCGAGATGTGCGAAGACCTCGATCTCGCCCGCTCGCGTCGGGCACCAGCGGGGAAGTGAGTCCTTCGGCAGCGCTGACGATGCGCGCCGAGGGCCGACGATGGCCGCTCAGGCGTTCCAGCGAACGAGCCGTGCGCGGCCATCGTCGGGAATGTGGAGATGGCAAAGACGACCGAAGTCGAGCGCCCATGTGAGACACGCCGTCGTTGGCAAACGCAATGCTGTTGCCACATGCAAACGAATCGGCCCGGCGTGGGCAATGGCGACGTGCAGTTCGCCCTGCAACTCGCTCGCCCAGGCGTTCATGCGCACGGCGATGTCGCGGGCGGACTCGCCACCGGGTGGTGAAAAGCCCGGGACGTTGTCGGCCCAGGCATCGAGATCGTTGCGATCGATCGCATTCCACGACTGCATTTCCCATGCCCCGAAGTGCATTTCGGACAGACGCGCGTCCTGACGGACCGGCACCCCGAGTGAGGCCGCCAGCACGTCTGCGGCACGCCATGCACGTTGCAGCGGACTGCTGTGAACGACGCAGGGAATGCGAGCGTCAAGCACCGCCATGAGCCGGTCCTGCATCGCGGCAACCGCGGCGTCGAACCGTCTCTCATCGACCGGCAGGTCCGTACGACCGTAACAAACCTGGGCGGCCACTTCGGGCGGCGGATGGCGCATCAGGATCAGATCCATGCGCACACCGTCAGATACAGTGCCAGTTCGCCGATTTGCTGCGCAAACCCGAGCGTGTCGCCGGTATAGCCGCCGAGACGTCGGCGCAGGTAGCGAATGAATGCCGCGCGCACCGCAACGAGCACCACCACCGCAGTCACACCAGCGCGCCAATCCGGCCACACCCACCACGGCGCGCTGCACGCCACGCCGAACATCAGGTCGCTCAGGCGCAGCCGTTGTGCGACCGGTTTGGCTTTGCCCTCCGGACGAACATAGTCGAGCGCGCGAAGCAAACTGATGGCCATACAGCGACTCGCGGCGTGCGCACCCACGAGCACGATAGCGAAGCCGCCCCAACCGGCCGATATCTGAATGTCCACGAGCGCCTGCCACTTGACGGCCAGCGCCAGCCACAAGGCGACGGCGCCGTACGTGCCGATGCGCGAGTCGTGCATGATTTCCAGCACGCGATCGCGCGCGAACGCGCCGCCGAACGCATCGACGGAATCCGCCAGACCGTCTTCATGAAAGGCGCCCGTGAGCAGCACACTCACGCCCAGGCCGAGCGCAATGGCGAGACGCGGCGACCATACGTGCCCCATCGCCACCGTCAGCAACGCGACGAGGACGCCGACGAAGACGCCCACGAGCGGAAAGTAGCGGGTCGCAGCGTTGAGTTGTGCTGGCGAGTAGCCGACCCATTGCGGAATCGGCACACGGGTGAAAAAGCCCAGCGCCGTCAGGAAAAGCCGCCATTGCCCGTGGAATCCCGCGAAGGATGTCGAGGCCGTCGGCTCACTGGCCTGCGGCACAAGATCGTGCGCCTGAGCGGCGGTGTCTCGCGAAGGATCCGGGGCGGACGTCGTCATGCGTCGGTTGCCTCACGCTCGCTGACACCCGCGCCTTCGAACGTCGCCATGTCGCGCAGGAATGCGGCGGCGACGCTGACCAACGGCATGGCCAGCGCCGCACCCGTACCCTCGCCCAGACGCAGCCCCAATTGCAGTATCGGTTCGGCACCGAGCGTGTCGAGCATTGCACGATGTCCGGTTTCGTCGGACGCATGCGCGAACACGCAGTAGTCCAGCACCGCAGGCGACACGCGCGAGGCGACCAGCAGGGCCGATGTGCTGATGAAGCCGTCCACCACGATCACGAGACCGAGCTTCGCCGCCGCCAGATACGCACCCGTCATCATCGCAATCTCGAAGCCGCCGAACGTCGCCAGCGTCTCCAGGGGATCGTCCGTGGCGGGATGCGCCGCCAGCGCACGCTCGAGAATGGCCGTCTTGCGCGCGAGGCCCGCGTCGTCGACACCGGTGCCGCGCCCCACACAGGCAGACAGCGGCAACCCCGTCAGGCGCTGCATCAGGCACGCAGCGGCCGACGTATTGCCGATGCCCATCTCACCGAAGCCGATCATCCGGGTCCCGCGCGAGGCGTGCGTCACCACGCGTGCAGCGCCTGCGGCGAGCGCCGCGTCGAGCTGCTCACGTGTCATGGCGGGCGCTTCGAGGAAATTCTGCGTGCCACGCGCGACGGGAATGTCGACCAGCAACGCGTGAGGCGGAAAGTCTGCCGCCACACCGGCATTGACGACTTCCATCTCAATTCGGTTGGTGCGGCAGAAGACGTTGATGGCGGCACCGCCTCGCAGGAAATTGAGCACCATTTGCGCCGTCACCGCCTGCGGATACGGGCTCACACCGGCGGCCACGATACCGTGGTCGCCCGCGAACACGAGCATGGCGGGACGCGTCAATTCCGGTGTCACGCTCTGCTGAATCCGGCCGACGCGGTGGGCTATACGTTCGAGCGCACCGAGACTGCCGGGCGGCTTTGTCTTGATGTCGATGGCATGCCGCAGCGTGGCGTCCATCGCCGTCGATGGCCGGTGGATGTCGAAGAGTTCTGCCAGCAACGGGCTGAAAGCGGTCATTCGGAAACGTCCTGAAACAGGGGAACGGAGAAACGGTAAAGCGGTGAAACCGTAAAGGAAGCGCGGCCAACGCCGTGCAGCATCGACTTACGCCGGGCGCGCGCAGACGAGTGTACGCCTGCGCGCACATGACAACACCATGCCGCAACGATCCGCTTCATGCGCGTCGCACCGGCACGAGGGCTTCGTCCTCGCCATCGCGAATCAGACGCAGCGGATAGCCGAATGCCGCGCTGCAATGCTCGGCCGTGAGCACGTCGCGCACCGGGCCCGCCCGCCAGCCACCGCGACCGTCGAGCAACAATGCGTGCGAGGCAAAACGTCGCGCGAGATTGAGATCGTGGCAGGAGAAAATGACGGCGGTCCCTGCGCGCAGGGGCTGGCGTGCGGCACGCCCGGCGAGCCATTCGAGCGCGTCGATCTGATGATGCAGATCGAGATGCGACAACGGCTCGTCGAGCAGCAGCAACGGCGTGGCCTGTGCAATCACCGCTGCGAGCGACACCCGCTGACGCTCGCCGCCGGACAGCGTCGTGACGTCGCGCGACGCGAAATCCTCGAGGCCCACCTGTGCGAGCGCGGCACGCGCCATGGCGACATCGTCATCCGACTCCCAGGCGCCCCAACGGCCTTGCACGAGATAAGGATGACGGCCTGCCAGTACGACCTCCAGAGCGGTTGCCCCGAAGGCATCGCGTGTGTGCTGCGGCATCAGGGCTCTGATGCGGGCGAGCGGTTCGGGCCGCCACTGTGCGAGCCCCTTGCCACCGATGCTCACGTGCCCGCTCGCCGTCACCGCGGCATCGCGCGCCACCTGCGCCTCCAGCGCGCGCAGGCCCGCGAGCGTATCGAGCAGCGTCGTCTTGCCCGCGCCATTCGGCCCTGCTAGGCACCAGCACTCGCCCGGCGCCACGGCAAAGTCCAGACGGTCGACGAGCGCGCGCGCGCCAGCACGCAAGGTCAGCGCATGCGTTTGCAGCAAGGGCGCGTCCGTCTGCGCCTGCGTCAGCTTGTGCTGTAACTCTCGCTGCGACTCGCGCAGTGAGTCGCGCTGTGGTTCATTGTGCGACGCATTCACCGGATCACCCTCCGCGACAGTAACCACAGGAAGACGGGCACACCGATCATCGCCGTGATCACGCCCACCGGCAGTTGCGTCGGTGCGATGACGGTGCGCGCGACCAGGTCGGCGAGCATCAGCAACGCCCCGCCGCCGAGCGCGGCGGCTGGCAGGAGCATGCGTTGATCGTTGCCGAAGCGCAGGCGCAGGATATGCGGCACGACGAGACCGACGAAGCCGATACTGCCCGCGGTCGTGACGGCGATCGCCGTTGCGAGCGACGCGGCCAGATAGACACGCATACGCAAGGGACCGACCGCCACGCCCACGGCTTGCGCGACGGCTTCGCCACGCAACAGCACGTTCAGGCGATGCGCGACGGGACTCACGATCAGCAGCGTCACCACGAGCGCGATCAGCGGCAGCGACGCGCGGTCGACGCCGTTCAGATCGCCGGTCAGCCAGAACAGCATGCCGCGCAGGCTCGCGTCGGGCGCGAGCGTGAGAATCAGCGTTGCAAGCGCGCCGAAACCGGCAGCCATCATCACGCCGGTGAGCAACAGTTTGGCGCTGCTGTCCTGTTCACCGGCGCGCAGGAAACTGCGACGCGACAGCCCCATCACGATGGCAATGGCAGCCAGTGCGCCGAGAAAGGCGCTCGTCTGTACCCAGAAAAACGGCAGCATGAACGCCAGCGACGCCAGCGCCGCCACGCCCGCACCGCCGGAGATGCCGAGCACGTAGGGGTCCGCAAGCGGGTTGCGAAGCAGCGTTTGCATGAGTGTGCCCGCGACGGCCAGCAGTCCGCCGCAGGCGAACGCCGCCAGCGCACGCGGCAAGCGCAGTCGCCAGATCACGTCGCCGACGAGGCCGACGTCGTGGCCCAATGCCATCGCCCCGATCTCACGCAGCGACACCGGAACGCTGCCCAGCATGAGCGATGCGATCAGCACGGTCAGCACGACCGCCGCCAGCCCCGTCCAGATGGTGAAGGCGCGCCGTAACGTCATGCGGCGATGCGTCCTGCCCGGACGTCGTCAAAATTGCCGGGATTGCCGAGATTGTCGTTAGCGCGCCGCGGCCGGTCAGAACTGCTTCCAGCCGAGCGAGACGTAAATCGCGCGCCCGAGGGTGTTGTAGCCATAAACCGTCTGGTAGTTCTTGTTGAAGACATTATCCAGATGCGCCGAGACGTACCAGGACTTGTCGATGTTGTAGCGAGCCTGGAGATTCACCAGCGTGTAGGCGCCGAGATGCTGACCTCCCGTATCGTAACGCTCGCCGCTGTAGAACACATCGCCGCCGACGCTGAATTTGTCCATGAGCGTCTGCGTCACGGCGAACGAACCATATTGTTTGGCGCGACGGGCGAGTACCTTGTCGGCGTCGAGATCCGTCGGATTCTGTCGCGTGAACGACATACGCACATCCGTGCCGGTCCACTGGATCTTGCCCTGATACGTCAGTTCCAGCCCCTCGACCCGGGCCTTCGCCACGTTCGCCGCCGTGTACGGAAACACGGTCAGCGACTGGATCAGGTTCGTGTAGTCGGTGCGGAACAGCGCGAGCTTTGCCAGACCGAAACGCGCGTCGTGGAATTGCACGGCGAGTTCCTTCGAGATCGAGCGCTCCGGTTGCAGATTCGGATTGCCGAAGCCGGGATAGAACAACTCGTTGAAGGTCGGCGCGCGAAAACCGTCCGAGGCATTCGCCATGAGCTTCCACTGCTCGGTCAGCCGGTAGCCGTAGCCGACCCAGTAGCTGTTCGCGCCGCCGAAGTCCGAGTACATGTCGCGGCGCACGGTCGCCTGCACTTCATGCCGGTTCGCGATCACCCCCTCGTACCCGGCGTAGATCGAGTCGAGATGGCGGTTGTTGTGGTCGTAATTCGTGTTGCTCTCGACCGTCTGCTCCTGACGCGTGTAACCGGCGATCAGCTTGTGATCGGGCATGAACGCGTACTCGTTGGCCCAGTCGATCTGGTTGCTCGACGTATGGTAGTTACCGTTGCCCTTGCCGTTCAGATAGTTGTAGTTGTAATCGTCGCCCTGCGTCACGGTGAAGCGCGTGCGCCACTTGTCGGTCACATTGCCTTTGGCGTACGCCGATATCTGGCGCACGCGGGCATCGGTATCGTTCAGGTCGGACGGCTTGCCGAATGCATTGTCGTAGCTGATGCTGCCGTCGCTCTGGAACAGTCGCGCGCCGACTTCCCACGTGTCGCCCAGTTTGCGCGAGAGCGCAGCGCTCACGCTGGTGTTGTCGTCGCCGTTACGGTTCGGGTTGACCTTCGGCGAGAAGCGCGGGTCCTGCGCCGAGATCCCGTTGGTGTGAAAGCGCGAGACATCGAGCGAGAAGCGCGTTTTGCCGTCATCGAACGATCCCGCGATTCCCGCGTTCGCTTGCGTGGTGTTGTTCGTGCCGTAACCGAGTTCGGCATAGGCCTTGGGCGGCCCGCCGTCACCTTTGCGCGTAAATATCTGGATGACACCGCCCACCGCCTGCGACCCGTACAGCGCGGATACGTTGCCGCGCACGATTTCGATGTGGTCGATTTGCGACACCGGGATCTGCGCGATGTTGGTCGTGCCGGTCGTTGCGGAGTTGACGGGCACGCCGTCGATCAGCACGAGCGACGCATTGGACGCCGCGCCCCGCATGAAAATACTGGCCGACGCGCCGAAGCCCCCGTTCTGGGCGATCTCGACGCCGGCCTGCCCGCGCAGCAACGAGGGCAGGTCCTGCGCCTGACTTTGCTCGATTTGCGCGCGGGTGATGACCGAGGTGGACGCGAGCGTATCCGCGAGCTTCTGCTCGGTGCGCGAGGCCGTCACGACCGTGGTATTGAGCGACGCATCGCCTGCCTGCGCATGCACGCCGAGGCTGGTCACCAACAGGGTCGCGGCGATCGTCAGGCGATGCACGCCGGGCATCATGGCCGTGTCGACCGGCGCCGGGGCTGACGGACATGCCAGACGTGACGAATGTGACAGATGCGAAGAAAGTGACGCAGGTGACGCAGGAGAAAATGCAGGCGCGTGGGGCGCCATCGCGCGAACGAAGGGGCGCATGGTCGGGTGTGACTTCCGTGGTTTTCTTATTGCCTTGGCCCGTTCCCCCGCAGGCCGCCGACGAAAGGGGAGCGCCGGTGACACGTCGAAATGCGAACATGACTGGAAGCATCGACACTTGAAAACGACGATATGCCGCCTGCGGCTTGCGCCGGGCGGCATGTGGATCCCCACTCACTTGGGCCGGTATCCGGGCTGGTCATCGTCGCGCCGGACCGGCCTTCCCGTGCACGGGTGGCGCACAGTGGCGATGGAGGTGAGGCGCGTTTTCGGAAACCTTTCGGGTCGAAAGAATGACTTACCGTTGCGGGGGCAGCACAGGTTGGCCAGCCCGTGTGGGGACGCGGCTCCCTGTTTCCCGTTTAACTGCGCATGCCGGGGGGGCGTGCGCGAGCACCGAAGTGCCGCAAGTGTAGGGGCCATTCGAACGAGCGTCAATGCTCGTTCGTCGGGCATTGGCCGCCGATTCCGTTAGAATGTAGGGCAATCAAGAGGACGCAGCCCGATGCTCACCGATCTCGACAATCTCACCGACAAAATGGAACAGTTGGTTGTCATCAGCCAACGCTTTCACCAACACAATCAAGCGCTGCTCGCGGAACTCGACCGTGCGCGCGCGGAATGTGACGAAACCCGCGCCGCCATTGAGCAATTGCGCACCGAACGCGACGCGTTGCGACTGCAACGCGATCAGCTCGCCGCCAAGATCGACGAAGCGCAGGTTCGCCTGAATGCGATCCTTGAAAAGCTTCCGACGCAAAACCCTGCTGAGGGTCAGATGGATCTGCTCGGCACCCCCGGTGGAGAAAACGCATGACGATCAAGCAGCTCGAAGTTAATATTCTCGAACAGTCTTACCGCCTGGCCTGCCCGCCGGAACACGAAGCCGACCTGCTCGCTTCCGTGTCGCGCGTGGACGCGGAAATGAGCAAGGTGCGTGCGCAAAGCAGCGTGCGCGGCACCGACCGGATTGCCGTCATGGCAGCGTTGAGTCTGGCATCCGAATTGCTTGCGCTGGAAAAAAGTATTGCTGCTGGACAAGCATTCCCCGCCGAAGAAATTCAGCGTAGAATGCAAGCCATGGACGAACGACTGAGCGCTGTGATCGATCAGTATCAAAGCTGAATGACCCGGTAGCCGTCCAGTCCAAAAGGTTAGTTTTCCCTGCCTGGTTCGCGAAAGTCATAGATTCCTTGAACCAATGATCTGTTGCAGGTTGCGGAAGTTTGTGGTGCTGGCGTGAGCGTCACTCTGTCTGATGAACCCAAAGCGCTACTAACCGCGACCACCTTGAACCTTCGGTTCAGGATGCCGGCTTAGCGGCTGAGGCGGGGACCCAATACACGGCACTGCGTTCGCGCAGTGCCGTTTTTTTTACCGAACGTCCATGCAAAAGAAAGGCGACCCGAAGGTCGCCTTTTGTTCACCTGCGCATTGCATTCGTGATTCGCAATTCGTGATTGGTGATTCGTCTGAATGACCAGACGTATCCCCCTCAGAACTGCGCTTCGCTCAGGGAAAGCGCCGAGTCCGCGCCCTCGGTGATCGCCTGGGCCAGCCCCGGCGCCTGCGTCAGAATGTGATCCGCGTAGAAGCGCGCCGTGCCGATCTTGGCGTCGAAGAACGACGGGTCCTGATCGCGCAGCTTTTGCGCCGCGAGCAGCGCACGTCCCATCTGCCAGCCCCCCAGCACGATGCCCGCAAGCTTCAGATAGGGCACGCTGCCGGCAAACACCGCGTTGGCATTGTCCTGTGCATTCGCCACCACGTAGTCGACCACGATCGACAGCGCCTCGCGTCCCTTTGCGAGACGTTCCGCCACCGGCACCGCCACACCGCCCGCAGCCCGCAATTCGCTTTCCGTCGCGGCGATTTGCTCACACAGCGCGTTGGCGACGGCGCCCCGGTCGCGCAGCGTCTTGCGCCCGATCAGATCGTTCGCCTGAATCGCCGTCGTTCCTTCATAGATCGGCAGGATGCGCGCGTCGCGATAGTACTGCGCCGCCCCGGTTTCCTCGATGAAACCCATGCCGCCATGCACCTGCACACCGAGACTCGTGACTTCGAGCGACATCTCCGTGCTCCAGCCCTTCACGATCGGCACGAGGAATTCATAGACTGCTTGCGCACGCTTGCGCGCGTCGGCATCCGCCGCGTGATGGGCGATGTCGGCTTGCGCAGCGGCCACATAGGCCAGGGCGCGCGCGCCTTCGGTCAGCGAACGCATGGTCATGAGCATGCGCTTGACGTCAGGGTGATGAATGATGGTCACCGCGTCGCGCGACGAACCATCCACCGGACGGCTCTGCAGACGATCGCGCGCGTAGGCAACCGCATGCTGATACGCACGCTCGGCCACCGCCACCCCCTGCATGCCGACAGCGAAGCGCGCCGCGTTCATCATAATGAACATGTATTCGAGGCCGCGGTTTTCCTCGCCGACGAGATAGCCGACCGCACCACCGTTGTCGCCGAACTGGAGCACGGCCGTCGGGCTCGCCTTGATGCCCAGCTTGTGCTCGATGGATACGCAATGCACGTCGTTACGCGCACCGAGGTTCCCCTCGGCGTCGACGTTGAACTTCGGCACGATAAACAGCGAAATGCCCTTCACGCCTGCGGGCGCATCGGGGGTACGGGCGAGCACGAGATGGACGATGTTCTCCGCCATATCGTGTTCGCCGAACGTGATGAATATCTTCGTGCCGAAGAGGCGATAGGTGCCGTCGGCTTCGCGTTCCGCTCGCGTGCGCACCATGGCCAGATCGGAGCCTGCCTGCGGCTCGGTCAGGTTCATCGTGCCGGTCCACTCGCCCGAGAGCAGCTTCGGCACGTAGAGGGCGCGTTGCGCCTGCGTGCCAGCGGTGAGCAATGCTTCGACGGCGCCGTCCGTCAGCAACGGACACAATGCAAACGAGAGGTTCGCGGCGTTGAGCATTTCCGTGCAGGGCGTGGCGACGAGCTTGGGCAGCCCCTGACCGCCGAACTCCTGCGGATGCAGCACGCCCTGCCAGCCGGCCTCGGAGAACTGACGGAAGGCTTCCTTGAAGCCGGGCGTGGTCGTGACGGCACCGTCCTTCCACGTGCTCGGCTGTTGATCGCCGATCACGTTCAGCGGCGCGAGAACTTCCTGATTGAAGCGGGCCGCTTCTTCGAGCACGGCCTGTGCGACGTCGGGCGAGGCATCCTCGTAGCCGGGCAGCGCAGCGATGCGCTTCAGGTCCGCCAGCTCGTTCATGACGAACTGCATGTCCTTGATCGGGGCCTGATAACTCATGTCGTTCCTCCAAGGGGTTCCGATTGCCTTCGGATGGTGGCGAATGCCGGGATTCTTGTTGTTCTGTTTTCTTTCGACCGATTCGCATGAAGACGCACCGCGCCCTCATGCGAATCGGCTGCGGGCGCGACGCCCGCAGCCTCACTACTTCACTTCCTGGTTGCCGCGTCGAAACACGGCTGGCGCGTGCTTACAGCGCGCCCGTCAGCTCCGGCACCACCGTG
>NZ_CABPSQ010000007.1 GCF_902459775.1 Pandoraea captiosa
CGTGGGCGCAGCGGCCACGGGCGTCGGCGGCGCCGTCGCTGCCGGCGCACGCATGGCCCCGGCTGCGGCCAAGCTGGCAGGCAGCGGTGCGCGTGCCGCTGCCGGGGCGGCCAGCAGCGCGAAGTCGGCGTTCCAGGCCGGCTCCGCGTTCGCTGGCGGTGGCCTCAAAGGCGCAGCCGCCGGCGTGGGCAATGTCGCCAAGACCGGCGCGCAGGCGGCCGGGCAGAAGGTGGCCGATGGGGCGCGCTCGATGAAAGAGCACGTCGCTGCCGCCTTCCGACCCGATGACCCTGCCGCGTCTGGGGGCTCGCAGGGCGGTGGCGATACCGCTGCTTCACCTACTGCTGCCGAACAGCCCGCTTGGGCCAAGCGCCTGCATCGCAGGCAGCAACTCACCCATGCCGCGACGACCGCCGCCCACACGCTGCGCGGTGGCGATGGCGGCAGCTCCAGCCAAGGGCCGAGCTTGCGCGATTCCGATTCCTGATCCTCAAGGAGAACACCCATGCGATTCAAACGCCCGCAGGTGCGCTATGCCGACACGCCGCAGCCTGCTACCCCTTACCAATCCGCCGCACAGGTGTGGGACGAGCGCATCGGCTCGTCCCGCGTGCAGGCGAAGAACTGGCGCTTGATGGCCTTCGGCTGCCTCGCGCTCGCGCTGCTGATGGCCGGTGGCCTGGTCTGGCGCTCGGCGCAGTCCATCGTCACGCCCTATGTGGTGGAGGTGGACAACGCGGGCCAGGTGCGTGCCGTGGGCGAAGCCGCCACGCCGTACCGGCCCAGCGATGCGCAGATGGCCTACCACCTGGGCCGCTTCATCGGCCTGGTGCGCTCGCTGTCCATCGACCCCATCGTGGTGCGGCAGAACTGGCTCGATGCCTACAACTACACCACCGACAAGGGCGCCGTGGTGCTCAACGACTACGCCCGCGTGAACGATCCGTTCGCGCGCATCGGCAAGGAGTCGGTGACGGTGCAGATCACCAGCGTGACCCGCGCCAGCGACACGTCTTTCAACGTGCGCTGGACGGAAACCCGCTACGTCAACGGCGCCCTGGATCGCACCGAACGCTGGAACGCGGTGATTTCCATCGTGCAGCAGACCCCGCGCACCGAGCAGCGCCTGCGCAAGAACCCCTTGGGCATCTACGTCAACGGACTGTCGTGGAGCCGCGAACTGGAAGGAAACGAAGGAGCAAAACCATGAATGCGATTTTCCGTAAATCCGCCTTGCCGCTGATCTTGCTTGCCCTCGCAGGCTGCGCCACGCAGGGCAAGCCGCCGCCGACCATCTCGCTTGATGAGCCCGTGCAGGCCCAGCCGCTGCCCGAGGCGCCGAAGCCGGTGGAGGTTGTGGCCGTGCCCGAGGTGTTGCCGATGCCGGCGCAGATGAAGCCTGTACCGGATGCCAAGTCAGCGGCAGAACCCGCCGATGAAACCGTGCGCGTCTCGCGTGCCAACGCCGAGGCGCGCATCGCACCGACGCGCGAGGGCTACGTGAACGCGATCCAGGTCTGGCCCTTCACCGATGGCGCGCTGTACCAGGTCTATGCGGCCGTGGGCCGCGTGACCGTGATCGCGCTCCAGCCCGGTGAGGAACTGGTGACGGTCGCCGCTGGCGACACGGTGCGCTGGATCGTGGGCGACACATCGAGCGGCAGCGGCGATGCGCTGCGCGTCAATGTGATGGTCAAGCCGATCCGCTCGGGCCTGAAGACGAATCTTGTCATCACCACAAGCCGACGCACCTATCTGCTGGAGCTGACCTCGACCGAGAAGACGTGGATGGCCTCGGTGTCCTGGGAGTATCCCAAGGACAAGATGCTGGCCTTGCAGCGCCAGGCGCAGGCGGCCAGCGCTGCTGCGCCGGTGGAGAGCGGCCTGTCGCTGGAGAAGATCCGTTTCCGCTACGCGGTCAGCGGCAGTAATCCGCCGTGGAAGCCGCTGCGCGCCTTTGACGATGGCGAGAAGGTCTATATCCAGTTCCCGCCGGGCATCGCCCAGGGCGAGCTGCCGCCGCTGTTCGTGATCGGCGCGCAGGGCGACGGCCGGCTCGTCAACTACCGATTCCGCTCCCCGTACTACATCGTGGATCGGCTGTTTGGCGCGGCCGAACTGCGTCTGGGCGGGCACAAGGGCGACGTGGTGCGGATCGAGCGCAATGACGGAGCGGCAGCGGGCACGCGGAGGAACTGACCATGAGCCAGGACGACACCCCCGACCGTGCCGCGCCGCAAGCGGGCAAGGTCGCGCCCGAGGCGGTGGCGCTGCGCGTCCAACCGCGTGCCGTGACCCGGCTGAACCGGCGCACGCTGGCCGTCCTCGTCGGCGGCCTGTCGGTCGCCGTGCTCGGGACCACGATCTGGTCGCTGCAACCGCACCGGCGCGGCGCGGGCGAGCAGACCGAGCTTTACAACGTCGATCGCGTGTCCAAGTCCGAAGGGTTGGACGGCTTGCCGGCCGACTACTCCAAGCTGCCGCAGAAGGTGCACGAGCTGGGGCCGCCGCTGCCGGGCGATCTTGGCCCCGCCATCGTGGCCTCGCAGCAGCCGGTGACGCCTACCTATGCGCCGCCTGGCCATGACCCGGCGGACGCCTTGCGCAAGGAGGCCGACGCCGCTGCGGCTTCGGCGGTGTTCTTCCGCTCGGGCCAGCAGGGCAAGGCCGCAGCGCCAGCCACGGCCCAAGGCGCTGCGGCTGCGCCGGGCAGCGCCTTGGCGGGCTTCGACCCGCTGGCGGCTGGGCCTGCCTCGACGGCGGCCCAGCCTGTCGACCCGACCGCCACGCAGAACCGGCAAAACCAGAAGGAGGCGTTCTTGAAAGGCGGTTCTACGGAAACCCGCAATTCCGGCAGCTTGCAGATGCCGGCCTCGCCGTATCAGGTCATGGCCGGAACGGTGATCGCGGGTGCGCTCGTGACGGGCATCAAGTCGGACTTGCCGGGTGATGTGATCGCCACGGTGACGGAGCCGGTCTACGACTCGGCCACGGGCAAGTTCCTGCTGATCCCGCAGGGCTCGCGCATCCTGGGCAAGTACAACAGCCAGGTGAGCTATGGGCAGAGCCGCGTGCAGGTGGTGTGGAACCGCATCATCCTGCCCGACACGTCTTCGTTGAAGCTCGATAACCTGGCGGGCACCGATCCCGCCGGCTATGCCGGCCTGGAGGATGGGGTCGATTGGCATTGGGATCGGGTCTTTGCCGGCGCGGCCCTGACCACGCTGCTAGGCGTGGGCGCCGAGCTGGCCGCGCCGCAGAACCGGCAGGACGGCAACCGCGTCATCGTCGCCGGGCGCGACAGCCTGCAGGACAGCGTGAACCAGGTAGGCCAGGAGATGACCCGGCGCAACATGAACATCCAGCCGACGTTGACCGAGCGGCCGGGCCTGCCGGTTCGCATCATCGTCAACCGCGATTTGGTACTGCGGCCGTACCAGCCGCTGTTCTTCAACAGGGGAGCGATGCAATGAACACGACCAAGAACCTGCGGCTAGGGCCGCTGCCGAAGCTGGAATCCACAAAGCTGACCTTCGCGTGTCCGGCCGGCTTGAAGGCTGACCTCGACCGCTACGCTGCGCTGCACGCGCAGACTTACGGCGAGGCGGTCGATGCTGCGACGCTGATTCCGCACATGCTGGAGGCGTTCATGGCAGGGGATCGGGGTTTTCGGCGCAAGGCGCAGAAGAGCCCGCCATCGCCCGCTCCAACCTGATCCTGCTAAAATTGAGGCTATGCACGGGTAGGTGCTGGCCGTCCGCAATGGCAAAGTTCACTCACTACCAATGGCAATTTCCATTGGAATCTTGATCGGATTCCTACTGAGCGGGCCCTAGGAGTCTTCGATTGAGAAACCAATGAAGATAAGCACCATCACATGGGCCGATCTGGCTCGCATTAAGAAGGCTGCCAAGGCGGCCAAAGCTGCACTCCCAGACCTGACGCATATGCAACGGCTTGATGCTATTGCTGCGGCCGAGTATGGAGTGCGCCACTTCCACGAACTGCAAAAGCGCTATGACGCGCAGGTAGCCAGCCACGTTGACGTGGACGGCGGTGCACACCATTGCCGCTTCTGCTCCTTCACCTTCGATGGGACGCTGCCCGCCGACATTAAGACGCACAGCGAGCGGCATCAGCACTTCGAGGAGGCGCAGGCAGTGTTGGGCTTCGTGCCGATGCCGTACAAAGAACGCGAGCAGATCAAGCGCATCGGGTATGAGTGGATGCACTCGTCCGACGCGGGAACTCAGCGGCGAGGCGCGCTGGTAGTTCTGCTCTCTCACTTCGAGCGGTCGATGGGTCGCGCGGTCGATGGTGGGCGCTGGCACAAGCATCCGTATCTGACGGAGTACCTTGCGTATGCACTGCCTGGCGCGGCCTTTATCCCCGAGCCGATTCGCCAGCGACTCGCCAAGGAGTTCGGCGAGCAACCTGGAGTCATTGCAGCCGGTTCGACAGACTGGCCTTCGCAGGCCACCGTCGAGTTGAGCCGCTCTGCCTCCGATGCCGTGGACTCCACGCGGCTCCGCGAAAACCTGTCGCAGGCGGCAAAGGCCGCAGCGGAGGAGACCTCGATCCCAAGTTGATTCGGGACACCACAATGCCCTCCAGGGCACGCCGATGCTTGCTACCGACGTGCCCCTATGTGGCTCCTAGGCTTCAAAGTGCGCCCACCGGAGAATGGCCCGAATTGGGCCTAACTGATTGTGGCGTATGGGGATTTGCTCAAATCCGAGCCAGCCACAAGGACTTGACATCAGACATTTTTCATTTCCGCGACGCATCGGTGGGGCATAGATGAATAGCGAACGGTCGTTCGCGTGCGCCATCCGTCCCCAATTCTCTTGGGCCGGACACAAACTTCGGTTCTCAAGTGTGCTAGGTCACTTATTCACAGTTGCTTGTGGATATGTGTGGGTAACGCAAAGCTATGGCGCACTGCCGCAATAAGGGGTTGCGGGATTTTTTCGAATTTCGAGTGAAATTCGTGTTCGATGTTATCCACAGAAAAGCAAATTCCTGAAATGGAATTTCGACGGCGATGGTGGGGTGTGGATAACGCGAGGCATTTGGGGATGACGAAGCGTGTTTTTGCTTTTTGCGTTGTCGTTTTGCTTTTTTGGTTTCACGTGGAACGTGGCAGTTTTACACCACGTCCCTGTAATTCGTCGTCGCTTCTGTCTTGCTTCCGGGTAGTGCGAACTGGGGGCACCCTGACTACGCTCCAACTTAAAGTCGCTCCGTCAGGGCGCCCCCAATTCGCACCGGTCGGACGTCCGAATTTTGTCGTCGCTTATAGGCTCACGCTTTTTCATCGGTCGCTGTGGTGCGCCTTGCTTAGTGCCATTTCCGACGCTCAAGCCGTTGTTCCGCTTCTCCTGGAACACCGCATCCCGCTAACACGACACCACTCTTACATATGTCCGGGCAGTGGGTATCGGGGGTGCCCTGACTGCGCTCCAACTTAAAGTCGCTCCGTCAGGGCACCCCCGATACCCACCTCTCACACGTCCCGAGAAGAATCGCAGTCGCATCGGTCTCGTCCGCAATTTCAAATTCCGTTACGACGGCGACGCCAATAGCTAGATGTTCGTTGGCTCTGGACTGCGACTTCCTCAAGATCTCCCTCATCTATCTTCAAACGGCTTCGTGGGATTCCTTACCGCTGTGGCAGGACGAACACATTCCGCGAGAACTTCGATCGTCACTCTCACGACCGCTGGCGGCACGTAGTCGCTAACCCCTTAAATAATTGCTGTCTGCTATGGAGCACGTTCGGTTTCACGTGAAACAGGGCACGACCGTCTTATCGAGTTTTACTCGGGCGCTCGTGTGGCGGAGATTACCGGTGCCCTGACGGAGCGACTTTAAGTTGGAGCGCAGTCGGGTGCCGGTGATCTCCGCTGCCCGGAGGTGGGAGTAGGAGAGGCGGCGGTGAAGGGTTGTGGTCTTGTTGGGCGGTGAGGTGCACGAAGCGTCGGCCCACGGCGAAAACCCCTTACGTTTCACGTGAAACAAGGAACGACCGGTTCACCGGGTTTAACTCGGATGCTCCCTTGGCGGAGATCAACGGTGCCCTGACGGAGCGACTTTAAGTTGGAGCGCAGTCAGGGTGCCGTTGATCTCCGCTGCCCGGAGGTGGAGTAGGAGAGGCGGCGGTGAAGGGTTGTGGTCTTGTTGGGCGGCGAGGTGCACGAAGCGTCTGCTTACTGCGAAAACCCCCTACGTTTCACGTGAAACAAGGAACGACCGGTTCACCGTGTTTTACTCGGATGCTCGCTTGGCGGAGATTACCAGTGCCCTGACGGAGCGACTTTAAGTTGGAGCGCAGTCAGGGTATCGGTGATCTCCGCTGCCCGGAGGTGGGAGGAGGCGAGGGAACGGTGAAAGGTTGTGGTCGACGGGGGCTGGCAAACTCCGCCGAAAGCATCTAATCACCATGAGATCCCCACGTTCCACGTGAAACAGTCCCCAAAGCCGTCGCTTTGCACGCACGTTCCACGTGAAACACATACGTGGTTACAAATGATGCACTGCAATGCCGCTATAATTCCGCAATTACCGAATCCAGAGAGTTTGCCGTTAGCGGCAATATTGCGATGCTTTATCCGACCGAGTTTGATGTGATCGTGGTGGGTGGCGGCCATGCCGGCACCGAGGCTGCGCTCGCCTCAGCCCGCATGGGCTGTAAGACGCTTCTGCTCACCCACAATATCGAGACGCTCGGCCAGATGAGCTGCAATCCCTCCATTGGCGGGATCGGCAAAGGCCACCTCGTCAAAGAGGTCGATGCCCTTGGCGGTGCCATGGCGGCCGCGACAGACGAGGGCGGTATTCAGTTTCGGATTCTGAACTCGTCCAAAGGCCCGGCGGTTCGTGCTACCCGCGCCCAGGCCGACCGTCTTCTCTACAAGCAGGCCATCCGTCATCGACTGGAGAATCAGCCGAATTTATGGCTGTTCCAGCAAGCCGTCGAAGATCTTATTGTCGAAGGCGAGCGTGTCGTGGGGGCCATCACGCAAGTGGGCCTCCGTTTCCGCGCTCGCGCTGTCGTGCTGACCGCGGGGACCTTCCTCGATGGCAAGATCCACGTCGGCCTCAACAATTATGTCGGTGGGCGCGCCGGCGATCCGGCCGCCATCACCCTTTCCGCACGACTCAAAGAGTTGAAGCTTCCGCAGGGGCGGTTGAAGACCGGGACGCCACCGCGCATCGATGGTCGCTCCATCGACTTCTCCGTGCTGGAAGAGCAGCCCGGCGACCTCGATCCCGTGCCGGTGTTTTCGTTTCTCGGGCGCCCGGACCAGCATCCGCGACAAGTGCCTTGCTGGGTGACGCATACCAACGAGCGCACGCACGACATCATTCGCGGCGGCCTTGACCGGTCGCCGATGTACACCGGCGTCATCGAAGGCGTGGGGCCACGCTACTGCCCGTCGATCGAAGACAAGATTCATCGCTTTGCCGACAAGACGTCGCATCAGATCTATCTTGAGCCCGAAGGCCTGACGACCAACGAGTTTTACCCGAACGGTATCTCTACCAGCCTGCCCTTCGATGTGCAGCTTGAGCTCGTTCGATCGATGAAAGGCATGGAGAACGCGTACATTTTGCGTCCCGGCTATGCCATCGAGTACGACTACTTCGATCCGCGCGGTCTGCGTAGCTCGCTTGAAACGCGCGTCATCTCCGGCCTGTTCTTCGCGGGGCAGATCAACGGGACGACCGGCTACGAAGAAGCCGCCGCACAAGGCCTGCTCGCAGGCATCAACGCCGCATTGCAGGTGCAAGGGCGCGACGCCTGGTGCCCGCGCCGCGACCAGGCGTACCTCGGCGTGCTCGTCGACGATCTGATTACGCGGGGCGTGTCCGAGCCGTATCGTATGTTCACCAGCCGGGCGGAATACCGACTGTCGCTGCGGGAAGACAACGCCGACATGCGTCTGACGGAAGTCGGGCGTGAACTGGGCGTGGTCGACGACATTCGTTGGGAAGCGTTCTGCCGCAAGCGCGATGCTGTTTCACGTGAAACAGAACGTCTCAAATCGACGTGGGTAAATCCCAAGACCTTCCCGGCGGAAGATTCGGTGCCGTTGCTGGGGAAGGCTATTGATCACGAGTATTCATTGGCAGACCTGCTACGTCGACCGGAGGTCGGATACGACGCGCTGATGGCAGTGCAGGGCGGTCGTCTTGCGCCGGCATCGCCACTGTCCGATGACGTACTGCAAGCCAACCAGATTCGCGAGCAGATCGAGATTGCGGTGAAGTATCAGGGCTACATCGACCGTCAGGCCGACGAAATCGTGCGCAAGGAAGCGAACGAGAATACGGTGCTGCCCGCGAACATCGATTACAACGACGTACGTGGATTGTCGATCGAAGTGCGCCAGAAGCTCAATGCGCAGCGCCCGGAAACGCTCGGGCAGGCATCGCGCATCTCGGGCGTGACGCCTGCCGCGATCTCGCTGCTCATGATCCATCTCAAGAAGGGGCTCGGTCGCCGACGTCCGGCGGGAAATCCGTCCACCGATACCCACGGTGCTGCCGACGGCGATGCCGGCGACCAGCACGCTGCCTGACGCGGAGGCCTCATGACTGCTCCGCGTAGTGCCGCTGTCGGCGGCAACGAACTCGCCACCCTATTGGCAGACGGCATCCGGCAACTCGGTCTGACGATCGATGCCGGACAGCAGGCACGACTGCTCGATTACCAGATGCTGCTGGCGAAATGGAATGCCTCGTTGCAGATGACCTCGATTCGCGATCCGCAGCAAATGGTCGTCAAGCATCTGCTCGATTCGCTCTCGATCCTGCCGCGTCTCGATCGCGAGCCGATTTCACGTGTGCTGGACGTCGGCTCGGGGGGCGGGCTACCGGGGGTAGTGCTCGCAATCGTACGCCCCGACTGGCAAGTGACGGTGAACGACATCGTTCACAAGAAGACTGCTTTCCTCACGCAAGCCCGTGCCACGTTCAAGCTGTCCAACCTCACAGTCGTCACCGGACGCGTCGAGTCGCTCGTCGTGGGCAAAGAAGTCCCCGCGCCGTTCGATGCCATCGTCTCGCGCGCCTTTGCCGAGTTGTCCGATTTCGTCACCCTCGCACGTCACTTGCTGGCGCCCGACGGCAGCTTCTGGGCGATGAAGGGTGTCGCCGCAGAAAGCGAACTGACATTGCCGGAAGGCTGCGAATTGATCGAACGTCTGGCCTTGCAGGTGCCATTTCTCGACGCTGAGCGTCATTTGCTCCGCGTAAAGGTTACGGGATGACCCGAATGACTCGTTGGACCGGCGCCGTGATGGTCGGATTGTCGGTGGTCGCCGCTGTGGCATGGGCGCAGTCCGGCCAGGAATCGCTGACTACGCGCGTGCGTCCCGTGCAGAAAATCGACAAGACGCGCTATGTCGGCACCTGGTACGAAATAGCACGCTACCCAAATTTCTTCGAGCGAAAATGTGTGTCGGACGTCACCGCTGAGTATGTCGCCCGGCCGGACGGCAACATCGACGTTACGAACAAATGCCGCAAGGAAGACGGCACCTGGGCGAGCGATTCCGGCGTGGCGCGTACCGACGGGCAGGGCACCGGCACGGCACGCTTCAAAGTGACGTTTGCGCCGGACTGGTTGCGCTGGATTCCCTGGCTTTGGGCGAACTACTGGGTTATCGTGCTCGACGGTGACTATCAGTATGCCGCTGTTGGAGAGCCAAGTCGCGAGTATCTCTGGATCCTCTCGCGCACGCCGAAGATCGACGACGACACACTGAATCAAATGCGTGCCCAGTTGCGCAAGCAAGGTTACGACACCGACAAGTTGGTGTTGACGCCCCAGAAGGCAAGCGCGCCCTGAGCACCTCGTGCCGACAGTCGCAGGTCGGCCAGCACGCGGTAACACGCGGCAAACAAGGCAATAACTGAGCTTTGCTCAGATAATCGAATCAGCGGGACGCTTTTGCCAAGGGTGACAACTGCTCGCTTCGCGGTCGTTATTCGTGGCGCCCGAGCGCACGCATCCCGGCATCACTCTGCACCAATCGCATCAACACGGCAGCAATCGGAGGACTACATCGGCATGGCGAAAATTTTCTGCGTGGCCAATCAGAAGGGCGGCGTCGGCAAGACGACCACCACGGTGAACCTCGCTGCCGGACTGGCGTCGCACGGGCAGCGTGTCTTGTTGGTCGACCTCGATCCGCAAGGCAACGCGACGATGGGCAGCGGTATCGACAAGGCCTCGCTCGAGACGAGCGTCTACGAGGTGCTGGTCGACGGCATCGACGTGAGCACGAGCGCACAGCGCTCGGAGACGGGGAACTACGACGTGCTGCCCGCCAATCGCGAACTGGCCGGCGCGGACGTCGAGCTCGTCTCGCTGGAGAATCGCGACACGCGTCTGAAGCAAGCGCTGGAGAAGGTCGACGGCGAGTATGATTTCGTGCTCATCGACTGCCCGCCAACGCTTTCGCTCCTGACCCTTAACGGGTTATGTGCCGCCCATGGTGTCATCATTCCGATGCAGTGCGAATATTTCGCGCTTGAAGGACTGTCCGACCTCGTCAACACGATCAAGCAGGTGCACGCGAATCTGAACCGTGACCTCAAGGTGATCGGTCTGCTGCGCGTGATGTTCGATCCGCGCATCACGTTGCAGCAACAAGTCTCGGAGCAATTGAAGTCGCACTTCGGCGACAAGGTTTTCAACGCGATCATCCCGCGCAACGTGCGGCTCGCCGAAGCGCCGAGCTACGGCATGCCGGGCGTCGTTTTCGATCCCGCCTCGCGCGGTGCGAAGGCGTACCTGGACTTCGGCGCGGAAATGATCGCGCGCATTCGAACTATGTAAGGCGCATTCGCGCAGGAACGCATTGTCATGGCGACCAAGACCAACGCACTGAAAAAAAAGGGCCTGGGCCGCGGCCTCGAAGCGCTGCTGGGCGCCCACGCCGATAACCATAACGGCGCTGAGCAAGCGAGCGGCGACGGCACACCCTCGGTGATGGCGCTCGACCGCCTTCAGGCCGGCAAGTATCAACCGCGTACCCGCATGGATGAAGGAGCGTTGCAGGAACTTGCGGCGAGCATTCGCGCGCAAGGACTGATGCAGCCGATTCTGGTGCGGCGTATCGATGGTGAGAAGTACGAAATTATTGCCGGTGAGCGACGCTTTCGCGCAGCACGCATTGCCGGACTCTCCGAAGTGCCGGTGCTGGTGCGCGACGTCCCCGACGAAGCCGCCGCCGCGATGGCGCTCATCGAGAATATTCAGCGCGAAGACCTGAATCCGCTTGAAGAAGCGCAAGGCATCCAACGACTGCTCGGCGAATTCAATTACACGCACGAGCAAGCGGCGGAATCGCTCGGTCGTTCGCGCAGTGCGGTGTCGAACCTGCTGCGTCTGCTCAATCTCGCACACCCGGTGCAAACGATGCTGCTCGCAGGCGATCTCGATATGGGACACGCACGCGCGTTGCTCTCTGTCGATGCTGCCACGCAGATCACGCTGGCGAATCAGGTGGTGAACAAGCGACTGTCGGTGCGCGACACGGAGCGTATCGTGAACGCTTCGCTCAAGCCGCAAGGTGACGGCATTCGGCGTCGCTCGGCGGAAGAGGGCGGTCGCGACGTCACCCGTCTCGAAGAGGAGCTGTCGGATCTGCTCGCCTCGAACGTCAAGATCAAGGTCGGCCGCAAGGGCGCCGGACAACTGACGATCGAGTTCGGTAGCCTCGATGCGCTCGACGGTATTCTCGCGCGCATTCGCGCGGAATAATTTCGGCGTCCTGACGATACTGTCGTGAGCCATCCGACTGGCGATCCGCCAGAGAATTCACGCGCCGCGAAAACGACGTCTCACGCGAGCGTCGCGTCGCGTGTCGTGCGTGCGCTGCATGTGACCTACGAGCGGGTGCGTGGCGACCGCGTACTGCTCATTCTGCTCGCGGCGTTCGTCGTGCTGCAAATTGCGAAGCCCGTGAGCCTCGGCGAGCTGTTCGCGCGCATCGACCGGCACACGATTCTCACGCTCGCGGGTTTGCTCATGCTCACGCGCGCCATCGACCAGAGCGGTTTTCTCGATTGGCTCGCCCAACGGTTGCTCCGCGCGTTTCGCACCGAACGTCGCCTCGCCTTGCTGATGGTCACGTTCGCCGCCGCACTTTCCACGCTGCTGACCAACGACGTGGCGCTGTTCGCTGTCGTTCCGCTTGCGCAGTCGCTCGCCCGCATCGCACCGGTCCGCATCGAGCGACTCATCATCTTCCTCGCGCTGGCAGTCAATGCCGGTTCGAGTCTCACCCCGCTCGGCAATCCCCAGAATCTGTTTCTTTGGCAGCAAAGCGGCATGGGCTTCGGCGCCTACGTTCTCATGATGACGCCCATCACCCTTGCGCTCATGGCGATGCTGCTCGCCGTGTGCGCGTTCGCATTCGATTCGCGGGCATTGCATTTTCAGCGACAGGGGCCCAGGCATGATGTGCGCTGGCCGCTGCTATGGATCTCACTGGCGTTGTTCGTCGTTTTCGTGACGCTGGCCGATCATGGTTTCGCTGCCTGGGCGTGCGCCGGCGTGACCGCCGTGCTGATCGTTGCACGGCGCAATGCCGTGCTCGGTATCGACTGGTTGCTGCTCGCGATCTTCGTGCTGATGTTCGTCGTGTTGCGGGGCGTGGCCGGCTTGACGGAGGTTCGCGCAGCGCTCGGGCACTTCGATTTCTCCCACGGACCGATGGCCTACGGCGGGGCGGCGGTCTTGTCACAATTCATCAGTAACGTTCCCGCTGCGATTCTGCTCGCGGAGTATTCGCACAATTGGCCGGCGCTCGCCCTTGGCGTTGCCGTTGGCGGATTCGGACTGGCCGTGGGCTCGCTGGCCAATCTCATCGCATTGCGCATGGCGAAATCGGAACGTATCTGGTGGCATTTCCACTATCTCTCCATCCCGTTTTATCTGGTGGCACTTCTAATCGGGTTCATTGCACTGAAATGGGTCTGAACGCGCACGGAACGCAGGTCAGCTGCGGGGAATGTGCGGCGTTTGCGCGTAATGTCGCGCTGCACCATGAGGGAAATTGCACTCCGTGAGAGTTGGCGCCAAATCGAAGCATGCACTGTGCAGTTTCGGCGAATTTGTTGCGCGTTTAGATTGACTGGCCTTCGTAATTTCCCGTAAAATCTCGCGGGTTTAACTGCTTGAAGAGCCCATTCGTTTGTACGAGTCGGGCGGGGAGGCTGCGAGATGACCGAGAAATCACGGTCGAACTTCGAACCCGAACCGCAAGCGCCGGCACGTGCAGCATACGAGGCCTGGGACGACGAGCAGGAGCAGGAAAAACCTATCGTTCCACTCACGCGTGCGCAGGCCGAGCGCCTGTTCGGTCCCGATGTGGGGCGCGCGTCAAGTGTGACTCCATTCAGGGTGGTGGGAGCCCAGGTACTGCTGTCGCTGATAGCGACGCTGGCCTGGTGGCTACTGTCGGCATCGCCACGAGACGCGGCGCTGTCCGCATGGCTGGGTGGAATGATCGGTTGGATCCCGGGCGCGCTGTTTGCGCTTCGGCTAAGAATTTCAGGTGATCGTGTCTCCGTCGGTTCATTGGTGACGGGAGAGGCGATCAAGGTAGCAACGACGATCGCGTTATTGGTGGCGGTGGCGTACGGATTTCCAGGAGTTCACTGGATCGCGCTTCTGATCACCTTCGTGCTCACGCTCAAAGTCTATTGGCTGGCGATGGCACTGAAGTAGCGGTGGAAAACCGCTCGCGCGTCGACACGCTACCGTGTGCGGATTTTCATAATTGGGTGTTTGATCGCTATGTCAGTAGAAGCCGGCCACGCTCCGAACCCGTCGGAGTACATTTCGCACCACCTGCAAAACCTCGCGAGCTCGACGCAGACTAGCATCGTCGATTTCTCGATCATCAACTGGGACACGATGTTCTGGTCGATCGCGATGGGCGTTCTGGGCTGCTTCATTCTGTGGATGGCGGCGCGTAAGGCCACCGCGGGCGTGCCGGGCCGTTTTCAGGCAGCGGTCGAAATGCTCGTGGAAATGGTCGAAGACCAGTCGAAGAGCATCGTGCACGGCAATCGTGCTTTCATCGCCCCGCTGGCGCTGACCGTTTTCGTCTGGGTCACGCTCATGAACTCGCTGGACTTGCTGCCGGTCGATCTGCCGTCGAAGGTGATCGAATGGGTGGGTCTGGGTTCCATCATCACGCATCACCGCATTGTGCCGACGGCCGACCTTAACGGCACGCTCGGTATCTCCGTCGGCGTGCTCATTCTGATGCTGTTCTACAGCTTCAAGATCAAGGGCACGGGCGGCTTCATGCACGAGCTGTTCACCGCACCGTTCGGCAACCACTTCCTGCTGTGGATCCCGAACCTGCTGCTCAACATCATCGAATTCTGTGCCAAGACCGTGTCGCTCGGTATGCGACTGTTCGGCAATATGTACGCCGGCGAACTGGTGTTCCTGTTGATCGCCTTGCTGGGCGGTATCTGGAGCTTTGGCGCAGATGCGTCGGTGCTGGGTTTTGTCGGCCACGTCATTGCCGGCACCGCATGGGCGATTTTCCACATCCTGATCGTGCTGCTCCAGGCGTTCATCATGATGATGCTGACGCTGGTGTATATCGGTCAGGCGCACGACCATCACTGATCGGTCGTCGCGGAAGCAACGTTTTTCGGTTTTTCAGTTTTTCAAATTTAAAGTTTCAAGTCTCTAACCAAAAGGAGTAATCATGCAAGCTTTCATCGCCAACATCCAGGGTCTGACCGCCATTGCTATCGGCATCATCATCGGTCTGGGTGCTATCGGCGCCTGTCTGGGTATCGCGCTGATGGGCGGTAAGTACATCGAAGCGTGCGCCCGTCAGCCCGAGCTGATGAACCCGCTGCAAACGAAGATGTTCCTGCTGGCCGGCCTGATCGACGCTGCATTCCTGATCGGTGTGGGCGTTGCCATGCTGTTCGCCTTCGCGAACCCGCTGCTGTCGCGCCTCGCCTAAGTTTCTTTCGGCCGGTTGCGCAATGACATGCGCGACCCACTGGACATGAACGGCGCGCCCAAGCCAGCTGGCACAATGGGGCGCGCTGTTTTGCCAATCGACTCGCATCACCGAAAGGAAACACCGTGAACATAAACGCAACTCTGTTCGCGCAAACCGTCGTGTTTCTGATCCTGGCATGGTTCACGATGAAGTTCGTGTGGCCGCCGCTGATCAAGGCTATCGACGAACGCGCGAAGAAAATCGCTGACGGTCTGGCTGCTGCCGATAAGGGCAAGGCCGAACTCGAAGCCGCCAACAAGCGCTCCACGCAAGCCCTCGCGGAAGCCCGCGACGAAGGCGCGAAGCGTATTGCCGACGCCGAGAAGCGTGCACTGGCCGTGGCCGAAGAGATCAAGACGCAGGCGCAAGCCGAAGCGGCTCGTATCATCGCCAACGCCAAGGCAGAAGCCGAGAATCAGGCCGTCAAGGTCCGTGAATCGCTGCGCGAAGACGTGGCTGGTCTGGCAGTGAAGGGTGCCGAGCAGATCCTGAAGCGTGAAATCGACGCCAAGGCCCACGCCGACCTGCTGAACCAACTCAAGGCAGAGCTCTGATCATGGCCGAACTCGCTACCATCGCTCGTCCGTATGCCGAAGCGTTGTTTCGCGTGGCCAAGTCCGGCGATCTGAATCGCTGGTCGCAGCTCGTGCGCGAACTGGCGCAAGTGGCAGCGCTGCCCGAAGTGGCCAATCTGGCCGACGATCCGAAGGTCGCCCCGTCGCAAGTCGTCGACGTGCTGACCGCTGCCGTCAAATCGACCGACGCCGAAGTGCGCAACTTCGTCGCCGCTGTGGTCGAGAACGGCCGTCTGGCTGCCATGCCGGAAATCGCCGAACAGTTCGAAGCGTTGAAGAACGCTGCTGCCGGTTCGGCAGACGCCACGATCGAAAGCGCCTTCCCGCTCGAAGGTGAGCAACTGACCTCGCTGGTCAAGGGCCTCGAGCACAAGTTCGGCTGCAAGCTCAACCCGAGCGTGACGGTAGATCCGTCGCTCATCGGCGGCGTGCGTGTGGTGGTTGGCGACGAGGTGCTGGACACTTCGGTGCGCGCCCGCCTGGCGGCTATGCGGACGTCGCTGACGGCCTGAGGCCGGCGCGAAACGCCTGCGACGGCAAGAATTGAATATCAGGAGCACATATGCAACTCAATCCCTCTGAAATCAGCGAACTGATCAAGAGCCGGATTCAAGGTCTCGATAGCGGCGCCGAAGTCCGTAACGAAGGCACCGTGATCTCGGTGACTGACGGCATCTGCCGCATTCACGGTCTGTCGGACGTGATGCAGGGCGAAATGCTCGAATTCCCGGGCAACACGTTTGGTCTGGCACTGAACCTCGAGCGCGACTCTGTCGGCGCCGTGATTCTGGGCGAGTACGAGCACATCTCGGAAGGCGATACCGTCAAGTGCACGGGCCGCATTCTGGAAGTGCCGGTCGGCCCGGAACTGAAGGGCCGCGTCGTTGACGCACTGGGCCAGCCGATCGACGGCAAGGGTCCGATCAACGCGAAGGAAACCGACGCCATCGAAAAGATCGCCCCGGGCGTGATTTGGCGTAAGTCGGTGTCGCAACCGCTGCAAACCGGTACGAAGGCTATCGACGCCATGGTGCCGATCGGCCGCGGCCAGCGTGAGCTGATCATTGGTGACCGTCAGACGGGTAAGACCGCTGTGGCCATCGACACGATCATTTCGCAGAAGGGCAAGGGCGTGACCTGCGTCTACGTCGCGATCGGCCAGAAGGCTTCGTCGATCATGAACGTGGTGCGCAAGCTCGAAGAGCACGGCGCGATGGAATACACGATCATCGTGACCGCCACCGCTTCGGACTCGGCCGCCATGCAGTTCATCGCACCGTACTCCGGTTGCACGATGGGCGAATACTTCCGCGATCGTGGCGAAGACGCACTGATCATTTATGACGACTTGACCAAGCAAGCCTGGGCCTATCGTCAGATCTCGCTGCTGCTGCGCCGCCCGCCGGGCCGTGAAGCTTACCCGGGTGACGTGTTCTATCTGCACTCGCGTCTGCTCGAGCGTGCGGCTCGCGTCTCGGAAGAGTACGTCGAGAAGTTCACCAACGGCGCAGTCAAGGGCCAGAGCGGCTCGCTGACGGCACTGCCGATCATTGAAACGCAAGCCGGTGACGTGACCGCATTCGTTCCGACGAACGTGATCTCGATTACCGACGGCCAGATCTTCCTGGAAACCGACCTGTTCAACGCCGGTATCCGCCCCGCAATCAACGCCGGTATCTCGGTGTCGCGTGTGGGTGGTGCAGCGCAGACGAAGGTCATCAAGAAGCTGTCGGGCGGTATCCGTACCGACCTCGCACAGTACCGTGAGCTTGCTGCGTTCGCGCAGTTCGCCTCGGATCTGGACGAAGCGACCCGCAAGCAGCTCGAGCGCGGTCGCCGCGTGACGGAACTGCTCAAGCAGCCGCAATTCGCACCGCTGCAAGTGTGGGAGCTGGCCGTTTCGCTGTTCGCCGCCAACAACGGCTATCTGGACGATCTCGAAATCGCTCAGGTTCTGCCGTTCGAAAAGGGTCTGCGCGAAGTTCTGAAGACCAGCCACGGCGCACTCATCGGCCGTATCGAAGAGACCAAAGATCTCTCGAAGGACGACGAAGCTGCCCTGCACGCTGCGGTCAAGGACTTCAAGAAGACCGGCGCTTACTAATCCGGTTGAATCGGTAACTATTCAACGGACCCGGGAAGGCGCGATATTCGGGCAGCAACGAATGTCGCGCCGAGACAAGGAGTAAGCAATGGCTGGAATGAAGGAAATTCGCGGCAAGATCAAGAGCGTGCAAAACACGCGCAAGATCACCAAGGCCATGGAAATGGTGGCCGCGTCGAAGATGCGCAAGGCGCAGGAACGCATGCGTCATGCCCGGCCGTACGCTGACAAGGTGCGCCAGATTGCCGCGCATATGGGCCAGGCGAATCCGGAATACCACCACCCGTTCATGGTGAAGCATGCCGACGCAAAGGCGGCCGGCATCATCGTGGTGACGACGGACAAGGGCCTGTGCGGCGGCTTGAACACCAACGTGCTGCGTGCCGTGGTGACCAAGCTCAAGGAAATCGAAGCACAGGGCCTGAAGATCGAGGCCACCGCGATTGGCGGCAAGGGCTTCGGTTTTCTGAACCGTATCGGCGCGAAGGTGGTTTCGCACGTTGTGCAACTGGGCGACACCCCGCACCTCGACAAGCTGATCGGCGCTGTGAAGTTGCAGCTCGACGCGTATGCCGAAGGCAAGCTCGATGCCGTGTACCTGGCTTACAACCGCTTCGTCAACACGATGAAGCAGGAAGCCGTGGTGGAGCAACTGCTGCCGCTGCCCGAGAAGCTGGAAGGCGAATCGGAAGAAGCGAGCGCGGTGCCGGCACAGCATTCGTGGGACTACATCTACGAACCGGATGCAAAGACGGTCGTCGATGCCCTGCTGGTGCGTTATGTCGAAGCTGTCGTGTATCAGGCAGTCGCAGAGAACATGGCGTCGGAACAGTCCGCCCGGATGGTGGCCATGAAGGCCGCTTCGGATAATGCAAAGACCGTGATCGGTGAATTGCAGATGGTCTACAACAAGGGCCGTCAAGCAGCGATTACGAAGGAACTGTCCGAAATCGTGGGTGGCGCCGCCGCAGTGTAAGCGGTGGCACGGGCCGATGCGCCGTAAGGCGAAATGAATTTGAGTATCTAAAGGAAAAGCGATGAGTACTGCTTTGATTGAAGGCAAAATCGTACAGTGCATCGGCGCCGTTATCGACGTGGAATTCCCGCGCGACAGCATGCCGAAGATCTACGACGCGCTCACCATGGAAGGTTCGGAACTGACCCTCGAAGTCCAGCAGCAGCTGGGCGACGGCGTTGTCCGTACCATCTGTCTGGGTTCCTCCGAAGGCCTGCGCCGCGGAATGACGGTGCAAAACTCGGGTCTGCCGATCACGGTGCCGGTCGGTAAGCCGACGCTGGGCCGCATCATGGACGTGCTGGGTCGTCCGATCGACGAAGCCGGCCCGATCGCCAAGGATCACACCCGTTCGATTCACCAGAAGGCTCCGGCATTCGACGAGCTGTCGCCGTCGACGGAACTGCTCGAAACCGGCATCAAGGTTATCGACCTGATCTGCCCGTTCGCCAAGGGCGGCAAGGTGGGTCTGTTCGGTGGCGCCGGCGTGGGCAAGACCGTGAACATGATGGAACTCATCAATAACATCGCCAAGGAACACGGCGGTTATTCGGTGTTTGCCGGCGTGGGCGAGCGTACCCGTGAAGGGAACGACTTCTACCACGAAATGAAGGACTCGAACGTTCTGGACAAGGTTGCACTGGTGTATGGCCAGATGAACGAGCCGCCGGGCAACCGTCTGCGCGTCGCGCTGACCGGTCTGACGATGGCAGAGCACTTCCGTGACGAAGGTCGCGACGTGCTGTTCTTCGTGGACAACATCTACCGTTTCACGCTGGCCGGTACCGAAGTGTCGGCACTGCTCGGCCGTATGCCGTCGGCCGTGGGCTATCAGCCGACGCTGGCTGAAGAAATGGGTAAGCTGCAAGAGCGTATTACGTCGACCAAGACCGGCTCGATCACGTCGGTGCAAGCCGTGTACGTGCCTGCCGATGACTTGACCGACCCGTCGCCGGCAACCACCTTCGGTCACTTGGACGCCACCGTCGTTCTGTCGCGTGACATCGCCTCGCTGGGTATCTACCCCGCAGTCGACCCGCTCGACTCGACCTCGCGTCAGATCGACCCGAACGTGATTGGCGAAGAGCACTACACGGTGACCCGTCGCGTGCAATCGACGCTCCAGCGTTACAAGGAACTGCGCGACATCATCGCAATTCTGGGCATGGACGAACTGTCGCCGGACGACAAGCTGGCCGTGGCCCGCGCGCGTAAGATTCAGCGTTTCCTGTCGCAGCCGTTCCACGTGGCGGAAGTGTTCACGGGCTCGCCGGGCAAGTACGTTCCGCTCAAGGAAACGATCCGCGGCTTCAAGATGATCGTCGACGGTGAGTGCGACCACCTGCCGGAGCAGGCGTTCTACATGGTTGGCACGATCGACGAAGCGTTCGAAAAAGCCAAGAAGATGCAGTAAACGGTTGAGTGTCGGGCGACGGCGGAGTCTCGCGAGAGACGCCACCGTATCCCGGCAGGTGACTGTTGCGGGGCGGGGTAGCGAAGCGAGGACGGCAACGTCCGGACCGGCGCGCCTGCCGCTTCATCACACTCAACGGGAGCGATTATGGCAACCATTCACGTAGACGTCGTCAGCGCGGAAGAGGAAATCTTCTCGGGTAAGGCGCGCTTTGTGGCGCTGCCCGGCGAAGCCGGCGAGCTGGGCATTTTGCCCGGCCACACGCCGCTGATCACGCGTATCAAGCCGGGTGCGGTTCGCATCGAGGACGAAGCAGGCAACGAGGACTTCGTCTTCGTGGCAGGCGGCATTCTCGAAGTGCAACCGGGCACGGTGACCGTGCTCGCCGACACCGCCATCCGCGGCAAGGATCTGGACGAAGCGAAGGCCACTGAAGCCAAGCGTCGTGCAGAAGAAGCAATGTCGAACAAAGAATCGAACATCGAGTACGCAACTGCTCAGGCCGAACTGGCCGAAGCCATTGCTCAACTCGCCGCGATTCAGAAACTGCGCCAACGCAAGTAAAGTCGTTACCAACGACGGGTGACGGCCTCGCGCCGCACCCTGTCGGACGATTTGCCGAGATGATCGTTTCAGGACGTTCGTCGCGGCGCACAGAGAGCGAAAGCCCCATGCATGCAAGTGCGTGGGGCTTTTGTTTTTCCCGGTCAGAATCCTGTCGCCACCAGTGTCGACGACCGACACATGCCCGACTCAGGGCCATCCCCACTCCAAACGTCACTCAAATTACGTTAACGTAAACGTCAAGTCAGCGTGACGCGCTATTGTTATGAACAGAGATTCGCGGCCGATATGGCACGGTAGCTTCCGACATGAAAGCGCCGTCGTTGCCGTCGCGGTCGTCGCCACTGCCGTCGCCGCCGTCGTCACGCAGCAGCAGTCACCACTTCAGCAATGCTTCAGGAGACAAAGGCATGGAAAGTCGGGAAGGTGCGGGCGTTGTACCTCGTAATGGACTGTCGTATGTGAAGGGTGATACCAACGTACCGCTGTCGACGTTGACGGTGTTCGGGCTGCTCGCCGAGACGGCGGCGAAGTTTCCGGAGCGGCAGGCCGTCGTATTTCGCGAGCAGGGCGTGGACTGGACGTGGCGCGAGTTCATTGCGCACGTGGACACCTTTGCCGCCGGACTGATTTCCCTCGGCCTGAAGAAGGGCGATCGCGTCGGGATCTGGTCGCCGAACCGCGTCGAATGGCTGGTCACGCAATTTGCCACCGCCCGCGTGGGATTGATTCTCGTGAACATCAATCCCGCCTATCGGATGGCGGAACTGGAGTATGCGCTCAACAAGGTCGGCTGCAAGGCGCTGGTCGCGGCGGAGTCGTTCAAGACCTCGCGCTACCTCGACATGCTCAACGTGCTGGCCCCGGAACTGGCGACCTGTGCGCCCGGGCAGCTTCAGTCGGAAAAATTCCCGACGCTGCGCACCGTCATTCGCATGGGCGAGCACACCACGCCCGGCATGATGAATTTCAGCGACGTCGTGACGCTCGGCGCGGATGCCGATCTCGACGAACTGCGCCGCATCTCCGACGGACTCGATTGCTTCGATCCCATCAACATTCAATTCACGAGCGGCACGACCGGTAACCCGAAAGGCGCGACGCTCACGCACCACAACATCGTCAACAACGGTCGGTTCATCGCCATGGCGATGCGTTTCTCCGAGCATGACAGCCTGTGCATCCCGGTGCCGTTCTATCACTGCTTCGGTATGGTGCTGGCCGTGCTCGCGTGCGTATCCACGGGCGCCACGATGGTCTTCCCCGGCGAAGCGTTCGATCCGAAGGCCACCATGGCGGCTGTCTCCGAAGAAAGCTGCACGGCATTGCATGGCGTGCCGACGATGTTCATCGCGCAACTCGACCACCCGGAGTTCGGCAACTATCACTTCGACTCGCTGCGCACCGGCATCATGGCCGGCTCACCGTGCCCCATCGAGACGATGAAGCGCGTGATCGATCAGATGCACATGAGTGAAGTGACCATCGCTTACGGCATGACGGAGACGAGTCCGGTGTCGTTCCAGACGACCACGACCGACCCGCTCGAAAAGCGCGTGACCACGGTCGGGCGCGTGCAGCCGCACCTCGAAGTCAAACTCGTCGATGCGGCGGGCGAGATCGTGCCGGTGGGCGAGAAGGGCGAACTTTGCACGAAAGGCTACTCGGTGATGCAGGGCTATTGGGACGACGAGCCGCGCACGCGCGAAGCGATCCGCGATGGCTGGATGCACACCGGCGATCTGGCGACGATCGACGAGCAGGGGTACTGCAACATCGTTGGCCGGGTGAAGGACATGCTCATTCGCGGCGGGGAAAATATCTATCCGCGTGAGATCGAGGAATTCCTGTTCCGTCACCCGAAAGTCCAGGCCGTGCAGGTATTCGGCGTGCCGGACGCGAAGTACGGCGAGGAAGTCTGCGCCTGGATCATCCTCAAGCCCGGTCAGCACGCCACGGAAGACGATATCCGCGCGTTCTGCAAGGACCAGATCGCGCATTACAAAATTCCGCGTTACATCCGGTTCGTGGATGAGATGCCGATGACGGTCACGGGCAAGGTGCAGAAGTTCGTCATGCGCGAACAAATGGTCGAGTCGCTGGGACTGCACGAAGAAAAGACCGCCTGAGCGGGCGGTAACGACGTCGCGCAAATGCGGGGCGGGAGTGTGCTGTTGTGTGCGGTAATGTGCGGGAGTGCGGCGAGGACGGCTCTCCTGCACACTATTTGAGCAGAACCCAAGCGAATGCCGTATCATTCGGGATTACCCTAGGCTCCGCTCAATGCCCGCCCAAACCGCCCAATCTGCCCGAAGCGCGGGAACCTCGCGTACCTTCCGCACCGTTTTCGTTCTCGGCATCCTGTCGGCCATCGGCTCGCTGTCGATCGACATGTATCTGCCCGCGTTGCCGAGCATCGCGCGCGAGCTGAACACGACCGATGCGGCGGTGCAATTTTCCCTCGCGTCGTTCTTCATCGGACTCGGGCTGGGCCAACTGCTCCATGGACCGCTGGCCGACCGCTACGGCCGCAAGCGTCCGCTCTATGCCGGTCTCGCGCTTTACACGCTCGCATCGGCCGGTTGCGCGCTCGCACCCAACATCGAAACCCTGATCGCCTCCCGCTTCATTCAGGCTGTTGGCGGGTGCGCCTGTTTCGTGATCGCCCGGGCCATGGCGCGTGACCTGTTCGATACGGCCACGGTGGCGCGCGTGCTCTCGCGCATGACACTCATCATGGGCGCGGCCCCCATTCTGGCGCCGCTCATCGGCGCTCAGGTGCTCAATTTCGTGGGGTGGCGCTCGATCTTCTGGGGCCTCACCGTCTTCGGCGTGACGTGTTTTGCGATGTCCGTCTTCTGGCTGCCGGAGACGCGTCAGGCCGCGAAGCAGGCGCGTAACTGGCTCGCCACGGCATGGCATAACTACGGCGCCTTGCTGAGCGATCGCGAATTCATGGGCAATGCGTTGGCCGGCGGCGTGTCGCAGGCGGGCATGTTCGCGTACATCACCGGCTCGCCTTTCGTCTTCATCAATCTGTACGGCGTCGATCCGGCCAACTACGGGTGGCTGTTCGGCCTGAACGCCTGCGGCATCATCGGCGGATCGCAGATCAACGCGTACTTGCTGCGCAAACGTCGCCCGGCAGATGTGTTGCGCCGTACCAACAATCTGGTCGCCATCCTCGGTCTCGTGATGCTGGCGGTCGCGGCACTCAAGCTCGGTGGCCTGATCGGACTGATGGTGCCGCTGTTCGCTTACGTGACCAGTCTCGGTTTTTCCCAGCCGAATGCCATTGCGGAGGCACTCAACCGTCAGCATCAGCGCGCGGGTGCGGCCTCGGCTTTGCTGGGCGCGCTGCAATTCCTTGCGGCGGCGAGCGCCGGCGCTGCCGTAGGGCTGCTCCATGCACGCTCGGCGGTACCGATGGCGGCAGTCATGGCCGTGTGCGGTGTGCTCTCGTGGTGTTTCCACACCGTGCTGATCCGCCGGGCGCGGTCGACGTCACCCCCGACGCCGTCGACGCCCGGTCCGGTGTGACGGCGAATTACCCGGCACGCCCGGAATCCCCAGTGGCCCCCGGGCGCTCCCGGCGACCCGATCAGACGGCTTCCGCGATCCGCATCCTTCGCGTTTTGCGGGATATAGGGGAACCGAAACCGGAAAGTCCCTTCCAAACTGGAAATTCGGCGCGCTGCACTACATCTGTAACACTTTGTAATTGCGCTGTTCCAGTGCCCGCGTAATAGGCAAAGTACGATCCAGCAATCCCTTGCGAAAGCCCCCTGAAATTTTTTGCAAGGATGGCTAAAGTTCGGCGGAAGCCCGCCGAAATACAGTCAAGTAGTAGAGCGTAGCTTCGTGACGCTTTCATGAAGCGCAGCGCTTTCGTCATCGAACGTTCCCCCCGAGCGCGTCGTAGGGTCCCTGCGCGCCGCTCATGTAGGAAAAATTCCTACAAAAAACTTCCGCTTTTCTTGCTCCTCTCTGTAGTTTTTCTCCGATTTCTTTATCTTTCGCCCTTGTCCACAATGCGAGGGAATAGACAGTAGTACCGCCAGATTCATCCATTGCGCCGGGGGGCCGCATGCGAAACAGCGAAACACTGAATGAGATTCGTGAGTTGAATCTCTCCTACCTAGTCCTGGCTCAGCGCCTGATCCGTGAGGATCGCGCGGCGGCAATGTTCCGCCTGGGCATCAGCGATCAGCTCGCCGACGTGCTCGGCAGTCTCACACTCGCTCAACTCGTCAAATTCGCGGGGTCGAATCAGCTTCTGTGCCGATTTCGATTCGACGACCACGTGATTCTCTCCAGCCTCACGCACGGTGCGAAAGACGTGGGTATGCAGCAGTCACACGCTTCGATTCTTCTCGCGGGCCAGCCCGTCGAGCAGATCGGCTGAACGTACGACATACGCGACGCACGCCATGCGCCCTCCTGTGGTTTTTAGCGGGGCGGCGCTGGGCGTGACTTGCCAGGAAGCCTGTATATGCGTACCAAAAGCGTCGTCCTCGAAGCCCGCGAAATCCAATTGGCTATCGAGCTGATCGAACTCGGCGCCCGCCTCCAGTTGCTGGAAGCGGAAACGAGCCTGAGCCGCGACCGGCTTATCAAGCTCTACAAAGAGCTCAAAGGCGCTTCGCCGCCCAAGGGCATGCTCCCGTTCTCGACCGATTGGTTCGTGACCTGGTTGCCCAACATCCATTCGTCGCTTTTCCACAACATTTACCGTCACCTCGTTCAGTACGGCGGCTGCCAGGGCATCGAGGCCATCGTGAAGGCGTATCGCCTTTATCTGGAGCACGTGGAATTGCACGGATGGGAAGCCGTACTCGGTTTCACGCGGGCATGGACGCTCGTTCGCTTCTTCGACAGCAAGATGTTGCAGATGACGCCGTGCACGCGCTGCGGCGGTCATTTCGTCACGCACGCGCATGAACCGCATGGCCAGTACGTTTGCGGTCTGTGCCAGCCGCCGTCGCGCGCGGGCAAGACCCGAAAAGCCAAGCACGCGCACGCTGCCGATCTGGCGCCGGCTGTGGCACCCGCCATGACGCCGGTTGCGCCGGGCAAGGACATTTCCCCGCTGGCCGCCTGAGCGGGCCTTCCTGCCAAGGTGAATTGAGACGAATCGAGGTTATCCCTCCCCTACAGTTTCCCTGCGTGTCTGCCGTTAAGCCCTCTGAACAGGAAGGACAATTTTCCGTAGACGTATTTTTGCGAGAGGTATCCGGCAGTGCTTGTCGTCATTGGTTACATCATCGTTCTGGCATCGGTCTTTGGCGGCTTCGTCATTGGCGGGGGCCACTTGGGCGCGCTGTTTCAGCCGACCGAGCTGCTGATCATCGGTGGCGCGGGCGTCGGCTCGTTCGTGGTGGGCAACAACAGCAAGGCGATCAAGGCGACGATGAAAGCGCTGCCGATGCTGTTCAAGGGCTCGAAATACACCAAAGAGCTGTACATGGAGCTCATGGCGCTCTTGTACGTGCTGCTCGCCAAAGCGCGTAAGGACGGCATGCTCGCCATCGAAGGCGACGTGGAAGACCCGGCGTCCAGCCCGGTGTTCTCGCAATATCCGCGCATTCTCGGCGAGCCGCGCATCATGGAATTTCTCACCGACTATCTGCGACTGATGGTCAGCGGCAACATGAACGCTTTCGAGATCGAGAACCTGATGGATCACGAAATCGAAACGTATCGCCACGAGGGCGAAGTCCCCGCGCATTGTCTGCAAAAGACGGGCGACGCCATGCCCGCGTTCGGTATCGTGGCGGCCGTGATGGGGGTTGTGCACACGATGGCCTCCGCCGATCAGCCGCCGGCCGTGCTCGGTGCGCTGATTGCCCAGGCGCTTGTCGGCACTTTCCTCGGCATTCTGCTTGCCTACGGTTTCATCTCGCCGCTGGCGCAACTCATCGAGCACCGCATCAATGAGTCGGTCAAGCTCTACGAGTGCATCAAGGTCACGCTGCTTGCCAGCCTGAACGGCTATGCCCCGGCCCTCTCGGTCGAGTTCGGCCGCAAGGTGCTGTATTCCACCGTCCGTCCGTCGTTCGCGGAGCTCGAAGAGCACGTGCGGCAGGTCAAGTCACGTTGACGGGCAAGTGCAATGAGCGAGAAAGAAGAGCGGCCCATTATCGTCAAGCGCCGCAAAGCCGGCGGACACGGCCATCACGGCGGCGCGTGGAAAATTGCCTACGCCGACTTCATGACGGCCATGATGGCGTTCTTCCTGCTGATGTGGTTGCTCAGCTCGGTGAGCAGCAAGGAACTGACCGGCATTGCAGAGTACTTCCGCACGCCGCTCAAGGTCGCGCTCACGGGCGGACGTAATGCTGCCGACAACGCCGGCGTGATTCCGGGCGGCGGCGCCGACACCACACGTACCGACGGACAGAAGTCGCGAGGCGATCAGGTGCGCTCACGGCAGGCCACCACGGCCGAGATGGCCGAGCGTGCCGACGCACAACGTTTGCGCGAACTCAAAGCGCGCATCGAGAAAGCGATCGAAAGTAACCCCACGCTCAGACAGTTCCGCAAGCAACTGCTCATCGACGTGACGACCGAAGGTCTGCGCATCCAGATCGTCGACGACCAGAACCGACCGATGTTCGCCAACGCGAGTGCGCAGGTGCAGCCGTACATGCGCGACATCCTGCGCGAGATCGGCAAATCGCTCAATGGCGTGCCGAACAGCATCAGCCTGTCGGGCCACACCGACGCCACGGCGTACGCGCAGGGCGACAAGAGTTACAGCAACTGGGAACTGTCGGCCGATCGGGCGAACGCCTCGCGTCGCGAGTTGATCGCCGGTGGTCTGGACGGCGAGAAGGTGCTGCGTGTCGTGGGACTCGCATCGACCGTCCCGCTCGATCGCGACGACGCGTTCAACCCGATCAACCGCCGCATCAGCATCATCGTGCTCAACCGCCGCGCCGAACAGTCGGTGAAGCACGAAGTCGATCAACCGACAATCGACGCCGCGAACGCACGCGGCGCGGGCAGTAACGCCGTGAGCGCCGCAGTCAGCGGCGAGCTGCCGGCCCTGCCTGGCATGCCGGCACCGCCGGCGCCGCCGTCAGCCCCCACGGTGCCGGGCGCGTCAGCGCGATAACTGACAAGAGGAGACGCATGCAGGCCAATCGCAACACGATTCTCGCCGTCGACGATTCCGCGTCGATGCGACAGATTCTGGCGGCCACGCTCGACGAAGCCGGCTATGCGGTGACGACTGCCCGCGACGGACAGGAAGCGCTGGCGCTGGCGTCGAACGCCGTATTCGATCTGGTGCTGACCGATCAGCACATGCCCGGCATGGACGGCTTGTCGCTCATTCGCGCGCTGCGCGAGCTCGACGCGTTCGCCGAGACGCCCATTCTGGTGCTGACGACGGAAGTCGACGGCGCCTACAAGACGGCCGCCCGCGAAGCGGGCGCCAGCGGCTGGCTGATCAAGCCGGTCGATCCCGAAGCACTGGTCGACGTGGTCGGTTCGCTCGTCGGCGAAGGCGCATGACGATGAAGTCGACGGCGTCGATGGCACAACCAAGTTAGGACGAGGAAACCGGTGGATATCACCCAGTTCTACCAGACCTTTTTCGATGAAGCGGAAGAGTTGCTCGCGGAGATGGAGCATCTCCTGCTGGCGCTCGACGTCAGCGCGCCCGATAACGAGCAACTGAACGCGATCTTCCGGGCTGCCCATTCGATCAAGGGCGGCGCCGCGACGTTCGGCTTCACCGCACTCACCGAGACCACGCACCTGCTGGAGAACCTGCTCGATCGCGCGCGTCGCGGCGAATTGCAGTTGCGCACCGAGATGGTCGATACCTTCCTGGAAACCAAAGACGTGTTGCATCAACAGTTGAATGCCTACCGCGCCTCCAGTGAACCCGACGCCGAGGCCATGAAGCGCATCTGCGCCGTGCTGCAGCAACTTGCCGCGGAAAGCGACGGCGCACCGGCGCCGGCGGCCACGCCCGCAGCGACGGCGGCACCGGCGGCACCGGCCGCTGCCGCGACGGCGCCTGCACCCGCTGCCTCGTCTGCGTCGTCCGAATCTGCAACGGACGCCAGCGGTGCGCCGAGCGGCGCCGTGCCCCCGGGCCAGACGCGCCTGAAGGTCACGCTCACCGGCGTCGGCGAAAAGGACCAGGCGTTGCTCGCGGAAGAACTGGGCAACCTCGGTACCGTCTCGGGCCGTCAATCCGTGGGCGATGCCCTGCACCTGTGGCTCGACACCACCTGCGGTGCGGACGACATTCTCGCCGTGTGCTGCTTCGTGATCGAACCGTCGCAGATCGACGTGCAGGACGCATCGGCAGCGGCGGCGTCCGCTGCCGCAACCCCGGAACCCGCGCCGGTATCCGCGCCGGTATCGGCGCCCGCGCAGACCGCCGAAATTTTCGCCGCACCGGCTGAATCGGCTGAATCGAGCGCCGCGACCGCAGCAACGACAGCCACCGCCTCCGCGCCGATCGAAGTCCCCGTTGCAGCCGCGCCCGCGCCCGAGATCGTCGCGCCGCCGCCTGCGGCAGAGCCGATCGTCGTGCCGCCTGCGGCACCGCAGGCAGCCGCCGGCAGCGGTAGCGGCAACGGCAACGGTGCACATCACCCGCCCGAAAAGCGCGCCGCCGCGCCGGCAGCCGGTGGCGCGGCCGGCCACGAGAACAGCTCGATTCGCGTGGGTGTGGAAAAGGTCGACCAGCTCATCAACCTCGTGGGCGAGCTAGTGATTACGCAGGCCATGCTCGCACAGACCGCGAGCAGCCTCGATCCGATGCTGCACGATCGCCTGTTCAACGGCATGGGCCAGCTAGAGCGCAACGCGCGCGATCTGCAAGAAGCGGTGATGTCCATTCGCATGATGCCGATGGACTACGTCTTCTCGCGCTTCCCGCGTCTGGTGCGCGACCTCGCGACCAAGCTGGGCAAGCAGATCGAACTCGTGACGTTCGGTCAGGCGACCGAACTCGACAAGAGCCTGATCGAGCGCATCATCGATCCGCTCACGCACCTGGTGCGCAACAGTCTCGACCACGGCATCGAAACCACCGAACTGCGTGTGGCCTCGGGCAAGGATCCGGTCGGCCAACTGGTGCTTTCAGCCGCGCATCAAGGCGGCAACATCGTCATCGAGGTGAGCGACGACGGCGCCGGTCTGCGTCGCGAGAAGATCCTCGCCAAGGCGTTGCAGCAAGGCATGAACGTGTCCGATTCGATGCCGGACGAGGAAGTCTGGCAACTGATCTTCGCACCGGGTTTCTCGACCGCCGAAGCGGTGACGGACGTGTCCGGCCGCGGCGTGGGCATGGACGTCGTGAAGCGAAACATCCAGCAAATGGGTGGCCACGTGGAGATTCTGTCCACGCGCGGCAAGGGCACCACGATCCGTATCGTGCTCCCGCTCACGCTCGCGATTCTCGACGGCATGTCCGTCAAGGTCGGCCCGGAGATCTTCATCCTGCCGCTGAACTTCGTGATGGAGTCGCTGCAACCGCGTCGCGACGACATTCGCGCCGTGACCGGCGAGGGTCAGGTCGTGCTGGTGCGCGGCGAGTACCTGCCGCTCGTGGAGTTGTACCGCGCCTTCGACGTACCCGACGCGCGTCTCGACCCGACGCAGGGCATCATCGTGATCCTTCAGGCCGAAGGCCGGCGCTTTGCGTTGCTCGTCGACGAGCTGGTCGGTCAGCAGCAGGTCGTGGTGAAGAACCTCGAAACCAATTACCGCCGTATTCACGGTATTTCCGCCGCCACCATCATGGGTGACGGCAGTGTGGCATTGATCGTCGATGTGGCGGCGCTCCAGCGCGGTCAGCGCTCGGCCGCTGCCACCATCTTCAACTGAAGTCGGAGACGCGTTAGATGGACAACCTTTCGCAAGAGCAGGCCGTGTCGCGCCACGCAGGCGCTATGCAGACCGATGGCGACGGTCAGGAATTTCTCGTCTTCACGCTGGGTGAAGAGGAGTACGGCATCGACATTCTGAAGGTGCAGGAAATTCGCGGCTACGACGCCGTCACGCGCATCGCCAACGCGCCCGACTTCATCAAGGGCGTGATCAACCTGCGCGGCATCATCGTGCCGATCGTGGACATGCGCATCAAGTTTCGTCTGGGCCGCGTCGAGTACGACACGCAGACGGTCGTGATCATTCTGAACGTGGCGGGTCGCGTGGTCGGCATGGTGGTCGACGGCGTGTCCGACGTGCTGACGCTCGCGCGCGGCGAAATCAAGCCGGCGCCCGAGTTCGGCGCGCAGCTGGCCACCGAGTACATCACGGGTCTGGGCACGGTCGAAGGCCGCATGCTGATCCTGATGGACATCGAGAAGCTGATGACCAGTGCCGACATGGCGCTCATCGAGCGTCTGGCGAGCTGATCCGACGCTGTGACGACATGACGCAAGACGGCGGGCCGAGACACCCGTCGCGTTGCTAACAGACCATAACCCATCCACCCCAGTCCAAGGAGACCGAGCACGTGCGCGATAACCAGCCCGTTACCCAGAACGAATTCGTCATCGGTGAGCATCAGTATCTGATCTCTCGGACGGATCTGAAGGGGCGGATCACGTATGCCAATCCCGCCTTCGTGGAGGTGAGTGGCTATTCGCGTGACGAACTGCTGGGAGCGCCGCACAACATCGTTCGCCACCCCGACATGCCGTCAGAGGCGTTCGGCGATCTGTGGGAGACGATCAAGCGCGGCGACACGTGGACGGGGCTGGTCAAGAATCGCCGCAAGAACGGCGACTTCTACTGGGTGCTGGCCACCGTCACGCCGACGCTCGAAAACAATGCCGTGGTGGGTTATACGTCGGTGCGCGTACGTCCGGCTGCCGGCGCCACGGCCCAGGCCGAGGAGATCTACGCGCGCTTCCGTAACGGTCAGGCAGGCAATCTGCGCATTCGGGGGGGGCAGGTCGAGCGCGGTGGCATTGCGGCGCTGGCGCGTCGGGTGCGTCTGGACACCCTGCGTGCGCGACTCACGGGCATCATCGTGCTCGGCGCGATCTTGCTCGCCATCGTCGGCGGACTCGGTCTGTGGGGCGTGTCGAGCAGCAATACCAAGCTGTTGCAGGTCTATCAGAACGGCATGGTGCCGGTGAGCACGCTGGGTGTCATCGGCCAGAAGCTCGATCGCGACGTGCTGCTGGTCGCCGAAGCCGTGGGCAGTCCCAACCTCGACGCGATGAAGCGTGCAGGTGACGAAATCGCGGGCAGCCTCGATGAGATCAACCGCCAGTGGGCGGAATACATGAAGACGGTCGACGCGAACACGCGCGCGCAAGCCGAGCGGTTCGACGTGATCCGTCAGCGTTTTACGGCCGACGGTCTGCAAAAGACGGTCGAGATGCTGCGTGTGGGCTCCGCCGAGGGCGCACAGCAGACCTACCTCGAAAAAGTGAAGCCGGCCTACGGCCCGATGCGTGACGAGCTCAACGCGCTCACGCGCCTCGAACTCACGCAGGCCACCGAGCTGTATCAACAGTCGCAGAAGGAACACACGATCGTGCGGGCGGCCACCGTGGCGGCGGTGCTCGGCGGTATCGTGGTCCTGTTCCTGCTGGGCAGCATTCTGCGCCGCGCGATCAACCATCCGCTTCGCGTGGCGCTCGCCATGTCCAAGCAGATCGCCGCAGGCGACCTCACGGGCAAGGCCGAAGGCACCGGTCGCGACGAAATCGGCCAGCTGCTGTTCGGCCTCACGGTGATGAAGAACAGCCTGTTGTCCATCGTCTCCGATGTGCGCGAAGGCATTGAATCGATCAACATCGCCTCGCGTGAAATCGCCGCGGGCAACACCGATCTGTCGGCGCGCACCGAGCAGCAGGCCGCCTCGCTCGAACAGACCGCCTCGTCGATGGAAGAGCTCACGGCGACCGTCAAGCAAAACGCCGACAACGCCAAGCAGGCGAGCGTGCTGGCCGTGAATGCCTCGGAGATCGCCGCGCGCGGCGGTCAGGTCGTGGGCAACGTGGTCGACACGATGCAGGGCATTTCGACGAGTTCGCACAAGATCGTCGACATCATCAGCGTGATCGAAGGCATTGCGTTCCAGACCAACATTCTCGCGCTGAACGCCGCCGTGGAAGCCGCACGCGCAGGCGAACAGGGTCGTGGCTTTGCCGTGGTCGCGGGCGAAGTGCGTACGCTGGCGCAGCGCAGCGCGACCGCCGCGAAGGAAATCAAGGTCCTCATCGAAGACTCCGTCGGTCGTGTCGAAAACGGCTCGGCCCTCGTGGCGCAGGCCGGCAAGACGATGGACGAGATCGTGCAGGCGGTGCAACGCGTGACCGACATCATGGGCGAGATTTCGGCGGCGTCTGCCGAGCAGTCGAGCGGCATCGAGCAGGTCAACCGCGCAGTGACGCAAATGGACGAGGTCACGCAGCAGAACGCGGCACTGGTGGAGGAAGCGGCCGCTGCCGCCGGTTCGCTGGAAGATCAGGCGCATCGCCTGCGCGACGCGGTCTCCGTCTTCCGTGTCGGCGACGCGTTCCAGGCCGCGGGCGCACCGAGCGCGCATCAGGCGCACGCCTAGCAAAACACGATGGCCGTGCGTCAGGCAGCAGCGAAGTCCACGATGGCGACGGCGAACGCCGCGCATGCAGCGCAGGTGACCCCGACGGCGCAGGCCGCGACAGCAGGTGCCGCACCGGCGCGCGCTGCCGCAGGAGGCGCCACGCGTACGGCGACACGTCGCCCGCAGACAGGCGCACCGGTGGCGGCACCGAGTGCTCAGGAAGATGCCCGGGTGCTGCAACTTGCGGCGCGTCGTGGCAAGGCACCGACTGGCGAACCGGCGGGAACCCCGGCGGGCGCCAAAACCAGTGACGCGGGTGACTGGGAAGAGTTTTAACGAATCGCCGATGGCGAGCGTGCGATGAATGTCGAATCAACGTCGAATCAACGTCGAGTCGGCGTCGAGATTGTTGTGATGGCTATACCGGCTGCGTGCCGGTCTTCACGGGGTAGAGGTCGTTATGTTTAAGAATGTCACCATCCGGGCGCGGCTCACGCTGGCGCTTGGACTCTTCATGGTGCTGCTGGTGATCGGCGCTGCGGTGGGGCTCGTTTCGTTGCGTCAGAGCAATGCGTCGTTGCAGGAGATCTACACCAACGACATGGCCTCGGCGCGCTTTCTCGCCCAGACCACGATTTCGACGCAGGCGGCGCGCGTAACGCTCTCGCGTATCGAGTTCATCGCCGACCCGACCGAAATCAAGTCGGCCATCGACAGCGTTCGTAACAACCTGAAAAAGGCCGACGACTCGTGGGCCAGCTACGCCGCCTTGCCGATGAGCGACGGCGAGAAGGCGCTGGCCGATGCGGTGATTGCGGCGCGCGGCAAGGTCTCGAACGACGGCATTCTGCCTGCCCTCAAGGCGATCGAGTCGGGCGACATTCCCGACTTCCATGCCAAGACGGTGATGGACGTGCCGCGACTGTTCGCCGACTACACGAAGGCAATGACCGCGCTGGCGGACTTGCAGGTGAAGAACGCCGAAGACCGATACCTGGCGGCGCAGGCGCGCTACACGATGGTGATGTGGATGGTCGGCATCGGTCTGGCCCTCGGCCTGATCGTGGGCATCGTCACGCAGATCACGCTCACGCGTGCCATCGTCGGCCCGATCAACGACGCCATCAAACACTTCGAGAAGATTGCCGGCGGCGACCTCACGGCGCGCATCGACGTGTGGAACGACACCGAGACCGGTCGTCTGTTCAAGGGCGTGAAGCACATGCAGGACAGTCTGGTGCGCACCGTCGCCGAGGTGCGCTCGGGTACCGAGTCGATCACCTCGGCCGCGCAGCAGATCGCTGCGGGCAACACCGATCTGTCGGCACGTACCGAACAGCAAGCCGCGTCGCTGGAAGAAACCGCGTCGTCGATGGAGCAGCTCACGGCGACCGTGCGCCAGAACGCGGACAACGCGCGTCAAGCCAGCCAGCTTGCCGTGAACGCCTCGGAAATCGCCACGCGTGGTGGTCAGGTGTCCAGCCAGGTCGGCGAAACGATGGACGGCATCTCGACGAGCTCGAACAAGATCGTCGACATCATCAGCGTGATCGACGGCATTGCCTTCCAGACGAACATTCTCGCCCTGAACGCTGCAGTGGAAGCTGCGCGCGCGGGCGAGCAGGGTCGCGGCTTCGCCGTGGTGGCAGGCGAAGTGCGTACGTTGGCACAGCGCAGTGCGGCGGCCGCCAAGGAAATCAAGGCGTTGATCGAAGACTCGTCGCGTCGCGTGCAGGACGGCACGGCGCTCGTTGCGCAGCAAGGCCACACGATGAACGAAATCGTGCAGGCGGTGAAGCGCGTGACGGACATCATGGGCGAAATTTCGGCGGCATCGGCCGAGCAGTCGAGCGGCATCGAGCAGGTCAACCGCGCGATCACGCAGATGGACGAAGTCACGCAGCAGAACGCAGCGCTGGTCGAAGAAGCGGCGGCTGCGGCCGGTTCGCTCGAAGAGCAGGCCAACCGTCTGAAGTCAACCGTCTCGGTGTTCCGCGTAGATGCGAGTCAGGCCGCAGCAGGGTATGCGGCCCCCGCGCTCGCAGCACTGCCTGCGGCACGTCCGGCCGTCGTGAAGCGCGCGGCGGCGCCGTCCGCTTCGCCGTCAGTGTCGGCGCCTGCTGCTGCGCCGAAGGTATCGACGGCACCTGCGGCACCCGCAGCGCAGCTGCGCAAGCCCGCACCGGCAGCCGCAGCGCCGGCGGCATCGCGTACCGGCACGGACGATGCGAACGGCGATTGGGAAACGTTTTGATCGTGCGTCATGCATGAAGCAGGAAGCGTGAAGCAGGAAACATGAAGCATGACGCGACGGTGGCGGCCTCGATACGAGCGCCGCGACCGCTCGCGACAGCAGTACCGCAGCAACCTATAGGAACGTAGCACGCGTCTGTCCCGGCGAAGGCTTTACCGCCGGGAACTCGGGGGCGCGTGTCGGCAAGTCGCAACAATCGGTAAGACAAAAGTCGTCGCGCACACTGTCTCTCATGACAACGCCGCGCACGGCAGGTGGTGGAGGGCCCACGTCATGAAGCAGTTGAGTCTCAAGGCAAAACTCTGGTCGGCGCTCGCGCTGATGTGGCTGGGACTTTTGATCCTTGGCGGGTGGGCTGCCTGGCACGAGCGCGGCACGATGATGTCGGAACGGCGCGCAGCCGTGGAGAATGTCGTGAGCAGCGCAGACGGCATCGTGCGCGACTACGCGGCACAGGCGGCCGCCGGCAAGATCAGTGTCGACGAAGCAAAGCAGCAGGCCATGGCGCGCCTGATGGCCATGCGCTACGGCGACAACGGCTATATCGTCATCTTCGACACCCGGCCGTTCGTGCTCATGCACCCCACGCTTGCCGATCTGGTGAACAAGGACGTCTCCAACTACAAGGACCCGACCGGCAAGGCGCACTTTGTGGAAATGGCCCGCGTGGCCAAGGACAAGGGGTCGGGCTTCGTCGACTACTACGGGCGCGTGCCTGGCAGCGAAAAGCGTCTGGCAAAGGTCTCGTACGTGAAGTACTTCGCCCCGTGGGACTGGGGCATGATGAGCGGCGTCTATGTGCAGGATGTCGACGACGCCTTCTACGCCTCGCTGGTGCGCATCGGCATTGCACTGCTGCTCGTTGGCGGCATGGTGACGGTCGCCATGCTCGTGATCATTCGCAATGTTCAGCGCAGCCTTGGCGGCGAGCCGGAGTATGCCGCCGAGATTGCCCATCGCATCGCGAGCGGCGACCTGCACAGCCCGGTAACGCTTGCGTCTGGCGACACGCACAGCCTTCTGTACGCCATGCAGCGCATGCAGCACACGCTGGCCGCGACCATCTCGCAAATTCGTCAGGGCACGGAGTCCATTACGACGGCCGCGCATGAAATCGCGGCGGGCAATACCGATCTGTCGGCGCGCACCGAACAGCAGGCGGCGTCGCTCGAAGAGACGGCTTCGTCGATGGAACAGCTCACGGCGACCGTGCGTCAGAACGCGGACAACGCGCGGCAGGCCAGCCAGCTTGCCGTGAATGCGTCCGAGATCGCCACGCGGGGTGGCGAGGTGTCGGGGCAGGTGGGCGAGACCATGGACGGCATTTCGGCCAGTTCGACCAAGATCGTCGACATCATCGGCGTGATCGACGGCATCGCTTTCCAGACGAACATCCTCGCCCTGAACGCCGCCGTGGAAGCGGCCCGCGCCGGTGAGCAAGGTCGCGGTTTCGCGGTGGTGGCAGGCGAAGTGCGCACGCTGGCGCAGCGCAGCGCGGCGGCCGCCAAGGAAATCAAGGCGCTCATCGAAGATTCGTCGCGTCGTGTGCAGGACGGCACGGCGCTGGTCGCGCGTCAGCGACAGACGATGGATGAAATCGTGCAGGCAGTGAAGCGCGTGACGGACATCATGGGCGAGATCTCGGCGGCATCCGCCGAACAGTCGAGTGGCATTGAGCAGGTCAATCGTGCCGTCACGCAGATGGACGAGGTCACGCAGCAGAACGCGGCGCTGGTCGAAGAGGCTGCCGCTGCCGCAGGCGCACTGGAATCGCAGGCGCACGAGTTGCGCGCTGCGGTATCCGTCTTCCAGACGGCGGGAGCGGGCGGCGCCGGCCACCTGAGCGCAGTGCACGCGACGCGCCGCGAGCCGACGCCGCAGCCGCTCGCGCGCGCGGCGTGATGCCAACATGACGCCGACAGGCAATGTGCGCCGTGACAAAGTGAGAAACCATGACTGATTCGCGCAACACCTCGCATCTGACGCGTCGCGGAGCTCAGGGCTCCGACGGCGACGCGGGCTCGCGCAGCGCGGATTTCGCGCGCGCAAGCGGAGCCGCCCTCTCCGGCGAGCGCGACTTTGCCTTCTCGCTGGCCGACTTTGGCCGCATTCGCAACCTGATCTATCAACGCGCAGGCATCGCGCTGGCCGAACACAAGCGCGAGATGGTGTACAGCCGCATCGCGCGACGTCTTCGGGCGCTGGGCATGACGAGCTTCACCGAATACCTCGACATGCTCGAAGCCGACACCGGCGACAGCGAATGGGAGTCGTTCACCAACGCGCTCACGACGAACCTCACGTCGTTCTTCCGGGAGTCGCATCACTTCCCGCTGCTTGCCGACTTCGTGCGCAATCGCGCCAAACCGATTTCGGTGTGGTGCTGCGCGGCTTCGACCGGCGAAGAGCCCTATTCGATAGCGATGACGCTCGTCGACACACTCGGCTCGCGGCCCAATGCCACGGTGCTCGCGACCGACGTCGACACCCAGGTGCTCGCGCGCGCGTCGGCCGCCGTCTACAACGGCGAACAGACCGGCAAGCTCACACAGGAACAACTGCGCAAGCATTTCCTGCGCGGCACGGGCGCCAACTCGGGCAAGATCAAGGTGAGGCCCGAGCTGCAACAACTGGTCACGTTCGAGCCGCTGAACCTGCTCGCGCCCTCGTGGCAGATCGGCGGCCCGTTCGACGTCATCTTCTGTCGCAACGTGATGATCTATTTCGACAAGGCCACGCAGGCGCGCATTCTGGAGCGTTTCGTCCCCTTGCTCAAACCGGATGGCCTGCTGTTCGCCGGTCACTCGGAGAACTTCACCTATGTGAGCCGGGCATTCCGGCTGCGCGGGCAGACCGTGTACGAACTGGCCAGTGCCGGTGCGCGGGGAGCGTGACATGACACAGCCACTGGCCGAAGCATTGGCTACGAATCACTACTTCGACAATGCGTTCAACACGCAGGCGGTGAAGTTGCTGCCGTCCGAGTATTTCGTCACGACCGAAGACATCATGCTCGTCACGGTACTCGGCTCGTGTGTTGCCGCCTGCGTGCGCGACACCGTGACCGGCATCGGCGGCATGAACCACTTCATGCTGCCCGACGATGGCGAGAGCGAGCGCGATCGGCTACTCTCGGCATCCATGCGCTATGGCGCCTATGCGATGGAAATGCTCATCAACGAGCTGATCAAGCTCGGGGCGCGGCGCGAGCGTCTGGAGGCGAAAGTCTTCGGCGGCGGCGCGGTGCTCGCGGGCATGACCACACTGAATATCGGCGATCGCAACGCGAACTTCGTGTTGCGTTATCTCGAGATGGAGCAGATTCGCGTGACGGCGCAGGATCTGCTCGGACCGCATCCGCGCAAGGTGTGCTTTTTACCGCGCACCGGGCGGGTGATGGTCAAGAAGCTGGGCGACCGGGGCGATCCGGCCATCGTTCAGCGGGAACAGGCGTACGCGCAGCGTTTGCGCGCACGCGAAGTACGGGGCTCCGTAGAACTCTTTGCGCCACCGGCCAGAAATGCCAAGCCTCGGCCGGGGCCTGACAACCGAAAAATGGAGGAGGCTTGAGCGAACCAATCAAAGTCCTGTGCGTGGACGATTCCGCACTCGTGCGCAGCCTGATGACCGAGATCATCAATGCGCATCCGGACATGACCGTAGTGGCGACCGCACCCGACCCGCTCGTGGCGCGCGACCTGATCAAGCAACACAACCCCGACGTGCTCACGCTGGACGTCGAAATGCCGCGCATGGACGGGCTGGACTTCCTCGAGAAGCTCATGCGCCTGCGCCCGATGCCGGTGCTCATGGTGTCGTCGCTGACCGAGCGCGGCTCGGAAGTCACGATGCGTGCGCTCGAACTCGGCGCGGTCGACTTCGTGACGAAGCCGCGTCTCGGGATCCGGGACGGCATGCTGGAGTATGGCGAGATGATCGCCGACAAGATTCGGGCGGCCGCACGCGCCCGGGTGCGCAGCGCGCCACCCAAGAGCGCCGCGCCCGCACCGGTCGAAGCCGCACCGATGCTGCGCAATCCGCTCGTCTCGACGGAAAAGCTGATCATCATCGGTGCGTCCACGGGTGGCACCGAAGCGATTCGCGAAGTGCTGGTGCCGATGCCGCCGGACGCGCCGGCCATTCTGATCACGCAGCACATGCCGGCAGGCTTTACCAAATCGTTTGCGCAACGCCTGAACGGGCTGTGCCGCATTACGGTCAAGGAGGCCGAGCACGGTGAGCGTGTGTTGCCGGGGCACGCCTACATTGCACCGGGCGGCGACACCCACTTGCAGCTCTCGCGCAGTGGTGCGAACTACGTGGCGGTGCTCGATCCGGCGCCGCCCGTGAATCGACATCGGCCGTCGGTCGATGTATTGTTTCGCTCCGCAGCCGTGCACGCCGGACGCAACGCCATTGGCGTGATCCTCACGGGCATGGGCCGCGACGGTGCGGCAGGCCTGGTCGAGATGCGCCGCGCCGGGGCACACACCTTCGCCCAGGACGAAGCGAGCTGCATCGTCTTTGGCATGCCGCGCGAGGCCATTGCGATGGGCGGCGCGGAGGAAGTGGTGCCGTTGCACGAGATGGCCCGAAAAGTGCTTCATCAGGTCGCGAAATTCGGCGAACGCACGCAACGGGTATAGTTCGGTTTTTGGCGTTTTTTCGCCGTATGGTCCGCGACGGTTTGCGTCCACACTCAGGGCACTGAGTGACGGCGGAATTTGCCCCTGAATAGCGTCGGCCCCCCGCGGGGGGCCGGCAGAATTGGAGTGATGATGGTTGATAAGAACATGAAATTCCTCGTCGTCGACGATTTTCCGACGATGCGCCGCATTGTGCGAAATCTGCTCAAGGAGCTGGGTTTCTCCAATGTGGACGAAGCGGAAGACGGAGCGGCGGCGCTGGCCAAGCTGCGCGGCGGCAGTTTCGAGTTCGTGGTGTCCGACTGGAACATGCCGAACATGGACGGTCTGACGATGCTCCAGCAGATTCGCGCCGATCCGAACCTGAAGCACCTGCCGGTGCTGATGGTGACGGCCGAAGCCAAGAAGGAGAACATCATCGCTGCCGCCCAGGCCGGTGCGAGCGGGTACGTGGTCAAGCCGTTCACGGCCGCGACCCTCGATGAGAAGCTGGGCAAGATCTTCGAGAAAATGGAAAAAACGGGGGCCTGAACGTGACCCACGAGTCGAGCACGGAATGGCCGGATGAGCCCAACGGCGCTTATGTGACCGGCGAGGCGGATCCGGCCGAGCGCATGCTCATGCGCATCGGGCAGTTGACCCGCATGTTGCGCGACAACTTGCGCGAACTCGGTCTGGACAAGCAACTGGAACAGGCCGCTACCGCCATTCCGGATGCGCGCGACCGCCTGAACTACGTCGCCACCATGACCGAACAGGCGGCGGTGCGGGCGTTGACGGCCATTGAACTGGCCAAGCCGATTCAGGATCGTCTCGAAGCGGACGCCACCGCACTCGACGCGCGCTGGGCCAAGTGGTTCGACCAGCCGCTCGAACTCGAAGACGCGCGCCAGCTCGTCACCGAGACCCGCACTTACCTGCGCCGCGTGCCGGACGATACCCGCGCGACCAACAACCATCTGATGGAAATCATGATGGCGCAGGACTTCCAGGATCTGACCGGTCAGGTCATCAAGAAGGTCATGGATGTGGTGCAGGAGATCGAAAAGCATCTGCTCCAGACGCTGCTCGAGAATATCCCGCCCGAAAAACGCAAGGAAGCCGAAGATTCGCTGCTCAACGGGCCGCAGATCAACAAGGAAGGTCGCACCGACATCGTGGCCGATCAGGGGCAGGTCGACGACCTGCTCGCCAGCCTCGGTTTCTGACGCCCGGCCGAGTCGCGCAGCGTCTGCGCGACGCCGCTGTTTTCCCGCCGCCAGCCGCGAATGCCGGCTGGCGGTGTGCCGTTCGGCGAGCGCTTTTCCCTACGCCCACGGCATGGCGGCGCACGCTGTCATGAATTACCGCCCAATCCCGCCTCTATTCCCCCCTTTGTGACTTGACGGTTACGGCCATAATCGGTCGCGATAGGGTGGGTTCGTCCGCCCGCTGTGGATAGGGCATGGCTGAGGAAAGCGATCTCGAAAAGTCGGAATCACCGACCCCCCGGCGCCTTGAAAAGGCGCGCGAGGAGGGTCAGGTCGCGCGTTCGCGCGAGCTTTCGACGTTCGCTTTGCTGGCCGCAGGCGTGGCCGGCATGTGGATGACGGCCGACCGTATCTCGCAAGGCTTCGCTCAGTTGATGCGCCATGGCATGCAGTTCGAGCCGGGCACGGCGCTCGATACGCATCGCATGCTCTCCAACGCTGCCCATTCGGGCGCCGATGCGCTCATGGTCATCGCCCCGTTGTTCGGCGTGCTGGTGATCGCGGCGATCGTGGCGCCCATGGCGCTTGGCGGGTGGCTCTTCACGACCAAGTCGCTCGCGCCCAACTTCGGCCGTCTGAACCCGCTCAAGGGGCTGGGCCGCATGTTCTCGACGCAGGGCCTGATCGAGCTGGTCAAGGCGGTGGCCAAGACGGTGCTCGTGGGGGCGGTGGCCTACTGGGCCATTGCGCGCGACAAAGACGCCGTGATGGGGCTGATGACCCAGCCGCCGCGTGCGGCGTTGCCGTATGTCGGCGAAATGATCGTGGTGTGCTGCGCATTCATCGTGGCGTCGCTGCTGCTGGTCGCGGCCATCGATATTCCGTTCCAGCTCTGGCAGCACTACAAGAAGCTGCGCATGACCAAAGAGGAAGTGCGTCAGGAAAACAAGGAGACCGAGGGCGATCCGCACGTCAAGGCGCACATTCGTCAGTTGCAGCGTCAGGCGGCGCGCCGTCGCATGATGCAGGACGTGCCCAAGGCCGACGTGATCGTGACGAACCCGACGCACTTTGCCGTCGCCCTCGAATACAAGGACAACATGCGCGCGCCGCGCGTGCTCGCAAAGGGCACCGATCTGGTCGCGCAGCGTATCCGCGAGATGGCGGCGGAGCATCGCATTCCCATTCTCGAGGCCCCGCCGCTCGCACGCGCGCTGCACCGTCACGTGGAAATCGGGCATGAAATCCCGGCCACGCTGTACACGGCCGTGGCCGAAGTACTGGCGTGGGTCTTCCAGCTTCGCCGCTGGCGTACCGAGGGCGGCGTCGAGCCGATGACCCCGTCGGATCTGCCGGTGCCGGCCGAGCTCGATACGCCCCGGCGTCTCGGGCCGAAACGAGTGTAACGAATGAACCTGAACCCACGCGCGAACCAGCTGCTGCGCACCTCGCAGATGCTCCTTGGGGGCAATCTGAAGTCGCTCGCCGCGCCGGTGCTGATCATCATGATTCTGGGCATGATGATCCTTCCGCTGCCGCCGTTCATCCTGGATCTGTTGTTCACGTTCAACATTGCGCTGGCCGTGATGGTGCTGCTCGTGAGCATGTACACGCAAAAGCCGCTCGACTTCGCGGCGTTCCCGAGCGTGCTGCTGTTCTCCACGCTGTTGCGCCTATCGCTGAACGTGGCCTCCACCCGCGTGGTGCTGCTCGAAGGGCACACCGGTCCGGACGCCGCAGGCAAGGTGATCGAGGCGTTCGGGCACTTCCTGGTGGGCGGCAACTACGCCGTCGGTATCGTGGTGTTCATCATCCTCGTGGTCATCAACTTCATGGTGATTACGAAGGGTGCCGGCCGTATCGCCGAAGTGGGGGCGCGTTTTACCCTCGACGCCATGCCCGGCAAGCAGATGGCCATCGATGCCGACCTGAACGCCGGTCTCATTGGCGAAGAGGAGGCGCGCAAGCGCCGCGCCGTGATTGCGCAGGAAGCCGATTTCTACGGCTCGATGGACGGCGCCTCGAAGTTCGTGCGCGGCGACGCCGTTGCGGGCTTGCTGATCATGCTGATCAACATCATCGGTGGGCTGATCGTCGGGGTGGTTCAGCACAATCTGGATCTCGGCACGGCCGCCAAGAACTACACGCTGCTGACCATCGGTGACGGTCTGGTGGCGCAGATCCCGGCACTGGTGATCTCGACGGCCGCCGGTGTCGTCGTCTCGCGGGTCGCCACCGACGAAGACGTCGGCCAGCAAGTCGTCTCGCAACTGTTCAGCAACCCGCAGGTGCTTGGCATTACCGCTGCGATTCTTGGCCTCATGGGGCTGATTCCCGGCATGCCGCATTTCGCCTTCCTGGTGCTCGCACTGGGCCTCGGCGCGTTGGCCCGCTGGCAGTTCCGCAAGGCGGCAGCCGCCAAGGTGCAGGCGACGCGTCCCACGCCGGTGGCCGCAGCGGCGCCGGCCGAAGTGGCCGAAGCGTCGTGGGACGACGTGGCGCTGGTCGACCCGCTGGGGCTGGAAGTCGGCTATCGTCTGATTCCGCTCGTCGACCGCAATCAGGACGGCGAACTGCTCAAGCGTATCAAGGGCATCCGGAAGAAATTCGCACAGGAAATCGGTTTCCTCGCGCCGGTGGTGCACATTCGCGACAATCTGGAGCTCCGGCCGAATCAATATCGCATCACGCTCAAAGGCGTGATCATTGGCGAAGGCGAAGCCTATCCGGGTCAGTTGCTGGCGATCGATCCGGGGCAGGTGAGTGCGCCGTTGCAAGGCACGCCGACGCGCGACCCGGCGTTCGGGCTGCCCGCAACGTGGATCGACGTGGGCCAGCGCGATCAGGCGCAGGCCTACGGTTACACGGTGGTCGATGCGGGCACCGTGGTCGCAACCCACCTGAACCACCTGATCAACGCCCACGCGCACGAGTTGCTCGGACGGCAGGAAGTGCAGCAGCTCATCGAGCGCATCGGCAAGGACGCGCCGAAGCTCATCGAAGATCTCGTGCCGAAGACCATCGCGCTCACCACGTTGCAGAAGGTGTTGCAGAACCTGCTCGAAGAGCAGGTGCCGATTCGCGACATGCGTACCATCATCGACACCATCGCCGAGCACGGCGCGCGCGTGCAGGATCCGTACGATCTCACGGCGCTGGTGCGCCTGTCGCTCGGTCGGGCGATCACGCAGAGCGTGTTCCCGGGCAGTGGCGATCTGGAGGTGGTGGGGCTCGACGCCAATCTCGAGAGAATTCTTACGCAGGCGTTGTCCGCCGGCGGTGGCACCGGCCTGGAGCCGGGCCTTGCGGACACGCTGTTGCGTGAAACCCAGGCAGCGGTGGCGCGTCAGGAGCGCCAGGGCCTGCCGGCGGTATTGCTGGTTCAACATCCGCTGCGTTCGCTGCTCTCGCGCTTCCTGCGCCGCAGCCTGCCGCAGCTCAAGGTTTTGTCGTATGCGGAAGTGCCAGATACCCGTAACGTGAAAATGACGGCACTCATCGGAGGTCAAGCGTGAAGATTCGGAAATTCTTTGCGGGCACGTGCCGCGACGCACTGCGCCAGATTCGCGAGGAAATCGGACCCGATGCGGTCGTGTTGTCCAACCGTTCGGTCGCCAACGGCGTCGAAATCGTGGCGTTGGCGGAAGAGGATCTCGATGCGCTCGCCGGCGGCGACATGCCCACGCATCGTCCGCGTCCCCGTCCGGCCGCCACCGTGCCGACAGCGGCTGCGCAGACGACGGCCGCCAACGACATGGCGGCGGCAAGCGCATTCGCACAGTCGATGATGGGCGAGCTGCAAAGCATGCGCGGACTGCTCGAAGAGCAGGTGGCAGGGCTGGTGTGGAACGACAAGCAGCGTCGCTCTCCCGCGCAAGGCGAGATTCTGCGCACGTTGCTCGCAGCGGGTTTTTCGGCGCAACTCGGGCGTGCGTTGCTCGAACATCTGCCTGAGGGCAGCGACCGTGACAGCGGGCTCGATTGGGTCAAGAATGCGCTCAAGCGCAACCTGCCCATCATGCCGAACGAAGACGAACTGATGGATCGCGGCGGCGTGTACGCCCTCATGGGGCCCACCGGCGTGGGCAAGACCACGACCACGGCCAAGCTCGCGGCGCGTTGCGTGATGCGGCATGGCGCGGAGAAGCTCGCGCTGCTCACCACCGACAGCTATCGTATCGGCGGTCACGAGCAACTGCGTATCTACGGCAAGATCCTCGGTGTCACGGTGCACGCGGTGAAGGACGCGACGGACCTGCGTCTGGCGCTCACCGAGCTGCGCAACAAGCACATGGTGCTCATCGACACGGTCGGCATGAGTCAGCGCGATCGCACGGTGCCCGAGCAGGTCGCGATGCTGTGCGGCGCCGAGACGCCGGTGCAGCGTTTGCTGTTGCTCAATGCCACGAGCCATGGCGACACGCTCAATGAAGTGGTGCATGCCTATCGCAGTGCCAGCGCCGAGGGCGGTGGCGATCTGGCCGGGTGTATTCTGACGAAACTCGACGAGACGACCAATCTCGGCTCGGTGCTCGATACGGTGATTCGCCACCGTTTGCCGGTGCATTACGTTTCCACGGGACAGCGCGTGCCCGAAAATCTGCACGTGGCGGACCGGCAATTCCTGATCGACACGGCGCTGTCTGCGCCGGTGACGGGGTCGCCGTTCGTGCCGTCCGAGGAAGACTTGCCGGCCGTGGTGCGCGGGGTCGATCCCAACTACAGCGGGCTGTTTGCGCCCGCTCAACCTTCAGGCGAGGCCTGCTTTGGTTAAACTCGTACTCGATCAAGCGGAGGGACTGCGCCGTCTGGTGGCGCGCCATACCACGCGTATCGTCGCGGTGGTGGGGAGTGCGCCTGAAGCCGGTCAGACGAGTGTTGCCCTGAATCTGGCCAGTGCGCTGGCCCACCATGGTCAGGACGTCGTGCTGGCCGACGAGAGCGGCCATGCGGCGCCGGCGCTCGGCCTGCCGCTGCGCGGCGACATTCACGACGTGATTGCCGGGCGGGTTTCGCCTGACATGGTGCGTGTGCAAACGCGCGACAACGTGGTGCTGGTGCCGGTGGCGCATCGCCATCCCGAGCGGATCGATCCGCAGCGCTCGCTGCCGGTGTTGACGTCGGGAGAGCCTGATGTCGTGGTCGTCGATTGTACGCATGCGGGCGGCGTGTTGAGTCCGCTGGCGGCCCATGCGCACGACGTGGTCGTCGTGTTGGGGCGCGAGCCGGCGTCGATCACGGGGGCGTACTCGTGGATCAAGCAGGCGCATTTCGAATATGCGCTTGCCCAGTTCCGGGTGGTCGTGAACCGCGCAGAGGATATGGAAGCGCGTGTGGTGTGCCGCAATCTTGCCACGACGGCGAGCCGTTATCTGGCGGTGTCGCTGGAGTTGGCGGGCCATGTGCCGTCGGATCGTCAGGTCGTGCGCGCGCGTCAACTCACGCGCGCGGTGGTCGATGCTTTCCCGATGGCGCCGGCGGCAGTCGCGTATCGTCAGTTGGCGGCGCAGGTGATGCATTGGCCATTGGCGATTCGCGAGACAGGACCGGCGGGGATCGGGGATATCGGCGGTGATCGCGGTGGTGAGATGGCGCATGGCGTGGGCGCGATGAGCGCGCACACGGCCTGAGCGGCACGGTACGCGTCGAGAGGAAGCGGAGGGAAACATGTATACCGCGCGCGGGAAGGTCGACACGAACGACACGCTGACCCAATACGCGCCGTTGGTGCGCCGCCTGGCGCTGCAATTGATGGCAAAGCTGCCGGCCAGCGTTGAGCTGGAAGACCTGATTCAGGCCGGCATGCTGGGGCTGCTCGATGCGGCGAACCGGTATCAGGAGACGCAGGGCGCGCAGTTCGAAACGTATGCGAGCCAGCGCATTCGCGGAGCGATGCTCGACGAATTGCGCGAGCTGGACTGGGCTTCGCGCGGCATTCGCAAGACGGCGCGCGAGATCGAGAAGGCGGTGCAGCGGCTGGAGCAGCGGCTCGGGCGTGGGCCGTCCGAGAGCGAGATTGCGGGCGAGATGTCCATCGGGTTGACCGAATATCAGCAGATGTTGCAGGACGTGCATGGCTGCCAGCTGATCTACTACGAAGATTTCGAAGCGGCGGATGAAGAGCCGTTCATCGACCGCATCTGCGCGGACCCGGGCGCCGATCCCCTGACGATGTTGCTCGACGAAGGCCTGCGTGGCGGTGTGGTCGACGCCATCGATCACCTGCCGGAGCGAGAGAAGCTCCTGATGAGCCTGTACTACGAGCAGGGTCTGAACCTGCGCGAAATCGGCGCGGTGCTCGAAGTCAGCGAGTCGCGTGTATGCCAGTTGCACAGCCAGGCGATTTCACGCCTGCGTGCGACGCTGCGTGAGAAGGCTTGGACGTCGGCGAACTAGCGATACCGAGTCACAACCAAACCCCTCGAATCAAGACGCGATCGAGGGGTTTTCTTTGTGCATTGGGTGCACTAAGCCACGGGTGCGGCCACTTCGTCGAGTCGGTCATTCAACTTCAGTCGGATTTTGGGGCACGTTCTCAAAACGTATGGACTCTCGCAAAGTCGGCCGCAGACGTCGAAATAGGCATCGATACTTATCGGAAATGTCTCAACTCTGATCTTGCTCATGTGGGGCTATGCTCGGTGCTCCGGCCCGAACCTCACTGGTGGGCCAAACGTCAGGCTGGGGTATGCAGAGAGGGTGGCGTCGACACATGGCGCTTGTTGTCGGCGTCGCGATATCCGTCTTGCTTCATTCGGCGGTGATCTTATCGCTGACGCAACGGACCGGGCGTTCGAGCCTTCACGGCGAGTCCCGGGCGCTGACAGTCTTTTTCGTAGACGCACCGACAAGACGTGCTGTGAGTCAATCAGGTTAATAAACACGTCACCGATCCGTCGTCCTCGCCGGAGCGGGGAATGGCCGACGCCGAGACTGACCTCACATCGACTTTGCTCGATTGGCGAGAATCGGTGACGTCTTTTGTCAGATCCGACGACGAGCCACAAAAATCCGGCACTGCGGAAGAGGCAGTGACACGGCAATCCCACGCAGCGGGCGATCACATGCCGACAGCGGTGGGTGGTATTCCTAACCCAGTCGCGCAAGCGTTTGATGCCGTAATTGGCCAAGGCCCTCAGTCCGTGGGTGCCGTTTCCAGTTATATCCGACCCGATGGATCACGGATAGAACGGATCCAAACAGCTAGTGGGCTGTATTGCGTGCGCATACCCGGTCAGGCGACCAGCACGGATCCGTTTGATAAGCGAGAGCGGCCTCTCAATGCAGAGAAATGCTGATCGACGACGAAGCCGTGCCCGATGTCGTTGAGGATGATCTGACAGCGCTTAAGCCGTCACACTTCCACCGCTGGAGCGCGGCGTGGTACGGCCGTCGGGGCCGTAGAGCGGAGCGTTGTTGCCCGGGCCGTAGAGTACGTTAAGGGCTTGTTGCGTGTAGGTCAGGCGCGTATTGATGAGCAGGCCGTTCGTGTCGTTGGCCCGCTTGGCTTCACCGGCAGCCGCGAGCAGTGCCTTCCACGCGGTATCGATGCGGGAATCGGTCGCCGCGGCGGCCGCTGCACCCGCTTCGTCCGGCGTGAAGCCCAGCGCCTGCAACTGCGCATCGCGTTCGCGACCGAGTGCAGAAAGTTCGGCGACCGCGCGCCCTTTGCGCTCGGTCAACTCCGGCAACGCATCCAGCGTGCCGCTCACCAAAGCCTGCTGTTCTTCCCCGAGCAACGCCGAAAACGTGCCAATGGCAGTCGTCTCGGCAGACAGGGCGTTCAACAGGGCTTCAGTGGTCATGGCTTACTTCGATTGCGCAGAGAGCAGATCGCGCGCGGTCGCAATGAGACCGTCCGCAATCTTGGAGGTGTCGATCACCAATTGGCCGTTGGCAATGGCCGCCTTGATCGACGCCACTTTTGCAACGTCGATATCCGCCGTGCCCGTCTGTGCCAGTGCTTCCTGCAACGCGCGCATCTCCGACGACAACGCGCTCGTGCTCACGCTCGCACCGCCGCCGACATTCGCAGTCGTTGCAGCATTCGTGTCGGCGCTCACAGCGCCGGAAGTCGCGCGATCGGTCGTCGCCTTGCCCGCGCCGACGCCACTCAACGGATTGGCGGGTGGTTCGATTTTCATGTGCTTTCCCCAGAAACCTGCCTGTGTAACGGCATTATCCGCCATAACTTTAGGCAAGTAACATCCTGTTACCAGTTCAAGTGCCCGGGTGATTCAGCGAATACTTAACGATAGTGAGTAATCACTCATAGTGCAACTTCGACTTCGACGTTGCCATTTTTTCCTGTCTTCACCGTGCCGCTGACGACTTGTCCGGCGCGGGTGCGCACCTGCACGGGATCACCCGCGCTCGCGCGTGTGAGCACCTGGCCTTCCGTGCTCACTTCAAATCCGGATCCGCGCGAGACGACCCGCACGGTTTGTCCTTGTTGTACGGCAATCGCGCTGCGCAGCAGGTCGGAGCGGATCGGCAGGCCGGACGTAATGCGGTTCACCGCCACCGTGCCCACGATCTGGCCGGCATCGGTGGCCACCGTGCGCGGCAGCAGCGTGAGATCGCCTTGGCGCGGCGAGAGATCGGTCGCCGAGATCGTCTCACCCGGGTTGATCTGGCGGGCGGCGACGAAGTAGGTTGCGTTGATGCTCACGCGTGCCTGTAGATACAGCGTCCACGGCCGTTCGCCCGCACAACGCACGCCGACGCTCGTCGAGCCCCAGAGGCGGGCCCCCGGGGGCAGGAACGGTTCGAGCGCCGTGCAGGCCGGCATGTGGTCGGAGACCGATTCGCCGACGGTAATGTTGACCTGTCCGGGCAGGCCGGTCGTCTGCTCGCGTAGGAAACGTTCGGCCGTCTGGCGGATGATCTGGGGATTCTGGTACTGGGAATTCTGAGCGCCGGAGCTCTGCGGAACCAGGACGGCGGCTTGCTGTGAAGACGGCTGCACGGTCGGTTGCACTGATGCGTTCACCGTCGCTACCGGGCGCACCATGTTCGGCACATTCGACGCGACACCGCCGGCGGCGGCATTGTTGCCGGGAATGACAATGGCGCTGGGGCCAAGCGTGTTGCCGAGGTTCTGTGCGGCGGGATCGGTGGCGACCCCTGCATTCTGGGGGGCCGCGTGAGCCGAAGCGGCCGAGACGAGCGTCAGGCCCAGACCGAGGCCCAAGCCCACGCCGAAGGTCGTGAACGTCGAGAGCGTTGAGAACGCGGCCGCGAGCAGCCCCGATCGAAGGCGCGTGCGCAGGCCGTGCCGCTGCACGCCGTGCGTGCGCGGGGCGTCGACGAGTCGGTCGTCGGATTTGCCTGCCATGCTCACTCTCCTAGCGGCCGCCGCCCGGGGGAACCACGGGGTAGCCGGCACTCAACCCACTTCAAGCTGTGAAGCCGACGGCACCGGGCAGTGTTCCTTTGCCTGGGGGGCGAACCCCGCCCGATGCCGTCAGGAAGCCATTCTAGAGATGTCCGCGACCGGGCATGGCCCGAAATGGCGGTCAATCTCCTGCCTATTCCTCCGATTGAATCGAGGGGGGTACGCATACGATGCAAAGCATGCCAAAAGGTCCCTATTTTTTCCGGACCCGGCAGGACATCCCGTCTGCGCACAGCGCGACGCCCGTCAGTCAAGGCGCATCAGCGCGCCACGAGACTGAGCCGGGCCCGGCGCGCGACCGCACGGGGCACAGCTTCTTGTGCATCACCCAAGTACCTGGCATCAAGGCAAGCATCAGCGAGACGAGATCATGGACAAACTGGACGCGGCATTGCGATTTTCTCAGCAGGCGCTGTCGATGCGCGCCTATCGCCAGGAAGTGATCTCGTCGAACATCGCCAACGCGGACACGCCGGGATACAAGGCGCGCGACCTCGATTTCAACAATGCCCTGAATCAGGCCGTCGAGCGCGGCGCGCAGCAGCAGATCGCCAGCGAGTCGAGCGTGTCGCTCACACGTACCTCCTCGCGCCACATCGCCGCGCGTGCCGCGACCACGGCCCCGCCGATGGGCGGCCCGGAACTGCTTTACCGCGTGCCTTATCAGCAAAGCGTCGACGGCAACACGGTCGAACTCGACGCCGAGCGAGTGAACTTCGCCGATAACGCCGTGCATTACCAGACGGGCCTCACGGTCCTGAGCAGCCAGATCAAGACGATGCTGACAGCCATCACGAATCAAGGGTAAGCGCCATGCCACTCATGAGCATTTTCGACGTCGCCGGCTCCGCCATGACTGCCCAGTCGCAGCGCATGAACGTGACGGCGAGCAACCTGGCCAACGCCGAGTCGGTGACCGGCCCGGATGGTCAGCCGTACCGCGCCAAGCAGGTCGTGTTTCAGGTCAACCCGGTGACGGGCACCGACGTGGGCGGCGTGAAGGTCGCCGGCGTGGTGGAAGACCCGTCGCCGCTCAAGACGGTGTATGACCCCAAGAACCCGGCGGCGAACGCGCAGGGTTACGTCACCATGCCCAACGTCAATCCGGTGGAAGAGATGGTCAACATGATCTCCGCCTCCCGTTCGTATCAAGCCAACGTCGAGGCGCTCAACACCGCCAAGACGCTCATGCTCAAAACCCTCACGGTCGGCCAGTAAGGGGCCGCGCGGAGACCAGACAGATGGCCAGCATCAATACGTCGAACGCTGCGAATTTCTCGCAGAACTTTCTCGACTCGATCAACGGAACTGCCAACAGCAGCAGTTCGAAGTCGTCCGCCGGCAGCGCAGACGATCTGCAGAACAGCTTCCTCAAGTTGCTCGTCGCCCAGATGAACAACCAGGATCCGCTCAACCCGATGGACAACTCGCAGGTGACCTCGCAGCTCGCGCAGATCAGCACGGTCTCGGGCATCACCCAGTTGAATACGACACTCTCGTCCGTCACCTCGCAACTGAACTCGACGCAAAGCCTGCAAGCGGCGGCGCTGGTCGGCAAGGGCGTGTTGATTCCGGGCACCAACATCGGCGTGGGCAGCACCAAGGCCGACGACGGCACCGTCACGAAGACGGCCACGCCGTTCGGCTTCGAGCTGCCGAGCGATGCCGACACCGTGAAGATCGAGATCAAGGACAGCACCGGCAAGACGATTCGCACTGTCAACGCGGGTGCGCTGGATGCCGGCGTGCAGGCCCTCACCTGGGACGCCAAGGACGACGCGGGTGTCGACGTGGCCGATGGCAAGTACACGCTGAGCGTGACGGCAACGGCCAACGGCAAAGCCATCACGCCGACGCTGCTCTCGTACGCACAGGTGCAGAGCGTGGTCGCTAGCACGACCGGCTCGCCGCTGCTCAACGTCGGTACGGGCTCGAACATCAAGCTCTCCGACGTGCGCGAAATTCTCTGACCCGACACGACGCAAGCTCTTTCTCGTTTTTGAATCGTTTTCGTCGCGACAGGTGTCGTCGACAACCGAATTTCAGGAGTAACACATGGCCTTTTCGACCGGATTGAGCGGCCTGAACGCCGCTTCCAAGGACCTGGACGTCGTCGGCAACAACGTTGCCAACGCGGCCACCGTCGGCTTCAAGCAGGGTCAGGCGCAGTTCGCCGACATCTACGCGAACTCGCTGTTCGGCGCAGGCAACAACACCGTCGGTATCGGCACGCGCGTGGCCGCCGTCGCCCAGCAGTTCACGCAGGGCGACATCACGGTCACGAACCGCCAGCTCGACCTGGCGATCTCGGGCAACGGCTTCTTCCGCGTCTCGAACAACGGCACCATTGCTTACTCGCGCAACGGCCAGTTCTCGCTCGACAAGAACGGCTACATCGTCAACTCGAACGGCGATCACCTGACCGGTTATCTGGCGGGCCCGAACGGCATCATCAACAGCGTCTCGCCGGTCGACCTGCAGATCCCGACGGGCGATCTGGCGCCCACGGCGACCAGCAAGATCACGGGTCAGTTCAATCTCGACTCGCGCAGCGCAGTCAACACCACGCCGTTCTCGATCACCGATCCGAACTCGTACACCAACGCCACATCGCTGAAAGTCTACGACTCGCTGGGCAATTCCCACGACGTCAACCTGTACTTCACGAAGACCAGCGTCGACACCACGACCAACAATGCCACTTGGACCGTGTACGCCTCGGTCGACGGCACGACCCAGGTCGGCACCGGCCCGATCGGCACGCTCACGTTCAACTCGTCGGGCAGCCTCGTGTCGCAAACGGACTCGACCGGCGCCACCGTGACCGGCCCGATCACGCTGCCGACGATCACGTACGGTAACGGCGCGGCCTCGGGCAACCTGACCCTGAACCTGACCGGCACGACGCAGTTCGGCAACAGCTACACGCCGAACACGCTCACGCAGGACGGGTACTCGTCGGGCCGCCTGACCGGCTTCACCTTCAACGCCGACGGCACGATCGTCGGCACGTACTCGAACACGCAGTCGATGGTGCTGGGCCAGGTCGCGCTCGCCAACTTCAACAACGTGAACGGCCTGATCCCGCTGGGCAACAACCTGTGGGCGGAATCGGCAGCGTCCGGCATTCCGATCGTCGGCGTGCCGGGCGGCACGAACCTCGGCAAGCTCCAGGCGGGCGCCGTCGAAGCGTCGAACGTCGACCTGACCGCCGAACTGGTCCACATGATCACCGCGCAGCGCAACTATCAGGCCAACGCGCAGACGATCAAGACGGAAGACCAGTTGATGCAGACGATGGTCAACCTGTAAGCACACGGGGAGCGGCGCGTATGCGTAACTTGCAGGAGGGTCGTCGATGGATCGCCTGATCTATGTGGCCATGACCGGCGCGAAGCAGGCGATGGAGCAGCAGTCGACCACCGCCAACAATCTGGCGAACGTCTCCACGCCGGGCTTTCGGGCCCAGCTCTCGGCGTTCCGCCAGGCGCCGGTGCGCGCCGCCGACGGCACGACCGGCACGCGTACGTTCGTCGCCACCTCGACGCCGGGCACGGACTTCACGCCCGGCGCGATGCAGCAAACCGGCCGAGCGCTCGATGTGGCCATTCAGGGACAAGGCTGGCTGGCGGTGCGCGACGCGCAGGGCCGCGAAGCCTACACCCGTGGCGGCAATCTCGAAATGACGGCCGACGGCCAGATCACGCTGCATGGTCTGCCCGTCATGACCGACGCCGGTCCGGCCGCCGTGCCGCCGGGGGCTGCGGTGACGGTCGGCACCGACGGCACGATCTCGGCGCTGGGGCAGGGCGATCCGCCCAACTCCATCGCGGTGATGGGGCAGTTGAAGCTGGTCAATCCGCCCGAAGGCAATCTGGTGCGTGGCGACGACGGTCTGTTCCGTCAGGCCAACAATGCCCCCGCGCAGGTCGATCCGAATGTCGTGGTCGTGGCCGGCTCCATCGAGACGAGCAACGTCAACCCGGTGAGCGGTCTCGTGAACATGATTTCGCAGTCGCGTGCCTTCGAGATGCAGATGAAGATGCTGCAAACCGCAGACACCAACGAACAAACCGCCAACCAGTTGCTGAACTTCAGCTAACGGGCACCGGCTGCGGCGCTCCCGAAAGCGAGCACGCACCGCCACCGAATACGGGGAGAAACATCCAATGATCCGTTCGCTCTACATCGCTGCCACCGGCATGAACGCCCAGCAGACGAACATGGACGTGATTTCGAATAACCTGGCCAACACCAGCACGAACGGCTTCAAGAAGGGCCGCGCGGTGTTCGAGGATCTGCTGTATCAGACGCTGCGCCAGCCGGGCGCGCAGTCGTCGCAGCAAACGCTGCTGCCCTCGGGCCTGCAGCTGGGCACGGGTGTGCGTCCCGCCGCTACCGAGCGCATCTTCACGCAGGGCAACCTGACGTCGACCGCCAACGCCAAGGACGTGGCCATCAACGGCGACGGCTTCTTCCAGGTGCTCATGCCGGACGGCACGACGGCCTACACCCGCGACGGTTCGTTCCAGGTGGATAACAACGGCCAGCTCGTGACGGCCTCGGGTTACCCGATCCAGCCGGCGATTACGATTCCGGCCAACGCGCTGTCGCTGACCATCGCGCGCGACGGCACGGTGTCGGTCACGCAGCCGGGCAATACGGCCAACGTGCAGATCGGCACGTTCCAGCTCGCCACGTTCATCAACAACGCCGGCCTGCAAAGCATGGGCGAGAACCTGTACGCCGAGACGGCCGCCTCGGGCGCGCCGAACGTTGCGCAGCCGGGCACCAACGGCGCGGGCGTGCTCAATCAGAACTACGTCGAAACGTCGAACGTGAACGTGGTCGAAGAGCTCGTGAACATGATTTCCGCGCAGCGCGCCTACGAAATCAACTCGAAGGCCGTGACGGCATCCGACCAGATGCTGCAACGTCTGACGCAGATGTAAGGCGCGGTTGGCCGCGAATGCCTCCAGTAATACGCACTTGGGAATGAACGTCGATATGTCCGCACGCAAGACCGAAACGCACCGCAGCGCAGGCCTCGCGCAGTTTCTGGCGCTCGTGGCCGTCGCTGCGCTGACCGGTCTCGCGGGCTGCGCGTACGTGCCGCAGGAACCGGTCGTGAACGGGCCGACAACCACGCGTCCGCCGCCCCCGCCCGTGGCGGCCGACCCGGAAGGCTCGATTTACCGTCCGCTGTACTCGAACCGCCCGCTGTTCGAGGACCGCCGTCCGCGCAACGTGGGTGACATTCTCACGATCGTCATCAACGAAAACACGGCGGCGAGCAAGAACTCGGCGGCCAATACCACGCGCTCGGGCAGCGGCAATCTGACGCTGAACCAGACGCCGGGTGTGATCGGCGGTGTGCTCAATAATCAGGCGCTCGACGCGAGCGGCGCGAACAAGTTCGACGCCAAGGGCGCGGCCAACGCCAACAACGTGTTCTCCGGTCAGATCACCGTGACCGTGATGGAAGTGCTCTCGAACGGCAACCTCGCGGTCGCCGGCGAAAAGCAGATCGCCATCAACCAGGGCACGGAGTACATCAAGTTTTCGGGCATCGTCAGCCCGCAGACGATTTCGGGCGCGAATACCGTGCCCTCGACGCAGGTGGCCGATGCGCGCATCGAATACCGTGGCAAAGGCTATATCAACGAGGCCGAAACCATGGGCTGGCTGCAGCGCTTCTTCCTTAACGTTTCGCCATTCTGATGTCGATCATGCCGTCCCCGTCGCGCCGCGCGCCTGACTCCAGCCTCCTCCGCCAGCACATCGGCCGCGCGGTCTCCACGTTTGCCGTGGCCATCGCGACGAGCGTGGCAGGCGCTGCCGTGCTGCTGGCGCCCGGCGTGGCGCACGCCGAGCGCCTCAAGGAACTGGCGTCGATTCAGGGGGTGCGCGACAACCAGCTGATCGGCTACGGCCTTGTTGCCGGTCTCGACAATTCGGGCGACCAGACGACGCAGACGCCGTTTACCGTGCAGAGCATGACCAACATGCTCTCTCAACTGGGTATCACCGTCGCACCCGGCACCAACATGCAGTTGAAGAACGTAGCCGCCGTGATGGTGACGGCCACGTTGCCGGCGTTCACACGCCCCGGTCAGGCCATCGACGTCGTGGTGTCGTCGATGGGTAACGCCAAGAGCCTGCGCGGCGGCACGCTGCTGATGACGCCGCTCAAGGGGCCGGACGGACAGGTTTACGCGCTGGCGCAGGGCAACCTGCTGATCGGTGGCGCAGGGGCTTCGGCCAACGGCTCGAGCGTGACCATCAACCAGCTGGCGTCGGGCCGGATTCCGAGCGGGGCGATCGTCGAGCGCGCGGTGCCGACGGCCATGGGCGGTCAGCCGGGCACCGTGCAGATGGAACTGAACGCCACTGACTTCTCGACCGCACAGCGCGTGGTCGACGCGGTGAATCGCCGCTTCGGCTTCGGCACGGCACAGGCGCTCGATGGCCGTGTGATCCTGCTGCGCACGCCGACCGATCCGGCTTCGCGCGTGCAGTTTCTCGCGCAGCTCGAAAGTCTGGAAGTGCGCCCGGACAACACGGCCGCACGCGTCATCATCAACGCCCGCACGGGTTCCGTGGTGATGAACCAGAACGTGACGATCCAGCAGTGCGCCGTGGCGCACGGCAACCTGTCGGTCGTCATCGATACGCAGAACAATGTCAGCCAGCCGGCGCCGTTCTCGGGCGGTCAGACGGTCGTGGCGCCGAATTCGCAGATCTCCGTTCAACAGGAGAACAACGCGCTCAAGATGGTCAAAGCGGGCGCCAACCTCGCCGACGTCGTCAAGGCGCTGAACTCGCTGGGTGCGAGTCCGGCGGACCTGATGTCGATTCTGCAGGCCATGAAGGCCTCGGGCGCCTTGCGCGCCGATCTGGAGATCATCTGATATGGCCGACGGCAACCGCCTGACCGGTGCGGCGGGCAACCACCTGCCCGATCTGACGCAACGCGCTGCCTACGACACGCAAGGGCTCACGGCCCTGCGCGCGGCCGCCCACCAGCAAACGCCGCAGGCCACGCAGCAGGCGGCCAAGCAGTTCGAGGCCGTCTTCACGCAGATGATGCTCAAGAGCATGCGCGAGGCCACGATGTCCGGCGGCCTGCTCGGCAGCGATCAGGAAAAGATGTTCAACGGCATGCTCGACGACCAGCTAGCCCAGCAAATGGCCTCGAACAAGGGCATTGGTCTGGCGGACCTGATGCTCAAGCAACTCGCCAAAACCGGGACGACCTTGCCGCCGGCGGCCATGGGACGCCAGCAGCCGCTCGCCGGTCGTGCGTACAACGCGGCGGACGGCATCGGTGTGGCGGACGGGGCGCCGGCGGCAGCCGGCGAATTCGTCGAGCGCATGGCCAGCGCGGCGCAGAGCGCCAGCGCGAACAGCGGCATTCCGGCGCGCTTCATGCTGAGTCAGGCGGCGCTGGAATCGGGCTGGGGCAAGCGCGAGATCCGTCGCGCGGATGGCAGCACCAGCCACAACGTCTTCGGTATCAAGGCGGGCAAGAACTGGAATGGCCCGACCGTGGAAGTGGCGACCACCGAGTACGTCAACGGTCAGCCGCGCAAGGTGATGGCGAAGTTCCGCGCCTACGGCTCGTATGACGAGGCATTCGCCGACTACGCCAAACTGATTTCGAACAACCCGCGCTATTCGTCGGTCGTGGCCAGCGCCAACGACGCCGCCAGCTTTGCCAACAATCTGCAACGCGCAGGCTACGCGACGGACCCGCAGTACGCCAGCAAGCTCATGAAGGTCATGAAGCACTTCACCTGACGGGGGAAGGCTCGCCGCGATTGGGTTGCCAGGGCGGTGCCCTGGGCGCGACGGCGGGGTGCGGGACGAAAACAAGCGCAGCGACGGCCTCAATTTTGTCGCCGGACTGCCGTAAACACATCGGTAACGGTGCGCGAGCGGGTTTTCGCCGCGGGGCGCGCCTCCAACATAAGCCGCGAGATCATGAGCCTAATCAATATTGGCATGAGCGGGCTGAACGCCGCCCAGTTCGCCCTCAGCACCACCGGCAATAACGTCGCCAACTCGGGCACGGCCGGTTACAACCGTCAGATCGTCGATTACGCCCAGGCCGCCAGCCAGTACGCCGGTGTAGGCTATCTGGGCACGGGCGTGCTGGTCAACGACGTCTCGCGCGTGTACAGCCAGTTCCTGTCGAACCAGACGAATCAGGCGCAGACCCAGTTCAGCCAGCTCGATACGTACTACCAGCAGATCTCGCAGATCAATAACGCGCTGGGCAGCTCCACGACCGGCCTGTCGGCCACGATGAGCCAGTTCTTCACGAACTTGCAGAATATCGTCTCGGCCCCGGCCAACTCGGCCACGCGCGCCACGGTCGTGTCCTCGGCGCAAACGCTCGCGAGCATGTTTCAGTCGCTCTCGGGCACGCTGTCCACGCTGCGCAGCAGCACGAACGCCAGCATTTCGCAGTCGACCGACCAGATCAACGTCTACGCCAAGCAGATTGCGGAACTGAACGACGCCATCGTGCAGGCGCAGGCCAATGGCGGCGGTGCGACCCCGAACGACCTGCTCGACCAGCGCGACCTCGCCGTCTCGCAGCTCAACGCCATCATTCAGACGAACGTGGTCAAGGCGTCGGACGGCTCGTACAGCGTTTTCGTCGGCAACGGCCAGTCGCTCGTGACGGGCAACTCGGCGTATCAGCTCACGACCGTGGCGTCGACCAACGACCCCTCGGAACTGACCATCGCCTATGTGACGCCCAATGGCACCAAGGTGCCGGTGCCGGAATCGTCGATCACCGGCGGCTCGCTCGCCGGCCTGCTGTCGTTCCGCAGCGGTGCACTCACGCAGGCGCAGAACGCGCTGGGCCAGATCGGCCTGTCGCTCGCGGGCACCTTCAACGCGCAGAACAAACTGGGCCTGGACCTGTACGGCCAGCTCGGCGGCAACATTTTCACCGTTCCGCAGCCGACCATCGTCGCCAATACGAAGAACTCCAACGGTGCGGTGCTCAATTCGACGATCACCGACGCCTCGAAGGTCACGGCCAGCGACTACAACGTGACGTTCGACGGCACCACCTACACCATGACCCGCTCGTCGGACGGTGCGAAGTGGACTGCCCCGGTGCCTGCCACCGCCGGCGCGCCGCTCGCGTTCACGGACAGTACCGGTGCTGCATTCGATGACGGTTTCAACGTCACGGTCGGCACCAACGTCGCGGGCGACAGCTTTACGATCGAACCCACGCGCAACGCGGCGGGCAACATCGGCGTGGCGATCACCGATCCGGGCAAGATTGCGCTGGCCGCCCCGATCCTGGCCTCCACACCGTCGACCAACACCGGCTCGCTCAAGACGGACCAGGGGTCGGTCGACGCGAACTACCTGACCAACGTGCTGACCTCGCCGGTCAGCTTCACGTTCAGCAAGGATCCCACGACCGGGGCCATCACCCTGGTCGCACCGTCGCCGATGACGGTGACGGTCAACGGCACGACCACCACGTATGCCGCGGGCGACACGGTGCCTTACGATGCCACGAGCGGCGCAAAGATTACGCTGGGCGGCATGACGGTCAACATCAGCGGCACGCCCGCCGACGGCGACAAGCTGACGATCGCGCCGAACAGCGCCGGCGCCACCACGGATAACCGCAACGGTCTGGCGCTCTCGGCCCTGCAAAACGACAAGACCAAGGTCGGCGGCAAGGATTCGTACGCCTCCGCTTACGCGAATCTGGTCTCGTACGTCGGCTCGACCACGAACACCTACAAGGCGACGAGCGCCGCGCAGCAAACGTTGCTCAAGCAGGCGCAGACCGCCCAGCAGTCCAATTCCGGCGTGAGCCTCGACGAAGAGGCCGCCAACCTGATCAAGTTCCAACAGCTCTATCAGGCCAACTCGAAGGTCATCCAGACCGCGTCGCAGTTGTTCGACACGATCTTGCAGATGGTCAACTAAGGCTGAGGAGACGACACGATGCGCATCAGCACCAGCATGATTTTCGATCAGGGGTCGTCGGCCATGAGCCGTAACGTCGCCGATCTGCTCAACACACAAGCGCAGCTATCGTCGGGCAAGCGCGTGACCACGCCGAGCGACGATCCGCTCGCGTCGGCCCAGGCCGTGGCCATTTCGCAGGCCAAGGACATGAACGGGCAGTACGCCACGAACCGCGGTGCGGCCACGACGGCGCTCCAGCTCGAAGACCAGACCTTCGGCAGCATCATCAATACGCTGCAACACGTCATGTCGCAGGTGGTGGCAGCGGGCAGCGCCTCGCTCAACGACAACGACCGCTCGGCCATTGCGACCGATCTGCAATCGAGCTACCAGCAACTGCTCTCGCTGGCCAACACGACGGATGCGAACGGCCAGTACCTGTTCTCGGGGTTCATGGGCAACTCGGCCGCGTACGTCTCCACGCCGACCGGCGCCAGCTACGCGGGCGACACCGGCATTCGCTACGTGCAGGTCTCCGCCGGCCGTCAGATCGCGATCAACGACATCGGCTCGAACATTTTCCAGGCGATCCAGCCTGCCACGGCAAGCACGGTGATCAGCGGCAGCCTGTCGAACACCGGCACGGCCACGTTCACGCCGGTCTCGACGACGGACGTGACCAACCCGGGGGCGAATCACCAGTTCTCGATCGGCTTCGCGATCGACAACACGACCACGCCGCCGACCACGAACTACACGATCAAGGATCTGACCGACACCACGGTGCCCGACGTCACGGGCGTGTACACGTCGGGTCAGCCGATTACGTTCGCGGGCAAGTCGGTGACGTTTACGGGCACACCAGCCACGGGCGACGCCTACACGGTCGCCCCCGCAGGCAATTCGAATACGAACGTGTTCGACAACCTGCAAGCGCTGATCAATACGCTCAAGACGCCGGTGGGCTTGCAGGGACCGTCGGGCACGGCGAATCTGAGCAATGCGCTCACCACGTTCAACCAGATGTTCGGCAACACTTACGACAACGTGACCACCGTGCGCACGACCGTCGGCTCGCGCCTGAACGAACTGACGACGCTCGGGGACATCGGCAGCGCCAACGATCTCGCGTATTCGTCTCAGTTGCAGGACCTGCTGGACGTGGACATCATTTCGGCCACGAGCCAGTTCGCGCAGCAACAGGCGTCGCTGCAAGCCTCGCAGCAAACCTTCATCCAGACGCAGAAGCTTTCGCTGTTCAGCCTGCTCTGATATCGGCAGGTGCAGTGACGACGGGCCACCTTGGGTGGCCCGTTTCGTTTTGGACGGATGAACCGGCGGGGAAGCCCGCAAGAATGTCGGCGTGAACGTCGGCGTGAATGTCCGCGTGAAAGCTGACGGCCGACAAAATGGCTGACGATAGCGCTTCCGTTCAGGGCTTTGGCACGAAAGCCGCCGTTGCCCGGACCATCATGTCGATGCCGATGGCATTGAAGTGGTCCATGACCGGTGCGATACGCGGCATCATCAGCTCCAGCACCACCAGACCGACGCCCAGCGTGAGCGGAAAACCCACCGCGAAGATGTTCAGCTGCGGGGCGGCGCGATTCAGAATGCCCAGCGCCAGATTGCAGATCAGCAGGGCGGCGACGAGCGGCAACGACAACATGAGCGCCAGCGTGAACAACTGACCGCCCAGCATGGCCAGGTAATGCCACCCCCCCACGGACAACGGCGTGCTCGATATCGGCAACACGGCGAAGCTCTGGACCAGCGTGGCGTACATGACCAGATGCCCGTTGGTCGCGAGGAACACGAGCATGATGACCACGTTGAGCAGCATGCCGAGCACGGCGGTGCTGCCGTCGGCGTTGGGGTTGAGCAGCGTGGCGAAGGACAGCCCCATTTGCAGACCGACGAAATCGCCCGCCATGCTCACCGCAGAGAACACGACCTGCATGCACCAGCCGAGCGCCGCACCGATCATCATCTGCTGAGCGAGGATCCACAGGCCTTCCCACGAGAACGGGGAGACGGCGGGCGCCGGAGCGATCACCGGCGCGAGCGTGAGCGCGACGATGCCCGCGAGCCCGATCTTCACGGTGCCGGGTACACGCGAGTCGCCGAAAAGCGGGGCCGTCATCGACAGCGCGAGCAGACGCACGAACGGATAGAGGAACGTCGCAATGACGCCGGAGAGCTGATCGTAGGTGAAGCTGATCAAGGTCGAGGCGGCTTACCCGACGAGGCCGGGAATGCCGGTGAGCAACTGACGCATGTAGTCGACCATGAGATTGAGCATCCACGGACCGGCGACCACCAGCGTGATGAACACGGCGAGCAGTTTGGGGATGAACGACAGCGTCATTTCGTTGATTTGCGTGGCGGCCTGAAACAGGCTCACCAGCAGGCCGGACACGAGCGCGACGATCAACAGCGGTGCGGCGAGCAGCAGGCAGACCTGCATTGCCTGATGCGCCAGCGCCATGACGGTTTCCGGAGTCATCTCAGTCGCCCCCGCGCTACATCGTGAAGCTCTGGGCGAGCGAGCCCAGCAGCAATTGCCAGCCGTCGACCACCACGAACAGCATGAGCTTGAAAGGCAGCGAGACAGTGGACGGCGACACCATCATCATCCCCATGGCCATCAGCACGCTGGCGACCACCAGATCGATGATGAGGAACGGAATGAAGATCGTGAAGCCGATCTGGAACGCGGTCTTGAGCTCGCTCGTCGCGAAGGCGGGCACGAGAATGCGCATCGGCACATCTTCGGGGCCGTTCATCGGCGGGGTCTTGGCGAGCTTGGCGAAGAGCGCGAGGTCCGCCTCGCGCGTCTGCTTGAGCATGAACGCGTGGAACGGCTTGGCGCCGGTGTCGACTGCCTGCTCAAAACTGATCTTGTTCGCGGCGAACGGCTGATAGGCGTTGGTGTAGACCTGATCGAACACGGGCGACATGACGAAGAACGTCAGGAACAGCGCCAGACCGATCAGGATCTGGTTCGGCGGCGAGGTCGTCACGCCGATGGCATGGCGCAGCAGCGAGAGCACGATGATGATGCGCGTGAAGGCGGTCATCATGAGCAACATCGCGGGCAGGAAGCCCAGCGACGTGAGCAGCAGCATCGTCTGCACGGACAGCGAATAGGTCTGTCCGCCGCCGGGCGCCGGTGTCGTGGTGAAGGCGGGCAGAGTCGCCTGCGCCAGGGCGATGCCCGGCAATGCCAGACAGACGAGGCATGCGAGCGCCAGACCGAGGGTCAGGCCAAGGGACAGACCGGCCTTGCGTGCAGCAAAGCGGGCAGACGACACACCGCCGGACGACATCAGGAATCCTTCTTCATGGACTCGCGCAACTTTTGCGCAAAAGCTTGCGCGGCGCGATTGGCCTGCGCCCCCGGATGGGCGACGGCGGGCGCGGCAGGCAGGTCGGCGACGCGGTCCGCGTCGATGACATGCAGGCTGCGCACCTGGCCGGGCGCGACGCCGAGCACCACCCAGTCGCCCGCGACCTCCACCACCACCACACGTTCGCGCTGGCCGACGGCCGCGCTTCCCACGATGCGCACGTTGCCCCCGCCGAGCGGGCGTTGCAGGCCGAAGCGCTTCGCAAGCCAGGCCAGCCCGAACAGCAGCGCGAGCACCAGTACCAGGCCGAAGCCCGTCTGGACGATGCCTGCGCCGCCAAGGCTCGGCACCGCCGCAGCCTGCGAGGCCGCGCCTTGTGCGTAGGCGGTGGACGTGCAAAGCCAGCCAAGCGCCACGCCGGTCGGGCCGGTCAGGGTGGTCAGGGCGGTCGGGCGAATCAGTGCGGAGATCGGGGATGTCAGCAAACGGGACAGACGATGCGCCACGCGGTGCATGGCGCGAGCGGAGGCGGGCGCCGTGGCGGCGCTTGCCGCAGCACGCCGCACGGGCATGCCGCGGACTTTCGTTGCAATCATCGGTTGAGCTTACGGATGCGTTCGGATGGCGTGATGATATCAGTCAGGCGGATGCCGAACTTGTCGTTCACAACCACGACTTCACCCTGCGCAATGAGACAACCGTTGACCAGCACGTCCATCGGCTCGCCGGCCATGCCGTCGAGTTCCACCACGGAGCCTTGCGCGAGTTGCAGCAGGTTCTTGATGGCGATCTTGGTGCGGCCCAGCTCCACGGTCATCTGGACCGGGATGTCGAGAATCAGATCGATGTCGTTGTGCGTGGCCGTTGCCGGATTGCCCGCCGTGGCCGCAAGCGGCTGGAACACAGGGGCGGCCGGCGCGCTCTGGGCGAAAGCGGGTTGCGGTGCGGCCGCCGCCGGCTCGGCAGCGGTCTGCTCTGCCATGGCACTGGCCCACTCGTCCGCCATGGCCTGGGCGTCGTCACCGGGCGTTTGAGGGGTATCGCTCATCACTCGTTGTCCTTCGTGTAATCGCTGTGCGAATGGTTGATCATCTGGTTCACGCGCAGCGCGTATTGACCGTTGAAGACGCCGTAATTGCAGTGCATCACGGGCACGCCGTCGACCTTGGCTTCGAGCACCTCGGGCACGTCGAGCGGAATGACGTCGCCCACGCGCATGTTGAGCAACTGCGAGAGCGTCATGTCGACCTGCGCGAGGTTCGTCACGATCTCCACGTCGGCGGCCTGCACCTGCTGCGAGAGCAGCCGCACCCAGCGCTTGTCGACTTCGAGCGTCTCGCCTTGCAACGGGCTCGAGAGCTGGTCGCGCATGGGCTCGATCATCGAGTACGGCATGCAGATGTGGAATTCGCCGCCGACCGAGCCGAACTCGATGTCGAACGTGGTCGTGACCACCACCTCATTGGGCGTGGCAACGTTCGCGAACTGCGTGTGCATTTCGGCGCGCACGTATTCGAACTCGACCGGATACACCGGTTTCCACGATGCGCCGTAGTTCTCGAACACCAGATCGAGCAGGCGCGCGATGATGCGCTGTTCGGTCTGCGTGAAGTCGCGTCCTTCGACGCGGGTATGGAACCGGCCGTCGCCGCCGAACAGGTTGTCCACCACGAGAAACACGAGATTCGGATCGAACACGAACAGCGCCGTGCCGCGCAGCGGTTTGATGTGGACCAGGTTGAGGTTGGTCGGGACGGGCAGGTTGCGAATGAACTCGCTGTACTTCTGCACGCGTACCGGGCTCACCGAAATTTCGGCGCTGCGGCGCATGAAGTTGAACAGCGCAATGCGGAACAGTCGCGAGAAGCGGTCGTTGATGATTTCGAGCGTGGGCATGCGCCCACGCACGATGCGCTCTTGCGTCGCGATGTTGTATGGCCGGATGCCGGAATGATCTTCCGAATCGGACCGGTCATCCTGTTCGCCGGTGACACCCTTCAGAAGGGCATCGACTTCTTCCTGCGACAGGAACTCCTCATGCGCCATGAATCACTCACTGAATTACAAACGCGGTGAACAGGACGTCGCCCACGGCTTGCTGCGGCATGTTGGCGGCGAACGGCTGCGCGACCAACGAACGGATCTCGCTTGCCAGACGGCGCTTGCCATCGATGGTGGCCAGGTCCTGCGGCTGCTTCGACGACAGCAACAACAACACTCGACTACGCACCTCGGGCATGTGCTGCGTAATGCGGGCCTGCGTTTCGGCATCCGCCACCTTGAGCGAGAGGCCGATGTGCAGGTAGCGCTCGCCATCTTCGCCCGAAAGGTTCACCGTGAACGCGTCCATGCTCACGAACACGGGCGGCGGGGGCGGCGGCGGTGCTTTTGCCGTTTCGTGACGTCCGGTCAGCAAATACACGGCCGTTGCGGCGCCGGCCGCTGCCATGAGCGCAACCGCCACGATCAACAGAATCCATTTGCGCATGCCCCCTCCGGGGGGAGCCGCGGCTTGCGTCGGTGCGGGATTTGCCATGTATTCGCCTGCTATTGGGTAATGATTGTCGGCCAACCCGCCAAGGGGTGATCGACCGAAAAGAAGGGACAATCGCGTCTAACTCGCGTCTTTGTCTTAACGGCAGAAAAACCCGCTTGCTTTAGGGTGCTGAGACGGGTGCTGCGACCGGTGCCGCGACGGGTGTCGCGACTTCAGGCATCTCAGGCTGACTTACGCAAAGGTGTCCACGAAGCCGTTGCTCGCGCGCACAGGCACGGTCACGGTGGTGGCGATGGCGCCGTCGTCGGTGCTCTGGCCGAAGCCTGGCGTGCCGCGCGCGTTGCCATTGCCGTTACCGTTCCCGGCGCCGTTGCCGTTCGCGCCTTGTTGGGCAAAGGCTTGCTGCTGCGAGCTGTCGCTGCTCACTGTCGTGTTGCCCAGCGCGATGCCATTGTTGGCCAGGCTTTCGCGCAACTGCGGCAGCGCGGCCTGCACCGCGTCGCGCACGGCGGCGTGTTGCGAGACGAACATCGCCTGCGCCGAATCGTTCGCCACGTTCAGCACCACGTGCAGCGGGCCGAGATCCGGCGGGTTCAGGCTCAGCTGTGCCGTTTGTGCGTGGGCGCCGGACAGCCACACCACCTGTTGCGAGAGCTGATGGTTCCAGTCCTGCGTACCCACGCGTGCATTCAGGGCGAGCGTGGCGGGCAGATTGGCCTGTGCCTGCAACTGCGGCGAGGCGTCTACGGCAGGCGTTGACGTTTGCGCGACCTGTGCAGCGGCCTGAGCCGCCTGTGTGGCTGTGGCAGCGGCTTGCGACACCGCGTCGCGCTGGCCTTGCGCCTGTGCGAGCGCGTCGGCCATGCGTTGTGCGTTTTGCGCGTCGGTGGCCGCGACCGGCGGGGTGGACTTTGCGTCCGTCGCCACGGGTTGTGTTGTGGGCGAAGTGGCCGCGGCGGCATTTCTGGCCAGCGTGTCGAGCGAGACGCCACCCGTCAGGGGGGTCGTCGATGCGGCCGGCGTGACCGTGCCCTTGACCGGCGTACCCGCTGCGGCGGTGGTCGTTCCCTTGGCGTCGGCTTCGGCGGCGCCAGTGCCGACCGGCGGCTGCCCCGTCAGTTGTGCTGCGCCTGCGGCCTGCATGGCTCCCGTTACGGCGGCCGTGATGGCGGCACCGGTGCCGGGCTTGCCGTCGGTGACGGTCGCGTCCGCGTTCGCCGTGGCCGGGGCGGGTGCCGTGACCTGTAGCGGTGCGTTGTTCATGGCGGCGAGCGCGACGGCAAGCGCTGCGGCCGGATCGCCCGGGGCGGCAGTTGCCTGCGTTTCCTCCTCGTCGTCCTTGCCGTCGTCGGCGTTCGACTTCGAGGGGGTTTTCGAAGCGTTCGTTTGGTTGGTCTGGCCGGTTTGGCTGCTTTGGCCACTTTGGCCACTTTGGCCCGCCTGCGTCGTCTGGCTCGTCGACGCGTTGTCGGTTGATTTGGTCGATTTGGTGCTGTTCGACGCGTCGGACGAACTCGTCTGGGTGCCCTGCGCGGCGTTGTTGTCCGTGGCGGCTGCGGGCTGCGCGCTCTGGCGCGTTTGCTGCGAGAGCACGGCGGCGAAGGGCAGTGCGCTGCTGTCGTCGCTGTTCGACGAACCGGCGCGATTGTTGCCGCTCATGGCCTGGTTGCCAGCACCGGTGGCATCGGTCAGGAAGCTCAGAATCGACATAGTGGGCTCACCTATTCCTTTAAATCGAGGACTCGGCACGGCGGCGCAGACTGCGCGCGGCGTACTCGTCGTTTTCCTTCTGCTCGCGACGCGCGACACGCACGGCAGTGCGAGCGGCTTCGCGCGAGGCGAGCGTGCCGAAGGAGTTCAGGCGGCGCTGCTGGGCCTGCCATTCGCGGCGCGCGGCCGTCAGACGCTCCTCCGCCTGCTGGAGCAGCATGGCCTGCTGTCCGATGGCGGTGTCGAGCGTATCGATGAATTGCTGGAAGTTGCGCCAGTCGCACCCTGCCATGCCCTGAACCGTCGCCGTCTGCATGCGCGTGCGGTACTCGTGACGGTACTGGCGCAGCGCTTCGAGCTGACGCTCGACTTCGGCGCGTTGCGTCTGACGCTCGCCAAGCAGGCGCGCGGCTTCGTCCACGTCCTTCTGGGCGAGTTCGATGAGCAACTTGAGGGGCAGGGTGGAATTCATGGCCGCCTCCGGTTAGTGGAACAGCCCGCGCAACTGCTGCACGGCGTCCGGATAACTGGCCCGCTCGCGCATGCCTTGCTGCAGGAACGCTTCGAGACGGGGATAGAGCTCGATCGCCTGATCGAGCATCGGGTCGCTGCCCGGTGCGTACGCGCCCACATTGATGAGGTCGCGGTTGCGCTGGTAGCGGGAGAGCATTTGCTTGAAGCGGCGCACCGTATCGAACTGGCCATCGTCGATGAGTGCGGCCATCGCCCGGCTGATCGATTGTTCGATGTCGATGGCGGGGTAGTGACCCGACTCGGCGAGCTGACGCGAGAGCACGATGTGGCCGTCGAGAATGGCCCGTGCCGAGTCGGCGATGGGGTCCTGCTGGTCGTCGCCTTCCGTGAGCACGGTGTAGAACGCAGTGATCGAGCCGCCGCCGTCCGGGCCGTTGCCGGCGCGCTCCACCAGCGCCGGGAGCTTGGCAAACACCGAGGGCGGATAGCCCTTCGTGGCGGGCGGCTCGCCGATGGCCAGCGCGATTTCGCGTTGTGCCATGGCGTAGCGCGTGAGCGAATCCATGATCAGCAGCACGTCCTTGCCCTGGTCGCGAAAGTACTCGGCGAGTGTGGTGGCGTAGGCCGCGCCTTGCAGACGCAACAGCGGCGAGACGTCGGCCGGCGCCGCCACGACGACGGAGCGCGCCAGACCGTCCGGCCCGAGAATGTTCTCGATGAAGTCTTTCACTTCGCGGCCACGCTCGCCGATCAGCCCCACGACGATGACTTCGGCTTGCGTGAAGCGGGCCATCATGCCGAGCAGCACGCTCTTGCCTACGCCCGAACCGGCGAACAGGCCCATGCGCTGGCCGCGCCCCACGGTGAGCAGCGAGTTGATGGCGCGCACGCCGACGTCGAGTACGGATTCGATGGGCGCGCGGCCGAGCGGGTTGATCGGCACCGAGGCGAGCGAGGCGCTGTCGGTCATGCCGAGCGGGCCGAAGTCGTCCAGCGGACGGCCGGCGGCATCGACCACACGGCCGAGCAGCGCTTCGCCCACGGGCAGGCGCTTGCCGTTGTGGCGCTGCTGCGGCAGCGGGCCGTCGGCAGCGGGCTCCATCGGAAACACGCGTGCGCCGGGCAGCAGGCCCGCCACTTCGGTCTGCGGCATGAGGAACAGGCGGTCGCCCCCGAAGCCGACGACTTCGGCCTCAGCGGTGGCGGGTTCGCGCGACGCGTCGTGCACGGGCAGTTCGATCAGGCAACCCGCGCCGACCGGCAAACGCAGGCCCACGGCTTCGAGCACCAGACCGGCTGCGCGCGTGAGACGACCGCAGCGGCGCGTCGGTTCGACCGCATGCACGTGCGCAATGCGCTCGCGCAGCGTGTTCTGCCAGCGGCGCAGATGCGCGTCGCGGGAAATCTCGCGCGCGTTCAGCGCATTGTGCGCGGCATGGCTGGCGGCCCTTGGCGCAGCGGCGGCGCTTTCGTGGCCCCCGTTGCCCCCGTTGTCCTCGTTGCTTCCGCCGGCATGCTGCTTTTGACGAGCCGCGTCGTCGTCGTCGCCGGAGGCAACCGGCGCTTCGTCCTGATCGACGTGATCGTCATGATCGTCGGGCTGCAACGCCCCGGCTTGCGCCGTATGTGCGTTCGTATCGATCTCATCCCACAACCGCACCGAAGGCGTGGTGCCGTCGTTGGCGGGCGCCGGCGCATGCGTGTTCTCGGTGCTGGGCAGCACCGGTGCATGGGCGGTGAGGGGGGTGAGTTCGGCGTTCACCACGGCAGATCCTTGCCGAGGGCGGCCATCACGCGCTGCCAGCGGGTGGCGACGGTAGCGTCGACTTCGCCGCTGGCGGCTTCGGCCTTGCAGCCGCCGCGTCCGATCGAGGGATCGGCTCGCACGGTCCAGCCGGCAGCGCGCAACTCCGCGCCGACGTGGGACTCGACGAGTTCGACGTCTTCCGGATTGAGGAGCAGACGCGGGGCGCCCGTGAGCGGATCGTTGGTCAGCAGGTCGCGCACGATCGGCAGCAGCGTTTCCGGGTGGATCGAGAGCGTCTGATGCAAGGCCTGACGCGCGATGTCGAGCGCGAGGCCGAGCAGCGGTTCGGCGACTTCGCGGTCGATGGCGTTCACGGCGTCGCCGAACCCATGTGCGATGTCGGCGAGTTGTGCAGCGCGCGCATCGACTTCATGTTTTCCGGCGGCCTGTCCTGCGGCATAACCTTCGGCATGCCCGGCCGCGTAGCCTTGTGCGTGACCCTCGGCGCGCGCTTCTTCGCGCCAGGCGGCAATCTGCTGCACCAGCGCGGGATCGTCGAGCGGGTTGGGCGGAGCCGGTTGCGGCGGTGGCGGGGGCGGCGGCGGGTCGAACGACGCCATCTCCCAGCGTTGCCAGGCGGAGAGGCGTTCTTTCGGAATGATGGTCGACATGCGCGCGGGCCCCGTTTCGTTACACGTACGCGTCGTCGCCGCGGCCGCCGATCATGATGGCGCCCTGATCGGCCAGGCGCCGTACCACTTGCAGCACCTTCTTCTGTTCGGCTTCCACTTCCGAGACCCGTACCGGGCCGCGCGACTCCAGGTCTTCGCGCAACAGCTCGGCCGCACGGGCCGACATGTTCTTGAAGAACTTCTCGCGCAGTTCGGACGGCGCACCCTTGAGCGCGATGATGAGCGACTCGGATTCGATTTCCTTGAGCAGCACCTGGATGCTGCGGTCTTCCACGTCGAGCAGGTTCTCGAACACGAACATTTCTTCGACGATCTTCGCCGCGAGGTCCGAGTCGTAGTTGCGCACGGCTTCGATGACCGATTCTTCGTGCACGCCGCCCAGATAGTTGAGGATTTCCGCCGCAGTGCGCACGCCGCCCATCGGGCTGCGCTTGATGTTCTCGCTGCCCGAAAGGAGCTTGGTGAGGACGTCGTTCAGTTCGCGAAGCGCGGCCGGCTGAATGCCGTCGAGCGTGGCGATACGCAGCACCACGTCGTTACGCAGACGCTCGGTGAAGAGCGCGAGCACTTCCGACGCCTGATCGCGGTCGAGGTGCACGAGGATCGTCGCAATGATCTGCGGGTGTTCGTGACGAATCAGTTCGGCGACCGCCGTGGAGTCCATCCACTTCAGGCCTTCGATGCCGCTGGTGTCGCCGCCCTGCAGAATGCGCTCGATCAGGCCGGCGGCCTTGTCGTTGCCCAGCGCCTTGTTGAGCACCGAGCGGATGTATTCGGACGAATCGAGCGAGAGCGCCGAGTGCTGTTCGGCTTCGAGCACGAAGTCCTGCAGCACGTCGGCGATCTGGTCGCGCGTGACCTGCCGCAGCGAGGCCATCGCCGCGCCGAGCTTCTGCACTTCGCGTGGCGCGAGGTACTTGAAGACCTCGGCCGCTTCATCTTCGCCCAGCGACATCAGGAGGATGGCGCTGCGTTGGAGTCCCTCAGCCGCGCTCATCGCCACCACCCACCCATGCTTTGACTACCGTTGCCACGATCTTCGGATCCTGTCGCGCCACTTGGCGTGCGTACTGCAAATTACGTTCGTAGGCGCTGAGTTCGCCTCGCTTGCCGGCTTCGCCGTCGGCGTCTTCGCCTTCTGCCCCCTCGGCGCCTGCGGCGCCGCCGGCGGCACCCCCGACACCGGCCAGCGACGGCTCGGCCGGCGGTGGCGGTGTCAGGTGCTTGCGAATGGCCGGACGAATCACGCCGAACCACAGATACAGACCGATCAGGCCGATGAGCACCCACTTGCCGACTTGCTTGGCCAGTTCGATGTTCTGGCGCTGACGCCACCACGGCAGGTTGGCTTCCGGATCGGTTTCGACCGTGAACGCGCTGTTGACGATGTTGATCGTGTCGCCGCGCTGGCCGGAGAACCCGATGGCTTCCTTGGACAGGTTCTGAATCTGGTCGAGTTGGGCCTGCGTGAGCGCCACCATGGCGGGCTTGCCCTTCGCATCGGTGCCCGGACGATAGTTCACGACAATTGCCGCCGACAGGCGCTTCAGACCCCCCGTGGCCTGCTGAACGTGGCGAATCGTGCGGTCGACTTCGTAGTTGACCGTAGCGTCCTTGCGATCGCTGCGCGGACCTTGCGGCGCGCTTGCCGCCCCTGGCGTCGCGGCGCCTTGCTGGGCGAACTGCTGCTGTTGCTGCGTGATCGGCGCGGTGGCCTGTCCCGGCGGCTGGTTCGACAGCGCGCCCGGCACGCCGCCCGCGGCGTTCGCACCGATCTGCGACGATTCGCTGCTTTGCTGGCTGCGCACCGCCTGCTCGCCTGCGTTCGGCTTGTAGTTCTCCGAGGTCTGCTCGACCTGGTTGAAGTCGACGTCGGCAGTCACTTGCGCGTGCACGTTACCGGGGCCGACGATCGGATTCAGGATCGCTTCGATACGGCGTGCGTACGACTGTTCGAGCTCGCGAACGTACTTGAGCTGGCTGGCGTCCAGTCCCAGAGCGTTGCCGCTTTGGGCGGAGAGCAGATTGCCGTTCTGATCGAGCACGGTCACGTTCTTGACCGGCAGTTCCGGCACGCTCGACGCGACCATGTGCACGATGGCGCTCACCTGTGCGTCATCGAGTACCCGGCCCGGATAGAGCGTGACAAGCACCGAGGCGCTCGGCTTTTGCTGCTCGCGCACGAACACGGAGGGTTTCGGAATGGCCAGATGCACGCGCGCGGCCTGCACGGCGGAGAGGGATTCGACCGAGCGCGCGAGTTCCCCTTCGAGGGCGCGCTGGTAGTTGACCTGTTCGGCGAACTGGCTGATGCCGAACTTCTGGTTGTCCATCAGTTCGAAGCCCACCAGCCCGCCCTTGGGCAGACCTTGGGACGCCAGACGCAGACGTACGTCGTGCACCTGCTCGGCGGGCACCAGAATGGCGCCGCCGCCCTCGGCGAACTTGTACGGCACGTTCATCTGCTGGAGCGAGGTGATGATGGCGCCGCCGTCGCGATCGCTCAGGTTGCTGTACAGCACCTTGTAATCGGGGGCGCGGCTCCACAGGAAGACGGCGATCAGCAATGCGACGATGGCCGCGCCGCCAATGAGCAACGGCAGGCGCTCGCGGGAGCGCAGCTGCGCGAGCAGGGGCGGCTTGGCGGCGACGTCAGCCGTCTGGGTGGCGGCATTCATGCGCGGCTCCACGCCAGAGGCATTGATATGACGGTCATCGCGGTGGAAGTGCTCACTAACATGCGACAGAATTCTCCGGATACGCTTGGCGACGTGCGCGCATCCTTGGGGGGAGTTAAGGATTGGTAAGACGCTCGGTCATGGTGCGCACGACGCCGATGGTCCTGATTATTCGTTGGTGAATGTGGAATCGTTTCGAGGATTAGGCGGGTCTTTTACCGTTAATTAGGCTATTGAGGGCTTGCCAGGCGGTGGTAAGCTCCGACGTGACTGATAAAAGGCAAACCGGCGTGGGTCGCGCGAATGCGCGGGAGGCCGGTGGCGTCATCGACACGAGCAAGGACAAGCGCAAGGACAAGCACCATGGCCATTCCGGGAATCGAATCGGTACTGCAAAAGCTGGGCGGCGTCGCGTCGCAGGCGGCGGGCTCGATCATGGGCACGACCAGTGCCGGCGCAGGCGCCACGTCGAAGACGGGAGGATTTGCTGCCGAGCTCGAAGCGTCGCTCAAGCGCGTGTCGGCGTCGCAAAACGGTGCGGAAGCGCAGGCCCGCGCGTTCGAAATGGGCGAGCCGGGGGTGGCGCTCAACGATGTCATGGTCGACCTGCAGAAAGCCAACATCGGCTTCCAGATGAGCGTGCAAGTCCGTAACAAGCTCGTGTCGGCCTACACCACTGTGATGAATATGCAGGTCTGATGCCGCGTCGTTCGTCGACCGCATCGGTTCTGAAGGCAGCCCCGTCCGACGACGGGGCTTTTTTGTGCCCGCTGCGTTTGGTGGGCTTCGCGGCGCGTCGTTTTCAACGGCCTGGTGCAGTCGATCGGGAGGACGTGCGGGGCGATGTTGCACACCGCGCCCAACTTCGACGCAGTTTCGCGGAACCCCTAAGCCGCGTCCGCGGGCGTCAGCTCAGGCATGATTCGCTTCAGAAATTCATGAAAGCGCGGCACGCTGAATTCCGTTTCTCCAATCAGCGTTTCGTGGAGCATGCCCTTGGCCACCAGCGCCTCCTGGACGGGCTCCAGGGCCTGCGCGGGCTCACCGAAATGCATTGCAATGGCTCTCGCGTCGTGTGGGCCTGCCCCCATTTCCGCCATAACGCGTAGGTAGCGCCGCTCCAAAAACGTCAGACGTTGGAAGCGAAGTCGGTAGAAGTTCTTGTCCAGCGCCTCAATTGCGGAAGTCGAGATCTGTCTGACATGCTCGTACGTAATCGGGCTTTCGTTGGCGGCCCTCCACGCAAGCTTTCCCCATTGCTGAAGGAAGTACGGGTACGCACCGGTCTGCGCCACGATTTCGTCCAACGCGTCAGGTGAAATCAGGACGCCTTCTCGCTCGGCGGGGATCGCGATGGCGTTGCGCGCATCGATGTCGGCGAGCGGGCCAATGTCGTGAATCTCAAACATGCGTTCCGCGTAGGATTTGGCGTCGCCGACTTTCTTGATCAACGGCGGCAAACCTGCCGCGACAAGCATGATGGGCAATTGGTGCTGAGTACAACGATGAAGCGCGTAAAGCAGTGACGACAGTTGCTGCTGGGGCATCCCCTGAAACTCGTCGATGAAGATGACGAGGGCGGTGCGGGCCAAACGTGCCGCACGTCCGGCCTCTACAAGGAGGGTGCACAGGTCAAGCTCAAGATCGCCACAATCTGCCAGCCCGGGCTCCGGCGGGTAATCCAGACCCACCTCAATGTCGCCATATTTGACTCTCAGTCCGGCGACGAAGCCGGAAAGTGCGCGTAGTCCACGAATTACCGCGTCCTTCGCCATTTGAACCTGGTTCATACGTAGTAGCGCGACTCGTATGGCCGGTGCGATGGAGGCTGGCAGTGACTTCACCTCCGGGGCTTCGAGATGTACCGTAATTGCGCCTTGTTGCTCAGCGTCATATAGCAACCGCTCGAGAAGTACTGTCTTGCCCACGCCTCGGAGGCCAACGAGCAGTTGCCCGTTAGCGTGACGTCCGCTTAGAAGGCGATCAATGCAGATTCGCACTTCCTCTCGTGTGTCATGGCGCCCGGACAGGACCGGAGGCACGGCGCCTGCGCCAGGATTGAATGGGCTGAGTTTGCCGTCCATTTTTCTGATGAGATCGAAAGGGTGAGCAAGGGACGTGTGTGCGGACGTACGCCGCAACACGTCACGGAAGAAAAATGCTATTGGCATCCCTTGCTTCGTGCGCGCGGCGAGCGGGTCCGTCGCTGCGAGAACCGCCGCAACAGCCTTCAACGGTGGGCTTCAGACGAATCGGGCGAGCAAACGACCAATCACGGAAATCGGACGGTTCACGCGATACACGCGTCTCGCGTGCATTGCATGACCTAGCGTCTACGGTGTCAGGCGGACGGCGTCGGGGAGGGCGGGGTGGGGGCGGGGCCAGACGCATCCGGCTGCACATCTGCCGCAACGACGCCCGGCGGCAGCGGGGGTGGGTTGCCGCCGCGACCCGCTTCGAGCTTGTAAAGCCAGGCCAGCAGTTCGGCGACCGCCTGATACAGTTGCGCCGGAATGCGCTGGTCGAGATCGACCTGCATCAGCAGGCTCACCAGTTCCGGCGACTCGTGCACGTACAGGCCATGCTCGCGCGCAGTGCGCACGATGGTCTCGGCGAGCAGGCCGTAACCCTTGGCTACCACGCGCGGCGCCGTATCCTTCGCGCCATAGGCCAATGCGACCGCCGTGCGGCGCTCCGGTGGCAACGTCATGCTTCACCTCCGGTTTTTGGCGTGGGTGCATTCACAGGTACGGGCAGTTCGGCCGTCGAGGTGTCGGACGACGGTGAATTCACCGCCCCTTCGCTCCCGACCTGCGACATCGGGGCGGGCCCTGCGGTGTCCTCCCCTTCCTTTCCTTCATCCCGCTCGTCAAGCGAACCCATCGCACCGAACGACAACTGGCTCGCAATCAGGCCGACTGCGGCCAGCCGCTGACGCAAATCCTCGCCCTCGTTGGACAGCGCATCCGTGGCGTCGGTCGAGTCGGCCAGCAAGCGCGCCTGCAACTGCTGTCCCGACAAGCCGAGCGTGACGTCGATGGTGCCGAGCGACGGCAGTGTCAAACGCAAATGCGTATGCCACGTCGACGGCGCTGCGGCCTCCCCCGGGGCGGGCTGTCCAGGGCGCTCCTCGACCTGCCACTCCATGGGGGCACCCGGCCACGCCATGCCGTTCCACTGAAACTGGGGATTGACGAGCATGTCGAGCTGCTGACGCACCAGCGTCACGCTCTCCGCCGGGGTGTTCGCCACGGCCGCCATCGCTGCGGCGGCGCCATGCGGCGGCGCTGCCGTTGCTGTGCCGCCTGCCGCCAGCGCGGCGTCGCCGCCGTCATGACCGGACGGCAGCACGCTGCTTGTCGTATGCGCCACGCTTGCCGCGTGCGCCAGTGCATTGGCGGTATTCGGAAGGTTCGCGCTTGCGCGAAGCCCGCCATCGGCACCGTCGGAGACACCCGGCTGCGCCGGTGTACCGGACGGGAGGGTGCCTGGCGGCGACGCGGGAGAAGGATTCGGTGCCGCCGTCGGCAACGTCGAAGCGCTCAGTGTCGAAGGACCCAGGGTCGGCCAGCCCGTCGCCAGTGCAGCTTCGCCCCCGGCCGGGCCAAGCAAACGCGCGAGGGGGCCGGGCCCGGGCAGCGTGGCATCGGCCCCGGCCGCGCGCAGTTGCGCGGCGAGGTTGGCGGACGCCGGCCAGCGCAACTGGGGCTCGGCTTGCAATTGCTCGAACGAACGACTGCCCGAGGCCCATTGCGACAAGTGCGATTCGTAGAAGAGCCCGCTCGTGGACAGGGCTTCCTTGAGCGCGGCAGCGACGAGGGGCGCCAGCGCCGGCGCACCGGTGCCGGGCGCTGCGGGCCACACCGGGGCGCTCGCCTGCACGGGGCCGGGCGATTCGGGCGCGATACGCAGGATGGTGTCGATGGTGCGCGCGGCAGCGGAAAGCGTTGCCTGCTGAACCGGGGTGGGGGTGCGGGCGGCGCTTTGCGGTGTCGCGTTGCCAAGCGCCACGGCCGTCGGCGACGTTCTGGTCGCCAGGTCGCCCAACGCGGAGGTCGCATCGCCGGCGGGTTGTGTACCGGCAATCGCAGTGGGCGCCGTCGTCGACGAGGCGCCTTGCCCGATGCCGAGCAGCGAGTCGAGCCGCCGGGCGAGCGTGGTGGCCAGAACCGAGTCGAGACCGGCCATGCTTGACTCCGAGATGCGGACGATGTGACGCGCAGCGCGCGTCAGGCGCCCAGGTTCAGGCCGTAGACTTCGTGCAGGGCACGTTGACGGCGCGTGCTGTTGATCATGGCGTCGAGGTGCGCCAGATGAGGAACCGCGAGATCGCGAATGGCGGCATCGTCGGCCAGAATGCGGCGAATGATGGCGTGCTTGCGCGAGCGCTCGTCCTCCGAGAGCGGCAGATCGGCGTCGAGTTGCTTGATCGCGTCGACCTGCGCACGATACTGCGACTCAAGGTCGATGAGGGCATCCCAGTCGCCATCACGCGCCACGCCGAGCATGCGTTCCGTGAGGCCGGCAATACTTTCGTAACAGTTCAGCAAGGTCGTCGCTTCATTCATAGCGCACTCCGGTGCCCGCCTGAACGGCGGGGGCACCCGTGCCGGTGCTCGGCGCGATCGCTCGCCAGGCCGATGCAATGGTGTCGAGCAGGGTGTCGACTTCTTGTACCTTGGCCACGTCGTTCTCGAGATTCGCTTCGAGCAGACGTCGCCCCATGTAGTCGTAGAGATCACGCAAGTTGCGTGACAGTTCCCCACCGACTTCCATATTCAGTCCATCGCGCAGCCCGCCGATGATCTCGATGGCCTTCGAGATGGCCTGACCGCGCTCGGCGATGCGACCGTCTTCGAAATGCACGCGCGCCTTGGTGAGCGCGGCCTTCGCGCCGTCGAAGAGCATCACGATGAGCTGATGCGGACTGGCGGCGATCACGCCCGTTTCGAGACCGACCTTGCGATACGCGTTGGCGGCGTTTTGACCGTACATGACTTTCTCCGAAGCGCGTGGCCGATGTGCGTTGCGTGCCTGCTGCGATTACTTCGACGACGAAGACGACGAAGACGATCCGCCCAGCACCTGCTTGAGGTAGTCGCTCGTGTTCTGCAGCTTGGCCATGGTCGCGTCGAGTGCCGTGAACTGCGCGAGATAGCGGCTCTGCATCTGCGTCATCTGGTCCTGCCAGTCGCTCTCCTGCTGCTGGATCTGCTTGATCGTGGTGTTCAGGCTCGTCTTCGCGCTCGAAATGGCGCCCGTGGCGCCCAGGAAATCCGTCACCTGGTTATTGAGCAGCGACGCATAGCCCTGCGAGAACGCCACCGTGCCGCGACTGCCCGTGGCCGTGCCGCCGATCGTGAGCTTCAGGCCGTCGACGGCCGTCCCGGCGCCGCCCGTGAGCGTTTGACCGGAGCCGACGGCCAGCATGCCGCCGATCGTACCTTGTACATCGACGCCCGTCTTGAGCGTGTTGGTGCCGAACACCGCATCGAAAGCGGAGCCGCCGGTGACCTGAACGCGCGAGGCCGACCCGTAGCGGTTGGACGTGATGGTCAGAATACCGCCCTTCTGGGCCACGCCCACGGCCGAGCCTGCGGCCGAGAACACGCTGTTGCCGTTGATCGCCGACTGAATGGCCGTGGCGAGCTGGTCCGCCGTGTAAGTGCCGGCAGGGATCACCACGCTGGCATTGTTGCCGTCGAGCGTGATGTTCAGTTGATTGTTCCCGGCCGTGATCGTGGTGCTCGCAGGCAACGTGGCGGAGCCGGTCGCGGTGCCCTGCGTGGCCGCCTGCGTGATGTTCACGGCGTAGTTGCCCGGCTGCGTCTTGCTCGACGAGCTGTTGTACGTCACCAGACTGTCGCTGCTGATGCCGTTGGTCGCGAGCAGCGAGGCGAGTTGCTGGAAGCCGTTGCCGCTCGTCATCGCCTTGTTCAGCGCGGTGGTGTCGACCGTCAGCGTGCCGTCGTTCTGGAAGTTCACGCCGATCTGGGCGAGCGACGTCAGGCCGTTGCCCTGCACGCCCGGCAGACGGCCGTTCAGAATGGTTTGCAGCTGCGTTTGCACCAGATTCACCGTCGAGTCGCCGATCAGGGCGCCCGTGGCCTGCCCCGTCGGATCGTACTTGGTGAGCGAGCTCATCGTGCTTTGCAGCGTGTTGTACGCCGTGGCAAAGCTTTGTACCGCCGAGGTGACCGCGCTGGTGTTGTTGCTCAGGGTGACGGTCGTCGTGCCTGCCTTGGCGAGCGACAGCGTCAGGCCCTGCACGGCATTCTGGACGGTGTTCGTGGCGCTGGTGATGGCAAGACCGTTGACGGTGAGCTTGGCATTTTGTCCCGCCGCCGTTTGCGTCAGGTTCTGCGTGCCGGTCGCGTCGTAGGTCAGCATGTTGGCAATCGTTGCGTCGCCACCGGCGGCCGCGCTGATGTTCATGCTCATCGCCTCGCCCGTCGTCTTCGACGTGAGCACGAGGCGGTACGGCGTGTTACTGCCGTCGTTGACGATCGTGGCATTGACCGGAGCGCCGGATGCGTTGATCGCGTCGCGAATGCCTTGCAGCGAGTTGTTGGTGCTGTCGATGGTGATCGTCACCGGTTGCTGCGAGGCGTTGGCCGTGAAGCCTGCGCCGGAGTAGACACCGTCGGTGAGCGTGCCGCCGGTGATGGTACCGAACGAGAAGGTCAGCTTGGTCGCCGTGCCGGAGCCGATGGCGCTCGTCTGATTGGTCACGCCGCTTGTCGTCAGGCTCTGTGCCTGCGCCAGTTGCGAAACGTTGACGCTGTACGAGCCGGCGGCTGCGCCCGTGCCGCTCGATGCGGTGAGAATCGTGTTGTCGCCGACGTTGGCCGACATTTGCAGATATTGCGACGCGCTCGACAGGGTCAGCAGCGACGCCTGGAACGCGGAGAGCGAAGATTGCAGCTGACCGAGTGCGGAGAGCTTGGTCTGGTAGCTCGTTTCCTGGTTCTTCAGCAGCGTGAGCTTGTTGTTCGCTGGCTGCATCAGGCTCGTGACAAGCGCATTGACGTCCAGCCCCGAGCCGATGCCGGGAGAGGAAATGCTGCCAGTCGAAGACGTTGAAGTTGCCATGTTTTCTGCTCTCGCTTTGTTGAACTCGGGCTTCCTTGCCGACATGCCGCAACAGGTCGGTCTGTAAAGCTTAAGGCGGCGGCACCGCTTGATGCAGTGACGCCGCCGGCGGACCGCACGCTCGCGCGTGCGGTTTGACTTCAGTGCAGCTCCGGAATTACTGGAGGAGCTTGAGCACTTGCTGCGGCAGCTGGTTGGCTTGCGACAGCATCGAGATACCGGCTTGTTGCAGGATCTGCGAGCGGGTCAGGTTAGCCGTTTCCGCTGCGTAGTCCGTATCTTGCACGCCCGAACGCGCTTGCGTCAGGTTTTGCGTCGTGGTCGACAGGCTCGAGATCGTCGACTGGAAGCGGTTTTGCGTAGCACCCAGCGTTGCGTTGAACGAGTCGACCGTGTTGATGGCCGCGTCGATCTGCGACAGCATCAGCGTGGCGCTGTTGACCGACTTCACGTCTGCGGTCGCCAGGCTGCCCGACGTCGTGTACGTGCCGGCGGTCAGGCCGAGTTGCGTCAGGGTGCTCGGCGTGCCGGCGTTGGTCGACGAGATATTGAACGACTGACCCGAGCTGATGTGCATTGCGCCGGTCGAATCGATGAACGCGTTGATGCCGATGTTCGCCGAGTTGATCGCGGTGGCCAGGTCCGACGAGTTCTTGAACGTGCCGGTGATGTCGTGGGCAACGCCGTTGACCGTGAAGGTCAGGTCGCCGGTCGACAGCGTGGTCTGGAATTGCGAAGCCACACCGGTCGACGTGACCGCTGCACCGCCTGCGGCGATCGAAGCCGGCAGACCCAGCGTCGTTTGCGCCGTACCGCCGACGGTCAGCGCAGCGGCCGGATCCGTGTTGGCGATGACCAGCTGACCCGACGAGTTCACCGAAGCGATGTTCGCCGTGAAGCCTGCCTTGGCGCCGGCCGTGTTGATGGCGGCAGCCAGGTCGTTGGCGTTGTTGTACGTGCCGGCGGCAACGTTCTGTGCCGTGCCCGTACCGTCGGTGATCGTCAGATCGCCAGCAGCGATCGTGAACGACAGCGGGTTGGTCGTCGAGTTGGCTTGAGCCACGGCGCCGATGCTTTGCGTGGTCATGCTTTGCGACAGGTCGACCGAGATGGTCTGGCCGGCGTTGGCGCCAACCTGGAAGTTCGCCACGCCCATCGTGCCGTTGAGCACCGACAGACCGTTGAACTGGGTTTGCGAAGCCGTACGGTTGATTTCAGCCAGACGCTGTTGGACTTCCTGGTCCAGAGCGGCACGGTCCGAATCCGAGTTCGTGGCGTTGGTTGCCTGAACGGCCAGCGTGCGGATGCGTTGCAGGTTGTCGGTGATCGACGACAGGGCGCCCGCAGCGGTTTGCACCAGCGAGATACCGTCGTTGGCGTTGCGCTGGGCTTGCGTCAGACCGTTGACCTGTGCCGACATACGGTCGGTAATGGCCAGACCGGCAGCATCGTCAGCAGCGCTGTTGATGCGCAGACCCGACGACAGACGCGTGATCGAGGTTTGCAGCGCGCCTTGCGACGAGCTCAGGTTACGTTGAGCAACCAGCGAGAAGATATTGGTATTGATGACAGATGCCATTTAGCAACTCCTTTCCCAAATTATTTGGCTCCGGCTTAAGCGCCGTAACTTTGGCTCACCAGCCAATCGCCGAAAGCCGCCGTTGTAGGGGATATCGGACGCGCTTTGGGAAAATTTAGGGTGGCTTTGCAAAATGCTTTCGCCACTTCCGTCGACTTGGCGGGTCGATGTCGGAAAAACGCTAGAAAGCCAGTCTACAAATTTCCTCCACGGTTGATCGGTCAAGGAAAGGGGCAATGTGCCGCCTATTCTTGTCCTGTAAGGCTCGGAGAGGCGCCGGGGTGGGGATGATCTGTTGCGTGCCGGACCGCAATTCTCAAGTCGTGGGGGCGCGGGCCGAGCGTCGAAAAAATTTTTTCGGCGCTGTGAAAATTCTTCTCAATGGCGTCGGTCGACGTCGAAAACGCGCGTGGCCCGCATTGGCGGGCCACGAAGTGAGTACTTAGTTCTGGTGATTCCCGAGGAATCTTGCAGGAAATGTGGTGACGGTATCCGTACCGAACGCGCTCAGGCGCAGACCGGCCCCATCTCGGCGCTGACCAGTCCGTGCTGCATCACGTAATACGTCAGCTCGGCGTTATTGTTCAGTCGCATCTTTTCCAGCAAGCGGGTGCGGTACACGCTCACGGTCTTCACTGAGAGGGACAGCGCGTTGGCAATGTCCGTCAGGCGTTTGCCCGAGCCGATCATGCACAGCGTTTGGTATTCGCGGTCCGACAGGCGCTCGTGCGGCGGCTGGTCGGCGTCCGGGCCGAGATAGTCGGCGAGCGTTTCGGCGACCATCGGACTCACGTACTTGCGGCCTGCGGCCACTTGTCGTACGGCCGAGACCAGTTGCTGGGCGTTCGAGCGTTTGCTCAGATAACCGGCAGCGCCGGCCTTGAGGGCGCGCAGCGCGAACTGACCTTCGCCATACATGCTGAAGATCATGATCGGCAGACGCGGATGCTTGCGCCGCAACGTCTTGAGAATTTCCAGGCCGTTCGTGTCGGGCAGCGAGATGTCGAGCAGAACGATGTCCCATTGCGCGGCGTCGGTCATCTCCAGCGCTTCCGCGCCGCAGTCGGCTTCGCCAATGACGGCAATACTCCCGCTATCGGAGAGCAATTGCCGGACGCCCTGGCGCACGATGGCGTGGTCGTCGACGATGAGCACTCTAAGCGTCATGATGCGTATCCGTGAAGAGCAAGCGATTCCGGGCCATGCTGGCCGGTCGGGGCAGTAAGGATCTGATGCCAGGGAAGCCGTGCACTCACGAGCGTTCCCGATCCCTGAACACTGCCGATTCGTAGTGTGCCGCCGAGCGCCGTGCAGCGCTCGCGCATGCCAACCAATCCGAAATGTCCCTGCTTGCGACGTGCGCCGCGGGTCAGCCCGCAACCGTCGTCGGAAATCGTGAGTTTGAGTGAACGATGGCCGCCATCGAGCGCCACGACCACGCGCGTGGCGCGAGCGTGACGGGCAACGTTGGTGAGGGCTTCCTGCGCAATGCGGTACAAGGCCAGCACGGCCTCGGGTGTCAGGTTTGCGACGCGCTCGCGCGTCACGTCGTCACAGCGCCAGATGCACGTGAGCCCGCTTTGCTCGCCGAAGCCGCGTACCCATGCGCGCAGCGAAACGGCAAGGCCCGCGTCGAGCGCGGGCGGGCGGTTGCGGCCGACGATCTGGTCGGCAGCGTCTTGTGCAGCGTTCGCTACGTTCTGAATCTGGGTGCAGAAGGATTGCCATTCGGCGGCGTTTGTCGGCGCGCGATCGGCCAGACGCGCCACCGCCAGTTGCAATGCCGTGAGATGTGCGCCAAGCCCGTCGTGCATTTCCTGCGCGAGTCGGGTGCGCTCGGCTTCGCGGGCGGCGTCGATCTTGCGAGCGACGGACTGCGCGATCGATCGTGCCGACGCCGTGGCGGCCGCCCGTGCGGGACGTGAGGCCGGCTCCACCGGCGGCACATTCTCGCAGGCGGCGGGCTGAACCATGTCCGAAGTCTGTGGCGTCGTGGCGCGTGCGTGCAACGCGTCGTCAATGGACGCGCGACGTCTCGCAGCCTGTGCGGCAGGATCGACGAGAAACGGCATGGAGGCAAATCCCTGAGAGAAAAAGTCCCGTGCCGCAACCCACGCGGCGAGACCCACATTCAATTTAACAAACTTTACATTTCGTCACAATTACACGCGGCGGGCACTCGCGTGGTTGACAGCGATGCGTAACTATTTGATTTGGATCAAGAAGTTTTCGCCTGCTTGAGGGGATTTCTGCGAAGACCCCGAATATATCAGGGTTTGTCCTAGCGCATCCAGTCGAGCGTATGTTTCAAACGACATTCTTGACCCAAGACAAGCATAACGCCTAGATTCAGGGCGTTATTTCATACGGTTGTGATTTTCTTTCGGGCGACGACACGGGTATACCACGCGCCGACCGGCGGTCTATCGGTGTCGCGCACCGCTTGACGCGCCTCATAGGGCGTTGCTTTCGGTCTCCAAATCGATGGGGAGCGTGACGGTGACGATCAGGCCACGGCCGTCCTCGCCGGGCGCGAGCGTCACCGACCCGTGGCTGGCCGTCGCGATCTCTCTGACGATGGCCAGACCCAGACCGGTGCCGGGCTGCCCCGGTGGCGCATTGCGATAGAAGCGCTCGAACACGCGCTGACGCGCCTCGGCCTGGATGCCGGGCCCGTCGTCGATGACGCGCAGGCGGGCAGTGCCCTCGGAACGGTCGATGGCGACCGTCACGCGTCCACCCTCGTGGATGTAGCGGATCGCATTGTCGACAAGATTCATGACCATCGCATGAAACAGTTCGCCGTTGCCCGCCACCCACACATGCGCCTCGTCGGTCTCCAGCCCCAGATCGATGTCGCGTCGCTGTGCCAGCGCCACGAGTTCTTCCAGGACCCCGGCTGCCACGCTTACCAGATCCACACGCGTTCGCGAGAAGGCCGGGGTGTCCGCGGCCTCTGCCTGCGACAGGAGCAACAACTTGTTGGTCAGGTCCGCGAGCCCACGACTGCTGGTCTGCATTGCAGCGAGTACATCGGCGAGGGCGGCACGGTCGTCGAGCTGGGCGGCGAACTGCAACTGCGTATCGAGCAGTGTGAGCGGCGTGCGTAGCTGATGTGCGGCGTCGGCCACGAAGCGGCGCTGTTGCTGCGCTTGCGCCGAGAGTCGCTGAATGCACAGATTGATCGCATCGACGATGGGGCGCAGTTCCGTTTGCAACTGCCCGGCACGAATCGGCACCAGTTCCTGCGGCGCGCGCCCTGCGACTTCGTCCTTGAGCCGGATGAGCGGGTGCAGCTCCACCGTCAGGCCGATGAGCACCAGCACGGCGGCCAACGCGGCCATTGCGATCTGGCGGTGCAGCGACGGCTCCCACAACTTCGCCAGCATGTCGTCGCGCGCATGCATCGTCTCGGCCACCACGACCGCCACGCGGTGCGGTACGCCGGAGTCGTACATCGTGCGCACGAAGCTGATGGCGCGCAGCGGCTCGCCATTCACGGTGACGTTCGAATACGTGGGCACCGTCTGAGGAAATAACGGCGGATGCGGAAAGTCGGGTGGCCCGGCGAGCAGACGGCCGTCTTCCGTAATCACCTGATAGAACACCCGGTCGCGCGCGGGGGAGGCAAACAGCTCCAGCGCCGACGGCGGCACACTCGCGCGCAGCGCGCCGTCGACCCAGGCCAGTTCGCCCGCAATCACCTGGGCGGACGTGAGCAGCGCACGGTCCTGCACGAGTTCTGCCGTGTCATGCGCGCTTCGGTAGGACAGCCAGCCGCTCGCGCCGATGTACAGCGAGAGCGGCAACATCAGCCACATCAGCAGCCGCACGCGCAGACTAAGCATCTTTTTCGCGCAGCAAATAGCCGAGCCCGCGCAAGGTCATGATCGCCGCACGGCTGGTTTCGAGTTTTTTACGAAGACGATGGATGTAGATCTCGATGGCGTCTGCACTGGGCTCGTCGTCAAGCCCGAAGACGCCATCGACGAGCGCGCTCTTGGCGACGGTCTTGCCTTGCTTGCGCATGAGAATTTCGAGCACGGCATGCTCGCGCGAGGGCAATGCGAGCGGCGCGCCCCCAATGGTGAACTGACGGGTGCCCGTGTGGTACGTCAGATCGGCGCACGTGAGGTCTGCGCTTTGCTCCGGCGCATGGCGACGCGCAAGGGCTTTCACGCGGGCGATCAGCTCGCGCACTTCGAAGGGTTTCACCAGGTAATCGTCGGCGCCGGCCCCAAGGCAATCGACCTTCTCGTCGACCGAGCCACTGGCCGTGAGAATGATGACGGGCACGTTGTTGCGCCGCTCGCGCAGCCGTCGCAGCACATGCTTGCCGCCGAGCTTGGGCAGCATCAGGTCGAGCAGCACCACGTCGTACGTTTCCGTTTGCAGCAGACGGTCGGCGGCGTCGCCGTCGCGCGCGGCATCGACGGTGAAGTTGTCGTCGCGCAGCATGCGGGCGAGCCAGTGGGCCAGCGTCTCGTTGTCTTCGATGAGCAGCAGTTTCATGACAGGAAAGCAGAATGCGACGCGAGTGTGCCCGGGGAACGACGGCGAGCCAACAGCGGGTAAACACCCATGGGGCGCCGCCGAAAACCTGCAGGTGGCGAAAGCTTGATGAAAGCTTCGGTTTTCTACAATTTGCGGCAAGGCAGGGCGAACGCATTTCAGGACCGCTGCCGTGGCCGCGTGAGACGCATCGAGTCCACGCCAGGCCGGCTGGCGCCGACCGACGATTCGGGCGGCCCGGGCCATTATCCCTAAAAACGATGGAGACACCACAATGCGAGCAAGCCTTGGCGTGCGTGCGCCGAAAGCCTTCGTGAAACCCTTTCTGGCGGCCGTCGTCGGCGCGTCGCTGGCGTTGGCCGCAGCCCCCGGGTTCGCCGCCGACAGCGGCAAGGTCACGATCATGGTGGGCGGCATCACCAAGATGATCTATCTGCCGGCCAAGCTGGCCGAGCAGCTCGGCTACTTCAAGGAAGAGGGGCTTAACGTCGAGTTGCTGTCGCAGCCCGCTGGCGTCGACGCCGAAAACGAATTGCTCGCCGGTGCCGTGCAGGCCGTGGTCGGTTTCTACGACCACTCCATCGACTTGCAGAGCAAGGGCAAGGAAATTCAGGCGATCGTCATCTTCGGTCAGGTGCCGGGTGAAGTCGAACTGGTCAATGCCAAGAGCAAGGACACCATCAAGAGCATGGCCGACGTGAAGGGCAAGACCCTTGGCGTGACCGGTCTCGGCTCGTCCACGAACTTTCTCACGCAGTACCTTGCGGCCAAGCACGGCCTGAAGTCGTCCGACTACTCGGTGCTGCCGGTCGGCGCCGACAATACCTTCATCGCCGCCATCAAGCAAAACCGTATCGATGCCGGCATGACCACCGAGCCGACCGCCTCACAGCTCATCAAGACGGGCGACGCCGCCGTGCTCGTGGACATGCGCACGATGGAAGGCACGGTCGCCGCGCTCGGCGGCGCTTATCCCGCATCGAGCCTGTACGTGCAGCGCGCGTGGCTGGACAAGCACAAGCCTGAAGCCGCCAAGCTGGCCCGTGCTTTCGTGAAGACGCTCAAGTACATCAACACGCACTCGGCGGCCGAGATTACCGAGAAGATGCCGAAGGACTACTACGGCAACAACAAGGCGCTGTACGTACAGGCCCTGCAGAACTCGCTGCCGATGTACTCGCCGGACGGCCGCATGCCCAAGGGCGGGCCGGAGACGGTGCTCAAGGTCCTCTCCGCGTTCAATCCGAACGTCAAGGGCAAGCACATCGATCTGTCGAAGACGTACACCAACGAGTTCGTCGATCAGGTGAAGTAAGCCGGGTCGGGTGCGCGCGGCCGACGACGCGCAGCCCTTTCCCGTTTTCCGTTTCCCGTTCTGCGATGCAATGCCGAGCGCCCGCACCTGACGAAAGTCCGGTGTGCGGGGGCGCTCAACCCCAAGAAACCGTAACAACCGTTCCGACGTTATCAGGAGCCGGGCATGACCCAGACCCTTACCCCCACGGCACCGGCACGCGCAGCAAGCGCCGTGTCGCGCGATACGCCCGCCATCGAGTTCGACAATGTGTCGTGCCGCTTCATCTCGCCGGACGGCAAGGCCACCGTCGCGCTGCGCAACTTCAGCATGTCGGTGGCGCGCGGCGAGTTCGTCGCCATCGTCGGGCCGACCGGCTGCGGCAAGTCGACCACGCTCTCGATGATCACCGGCCTGCTGCGCCCGACCGCCGGCAGCGTGCGGGTGATGGGCCAGCCCGTGAACGGCATCGACCCGCGCATCGGCTTCGTCTTTCAGAACGACGCCGTCTTCCCGTGGCGCAGCGTGCGCGAGAACGTGGCCGCCGGGCCACTGTTTCGCGGGCAGTCGAAAGACGCCGCCTATGCACTGGCGGACGAGTGGATTCGCCGCGTGGGGCTCGATAAGTTCGGCAGCCACTATCCGCATCAACTCTCCGGCGGCATGCGCAAACGCGTGGCGCTGGCGCAGACATTCATCAACAACCCCGAAATCCTGTTGATGGACGAACCGTTCTCCGCGCTCGACATGCAAACACGCACGCTGATGCAGGACGAACTGCTGCAACTGTGGTCGTCGACCTCCGGCTCGGTGGTGTTCGTTACCCACGATCTGGAAGAAGCCATCGCGCTGGCCGACCGGGTGTTCGTGCTCACTGCGCGCCCGGCCACGTTGAAGAACACGTACACGATCGATCTGCCGCGTCCGCGCGTGATGTCCGAGATTCGCTACGAACAGCGCTTCATCGACATCTCCCGCGAAATCTGGGCGGACCTGCGTGAAGAAGTGAAGATCGGCTGAGCAAGGACGAACAAGGAGTCATGGACATGAGCGAACAAGCCGTGGTGGCAGCAATGACGGGCATCGGCGACGCCGATCTCGCCCGCGAGGAAGCGGCGGCGCAACGCCGTATCAAACAACGTCGTGCGCTGGTCGTGTTCCTGCGCGTGGCGATTCTGGTGGTCGGGCTGGGCGGCTGGGAACTGGCCGCGCGACTGGGCTGGATCGATCCCTTCTTCTTCTCGCAGCCGACGCTGATCGTGCAGCAGATTTACGACTGGTGTGTCGAAGGCACGTCGCAGGGACCGCTGTGGACGCAGGTGCTCGTCACGCTCGAAGAGACCGTGCTGGGCTTCCTGATCGGTGGTGTGGCCGGCGTGATCTGCGGCATCGTGCTCGGGCGCAACAAGTTGCTTTCCGATGTTTTCAGTCTCTACATTCAGATCGCCAACTCGATTCCGCGCGTGGTGCTCGGCTCGATCTTCGTGATCGCGTTCGGTCTGGGCATGGCGTCGAAAGTCGCACTGGCCGTCGTGATGGTGTTCTTCGTGGTGTTCGCCAATGCGTTTCAGGGCGTACGGGAAGCCGACCGCTACATGATCGCGAATGCACAGATTCTGGGGGCGTCGCGCCGCCAGGTGACGATGTCGGTCGTGATTCCGTCGGCGCTGTCGTGGATTCTCGCGAGCCTGCACGTGAGCTTCGGCTTCGCGCTCGTGGGCGCGGTCGTCGGCGAATTCCTCGGCTCGAAGCAGGGCATCGGGCTGCTGATCTCGACGGCGCAGGGGGCCTTTAACGCGAGCGGCGTGTTCGCGGCCATGATCGTGCTGGCGGTCGTGGCGCTTGGCGCGGACTGGCTGCTCACTTCGCTTGAGAAACGTCTGCTGAAGTGGCGTCCGGCCGCATTCTCGAACGAGTAAGTCCGCCGGAGCGTTTTGCTGCTGCCATCGACAAAGCGGCGCCCCCCGTGAAGGGAGGCGCCGCTTTGTCCTTTGGAGACGACCCGGGTCGTCAGTCGTCGATCGTCGGTGCGTCAGATCTTGAGCTTCGTGACCTTCGTGCCTTCGATGTTCAGGTTGGCCATGAGACCAGCGTTGGTCATCACAATCACTTCCACCGGCGAGGTGGCGGTGTTCAGATCGACCGCACCGTTCGCCCCGATCTTGACCACGGCCACCGACGCGTCGGCCCCTGCCGTCCAGCCATCCGTGCGCTGGAATTTGTCGAGCGCGTCCTGCGTCATGAACAGGAAGATGACGGCCTTCGACTGGGCACCGATTTGCAGACCGAACGAGGCGGTCACGGTGTTGTAATAGCCCTTGGTGGCGCCACCGACACGCAATGCCCCTTCGCCGTATTCGCCACCCACGACGAAACCGGCTTGCAGCACGGACGGGAACACCAATACGCCATGCGCCTTGTTGACCAGTTCGCGCGACCCCTTCACGGACGCGTACATCTTGTCGAGCGCACCGCTCACGGCGGAATCGATTTCACGACGCTTGTTGGTGTTGGCGCCGGCAGAACTGTCGCTCTTGTCGGCTTGCGACGGCGTGGTGGTCGTGCAACCAGCCAGCGCGAATGCGGCGGCGGCAACGGCTGCGGAAGATTTCATCAGGAATTCGCGTTTTTGCATTTTCTCCCTCCGGAAAGCGTGTGCCGCGCGCAAAGCGTGACGGCGTGGATGCGGATAAAACGTCAGGCCGATGAGAAGGCTCCTGACGGAGCCAAGCCCAACGGCAATGAAGCGGATGAAGAGGACGATCGTTTTGGCATCCGACGGATGCCGGGGACCGGCCAGAGAGCGTAGCGTGCCATCCGCTTTCATGATCGAGCCCTTTTTCGAGCATGGATGGCAATGCATCGGCGTGACGTCGATTATGCGGCCTCTGCCGGTATTGTCAAGAAAATCGCGCGATAAGTTCCGCTAACGTGATGCTAACTTTCGCTAACTTGTAGGTGTGCGCCTACGTGCACTCGCGCATGTATTGCTCTTTGAGCGCTTTGCGCGGGTTTGTGCGTGTAGGAATGTCGACGCGATTGCCTGCGGGTGAGTCCACACGCTGATCGCGGGTGTACACCGGCTTGTCCGGCGTGTTGGCGATCTTGTCGGCGAGGGCGCGGCAGTGTTCGCGTCGGTTCGGCTCGGCACTCGCGGCGGTTGCCGACTGTGCGGCGGCCTGATCGCGTGCGGCCTGAGAGCACTGGTCGGCGGGGAGTGGGCGACCGACGCTGTCGAAGCACACGGGCGTTTGTGCGAACGCAAAACCGCTGGCGCCGAGCAAGGCTGTGGCGGCAACGACTTTCCACAGCGCGTGCGTGGACCGACGAGGCGTAGGTGCGCCGTCAAACTCGGGACTGCCAAGTAATGTGGACGGGAATGCGGGCGTGGCGCCGGATACGGCGCCGGCAGGTTTCGATGGCTCGGAACTCAGGAACATCGGGGACAGCGTGGCGGTGCGGCGTGGCATCGACATTCTCCTCAATGGATCCCGCTTTGGCGCGGGTGCGCCTATTCTGGCATCGCCGCTGCCGGGTTGTCGATAGCCGCGACGTCACGTCGCGCTGCGAGCGCGCCCGGACGGTCCGTTCGCAATTCGAGCCGGTACCCCACGCCATAGATCGAACGCACGATTTCTTCGTCCGGCCGGATCGCCTGCAATTTGCGTCGAAGATTCTTGATGTGGCTGTCGACCGTGCGGTCCGCGACCACCCGATGGTCGTCGTACATGCGATCGAGCAGATGAGCGCGTGGAAAGGTCTTGTCGGGATGGCTCGCCAGCGTGGCGAGCAGGCGCAGTTCGACCGGGGTGAGCGGTAGCTCGTGCCCATCGAGTCGGGCATGATGGCGCACGGCGTCGATCACAAGCGCCGGCGTTGGCGGCGCGGTGCTGCTCGCCGCAGCGCCGGCCACCGCCGCGTTGCCCCGCACCCGACGCAAAATGGCCTTGACTCGCGCCACGACTTCCCGCGGACTGAAGGGCTTGCAGATATAGTCGTCGGCGCCCAGTTCGAGGCCCAGCAGACGGTCGGTCTCGGCCGCGCGGGCAGTGAGCATCACGATGGGCACTTCGGAGACCTCGCGCACCGCGCGGCACACCTCCAGGCCGTCCATGCCGGGCAACATCAGATCGAGCAGCACCAGTCGCGGCTCGGTGACGCGCACGGCGGGCAGCACGTCACGTCCGTCCGTCAGAATCCGGCAGGGCATGCCGGCCACGCGCAGATACTCGGCGAGCAATGCGGCGAGCTTCGGTTCGTCCTCGACGATCAGGATCGGCGCGCTGTCGGGGAGCGTTGCCGCAACGGGGGGCGATGCGCCGCTCGCGGCAGAAGACGGAAGCGCAAGTGCGGGCGAAATGCTCTGCGAGGATGTCGACGAGTGCGTGTGCATGGCGGGCGGGCTCAACTCAGGGTCGTCAGGGTTTGGGTGCCGAAGCAAGTGGTGGCCGCGCTCAGCGCACAGGCCGATGAAGGGGAGGTGAGGGCGGCCGCATTCTGACGCGGCAGCGTGATCGACAGCGCCAGCCCGCCCAGCGGCGAATGCCGCGCGACGATCTGGCCACCGTGCGCTTCCACGATGTGTTTGCACAACGCCAGGCCGAGGCCGGCGCCACCGCTGCGTCGACTGCGCGAGGCCTCCACACGGAAGAGCCGCTCGAACAGTCGGGGCAGCGCGTCGTTAGGCACGCCGGGCTCGGAGTCTTCGATATCGAGACGCAAATGCGCGTCGGTTGCCGACAGATACACGCCGACCGCGCCACCGCCGTCGGTGTAGCGCAACGAATTCTCGAACAAATTGCCGATCAGCTGGGTGAGACGGTGCAGGTCGCCGTCGATCATGAGGGTCTCGTCGGGCAGATGGACGTTCAGCGAAATGCCCTTCGCCTCGAACCAGTCGCGAAACGCGTTCACCGAGGTCGCCACGTGTTCGGTCATGTCGACGGGCGCAAATTCGTAGGTGAGCGCACCCACATCCGAGAGCGACAACTCGTACAGATCGTCGATCAACTTCGACAACTGCGAGATTTCCACGCGCAGCGAGGCGAGGGCGTCCTGCGTGAGCGGGCGCACGCCGTCTTCCATCGCTTCGATTTCACCGCGAAGTATCGAGAGCGGGGTGCGCAGCTCATGCGAGATGTCGGCGAGCAAGTTGCGACGCAAGCGGTCGTTCTGCGCGAGCGTGTCAGCCAGACGGTTCAGGTCGATGGCCAGCCGCGCGAGCTCGTCGCCACCGGCAGTGGGCACGCGTACGCTGTAGTCGCCCGTCGCCATGCGGTGCGTGGCTTCGAGCAGGGGGGTGACGGGCACGAGCAGCCGTTGTGCAACGCGCAGCGCGATGGCGCCCAGCAGCGCCACGCCGAGAATCGTCAGGTACATCAGATTGTCGCCACGCAGCCAGTCATGCCCGCTCACGGCCGCCCGCACGACGACCGTCGTGGCCGCCATCGTGACCAGACCCGTCGCGAAGATCGCGAGGAAAAGCTTGCGGGCGATGCCTGAGTTCATGCGTTGGGTGCGTTCGACTCAATGGGTTGGAGAACCGGCTCGACGGGGACAAAGCCTCACGAGCGGAATCACTCGACCCGGTCGGGCGAATGTCGCCTGGCCCGGGTCGGCGCGCCATTCTCTCAGCTTCGGCCGGCGGCGCGTCGGGCCTCCACAAATTTTCCTCTATTTGTGCGCAGTGACTCCACCGGCGCTTCTTACTATGCCTCTCGAAGCCGGTTGCCGCACCGTCGTCTTCCTGTGTTCGGGTCTGCTACCGAGGACCCATCGGTTCCATCGTTTATCTCATTCTCGAAAGACATCCGGATGCGGCATCCGGGAACGGCGCGGGGGCGCCTCACCATGTCGAAACTCTCGATGCTGGCGCACATGGCTGCGCGTGTCCTGCTGCGCGCACCCGCGCGGGCGGCAATGTTTGCGCTCACCGTCACGGGCGCCGCGCTGGGCGGGTGTTCCAGTCCGCAGGTGACGACCACGCCCATGGCCGTGATGCCGATGCCGCGCGTGGCGAACGTGCAGACCGCGGGATCCATCTATCAGCCGACGACGGCGACGAACTGGTTTGAGACGCCGGTCGCGCACCGTGTCGGCGACCTGCTGACGATCGCCGTGTCCGAGAACTCGACCGGCGCGAGCAAATCGCAGAGCGACACCACGCGCAACGCGAGCGCGACGGCCAAGAGCGCCAAGGCCGACGGGGCCGATTCGGTGCTGGAGCGGTGGTTCAACATCGGTCAGCAGGCGAGCAGCTTCAAGGGCAATGGCAGCAATACGTCGAGTTCGGCGCTGACCGGCACCATCGCTGTGGCGATCGTGGAGGTGTTACCCAACGGCGCTTATGTCGTGGGCGGCGAAAAGCAGGTCATGCAGGGGCGCAACATGGAGACGTTCCGGTTCACCGGCGTGGTGAATAAATTCGATATTTCTCCGGCCAACGTGGTGGCGTCGAGCAAGGTCGGTCAAGCCAGGGTCGCACGCGTGGACGACGGCCAGGTCGCCAGCGGTACCAGCGGCGGTTGGTTGCAGTCGATCCTGCTCGACGTATCGCCTTTCTGATGAAGCGCCTCGCGATGGTGCTGGCGCTGGCAGCGGCGGCCAGCACGAGTCTGGGCGGTTGTCTCTTTGCAACGCCTGCGCCCGTGATCGCGGCGCAGGTGGCGGCCACGATGGTGTCCACCGGCGTGGTGCTCTCCGACCAGTTGCCGTCGGTGGCGCCGCCGACGGAGCCGGCCGCGCCTGAACTGCTCTCGCGCGGCATGTGCATCGAACTCTCGCCGGACGGCATTTCCGATCTATTGCCCGCGATTCAGGGTCGTCTGCGGGCGTATGGCATCGTCAGCACGATCTACAGCCCCGGCACCTGGCCGACGGGCTGTGTCGTCCTCAATTACACGGTGCGGCGCGCGTGGCGCAACTCGCTGTGGGGAAACTCGCCAAGCGAGTATCTGGCGTACGCCACGCTCACGCTCAGTCAGAACGGGGCTGTCATCAATACGGTGTATTTCGACGGGCGGTCGTCAACGGTGGAGTCCTGGGCGGCGTCGAATTCGCGCATGGCGCAACTGGTGGATCGGCTGGTGGTTTTTTGACGTCTGGCGATGGGGATTCCAAGGTGGCGTGAAGCCGGCGTCGATGCGGCATGACATAGGTGTTCACGTTCGACGGCTTCATGTGGGACAGCAGGGCGATGTCCCGTGCCGTGAGCTCGGGCCATCGCAACAGGTAAATGGCGTGTTGGGTCTTGGTCGCGAACCGGTCGGCAGGGGCGAGCGCGAGAATGTCTTTCAGCTTCGAGGGCAACTCGACGAAGTCCGTATCGGCGCGCAGAATGTCCAGCCTGGCGCCCGATAGTCTGGCGATGGCGTTCGTCGACAGTGCGGGGTACAACGCGTGAAGCCGGCGTGCGTAGGCCATGGTGCTTTCCCGCCGGTGCGCGGGCGTGCGTCGCGCGATATCGAGCAACGGGCCATATTGGTTATCGCTTTGCACACGTGAAATTTTGCATCGCAGGCTCGAATGCTGGACATACGTGCGTTCCTGCGCGGATAGCGACGGATATGTCTGAAGGATTCGGCGTCGGTAATCGGCGATGAACTCGCCTTTTGTTCGCGGCATGTCGTGGACGATGCAGGCGATCGCCTGCGGAATCGGCCCGATCCGGTCGTGTTTGATCTGCGAGAGCGAGGCCCCCGACACGTGCGCGATCATCGCTTCGTCGTACAGCGGATGCTGCTGGCGAAGTTGTCTGGCGATGCGGATCTTGAAATGTCCCGCGTTCGGACGTTGGATGTTTTGACTCAGCATGCTTTGCGTCGCGACCCTGGCTGACAACTCTTGTGCGCGCAACGTCGACACGTTTGGGGACGGCAAGTGCGCCATTGGCTCACCGGTCTGCCAGTACGAGCGTGGGGGCGCCGACGTTTGCGCAAGCGTGAAGTCCGGGGCAGGTGCCTGACGGGCGACGCTCAGGTCCAGCGCCATCTCCTGCGCGGCAAAGCGGTTGTCTGGGGGCGCCGCCGCAGACGCAGGCCGAAGCTCAGGCTGGGGCGGATGCTGTATCCCGCGGCGCGACGCATCCAAGCCGAGGGAGTGTCCGTCGATACACATGTTTCACGCTCCGACACAGCGGATGGCGCGCCGCATCTCCTCAGTTTCGTCACCAACGAATCGAATCGCCGGACCACCGACCTGTCCGCCAATCGTGGCACCCAAGGGGCGTGCCGACCTTCGAGATTCGCCCAATGGCGCGAACGTGGCGGAAGAAAGGGAAAAAGGGGAAAAGCGGGAAAAGCGGGAAAAGCGGGAAAAGCATAAGGGACTGAAGGGAAACGGAGGTCCGAAACCAGACGGCCAATGTGCAAACGATTGAGCGACGCGCGGTGACGGTGGTGCTGATCGCAATTGGCGCGCCCGACTGGAATCGAACCAGTGACCCTCGGCTTCGGAGGCCGATACTCTATCCCCTGAGCTACGGGCGCTGTGCTGACCACCGGTGAAGAATGCGCGAGCGCGCGACCGGCAGGCAAAGGGTAGAAGCATAGCGGTTTTGCCGCGTCACGTCCATGCCCAGTGCATTCGCGCGCCCCACAATGCGGCAATTCGCTGCCAGACGCCCGTCCCGCGCGGAATTGACGTGCATGCAGTGCGTCCGCACTTTGCGCACGAAGCACGCGGAACACCGCTTTGCCTTTCGCGTAAGTTAGGGAAAATACGGGACTTTTTGCGGCGTCTGCGCACCGCCTTGGCGTGTCATCGCCTGAGGGTTTGTTGCTACAATGGTTCGTTATTTTGACTGGATGATGCCAGCTTCTGGTGCGGGCTATCCGGTGTGATGCACTCGGTTTCCACAAAAACTATTGAGAGATCCGCATGAGTGAAGCACATAACGAGCACGAGTCCCTGATCAAAACACCCAAGCAGCTCATCGCCGCCGTCATTGCCGGCTTCCTCGTTCCCATCGTCATCATCGTCTTGCTGGTCAACTATGTGGGCAACAATGCCCTGACCGGCGCGGGCAGTTCCGCCATGACCGAAAAAGCCATCGCCGAGCGCATTGCGCCCGTGGCGCACGTCGAGGTGAAGGACGCCAACGCGCCGCGTGTCTACCAGACCGGCGAACAACTCTACAAGGCCGTTTGCGCGGCTTGCCATGCGTCCGGTGCCGCAGGTGCGCCGAAGCTCGGTTCCACCGAGGACTGGGCGCCGCGCATCAAGCCCGGTTACGACGAAATGCTCAAGATTGCGCTGGCCGGCAAGGGCGCCATGCCCGCACGCGGCGGCACCAGCCCCGACGATGTGACGGATTACGAAATCGGTCGTGCCATTGTCTACATGGCCAACGCCTCGGGCGGCAAGCTGCAAGAGCCTGCCGAACCGGCGAAGCCGGCCTCGGGTGCCGCCGCTGCGACATCTGCGCCGGCTGCCGCTTCCGGCGCTGACGCCGGAAGCGCTGCCGCAGCGGCTGCGGCCATGGCCTCGCTCAAGACCGCCGCACCGGCTGCCGCCAGCGCCGGCGGTAACCTGGACGCAGGCAAGAAGCTCTACGACACCGTCTGCATGGCTTGCCACGCCAGCGGCGTGATGAACGCGCCCAAGTTTGGCGACAAGGCGGCATGGGCGCCGCGTATCGCCACGGGCATCGACACGCTGCACAACGCCGCCATCAAGGGGCTGAACGCCATGCCGCCGAAGGGCGGGGCCGCCAATGCGTCGGACGACGACGTCAAGGCCGCCGTCGACTATATGGTGAGCGCGGCCAAGTAAGGGCCTCGCGCGCTCGAACACTCCCATGAAAAATCCCCGCTTCGGCGGGGATTTTGCTTTTCTGCTCCAGCCGGTGCGGTTGGCTCCGCAGTTGGCACCTGCACTCGGCCGTTTCCCGGCGGCCAGGGATCAGACCTTCACGACCTTCTGCGGATCGAACGCCGGGTTCTCGATCCGCCCTTCAAAGCAGTAGCCGCGCGGATTGCACAGCACACGCGTGTGGCCGACGCGATAGTCGAACGAATCGTGCGTATGACCGTGCACCCACAATGCGGCGTCCGATGACTCGATGAGCGAGGTCAAATCCGAAATGAACGCCGGATTGACGAGCGAACCCGAAAAGCGCGGATGAATGCTCTGCGGTGTCGGCGCATGATGGGTGACCACGACCGTCGGGCCGTCGTGCGGGGTGGCGAACGCGCGCGCCAGCCAGGCCACGTTCTCGCGACACAGCGCAGCACTGTCGTCCGGCGTGAAGAACGGCAAATCCGACCAGGGGGCGGCGGGGTCCCCGACGCGTATGCGCGTGAAGTCCCGAACGAATTTCTGCGACTCTTCGATCACTGCGTCGTGCTTGCCTTCGGCGTCGTAAAGCGCAAAGTCGCTCCACAACGTGGTGCCGACGAAACGCACGCCGTCGATCACTGCGGCGCCGCGTTCGAGCAGATGGACGTTGCTGCCGGCGGTGAGGCGTCGCAATTCGGCCAGCGTGCCGGCAAGCGTCGCGCCGTAAAACTCGTGGTTGCCGGGGACATAAATGACCGGGCGCGGCAATTGCTTCGCCCATTCGATGGCCTGAGCCGGACGGCCAATGTCGCCGGCAAGAATCGTGACGTCGGCGTCCACGTCCGGAATGGCCAGCGGGGCCACGGACAAATGCAGGTCAGACAGGATATGCAGTCTCACGCACCACGCTCCACAAAGGCTTGAGATCGGTGCCGCACACGCGTCGCTGCGATGTGCGTCGGAGATGACGCCTGACGTTGCAGGAGGGTGTCGGCATTGGACCGAAATCAACGCAATTCACGTATTGTTTCGCCCGTTTTTTACCGACTATCGCCCGCGCAGCCGCGATGGTCAAGATATCTTTGTCTTCGAAAGGATGGGGTCCTATAGTGAAACGTCACTTCATTCCACCTGACGAGAGGAGGCTAGCCTATGCGGAAATTGATGGTTGCAGTCCTGCTTTGTTTGACCGGTCTGGCGGGAGTCGTCGTGGCGTCGAGCCCGGCCACCGCATGTGACCAGACGTCTTCGGGTAGTGGCAAGTAGCAGTTCGAGCAGCAAGCCAGCATTGGCTTCCCGGCGCGCCTGCCGCCGCCGACAGCCCCGGTAAGGACGTCGCCGTTCCTCAGACCAGCCCCCGCATGCGGGGGCTCTTCGTTTGAGGCGCCAGATTTCAGCTGCCCGATATTCAGGCGCCAGAAGCGCTCGGTGTCTTGTTCGCGCCGCCGGCAAGCATGGCCTTGAGGCTGGCGAGCCGGTCCTTGGGCGACATGGGGGCGTCTTCGGGCGGTGGCGGCGGGGCCTCGTCGAGTTGCATCTCCGGCACGAAACGCGACACTTCGCACGAGTAGGTTTCCCGTGCGCGCTTACGCTTCTTGCACCACGATAGTTGCAACGTACGCTGCGCGCGCGTGATGCCCACATACATCAGGCGACGCTCTTCCTCGATCTTCTCGGCGGTGACTTCCTCGTCCTCGCGGATGTGCGGCAGGATGCCTTCTTCCACGCCCACGAGAAACACGTGCGGATATTCCAGTCCCTTGGACGCGTGCAGCGTGGACAGCCGCACGGCATCGGGATCGTCGCCGTCCCGACCTTCGAGCATCGACATCAGTGCAATGGTCTGCGTCAGTTCCATCAGACTCTTGGCATCGTCGTCCTGCGCGTCGAGCGTATCGAGGCCCTCGGCCGTGGCGGACACTTCACTGCGCGTGCCCTTGCGTTTCATCCATTCGAGGAATTCGAGTACGGTGGTCCAGCGCGACTGCGCCTGCCGCTCGTCGAACGTGTCGTACAGATAGGCTTCGTAATGAATGCCTTCCATGAGATCGTCGATGACCTCGTTGGCCGGGTCGCGCGCCGCGCGCGCCGCAATGCGCTGGATGAAGTCGCAGAACGCGCGCAGCGGGTCCAGCTGACGCGGCTGCAAGCGGGCTTCGACCGCGCCCATGTAGACCGCCTCGAAGAGCGACACCTTGGCCTGTCCGGCAAAGCTGCCAAGCACTTCGAGCGTGGTGCTGCCCACTCCGCGTCGCGGCGTAGTGACCGCGCGAATGAAGGCGGGATCGTCGTCGGGGTTGGCGAGCAGACGCAGATAAGCGCAAAGGTCCTTGATTTCCGCCTTGTCGAAAAACGACTGGCCGCCGGAGAGCACGTAAGGAATGCGCTCCCGACGCAGCACCTGTTCGAAGATGCGCGCCTGATGGTTGCCGCGATACAGGATCGCGTAGTCGCGGAATTCCGCGCGGCGCTCGAACTTGTGAGCCGACAGACGGAAGACGACGGACTCGGCCTCGTGCTCTTCGTCGTTCATGGCAGTCACGGTGATAGGATCGCCGAGACCGTGTTCGCTCCACAGCTTCTTTTCGAAGATTTTCGGATTCTTCGCGATGACGTTGTTCGCCGCCGTCAGAATGCGCGACGTCGAACGGTAGTTCTGTTCGAGCTTGATGACCTTGAGCGTCGGGAAGTCGACCTGGAGTTGCTTGAGGTTTTCGAGCGTTGCGCCACGCCATCCGTAGATCGCCTGGTCGTCGTCGCCCACCGCCGTGAAGGCGGCGCGCGGGCCCGCAAGCAGCTTGAGCAGGAGGTACTGGCAGGTGTTGGTGTCCTGGTACTCGTCGATGAGCAGATAGCGCAATTTGTTCTGCCAGCGATCGCGCACTTCCTCGTCGCGCGCGAAGAGTTCGGCCGGCAGGCGGATCAGATCGTCGAAGTCGACCGCCTGATAGGCCTGCAATGTCGCCATGTAATTGCGATAGACGACGGCGGCCTGATGCTCGTCGGCCGTTTCGGCGGCGGCGAGCGCCACTTCAGGCGTGACCAGACCGTTTTTCCACAGCGAGATGGCGGTCTGCACGCCGCGAATCATCGCCTTGTCGGTCGTGCCGAGCTGTTCCTGAATCAGCCCGAAGCAATCGTCGGCATCGAGAATCGAGAACTGCGGCTTGAGCCCGACGTTTTCGGCTTCGCGTCGAAGAATCTGCACGCCCAGCGAGTGGAACGTACAGATCGTGAGCTGATTGACGGGGACCTTGCGGCCTTCCTTGCCGGGCGTGGTCAGCGTTTTGCCTTCAAGTTGCTTGGCCACCCGCTCGCGCATTTCGGCGGCAGCCTTGTTGGTGAAGGTGACTGCCGCGATATGTTTCGGCTCGAAACCCTTCGCCTCGATCAGCCATGCGATCTTCTGCGTAATCACGCGCGTCTTGCCGCTGCCTGCACCGGCCAGCACGAGACAGGGGCCATCGAAATAATGCGTGGCTTCGTTCTGGGCAGGATTGAGCGGGAAGGACGACATGGTGTGAAGCGATGGGGGTCAAGGGTGAAGACGAAAGCAATGGCCGCGTGCCGCATGTCGGAAGGGGTTGCCATTCGCCCGGTCGATGCGTTGAGCGCGAGGGCGCATGCGTCGGGTGGTGGGCAAGTCTATCACGCACGACACCCCGGACCGTGACACCCCGAGGGCGTTGACAACGCCCTCGGCGCCCACTGTGGGGCCGACGCGACGCGTTGTCGCGCATGGGGCCGGACACGCTGGCGTCGACGCCGAGCGGGTGCCTATAATGAAAAACATTGCCATCGTGGTGAGGTCGCCGTGCAATGTCCAACCTGTGGGACGAACAATGCGACGCGTGCTCTGCGCTGTGTGAAGTGCGGGGCGCCCCTCGCGGATGCCGAACCGGGTTTCCGGGATGACGCTCTGGCTGCTTCGGCCGCCACGGCTGCTGTGGCTGCGGCCCCTGCAGCCGCCTCCGACCCCGGCGCGGCCGATGTCGTCGGCGCGGCGGGTGCGGCGCAGGCACCTTCACCGAATAGGACGACGTCGGGAAAGCGCGCAGGACGTGAGCGCAGGGGCGAGCCCGGGTGGCTCAACAGTGCGCTGGTGATCGGCACGGCACTGTTTGCCGCCATCGCCCTGCTCGGCATCTGGTGGAATCTGCGTGCGCCGTACGTCGATCCGGTGCCCAAGCCGCCTGGCGGCCTGGCCGTCACGCCGTTTAATTCCGGCAACGGTCTTCCGGCGGCAACGACGGCATCGGCGGTGGCGTCGGGTACGTCGGCCAATCCCACGAATGAGGCGTCGGCGGCGCTGGCACGCGCACAGGCGCTCGCGGCGGTGGACGCTGCGGCGTCTGGTTCAGCCGCCGAGATTGCTGCTACCACGAATCCGGGTTCCCCCGCGCCGCTGAGCGCGTCTGCCGCCACGGCGGCACTGACCGCTGCCGCGACGACGCTGCCCTCTGCTTCGTCCACCTCGTCCACCTTGTCTGCCCCGGCCCCGAGCACGCAGGCGACGACCAAATCCGCGCCGGACGAGATGATGCAACTGCTCAGTCGACAAGGCGGCGCGACGGCCAACGGCGGGGCAACGCGCCCGAGCGCCAACGCCGATCTGCCTGCGCATTACGATGGCGACGACATCGGCCCGCTTGCCGCTGCGCAGGCGCCGCAGCACCCCGTGTCCGCGCCGGCGGCGTCGTCACCGTCTGCGGCCACCACGATCGCGGCGGCGCTCGCCCAGTGCGAACGCTATCGCTGGTTCGAAGTGATACCGAAGCAACGCTGTATCTGGGCCGTCTGCAACGGCAGGTGGGGCCGGGATGGGTGTCCGGCAGGCACGAATCCGGGGGAGTCGCGCTAAAGGATCAGGAAACGACGGAGCGAGGAAGGGACGAAGGCAAGAAGGGAAGAAGGGGCGTGCGGCAGTTATCGGAAATCGGGCCGGATTTACGTCAAATTGACAGTCCCTGGCTTTCCCCGTAAAGTGCGCGAGCGTGGTCGGGAGAGCGCACCGGGAAGCACATGCCGGCGCCGCCGAAGGGGTAATACCCACAAACTCTCAGGCATCAAGGACCGTCCGCGCCGAAGGCATTGCCTTCGATCTCTGGAGAGCGGTTGCAGCGTGCAAAGGCGCGCGGGCAGCCCACCGAAGGGGCCGGTCACCACGTACCGGGCAATCTCTCAGGTACCAAGGACAGAGGGGTCATCTCGCCAACTGGCATTGCGCCGGGCAAGTGCATCAGCACGTGCCGCATGCGCCAAGTGCCGGTCGTCGAGATGACCCCTTTTGCATTTCCGGACGTCACGCACGCGCAGCGGCGACGTCGTCCGGAATTCACGAACCTTGACGCCTGACGGCCAGATGCCCCGATGACCGAACTCAAACGCACTCCGCTCAACGAAACGCACCGCGCCGCCGGCGCTCGCATGGTCGATTTCGGCGGCTGGGACATGCCCGTGAACTACGGCTCCCAGATCGAAGAGCACAACGCCGTTCGCACCGACGCCGGCATGTTCGACGTCTCGCACATGTGTGTGGTCGACCTGCACGGCCCGAGCTGCCGCGAATTCCTGCGCTTCGCGGTCGCCAACAACGTCGACAAGCTTCAAACCCCGGGCAAGGCGCTCTACACCTGCATGCTCAACCCGAGCGGCGGTGTGATCGACGACCTCATCATCTATTTCATTGCCGAAGACTGGTTCCGCATCGTCGTGAACGCCGGTACCGCCGACAAGGATCTGGCGTGGATCGGTCAGCTCAACGCGCACGGCGACTACAGCCTGACGATCACCCCCCGTCGCGATCTGTCGATCGTCGCCGTGCAGGGTCCGAACGCGCGCGCCAAGGTGTGGGAGGCAGTGCCGGGTGCGCAGGCGGCAAGCGAGGCCCTCAAGCCGTTCAATGCCGCGTTCGCCAAGGACACCCCTTTCGGCGAGCTGATGATTGCGCGCACCGGTTACACGGGCGAAGACGGCTTCGAAGTCATCGTGAACGCCGATCACGTGGTGGCGCTCTGGAATGCACTGGTCGCGCGCGGCGTGCGTCCGGCCGGGCTGGGCGCGCGTGACACGCTGCGTCTCGAAGCGGGCATGAATCTCTACGGGCAGGACATGGACGACGACGTCTCGCCGCTCGACGCCGGTCTGGGCTGGACCGTCGAGAAGGAAAGCGATCGCACGTTCGTCGGCAAGGATTCGCTGCTCTCGCGCGGCCAGACGTGGCGCTTCGCCGGTCTCGTGCTCGACGGCAAGGGCGGCGTGCTGCGCGCCCATCAGGTCGTGGTGACGGACGCGGGCGACGGCGAAATCACCAGCGGAACGTTCAGCCCGAGCCTCCAGCAATCCATCGCTTTCGCCCGCCTGCCCAAGGGCGTGCCGGACGGCGCCATCGTCCATGTGCAAATTCGTGACAAGCAATTGCCCGCACGTGTGGTCAAATTACCGTTCGTGCGTCACGGCAAGGCCGTGGTGGCCTGAGATCGGCGCCACGGTGCGGCGACACGAACCCCCGAAAACCGAATACCCCAAACACTGAATCCCGGAGCGTCAACATGGCGAACATCCCCGATAACCTGAAGTACACCCAGTCCGACGAATGGGCCCGCCTCGAAGCCGATGGCACCGTGACGGTCGGCATTACCGACTTCGCACAGGAATCCCTGGGCGACATCGTGTTCGTGGAGCTGCCGGACGTCGGCCGCACGGTGGCCGCCGACGAAGCGTCGACCGTGATCGAGTCGGTCAAGGCGGCGGCTGACGTGCACTCGCCGGTGAGCGGCGAAATCATCGAAGTCAACGAGGAAGTGCCGGGCTCGCCGGACCTGATCAACGGCGATGCGTACGGCAACTGGCTGTTCCGCGTGAAGCCGTCGAACACGGCTGAGCTTGACAACCTGCTCGACGCCGCAGGATACGCGGCGAAAATCGGCGCCTGACGCCGATGTGCGACGTCGCGAGGGCTTCGGTCCTCACGGCGTCGTGTGCCCCCGGGGCGACCTTGTGCGCGCCGGGGAGCCGTACCTCCCCCGCCGTCACTTGCCGTGAACGAACGAGAGATCTGACCCATGAATGCCTTGACTGACCTGCAAGCCCCGCGCCGCTCGCTCGCCGAGCTGGAGCAGCGCGAGAACTTCTCCGCGCGCCACATCGGGCCGGACACCCCCGAACAACAGGCCATGCTCTCCGAGCTTGGCTACGCCTCGCGCGCTGCGCTGATCGACGCCGTCGTGCCCGCCTCGATCCGCCGTAACGGCGAGCAGTTTGCCGCGTCGCTCGGCCAGTTCGCCGCAGCGAAGACCGAATCGCAGGCGCTGGCGCAACTGCGCGCGCTCGCCGACCAGAATCAGGTATTCAAGTCGTTCATCGGTCAGGGCTACTTCAACACGTTCACGCCTGGCGTGATTTTGCGCAACGTGCTCGAGAACCCCGCCTGGTACACGGCCTACACGCCATATCAGCCGGAAATCTCGCAAGGCCGTCTCGAAGCGCTGCTCAACTACCAGCAGATGATCATCGACATGACGGGCCTGGCGATCGCCAACGCGTCGATGCTCGACGAAGCGACCGCCGCTGCCGAAGCGATGACGCTGGTCAAGCGCACCGGCAAGTCGAAGTCGAACACGTTCTTCGTGGCTGACGACGTGCTGCCGCAGACCATCGAAGTGGTGCAAACGCGTGCCAAACCGCTGGGCATCGAAGTGCAGGTCGGCCCGGTGGCCGCTGCCGCCGAAGTCGATGCGTTCGGCGCGCTGGTGCAGTACCCGGGCGTGGGCGGCGATGTGCGCGACTACCGTGCACTGGCCGACGCGATCCACGCCAAGGGCGGCATGCTGATTGCCGCCGCCGATCTGCTCTCGCTCACGCTGCTCACGCCCCCGGGCGAGTGGGGCGCCGACGTGGCCGTGGGCAACAGCCAGCGTTTCGGCGTGCCGATGGGCTTCGGCGGTCCGCACGCGGCTTATCTGGCCACGCGTGACGAACTCAAGCGTTCGATGCCGGGCCGTCTGGTCGGCGTGTCGGTCGATTCGCAGGGCAAGCCCGCGCTGCGTCTGGCGCTGCAAACGCGCGAACAGCACATCCGTCGCGAGAAGGCGACCTCGAACATCTGTACCGCGCAGGCGCTGCTCGCCATCATGGCCAGCATGTACGCCGCGTATCACGGCCCGCAGGGGCTGCGTGTCATCGCCGAGCGAGTGCACCGTCTCACGGCCGTGCTGGCCGCCGGTCTTGCCGCACTGGGCGCCGCACCGCGCAACGCCACCTTCTTCGATACGCTGACGGTACCCGTGGCCGGTCGTGCCGATGCGGTACACACCGTGGCTGCCGCCCGCCGCTTCAACCTGCGTCGTGAAGACGCCGACACCGTTGGGATCTCGCTCGACGAGACCAGCACGCGCGACGATGTGATCGCGCTGTGGGAAGTCGTCGCCGAGGGGCTTGGCAAGAGCGCCGTATCGCTCGACTTCGACGCCATCGAAGCCACCGTCTCGAACGGTTTCCCGGCGGCGCTCGCGCGCCAGAGCGCGTATCTCACGCACCCGGTGTTCAATCGCTACCATTCCGAGCACGAAATGCTGCGCTATCTGCGCAGCCTGTCCGACAAGGATCTGGCGCTCGATCGCACGATGATCCCGCTGGGCTCGTGCACGATGAAGCTCAATGCCACGTCGGAGATGCTGCCGGTGACGTGGCCCGAATTCGGTCAGATTCACCCGTTCGCGCCGACGGAGCAGACCGTTGGCTATCGCACGATGATCGACCAACTGGAGCAGATGCTCGTGGCGGCCACGGGTTACGCCGCCGTGTCGCTGCAACCGAACGCCGGTTCGCAGGGCGAGTACGCCGGTCTGCTGATCATTCAGGCGTATCACGCCTCGCGCGGCGAAGCGCACCGTGACATCTGCCTGATCCCGGCATCGGCGCACGGCACGAACCCGGCGTCGGCGCAGATGGCCGGCATGCAGGTCGTCGTCGTCGCTTGCGACGCCAACGGCAACGTCGATCTGGCCGATCTGCAAGCGAAGGCCGAACAGCATCGCGACCGTCTCGCTGCCATCATGATGACCTACCCGTCCACGCACGGCGTGTTCGAAGCGGGGGCGCGTCAGATCTGCGAGATCGTGCATGCGAACGGCGGTCAGGTGTATGTCGATGGCGCGAACATGAATGCCATGGTCGGCCTGTGCGCACCGGGCGAGTTCGGCGGCGACGTCTCGCACCTGAATTTGCACAAGACGTTCTGCATTCCGCACGGCGGTGGCGGCCCGGGCGTCGGTCCGGTGGCGGTGGGCGCGCACCTCGCGCAATTCCTGCCGAACCAGCGCTCCACCGGTTATTCACGCGACGCTAGCGGCATTGGCGCCGTCTCGGCCGCACCGTACGGTTCGGCGTCGATTTTGCCGATCTCTTGGATGTACGTCGCCATGATGGGCGCGCAGGGTCTGACGGCTGCGACCGAGACCGCGATCCTGAATGCCAATTACCTCGCCAAGAAGCTCGCGCCGCATTATCCGGTGCTCTACACGGGCCCGGGCGGGCTGGTCGCGCACGAGTGCATTCTGGACCTGCGTCCGCTCAAGGACACCAGCGGCATTACGGTCGACGACGTCGCCAAGCGCCTGATGGACTTCGGCTTCCACGCACCGACGATGAGCTTCCCGGTGCCGGGCACGCTGATGGTCGAGCCGACCGAGTCGGAATCGAAGCATGAGCTGGACCGCTTCATCGAAGCCATGGTCACGATTCGCGAAGAAATCCGCGCGGTCGAGGAAGGCCGTGCCGATCGCGAAGACAACCCGCTCAAGCACGCGCCGCACACGGCCGATGTCGTGACGGCCGACGAATGGACGCACGCCTACGCGCGCAGCCAGGCGGCCTATCCCGTCAAGGCCCTGCGCGAGCGCAAGTACTGGCCGCCGGTCGGACGTGCCGATAACGTCTACGGCGACCGGAACCTGTTCTGCGCCTGTGTGCCGATGAGCGACTACGAATAACCAGCGTCGCGAAGTCTTGGCAAACGGGGGCCGGCAGAAACATTGCTGGCCCCTTTTTGTCTCTATGGATGTCACGCGAATGCGCCGGATCGGTCGCATTCGATACGTCACAAATACGTTTCAGAACTTCAGGAAAGTGCCATGGCCGTTTCAGTTTTCGATTTGTTCAAGATCGGTATCGGACCGTCGAGTTCGCATACCGTGGGGCCAATGCGCGCAGCGCTGATGTTCGTGCAGGGATTGGATCGCGACGGGCTGCTGCCCCAGGTGGCGACGCTGCGCGCCGAGTTGTATGGCTCGCTGGGCGCCACGGGCAAGGGGCACGGCACCGACAAGGGCGTGCTGCTCGGTTTCATGGGCGAGGCGCCGGATACCGTCGATCCGTCGACGATCGGCGCACGTCTCGCGACGATGCGCAAAGACAAGGTGCTGTCGGTGCTCGGCAGGCACGAGGTGCCCTTCATCGAGAAGGAGCACATGGTGTTCTACCGTCGCGAGGCGATGGCCGAGCATCCGAACGGCATGAAATTCCACGCGTTCGATGCGACGGGCAACAAGCTTCGCGAAGGGCGTTACCTGTCGGTCGGCGGCGGCTTCGTGGTCACGGCCGGGGCGTCGAATGCCCAGGTGCTCTCCGCACACGACCAGTTGCCGTATCCGTTCCGCACCGGGAAGGAACTGCTGGAGATGTGCCGCGCGAGCGGCAAGACGATTGCGCAGTTGATGTGGGAGAACGAGCGGGTGTGGCATCACGGCGAGCATGCGGAAGAAGACATTCGCCGCGGCCTGCTCAACATCTGGAGCGTGATGCAGTCGTGCGTGACGCGCGGTTGCGGCATCGGTAACGACGAAGCCGACGGCGAACTGCCTGGCCCGCTGCACGTGCGCCGCCGTGCGCCGGAACTGTACCGTCAACTGACGCAACGTGCAGAGCGTACGCTGTCCGATCCGCTGTCGGTGATGGACTGGGTGAACCTCTACGCGATCGCCGTCAACGAAGAGAACGCAGCGGGCGGACGCGTCGTGACGGCACCGACGAACGGCGCGGCGGGCATCATCCCCTCCGTGCTGCATTATTACGACCGCTTCGTGCACGGTGCGAACGAGCAGGGCGTGATCGACTTCCTGCTCACCGCGGGCGCCATCGGCATTCTCTACAAGCTCAACGCGTCGATTTCCGGGGCGGAAGTGGGTTGCCAGGGCGAAGTGGGTGTGGCTTGCTCGATGGCGGCAGGTGCGCTCGCGGCGGTGCTGGGCGGCACGGTCGAGCAGGTGGAAAACGCTGCCGAGATCGGCATGGAACACAACCTTGGTCTGACATGCGATCCGGTCGGCGGCCTCGTGCAGATTCCGTGCATCGAGCGCAACGCCATGGCGTCGGTCAAGGCGGTGAACGCCGCACGCATGGCGCTGCGCGGCGACGGCGCCCACTACGTGTCGCTCGACTCCGTCATCAAGACGATGCGCGAAACCGGCGCCGACATGAAGACGAAGTACAAGGAAACGGCACGCGGCGGATTGGCGGTGAATATCGTCGAGTGCTGATGCATTGATTGCTTGATCGTCGCGTCTTTCCCTGAATCCACACGGTTCGCGCCGTGTGGATTTTTTGCTTTCTGCGACGCCTTTTCTGGTTCCGCAAACACCCCCGCACAAACTCGGGCGAATCCCAACCTCTTCGCTGACGCAACCGCCGAGAATGGCGAGTTTTGATGCTTTTACTGCCACGCGCGATGCGGCGCAGGGCGGTGAGGCGAGAAGAGGAAAAGGGGGCGACGATGCGGAAGGCGCAATCTGGGATGTTCCTGATCTCGGCGGCGGTCGCGGTAGCGGTCGTGAGTCTGTTGATTTCGTTTTGGGGGCTCAATTATTCGAGACAACTGCGCGTCGAGAAGGCGGAGCGCGTCGGTGAAGCACTGAAGGTGATGGGCGACCGGGTCCAGAGCTTCGTCGTGGAACATCACGACAAGATCGATGCGGTGCTACGAGATTCGACGAAAACGTTCGACGTGCAAGGTCTCCGCTTCGGCGCTGCGACGGACGGCGGCGGCAAGCCCTATCTGACGAATCTGTCGGCGAGTACGTTGATCAAGGCGACTCGTGCCACCGGGATCGGCGAGCGCCCGCCCGGCAACGTTGGGAACTACGTCATTCGCGTGTATCACGAGTGCGGCGGCAGTCCATCCCTATGCAACGTCGAAACGCTGACGTATATCGACAAGCCGATGCCCCGGCGCTATTCCACCGACCCCGACATGGACGCCGCGGCGATCGCGGCGCGCCGGATTGGCGTGCTCGGTGGCGTGTCGACGACCGACAGCGGTCATCCGTTTCGGTTTATCGATGCGACGGGAAGTGCCGCCACGGTGCCGAATCCGGATTCCATTGCCGGACTGGTCGCCGTGCGGGGAGGATATGCGACCAGCGCCATGGACGTGTACGTCCGGCGCGACGGCTCGCTTGGCATGACCGGGCCGCTTAACTTCAAACAGACGGATGGCCGCGGCGAGACGCGTCACAACATTGTGGGGGTGGGGACGCTCGATGCGAGCAACGTTGGGGCGGATTCCGTCGTGGCGAGCGGCGTCACCGTCAACGGCGAACTCAAGGCCAATAGCGTCGTGGCCGACAATGGCCTGAAGGCAGGCGACGCGACCATTACCGGCAAGCTTGAGCTGCGTTCGGACCTTGTCGGCGCAAGGGACATCGAAGGCACCGGGGAACTGCGTATGCCGAAAATAGACATCGCGAGCAAAGCCAAGGTGGGCCAATTGGATGTGACCGGCAGCACAAGGCTCCGTGGCACGCTCGATATGAACGAGAAGGACATCGAGAATGCCGGCCGCGTGAAGGGAAAGACGTTGACGGCCGAGGAGGGCATCGTCGAGTTGAAGGAAGGGACCGTGCGAGGCCGAACATGTGATGTCTGGGGCGTGGCCCGGGACAGCGACGGCCGCTTGCTGTCGTGTCAGCGAGAAAAACCCGGCAGCAACAACTGGATATGGAAGCTCGCCAGCACACCCGGCAGCGTGAAGGAAGTGCCCGTCGAAATCGTCAAGGAGATCGTCAGGGAAATCAAGATCGGTGAGCAGTGGAAGGTGTCGACGTTCTCTTTGCTACCCACGCCGAGCGGGGCGTCGCATGGGTCCGCGTTGTATTTCTACGTGGCGTCACATCGCGACGCCAAAGTCCTTGCGTGCACGATCACGAATACGAGATCGTCCGGTGCGGAGATGCGGGCCGCCAACAGGCAGGGGGACTACATCGTCACGCAGTCGGCAGACGGCAGCGAGGAATTGATGTGTTTGTCCAAGGGAAGCGGGAGTCCGACGGTCACCGAAAACGCCTGGTATTGGTGGGGCTGGCCCACCTTCGACGAGCACGGCGGCTACCGGCGCCCGACAGCGAAATCGGGCTGGGACGACATCTGGTACCAAAACGATACGGACGACAATACGATGCCGGACATCCATCACGCGGTGCGAAATCCGATTCGCGTCACCGACGACACGCAGGCGAGGTTCAACAACGAACTTCAACGCCTGTTTCTCACGTTCGGCATGACGCGTCACGGCCCCAATCTGAATCACAGCGTGCTCATGGCGACATTCTCCGGAAGCCGTAACACGATGGGCATGGCATGGGGAATCGCCTACCGCCCCAAGAGCCTCATTTCATGCAAGTTCACCTCGAATATCTTTCGCGCCAGCATCGGATACGCCGCCGACAATGTTCGATGGTACTTGCCGGGAGGCAATTCGACCTACACCGTGCAGTGTTCGTTCAGCGTTCGGGGCGACCTGACGGCACACGGTTTCAGGATATGCCTCAAGGACTGCCCGTTCAAATGATCGTCAAGTCAGGTCCCCTCCCGCCGTGCGACATCGAAACTCATTAAGTCCGCTCAGTCCGCCTCGTCCGCCACATCCACTGCGTCACCCGCAGCAACGCGCCGCGTCATATGACAGTCACATTCCCCGGTTAATCTACGTCCCGATGTCTCCTTGCCTTGTCTTTGGGCCGCCCGGCGAATGCCGAGCGGCTTTTTTATTTGCCGGTCTCTTTTGCGTCACACGCGCATAGGAATAAACGCAAAACGCTGCGCCTTTCTGTCGAATCCGCCGAATCCTTGCGATTCTCCGTCCCTTGCCGCTCATTCCCGAGGGGCAGTCAGTGTTTCGATGATTGCGACAGGAGACGCTATCCATGGAGAGTTGGCTCAAATCGGCGGTCGACGCCATTGGCGGGGTGCTGGGCGGTTATCCCCTCGTGATTGCCCTGCTCGGCGCAGGGTTGTATTTCACCCTTCGATTCGGCGGCATTCAGTGTCGTGCATTCGCACACAGCGTTGCGTTGTTGCGCACGTCCGGCGCCGCGTCCGGCATTTCGCCGTTTCAGGCGTTTGCGACAGGATTGGCGAGCCGCATCGGGACCGGCAACATCGCCGGTGTCGCCATGGCGCTCACCATCGGCGGGCCGGGGGCGATTTTCTGGATGTGGATGACGGCGTTGCTCGGCATGGCGTCCGCGTTCGTGGAATCGACGCTCGCACAGATCTTCAAGATTGCGCATCGGGACGACACGTTCCGGGGCGGCCCGGCGTACTACATTCAGCTCGGCCTCGGGTCGCGCAAATTCGGTGTGGTGTTTGCCATCGCATTGCTGTACACCTTCGGCTTCGCCCTAAACTCGGTACAGTCGCACTCGATTGCGGAGGCGCTCGAAGCATCGTTCGGCTGGGATCGACAATGGATCGGCATCCTGCTGGTGATCGTCACCGCGCCGATCATCTACGGCGGTGTGCGGCGCGTGGCGCGGGTCGCGCAATGGATCGTACCGGTCATGGCGCTGGCTTATCTCAGTCTCGCTGCATTCGTTTGCATCGCTCACATGGATCAGATTCCCGGCATGATCTCGATGATCTGGCGTCACGCTTTCGGGCTGGAGCCGGCGGCAGGCGGGATCGCCGGGTATGCCGTGAGTCAGGCCGTGCTCATGGGCGTGAAGCGCGGCCTGTTCTCGAACGAAGCGGGCATGGGCAGCGCACCGAATGCAGCGGCGGTGGCGACGACGAAGCATCCGGTGCAGCAAGGCCTGATGCAGATGCTCGGGGTGTTTTTCGACACGGTCGTCGTTTGCTCGGCCACGGCGTTCATGATTCTGCTCTCGGGGCAGATGACCCCCGGCGCGACGCCCGAGGGCGCGGTGCTCACGCAGCGGGCGCTCGCCATGCATTTCGGCGAGTGGGCCATCATTTTCACCGGCATTACCGTGTTCGTTCTCGCGTATTCCAGTGTGCTTGGCAACTACGCTTACGCCGAGGTGAACATGGACTACATGACGAAACGCCCGTGGTTGCTTCACATCTTTCGTGCGCTCGTGCTGCTGGCCGTCATGCTCGGCGCGGTGGCGAGCTTGCCGCTGGTGTGGAGTCTGGCGGATGTCGGCACAGCGCTGATGGCGTTCATCAACCTGATTGCCATTGCCTTGCTGATGAAATATGCGCTGATCGCGTGGCGTGACTATCAGCGTCAGCGCAAGGCCGGGGTGGCCGAACCTGTCTTTACGCGGGACGTGATGCCGCCCGAACTGCGCGAGCGGCTGCCCAAGGACGTCTGGTGATGCGGCGGCACTGCGGTCCCTGCTGACCTTGCAAGTCGCGTCCCTCCTGTCAGGCTGGCGCGGCTCGCCAACGCCGGTTCGCGATCGGGTTCAAAAGCGGGGGCACAATGCGCAAAGGCCGGTGAGTTACCTCACCGGCCTTTGTCGCCTGTCTTTGTCGCTTGTGGCAGGGGTGCTATCGGAAGCGTATCGAAGGCTTACTTGCCGCCGACGGTCTCCAGCACGGTCCACTTGCCATCGGCCACCTTGTACAGCGTGATCGAGCCGTACTTCAGGTCACCCACGGCGTCGTAGGCCAGCTCACGCGTGGTGACGCCCGGCATGCTCGTCTTGGCCAGCACCGGCAGGTACTTTGCCGGATCGGTCGAGTTGGCCTTCTTCATGGCCGACATCATGGCCATGGCGCCGTCATAGGCGTACGGCGAGTACGTCTCCGGCGCGGCACCGAACTTGGCCTTGTAGCGCGACTCGTACGCAGCCCCGCCCGGCATCTTGTCGAGCGGCAGACCGGCCAGCGAGACGACCGAACCGTTGGCGGCGTCGCCGGCGATCTTCAGGAAGGCGTCCGACTTGACCATTTCGCCGGCCATCAGCGTGGCCTTGATGCCCAGTTCGCGCATCTGCTTGGCGAGCGGGCCGGCTTGTGCGTCGGCACCGCCGTAGAACACGACATCCGGGTTGGAGCGCTTGAGATTGGTCAGAATGGCGCGGAAGTCCACGGCCTTGTCGTTGGCGAACTCACGACGCACGATCTTGCCGCCGGCGGCCTTGGCAGCCTTTTCGAACTCGTCTGCCAGACCCTGACCGTAAGCGGTGCGATCGTCGACGATGGCGATGTTCTTGAAGCCCAGCTTCTTCACGGCGAACGTGCCGACGACCGAACCCTGCTGAATGTCCGACGTCATCATGCGGAAGGTCGTCTTGAACCCTTGCTTGGTGTACTCCGGTGCCGTTGCCATGGCGATTTCGGGGATACCGGCCTGCGCGTAGATACGCGACGCCGGTATCGTGGTGCCCGAGTTGAAGTGGCCAAGCATGCCCTTGATGCCGTTATCGACCAGCTTTTGCGCGACGAGCGAACCCTGACGCGGGTCGGCCTGATCGTCTTCGGCTTGCAACACGAACTTCACCGGCTTGCCTTCGATGGTCGGCTTGGTGGCGTTGTACTCGTCCACGGCGAGTTGAATGCCGTTCTGCATGTCCTTGCCGTAGTGGGCCTGTGCGCCCGTGAGCGGTGCGGCAAAGCCCAGCTTCACTTCCTGCGCCTGTTGCGCGTTGGCCGCGCCAAACGCGAGCAGCCCGGCGACTGCGACGGCGCTAGCCGTAAGCTTCGATTGCATCAACCCTCTCCTTGCATGTGTTTGTCGTTGAGTGGCGTGTCTGCGGGATCGCCGCAGCACGCCTATCTTGAAACGCCGTCTGGACCCGGCTGGTTGACCGGGGCGGCATTCATCATGTTCAAACGCAAAATGCGTCCGACGCGGCAGTATTGGTTGGCTGCACGCGCCGGTCAAGAGGGAGAAATTCCGATAGGAGGTGCTACCCGATTATGGCGAAGGTTGCGCCGTCGGCGTGTCGGTGTCACCGGTGCCGCCGGTGGCGTCGGCGCCGGGCGCCTTGCCTGCCTGGATCTCCTTCAGCCGGGTCTCGGCGGCGGCGTAGCGGGCCAGTACCCCCGCGCTCGGCGCGCGGTCCAGACGGCTCACGACATACAGCGCCAACCCGCCAAGGGCGAAGCCCGGCACGATTTCATACAGGTCGAACCAGCCGAACTGTTTCCAGATCAGCACGGTGGCTGCGCCGACCACGATGCCGGCGAGCGCCCCGTTGCGCGTGACGCGCGGCCACAGCAAGGTGGCGAGCACCAGCGGGCCGAAGGCGGCGCCGAACCCGGCCCACGCATAGCTCACCATGCCGAGCACGCGGCTTTCCGGATCGAGGGCGAGCAGCACGGCGACCACGGCCACGGCGAGCACCATGGCGCGACCGATCCACACGAGGCGACGCTGACTCACCGGGCCGCGAGCGAACGTCTTGTAGAGGTCTTCGGTCAACGCGCTGGAGCACACGAGCAACTGGCATGACAGCGTGCTCATCACCGCCGCGAGAATGGCGGCCAGCAGCACACCGGCCAGCCAGGGCGTGAAGAGTTGCGTGGTGAGCGCAATGAAGATCGTCTCCGAATTGGCATTCACCCCGGCGCCCAGTTCAGGGCGTGCGCTGTAGTACGCCAGTCCGAAGAAACCGACCGCGACTGCGCCCGTCAGGCACAGCACCATCCACGACATGCAGATACGGCGCGCCTGCGGAATCGCGGCCGCCGAGCGGGCGGCCATGAAGCGCACGAGAATGTGCGGCTGGCCGAAGTAGCCCAGGCCCCAGGCCAGCAACGACAGCACGCCGATCGGGGCAAGATCGCCGAACCAGTCGGTGTGGGCCGGGTGCAGGGCGGTGACGGCATCGATCGCCGTCGTCGGGCCGCCGTCGATGCTGATCACGGCAATCGGTGTGACGACCAGCGCAGCGAACATCAGCGAAGCCTGCACGGTGTCCGTCCAGCTCACGGCCAGGAATCCGCCGATGAATACGTACGCAATGGTGGCCACAGCGCCGATCCACAACGCCGTGTGGTAATCGAGACCGAACATCGTTTCGAACAGCCGCGCACCCGCGACGACACCCGATGCGCAATAGATGGTGAAAAAGATCAGGATCACGAGCGCCGTGACGATGCGCAACACGTGACTGCGGTCGTCGAAGCGCTGCGTGAGGTATTCGGGCAGGGTGAGCGCGTTGCCGCAGACTTCCGTGTGAACGCGCAGCCGCGCCGCCACCAGCCGCCAGTTGGCCCATGCGCCGAGCGCCAGTCCGATGGCGATCCAGACGCCGGACAACCCTCCCACGTAAATGGCGCCCGGCAGTCCGAGCAGCAGCCAGCCGCTCATGTCGGAGGCGCCTGCGGACAGCGCGGTGACGAAGCTGCCGAGACGGCGTCCGCCGAGAATGTAGTCGGAAAGATTGTTGGTTTGCCGGTAGCCGAGCCAGCCGATGACCAGCATCAATAGCAAGTAGACGGTGAACGACACCGCCGTAGGGTTCCATACGGACATGTTGCCTCCTTGTGCGGCGCCCTCGTGCGTCGTGCGTGCTTCCGGCATGACGAAAGCGGTGCAACGCGTGCAGACGTCCGCGATGGCCAGCGATGCGTGTCGCCGGCGCGGGTTAACCGCTCTATGACGGTGAGACGCGTTATATGTCGGGGGAGGGCGCGAAGATACTCCGAAATCGCTCAAATTGCGCATATACGCATTTAGCGGTGCGGCGGGCGATCGGCGATTGAAGAAATGCTGCGCAGGTGTCGCGATGGAGCGGCGAAGAGCAGCGCGGGGAGGGAAGCAGGCAGGAGAGGCGATGGCGCTCGGCGCTTCAGCCGAGGAGGCGCCGTTGCGGTCGCCGTGGCCGTCGCCATCGCAATATGCGCCTTGAGGCGTGCGCGATGGGACCGCCGGATTTAGGACGTTTCCGGGAGGAAACGTCGCCAAATCCGGCGAATGACGTCGAATCAGCCGATGGTCATGAGGTTGGCGTTACCGCCGGCAGCGGCAGTATTGACGGACACCGAACGCTCGCACAGCAGACGCTCCAGCGCATAGTCGTCACCGGCTGCCAGCGCTTCGGGCGAGAGGCCCTGCATCGACAGGATCGGACCGTTGCGCGTGGCAATGCGGCGGTTCAGCGCGCGTAATTCGTCGCTGTCGCCCTCGAACAGCACCGCCGCGAGCGACGGCTCGGCGGCCGCGTCCACATCGGCGGCGAGCAGCGTGGCGCGCCCCTTGAGCGACGCGGGCAGCGCATTCACCAGATCACGTGCGGCGGCGCTATCTGTGAACACGGCGTTGTTGCCCGTCGCCAGTACCGCAGCCAGTTGCGTTCGTGCGCCGAGTGTCGAGGCCGCTACGCACAGCACCGGACCGCGCGGCTCGAGGCCGTATGTGTTGCGCTCGCCGGTCGGGCCGGGCAGAACTGCCGTCGCATCGAGGGCGGATGTCGCCAGATAACGGTCGACACGATCGATGGCGGCGGCGCTATCCGGTTGCTGGCGCAGCCAGTCGCGATAGCTCGCGAGCGGGGAGAGTGCCGCCTCATTGCGATTGAGTTCCGGCGCGAGGGCTGCCGGACGCGTCGCGAGCAGTCGCGGCAGGTACATCGGGCCACCCGCTTTCGGACCCGTCCCAGACAGACCTTCTCCACCGAACGGCTGCACGCCGACCACGGCGCCGATCACGTTCCGGTTCACGTAGACGTTACCGACGTGCGCCCGCTCCGTCACGTAAGCGATGGTCTCGTCGATGCGCGTGTGCACACCGAATGTGAGGCCATAGCCGGTGCCGTTGATCTGATCGAGCAGCTTGTCGAGCTGCGCGCGCTTGAAGCGGATCACGTGCAGCACCGGGCCGAACACTTCGCGTTGCAGCGCCTTCAGGTCCGTCAGTTCGATGAGCGTCGGCGGCACGAAGGTGCCATGACGGGCGGCGTCCGGCAGCGTGAGCTGCTCCACGGGGAAGCCCTTGCCGCGCATCTGTTCGATGTGACGATTGATGCCGTTCTGCGCTTCGGCGTCGATGACCGGGCCGACGTCGATGGACAAACGATCCGGGTTGCCGATGGCGAGTTCCTGCATCGCGCCCTTGAGCATGTGCAGCGTCTTGTCGGCGATATCGTCCTGCAGGCACAGCACGCGCAGTGCCGAGCAACGCTGACCGGCGGAATCGAAGGCCGACGCGAGCACGTCGTACACGACCTGTTCGGGCAGCGCCGACGAGTCGACGATCATGGCGTTCTGACCACCGGTCTCGGCGATGAGAGGAATCGGACGGCCGTTGGCGTCCAGTCGGTCGGCCAGCGTACGCGCAATGATGCGGGCGACTTCGGTCGAACCGGTGAACATGACGGCCTTGGTGCGCGCGTCGGCCACCAGCGCCGCGCCGACCGTCTCGCCCGTGCCCGGGAGCAATTGCAGTGCACCGGCGGGAATGCCGGCGGCCTGCATCAGACGCACGGCTTCGGCGGCGATGAGCGGCGTTTGCTCTGCCGGCTTGGCGAGCACCGGGTTGCCGGCGGCCAGTGCGGCAGCGACCTGACCGACGAAGATCGCGAGCGGGAAATTCCACGGGCTGATGCACAGCACGGGACCGAGCGGGCGATGCGTGTCGTTCGAGAAGCCCTGACGAATCTGCGCGGCGTAGTAGCGCAGGAAGTCCACGGCTTCGCGCACTTCTGCCACGGCGTTGGGCAGCGATTTGCCTGCTTCGCGAACGCACAGGCCCATGAGCGTGGGCATATGCGCTTCGAGCAGATCCGCCGAGCGCATCAGGCAGTCGGCGCGTGCCTCGACAGGGGTGGCTTGCCAGATCGGCGCGGCGGCAACGGCGTGAGCCAGGGCGGCTTCCACGTCGGCCGACGTCGCTTCGATGACCTGACCGACCACGTCGCGCAGGTCGGCCGGGTTGCGCACGGCACGAGGCGTACCCGTAGTGCGCTCGCCGTCGGCCAGCATGGGAGCCGCACGCCACGGCGTACCGGCACTCGCGAGCAAGGCGGACGACAGCGAAGCGAGGCGGTGTTCGTTCGAGAGATCGAAGCCGGACGAATTGGCGCGCGACGTGCCGTACAGATCGCGCGGCAGCGGAATCTTGGCGTGCGGCGCGCCGAGCGGTTGCACCTTCTCGGCCTCCGACACCGGGTCGGCGATCAGCTCGTCGACGCTGACGGTCTCGTCCGCAATGCGGTTCACGAACGACGTGTTCGCCCCGTTTTCCAGCAGACGGCGCACCAGATAGGCGAGCAGCGTTTCGTGCGTGCCGACCGGCGCGTAGACGCGGCACGGTCGCGCCAGCTTGCCCGCGGCGATCGGTCCCACGACTTCCTCGTACAGCGGCTCGCCCATGCCGTGCAGGCATTGGAACTCGTACTGGCCGGGGTAGTAGTTGTTGCCCGCGAGGTGATAGATCGCGGAGAGCGTGTAGGCGTTGTGGGTCGCGAACTGCGGATAGATTGCGTCCGGCACCGCGAGCAGCTTTTTCGCGCAGGCGAGGTACGAGACATCCGTGTAGATCTTGCGCGTGTAGACCGGGTAGCCTTCGAGGCCGTCGACCTGTGCGCGCTTGATTTCCGTATCCCAGTAAGCGCCCTTGACCAGTCGCACCATGATGCGGTGACGGCTGCGGCGCGCCAGATCGATGATGAAGTCGATCACGAACGGGCAGCGCTTCTGATACGCCTGCACCACGAAGCCGATGCCGTTCCAGCCGGCCAGTTCCGGATCGAAGCACAGGGCTTCGAGCAGATCGAGCGAGATTTCGAGGCGGTCGGCTTCTTCGGCGTCGATATTCAGGCCGATGTCGTAAGTGCGCGCCAGCTTGGCGAGCGCCTGCACGCGCGGCAGCAATTCGGCGACGGTGCGCTCGTACTGGCTACGCGAATAACGCGGATGCAGCGCGGAGAGCTTGATCGAGATGCCCGGACCTTCATAGATGCCGCGCCCGGCCGACGCCTTGCCGATGGCGTGAATGGCTTGCTCGTAGCTCGCGTAGTAACGCAGGGCATCTTCTTCGGTCGTCGCGGCCTCGCCAAGCATGTCGTACGAGTAGCGGAAGCCCTGCGCTTCGTACTTGCGGCTGTTGGCGAGTGCTTCGGAAATGGTTTCGCCGGTGACGAACTGTTCACCCATCAGACGCATGGCGATGTCCACGCCCTTGCGGATGAGCGGTTCGCCGCCGCGGCCGATCAGCCGGGTGAGCGCCTTGGTGAGGCCGGCTTCGCTGGTCGTCGTGACGAGCTTGCCGGTGATCATCAGGCCCCAGGTGGCGGCATTGACGAACATCGACGGCGAATTGCCCATGTGCGCGTGCCAGTCGCCCTTGCTGATCTTGTCGCGGATCAGGGCGTCACGCGTGGCCTTGTCGGGAATGCGCAGCAGCGCCTCGGCCAGACACATCAGCGCCACGCCTTCCTGGCTGGACAGCGAGAATTCGTGGATCAGGCCTTCCACACCGCCACCGGTGCTCTTGCCGCGCAGCGCGACGACGAGCTTGCGCGCCAGATCGGAAGCTTGCGTCGCCGTGGCCGGGGCCAGCTTGGCCTGACCGAGAAGCACCGGCACGCATTCCGGTTCGGGGCGACGGTACGCGGCCGTGATCGCCGCGCGCAGCACCGATTGCGGTTGCACGTTCTGCGCGAATTCGAGGAATGGATGCGGGACGGTGTCGTCGCCGGCGTGGCCATCGATGACCTCGGTGCCCGACTGGGTTGCACCGCTCAGTTCGGGCGGCAGTGCGCCGCTCTCGATGCGCTCCAGGTACGCGAAGATCGCCTGTTTGATGAGCCAGTGCGGGGTGCGCTCGATTTGCTGGGCGGCCGTCTTGAGCCGGGTGCGCAGGACGTCGTCGACTTTGACGCCGAGAGTGGTGTTAGCCATGAGAAGGTTATCCGATGACGCGAAACGTGACACCCATAGCGGGTGAATTGTGCGGCATCGTAACCGGGTTTCAAAAGAGGTGCAACCAGAGTCAAAAATGCGGTTGCACCGACGGTATCACTCCCGGTATTCCTTCCGATCTTCCTCCCGGCATTCCGCTACTTCTGGTCGGTCCCGTAGGTCTTGCCCAGATACTCCGAAATGAGTTTCACCTGGTCTTCCGGAATCGGGGCGCCGTAGACCTTCACCATCTTCGTGACTTCGGCGTTCCAGAAGGCCGACGGCATCGGGGGCTGCGAGTTGATGTAGTCGATGGAGTGGCACATTGCGCACCATGCGCTCGCCGCCTGATGCCCGGCGAGCGTCGAGGCCTTGAGCTGTGCCGTCTCCTGCGGCAACTTGATGTCGAGGGCGTGGGCCGGCACAGCGGCGAGGGCGCCCCACAGCCCGGCCACGAGCCCGAGCACGAGCGTTGTGCTGCGCGCGAATTTCAGATGATTCATGATCGTCCCCCCGCCTTATGCCGCAACCACACGCACGGATTCGACACCGTTGCGCAGATAGCCGGCCGGATTCCACAAGGATTGCAGCGGCTGTGTCACGCCCGCGCGATTCGTCGCCCGAACTTTCAGCACGTACTCGCCCGCTTTCGGTGGCGTGAACGATGCCGTCCACTCGCGGAACGAATACTTCGAGAGTTCGTTGCCCAGACTGGCCGCCTGCCAGGTCTGGCCGCCGTCGCTCGAGAACTGCACGTCACGAATGCCTTCGCCGCCGTCGAACGCAATGCCGCGCACACGCGTCGGCTTGCCTGCGGCCACGTGCTGGCCATCGGTATGGCTCGTCACGAACGAGCGAACGGTAAAACGGCCGATCGGCTTCGTCTTTTCCGGCGCTTTACCGGGCTCGACGCAGTTGCAGTCGTTGTCTGGAATCCGGTACGCCGTGGCCATCCAGAAGCCGTCGAAGACTTTGTCGATGACGTTGATGTCCGCCAGATGCTTCACCCAATACGTGCCGTAGTAGCCGGGCACGACCAGACGCACCGGGAAACCGTTGAGCATCGGCAGATCCTTGCCGTTCATGGCGAAGGCGACCATCACCTCGCCGTCCATGGCGTGGTCGAGATCGAGGGCTTTTACGAACTCGGGCGTCGCCGGGACGATTGGCCGGTCGAGGCCTTCGAAGGTCACTTGTTTCGCGTTGGGCGACACGCCCGCGCGCTCGAGAATTCGCTTGAGCGGAATACCGCGCCAGCGCGCATTGCCCATGGCGCCGTTGGCGATCTGTCCGCCGCCGACACGTGGCTCGAAGAAACCGCGACTATTGCCCGAGCATTGATGCACGGCAACGAGTTCGACGGGCGGGCCGAAGTCTTTCTTGAGCGAGGCGAGCGAGATATCGAGCGGCTTGCCAACGCTGCCGCCCACGCGAATGCGATGCTTTGCCGGATCGATGTCGGTGGGAATCCCGGCGAGGTGGTAGCGCACGAAGAAGGCGTCGTTCGGCGTGATCAGCTCGTCGTTGAAGACTTCGAAGGGCGTTTCCAGTTGCGGCGGACGCGCGGTGAGCCGAATCAGCGGGCGCTTCTGCGGATACGCGACGAGCTCGCGTTCACCGTTGGCGAACGGTAGCGTGACCGTTTGCGGCGCAGCGGTGGCGGCGAGAACGTCCAGCGCGCGGCCCGCCAGACTGGCCCCCACGCCGAGGGCGCCGGCACGTCGCAGAAAGCGACGCCGTGATACCTCCGCCACGGGAGATTCGGCGGGCGACTCGGCAAAGGCGTATTCGGGAGGGACGAGGGAGGATGCGACAGCTTGTGGCGCCGTGGGGGCGGCGCGCCGGTCGTGCGACTTCATCGGATGTCTCCTGTGGGACGTTTTATCGTGCAGATGACGTGAACCGTTCGACGTGCAGCGCTTTATTCGCTCTGTAGTGCTCGCATCGTCTGACATTCTTCCGATGTTGTCAAATTTTCGGAACGATATATACCGTTTTATATTTCGAGTGGATCAACCTCCAGATGCCAGCGCACGGGCGCTTTGAGCGCGCGAAGTTCGCTCATCCACTGGGTGAGAAAGCGCTGTAGGGCGCCGCGATGCGGACTCTCCACGACGAGTTGCGCCCGGTCGGTACCCGCGATACGCACCATCGTCATGGGAACGGGGTCCCACAGGGAGATGCGCGGGTCGTGCAGCGCCGGTTCGGCGGCGATTTCGCGGGCCTGCCGCAGGAACGTCATGGCGTCGTCCAGCTTGCGGGCTTCGGCGCGGAGCAACGCCTGATGGGTGTATGGCGGCAGCAATGCCATACGACGCTCTTCGAGTTGCTGCGCCGCGAAGCCCGCATAGTCGTGGCGCATGAGCGATGCGAACAGCGGGTGCGATGCGTATCGTGTCTGGATCAGCACGTCGCCCGGGCCGTCGGCACGCGCCGCACGCCCGGCGCGGCCTGCGACCTGCATCAATTGAGCGAAGAGGCGTTCGGCCGCCCGGAAGTCGTGCGAGAAAAGGGCGCTGTCGGCGTTCACCACCCCCACGAGCGTCACGTTCCGGAAGTCGTGCCCCTTCGCCACCATCTGAGTGCCGATGAGGATGTCGACTTCGCCGGCGTGCACCTGCGCGAACAACGCCTGCGCGCTGCCTTTGCGGCGCGTGCTGTCGGCGTCGATACGGGCGAGCCGCGCGTCGGGGAAGTGTTCGGCGAGTGCCTCTTCGATACGCTGCGTGCCACGTCCGAGGGGCGCGAGATCGAGGTTGCCGCAGTCCGGGCAGGCGTGCGGAATGCGCGATTCGGCGCCGCAATGGTGGCAACGAAGGCGTCTCTCGGGCTTGTGCAGCACCATGTGGGCGCTGCATCGGCGGCAGTCGCTGATCCAGCCGCAGGCGTCGCAATTGAGTACCGGCGCGTAGCCACGGCGATTCAGGAACAGCAGGCTCTGCTCGCCAGCTTCCAGGCGTGCGCGGATGGCGGCGAGCAGCGGTTGCGACAGTCCTTCATGCACGACGCGCTGTCGTTTGCGCTCGATGTCCATGTCGATGAGCGACACGCGCGGCAGCACGGCGTCCGGTGTTGCGCGCTCCGGCATGGACAGGCGCACGTAACGGCCCTGCTCAGCGCGACTCCAGCTATCGAGCGACGGCGTGGCCGAACCGAGCACGACCGGAATGCGCAGGCGGTTTGCCCGCCAGATCGCCAGATCGCGCGCCGAATATCGCAGGCCTTCCTGTTGTTTGTAGGACGGATCGTGTTCTTCGTCGACGACGATGAGTCGCAGGTGCGGCAACGACGCCATGACGGCCAGTCGCGTGCCGAGCACGATGCGCGCCTCGCCGCGATGCGCCGCGAGCCAGTGCCTGGCGCGCTCGCCCTCGGCCAGACCGCTGTGCAGCGTCACGAGTGTCTCGTGCGGAAACCGGGCCCGGAAGACGCCTTCGAGTTGCGGCGTGAGGTTGATCTCCGGCACGAGCACGAGCACTTGCGCGCGCGCCGACGCCGGCGCATGCAGCGCTTCGGCCACGGCACGTAAATAGACTTCCGTTTTGCCGCTGCCCGTTACGCCGTAGAGCAGGAAGGGCGGGCAGGTGGAAGTGGTAGGGGCGGAGGAAGCGGAGGAGGCCGTAGAAGCGGCGGCCGTGGCGTCGCTCGCGTGCGCAGGTTCGAGACGTTGCGCGCCGGCGGCGATCAGGGCGTCGTGAATCGCCGCGACCGCATCGGCCTGTCCGGCGGTGAGCATTTTCGTGCCGTCGCGGTTCGTGGTGCTGCCGTCGGCGTCGTCGAGTACGTCGGCCCCATCGGATTCATGCACCGCCTCGTGAAACGGCACGGTCTCCACAACCACCCAGCCGGCGGCGGCCCACTGCTTGAGCACGTCGGCCGCTTTCGAGCAAAGGGCGCGGGCTTCATCGGCGTCGAGTGTGCCGGCCTGGGCGAGACCTTCGGCCAATCGTCGCTGGGCACGAAGACGGGACGGCACGTTGTCCATCAGCGTGCCCAGCGCGCCGTGCGCAATGCGGTAGCGCTGCACACCCCGCTGCGCAAGCAGTCGCGGCCAACGCATCGGCGTGCGCAGGTGTCCGGGAAGCGCGGGGAGCGCGACTTCCCCGATACCGCGCTGGTAATAGCGCGCGGCGAACTGCATCAGGTCGCGCCAGTCGTCGGCGAGCGGGGGCAATTCATGCCATACGGATGTCACGTCGCGCAGCTTTTTCGGGTCGACTTCGCTGCGCTGCGTCAATTCCCAGACGATGCCCACGACCTGTCGTCGTCCGAATGGAACCTGCACCAGTTGACCGGGGCTCGCGGCCTGATCGAGACGGTAGTCGAACAGGGTGAGGAGCGGCGTGTCTAGCGCGACGCGGGCGATGGCGGGCACACCGGTGCGAGGCTCGGTCGCCGGGAAAAGCGCATCGTCGTTAGATGCGTTGGACGGGTCGGACGGATCGTCGGCTCGGGTCAAACTTAAAGTGAATCCTGAGAAGTGCCGGTAAACCCCGGATTTGAGTCGGCTTTCCGCCGACGTCGAATCGCTTGTGGATAACTATGTTGAGAACTGTGGGGATTATCGCTCGCGAGCCTCACCACACGGTCCTCGCGTCGCTCGTCGTCCTGACTTTTCTCGATTCAAAAATGCTTTTTGATCAATAGCTTATGAATGACGTCGACGGTACCCCCGCTTCGTCTCTCACTTGCGGCGGCGCAGCGAGAATTTGTGCATAAGTCTTCGGGACAACTCCGTAAATTGGAGGGGTTATTCGAGCGCTTGGCCCTTGACATTCACAGTGTCGAACGACGGTTGGGTTTGCAGGGCGAAATGCCCCGCGAACCCGCATCGCTGCGTACGCGCGCGATAAATATTGTCGCTTTTGCCTGGCTTATGTCGCGCGCCGAAGCGTTCGACTGTAGCTATGCACCTCATCCACGAGTGCTGCGACGTGTTCGGGGTTGGTGAATTGCGAGATGCCGTGCCCCAGATTGAAGACGTGGCCCGGCGCGTTACCGTAAGCGTCGAGCAGGCGGCGGACCTCCGTGCGAATGGCGTCGGGCGCTGCGAACAGGGCCGTCGGATCGAAATTGCCTTGCAGTGCACAACGATCCCCCACGCGACGACGCGCAGCCGCGAGGTCGACGGTCCAGTCGAGACCGATGGCGTCCGGGCCGGTGTCGGCAATGGCTTCGAGCCACTGGCCGCCGCCCTTGGTGAATACGATGTGCGGAATGCGCACGCCATTCCACTCGCGATGCACGCCGGCCAGCGCCTGCTTCATATAGGCAAGCGAGAAGCGTTGGTAGAGCCCATCGGCCAGCGCGCCACCCCAGGTGTCGAACACCATGATGGCCTGTGCACCGGCTTCGATCTGCGCGTTGAGATAGGCGGCGACGGCGCGCGCGTTGGTCTCGAGGATGTGCGTCATCAGGTCGGGACGCTCGTACGCCATCGTCTTGACGGTGCGGAAGTCAGCCGAACCCGCGCCTTCGACCATGTAGCACGCGAGCGTCCACGGACTGCCGGAAAAGCCGATGAGCGGCACGCGACCGTTAAGCGCGCGACGGATTTCGCTCACCGCGTCGAAAACGTAGCGCAGGCTGTCGAGGTCCGGCGCCCGAAGACGACGCACGTCGTCCTCGGTGCGCAGCGGATGCGCGAAGCGCGGGCCTTCGCCGGTTTCGAACGACAGCCCCAGTCCCATCGCGTCGGGAATGGTCAGAATGTCCGAGAACAGGATCGCGGCGTCGAGCGGAAAGCGTTCGAGCGGCTGAAGCGTGACCTCGGTGGCATAGGCGGGATTCTTGGCCAGCGCCAGGAAGCTGCCGGCCTTGGCGCGGGTGGCGTTGTATTCGGGCAGGTACCGGCCCGCCTGGCGCATCAGCCAGATCGGCGTGTACTCGGTCGGCTGGCGCAACAGGGCGCGCAGGAAAGTATCGTTTTGCAGAGCTTGGGACACGTCGCGGCGGGATGGGGTGGTTTTGGGCAAGCCGCCATTTTACTCGGGTATCCGGGGGCGGTCGCGTGGCGGGCGGTTATGCCGCACATAAACGTCGCACATCACGCTGATGGCCGCGCGCCGGACACTATTTTTGCGCGGGTTGGCGCGCACGCGGGCGATCAGTAGTATGAAGTCCCGCGTGCCGCGTCAAGACGGCACAGGACGTCGGTGCGTCGGTCGCGCCGACGACGCATTCATCAGCACGTCGATAGCACAACACGGAGACAAGCATGACAGTCATGAAGACGGCCGCGCGCGCGGCCTTCATGGCGGGGGCGGCACTCGCCGTCACTCTCGCCACCGGCTTTTCGGCCAACGTCGCGCTGGCGCAGTCCGCCACGCCCGCAGTCCACTCGCGGCTCGACGACATCGTGAAGTCCGGCACCCTGCGCGCCTGCGCCACGGGAGACTACAAGCCGTACTCGTATCGCCGCCCGGACAGCCAGTTCGAAGGCATCGACGTAGACCTTGTCGCCTCGCTCGCCAAGTCGCTCGGCGTAAAGCCGGTGATCGTGCCGACCACCTGGAAAGGGCTGATGGACGATTTCACCGCCGGCAAGTGCGATATCGCCGTCGGTGGCATCTCGGTGACGCTCGATCGCGCCGCTCGCGCCTATTACAGCAAGGTCGTCATGATCGACGGCAAGTCGCCCATCGTGCGTTGCGCGGACGTGGCGAAGTACCAGACGCTCGCCGATCTGAACAAACCCAGTACGCGCGCCATCGCCAACCCGGGCGGCACCAACGAACGCTTCGCCCGCCAGTACCTGCCCAACGCCTCACTCACGATCTATCCGGATAACGTCACGATCTTCCAGCAAATCGCCGACGGGAAAGCCGATGTGATGGTGACGGATTCGTCCGAAACGCTCCTCCAGCACAAAATCAACCCGACCCTCTGCCCGGTCAATCCCGACAAGCCGCTTCAGTTCGGCGAGAAGGCCTATCTGCTCCCGCGGGGAGACGACGTCTTCAAGCACTACGTCGATCAGTGGCTCAATCTCGCGCAGAAAACCGGGGAATATCAGGCGGTTGTCGATAAGTGGCTGAAGTGATCCTGAAGTGATCCTGAAGTGATTGTTCGCTAGCGTTGTCTGTTCGTTCGAGTCGTTCACGTTATTCACGTCGCTCGCCTCGTTCTCCTCGTTCTCCCACAACGCAGCGACACCGAAACAAGGGGGGCGCTTCCCTGCGCTCCAACTTAAAGTCGCTGCGGTACGCGCCCCCCTTGTTCCGGCCTGCTTTGCCCAGGGCTTAAACCCCTCGGTCTTTTTATGTCGTCTTCTTGACCTTCGCTTCGCTCATCCCAGCCACTCTCTGAGGCGCTGGGCGGCATCGTGCATCACCATCCTCGCTTGCGGCACGAATGGCTGCAGCCGCGCAAAGCTGTGCGTCAAACCCGTGGCTTCGATCACTTCCGCACGCGCACCCGTCTGTGCGACGAACTTCGCGTATTCCACCGCTTCGTCATGCAACGGATCGTACTCCGCCGCAATAACCAGACTGTTCGGCAACGGATGACGCGGCGCTTCGGCCGTCAGATTCACCCGCACGTCGTTCGCCGCCGGTTCCACGCCCGAGAGGAATTCCTTCCAATACCAACGCATCTCGTCGCGCGTGAGACCAACGCCGTGCGCCAGACGCTCGTAACTCGGCGTGTCGAAGCGGTACTGCACCACCGGGTAAATCAGCAACTGCGCACCGACGATGCCCGGGTGCTTGTCGTTGAACCACGCCGCGGCCTGCGCCGCCAGATGGCCACCGGCACTGTCGCCGGCAACGCCGAGGCGATCCGGCGTCACGCCCAGACGGGCTCGTTGCTCCGCCGCCCAGGCCAGCGCGTCGCGAGCATCGTCGACCGGCGCCGGAAACGGATGCTCCGGCGCCAACCGGTAATCCACGCTCAGAACGGCGACGTCGGCGTCCTGCGCCAGGAATGCCGCCACCGTGCCATGCGTGTCGACGTCACCCACGACCCAACCCCCGCCATGGAAGTACACGACGAGCGGCACCGTGCGACCGATCGGACGATAGAGCCGCGCGCGCAACGTGCGACCGGGCAGCGGAATGTCGAACGTCTCGCTTCGCAACCCCGCGGGCAGCGGACGCAAGGCCTCGACCGCCACGGTCGCGAATTGCGCCCGGACTTGTTGTGGGGTGGGCGCAGGCGCGTTTTCGGGGGTAGGGTACTTGCGCGCCATCAGGTCGTAATAGGCGAGCAGATCGGCGTCGATGGTCATGGCGGCGTCGGAATTATCGTTAGCGAGAGAGAAGAAAGAAAAGGACTTTCGTATTTCAAGACGTAGCGAAGCGGCGCTTCATCGGTCGTTGACCTGCTTGAGCAGCCCCCCGCCCTGCATCAACCACCGCTGGTGTTCGATCTTGACGCACCGGTCCATCACGACATCGAGCCCGGCCGCCAGTGCCACGGCAGCCGCGTCGTCGTTTTCGATGCCCAACTGCATCCACAGACTTGTCGCGCCGATGGCCACGGCCTCGTCGGCGACCGGCGGAATGTCGGCGCTGCGGCGAAAGCAGTCGACCATCTGAATGCGCACGCCCTCCGCTCGCAGCGCGTCGGCGGCCTCGGTCAGGCTCGCGTAGACGGTCTCGCCCAATATCTTTTCGCCGGAGTCGGCAGCCTGCGGGTTGATCGGCACGATCCGATACCCATGCTGCTGCATGTAGCGCGATGTGGTGAAGCTCGGCCGGTCAGGCCGGGGCGACAGGCCCACGACCGCAATCACCCGGTCGCGCGAAAGTATCCGACCCAAACGTTCAATGGTGTCCATTGCTCACTTTGTGTTCACTTTGTTGCCACGCACAAAGAATGAAGTTAGCACATTGCCGGGCGGTACGTTTGAGACGGGGCAAGTCTCGACGGGTCTGGCGGCGAGCCGCAATTGCATGGCGCGCGACGAGCCATGGCCAGGGTCGGGCAGAGATGGACCAAGGCGAACGCGTGGAATCGGCGAATGTGAGTCGCTGTTGAAATGTCGAGCGTGCGTTTGGTATGGCCGTCGGAGAAACTGGTTGAATCGACGTTCGGAAATGCGTCGCGCGGCAAGTTATTCAGGACGACGAAGCAAATAGCGATTGATGGCACAACTCCGAAGTCCTTGCCGAATAAGGCGTGCAAGCGCGTGGCGCGGGGCGTGTAACAGGCCAGGTGTTACAACCTGAAACACTTTGTTACCCCTCCGTCCATACGTTTCCACCACAATGCATCTCAACGCTGAAGTGCTTATCCCCCGGTAACGCGACAGCGCGACTGTATCGGCAAAAGACGTCCCCCGGCGTCGTTTGCAGGCTGGTTCGATACAGTGCTCCGAATCTGGTCTCCTCGCGCTAACCCCGTAGCGTGTGGTTTTGGCGGGCCCGTGTGTCCCGCCATTTTTTTTGCCTGTTTCGTCCTACATCTTTCCTAAGCCTTTCTCCGACGCAGGCCTGGTTAAAGGTCGAATTATTTCGACGTCCGATGAATTTCGGAGAACCTATCGGCGTACAGTCGGCGATCATTTCGGAAATCGATTCACGTGTGCGTAACTCAATTCCGCACCGCTTCCTCGCCTCCCGCTTCCTTGCATCGTTCGCCCCGGCTTTGCTATTGGGTCGCCGTCGCCCTTAGCCAAGGTTTGAGCCAACCCAGCCCCGAGCGTGTTGCGCCTTGGGGGCGATACTCGCACCCGACCCATCCGGCATATCCCAATTCGTCGAGCAGGCGGAACAGGAACGGGTAATTGACCTCCCCCGTATCCGGTTCATGGCGTGCGGGCACGCCCGCGACCTGCACGTGACCGATATTGGCAATGGACTGGCGCAATTTCATTGCCAGATCGCCTTCGACGATCTGGCAATGGTAAGCGTCGAACTGAACCTTCAGATTGCTCGCCCCCACGGCTTGTCGAATGGCGTGCGCCTGATCCTGGCGCGTGAGGAAATAGCGCGGAAAGTCGCGCGGGTTGATGGGTTCGATCAGGATGGTGACACCGTGAGCCGCTGCCTGATCGGCCGCATACGCCAGATTTTCGAGGTACGTGGCGCGGCATTGTTCAGGCGACGCTGCGGCCTCGGGACAACCGGCCATCACGTGCAACTGACGACAACCGAGCGCATCGGCGTAGTCGAGAGCAAGTTCGATGCCGTCGCGAAACTGCGCTTGTCGCCCGGGCAGTGCCGCAATGCCTCGCTCCCCGCTTGCCCAGTCGCCCGCCGGCGCGTTGAAGAGCACTTGGGTCATGCCGGTGTCGTCCAGCCGCTTGCGGATTTCCTGAGCCGGGTACTCGTACGGGAACAGAAATTCGACGCCCCGGAAGCCATCGCCCGCCGCCTCGCGGAACCGGTCGAGAAATGGCACTTCCTGATAAAGCAGAGTCAGATTCGCAGCAAATCGCGGCATGAAAGTCTCCGTCGCCCAACACGGGCCGATGCCCTCACGATATCACTGCCCGTCGATCTGAGGCGCGGCCACGCTGCGCAACTGGAACCGTCCGTCGTTGTTGAAGAGCCAGGTCTCGATGGCGCGCACCCGGCCGCTGCTGTCGACCAGCGCCCGGCTGGGTGCCGGTAACGGACTGGCACGTCGCAGACTGGCGATGGCAATGCGTTCGGCCTCGTGGTCGCCGTTGCTTCGATAAAGCGCGACAGCCGTGATATTGCCGTTGCGATCCACCCAGTATTCGAGCGATACGACCGAGCGCAGCATGGGTTGCGGGTTGCCCGGCGTGATCTGGCGGGCGTTGACCTCGGTCACGCGCTGCGCGGCTGCAATCTTGTATTGATCCAGCCCCGAGAGCGGTGGCCGGCCAGCCGGGAAATTGAGGATGAGCGGTTTTTTAGGCTCGAAATCCGGATTGGCGCAGCCGCTCACCATCAAGGTGCCGACGAGCCCGAGCGTGGCGGCGGCAATCGCCGTCGTGGCACGGGCGCGAGCGCAGGATGCGTGGACGGCATGCCTGCGCGGAGAAAGTTGCGTCTTCATGGCGGGTCTCCCGCAACGTTCGCGACACGTCTTCTTGTTTTGACTGCTGGTTCTGGCCGGACCGTGCGATCGACGGGACATCGTGCGCCGCCGCCCGGTCCGGCACGTGGCGCGGGACTACTGCGCCCGGGTCCCAAACGACCAGTTCGGCATCAGGGCATTGGACGCCAGATTCTCATCCTGCAATTTGCGTGCGGTTTCGACACCGGCCACCGGCAATCCGGTCGGGTCGAGCAAACCGATTTGCACAAGCACGCTCGCCTGATCCCAATATATGTGTTCGTGCTCGAGTTTGTCGCCCCGGAATCGCACGATGGCGACGAGCGGGATCTCGACGCGGCGTCCCGTCGGCGCGACGCCCGGCAACATCCAGTCCACGGGCGTCGTATGCGTGAAGCAGAACAACAGTTCGTCGACCAGTTGGGTAGCGCCGATAGTGCGGGAAATGGGAATCAGTCGGGTGTCGGGCGGATTGCTGTTGACGAAGTGATTGCGATAGAAGTGCGCCAGTTGCTGATGCCCGACGCCGCCGGTCATCGTCGGGATGTGATTGACGTAAGGCTCGGCCACCATCGTCTTCATCAACGGATCGATTTCGCGGATGGCGAATTCGTAAGCGCAATGCGTCTCCCAAAGCGACGCGAAGTCGAAGTGCGGACCGACGGCGCGACGCAAGGCGCCGATGGTGCGCTGATGCGCGAGCTGGGTCGCGGCGCGATTGAAGTGGTCGCCGGGGCGCGCGAAGGCGTGATCGGCGTCCGGATACAGATACAGGGTGACGTTCGGGTGCTTGCCGAGCCGCTCGGTCAGGGTGTCGCGCACCTCGGGTGGGGCGTATTTGTCGAGTTCCGCCACGTGCAGCACGAGCGGCGCGTGCTCGCCGGCGATCTCGTCGATATGCTGCTCCAGCCCCACGCCGTAGTAGCCGATCGCCACGTCTGCGCTCGTGCGCGTGACGGAGAGTGCCGCCAGCTTGCCGCCGAGGCAGTAACCGACGACACCCACGCCGCCCACGCACTCGGGGAGTGCGCGTAACGCGTCGACGCTCGCGCCCACGTCTTCCATGCCCAGATCGACGTCGAAGCTCTGGAACAACGCAAATGCACGCTGCCAGTCGCCCGGCGAATAGCCCAGTTCAATGCCGGGCTCGATTCGCCAGAACAGGTCCGGCGCAAGCACGACGTATCCTTCTTCGGCATAGCGGTCGGCCAGTTCGCGAATGTAGGCGTTCACACCGAAGATTTCCTGACACAACACCAGTCCGGGACCCTTGCCCTCGCTTGCGCCCTTGCTGTCCGGCGTGGCCAGATAGGCCTGGAAGGTTTTGCCGTCGCGCGACTTGATGCTGATGAAGCGTCCTGCCATGTCACTGTCTCCTGAGGGTGGAAGCGGATATCCGAAGATGTCCGAGGATGTCTGTGGGTAGCGGCTTCCGACGATACCATGCATACTCGGAGCGCACGTTCCAGGGGTGACGGGGCAGTCCGGCTATCGGCAGGTCCTTTCACGCCGGACGCTTTTTGGACGCATTGGAGTGACCATGATTACCGTGTATCACAACCCGCGCTGCTCGAAGTCGCGCGAAGCGCTGGCGCTGGTCGAGCATTCCCCCGCCGGCGGCGATCTGCAAATCATCGAGTATCTGAAGACGCCACCCACGCTGGCCGACCTCAAGGCGCTGCACAAGTTGCTGGGCGTGCCGGTGCGCGAGATGATCCGCAGCAACGAGACGGAATTTTCCGAACTGGGACTGGCCGACGCATCGCTCGGCGACGACGCGCTGCTCGCCGCTGTCGCCGAACATCCGAAGCTGTTGCAACGCCCGATCGTGGTGAACGGCAAGAAGGCCGTGATCGCGCGTCCGCCGGAATTGGTGAACGACGTGTTGTAAGCCAGTCCGCAGGGTCGACTTGAGGCTGGATCGGCTTGAGGCGAAGAGCAAACAAGGGGCGCGACGTCAAATACGTCGCGCCCCTTGTCGTTTTTTTCGCCGTCTTTCGGGCTTTCGGCCTTTCGGCCTCAGCCGTGTGCCGGGCTGTCCTTGCCGGGGCCGGTCTCGGGCGATTCGGCATCCGCTGCGCCGTCGGCTGCATCGGCTGCGTTTGCCGTGGCGTTGGCTGCCGCCGTGCCGAACACCGGGGCATCCGCATTGGCGGTGAGCCCGGCGCCACGCCAGCCGGGCAAGTCGGAGAGTGTCTGTTGTTGTTCGCGTAGCTCGGCGAGCATGTTGCAGAAGAGGGCGCCCTGTTCGAGGGCGTCATCGAGCGCCACGTGCGTGTGCGGCAGCGGGTCGAGCCAGACCTGCGGCAGCCGCGGCTTGATGCACTTGCGGTACGGCATGCCGGTCATGGCGAACGCGAGCGTCTTGATATCGAGCGCCGACCACGAGAAGGGGCAGCGGCCCACGAAACGCATCATGTACCAGAACATGAACGTGAAATCGAAGCCGGCCGGGTAAGCGACGAACACCGGTTTGCCGGGCAGCTTCTCGACCCACTTCACGTAGGCCTTGAGCGCCTTGGCCGGGTCTTCCGGATCGACACGGCATGCCGCCCACGCCTCCGGCTCCGTCTTCCACCACTTCATCGTGAGCGGGTGCCCCTTCGCGTCCGGGAGACATTCGAGGTTGGCGCTGAAGGTGCCGATCAGCTCCTTGTCCGCCGTGTAGGCGGCCGAAGCAAAGCTGAGCATCGAGTGCGGGCCGGGAATCGGGCCGTCGGCCTCGACATCGGTACTGACGAAAATCTCCTCGTCGACGGGAATGATGCGCGACGGGGTCCGGGACATCGCCTCGCTCATGAGGCGCTCCGCGCCAGCACGGCATCGGCGACGTACGGGTTCGTCTGGCGCTCCTGCCCGAATGTCGATACCGGGCCGTGGCCCGGAATGAACGTGACATCGTCGCCCAGCGGCCAGAGTTTGTCGCGAATCGACGCGATCAGGTCGGCGTGGTTGCCGCGTGGAAAGTCGGTGCGGCCGATGGAGCCGGCGAACAGCACGTCGCCTACGCTCGCCAGACGCTCGTCCTTCGAGAAGAACACCACGTGGCCCGGCGTGTGGCCCGGGCAGTGATAGACGTCGAGCGTGACCTCACCGAAGGAGACGGTGTCGCCGTCTCCCAGCCACCGATCGGGCGTGAACGGCTCGGGCTCGGGAAAGCCGAAGCGCGCGCTCTGCGCTTCGAGCTGGTCGATCCAGAAGGCGTCGTCGGGGTGGGGGCCCTCGATGGGAACGTTGTACTTTGCCGCCAGGGCGCCCGACCCACCGCAATGGTCCAGATGGCCGTGCGTGAGGAAGATCTTCTCGAGCGTGACCCCCTGGCGTTCGATCTCGCCCACGATCCGGTCGATGTCGCCACCGGGATCGACCACGGCAGCGCGCTTCGTGGCGTCGCATACGAGGAGAGTGCAGTTTTGCTGGAAAGGCGTAACAGGAATCAGGGTGACGTTCATGAGTGACCGGGGACGCAATTTTTGTCTATTGTATTCGGCCCGAGATGTCGCCGCCCGTAGCACTGTCTCCGGCGTTGCCGTACGCAGCTGCGCACGCTTTCGGGAAGCGCTCGTTGGGCATCAACCCCTAAACCGGGGTAACGCTTTGTAATCAAGTCCTGGCACGTAAGTGAACGCTCGCTGATGGGTGGACTTTTGGGTCGTGTTAGACTTGCGGGCTATGCGAACACGCGACATGCTCACACGGTTCGCGGTCTGCTGCGCCCTCGCCCTGACGTTGACAGCCTGCACAACGCCGCTCGAACCCCCCAGCCAGACGGCTGCCGCCACTTCGGCGACAGGCGCGCGCGCCCGTGCGCGCGAGGCCAATTCGCCGGTCGGTTCCAGTTTCGACCTGCAATGGCCGGGCCGCTCCTTTCGCAACGAAGGCCTCAATCCCGGCGACCCGGATGCCCCGGAACGTGACGGCGAAGCTCGCCTGCGCGCCGACGCGGGCACCTTCTTTCAGACCGGCATGGCCTCGTGGTACGGCAAGAACTTCCATGGCCGGCGCACCGCCACCGGCGAAGCGTTCGACATGAACGAGCCGACGGCAGCGCATCCCACGTTGCCGCTGGGCAGCTTCGCGCTGGTGCGTAACGTCAATAACAACAAGAGCGTCGTCGTGAAGATCAACGACCGGGGACCCTACACGCGCAATCGCATCATCGACCTGTCCTTTGGCGCGGCCAAACAGCTCGATTTCATCCGTGCCGGGCACGCCAAGGTCGAAATCCGCCGCCTCTCGCGCAGCGAAGTGGCCGCGCTCGGGCTCAACGAGAGCCACAACGCTCCTTGATAGCGCGATGGCTCGGTAATCGCTTCTGAAGGGGATCTCGTCATCCGCTGATGAGGCTTCCCCACCCGGCATGTCCGCCGTGACATGCACCGTCATCACCTCGCCTATATCCGACTTTCATTCGCTATTCATACCGGTAGCGATGCAAAAAGTGGGACGTCGCTCGCCTATTTATTGTGCAAAAAACGCTCATTCCCGGCGAACAACTCACGATTATTCCGATTTTCGGCGGATCCCACGGGTTGAACGCTACGCATGAACGTGCGCGGTTCACTGCAACGAAGACCGAATCGACTATTTTTTTTCCGATTGCCGCATCAATCTGCCAGCCTTTGGGCGCAATCCGATGTTCGGCGGGCCTCGGCGGAAGTTGCGTTGGCAACCGTTGTTCGCTGACAGGGATGTGGGTAGACTGTGCCCCACGCGCAGGTGCACGCTTTGTGTGCATCCAAAGAACGCCCGCAGAGACCCGGGCTGGCGTACCAATCGCACCTGCTCACACCTAATTACACCTATTAAGCAACATTCCTGGAGGAGTTTCGATGTCGACGATGGGCAAATACGCCAAGCGCACCGTGTTGTGCGCGGTGGCCGCAACGTTGTTGGGGACGACCGGCGCGGCATTCGCGGCCGATACGAAGTCGGTGGCGGTCGTGGCGATCGTGGAGCACCCGGCCCTTGACGCCATCCGCGATGGCGCGCGCGACGAACTCAAGGCAGAAGGTTACGAGGTCGGCAAGAACCTCAAGTGGGAATATCAGAGCGCCCAGGGCAACACGGGTACCGCTGCGCAGATCGCGCGCAAGTTCGTCGGCGACAAGCCGGACGCCATCATCGGTATCGCAACCCCGACAGCACAAGCCGTGGCCGCCGCGACCAAGTCGGTGCCGCTCGTGTACTCGGGCGTGACCGATCCGGTAGCCGCGCAACTGGTCAAGAGCTGGGACGCTTCGGGCACCAACGTCACGGGCGTGTCGGACAAGCTGCCGCTGGACAAGCAAGTGGCGCTCATCAAGCGTGTCGTGCCGAACGCGAAGACCGTTGGCATGGTGTACAACCCGGGTGAAGCCAACTCGGTCGTGGTGGTCAAGGAACTCGAGAAGCTGCTGCCGGCCGCTGGCCTGAAGCTCCAGACCGCCGCCGCGCCGCGCACCGTCGACATCAGCTCGGCGGCCAACAGCCTGGTCGGTAAGGTCGACGTGATCTACACCAACACGGACAACAACGTCGTGTCGGCGTACGAGTCGCTGGTCAAGGTGGCCAACGATCGCAAGATCCCGCTGGTGGCCTCGGACACGGACAGCGTGAAGCGCGGCGCCATCGCGGCGCTGGGCATCAACTATTACGACCTCGGCCGTCAGACCGGCAAGGTGGTCGGCCGCATCCTCAAGGGTGAGAAGCCGGGCGCCATCGCTTCGCAGACCAGCTCGAATCTGGAACTGTTCGTCAACACGGCTGCTGCCGCCAAACAAGGCGTTAAGCTGTCGGACGATCTGGTGAAGGAAGCCAAGACGGTCATCAAAGAGTAACGAGAAGCCAGCACGCGAATCACGCGTGCGATGCGGGTGAAGCGGGCGGTGTTCGCTTCGCCGGCAAGCGATAGGGCGGCGCCCGGACACGATCTGTCCCCGCCGCTCTTTTCCTATCGAACGGGCGAGATGGCTCCCCCCGAAACGCGGTCGTACAACGACCGTTTATGACCTGAACTGGCCGACTCGGCCGCGCGGGCGCCGATGCCGAGATCCGGCATGGGCTGACTTGCGCAGTGGAACGACGAACATGTCTTTTTTCTCTCTGATGGGCGCACTGGAGATCGGTCTGATCTTCAGCCTTGTGGCGCTCGGGGTGCTGATTTCCTTTCGCATCCTCAATTTTCCCGACCTGACCGTCGACGGCAGTTTCGCGCTGGGCGGCGCTACCGCCGCCATTCTGATCGCGAACGGCGCCAATCCGTTTGCGGCGACACTCGCGGCGATGGCTGCCGGTGCGGTGGCGGGGTTCATTACCGGCTGGCTCAACGTGCGTCTGAAGATCATGGATCTGCTCGCCAGTATCCTGATGATGATCGCGCTCTACTCGGTGAACCTGCGCGTGATGGGCGCACCGAACGTGCCGCTGATCACATCGCCCACGGTCTTCACGATGCTCCTGCCGGAGAATGCGCCGGCGTGGCTGCCGGATTACGTGCTGCGTCCGCTGATGTTGCTGGTGGTCGTCGTCGTGGCGAAGCTCGGTCTCGATTACTTCTTCTCGTCGCAGCAGGGCCTCGCCATGCGCTCGACCGGCGCGAACCCGCGCATGGCCCGTGCGCAGGGCGTGAATACCGGCCGCGAGATCCTGGCGGGCATGGCGCTGTCAAACGCGCTCGTGGCGCTCGCCGGTGCACTGTTCGCACAGTCGCAGGGGGGCGCGGACATCTCGATGGGTATCGGTACCATCGTGATCGGTCTGGCGGCGGTCATCATCGGCGAGACGATCCTGCCGGCGCGCCGCCTCATTCTCACGACGCTGGCCGTGGTCATCGGTGCGGTGCTGTACCGCTTCTTCATCGCGCTCGCGCTCAATAGCGATTTCATCGGTCTGAAGGCGCAGGACCTCAACCTGGTGACCGCATTGCTCGTGGCGGTGGCACTCGTGCTGCCTGCGACCCGACGCAAGCTGTTCGCCCGCAAGAACGGAGGTGCCTGATCATGTTGAGCGCAAAAGACCTCAAAATCACTTTCAACCCGGGCACGCCCATCGAAAATCGTGCCCTGCGCGGCATGTCGCTGGAAATCCCGACGGGCCAGTTCGTGACCGTGATCGGCTCCAACGGCGCAGGCAAATCGACGTTCCTGAACGCAATCAGCGGCGACCTGTCGGTCGACTCGGGCACGATTTCCATCGACGGCAACGACGTGACGAAGAAGACTGCGTGGCAGCGCGCCAATCAGGTCGCACGTGTGTTCCAGGATCCGATGGCGGGCACATGCGAGGCGTTGACGATCGAGGAGAACATGGCGCTGGCGGTCAAACGCGGCGAGCGCCGCAGCTTCCGTTTCGCGCTGAACAAGGAACTGCGCGAGCGTTTTCGCGAGAAGCTTAGCCTGCTCAATCTTGGGCTGGAGAACCGTCTGTCCGACCGCATCGGCCTGCTCTCGGGCGGTCAGCGCCAGGCGGTGAGTTTGCTCATGGCGTCGTTGCAACCGTCGCGCATTCTGCTGCTCGACGAGCATACGGCGGCGCTCGATCCGAAGACGGCGTCGTTCGTGCTGGAGTTGACGGCCCGCATCGTCGAGGAAAGCAAGCTCACGGCGATGATGGTCACGCACAGCATGCGTCAGGCGCTCGATTACGGCGAGCGCACGGTGATGCTGCACCAGGGCAAGGTCGTGCTCGACGTCGCGGGCGACGCTCGCAAGGGGCTGGACGTGCCGGACCTGTTGCAGATGTTCGAACGCACGCGTGGCGAACAACTCGACGACGACGCGCTTCTGCTGAGCTGAGCGGCGTCGCAGTCGTCTGAAGTACCGCTCGCGTTGGTAGCGGAAGCGAAACCCCCGGCTTGCCGGGGGTTTTATTTTTTTGGGGCGCCTCCCGAAAAAGGGATCGGGGCGTGCAGGCGCTTCCCGCAAGTCGCGATGCTGCCGCGCGCGAAAGAATGGGCGCGATGCCTCACACAGGAGCGTGCGATGCCCGGTATTTCCCCGTTCGTTAGCGCGGCGCCGCTAACGGTGCTGCCCATGGACACGATGACGGCCACGCGCCATGACGCCGACGCGCACGCCAACGTCGACCGGTCGATCGATCCGCACCGCCTCCCATGGCCGACGATGGAGCACGACGTGCTCGCCTGCTTGTCGGCCCAGACGGGGGCGGTCCACGCCACGCTTGCGAACGCGTCCGTGGTCGGTTGTGCAATGGCGCTTGGGGGCCAGTTCTCGGGGTGGCTGCGCTGGGGGACACCATCGGCGCCTGCGCGCGATGCCGCGTTCCGCAAATCCGTCGCCGAGCTGCGATCGGCCGGGGTGTCGCAAGCGGTGATCGACAAGTTGGCGAACATCAATGACGATGCCGTGGCACAAGCCGCCCTGTTCCGGCAGATTTTTCCGGAAATCTCCGATCGCGCGATGCTGGCGTGGTTGCGCCATCGCGACAAGCTCGACCCCCAGCGGCGCATCGATTTCAGCCAGTTCGCCATTGCCCTGAGAGGGCGGCTGAATGCCGCGCCGCTCACCGCGCCCGACGAAGTGCTGCGCGCGTTGCAGGTCGATGAATTGTTGCGTGTTATGGGATGCGACGCCAGACGGGCGTCGGAATCACGGCACGCCGATGGGCCGATGTCCCTCTCCCGGGCGATTCGCGATTTGAGAGTCTGGCTGCGCAGCGGCCGGCCGGGTGCGCTGACGGATACGCGGCCGATACCCGCCCGGCGACGCGAATTCGAGCACTGTGGGCAACGTGGCGACGTCTGCGGCGTGGCAGGGACATCGCGCCCGCCCGAAAAGGGCAGCGACAAGAAGACGATTTGGCGGGCGCTCATGCGCGAGGGCTTCTCGCCGGCGCAGGCACTCGCCGCGCTAGGCGTGTTCCGCTTCGACAGGGCCGCTGCCGAGTATCTGGCTAACTTCGTGTCTTCGGCAGCGATGTCGGATGCCACGCGACGATGGGTTGCCCGGGAGCGGTGGCTCGCGGGCTTCACCCCCGAGCTTGCGCTGAAGTTCGTCCGCAACGCCGCGCGTCTGAAGGTTGAAGTGGCAAGGGCGCTGGAAAATACCGCGCTCTTCGGTCCGCCGCTGGCCGGCGGTTTTCGTGCAGCATCGTTCCACCTGGACCCGGCCGACCCGAAGGCGAGACGTCTGGCGCAAGCGTTCGTCCTCGAACGTCAGGCGCCTGCATGGGCATTCGATCATGTGGCGCCCTCGTCGGTACTCAAGTGGTACGGCCCAGATCGCGTGCCCGCCGATGCGAAGCGAATACACGTCATCAGTCGCACCGGGCGGCTGGTTCTGCCGGAGTGCATGCCGAATCTGGAAAGCCTGAGCGTCGAAGGCGAGTTGGACATCACGTTGCCCAAGTGGATGCCAAGGCTTCAGTCGCTCCACATCAAATGTGCGAGGCTGGGCGATGAGGTCGAACTTCCGGCGATGCCCGCGCTGAAAACGTTGCAGATCTATGGAACGGACGCGACGACGCTACGCCTGCACGGCGTAGATGTTGAAGATGGCGAATATGGTGCACTCGAAGAAATACGTATCTATGGAAATCCGTCGCTGCGCAGCGTGGTGTTCGAACCGGGCGCGCATCACGCGGCGTCGAGCGAGCGGCACAGCCCGTTGCGGATCATCACCCTCAGGGAAAACGTGCGCCTCCGGCACATTACGTTGCCTCTTGATTTGCGGGCGTGCGAGCGGCTCGACCTGACCCATAACGACCTCACCCGCGTGCCTCTGGGGCCGGCACATCGCGTGGATAACCTCAGAAGGCTGTACCTCGCGAAGAATCGTCTCTCGACACTGAGCGATTTGCCGGACATGCCGCGAATCGACTTCGTATCGCTTACCGCGAACGAGTTCCGTCATGTGCCGAACTGGGTGTTGCGTCTGCCGCCGGGCCGAGGTGGCGGGCCGGCAGGCGCGGCCGGCGTGATGGTGAACATCGAGGACAACCCGATTCCGGAGGCCATGGTGCGAGAGATCATGACGCTGGCGCAGCGCGAGCGCTGTGCGTTGATCTTCTTTTCCATCTGGTGCGGCGAACATGTGCCCGTACGCCCGCTCTCCGAAGCCGTCGCGGACTGGTTCGAGCTGAAGGACCAGCCCGCCCGGGCGGCCGCGTGGGCGAAGTTCTCGAACGAGGATTGCGCCGAAGAATTCTCCGCATTTCTGGACTACCTGCGTCGCACGGTCAATTACGGGAGCCAGACATTTCGCGAAGGCGTTGGAGAGTGGCTTGTGCGTCTGGAGGGCGACGATGCGCTTCGTGGCGACACACTCCCGCATAGCTACGGCTCGACACGCCGATGCGAGGACCGCGTGACATGGGCCTACGAGCAAATGAGACAACGGGCGTTGTGCGCCGATATTGCACGAGGTGACTACGACGATGACCTACCCGCCTTGAAGGCATTGATGCAGGGGTGCTACCGGCGCTCCGTTCTCGCGCAAATTGCCTACGAGAAGGCGCGCACGCTCAAGTTCGTCGACGAGATCGAGGTGTACCTGGCGTACCAGATCAAATTGCGCAACGTACTGGGGCTGCCGATGGACGCCGAAGACATGAGATTCTTCGGCGCGGCAGGCGTGACCGAGGAGGACCTCTCGAATGCGACGGCCCGGGTATTGCGCGAAGAGCGCGAAGCGTTGGCGCCGTATCTCTCCAACGCCGCACCGATGCAGGCGGCATTGCGGCGCGCGTTACCGCAAGCGTTCGCCGTGGCCGAGGCAAAACTACATGCGATGTCGGACGTCGATGCTTTCAACGCGCATGTGAAAACCTCCTTGCAACAGCGTCACCTGGAGGTCAACGACACCATGATTCGCGAGGCCGGGCGTAGCGTTCTCCACGATCTGGTCCACGACTGCTACGGGCCGCTCGTCGAGGAATTGCTGGGCAGCGTGTGAGGAAGGGCGGCGCGCCCTAGATTTGCCCAGAGCGCCCGAAGGCGCCGCTGAGCGCTTCAGTCCGTTGGGGAATCGCCGAGAATCGCACCGGACTTTTCTGGTTTTCAGTGCGTTGAATCGGCGGTGTCCGTCGAGCGATGCTCAGCCGCTCTTGAGGGCCAGCGCGCGTTCATAAAGGGCGTTTTTCGGCGCGCCGGTGATGGCGGCTGCGAGTTTGGCGGCGCTCTTCGTCGGCAACTCGGCAACGAGCAGCGCGAGCACGCGCTGTGCGTGTGCGTCCACACCGTCGTCGCTCCCGGCGGACACCGCCCCGGAGATCGCCAGCACGAATTCACCGCGCTGCCGGTTGGCGTCCGCCTTGAGCCACGCCACACCTTCGCCCAGCGCGCACTCGTGAATGTCTTCGAAACGTTTGGTCAACTCACGTCCGATCAGCAGGCGCCGGTCGCCGCCCAGTCCCTCGGCCAGTGCTGCAACCGTTTCAACGATCCGGTGTGGCGCTTCGTAGAAGACCTGTGCGGAGGTCGAGCCGGCCAGCGCCGTGATCGCCTGCGCGCGCTGCTGTGCCTTGGACGGCAGAAAACCCACGAAAGTGAACGTCTCCACCCATGCGCCCGCCGCCGAGAGCAGTGTGGTTATCGCGCTTGCGCCCGGTACCGGCACCACGCCCAGGCCCGCCGTGCGAACGGCGTCCACCAACCGTGCACCGGGATCGGAAATGCCGGGGGTGCCGGCGTCGGAGATGTAGGCGACTCGCTCGCCGCCGCGCAGACGCTCGACAAGGCGTGCGGCCGCTTCGTTTTCGTTGTGCTGGTGGGCCGCAATCAGCGGCTTGTCGATGCCGTAGCGCTGCAACAACAAGGCGCTGTTGCGCGTATCTTCGCAGGCGATGGCGTCGACCATGCCGAGGACGTGCAACGCGCGCACGGTGATATCGGCGGTGTTGCCCAATGGCGTGGCGACGACGTAAAGCGTGCCCGCCGGGTAATGCTGCCCCTCGGCGAGCGACATCAGACGATCATCCATCGCAGCGGTCTCCCGCAATCGAGGGCGTTGCGCGGCAGGGCGCGACGCACGTCGGGTGTGGAACGATGCCGGCATTGCCGGTCACGGAAAACTTGGGAACAACCATGTCGAATCAGCTAGGAGTGTCCTTCGAGAGTCGCGCACAGACGTTACTGGAACGGCGCGGCTGGCGGCTCGTCGCCCGCAACTATCAGTGCCGCGGCGGCGAAATCGACCTCATTATGCGGGATCGGACCGGGGTGCTGGTATTCGTCGAGGTGCGAGCGAGAGCGCGCAGCGACTTCGGCGGCGCGGCGCAGAGCATCACATATGCCAAGCGGCGGCGCCTCATGCTGGCTGCACGACACTATCTGCTGCGACGTCCGGCGGCGCGTTGTCGCTTCGACGTCGTGACCTTCGATGGGCGTCCGCCCGTGGTGAACTGGCTGCCCGACGCCTTTCGCGCCGACGATCTGTGAGGAAACCCGTGTCGGGCCACCCTGTTACACTTGCGAAGTTGCCGTCTTTTCATGTTGACGGCATCTGAACGTCGGCCGCAAACGGCGTGTCCTCGGGCATCGAACGCCGCAGGGACGCCGCGGGGCCGGCAGCTTTTGCGATACCCTGGCAAACGACCATGAACGACCATGTCGATCGAACGAATTCAGAAACACTTCACGGATAGCGTCGAGACCAAGCTGGCCGCGCGCGACGCGCTTGCTGACCCTATCGCCGCCGCAGCGGATGTCATGGTCGAAGCCCTGGCCAACGGCAACAAGATTCTCGCGTGCGGCAACGGTGGGTCTGCCGCCGACTGCCAGCACTTCGCCGCCGAACTCGTCGGTCGTTTCGAGCGTGAACGCCCGGAACTACCGGCCATTGCGCTGACCACCGACTCTTCCATCCTGACGGCCGTCGGTAACGACTACAACTTCGACGTCATCTTCTCGAAGCAGGTCCGCGCGCTTGGACAGGAAGGCGACGTCCTGCTCGCCATCACGACGTCCGGCAACTCCGGCAATGTGCTCCAGGCCATCGAAGCGGCGCATGAGCGCGGCATGCACGTGATCGCCCTGACCGGCAAAGGCGGCGGCAAGGTCAATGCCGCGCTGGGCGAGCTGGACGTGCACATCTGCGTGCCGGCCGAGCGCACCGCCCGGATTCAGGAAGTTCACCTGCTCACCATTCACTGTCTGTGCGATCTGATCGACTCGATGCTGCTGGGCGACGAGTGAACCTATTGTCATCTTGAAGCGTCAAGATCATGTGACGGGCACCGGGTCGCGGGGGCGGGCGGTGCCGATTCGGCGCGGCGGGGGCCGTCCCGTTCGAACATCCAGGAAGGAGAAAGCCCGATGAGTTTCCGACGCGTCCAAGGCGTTGTTAAGCCGCTTGCTGCGGCAGCGTTGATTGCTGCAACCCTGGCCGGTTGCGCCCCCATCATTCTCGGCGGCGCCGCGACAGGCGCGCTCGTCGCCACCGACCGCCGCTCGGTCGGTGCGCAGACGGAGGACCGCGAGATTCAGGTCAAGGCCGAAGCCAATATCGCCAATACGCTGACCGACGACGCGGTGCACGTGAACGTGACCGTCTTTAACCGTCGCGTGCTGCTCACCGGTGAGGTTCCGAACGATGCCACCAAGCAGGCTGCCGTGAACATCGTCAAGCAGATCAGCAACGTGCGCGGCATCGTCGACGAACTCGCCATCGGACCGAAGAGCTCGTTCGGTTCGCGCTCGAACGACGCCTGGATCACCAGCAAGGTCAAGGCCAACCTGATCAACACCAAGGAGATTTCGGCCAACGTCTTCAAGGTGGTCACCGAGCGCGGCGACGTCTACCTGATGGGACTGGTCTCGCAGGAAGAGGGCACCATCGGCGCCAATGTGGCGAGCCGGGTCGACGGCGTGCAGAAGGTCGTCAAACTCTACGAATACGTGAAGCCTGAGGAGGCGCAGCGCCTGTCGACGGAGGCCCAGAAGAATCCGGCGCCCGCACAGCCTGAGGACCCCAACGCGGCAACGGTAACGACGACGCCCATCGGCAACGAGACGGTGACGGCGAAGCCGCTATCCTCGCCGGCGCCGATCAGCGAAGGCCCGGTCAAGCCGGGACCGTCGAACAAGACCGGTAACTGATTCGCCCGGCGCCTCGGCATCTTCCGTGCGCTCACGTCAGGGGAAAAGCCCGACAACGCATCGCCGCGATCGTTTGCGTCACCCCACGGTGAGGCAGGCGGTCGCGGCGGTGTTCGTTTCCGTCATCGGTTGTACGGCCATCGGTCTGGCCGTCGCGCAAACCCCCGAAGGCTCGGGCGTTCACGCGGCTTCGCCTGTCTATGTCGCAACGCCCACCGCCGAGTCGTCGACTTTGCGGTCGGACGCTAAACCGGCTGCTCAATTCGAACCCAGGTCGGACTCGCGATCGCGTCCCCAGCCCGGCTTGCCGTCGGGTGGACAACCCGACTGGCAGGCGCGCGACTGGGCCATGGCCTGCATGAGTTGCCACAACGCGGCGGCGCCGGTCACGGCGGGCAAGCGCGCCTTGCCGACGCTGGAGGGGCGTGCGGCGGCTGCGCTGATGGCGTCGCTTGTCGCCATGCGCGACGGGCGACAGCCCGCCACGTTGATGCCGCAGTTGCTCAAGGGCTATCGCGACGACGAGCTGCAACGCATTGCTGCCTACTTCGCCGCGCAGCCGCCCGCTTCCCCATAGGCCGGACAGCATGCATCGTCGCCAATTTCTCCTCGGTCTGCATTCGACGGCCGCGCTGCTCGGGATGTCCGGCATCTCGGGCACCTCGGGCATCTCGTCGGCCATGGCCGCTGCGCTCTGGCCGACGCCGGTCAAAGGGCGCGCGCGCGTTGTCGTGATCGGCGGGGGATTCGGCGGCGCCACGGCCGCGAAGGCGCTGCGTGTGCTCTCGGGCAACACCGTCGAGGTCACGCTGGTAGAGCCGAACCCGGCATTCGTGTCCTCGCCTTTATCGAACCTGGTGGTCGGCGGCAATCTGCGGGTGAGCGATCTGACGGTGTCGTACGACCGGCTCGTCGCGCGTCATGGAGTCGTGTGGCGGCGTACGCGCGCCGAGGCCATCGACGCCGATCGCAAGCAAGTCCGTCTCGCGGACGGCACACGCCTTGCCTACGACAAGCTAATCGTCTCGCCGGGCGTGTCGTTGCAACGCGAGGCCATCTCGGGCCTGAACGATCCCAAAATTCGCGAGGCGCTTCCGGTCGGCTGGACCGACGCGAGACAGAGCGCCTTGTTGCATGCCCGCCTCAAGGCGATGCCCGAGGGCGGGGTGTTCGCCATCACGATTCCCGAAGCGCCTTTTCGCTGTCCGCCCGCGCCCTATGAGCGGGCTTGTCAGGCGGCCGCATGGGTGAAGCGGCACAATCCCCGGGCGAAAGTCCTCGTCTTTGACGCCAACGAGCAGGTGCTGGCCGAGGCGGACCAGTTCCACGACGTCTGGCGCACGGAATTCGCTGGCATTGTGGAGTACCACCCGCAGTTCAACTGCACGGAGGTCACCGTCGACGGCGCGCAGTCGATGGCGCGCTTCGAGTTAGGGGAGGAAGTGCGCGCCGACGTGCTGAACGTCATCGCGCCGATGCGCGCCGGTGATATCGCTGTACGGAGCGGCCTTGCAACGGCCAACGGGCGGTGGTGCGACGTCGACTTTCTGAGTTTCGCCTCCAGCACCCAGCCCGACATCCACATTCTTGGCGATGCCATCCAGATCGCGCCGCAGATGCCGAAGTCCGGCCACATGGCCAATCAGCACGGCAAGGTCTGCGCCGCCGCGATCGTGGCGACCCTGTCCGGTCGGCCGGTCAATCCGGAGCCGCTTTACAGCAACACCTGCTACACGTTCGTTTCGGCTACCGAAGCGATGCATGTGGCGAGTGTGCATCGCTACGACGCATCGCAACGCACCATGATGCCGGTGCCGGGCACGGGGGGCGCGTCGCCACGCGCCACCCGAGACGAATTCGCCCTGGGGCTCGCGTGGGCGCAAGGTATCTGGGCCGACATGCTGGCCTGATGCGCGTTTCGGCGGCGTTTGGAGGGGATTCTCTAAGCGCGGTAACGTATGTGCATCCGACGTGCTCGTTTGCGGTGTTGTCGCCGCGCCGCAAACCCCCGCTTTCCCCCGTTGACGGGGCCTTACCCCTCGCGGTTACACTGGCTCCACGAAAAAATAAGCGTTGGGGGGCATGGGATGGCGCATCGCCAGGGAGAGTCCCGTCTTGCGTCACGCGTCACGCGTGAGGGCTCGGTCAGGTCTGTTCGTAATCGCAGTGTCGTACGCGTAGTCGAAGTCGTCGCCGTAGCCGCTGTATCCGCCGTATCGCTTTGCTCCCTGAGCCTGCTTGGCACGCAATACGCGTGGGCCGATGCCAGTCCGGTGCGTGGCGATCCGATGCAAAGCATTCCGAAGATCGAAGCGCCCAAGGCGCCGGCGCCGACGATCCACATTCAGCCGCCGACGCAGGAAGACGCACTCAAGGCCTTGCTGGCTCGCAAGATCACACCGCAGCGTTTCGGCATCGAGGGCGTGAAGTCACTGCCGTTCGAAGCGATTGCGGGGCTGTTCGCGCCGTTGGCGGGCAAGGAAGTGACCATCGGCGATCTGGTCGAAAAGGCCAATCAGGTCACGAAGATGTATCAGGACGCGGGTTATCTGCTGTCCTTCGCCTTCGTGCCCGCGCAGGATTTCGCTGATGGTTTCGTGCGTGTGACCGTCGTCGAAGGGTATATCTCCAGCACGAAGATCACCGGCACGCCGGGGCCGTCCGAGCAGCGCCTGCGCGACATCGCTGCGCACATCGAGGCGGAGCGGCCGCTGAAGCGCGCGACGTTCGAGCGCTATCTGAACCTGCTCACGCTCGTGCCCGGCATGAAGATCAAGGCCGATGTCCAGCCACCTACGCAGACCGATGGCGCGACCGAACTCTCGCTCGACGTGTCGCGTCAACCGGTTGCGCTGGGCACATCGCTCTCCTACAACAACCCGGGCATTCGCGGTGTCTTCACGGTAACGAGCAACGCGCTCACGCCGCTCGGCGAGCAGATTCAACTAACCGCCATCGCGCCCAAGGGGCACAACGACGAAGAGTTTTACGCGGCGTCGTACGTTCAGCCGCTCGGCTCCGACGGGTTGCAGGCGCGCCTCGATGCGTCGCACTACCGCGGACAGCCGGACGATCAGGCGCTTGCCGGCCTCACGCGCCACCTCGACACCAAGCGCGTGGCGGTCAGCGTGTCATACCCGATCCTGCTCAACAATCAGCGCAGCCTGACGGTTAGCGGCGGCATGTACGGCGTGAATTCGCGTGACCGCTATGAGGTGCCGAATTCGCCGAACAACATCAGTTCGAAGACGAACGTGCGCGCCGGGCAGGTGCAGCTGGCGTACAACGAAGTCACCGAGAAGCAGACCCGCAGCGCCACCCTGGGTGTTTTCAAGGGTTTCAACGGGATGGGGGCGAACCAGTCGTATACGACGCAACCGGCAGGCATTCAGCAAATTCTGGGGCCGTACGATCTGTCGTTCTGGCGTTTCAATCTGGATGCGAAGCAGGGCGTGGTGCTGCCGTGGGAGTTCGGCGTGGTCGTCTCCGCCGGGGCGCAGTACAGCGGCAACACGCTGCCGACCTCCGAACAGGCGACATTCGGCGGTCAGCGCTTCGGTCTGGGATACCCCGCAGGGGAAATTGCCGGGGACAAAGGGTGGGGCGCGTCCATCGAACTGAACCGGATGTTTCGCACCGACTTCCGATATCTGAAGACGATCCAGCCGTATCTGATGCTCGATACGGCCAAGGTCTATCTGAACTACGGGCAACTGTTCCACAACCAACTCGCGTCCGTTGGGCTGGGCGTGCGGATCTCCGACAGCAAGTATTATTCGCTCGACCTCTCGATCGCGAAGCCGGTGGCCGATGCGCCGACCAATTCGCCGAACCGTCCGTTGCGCTTCAATGCCAACTGGTCTTATCAGTTCGAGTAACGTCGCACCGGCGAGAGGTATGCATCAAGCGAGCCATTGGCCTGAGGCGAGCACGATGATCGCAATACAGCGTTGAGGACGGCGGCCGCCGCGTTCGCCGTCCGCTCGTTTTCCACTCGCCGCCTGCGGCTCCTTCGCTGACTTACCGCTTGCTTGCCTTCCCTATTCCCTATTTCCATATTTCCCGCTTTGCCGGGCAAACCTGGCGATCAGCGCTTTGCGGAAATGCCGCCCTCCCGTCATTTTTCTTATCAGGTTTTTCCCTGATGCCTCAAACCGCCGTGCGTTCATGCATGCCAACGGATTCGTTGACGCAGGTGCAGACTTGCACCGCGCAAGTGCATGACATGTGGTGCGCTATATCTCGCGGTATATATGGAATTGGCCATTTGCACGCTGCGCGGCGGCACCGATCCGACGAAACATCGGTGTCCGACGTGTTGCAGTGCAGCTTGATTCCGTCGCCCGTTATTTCGATTATCCGTATATGCGTATGTAGGCATATACGAAACTCTCTGTGCCTTCGCACGAACTTGAAGACTGACCGTCATGGAAGAACTCGATCGCGTATTCGAAAAGGTGTCGCACTACTTCAGCCTGCTCTCCGAGCCGACGCGGCTGCGGATCTTGCACGCGCTGTGCGGGGGGGAGCGTTCGGTGAACGAGGTGGTGACGGAGGTCGGTTCATCGCAAACGAACGTGTCCCGGCATCTGGGCGCGATGTACCAGGCGGGCGTGTTGTCCCGCCGCCGCGACGGAAATCAGGTGTATTACACGATCGCGGATACCGGGGTGGTCGAGATCTGTCGGGCGGTGTGCGTGCAGGTCGCGGGCCGCATCGAGGAAGAAGCGTTGCCGGAGCGTGCCGTCGACGGGTTCATGCCGCGCACGAACTAATACAAAAGCCGTAAGCCGTCAGTGTCCTCGCGATGCTGGCGGACGCCACAAAAACGCGAGGAGACAGGGGTGAGCGACAACGAATCGCCAGCCGGCCGATCGGGCCGATTGCGCCGGGCGCCGGAGCATTTCATCGACGGCACACTCGCCGCCGACATTACGCGCGACGGACTCAACCCCTCGCGACGCGGATTCCTGCAGCGGAGCTTTCTTGCTGCCGGTGCCGCCCTCGCGGGCGGTGCGGCATTCGCCGCCGATGCGCCGAATGCCTCGAATGCCTCGAATGCCTCGAATGCGACCGGCGCAGGCGACCCGATGATCCTCGAACCGCGCCCGTGGGCAACGTCGCTCGGCCAGCCCGTGGCGGCGCGCCCGTACGGCATGCCTTCGAAGTTCGAGGCGAATCTGCAGCGGCGCCAGTCCCCGGGTCTCACGCAAACCACGCAAGCTTCGGTTGCCTTCACGCCCCTGCAAGGGCTCTTCGGCATCATCACGCCCAGCGGCCTGCACTTCGAGCGTCACCACCAGGGCTGGCAGGAAATCGATCCGACGCAGCACCGTCTGATGGTGCACGGCCTTGTGCGTCAGTCGAAGGTGTACACGATGGACGACATCATGCGTCTGCCGTCGGTCTCTCGCATGCACTTCATCGAATGCGGTGCGAACACCGGCATGGAATGGGGTAATGCAGCCGTGCCGACCGTCCAGTACACCCACGGCATGCTCTCATGCTGCGAGTTCACGGGTGTGCCGTTGTCGGTGCTGCTCGACGATGTGGGCGCCGACACCCGGCGTGGCCAGTTCGTGCTGGCCGAAGGCGGCGACGGCTCCGGCATGACGCGCACGATCTCCATGGAGGCGGCGCTCTCCGACGTGCTCGTCGCCTGGGCGATGAACGGCGAAATGCTGCGCCCGGAGAACGGGTATCCGTTGCGTCTGGTGGTGCCCGGTGTGCAGGGCGTTTCGTGGGTGAAATGGCTGCGTCGCATCAAGGTGGGCGACGCGCCTTGGAATACCAAGGATGAAACGAGCCACTACGTCGACCTGATGCCGGACGGCCAGCACCGGCAGTACACGTCGATTCAGGAGTGCAAGTCGGTCATTACCTCGCCGTCGGGCGGTCAGGCGTTGCTCGATCGCGGCTACTTCAATGTGACGGGCCTTGCCTGGTCGGGACGTGGGCGCATCAAGCGGGTCGACGTGTCCACCGACGGCGGCAGGTCCTGGCGCGCGGCGCGGCTCGAATCGCCAGTGCTGCCCAAGTGCCTGACGCGCTTCAATTTCGACTGGCAATGGGACGGTTCGCCCGCGCTGCTGCAAAGCCGCGCCGTGGACGAAACCGGCTTCGTGCAGCCGCGCTACCGGCAACTGCGCGAGGTGCGCGGCACCAGGTCGATCTATCACAACAACGCGATCCAGACGTGGCAGGTGGCACAGAGCGGGGAGGTGACCAATGTCCACGTCGACTGAGCGTCAATCGACTCACCCGCCGATTCACCCGCCGATTCACCCACCGATCAGCAAACCGGACGCCGTGCGGCGCCGTCGGGCGCAGTCGGCGGTGATCGCCGGACTGTGGGCGGGCGCGTTGGCCGTTGTCGGGCTGACGCTCGCCGCATGGTTCGTGCCGACGGCGCTCGCCGCGCCGAGTGCGAAAACAGTACCGCCAGTCGTCGCGTCCACATCGCCTGTATCACCCATCAAGGCGCCCGCCGGCATTGGTCGTGACGCAAGTGCTGCGGAACTGAGCGCGTGGGACATCGACGTGCGCCCCGACTTCAAGGGCCTGCCCAGGGGGCAAGGTTCCGTTGCCGACGGGCAGAAGCTCTTCGATGCGCGCTGCGCATCCTGTCACGGCACGTTCGGCGAGAGCAACGAAGTCTTCAATCCACTGGTGGGCGGCACCACGGCAGACGACATCAAGACCGGCCACGTGGCGTCGCTGCGCGGCAATAACCAGCCGGTGCGCACCACGCTCATGAAGATCGACACGGTCTCGACGATGTGGGACTACATCCGTCGCGCCATGCCGTGGAACGCGCCGCGCTCGCTCACGCCGGACGAGGTGTACGCGGTGACCGCCTATATCCTCAACCTCGGTGAGATCGTGCCGGCGGACTTCGTGCTGTCCGACCGGAACATCGCCGAGGTGCAGCAGCGCATGCCCAATCGCAACGGCATGACGCGCGCGCACGGCATGTGGCGCGTGGGCGACAAACCGGATACCCATAACAAGGCGTGTATGCAGGATTGTCCCGAGGCTGGTATCGTGACGTCCGCACTCCCTGCGTACGCCCGCGACGCACACGGAGATCTGGCTGCGCAAAACCGGGTCATCGGCCCGGTGCGTGGTGTCGATACGAAGCTGCCGCCGCTGTCGGGCACCGCCGCGCAAAATGCGTCGGTGCGCAGGACCGCTGCCCTCGCCACGTTAGGCATGGCGAGTCCGGACGCGCCGGCCCAAACCGCCGCTGCGACGTCACCGGCAGCAACGCTTGCGGATAAGAACGGTTGTCTGGCCTGTCACGGCGTTACCGACAAGAAGATCGGGCCCGCCTTCTCGGAGGTCGCCGCCAAGTACCATGGGCAGTCGGATGCGACTGAAATACTGGTGGCGAAGATACGTGCCGGAGGTGCCGGTAATTGGGGCAGCATGCCAATGCCGCCGCAATCACAGGTCGCAGAAGCCGATATCCGTACGATGGTCGACTGGATGCTTCGTGGTGCACGTTGAGCGGGCAAGGGTGTCCGACGGATGCGCCGACGACAATGTCCGAGGCTGCCGCAGGACCCCGTCCCCTACATAAAACCGAAGGAGCAACAATGAAGAAGATGCTGATCGCTGCGGCCATGCTGGCCGGCACCTCGCTGGCGCATGCCGGTGTCGACGTCGCCGCTGCGACCAAACTCGCCGGCGCCAACGCCTGTATGGGTTGCCACGCAGTGGACAAGAAGCTCGTTGGCCCGTCGTATCAGGAAGTCGCCGCCAAGTACAAGGGCGACAAGGATGCCGTGGCCAAGCTGGTCAAGAAAGTGAAGGGTGGCGGCTCGGGCGTCTGGGGTCCGATCCCGATGCCGGCGCACCCGAACTTGTCGGATGCCGACGCCAAGATCCTGGTGGACTGGGTGCTGGCCGGCGCCCCGGCGAAGTAAGTCCGGGGCAGGGGGCTCGCCGCAACATGGGCGAGCGAACGGCGGCCGGTATCCGTCATGAAAGCAGCGCACGCTTACCGGCGGCCTTCAGGGAAGAGGAAACACACAGAGATGAACCAACAGCGACGCGACATGCTGCGGTTTTCCGCGGTAATGGGACTGGCGGTGGCCGCCGGGCTGATCAAGCCCGAAGAGGCCCGCGCGGCACAGGTGGAATGGAACAAGGCGGCATTTGCCACCAAGAGCGTTGACGATACGGTCAAGGCGCTCGGCGGCACGAAAGCCAGCCCCAGCGACCTCGTCGTGCTGACGGCTCCCGACATCGCCGAGAACGGCGCGGTCGTGCCGGTGGCGGTCACCAGCAAGGCGCCCAACACGCAATCGATCGCCATCCTGATCGAGAAGAATCCGAATACGCTCGCGGCCTCGTTCGATATCCCGGACGGCACGGAGCCGTCGGTGACCACGCGCGTGAAGATGGGCCAGACCTCGAAGGTCTATGCACTCGTCAAGGCGGACAACAAGTACCTCGTGGCCGAGAAGGAAATCAAGGTCACGCTGGGCGGCTGCGGCGGTTGAGCGACACATCGTATAAGGCTAGAGGAGCACAACATGGGTAATCCGATGCGCATTCGCGCAACCGAGGCCGGCGGTGTCGTCGAAGTCAAGGCGCTGATGAGTCACATCATGGAAACCGGCCAGCGCAAGGACGCTTCCGGTAACATCATCCCCGCACACTTCATCCAGACGGTCACGGTCACCTGCAACGGCAAGACGGTGCTGACGGCCGAATGGGGTCCGGCAGTGTCGAAGGATCCGTTCATGTCGTTCAAGTTCAAGGGCGGCAAGAAGGGCGACAAGATCGCCGTAACGTGGACCGACAACAAGGGCGACTCGCGCACCGATGAGGCCACCGTCGCCTGAGGGGCGATGCCGGGAAGCAGTGTGGTGGCGCTTGCAGGGACGCTTTCCCGCAGGCGCCGATCAACCCACAAAGAGGAGAGTCAGATGCTAGAGGCGCAACATAGCGCACGGGTGAGCCCCCCGCGACAGGCGGCGTGGCTGCGTCGTTCCGTACTGGGCGGCTTGCTCGCCATCGCGGGCGCGAGCGCCCCCGTCGCCACGGCACTCGCCGCCGACAATTCGACTGCCGACGCCATTGCGCAATATCGCGAGATGCTTGCCGACGGCAATCCGGCAGAACTCATCGAGATGCGCGGCGAAGAACTCTGGAAGACGCCGCGCGGCCCGAACAACGTATCGCTCGCGCAGTGCGACCTGGGGCTCGGCCCCGGCGTGCTCAAAGACGCCTACGCACAACTGCCGCGCTACTTCCCGGATGCGAAGCGTGTGCTCGACGCCGAGTCGCGCATCGTCGAATGCATGGTGAATCTGCAGGGCTTCAAGCGTGCGGATGTCATCAAGCAGCCTTTCTCCAGGGAAGGCCAGGACCCGACCGATCTCGAATCGCTCACCGCCTATGTGGCGGGGCAGTCGCGCGGTGCGCAGATTCGCGTGCCGCAGTCGCACAAGGAAGAGAAGGAAGCCTATGCGCGCGGCCAGAAGATTTTCTATTACCGCGCCGGTCCGTATGACTTTTCCTGCGCGTCCTGCCACGGGTCGGACGACAAACGCATTCGTTTGCAGGACCTGCCGAATCTGACCAAACCGGCGGCTGCACGTCAGGCTTTTGCGACGTGGCCGGGCTATCGTGTCTCGCAAGGCGCGCTGCGCACGATTCAGTGGCGCATGTACGACTGCTTCCGTCAGCAGCGCATGCCCGAGCTGAATTACGGCTCGCAGGCGTCTGTCGATCTGATTACTTTCCTCGGTGTGATGGCCAACGGCGGCAAGATGGACGCCCCCGGCCTGAAGCGCTGATCGATCACGAGGCACACCCATGACATCCATCGCATTGCGCGCGACCGGGATCGCGCTGAGCGCGGCCGGGGCTCTCGTCGTCGGCGCAGCGTTTGCCCAAGGTGAGGGCGCGAAGCCCGCCACCGGGACCACCGACGCGGCCGTCGTGCAGGAATTGCGCGACTCGTTCCGTGGCTCGGGCATCGCACAACTCGATCGCATCGACCAGAGCGAATTGCAGAAGCTGTGCACGCAGTACGCGACCAAGCCCATGCCGGCCAAAATCGCGGAGCGTCTGCAAAAAGCCGAACTGGCGAGCGTGAAGGCGCCTGCCGACGGCAAGTATCTCGGGGACTGGAAGGAAGGCGAGAAAGTGGCGCAGAACGGGCGCGGCATGCAGTTCACCGACAAGGCCGATACCGTGAACGGCGGCAACTGCTACGCGTGCCATCAACTGACCAAGAGCGAAATCTCGTTCGGCAACATCGGTCCGTCGCTGTACAACTACGGCAAGTTGCGTGGCGATTCGCCCGAAGTGGTCAAGTACACCTGGGCGAAGGTCTACGACTCGCACAGCTACATGGCCTGCTCGAACATGCCGCGCTTCGGTGCGGCGGGCATCCTCACGGAACAGCAGCTCAAGGACGTGATGGCTTTGCTGCTCGACCCGGCCTCGCCGGTCAATCAGTAAGCGACACCGGGCTAGCGTAAGCGGTCGCATGCGGCCAATGGTGTGACCATTGGCCGTTCGTCCAACAGGGATCGTCGTCGACATCCGGAGTGATTCAATGAATGCCGAGATCGGTGGGATTCGTCACGTCAGCACACAGGCGCTGCGGGCATTTCGGATATTGCTGACGCTGCGCGTGTGGCGTGCGGTCGGTGTCGCGATGGGTGCGACGGCGTTACTGGCGAGCGCGCCCGCGCTGGCCGTCGAGGTCGGGGATAGCGTGACGTTGCCGCCGCTCACGCTGCTCGACGGCAAGACACTGCCCGCAAGCGCCTTCAAGGATCGTACGGTCATCGTCGAGTACTGGGCGTCGTGGTGTCCGTTCTGCGCACAGCAGAACCCGCATCTGCAAAAGCTCTACGAGGCCACGCGCGGCAAGCCGATTCAGATCGTGACGCTGTCCATCGACAAAACGCCGCAGGAGGCCGTCGATTACGTCAAGGCACACAAGTACACGTTCCCGGCGGGCATGGAGACCGACGCCTGGCGGGCGGCGCTGGGCAAGCGTCGCGGTTTGCCGGAACTGTATGTGATCGGACGCAACGGCAAGGTCCTTCGCAAGGAAGTCGGCGAGATGTTCGGCGAGGACGTGGCGGCGCTCGCCGATTACGCGGGGCGGTGACCTCGTGCGCTTGCGTTGTGACGCCGGGCCGCAAGGCAGGCGGATAGCCGTCGGCGATGCAAGTGCGTCGTGACGTACGGTCAATGCATAAGGTCAATGGACAAGGCCGATGTCGCGCAGCGGCATCGGTGCGCAACTGAAAAAATTGAGGCGGTGCGTCGCCAGATGCATGTGCCACGGAGACGAAATGAATCGACGCGAGTTCATGCAGGTGTTGGCAGTGGCGGCCGCCGGAGGAATGGCGCTGTCGCATCACGAGACGGCGGCGGCCAAGGCGGCTGCGGCGTTCTACGATCTGCCGGCGTTCGGCAACGTCCATCTGCTGCACTTCACCGACTGCCATGCGCAGCTGCTGCCGATCTACTTTCGTGAGCCGAGCGTCAATCTCGGGATCGGCGAGCAGGCGAACAAACCGCCGCATCTGGTGGGCGAGGCGTTTCTCAAGGCCTACGGTCTGCGTCCCGGCACGCAGGATGCCTATGCCTTTACCTATCTCGATTTCGCGGCGGCAGCGCGCACGTACGGCAAGGTCGGCGGCTTCGCTCACCTGGCGACCTTGGTCAAGCGCATGAAGGCGTCGCGCCCCGGTGCGTTGCTGCTCGATGGCGGCGACACGTGGCAGGGTTCCGGCACGGCCATGTGGACGAAGGGTCAGGACATGGTCGACGCCACGCTGGCGCTCGGCGTGGACGTCATGACCGCGCACTGGGAGTTCACGTATGGCGCCGAGCGTGTGAAGTCGGTGGTCGAGGAGCAACTCAAGGGCAAGATCGACTTCGTTGCCCAGAACGTGCAGACGAACGACTTTGGCGACCCGGTGTTCGCGCCGTACACGATCCGGACGATGAACGGTGTGCCGGTGGCAATCATCGGGCAGGCGTTCCCGTACACCCCTATTGCGAACCCGCGCTACTTCGTGCCGGACTGGACCTTCGGGATTCAGGAGGACCGCTTGCAGTCGATGGTCGACGAGGTGCGCGGCAAGGGGGCGCAGGTCGTGGTCGTGCTGTCGCACAACGGCATGGATGTCGATCTGAAGCTGGCGTCGCGCGTGCGCGGCATCGACGCGATACTCGGCGGTCATACGCACGACGGTGTGCCGAAACCCGTGGTCGTGGAGAATGCCGGGGGCAAGACACTCGTCACCAACGCCGGTTCGAACGGCAAGTTCCTTGCGGTGCTGGACTTCGAGGTGAAGGGCGGCAAGCCGGTGGACTTCCGCTACAAGCTGTTGCCGGTGTTTGCGAATCTGTTGCCGGCGGATGCTCAGATGCAGGCGCTTATCGAGCGCGTGCGGGCGCCGTTCGCGGCGAGGCTGGCGGAGCCGTTAGCGGTGACCGAGGGTGTGCTGTACCGCCGGGGCAACTTCAACGGTACCTTCGATCAGTTGCTGCTCGACGCGGTGATGGCCGAGAAGGATGCCGAGATCGGTTTCTCGCCGGGCTTCCGGTGGGGGACGTCGTTGTTGCCGGGGCAGGCGATCACGATGGAGCAATTGCTCGATCAGACGGCGATCACGTATCCGTACACGACGCTCACACCGATGACGGGCGAGACGATCAAGACGGTGCTCGAAGACGTGGCCGACAACCTGTTCAACCCGGATCCGTACTATCAGCAGGGCGGGGACATGGTGCGCGTGGGCGGCATGGATTACACGATCGATCCGATGGCGCCGATGGGGCAGCGCATCACGGAGATGCGCCTGAACGGCAAGCCGATCGAAGCGGGCAAGACCTACAAGGTCGCGGGCTGGGCGCCGGTGGCCGAAGGCGCGCAGGGCGAGCCGGTGTGGGATGTCGTCGCCCGCTACCTCAGGGCACAGAAGACCATCGTCGCGAAGGCCCCGAAGGTCCCGGCCATCAAGGGAATGAAGGGGAATCGGGGGGCGGTTTGAGGCACACGGCGGCGCGCAAAGGTGGCATTCCCGAGCAATTTTGTCGGCTGCTCGCCCCGCCGGCAAAAATCGATATAATCAAAGCTTCGTGTGGGGCGGTAGCTCAGCTGGGAGAGCGTCGCGTTCGCAATGCGAAGGTCGGGAGTTCGATCCTCCTCCGCTCCACCACTCAATATATGGGGCTCGCCGGTGCCCTTAAAAAAAACCTCGTCAGGACTACCCTGGCGAGGTTTTTTTGCTTTCTGTGTGGCAGGGTGTTCCACCGCGACGGCGGACCTTGCCGTTACGGTCGTTTGCTGTCCCATGCCGCCGGATAGTTGCATCCTTGGCACTTGGCTTGTGCGATCTGCTCGAGATGGAACGAGATACAGAACAGCAATGCCAGCACCCAGAAACGCAGCGCAACCGGCGGGCGTTCACATGCGAAGGTGAGCACGATCGCGATGAATACCGGTCCCAGCAACATGTAATCGTACAAATAGGGATGAATGGCAACGGCCTGCGGCCACAGCAGGCAGGTCATCACATACTGCGCAAACAGCAGCTGATAAAACAAGCTGACCCCTTCGAGCGCGGGGGGAGTCGCGTGCGAAGCGGCGCCAGCCCGTGAATCCCGGCGCTCGGTCAGACGGAAATACGCCAACTGTGTCAGCAGGAACAGAATCGGTACGGCAATGGTGGAAAACGGTCGCGGGAAATAGGGAGCCAGTACGGATTTCAGCAGGTTGTTGAAATACGTGGTGTCGCCATCCAGACCGGCGCGCGTTAGCCACCCACTATTGGACGACGTGAACCCGATCGCCTTCGACACGAGCGGCGACGGGAGGTAGAAGACGATACCAGCACCGATGGCCAGCGCTGCCAGACGGCACATCCGCGCGTCGAGACCCTCGTTGCGGCATGCGCACACCAACAGAGCGAGCCCCAGTACGGCAGCATAGATCGGACAAAACACGGCAAAAAGCACAATTCCTACGGCAAGCATGCCGGACCGCGCCGGACGCTTCCAGACAAAGAACGCGATCAGTGCCTGGAAGGCGAACACCAAAGGAAACGTATTGTCGACGTTGAATCTGGCCGAAGAGATCCAGAATCCGGGCATCGACAGCATGAACGCGACCGACAGGAGGACCAGCAGCCCCTTGCCGAACGACAGGCGCGTCTTGATCAACTGGGTCAGCAAAAAGAACGTCACGACTGCCAGCGAGACAATATTCGCGATGGCGCCGGTCACGCGCATCGGCAACGAATGCACGTGCATTTCCACCTTGTACAGAACGTACATGTAGAACAGGTAGGCTGTGGAGTGATTTGAATACGCAACCTTCTTTGCGAAGTCCTCCATCGAAATAAAGACGAGAAAACCGTGCTGCGAAAGGGGGTGCGAGTCCCAGATCGGGAAGGTGATGTCTCGCAAGCGTTCCGGAAGTCCCGCCGTTTGGCGTGCGGCTTCGCTGAAACCCAGGGTGTACGCCATGCCGATGGTGACGAGGACCGTCAGGAAGTACAGGCAGGAGAACAGCTTGTAATTTCTTATAAAAGTCATCTTTCCCGGTATTGACGATGCGTTGGGTGAGACCAATGCCCCGGTAAGCGCTCCAACGCGTCTTTCGCTGCCAAACACGGCAATACCAGGCAATTTTCCGCAAATCGGGCGCTAGTATAGTGCATCGACGCTTGCGCCTTTTCTCGTTCAGGGATCCTCGAAGCGGTATGGGACTCGCGTTCGCTCGCCGACGCTCGAAAGGTATATTCGCGCCGGAGTCGGAAAAATATCGATCGGCCCGGTCCTTGGTATATCAGTAGATCGTGCTACCGCGGTGCCGCCATCGGCCTGCGATGGCGAACGACCGTTTGCCGCGACCCCCGGGGGCGGTAATTTGTAACGAAATAATTCGGTCCGGGCCGTATCGGGTTCGCTCGGGCGCGCCACCAGGCAAAATGCGCTGAACCACGCTCCCGGATTAAATGCGTTACAAAATGAATCACCGATGTCTGCCCTGTTGCAATAACGTTGAGCAAATGCGTCCAATTTGCGCTAGAAGGCGGGGTCGAGCGCGTATAATCGCTCTCCTTGTCGTTTATTCATTGCTTTAAATTATGGTCGAGACGACGCCCGCCAAGATGATGACGACTAATGTTCTAGTCACCGGTGCGAGCGGACTGGTGGGCGGCGCGCTCCTGTCCCATCTGCGCGCCATGCCCAACGTTCGCGCATTGGGCGCGTATCGTACGAAACAGACGAACGGCGAATTTTCACGCGTTGTGGGAGACCTCGGTCCGGACACGAATTGGTCTGCAGCGCTGTCCGGCATCGACGTGGTCGTGCATTGCGCCGCGCGCGTGCACGTAATGAACGAAGCGGGAAACGACGTCGCCCTGGCGAAATTTCGGGATATCAACGTGGCGGGTACAGCGCGTCTTGCGCGGGAGTGCCTGCGTGCCGGCGTCCGACGCCTGGTCTTTGTCAGCTCGGTCAAGGTAAATGGCGAGAGCACGACCGCGCGAGCGCCGTATCGCTACGACGACCCCCCCGCGCCGCAAGATCCTTATGGCGTATCCAAATGGGAAGCCGAGGAAGGTCTTTGGGAAATTGCTCGGGACGGACTTGAGGTGGTCGTTGTGCGTCCGCCGTTAGTCTATGGGCCCGGCGTGAAGGCCAATTTTCTGCGCCTGATGCAGGCGGTGGCAAACGGTAGGGCGTTACCGTTCGGCGCGGTCAGAAACCGCCGCAGCATGGTGTACGTGGGCAATCTCGCCGACTTGCTGTCGACCTGTGCAACGCACCCGGCGGCCGCGGGTCAAACGTTCCTCGTCTCGGACGGCGCAGATCTGAGCACTGGGGACCTCGTCCGCGAGATTGCCAACGCGTTGGATTCACGCCCTCGTCTGATACGTGTGCCGCCGTCGCTGATGGATTGTGCCGCCGGGCTAATCGGCAAGAAGGCGACGGCGGATCGGGTATTGGGCTCGTTGCAGGTCGATATCGCTCACACCTCCGACACGCTCGGATGGCGTCCGCCGTTCTCGGTGCAAGAGGGCATGCGTGCGACGGTGAGCGCGTGGCGCTCCGGTGACTCAATTGCATCATGATCGTCGGACAGCGAGTCTGACGGTAGTGAAATCCCGCGCTGTGTTTGTTCCATACCAATCATATGAAGCGATTTTTCGATTTTTCGTTCGCGCTGGTCGCCGCTGTCGTCTTTCTCATTCCGATCGTAATCATTGCATTGGCAGTGAAGCTGACGTCGCCGGGGCCAGCCCTTTATTGGTCGGATCGCGTGGGCCGGGGCAATCGTATTTTCCGGATGCCCAAGTTCCGTTCGATGCGCGTTGATACGCCCGCGGTTGCGACTCACCTGCTTTCGGATCCGAAGTCCCATTTGACACCCATCGGCGGCTTTCTGCGCAAATCGAGTCTCGACGAGCTGCCCCAGATCTGGAGCATTTTGTGTGGTGACATGAGCCTCGTCGGACCTCGTCCGGCGTTGTTCAACCAACAGGACCTTATCGAATTGCGGACGCAATATGGGGTGCACGAATTGCGCCCCGGCCTGACAGGCTGGGCGCAGATCAACGGGCGCGACGAGTTGCCCATTCCCGTCAAGGTCAAGTTCGATACGGAATACGCGCAACGCAGAACTTTCCTGTTCGACCTGAAGATTCTGTTCAAGACGTTCGCGCGAGTGATGCGTCGTGACGGCGTGTCGCATTGATAGTGGAGGCCCGTGGAACCATGTTCAAGTTTGTGACCAATTTGTCGCGTACGGCAAAAAGCCTCGTGCTTCTGAGCATGGACGCAGTGCTGCTCCCATTTGCGCTATGGGCGGCCATCGGGTTACGTCTGGACGTCTGGCATTTTCCGCAAATGCACGCGTGGTGGGTCTATTTCCTAACCTCCGTGGTGGCGATTCCGATCTTCATTCGCATTGGGTTATATCGCGCCGTCATTCGCTACATTGAAGCCCGCGCGCTCGTGATCGTCGTTGTGGGAGTCACGATCGCAGTGGGATTGTTTGCTGCCGTGCTGGTATTTTTGACGCAACCGCCGGTGCCGCGCGGCGCGATGTTGATCTACTGGATGATGGCCATTCTTTTCATCGGGGGGAGTCGTTTCCTCGCACGCGCCTTACTCCAGAAGGTGACGCAACCCGAGGCGCGCCATACGCGTCACGCCGTTGCCATTTACGGTGCGGGCAGCTCGGGCAGGCAATTGGCCGTGGCGTTGCGCGCCGGGCGAGATTTTCAGCCGGTGGTCTTCGTTGACGACGCGCAGGCCTTGCACGGCATGGAGATTCTCGGCCTGAAGACCCATTCTCCGGACGATCTTCCCGCGCTGATCGAACGCTTCGCGATTCGGCAGGTATTGCTCGCCATACCATCGGTCAGCCGGGCGCGACGACTTGAGATCATCGACCGACTCGAATCCCTCAAGGTCGAAGTGCGTGTGATTCCGGGAATGTCCGATCTGGTCGACGGCGTAGTCAAGGCGGAGGACATTCGCGAGGTCGAAATCGACGATCTGCTCGGCCGCGACATCGTGCCGCCCAATGGCGCGTTACTCGACGCCAACATTCGTCACAAGTGCGTGATGGTGACCGGCGCCGGTGGCTCGATCGGCTCGGAACTCTGTCGTCAGATCGTCATGGTGCAGCCGCGCACGTTGGTGTTGTTCGAACAGTCGGAGTACGCGCTGTACTCCATCGAGCAGGAACTTGAGCAGGTCATTCGCTCCAAACACCTCGCGGTGCAACTGGTGCCGGTGCTAGGGTCGGTGCGCGACGAAACCCGCGTGCGACGGGTCATGGAGCGCTGCAATATTCAAACGGTTTATCACGCGGCGGCCTACAAGCATGTGCCGATTGTCGAGTTCAACCTGACCGAAGGGGTGTTGAACAATGCATTCGGCACATTGAGCACCGCGCGTGCGGCGATTGCCGCATCGGTCGAAACGATGGTGCTGATCTCGACGGATAAGGCCGTACGGCCGACAAACATTATGGGCGCGAGCAAGCGGTTCGCCGAGCTCACGCTTCAGGCATTCGCGAACGACAGCAACGTTCGTACCAAATTCTGCATGGTCCGTTTCGGCAACGTGCTGGGCTCCTCGGGGTCGGTCGTGCCGCTATTTCGCAAGCAGATCGTCGCCGGCGGGCCAGTCACCGTGACGCATCCCGACATTACCCGCTATTTCATGACGATCCCGGAGGCTGCGCAACTGGTCATCCAGGCCGGCGCAATGGGCAAGGGCGGCGAGGTGTTCGTGCTCGACATGGGCGAGCCCGTCAAGATCTGGGATTTGGCGCGCCGCATGATACACCTGAGCGGCTTCTCCGTACGAGATGAAAGCACACCGGACGGTGACATCGAGATCCGCTTCACTGGCCTGCGCCCGGGTGAGAAGCTTTATGAAGAATTGTTGATCGGTGAAGACGTCTCGGGGACGATGCATCCCAAGATCATGATGGCCACCGAGGATTTCTACACGCGCGAAGAGCTGTCACCCATCATTGATCGCCTCGCGCGCGCATGCGAGCGCAACGACCACGACGCGATCGTGACGATATTGCGCGAGTGCGTGTCGGGCTTCCGAATGGTGACCAAAATTCAGGACCACCTATATGGTCGGCCATCGGGCCTCACCGGTGGCCCGGATCATCCGACGGTCGTTCATTGAGCGGCTGCGGTTCGAATCCACCCATGAGTTACCATAACCGGTTTCCCGTGTTGGCCGGTGTGGCAAATACGCGCACGAGGCGTGTTTTCGTCAGACAGCTTCTCGACCCAATTCGATATGAATAGCCTGATATTGCCAGTGGTACTGTCCGGCGGTGCCGGAACGCGGCTCTGGCCACTGTCCCGCAAGGCCCTGCCGAAGCAGTTCGTGCCGCTGATTCCGTCCAGCGACGCAACGCGGACGAGCCTTCTCGTGACGACGCTTTCTCGCGCAAAGGCGCTCAGCGAAGATGTCATGGTGGTGGCATCGGACGAGCATAGATTTCTGGTTCAGGAGGCCGTAGACGCCGCAGGCGTCAATGCAACGACCCTTCTTGAGCCGATCGGACGCGATACGGCAGCCGCCATTGCGGTCGCCGCGTTGAACGCCGAACCGGCGCAGGTGCTTCTTTTCATGCCGGCGGATCACCATATCCCCGACGTTCAGGCATTTGCCCGTGCCATGAACAAGGGCGTGGAAGCGGCACGCAACGGTTTCGTCGTCACGTTCGGCGTGGTGCCGAGCCATCCGAGCACTGCCTACGGGTATATCCAGCGAGGTGACGCGTTGCCCGGCGATGTGGCGAGCGTCAGCCGGTTTATCGAAAAGCCGCCGCTCGCCGACGCGCAGAACATGCTTCTGCAGGGCGGCTTCTTCTGGAATGCGGGCATCTTCATGGTGAAGGCTTCGGTCATGATCGAAGCGCTTGGCCGATTCGAACCCGACGTGCTTGCAGCATGCCGAAACGCGGTCGCTTCGCAGAAAACGGATCGCAATTTCGTTCGTTTGGGAAAGGACGAGTTCGCGGCATGTCCGCGCATCAGCATCGACTACGCGGTGCTCGAGCGCCATGATCGCGTCGCCGTCGTGCCGTTCGAGGGGCAATGGAGCGATGTCGGCAGCTGGCGTGAAGTCGCTCGCCTGACCGAAGCCGATGCGGATGGTAATCGGTTTACCGGCGAAGTCGTCGGCATCGGGGCCACGAACACTTTCGTGCACGCGCCGTCGCGCCCCGTCGTCGCACTCGGCACGGATGGATTGCTGATCGTCGATACCAAAGATGCGCTGCTCGTGGCTCACGAGAGCCACAGCGAGCAGGTCAAGCAGGCCGTAGCGCAACTTGAGCAGATGGGGGTGCCCCAGGCTGTCCAACACCGGCACGTGGCGCGTCCGTGGGGCAGTTACGACAGCGTGGATATGGGGCCGCGCTTCCAGGTCAAGCGCATTACGGTCAAACCTGGCGCCGCCCTCAGTCTTCAGATGCATCATCATCGCGCCGAACACTGGATCGTGGTCTCCGGCACGGCGAAGGTCACGCGGGGCAAGGAGACGTTCCTGCTCACGGAGAACCAGTCGACCTACATTCCGCTCGGCGAGACGCATCGGTTGGAGAACTGTGGCAAGACGCCCCTGGAGATCATTGAAGTACAGTCCGGAAGTTATCTCGGCGAAGACGATATCGTTCGCTTCGACGATAACTACGATCGCGAAACCATTAATTTGACGGGTAGTGATAATTCATGAACGACCGAAAAGTAGCTCTGATCACCGGCGTTACCGGACAGGATGGCGCATACCTTGCCGAGTTTCTTCTGGGCAAGGGATATGAAGTACATGGCATCAAGCGCCGTACGTCGCTGTTCAATACCGATCGTATCGATCACCTCTTCCACGATCCGCACGAGACGGATGTGAAGTTCCATCTGCACCATGGCGACATGACGGATTCGTCGTCGCTGGTGCGCATCATCCAGCAAGTTCAGCCCGACGAAATTTATAACCTCGCCGCGCAAAGTCATGTTGCCGTGAGCTTTGAGGAGCCGGAATATACCGCCAACAGCGACGGTCTCGGCGCACTGCGTATCCTCGAAGCCATCCGGATTCTGGGCCTCGAGAAGAAGACCCGCTTCTATCAGGCTTCGACGTCCGAACTGTACGGCCTCGTGCAGGAAACACCGCAAAAGGAAAGCACGCCGTTTTACCCGCGCAGCCCGTATGCGGTGGCAAAGCTGTATGCCTACTGGATCACGGTGAACTATCGCGAAGCGTATGGCATGTACGCCTGTAACGGCATATTGTTCAACCACGAATCGCCGATTCGGGGCGAGACGTTCGTGACCCGCAAGATCACGCGTGCGCTCGCCCGAATCAAGCTCGGCATGCAGCCGCGCCTGTATCTGGGCAATCTCGACGCACTGCGCGATTGGGGGCACGCCCGCGACTACGTCGAAATGCAATGGCTGATGCTCCAGCAGGAAAAGCCAGAGGATTTCGTTATCGCGACTGGCGTACAGTACAGCGTTCGTCAATTCGTCGATGCCGCGGCCAAGGAGCTTGGCATGTCCGTGACGTGGAAGGGCACGGGCGTGGAAGAAAAGGGCTACGACGAAAACGGCAACTGCATCGTCGAAGTCGATCCGCGCTATTTCCGCCCCACCGAAGTGGAGACCCTGCTAGGAGACGCTTCCAAGGCCAAGCGACTGCTGGGTTGGACGCCGAAGGTCTCGTTCGATGAACTGGTCGCTGAAATGGCACGTGTCGACCTCGTGCAGGCCGAGTTCGACCTGAAGGTCAAGGCGCACGGCCACAAGGCGCTGCGTAACCAGAACTGATCGACATGGCCAAAGGACGCATCCTTCTCACCGGCGCACGGGGCATGGTGGGCAGAAATCTGCTCGATCACCCCGCAGCATCCGAGTGGGAATTCATCGCACCGGCAAGCGCCGAACTGGATCTCACCGATTTCGACGCCGTGTCGAAATTCATGCGCGAGGCGCGCCCGGACGTCGTTGTGCACGCGGCAGGTCGCGTGGGCGGCATTCAGGCGAACATTGCCAACCCGGTCGATTTCTTCTGGATCAACACGGTGTTGGGGCGCAATGTCGTGATCGCCGCGCGTGATGCCGGCGTCAAGCGACTGCTCAACCTTGGCAGCTCGTGCATGTATCCGCGCAATGCGCCGAACCCGCTGGCAGAGCCACAAATTCTCCAGGGGGAACTCGAACCGACGAATGAAGGGTATGCGCTGGCAAAAATCGCCACACAGCGGCTGTGTGCCTACGTGCATCAGGAAGACGCGTCGTTCGACTACAAGACCTTCGTTCCGTGCAATCTGTACGGTCCCTACGACAAATTCGATCCTGCAAAGTCGCACCTGATTCCCGCCATCATCCATAAGGTGCACATGGCCAAGGCGCAGGGCGATAGCGAGATCGAGATCTGGGGCGACGGTACCGCTCGGCGCGAGTTCATGTATGCAGGCGATCTGGCGGACAGCATCATGATGGCCGTCGAGAAATGGGAAGATACGCCCGCGCTTTTGAATATCGGGGTGGGCGCCGATCACTCGGTCAACGATTACTACGCGAGCGTGGCGCGCGTGATCGGCTGGCAAGGAACGTTCGTTCACGACCTGAGCCGACCGGCCGGGATGAAGCAAAAACTGCTGGACGTTACGCGTCAGACGGCGTGGGGCTGGCAGCCTAAGGTGAGTCTGGACGAAGGTATCGCCAGAACGTACGAGTTTTATTTGCGCAAGGGGCTCGCATGAAGTTCAAGTTTCCGTTGGCTACGACAACCTGGGATCAGGCGGAATATGCCGCAATGCAGGCGGTCATCGAATCGGGCATGTTCACAATGGGCCCGAAGGTTGCCGAGTTCGAAAAGCGCTTTGCGGAGTACCAAGGCAGCAAGTACGCCGTGATGGTGAATTCGGGGTCGTCGGCCAATCTGATCATGGTGGCGGCGTTGATGTACACGCGCGACCAGGCGCTGAAATTGTCGCCCGGCGACGAGGTCATCGTGCCGGCCGTGTCGTGGAGCACGACGTACTATCCGCTGTACCAGTATGGGCTGTCGATCAAGTTCGTCGACATCGATCTGAATACGTTGAATTACGATCTCGATGCGCTGGCTGGTGCCATCACCGATCGCACGCGCGCGATCATGGCCGTCAACCTGCTGGGTAACCCCAACGATTTCGCTGCCATTCGTCGCCTGATCGGCGAGCGCAACATCGTGCTGATGGAAGACAACTGCGAATCGATGGGCGCCGAATTTGAAGGCCGCAAAGCCGGCTCGTTCGGTGTCATGGGTACGTTCAGTTCTTTCTTCTCGCACCACATCTCGACGATGGAAGGCGGGCTCATCGTAACGGACAACGAAGAGCTGTATCACATTCTGCTTTCGTTGCGCGCGCACGGCTGGACACGAAACCTGCCCAAGCACAATCACGTTTGTGGCGAGAAGAGTGACGATCCGTTCAAGGAGTCGTTTCGCTTCGTGTTGCCGGGCTTCAATCTGCGGCCATTGGAAATGTCTGGTGCCATCGGCATCGAGCAGGTGCGCAAGCTGCCGGAGCTCATTTCGCTGCGCCGCGTGAACGGCGCGCACTTTCAGGAAGCGATGAGTCATCATCCGGACCTGCTGATTCAGCGCGAAACCGGTGCGAGCAGCTGGTTCGGCTTCAGCCTCGTGATTCGTCCGGGTTCGTCGCTCACACGCGAGAAGTTGCTGACGCGCCTGAACGATCTCGGCTTCGAAAGCCGTCCGATCGTCACGGGGAATTTCGCCAAGAACGAAGTGATCAAGTATTTCGACTACTCGATTCACGGACAACTGTCGAACGCGGACCATATCGACGCCAACGGCGTGTTCGTCGGCAATCATCACTACTCCATTCGCGAAGCCATCGACACTTTGCGAACGATCTGAGCCTGAGAGCCACGCACAAAACGTGCGTTGGCTGCCCCAGACGTCGGGATGCCGCGCGAGAACTCTCGCACGGCATCGTCGTTTGGTATCGCCCCGTTGGGCCGGTCGTGTGGCAAGGCCCGCTCCGGTGACGGCAGATCGTTGAATTCGGAACCGGGATCAAGATGCGCATTATCTATTCATTCAATAAACGCGGCTGGGAGGCTGACTACTGGCAGCGTGAAATCAGTGCGGCTTCGACGGACGACATCCAGTTCATTCCGTTCAATCACGAGCCGTACCAGAGCCCGTCCACGTATGTGCGCGCGCAGCTCCTCGACAACCTCTACTACCAGCGCAACGACGGCCTCATGCGCATGTATGCGGATGTCCGTGAGCTTATTCGCACGCATCGGGCTGATGTTCTGCTGGTAGACAACTGCCCGCCGTATCATCCGGAGTTTCTGCGCACGCTCGACATCTACAAGGCCCTGCGCATTTGCGACGGTCCGACGGCCGCCTACGATCGCGATTTCGCGTACGTCCACGCGTACGATCACATGCTCTATCACAGCCCAGCTTACAGCCGCGATCTGACGATGCCGGAGAAACTGGCCTATTGTGGCGCGAAGCGCACGACGTTCTGGCCGCTGGCGCTGTTCGATGCGCTCTGCGATCCGACGTTGACGGAGGAGCAGGTCTTCTCGCGCGATCGTGACCTTGACGTCATATTCGTTGGTGCGCTCTATGTCGACAAGATGCCGCTGCTTGGCGCGGTCAAGAAAGCCTTCGGGCGCCGCTTCAAGATCTATGGCCTCGCCAACTGGAAGCGCAACGCGTACTTCAACGTGAAGTATGGGTTCCCCGGTTGGGTGAAGCCGATCGCGTTCGATCAGTATGTGCCGCTATATCTGCGTTCCAAGATCGGCATCAACTCGCACTTGCGCGGCAAGTACACCGTGGGCAGCTACCGAATGTTCGATCTTCCGGGTAACGGTGTCATGCAAATCACTGACGGGTCGGAGTTCGTCAAGGACTTCTACGTTCCCGGCAAGGAAACGCAGACTTATGAGAACCACGACGAGCTGATCGAAAAGATCGACTACTACCTGACGCATCCGGCGGAGCGTGAGGCGATGGCGCGTGAAGGTTACCGTCGGGTGATGAACGGTCATCGCATTTCGCAGCGTCTTCAGCAACTGCGCGATGTTTTCGCGCCGGCGCTCGGCCGCTAAGGAGACGATGCGCCGTGGCAATACTGAGCACGTTCAGGAAATACCTGTTTCGCGATCTCGTCTGGAGCATCTTGGCGGCGGTCTCGATGCAAGGATCTGTGCTGGTTTCCGGCATGCTCGCTGCACGTGTGCTCGGGCTTCCAGTCTTTGGTAAGTATGCGTTGCTCGTCACGACCGTGACGACGGCGGCCGCCATCGCGCAAAGCGGTGCCGGATCGGTCGTCGCGAAATTTGTGGCGGAGTATCGGGTATCCGATCCGGAGCGCATCGGGACTGTACTCTGGTTTTGCCGACGCGTGACCGTTGTCATGGGACTCATCGCCGTTGCTGCACTGCTGTTTGGTGCACCGGTATTTGCAAACTCGGTCTTCAAGCAGCCCGATCTGGAGCCGGTCATCCGGCTCGTGGCGCCTGCCATCTTCTTTCAGGTGATGGTGACGTATCAGCAAGGGGCGCTGCAAGGATTTGCCGCATTCAAGGCATTGGGGCGAATCAGCACCGTGTCCGGTCTGGCGTTTCTGGTGCTCCCTCCGCTTGGCGCGAAGCTCGGCGGCCTGGACGGTGCCGCATTTGGCTTCGTGATAGCAAGTCTGGCGCGGGCGGTGTTTTTCTACGCTGCGCTGCGTACCACGGCGCGAGACATGCTCGTCGGTGTTGCGCTAACAGTACGACGTGACGACATCGGACGCTTGCTTCACTTCGGTATTCCTGCCGGCCTGTCGAGCTTGGTGACGCTGCCGTGCATCTGGCTGGTCAGCGTCTTTCTGGCACGCGCACCGAACGGCCTGGAGATGGTGGCCATCTTTTCCGTGGCCACGCAATTGCGCATGGCGACGCTTCAGTTGCCCACCTTGCTCAACGGCGTGACGCTCTCGGTTATGAATACCCTGTTCGGGCAACGCTCGGCGCAGGAGTTCCGCAACGTCTTTCGCACCACACTCATCGCCAACGGTGTGTTTTCGATACTGGTCGTCGGGGTATTGGTGATGTGTTCCTCGTGGATTCTGGGGCTCTATGGCCACCGGTTCTCCGACGGACGCGAGACGCTCATCTTGCTGTTGCTTTCGGTAATTCCCGAAATACTGGCGGCGACCGTATATCACGTGATCAATACATTTGGCCGGATGTGGATGTCGTTGTTCTTCATCATCACCCCCGTGAATCTGTCGTACATGCTGATCGCCGCCTGGCTCATCCCGACGATGGGTGCGCAGGGCGCGGCGCTGGCTTACGTCGTCGCGCAGGTCCTGAATCTGATCACGACGGTCGCGATCGCCATGCTGGCCGCACGCGATCGTGTTTTACAAGATCGTCATCCGGGAGGCGCGGCGAACGGATGACATCGGATAACGTCGATATGAAACGGAGCACGACTGTCACGCGGGTATTGCATCTGATCCCTTCGTTCGGATCGGGTGGGGCAGAGCGCCAACTGTCGCTGCTGGCGCCCGAACTGGCGCGTCAGGGCGTGGAATGCCACGTCGGCTACTTTTCCGAAGGGCCGAACCTTGATCGGCTGCGCAATCAGCCCGGTGTCACGCTGCACCGGTTGGCGGCCAGCAGTACACATGATCCCGCGATGTTTCTGCGCGTGCTGCGTCTGATCCGGCGGGTGCGTCCCCAACTCGTTCAGACCTGGGTAATCCAGATGGATGTGGTAGGCGGCGCCATGGCCTATCTGGCGGGCGTGCCCTATATCGTCAGTGAACGGTCTGCAGCCCAGTTATACCAGCGAGGGTGGAAGTCTCGCGTACGTGCGTGGCTCGGTCGCCGAGCCGCGGCGGTCATCGCCAATTCGCAAGGTGGCATCGACTACTGGCATACCGAGCTCGACCACACGGTGCGGACGTACGTGATTCGCAATTGCGTCACGCCGACCGTGCCCGGATTGGTTTGGGCCGGGTCGAGTCGCCGCCACGAGGTCGGTGCCCGCGTGCTGTTTGCGGGACGCCTGAGCGACGAGAAGAATGTGGACAGGTTGATCGAGGCACTAATTCGTGTCGTCGCCGCGCGCGCCGACGTGCGGGTCGATATGTTCGGGGAGGGCCCGCTACGCGAACGGCTGCAAACGCGTATCGATGCCGCAGGGTTTGCAAAGCGGATCGTGATGCATGGGTTTTCGACGAATCTGGCGGCAGAGATGGCTCGCGCCGATATCGCCATTTCGGTGAGCAGCTTCGAAGGCAATCCCAACGTCGTACTCGAAGCGGCAGCGATCGGGTGCCCGCTCGTCATATCGGATATTCCAGCGCATCGCGAATTCCTCGGAGGCGACGACGCGTGGTATGTCGATCACACTGACGTGACGAGCATCGAAGCCGGCCTGAGCGCGGCGCTTGGCGATATGGACAGAAGTGCAGCCAAAGCGGCGAGCGCAGCATCGAAGCTCAAGGGCGCCAGTGTAGAGGCGCTAGGCGCGCGTTACCGGGCGGCCTATGAGGAAGTCCTGTCGACAGGGCCTGCGGGCCATGGCGCCGCATTGGCCGATGAACGCCACCATAACTGACGACATATGCGCCTACTGGTAGTGACTCAATATTTTCATCCGGAAGAATTTCCGATCAACCACGTATGCGAGGCGCTGGCCGCTCGCGTAACGTCGGTGACGGTGCTCACGGGGCAGCCGAACTACCCTGGCGGAACCGTTTTCGAGGGGTTTCGCGCGGCCGGATTCGGCGACCAGACCCTTGGCAAGGTGTCGGTCCTGCGGGTGCCGTTGATGCCGCGGGGCAAGGGCGGCGGCTTGCGCCTGATGCTCAACTACCTGTCCTTCATTGCGTCGGCCAGTCTGTTCGGGCCGTTCCGCCTGCGAGGCCAGTCGTTCGACGCCGTTCTTGTCTATGCGCCGTCGCCGCTGCTTCAGGCGATTCCCGCTGTTTTCATTAAATGGCTCAAACGCGCGCCGCTGGCGGTGTGGGTGCAGGATTTATGGCCTGAGAGCCTTAGCGCAACCGGGTTCGTAAAGAACCGGACGATTCTCAGCGCAGTCGAGCGGTGCGTTCGCTGGATTTATCGCCACACGGATCTGGTGCTTGCGCAATCCGAGGAATTTGTGACGGGCATTGCGCGCTACGCGCCTGGGCGTCCGATCGAGGTGCACTACAATTCGGTAGCGCCGTCGCTGATCGCAAATCCCCAGGCCGATGTCGGGGAATGCCCTGTGCCGGCGCTGACGGAACCGACGTTCAACGTGGTGTTTGCCGGCAATCTCGGCAAGGCGCAGGGGCTTGATGTCGTGCTCGATGCTGCGGCGCGGCTCAGGGACAACGCGGCGATTCGTATTTTCCTGATCGGGTCTGGCTCCGATAGCGAGCGACTGGCTACTCGTATTCGCGACGAAGGCCTGACGAACGTCGTGATGCCGGGCCGCTTCCCGTACCAGTCGATGCCGGCGATTTTTCAGCATGCGGATGCATTGCTCGTCGTATTGCGCAGTGATCCTGTGCTGGACCTGACGATCCCAAGCAAATTGGGCGTCTATCTGGCAACGGGCCGTCCGATCATTGCGTCGCTCAATGGGGCGGGGGCCAGAGTTGTGGCCGAGTCCGGTGGCGGTATGGTGTGCGCCGCCCAGGACGCAGGCGGTCTGGAAAAGGCCATATCGGACATGGCCGCCATGGCGCCGGAGGAGCGCACACAAATGGGAGTGCGAGGCCGCGATTACTATGCGCGTCGCTTCGAGGCGGGCAAACTCGCGGACGATCTGAGCGCCCGCCTGAACAAATTGTCGGCGGACCATCGTGTTCGTGGCCCCGGAAAGTGAAGCAACGAGGATAACGATGAAAGTACTGGTATTGGGCGCGTCGGGTATGCTGGGCAGTGCGGTGCTGCGATTGGCAAACACGTGGCCGGACGTCGAGGCTTGGGGAACGCTGCGAGGCGCAGGTGCAAAGCGCTATTTCGATACGGGGCTGCACGACCGGTTGCTTACCGGCGTGGATGCTGATCAGCCGGATACGCTGACCGAAGCGCTGGCCCAGGTTCGTCCCGATCTCGTGGTCAATTGCGTGGGCCTCATCAAGCAACTTGGCAACGCCAAGGATCCGCTCGCGGCCATTCCGCTGAACGCGGTGTTGCCGCATCGTCTCGCACGTTTGTGCGAGCTTGCCGGTGCGCGTCTGGTCCATGTCAGCACGGATTGTGTCTTTTCCGGGAGCAAGGGCGGGTACGTCGAATCCGATCTTCCCGATGCAACCGACGTCTATGGGCGAACCAAGTTGTTGGGCGAAGTCGACTATCCGCACGCCATCACGTTGCGCACGTCGATCATCGGACGCGAATTGAGCGGTGCGAACGCGCTGGTCGATTGGTTCCTCTCGCAGACGGGGCCTGTCCGCGGATTCCGGCGTGCCGTGTTTTCCGGCCTGCCGACGGTTGAGCTGGCCCGCGTGATTCTTGAGTACGTCGCGCCTCGTCCCGAGTTGCATGGCCTTTACCACGTGTCGGCGGCGCCGATCAACAAGTTCGACCTGCTGACGTTGGTCGGGAAGGCGTTCGGCAAGGACGTCGAAATCAACCCTGATGATGCGTTCATGATCGACCGTTCCCTTTGCAGCACCCGCTTCTCGGATGCGACCGGTTACGTAGCGCCAGATTGGCCGACGCTAATTGAGCGCTTGCACACATTTGGATAATTGAAGGAATCGAGCATGTTCGACGATAAGGTTTTAATGATTACGGGCGGCACCGGGTCGTTCGGCAACGCGGTTCTGAACCGTTTCCTGAGCAGCGGCGTTCGGGAAATCCGTATCTTCAGCCGTGACGAAAAGAAGCAGGAAGATATGCGCATCGCGCTTGCGCATCCCAAACTCAAGTTCTACATCGGTGATGTGCGTAACCGCGATGCAGTGCGAGGTGCGATGAAAGGCGTCGACTATGTCTTTCACGCGGCCGCCCTCAAGCAAGTGCCATCGTGCGAGTTTTATCCGATGGAGGCCGTTCAGACCAACGTGCTTGGCGCCGAAAACGTGCTCGACGCGGCGTCGTCCTGCGGCGTGTCTCGCGTTGTAATGCTAAGCACGGACAAGGCCGTCTATCCGATCAATGCCATGGGGCTTTCGAAGGCGATGATGGAAAAAGTCACCGTCGCCCGATCACGACTTCAGCAAGAAGGCGATACCGTGATGTGCTCGACACGCTATGGCAACGTCATGGCATCGCGCGGTTCGGTCATTCCGCTGTTCATCGGACAGATCAAGGAAGGAAAGGACCTGACCGTGACTGACCCGACGATGACGCGCTTTCTGATGTCGCTGGACGAGTCGGTGGATCTCGTGCTGCACGCCTTCGAGCACGGTGAGCAAGGCGATATCTTTGTACAGAAGGCCCCGGCGTGCACTGTGGCGGTTTTGGCTCAGGCGTTGATCGAACTCTTCAATAGCAAGTCGAAGATCCGGGAGATCGGGACTCGTCATGGCGAAAAGCTTTATGAGTCCCTCGTTTCACGCGAAGAGATGGCGCGCGTCGACGACATGGGCCGTTACTTCCGCGTGCCTGCGGACAACCGCGACCTGAACTACAACAAGTACTTTGTGCAGGGAGAAACGCGCATTTCGGCGTCCGAGGACTACACCTCGCACAACACGGAGCGTCTGGACGTGGAGGCCGTGAAGAAGCTGCTGTTGACGCTTGAATACGTCCGGGAGCAACTGAATGCGTAAAGTCATGACGCTCGTGGGAACGCGTCCCGAGCTAATCAAGATGAGTCGGGTCATCGCCCAGCTCGAGAAACACACCCAACACGTGCTGGTACACACGGGTCAGAACTTCGACTACGAACTCAACCAGGTATTTTTCGACGATCTCGGTATTCGCAAGCCGGACTATTTCCTGGACGCAGCGGGAACGAACGCCGCCGAAACCATTGCCAGGGTCATTGAACGTTCGGACGAGGTGTTCGAGAAGGAGCGCCCGGATGCCTTGATGTTGTACGGCGATACGAACTCCTGTCTTGCCGTCATTTCCGCCAAGCGTCGCAAGATTCCCGTCTTTCATATGGAGGCCGGCAATCGCTGTTTCGATCAGCGCGTTCCGGAAGAGCTGAATCGCAAGGTGCTCGATCACCTGTCGGATATCAACATGGTGCTGACCGAGCACGCCCGCCGGTATCTGCTTGCGGAGGGAATCCGCCCCGAGACGATCATCAAGACCGGTTCGCACATGCGCGAAGTGCTTGATCACTATGCCGATGCGTTCGAAGCGTCCGACGTGTTGGCACGTCAGCAGCTCAAACCGCGGCAGTACGTGTTGGTGAGCGCCCATCGCGAAGAAAATGTGGATTCTCCCGAAGCGTTGCACGATCTGCTCGATACGCTCGAAGCGATTGTTCAGACGTACGGCATGCCGGTGCTCGTTTCCACGCACCCACGCACGCGCAAGCGCCTGGATGCGCTCGGTCGTGCGTTGCCGGAAACCGGCGTGACGTTTTCCAAGCCGTTCGGATTCATCGACTACATCAAGCTTCAGAAAGAGGCGTTTTGCATTCTCTCCGATAGTGGCACGATCACCGAGGAAGCGTCATTGCTCAACCTGCCCGCAGTGACGATTCGTAATGCACACGAACGTCCGGAAGGGATGGACGTCGGCACGTTGATCATGTCGGGATTGCGCCGTGAGCCGGTGCTGGATGCGATGCGCGCAGTGACCGAGAATTTCGATCCGAATGTGCGTCATACGTTGGCTGTGCCGGATTACGAGAATCCGTTCGTTTCGACGCAAGTGCTTCGAGTGGTGTTGAGCTACATCGATTACGTCAACCGTACGGTCTGGCATAAGGAGGCGTAAGGCCTCGCCACTGTATGCCTTCGTCGGGCGGTACGCAGCGGTCGTCAGTGGTCGGCCGCTGCGATGTCCTATGCGAAGTGGTATGCGTCAGCGGTTCGCCAGCCAGGCCTGAAACATCAGCACGTTCCACAGATACGGGCTGCGGTCGTAGTTGCCCGACAGATGCTGTTGCCAGGTGCGTTCGACCTTTGTGGCATCCAGGTAGCCTTGCGCACGCAATTGCGACGGGGCGAGCAATGTTTCGGCCCACTCGCGCAACGGTCCGCGCAGCCACTCTCCCAACGGAATCGAGAAGCCGGTTTTCGGGCGGTCGATCAATTCGCGCGGCACGTAACGGTCCAGCACGCGCCGGAGTACCCATTTACCCACGCCGTCACGCTGAAGTACGCGGTTAGGCATGGCGAACGCGAGTTCGGCGATGTGATGATCGAGTAGCGGCGCCCGTGACTCCAGACTTGCGCTCATGGCGGCGCGGTCGACCTTGACCAGCAGATCGTCTGGCAGATATTGATGAAGATCCCAGCGGCGCATTGCGTGCTGCAAGTCTGGCGACGTTGCCCAGACGTCCATCGGAGTGTCCACATTCGAGGACGCTCCCAGGACCAGTCCGTCTTCCGGCTGCCATTGCGACATCAGACGCGGATAGAGTTCGCCAATGGAAGGCGATGTAATCAGTCCGGCCAGGCGGTGCAACCGACGGCCATTGACTTGCTGACGAAGATTTTGAGGCGCGAGGCGCAGCATGGCGTCCCACCCGCCGGGTGACGGGGTTCGCAACGCGCATGCCGTGAGGCGGCGCAGCACGGCGGGTTGACCGTCGATGCGCTCCCATAGCCGCGACGTGATGTCGTAGCGCGGATAGCCCGAGAACATTTCGTCGCCACCGTCGCCTGACAGGGCCACCGTCACGTGCTTGCGGGTAAGGTGAGATACGAGCGTCGTGGGGATTTGGGACGAGTCCGCGAACGGCTCGTCGTAAATCTGCGGCAGCGACGGTATCAGATCGGACGCCTGCTTGGCCGTAATGTAAAGCTCGGTGTGCGAGGTGCCGAGGTGCTTGGCGACGGCAGCCGCATACGGTGCTTCGTTGAACGCTTCTTCGTTGAAGCCGATGGTGAACGTGCGCACCGGTTGCGACGATTGGGCCTGCATCAGCGCCACGACAGTGCTCGAGTCCACACCGCCGGAGAGGAACGCACCAAGCGGCACGTCGGAGAGCATTTGGCCGGCGACCACCGCCTTGAGCTGGTCGTGCAATCGGTCAACGAGCACCGTATCGCTTTCGTCGGCCAGCGAGCGGCGCAGTTCCGTTTGTTCAGGTGTATCGAGCGACCAGTATGCTTCGGGCACAGCGTCGCGATCGTTAGCCGACCGGAAGACGATGCGATGGGCTGCCGGCAATTTCCACACATTTTTGAAGATGCTGCGCGGTGCCGGGATGTAGGCGAAGCGCATCATGGTGTCGAGAGCGTCGCGGTCGATTTCCAGCGGACGGTCAGCGCCGGCCTCGAGCGCTTTGAGTTCGGAGGCGAAGAGTAGCTTGTCGCCGACCCAGCCGTAATACAGTGGCTTCTCGCCGATTCGGTCGCGCGCGAGTGTCAACGTACGCTCCTGGCGGTCCCAGAGTGCGATCGCGAACATGCCGGTCGCGCGCTTCAGCGTCGCTTCGATACCCCAAGCCTCGAAACCCGCAAGAAGAATCTCGGTATCGGAGTGACCTCGCCAGGCCGGGGCCTTGCCCTCCCGCTCGAGCGCGTCGCGCAACGCAGGGAAGTTATATACCTCGCCGTTGTATGCGATGACGTAGCGGCCGCTTGCCGAGGCCATCGGCTGATGACCGTGTTCGGACAGATCGACAATGGCAAGGCGTCGGTGGCCGAACGCAATGCCGTTCTCCGCGTCCGCCCAAGCACCGCCATCGTCCGGCCCGCGGTGCAGAATTTTTTCCGCCATGCGTTCGGCCACAGGAATCAGCGAGCCCATCGAACGCCAATAGGCGATTCCGGCAATGCCACACATATTCAGTTTCCTTGAATCATGTTCCGGGGGCGCGGCCGGCGAGCGCCGTGCGCCGATCCCGGATGAAGAATGCGCGCCGCAAGGCTGCGCAGTCCGCATCTCAGGTGCTTAAGATTTCCTTCCAGGTCGCCTTTGCGGTCTTCGACCATGCGAAGTCCAGACTGCGCTCGGCGGCGCGCTTGGCCAACGCTTCTGCCAATGCCGGCTCCTGTGCCATTCGCGCAATTGCCGCAGCGATGCTGCCCGGATCGCCCGGCGCAAAGTAAAGCGCGGCGTCGGCAGCAAACTCGGGCATGGGTTCGATATCCGACGTTAGTGTCGGACGCCCCGCTCCGAGCGCCTCGAGCAGAATATTCGGGCAATTCTCGCACGATGAGGCAAACAGGATCATATCGGAATTGCGATATGCGCCGGGCAGCGTACCGTACTCGACACCGCCCACCACCCGGACCCGGTCACTCAGGCCTCGTTCGCGAATTTCACGCGCCACCCGCTCAGTCTGTGGGGAGAGCGGCTCGCCCACCAGTATCAGCCGATATTCCTCTTGCAGCGCTTTCGGCAGCTGTGCGTAACCCTGTACGACTTCGAGATGATGTTTGTAAGGCTCGAAACGCGACACGTACAGAATGTACTTGCCTTCGGGGAGATAGGCCGGCTTCGGCAGTTCGGTGCCTGCCGTCTTGAATATTTCGGGTACGCCGTGGGGAATCGTCACGCCGCGCGAAATGGGGATGAGCGATTCCACAACGCTCCGGGCGAAATGCGAGATGAAGATCACCAGGTCTGCGCCGCGCATGCTACGCAGCATCGCTCCCTTGAGCAGCAGAACTCGCAATCGCAACAGCCCCCATGGAATGACCTTGACCGCCTCCGGGTCGAACGGCTGCATGTTGCGGAACATTGTCACGACCCGGCATCCGGGCGGAACACGTGTGTTGACCAGTCCGCCGGGACAGAACAGCAAATCGACGTGCTCGCGCCGCAGGACCCCGGGCAAGGTCAAACGCTCCCACACGAGCCGACGCAGCGGGTTATTTGCCTCGACATCAAGATTCCGGCGCTCGATGCGCGGATCGAGCGGCAGATCGAGCGAAGAGGGAGCGTAGATCAGGAGTTGCAGCGACGGATCGTCCGGCAGGTTGCGCAGCAGATTGACCAGGTAGGTTTTCCCTCCGCCAACCCGGGCGGAGAGCGCATTGATCAGTATTTTCATACGCTGGTGCGAGATGGCCGTGACATGACGCCGCGATCAGCGCCGTGCAAGGGACATGTACCACGAGCAGGCGATCTCCAGCCCGGCGTCAACTCGGTGCGTCGGCGCATAGCCGAGCAGCGACGTCGCCTTGCCGATGTCCGCTTGTGAGTGACGTACGTCACCCGCGCGAAAGTCGCGGTACGTGGGCGTCGCACTGGCCACTTCAGGCATTTCGCGGGCGATGAGTGCGCGAATGCTGGCAAACAGTTCATTGAGCGTCGTGCGGTCGCCGAGCGCAACGTTGTACACCTGGTTCGTGGCTTCCTGACTCTCCGGGAGGGACGCGAGGATGTTGGCCTGAACGACGTTCTGGACGAAGCAGAAGTCGCGGCTGGTTTCGCCGTCGCCGTTGATGAACACGGTCTCGCCGTTGAGCAGCGCGTCGAACCACTTCGGAATCACCGCGGCATAGGCGCCCTTCGGGTCCTGGCGTGGACCGAACACATTGAAATACCGCAGCCCGACGCTGTTGAACCCGTAGCATCGCGCGAAGACATCGGCGTACAACTCGTTGACGTATTTCGTGACCGCATACGGCGAGAGCGGCTTGCCGATACGGTCCTCCACTTTGGGCAGTCCGGGATGGTCACCATACGTCGAGCTCGACGCGGCATAGACGAAGCTCTCGACCCCGGCGTCGCGTGCAGCGACGAGCATATTAAGGAAGCCCGAGAGATTGGTCTCGTTGGTGCGAATCGGATTTTCAATCGAGCGCGGCACACTGCCGAGCGCCGCTTCGTGGAGCACGTGTTGCACTCCCTGCGTAGCGCGTTGGCATGTTTCGAGATCGCAGATATCGCCTTCGATGAAGGAGAAACGCGCCCACTGTTCCGGGCTGACGAAAGACTTTACGAGATCGAGGTTGGCACGGTGGCCGGTAGCAAAGTTGTCCAGCCCCACGACCTGCTGATCGAGTCTGAGCAACGTTTCTAGGAGGTTGGAGCCGATGAAGCCTGCGACCCCGGTAATCAACCATTTGCGAGGCGTTTGTTGCAGCGATCGTTGGACATCGAGATACCGCGTCACTTTACTTTCCTTGGAATTGCCTGCCACGAATCGACTGCGGCAAGTGAAGATATTGCCGGGCGGCAGGGAAGCCCCGCCTGTCCCGTGATGGTTGTCGCTGTTCGGGGCTGGCGGATCAAAGGCGCCAGAGGTCCACACCGGCGGCGGCGAATGCCGCACGGTCGTACATGCTCTTGACGTCGACGACGACGGGGTTTTCCGTGAGCAGCCCGAGAAGGTCGCGCGGGGCCATCTGACGGAATTTGCTGTGCGCCACTGCGGCGACGAGCGCATGGGCGGGCTTGAGCGAGTTGAGTTCGCAAAGCTCTACGCCATACTCGTGACGCGCTTCGTCCGGATCCGCTTCCGGATCGCACACTTGCACCTTCACACCGAACGATTCCAGTTCGCGAATGACGTCCACGACGCGCGAATTGCGCAGGTCGGGGCAGTCCTCCTTGAACGTGAGACCAAAGACGGTCACCGTTGCGTTCGCGACATGATGCCCGGCCCGAATCATCTGCTTGATCGTTTGTTGTGCAATGTAGGCGCCCATGCCGTCGTTGATGCGGCGACCCGAGAGAATGACCTGCGGGATGTAGCCGAGACGCTCGGCAATGTGCGTCAGATAGTAGGGATCGACGCCGATGCAATGGCCCCCGACGAGGCCGGGCGAGAACTTCAGGAAGTTCCATTTCGTGCCTGCGGCTTCAAGCACTTCGCGCGTATCGATGCCGATGCGATTGAAAATGATCGCCAGTTCGTTCATCAATGCGATATTCAGGTCGCGCTGCGTATTTTCGATCACCTTTGCAGCCTCTGCCACCTTGATCGACGAGGCGGCATATACGCCGGCCGTGACCACCGAGCTGTAGACGTCGGCGACGATCTTGCTGGTCGCTTCGTCGCTGCCTGATACCACCTTGGTAATCTTGGTGAAAGTATGTTCCTTGTCACCAGGATTAATACGCTCCGGGCTGTAGCCGACGGTGAAATCGGTGCCGAACGTCAAACCGGACACCCGCTCGAGAATCGGCACACAGACGTCTTCGGTCACTCCCGGGTAGACGGTCGACTCATAGACGACGATGTCGCCACGCTTGAGCGCGCGGCCAACGGTTTCCGACGCTTTGATGACTGGCGTGAGATCCGGCTGATGCGCGTCGTCGACCGGCGTCGGCACTGCCACGATGTGAAAGTCGGCCTGGGCCAGTTCGGTCGTTTGGGCCGTCAGCAACAGATCGGCTTGTTTGAGATCTTCGGTCGCAACTTCGTTCGTGCGGTCGTGGCCCTGACGCAGCTCTTCGAGGCGCGAAAGATTAATATCGAATGCAACGGTACGAGCGGATTTGCCAAATGCAACTGCAACGGGCAAACCCACATACCCGAGACCGACCACAGAAATTTTTCGCGTATGCATCAATTTAATAACCTAGTGTATCGACGGAACGTATCGCAACCCGCACTGAGAATTCCCGATGTCGAGAGCACAGTCATGATCGCCAAAGACCGTTTCATTAAGCCAATGAGACGGAAATGCACGTCGGGGCGCCAAAGCGACGGAATGCAGGCCAGATGAGCCCTTTGCCAAGACGAGGATTGTATCACCGAGCCCCGCCGGACAACCCGCTTGCGGCGATGGCGCTCAATGGTGCCGTCGCCGCCAAAATGTTGGCGCAGCCCCGTAATCAGGGGCTTTCGGGACGGTCATGTCGCCGACCTTTCGGCCGGGGGGTGCTCGGGGGGCGCCGATTTTACAAAACGTAAATTCCGATACGTTTTGTGTCGAATCGGCGATGCCATGAAATGCAGATAGATTGCCACCGGCAATACCTGAAACACATAACGGCCAAATAAAGTGAATGTCGTGTCGCGAACCGATTGGTAAGACATGGCGAAAAGCCAGATGTACGCGACGATTCGCATCGGCGTCACGCGCTCGCGCAGCAGGCGGTTGACCACGAACGCCGCCACCAATCCAAGCAATATGCCCCGTACCAGCGCTTCCACGACACCGAATCCGACAAAGGACTCCGCGATGGCGCCGAACGCGAGTCCACCGCCCGCCTTTGCGAAGTCCGGATAGAACGTCGAGACATACCAGACCGACGGGTCCAGTTTGTCGAACCAGAGTATTTGCTGCGGGATGACGCGTGCGAGATCCAATGTATAAAGCGGGACGTCGAAGCTGCCCAATTCCAGCTTGCGCTTGATGATGTCCAGTGCGTTGATGAAGACAGACGTGAACTCGCCCGACTGGAGGCCGGCGATCGCTGCAGTGTCGGACACGCCGCCGCGAATCTGGCCTGCAAGCAGGAACAATGCGATGCCGAAAACGGACATCGTCACCCACGTTGACGGTTTGATGCGTCGCACCAAAATTGTGTAGCAAAGCAAATAGCTCATGGCACAAAGCGCGGCGCCGGACCGGCTGCCGCCTACGACGGCAGACTGCGTCAGAACCACCGCGACCACCACGATCCACAGGCGGTGCATGCTCGGTGCTTTGGCGATGGTAAACACCATTAGCGCCAGGAAGAACGTGAATTGCAGCCGTTCGGCGGTAGCGATGAGTTGCTGAAGGATGAGTGGCAGATCGCGCAGCACCGTGTAGCTCTCGATGTAGGACGAGGCTACCGGCACGTTTGCCACGGTTCGTACGACGAAGTCGGCAAGAAAAACAAAGGCCAGCCCATAGCCGAGCGCTCGGATTTCCTTCTTGTCGGGTACACGGATGGTCTGGACCGCGACGCGATAGCGACGCGTCATACGGTAGGCCAAGGCAAAGCCGAGCAGGAACAGAAAGTACGCCAGTCCGACAGAGAACACTTCGTCGTCCGTATAGCCACCGAATTCGTACCGGGTGTCCAGTATGTCGCCGATCCCCTGCCTGTGCAGATAAATGCCGAGAAACGGTAGCCATCCGTATAGTAGGACGAAGAATCCCAAAAAGACGCCCATATCGGGAATCGGGGTCGAACGATTCTTACGGCCGATCCACAGCGCAATCCATGGCAATGGGAACACTAGGAGCAGCAGTTCTGTCATCGGGGGCTTCCTTTTTTACACTTTCGCTATAGCAGGGCTTGATAATACCGCACTCATCTGGTGCCGAACGTGGGGTGGCACATGGCCGGGCGCGAGGCGAGCGCCTTGACTCTATTCCGGCAGCGACTAGGCTTGATAAAGCGCCCTCGGCGCTGGAAGCCGGCTCCCGAGCCGAGTCACGTCATCGGAAATGGCCCTCCCGATCCTCCTGATCGTCGTTGTCGCCGCTGCGCTCGCGTTTCATTTCTGGAGTCCGTGGTGGCTGACCCCGCTGGCGTCGAACTGGCGTCAGATGGACGACACCCTCACCATTACGCTGGTGATCACCGGCGTGGCTTTCGTTGTCGTCAATCTTTTCGTCGCGTGGGCGATTTTTCGTTACCGGCATCGCGAGGGGCACCGGGCGGCCTACGAGCCTCATAACCGACGCCTCGAAGCCTGGCTGATCGGCGTCACCACAGTCGGCATCGCCGCCATGCTCGCCCCCGGACTTTTCGTCTACGCCAAACTGATCGATCCGCCGGACAACGCGCATGTCGTGGAAGTCGTCGGCCAGCAGTGGCAATGGCGCTTTCGCCTGCCCGGACCCGACGGGCGCCTGGGCACCTCCGATCCGCGCTATGTCAGCGCCGACAACCCGCTTGGCCTGAATCCCAAGGATCCCGCGAATCAGGACAACCGGATCGTCGACGCCCCCGAGTTGCATCTTCTCGTCGGTCAACCCGTCAAATTGCTGCTGCGCGCGAAAGACGTGCTGCACGATTTCTACGTCCCGCCATTTCGTACCCGTATGAACATGGTGCCGGGGATGGTGACCCAAATGTGGCTCACGCCCACCCGCACCGGCCGCTTCGACATTCTGTGCGCGCAGCTCTGCGGCGTGGGACACGCCAACATGCGCGGCGTCGTGGTCGTCGACGACAAACCGGCCTATGACGCATGGGTCGCGAAGCTGCCGACCTTCGCCGCCTTGCAGGCGCAGCACGCCGGCGCGGCCGCCTCAGACCCGCTCGCGGCCAAGGGCAAACTGCTCGCACAGGTCAAGGGGTGCGCCGGATGCCACACAGTGGATGGCTCGCCCGGCGTCGGACCCACCTGGCACGGCCTTTACGGTAAGACGGAAACCTTCCAGGACGGCAGCTCCGCGCATGTCGACGATGCCTACCTTGCCTCGTTCATCCGCAATCCGACCGCACGCGTGCCCAAAGGCTTTGCGCCGATCATGCCCGTCGTGGAACTCAGCGACGACGAACTGAAGGCGCTGATCGCCTACATCCGGACGCTGGGCGGCAAACCCGCCGTTCCGCCACCCTCCACCCCACCCGCAGCATCGGCACGAGCCCTACCGTCGGCGCCATCGGCGCATGCTGCACCGTCAGCCCAACGTTTTCCCCCCGAAACCGAAACCTCTCACTCGGCCCATATGACCCGTACCCTCCAACACGCCGCCGCGAGTGCCGCGCTCGCGCTCGTGGCTGCCTCCGCGCCGTCAGTGGCATCGGCTGCGCCTCAGCTCACACCGCAGACCCGGGCGAGCGACGTCCTGCTCGCGCAAAACTCGCTCCAGACACCGCGCCCGCCCGCACAGTACGCGCCGCTCACGCCGTCGGCGCCGATGAATCAGGGAATTCAGCCACCGTCCCAACCTTCGCGCAGATCCGGCGGTACCGCCGGATTGCCACTGCAGAATGACCCCCGGACGACCGCGCCTCCGCTCGCGATACCGCCCGGGCCATCCCCCGGCCCTCAGGCGCCGGGGCCGGCGCAGCCGAGCGTGCCGATGATTCGGCCCACGCCATAGCCCCGCGTCGCAAGCTGTGTGCGTCCGGCGCCGATCGGACCATACAGCGCAGGCGGGGCAGACACCAAGGGAGACACGTCATGACAGGCAATGCCGGAAGCGACAGTTCCGCCCCGGCGGGCGGACATGGTCCCGATGGTCCTGCAGGCCCTGATGGTCCGCACGGTCCGCACGGTCCGCACGGTCCAAATGGCGCTTATGGGGGCCATGGCCCGCAAAGCTTCTGGACGAAGTACGTCTGGAGCCAGGATCACAAGGTGATCGCGGTGCAATACACCTGCACCGCCATCGCGGTGGGGTTGGTCGGTCTGGTGCTCTCGAACCTGATGCGCATGCAGCTCGGTTTTCCCGGCAAGTTCTCCTTCATCGACGCCAACCATTATTACCAGTACGTCACCATGCACGGCATGATCATGGTGATCTACCTGCTCACCGCACTGTTTCTTGGCGGCTTCGGCAACTACCTGATCCCGCTGATGGTCGGCGCGCGCGACATGGTCTTCCCGTTCCTGAACATGCTCAGCTACTGGGTGTACCTGCTCGCCGTCATCGTGCTCATGGCGAGCTTCTTCGTGCCCGGCGGGCCGACGGGCGCGGGCTGGACCCTCTACCCGCCGCAGGCCATCCTGCCAGGCACGCCGGGCACCGAATGGGGCATCGTGCTGATGCTCGTCTCGTTGCTGATCTTTATCGTGGCGGCGACGATGGGCGGTCTGAACTACGTCACCACGGTCCTGCAGGCACGCACCGAGGGCATGACGCTGCTGCGCATGCCGCTGACCGTGTGGGGCATCGTGATGGCGACGGTGCTGGCGCTGCTCGCATTTCCGGCGCTGTTCGTCTCCGGCGTGATGATGCTGCTCGACAAGACGCTGCACACCAGCTTCTTCATGCCCGCGCTCGTCTCGATGGGGCAGCCGCTCGACTATCGCGGCGGCAGCCCGCTGCTCTTCCAGCATCTGTTCTGGTTCTTCGGTCACCCGGAGGTGTACATCGTGGCGCTGCCCGCGTTCGGGATCGTGTCCGATCTCATCAGCGTGCACGCACGCAAGAACATCTTCGGCTACCGCATGATGGTCTGGGCGATTCTCGCCATCGGCGCGCTGTCGTTCGTGGTCTGGGCGCACCACATGTTCATCAGCGGCATGAATCCCTACTTCGGATTTCTCTTCGCGACGACCACGCTCATCATCGCCATTCCCACGGCCATCAAGGTCTACAACTGGGTGCTCACGCTGTGGCGAGGCGACATTCATCTGACGGTGCCGATGCTCTTCGCCATCGGCTTCATCAGCACCTTCGTCATCGGCGGACTCACCGGGCTGTTCCTTGGCAACGTGAGCGTGGACATGCCGTTGTCGAACACGTACTTCGTCGTGGCGCACTTCCACATGGTGATGGGCGTGGCGCCCCTGCTCACGATCTTCGGCGGCATTTATCACTGGTATCCGCTGGTGACCGGCAGACGTCTGAACGACCGGCTGGGGCAGTGGCATTTCTGGATCACGTTTCTCGGCACCTACGCCATCTTCTTTCCGATGCATTATCTCGGCGTACTCGGTATGCCACGGCGCTACTACGAGTTCCAGAACTACAGCTTCATTCCGGACTCCGCGCACGCGATGAACGCCTACATCTCGGTCGCGGCATTCATCGTGGCGCTGGGGCAGTTGCTGTTCCTGTTCAACCTCGCGTGGAGCGTGCGCCACGGCAGACCGGCTGGCGCGAATCCATGGCGGGCGGCGTCGCTCGAATGGCAAACGCCCAACGTACCCCCCGTCCACGGCAATTGGGGGCCGGTGTTGCCCACTGCGTATCGCTGGCCATATGAGTACAGCGTGCCGGGCGATGTCGACGACGTCGTGCCGCAGAACCTCGCGCCGGACCCGCGTCGCCCCGCCACGCTCGTCAACGGCGATTCAGCAGCGCTGCATGGGCGCGTCGCGCCACCGGGATCGCCCGGAACCGCGCCCCATGGGCCACCCAACTCGCCGTCTTCCGGGGCACCCGGAGGACCCACACCCGGCTCCACACCCGGACCCACACCGGGAGCGACATCATGAGACCTGTTCCGACCTGGCCACCGATGCCCCCCGGCGGCACGCCCGTCGCGCAGCCGCGTCGGCGCGAGGCGTCACAGATCGCGCTGTGGTGGCTCATGGGGGTCATCGGCATGCTTTTCGGCCTCATGCTCGTGGCATATGTGATGCGCATGAGCCTCGGCGACTGGCGCGCGTTGCCGCCGGTCGATGCGTTGTGGTTCAACACCGGACTCCTGGCGGCGGCGTGCATCGTGATGCAGTCTTCGGCGTCGCAGGCCAGACGTGGCGAGCTGCGGCGCTCGCGCCGCGAGTGGCGCCTCGCGGGGGCCTTTGCGCTGGCGTTCGTGGCCGGACAACTCTGGGTGTGGCGCGATCTGCACGTGCAGCATTACGGCGTGAGCGGCAATCCTGCGAACAGTTTCTTCTTTCTGCTGACCGGATTGCACGCGTTGCATTTGCTCGGCGGTCTGGTGGCGTGGGCGTTACTCGCACCGCATCGCATGACGCATGCGACGCGCGCGAGACGCCTCTCGCTCACGGCGCAGTACTGGCACTTTCTGTTCGCTCTGTGGATCGTGTTGTTCGCGGCCATCGTCAATCTCACGCCGGAGATCGCACAACGCCTGTGCGGCACCGGTGTCGGTCCCTGAGCGCCGCGTCGGCAAGCGAGGAGTCGCATCGTGAATACGTCACCGTCAGCCGCTGTTCCCACAACCGGTGTCCCCACGGCTACCGACCCGCCCTCCGGATGGCGCGGAGTCGTGACCGACTGGGCCGGAGATCGCGCCACCTTTCGCGTGCCGTGGGGCAAGGCGATGATGTGGATCTTCCTGCTCTCGGACACCTTCGTGTTCAGCAGCTTCCTGATCGGCTACATGACCGTGCGCATGTCGACGACGGCGACCTGGCCGAACCCGGCGGAGATCTTCGCGCTCAGTGTGAACGGTCATCCGGTGCCGCTGTTGCTCATCGCCATCATGACGTTCGTGCTCATCACGAGCAGCGGCACCATGGCAATGGCGGTGAACTATGCGTATCGGCGCGATCGCGACAAGACCGCCGCCTGCATTCTCGCGACGGCCTACTTCGGTATCGCGTTCGTCGGCATGCAGGCGTTCGAATGGACGAATCTGATCGTGCACGAAGGCATTCGCCCGTGGAGCAACGCCATGGGCGCGGCGCAGTTCGGTGCGTGCTTTTTCATGATCACGGGGTTTCACGGGCTGCACGTGAGCGCAGGCGTGATCTATCTGCTGACGGTCATGCGTCAGGTGCTCAACGGCACGCTGGAGCGGCACGACAAATACGAACGCGTCGAGATCGCGGGCCTGTACTGGCACTTCGTGGACCTCGTGTGGGTGTTCATCTTTGCCTTGTTCTATCTCTGGTAAGGAGGCTTCATGGAAATGGAACCTTCCACGACCCCGATGGGCGCACGTCCGGCCGATTCCCTTGATTCTCCTGCCGTGCCGACGCGTGCCGAACACACAGGACAGCAACACTCGGTGGGTCTCTATCTGAAGGTCTGGGGGCTATTGTTCGTGCTCTCGACGTTTTCCTATCTCGTCGACTACGCGAATCTGCAAGGCTACCTGCGATGGGGATTGATTCTTGTGCTGATGGTCGCGAAAGCCGGGCTGATCGTGGCGATTTTCATGCACATGCGCTGGGAGCGGCTTGCGCTCGTCTACGCCATTCTGGTCCCGCCGCTCGCGCTGCTCGTGCTGATGTCGTTGATGGCGTCGGAAGCCGATTTCACGTTCGTCACACGGCTTGCGCACTTCCGGTAAGTGCGCTGCGGACGTTACAACAGTTCCACGAGGCGGCGATCGCTCTTCTGGCAGTACTCGGTGCACGCCAGACGTGCGGCGGTCGCGGCGCCGTGAACGAAGAGCGGCGCATCGGCGCGCCGCGACATCGATACGACGATGGACGGCGGCGCTGGTTGCAAGGGCAGTTCCACGACTTCGCCGTTGGCGATCAAGGTGTCGACGAACAGGCGCGGAATCGCCGCCACACCGAAACCATCGCGCACCAACTGCACGATCACGGCAATCGACGGCGAACCGGTCACGCGCGTTTCCGACAGCGGCACGCCGTGCACGCCCGCGAGCTTCGCCACGATATCTTCCAGCGCGCGGTGCGGCGCGGTGCCGCGACCATAGGTCAGTATCGGATGCTGAAGCACTTGCTTGGCGAGTCCGCTGCGCGTGTTCGGAAACATGCCTTTGCGCGCAATCCAATGCACGGGGTAGTTGGCCAGTGCGTTGCACACGACGCTGCTGTCGTCGCTGCCTTCCACGCGAATGATGAGATCGAGTTCGTCAGCCATGAGACGTCGCTGCAATTGCACCGAGACGTCGACCGTCAACTCGACTTCGAGCGTGGGGTAGTCGGCAGCGAGGCGGCGCAGGTAGTTCGGCAGCCAGCTGTGCACCACCGTCTCGATGACACCGAGCCGCAAGCGACCCCGCATGGTGCTCTCGCCATCGGCCGCCGCTTGAAGACGTCGTGCCGCTTCCACCACCGCTTTCGCATAACCCAGCAAGTACTCGCCGTTCGGCGTGAGGCGAAACTCCCGGCTTTCGCGATCCACGAGTTCGGTCTTCAACTCCTCTTCGAGCACCTTGAGTCGTTGCGAAATCGCGGCCGGCGTGGCGTGCAATGCGGCGGCCGTCGCACGGAAGTTGCGCAGCATGGCCAGTGTGACGAAGGTTTCGAGAAAGCGCGTATTCATGAAGGCGGGGTGGCCGGCTTGGCAGCGGGAGACTGCCCAAATTCGCTAACTTACCGTGTACGAGGTACGAACGGGTCAGTGAAAATTAATGCAACGAACCCCGGGAAAACCCGTGAAGTCGTTAAGAAATTCTATACGGCGGTGCGAACAAAAACTCGTTAGCGATAACTTTTTTTTCTTCCTATTCTTCTGGCTATCCGATGCCGACATGGCATCCCACCCAAACGCCGGATCTGCCATGAACCATCGAGCCACCCCGCACGATTTCACTTCGCAACGCGAGACCATCACGCCTTACGAATTCCGTCAGGCGGTGCGCTCGGCGCAGTTCCGGGGACCGACCGCCGGCTACTGCGGCGACTTCGCGCAGGCCAATCTGGCGATTCTGCCTGTGGCCCATGCCCATGATTTCCTGCGGTTCTGTCAAAGCAACCCGAAGGCCTGCCCGCTGCTGGGTGTTGGCGAACCGGGTCAATGGCATGTGCCTTCGCTGGGCCGCGAGGTGGACATCCGCACCGACGTGCCGGGCTACAACGTCTATCGCGACGGCAAGCTCGCGGCGCAGGTCGACAACCTTGCCGAGTTCTGGCAAAGCGACTTCGTGGTGTTCGCGATCGGCTGCTCGTTCTCGTTCGAAGATATGCTCGCCAAGGCCGGTATCGGGTTGCGCCACGTGGAAGAGGGCTGCAATGTGCCGATGTACCGCACGAATATCGCGAATCAGCGTGCCGGCAAGTTCGGTGGCGAACTGGTCGTGTCGATGCGTCCCATGAAGGGGGCCGACGCGATTCGGGCAGTGCAGATCACGTCGCGTTTTCCGGGCGTGCATGGCGCACCGATTCATATCGGCGACCCCGCTGAGTTGGGCATTGCCGACCTGTCGAAGCCGGACTTCGGCGACGCCGTGACGATTCGCGACGGCGAGTTGCCCGTGTACTGGGCCTGTGGCGTAACGCCGCAAACGGCGCTCATGGGCGCCAGGTTGCCGCTGGCCATCGGGCATCGCCCCGGCTACATGCTGATGACCGACATTCCGAACGCTACGTTGGCCGTCTTCTGAGCCCGGCACGGCGTGCATTGACACGACATATTCGACGCGCTGCCTTCGCTTCAGGACATTCGTCTGCGCAGCGCGCCAACCCTGCAGCACCCGCATCACCTCGCATCAACTCGTATCACGCAGTCAGAAAAGAAACCGCGCCATTGACGGCTGCGGCGGGTGTTCTATCGCCCGCCGGTGACCTCTCACGCCTGTTGGGAGCGCGCGGTCCCAGTGCACCACACGGCAAGACAGGACATCACCGGAGCCTTTTTCTCATGGAAAGCAAAACCCCACTCGCGGCCCCCGCAGCGACGAACTCCTCCGCCTCCGACGAGGCCGGCGGTAGCCTGTTCGGCTGGTACGGCGAGGCCACCCCGCGCGAAAAGCGCGCGTTCTGGAGCTGCAAGGTCGGTTACATGCTCGACGGCATGGACACCCAGATGCTGAGCTTCGTCATTCCGACGCTGATCGCCACGTGGGGCATCAGCCTCGCCGACGCGGGCTTCATCGGTACGCTCACGCTGCTCGCTTCGGCGCTCGGCGGTTGGGTCGCCGGCATTCTGTCGGACCGCATCGGCCGTGTGCGCACGCTGCAACTCACCGTGCTGTGGTTCGCCCTGTTCACGGGGCTGTGCGGTCTCGCGCAAAACTATCATCAGCTGCTCGCGGCACGCGCCCTCATGGGCTTCGGCTTCGGCGGCGAATGGACGGCCGGCGCCGTGCTCATCGGTGAAGTGATCCGCGCCCGCGATCGCGGCAAGGCGGTCGGTCTCGTGCAGTCCGGCTGGGCCATCGGCTGGGGGCTGACGGCGATTCTCTACTCGGTGCTGTTCTCCCTGCTGCCGGGCGACATGGCGTGGCGCGCACTCTTCCTCATCGGCTTGCTGCCTGCGCTGCTGGTGCTGTTCATCCGTCGGTACGTGCAAGAGCCGGAGGTGTACCAGAAGGAGAAGGCCAAGCAGGCGAAGTCCGAAGACGCGCCGGGTCTGGCCGCCATCTTCAGTCCGGCACTGCTCTCGACGACGATTCGCGCTGCGCTGCTGACAACGGGCGCTCAAGGCGGCTACTACGCGATCACGACGTGGCTGCCCACGTACCTGAAAACCGAGCGTCACCTGACCGTCATGGGCACCGGCGGATATCTCGCGATGATCATCTTCGGGTCGTGGGTCGGCTATCTGGCCAGCTCGTATCTGACGGATCGCCTCGGTCGCAAGCCGAACTTCATTCTGTTCGCCGTGGGCTCGATGGTGATCGCCTTCTCTTACACGTCGCTGCCCCTGACCGACAGCGCCATGTTCTGGCTTGGCTTCCCGCTCGGGTTCTTCGCCTCGGGCATCTTCAGCGGCATGGGCGCATTCCTGACCGAACTGTTCCCCACGCGTGTTCGCGGCTCTGGCCAGGGCTTTTGCTACAACGTCGGCCGTGCCATCGGAGCCCTGTTCCCGTTCCTGATCGGCATGCTCTCGAAGCAATACGGTCTGGGCACGACCATCGGTATCTTCGCCGGCGTGGCGTACGGGGTGCTGATTCTCGCGGCGCTCACGTTGCCCGAGACGCGTGGCCGGGAACTCGAATCGCTCGAGACGCGCACCGCCTGACGCCTTGCCAGCGAAGGGCGCCCGGACTGCGACAGGCAGGACACGCAGGAACGGGCGCCCGCGAAACACCGCGGCAGCCGTCGCTGCCGCGCCCGACGACTTCGTTTCGTACGACTCCCGTTAGCCAAACCACCAGTGTGCGGACCGATCCGAGCGTCTTCGGTGAGGCCTGCGCCGGGATTCGTGCGTCCATCGGTTTGGACAACGAATTGATGCGATAAGCCGATGTGACAAGCCGATGTGACAAGCCGATGCATCATGCATCGTCCCATTCTTGATTCTCGTTTGACCATTGCTTTGCGAGTGACACCATGACGAACGCTCTCACGCCTTCCGCCCAAAACCGCGCGCCTGCGCATCAGACCGCTTCGCGCTGGCAGTTCTGGATCGACCGTGGCGGCACCTTTACCGATATCGTGGCGCGTCGCCCGGACGGCTCGCTCGTCACGCACAAGCTGCTCTCGGAGAACCCCGAGCAGTATCGCGACGCCGCGGTCGCCGGCATCCGCCATCTGCTGGGACTGGCCGCCGGGGAGCCGATCACGCCCGATCAAGTCGATATGGTGAAAATGGGCACGACCGTGGCGACCAATGCGTTGCTCGAACGCAAGGGGGAACCGCTCGCGCTCGTCACCACGCAGGGTTTTCGCGATGCGCTGCGTATCGCGTATCAGAATCGCCCGCGCCTGTTCGATCTCGACATCGCGTTGCCGGAGGCGTTGTATGCCGAGGTGGTGGAAGTCGACGAGCGCATGGGCGCACATGGCGAAGTGGTGCGCGAGCTGGATGTCGACGCCGCACGCGCGGCGCTCGAAGCGGTGTACGCCAGGGGGATTCGTGCGCTGGCCATCGTGCTGATGCACGGCTATCGCTACCAACAGCATGAGAAGGTGCTCGCCGGGATCGCCGCCGAGATCGGCTTTACGCAGATTTCCGTGTCGCACCAGGTCTCGCCGCTCATGAAGCTGGTCTCGCGTGGCGACACGACGGTGGTGGACGCCTACCTCTCACCCATCCTGCGACGCTATGTGGAGCAGGTCGCCCACGAAATGCCCGGTGTGAATCTGCAATTCATGCAGAGCAGCGGGGGGCTCACGCGTGCCGATAACTTCCAGGGCAAGGACGCGATCCTGTCGGGCCCCGCGGGCGGCATTGTCGGGATGGTCCGGGCGTCGAGCGCTGCGGGCTTCGAGCGGGTGATCGGCTTCGATATGGGGGGTACGTCGACGGACGTCTCGCACTACAACGGCGAGTTCGAGCGCGTTTTCGAGACGCAGGTCGCCGGGGTGCGCATGCGTGCGCCGATGATGAGCATCCATACAGTTGCGGCAGGCGGCGGCTCGGTGCTGTCGTTCGACGGTACGCGCCTGCGGGTCGGCCCGGACTCGGCAGGTGCCAATCCGGGGCCGGCCGCCTATCGCCGTGGCGGACCCTTGGCCGTGACGGACTGCAACGTCATGCTCGGAAAGATCCAACCGGCGCATTTCCCGAAGGTGTTTGGCCCGAACGCCGACGAACCGCTCGATCGCGACGTCGTCGTCGCGAAATTCACCGCACTGGCCGCCGAGATCGAGAAGGCGACAGGGCGTCGGCAGACGCCCGAGGCCCTGGCCGAAGGGTTTCTCGAAATCGCGATCGGCGCGATGGCCAACGCGATCAAGAAAATCTCGGTGCAACGTGGCCATGACGTGAGCCGCTACGTGCTGACGACGTTCGGTGGCGCGGGCGGCCAGCACGCGTGCGGTGTGGCCGATGCGCTCGGCATGACCCGGGTCTTCGCGCATCCGTTGGCAGGTGTGCTGTCGGCGTATGGCATGGGGCTGGCCGACCAGACGGCGATGCGCGAGCGAATGATCGAAGCACCGTTGTCGAACGACGGACTCGCGGCGCTCGAAGACGCGCTGGGCGCGCTCGCCGACGAAGCCGTCAACATGCTGTTGTCGCAGGGCGTGGCGCCCTCGCGTATCGAGACGGTGCGTCGCGTGCATGTGCGCTATGCGGGGACCGACTCGGCGATTGCCGTGCCGTTCGGCACCGTCGAGCAAATGCGCGCGGCCTTCGAATCCGCCTATCGCCAGCGCTACTCGTTCCTGATGGACGGCGCGGCGCTGATCGTCGAAGTCGCGTCGGTCGAAGCCATCGGGTTGTCGGACGCGCCGGTCGACATCGCGCCGCTCGCGGCTCGCACATCGGGCGTCCCGCAGGCCGTGGATCGGGTCAGGCTCTACGCCGCCGGCGTGTGGCATGACGCCTCGCTGTTCGAGCGCGACACGCTGCTCGCCGGCGACACCATCGACGGGCCGGCCATCGTCGCGGAGAAGAGCGGCACGACCGTGATCGAACCGGGCTGGCAGGCGCAAATGACGGCGCAGGGCAACCTGGTGCTCACGCGGGTGGTGCCACGGCAAACGCAACGAGGCCTCGGCACGCAGGCCGATCCGGTGCGCCTGGAGATCTTCAACAACCTGTTCATGTCGATTGCCGAGCAGATGGGACTGCGTCTGCAAAATACGGCGTACTCGGTGAACATCAAGGAGCGGCTCGACTTTTCCTGCGCACTGTTCGACCGGGACGGCAACCTCATCGCCAATGCACCGCACATGCCGGTGCACCTGGGGTCGATGGGCGAGAGCATCAAGACGGTGATCGAGCGCAATCGCGGCAAGATGCGCGACGGCGACGTCTTCATGCTCAACGATCCGTATCACGGTGGCACGCACTTGCCGGACGTCACGGTGATTACGCCCGTCTTCGTCGCAGGCGAGAGCGACGCCGATATGTCGACAGTGAAAGAGCCCTTGTTCTACGTCGGCTCGCGTGGCCACCACGCGGATATCGGCGGCATCACGCCGGGTTCGATGCCCCCGGATTCGACGCACGTCGAGGAAGAGGGCGTGCTCATCGACAACTGGCAGCTCGTGGCGGCCGGGGAATTGCGTGATCGCGAGACGCGCGAGCTGCTGGGCGGTGCGCGCTATCCGGCGCGCAACATCGACCAGAACATGGCCGACTTGCGCGCGCAGGTGGCGGCGAACCAGAAGGGCGTGGATGAACTGCGGCGCATGGTTGGCGCGTTCGGTCGCGACGTCGTGCTCGCCTACATGGGGCACGTGCAGGACAACGCCGAGTCTGCCGTGCGTCGTGTGATCGGGGCGCTGGCCGATGGTCACTACCGCTACCCGCTGGACAACGGCGCCGTGATCGAAGTGAACATCAGCGTCGACAAGGCAACGCGCAGCGCGACGATCGATTTCACCGGCACGTCTGCGCAGCTGCCGAACAACTTCAACGCGCCGCGCGCGGTCTGCATGGCGGCGGTGCTGTACGTCTTCCGCACGCTCGTGGACGACGACATTCCGCTCAACGCCGGCTGCCTGAAGCCGTTGACGGTGATCGTGCCGGAGGGATCGATGCTCAATCCGGTGTTCCCGGCGGCTGTGGTGTCGGGCAATGTGGAGACGTCCTCGGCGATCACCAACGCGCTCTATGGGGCGCTGGGCTGCGTCGCGTCGAGTCAGGGCACGATGAACAACTTCACGTTCGGCAACGAGACGTACCAGTACTACGAGACGATCTCCGGTGGCAGCGGCGCGGGTCACGGGTTCAACGGCGCCGATGCCGTGCAGACGCACATGACGAACTCGCGTCTGACCGATCCCGAGGTGCTGGAGTGGCGCTACCCGGTGCGGCTGGAAAGCCACCGCATTCGCGTGGGGTCGGGCGGCGAGGGCCGCTGGCAGGGCGGAAACGGCGCGGTACGCCGCATTCGCTTCCTGACGCCGATGACGGCATCCATCCTTTCGAACAACCGTGTATACGCGCCGTTCGGCGCCGAGGGCGGCGGTGCGGGGGCGCTCGGTGTGAACTACGTTGAACGCGTAGATGGATCGCGTGAGGCGCTGGCGCACATCGGTCGCACGCAAATGCAACCGGGCGATGTCTTCGTCGTCGAGACACCGGGAGGGGGCGGTTTCGGTCGCGCATAAGCCACGGCGGCTCATCTCACGGGCGATGGGAAATCACTGAAGCGAGGCCGGTTCCCGGAAGGGATAGCGGACTTTGCAAAGGTGGCGGTGCAACGCCTCCGTACGATGCGACATGTCTTGAATGACTGACCGCAACGTACGGAGGCGTTTTCATGTCTGACATGTCTGATTCGTCGCAACAACCCCAACAGGCCGCACAGACCGCATCGGCGTCGGCGGGGCCGGACGACATTCGCGCGCAATACGAGCGCGCCTGTGCCGAAATGCGCGGTATCGGCGAGAAGCTGAACCGGCAAATGCACGAGTATCGGGCGGTGCTCGAAGAGATCGCACGGCTCGAAGCGAGCGACACACCGCAAGCCGACGACACGTTGCGGCGGCTCGAATCGCTGGTACAGAGCGAAGCCTTTCGTCGGGATGAGCGGGAAATTCGCCGGATGTCCGCGGCGCTCGCGCACAGCCTCGAGCGCATGATGGCCGACGCGCCGCTCGCCAGCGCCGACGCCACGACGAGTTCGCCCGTCAAGCGTTCGGTGGGTGTGCGTCGCACGTGCGCCTGAAGGGAGGCGATCATGAGCTTGCGTTTGTCTTCACACGCTGCCAACAGGTCCGACGCGTCGGGTGCCATCGGGAGCATACCGAGGCACATGGCGGACCTCGCCGACACGACCGTCTCCCCGTCATCCGACAATCCGATGCTCGCCACCATTGCGGCCGCCGGTGCGCAATTGAGCGTGCTGCAGAAGCAAGCGGACGTGTGGCTCGCGAACGCGCAGGCCCGCATGGGTATCGCTCGCGAGGCGAGCGCCTTCGGCGCGTTGGTGGACACCCTGCTGAAGGACGCATCCGGCGGCGGCGCGTCCGGGACGTTGCCATCGTCGTTGCGGGACTTTGCCGTTCGTCACGGACTACTGTCCGCACACGCGGCGCGCGCGCCGCTCGACGCAGCAGGTCTTCAGGCGCTCGGCGCAAGACTCCAGTCGCTTGCGATGAACGACGGCGCATCGAGTACGAGCGAGCAGATCCAGCTCAAGCGCTTCGTCACGCGCTACGACAACACGCTCACGCTGTACAACGCGGTCGTCTCCCGCCTGGGTGAAATGATGAAGCGGCTCGTCAGCAGTCTTTGACACTCGCGACGCAACCGCCCGGGCGCAGCCGGTGCAACGCCGCACCCTCCGTTCAATGAATGACAGGAACCCAACCCCATGACCCCAATTTCCGGTGCCAGCGCCTCGTCGGGCGCTGTTTCGTTCCATAGCCCGCTGCGAGGCGGCCTGATCCGAGACGTTTCCATTGGCGGCGTCATCGAGAAGCTCGATTTCCACGGAACGCTCGCCGCTTACGCCATGTTGATGATGGAGATGAACAACGGCGAAGCCCAGAACATGATTCAGGAGATGCAGAGCCGCCAGAAGGAAGGGCAGGAAGCGCGCGATGCCGCCAATCAGATCGAGTCGCTGATCAATGAGATCGGTTCCGACACGTCGAAGAAAGTCGCCGTCGGCGATGGCATTCGGGGCTTCTTCGACAAACACAACCTCGAGATTGCCGTCGATCAGAACGGCACGAAGAAGACGCTGATGGAGTGGGAGGGGCGGGACAAGCGTGTCGGCGAGAGCGGTTACACGTCGCGCACGACGGCCGACTACACGGCCGCCAACCTTCGCTCGCTCAAGGCGGCTGCGGAGGGTTTCGTGGAGAAGGCGTCCGACAGTCGCACCGTCGACCAGATCAGAATCAACAAGAAGCTTCAGGAATACAACGGTGCTTCGACTCTCGTGAACACGATCTACAGCTCGCAAGGCTCGCAGCTCAATCAGATCAACGGGTCGATGCGCACATGAGCGCGGCGACCGTGCCGAACACCCGCGGCGCGACCGCCGGCGCTGCGGCGCAAGGTGAGCCGGCCATCCTTTCGCGATTCTTCGAGCGTGGCGGCGCGCTTCGCATGCTGGCCGACCTGTGCGAAACCGATCTCGAGATCGTGCGTGCCTACGCGTCCGAGCGATTCTCGCAGGGGCACATTGCGGGAGCGCAGCGCGTCTATTTCCTGCTGGCGACGCTCGACCAATGGTCGTTCGAGGACTGGTACGGACTTGGGCTTTATTATCAGCGGCTCGGCCAGCACCGTGAAGCGTTGCCGTGTTTTGCGAAGGCGGGCGTGATCTGTGCATCGGACCCGCGTCCGCCGTATCTCGCAGGGATCAGTTACGAGCATATCGGTAACGTGGAATTCGCGGGCCGCTCGTATCGCGCCACGCTGCGCCTGTGCGCACAACTGCCGCAGCATGCGTCGCTGGCTCGCTCGGCGCGGGCGCGGTGCGACGCACTCCATCGAAACGCCGAACGAAGAAAAACACCATGACCCTCATTGCATCCCGGGTGGAAGCCCACTCACCGACCATGAGCGGCGTCGATGCCGCATCGATGGCGCGCCTGTACGACGACACCACCGAATCCGGCAAGGCCGCGCGTGCGGATTGCCAGCGTCGTCAACGCTCGGATTGGCTTCGCACCGAAGACTTTGTGCCGGACGCACCGTCCGGCGCCGACTGGCGCGAGGCGGATGGCGCCTTCTCACGTCTGCTCGATCGGCTGTTCGAGGTCGGCGCGGGCATGGCGGCGAAGGCCCTGCGATCGTCGAACCCGGCAGGTAGCGCGAGTCTCGCTGCGCTGGAAAACGTCGATCCGTCAACGCTCGCGATGATGGCCTCGATGATCGCCATGGATTCGCTCGGCGACACCGCGAAATCGACGCAACGTGCGCTGGAATTGCTCGCCGAGCGGCAGGACAAGCTGCGTCAGGAGGACATTCAGAAGTACCGCGAGCAGATGGACGCCAAGGCGGAGGATGCCAACAAGGCCCGCAAGGGCGGCATCTTCGGCGTGATTTTCGATTGGATCATCGCGGCGGTGGATGTCGTGGTGGGCGCCGTCAAAGTGGTCACTGGCGTGCTCACCATGAATCCGATGATGATCGCGGGGGGCGTCGCGGACGTCGGCGCGGGCATCGCGGGAATGGGTGCCGCGTATCACAAGACCATGGCGCTGGCCGATCCAAAGAACGCCGCGTATCACGAGAAAGAGGCCGCCAAATGGGGCCACGCCCAACTCGCGTTCCAGATGCTGGGCATGGTGGTTGGCTTCGGCTCGTCGGTGAAGGGTTTTCTCGCCAAGCGGGCAACGACCAAAGCTGCGAGCCGGGTGTTCAAGGCCGGGGCGGCCGAAGCGCTGGAGCAGGCGGTGAAGTCTGGCGACAAGGCCGCCGTGAGCGCGATCAGGACGCGTGTGGTCTCCGAAATCGGTTACGTGGTCGGCAACGAAGTCGGCAAACGCGTGGGCCGATCGTTGCTTCAGAGCGGCACGCAAAGCGCCCGCCGTTTGGTCAAGGCGGGCTTTAACCGCATGGCCGAGCAATTTACCCAGCAGATGATCGAGAAGATGGCGTCGCGGGCCTTCGACAAGGTCGCGAAAACGGCGGCCAGACAAGTCGCGCGCGGTAAGGCGGTCACGGCCAAAGGGCTGACGCGGTCGTTCACGTCGCGCATGAATACGCAGGGCTATTTCGCGCTCGCGCGCGGCAGTTGGTCGCTGTCGCACGCTATTCGTGCCACGTTCGCGGGGGCCAATGGGCTGGGGCAGGGCATTGTGGGGGTGCAGCGGGCGAAGTTGCAGAACGAGGCCCGCGATCTGTCCGTCGACATGCTCTGGTTGCAGATGCTGCTGGAAATGAACGGCGACGACAAGAAGCGCACGGCCAAGCGCATGGAGACGCTCGTGGGGCAGCAAAACGACATCGCGCTCAGCGCGGGCGAGCAGGTGCAGAAGACTGGCGAGATGCGTATCCGGATGGCGGCGTCGGCGGCGCGCGCCTGACGGCATAACACCGTTCGGGTCCAACGGCGCGGCGCGAGCCGCGTCACTCACTTTGGGAGCATATATGACGATGACATTGGGCATGGGCCATACAAGCCGCGCGCTGGCGCAGCGCGCCGCAATCGGCACGATCGACACAATCGACGCAATCGGCACATCGCGGGAAAACACGCGGGCACAGGCGACGCGAAGTGCGCGCATTACCGAACAAATGGACGGGCTTCAGTCGGCGCAGACGCTCATCGCGTTGTTCCTCGCGATGCGCGTTGCCGAACGCAATACCGACCAGGCGTACCGGACCCGTCACGACGCCATGGTCTTCGAGCGCGGCGTGACGGCGCGCACCGAAAAGTACAACGCCAACCGGTCGCACTACAACGCCGGCCTGATGTCGGCAATCGGCGGCATCGTCTCGGGCAGCTTCTCGCTGGTCGGGGGTGTGGGCTCGGGCGCTGCGGGATTCGGCGGGGAGCTGGGCAAACTGCGCGTGGTCGGCACGGCCGTTGGCGAGACGACCAAGGGCGTGAGCCAGTTCGTGAAGTCGCCGTTCGACGTGGTCTCCAACGACGATTCGCTCGCGGGTCGCGACAACGATGTACTGGGGGAGTTCGAGATGTCGCTCACGGAGGAGACGCGTCGCACCAACGAGCGGTTGCGCCAGCGCATCGATGCCACCAGCGCCGACATTCGGGACGTCTCGCGCTCGATGTACGGCATGATCGGCCAACAGGTCACGAAGATGTACGACGTGATTCGCTGAACCCATGACAGTCTGCGAGCGCGCCGTTGCGGCATTTTTCCGAACTCACCGTTTCACGGCGCGCACGGAAGTCTGCGAACGCATGCATGTCGAAATGGGGCAACGTGTCGAGAACGGCGAGTTGTCCTTATGTCATCGCCTGGAAAAGCGGGCGGCAGGATACGTGCTGACGATCACCGATTTTCGGCTCGATGAGGGCGCGCGTTCGAGCGAGCATGCCGTGCGCCGTTTTTGCCAACTCGTACGCACGCTTCTGCGCACCGTCCCACATCTCAGTTATGTACGAGGCATGATTCTGCCTGGCGTGAGCGATCCGAAGCTGCGCGAGATGCGCGTTCGCCTTGGGACGATTCTCGAGCGCGAAGGCGCAGTCTGGCGGGACGAAGACGGCGATCGCTGGCTCGTGTTCTGTCGGGTGCAACATGGCGTACCCACGCGGCACATGGGCGGGCACGGCACGTCTTCATCTGCCTCTGCCTCTGCCTCTGCCGCCTCGCCCACCTCCGTCTCCACCTCACCGGGTCACGGCAACATGCCGAGCACCCGCCACCACACATAATCCAGCGGAAACAACAGCACGAGCGTGATGGCCGTCATGACGACGGTCAAGCGCGTGCCATCGCGCATGCCGACGCCTCCCAGGTGCATGGCGATCATCATCGGCGGGCTCTGATACGGCAGCAGTACGGTCGAGAACACCGGCACTTGCAGCATCAGCACGGTGTAAAGCGGGAGGCCGCTCGCATTGGAGAGCTGGCCCGCGAGCGGTGTGAGTACCGCCGGCAGTCCCGGCAGCGTGGCAACGAGCCCGATGGCCGCACCGATGGCGATGAGCCAGGCGGCGTTGACGACCGGCGTGCCGGGCACCATGCCTACGGCGTCCAGACAAAGGCGCGCCACTTTTTCTCCCAGTCCCGTGTCCGCTACGACAGCACCGACCCCCAGAAAGCCGGCAACGTAAATGAGCGGCGTGATCTGCATCTGATCCGAGAAGGTCTTCGGCGAGACGATGTGAATCGTCGGCAACAGGCAGAGAATGGCCGCCGCCACCGAAATCCATGCCGGAGAGATGCCATGCCACGCGTCGGTCGCGAAGCCTGCGAGGGCCAGCGCGAGCAGGATGGCCAGGCGCCTCGCATCGGCCGTGAGCGGCGGTGGCGTTGCGGTGGTCGGGCTCGCGAGTGGACCGTCGTCCGGAAACAGGCGACAGATGACCCAGACGAGAATCACCGCCTTGAGCGCGCCGAGCACCGGGAAGTGCAGCAGCAGGTACGGCGCGTAATGAAGCTTCACGCCATAGAACGAATCGGCCGCGCCCATCAGCACGCTGTTCGGAATGTTGGCGGGAAGGATCGTGGTCGGAGGCATGTAGCTGCCGGCCGCGACCGTCATCACAAGTCCGGTGCGCCCGCGCCGTCCCTCGGTGAGTCCGATGCGATCTGCCAGCGCGAGCACGATGGGAATGAGCAAAAGGATACGCCCGGTCGTGGAAGGCATGACGAATGCGAGGCCGACGCTGGCGATCATCACGGATGTGACGTACCGCGGGTAGGTCGGTCGCCTGAGCGCGAACACCGTCGATGCGAGTCGTGTGCCGAGCCCTGTCGTGCGCACGGCAAGCCCGGTGACGGCGCCGCCGAAGACCAGCCACCACGCGGCCGAGTGAAATCCGGCAAAGATGACTTCCGGCTTTGCGACGTGAAGCAGCACGGCGAGCAGGAAGAACGTGAGCGTGGTCACGGGCTCCGGGAACAGCCCGAACGCCCACGCGCCGATGGTGAACAGCACGAGTACGGCGGCTTGCGCGGCCGTGGGCGACAACCCGAGCGCGGGACTGCCATGGCTCGCCGCCCACAACGCGAGCGCGAGCGCGACATAGGCGGCGTAACCCCCTAGCGCTTTCAGACGTGAGCGCAACCGCTCGCGACGCGCGACGTCGGACGGCTGTGAGGAATGTGGGGCCTGCGGTGCAGCAGATTCGGTCATGGCGCTTGTGGTTATGGTGTTGGGCCGGGGGCGGCGAAGTCATTCATGACGACGTCGCATATGACTTGTCCGATTCTCGCTCCCCACCACGCAAGGATGACTAGGCCAAGCGTGCGTACGGGCGCGGGATAGGCAAAAAACTATCGGTAAAATTTTTTGATAACAGATTGTTTGGGGTGTTTTTTATTCGACACTGGCGGTTTTGGGAGTAAATTATTTGCTCTGGGACAAATTTATTCGAAGTGCGGTAACGGCAGTAGGGGGCGGCAATTCGGGCCGCATTTCGGACGGCGAGTCGGCGTCCCCGACCGACATTCATTCTGAAGAGGTTGACGTGACCCCGTCGTGGATCGGATACCGATGGTTGGCGCAGCGATATGGCGTCTCGCCAGTGCAGCCGTACGCCGTCGAAAGCGAAATCGGTCCGACCCGACGGACCCTCATACAAGGGAGCACCGTACATCAGATCCTGCCACCGGTATACCGGCCGGAGGACACCTTGGGTGGCCACCTGACATTCGCGCTCAAGCACGAGGGCGTGTTTCTTGAATTGCTGGCCAGACTATTCGATGTCATACCGGAAGCCGAGCTGGTCGCCTGGATCAATGCGGAGCGCACCGGGCAATATGCCCGACGGGCGGGATTTCTTTTCGAATGGATGACGGACAGAACGCTCACCGGCCTCGCCCCGTTGCCCGCGTGTAAATACGTCGATGCCATTAGCGCTGACGATTACCTTGTCAGTGCGTCCCCTGCCAATAGCGTTCGCTGGCGCGTACGCGACAATCTTCCGGGCACCCGGTTCTTTTGCCCCACGCTCCGACGCACGAAAGCCGTAGCGTCGGTACAGGCATATGACTGCGCGAGTCGACTGGACGCCTTGCAGGCCGAGTACGGCGCGGACGTCTTGCGCCGCAGCGCGGTGTGGCTCACGCTCAAGGAAAGCCGCGCGAGTTTCGAGATCGAACACGAGCACGACAAAACGGATCGTATCAAGCGATTTGCGTCGGTAATGGAGTCGGAAATCGGTCAGTCGCCGAATCCGCTGTCGGCGGATGCGCTGACCGAATTGCAGCACGCCATCATCGGCGACCTGACGACCCTCAAAACCTTCGGCCTGCGCAAATCGCCGGTTTTCGTTGGTACCACGGAAGGGTTTCGCGATGTGATCCATTACATTGCGCCGCATTGGGACGATGTGCCGGAAATGCTTCGGGGTCTGGAAGCCTTTCTGACGCTGACGGCGCCAAGGCCCGGATTTGCCGATGCGTCGATCGCTCGCGCGGCGATCGTGGCATTCGGCTTTGTCTATATTCACCCGTTTGCCGACGGCAACGGGCGTACGCATCGATTCCTGATCAACGACGTTCTGCGTCGCGATGGCGCGGTGCCGCGTCCATTCGTGCTGCCGGTGTCCGCGGCCATCACCAGCAAGGCGCAAACATTGGCCGCTTACGATCAGGTCCTGGAAGTGATTTCCAGGCCGTTCATGCGCCGGTTCGGCGTTTCCGCGAGCTTCGGACGAACCGAGACGTACGAGGACGGTGTCCAGTCCAATTTTTCCTTTTCCGCATACGCGCAAGCGGCCCATGTCTGGCGATATCTCGACCTGACCGCGCACGTCGAGTATCTTGGCGGCCTGATCGATCTGACGATCGGTACCGAAATGCGCAACGAAGCCCAATTACTCCAGACATGGGACCGTGCGCGCGCCTTCGTCAAGGAAGTCGTCGACGGGCCCAATTCCGATATCGACCGGATTATTCGATCGGTGAAGGACAATCACTGGGACGTGTCGAACAAGTTGCGCAAGGACTTTCCCGTCATCGCGTCGGCAGACCTGAGCGACGCGATTGTCGACGCCGTACGCCGGGCATTCGGCGAAGGGCAAGCTGAAGACGGCGTTGCCGATTGAAACGGGGAAATGGGTTGGAAACGAAGGCCGAAGCGAACGAGGCGGCAATGGAAGCAGAAATCCCCGCCGCCCCCAAACCCTGGCATCTCTACCTGCTGGAATGTGCGGGCGGGCGCATTTATACCGGCATTGCGATCGATGTGGACGCGCGGTATGCGGCGCATGTGGCGGGCAAGGGGGCGCGCTTTACGCGGGCGTATCGCCCGTTGCGCATTTTGTTGTCGCTGCCGTTTGCCGATCGCTCGGCAGCTTCCCGCGCGGAATACCGCGTCAAGCAACTGAGCGCGCTGCAAAAACGCGCGCTCGTCGCCGGAACGTTGGTGTGCGACTTCGGCGATCGCCATGACAGCGGGGAAAGGCGTGACGTCAAGGCACCAGACGCGCCTGACGAATGATCCGCCGCACGTCGCGCTGGAGCGCCCCGAACTGGCTGCGCGACGGAATCGGCGACACCACAATGGCCCAACTGTCGCCCGGCACCGTTTTCTCCACCACCGTGTAATACGTCGACTGCGTGCGGAAAAAATCGGCGATGCCGTCGTGGCTGACGCGATAACTGCGGTCTCCCGCCCCCGCCAGCAGGAACACGCCAAGCGTGTAAAACACATCGCGATCCGAATTTACCGGACCGGCCTGCTTGTCGAGCAGCAACGAGCGAAGCGTTTTCTCCGTGAGCAGCGTCGGGCGCCGGATGTCGAACACGCGCCACACCTTGAGCAGCGCCCCCGTGGACATCTGCCAGCCGGCGAACGGCGCGAGCAGACGCCAGTTGTCGGGCAGCTTCGCATCAGTGACGCCTAGCGGCGCAAAGATGGCGGTCTGGCAAAAATCCTTGTAGTCCTCGCCGGACACCGCCTCGATCACCATACCGAGCAGCAGGTACGAGACGTTCGAGTAGACGAAGTCGGATTTGCCGCTCGAGTGGCTGGCGTCGCCCGCGTCGAGATAATTGAAGAAGTCCGCGCTGCCGCCCACTCGCCGAATCGCCAGGCCACTGAACAGGCCATTGACCGGATCGTTGAACCCATTGGTCGCGAGGCCCGCCCGATGGGCGAGCAGGCGCCGCACCGTGAGTTCTCGCAGCGACGGATCGAGCGGCTTGCCATGTTGCTTCGCATAGGCGTCGAGCAAGTCGCCGAGTCTGGCATCGAGCGACAACTTGCCTTGCTGCACGAGCAATGCAATCCCGATGGCCGTGACCGATTTCGACAAGCTCGCGACCGGCAGCAATTGCTGCACATCGTCACCCGGCGTGGCGGCTTCGAGCGCCACGCCGTTGTCCGACTCCGTACGCAGCCAGACATGCGAGAGGTTGTAGCGCTCCTTGATCTGCGCCACGCCCTGCGCAATAGTCGACTGCCCGATCGGCACGGCTGGCCGGATCGCCGTGGCCGGACCCGATGACGGCAGTGCGACGACCGCCCCGTTGGCGCTCGCTGCGGCGGCGGCGGGCCCCGACGCGCCGGATGGCGTCTGCGCGAGCGCGAGGCCCGCGCTCACCAGCGTGGTAGTGCTCAGCAGGATAGTCAGGACAACACGGCGTGCAGACGCGACGCATTGCCCCATAGCTCGCGCAATGGCATGCGAACGGCGATGCATGGCCAACTGCCCGGTGAAACGTGCCCCTGCCGGACGGCGATGCCGTTCGACGTTCATTGATTCACTCCCCCCGTGCACCCACTTCGAACCGTGAAGCGTTTCGCTTCAGGACTCTCTTCGGAGTCGGAATGGTTCGGAGTGCACACGTGCCGCACTGCGGCGATATTCGAGATCGAAGTTTAGGAAAACTTCGGGTAAATACCCAATAAAACCCGCGCATTTTACATTAAGTTGCATATATCGCGCTATTTTCTCAATAGACGGGCGCAATCGCCGCGGCACATCCCGCATGCCGCGCGGCACCGTCGAGAGCCGTTACGTCGAAGGCGGACCCGGAAATGCCTCATATCGTGAGAGATCGGCGTCAGAGGCCCGCGGCGCAAGGCTTTGCTGTCGTTGGAAGGTCGTGGGGCGACAGGCGTGTCAGCGGCGCACCGACAAGACCTGTTACGCATCGCGGTGTAAGCTATCTCCCAAGACAGACAGGCTCCGACTCGCCCACAGGCCGTAGGGGCGGCGTCTCGCAAACGACGTCGTGCCGGCCGAAGGATCGACCGAAACATGACTGAACCGCCCCGTGCGCGCCCGAGCCGGCCCGCCGATGCCGATGCCTCTTCACCCTTGCCCCCTTCTGCGGTCAGCGCAGGGTCAGCCGCTGCCACCCACGCCGGCGGCGGGGACGATGCTGACGTTGCAGGAGCGCCTGCCGTGCACCCGGCCGGGCCGTCCCCCGTCGAAGCGGCCTGGCGCTCGCTGCCCGCGCCCCTGCGCCTGATCCGACGCTTTCCCTGGAGTGCCGCACGTCCGTGGCTGATCGCCGCTGGCGTGCTGCTGCTCGGGCTGTTCGTTTTCGATGCGCTTCACCACATGCTGCGACACGTGCATTACGACAACGTGATCGCGGCGATCCACGACACGCCCGTCACGCGTCTGGTGCTGGCGATGCTGGCAACGCTGGCGAGCTACGCCGCGTTGACTGGCTACGACATCTCAGGGCTCGCGTTTGCGGGCGCCAAAGTCAAGCGCTCGACGGTCGTACTGACATCGTTCATTGCTTACGCGCTGGGCAACTCGGTCGGTCTGGGCGTGCTCACGGGCGGCACCGTGCGCATGCGGATGTACGCTGCCGCCGGGATCGACGCATCGAAGGTCGCGCAGGCCGTAGCGTTCAACGCCGGCGCGTTCGGCCTCGGCATGACGGTGTTCGGCTCGCTCGGGATGTTATGGGGCGCGTCGCGCGTGTCCGCACTGGTACCGATTCCGGCGTGGATGCTGCAACTCTTCGCCGTGCTGCTCCTCGCCGGCGCTGCCGCCTTTCTGGCACTGTGCGCGCGCAGGCGCAGCGTCGTCGTCTTCGGCCGTTGGTCGATGCCGCTGCCGCCGTTGCGTCTGGCGCTGCGCCAGTTGCTCATCTCCGCGGCCGATCTCGGCATGGCGGCCGCCGCCCTGTGGTGCCTGTTGCCGGCGGGCGTGGTCGATCTGCCGACGTTCGTCGTCTTCTATGCCATTGCGATGGCACTGGGCGTACTCAGTCACGTGCCGGGGGGCGTGGGGGTATTCGAGGCGGTGATTCTCCTCGCGACGAATGGGCACGCGCCGATCAGTCAGGTTGCCGGTGCGCTGGTGCTCTATCGCGGCATCTACTACCTGCTGCCGCTGATACTCGCGGCGTGTCTGCTCGCCGGATTCGAGCTGCGGCAGGGCCCTGCGGCTCCCATCGGTCGGGCTGCCGTGCGCCTTTTTCCCGGCATTCTGGCCGCACTCACGCTCGTCGCGGGCGTCATGCTGCTGATCTCGGGTGTCACGCCGGCCACACGCGACGCCGAAGATTTCCTGCGCCGCCACGTGCCGCTGTTCCTTGTCGAAGTCTCGCACCTGTTGGGCAGCGTGGCCGGTCTGTCGATGCTGTTCCTTGCGCGCGGCCTGCTGCACCGCCTCGACGCCGCATGGTGGGGCTCCCTCGGCCTCACCGTCATTGCCGCGGTGCTGGCAATTCCGAAAGGCATCGCATGGTCGGAGTTTTTCGTGCTGGCCGTGCTCGCGACCTTGCTGCTGGTCTCGCGCAAGCAATTCGACCGCCGCTCTTCGCTCTTTACGCAATCGTTCGAGCCGGGATGGATCATCGCGGTGCTCTCGGTCCTGGGCGCGTGTACGTGGCTGATGTTCATGTCGTACCGACGCGTCGGATACGCCAATCAACTCTGGTGGCAATTCACGTTCGACGGCGACGCCCCGCGCTCGATGCGTGCGCTCATGGTCGTTGCCGTCATCGGGCTGGGCCTGTCGCTATGGCAACTGCTGCGGCAGTCGCCGGGCGCGATGGTGCCCGCCACCGAGGCGGAGCTGGCGCGGGCCATGGCCGTCATTCGCAAGCAACCCGCTGCCGATGCGTGTCTCGCGCTCATGGGCGACAAGAGTTTCCTGTTCTCGCCGTCCGGCAATGCTTTCATCATGTATGCGAAGCATCGCCGCTCGTGGGTCTCGCTCTCGGACCCGGTCGGCGACCAGAAGGAGTGGCCTGAGCTGATCTGGCGATTCATCGAACTGGCCGATGCCCACGGCGGGCGCGCCGCGTTCTACAAGACACGTCCGCACGCGCTGCCGCTCTACATCGACGCCGGGCTTCGCGCGTTCAAGCTTGGCGAGGAGGCGTTCGTTTCCTTGCCGGAATTCGGGTTGCAGGGTTCGCGCCGTGCGAACCTGCGTCACGGCGTGACACGCGGCGAGCGCGAAGGTCTGACGCTGGAGATCGTGCCGCCCGAAGGCGTTGCGCCGCATCTTGCGGAAATGCGTCGGGTATCGAACGCGTGGCTCGCCCGCCAGCACACGCGAGAAAAGGGCTTCTCGCTGGGCGCCTTCGACGACGCCTACGTTCTGCGCCAACCCGTGGCGCTCGTGCGGCGCGAGGACCGGCTCGTGGCGTTCGCCACGCTGATGTGCCCCGACGTGCTGCGCATCGAGGCGAGCATCGACCTCATGCGGCAGGTGCCCGATGCCCCGCCGGGCACGATGGACTTCCTCTTTGCGAAGCTGATGCTCCACTTCAAGGCACAGGGCTACCAGCGCTTCGGCCTTGGCATGGCGCCGATGTCCGGTATGCAGACGCATCAGCTCGCGCCCCGCTGGCATCGTTTCGGACGAATGATGTTCGCCCACGGCGCGCGCTTCTATAACTTCCGTGGGCTGCGCAGCTTCAAGGAGAAGTTCGATCCGCAATGGGAGACGCGTTACCTGATGACGCCCGGCGGCATCGCGCCGATGCTCACGCTGGCCGACGTGGCGTCGCTCGTCGGCGGTGGCTGGAAAGGAATGATTGCGAAATGACGGGGAACACGATGGCACAACATGGGAAGGCAGATGACGGACCGACGGTATCCCCGAGGGGAGTGCGCCGCCCGTCCCGGATGCGCCGCGCGGCAATGCGCCTGACACCGGGGGCCGCAGCCATGGCAGCCACGGCAGCACTGACCCTCACGATGTCGTCGTCCCCGGCGTTGGCGCAGACGTCGAGTTCAACGCACGCGCGCAGCAACCCCCTCAACGTGCTCAAGCCGGCGCCTAAGGCGGGACCCGTTGCGCAATCGCCCGCTGCCGACACCAGCGCCCCGGCGCCCGTCATGCCGCAGGCCGCCGCAGCGGCCGCGAGCGCTGCGGCATTTCGGAGTGCAGCGACCGGCACGAACGCCGCGCCCGAGATCATGACGCATGGCCGCTTCGAGAACGTGCCGATTTTCCGCCCGCAAGGCGAACCGAACGCCACGGTGCTGTTCTTCTCCGACGACGACGGCTGGACGCCGCGTGCCGAGCGCATGGCCCGTGCGCTGGCCGACACGGGGGCGCTGGTGGCCGGAATCGACACCGCGCGCCTGATGGCGAACTACACGAAGGACAACATCGCGTGCGTCTACGCGGCGGGCGATCTCGACAACTTCGGGCGATGGGTCGAGGCGTCCGTGCGGCTGCCCGGCTATACGCCGCCCATTCTCGTCGGCGACGGCGTGGGCGGTACGTTCGCCTATGCAATGCTGGCGCAGGCCGGCAACGACACGTTCTCCGGTGCGCTGTCGGTCGACTTTTGCCCGGTCCTGCCGATGGCCCGTCCGCTGTGCCAGGGCGAGGGTGTGCATTTCGCGCGCGGCATTACCCACACGGCTGGGGGCGCGCCCATGCGCTTGCTGCCCGCGCCGGTCATGAGCGCTCCCTGGCTGGCGATGGGCGGACCGGCCGCCGGACCCGGCAGCCCGGGACGCGCTCCGCGTTGTCCGGATCACGTTGCGCAGGCGTTCGCCGCACGCACCCCGAATTCGAGCTGGCTCGTGGGGGGGCTGGCGGGCAGTCTCGGGGCGATGGATACCAGTGGAACGACGGACGCTTCGGGCACCTCCGGCACCTCGGGTACCCCCGGCACCTCCGCCACGCCCGTGCTGGCGGACTGGGTGACGCAGTACAAGAACGCCTTCCGGCGCATGAACGCGCACCACATTGCAGGCACGGCGCGACCGCCGGCCGCCGTGGCCGATCTGCCGGTGATCGAGGTCCCGGCGACCGCCAAACCCGCTGCCAACCTGGCCGACACCTTTGCCATTCTGCTGTCCGGCGACGGTGGCTGGGCCGGTCTGGACCGCGATGTCGCCGCGGCACTCGCGGCGCACGGCATTCCGGTCGTGGGGGTCGACTCGCTGCGTTACTTCTGGTCGGCGCGCACGCCGGCGTCCGGCGCGCTCGACATCGACCGTCTCATGCGCTTCTATCAGACGCGCTGGAACAAGAAGCGCGCGATCCTCATCGGCTATTCGCAAGGGGCCGACGTGCTGCCGTTCATGGTCAATCGCCTGCCGCCGATGGCCCGTGAGCGCGTCGGGCTGCTCGTCCTCATGGGCCTCGGGCAAAAGGCCGACTTCGAATTCCGCATGACCAACTGGGTGATGTCGAGCCAGAACGGCCTGCCGATCCGGCCCGAAGTCGAACGTCTGCCCGACGGCATGGCGATGTGCGTCTACGGCGCCGACGAGGACGACAGCAACTGCCCGGGGCTCGATCCCCGACGGGTGCAGATCGTGAAGATGCCCGGCGGGCATCATTTCGACGGAAACTACACCGCGCTCGCCGACGTGATTCTCCAGGGGCTCGCTAAACGCTGAGGTTCGCTGAGGTTCGCTGGGGCCGCCAGGCCCATCAAGTTCGCTACTCGGGCCGACGTCTCGCCCATGCATGCTTTCTCGCCTTGCCTTCCGTGCGGGCGCTCCGTACACTGCGGCCAGCTTTTTTCCCGAATTTTTCCCGTATCGCTTGTCCGGCCATGGCAGCCGGACGCGGCGGCGCGGGGCCCACGAGACGTCACGACAGACAGGAGAAGATCAAAAATGGCAGAGGGTTACTTCCCGAAGTGGCGGCAACAGGACACGGCCTCCGGGCGCGTGATCGCGCCCGATGAGCGTCTTGCCTGGCCGCAGACCATCGCGATGGGCGTGCAGCACGTGGTCGCCATGTTCGGCTCGACCGTGCTCGCGCCACTGCTCATGGGCTTCGACCCGAACCTGGCGATCTTCATGTCGGGCATCGGCACGTTGCTGTTCTTCGTGCTCGTCGGCGGCCGCGTGCCCAGCTACCTTGGCTCCAGCTTCGCCTTCATCGGCCTGGTCATTTCCGTGACGGGCTACGCAGGCAGTGGACCGAACATGAATATTCCGGTGGCGCTCGGCGGAATCATCGCCTGCGGCGTGCTGTACGCGATCATCGGACTGATTGTGATGGCCGTCGGCACGCGCTGGATCGAAGCGCTCATGCCGCCGGTCGTGACCGGCGCCGTGGTCGCGGTCATTGGTCTGAACCTCGCGCCGGTGGCGGTCAAGGGCGTGTCCGCCACCAGCTTCGACACGTGGATGGCGCTCGCGACCGTGCTGTGCGTGGGGCTTGTGGCGGTGTTTGCGCGCGGGATGGTGCAGCGCCTGCTGATTCTCGTCGGCCTGCTGCTCGCCTACGTGCTCTACGCCGTGCTGACGAACGGCATGGGGCTGGGCAAGCCGATCGACTTCTCCATCGTGGCCAACGCCGCGTGGTTCGGCCTGCCGCACTTCGCGGCACCCGTGTTCAAGCCGGAAGCCATGGTGTTGCTCGCGCCGATCGCCATCATTCTGGTGGCCGAGAACCTGGGACATATCAAGGCCGTGAGCGCCATGACGGGGCAGAACCTCGACCCCTACATGGGCCGCGCCTTCCTTGGCGACGGGCTGGCGACCATCGTGTCGGGCAGCGTCGGCGGCACGGGCGTGACCACGTACGCCGAGAACATTGGCGTGATGGCCGTCACGAAGATCTACTCGACGCTGGTGTTCGCGGTGGCGGCCGTCATTGCGCTGGTGCTCGGCTTCTCGCCGAAGTTCGGCGCGATCATCCAGACGATTCCCGGTCCGGTGCTCGGCGGCGTGTCGATCGTGGTGTTCGGTCTGATTACCGTGGCGGGCGCGCGTATCTGGGTGCAGAACAAGGTGGACTTCTCGGACAACCGCAACCTGATCGTGGCGGCCGTGACGCTGGTGCTGGGCGCGGGCGACTTCACGCTGAAGTTCGGTAGCTTCTCGCTTGGCGGCATCGGGTGCGCGACGTTCGGCGCGATCATCCTGTATGCGTTGTTGCGCGGTCGTGGGGCGTCGAGACCGGCGGCGATGTAACGGCGGGCGGCAACGGCACCCGCAGCACAGCAGCACCGCAGCACAGCAGCACCGCAGCACAGCGGCACGGCAATTACGCCGTGCCGTTGTCGTTTGGGGCGGCGCTCGCCGGGGCGCCGGTATCGTTGTCGACGTCCGTGTGCGCCGGTGTGGCTTGCAGACAGTCCAGAAGTTGCCGTGCATAGACGGGCAATGCGTCACGCTCGCGTACGCACAGCACCAGGGTACGCAGCGCCCACGGATCGGCGAGCGGCACAATGCCGATGCCCAGCGTTGCGGCACAACGTCGCGCGGCGCTCAGGGGCACGATGCCCAGCGCCGCGCCCGCTGCCACGGCGCGGCACAGGCTGTCGAAATCGCGCAGACGCAGACGATAGCGCAACGCGCGTCCCGCGCGTTTGGCGTGCCCGTCGAGATGTTCGGCCAGCGCGCTTTGTTCGGGCAAGCCGATGAACTCGGCGTCCAGTACGTCGATGAAAGCCACGCCGGCGCGGGAGGCGCGTGAGGCTTGTGTGGCGAGCGGATGGTCCGGCGGCGTAACGACGACCAGCCGGTCCTGCCGGAACGGTACCGTTTCCAGCCCCGCCAGTTCGATCCAGTCCGACACCACGCCGATGTCCGCAGCACCTTCGAGCACCGCCTGCACCACGGCGGGACTCGTCTGCTCGCGCAGCGCGATCTCGACGTTCGGATGCTCGGCCAGAAACGCGCCGAGCAGGTCGGGCAGAAATTCCGACATCGCGACCGTGTTGGAGGCGATGCGCACGTTGCCCTTGAGCCCCGCCGCGTACTCGCCCAGCTCGCCACGCAGCTGTTCGATCTGCGCGAGTACGCGACGGGCGTGAGCGAGCAGGGCGCGCCCCGCGGGCGTGGGAATGACACCCTGGCGATGGCGCATGAAAAGGGCGACGCCCAGCGTCTCCTCCAGCCCGCGAATGCGCGCGCTCGCGGAGGCCAGCGTCAGATGGGCGCGCTCGGCGCCGGCGGTAATGCTGCCCGCGTCGGCCACCAGCAGGCACAGGCGCAGATCGATCAGGTCGAATTTCACGGGATGCGTGTCTCCGGGCGAACGCAGATGACGTCGGAGTAAAGACGTCAGTGTATAGCGGGCAGGTGATGCATCCTTACCGGCATGTAAGGCGCGGTGCCCATGCAATGTCGACTGACTTGAGCAGGGGCGCATGGTAAACTACGCGCTTTCAAGACACGGCCGTACCCGCGACGGTCTGCCCCGCCAAGCCGCAGAGTTTCATTCGCCGGCGGGTCGTCTTGCTGGCGTCTTCAGACGCGTCGCCCGGATGAGCGCGATGCGCGTCGCACGCCCGACGCGGGCATTCCATCAAGAACAAACAACATCGATACGCGCGGGGACACACATCGTGGAGTCCGCGCATTGGTCTTTATATGTCTTTTGAAAAGCTCGGCCTGTCGGCCGACATCCTGCGTGCGGTAGCCGATCTCGGTTACACGCAGCCGACTCCGATTCAACTGCAAGCGATTCCCGCCGTCCTGCAGGGCGGCGATCTTCTCGCCGGCGCACAGACCGGCACGGGCAAGACGGCAGGCTTTACGCTGCCGATCTTGCAAATGCTGTCCGCGCGTGCCCGTCCGGCCGCTGCCAACGGCAAGCGCCCGATACGCGCGCTGGTGCTCACGCCCACGCGTGAGCTGGCCGCGCAGGTCGAGGAAAGCGTCACGCAATACGGCAAGTATCTGCGTCTCACGTCGATGACCGTATTCGGCGGCGTGTCGATGGTGCCGCAGGTCAAGCAACTCTCGCGTGGCGTCGACATTCTTGTCGCCACACCGGGCCGCCTGCTCGATCACATGCAGCAGAAGACCGTGGATCTGTCCGGCGTCGAGATTCTCGTGCTCGACGAAGCGGATCGCATGCTCGACATGGGGTTCATCCGCGATATCCGTCGCGTGCTGGCGGCGCTGCCCGCCCAGCGTCAGAACCTGCTGTTCTCGGCGACCTTCTCCGACGAAATCAAACAACTGGCCGACGGCCTGCTCAAGTCGCCCGCGCTGATCGAAGTCGCCCGTCGCAATACGACGGCCGAGACCGTCGCGCAGAAGATCCACCCGGTCGACCGTGACCGCAAGCGCGAGTTGCTCGAACACCTCGTGCGCGAGCACAACTGGTTCCAGGTACTCGTGTTCACGCGCACCAAGCATGGGGCGAATCGTCTGGCGGAACAATTGACGAAGGGCGGCATTCCGGCGCTCGCCATCCACGGTAACAAGAGCCAGGGCGCGCGTACCCGTGCGCTTGCGGAGTTCAAGAGCGGCACGCTGCAAGTGCTCGTCGCCACCGATATCGCCGCGCGCGGCATCGACATCGACCAGCTGCCGCACGTGGTGAACTTCGATCTGCCGGAAGTGGCGGAGGACTATGTGCACCGTATCGGCCGTACCGGTCGTGCGGGGGCGAACGGGGAAGCCGTCTCGCTCGTGTGCGTGGACGAGCATCAACTGCTTCAGCAAATCGAGCGTCTCATCAAACGCACCATCGATCGCGAAGTGATTCCGGGCTTCGAGCCGGACCCGCATGCCGTAGCGCAACCGATTCGCAAGAATCAGCAAGGCGGTGGCCGTGGTGCGGGCGGCGGTCGTGGCGCTCGCAATGGCGGTGGCGGTGGCGACGAGGGTCGTCAATCCGCGCGCGCGCCGCGTGACGCACGCCAACCGCGTGACGACGGCCGCTCGCCGCGTCAGGGCGGTGAGGCGAAACCGCGTCGTGAAGGCGATCGTGCTGGCCGTCAGGGCAGCAATGGTGGCAATAGTGGCAATGGTGGCGGCAGCGCCATCAACGTCGGCAACGTCGGCGCCGGCCATCGTCAACCGGCCAAGCGCCAGGGCGATGCGCAGCGCGCACCCGCGCGCACCACGCAGGGCGCACCCGCGCCGCGTCAGGGCCAAGGGCAGGGGCAGGGCGCCTCGCGCGGGCAGGGCGGCGGTGGCGAGCGCGGCGACTTCGGTCAGCGCGGACCGCGCCCGGCGCGGCGCGACGGTGCCGGCGGCGCCTTGCTGATGGGCAAACCGAAGCGCGACTAAGCGTTTCGGCAAGGGGTCGACGATGTGCGCGCCGCTCGATATTCCGATGAATTTGAGCGGCGGCATGGGGTTGAGGGAAGCGGCGAAGCGACTTCGCACAGCGTGCTGTGCGTCGCATGCACCCGCCCCTGGCAATGCCTCGGAGACCGCCCGTACGGGTGGTCTGCGCAAAATAAGTAAAATATTAACTTTTTGCGCCCGAGATTCTCATGATCGCCCGAGTCACCCGGCTGTTCCCCCTTTGGGCAGCGCTGCTGTCCGTCTTCGCTTTCTTCTCGCCGGGCAGCTTCACTGGTATTACCCCGCACGTCACGGCACTGCTCACCGTGGTGATGTTTGCGATGGGTGTGACGCTGACCTTCGACGACTTCAAGCGCGTGTTCACGCGTCCCGCCCCCATCGTTGCGGGTGTGGTGCTGCACTATCTGGTCATGCCCCTGGCAGCGTGGATCATTGCACGCGTGCTGCACATGCCCCCCGATCTGACTGCGGGCATGGTGCTTGTGGGCAGCGTAGCGAGCGGCACGGCGTCGAACGTCATGATTTATCTCGCCCGAGGCGACGTGGCCCTTTCGGTCACGATCAGCGCCATGTCGACCCTCGTCGGCGTGTTTGCGACGCCCCTGCTCACGCGTCTGTACGTCGATGCCTCGATTGCGGTGGACGTCGAGGGCATGTTGATGTCGATTCTTCAGATCGTGGCGTTGCCGATCGGCGCCGGTCTGCTGATCAATCACTTCTTCGGTCGCGTGGTGCGCGCCATCGAGGGCTATCTCCCGCTGGTGTCGATGGTGGCGATCGTGCTGATCATCGGCGCGGTGGTCGGCGCGAATCAGGGCAACATTGCGACGGTGGGTCCGCTGGTCATGGTCGGCGTGATCCTGCACAACGGGCTGGGTCTGCTCGGTGGCTACTGGGGCGGGCGCCTGCTCGGCTTCGACGAGTCGATCTGCCGCACGCTCGCCATCGAGGTCGGCATGCAGAACTCGGGTCTGGCCGCCACACTGGGCAAGATCTACTTCACGCCGCTGGCGGCGCTGCCGGGGGCGCTGTTCTCCGTCTGGCACAACCTGTCGGGCTCGCTTCTCGCAGGGTACTGGCGTGGTCGTCCGACGGGCACCGCCAACGATTCACAGGCGACGGCAACGCGTCCGACGCACTGAGTTTTTCCCGCGCTGCACACCAGTGTGTGCGGCGCGCAACGGGAGTTCGCACCGTCATCGCGGACATTTGCGTTTCTGTCTCCCATCGCCTACAACATCGATATACCGTTCGCGGCGGTGGGAGAGAGTCTGTATCACGGCGCCCGTCCGTGTTCCCTTCCCCCGCTCGCCCACAGGGCGTATTCCGACGTGGCCAGCATCGGCACGGCCATCGCATTGCGCGATGCCGAGTCGTGGCCCGGCGTACGAGCGAGCGGTCTGGAGTCACTCAAGCATGTTGCGAAAGAATCCGCGCGGGGACTACCCCGTGGTGCACGAGACCTCGTTTGTCGATCCCACGGCCATCTTGTGCGGCCAGATCATCGTCGGCGAGAACGTCTTCATCGGACCTTATGCGGTGCTGCGCGCCGACGAGGTCGATGAGCACGGCAAGATGGAGCCGATCGTGATCGGCGCCAATTCCAACATTCAGGACGGGGTCGTGATCCATTCGAAAGACGGTGCACGCGTTTCCATCGGCGAGAACACGTCCATCGCGCATCGCTCCATCGTGCATGGACCGTGTGTCATCGGCAACAACGTCTTCATCGGTTTCAACTCGGTGCTGTTCAACTGCGTCGTTCACGACGGCGTGGTGGTACGGCACAACAGCGTGGTCGACGGGCGCGACATTCCAGAGAATTTTTACATCCCCTCGACCACACACATCAGCCGCGAGACCGATCTCGCGACCATTCCGAAAGTGACTGTCGACGCGCGCGAATTTTCCGAATCGGTGAGTCGCACGAATGTGCAGCTCGCGCGCGCCTATCGTCGTATTCAGAACGCGTTCTGACGATGGCACGCACGCTCGCCGGTCGATGGCAGGTCGATGGCCGGCGAGCGGCACGAGCGCCGTCGCCGTGAATGTTTTTGGTGGAGTCCGTCATGTCTTTGAGGGTCAACGGTATTGTCATCGACGCACGCCGCGTCGCCGATGAGATCGATCAACATCGAGACGCGGCCGATCCGGAAGCCGCAGCGCAACGTGCGCTCGTGAGCCGGGAATTGTTGCGTCAGCGTGCGCGCGATTTGCGTTTGCTGGCCGATGACGCGGCGGCGAGCGACGACGCTGTCGTCGATGCACTCTTCACGCGCGACGTGCAGGTCCACCGTCCGACCGAAGCCGAGTGTCGCGCCTATTTCCACGATCACGCCGGGCAATTCCGCATCGGCGACAAGGTGCAGGCGAGTCACATCCTTTTCGCGCTGACCACTGGCGTGCCGCTGTCGAGCACGTTGGCGCGCGCACAGTCCGCCCTCGATGCGGTGCTCGCCGAGCCATCGTCGTTCGAGGCCGTCGCACGCACCATGTCCGACTGTCCGTCGGCGCGCGACGGCGGCAGTCTGGGCATGCTCGCACGCGGCAGCGGCGCCCCGGAGTTCGAACTGGTACTGTTTTGCGGGGACAGACTCGGCGTGCTGCCGCGTCTCGTGAACACGCGCTACGGATTTCACGTCGTGCGTATCGAGCGGCGGGTAAAGGGACGCATGCCACCGTTCGAGCGCGTGGCGGAGCGCATCGCAGCGCAACTCTACGAACAGGCGCGCGCGAGGGCGTTGCGTCACTATGTGGCGCTGCTTGCAGATGCCGCCGAGATAAGCGGCGCGAACGACAGCGCAGGACCGACACGCGTGCAATAAACGCGTGCCAGGTGCAGCAAGGGCGTTGCCCGAACACGACGGATGATGTCGGTTCAGGCAACGCCTTTTTTGTCGCGCGAAGAGTTTCCCGGTGTGACGGAAATCAACCCGCGATCAGTTCGAGCGTCATCGTGTCGAGCGTGAACGAGCCGTCGTCCTGAATCCGGAAGTGTTCGCGAACGCTGTCTGCCATGGCCGTTTGCAACGCGCGAATGGCGACCTGCATCGACTCGGGCGTGCGCATGCGCGTCGTCCACGTCTTGAAGTCGAGTTCGAGGGTGCGCGGTGTGAGCGACACCACCGAGAACCCGGCATTCGCCGCCATCGTCAGCCATTCGCCGTTCGAGTAATCGCGCACGTGCGACGTGTCGCGCAGCACTTCGACGGCCTGGAGATACGTATCGAACAACGGCTGCCCGGTGGAGGCGACATCGCAGATCACGACACGTCCGCCCGGTTTGAGCACGCGGCGCATTTCGCGCAGCGCGGCGCCAACGTCCGCCCAGTGGTGGGCGCTGTATCGGCTGAAGACGAGATCGAACGTCGCGTTGTCGAACGGCAGCGATTCGGCGGCGCCCAGATGCGTGTCGATGTTCGACAGGCCGCGTTTGGCGGCTTCGCCGGCGACCACGCCGAGCATGTCGGCGGAAAGATCGTAGGCGACGACGCGCGCGACGTGCGGTGCGGTAAAGAAGCTCACATGACCGGCGCCGCAACCGAGATCGAGCACTTGCGCACCGGGATACGCGCGGGCAATCGTCGCAAGTTGCTCAAGATCGGCGCCCTGCGCGTGGTTGGCGCTCGTCAGATAGGCCGACGCCTGCGGGCCGAACTGGCCGGTGACGACGGCGTTATGAGAATGATGGGCGTCTTCGGCTGAGGGGGCCGGGGCGGACGCAGTGCGCGGGGGATGGCTCACGGGTGTCTCCTTCGTTCGTAGCGCAAGGGCTCGGGCTTGCAGATTGAGTGTACGTCGCCGGGGGCTTGCGCGACATCGATGGCTCTCACGATAATGGCTCGTCGATACCGGTACAAGTTACCTATTTATCCTGGTATGAAAACTACCCCCATGCCCTCATATCCCCCGATCTCGAAGGACGCGGTGCCGCCGCATTCGTCGCCGGCAGACGATGCGCGTCAGCGTCGCGCGCTCGGGGACTTTCTGCGGGCGCACCGTGAGCGCCTGACGCCTGCGGCCGTCGGTCTGCCGCCGATGGGCCGACGTCGTACGCCGGGACTGCGTCGTGAGGAAGTGGCGCAACTGTGCGGTTTGTCGTCGACCTGGTACACATGGATCGAGCAGGCGCGTGAGGTATCGATCTCGGCCGGCGCGCTGGCGGCAGTGGCCGGTGCGCTGCGGCTGTCCCGTGCCGAGCGGGCGTATCTGTTCGATCTGGCCGGAAAACGCGATCCGGAGCGCGGCGCCGAACCGTTGCCGCATCATGCGACGGCACAGGTGCAGGCCGCTGTCGCGGCGGTGGCGGCGCCGGCCTATGCGCTCGACCGCTGCTGGGACGTACTCGCGTGGAACGAGGCTGCGGCCGACATCTTTCGCGGCTGGCTCGATGTGCCGTCGGCATCGGGAAACCCGGGCACGAAGAACCTGTTGCGCTATATCTTCCTCGATGCCGGCGCGCGTGCGTTGATTCAGGATTGGGAGCGTCGCGCCCGACGCGTTGTCGCCGAGTTCAGGGCCGAGTGCAGCGCTTATCTGGACGACACGCCCGTGCGTGCGCTCACCGACGCGTTACAACGCGAGAGCCCGGTATTCGCAGCGCTGTGGTCGCAGCAGGATGTCGTCGAGCGTGAGGGCGGCCGACGCGGATTCCATCATCCCGAGCGCGGCGACATCGACTTCGCTCAAGTGACGTTCCGCCTCTCCGGACATGACGACGTGAAGCTCGTGATGCTGCTCGCCTGAATCCGTTGCGGTAGCGGTCGACACACCGGTATCAGAGGGCAGGGCGCAACCATTGCACGAGCCACGTGGCGGTGGCCATGCCGAGGAGCGTCATGATGAGCGAGCCACCGACGTGCACCACGACGATCAGCGAGGCCCAGCCGATCTGGCCTTCGCGCAGCAATGTCGTGACTTCCGCGGAAAACGTGGAGAAGGTCGTGAGGCCACCGAGAAAGCCGGTGACGATGAACAGGCGCCACTCGACCGGTATCGACGGAATGTGACTGAACAGCGCGACGGCCACGCCGATGAGATAGCCGCCGCCGAGGTTGGCGGTGAGGGTGCCGAGGGGCAGTGTCGGCAGAATGGTGTTGAGCTGTACGCTCAGCGCCCAGCGCAGCAGCGCACCGAGCGCAGCGCCGACGCTGATGGCGACGACCGAAGCCAGCATGGGGTCCTCCCGTGCGTTCCGAAATCGGAGATGAGGTAAATGGCCAGCCCGCAGGCAAACGACGGCCAGCCCGCAATAAAAAAACGGCCAGCCGTTTTGGGGGGCTGACCGTCCTCGCCTCTCAAGCGAATACTGCGCGCGTTGCCACTGGCATGGCCAAGGGACTTAGTCCTTCGGGAACGACGTGGCGCCGCCGTGCGCGCCCGACCACTCGGCCGGTGCGTGCAGGAATTTCTCGACTTCGTCCAGCGTCTTCGTGTCGAAGTGGTTCTGCTGCTTGGCGACTCGCAGCACATCCCACCACGTAGCGAGCGAGTGCAGTTGGACGTCGATGTCCTTGAGCACCTGACGGCTCTCCGGGAAGATGTCGTAGTGGAAGATCACGAACACGTGATTCACTTTCGCGCCGGCTTCGCGCAGCGCCTTGCAGAAGTTGATCTTGCTGCGGCTGTCGGTCGTCAGATCCTCGACGAGCAGCACGCGCGAGCCTTCCGGCAGATCGCCTTCGATCTGGGCGTTGCGGCCAAAACCCTTCGGCTTCTTGCGCACGTACTGCATCGGCAGCATCAGCTTGTCGGCGATCCAGGCAGCGAACGGGATACCCGCGGTTTCACCGCCGGCGACCGTGTCGAACTGCTCGCAACCCACGTCCTCGATGATCACGGCTTCCGCGAAATCCATCAGCGTACGGCGCACGCGCGGGTACGAGATCAGCTTGCGGCAGTCGGTGTAGACCGGGCTGGCCCAGCCCGAAGTGAAGATGTACGGCTTTTCGGCGTTGAAATGCACCGCGCCCACTTCGAGCAGAATCTTTGCGGTGATGTCGGAAATCGCCTGGCGGTCGATGCCAATCATGATGCGGTTCCTTAGCGTTGCTGCCCGCCGTGCGGCGTGCAGCCGGGAGTCATGGGTGAGTCAGCGGCGTGCCACGAGCCGCAATGAACGACAGCTCACTGCGGCAAGGCACCGTCTGAGGCGGCAGGCGGCGCGTCTTGCAACGAGCGGCCTGCGCTTAAACGCGAATTATGCCACAAGTTTCAGCAATTGCGAGGGCAATTATGCACTGAGCGTACATTTTCGAGTGACGAGATACGCGCAGTGTGCGCGCACCGCGCATATGAAAAATTGGCAACGACAGATGAGTCCAAAAAAAGAGACAGTTGCCGAGCCTTTATGACAGGCATACACTCTCGCCGAAATTCAGACCCCGACCAGACGCCATCATGCCTCACGACTCCTCGCCTTCCCTTGCCACGCCGGGCGCTTCCGCTGCCGCCGCAACGAAGCACGACAGTGCTTATGCCAATCGCGCCCTGTGGGCGTCGGCCATCGGTTACGCCATGGACGGCTTCGACCTGCTGATCCTGGGTTTCATCCTGCCGGCCATCGCCGCCGATCTGGCGCTCTCCAGTGCGCAATCGGGCGCGCTCGTGACCTGGACGCTCATCGGCGCGGTCATCGGCGGCATCGTCTTCGGCATGCTCTCGGATCGCTACGGCCGCGTGCGCGTGCTGTCGTGGACTATTCTGCTGTTCGCGGTCTTCACCGGCCTGTGCTCGCTGGCGCAAGGCTACTGGGATCTGCTCGCCTACCGGACGATTGCCGGTATCGGCCTGGGCGGCGAGTTCGGCATCGGCATGGCGCTCGCGGCCGAAGCCTGCGCACCGGAGCGTCGTGCGCGGGCATCGTCGTTCGTCGGGCTCGGCTGGCAGGCCGGCGTGCTCGCCGCCGCGCTGCTCACTCCGTTGCTGCTCCCGGTGATTGGCTGGCGCGGCATGTTCGCCGTCGGCCTGCTGCCCGCGGTCGTGTCGTTCGTCATGCGTCGCACGCTCGGCGAGCCTGAAATGTTCCTCGCACAACAGCAGCAACCGCGTGAACATGCCCCGCTAAAGCTGCTCGTCAAGGATGGCGCCACCACGCGCGCGAGCCTCGGTGTGGCGATTCTGTGCTCGGTGCAGAACTTCGGCTACTACGGCCTGATGATCTGGATGCCCTCCTATCTGTCGAAGACGTTCGGCTACTCGCTCACCAAGTCGGCCCTGTGGACGGCGGTGACGGTGCTCGGCATGGCATTCGGCATCTGGGTCTTCGGTCGTCTCGCGGACCGTTTCGGACGTCGTCCGACGTTTATCACCTATCAGATCGGCGCCGTCGTGATGGTGTTCGTCTACGCGCAACTCCAGTCGCAGTTCTCGCTGCTCATCGGTGGCGCGGTCATGGGCATGTTCGTGAACGGCATGATCGGCGGCTACGGCGCACTGATCTCGGAGCTCTATCCGACCGCAGCGCGCGCAACGGCGCAAAACGTGCTGTTCAACATCGGACGCGCGGTCGGCGGGTTCGGGCCGCTGACGGTGGGGGCGCTGGCTGCGGCGTTCTCGTTCAAGATCGCGCTCGTCTTCCTCGCAGGGATCTATGTGCTCGACATTCTGGCGACGCTGTTCCTGATTCCGGAGCGTCGCGGCGAGGCGCTGCTGTAAGGCGAATATCGTATTGCGCTGCCTGCGCAGGCAGGCGGCAGGCAGATCTCCCGCGGGGTGCCGCCGCCCCCGCCTGCGACATCAAGGTTTCATCGCAAGGTGTACACTTTGCGTCCTGCGGTGCGCACCGGCCACCGCAAGTCCCACGGTCCGACGCGCGCGAGCGCGATTTCCAGGATCGGGGAGCGATGGTCATCACGCCATCGCGATGAGAAGAACCCCGTCGACGACACAATCGTCGAATCCCTCCGGTTGGCTCTTCCCCCCGCCGTGATCCGTCAAAAGACGGTCGAGCCCACTCGCTGCCCGCATGCGGCAGGGCCCGGTCGTCGCCATCAGGTATTGAAAATGGATGAACAACTGAAGCAAAGCGCCCTGGCGTACCACGAGAATCCACGTCCGGGCAAAATCTCGGTCACGCCGACCAAGCCGCTGTCGAACCAGATCGACCTGTCCCTGGCGTACTCCCCCGGTGTGGCCTACGCTTGCGAAGCCATCGCGGAAGACCCCCTCGCCGCCAACCGTTACACGTCGCGCAGCAACCTCGTCGGTGTGATCACCAACGGCACCGCCGTGCTGGGTCTGGGCAACATCGGCCCGCTCGCCGCCAAGCCGGTCATGGAAGGCAAGGGCTGCCTGTTCAAGAAGTTCGCCGGTATCGACGTGTTCGACATCGAACTCGCCGAGCACGACCCGGACAAGCTGGTCGAAGCCATCGCCATGCTGGAGCCGACGCTGGGGGGGATCAACCTCGAAGACATCAAGGCGCCGGAGTGCTTCTACATCGAGAAGAAGCTGCGTGAGCGCATGAAGATTCCGGTCTTCCACGACGATCAGCACGGCACCGCCATCATTGCCTCGGCCGCGATCCTCAACGGCCTGAAGGTCGTGGGCAAGGACATCGGCAAGGTCAAGCTGGTTTGCTCGGGCGCCGGCGCTGCCGCGATCGCCTGTCTCGACCTGCTGGTGAACCTCGGCCTCAAGAAAGAGAACATCCTCGTTCTCGACTCGAAGGGCGTGATCCACACTGGCCGCGACAAGCTCGACGAGAGCAAGGCGCGCTACGCCGTGACGACCGACGCCCGTACGCTGGCCGACGCCAGCAACGGCGCCGACGTGTTCCTCGGCTGCTCGACCGCCGGCGTGTTGACGGCCGACATGGTCAAGACCATGGGCACGAAGCCGCTCATCCTGGCGCTCGCCAACCCGGAACCGGAAATCCGCCCGGAAATCGCGAAGGCTGCGCGTCCGGACTGCATCATTGCCACAGGCCGTTCGGACTATCCGAACCAGGTCAACAACGTGCTGTGCTTCCCGTTCATCTTCCGTGGTGCGCTCGACGTCGGTGCGACCACCATCACCGAAGAGATGAAGCTCGCCACCGTGCGAGCCATCGCCGAGCTGGCGCAGGAAGAAGAGCAGAGCGAAGAAGTGGCACGTGCCTACGAAGGCCAGTCGCTCGAATTCGGCCCGGAATACATTATTCCGAAGCCGTTCGATCCGCGTCTGATCATCAAGATCGCACCGGCCGTGGCGCAGGCCGCCATGGACTCGGGCGTGGCCACGCGTCCGATCGAGGACATGGACGCCTATCGCGAACAACTCGGCACGACCGTGTATCGCACCGGCTTCATCATGCGTCCGGTATTCGCCGCGGCGCGCGCGCGCTTCGGCAACGACGCGGCCCGCATCGTGTTCGCCGAAGGTGAAGACGAGCGCGTGTTGCGCGCGGCGCAGTTCGTGCTGGCCGAGCGCATCGCCAAGCCGATCATCATCGGCCGTCCGGCTGTCGTGGAAATGCGTCTGCAAAAGATTGGCTCGAAGCTCAAGCCGGGCGTCGACTTCGAGATCGTGAATCCGGAAGACGACTCGCGTTATCAGCGCTGCTGGCAGGCGTATCACAACCTCGGCGCGCGCCATGGTGTGACGCCCGAAGTCGCCAAGGCCGCCATGCGCAAGGACAACACCCTGATCGGTGCGATCCTCGTGCATCTGGGCGAAGCCGACGGCATGGTCTGCGGCATGATCGATACGTATCACCGCCATCTGGATGTGATCGATCAGGTGCTGGGTCGTGCGGCCGGCGTGGAAAACTACGCGGCGATGAACCTGCTGATGCTGGCCAATCGCAACCTGTTCATCAGCGACACCTACGTCAACGAAGTGCCGACGTCGGAGCAGCTTGCCGAGATGACGGTGCTGGCCTCGAAGGAAATCGAGCGCTTCGGTATCGCGCCGAAGGTGGCGCTGCTGTCGAACTCGAACTTCGGCAGCGTGAAGTCGGCTTCGGCGCAACGCATGGCGCGCGCCGCCGAACTGCTGGCCGAGCGTGCGCCGGAACTGGAAGTCGACGGCGAGATGCACGGCGACGCGGCACTCTCGGAGACGATCCGCCGCGCGGCCTATCCCGCATCGCGTCTGGCCGGCGAAGCCAACCTGCTGGTCATGCCGAACGTGGAAGCGGCCAACATCACGTACAACCTGCTCAAGATGACGGGCGGCGAAGGCGTGACGGTCGGTCCGTTCCTGCTGGGCTGCGCCAAGCCGGTTCACATCCTGACGCCGGCGGCCACCGTGCGCCGCATCATCAACATGACGGCCGTCGCTGCGGCGAACGTCACGCGTTGATGGGTCGTTGATGGATCGTTGATGAGGCCATGATGCATCGATGATGCGTCGGCCGATACGGCAAAAAAAGTCCCGCCAGACGCTCACGCGCTGGCGGGATTTTTTGATGGGCGACAGTTTCGGTACGCCGCCGAATTACGCCGCTACGCGGTGCGAGCCACCGTCGCGGAACTGTGCGAGCAGCTTCGTCCACTTGATGCGCGTGGCCGCAAGGTTCTGCTCCTTCACGTGGCCGTAGCCACGAATCTCTTGCGGCAGTTCCGCGAGTTGCACGGCCAGCGCGACGTTGTGCTCGTTCAGGCCCGACACCAGTTCGTTCACCAGCGTCTCGTATTCGCCGATCAGCGCGCGTTCCGTGCGACGCTCTTCCGTCTTGCCGAAGATGTCGAACGCACCACCGCGCAGTCCCTTGAACTTCGCCAGCACGCCGAACGCCTTCATCATCCAGGGGCCGTAGGTTTTCTTGACGAGATGCCCCTTGTCGTCGTGCTTGGCGAGCGACGGCGGCGCCAGGTGGAAGCGCAGCGAGAAGTTGCCTTCGAACTGCTCGTTGATCTTTTGCATGAAGGCCGGGTCGGTGTACAGACGCGCGACTTCATACTCGTCCTTGTACGCCATGAGCTTGTAGAGCGCGCGGGCGACGGCTTCGGTCAACGGCATTTGCGACGCATCGTTGGGCAGCGCCGATTCCGCGGCGCGCACGCGATCCACCGTCTGCTTGAAGCGCTCCGCGTAAGCGCGATCCTGATACGCGACGAGCTGGTCGTAGCGACGCTGGATCAGCGTGTCGAGCGCACGCGGCGAGTGCAGCGTGATCAGCTTGCCGCCCGAGGCCGAGGTCGCCGACGACGGCGCTTCGTTCTGCTGCGCGAGCTTGCGCACCGTCGCCAGATCGTGCGCGGCGCGGCGGCCCCATTCGAACGCCTGCTTGTTTTTCTCGATGGCCACGCCGTTGAGTTCGATGGCACGAATGAGCGCCGCGTACGACAGCGGTACCCAACCCTTTTGCCACGCGTAACCCAGCACGAACGGGTTCGTGTAGATCGTGTCGCCGAGCAGACGCAGCGCGAGATGATTGGCGTCGACGAAATCGACGTTCTCACCGGCAGCCGCGCGGATATCGTTCTCCGTGCTCGCGCCAGGGAAGCGCCAGTTCGGATTGCGGATGAACTCGGCCGTTGGCGTATGCGCGCTGTTCACGACGATGTTCGTCACACCGTGCTGCACGCGCGAGAGCGTGTCGTCGCTGGCGGTGGTAATGGCATCGCAGCCGATCACCACGCGTGCATCGCCCATGGCAATGCGCGTGGCGTGAATGTCTTCCGGTTGCAGCGCAATCTGCACGTGGCTCGTCACCGCACCGCCCTTCTGGGCGAGGCCGGTCACGTCGAGCGTCGTCACGCCCTTGTTCTCGAGGTGCGCAGCCATGCCGAGCAGACCGCCGATGGTGACGACCCCCGTGCCGCCCACACCGGTCACAAGAATGCCGTACGGACGTGCGATGTTGGGTAGCGCCGGCTCCGGCAGCGGCGGCAGGCCGCTGCTGTCGACCTGCGCCGTCTTCGGCTTGCGAAGCTGGCCGCCTTCGACGGTCACGAAGCTCGGGCAGAAGCCGTTCAGACACGAGAAGTCCTTGTTGCAGGTGGACTGGTTGATCTGGCGCTTCGTGCCGAACTCCGTCTCCAGCGGCTCGACCGACAGACAGTTCGACTTCACCGAGCAGTCGCCGCAACCCTCGCAAACCGATTCGTTGATGACGACACGCTTGGCCGGGTCGGGGTACGCACCACGTTTGCGGCGGCGGCGCTTTTCGGTGGCACAGGTTTGGTCGTAGACCAGAATCGACGTCCCTTTCACCAGACGCAATTCGCGTTGCACGCGGTCGAGTTCGCTGCGGTGATAGATGGGAACGTCGCCCACGAGTTTCACGCCGTCGTACTTCTCCGGCTCGTCCGTCACGATGACGATTTTCTCCGCGCCTTCTGCTGCGACCTGCGCCACGATCTGCGGCACGGTGAGCGTGCCGTCGACCGGCTGGCCGCCGGTCATGGCGACCGCATCGTTGTACAGAATCTTGTAGGTGATATTGACCTTCGACGAGATCGCAGCGCGAATGGCGAGCAGACCCGAGTGGAAGTAGGTGCCGTCACCGAGGTTGGCGAAAATGTGTTCGTCGCACGAGAACGGCGCCTGCCCGATCCACGGCACGCCTTCGCCGCCCATCTGCGAGAAAGTGTCCGTCTTGCGATCCATCCACACGGTCATGTAGTGGCAGCCGATCCCTGCAATGGCGCGCGAGCCTTCGGGCACGTTCGTCGACGTATTGTGCGGGCAGCCCGAGCAGAACCACGGCTTGCGCTCCACGGCGATACGCGGCTTCGACAGCGCCTGTTCCTTCGCTTCGATCACGCGCAGGCGTGCGGCGATGCGCTCGCGTACGTCGCTCGGCAATTCGAACTTTTCCAGGCGCGTGGCGATTGCCTTGGCGATCAGCGCCGGCGAGAGTTCGTAGTGGGCGGGCAGCAGCCAGTTGGCCATCGGCACGGACCATTCGCCGCCGGCGCCGTCCTTTTCGTCGAACTTGCCATACACGCGCGGGCGCACGTCGTCACGCCAGTTGTACAGTTCTTCCTTGATCTGGTATTCGAGGATCTGACGCTTTTCCTCGACCACCAGAATTTCCTGAAGCCCTTGTGCGAACGCGCGCGCACCCTGCGCTTCGAGCGGCCACACACAGCCTACCTTGTACAGACGAATGCCGATGCGGGCGCACGTGTCGTCGTCCAGACCGAGATCGGCCAGCGCCTGACACACGTCGAGATAGGCCTTGCCGCCGGTCATGATGCCGAAGCGCGCATTGGGCGAGTCGACGGTGACGCGATCGAGCTTGTTGGCGCGGATATACGCGAGCGCGGCATACCACTTGTAGTCGATCATCCGCGCTTCCTGCACCAGCGGCGGATCGGGCCAGCGGATATTCAGGCCGTCGGGCGGCATGACGAAGTCGTCCGGCAGGCGGATGTCGACGTTGTGCGGGTCGATCATCACCGAGGCCGACGATTCGACCACGTCCGTCACGCATTTCATGGCGACCCACAGACCGGAATAGCGGCTCATCGCCCAGCCGTGCAGGCCGTAATCGAGATACTCCTGCACGTTCGAGGGGAACAGCACCGGAATGCCCGCCGCCTTGAAGACGTGTTCGGACTGGTGCGCGAGCGTGGAGGATTTCGCGGCGTGGTCGTCACCAGCAAGGACCAGCACACCGCCGTGCTTGGACGAGCCGGCGGAGTTGCCATGCTTTAGCACGTCCATCGAGCGATCGACGCCGGGACCCTTGCCGTACCACATGGAAAACACGCCATCGAACTTGGCGGGATACAGATTGACCTGCTGTGAGCCCCACACGGCCGTGGCGGCAAGGTCTTCGTTCAGACCGGGCTGAAAGACGATGTTATGACCGGCGAGGTGCTGCTTGGCCTTCCATAGCGACAGATCCAGACCGCCGAGCGGTGAGCCGCGATAGCCCGAAATGAAACCCGCAGTGTTGAGCCCGGCGGCGGCATCGCGCGCTTGCTGCAACATCGGTAGTCGGACTAGCGCCTGAATGCCGCTCATGTAGGCGCGACCGCGCTCGAGCGTGTATTTGTCGTCGAGCGTGACCGACTCCAGTGCGGCCAGCAAGCTCGGATTGACGGGGGCGTTCATGGGGTGTGCTCCTCACTCTCACTGATTTTGGGATCGCCAAAACTTCCTGCCCCTCCCGCTCTTGTGAAGCAGGACGGCAGCGTGAATGCCGGCCTTTTTGTCGCGTTTTTCGAAGGACTCACGCATGTGATGTCACTCGGTGGGCGGGGCCTTTTTTCGTAGTGCTGATGCCAGTCGGACCTATGGTAGCACCGGTGTCATGGCGTTGCCTGACGGTGGTGGTCACGTCTTATCGGTTACCGAACGCGGGCAGTATAGCGAGGATTATGACGTTTACGTAAACGTAAGGCGTCTGGCGTAAACCCTGTCAGAGACACTTATCGGACGCGCGCCCTGTGCCGGGTGGCCAGTGCGGGATCGGGCCGCACATTTGCTTTGGGAATTTGCCTCAAAATGGCGGCATTGTGTCGCCATTATGTCGGCAACCGTACGTTTGTCGGTGCCTTCTGACATGCGGGTAACAACGTGTAACGGTGCGGGGCATATGGGAACGGAGCGGGCAGAATGCCCACTAATGCGTTACCCGATGCGTCACATTTTCGATATTGTCACGTTCGGTACATTCATAGCGTGTCTGGAAAGCACGCAGCAACAACAAAGCGATACGTAAGAAGGAGTCACTGTGAATCAACGAAACATCGCCAAATTCCTGCTGGTTTCCGCTTCGTTCCTGACCCTGGAAGTGAGCGTCGCACGTGCCGATGAACTGGCACGCGACAAGACGGCCGAACCCACCCCCATCACGCAACACATGCAGCAGCGCACCACGCCAACGCCGCAGCGTTACGAAGGCCCGCTCGACCAGCGCACGATCGATCCGCGAGAATTCCAGCGCCGTTAATCTGACGTTCCCGTCAGACACTTCGGCCCGAGCCACCCGCGTGCAACGCTGTCGCGGCCATACCCGACGAACCGCGTGACACGCCCGACCCGCAAGGCGCCGCCTGATCAGGTGAGCGCCTTTTTCTTTTCCCCAGGCACGGCCGGTCGGCCGATCGACGCGATGCCGTCTCAGCTGTAATCTCCGCTGTAATCTCTTGTAACCACGTTTTTTTGGCTTACACTTCCTTATAAGTGGCGTTTTGCGCAATAATATTGCGCATAAATACCAATAACAGGGAGAGATATGTCAAAACTGGAACTGGACAAGATCGATCGGCGGATTCTTGCCTTGCTGCAAAGCAACGGCCGCCTGTCCAACCTCGAAATCGCCGAGCAGGTCAGGCTCTCGCCGAGTCCCTGTCTGCGCCGTATTCGCCGCCTGGAGGAGGCGGGCGTGATTCGCGGCTACGTGGCGCTGCTGGAGCCCACGCGTCTCGGCCTTGGCTTGCTGGCTTACGTCAACGTGCGACTCGACAAGCGGCATCCCGGCGACGGCGAGGGCGGCTCGGTCATCGAACATTTCCGTAGCGTGGTCGAGTCCTGGCCGGAGGTCGTTGGCTGCTATGCGATGGCCGGCGACATGGATTACCTGCTGCGTGTTCACGTGCGCGACATGGCGCACTTCTCACGCTTCATGCAGAACCATCTGCTCGTGCATCCGAGCGTCGTGGACGTCAAAACCAGCTTCGTTCTCGATCAGTTGAAAGAGACGACGGCCTTGCCGCTGCCGTAACTTGCGTCAGCGCTATTTTGACGAAGACAAAAAACCCGGCCAAGGCCGGGTTTTTCATGGAGGGCTCAATGTCGCGAATGTCGTGGACGTCGCAGATATCGCTGCTATTGCCGCCCTGGGCGCAGCCCGAGTTCAGGCGGCGCGCTGATTCGGCAGAAGGGCGCCGACCAGTCGGCGTGCATTGCGAAGCTGGCGCTTGAGCGCGTAATCGAAGGCAGCGATCTGCTCCTGCATCATTTCCGAGAGCATCGAGTGCGTGTCGGCCGGAGGCAAGCTCAGGTAGCCGTCCGCTTCGCCGTACGCAAAGTTGATCTGCATGCCGGCCTTCTTGGCAATACGCATCATGCGAGCGTTGCGCGAGAGGCAGTGCATATACAGCGTGTCGACGCGCTTGTTGCGGCAGTGGATCGCTGCGCGTTCGAACAGACGCGAACCGATGCCACGGCCACGCGCCGATTCGAGCACCGAGACACCGAACTCCGCGACACGGCCGTTCTTGCCTTCCGGCAATTGCGCCACGTGGGCGACGGCGACGAGCGCGAGGTTGTCGTCGTACACGCCGAACACGCTGTCACGGGAGAAGTCGATGCTGGCGACGTAACGCGTGATCACGTCGTCGGACACCGCCTGACCGAAACGCAGCAGGCGGTCTTCCTCGCCGAGCGCCAGAAAGTGGCGCTGGAGCCGATGGATGTCGCCGGACGTCAGCTCACGAATCAGCACGCTCGACCGCTCGTTGGCGGCAACCGTCGCGCGTGCGACGTCGGGCGTGTGATTCGGGGAAGTCATGGCGTAATCCTTAGGTATTCTTTAGTGCGTCGACCCAATTGTGCGACGCAAAAGAATTATACCTGATCGGATAGGTAAAAACCCTAGGAAATTAATTGCCGGCCGTGGAGGGAAGCATCTAAGTCCCTGAAGAACGGCGTCTTTTCAGGATGGGGAGCCGCAACTGCGAGATCCTGTCGTTGCTGCGAGGCAACAAAAAAGGGCGAATCAACGCCCTTTATTTGAGAGTGAGTATTCGCTAACTTTCGGCGAAATCACACCTGGGAAGGGGCTGCCGACGCGGCGACTCCGGTATCGGGGCCATCCGGGAGCGGCGTCGCCAGACCGTGTTCGAGTACGGCGATCACCTCATTGGCGAAGTCTCGATAGCGCATGCGGCCACCCGGTTTGAGCCAGGTAAACGTCCAGTTGATCATGCCGAACAGCATCATCGTGAGGGCGGTCTGGTTGTGTTTCGCCACCCGCTCGGGGAAGGCGCGGGAGAGTTGGCGCGCAAAGGCGGCCACGACATCGCGCTGGCGATTGAGCACGATCTCGCGTTGCTCGTCATTGAGAAACTTCACGTCGTTGAGCAGCGCGATGTGACGGGTCTGGGAGGTCTCGTACTCGTCCAGAAAGGCACGGATCAGCTCGTGGAAGGTGTCGCGCTCCGACAGGCCGCGTCGCTGACCGAGCGCTTCGACCTCGGTGACGATCAGCATCAGACGCTTGGTGTAGCGCTCGAGCAGATCGAAGAGGATGGCGTCCTTGCTGGCGTAGTAGTGATACAGGCGCGCTTTGGACGTGCCGCAGGCAGCGGCCAATTCGGACATGGATGTGCTCGGGTAGCTCGCGCGCGCAAAGGCGTCGGCGGCGACATCGAGAATCTGTTCGCGCTGCGATTCGTGATCGGGCGCTTTGGTACGTGCCATAAACGGGGGTTACTCCAGTCGTAAATCGCACGCGGCGGCGGCCGTGGTGTCGCCGCGTAGCGCTAGCCGGCCTGCCGCACCGAGTTCGCGGCAGCGCCACAAAAGAAAACTGTCGGTGGCGAAAAACCCTTCGATGCGCGGCATCAACTCACCGAGAAATGCGGCCATCGGCGTCCAGACGACCGGGGCGCGCGTCAGAATCTGGTCGTCGATTTCGGCAAACGTCGCGCCTTCGAACGTGTTGTGGACCCAGCGACGTACCTGCGTATTCACTTGCTTGAGCGCCCGCCATTCCAGCGACAGCCGGCCGATGCGCAACAAGGAAATCGGCGCTGCGCGTCCGAGCCGCCCGGCGAGCACCTCCGGCGCATACATGCCGACGCTCGTGCGCCGATGGGTGTCGGCCGCACCGCCGGTGGCGCCGCTCAGATCGCTGCCACGCAGCAGGACTTCGTTCAGCCGTCCGGGTGTGCCGCGCAGCATGAACGCCACCCGTCGCAATGTCAGTTGATCCGACGCGCTGTCGCCATGCCAGCAAACCACCGGGTTGTCGCCTTCGGCCAGCCGTTGCAGGGAAGCGAGTTCCTCACGCAACTCACCGGCGTAATCGCGTCCGGCGGACGGCATGACGCGCTGCCAGAAAGCGGCACGCTGCCGTTCGTTCTCGTCGATCTCGCGCAACGGGCCGACGGCCAGATCGTCACGCAGAACGAGGACGGGGTCGGCGCGTTGCGCTTGCGCCATCGCCGCGCGCAATTGCTGCGCGGCGATATCGCCACAGACGACATGGATGGTATTCATGCCCGGTAGTTTACGGTATTCCCGCAACCTCGGGTTGACGCTCCCGTAATGCCGGAAATAATCAGGGCATTGGCGGAATTTCGCGTCTGTTTCGCCTGCGATAACGTGGCGTTCGCATCCTACGGCAAACAGGCGTTCGACATTGGATGCCGTCGCCTCCTATCGATTCCCGTCGCGTCCTATCGCTCGTCGTAGCTCACCACGACGCGCTCCGTGAGCGGGCGTGCCTGGCACGTCAGCACGAAGCCCTGTTCGACTTCGTAGTCTTCCAGCGTGTAGTTCTTTTCCATGGCGACTTCGCCTTCGAGCACCTTGGCGCGGCACGTGCAGCACACACCACCCTTGCAGGCGTAAGGCAGCGACAGGCCGGCGGCAAGCCCGGTATCGAGAATGCTCTGGCCTTCGTACGGCTGGCGCAGGCGACGTTCCTTGCCGTCCATGACAACCACCAGCTCGGCCATCGGCGTGTCGTCCGTGATGACGACCGGCTTCACACCGGCTTGCGGCGACGGCACGCCGAAGCGCTCGACGTGGATCTTTTCCTTGGCAACGCCGGCCGCCGTCAGGGCCGCTTCGGCGGCGTCCATCATCGGGCCGGGGCCGCAGATGAAGGCCTCGTCGATGCTCGCTGCGGGGATCAGCGTCTCGAGGAACGCGGCGCACTTTTCTTCGTTGAGCAGGCCGTTGAACAGCTCGACTTCCTGCGCTTCGTCGGACAGCACGTGATACAGACGCAAACGGCCGAGATACGTGTTCTTCAGGTCTTCGAGCGCTTCGGCGAACATGATCGCCGGCACGGAGCGGTTGCCGTACACGAGCGTGAACTGGCTGTTGGGCTCGGTTGCCAGCGTGGTCTTGATGAGCGCGAGCATGGGCGTAATGCCCGAGCCGCCGGCAAAGCCGACGTAATGCTTGGCGTGGTCGGGCGACAGGCGCGTGAAGAAACGGCCGTCCGGGGTCATGACATCGATCTGCTGGCCCGGCTTCAACTGGTCGTTCGCGAAGTTCGAGAACTTGCCGCCCGGCACGCGCTTGATGCCTACGCGCAGTTCGCCCGAGGCTTCGTATTCGGGCACGCCGACACAGATCGAATAGGAGCGACGCGCTTCTTCGCCGTCGATCTCGGTCTTGAGCGTGAGGAACTGGCCTTGCGTGAAGCGATAGGCCTCACGCAGCGTTTCCGGCACCGTGAAGGCGATGGAGATGGCGTCGGCGGTCTCGGGCCGGATTTCGCGAATCGTCAGCGAATGGAATTGCGGGGTCGTCATCGTGGGCTTCCCAATCGGGTCAATCTGGCCAATCAATATGGCTTGAAGTAGTCGAACGGCTCTTGGCACGTGCGGCAACGGTAGTGCGCCTTGCAGGCGGTCGAGCCGAAGGCGGACACGACTTCCGTGTCGACCGAACCGCAATGCGGGCAGGGCACGCCGTCTTTCGGACGGCCGTAGAACGTGATCTTGCGCGGCGCATCGGCCGATACCGCTTGCGCGCCAGTGGGCGGAGCGATGCCATAGCTACGCAGCTTTTCGCGCGCTTCCGGGCTGATCCAGTCGGTCGTCCAGGCGGGCGCGAGCACCGTCTTGACGTGCCAGGGGCCGAGCCCTGCGCGCGTCATGGCAGCGGCGATGTCCTCGGCGATCTGCTGCATCGCCGGGCAGCCGGAATACGTCGGCGTGATCACGATCTCGAATGCCGTTGCGCCTTCCTCGTTCGTGACGACGCGCACGTCGCGCAAAATGCCGAGTTCGCGAATCGACACGACCGGAATCTCCGGATCGGGCACGGCTTCGAGCGTTTGCCACGCGAGCGGCAGCGACGCCTCCGAGGCCGGCGTCAGCACATCGGGCGCAACGGCAGGGGTGAGCGGCAGATTCGTCATCGCGTCGGCAAACGGGTTCGTCATGTGCATGAGGTGCGCGCGTGGCTTACCAGCTTGCGCCGGGGTGCTGGCGTGCCAGTCCCTGCATCTCGCCGAGCAGATAACTCATATGCTCGGAGTGACGCCCGAACTTGCCCGTGCTCTCGAAGGCGCCGCCGACCGGCGCGGTGAGCGTTGCTTCGGCGAGGGCGTCGTCGACGGTGGCCTGCCAGGCGTCTTTCAGGTCGGCCATCGTGACACCCGTGCCCGCAGCGGCAACGGCGTCTTCGAGGGCGTCGCGCTTGAAGATCTCGTTCATGTAAGGCACGAGATAGTCGAGGGCCGCCTGCGCGCGGCGGTGCGATTCTTCCGTGCCGTCGCCGAAGCGCACGAGCCAGTCGCGCGCGTGATGCAAGTGGTAATGCGCTTCCTTGACCGACTTCGCGGCGATGGCGGCAAGTTCTTCGTCCGCCGACTGGGCGAGCGCCTGCCAGACTTCGACCATCAGGGCGGAGTACAGGAAGTTGCGCACGATGGTGACGGCGTAGTCGCGCTCGGCGGCCGTGGTGCCTGCCGTCGGGCCGTAGTGGGGCAGTTCGACGAGCGTCCAGTTGCGGAAGGCGAATTCGTCGCGCCAGAAGGCGTAGTCGTCTTCCTGCTTCGTGAAGCCGGTGAGTGCCGTCTCCAGCTTGGCGGCGTGCTGATAGAGCATGCGCGCCTGGCCGATCAGATCGAGGCTCAGGTTCGTGAGCGCGATGTCTTCTTCGAGCACGGGGCCGTGACCACACCATTCCGCGTTGCGCTGACCGAGGATCAGCGCGTTGTCGGCGAGGCGCAGCAGATAGGACAGATGTTCCTGCGTCGGTTTCATGTTCTGGGGTCTCGCTTGGGGCGCACCGTCGGTGTGCGGACATCGCACGACGGCGCGCAGCCGCTTACATGTGGTTCACTTCTTCCGGCAACTGGTAGAAGGTCGGGTGACGGTAGATCTTGTCGGCGGCCGGATCGAAGAGTTCGGCCTTGTCTTCCGGTGCCGACGCCGTGATGGCGCTCGACGGCACGACCCAGATGCTCACGCCTTCCTGGCGGCGCGTGTAGACGTCGCGCGCCATGCGCAGCGCCATCTCGGCGTCGGCGGCGTGCAGGCTGCCGCTGTGCTTGTGTTCGAGGCCCATCTTGCTGCGCACGAACACTTCCCAGAGGGGCCATTCCTTGTTGCTTGCTTGCGTCATGATCGTTCCTGATGTCTTGTGAGGGGCGTTGCGCGCGCGTTGCGCCCGAACGTCTTCCCTGATCGCGTCGTTGTCCGGTTGCCCAGCTTGCCTGGGTTGCGTCAGGCGGCCTGCTTCTCGGCGCGCTGACGCTGTTTGGCGGCGTAGGCGAGCGCGGCTTCGCGCACCCAGGCGCCCTTCTCGTGGGCGGCCACGCGGGTGCCTACCCGTTCCTTGTTGCACGGACCGTCACCGCCGACCACGCGCCAAAATTCGCTCCAGTCGATCTCGCCGTAATCGTGCGCTTTGCGGGCTTCGTTCCACTTCAGGTCGGGATCCGGGAAGGTCACGCCGAGCACCTTGGCCTGTTCGACCGCCGCATCGACGAACTTCTGACGCAGGTCGTCGTTCGAGATGCGCTTGATGCCCCACTTCATGGTCTGCGTGCTGTGAATGGATTCCTTGTCGCTCGGACCGAACATCATCAGCACCGGCCACCACCAGCGGTTCACGGCTTCCTGCACCATGTCGCGCTGGGCCTGCGTGCCGCTCATCATCGCGAGCAGGGCGTCGAAGCCCTGACGCTGGTGGAACGACTCTTCCTTGCACACGCGGATCATGGCGCGCGCGTACGGACCGTACGAGCAGCGGCACAGGGGCACCTGGTTCATGATGGCGGCGCCGTCGACGAGCCAGCCGATCACGCCGACGTCGGCCCACGTGAGCGTGGGGTAATTGAAGATGCTGGAGTACTTGGCCTTGCCCGAGTGCAGGGCGTCGATCATCTGGTCGCGCGACGTGCCGAGCGTCTCGGCGGCGGAATACAGATAGAGACCGTGACCGGCTTCGTCCTGAACCTTGGCGAGCAGAATCGCCTTGCGCTTGAGGCTGGGTGCGCGCGAGATCCAGTTGCCCTCCGGCAGCATGCCGACGACTTCCGAGTGTGCGTGCTGCGAGATCTGGCGCACGAGCGTCTTGCGGTACTCGGCGGGCATGTAGTCCTGCGGCTCGATCTTCTGTTCGGCGGCAACGCGCGCGTCGAAGCGAGCCTGCTGTGCCTGCTCGGCCTCACTCAGGGCACGAACGCCCTTGGGGCTGTTGCCGGCCAGGTCGATGGCTTGCGTATACATAGAGGAAGGCCTCCGCGGCATGTGGGGATATGGAACGCATTATAAACCGACCGGCCGGTCGGTCAATAAATGTTTTCCATTAGGCCGAGGAGGTGTGCCGCGCGGGCCTTCCTACGATGGGAGGTTGGTGTCGATCCGCGTGAGCGTGTCCGGGTCGACAAACCGGAAGTGGGTGCCGTGCCCGTCGCAGCACAGGTGTCCGGCCGTCGGGAAGGGGAAATGGGCAGGAATCACCAGCGTGGGCTGATTGGCGTTGCCTTCGACAAAGGCGATGCGAGTGGCCGCCGACTGTTCGGGGTTATCGCAAAACCGCGTGCTCAGCGCCGGGTGGCGGCATTGCAACGGCGAGTGAAACATGTCGCCGCTCAGGATGGCGCGCTCGCCGCCGCTTTCGATGACGACACAGACGTGACCGGGGGAGTGCCCCGGCGTGGGCGTGAGTCGGACTTCGCCGGTGATCCGGTGATCGCCCGACACGATATCCGCGAGGCCCGCCTCAAGTATCGGCGCGATGCTGTCGTCCATATAGTCGCCGGTTCGCGCGATACCCGCGCGGCCGCCTTCGCTTCGCCAGAAGTCCAGCTCGGCGTCGACGAACAGATATCGCGCATTGGGAAAGCTGGGCGCCCAACGACCCTCGACCTTGCGCGTATTGCCCCCCACGTGATCGACGTGAAAATGGGTACAGACGACGAAGTCGACCTGCTCCGGCGGCGCGCCGCTGTCGGCGAGCCGCTGCAACCAACCCTGCGTGGCCTGATCGAACACTTCGCGCACACGCGATTTGCAGTCGCCGACACAGGTGTCGACGATGATGATCTTTCCTTCGCTGCGTACGACGAACCCCTGGATCGCCACCACGAGCTTGTCGCTCGCTTTGTCGAACCACGCATCGGTGTCGCCGCTGCGGATGTCGTCAAGCATCGTCTCGGTCGCATTCGGGAAGATTTCGCTTAGCGCGAGCAGCGGCGCGCAAGATTCCACAACGACGGTGACGACCACTTTCCCCACCTTCATTTCGAAGGCCATGGGTTGCGCGGTGTTCTCGGAGATTTCGTATGTCATGTTCGTGTGTCGCAGATCGACGGCCCGGGTGTCGCAGGCGCGCCGTTCGTCGGGAGGTCGGGAGGTCGGGAGGGCGGGAGGTCGCGAGATGCCTGGATGCGCCCGGATGTGCCCGACCCGCCTGAGCGGGCCGGTGCATCCGCTGGTCGCGACGTCAGAAGCGGTGACGAATCCCCGCGACGACGGCAGTCTGCTCCTTGTTGCTCGACGGCGCTGAAGCGAGGAACAGCACCGCCGTGGCCAGCGGCCCGGTCGCCTTCACATAGTTGACGTAGGCGTAGAGATCGGTCCGCTTTGACAGAAAGTAATCGACGCTCAACTGGCCCTGATTCCAGTGCGACGATGCGTCGATGCCGCCGTAATGGCCCATCGAGTAGACGTAGGCGGCCGACAGCGCGAGCGCCGGACTCACGTTGTACACCGCGGTGAGATCGAAGTTGTTCAGATGTAGGCTGGTGCCGTCCAGATACGAGTACCTGACATCGGACACGATGCCACCGAGGCGAGTATTGCCGAACGCGTACTCGGCGCCCCCGGCGACAACACGCTGACGCTCGACGCCGACGCTGGAATTCACCGGGCTCGTATGGAACAACTGAAACGCGCCGCCCGAATAATCGTCGCTCACGGCGCCTGACGGATTGGCGGTGCCCGGATGATCGATGTTCAGGTAGGTCACGGCATACCGTTGCCCACCCCAGGTGTAGTTGATGCCTGCGCTGAAAGCCCGGTTCTGTTGAAATGCCCCGGCCTTGTTGCTGAACGCGTACAGCGTTTCGAACTCCAGCCCGTTCCATTCCGGACTCTTGTACTTCACGGAATTGCTGTAGCGGAAGTTGCCTTCGATGTTGTCGTTACTGCCGATGCTGGTCGCCAGACCCGGGCCCATGGCCTGGGGTTCGATGCGATCCAGATAGTCCCACAGCACGTCGTACTGCCGCCCGATGGTGAGCGTGCCGTACGTCCGGCTCGACAGGCCCACGAACGCCTGACGCCCGAACATCCGCCCGCCCTGACCGAACTTGCCCTGATTGATGTCGAAACCGTTTTCCAGCGTGGCGACGGTGGCCCATCCGCCCCCGATGTCTTCATTGATGCGAAACCCCAGTCGATTGTTCTGATTCGCCCCGCTCACCAACTGAACCGTCGAGCTTCCTGACTGGTTGCTGAAATAGCCGATGCCATCGGAGATGATGCCGTAAATGGTGACGGAACTTTGCGCCAGCGCGGGCGCGGACACCGTCATGAGGATCGCGAGACATCCAAACCGGAGTTTCATAGGAACACCCGTATCGTTATCGAGTTGCGGGACGAGAAGTCGCCACATCGTGGCGGTCAGTTTTTTTGTTTATCTATAAGGACTACTAATTGCCTGCCGAACGGATATCGCATCCGTCGGCAGTCATTGACGCGTTAGATCGGCACGCTCGGCACGCGCTAAATCGGCATGCGTTAGATCGGCTTACCTTCGCTCGACGACCAGTTGCGCATCAACGTGTTGCTCGGCAAGCTCTCATCCATGAGTTTGCGAGAGGTTTCGATGCCTGCGACAGGCAAGCCGGTGGGATCGAGGAGACCGGTCTGTACGAGTACGGTGGCCTGATCCCAGTAGATGTGCTCGTTGTACAGCTTGTCGCCGCGAAAGCAGATCACCGCGAGCATGGCGACTTCGATGTATTTCCCGGTGGGCTCGATGCCCGGAAGCATCCAGTCGATCTCGCGGTCATGCGTTGCGCAGAAGATGAACTCATCGACGATACGATCGGCGCCAATCGTGCGCGATATCGGAATGAATCGCGTATCGGCGGGATTCGCATGCACGAAGTGATACTTGTAGAAGCGCTTGAGCTCGTCGTGGCCCACACCGCCGGTCATCGTCGGAATGTGATTGACGTAAGGGGCTTCGATCATGGTGGGCATGATCGCGTCGACGTCGCGTGAGTCGAACTCGTGATAGCAGTGCAGCTCCCAGAGGGCATTCAGGTCGTACACCGGACCCAGTACCTTGCGAAGCAGGCCGATAGTGCGCGAGTAGGCCATGATCGACGCGGGCTTGTTGTAGTGCTCACGCTCGGGCGTGGCGAACGCGTGGTCGCAATCCGCATACACGTAGTGCTCGATTTGCGGATTTTCCGACAACGCGGCGATCACCCGCTCACGCACGGCGGGCGGCGACAACGCATCGTTCTCGGCGAAGTGGAAGGCCATCGGACAACGGATCTGCGGCACTTCGTTCAGGAAGGCTTCGAGGCCAACGCCGTAGTAGCTCACAGCGCAATCGATGTCCGTTGCCGCCGCAGCCAGCATGGCCAGTTTGCCGCCCAGGCAATAACCGACGGCGCCGATCTTGCCGATCTGCTGGGGCAGTGCACGCAGCGCCTTGATGGTTGAGCCCACGTCTTCGATGGCTTTACCCAGATCCAGCGCTTCGTTCAGTTCAAGAGCGCGTGCGAAGTCGGCCTCGCCATAACCGAGTACGGTGCCCGGGGCCATGCGCCAGAACAGATCCGGCACCACGACAACGTAGCCTTCTTCCGCGAAGCGGTCGGCGGTCTCTTTCATGAACCCGTTGATGCCGAAGATCTCCTGCAACAGGATCAACCCCGGACCCTTGCCCTCCTTCGGGGTGGCCAGGTAGGCCGAGAACGACTTCCCGTCCTCCGCGGCGATTTCGATCGTTTGTCCAGTCATGACTTTCTCCTTTCCATGCGTAAATTCGATTCGGATGATTCAGATCATCCGGGCGATCGGTCAGCCGTTCGCAGCCAGTAACCGCAGCACGGCGCCTCGGTCTGTCGCCAACCCGGAGGCGATCTGTGCGGCCATGTCGCCGACGTAGACGTCGTCGGTGCCGTCGCCGAGCGCGGCCAGTGTGGCGAGCACGACTTCGGACGGCGCGAGCTTGGGCATGTCGTCAACGTCGCGCGACATATCGGTGTCTATCGCGCCGGGCATCACGGCAAGCACGCGCACGGCGTGCGCCGCGAGTTCGGCGCGCATGCCTTCGGTCATGCGCAGTGCGGCGGCCTTGGATGCGCTCAGCGACGTCATCGCGGGCAATGTGGCGCGCGCCAGAATCGACAGCACGTTGACCAGTGCGCCACCATGGCGCTTGAGCGCGGGCGCGAAAGCCAGCGTCATGTTCAGCGTGCCGAAGTAGTTCACTTCCATCTCCGCCCGAGCGGCGTCCACGTGACCGGCCGAGAAGGGCGGCACGCTCAGGTTGATGCCCGCGTTGTTGACCAGCAGATTGACGTCACGGGCGAGCGCCGCGGCGTGCGCGATGTCTTCGGCGTTGGTGACGTCCAGCTTCACCGGTACGACGCGGCTGTCGTGCGTGGGCACCGACGCGACGTCCCGAACCCCGGCGTAGACCTTCTGCGCGCCATGCGCCAGCAGCGTTTGCACGAAACATGCGCCGACACCGCGATTGGCGCCGGACACGAAAGCGATGGATCCTTCGACTTGCATGGGTATTTCCTCGTCGGTTCGGTATCAGATGGGCGAAGCCACGATGGCGCCGCCGGCATCGATGGTGAGGCGGACGACATCGCCCGCATGAAGCGCCGCGTCCGAACGGGCGATGACGATGGGGCCGGCCGAGCTGACGACACTCGCGAGATGAAGCGGTGCGGCGTTGGGCTGGCCCACTCGCTGGTGCACGACGGTGGCCTCTGCCACGGTCCCCTGAGCGAACGGCACGCGCTGCCAGTCGGCGCTGCCGCAATTCGGGCACAGGTAGCGCGCAGGGAAGAGCGTGTGATCGCATTGATTGCATTGAAAGACCGACAAGGTCATGACGTTTCTCCTGTGACGCCCTCGAGCACCACGGCATTGCCGCACATGCCGTAGCGGTACTCGACCATGCCGTAGCCGCTGACGACGGCAAGACGCGCGTCGGCAACCTGACGCTCACCGGCGCCGTGCCGCAACTGCGTCACCGCCTCGACGAGACCGTGCATGCCACCGGCTGCACCGGCCTGCCCGGCCGAGAGCTGACCGCCCGAGGTGTTGACGTTCAGCTCACGCGAGGCGATGCGCGCGAGCAGCGCGCGTATGTCGCCGTCGGGTGCGAATCCGAGATCGGCAAGCTGGATCAGCGCCATGACCGGGTAGTCGTCATAAACGGAAATGACGTCCATGTCGTGCGGTGCGACACCGGCCTGCTGCCACAGTGCCGGGGCCACGGAAGCCAGCGGTGTGGTCAACCCGTCACCGGCCTGATGATCCGTATTGAAAAGACTTTGCACGGCACGAATGCGCACATTGCGCGCTCGGCGAACCAGGTCCGCGCGCGCCACGATGATGGCGTTGGCCCCGCAAACGACCGGCACGCAGTCCAGACGCCGCAACGGGTCGGCGACCAGCGGCGCGTCCAGATAGTCCGCGAGCGTCATTGGGCTCCGATACACCGCGTTTGGGTTCTGTGCCGCCCAGCGCCGTTGCGCCACGCACAGCGCGCCGTAGTCTTCCGACGTCAGATCGAACCGTCGGGCATGGCGTTGCGTGAGCATGGCGAAGACCGCATTGGGGCCGCCCGTCTCCAGCGGTCTTAACCATTGACGCGTCGTCAGGTTGTAGTGATCGACCAGTTGCTTGAAGTCGGCCGCTTCGAAGCGGTCGCCCGAGAGCAGCGCAACGACATTGGCGTCGCCGCACTGGATTGCCCGCACCGCGTGCTGCAGCATGTTGATGGCACTCGCGCCACCATGACAGTCGTCCATGCACCAGCGCGGGCTCAGTCCCAGCCGCCACGCCATGTCGACCGCGTGGTCGGGCCCCAGGGTAAAGGAGGCGACGCCCAGACCGTCGATGTCCTTGATGCCGAAGCCCGACTCGGCCAATGCCTGCGAGAAGGCATCGGCGAGCAAATCACCGGTGTTACCTTCGGTCGCGCGCCGCTGGTAGGGAACTTCGACGCCGGCGGTGATGAGTGCGCCGCGAAAATCGCTGTACGTCATCTCAATGCCCCTGCCGTTGGCTTCGACGCGTGGTTTCCCGCGTGAACAACAGGGAGACGACCGTGACGCCACCCAGGAACATCATCAGCAGGGCGATGGGCCAGGAGGCGTGGTAATGCGCCAGCAGGGCGGTTGCGATCAGCGGCGAGAGGCCACCGGCGAACACCGAAGCAACTTCGTGACCGAGCGCCATGCCCGAGTAGCGCACTTCGGTGCTGAACAGCTCGCCCATCAGGCTCGGTTGGGTGCCGATCATCGCGCCGTGGCAGACCGCGTTGCCCAACATGAACGCCAGCCAGATCCACGCGGGCGTATGCGTGTCGAGCATCCAGAAGAACGGGAACGCCATCAGCACGAAGCCCATGGCGCCGATCATGTAGACCGGCTTGCGTCCCACACGGTCCGACAGGCGACCCCAGAAGGGAATCGTGAAGAGTTCGGCGATCATCGACACGATCAGGCCGCCCAGCATGATCTGGTTGGGCACGCCGATGAATTTTCCGTAGACCAGCGCGAACGCCACGACGATGTATGAACCGCCGTTCTCGGCCACACGCAATCCCATGGCCATCAGAATTTCCCTGGGATGCTTGCGAATGACGTCGAGCAACGGGGCGTGCACGGTTTTTCCGGCCGCTTCCGCCTTCGAGAATTCCGTGCTTTCCGGCAAGCGCGAGCGAATGTACACACCGACGCCGAAGATGACGATGGAAAGCACGAACGGAATGCGCCAGCCCCAGCTCAGGAAGGCATCCTTGGGCAACATCTGTACGGCGTAAAACACGGCGGCGGAGAGCACGAAGCCGCCGCCCACACCGATCTGGCTCCACGACGCGTAGTAGCCACGCTTGTCCGCAGGGGCAGACTCGCTGATCATCAGAACGCCGCCGCCCCATTCACCGCCGGCAGCGATGCCTTGCAGAATGCGCAGCACGATCAGCAGCACGGGAGACCAGAAGCCCGCTTGCGCGTAGGTCGGGAGCAGGCCGATCAGGAACGTGGCGCCGCCCATGATGGAAAGGGTCCAGACGAGCGCGCCCTTGCGTCCGAACTTGTCGCCGATGTGGCCGAAGACAATGCCGCCGAAGGGCCGCGCGGCAAAGCCGATGGCGAAGCCTGCGAAGGCGGCCAGGGTACCGAGCAGCGGATCGGTGCCGGTGGGGAAGAACAGCTCGCCAAAGACCAGCGCGGCAGCCGTACTGTAAAGAAAGAAGTCGTACCACTCTAACGCGTTGCCTATCACCGACGCGAACACAATGCGTCGAAGCGATCGTTCATCGACATTAGCCACCGTCCCGCCGGAATCCGGGCCGCTATACGTTTGCGTGCTTGCCATCTGAAGCTCCTGGTAGTGCACCTGTCGATGCACGCATGAGGTGACGTTGCGATTGCCCCGCACGCACCGTGTCGCTCAGCGAGGTGAGCACACGGTGATGGCGGGGCGGGAAACTCTGGGCATCAAAAACGCATCAGGACCGTTTGAGGCGGTATCCCGATGTCTCGAGATCCCACGTCGACGCGCTCACGCCGCATTCGCGCAGCTTGAATTTCTGGATCTTTCCGTTTTCCGTCTTCGGCAGGTCCGACACGATGTCGAGGTAGCGAGGCACGGCGAAGTACGGCAACCGTGGCTCGCAGTAGCGAATCAGGTCGAGCGGGTCGATGGTGTGGCCATCGCACGGCACGACGGCAGCCATGACCTCGTCTTCGGCGAGCGCGGACTTCACCGCAAACACGGCTGCGGTTTCGATGCTCGGATGGCTGAGCAGAACCTGTTCGACTTCGTACGAGGAGACGTTCTCGCCACGGCGTCGAATCGCGTCCTTGAGTCGGTCGACAAAACGGAAATAGCCGTCTTCGCTTCGGATGACGCGATCGCCGGTGTGGAACCAGAGATTGCGCCACGCTTCGACCGTCTTGTCGGGCATGCCGTGGTAACCGCTGGCAAAGGCAAACGGCTCGTTGGCGCGCAAGATCAATTCGCCGGGTTCGCCATCGGGCACCGGCATGTCGTTCGCATCGACCACGCGTGCCTCGAAGCCCGCCGCGAGCCGGCCCATGAAACCCACACGCTGCGCGCTCACGTCGCCGCCGATCACGCTGTTGGTCTCGGTCGAGCCGAACCCGTCGATCAGCGTGATGCCGCTGCGCTCGGTAAATTCGCGATGGAAGTTGCCGGGCACGCCGGGGGCGAGCGCGATGCGCACCTTGTGCTTGCGCTCGTTCGCGGACACGGGGCGTCCGAGCAGAATCGGCACCATCGCGCCGAGTACGTAGGTGACCGTCGCCCCGGTGTCGACCAGTGCGTCGAAGAATCCGCTCGCAGAGAAGCGGCGGTCGACGACCTGCATGGCATCGAGAATCAGGGCCTGGAAGAAGGTATTGAGCGCGTTGGTGTGAAACAGCGGCAGACAGGTATAGAGCACGTCGCCCTTGCCGATGCCGAGATCGCCGCCGGTGTTTCGTCCCCACCAATAGAACTGCGCGTGAGGGCATACGACACCCTTGGAAACGCCGGAGGTGCCCGACGTATACAGAATGGCAAACGGATCACCGTCCGAAAGATGCGCTGCGGCGACTGCGTCGCCCAGCGGCGGCACGGGCGTGGTGGGCCAGGCCGGCGCCAATGCGCCCGGGACCGGCTCGTCGATCAGCCAGACTTTCTCCAGACTCAGGTCATCCGCTTCGAGTGCGTTGACCGAATCCGCCAGCGCGGCTTCGGCAATGAGCAATCGGGCGCCGCTATTGCGAAGGATGTGCGCGAGCTGGAAGCCGCGTGAGGCCGTGTTGATGGGGACCACCACCGCGCCGAGCCATCCGCAGCCGAGCACCATTTCGATGAACTCGACGCGGTTGCCGCACATCAGCGCAACGTGATCGCCACGCTTGATGCCGTGAGCCGCGAGCGTGCCCGCACGACGCGCCGCAATCAGCGTGGCTTCGGCAGCGGTCAATACCGTATTGCGGTCGGAAAAGAGTGGTGTGCCCGGGTTTCTCGCGGTGCGAGCGCTGAGTAGCGCAGGGAGTGTCCGTTGAGCGCCCGGTGCCTGCGTTGCGGCCTCGGTTTGCGCCACGATTGTTTCGATGCAACCCATGTCTTGATACCCCTTCGATGAATGTCATGAAGTCTAGAAATGGGTAACATATCCGTCAAATGCATCGTAAATATCATCGTCATAAGTGCCATGGATATTAAAGACGTCGACCTGAACCTGCTTCGCGTATTTCATGCAGTCCTTGAAGAGCGCAACATCACGCGCGCGGGAGAGCGTATTGGTTTGTCGCAACCGGCGACAAGCTACGCGCTGTCGCGCTTGCGTTCCCTCTTTGACGATCCGCTGTTCGTGCGCACGAGCGACGGCATGTTGCCGACACCGACCGCAGAGCGTCTGGCGCTGCCGTTGAGTCGCGCGATGGTTTCGATCCAGGAAGTGCTCAATCACGACAAGGTGTTCGATGCGAAGACGAGCACGCGAATATTCAGGCTGTCGATGAGCGATATCGGTGTTCAGGTGTTCTTGCCGCGACTGTGTGAGGCGCTTCAGCACGTTGCGCCGCGCGTGCGGCTGTCCGTTGAACTTGTCGATGCGAGCGCGGTGGAGGAGCGGCTGAGATTGGGGCAACTGGATTTTGCGATTGGCAATTTGCCCACGCTCAAAGGCATGACCAACCACATCGTGATGTTCCGCGAGACGTATGCCTGCATGACACGCAAGCGGCCCGGCTTGCCCGCGCGCGTGTTGTCGCGGGAGCAGTTTCTCGCGATGTCGCACATCGCCGTGACGTCGACGGACTCAAGTCATTTTCTGATCGAAGAAACGCTTAATGGCGGAGGACTGCAACGACGGCTGGCGATCAGCGTGCCGCACTTTACGATCGTGCCGGAGATCCTCGAGCGCACCGATTGGGTCGCCACCTTGCCCAAGGGGGTCGCGCAGATCCTGAATGCCTCCGGGAAGTTTGCTATATACCCGCTGCCGATCGAGGCCCCGGAAGCGGAGTCGACGGTTCACTGGCATCAGGCGTTCGATGCCGACGAGGGAATACGCTGGTTTCGCGAGTTCGTCGTATCCGTGGTCGACGCGATCGGGATTGGCGGTGAGGGCAGAGGGAAGACCGCCGGCGGGCGTTCCCGAGCGAAAGCCCGATCCGCCCGATCCATCTGAGCGCCACGACCGGCAGCAAGGTATTTCGCGTGCGCTACGCCTGCGGCTGTCCGAAGTTCTCGCGGTACTGTTGTGGCGACACGCCGAAGCGGCGCTGAAACACTTTGCGCATATTGTGCGGATCGCCGAAGCCGCATTCCCACGCCACGGTCTTGAGCGGTGCGTTGCCGTTCTCGAGCATCACACGTGCCGCGTCCACGCGCGCGGCGCTGACGAACTCGGCGGGGGTAACGCCGGCGTCGCGCGCGAAGACCCGTGAGAAGTTGCGCACGCTCATTTTCGCTACGGCGGCCAGATCGCCGACCGACAGCGGCTCGGCCAGATGCGCCAGCACGTACTGCTGCACCTGCGCGACGGGCGAGGTCGGCGGCGCGTAGGGTGTGAGGTACGGACTGAACTGAGACTGCCCGCCCGCACGTTGCGTGAAGACGACCAGACGCTTCGCAACATTCAATGCCACTTCCTGTCCGTGATCCTGTGCGAGCAGATGCAGGCAGAGATCGATCCCCGCCGTCACGCCCGCCGACGTGTACAAACGCCCGTCCTGAATGAACAGCCGGTCGGCTTCGATGTGCGCGAGCGGGGCGCGCGCGGCCAACACTTCGACATCGTTCCAGTGCGTCGTCACGCGCTTGCCGTCGAGCAAGCCCGCCGCAGCCAGTATCAGCGCACCGTTGCAGATCGAGCCGTAGCGTCGGGCGCGCGGCACCATGTCGTAGAGCCAGCGATAGACGTTCGGCCCGAGATCCTCGGTCAACAGCGACGGCCCCCCCGCGACCAGCAACAGATCGACGTGACCGCTCACCGCCTGATAGTGCCGACGCGGCAACACCGTCATGCCGTTCGAGCACGCGATGGCGCCGTGCTGCGTGCCGATGACCTCGGTCTGATAGTGATCGTCGGGCAGCAGGAAGCGGTTGGCTTCCGCGAAGACATCGAGCGGACCGCTCACATCGAGCGACTGCACGCCGGGAAAAACCAGCAGGGCGACGTTACGGATCATGGCGATTTTGTGGGACGCAGTGAGTGGGGCCGGACACGGAGGGCGCGGGGTTGGAATTGGGGGGCAGTGATGGCCGTGATGGTCGCGATGGCTGTGATATGGGGGCATTTTGGCAGAAAGCGGCGCATCGGCAGCACCGCGGCCGGGCGCTGGCGCGAAGATGCCGCGGGTTGGCGCAAATGGGCCGTTCGCCTCACGCGGCGAAAGGCGGCCGCGCTTCGACAATCGTGACATTCGGCGAAGGCAACGGCTGTCGCCGCGTCTACCCGACCCTTCACCCCAACCCTTGCATCTCCATTTCCCCATGAGGTCATCGATGTCGAATTCAGCCAATTCCTCCCCCGTCCGTTACCCGGATGAAGCCTCGCTGGCCGAGCGTGTCGGTCCGGCATTCTCTGTCGACGGTATGCTTGCCGCGCGCAACAAGACCCGAGCCGCGATCGCCGAGATCGCACGCCACGTGCATCCCGGCATGGTCGAGGAAGACGCCGTCGTCATGGCAAAGCGTGTGCTGGCTGCGGCGGGTCTGGAACTGAGCTGGCACCCGACGCGTGTGCGTTTCGGCACGAACACCCTCAAGCCAATGCGTCAGCCTTCCGAACCGGGAGTCGTGCTCGGGGAAAACGACTTGTTTTTCATCGATATCGCACCGCGCTTCGAAGCATGGGAGGGCGACGGCGGTGCGAGCTTCGTCGTCGGTGAGCACGCCCAATACGAGCGCTGCGCGCGCGACGCCGAAACGCTCTTCCACGACGTGCGTGCGAAATGGCAGCGGGAAGCTGCCACAGGACAGGCGCTGTACGCCTACGCCGACGACGTGGCGCGTCGCATGGGCTGGACGCTGAATTTCGACTTGCCGGGGCACCGCGTATCGGACTTCCCGCACGCCGCCATCCATACCGGCTCGCTGGCCGACTTCGGCACAACGCCTTCGCCGATGCGCTGGATTCTGGAAATCCATCTGCGTGATCCGCAACAGCGCTTCGGCGCATTCTTCGAGGACATGCTGCTCGAAGACGCCTACTACTGACCGCTCACCGAATGAACTCGTGACCGAACCCGTGGTTGGATGGCCGTCGCCGAACGCTGTGGCATACGCGCTACGCGTAGCGGCAACGGCCATCATGTCCGTCGTATCCCCGGCGCTTGTTTGCTATACTGCGAACGATTCTCATTTGCAAAACGGTGCCTGAGCCTTGCGGCCACACCTGGCCCGGGGACAGGAGGGGCGCATGCCCGCCGACGACACGCTGCAACGCGAGACCACGTTGCGCAGACTCTACAGCGATCATCACGGCTGGCTTCATGGCTGGTTGCATCGCAAGACCGGCTGTTCGCACCGCGCGGCCGACCTCGCACATGACACGTTCGTCCGTCTGCTCGAGCGCGATCCGCCGGGCGGACTCCTGTCGCCGCGCGCGTTTCTGACGACGGTCGCCCAGCGCGTTCTCTATAACCACTGGCGTCGCGAACAGATCGAGCGGGCCTATCTCGAAGCCCTTTCCCAACAGCCTGAAGCGCTGGCTCCCTCGCCGGAGGAGCGCGCCATCGTGCTCGAAACCCTGTTCGAGATCGATCGTTGCCTCGATGGGCTGCCGCCGCTCGTCAAACGCGCGTTCCTGCTGGCGCAGCTCGACGGCCTCACGCATGCTGAAATCAGCGCCGAGCTGGGCATTTCGCTCGCGACGGTGAAGCGTCACCTGGTCCGCGCGGGCACGCAGTGTTTCTTCGCCATGGAGACGCCATGACGCGCGCGACCTCCGCCACGGCTTTCGACGCGGGCATTGCGCGGCAGGCGGTCGAGTGGTGGGTCACGCTGCAAAGCGACGATGCCACCGACGCGCTGCGCGCGGCTTGCTTGCGCTGGCGCGAGGCGCACCCCGAGCACGAGCGCGCGTGGCGTCATATCGAAGGGGCGGACTCACGAATGCGTCATGTGTCCGACACCTTGGGCGCCGCGGTGGCCCGGGCTACGTTGCACGCACCCCGCTCGCGCGGGCGGCGCATGGCGGTGAAGGCCATTGCCGGGGCCCTCTTCGTCGGCGCCGGGGCGTGGGTGGCGAGCGATCCGGTAGCGCTCCAGCGGCTGCGTGCCGACGCGCGCACCGGCGCAGGCGAGCGTCGTACCTTGTCTCTGGCCGACGGCACTACGCTCTTGCTCAATACGCGTACGGCCGTGCGCTTGTCGATGGATGGCGACGTGCGGGGCATCGCGCTTATCGAGGGCGAAATCATGGTCACCACCGGTCGGGACGCCGGCCATGTGCCGCCGCGTGAGCTGGTCGTGTCGACGGCGCACGGAACGCTTGCGCCGCTGGGTACGCGTTTCGTGGTGCGTCAGACGGACGAGGGCGGTGACACCTCCGTACAAGTCTTCGAGGGCGCGGTGCGGGTGATGCCGAAAGCGGGCGCCGTGGCGGGGACAGGTGCGACGCTTGGGCGAATCGTCCATGCCGGTGAGCAGGCGCGATTTACCGCCGGCGGCGTTGGGCCGGTACTGCCGTTTGCCCAGGGCGACGGCGCGTGGACGGATGGGATCTTCGTGGCGGCCGATATGCGTCTGGACGCCTTTCTCGCCGAACTCTCGCGCTACCGTCGCGGGTATCTGCGCTGCGACCCGACGGTGGCCTCGTTGCGCGTGTCCGGTACCTATCCGCTCGCGGATATCGATGCCATCCTGGGCGTGCTGCCGCATGCATTGCCAGTCGCGGTGACTGCCGTCACCCGCTATTGGGTGACGGTCGGGCCGCGCGGCTGATCGCGGTGAAGGATCGCGGTGAAGCGATCAATGGCAATGGATGGCGATCGATGTGCCGTATGGCATTTCCACACCTGTCATCGATTTTTTACGGTCAGTGAGCTGTTTTGTCGGTCTCGCGTGACAAGGGAAGTGAAACCTTTTCTCTTTAGCCAGTACGAGACTGACATCATGGCCGTCGCTTTGCCCGAATTCCTGTCTTTGTTGCGTGGCCGCGCTGGGTCGGTGGCCATCGGTGCCATTGGTGCCGCCGGCGCCGCCGACGTCCCCCGTTGGGATCGCCGTGGTATCTGCGCGGGCGTCGCGCTGATGTTCGCGTCGCTCGGATCGACCTTGATGGCCGGCGGCGTTTATGCGCAAACGCCCTCACCGTCAGACGCGGCAGCAAGTGTCGCCTCCGTTGCACGTCCCTATGACATTCCCGCGGGCTCGCTCGACACCGTGCTCGCGCGCTTCGGCCGGGAATCGGGCATTCTGCTGACGTATGCCCCCGCCCTGACCGCTGGCCGCCAAAGCCCCGGCGTGCACGGTCGCTTCGATGTGCCCGCGGCGTTCGGCCATTTGCTTGCAGGCACGGGATTGACGGCATCACCGCAAGGCGCGGGCTATACGCTGGTGCCGCAGGTGGCGCGCGCTGTGGCGACGCTCGCGCCCGACGGCGGCTCGGGCGATGTGGCGTTGCCCGCCACCCACGTGCAGGCGCAGGCGTGGACCGATGCGTACCGCATGCCGGTGGACGCCAACGTCACCCGCTCCGATACGCCCGTCCTGGACATCCCCCAGGCCATCAACGTGGTGCCCCATCAGGTGCTCGCCGACCAGCGAGCGCGAACGCTCGACGACGCGCTGGTCAACGTCAGCGGCATCGTGCAGGGCAACACGTTGGCAAGTACGCAGGACACGCTGCTCAAGCGCGGCTTCGGCGGCAACCGCGATGGCTCGATCATGCACAACGGCATGCCGCTCGTGCAGGGGCGCGGGTTCAACGCGAACGCAGATTCGGTGGAGGTGCTCAAGGGGCCGACGTCGCTGCTGTACGGGATCATGGACCCCGGGGGCGTGATCAACGTGGCGAGCAAGCGTCCGTTGCTCAGGCCCTATACGGCGGTGAGCGTGGCGGGCACGACATACGGGCACGGCAAGAACGGCGTGGAGGAGACGCTCGATACTACGGGGCCTATTGGCGATATGGGCGATATTGGCGATTCGCGGCTCGCCTACCGTCTGGTCGTCGACCAGAACAACCAGCAGTACTGGCGATATTTCGGCTCGCAACGTGAGACGCTCGTCGCGCCGACATTGGCCTATTACGGACGCGATACGCAGGTCGTCGTGTCGTACGAGTACCGCAATTTCCTCACGCCGTTCGACCGCGGCACGGCGCTCGATCCGAAGACGAACCGGCCGCTGGCGATTCCGGCGCGGGAGCGTCTCGATGACGTGCACAACGAGATGGCCGGACAGTCGCATCTCGCGCAGATCACGCTCGACCATCAGTTCAACGGGGACTGGAAGGCGCACGTGGGTTACAGCTACAACACCGAGACGTACGACGCCGGACAGCTGCGCATTACCGGTGTGAACTCGACGACGGGCATCGTCTCGCGAAGCAACGACGCGACGCGCGGCTCGGACAGCACCGACAGTTTCGGCACGGCGTATCTCGACGGGAAGGTCACGCTCGCGGGGATGCGGCACGATCTGCAGTTCGGCGGCGACTGGGAGTATCGGCGCATCTACCGGCGCGATCTGATTCGTCAGGCGGCGAAGTGCACGTTCTCCTATCTGAATCCGGTCTATGGTTGCGAGGTGATTCCGACGACGGTATCGGCCAGCGACAGCGACCAGACCGACACGCTGCACGATGCGTCGCTCTTTTTCCAGGACGCGATCCATGTCACCGACCGCTGGATTCTGGTCGGCGGGGTGCGTTTGCTGACCTACAGTCAGTTCGCAGGCAAGGGGCGTCCGTTCAAGGCCAATACCGATATCAGCGACTCGAAGTGGCTGCCGCGTGCCGGTGTCGTCTACAAAGTGCGGGACGACCTGTCGTTGTACGGCAGCTATTCGGAGTCGCTCAAGCCGACGTCCACCATCGCACCGCTGTCGACGGGCGTGGTCATCGACTCGAACGTGGCGCCCGAGCATGCGCGTTCGTATGAGGTCGGGGCGAAGCTCGACATGCCCGGTGGACTGAGCGGCACGCTCGCGTTGTTCAACATCGACAAGCGCAATGTGCTCGTGTCGCAGGCCGTGCCGGGGAGCAGTACGCTGGATTGGCGTACGTCCGGTGCGGCACGCTCGCGAGGTGTCGAGCTCGATATGTCCGGTCGGATCGGGCAGCGCTGGAATGTGATCGCGAGCTACGCATTCATCGATGCGAAGACGACGGACGATCCGCTGTACGCGGGCAACACGCTGGTCAATGCGGCACGGCATACGGCGTCGCTCGCGGGGGTGTACGACTGGGGGCCCGTGCTGGGCGACGGCGGCGGCAATCTGCGGCTCGGGGCGGTCGGCCGGTATGTTGGATCGCGTCCCGGGGACTCGGCGAACACCTTTACGCTACCGGCGTACTTCGTTGCCGACGTGTTCGCCACGTACGACACGAAAATCGGACGGCATCCCGTGCACTATCAGTTCAACGTCAGGAACGTCTTCAACAAGACGTACTACCCGTCCAGCGTCAGCCAGACCGTGGTGGCGATCGGCGATGCGCGCGCCGCGACGTTGTCGGCGACGTTCGAGTTCTGACGGCCGCGACGGGGCATCTGCGTCACGGAAAACCGCCGTTCCCGGGGTGTCGGGACGGCGGTTTTTTTGCGAGGTGTCGAAGGGGGCGAAGCGTTCGAAGAGTTTGACGGGTTCGAAGGGTCTGAAGACGCGGGCGGCGCTGGCAGGGGATGGCGTCGCGCTCAGAGGAAGTCGTCGCTCGGCAAAAGGGTGAACGCGCCGGCGACGGCATTACGTCCGAAAGTGGCGTAGGGCTCGACGTCGAAAGTCCGGGGCTGACCATTTTCCTCGCCGACCCAGCGCAGACTCGGCATGGTGGGTGGTGTCGGCGTGGGTGGGGCCGTGCGGACCGGGGCGAGTTCGACGCGGAAGCTCGTGCGAGGTGACGTTGCGCGCTCGAAGATTCTGGCCATCCGCTCGGCAAACTCCGGGCTGTGGATCACGATGGCCAGTTCGGTATTCAGGCGTACCGAGCGCGGGTCCAGATTGAACGAGCCCAGAACGACCGCACGCCGATCGATCACGTAAGCCTTGCCGTGCAGACTCGCGCGCGATGAGCCGCCGAACGTCACGCGTCGGGATTGGCGCTCGCCGTCGTCCGTGCGGATCGGCTTGAATTCGTACAACGCGATGCCCGCCTGCAACAGTGCCGGTCGATAGCGGGCGTAGCCGGCGTGGACCGGGACGACATCGGTTGCGGCTAGCGAGTTCGTCAATACGCGCACGTCGACGCCGCGTTGCGTGAGCGCGGACAGGAAGCGGACGCCGCCATCGAGGGGGACGAAGTAGGGGGAGATGATCAGAACTTCGCTTTGCGCGTGGGCGGCGAGCTGGCGAAGCTTTTCCCCCGGCTTGCTTTGGGTTTCGGCGACCGGGGCATCGAGCTTGTCGGGCGAGTCGGCTGCGAGTTCGGCGGGAGCCCAGAAGAGCGGGACGGCGCCGTTGCGCAGGCTGGCGGCCAGAGGCGGCTGATGGAGTGCTTCGCGCCCGGCGGGGACGTTCTCGGCGTCGCGCCAATGTTGGGCAAGCGCCTGGCGGGTGGCGTCGAGTGTCTCATCGTCGATCTTCGACTGGACTTGCTTGAGGGGGTAGGACTGCGGGCTCGTCCAGAAATGGTCGAAGCTGCGGGAAATGGCGTCCACGACCGGACCGGCGCACAGCAGATCGAAGTCCCGGAAAGAGAGGTCGGGATTCGCGTCGAAGTATTCGTCGCCCAGATTGCGGCCGCCCACGATCGCCACTTGGTTGTCGGCGACAAGCGCCTTGTTGTGCATGCGGCGGTTCAACTGGTCGAAGCGCGTGAGCAGATTGCCTGCGCGCTGGAGCAGTGTGGTGTCCCGGGTGCCGAACGGGTTGAAAACGCGGATCTCGATATTGGGACTCTCGTCGAGCGCGGCGAATGCGGGGTCGGTGTGACGGCGGTTGATGTCGTCCACCAGCATGCGAATGCGCACGCCCCGCTGAGCGGCATCCAACAGGGACTGGAGCAGCAGGCGACCGGTGATGTCTTCACCGGCGCTGTAGTACTGGACGTCCAGGCTATGTTGCGCCGACTGCACCAGCGCCAGCCGGGTCGTGAAGGCCGCGGAACCCGTTGCCAACAACTGGAAGCCTGACTGGCCCGGGTGCGAGCTCACGGCCGGGGAGAGTGCAGAGGCTAATGCGCCCGGCGTCGTCGCAGGGGTATGAGTGGTCCATTGAGATGGCTCAGGCGGCGGGCGCACCGACGAGCATGCCGTGACGAGCAGTGCGAGCGGAATGAGCCGCAGCAGGCGGCCGGGGACGATCAAGCGCCGTTGGCGTGCCGCGCACGGTTGGCCGGGCGAGGTGGGATGCCCGACGCTATGCGGTAGGGCGGGCGATCGGGAGGGCGACCGGAAGGCGCGCAAAGGAAGCATCTCAAACGCTCTTATATATAGAGAGGTGGGCCGGACAATGATGCTGCGACGCTGACACTGCCTTTCCATATAGGCAAGCTTTCAAGAAGCATATGCGATTTCATTCGTTGCGTCGTCGGGGGAGGCCCGGATACAGTGAACCCGTCTCCTCCATGTGTCCTGTCCCATGGATCTTGGCCCGCTCACGACGCGGGCCTTTTTTTGCCTTTTTCAGTCCTTTTCAAATTATTTTCACAAAGTGCTTGCCAGGGTCTCGGGTTTTCACTAATATCTCGTCTCTCGCAACGACAGCGACGCAGCGAAAGCAGCGGCGAGGTTGGGGCGACGGGCTGGAAAGCCCGGTGGTTGGTGGTTTTGGAGCTTGTGAGTCGCTGCGGCGACGAACGAAGAAAGCGAAAAAAACTGTTGACGACGACGAGAAGCTGCGACATAATCTCACTTCTCTGCTGCTGATGCA
>NZ_CABPSQ010000008.1 GCF_902459775.1 Pandoraea captiosa
TTGGTGGGGCGTGAGTGACTCGAACACTCGACCTACGGATTAAGAGTCCGCTGCTCTACCAACTGAGCTAACGCCCCAACGAGACCGAGATAATATCGGCTCTTCCGCATGGGGTCAACCCTTAATGGTGAAAATCCGCAAAAAAGGTCTCAGGCGAGCAGGGGAACCAGTTCGAATGCCAGAACCGCGAGCACGGCGCCCACCACGACGAGCAACGAGCGCCAGCACATTCGGATCGCCCCCTTGCAGGGCATGGCGCCGACGACGATCGCACCGAACACCGCGATCGCAAACATGCTGACGAGCTGGGCATTGGAAAGATGGGGCACGATCATGGCCGGTCTCCCTGTCGCAAAAGCGCAGTTCAGAATGCGCCTTCAGTATAGAAAACCGTCCTCGCCAAGCAAAGCGGCGCGGCAACCGGGGTTTCCCCAGTGACCGCGCCGCGCTTTCCGACGTTCCGAAGTGGCGACCCAACCGCTATCGCGCCGCCATGGCGCGGCAAGCAGGCCGCGACTGCGTTTTTACTCCGGCAGATCGAGAATCAGAATGATCGTCCACGCGTCGTCGCCTTCGTGATGATATTGGCGCTCCACCACGACGAACGGCTGCTTCTTGTCGCCCTTGCCGAGGAACATCACGTCACCTTCCTGCGGCAGGCATTCGAGCGGCGGCAACCCCAGCGGGGTGTCTTTCGGAACGAGTCGTTCGGCCTTCTTCGCTGCGCGCTCGGTCCACTCGATATCTAGTTGGATGTCACTCACCGGATGATCCTGTCTATGCAAATTGAAACGGCTGCATGGTAGCACGCAGTCTGCGCCGTCAACGAAGATGGGAACGGAAAATGCCTTTCGTCAAGCGTTTCCTCCGCGCGCCCGGAAGCGCGTCATGCCTGACGGTAAGTGTCGGGCAATTGGCTCTGCGTGAGTGCGGCAAAGTAGCGGGTCGGCGGCAGGCCAAGTGCTTTCTTGAACATGGTGATGAATGCCGTGACCGATTCGTAGCCAAGGTTTTCCGACACCCGCTGCACGGGGACGCCGCTTGCCAGTTCTCTCACGGCAATGAGCAGGTGAAGTTGCTGTCGCCAACGTCCGAACGAAAGCCCCGTTTCCTTGACGATCAGTCGCGTCAGGGTGCGTTCGCTCAACGCCAGACGATGGGCCCATTGTGCGATGGTGCTGCGATCTCCGGGGTTGGCCGACAAGGCATCGGCGATCGTCCGAATTTTCGGATGATCGCTAATGGGCAGATGGAGTCGCTCCATGGGCTGCAACATCAATTCGTCCAGCAAGACGCGCGCGAGCCGGTCGGTATGTCCGCCGCTTTCGTAATCGAGCGGCGCGTTGGCCAGATGCAGGATCATCTCCCGGACCATCGGACTGATGGAAAGCGTGCAGCATTGGTGTGGCAACGCCACGATGCCCGGCTCAACGAACAGGTAGCACAGACGCGCATTGGCCGTGGCCCGGTTGCTGTGCGGCATGCCACCCGGAATCCACACGCCGCATTGCGGCGGAACGATCCAGAGGGCGCCAGCGACCGAACAGGTCACCGCGCCATGCAGCGCCAGAATCAATTGCCCTTTGCGGTGACGATGCACCGGAATTTCGGCGTCGTAGTCCTCGATCTGAAAGCCTCGCGCGACGGCGGGGCGATCGGTTGCGTCCGGATCGAGGTCAAAACCGGGCAGGAGTACGCCAGTCATTCGAAGTTTGGCCCGAGACCGATCTGAAGTTGGCCGGATTTAGCGATAAGTTGGCATTGTAGCGAAATTCAATGCGCCGGGCGATCGGTACAGTGATCGCATGCCAATCGCTGATACCCCAAACCTCGCGGCCACCCAAGGCGGTTCACATCGACGTCCGCGGTGGCGCCTGCCCCGGAAGTGGCGCGCATTCGTACCTGACGCAAGGTCGGCCCTTGATCCCCTCAGACTCGGGCTCAAGCCTGCGCCCGCACTCAGACCCGCACTCAGATCCATACTCAAGCCCGATCTGGAGGCGGCGCTGTTCTCGCTCAAATGCTTCGCCGCCGCGATGCTCGGCCTGTATGTGTCGCTGCGAATCGGTCTGACCCGCCCCTTCTGGGTGTTGGGAACGGTCTATCTTGTTTCGCAGCCCCTTTCCGGCGCGACGGTGAGCCGCGGCCTGTTCCGTTTCCTGGGCACGGTCGGCGGCGCAGTGGCCACCGTGTTGCTGGTACCGACGTTCGCCAACGAGCCTTGGGTGCTAAGCGCTGCGCTTGCGGCGTGGATGGGCTTTTGCCTGTACCTCGGTGTGCTCGACCGGACGCCGCGCGCATACGCCTTCCTGCTGGCGGGATACACCACCAGCCTGATCGGCTTTCCGGGCGTTGCGGCGCCCGGCGAGATCTTCACGGTGGCGAGTACACGGGTACAGGAGATTTCGATTGGCATTCTGGCCGCGACGCTGGTTCACAGTCTGGTCTTGCCGCGCAGCGTGTCGCAGCGGGTACGGGCGCGCGTCGCCGCGATACTGGCAGATACGCAGCGATGGACGCGCGACCTGCTGGCGGGCGAGCGCAATGCCGTGTTGGCGCGCGATCGCGCGCGCGCCGCGATGGACCTGGTGGAACTGCATTCCCTGTCCATTCATTTACCCTTCGACACCGCGCGCGGCGTTGCCCAAGTCCAGATCTTGCGAGCGTTGCACGACCGTCTGCTGACGGTGCTGACGCTGTCGAGCGCCGTCGACGATGCGATGGCCGAGTTGCACGCATCGGCCGATGGTGTGCCGACGAACCCGCCCAATGTGCCGGTCGATGCAAGCGAGACAGACGACTGGCGCGGTCTGCTGATCGAAGGCCTTGCCGCCGACCTCGTCGAGCTCGAGAGCGCGCATCAAGATTGCCGCCTGCTGGAACAGCAGTTGGCGTCGACTGACCCACAGTGGATGCGCCATGTGCCAACGCGGCTGGCCACGCGCACGAACGGCCATGTTCTGCATCGCGACCACTGGCTGGCGGCGCGCAGCGCCATCGGCGCGACGATCGGCATCTTGCTCGGTTGTGGATTCTGGATTGTCTCGGGGTGGCCCGACGGTGCGACCGCCATGTCCATTGTCGGCACCGCCTGCCTGCTGTTCGGCACTGTCGAGGCGCCCGTCGGCAATGTCAGGCGCTACCTGATCGGCTCGGGCATCGGCGTCGTCATCGGCCTGATCTATGGTTTCGTGATTTTCCCGCGCACGGCCGACTTCATCGGCCTGGTAGCGGCGCTGGCGCCCACACTGCTGGTCGCAGGCTCGTTCCTTGCGAGGCCGCCTTTCACCATGGCGGCATTGGGCGTGATCCTGACCTTTCCGATCATCGCGGGCCTCGGCGCGACAAATGCGGCGAATTTTTCCGTTGCCATCAACGGCAGCGTGGCGCTGTTCGTCGGGACCGGCATGGCGATGGTCAGCATGATGCTGTTCCAGACCCTCGACCCGAACCGCAGCCGCGCCAGATTGTGCCGGGCGATGCAGCGCGATGTCGTGCGTCGGGTGACGGGCCGAGACACCGATACCACGGATACCACCGATACCACCAACACCGCGCGATGGACGAGTCGGATGCTGGATCGCATCGGGCTGCTTGCGCCGAAGCTGGCCGGACACGATCAGGCGGCGCGCATCCTGAAATCCGCCTTCTGCGACCTGCGCGTGGGCAACGTCGCCAGCGAGCTTCGCAAACTCGAACCAACGCTGACCGATCAGGACGCGCGCAATGGTCTGGTCGAACTGCTCGATGCGCTGCGCGCGTATTTGCTCACCCATACCGTGGCCGATGTTCCCCCTTGCCATGCATCCTTGCTTGAACGCCTTGATCGCTTACGCGCCACCGCAGTGGCAAGCCGCGACCCCGAACGCCGGCGAATGCTCGTTTTGCTCGCCCGTCTCCATCGTGATCTGGTGTCCCGTATGAATGGTTCTGGAGCTTGAAGCGATGTCTGGCGAAATTTCCATCGACGGTGTTTTCGTGCCTTCGTTGCTGGCGATATCCGTGCTCGCGCTGGTGTTGAGCGTGCTGGCGTCCCGATGCCTGGCGAGTTTCGGGCTGCATCGCTGGTTCGCGTGGCGCCCGGTCGTCGGCATCTCCATTTTTGTGATTCTGTTCGGGCTGTTGATCCAGCTCGCGCACCTGTTCGAGAACTGAAATGAAGCCCCTGTTCCAAAGCGTTGGCCGCTGGGCGGCGACGCTCCTTTTGTTCGCCATGGCTGTTTTCGTCGCACTGTCGATCTGGCATCGCTATGAAAAAAAGCCATGGACGCGCGATGGCCACGTGCGCGCCGACGTTGTGCGGATATCTCCCGATCTGGGCGGCCTGGTCACGCAGGTGCTGGTGCGTGACAACGAGCGGGTGAAAGCCGGACAGCTTTTGCTGGTTCTGGATCGCCCACGCCTCACCGCAGCACTGGAGAAGGCGGACGCCGCCGTACAAAGCGCACAGGCGATGCTCGGCCTCGCGCGACGCGAACTGAAGCGCGACATCGCCCTCGGCGATCTGGTCGCCGCCGAAGTGCGCGAACAGGATGCAGCCAAAGTCGACACGGCGCTCGCAACGCTGGCGCAGGCAAAAGCGGAGCATCGTGTCGCGTTGCTTAACGTGCAGCGCACCGAAGTCCGGGCGACGACGGACGGCATCGTGACGAATCTGGACCTGCATCCGGGCGATTTCCTCTCGCCGGGAACGCAGGCGATGGCGTTGGTGGATACCGATACGCTGCGCGTTGAAGGATATTTCGAGGAAACCAAGCTCAACTGCATCAGGGAAGGGGATGCCGCGACCATCCGCCTGATGGGGGAAGGCAAGGAATTGCGGGGCCATGTGGAGAGCATCGCGGCGGGCATTGCCGACGACCAGCGCTCGAACAGTCATAACCTGCTGCCGACGGTGCAGCCCACGTTTTCGTGGGTGCGGCTCGCGCAACGCATTCCGGTGCGCATCCGCATAGATAGCGCGCACCCGCAAACGCGCCTGATCGCCGGTCGCACGGCCACCATCACGCTCGTTCCCCATGCCCATGCCGATGCTGCGGGAGCCTGCGAATGAGCAAGACGGCCGGATCCTCCCGTGTGCTTGCGCTCGTTCTGTCGTTCGTTCTGTCGCTTGTGCTGACGCTCGCCGGTTGTGTTGCCGGACCGGACTACCGCGTGCCGCAACACGCCGTTGCCCTGTCGCCACAAGCCGCGCGTGCCTTCATGACTGGCGATGACATCGCATATGTCGACGCGCCCCTGCCAGACCAGTGGTGGACGTTGTATGACGACGCGCAATTGAACGCCTACGTCGCCGAGGCGCTGCGAGCGAACACCGATTTGCGCGTGGCCGACGCCCACCTTCGGCAAGCCTCGGCTGCCGTGCGTGAAGCGCAGGAAGCACGCACGCTTCAGACGGAGGCGCAGGCATCGGCATCCTTTGCCCACGTGGGCGGGTACACGCTACCGATGTCCAGCACGCCGCAAACTTACGCGCTCGGCATCAACCTGTCCTATCCGCTGGATCTGGCCGGTGGCATCCGCCGAGGCATCGAAGCGGCCAGCGCGAACGCCGACGCCGTCGCCGCGGCACGCGATCAGGTGCGCGTGGCCGTCGCGGCAGCCGTCACTCGCGCCTATGTCGGCGTGTGCTCGGCGAACCGGACATTGGCGGCAACCCGCCACGTACTCCATGTGCAGCGCCAGACACTCGATGCCACGCGAAAATTGAGTGCAGGCGGCAAGGGCACGGCATTCGACGTCAGCAGGTCCAGCGCTGCCGCCAACGACAGCGAGGCCGCCATCCCCCATCTGCTCGCGCAGCGTCAGGCGGCCTTGTTTGCGTTGGCGGCGTTGATGGGCAAGCTGCCCGCCGATTATCCGAAGTCGTTGGAAAACTGCACGCAGCCACCGAGCCTGAAGCAGCCCATTCCCGTCGGTGATGGCTGGCAACTGATCCGGCGGCGACCGGACATTCGCGAAGCCGAGCGACGTCTGTCGGCTGCCACTGCCATGATCGGCGTAGCCACGGCGCAGCTGTATCCGCAAGTCAGCATCGGCGCCTCGGCGGGCTTTGCCGATTCGCTCACGAATCTCTTTTCTGCGGATAGCTTCGGTGCGACGCTCGGACCGCTGCTGTCATGGCACTGGCCCAACCGCATGGCTGCGAAGGCTCGGATAGCGGCCGCCGGCGCGGGGGCAGATGCGGCTTTCGCGGCATTCGACGGTGCGGTCGTGCAGGCACTGAAGCAGACCGAGACGGCGCTGGGCGCCTATTCGCGGGAAATCGAGCGTGAGCGCAGCCTTGCCAAAGCTCGTGACGATGCGGCTCGTGCCAGCGAACAAGCCAACTATCTGTTTCATTTCGGGAAGATCGGCTTCATCGACGTGCTGTCCGCCGAAGCGGCGTTGGCGAATGCGGAATCGTCGCTGGCCGCGTCGCGCACGCAATTGCTCGACCGGCAGATCGACTTGTTTCTTGTGCTTGGCGGCGGATGGTCTGGCGTCTGAAATGAAAAAAGCCCGCTCCATAGGGCTGGGAGCGGGCGAAAGTCCCATGCGAGAACCGGGATTGCCGGGTGACGCATGACGACAGGAGACGCGCCTGTGGGAAAGTCGTCGACGCCTGCCGGGCCGCAGGGGAAGTGAGGCGGCGGCAGGAATGACGGCTGGCCCGAGACTTCATGGGTGGGCAGGGGCGCGTGTCTGTCAGCGGGACATAGGGAACTCAGGGGACATCGGGGGCATGCGGAACCTTCAGGACATGGCGGACGAAGCGAAAAGCGCGTTGCGCAGGAGGTGACGCAACGCAGGCCGAGATGCCGTTCGGCCTGCGCGCGTCACGTCATGCTGCCGGAGGCAGGCAGCACGACGAGGGCCAAGTCTTTGCCGTGGCAAGGCGAGCGTGTCCGGCAGTTCAGGGATTCGAATATTTCATCTGGCCCTGCTGGCGAGCGCGCACGAGTTCGTCGTAGACCTGAGCGCGCGTTTTTCCCGGCTCGTTGGCGCTGTTCAGCGGCTTGAGCGCCGGGTAGTCGTAATCGTTTTGCGGGATAAGGCCCTGAGCCCGCGCTTCGATCAGTTCCTGGCGGACCTGCTCACGCGAGAGCTGAGTCGTCTGAGGCACCCAGGCGTACGGCGAGCCATCGGGATAGGCGTCGCTCGAAAGACGGGACTGTGCAGATTGGGCGAATGCGGCGCCTGCGGCGGTGACCATCATGGCCGAGATCAATGCTGAGGCAATCAACTTGCGATTCATGGCGATAACTCCTGTTCTTCTGTGCTGCGGGGCGCGTGATGCGCAACCGGTGAAGCCAGTCTATGCCCCGGGCTATCACAGAAAAACGGCAATAAAGCCAATAAATAATTACGGGAATCGCAACAATGCGCTGTGTGATGGCATCCGAATCGAGCGCCAATCCCATGTGCGCCGTCGGTGCATCGATCGGATAAAAAAACGCCACCCGTGGGTGGCGTCGTTCACGTTTGCGGGTACGTCGTGTCGACGTCAGCGCGTGGCGATGGCCACCGCAGCACCCGCCATGACGGTGCCGGTTGCGCGATTGAGTCGCTTCACTGCGCGTGCCGAGCTGAGCAGGCGCCGGGCGCGTGCGGCCAGCGCGATGTAGCTTCCGAAGACGATGGCAAGCACGGTCAACGTTACACCCACGACCTCCACGTAACCGAGCGCCGTGACGCGCTCCAGATCGAGCAGGTTAGGCAGCAACGCGAAATAGAACACGACGACCTTCGGGTTGCCCATGGTGACGGACAGACCGCCCAGAAAGAGGCGCCACGATTTCTCGCGGGGCGCGGCAGCCAACGGCTCCGTCGGCGGGATCGCCGGCGCGTTCCACATCTTCCATGCGAGGTAGAGGAGATAGGCTGCGCCCGCGTACTTGATCGCGAGGAACACGCCCGAGAACGTATGGGCGAGCGCCGCGACACCGAGCACGGCAAGCGTCAGCCATACGACGTCACCGATAGCGACGCCCGCACTGAAGGCGACGGCGCCTTGCGTGCCACGTCCGAGCACGCGCGCCACAATCGCCGCGATGCCCGGGCCCGGCGTGCCGGCCCCGACGAACAGGGCAAGGGCAAAGGTCAACAAATGCGTCCATTCCATCTCGCGTCTCCTCGCGTTGATGATAATCAGGCCTGTCGGAAAAGCCTCATGCGCCCAGCCACGGCAGTCCACGGAAACACCAGCCGCTCACATGCTTGCGGTGCCCGGCGCTGTCCTTGTCGCCTTCGAAGCCTTCGAGAATATCGAACGACTGCGTATAGCCTGCTTCGTAAGCGACCTTTGCGGCGGCTTTCGAGCGGGCTGCACTCCGGCACAGAAACAGCAACGGCGTTGTCTTGTCCGGCGTTTGAGATGCCAATTGTTCGAGAAACTGCTCATTGGGCACGCCGCCCGGGTAGCGCACCCATTCCACATTGGCGTACTGACCGTCCGGGACCTGGGGACGACCGACCCAATCGAGCTCCGCACGCGTGCGTACGTCGATCAGACGAACATTGGCGTCTGCCTTGAGCAATGCCAGCGCTTCTTCGGGCGTCACGGCACCGGCATACGTAAGTTGCCCCGCGACGCGACGTTGCGTGGCTTGTTCGAGGATGGCTTTGGCGCTTGTCATATTGCTGTGATCTCGCTAGTCGATGGTTGTCCTTCATTCTAGCGTGGGCCAAACGCAAGATGCGTGTTTCGTGGTGCGGCAAGGGATTGGGAGTCGTCCGGATATTCCGCGCTTTGCGCGCGGCCGGAGACAATCGGCGCATTATGTCGGTGCAGCGCGGCGCACAAGTTCGGGTCACGTCACTGAGTAGAATGCACTCAAAAGGTGCATAATCCGTCAGTGCACCAATTTGGCGATGTTTTGGCGCAATTCGCACCGAAATGGAGAATTGATGCCCACCAGCGGGAATTCGGTACTGAAAGCACCAGAATCGATTATTTCCTTAGAAATCAGTGGGCGAGGGTGAGATGTGGCGGGGAGTTGCGTCGTTGGCACACTTCCTGCTTAACAACGACGAATCCGAACACGGAGTTCGTTAAGAGGGTGCGGCGACGCGGGCGATGAGCGCCGGCAGCGCCAGATTGAATCTTTCGGGAGATAGCATGAGCAAATCTGTGGCAGATGTGATGAACCTGGTTAAGGAAGAAGACGTCAAGTTCGTCGACTTCCGCTTTACGGACACGCGCGGCAAAGAGCAGCACGTCTCGGTGCCCGTGTCGCACTTCGACGCTGACAAGTTCGAGAGCGGTCACGCTTTCGACGGTTCGTCGATTGCTGGCTGGAAGGGCATCGAAGCCTCGGACATGCTGCTGGTGCCGGACGCCAACACCGCTTACATCGATCCGTTCTACGAAGAAAGCACGCTGGTGCTGACCTGCGACGTGATCGAACCGGCCGACGGCAAGGGTTACGACCGCGATCCGCGCTCTATCGCCAAGCGCGCTGAAGCCTACCTGAAGAGCACGGGCCTGGGCGACACCGCCTTCTTCGGTCCGGAACCGGAATTCTTCATTTTCGACTCGGTCCAGTGGAATACGGACATGTCGGGCACGTTCGTGAAGATCAATTCGGAAGAAGCGCCGTGGTCGTCGTCGAAGGACTTCGAAGGCGGCAACACCGGTCACCGTCCGGGTACGAAGGGCGGTTACTTCCCGGTCGCTCCGGTCGACACGTTCCAGGACATGCGCTCGGAGATGTGCCTGTTGCTCGAACAACTGGGCGTGCCGGTCGAAGTGCACCACCACGAAGTCGCCGGTCAGGGCCAGAACGAAATCGGCACGAAGTTCTCGACGCTGGTCGAGCGCGCCGACTGGACGCAGATCCTGAAGTACGTCGTGCATAACGTCGCCCACAGCTACGGCAAGACGGCTACGTTCATGCCGAAGCCGATCGTTGGCGACAACGGCTCGGGCATGCACATCCACCAGTCGATCTGGAAGGATGGTCAGAACCTGTTCGCCGGCAATGGCTACGGCGGTCTGTCGGAATTCGCGCTGTACTACATCGGCGGCATCATCAAGCACGCCCGCGCCCTGAACGCGATCGTGAACCCGTCGACGAACTCGTACAAGCGTCTCGTGCCGCACTTCGAAGCCCCGGTGAAGCTGGCCTACTCGGCGCGCAACCGTTCGGCGTCGATCCGTATTCCGTACGTTGCCAACCCGAAGGGCCGCCGCATCGAAGCGCGCTTCCCGGACCCGATGGCCAACCCGTACCTGGCTTTCTCGGCCATGCTGATGGCAGGTCTGGACGGCGTGCAGAACAAGATTCACCCGGGCGAAGCCGCCGACAAGAACCTGTACGACCTGCCGCCGGAAGAGGATGCAAAGATCCCGACCGTGTGTGCAAGCCTCGAACAGGCGCTGGAGTACCTGAACGAAGACCGCGAGTTCCTGACCCGTGGCGGTGTCTTCACGGACGGCATGCTCGATTCGTACATCGCACTCAAGACGGAAGAAGCTCGCCGCGTGGCCATGACCACGCACCCGCTCGAGTTCGAAATGTACTACTCGCTGTAATCGAACGCTGCGCAGGGAATGCGCCGGCATGACGGAACGCCAGCGGCCGACCGTCATGCACGACCAGCACGGGGGATGGCCGCGGCCGTCCCCCTTTTTTATCCGTCGCACCAAATGGTCATGCATTCCCCTCACGCTTCCCGTTTCCCCGCATGGCAGTGCGAAGCTGTCACGAACTTATCGCCTCGAACCTAGATGAAAAGTGTCCGCGCTGGTGAGAAAGGGCAGACGAAGCGAGCCGCGCACGCTGCCGCCGAGAATCCCGCTGCCACCGATTTGACGTCCGACGCTGCCGCGCCACTGACGGGTGCTCATGTGTCCGTATTGCATGCGAGCGTCGACCCGTGGGAGGAAAAGCTGGCCGCGACCGGCATCCTGCCGGGACTCGAAGCGTTGCCGACCGTGTTGCTGGTGCTGGAAAAGCACTCGTTGCGCGTCGTTTTCGCCAATCCGGCCGCAGAAGCACTGCTGGCGCTGTCGCGCCGGTCGTTGTCGCAGATGACGTGGAACGACGTGTTCACGAACGGCGAAGTACTCGCGTCGACGATGGCGGAACTCATCGCCAACCACTTTCAGACAACGCGCCTCGATCTGGTGCTTGAGCGCACCGCGCAGGAGCCGTTGCATACGCACGCCATTGTGGCTGCACCGGAAGCGGCCCCCGATTTCGTCATCGTCGAGCTGATCGAGAACGAACAGAAGCTCAAGAACGAACGCGAAGAGCGGATCATCGATCAGGCGTTGATGAACAAGCAGCTCATTCGCAACCTTGCGCATGAAATCAAGAATCCGCTCGGCGGCATTCGCGGCGCGGCACAGTTGCTGGAGTTCGAACTCGACCAGCGTGAGCTGCGTGAATACACGCAGGTCATCATCAAGGAGTCCGACAGACTCCAGACGCTGGTCGACCGCCTGCTGGAGCCGCATCGGCATCCCTATATCGCCACCGACGTGAACATCCACGAGGTGTGCGAGCGCGTGCGTTCGGTGGTGCTCGCCGAGTTCCCTCAGGGGCTGTCGATCGAGCGGGATTACGACGTGAGTCTGCCCGACTTTCGCGGCGACAAGGAGCAACTCATTCAGGCGCTACTCAACATCGTGCGCAACGGCGCGGAAGCGCTACGCGAGCAAATCGCGCGTGGCGACGCTCGCATCGTGTTGCGCACGCGCGTCGCGCGAAAGATCACGATTGCCAAGCGATTGCACAAGCTGGCATTGGAATTGCATGTGATCGACAACGGGCCCGGCATTCCTGCCGACATTCGTGATCGCATCTTCTACCCGCTCGTCTCCGGACGCGAAGGAGGCAGCGGTCTGGGACTTACGCTGGCGCAGTCGTTCGTACAGCGTCACGACGGTCTGATCGAATGTGAAAGCCGGCCCGGACGGACGGATTTTCGGATCCTGCTGCCCCTGGGCTGATGCGGCCCTCACGCCGTCGGCCGTACACCTGCGGCCGGGCATAGACGTTACACGGTGAACAATGAAGCCGATCTGGATAGTAGACGACGACCAATCGATTCGATGGGTGCTGGAAAAAGCACTCTCACGAGCCAACCTGCCGGTGCGCAGTTTCACCGGTCCGCGCGAAGCCAGCGCGGCGCTCGAACACGACTCGCCGCAGGTGCTTGTCTCGGACATCCGCATGGCGGGCGGCTCCGGGCTCGAACTGCTGCAAATGGTCAAGCAACGGCATCCCGGACTGCCGGTCATCATCATGACGGCGTTCTCGGATCTCGATAGCGCGGTGGCCGCCTTTCAGGGTGGGGCGTTCGAGTACCTTGCCAAACCATTCGATGTGGATCGCGCGGTCGAGCTGATCCTGCGTGCCGTCGAAGAGAGTCTGCGCGAAGCGACGGACGACGAGCGCATCACGGAAGAGCCTGAAATTCTCGGTCAGGCGAGCGCGATGCAGGACGTGTTTCGCGCCATCGGCCGGTTGTCCCATTCGAGCGCCACCGTGCTCATCACCGGCGAGTCCGGCTCGGGCAAGGAACTGGTGGCGCGTGCACTGCATCGGCACTCGCCGCGCGCCTCCGGTCCGTTCATTGCGCTCAATACGGCGGCCATTCCGAAGGATCTGTTGGAGTCCGAGCTCTTCGGCCACGAGCGCGGGGCGTTTACCGGGGCGCAGGCAACGCGTCGCGGACGCTTCGAGCAAGCCGAGAGCGGTACGTTGTTTCTCGACGAAATCGGCGACATGCCGCTCGATCTGCAGACGCGTTTGCTGCGCGTGCTCTCTGACGGCAATTACTACCGCGTAGGCGGTCACAGCCCGATCAAGGCGAACGTACGCGTGATCGCGGCCACGCACCAGAATCTCGAAGATCGCGTGCGTCAGGGGCTGTTCCGCGAAGACCTGTATCACCGTCTGAATGTGATCCGGCTGCGATTGCCGTCGCTGCGCGAGCGTAGCGAAGACATTCCGCTGCTCGTGCGTCACTTCCTGCAAAAGAGTGCGCGCGAGCTGGGCGTCGAGACCAAACGCATCAGTGAAGCGGCGCTTGTGCACCTGACGCGTTTCCCGTTCCCGGGCAACGTGCGTCAGTTGGAAAACCTGAGCAACTGGCTCACCGTCATGGCGCCGGCGCAAACGGTCGAAATCAAGGATCTGCCGCCCGAGTTCCAAACGACGGCGCCGGTCTCCGCGGTATCGGCGCCGCAACCTGCCTACGCCAGTGCGACGTCTGCCGGCGCAGCAATGTCGCCGTCGTCCGGCGCGAGCCCGGGCTATGGGAGCGTGGGCGGTGCGCCGTCGGCTGCGGTTGCGGGGGGTAATCACGGTAACGGCGCGAGCGGTGGCGTCGGTGGTGCGCCCGGCGAGATGTCCGCTGCCTCCGGCATGGCAGGTGGCGAGAGCTGGGAGCCGATCCTGCGTCGCGAGGTCGCGCGACTGCTGCGCTCTGCCTCACCTGACGTGATGGACCAGCTCACGCGACGCTTCGAAACCGCGCTGATCAATGAGGCGCTGGACTTCACGCGAGGGCGAAAGGTCGAAGCGGCAAGCCGTCTCGGCATCGGTCGCAATACGATCACGCGCAAGATTCAGGAGCTCGGGCTGGAATCCTGAGGCTGGAATCCCGGCGAGAAACGGGGTAGGCTCCTTTGTTTCCTCACAACGCAACAAGGGAGCCGTAAACATGGCAAGACGCATCCTGTTGACGGGCGCTACCGGACAGGTCGGCTGGGAGTTGGCACGTTGTCTGCAAGGCATGGGCGACGTGTACGCCCCCGGGCGAAACGAAATGGACCTGCTCGATACCGACAGCGTCGCAAGGACCTTGCGCGACTTTGCGCCCGATCTGATCATCAATCCGGCCGCGTACACGGCTGTCGACCGCGCCGAGACGGACGAGGCGGCGGCGTATCAGGTCAACGCCGTGGTGCCCGGCATCATGGCCGAAGAGGCGAAGCGTCTCGGCGCCCTTGTCGTTCATTACTCCACCGACTACGTATTCGACGGCACCTCAACGGCGCCGTACCGAGAGGACGAACCCACCAATCCGCAAAACGCCTACGGTCGCACCAAGCTGGCCGGCGAGGCGGCCATTGCCGCAAGCGGCGCGAACCATCTGGTGTTGCGTACCAGCTGGGTGTACGGCACGCGCGGCGCCAACTTCCTGCTGACCGTGCAGCGACTGGCGCGCGAGCGTGACGAGTTGCGCATCGTCGCCGATCAGCACGGTGCGCCCACGTGGTGCAGGACGATTGCAGAACTGACCTCGCAGGTGCTGGTGCAGGGGCTGACGCCCACCGGCCTCGATGGCGACTTCTGGCGCGAGCGCGGTGGCCTTTATCACCTGACGGCGGCCGGGCAGACGACGTGGCACGGTTTCACCGAAGCGATTCTCGACCTGAGCGCACCCGAAAAGCGTCCGGCGGTTGTGGCGATTCCGACTTCGGCTTACCCGCTGCCTGCCAAACGTCCCGCATATTCGGTGCTGGATAACGACAAGCTGGCGCGGTGCTTCGGCGTTCGCGCGCCGGACTGGCGTGACGCCCTCAAACTCTGTCTCGCCTGAGGCGAGGACCGTCCTCCCCGAACTGCCCGGCTAAATCGGAAATTAAATCGGAAATTCCTTAGCGCGCAATTCGGGGTTCTTTCGGCAACATGATGGCTTTTTGTGCATGCGCCCAGCGCATGCCGAGGAGCGATACATCATGCCGTTTCGACGCACGATCAGCTTCGATGGACAAGCCCCGCCGGGGGCAGGGGCGCTGGTGCCGGCGGTGAATGTTCGCGCCAACGCGGGCCTCGGCATGTCCGGCTCACACCCGGCGCCGCACAATGCGACACCGTCCGACGCGCTGCGTCACGCCATCATGCGAGCCGATGCGCACGAGCGACGCGACATCCTGCTTCAGATGTCATGGCTGACCTATGCGCTAACGCAAAAAACCGATGCGGGCGATGTCGGCGATCGTCGCACCCGGGTCGTTCGTGCAGGCGGGCGGGCCGACGCAGCATGGGGTCATCTACCTTTTGATCGGCGGGCGCTCAAACGCATCTGGGAGACGAGATTTTCCCACCTGTTGCATGACACGCGGGCAGACGCTCTATCGCGCGACATGGTGGCGTGGTGCTCGACAGGCCGCGATCCGGTGTCTCGCGCGGGCCAATGGCGCTCGTTTTCCGCACTCGACGAAGCATGGCCCGATGTCACGTCGTTTGCGCATTTACCGATGCGTGAATGGCCCGCCCGGGCGCTGGGCGTTGCATTGACCTTGTCTGATCTGCGTGACGCGGACCTTCCCGATTTGTCGCTGTCCGACGCTGATCTGCGTGGCCTTCGCGCGGCGGGCGCAACATTTTGCGGCGGGCAGTTCAACGGCGCAGTGTGGTGCGACGCAAGGCTGCAACGCGTGGGATTCGCGTACACGAATCACGTCACGGCCAACTTCGAAGGCGCCGACCTGCGTGATGCCTGCTTTCGCTCGGCCGATCTCAGTTCGGCCCGCATGGTGAACGCCGATCTTCGCGGTGCGACGTTTTCGCACACCGTCATGACAAGTGCCGATCTGAGTGACGCCCGATGTCAGGGCATCGAATTCGCGAAGGTGCGCGCTGATGGCGCGACGTTTCATCGGGCTCACTTGCATGGCACGCAAATCACGAGCAGTAGCGCCTGTGGTATCGCGCTGGTTTGCGCACGGGCGAAGCGCTCGCGATGGATGGCGGTCGCGATGCGCAACGGGCGCGCGACAGGCGCCGACCTGCGGGGCGCCGAATTTCGCCAATGCGATCTGGCGGGCTGGGACGCGCGCGGCGCCAAGCTCAATGGCGCCCACTTCGAGTCGTGCGACATGCGGGGTGTGCGATTTTCCGGGGCGAGTCTGAAGCGTATCGTCGTCGGGCCCGACTGCGATCTAGCCGGTTCACAATGGCACGACGCTCGCCTGCGACTCGACGGCGCGTGGCTGCGTCGGCGCTCTCCCATCGAACTCGATGCCGTCGTGCGGTCCTGGATGACGTTTCCCGTCGATCAGCCGTCGCTGCGGGCGAGCGTCTTTCTCCAGTTGCTGACGGCGCTCTCCACCACGTCGTGTTGGATGACGAACCGGCAAGAGACGGCGCCGTCGTTGCACCGATTGCCTGAGCACGTGATGCGTAGCGAATGGCTGGGTCGCCTGCTGATGGCGTCGCCCGAGCGGGGTGGGGTCGGCGCGCACGAAGCGTTTGCGACGTTGCGGGAGCAATGGGTGGCACACCGCTTGTCGGCATTGGTGGACGAGCGGCTTGGGTACGCCGAGGCGCAATGGGTGTCGGCGGCGCTGATGGGCGCGTTGCACAGACGCTGCGCATCGTCGCCGCCGAGAACCGTGTGGCCATATGCGGGCGCGATGTGTCAGACCCTTTATTGGGTCGGGCAGGGGGGGGCGAGCGGGATGGCGATGGAGTCGGCACGCGTGGAGGCGTTGCGCGCGGCGTGGTTCGGCGCCCTGCCGCCGCAGGTTCATGTCGCGCTTTCCGGCGACGGTGTCAGCGCGCTCGACCCCGCGTTCCTTGTGCTCATCCGGGGTGATGGCAGCCTCGCGGCGCGTTTGCCGACGGCCTTGTTCGCCGGAGCGCTCGGGACTTCAGTGTCCGGGCAGCCGAAGGACGGGGATTCCGCATTTGCGGACGATCCGCTGCCCGGGTGGCGGTGGGTCGGCGCGCGCGTGGTGGCCCGCGACGCCATGTCGCCACACGATTTCGTGCCGGGCACGATGCGGCAATTGCAGACATTGCTGCGGGAGTTCGGTTGCCTTTCGGGCATCTGGCCGGTCGAGCGTTCGCTAGACGCGTTCGTTCGCCTCGTGGGCCGCTGGGCGGGCGAAGACGCACAGGCGCGAGCGAGGGCGGCGTGCAGCGCAACCTGGCGTGCGCCGGAAGACGCCGCTCTCGCCCGGTCGCGCGCATCGACGCTTGCACCGCTAAGTCTTGCGGATAGATCGGAGGTGCTGACCGGCGCTTCGGCCTCGCCGGATCTGGTGAAATTGCGAACGACGGCGCATGCCGATATCGAGGAGATTTTTCGCGAGCATCCAGTCATGTCGTCGCAATCCGATGCGCCGCTGAGTCTTTCGATGTCGCGTCGCGCCCGGTGGGTGTCGCTCGTGGCCGGATTTTCGTGGCTGTCCACGCAGCCGGAGTGGTATTGGGCCCCTGCGGCGACGAGCCACGAGGATGCTGCACCGGCGCATGCACGCCTCGCCTGTCGCCGATACGCGCTTGCCCTCCTGAATGAGACGATGACCGGCGACGCGCTCTGGCGACGACTGCCGCAGGCCCTGGCATTGCGTGCTTGCCTGTCGGATGACAGGCGCTCGTCTCGTGACCTTGCGCAATCGCTGGCCGACTGGCTGACGTGTTCCGACATTCGTGAGGTGCCGGGTCTGGCGGTGGCATGCCGCGACACGCTTCCGTGGTTCTGGGCAGTGCGCTTTCCGCTTCCCGCCGACACAACGCGCGAAGCGGTGCTGGCGTGTGCAGTCGTTCACGGCGCCGACATGACCAATGCGCGCGACGGCGTGACGCGCCGCGAAGGGTCCGATGCCGGACAGAATGAGTGACCGAATGAATGACCGAATGCGGGACTGAACGGGCGACTGAACGAGCGACTGAACGAGCGACGGCATGCGCCAGGGGATGCGCGATGAAATGAGGGGCGCTTTGCCTGATATTCCGGCATCGGGACCGGGGGGCTTTCGTGGTAAAAATACGTACGCGCTATGCGTTGTTCCGAATGGGCGGCGCTACCAGTCGGCAGGGCGCGTGCCGTTTCGGTAAGTTGGCGATATTTGTGGGGTTTTGGCTGCGGATTGTCTGCGCGTAGAGGGTCGCCCAAGCTGCGACCCCATGGGCGGGAATGCGGGGAAGGCCAGAATCTCGTTCCCAGACTCTCAGGGGTTTCGTACCCTCCAGGGCATCATGCATTCGACTTGTATTGCGTCAGGCTATCCGGGGTTCGTGGCGGTCAACCGTCGCGAGCTTGACGCACATGCTCCACTCTCCTGGCCATTATTCGACGCCGACGGTACACCGTTGTTGGCGGCGGGCGAGCGATTGCCGTCCGAGGCGGATCTCGATTGGCTATTCACGATGTTTGCGCCGCATCGCCCGCTTCCCGACGCAGCGACGACGGGCGAGGCTGCCGGTCGCACCGAAGCGGCAAATTCTGCGTCGGCCCTCGGCACGGGGTCATCCACGGTATATCTGCAAGGTTTGCCGGTTCCGCTGCCGATCGGTGCATGGCTTCAGGTGCGTGTCGCCCCGGACGCCGAGACGGCTCGCGTGCGAGCCCGACTGATCGGCCGGGCGCCCAACGGCATGCTGATCCTCACACCGCCCTCGGCGGGCGAGGCACGGTTGCCGCTGGTGGCAGGCGATCGGCTGGCACTCTGGACGTTTCCCGGTGACAACCTCTACGAGTTCACTTGTGAGGTGCACAGCGTGCATCACGGTCCGTTCGACTACGTGGTGGTATCGCGTCCGTCGCAGGTGCGCGAAACACCCGTGCGCCGTACGCCGCGCGTCGATACGCGGCTCGTGGCGAGGTTGTCGGCAATCGACGAGACGTCGCGCGCGTCGTTCCGACGCCTGTTGGCCGATCCGCAGGACACGCCGGAATGGCTCGTGCTGGTGCGTGACATCAGTGCCGACGGGGCCGGCATTGTCGCGAAGGCGCCATTGCCGCAGGGATGCACTCACGTCGCGTTGCAGTTCCGCGTGCCGATCGGCGCGGACATTGTGCCGATTCTGGGAATGGCGGCGGTGCGGGGCGTTGAGGGACCGCGTGCGGACGGCACCTGGGCCTACGGCCTCGAATTCATGCAGATGGACACCCGTAACAAGGCGGCGATTCGCTGTTTCGTGTATGAATCGCGACTCACCGATCCGCGCGCGGGTCACTGACCGGGCCGCGTCAGGCGGTCAACGGAAAACGGCACCCGGAGGTGCCGTTTTTTCATCGTCTGCGAACCACCGGGAAACGCCGGTCCTGCATTGGGTGAGAGCGATCAGTCCTTGAACGTCGCCACGACCGGCGTGTGATCCGACGGTTGTTCCCACGTGCGGGGCACACGATCGATTTCACAGCCGGTGCAGCGCTCGGCGAGCGCAGCGGACGCCAGGATATGGTCGATACGCAGCCCGGCATTCCGACGGAAGGCGCCCATCCGGTAGTCCCACCAACTGAACGTTTTCTCGGGTTGCTCGAACATGCGGAATGTGTCGCGCAAACCGAGTCCTTGCAGTCGCGCGAACGCCTGGCGCTCCTGCGGGGACACCAGATTGCAGCCTTCCCACTTCGCCGGATCGTGTACGTCCCGGTCTTCCGGAGCGATGTTGTAATCGCCGAGCAGGGCAAGTTGCGGATGGTGCTGCAACTCGTCTGAGAGCCAATGGGTGAGGGCGTCCAGCCAGTTGAGCTTGTAGACGAACTTGTCCGATTCCAGCGACTGCCCGTTCGGGAAATAGCCACACACCACGCGCACGCCACCGATGGTTGCCGTGATGAGGCGCTGCTGCTCGTCCGGGAAGTTCGGCAGGTTCTTTACGACGTCGGTCGCTTCGCCCACTTTCGCGTGATTGACCAGTAGCGCAACACCGTTATAGGTCTTCTGACCGATGAAGTGCGACGTGTAGCCGAGCGCGGCGATCTCGGTGACCGGAAAATTCTCGTCGGTAAGCTTCAGTTCCTGAAGGCAGAGCACGTCGACCGGATTGCTGCGCAGCCAGTCCTGCACGTGGCCGATACGAACCTTGAGCGAGTTGACGTTCCAGGTGGCAAGTTGCATGAATTTCCTTGAAGAATGAGCCTCAGGCTTACGCCTTGTCGGTGGGCAATTTCGGGACGCCGACGAAGTCTTCGAGTGAAAGCCCCTTTTCCCGGAGCAGCGCTTCGAGCACCGGTTGCAGGCGGCCGAGGCTCTCCTGAACCGCTTCGCGCACCGTGTCGACCACCACCTGAGTGCTGCGCTCGATCTCGATGTTCACGCGCGAGCCGGCCACCTTGTCCTCGAACGTCGTCATGCGGCGTGTTTCCGGAATCAGCCAGACTTCGAACCAGCCTTCCTGGCGGTTGACTTCCGAGACCGTCAGGCTCGCGCCATTGATGGCGATATAACCCTTTGCGAAGACGTATTTGCGGAACGCCTCCGGGATGGCGATGCGCAACACGCGATTGGTATCGGAGGTGCGAACGCTGACGATTTCCGTGGAGAAATCGATGTGTCCCGACAGCGGATGGCCGCCGATCTCCGCGCCGTCCTTGGCCGCACGTTCAACATTGACCTGCGCGCCGACGCCGAAGCTGCCGAGCGTAGTCACATTCAGACTCTGGAGGATGACGTCGAACGACGCGGCGCTCGGCGAGAGCAGTTGCGTGACCGTCAGGCAGCAGCCGTCGACAGCGACGCTGGCGCCGAGCGTGAGGTCTTCGCAAAAGCCTTCGGGGAACGCCAGTTCGAGCGTGCACATGCCGTCGCGGTCTTCGATGGACGACAGCGTGGCCGTGCCTTGAACAATTCCGGTGAACATCGTGAGGTCGGTATTAAGAGTCGTGGGTTGTTATGCCGCAGTATTCTACTGCGTAGCGACGGTATGCCGCTCGTTGCGCGTCGTGCTACGATGCCGCCTTTTCACGGGATCTCGACGGATCGCTATGGGTTTCGAAGGCTGCCTGCTGGCGGATGACTTTTATTACTGGGCGGAGACATCGCCCGCGCCGCAGGGGCAGTTTCACGGAGTGGTGCATTTTACGGGATGGCGCGACGTAGACGATGTCATCGAGTCGCTGGACCCGCCGCTGACCCACACGACGGCCGAGGCCTACCGCTGGGCCAGCGATGCGCTTGAAGCCGCGCATGCACTGGCAAAGACGCTGGTCGCCGAGGGTCAGCTCGGCATCGACCCGTGAGCCACGACCCATGCGCGGTTTCAGCGGATTTGCCCGATTCGGCGAGTTCGGCAGGGTTGGCAGGGCTGGAACGGTTGGCAATGTCGCGCTGCATTTGCGCCGTACCCCGGCGATATCAACTGGCTATTCAACGTACTTACGCTTCACAAGCATCACGGACAGCACCATGACTCAGACTAAATTTGAACTTCAGAAGCGTCGCGGGCTGAAGATCGACGCCGGTGTGCGTCGTGGCCCGCCCACAGGCAAGACAGTGGGCGCGCAAGGCAAGCGAGGCGCGGGCGGCAGCAAGCTGCTTGGCGCGTTGCTCGGAACCCCGTCGGAGGCGACAACGGGTGCCGACGTCGATACCGGGGCTGACCGGGATGCGGCGCAGGGAACGTCCAAAGCGTGAGCGCGACGCGGAGAAATCTGCCGGAAAATTTGCGGGGATGAGGGGCTGACGTCCCGCGCGATGTCGTTCATTCCCGCATCCCCGCATCCCCGCATCCCTGCCGCCATTCGCCCGATGGCGATATCGGGCGCGATGCCGACAGCACGCCGGCTGCAATATCGCGGCGCCCGGACCGGGCTCAAGGCACGATCGCCAGGAACAGGAACGCGGCGAACAGTACCAGGTGAACCGCACCTTGCAAGACGGTTGTGCGTCCAGTGCCGAGCGTAATGACGCCAACAAGCAGCGTGACTGCGAGCAACACCGTCTCCTTGGGCGCCAGACCGAGCTCGATCTGCTGATCGAGAACCAGAGACACGGCCGCCACCGTCGGAATTGTCAGGCCGATGGACGCGAGCGCCGAACCGAGCGCCAGATTCAGACTTGTCTGAAGCTTGTTGGCCCGCGCCGCACGCAGCGCTGCCAGCCCCTCCGGCAACAGCACCAACGCGGCAATCACGATACCGACGACAGCCTTGGGCGCACCGGCGACCGCCACAGCCTGCTCGACCGCCGGCGAGAGCTTCTTCGCCAATCCCACCACGGCCACCAGCGCCACCACCAGCAATCCGAGACTCAGCACCGCCGTACGACGCGACGGCGGCGGCACGTGAACCTCTTCGCTCGGGGCCTTGGCGAGGAAATAGTCGCGATGGCTGATCGTCTGAACGAACACGAACACCAGATAAAGCACGAGTGAAATCATGCCCTCGAACGCCAGCTGCGAGGCCGTGAGGCCCGGGCCAAGCACCGAGCTCGTGTAATTCGGCAGCACTAGTGTGAGCACCGACAGCGCGCACAGGACGGCGAGCGCCGCACTCGCTCCCTCGACATGAAAGCCTTGCGTGTGATGCCGCACGCCGCCGAAAAGAAGACACAGACCGACGATCCCCGTCGACACGATCATGATGGCCGCGAACACCGTGTCGCGCGCCAGTCCCGCCTTGTCGGGGCCGCCGGAGAGCATCACCGAGACGATGAGCGCCACTTCAATGATCGTCACGGCCACGGCGAGCACCAGCGTACCGAACGGCTCGCCGACCTTGTGGGCAACCGTTTCTGCGTGATGCACGGCGGAGAACACGGCGCCCGCAAGCGCGGCAGCGCACAGCGTCAGCGCTGCGGCGTTCGGCAAGAAACCGGCAACTCCGAGGGCGACGAGGGCCAGGATCGGCATGTACATGGTCCAGTGGCCCAGCTTGGCGGTCTTTGAGGAGGACATCGTCGGAGACTCCAGATTGTCGGGAAAGGGGACGGCGGGGTGCTGCGGATCAGGCAACGGTGGGGAAACATTGCCCCGATGAGAACCTCGGGACGACGAGTCATGGTCGCAGAAAAGTGACACCCCGACAACAGAAAGGCGGTGACTCGCCACGAGCGCTATCGCGTGTCGCAAGTCCGCCGAAAAGCGCATGGACAAACGATCTTGCGTGACCACGCTTTTGACTCCGAGTCTGATTTCTCGGAGAAATTCCGCTGGGTGAGCGAGGAGTGGCGAAAAGCGAAAGCCAGTTGCGCCGTCATGCGGTAAGCGTTTCTTGCGTTGACATCCGATGCGTCAAAGGCGTATTGTCCGTTCATTGGTCTTACCACTGAATTGACTTATGTCTTTCGACCCCATCGTGCAGGTTTCCGTCTCGGAGCAGGTGGCGCAGCGTCTGCTCACGATGATCCGTACCGGACTGCTCAAACCCGGCGAGCAACTGCCGCCCGAGCGCGACCTGGCGAGCATGCTCGGTGTCGGGCGTCCGGCCGTTCGCGAGGCGATCCGCGGGTTGGCGCTGCTAGGGCTGTTGCGTATCCGGCAGGGCGAGGGAACGTTCGTCGGGTCACTCGAGATGCGAGAGCTCCTCGAACCGCTGGAGATGGTCATCGAATTGAATGCGGGCACGCTTGAAGCGTTGTTCGACGCGCGTCTGGTGATCGAGCCCGGGGTGGCGGCGCTGGCGGCGACCCATATCGGCGACGCAGACATTGCACGACTGCGCGCGCTCGCGCATGACGAGCAAAGCCTGCTGAATGACCCTGAGAAGTTCTCGGCAGCCGATATGGCATTTCACGAAACCATTATCGATGCATGCGAGAACCCGTTTTTGCAGAGCATCGCGAACAGCCTGTATCTGCTGGGCAAGAAGAGCCGTCGCGTCACCTCGCAAGTCGACGGTGTGCTCGAGCGCAGCCTTCAGGACCACCGTCTGATTCTCGACGCGCTGTCGGCGCGTGACCCGGCGCGCGCCGCACAGGCGATGCGTGAGCATCTGTGCCGCGTGCGCGATGCCTATGCGGTGTCGGCAGCGGCTTCGGCGAGCGGCGCCCCGGTAGCGACATCGGCCCAATCGACGTCATTGGCCTGATCGGACGCATCGGCCAATAGCGCGCACGCCGGAGCGTATGCGACGACCTTCGCAACACCGACGTCGTCAACGTCACGGGCATCGCTGACGCTGCCGACACCACCAACCCACAGGCTCACGAGGAGACACTCATGACTGGCCGACTGGCGGGCAAAACCGCCGTCATTACCGCAGCGGCGCAAGGTATCGGACGCGCTTGCGTTGAAGCCTATCTGCGTGAAGGCGCGCGCGTCATCGCAACGGATCTGAACATCAACACCCTAGCGGCGCTGGCCGACCACGCAAACCTCGTGCGACGTCCGCTCGATGTCACCGATAGCGCTGCCGTGGGCGCACTCGCCGGTGAACTCGGCGCCATCGACGTACTGTTCAACTGCGCAGGGTTCGTGCATCACGGCTCGGTCCTCGAGTGCGACGAGGCGGCATGGGACTTTTCGTTCGATCTGAACATCAAGAGCATGTACCGAACGACGCGGGCGTTTCTCCCGGCGATGCTGGCCGCAGGCGGCGGCGCGATCATCAATATGTCGTCGGCGGCATCGAGCGTGAAAGGCGTGGCGAATCGCTGCGTCTACGGCACGACGAAGGCGGCCGTGATCGGACTGACGAAATCGATCGCTGCCGACTTCGTCTCGCGGGGCATCCGCTGTAACGCGATCTGCCCGGGGACGGTGGAGTCGCCGTCGTTGCGTGAGCGTATTGCGACGCAGGCCGACGCGGCGGGCACCAGCCAGGCCGCGGTGCGTGACCAGTTCGTGGCGCGTCAGCCGATGGGGCGTGTGGGCACGCCCGAAGAAGTTGCGGCGCTTGCCGTCTATCTGGGTTCCGACGAATCCTCGTTTACCACCGGCGCCATTCATTTGATCGACGGCGGCTGGTCCAATTGATTTCGCAAGGAGAATTGCTTTGAAACTGCTGCGTTATGGCCCCAAGGGTCAGGAAAAGCCGGGTCTGCTCGACGCGGATGGCAAGGTACGCGACCTCTCCACCGTACTCGCGGATATCACGCCGCAAACGCTGAGTCCGCAGGGACTGGCGGCGCTGCGCGCACTCGACGTGGATTCGCTGCCCGTGGTGAGCTCGCCGGGCCGTTTTGGCGTGCCCTTCTCGGGCCTGGGGAAGTTTCTGGCGGTCGGGCTGAACTATAGCGACCACGCCGCCGAGGCGGGTCTGCCCGTGCCGTCCGAGCCGGTGCTGTTCACCAAGTGGGACAACTGCCTTACCGGACCGAACGACCCGGTCGTGCTGCCGAAGGACGCCGTCAAAGGCGATTGGGAAGTCGAACTGGGCTTCGTGATCGGTACCACGGCGCGTTACGTGCCGCTCGAGCGAGCCCTCGATTACGTCGCCGGTTACTGCGTGGTGAACGACGTATCGGAGCGCGAATACCAGATCGAACGCGGTGGCACCTGGGACAAGGGCAAAGGTTTCGATACGTTCGGCCCGGTTGGCCCGTGGCTCGTGACGACGGACGAAATTCGCGATCCGCAGCAACTTGGCCTGTGGCTCGATGTGAACGGCGTGCGTCGTCAGACCGGAAATACGTCCACCATGATCTTCAGCGTGGCCTATCTGGTGCACTACCTGAGCCAGTTCACGACGCTCAAGCCGGGCGATCTGGTGACGACGGGTACGCCACCGGGTGTCGGCCTCGGTCAGAAACCGCCGGTCTTTCTCAAGCCGGGCGACGTCATGCATCTTGGGATCGATGGGCTGGGCGAGCAGACGCAGAAGGTCCATGGCTATGATGCAAGCCTGCTCGACTGACGCGCCGCGCTGAGCGTTTGCCAGAATAGTTTCACATCGATCTTGTACGTTGGCGGTTGTATGGCGGTTGCGGCGGTGGCGCGGGTCGCCGCCGCTTTGCATTGGGCCGTGTGCACGGCGCCCGTCGGCGACATCATTGGGAGCGACACATCATGGAAGACCTGAAGGGTAAATACGTTTTGATTACGGGCGCGAGCACCGGCATTGGCGCTGCGGCAGCCAAGGCGTTCGCCGCACAGGGTGCGAACGTGGCGGTGCACTACAACCGCTCGGCAGACAAGGCGCAGGCGGTCGCCGATGCAGTGCGCGCCTATGGTGTAAATGCCATGACCGTGGCGGCCGACGTGCAGGACACGGCCGCAATCGACACGGCCGTCGCCCATGTGCTCGACGGTTTCGGCCGCATCGATGTGCTCATCAACAACGCGGGCAGCCTCGTCGCCCGCACGCCTTTCACCGAAGTGACCGACGCCTATTTCGACGAGGTCCTTAACGTCAATGCACGCTCGGTCATGGCATTCTCGCGTGCCGTCGTGCCCGCAATGCGCAAGCAGGGCGGCGGCGCCATCGTCAATGTCACGTCGATCGCCGCGCGCCACGGCGGCGGCCCCGGTGCGCTGATTTATGCAGCGTCCAAGGGGTTCGTCAGCACGCTCACACGCGGCATGGCCAAGGAATTGATGCCGGATCGCATTCGTGTGAACGCCGTGTCTCCGGGTGTGATCATGACGCCGTTCCACGAGCAGTTCAGCACGCAGGCGCAGATCGATGCGTTCCGTCAGAGTATTCCGATGGGGCGACTTGGCGAGCCGGACGAATGCTCGGGCGCCTTCCTGTATCTCGCCTCGGAAACGCTCGCCAGTTATGTGACGGGTCAGATCATCGAGGTCAACGGCGGGCAACTGATGGTGTAACGCGCATCGCCGGCGTCGTGCTGCCGATGCCGGGCATCACGCGTCGCTCACCTGTCGTTCGCGCGTCGTTCGCCAGTCATGCACCCGTCGTGAGGCTGGCGAAGCAGTCGTCTCACGCCTGGTCGGGCTTGGCATCGCGAGACATTTCCGGTGTGGCTTCGGAAAATTCCGAGGAGGTATCTCCTCGCGGCCCAATCTGGCGCACAGGGGGCCTTCACGGGTTCGCTTCTTGCGCAATTGCTGGCACACTGGCTCCATTCGTCTGCATATGCCCGCCGCTGTGACGCGCGGGCTTCACCATGAGGGGCAAATGGAACGCTGTCCATGGAGCGAAGGCTTCGAGCAATACCGTCAGTACCACGATCAGGAGTGGGGTGTGCCGCTGCGCGATTCGCGCGAGTTGTTCGAGCTGTTGATGCTCGAAGGCGCGCAGGCGGGGCTGTCGTGGTCCACGATTCTCAAGAAGCGCGATACCTATCGTCAGGCATTCGACAATTTCGATCCGGCGCGCATCGCGAAGTACGGTCCCGAGGACGAAGCCCGGTTGATGGCCGATCCCGGCATTGTTCGGAACCGCCTGAAAATCAACGGTGTTATCAAGGGCGCCCGCGCGTACCTCGCGATGGAGGCAGCGGGCACCCGTTTCAGCGATTTTGTGTGGCAGTTCGTCGGCGGTGAGCCGTTGCAAAATCGCTGGACGTCGCTGAGCGAGGTTCCGGCAACGTCCGCCGTATCGGACGCCATGAGCAAGGCGCTCAAGAAGGCCGGGTTTACATTCGTGGGCTCGACGATCTGCTACTCGTTCATGCAGGCAGCCGGCATGGTGAACGACCACCTGGTCGCGTGCCCGCGGCACAAAGCCGTCAGGGCGCTCGCCGTCAATGAGGTGAAAAACGTCGCGATTGCGGCGCGCAAACGCCGGGTAGGGGCGGCGTCGGCTACAATCGCGCCTGACGAATCAGGATCTGCCTAATGTTCAGCTACCGCCACGCCTTCCACGCCGGCAACCATGCCGACGTACTGAAACACTTCATCGCCGTTGAATGCATCGATTACATGCGCCAGAAAGACACGGCGTTCTGGTATATCGACACGCACGCCGGCGCGGGTGGCTATTCGCTCGAAGGCAAGTGGGCCGATAAGACGGGCGAGTACGAGACCGGCATCGGCCGCTTGTGGACGCGCGACGATCTGCCGCCGGCGCTGGCCGACTATGTCGCGCTGGTGCGCGAGTTCAACCCGGACGGCAAACTGAGCTACTACCCCGGTTCGCCGTATTTCGCCTTGCAACTGCTGGGCGACCGCGACCGTCTGCGCCTGTTCGAGGCGCATCCGACAGAGCAGGATGTACTGCGCGAGAACTTCGAGGCGCAGGGCCGCGCGGTGGCACGTCGTACGATGATTTTCGGTGCCGACGGTTTCGCCGGTCTGAAAACGATTTTGCCGCCGGCACCGCGCCGTGCATTTACACTGATCGATCCGTCGTATGAAGACAAGCGCGACTACACGCGCACGACACAGACGGTGCAGGAAGGGCTCGACCGCTTCCCGACCGGTATGTACGCGGTGTGGTATCCGCTGGTGCAGCGCCGCGAAGCTGCCCAACTGCCGGAGCGCATGAAGCGGCTCACGATCGACGAAAAGCCGATCAAGAACTGGCTGCAGGTCGAACTGAACGTCTGCAATCCGGTGCCGGGAGGCATGGGATTGCACGGCAGTGGCATGTTTATCGTGAACCCGCCCTACATGCTGCACGACACGCTCAAGACGACGATGCCGTACCTTGTCAAAGCGCTCGGTCAGGACAAGGGGGCGAAGTTCCTGCTGGACGGCAAACAGAGCTGACCTGCTCGCACGGGGCTCGCCCCTCGGGCCGGATGTCACGCTAACGATGCTGCCGGTTCCGGTGGCCGTCGGGCGGGGTGGTCAGGCGCAGGTGATGTCCGAAACCGTTCATTTCGCCCCACACTCTGCGCCCTCGACTCTGCACCCCGGACTTTGCACCTCGGACTTTGCACCTCGGACTTTGCGCCGCGGAGCGTCTTGAAATTTACTTGCCCGATGGCGGCACTTCGTACGGCAGCGACAGCAGTTCGTCCGGCGACAGATAACGCCATTCCCCGAGCGCCAAATTTCCCATCGGCAAGCCGCCGATGGCGATTCTGACCAGCCCCTCGACACGGTTGCCAGCGGCAGCGACCATGCGCTTGACCTGATGGTATTTGCCTTGTGTGATCGTTAGCGCGATTTCGTGGGACGACGGACTCATCACGTCCGTCGCGGCAAGGGGTTCGGTCTCATCGCGCAGCAATACGCCGTCGCGTAGCGCCTGCAACATCTCGTCGGTCACGGGATGCTTGGTCGTGGCGACGTATCGCTTGGGGACATGCCGGCGCGGCGACATCATGGCGTGAAGGAAGGGGCCGTCGTCCGAGAGCAGCAGCATGCCGGTCGTGTCCTGATCGAGACGGCCGGCGGGTTGCACGCCGCGAACCGCCAGCGGCAGGGGCAGCAACGAATGTACCCCTTCATGATGCGTTGGACTTGTCGAGCACTCGAAGCCCTCGGGCTTGTTCAGCAGAATATAGACGTGCTCCCGATAATCCCACAGCTCGCCATCGAGCGTGAATTGCAGACCCGCCGGGTCCAGCGATTCGCGAGGATTATCGTGCACGACGCCATCGATGGCGAAGGCGCCGGATTGGATGAGCTTGCGGCACATCTTTCGACTGCCGAAACCCTGAGATTGCAGAATACGTTCGAGCTCGATGATGCGTCTCCGTCAGGCACCGGGATTCAGGCCGCTATTGTAGCGGCCCGCGCGCTTCGATGCCCGACGTTGCGCCAGCCCGTCTAGTCGTCCTGCGTGGCGCCGCTGAATCGGCGATAGACGAAGCGTGCCGCCCAATCGAGCGCGAAGCCCAGCACGCCGATCACGAGAATGACGGCAGTCAGCTCCGAATACGCCAACCGGTCACGCGTGTCGAGAATGAGATAACCGAGGCCGGCGTTCACGCCGAGCATTTCCGCTGGCACCAGCACGATCCAGAGAATGCCGATCGCGAGCCGCACGCCGGTGAGCACGTGCGCGGCGATGCCCGGCACATAAACGTGCCAGAGCATTTCCCAACGCGTGGCGGCGAGACTCTCGCCAAGTTGCACCCAGCGTCGGTCGATGTGTGTGACCCCTGCTGACGTACTCATGACCAGCGGCCAGAGCGCCGCGAACGCCAGCAGGAAATAGACGGCGGGGTCGCCCACGCCGAGCGACATCACGGCAATGGGCATCCACGACAGGGGAGACACCATGCGCAGGAACTGCAGCGACGGTGTCAGGGCTTTATCGAGCCAGCGCACGCGCCCGATGAGAAAGCCGAGCGGCACGCCCAGCGCGATAGCCCACGCAAGGCCCACGGCGATGCGCCGTAGACTCGCAGCAATGTGCCGACCTAATTGTTCGTCGCGAATCAGGTCCGGCAGGGCGTGCAAGGCTGCTGCCGGCGAGAATTGCGAGGCGAGTGAGCCGGTTGTCGTGAACAGCGCGATGCCCAGCCACCAGATCGCCACGATGCCGACAAGGCCCGCCAGACCGAGCCACGCGCGGGCGACGCGCGGGGCGCTCGCCCTCGCTGTCGCGCGGGTCGACGGGCCTGCGGCGCTGGCAGACGACGCATTTGCGCGATCGTCGGACACAAGATCAGACAACGATGACCTCCTGACGCGTAAAGCCCTCCGGCAGACCGAATGCCTTCATGCCGCCCGCAGCCGCAATGCTTTTCTTGACGAACCGGTCGTCGACGAGATCGCGTGCGACAAATGCGGGGTCGAGCTTGGCGAGGAATTGGGCGTTGCCTTCGACCTGCGTCTTTTGCATATGCCGTACCAGTGCTTCGGTATAGCTCGGATACGGGTAAGGCTGGAAGTCGATGCGCTTTTCATGCCAGTCGGCATGAAGAATGGCTTTGTCCGCGAGGTAGCGACCTTGGTCGGACGCCGCAGGGGCCAGCACGCGTTGCAGCACCTGGAATGGATGCGGCGTGTAGCGGTTTTCCCCTTCCTTCGAGAGCAGGCGCGCCGCATCTTCCGGGTGTGCGCGTGTCCATGCCTGCGCCTTGACGATGGCGTCGACGACCTTTTGCGACCATTCCGGACGCGAGGTGAGGTCACGCTCGTGCATCGTCACGACGCAGCACGCATGGTTCTTCCACACGTCACCGGTAAAGCGCAGGATCTTGCCGACCTTGAGGTTCTCTGCCGCCGCATTGAACGGTTCCGCAACGATATACCCCGCGATCTGTTTCGCGGCGAGCGCCGGTGGCATGTCCGAGGGCGCCATCACGATCAGATTGACCTCATTGGCGGCGGGCGCACCGTTCTTCTTGAGCACGGGTGTGAGGCCGTTGGCGGCCAGCAGGCCCTGCAAAACGACATTGTGGATCGAATACCAGAACGGCACGGCGAATGTCTTGCCGCCGAGATCACTGACCTTGTTGATATCGGGCGCGACCGTCATTGCGCTACCGTTGACGTGATTCCATGCCACGACCTTCGCTTGCGCCTGGCTGCCGTAGCGCGCCCACACCGTCATGGGCGAGAGCAGGTGAACGACATTGACTTGCCCGGAGAGGAAGGCCTCGATCAGTTGCGCCCAACTGCGCAATAACGTCGGCTTGTCCGCCTTGATACCCGCTTGCTCGAAGTAGCCGTTGTTGTGGGCAACGAGCAGAGGTGTGGCATCGGTGATCGGCAGATAGCCGATGCGCAACGGGGCATCCGGCTCCGCGGCGGCGCGCGCCGCTGCCGAAGCCAACAAGGGTGCAGCACCGGCCACGGTCATCATCGAAGCAAGTTTCAGCCATTCGCGGCGGGAAATTTGGCACATGGTCTGGGGATCCCCGTAAGTTCGGTCGTCGCGACCTATCGTGTTGTGTGAGTGAGTGTCGCGTCGCGCGACATCGCGAGATGCAACGCCTGAAGAATGTCGATGCGCAACGCGCCAAGCGCCTGTACTTGTGCCTCGCGCGGCGAGGGCACCTCGATTTGCCACTGCGCCAATGTGCGCCCCTGATTGCCGAGCAGCACGATGCGGTCGGAGACGAGCAGCGCCTCATCGATATCGTGTGTCACGAGCACGGTCGCCGCGCCGGTATCGCGCACGACCGTCACGAGCAGACGCTGCATGTCGGCACGCGTGACTTCATCGAGCGCGCCGAACGGTTCATCGAGAAGCAGTGCTCGCGGTTGTCGCGCAAGGCAGCGAGCCAGCGCCACGCGTTGCGCCATACCGCCCGACAACTGGCGCGGATGCAAATGATGGGCATGGGCGAGCCCGACTTCGTTGAGCGCGGCGTCGATACGCGCGCGTCGCGTGTCCCGAGACAGCGCCGGTTGACGCGCGAACGTGAGGCCGAATGCTACATTGCGCTCCACGGAAAGCCACGGCAGAAGGCAAGGGTCCTGAAACGCCAGCGCGACATCGGGGCGGGGGCCGGTGAGCGAGGCGCCGTCCACGGACACCGTGCCTTGGGTCGGCGCAAGCAAGCCGGCAGCAATGCGGAGCAAGGTCGATTTTCCCGACCCGCTCGGCCCGAGCACGGAGACGAGTTCTCCCGGTGCGACCGTCAGGTCGACGCCTCGCAGGATCGCCCGCTCGCCGTAGGACAAGCCGATGTCGCGCAGCGTCAGAAAGGGCGAAGCGTTGTGCGAAGAAGCAGATGAAGACGCAGGCGAAGAAGCGGACGACGCCAACGCAGCCATCGTCGTTGATGGCGCAGGGCCGACGCGCGAGGCTTGCTCGTGCGCTTCGGCAATGAACGTATCGGTGTGCGCGCGTTGCGTCGCCGTGGGTCGGGTCATTGAGCCGTTTCGGTCCTGAGTTGTTGCGCCCGCTGCGCTGCGAGCTGATTTTTCAATTGCACCAGGCTGGGCGTGACGATGGGCACGAAGGCCGCTTCGCGTTGCCGGCGCGCGATGCCCGAGAGTCCGCGCAGATAGCCGCGCCCGCCGCCAGTCTGCACTTCGAGTGAGGCGGCATCATGAACCAGTTCCGCCAGTGCGATTCGCAGCTTGAACAGACTGGCCGGCGTGTCGACGAATTCGCCCTGCAATACCCCGGCCTTAAGGCGTGCCGTGAGCGTATCAAGTTGCTCGGTCAGCGCGGCGACCTCGTCAGCCACTGCTGCTCGGGCGCCCGGGCCGCCGTCGCGCGTGCCCGCCAGGCTGCGCCGCGCAAGCCCCAGCGACATGCCGCACTGCAGCCCGAGAAACGCGGGACGCACGCGCACGAGCCACGCCGGGGCGTCGTCGGTCACGCGATCGTCATCGGTCAGCGGTGTGTCGGCCATTTGCAGTGCTGCGGTATTCGTGCCTCGCAGGCCGATCAGATCGAGATCGTCGCTGCGCGTCACGCCCGGCGCGTGATGGGCGATCGCGAAGATCGAGGGCGGGCCACCGGCCTCATGATCCACCGCTGCTGCCGCCACGAAACCTTGTTTGCGAAGGTTCGTGATCCACGGCAGTCCACCATTGACTCGCCAGGCACGCGCGCCGTCGTCGGTGACGACGTTCGTCGCGCGAATTTGCAGCGGTTCGATCGCCGAGAGATATTTCATCGCATTCGACAACCCCGTGGCGCCCGCGAGTTCGCCGCATAGCAGGGCGGGCAGGTGTCGGTCGCGCAGGCGGCGATTCGGGCTTTGCAGCAAGTATTCGATGAATGTGCGCTGCCCCCATAGCACGAACGCTGCTGCGAACGAATGTTCCGCAACGTCCGCAACCGTGTCGATCGCGTCGACGATCGAGCCGCCCGCACCGCCCAGTTCGACCGGTACGCCAACGCGAAGCAGTCCAGCCCCGGCCAACCGGGGGACCACATCGGCACTGAGCGTGGCATCGGTGTCGAGTGTCTCGGCGTGCGTGTCCAGCCAGCCCGCGAGCGCAGGGGCGTGCGTGGCCAGTCCGTGAAGGCTGTCGTGGCTGTCGTCGGCGCTCATGCCGCTTCTGCCTTCGGTTCCCAGCGGTATGCCGCCAGTTGCGGGTTCAGTTCGTTTTGCGAGAGGTTGTTCGCAAAGTTGCACAGCGTGGCGAGCGATACGCCAAGCACGACCTCCAGCGCGGCGGCGTCGTCGAAACCGGCCGATTTGAAGGCTGCGAGTTCAGCGTCCGACACCGCGCCGCGCGAAGCAATGACCGCACGCGTGAAAACCGCGACCGCATCCAGTTTGGCGTCTGAGAGTCTGCTCTGGTCGCGAATTTCATTGACGAGCGCTTCCGGCAACTGCGCTTTCTTGAGCGCCACGGCCGTATGCCCCGCCACGCAAAAACCGCAGCCATGGATGCCGGCAGCGGTGATCTGCACCACTTCGCGCTCGGCTAGCGTCAGGCTCGTGCGCGCATTGATGGCGCCCACGGTGAGATAAGTTTCGAGCGCCGTGGGGGCATTGGCCAGCGACGCGACGAGGTTTGGCAGGAATCCGTTAGCCGCCAGCGACTTTTCCAGGAACGGACGGCTGGCTTCAGGGGCGGTCTCAAGGGTGTGCAGTGGCAGTCGGCTCATATCGGGCTCCTTACAGTCGAGCATCCATTGTGCGCAAGGCCGATGCAAGGCTCAATGCGCGCCCGTCTGAAAATTCTGCGGATTTGTCTCAGTGGGCGAAGGACGCGTCCGAGCGGCATATCCCGCAATGCGTGATGTTGCTGCGGGCCCCCCTGCCGATATGCATCGGCGCCAGTCCGAGAGGCCGATGGAAATCGCGGCTCAGTGCAGCGGGTAACTGGCGGAAGGGGTGACGGCCGGGGGCGCAGAGGCGGCATCGGGGGCATCGGCGGCATCGGTGGCCTGACGGCGCCACGCCCCCGGCTGCATGCCTGTCACGCGTTTGAAGGCTTGCGCGAAGGCCGACTCGGACTGGTAGCCGACCTGCTCGGCGGCTTCCGGCAACGACACGCCCGCGCGAAGCAGGGCGGCCGCCGTCTTCATGCGGACCAACGTCACGAACTGCGCCGGGGGTTGTCCGCCGATTTCCGCGAATTGCTTGCAAAAGCGCGCGCGCGACATGTGGACGAAGTCCGCCATACGATCGGTCGTCCAGCGCGCCCCGGGCGATTCGATGATCGCGGCAGCGAGCCGCCCGAACGCATCGCGTCGCATGAGTCGCCACATTCCTGGCGCTACATCTTCGGTGTGCACCGCCTCGCGCAACGCATAGTAGAAAAGCAGATCGGTCAGGCGGGCGAGCAGCGGCGACGGGGCATCCCCCGGTCGCCGCGCTTCGGCTTGAATCAGAGCGAAGATCTGCGTCATGCCCTCCAGCCGGCCGCTGGCGTGGCGCGGGACGATCGGGTTTGGCAGCATGCCGAGCACCAGCGCGTCCAGATCGGTTCGGAATTCGAAAAAGCCACAGGCCAGGGCGACGAAGGGCGGTGCATCGGGCGCCGCGTGTGGCGCCGTATGTGGCGCCGTATGTGGCGCGGGCGGCAGCGGTGTCATCGTGCCGGCGCGCGTGCTCAGATCGGCAGGGGCCGTCGATGACGGGGTCAGGGCATGCGGCACATCGGAGAGCAGGAAGACGGCGTCTCCGGCATGCAACGCCAGAGTCCGGGGCGGCTGGCCCGCATGCGGGCCGACATGCAGGTAGCAGTTGCCGTCCAGTACGACGTGGAAGCTCGCACGCTGGTGACCTGCGGTCGATGCCTGATACGCGCCGCAGTACTCGCCCACATGGAATAACGTGCTTTTCAGCTCGAGGCCGGCCAGTAGCCAGTCGGCCACGCGGTCGGGGTGGCCCGCACTGGCCGAGGACGCCGAGGACGCGTGTGCGTGCGACAGCGTTGCGTCAGCGACGTCTGCTGTGTCCGCAGCCTCTGCCAAACCACTTCGAGTCTCGCGCTCCATCCCAAACCCCACCTCTTGACGCCTGCGTCGGCAAAACGATCATGCTCCCCACCGACATTCGCCAGCACAACTATTTTTTCGTTGGATGCTTATTACGGTCGGGGATTTGTCGGACGGGGTGGAGCGGCCATGAAAAAAGCCGATGATCTTTCGATCATCGGCTTTTCGTATTTTGTTGGTGCCCAGAAGAGGACTCGAACCTCCACGGTGTTACCCGCTAGTACCTGAAACTAGTGCGTCTACCAATTCCGCCATCTGGGCCCCGTCAGCTCGCTTACTGCTTGCTCGCTGCGAAGAAGTGAGATTATGCCCATGGTGCCCCGTGCTGTCAACACTGGTGCGTGAAAAAATTCAAAAAACTTTCACGCACCGCGTCCGCGCGCGGCAAGCGCTGCGAAGTCAGGCCGCACGGCCCATATGCTCCGACCGAATCATGTCGATCAAATGGCGCAATCCGGGCAACGTCTGACGGCGGCTCGGGTAGTACATCGACAACGGCGGCCCGTCGACGGCCCAGTCCGTGAGCACTGCCTCCAGGGTGCCGTCGGCCAACTGCGCCGACACGTTGCGCTCCAGCACATACCCCAGTCCCAAACCCCCCAGGGCCGCAGCAATCACGCCATCGCTTTCGTTGATGCTCAACGCACCAGGTACGTCCAGCTCGACCGCCGACGTGCCGTTTCCGAGTTCCCACTTGTACAACGTGTTGTCGCCCAGGCGCATCCGGATGCAATTGTGCGACATCAAATCCTGCGGCACCTTCGGCCGGCCGTGGCGCGCAAGGTACGCAGGCGATGCCACCACGATCCACTTGAGCGCCGGGGTCAACGGCGTCGCAATCATGTCGCCCGGCACCGTATCGCCATAGCGCATGCCCGCATCGAAGCCTTCGGCCACGATGTCGAGCATCCGGTCGTCGACTGTCACATCGAGTTCGATATCGGGATATGAGGCCACAAAGCGGGGCAAGATCGGATCGAGCAACAATCGCGCCGCATCGCGCGGGACATTCAGACGCAAGCGTCCCGCAGGCGATGCGCGGTAGCGGTCCAGTGCGCCGATCGCCGTCGCGATCTGCTCGAGACCTGCTTCCAGTTCCTTCGCCAGCGCCGATCCCGCCGCTGTCGGCGACACGGAGCGACTCGTGCGGTTCAGCAATTTCACGCCCAGACGCGCTTCGAGATTTCGCATCGCGTGACTCAGGGCAGAGGTCGTCACGCCTAACTCCGTGGCGGCCTCGCGAAAACTCTGCCGGCGGCAGATGGTGACAAAAACGTTCAAATCGGCAAGCTCGCCGCGAGTGAAGGCAGGCATGTATTTCCCAACAAGTATCAAGCAACAAAAACCAAAAACACCCGACGAGCTCAACGAGTTAAGCGTCTGTTGAACAATATTCAATTTTTTATGAGGTAAATTTTACAGATTTCCTTTTGATTCTGAATGGCCCCTTGCGCGGCGTGACGCAAACGCTACACATTCTCACTTACGGTAAAAAACGAGCAAGGGCGACTCACCGGGAATTGCAGGGAATTGCAGGGAATCGCCCTTATCTTTCGTCACGTCATGGACGCCGCATCAAGCGTCCACGAAAATGACCTGCCCGGTGATGAAACTGTCGACGCATCGCCGGAAGGCTTTGCCGACCAATTTGTCGGCGACCGGCTGATAGCCAGGCATCATGTCGCGATAGTCCGCCCACGCCGATTCGATCACGGTAGGATTGACCGCGTTGATCCGGATGCCGCGCGGCAATTCGTGTGCGACGCATTTCACGAAGGTGTCGATGGCGCCGCTGGTCGTGGCATCTGCGATGCCCATGGGCATGGGTTTGATGTTGAGAATGCCGGAGATCAGCGTGAACGATCCTCGGTCGTCGATGTACTTCAAACCCTCGCGCACCACGTTCATCTGGCCGACCAGCTTGCTTTGAATCGTGCTCGCCCACTGGTCGTTCGTCATCGACTCGAAGTCGGCGTATTCGCAGTGGCCGACGGCACTGATGACGGCATCGAACGACCCATGGTTCTCGATGACGGATTCAAACAGGCTCGCCAGCGACCCGCTGCGCGTGACGTCGACCCGAAGATGCTTCGGATCGCTACCACCGGATCTGCTGGCCATGATGACGTCATGATCGTCGAGATCGGTCATGGCCGCCTGTCCGATGTGGCCCGTCGCGCCGATCACGATGACGCGCTTTTTCTGCTTCGTGTTGTTGATGCCGGTGTTCATGGTGCCTACCTCGCTCAGTGCGGTTGAAAAGGAGGCGCCATCATAGAAATCGCCGGGTGCGCGGTAAATCAAGCGCAGTTTGTATCCGTTACAAGGAATCGTTGTGGACAGTATCGACCTCAAACACATGCGGATTTTTCTGCGGCTCGTTCGCGAGAAAAGTGCGTCGAGGGTCGCCGTTGAAACAGGAATGTCCCAGCAGGCGATCAGTGGATATCTCAAGCGACTGCGCGACGCGCTACCCCACGAGATTTTTCTGCGACATAGCAGCGGGATCGAACCCACGGACTTTGCGCTGGAAGTCGCACGCAAGTTCGAGCGAGCGCTCGATGAAGTCGATGGCGTGTTGCAGGCGGAAGTTTTCGATCCCGCGCAGCTGGATCTGTGCGTCGGCATCATCGCCAACGAGTACGCCCAATTGTCGATGCTGCCGAAGTTTGTGGCGCGTATTCGCGAGTTGGCGCCGCAGGTGAGGGTGAAAGTGATGGATTTCGATGGCGCTGCGCACGCCGAGCAACTCGCGAAAGGGGATGCGGCGCTGGTCCTCGGTTTTGCCACTTTTTTCGATGGCGCGTTGGTGAGAACGGCGCTGCGCGACGAGCGGTATTGCTGTGTGGTCGGAGAAGGTTCGCGGATCGCGACGCAGATTCGTGAGGTCGCGGATATCGCGCACCTCGCGCGCGTCGACTTTTTGCATGACAGTGACTCGCGCGACCGGATGTCGCACTTTCTTGCGACGCACGGGGTAACGTGCGCACCGGTGGCGACGTTGGCTTGTTATACCTCGCTCAAGCCATTTCTCGATGTCAACGATGTCGTCGCGTTCGTGCCCCAGTCGGTGGCGACGGCATGTCGGTTGCCAACCGTCGATCTGACCCCGATGCCGGAGGCGCTCACGGCAAGCGTTGGGTGGCACCGGAGAACGACGGGCAATCCGGTGGGAATTTGGTTGCGGGACGTCTTGATGTCGATCGAGAGGCCAGCCCGCGACGACGCCCGGCATCCGACGCGGTGCTCGCCACACGGCGCGGCGCAGATTCCTGCGGCGCTTACATGAACGAATGAGCGCGCCTTGCGCTCGGCATTGCCGGTATCGCCGCCATTCGAGGCACTCGCCATAGGCACCGGCACAGTGCTTTCCTAAGTATTTTCCGAGCGGCCATGAAAAAAGCCGACGATCTTTCGATCATCGGCTTTTCGTATTTTGTTGGTGCCCAGAAGAGGACTCGAACCTCCACGGTGTTACCCGCTAGTACCTGAAACTAGTGCGTCTACCAATTCCGCCATCTGGGCCCCGTCAGCTCGCTTACTGCTTGCTCGCTGCGAAGAAGTGAGATTATGCGTATCGGGCGCGGGAGTGTCAACACTTTTGCGTAAAAAATTTTCTTTTCTCTCACCCTCGACCACTGCCACGCTCAAATTCCGCACAGGTGGCAGTTTTCGTGAGGTTTGCCGTATGATTGTCCCTGACTGTAGGACGCCGCACTGCGCGCGTCACACACCTCCACGGACCGTGGGGCGCATGGTGCGCCTTTCGGCCGGACTCAACCGGCAAAGCAACGCTACCGACCTTTGAGCAAATATCCCTATCCGATCCCGAGCCGCGAAGAAATCCTCGGTGTCCTGCGCACCGCCGACTCCGCGCTGTCCGCTAACGATATCGCCGAAGCGCTTGCGATCAAGAAGCAGGAACGTGAAGGCTTCTTCAAGCGCCTCGCCGCCATGGAGCGAGACGATCAGATCCGCCTCGACCGTCGGGGCTACTACCAACTGACACACCCCTCGAACTTCATTGCCGGTCGTGTCATCGGCCACCGTGACGGGTACGGCTTTGCCGTTCGGGACGACGACGGCGATGACCTCTTCCTTCCCAACGAGGAAATGAAGAAGGTCATGCACAACGACCGGGTCCTCCTGCGAATCGCCGGCTACGACCGCAGAGGTCGTCCCGAAGGTCACATCGTCGAAGTCGTGAGCCGTGCAAACACGCACGTCATCGGGCGTTTGCTCAACGAGAACGGCGTCATGGTCGTCGCGCCCGAAGACAAACGCATCGGCCACGACATCCTCATTCCGCCGCGCGCCCAGGGCAAAGCGAAGGTGGGGCAGGTCGTCTCCGTCGAACTCACGGATTACCCGAGTCGCTACAGCCAGCCCATCGGCCGCGTCTCGGAAGTCCTCGGCGATATCGACGACCCGGGTATGGAAATCGAAATCGCCGTGCGCAAGTACGGCGTGCCGCATCAATTCTCTGCCGAGGCGCTCGCTGCCGCCGGCGCGCTGCCCGACGAGGTACGCGCTCCTGACCTGCGTCATCGCATCGACCTGCGCGACGTGCCGCTCGTCACCATCGACGGCGAGGATGCCCGCGACTTCGACGATGCCGTCTACTGCGAGCCCGCGAAGGTCGGTCGCAGCAACGGTTTCCGCCTGATCGTTGCGATCGCCGACGTCTCGCACTATGTCGCGCCCGGCAGCCCGCTCGACGCGGATGCGCTTACGCGCAGCACCTCCGTCTACTTCCCGCGTCGCGTGATCCCGATGCTCCCGGAGAAGCTCTCGAACGGACTGTGCTCGCTGAACCCCGACGTCGACCGTTGTGTGCTCGTATGCGATGCGCTCGTCGCACCGAACGGCGAAGTGAAGGCCTATCAGTTCTATCCGGCGGTCATTCATTCCGCCGCACGCCTGACCTACACCGAAGTGGCCGCCGTGCTCGGCAACACGAAGGGCGCCGAAGCGCAGCGCCGCGCCGCATTGCTGCCGCATCTCCAGAATCTTTACGAGCTGTACAAGGTGCTTGCGAAGGCGCGCAAAACGCGCGGCGCCATCGAGTTCGATTCGACGGAGACGTACATCGTCTGCAATGCGCAAGGCAAGATCGAACAGATCCTGCCGCGCACGCGTAACGACGCCCATCGGCTCATCGAGGAGTGCATGCTCACGGCCAACGTGTGCGCCGCCGACTTCCTCAAGCGTCACAAGCAGCCCGGTCTGTATCGCATTCACGCAGGGCCCTCCGGCGAACGCCTCCAGGTGCTGCGCACGTTCCTCAAGACCCTCGGGCTCGCACTCGGTGGTGGCGACGAGCCGTCCACGTCCGATTATTCCGAATTGATGACGCAGATCGAATCGCGTCCCGATGCCCCCATGCTTCAGACCATGCTGCTGCGCTCCATGCAGCAAGCGGTCTACAGCCCGGACAACATCGGTCACTTCGGTCTGGCCTATCCGGCCTACACCCACTTTACGAGTCCGATTCGCCGCTATCCCGACTTGCTCACGCACCGCGCCATCAAGGCGATTCTCGCGGGCAAGAAGTATGAGCCCGAGATTCCGGCGGGGGTGGAACTGACGACGGGGCTCTCGCCGCACGCGCGCAAGTTGCAAAAGGACGACGACGCCAAAGGCAAGAAGTCGCCGGCAGCCAGAAAGCGCGATGCCATCTGGGACGAACTCGGCCTGCATTGCTCCGCGAACGAACGCCGGGCGGATGAAGCCTCGCGCGACGTGGAAGCCTGGCTCAAGTGCTACTTCATGCGCGACAAGCTCGGCGAGGAGTATGGCGGCACGGTCAGCGCCGTGACCTCGTTCGGTATCTTCGTGCAGCTCGACGACCTGTTCATCGAAGGTCTGGTGCACGTCACCGAGCTGGGCAGCGATTATTTCCAGTTCGACGAGGCGCGTCACGAGTTGCGCGGCGAGCGCACCGGTATCCGCTATCGCCTGACCGACCGCGTGCGCGTGCAGGTGAGCCGCGTGGATCTGGATGCGCGCAAGATCGACTTTCGCCTCGTGCGCGAACCGAACGCTCGCGCGCTGGCGAAGACCTCCGGCCGTGCGGAACGCGGTGGGGCGCCGGCGCCGTCGCCTGCCACGGGCACGCCGGGCGTCGCCGGCTCGGCGAGCCCCGGTCCGAGCATTCGTCAGTTGCCCAAGGGCGGCGCGTTGCTCAACGGCGTGCAGCCCGCGCCAGCCGGCAAGCGTCCCGCCAAGCCCAAGTCTGCCAAGGTGAAGGCGGCGCGTGCCGATCGCGGCGCGGCGCCCGCCAAGCATGGTGGCGGCGGTGGCAAGGCGCCTGCCAAGCGCCAGGGCGGCCCGGGTGGTCAGGCAAAGAAGCCTCGTCGTTAAGTGCCGAGCCGTCAGGCCGGTTAGTTTTAAGCCAATAAGCGCCGGTGAGCGCGATCCGGCTTCGTCAAGCGATGAACACTGGTCGTCACGCCGGTATTTCGAGGCCATGTGTTACCGGACGGCGGCGAAGTGAGCGGTTTGCAGTAAGATGGGCGCCTTTGCCGGGAATCACCGGCATTCGGTACCCGCGATGAATTGCGGCGGCGGTGGCCCATTGGGCTCCCGCCGCCGTCGTGCTTTGGGCGACCCATAGTGATCGACGTGTGCGCGCGAATCGCATCGTGCGCTTCGCGATGGCCGCCACGGCGCACGCTATTTTGAGGATGTGAAATGAGCAAATTGAAATTGCTGTTCGGCTTCCATGCCGTGACCGCCCGGCTGCGCCACGACGCCAGCAGCATCGAGGAAATCTATTACGACCCGAGCCGCCGCGACCGTCGCATGACCGATTTCCTCAAGGCCGTGGAGTCGTTCAAGAACGCGCCGGGCGTCAAGATCAAGGTCATTCAGGCCGACGGCAAACGTCTGGACGGCATGGCCGGCTCGTCGCGCCATCAGGGGGTGGTGGCGCAGGCTCAGGAAGTCTCGCTGGCGCTCAATCTGGACGAACTGCTCGACGGCATTTCGGGTGACCCGCTGTTGCTCGTGCTCGACGGCGTGACCGATCCGCACAACCTCGGCGCGTGCCTGCGTGTTGCCGACGGTGCCGGGGCGCACGCCGTGATCGCACCCAAAGACCGTGCGGTTGGCCTGAATGCCACGGTGGCCAAGGTCGCAAGCGGTGCGGCTGAGACCGTGCCTTACATCATGGTGACGAACCTCGCGCGCACGCTGCGCGAACTGAAGGATCGCGGCATCTGGGTGGTCGGCACGTCCGACGACGCGCCGGCCGACATCTACGGCACGAAGCTCACCGGCCCGATGGCGATCGTCATGGGCGCAGAAGGCGAGGGCATGCGACGCCTCGTCGGCGAAACGTGCGACGAACTCATGAGCATCCCGATGGCGGGCGGTTGCGAGAGTCTCAACGTCTCCGTGGCCAGCGCCGTGTGTCTGTACGAAGCCGTGCGCCAACGCACAGTGGCGGCAAAGGGCGGGAAGGGCGGGAAGTAAGGGAAGTAAGCGTCGGACACCGCCGGATGCCGCCGGCGGTTGATCTGCGCGAACTGGCCTATTGACCTATTGGCCGGGGGACGCCATGGCCCGTCTGCCGGGACTCCGCAGCCCGGTGTCGGGCCTGCCGACGCGGCCGGAAGGCACGTCCGGCAGTCTGGCCAGCAGCGACGCCTGTGTCGGGGCGCCCACGTCATCGGCCGGGGCGAACAACGAATTGAGCGAACAGGTGGAACTGTCATCCGCGCCGGAGAGTGTTTCGCGAAGCTTCGCCGATGACGTCTGCCCTCGCATGTCGCGGTCCGGGCGATGACCATTTGCGGGCGCGGTCGCGGAGATTGCCGGTACCTTCGATGTCGCTGATGTAGCCGATGTAGCCGATGTAGCCGATGTAGCCGATGCGGCTGTGGCCCTTGTTACAGCCTGCGGTTGCGATACCGCCATTCGCCTGGGCTTGCGGCGTGCAAGCGTCTGTATGGCGTGCCCGGCCACATGAGAAATGCCGATCGTTTTGGCGAACGCCGCGTTCCGCGCGCGTTGCGCCACCTTGGTTTCGTTGATCTTCGTCAGTTGCAGCATCGTTTGCTCGACGCGCGTCTTCGCGCCCGAGGGGGTGTTCGCTGCGACGCTCGCGCCGACCCCTGCGGTGGCAATCCGCTGCGACCGCACGGTTTGTGCACTCGCCGACGCGTAGTGTCCGCCGGATGCCGCAGCGGCCCGTGCCGACGCACCTGCCAGGCGAACGTCTTCCCTGATCAATTTCTGGTATTCCGCCTTGGCCACGCTGACCAACTGCGTACGCACTTCGGCTCGTTCGTTGGCCGTTGCCTCCGGATGCGTGCTCAGATATTCCACGTAAGCCTCGCCCGCCTCCTGAACGATGTGGTCCCTTGCCGGTCGGCGTGCATCGGCAATGGCCCGCCCGAGCGTCTTTCCGTCGGTCTCGAGCACGGATCGCGTAACGCTGGACGAGGGCGAGTCGCCCGGCAGTACCTTGCGCCATTCCCGCTCGACCGCCGACGTCATGGTCTCGCGCAGGTGGCGCAGCTCGTCGCACGGCAGCGTCGGCATGTCGCTTCTCAGCGCTTCCTCGAGCGCCGACTTCTCGATCTGGTCGAAGGTGTTTCGGCAGAGCAGGGTGCACAGTTTGTCGAGCAGCTCGACGGCCGACTCGCTCGGCATGACTTCCGTCTTGCGCCTGTTGTGAGACGTTTTGCTTCGCGAACCGAACGGAAACCGGAACAGTTCCTCGAGATTCTTCTTGCTGATTCTCGACTTTGCACTGGTTCGGCAAGCGAACGATTTCGCTTCGAGTTCGTCCCGGATCTCACGGGCGTCTGCGGCACCAGGGTCGCGAGAGGTCGCCGCCGCACAAATTTCCCGATAGAAGCCTTCGTATTGCGAATCGGTCGACGCAAAGAATGTGCCGCGGATGCTCGTCATGAAAACCTGCTGGATGAAGAACTGGTCGGCAATGCGGACAAACGCCCGGGCGGGCGCGGCATCGTATCGTGCGCGAACCGCGAGCATGGACGTCAGGAACTGACCCGGGATTGTCTTCAGCATGGACCAGACCGACATGGATTCGAGGACGCCATCGGCCATCAGGCTCGTGAGCAACTGCAAATAGCCGACGGTGACCTTGCCGAACAAGGCGGCGGTCGCTTTCGAGTCGCTATGGGCATGCTTCATGGCGCAGGCAAGGGTCGAGACAATATTCGGTTCAAGCAGTTTTCTCGCCGTGAGCTTGAGGCTCGCGCTATGACCGAGAATGATCTGGTGACGTAACGCTTCGAACACGATGGCAAGCGCCTGAAGGCCGTTGATCGGCGCGAGATGGCTGTTGGCGACCCGCACGCCGGCCTCTCTCAGGAACGTGTAATCGATCGCACGGCCCGTCGCGTTGCGTATCGCGGGAAGCATGTCGACGCTCGTCGTATCGGTGTCGACAATGCGACTGACAAGAACGCGGGTGACGATCGGTGTGTCGCCCACGTCCAGTGCGATGGCCCGGGCGATGATTTGCTCGGCACTATCGGTTGACACCGCAATCGTTGGCACGACCGTTGAGGCGTGGGCGAACGCCGATGTGCCCGCGCGCGCAGTGGCGCTTAGCACGCGTCGCCGTGCGTCGACGACGGTTAGTGCGCCCTCGGTGATCTTGTCCTCGGTGTTCATCAGCCATTCGATGGGAAGTATCGGCGCGGTCGTCCGATGCGGGTCGATGTCTTGCGCGAAGTAGAGAAATGTCGACGATGCGGTGCCAAACATGACGACCATGAGATTGGTCACATGCATTTCGCGCTGCATGGCTACGACCCCGTACGAGGTGCCGATATTCCATTTGCCGTCCCGCTGAAATACGGCGCGTCTGCCCAGCAACTGGCGATAAACCTTGGGGATGATCTCGCGCGCCGCCGGGTCGGTGGTCGGGGCATCGGCAGGGGGATGCGGCGGTGGTGCAATACCGAGTTCCTCCAGTCCGACGCCCGTCATGTCCACCGGCGCCGTGTCGACGGGTTGGAGATCGCGCGCGTCGAGATCGAGTCCTTTCCGGCTGGCCACGCTTGGCACATAAAACGCGTTGGGCACGCTAAGAGATTCGGTGTCGCTCGGATGGGCGGCGTCACGCGACGCAGGTACCTGAAAGACGATCATGGCGAACGACCCGATACCCCCGATGCGGTTTTCCAGGAGGAATTTCCGAATCTCGGGTTCGAGATGGCACAGCGCCGTGCGACTGACCCCGTCCAGCCTGCGTTGTGCGACGGCACACAGGACGGGCGAGTCGCTTCTGTCGAGGTACGCCATCGGGGGAGGGGTCAGTCGGCCGATTTGTGCGCCGCCGTCGGGAGGGTAGTGCAGCGTTGCGGTAACGCCCGTCGGTGAACCCGTCCGGTTCGGTTCCACGTCGGGCGGTTTGTGTGACGCGAGGCGCAATTCGTCGCTGAAAGCGTCGGCGCGTGTGCGTGCCGGATCGGCGGGCATATCGGGCGTGTCGGGCACGTCCGTTGTTGCCTCTTGCTGTGCGTTCGGCGTCGGCGATGCGGCGCGGGACATCGTGGTGGTCGTCATCATGATCGTCGATCAATGGCTTGCGGATGGATCGGCCTGTCTGCCGGATCCCGGATCCCGTTGACGTGTGCCAACGGGGCTGGTGGGCGGGTCGGGCAGCAGTATGCGAAACGCCGCTTCCATGGCTTCATCCGAGTCGACGGAACTGACCGAGAGCCGGGAGGCGGACCTGAAGCGCTCGGTTGGCCACTGCCAGGCCGACCTGAACGTGCTCGCGTGCGGTTCGTGCGCCATCGCTTTACGGTAGGCGTCGGCGGCGCACGCGATTTGCGCTTCGGACTCCCGTTTCGCACGGGCCGTTGTCTGCGCTATCGACTTCTCCAGCGCCTTGTCGTTCACGACGCGTGCGAGCGTGTTCCTGACGTCCTGAAACGTCCGGTGGGAATCGGCCAGTCCCTGTCGTGTCGCTTCCCTCTCTCTTGCGCGGGCGGCGGCCGTCTGCGCAAATTGCGACGCGCTGGCGACACGTTCCCTCGCCGACAGCGCTGCCGTGCCGAGCGCCACCGCCGCTGCGGTCTGCTCGATCTGCTGTGTCTTCAAGGCGGTTGCGAGGGTCGATGCATGGTCGGCACTGGTTGCCACCGCCGCAAGGGTCGCGGGAGCATTTCGCGTGCTGTGCGTGCCGACGAGTTCGCGATATTCGGCCGTGGCCGCCGCCCGGATGCGCTCACGTGCTGCGGTCAGCTCGGCTTTGGTGGCGTCCGGGTGGGTTCGCAGGTGCTGCACATAAGCCTGGCCCGCGCGCTCGATGATCCCGTCTCTCGCGGGTTTGCGGGCTTGCGCCACGTTGTGTCCGAGCGCTTTGCCCTCGGACTCGATCAACGATCTCGTGACCTTCGCGGGGATAGCTTGCCTGGGAAGCGCCCGGCTCCATGCCGTTTCCACCGTCGACACCATCATGTCGCGAAGCGCGTGATGTTCACTGGTGGGCAAGGTCGGCATGTCCTCGCGCAGCGTGGTTGTGAAGCTGAAGTGCTCCATGCGCTCGAAGGTTTCGCTGCAAAGCAGCTTGCGCAATCCATCGAGCAATTTGTCGACCGGCGCGAGCCTGTCGAAGTCGGCGTGTCTGAGGTCGTTGTCGCGCAGCGGCGCCGAGGTGGCGTTGAGCACCTGAAACGCATGGTGATGCATCGCTTTCAGGTTCTTTTTGCTGATCTGCACGGCAGCCGTTCTTCCCACGTAGCCCTTGCGTTCGAGCTCATGCCGGATGGCGAACGCGTCGGGTGCCAGTGCTTTGCCGGGTTTTGCCGCCTGGAAGACCTTGCGATAGAAGCCTTCGCATTTGAGCGATGGCTCCGCGACGAGCAGGCTGGTGATGCTGGAGACAAAGACATGCTGGATGAAAAATTGATCCAAGAGGCGCACGTACGCGCGGGCCGGTGCGGCGTCGCAGCGTGCCCGGTCCGCGGGCACGTGAGAGGCCGATGCCACTCGGGTGCGCTCGCCCAACATGCTCGTGAAGCGCTGACCGTCGTGCGTCTTCAGCATGTCCCAGACGGTGAGCGGCGTCAGCACACTGTCGGCCATCAATGCAGTGAGAAGTTGCAGATACGCGCAAATGGCTTTGCTGAACAGCTCGGAAGTCTCCTTCGAGTCGTCGTTGGCGTGGTCGAGCGCATTCGTGAAGTTCTGAAGCAGGCGCGGGTCGAACAGTTTCTGCGCCGACAGCGTCATGCTTGCCCGATGGCCGAGAATCCACTGGTCGCGAATTTCGTTCACGATGCACGCCATTCTTTGCAGGCCCCGCACCGACCTCAAGGGACTGTTGGCGACACGGACACCTGCGTCTCGCAGATAGAGATAGTTGATGGCGCGGTTGGTGACTTTGCGCAGCGGCAAGAGCATATCCGTGCTGGAGACTTCCACGTCGACCAGACGGTTGACATGCAGGCGCGTGAGGATCTCGTGGTCTTTGACGTCGAGTTCGATCGCCTTGGCGATGACCTGATCGGCCTGTGCGGGCACTGACGAGATGGCGGGACGCATACCTCGGTATGCGAACGCGGACGCGCCTGCCGTTGCGGTGCTGGCATTGCGCACGCGCCGTCTGGCGTCGACGAGCTTCAGCCGCCCCGCGTCGAAGGTATCCGCGTGATTCATGAGCCACTCCACGGGCAGCATGGGCGCGGTGGTCTGGTGCGCGTCGATGTCCTGGGCGAAGTACAGATATGTCGTGCTCGCCGTGCTGAAGGTCACGATCATCAGGTTACTGACCTCAAGGCGCGCCTGCATCTGTGCAACGCCGGAAGGGGTTCCGATGTTCCATTTTCCGTCGACCTGAAATACGGCGCTCGAACCCAGCATCTGTTGATACAGCTTCGGAATGATGTCGCGTACGTTCGGATCCGTTTTGGGGGCATCGGCGGGCGGATGCGCGGGTGGTGGGATTCCCAGTTCCTCCAGCCCGACGTCGGCCATGCCGACCGCAACCGTGTCGATCGGCAGCAGATCGGGGGCGTCCAGATCCAGCGCTTTGCGACAGGTGAGGATCACCGGATACTGCGAGGCCGGCATGCTCAATGCCGCGATGTCGTCCGGATGCGCGCCCAGCATCGGTGTGGCGCGCTCGCTCTCCTTGAGCGCATGCTCGCCAATGCCACCGATACGGCTATCGAGGAGGAATTGCTGAATCGCCGGTTCAAGGCGCTGGAGCTCGACGATGCTCACGCCGTCCATACGGGCTTGTATGAATTCGACCGACGGACGGGAATCGAAGCGTCTCGCGCCGGGCGCAGGCGCACGCAGCGCGGGACTGCCCGAAGCGTCCTCGTCGCGATGGTAGTGCAGGGTCATCGATTCGCGCGTCGGCCACGAACTCAGTTCGGCAAACCGTCGGACGCCGTGCGCGTCGACGAAGGACAACGGCATCGGTGCGGGCATGAGGACCCGCGTGGCGGGGGCGTGCCTGCCCGGCTTCATCAGCTCGGGCATCGAGGGCGACCTCGATCGCAGTTGTACCGACCCTGAATGGGCTTTCGACAGCGGGACATGTTCGCTGGCCCGGCGCGTTTCGGCCAGAAACTCTGCGCTTCGATAATTCCTCGCCCACCGGCGCTTGGGATTCAGATACGGTCGAGTTTCCTGCGCGGACGTGCTCGGTGTCGGCATGCTCGAGGGCGCGCATGATGGCGCGGCTGACGGCGCAGCGGATGCGGACATGGCGTGAGGCATCATGGCAGTCGGTACGACGTCCGTATTCGGTGGCTGACAGTCGTTTCCGTCGCAAGCCGAAACCCATGCGGCACGTCGAAGAGAGTCAAGGTGACGCGAGTGTTGTCGTCCGCCTGTGCATGGCCTTTCAAGAATCGCTCAGCGTGCGGGTGGTCCGCCGGAGGTCGGCAAGGACAGTGTGGCGGGGGGCCGCACAAACGACGTTTGGGCCTTGGCTTAGTGCATAACGCGTGCCTGTCGGGACGACGCGTTCCATGCCGGACGGCGCGATACTGGGATCTCCGAGGTGTGCGTGAATGGCATCAACCGGTGCACGCGCCGGGACTCACGTGTGTCTCCGGCTGGGCGTCGATGGGTGACGACAGGGAAGTCACGGAGCATTGGGCGTGTTGAGCGTGTAGGGTGTGTAGGGCGTGTGGGGATGAGGCCGAGGCGTCGCGTCGGCTGCCGGGCGACTCGCACGGCACGGCCGGAAATTCGGGCAGACTTTGCAGGAAGCTGCCGAAGGACAATTCGCTCGCCGTCAGGCTGAGCGTGCTGGAAGCGAGAGATGGCGCGGAGCGTGCGCGCCGGGTCAGCTTCACCCGACGCAGCGCATCCGAAGTGGCGTGCGCCTGCTCCCCGGATATTGTCTCCTCCGGTGCATGGGCGACGGCTTGCGTTTGTTGCGCGGAGCGCGCGGCCATCCACATCAGTGCAGCTGTGCGCGACTGGGCACGTTCGTGCGACGCGGCGCTCGCCTGCGCCTGCCATTGCCCGACACGTCGTTGGTGCGATGCGTGGGCTTCGGCGGCACGCTTTGCATGCTCGCGCGTCGCTTTCGCGCTACAGGCGACGGTGGCTAACGTGGCGAGCCGACTGGCCTTCTCCGCCTGCGCGGCGCGGGCTACCCGTTCACTACCGTGCAAAAGCAATGCCTGCGTCGAGGTGCCAGGGGCGACGCGATTGGCTTCTACGAATGTCTTATGCTGCAAGCGGGTCGCGTCGATACTCGCCCGGAACGCCTGCCGCACGCGCGTTTCCGACGCGTCGGGATACCGGGCTACGAATGCTTCATATCTGTCGAGTGCCGTCTCCCGAACGTGGTCCAGCGTCGGTTTGCGAGCGCGGCTCACGTCGCCGCCGTACGCGGCGCAGGCGTCGCTGAGCGTCGTCCGTGTATGCGCGGACGGTGCCGCCTCACTCGGCAGGACATTGCGCCATGCGTCGTCCAGAGCGTCGTTGACTTGCGCCTCGAATGTTCGTTGCTCTTCCGTCGACAGCGCAGGCGAGTTGGCCCGTACGGTGGCCTCCATGTGCGTTCTCGACATTCGGGCGATGGCGGCAGGCGTGATCGTTGCACGAAATTTGTCGAGGATCTCGGCGACCGGGGCGTTTTGCGTCAGGCGTCGCGGTCCAAGAATTTTCGAGGCTTTGTCGAGCGTCGCGAAGGCCCGATCGTGGATTTCCTTGATGCGCTTCGGGCACAACATCAGGCTGGTTCGGGTGGCAAAGCGTTTGCCTTCGAGTTCCTGAACCAGATCCTTGGCGCGTTGCGGAAGATTGCCCCAGGACGACGAAAGTTCTTTGAGCAATCCGTCATATTCCGAATCTGGCGGCTGCACGACGATGCTGGCAATGCTCTTGCGTTGTATGCGGGCTTCTGCCATGGCGTCGAACAGACCGACCATTGCCGCGTCGAAGTCGGGCAGGGTGCGCGCGCGAAACCCGAGCATCGACGTCAGATACGCGCCGGCCGCGGTCTTGAGCATGTCCCAAACCGCGCGCGCTGTCAGAATGCGATCGTCGATCAGTCGGCCCAGCAGTTGCAGGTAGAGCACGGCGCACTTCACGCTCAGTCTGGCCGTCTCGGATGAGTCCGTGGCGCAATAGTCGAGGCCTCGGGCAACGGACGTGACGATATCCGTATCCAGCAGTCGGCGCGCCAGCATCGACATTCGCTGGGCGTCCCCCGCGATTCTCAGATCGCGCAGGCGATTCGCAAGCGCTCCCAGCGTTTGATACTCCCTGATCGTCGGAACGTTGCTGTTCGCCAGACGTACGGCCGGGTCTCGCAGGAACACGTAGTCGATGGGGCGGCGGGTGAGCTTACGCAGGTGTCTGAGCATGCCAATGCTGGTGCTCTCGACGTCAAGCAGACGGCTCACCGACATGCGACTGCGCACTGGCATGGCATTCGCGTCAAGGGCGATGGCTTCGGCAATCGCGACTTCGGCGGACGTCGGCGCGTCGGGGACCGTGCAGGGCACGTCGGGATTTCGGGCGAACGCCGAGTCAGCCCGCTTCTTGCCGACGGCGCATCGAATGCGGCGCCGGGCGTCCACGACCCGAACCGCCCCGATGTCGACCCTGTGCCGATCACCCATGCATTCGTGAATATGTAGCCTCGGCGCCACCGCGTGGTGCGCGTCGATGTCCTGAGCAAAGTAGATCGCCATGCGCTTGGGAGATGCGTACGCGACGACCATGAGGTTTGCGGTGCCGATTGTCGTTTGCATCTCGACCACGGCCGTCGGGCTGGCGATGTTCCATCCGGTGCCAGACCGATAGACGGCGTCGGGGCCGAGAAGCGCCTGAAAGAGGTGCGCCACGCCCTCGTGCCGTGCGGGGTCGAACGCCCCCCGACTCGCAAGAATGGGTTCATAGGCGGGCGGTGCAAGCGCCTGATCCATCTGATCAGTCCGACCCGTCCGAACATGAAGGGCTACACGTCCGATTTGCGTGGGATGCGGCGCCATGTGCGCAATGGGCGGCAGCGAGCCGGATCGCGGGGCGATGACGGCGCATGGCGCGACGAGTGCCCGGATCGCCGTCGCCAGATCGGGCATGCCTGACCGGACGCCGTCGACTGACCCGACGGGACTGTCTGGTTTGCCCAATTCGGTCCACTCGGTCGGCTCGCGCGGCCCGGTCGGTGCCCGCAACGTCATTGCGCGCTGTTCGGCGAGAAGGTCGTGCGATGGCGGCGTGACCTCTCGATGGTCGGTGGTGGCGGCAAGTCGGCCCGGGCGCACCAGCGTCGCCGCCGGTGGGGGCGTGTCGGACATCTCCATGGGCGGCCAGGTGTGGCGTTGTGCCGATGTTCGTGGGCCCGCCATGCGCGCGAGGCGATACCCCTGCTTCCAGCGGAGTTTGGGGTGATTCGGTGTGGTGCATGGCTGGCAGGACGCCGCCGGATCGCTGGCCGCCGCCGGCGCGACGGCACTTGCAGAAGAGCTCGATAGCATGACGTGAGTGCGCGGTGTGTGGTGCGTAAGTGTGCAAAGCGTGCAAAGCGTGCAAAGGCAAGTCCTGGCGACGCGTGCCGTTCACGAGCGCTGCGGCGGGGTGAACTGCGCACGGGCGCCATCCTCCCTGAGCCGTGCGAGTCGGGACGCAATTTCATGCTCGCGTGGCGCGCGCTGCGGTGGGCCTTCCGGTACCGAGGGGAAGCACACGTCCTCCAGCCCATCCGACACCCGGGGCGCGTCGGGGGGAGGCGTGCCCACATCAACGTGATGAACGTGACCAAGGTGACCAAGGTGACCAAGGTGACCAAGGTGACGCGCCGTGTCCTGTGACGTCACGGTCGGCGCGGCGCACGCGCTCGCGCGCCCCTCCCACGCCTGCGTCACCGGCGCTCGCGCGTTCTCGCATGCGGCGTCCCGCGCCCGACGGTTCGCCGCATTGCGGGCCAGTTGCTTGGCCTCGATGGCGACGATGGCCGCAGCCGTCACGACGGCATGTGCGGCGGCTTGCTCGGCCTGCATGGCAGCCGCCTTCCGGGCATCGGCCTTCGCGGCGCAGGCGGCATCTTCGGCTTGTCTGCGAACGTTCTCGTGCATGACGTCGTTCGCTGCCCGTATCGCTGCGCTCAGGGCACTTGCATGAGCGGATTTCAAGGCGTCTTCGGTGTGTTTGCGCAGGCTCGCCTTGCCGACCGCCTCATGCGCGCTGCGTTCGGCTTGCAACTGCGTGGCTGCCGTGGCTGCGGTCGCTGCGGTCGCTGCCGTACCTGCGGTATCCGCGATCGCCGCAAGATAAGCCGCTTTGGCCGCCCGCAGGCAGGTTTCGAACTGCGACTGGAGCGCGTCCTGGCTTGCGCCCGGATGGCGGCGCTGAAAGTCGGCATACACGGCGACATGCTCGTCGATGATTGCGTCGCGCGCCTGCTTGCGTGCCGCTGCGATAGCACCGCCATATTCGGCGCCGTGCGTCTCGACGATCGTCTTCGCGATGTGGGTGGGCGGGGCGCTGTTCGGCAAGACGTCATGCCACGCGCGTGCGACGAGCGTCTCGATCATTTCGCGAAATGCGCGGATTTCGGCGGTCCTGATGGTCGGCATGGCTTCGCGCATCTTCGTTGCCAGCCGCAGATTGTCCGCCGTATTGAGTGCGCTTAAGGAAAGCGTCTCCCTCGCGCTCAGCAGGACTTCCTTGAGCGTCACATGCTCGAACGTCAGTGGCTGCGCCGAATCCACCTGGAGCCACCTGCGCGCTGTCAGCTTGACGGCCGTGCGAAGGCTCACGAAGGCCAGGGACTCTCGTAGTCGAGGCACGAGATCGGCAGATTTCAGCCAGGCGACCAATGCGTTTCGAACGTCGCCCGGCATGTGCGCAGCACGCAAGAGTTCCACGTAGAAGCATCGCCCGCTGCCGCCGGGTTTGCTCAACAGGACTCTCATCAAGACCACGCGATCCGCGCCGGCTGTCTTCAGGTCGTCGAGCAGGCTGACCCATGCGCGCGCGAGCATCGGATGCATGGCAACGCGAGTGGCGAGCAGCGACACATACGCTTTGCCTTGTGGGCAGAGCAGCGTGTCGGTGATTGTCCTGGTCCGGACGATCTCGGTGCGCGCCAGCACGCCCAGCAGGCGCAGGTAGCAGGCGTTGCTCATGAGACCGAGATGCGCCGCATCGGTAAAGCTGCCGTCAAAGCGCAGCAGGGCATTCGACAGGGAATCGATGAGGGTCGGCACGGGCAGTCGACGCGCAACGTGGATCATGGCGGCAATGTCGCCGGTGATTAGATGCGCGTGGAGGTCGTTGACGGCAGCGGCGAATTGCTGGATCGCCAGAATCGTCGGATTCCGGCTGTTGGCTGTCGTCACGCCATAGTCCCTGTGGTAGACCACACTCACCGGCTGTTTCGTCTGCGTTTGCAGCAAGGCCAACGTGCTGGCGCACGAATCGCAGGTGTCGAGCAGCGTGTTGAAGTGAATGCCGCCGGTGAGGGGGGCGTGGCTGGCGTCGCGAGCGATCACCGTCGCGATGATCTGTTCGGCGTCGTTGACCCGGTCAGTCGTCGTTGCGCACGTGGGATCGAGCACCGGCAAGTTCATCTGCATGGCCGTCTTGCTTGGCGAATCCGGAGATTCAACGGCGGCACGTGCCAGGCGACGCTTCGCATCGACGAACGTGATAGGCCCGATGGCGACCTCGTCCGCGTCTCCCATTGTCCGATGGATGGCCAGGGTGACATCTTTGGCACGCATGCCTCCGGACAGGGAAAAGTACACGCTGCGCCCCGATGGCGTCTCGACGCTGGCAAACGCGAAGTTGTTCTCCCGCAGTTGCGATTTCAGGTCGGCAACGCCGGCGGCATGACTGATATTCCATTCGCCGTCCGTTTCGAATACCAGTTCCGGGCCGAGTATGGTCCGGTAGACGGACAGGTCGAATCTATGGTGCTCCGGATGAAACCGGTCGCGACTCGACATACTTGCCTTGTTGGCGCGGACAAACGCCTGCTGTGCGGCACGCGAGGTGAATATCCTCAGGGCCTCTTCACTTGCAACGGATGACGCGACAGACTTGGGGCGGGGAGCCGCCTGTGCTTCGAGTTGCCGAAGCACATTCCGAAAGCTCGAAGTCCGTTCGAGTTCGGACGGGGGCGTTTTAAATTGCTGCTTGCACTCGCAGTACAGGTCGATGAAATGTTTGTCGTCGGGCACATCTGGGTCGAGTCGGTGGAAAGCGTTTGAGGGCAAATCCGACCGGAAACGATGGGACACGTAGTACCGGTGTCGGTCCGCCCGTACCACGACAGATGACGGGTGTCCCGGTAGGCGCGCGCCAAATACCGTTTTCTCGAATGGGAGCCCCGAGACGATATGGGTCAATCTGAGCAATACCAGTGACGACGGCGGTTGCTGCATCGACGTGTCAGGTTGCGGGGCCGCGCCCTGGGCCTGCGGAGAATGTGCCGTGTCGGCCAAGCGGCCCTCAATCGTATCGAAGTGCTGCGGGACTTCGGGAAGACCGGCCAATCGCGCGTCATCCGCCGAGAGAACCGAAAGGCGACTGCCCGACGTATTGACCCTGACGTACTGGTCGTTGTGCACGAACAATCCGATCGGCGCGCCACGCTTTGACGTCGAATTCGCGGGGACTGCGCCCGGTGGCGGGCGCGTAGCCGAGGTGGTCGGTGTCGCGGGCAGCACACGTATGCGCGATAGTGCAGTCGCGGTGTCCGATGCAGGCAGGTCAAGGACGAGCTGACGCGCTGCTTTCGAGCCAGTCTGTGTTTGCGGGGGCTTGGGCGGGAGGCTGAAGTCGCGCGGTTTGACGGGCGACTCGTTGCTAATCAGCTCGCGCCACGGGTGACTGCGGCGATGCGCGTTGTCGGCGGTGGCACGCGACGACGAATCGACAAATTCGCTCGATCGCTTTTGGCACGGGGAGAGTGCAAGTTTTGCTCCCGCAGCGCGACACTGCGTTGCGGTGGCCGTGACGGGCGCGCGCGGTGGAGACTGCGGCGATACGTGAGTCCGTGGAATCATGGCGGGGCGTCAGATCGCCTGCGACGAGACGCGCGGCAATGCTGACGCCGCCAACCCGTCGTAAGCGCATCCGCACGAAGTGAACGTGCTGCGAAGTCTTACGTCGGGTCAAACTGCGTACTTTCAGAAAACGCTCTGGGAGATTACCGTCCGGCGCGTGCCGCGTCGATCAACCCTTCGAGCTTGATGGCATCGGCCGCGAATGCGCGAATGCCCTCGGCGAGCTTTTCGGTGGCCATTGCGTCGTCGTTGAGTGCGAAGCGGAATGACGGCTCGTCCGTTTTCACGCGTTCGATGGCGGCTGCGCGCGCGTCCTTGACGTCGAGCTGTCGCTTCACTTCGCCATCGGTCGTACGCAGTTGCTCCAGAAGCGCCGGGCTGATCGTGAGCAGATCGCAGCCTGCCAGCGCCAGAATCTGGCCTGTCGAGCGGAAGCTCGCGCCCATGACCTCCGTGCCATAGCCGAAGTGCTTGTAATAGCGATAAATGCTCGACACCGAACGCACGCCCGGATCGTTTTCACCGGCCATCGCGGCTTCGTCCCAGCTCGCCCCGGCCGACTTCTTGTACCAGTCGTAAATGCGGCCGACGAACGGCGAAATCAGGCATGCGCCGACTTCGGCGCAAGCCGCCGCCTGCACCAGCGAAAAGAGCAGCGTCATGTTGCAGCGAATGCCGTCGCGCTCAAGAATCTCGGCCGCACGAATCCCTTCCCATGTCGACGCAATCTTGATCAGTACGCGCTTGCGCTCGATACCTTCGGCTTCGTACATCGCAATGAGCTTGCGTGCCCGTGCGACCGTGCCTGCCGTGTCGAACGACAGTCGCGCATCGACTTCGGTCGATACACGACCCGGCACGATGCCGAGAATTTCGCGGCCGAAGGCGATCAACAGGCGATCGATGATCTCGTCCGTCGACGCGGCGCGGTGCTCGCCGACCACGCGCGTGAGAATCGGGCGATAGGCGTCTTTCTGTACGGCGCCGAGAATGAGCGAGGGGTTGGTGGTGGCGTCTTGCGGCTTATAGGCGTCCATCGCCTGAAAGTCGCCGGTGTCGGCCACGACGATGGTGTGACGCTTGAGTTGGTCGAGCAGATTCATGAGAGCGGCCTTGCGAGAATTGCACTGCGTGACATGAAATCCGGCCAGCGCCAGCCGGGCGCCAATGCGACGAGAGCGACGCAGGCGGCCAGCGCTGAACAGGCCGGAACATCGGAGAAGCGTCCGGGCGGCAAGGTGACGAAAAACGGCGCGCGTCGCCCGACTCCGGTAAACTTCCGACTTTACCAAACTTTGCCGGAAATCCCCATGACCCAGGACGAACTCAAGCGCTTGGTCGGTCAGGCTGCTGCCGATTATGTGAACCAACACGTGCCCGAGGGCAGCGTGATCGGCGTGGGCACCGGGTCCACGGCCAACTGCTTCATCGACGCGCTCGCCGCCCACAAGGGGCGCTATCGCGGCGCCGTCTCCAGTTCCGAAGCGAGCACCGAGCGCCTGCGCAAGCATGGCATCGAAGTGTTCGACCTCAATCAGATCGACAGCCTGCCCGTGTATGTCGACGGCGCCGACGAAATCAACGCGCTCGGCCATATGGTCAAGGGCGGCGGCGGCGCGCTCACACGTGAGAAGATCGTCGCCTCGGTCGCCGAAAAGTTCGTTTGCGTCGTGGACGCCTCCAAGGAAGTCGCCGTGCTCGGCGTCTTCCCGCTGCCGGTCGAAGTCATTCCGATGGCGCAGGCGAGCGTTGCGCGCGCACTCGAAGCCCTCGGCGGCAAGCCGCAGGCACGCGTGCGTGCCGACGGCAGTCCGTACGTGACCGACAACGGCTGCGCCATTCTCGACGTTCATGGGTTGCAGATCATCGATCCGGTCGCGTTCGAGACGAAGGTCAACCAGATTCCCGGCGTGGTGACCGTGGGGCTGTTCGCGCAACGCGGTGCGGACCTGACCCTGATGGGCACGGCCTCGGGCGTGCGTTCCATCGATTACAAAGACTGAGTTCAGGAGGGCAGGATGGCTGGATCGCGTCGTCTTCCCGAAACCTGGTTCCGCCGCGGCCTGTGGCTGATCGCCGTGCTGTTTGCGGCGTTTCTCATCGGTCTTGGCGGTCTCGTCGTCGACAAATTGCCGGGCGTCGCGCCCGCGCCGACGCTCGCGTCCTTCGTCGATATCGCGCAGGCCCAACGCGCCGACGCCGCGATCAAGCAGGCGCAGACACAGCTCGAAGACATCGAAAGCCAGTTGGAGACGGCGCGCTTGCAGCTCAAGGCGCGTAGTACGGCGTATCGCAACGCCCGTGAATCGTTCAATGACTGGGTCGCCACGCGCACCGCGACGGCGCAGGCGAGCCAGGATGCCGAACTCGTCTCTCGCACGCGCGCGCTCGACACGCTCAAGGCCGCCGAGCGTGACGCCCAGACACAGGTCGACACCCTCGAATCCCGTCATCTGGATGCGCAGCGCGCGCTCGAATCGGCCCGCAACGCCCGCTTTGCGCTGAACGACGCGGCGAGTGAAAAGCTCGCTGCGATTCAGCGTTCGCAAGAGTTGAAGGTCTTCGGTATTCGGCTGGCGTTGACCTTGCCTCTACTGGCCGTCGCCGGCTGGCTGTTCGTACGGCAGCGCAAGAGCACGTGGTGGCCGTTCGTGTGGGGCTTCATCTTCTTCGCGCTCTTCGCTTTCTTCGTGGAACTGGTTCCGTATCTGCCTGATTACGGCGGTTACGTCCGATACCTCGTCGGCATTGTCTTGACGGTGTTGATCGGCCGGTATGCCATCGTCTCGCTGCAGCGCTACCTGGCCAGGCAGAAGGCGGAGGAGCAGTTGCCGGACGAAGAGCGGCGCAAGACGTTGTCCTACGATCTGGCGCAGGCGCGTCTGGCGAAGTCGGTGTGTCCGGGGTGCGAGCGTCCCGTGAAGCTCGACGACCCCGGCCGTGATTATTGCGTGCACTGCGGCATCTGCCTGTTCGACCATTGCGGCACGTGCAAGACGCGCAAGAACGCGTTCGCCCATTTCTGTCATCACTGCGGCGCGCGTGCCACCGGTGCGAATGCAGATCCGCAGGCGCGTGTCACCCCTGCGGTCTGAGGGTGTGAGGATCCCGGGATAGCTCCCGGGAATACGCATCCCATGGGGAGCGTGCAACGCCGAATCCGGGCCGCTCCGGCCCGTTCCCGACTATTGTCGCGTGGTGCTTACTCGGCGCTCGGCGGCGGCACGTAACCTTGCGCCACGTCGGCACCTTCGCCGAAGAAGTACTTTTCGGTTTGCTTGACGAGGTATTGGCGGGCGCGCGGGTCGGCCATGTTGAGGCGGTTCTCGTTGATCAGCATCGTTTGTTGCTTGAGCCATCCGGCCCAGGCTTCTTTGGAGACGCTTTCCCAGAGGCGTTTGCCGAGTTCGCCGGGCATCGGCGGGAAATCGAGACCTTCGGCTTCTTTGCCGAGTTTGATGCATTGAACCATGCGGGCCATGAGGGGACTCCTTCGTGATCGTCGTATATGGGTAAATAGGTACCGGCTAAGTATCGGCTAAACCGGCTAAACAGGCGCCGCACGCGAGCGCCGGATTGCCGTGATCGAGAGGCAAGCGGGCGCACCGGGCACATTGGCCAAACCGGGGCAAGCCGGGACGAATGAGGCTAAGCGCGGCGGCAGATATCCGGATATGGGGGGCAGGGCGCGCGATGCAAGGCAAGCATCTCGTACGCGCCAGGGCCGCCCGCCAGGATTACAGCTTCTTGATCAGCACCAACGAGCGGCGCTGCCAGTTGTACAGGCGGCGTCGGTCGGCAGGCAGATCGTCGACACCCGCCTTGACGAAGCCTCGCTTGAGGAACCAGTGCTCGGTGCGCGTCGTGAGCACGAACAGGCGTTCCAGGCCGCGTGCGCGGGCGCGCTGCTCGATGTGCTTGAGCAAGCGTTCGCCGTCGCCCGATCCCTGCGCTTCCGGATCGACCGTCAGGCAAGCCATCTCGCCGATGCGCTCGGTCGGATAGGGATAGAGCGCGGCGCAGCCGAACAGGCGTCCATCGTGCTCGATGACCGAGAAGTGATCGATGTCGCGCTCCAACTGGTGACGGCCGCGGCGTACCAGCGTGCCATCCGCTTCCAGCGGTTCGATCAACTGGAGAATACCGCCGACGTCGTCGATGGTCGCTTCGCGCAGACTTTCCAGATTCTCGTACGAGATCATCGTGCCGACGCCATCGTGCGAGAACAGTTCGAGCAGCATGCTGCCATCGAGCGAGAACGGCACGATGTGCGCACGGCCCACGCCGGCACGGCAAGCGCGCGTGGCGTACTTCAGATAGAACGCCGAGTCACGATCGATCGTTCCTTGGGATTGCATGCGCTGCGCGTCTTCGAGCGTCAGTTCGCGTTGCAGCTCGTTGTATTCGTTCAGAACGCCGGGGGTTTCGGTAATGAAGATCAGCTTGTCGGCGCGCAGCGCAATCGCCGCGGACGACGCCACGTCTTCCATCGTCAGATTGAACGACTGGCCCGTGGGCGAGAACCCGAGCGGTGAGAGCAGCACGATCTTGCCGTTCGAGAGCGACAGGCGAATCGACTCGGCATCGACCTTGCGAACCACGCCGGTGTGCTGGAAATCCACGCCGTCGACCACGCCGACCGGGCGCCCGGTGACGAAGTTGCCCGAGACCACGCTGATTCGCGCATTGCCCATCGGCGTGTTCGGCAGCCCCTGGCTGATCGATGCCTCGATGTCCAGACGCAGTTCGCCGGCGGCTTCCTTCACCGCTTCGAGCGCGGCCGCGTCCGTAATGCGCAGTTGCTGGGCAAAATGCGACTCGATATGTCGCAGGCGCATCTGCTCCTCGACCTGCGGTCGCGAACCGTGCACCAGCACGATGTGCATGCCCATGGCGCACAGCAGCGCGACGTCCTGAATCAGGGAGTCGAGCCCGCCTGCCGCAACCAGTTCGCCGCCAAAGGCGACCACGAAGGTCTTGTCACGGAACGCATGGATGTAGGGGGCGACCGAGCGCAGCCAGTCCACGAACTGGGCTTGATGGGCGGTCTCTTCGTCTTGCAGGGCGGGGTCGGGTTCGGTCAGCATGGGTGTACGTGCGCAAACATGCGCAGATTATATAATGCGCGCCCATGGCAAGTGATGAACGAAATCGACAATCTAAGCCCCCGAAGCCAAAAGTGACGGCGCCGGGGCACACGCGTGTTCAAACCGCGGGCACTTCACAACCCAAACAATCCAAACAACCCAAGCAACCCGATCGCGCGAAGCACTCGGCCGGGACGGCCGAGGCCGGACGCCGCCTGTCGCCCGCCGAGCGGGCCGCACGCGACGCCGAGCGCCTGGCCGCGCGTCAGGCGGCAGCCAATCGCGTCCCGCCGATCACGTTCCCCGAAGCGTTGCCGGTCTCCGGCCGCCGGGAGGAGATCGCGCGCGCCATCGCCGGGCACCAGGTCGTGATCGTGAGCGGCGAAACCGGCTCCGGCAAAACCACCCAGCTGCCGAAAATCTGCCTCGCACTCGGGCGCGGCCTGGGGGCCGGCGGCACCGGCCTCATCGGCCATACCCAGCCGCGACGTATTGCCGCATCCGCCACGGCACGCCGGATTGCCGACGAACTGAACACGCCGCTGGGCGAGATCGTCGGGTTCAAGGTGCGCTTCAACGATACGCTGTCCAACGGCGCGTCCGTCAAGCTGATGACCGACGGCATTCTGCTGGCGGAGACGCAGACCGACCCGTTGTTGCGTGCGTACGACACCATCATCATCGACGAGGCGCATGAACGCAGCCTGAACATCGATTTCCTGCTCGGCTACCTGAAGCAGTTGCTGCCGCGCCGGCCCGATCTGAAGGTCATCATCACTTCGGCCACCATTGACGCCGATCGCTTCGCACGCCATTTCGGCACGGGAGAGGGCGAGTCGCTGCGCCCGGCGCCGGTCATCGAGGTGAGCGGCCGTCTGTACCCGGTGGAAGTGCGCTATCGGCCGATTCAGGATGACGCCCGTATTGCCAACGCGGAAGGTCGCGAGGGTAGCCGCGCAAGCGCCCGCGACCGGGAGCGCGACCTGATGGACGGCATTGTCGACGCCGTCGACGAACTCTGTCGCGAGGGCTCGGGCGACGTGCTCGTCTTCCTGCCCGGCGAGCGTGAGATTCGCGAGGCCGCCGAGTCGCTGCGCAAGCACCATCCGCCGCACACCGAAATCCTGCCGCTGTTCGCTCGCCTGTCCGCGACCGATCAGGAGCGCGTGTTCAAGCCGTCCAATGCGCGGCGCATCGTGCTGGCAACCAACGTGGCGGAAACGTCGCTTACCGTGCCCGGCATCCGCTACGTGGTCGATGCGGGGACAGCGCGCGTGAAGCGCTACTCCTACCGCAACAAGGTCGAGCAGTTGCAGATCGAGTCGATCTCGCAGGCCGCGGCCAATCAGCGCGCTGGCCGATGCGGCCGGGTCGCCGACGGCGTGTGTATCCGTCTGTACGACGAGACCGACTTCCAGTCGCGCGCGCGCTTCACCGACCCGGAAATCCTGCGCTCGTCGCTGGCGGCCGTCATCCTGCGGATGCAGTCGCTGCGGCTCTCGAAGGTCGAGGACTTCCCGTTCATCGAGCCGCCGCCGGGGCGCGCCATTGCCGACGGCTACCAGTTGCTCAACGAACTCGGCGCCGTCGACGACACGAACCAGCTCACCGCGCTCGGGCGCGAACTGGCGCGACTGCCGCTGGACCCGCGCGTGGGCCGCATGATTCTCGCCGCGCGCGATCAGCAATCGCTGCGCGAAGTGCTGATCATCGCCAGCGCCCTGGCGGTGCAGGACCCGCGCGACCGGCCCATCGAGGCGCAGGACGCGGCCGACAACGCGCACAGGAAGTTCGCCGACGAAAGGTCCGAATTCCTGTCGTGGATCAAGATCTGGAAATGGTTCGAAGACGCCATCGCGCACAAGAAATCCAACCGTCTTCTGGCGCAGGCCTGCCGTGAGAACTTCCTGTCGCAGTTGCGTCTGCGCGAATGGCGTGACGTCCACAGCCAGTTGCTCACGGTGGTGCGCGAGCAGGGGTGGCGCATCAATGAATCGGAAGCAACCTACGAGCAGGTGCATCTGGCGCTGCTCGCAGGCTTGCTGGGCAACATTGGCTGCAAGGCCGACGACGACCCGCATTTCCTCGGCGCACACGGCATCAAATTCCATATCTGGCCGGGCTCGTCGCTGGTCAAGAAGGCGGGCCGCTGGGTCATGGCCGGCGAACTGGTCGAGACGAGCCGCCTCTATGCGCGTTGCATCGCCCGAATCGAGCCGGAGTGGATCGAGCGCGTGGGCAAGCATCTGGTGAAGACGTCGCTGTCGGACGCGCACTGGGAGAAGAAGGCCGCGCAAGTCGTCGCGTACGAGCGCGGCACGCTCTATGGCCTGACCATCTACGCACGCCGTCGCATGAACTTCGGTCCGCGTGACCCGCGTCGCGCGCGCGAAATCTTTCTGCGCAGCGCGCTCGTCGAAGGCGAGTGGGAGACGAAACTTCCGTTCTATGCCCATAACCGCAAGTTGATCGCGGACATCGAGCAGCTAGAGCACAAGTCGCGCCGTCAGGACGTACTGGTCGACGACGAACTGATCTACGCGTTCTACGACGCGCACGTGCCCGCCAATCTGTACGATGGCGCGAGCTTCGAGCACTGGTATCGGGAGACCGCCAAGGGCACGCCCCGACTGCTTTATCTGGTGCGCGACGACCTCATGCGTCACGAGGCAGCCGGGGTCACGACCGACCTGTTCCCGAAGAAAACCGTCATCGCCGGCATCGAGATGGCGCTGACGTACCACTTCGAGCCCGGCTCGCCGCGCGACGGCGTGACGCTCGCTGTGCCGCTTTACGCTCTGAATCAGGTCGACGCACGCCGCTGCGAGTGGCTCGTGCCCGGCATGCTCAAGGAAAAGGCGCACCTGTTGATGAAGTCGCTGCCGCAAAAGCTGCGGCGTCACTTCGTGCCGTTGCCGGAGTATGCGGCAGGCTTTCTCGACCGGGCCACGTTCGGGCAGGGCGCACTGCTCGATGCCCTCATGGCAGATGCACGCGAGCAGACCGGGGTCATGCTCAAGTCGAGCGACTTCAAGCTGGAGATGCTGCCGGCGCACTTGTCGATGAACTTCAAGGTGATCGACGAGCATGGCCGTCAACTGGGTATGGGGCGCAATCTCGCTCAATTGCGCGCCGAACTCGGCCAGCAGGCGCAGCGAACGTTCCAGCAACTCGCGGCCAGAAGCGGCGCCACGCCCACGGGCAGCGCGCCGGCGGCGGCGCCAGCGCACGATGGGGACAAGCGCGGCAAGGCAGCCGGGACAGACAAGCGTGCGGGAAAAGGGGGGAGCGCGGCGGCGACACCGGCGGCCTCCGCCGCCGCGGTCGAACCCGGTCGCTATGACAACCTCACGACCTGGAGCTTCGGTGAATTGCCGGAGATGCTGGAAATCCGCCGTGGCGGCCAGACACTGTTCGGCTATCCGGCGCTCGTCGACCGGGGCGACCATTGCGATCTCGAAGTGTTCGACGATCCGGACGAAGCGCAGCGGCAGCATCGTGCGGGCCTGCGACGCCTGTTCGCCATCCAGCTTCGCGAACAGGTGAAGTATCTGGAGAAGAACATTCCCGGCTTGCAGCAGATGGCGATGCAGTACATGAGTCTGGGCACGCAGGAGGAATTGCGCGACCAGATCGTGGATCTGGCGCTGGAGCGGGCGTGTCTGGCGTTGCCGTGGCCGAGCGACAACGCGGCCTTCGTCGCGCGCAAGGACGAAGGGCGAGGGCGTCTGACGCTGCTCGCGCAGGAGATCGCGCGACTGGCCGGTCAGATTCTCACCGAGTACGCCGCGTTGCAGAAGAAGCTGGCGCAGGCCAAACCGTTTGCGCAGGCGCACGCGGACCTGAGCGCCCAGTTGCAGCGCCTCGTCGGCAAGCGCTTTCTCATCGATACGCCGTACGCGCAGCTGGCGCATTTCCCGCGCTACCTGAAGGGCATGGCCGCGCGCATCGACAAACTCAAGGCCGATCCGTCACGCGACGCGCGCGCCATGAGCGAGCTCGGGCCGTTGCTGCAAAACTGGCAAAGAGCGACGTCGCAACGCCGCGATCACGGCGATGCAAGGCTCGACGAGTTCCGCTGGCTGCTCGAAGAGTTGCGTATTTCGCTCTTCGCTCAGGAGTTGCGCACCCCCATGCCAGTGTCGGTCAAGCGGTTGCACAAGGTATGGGAAGCGTTGCAGCGCTGAGGGCCGGTTTGCGCTATGTCATGAAGTGTGCGGATGGTGTTTCGCCTGATCAAAAAATGTACGCGAGAAGCGCTGCGGTGAGGCGTTCCCAGCCTACAATAGCGGGACTTTTTCCAGAGACTTCGTGATGCGCAAACTTCTGATTGCCGCCAGTCTGGCGGCTTCCTTCGGGCTCGCGGCGCTGGCCGGTCCGGCTCGCGCCGCTGCACCCGCGCCCGAGAGCGTGGTGGTCGTGCTCAATTCGGCCGACGCCAGCGTCAGCCTGATCGACAAGGCCTCGCAGAAGGTCGTTCAGACGTTCCCGGTCGGCAAGGAACCGCATCACCTCATGGCGACGCCCGACAACCAGTCGCTCATCGTCGCGAATTCGGTCGGCAACAACCTCGTCTTCCTCGATCCGAAGACGGGGCAGATCCAGCGCAAGATCGAGAACATCGAAGACCCGTACCAGATCGGTTTCTCGCCGGACAAGAAGTGGTTCGTGGCTAACGCGCTGCGTCTGGACCGCGTGGATGTCTACCGGTTCGACGGCAAGAACCTGAGCGTCGCGCAGCGGATTCCCATCAAGAAGATGCCGAGCCACCTCGTGTTCACCCAGGACAGCAAGCTCGTGTTCATCTCGTTGCAGGAGTCGAATGAAGTCGCCGCCATCGATCTGGCCACGCAGAAAGTGATCTGGAAGATGAAGGTCGGCGACAGTCCGGCGGGGGTGTGGCTCACACCGAACGACAAGTATCTGCTCGTGGGCATGACAGGGGCCGATTACGCGGCGGTGGTCGACTGGCGAAACCAGAAGGTCGTCAAGACGATTCCGACCGGCAAGGGCGCGCACAACTTCCGGTCGCTCGCCGATGGCAAGCATGTGCTGATCTCGAACCGCGTTTCCAGCACGATCAGCATCATCGATCAGGAGTCGCTCACCAACGTGGGCAACATCACCGGTTTGCTGCCGGGCCCGGACGACATGGAACTCACCGCCGACAAGAAGCAGCTCTGGGTGACGTTCCGCTGGGCGCGCAAGGTCGGCATTATCGATCTGGCCTCGCGCAAGCTGATCAACACCATTCCGGTCGGGCGCTCGCCGCACGGGATCTATTTCTACGACCGCGCGCCGGTGCTGTAACATCAAGGCCTCACTTTCAAGGCTTTGATCGCGCGGGTGCCGCGGCTTCGCGCCGTGGTGCCCGTGCGGTCCGTACCACACCTGCATGAACGATATTCTTCGCGCGCTTGGCCGCGCGCTCGTGAGTCTGCTGCATCCGCGCATGCTGTGGCTCACCGCAATGCCCTTCATCGTCTCCGGTCTGCTCTGGGGCGCCGTGATCTGGTTCGGTTGGGAACCGTTCACCGACTTTCTCCGCGTCTGGCTCGAACAGTGGGAATTCACGCAGTGGATTTACCGCTTCTTCGGCTATTTCGGCGTAGACAGCGTACGCATGGCGCTGGCACCGTTCATTCTGGTGGCGTTGCTCGTGCCGCTCATCGTGGTAACGGCGCTGCTGCTCATTGCGGGATGGTCGATGCCTGCGGTGCTGCGTCACCTGTCGCGACGGCATTTCATTCACCTCGAAGCCCGGCAGGGCGGGTCGTTCTGGGGCAGCCTCGGGCAGTCGCTCGGTGCGACGTTCGTATTCCTGATCGCCGCGCTGGTGACATTGCCGCTCTGGCTGGTGCCGCCGTTCTTCGCGATCGTGCCGCCGCTGCTGTGGGGCTGGCTGACGTATCGCGTCATGACCTATGACGCGCTCGCCTATCACGCGAGTGCGGAGGAGCGTCGTCGGCTGGTGCGTGAGAAACGGTTGCCGTTGCTGGTGATCGGTGTGGCGACAGGCCTGCTCGGTTCGTTGCCCACGCTCCTGTGGGTCTCGTCCGTCATCATGATCGTGCTGTTTCCGGTCATCGCGCTGCTGGCGATCTGGCTGTATGTGGTGATCTTCGTGTTCTCGGCGTTGTGGTTCGCCCACTATTGCCTGCGAGCGCTCTCGCGCATGCGCGCGGAGGACGCTCACCGCGAGCCGTCCTTCTCCGGGACCGTGCTCCCGGGCGCTGTCGCGCCGCTGCCGGACAGTGAGGATTTGCCGCCGGCGGACGTGCCTCGGTTGTCGGGCCCTACCAGCCCGTCCGGCCCGACAGGTTCCCCTAACGGTTCGCCGTGAAAGTGGCACAATCGTCGAATTGCGCGCCGTCGGCGGGCGGCGCTGCGCATTTCCCCAGGCACTGACGACAAGACAAAGGAAGCATCATGGCGGTCGGCATCATCATCATCGGCGACGAGATTCTCTCGGGGCGTCGTCACGACAAGCATCTGCCCAAGATCATCGAATTGCTCACCGAGCGCGGCATGCAGCTGGGTTGGGCCGAGTACGTCGGGGACGACCCGGAACGCATTACCGCAACGCTGCGGCGCACCTTCGCGAGCGACGACATCGTGTTCGTGACCGGCGGCATCGGGGCGACACCGGACGATCACACGCGTCAGTGCGCGGCCGCCGCGCTCAATGTACCGCTGGTGCTCACGCCCGAAGCCGAGGCGCTCATCATGGAGCGCATTGCCGATACCAGCCCGGACGGCGTGGCGGACATGACGCAGGCCGATAACCGTCATCGCCTGAAGATGGGCGAGTTCCCGGTCGGCGCGCGCGTGCTGCCGAATCCGTACAACAAGATTCCGGGTTTTTCGGTCGAGCATCATCACTTCATGCCGGGTTTTCCGGTCATGGCATGGCCGATGATGGCATGGGTGCTCGACACGTATTACGCCGATCTGCATCACCTGACGAAGCACACTGAGCGCTCCGTGCTGGTCTTCGGACTGGCCGAATCGACGCTCACGCCGCTCATGGAGGCGATCGAGGCCGAGTACAGCGGCATCAAGGTGTTCAGCCTGCCGAGCGTGGGCGATGCGGAGCGCGGGGCTATTTACGCGCGCCGTCATATCGATCTGGGCGTGAAGGGCGATCCGACGCTCGTCGGCGCCGCGTTCGAGCGTTTGATTGCCGGTGTGAATGCGCTGGGTGGCGAAATCGTGCATCCGGCCGAGGCGGTCGCGTTGCCGGAGGGCACGGTGCCGTCGGCGAAATAGCCTTCGGCCCGGTCGGTCGGTCCGCTCTCGGTTCACATTCGGGGCGCGATCGATCGTCGGTTGCCGACGTCCGGAGATGAATGCCTGAAATGTCGAAACGGCGCTTGCCTTCGTGGGCAAGCGCCGTTTGTTTTGGTGCCCGTGCTCAGAACAGAACGCCGGATTGGTTGGCGTCGATAAAGCCCGAAGGGCAGCGGGCGTCGGTCAGAACCCGGCGAGGACGAGTTTGCCGATGGTGCGTCCGCCTTCGAGTTGCGCGTGCGCGCGGCGCAGGTTCACCGCATTGATCGGGCCGATGACTTCACCGACGGTCGTGCGCAGGGTGCCGGCATCGACCAGACGGGCAACTTCGGTCAGCAGCTTGTGCTGGGCAATCATGTCCGGCGTTTCGTACATGGCGCGCGTGAACATGAATTCCCAGACGAACGTGGCGCTCTTGCTCTTGAGCAGGCCGACTTCGAGCGGTCCGGCATTCTCGACGATCGAGCAGATCTTGCCTTGCGGCGCGACGGCCTCGGCCATGGCGGGGAAGTGCGTGTCCGTGTCGTTCAGGCACAGGACGAAATCGACCTGCGGCAAGCCAAGGGCCTTCAACTGCGTGGGCATGTCCTGATAGTGATCGATGACGTGCTGCGCGCCCAGCTGACGGCACCAGTCGGCCGACTCAGGGCGCGAGGCGGTTGCCACGATGGTGAGCTTGGCCAGGCGGCGCGCGAGTTGAATCGCAATCGAACCCACACCACCCGCGCCGCCGACGATCAGGATCGACTTGCCTTCATCGCGTCCGTCGGGGGCGATGCCGAGGCGGTCGAACAATGCCTCCCACGCGGTAATGGTGGTGAGCGGCAACGCGGCCGCATTCACGAAGTCGAGCGACGTGGGCATATGTCCCGTGATGCGTTCGTCGACCAGATGGAATTCGCTGTTTGCGCCGGGGCGCGTAATGCTGCCCGCGTAATAGACCGGGTCGCCCACTTTGAACAGCGTGACGTCCGGCCCGACGGCGGCGACGGTGCCTGCGGCGTCCCAGCCCAGCACACGTGGCGTGGATTCGACCTTGTCCTTCGGCGCACGCACTTTCGTGTCGACCGGGTTCACGGAAATAGCCTCGACCTTGATCAGCAAATCGTGTCCGGCAGGCGTTGGCGTTGGCAATTCGATGTCTTCGAGCGATTTCGGGTCGTCGATCGGCAGGTAACGGGTCAATCCGATGGCTTTCATCTGCTTTCTCCTGAAGTGAAGGCGCGCTGCCCATCTGTGGCGAATTCGCGACGCGCCGAATGCGATGCCGAAAGATTACGGCTAGTCGATTGAATTGATAATTCGCATAATGCGGAAAAGATTTTTTGGAAATTCCGTCAAATGGCATTGGACCTCGATACGGTCGCATTGTTCGTGCGGGTGGCCGCGCTGGGAAACGTCTCGGCGGCGGGGCGTGAGCGCGGACTCTCCCCGGCCACGGCCAGCACGCGACTGGCGCAGCTCGAAGGGGTGCTGGGCGCCAGGCTGCTGCATCGGACGACGCGACGTGTCGCGCTGACGCAGGAGGGGGAAGTCTTTCTCGCGCAGGCGCAGGCGCTGCTGGCGGCCGAGGCGCAGGCGCTCGCGAGCGTGGGGCAGGGGTTCGCCGCGCCACAGGGGTTGCTGCGCGTGTCGTGTTCGTCGTCGTTTGCGCGCCAGCACATCTCGCCCGCGCTGCCCGAATTTCTGGCGCGGTATCCCGGCATTTCACTCGATTTTCGTCTGACGGACCGGGTGGTGGATTTGCTCGAAGAAGGCGTCGACATGGCGATTCGGGTGGGGGCGTTGCGGGACTCGACGCTCATTGCCCGTAAGCTCGCCGCGAACCGGCGCACCTTGTGTGCGTCACCGGCCTATCTGGCCGCGCATGGCACGCCGCGACATCCGAGCGATCTCACACAACACGAATGCCTGACGCTCGGCGAGCAGCGTGATTGGCGGTTTCTCACCCCTGGCGGCCCGCTCAGTGTGCGTGTGGCGGGGCGTCTGGTGTCGGACAACGGCGAAGTGCTGCGCGACGCCGTGCTGGCGGGTCTGGGCATTGCGCTGAAGTCGACGTGGGATGTGGCGGTGCACTTGCAGCGGGGGGAGCTGGTGCCGGTGTTGCAAGCGTACCCGCTGGCCGAGGAAGTCGCGATTTGGGCGGTGTACCCGAGCCGGGTGTTCGTGCCGCCGAAGACCCATGCGTTCATCGAGTTCTTGCAGGCGCGATTCGGCCCTGTGCCTTATTGGGAAACGCAGTGGCCGGCGACTGCCGACGGCAGATAAGGCCGAACGGATCGCGATGCGCTGTCGCCCTCAGTGCAGGCGATGTGTGCGGGTGGGCTGCGAGCCGGTATCGTCGTGGCCGATGGCAGGGCTCGAATGATGCAGTACCAGCCGCCAGCCGTCCGCTTCCTTCAGGTACACATTGGTGGTGAGCACGAATGCGAAACGCACCTCCGGGTGTGTCTCGACCTGAATTTGTTCCAGCACGTTGTGAACGGCGCAAAGCGGGTTGTGGGCCACCTGAAGGTGACTCACGGTGACCTGCAACCCGCCCTTGGCGAGAATTTGCCGCCAACTGGCGCGAACGGCCGCAGGGCCGACGTGTCTGGGGCCCGACGGATGTATGCAGACGACCTCTTCGTCTTCTGACCAGACATCCATCAATGTCTCCGTGTCGCCGGCACGCAACGCTTCGTAGAACGCGTGCTCGGCGTCTTCCGGGCTGAGAAATATGGTGGCGGGCATAACGGCGGCCTCCGTCGGGGTCCATCGTTGGGATTCATCGTTCGGGAAGCCCGGGAAACGGGTGCCGGGCGGCGAACGCGCCGATTATGGAGGGTTTGCCCGGGCTTGTCGAACGCGCGGCGATTTGGGCATGGCGGAGCGGCCCGGGCGGTCGGATCGGGTGATTGAGCCGGGTGATTGAACCGCGTGAATGAGCCGGGTGAATGAACTGGGGACTTGGCGCGCCCGAGCGACGTTTGATCTGGCGCAAGGCGCTGGTTCAGGTGGACCGGTAGCTTATGGGTGACGGCAAGATGTCGCGTCGCGCGATGGAAATGCCGCGGGCGGGTGCGGTGGACGGCAGGCGAGGAACGGCGGTGACCTGCCTGATGGCGTGAGGGCAGGACGGCAGGACTTCGGGAGCCCCGGGGGGGCGCTGCGGCACCCCGGGGCGGGCGGATCAGCAGTGATGCACGCCTGCGAGCTCGCGCAGCGCAATACCGTCGATGATCTTGACGTGGCGTTGACGGATTTCGATCATGCCGTTCTGCGCGAAACGCGAGAACAGGCGGCTGACCGTCTCCAGTTTGAGGCCCAGGAAGCTGCCGATTTCTTCGCGGCTCATGCGCAGCACGAATTCGTTGGCGGCGTACCCGCGTGCGGCGAGACGTTCGGACAGATTCAGAAGGAACACGGCCAGACGTTCCTCGGCGCGCATGGTGCCGAGCGCGAGCAGTTGCTGGTGCTCGTTGCGGATTTCCTGGCTCATCAGGCGATGCAACTGGCGTTGCAGCGACGGCACCTGACGCGACAACGTTTCCAGTTCGTTGAAGCGGGCAATACACAATTCGCTGTCTTCGAGCGCGATGGCGGTGCTCGGGTGATGGCTGTCGGCCACGGCGTCCAGGCCGATCAGCTCGCCCTGGAGGTGGAAACCGACGACCTGCTCGCGGCCGTCGGGAGCCGTGACGCAGCTCTTGAGCGACCCGAAGCGAATGCCGTAGACGGCGTTCAGGTCATCGTTGGCGTGATACAGCACCTCGCCCTTCTTGAGGCGACGGCGCTCGCTCACAAGCGCGTCCAGTCGTTCCAGCTCCGGCTCAGGGATGCCGACGGGCAGGCAGAACTGCCCCAGTGAGCAGGTGGAACAACGAGGCTGGGCAACCGGAATGGGGTTGCCGGGAATGCGACCGATCTCTGTGGTCATGGAGGCCCCTGAAGTTATTTTGAGAGTTTACCATGAGGCGTCGACCCGCCGTTTCGACGTGCGGACCGTCAGGGTTTCGACGACGCTTTACGGGCGTCGGTGTTTCAGTAATAATTGCGCACATACCGGACGTCCGTCTCGCCGCACAATCGGCCTGGGCGTTTTCCCGGAAGGTCGTTCGAAGCATTCTGGTCGCGCCGCCGTCACTACGACCGAACACAATAGGGCGCGCGCTTATGCGAAGCGGTTGTTATCTGCGATCGTTTCTCGTGTTCCAAGCATCCATTTATTCCTGATACCGGGTTGCCAAGCCCCCGGTCTGCTTAGTCGCACATGAATACCCAAGAGGCGAAACTCGTCCTCGAGACCGCGTTGATTTGCGCGCAGGAGCCGCTCAAGGTCGGCGATCTGCGCAAGCTCTTCAATGACGCCGTGTCTGGCGACACGGTGCGCGCGCTGCTCGAGGAAATCCGCGTGCAATGGGATGGCCGAGGTGTGGAATTGGTGGCGTTGGCCACCGGCTGGCGTTTCCAGAGCCGTCCGCGCATGCGTGAATACCTTGACCGCCTGAATCCGGAGAAGCCGCCGAAGTATTCGCGCGCGGTGATGGAGACGCTGGCGATCATTGCGTATCGTCAGCCGGTCACCCGTGGCGACATCGAAGAGATTCGCGGCGTCACTGTGAATACGCAGATCATCAAGCAGCTCGAAGACCGGGGCTGGATCGAGGTGATTGGTCATCGTGACGTGCCGGGACGCCCTGGCCTGTACGCCACGACCAAGGACTTCCTCGACGACTTGGGCTTGCGTGCACTCGACGCGCTGCCGCCGCTCGAAGATCCGGCCGCCCAGGCGCAGATCGATTTGCTGGCGCAGCAGAACATCGAATTCGGCGAGCGTGCCGAGGGCGAGGCAGGCGAGGAGGCGGCGTCGGATGACGCGCCGGTCGCCGATGCCGAAGCGCTTGCCCTGCTGGCGCAAACGCGCGCCGACGACTTGCCGCTCGCGCAAGGATTGCCGGAAGACCAGCGCGTGCCGCTGTCGGGCAGTGAGACGGTGACCGAAGAGGTGTTGCTCGACGCTGTCATGGCCGAGGGTGAGGTCTCTACGGACGGTGCCGCGACGGCGGGGGCTGTTGAGGGTGAGCCTGCTGAGGTTGAGGCTGCTGCTGCGGCGGAAATGGCGGACGATGCGTCCGTCGATATTTCACCGAAAGCGGTCGATGCGGCGGAACTCGTCGACACCGGATACGTCAGTGAGCAGGACGACGCACCGCGCGGTCCGGCTTCCGATGTCGCGGGAGACGTGGGTGGCGCGGAAGACGTAGTGCCGGGCGATGGACAAGCCGACGTGTCGATGGCGGTCGATGGGCGCGTACCGGATGGCGTCGAGCAACCGGACGACGAGGAATTTTCCGAAGTGTCGGGGTCTGAGGTGCCTGTCGGCGAGGATTCGCCGCAAGATGTGTCTGATTCGGTGCCGGATGTTGGGCGCGATACCGGAGTAGAAGAGGATGCGACGCACGCGGCAGATCCCGCAGCGTCGCTCACGCAAGAGGTTTCCCCGCGCGCTGTCGACCCGGCAGCGAACGAAGCCGCCGCCGGGCATCCCGTGCCCGGTGCGTCGGACGACGACGAGAACGACGGGGACGACAAGAGTCTCGTCACCGGTACCTGAGGCGTCGGCGCAGTGCGCCGCGCGTATTCACAAGGCCGTTAGCGATAAGAACGAAGTCGCGGCAAGCGTTTGCCGCGCATTCATGGTGCGAACACGGATCAGGGCAGCGAATTCAGCGAATTACGCCTGCCCGCCAGAATCCCGTTTTCCAATGAGGTTGTGTTGAAACAAAACGAAGAATCCCAGGACCTGCACGCACGCGATGCCGGTGCCGAAGCACGTTCGCCGGAAGGTGAAGGCGGCGATGAAAAGGCCTCGCGCCGTGGTTTGCGCCGCGGTCCGCGTAGTCTGATCGCCCGCCGCCGCGCGGCCCAGCAGGCCAAGCGCGAAGGCGACGACAATGGCGAATCCGCTGCGGCGGACACGACGCAAGCTGCGCCGGCCGGCGACGCTGCCCAGGGCCAGTCGTCAAGTGGCGACGGTGCGCCCGGTGCGGCTCAGGGGCGTGGTCGCAACGGCCCGCGCAAGCCGCGTGGCGCCAAGCGTGACGATGCGCAGCAGGCGTCGCAGGCCGGTGAGGGTGCCAAAGGCACGGCGCCGGGCGGGCGTGGTCCGCGAGGTGGTCAAGGTGCTCAAGGTGGACAGAATGCCCAGGGCGGTGCGGGCAAGGCGCAGGGTCGAGGCCGGAAGGCCCCGGCGGGCGCAGCGCGCGGCAAGGGTGGCGCAGGCAACCCGAACCATGGCGGTGACGGCGACTTGTTCGCCTTCGTGACGTCCGGCGGTTTCGACGGTGACGACGCCGAAGGTGACAATGCTGCGGCCAAGCGCGGCCGCCGTCCGGCGGATCGACGCGTGCTGTCGCCCGACGACGAGGCGCCGAAGCTGCACAAAGTCCTGGCCGAAGCCGGGATGGGGTCGCGCCGCGAGATGGAGGAACTGATTCTCGCCGGTCGCGTGTCGGTGAACTCCGAGCCTGCTCACATTGGACAGCGCATCCTGCCGACCGATCAGGTCCGCATCAATGGCAAGCTCGTCAAGCGCCGCATCAGCAGCAAGCCGCCGCGCGTGCTGCTTTATCACAAGCCGGCCGGTGAGATCGTCAGCCATTCGGACCCGGAAGGCCGGACGTCGGTGTTCGACCGTCTGCCGCCGATGAAGACCGCCAAGTGGCTGGCCGTCGGTCGTCTCGATTTCAATACGGAAGGTTTGCTGATTCTGACGACGTCGGGCGATCTGGCGAACCGTTTCATGCACCCGCGCTACGAAATCGAACGCGAGTACGCCGTTCGCACGGTCGGACAGTTGAGCGAGGCGTCGCGTCAGCAACTCCTGCACGGCATCAAGCTCGAGGACGGTGAAGCCAACTTCCTGCGCCTGAAGGACGGGGGCGGCGAAGGCTCGAATCACTGGTATCACGTGGCGTTGGCCGAAGGGCGCAACCGCGAAGTGCGTCGTATGTTCGATGCAGCGGGGTTGATGGTGAGTCGCCTGATCCGTACCCGTTATGGCCCGCTGACGCTGCCGCGCGGCCTCAAGCGTGGTCGTTACGAAGAAATGGACGAAGCGCAAGTTCGGTCGCTGTTCGCTGCGGTGGGCATGAAGATGCCGGGCGCGTCGTCGGATGAGAAGGGTGCCCGCAACGGTGGTCGCGGTGGCAAGGCGGGCGCAGCCAAGGAGCCGCGCCGTCAGCCGGATCCGATGCAGACGGCGCTGGGCGTGTTTGCACGTGAGCCGGGACAGTCGCGTCGTCCCCGCGCCAATCCGCTGACCGCGTTTGTCGGACCGAGCGGTGGCTATCCGGGCCACACGCCTGCGCCGCGCGGTGAGGGTCGCCGCTTCGGTGGTGGAAATTCGGCGGGCGGCGGTTTCGGTGGTCAGTCGCGTGGTGGCAATGGCGGCGGCGGTGGCAATGCCAACGGTAACCGCAGTCGCGGTGGCAACCGGGCCGGTGGCGGTAACAGCGGCGGCGGTGGCAATTACGGCAACCGTGGTAACCGCGGCGGCAACCGATCGCGCTAAGTTTTCCGATCCGATGGTGCGTTGCGGCAATGTATCAACGGCGCCCGTCCGGCAGGCTTTTCGGGCGCCAAGCGTTGCAAATCGGGTCAAAACCATATAAAATCAACGAATAAGCTGGTTTGCGTGTCGGGCGTTCTGCTGCGGCACGCACCTCATGCGCAATGAGGCTGTAAGAAATGGGCGTTTCGCCCATTTTTTTTTGCCGCGAGCGTTTAACGCGGCCGATGCCGCCGCGTCGGGGAGTGGGTGTGTCGACTCTGATACACCGGCCCGGACGGTCGAGGCAGGTATCGTGCGACGTCCCATGCGGGGCGCGCAGACATGTCGGGCGCTGCTGATGCGCGCGAGTTTTTCTAGGGTGAGCAAAGTTGCAATTGCCAGAACTGATCGAGACCACGGTCGAAGGCCTGGGTTACGAGCTGGTCGATCTTGAGCGCGCGGGCGGCGGACTGCTGCGCGTGTATATCGACAAGCCGGAAGGCATCACGATCGATGACTGCGAGACGGTGAGCCGTCAGCTCTCGCATGTCCTGATGGTCGAGAACGTCAATTACGACCGACTTGAAGTGTCGTCGCCGGGGCTGGATCGTCCGCTGCGCAAGCTGCGTGACTTCGAGCGTTTCGCCGGTGTCGAAGTGAGTCTCACGTTGCGTGTGCCGCTCGAAGGCCGCAAGCAGTTCCGCGGCATTTTGCAGGCACCGCAAGGCGAAAACTTGAGCCTTGAGTTCGAAGGCAAGGGCGGCCCGGCGCTGCTCGAATTCACCCTCGCGGATATTGACCGTGCGCGCCTTGTGCCGCAGATTGATTTTAGGAGTCGCAAACGATGAGTCGCGAAGTATTGCTGTTGGTCGATGCGCTCGCGCGCGAAAAGAACGTCGACAAGGATGTCGTGTTCGGCGCGCTTGAAGCAGCATTGGCTTCGGCCACGAAGAAGCGCTACACCGAAGACGTCGACATTCGCGTGCACATCGACCGTGAGTCGGGCGAGCACGAGAGCTTCCGTCGCTGGCTGGTAGTGCCGGACGAAGCGGGTCTGCAGGAGCCGGACAAGCAGATCCTGTCGTTCGAAGCCAAGGAAGACAATCCGTCCATCGAAATCGGCGAGTTCGTCGAAGAGCCGGTCGAGTCTGTCGAGTTCGGCCGCATTGGCGCACAAGCCGCCAAACAGGTGATCTTGCAGCGCATTCGCGATGCCGAGCGTGAGCAGATCCTGTCGGACTTCCTCGAGCGCGGTGAGAAGATCATGACCGGCACGGTCAAGCGTCTCGACAAGGGCAACCTGATCGTCGAGTCGGGACGTGTCGAAGCGCTGCTGCGCCGCGATCAGCTCATCCCGAAGGAAAACCTTCGTATCGGCGACCGCGTTCGTGCGTACATCGTGAAGGTCGACCGCACGGCCCGCGGCCCGCAGATCGAACTCTCGCGCACGGCGCCGGAATTCCTGATCGAACTGTTCGGCATGGAAGTGCCGGAAATCGAGCAGGGCCTGCTCGAGATCAAGTCGGCTGCCCGCGACCCTGGCGTGCGCGCCAAGATCGCCGTGGTGGCATACGACAAGCGTATCGATCCGATCGGTACTTGCGTGGGCATTCGCGGCACGCGTGTGCAGGCGGTGCGTAACGAACTTGGCGGTGAAAACGTCGATATCGTGTTGTGGTCGGAAGACCCTGCGCAGTTCGTGATCGGTGCGTTGGCGCCGGCGGCAGTGCAGTCGATCGTCGTGGACGAAGAGAAGCACAGCATGGACGTCGTCGTCGACGAGAACGAACTGGCCGTGGCGATCGGTCGCAGCGGTCAGAACGTGCGACTCGCGTCGGAGCTCACTGGCTGGCAAATCAACATCATGACGCCGGACGAATCGGCCGAGAAGCAGAACGAGGAGCGCGGCACGCTGCGCACGTTGTTCATGCAGCGTCTCGATGTGGATGAAGAAGTGGCGGACATTCTGATCGAGGAAGGTTTCTCGAGCCTGGAAGAAATCGCTTACGTGCCTTTGAACGAAATGCTCGAGATCGAAGCGTTCGACGAGGACACGGTGCACGAGCTGCGCAATCGTGCGCGCGACGCACTGCTCACGCAGGCGATTGCTACCGAGGAGAAGGTCGAGGGTGTTGCGCTCGATCTCAAGAGCCTCGACGGCATGACGCCCGAGTTGCTGGCCAAGCTGGCCGAGCATGAAATTCAGACGCGCGATGATCTGGCCGAACTGGCTGTCGACGAATTGACCGAGATGACCGGTGTCGACGAAGAAGCCGCCAAGGCCCTGATCATGAAAGCGCGAGAGCACTGGTTCCAATGATGACCTGCCCCGGCATGCATATGGAACAGTGAACTTTGAAGTTAACCGCAAGGCGCCTGGCCTTGCTTGAAGAGGTTTGAATGGCGAGCATCAACGTAGCCCAATTTGCTGAAGAACTGAAAATGCCGGCCGGCGTGTTGCTGGAGCAACTCAAAGCCGCCGGTGTGGACAAACTCAGCGCCGACGATTCGGTGACGGAAGCCGACAAGGCCCGTCTGCTGGAGCACCTGCGCCGATCGCACGGCGCTGGCGACGGCGACAAAAAGAAGATTACTCTGACGCGTCGCCAGACCTCGGAAATCAAGCAGGCCGACGCGACCGGTAAGGCGCGGACGATTCAGGTCGAAGTGCGCAAGAAGCGCACCTTCGTCAAGCGCGACGATGTGGTCGAAGGTGCGGACAACGCGGCTGCCGCTGCGGAAGACGAAGCCCTGCGTCTGCGCGAGGAAGACGCCCGCCGCGAAGCGGAGCGTCTGGCTGCCGAAGCGGCGGAACTCAAGCGTCGCCAGGAACAACTGGAGCGTGAAGAGGCCGAGCGTCGCGAGCGCGAAGAGAAGGAAGCTGCCGAGCGCCGCGTGCGTGAGGAAGCGGAGCGCGCTGCTGCCGCTGCCAAGGCGGCCGAAGAGCAGAAGGCCAAGGCCGAAGCCAAGGCGGATGCCGAAGCCGAAAAGCAGGCACAGGCCGACGCCGAGAAGACGGCCAAGATCGAAGCCGAAAAGGCTGCGCAAGCCGAAAAGGCCGCCGCGGCCAAGGCTGACGCCGAACGCGAGCAGGCTCGCAAGGCCAGCGAAGAAGCCCGCCTGGCGGCCGAAAAGGCCAGCGCAGCGGCTGACAAGGCGCGCGCCGAAGAAGAAGCCATTCGCAAGCGCCGTGCTGCAGCCGAAGCTGAAGCCCGCGCCATTCGCGAAATGATGAATGCACCGCGTCGCGTGCTGAAGGCACCGGAGCCGGCACCTGCTGCCGCGCCGGCCAAGCCGGAAGCGGCGAAGGGTACGCTGCACAAGCCGACCAAGCCGGAAGGTGCCGCTGCCAAGCCGGCGGACAAGAAGCCGGCAGGCACGACGGCAACGACCACGGCCGGTGCCGCGGACAAGAAGGACAAGAAGCCGGGCGCCTGGCAGAAGGACGCCGACAACCGCAATAAGCGTGGCGGCATGAAGACGCGCGGCGACACGAGCGGTGGTTCGGATGGCTGGCGCGGCGGTGGCCGTGGCGGCCGTCGTGGTGACCGTCATGCGCAGGACGACCGTCAGGCGTTCCAGGCGCCGACCGAGCCGGTCGTGCGTGACGTGCACGTGCCGGAGACGATCAGCGTTGCCGATCTGGCGCACAAGATGTCGGTCAAGGCCGCAGAAGTCATCAAGCTGATGATGAAGATGGGCCAGATGGTGACCATCAACCAGGTGCTGGATCAGGAAACGGCGATGATCGTGGTCGAGGAACTCGGCCACCGCGCGATCGCAGCGAAGCTGGACGATCCGGAAACGCTGCTGGACCTCGGCAACGACGTGACGGAAGTCGAAGCGCTGCCGCGTCCGCCGGTCGTGACCGTGATGGGTCACGTCGACCACGGCAAGACCTCGTTGCTGGACTACATCCGTCGCGCCAAGGTGGCGTCGGGCGAAGCCGGCGGTATTACGCAGCACATCGGCGCGTATCACGTCGACACACCGCGCGGCACGGTGACGTTCCTCGACACGCCGGGTCACGAGGCCTTTACGGCCATGCGTGCTCGCGGTGCGCAGGCAACGGACATCGTGATTCTCGTGGTCGCGGCGGACGACGGCGTGATGCCGCAAACGAAGGAAGCGATTGCCCACGCGAAGTCGGCCGGTGTGCCGATCGTGGTGGCGATCAACAAGATCGACAAGCCGGAAGCGAATCCGGACCGCGTGAAGCAGGAACTCGTGGCCGAAGGCGTGGTGCCGGAAGAGTACGGTGGCGATTCGCCGTTCGTGCCGGTGTCGGCGAAGACGGGTACGGGCATCGACGATCTGCTCGAAAACGTGCTGCTGCAAGCCGAAGTGCTGGAACTCAAGGCACCGGTGGACGCGCCGGCCAAGGGTATCGTGATCGAAGCGAAGCTGGACAAGGGTAAAGGTCCGGTCGCAACGATCCTGGTGCAGTCGGGCACGCTCAAGCGTGGCGACATGGTGCTCGCAGGTCAGGCATACGGCCGTGTACGCGCCATGCTGGACGAAACCGGCAAGAACACGAAGGACGCAGGTCCCTCGATCCCGGTGGAAATTCAGGGCCTGTCGGAAGTCCCGGGCGCTGGCGAAGAAGTGCTGGTGGTGCAGGACGAGCGCAAGGCACGTGAGATCGCGCTGTTCCGTCAGGGCAAGTTCCGCGACGTGAAGCTGGCCAAGCAACAGGCCGCCAAGCTCGAGAACATGTTCGAGCAGATGGCCGAAGGCGAAGTCAAGACGCTGCCCCTCATCATCAAGGCAGACGTTCAGGGTTCGCAGGAAGCGCTGGCCCAGTCGCTCAACAAGCTCTCGACGCCGGAAGTGCGTGTGCAGATCGTGCACGCTGCCGTCGGTGGTATCAGCGAAAGCGACGTCAACCTGGCAACGGCTTCGAAGGCGGTCATCATCGGCTTCAACACGCGCGCAGATGCATTGGCACGCAAGCTGGCCGAGTCGAACGGTATCGACATTCGTTACTACAACATCATCTATGACGCAGTGGATGAGGTGAAGGCGGCGATGTCGGGCATGCTGGCGCCGGAGAAGAAGGAAGAGATTACGGGCCTGGTCGAAGTGCGTCAGACGTTCAAGGTGCCGAAGGTCGGTACGGTGGCCGGCTGTATGGTGCTCGACGGCTTTGTCAAGCGTTCGTCGCACGTGCGTGTGTTGCGCGACAACGTGGTCATCTTCACGGGCGAGCTCGATTCGCTCAAGCGCTTCAAGGATGACGTCAAGGAAGTCAAGTCAGGCTTCGAGTGCGGTCTGTCGGTGAAGAACTTCAACGACATTACGGAAGGCGACCAACTGGAAGCGTTTGAAATCACGGAAGTTGCGCGCTCGCTGTAACGCGATTTGCACAACGGAAGTGGAATGGCCCACCAAGCCGGGGAACCGGCGGCGTGGGCCATTGCTTTACTAGCGAGTTTTTTATGGCAAAGAAACGAGGCGTTCCCGGTCGGAATCTTCGCATCAACGATCAGATCCAGCGCGATCTGTCGGAGTTGATTCAACGTGAAGTGAAGGACCCGCGTATTGGGCTGGTCACACTGCAAAGTGTGGAAGTGACGCCCGATTACGCGCATGCGAAGGTGTTTTACACCACGCTCACCGGCGATCCGAAGGCGACCGGCGAAGCGCTCAACGAAGCGGCCGGCTATCTGCGCAATCTGCTGTTCAAGCGGTTGCACATTCATACGGTACCGACGTTGCATTTCCACTTCGACCAGTCGGTTGAGCGCGCCATCGAGATGTCGCAGTTGATCGATCTGGCCAACGCGACGCGCGCGAAGGAAGACGCGGAAGCGGCAGACAACGGCGCTCGGGTCGATGAAGCCGACGAAGCTGACGAAGCCGACGACGATAGCGACAAGAAGGACAACGGCGGCAAATAAGCCGTCGATCGACGACGCAGCCTGCCGGGCTGGCGCAAAGCGAACCCGGTGGCACTGCGATGCCTGCGCACGCATGACGCCTGCGATGGCTCACTCCCCTACGAATTTCTCAAGTACTTCCCGCACATGACGGACCCGCGTTCGCAGGCACCCCGCCAAAAACTCCCTCGTTTCCCGCTAGACGGCGTATTGCTGCTCGACAAGCCGCTGGGCCTGTCGTCCAACGACGCGCTGATCAAGGCCAAGCGTCTGCTTCAGGCATTGAAGGCGGGGCACACCGGCACGCTCGATCCTTTGGCGACCGGCTTGCTGCCGTTGTGTTTCGGCGAAGCGACGAAGTTTTCGCAGGACTTGCTCGAAGCCGACAAAACCTATGAGGCGCGCGTGCGTCTCGGCGAGACGACGACGACGGGCGATGCGGAAGGGGAGGTGATGAAGACGCGTCCGGTAACGGTGGACGAAGCGGCCATTCGCGCGGTGCTGCCCCGTTTTACGGGACCGATCTCCCAGGTGCCGCCGATGTATTCCGCGCTCAAGCGCGACGGCAAGCCTTTGTACGAATATGCCCGCGCCGGGCAGACGCTAGAGCGCGAGGCGCGCGCGGTGACGATCCATCTGCTGGAAATGACGGAATGTGCGTTGCCCGACGCGAACGAATTCACCTTCCGCGTGACGTGCAGCAAGGGCACTTACGTGCGCACGCTGGCCGAGGATATCGGTGAGGCGTTGGGATGCGGGGCGCATCTGCGCGCATTGCGCCGTACCGCGGTGGGGCCACTGACCCTTGAAGGTGCGGTGACGCTCGAAGATCTGAGCGCGCTCGACCACGCGCAGCGCGTGGCGAAGCTGGCGCCAGTCGACGCGTTGCTCAAGACGCTCCCGGCCGTGTGGCTCGACGACACGCTCGCCAGGCGCTTTAACCACGGCCAGCGTTTGCGTCTGGACGAAACGCGTTGCCCGCAGACGTTGCGCGAGTGCGCCGCGACGCACGACGGCATCGAAGTAAAGGTCTACGCCGAAGCCACCGCTGATGCGGCAGCACGCCTGCTGGGCGTCGCCCGTCTCGATGGCGAGGCACTGCTCACGCCTCAACGGTTGCTCAAGACGCAGTAAGCGACTCACGGTACCGCAGAAACCATTGCGCCCAACGGAACCACGAGAGCGCTCTGGCGGGCAGGGTGACGGCCTTCCAGGTTGGATTGACGCTGCAACCCCATCCCCTTGTTTTCGTTGAACTACTTCACGGTTCCTGGCGGCACGAGGCCCTCCTAGTCTTCCCGTGGCCGCACTGGTCTACAGCGGCCTGACGTTTTCCGCCTGCGCTCCTTTGGGGCCCTCCATTTTCTCGAACTCGACTTTCTGGCCCTCCTCCAGAATTCTGACGCCGACGCTTTGGATCGCGCTGTAGTGAACGAAGACGTCCGCACTCCCGTCATCCGGCGTGATAAAGCCGAATCCCTTTTCCTGATTGAACCACTTGACCGTTCCGCTAGCCATGATGGCCTCCTTTGCGCGATGTCGGATCGATGTGCGACGCGTAACGAGCATTCACCGATCTGTCGAGCGGATATTCTGGGTCAGCCGCGTGCACAAAGGCATTTCAGCACTGACGCATGTAGTCGGTAACTGTCAAGGTTGTCAGGTGCGTTGGCACAATGGAAGGGATTAAGGTCGGGAAAATGCGTCTCTCTCATCTTGTCCGATGGGGGCGCTGTCGTTGCCTTTCCGCACGAACGATAGGGGTGCATTGAGACCTGCGGCGCCTCTCGCCGTCGCTTGATCTTCGGGGTAATAGGTGAAGATCGGGCCTGCAATCGGCATGGGAAGCAGGATGTGGACAATGGGCAAAAATCGACCGGTGATCGTGTAGTAATCGAGTTGGATGGCTTGTGCCAAGGGACGCGAAAACTCCGGCTCCGAATAGAAGATGGCTTCCAGGGGTAACGAACCAGGAATGTCCGGCGGCCATGGCACGATGACCAATTCGTTTCGGCCCTCATATCCGGCAGGTGGCCATGTGAAGGTGCGTCGTGCTTCGAACGACAGGGCGACGCCCGCCACGGTGACGGCAAACGAGCATCCCTGCGCGCCGTATTGTGCGTAATGCGGGAGCCACTTGGCCACGGTGTCGATACCGATCGCGGCGCAGGGCCCCGTGTCTGGCCCCAAAGTCGATGGGCCACATCCATCCTCCCGTTTGTGCAGGTTGCCGTCCGGCGCATAGATGCATCGTGGCGTCAGTGGGTGGGGTGCAGGGGCATCCAGCGGACGAAAAACGAAGCCAGTCCCCCGGTACGGCGTCCGGACGTGCCCATCGGTGCGCAGGAATGATGCCGAAACCCCGTTTTTGGCTATCGCATCCGCGCTGGGATTCCATGCGGCGCTTTTGGTATTGACGGCCCGAATGATGACACCGCTGCAGTACACGATGGCCTTCGCACCGGGGCACTCGCTACGTGTCTCATTGAACCGTTCGTTCAAGTGATCGGCCACCGTGAATCCGGCATCCAGTTGATCTTCCTGCACATACGAAAACGACGCCTTGCCTGCGGCATCGAACGCCATCCGCAAGATCGGCAGCCACTCGCCGGTCGCCTTGTAGTAAGTCATTTGATACTGCTGCGCCTGCACAAGCTGCCCGCCATTGGAAACGTCGACATAGATCGCCTGAAAGGGGATGGCGCGGGGCGCATCGATGGTCCACGGGGCAATCAACATCGACGGCAAACGTGTTCTGTCGGCATAGGCCTTGTGCGCCTGTAAAGCGGTATGGAACCTGGTCGCAACGTTGGCGCTGAACGAGCACTGCCACCCGTTCGTGGCGTGATGGGCCAACCAGCCAGCAACGTCGGTAACACCATTTGCATCGCACGAATTCAGATCCGGTGCCCCCGTATTGCCACCGCCCAGATTGCACCCGTGATCGCCACTTTGGCCCGACACGGCCTCGTCCAGCGGATAGACGCATCGAACGTTCATCGGCTTGCCTTGCTCGATGGCCGTTCGCGCATCGGACAGGATGAAACCGGCGCTGTAGGGCAGGCGGTCAATATCGACGTCTTGCCGCAGATACACGAACGACAGGGATTGCGCTGTCGATTCGCCGGGCGTTGGCGTCCAGAAATCCACCGCCACACCGCCTTCGAGCGGGCGAACGATCAGCCCGGCGCAAAAGTACGCCGGTTGGTCGATGTCGCCGATGTCGCCGATGTTGCCGATGCCGCAATGGGTCCGTGTGTCGTTGTACCGGGCGTTGATGCGATCGGCGACATCGGCGCCGGACAGCGCATGAACGGGCAGGGCAGTGACCCACCCCATGGCGCTGAGCAAAGCGATGCATCGGCGTCGCCAGCAACGCCCGGACGACGGGCGGCTCGCGGTCGTGGCGGGGCGACAGCGTTGCGCTGTCGTCTGCGGGCCGCCCATGAGATCCCGATGCCGAAACCCGGCAAGCAGGCGCAGGGCCATGCTGCGAAGCGAATGCGCATGCATTCCGTACCTCCGGAATCGTCCGAACGATCGTGATTCGCGCCTGGCCTATGGCGACGTCACATCAACGTCACGTCAGCATTACGTCAGCGGGCGAGGCGCGTGCACGTTATTGCACCATTCGGCGGTGCCGTTGGTAACTGTCAACGTTGTCAGGTGGGAGCAGACGCCGCAGCGTCAGTCCTTGGCTTCGCGAACGTTCGTCGCGAGCAGGTAGGCGTCGCCGGGTGTGACTTCGTATTCGACGACCTGGCCTGTCTGAAGCGTCGAGGTGCCGGGGATGCAAATCTCGGTTTCGTGGACGAAAACCACTTCGCTGTTGTCGTCCGGGGTGATAAAGCCATACCCCTTTTCCGGGTAATAACGCTTGACGGTTCCGCGTGGCATGTTTTGCTCTCTCTCGAAACGGCGAATCGAACGCAAATCCCTGAGTTTGCAGGACGAGCCACGCGTAGCGAAGCGGGATCGCCCCTGCGGACGGCGCAACCCGTGCGCAGTCATACGTGATGATAATGAATGGGTGAAATCGTCGTTGGATCGTCCCGTCATCGCTTCGCGCGCACAACGAGGGCACAACGACGCACAATGACGGCCTGTCAGTTCGTGACGTTTTCCGGCTTGAGCTCGACGATGGCGTCCAGTGCGGCCTTCACGTCCATGGCGTACTTGGCCAGTGCCTTCTGCTCGTCGGTTTTGGGCTCGAACGACGGGACGCCGACCGGGTGGTTACTCTCGTCGACGGCGACGAACACCATCAGGCAGTCGGTCGTCTGGCGCAGTTCGCCCCACTTCGGATCGCCCGCGTGTACCGACACGTGGATATGCATGCTCGTGCGTCCCGTCGCCACGATGCGTGCACGCAACTCCACCAGATTACCCACCAGAATCGGTCGACGGAAGCGAATGTTGCCAACGCTGACCGTCACGCAATAGCGGCCCGACCACGTGGCGGCGCATGCGTAGGCCACTTCGTCGATCCACTTCATCAGCGAGCCGCCATGGACCTTGCCGCCGAAGTTGACGGCAGCCGGTTCGGCCAGAAAGCGGAAAGTGACTTCGGAGCGTTCGATGGGGTTCTGCGGGGTATTCATGATGTTTGCGTTTTTCTGACGAGTCGTGCCGTCCCGGCCTCGCATCGCATGCGAGCCTTGGGTGCGCGGCCGGGGGATGCGCAATGATACTGCGATTGCGCAACGCTTGCCGGTGCCTCACAAAACCGCAAGAACATGCAAGACGAAGGGGGATGACTGCGTTATTCTGCGCGGCCAGTTGTTTTTGCAGGAGTGGTTGTGTCCGGAATGTCTTCTTCCGCTGCGTCGTCGTCGCAGTCGGATGCCAAACTTGAAGTCGCGCGCGGCATGCGCGCCGCGTTGCCCGTCATGCTCGGCTTCGTGCCGTTTGCCATGGTGCTCGGCGCGCAGGCGACCCAAAAGGGAATGCCGGCATGGCTGGTGCCGCTCATGACCGGGATGAATTTCGCAGGCGGCTCGGAGTTCACTGCCGTCCATCTATGGACGTCGCCGCCGCATCTCGCGCTTATCGTGGCCATGTCGTGCCTCGTCAATTCCCGTCACATTCTGATGGGCGCGGCGTTCGCGCCGCTGCTTCGCCATGTGCCGCTGCGGCGCGCCTTGCCCGCGCTGTTCCTGATGTGCGACGAAGCCTGGGCGATGGCGCTGGCCGATACCCAGGCGCGCAAGGCAAACCGAATCAGCCTGCCGTATTACCTGGGCGTGGCCATCAACCTGTGGCTCACATGGATCGCCTTTACCGCACTCGGCGCCGTGTTGGGCCCGGTGCTGGGCGATATCGAGCAGTACGGCTTCGACATGGCGTTTACGGCCGTCTTCCTCGTATTGCTGCGCGGCATGTGGCGCGGCCTTCGCAAGAGCTTGCCGTGGCTCGTGAGCCTCGTCGCCGCTGCGCTGACTTACCTGTATGTGCCCGGATCGTGGTACGTCGCGGTAGGGGCGGTGACGGGCCTGCTCGCCGCCGTCTTGATGGAGCCGCGCCATGGCTGATGTCACCACGTTGCTGCCCATCGCCACCGTCGCCCTGATGGCGGTGACGACCTACGCCACGCGCATCGTCGGGTTTTGGCTGTTGCGCGATCGCGTGTTGAGTCCGCGTATGCGCTCGGTCATGGAGAGCCTGCCGGGTTGCGTGCTGATCTCGGTGATCGCGCCATCGTTCGTTGCCGATCGACCTGCCGATCTGGTGGCGCTGGCCGTCACGCTCTTCGTTGCGATGCGCTGTTCGTTGCTTCCGACGGTCGTCATCAGCATCGTGGCGACCGCCGCGCTGCGCTATCTCATGGGGTGATGCAGCGGGGGTGATGCAGCGGGGGTGATGCAGCGGGGGCGATGCATAAAAAAACCCCGCCAATGTCAGCGGGGTTCAAGAAGTGCCCGGTAGTACAGAGCAGGGCCGGGCACTCGGGGGGAAGCCTGTGTTGTGCGCTCGGTGGGCTCGGTGGGCTCGGTGGGCTCAGTGGGCGCCGGCTGCGGCATCGGCGCCGCCACCACCACCGCCCCGAATTGGGCGCGTGACCCACACCATGACGATCATCAGCACGAACAGCACCGCCGAGATCCAGAAGATGTCGTTCGCACCGAGCATGGCCGACTGCTGCGTGACCAGACGGTCGATGTAACCGTGTGCCTGCGGTGTCGACATGCCGAGCTCGTTGAGCGTCTGTACCGAACCGTTGAACGACGGATCGTACGGCGTGAGCTTTTCCGTCAACTGCGCGTGGTGCAGCGAAATCCGGTTGTCCCAGACCGTGGTGGCGATCGACGTACCGACGGCGCCGCACGTGATCCGCACGAAGTTCGACAATCCGGCCGCCGCCGGAATGCGATGCCCCGGCAGGCCCGACAGGATGATGGCCGTGAGCGGGATGAAAAACATCGACATCGGCACGCCCTGCAGGAACGTCGGAATCATCAGCGTGCGCGTGTCGACCAGCGTGTTGAAGTGCGAGCGCATCAGGAACACGAGAGCAAACAACAGGAACGAGACGGTCACGACCCAGCGGGCGTCGAGCCTGGGCAGGAACTTGCCGATAAGCGGCGACAGGATGATCGCGAACAGCCCCACGGGCGCCATGACCAGACCGGCTTCCGTCGCCGTGTAGCCCAGATAGATCTGAAGCCATTGCGGCAGGATCACGAGGTTGCCGAAGAACAGGCCGTAGCCGACCGAAATCGCGATGACACCCCCGGTGAAGTTGATCCGCTTGAAGAGCGTGAGGTCGACCACCGGGTGCTTCTCGGTAATCTCCCACACGACGAAGAAGCAGAACGACACCAGCGCCACGAGCGCCAGCACGACGATCGTCGACGAATTGAACCAGTCGAGTTCCTTGCCCTTGTCGAGCATCACCTGCAATGAGCCGACCCACAGCACGAGCAAAGCGAGACCTACGGTGTCGATCGGCTTGCGGTGCGTGGGCGTTTCACGCTTGGCATAGATGAGCCAGGTCACATACGCGGCGGCGATGCCGACCGGAATGTTGATGTAGAAGATCCACGGCCAGTGGTAGTTGTCCGAGATCCAGCCGCCGAGAATCGGGCCCATCACCGGCGCGACGAGTGTCGTCATGCCCCATAAGGCGAGTGCCATCGAACTTTTCGCGGGCGGATAGCTCGAGAGCAGCAGCGATTGCGAGAGCGGAATCATCGGCCCGGCCACGGCGCCTTGCAGCACCCGGGCGGCGAGCAGAATTTCGAGCGTCGGCGCCATGCCGCAAAGCCACGAAGCCAGTACGAAGAGCAGGATCGATGTGATGAACAGCCGCACCGCGCCGAAGCGCTCCGTCAGCCAGCCCGTAAGGGGCACCGAAATGGCATTGGCGACGGCGAACGACGTAATCACCCACGTGCCCTGGCTCGACGAGACACCGAGGTCGCCGGAGATGGCGGGAATCGATACGTTGGCAATCGATGTGTCGAGCACGTTCATGAACGTGGCAAGAGACAACGCGATGGTGCCGAGTACCAGCTGCCCCCCCGACAGAGGGGCAGGAGCGTTTTGAGTTGCCATGAGGTGTCAAAGGGGGTGGGGGGCACCCCCCTCCGATTTACAGGGGACGAGCGCGGGCCGGCTGATTGCGCGTGTCGCTGGCGCCGCCCGCGTTGGCGGCGGCACCGGCGTTCTCGGTGATGATCTTGGCGACGATGTCGTCGGCGTCATGGCCGACCTTGTCGTACACGTCGGTCGAATACACGGGCAGGGCGGGCGCTTCGCCCAGTTCCTTGCCGTCGGTATTACGTACGTTCACCTTGACTTGCATCGACAGGCCGACGCGCAGCGGGTGCTGTTGCAACTGCTTGGGGTCGAGCGCGATACGCACCGGCAGACGTTGCACCACCTTGATCCAGTTGCCCGTGGCGTTCTGCGCCGGCAGCAGCGAGAAGGCGCTGCCCGTGCCGGCGGAGAAACCCGCCACGGTGCCCTTGTACTCCACGGACGAACCGTACACGTCCGCCGTGAGCGTCACCGGCTGGCCAACGCGCATATGCGCGATCTGCACTTCCTTGAAGTTCGCATCGACCCACACTTCGTTGAGCGGCACGAGCGCCATGAGGGGCGCACCCGTCGCGACACGCTGGCCGACCTGCACGGAGCGCTTGGCGACATAGCCGTCCACCGGTGCGGGGATCGACGTACGGGCGTAGTCGAGATAAGCGGCGCGCACCTTGGCTGCGGCTTGCTGCACGTTCGGGTGCGTGGTCACCGACGTCTTGTCGGTGAGCGCCTTGTTCGACACCAACTGGGCGCGCGCCTGTTCGAGTGCGGCCTGAGCGGACTTCACGGCGTCCTGCGCGTGGGCCAGTTCTTCACGCGACACGGCGCCGGTGGCGATCGCCATCTCACGGCGCTTCACGTCGGCCTGCGCCTTCGTCAGTTCCGATTCGCGCATCGCGACCGTGGCAGCATAGGCGTCGTTGTTCACGAAATACGTGCGCACCTGGCGCACGGTCTGCGCGAGATTGGCTTCGGCTTGCAGCAGCGAGACGCGCGCGTCGGTCTGGTCGAGCGTGACCAGCGGCTGACCGGCCTTGACCATCTGCGTGTCGTCGGCCTTCACGCCGGTCACAGTGCCTGCCACTTGCGGCGTGATCTGCACGACGTTGCCGGCGACGTACGCGTCGTCGGTGTCTTCGTAATAGCGCGCATACAGCGCGTAGTAAGCGCCGTAGCCGATGGCCGCAATGGCGATCACGGCCGTGAGCGTCAGCATCATGCGGCGGCGCTTGCCATTGTTCTGCGCCGGCTGGGCGGGCGCTTGTTGTTGGTTCTCGCTCATCATTTGCTCCGTACTAATCTCTCAATGTGCTTTTGACGTTTGTCTTGTTTTGTGTGGCGCTTAGTGTGTCTGCGGTGTCTGGGCGTTGGCCGTACTGGCTGCATTGGCCGGGCGTTCCTGACCGACGACGAGGCCGGCGGCCTGCGCATCGAAACCGCCGCCCAGCGCCTTGATCAGGCCGATTTGCTGATCGCGACGGGCGAAGTCGATATTCACGCGCGCCTGTTCCTGCACCAGCAGCGACGATTCTGCGGTGAGCACGGTCAGCTGCGGCGTGAGGCCCGCCTTGTAGCGGTCGATGGCCAGGTCGTAAGCGCGCTGCGCGGCATCCTGCGCCACGCGTTGCGACACCATTTGCTTGTCCGCCGAGCGGATCGAGGCCATACGGTCGGCGATGTCGCCGAGCGCCTTGTTGAGTGTCGAGTCGTAGTTGGCGACGGCGCTCTCATACGCGGCGTACTGGCCCTTGAGGTTGGCGCGCAGGCGTCCACCGTCGAAGATCGGCAGCGAGATCACCGGGCCGGCCTGAATGTTCTGGCTGCTCGGGTCGATCAGCTTGCCCAGTCCGAACGTGGAAAAGCCGAAGGCGGCATTGAGGTTCACGTCCGGATAGAAGCGTGCCTTGGCGACATCCACGCCCTGAAGCTGCGACTCCACGCCCCAGCGCGCCGAGACGATGTCCGGGCGACGGCCGAGCAGCGCGAGCGGCAGGTTGTCGGGCAGGGCGGGCGTGGGCAATTGCGCCAGTTTCGGCCGCGCGATTTCCAGGCCGCGGTCCGGTCCCTTGCCAAGCAGCACGCCAAGCTGGTGACGCGTGAGCAGGATCTGGCCGTCGAGCTGCGCGAGTTGCGTCTGCACGTCGGCGGTGTTGCTGTCGGCTTGCTTTTGCTCGACTTGCGTGTCGAGACCCGCGCGGACACGGTCAGCCGTCAGTTTGCCCAGGTTCTGGCGTTGCTTGCCGATACGTTCGAGCACGTCATGCAGCGCGTACTGCTGGGCGAGCTGGTTGTAGGCGCGCGCGACCGCCGTCGAGAGGGCAAGGCGCACTTCCTGATCTTCCGCTTCTTCGGCGCGCTCGGCGGACGTGGCCTGTGCGCGTGCCGAACGATTCTTGCCCCAGAGGTCGAGCTCCCACGACAGCGAGGCGGTCAGGTCGCCCTGCGTGAACCAGGTGCCGCCGTATCCCGGCGGGTAGATGGTGTTTTCGGTGAATTTCTCGCGATAGACGTCGCCCGAGAAGTTGACCGACGGCAGCAGGGCCGCGGCCGCCCCTTCGGTCTGCGCCTGCGCCGCTTTCAGGCGAGCGGCAGCCATGGCGAGATCGGGGTTGCCGGCAAGGGCTTCGTCGATCAGGGAGACGAGTTGCGGATCGCCGAAACGCTGTGCCCAGTCGGTGCCCGGCCACTGTCCGCCCTCCGAGGGCAGGCTGCGCTGGGTCTGATACTGATCGGGCGTGCTGATCTGCTTGTCGCTGTGGATGCCGGCGAAATTCGCACAACCGGCAAAGCCCAGCGTCACAGCCGCCAGACAAAGGGCGGAAATCGCTGAGCGGGCCCGCTGACGCGGGAGGAACGGTGAGGCCGCTTTCATCGCAAAACCTTTACGAGAGAAGTCTTGTACTGACAATAATCGGGAATCGGGCACTGACGAGGGCGTGAAATCGTGGACTCGACAGGCTTTTCTGGGGGAAATCTAGGCAGTCCTGCGGGGTGGAGCGCCGTCAGCCGGCTTCGCCGTTGACGATGACCCGCCGCAGCAGACTCTTCAGGAATCCCACTTCCTCCACGCTGAATCCCCGCATCAAATGGTCAGCGGCGCGGGTGAAGATGTCCGGCATCCGGTCGGCCATGGCGTAGCCCGCTTCCGTTGCGCTCAGATTCACGGTCCGGCGGTCCATCTTGCTGCGCTCGCGAACCAGCAGCCCATGCGCTTCAAGACGATCGAGCAACCGGGTGACGGCGCTCGCGTCGATGCAATAGTCACGGGCCAGATCGGCCGCCGTCTTGCTTTTACCTGTCGCCACCTTGTAAAGCATGGTGGCTTGCGTGCTGGTCAGCCCGTACTGCGAGGTCTCCTTCGTCAATTCCGCAAGGATCAACTGGCGCACACGGGCAACGAGATACCCGAGGGAATCATCGATGTTGTAGCTGTTGCGCGGGGGATCGGCTTGCGGCGCTTCCGGCTGGGAGGTCGGCGCGCTCGCTGAGGCGGTCACGGGAGGTTCGGACATTTTCGTGCAGCTGCAATAGTTGACTTGTCACGATTATAGCGGGTACTTAATTAATTTCAAGTCGATGCAATAGTTGACTAGGCAAATATTGCGATAAAAATTAGATGATTTGCTCTAGCCTCGGGGCGTGGGGAGCAAAAGCGTGGGACGTCAGAATTTCATGTCGCGAGTGAGTCAAACCGGCGCGCCGTTGTTGCAATGCAGAAAGACCATGACGTGCGACATGCGCGAGTGGTAGAATCGCGGATTCTCCAAAGGCTTTTCGAGCACCTCTTTCATGACCCGCGCTCTCCGTAATATCGCCATCATCGCGCACGTCGACCACGGCAAAACCACGCTCGTCGACCAACTGCTGCGCCAGTCGGGCACCTTCCGCGAAAACCAGCAAGTCGCTGAACGCGTGATGGACTCGAACGACATCGAAAAAGAGCGCGGCATCACGATCCTCGCCAAAAACTGCGCCGTCGAATACGAAGGCACGCACATCAACATCGTCGATACCCCGGGACACGCGGACTTCGGCGGTGAGGTGGAGCGTGTGCTCTCGATGGTCGACAGCGTGCTGCTCGTCGTCGACGCCGTCGAAGGCCCGATGCCGCAAACGCGCTTCGTCACGCGCAAGGCCCTGGGCCTCGGCCTGAAGCCGATCGTCGTGGTCAACAAGATCGACCGTCCGGGCGCACGTCCTGACTGGGTCATCGACCAGACGTTCGACCTGATGGACAAGCTCGGTGCGACCAACGAACAGCTCGACTTCCCGGTCGTCTACGCGTCGGCGCTCAATGGTTTCGCCAGCCTCGATTCGAACGTTCGCGAAGGCACGATGAAGCCGCTGTTCGATGCGATTCTCGAGCACGTGCCGGTGCGCGACGCCGATCCGGACGCGCCCCTGCAATTGCAGATCAGCTCGCTCGACTACTCGACGTTCGTCGGCCGTATCGGTATCGGCCGTATCACGCGCGGCCGCATCAAGCCGGGCCAGCAAGTGGTCATGCGCTCGGGCCCGGACGGCGAAATTCTCAAGCGCAAGATCAACCAGGTGCTGACCTTCAAGGGTCTCGAGCGCGTGATGTCGGAGGAAGGCGCCCAGGCTGGCGACATCGTCCTGATCAACGGTATCGAAGACGTGGGTATCGGCGCGACGATCTGCGACGTCGATACGCCCGAAGCCCTGCCGCTGCTGACCGTCGACGAGCCGACGCTCACGATGAACTTCTGCGTGAACACGTCGCCGCTGGCCGGCCGTGAAGGCAAGTTCGTGACGAGCCGTCAGATCCGCGACCGTCTGGACAAGGAACTGAATCACAACGTAGCGCTGCGCGTGAAAGACACCGATGAAGATTCCGTCTTCGAAGTGTCGGGCCGCGGCGAGCTCCACCTGACGATTCTCATCGAGAACATGCGTCGCGAAGGCTATGAACTGGCCGTGTCGCGTCCGCGCGTGGTGCTCAAGGAAATCGACGGCGTGAAGCATGAGCCGTACGAAATGCTGACCATCGATCTGGAAGACGAGCACCAGGGCGCGGTCATGGAAGAAATCGGCCGCCGCAAGGGCGAAATGCTGGACATGGTGTCGGACGGTCGTGGCCGCACGCGTCTTGAATACCGCATTCCGGCACGTGGCCTGATCGGCTTCCAGGGCGACTTCCTGTCGATGACCCGTGGTACGGGCCTGATGAGCCATATTTTCGATGCTTACGCACCGCTCAAGGATGGTTCGCTGGGTGAGCGTCGCAACGGCGTGCTGATTTCGCAGGACGACGGTGCTGCCGTGGCCTACGCGCTGTGGAAACTGCAGGATCGCGGCCGTATGTTCGTGTCGCCGGGCGACGCTCTGTACGAAGGCATGATCATCGGCATCCACAGCCGCGACAACGACCTCGTGGTCAATCCGATCAAGGGCAAGCAGCTGACGAACGTGCGCGCGTCGGGTACCGACGAAGCCGTGCGTCTGGTGCCGCCGATTGCGCTGAACCTCGAATACGCCGTGGAATTCATCGACGACGACGAACTCGTCGAAGTCACGCCGCAAACGATTCGCCTGCGCAAGCGTTTCCTCAAGGAACACGAGCGCAAGCGCGCTTCGCGCGAAGAGAAGTAAAGCCGGCGATGGAATGGCGGCGCTGCAGACTTCGGTCCGTCGCGTCGCGAGACCAGACTGTTGGAAGAAGAGCCGGTGCCTTGCGCCGGCTTTTTGCTTTTTGGAGCACGACCCGAGCGCTAACCCGAGCGCTGACTTTTCCCTTGATGTCGTCATTTCCCCCATTCGTTGACGTTTCTGGAGCACACGCCAGACATGACCGATTTTCTTCGCACTGATGTTCGTGGCCGTATCGGCTTCATTACCCTGAATCGCCCGAAGGCGCTCAATGCGCTGTCGCACGAGATGATTCGTGCCATGGCGGCGGCGCTCGCCGAGTGGCGAGACGACCCGAAGATACTGGGTGTTGTGCTCCAGGGTGAGGGCGAGAAGGGCCTGTGCGCCGGTGGCGACATTCGCTATTTCCATGAGGCCATCAGTGCCGGTCGCACGGACATCATGGATTTCTTCACCGATGAGTACGCCCTCAACTACACCATCGCGTCGTATCCAAAGCCCTATATCGCCTTGATGGACGGCGTGGTGATGGGGGGCGGCATGGGCATCTCGCAGGGCGCTACACTGCGCGTCGTGACGGAAGCCACGCGTATGGCGATGCCGGAGACGGCCATTGGTCTGTTCCCCGACGTCGGTGGCGGGTTCTTCCTCGCGAATCTCGCAGGACACCTCGGTGAATATCTCGGGACGACGGGGATTGTGTTCGGCGCTGTGGATGCTTGCGAAATCGGACTGGCCGACGTGGTATTGCCGCGTGGGTCCTTGCCTGCGCTTTGCGACCATCTCGCAGGCGGTGACTGGCAGGACAGCGAAGCGGTCCTCGACGCCGCGCGCGCTTTCTGTCGCGAAAGCTTGCCGCCGCCGGGCCTCGCGCCGGGCAAGCTGGCCCCGCTGCGCGATGTCATCGACGCGCATTTCGGCTTGCCCGATATGCCCGCCATTCTCAAAGCGTTGAAGCTGGAGGCGCGTTGCGAGTATTCGGGCTGGGCGGAAGAAACGGAAGATCTGCTGCGCACGAAGCGTTCGCCGCTGATGGTGTGCGTGTCGCTGGAGCAGGTGCGGCGTGCCCGAAAGCTCTCGCTTGCAGACGAGTTGCGCGAAGAGTGGCTGATGATGCGCTGTGTCTTCAACCTCGACGGCCGCACAGGGGCGGAGGGCGTGGAGGGAATTCGCGCCATGGTGATCGACAAGGACCACAAACCGCAATGGCAGCACCCGAGCATCGAAGCCGTAAAGGCGGAAGATATCAAGCGATTCTTCGACGGTGACCGTCACGGTGCCGACAATCCGCTGCTCGATCTGGGCAAGTGATTCTCGCGGTTTGATGGCCCGGACATCTCCGCTGGCAATGCGACGCAACTGACCGCTGTTATCGCCCGCCATCATGGTGGGCGAATCGTTTGCGTCACGCCTTTGCAGAGTGATGGTTTGTTTGCCGGATCCTTGGACGCGTTACACCGCTGCCTGACAGAATTGTTCGCCGACGGCCTGATCCAGTTTGCGGCAGATATCGGCAATGGTGCCGACCATGACGATGTGCGACATATCGCGATAGACGCGCACGTCGTGACCATCGTCACCCATGTTCACGTCGCGACGCGCCTGTTGCTCCCGCACATTACGCGACGCCTTGACGGCTTTTCCTGCGGGGCAGGGGCGACGCGAGGCCGATGCCATCGCTGCCGCGATCGTGCGCGGCAATGCTGTCGGACGCGTGCGTGCCGGTACGGTATACGAGCGGGCGATGGCGGGCGACGACGCGAACGGCCCAGACAGCGCCGAGAGACCGTAGACCGCCGACAGGCGCGACTGCGGCGTCTGTGACGTCTGCGACGACACACTCACGCGCGGTTGACCAAGAGACGTGCGCAGCAAACCAAAAAGTCGAGCCATGATGCGATCCTTGTTCCGATGCGGGTCAGAGGGACGTGCCTCGCTGCGTTTCGCATCGCTTTCACAAATCGAAGGCGCAGCAGGGCCCGGGCGCCGGACCCAGCCCGGCGCAGTCGGAAATGCAAATCTTCAGGGAGCGGGGCGAAGCGTCAGATCACGTCGCCCCTTCGTTCGCGCTGAACGATCAGAGATCGTTGTTGCGGATCAAGCCGACCGCGATCCCTTCCAGCGCGAAATCACCGCTGCCTTCGTCGACATTGATGTTCTCGAAGTCAGGGTTCTCGGCGATAAGTTCGACGCCGCCCTTTACGCGATGAAAACGTTTGACGGTCACGTCGTCGCCGATTCGAGCCACAACGATCTGGCCTTCGCGCGCGTCCGCCGCTTTCTGCACGGCGAGCAGGTCGCCGTCGAGAATGCCTGCATCGCGCATCGACATCCCGCGTACCTTCAACAGGTAATCGGGCTGGCGCGCGAACATGTTCGGATCGCACTGGAAGTTACGTTCGATGTGCTCTTGCGCCAGAATCGGGCTACCCGCAGCGACACGCCCCACGAGGGGCAGCGACAACTGCATCAGACCCATGTGCGGGAGCGTGAATTGATGCGAACCGCCGGCTTCGTCCAGACGCTTGAGGCGGATGCCGCGCGATTGACCGGCGGCTAGTTCGATCACGCCTTTGCGCGCCAGCGCCCGCAGGTGCTCCTCCGCGGCGTTGGCGGAAGAGAAGCCCAGTTCGGCGGCAATCTCCGCGCGCGTGGGCGGAAAGCCGGTGCGTTCGATCGCTTGCTGAACCAGTTCGTAGACCTGCTGTTGACGGGCGGTAAGTTTGATCATGGCATCACTGTATGGAAGCACAGGTGGCTGTATTTTTGTACAGTGTTTGAGAAAAGGCAAGGAAAACTTCATGTAGTGCATGAAGTTCAGCCCGAAGGCTTCGCGGATCGGGGAATCCGCTTGTCGGACCGCCACCGACATTCCCTGAATCCCACACTTCCCCAATCGCTCATCGCTCAGTCGCTCAGTCGCTCAATCGCTCAATCGCTCAATCGTTAAGGGCGGCTCACATGGCGAACCACCGACGCAGCGCGTCCGTCAGGCCGTCCGTGCCATCGCCTTCACCGCACCAGGCAATGCATGCGTCCGGGCGCAGCAGCATGGAAGGTCCGTCGCTCACCGGTACGCATCGCACATTGGGTGTCAGCGAGGCGACGACTTGCGACGCGCGCTGCCTCGGCGTGGCATCGAGCAACACGCCGTTCCCCGCTTGCATGGCGTCGTAAAGATAGACGCCTTCCGAGAGTTGCCAGTCGCCCGCCAGTCGTCCAACGTCGGGGTGCGGCGGATGCGGAGTTCCAAGATCGTAACGCGTGGATACGCCCGTCATCATCTCGCCGATGTACCGGTTCACGTCGTCGAAGTCCATGAGCTTCGCGATCAGTTCGCGCATGGCGCCGGACTGCGGGTCGGGCCGCAGAATCGCTACCTGCGCCCGCGTATTGGCGAGCACGGCCTCGGCCACCGGTCGACGCTCCGCGGTGTATGTCGCCAGCAGGCTGCGCGGCATGTCGCCGCGAACGACCGCCGCGAGCTTCCAGCCGAGGTTGGCGGCGTCGAGCAGACCAAGACTCAGCCCTTGCCCGCCGAAGGGCGAATGGACATGCGCGGCGTCGCCTGCGAGGAACACCCGTCCTTGCTGGTAGGTGTCGACCAGACGCGTGTTGTCGGCCCATCGGTTCGCGCTGTGCAGTCGGTTCACGCGTACGTCCTGTGCGCTGGTCCGGCGCAGCACCGCCTCGATTTCATCCCGGGTGACCGGTGCCCGACGATCCTTGGGCGGACCCGAGAAGTCCAGCATGAACAGACGCCCCGGGACCGGGCCGTAACAGAACACTCCGTGTGGCGTACGGTTCCAGCCGACCGGACCCAACCGTTCAGGATGGTCGACGTCAGCAGTGGCCTGATAGAACGTTAATGTCGGTTCGGTGCCTGGAAACGCAAAACCGCACAACTTGCGTACTGTGCTGCGTCCACCGTCGCATCCGACCAGGTAGCTCGCCCGGGCACGGCCAACGCCGTGTGGTGAGACCCACGTCACGTCGACGGCGTCGTCCGACACCTCGATGCCGGTGATCTCATGTTCGCGGCGTACGTCGACGCCCAACGCCTGCGCTCGCTCGCCCAACATCGCTTCGAGGCTTGGTTGATCGACGTGACGGGGTCGACGTTCGGGGTCGGCCTGCGCGTCACGCCGAATGAGGGAAAGCCCGGCGAAATGCCCATTAAACTTCGAAGCACGTACGCGCAGGTCCGAGCCGGTCTGTTCGGAAAACACGCGCATAGCCTCGGCGTTACGTGCCTGCGCCTGCTCGATGGCCACGCGCATGCCGCGTCGCAGCAGGGCCTCGGCGGCCAACGGTCCGAACGAGAGGGCCTTCATCGCCTCGCTGGGCGCGGCCAGCCGTTCGAGTACCAGCACGCGGGCGCCGCCGAGCGTGAGTTCGATCGCGCTCAACAGACCGACCGGACCGGCGCCCGCAATGACAACATCGATGTGGTTTATCATATACTTCGTATAAATATGTACTTAGTACATGTAAACTAGGTCATCAGGAGCGACATGTCAACGCCGAGCGATTTGAGATCACGCAAGCGCCTTGCCACGCGGCAAGGCATTTCCAATGCTGCGACGCGGCTTTTCCATGAGCATGGCTTCGATCACGTAACGGTGGATCAGATCGCTGCGGCGGCCGATGTCGGGCGCATGACGGTCTTCAACCACTTCCCGCGCAAGGAAGACATGTTTTTCGACCGGGACGAGGAGGGACGGGAAGCGCTGCGCGACGCGATACGCGCACGGGAGGCCGGTGTGTCGCCGCTCGAAGCGTTGCGTTTGCTCGCACACCGGTTGGTGGCGCAGGGCAGCCCGTTCGTCGACTTTTCGGCCCGGAGTCAGGCATTCGTGCGCACCATCGAGGGCAGCGAGACGCTCAAGGCGCGAGCCCGTGCCATTCGCGACGAATTGGCCGACGTCGTGGCGCAAGCGCTTGCCGAGAGCGCGGGGCGGCCCCTGACCGACGTGCAGGCCCGGCTGGCGGCCGGTTTGCTGTTGGCGGCGTGGACGGTGGCGTTCCTTCATGGACACCGGGTTTTCGCCGATACGCAGGACACGTCGCACGCGCAGAAAAGCTTCCTGAGCCTTGTGGATCAAGGCGCGATGGGGCTTCAGGCCGCGTTGGCGGACTCCCCGTACGTCTGAGTGGGCGCCGCTCGACGCGGGGCGTGCCGGCGGAATTCATCAGCACAAATTCTCTAATCCTTATTCCGGCATAAACAAAAGCGAAAATATTATTTTTAATTATTTAGACGCCCCCATAGACTGGCCTCCTACACACGAGAAGCAAACAAGGAGTGCAAGTCATGAGCAAAGCAGCACGGGGATGGAAAGCTAAGAAGCTGGCAGTCGCACTGGGCGGTCTGGCGTTGGCCGCCAGCATGACGATTCAGGCGCACGCAGCAAGTCTTTCGCTGCTCAACGTGTCGTACGACCCGACGCGTGAGCTGTACGCCGACTACAACAAGGCTTTCGAAGCCCACTACAAGCAAGTCTCCGGTGACACCGTCACGGTCAAGGCCTCGCACGGCGGCTCGGGCAAGCAAGCCCGCACCGTGCTCGACGGCGCACCGGCGGATGTGGTCACGCTCGGCATTTCTGCCGACATCGACGAACTGGCCAGCGCCGGTCTCGTGAACAAGGACTGGCAGAAACGTCTGCCGGACAACGCTACGCCTTACACCTCGACCATCGTGTTGCTGGTGCGCAAGGGCAACCCGAAGGGCATCAAGGACTGGAACGACCTGGCCAAGCCGGGCATCAGCGTAGTGACGCCGAATCCGAAAACGTCGGCCGGCGCCCGCTGGAACTACCTCGCGGCATGGCTCTATGCGCTCAAGCAACCGGGCGGCAACGAGCAGAAGGCGCAGGAATTCGTCAAGGCGATCTACAAGAACGTGGGCGTGCTCGACTCGGGCGCGCGCGGTGCGACGACGACGTTTGTCGAACGCGGCATCGGCGACGTGCTGATCGCGTGGGAAAACGAAGCGCTGCTGTCCGTGAAGGATCTCGGCCCGGACAAGTTCGACATCGTCGTGCCGTCCTCGTCGATCCTCACGGAGCCGCCGGTGGCCATCGTCGACAAGAACGTCGACAAGCATGGCACCCGCAAGGCTGCCGAAGCCTATCTGCAATGGCTGTACTCGCCGCAAGGTCAGGAAATCGCTGCAAAGCACTTCTACCGTCCGCGCTCGCCGGAAATCGCGAAGAAGTACGAGGCGCAATATCCTAAGCTCAAGCTCTATACGGTAGATGCCGATCTGGGCGGCTGGACGAAGACGCAAGCCAAGCATTTCGCAGACGGCGGCATCTTCGATCAGATCTACACCAAGAAGTAATCGGGCAGGGACCATCGCATGAGTACCGCACTGTTTCCTCTGTGGCGCAAGCCAAGTGCCTTGCCGGGCTTCGGCCTGACGATGGGCTACACCGTCGCGTACCTGAGCCTCGTGGTGCTGGTGCCGCTGCTGATGGTCTTCATCAAGGCAAGCTCGCTCGATTGGGCGAGCTTTGTCACCGCCGTCGGGTCGCCGCGCGTGCTGGCGTCGTACCGCCTCACGTTCGGCATCTCGCTCGCGGCGGCGTCGCTTAATGCCATTTTCGGTTTCATTCTGGCGTGGGTGCTGGTGCGCTACACGTTCCCCGGCAAGCGATTCGTCGACGCGCTGATCGATCTGCCGTTCGCGCTGCCGACGTCGGTCGCCGGTATCGTGCTTGCCGCCATCTACGCGCCGAACGGCTGGGTCGGACGCTGGTTCGAACCGCTCGGCATCAAGATCGCCTTCACGCCGCTGGGCATTTTCGTGGCGCTCACCTTCATCGGGCTGCCTTTCGTCGTGCGGACCCTGCAACCGGTGCTCGAAGAGTTCGAGCGCGAGCAGGAAGAGGCGGCGGCTTGCCTGGGCGCCACGCGCTGGCAAACGCTGCGTCACGTGATCCTCCCTGCGGTGCTGCCCGCGTTGCTGACCGGTTTCGCGCTGGCGTTTGCGCGCGCCGTGGGCGAATACGGTTCGGTCATTTTCATCGCGGGCAACATCCCGATGGTCTCGGAGATTACGTCGCTGCTGATCATTACCAAGCTCGAACAATACGATTTCGGCGGGGCGGCGGCGCTGGCCGTGGTGATGCTGCTGATTTCGTTCGTGTTGCTGCTCCTGATCAACACGCTGCAATGGTGGCTGCAACGCCGTCATTCGGGCCGTCGCGCCAGTGGCGTCTGACACAAGCCATTCGGTAAGTCATTCGAAGAGAACGTTTCGATCATGTCCGATTCACTCGCACTGTCGCGCGCCTTGCCGCAAGCCACTTCGGCGCGCAAATCCGATCCGACCGACGAACCCGCGTTCGTCAAGGTCATTCTCATCGGCGTCGCACTGGCGTTCTTCGCCTTGTTTCTGTTGCTGCCGCTCGCGTCGGTCTTCGTGACTGCGCTGGGCAAGGGTTTCGCGGCCTACTGGGAGGGCCTGACGAATGACGACGCGCTCTCGGCCATTCGACTGACGTTGCTGATTGCCGTGATTGCCGTGCCGCTGAATCTGGTATTCGGGGTGGCCGCGTCATGGGCGATTGCGCGCTTCGATTTCCGGGGCAAAAGCATTCTCACCACGCTCATCGACCTGCCGTTTTCGGTGTCGCCGGTCGTGGCGGGGCTGACGTTCCTGCTGATCTTCGGGCGCCAGGGCCCGCTTTGGGGTTTTCTCGACGCCCACAATCTGAAGATCGTGTTCGCGCTGCCGGGGCTGGTGCTCGCGACGGTGTTCGTGACGTTCCCGTTTGTCGCGCGCGAGCTGATTCCGCTGATGCAGGCGCAAGGCAGCGAAGAAGAAGAGGCTGCCCGTGTGCTGGGCGCAAGCGGCTGGCAAGTATTCACGCGTGTCACGCTGCCCAAGATCAAGTGGGGCCTGCTGTACGGCGTGATTCTGTGTAACGCCCGGGCGATGGGCGAGTTCGGCGCGGTCTCGGTCGTCTCGGGGCACATTCGCGGCGAGACGAACACGCTGCCGCTGCATGTGGAAATTGAATACAACGACTACCACACGGTGGGCGCATTCGCGGCGGCGTCGATTCTCGCGTTGCTCGCGCTTGCCACGCTGGCACTGAAGCTGTGGGCCGAGCACAAGCTGGCGCAGGACAAGGCGGCGCGTCGCGCAGACGCCGTGCAGGCCTGAAAGCAACGCATCGAGGAACAGGACAAATGAGCATCCAGGTACAACAGGTTTCGAAGCGCTTCGGCGACTTCAATGCGCTCGACGACGTCAGTCTCGAATTTCCCACGGGTGAACTGGTCGCGCTGCTCGGGCCGTCGGGTTGCGGCAAGACGACGCTGCTGCGAATCGTTGCCGGGCTGGAGTTCGCCGATGCCGGGCGCGTCGTGCTCAATGGCGAAGATGTCGCCTCCGTGGGCACGCGTGAGCGTCAGGTCGGTTTCGTGTTCCAGCACTATGCGTTGTTCCGTCACATGACCGTGTTCGAGAACGTGGCGTTCGGCCTGCGCGTGAAGTCGCGGCGCGATCGTCTCTCGGACGCCCAGATTCGCGCCAAGGTGCATGAATTGCTGGGGCTCGTGCAACTCGACTGGCTCGCCGATCACTATCCGGCGGAACTCTCGGGGGGGCAGCGTCAACGTATCGCACTGGCGCGTGCGCTGGCGGTGGAGCCGAAGGTGCTGCTGCTCGACGAGCCGTTCGGCGCCCTCGACGCCAAGGTGCGCAAGGAATTGCGCAGCTGGCTGCGCCGACTGCACGACGAATTGCACATCACGACGATTTTCGTCACGCACGACCAGGAAGAGGCGCTGGAAGTCGCCGATCGCATCGTGCTGATGAATCGCGGCAAGGTGGAGCAGATCGGTGCGCCGCAAGATGTCTACGATACGCCGGAAAGCGCCTTCGTCTACGAGTTTCTCGGTGCGGCGAATCGTCTTTCGGGGCAGTTGCAGACCCATGACTTCATTGCCGACGCCGGTCAGTACCGCGTGACGGTGCACAAGGACGATCTGCCGGCCGTGCCGCAGGACGGCCGTGCGATTGCCTACGTGCGGCCTCACGATCTCGCACTGGTGCCCGCCAACGACGGCGGCCCGGGGATTGATGTGGCCGTGCGCCGCGCGATTCCGCTGGGCGGCACCGTGCGCGTGGAGCTTGCCGCACCGGGCGACGCCGTTTGGGAAGCCGAACTCACGCGCTCGGGGTGGAAGGCGCTGGGGGCCGACGCCGGCACGACGTTGCGCGCGGTGCCGCGTCAGCTGCGCGTGTTCTCGGCGCAGGCGTGAGCGCGGGCTCGGTCCTCCCAAGGACACCACGCCGAAGCACACTGAAGCACAACATAACAAGCTGTACGTATTCGATAGTTCTCATAGTCATCACGGACAGACAAGCAACAGGGCGGAGTTAGATCATGAATTTCCAGCAATTGCGCTATGTGCGCGAAGCCGTTCGGCAAAACCTCAATCTGACGGAAGCGGCCAGTGCGCTGTACACGTCGCAGTCGGGCGTGAGCAAGCAGATCAAGGATCTGGAGGACGAACTCGGCGTTGACGTGTTCGTGCGTCGCGGCAAGCGACTCACCGGCCTGACCGAGCCGGGCAAGGCGGTGCTGCAACTGATCGAGCGCATGTTGCTCGACGCGGAGAACCTGCGCCGTGTGGCGCGTCAGTTCGCGGACCAGGACAGCGGTCATCTCGTGGTGGCGACTACTCACACGCAGGCGCGCTATGCGCTGCCGCAGGTGATCAAGCAGTTCACGAGCGTGTACCCGAAGGTGCATCTCGCGTTGCGTCAGGGCAGCCCGCGCCAGATTGCGCAGATGGTCATCGACGGTGAAGCCGACATCGGTATCACGACCGAGGCGCTCGATCGCTTTCCCGATATCGTCACCTTCCCGTGCTATTCGTGGCATCACGTGGCGGTCGTTCCGCGGGAGCATCCGCTCGTGGGCCGTGAGAACGTGACGCTTGCCGATATCGCCGAGTATCCGATCATCACCTACGACGGTGATTTCACCGGTCGCTCGCACGTGGACAAGGCGTTCACGGATCAGGGGCTGGTGCCGGACATCGTGCTCACCGCGCTCGACACGGATGTCATCAAGACGTATGTCGAACTGGGGCTGGGCGTGGGGATCGTGGCGGCAATGGCGGTCGATCCGCGCAAGGACCAGGATCTGGCCGTGCTGGAGCTCGACAACGCGTTCGAGCCGAGTACGACGCGTATCGGTCTGCGTCGCGGTGCGTTCTTGCGCTCGTACGCTTATCGGTTCATCGAGATGCTTGCGCCCGCGCTCAAGGAGCAGGAAATCTCCACGCAACTGCGCGAAGCGCTGGAGTTCGCTGCCTGAGTCTGTTCATCCGGTGCTACGGTGCCCGGGCACCGATACCCGCCATCCGATACGGTCCCGCCCCTGTGGCGGGATCGATATTTTCAGCGATTGGGAAGCCGGGCAGTATTGGATACAATCGCTGGCATGACATTGACTTCATTCAACCCCATTCCTCATTACACCGTGTCCTCCGGTGAGCTGCCGCGCATTGCGCTGCTGGCCACGGGCGGCACGATCGCGGGTAGCGCGGCCGACGCCACGCGCACCGCCGGTTATCAGGCCGGGGCGCTGGGTGTTCAGGATCTGCTCGCCGCAGTGCCCGCCCTGGGCAATGTGGCGCACATTCATGCGGAGCAGGTCGCCCAGATCGACAGCAAGGACATGTCGGTATCGCTGTGGCAGAAGCTTGCCGCCCGCGTGAATGCCTTGCTGGCCCAGCCCGATGTGGCGGGTGCGGTCATTACCCACGGCACCGATACGCTCGAAGAAACCGCGTATTACCTGCATCTCACGGTCAACAGCCGCAAGCCCGTCGTGCTGACGGCCGCGATGCGCCCGGCGACGGCGCTCTCCGCGGACGGTCCGCTCAATCTGCTCAATGCCGTGCGCGTCGCGACCGATCCGATCTCGGCCGGTCGCGGTGTCATGGTCGCCATCAACAATCAGATTCATTGCGCGCGCGACGTCGTCAAGACGAGCACCTACAAGGTCGACGCCTTTCACTCGCCGGAAATCGGAGTGCTCGGCTGGGTGCAGGACGAACGCGTTGCGTTCCAGCGCGCACCGTTGCAGTACCACACCGTCGAGAGCGAGTTCGTCGGCTTGTCCGGCGAGCTGCCTGCGGTGGAAGTGGTGTCGAGCTATGCCGGGGTGTCACGCATCGCCGTCGATGCGCTCGTGGACGCCGGCGTGCAGGGCATTGTGGTGGCGGGCACGGGAAACGGCTCGCTTCATGCGTTGCTGCAACAGGCGCTGGCCGAGGCCGTGCAGCGCGGTGTGACGGTGGTGCGTGCGTCACGCGTGGGCAGCGGTCACGTCATGCACAACGGCGCGGCGCCGGACGACCAGTACGGGTTCGTGAGCACGGGCAACCTGCATCCGTACAAGGCGCGCGTGTTGCTGATGCTTGCATTGCAGGCCGGCGTGCCGCGCGAGCGCATGCAGAGTCTGTTCGACGAATATTGAGATGGCGACGTCGGGGCGGCGCGGGGTTGCGCCGCCTGACGATGAACGAACGACGGACTAAAGACGAACGAACGACGAACGCGTCCGTACCCCCAGCTTCCCTGTCACGTTACCCACGTCCGCACAAAAAAATACGGCGCCAGTCGCACTTTCGCTCGACTCGCGCCGCCACGCTCGGCAGGGCGTCTCTCGACACTATCCTGCCCGCACGCTCAGTTCTCCCTGCTATTGCCTGCTGTGACGGCTTATGCCTGCCGTTGTCTTCGTCTTCTCGCGAACTACGCGGTGAGGGCGCCCGCCACGCTACCGTGGCGAGGCCTGTCGTTCCGTGATTGCCCGCGGCGGGGTCAGGCCACCGTGTGGTTGGCGAGCATTTCCAGCGCGCGCACCATGCCCGAGTGATCCCACGCGGCGCCGCCATTGGCAGCACAGGCATTGAACAACTCTTGCGCCGTGGCCGTGTTCGGCAGCGACACGCCGAGCGTCTTCGCCGTTTGCAGCGCCAGGTTCAGGTCCTTCTGGTGCAGGGCGATGCGGAAGCCCGGCTCGAAGTTGCGCTTGACCATGCGCTCGCCATGCACTTCCAGAATGCGCGACGAGGCGAAGCCGCCCATCAGCGCCGCACGGACCTTCGCAGGGTCTGCGCCGGCCTTCGAGGCGAACAGCAGGGCTTCGCCCACGGCTTCGATGGTCAGGGCAACCACGATCTGGTTCGCGACCTTGCACGTCTGGCCGGCACCGCTCTCGCCCACGAGCGTGATGTTCTTGCCCATCAGTTCGAAAAACGGCTTGACGTCGTCGAAGGCCGCTTGCGAGCCACCGACCATGATCGAGAGCGAGGCGGCCTTGGCGCCGACTTCGCCGCCCGAGACCGGGGCGTCGAGGTATTCGCAACCCAGCGCCTTGATCTTCTTGGCGTATTCCTTGGTTTCGATCGGCGAGATCGAGCTCATGTCGACGACGATCTTGCCGGCGGTGAGGCCTTCGGCCAGACCGTCTTCACCGAACAGCACGGCGCCGACGTCCGGGGTGTCCGGCACCATCACGAACACGATATCGGCACGCTTGGCGACCTCCTTGGCCGACGTGCAGACCGTTGCCTGACCGTCGATCAGGTCTTGCGGGGGCGTACGGCGCTCGTACAGGAAGAGCTTGTGACCAGCGTTCTGCAGATGCTTCGCCATCGGCGCGCCCATGATGCCCAGACCAATAAAACCGAGTTGTGCCATTTCGAGACTCCTTGTTGCCAAAGTTTGAAGTGTTGTCGCCGACCGTTCGGCGAGTGGGGCGGTGGTGTATGAGCGCCACGCGGACTCACGTGGACAATGGGCGCTCATGCATCCCCCGGACTCCGGCCGCATGCCCCCTGCATGCGGCCGGCGGGGCCCTTCCTCGTCGAAACCCGGTCAGCCGGTGCGAAGTACGCGCGAAGCACGCGGGCATCGACACCGTCATGTCATGTGCGCAGCGCCGGGGGAGGCGGTGTGCGGGTGAACCGGGGGTAAGTTGCTGCGGCGGTGGCGCGTGGCCCGGCTTATGCCGCTTCGCGCAAACCCGCTGCCTTGAACCAGCCGAGGCCGTCCGTCGTGGTGGTCGCGGGTTTGTACTCGCAACCGATCCAGCCCTTGTAGCCCAGGCGATCCAGGAACGCGAACAGGTAGGCGTAGTTGATTTCTCCCGTACCCGGCTCGTTGCGGCCCGGGTTGTCCGCCAGTTGCACGTGCGCGATGCGGGCCAGATTCGTCTCGATGGTCTTGGCGAGCTCACCTTCCATGCGTTGCATGTGATAGATGTCGTACTGCAGGAACAGGTTGTCCGAGCCGACGGCGTCGAAGATTTCCAGGGCCTGTTTCGTGCGGTTCACGAAGAAGCCCGGAATGTCGTACGTGTTGATCGGCTCGACCAGCAGGCGGATGCCCTCGGCCTTCAGGGCGTCGGCAGCGAAACGCAGGTTGCCCACGAGCGTTTGCGTTGCGTCTTGCGTCGACAGGTCGGCGCCTTGCTTGCCCACGAGGCAATTCAATTGCTTGACGCCCAGCGCCTTGGCATAGGTGATGGCTTCGCCCACGCCGTCGCGGAACTCGGCCACGCGATCGGGGAAGATCGCGATGCCGCGCTCACCGGCCTCCCAGTTGCCGGCAGGCAGGTTGTGCAGCACGAGGTCGAGCTGGTACTGGTTCAGCTTGTCGGCGATCTGGTCGCGGTGAAACGCATACGGGAACAGAAACTCCACGCCGCGAAAGCCCGCTGCGGCGGCCGCCTTGAAGCGGTCGAGGAACGGCACCTCGTTGAACAGCATGGTCAGGTTGGCGGCAAATTTCGGCATTGCGCTGACTCCTCTCTCTCTTTTTAGGGGGTGGTTTCGACGATTCGATGCAAGGGTGACATTCAGGTAACGTCAGGGTGCTGCGGTACTACGGCTGCGATGCTGCGGTGCTGCGGGGTTTAGCCGGGTTGCGGAGCGCATGCTTTGGCCGTTCACGGGGTCTAGCCGAAAGCGGAGGGGACGCACGCGCCCCGCAAACCGTTGACACTGCTCGTCGGGTCGAAGACCTGGAGGACGCGCTCGTACTTGCTTCCGAAAGTGCTTCCGTACGTGCTTTTCCGCATGCGCGTCGTCTGTTTCTTCTGCGTCAGGCCGACACTGCGTCGTCTTCCTCCACAACGTCGATGATTTCCTCGAACTCATTGATGTTGTTGATTTCGGTGCCCATCGCGATGTTGGTGACACGCTCGAGAATCACCTCCACGATCACCGGCACCGAGAACTCGGCCATCAGCTTGCGCGCCTGAGCGAACGCCGGCTGGATGTCGTTCGGCTGGAACACACGAATCGCCTTCACGCCGAGCCCTTCGGCCACCTTCACGTGGTCTACGCCGTAACCGTTCACTTCCGGCGAGTTCACGTTCTCGAACGCGAGCTGCACGCAGTAATCCATGTCGAAGTTGCGCTGTGCCTGACGAATCAGACCGAGGTACGAGTTGTTCACCACCACGTGGATGTACGGCACCTTGAACTGCGCGGCGACGGCGAGTTCTTCGATCATGAACTGGAAGTCGTAGTCGCCCGAGATCGCCACCACGTCCGATGACGGCGATGCAACCTTCGCGCCGATGGCTGCCGGCACCGTCCAGCCCAGCGGGCCTGCCTGACCGCAGTTGATCCAGTGGCGCGGCTTGTTCACATGCAGGAACTGGGCCGCGGCAATCTGCGACAGACCGATGGTCGAGACATAGCGCACGTCGCGGCCGAAGAACGCGTTCATCTCCTGATACACGCGCTGCGGCTTGACCGGCACCTGATCGAAGTCCGAGCGGCGCAGCATGGTGCGCTTGCGCTTCTGGCAATCGGCGACCCATTGCGAGCGATCCGGCAGACGACCGGCGGCCTTCAGTTCCTTGGCCACTTCCACGAACAACGTGAGGGCAGCCTTGGCGTCCGACACGATGCCGTAGTCCGGGCCGAACACGCGGCCGATCTGCGTCGGTTCGATGTCGACGTGCACAAATTTGCGGCCCTTGGTGAAGACATCGACGCTTCCGGTGTGACGGTTGGCCCAGCGATTGCCGATGCCCATCACGAAGTCGGCCGCGAGCATCGTGGCGTTGCCGAAACGGTGCGACGTTTGCAGGCCGACCATGCCCGCCATGAGCGGGTGGTCGTCGGCGATGGTGCCCCAGCCCATGAGCGTGGGGATGACCGGCACATTGACCGTCTCGGCGAACTCGACGAGCAGATCGGCCGCATCGGCGTTGATCACACCGCCACCCGACACGATGAGCGGACGCTCAGAGGCGAGCAGCATCTGAATGGCTTTCTCGGCCTGGGCACGGGTGGCGGCAGGCTTGTACACCGGCAGCGGTTCGTACGTTTCGGGATCGAATTCGATCTCGGCGACTTGCACGTCGAACGGCAGATCGATGAGTACCGGGCCCGGGCGGCCCGAGCGCATCAGGTGGAATGCCTGCTGGAAAACACGCGGCACGAGGGCCGGTTCACGCACGGTCACCGCCCACTTGGTGACGGGCTTGGCGATCGACTCGATGTCGACAGCCTGGAAATCTTCCTTGTACAGGCGCGCGCGCGGAGCCTGGCCCGTGATGCACAGAATGGGGATGGAATCGGCCTGAGCGGAGTACAGGCCCGTAATCATGTCGGTGCCTGCGGGGCCCGAGGTGCCGATGCAAACGCCGATGTTGCCCGCTTCGGCGCGGGTGTAGCCTTCGGCCATGTGCGAGGCGCCCTCGACGTGGCGCGCGAGCACGTGCTCGACGCTGCCAGCCTTGCGAAGGGCCGAATAAAACGGGTTGATGGCGGCGCCAGGCACGCCGAATGCGGTAGTGATGCCTTCCTTCTCCAGCACGCGAACGGCGGCCTCTACGGCGGTCATCTTGGCCATGTGACTCCTCCAGTGTTCCAATGGGTATGGGTTGATCGTTGTTGGAGGTCACTTTAAGCCGGTACGATTTGTTTGATAAGATCACAAAAGATCGTTTTTTTAAGAACAAAAAGTATCGAATGGAGACGCGATGGACCGATTCAAACAGATCGAAACCTTCGTGCAGGTGGCTGAAGCCGGGAGTCTGGCCGCCGCTGCACTAAAGGAAGGGGTCTCACCTGTCATTCTCGGGCGGCGTATCGACGCGCTCGAAAAACGACTGGGTATCAAGCTGATGTACCGCTCCACCCGGCGGCTGGCGCTCTCGGAGGAGGGGGGCGCTTTTCTCGAGCGGTGCAAGCAGTTGCTCGGCGACTGGGAGATGGCCGAGAACGAAATCAGCGCCGGGCGGCACGCGGTGTCCGGCCACCTGATCGTCTCGGCGCCCGCTGCATTCGGCCGTAAGCACGTGGCGCCGCACGCGCCGGCCTTCCTGCGTCTGCACCCCGAGGTTCAGATCTCCTTCAACCTGACGGATCGCGTCGTGGACATCGTGCGCGAGGGCTACGACATGGGGATTCGTATCGGCGGCTCCGTCGATCCGAACTTCGTGGCCGTCAAACTCGCCCAGAACCGGCGCGTGGTGTGCGGCACGCCCGCGTATTTTGCTCGCCACGGGCGTCCCAGGACGCTCGAGGATCTGGCCAAGCACAACTGTCTGGCGTTCAACCTGCAGGGCGGACAGCAGCGTGGCTGGTACTTCAAGCGTCAGGGCAAGCTCGTGACGACGCGCGTGGCGGGCAATCTCGATTGCAACGACGGTGAGTTGCTGCACCGCTGGGCCCTGGAAGGGCTGGGTCTGGGGTGGCGTTCCACATGGGAGATTCAGCGTGAACTGCTCTCCGGGGAACTGGAAACCGTGCTCGACGAGTACGCGCTGCCCGATTACGACATCCTGGCCGTCTACCCGCAGCAGCGCTTTCAGCCAGCGCGCGTGCGCCTGTTCATCGAGCAACTCCGGCAGATCTATGCTCGTCCGAACTATTGGCTCGAGAACGCCTGACGTGGTGGGAAGGTTGGGGCTGGCGACGCGCCGGCGGGCTTGCTGTTCGGCACCGATAGGGCGGGAGTTGATGATCGACATGAAATCCGCTAGAATCGCGGGTTCTGCAACCTTGCTGCACTGGTTCTGACGCCCAGGCAGCTTTGTCCATAAGGAGCACCCTATGCGTCATTACGAAATCGTATTTATCGTTCACCCCGATCAGAGCGAGCAAGTGCCTGCAATGATCGAGCGCTATCGTGGCACGGTCGAGTCCCGTCAGGGCAAGATCCACCGCGTCGAAGACTGGGGCCGTCGTCAACTGGCCTACATGATCGAAAAGCTGGCCAAGGCTCACTACGTTTGCATGAACATCGAATGCGACCAGGAAACCCTGGACGAGCTGGAACACGCATTCAAGTTCAACGACGCCGTTCTGCGCCACCTCGTCGTCAAGATGAAGAAGGCTGAGACCGCACCGTCGCCGATGATGAAGGAAGTGGCCCGCGAAGAAGCCAAGAAGGCTGCCGCGACGCCCGCGACCGAAGCTGCCGCTTCGTAATTAGCGCACCGGAACGCATCAGGGTGCCAACGCCGACATTGACCGCGTGAATCGCCTACGGCTCGAGGCCAGCATCGTCGAAATCGGCACGCTGCGCTATACCCCGGCCGGGCTTCCCGTGATCGATGTCACGCTGGCACACGAGGGAACTGCCGAAGAAGCGGGCGTGGCCCGTCAGGTCGAGTTCTCGATACCGGCAGTGGCGATCGGTCCCATCAGCGCCAAAGTCATGGCGCTGGGACTGGAGAAACCGGCCCAGTGGGCAGGATTTCTCGCCAAGAAGCATCGCAATAGCCGCACCCTGGTGTTTCACATCACAGCATTGCAAGCATTTGAAAAGGATTGTTGAACATGCCGCGTCCTAACGGTAAAAACAAGAAGTTTGATCGCCGCCGCCAACAGCAAAACCCGCTGTTCAAGCGCAAGAAGTTCTGCCGCTTCACCGTCGCTGGTGTCGAGCAGATCGATTACAAGGATGTCGAAACGCTGAAGGACTTCATCGGCGACAACGGCAAGATCACCCCGGCTCGCCTGACGGGCACCAAGGCGCACTACCAGCGCCAGCTCGATACGGCTATCAAGCGCGCGCGTTTCCTGGCGCTGCTGCCGTACACCGATCTGCACGGTGCTTAATCGCCAGTCGACGAAGGAGAATAGATAATGCAAGTGATTCTGCTGGAAAAGGTCGTCAATCTGGGTAACCTGGGCGACATCGTGAAGGTCAAGGACGGTTTCGCACGTAACTTCCTGATCCCGACGAAGAAGGCCCGCCGTGCCACGAAGGACGCGATCGCCGAATTCGAAGTTCGCCGCGCCGAACTGGAAAAGGCTGCCGCCGAGAAGCTGGCTGCTGCACAAGCCGAAGGCGAAAAGCTGTCGGGCCTGACGCTCCAGATCGCACAGAAGGCCGGCGTTGACGGCCGTCTGTTCGGCTCGGTGACCAACTTCGACATCGCCGAAGCCCTGGGCACCCAAGGTTTCAAGGTCGAGAAGATGCAAGTGCGTCTGCCGAACGGCCCGCTCAAGACCGTGGGTGATTTCCCGGTCCAGGTGGCGCTGCACACCGACGTCGTGATCGACGTCACCGTGTCGGTGCTGGGCGAGCACGCCTAAGTCGTACACGCGTCAGCTTCCCGACGCGAATAAAAGACGGAAGTCGGTCCACCGGCTTCCGTTTTTTTATGCCTGTCAGTTCTGTTGTTGTTCCGTTGTGTTGGCTACCGGAATGCTCGGTTGCCGGTCATACTCCGACTTGCGCCGAGGGATGTCGACCATCTTCCGGTTGCGCACTCGCTTCCTCCCACGTCATCGTTCGATAGCTCCGCCTTATGCTGCCTCCAGGGAAACTGCTGAACAAACCACGCTCGGAAAAATCGTCGCGCAAGCGCGATTTCGCCGGGTCTGACCGGGATCGCGGGGACGGTATAATGCCCGGCATGAACGCGCCCGATCCACAGCTCGATTCGCTCAAGGTGCCGCCGCACTCCATCGAGGCGGAGCAATCCGTGCTCGGCGGTCTGCTGCTCGATAACAGCGCCTGGGATCGCATCGGCGACTTCCTGTCGGAGCACGATTTCTACCGCTACGACCATCGACAGATCTATCAGCACATCGGACGCCTGATCTCCGGCGACCGTCCCGCCGACGTCATTACCGTTTTCGAATCGCTCTCGTCCGCCGGCAAAGCCGAGGACGTGGGTGGACTTGCCTATCTGAATGCGCTGGCGCAGAACACGCCGAGCGCGGCGAACATTCGCCGGTACGCCGAAATCGTGCGCGACCGGGCAGTGTTGCGCAAGCTGGTGACGGTGGCCGACGAAATCGCGTCGGACGCATTCAATCCGCAAGGCAAGGAAGTGCGCCAGATGCTCGACGAGGCGGAGGCGAAGGTGTTCGCCATCGCCGAAGAGGGCTCGCGCAGCACCAGCGGCTTCCTTGAGCTGCAGCCACTGCTCACGCAGGTCGTCGAGCGCATCGACGAGCTGTATCACCGCGAAGGCGGCAGCGACATCACCGGGATTCCGACCGGTTTTGTCGATCTGGACCGCATGACGTCCGGTTTCAATGGCGGTGATCTGATTATCGTGGCAGGGCGCCCGTCGATGGGTAAGACGACTTTCTCGATGAATATCGGCGAGCACATCGCCGTGGAGGAAGGGCTGCCCGTTGCGGTGTTCTCGATGGAAATGCCGGGCACGCAGTTGGCGATGCGTATGCTGGGTTCGGTGGGGCGTCTCGATCAGCACCGCTTGCGTACCGGCAAGCTGGTCGATGAAGACTGGCCGAAACTCACGCACGCCATGCAGAAGATGAACGAGACGCAACTGTTCGTCGACGAAACGCCCGCGCTCAACCCCATGGAGCTGCGTGCGCGTGCGCGACGTCTGGCGCGTCAGTGCGGCAAGCTCGGCCTGATCATCATCGACTACCTTCAGCTGATGAGCGGTTCGGGCGGCGGTGAGAACCGTGCGACCGAAATTTCCGAGATTTCGCGCTCGCTCAAGGGGCTCGCCAAGGAGCTGAACGTGCCGGTGATCGCGCTCTCGCAGCTGAACCGAAGCCTTGAGCAGCGTCCGAACAAGCGTCCGGTCATGTCGGACTTGCGGGAATCGGGCGCTATCGAACAGGACGCGGACATCATCCTGTTCATCTACCGCGACGAAGTCTACAACCCCGATACGCCAGACAAGGGCACGGCAGAGATCATTATCGCGAAGCAGCGTAACGGTCCTATCGGCCATGTGCGCCTGGCGTTCATCGGTGCTTATACGAAGTTCGACAATCTGGCCGGCCCGCAATACTGACGCCCGATTTCCATCTGTTCGGATGCGCGCGCGGCTGCGCACGCCTCCGACGAGGTAGAATGTGACGTTTTTGTGTCGACCCGTCCCCTATCAATACCCGGAGTTTTCCAATAATGTTCGGTCGCTTCATGCCCACCGAGGGCAAGTTCTTTGACCTGTTCAACCAGCACGCGGCGTGCATGGTTGCCGGCAGCCGCGAGCTGTCTGCCATGCTCAACGACCTGCCCAATGCCGAGGCACGTACCGTTGCTGTGCAGAACAACGAGAAGAAAGCGGATCGCATCACGCACGAGACCATCGACCTGATGCACAAGACGTTCATCACGCCTTTCGACCGCGATGAGATCCACAAGCTGATCAGTACGATGGACGACATCCTCGATCTGATGGAAGACGTGGCGACTGCCGTGTGGATGTACGACATCAAGAGCGTGCCGTCCGAGGCCCGCACGCTCGGCGAGATCTGCGTGAAGTGCTGCGAGCGTGTGCAAAGCACGGTCGCGTTGCTCAACGACATGGATCGCGCCCGCGACATTCTGAAGCTTTGTGAGGAGATCGACGGTCTCGAATCGGAAGCCGACCGACTGCTGCGCGCATCGCTGTCGAAGCTGTTCCGCGAGGAAGCCGACGTGAAGGAACTGATCAAGCAGAAGGCGGTGTCCGAATTGCTCGAGTCGGTGACCGATAAGTGCGAGGACGTTGCCAACATCATCGAAGGCATTGTGCTGGAAAACGCCTGAGCGGAGACTTTCGATGGCAACGCTGCACATCAGCCTCTGGCTGGTCGGACTCTTGGTCGTACTGGCGCTTCTGTTCGACTTCATGAACGGTTTTCACGACGCCGCCAATTCGATCGCCACGGTCGTCTCGACGGGCGTGCTCAAACCGCATCAGGCGGTGGCTTTCGCCGCCATGTTCAACGTCATCGCGCTGTTCGTCTTTCACCTGAAAGTCGCAGCGACGGTGGGCAAGGGCACGGTGCACCCCGAGATCGTCGATCACTATGTGATTTTCGGCGCGCTCGTCGGGGCCATCGCCTGGAACATCATCACGTGGTACTACGGCATTCCGTCGAGTTCGTCGCATGCACTGATCGGCGGTCTCGTCGGCGCTGCGGTGGCCAAGGCGGGCACGGGATCGCTCGTCGCGAGCGGCCTGCTGCAGACCGTGGCATTCATTTTCGTCTCGCCGCTGCTCGGTTTCGTGCTCGGCTCGTTCTTCATGCTGCTCGTGTCGTGGCTCTTCTTCCGCACGCCACCGGCGCGCGTGGATCGCTGGTTCCGTCGCTTGCAACTGGTTTCGGCCGGTATGTATAGCCTCGGGCACGGCGGCAACGATGCGCAGAAGACCATCGGCATCATCTGGATGCTGCTGATCGCGGCCGGCCTGTGGCCGCAGGAAGCTGCCGAACCGCCGCTGTGGGTGATCATCGGTTGCTACCTGGCGATCGGTCTGGGCACCATGTTCGGTGGCTGGCGCATCGTGCGCACGATGGGGCAGAAGATCACGAAGCTCAAGCCGGTCGGTGGCTTCTGCGCCGAAACGGGCGGGGCGTTCACGCTGTTCTTCGCGTCGTGGCTCGGCGTGCCGGTCTCGACCACGCACACCATTACCGGCGCCATCGTCGGTGTGGGCGCCACGCGCAAGCTCTCGGCAGTGCGTTGGGGCGTGGCAGGCAACATCGTCTGGGCGTGGGTGTTGACGATCCCGGCATCGGCGTTCATTGCCGCCATTGCGTGGTGGGTCGGCAAGCAGTTCCTGTGATGCGGTTTGCCGTCGACCGACGGCGGCAGGCGTCAGAAACAGAAAAAGCGGCTTCGGCCGCTTTTTTTGTTTTTCACCGGTGATTGAAATGGCAAATCGGCATCATCGGGACAATCAATTTCAATAGTTAATTGCGATTGATTATCATTTTTTCATAGCGTTTTTTTTGAGTCCCGCAGGAGGCTGACATGACCCCATTGATCCGATCGCTTCGCCATCATCCGCTGCGCCTGTTGATGGGCGCTGCGATCAACCTCGGCGGTGCGGCGACCTTGCTCGTGCATCTGCATTGACGTGACCCTCAAGCAGATTGTGGCCCGTGCGCGGCGTGCGGTAGGGGCTTCGCCCGATGGGCACGACGGATCTCGCCGGCAGGCGTGACTACATCGAACTGTTGGCGAAGCGTGCGATCGGATCGTCGTCCTGAGCCGGTGGGGCGGTGAGGCGGGCAGTGCTGCTGGGCGATGTCGCCTGGGGTGTTTCCAGCGGCGAGGCCGTAGATGCTGTCAATGGACGATTCGGTGCCGTATTCATGGGCACGTTCGGCAGAGGAGCCGCAGCCGGTGCTTCGGCAACCGTCGCCGGTGCGGAGCGGTCGACGTAAATCGTATTGCCTGCGGGGGCCTTGTTGGCGGCCACGCGGCGCACACCGTCGATACGCTTTGCCCAGTACGGGATGAAAATGCTCTCCAGCCGTACGGTGCCGCCGGAGTTCGGCGCATGCACGAACTTCCCTTGTCCCACATAGATGCCCACGTGCGAATGCGGGCGTCCCGTGGTGTTGAAGAAGATCAGATCGCCTGAGGCGAGGTCGTCGCGCTCCAGAACGGTGCCTACACCGCTCATGTCCGCGGTCGTGCGGGGCAGATTGACGCCGGCGGCGCGCGCCACCACATAGCGCACCAATCCACTGCAATCGAAACCGGAATCGGGTGTATTGCCGCCGTAGCGGTAAGGAATGCCAACGAGGCTCATCGCTTCGAGCGTGATTTCTTCCTGGCCGGCGCTGCGCTCCGGACCGACGGTGCGGTTGCCATAGTTCGCACTGCCACCTTGCCGCACGGTAGGGCCGGAAGAGCATGCAGCAACCAGCAGGGTCAGCGCCAGCACCCCGGCGCTTCGCCACGGCACGCCGGCCAGCGTTGTGGGTGACGTCTTGCTACGGGCCATCGGACGAGTCGGGGAACGAGACATGCTCGGCGGGCGCTGGATTGGCATGCGCAGAGTTTACGACGCTTGCCGTGCGAATGCATCGCAAAAGTGCCGATTTTCGGGCCTTTTGTAGCATCGACGTCACAAATTTGCGGCTTCCCGGGCGATTTCGTCGGCGCAGTGCCATGGTTCCTTGAGGGAAGCGCGTCGATGGCGTGGTTATGCTTCGCACAAAAAAACGGCGCCCGAGGGCGCCGTCTTGTCCGCATCGATCCCCGAGATGGGGTGGGGTAACGTCAGAGAATTTCTGCCGCGTAATCGGCCAGACGCGAACGTTCGCCGCGCGCCAGTGTGACGTGTCCGCTATGTCCCCAGCCCTTGAACCGATCCACGACGTACGTCAGCCCCGAGCTGCCTTCGGTAAGGTAAGGCGTGTCGATCTGTGCAATGTTGCCCAGACAGATCAGCTTGGTGCCGGGGCCGGCACGCGTGACCAGTGTCTTCATCTGCTTCGGCGTCAGATTCTGCGCTTCGTCGATGATGACGAACTTGTTCACGAACGTGCGTCCGCGCATGAAGTTCATGCTCTTGACCTTGAGTCGCGAGCGGATGAGTTCCTGCGTGGCGGCGCGACCCCATTCGCCCGCGGAGTCGTCCGTCTTTTGCAGCACTTCGAGGTTGTCGTCAAATGCACCCATCCACGGTTGCATCTTCTCTTCCTCGGTGCCCGGCAGGAAGCCGATATCTTCACCGACGGGCACGGTCGCGCGCGTGATGATGATTTCGTTGTAGCGCTTCTCGTCGAGCGTCTGCGCCAGACCGGCGGCAAGTGCGAGCAGTGTCTTGCCGGTACCGGCCTGCCCGAGCAGCGTAATGAAGTCCACTTCGGGATTCATCAGCAGGTTCAGCGCGAAGTTCTGCTCGCGGTTGCGTGCCGTAATGCCCCACACGTTGTTCTTGTGATGGCCATAGTCACGCAGCGTTTGCAGCAACGCCGTCTTGCCGTTGATCTCCCGAACCTGCGCGTAGAAAGGCGCCTCGCCGTTGTTCGTCTCCAGATAGACGAACTGATTGATGAGGAAGCTCGCGCAGAGCGGGCCGGTAATGCGATAGAACGTGGTGCCGGTGCGGTTGTCCTGCCAGCTCTCCATGCCTTTGCCGTGCTTCGTCCAGAAGTCCGGCGGCAGGGACATCACACCCGAGTAAAGCAGGTCGCTGTCCTCGAGCACCTTGTCGTTGAAGTAGTCTTCCGCAGGCAGGCCGAGCGCATGCGCCTTGACGCGCATGTTGATGTCCTTTGACACCAGCACTACCTGGCGGTCGCGGAACTTGTCCTGCAGCGCGCGCACGACGCCCAGAATCTGGTTGTCGGCCTTGCCTTGCGGCAGTCCTTCGAGCGGCGGGACATCGGGCAGATCGGTCTGGAAGTACAGGCGCCCGGTGGCGTCCTTGTTGCCGAGCCGCGAGAGCGGAATGCCTTCGGCCATCGACTTCGTGCCGCTCTCGGCAACCAGCCCATCGAGCGTGCGGCTCACCTGACGCGCATTGCGCGCGACTTCCGACATGCCCTTCTTGTGATTGTCGAGCTCTTCCAACGTCATCATCGGCAGATAGACGTCGTGCTCTTCGAAACGGAACAGACTGCTCGGGTCGTGCATGAGCACGTTCGTGTCGAGCACGAACAGCTTGGCCGGTTCCGTATCCCTGCCGCGCGTACGTTTCGAACCCGAACCGCTTGCCGTCGACTTCACGGACTTGAGCGATGGGCTGGCGCCGGTCGAGTCTGCCGGCGACGGCGACTGAGGCGAACGTGCGACGGGCGACGGCTGTGGTGCAGTCTGCGTCGCCGGGGCGGTTTTCGGGACGACCTTCAATTCGGTCGCGTTTGCGGCAGTTGCAGCACCTGCAGCACCGGACGTTTCGCCCAGTGCATGTTGTTCAGACGAGGGAATCGGTTTCTTGGCCTCCGTGCGCGAAGGTTTGAGGCGAGTGGGGAATTGTTCCGGGGCAAGCAGCGTGCCCGGTTTGGTCGGCGCCGATGGCAATGGCATAGATTTCCCGTTCAAGAAAACACAACACTACTCGGCCGGGACAAACGGCAATACATCACGTCCCGGCAACAAAAAAGCCGCCTGCCCGGACGCACCGGAGAGGCGGCTTGGCTGAAGGCGCCGCCATGGCGACGCCTGCAATAGTCTCGTTCAATGCGCTTGATCATTACGGCCGACTATAACGTCTCTTGCCGTGCTTGTATAGCGTCGAATGCCCTCACTGGCGGTCGCAGCGGCCCTTGCGCAACACCACAGCGAATAGCGCTCGGGCGGCGGGCGTGCTCGCACGCGACCGCCCGTGCGACGCAGATGTCGTGGGTGGACCGAGCGGTCAGAGCGCCTGCACGGCAGCCAGCACTTCCGACACGTGATCGGGCACGCGAACGCCGCGCCATTCCTTGCGCAACACGCCTTTCTCGTCGATCAGAAACGTGCTTCGCTCAATGCCAAGATGCTCTTTGCCATACAGTTTTTTCAACTTGATGACACCGAACAGCTTGCATACCGCTTCATCGGTGTCGGAGATCAGCGCGAAGGGCAATTCGAGTTTGTTCTTGAAGTTCTCGTGCGAGCGCAGGCTGTCGCGCGACACGCCGACGATCTGTGCGCCGGCGGCCTGAAATTGCGCGTAGCTGTCGCGGAAATTCATGCCTTCCGTGGTACAGCCCGGGGTGTTGTCCTTCGGGTAGAAGTAGATCACCACCTTCTGGCCGCGATGGCCTTTGAGCGAAAAATCGCCGCCGGTGGCCGGTGCGGTGAAATCGGGCACGGGAGTGTCGATGGCTACCGTCACTATGGTCTCCTTGGATGGCCTGTGGCAGGCCGGTTCGGGAAAGGGTTTCGAATTCTGTTTGCGATGTCTGCCGGCACGGCGAGCCGTGTCATGTCGCGCCTGGCGATCAGGCGACGGCCTGGCCTTCGAGGATCAGGTCGCCCGAGCGGCCCGGAATCTCACCCCACACCACAGGATGGGCAGGCAATGCGGCGAGATCGAGCGTCTCGTAATACTGGCCCATCGTGATCAGATCGTGCCCCTGGCGACGCCAGCCGGCCAGAACCTGGCGGAACAACGGCGCAAGCTTTTGACCTTCGAGTTCCGCATGTAGCGTGAACACGTGATCTTGCGCCGGATTGGCGCTCAGGGCAAGCAGATGCGCCGCCACATCGTTAATGTCACGGCCATCGACGCCAAGCAACTCGTCGACGGTCGGAAGCGTCGTCGGCATTTGCACGTGTTTCAGGCGCACGCCGTCCACGATCGGATAGTGCGGCGCGGTGCCGCGGCCATCCGACGAGTATTTCATGCCCCAGGCATCGATCTGGCGAAACGCATGGTCGTTCATCTGCCAACCCGCCGCGCCATGCGTTACCGGGGGTGCGCCGAAGATCTGTGTGAAGCGCGCGTGCGCTTGCGACATCTGACGCTGCGTCCAGGCGGCGTCTCGCGTGCGCACATTGTCCTGCCAGTACGTGTGGTCCCACGTATGGATGCCGGTTTCGTGTCCGGCGCTCTGCACGGTGCGCATGACGTCGGCCGCACGTTTGCCGATGTCCGGGCCGGGCAGCAGGGTGCCGTACATCAGGGTCTTGAAGCCGTAATGTTCGACGACCGACGTGCGCGACACCTTCTTCAGGAAGCCGGGGCGAAAGACGCGCTTGAGTGCCCAGCCGGTGTGGTCTGGGCCGAGGCTGAACAGAAAGGTCGCTTGTGCGTCATGCTCGGCCAGTGCGGCGAGCAGGTTGGGGACGCCTTCACGCGTGCCGCGCAAGGTGTCGACGTCGATCTTCAGGACAATTTTGGCCATAGCCGTCCTTGAGGGGGACATCGGGATGTGGCGCGTGTGGCGCGCGATATCTCGAATGTCGAATCAATTTACGAAGTCGAACTGCGCTGTCCGGGTGATGCGCCGGCATCCGCAGTCAAAAACGCCCGATGCGCCAAAGGGCGCACCGGGCGTGTCGGGCGTATCTGGCGAAGCTCAGACGGTGCCACATGCTCGACGGGCCACAGTCCGAGCGATGCGCCGGCGTTATTCGCCCTCGACCAGACGGCGAGCTTCGGCGACGTGACCGCGATACGCTTCGAAAATCTTGCGCAGTGCGTCGTCCATCGACGTGGTCGGCTTCCAATCGAGTTCCTGCATGGTGTTCTCGATCTTCGGCACGCGGTTTTGCACGTCCTGATAGCCGTTGCCGTAGTAGGCGCCCGACGACGTTTCGACGAGTTGAACCTTCTTGGCCGTCTCTGCGTACTCCGGGAACTCGCTGGCGAGCTTGAGCATCATGTTGGCCAGTTCGCGCACCGAGAAGTTGTTCGTCGGGTTGCCGATGTTGTAGATCTTGCCGCTGGCGATGCCGCCCTTGTTATCGATGATGCGCACCAGTGCGTCGATGCCGTCGTCGATGTCGGTAAAGGCGCGCTTCTGGTGACCGCCGTCAACCAGGCTGATGTTCTCGCCGCGAGCGATGTGGCCGAGGAACTGCGTGACCACGCGCGACGAGCCTTCCTTCGGCGTGTAGATCGAGTCAAGGCCGGCGCCGATCCAGTTGAACGGACGGAACAGCGAGAAGTTCAGGCCTTCCTGCATGCCGTAACCCCAGATCACACGATCCATGAGTTGCTTCGAGCAGGCGTAGATCCAGCGCGGCTTGTTGATCGGGCCGTAAATGAGCGGGGAGGCTTCCGGGTCGAACTCGGCGTCGGTGCACATGCCGTACACCTCGGAGGTCGACGGGAACACCAGATGCTTGCCGTACTTCACGGCCGAGCGAACGATCGGCAGGTTGGCTTCGAAGTCGAGTTCGAACACGCGCAGCGGTGCCTTCACATAGGTCGCCGGCGTGGCGATGGCAACCAGCGGGAGGATCACGTCGCACTTGCGAATGTGGTACTCGACCCATTCCTTGTTGATCGTGATGTCGCCTTCGAAGAAGTGCATGCGCTCGTGGTTGACCAGATCGCCAAGGCGATCGGTGAGCATGTCCATGCCATAAACTTCCCAGTCGGTCGTCTCCAGGATGCGCTTCGACAGATGGTGGCCGATGAACCCGTTGACACCGAGAATCAGGACTTTTTTCATATTACGGTCAGTGATTGAGCTGGGAAAACTGTTCCGGCGCGACAGGCTTGCCGTCCAGCATTAGTTCATGAATGACAATGGCATTTCCGTCGCCGCAAATGCCGAGGAGCGCATTATCCACTACTTGCAGTCCGCAGGGCAAACCGGCGGGCACGCGCGTGCCCGACAGGCGGGCACGTGTGACCACGAACCGACGCTGTGCGAGGTCGGTGAACGCCCCCGGATACGGCGGTGCAACGGCGCGGATCAGGTTGTAGACCGCCTGCGCCGGCTGAGTCCAGTCGATGCGACCGTCCTCGGGTTTGCGTCCGCCGAAGTAGCTGCCGGCGGCCAGTTCGTTCGGATGACGCACCGCCGTGCCGGCGATCAGCCCCGGCAGGCAGCGCCAGAGCGTTTGTTCGGCGGCCACTGTCACTTTCTCGAAAACCTCGCCCGCAGTGTCGTCCGGCAGGATGGGCACCGACGTCTGGTCGATGATCGCCCCGGCGTCCGGCTTGAGCGCCATCTCGTGGAGCGTTGCACCGGTTTCCGTTTCGCCTCGCAAAACCGCCCAGTTCACCGGCACGCGGCCGCGATACTTCGGCAGCAGCGAGCCGTGCATGTTGAACGCGCCGCGCGGTGCGATGTCCAGCACGGCCACCGGAATCATGTGCCGGTAATAGAAAGAAAAAATAAAGTCCGGCGCAGCGGCGCGAACGCGTTCGGCCAGCGCCGGATCGGCCGGATCGTCGGGGGTGATCACCGGAATGCCGTGCTCGGCGGCAACGCCGGCGACGCTCCCGAACCAGATGTTCTCGTTCGGATTGTCCTGATGCGTGACCACGAGCGCGACCTCGACGCCGCGCGCGAGCAGTACCTGCAGGCAGCGCACGCCAACGTTGTGATACGCGAATACGACGGCCTTGGGGGCGCTGGTAACGCGGTTGGCTTGCGTGCTCATGGGGCGTGCGATCCCAGTTCGGTGGCGCCAGTGCTCAGCGTGGCGCTTTGTGCACCACCTCGCGCGTCGTCTGCTGTCTTGTCGGTGCGGCCAGCCGATTCTTCGAGTACCGCCTGAACCAGATAGCGCGGACGTTGACGCACCTGCTGGTAAATGCGGCCGATGTACTCGCCGAGCAGGCCCATGCCGAACAGGATGACGCCGAGCAGGCAGAAGGTCACGGCAAACAGCGTGAAAACCCCCTGGACTTCGGAGCCGAACAGGAAGCGTCTTGCCATCAGTACGATGAACAGCACACCGGAGGCCGCCGAAAGCGAAATGCCCACGCCCGAGAGCCATTGCAGCGGCACCACGGAAAAGCCGGTGACGAGGTCGAAGTTCAGGCGAATCAGCGCGTAGAGCGAATACTTCGATTCGCCCGCGAAGCGCTCTTCATGCGCGACGTCCACTTCCGTCGGATTCTGCGCGAACGTATAGGCGAGCGCGGGGATGAACGTATTGATTTCGCGGCACTGATTCACCGTATCGACGATGTGACGGCTATAGCCGCGCAGCATGCAGCCCTGATCGGTCATGCGAATGCGCGTAATGCGCTCGCGCAGACGATTCATGGCGCGCGATGCATTGCGCCGGAACCATGTGTCCTGGCGGTTCATGCGCACCGTGCCAACGTAATCGTGGCCGGCGGCCAGCTGGGCAACCAGCTTGCCAATTTCTTCGGGCGGATTTTGCAGGTCGGCGTCTAGCGTGATGACCCATTCGCCACGGGTGTGTTCGAAGCCCGCGAGAATGGCCATGTGCTGGCCGTAGTTGCCGTTGAACAGCACGACGCGCGTCACGTCCGGGCGCGCACGGTATTGCTCGGCCAGCAGGGCGGCCGAGCGGTCGCGGCTGCCGTCGTTGACGAACACCACTTCGTAGGTCACGCCCAGCTTGTCGAGCGCCGGGTATAGCCGGGCGAATAGTGCGCCGAGGCCCGCCTCCTCGTTATAAACCGGGATGACGACGGAGAGTTGTGGTCGATTCATTTTTGATGATCAGCGCAAATGGCATTTACGGCTTCGCAGACGCGCGCAACGTCGGCATCCGTCATGGCGGGGAACAGCGGCAGCGTCAGAATGGCGCGGCCCAGGCGTTCCGTCAGCGGGAACTGGCCTTCCTTGAAGCCCAGCGCACGGTACATTGTAAACAGGTGGATCGCAGGGTAGTGGACACCGCTGCCGATGCCGCGCGCCTTCAGCTGCTCCATGAAACCTGCGCGGTCGATGGTCAGGCGCTCCAGCGGCAATTCGATCTGAAACATGTGCCAGTTCGAATTGGTGAAATCGGCGTGCGGCAGCCCGACACCCAGCTTGACGGCTGCGCCGCCCGCGAGCGTGTCGAAGTACAGGCGCGCCAGCTCGGTGCGGCGGCGGTTGAATTCCGCCAGATGCGGCATCTGGCCCAGCCCGACGCGCGCGGCCACGTCCGTCAGGTTGTACTTGCCGCCGAGCACGTCGACATCCATGCCGTCGAGCCCAAAGCGCGTCACACCTTGCAGACGATACTTCTCGGCCAGGCGTGCTTCCTCATCGGTATTGAATACGAGCGCGCCGCCTTCGATGGACGTCAGATTCTTGTTCGGATGGAAGCTGAACGACACAAGGTCGCCGAACGAACCGATACGTTTGCCTTTCCAGCTCGAACCCATGGCCTGTGCAGCGTCTTCGACCACGCGCAGGTTGTGACGGCGCGCGATGTCGTACAGACGGTCCATATCGACCGGCAGACCCGCGAGATAGACAGGGATGATGGCCTTGGTCTTCGGCGTGATCGCCTTTTCCAGCAAGTCGAGATCGATGTTGCGCGTGGCGGGGTCGACGTCGACGAACACCGGCGTGGCGCCCACTTCGAGAATGACGTTGGACGTTGCGACCCACGACAGCGGCGTCGTAATGACTTCGTCGCCGCCTTGCACGCCGGCGATACGCAGGCCGATCTCCAGCGTCGCCGTGCCCGAATTGAACACGCGTACGGGACGGCCGCCGAAATATTCGGACAGGGCCTTCTCAAACGCCTGGACTTGCGGACCCGAGGTAATCCAGCCCGAGCGCAGAACTTCGGACACACCGGCGATGGTGGCGTCGTCGATGGTCGGCCGCGTGAACGGGATGAACGGTTGATTCGGTTGGGAGGTTGCCGAGTCGCTCATGATGTATGACTAAGCCTCAAAGTAGCTCGAATATGCAGGGGAAACACGCCGGTCCGCCCGTGGCCCGGACGCCCCACAGTCCTGAGGGTTTTCCGGTGCGGCCACGGCGAAAGCGGCGCGTTCTGCGATTGCGTCGGGCGCAGCCTTAGCTGCGCGCCAGAATATAAACACCCACCAGAATGATGCCGATGGCGACCATGCGTTGCATCGACAGCGTCTCGCCAAACAGGTACCACGCGGCGAACGCATTCACCACATAGCCCAGCGACAGCATCGGATAGGCGATCGACACTTCCACGCGCGAGAGCGCCAGAATCCAGACGACCACGCTGATGGCATAGCAGACGAGCCCGCCCATGATCGGTACCTGCGTGGCCAGCTTGATGCCGATCGGAACGATGTTCGCGCGCGTGAACTCAAGCGCGCCGATGGCGTTGGCGCCCGCTTTGAGCAACAACTGGGCGCATGCGTTGAGCAGCACGCCCGTGAGAATAAGGGAAAACGTGGCGAGATTCATGGAACGTTTGTGAACGTTTGTGAATAATTATGGATACCGCAAATGGTCTCGGAAAGCCCCGAGCGCGTTATTTTACGTTGTCTTCGGGCAGCGGTTTCGAGATCACGACGCGACGCGCATCGCGCGCGATGATGCGCATCGGCAAATGCACCGCCTCAAGCTGCCTGAACGTGTCGGGATCGACCAGCGCAAGCGCCTTCGGATCGGCCCGCCAGCGTGCGTAGAAATCCTCGAGCGTCGGCAGCCACTTTTGCGGCTCCTGTTTCACGCCGAACTCCAGCTCGTCCGGGTGCTGCACCATGATCATCGTGTGCCCGAGGTAGTAGGGCATGGTGTGATCGAGCACGTTCACGGAGTAAAACGGCACGTTCGGCCCGAGTCGCTGCATCTCCGCCTTGACGGCCGGGACCAGCAGCACGCCCGTACTTTGTCGGCCGAACACCTCGTGGCCCATGCCGCCAATCGTCACGAGCAGCAACATGCCGCCGGCGAAGGTCAGCAACGCGCGGCGCGCACTGTGACGGGCGACGCGCCACGCGACGAGCGTGCCGATCAATCCGGCGCCGAGCGCGAAGTAGAGCCAAACCTGAAATGCCTTGTACAACTCGTTCGGATTGCGCACGCTCCCGGCGCGTCCGGCAAAGATGGCGACCATCACGAGCGCCGCGATCAGGAACACGGCGTAGCCGGCCATGTGCACGCGCACGGTATCGCGACGCAATTGCGCGAGATACAGGCCGAACAGCAACGCCATGGCCGGCGCGATCGGCAGCAGATACGAAATCAGCTTCGAGTGCGATGCACTGAAGAAGACGAAGATGAACGCGGACCATACCCACAGCATGACGGTGGGCGCGAACCCGTTGGGTTGCCGCGGCATGCGCAGCGTGGCGCGCACGGTGCCCGGCAAAACCGACAGCCACGGCAGAAAGCCCACGACGAACACGGGCACGAAGTACCACGGCGCGCCGTCGCGGTTATGGCCCTCCATCGCGAAGCGGCGGAAGTGCTCGTTGATGAAGAAGAAGTCGAAGAACTCCGGGTTGCGCATCTGAACGAGCACGAACCACGGGGCGGCGATCGCGAAGAACACGATCAGGCCGCTGCCCAGATAAAGGCGGCGCCACAATGCCCAGTCACGGGTGATGAGCGTGTAGAGCACGAGTACGGCGCCCGGCAGCACGACACCGACGAGCCCCTTGCTCAGCACGGCAAGCGCCATCGCCGCCCAGCACAGCCACATCCAGCCGCGCACGGCGCCGCGCGCCAGCCCGGGTCGTTGCGCCAGCAGCAGCGCGCAGAGCGACAGTCCCATGAAGAACGACAGCCCCATGTCGAGCACGTTGAAATGCCCGAGCAGCGACCACAGCGGTGCGGCAGCCAGCGCGGCGGCGGCAAACAGGCCCACGCGCGCGTTGAACACGCGGCGCGCGGTGAAGCCGACCACCAGTACGCCCGCGAAGCCGGTGAGCGCAGTCCAGAGTCGCGCCTGCCATTCCCCCAGCCCGAACGCGGCAAACGTCAATGCATTCATCCACGTTTGCAGCGGCGGCTTTTCGAAGTACTTGTAGCCGTTGTAGCGCGGCGTGATCCAGTCGCCGGTCGTCCACATCTCACGTGCCATCTCGGCGTAACGGCCTTCGTCGCTCGAAATCAGATGGCGATAATCGAGCACGCCGAACCATACGAGCGCGAATGCGATGAGCAGCATCCAGAACGCCGCCGGTGACAGCGGGTAGGCGGCGTCACCCGGCAGCGCGGGCGGCGGTGCGGCGGTGGTCGCGAAAGGTGGTGGCGTAGTCAGCGAGGTGGGCGTGGTGGGCGTGGTGGTTGCGGTCGGCGTAGTCGCGTTGAGCGGCTCGGCCGCCGACGGACCGGAAGCGAGCGGGCGGCGGCTCACTCAGCCGTCCCGGTTTCGATGAGCAGGGCAAGCACGACGCGGCGTCCTTCGCTCATCAGAATGTTGTACGTACGGCAGGCCGCCTGCGTATCCATGGAGTCGACGCCGACGCGCTGGCTGGTGAGCGCTGTGGTCAGGCGGGGGTGCGCAAAGCGCAGGCGCGCGCCGCTGCCGAAGATGACGACCTCGGGTTCGCGGGCGCGGAGCATGTCGAAATGGGAGGCGTCGAGCGCGTCAAAACGCGATACCGGCCAGGGCGAAATCTCGCCCTCGGGCGAAATGATGACGCTATGGTCGTAGCGAACCTTGTTGACCTCGACATAGCCCGAGCCGTAGCCGGTGACCGTGTTCAATGCCGCTTGCGACGGGTCTTGATGCAGTTTCACTTTCGGAGATTCCCTACCCAGTGGTGGCTGAGCGTCGACAGATCGTGACGGATAACGGGCGGGCATCTTGCCTTGCGTGCCGCAAACCGTCAATGATGCATTGCCGAACTCTGTCATAATTGGCTAAATTATAGCTTTTTGCCGTACGCAGCACGGCAAAACCGTTGCAGCGCGGCATTTTTCACTTCATCCCGCCTGTTACCGGCCTGTCCGGACCCCTGCGCCGCCCGTCAAGACCACAACCGCCGTGAAACCGATCCTCAAATCGCAGAAATTGCAGAATGTCTGCTACGACATTCGTGGGCCCGTGCTCGAACATGCCAAGCGCATGGAAGACGAAGGTCATCGCATCATCAAGCTCAACATCGGCAATCTGGCGCCGTTCGGTTTCGAGCCGCCTGACGAGATCGTTCAGGACATGATCCGCAATCTGCCGAACTCGGCCGGTTATTCGGATTCGCGGGGCGTGTTCGCGGCGCGCAAGGCGATCATGCATTACTGCCAGCAAAAGCACATCAACGACGTGCAACTTGACGACATCTATCTCGGCAACGGGGCGTCCGAGTTGATCGTGATGGCGATGCAGGCGCTGCTCAACGATGGCGACGAAGTGCTGGTTCCGGCGCCCGACTACCCGCTCTGGACGGCGGCGGTCAGCCTGTCGGGCGGCACGCCGGTGCATTACGTGTGTGACGAGCAGGCCGACTGGCAGCCCGATCTGGCCGATATCCGCAAGAAGATCACGCCGAACACGCGCGCGATCGTGGTCATCAACCCGAACAACCCGACGGGCGCACTGTACTCGGACGAACTGCTCAAGGACATCGTGGCGCTTGCCCGCGAGCACAAGCTCATCATTTACGCCGACGAGATCTACGACAAGATCGTGTACGACGGCGAAGTGCATACCTCGATCGGATCGCTTTCCGAAGACGTTCTGACGATCACCTTCAACGGTCTGTCCAAGAGCTACCGCGCGTGTGGTTACCGCGCGGGCTGGATGGTCGTCTCGGGCGACAAGCGCCATGCGCGCGACTATATCGAGGGGCTCAACATCCTCGCATCGATGCGTCTTTGCCCCAACGTGCCGGGGCAGTACGCCATTCAGACGGCGCTGGGCGGCTATCAGAGCATCAAGGATCTGATCGTGCCGGGCGGCCGGCTGTACGAGCAGCGCGAACTCGCGCACCGCATGCTCACCGACATCCCCGGTGTGACGTGCGTGAAGCCGAAGGCGGCGCTGTATCTGTTCCCGCGTCTGGATCCGGCGGTGTACCCCATCGCCAACGATCAGGACTTCATTCTCCAGTTGCTGCTCGAAGAGAAGGTCCTGCTGGTGCAGGGCAGTGGCTTCAACTGGATGCATCCCGACCATTTCCGCGTAGTGTTCCTGCCTCACGAGGGCGACCTGGAAGACGCCATCAGTCGCATTGCCCGCTTTCTTGACGGTTATCGCCGTCGCCACGGCACGTGATGCGCGCCAACCGATTTCGACTTTTGAGTAAAACTGCATGAAACCGATCAAATTGGGCCTGCTGGGCCTTGGCACGGTGGGCTACGGGGCCTTCCAGGTACTGGCTCGCAACCAGGAAGAAATTCAACGTCGTGCCGGCCGGGGTATCGAGATTACGAAGGTCGCGGTGCGTAATGTCGAACGCGCCAAGGGGCTCGTGGGCAATGCGGCCGTCGTCACCGGCGACCCGTTCGACGTCGTGAACGACCCGGACATCGACGTGGTGGTCGAGACCATCGGCGGCTACGATCTGACGAAGGAGCTGGTCCTCAAGGCGATCGAGAACGGCAAGCACGTGGTCACCGCCAACAAGGCGTTGCTGGCCGTGTACGGCAACGAGATCTTTGCCGCGGCGCGCAAGGCGAACGTCATGGTCGCGTTCGAGGCGGCCGTCGCCGGTGGCATTCCTATCATCAAGGCATTGCGCGAAGGTCTCACGGCCAACCGCATTCAGTGGATCGCCGGCATCATCAACGGTACGACCAACTTCATCCTGTCGGAGATGCGCGACAAGGGCATCGACTTCGACGTGGCGCTCGCCGACGCACAGCGTCTGGGCTACGCGGAAGCCGATCCCACGTTCGATATCGAAGGCGTCGACGCCGCCCACAAGCTCACGCTCATGAGCGCCATCGCATTCGGCGTGCCGGTGCAGTTCGATCGCGCCTATGTCGAAGGCATCACCAAGCTGGCCGCGCTCGATATCAAATACGCCGAAGAACTCGGCTATCGCATCAAACTGCTGGGCATTACGCGTCGCGCAGAATCCGGCATCGAGCTGCGCGTGCATCCGACGCTGATTCCGGCCAAGCGCCTCATTGCCAATGTCGAAGGTGCGATGAACGCCGTGCTGGTGCAGGGTGACGCCGTGGGCGCTACGCTCTACTACGGCAAGGGGGCGGGCGCCGAGCCGACCGCGTCGGCCGTGGTGGCCGATATCGTGGACGTGACGCGTCTGCAAACGGCCGACCCTGAGCACCGTGTGCCGCACCTGGCGTTCCAGCACGATTCGCTCTCCGACATTCCGGTCCTGCCGATCGATGAAGTCACGACCAGTTACTACCTGCGCCTGCGCGTGGTGGACCGTGCCGGCGTGATGGCGGAACTCACGCGCATTCTGGCCGATCTGGACATTTCGATCGACGCACTCCTGCAAAAGGAATCGCGCGAGGGCGAGCACCAGACCGACATCATCATCCTGACGCATCAGACGCTGGAAAAGCACATCAACTCGGCCATTGCAAAGATCGAAGCGATGGACACGGTGCTCTCGAAGGTCACGCGCATTCGTATGGAAGCGCTGAGCTGAGCCCGACGCACCGACCCGACAGGACAGGATCCAAATGAAATACATCTCTACGCGCGGCGCGGGCCTGACCTCCGGCGAACCGCAATCGTTCTCGAGCATTCTGCTCGGTGGCCTGGCCCCGGACGGCGGCCTGTACCTGCCCACCCAATACCCGCAGGTCACCGCCGACGAACTGCGCGCCTGGCGTCAGCTCTCGTATGCCGAGCTCGCCGCACAGGTGCTCGGCAAGTTTGCCGGTGACATTCCGGCAGAAGTGCTGGCCGACCTGACAAAGCGGACGTACACCGCCGAGGTGTACCGCAACGTTCGCCCGGGCGAGGACGCCGCCGACATCACGCCGTTGTTGCCGCTGGGTGTCGAACAGGATACGCAGCTCTCGCTGCTGGCGCTGTCCAACGGCCCGACACTGGCCTTCAAGGACATGGCCATGCAATTGCTCGGCAACCTGTTCGAGTACGCGCTGGCGCAGCACGGCGACGCGCTGAACATTCTCGGTGCGACGTCCGGTGACACGGGCAGTGCGGCAGAGTACGCCATGCGCGGCAAGGAGGGCATTCGCGTCTTCATGCTCTCGCCGGCGGGCAAGATGAGCGCGTTCCAGACTGCCCAGATGTACAGCCTGCAAGATCCGAACATCTTCAACCTTGCGGTCGAAGGCGTGTTCGACGACGCGCAGGACATCGTGAAGGCGGTCTCGAACGATCACGCCTTCAAGGCGCGCTACAAGATCGGTACCGTCAATTCGATCAACTGGGCGCGTGTGGTGGCGCAGGTCGTGTACTACTTCAAGGGTTACTTCGCGGCCACCGGCGGCAAGTCCGGGCAGGACGGCGAGGTGTCGTTCACGGTGCCCTCGGGCAACTTCGGCAATGTCTGCGCCGGGCACATCGCGCGCATGATGGGCCTGCCGATCCGCAAGCTGGTCGTGGCAACCAACGAAAACGACGTGCTCGACGAGTTCTTCCGCACCGGCCGTTATCGCGTGCGCAAGTCGGCCGAGACGTTCCACACGAGCAGCCCGAGCATGGACATCTCGAAGGCATCGAACTTCGAGCGTTTCCTGTTCGATCTGCTGGGTCGCGATGCGACGGCAACGGCCGATCTGCTCTCGAAGGTCGAGCGCGAAGGCGGCTTCGATCTGTCGGGCAGCGAGGCGTTCGCGCGCGTGGCGAAGTTCGGTTTCGTGTCGGGGCGCAGCACGCACTCGGATCGTCTCGCGACGATTCAGGACGTGGCTCGGCGCTACGATGTGATCATCGATACGCACACCGCCGATGGCGTGAAGGTGGCGCGCGAAGCGCTCGAACCCGGCGTGCCGATGGTGGTGCTGGAAACGGCGCAACCGGCCAAGTTCGCCGAGACGATTCGCGAGGCATTGCACCGCGAGCCGCCGCGCCCGGCGGGTTTCGAGCAACTCGAATCGCTGCCGCAGCGTTTCGATACCGTACCGAACGACGTCGAGCGCGTGAAGGCCTATATCGCGGAGCACACCGGCCTTTGAGCCGTGGCGTCGTCTTGCCGACCCGCCGCACGCGTTGTGCGCCATGGGTTACGCGCCATCAGTTACGCGCTCTGAGTTCTACGCTCTGAGTTCTACGCCATGACTTGCGAGCCATTTGCATGCTGAGTACACAAGAAGCCCTCGACGCCGTGCTGGCTGCGGCACGCCCGCTCGATCGACACGAGACGGTCGATACGCTCGCGGCCAACGCTCGGGTGCTGTCGGCCGACGTCGTAGCCACGCTCGATGTCCCGCCGATGGACACCAGCGCCATGGACGGCTACGCCGTGCGCATCGCCGATCTGCGCGATGGCGAAACGGTATTGCCCGTCTCGCAGCGTATTCCCGCGGGCCACTCGCCCGAGCCGCTTGCTAGCGGCACGGCGGCGCGTATCTTCACGGGCGCGCCGGTGCCTGCGGGGGCGGACGCCGTGGTCATGCAGGAGCAATGCGAAGCGCGTGACGACGGGGCGGTTGTCGTGCGACACACGCCGGTCGCAGGCGAGTTCGTCAACCGTCAGGGCGCCGACATTCGGCGCGACAGCGTGGTGCTCGCCGCCGGTACCCGGTTGCGCGCGCCGGCGCTCGGTCTGGCGGCGTCGGTGGGCATCGCCCGGTTGCAGGTGGCGCGCCGCGTGCGGGTGGCGGTTTTCTTTACCGGCGACGAACTGACGATGCCCGGCGAGCCGCTGCGACAGGGCAGCATCTACAACTCGAACCGGTTCGTGCTGCGCAGTCTGCTGGAGAACCTGGGCTGCGAGATGACGGATTACGGCATCGTCCCGGACAATCTGGCCGCCACGCGGGCGATTCTGCGCGACGCGGCACGCGGCAACGATCTGATCATCACGTCGGGCGGCGTGTCGGTAGGCGAGGAGGATCACGTCAAGCCGGCAGTGGAGGCGGAAGGGCGTCTGAACCTCTGGCAGATTGCGCTCAAGCCGGGCAAACCGCTGGCGTACGGCGAGGTGCGTCGCGCCAATGGGGATGGCGGCGCGGACACGGCTCACTTCATCGGTCTGCCGGGCAACCCGGTGTCGAGTTTCGTGACGTTCCTGCTGTTCGTGCGTCCGTTCATTCTGCGATTGCAGGGCGTGACGGATGTCGCGCCACGGCGGATCGCCATGCGTGCCGATTTCACGCAGAAAAAGGCGGATCGTCGCAATGAGTTCCTGCGCGCGCGTGTCAACGATCAGGGGGGGCTCGACGCGTTCCCGAATCAGAGTTCGGCCGTGCTGACCTCGACCGTGTGGGGCGACGGCCTGATCGACAACCCGCCGGGGCACCGCATCGAGGCGGGGCAGACCGTGGCGTTCCTGCCATTCTCGGACCTCCTATATTGAAAGAGAGGGTTGCGGTCGGATTTTCCGAATGGCGCCCGCACAGACTATGCAGATCGATCTACGTTTTTTCGCCAGTGTCCGCGAGGCGCTGGGTGTCGCCGAGGAGCGAGTGGACGCCGTGCCTGCCGGGATTGCCACGGTGGGAGACGTTCGTGAATGGTTGTGCACGCGCGGTCCGGTCTGGGCTGAGACGCTCGGGCCGCAACGCTCGCTGCGCATGGCGCTGAACCACACGATGGTGCCTGCTTCGACGCGTCTGGCCGACGGGTGCGAAGTGGCGTTCTTCCCGCCCGTTACCGGCGGTTGAGCGCGACGGCACGTCAGACGCCGGGCGCCAGCCGAGGCGCGCCCAAGCACGCCCAGGCATGCCATCGGCGGACACGCACACGATACACAAGCACACAGGAGACGACCGCCATGGCGATTCGCGTTCAGACCGAAGATTTCGACTTGTCGGAGGAGGTTCGCCGCTTGCGCGCCGGCGACTTGCGCGTGGGCGCCGTGGCGACTTTCGTGGGCACCGTGCGGGACCTGAACGACGGGAAGGACATCTCGCGCATGACGCTCGAGCACTATCCCGGCATGACGGAGAAGGCGCTCGAATCCATCGTCGCACAGGCGCGCGAGCGCTGGCGTCTGTTCGACGCGCTGGTCATCCATCGCTACGGAGAACTCGGGCCGGGCGATCAGATCGTGCTGGTAGCCGTCACGTCGGCGCATCGCGGCGATGCCTTCGCCGCGTGCGAGTTCATCATGGACTACCTCAAGACCGAGGCGCCGTTCTGGAAGAAGGAAGCGACACCCCAGGGCGAGCGCTGGGTCGATGCGCGAGAGACGGATACGGCGGCACGTGAGCGCTGGGCGACCGGCGGGAAGGTCTGAGCCTCGCGCGGGATGCGCGGCAATCCGAAAATGCTGTAATTTCAATCAACGTCGGCGAAAATATATAATCCTCGCCGAACGTCTTGCTCAATCATGTTGTCGCGCCGGGCGCCGTTGCTTGATGGTGTCCAGCAACGCGCGTTGCGCTGGCGGCAGCGTATATTCCCACCCGAATAGATTCAACTGAAGGCTCTCCGCGATCCGGGTCGCCGGTTCCGCAAAGGCGAAGGCCGCCTGCGGTTCGAAGAGCTTGTCCAGCGTGTCGAAGAAGAGCGCAAGCCAGCGACTGAAGTGCTCCCCGCTTAGATGCGCGAAAGGCTGGTGCGCCTGCGTCACGTTGCCACGGTAACGTTTGGCGCCGAGCACGATGCTGCACCAGAACGCCACCATCTTCTCGAGATGCATGTCCCAGCGGCCTTCGAGCGCCTGGCGAAATACGGGCCCGAGCAGGTCGTCGTCGCGAATGCGCCCGTAGAAGGCATGAACGAGCAGGCGTACGGCGTCTTCATCGATCTCGGCAATGCGGGTCGCAGGCCATGCGGTGCCCGGATCCGGCAATGGCTTCTCCGAAAAGGCCCTGGGGGCGGGGGCACCCGGCGTGCCATGGGTGGGAGAGGGATAGGGCGCGATCGTTGGGCGAGTGGGTTCGGCAGACATATCGTCGGGCGGTCATGCGGCACTGAGACGGTGTTCGGACCCGCAATCCGGGAGGGAATTCCGGACCGCAATTTCGTCCTTCAGGCTTTCCGGCTTTCCGTCCTTCCGGCGTCACGGAGCCGCATGGTGCGCCATGCTGAAAATCGCTATTATGAGCTTCAAACCGAGGCGTGTCCTGCGGTCGTCCCGGCCCACCATCAGGCGATTCCGGGCCGATTCCGGGTGGATCGTAATTCGCGGTGCCGAGCCTGCGGCATGCCCGAAAACCGGCCCCCGACCGATATCGCGCGAAATGTCAAATGTCGCGCTGTAATGCCCCTTGAAACCACAGGGGATTGTCCGCACATCCGATCCAGAAAGATTTCTTACCGGAGCACTAGATGCGACAAGACAAATTCACCACGCAGTTCCTGGAAGCGCTGGCTGATGCCCAAAGCATGGCAGTCGGTCGCGACCAGCAATACATCGAGCCGCTGCACCTCCTCGCGGCGCTGATCGCACAACCCGAGGGCGCTGCGCGCTCGCTGCTGCAGCGTGCCGGCGTGCAGGTGCAGCCGCTCGCCCACGACATTGAAACGGCAATCGCCAAGCTGCCGCAGGTGCAGGGCACCGACGGCAACGTGCAGGTCAGCCGCGAGCTTGCAGGTCTGCTCAATCAGGCCGACAAGGAAGCTCAGAAGCATGGCGACAGCTACATTGCCAGCGAAATGTTTCTGCTTGCGCTCGCCGACGACAAGGGCGATACGGGCAAACTCGCCCGTGCGCGCGGCCTGACCCGTAAATCGCTGGAAGCGGCCATCGAAGGCGTGCGCGGCGGTGCGTCCGTCGACAGTCAGGACGCCGAAAGTCAGCGTGAAGCCCTGAAGAAGTACACCCTTGATCTGACCGAACGTGCAGCCGCGGGGAAACTCGACCCGGTGATCGGCCGCGACGATGAGATTCGTCGCACGATTCAGATCCTGCAACGCCGTACCAAGAACAACCCGGTGCTCATCGGTGAGCCGGGGGTGGGCAAGACCGCCATCGTCGAGGGGCTCGCGCAGCGCATCGTCAATGGCGAAGTGCCGGAGTCGCTCAAGAACAAGCGCGTGCTCGCGCTCGATATGGCCGGGTTGCTCGCGGGCGCCAAGTTCCGTGGCGAATTCGAAGAGCGCCTGAAGAGCGTGCTGAACGATATCGCCAAGGATGAGGGCCGCACGATCCTCTTCATCGACGAAATTCACACGATGGTCGGTGCGGGCAAGGCAGAAGGCGCGATGGACGCGGGCAACATGCTCAAGCCGGCGCTCGCGCGCGGCGAGCTGCATTGCATCGGCGCCACCACGCTCGACGAATACCGCAAGTACATCGAAAAGGATGCCGCGCTGGAGCGTCGTTTCCAGAAGGTGCTCGTCGAAGAGCCGAGCGTCGAGGCGACCATCGCGATTTTGCGTGGCCTGCAGGAGAAGTACGAACTGCACCACGGCGTGGAAATCACCGACCCGGCGATCGTGGCAGCGGCCGAACTCAGCCAGCGCTACATCACCGATCGCTTCCTGCCGGACAAGGCCATCGATCTGATCGACGAAGCGGCGTCCAAGATCAAGATGGAAATCGACTCGAAGCCGGAAGTCATGGACAAGCTCGATCGTCGCCTGATTCAGCTGAAGATCGAGCGCGAAGCGGTCAAGAAGGAAACGGACGAAGCCTCGCAAAAGCGCCTCTCGCTGATCGAGGAAGAGATTTCGCGACTGGAGCGCGAGTACGCCGATCTGGAAGAAGTGTGGACGGCCGAGAAGGCCGCCGTGCAGGGCAGTGCCCAGGTCAAGGAAGAGATCGACCGGGTGCGGGCCGAGATCGCGAAGCTCCAGCGTGAGGGCAAGCTCGACAAGGTGGCGGAACTGCAGTACGGCAAACTGCCGCAGCTCGAAGCCCGGTTGAAGGACGCCGACGCCGCGGAGGCCGCCGGTCAGCAGTCGCAGCCGCGTCTGTTGCGCACGCAGGTGGGTACGGAAGAAATTGCCGAAGTGATCTCGCGTGCAACGGGCATTCCGGTCTCGAAGATGATGCAGGGCGAGCGCGAGAAGTTGCTCAACATGGAAGCCAAGCTGCACGAACGTGTGGTGGGGCAGGACGAGGCGATTACCGCCGTGGCCGATGCCATCCGCCGTTCGCGTGCCGGACTGTCGGACCCCAACCGCCCCTACGGGTCATTCCTGTTCCTCGGGCCGACCGGTGTGGGCAAGACCGAGCTGTGCAAGGCGCTCGCGATGTTCCTGTTCGATTCGGAGGATCACCTCATCCGCATCGACATGAGCGAGTTCATGGAAAAGCACAGCGTGGCGCGTCTGATCGGTGCGCCGCCGGGCTACGTCGGTTATGAAGAGGGGGGTTATCTCACTGAAGCCGTGCGTCGCAAGCCGTACAGCGTGATCCTGCTCGACGAAGTCGAAAAGGCGCACCCGGACGTCTTCAACGTGCTGCTGCAAGTGCTGGACGACGGCCGCATGACTGACGGTCAGGGACGTACCGTGGACTTCAAGAACACGGTCATCGTGATGACGTCGAACCTCGGCTCGTCGATGATCCAGTCGATGGTGGGTGAGCCGCAGGACCGGATCAAGGATGCCGTGTGGACGGAGATCAAGGACCACTTCCGTCCCGAGTTCCTGAACCGCATCGATGAAGTCGTGGTGTTCCACGGGCTCGATCAGAAGCACATCGAGTCGATTGCCACGATCCAGATCGAGATCCTGCGTCAACGTCTGGCGAAGCTCGATATGCATCTGGAAGTCACCAAGGCGGCGCTCACGCATGTGGCACGCGAAGGTTTCGATCCGGTGTTCGGGGCGCGTCCGCTCAAGCGGGCGATCCAGCAGGAGATCGAAAACCCGGTCGCCAAGCTGGTGCTCGCGGGCAAATTCGGCCCCAAGGACACGATCCCGGTCGACTGGCGCAACGGTCGCTTCACCTTCGAGGGCGACACCGCCGCGCAGGTGAGCAAGGAGACCGAGGCGGCTGCCGAGTAAGCCTCGTCGGCGCAACGGCCCGGGCTGTCCGAGCGATCAATCCCCGCGTTTCGAAAGGAGCGCGGGGATTTTTTTGTCCGGTGCCTGCGCGACGTGTGCGCGGTATCCTGCTGTCACAAATGTCGGCGACAATGCCCGACCGCCGCGTTGACTCGATGGGAGGGTGGGTTGGCGAGGGGGCGATGCGCTGCCGTTTGAGTCGTTCGCGCCGTTCGCGCCAAATGGGCACCGCTGACGGCGCGCTGGCGCCGTTCGTCGCAAACCGGCTGCCCGCGGCATGTTCCTGCCTTACCGTCACGCCATGAAACGGACTCGATGAGGATGTCATGGCGACGATAGTGGGTGTGCATCTGGCGGTAGCGGTGTTGGCAATAGGACTCGGTGCGGGCATCTTGCTGATGCGGCGCGGCACGCCACGGCACCGGTGGATGGGGCGGCTGTGGGCGTTGGCAATGGTGGCCACGGCGCTCACGAGCTTCGGTATTCGCGAATTGGGGAACGGGCATTTTTCCTGGCTGCATGGCCTCTCGCTGTACGTGCTGGTGAATCTGGCGCTCGCTGTTGTGGCGATCCGGCGGGGCAACGTGAAGGCGCATCGCAGGCAGATGACGGGGCTGTACGTCGGGCTGGTCGTCGCCGGCGTGGCGGCGGTGGCGGTGCCCGGCCGTCCCTTGAACAACGCGCTGACGCGCATGTGGCAACATGGCACACGGCCGGTGGCGTCCATGGCACCCGTTGCGCGCGTTGCAACTGCCGGGACCCTCGTGTCCCCCCGTTGACCCTCATGTCCGCGACACCTTAACCACCGGCGGACCATCACCATGGCGCCATTGACGTCGACGATGAAAACACCGCAATCCATGCAAGCCGTTCAGACGGCCCCCGACGCGCCGACGCGTGGCCTGTGGCAGCGTTTTTTCCGCGAGATTGCCGGGGTATTGCTGTTCAACACGTTGATCGCGGGATTGCTCTCGTTTATCGGCTTCGGTGGCGCATTCGTGCACAACCTAGTGTTTGCGCAATGCATCGGGGTGGCGATCGCCGTCTTCGTGGACGGTGGACGCCGACTGATCTGGCGCGACGCCAGGCCATCGATGCCGTGGTTCCTGGGGCTCGTGGTGCTCGGATGTGTGGCAGGGCTGGCCGTCGGGATCGCGCTGGGAACGGCGCTGCTGGGGCTGCCAATCTCGATGTGGCGTCCGGTCAACGGGCATGCGCTTCCCGCCGTCTTGCTCGTCGCGCTGATCGCGACAGCCATCGGCAGTTATCACGGATGGTCGCAGGCCCGGATTTCCCAGTTGCGGGAAGCCACGGCGCAGCAGGCACTTCGCGAAGCCGCCGCAGACCGTCAGTTGGTCCTCGCCCGGCTTCAGACGCTTCAGGCACAACTGGAGCCGCATTTTCTATTCAACGTGCTCGCCAACCTCGATTCGCTGATTGCGAGTGATCCAACCCGGGCGAGGCATTTGCTCGGTCATCTCAATCGTTTTCTGCGGGCCTCCCTTGCGGCGACGCGCGCGCAAACGACAACGTTGGCCGAAGAGTTTGCGCTGCTCGACGCCTTGCTGGCGATTCAGAAAGTGCGTTTTGGCGAGCGTCTGCGTTATACGTTCGATCTGCCGCAGGCGTGCCGAACGCTGTGTCTGCCCCCCATGCTCGTGCAGCCGCTCGTGGAGAACGCCGTCAAGCATGGCGTCGAGCCGCTCGCGGCGGGGGCGACGGTCGCCGTCAGCGCCCGGTTGGAGCGCGCCGCGTCCGATAAGGCGTATGTGGTGGTGCGCGTCGAAGACGACGGTGCCGGGTTTGCGCAAGCGGGCATGGGGCGCGCTGCGGAGCGCGCCGTCGGTAGCGGCATCGGCCTGACGAATATCCGGGCGCGCCTGCGCGTGCTCTACGGGGACGACGCGCGCCTCACGCTCACCGAGGGCGTGCCGCGTGGTGTTGTCGCGAGTTTGCGTTTGCCTGTGGTGTCCACCGGGCAGCGCAAGGACAACGATTTCCAGTCGCAGAGAGTAGATGCATGACATCCCCCGTCGCCCTGATCGCCGAAGACGAACCGTTGCTTGCCGACGCGCTGCGCGCCATGCTGGCGCAGGCATGGCCCGCGCTGCACGTGCTGCCTGTCGCGCCTGACGGCACGTCGGCCATTGCCGCCATTGCGCAGTCGAATCCGGATGTCGTGTTTCTCGACGTCTCGATGCCGGGCGCGACCGGCATCGAGGTCGCACGTGCGTGCGCGCGCCTGACGCGTGCGCCGCAAATCGTTTTCGTCACGGCATTCGACCGCTTTGCGCTCGACGCCTTCGATGCCGCCGCAGTGGATTATCTGCTCAAGCCCGTCGAGCCTGAGCGGCTCGCGCGAACGGTGGCGCGGGTTCAGGAGCGCCTGTCGCGGCCGGGCGAGGATACGCTCACGCAACTCTTGACGACGCTGCGTGCGCATCTCGACGCCGCCCCTTCGACGACTCGCGCTACGGACGGCACGAACGTTACGACCCCGGCGGTCGCTTCGGTGGCCCCGTCGGTGGCCCCGTCGCCTGTCGCTTCGTCTGTACCCCGCGACTATCTGCAATTCGTGCGCGCGTCCGTTCGCGACGAAATTCGTATCGTGCCCGTCGAAGAGATCTGCTTTTTCGAAGCGGCGGACAAGTACGTGGTGGTGGCCACCGCCGACGGCGATCTGTTGATTCGCACCAGCCTGCGCGAGCTATTGCCGCAACTCGATCCGTCGCGATTCTGGCAGGTGCACCGCAGCACGGTCGTGAACGTGGGCGAGGTGGTAAGCGCCCAGCACACGCCCCTCGGGCGGCTGACGCTCAAGCTCAAGCGACGCAAGGACCGGGTGGCGGTCAGTCGTCAATACGCCCACTTGTTCCGGCAGATGTAGTGTCCGGGACGGTGGCGAAGAAGTCGGTCGGGGTGCGTCCGAAGGTGCGTTTGAACATCGCGGAAAAGGCGCTCTGGCTTCGATACCCCAGCTCGCGTGCAATGCGGGCGAGCGGATATCCCTTCGATGCGAGCGGTATCGCCTGGGCGAGCACTGCCTGCTGACGCCACTGCACGAAGCTCATGTTCAGTTCCTGCCGGAACAGGCGCCCGATGGTCCGTGGGCTCGCGCCGGCGTATCTTGCCCATTGGTCGAGTGTCCAGGCGCGCGCAGGGTCGGCCAGCATGGCGTTGCACAGCGTGAGCAGGCGCTTGTCGCGCGGCAGCGGCACTTCGAGCGGCAGCGGGGAGGCGCGACGCAGTTCGTCCAGAATCAGGCCGCCGAGCATGTGTTCGCGCGGCGCGTCGAGGTCGGCGGCGGGCACGTCGATGGCGGCGATCAGCTCACGCAGTAACGGCGAGACTTCCACGACACGGCAGTGATCGAGGCCGGGCGGGATGACCTCGGGATGCACATACAACGTGCGCAGATACGAGGGCTCGTTGACCAGCAGACTGTGTTCGATGTCGGGGGGAATCCAGATCGCACGTGATGGCGGCACGATCCAGGCGGCGTCGGCGACCGCGATCTGGATGACGCCGCGCGGCGTGTAGGCGACCTGCGCCCAGGCGTGGCGGTGATTGGGCACGCGAATGCCGTCGCGCAACGCGCGCGCACGCAACCGTACCGGACGCGCTTGCGTTGGCGTGAAGGCATCGGGCACGACATAACTGTCGGGCGCGTTATGCGCGGCGAGGGTCGGCTCCGGGGGCGTGACAGCAGCGGGCGACGTAGACGCAGTGGGCGAATCGAACGGATCGGACGCAAGATTCGGCATGGCGGGACCGTGACAATTGGGATTTTTGTAAGTGTAAACTCGTTGCCTGTCACCTTCGATCCGGACCCCCGCAATGACCAACGCAGCCCATGATCTTCCCGACACCGGCGACCGTCAAAACGGCGCCGTGCATGTGTTTGTCTACGGCACCCTTCGGGCGGGCGAAATCAACGACATGATGCGCGCAGCCGAACGCCACGGCATTGGCGCGCCCGTATACATCGGCACATGCACGGTGGGCGGGCGGCTATACGACTTCGGCAGCTACCCCGGCATGGTGCCCGGTGTGGAGGCGTCGGTCACGGGCGACGTCTATCGAATTCCGGCGGCGCTGATCCCCGTGCTCGATGAAATCGAGGCGGTCTATCCCGGTGAGGCGGGGTTGTTCGTTCGGGAGGTGCACGACGTTGCGTGCGAAGGCGCGACGTACCCGTGCATCGTCTACCCGGTGAGCGCCTCTGCCGTGAGCCACTTGCCCCAGATTCCGGGCGGTGACTGGGTCGCGTATCGCCGTGCCCGGGAGGCGAGTGCCGCCTGAGCGCAACCTGATCGGGCGATGGCCGCGATGTCCGATTATGACCAGCGCTGACTGCGTCGATGTGGGAGGATTCGCACATCCCGATGCTTTCAGGACGTCGTCTGCGCCGTCCTTCCGACCATGCGTTCATCCGATATCGCCCGCTTGCTCACGCTCTCCGCTATCTGGGGAGCGAGCTTTCTTTTCATGCGCATCATCGTGCCTGCGCTCGGGCCGTTGCCCACGGCGTTCTTTCGCGTCACGTTAGGCGCCATCGGTCTGGCAGTCATTCTGCTCGCGATGCGCGTTCGTTGGGAGTTCAAAGGGCTGCTGGGGGCGTCGATGCTGCTCGGTGTCATCAACTCCGGCATCCCGTTCGTGATGTACTGCCTCGCCGCGCGGGTGCTGCCGGCCGGGTACTCGGCCATTCTCAACGCGACCACGCCATTGATGGGTGTCGTCATCGGAACGCTGTTTTTCCGTGAACGTCTGACGAGTGCCAAGAGCTGGGGCGTAGTGCTCGGTTTGGTCGGCGTGGCGGTGCTCACGCGCACCGGACCGGTCACCATGTCGGCGCCCGTGGTGATGGGCGCGCTTGCCTGTCTGGTCGCCACGTCCTGCTACGGTCTGGCCGGCTATCTCACCAAGCGCTGGATCACCGAGCGGGGCGGTCTCGATGCCAAGCTCGTTGCGTTCGGAAGCCAGTTGGGCGCGTCGGTCGTACTGCTGCCGTTTTTCGGCTACGTATCGGCCACGTCCGGCATTCCCGGCCCTGCGACCGGCGGGGTATGGGCGGCGATGGCGGCGCTCGGCTTTTTGTGCAGCGCGCTCGCCTATATGTTGTTCTTCCGATTGATCGCCGATCTCGGGCCGCTGCGCTCGCTGACCGTCACCTTCCTGATCCCGCCGTTCGGCGTACTGTGGGGCGCGTTGTTCCTGAATGAAGCGGTCACGATGGCGCACGTCTTCGGTGGATGCTTCATCGCACTGGCGGTCTGGCTCGTGTGCAAGCCGCCGAAGGTCGCGCCCTCCACCAGCGGCGCGGCCTCGTAGCGATAGCCGACTGTGTGCGCCGACGCTTCCGGGCGGCGCGCACCGACCCCTCTGCGCCCTCTGTGAGGCCGATGACCGATGTCATCGGCCTTTTTTTCATGATGTGGAATGTCTTTGCGATCCGTAAAAATTTGCGCTGCTCGGCACAACGGCGCAATTTCAGGAAGGGAAATTACATTTCACATCAAGAAAATATTTTTATAAGTATTTGAATTTAAACGTCAAAAAACTTTCATCTACACCCTGATTCGTTCTGTTGCGTTGCGTGAGAAATCCCTAAACTCTTATACAAGACCTGCCGATTTGGAGACGCAAAATGCGGTCAACCGCAGCGGCGACGATCCCACGGCAGCAAAGAGTCACCCCTTTTTATTTGTATCGAGAAACCAGGAGAGATCATCATGACGACGCGCCAAGAGCAAGTGAAGCAACTCGAGCAGGACTGGGCGACCAACCCGCGCTGGAAGGGTATCAAGCGTGGCTACTCGGCTGAAGATGTCGTGCGCCTGCGTGGCTCGATTCAGCCGGAACAGACGCTGGCCCGTCGTGGCGCCGAGCGCCTGTGGAGCCTGATCAATGAGAAGCCGTTCGTGAACGCGCTCGGTGCGCTCACCGGCAATCAGGCCATGCAGCAGGTCAAGGCGGGCCTCGAAGCGATCTACCTGTCGGGCTGGCAAGTGGCGGGCGATGCGAACCTGGCCGGTGAAATGTATCCGGATCAGTCGTTGTATCCGGCAAACTCGGTGCCGCAAGTCGTGCGCCGCATCAACAACACGTTCACGCGTGCCGACCAGATTCAATGGTCGGAAGGCAAGAATCCGGGCGACGAAGGCTACATCGACTATTTCGCACCGATCGTGGCCGACGCGGAAGCGGGCTTCGGTGGCGTGCTGAACGCCTTCGAACTGATGAAGGCGATGATCGAAGCGGGCGCCGGCGGCGTGCACTTCGAGGACCAACTCGCTTCGGTCAAGAAGTGCGGCCACATGGGCGGCAAGGTGCTCGTGCCGACGCGCGAAGCCGTGGCCAAGCTCGTGGCGGCGCGTCTGGCGGCTGACGTACTCGGTGTGCCGACGGTACTCATCGCCCGTACGGACGCTGAAGCGGCCGATCTGATCACGGCCGACGTCGATCCGCTCGACCAGCCGTTCTGCACGGGCGAGCGCACGGTCGAAGGCTTCTACCGCACGCGCAACGGTCTGGATCAGGCCATCGCTCGCGGTCTGGCCTATGCGCCTTATGCGGATCTGGTGTGGTGCGAGACGGGCAAGCCGGACCTCGAATTCGCCAAGCAATTCGCCGAAGGCATCCACAAGCACTTCCCGGGCAAGATGCTTTCGTATAACTGCTCGCCGTCGTTCAACTGGAAGAAGAACCTCGACGACGCGACCATCGCCAAGTTCCAGAAGGAACTCGGTGCGATGGGCTACAAGTTCCAGTTCATCACGCTGGCCGGCTTCCACAGCCTGAACTACTCGATGTTCAATCTGGCGCACGGCTACGCCCGCCGTCAGATGAGCGCCTTCGTCGAGTTGCAGGAAGCCGAGTTCGCGGCTGCCGACAAGGGCTTCACGGCAGTCAAGCACCAGCGCGAGGTGGGTACGGGCTACTTCGATGCCGTTACGCAAACGATCGAGCGTGATGCGTCGACCACGGCCCTGAAGGGTTCGACGGAGGACGAACAGTTCTTCGACGAGAAGAAGGCGCAGGTCAAGGCAGCCTGACAGGGCTGAGGGAGGGCGCGACGCGCCCACAGGCCGGCGATGCGCGTGGGGGCACGTCGTCGGCACGTGGGAGGTGTCGTGTTCGGACCGCGCGTCCGGCTTATCCGGCCGGGGCAGCCCTGACGGCGTTCCCGTCGCGGTGAGGGTTGCGTTGCACGCCTGAACGAGAAAAGGCCCGCGAGCTTATCCGGCTCGTGGGCCTTTTTTCATGTGCGGCCAACGGTTTTTTCGGCACGATGCGCGCGTTGTCGCGGCCACCGCGTACCGACTCCACGCTCGCTCGGTGTCACCGATAGACGAGCACCGGGATCTTGGAGTGCACCAGAACGCGTTGTGTCTCACTGCCGAGCAGCAAGCTGGTAAGGCCGCGTCGACCATGGGATGCCATCAGGATGACGTCGCAGCCGTGGCGCTCGGCGGCATCGATGATGCCCAGATACGGCGCAGGAAAGGTGGAACTGTCACGCTCGAAAGGCACACCCGCTGCGGCAGCGGCCTTCGCCAGTTCGTCCAGATGCGCGCAAGCTTCTTCGGCAATCCGTTCGCTGAACGTGGCCGGTGCTTCGAGCACATATTCGCTGAACGGGGAGTAAGGGTACTCGGCAAGACAACAATAGCCGGTGACTCTGGCATTGAGGGCACGCGCCAATTCCAGTCCACCCGTGACGGCTTTTTCGGAGAGTTCCGAGCCGTCGGTCGGAATGAGGATGTGGGTAAACAACATATGACCTCCCGCAGTTGGCGTTGCTGAACACGCGTTCACAGGCTCGCGCAGGTATCACGGTCTTGCACCCGGTCCGCGCTATGCTGCTCGCGCTGCCATCGGTGCATCCGAATATCCATGGCATCGCCCGCGAACCTCTCGCTTCGATTCTATGGCTTCGGCGCGCTGCAACAACAGGGGCAAACCCGACATGGGCGCGTACCCTTCGCTGTGTTGTCGCCGAAGTCCTCCGTCAGGCCCAAAGCCGGTGCATCGGCATGCTGTGGATTTGCGTGTGCGCGTGCTAGTCGTGTCGTCCGGTCGTGCCGTCCTCGATGGTAAGACGCGCCTTCGGTGACAATCGTTCCTGTGGGCGCGCAGCGCCGGCGTGCGTCACAACGACGCGGGGGTCGCCGCGCCATCCGGCATATCGTCCTGCCAATACGCCGAGCTGCTGTAGTGATGCTTGAGGTGGTCGATGAACAGACGCACACGCAGCGGCAAATGCCGACGTTGTGCAAAGACGGCGTGAATACCGATGGGCGGGGCGGCGAACGCATCCAGCACGGTGACCAGACGACCGGCGCGAATATCGTCGCCGACTTCCCACCAGGAGCGCCATGCCAGTCCGTAGCCGTCCAGACACCAGTCGTGCAGAACGGCGCCGTCGGTACATTCCATCGTGCCGTTCACGCGGATGGTGACGACCTTGCCATCCTGCGCGAAGGTCCAGCCGCGTTGCTGGTTGGCGGTCGAGCCGAAGGCGAGGCAGTTGTGGCGGGCCAGCGCCTCCAGCGATTCGGGACGCCCGTGCTTTGCCAGATAGGCGGGGGCCGCCACGCAGACGCGCCGGTTATCCCCCAGCCGCACCGATACGAGACTGGAGTCGGGCAATTCGCCGAGTCGAATGGCGCAGTCGAAGCCCTCGTTGACCAGATCTACCAGCCGGTCGGAGAGATCGAGTGTCGCGCTCACATCCGGATGCGCTTCGATGAACAGCGGCAGCAGGGGAGCCACGTGCCGCCGTCCGAACCCGGCCGGGGCCGAGAGCCGGAGGTGGCCGCTGGCCTTCACGCCACCGGCCGACACGGCAGCTTCTGCGTTGTGCATGTCGTTGAGAATCCGCTGGCACTCCTCCAGAAACGCCGATCCTTCGAACGTGAGCGTGACGCGGCGGGTCGTGCGCACGAGCAACTTGACGCCCAGCCGGTACTCCAGCGCGTCGATACGTCGCCCGATGACAGCCGGTGCCACGCCTTCGAGCGTGGCTGCCGCCGACAGGCTGCCTTTGGCAGCGACAGCGACGAAGGTTTCGATTTGTTTGAAGCGGTCCATGACGCGGATTATGTACTAAAAAGTCATAGATAAAGTGATTTTCATGCATCTTTATGATGATTGGCTTCAATAATAAAATTGATCGTCAATGCTGCCGGACCCTGTTTCCTCTGTTTCCCCTGTTTCCCCTATGGTTCCTGTGGTTCTAGGCATTGCCAGGAGTGCGCGCCTGACACACCCGACGAGGTGGCAGGCCCAGTGCAAAGCCCCTGATGTCTTCCTTGCGGCGCACGCCTTATATAAATCAAGCTGTTGGAGATCCCTGATGCCTTTGACTTTGCCCCCCGGCATGCAACTGCATGTCGACGCCGCCGATATCCGTGCCGAATACGAAGCCATCCTGACGCCTGACGCGCTGGCTTTCCTCGCCAAGCTGCACCGCGCGTTCGAATCGCAGCGACAGACGCTGCTCGCCGCCCGTGAAGCTCGGGTCGCGCGACTGGACGCGGGTGAGGTGCCCGACTTTCTGCCGCAGACGCAGGCGATCCGCGATGGCGACTGGCGCATTGCGCCGCTGCCGCCGGCGCTGCAATGCCGCCGCGTGGAAATCACGGGGCCGGTCGAGCGCAAGATGATCATCAACGCGCTGAACTCGGGGGCGGACAGCTACATGACCGACTTCGAGGACTCCAATACGCCGAATTGGCACAATCAGCTCCAGGGTCACATCAATGTGCGCGACGCGGTGCGCGGCACCATCAGTCTCGAACAAAACGGTAAGCAGTACCGACTGAACGACAAGGTCGCCACGCTGATCGTGCGCCCGCGCGGCTGGCATCTGGACGAGAAGCATGTGAGCGTGGACGGCGTGCGCATGTCGGGCAGCCTGTTCGACTTCGGTCTGCATTGCTTTCACAACGCCAAGGCATCGCTCGAGCGTGGCTTCGGCCCTTACTACTATTTGCCGAAGCTGGAGAGCCATCTCGAAGCGCGTCTGTGGAACGACGTGTTCGTGTTCGCACAGAACGAACTCGGCATTGCGCAAGGCACGATCAAGGCCACGGTGCTCGTCGAGACCATTCTCGCGGCATTCGAAATGGACGAGATCCTGTACGAACTGCGCGAACATAGTTCGGGCCTGAACGCCGGCCGTTGGGATTACATCTTCTCTTGCATCAAGAAGTTCAAGGTCGACGCCGACTTCTGTCTGGCCGACCGCAGCCGCATCAACATGACGGTGCCGTTCATGCGCGCTTACGCACTGTTGCTCCTCAAGACGTGCCATCGCCGCAACGCGCCGGCCATCGGCGGCATGAGCGCGCTCATTCCCATCAAGCATGACCCGGAAGCCAACGAGAAGGCCATGGCCGGTATTCGTGGCGACAAGGCGCGCGATGCGACCGACGGCTACGACGGCGGCTGGGTCGCGCATCCGGGGCTCGTGCCGGTGGCGATGGAAGAGTTCGTGAAGGTGCTGGGTGAGCGTCCGAACCAGATCGACAAGCAGCGCGACGACGTGAACATCAAAGGCCGTGATCTGCTCGAGTTCAAGCCGGAGGCGCCGATCACGGAAGCGGGGCTGCGCAACAACATCAACGTCGGCATCCACTATCTGGGGGCATGGCTAGCGGGCAACGGCTGCGTGCCCATCCACAATCTGATGGAAGATGCCGCCACGGCCGAAATTTCGCGCTCGCAGGTGTGGCAGTGGATTCGCTCGCCGAAGGGCAAGCTCGAAGATGGCCGCAAGGTCACCGCCGAGCTGGTGCGCGAGCTGATTCCGCAGGAGCTTGCCAACATCAAGGAACTCGTGGGGCAGGTGGCGCCGACGTACGACCGCGCGGCCGTGATCTTCGAGCAGATGAGCACGAGCGAGGATTTCGTCGATTTCCTCACGCTGCCGTTGTACGAAGAGGTCTAATGGTCGGTTTGATGGCCGGTCTGATGGCTTCGCGATATTTCGGACGCTAGTCGCCTCGCGCGGGCGATGTCCGGCAAGACGCCGCATTGGGACGATGGTGACATCGTCCCATTTTGCTTTTGGCTTGCTTTGTCTTGTTTGAGGCGCCGCGCTACACTGAACTTTGACGTAGTGGTCCTCGTCCTACTCGTCCGCGCCGATGGTTCGGACGTATCAAGCCAGGTCATTGTTCACGTGAGGATGCCGATGTCTCCCGATATTCCCGATCTTCCTGAGGTTGCGGACCCTACCACTGCGCGCACGGTTGCGTCATCACGCCTGCCGCGCGGGCCCGGCAAGGTCGTTGAGGCCATTCCGGCGTCGCTGCGTGGGTTGTATCCGCCCATCGAACCCTTCGAGAGCGGCATGCTCGATGTCGGCAACGGGCACCGCATCTATTGGGAGCGCTGCGGCAATCCGAAGGGCAAGCCCGCAGTGTTTCTGCATGGCGGCCCCGGCGGGGGATGTTCGTCGGAACATCGACGCTTGTTCGATCCGGCGAAGTACTGCATCACGCTCTTCGATCAGCGCGGGTGCGGGCGCTCGTTGCCGCATGCAAGCCTCGACTACAACACGACGTGGGATCTCGTCGACGATATCGAAGCGTTGCGCACGAAATTCGGCTATGCGCGATGGCTCGTCTTCGGCGGCTCGTGGGGCAGCACGCTCGCGCTGGCGTATGCGCAGGCGCACGTCGATCGCGTGAGCGAACTGATCGTGCGCGGCATCTTTACGGTGCGACGCGAAGAGGTGCACTGGTACTACCAGAAAGGTGCGTCGTGGTTGTTTCCGGATCGTTGGGAGAAGTTTTTGGCGCCGATTCCCCTCGAAGAGCGCGGCGATCTCATGCGGGCCTATCAGAAGCGACTCACGCATCGGGACGAAGCGGTGCGTGTCGAGGCGGCGCGCGCATGGAGCATGTGGGAGGGCAGCACCATCACCCTCCTGCCGGACGATCAGCTTGCCGATGCGTTCGGCGACCCGCACTACGCGATTGCATTTGCCCGCATCGAAAATCACTATTTCGTCCACGATGGCTTTCTCAAGCCCAATCAGCTGATCGGCGGCGCGCATGTCTTGCGCGATGTTCCCGGCGTGATCGTGCAGGGCCGCTACGATATCGCGACGCCTGCGCGCACTGCCTGGGATTTGCATAAAGCATGGCCTGAAGCCGATTTCTACTGGGCGCCGGACGCGGGGCATGCCTTCAGCGAGCCGACCATCCTGCACTGGCTGATCGAGTCCACCGACCGGTTTGGCGCGGACTAGCGGGCGTGAGCGACGGGTCGCAAGCCGTTGCAGCGCTGATAAACAAAAACCCCTGCATCGACGACTGTCAGTGCAGGGGTTTTTTGTGCGCCTTGGCGCGTGTCGTTTTGCGCGAGATCCGAGCGATTCAGATCTCGCCGACATTTGACCGCTCAGATGGCTTAGTCGCCGCGGCGCTTGTTGAAGCCGCCACCGTTGCCACCGGTGCTGCGGTTGCCGTAACCGCCACGATCCTGACGCTGGCCGTCGAAGCTGCGCGTGCCGCGATCCTGACGATAGCCGCCTTCGAACGAACGGCCGCCGCGGTCCTGGCGGTTGCCGTCGAACGGGCGCGGCGAACGACGCTCGAAGCGGTCCGTGGACGCGCCGGTCGAGAAGCCATTGCTCCCGCCATTGCCGCCATTGCCACCGTCGCGTTGCTGGTACCCGCCCTGATAGCCGCTGGACTCACGACGTTCGAACGTACCGGCCGGCTTGTTGCCGCCAAAACGCTGACCGCCCTGATAGCCGCCATTGTCGCCACCATAACCACCGCTGCCCTGACGCGGGCCGCTGTTGCTCCAGCGACCACCGCCATTGCCACCGTTGCCACGATTGCCGTAGCCGCCGCGGCCCTGACCCGGGCGCTTGCCACCTGCACCCGCCTTCGGCGGCGAGCGGCGCGGCTCGAAACCGGCCACGACATTCACCGGCAGCGGCTGACGCGTATAACGTTCGATGCGACGCACGGCGCCGATTTCGGCGTGTGCCGCGAGGCTCACGGCCACGCCACGACGACCGGCACGGCCCGTACGGCCGATACGGTGGACGTAGTCTTCCGCAAACTTCGGCAAGTCATAGTTGAACACGTGCGTGATGCCCGGCACGTCGATGCCGCGCGCGGCCACGTCGGTCGCCACGAGCACGCGAACACGGCGCTCGCGCAGGGCGCGCAGCGTACGGTTACGCACGCCCTGCGGCATGTCGCCGTGAAGTGCTGCGCTGTCGAAACCGGCTTGTTCGAGTTGGTCGGCCAGCAGGTCTGCGTCGCGCTTGGTCGACGTGAACACGATGGCCTGATCGAGCGAGTCGTTGCCGAGCAGGTGCGTGAGCAGACGATCCTTGTGGGCACGGTCGTCCACATAGTGCAGCGTTTGCTCGATGTTTTCGTTGGTGCGCTGGTCGTTGCTGCGCGTGATCTCGATGGTTTCCGGATCGCGAAGCAGGCGGCGCGTGATTTCGCCCATGCGGCCGTCGATCGTTGCCGAGAACAGCAGCGTCTGGCGCGTTTGCGGCGTGGCGTCGACGATGGTCTGAATGTCGTCGATGAAGCCCATGTCGAGCATGCGGTCGGCTTCGTCGAGCACGAGCATCATCAACTGCGACAGATCGATCTTGCCGCTGGAGATGTGGTCGAGCAGACGGCCCGGCGTTGCCACGATGATTTCGGGTTGCTTGGCCAGCATTTCGAGCTGACGCGGGTAGGGCATGCCGCCCAGAATGCTCACCGTGCGCAGACGGCGCAGTTGCTTGCCGTACGTATCGGCAGCGGTCGACACCTGTTGCGCCAGTTCACGCGTGGGCGTGAGCACGAGCAGCAGCGGTTGCGCTGCAACGCGACGAACGCGCTGGCCCTTGCGCGGCTTTTCGCCCGGGGCGGCCGGTTGATTGCGCGGGTGTGCGGCCGGCGCACGATTGTTCAGCTCGCCCTTGGCCTGCATTTCTGCGAAGCGGTGGATGGCGGGCAACATGAAGGCGGCGGTCTTGCCGGAGCCCGTCGGGCTCGACACGAGCAGATCACGACCGGCGAGCGCGGCGGGAATCGCGCGCTGCTGCACGGGCGTCGGGTGCGTGTAACCGGCGGTGGTCAGTGCTGCGAGAATGGCTTCGTTCAGGCCGAGTTCGGCGAACGTGGGCTTGCCGTCGTCGTCGCTGGCGACTTCAACGATGGGCTTTTCGTTTTCTTCGGACGAAGGAAAATACGTCTGCGCGATGGCAGACAGCTTGGAGTGCTGTTCCATGAATCCTCTTGCGGATTGTAAGGTTATGTCGGGGCGTTGGCGCCAATCGGCAAACCCAATTCGTCGCAAGCAGGAAGCAAATCGCGGATGGGGCAGAAAGCGGATCGAAATCCGTATCGTAAGCCAGGGGACGGTGGCGGGTCGTTCCTAAGAACGCCAGTACCGGCAAGAACTACAGCGGCTTATCACAGGATTGGGGCAAAACGCGGTTTTTCGTCGCCAGACGGGAATTACGTTGGGTCCCGCGAGGCGAAGCGCGCATTATATACCCATTTTTTGGAAAATGCACGTTCGGATTTGCACGGAGTGAAGAAGCCTTGCTGGGCGGTGATTTGCTGTGGGTGTGCGGCGCTGGTGCCGCCTGGATTTGAGAGATGCCTTGCGCACATGCGATCTCGCTAGGTCGCGCGCCGCGCGCCCGATTACAATAGCGCCATGTCTTCGATTACGCTTCTCGCCCTCGACACCTCGACCGAGTTCTGCTCGGTTGCCGTGTACCGTCATGATCCTGCCAGTCACGCGAGCGCGCTTGTCGTCGAGCGCCATCTCGATACCGGCCCCGTCTCCAGTACGCATATTCTCCCTGCGGCCCGTGAAGTGCTTCGCGAGGCCGGTGTGACGTTGGCGCAATGCGATGCCATCGCGTTTGGCGCCGGTCCCGGCTCGTTTACCGGGCTGCGCACCGCTTGCGGCGTTGCACAGGGATTGGCCTTCGGCGCCGGACTGCCGGTAGTGCCCGTCGGAACGCTCCTTGCCTGCGCGCAGGCCGCCCGTGCCATGCGCGTCGGTACCGAGCGCGTGCTCGTCGCGCTCGATGCACGCATGAACGAGGCGTATTGGGCCGATTATCAGTGGGACGACGTCTGCGGCGACTGGCGCGAGATCCAGGCGCCGTCGCTCGATGCCGCGGAGCAGGTGCGCGCGCCGGACGCCGAATTCGTTGTTGCCGGTAACGCGGTGACGGCCTTCGGCGAACGTTTGCATGCGAGTACGCGGGCGCAAGCCGTGCTGGCCGACGCCATGCCGCGCGCCCGTTACGTCGCCGAGCTGGCGGCGCGGGCGTTTGCGCGAGGCGAGGCCATTGCGGCCGATCGCGCGATGCCCGTCTACATTCGCAACAAGGTGGCGCAAACGACGGCTGAGCGCGAGGCGATCAAGCTGGCTGCAAGTCAGGCGGCAACGCCGGATGCGGCTCGGGCCGACGGCAAGGGGGCGTCCTGATGCGTCAGGCCGGACCCAACCATTATTCGCCCATGACGCTGGCCGATCTCGACGAAGTCGTCGCGGTCGAAGTGCGGGCGTACCCGTTTCCCTGGACGCGTCAGAACTTCGCCGACTCGCTCGACGCGGGGCACCTTGGTGTTTGCCTGCGGGCCGTCGACGGTACGTTGCTCGGCTATTTTTTGCTGATGCCGGTGGTCGACGAGTCGCATCTGCTCAACGTCTGTGTCGCGCCCGAAATGCAGGGCAACGGGCTGGGCGTGCAATTGCTGCAGGAAGTGGTGCGTGTCTCGCGAGAGCTGGGCATGGGCGGCGTGCTGCTGGAGGTGCGTCCGTCGAACATGCGCGCACTGCGCATTTATGAGCGTTTCGGTTTCGAGCAGATCGGCCGACGCAAGGGATACTATCCGGCGAGCGGGCGTCGTGAGGACGCTATCGTGATGCGCCTGTCCTGGGAGACCGATCGTGCCGTGGCCTAAAGCGATTCTGGAAGAGTTCGGGCTCTGGCCGGTGTGGATGTCCAATGACGCCGTGGCGAATGCTGAGAAGGCTTCGAATGCCGCAATGGTGGCGTCCGCCGCAGCCGTTGGCCTGGAGGATGATGGGGGCGTGGCAACGCTGGCCGCTCCCATGTCCTCGCCCGGCGCCCGCAGCAAGGATCTACCCCCCTGGGACGTGACGTCAGAGGTGGCGCCTGTAGGAGCGACGCGATCCGCCTCACCGGCCGCTTCACGGTCCGCTTCACAGTCCGCTTCACAAGTCGCTTCCCAGGCTGCTGCGTTCGACGGCGCGATGTCGTCCTCCCCGAGACGGGAAGCCCCCTCGGCGCCGGCTGCACGAGCGGGCAACCGGCGTGACACTGACATGCCGCCCGACGACGTGCCGATGTGGCTCGACAGCGATGGATATGGCGATGGCGATGCCGCCGCCGATGCTGCACTCTGGTCGATCGTGCGCGACGCGCATGAGGTGGCGCCGTCGCGAGCGCTGTTGCCGGGTGTCGAAACGCTGGATTGGGACGCGCTCACCGAGCGCGTCGCCAATTGCCGATTGTGCGGTCTGTGCGAAAAGCGCACGCAGACCGTGTTCGGTGTTGGCGATCGCGAAGCCGATTGGTTGCTGGTGGGTGAGGCGCCGGGACAACAGGAAGACTTGCAGGGCGAACCGTTTGTCGGCCAGGCGGGCAAGCTGCTCGACAACATGCTGCGTGCATCGGCCCTCAAGCGAGGCGAGAACGTCTACATCGCGAACGTGTTGAAGTGCCGACCGCCGAACAATCGCGATCCCGAAGCCGATGAAGTGGCGAGCTGCGAGCCGTATCTGAAGCGACAGGTCGCGCTGCTCAAGCCGCGCGTGATCGTGGTGATGGGGCGCTTCGCGGCGCAGAGCATTCTGCGCACGCAGGCGAGCATCGCGAGCCTGCGCGGGCGTGTGCACGAGTACGAAGGGGTGCCGGTGATCGTGACATACCATCCGGCGTATCTGTTGCGCAGTCTGCCCGACAAGGCCAAGGCCTGGACGGATTGGTGCCTGGCGCGGGCTACCTACGAGGCAGTGTGCGAAACGACTCCGGACAACAAGCCTACGGCGAACTGATCGAAGCCCTGCGCGAGGCGCCAGTGCGCGACCTCGCGTGGTTGCTGTTGTCCGCCGATTTGCTGAGCGCCGCGCGGTTTCCGGCGGCGCTCGCCCATTTCGACAGCGTGCAGGCAGCGGCCGATGACGCTGTCGCCTCACCGTTGGGTGGGCCACCCGACACGCCTAGCGGCATCTCGGAACCCGTCTTCCATTCCCGCTTTCTGCACGATTGGCTCCTCGCTTGCGACGCCGATCCGGAACCGTTGCGCGACATGCTCGCGCGCGGCGAAAGTCACCGGTTAGGGCGTTACGCTGAGCAGCTGTTGCATTTTGCGTTGCTCCACAATCCACGCTTCGACCTGCTTGCGGCGGGTTTGCAGGTGCGCGACGCGCGTCGCGGCAACATGACACTGGGCGAGTGCGACTTCCTTCTGGCGCGCCGTATGGATCGCCAGTTGCTGCATTGGGAGCTGGCGGTGAAGCTGTATCTGTTCGTCCCACCGGAACCCGGCTCGGGTGCGTCGGCCATGCTCGATGAGCGAGCGATTCAGTTTCATTGGCTGGGGCCGAATCTCGCCGACAGTCTCGCCGACAAGGTGGCGAGGTTGCTCGGGCATCAATTGCGTCTGACCTCGCTCGACGCAGCGCGCAGCGCGTTGCCTGCTGCCGGGCCGTGGTTGCCGCAGGTGTATCTCAAGGGATGGTTGTTCCATCCGCTGGGGCAGCGCGGGACGTTGCCGCAAGTGGCGTCCGAGACGCACGGTCGCGGCTGGTGGGCAACGCTGGACGAATGGTGGGCGCATGCCCAGCGAATGACACGACACACTTCACAGCAAACGCCGCAGCAAGCTCGGGCGTGGGCCATGCTGCCTCGTGCGCGTTGGCTTGCGCCGGCACGTGTGGCGGCGTCCGGCGCGCTGCCGCTCGATGCCATGCGTGTGCGGATCGAGTCGCACTGGCGAGAGCGTGGCGTTGCAGAACCCTTGTTGATCGTGTCGTTGATGCGACGCGCACGTAACGATCAAGGGGGTGACGTACCGGCTGACGGCGCGAGCGACTGGTTCGAATGCGAGCGCGGCTTCATCGTCCCCGACTTCTGGGCCCCGCGTGCGCGGCACCGCATTGAAGAGCTGCGCGAACGCGCGGACGCCGCCGCACGGCGCGCGCTGGCGCAGACGGCAGACGATGGTGCCCCGTCGATCTGAGCGTTGTCGTATGCCTGGCCGTCAGTCCTTGCGCCACACCGCATGGAAGTGGTGGACAGGGCCGATCCCCTTGCCGATGCGCAACTCGTCGCTGGCGGCCAGCGCGCCGTTGAGATAGGCCTTGGCGTCGCGCACAGTGTCCGACCAGTCGTTGCGACGCGGACGCAGTGCTGCGAGCGCGGCAGACAACGTGCAGCCCGTGCCGTGCGTGTTGTGCGCGGCAATGCGCGGCGCCGTGAAGCGCTCGACGCCGGCGGCGCTCACGAGCCAGTCGGGGCTGAGATCGCCGGCAAGGTGGCCGCCTTTGACGAGCACGTTGCGTGCACCCAGCGCACGCAGGGCTTGCGCCTGGCGCTCCATTTCGTGCTCATCCGTCGCCGCGTCCACGCCCAGCAACGCAGCGGCTTCCGGGAGGTTGGGCGTGATCAGATCGGCAAGCGGCAGCAGTTCGTCGCGCAGTGCGGCAACGGCATCCGGTTGCAGCAGCGCGTGACCGCTCTTCGAAATCATGACCGTGTCGAGTACCACGAACCGGGGCTTGTACTGGCGCAATCCGGCGGCCACGGCGCGTACAACGTCGGCGTTCGCGAGCATGCCGAGTTTCACGGCATCGACATCCAGATCCTGAAAGACGGCGTCCATTTGCGCCGTCACGAAACTCGCGGGTGGCGTGTGAATGCCCGTAACACCCTGCGTGTTCTGTGCGGTGAGCGCCGTGATCACGCTGGCGCCGTAAGCGCCGAGTGCTGAGAACGTCTTGAGGTCCGCCTGAATCCCGGCGCCACCGCCGGAATCGGAGCCGGCAATGGTCAGGGCGATGGGAATGGGTGACGTGTGCGACGACTGAGGCAAATTCATATCAATGCTTGACTTCGCCAATGAGCGCCACCGAGTCGAATTCGCGCTGATTGGCCTGGTGACGCTTCATGACGAGCCACATCGTGCCTGAGACGAAAACACCGAACAGAATGATGACGACACCCACCGGCACGTTGAACCAGATCAGTAGCGCATAGAGGCACAGCATGATGAGCACCGAGAGATTCTCGTTGAAGTTCTGCACGGCGATGGAGTGGCCCGCCGATAGCAGCACGTGACCGCGGTGCTGGAGCAGGGCGTTCATCGGGACCACGAAGAAACCTGCGAGCGCGCCCACGATGATGAGGAAGATGTACGAGATGATCAGATACAGCGGCACCTTCCACTCGGTGCCCCACGGCAGGAGATCCTTCGAGAAGAAGGCCATGGCCATGACGGCAATGCCCATGGCGATGCCGACCGGCAGCACCGACAGCGAGCGCTTGAGCGGAATGCGCGAGGCGGCGACGATGGCGCCGATGGCCACGCCGACGGCCGACACCGCTTGCAGGATCGCCCCTTCGGAGAGCGTCATGCCGAGCGCCTTCTCGGCCCAGCGAAGCACGATGAATTGCAGTGTGGCGCCGGCGCCCCAGAACAACGTGGTGACGGCCAGCGAAATCTGGCCAAGCTTGTCGCGCCACAGCGTGACGAAGCAATCGGCGAAATCGGACACGAGTTTGATCGGGTTGCGTTCCTGACGCGCATAGCGTGCGCCGGTGTCGGGAATTCGCAGATTGAACAGTGCCGCGATCACGTAAATCCCCATGATGACGATCATCGCGGCCATGGCCGGCGAGTTGATCACCTCAGGGGTGTGAAGCAGCACCCATTGGGAGATGTGCGGACTGATCAGCGCACCGCCGAGCACAGTGCCGAGAATGATCGAACTGACGGTGAGTCCTTCAATCCAGCCATTGGCCGCCACGAGCCGTTCGGCGGGAAGCAGCTCGGTGAGAATGCCGTATTTCGCGGGCGAATAGGCGGCGGCGCCGAATCCCACTACGCCGTATGCAATGAGCGGATGTGAGCCGAACAACATCATCAGGCAACCGGCGACCTTGATCGAGTTGCTGATGAACATGACCTTGCCCTTGGGCATCGAGTCGGCAAACGCCCCGACGTAGGCGGCGAGAATGACGTAAGAGAGAACGAAGAAGAGTTTGAGCAGCGGTGTCATCCACTGCGGGGAATGCAGATCTTTCAGGAGTGCGATTGCAGCAATGAGCAATGCATTGTCGGCCAGCGACGAAAAAAACTGCGCGGCCATGATGGTATAAAAGCCTTTCTTCATCGGTACTTGAGTCGATCCCGTGCGGCGTAAAACTTGCGTGTCTCGGTTGTCGGCATCCGCGGTATCCCCCAGGGATACCCATACGGGAAGAAACCGGGCTTAAACACAGGGGTATCTGCGCTCATCGGCCATGCAAATGTCGCTATTGGACCGTATGTTCGGTCTTGAAGCCCCCGTGTCGGGCGCCCGGTCGCCCTCGGTCTGAGACCGATATTGTTATCGGGATAAAGATTTCGGCAAAACAAGTTGTGCGCACGGCTTTATAACACGAAAATATGCCGATGCGTTATGCCGCCGGCCTGTGCTGGCGAGCTTCTCCTACGATTCGATTCCCGCCATGCCTCGTCCAATCAAAGTTTCGATTCATACCGCAGCACTCGCCCATAATCTCGACGTCGCACGCCGCCATGCCCCCAACGCCAAGGTCTGGGCTGTGGTCAAGGCCAATGCCTATGGGCACGGCATCGAGAACGCGTATCCCGGATTGCGCGACGCCGACGGATTCGGCCTGCTCGACCTCGAGGAAGCGGTGCGTTTGCGCGAACTCGGCTGGGCCGGCCCCATTCTGTTGCTCGAAGGATTCTTCAAGCCCGAAGATCTCGCGATCGTCGACAAGTACGGTCTGACGACGACCGTCCATAGCGACGAACAGCTGCGTATGCTGGAGACCGCGCGTCTGAGCAAGCCGCTCAACGTACAGCTCAAGATGAACTCGGGCATGAACCGTCTCGGTTTTGCGCCCGATCGTTTTCGCGCTGCCTGGGAACGTGCACGCGCCATTCCGGGCGTCAGCCAGATCGTGCTCATGACGCATTTCTCGGATGCCGATGGCGAGCGCGGCATTGCGCATCAGATGGAAGCATTCGAGCGCGGCGCTCGCGACGTGCCCGGCGAGCGCAGTCTGTCGAACTCGGCGGCCACGCTGTTTCATCCGGGCGCGCATGGGGCATGGGTGCGTCCCGGCATCATGCTTTACGGCTCGTCGCCGAAAGGCCTCGAAGTCACGGCCGCCGAACTCGATCTCCAGCCGACGATGACGCTCGAGAGCGAACTGATCGGCATTCAGGACGTGCCTGCCGGCGGCTCGGTCGGCTACGGCAGCGTGTTCACGGCGGATGCACCAATGCGCGTGGGCACCGTCGCGTGTGGCTATGCGGACGGTTATCCGCGCGTGGCCCCCACCGGCACGCCGATTCTCGTCGATGGCGTGCCAACGCGCACGATCGGGCGCGTATCGATGGACATGCTCTCCGTCGATCTCACGCCCGTGCCCCAGGCACGCGTTGGTACGCCCGTGACGCTGTGGGGCCGGGGACTTTGCATCGACGACGTCGCGGCATCGGCGGGCACACTCGGGTATGAACTGATGTGTGCCGTGGCACGTCGCGTGCCGGTTCACGCCTTCTGAGTGCCACCACAGGAATTGCTGCATGGCTAAAGCCAAGACCGTCTATATCTGTACCGAGTGTGGGGGGCAGACGCCCAAATGGGCGGGGCAGTGCCCCAACTGCAACGGGTGGAATACGCTCGTCGAGTCTGTTGCGGAGACGTCCACCGGGCATCGCTATCAGGCGTTGGCCAAGAGTACCCCGGTGCGCAAGCTCGCCGAGATCGAGGCGTCCGACGTGCCGCGTTTTTCCAGCGGTGTGAGCGAGTTCGATCGTGTCCTGGGCGGTGGTCTCGTGGCGGGCGGCGTGGTGCTGATCGGTGGCGATCCCGGCATCGGCAAGTCGACGCTGCTGCTTCAGTCGCTCGCCCATCTGGCGCGTGAGCGGCGAGCGCTGTACGTCAGTGGCGAAGAGTCGGGTGCGCAGATTGCCTTGCGCGCGCAGCGGCTCGGGCTTGGCGCGGCGGGGGAAGGCGGCGGTGAGCTTGACCTGCTCGCCGAAATCCAGCTGGAGAAAATTCTCGGTGCCATCGAATCGGAGAAACCGGATGTCGTGGTCATCGACTCGATTCAGACGATCTATTCCGAGGCGCTGACGTCGGCCCCCGGATCGGTGGCGCAGGTACGCGAGTGTGCTGCGCAGTTGACGCGCACGGCCAAGCAAAGCGGTGTCACCGTCATCATGGTCGGTCATGTGACGAAGGAGGGCAGCCTCGCCGGGCCGCGCGTGCTCGAACATATCGTCGATACGGTCTTGTACTTCGAGGGGGACACGCATTCGTCGTATCGTCTCGTCCGTGCGTTCAAGAACCGCTTCGGTGCCGTGAACGAGCTGGGCGTGTTCGCCATGACGGAGAAGGGGCTGCGAGGCGTGGCCAATCCGTCGGCCCTGTTTCTCTCGCAGCACGAGCAAAGTGTGCCGGGTTCCTGTGTGCTGGTCACGCAAGAGGGCACACGTCCGCTGCTCGTAGAAGTGCAGGCGCTGGTCGATACGGCGCAGGTGCCGAACCCGCGGCGCCTTGCCGTCGGGTTGGAGCAGAATCGCCTGGCGATGTTGCTTGCCGTGATGCATCGGCATGCGGGCATCGCCTGCTTCGATCAGGACGTGTTTCTGAACGCCGTTGGCGGTGTCAAGATCACCGAACCTGCCGCCGATCTGGCGGTGTTGCTTGCGATTCACTCGTCGCTGCGCAACAAGCCGTTGCCGCGCGGCATCGTGGCGTTCGGTGAGGTGGGGCTGGCGGGCGAAATCCGGCCGAGCCCGCGCGGTCAGGATCGCCTCAAGGAAGCCGCCAAACTTGGCTTCTCGATTGCGATCATTCCGAAAGCGAATGCGCCGAAACAGCCGATCGACGGACTGGAGGTGCATGCCGTCGACCGCCTTGAGCAAGCGATTTCCGTGGTCGCGGGGTTGTAGTCGAACCTGTGTCGCTGCGACTGGCGAGGACAAAGAAAAGCCCGGTCGGATGACCGGGCTTGTCGTTTGCTCGGCGCTCAAGCACCTGGGTGCCCGAGCGGGGGCATAAGCCGTCATGCGTCGTCATGCGTCGTCATGAGCGCCCGGAAGCACCCTTCAGCCCCTGAAGCCCCCGGAAGCGGGCCTCAGACGATTTGCTCAAGCGCCTCCTGGGCTTCGAGCCATTCGGCTTCGACCTCCGCGAGCTTGGCGGCGACCTCCGCCTGCTGCTTGAGGCTATCCGTCAGCAGCGTCTTCTTCGACTCCTCGTACGTGCTGCTATCGGCCAGAATGGCATCGAGCTTCGCCTTCTGATCCGAGAGCGTGCCCATCGACGCTTCGAGCTTGTCGATCTTTCGCTGAATCGGCTTGCGCAATTGCGACAAACGCTGGCGCTCCTGTGCCTCGGCGCGCTTCTGATCTTTGCGGTTGACGCCATCCTCGGCGCTCGCGCCGTCGCCGCTACCGATGCCCGCTTCGCGAGCCGCCGCGCGCTGATCTGCGGCATGTTGCAGCAGCCAGTCGCGATAGTCGTCGAGGTCACCGTCGAACGGCTTGACTTCGCCACCCGCGACCAACAGGAACTGGTCCGTCGTGGCGCGCAACAGATGTCGATCGTGCGAGACCAGAATCAGCGTGCCATCGAATTGCGCGAGCGCCATCGTGAGCGCGTGGCGTGTTTCGAGATCCAGGTGGTTGGTCGGCTCGTCCAGCAACAGCAGGTTCGGCTTTTGCCAGATGATGAGCGCCAACGCCAGACGTGCCTTCTCGCCACCGGAGAACGGCGCGATCGACGCCGTCGCCATGTCGCCACGGAAGTTGAAGCCGCCGAGAAAGTCGCGCAATTCCTGCTCGCGCGTATCGGGCGCGAGGCGTTGCAAGTGCTGCAACGGCGAGTCGTCATGGCGCAGTGTCTCGACCTGATGCTGCGCGAAGTAGCCGATCTGCAGGCCCTTGCCGGTCTTGACCGTACCCGCCAGCGGCGCGAGCGTGCCGGCGAGGGTCTTGATCAGCGTCGACTTGCCCTGACCGTTCGCACCGAGCAAGCCGATGCGCTGTTCGTTCTGCACCGACATCATGACGTGCGGCAGGATGACCTTTTCACTGTCGTCGTCGAGGTGATAGCCGCAACGCACCGCTTCGAGCACGAGCATCGGATTCGGCGCGCTATCGGCCGGGCGGAATTCGAACGTAAACGGCGACGCCACGTGCGCGGGCGCGATCCGCTCCATCTTCTCGAGCGCCTTCATGCGGCTTTGCGCCTGACGTGCCTTCGACGCCTTGGCCTTGAAGCGCGTAATGAACGATTCCAGATGGGCAATCGTCTTCTTCTGCTTTTCGAAGGCGCTCTGTTGCAGCGTCAGTTGCTGGCCGCGCAGGATTTCGAACTGGCTGTAGTTGCCGCCGTAGCGCTTGATCTGTTGATTCTCGATGTGCAGCGTGACGTTACAGACTTCGTCCAGAAATTCGCGGTCGTGCGAAATGACGATCAACGTGCCCTGATAGCGCTTGAGCCAGTCTTCGAGCCAGACGATGGCGTCGAGGTCGAGGTGGTTGGTCGGTTCGTCGAGCAGCAGCAGGTCGGACGGGCACATCAGCGCCTGCGCCAGATTCAGGCGCATGCGCCATCCGCCGGAAAAGCTGGCCACGGGCAACTGTGTTTGTGCGAGCGTGAAACCCAGGCCGAGCAGCAGGGCTTCGCCGCGTGCGGGCGCCGTGTAGCCGTCGGCGTCGGCGAAGGCGGCGTGCGCCTCCGCCTGGGTGTGGCCGTCGTGCGCGGCCTCGGCGGCAGCGATGGTGGCTTCGATTTCACGCAGGCGCGTGTCGCCGTCAAGCACGTAGTCGAGGGCGGTGCGCTCGACCGCCGGGGTTTCCTGCATCACGTGCGCAACGCGCCATCCGCTGGGAACGAAGACATCACCGCCATCGGCGTGCAATTGTCCGCGCAGCAGCGCGAAGAGGGTGGACTTGCCTGCGCCGTTGGCGCCGACGAGGCCGACGCGCTCGCCCGGATTGAGCGTCACGGAGGTGTCCTCGAAAAGCGGCTTGGTGCCGCGCGCGAGGCTGAGGTGTTCGAATCGGATCACGAAAAAGGCCGAAGGTAAAGCAGGTCGGTTCGTCCGGTACGGCGCGGGGCGCAAACGCCGCCTGCGTAGGTGCAGACGGCTAAGGCATTGCGGTTGACCTGGCGTAAAACGCGCCGCGGACGGCAAAACGGCATTTTACCGGTCTGGCCGCCCGAATGCGATGCCGTAGGGGCCGATGCTTACAGAATCGGCGCGAAAAGGCGCGAAACGCGCATCACGATCTGACGCCATGTCGGAATCTTCCGGAAGTCGTCCTTGTTGAGCAGCGTGGCGTGTTCGAAGTCGTTGGTCAGCATGTAGGCGACATCGTCCGCGAAACCGCGATCGACCGTCAGCAGCATGATTTCGAAGTTCAGGCGGAACGAACGGTTGTCGAGATTGGCGCTGCCCACAGCGGCGGCGCTGTCGTCGACCAGCACGACCTTCTGATGGATGAAGCCATGGTGATAGCGATACACGTTGATGCCGCTGCGTGCCGCCTCATAGGCATACGACGTGGTGGCTTCGAACACGACATAGTGGTCTGCCCGGTCCGGGATCAGCAGGCGCACGTCCACGCCGCGCAGCACGGCGAGCCGCAGCGCCGAGAAGACGGCTTCGTCCGGCACGAAATACGGCGTGGTCAGCCAAACGCGCTTTTGCGCGGCATTGATCGCCGTGACGAAAAAGAGCGAGGACGTTTCCAGCCGGTCGGCCGGGCCGCTCGGCACGACCTGACAATGCATATCTTCGCCCGAAGCGGCGGGCTGACGGTTGAGCTCCGGCACCGTGCCCGTGCACCAGTGCCAGTCTTCGGCGAATGCACGCTGAATGCCCACCACTGCGGGGCCGCGCACGGAGATATGCGTATCGCGCCAGGGGGCCAGCGGCGGCTTTTCGCCCAGATACTCGACACCGACGTTGTGCCCGCCTGTGAACGCTTCATTGCCGTCGATCACGACGATCTTGCGATGATTGCGGAAATTGAGCTGGAACCGGTTGACGACGATGCCGCGTTTTTTGGCCGCAAACTCGTGCACCTGCACGCCACCCTGACGCAACTTCTCGCAATAGCTGCGCGGCAGATCGTGACTGCCGATGCTGTCGTAAAGGAAATAGACCTTCACGCCGGTGGCCGCACGCGCGAGCAACCGGGCGGCGAGGGCGCGCCCGAGGGCGTCGTCCTTCACGATGAAGAACTGCACGAGAACGTAATCGCGTGCGCGGTCGATCGCGGCAAAGATGGCATCGAACGTTGCGCGGCCGTTCACCAGCAACCGCACGCGATTGCCTGCCACGAATGACATGCCCGTCATGGCGGTGAGCGCCGCGAACTCCGGATGGGCCTCCATGGCTACGGGCGGCTCGCCACTCCACTGCGTCTCGCCCATGCGCGACTGCAACGCCTCGTTGCGCGCGCGACGTGCCTCGACATAGCCAATGAATTTCGAGCGTCCGAGAAACAGGTAGGGGATGAGCGTGAGATAAGGCATCGTCACGAGCGACACTGCCCACGCCACGGCGCCTTGCGAGGTGCGCACTGTCAGAACGGCATGGATCGCGGCGGCAATCCCCAGTGCGTGGATACAGGCGACGGCAAAGCCGACGTCGAGCCAATTGAGCACCATGACGGACAACCTTCCTCCATGCCGTGAGTCGCGACGACTCGGGAACCCGAGTGTAACCGGGGTGCGTGAATTTAGGCGAGGTCCTGGGCGAGGGCTCGCCCCGTCTCGAACGTGCGAGCCCGTGCGCCCCCTGCAAGCGCGCTGTCGGATAGAGGGCGTCAGCCCGTGAGGCGCTACGGCAGATCGGCGGCGTGCACGAGAAACACCATGTCGTCGCCCGCGCTCGTGGCGAGCCACGTCATCGGCAGATCCGGGAACGCCGCTTCCACGAAGGGCCGCTCATTGCCGATCTCCACCACGAGCACGCCATCATCCGTCAAATGTTCGCGAGCGCCTGAAATGATGCGGCGAACCACATCCATGCCGTCGTCGCCACCGGCCAGCGCGAGGCGCGGCTCATGACGATACTCCGCCGGCAGCACTTGCATCGACCCTTCGTTGACGTACGGCGGATTGGTGAGGATGACCTCGTAGCGCTTGCCCGACGGGAGCGGGGCGTACAGATCGCCGAGATGCAGGGCGAGACGATCTTCGAGGCCGTAGTCGGCCACATTGATCTTTGCAACGGCGAGTGCGTCCGGCGAGATGTCGACCGCATCGATTTGCGCCGACGGGAACGTCTCGGCAGCCAGAATCGCCAGGCAACCCGAACCCGTGCACAACTCGAGAACGTCGGTAACGGCCTCTGGATGATTCACCCACGGCTGCAATCCGTCTTCGAGCAGTTCGCCGACGAATGAGCGCGGGACGATAACGCGCTCGTCCACGTAAAAGCGATGCCCGTGCATCCACGCTTCGTTCGTAATGTACGACGCCGGAACGCGTTCACCCGCGCGACGATTGATGACCGAGATCACGCGCTCGATTTCGTCGGGCAGCAGGCGAGCGTCGAGAAACGGATCGAGCGTATCGATGGGCAGATGCAGCGTATGCAACAGCAGATAGGCGGCTTCGTCGTATGCGGTGGCCGTGCCATGGCCGAACGCGAGTTCGGCTTGCGTGAAGCGCGACACGGCGTAGCGCAGCAGATCGCGCAACGTCTGGAAAGGGTGGGTCGTCTGAGTCGTCATGTTGGGTTTGCTTCTCACGCCTCAAGCCACCAGACGTGTCAACACGCCACGATAGACATTTTTGAGCGGCTCGATATCGGCCACGGCGATATGCTCGTCGATCTTGTGGATGCTCGCGTTACACGGACCGAACTCGATGACCTGAGGGCAAATGCGCGCGATGAACCGACCGTCCGACGTGCCACCCGTGGTCGACAGTTCCGTTTCCAGCCCGGTTTCCTCGCGAATGGCGCTCGACAGGGCATCCGACAGGTCGCCGCGAGGCGTGAGGAACGGCTGGCCGCTGATCGACCAGTCGAGCGTGTAGGTCAGGCCATGACGGTCAAGCAACGCATGCACGCGTTGCTGGAGCCCGTCGGAGGTGCTGGCCGTCGAGAAACGGAAGTTGAACATCACCGTCAGTTCACCCGGAATGACGTTGGTCGCGCCTGTGCCTGCGTGAATGTTCGAAATCTGCCAGGTGGTGGGCGGGAAGTACTCGTTACCGTCGTCCCATACCGTCTGCGTCAGTTCGGCGAGTGCCGGGGCGAACAGATGAGTGGGGTTCTTTGCGAGATGCGGGTAGGCGATGTGGCCCTGCACGCCCTTGATGACGAGCTTGCCGGACATCGAGCCGCGCCGGCCGTTCTTGACCATGTCGCCCAGGCGCTGGCTGGACGTCGGTTCGCCGACCACGCAGTAATCCAGACGCTCGCCGCGCGCCTGCAGCGCTTCGACGACCTTCACGGTACCGTCAGTCGCGGGCCCTTCTTCGTCGCTGGTCAGCAGGAAGCCGATGGCGCCCGCGTGATCGGGATGTTGGGCAACGAATTCCTCCGAGGCGACGACGAATGCAGCGAGCGACGTCTTCATGTCGGCGGCGCCGCGCCCGTAGAGCATGCCGTCGCGATGCGTCGGTGCAAACGGGTCGGAATGCCATTGCTCGACCGGGCCGGTCGGCACCACGTCGGTGTGGCCTGCAAAGACGAGCAGCTTGCCGTCGGTGCCGCGCGTGCCGCGTTTGACCGCCCACAGGTTGGTCACGCCGTTCGAGGCGATGGTCTCGCACGCGAAGCCGATCGCCGTGAGCCGGCGCGCCAGAATCGCCTGGCAGTCGCGATCTTCGGGCGTCACCGAGTGACGGGCGATCAGTTGCTCGGTAAGCGCCAGCGTGGCGCCTTGGGAGGAAGTCATGAAATCAGAATCGTGAAGCGTAACTGTCGGGCGTGAAGCCCACGGAAACCTTGCCGTCGGCCACCAGCACCGGGCGCTTGATCAGCGACGGGTTTTCGATCATCAGGGTGCGTGCCACCGATTCGTCGGCGGCGGCAGCTTGCTGTTCCGGCGTGAGCTTGCGCCACGTCGTGCCCTTGCGGTTGAGCAGCGTGGCGAGCGGCACCTGAGCGAGCCACGTGCCAAGCAGTGCGTCGTTCACGCCCGCCTTCTTGAAGTCGTGAAAGTCGTACGCCACGCCGTGCTCGTCGAGCCACGTGCGTGCCTTCTTCACGGTATCGCAGTTGGGAATGCCGTACAGCACAGCCGTCATCGCCTGAACTCCTGAAGTCGCCATTGCCAAAACTAAAGCTAAAACCAAAGCCAAAACAAAAGGCGAGGCAAGCACGCCGCCTGACAGGCTGGGGCGCTTGCCTCGCGAGCCGGCGCAGGCTTATTCGCCGCGCAGCAGATCGTTGATGGCGGTCTTGGCGCGCGTTTGCGCGTCGACCTTCTTCACGATCACGGCGCAATAAAGGCTGTACTTGCCGTCCTTCGAGGGCAGGTTGCCCGGCACGACGACCGAACCGGCCGGCACACGACCGTAATGCACTTCGCCGGTCTCACGGTCGTAAATCTTGGTCGACTGCCCCAGATACACGCCCATCGAGATGACCGAATTTTCTTCGACGATCACGCCTTCCACAACTTCCGAGCGCGCGCCGATGAAGCAGTTGTCTTCGATGATGACCGGGTTGGCCTGCAGCGGTTCGAGCACGCCGCCGATGCCCACGCCGCCCGAGAGGTGGACGTTCTTGCCGATCTGGGCGCAAGAGCCGACGGTGGCCCACGTATCGACCATCGTGCCCTCGTCGACGTAAGCACCGATGTTGGTGTACGACGGCATCAGCACGACGTTCTTGCCGATGAACGAGCCGCGACGCGCCACGGCCGGCGGCACCACGCGGAAGCCGCCGCGTGCGAAGTCTTCGGCCGTGTAGTCGGCGAACTTGCTCGGCACCTTGTCGTAGAACTGGCTGAAGCCGCCGGCAGGCATCACGGCGTTGTCTTCCAGACGGAACGACAGCAGCACGGCCTTCTTGATCCACTGGTTCACGATCCACTGGCCGTCCTGCTTCTGGGCGACGCGCAGCGCACCCTTGTCCAGTTCGGCGATGACGTGGGCGACAGCCTCGCGCACTTCGGCGGGGGCGGACTTGGCGGAGATCTCGGTGCGGTTTTCCCAGGCTTGATCGATGGTGGTTTGCAGTTGTTGCGACATGGCGAGAATCAGTTGCAGTTGGAATTAAAGGGATTGGCAGAACTGCACGATGCGCTGGGCGCCTTCGGTGCATTCGTCCACATCGGCGACGAGCGCGATGCGCACATAGTTCTCGGCCGGGTTGGCGCCGTGTGCCGCTCGTCCCAGATACGATCCGGGCAGTACGGCCACATTGTATTGCGCCAGCAACCGGCGCGTGAATTCCGTGTCCGACAGGCCGGTTCGGGCGTCGACCCTCGCCCACAGATAGAAGCCGGCATCGGGCAGACGCACGTCCAGCACTTCGGCGAGCATCGGCGTGACCGTCTGGAATTTCTTGAGGTATTTGCTGCGGTTCAGACGCACGTGAGCCTCGTCGTTCCAGGCGGCAATGCTCGCTGCCTGAACGGCCGGGCTCATGGCGCAGCCATGGTACGTGCGATACAGCAGGAATTTCTTGAGGATGGCGGCGTCGCCGGCGACGAAGCCCGAGCGCATGCCCGGCACGTTCGAACGCTTGGACAGGCTCGAGAATACGACAAGGCGCTCGAAGCCCCGGCCCAACTGGTGCGCCGCAGCCAACCCACCCAGCGGCGGATGTTCTTCGTCGAAGTAGATTTCGGAGTAGCACTCGTCCGAGGCGATGACGAAACCGTATTGGTCCGAGAGCTCGAACAGGCGTTTCCAGTCCGCGAGGCCCAGCACCGCGCCGGTCGGATTGCCGGGCGAGCAAAGGTAGACGAGCTGGACATCGCGCCAGACGTCGGCCGGCACGGCGTCGTAATCCGGTGCGAAATTGCGCGCCGGGTCGCTGTCGGCGTAATACGGAGTGGCCCCGGCAAGCAGCGTGGCGCCTTCGTAGATCTGGTAGAACGGATTCGGGCAGAGCACGCGCGCGCCCGGCTTGCTGCCGTCGACGACCGCCTGTGCGAATGAGAACAGGGCTTCGCGCGACCCGGTGACCGGCAGCACTTCGGTGGCCGGATTCACGTTGGGCAGCGCGTAGCGACGCTCCAGCCAGTGGGCGATGGCCGCGCGCAGCGGTTCACCGCCGGCGGTCGCGGGGTAGTTCGAGAGGCCGCCCAGCCCTTCGATCAGGGCTTCCTTGATGAACTGCGGCGTCGGGTGCTTGGGCTCACCGATACCGAAACTGATGGCCTTGAAACCGCTCGCGGGCGTGACGTCGGCCACGAGCGACTTCAGACGTTCAAACGGGTAGGGCTGGAGCTTGTCGAGTAATGGGTTCACTTGGATTCAAACAGACTCAGGGCTAAGGTTCGCGACGCCGTTCAAGGGCAAATCAAAGGCAAATTCGGGACGTCGGCAAACAAAATCGGGACCGTCCGAGGCCGCGACGGGCGGCTGGGCGAAATCTGAGACGCGCCGGCGCGCTCGGCGACACCGTGCCTGTTCTTGACCATACTCGACGAATCGCAAGCCGGACATAGGCCCGTGCTTATTCGTTTCATCACGCGAAGGGGTTCCCGGACGCGTTCAAGAATGGCAAGATCGGCAAAGCGAAAATTATACCGTTACGGCGCCCACAAAACGCGCCCGCCGCGTAATTCAGCACATTCCGAGGCGCCAATAGGGCAAGTCTGCGGAGTATCTCAGGTTTTTCAGGAGTCAACAGTATGACCGTAGCCGGAAACGGCGCGCCCGGCCCCCAGACGACAGCGTCCGGTGCCGGCACTTCCCTTGGCGCGCGGGCCGCGCCCGCCCTGGCCATTCTCATCGGGTCTTCCGTCTGGGGGCTCGCCTGGTTCCCCTATCGGATGCTCGCCCAGTGGGGCGTAGCCGCGGTCCCGGCGCAGATCTGCACCGCAAGCGTAGCCCTTTTGCTGCTCACGCTCGTATATCGCCGCTCGCTCCGCACCCTGCGCTGGTCCTGGCTGCTCGTCGGCGTTGCGTTTGCCGGGGGCACGACCAATGTGGCGTTCGTGTGGGGTACCACGCACGGGCACGTCATGCGCGTGTTGCTCCTCTTTTACCTCACGCCCGTTTGGACCGCGCTGTTCGCGCACTGGCTGCTGGGCGAGCGCGTGGGGCTTCGGGGCATGGGCCTGATCGCGCTGGCGCTCGGCGGCGCCGGGCTGATGCTCTGGTCACCCGAATTGGGGTGGCCGGTGCCGAACAATCCCGGGGAGTGGGCAGGGGCCATCGCCGGCGCCGCGTTCGCGATGAATAACGTGCTGTTGCGGCGCGTCAGTCAGGCGTTGCCGGACGTTCGTGCCGAAATGCGCAGCTGGACGCTGTATCTCGGCTGCGTCGTCGGCGGGTTTCTGGTGCTGCCGCTCGACGGCGGTGTCGTGACCGGCCAGACGGCTGTCTCGGCGCTGACGTCGAGTGCAGCCACGGCGGCCGTGGCGCTTGCGCTGGGTTGCACCATCGCGTTGACCAACGTCATCGTGCAATTCGGTCTGGCCCGGGTGCCGGCCAATCAGGCGGCGCTCATCATGCTTTTCGAGATCGTCATTGCCGCGATCTCGTCGTGGTGGCTGGCCAGTGAAGGCATGGGAGTGCGTGAAATCGCAGGCGGGCTGTGCATCGTCGCCGCAGGTGTGCTGTCCGGAATTTTGCCCGATTCCGGGCGTTGTAAATCCGCGACGGCGGGGGATGCGATGGTATGATGCGTACCGTCGTTGCATCGCGGTAAGCAACACCGAATTTGCAAGAAAAGCGGCCCGCGCACGCCAGCGTGCCCGGGCCCGACAGGACCAGCTAGCGCGTCTGCGTCTTTCCCATCATTCAATGACCGATAGAGCGAACCTGCCGTGCGTCTGACTTCCATCAAACTCGCTGGCTTCAAATCCTTCGTCGACCCGACGAACTTTGCGGTTCCCGGCCAGTTGGTCGGGATCGTCGGCCCGAACGGGTGCGGCAAATCCAACATCATCGATGCCGTGCGCTGGGTGCTCGGCGAGTCGCGCGCCTCGGAGCTGCGCGGCGAATCGATGCAGGACGTGATCTTCAACGGATCGACCGCCCGCAAGCAGGCGAGCCGCGCGAGCGTCGAACTTGTCTTCGACAACAGCGCCGGGCGTGCCGCCGGGCAGTGGAGCCAGTACGCCGAAATCGCCGTCAAGCGCGTGTTGACGCGCGACGGCACCTCCAGCTACTACATCAATAATCTGCCGGCCCGCCGCCGCGATATTCAGGACATCTTCCTGGGTACCGGCCTCGGGCCGCGTGCCTACGCCATCATCGGGCAGGGCATGATTTCGCGCATCATCGAGGCGAAGCCGGAAGAGTTGCGCGTGTTTCTCGAAGAAGCCGCCGGCGTCTCCAAATACAAGGAACGCCGTCGTGAGACCGAGAACCGTCTTCAGGACACGCGTGAAAACCTGACACGCGTCGAGGACATTCTGCGTGAACTCGGCACGAACCTCGAAAAACTGGAGTCGCAGGCTGTCGTTGCCAATCGATTCAAGGACTTGCAGCGCGACGGCGAAGAAAAGCAGCAACTGCTCTGGTTGCTTCGCAAGAACGAGGCGCAGAACGAACAGGAACGCCAGCAACGCGCGATCGAATCGGCGCAGGTCGATCTCGAAGCGCAGATGGCCCGTCTGCGCGGTTCGGAATCCGATCTCGAAACGCTGCGCGCGGCGCACTACACTGCGACCGACGCCGTGCAGGCCGCGCAAAGCGCGATGTACGAGGCGAATTCGGAAGTCAGCCGTCTCGAAGCGGAGATTCGCTACGTCGTCGAGTCCCGCAATCGCGTGCAGGCGCAACTGGCAGCGCTGACCTCGCAACGCGAGCAGTGGCAGGCCCGCTCGGCGCAGTCGGAAGAGGCCCTGGCGCTCGCGGAAGAAGAACTCATCATCGCGGAAGAGCGTGCCGCGACCGCACAGGATCAGGCGGCCGAGCAGAACGAGGCGCTGCCCGCGCTCGAAGCCGGGTGGCGCGACGCGCAAAACCTGCTCAACGAACAACGTAGCGAGATCGCTCAGGTTGAGCAGAGTCTGAAACTGGAAGCTGCGCATCAACGCAATGCCGATCAGGCCTTGCAGCAGTTGCAGCAGCGTCAGGAGCGCCTGCAGGGCGAAGCGCGCGGGCTCGACAAGCCCGACGAGGCTGAACTCGAGATGCAGCGCGCCGAGCTCGCCGAACATCAGGCCATGCTCGAAGACGCGCAGGCCGAGCTCGCCGACGCGCAGGAACGCTTGCCTCGGCTCGAAGCCGAGCGAGCCGAAGCGCAGGCGCGCGTGCAATCCGAAGCGGCGACCATTGCGCAGCTCGAAGCGCGTCTGGCGGCGCTCAAGCAACTTCAGGAAAGTGTCCAGACGGAGGGCAAGGTTCAGCCGTGGCTCGACAAGCACGAGCTGGGCCAATTGCCGCGTCTGTGGAAAAAGCTGCATATCGAGCCGGGCTGGGAAAACGCGCTCGAATCCGTGCTGCGCGAGCGTCTGGCGGCACTGGAGATCAGCAATCTCGATTGGGTCAAGGCCTTTGCGAGCGATGCGCCACCGGCCAAGCTGGCGTTCTACTCGCCGCCGCCGGCCGCCCGTGCACAGGAAGTTCCGCCTTCGCTGCGTCCGCTGCTGTCGTTGTTGCGCATTGACGATCCTGGCCTGCGTGCCGTATTGCAGGAATGGCTGGGTCAGACCTTCGTTGCCGACGATCTGGCGCAAGCGATGGTCGCGCGTGCGCAGTTGCCCGAAGGCGCGTCGATCGTCGTCAAGGCGGGCCATCAGGTCACGCGCGTTGGCGTGCAACTGTATGCTGCCGATTCCGAGCAAGCCGGTTTGCTCGCCCGCCAGCAGGAAATCGAGAATCTGGGCAAGCAGCTTCGCGCACAGGCGTTGCTCTCGGACGAGGCCAAGTCGGCTGCGGTTCGTGCCGAAGCGGCCTACAGCCAGGCCGCACAGTCGCTGACGGAAGTGCGCGGCCGTGCCGAGCGCGCCACGCAACGTGTGCATGCGTTGCAAATGGACGTGCTCAAGCTCACGCAAGCCCACGAGCGCTACAACGCTCGTAGCACGCAGATCGACGAGGAACTGCGTGAAATCGCAGCGCAAATCGAAGAGCAGCTGGCCATGCGCGCCGAATCGGAGGCCAACTTCGAGCAGAGCGATGCGCGTCTGGCCGAGTTGCAGGCGACGTTCGAAGACGGCCAGCTCGAATTTGAATCGCTCGACAGCCAGTTGTCCGATGCGCGCAACCGCGCACGTGAGCTTGAACGTCTGGCGCAAGAAGCGGCGTTTGGCCAGAAAGGCATTGCGAACCGGATCGACGAGCATCGCCGCAACATTCAGACTGCGCTGGAACAGGCGGAACGTCTGGTCGTCTCCATCGAGCAGGCGCAGGCCGAACTGGCGCAGATCACGGAACAGACGGCGGAAAACGGTTTGCAGGATGCGCTCGAATTGCGCGCCGAAAAGGAAGAGATTCTGGGCGCCGCGCGTATCGAGCTCGATGCCCTGACGCAGAAGCTGCGCCAGAGCGACGAGGAGCGTCTGGCCGCAGAGCGCGGCCTGCAGCCGCTGCGCGATCGCATCACCGAATTGCAGTTGAAGGAGCAGGCGGCGCGCCTGAACCGTGAGCAGTTCGTCGAGCAGCTCACGGCTGCCGAGGTCGACGAAGCGGCGCTCAGCGAGAAGCTCACGCCGGACATGAAGCCGTCGTACCTGCAGGGGGAAGTGACCCGCATCAACAACGCGATCAACGCGCTTGGCCCGGTCAATATGGCGGCGCTGGAAGAGTTGGAGACGGCGCGCGAGCGCAAGGTCTTCCTCGATGCGCAATCCGCCGATCTGAACGACGCAATCGAAACGCTCGAAGGCGCCATCCGCAAGATCGACGAAGAAACGCGTGTACTGCTCCAGGGCACGTTCGACGAAGTGAACAAGCATTTCGGCGAACTGTTCCCGATGCTGTTCGGCGGCGGACAGGCGAAGCTCATCATGACCGGCGACGAAATTCTCGATGCCGGTGTGCAGGTCATGGCGCAACCGCCGGGCAAGAAGAACTCCACCATTCATTTGTTGTCTGGTGGAGAGAAGGCGCTCACCGCCATTGCGCTGGTGTTCGGTATGTTTCAGCTCAACCCCGCGCCGTTCTGTCTGCTCGACGAGGTGGACGCGCCGCTCGACGATGCGAACACCGAGCGTTACGCCAAGATGGTGGCGCGCATGTCGGACCGTACCCAATTCGTATTTATTTCGCACAACAAAATCGCGATGGAAATGGCCAATCAGCTCATCGGCGTCACCATGCAGGAACAAGGGGTGTCGCGGATCGTGGCGGTGGACATGGAGTCTGCGATCAATCTGGCCGAGATCGCCTGACCCCGCGCCCACGATGGAGAAGAGAGAGGAACGCCGCGCATGAATGAACTGCAGCTGAGCTTGATTGCCGCAGGGGTAGTGGTACTGCTGGGAGTAGTGGCTTATAACGCCTGGCAGGGCAGCAAGGCACGCGCGCGCATACCGCGCCGCATGCCGGTCGATGGCGCCGGTATCGACGCGACCGCCGGCACGCCCGACGCCGATGACGACCGCCCGTTCATCGAACCTACGCTTTCGCCGCCGCGCGTGCCCGCGCAGTCGGGAGAACGTCGTGAGCCGACGCTCGGACCGGCGTCGTCGGGCACGTCGGGAACGTCGGTACAGGACGCCTTTGCAATCAACGAAGACGCATGGGATGCGCCGCCGGCAGCGCGCAAGCGCGCGGCTCAGGAAGCCGCCGCGCGGGCGGCAGCCGAAGGCGCCGACGCCGATGCGGCTGAAGTCGCCACGGCGCCTCGCGACGAGACGGGCGAGGAGCACGCACACCAAGCCCGCGATTTGCAGGACACCGCAACGGCAAGCGCCGTTGCGCGAGTAGACGCCGAACTGGCCGCCGACGACACGGTGGATGCCGCCACGGCAGGCGCTGCCGCAGCGGCCGCCGGGGCGCCCGATTTGGAGAGCGCGACGCCGAAGGCCGACGGTGTGCCGGCCGCTGGGGCGCAGGCATCGACGTCGGTCGCCTCGGCAGCTGCCGTCGAGTCAGTTGCCACCCCACCGGTGGCTGCGGCGCGACCTGCGGTGCCGAGCGGCCCGCCGCCGGTCATCGACGAGCGTATCGACTGTATCGTCGAAATGCCGTTGGCCAATATGGTGGCAGCGGAGCGGCTGATGCCGCTGACCGTGCGTATGCGTCGCGCGGGCAGCAAGCCCGTGAACGTGGAGGGGCGTCTGGATGAACACTCGTCCTGGGAGCCGATTCGCACGGGCGGACGTTATCAACAACTGCGCATGGCCGTGCAACTGGCCAATCGTGCCGGTGCGCTCAACGAAGTCGAGTTCTCGGAGTTTTCGAATCTCGTGCAAACGCTGGCCGATGCCGTCGACGCTTTGCCGGAGTTGCCCGACATGATGGAGACGGTCGCCCGCGGTCGCGAGCTCGATGCCTTCGCTGCACAGTGCGACGCCCAGTTGTCGGTCAACGTGCTGTCGGACGGTGCGCCATGGTCGGCCAACTACGTTCAGGCGGTTGCCACGCAAGACGGTCTGCTGCTCTCTCGCGACGGTATGCGTTTCGTCAAACTCGATGCGCGTCAGAACCCGGTGTTCATGCTGCAGTTCGGCGACACCAACTTCCTGCGCGACGATTTGACGTACAAGGGCGGCGATCTTATCACCATGCTGCTCGATGTGCCGGTCGCTGACGAAGACCTTTTGCCGTTCCGTCTGATGTGCGACTACGCGCGTTCGATCGGACAGCGAATCGGTGGTCGTGTGGTGGACGATCAACGCCGCCCGCTTTCCGATGCTGCATTGCAAAACGTCGACAAGCAGTTGCTCAAGCTTTACGAACGCCTTGAGGCACGGGGCCTGCCCGCCGGTTCGCCGGTCACGCGTCGCCTGTTCAGCCAGTAAATTCAAGGCAGTGCGCGGCACCGGGCAGTATCGGGTCGGCCGCGTTCGATGCACGCCGTTCACCGTCGGGTGAGCGGCGTTTTTGTTCCGATTGATTACGCCTATCGACGGCGCGCAGACGCGCACGTCGAAGGCATAATGTTCTGACTTCTCGTATCCCGAGTCTTGCACGCATGTCCCAAACTTCCGTTCCGGGTCAGGGCGCGAACGCCCATACGGCGGCCGACGCTACGGCCGCTGCACAACGCGCCGCAGAGCTGCGCATCGAACTGGCGCGTCACAATCGCGCCTATTACGAAGACGACGCGCCGCTGATTCCCGATGCCGAATACGACCGCCTGTTCGGCGAGCTCGTCGCGCTGGAAAATGACTTCCCCGAATTGCAGCGTCCGGACTCGCCGACGCAGCGCGTAGGGGGCAAACCCGTCGAGGGTTTCGCGCCTGTGGTTCACCGCGTGCCGATGCTCTCACTCAACAATGGCTTCGAAGACGAGGATGTCGAGGCGTTCGATCGCCGCGTGTCCGACGGGCTGCGCGATGCGACGCGCGCCGCCGCGCCGTCCGACGATCTGTTCGGACCCCAGGATGCGCCGGTCGAGTACGCTGCCGAGCTGAAGTTCGATGGGCTGGCAATCGCGTTGCGCTATGAGCAGGGGGTACTGGTGCAGGCCGCGACACGAGGCGATGGCACGACGGGGGAAGACGTTACGGCCAACATCCGGACCATCAAGAAGATTCCGCTGAAGCTCAGGTCGGACAATCCGCCCGACGTGCTGGAGGTGCGTGGGGAGGTGTTAATGTTCCGCGCCGACTTCGACAAGCTGAATCAGGCGCAGGAGGCGGCCGGCGAAAAGGTGTTCGTCAATCCGCGCAATGCGGCGGCGGGGAGCTTGCGACAGCTCGACTCCAAGATCACGGCTAAGCGCCCGCTGTCGTTCTTCGCCTATGGCGTAGGGGAGCTTGTTGGCGTGCCGATGCCCGAGACACATTCGGCGTTGCTCGACTGGTATGTCACGCTCGGCATTCCGGTGAACGACCGACGCGAAGTCGTGAAAGGGGCGGCGGGACTGCTGAAGTTCTATCGCGAAGTCGGCGAAGCACGGGTATCGCTGCCCTATGACATCGACGGTGTGGTCTACAAGGTCAATCGTCGCGACGAGCAGGATCGGCTCGGCTTCGTTTCGCGAGCGCCGCGCTTTGCCCTGGCGCACAAATTTCCGGCGCAAGAAGCGTTGACTACGCTGCTCGATATCGAGGTGCAGGTCGGGCGCACGGGAGCGATCACCCCGGTAGCCCGCCTGGCGCCGGTGTTTGTCGGCGGCGCAACGGTGACCAACGCCACGTTGCATAACGAGGACGAGATTCGCCGCAAGGACGTGATGATTGGCGATACCGTCATTGTGCGTCGAGCCGGTGACGTGATTCCCGAGGTCGTCGGGTCCGTGCTGGATCGTCGTCCGGCCGATGCCCGGGCTTTCGTCATGCCGGCGGCGTGTCCGGTGTGCGGGTCCGCCATCGAGAAATTGCCGGACGAGGCGATTGCCCGTTGCACGGGCGGATTGATTTGCGCGGCACAGCGCAAACAGGCGTTACTGCACTTCGCGCAACGGCGTGCGCTCGATATCGAGGGACTGGGCGACAAGTTGGTCGAACAACTCGTCGATCAGCAGATTATTCGGACGCCCGCAGATTTGTTCAAATTGGGCGTAGCGAAGCTGGCGGCACTCGACCGGATGGCGGACAAGTCGGCGACCAATCTCGTCGCCGCGCTGGACAAGGCACGTCATACGACGCTCGCACGCTTTATCTTCGCGCTGGGTATTCGTCATGTGGGCGAAGCGACGGCGAAGGATCTGGCGCGGCACTTCGGCAAGCTCGACAACCTGATCGGGGTGTGCAAACGTGACTCCGATCTGGCGGAACTGCTTGCGGTTCCGGACGTCGGACCCATTGTGGCCGAGTCGATCAACAATTTCTTCTGCGAAGATCATAATGTCGAAGTGATCGAGCAACTGCGTGCCGCCGGTGTCACATGGCCGGAGTCCGAGCCTGCCGCTGCAGCGCCGCTGCCGCTGGCGGGCAAAACGTTTGTGCTGACCGGCACGTTGCCGACACTGTCTCGCGACGAGGCGAAGGCCATGCTCGAAGCGCAGGGAGCAAAGGTTGCCGGCTCCGTTTCTGCAAAAACCGACTATGTCGTGGCGGGCGCGGAGGCGGGCAGCAAGTTGGCGAAGGCAGAGGCACTGGGCGTGCCGGTGCTCGACGAGGACGCTATGCGCGCGATGTTGGCCGCGCTTTGATGTGAGGACCCAACCCATGATTCGCGACATTCTGAAGATGGGCGATCCGCGCTTGCTGCGCATCGCCAAACCCGTCGAACAATTCAATACGCCTGAGCTCGACGAGCTCATCGCCGATATGTTCGAGACCATGAAGCACGCCAACGGCGCCGGGCTCGCCGCGCCCCAGATCGGTGTCGATCTGCAAGTGGTGATCTTCGGTTTCGAGCACAACGAGCGCTATCCGGACGCACCGGAAGTGCCCGAAACGGTGCTCATCAACCCGACGATCACGCCGCTTACGCAGGACATGGAGGAGGGCTGGGAGGGTTGCCTGTCCGTGCCCGGACTTCGCGGTGTGGTCAATCGCTATTCCATGCTGCGTTATGAAGGTTTCGATCAGCATGGGCACGCGATCGATCGCGTGGCGGAAGGGTTCCACGCGCGCGTGGTGCAGCATGAGTGCGATCACCTGATCGGCAAGTTGTATCCGATGCGCATTACCGATTTCAGCAAGTTCGGATTTACCGAGATCCTGTTCCCGGGACTTGACCCGAACAGCGACGATTGATCGTGCTGTCCCGAGCTTGGCTGACCGTGATGCGGCGCCTGGCCGTTCGATGAAAAAAAGCCCGCCTGAATGGCGGGCTTTCTCGTTGCATCGGCGCCGGACGTCTGTGCGCCAGTGCCTTAAGTCGGGGGAGGGATCAGAAGCCTTCGCCCGCACGCAGGTAGCGCCATTCGCCCACGGGAAGATTGCCAAGCGTAATGCGCCCCATGCGCACGCGCTTGAGGCCGGTCACGTGCAAGCCGACCAGTTCGCACATGCGGCGAATCTGGCGCTTCTTGCCTTCCTTGAGGACAAAGCGCAGTTGCTCCGGGTTCTGCCAGTCGACCTGGGCAGGCTTGAGCGGCTGATCGTCAAGTTCGAGGCCGTGGCGAAGCAATGCGAGACGATCCTCCGGGAAGTGAGCTTGCACGTTTTGCGTATGCTCGTTGTACGAGACGCGAACGAGGTACTCCTTCTCGATATCCGAATCTTCGCCAATCAGTTGCTTGGCAATGCGACCGTCCTGGGTCAGCACGAGCAGGCCGGTCGAATCGATGTCGAGGCGTCCTGCGGGGGCGAGACTGCGCAGATGCGACGGTGAAAAACGTACACCGGCATCGTCTTCGGCCCAATGGTGCTCGCTGGTGACGAGCACGACGGCGGGGTCGTAGCCGTCTTCTGCTTGCCCGGAAACATAGCCGACGGGCTTGTGCAGCAAGATGGTGACGCGATTGGCCTGTTCCTTTTGCGCGGCCTGGACGACGGTAATTTCCTGCGTCGGCAGAATCTTTGTGCCGAGTTCCTTCACGACCTTGCCGTCAACACGGACCCAGCCCTTGGCGATCCATTCGTCTGCCTCGCGACGCGAGCAGAGGCCAAGTTCCGACATGCGCTTGGACAGGCGAAGGGATCCTGCGGCGTCGTGATGAATCTTGATGTCGTCATCATCGTCGCGCTCCACGCGCGGTGCGCGAACCGAGCGGGTGGCGCGCTTCGCCTGATTGTCACGGTCATCGAAATCTCGCTTTGCCGGACGCGCGAAATCGCCACGTGCCCCGCCTTCGGTATTGCGACGCGGACGGTCTTCGTCAAAGCGACGCGGAGCGCGGTTGTCGAAGTCGCGCTTCACAGGACGCGCGAAATCGCCACGTGCCCCGCCTTCGGTATTGCGACGCGGACGGTCTTCGTCAAAGCGACGCGGAGCGCGGTTGTCGAAGTCGCGCTTTACGGGGCGTGCGAAGTCGCCACGTGCCCCGCCTTCGGTATTGCGGCGTGGACGGTCTTCGTCAAAGCGACGCGGTGCGCGGTTGTCGAAGTCACGCTTCACGGGACGCGCGAAATCGCCACGTGCCCCGCCTTCGGTATTGCGGCGTGGACGGTCTTCATCGAAGCGGGCAGGGCGCGCGCCGGCAACGCGTTCACGCTGACCGCGGGCGGGTGGGCGCTCTCCCACCGACCGCTTCTCGTAGGGGGCGCCGCCACCCACCGGCTTGCGCGGCGCCGCACCGCTACCGGAAGGGCGGCGGGGACCACCCGGCGTTGCGGCATCATCTGCCGGACGTGGACGCGCCGGCTTGCCGGAGGGCTTCTTCTTCGCGCCGCTAGCGTCGAGCATCGACGCGGGCACCGACTTGGTCGGCCGACGCAGCGCGCCAGCCGAGCGCACGGGCGCGCGAGTCTTGTCGAGGGTACGGGGGTGTTTGGCGCTCAGTTTGGCGCGCGGGGTATCGCTCATGGTTCCAATGCTTCGAGTAATTCGGTCTCAACGGCAATTTGCAGGCGGTTGTCCTGCAAGCGGCTGCCGTCGAGCAGGAACGTGTCTTCGACACGTTCGCCGAGGGTATTGATGCGGGCGGTTCGCACGCTCACGCCGTGACGCGCAAGCACGCGTGCGACCGCGTAAAGCAAACCGGTGCGGTCGTTGGCCGACACCGACAGCAGGTAATACTGGCCACGCTCGTCCGGACGCAGGTCAACACGAGGTGTCACCGGGAAGCTGCGCGAGCGCCGTGGCAGGCGGCCTTTGCTCGGCTCCGCCAGGGGTTCCGCGCGCGTGAGCAGCGACACCAGTTCGCTTTCCACCAGGTTGATGATGTCTCGATAACTGGTGTCCAGTCCGGGGTCGGTCAGCAGAAAGCTGTCGAGCGCAAAACCCTGACTGGTGGTGTGCACCTTGGCGTCGAGAATCGACAGCCCCTTGCGCTCGAAGTAGCCGCAAATGCGCGCGAACAAATCGACCTGATCGCGAACATAGACGAGCACTTGCAAGCCTTCACCGATCGGCGAGGGACGCGCCTTGACGATCGGTGAGGCGCTATCGACATGACGCCACAGATGACGCGTCTGCCAGGCAACGTCCGCAGGATCGTTGCGCAGGAAATACGCCACGTCCAGGGTGTTCCAGAGTGCCTCCTGGGCGCGCTCCGGAACGGTGTACAACCGCAAGAGCCCGAGTGCTTCCTCTTTGCGGGTTTTCAATTGCGAATGCGGATCCGGGCTGGCGCCTCCGAGCACTTGCAGCGTGACGCGGTAAAGATCCTCGAGCAACTTGCCCTTCCAGGCGTTCCACACCTTGGGGCTCGTGCCGCGAATGTCGGCCACGGTCAGAAGATACAGTGCCGTCAGACGTCGCTCGTTCTCGACCTTGTCCGCAAAACGGCGGATGACCTCCGGGTCCGTGGTGTCCTGCTTCTGCGCGACAGTACTCATCGTCAGATGCTCGCCCACCAGCCAGACGATCAGTTCCGTATCCTCTCTTGCGATGCCGTGACGCACGCAGAACGTGCGCGCGTCCACCATGCCGAGCGTCGAGTGGTCGCCGCCGCGTCCTTTCGCGATGTCATGGAAAAGCGCGGCGATCGTCAGCACCCATGGCCTGTCGAAGTTGGCGATCAACTGGCTGCAAAACGGATATTCGTGCGTATGTTCGGCCACGGCAAAGCGGCGGATGTTGCGCACGACCATCAAAATATGCTGATCGACGGTGTAGACGTGGTAAAGATCGTGCTGCATCTGACCAACGACGCGGCGGAAGTTGATCAGATAGCGTCCCAGTACACTTGTCTGATTCATCAGACGCAGCGCATGCGTAATGCCCTGCGGTTGCTGAAGAATCTCTAGGAACGTGCGACGGTTTTGCGGGTCGGAACGCCACTGCGCATTCATCAGCTCGCGGGCGTTGTACAGCGCGCGGAGTGTGCGCGCAGACAGGCCTTTCACACCGACGACCTGCTCGTACAGCAGGAACGTTTCGAGGATCGCATTCGGGTGACGCTCGTAAAGCTCGTCGTCCACGATCTCGATCATTCCCTGCTTTTCAACAAAGCGCTCGTTGATGACGCGCGTCACGCCACTGGTCTGCGGGAACAGCCGTGCTTCGACATTCAGCAACAACACCGTATTCAACTGTGAGACCGCTTTCGCTGCCCAGTAGTAACGTCGCATGAGCTGTTCGCTCGCGCGCTTGGTCGTCGTGGCGTTGAATCCGAGGCTTTGCGCAAGTGCCGTCTGAAGGTCGAAAACGAGCACATCCTGACGACGTCGCGCCAACAGGTGCAATCGCGCGCGCAGACCCTTCAGGAATTGCTCGTTGCGACGCAACTCCTTGAGTTCTCGATCGGTCAGCAGGTCGCGTGCGGACAATTCGGCCCAACTGTTGCCAAGACCTGCGGCCTTGGTCATCCACAGAATGACCTGCAAGTCGCGCAACCCGCCCGGACTTTCCTTGCAATTCGGCTCCAGACTGTAGGGGGTGTCCTGATACTTCGCGTGGCGCTGGCGAATCTCGAGTTGCTTGCTGCGGAAAAAGGCGAGCGGGTCCAGATCCGCGGAAAAGCGCTGCTGGAACGCCTGGAAGAGCGCTTCGTTTCCCGTGAGCAGGCGCGCTTCTAGCAGGCTGGTTTGCACCGTGATGTCCGCGTGTGCCTCCGAAATACACTCGTCGACGGTGCGCACCGACGAGCCGATTTCAAGGCCGATATCCCACAGAAATCCGATGAAGGGCTCGACGTGCGACGTCAGCGCGTCGCCGTCGGCGTTTTGATGCAACAGCAGGATGTCGACGTCCGAATAGGGATACAACTCGCCCCGACCGTACCCACCTACCGCCACCAGTGCAAAGTCGTCCGGCATCCGGCACTCGGCCCACGCGTCTTTCATGGACTGGTCGACGGCGTGACACAGGCCATGCAGAAGGGTGTCGATCTTGCCATGCGCGGTAAAGCGCTCGACGAGTTCGGCCTTGCGGTCCTTGAGGGCCTGACGTAGCGGAGACGGGGCGTGTGCACGTGCGTGCATGGCGGTTTCCAGGATAGGGTTGGACGAGTCAGGCCGGTACGGCCGGGTGCCTGCAGGCTAGGTGCCGAATTCAGGCGGCCGTGGCAAACGATGTGACATACGACGAACCGGGCGGCGGCGGCGGCGTCAGCGCCGAGTGCGTGAGCACCTCGTGACCGGTTTCCGTCACCAGCACCGTGTGCTCCCATTGGGCCGACAGGCTGCGATCGCGCGTCTTGACCGTCCACTGGTCGGGCATTGTGCGAATTTCACGCTTGCCTGCGTTGATCATCGGCTCGATGGTGAAGATCATGCCAGCCTGTAACTCAATGCCCGTTCCCTGACGGCCGTAATGCAGAATCTGGGGATCTTCGTGGAATACCTGACCGATGCCGTGGCCGCAGTATTCGCGCACAACGCTGTATCCCTGGGCTTCGGCATGCGTCTGGATCGCGTGACCGATGTCGCCCAGGTGCGCGCCCGGGCGAACCTGGTTGATGCCGAGCCACATGCATTCATACGTTACCTGCGCCAGGCGCTTCGCGAGAATCGTACCGTCGCCCACGATGAACATGCGGCTCGTGTCACCGAAATAGCCGTCCTTGATGACCGTGATATCGATGTTGAGCGCGTCGCCGTTCTTGAGCGTTTTGTCGCCGGGAATGCCGTGGCAAATCACGTCGTTCACGGAGATGCACGTCGCCTTGGGGTAGGGAGGGTAACCGGGGGGCTGGTAATTGAGCGGCGCTGGTACCGTGCCTTGCTCCTTGACCATGAACTCGTGGCAAAGACGGTCGAGTTCCCCGGTGGTCACGCCTGCACGCACGTGCGGCGTAATGAAATCAAGCACCTCGCTTGCCAGGCGGCAAGCAACGCGCATCATTTCGATGTCGTGGGCATTCTTGAGGGTGATGGCCATTGCGGAGTCGGGCAAATTGCGTAAATAGTGACGCATTATCGCATCAATGAGGGGTTTTGGCCTTGTCCGACGAGGATTTCGGAGCGTTCCGACGCTGAATTGCCGTGAATCCGATGACGTGCGTGAAACCGGTGCTGCGCACGCGCGCAGGCCGCGCAGATAGGGCATTCACGGTCTGTCATCGCAAGTTCACGTGCCGCTTGAGTGCCGGCGCACCCCGATGCTATAATCTCGGGCTAAGTCGAGGACGAGTTGTCAATAAGGTCAAGGGTTTCCCCTTGGTTTTTTGCGAGATTCGCCGAAGTTTTGGGGTGTTTAGCCCCAAAGTGGTGCCGAAAGGCGCCATTTTCGGTGGTCTTGAGCGGCAAGTCCGTCATCGGCTTGGAATTTTTGAAATCGCGGGCCGGCGCACCCAGGGTGTCCGATCTTCGCAGGCGGGTCATGCAAAGCTGTATGACAGTCTGACGAAACGGGTACGGCAGCCGGTCTAAGACCTAACCCTCACGGAGAATCACATGTCTGTCACGATGCGTCAGATGCTGGAAGCGGGCGTCCACTTTGGTCACCAAACCCGTTTCTGGAACCCCAAGATGGCCCCCTATATCTTCGGCCATCGCAACAAGATTCACATCATCAACCTCGAAAAGACGTTGCCGATGTACCAGGATGCACTGAAGTATGTGCGTCAACTGGCAGCAAACCGCGGCACGATCCTGTTCGTGGGCACGAAGCGTCAAGCGCGTGACATCGTTGCGGAAGCCGCAGCACGTGCCGGTATGCCTTACGTCAACAACCGTTGGCTGGGTGGCATGCTGACGAACTTCAAGACCCTGAAGTCGTCGATCAAGAAGCTCAAGGACATGGAGCAGGCTCTGGAAGCCGGCGAACAAGAGCGCATGAGCAAGAAGGAAGCGCTGCTGTTCGATCGCGAAATGGCCAAGCTGCAAAAGTCGATCGGTGGCGTGAAGGAAATGGGCGGCATGCCCGACGCCATTTTCGTCGTCGACGTCGGCTACCACAAGATCGCCATCACGGAAGCCAACAAGCTGGGCATTCCGGTGATCGCAGTGGTCGATACGAACCACTCGCCGGAAGGTGTGGATTACGTGATTCCGGGCAACGACGACTCGAGCAAGGCTGTCGAGCTGTACGTGCAAGGCGTTGCCGACGCGATCCTCGAAGGCCGTGCAAACGCCGTCAAGGAAGTCGTTGAAGCCGTTCGCGGCGAAGGCGACGAGTTCGTCGAAGTGAACGAAGAGGCGTAAGCGGCCACCGCTGCGTAACAAAAGGGGCTGCTTGTGGCGCCCCTTTTTTTTAGTCCGATTTCCCCGTGTGGGGTGTGCGGGCGCCAGGGGCGGGCAATGAGGCCGTCCTAGTGAAGCCCCCTCCCGACTGATTCGATATACAGGAGTAATGATATGCCGGCAATTACTGCAGCAATGGTGGGCGAACTGCGCGCCAAGACCGATGCGCCGATGATGGAATGCAAGAAGGCGCTGACCGAAGCCGACGGCGACATGGTCCGTGCTGAAGAAATCCTGCGTGTCAAGCTGGGTAGCAAGGCCAGCAAGGCCGCTAGCCGCATCACGGCTGAAGGCGTGATCTCGGCTTACATCGACGGCGGCAAGGGTGCCGTGGTCGAAATCAACTGCGAAACCGATTTCGTCTCGAAGAACGACGACTTCCTGAAGTTCGCCAACGACCTGGCCAAGCTGGTCGCCGAGAACAACCCGGCTGACGTCGCTGCCCTGTCGGCACTGCCGCTCGACGGCAAGACCGTCGACCAGGTGCGTGCCGACCTGATCGGCAAGATCGGCGAAAACATGACGATCCGTCGCTTCCAGCGCTACGAAACGTCGGGCAAGCTCGCCGCTTACCTGCACGGCACGCGCATCGGCGTGGTCGTCGAGTACGAAGGTGCGGACGCCGAAGTCGGCAAGAACGTCGCCATGCACATCGCCGCCATGAAGCCGGTGGCCGTGTCGGGTGACCAGGTGTCGCCGGAACTGATCGAAAAGGAACGCAAGGTTGCCGCAGAAAAGGCCGCCGAATCGGGCAAGCCGGCCGAGATCGTCGCCAAGATGGTGGAAGGCAGCGTGCAGAAGTTCCTGAAGGAAGTCTCGCTGTTCAACCAGACGTACGTGAAGGACGACAAGGCAACCGTCGAACAGATGCTCAAGGCCAACAACACGACGGTCAAGGGCTTCACCATGTACATCGTCGGCGAAGGCATCGAGAAGAAGCAAGACGACTTCGCTGCTGAAGTGGCTGCTCAGGTGGCCGCTGCAAAGCAGTCGTAATTCGCGCAGTACCGTAGTATCCGGGGGCGGCTGTGCCGTCCCCGTTGTTTCATCCAGAATACCCCCACAGTGCCCGACCAGACTCCTTAAGGACCGCCATGTCTACTCCTTACAAACGCGTACTTCTCAAGCTTTCTGGTGAAGCCCTCATGGGTGACGATTCGTTCGGCATCAATCGTGCAACCATCGAACGCATGGTTGGCGACATCGCCGAAGTCGTCCGCCTGGGCACGCAACTGGCCGTCGTGATCGGCGGTGGCAATATCTTCCGGGGTGTGGCAGGCGGCGCCGCCGGCATGGACCGGGCAACGGCCGACTACATGGGGATGCTTGCCACCATGATGAACGCGCTGGCGCTGCAAGACGCCATGCGTCACGCAGGCATCGAGGCGCGTGTGCAATCCGCGCTGCGCATGGACCAGGTCGTTGAGCCGTACATCCGTCCGCGCGCAATCCGTCAGCTCGAAGAGGGCAAAGTCGTGATCTTCGCCGCCGGTACGGGCAACCCGTTCTTCACGACCGACACGGCCGCCGCGTTGCGCGGCTCGGAAGTCGGCGCGGAAGTGGTGCTCAAGGCGACCAAGGTCGACGGTGTGTACTCGGCTGACCCCAAGAAGGATCCGAACGCTGTAAAGTACTCGACCATCAGCTTCGACGAGGCGATCTCGAAGAACCTGCAGGTCATGGACGCGACGGCTTTTGCCCTGTGCCGCGACCAGAAGATGCCGGTGCGCGTTTTCTCGATCGTGAAGCCGGGCGCGCTCAAGCACGTCATCCTCGGCGAAGACGAGGGAACGCTCGTCCACGTTTGAGTTCAAATTGCGGCGTCGGCGTGCATTGGCGCGCCGACGCCGTATCATTTATGTTTGCGTAACAAATTTCAAGGTTTGGAGGTTGCCATGAGCGTTGCTGACGTCAAAAAGAATGTCGAGCAGAAGATGACCAACTCGATCGAGTCGTTCAAGGGCCAACTGGCTAAAATCCGTACCGGTCGTGCACATACCGGGCTGCTCGACCACGTGCAGGTCGATTACTACGGTTCGATGGTGCCGATCAGCCAGGTCGCGAACGTGACGCTCGTCGACGCGCGTACGATCGGCGTTCAACCGTGGGAAAAGAACATGGTTGCCAAGGTCGAAAAGGCGATTCGCGAATCGGACCTCGGACTGAACCCGGCGACGCAAGGCGACCTGATTCGTGTGCCGATGCCCATGCTGACGGAAGAGCGTCGTCGCGAAATGACCAAGCTGGTCAAGAGCGAAGGGGAAGCCGCCAAGGTCGCCGTGCGTAACCTGCGTCGCGACGCGAACGATCAGGTCAAGAAGCTGGTGAAGGACAAGGAAGCGTCGGAAGACGATCAGCGTCGTTCGGATGACGACGTGCAGAAGTTGACCGACAAGTTCGTCGCAGAGATCGACAAGCTTGTTGCGCAGAAGGAAGCCGAGATCATGACGGTCTGAGTGCCTCGGCACTTACCGCAAGATCTCCGCAGACTTTCGCACTCGACTCCCGCGCCGTATCTCAATGGGTTTTCTAAGCTCTACGCTTTCTGCTCCCCAGACAGCGAGCATCCCGCGCCACGTCGCCATCGTTATGGATGGCAACGGGCGTTGGGCTACCAGTCGTAAATTACCTCGCGTCGCAGGGCACAAGCGTGGCGTCGATGCCGTGCGTGAAGCGGTGACGGCGTGTGCCGAACTCGGCGTCGAGTACCTGACCCTGTTCGCGTTCAGTTCCGAGAACTGGCGTCGTCCGCAGGATGAGGTCTCGACGCTGATGCAGTTGTTCATCCTGGCGCTCGAGCGCGAAGTGGGCAAGTTGCACAGCAACGGCATTCGACTGCGTGTGATTGGCGCACTCGAAGCGTTCGAGCCGCGTATTCAGGAACTTGTCCGGCGCGCGGAAGAACGTACCCAGGACAACAAAGGGCTGACCTTGACCATCGCTGCCAATTACGGCGGGCGCTGGGACATTCTCCAGGCAGCTCGAAAGCTCGCCGCCGCGCGTGTTGCGCAGGGCGGTGCAGCGGCGCTTGAGACATCGTTTTCTGAAGACGATCTCGCGCCTTATCTGAGCATGGCCTACGCGCCGGAGCCGGATCTCTTCATCCGCACCGGCGGCGATCAGCGCGTCAGTAATTTTCTGCTTTGGCAACTGGCGTACACTGAACTGTATTTCACCGAAGAATTCTGGCCGGACTTCAACGCCAACACGCTTAAACGGGCCGTCGCCGAGTTCCAGCAGCGCGAGCGCCGTTTCGGTCGTACCAGCGCACAAGTCCAGAACCCCTCGGGACAATCCGCCTGATGCTCAAGACACGCGTCATCACCGCTGTCGTACTTCTCGCCATTCTGTTGCCTGTGATCTTCGTCGGTACGCCGGCGCAGTTCGCGTTGCTCGCGGCCATTATTGTGGCGGCCGCCGGGTGGGAATGGGGTCGCCTTGTCGGGCTGAACGGCGCCGGCGCTATCTTCTATGGCGCACTCGCATTGCTGGGCGTCGGTATGACATGGGCTGGCGGGTGGACGCTGTCCTCGATCTGGCTCAAGCCCGCTGCGATTTTCTGGATTCTGGCCGGCCCATACACGCTTGCCCGCAAGCCGGCGACGCGAGGTGCCTGGCGCGGCCTGCTGCTGGTTGCCGGCCCCGTTCTGTTGATTGCGGCATGGCAAGCGCTTTGTCTCGCGCGTGAGCGCGGCGTGGCGTTTTTGCTGTCCGTACTTGTGATCGTCTGGTTGGCGGATACCGGTGCCTATTTTGCGGGCCGTGCCTTCGGCAAGCGCAAACTTGCACCGTCCATCAGTCCCGGCAAGTCGTGGGAAGGGGCGATCGGGGGATGGCTTCTGGTGCTTCTGGTTGCTGCGGTGGTATTCGTCAGCGGCCTGCAGGCCCCCACGATCGTGTCTTATCTCGCTGGCGCGCAAGGCTTGCTGGTCGGTGCTGTGACGCTGACGGTGCTGGTGGCCTTCTCGGTCGTGGGCGATTTGTTCGAATCTCAACTCAAGCGGCAAGCCGGCGTGAAGGATTCCAGTGCGCTGCTGCCCGGCCATGGCGGCGTGCTCGACAGAATCGACGCACTGCTTCCGGTGCTCCCGCTGGCTCTGCTCTTCGTCTGATCATGTCGCAACGTCTCTCCATTCTCGGCTCCACTGGCTCCATCGGCGTTAGCACGCTCGATGTCGTGGGTCGCCATCCCGACCGTTTTTCGGTCTACGCGCTGTCGGCGCACCGTAATCTGGACCGCCTTTTCGAGCAGTGTGTCGCCCATCGTCCGCAAGTGGCGGTCGTGGCCGATGCCGAAGGTGCGGCCGTATTGTCGGCGCGCCTGGTTCAGTCCGGTTTGAAGATCGACGTTGCCTACGGTCCGCAGGCACTCATCGATATCGCCGAGGCGGCGGAGCCGACGACAGTCGTCGCCGCCATTGTGGGCGCGGCCGGGCTTCAGTCGACGTTGGCAGCCGCGCGCGCGGGCAAGCGCATCCTGCTGGCGAACAAGGAGTCGCTGGTGCTCTCCGGTGCGCTGTTCATGGCGACCGCCGAGCGTGCCGGTGCAACGCTGTTACCGCTCGACAGCGAGCACAATGCCATCTTCCAATGCTTGCCGCAGGTTCCGTCCGAGAACCGCGCGACCACGCGCGGCGTGGAAAAGCTGGTGCTGACGGCGTCGGGCGGTCCGTTCCGCGAGCGCGAACTGGCATCGCTTGACGATGTGACGCCGGACGAGGCGTGCGCGCATCCGAATTGGGTCATGGGGCGCAAGATTTCGGTGGACTCCGCCAGCATGATGAACAAGGGGCTGGAAGTGATCGAAGCCCACTGGCTGTTCAATATGCCGCCGCAGAAGATCGAGGTGTTGATCCATCCGCAAAGCGTCATTCATTCGATGGCCACGTACACGGACGGCTCCACGCTGGCGCAACTCGGCAATCCCGATATGCGCACGCCGATCGCGCACGCGCTCGCCTTCCCTGATCGCGTAACGTCGGGCGTGGCTTCGCTCAATCTCGCGGATATCGGCAAGCTCACATTCGAGGCGCCGGATCTGCGTCGTTTCCCATGCCTGCGTCTGGCGTTCGATACGCTGCATCGCGGCGGCACCGCAGGTGCGCTGCTCAACGCATCCAATGAAATTGCCGTGGCGGCGTTCCTCGAAGGACGTATCCGGTTCACGGCGATCGCTCAGGTGGTCGAGCAGGTGCTCGACGCCTTGCCGGTGGGTGAGGCCACATCGCTCGATGTCGTGCTCGACGCTGACCGCCGTGCGCGGGAGCTGGCGGCGTCTATCGTCGCCCGGTTGCCCGCGCCGGCGCGTTCCTGACGCCGCTGATCATGTCGTAACCTCCCCGGGGCCTGTCCGCTCATGAATCTGCTGACCACGTTGCTTGCGTTCGCCATCGCCATTGGCGTTCTGGTGGTGTTCCATGAGTTGGGCCACTACACCGTCGCGCGGTTGTGCGGCGTGAAGGTGCTCCGGTTTTCTGTCGGGTTCGGTGCGCCGTTGCTCAAATGGACGATGGGCCGGGACCATACGGAGTGGACGGTTTGCGCGTTACCGCTCGGCGGTTATGTCCGCATGCTCGACGAACGCGACGAGACGCAGGTCGTGGCGCCCGAAGACCGCGCCAGGGCGTTCAACCGAAAATCGGTCTACCAACGTTTCGCCATCGTGGCGGCCGGGCCGGTCGCCAACTTCCTCCTTGCTATTGCCCTGTACGCCGGCCTGAACCTGGCAGGCGTGACCGAACCGGTCGCGCGCATTGCGTCGCCTGCGGCAGGAACCCTGGCCGCGCGTGCCGGCATGTCCGGCGGCGAGTTGATCACGGCGATCCGCGAGAGCGGGAGACATCCTGACGAGGCGGTTGGCGAAGAGGTCGCCGTCCGCTCCTGGGAGGACCTTCGCTGGCGTCTGGTCGACCCGATGATCGAAGGGCAGCGGGTGACACTGGTGGCCCGAACGCGCGATGGGCGAGCCGAATTCACGCTGGACGCAGCGGGACAACATTTCGACGCAGACGGCGAGCAGGACTTCATGCAGCGCCTGGGCCTCGTGCCGTCGGCGCGGGTCAAGGTCGGGCAGATCATGGCGGGCGGTGCGGCGGGCACTGCCGGGCTTCGCGTGGGTGACGAAATCACGGCTGTCGATGGGAGTCCCGTGACGTCGGCCAAGGGATTCGTGGATGCGGTGCGAGCCCATCCGGGTAAGCCGATGACGCTGACCGTGCGGCGAGACGGCAGCTTGCGCAGTGTCACGCTCACGCCGTTGGTGGACGCCGATCCGGCCGCAGGCGGTGCGCGTGTCGGCAAGATCGGGGCGGCGTTGGCGAGCCAGGTCGATTCGGTGACAGTTCGGTACGGGCTGTTCGAGGCGATCGGTCGAGGGGCGCAGCGTACGTGGGATGTGACGGCGTTCAGCGTTCGGATGTTTGGGAAGATGATCACCGGGCAGGCATCGCTGCGGAACTTGAGCGGGCCGGTCACGATTGCGGACTATGCCGGGCGTTCGGCGCGTCTCGGACTGGATTATTTCGTCGCCTTTCTGGCGCTTGTCAGCATTAGCCTGGGCGTATTGAATCTGTTGCCGATTCCGGTTTTGGACGGTGGCTATCTGTTATATTATGCGGTCGAAGCGATTACCGGTCGGGCAGTTTCCGAGCGGTGGCAGGGCGCGCTGCAACGAGTGGGCATCGTTTGCATCCTTGCGCTCTCTGCCGTAGCACTTTTCAACGACCTGTCGAAGTTGCTGCACTAGGACAGCGTCACGTGCCTGCCGGTCGCAGGCAAATCCGAGTTTTTACGATTCAATTGTTTCTTGGGGAAGCAAGTTGTCGAATAAATACCACCTTGTTCCGAAGACCCTGGTGATTGCGGTTCTGGCGGCACACAGTTTCCTGGCACGCGCCGTCGAGCCGTTCGTGGTCAAGGATATCCGAGTGGAGGGCTTGCAGCGCATCGAACCCGGTACCGTGTTCTCGTACCTGCCGGTCAAGCCGGGTGACAAGTTCAACGATGATAAGGGCACCGAAGCAATTCGTGCCCTTTATGCCACGGGCCTGTTCTCGGACGTGAGCGTTGAAGCGCAGGGCAGCGTGCTGGTGGTGCACGTCAACGAGCGTCCCGCAATTGCTTCCATTGACTTCCTCGGCATCAAGGAATTCGACAAAGACGGTTTGAAGAAGGCGTTGCGCTCGGTCGGCCTGACCGAAGGCCGCACCTTCGACCGCAACCTGCTGGACAAATCGGAGCAGGAACTCAAGCGTCAATATCTCACGCGCGGTTACTACGCTGCCGAAGTGAAGACGACGGTCACGCCGCTCGAGCGCAACCGTGTGGGCATCCAGTTCGCGGTGACGGAAGGCCCCAAGGCCACCATCCAGCAGATCAATTTCGTGGGTAACAAGGCGTTCTCCTCGTCGGACCTGATGTCCGAGATGGAACTGGGTACGCCGAACTGGCTGTCCTGGTATTCGAAGAACGATCTGTATTCCAAGGACAAGCTCACGGGCGACCTGGAAAAGCTTCGCTCGTTCTACCTGAATCGTGGTTACCTGGAATTCAACATCGACTCCACCGACGTCTCAATTACGCCGGACAAGGACGAGATGTTCCTCACCATCAATCTGCACGAAGGCGAGCCCTACAAGGTGTCGGATGTGAAGCTTTCGGGCGAGATGCTCGGCAAGCAGGACGACATCCAGAAGCTCGTGCAACTGAAGGCGGGCGATACGTTCTCCGCAGCCAAGCTGCAGGCCAGTACCAAGGCCATTTCGGACTTGCTCGGCAACTACGGTTTTGCGTTCGCGAACGTGAATGCGCAACCGACGATCGACCGCAACAACCACACCGTCGCGCTGACGATGACGATTGATCCGGGGCGTCGCGTGTATGTCCGCAAGATCAATATCGTGGGCAACTCGCGTACCCGTGACGAGGTGATTCGCCGTGAACTGCGCCAGCTCGAAAGCTCGTGGTACGACGCGGACCGTCTCAAGCTCTCGCAGGACCGTATCAACCGACTGGGCTACTTCACCGACGTCAACGTGACCACCGAGCCGGTCGCCGGATCGAACGACCAGGTCGATCTTCAGGTGAAGGTCGAAGAAAAGCCGACGGGTACCATCAACGTGGGTGCCGGCTTCTCGTCGACCGACAAGGTGGTGCTGCAGGCCGGTATCAGCCAGGACAACGTTTTCGGCTCGGGAACGTCGCTGTCGGTGAACGTGAACACCGGTAAGACGTACCGTACTCTGGCGGTCACGCAGGTCGATCCTTACTTCACGGTCGACGGTGTGAGCCGTATTACGGACATCTACTACCGCACGTATCAGCCGCTGCTGCTCACGAGCGATTCGGATTTCCGTATCAATACGCTCGGCGGCAACCTGAAGTTCGGTGTGCCGTTCTCCGAAGTCGATACGGTGTTCTTCGGTCTGGGCTTCGAACAGACGCGTCTGCACCTGACGAGCGACGGCACGACGCCGCAGCGTTATATCGACTACGCGAACCAGTTCGGCTATGTCAGCAACAACTATCCGCTGACGGTGGGTTGGTCGCGCGATTCGCGTGACAGCGCACTGATCCCGAACCGCGGTCATTATCAGCAAGCCAACCTTGAAATCGGTACGCCGATCGGGACGACCAAGTACTTCCGTGCGTACTACCAGCACCAGTACTACTACCCGGTGAGCCGCGGCTTCACGCTGGCGCTCAATGGTGAAGTCGGCTACGGTCACGGTCTGGGTGGCCAGCCGTTCCCGATCTTCAAGAACTACTTCGCCGGCGGTATCGGCTCGGTGCGTGGTTATGAACCGAGCTCGCTGGGTCCGAAGGATACCAACGGCGAACCGCTGGGTGGTGCATCGAAGCTGATCGGTAACATCGAACTTACGTTCCCGCTGCCGGGCACGGGTTATGACCGCACGCTCCGTATCTTCACTTTCCTCGACGGTGGTAACGTGTTCGATAACGGCCAGGCGATTACCTTCAATAACCTGCGCTATTCTTACGGTTTCGGTCTGTCGTGGATTTCACCGATTGGCCCGCTCAAGCTCTCGATGGGCTTCCCGCTCGTCAAGAAGACGGGCGACCAGTATCAGAAATTCCAGTTCCAGGTCGGTACGTCGTTCTAAAGACGACACGTCGACCGGTTCCGAACGTTTCATCGTTGTAAGGGGTAATACATTGAACGGTATCCGTAAGCATTGCCTTCGCGGCGTCGCCGCGGCGTTGCTGGCTGGTGCGGCTTTTGCTGCGTCGGCTCAGGATGCGCGCATCGCCGCTGTCAATTCGGATCGCATTCTGCGCGATTCCACGCCGGCCAAGGCTGCGCAGGCCAAACTCGAAGCCGAGTTCTCCTCGCGAGACAAGGCTCTGCAGGATATGGCCCAACGTCTCAAGGCGATGTCGGACAAGCTCGACAAGGACAATCCGACGTTGAGCGACGCCGAGCGCGCCAAGCGCCAGCGCGATCTGGCTGCGGCCGACACCGAGTTCCAGCGTAAGCAGCGCGAGTTTCGTGAAGACCTGAACCAGCGTCGCAACGAAGAACTCGCCGCAGTGCTCGATCGCGCCAATCGCGTGATCAAGCAAATCGCGGAGACGGACAAGTACGACCTGATCGTGCAGGAAGCGGTCTATGTCAGCCCGCGCATCGATATCACGGACAAGGTGCTCAAGACCCTGAACGCGAGTTCGGGCAGCACCAGCGGCAAGTGACGGGCGCGCAATCCAGGTCGGGAGCGTCGTCTGCCCCCGCCGTCACGCTCGCTCAGTTGATCGCTCGCTTCGGCGGCGATCTGGTGGGAAACGGCGAGGTTGCCATCGAAGGTCTGGCGCCGCTCGATCGGGCGGGCGCACGCCAACTCGCTTTCCTGTCCAATCCGCTTTATCTCGCGGAAGTGCCGAATTCAGGCGCCGCCGCGGTCATTCTCTCCAAAGCCGATTTCGACAAGCTACCGACGCATGAGGGCCGTGCGTGGATCATCGCGCCGAATCCCTACGCTTACTTCGCGCGTGTCGCGCAGATGTTTGCGCAGGCCGCAGCGCCGGTGCCGTCGGCAGGCGTTCATCCGAGTGCCACGGTCGATCCCTCTGCTGTGGTCCCCGCGTCGTGTGTGATTGGGCCGAACGTCGTGATCGAGGCGGGCGTGCGTCTGGGCGAACGCGTTCGGTTGATGGCCAATGTGTTTGTCGGTCGCGATACGACGCTGGGCGACGACGTACTCGTCTATCCAAACGTGACGCTCTATCACACGACCGTCATCGGTGCGCGCTGCGTGATTCACGCGGGCGCCGTGATCGGCTCCGATGGGTTCGGCTTTGCGCCGGATTTCTCTGCCACGGGCGGCGAGTGGGTGAAAATTCCGCAGGTCGGCCGGGCGGTGATCGAAGATGATGTCGAGATCGGGGCGTCCACGTCGATCGATCGTGGCGCCATGGCCGATACGGTCATCGAACACGGGTGCAAGATCGATAACCAGGTGCAGATTGCGCACAACGTGCGTGTCGGCGCCTTCACCGTGATTGCTGCATGCACGGGCATTGCCGGCAGTAGCACGATCGGAAAATTCTGCATGTTGGGAGGCAACGTCGGCATTGCCGGACACGTGACGCTTGGAGACAAAGTCATCGTGACCGCCAAGTCGGGGGTGTCCAAGTCGCTTCCCGGCCCGGGCACCTATACCAGCGCATTTCCGGCGATTCCGAACGCCGAATGGAACAAAAACGCGGCCATCATGCGCAATCTGGACAAGATGCGCGAGCGCGTGCGACAACTTGAAGCGAAGGTCAAGGACCTGCAAGACAAATGAGCGAGACCACTATCAATATCGACATCCACAAGATCATGAAGCTGCTGCCGCATCGGTACCCGATGCTGATGGTGGATCGTGTGATCGGGTTGGAGCCGCACAAAAATATCAAGGTCATCAAGAACGTCACGATCAATGAGCCGTACTTCACTGGCCATTACCCGCAGCGACCGGTCATGCCGGGCGTGCTGATCGTCGAAGCGCTGGCGCAGGCCGCTGCGCTGCTCACGTTCTCGGACGAACCCGTTCACGACGAAAACACGCTGTATTATTTCGTCGGTATCGAGAACGTTCGATTCAAGCGTCCGGTCGAACCGGGCGATCAACTCATCCTCTCGGTTGACTTCATCAGCCACAAGCGCGGCTTTTTCAAGTTCAAGGGTGTGGCAACGGTGGATGGCAAGCTTGCTGCCGAAGCCGAGTTCATGTGCATGGTCAAGAAAAACGGCGAATAACCGGAACCAAGACGCTCATGACGAACATTCATTCCACTGCAGTCGTCGATCCGAAGGCGCAACTGGCGAGCGACGTCGTCGTTGGTCCGTACGCGATTGTCGGTCCGAACGTGACGATCGGCGCGGGTTCGCAAATTCTCGCGCATACGGTCGTCGACGGTCACACGACGTTGGGCGAGGGCAACAAGATCGGCCCGTTCGCATCGATCGGCGGGAATCCGCAGGATATGAAGTACGCGGGCGAGCCGACCAAGCTCGTCATCGGTGATCGCAACACCATCCGTGAATTCACGACCATCCACACCGGCACGGTGCAGGACGGTGGCCTGACGAGTGTCGGCAACGACAACTGGATCATGGCTTATGTGCACATCGCGCACGATTGCCATGTGGCCAATCACACGGTGTTCTCGAGCAACGCGCAACTGGCCGGGCACGTTCATGTCGACGACTGGGCAATCATCGGCGGTATGACCGGCGTGCATCAGTTTGTGCGCATTGGCGCCCACTCGATGGTGGGTGGTGCGTCGGTGCTGGTGCAGGACGTTCCGCCATTTGTCATTGCGTCGGGCGACCGCGCCGTGCCCTACGGTATCAACGTCGAGGGGCTTCGCCGTCGTGGCTTCAGCGCCGATGCGATTACGGCGTTGCGCCATGCGTACAAGCTCCTTTACAAGAGCGGGTTGACACTCGACGAGGCGAAGGTGCAGATTGAAGCCTTCGGCAATGCCGGTGCACCGGACGTTTTCGAGGCGGTGCGCGCACTGCTCGACTTCCTCAACGCAAGCACGCGCGGTATCGTGCGCTGACCTATGTCGCCGACTCTTCCCGGCGCCGGCCAGCGAACCCTGGCGATGGTGGCCGGGGAGCTGTCAGGCGATCTCATTGCCGGCAACGTGCTTGCCGGTCTCAAGCAGAGCCTTCCCTCCGACATTGCATACGCTGGTGTCGGTGGCCCGCACATGGCGGAAGAGGGCTTCGATGCCTATTGGCCCATCGACAAGCTCTCCGTCATGGGCTACGTCGAAGTCATCAAGCATCTGCGCGAAATCCTTTCGATCCGCAAGCAACTGCGCGAGCGCTGGTTGGCTGAGAAGCCGCTGGCGTTCGTCGGTTTCGATGCGCCCGATTTCAATTTCGATCTCGAAATCAAGCTGCGCGAGGCAGGCATTCCCACGATTCACTTCGTGAGTCCGTCGATTTGGGCGTGGCGCGGCGGACGGATCAAGAAGATCAAGCGCGCGGTCGATCACATGCTGTGCTTGTTTCCCTTCGAGCCAGAGATCTATCACCGTGCCGGCATCGACGCGACGTTTGTCGGCCACCCGATGGCCGACAAGATTCCGATGGTGCCGGATGTCGTGGGGGCGCGAGCCAAGCTTGGGCTCGTCGGTGATGGGCCGGTCGTCGCGATTCTGCCGGGCAGCCGTACTTCCGAGGTGCAACGACTGACACCGGTGTTCTTCGCGGCCATGCGTTTGCTTGCTGCACGAAATCCCTCGATTCGGTTCGTATTGCCGGCGGCCACGCCGCGTCTGCGTACGTTGATGCAGCCGATTTTCGATGCACATAGCGACCTTCATCTCACGGTCATCGATGGACGTGCACCGCTCGCGTTGGAGGCTGCCGACAGCGTATTGCTCGCCAGCGGAACGGCAACGCTCGAAGCGGCGCTGTACAAGAAACCGATGGTGATCTCGTACAAGGTGCCCTGGCTGACTGCGCAGATCATGAAGCGGCAGGGGTATTTGCCGTACGTGGGTTTGCCCAATATTCTGTGCGGAGAGTTCGTCGTGCCGGAGCTGTTGCAGCATTTCGCAACGCCGCAAGCGCTGGCGGACGCCGTATGGCAGCAACTGACCGATCCCGCGCTTCGCGAATCTTTGCAGGCGCGCTTCACGAAGATCCATGAACAGCTTCGTCAGAACACGGCGGCACGTTCGGCAGAGGTGATCGAGCGCGTGCTGAGGGAAAAGGGGCGGATATGACCGAAGACGTTAAGGTGCGTCGTACCATGCGCAAATCGACGTCTGGCGATGGCGCATCACCTGCCTCCGCGTCGGGCACCCGTGCACGCGCGAAGGCGACACCGCCGCAAATGGTGTTCGACCTGTTTGCCGACGTCGCCCCCGAATTGACTTGCGGCGTGGACGAGGTCGGCCGCGGGCCGCTTGCCGGTCCCGTCGTCACGGCGGCCGTCATTCTCGATCCGTCGCGTCCGATCAAGGGGCTTGCCGATTCGAAGAAGCTGACGGCGCTGCGTCGCGAAGCGCTCTATGAGGAAATCGTCGAGCGGTCGCTGGCGTTTTGTATCGCCGAGGCGAGCGTGGCGGAGATCGATTCGCTGAATATCCTCCATGCCACCATGCTTGCAATGCAACGCGCGGTACGCGGGTTGTCGCGTGTGCCGACGCTCGCGCTCATTGACGGCAATCGTTGCCCGGTCTTGCCGATGCGTGCCGAGGCCGTCATCAAGGGCGACGACAAGGTGCCGGCGATTTCGGCGGCATCGATTCTGGCGAAGGTCGCGCGCGATCGTCAGTTGGCCGCACTGCATGACGAATTTCCGCAGTATGGTTTCGACGAGCACGTTGGCTACGGCACCCCCAGGCATCTCGAAGCCTTGCGTACGCATGGTCCGAGTCCACACCATCGGCAGTCGTTCGCGCCGGTGCGTGAGGCGTTTGAAATTTTCGGCACGCTTACGGTGTCACGCGCGGTCCGTTCGTCATGAAGCTCATCAGTTCCAAAGACAACCCGTTCTACAAGCGTCTGAAGCAACTGGCGCAGTCGAATCAGCAGCGTCGCAAGGTGGGGCAGACGCTGCTCGAAGGCGTGCACCTGGCCGACGCTTATCTCGGCACGCTGGGGCAGCCGCTAGTTTGCGTGGCGGCGGAATCGGCGTTGGAGAACGACGAGGTCGAGCAGATCTGGGCGCGCGTCGAGGCGGATCGCCGCGTATGCCTGCCTGCGGCGTTGTTCGAGCCGCTATCGACACTCGTCAACGGTGTCTCGCTGCTGTTCGTCGTGGAAATGCCGTCCGGCCATTTGCCCGCGTCGCAGACGACAGACTGCGTCATTCTCGACGCGGTGCAAGACGCGGGTAACGTTGGCTCCATTCTACGAAGTGCGGCAGCGGCGGGGGTGCGCGACGTGTACTGCATGTCCGGTACGGCGCTCACATGGTCGAGCAAAGTGCTGCGCGCCGGGATGGGGGCGCATTTCTCGTTGAATATCGTCGAGCATTGCACGCCGGATTCGCTTGCGCCGCGCCTTGCGGTGCCGTTGCTGGCGACCAGCTTGCAGGCGAGCACGTCGCTTTACGCGCAGGATTTGCGCACGCCGGTGGCCTGGGTGTTCGGTAACGAAGGGGCGGGGGTGTCGCCGCACTGGCTCGAACGGGTGCAGACACCTGTTCGCATCCCGCAGCCGGGCGGCATGGAGTCGCTGAATGTTGCGGCGTGTGCGGCGATCTGTCTATTCGAAGCGGTGCGTCAGCGCTTGTCCTGACCCTGCGTGCCGTGCTCAGCAAAAAGGGACGCCTTGGGCGTCCCTTTTTGCTTTCGGGTTTGGCGGTGCATCAGTAGACGTCGCGCTCCAACTTGATTTCCTGCAGGATCGTCGTTGCGATCTCTTCGATCGACTTGTGCGTAGACGACAGCCACTTGATGCCTTCGCGGCGCATCATCGCTTCGGCTTCGTTGACTTCATAGCGGCAGTTCTCCAGCGATGCGTACTTGCTGCCCGGACGCCGCTCGTTACGGATCTCGGAGAGGCGTTGGGGATCGATGGAAAGTCCGAAAATCTTGTCCTTGTACTGATCGAGCGTGGACGGCAGTTTCTCGCGCTCGAAGTCGTCCGGGATCAACGGGTAGTTCGCCGCCTTCACGCCGTATTGCATGGCGAGATACAACGTTGTCGGCGTCTTTCCGCTGCGCGACACCCCGACAAGAATGACATCGGCACTTTGCAGATTCTTGTTGGACTGCCCGTCGTCGTGCGCCAGTGAAAAGTTCACCGCCTCGATCCGGTTCTTGTACGCCTCGCTGTCTGCGTTCTGATGCACGCGGCCGATGGCATGCATGGACTTGAGCCCCAACTCCAGTTCCAGCGGTTCGATGAACGTCTGGAACATGTCGAGGATGACGCCCTGGCAATTGCGCAGAATCTCGTTCGCGCGCGCGTCCACCAACGTGCTGAAAATGATCGGACGGACGCCGTCGGTCCGATACATTTCATTGATCCGTTGCGCCGTTTCATAGGCTTTATCGACGGAATCCACGAACGGTACGCGAATCTGACGGAAACGCATCTCGAACTGCGCAAGAATCGAATGCGCGAAGGTTTCCGCCGTGATCCCCGTGCCGTCCGACACGATGAAAACGGGTCGTGCGGTGACCGGTTTGGCCGCGGCGGCGGGGGTGCCCGGGGCGGGCGTCGGGGAATTTCCGGGAGTGGAGGCTTCGCTCATGCGCAGAATCGCAAAATGGTGCATTGCACGGTAGAATAGCGGCAACTTGTTGGATAAGCAATTGCGCGTCCATCGCATTCCGTTCCCGGTCAGCCCCGTCTGACGGGGCGTTTCGGGAAGCGGCGATGGCTTGGCGCAGGTCGTCGGGCGCTAGCCCCTGGTACTCGACGATGCTCCGGCGTGAGCAAAGCGCGATTCCTTATCCAACAGGTCGACCGGCCCGTGTCAGTCCCAGCCGGTCCTCCGAGAATTTTTTTTCTTACCTTAGGGGCTTTTATGACTAACGCAGCACACAACGGCGCCTACGTGGTGCCGTTTGAGCATCTGCGCATGACCGACGTCGAGTCGGTCGGCGGCAAGAATGCATCGCTTGGCGAAATGATCAGCCAGCTGGCTAACGCAGGGGTTCGCGTGCCGGGCGGCTTCGCCACGACGTCTTTCGCATTCCGCGAGTTCCTCCAGCACAACAATCTGACCGAGCGTGTCGCCAAGCGTCTCGAGGGCCTCGACGTCGACAACGTCAAGGCGCTCGCAGAGGCAGGTGCCGAAATCCGTCAATGGATCGTCGACGCGCCGCTGCAACCGCAGCTCGAGAAGGAGATTCGCGAGCAGTTCGCGCGCATCAGCGCCGACCAGCCGGACGCCTCGTTCGCCGTGCGCTCGTCGGCCACCGCCGAAGACCTGCCGGACGCTTCGTTCGCCGGTCAGCAGGAAAGCTATCTGAACGTCGTCGGTATCGACGACGTGCTCGATCGCATGAAGCACGTGTTCGCGTCCCTGTACAACGATCGCGCGATTTCGTATCGCGTTCACAAGGGCTTCACGCACGCCGAAGTGGCGCTGTCGGCCGGCGTGCAGCGCATGGTGCGTTCGGACTGCGGCGCATCGGGCGTGATGTTCACGATCGACACCGAGTCGGGTTTCCAGGACGTCGTATTCATCACGGCCAGCTACGGTCTGGGTGAGACGGTCGTGCAAGGTGCCGTGAATCCGGACGAATTCTACGTCTTCAAGCCCACGCTCAACGCCGGCAAGTATCCGATCATCCGCCGCACGCTGGGGTCCAAGCTCGTCAAGATGGAATTCACCCAGCCGGGCGAACCGGGCCGTGTGAAGACCATCGATGTGCCGATGGAGTTGCGCAACCGCTACTCGATCACGGACGACGATTGCGTCGAACTGGCCAAGTTCGCGCTGATCATCGAAAAGCACTACGGTCGTCCGATGGACATCGAGTGGGGCAAGGATGGTAAGGATGGCAAGATCTACATCCTCCAGGCGCGTCCGGAAACGGTGAAGAGCCAGTCGGCCGGCAAGGCCGAGCAACGTTTCAAGCTCAAGGGCGATGCCCCGGTGCTGGCCACGGGCCGTGCAATCGGCCAGAAGATCGGCGCCGGTCCCGTGCGCGTGATCATGGATCCGAGCGAGATGGAACGTGTGCAGCCGGGCGACGTGCTGGTTGCCGACATGACCGACCCGAACTGGGAGCCGGTCATGAAGCGTGCGTCGGCAATCGTGACCAACCGCGGTGGCCGTACGTGCCACGCGGCCATCATCGCGCGTGAGCTCGGTGTGCCGGCCGTTGTGGGTTGCGGCGATGCGACCGAAGTCCTCAAGGACGGCGCACTCGTGACCGTTTCGTGCGCAGAAGGCGACGAAGGCAAGATTTACGACGGTCTGCTCGAGACCGAAGTGACCGAGATCCAGCGCGGTGAAATGCCGAAGATCCCGGTGAAGATCACGATGAACGTGGGCAACCCCCAGCTGGCCTTCGATTTCGCGCAACTGCCGAACAGCGGTGTGGGTCTGGCGCGTCTGGAATTCATCATCAACAACAACATTGGTGTGCATCCGCGCGCCATCCTCGAGTACCCGAACATCGACGCCGACCTGAAGAAGGCGGTCGAGTCGGTCGCTCGCGGTCATGCCTCGCCGCGCGCGTTCTACGTCGACAAGCTCGCCGAGGGCGTCGCCACGATTGCGGCGGCTTTCTACCCGAAGAGCGTGATCGTGCGTCTGTCGGACTTCAAGTCGAACGAGTACAAGAAGCTTATCGGTGGTTCGCGCTACGAGCCGGATGAAGAGAACCCGATGCTGGGCTTCCGTGGCGCCTCGCGCTACATTTCGGAAGACTTTGCCGAAGCGTTCGAAATGGAGTGCCGTGCCCTCAAGCGTGTGCGCGACGAGATGGGCCTGACGAACGTGGAAATCATGGTGCCGTTCGTGCGTACGCTGGGCCAGGCCGAGCGCGTGGTCAACATGCTGGCCGGGTATGGCCTGAAGCGTGGCGAGAACGGTCTCAAGCTCATCATGATGTGCGAAGTGCCGTCGAACGCGATTCTGGCAGACCAGTTCCTTGAGTACTTCGATGGCTTCTCGATTGGTTCGAACGACTTGACGCAGCTCACGCTGGGTCTGGATCGCGACTCGGGCATGGAGTTGCTGGCGAAGGACTTCGACGAGCGCGATCCGGCAGTGCAGTTCATGCTGAGCCGTGCCATCAAGGCGTGTCTGTCCAAGGGCAAGTACGTCGGCATCTGCGGGCAGGGCCCGTCGGACCATCCGGATCTGGCCGAATGGCTGGTGAAGGAAGGCATTGTGTCCATGTCGCTCAACCCGGACACCGTGGTTGAAACGTGGCAGCAGCTTGCCAAGGTGACGAAGTAATCGGTCACACGAAACGTCTGAAATAGGACGCGTCCGAGCAGCATCTCGGACGCAGCTGAAAAGTGCGGCAACCCTTGGGAAGCCCGCGCCGATCAGTGGGTTTCATGCTATAAACCCCGGTATTACACCGGGGTTTTTTTGTGTCTGGGTATCTGGGAGCGGCGATGGAACAGGCTTGGCTTTGGTTCGGCGTGGCCGGATTGATCGTGGTGCTGGAACTGGCGAGCGGGACGTTCTATCTCCTGATGGTGGCGTTGGGCGTGGCGGCGGGCGGTATTGCCGCGTTGCTGCGGGCGGATTGGCCGTTGCAGTGGGTGAGCGCGGCGATCGTGGCCGGTGTGGCCGTCTGGTTGCTGCGACGCAGCCGGTTCGGTCAGCGGCGCATCAAGGTCGATGTTTCGGCCGACCCGAACACCATCCTCGACATTGGTCAGCGTCTGCATGTGCAGGCGTGGCGACCGGACGGTCAGGCGCGCGCCATGTATCGCGGTGCCGAATGGGACGTCGAACTGCTTCCCGGTGAGTCGCCGGATGCCGGATGGTTCGTTATCCGAGAGATTCGTGGTAGCCGTTTGTACGTCGCCCACGCGCCGGCGCAGTAGGGGGGGCGTTGCCACTGTCAGTTTCGACAGTGGGCGTGCGCAACGGGACCATCGCAGCGAACACTTGGGTTTCGCCGCAGTCAGACAGCAAGTCCCGCATTCGCGGGTGACGGGGAACCAGCCGGCCGGTCAGGTCGGCGTATTCGGGGGAAACCATGTTATCCAACGTCGCATTCATTCTCTTTATCATCGCGGTGATCATCGCGGCGCGCTCGATCAAGATCGTGCCGCAGCAACATGCCTGGGTGGTGGAGCGTCTCGGCAAATTCCACGCGACGCTCACGCCGGGGCTGTCGATCGTCGTGCCGTTCGTGGATCGGGTGGCTTACAAGCACGTGCTCAAGGAGATTCCGCTCGACGTACCGAGTCAGATCTGTATCACCAAAGACAATACCCAGTTGCAGGTCGACGGCATCTTGTATTTCCAGGTGACGGATCCGATGAAGGCGTCCTACGGTTCGAGCAACTTTATCGTCGCCATCACACAGCTTGCCCAAACGACGCTGCGCAGCGTGGTCGGCAAGCTCGAACTCGACAAGACGTTCGAAGAGCGCGAGTTCATCAATCACAGCGTGGTGAACGCGCTCGACGAGGCCGCGGCGAACTGGGGCGTGAAGGTGCTGCGCTATGAGATCAAGGACCTCACGCCGCCGAAGGAAATTCTGCATGCCATGCAGGCGCAGATTACGGCCGAGCGTGAGAAGCGGGCGCTGATTGCGGCTTCCGAGGGGAAAAAGCAGGAGCAGATCAACCTGGCATCCGGCGCGCGTGAGGCCGCGATCCAGAAGTCGGAAGGTGAGCGCCAGGCCGCCATTAACCAGGCGCAGGGTGAGGCCGCAGCGATTCTTGCCGTGGCGGAAGCTAACGCTGAGGCCATTCACAAGATTGCGACGGCGATTCAGACGCAAGGGGGCATGGAGGCCGTCAACCTGAAAGTGGCCGAGCAGTATGTCGATGCGTTCAGCAAGATCGCGAAGACGAATAACACGCTGATCGTGCCGGGAAACCTTTCGGATATGAGCGGCATGATTGCCTCGGCACTCAAGATTGTGCGCGGCACCGAAGGTGGCTCGAACGCGCCCGCGGACGGTAGCACTACGGGATTCGGTAATTCGGGCTCGCGCCGTTGAGTGTTGTGACGTGGCCCGGACGCCAGTCGTCAAGAAAAACGGCCCGAAAGGGCCGTTTTTTCGTTGAGAGACGTTTGTCGCAGCGACGCTCGCGATATCGGTTGGTGCGTTATGTCGGGTTGCGCATCAGGCGAGCTTTCTCACGATTCCAGTCGCGTTCTTTTTCCGTCTCACGCTTGTCGTGTTGCTTCTTGCCCTTGCCCAATCCGATCTCGCATTTCACAAGCCCCTTGCTGTAGTGCAGGTTGAGCGGGACGAGCGTATAGCCGCGCTGCTCGACCTTGCCGATGAGCTTTTTGATTTCGTCGGCCTTGAGAAGCAGCTTGCGAGTGCGTACCGGGTCGGGCTTGATGTGCGTCGATGCCGATTGCAGCGGGCTGATGTGCGCGCCGATCAGGAAAATCTCGCCGTTTTTGATCACGACGTAGCCTTCCTTGATTTGCGCCCGCCCGGCGCGAATGGCCTTGACTTCCCATCCCTCGAGCACGATCCCGGCTTCGTACCGGTCCTCGATGAAGTAGTCGAAGAAGGCCTTTCTGTTGTCGATGATGCTCATGGATCCTTGGCGGGTAACTTGGTCGGACCCGGTGAGTCGGGCTCGGGTAAAATAGCGATTTTAACAAAGAGTCTCGGCGAGAGGCGGCCAGCGGCACACGCGTACCGACGCAGCGTCGAGAGCGAGCGCGCCGTGAGCATACCTCGCCCGACCGACGATGGCTGAAGTCAGTAAAACCGTTCTCGTGCATTTCTCCGATGAGCAAATGTACGATCTGGTGACCAATGTCGCCGATTACCCCAAGTTCCTGCCCTGGTGCGGTGGTGTCGATATTCGGCATCAGGACGAGCACAGCATGGAAGCGTCGTTGATCATCGATTTCAAGGGGCTGAAGCATTCGTTCGCGACGCGCAATATCCAGGAGCGTCCGCACTCCATCCAGATGACCTTCGTCGAAGGGCCTTTCAAGCGTTTTCACGGCACGTGGAAATTCACTGCGCTGCGCGAAAACGCCTGCAAGATCGAGTTCAGCCTGCACTACGAATTTGCGAATTTCCTGCTCGAGAAGGTCATCGGGCCGGTATTCAGTCATATCGCCAACACGTTTGTCGATGCCTTTGTGAAGCGTGCGGAGACCGTGTATGTCAAGTGAGGTGAAGGTCGAGGTCTGCTACGCATTGCCGAGCGAGCAAACGATCGTGCCGCTCGCGCTGCCCGCTGGCGCGACAATGCGCGACGCGATCGAGCGTAGCGGCTTGTTGCAGCGGTTCCCCGAGTTGGACCTGACGCGGATGAAAGCTGGCGTGTTCGGGAAGGTCCGCGCGTTGGATGCATTCCTTGAGACGGGGGATCGCGTCGAGATTTACCGCACGCTCAAGGCGGACCCGAAACTCGCGCGTCAGCGCCGGGTCGAGAAAGTCCGCAACGAAGGCAGCAGAGAAGGGCAGAAATGGCTCGGGAGCAGCCGTCGCGGAAGTTGAACTGAAGCGGCGGGGTCGGGGTTTGGCGCGATGGCTCCATGGCGCCGTTTCCCCGAATTCAGTCATTGTGCCGATCCTCGTGCATGCTGCCGAACCGAAGCGCTCACGCCCACCAGCAACAGCACGATGGCCGCGACTTCCAGCAAGCGCGGAAGCCGGTGTTCGTAAATAAATCCATAGACGAGCGCGAACAGCGTTTCGAACACGATCATCTGCCCGGAGAGGGTTAAGGGCAACTGACGGCTTGCCGCGTTCCAGAATGCGTTGCCGATCGTCGATGCGCCAATGGCCACCGCAGCATTCACGATCAGGAACATCTGCCAGTCGCGGGGCGCGTCGGCTGCGACCGGGTGCGGCAGCAACATGGCCGGGATCGCCAGCGCCACGGCCAGCACGCCGGTCGCGACGCCGGTCAACAGCGACCATTCCTGACTGGTGAAGTGGCCGAACTTTGCGAGATACCGGGCGTTCGCGACCGCATACCAGGTCCAGCTGAGCAAGGCGCCAATGGCGCAGACGATGCCGACCAGCGTTACCCGCCAGTCGCCGCCAGTGGCAGATGCGTGGGCAAAAACATCCACGTTGATACAGACGATGCCCGCCGCAATCAGCGTCAGCGGGCCGACCAGCTTCGACAAGGGCAGGGCGCCGTGGTCACGGCTGCCCACGAGCGTCACGGTCACGGGAAGCACGCCGACGATCAACGATGCCGGCGCGATACCCGCCATCTGTACAGCGCCTGCGAGAAACAGGTAATAGACGAGGTTGCCAACGAGGCTCAAGCGAAACAGGGCACGCCAATCGTTGCCGGTGACCGTGTGACGCAGGCGGGGCCAGAGTGGCGCGAGGAAGACGGCGGACACGAGTCCGTAAAGCACGTAGCGGGCGGCCGAGAGTTCCAGTGGCGAGAAACCGGGCAACAGTTGAGGGGCCAGAAACACCAGCCCCCACAATGCGCCCGCCGCCAATCCGTAAGCAATGCCTTTCCCCATGAAATTCGTTGTCCGTGTTGAATAATGCCGAGCCGCCGAGCCGCCGAGCCGCCGAGCCGCCGAGCCGCCGAGCCGCCGAGGGGCGGTATGTCGGTACGTCAGGTTACCCCGTCAACCTTGCTGCGGCGTTGCTACTGACCGGCGCGCGCGTTGCATCGAAGCGGCAAGGAGGGCGCAAGAATAGCATTCGAGGTTCGCGTCGATATTGTGAAATCCGGCACTTGGCCTCGATGCGGTGCGGTCCGGCGTTGCGTCCCGGAAATACCGACTGGTAGTCAGTCCGGCGCGTAATGCGTGCCTGGTCCGCATGGCACCGAGGCCTCGGGGAAAAAGCCCCTTGACATGTGGGGCAGACGTGCCATGCATCCCGCGATTTCTGTATAATTCGGTTTTGCGCCTATAGGATTTGCCATGCGTCTGATCCAAAAAGCACTCACATTCGATGACGTGCTCCTCGTCCCGGCCTACTCTGCCGTTCTCCCGCGCGACACCAGCCTGAAAACCAAGCTCACGCGCAACATTACCCTGAACATGCCTTTGCTGTCGGCCGCCATGGATACGGTGACCGAAGCGCGTCTGGCCATTGCCATGGCGCAACAGGGCGGTATCGGCATCATTCACAAGAATCTGAAGCCGGCCGAGCAGGCGCGGGAAGTCTCGAAGGTCAAGCGTTTCGAGTCGGGCGTTCTGCGCGATCCGATCACGATTCCGCCGCACATGAAGGTGCGCGATGTGATCGCTCTGTCGCGTCAGCATGGTATTTCCGGCTTCCCGGTCGTCGAAGGCGCACAGCTCATCGGTATCGTCACGAACCGTGACCTGCGTTTCGAGAGCCGCCTGGACGAACCGGTGCGCGTGATCATGACCCCGAAGGAAAAGCTCATTACCGTACGCGAAGGCGCGTCGCCCGCAGACGCCGAGCGTCTGATGCACGACCACCGCCTCGAGCGCGTGCTGGTCGTGAACGACGCCTTCGAACTGCGCGGTCTGATGACGGTCAAGGACATTACCAAGGCGACGGAATACCCGTTGGCGAGCAAGGACGAACACGGCAAGCTGCGTGTCGGTGCCGCAGTCGGCGTGGGTCCGGACAATGAAGAGCGCGTCGAATTGCTGGTGGCTGCCGGGGTCGACGTGATCGTGGTCGATACGGCGCATGGCCATAGCCAGGGCGTGCTCGACCGGGTGCAATGGGTCAAGAAGCATTTCCCGCAGATCGAAGTCGTGGGCGGCAACATCGCGACGGCAAGCGCAGCGCTGGCACTGGTCGAACACGGTGCAGACGCCGTCAAGGTCGGTATCGGCCCGGGCTCGATCTGCACGACGCGTATCGTCGCCGGTGTCGGTGTGCCGCAGATCACGGCGATCGCCAACGTGGCCGAAGCGCTCAAGGATACGGGCGTTCCGCTGATCGCCGACGGTGGCATTCGTTACTCGGGCGACGTTGCCAAGGCGCTCGCCGCCGGTGCGCACACCGTGATGATGGGCAGCATGTTCTCTGGCACCGAAGAAGCGCCGGGCGAAGTGTTCCTGTACCAAGGTCGTTCGTACAAGAGCTATCGCGGCATGGGCTCGGTCGGTGCGATGAAGGACGGCGCCGCAGACCGTTACTTCCAGGATCCGGCCAACAATGCCGACAAGCTGGTGCCCGAAGGTATCGAAGGCCGAGTGGCTTACAAGGGCAGCGTGAACGCTATCCTGCACCAACTGACTGGCGGTATCCGCTCGTCGATGGGCTACCTGGGTTGCCCGTCGATCAAGGATCTGCACGAAAAGGCAGAGTTTGTGGAAATCACGGCCGCGGGCATGCGCGAATCGCACGTGCACGACGTCCAGATCATGAAGGAAGCCCCCAACTACCACGTGGAGTAATTGCCCATGAAGGCCATGTTGCGTACGGTACTGTTCCTCGATGCGGCGTTGAATCTGGCACTTGGCGTGCTCTTGATCGCGTCGTTCTGGTCATCGCTGTATGCGGCCATTGATGTGCCTGCGCCGTCGCCCGTGCTTTATGCACAGGTGCTCGGCGTGGCCTTCATCGGCGTGGCCTGGCTGCAATGGCACGCCACCGTGAACGGGCAGTTGACGGCCACCGTTGCGAAGGTGACGGGGCATATCAACTGGGTAAGCGGTGCGTTCGTGCTGGGCTGGCTGATCTCCGGCCAGCTGGTGGTGTCGACCGGTGGCAAGCTGATGCTGGCCACGCTTGGCGCCGTTCTGCTGGTGGTAGGCGGTATTCTCGTCAAGCTGGCGTCGAGTGTGCGCACGAAAGAGCGTGTGCAGGCGGCGCAACAGGCTGGCGAGCGGGTGCGTGGAGGTGTCGTGAGCGACACGCGGCGCGACACGCCCCATGATTATTCCGATGCCCGGGTCGTCGACGAGACCCGTGGCGCGCGCGCTGAGCCGCGCATGGAGACGCCTCGCGGCAGCTCCACTTCCGTCAATACCACGCCGGTCGCGCCTGTGGGCGCCACCGGCATTGTCACGCCCGTGCCTTCGACCACGGCGCCGACGTCCAACGAATCCACTTCATCCGTACCTCACGATGCACGACAAAATCCTCATTCTTGACTTCGGCTCGCAAGTCACCCAGCTCATCGGACGCCGCGTTCGCGAAGCGCACGTCTACTGCGAGATTCACCCGAACGACGTTTCGGACGAATTCATCCGCGAATTCAACCCGAAGGCGATCATTCTGTCGGGCAGCCACGCGAGCACGTACGAGGATCAGGATCTGCGCGCGCCGCAGGCGGTCTGGGATCTGGGCGTGCCGGTCCTGGGCATCTGCTATGGCATGTTCGCGATGACGGTTCAGTTGGGCGGTCAGGTGGAAGCCAGCAACCACCGCGAGTTCGGTTATGCGGAAGTGCGCGCGCATGGCCACACGCCGTTGCTCGACGGGCTTGAGGACTTCCGTACGGCCGAAGGGCACGGCATGCTCAAGGTGTGGATGAGCCATGGCGACAAGGTCACGCAGTTGCCGGAAGGTTTTGCGCTGATGGCGTCCACGCCGAGCTGCCCGATCGCGGGTATGGCGGACGTGAAGCGTCATTACTACGCTGTGCAGTTCCACCCGGAAGTGACGCACACCGTGAAGGGCCGTGAACTGCTCGAGCGCTTCGTGCTGGAAATTGCCGGTGCGAAGCCGGACTGGATCATGCGCGACCACATCGAGGAAGCCGTGAAGGCGATCCGCGAGCAGGTGGGCGACGAGGAAGTGATTCTCGGCCTGTCGGGCGGTGTCGATTCGAGCGTGGCGGCGGCGCTGATTCACCGTGCGATCGGCGATCAGCTGACGTGCGTGTTCGTCGATCACGGTCTGCTGCGTCTTAACGAAGGCAAGATGGTCATGGAGATGTTCGAGGGCCGACTGCATGCGAAGGTCGTGCACGTCGACGCCACCGCGCAGTTCATGGGGCATCTCAAGGGCGTGACGGATCCGGAGCAAAAGCGCAAGATCATCGGTCGCGAGTTTGTCGAAGTGTTCCAGGCGGAAGCGAAGAAGCTGAAGAACGCGAAGTGGCTGGCGCAGGGCACGATTTATCCGGACGTGATCGAATCGGGCGGCGCGAAGACGAAGAAGGCGACGACGATCAAGAGCCACCACAACGTGGGCGGCTTGCCGGAGACGCTGGGTCTGAAGCTGCTCGAACCGCTGCGCGATCTGTTCAAGGACGAGGTGCGCGAACTGGGTGTGGCGCTGGGCTTGCCGCACGACATGGTCTACCGTCACCCGTTCCCGGGTCCGGGTCTGGGCGTGCGTATTCTTGGCGAAGTGAAGCAGGAATACGCCGATCTGCTGCGCCGTGCCGATGCGATCTTCATCGAAGAACTGCGCAATACGGTCGAGCCGAATAGTGGCAAGACCTGGTACGAACTGACGAGCCAGGCGTTCGCCGTGTTCCTGCCGGTCAAGAGCGTGGGCGTGATGGGCGATGGCCGCACCTACGAGTGGGTCGTGGCGCTGCGTGCGGTGCAGACGCAAGACTTCATGACGGCCCACTGGGCCCACCTGCCGCACGAGTTGCTCGGCAAGGTCTCGAACCGCATCATCAACGAAGTGCGTGGCCTGAACCGGGTCGTGTACGACATCTCGGGCAAGCCGCCTGCGACGATCGAGTGGGAATGAAAATCTCCAGATAATCAATCACTTGCTTCGATTAATCAGGTTGCCAACGTCGTCGCTGTCGCAGTGGTGGTGACTCGATTCTCGGTTTAGTCTGCTCTTGATCCAAACTCAAATTTGGACAAGAGTTGGACAGGAAAACGGCTTGGCGGTTGCCAGGCCGTTTTCTATTGTAGTCCCATCTCGGCTCTCGGGGACATGGCGATGACGGTGATAGCGGTGGGGTGTGCCGGCCGTGTCCGCTCAACTGGATTGGGAGGTACGGTCAAGTTTTTTTGCCTTACCGAGGTTCTTTGCGTTGCCGGCTTACGGTTGGGATACGCATGCAGTGCCCTTTAGTTCTGACCTTCGGTGGGCCGTTGAGTTATGCATCAACTACATCACGGTGGAGCATGAGTGAACTTCTCATACAAGACAGCGACCTGGACGGCTTTGCTCTCGAAAAGTATCTCGAGCTAGAGCATTTTACGTATACGCAATGGCGTGACCTCATTCTGCACCGAGCGCTGCTCTGGGATCTGGCAAGTGAGTGGAAAGAGCAATTCAAGGGTGGGGCAGACCCAATTTCGTCGCATTGGGAGTCCGTACGACTGGATGCGAATGAGCGTGGGCTCGGCGACGCATGGACTACAGCGAAGTCACGTTTCAGTCTGGACGCCTTGCGAACTCAAATTGCGGCGATCGTGACTGCATTGCTTCACAGCCCGTTGCACCAAGCGTTCACTCTTCCCGAATATGTCGAGAGCGGGAACCTGCTCGCAACGGCATCCATCAGACTCCGTCCGCAACCGTACGCTGGCGATGCACCTCTACGACCTGACGAATTTAATGCAGCGCTTTTCGGCGCTCTTGATGACGTACCTCTGGCGCAAGCTTTTGAGAGCACGAGCGAGCCACACCGCGTTCTGCTGGAAGTGGACGTCGACGTACCGAATGAGCAGTTGGTGGCAGATTTCCGGAGATGGCTCAGGGCCTGGCGACAAGTGACGGGAGGGAGGGACACGGGGATCCGAAAAATTCATTCCCCCGATTGGATCAAAACGTCTATCGGCCGTTGGCTGGACGACGGGCTCGTAGCGTACATTGATCTCAAAGTTGTCTCCAAATTTTTACGACGTGACTTTCCTAAGGGGCGTCTGGCGAGGGCGTTGGGGTTTGATGAGTACCAGTGGGATAGCGCTGAAGAGAGGCTTGAAAACTATGTGCAGGAATTCTTTGGGCCAACCATGAGGGACTGGATGTACTTCTTGTCTTTCGACGAAGAGTGGCGTGTGGGGGCAAAAAAACGGACGTAAATCTGCATCTCGACCCCTCCCTATCGGAACAGTAAATTTGCTTCAGAGGTGGCGCCGCTGCCTCACGTCCTTGAATTCGGAGCAAAAATGCTTTCCAATAATTTCGCTCATAATGGTGACGCTATTGCGTCGCACCTCCAAGCCGTTCCCGCTGGTACCGATGCGCAAGTTGGCGCTGTCGAATGTGCAACCAGGGGCCGCAAACGCCGCTTCACGAAACTCAGAGCCTCGGAGCTGGTCGGGCTGCCCGGCGCGACTTCGGCTGTCACGAAACCCGTGGAGCGAGATGTGGCATTCATCCAGTTTGCGGTGCCCGTTACAAATTCAGTCGGTACCGCCGCGGAATCGCTCGAAATTGTGGAATTCTCCAGCGGCCTCAACGAGCAAGGGCGAACATTGCAGATCGGCTCGGTCTGCAAGGTCGGATTTGGCGAAGGTACGGCGGACGTCGTATTGAAGCTCGACGCACCTGTTGATCCTACGAACCACGGCTCGGCAGTTGCGGATGCTTTCGGCAAGCTCAACGACTTCCTGACCTCCGCCCAGGTCTTGCGTGCTGATCGGAGTGGGCGTCGAGCAACGTGGCGGGCCAAGATCAACGGCACGACCATTGCCGACGGGCGCTACTAATCGGCCGAGGAACGAGATCGTCGGTGTTCAGGATTCCTGATATCCACGGTCTCACTTCGAGACCGCGCCTTCTCCAAGGTTCGCAGCCTTCATCTGCGCCTCCCCAAAAATATCTCGCATCTCGTCATCGCTCCTGAACCCTCGAACTAAGATAGGTCATGGGTCGAGAACATGTGCGGCATTTCTTCCGCGCATCCGACCGAATCACTTACGAGGAAAAAATGACGACGAAGAATTTCGTGAAAGAGGCGGTGCAGATTGCTGGCGGCGCTACACGTGTAGCCGCACAACTGAAGGTCTCAAGCAGAGCTGTTAGCACGTGGCAGTTGCAGGGGTTCGTGCCGAACTACTACCGGGCCGAGGAACTTGCCGCGCTGGCTAATGTTCCTGTTTCGGTATTGCGCAGACCCAGTTAGAAGTGCAACCCATAAGTGCTACGGAGACACCTATAGCGCAAAAAATGAAAGGCCCAGCGAAGTGCAAATTCAGCCGGGCCCGCAGTACAACTATCATCCTACTATGTATCTTAACCCGGCATCCATGGGCAGTATGTCACTGCCATCGGCGGCATCCCGCCAATCGCAAGCGGTTTCATTTCCCGTCGCCAAAGGCACTCCCACGACGGAAGTTACAGTCCTGACTTCGCGGGACCATCCGGTCAATAAACGTTTCTATCTCGACGAGAACGAGCGGGTAACGAAGCAGAATTTTCAGAATGCATATATCTTCAATGCCGACAAGGTTCCCGTTGGTGGTCTCGACGACCTTGCTGCACTGATCGAGTTTTGCAGCGAAGACAACCGACACATTCTCATCCGCGGACTACCGGTCAATGTCAATGCCAACGGAATGCGCAGGACCGGTGATAATTTCAAAGAGCACGAGGAGGGCACGCCGTGGGTCATGCTCGACTTCGACAACGTTGGGGTACCTGAGGGGACGGATCCGCTGTCGATCGAAGCCATCGAGTGGGTGATTTCGAAGCTGCCTCTTGAATTCCAAAACGTGACGTATTTCTACCAGCATAGCGGAAGCGCTGGTGTGCTTGACCATGACGGCAACCCACTGAAGTCTGGATTGAACGTCCATATCTTCTTTTGGCTTGATCGACGAGTGCCGGGCAAAAGATTGTCGGCCTACCTGTCGCTGCACTGCATGGAAACGGACTTCTACACGCTGGCAGAAAACGCCGGCGGTGATGTCGCTCTGACTTTCGGCATTGATCCGGCCCCGCTTCGCAGCGAAGTTCAGGCGCACTATATCGCAGCTCCGACAGTCGAAGCTGGGGTCCGTTGTTGGCTGACATCCGAAAGCCGGCAGGGCTTGGTTCGTAAAGCCAACGAGGCAGTTTCCATTCCGACTATCGCAGCCGACGTAGAATTTACCGCCCAGTCCTTCAAGCGCCGTCTCGTCGATGAGTACAAGCGCCGTCACGGTTATCAGACGAAGGTCATGCAGACCAACGTCCAAGGCAAGGTCGCCGTCACTCGGTACAGCGTAGCACCTCAACGAGACGGAGATGCCCCACGTCGTGGCCGCTCCTTTGCCAAAGCAAAGTTGAGCAACGACAAACAATTCCTGACCCTGTACTTTACCGATGAGGGTTCACCTGGCTCATGGTACGTCCATAAAGACCTTCCTCAGATGGGAATTCGCCATGGCGATGGAGAAACCGTACCGCTCAAGGAGCTTTCTTGCGGCGCTCATGACTACGTTCGGGATGTGCTTGGCTGGTTTTCTGAAGTGCCGCATCGCCACCTGGATCTCGTCAATGGTTACCTCCGGCCCCTGGCCGATTTTGCAACCGCTAAGGTGTCGCTGATCGTTTCTCCGACGGGCTCGGGAAAAACCACGGCAACGATCGACTGGATTCGCAGCCGCATTGAATGCCGTCAGCTTGTCCTGTATGCAGCGCCGACTATCGCTCTCGTCAAGCAGATGCGGGCCGATCTGACGCAAGCCGGTCTCACGCCAGCCTACTACGTGGACGTATGGGGGCCGAACTCTCCCCAGCACGGAGTCATAGTAACAACCTACGACTCGCTGCCTCGGCTACTCAAGGACGCCTATAGCAACGGCACGCCGCATGCTCTAATTTTCGATGAGATACATCAAGGTCTAGACCGTTTCATGGAGAGTAGCAACGGCATGAAAAACCTGGATTCAGCGCTAAGCAAGGCTCGACAGTCGTTGCTTCTGACGGGAACGTTGACAGACGTTCAGCGACATGCTCTCGTTGATATTGCCAAGCATGCTCTCGGAAGCCTGACGGAAAGCGACTATTGTTGTTACGAATTCGCATCGGTCAAAAGCAACGCCCTCGAAGTACGTCCCACAGCATATTTTGATTCCGATCTCGCTACGTTGTTTGAATGCTTCAAGGAGAGACTTGGACGGGGAGAGTCTCTGCCTCGTCTCGTGATGCTTCTCGATACGTCGAAGATGGAGGTGTATCGCAATCTAGTTGCGCAATACGAATTGGCCGACCAAGCGGTGATTGTTTCCCGGCCAGAAAGCACTGAAGAGGAAATCGAGGCGGCAAGAATCAGCAAGCGTCCGATTCTGATTTCTAGTCCATTGTTTGGCCTGGGGCTCAACTTTGCTCGTGAACCCGACATTCTGTGGGCTCATTTCGGTCACGTTGATGCTGACACCAGCCAGATTATTCAAGCGGTGAATCGTGCCAATCGAGGGCAAACCGAATGTGACGTAAGAATTTACGGCAATGTGTGCGCCGACGCCGATTTTTCTCTTCCCAATACGCTCAAGTTGAAGATCGAAGTTGTCGAGCGCCTACAGGCTGAGGCGTCCGTCGCTGGATATCTTGAAGAGCATTTTCAGCTCGACCAGATAACGTACCAGTTGCTTCGCCAAGCGGAGCGTAACAGTTCGGTTGCTTTGAGTGCTCTGGTTCGAGACAACGCCATTCAGAACTTCGACGTTGTCGTTCGTGATGACTTGCCGGAGATCAATAAAGACAAAGCCAAGGTTGTAAAGACGGCTCGTGCCGAAGCTCGTGCTAGCTACAAGCAGGCCGTGGTTGATCAGGGGGCTGAGTTTTCAGGGTGTAGCCCCGTGCAAGCTCTCATCAAGTTGGAGCAACTGCACTGCGAGCGGCGGAACAACTGGCTTAGCGACGAACCACGGCTCGAGCGAGAGTTGAAAAACGAAGCGGCTGGGATTTTCATGGGCAGCTTCGGCATTGCTGATCCAAGCGCTGCGCAGAAGGTGAAGACTGCTAAGGTAATGCGCCTGTTTGGTGAAGTGTCGCCGTGGATTTCGAGTCAGTTCGCACGTGAGCGTCATCCGGAATGGGCGAAGGTGGAAGCTGAGAAGACGGACGCATACATCGTGCTCTTGGAGAAGCTGCAGGACTTTACGGATGGACGGATCGATGTCGATGCTCTTTCCGCAGCATTGACGAGAAATGGTCAGATCGGCGATGCCTTCAAAGCTCTAGCCAGTGGTGACCTCGAATTTCAGACGATCGGGCGGAAAATTGAAGCGTTAGCGAAAGCACGAGAAAAGATCCGAACGAAAGGCGGCACCAAGGAGCGTGCGAGTGTTCGGGAGAAGGGGTTGGAGTTGCTGCGAGAGTTGCTCGAACCGCTGGGGGTGACCTACGGGAAGAAGTTGAGCCGTGGACGTCAAGTGACGGACAGCACGAAGCCCATCGTGCCGGCGAGATGGGACCTGCCGGAGATGATCCTGAACTTACGACGGCAGTCTGCGAGATTGCGAGCGTTGCCGAACAGTCAGAAAGCACCAATCGCCCCGACACGTGAGGAGGATAGTTGCTTCGGTGAGGCACCGATGCCTCGACAGATTTGCGAGTCGTGCGTGTTCTTTCATCAGAACGCCTGCAGCCAAGGCCGTCCGATGGATTGGCAAAGCTTCGGACGCATCGATTCTGATCTAAAGTGTGATGCGTTCAAGCGGATCAAGGTCGAACTAATGTTGGAATGATGAGAGTGCCGGCGCCCACCAGTTTTGAAAATTCGTGGGTGAGGAAACGCTTGAAATCCATACACTGCAAAGCGTTTCGGCCTCGAGCATTTCCTAATATAAATATAGGGAATGGAGACGAAGTGGACCTGAATGCAGCAGGCGCCGCCACTTCGTTTTTTGAGGCGAGCATTTCCTAATATTTATAGTAGATATGCTGCGACGTCTGGCCGGTCCATTGTCCTTTACCGATACATTATAAAACCCGCAGCAGAGCGAAGTGGGCGCCCGAATCTTCTGTAGGTCGTATCACACGGCGTGTTCAGGGCAAAGGAAGTCGGTGACCAGTGGGTTGCGAGGTTCCCAACAGTTCTCGTCGAAGCAAGGGCCCGAAGCCGTTCTTCATGCGGAGAGGATTCTGCGGAACGATCCAACTTGCGCACGACGGGCAGGACAAACGGCTTAACCACACATTGCGCTGAATTGACCTGCAACGCATCCGGGCCGCACGAGGCCGTGCGAACGGCAGGTTTCTTTCATTGTGCCTTCGATGCATCAAACTGACCGGCCCACCTTCTGGAGCCAGCCCCCGTTGGCGGGACAGTTGGTGATCAAGCTGGGCATGGATGATAGCGGTCCATTAAAAAAATAACGAATCGTTATTTTTTTAATGTGGTACTATGGTGCATTGTTAGGCATGGAGGTTCTATGGAAAAGCACCACGAGGCTCAGTTGAATCAGGCCTTGGATGATTTATACCTTGTTGGTCATGTATCGATCCGATGGGACTATTTTTACCACTGGTACAACATTGACAGACTTGCGAAGGCGCCTTGGCGAGATATCGAGACTCGTTGGGCTGAGCTGTGTGAGGCAAAAGGGTTTAAGAAGCCGGTGGGCATTGTGGTGGTCCAGAAGCCACATTTCGCAGTGTTCCGGCGCAATCTGCTTGCTTCGGAGAAAGAGCAAACTTTGAGTGACCTTGCTAGTTAAGCATCGCTCGTACTGTTTAAGTGAGCCTATAGGCAAGAGGGGAGATAATGGCAGTCTGGACGGAATGTGAAATGGCGACGCTTTTTTACTCTGGCGAGGAAGCGTCCGAGCATTATCGCTGTACTGTGAAGATTGATGACGAGCGGATCATCGTTGAGTACGAAGATGGGTACGGCGGGACGATCCAATATCTCGGCGAGAATCAACGAAATGGTCATTTTTTGTTGACATCTGCTCAGGTCAAGGGGCGGGCAAGTTTGCATCGGTTCCCCGATTCTTCCATTCTGGAAGGTTCGTGGATAGAGGAAGGTGAGCGGGGCATGTGGCGTATCGAGTTGGCTGGCGAAATCTCGTGTGTGTAAGCTGGATCGCCATTGTCGGTGAGCGAGTAAGCTGGCGACTAAAAAAAAGCTCTCACGACGTGGGAGCTAATCGAGCGCGTCAGCGCCCGAGGATACAGACCAGCAGCTTGTGCCCGAGATACAGCCAGATCGAGCCGACAACAATCAGGGCGAACGGAGCGACGACGAGTACGAGGAGGGCGCTCAGAAAAATCATTGTTCGCCTCCCTGTTGCGTGGCAGCCCACCGGTCAAGCTTCGCCTTCAGGCTCGTGGCCGCAGGAGCGTCGCCAGCGCTGTCACCGGCTTGAGATCCGCCTTCGCCGTCGTTCTCGGGATAGAACTCCTCGACGACTGCCGGAACGTCTTCGCCCGATTCCTCGAACGCGCCATTGCCAAAACCCAGGCGTGCCGCCTCGTCGAGAGCCGCTTGATCGAAGCCCGAAGCCTTGCGCAGGCTGTCCAGTTCTCGAGCCCGGGCAATGGCATCCTCCAGCGTAAGCCCGGACTGCACGACGAGATCGACGTAGTAGATAGCCGAGCGATAGCTCTGCGTCGTCGACTTGCGCCGTAGCTTCAGTTCCAGGGGCATCGTCGCCAGCAACCCGCCCGAAACAGCGCTGAAGTAATGCAGCCGTGCGGCTAGGGTACGGATGGAGTTGAACGACGTGGTTCTGAAAATGAACGAACCGAGTTCGTCTTCGTCGCCGATTACGACGTTCAACCGACCGTATGGCTTGCAGCCTCCGTTGCTATATTGACAGGCGTCCGGGGACGGACATGGCAACGGGACCGTGCCCTCCTCGGTAACACGCCTGCAAGTCTCACCGTTGCCAACACACACTGGCCTTCCGGTTTCCCGGTCGAACAGCGAGTATTCAGCACGAAGGTTCAGATCCGGATCGTTGAACAACACCCGGACCGGGATCGACCTCAGCTTGCCACTACCCCCCTTGCGCAATGCATCGTCGAACGGATGAAGTATCCACCCGTCTCGGTTCTGCATCTGCGTCGTGATCGTGAACTGGTCGTCTTTCTCAGGCAACCGCTTACCGTTCTTCTCTACGACACGGCCAATCGAAATCCGTGCGATGACCGGCGGCGTAACCGCCAAACCTTTCAACATGATTACCTCCGTTGGTTAGACTGATACCAGGAACCGGCGAGAACCGGGCTTCGTGATGCCGTACTGTTCCTGTAGCTCGGGGTGATCGGCGAGAAGCCTCTTCAAATCGACGCTGGAGCCATCCTTGCTACGCTTGAACGTGATCTCGCCCGTCTCGAACAAAGCCCGTGACGCGTCTCCCATGGCCTGCAGGAGGCATTGTTTGAGCTTCGATTCGAGCTGTTCCCGTGACTCGATTTCGGCACGGACCGTAACAAGGTCGGAGAACGTGGCGGACAGGGTGCGATCGTCGGTGAAGTCAACCGTGCTTCCGGCGTCTCTCGGAAACAAGCAACGCAACGCTCGATCTGCAGATTCCGAACCGTCAGCCGGTGGTGGCGTATCGCTTTCCACGTATTGCCAGAACCGGGCTTCGAGTTCGATCAGTCTTGCGATCAGCTCGTCGTCACGCTCGATGCGATAAACGTCCAACTTCTGGCCGCAGAGCAACACCGCAACGTGGGCTGCTCGTTTTCCCGTCACGGCAAGCTGATGCTGTACCTGCAACTGCACGTACTCCGGAACTCCATCACGCCACATGCGAGAGCCGAATTCGCCGGCGGTCTTGCACTCCAGAATTTGCACGTCGGGCACGCCGGTCACTTCTCGGTCGAGATTGGCCAACATGAAAGGCACCGTCGGATGTCGCAGCACTGCATTGACCTTGCGCACACGGTTGCCGGTCTGCTGGCTATATGCGGCGGCGACGATGGGTTCGAGCAACGTTCCCCAAAAGACTGGATGAGTGGTGTCATTGGCGTCCGGTTTTTCGAGGTTTGCGTCTCGCCCCGTTTTATCAAGCCAGAGTTCCAGCATCGATTTATACGGATTCAAGCCAACCGCGGCGGCTGCGTCGGATCCACCGATACCCGTTTTGCGAACCGCCAGCCAATCTTCACGGTCCAGATTCAGCGTGTTGATCAATCGAAGCGCAGGCCGATTCCTGGCGGACTTTTCTATACTGATTGCAGTGCTCATGTTCAGCTCCTTCAATGAAGAAAAGCCCGGCGAATACAAGGTTCAACCGGGCTTCGGTATTGCGGTGAATGAGGCGTAGCTAGGCGACGAGTCGGATCGCTTCATCCCATGCCTTTTGCTTCAGCGTGGCACCGGCACCAAACCATGCTGCATCGAGGCGGTGTTCGTTGCTGCGTGCCCGGCGTTGGTGGTCGACGTACTCGGTAACAGCGTTGACGAGACCCCACGCAGTGCCAGAAGCAGAAGCAAGGTCCGCACCTTTGCCACGGCCAGAGAACAGCTCATGCACGGCCTTGATAGCCCGTTCGTTGGTCGTTGTCGTCGCGTTGCCCGAATCCGTGGTTGTCGGATAGGTCAGCACACGTCGGAAATAGGCCTCTGCCGTTTCATGCTTGACCTTCCGCTCAGAAAGAGCCTTCATCCGCACCATGAATTCGTCCCATGAGGAGATTGCGATACCAAGCTGGCGCTTGACTGCTTGAGCGTCGAACTGACTTCGGTGCGGGACCTTGATGGCACCTGAGTTGTCGCCCAACGCTATGGCAAGGGTGTTATTGCAAACGACACGAACGGACGTGAACTGAGCTGTGGTGGCAAGCGTGCCGTCACACGCAGTGGCGAGCAGCAAGTAGCCATTCACTTCGTCCCGGCCCTTGAGTGATACCGACTGCCCGGTGCGAGCCAAGGCCCATAGTTTCTTTCCCCCCTTCAAGACACCAGCGGTTTCGAGTTCAAAGCCGCCGACTTCGATGAGATCCCTGTAGAACTCGAGTATCGCCCTAGGTTGCACCGTCCGGTACCGAGTGGACACGACCGAGAGAGGCTCTTTCGTATCACTCCGATACAGCACCTTGTGCTGAGGGAATGCATGGATCGATCCAAGTCCGTTGTTTCCATCGGCGAAGCGAACTTCGGCTTCTTCGATTTTCCAATCCATACCGGCCTGTTGGGCCCAGACTTCGAGCGGCTGGTTCTGTGCCAACCGGTTCCCCAGTCCGTGCCAGGGTTCGGCTCCAACATAGGCTATTGATTGCACGAGATGCATTTTGAACTCCTGAAAGTGGATGAACGCATCTGGCCCGGCGATGCCAGGCGGAGCTGCGATTAGATTGGGGAGAGGTACTGAGGCGGCTATGGGGCCGCAGGGGAGGAACTAGACGAATTCGCGGTGATTCGCCCACGGCTCGTTAGCGCTGTTCAGGATACTCATTAGCAGGCCCTCCAGATAGGTCACGATGGCCGTTACGGCGTCGATCAGAATAGCGAGCAGAAGGTTGAGAACATATTGGGGCATGATGGCTACTAGTCCTTTGAAGAAGCGGAATGCTTCCTGTATAGTTCTTTTACCAAGGTTTCCAGATAAGATTGATGCCTATTGATGCCGGTGCCGGTTGAGATTTTTTGTCCAGGATTCCAACGAGGTAGGGCTCCCACCGCGACATCTAGTGCCTCCGCATGAGTGCTAGTCTCCACGACGACTTCACCACGCTTAATCAAAAAATAACGGTGGAAAAATGGCAGTTAATCCAGAGGTCGGGTTTACCGCAGATGTAATTCGTGATCCGAGTAGGTTTGTAGGTCGGACTGACCTTATCCGCGATTGCATTCTGGCTGTGAACGCTCCCACAGGACTCATTTCGGTGTTCGGTAAGCGTGGGGTGGGTAAATCTTCCCTTCTGCGGCAGATCCAGCAAATGGCGCTGGGAGATTACACGCTTGCAAAACGTGCGGGACTTAGCCGCATCGTTCCCGACAAGCCGCGGACTTATTTAACAGCCTTCTATACGTGTGATTCGCTGATCTCGGACGGGAAGGACTTGCTCTCTCGCCTCTGTAACGACCAAAGTGTCGAGGATAGTGTCCTTCGATTGGTTCCCGACGATGGAAAGGAAATCGTAGAGTTCACGCGAACCAAGGAAGTCTCAGGCGGGGCCGACCTAAAGGTCGTGAGTTGGGGAGCAAAGGGTATTGAGAGTACCAAGTACGCTAAAGTTGTCCCGAACGATATCGTTCAGACATTCAGGAATTTTGTCGACTCAATCGTCACGCATCAAGTGAAGAAGCGGATGAAGCGTGATGGGTTGCTAATTATCCTTGATGAGTTCGATGTGATTCAAGACAAGGCGGGGATTGGTTCCTTGATAAAGTCCCTGACCACCCCGGAAGTAAAATTTGCAATTTGCGGTATTGGGCGGGACTTAGCCGATCTGGTGCTGGATCATGCATCCGTCGAACGGCTTATTGAGCAAGGTGTTCTGCCCGTCAAGCCGATGCCCAAGGAAGAGTCCGAAGGGATCGTGATTCGAGCTAGCGAACTCTTCGATGGTGCGATGCGTTTTGAGCCCGGCATCGCGGGGAGAGTCGCGGATCTTGCTCAAGGATACCCCTATTTTGTCCAACTAATCGGGAAGCAATGTGTGAATGAGGCCAACATTTCTGGCACCACCGTTGTCGACGAACAAGTCTTAGGCAGAGTATTGGATGCCCTCAAAGCCGGCAAAGCGTTCCCGACCTTGGAGTCGGCGTATCAAAGGGCAATTGGGAACTCTGCCGATCGGCAGCTACTGCTGCATCTTTTGGCGGATCAGGCTGCGGAGGAAGCCCTCTTCTCTGATGAGGTCGGGCGTATCGTACTAAAGGCGGCTCGTCAAGACGCTGAAGATCTCGACATACAGTACATTGACCAGCTAATTCCCAGGTTGGTGGAAAAGAAGTATGGGCCGGTGTTGGAGCGAGTTGCGGAGCGGCAAGGAACATATGAGTTCGTTAATCCGGTACTCCGTCAGTACATTCGGTTAAGACAATTCTGAGAAAGGTTCCTTAGGGGGGGCGTCGCCCCACTACCCGGCGCACTGCGATTTTGCTTACTCCTTCCAAACCTCGCCGTCCAGACTAAACTGCTCGATGACACCTTCAACAAGCTGACGACGGTAGGCCGACAGGCCACGTAGGCGGCGAAGCAACTCCAACTCATCCGCCGTCGGTTTAACCTCGGCATCGGTGGCGCTCGCACCCTTCTCAGGACGGGGGCGCTTCATGTCTGTTATGCCAAATCGCAACCACTGCTCGGAGACGTCCAGCCACTCTGATAGCGTCTTGATCTTGTCGATCGTAGGGCGTGCCGTTCCGGCCATCCATTTCTGAGCCGCCTGAGGCGTGATCGGCTCGACCGGGTGGCGGAGATTGAACTGCGTTGCGAGTTCTGACGCAGTCTCGATCTTCTTCGGACTGCGTTTCAGGGCTTGCTTGAGGCGGGCGGCGAACGCCTTCTTTTCGTCCAGTGTCGGCATGAACCGAGTGTGGAATACCAGCCGCTAAACGTGATAACCTATTGGTTGTTATTGAAAACCATTTGGTTTATTGAAGGTGCTCTGCGTAGCTGGTGGCGCGGCAGATTGTCCTCGCTTGCATAGTCGATTTTCGGGCTGAGCTTTGCTCTTATATAGGATGGGCGGCATGCAGAATCAGAAGGCGGCGAAAGTCATTGTCCAATGCGCAAAAGTGGGATTGGCCTCCGGACTTTTCGGGGCTATGCTGACCGTGACTTTCTTCGTTGGTGGCAGTTCGATCACGTCGATCGACGTTGGCACTGCCGGTATCTTGAGGGCGGCGCTGCTTGCAGGTGCGACCGGCGTCGGAGCATACCTCTTCATATTGCAGCGGCGTTTGGCGGGCGAGGGCGATACCACCTCGCGTCGAGTCATATCTGCCCGCAGAGTTCCGAGAAAGGCCGTGACGTGTCTTGTCGCCTTATTGATGCTGAGCACGCTATGCGTGGTGTTGGATCGAGCTACGAAACGGCGGTTGCAGACGTACCTAGCGTCCACTACAGCTTCATCCTCGGAAACGGAGGTACTTAGAGCAATGGGAATCGGTCACAGCGATCAGCTCCCAGGGATGTATCTATGGCAAGGGGACGAGGACAGTGTGGGACGACGGTTGGATGAGATACGTCGTCAGGAGGCGCAACTCTTTGAGCAAAGCATCGGTTTTGCCATACCGTTCGGTACTACGGCGGTATTGAAATCGTGCGCCCGCAATTTGTACGAGCGGCGTTTAGCTAGTCTGGATGTGATGGTCCGCTTAGCCGGGAATCGATATGGGCCGGACTCGTTAATCGAGAGTTACATGGACGCTCGGCGCGTGCTTCACGACCAGTGGGCGAAGTGCTACAAGATAGCAAATAATCTTTCTGCTGACTGAGCTTGAGATTCCTCGCTATGGAAATTTCAGACGAGTTGCTCCCGCGACGTTCTCCACGCATACCTAAGGTATGCAGTCTCACTTTCGTTGCGGCAATCGTTGTCGTCGCTTCCGCCTCGACGGCGGCTGCAGAATACGACGCATGTATGGCGCGTGCTCAAGCTATCCAAATAACGGCTCAGGTGAGGGACAACGGCGTTAGTCGGCATGAGTATGAGACTGGCTACGCTAAGCAATGGGGACGGCCGCCGAATGCAGCAGAAAACGAAGTTTTGACCATCGTTTACGCAACGCCGAACTATTCTCCTGCCCAGTTGTATCAGATCACAGTCGCCGGATGCCAGCGGTTGGTGCGCTGATTTGCATCGAGCATCGGCGTTTGACGCAATCGCATCGTAAATTTCCAAAATTCCAATCTACCTTCTGAGAGTCATTATGCCCCGCTTTGACGACATGGAATTTACGCGGTATGACGAAGAGGAGGCGCTGCGCCGCTATACGGAGGAACGTGAGCGTGAGGAGGAGGACGAGCGCAGGAAAAAGAACGAAAGAATCGAGGCCATGTATGAAGACGATCGTCGCCGGAATGACGAGGAAGACGATGAGAAACGCGACCGTGAGTCCGAAAGTCGCGGTCACAAGACGAGAACGCCGGAGGAATCGGCACGTATTGGCCGCTCTAATGCTCTGATTGTTAAAGGTCTTCTAACAGTGGCTGCCGCAGCGGTGGGAGCGTGTTTGACGCTCGTTGTTGCGGCTGTTGCAGAGAATGTACGTCAAACGCCCAAGCGCGGGTAATCACTGACAGGCCACACCGGAAGGATTGCCGCAGCTATTTTTGCTTTAGCTGCGCCGACGCCTCCCATGTTCACGGCTCTCAGTCACGGAACGCTATTTATCACAGAGGACGACATTGCAACGAAATTTTGGACACGATCAAGGCTGGTGGCAGCGAACATCAGACGCCAGCAATGATAAGCCTTCGGCGAGTGCCTAGGTCGTCACGATCTTGCAACAAATGCCACGGAATCCTACTTTGGCTGACCCCACGAAAAATTTCGTCTGATCCTACGCGCTTGCCGCCGCCGAACTAAGATAAATATAGACAAGCAATTATCAAAAAATTGACTTGCGCTTCTCAATAAAAAGGAAAAAACAGCGCATGTACATCACATCAAATCACGTGAAAATCGCCGTTGACAGGCTCGGCGGCCCCACCAAGACTGCCCATGCCTGCGCGGTCAGTAACGCCACGGTTCATTTGTGGCTGAACGCAGGTCGGATTCCAAACATCGACAAGGCTCTAGTCGTCGCAAAGGCGGCCGGAATGGACGTACAGTTGCTGCGAGGGACGAGATGAACGACAAACTCATCCAAGCGAAAGCACAGGCGCTCGTTCAAGAAGGAATCGCCCTATATAGCGGAGGTGACCGTCGTCATCCGAATAGAGAGCTCAACAGCGGCACCGTTCACGAACTCAGCCACCAACAGGTAGTGCAAGGCGTCATTGCGCTGCTCCTTCAATGCAATATCGCCTCCGGTTCGGCGGGGGATATCGACCTCTACAAGCTCAATAGCCTGTACCTGCGAGAGCTAGATGTGCGTCGGAAGGTCAATGAAATTCTACAAGGGCGGCGCTTGTAACGTGAACGGGGGCAGTGTCTCGCCCCCTTAGAGCAATGAAGGCCGGATAGCGAGCACGCAGTGGTTAGCTGTCCGATTTGCTCGCCTCGTTAGGTAGCATCGTTTTTGACATTCCGTCCAGCTTGTCAATAAGCATGCTTGTTTGCAAGTGACTATATCGTTTCAGGCATTGCATCGTCCGGTGCCCGGAAATCGCGGCCACTTCGATAAGGTTGAACCCACCTTCTACCAAAGAGCTAATGCGCTCGTGCCGAAGATCGTGGAATCGTAGATCTTGCAGAAACGGATCCCGTGCCAGATCGTCGAGTGCCGATCCGGCATTGTTCTTGTCAAGTTCATATGTTTGTCTGGCACGCTTAACCGCTCGCTGGAATGCGGCCGATAGACTCGTGCCGTTCTTTGAGAAAAGTTTTCCATCCACCCGAAGGGGAAGGGCAGCGATGGTGCGGGTCGCTTCTCGGGACAGTGGAACAGTTCGTGTATCGCCGTTCTTGGTGAGAGGGAGCCAGACCACCCTTTTTTCGAGGTCGACAAATCGCCATTCCAAACTGAGAATTTCGGAGCGGCGCATGCCAGTCTCCAGAGCAATACGAATCATTGCCTGGAGGTCTGGCGAGAAGCGAGCGGCGTGGAGTAAGTAGCCGAGCTCTTTAGGGGCGACGCGGCGCTCCCTCGGCTTACTATTTGAGGGTTTGCGAATCTGGCTCATCGGGTTTGTTTCAAGCAACATCCAGTCACGGCAGCACGCAGTCAGCACCGCAGACAGACAATCCAAATACCGACGGGCGCTAGCCGGTGCAAGCGAGGATCGAAGGAGTTTGTCCCGTTCGGCGACAAGATCTTGGCGGGTTATCGTGTCTACACGGCGCTTCGCAAGCGCTGCGATTTTCCAATACTTCAGAAGATATTGCTCGGAGTCCCGCCCTCGTTTGATAGGTAGGATTTCGGCGGTGTACCGGTCGATTGCATCTGCCAGCGTGAGCTTCAGTGATATCGTAGCTCGAAGCCTTTGCTCCACCACGCCGCACGCAAACAATACCTTCTGCTGTGCCTCCCAGCGTTGTGCCTCGACTTCAGTATCGAAGCTTTGAGTGACAGTGTGTCCCTTGGCGGTAACGCGTACTTGAAATTTTTTGCCGTGACGACGAATGCTCATTGTTTTGGCCTTTTGGACAAGGCTTGGACAAGAACAAACTGAAACCGCGAGAACCCCAGTCAGCTAAGGCTATGGGCAAGGTCTCGAACCGCATCATCAACGAAGTGCGTGGCCTGAACCGGGTGGTGTACGACATCTCGGGCAAGCCGCCTGCGACGATCGAGTGGGAGTAATCCCCCGTCCGGCATGGACCGGCACGAAAGAACGGTAAGTCACTGCCAAGCCCGCGTAACTGCGGGCTTTTTTCATCTGCGCGACAGTCCGCGATCGGTCATCAACCCGGTCCATCACTCGCGGCGGCAAGCAGCGGTACCAGCACATCGCTGATCGGCGTGGCGATGCCGTGAATTCTGCCGCGACGTGAAATGATCGCGTTGCGCACCGCCCATTCGAGCGGCCTTCCGGCGACCCGATCCGTAAGGATCGACGTGCCCATGTCGGCGGGCGCCGCCTGAAACTTGTCCAGAATCGCTTGCGGCACCTCGTCGCCAAGTTCAGCGCCCTCCGCCCGCGCGACCGCCAGACATTCCTGCAGATAGTCCAGCGTGAGCCGTGCGATATCGGATCGAGCGAACATGCCCGAACGACGCTGCGTAAGCGCCATGAGCCCCGCGGCGGCGTTTTGCAGCAGCTTGCGCCACGCGAGAGACCGGAAATCGGCCGCCAGTTCCACCGAACAGAATGTGCCTTGCAATGCCCGCGCTACCACGCGGGAAGCCGATGTGTCCGGCACGGTGATGCGTACGTCGCCGCGCAAGCGTACCGAACCATCGGATTGCGCCTGCGCGGGAAACCACACAACGGCCGGCACGATCCCGTCGTGCTGGACGTGCCGGACGTGCCGGAGGTAGGGGGCAACCGTCTCCAACTGTTCCACGCCGTTTTGCAGAACGCACACAACCGTATCCGGACCGACCAGCGCCGCAAGCCAGTCCTTCGCCGCGTGGGTCTGCGTCGCCTTGACCGCAAGCAATACCAGATCAGCTCTGCGCTCGACCTTGCTGGGATTCGTATGGATGGGACCGGGGACGGTGATGGTGCGATCTCCGTCATGCAACGTCAGATGATCGCGAGACGTACGCCCGCACAACATCGGCGTTCGACCGGCGTCGTGTAGCGCAGCCGCAATCGTGGTGCCGATGGCCCCCGGTCCAACGACGGCGACGGATGTCAGGGTTTCAGTATTCATCAAAGCGCTCCTTGGGTTTCGTTGCACCGCGCTCGCTCGCGCAGCGGTTGTGTGCTCTCCATTCGCTGTGTAACATATTACAAATGAATTCTGATAATTGTAATGAAATTTCAGGCGAGGGCGACCGCCTCGGACAGTGGCTGGGGAGCATTCAGGCCCGCAGTGGCGGTCTCGCGGCCAGCGAAGCCAAGGTGGTCGCGCTATTGCTGGCCGATCCGTTGTTCGTCGGCGCGAGCACGGCTGCGCAGGTGGCGGCCCGTGCGGGCGTATCGCCACCAAGCGTGGTGCGAGCTGCACGGGCGATCGGGTTCGGCGGCTTCACCGAACTCAAGATCGAGATCGCCCGCGCACGCGGCACTACGCGGTTCTTCGCGCCACCCGAAGCTCTGGGTGCCGACGCGACGTCCGCCGCCGTGCTGGAAACCTCGATTCGCGCAGGCACGGACGCCCTGACCGCACTTGGCGGCGCAGTCGAACTCGCTGCGCTCGACAAGGCGGTCGATACGATCCTCGCCGCGCGACAGGTGATGGCGTTCGGGGCCGGCCCGTCATCGACGGTCGCCGCCGATGCCGTTTTTCGGCTACGTGCGGTAGGGGTGACGACGATCAGCATTCCGGACCATCTGTCGGCCATGATCGCAACGCGCCTGTTCGGACCCGGCGACGTCGTCATTGCCGTCAGCTCCACCGGGCGAACGGCCACGACGCTTGCCGTCGCCGATTCGGCGGCGTCTGCCGGCGCCACGCTCATTGCCATTACCAACCAGTACGGCACGCCGCTGGCCAACCTTGCCGACGTTGCTCTGGTCGTCGGCGGTGCGCCGCTACCGGCGCAGATGGCCGCCGCGGGCAGCCGGCTGGCCCAACTCGTTGTCGTCGACGCACTGGTCGCGGCGATTGCGTTGCGTGACCCGGCTCGCAGCCGAAGGGCAGAGCGGGCAGGCATCGACCTGCCCGATATCGACTGATGCAACCCGCCATCGTGGCCATGGTGCTGGCCGCAGCGCTCGCCCATGCGGTATGGAATCTCGCCTCGAAGTACAAGCGAGGGAATACCGTGCTGTTCGTCTGGGCCTACACCTGCGTCTCGACGATGTGGTGTGTGCCGATCGGCGTTGCCCTCATGGCAAGAGACCACCAGACGCTCGACTGGCGGCTTGCCGTGGCGGCTGCGGTTTCGGCAGCGTTGCACATTGCGTACTCGAAGACCTTGCAGGACGGGTACGACCGCGCTGAGCTCGGCGTGGTGTATCCGATCGCTCGCGGCACGGCGCCCATGCTCACGATGCTGGTTGCCGTCGCGCTGATGGGAGAGAGGCTGCGGGCCATGGCGCTGATTGGCGCGTTGCTCATCGTTGCCGGGATGCTTGTTGTCACCGGCAACCCTTTCAGGAGCGGTAGCCGCCGACCGCTGCAGGGCGTCTTGTGGGGCGCCGCCACCGGCACCACCATCGCGAGCTACACCCTCTGGGACAGCTACTCGGTCACCGTGTGGCATCTGGCGCCTGTCAGCTACTACGCCTGTACGCTGCTGTTGCAGAGCTTGATGCTAGCGCCTGTCGCGTTGCGGCATCGGCATCAGATCTCAGCGACACTGCGCGCCGACGCGGTACCGATTCTCATCGTGGCGATGTGTTCGCCGCTGGCCTACATCCTGGTGCTGACGGCCATGCAAACTGCCCCGGTGGCGCTGGTCGCGCCTTTGCGGGAGTCGTCGATCGTGGTCGGGGCGCTGCTCGCCTATCGGCTCTTCCGCGAAAACCATCTCGCTCGTCGTATCGTCGGCGCGATGGTCGTACTGGCCGGAATCGTGGCGATCAGCTGGAATTGACCGCGCCTCAGGCCTTTGACGGCTGGCCCGTATTCGCTTCTCGAAACCACGCCACCAGAAAGTCCGCCAGTGCCCGTGTCTTCGCAGGCAGGTGACGCTTGGTCGGATAGACGAGTTTGATGTCGGCGGCAGGCAGCGACCAGTCGGTCATCACGGCGCACAACTGACCGGATGCGAGATACGGCTGGATGTCCCACATCGAGCGCAGCAGAATGCCTTGCCCGTCGAGCGCCCAGACGGTGGCGGCGGCACCATCGTTCGTGCTCAGCATGCCGCGCACCTTGACGGTTTCCTCACGATGCGCTTGCCGAAAGTGCCACGTGCCGTAAGTCTCGTCACTCTCCCGAATCACGATACATCGATGGGTGAGCAGGTCGGACGGCAGCATCGGCTCGCCCGCCGATGCCAGGTACCCAGGTGAGGCGCAGAGCACTCGCGCGTTGGCCATCAACGGCCTTGCCGTCAGACGGGAATCCGGTAAATCGCCAAACCGGATCGCCGCATCGAAACCCTGCTCGACGAGATTCACCGCGCGATCCGTCAGGTGCAATTGCACTTCCACCTCGGGATAGGCACGCGCAAACGCCGAGAGCGCCGGCGCGATATGGGCGCGCCCGAAGCCCAGTGTGGCCGCAAGCCGAAGCAGACCGCGCGGCGATGCCTGTGCGCCCGAGACGGCATGCTCCAAGGCGTCGAGTTCGCCGAGCACGCGAGCGCCATCGAGCAGGTACATCTCGCCTTCCGGCGTGAGGCTGATGCGTCGTGTCGTACGATGCAGCAATCGCACCCCGAGTCGATGCTCCAGTTGCGCCAGCCGACGACTCACCGCCGGCGGCGTGATCCCCATCTGCTGGGCCGCGGCCGCCATGCTGCCTTCCTTCATGAGTGTCATGAAAAAACGCAGATCGGAAAAACCGTCCACTGACATGTCGATTCGTGCATCAGGTTTAAGAATGAAGTGATTCTGAGTCACTTTATGTCGTTTTGCATCAGATATAGGATGTGCATGACCGCCGGTCGTGGATGGCGACCGCTCCGAACCTGATGTCAGCAAAGGGACTATGACTAGCCAAGCACTCTTTCCGGGATTTACCGCCTACCGGTTGCCGACGCCGGACGGTCAGCATATTCATGCGCTCACCGGCGGCAGCGGCCCTGCGTTGCTGATGCTGCACGGGCATCCGCAAACGTCCGCCATCTGGCACAAGGTCGCGCCCCGGCTCGCGCAGCATTTCACGCTGGTGCTGGCGGATCTGCGCGGGTACGGCGATTCGGCGAAACCGGTCGGCGACGCGCAACATCTGGCTTACAGCAAGCGCGTCATGGCGCAGGACATGGTCGCGACGATGCGGGCGTTGGGTCATGCGACATTCTCGGTGCTGGCGCATGACCGGGGCGCGCGCGTCGCCCATCGCCTCGCGGCGGACCATCCGGACGCGGTCGATCGCATGGTACTGCTCGACATTGCGCCGACGCTCGCGATGTACGAGCAGGCCAGCGACGCGTTCGCTCGCGCCTACTGGCACTGGTTCTTCCTGATTCAGCCGTCACCGCTGCCCGAGCGTCTCATCGAGGCAGATCCTGCGGCGTACTTGCGTGATGTGATGGGCCGTCGCAGTGCGGGACTGGCCCCGTTCGACCCCCGTGCGCTGGCGGAGTATCAGCGTTGTTTGTCGTTGCCGGGGGCAGCACATGGCGTATGCGAGGATTATCGTGCGGCCGCCACGATCGACCTCGAACACGACCGTGAGGATCGCGACACGGGACGCCGCATCGACATGCCCGTGCTGGCGCTATGGGGGGAGGAGGGTGTCGTGCACCGATGCTTCAAACCGCTGGCGGAGTGGCAACGCGTGGCGTCCGATGTGCGTGGCCATCCGTTGCCCTGCGGTCACTACATTGCGGAGGAGGCGCCCGACGCGCTGTTGGCGGACGTGCTGCCGTTCTTGCTTCAGGGCCGGGAAGCGCAGGCCCTGTGTTGATCTATCCGTTCCGAACGACGACGTCGACGAAGATGGCGACGAGGGCGGCGAGGGCCACGATAGTCACGGATTGGCCTGCCCGGGCCGCCTTCTCGGTCAGCGTGCTCAGATCGAGCGCGTCAGGCCACCGTCGACGCGAATGTTCTGGCCGGTAATGTACCCGCTGCCCTCTGAAGCGAGGAACGCCACCGTTGCGGCAATTTCTTCGGCTTTGCCGTAACGCTGCATCGGCACGCTCTCACGGCGCACTTCCTGCTGCGGCAGGCTATCGATCCAGCCCGGCAGAATGTTGTTCATGCGCACGTTGTCCTTCGCATATTTGTCCGCGAAGAGTTTGGTGAACGACGCGAGTCCGGCACGGAACACGGCGGAGGTCGGAAACATCTCGCTGGGTTCGAACGCCCATGCGGTCGAGATATTGACGATGGCGCCCGCACGTTGCTGTTGCATGATCGGCGTCACCAGTCGTGTCGGCCGGATCACGTTCATCAGATACGTGTCCATGCCGCGATGCCAGTCGTCGTCGCTGATCTCGAGAATGCCGGCGCGCGGACCGTGCCCCGCGCTGTTGACCAGCACATCGATTCGTCCCCAGCGTTGCATGGCGAGATCGACGAGCGCCTTCAGGTCATCGTTCGACTGATTCGACCCTGTCACCCCCACGCCGCCCAGTTCGGCGGCCAGGGCTTCGCCCTTGCCGGAGGACGACAGAATGCCGACCTTGAAACCATCCGCCGCCAAACGCCGCGCCGCCGCGGCACCCATGCCGCTGCCACCCGCCGTCACCAACGCCACTTTTTCTACTGTCATGCTGATACCCTCCGGATACGCTGGCACTCACCCGATCGGTGGCCAGATAGCGTAAAACTTCGCGTGAAACCTCTCGTGAAACCTGCGCAACAGCGTAACATTGCGACGCACACCCGACGCATCAGATTTCAACGCTTTATCCAGTAGAAAAATTACACCATGACAGAGCCGATCGGCCGCCTGCCATCACTGAATGCGTTGCGGGCCTTCGAGGCAGCCAGTCGTCATCTCAACTTCCGGCTCGCGGCCGAGGAACTGGGGGTGACGCAGGGCGCCGTCGCCCAGCAAGTGCGCGGACTCGAAGCGGAGTTGGGGATGAAGCTGTTCGAGCGGCATCCGCGCGCACTGTCGCTGACCGACAATGGGCGACGCTATGCCGGTGGTGTACGGCGTGCCTTCGAGATGCTGGCGGAAGCGACGCAGACCTTGCGCCCGGAACCGTTGCGTCTGACGATCAGCGTAACGCCCACGTTCGCGTCGAAATGGCTCATCCCGCGTCTGCCCGCGTTTCTGGAGGCGCATCCCGATATCGATTTACGCATCCTCGCGACCGACCGCCTGTCGCAATTTCATGCCGACGCCGTCGATCTGGCCGTTCGCTACGGACGACCGCCGTGGGGGAGCGGTCTGATCGTCGAGCCGCTCTTCGATGAGGTGCAGATTGCCGTGGCCTCGCCAAGCGCGATCGCCTCGGCAGGGCATCCCGGCGAGACTGCGAGCCTGCAAGGCCATGCGTTGCTTCATGACGCGCACAACGCATGGTCGCAGTTCCTTGAGCTCGCATTACCGAACGTTACGCTGTCCACCGCGAAGAACGTCCGCTTCAATCAGACTGCGCTCGCCATTGATGCTGCGGTGGCAGGTCAAGGGCTGGCGCTCGCGCATCGGGACTTCGTGGCGACGGACCTCGCCGCCGGTCGTCTCGTCCGACTGTTCGACACCGAACTGCGCACCGGGGCGGGTTTCTTCATCGTGTATCCGCGTCGCGCACGCCATGCTGCGCAGATCGCCAACGTTCACGAATGGCTTTTGCGGCAAGCGACGGCGACGCGTTAGCGGCGGGCGCCTTCCAGGGCTGCCGAGTTGCGCCGGGCGAAGCCGTGTCGGCTCGCGGCGAATGTCACACCCCACGCAGCCAGCGCAAGGATCGCCAGCATCGGCGGCATTGCCAGCGCCCCCCAGGTCGACAGTACGGCGGCGCCGAGTACACCGCTACCCGCAAACGACAGATTGAAGACGGTGACCAGCATCGATTGCGCCACGTTTTCGTGCTCGCCCGCCGCGTTGCCCAACGCAGTTTGCAGGACGGTCGGCGCGCCACTGAAGCTCAACCCCCAGAACACCGCGCCCACCAGGAGCACCGGCCAGGAGGTGGGCCAGAGCATGAACGCGACGATGACTGCGGTAAAGGTCGCGAGCGCCGTCAGGGCGAGCGTGCGCAGCCAACGGTCGACCCACAGACCGATCCCCCAGGTGCCCCCGAGCGTGGCAAGGCCGAACGTCGTGAGCATCGTTGCAAGGTGTGCACTCATGCCGACGGCGGCGAGAAAGGGTGCGATGTACGTGTAAAGCGTGTAGTGCGCGACGACCCACAGCAGGACCACGGCAAGCACCGGGCGCACGCCGGGCATGCGGAGGACGTCCGGAAGTCCGTGCTTAGGTTCGTGCTTAGGTTCGTGCTGTCCCGAGATCCGGGAGGAAGACGGATCGTCGACATGCCCGCGCGGCGCTGGCACATCCGGCACGATCAGCAGCATCCATCCCACCATCACCAGTGCGAGCGCCGACAAGCCGCCGAACACCCAGCGCCAACCGATCCACTGGCCGAGCGCGGTCGCCGCCGGTACGCCGACGGCAAGGGCCAGTGGTATGCCGAGCATGGCGAACGCGAGTGCGCGCCCCTGATGGGCCGGGCTCACGAGGCGTCGTGCGTACGTCGCAATCTCGCTCCATGCAAGTCCCGTGGCCAGACCGACGACGAAGCGCGCGGCAAGCGTCAATGTGAAGTCAGGAGAAGCTGCCGTCACTGCATTGCACAACGCAAAGCCGAGCAGCGCGACGACGAGCACGGTTCGACGTGACCAGCGACGCAGCAATATCGTGAGGGGCACCGCGCCGAGACCGGCGCCCAACGCGCAAAGCGTCACCATCTGGCCCGCCCACGATTCGGTGACGTGAAAGCCCTGCGCCAATTGCGGAAGCAGGCCGGCGGGCACCGTCTCGTTTGCGGCGGCGATGAACGTCGCCAGCATCAGCGCGACAAGCGACGCCCAGGGTGTGGTGTCGGCGCGGGATTCGACGCCGGCAGCGGGTGGGGTGGGGGGTGTGGAAGTGGTCGAAGCTGAAGAGGCTGACATGGTGATCGCCAAACGAATGTCCGCGATGGGACGATGCGACGTAGTCTGCCGATGCGCACCACATTTGATAATCTGTCTCGAATTTGAATGACTTTCAAATCTGGATGAAGAATGGCAACTGACCGACTGGGCGACATGCGCTTGTTCACCATGGCGGCGACGCTGGGGAGCCTTTCTGCGGCTGGCCGCAAGCTGGGACTGTCGCCTGCGGCAGCGAGTGCACGGCTGGCGAAGCTGGAGGCGTCGTTACACACGCGTCTGTTCATGCGCACCACCCGGCAGTTGCGTCTCACGGAGGAAGGGCGCGTGTATCTGTCGCATTGCCTCGTAGCGTTGCAGGCCATCGATGACGGGGAGGCGGCGCTTCAGGCAGGGTGCGCGGCCATTCGCGGCAAGATCCGTTTGTCTGCGTCGACCGACTTCGGCACGCACACGCTCTCTCCCTGGCTCGATGCGTTCGTCGAGCGCTATCCGGACATTCGGCTGTCGCTCACGCTCACGGACTCCATTTCGAATCTCGTGCAAGACGATGTCGACCTGGCGATCCGTTTCAGCGAGCCGGACGACGGCACGCTCGTGGCGCGCCGCCTGGCGCCGATGTGCCGGGTGTTGTGCGCGTCACCAGCGTATCTGGCGCGCTATGGAGAACCCATGACGCCCGAGGCACTCTCGGCCCACCGATTCATCGTGCTGGTGACATCGACCGGCCCGCTCAACGAGTTCCATTTCCGCCGTGACGAAGCGACGTGGCAGTTCACCGTGCCCATGGCACAGGCATGGGAGACGAATGACGGCACCACGGCGCGCCGCTGGGCGCTCGACGGGCGCGGGATCGTTCGGAAAACGCTTTGGGATGCCGCGCACGACGTACGTGCCGGTCGGCTCAAGATCGTGCTGCCGGAATACACCGCGAAGGAGGCGGGCGTGTACGCGGTGCGGCACCGTACGCGCTACATGGCGCCACGTGTGCGCGCCTTGCTCGACTTCCTGATCGAGCGCTTTGCGAACGAGTCGGCCGCGTGGCCCGACATTGATACTTGCCAAGTGTGACTTCATGTCATCATACGGCATGGCCCAGATCCCGCTCTTCCCGCTCGGCAACGCCTTGTTTCCCGCTGGGGTGTTGCATTTGCGCATCTTCGAGGTGCGCTATCTCGACATGATCAAGCGATGCCTTGCCGATGGCACTGAGTTTGGTGTCGTGGTGTTGCGCCAGGGCAGTGAAGTGCGTTTGCCGGACAGCGTGGAAGAACCCGCGATGATCGGCACGATGGCGCGCATCGAGGACTGGCGCGCGCCCATGCCGGCCTTGCTCGAACTGGTGTGCCGAGGCACGACCAAGTTCCGGCTCTCGTCCGTGGCGCTCGGCAAGTACGGTTTGTGGATGGGCGAAGCGCAGATGTTGCCCGACGACGCGGGCGTTGCGATCCCCGACACGCTTCAGATCAGTGCCGATACGCTGGGCAAACTGATCGCCGGGTTGCAGCGCGATCCCGCACGTGCGGCAAAGCTGCCGCTGGCGCCGCCGTATCGGCTGGACGAGTGTGGCTGGGTTGCCGACCGCTGGGCCGAGTTGCTGCCATTGCCGGCGCATGAGAAGGAGACGCTGCTGGGCATCGACGACCCGGTCGCGCGGCTTGCCCGCATTCAGGCATTTCTGACCGATCACGGCGTCTTGTCCTGAAGCCGATCAGCCGATCGGCGGGTGATCGGATAAGCGGGACTTCGTCAATCCCGGCCGGACAGGCGATAATGTCGCCTGCCGCGTTTTTCCCCATGTTTTCCCCATGCCGTCGCGACACGCGACGGCATCGTCACACACATTCATGACAGTCCAGATCAACGAAGAACTCAAGGCGTACATCGATCCGCTCACGCCTGACGAATACGCTGCGCTCGAACAGAGTCTGCTTGCCGAAGGGTGCCGTGACGCGCTAGTCCTGTGGGGCGACGTGCTGGTCGACGGTCACAACCGCTACGAAATCTGCCGCAAGCACGGTATCGAGTTCCGCACGGTCCAGAATCCGTCGTTCAGGTCGATGGAAGACGTGCATCTGTGGATGATCGACAACCATCTGGGACGCCGCAGCGTATCCGACTATCAGCGCGGCGTGCTGGCGCTGCGCAAGAAAACGATTCTGGAAGCGCGCGACGCATCCATCGCGACCGCGGATCCGGCAGACGCTGCGCAGGCTGCACCCATCGCGAGCGATGTCCCGGACAGGCTGGCCACGGATGGCGCGAAGTCGTCGATTCCGGCACACACCATGGCGCTCACGCGCGCGGCGCTGGCCCGCGCGGCGCGCCTGTCGAGCAACACCCTGGGACAGATCGAGCAGATCCATACCGCCGCGGCGCCCGAACTCGTCGAGGCGGTCAAGCGCGGCGAAGTCTCGATCAATGCCGCCGCGGCCGTGTCGACCCTGCCTCAGGCCGCCCAGGTCGCAGCCGTCGTTGCGGGAAAGCAGGAATTGCGCGAACTGGCGCGCTCTGTGCGTGAGGCGCGTCCGGTCAAGCCGCGCAAGAAGAAGGAAGAGGAGATCGCCGAGGAAGACGACGGCACGCCGCCGTGGGACACCACGGCCGATCCGTCCGAGGAGTTGACGCGACTCTCCCGTGAACTCAAGGCGATGACGGCCGAGCGCGACGCGCTCAAGAAGAAGGTCGCCCATCTGACCATTGCGCTGGCCGAGGCGCGCGCGAGCAAGTAAGGCGCGTTGGCGTCAGTCCGGTGACGAACGTGACCGGAGGGCAGCATGAGCGCGATCTCGGCATGACATCCCATGACGCGAGGCGTACCGGAATGCGGTACGCCTCGATTGTCATGGGCCCCCGCACCAATGCGCATGGGGCACTTTCACTGACGTTACGCCGCGCGCCCGCCCAGATACAACTCCCGCACTTTCTCGTCCGCCAGCAGGGCGTTCGCGGCCCCGGTCAATGCCACGGCGCCCATCGAGAGCACGTAGGCGCGATCCGAAATCCGGAGCGCTTCCATCGCGTTCTGTTCGACCATCAGGATCGTCACATTCTCCTGATCGCGCACGCGCACGATGGCGTCGAACACTTCATGCAAGACCTTGGGCGACAGCCCGGCAGACGGTTCGTCGAGCAGCAGCAGACGCGGGCGCGGCATCAACGCCCGCGCGAGCGCGAGAATCTGACGCTCACCGCCCGACATCGAGGCCGCCGGGGCATTGCGCTTGCGCCCGAGCACGGGATATAGCTCGCACAACTCGTCGATACGTGCGGCACATGCGCTCTCGCTCAGGTAATGCCCGCCGACCTGCAGGTTTTCGCGAATCGTCAGCGTGCCGAAAACGTTGTCCGTCTGCGGGACGAATCCGACGCCGCACTGGCGGATCTTGCGGTGCACCGGCACCTGCGACACGTCGGCCGCTTCGAGCACGATACGGCCCGCGCGTGGGAGCACGAACCCCGCGATGGTCTTGAGCAGGGTCGACTTTCCGCACCCGTTCGGGCCGAGCAGCGTGACGATCTCACGCGATTCGGCATGCAACGTCATTCCTTTGAGGATGTCGACCTCGGCGGTGTAGCCCGCCACGACATTGTCGATCTCGATCATGCGCACTCCATTTCACCGATGCTGGCGCTCGGGGACGCGCTGTGCGCACCGCCGCCGAGATACGCCTGCAAGACGCGTTCGTTGGACGACAGCTCGTCCGGATGGCAACTGGCTACGATGTGCCCGCGATCGAGCACGATGCATCGCGTACACAGCTCACGGATGAAGTGCATGTCGTGCTCCACGACAACGAGCGTCATGCCTTGCGCATTCAGCCGTTTGAGCGCGGCCACAATGTCGCGGCGGAGATTCGGATGCACCCCTGCGGTCGGTTCGTCGAGCATCACCATTCGGGGCGAGCCCATCAGCGCGCAGACGATGCCGAGCAACTTTTTCTGTCCGCCCGACAGGGCGCTCGACGGCAGATCGCGCACCGGCGTGAGGAGCAACGCGTCGAGCAGCGCGCTTGCCTTGGCGTGGGCGGCGGCTTCGGCCTCGCGCGCCCCACGCGTGCGCAGCAACGTGGAGAACACCCCGTGGTGTGCTGTGGCAGCCGCCATCGCGACTTCCATGACCGACATGCGCGCAGGCATCGACGGCAACTGAAACGTACGGGCGACCCCTTGCGCTACGATCCTGTCGGCGCGCAGCGTATCGATGCGATGGGCATCGAGCGCGATGCTGCCCGCGTCCAGACTCTCGAAGCCGGTAATCGTGTTGAGCAGGGTGCTTTTGCCCGAGCCGTTGGGGCCGAGCAGCCCTACGATTTCACCGGGCATGACGTCGAACGTGACGTCCTGAAGCACCTTGTTGCCGCCAAACGCCTTGGCGACGGAACGGACTTCGAGCAACGGTTTGACGGGATGTGTCATGCCATCTTCCTCAGTTTTTCGGGCACGAGTCCCTCGCTGCGCCACATCAGACAGGCGAGCAGGATCAGACCGATGACGCCCAGACGCAGCGCGCCGGCGCTGTCCGAGCTGAAATGCAGATAGTCCTTGGCGAACGGGACCAGCGTGTAGGCGCCTTGCACGACCGCCGTTCCGACGAGCACGCCCCAGACGTTGCCGATGCCGCCGATCATGAGAATGGTCCACAGCGCGAACGTCTCCGACGAGAGCAGATAGTCGGGGCCGGTGAAGCTCATGTAATGCGCGTAGAGCGAGCCGGCGATGGCCGTCACGGCGGCGCTGGTCATCACGGCCCGCGACTTGAGCGAACGCAGGTTGTAGCCGAAACATGCGGCCAGCTTCGGTTCTTCGCGCATGACCCGCAGGGCGCGTCCGAAGCGACCGTCCGCGAGCCGCTTCGTCAGCCACGTGAACGCGCCGAGCACGGCGAGCACAAGTGCGAGGAACGCCAGCGTGTCGTACGGGCGGGGGAGGGAGTCGAAGAGCATCGGAATCGGGCTGATGCCGTTGGCTCCGCCGGTGAGCCAACCCTCGTTCGTGGCGACGGTGCGCAGAATTTCCGCCACCGCAAGCGTGGCGATTCCCCAGTAGTCTGCGCCGAGCTGACGTCCGAGTCGGGCGATGCCGGCACCGAGGGCCACGGCGAGAACGACGCCGATGGCCATGCCGGTCAGCGGCGAGCCACCCGCCTGAATCGTGATGCCGGTCGCGTAGGCCCCGAGTCCCGCAAACGCGATGTGACCAAAGTTGAGCAGGCCGGCATAGCCCGCTTGCAGGTTCAGGCCGAGCGCCATGATCCCGTAGATGCCAGCCACCGTGAGCGTGGCGACGATGAATTCAAACACGGCGCACCTCGCGATCAAACAACCCGTAGGGTTTGAAGAGCAGTGCCAGCAGCAGGATGAGGAACGCGCCGGCGTTGATGTAGCCGACCGGCAGGAAGGCGACCGCCTTGCCCAGCATCGGCCCGAAATTCAGATTGGTGACGAGGGTTTCCGTGAGCGCGATCAGCAGCGCACCGGCAACGGCACCCAGCGGATTGCCCAGACCACCGAGAATGGCGGCGGCAAACACGGGCAGCAGCATGTCGTTGCCCAGTTGCACGTGGGCGCCGGCCGAGAGCGCCAGCAACCCGCCGCCGAGACCGGCCACGGCCCCCGACGCGAACGTTACGCCTCGCGTGATCCATTCGGCGTTGAGCCCCGACGCGGCCGCCAGTGCCGGGTTGGTGGCGAGTGCCCGCATGGCGCGTCCGGCGCGAGTGTAGAAGAGCATCAGTGCGAACACGACAAGCAGTCCGAGCGTCGTCGACACCGAATAGAGCTGAACGTGCGTCACGCGTGCATCGCCGATCACCATCGGTTGCGTGAGGGGCAGATTGAACATCTTTGGAAACGAGCCCGCAACGCCCTGGCACACGGCGATGACGAGCATCGACACGGCGAGCGAGCCAATCATCGCGATGGCGGGACCACCGCGCAGCAGCTTGCGGAAGACGAGGCGGTGCATGGCGAGCGTGAGGGCGCCGGTGGCGACCGCCGCAATGGCGAGCGACATCACGAGCGGCATGCCGAAGGCGAACATCGCATACGTGATGTAGGCCCCGGCCATCGCGTATTGCACATGCGCGATGTTGGGGAACTTGACGAGTCCGTAGACCATGGACAGCCCGAGGGCGACCAGAGCCAGGTCGGACGCGCGTAACAGCGTATCGACAAGGAGTTGGAGCATGAAAAAGGAATCCGCGGTAGAGCAATGGCGCTGACGAGCGCGCCGTGGGTGATGAGGTCTGTGCCGTATGCGCGGCAAATGACACACGACACATGTCACAAGACACGCGGCATCGGCAACGTCTGCAAGCACGTTGCCGATGGCGCTATCTCAGAACATCCCGGGCGCGCTCGGCGTCAACGTTGGCGAAGGTGAGGGCGTTCAGCGCGGCCCGACCTTGCCGTCGTACTTGAGCTTGGCGTATGGCGGGTCGATGCGCTGGCGGTCCGCGTCGAACGAAATCGGGCCCGTCACGCCGGCGAAGTTCTTGCCCACGTCCTTGAGGGCGGCCTGTACGGCAGCCGGTTGCGTCGACTTCGCCTTGTTGATGGCCGCCGCGGTGAGCATGACGGCGTCATACGCGTATCCCGTGTACGACGTCTTCGGTGCCTGACCGTATTTCGCCTGGAAGGCGTCGATATAGGCCTTGCCGTTCGCGCCCTGCACCGAACCGACTTCCATGCCGAGCTGGCCGTTGGCGATGTTCGCAGGCGTATCCGAGAGGCTCATCGAGAGCAGAATCGCGTACCACGGTTTCTGGCGCAGTCCGAGTTCGAACGCTTCGCGGTTGAGGACTGCCGATTCCTGTCCGTAGGCCGTATAGATGTAAGCGTCCGGGTTGCTGCGCGAGGCTTGCTGAAGCTCGCGGCGATACGTCGACTGGCCGGCGGTATAGAGCAGTTCCGTGGCGACCTTGCCGCCCAGCTTTTCGAATTCCTCGCGGAAACCGTGGGCGACGCCCTGACCGTAGGCATTGTTCGGCGCGATAAGCGCAACGTTGCGATAGCCGAGTGCCCAGGCGTCGGCAGCGGAGAACTTGTTCCCCAGATTTTCCAGGCCGATCAGGTTGAACGAGGTGGCGCCAAGGTCTTTGACCTTCACGCTGGTGCTCGCGATATTGATGTGCGTCACGCCTTCTTTCACGAGGTACTGCGCCATCGGCAGCGTAATGCCCGACGAGTATTCCCCGATGACGACCGGCACCTTATCGACGGTCGCCAGTTTGCGCGCCGCGTTCAATGCTGTCGTGGCATTGCCGCCGGAGTCTTCGACGATGACGTCGAACTTCTTGCCCATGACGCCGCCCTGCGCGTTCACCTTCTCGACGGCGAGGGCGACGGCGCGGCGGACGTCTTCACCCACGGTGGCGTTCGCCCCGGTAAGCGAGAGCACGGCGCCCATCTGGACGGCATCGTCCGCAGCATGTGCGTTCGAAGCAAAGGCGAGCGCCATGGCGGCGGGAACGATCAACTTACGAAGTTTCAATGACATGGTTTTTCCCCCGAAAAAAGTCAATGAAGAGTCAATAAAGAGTCAACGGAGCCAGCAAGACAATGCGTTGAACCGAAGACCGTGCGTCCACATGTCGGCGGCGACGCTCAGGCAAATTGCCGCCCGACGACCGTCGTCGTCGAAGCTGCGGTATCTCCTGATGGAACGGCGTTGTGCACCACGAAACGATGCAATTTTGGATCCAAAATAACATATTGGATCCAATGCTATATGATTGGATCCAGAATCGCAATGTGGGTAAAAAATATGCTCTAATCGCGCCATATGCGAACCCCCGGACCCCAAGCACTTCATCAGGCCATCCGCGACACGCTTCGAGACGAGATCTTGAGTGGCGTGCTCCCGGGTGGATTTCAATTGCGCCAGGAAGCGCTCGCGGAGCGTTTCAATTCCAGCCGGGTGCCCGTGCGCGAGGCGTTGCGCCAACTCGAAGCGGAAGGGTTGGTCGTGCATCACCTGAACCGTGGCGCCACCGTGGCGAGCATGAATCTCGAACAACTGTGCGAGATGCTCGACATTCGCGTGGCGCTCGAATGCCACGCGGCGAAGCTGGCCGTGCCGAACATGGCGGAGCGCGATTTTCAGGTCATGGAGCAGATCCTGGCCGACTACTCGGCGTCGGAAGTCGTCTCCGAATGGGCCGAGTACAACCGGCGTTTTCACCTGGCGCTGTCAGCGCCGGCGAACAACCGTCGCTTGCGGGTGTTGATCGAGGAGTATTGCTTGAATACCGATCGGTATTCGCATCTCGCGATGTCGCAGGCGACCGGCAAGGAGAAGCCACAGCAAGATCACTACGAGATTCTTGCCGCCTGTCGTCGGCGGGATGTGAGTGCCGTGGTATCGATGCTCGAAGCGCACATCCTCACCACACGCAACGAGATCAAGGCGATGGCGCGCGAGGACCTCGGTTTTCTGTCGCGTGCGGCCTTCTGAGCCCTGCCGCTGCGGGCCTCCCGCGGGTTCGGTCGGGCAGGGCGGCGGGCCGTCGCCCTGCGCGCGAAATATTTCGTAATACGCGGCGCTCGGGCATTGGGCGACGTCACCCCGAAGCCCATGGGCGGGCGTCGAAAGCGGTGCTATCGTGGGCGGCATCCACTCGTCGGAGGTGAGCGTCATGGCTGCCAGCCCCAATCGTTCCGCGCATTCTGCGAGCGCTGCGTCGGCGTCGCAGGCATCTGCCTCGAAAGTTGCTACCGTGATTCGTGTCACGAGCGGCAATTTCATGGAGATGTTCGACTTCTTCCTGTTCGGCTTCTACGCCACGTACATCTCCGCAACGTTCTTCCCGTCGGGCGACGAATTCGCGTCGCTCATGCTCACGTTCATGACCTTCGGGGCGGGCTTTCTGATGCGCCCGCTGGGCGCGATCATTCTCGGCGCCTACGTGGACCGTATCGGTCGGCGCCGAGGGCTGATCGTTACCTTGTCCATCATGGCGATGGGGACCATCCTCATCGCATTTGTGCCGGGATTCGCGACCATCGGCTATCTCGCGCCGGCGCTGGTTCTGGTCGGCCGGCTGTTGCAGGGTTTTTCGGCCGGTGTGGAGTTGGGCGGCGTCTCCGTCTATCTGTCGGAGATGGCGACCCCGGGTCACAAGGGGTTTTATGTCAGTTGGCAGTCGGCGAGTCAGCAGGTCGCGATCATCGTGGCTGCGCTCATCGGGTATCTGCTCAACAAGTGGATGGCGCCTGCGCAGGTGGCCGACTGGGGTTGGCGGATTCCGTTTTTCATCGGCTGCCTGATCGTGCCGGTGTTGTTCATGATCCGGCGTTCGTTGCAGGAAACGGAAGCGTTTCTGGCGCGCAAGCACCGACCGAGCACGCGCGAGATCTTCCGCTCGATCGTGCAGAACTGGGGGCTGGTGGTGGCGGGCACGATGCTCGTTGCCATGACGACCGTGTCGTTCTATCTGATCACTGTCTACACGCCGACCTTCGGTAAGTCGGTACTCAAGCTGTCGACGACCGATGCGCTCATCGTCACATTCTGCGTAGGGGTGTCGAACTTCTTCTGGCTGCCGGTGATGGGCGCGCTGTCCGACAGGGTCGGACGCCGGCCGCTGTTGGTCGTCTTCACCGTGCTGACGATTCTCACGGCTTATCCGGTCATGGCGTGGCTGGTCGTGACACCGACGTTCGGCAAAATGCTCGTCGTCGAACTGTGGCTCTCCTTCCTGTACGCGAGCTATAACGGCGCGATGGTGGTGGCGCTGACCGAGATCATGCCGGTGGACGTGCGCACGGCGGGGTTCTCGCTGGCGTACAGTCTGGCGACCGCGTTGTTCGGCGGCTTTACGCCGGCCGTGGCGACCGGGCTGATCGGCCTGACGGGCAACAAGGCGGCGCCGGGCTGGTGGATGACGTTCGCTGCCGTGTGCGGCCTGATCGCGACGCTGGTGCTGTACCGCAGGCGCAGCGTGTCGAATGCTGCCACGGTGTAAGTTCGTGGCGTTGCAACCCGTTGGCACCCGTCGATTTCCATTGACGAGCCCTGTGCGAAAATAGCGCATTGCCGATTTCGGCCAATTGCGCGGGGCGCGGTGTGTTCCTGGAAACGATCGGGAACGACCGGTGCGCTGCGGCTTTTCGTCAACGTTTCATGAATCGAGATTTACCCGCCACCGACGAGACCTACATGGCGCTGGCGCTTGCGCAGGCGCGTGCCGCGATGCAGCAGGGCGAAGTGCCCGTCGGCGCCGTGGTCGTTTGCAACGGCCAGGTCGTGGCGCTCGGACATAACTGTCCGGTCGGCGGCCACGATCCGTCTGCGCACGCCGAGATGCAGGCCCTGCGCGCGGCAGCGCAGGCGTTGGGCAACTACCGGCTGCCCGAGTGCGAACTGTTCGTGACGCTGGAGCCGTGTGTGATGTGCGCGGGCGCGATCATGCATGCGCGCATCAAGCGGGTCGTGTACGGTGCGGCCGACCCCAAAACGGGGGCCTGCGGCAGTGTGGTCGATCTGTTTGCAGAACCGCGTCTGAATCATCATGCCGAGGTTGTCGGCGGTGTCATGCGCGACGAATGTGTCGGCATTCTCCAGTCCTTCTTCAGCGAGCGGCGCGCGGCAGCCAGAGCGCGTCGGCTGGCTCAGGCGTCTGCTGCCGATGCGGCAGACGAATCCTCCGTCCCCCCATCGGAAGCTTCCAATTGACGCAGACAAAGCTTGTCGAACTGATTGCCCCCTCCGGCTATGCGCCGTTTCCCGATGTCGCGGCGCGCGGCATCGCGACGTTGGAGCGTCTGGGCTATACGGTAAGGAATCGCGAGGCGCTCGAGCGACGGTATTTGCGTTTCGCGGGCACGGACGAAGCACGCGCCGCCGAGATCAACCGTTTTGCCGATGGCAGCGCTGTGCTCCCGCAGATCGTGCTCGCCGTGCGCGGCGGCTATGGCGCGGTACACCTGCTTGATCGTCTCGACTACGGCAAGCTGCGTGATCGGCTATCCGGCGCGCCGGTGGCCATCGTGGGTCACAGCGACTTCACGGCATTGCAGTTGGCACTGCTCTCACAAGCGCATATCTCCACGTTTGCCGGGCCGATGTTGCTCGCAGACTTCGGCGCCGAGACGCTGAGCGAGTTCACGCTCCGGCAATTCGATGCCGTGTTGCATTCACCGAATCATGTCGTTCAGTGGACGGCTGACGGGGCCAGCGGCAATGTCGACGTCTCAGGCACCTTGTGGGGCGGCAATCTGGCCATGGTGTGCAGCCTGATCGGCACGCAATATCTGCCCTCGATCGAGGGTGGTGTGCTGTTCGTCGAAGATGTGAACGAGCCACCGTACCGTGTCGAGCGCATGCTGTATCAACTGCACCAGTCGGGCATTCTGGCGCGTCAGCAGGCGTTGGTGCTGGGCGACTTCTCGCAGTACCGGGTCACGGATTACGACAACGGTTACGACATGGCGACGATGATCGAGAGCATGCGGCGCGTCATCGGCATCCCGATCATCACGGATATGCCGTTCGGCCATTGCGCAGACAAGCTGACCTTACCCGTGGGGGGGCAGGCCAGATTGCAGACGTCGGCCACACAAGTCACGCTCACGCTTACGGGATATCCCTATATCGGCGCCTGACGGGATGGCTCAGCGCGCCCCGAGCGCCGTGGTGCATTGAAAGCGTTGGGAAGAGAAGCACGCCGGGTCGATTCGACGGCCCGGCGTGTTTTCTTTGTGACGGCCAGAAGGCGTCTTTTTTGCGTATGTTGAATGCGGCTTGACAGGCGATTAAAGAAAATGGCGGCGTGCGATGGTGGACTGTCGCGTGTCGCGACGGCGCTCGCCGATGAGAATGCGCACGGGTAGGGGGCAGGTGGCTGGGGCGACTATATGATTAAGCGCAGCCTGAATATCTGAATATGGCTATGTTTCGCCCCACCTTATTTGGCTAAACTTCTTCGATCGTTTCGCCATCTGAAGGATGCCAGGACATCATGGCCAGCAACACCACCAACTCGAAGGATTACCCGCGCGACCTCATCGGCTATGGCCGCCACGTGCCGTTTGCCGACTGGCCGGGCCGTGCGCGAATTGCCGTCCAGTTCGTGCTGAATTACGAAGAAGGCGGCGAAAACTGCGTCTTGCATGGCGATCGCGCCTCCGAGCAGTTCCTGTCCGAGATCATCGGTGCGGCCGCTTACGAGGCGCGTCACATGAGCATGGAATCGATCTACGAGTACGGATCGCGTGCCGGTGTGTGGCGCATCCTGCGCGAGTTCGAGCGACGCGGCCTGCCGCTGACCGTATTCGGTGTGGCGATGGCGATGCAGCGTCATCCGGAGGTGACGGCCGCATTCCAGGAACTGGGGCACGAGATCGCGTGCCACGGCTGGCGATGGATTCACTACCAGAACATGGACGAGGCGACCGAGCGCGAGCACATGCGCATCGCCATCGAGATCTTCAAGGAAATGACCGGCAGTGCGCCGCTTGGCTGGTACACGGGGCGTGACAGCCCCAATACGCGCCGTCTCGTGGTCGAGCAGGGCGGTTTCGTCTACGACGCCGACAATTACGGCGACGACCTGCCGTTCTGGACGCAGGTCGAGACCGGCAACGGCGACGTGAAGCCGCATCTGGTCGTGCCGTACACGCTCGATTCCAACGACATGCGTTTTGCCGCGCCGCAGGGTTTCAACACGGCCGACCACTTCTTCCATTACCTGCGCGATGCGTTCGACGTGCTGTACGCCGAGGGCGACGAGGCGCCGAAGATGCTGTCGATCGGCATGCATTGCCGTTTACTGGGGCGCCCGGGGCGTTTCGCCGCGTTGCAGCGCTTTCTCGATCACATCGAAAAGCATGACCGCGTGTGGGTGTGCCGCCGTATCGACGTGGCGCGGCACTGGCAGGAGCGCCACCCGTTCGTGGCGACGTGACGCGTTTGAATCGCTGGCGTGATTCGCAAGCTTGATCCGCAAGCTCGATTCACCCGTGATCGGGCGGTGCATGAACCGTTGTCTGCTGGCCGACCCTCTGCCGAGCGTGGCGGCCAAATCGAAAATTGAATCCGACAGGCGTCATCGGGCTGCACAGGGCGTGCAGCGGGGCGCCACCTTTGTTCTCCAGGAGAGCAGTGAATGAATGCCCCGTTGCCTATGACCCAACGAACCGTCGCCGAATTGTCCGCGCTGCCGCGCGCCGAATTCATTGCCGCGCTCGACGGCATTTTCGAGCACTCGCCGTGGGTGGCCGAAGCGGCTTGGGACGACCGTCCGTTCGCCACGGTCAACGCGCTGCATGACGCCATGTGCCAGGCCGTGATCGACGCCGGCGAGGCGCAGCAACTCGCGCTCATCCGCGCTCACCCGGAACTGGCCGGCAAAGCGGCCGTGCGTGGCGAGCTGACGGCCGAGTCGACCCGGGAACAGGCGGGCGCCGGCCTCGATCAGTGCAGCGAGCAGGAGTTCGCGCGCCTGACCGAACTCAACGACGCATACAAGGCCAAATTCGGCTTCCCGTACATTCTGGCGGTGCGTGGACACACGCGTAGCAGCATCATCGAAGACTTCGCCGCGCGACTGGAAAACAGCCGTGCGGACGAAATCGAGGCGTGTCTGCGTCAGATTTTCCGTATCGCCGGTTTCCGTTTGCAGGACCTCCTGCGCGACTGATCGGCGTCGCGCGCAGGCTTCGAATCCGTTTCAGACTTTTCAGAATCATCAGGAGTTGGCATGGCCCTCGCCCCGCAAGACCCGAACGCACCGGAATTCGTGCGCCGTTACGTCAATCTGGCCGACCCGCGTCTTGGCGCCCAGGCGCTCGTCGCCAGCGACGAATTCTTTGCGGCCAAGGAGCGCATGCTCAACCCCGAGCCTGCCGTCTTCATTCCCGGCAAATACGACGAGAACGGCAAGTGGATGGACGGCTGGGAGACGCGTCGCAAGCGCGTGAACGGCTACGACTGGTGCATCGTCAAGCTCGCGCGCCCGGGTGTGCTGTTCGGGGTCGATCTCGACACCAGCCATTTCACCGGCAACTTCCCGCCCGCCGCATCGCTCGAGGGCTGCTACAGCCCGAACGGCGCGCCGTCGGACTCGGCCGAATGGTTCGAGCTGCTGCCCTCGACTACATTGCAGGGCAACGCGCACCACTACCATGCCATTGCGCAGCAGCGCGCAGTCACGCACGTGCGCGTGAACCTTTACCCCGACGGCGGCCTCGCCCGCCTGCGCCTGTACGGTCTGCCGCAAAGCGACTGGGCCGCACGCTCGGGCGACGAACTCATCGATCTGATCGCGATGGAAAACGGCGGCTATGT
>NZ_CABPSQ010000009.1 GCF_902459775.1 Pandoraea captiosa
TGCATCAGCAGCAGAGAAGTGAGATTATGTCGCAGCTTCTCGTCGTCGTCAACAGTTTTTTTCGCTTTCTTCGTTCGCCGCCGTAGCGACTCACCAGCTCCAAAACCACCAACCACCGGGCTTTCCAGCCCGTCGCCTCAACCCCGCCGCTGCTTTCGCTGCGTCGCTGTCGTTGCGAGAGACGAGATATTAATGACCTTCGACCAATCGCGCAAGCCCTTTGTGAAACTATTTTGACGTCCACGGATTTCGCCTGATTGGCAGTCCCGATCCAGCCGCCCCATCCCTATATAGGGAGAAGTCTGCTTGTGCCTTCCCCTACACCGCCGTCGCCACCTTTGGGCACAATAGTGCCCATGAATACCGATCTGCGTCACGACGCCTCCGGGCGCTCACACCCCTTCGCCGCCCTGCTGCCCGACACGGTCATTACCGCCGTCGAGCAACTCGGAAGTTATAGCGACGGGCGCCTGCTCGCGCTCAACAGCTACGAAAACCGCGTCTACCAAATCGGCATGGAGGACGGCCCTCCCTTGATTGCCAAGTTCTATCGTCCCGAACGGTGGACCGACGACGCCATTCTGGAAGAGCACGCATTCACCCAGTCCCTCGCCCAGCACGAGATCCCGGTCGTGGCGCCATTGAACATCCAGGGGCACACCCTGCATCACTACGAAGGCTTTCGCTTCGCCCTCTTCCCTCGACGTGGCGGTCGCGCGCCCGAACTCCAGGACCCGGACACACTCAACTGGCTGGGCCGCTTTCTCGGACGCATTCACGCCCTGGGCGCCACGCAGCCATTCCAACACCGCCTCACGCTGGACATCGACACCTACGGTCGCGCTCCCGTCGATTACCTGTGGACGCATGATTTCATCCCCGCCGACTTGCGCGACGCCTGGCGTAGCATCGTCGATCTCGCACTGGACGGCGTCGCGCGTGCCTACGAGCGCGCAGGTGACATTCGCCTGCTGCGCGTTCACGGCGACTGCCACAGCGGAAACGTGTTGTGGACCGATGCCGGACCGCACTTCGTCGATTTCGACGACACGTGCACGGCGCCGGCCCTGCAGGATCTCTGGATGCTGCTCTCGGGAACGCGGGCGGAAATGACCATGCAACTGGACGAAGTTCTCTCCGGCTACGAGGACTTCGCCGACTTCAATCCGCGCGAACTCCATCTGACGGAAGCCTTGCGGACGCTGCGTCTGCTGCACTACAGCGCCTGGCTCGCGCGCCGTTGGAACGATCCGGCATTTCCGGCCGCCTTCCCATGGTTCAACACGCAGCGTTACTGGCAGGACCGCATCCTGGAACTGCGCGAGCAGGTTGCCCTGATGGACGAGCCACCGCTTACCTGGCGCTGAGCGTCACACCGCGCAAATCGTCCTGCACCATCGAACGCCCTCTGACACCCTCCGAGCCCCACTGACCCACTGACCCACTGACACGCTCCGGCACCCTCCGAAGACAACCACTTCACTCACCACCATCGCCACATGACGAAAGCGAGCGCCGCCGCCACGCACCACTCCGCGCCGGAGCCGGTGCTCACGTACAGCGGCGAGCGAAAACGTGTACGCAATGGCCAGCAAAGCGGCACACCGGAGGGCGTCAGCCAGTCGGCCAGCAGATGCGACAGATATCCCGCGCACAACGCGAGCATCCATGGCGGAACGTGCCCCCATCCGTAAATGCAGGCGACGATCGCGAGCGCCGGCAACACCAGCGAATGCGTCATGCCGCGATGCCCGAACAATCCGGATATCGCAAGCGACAGCGGCGCCACGCGCCGCCCCAGCATACTTTTCGGATGATCGATATCGGGCAGTAACGCCCCGACGAGCGTCAGCGGCCACGCATGGACGCTTGCCGCCCAGCCAGTGCGATGCATCAGCCAAGTCGCACCAATGCCGAATATGAGATGACTTCTGGCTTGCATTGAAAAGTTTCGAGTCGACGCGCGAAAGCGATTCGGCTTCGCGCAAAAAGGGCGGCGAAGTCTACCACCGCACCTGATGCCCCGCGCGGGCGCTGCGTGACCACATCAAAAACAAATGTGCAACGCCAATGGAGAGACATCGCAAAGACAGCGGCAAATTCGACACGTTCCGTCACGTCCCTATGACTTTGCGCACGATTCCATTGACGCTGTCACACGCGGACTTTACGATCCGCCCGACCGATCTCTTGGCCGCTCGATCACCTGATCCCATGAGCGCCGCCGTTCGCGTGACGACGCGCGCAGACAAAAGAGCCAAAGACCCCGCAGGAGTTTTCGATGAAGAAGTTTCTGATGCTCGCCGCCGCAATCGCGCCACTTGCCGCGCACGCTGCAAACCCGCTCGTCACGGACGACACCGGCACTCAGGACACGGGCAACTGGCAGCTTGAGCTCAACAGCGAGTGGCTGACGTTCCCCACATCGCGTCAGCAACAATGGACCAACACGTTGACCTACGGCGTGCTTCCCTCGCTCGACGTCGCCATTCAGGCGCCGTACCAACGCTCCCGCCCCGATGGCGACGGCTGGACCAGCGGCTTCACCGATCTGCTGTTGCAGGCCAAGTGGCGCTTTCTCGAAGGCGAGCAATGGAGTCTTGGCCTGAAGCCGTTCGTCACGCTGCCCACCGCGAGCCAGGACCGCGGCCTGGGCAACGGACGCGCTACGACCGGCGCCAACCTGCTGATGCAATACAACCTCGATCGCTGGACATTCCTCGCCAATGCCGGCTACACGTGGAACAACAATAGCGTGGGCAATCGGCAAAGCTTGTGGAATGCTTCCACGGCCGTACTGTTCAGCGTGACGGATCAATTGCGGCTCGTGGGCGACATCGGCCTCGCCACGGACCCCGACAGCGGTTCGCAAACCAAGCCCGCCTACGCACTGGTCGGCGTGATCTACAGTCCGACGAAGGACCTCGATCTGGACGTCGGCTACAAGCGCGGCCTGAATCCCGCATCGCTCGCGCACTCGGTGCAGGCCGGTGTCACGATTCGCTGGTGAGCGCCGTCACGCCACGCGTTGCCGGGGCATGCGCAGCGCGTTGGCGCACGCGCCAGAGGCAAGAAAAGCGCATGTGTCGCGCATGAATTTCGCGGGAGCATTAAACTTAATGTCATAAATGCTTGACACAATGCGCAGAATACCCGTATTATTCTTCTTCTCAGACGCGGGGTGGAGCAGTCTGGCAGCTCGTCGGGCTCATAACCCGAAGGTCACAGGTTCAAATCCTGTCCCCGCAACCAGTTTCATGCTGACGCCTTGATTTCACGACGAAATCAAGGCGTTTTGCTTTTGGGCGTCCGCAACGTTGCGAGCGATCCGCCCCGTCCACCCTATCCCCCTCGCCGAAAGCAATGTCGAGGAGGCCGGTCTCGCAGCCTTCGCCCAGCGTCCCGCGCGATCGAGCCATCACGCGATTGCCTCCCACCGCCAGCGCCACATCCGGCATCCTGAATTCAAAAGCGCCCTCAGGTATTAAGCACCGGGACGGCATGACGTGGCATGACATCCGCTACGCCCGGCCGCCCGCCGATTGCCCCAGAACCGCCAACGTCGCACCAAGCACCTAGAATTCAGGAAGTACTGGCACGGCATGTCTCACCGGGAGCGCATGATGTCCGACCACGACAAGGTATTCGACGGTTCGATCCCGAAGTGTTACGACACGCTGATGGTGCCGCTGATCTTCGAGGCGTATGCCGACGACACGGCGCGACTCGTCGCTGCGAGTTCTCCCGACGCGGTACTGGAAACGGCCGCCGGCAGCGGTGCGCTCACGCGCGCACTTGCTCCAAGACTTGTCTCGCACGCGCGTTATGTCGTCACCGACCTCAATGTGCCGATGCTCGACTACGCCGCCAGTCGCCAACCCGAAGACGTTCGTATCGAATGGCGAGAGGCCGACGCCCTCGCGTTGCCGTTCGACGCCGGCTCCTTCGATGTCGTCGTGTGTCAGTTCGGTGCGATGTTCTTCCCCGATCGCACGCAGGGCTTTGCACAAGCCCTTCGTGTACTGAAACCGGGCGGACGCTTCATATTCAGTGTCTGGGATCGCATTGAGGCAAATGAATTCGCCAACGAAGTCACCCATGCCGTCACCACGTTGTTCCCTGACGATCCGCCGCGCTTTCTGGCGCGCACGCCACACGGATACCACGACCCGGCGCGCATTCGGGAGGACTTGCAGCGCGCCGGCTTCACGCAGATCGACATCGAAACACGAGCCGGAACCAGTGTCGCCGCATCGGCGCGGGATGCCGCAATCGCCTACTGCCACGGCACGCCCTTACGCAACGCGCTTGAAGCGCGTGGCCCCGATGCGCTGTCGCTTGCGACCGACGCCGCCACAAAAGCCATCTCCGCTCGGCACGGCGACGGACAAGTGAGCGGGAAGATTCAGGCACACATCATCGTTGCAACGCAATAGCGAAGCGATGATGGGCAGACGTCGTGTGCGCGTCGACAAAGCGTCGATTGCCCTCATGCTAGAGTCACGCCATCGCCCCCACCGCCCCCGCTCATGTCCTCATTCAACGACAGCAGCATCGCGGCTTCGACAGACCGCGAATACGACGCGCACAGCATGACGATTGCCCCGGCAAAAACCGCGTTGATCGTCATGCATTACCAGACCGACATCCTCGCGTTGTTTCCATCGGTTGCCCCCACGCTGTTGAGCAATACGCGGGCCCTGTGCGACGCCGCCCGCGCCAACGGCGTTGCCGTCTACTTCGTGAAATTTCACTTCAGCGAAGGTTATCCGGAAGTCAGCCCGATGAACCGCAACGGGCAAGGCGTCAAACGTCTGGGGCTATTCGTGCACGACAAGATCTCGCCCGAACTCGGTCAGCGCACCGACGAGCCATGCATCGTCGCTCATCGCGCCAGTGCCTTCTTCGGCACCGACCTGCAGGCACAGCTCGCCCGTCGGGGGGTCGACACACTGATCATGGCGGGCATTGCCTCGACCGGCGTGATGCTCTCGAGCGTCGCCTACGCGAGCGACGCCGATTACCGGTTGTTCACCGTGAAAGACTGCTGCTACGACCCGGACGCCGTCGTGCACGATCGGCTGTTTGCCACGGCATTCGACTCGCGAACGACTATCCTGTCGCTTGCCGACGCGCAGACCTTGCTGGAACGACGCCGCTAGCTGCACCCAACTGCGGGAGGCAACACGTCACGCTACTTCACAGTGCGTAGCAGCACGCAATAACGCAAAGCGCATCAACGCCTGCGTCGGACAAACCGCTGCTCGGTGACCGTGCTGCCCCATTGGTCGCCTTCGAATGCCTCTGCCAGACGAAAGCCGAACGACTCGTACAGATGACGGGCCGCATCGAGTCCTTTGAACGTCCACAGGTATGTCTCGTGGAATCGCGCGTCGACATAATCCATGGCCGTCGACATGAGGCGTCGCCCGACACCGGTGCCGCGCAGCACGTCGTCGACGATGAACCAACGCAGATGCGCGACACCCGTCTCGAGATTTCCATCGATTGCCAGGGACGCGAGCGTACGGCCATTCTCGACGTAAAGCCACAAGGCCTTGCCATCGACGGGCAAGGCGCCGGCAAACTCCGCCAGGCCCATTGCGACCTTCTTCTCGAAGAATGCACCGAACCCCCAATGCTCCGCGTAGTAGCGCGCATGAAGACTCGCGATATCGCCAATGCATCCGGGCCGATACCCTTGCGTGATCTGCGCCGCAGCATCGGCCTCGCCATCGCGCTTCGACGCGTTGTCCTGCGCCAGCGCGTCCGCATAAAGCGCCAGAGAACGAACCAACGCCTCCTGATCGGCCGGCACGATGCGTCGCAGCGCACTGGAGACCTGATCCGTCGCGTAGCGATCGATCTTGCGGCGCAACTTCTGCCCTTCGTCCGTCAGATACAGCTCGGAGGCACGCGCGTCGTCATTCGCCGTCGTGCGGCGCACGAACCCGCTGGCTTCGAGCCTGGCAACCTGGCGGCTGGTATTCGATTTGTCGAGCCGCAGAATATGGCCAAGGTCCTTGGCGCTGATGCCGGGCGATGCACCGATTTCGATGATGGCGTGCACCGCCGACGGTGCGAGGTCACTGCCCGCCAGCGTGTTACGCATGAAGCCGAGTTCTCGAACCAATCGGCGCGAAAAGTCGCGCAGTTCCAGAATTTCGGCGTCGCGGGGCTTACCGGGGAGGTCGACGATGTCCATAGGTCATCTCACTGAGACGGGGGTGAATGTCAGCGCGGCATAAGTTGCGAATCGCAACCAATATAGTTGCACATCGCAACTTACGCAAGCACAACCTTGCTCACCGCCAGCCAGATCACCGCCCTCCCTCGACCTCCAAGCGGGAACGCGTTACGCGCTCATCCCGCCGTCCGTCGCATCGAACAGGTGTCCCAGGTCACCACGGCATACGCTCGATCACGTCTCGCACCTCGGTCAACACCGGTTCGACCTGCGCGTCGGCCATCGAACTCAAGCCCAGACGCAACGCGTGGGGCGCATGCCGTGTCGTCGCGTACGCCTGCGCCTTCGACACGGCAATGCCACGCACTGCGAGGGCGGACGCCACCTGATCCATGCGTAAGCCCTCGGGCAATGGAAGCCACAGAAACAGCGAGGACGGATGCGCCACGACGTCCATGCCGCGCAACACCTTGCGGGCCATGGCCTGACGCTGCTTCGCGCTCTCAATCTGGCATTGTTCCCGCCGCCGGAACTCGCCGCTCGCCATCCACCGCGTGGCGATTGTCGTCACAAGACTCGGCAGACTCCAGTAGGTTGCACGAATCACTCGCTTGATCTGCCCCGCATGCCCCGCCGGCGCGATGACGTAGCCGAACCGCAGCCCGGTTGCCATGCTCTTCGAGACACTCGAGACGTAAAACGTGCGCTCGGGCGCCAGCGTGACGATCGGCGGGGGAGCGTCGTTAGCGAGATAGGCATATGTCGCATCTTCGACAATCAGGCAATCGTAGCGTCGCGCGATGGCCACCAGCCGGGCACGCTGCGCCGCGCTCAACACCCATCCGAGCGGATTGTGCAGCGTTGGCATCGTGTAGATCGCCCGCACCGCGCGTTGCCGACAGGCAGCCTCCACGGCGTCGAGGTCCGGGCCGCGGCTCCCGCACGCGATCGGCCTCAATGCGAGTCCCGCGAGCGACGCCGTCATCCGAAACCCCGGATACGTCAGCGCATCGACGACCACCCCGTCGCCCGCGCGCAATGCCGTTCGTACCACCACGTCCAGGCCTTGCTGCGCCCCACCGACGAGAAAAACCTGTTCGGCGGGCGCATCGATGCCGCGCGCCTGCCGCAAATACGTCGCAACGGTCTCGCGCTCGTGACGACGCCCGCCTGGTGGCTGCTGATGCATCAACGCACTCAGATCACCGGCCGTGGTCAACTCGCGCAATGTCGCACGCAGCAGTTCGCTCTGCTCGGGCCATGACGGATGATTGAACGACAGGTCCACAGCGCTGGCGCTCAGGCGCGCCTCGTCGTCGACGTCCCACTCCCGCTGCATCGGACGATCACGTACGAACGTCCCGCGCCCGACCTCTCCGACGACCAGGCCCAGATCGCGCAGTTTCGCGTATACCTTCGTGGCCGAGGCAATCGCAATGCCATATTGCGCAGCGAGCTTGCGGTGCGTGGGCAGCAGCGTTCCGGGCGGCAGCACCCCGCTGCGAATCTCGTCGGACAGGCGCTCGACAAGCGCCGTCACCGGTGAGGACATCGGGGACGAGGGGGACAAGTTGGCCGATGAGGCGGACGCAAGCGCGGTCGAGGAAAGAGACGCAGTCATGACTGTACGTAGGACAATTTCTTGATTGTCCGATGCTAGGTGACGACACTTTACACAACAAACGACACCCGAGGCCTGCCATGTCCGCCCCACGCCACACCGACGACGCCAGTCGAACGCCCCAGCCCGCTCAACCCCGCCAAGCCGGTCAAGCCGGTCAAGCCGGTCAACTCCCGGTGCTGAACTATCTGAAGCGTCAGCTCGACGGCACCTTGCGCGGCGACGAAACGATTCACATGCGTTATCCGACGGCGATCTCGCAGTTCCTCGGTTTTCACATCATGGAGGTTGGCGAAGCCCTGGCGGTCGTCGAGCTGTGCACGCACACCGACATCCACGGCAACCAACAAGGCACCGTGCACGGCGGCCTGCTTTGCGAGCTCGCCGATGCGGCCATCGGGACCGCGCATTCGACCTTGATGGCTGACGGAGAGACGTTCACGACCATCGATCTGAAGGCGACGTTCCTGCGCCCAGTGTGGGAAGCCCGACTGCTCGCGCACGCGTGGGCCACACATCGCGGCCGCACCGTCTCGCACTATCAATGCGACATCAAGCGAGAAGACGGCAAGGTCGTCGCCCGGGTGGACAGCGCGGTCATGACCTTGCGCGGCGATAGCGCCAGGGGCAGATAGTGCAGATACTCATGCTCAAGACCCGCCGACCTCCCGGTCGACGGATCACGCGTCAAATCCCACCCAACAAATCGTGCGAATCGAGAATCGCGTAAGCAATCTCGGGGCGGGCATCGAGGCAGCGCCGAATGGCGGCGGGAATGGCGGAGCGGGTCTTGCGGCAGAGGCCGGGTTGCGCATCCAGCTGAATGATGATGCCGCGAACCGTTTTGACTTCGTTCGGGCCCGGCGCAATGCGCAACTGAATGCCGAGTTGCGCGTGCATCAAACCGATGATGCGGTTCAGTTCGGGGAAACTGGAAATCGCTTCGATGCGCGCAATCAGCCGCTTCTCCTCGGTTTGCGTGAGCATCAGGATGCGCCGGTCGCCATGCGGATCTTGCATGAGACGCTCCCGCTCGCAGGTGCAGGCACCGGGCGGACATTCCGTGCGAATGACAATCTGGATCTCGGCGGCCATGACGAGAACAATACCGGGTTGAGCGTTCAGGAAGTTCAGGAAGTTTCGGGAACGGGCAGTCGCCCATTATCAACGCAACCAGTATCGCCGGTGTAGGCCCCCCGATCCATTAGGCTTTCAACCAACCTGAAGCGGACCTGAAGCGGACCTGATGCGGACCTGATGCAGACCGGATGCCGAGGCGATGCCGCCCCCAATGCCCGCATCGGCGTTACGCCGACGCGAACACCCCCACTGCTTCAAGGGTTATACTCTCGCGCTCTTAACGCCATCGCATCACTTCAGGGGAAATTCCAGATGAGCACACTGCCTCCTTGCCCGAAATGCCACTCCGAATTCACGTACGAAGACGGAGGCATGTGCATTTGCCCGGAATGCGGCAATGAATGGTCGACACAGGCCGAAGCGGCGAGCGAGCCGACCGAGCGCGTCTATCGCGACGCCACCGGCGCGATCCTGCAAAACGGCGACACCGTCACCGTCATCAAGGATCTGAAGCTCAAGGGCGGCGGCGGCACGATCAAGATGGGCACCAAGGTGAAGAACATCCGTCTGGTGGACAGCGATCACGACATCGATTGCAAAATCGACGGCTTCGGCGCCATGAGCCTGAAAACGGAGTTCGTCCGGAAGGTGTAACCGGAACGCCCGCCGCCTCGTAGTCCCATACTCTGGTACTCCGGTACTTCGGTACTCCGGCGGGCGCCAGCGTCAGGCGGACTGCGGCAAGTGATCCTCGATCGTGTACCACGACGCTTTTGACGCCACGTGAAGATGCGTCTGACCGGGCGCGGTGAACGGTGTGTCGATGGTCCCGAGCGCCACGGAAATCCATTCGGCCAATTCGTCAGTCTTGCCGGCGTAAAACAACGAAGCGCCGCAATTCGCGCAAAACGCACGCGTCGCGAGCGCCGAGGATTCGTACGACTTCACGCTGTCGCTACCCGACACAATGTGCAGGTCCCGACGCCTCGTGCGACCGTAGCTCGCAAACGCTGCGCCGTGCCCCTTGCGGCACTGGCTACAATGACAATGGCTGAATTTCACCATTGGCCCGCGAATCTCGAATCTGACCGAACCGCACAAACAGCTCCCCTGAAGCACAGACATCGGCGCCTCCCACGGATCGAAAGCCTCATTAGAACATCGTGCCGGTGCCGGTGCCGGTGCCGGCGCCGGGCCAGTTTTCGGTCCTCCGGGGCATGAGCGCCGGGATTCCCCTCACTTTGCACAAGAAAGGCTTTCCGTTTCTCGTGTATATCGAATCCCTTCGGCTCCCTACACTGTCTCACATGCAGTGAGACGGGAGGAGACGCCCGCCAGCAAGAAAAAACCGGCGCACAGGAGTGCGCCGGTTTCCGTTCAGACCCCGAACCGTCTCCAGCAGGTGCGTCCTCGCAAACGCCCTAACCACACATGACGGCCATGAAAAAGAAGATTGCTTTAGCGGCGTTTCTCGCAGTGCCCGGATCCTTCGCGATCCTCGCGCTCGCCTGTCTGCACCCTGTCCTGCGTCGCGAACTGGCCCGCGCCGCGGGGCTCGAACCCGTCTTTGCCAACGTATCGCGACAGGTCGTGCTGCTCGCGCTCGTCTACCACCTCAACATGCACCATCGCCACCGCGAACGCGCCCTGAACGCCTGTCTGGCACGCGGCGGCGCCGATTGCGACGCCTTCGCTCAGTAATTCCCAGCGACGATTCGTCGCACCCGCGCCCGCAGACCGACTACGCCCGCACTGCGGCCCGTTCAGGCCCCGGAATGGTTCACCGTGCCCGGATGGGAAATCCATCGATATAAGCGCGCAAGTCTTTCGCACTCGTCGCATCCCAGACGCGCGCGTCGCATAACGTTTCGCTCGCGGGCGACGACACCACGGGTACGCCCTCTGCGCGTGCCGCCACCTCGAATAACGCCGTCTGACTCACTGCTGCCGCCGTCTGCGCCGCGTGCGCGAGCGCCTCGTCGTCGATCATCCCCCAACGTCGATACTGCGAGACGAACCACATGCCGTCGGTCGGATGCGGGTAATTCACCACGCCTTCATCGAAGAAACTCACGGGCAACAACGCGTGCCGCCCCGCCAGACGGCCAAAGTCCCCCAGCAACCGCGCCGCAATGAGATCGCGCGGCGCACCGACCCAGGCCGGTTCGGCCAGCCAGCCCGCAGCCTCCGCGCGGTGCCCCGGCATGTCCAGCCAGCGGCACGCGCTGAGCAGCGTACGCACGAGCGCCAGGGCCGTTTTCGGATAACGCGTGACGAAATCGCGTCGGCTGGCCAGCACCTTTTCGGGATGATCCGGCCAGATGTCGCTCGATACTGCAACCGTACGTCCCAGCCCGCGCGCCTGCGCGACCGCATGCCACGGCTCGCCGCAGCAAAAGCCGTCCAGCCCTCCCTCCTCCATCGCCGCGACCATGTGCGCGGGCGGAATGACAATGCTGTCGATGTCCGTGAGCGGATCGATGCCCTGCGCCGCAAACCAGTAGTTGAGGAACATGGCATGCGTGCCCGTCGGGAACGTCTGCGCGAAAACCGGCTTGCGACCAAGCGACGCCAGCGCGGCACGCAGTTCGCCGGTATCGGCCATCGCGTCGGCCAGCGCGGGTGTCACCGTCACCGCCTGCCCGTTGCGATTGAGCACCATGAGCACCGCCATGTCCTCGCGCGGGCCGCCAATACCCAGTTGCACCCCGTACACCAGACCGTAGAGCGAATGCGCGGCATCCAGCTCGCCAGTGAGCAACTTGTCGCGAATCGCCGCCCACGACGACTCCCGGCTCAGTTCCAGCGTCAGCCCATGTTCATGGCCCAGTTCGAGACGCTTCGCCACGACCAGCGGCGCCGCATCCGAGAGCGCGATGAAGCCCACGCGCAAATGACGCTTCTCCGGAACATCGTCCGAAATACGATCCGGTGACGGCGCGCCGGAAGCCAACCATGATGACGTCGACATGAACGGTGTCTATCCCAGTAATTCAGCAATCGAGACAAGCTGGCGCGCGATCTCGACGAGTTTCTCGCCCTGATCCATCGCTCGCTTGCGCAGAAGGGCGTACGCCTCCTGCTCGGAAATCTTGCGCCGATCCATGAGCAGGCGCTTCGCCCGGTCGATCAGCTTGCGGTCGGCCAGTTCGGTCTCGGCCTTCGCCAGCCTGGCCCGCAGTTTCTCTTCGTGTGCGAAGCGCGCGAGCGCCACTTCGAGAATCGGCGCGAGCCGGTCGGCCGCCAATCCCTCCACGGAGTACGCCGTCACGCCGGCATCGACGGCGGCGCGTATGAGCGACTGGTTGCCGTCGGCCGAGAACATGAGCACCGGTCGCGGCGCCGCCGCGTTCATCACCGCCAGTTGTTCGAGCGTGTCGCGCGACGGCGATTCGGTGTCGATGATGACCAGGTCGGGACGCTCGTTTTCCACGACGCGCGGCAACGCCTGCGGCTTGGCCACCTCGGCGAGCATCTCGCAGCCCAGACGCGCGAGCGCCGCCCGCAGTTCACCGATGGGCTTGTCGGTGTCCGTGACGAGCAGCACGCGCAGCATGCCCTGCGCCCCCGGCGCATGTGCAGCGGGCGAGGTCTTGCGGGAAGGGTCGGCCGGCGGATCGATGTCCCCGGCATCCGGTGTTTTTGGCAAAGTGTCGAAGTCTTGTAAGGGCCGACACCGTCGGCCAGTCAATGAAAATCCCTGCTTGAGACGCTTGTCAGGCCATCGTCGGCGAGACCGCTCCCCGGCGACAACGTCGCTCCAACCAACATGTTCGACGGGTGCCAATGCGCCATTTCAGCGATTCCAACGATTCCAGCGCACGGGCACTGACGATACAACGCTTCATGCCGCCCTGGCGATGACGCTGTCGCCCGGCACTTCCGGCGCATCTCCGCTCGGCGCGCACACTGCCGCCTCACCGACCGCGCCGCCCACGAGCAGAATGGCGGGACTGGCGAAGCCTGCAGCGCGAACGTCCGCAGCGAGCCGTCCGAGCGACGTCACCATCCGGCGCTCCTGCGAGGTGCCCGCCCACTGCACCGCCCCGGCCGGTGTGTCGGCATCGAGATGCGCCAGCAATGTCGCGCTCAGTGCCTCGACCCGGTGCAGCCCCATGTAGATCGCCAGCGTGGTGCCCGTCGCCGCGAGCGCCGCCCAGTTCGGTGCACTGCCGTCCTGCCGGTGCGCGGTGACGAAGGTCACGCCCGCGCAATGATCGCGATGCGTGAGCGACATGCCCAGGCCGGCGGCCGCCGCGAACGCGGCGGACACACCGTTGACGATCTCCACCGGCACGCCCGCCCGCCGCAGCGCCGCCATCTCCTCGCCTGCCCGGCCGAACATCAACGCGTCGCCGCCCTTGACCCGCACTACATGCGCGCCACGCTTCGCAAAGCGACACATCATCCGCTCGATGAACGCCTGCGGCGTGGAGCGACAGCCGCCGCGCTTGCCCACGGCAATCACGCGCGCCTGCGGCGCGAGCGTGGCGATCTCGGGATTCGCCAGATCGTCCACGAGCAACACATCGGCCTGCCCGAGCACGCGCGCCGCGCGCAGCGTGAGCAGATCGAGTGCGCCGGGACCGGCGCTGAGCAACGTGACTTTCCCCTGCTTCATGATCGTTCTCCCTTGAATCTTCAGTGCTGTCGGCGTCACGCCGCGCTCGCCGCCGTCGACATAGAAGCCGAGGCGCAAGCAGAAGCCGACGCCGCGCACATGCGCCGCAACTCCGGCAGGCATGAGCCGCAGACCGTGCCGCAACCGAGCGTTGCCTTGAGCTGGCCGACGTCGGCACCCGCCGCGATGGCCGCGTCAATGCTCGACGCCGTCACCGACCTGCACTGACATACGGTGCGATCGCGCGGAGCGGTCGGCCCGCCGTCGGCCGCAAATACGGCGTGACGTGCCCGCGTCCACGGCGAGGCCTCGCGCACACGGGCGAGCAGCGACGACGATGCCGTCACATCCGCTTCGCTGCCCGCGACCAGCACGCCGTCGATCAGCGTCTCGCGCCACGCCACACGCTTGGTCATCGCACGACGCGCATCGCGATATTCCAGCAACGACGCGTCGCGCGGCAGCGCCAGCGCCGTATGCAGGCGCTCCAGCCATTCCGTATCCGGCTGGTCGTCGGCAGCCGTCACCACCAGACGGTCGTCGCCTTCCAGACGCACCGCCGCAAACCGTCGTTCGGCCAGCAGCGGTTGTACCGCCGCGTGTAACCGGAGCGCATCGCCGCGCCTCACCGCCGCCACGCGCCAGGGCAAGGTCAGCGGGTCGACGCGCACGGCCGCGTGCTTGAGTTCCGGCTGCTTCGAATACGGGTCGACGACGCCCGTCGTGGTGTCGTTCACGCCACCGCCGCCGAGGAACTGGCCGCTCCAGTGCATCGGGACGAACACCGTGCCCGACGCCACGTCATCGCTCACGGCAAGCATGAGCACACGTTCGCCGCGACGGCTCGACAACCGCACGAGGTCGCCTGCGCGCAGACCACGACGCGCGGCGTCGCCCGGATGCATCGTCAGCGAAGGGTCCGGCGCATGCTCGAACGACTGCCCGACGCGCCCCGTGCGACTCATGCCATGCCACTGATCGCGCAAACGCCCGGTAAGCAGACGCAACGGATGCCGCGCGTTGATCGGCTCGGCAACCGGCTGGTAATCGAACGCATGAAACCTGGCTCGGCCGTCGGGCGTCGCAAAAATGCCATCTTCATAGCGACGCGACGCACCCTGTGCCGCCCCCGCCGGGAAGGGCCACTGCTGCGGTCCGCGCGCTTCCAGCAAGGCGTAATCGATGCCGCCGATATCGAGGTCGCGACCGACGGTCAGCGCACGATGCTCGTCGAATATCGCCTCGACGGACGAAAACGCGAACGGCTCGGGCGACACGCCGAGCTTCGGCGCGAGTCGCCGCGCCGCTTCGCTCGCAATCCACCAGTCCGCACGGGCCGCCCCCGGCGCGGCCACCGCCGCGCGCACGCGGGAGATCCGGCGCTCCGAATTCGTGACCGTGCCCGTCTTCTCCCCCCAACTGGCCGCAGGCAGCAATACGTCGGCATACGGCACGGTGTCCGTCTGATGAAACGCTTCCTGAACGACGACGAACTCGGCATTGGCCAGCGCCTCACGCACCCGCGCGCTGTCGGGCATCGAATGCACCGGGTTCGTACAGGCGATCCAGATCGCCTTGACGCGCCCCGCCCGCACGGCGTCGAACATCTCCACGGCCGGCAGCCCCGGCCTGTCCGAGAGCCCTGTCACGCCCCAGATCTGCTCGACTTCCGCGCGATGCGCCGCGTTGCCGATCTCGCGATGGGCGGCGAGCATCGTGGCGAGTCCGCCGACTTCGCGTCCCCCCATGGCGTTGGGCTGGCCGGTCAACGAAAACGGCCCGGCACCGGCGCGACCGATCTGCCCCGTCGCCAGATGCAGATGGATGAGCGCCAGATTCTTTTGCGTGCCATGGCTCGACTGATTCAGTCCCATGCAATAAAGAGACAACGCCGCCGGGCTCTCCCCGAACCAGTCGGCGGCCTGACGCAGCGCCGACTCCTCGATGCCGCAGATGTCCGCAACGAATTGCGGCGCATAGGCGCGCAAGGTCTGCTTGAGCGCGTCGAAGCCCTCGGTGTGTGCATCGATGTACCGACGGTCGATGCGTCCCTCCCAGATGAGGTGATGCAACATGCCATGAAACAGCGCGACGTCGGTGCCGGGTACGATTGGCAGATGCAGATCGGCCATCGCCGCCGTATCGGTGCGGCGCGGGTCGACGACGATCCACCGGATCGACGGGTCGGCAGCCTTCGCCGCCTCGAGACGACGAAACAGCACCGGATGCGCATACGCCATATTGCTGCCCGCAAAGATCACGGTGCGCGCGGCGTCGAGGTCGTCGTAGCATGCGGGCGGACCGTCGGCACCGAGCGCCATCTTGTACGCACTCACGGCGCTCGACATGCACAGGCGCGAGTTCGTATCGATGTTGTTGGTGCGCACGAGCCCTTTGGCCAGTTTGTTGAAGACGTAGTAGTCCTCGGTCAGCAACTGCCCCGAGACGTAGAACGCGACGGCGTCCGGTCCGTGACGGTGAATGACATCGGCAAAACGCGACGCCACCGCTTCGAGCGCGGCGTCCCATGTCACGGGCGCACGTCCGGCGTCCCGCGACGCGCGCATTTCGGGCATCAGCACACGTCCGGCGAGCGACTGCGTGGTCAGCGGCAGCGTCATTCCCTTGCTGCACAGTCGCCCGTGGTTCGCCGGATGCGCCGGGTCGCCCCGCACGCCGACGATGCGCTCGCCGTCGCTCTCGACGAGCATGCCGCAACCGACGCCGCAGTAGCAGCAGGTGGTTGACGTGATGGTGGTCATAACGGACTCCGGCCCCGGGGTTTATCGAGAAACGTGCGTCAGGCGGCGATCCCGTCGGCGACACCCGCCGCACCAGCCGAGCCAGCCGCATCAGTCAACGCAGCGGCATCGTCGCGGGCCGTCTCGTCGAATGCCAGATACACCTCACCGGCCTCGATCCGCACCGGAAAGCGCTGTGCGCAGCCCACGTCCGGTGCGCAGGCTTCGCCCGTCGTCAGGTCGATGTTCCAGGCGTGCAGCGGGCACGTTACCTTCTCGCCGTGCACGATGCCTTGCGACAACGCGCCGCCCTTGTGCGGGCATTTGTCGCGCAACGCGAAGACACTGTCGCTCTCGGTACGAAACAGCGCGATGTCACCGGTGGCGTGCGTGAGCACACGCGAGCCCAGACGCGGAATCGCGTTCACGTCACAGACATGCAGCCAGGTCGGTTGGCATGGCTCCATAGCGGTCTTGGGGGTCATGACGGTCATGGGGCGTCTCCTCAGGCAGTCGTGGTTTCGGTGACGAGCGCCGTTCCCGCGAGCGTAAGCGGGCGATACTCATTGGCCTGCGCGCCGTCGATACGCGCCTGCCACGGGTCCTGCAAGCCGTCGAGCGAGAACAGCAGCCGCTCGTACAGCGCACGGCGATTCGCCGCGTCGCTCACCACCTTTTGCTTGACGTAGTCGAGGCCCACGCGTTCGATATAGTGGACCGTGCGGTCAAGGTAGTAGGCTTCCTCGCGATACAACTGGAGGAACGCGCCCGTGTATTCCTTGACCTCGTCGGCCGTCTTTACCTTCACGAGAAATTGCGCCACTTCCGTCTTGATGCCGCCGTTGCCGCCCACATACAGCTCCCAGCCCGAGTCGACGGCGATCACCCCCACGTCCTTGATCCCGGCTTCGGCGCAGTTGCGCGGACAGCCCGACACGGCCAGCTTGACCTTATGCGGCGACCACATGTTCGCGAGCATCGTCTCCAGATCGATGCCCATCTGCGTGCTGTTCTGGGTGCCGAAGCGACAGAATTCGCTGCCCACACACGTCTTCACCGTGCGGATCGACTTGCCGTACGCGTGGCCCGACGGCATGCCCAGATCGCGCCACACATTCACCAGGTCGTCCTTCTTCACGCCGAGCAGGTCGATGCGCTGGCCGCCCGTGACCTTGACCATCGGAATCTGATACTTGTCCGCCACGTCGGCAATGCGGCGCAGCTCGCTCGCGTTCGTCACACCGCCCTTCATCTGGGGAATGACGGAGAACGTGTTGTCCTTTTGAATGTTGGCGTGCACGCGCTCGTTGACGAAGCGGCTTTGCGGATCGTCCACAGCCTCCTTGGGCCACGTGCTGAGCATGTAGTAGTTCAGCGCGGGGCGACACGTCGCGCAGCCATTCGGCGTGCGCCACTCCAGGAAGTCGAAGGCGGCGCGGTGCGTGGTGAGACGATGTTCGCGCACCGCGCGACGCACCTCCGCATGCGACAGGTCGGTGCAGCCGCACACCGCCTTCTGCTTCGGTGCGGCGTCGTACGTCGAGCCCAGCGTGCTCATGAGGATCTGCTCACACAAACCGGCGCAAGAGCCGCAGGAACTCCCCGCCTTGGTGTGCTTCTTCACTTCGTCCAGCGTGAACAGGCCCTTCTCGGTGATCGCGCGAACGATGGTGCCCTTGCACACGCCGTTGCAACCGCACACTTCGTCGCTGTCCGCCATGGCCGACGCGCGGTTCTGGCCTTGTGTGCCGACGTCGCCCACGCTCGATTCCCCGAACATGATGCGCTCGCGCAACTCACCCAGCGCGCGCCCTTCGCGCAGCAGTTTGAAGTACCACGCACCGTCTGCCGTGTCGCCGTAGAGACATGCCCCCACGAGCTTGTCGTCGCGAATGACGAGCTTCTTGTAGACGCCGCTTGCGGGGTCTGACAGCACGATCTCCTCGGTGCCCTCGCCACCGAGGAAGTCACCGGCCGAGAACAGATCGATGCCCGTGACCTTGAGCTTGGTCGAGAGCACCGAGCCGCGATAGCTGCCGATGCCCATGAGCGCGAGGTGGTTCGCACACACCTTCGCCTGCTCGAACAGAGGCGCCACGAGACCGTACGCCACGCCACGGTGACTTACACACTCGCCCACGGCGTAAATGCGCGGATCGTACGTTTGCAGCGTGTCGGACACAACGATGCCGCGCGCGCAATGCAGCCCGGCCGCTTCGGCAAGCGTGGTGTTGGGACGAATGCCGGCGGCCATCACGACGAGATCCGCCGCGATTTCCTCACCGTTGCTGAACTTCACCGCGCGCACGGCGCCGCGCTCGTCGCCCAGAATCTCGGACGTCTGGTGCGACAGGCGAAAGGCGAGACCGCGCGCTTCGAGCGACTGTTGCAGCAGCTTGCCTGCGGTGGCGTCGAGCTGACGTTCGAGCAGCGTGGACGCCAGATGGACGACCGTCACATCCATACCGCGCAGTTTCAGACCATTGGCCGCCTCCAAGCCGAGCAACCCGCCACCGATCACGACCGCATGGCGTTTGACTTTCGCCGTCTCGATCATGATCTCGGTGTCGCGAATGTCGCGATACGTGATGACGCCGTCGAGATCCTTGCCCGGCACGGGGAGAATGAACGGGCTGGACCCGGTGGCGATCAGCAGCCGGTCGTACGGCGCTTCGGTGCCGTCGGCGCAGCGCACCACGCGGCGTGGCCGGTCGATTTGCGCGACTTCCTTGCCCAGATGCAGCGTGATGCCTTTTTCCGCATACCAGTCGAGCGGATTGAGCACGATGTCCTGAAACGCCTGCTCGCCCGCGAGCACCGGCGAGAGCAGGATGCGGTTGTAGTTCGGATGCGGCTCGGCGCCGAACACGGTGATGTCGTATTGATTCGGTGCGATCTCGAGCAGCTCTTCGAGCGTGCGGATGCCGGCCATGCCATTGCCGATGACGACCAGACGAGGTTTGCGCATGCTGTCTTCTCCTGTTGCCGTGCCCGCGTCGCGCGCGGCGCCCGAAAAACAAAACGGCGTCCATCCGTGCCGGGGCACAGAGGGACGCCGTTGTCCTGTGGGTGCGTCGCTCGCTCTCACGCCTCGCGCCGCACCTGAATTCATTGCCGGCGACGCCTTTGCCGCTGGCGTTATGGCTAACGCAACAAGCGTGCCAGGCAACGTTCAGTGATCGGCAAAGTCGCAGACAGCAACGCGGAGCAAGGAAGAGATGGAAGTTTGTCTATAGGCAGAGTCCGATTTTCCACCGAACTCTGCTGCACCGCACCAGTGCACCGTGCGAGATATTCGCGCCGCGCGCACCAGAATGACGCCGTGGGGCGCAACGCACCGTGATGATCGTCGGTAACTGCATCGCGCCCGTTGCGGGTCGGATTATGGATAAGGCGTAACGGGAGGAATGCCCGCAAACAACGCGCCCGCGCTATCGTAGGTCGCCTCCCCCAGGAATGCGTGCTGTGTAACGACGAGCGAATCTCGCATGATCCACTGCAGTCGATTGTCGCTGTAAATCGCTGCCGTCCCGGCCAGCCGGTAAGCGATCTGCACGACGTCGGCACAGACCTGCGCGGCGTGCGTGGCGCTCAGGCGCAGCAGATTCGCCTGCTCGGGCGTCACCGGCTTGCCGGCCAGAATCGATTCCCACGCAGCCTCCGGCGCCTCATAGAAAAATGCGCGGGCGCTACGCAACATGGCCTCCGCCTTACCGAGTTCGATCCGGTAATAAGCGCGATCGCCAAGACGCGGCGCCCCCGTCACCGTTTTCGTGCCACCGGCCATCTCGGTGACCATATCGAGCGCCGCTCGCGCAAGCCCCAGGTTCACGGCGGCATGGACCTGCGCCTGATAGGAAATCGCCGGATAGCGATACAACGGTTCGTCGATCGTCGGTGCGGTGCCCCGCGTGAACGTCCATGCCGCGTCCACGCGCTTTTTGTGCAATCGCAGATCGTGGCTGCCCGTGGCCTGCATTCCCACCACGTCCCAGTTGTCCACGATCTCGACTTCCGACGCCGGAAACACAGCGGTCAGCGGCTTGCCGGCGGCAGCCCCGCCGCCGTTCGCTGCCGTGCCGCCGATCCCTACGCCAAGCCACGAGGCGCCTTTGCAGCCGCTGGCAAAACGCCATTGCCCGGTGACTTCCCATCCGCCTTCGACCGGGACCGCCGGTTGCAGGGGATACAGGCCGCCGCCGAAGACTTGATCGGGGCCGCTCGAATAGATCACGGCCTGTGTCTCCACCGGCAACGAGGCAAGGTAGATGTTGCCGGAACCGAATGCGGCGACCCACCCCGTGGATCCGTCGACCTCGGAAATACGCTCCACGACCCGCAAGAACTCGGCGGGGGGCAGCGCGTCGCCGCCGAAACGCTTCGGCGTGCTTGCGCGGAAAATGCCGACGGCCTTCATCTTCTCCACCATGTCGCGGGGCACATGCGACAGCCGGTTGAATTCCTCCCGACGATCTTTGACTTCGGCGAGCAGCGCATCGAGCGCGCCCACCGTCACCGGTCGACGCTCGTGCGAGGTGAGCAGCACTTCACTGGGTTCGATCTTCATTGGCATCTCCAGGACGGACTCAAGCACCGCACGGCATGGAAAATCGCCGCTCACTGCTCGAATAAATAATGCAATGAAGCATCCCGCCACACTCACCCATCGTCAAATTACCAATTCGAATTTGGGAAATAACCAGAATTCATTCGTTTAAAAAAACCTAAAAAAATAAGCGTCGCTAATATCGCCAATAATTTAATCGAATTTGCCTGTCATTTCTGACGCGAACTATGATTCAGACGTTCATTGAGACGGATCGCACCGACATGCAAATCAACGAATTGATGGCGAAAGAATTCCGACAGGCGATGTCGCGTTTGTCAGCGGCGGTGAACGTCGTCAGCACCGATGGCCCGAACGGTCGGTACGGCGTCACGGCGAGCGCCGTTTGCTCGGTGACCGACGCCCCGCCGACCGTGCTGGTCTGCCTGAACAGAAAAGGCGCCGCTCACGACGCATTGCTGGGAAACGGCAAGGTCTGCATCAACATTCTTTCCGGGCGCCACGAGAACCTTGCCATGCAATTTGCAGGCATGACGAACGTCCCCCACGCGCAGCGATTCTCTTCGGAAATGTGGCATGAAGGATCGTTCGGCTTGCCCGTATTGCGCGATGCCCTTGCGAGCCTCGAAGGTGTCATCGTCTATACGAAAATCGTCGGCTCGCACACGGTGATTTTCGTGGAGATCGCCAATATTCAGATGGGCGATAGCGGAGACAGCCTGACCTACTTTGGCAGAGCCTTTCATCGTTTGCGCGAAGCCGTGCCGGCATAACGCGAGCGCAAGGCAATCCACGAACCTTCCGAACTTTCGATCTGCCATGGCACTGTGTGTATTCCTGACGGCGACTGCCGAACCTGCCGAACCTACCGCTTCGCAAACCGACGAACCGGTCAGCGCCGTGGCGATTCGCGACGCGCTGCATCGCACTTCCGGCCTGCAAAAGCTGGCCGTTCACCTGCCCGACACGGCCAGCGCGGACGATCCCTTCATTGCGGCGGAGCGTGCACCGAAGTGCGCGATGCAGTTGTACTTCGGTGACATCGAGACGCTTGAAGCGGCACTGACGAAAGGCAGCGCATTGCACTCGCTGCTCGATCCCCGGTCGTGTCCCTCATTCCGCGATTGCGACTGGACGCTGCAAGCCATGCTCACGCGCCGTTTTTCCGTGCCAGAGCCCTGTTCGCGCCACTCGCCTCCATCGCCTCCCTCGCCAGGGGCGGCCACGCGTGCCGATGGCGAGGAAAAATGCACCTATCTGGTTGCCTACGAAGGTCCGGCCGACGATGAGAACGCCTGGCACGATCACTACATCCGACATCATCCGCCGCTGATGGCTCAGTTGCCCGGCGTGCGTGAAATTGAGATCTATACCCGGATCGACTACCGCAGCAGCTTGCCCGCCGAACGGGTGAGCCACATGCAACGCAACAAGACCGTCTTCGACTCGCTGCGCGACCTGACGCAAGCGCTGGCGTCTCCGATCCGACAGCAGCTTCGCGAGGACTTTTTGTCCCTGCCTGCGTTCTCCGGCGGAAGCCCTCACTACCCCATGCGAACGTTCGAATACCGCATCGCGTAGGCGTTGGTATGTCACGTACGCGACGAAAACAGCTCGATCAGTAGGGCGCGCAGCCAGTCGATACCGTCGTCCTCCGAGAAGCGGTCATGGCTATACACACCCACCGTTATCGGCGGCAACGCAAGCGGAAGTCGTAGCAGGCGGTATGTGTCGTTGCGATTGACCTGCGCCGCAATCGCGTGCGGGAGGATGAACGCGAGATCCGTCGTTGCGACAATCTGCGGGGCAATCGTAAATTGCGGCACCTGCAGCGCAATATTCAGTTGAACGCCTGCCTGACGAAACGCCGCCTCCATTGCAGAATGGTGACCGGTGGTATTCGTGCAAGAATGCACAAACCTCAGGCGATTCACGTCGTCGATCGTCAGCGAGCTTTCCCGGAAGGGATGTTCCGCGCGCAGCATGCAGACGAATTCGTCCTCACGCAATCTGTCGAAGCGACATTCGTGCCCCGGCTCAGCGAGGTATCCGAGCGCGAGGTCGATGTCGCCTTTGCGCAAAGCGGTCGTAATCAGATCGACGGGAAGTTGCTGCACTTGCACACCGACATGGGGCGCACGGCTCGCCAGCACATGCATCAGCGCCGGCAAGACGTGCAACTGCGCCATGTCGGACATCGCGACGCGGAAGGTTCTCGATGCGCTCGCGGGTTCGAACCTCACGTGCTTGACCAGCGCCCCGCGAATGATGGTGAACGCTTCCTGAATCGGCGAATGCAACCGCGTTGCGGCAGGCGTGGGTTCCATCGAAAGCGCATTCCGCACGAATAGCGGATCGTCGAAAACCTCACGAAGACGACGCAGGGCATGACTCACGGCGGGTTGGCTTACGTGCAGCCGGTCCGCAGCGACCGTCAGACTGCGCACTTCCCATATCGCCAGAAATGTCCTTAGCAAATTCAGATCCACCGTGGTCATGTTGACTGGCTTCATTCGGTCAGTCCTACCATACGATCATTTCATTACCGACACGCCATGAAAAACAGGGACGCACGCCCTGTCTCATCGGTCAGCGATGGAAACCGAAGTCCCCGATCACTGCCCCACAGGCCGCCGTCCCCACAGTAAATGCTGCCCTTCGATGTCCTTACGCCGATCGGTCGCGAATCCGTGCATCCCGCGGATAAGTCTCCGGTGCAATCAACGTCGTGACCACCGTCACCATACCGAGCGCTGCGACATAGAGTGCGATCGGCCCGATGGTTCGATAATGCGCGAGGAGCGCTGTGGCGATAACCGGCGCGAATCCTGCACCCAACACCGATGACAGTTCCCGCCCGATGCCGAGTCCCGAATAGCGCAGTCGCGGCGGAAGCAATTCGCTGATGAAGGCCGGTTGTGCGCCCTGGAGCGTGCCCAGCACCAGACTATTGGCCAAAATGAGCGCAGTCATCACGGCAGTTGTCGTGCCTTTCTGGAAAAGGAAGAAGAACGGATAGGCAAGTGCCACGATCCCCACCGCCCCGATCAAATATACGGGTTTGCGGCCGATGATGTCGCTGACATACCCGGAAAACAACGACACCGGAATGGACAGCAACATCGAGATGATCAGTCCGGTGTAGACGAGTTGATCCGAGATTCCGCTGAACTTGCCGAACGCGATCGAGAAGGCGAAGAAAATCCACGACGCCGTGCCCTCGCCCAGACGCAGACCGAACACCATGAGCACGCGGCCCGGGCACGTTCGCAACACGTCCACCAGCGGTGCATGAGCGACCTGACCCTCGCGGCTGATCTTGGCGAAATCCGCGCTCTCCGCGATATGCGAGCGGAGATAGACACCGATACCGATCATGACGAGGCTAAGCCAAAACGGCACGCGCCAGCCCCACGTGAGAAAGTGCTCGCCCGACAGACGTTGCGCGAGCATGAACGCAGCGGTCGACAGCGCGAATCCGATCACTGCCCCGGAAGGACTCCAGGCCGACAGGCGCGCGCGCTTGTGCTGAGGGGCGTTCTCGCTGATGAGCAGAATGCTCCCGCTCCACTCACCGCCTGCCGCCAGCCCCTGCACGAGCCGCAGCGCGACAAGCAGTATCGGCGCCGCGAGACCGATTTGCGCATAGGAGGGAATGAGCCCCATGAGAAACGTGCTGCTCCCCATCGCCCCCAATGTGAGCATCATCACGGCGCGTCGGCCGTATTTATCGCCAAAGTGCCCACATAGAATGCCGCCCAGCGGACGCGCCACGAACCCTGCTGCAAGGCCGCCGAACGCGGCGATCGTGCCGGTCAGCGGATCCACCCCGATAGGGAAAAAGATCGTCCCGAAGACCGAGGCCGCAGCCGTGCCGTACAGGAAAAAGTCGTACCACTCCAGTATCTGTCCGATGACCGAGGTCAATACCGCTCGACGGACGCGTTTCCGGTCGCTGTCTGTCGCGCTGATCCGCATGCCGTCTGAAATTTCCGCCGCAACGCTCATAGCATCAAGCCTTTTAAAAAGTGAATCGCCAGCGATTCTCGTGTCACCTGTCGGTCAACAAATTCTGGTACCTGCCAGCCGATTCAACAAATTCATCTAAAATCGCATCGTCATCAGCCAGATGAATGAACGATCAGGCGCTTCAGGTCCCTGGCACGCACATCGTTCCGTCGAAAATCGACACGCCGAAGGCCGTTGCTGCGCACAGGTTTCTGCCCGAGAATCTGTGTCGCAAGGTAGGTATCCCCAGGAAATCCCAACGCGGACTGCACGGCATCGCCATGACGACGGTTGACAGTATCGATTTGAATTTGCTGCGCGTTTTCGATGCGATTGCGAAGGAACGCAGCCTGACCCGAGCCGGGGAACGACTCGCGTTATCGCAGCCCGCCATTAGTTATTCGCTGGGCCGCTTGCGTCTGTTGTTTGGCGACACGCTTTTCGTGCGCACACGTACCGGAATGCAGCCCACGCCTCTGGCAATCGAGCTGGAGTCTCCGATTTCGCGCGCCCTGATGACCCTGCGCGACGCGTTGCGCTACGGCGAGTCCTTCGACCCCGAGCGCAGCAAGCGCGCCTTCCGGCTCTCGCTGTCCGACGCCGGTGAACTGGTCTACCTTCCCCCGATCAGCAGCGCACTCAATCGTCTGGCCCCAAACGTCAAGATCACCGTCGACCCGCTGCCTTACGACATGGTCGAGGAAGGACTACGCTCCAATCGCATCGATTTCGCGATCGGGAATTTGCCCGGCTTGCGGCTGAAGACGCGCGCGGAAGTCTTGTTTCAGGAGTCGTACGTCTGCATCACGCGCGCACGCGCCGACCTGCCCCCGGGGCGGGTGATCGATATCGACTATTTTTCATCGGCGTCCCACGTTCGTATCCCGTCGCGGGAGCACTACCGCCAGTCGGTCGATGCCGCGTACCGCCTGCAGGGAGTGGATCGGAAGATTGCGCTCGAAGTGCCGCATTTCTCGGCGTTGCCGAAGCTGCTTGCCGTGAGGGACATATTCGCGACGGTGCCGCGACGACTTGCCAGCACGCTGGTGGCGAAAGATGCACGGCTCAGGATCTACGAGCCGCCCGTGTCCCTGCCCAAGGCTGAAATTTCGCTGCACTGGCACGAGAACTTCGACGCGGACGGTGGAAACGTCTGGCTTCGCAGACTGTTGTCTGACGTGATTCGCCAGTCTTTTCAATAAGCTGGAACAAGCCCGACTGAACTACCCGTTTCCCGACTCGCGAACATCATGAAATCGATCGAAGGCATTGACCTCAATCTGCTGCGTGTTTTCAAGGCGATTGTCGAAGAGAAGAGCCTCACGCGCGCGGGCGAACGCCTTTCGCTGTCACAACCCGCCGTGAGTCACAGCCTCGGCAGGCTTCGTACGCTGTTCGACGATCCGCTGTTCATTCGCACGCGTGCGGGCATGCAACCGACAACGGCCGCGCTCGAAATCGCGACCATCGTCTCGAAAGCCCTGGAATCGGTTCAGGTAGCGCTGCGTTACGCGCAGCGATTCGATCCTTTGACCAGTACCCGCACGTTCCGGCTTTCGGTCTCGGACGCCGGTGAGCTTGCGTATCTGCCGGCAATCTGGGGCGCACTGCAACCGGCGGCGCCGAACGTGCGTCTCGGCGTCTTCCCGTTGCCGGTCGACGAAATCGAGGAAGCGCTACGCTCCAGCAATATCGACTTCGCGGTAGGCAACCTGCCGACACTGACATCGCGCACGAGCCAGTCGCCCCTGTTCGATGAAACCTACGTCTGCATCACGCGAAAGCGCAAAGGGCTGCCCGCCGGCGCAACGATAAGTCTTTCCGCACTGCAGGCAGCGCGACACGTGCAGGTGTCGTCCGCCGAGCATAGTCACCACGCGATCGAAACTGCCTTCGTGCAACACGGTGTGAAGCGCAATGTCGTTCTGGAGGTGCCGCATTTCGTCTCGTTGCCCGACGTTCTGGCCGCCACCGATTGGTACGCCACGGTACCGCATCATCTTGCCGCAGTGTTCGCGCAGGACTGCCCGCTGCGCATCTACGAACTCCCCGTCGATCTGCCCCATGCCGCCGTGACTTTGCATTGGCACGAGAACTTCGAATCCGACGAGGCGAATGTGTGGATGCGGGCGTTGCTGACCGACGTCATTCAGGGATTCGACAAACGTTGGGCCTGACACCTTGCATGCCAGGTGTTAATCCTGCATCAGCGCGCGCCCGATGATGAGTTGCTGGATCTGCGTGGTACCTTCATACAGTCGCAGCAGCCGCACGTCGCGATAGAAACGCTCGACCTTGTATTCGTTGATGTAGCCGGCGCCACCATGCACCTGCACGCCGCGATCGGCCACACGCCCGACCATCTCCGTGCAGAACAGCTTGGCGCATGACGCGCGCATGCTGACGTCGGCGTCTCGCGAGCCCGCCGGTTTTGCGTCGTAGCGCAACGCGCAATCCTGCACCATCGACCATCCGGCATACAGTTCGGCCTGGCTGTCGGCGAGCATCGCCTGCACCAGCTGGAAGTCGCCGATACGCTGACCGAACTGCTTGCGCTCACGCGCGTAGGCCACCGACTCGTCGAGAATGCGCTGCGCCATGCCACACGCGAGCGCCGCCACGTGCAAACGCCCCCGGTCAAGCACCTTCATGGCAGTCTTGAAGCCCTTGCCTGCCACGCCGCCGATCACGTTTGCCGCCGGCACGCGCGCCCCCTGAAGCACGACGTCGCAGGTCTTGGTGCCGCGCTGCCCCATCTTCCTGTCGGGCTTGCCCAGCGATAGCCCCGGCGTGTCGGCCGGTACGATGAACGCCGAGATGCCGCCCGCGCCCTCCCCGCCCGTGCGTGCCATCAACGTGAAGGCGCCCGCGCGTGGCGCGTTGGTGATAAAGCGCTTCACGCCGTCGAGCACATAGGTGTCGCCGTCGAGCACGGCGCGGGTCTTGAGGGCAGCCGGGTCCGATCCGACGTCGGGCTCCGTGAGCGCGAACGACATGATCAGTTCGCCGCTTGCCACACGTGGCAGCAGATCGCGCTTTTGCGCGTCGGTGCCATCCATCAAAATGCCCTGCGAGCCGATGCCCACGTTCGTGCCGAACACCGAACGGAACGCGAGCGACGTCTGCCCGAACTCATAGGCCACGCGCACTTCCTGTGCCATCGACAGGCCGATACCACCAAATTCCTCCGGAATCGACAGCCCGAACAGACCCATTGCCTTCATCTCGTCCACGATGGCCGCAGGCACCTCGTCATGCATCTCGACGTCGTCCTCGGCGGGCACCAGCCGCTCACGGATGAAGCGCTGCACAGTCGCGAGCAACAACGCGAACGATTCGCTATCCAGTCCCTTCGATGTCATCGGGCATCCCTTGAAATATGTCGTAACACTTGTCTGCCGGGCGGCCAGAGGCGGCCGCGAATTTCGCTATCTTACCCGCGCACATCGCCCAAAGGCACGCCACACATGCCTGCGCAGGAGGCCGCCCTTGCGTCTTCCCATCATTTCCACGTCTCGGACAACAGTCTATTAGCTAGCATCCTAATAATTAGTTAACATATAATCTTTCGCCATGACCTCCCTAGAATCGCTCCGCTTTGCCTTCACCAGCCATTTGCTGCTGGCGGGCAAACAGTGGCGCCAGTTGTCGCAGGGCGCGATCGTCGAATACGGTATCTCGGCGGCGAGCGCAGGCCCGTTGTTGTTCATCCGCCGTCTTGGCCAGGGTGTGCGTCAGGTCGAGCTCGCCGAATACGTGGGGCTCGAAGGCGCTTCTCTCGTGCGCCTGCTCGATCAGTTGTGCGCCGCCGGCCTGGTGGTGCGCGAAGTCGATGCGAGCGACCGGCGGGCCAACGCGCTGCGGCTCACGCCGGCGGGCGACGCGCTCGCCGAAAAGCTCGAATCGGAGCTCAGCCAGTTGCGCGCCAAGGTATTCGCGAACATCCCCCTGGAGGACTTCGAGGCGGTGTTGCGCGTGTTCGAAACGCTTAACCGCGCGGCCGACCCGGACGGGTCCATCCTCGCGATGGAGCTCCCGAAGAAGTAAAAGACCGTGCTTACCTGGCCATCTTCACGCGACTGGATTTTCTCGATCAAGGCGTTCGTCGCCTCGATGCTCGCGCTCTACATCGCACTCGCCCTCGGCCTGCCGCGCCCCTACTGGGCGATGGCGACGGTCTACATCGTGTCGCACCCGCTCACCGGCGCCACACGCTCCAAGGCGCTGTATCGCGTGTTCGGCACGCTGCTGGGCGCGGCCGCGTCGATCGCGTTCGTCCCGGCGCTCGTCGACACGCCCGAATTGCTGATGGCCGCCGTCGGACTGTGGACGGGCACGCTGCTCTACATTTCGTTGCTGCATCGCTCACCGCGCAGCTACGTGTTCCTGCTGGCGTCGTACACGCTGCCGCTCATCGCCCTGCCCGCCGTGAATACGCCGACGGGCATTTTCGATATCGCCATCGCGCGTGCCGAGGAGATCATTCTGGGCATCGTCTGCGCGAGCGTGGTCGGCGCCGTGATTCTGCCGACGAGCGTGGCCAAGGTGCTGCACGACCGCTCGACGCGCTGGCTCACCGATGCCGCACGCTGGACCACCGACATGCTCTCCGCCGATCCCGAGGGCAAGGCCACGCGACACATGAGCCGTCACCGCATGGCGGCGGACATTCTGGCGCTCGACCAGTTGATCAGCCAGTTGTCTTATGACGCCGATACGTCCGAGCGCGTGCGCGACGCGCAGGAATTGCGCGGACGCATGACCATGATGATGCCGGTACTCTCCACCGTGGCGTCGCTCGTGCAGACGTTGCGTCGGCATCCGCAAGGCGCCCCCGAAGCGCTCGAAGCGAAGATGGCCGAGGTCGTGGCATGGTTGCGTCGCGGCGCGCCTTCGCCTGCTCCCGCCCATCTGCTCAAGCCGCCCCAGTCTGCCAGCGAAGCGTCGGACTGGTACGGTGCGCTGGTCGCCGCGACGGAGGATCGTTTGCGCTCGCTGGTGCAACTCTGGCAAGACTGCGCCTCGCTGCAACGCCGCTTCGGTCAACCGGACGATGCGCCCGAATGGACACCGGCGTTCCCCTATTGGGAATTGGGCGGCGCGCGCCACTACGATCACGGCCTGTTGCTCTTCTCGACAGTCTCCGCCGCGCTGTGCACGTTTCTCATGGGCATGGTGTGGATCTACACGGGCTGGAACGATGGCGCCGCCGCCGTTTCGCTCGGCGCCGTGGCCTGCTGCTTCTTCGCCGCGATGGACGAGCCGGCGCCGTTCATCCGCTCGTTTTTCTGGGCGACGGCCGTCTGCGTGGTGTTCGCCGCCGTGTACGTGTTTTTCATTCTGACGAACGCCCACGATTTCGGTTTGCTCGTCGCGCTCTTTGCCGTGCCGTATCTGCTGCTCGGCACCTTCATACCGCAGCCGCGCTTTACCATGGTCGCCATGCTCGTCGCCGTGAATACCGCGAGCTTCGTGGGCATTCAGGGCGGGTACAGCGCCGACTTCCCGGCGTTCTTCAACAGTAATCTCGCGGGGCTTGCCGGCGTGTTGTTCGCGTTGGTGTGGACCTTGCAGACGCGTCCGTTCGGCACGCGCGTGGCCATGCGCCGCCTGATTCATTCGAGCTGGCGCGATATCGCCAGGAACGCCGTGGGACGCTCGGTGCGCGAACACAACCGCTTGCGCGCACGATTGCTCGACCGGCTCGGGCAACTGGTGCCGCGTCTGGCGGCGAGCGAGAGCGAAACGTCGAGCGACGGCTTCACCGAAGTCCGGGTCGAACTCTCGGCCCTGGCCTTGCAGCGTGAGCTGCCCCATCTGAATCCAGCGCAGCGCGGTGCCGTCGAAGCCGCGCTCACCGACGTGGCGCGCTTCTATCAGGCGCGACTCGACCAACAGGCGAGCCGGCCGGACAGTGCGCTGCAAGACAAGCTGCTGGGAGCCGTTCGTTCGTTGGTGGCGCATAGCGATCAGGCCTCGCGCAGTGCGCGGGCGTCGCTCATGGACATCCACGTCGCGCTGTTCCCCGTCACGACAACCGGGAGTGCCCAATGAGCGGCGAGATCGATATCTATGGCGTATTCGTGCCGACGCTGCTGGCCCTGATGGTCGTGGCGTTCGTACTCACCGGCGCGTTGCGCTTCGTGCTGGCGCGCCTGGGCTTCTACAAGCTCGTCTGGCACCGTTCGTTATTCAACCTTGCTGTGTACATCATCGCGCTGGGCGGCATCGTCGCCATTGCGCGCGCCTGCCAACCATGAAACTGAAACTTCGCTCTCTCGGCCCCGTCGTCCTGACGCTTGCCGTCTCCTGCGTTGCGATCTACGTGCTGCTGCACCTGTGGGACTACTACACCGTGGCCCCCTGGACGCGCGACGGTCGCATTCGCGCCGATATCGTGCAGGTCGCCCCCGATGTCTCCGGTCTCATCACCGATGTCGAGGTCAAGGACAACCAGCCGGTGCACCGCGGCGATCTGCTGTTCGTCATCGACCGCGACCGCTACACGCTCGCGTTGCAGCAGGCGGAGGCCACCGCCGCCGCGCAACGCGCCACGCTGGCGCAGGCACGTCGTGAGAACGCGCGCAATCATCAGTTGACGGAAGTCGTCGCGAAGGAAGTGGTCGAAGCCGGTCAGGCAAAAGTCGAATCGTCCGAGGCGGCCGTTGCGCAGGCGGACGCCGCCGTGCGTCTGGCCAAACTCAACCTCGAACGCACGCGCGTACTCGCGCCCGCCGACGGATATCTGAACGACCGGCTGCCGCGCGTGGGCGATTACGTAAGCACGGGTCGCCCCGTGCTCTCGATGGTCGACGCCAACTCGCTGCACGTCGAAGGCTATTTCGAAGAAACCAAGATGCGCGGCATCCATATCGGCGACAAGGTCGAGATTCGCCTGATGGGGGAGCGTCACGTACTGCATGGTCATGTGCAGAGCATCGTCGCGGGCATCGAAGACCGTGACCGCACCAGTGGCGCGTCGATGCTGCCGAACATCAATCCGACATTCAATTGGGTGCGTCTGGCCCAACGCATTCCGGTTCGCATCGCGCTCGACGATGTGCCCAAAGACATGCGCCTCGTCGCCGGGCGCACCGCCACGGTGACCGTGGTCGAAGGCAAGGACGACGGCCATCGGCCCACCCAGACCTCACAAGCGGTGAGCACGAGCGCGACGTCGCTCGCCGCCACACCGGCAGGAGCCCGCCGGTGAAGCCGCCGCTGAAGCTACTGATGAAGCCACGAATGAAGCCAATCATGAAGCGACACGCGCACCTGCTGAGCACCATGGCTGCGACGGCTGCGCTCATGGTTGGCTGCACGACCGTGGGTCCCGACTACCGTCTGCCGGATAGCGCCGCAATGCGTTCGCCCGACGCCAACGGCGCGCTTGCCGACGGCTCCCAACGTGCGGTATCCCTCGACGCGGTCCCCGACGACTGGTGGCGACTCTACGACGATCCCACGCTCGACGCGCTCGTGAAGCAGGCGCTTGCGGCAAACTCGAATGTGCGCGCCGCGCTGGCCAACGTGCAGCGCGCCATCGCGATGTACCACGAGGTCGAGTCGGAGAACCTGCCGCAAGGCGGCGTGCAGGCCGAAGCACTGCGTGCGCAGATTTCGGGCGAGAGCTTCCTCAAGGAAGAAAAGCTGCCGGTGGCGAACCTTGCGGTCGCCACGCTGGGCATCTCGTATCAGATCGACTTCTTCGGCAAGCTCGCCCGTGCGGACGAAGCCGCCCTCGCGGCCGCCGAAGCCAGCCAGGCCGCACTCGACGTGGCCCGCGTGAGCGTGGCCGCCGAGACCGTGCGCGCCTACGTGCAGGGCTGCGCTGCCAATCACGAATACGACATTGCCAACGCGCAGTTGAAGTTGCAGGAACGCAGCGTCGCCATCACGCGCAAGCTCGTGGACGCGGGACGCGATCAGCCCACGGATCTGTTACGCGCCCAGGCCCAGGCGGACACGTTGCGCGCCGCCTTGCCACGTTTCCAGGCGCAAGGCGAAGCCGCCAACGATCGGCTGGCGCTGCTGCTGGGGAAGGTGCCGGGCACGCTGGATGCGAGCGTCGTGCAATGTCGGCGCATTCCGCAACTCACACAAGCGCTGCCGGTCGGCGATGGCGCCGCGCTGCTCAAGCGCCGCCCCGACGTGCGTCAGGCAGAGCGTGAGTTGGCGTCTGCCACGGCGAAAATCGGCGTGGCGACGGCAGACCTCTATCCGTCGATCCGTATTGGCGCGTCCATCGGCGCAAACGGCCTGCTCGAACACTTCGGACAGGGACGCACCGAACAGTGGACGCTCGGGCCGATGGTCTCTTGGTCACTGCCGACGAACGGCGTACGTGCGCATATCAAAGGGATGGAAGCCGGCGCCGATGCCGCGCTCGCGCATTTCGACGGCGTCGTGCTCAAGGCAGTGCAGGAAACCAGAACGTCGCTCTCCGCTTACACCCGCGAACTGCAACGCGACCAAGCCTTGCGCGACGCGCGCGACAAATCGCGGGCGGCTGCCGAACAGAATCACAAGCTCTATCAGGCAGGCCGTGCCCCTTACCTGACGAGTCTCGACGCCGAACGCACGCACGCCAGCGCGGAAGCGGCGTTGGCGGCATCCGAGACGCAAGTGGCGATGGACCAGATCAATCTGTTCCTGGCCTTGGGCGGCGGATGGCAATCGAGCCACTCGGATACCGCGCACGGCGACGCGTCGCTGGCCGAATCGCACGGCGACACCCCCACCAGGACACGTTGAGTTGAGCCGAGACGGACCGGCGTCTTCATGACGCCGGACGCCAGAAACACACAAGCCCCGTCGGGAGAGAATCCTCGGGCGGGGCTGTGGTAAATGACGCGCAGGGCGTCGTTGGAACGATTCGCGCGGCGCGGGCGAGACGCGCTAGTGAATCTGGCGGGCGTCAGGCGGGCCGTCGACGAATCGCGGGACTGCTTCGGTACAACACTTCAGAGACTGCATCGACAACCGGATCGGTTGCCCGATGTCACGCACCACGACGTTAGTTTGCCGTCGGGGCCTGCGGAACTGCGGCGTGCTGCGCGGCCTCGATTTCGGCCGTGCGCTTTTGCAGCTGCACCGACTGCTCGTAGGTGTACGGGAAGTTGAATTCCGTCACCGGCGAGAGGCCGAGCTCGCGTGCGGCTTGCAGTTCTGCACGGACATGCTCACGGGTCACACCGCTCGACTGATCGGCGGCAAAGGCCGAGCCGGCGGCAACGCCGAGACTGACCAGTGCAATGGCGGCCAGCAGGTTCTTTTTCATGGAAAACTCCTTTTATCGTTCGTATCTCGCTCAGGGAAGCGAAAACCGCTAACCAATCAGTTTTCGCCATGAGTAAATTATAGTTTTCCCCTAGAAATGAACCAGCCACAAAGCGACAACACACTGTTTCGGAAATGGCGTGAAATCGGCTGAATCCAAACGCTGGAACGTCTCGAAAATCACGGAAAACGGTCATTAATCCCATACCGCGATAAATGTGAAATGGCGCAGATCTCTCGAAGACCGCGCTATTTCACCAGATGAAAAACAAGGCGCATCGCGTGGGAGAATTCTCGGGCGCCGCAATCGCAATCGGAAGGGAATAAACCAGACGCGTGAGCGCTAGGAAAAAGCGCTCACGGCATAGATGTGAACAACATCAGTTCAGGGAGAAATCAAACCGGTGCTGATGGCGGCCGCAATTGCCTGATGCCGGTTTACGGCGCCGAGCTTGCGCTTCGCGTTATTGATATGGAACGTCACGGTGTGTTCGGAGATTTTCAAAATCAACCCAATCTCCCACGCTGTTTTTCCACGCGCCGCCCATAACAGACTTTCGATTTCGCGAGGGCTGAGCTTGCCGGTGCTTCGACTCGCCACCCATTGCATGTCGAGCTGTTGAATCGCCTGATGGAAGTACAACGCGCTCAGATAGATTTCGCCGATCATGCGGGCTTCGAGTTCGGCCGACTCTTCGGGCGATTTCGCCGTGGCAGCGCTGAAAATGGCACGTTCGCCGGCCGCCCCGTAAATCGGGATCGAAACGCCGCAACCGAGCCCATGCGCGCGGGCGTCCGCGAAAATCGGGTGCGGTCGCTTTTGCGTCAGGAAGGTGCGCCAGAGGATCGGCAGCGGCGACAGATTCGCAGCCACGAGCACCGGATCCACTTCCGCATAGCCCGCACTCTGATAGCGCTCGATCCAGGCCGGGGGAAATGTCGTGAAGATATGACGGCTGGGCATTCCCTGCGCAGAAATGAACTGGTCGTCCATCTGAAACGCAGCCGCCTCGCGTTCACGACGTGGCAATAGCGGGGCATAGAACAACGCATCGTATTCCAGCGTTTGCGTCAGTTTCTGAAACTCGGCGTCCAGCGCCTCGACCGAGCGGGCACCAAGCAGCCCCTCATATCGATAAAGATTGTGATGCATTGCGAGTTGCACGTTCTCAATAATTGCCGGTGGAATGCCGATATTCGCGCATTGTAGTCTGAGCTTTGCATTTTGCGGGGAGTAATTTTGCCCAATAAAACAACAATGACATTTCACATGGACTGCGAAAGATTTTCACACCGAATTTCAGACCTCGCAGCCCAGTGCCTCCAACGCAGACAAGACTTTTCGCAATCCGGGCGTAAGCGGTTTATCTTGCCGAACGACAATCGCAAGCGTTCTGGACAATGCCGGAGTCAGGGTCGCCATACGCAATCCGCGGCGGTGATGGACGGCATTGACCGCCATGCGCGGCACGATGCCGTAGCCCAGTCCGGCCGCGACCATTTCCTTGATGGCTTCGATGCTGCCCAACGCCATGACCGGGCGCACGCGAAGTCCCGCCCGCAAGAACCATTCGTCGATCAGCATCCGGGTACTGCTGCCCGATTCGAACGCAACCATCGGCGAGATAGCGAGTGTGTGCGGCGTGACTTCCTGCGCCCATTCACGGTCCCCGGTCGGTGCGATGGCAACGAATTCGTCGCGCAACACCGGCGTGATGTGCAGGCTGCGGCCGGCGGCCGGTAGCGTGACCAGTCCGATGTCGAGCCGGTTCTCCGTGACGGCAGCCACGATGTCGTCGGTATTGCCGGTACTCACGCGGATATCGAGCAACGGATGGCGCTTGCGCATGGCGCGCAGCATCGGAGGCAGCAAGTGAATGCACGCGGTCGCGCCCGTGCCGATCGCCACTTCGCCCGCAACACCACGTGCGTGGGTCGTCAGTGCCTGCATGGCGTCTTCCACGGCGGCATCGATGCGACGGGCATGGTCGAGCAGCGTGAGGCCGGCCGAAGTCGGCTTGAGTCGCTTGCCAACACGCTCGATCAACCTGACGTTCAGCCGCTGCTCCAACTGGCGGACCTGAAGGCTGACCGCAGGTTGCGACAGATCGAGGCGGGCGGCAGCCGCTGAAAAACTGCCGGCGTCGATCACCTCGGAGAAAGTGTGCAGTTGATCCAGATTCAGGCGGCGCATCTCAAAGTTTTCCTTATGAACCGGATAAGATGCCAAGACTTTACCAAGAGATGCCGTCAGCGCACCATGCGTTGAGTGACCGGACGTCCGGCGCGCCCCTGCGACGCGCGCGCGCTCTGCCCATATCAGTCCCCTGTTCGTCAGCATCCGTTCGCATCCGTCCATATCATCCGCCCCACGCCACTCACTCTGCCGCCCTCCGTCATGCCCATCGTCATCCGACTCGGCCTCGCACAACTCATCAACTGGGGTGCGAACTTCTATTTGCCAGGCGCCTTTGCCTGGCGAATCGCGCGCGACACGGGATGGGCGCAGACATGGGTGTTTGCCGGGCCGTCGCTCGCCATGCTCGTCATGGCAGCCGTCTCGCCGATGTCGGGCCGCTGGCTCGACCGCCTGGGCGGTCGCAGGGTCATGTGTCTTGGCACGCTGGTCTGCACGGTCGGCTGCGTCACATTGGCTACAAGCACCACATTGGTGCAATATTTCGCCGCATGGTGCCTGTTGGGCATCGGCATGCGGTGCTCGCTCTACGACGCGGCGTTCGCCACCCTCGCTGCGCTTTACGGCGCCGCTGCGCGACGTCCCATGACGCAGATCACGCTCATCGGCGGGTTGGCGACGACGGTCTTCTGGCCGCTGGGCAACTGGCTGGGCGACAGATGGGGATGGCGCATCGGCGTCTTTGTCTTCGGGGCCATCGGCCTGCTTGCCTGGGCACTGCTGCGCGGCCTGCCCGCCACGCCGCCGCGGGTGACGGCGCACGGCGACGCGCGCCGGTTGCGCGCCCCTTTGCCAAGGACACCCGCCGTGCTCTACGGCGCCATCATGGCATTGGTGTCGATACTGTCGTCGGGACTGGCCGCGCACCTGCCGTCGCTGCTCGGGGTGCGCGGGTTGCCGGTGGGGCTGGCGGCCTTGTGGGGGGTGGGGCAAGTATGCGCCCGAACGCTGGAATGGCTGCAACCGCGTCAGGCCAGTGCGCTGGGGCTCAACGTCGTGGTCGGTTGCGGTCTGCCGGTTTGCTTTGCATTGGGACTGGCCGGCATGTCTTATGCCCTCGCCGCCGGCGTTTTCATCTTTTGCTACGGCGCCCTGAACGGACTGGCAACGCTGTTGCGCGCCAGCCTGCCGCTCGAACTCTTTGCACACGACGCTTACGCCCGCGCGCTGGGCACGTTGCTGACCCCGGCGTTCGCGCTCTCGGCCGTCTCGCCGTGGGGTTACGCACTCGCGCGCGAGCATTGGGGAGAGATGGCAATTCTGTGGGTCTCGCTCGTCATCGGTCTGCTGATCGCGGCAGCTGCGCTATCGCTTCGGCGTCTGACGCCGCCAGCACCTGTTCCACAAACGTCCGAAGGAACTCGATCCACGTCTTGACCTTGGCATCGAGATACAGGCGCGACGCATAGACCGCGTACACGTTCGTGCCCTGCAACTCGTATTCGGGCAGCACACGGACCAGCGAACCATTGCGCAAGGCCGCGAGGGCACTGAGCAACGGGACCGGGGCGACACCGCATCCGCTCACGAGCGCCGCCGTGAGCGAATCTGCGGTATTGACGCGCAGGCGCCCGGGGGGGATTGCCAGTTTCCTCGGGCCGTCCGGCCCCTCGAACAGCCAATGTTCGACGGTGTAATGCGGCGCCTGCAATCGCACCCGCGTATGCTGCGCCAACTCGTCGAGCGAGCGCGGCGCACCGTGCGTGGCGAGGTAGTGCGGCGCGGCGCACAACACTGACGCCATGCGGCAGATCCGGGCCGACACGAGCCCGGAATCGGGCAGTTGCGAGGCCGCAAGACGCAGCGAGACGTCGATGTTCTCTTCAAGCAGGTCGGGCACGCGCGACGACAACAGCAGGTCGGCTTCAACATCCGGGTACTGCTCGAGAAAGCGCGCCAGCGCGGGCACGACGAACACCTGCCCGAAGCTCGCAGGCGCGTGCAGACGCAATGTGCCGCTGGGTGCGGCGCTCGCGGCCCCCGCCTCGGCTTCCGACACATCCACCAACGCGATGATGTCCCGGCAACGGGCGAGATAGCGCTTGCCGGCGTCGGTGAGCGCGAGCTTGCGTGTCGTGCGATGCAGCAGCCGCGTGCGTAGATGCGCCTCAAGCTCGGAGATGGCCTTCGAGACTTGCGGCGTGGTCATGTCCAGCGCGCGGGCGGCCCCGGCAAAGCTCGCGCCGTCGGCCACGCGCACGAAGATTCGCATGTTCTTCAAGGTGTTCATGACACGGGATGATATCTCCCCGTTATATCGACGTGCACCGATATTGGTTGGGATCGCGCGGGGCTCACGGTATCCTAGCGGCCCGATGAGGCTCCCCCGAGCACTCATTCGACGCCGATTCGAAAGACGATTCGAAAGACTTTCCGCTGTATTTTTGCCGACGAGACACTCGCATGACCGATATCAACACCCGTCAAGCCGACCACCCGATCGACGCGCAATTCGTGGCACGCTGGTCGCCGCGCGCGTTCAAGGATGAAACGATTCCCGAAGCCACCCTCTTGTCGTTCTTCGAGGCCGCGCGCTGGGCCCCGTCGGCCTTCAACGCCCAGCCGTGGCGCTTCGTCTACGCGCGCCGTGGCACGCCGCACTGGGACCAGTTCGTCGGCTTTCTCAACGAATTCAACCAGAGCTGGGCCAAACACGCCGCTGCCATCGTGATCGTAATTTCGAAGTCGACACTCACGCCGCCGGGCAGCGACACGGAAGTGCCTGCCGCAACGCACAGCTTCGATGCCGGCGCCGCATGGGGCTACCTCGCGCTGCAAGCGTCGCTCTCGGGTTGGGCCACGCATGGTCTGGCAGGCATCGAGTACGACAAGATTCGCAACGAACTCGATCTCTCGCCGAAATACAAGATCGAAGCGGCCATTGCGATCGGGCGTCCGGGCGGCGATGTGAACACGCTGCCGGAAGGTCTGCGTGCGCGCGAGGTACCGAGCCCGCGCGATCCGCTCGCGAAGATTGCGGCGGAAGGCCGATTCGCGTTCTGAAGCGGACACCGCGCGCTCGGGCCACCGGCGGGTCGTCAATGACCGACGCTATGTGCCCGGCCCATGACAAAACCCCGCCGGGTCTTTCGATCCGGCGGGGTTTTGTTTGACGGTCCAGCGTCCTCCGGGGGTCAGGACGCTTCGCCCCCCGACGTCCAGCCACCGCCCAGTGCGCGATACAGGGCCACGTGATTGACCAGCACCCGCTGCTTCACGTCGATCAACTGCTGCGCCGCCTGAAACGCGCTGCGCTGCGCATCGAGCAGTTCGAGGTAGCTCGCCACGCCGTTTGCATAACGGCGCTCGGCCAATTGCAGCCGCTCACGCTCGCCATCCGATACGCGCTTTTGCGCTTCGAGCTGTCGCGCGAGCCACTGCTGCGCAGCGAGTGCATCGTTGACCTCGGCGAACGCCGTCTGAATGGCGTGCTCATACGAGACCACCGCCATCTCCTTGCGGACGTTCGCAAGATCCAGCCCCTGCATGTTGCGTCCGCCCTCGAAGATGGGCACGGTGATCTGCGGCATGAACGACCACACACCGGTACCTGCGGTGAACAGATCGGAGAACCGCGAACTGGCCGTGCCGATATCGGTCGTCAGCCTGATCGAAGGAAAGAACGCCGCGCGCGCAGCCCCGATATTCGCGTTCGCGCCGCGCAGCGTGGCCTCGGCCTGACGAATGTCCGGTCGACGCATCAGCAGCGACGACGGCAGCCCGGCTGCCACCGGCACGACGAATGCGCTGTCGAGCGTGGTTTCCGTGTACGGACGCGTCGAGACATCGCCCGTGAGTATCTGCAACACGTGCACGATCTCGCTGCGTTGTCGCTCCCGCTCGGCCAACGCCGCACGCGCGACCTCGACCTGCGTCGTCTCCGTATTGAGATCGAGGCCGTCGATCAGTCCGCGCTCGGCGCGCAGACGGATGACTTTCATGCCTGCCTCGCGCGCCGCCAGCACCTTGAACGCATAAGCGGTCTGTTCATTGGCGGCGATCAGGCCGATGTACGCGCTCGCCACCTCCGCCACGAGGCTGACCTGTGCCGCGCGCTGTGCCTCTTCGCTCGCCAGGTACGCCTGCAACGCGGCGTCGCGCAGGCTGCGCACGCGCCCGAAGAAGTCGAGCTCGAACGCGCTCACGCCCACCGTTGCCCGCACGTCGTTGGCAACGTATCCGCCGGGTACCGGGCCGACACCGTCGGGCTGACCGGCCGAGCCGGAATAGCGCTGACGGGAGAACGTCCCGCCCGCCTGAACGCTCGGCAACAGGTTGGCGCGCTCGATACCGTATAGCGCACGCGCCTCCTGCACGCGCAGCGACGCCAGACGCAAATCCCGATTCTGCGCGAGCGCCTTACGAATCAGGCCCTGCAACTGCGGATCGGTGAAGACCTCGGCCCAATCGTCGTCCGCCGATCGCGGCGCAGCCAGCGCCAGCGGCACGTCGCCGCCCGACGGCGTGGCCTCGTACGTCGTGGGCATCGGTGCGGCCGGACGCTCATACGTCGGCGCCAGCGTGCATCCGCCGAGCAGCGTGAAAACGCACGCGGCGGCAATGGTTATCCCGCGCAGGCGGGGTCGAAACATCGTCATACCTTCCCCTCGGCGACCGGCCCGCGATGGCCGTTGTTGCCGTCATTACCGTCCATTGGGTCGACACTCCCGGCGCCGTCGTTGCCGCCATTCGTGTCGTTACCGCCATTGCGGCCCGTTCCAACCTTCTGCCCCCGGCGCACGAAGCGGCCGACGATCAGGAAAAACAACGGCACCAGGAAAATCGCCAGCACGGTCGCCGTGACGATACCGCCAAGCACCGCCACACCGATGGCACGCTGTGCCCCCGACGCCGGCCCCGAGGCGATCGCCAGCGGCACCACGCCGAAGCCGAACGCCAGCGACGTCATGACGATGGGACGCAAACGCAGACGCGCCGCCTCCACCGCCGCGTCGAGCCACCCCATGCCCTGCTTCGTGAGATCGTTGGCGACTTCCACGATCAGGATCGCGTTCTTCGCCGACAGACCGATGGTCGCGATCAGACCCACCTTGAAGTAGATGTCGTTGGGCATGCCCAGCAGACTGACCGCACCGAGTGCGCCGATCACGCCGAGCGGCACCACCATGATCACCGCCGCCGGAATCGCCCAGCTCTCGTAGAGCGCGGCGAGCGCAAGGAACACCACCAGCACCGACAACGCAAACAGCATCGGCGCCTGCGCTCCCGAGTCGCGCTCCTCCAGCGACTGCCCGCTCCACTCATGGCCAATGCCCGCGGGCATCTCCGCCATCAACTGCTCCATGCGCGCCATCGCTTCGCCGCTGCTCTTGCCTGGCGCGGCTTCGCCCTGGATCGTGAACGACGGGTAGCCGTTGTACCGCTTGAGTTGCGGCGAACCGAGCTTCCACTTCAGTGCAACGAAGGCCGAGAGCGGGACCATCTCGCCGTTGGCATTGCGCACGCGCAGATTGCCGACATCCTCGGGGGTCACACGCTGACGTCCGTCCGACTGCACGAGCACCCGACGGTTTTCCGCACCGAGCATGAAGTCGCCCACATAGTCGGAGCCGAACATGGTCGCCAGCGTGGTGTTTACATCGTCCATGCTGACGCCCAGCGCTTCCATCTTGCGACGATCGATGCTCACGTCGACCTGTGGCACGTCACCCTGTCCGGCGAAGATCACGTTCTTGAGCACGGGGTCCTTGGCCGCCTTGTGCAGCAGATCGTCGCGTGCGGCGGTGAAGACCTCCTTGCCCACGCCGGCCCGGTCCTGCAGGCGCAGGTTGAAACCGTTCGAAGACCCCAGTTCCGGCAGCGCCGGGCTGTTCATCGCGATCATCATGCGATCGGGCTGCCCGGTAAACTTCTCGTTCACGCGATCGACGATGGCATTCACGCCGTCGTGTTTCGAGGTGCGCTCGTGCCAGTCCTTGAGCGTGACGTACAACATGCCGCCGCCCGGGCCCGCACCGAACTCGTTCCAGCCGCCCAGCACGAACACATGCTTGACCGGCTCGTTTTGCATCAGATACTGCTCGATGCGCTTGAGCGCCGTCATGGCCTCCGGCAGCGTGGCCCCTTGCGGCTCGGACGCCATGATCATGAAGCTGCCCGTGTCTTCCTCGGGAATGAACGCCGACGGCAGGCGCATGAACGCCAGCGGCACGGCGATCAGCACCAGCGCGTAGACCAGCATGGCGCGCCACGGCCGACGCAACGTCTTGCCGACAGTGCGTGTGTAGCGCTCGGTGCCCACCGCGAACGTGCGGTTGAACCAGCCGAAGAAGCCGCGCTTTTCGTGATGATCGGCAGCGATCGGGCGCAACAACGTGGCGCACAGCGCCGGCGTGAGCGACAGCGCGAGGAACGCCGAGAAGCCGATGGAGACGGCCAGCGTCACCGCGAACTGCCGGTAGATGTTGCCCACGGCGCCCGAGAAGAACGCCATCGGCACGAACACCGTCACCAGCACGACCGTAATGCCCACGATGGCGCCACTGATCTGCTGCATCGCCTTGACGGTGGCCGCATAGGGCGACAGTCCCTCCTCCACCATGATCCGCTCGGTGTTTTCGACCACGACGATGGCGTCGTCCACGAGAATGCCGATCGCCAGCACCATGCCGAACATCGTCAGGGTGTTGATCGAATAGCCGAGCCCGAGCAGCACGCCGAAGGTGCCCAGCAATGCGACCGGCACGACCAGCGTCGGAATCAGCGTCGCACGCAGGTTCTGCATGAACAGGTACATCACCAGGAACACGAGCACGATGGCTTCGAGCAGGGTCTTCACGACCTTCTGAATCGAGACCTTCACGAACGAAGCGGTCTCGTAAGGCATCTGATAGTCGACACCTGCCGGGAACAGCTTTGCCTGTTCGTCCATGACCTGGCGTACGGCCTTCATCACCTCCACCGCATTCGAGCCGGCAGCCAGCTTGATACCCATGGCGGTCGCGGGCATGGCGTCCACACGCGCCGAGTAGTTGTAGTCCGACGCCCCCAGCTCCACGCGCGCCACGTCGCCCAGCCGGATCGCCGAGCCATCGGCACGCACGCGCAGCGGAATGTTGGCGAACTCCTCCGGCGTGGACAGTGCGCTGTCGGACACCACGTTGGCGTTGATCGGCGCCGACGTGGGCGTCGCCCCCGCCCCGAGGTCCCCGATCGTCACGCGTGCGTTATAGGCACGCACCCTGGAGACAATGTCGGAGGCGGTCAGATCGAGCGCGACGAGCCGGGCCGCATCGGGCCAGATACGAATGGCCTTCTCGGTGCCCCAGAACTGCACCTGACCCACGCCCGGCACCCGCTTGAGCTGGTTCATCACCTGCGACGCGGCAATTTCCCCGAGATCGAACTCGTTGATCGCCGGGTTGCGCGACGAGAGCGTGACAACCATATGGATGTTGTCGGCGGCACGCTCGACTTTCACGCCATAACGGCGCACCACTTCGGGCAAGCGCGACTCCACCGTCTTCAGGCGGTTCTGCACTTCCACGGCCGCGAGATCGAGGCTGGTGCCCTGACGGAACGTGAGGTTGACCGACGACTCGCCGTTACCGCTCGTGGATGACGTGTACATCAGCCCCGGGGCGCCATTCATCTGGCGCTCGATGATCGCGGTCACCGAATCTTCGACGACCTTCGCCGAAGCGCCCGGGTAGCTGCTCCACACGCTGACCATCGGCGGCGCAATGTCGGGGTACTGCGCCACCGGCAACGCCCGGATCGCGAGCACGCCGACGAGCGTAATCATCAGAGAGATCACCCAGGCAAAGACCGGGCGATCGATAAAGAAACGGGCCATTGTTAATGCGTCTCCGCTTGGGAGGCCGGACCGGCGCGCGCGGGCTCGACCGGTACGGCGTTGTTCTGGGTCTTCGCGTCGGAGGACGCGGCAGCAAGCGCGACGGCCTTGCCCGCATTCGCCGTGGCGGTGGCATCCGCCCGGGTCTTCACCTGCATGCCGTCGGAGAACTGCGCGACGTTCTGCACGATGACGTGTTCGCCCCCCTTGAGGCCGTCCGTCACCAGCCAGTCGCGACCATCGATCGCTTCGGCGCGAACCTTCCGGTCGTGCACCTTGCCTTGCGCGTCGACGACGCGAACGATCGCGCCTTCCCCCGTGCGGGTGAGCGACTCTCGCGGCACGCGCACCACGTTCGGATTCACCGCGCCCTGCATGCGCACCTGCACGAATGCGCCGGGCAGCAGCACGCCGTCCGGATTGGGCAGCAACGCCCGCATGGCGATGGTGTCGGTGCCGGGATCGACCGCCAGATCGGTGAACAGCAGCTTGCCGGGCAGCGCATACTCGCGACCGTCGGGCAACGTCACATGCACCTGCGGCGCAGCGGCCTCATTGCCCTGCTGCAACTTGCCTGCGCGCAGATCACGCGTCATCGCGTAGACCTCGGCGGCCGGTTGCGAGAAGTTCACATAAATCGGATCGATCTGCTCCACGCGCGTGAGCAGCGTGGGCGAGTCGAGCCCGACCAGTGCACCTTCGGTGACTTCCGCGCGACGCACGCGTCCGGCGATGGGCGATGTCACGCTCGTGTAGCCCAGGTTGAGTTCCGCCTTGCGCACTTCTGCCCGCGCCGCCAACACTTCGGCGCGCGTGCGCGCCTCGGCAGCCCGCGATTCTGCGTCTTCGCGCGCGCTGATGGCGTGCGATTCGAGCAGACCGCGATAGCGCTCGACCTTGTCGCGCGCCGAATCGTGCTCGGCCTGCGCCTTGGCAAGCGCGCCGCGCGCCGCGTCGAGGGCGGCAGACAGCGGTTGCGGATCGATTCGGAACAGCACGTCGCCCTTGGCGACCTTTTGTCCCTCCTGATATTTGCGCTCGATGACGACGCCGCCGGCGCGCGCGCGCACGTCGGCACTGCGGTAAGCCTCCAGGCGTCCCGGTTGCTGCATCGTGAGCGGCTCGGCACGACGCTCGACCGTGCGCACGACGGCCTCCGGTGAGGCGTCGGCTGTCTCTTTCTTGCCACGCTCCGAGCAAGCGGCAAGCAACAGAGTGCTGGCAATCAGACTGGCGGACACACCAGTCAGTAGTCCGAAGCGGGTTCGGTAATCGATTTTCGATGACATGTAAGCACGTTTGATTTACGACATCCGGACAGAGGTGTCGAAGCTGCGTTCGGTGCGCAACGTCGAGCGGGGCTGACGCGAAGGGCGTCAGCGATGGGGGAACCGGGGGCCCGCATCTCTCCAGGCGGCGCCGTGGGTGGCAGGTGCGCGTTGCGCGTGGGAGGTCTATGCCTGAGACCACCGGACCGGGAGATCCGGTCGTCTGCCGCCTCGCCTATGTTGGCGTTTCAATCTGGCGTTTTAGATTGGAGAAGCGCGATTCTGCCGCGAAAATCATGTTAGAAAAATTTGGAACCTATCTATAAAATGGATGAATGAACTGGACAATTGAACAATTACGCTACTTTGTGGCGGCAGCGGAGGAGGGTTCGATATCCGCTGCCGCTCGCCGTCTGGGCAAAGCGCAATCGGCGGTGAGCACGGCGATTGCCTTGCTCGAAGCCGATTTGGGATTTGAACTATTCGATCGCAGCCGACGCAATGCACGCCTGACCGACCAGGGCGAGGTCATGTTGCTCGAAGCGAAGGAATTGCTGCGTCAGGCGGAAGGGCTGAACCACCGGGCCAACGCGCTGGCGTTCGGCGAGCAGCCGCAGTTGTCGCTCGCGCTGGACGAAGCGCTGCCCTATCAGGCGGTGAGCGAACTGGTGCGGGACCTCGCGTACCAGTTCGCTTATCTCGAACTCACGCTGCTCAACGGCACCTCGACGGAAGTCGCCGAGTATGTGGAGAAGCAGCGCGCCGACATCGGTTTTCACGTCGATCGCGGCGCGATCTCATCGGCGCTGGGTCACAAGTACGTCGGCTCGGCCGTGCAGGGTGTGTTCGTGGCAGGCGACCACCCGCTGGCATACCGCGATCAGGTCACACGCGGCGATCTGGCCAAGTATCGCCAGATTCTGTTGCAAATGGACGACATCACCCCGCTGCAACTGAGTCCGTCGATCTGGCGCGCCGACAGTTCTTACGTCATCGCGAGCATGGTCGTCGACAAACTCGGCTGGGCCGTGTTGCCCATCGATATTGCGGAATACGAAGATCTGCATGAGCTTCGTTGCGACGACCTCGGGCTCCCCCAACTCCCGGTGCGGATGTTATGGCGCTTCGGTCGCGAGCCGAACGACGTGATGCGCTGGTGCGAAGCGCGTTTCGCCGAACTCCTGCGTGCCAGCACCGAGCAGGCCTGACAGCTTTGTAAGGTCAACGCGCCACAACCACGCCAGCGGTGCGAACCGTCCGGCATGCCGACTGTCGAATTCCCACATGACTTTGATGGATTCACGACGGCGTTTGCACAACACGCCTCGTGTCTTGTGGCGCCGCGTGTGGCAAGACGTCGGCATGGAGAGGCCGTGATGGCGAAACCCTCGAAAACCGCGTTGTTCAATGCAGCAAAAAAGTGGGATTGCGGCACTGTCGCCGCATTATTGGGAGATGTCCCCGATCTGATTTCCGCGACCGATCCGAAACACCGAACGGCGCTGCATCTGGCCTGCTCGGTGCGTCCGTCGGAGACTGGCGGTCTGCTCGAACCTAACGGTCTGAAGACGGTGGAGACGCTGCTCGACGCCGGCGCCCCGCTCGAAGGCGCCGTCCCGACGGAGGCAGACGCGGGCGACTTTCAGGCGACACCGCTCTGGTACGCGGTCGCGCGCGGCGAGAACCGTCCGCTGGTGGAGTTTTTGCTGCGTCGCGGCGCCAATCCGAGTCATTCCCTGTGGGCCGCGGTCTGGCGCGACGACGACGCCATGTGCCGCGCCCTGCTCGAATTCACGCCCACGCTGAATCTGCGCGCGCATGGCGAGACCCCGATCTTCTACGCCGCCCGTTTGCAACGGCTGGCAACGCTGCGTCTGCTGATCGATGCCGGCGCCGATCCGTCGATTGTCGACGATCGCGGGCGCGATTGCGTCGATATTGCCCGCGAGCGACGATTGCCCAGCGATATCGTGGCCATGCTCGAAGCGTTGCGCGAACGAATCAAGGACCAGGCGAACGCGCAAGCGCTGGCGCGACGCACGGCATGAGCCGTCTCAGCCCTCTCCGCCCTCTCCGCCCTCTCCGGCCTCCTGGGCGTCTACGCTTGCGACCTGACTGATACGCTTCGCTCGACCGCCCCCTCACCGTGGCATCTTGCGCTGGCGCGCCAGGAAGCGATCCAGTTCGCCGGCAAACGCTTTGCCGTCGCGCTGGCTGAACGGCGCGGGGCCACCGGTCTCGACGCCCGCGTTGCGCAGCTGGTCCATCATGTCCCGCACCGAGAGCCGCTCCTTGATGTTCTCCGGCGTAAACCAGCTTCCACGCGGATCAAGCACTTTGCCGCCCTTCTCGATGACGGCGGCGGCAAGCGGAATATCCCCCGTAATCACCAGATCCCCTGCCTCGACCATCTCGACGATGCGCGCATCCGCGACATCGAAGCCGGATGGCACCTGAACCGCTTTGATGAACGGCGACGGCGGTGTGCGCAGAAACTGATTGGCCACCAACGTCACCGGCATCTGCTCGCGATTGGCCGCGCGAAACAGGATTTCCTTGATCACGCCAGGGCAGGCGTCCGCATCGACAAGCACTTGCATTTCAGGTCACTTCCGCGAAAGAGGCGACCATGATACGGCAAGGCGCTCAGGCGCGATCTGTGCAACGTCGTGACGCGCACCGGCAAGCGCCGACGAGCGTCATTTCCCGGCAACGGGCGAACGGCGCAGCGCCTCCATCTGCGCGTAAAAGCTGTCGACCTTGTGCTGCGCCTCGCGTCGCATGGCATCGCGGCGCGCGCTCGACGTACCCGCATGCTCCTGCGCACCGGCTTCGCCCACGGCGCGCGAGACGTCCTGCACGAACTTGCACAAGGGATAACGCGCTTCACCGAATGCCTGCAAGGTGGGTTCGACGGCTTCGTTGCACGCGAGCATCTGGGCGAGCAGCACGGCGTCTTCCAGCGCCATGGCACCGCCCTGGCCCATGAATGGGGTGGACGCATGTGCCGCGTCGCCAATGATGACGACGCGACCGAGATGCCAGGGTAACGGTGTGGCAACTTCCTCGACGCCCGTGTACAGCACCTCGGACTCGCAAGAGAGCGTGTCGAGGAACTGCCGGGCCGGGCCACCGAACTCGGCGAAGCGCGCTTTCATCAGCGCGGGCCACTCGGCGCGCGCATACCAGGCGTCGTGCGGCTCAGCGATCGTCCCGAACAGATACAGGCGGTCGTCGCTGATCGGCATGATGCCAAGGCGCTTTCCGACGCCCATCATCATGATTTTCGCGGTGAGGTCGCTCGGGCGCGGATGCACGCTGCGCCACACGCCAAGCCCGGTGTACGTCGGCGCGATGGGTCCGGCGACGAGGCGACGAATCCCGGAGCGGATACCGTCTGCGCCCACGACGAGGTCGTACGTCTGCACTGCGCCGTCGGACAGGGCAACCGTCACCGCGTGCGATGAACTTTGGTTGATCGACACGGCGGTCGTATTCAGCCGGACATCGACGTTTAGCGCGGCGATTCGTGCTGCCAGCACGCGATGCATCTGCGCCCGGCGAATACCGACGATGGGGGCAATGCCGGGATATCGCGATGGATAGAAGGTATCGACGATCGGCTCGCCATTCTGATTGAGATAAATATTGCGACCGTCGGCAATCGCGAAGCCGCTGGCCAGAATCTCCGGCAGCACGCCGAGCTCGGAGAGCGCCGCGAGGCCGTTGCTGTAGATGAAGATGCCCGAGCTTTGAAACTTCCACTCGGGTTGCGCCTCGACCAATGTGACTTGCGCGCCCGTCTGCGCCAGCGAAATGGCGGCCGCGCATCCCGCAATCCCGCCGCCGACGATCAGCACGCGCCTTCCCTGATTTCCCTGCTTCATGCTCCCTCCCATTGCCTGATGCCTGATGCCTGATGCCTGATGCCTGATGCCTGATGCCTGATGCGCATGGCGTGTCGCCATTCCGGCGTCGTGTGGACGGAATTATTGGCTTGGGTAGCGGTGCGCTCAACCTCCGGAACGCCGGATTCGGGCACCGATCGTCCGGATCGTGCGGATCGTCTGGATTGTCCGGCGCACGAAGACGAATGCAGCGGGTGGCCTCGCTCAACTGTCGGCCTGAATGTTGACCCGAATGTCGACCTGAATGTCGGCCTAACTGTCGGCTTGATCGTCGGCTTAGCCGCCGTTCTCGTCGCGCTGATACTGCGTCGGCGACACCCCGATCCAACGCTGAAACGCGCGGGCGAAAGCCTTTTCCGAGGCGTAGCCAACGGCTTCGGCCACATCACCGATGCGCGCTCGCGGCTGACGCAGACGCTCTGCCGCGACGTTCATCCGGTAGGCGCTCAGATACTGCATCGCAGGCACGCCGATCAACGCGCGAAAGCGCTCGGCGAACACGGTGCGGGAGAGATAAGCGACGGCGGCCAGCTCAGGCAGGGTCCAGTCGCGTCGAGGCGCCTCATGCATGGCGGCGATGGCTCGGGCAATGCCAGGATCGTCGAGTGCTCCGAGTGTTCCAAGTGCTCCCAGCGTGCCGCGCGTCCCCTTCGGCCCTGTCGTGTGTGCGCCCGTGCGCAGGTACTCGCCCAGAATGCGCACCAGCAGAAGATCGCCCATACGTGCGGCCGACAGCTGCCAGCCGGGGCGTTGCGCCAGCGAGTCCTGTACGAGCAGTTCCATCGTGACGGCGAGCGTGTGTGCCAACGCATGCTCGTCCGCGCGCAGCACGATCAGCGACGACAGACCCGCCTGGACACTGGCAACGTCGAGCGCGGGCATCCATAGATGAAGCGAATAGAGCTGGGTCGCAACGGCATCGGCAGCGTCCCTTCCGTACGTCAGTGCAATGGGATGATCGCCATGGCGTCCGACCATGTGCGTCTTGAGCACGTCGGCGAAGGGCACGACATCGTGCGCCTTCGGCGAAGGCGTCGACGACACGATATGGGGCGTTCCTCGCGGCAACATGACGATGTCGTGCGGCCCGATCTGCGTCGCCTGCCCACCGTCGACGTGAATCCAATACCCTTGCCCGGTGCACATCCGAATCAATGCGCCCTCGGTGCCGGTCGAGTGCAACGCCCAGGGCGCGAGCAACCGGAAGCTCGCCGTCACGGCACGCTCGGCTTTGCAGGCGCCGAGGATATGACTGAGAACGTCGCGAGGGCCGGAATTCATGGACGGCAGAACATGGAGGGGAAAGAGTTGGCGGCGGCGCTGCGAGATTCTAGCGCCGACGCAGCAAATAGGTATCCATGATCCAGCCGTGCGTGCGGCGCGCTTCGTCGCGTACCCGTTCGATCTCGTCCATGACGTCGCGCAGCGGCCCGGCGATGAGAATCTCGTCCGGGGTGCCGACATACGCCCCCCAGAAGATGTCGAGGTCTTCGTGCGCGAGTTGCTTGTACGAGTGCTTCGCGTCCAGCATCACCACGACGGTGTCGACACCTTGCGGAAACCCGTCGACGATGCCACGACCGTTGGTGATCTCGATGGACTTGCCGATCTGGTTCAGCGGAATGCGATGCTGCGCCGCGAGCGCCTGCACGCTGCTGATCCCCGGAATGACGTCGAACTCGAACGTGTCGTCACCCTGCGCACGAATCGCATCCAGAATTCGGATCGTGCTGTCGTACAGCGACGGATCTCCCCACACCAGAAACGCCCCAACTTCGCCGTCGCGCATCGATTCCGAAATCAGGCGCGCGAAGATCTGCTGCTTGTCGCGGTTCAACTCGTCGACGGCCACGCGGTAGTCGTCGTCCGATGCATCGCGTCGGCGCTCGGGACTCGTCGCCTCCACAATGCGATAGTCGCGCCCCTTCACGAACCGTTCGATGATGTGCCTGCGCAGCGCGACGAGCTTCTCCTTGGCCGCGCCCTTGTCCATGACGAAGAACACATCGGCACGGTTGAGCGCGTCGATCGCCTGCACCGTCAGATAGTCGGGATTGCCTGCACCGATGCCGATAATCAGAATCTTCTTCATCGCCCCATCTCCACGTGCCGCGCCGTCGCGTACAACGACGAGTCGGCGAAGCCATCCGCGGCCAACACGCGCCCCACCAGAATCAGCGCGGTGCGCTCGATGCCGGTCTGCCCGACTTTCGCTTCGATGTCCGCCAGCGTGCCGGTCACGCGTGTCTCGTCCGGCCAGCTGGCGCGGTACACGACTGCGATCGGACAATCGTCGCCGTAATGCGGTCTGAGCTCGGCGACGATGCGCGCGAGGTGCCGCACGCCGAGGTGAATCGCCATGGTCGCACCATGGCGCGCCAGGTCACCCAGCGCTTCGCCCTCCGGCATCGATGTCCGGGTCGCGTATCGCGTGAGGATCAGCGTCTGCGAAATGCCCGGCAGCGTCAGTTCGCAACCGAGCGTCGCGGCGCATGCGGCCGTGGCGGTGACACCCGGCACGATCTCGTAGGGAATGTCCAGCGCCCGCAGGCGCCGGATCTGCTCGCCGATGGCGCCGTACAGCGACGGATCGCCGGAGTGCAAGCGGGCGACATCCTGCCCCTTCGCGTGCGCCCCGGCCAGCAACGCAACGATGGTGTCGAGATCGAGCTCGGCCGTGTTGACGACCTGCCCGGCGGTATGGCCGTCGAGCACCGCCTGGGGCACCAGCGAGCCTGCGTAAAGAATCACCGGACAGCTTCGGACCAGCCGCTGCCCCTTGACCGTAATCAGTTCAGGGTCGCCGGGTCCGGCGCCAATGAAATAAACCGTCATGCTTCGTTCCTTCGTGAGGCGGTCTGAATGTGATGCGCGCTCGCGGTGTCGCGCAAGGTGTCGAGCGCCGCCAGCAAGGTTGCGCCGCAGCCGAACGTGCGATCCGTTTCGATCGCCGCCGGGCGCGCCAGCATCACCACCGGCAAGCCGCGCTCGCGCGCGACATCGAGTTTGGCTTCTGTTGCCGCGCCGCCACTGTGCTTGCTCACGACGACGTCGATGTCGTGCCGCGTAAATAACGCGCGCTCGCTCTCGAGGGTGAACGGACCGCGCGCGCCAATGACCGTCGCCTGCGCGTTGCCCGGATGTTCGTCCAGACAGCGCACCACCCAGCGCTGATGCGCGGGAATCGCGTCGAGATGGCTTAGCGGCGCGCGCCCCAGGGTGAACAGCGGACGCGAAAAGGCTGCCAGTGCCTCGCACATCGCGGGCCAGTCGGGCACGAATCGCCAGTCGTCGCCGGCTCTGGCCTGCCACGGTTCGCGTCGCAGCGACCACACCGTCACGCCGGCCTGACGCCCGGCGACGACGGCGTTTGCACTCATGCGCGCGGCATAGGGATGCGTGGCATCGATCAGCAAGTCGATGCCTTCGCCTTCGAGATATCGCGCCAGCCCCTCGGGGCCACCGAAGCCGCCAACACGCACGCGGCACGGCAGATCGTCGGGCACCCGGCCGAGGCCCGCCAGACTGTAGACGTCGTTCCGACCGAGATGACGGGCGATCTTCAGGGCGTCGCCCGTACCGCCCAGCAGCAGAACGCGCTTCACGAACCGGCTCCGTCCGCCGAGACCCGCGGCCGGGTCACGTCCCACAGCGTGATCGGCAACGCCGCACGCCACGTGTCGAAGCCGCCGAGCGGCTGAACTTCGCTGATGGCGAGGCGCGTGAGCGTGCCGCCGTGGCGCTCGCGCCATTCGACCAGCACCGCTTCGCTTTGCAGCGTCACGGCGTTCGCGACGAGCCGCCCGCCCGGACGCAGGCTCGACCAGCAGGCATCGAGCACGCCCGGCACCGTGACGCCGCCACCAATGAAAATGGCATCCGGCGCGGGTAAGCCTTGCAGTGCATCGGGCGCGCGGCCCGCAACCAGTTGCAGCCCGGGCACGCCCAGCGCATCGCGATTGTGCGCAATGAATGCCTGACGCTCGGGCGACGATTCGATGGCGATGGCCCGGCACGTCGGATGCGAGCGCATCCATTCGATACCGATGGAACCGCACCCGGCGCCCACATCCCAGAGCAGCGCGCCCGGATGCGGCTCCAGCCGCGATAAGGTGACGGCACGCACGTCGCGCTTGGTGAGTTGACCGTCGTTGAGGAACGCGTCATCGGGCAGCCCGACACTTAGCGCAAGCGAGCGCCCGTTGGCGTCGACCCGGCACGTCAGGGCAATGAGGTTGAGAGCTTCGACCTCGCGACCGCCCCACTGCTGCGCCGTGGCATCGATGCGGTGCTCGCCGGCGCCGCCCAGCGACTCGAATACGCTCATGAGCGTGTCGCCGAAACCGTTGGCGCACAGCATGGCGGCGACCTCTGCGGGCGACGCACCATCGCGGCTTAGCACCAGCAGTCTCGCGCCATCGCGCAAATGCGCGTTCAGCGTGGCCAACGACCTGCCGACCAGCGAGACCGGCTGCACGTCCTGCAATGCCCACCCCAGTCGTGCGGCGGCGAGCGAGAGCGACGACGGGGCGCCGATCACATGCATCTCGCCGGCCGGAATGTGCCGGGCGAGCGTTGCGCCCACGCCGAACAGCATCGGATCGCCGCTGGCAAGCACGCACACGGGCGTGCCGCGCCAGTTCGCCACATGCGCGACATCGAACGGTCTGGGCCAGGGTTCGCGTCGTGCGCGAAGGCGCGCCGGCAGCATCGACAGATGGCGCGGCGCGCCGGTGACGATCTGCGCGTCGAGCAGGGCCCGGCGAGCCTTTCGGCCCAGTCCGGCAAACCCGTCCTCGCCTATGCCGATCACCGTCAGCCAGGGCGTCATCGCATCGCCGCTCGTCATTCTCGATCCTCTGTTCGCGACCCGCAAAATCGGGGCCGAAAAGCGCAAAGCAGGCATAATACCGCTTTGCTGAAGCCCCCCGGGGCGATTGTCGCCACGTCGGTCAATTGTTCAGTCTGAGCGCCGCCTCAACTCGACGGCCAGAACCGTCGACATGCCACCGGACACGACCGCTCCCGTCATTCATCGAACCTTGGATCACGCCTCTTTTCCTTCACCACGGCCCTCTGCCTGTCCTGCGCTCGGACGCATCGTGGCCAGCCGCGACGGCGGGCTGTGCCGGGTGAAGCTGCCCGGCGGAAAACTGAGTGCGACACAGGCCGTTGCCATCGCCAACGCTGCCGAGACCTTTGCCAGCGGCACGATCGAGTTGACGAACCGGGCCAATCTTCAATTGCGCGGCGTGCGAAGCGTGCCAGCCGTGCCAGCCATGGAAGCACGCCCACAGGCGGAACTGAGTCTGACACAGCGCTTGCTCGAAGACGGACTGGGGCCGCGCATGCTGCATGCGTTGCCGGGCGGGAATGACCTCCGGCGCATCGCCGTTGCCGACGACGTGCGCAATCTCATGCTCAGTGCCACTGCCGGGGTCGATGCCGGGGCGCTTTACGACACGACGACGCTGGCGGACGCCATCCTCGTGCGCCTCGAAAACGAACCGCGCTTCGCGGCGCTCTCCCCCAAATTCTCGATTCTTCTCGACGGCGGCGAACACCTCGCCGCCCTCGATCATCCGCACGACGTCTGGCTCTCGCCGATGTGCGCGGCAGGCGCGGCGCAGCCGAGGTTCGTGTTCGGCTTCGCAGGACATCCGACCACGACCGCCGGCGGCGCCCTCGCGGCGATCCGGGCGGAGGACATTCCCGCGTTCGTGCACGCGGTGCTGTGCACGTTCGTCGATCTCGCAACGGATGACGACAAGCGCATGCGCGATCTGTTGCGCGTGCGGTGCGCGAGCGACCTGGCCGAGCGTGCCGCAGCGATGGCCGGCGTGACCTTATACCGCGACGCCGATGTGGACGCGTGGCGACGCACGCCTGCCGACACGCTGCGTCGATTCGGCGCCTGGGCCCAGCGCGGCGATGGAGGCAATGGAGGCGGCAGCAGTGCCAGCAGTGCCAGCAGTGCCTTGTGGCACGTCGGCGCACAGGCCCCGCTCGGGCGCATCGACGCCCCGACGTTGCGCGCTCTCGCCCGACTTGCCGACGCGCACGCATCGGGCACGTTGCGCATCACGCCATGGCAGGGCGTTATGTTCACCGACGTACCGAGGCACGACGTGCGGACCCTCGAACAGGCGCTCGATGCGCTCGGCCTGATCCGCAGCCCCGAGACGCCGCTGGGTCGCCTGATCGCCTGCGCGGGCGCCACGGGGTGCGCCAAAGCGCTCTCCGACACCAAGACCGATGCCCGCGAACTTGCAGCGCGTCTGCACCAAGGCGTGGAGGTCCATTTGAGCGGCTGCGCGCGCTCCTGTGCCGCCGCCCACTGCGCCCCCTGGACGCTGCTCGCCGTCGGTCCGGGTCGGTACGACCTGTACCGGCAGACCGCGTCGGACACGGCGCAGCCCACGCCCGGCCATCGTCAGCCTCGCCTGCCTGACCACAAACGCTTCGGCGAGCGCATCGCCACCGATATGCCCCTCGAAGCGATTGCGCTTCGACTGAACTTGCAAGACCGGATTGCCCAGCCATGATTGATTACGTCCGCGACGGACAGGCCATCTACCGCGAATCGTTCGCCACGATCCGCGCCGAAGCCGACCTCTCGCGCATTCCTCCCGATCTCGAAAAGCTTGCCGTTCGCGTGATCCACGCGTGCGGCATGGTCGACATCGTCGACGACCTGAATTTCTCCGACGGCGCAGGCGCCGCCGGGCGCCGTGCCCTTGTGGCCGGCGCGCCGATTCTGTGCGACGCCAACATGGTCGCCCACGGCGTAACCCGCGCGCGCCTTCCCGCAGCGAATCCGGTTGTGTGCACGCTCACCGACCCTGCCGTGCCCGAGCTTGCCCGCTCGACGGGCAATACGCGCTCGGCGGCAGCGCTCGAACTGTGGCGTCCGATGCTCGCGGGCAGCGTCGTCGCCATCGGCAATGCACCGACCGCGCTGTTCCATCTGCTCGACATGCTCGATCAGGGCGCTCCCCGCCCCGCACTGATCCTCGGCTTTCCCGTAGGCTTCGTGGGCGCGGCCGAATCGAAAGCGATGCTCGCTGCCGACAGTCGCGGCGTGCCTTATGTGATCGTCTCAGGCCGCCGTGGCGGCAGCGCCATGGCCGCAGCCGCCATCAACGCTCTGGCTTCGGAGGTCGAATAATGACAATCGCCGGCAAACTCTTCGGTATCGGCGTCGGCCCGGGCGACCCCGAGTTGCTCACGCTCAAGGCGCTGCGCCTGCTGCAAGCGGCTCCCGTTGTCGCGTACTTCGTGGCAAAGGGAAAACGGGGTAATGCGTTCGGCATCATCGAAGACCACCTGCGTGACGCACAGACGCGTATGCCGCTCGTGTATCCGGTGACGACGGAGGCGCTTGAGCCGCCACTGTCCTACGAGACGATCATCGCTGACTTCTACGACACCGCCGCGGCCCTGATCGGCGAGCATCTGGCAGCCGGACGCGACGTGGCAGTGGTCTGCGAAGGCGATCCGTTCTTCTACGGTTCGTACATGTACCTGCACGACCGCCTGGCCGGTCGGTTTGCCGCCGAAGTCGTGCCGGGCGTGTGTTCGATGCTCGGCGGGGCCGCCGTGCTGGGCACGCCGCTCGTCTACCGGAACCAGAGCCTGTCGGTCCTCTCCGGCGTGCTGCCCGAAGACGAATTGCGGCGCAAGCTGGCCGACACGGATGCAGCCGTCATCATGAAGCTCGGCCGCAACTTCGATAAGGTGCGTCGCGTACTCGAAGACCTCGGCCTTTCCGAGCGTGCGCTGTACGTCGAACGGGCAACGATGCCCAACGAACGGATCGTGCCGCTCGCGCAGGTCGATCCGAGCGCGTCGCCCTACTTCTCGCTGCTTGTCGTGCCGGGGCAGAAATGGCAGGGATGAACCCGATGTCGAACGCACCCGCCATCGTCGTGCTCGGGCGCAGTGCGCTCGACACCGCACGACGCCTTCAGGCGGGCCTGCCGCAGGCCACCGTCCACGGCTTGGCTGCGCGCGTCGGCAACGACGCCGATGTGCGCTTCACCCAGCTCGGCGAACATCTTCAGGCGCTCTACGCTGCGGGGACGCCGATCGTCGCCCTGTGCGCCGCAGGCATCGTCATTCGTTGCGTGGCGCCGATGCTGAACAACAAGGGGACGGAGCCGCCGGTACTTGCCGTAGCGGAAGACGGCAGCGCCGTCGTGCCGTTGCTCGGCGGGCTGGCGGGGGTCAACGTACTGGCGCGCCAAATCGCCCGGACGCTGGGCGTAGCACCTGCGATCACCACGAGCGGCGAACTGCGATTCGGCACCTGTCTTCTGAATCCCCCCGACGGCTATGTGCTCGCCGACCTGACACAGAGCAAGCATTTCGTATCGGACCTGCTGGCCGGAGAGACAGTGCGCATTGAAGGCGACGCCCCGTGGCTCGATGACTGCGATCTGCCACAGGCGGACACTGCCACGCGCACGATTCATGTCACGCCCTTCGTCGACGAGGGTCATCGCGACGCGCTGGTCATTCACCCGCGCAGTGTCCTCGCTGCCATCACCCGGACCGGGGAGAACCAGGCGACGCAAGTGCGGGATATGCTCGCGGCGCAAGGCCTCTCGGCGCATGCGCTGGCCGTCGTCGTGGCGCCGCGCGCTTTGATGGGCAACGTCCACCTGCAGACGACGGCCGATGCGCTCGGCGTGCCGTTGCGCTTTGCAGCGTTCGGCGAGCTTGCCGACGTTGCCTCCCCCCAGATGAGCGATTGGCTGACGGATTGGCTCACGACGACGCTCGGCAACGGCATCGATATCCGCCAGGGCGAACACGGCATCACCCTCGCACGCACCGCCGCGCCCATCGATCCGGCGACCGTCGGTCAGCCCCGCGGCACGCTGAGCGTCATCGGGCTCGGCCCGGGCGACGCGGCGCTACGTGTGCCGCAGGCCAGCGCCGCGCTGAGCGCGGCGACCGACATTCTCGGCTATGCCACTTACGTGGCGATGGCCGGTCCGTTCCGCGACGACCAGACGTTGCACGAGACCGACAACCGTGAGGAACTCATGCGCGCCCGCCATGCGTTCGCGCTGGCGAGTGCCGGCAAGCAGGTCGTGGTCGTCTCGTCGGGAGATCCGGGCGTGTTCGCCATGGCGAGCGCCGTGTTCGAAGCGCTCGACGGCAGCGACGACCCCGCGTGGAGAACGGTCGACCTGCGTATCGTGCCGGGCATCTCTGCGGCAATGGCGACGGCGGCGCAGGCAGGTGCGCCACTGGGGCACGACTTCTGCGTGCTGTCGCTGTCGGACAATCTGAAGCCGTGGCGCGTCATCTGCGAGCGCCTGCAACATGCCGCGCAGGCGGACCTCGTCATGGCGTTCTACAACCCGATCTCCCGGGCGAGGCCGTGGCAACTTGGCGAAGCGCTCGACATCGTCAGGCAGTGGCGTGCGCCGCAAACCCGCGTCGTGCTCGGCCGCGACATCGGACGCCCCGGCGCGACGCTGACCACCACCACCCTGGGTGAGCTGCGCCCCGAACAGGTGGACATGCGCACGATGGTCATCATCGGCTCGTCGACGACGCGCGGGATCGACGGCGGCCCCCACGGCGAGTGGATCTATACGCCGCGCTGGTACGGCGAAGCGCCCGGACGCTGACACGCCAACCCCGACCGGCCCTCGGGTGGGGACGAACGGGGCGCAGGGCGCGCCAGGCGCCGCCACGCAGGCGCACTGGCACGATGGCACGACGGCACGATCACAGCGGCCAATCAGACCGGCTCGGCAGGTCCGAGCTTGTCGTATCCCTTGGCCCGGTAGACGAGAAACGACAGCAGCCACGACACGATGAACACGCCGATGATCACGAAGCCGAGATTGTTGAAGTTCTCGTTCAGTTCGCCGATCACATCCCAGAACCCGCCTGTGAGATCGAACTTGCTCTGGAACATGCCGAGCGTTTCGATGCCGCCGATGAGTACCGCGACAAGCACCGATACCAGTGTGATCGTCAGGTTGTAGTAGAGCTTGCGGATCGGGCGCACGAACGCCCACTCGTACGCGCCGAGCATGAGAATGCCGTCGGTCGTGTCGACCAGCGTCATGCCCGCCGCGAACAGCGCCGGGAACACCAGCACCGTGCCGATCGACACGCCGTGCGCCGCCTGACTCGCCGAAAGCGCCAGCAGACTCACTTCGGTCGCCGTATCGAAGCCAAGGCCGAACAGAAATCCCAGCGGCAACATCCATACCGGGTGCGAAACCAGCCGGAACATCGGGCGGAACAGGCGTGAGACGAACCCGCGATTGTTGAGCAGAATGTCGAGGTCGTCGCTGTCGTACGGCAGGCCGTTGCGCACTTTGTCGAACGCCCGCCACACACCGCGCAGGATCACGATGTTCATCGCGGCAATCAGAAACAGGAACGTGGCCGAGATGCTCGTGGAGATGACGCCGCCCACGCCACGCCATTGCTCGACGCGATTTTGCAGCGCCACGGCGGCAATCGCCACCCCGGCCGCAACGATCAGGACCACGGCGGAGTGACCGAGCGCGAAGAAGAAGCCGACCGAGACGGGACGCTGCCCGTCCTGCATCAGCTTGCGGGTGACGTTGTCGATGGCGGCGATGTGATCGGCATCCACCGCGTGCCGCAGGCCGAAACCCCACGCCAGCACGCCCGTGCTCAGCAGCAGCGGATCGCCGCGAAAGGCGATGAACGCCCAGATCCACGCGCCAAGATTGAACGCGACCAACAGGGCATACATACCGCTCACCCGATTGCGCAAGCGTCCGGAAGACGATCCAGCCTGAAGCGAAAGCGACATACGGTCGATCCTAGAGAGAATTCATTCTTTGCTGCGCAACGTCATCCAGATGCACGCACCGCCCCCCCCAAGCGCGGGCGAGACGTTCGCTTCCGCCCAACGCGATATGGCCCGCTCGGCGCGGCTCACAGTCGATCACGACCACCCGGTCCGCCGCGTCGGGCTTCGGCGGAATCTCGCGCACGCGCCCGTCGGTGAGTACCCAGAGCACGCGAATTTGCGACGCCTGCCGACGCTTCGCCCGGTCCAGCACGTGCGCTGCGGACGCCACACCGGCAGGCAACGGCGTGCCACCACCGCCGCCAATCGGTTCGATCCAGCGCTCGTTCCACCAGCGCGGCACTGCCGGGCCGTACAGCACCTCCGCGCGATCTCCGCCGAAGCGAATCAGTGCGGCCTCGGCACGCTCGCGCGCGAGTCGGTCGAAGCTATCGAGCAGCCAGCCCTTCGCCTGCGCCAGACAGTTCAGCATCGAGGCCGAGCCGTCGAGCAGGAAGCAATGTAGTTCGCCACCGGGCGCCTCGTCTTCGACGTAGCGCAAATGCGTCCTGCCGAGAGGCAAGGGGCCTTTGCGCAGCAACGTCGCCTCCCACGCGATGCCACGCCCCGGCTCGGGCGTCTCGCCACGCCGTTTGGATCGTCTTCGTTGCCCTGCGTCGCCAGGCGCGCGGAACCATCGGGAGCCGCCGAACACGTCGACGGAGGCGTCCTCCCGATGGCTCAGCGTTTTTTTGACGACAGCGGGACGACGCCCTTCACACGAGTTGTGCCGGTTGCCTCCGGCGGCAGGTAGCCCCAATCGGCTGCCTCGTTGCCGGTAGGCCTCGTGGTGTCCGTTTCGTGACCGGACGAGGACGCATGCCCTCTCCGCACCTCGTGACCGGTATCGTGCGTCGATGTTGCGGTGGATGCTGTAGGCGATGCTGCGCTCGATCCCTCCGACGATGCAGCCTGCGGCGCGGCATGCCGCCGGTGTCGCAATACCAGATCGGCCACGCGCCGCACGTGAGCACGCGTCGCCGCAGGCGACGATTCGAGCGCCGCCAGCGCCCGCGCGGCGCGCAGCATGATCAGATCGGCACGCATACCATCGACCTGCGCCGCAATGCACAACTCGCTCACCGCATCGTGCACGTCGTCATCGATCTCGACGGCGCCCAGTGCCGCACGCGCGTCGAGAACACGCTGGCGCTGCACGGCCTGCGCCTGTGCATGACGCGCGTGAAAACCCACCGGATCGAGATCGAAGGCGAGCCGCGTTCTGACGATCTGCTGACGCACCTGCACATCGAAACAATTCTCCAGCGCCACCATGAGGCCAAAGCGGTCCAGCAACTGCGGGCGGAGTTCGCCTTCCTCGGGATTCATCGTGCCGACGAGCATGAAGCGCGCCGCGTGCCGGTGCGATACGCCATCGCGCTCCACCACGTTGACGCCGCTGGCCGCCACGTCCAGCACCACGTCGACGAGCGAATCGGCCAGCAGATTCACCTCATCGACGTACAACACGCCCTGATGCGCGCGTGCGAGCAACCCGGGCGAGAATTTCACGCCGCCGCCACGCAGGGCTTCGTCGATATCGAGCGCACCGATCAGGCGTGCCTCGCTCGCGCCCAACGGCAGCGTCACGAACGGGCAATCGGGCAACAGATCGGCCAGCGAGCGCGCCGCGGTCGATTTCGCGGTCCCGCGCGGGCCGCTCACGAGCACCCCACCGATCGACGGATCGACCGCAACGAGCAGCAGTGCATCGCGCAACGAGGTCTGACCGACGAGTGCCGTCAGTGGAAACGGCGGGGGCAGTGCAATGGATTCCATGTCGGTGGTCGAGCTCACGACGCTCTCCGTTCGATTTCCTGCCCGGCGGCCAGGAGATGGTTTTCGATCTGGTCGCGGTAAGCCCCGGGCGAGTGCCACAACCCGCGACCGATCGCTTCGAGCAGCCGCTCGCATACGCCGCGCAGCGCGTGCGGATTGTGGCGTTGCATGAATTCGCGCGTGTCGGTGTCGTTCAGACACGCGTCCGTCACCATGCCGTATTGATGGTCCGAGATCACGCGTGCGGTCGCGTCGTAGCCAAAGAGGTAATCGACGGTCGCCGCAATTTCCGCCGCCCCCTTGTAGCCGTGACGCTTCACGCCATCGAGCCACTTTGGATTGACGACGCGTGCGCGAATCACGCGCGCGATTTCCTCGGACAGCGCGCGCACCCGTGGGGCGTCCACATGGCTATGGTCGGCGTGATACACCGCGGGCTGCTGTCCCGAGAAGTGCCGCACGGCCGCTGTCATGCCGCCTTGAAACTGGTAGTAATCGTTCGAGTCGAGAATGTCGTGCTCGCGATTGTCCTGATTCTGCAAAACGACGTCGATGCTCGCCAGCCGCGTCGCAAACACGCCATGCGCCCGCTCGCCGGTCGCGGCCTGCGCGTAAGCATAGCCACCGGACTGCCGATACGCTTGCGCGAGATCTTCGTCGCTCTGCCACAGGCCGTTGTCGATCATCTCCTGCAAGCCTGCACCGTATGTGCCCGGCTGCGAGCTGAAAACACGCCAGCCGGCGCGCTTCCTGGCCTCGACGCTGTCAAGCCCGCGCGCGATCCATGCGTCGCGCTCGCGCATCACCCGCGCGCGAATCGGGTTGATGTCCTCGGGCTCGTCGAGTTCGGCCACGGCCTGCACGGCCGCGTCGAACAGATGCATGACATTGGGAAACGCATCGCGGAAAAAGCCGGACACACGCAGCGTGACGTCGATGCGCGGGCGCTCCATACCGCCTGGCGGCAGAATTTCGAAGTCCGTCACGCGATGACTGCCCGGCGCCCACTTCGGGCGCACGCCCAACAGGGCGAAGGCTTGCGCAATGTCGTCGCCGCCCGTGCGCATCGTGGCCGTACCCCATACCGACAGGCCGATGGCGCGCGGATAGTCGCCGTGATCCTGCATGTGGCGCTCGATCAACTGGCGCGCCGATTTCACGCCCAGCGCCCAGGCGGTCTGCGTGGGAATCGCGCGCGTGTCGACGGAGTAGAAATTTCGGCCGGTCGGCAACACGTCGGGGCGCCCGCGCGACGGCGAACCGCTGGGCCCCGGCGGCACGAACCGACCTTCGAGACCGCGCTTGAGATGACGCAGTTCCTCGCGGCCACAGGCGTCCAGCGCGGGCAGGACCTCGTCGCCGGCACGCGCCAGCACGTCTCGCGTGGCAGGAAGTTGCGCCGTCATGGCCGCGAGCGACGCTACATCTGCGCTTGTCAGCGCTTGCAGCAAATTCGCGCCCAGCAACTCCAGTCGTTCGCGCGTATCGCCCTGATGACGCCACGGGGCGTCGCTCACGCGCGCGAGCATCGGCGGACGCGGTCCGTCCCACGGTGCCGACCATTCGGCCCTGAGGGGATCGAAGTGCGTGTCGATCTGCAAATCTCTCGCCAGCGCGTCGATCAGGCTGGCGTCACGCCCCTGCCCCGCGCGCACCGGGAAACGCATCAGCGCGAGCAGCGTGTCGCGACGCTCGCGCCCTGCGGGCGAACGACCGAAGATGTGCAGGCCATCGCGAATCTGCGTCTCCTTCAGTTCGCACAGCCAGGTGTCGACACGCGTGAGCAATTCGTCCTCGGCGTCCTGACCGTCTGGCGCATCGAGGCTGAGTTCTTCATGCAGACGATGTCGAACGATGGTCTCGAGAATCGTGCTGCGCAGCCATTTCGCGCGGCGCATGTCGACCATGAGCGCTTCGTAGTATTCGTCGACCTGACGCTCCAGATCCTGCATGGGGCCATACGATTCCGCACGCGTGAGCGGTGGCATCAGGTGATCGATGATGACCGCCTGCGCCCGGCGCTTGGCCTGACTCCCCTCGCCGGGATCGTTGACGATGAACGGATAGAGATGCGGCAAGGGACCGAGCGTGAGATCGGGCCAGCAACTGTCGGACAGCGCCACGCTCTTGCCCGGCAGCCATTCGAGACTGCCGTGTTTGCCCACGTGCACGACGGCATCGACATCGAACGCATGACGCAGCCAGAAGTAGAACGCGAGATAGGCGTGCGGCGGGACCAGTTCGGCGTCGTGATAGCTGGCGTAGTCGCCGTCGACGCGCGAGCGGGACGGCTGAATGCCGACGAACACGTTGGCGCAGCGCCAGCCCGCGATCATGAAACGGCCGTGTCGTATCGTCGGATCCTGATCGGCCGGTCCCCACCGCTCGTTGAGCGCGTCGCGCACTTGCGCAGGCAACGTGGCGAACGCGGCCAGATAGTCCTCGAGCGCATAGCTCTGGAAGGCCGGTCGCAGCGCGCGCATCTCGGCGTCGTTGGTCACGCCGCTCGTCAGGCGCGCCATCAGGGCGTCGCCGTCAGGCGGCAGCTCGTCGACCCGGTAGCCCTCGTCGCGCAACATCGTCAGGATCTCGACGACCGACGCAGGCGTATCCAGCCCCACGCCGTTGCCGATACGGCCTTCGCTCGCCGGGTAATTGGCCAGCACCAGCGCGAGGCGTTTTTGCGCGTTGGGCTTTGTGCGCAACAGGCACCAGCGTCGGCTCAGTTCCGCAACGAACGCGACGCGCTCCGGGTCGGGCTGATAACGCACCACGTCCACTTCGGTGCGCGCACATCGGTAGTCCAGTCCCTTGAAACTGATCGCCCGGGTGACGATGCGGCCATCGACCTCGGGCAACGCGACATGCATGGCGATGTCGCGCGAATTCAGTCCCTGATTGTCCTTGACCCAATCGTCGCGGTTGCCGCCGCTCAGGATCACCTGCAGCACCGGTGCATCGCGGCCGAACACCTGCGACTGGCGCGGGTCCTCCGGCGTCGACGTCGAGAACGCCGTCGTGTTGAGCACGAGCGAGACGTCGTGCTCGTCGCAGAGCTGGCTTACAACGTCGCGGCTGAGCGCGTCCTTGAGCGATGTGACGGCAATCGGCAGCGGGTTCAGCCCGCGCGCCATGAGCGCGTCGATCAGGGCGTCGAACACTACCGTGTTAGCCGCTTGCAGGTGAGCACGATAAAAAAGTATCGCGACGACGGGCGCCCCCGCATGCCAGCTCGCCTGCCAGTCGGCAACCGTCGGTTGATGGCTGCGCGGATGGTAAAGCGCGGCATTGCGCACGGCCACGGGCAGCGGTGGATCGTCCCCCCAACCGAGCGCCTGCCACGCAATGGCCCGCAGGAACGCCTCGGCGTTGGCCGGGCCGCCCTGGCGCAGATAGCGCCACAGACGCGTGCAGAACTCGGGGCTGGCGGTGCTGAGCGCCGTGAGGTTCGGATCCTCCTGCAAGTCGCCCGAGAACATCACGAGCATCTGGGCGCGGCGCTGCGCCAGCGCCACGATCTGCTCGATCCCGTACGGCCAGTAAGCCTCCCCGCCCAAATGATCGACCACGACGACGCGCGCATGCTGCAAGACGTCCTCGATATAAAAGTCGACGGATGCCGGTTGCCGCAGATACGTGACATTGGCCAGCCGCAGACTCGGGAAGTCGTCACCGAGCCGCGCCACCACGCTCGCCAGCAACGACAGGGTCGTGTCGGCCGAGCTGAGCACGACGATGTCGGCAGGCTGCTGGTCGATGCGGATCACACCGGCCGCGTCGTCGACAAAGCCACCGGGGACCGTGCGGAGCAGATGCATGCGAAGCGTCTTCCTGTTTGGGCCGGGCGCTTCAGACCGCTGGGGCCGTTGGGACCGCTAAGGCGGCTGAGATCACTACGGCCGGCGACATGACGCCAAGCGCCACATCGAACTCGCGCTGGAGGGCGTCGGCATCGAGATCTTCACCGATCAGCACAAAGCGACTGCCACGTGCTTCGCCATCGCGCCAGTGACGATCGAAGTAGCTGTCGAAGCGCTTGCCCACCCCCTGCACGACCAGACGCATGGGCGCACCGGGCAAGGCCGCGAAGCCTTTGGCGCGATAAATCGTGTGATTTTCGACAAGCTGGCTCAATGCGGCGATGACCTTGTCGCGGGTCAACGGCGCGCCCGCTCCGGTCTGCGGCACCGACACCATGACCGAGTCGAACTCGTCGTGATGGTGGTCGGCGTCGTGCCCCGAGCCATGGTGGTCGTGGCGCTGATCGATGGTCGCTTCGGATGCCGATTCCAGCCCGAGCAACACGCTCAGGTCGAGATTGCCGTTGCTCGCGGGCACGATCTTCACGTGGGCGGGCAGTTCCTCGCGAATCAGCGCCGTCACACTGGCCTGCGCTGCCGCATCGAGCAGATCGGTCTTGTTGACGATGACCAGATCGGCTGCGCTCAACTGGTCTTCGAAGAGTTCGTGCAGCGGCGATTCGTGATCGAGATTCGGGTCGGCCTTGCGTTGCTCGTCGACGGCGTCCGGGTTTTCGGCAAATTGCCCGCTGGCGGTGGCGGGCCCGTCCACGACCGTGATAACCGCATCGACCGTGAAGCCATTGCGGATCGAGGGCCAGTTGAAGGCCTGCACCAGCGGCTTGGGCAACGCCAGCCCGGAGGTCTCGATGAGCACGTGATCGATCTGATCGCGTCGCTCGTTGAGCGCTTCCATCACGGGGAAGAACTCCTCCTGCACGGTGCAGCACAGGCAGCCGTTGGCCAGTTCGTACAACTGGCCTTCGGTTTCCTGGCCGTTCTCGTCGCAGCCGATGCCGCAACCCTTGAGGATCTCGCCGTCGATGCCCAGCTCGCCGAACTCGTTGACGATGACGGCAACGCGCAAGCCGATGTTGTTGGACAGGATGTGACGCAGCAGCGTGGTTTTACCGCTGCCGAGAAAGCCCGTGATCACGGTCACGGGGATCTTGCGCATGGAAGTCGACATGGAAATGCAAAGCGTAGTGGCACGCTTCGGCCGCTTCCCATGCCTGCTGGTATGGCGTGCTGCCCGCCCGGCAGGGCATGGCGGCGCCACCGGTGGCGGCTGCATCGGGAAAACGGAGGAAACGTGGCAAAGCTGAGGGTTTGACTGCACACCGCCTACCCGCAGTGCCAATCGTCTTCTCCGGCCGGTATCCGGGCTGACGAAATGGCCGCTTCACCTTCCCACGCCGCCATCGAAGGCTATCGCGCAGTGGTCTCGCCCCGTGAAACACATGCCACATGAAACATGTGCGGGGTTGAAGACGGCCTGGTGCCGCATGACTGCGACACCTTCGTTTTACCGTTGCGGGGGCAGCACAGGCTGGAGCGCCGCGTCGCACGACCGATGCGTGGTCGCGCCGCTCTCCTGTTTCCCGTTTAACTGCGCGCACAGGAACGTGCGCGCGAGCACCAGATTAGCCGCGAGTGTAGGTGGCGGACACCGCCCCGTCAAGGCAGCGAGCGGCCAAACGCCTGTGGTATGCTCGCCACCAAATTTTTTCATCCCCTATGAGACGTTGCCGTGCATCGCTCACGCAACCGCCCCGGCAATGGGCTGCCGTGACCCCGCATGCACTCCCCCCGTCGTCCCGCCTTATGAGTCATCGTCCTGGCCCGCTTACGGCGGCGCGTCCCCGTCACCTGCCAGATGTCGCGTCGACATTTCGGACATCGCCGACATCGCTGGCATGGCTGTCGTGCATGACGTCGCGTCAGTGCCTGCGAGGTCGGCAATGAGCCGTGCCTGGCTGATCGGGGCGGGACCGGGCGATGCCGAACTCATCACCGTCAAGGCGATGCGCGCGCTCGCCGTCGCAGACGTCGTGCTGGTCGACGACCTCGTCAATCCCGACGTCCTGCAAATGGCGGGCCCGCAAGCGAAGATCGTTCACGTCGGCAAGCGCGGCGGACATGCGTCGACCCCGCAACGGGAGATCATTGCGCTGATGCTCACCCATTTGCGCGCCGGTCGCAGCGTGGCTCGGCTCAAGGGCGGCGATCCCTTCGTTTTCGGACGCGGCGGCGAGGAGTTGCTGGCCCTGCAAGCGGCGAACATCCCCGTCGAGATCATCAACGGCATCACGGCGGGGATTGCGGCCCCCACGACGCTCGGCATTCCCGTCACGCACCGGGGACTGGCCCAGGGCGCGATCTTCGTGACCGGCCACGGCGCCGGTGACGACGAGCCGGACTGGAAGGCCCTCGCCGCCACACGTCTGACCCTCGTCGTCTACATGGGCATTCGCCGTCTCGAAGACATTGCCCGCCAGTTGCTGCAAGCCGGCATGCCGCCGCACACGCCCTGCGCCGCTATCGAGTCGGCAACGCTGCCCGCGCAGCGTCAGGTGATCGCTACGCTGAGCACCCTGCATGCGGCGGTGCGCGCGGCCGGAATCGGTTCGCCCTCGATCATCGTGATCGGGGAGGTTGTCTCGCTGGCACGGCCCGACGATGCAGCGGCCGTGCACGCCGCCGAGCGCCCGCTGAGTCTCGGCATCGGCTTTCGTCAGGGCGTGAGCACCGAGCGGATCGACGCCGCCGTGCGTGCGGCATTGGGGCCGCGCTCGCTCGACGAAGTCGTCGTCGTCGGCACGCTCGACCGGAAAGCCGACGACACGTCGCTCACCGCGTTCTGCGAGCGCCACGGCATTGCGCTGCTAGGATTCACCCCGGCACAGATCGAAGCCTGCCTGGACGAGCACCCTCTGCTGCCACGCTCGGACACCGTTCACGAACACACCGGCGTGCATGCCGTATGCGAGCCGTGCGCGCTGTTGGCCGCGCCCGGCAGCACGCTGCTCGCAGGCAAATATGCCAGCGACGGCATCACCGTCGCCATCGCCACCAAGGCGCCCACGGAGTAACGACACGATGAAGACCGATACCGAATCCCATCTGCGCATGACCCAGCGACGCCGCGAAGGGCATGAAAAGAAGCAGGCCGCCGCCACGACGGAAAAGGGCCTGCTGATCGTGCACACCGGTAACGGCAAGGGCAAGAGCACGGCCGCGTTCGGCATGGCGGTGCGCATGCTGGGGCACGACCAGCGCCTCGGCGTGGTGCAGTTCATCAAGGGCGCACTGCACACATCCGAGCGCGACTTTCTCGGCAGCCATCCGCAATGCGACTTCGTCACCATGGGCGACGGCTACACCTGGAATACGCAGAACCGCGACGCCGACATTGCCACGGCGCGCAAAGGCTGGCAGACGGCCGTCGACATGATCGAGAGCGGCAACTACCGCATGGTGATCCTCGACGAGCTCAACACCGTGCTGAAGTACGAGTACTTGCCGCTCGACGAAGTGCTGGGCGTTCTGCGCGCGCGAGGCGAAATGCAACACGTGGTGGTCACAGGCCGTCATGCCCCGGACGAACTGATCGAAGCCGCCGACCTCGTCACCGAGATGCGTCTGGTGAAGCACCCGTATCGCGAACAGGGCGTGAAGGCCCAGCAGGGCGTCGAGTTCTGATCATGGCGTGCCCCGCGCTCTTCATCAGCGGCCCGGCGTCGGGTCAGGGCAAGACCACGGTCACCGCTGGTCTGGCGCGGCTGCACCGCGAGCGGGGGCGCACGGTCCGCGTGTTCAAGACCGGCCCCGATTTTCTCGATCCGCAAATTCTCGAACGGGCGAGCGGTGCGCCGGTGCAAACGCTCGACCTGTGGATGGTCGGCGAGGCGCAGTGCCGACGTCTGCTGGCGCAAGCCGCCCGGAGCGCCGATCTGATCCTCATCGAAGGCGTGATGGGATTGTTCGACGGCACGCCGAGCAGTGCGGACCTCGCGATGACGTTCGGCGTGCCTGTCGTCACCGTCATTTCGGCGAAGTCGATGGCGCAAACGTTCGGCGCAATCGCGTCGGGTCTCGCCCACTATCGCGCGGGGCTCCCCATGTACGGCGTGCTCGCCAATCACGTTGGCTCGTCGCGCCATGCGCAATTGTTGCGAGACGGAATGCCGTCGGATCTCCGGTGGCTGGGGCATCTGGGAACGTCCGAGGACATGGCGCTCCCGGCCCGACACCTCGGCTTGCATCAGGCAGATGAAATCGACCGGCTCGACGAGCGCATCGCCGCCACGGCCCAGGCGCTCGCAGGCACCGCACTGGCCGACTTGCCGCCGGCGCTCACGTTCGATGCCCCGCCGTCAGTCGAATATCCGAGATGGCTCGAAGGCAACCGGATTGCGGTGGCGCGCGATGCGGCCTTCTCGTTCCTTTACCCCGAGAACATCCGTCTGCTGACGTCGCTCGGCGCGCATGTGACCTTTTTTTCGCCTTTGGCCAACGATGCGTTGCCGCCGGCATGCGACGCCGTGTTTCTACCGGGCGGATATCCCGAACTGCACGCCGCAACGCTGGCGGCGAACACGGTCAGCGCAAACAGCCTTCGTGCACACGCGTCCTCAGGCAAGCCCATCGTCGCCGAATGTGGCGGCATGCTGTATCTGCTGGAGAGACTCACGGATGCTTCGGGCGTCTCGACGCCCATGCTGGGCGTTCTGCCCGGACACGCCACACTGCAAAAACGTCTGGCAGGTCTTGGCATGCAGGCGGTCGAAACCCCGCACGGCCCGCTGCGCGGCCATACGTTCCACTACACGACCATGACGAGCCCGATGACGCCCGTCTGTCACGCGGTGCGCCCGGGCAGCGACACGCCGGGCGAGCCGGTGTTTCGCGAAGGGGCGATCGTTGCGTCCTATCTGCATGGCTACTGGCCGTCGAACCCGGCGCTCACGGCCGCACTCTTTCATGGCACAGCCTTTTAGCGAATCCGAGCGCGCCGCCGTGTACCGCGCGATCCATGAGCGGCGCGACATGCGTCATTTCGTGCCGACACCGGTCGATCCCGACATTCTGGCGCGACTGCTCGACGCGGCCCATCACGCCCCGAGCGTGGGCTTCATGCAACCGTGGCGCATCGTTCGCATCACCTCGCCTGCGCTTCGCGAGCGCTTGCACGACGCGGTGGAACGCGAGCGTCTGAAAACGGCTGACGCACTGGGTGCGCGCCGCGACGCGTTCATGAAGCTCAAGGTCGAGGGCATGCAGCAATGCGCCGAAATCCTGGTCATGGCGCTGATGGACGGCCGCGAGCGTCACATCTTCGGACGCAGGACGATGCCGGAGATGGATCTGGCCTCGGTGTCGTGCGCCATCCAGAACCTGTGGCTCGCCGCCCGCGCCGAAGGCCTCGGCATGGGCTGGGTTTCGCTTTTCGATCCGGACGACGTCGCCCGCCTGCTGCAAATGCCCGACGGCGCCCGGCCGGTGGCCATTCTCTGTCTCGGACACGTCGCCGAATTCTATGACGCGCCCATGCTGGCGCTGGAAGGCTGGGCCGAGCGCGCCGCTGTCGAGGATTACGTGTTCGAGAACGGTTGGCCGAAGGCGTGAGGCATTAGCGGGCACGAGCGGGCATCATCGATGCGGACGTCATCGAGCTGGTGACATTGTTGCCCTCCCGGCAACATGGTGTGCCCGCCGAAATGCCTTCTGCGCGCGCGGCTTCGCGACTACGATTGGGACATCGTTCCATTGCGTCGCTCCGACGGATCGGGGCGCCCATCATCGAGGAAGGCACCATGAGTCAACGTCTGAACCCGTTCGCGCAGTCGCCCGAACTTTTCAAGAAGTTCGTCGAAATCGGCATGTTGCTGAAGTCCGGCACCATCGAATCGTCCATTCTCCACCTGATCGAGATTCGCGCCTCGCAAATCAACGGCTGCGGCTTCTGCCTGGATATGCACGTGAAGCAGGCAAAGATTGGCGGCGAGCGCGAACTGCGCTTGCATCACGTAGCGATCTGGCGGGAATCGCCGCTCTTCTCGCCACGTGAGCGCGCCTGCCTCGCGTGGACCGAAGCGCTGACCACCCTGCCCCCGCACGGCGTGCCGGACGACATTTACGCGTCCGTTCGCGCCGAACTGTCGGAAAAGGAAATCACGGATCTGAGCTTCGCGATCATGACGATCAACGGGTGGAATCGCCTGAACGTCGGGTTCCGTACCGAGCCCGGCTCGGCGGACAAGGCATACGGTCTGGACAAGGCCAATCTCAACTGATTGCACCAGGCAGGTCCAACGCGCGGATGTGCGCGGTCATGTAGTCGATGAAAGCGCGCATCCGGGCGGGCAAATGCCGACGGCTCTGGAAACACAGGTAGTGGCCGTAATCGTCGGGAGCTACCTGCGGCAGGCAGGCGACCAGCGCACCGGCGCGCAGATGCCGGACCACCTGATAATCGGCCAGTTGTGCAATGCCATGGCCGTCGAGCACCGATTGCAGCACCAGATCGGCGTCGTTGAAGGTCAGCATGGCGTTGGGCACGACCTTGCGCCATTCCCCCTCCGACCGGAATACCCATTCGTGCAGTCGCCCCGATGCGAGCCGCAGATTCACACAGCGGTGCTCGGCAAGCGCATCGATGCTTTGCGGCAACCCATATCTCGCGACATAGGCAGGCGACGCACACAACACTCGCTGCATCGGAATCAGTTTGCGCGCGATCACCTGGCTGTCCTCCATGCGACCATTGCGAAACGCGATGTCCACGCGCTCGTTGACAAGGTCGACGGGGCTGTCGTCAAGCCGCAGTTCTATCGAGATGTGCGGATGGGATTCGCGAAATCCGGCCAGCAGGGGCGCGACGACCTGCCGTCCAAAGCTGACCATCGAGCTCACGCGCAACGGCCCCGAGGGCGGACCCTCGCGCAATTCACGCATGTCGTCCAGCGCACGCACGATGCGCTCGACGCCCGGATGGCACTGGTCGTAAAAGCGCTGCCCCTCGACCGTGAGCGCCGTGCTGCGCGTTGTGCGCACGAACAGACGCACACCCAACTGCGCTTCGAGCTTTTGTACGCTGCGGCTGATCGCCGAACGCCCGATGCCCAACCGGTCGCCGGCCTTGGCAAAGTTGCCTTCGGCGGCCACGGCCAGAAAGGCGACGACGCCCGCGTAGCTTGTTGCAAAGCTGTCGGCAAGCGAATCGGGACAACGCGTCGCCGATGCGGGCGCCTCAGAGGACGCGCACGACGTGACGGACGCGCTGCGCAATGCCGGCGCGAGCGCCGAAAGCTGTGGAAGCGGTGAAAGCTCTGGAAGGGAAATCGACATGATGGCAAAGCCCCCGGTTGGTTGACCTTACCCGTAAGACGGCCCGCGAGTGCGTTCTGTGACATCGAACGCAAAAAAAAGCGAGCGTCTCATCAGTGAAACGCCCGCTGTGGGCGAAATACGTTGTCGCCCCCCGAAGGATGGCCGTCAGCGTTGCGCCATGGCGGCAGCGATTCGCGCGAGCTTGTCCGGATTGCGTTGCACGAGAACCCGCGTCAGGCGTTCGCCGTCCGTCTCGTAGGACTGAACGGATTCCAGCCGACCGTCGATGTAGCGCACCAGCGCCCATTGCCCGTTGACCTGCACCACCTCGATGCGCATCGCGTCGCCATACCGTCGTTTCCCGGCGAAGAACAGTTGCGCAAGGCGCCTGCCGCCCACGAGACTGCGGAAGCTCGGGATCTTGCCGCCACCATCGCCGATGAGTTCGGCCTGATCGCTCAGCAAGGCATGCAGTCCATGGAAATCGCTGCGCTGCATTGCGTCGGCGAAGGTCGTCACCAGGCGATGCAGCGTGGCGCGCGGCACGGTATGGCGCGGCGTGCCTTCGCGCAACTGCTGCCTGGCGCGCGTCACCAGTTGGCGCACGGCCGCCGGGGTCTTCTCCAGCGTCTGCGCAATGTCGTCGTAGTCGGCATCGAAGACATCGCGCATCAGGAACGCCGCGCGGGCATCCGGCGAGAGTCGCTCCAGCGTGTAGAGGAACGCCACGGAGACGTCGTCGGCAAGCTCGTGGAGTTGCTCCGGGCTCGCCGGTTCAGCGCTGAGCATCGGCTCGGGCAGCCACACACCGGTATAGGCTTCGCGCTCCGTTTTTGCCGCGCGCAGACGATCGATGGACAAGCGAGTGGTCGCCGTGACCAGCCACGCTTCGGGATTTTCCACCGCGCGCTGATCGGTGCCGTGCCAGCGCAGCCATGCGTCTTGCACCACGTCTTCGGCTTCGGCGACAGCGCCCAGCATGCGATACGCGATCGCATACAGGCGGGCGCGGTGACGTTCGAAGAGCTGTGCGGAATCGGTCATGGGGCGACAAAGCCGGAGAAGAGCGTCCGAAGGAATCCGCATTTTGCCGCAGCGAGGCAGGTGCTACAAGGACGCGCGCTCACCCTCGACGTATTGCCACGCCAACCCATTCGCCGTGCGTCGCACTTTGCCTGCCGAGGTCTGCGGGAAATGCGCCGGAAAGACGGTCGCGCCGGTCGTCACCGCGTAATCGAGCAGCCATTGTCGCGACGCCCGTGCCTGATGCGGGTCGAGACAAAACGTCGAACTCCACTCGGGGCGATATACCTGCACCGGACTGTGCATGACGTCGCCCGAAAACAGCGCCGTCTGTCCTTGGGAAGTGATCTCAATGGCCGCGTGCCCTGCGCTGTGCCCCGGCGTCGGCAAGAATCGAATTCCGTCGACCAACGGCCAGCCTGTGTCGATGGCATCGGCGTCGGACAGCATTTTCGCGCGCTGCGCTTCGACGAGCGGGGCAACGCTGTCGTCGAACACCATGCGACGCGCCTCGCCCGCCGGCGTGGCGAAAAAGTCGTGCTCACGCTGCGTGAACACATAGGTCGCGTTGGGAAAAAACGGCATCCAGCGCCCCTCGTGCCAGTAGGTGTTCCACCCGACGTGATCGACGTGCAGATGCGTGAGCAGTACGTAATCGACCTGCTCGCGCCGAAACCCCGCCGCTTCGAATCGTTGCGCAACGGGATTGTCCAGCCGGTCGAAAAGTTGGCTGAACGGCCTGACTTTTCCGTTGCCGATGGCCGTGTCGACGACAATCGTCAGGCCGCTCACTTCGACGACCCACAGGTGCGTGCGCAGTGCCACGCGCGCGTTATCGAGGTCCAGACTCGCCGACGACAGAGCGGCCTGCAAGGCATGCCCGGCCGACGCGTTCCACTCGGGAAACAGCACGTCGGGTGCGAGCGCGAACGCCGTCTCGTCAACACGAGTCACGGTGGCATCGCCAACGCGAAAGGTCAGGCTGACGTTCTTCATGTTCTGAGTCTCCTGGGAAGCTTGGGAAAGCGATTGAGCAACATCACACACGCACCGAGCACCATCAGGCCGACCATCGGCAACAGTCCCGATTCGAGCCGCCCGGTCGTCGAGGTGATCCATCCGATCAACACCGGACTGAGGAACCCGCCCAGCACGCCCAGCACATTCACCAACGCAATGCCGCCGGGCGCCACGTCCGCAGCCATGTACTCTCCGGGGATGGCCCAAAGCACGGTGTAGGCGGCCCACATCGATGCCGTGGCCACCGTGATGGCGGGCAACGCCATCGCGAACCACGAAGCGTAGCGGTTCGCTGCCAGCAGCGCGATCGCGCCGACCAGGCTGGTGAGCGCAAAGTGGCGTCGGCGCTCGCCGCGCAGGTCCGAACTCAGCGACAACGCATACATCGCCACGAGCGCCGCAATGTAGGGCAACGACGACCACCAGCCGATGGCGCGCGTGTCGCTCAGCCCTGCGGCCTTGAGGATCGACGGCAACCAGAAGCTGACGGCGTAAATACCGCAAATCACGCAGAAATTGCTCACGGCCAATCCCAACACACGCGGGTCGGCGATAGCGCGAAGCAGACCGCGAAACGTCTTGCCATGACCGGCCACGCCCGGTGTCGTCGAGGGAAGGATGGCCTTTTCCTCGGCGCTCAGCCAGTTCGCATCCTCCGGCTTGTCGGTGAGCCAGAACCACGCGACGACACCGAGCAACACGCACGGCAACCCTTCCACGACGAACATCCATTGCCACCCGGCAAGGCCGTGGACGCCCTCGAACATCGTCATGGCAATCGTGGATACCGGACCGCCGATCAGTCCCCCGATCGGTCCGGCCGCCATCACGATCGCCATCGTCTTTCCCATGCGCTCACCGGGATACCAGTACGTGAGGTAAAGAATCATGCCGGGCGCGAAACCCGCTTCGAACATGCCTAGCAGAAATCGCAGGACATAGAAGCTGATGGGGTCGCGAACGAACATCATGGCCGCCGACGTCAGGCCCCACAACACCATGATGCGCGCCATGGTGCGGCGCGCGCCGATCCTGGGCAGCAGCAGATTGCTCGGAATTTCAAACAGCACATAGCCGATGAAGAAGATGCCTGCGCCGAAACCGTAGGCTGCATCGGACAGGCCCAGGCTGGACTGCATCTGCAATTTCGCGAATCCGACATTGATACGGTCGAGAAAGGCGAACATGTAGCACAGGGTGAGAAATGGCAACAGGCGCAGCGATATCTTGCGATACAGGCCGTCCTGATTCGAATCGTCGATCAACGACGTGGTCATGGACACGGTTCGCTCCTGTCTCAGCGCACGTCCGCAGATGCTGCCAGCACCGCGATACAGTCGCCCGGTTCGACACCGGCGAAGGAGCGCAGACACACGACGCGCCCGCTGCCTGCGAAGCGCAGTTCGTGCGGAGCGGCCCACGGTGCATGCGGATTGAAGACACGTGCGGCGACATCGCCCTGACGGACCTCGGCGCCCAGCGACACGGCCGGTTCGAAGACACCGCCGACCGACGTGAACACGTAATGTTGTTCTCCGTTCACCTGCAAGTAGCGGGTGGTCGCGCCCGGCAAGTCGAGCGACGTCGCCGACGTGATGCCCAACGCCTGAAGCAACCGGTCCAGACCGCCTTCGACGATGGGCAGGTTCTTCGGATTGCACGTGCCGAAGCCGCCGAATTCGCCACACAGGAACAGCTTGCCGCGCCGCTCCACGGCGGCGGCATACGTTCTGTCCTCGCCGAGCAGATCCATGATCATGGCGTTCGGCGCGGCAAACGCCTCGACGAGTTCGAGGTAACGACGACGGGTGCCCGGGTCCTGTGGCGGATAGACGAGCAGCGTCGGCAAGTGATCGAACGACTGGCCGCCCGAGTGAATGTCGAAGATGAAGTCCGCGCGTGGAAACAGCTCGGTGTCGACGTAATGCGCAATCATTTCGGTGATCGTGCCGTCGCGCTTGCCGGGAAACACCCGGTTCATGTTCGCCCCATCGATGGGACTGGTGCGCTTGCCGGCGAGATACGCCGGGAAATTCAGGCCCGGCACAACGATGATGCGTCCGTTGATCTGCATGTCGGGAAGTCGTCCAAGCAGTTTCATCAAGGCCACCGGCCCTTCGTATTCGTCGCCGTGGTTGCCGCCGGTGAGCAGGAGGGTCGGTCCGTTGCCCTGCTTGAGCACGGCCACCGGAATGGGGATGTGACCGTACCCCGAGCGATCGACCGAGTGCGGCACTCTGAGCGTGCCGGTCTGAAAACCGTCGCGGTCGAAGTCGATGCTTGTGGTAATGCGCGATTGCTGCGAGCTCATGTTCGTCTCCATCGTCGAGTTCGTTTTACTGAACTCCATGATGGACACGCGCAAAGAAACGCGCCAATGCCGATTTTTTTACCGGCGATGCCTGTCAGGCATCGCGGGATGGCCGCATGAGCGGCTTGCCTGCTTCATGCTTCATGCCTCATGCCTCATGCGTCATGCGTCATGCGTCATGCGTCATGCGTCATGCGTCAGCGTTTCGGTTTTTCGACATTTCGGTTCTTCGGCGTTTCGTCACTAAGTGCTTCAAGTAACTGAAGAAAGCGCAGGAGTGCCGGGTTGCGATTTCCCGGGGCGTAGGCAAACCCTAACGGAATCTCGATCTTCAGGTCTGCGAATTCGAGGAAGGTCACTCTGTCCGGCGGACGACTCCGGTTGCTGGCATTGACGATGGCCGCGCCAATGCCGGCGGACACGAGCGAGAGGATCGCCGCTTCCGTGGTGACTTCCTGGACGATGTCGAGCGTGAGTCCCGCGCGATGGCAACTGCGAATGAGGTAGTCGTAGTAAGCGGGATAAGTGTGACGAGGAAAGGCAACGAAGCGCTTGTCGCGCAGCGACTTCGCGGCCACGCGTTGATGCTCGTGCCAACCCCACTGCTTCGGCACCGCCAGTACGGCATGCCGTTGTTGCAGCGGCAGCAGACGAAGTCCGGCGGGCAAGGCGTCGAACGCATAGACGAAGCCGCCGTCGAGCGTATCGGCTTCGATCCGTTGAAATTGTTCGGGCGAATTCGCGGGCACCAGTTGCAGTTGCAGATCGGGGGCCTGCGCCTGAAAGCGCGCGAACGCCGTGGGAACGACACCGTCCCAACTGACGTTCTCGACAAAGCCGATCCGGAGACTGCCCGCAAGCCCCGCCCCGATGTGGCGCGCCGTGCGTATCGAGTCTTCGAGCTTGCCGAGCATGGCCCGGGCGTCCTTGAGCATATGCTCGCCGGCCGGTGTCAGGGCCACGCCCGTCGAACTGCGTTCGAAGAGTGCAACGCCCACTTCGGTTTCGAGGTCGTGAATCTGTCGGGTGATCGCGGGCTGCGTGATGTGGATGCGCTCGGCCGCAACCCGGAAACTCCCGGCCTCGGCGACGGCAACGAAGTACCTGAGGTGGCGCAGTTCCATGGGGGATATTCGGGGGAATGGATCCTGAGATGAACGCGAACCGATACGTTCAACGATCCGAGCGTTCGACGACGACCTCGCTGACCTGGCGCACGGGCGTGATGTCGGTGTACCGGGCAATGTCGGCCAGAATCTCTGCGCGGTGTTCGCGTATGGCGGCCTCGTAGGCTTCGAATGACTCGCAGAAGAATGCGCACATCGCCACGAAGGCGGGCGACGTGCCGGGCGCACCGCCCGTCAGGCCTTTTTCCACGGTGTAGTAAGCACAGGCGTCGCCCAGTCTGGCCTTCACCAGTGGCATATGCTGGTCGCGATAGTAGGCGTGGTCGAAGCGCGCGCCTTCCTTGTACGGGTACATCACGTTGACCTTGATCATTGCTTGGGCTCCCGAAGATTGCAGGTCGGCGACCGGAACGTTGCCGTGAACCGATGATATCCGTTTTGCCTGCGGGGCGACGGTCGTCGAGGCACGCGCATGATGGTCGTGATAACCGTGATGGTACTGATGGGTGCGCGCGCGATGTGGGTGGCCTGCCCAGAGGGATTCGAACCCCCGACCGTCGGCTTAGAAGGCCGATGCTCTATCCAACTGAGCTATGGGCAGTGCGTGATGCGGTGATGCGGTGATGCAGTCATGCAGAGCTGGCGGCGATCGGATATCGCTGCCGGACAGTCCCCGGCACCGTGAGGCACGCTCACGTCGCATTCGAGGAATCGGCGATTATAGCGCACGCGCATGCCATTTTCATCGGCCCGGCTTCGGGAGTTGTCCCCCTTTGCGTGACATCGCGTTCGCATCTAGACTCCAAACGTGGAGGAACGCGCTCATGAACGAGATCGAACGCGAACAACGCTTTGGTGCGCACAACTACTCACCCCTGCCCGTTGTGCTCTCGCATGCCAAGGGCGTCTGGGTCTGGGACGTCGAGGGCAACCGTTATCTCGACATGATGAGCGCTTATTCCGCCGTCAGCCACGGCCATGCGCATCCGCGTCTGGTGGCCGCGCTCACCGCTCAGGCCCAGCGACTCGCCGTCGTCTCGCGGGCTTTCCATACCGACAGGCTCGGCGCTTTTCTCGAACGCCTTTGCGACCTCACCACCCTCGGTGGCGCCCTTCCCATGAACACCGGCGCCGAAGCCGTCGAGACCGCCATCAAGGCCGCACGACGCTGGGGTTACAGCGTCAAGCGCATTCCGGCGGAAAAGGCGGAAATCATCGTCGCCGACGGCAATTTCCACGGACGCACCACCACCATCGTCGGCTTCTCTTCCGAGCCGGCGTATCGCGCCGACTTCGGCCCGTTCGCCCCCGGTTTCGTGCGTGTGCCCTTCGGCGACATCGAGGCTGTGCGCGCCGCCATCACGCCCAACACCTGCGCCGTGCTCTTCGAGACGATTCAGGGCGAAGGCGGCATCGTCGTGCCACCCGACGGCTTTCTCAAGGCGCTGCGACAACTCTGCACGGCGCAAAACGTCCTCATGCTGCTCGACGAAATTCAGTCCGGGCTGGGGCGCACCGGCCGATGGTTCGCCTACCAGCACGAAGGCATCGTGCCCGACGGCATCATGCTCGGCAAAGCCCTCGGCGGCGGCCTTTTGCCCGTGTCGGCGTTCGTGGCGAGACGCGACATCATCGATCTGTTCGAGCCCGGCAGCCATGGCTCAACCTTCGGCGGCAATGCGCTCGCTGCGGCCGTCGCGCTCGAAGCCCTCGACGTCATGGCTGACGAAGATCTGCCGGGCCGAAGCGCGGAAATGGGCGAATATCTGCTCTCGCGCCTGCACGCGATACATTCGCCACTCATTCGGGAAGTGCGCGGACGCGGGCTATGGGCCGGCATCGAGATCGATCCGGCCGGTGCGGATGCCCACGACCTGTCGATGCGAATGCTGCGCCGTCGCGTGCTGGCCAAGGAAACGCGCTCGACGGTGCTGCGCCTCGCGCCGCCGCTCGTCATCGAACGCACCGAGATCGACCTGTGTATCTCGGCACTCAAGGCCGTCCTTGCCGAAGCGGAGTCGGAGGCGACGTCGTCGCGTCGCACGTGACGCAAAAATCGCTTGCGCAAGCGAGCGACGTCGCGCTACAGTCGCCGTCACGGTGTGGCCAGCACACCGGCGTCGCTCGGACGGTTCCGGGCGCTTACGTTCCAGGGTTCATCATGTCCAGCTCTCAGGGCTCGCGCAGCTTTGCGCGCATCAATCGTCTTCCCCCGTACGTTTTCAACATCACCGCCGAACTGAAGATGGCCGCACGCCGTCGCGGCGAGGACATCATCGACCTGTCGATGGGCAATCCCGACGGGGCCACGCCGCCGCATATCGTCAGCAAGCTCGTTGAAGTCGCACAACGCCCCGACACGCATGGTTATTCGACCTCGCGCGGCATTCCGCGTCTGCGTCGCGCCATCACCCGCTGGTACAAGGACCGTTACGACGTCGAACTCGATCCCGAACGTGAAGCCATCGTCACCATCGGCTCGAAGGAAGGTCTCGCTCACCTGATGCTCGCCACGCTGGATCAGGGCGACACGGTGCTCGTGCCGAATCCTTCCTATCCGATTCACATCTACGGCGCGGTCATCGCGGGCGCAAACATCCGCTCCGTGCCGATGACGCCCGGCATCGACTTCTTCACCGAACTCGAACGCGGCATCCGCGAGAGCCATCCGAAGCCGAAGATGATCATTCTCGGCTTTCCGTCGAACCCCACGGCGCAGTGCGTCGAACTCGAATTCTTCGAGCGCGTCGTCGATCTCGCGCGCAAGCACGACATTCTCGTGGTGCACGACCTGGCCTACGCCGACATCGTGTATGACGGCTACCAGGCGCCGTCGATCATGCAGGTGCCCGGCGCGCAGGACGTATGCGTTGAGTTTTTCACGTTGTCGAAGAGCTACAACATGGCCGGCTGGCGCATCGGCTTCATGGTCGGCAATCCGGAACTGGTCGCCGCGCTCGCGCGCATCAAGAGCTATCACGACTACGGCACGTTCACGCCGGTTCAGGTCGCCGCCATCGCCGCACTGGAAGGCGATCAGACATGCGCCGAGGAAATTCGCGCGCAATACCAGCGCCGCCGCGACGTACTCTACAAGGGATTGACGGAAGCGGGCTGGGCAGTCGATCTGCCGAAGGCGTCGATGTACATCTGGGCACGCATTCCGGAACCCTATCGCGCGCTCGGCTCGCTCGAATTCGCCAAGAAGCTGCTCGCGCAGGCCAAGGTGTCGGTCTCGCCCGGCATCGGTTTCGGCGAGTACGGCGACGAGTACGTGCGTTTCGCGCTGATCGAAAACGAGTCGCGCATCCGACAAGCCGTGCGCGGTATCAAGCACATGTTCCGTGAAGATGGGCTGGTGCAGCCGAGCGTTGCATAACCGGCCAGCCGCTCACGGCGAACGTTGAACGCTGAACGTTGAACGTTGAACGGCAGACGTTGAGGGGGGCGCATCGCTTGCGCCCCCTCTTTCGTTGCCATCGACGTCTCGACGGCCCACACGCCAACCGTACGCGTTACGCTTGCCGGAGGTATCGACTCGGCACCTCTCCCAACACGCGACGAAACGCCGCCGTAAACGCACTGGGGCTGCCGTAGCCGAGATCGAGTGCAACGCGCGTCACGGCCTGTCCATCGCTCAACCGTTCGAGCGCCGCGAGCAAACACACCTGCTGACGCCACTGCGCAAAGCTCACACCCGTCGCCTCGCGAAAGCGCCGCGTAAAAGTCCTTCGGCTCATCGATGCCAGTGCCGCCACCGCGTCGAGATCCATCGTCATCGACGGCGACGAAAACACCTCGCGACACACCCGCGCAAGCACGCCGTCGTCCGGTAGCGGCGCATGCAGCGACAACGTCGGCATCGACGCAATTTCTGCCAGCAACAGCGCCATCAGCTTGCCTTCACGCGCGTGCTCGTCGTACATCGCGGGAAGATCGACGGCGTCGTTGAGCAACTGCACGAGCAACGCCGACACCCCGAACACGCAACACCGATCCGGCAACCCGACCGCCTCCGCGGCCTCGGGCGCGACGAAGGTATTGAGCATCGTCACCTGTCCGCTCATCGTCATTTCGTGCGACATGCCAGCGGGCACCCAACACGCCCGCTGCGGCGGCACGAACCAACGACCCTGCGGCGTCGACACGGTGATCATGCCGCGCGAAGCGAACGCAAACTGTCCGCGCGCGTGCGTGTGCCCGGGAAAGGTCAGCCCCGCCGGGTAATCGTTCGACGTGATGACGACGCTGCGGGGTAAGTGTTCGTAGGGATCGATCAACGTATTTCGCATGGCCCGAATTCTACAGTTATTGACCCAATATCGGCGGTGGACAAACGTGAGGGCTTCTAAGATAGGCATCCCTCTCGCCCTTCCCGACATCCCCATGCCCAACACTTTCCATCGGGTCGGCCACGGCCCCCATGCCGTCATCGTGCTTCATGGCTGGTTCGGCGACGCGCATTCGTTCCATGCGTGCGAACCCTGGCTGTCGCAGGACGCCTTCAGCTATGTCTTCATGGACTATCGCGGCTATGGCGGCATGCGCGACGCGACCGGCGACTTCACCATCGACGAAATCGCCAAAGACACCATCGCACTGGCCGACGCCCTCGACCTCGCCACCTTCTCGCTCGTCGGACATTCGATGGGCGCGATGGCGATCGAGAAGGTCGCCGCGCTGGCGCCTCAGCGCGTGCGCAAACTGATTCCGGTAGCGCCCGTACCGTGCGGCGGCATTCGGTTCGACCCCATGCGTCGCGCCCTTTTCGAGGATGCTGCGAGATCGCACTCGGACCGCATGGCGATCATCGACCGCAGCACAGGCACCCGGCTGCCACCGGCATGGATCGACTGGAAGGCGGATTACTCGATGACGCATTCGTCACAGCGAGCTTTCGCGGCGTACTTCCGCGCGTGGGCGGATACGGATTTCAGCGACGCGCTCAATGCGTCGGTGCCCGTCAACGTGCTCATCGGCGAACATGACCCCGTGTTCGATATCGGGCTGATGCAGCAAACCTATCTGAAGCGTTACTCGCGCGCGCGCGTCGAGACGATCCGCAACGCCGGCCACTACCCGATGAACGAAACGCCGCTCGCCCTGGTAAGCGCCATCGAGTCGAGCCTGCGCGACGAAGGCTGACAGACGTCGAAAAAGCAATGGGGAGTCCGCAGACTCCCCATTGCCGTCAGCCTGCGCGAGTGGCCGAACTCAGCAGTGTTCGCAACATTCGGCAACACCCGGCAACCCCTCAGGCCGGCAACCACTCCTGCAACGTCACCTCGATGGTGATGAACGACAGGTTGCCGCCGCGCACGAAGCGTCCGGCGAACATGCGGCCCTCGGTGTCCGCCACCATGCCATGGAGCATCGGCACCCCATTGGCGGCGTCGGGCCTCGCGTCGACCTCACCGAACACATTGAGGATTTCGACACCGGGGCCGCTCACCAGCTGCTCGCGCCAGCCGTCGCCCGAGCGGAACGCCAGCCGTGCATCGATCAGACTGCCGACCGCCCCGCGCACGATAGCCCGCGCAATCGCATGTTCGGCGCACAGCGCCTCGATGCTCTCCGTCAGATCCTGATTCGGCTTCAGACGCGCGACCACCAACCTGCCCAACGTGCCATTCTCGATGGCTACGGGAACCTCCAGCGCTACGCTCATGAGAAATCTCCCGCCACCGGACGCAGCAGATGAAACCGCGTTTCCTCATCGTCGCCGGTCACATAGCCACCATGCTCGAACAGACACAGACGAATCACCACGGGCTCGTCGCCGGCCCAGGTGTGATCGAGAATCAGGTGCCCGCCATGCAGCTCGCCGCCCGGGTCGGAAAACCCCGCATGGCAGTGCAGCAGCGTCGCGCCATCGGAGGTTCGGCCCACGGTGAGCGAGCCGCCGATCAGATCGACCTCGCGCAGTTCGTCGACAGGCGCGCCATACCCGAAGGGGCGCTGCGCATCCGTCGTATTCTCGATCATGTGATACCGCAGACCACGCGCGGTACCCGCACAGAAACGCCCGACGCCGCCACCATACGCATAGCGGGATAACGCCGCGCGTATGGACTCGCCGAGATTCGCACCAGACCGGATCGTCACGCGCAGTTCGTGCTGCCCGCTCAGCACGCAGTCTTCCACACGGGGTAACGTGGGGACGCCTGCATGTTGATAGACCCGTGAAAGCGCAGGTTTCATAGTCGATAGTCTCCTTGCTCTTCGAGCATCGTCTTGATTTGCTTTTTCACGATCTTGCCGTAGCCCGATTTGGGCATGGCACTCCAGAACACGAAGCGACGCGGCCACTTGTAACGGGCAATGCGCGCTTCGAGATGTCCGAGCAGTTCATCGGCCTGTGCGGCCATGCCTTCCCGGGCGACCACCACTGCGAGCCCGCTCTCGCCCCATTTGGGGTCGGGCACGCCGAGCACGGCACACTCCGACACGCACGGGTGAGTGAGCAGCGCTTCCTCGATCTCGCGCGGATACACGTTCGAGCCGCCCGAGATGTACATGTCCGACGCGCGGCCCGTGATGTACAGGAACCCCTGCGCATCCACATGCCCGAGGTCGCCGGTGTGAAACCAGTCGTCCTTGAACGCCTTGGCATTGGCGTCCGGATTGTTGTGATACCCCATGAAGACGGCGGGCCCGCGCACGCAGATTTCGCCCGACGCGAAGGGAGGCTGACGCTGCCCCTGCTCGTCCAGAATCGCCACCTCCATGCCCGTGCGCGGTAATCCGCACGTGCCCACGCGGGCATCGGGCGCGTCGTCGTCATCGGTATGCAACCACGGCGGCAGCACAGTGATGTTGCCGGTGACTTCCCCAAGGCCGTAGTACTGCACCAGCACGCGTCCGAGCTTTTGCAACGCGTATTTCTGATCGGCGCGATACATCGGCGCACCCGCATAGATCACAAAGCGCAGCGAACTATGGTCGTATTGGTCGACGGCGGGGTCCTCTACGAGCATCTTGACGATGGTCGGCACCGTGAACATGTTGTCCACGCGATGCCGCTCGATCGCCTGCCACACCTGCGCGGCGTCCATCTTCTCGCCGGGCAGCAGCACGCTGGCCGCCCCGCGTGCGGTGTTGACGATGGCGTGAATGCCTGCGCCGTGCGAGAGCGGCGCCACGACCATCGAACGACTGCGGTACGTGATGCCCGGCATGAGATCGGCCAGGTGATTGGTGACGACGAAGGCCATCTGACCGTGCGAGAGCACACCGGCCTTCGGATGGCCGGTCGTGCCCGACGTGTAGAAGAACCAGAGCGGATCTTCGTACTCGACCTCGGCTTCATAGCCCGGTGCGCCGAGATGTTCGGTCACCAGCGTCTCGTAATGCAGTTCGCCGTCGCGCGGCGCGCCCAGCGCAATCACGTGCCGCAACGCCGGCGACGCGGCACGCACCGCGTCCACATGGCCCTCGAATCCGGTGTCGTAAATCATCACGCAGGCGCCGCTCGACTGGCCCAGATAGGCGGCTTCCGGGGCAGTGATACGAAAGTTCGTCGGCACCCACACTGCGCCCAGGCGAAAGGCAATCCAGGCGCTCTCGAAAATCGGCAGGTTATTGCGCGAATGCACCAGCAACTTGTCGCCCTTGCCGACGCCGAGCTTGCGCAGCGCGTCGACGACGGCGTTGACGCGGGCGTCGATCTCGCCCCACGTCGTGACCTTGTCACCGACGATCAGGCCGGGTTCGTCCGGATGACGGCGAGCGACGTCGGCCAGCAAACGACCGAGGTTCATGACCTTCTTGAGCATCTCTTGTCTCCTGTATGCACTTAGCGTGCTTCGAGAATGCTCACGTAGTTCGCCACCGCCGCGCCGCCCATGTTGAACACGCCCGCGAGCTTCGCGCCGGGAATCTGCATCTGCCCGGCGGTGCCCGTCAGTTGCATGGCGGCCATCACGTGCATCGACACGCCTGTCGCGCCCACTGGATGCCCCTTCGCCTTCAGACCGCCCGACGGATTGACCGGCAGCAGGCCGTTCTTTTCCGTCAGTCCTTCTGCCAGCACGTTCGCACCCTGCCCCGGCTTGGCCAGGCCCATCGCCTCGTACTCGATGAGCTCGGCAATGGTGAAGCAGTCGTGGGTCTCGACCAGCGAAAGGTCCTTGAGCGATACCCCGGCCACGCCCAGCGCCTGACGCCACGCATGCTGACCGCCTTCGAACGCCAGCGGATCGCGGCGTGAGAGCGGCAGATAATCGTTGACCTGCACGGCCGCGCGAAAACCGACCGACTTGGGCATCGTGCGCGCAACGTCGGCCTTGGAAATCACGAGGGCGGCGGCCCCGTCGGACACCATCGAGCAATCGGTGCGCTTGAGCGGGCCGGCCACGAACGGGTTCTTCTCGGAGACGTTGCGGCAGAAGTCGTAGCCGAAGTCGCGCCGCATGTGCGCATACGGATTCACGCTGCCGTTGCGATGGTTCTTGGCGGCAATGCGGGCGAGCGCGTCGGACTGGTCGCCATAGCGCTCGAAGTAGGCCTGCGCAATGGTGCCGAACACACCGGCAAAGCCGCCAGGAATACCGGCTTCTTCACGCGCATACGAACACTTGAGCAACACCTCGCCGACTTGCGGGGTGGCCAGCTCCGTCATCTTCTCGAAGCCGATCACCAGCACGTGCGTGGCCTTGCCCGCTTCGATGGATTGCAGTCCGCCATGCACGGCGGCGGAGCCCGTGGCGCAAGCATTCTCGTAGCGCGTGGCGGGCTTGAAGCGCAGACCGGGAATGCGATTGAAAACAAGCGAAGACGGGAAGTCCTGATACAGAAAACCGCCGTTGAACGTGCCGACGTGGATCGAATCGATCTGCTCGGGTGAGAGGCCTGCGTCGTCCAATGCGGCCTGAGCGACGTCGGCGAGCAGGACTTCGGCATCGACGTTATCGAGTTTGCCGAACTGGGAGTGGGCCCAGCCGGTAAGGCATGCAGCAACCATGAAGTGTCTCCGGAAAAATGGGGTCATCCAGACTCCGGTGAGCAATTTCGATGCCAGTTCTGCAAAGCGCCCGTGAACACGCCCAGGGCACTGCGTTGTGCGCGACATCGACGGCTCGGTCAGTCGTCGTTGCGAGTTCGCCAGGTCTCATGCACTTGTGGTGCGTTCGCAATTGACGCAAGCGTAAAGCGGGATTCATGACCCCATCAAGCGAATTTTTCTGCACGCCGCAAGCGTTTCCTTTGCTGTGCCGCAACAAGAATTCACATCGCGCAATGGTTGCGACACCTGTCGCATCGCTCGCGCTCCACGGTGCGACAGGTGTCGCAGCCGTCGGGCCAAATGCGACAGGTGTCACACCGCCTTCTTTCGGATCTCGAACCATGCTTTGCACATGCAGCAAAACGTGCGGGTGCCCGCCTGCGGCGCGCGAAGCCTTGTTGTATCTGGTGAAAACCGTCTCGCCGGGAACACGGGATTTCACTAGTGCTTAACAACGTAAGGGTTTTCCCGTTCGGGCCCCGAACTGGCATTCGATTTGCGTAAGATTACCCAGCCACTTGCGAGCCGAACCATCAACACCCAGCGAGACTCTCGCGAATCGCCCTCCGAGTTGGCCGGAACATTGCAAGGCAACACGCCTGCCTGTCCCGCGCTTCACACGCAGTCACCAAACCTATAATCAGGAGACATGCAGTATGAGCACCATGGATCGCCGCCACTTCATCAAGGTCGTGGCCGCCACATCGGCCGCCGCCGCTACGGGGTTGTATCAGACGCAAGCCCACGCTGCCGAATTCACCCTGAAGTTCGCCAATAACCTGCCCGTCAGCCATCCGATGAACATTCGCGCCAAGGAAATGGCGCAGAAGATCGCGGAGCAGTCGAAGGGCCGGGTCGACTTCCAGATCTATCCGAACAACCAGCTCGGCTCCGACAGCGACATGCTGAGCCAGATCCGCTCGGGCGCCATCGACTTCTTCACGCTCTCGCCGCTGATTCTCGGCACGCTCGTGCCCGCCGCCCAGATCTCGGGTGTCGGCTTCGCGTTCAAGGACTACAGCCAGGTCTGGGCCGCCATGGACGGCGATCTCGGCAAGCACGTGCGCGGGCAGATCGCGAAGACGTCGGTGTTTGCGTTCGACAAGATCTGGGAGAACGGTTACCGCCAGATCACCACGAGCAACCGCCCGATCAACTCCCCGACGGACCTCAAGGGCCTGAAGATTCGCGTGCCGACCAGTCCGTTGTGGACGTCGATGTTCAAGGCATTCGACTCGTCGCCGACGTCGATCAACTTCGCCGAAGTGTATTCGGCCTTGCAAACGCACATCGTCGAAGCGCAGGAAAACCCGCTCGCGCTGCTGACCACGGCCAAGCTCTACGAAGTGCAGAAGTACGTGTCGATGACGAACCACATGTGGGACGGCTTCTGGTTCCTCGCCAACAAGCAGAAGTGGGAAAAGCTGCCGAAGGACTTGCAGGACATCGTCACCGCCAACGTGAACGCTGCGGCCGTGGCGCAACGTGAGGACGTGCGCAAGCTCAATGAAGGCGTCACCGCCGAGCTCAAGCAGAAGGGTCTCGTGTTCAACGCACCGAACAACGAGCAATTCCGCGACAAGCTGCGCGCGGCGGGCTTCTATGCCGAGTGGCACAAGAAGTTCGGCGACGAGGCATGGGCCATGTTGGAAAAGTACACAGGGAAGCTCGCGTAAATGGAAACGTTGACGATGACGGCCGAGCCGACGCACGCGCTCGCCCGCCTCTTCTGCCACGTCAACCGCGCGGTGATGAAAGTCACCGAAGCGGCTGCCGTGCTGCTGGTGGTGGCGGAGACTTTCATCCTGCTCGCGGGCGTGGTCTCGCGTTACGGGTTCGACAATCCGCTCACCTGGTCGGACGAGCTCGCGCAGATCCTCTTCATCTGGCTATCGATGCTCGGCGCCGTGCTTGCCCTCGACCGGGGCGAACACATGCGTCTGTCCGCCATCGTCAACAAACTCCCTGCGGCCTGGCGCGACTGGTTCCAGACCATGGCCGCGCTCACGGTGTGTGTGTTCGTCGCGCTCATCATCATGCCGGCCTACACGCATGCCATCGAACAGATGGACATCACCACGCCCGCGCTCGAAGTGCCGGACGGGATACGCGCCGCCGCCCTGCCGGTGGGCGCGGCGTTGATGCTCATCGCGGCCATCTCGCGAATGGCGCGCTGCTCCAGCCTGCGTCAGTTCGGTCTGGGCGTGCTGTTCGTCGCGGCGCTTGGCGCAGCGCTCTGGCTCGGACGCCCCGCGCTCATCGCCATGGGCAACTACAACCTGCTCATCTTCTTCGTGCTGATCGTGGGTGCATGTGTGGCGGGCGGCATTCCGATCGCCTTCGCCTTCGGCTCGGCAACGCTCGGCTATCTGGCGCTGGTCACCGATGCGCCCCTGCAAATCGTGGTGAGCCGCATGGACGAGGGCATGTCCGGCCTCGTGCTGTTGTCGGTGCCGCTGTTCGTGCTGCTCGGCGCACTCATCGAAATGAGCGGGCTGGCACGCAGCCTGATCGAATTCATGGCCTCGCTGCTCGGCCACGTGCGTGGCGGCCTTCAGTATGTGCTGCTCGGTGCAATGTTTCTCGTCTCGGGGATCTCCGGGTCGAAGGCAGCCGACATGGCGGCGGTCGCGCCTGCGCTCTTTCCTGAGATGCAGCGTCGCGGCTCGAAACAGGAAGACCTCGTCGCCCTGCTCTCGGCCACGGGCGCCATGACGGAGACGATCCCGCCGAGTCTCGTGCTCATCACCATCGGCGCCGTGTGCGGCGTGTCGATCACCGCGCTGTTCGTCGGTGGCCTGCTGCCGGCGGTGATCGCCACGCTCGCCATCGTCGTGGTGTGCTTCGCCCGCTCGCGCAAGGAAGCGCCGAATGCGGCGCGTCGTGCGCCGTGGGGCGTGATCGGCAAGACGTTCATCGTGGCGCTGCCCGCGCTCGCGCTGCCGGTCCTCATCCGCACGGCCGTGATCGAAGGCGCGGCGACCGCCACGGAAGTCTCGACCATCGGCATTGCCTATACGATCGTCATCGGCCTGATCGTCCACGCCTTCAAGAAGCACCTGAATTTCAAGCGTCTCTATCCGCTGCTCACCGAAACTGCGGCGCTTTCCGGGGCGATCCTGCTGATCATCGGCATGGCCACCGCCATGGCCTGGGCGCTCACGCAATCTGGCTTCTCCGCCAAACTGGTCGGCCTGATGCACGGTGTGCCGGGCGGACAAGTCGGCTTCCTGCTCATCTCGATGGTCGTGTTCATCGTGCTGGGCAGCGTGCTCGAAGGCATTCCGGCCATCGTGCTGTTCGGACCGCTGCTGTTCCCGGTCGCCCGCTCGCTCGGCATTCACGACGTGCATTACGCCATGGTCGTGATCCTGTCGATGGGCATGGGCCTGTTCGCACCGCCGCTCGGCGTCGGCTTTTACGCTGCATGCGCCATTGGCAAGACATCGCCCGACAAGGTGTTCAACCGGATGTGGACCTACATGGGCGCGCTGCTCGTTGCCCTGCTCGTGGTGGTGTTCATCCCCTGGATCTCGATCGGTTTCCTGAAGTAAGGCAAGTCACTTAGCGCTTTTCATCGACGGGCTCCGCCGCACAGCGGGCGGCGGAGCCCGTGTTGTAGCTGTCAGTAAATTTAGGAGTCCATAGCATGACTGAGAAGGTAGCAGTAGTCACGGGCGGCGGCATGGGCATTGGCGCCGCCATCTGCGAACGATTGGTGAAGGATGGCATGACCGTGGTGGTGGCCGACCTTAACGAAGGGGCGGCCACGGAGACGGCAGCAGCGATTACCGCATCGGGTGGCAAGGCCTGGGCGCTGGGCATGAACGTGGGCGAAGCGGCGTCGATTGCCGACGGCTTCGCGCAGGTCGCGAAACGGCACGGACGCTGCGACGTGCTCGTCAACAACGCCGGGATCGCCAAGACGTATCCGTTTCTCGACTACCCGCTCGATCACTGGCATCAGGTGATGAACGTGAACCTGACGGGCACGCTGCTGTGCGGCCAGCATGCGGCGCGTCTCATGCGCGAGCAGCGTTGGGGGCGCATCATCAATCTGGCGTCTGTGGCGGGCATTCTGGCGAGCGCCGGGCGCACGGCATACGGCACCTCGAAGGCGGCCGTGATCGGGTTGACGCGCCAGATGGCCATTGAACTCGCGCCGTTCGGCATCACGGCCAACGGGATCGCACCGGGTCCCATCGATACACCGCTCACGAAGGTGCTGCATTCGGACGTGTCGCGTCGCCACTACACGGAGACGACGCCGCTCGGACGCTACGGACAGCCCGGCGAGATTGCCGGCGCCGTGAGCTTTCTGGCGTCGGACGACGCGTCGTATGTGACCGGGCATATCCTGCCGGTCGATGGCGGCTTCGTCGCCGCCGGCATTCTGGAAATCTGACGGCGCACGCCGACGGTATCTGCCGTCGGTCTCCTCATCGGTCCGCGCTGCGCTTGCCTCTCCCCCAATGCCTATTGAAGACTGGTGTCCGGCAGGTCCGGCACCAGTCGCGCGCCCGGCGCACGCTGCATCTCGCGCCACACGCTGCGCGCATTGTCTACGAACGTCGCAACGCACGGGTTGTGGTTATCCCGGCTCCATAGCAGCGCCACCTCGGCCACGGGCGCGTTCCTGAGCGGCTTGAACACGGCGTTGCCCGACGCGCTCGCGCTGCTCATGGACATCGGCACCATCGCCACGCCAAGCCCTTCACCCACGAGGTTGATGATCGTCTGCTGCAAGTTGGTTTCGAGCCGGATGTGCGGCGAAAAGCCAGAGCGCCGGCAGTGCGTGACGATCAGGTCGTAGACGAGCGGCGCAATCTCGCGCGGAATGCTCACGAACGACTCTTCGGCCAGTTGCGCCGCGTCGAGCACCCGCACCTTTGCCAGCGGATGCGTGCGGGGAATGACCGCCACCATCTCCTCGCGAAAGACCGTGGCCGTATCGAGACCGGTCAGGTCCTCCGGGCGATACATGATGCCGACGTCGGTCTGCCCGGCGCGCACGGACTCCGCGAGCAGATTGGGCAAGGTCTCCGCCAGTTTCATGTCGACGCGCGAGTACGCGGCGGCATACGTGCGCGTGAGCGCCGGGAGAATGTTGTACGCCGAGGACATCATGAAGCCGACGGTGATCGCCCCGTCCTCTCCCCGACTCGCCGCCACCACGTTGCGACGCGCCCGATCGACCGAGTTGAGGATTTCGACGGCGTCCTGATAGAAGCGCGTACCGGCGCGCGTGAGCCGCACGCTGCGATTCGTCCGCTCGAACAACTGCACACCCAGCTCGGCCTCCATCAACGCGATCTGGCGTGACAGTGGCGGCTGCGAGATGTGCAATTGCTGGGCCGCACGACCGAAGTGAAGCGTCTGGGCGAGGACCACGAAGTACTGGAAATGGCGCAACTCGATCATTTGATACCCCAAAGGTATTATTGGCGCATCAATATTGTATTGGATGTTATGACTCGTCGGTCGTATCCTGCTTTGGCGGTTGGCCACCCGAGCCGGTCGCGACATAAAGAGACGTCAGGAATCGCCAGGCCACAAGCCACCGACGGCGCCCCTTTCGTACCGATACGAGAAGGAGACAAGTCATGCCCGCTCACCTTGCTGTAGCGCACGCCCCCGCTCGACCTGTCGGCCACGCCAGCCCCCTTGGCGTAGCCAAAGCCAATCCCCCGTTCAACAACATTGCCGCGCTTGCCGAGCGCATCGTACGTGTGCCACCGGTCGCCACCCCCACGGCGCACCCGACCGCTCAGGCGCGTCAGTGTCGTCCCGACTACCTCGACATCGACGATCTTTGCGGCACCGACGCACGCATGCGCGATCTGCTCGCGCGCGGCAAGCGCTTCGTCGACCGGGGCTTGCCGGTGCTGATTCTCGGCGAAACGGGAACCGGCAAGGAATTCCTTGCGCGCGCGCTGCATGCTTATAGCGAACGGCGCGCGCAATCGTTCGTCGCGATCAACACCGCTTCGCTGCCGGAGCATCTCGTGGAGAGCGAGTTGTTCGGTTATCAGCGCGGTGCGTTTTCAGGCGCACTACCCGGCGGGATGAAAGGGAAGTTGCAGCAGGCCGATGGCGGCACGCTCTTCCTGGACGAAATCGGCGACATGCCGTTTGCCTTGCAGACGCGCCTGCTACGCGTGCTGTCGGAGCGCGAAGTGACACCGCTGGGGGCCAGCCAGCCGGTGCCGGTCGACGTGCAACTGATCTGCGCGACGCATCAGGATCTTACAGACGCCGTGGCACAGGGCACATTTCGTGAAGACCTCTACTACCGGATTGCCGTGGGCGTGTTGACGTTGCCCACGCTGCGCGAGCGTGACGACAAGACCGAGTTGATCGCGCGCATGCTGTGCGACGAGTGGGCCGGACTGTCCGTCGATCAGGCGCTCACGCGCGTGTCGCCCGAGGCCCTCTCGCGACTGCTCATGCACGCATGGCCGGGCAACCTGCGCCAGATGCGCGCGACGTTGCGTTATGCGTGTGCGGTGATGAGCGGCGAGACGCTGTGCGTGAGCGATTTGCCGCCGGAGTTTCTGCAGACGGGCGCGCCGCACGCAACACCTCTGCGTGTGGCGACGACCCTGCGTCGCGACGACGAGGTGCGGGAGAAGGAGACGACCTGTGCGACGCGCTTTCCTGCGCTGCACGCCGCCCCTCGCTTGCACGATGACCGCCAGGACTCGGAGCGCGAGCGCATTTTGCACGCCCTCGCACAACATCGATGGAACATTTCGGCAGCGGCGCGCACGCTCGGTTTCTGTCGCGCATCGCTGTACCGAAAGCTCAAGCAGTTGAGCATTCCGCACGTGCGCGATTGCGGCGAGGCACTGACGACGGCGCACTACGCCTGACGCCACATCCCCCGCACCGGCGCACAAAAATGACGAGCAAAAAAAAGCGCGGCCAATGAGGCCGCGCCAAGGTTTGGAGACTTTTCACTCAACGCAAAAGTCTACTTCTCGCGGAACGTAGTATAGGTCTGCCTCTCGGATTGATTGTCATCATTCGACGCAATGAATTATTCGGCGACTCGCAATAGTCCGTAAAACCCCATTAATAAAGCACTTTTTGGCACGCAGGAAATTCACTCGCGTGCAAACATCTCGGATTCGGCACATTGCGCGCGCACGTCGGTCACCTGACAGCGACATGGCGGCGCAATGACACACCCCGGCACATCCCTCACGTTGCTATTCATATAGCAATAATCGACACCGTGTATCGGAACGTCTTGCGCCAAGGTACTGGCCGCTCGGAGCGATGCCCTCGTCGCATTGCCATTCACTCACCGTTTTTATGCCATGCGCGATGTGCGCGATGGGCGCGGCGGCCTCGTCCGTTGTGATTCGTCGGCGACGGAACCAAAACAAAACATGCATGTCGCGCGCAAAACGTGTGCTGGCAACGCTTCGCACGCGCTTTCGCTTGCAGAGCACACTGTGTCCCGAGCGCAACAAACTTCGCTTGCAGGGTGATTTCTCACCTACGCTTAATCAAGCCAATCCCTTGCCAGACAATGCTTTACAACGCGCCGCGCAGATTCTTTTCATATCTGAAATAGATTCTTGCGGATTCTGAAATAGGCGGGAGTCACATCGACTCATACACTGCCCCCTGTCAACAGAGCAGTGCCGATAGCTGTTCGGGTCCGCGAGTGACACATCGTCACCTCGACATGTTCTGTTTCGCCGCGTTCTGTTTACACGCGAATTCTGCGATTCGTGTCACGTTACTGGAGCTTAAACCATGAAAAAAACTCTTCTTGCCGCGGCCGTTGTCGGCGCGTTCTCGATGACCGCGCACGCACAAAGCAGCGTCACCCTGTACGGCTTGATCGACGCCGGCATCGCTTACACGAGCAACTCGACCAACACCGTTGGTGCTTCGGGTTCGAAGAACTTCCGTGCAACGAGCGGTCTGGTCAACGGCAGCCGTTGGGGCCTGAAGGGCTCGGAAGACCTGGGTGGCGGTAACAAGGCCATCTTCGTGCTGGAAAACGGTTTCTCGATCGCTAACGGCTCGTCGCTGCAAGGCAACCGCATGTTCGGTCGTCAAGCCTTCGTCGGCCTGCAGAACGATCGCTTCGGCGCTGTGACGATCGGCCGTCAGTACGACTCGCTGGTCGATTACCTCGCACCGCTGACCCTGAACGGTTCGTCGTTCGGCGGCACGATCGCTTCGCACCCGTATGACAACGACAACACGAACAACTCGTTCCGTGTGAACAACTCGGTCAAGTACTCGAGCGCCAACTACAACGGCCTGACCTTCGGCGGCCTGTATGGCTTCTCGAACAAGGCTGGCGACTTCGCCAACAACCGTGCGTTCAGCGCTGGCGTGAACTACGCCAACGGCCCGTTCACGGTCGCTGCTGCTTACTTGGAGCGCCAAGGCAATCCGGGTAACAACAACGCCACCGGCGCAGTCGATACGTCGGCCAGCGGTGACTCGGTGTTCCAGTCGTCGAAGCAACGCGTCTGGGGTATCGGTGGTAACTACGCCTTCGGCCCGGCAACGGTCGGCCTGGTGTACACCCACACCCAACTGCAAGGTCTGACGGGTCTGAACTACAACAGCACCGCTGTGTCGTTCGCCAACGACGGCCTGAAGTTCGACAACTTCGAAGTCAACGGTCGCTACATGCTGACCCCGGCAGTCTCGCTGTCGGCCGCGTACGTGTACACGATGGCCAAGCAAGATTCGACGGACAAGAAGCCGAAGTTCCACACCGTTACGCTGCAAGCTGACTACCGTCTGTCGAAGCGCACCGATGTGTACCTGACGGGTTCGTACCAGCACATCTCCGACAACGAAGGCACGGGCCTGGCGGCTGGTGTCGGCGCTGCCGGCGGTATGTCGTCGACCAGCTCGCAAACCGTCGTCGGCACGGGTATCCGTCACCGCTTCTAATCCAGGCGGCGTGAACACCGGAGATGTCTTCCGGTGTTCCTGACACGAAAATGGCAGCCTCGCGGCTGCCATTTTTTTTGCGCTGGATTTCGAAGTGGCAGCGCATCCCCCGCGCGCCACCCATCACGTCGATAACGTCAGAAGCGCGTCTCGCGCGCCGCACGCAGGAAGTTATCCAGCACCGGCGTGCAATCCAGAAACTCCGGACCGCCCGCGCGGTGAAACTCCGGATGCCACTGCAAGCCCATCACGAACGGCGCCTTGCGATAGCGAATCGCCTCAACCACGCCGTCTTCCGCGCACACGGCCTCCACACTCAGATCACGACCGAGCGTCTTCACCGACTGGTGGTGAATCGAGTTGACGATCGGCACGTCCACCGGCGCGAGCATTTGCGCGAGCGACGACCCTTCGGGGAACGTGAGCGTGTGTCGGTTGTGCTCATACGTTTCGGTCACGTGCGGAATCGCCTCGGGCAAATCCGTCGCGATGTCCTGATGCAACGTGCCGCCGAAGGCCACGTTGATCAGTTGGCACCCACGGCACACCCCCAGAATCGGCTTACCCTGCTCCACGAACTCGTGCAGCAGCTCAAGCTCGTACATGTCGCGCATACGATCGCCTTGCCATTCGTGGCGCGTCGCGACTTCCGAATAGGTCAGCGGGGAGACATCCGCCCCGCCCTGCAAGACCAGACCGTCGAGGTGCTTCGCGTAATCGTGCAGACGGATGTGGCTCGGGTGCAGCAAACCCTGCGTGTCGACCGTCGGGATCATGAACACCAGCACGTCGCGCGACATCACCCAGTGGGCGATCGACTCTTCGAGGTATTGCAGCGTCTTGCTGCGCAGCCCCTTCGAGCCCGGCTCAGGGTGGAAGATACGCGCGGAGATCCCGATCTTCAGCGTGCGCTGCGTGATGCGCTGTCCGGCGCGGTCGTACCAGGCGCGAAAACGCGCCGACATGATGCGACGCAGAACCGACCACGGCGAATCGCCCGCCTGCAAATACGACGGCTGACCGCCCATCGAAGCCGGACTGCCGGGACGCGGCGCGCCCGAACCGAACGACGGCTGATGCGGCGGCTCCCCCCCACCAGCAGCACCGCCACCCACGCCTCCAGCTTCCGCGGTGCCACGGGTCGTTCCCGCTTCGCCGATGTTGCCCCCGGCGCTGCCGAGACCGGCTGCTTTGACGTCGTCGCCCGACTTCGGTATCGACGAACCGATGGGATTGCGATCGGATGCCACCTCAGCCGCAGAACCTTGCCCCGTGGGCTTTGCCGCAGACTCAGGTGCCGTTGGCTTCTCGGCTTGCGCGTCGGCCGACGCGGTGACTTCCGTGGGCGGCGCGGGACGTGTGAGCGTATCGGGGTTCGGCGGCATGTCCGGCGCCCCTTCAGCCGTGCCGGCAACGGGCTTGGCCGTAGGGCGCGGCGTCGACGGCGTGGCCGGTTCGACATACTCCGACCCGCTCGTGGCGGGCGCATCGGCAGGCGAGCCGCTCACTTTCCCGGCTTCCGGCCCGGAGGCCGATGAAGCGGCTGGGGGAGTGGAAGGAGACGCCGACGCGGGCGGCGCCGCTGTGGGCTTGCTCGTATCGGACTCGGGCCTCGACGTTGGCTGCGTTGGCTGCGTTGGCTGCGATGGCTTCGGCGATTTCGGATCTTGAGCGTCGGTCATGATGGCTTTGAAATGCGTCCTGAAAAGGTCGTGAGGACGAAGGGGAAAGAAGGATTGACCACGTCGGCCCGGGAATTATCCCGCCGCCACAATCCCGCCGCAACCGCATTACCGGAATCACAGGCACACACAGCCATACACCGGAGCGTCGCGCAGGCGCCTTCCAACAGGCGCCGAATTGATGATGGAACGGACGATGAAACCCTCTCACCCGGCCGATGTCGAAGATTTCTGTTACGCGAAGTACGCGTCGCTCCTGCGCCGGACACCTTCCGATCAGGCCAGACGAGCCTTGTTTTCGCCGCGTATAATCGAGACAAGTTGCGCGACATTCACCGAATATTGCGCGAAGTTATCCTCGTTTATGAGGAATGGCTTGCCAGGACCGACGAGCGTCGGCGAGCACATTGGTACCAGGAGTTTGCAAGTGAAGCGTTTTCTTCGTCTGTGGCAGATCGCCCGTCATGACTTCCGCGTGCTGTGGCATGCGGCCCGCGATCCGCGACGTCCGCGCTGGCTTCTGCCTGCCGTGGTGCTGCTCGCGGCCTATCTCGTGAGTCCCGTCGACCTGATTCCCGACTTCGTGCCGGTGTTCGGGTTGCTCGACGATGTCGTCGTGATCGGCATGGTCATCCACTGGCTCATCAAACGGTTGCCGGTGGACGTACGCGAGGACGCGCGCGCCCACGTTTTCACGCAGCGCGCCTGATATCGGGCAAGCCCGCCACAATGAAAAAGGGACGCCGAGGCGTCCCTTTTTCGTCTTGCCTTTCCCACTGGCGACTGGCGTCTGGCAAAACACTCAGGGCATGAGCAAGGTCGAGCCGGTGGTCTTGCGCGACTCGAGATCGCGGTGCGCCTGCGCGACGTCGGACAGCGCATATCGCTGGTTGACCTCGATCTTCACGGTGCCGTTGCCGACCACCTCGAACAACTCGTTCGCCGTGGCTTCGAGATCGGCCCGCTTGGCGGTGTAGTTGAAGAGCGTCGGGCGTGTGAAGAACAGCGATCCACGTGAGACCAGATCGCTGGTATTGATCTGCGCGACGGGGCCGGAAGCATTGCCGAAGTTCACCATCATGCCCAGCGGACGCAGGCAATCGAGCGAGCCCATGAAGGTGTCCTTGCCAATGGAGTCGTAGACGACGGGCACACCTTCGCCGCCAGTGATCTCCTTCACGCGTTCGACGAAGTTCTCACGCGTATAGACGATGGGGTGATCGCAGCCGTGTGCACGCACCAGCGCCGCCTTCTCGTCGGAGCCGACGGTGCCGATGACCGTCGCGCCGAGCGCCTTTGCCCACTGACACACGATCAGGCCCACGCCGCCGGCGGCCGCATGAATCAGAATCGTGTCGCCTGCCTTGACCGGATACGCGCGACGCAGCAGATATTGCGCCGTCATGCCCTGGAGCATCATGGCCGCCGCCTGATCGTCGGAGACGGTCTCCGGCAGGCGCACGAGCGGTGCCGCCGGCATCACGCGCGCCTGCGAGTAAGCGCCGCACGGGCGGCTTGCGTATGCGACCCGGTCACCGGGCTTCACATGCGTCACGCCCTCGCCCACCGCTTCGACCACGCCAGCCGCTTCCATGCCCAATCCGGCAGGCAGCGGCTGCGGGTAAAGACCGGTGCGGAAATACACGTCGATGTAGTTCAGACCGACGGCGTTATGGCGCACCCGCGCTTCGCCCGGCCCCGGTTCGCCGACTTCGACGTCGACCCACTGCATCACTTCCGGCCCGCCGTTCTGTTCGATACGAATTGCTTTCGTCATCCTCGTTCTCTCTCTCGATGGGTGGGGTTTGTCGTCAGGCGGATGGCTGCGCCGTCGCTTCCGTTGCTTCCCTTGCCAGACGCACGATCAGTTGCTCCAACAACAGACGCGCCGTCGCGCTGTTCGTCGCGCACGGCACGTTGTGCACATCGCACGCACGCACCAGCGCGTTGATATCGGGTTCATGCGGCTGCGGCGTCATGGGGTCACGCAGGAAGAGCACCATGTCGACGCGGCCCTCTGCGAGTTGCGCGCCAATCTGCAAGTCGCCGCCGTGCGGGCCCGAGAGCATACGCTCCACGTCGAGGCCCAGCTCGCTGGCAATGCGCCCGCCGGTCGTGCCCGTGGCGACAAGCCGGCATTGCCGCAGCACGTCGACATAGTCGCGCGCGACTGCCAGGATCTCGTCCTTCTTCTTGTCGTGGGCAATGAGGGCAATGCGAACAGCGGGGACTTTGGGTACCGTTGAAACCGTCATCGATGCGCTTCCCTGAGCTTGATGTGGGTGAGGTAAGTGTTGAACGCAGGCGTCACCGTTCGTACGGGATCAGAACGTGCCCGGATAAGCGCCGCCGTCAATGAGTATGTTCTGTCCGGTGATGTAGCCTGCCTTGGCGCTGCAAAGGAAGGCGCAGGTTGCACCGAACTCTTCCGGCTGCCCGAAGCGCCGCGCAGGAATTGCCGCAGCGCGCTGGCCGCGCGCGTCCTCGACGCTCTGGCCCGTCTTTGCCGCAGACGCCTGCATGGTCGCGTTCAGACGATCGGTATCGAACGCGCCAGGCAACAGGTTGTTGATGGTCACGTTGTTCGCCACCGTCGTACGTGCAATGCCCGCGACGAAACCGGTCAGGCCTGAACGGGCGCCATTGGACAAGCCCAGAATGTCGATGGGGGCCTTCACGGCCGAGGACGTGATGTTCACGATCCGTCCGAAGCCGCGGGAGATCATGCCGTCCACGGTGGCCTTGATCAGTTCGATGGGGGTCAGCATGTTGGCGTCGAGCGCGCGGATCCAGTCGTCTCGCCGCCAGTCGCGGAAGTCGCCCGGCGGCGGACCGCCAGCATTCGTCACGAGGATGTCCGGCTGCGGGCACGCGGCCAGCGCCTTCGCGCGGCCTTCCGGCGTGGTGATGTCGCAGGCCACGGCGCTCACTTGCACACCCGTGGCAGTGCGGATCTCGCTGGCGGCGGCGTCGAGCGCGTCGGCCGTGCGCGCGACGATCACGACGTTGACGCCCGCCTCGGCCAGCGCCTGGGCGCAGGCACGCCCCAGCCCCTTGCTCGCGCCGCACACCAGCGCGGTGCGGCCCTTGATACCCAGATCCATGGTCAACCTTCAAGACAATTGATGCATTGGCGATAGGCTGCTGTGCAGCCGTCTTGCAGCGATTCTAAGGGAATCGCGCGCCTGCCGCTGAGTGTCGGGACATACGGCGGCGGACCAAAACCCGGACCGGCCTCGCCCGCATCGGCTAAAATCGCGGCCATGCGCGCTATACCGTGACATTCCGATCCGGTGGCCCAGCCTCACATTGCCTGCCATGAAACAAGACACCCGCTTCCCGAATCTCTTCATCTGCGATCACCCCCTGATCCAGCACAAGCTCTCGCACATGCGCGACAAGGAAACGTCGACGCGCACGTTTCGCGGCCTGTTGCGCGAAATCACGCTGCTCATGGGCTACGAGATCACGCGCGATCTGCCGCTCACGACCGAGCGCATCGATACGCCGATGGTGGAAATGGATGCCCCCGTCATCGCCGGCAAGAAGCTCGCGATCGTGCCGGTGCTGCGTGCCGGCGTGGGCATGAGCGACGGTCTGCTCGACCTGGTGCCCTCGGCACGTGTGGGCCACATCGGCGTGTACCGCGACGAACAGCATCGCCCGGTGGAATATCTCGTGCGCCTGCCGGACGTGAACGATCGTCGCTTCATTCTGTGCGACCCGATGGTGGCGACCGGTTATTCGGCCGTCCATGCCGTGGACGTGCTGGTCAAGCGCGGCGTGGCCGAGGAGAACATTGCGTTTCTCGCGCTGGTGGCCGCACCGGAAGGCGTGAAGGTGTTGCACGACGCGCACCCGGGCGTGAAGTTGTACGTCGCTTCGCTCGATGAGCGTCTGGACGATCACGCCTACATCATTCCGGGTCTGGGCGACGCAGGCGACCGCCTGTTCGGCACCAAGAACTGACGATAAAAGCCCCGGTCTCCCGGGGCTTTTTTATTGGCTCGGGCCGCGCGACGCCCTGCGGCGCGTGGCCATCGCCACACCGATGGCCGCCAGCACCATTCCGCCCCACGCCAGCGGCGGCATGTGCTCCCCGACCATCAGCCATGCGGCGAGCGCCGCTGCGGGCGGCACGAGGAAGAACAACGCCGACACACGCGACGCCTCCCCGCGCCGGATCATCGCCAGCAATAGCGAAATCGCCACGATGGAATTGCCGATCACGAGATAGACCAGCGTGAGCCCGAGTTGCCACGTCCAGTCGACGCGCATCGGTTCGAGCCACCACGCGAGCGGCAGCGTTGCCGCGAACCCCACGGCGTACTGCACCAGATTCGACGTAATCGGGTGCTGGCCCAGCCCGAAGCGCTTTTCGTACAGCGTGCCGCAGGTGATCGCCCCAAGCGCCACGAACGTGAGCACCAGCCCCAGCGCCGAAGTCGCCTCCACCGCCGAGCGGGCCACGATGACGAGCGCCGCGCCCGCCAGTCCCAGTCCGAGCCCGATCCAGTTCAGGCCGCTGACGCGCTCGCCGACCAGATGCGGCACCGCCAACGCCACGAGAATCGGTTGCAGCGACGTGATCAGCGCCACGCTGCCCGCCGACACACCGAGCCGCAGGGACAGATACGTCATGCTGAAGTACAGTGCCTGAATCAGCAGACCGATCACGACGAGATGCCCCCAGGCAGCCGCCGTCTTCGGCAGCGGGGGACGCATGACGATCGCCAGCGGCGCGAGCAGCACGAGCACAAGACCGTAGCGCAACGCCAGGAAGGTCAGCGGATCGGCATAGTCCAGACCGATCTTGGCGACGGTGAAGCCGACCGACCACAGGAACAGGAAGATGAGCGGCGCGGCGCGCAGCCATAGCGGATCGTGAGCGACGCCGGTGCGCACCGGCTCCAGCGAAGATTTCAGGGACATCGTCTTGGGGAGGATCCTTTTCCTTTTTATTGTTGGATGGGCGATGCCGCGTGCGTCGTGCAGCGCCGCGACATCACCTGAGTACGACCTTGACGCGTACCGGCGCCTTAGCTGCACCTTACCTGCGCCGACTGCCGCCCAGAATGCTGCCCAGTACGCCGCGAACGATCTCGCGCCCCAACTGGCTACCGACCGTGCGCATCGTGCTCTTGACCATGGCTTCTACGGGGGTGTCCTTGCTGCGCGATCCGCCCTTGCCGCCCAGCAGCCCGCCCAGCGCGTCGAGCAGGCCGCCGCCCGAGGCTCCGGCCGATGTGCCTGCCGATGTACCACCGCCTTGCGGGACCGTGGCGCCACCGTCGGGCGCGGCAGAACCGTCCGTTTGCCGGGCCTGCGTGCGTCCGACGAGTTTTTCATACGCCGACTCGCGGTCCACCGCCTTCTCGTACACCCCCGCGACCAGCGACGCCGCCATCAACGCCGCGCGTTCCTGCGAGGTGATCGGCCCGATGCGCGACGCGGGCGGCGAGACATAAGCGCGCTCGGTTACCGCCGGACGCCCTTTCTCGTCGAGCAGCGACACCAGCGCCTCGCCCACGCCCAACTCGCCGATGACCGTCTCGATATCGAGCGACGGATTCGCGCGCATGGTCTGAGCGGCCACCTTCACCGCCTTCTGATCGCGTGGCGAGTAGGCCCGCAGGGCGTGCTGCACGCGGTTGCCCAACTGGCCGAGCACCGTGTCGGGCACGTCGACCGGATTTTGGGTGACGAAATACACGCCAACGCCCTTGGAGCGAATCAGGCGAACCATTTGCTCGATGCGTTCGAGCAACGGCTTGGGCGCCTCATTGAACAGCAGGTGCGCCTCGTCGAAGAAAAAGACGAGTTTCGGTTTGTCCGGATCGCCGACTTCCGGCAGGCGCTCGAACAGTTCCGCCAGCAGCCAGAGCAGGAAGGTGGCGTAGATGCGTGGCGCGGCGAGCAGTTTGTCGGCCGCCAGAATGTTGACGACGCCACGCCCCTGCGCGTCCGTCTGCATGAAGTCTTCGATGTTGAGCATCGGCTCGCCGAAGAACTTGTCGGCGCCTTGCTGCTCCAGCGTGAGCAGCCCGCGCTGGATCGCGCCGACCGAGGCCGCAGAGATGTTGCCGTACTGGGTCGTGAAGGTCGATGCGTTATCGCCTACGTGCTGGAGCATCGCGCGCAGATCCTTGCTGTCGAGCAACAGCAGGCCATTGTCGTCGGCGATCTTGAAGACGAGATTGAGCACCCCGGTCTGCGTCTCGTTCAGGCCGAGCAGGCGGGCCAGCAGCAGCGGGCCGAGGTCCGAGACGGTGGCCCGCACCGGGTGGCCCTGCTCGCCGAAGACGTCCCAGAGCGTGGCCGGGCTGCCATGCCAGTCGGGCGTGTCGAAGCCGAGATTTGCGATGCGCTCCTTGAGCTTGGGCGTCTCCACCCCCGGCTGTGTAATGCCGGTCAGGTCGCCTTTGACGTCCGCCAGGAAAACGGGCACGCCGATGTCGGAGAAGGCCTGCGCAATGACCTGGAGCGTCACGGTCTTGCCGGTGCCGGTCGCGCCGGTAATGAGTCCATGGCGATTGCCCATGGCGGGCAACAATCCCAGCACATGCTGAGCATTGCGCGCGATGACGAGCAGTTCACCGGGATCGTGAGCCGAACTTGCCGAACTCGCTGAACTTGCCGAGGGGGCGGACGGGGCGGCAACGGCTGCCGCCGACGTGGCGGGGGGTGTCGCGGAAGACGACACTTGCGACGGCACGGGCTTCTTGGGCATGCGAGACCTCGGCGGTAGACACGGCGCGGCTCGTGACACGGCGCAGCAAACACCCGTGGCACGGTGCGGCGGCATGATAAAATTGCCTCCGATTATAGCGGCAGGTATCGCCGCTCGGACTGCACCGCCCCGAAATGCCCCTGAGATCGACCGGATCCGTGTGAGGCAACGGGGCGGCTGGACAATCGGCGCCCGCGACCCCGGTGGTGGCGGGCGCTCCCGTTTCAACGGTTGGCCGCGCCGCACTGCGCGGGCCGGCAGAGCATACTTCGCCGCACAGCGCGGCACGACGGAGAAATTCATGGCGGGTCATAGCAAATGGGCCAACATCAAGCACAAGAAGGCAGCGGCAGATGCCAAGCGCGGTAAAGTCTGGACACGTCTGATCAAGGAAATCACGGTCGCGGCCCGTCTGGGCGGGGGGGACGCCGACAGCAACCCGCGCCTGCGCCTGGCCGTGGAAAAGGCCGCGGACGCCAACATGCCCAAGGACAACGTCAAGCGCGCGATCGATCGCGGCGTGGGCGGTCTGGACGGCGCGAACTACGAAGAGATCCGCTACGAAGGCTATGGCATCAACGGTGCTGCGGTGATCGTCGACACCATGACGGACAACCGCGTTCGCACGGTGGCGGAAGTGCGCCATGCCTTCTCGAAGTTCGGCGGCAACATGGGTACCGACGGTTCGGTGGCATTCCTCTTCACGCATTGCGGCCAGTTCCTGTTCTCGCCGGAAACCCCGGAAGACAAGCTGATGGAAGTGGCGCTCGACGCCGGCGCCGACGACGTCATCACGAACGACGACGGCAGTTTCGAGGTCGTATGCCCGCCCAACGATTTCCAGTCGGTGAAGGACAAGCTCGAAGCCGCGGGTCTGAAGGCCGAAGTCGCGGAAGTCACGATGAAGCCGCAAACCGAAGTGGTCTTCACCGGCGATGACGCCGTGAAGATGCAAAAGCTGCTCGACGCGCTCGAAAACCTCGACGACGTGCAGGACGTATTCACCAACGCCGTCATCGAGGAATAAGATGAAAATTCTGGTTGTGGGCTCGGGTGGCCGCGAACACGCGCTGGCCTGGAAGCTTGCCCAATCGCCGCGTATCCAACTGGTCTATGTCGCGCCGGGTAACGGCGGCACGGCGCTCGACGAGCGCCTGCGCAACGTGCCGATCAGCGACCCGAACGTGCTCGCCGAATTCGCCGCACGCGAAGGCATTGCGCTCACCGTGGTGGGTCCGGAAACGCCGCTCGCCGCCGGTATCGTCAATATCTTCCGCGCCCGTGGCCTGAAGATCTTCGGCCCGACGAAGGAAGCCGCACAACTCGAATCGTCGAAGGACTTTGCCAAGGCGTTCATGAAGCGTCACGGCATCCCGACGGCCGATTACGAGACCTTCGCCGACGCGGCCGCCGCACACGCCTACATCGATGCCAAGGGCGCACCGATCGTCATCAAGGCCGACGGTCTGGCCGCCGGCAAGGGCGTGGTCGTGGCGATGTCGCTCGAAGAAGCGCACAACGCCGTGGACATGATGCTCGCGGACAACAAGCTCGGCGACGCCGGCGCACGCGTGGTGATCGAGGAGTTCCTCCAGGGCGAGGAAGCCAGCTTCATCGTGATGGTCGACGGCAAGAATGTACTGCCGCTCGCTACCTCGCAGGATCACAAGCGCCTGCTGGACAACGATCAGGGCCCGAACACCGGCGGCATGGGGGCTTACTCGCCCGCGCCGATCGTCACGCCGCAGATCCACGCACGCGTCATGCGCGAGATCATCATGCCGACCGTGCGCGGCATGGAGACCGACGGCATTCGCTTCACCGGCTTCCTGTATGCCGGCCTGATGATCGATGCAGACGGCAACGTCAAGACGCTCGAATTCAACTGCCGCATGGGCGACCCGGAAACGCAGCCGATCATGGCGCGACTCAAGGGCGACTTCTCGGTGGTGGTCGAACACGCGATCGCCGGCACGCTCGACAAGATCGAACTCGACTGGGACCGTCGTTATGCGCTGGGCGTGGTGCTCGCCGCCCACGGCTACCCGGACACGCCGCGCAAGGGCGACCGCATCTCGGAAATCCCGGCGGAGACCGACGAGTGCGTGACGTTCCATGCGGGCACCCAGCTCGAGAACGACGTGCTTCAGGTCACCGGCGGGCGCGTGCTGTGCGTGGTCGGTCTGTCGGATACCGTGCGTGGCGCGCAAAGCGTGGCCTACCAGACCGTCAACCAGATCAATTTCGACGGCATGCAGTATCGTCACGACATCGGCAACCGCGCCCTGGCGCGCAAGCCGGAATAAGCGGGAGCTAGCCGGAACGAGGCGGTGAGCGTCGGTCGGTCGGCGCACCGCAACGCGATTCGGTAACAAGGACAACGGCCCGGAGGACTTCACGTCTTCCGGGCCGTTGTCTTTTGGACGGGGCACCGGGGGCGCTATCGGCGAGCCGGAACGCTTTGGGGACCGTCACATCCGCCAAGCGCTGCGATTGACAAGCGCAGGGCAAATTGGCACGCTGGCGTCGCGTGACACTGGAAGTTCACTTCCCGGCGACCCGCATCCGGCCAGCCCCGGCGGAATTCATGCAGTTTTCCCGACAGACCCCTCGCTCGACGGAGACTTACATGTTCGACCTCGATAAGCTGGTCAACGATTATCTGGTGCCGTTCGGCCTGAAGATCGTGATGGCCGTCGTCATCTGGATCATCGGCGGCATCGTCATCAATCTGGTCGCGCGGCTCGTGCGCGGCGCGATGACCCGTCGCCACATCGATCCCACCCTCGTTCGCTACACCGAGTCGTCGCTGCGCATTGCGTTGCGCATTGCGCTCATTCTCTCCATCCTCAGCGTCTGCGGTATCGAGACAACCTCGTTCGCTGCCCTGCTCGCGGCCGCCGGTATCGCCATCGGTGCGGCATGGTCCGGCCTTCTGTCGAACTTCGCCTCGGGCATCTTCCTCATCGTGCTGCGTCCGTTCAAGACGGGCGACATGATCAGCGCGGGCGGTGTGACGGGCGTGGTCGAGGAAATCGGCCTGTTCGTCACCACGCTCACGACGGCAGACAACCTGCGGGTGTATGTCGGCAACACGAAAGTCTTCGGCGACAACATCACGGTGTACGACGCCAATGCGTACCGCCGGGTGGACCTCACGGCACAACTCGCCCACACGGTCGACGTGCAGGATGCCGTTGCTCGGCTGAAGGCGCGCGTCGCGCAGATCCCGAATGTGGTGGAAAAGCCCGGCGTGGACGTGGAAATCCTTGAATTCAATCCGTCCGGGCCGGTGCTGGCGGTGCGGCCGTACTGCCATAACCGCGATTACTGGCAGGTGTATTTCGACACCAACAAGGCCATCGCCGAAGTCGGCGGCACGGCGCACTGGCCGGTGCCCGCAACGCGTCAGATCCTCATGCCGCCGCCGGGCGTGCCCGGCGCACCGGCTGGCGCCACCAGCGCGGTGCCGCCCATCGTGCCGGGCGCAGGCGGTACGGCCCCGGCAGGCACGCTGCCCAACGCACCGGCGTCCTGATGTGCTGAGGTCGGGCGTCCGCGTTTGACACAGATCATCCGGGCGGCGTCGGCCGAGACGCCCGCCGCCCGCCTGTGGCCCCGTCCCGGTACAATCGCGGGTAAATTCGTCACATTTACCACGCAAGGGACGTCACAGAATGACAGCGCAAGACGCCGCGCAAGCGCCGGACACGGCTGCGGTACGCACTTATCTGCTCGGGCTTCAGGACAAGATCGTCGAAACGCTGGAGCGCCTCGATGGCAAGCGCTTCTTCGTCGACGACTGGCAACGTCCGGCCGACAGCCCCCTGCGAGGTGACGGCCGCACCCGGGTGCTCGACGACGGCGACTTCTTCGAGCGCGGCGGCGTGAACTTTTCCCACGTGATCGGCGACAAGCTGCCCGCCTCGGCCAGCGCCTCGCGGCCCGAGCTGGCCGGACGCGGCTTCGAAGCCCTGGGCGTCTCGCTCGTGCTGCATCCGCGCAACCCGTATTGCCCCACAGTGCACTTCAACGTGCGAATCCTGATTGCCACCGCCCCGGGCGAACTGCCCGCGTTCTGGTTCGGCGGTGGCATGGACCTCACGCCGTACTACGCGTTCGAAGACGACTGCAAGCACTTCCACCAGACTTGCAAGGATGCGCTCGATCCGTTCGACGCCACGTGGTACCCCCGCTTCAAGGCCTGGTGCGACGACTATTTCTACCTGAAACACCGTCAGGAGCCGCGCGGCATCGGCGGCATCTTCTTCGACGACTTCTCCGGTGGCGGTTTCGAGACGGGCTTCGCCGTCATGCAGAGCGTGGGCGACGCCTTCCTCGACGCCTACGTACCCATCGTGGAGCGCCGCCGCGGCATGCCGTACGGCGAGCGCGAGCGCGACTTCCAGGCGCACCGGCGCGGACGCTACGTCGAATTCAATCTGGTGTGGGATCGCGGCACGCACTTCGGCCTGCAATCAGGCGGTCGCACCGAATCCATCCTCATGTCGATGCCGCCGATCGTGAAGTGGCACTACGACTGGAAGCCGGAGCCCGACACCCAGGAGGCGAAGCTCTACACCGACTTCCTCGTGCGTCGCGAGTGGGTCTGAAGGCCGACAGCGCATGACCGTTACTTCTGCTTCGACATCCGGAATGTCCGGTACGTCCGGAATGTCTGGAATGTCCGCCACGCCGCCCCACGCCGTTCGACGCATCGGCGTGCTGGGCGGCACGTTCGATCCGATCCACACCGGCCATCTCGCGCTGGGCGCGCTCTTTGCCCGCACGCTCGCGCTCGACGAACTGATTCTGATGCCGGCAGGTCAGCAGCCGCAAAAGCAGGGCAGCACCGCCGCGGAACACCGGCTTGCGATGACACGCCTGGCCGCGCAAGGTCTCGCCGCCGGGCTGGCCGTCTCTCATCCTTCGACACAGGTAATCGTCAGCACGCGCGAGATCGAGCGCGCCGGGCCGAGCTATACCGTCGACACGTTGCGCGACATGCGGCGCGATCTCGGCCCCGAAGCGTCGCTCTCGCTGCTCATCGGCTCGGACCAGCTCGTGCGGCTCGACACGTGGCACGCCTGGCGCGAACTCTTCGACTACGCCCATATCTGCGCGGCGGCGCGGCCCGGTTTCAGCCGTGAGACGGCGTCCCCGATCCTGCGTGAAGTCTTCGCCGAACGGGAAAAGTCCGCGCTCGGGGTACAATCCACGCCATGCGGCGGCATCCTGATCGACGACTCACTGGCCGTCGACATATCCGCCACCGAGTTGCGCGCCACGCTGGCGCACGCGCAAGACGCGGCCACGCCCCCGGCAAACCTGCCCGAACCCGTGTGGCAGTACATCCGCGCGCAACACCTGTATCGCGCCTGACGGCCCGCCACGACATGGCTGGGCCGCTGTCCGGCGCCCCCTGTTTCACCCAAAAGACGCACTATGGAAATTCGTAAACTTCAGCGCCTGATCGTCGACGCCCTCGAAGACGTCAAGGCCCAGGACATCAAGGTGTTCAACACCGAGCACCTCACTGCCCTGTTCGAGCGCGTGATCATCGCGAGCGGTACCTCCAACCGCCAGACCAAGGCCCTTGCCGCCAGCGTGCGCGACAAGGTCAAGGCCGCGGGCGGCGACATCGTCAGCATGGAAGGCGAAGACGTGGGCGAATGGGTGCTGGTCGACACGGGCGACGCCATCGTGCACATCATGCAACCGGCGCTGCGTCAGTACTACAACCTCGAAGAAATCTGGGGCGAGAAGCCCGTGCGCCTGAAGGCCGCCGGTACCAAGGCCGGCGTGAAGTCCGACGTGAGCGCCGTCGACGACGGCGAAGACCCGGATGACGACGGCGACGAAGCGCCCGCGCAAAAGGCGCCCGCGCGTCGCAAGGCCAGCAAGTAAGACGCCCGCGCGATTTCGCCGATATGCGTCTGTTCATCCTCGCAGTCGGGCACAAGATGCCCGGCTGGATCGAAACCGCCTTCGCCGAGTACGCCAAGCGCATGCCCCCTGAGCTGCGCATCGAACTCAAGGAAATCAAGCCGGAGCAACGCTCCAACTCCCGCACCGCCGAGACCGTCATGGCCGCCGAAGCGCAGCGCATCGAGGCGGCTTTGCCGCGCGGCTGCCGTCTGGTATGTCTGGACGAACGCGGTCAGGATCTCACGACCATGCGTCTCGCACAGTCGCTCACCGGCTGGCAGCAGGACGGGCGTGACGTCGCCTTCGTGATCGGCGGGGCCGACGGGCTGGATCCGACGCTCAAGTCCCGCGCCGATACGCTCATTCGCCTGTCCAGCCTCACCCTGCCGCACGGTATGGTGCGTGTCCTGCTCGCCGAGCAGCTCTACCGCGCGTGGAGCATCAATGCCAATCACCCCTACCATCGCGTGTGATACGGATGCGGCATCCTCCTGATGCCGTCTTACGCGCCTTCTCTATATGACCGCGCAATAAGACAGCCATAAGTCACAGGGCGTCGGCGCCGCGCAATGCATCGTTGTATGGCATTGCGGAGGCCGCTCTCTGCGTTGCTGGCCGGGCGACTGCGTCACCTGTCAATCCCCGCATTGCACTCGCGTGCAACACCCGTTGTGCAGCGCGAATGGAAAAATCACAGTGACGTGTTAGTCTACGCGGCGCTACTCAGTTCGCACCGCGAACAAGCAGGGTCCGTCGACAAAAAAGGACCCTCGACTTCTCGTGAACCCCCGGAGATTGGTATGAAGCAACCTTCCCTGCGCACGTTCGCCCTCGCCGGCGTTGGCGCCGCACTGGCACTCGGCATGAGCACGTCGGCCCTCGCCGCCACGGAAATCCAATTCTGGCATTCGATGGAATCGGCCCTCGGCGATCGCGTCAACCAGATCGCCGCCGACTTCAACGCGTCGCAAAGCGACTACAAGATCGTCCCGATCTACAAGGGCAACTACGAGCAGGGTCTGGCCGCTGGCATTGCGGCTTTCCGCGCCGGTAACGCCCCGGCCATTCTCCAGGTGTACGAAGTGGGCACCGCCACCATGATTCAGGCCAAGAAGGCCGTGAAGCCGGTGTGGGAAGTCATGAAGGACGCCGGCGAGTCGTTCGACGAAAAGGCGTTCGTGCCGGCCATCGCGGGCTATTACACCGACGGCAAGACCAACCACCTGATCTCGATGCCGTTCAACAGCTCGACACCGGTGCTGTACTACAACAAGGACGCCTTCAAGAAGGCCGGCCTCGATCCGAACAAACCGCCCAAGACCTGGGCCGACGTGAAGGCCGATGCCGAAAAGCTCAAGGCTTCGGGCATGTCGTGCGGCTTCACCATGGGCTGGCAAGGCTGGACGCAGCTGGAGAACTACAGCGCGTGGCATGCCCTGCCGTACGCCACGAAGGACAACGGTTTCGGCGGTCTCGATGCCAAGCTGTCCTTTAACGGCCCGCAACAGGTCAAGCACATCCAGTTCCTGGCCGACATGGCCAAGGAAGGCTCGTTCACGTACGTGGGCCGCAAGGACGAAGTGACCTCGAAGTTCTACAGCGGCGACTGCGGTATCGCCATGACGACGTCGGGCGCGCTCGCCAACATCGGCAAGTACGCCAAGTTCAGCTACGGCGTGGGCATGATGCCGTACGACGCCGACGTGAAGGGCGCGCCGCAGAACGCGATCATCGGCGGCGCCAGCCTGTGGGTGCTCGCCGGCAAGTCGGCCGCCGAGTACAAGGGCGTGGCCAAGTTCCTGAACTACCTCGCCTCGCCGGCGGTCGCCGCCAAGTGGCATCAGGACACCGGTTACCTGCCGGTGACCAAGGCCGCCTACGAGCTGACCGAAAAGCAGGGCTTCTACGCGAAGAACCCGGGCGCCGACACGGCCATCAAGCAAATGCTCAACAAGGATCCGCTGCCGTACACGCGCGGTCTGCGTCTGGGCAACATGCCGCAGATCCGTACGGTCGTCGACGAGGAACTCGAAGGCGTGTGGGCCGGCAAGCAAACGCCCAAAGCCGCGCTCGACAAGGCGGTGCAACGTGGCGACGACCTGCTGGCCCGCTTCGCGAAGCAAGGCAGCTAAAGCTCGGCGAACGCACGATTACGCGCGCAATGCCGGGGCTTTTCCTGCATTCGACGCATGAATCGTGACGTTACAATGACTCCACCCCGGCTCGCGTGAAATGCGGGCCGGGTTGGTTTTTTTTTGGTCACTACGTTATGGCGCACACCTCCAGAGAACGCCCTCGCTTCGGCACCGGCTGGCTGCCCTACGCTCTTGTAGCCCCGCAGCTGTTCATCACCGTTGTCTTCTTCCTGTGGCCTGCGGGCGAGGCACTGTGGCAATCGACATCGACGCAGGACGCCTTCGGGCTGTCGAGCGAGTTCGTCGGATTCGCCAATTTCACTGCGCTGTGGAGCGACTCGCTCTATCTCGCATCGTTTCGCACCACCATGATTTTCAGTGGACTGGTCACGGTCTGCGGTCTGGTCATCTCGCTGCTGCTCGCGGCAATGGCCGACCGCGTCACGCGTGGCAAGCGGACCTACCAGACGCTGCTGATCTGGCCGTACGCCGTCGCGCCCGCGATTGCCGCGGTGCTGTGGGCCTTCCTGTTCAACCCGAGTATCGGTCTGGTCACCTATGGCCTCGCGAAGCTCGGCATCGAATGGAACCACGCGCTCAATGGCGGCCAGGCGATGTTCCTCGTCGTCCTCGCGTCGATCTGGAAGCAGATCAGCTACAACTTCCTGTTCTTCTACGCCGGCTTGCAGGCGATTCCGCGCTCGCTGGTGGAAGCCGCCGCGATTGACGGCGCAGGGCCGATCCGGCGTTTCTTCGGGCTGGTGCTGCCGCTGATCTCGCCGACCACGTTCTTCCTGCTCGTGGTCAACCTCGTCTACTCGTTCTTCGACACCTTCCCGGTGATCGACGCGGCGACCGGCGGCGGCCCGGGCCAGTCGACCATGACGCTGATCTACAAGATCTACTCGGAAGGCTTCAAGGGGCTCGACCTCGGCAGCTCCGCTGCCCAGTCGGTGGTACTGATGGCGATTGTCATCGTGCTCACGGTCGTGCAGTTCCGATTCATCGAACGCAAGGTGCAATACGCATGATCGAGAACCGTCGCGGCCTGGATATCTTCTGCCACGTCATGCTGATAATCGGCGTGTTGCTGGTCGTCTTCCCGCTCTATGTGGCGTTCGTCGCCGCCACCATGAACGAGAGCGAAGTCTTCAACGTTCCTTTGTCGCTCATTCCGAGCACGCACCTGCTCGAGAACTTCGCCACCGTGTGGGGATCTGGCACGGGCAACGCCGCCATGCCGTTCGGCATGATGCTCGGCAACAGCCTGTTCATGGCACTGGTCGTCACGATCGGCAAGATTTCGGTCTCGATCCTGTCGGCGTTTGCCATCGTGTACTTCCGCTTTCCCCTGCGCAACCTGTTCTTCTGGCTCATCTTCGCCACGCTGATGCTGCCAGTCGAAGTGCGGATTTTCCCGACGGTGCAGGTGATTTCGAACCTCGGCCTCATCAACAGCTATGCCGGTCTGACCGTGCCGCTGATCGCGTCGGCCACGGCCACGTTCCTGTTCCGACAGTTCTTCATGACGCTACCCGACGAGCTCGTCGAAGCCGCGCGTATCGACGGCGCCGGTCCGATGCGTTTCTTCTTCGACGTGGTCCTGCCGCTGTCGAAGACGAACATCGCCGCGCTCTTCGTCATCACCTTCATCTATGGCTGGAATCAGTATCTGTGGCCGATTCTCGTGACCAATGCGCCCGAGATGACGACGGCGGTCGTGGGTATCAAGAGCATGATCGGCAGTGGTGATACCGCCACGCAATGGCAACTCGTCATGAGCGCCACGCTGCTCGCCATGCTGCCGCCCCTGGCGGTGGTGCTGCTGATGCAACGCTGGTTCGTGCGCGGTCTGGTCGATTCGGAAAAGTAATCATGGCAAATCTCAAACTCCATAGCGTCAAGAAAACCTACGACCAGAAGAACTACGTGCTGCACGGTGTCGACATCGACATCGAAGACGGCGAGTTCGTGGTCATCGTCGGCCCGTCGGGCTGCGGCAAGTCGACGCTGCTGCGCATGGTCGCCGGTCTCGAATCGGTGAGCGAAGGCAGCATCCTCATCGGCTCGCAGGTCGTCAATCAGCTGGAACCGAAGGATCGCAACATCGCGATGGTGTTCCAGAACTACGCGCTGTACCCGCACATGGACGTACGTCAGAACATGTCGTACGGCCTGAGGATTCGCGGCATCGACAAGAAGACGATCGACGAGCGTGTGCTCGCGGCCGCGCGCATTCTGGAACTGGAGCCCCTGCTGGCGCGCAAGCCGCGCGAGCTCTCGGGCGGACAGCGCCAGCGCGTGGCCATGGGCCGCGCCATCGTGCGCGAACCGGCCGTGTTCCTGTTCGACGAACCGCTCTCGAACCTGGACGCCAAGCTGCGCGTGCAGATGCGTCTCGAAATCCAGCGTCTGCACAAGCGCCTGAAGACCACGAGCCTGTACGTCACCCACGATCAGGTCGAAGCCATGACGCTGGCCGATCGCGTGATCGTCATGAACAAGGGCTACGCCGAGCAGATCGGCACACCCACGGACGTCTACGAGCGCCCCGCCTCGCTGTTCGTCGCCAGCTTCATGGGCTCGCCCGCGATGAACCTGCTCAAAGGACGTGTCGACCCGGAAGGCCGCACCTTCCAGATCGAAGGCGGCCCGGCGCTGCGCCTGCCGCCCACGAGCATGGCGCACGCGAACCGCGAACTCGTGCTCGGCGTGCGCCCGGAGCATCTGGTGCCCGCCGAACAGCACAACGGGCTGGGCGCATTCGCCGCGCAGACGAGCATCAACGTCGATCAGCTCGAACTGCTCGGGGCCGACAATCTGTTGCACGGCCGCTGGGGCGAGCAGGCGGTGACGGTACGCCTGCCCCACGAACTGCGTCCGGCCGCCGGGACGATCGTGCCGCTGGCCATCTCGGCCAAGGCGCTGCACCTGTTCGATCCGTCGACGGGCAAACGAGTCGAGGCGTAAGCGCGATGAGCGATAGTTCAGCATCTGCCCATTTGTGGCGCGACTGGCCGTATCCGCGCATCGTCTCGCATCGCGGCGGCGGCAAGCTTGCGCCGGAAAACACGGTGGCGGCATTCGAGATGGGGGCCTCGCTCGGTCTGCGCATGGTCGAGTTCGACGCCAAGCTCTCGGCGGACAACGTCGTCTTCCTGCTGCACGACGACACGGTCGATCGCACCAGCAACGGGCGGGGTCCTGCGGCGCAGATGACCTACGCCGAGATCGAAAAGCTCGACGCCGGCAGCTGGTTCGGCGCTGACGGACGCTTCGCCGGACAGGTCATGCCCACGCTGGCGCAGGTCGCCGAGCGATGCCTGTCGCTCGGCCTGGCCGCCAACGTCGAGATCAAGCCATGTCCGGGCCGTGAGGCCGAGACCGGCAAGTTGGTGGCCGAGGCGGTCAAAACGCTTTGGGCAGGTCAGCCGCAGGCCCCGTTGCTCTCCTCGTTCTCTTACGAGGCGCTCGAAGCGGCGGCTGCTGCCGTGCCGGAACTGCCGCGCGGCATGCTGTACGAGGCCGTGCCGACCCACTGGCGCGAGGATGCCCGCAAGCTGGGCACCGTAACGCTGCATGCGAGCCACAAGCACCTCGACGGCCCGCAAGTCGCGCAGATCAAGGCGGCCGGCCTGCATATGCTGGTCTACACGGTCAACGAACCGGCGCGCGCTCGCGAGCTGGCGGCGTGGGGCGTGGACGCCATCTGCACCGACCGCATCGACCTGATCGGTGCGGATTTCCTCGACGAGCGCTGAGCCCTCGGCAATGAACGGCACGCCGCGCCCCCGTCACACGCTGGCGGGGGCGGGCGCAAGGCGGCATAATAGGGCGTTCCCCTCGCCCAGCCCATCCAGCGGCCCGGTGCGCGTGCTGCAAATCCATGCAAAGACGTGTGCCGGGCTGGACGAATTCAAGTCAAGCCGCCATGCCGTACATCTATCTCGCGTCGCAAAGCCCCCGCCGTCAGGAACTGTTGCAGCAGCTCGGCGTTCGTTTCGAGCTGTTGTTGCCTCATGCCGACGAGGACGCCGAAGCGCTCGAAGCCGTGCTGCCCGGGGAGCCGCCTGACGATTACGTACAGCGCGTCACGCGCGCCAAGGCGGAGGCCGCGGTTGCCCGTCTGGCCCGCGCCGGGCTGCCGGGCGCCCCGATTCTCGCGGCCGATACCACCGTGTGCCTGGACGGCACCATCCTCGGCAAGCCGTTCGACGATGCCGACGCTCGCGCCGTTCTGGCGCGCCTGTCAGGCACCCGCCATCGCGTGCTGACCGCCGTTGCCGTATGTGCGGACGGCCAGATCCATCAGGCAGTCAACATTTCGCACGTCTGGTTCCGCCCGCTTCGCCGGGAAGAAATCGAGCGCTACGTCGCCTCGGGAGAGCCACGCGGCAAGGCCGGCGCGTATGGTATCCAGGGCAAGGCCGCCGAGTTCGTCATGCGCATCGACGGCAGCTACTCCGGCATCATGGGGTTGCCGTTGTGCGAGACCGCCGCGCTGTTGCGCCAGGCGGGCGTCGACTTCTGACGCAACCCGATGCCCAAGCATTCCGAGTCCGGTCGACAATTTATGAACGAAGACATTCTGGTCAACATCACGCCACAGGAAACCCGTGTGGCGCTCATGCAGCTCGGCGCCGTGCAGGAACTGCACATCGAGCGCACGCTCTCGCGCGGCCTGGTCGGCAACATCTATCTGGGCAAAGTCGTGCGCGTGCTTCCGGGCATGCAGTCGGCCTTCATCGATATCGGACTGGAGCGCGCGGCGTTCCTGCACGTAGCCGACATCTGGCATCCGCGCACCAGCAACGACACGTCCGTGCCGCATCCGCAGCCGCCCATCGAGAAGACCGTCTTCGAGGGACAGACGCTGATGGTGCAGGTCATCAAGGACCCCATCGGCACCAAGGGCGCGCGGCTCTCGACACAGATCAGCATTGCCGGGCGCACGCTCGTCTATCTGCCGCAGGAACCGCACATCGGCATCTCGCAGCGCATCGAGAGCGAAGCCGAGCGCGAAGCGCTGCGCAGCAAGATTCAGGCGCTGGTGCCGGCCGATGAGAAAGGCGGCTTCATCGTCCGCACGATTGCGGAAGACGCCGCCGACGCCGAACTGGCCAACGACATCGCCTATCTGCGCAAGTCATGGCAGACCATCGGCGAGCAGAGCACGCGCGTGCCGGCCCCCTCCCTGCTCTATCAGGACCTCAATCTCGCGCAGCGTGTGCTGCGTGACTTCGTGCATGAGGAGACGGGCAAGATTCTGGTCGACTCGCGCGAGACGTATCAGAAACTGGCCGAGTTCGCGACCACCTACACGCCGGCGGTGCTCGGCAAGCTCACGCATTACACGGGCGAGCGCCCCCTGTTCGATCTGTACAACGTGGAGACGGAAATCGAGCGGGCGCTGTCGCGTCGCGTCGACCTGAAGTCCGGCGGGTATCTGATGATCGACCAGACCGAAGCGATGACGACCATCGACGTGAACACCGGTGGCTACGTCGGCGCGCGCAACTTCGACGACACGATCTTCAAGACGAACCTCGAAGCGGCGCTGATGATTGCGCGTCAGCTGCGTCTGCGCAATCTCGGCGGGATCATCATCATCGACTTCATCGATATGGAAAGCGCCGAGCATCGCGACTCGGTGCTCGCCGAACTGAAGAAGGCGCTCGCGCGAGACCGCACCCGCATCACGGTGAACGGATTCTCGCAGCTGGGGCTGGTGGAGATGACGCGCAAACGCACGCGCGAGTCGCTCGCCCACGTGCTGTGCGAGCCATGCGCGGTGTGCCAGGGCAAGGGCCAGGTCAAGACGCCGCGAACCCTGTGCTACGACATCCTGCGCGAGATCCTGCGCGAATCACGTCAATTCAATCCGCGCGAGTTCCGGCTGATTGCCTCGCAGGAAGTGGTCGATCTGTTCCTCGAAGAGGAATCGCAACATCTCGCCATGCTGATCGACTTCATCGGCAAGCCCATCTCGCTGCAAGTCGAATCGTCGTTCCATCAGGAGCAGTACGACATCATTCTGATGTAAATCCATCAGGACACCAAAGCACCGGGAGTATCCGCTCCCTCTCCCGGTGCGCGCAGGCACCTTCATTGGGCATGCTCACCCGCCTACCCTGCGCCCCTCCCTGCTTTTCATCGCCCCTGTTGCACCACAACCGGTCATGATCGCCACGTGGCCCGGTTCTTGCGTTTAAACGCTTAAATATAACGACGAAAAAGGGGCAAACAAATGGCGAATCCAAAAGCAATTGTCGATCTGACCCACGCAGTGAGGAAGCTGGCAGTCAGCAAGATCGGCGACATCAACGAGATCAACCGTGAGACGACATTTCTCGCACTCAACGCGTTGATCGAAGCAGCCCGTGCAGGCAATGCGGGCAAGGGCTTCGCCGTCGTGGCCAATCAGGTCAAGCTCGTCTCGAAGCGCATCGGCGAGGTGACCGATTCGCTCAACAAGGAGCTGACCGGCTCACTCAAGGAACTCACGGAACTCGGCGACCTCATGATCGAGCGAATGGGCGGGCACGACGGTCAACGCTGTGCCGACCTCGCGCTCAACATGATCGATGTCGTCGACCGCAACCTCTACGAACGATCGTGCGACGTGCGCTGGTGGGCGACTGACTCGGCGGTCGTCACGTGCCTGACGGATCCGCATCCCGAGGCGGCAGCGCATGCGGCGGATCGCCTCGGCGTCATTCTGGACAGCTATACCGTCTACAAGGATCTCTGGGTGATCGATGCCCAGGGCGTGGTCGTGGCCAACGGCCGACGCTCGGACTATCCGGTCATGGGCAGCAATGTCGCGGACGCCGGCTGGTTCAAGGCCGCGCTCAAGACACGCAGCGGCGCCGATTACGTCGCGAGCGACATCCAGACGCTCGCGCATCTAAGGCACGCACAGGTCGCGACCTACTCGACCGCCATTCGGGAGAACGGACTGGCCGATGGCCGGGTGCTGGGCGCACTGGTCATCTTCTTCGACTGGGCGCCGCAAGCCGAAGCCGTCGTCAAAGGCGTGCGACTGAGCGACGAAGAATGGGCACGCACGCGGTGCATGATCGTGGACTCCTCGTTCCGCGTGATTGCAAGCTCTGACGGGCAAGGCGTGCTCAGCGAAACTTTTCACCTGCGTACCGACGGGGCGACGAGCGGCTTCTACACCGACCCGGTCAAACGCACGACCGTCGCGTTCGCTGCGACACCCGGCTATGAAACCTACAAGGGACTCGGATGGTACGGCGTGGTGTGTCAGCAGCATCGGTGAGTCTTTGAAGGGAAGACGACGGCGAATCGGTCGCGCTGCCGGGTGGGCGGCGCGGCCCGGTACGACGCGCCCTCGGGACGGCGCGGCTGGCACATTCGGGCAACCGCAATACAATACGAGATCGATCCGATTTCGTCGCGCCCGACGCGCACGTCCTGGCCATGCCCTATTCGAACTACGATAATCTGGCAGCATCGAGCGAGGCGCTCGACAAACACGCCGTCGCACGCCATTCGACCTGGGTCAGTATCTGGGTCAACGTGGTGCTCACGACGGCGCAGATCGTCATCGGGGTGTTCGCGCGTTCCCAGGCCCTGATCGCCGACGGCATCCATTCGCTCTCGGACATCGTCTCCGACTTCGTCGTGCTCGCCGCCGCACGCGGCAGCGCCCGCGCCCCTGACGCCGATCACCCCTACGGACACAGCCGCTACGAGAACGCCGCGTCGCTCTTTCTCGGCGTGATCCTGCTCGCCGTAGGCGCCGGCATGCTGTGGCGCGGCATCGAGCGCCTGCTGCATCCGGAAGAGATTCCGGAGGTGCATGTCATCGCGCTGGTCGTCGCCGTCGTGGTGCTCGTGAGCAAGGAAGGTCTGTTTCGCTACATGCTGCGCGCGGCACAGCGCGTGCGCTCCGCGATGCTCGTTGCCAATGCGTGGCATGCGCGCTCTGACGCCCTCTCATCGCTCGTCGTCGCCTGCGGCATTCTGGGCAACCTGGCGGGCTATCGTATCCTCGATCCACTCGCTGCCGCGCTCGTGGGCCTGATGATCGGACGCACCGGCTGGAAGTTCGGCTGGAACGCGCTTCAGGACCTGATCGATCGCGGGGTCGACGATGCAACCACCATCTCCATCCGTCAGCGCCTGCTCGATACCCCCGGCGTGCGCGCCATCGACATGTTGCGCACGCGCCGCATGGGCGATGAAATCGTGGTGGATGTGCACATCCTCGTCGACGCGCGCCTGTCGGTGTCCGAAGGTCACTACATCGCAGAACAGGCGCGTGCAGCCGCCATGGCCGAGCCGCAGATTCTCGACGTGCTGGTGCATGTCGATCCGGAAAGCGACACCAAGGGCACCGCGCTGCAACAATGGCCTGCGCGCGCGGTCGTCGTCGGCGCGGCGGAACTGCTTTGCCGGGCCAATGCGCTCGCGTTGCATGACGTCATGCTGCATTACCTCGATAACGGGCTGGAAGCCGACGTGATCGTCGAAGGACTGGACGAACCGGCACGTGCCGGTGCAGGCGATGGCAGCATGGAAGCCGCGTCGCAAACCGTGGCCGACGCGCTAGCTGCGCGCTTCGAGCCGCTGGGGCTGCGTTACGTGCGTGTGCTGCGGGTGACGGGGGAAACCTCGACGGCAGTGGCCACATCCCCCACGTCAGCCAGCACCGAATCACCGAGCGCGAGTCGCGGCGCGCAGACGGCCGAAAAAACGTCGGCCGCCGGGTCGTCCTCCGTTAGCTGACCTCGCTCATGAAGTGACCATTGCGGCGATTGCGGCCATTGCGGCCAGCCTGCCGTCAATCACGTTCAATACGGCCCGACCGGCGTACACGGGGATCAGTCTTCGTGCTTGTACTGCGCGAACGGCATGCCCTGGCGGTCCTTGTCCGAGACGGTCGGCGTCATACCGTCCAGCGGCCAGGGAATTGCCAGCGTCGGGTCATCCCAGCGAATGCAACGCTCGAATTGCGGCGCCCAGTAGTCCGTCGTCTTGTAGAGCACTTCTGCCGTCTCCGACGTCACCACGAAGCCGTGGGCGAAACCGGCCGGAATCCATAGCTGCTTCTTGTTCTCGGCGCTGATCCGCTCTGCCACCCACTTACCGAACGTCGGCGAACCTTCTCGGATATCGACCGCGACGTCGTAGATCTCGCCGTGCAACACGCGCACGAGTTTTCCCTGCGGCTGCCTGATCTGGTAATGCAGGCCGCGCAGCACGCCGCGCACCGAGCGCGACTGGTTGTCCTGCACGAACGTGAGCGTTTCGCCGAGCGCATCGTCGAAGTTACGCTGATTGAAGCTCTCGAAGAAATAGCCGCGCGAATCGCCGAACACCTTGGGTTCGATGACGCACACGGCCGGGATCGCGGTAGGAGTGACTTGCATGGGAATTACCGGTAGGGATCTAGGGGCGAGCAGAGGTGCACAGGGGTCGCATACGTTTCGTGTCAGACGGCGATCAGAACACCCGCTCGCGCAACATCGACAGGAGGTACTGGCCGTAGCCCGTCTTCGCGAGGGGCTGTGCCAGCGTCTCGATCGCAGCGGCATCGATCCACCCGCGTCGATACGCAATTTCCTCGGGACATGCGACCTTCAGCCCCTGGCGCGATTCGATCGTCTGAATGAACGTGCTCGCTTCGAGCATCGATTCATGCGTACCGGTATCGAGCCACGCGTAGCCGCGTCCCATGATCTGCACGTTGAGCTTGCCGCGCTTCAGATACTCGTTGTTGACGTCGGTGATTTCCAGCTCGCCACGCGCCGAAGGCCGGATCGTGCGCGCAATGTCGATCACGTCGTTATCGCAGAAGTACAAGCCGGTGACTGCGTAGCGCGACTTCGGCTGCGTGGGCTTTTCGATCAGTTCGATCGCGCGCCCCGAGTCGTCGAACGTCACCACGCCGTAGCGCTCCGGGTCGTTCACCGGATAAGCGAACACGGTCGCGCCGTCCGTTTGCCGGTTCGCCGCACTCAGCAACGCCGCGAAATCGTGACCATAGAACAGGTTGTCGCCCAGCACGAGCGCGCACGGATCGTTGCCGATGAAATCCGCACCGATCAGGAACGCCTGTGCCAGACCATCGGGAGACGGCTGCACCGCGTACTGGATGTTCAGTCCCCACTGGCTGCCGTCGCCGAGCAACTGCTCGAAGCGCGGCGTGTCCTGCGGGGTGGAGATGACGAGCACATCGCGAATGCCCGCGAGCATCAGCGTGGTGAGCGGATAGTAGATCATCGGCTTGTCGTAGACGGGAAGCAGTTGCTTCGATACCGCCAGCGTCGCCGGATACAGGCGGGTGCCGGACCCGCCCGCGAGAATGATGCCCTTGCGTCTCGTCGTCATGCCGCACCTCCCGTCGGGGCGGCTTTGGCGTCCCGCCCCTGAGTTCGATCCCCGCCTTGATCACGATAATGCGTCTCGATCCAGCGCTGATATTCGCCGGATTGCACCTGACGCACCCATTCGCCATTGGCGAGATACCACTGCACTGTCTTGCGCATGCCGGTCTCGAACGTGTGCGCCGGACGCCAGCCCAGTTCGCGCTCAAGCTTGCGCGCGTCGATGGCGTACCGACGATCATGACCCGGGCGGTCCGTGACGAACGTCACCTGATCGGCATACGACTTGCCGTCGGCACGCGGCGCAAGCTCGTCGAGCAACTGGCAAAGGTGCTTCACGACCGACAGGTTGTTCTGCTCGTTCCAGCCGCCCACGTTATAGACCTCGCCCGGCGTGCCCTTGTCCAGCACTTCGCGGATGGCAGAACAGTGGTCGCCGACATACAGCCAGTCGCGCACGTTGCTGCCGTCGCCATAGATGGGCAGAGGCTTGCCGGCCAGTGCATTGGCGATGACCAGCGGGATGAGCTTTTCGGGAAACTGGTACGGACCGTAGTTGTTCGAGCAGTTGGTCGTGAGCACCGGCAGGCCATACGTGTGGTGATACGCCCGCACGAGGTGATCGGAGCCCGCCTTGGACGCCGAATACGGGCTGTTCGGCGCGTAAGGCGTGGTCTCGGTGAACGCAGGATCGGTCGGGCTCAGCGAGCCGTAGACCTCGTCCGTCGACACATGCAGAAAACGGAAGTTTTCACGTGCTTCGCCTTCGAGTGCACTCCAGTAAGCGCGCGCCGCTTCGAGCATCGTGAACGTGCCGACCACGTTCGTCTGCACGAAATCGCCCGGCCCGTGAATGGAGCGGTCGACGTGACTCTCCGCCGCGAAGTGCAGCACGGCGCGCGGACGATGCTCCGCATACAAACGATCGAGCGCCGCCCGGTCGCAGATGTCGACCTGCGCGAATCGATGACGTGCGTCGTGCTCGACGCTCGCCAGATTGGCGAGGTTGCCCGCGTACGTCAGCTTGTCGATGGTCAGCACCGGCTCATCGTGTTGCGCAAGCCAGTCCAGAACGAAATTTGCGCCGATGAAGCCGGCGCCACCAGTCACGAAGATCATGGGGTAAGCAAAATGAGTGAGGGAGCGGCCTTACTTGCGCGGCACACGTCCCATCAGGAAAAATTCGTCATTCGGCCGCATCGAAATCGCATTCGCGATGCGGTTGGACATACCGAAAAACGCCGTGATCGCAGCGATGTCCCAGATGTCCTCGTCATGCAGGCCGTGGCGGCGCAGCGTGGCGTAATCGTCGTCGTTCACCTCATGTGAACGCTCGCAGACCTTCAGCGCATACGCCAGAATCGCCTTCTGGCGATCGGTCAGGTCCGCCTTCAGATAGTTGACAGCCACCTGATCGGCCAGCAACGGCTGCTTCTCATAAATGCGCACCAGCGCCCCGTGCGCCACCACGCAATAGAGGCACTGGTTCACGGCGCTGGTCGCCACCACGATCATCTCGCGCTCGCCCTTGCTCAGGTTGCCTTCCTTGAGCATCAACGCATCGTGATAGGCGAAAAACGCGCGGAATTCGTCCGGGCGATGGGCCAGCGTCAGAAAAACGTTCGGGATGAAGCCAGCCTTTTCATGAACCTCGTCGATACGCGCGCGGATATCCGCCGGCAACGAGGCAAGGTCCGGCACGGGAAAACGGCTGATCGGCGGCTGGCTCATCATGGTCTCCTTGGTCTCCTTGGTCTCACGGGCTTCATGAGCCTCATGGGTCTCACTGCGCACCCCATCGGCCCGTCGAAGCATCGCAATGACAAAACGTCAGGCTTCCTGTTGCTGCGCGTACTGGATGCGGTGCAGATGGGCGTAAAGGCCATTATGCGCCACGAGTTCCTGATGCGAGCCCTGCTCCACGATACGCCCCTGCTCCAGCACCACGATGCGGTCCGCGCGCTCGATGGTAGACAAGCGATGCGCGATCACCAGCGTGGTGCGGCCTTCCATCAGCACTTCCAGCGCTGCCTGCACGTGACGCTCCGACTCGGAATCCAGCGCCGACGTCGCTTCGTCCAGAATCAGAATCGGCGCGTCCTTGTAGATGGCGCGGGCGATCGCCAGACGCTGGCGCTGTCCGCCCGACAGTCGCATGCCGTTGTCGCCCACCATCGTGTTCACGCCGTCGGGCATCGAGGCAACGGCATCGGCCAGATTGGCGGCGCGCAATGCGGCCTGCACGCGCTCGGCATCGACTTCCTGGCCGTAGGCGACGTTCGCCGCGATCGTGTCGTTGAACAAGACGACGTCCTGGCTCACGAATGCGATCTGACGACGCAGATCGGCCAGACGCAGATCGCTCAGCGCAATACCGTCGAGCAGAATGCGCCCGCCTGTGGGGTCGAAGAAGCGCGGCACGAGATTGACCATCGTCGTCTTGCCGCTGCCCGAAGGGCCGACCAGCGCGACCATCTCACCCGGTGCGACGTCCAGCGAAATGTTGTCCAGCGTCGGGCGCTCGCTCGCGCCGTAGTGAAAACTCACCTGATCGAACGTTACACGGCCCTTGGCGCGATCGAGCGTACGTTCGCCGCCGCTCGGCTCGACCTCCACGTCCATGACTTCGAAGATCAGCTCGGCGGCCGTCACACCGCGTTGCAGCGGCTGATTCACGTCCATCAGATGCTTGAGCGGCGACACGACGAGCAGCAGTGCGGTGACGAAAGCGGTGAACCCGCCCACGGTCATCTCGCCGGACGACGATTCGATCATCGCCACCGTAATGACGATCGCCAGCGCCAGCGAGGCCAGCGCCTGCGTGACCGGCTGTGCCAGACCGCCCGAGACCGTCACGCGCATGGCATAACCGCGCAGCGTGCTGGTCATCTTGTCGAAGCGGGACTTCTCGTACTCTTCGCCGTTGTGGATCTTCACGACCTTGTAGCCGCCGACCGCCTCTTCGACTACATAGGACAGCGCATTGGTCAGTGTCTGCTGCTCGCGGTTCAGACGGCGCAGGCGGCGGTTGATCTTGCCGACCAGCCAGCCGATGAACGGCAGAATGACGGCCACGACGAGCGTGAGGCGCCAGTTCAGATAGAACAGATAGCCCAGCAGGCCGATGACGGTCAGCGAGTCGCGCACGAGCGTTATGAGCACGGTGGTCAGCACGCCGAGCACCTGATTGACCTCGTAGACGATCGCATTGATCAGCGTACTGGTCGTCTCGCGCTGGTAGTACGACGCCGGGGCATGGAGCAAACGCTCGAACATGCGCACACGCAGATCGAGCAACACCCGGTTCGAGACCCACGACAGCATGTAGTTGGCCGAATACTGCGCGAGCCCCCGAATCACGGCCAGCCCGATCACGGCCGCCGGCACATACCAGAGCTTCCACGGATCGCCGCCGGAAAAGCCTTTATCGAGCACCGGCTTGAGGACTGCCGGAATCGCGGCTTCGGTTCCCGCCACCAGCGCCATGGCGAGAACGGCCAGCAGGCCCATGTGCCAATACGGCTGGAGATAGCCCAGCAGACGTCGCAGAATCGGTCCGGCGGGCTTGTGCGGTGCGCTCATGTAAGTCGGGGACGGCAGGAAAACCGCTATTCTAACGTACCGCGCCGTCCCGCCGGGACGTGTCCGAACCGGACTCGGACGCCGCCGCAAAATCTTCACAATGCCCCCCACAATGCCCAATCTCCGGGCCCCTCGGCGCGCCGGACGGAGGGTGGAACCGGTATACTCCGGCGCATGGCAAGCGCACTCGAAGTTCTCCGTACCGTATTCGGCTATAACGCATTCCGTGGCGATCAGGCCGCCATCGTCGACCATGTGGCCGACGGGGGCGATGCACTCGTGCTCATGCCCACGGGCGGCGGCAAGTCACTCTGCTACCAGATTCCCGCGCTGTTGCGCCCGGGCATCGGCATCGTCGTCTCCCCGCTCATTGCACTCATGCAGGATCAGGTCGATGCCCTGCTTCAGGCCGGGGTGCGCGCCGCCTATCTGAATTCGAGCCTGGCCTTCGACGAGGCGCTCGACATCGAGCGGCGCGCCTCGCGCGGCGAACTCGACCTGCTGTATGTCGCGCCCGAACGACTGCTGACCGAGCGCTTCCTCAACCTCCTGGATCGGCTCGACGAGCGGGGTCAGCTGGCGCTCTTTGCCATCGACGAAGCCCACTGCGTGTCGCAATGGGGGCATGACTTCCGTCCGGAATACATTCAGTTGTCCGCGCTGCATGAGCGCTACCCTCGGGTGCCTCGCATCGCGCTCACGGCAACAGCCGACACCGCCACGCGCGAGGAAATTCAGACACGTCTGGGGCTGACCGAAGCGCGTTTGTTCGTCTCCAGCTTCGACCGGCCGAATATCCGCTACGAAATCGTCGACCGGGACAACCCGCGCAAGCAATTGCTGGCGTTTCTGGCGCGGCATCGCGGCGAGGCCGGCATCGTGTACTGCCTGTCGCGCAAGAAGGTGGAAGAGACCGCTGCCTGGCTCGAAACGCAGGGGATTCCGGCGTTGCCTTATCACGCCGGGCTCGACGCGGAGGTGCGCCGCACGCACCAGCAGCGTTTCCTGCGCGAGGAAGGGCTGGTCATGGCGGCGACCGTCGCCTTCGGCATGGGCATCGACAAGCCGGATGTGCGCTTCGTCGCCCACCTCGATCTGCCCAAGAGTCTCGAAGCTTATTATCAGGAGACGGGGCGCGCCGGACGCGACGGGGAGCCGGCCGAAGCCTGGATGACCTATGGCCTGAACGACGTCGTGGTGCATCGCAGCCGCATCGACGAATCGAACGCGTCCGAGTTGCAAAAGCGCATCGAGCGCCAGAAGCTCGACGCGTTGCTCGGCTATTGCGAAGCCCCGCGTTGCCGTCGCACGGTGCTGCTGTCGTACTTCGGCGAAGCCAGCGAGCCGTGCGGCAACTGCGACGTGTGTCTGAATCCGCCGGAAGTCTTCGATGGCACCATCGCGGCGCAGAAGGCACTCTCGGCCATTCTGCGCACCGGTCAGCGCTTCGGTGCCGGACATCTCGTCGACTTGCTGCGTGGGCGCAGCACCGACAAGATCCGTCAGTTCGGGCATGAAAGCCTGCCGACCTTCGGCGTGGGCGGTGAAATGGACGATCAGGGCTGGCGGGCGGTGTTTCGTCAACTGATCGCCCACGGTATCATCGAGCCGGACAGCAGCCAGTACGGCGCGCTCACGCTCAATGCCGCGGCACGTCCCGTACTCAAGGGGGAAACCACCGTATCGCTGCGCCGCCAGCAGCGGCCGACCGCCGGCAAAAAGAGCCGCTTTGCGGGATACGCGTCGACACCTGCCATCGAACTGGACGTTGCCGACCAGCAGTTGTTCGAAAAGCTTCGCGCGTGGCGGCAGGACATTGCCAAGACGCAGGCGGTGCCGGCCTACGTTATCCTGCATGACCGCACGTTACGGGAGCTTGCGCAGCGCCGTCCTCGCCACCGCGAGGGGCTGGTGGATATCACCGGTCTGGGCGAGGCGAAGATCGAGCGCTATGGCGAAGCACTGGTCGAACTGCTCAATGCGTGATCTGCCTGACGCCAATCGCACACGGACTCACGCCGGTTCATACCGCGCCCGCTGATACCACGCCCGCTTATACCTCGCCCGCCCATGCCACGCCTGCCTCTGACCGTCACGATTCTCACGCGCAACGAACGCCACAACATTGCCGACTGCATTGCCTCGGTCAACGCGATCGCCACGCAGATCGTGGTCCTCGACAACGCGAGTACGGACGGCACGGCGGACATCGCACGCGCTCAGGGGGCCGAAGTGCACGTCACCCCCGACTGGCCCGGCTTCGGCCCGCAGAAAAATCGCGCCCTGTCGCTTGCCACGCAGTCCTGGGTGCTCTCGCTCGACGCCGATGAACGCGTGACGCCGGAGCTGGCCGCCGATATTGCCGCTGCCATCGCGCAGGGGACGCACACCGGCTATCGCATGCCGCGTCTGTCGCAGTTTCTTGGCCATTGGGTGAAACATTGCGGATGGTATCCGGATTACGTACTGCGGCTCTTTCGCCGCGAGGCCGGGCGCTTTTCCGACAATCTCGTGCATGAGCGCGTGATCGTTGACGGCGAGATCGGCACGCTCGCCCACCATCTGCTGCATTACAGCTATACCGAAGCGCGTCAGGTCGAGGACAAAGTTCAGCGGTATGCGCGTGCCGGTGCAAAAGAAATGGCGTTGCGCGGCAAACGGGTGTCACCGCTCAAACCGTGGATCAACGGCGGATGGGCGTTCGTTCGCACCTATGTGCTGCGACGCGGCTTTCTCGACGGCGCGACCGGCGCGGCCATCGCTCGCATGAATGCCCGGAGTGCCTTTCTCAAGTACGCGTTGCTGCGGCGTGGCGACGTCTGACGGAGGTCACGGTAGCCGATGCACGTGGGCGACAAATGCGAGAACGGACGCCATGGGCGTCCGTTCTTCATTGAGCGTCAGTCAGCCGACGCACTACCCTACTTCGCCAGCGCGCGCTTGATGCGCGAGCGGAACAACTGCCAGCGCAGCTTGCTGTCTTCGACCGGTTCGCCCAGACGGCCATCGCTGCCCACCGGCACCGCTGAGCCGCGACGCAGGTAGTAGCGGTCGAAGATCGACTGCGTGATACCCCACTTGCGCAGGAACTGCGTGCGCCCGTCGTTCTTCACGACCTTGCCCGTGCTCTTGCACTGGAAGTGATAGACAAGGCTCGCACCAACGCCGACGAAGCGTCGCGCGCCTGCCGCCCACATCTTCATCGAGAAGTCGTTGTCGCTGCTCATGCCCGGGCTCAGTTCAGTGCTGTAGCCGCCAACGAGGAACCACCAGTCGCGGTGCACGAGCGTCGGCGGCCAGGTCGCACCGAACCAGTCGGGTTTGTTGTAGGTCGGCACCGCCGCGAGCAATCCTGCCTCATCGAACTTGTCGGCGTCGCGTCCGAAGTCATGCACCAGCACACACGGGTTCCCCGTATCGACCGGCTCGATCATCGTGCCCGAGAGCATGAACGCCTTGTCGGGCTGGGCTTCGGCGCGTTCGATCAGCGCTGTGTCCCAGCCGGGGCAACAGTACATGTCGTCATTGAGATAGACGATGTACTTCTCGCGCGCGAGCGCCGCTGCCTGATTCACCGCGTAGCAGATACCGATGTTGTCGGGCGACGCCGTATGCTCGATGCCCTCGGCCCTGACCCAGTCGAGCGAACCGTCCGACCCGTCGTTGACATGCACGATGATCTGATGCGCATGGCGCGAATTCTGGCGAATGCTGCGCACGCAAAGCTGCAGCAAGGCGAGGTTGTTCCAGGTCGGAACGATGATGGAGAACATCCGGAATTCCTTATTGTGTCGAACGTCGAGCTTCGTGCCATGTACGGCGGGCGGCCAATGACAGAGAGCGGAGGGCGAACGGCGTCATCGCGTGCGCTCATCCGCTCAATGCGCCATGCCCCATGCCCCAATGCATCAATAGATGACCTGCACCGAGCCGGTCGTGAGCCACTGGCGAAGCTCGCCGAGCAATTCATCGCCGGGCTGGACCTTCCAGTCGTCGCCGAGACGGGACTCGCACTCGGCGTCGGGGCGGCGATACACGATGTGCACGGGCAAGCCGGTCTGCTTGTCTGCGTCGCCATCGCCATTGCCATTGCGTCGACCGAAACCGCCGCCGCCATTGCCGCCACCGCCACCGCCACCGCCACCATTGAAGCCGCCGCCGCCCGCCCCGGCCATCGCTGCGACACGGTACATCGTGCAGTGCGGCTGAAGCGTGGCGCGCAGACGGTTCCAGTCCGCGTTGCCGTTGAACGACAGCTTGAGCGCCCGCGCGTATCGCGCCCGCGCCCGGCCGAGATCCATCAGGCTCTCCACCGTGAAGCGCAGCCCGCCCGTAAAGCTGTCGGGGCGCGCATTGCCATGCACGATCAGGAGTTCGTCTTCCTTGAACAGATGCTTGTTCGCTTCGAACTGTTCGTTGAAGATCGTCACTTCGAGCGTGCCCGTGCCGTCGTCCAACTGCACGATCAGCATCTTCCCGCGCTGCGTCATCATGGTGCGCATGCTGGAGATCACGCCGGCCACGAGCCGGTCGCGACCTTCGGACAGGTCGCGAATACGCGTGCGCACGAAACGGCGAACCTCTTCCGCGTACGAATCGAACATGTGGCCCGACAGGTAGAAACCGAGCGCCTGCTTCTCTTCCTGCAACTTGCGCTTGTCGGTCCACGCCGGCACGTCCGCCAGTTCGAGCGGCGCTTGCAGGCTTTCATCGCCAAGGTCGAACAGGCTGACCTGGTTGGCAGCGGCACTCGCCTGATCGGCCGCTTCCATCGCCATCGGCACGGACGCCATCAACTGCGCCCGGTTCGGGTGAATGGAATCGAACGCACCGGCACGGATCAGGGCTTCGATCGTGCGGCGATTCACCACGCGACGGTCGATACGCGCGCAGAAGTCGAACAGGTCGGTGAACGGCTTGTCCTCACGCGCGCGAAGGATTTCCTCGATGGCCGACTGGCCGCTGCCCTTGATCGCGCCCAGACCGTAGCGCACCGTCTTCGAGTCTGCCGGTTCGAACCGATAGGCCGAGACATTGACGTCCGGGGGCAGCACGCCGAGTCCGTTGGCCGGCGACAGACAATCTTCGTAGAGGATCTTGACCTTGTCCGTGTCGTCCATGGCCAAGCTCATGTTGGCGGCCATGAATTCGGCGGGATGGTGCGCCTTGAGCCATGCGGTGTAGTAGGCGAGCAGCGCATACGCGGCGGCGTGCGACTTGTTGAAGCCGTAGCCCGCGAACTTTTCCATCAAGTCGAAGATTTCGTCCGACTTTTCGCGCGTGAGTCCATTCTCAGCGGCACCCTTGGCGAAAATCTCCCGGTGCTCGGCCATTTCCTCGGCCTTCTTCTTACCCATCGCACGACGCAGCAAGTCGGCGCCACCGAGCGAATAACCGCCGATGATCTGCGCCATCTGCATCACCTGCTCCTGGTAGACCATGATGCCGTAGGTCTCCTGGAGCACCGGCTCGACGCGCGGATCCGGGTATTCCGTCTTTTCGCGGCCGTGCTTACGCGCGCAGAAACTCGGAATCAGGTCCATCGGGCCCGGACGATACAACGCCACCAGCGCGATGATGTCCTCGAAGCGGTCGGGCTGAGCGTCTTTGAGCATGCCCTGCATGCCTCGGCTTTCCAGCTGGAACACCGCAACCGTGTTGGCCTTCTTCAGAATGCTGAACGCTGCCGGATCGGTGAGCGAGACCTGATCGAGCGACCAGTCCGCCATCTCCGGGTGCAGGCGCTTGATGTAGCGCTCGGCCCAATTCAGGATCGTGAGGGTCGTCAGGCCAAGAAAGTCGAACTTCACGAGGCCGACCGCTTCCACGTCGTCCTTGTCGTACTGGCTCACCACGCCGCTGGCGTCTTCGCCACTGCCTTGCGTGTAGAGCGGGCAGAAGTCGGTGAGCTTGCCCGGGGCGATCAGCACGCCACCCGCGTGCATGCCGACGTTACGCGTGAGCCCTTCCACGCGCTGCGCCAGCTCGATGAGCTGCTTGACCTCGTCTTCCGTCTGGTAGCGCTCGGCGAGTTGGGGTTCTTCCTTGAGGGCGTCCTCGATGGTGACGTGCTTGCCCGGCTTGAACGGGATCAGCTTGGAGATGCCGTCGACAAAGTTGTAGCCGAGATCGAGCACACGCCCCACGTCGCGCACGGCCGCCTTCGCCGCCATCGATCCGAAGGTGGCGATCTGCGAGACGGCGTCCGCGCCGTATTTGTCCTTCACGTACTGAATGACGCGATCGCGACCGTCCTGACAGAAGTCGATATCGAAGTCGGGCATCGAGACGCGTTCCGGGTTCAGGAATCGCTCGAACAGCAGGTTGTACTTGAGCGGGTCGAGGTCGGTAATGCCCAGCGCGTAGGCAACGAGCGAACCGGCGCCCGAGCCCCGGCCCGGACCGACCGGCACGCCATTGTTCTTTGCCCACTGAATGAAGTCGGCCACGATCAGGAAGTAGCCGGGGAAGCCCATCTTGATGATCGTGCCGGTCTCGAAGTCCAGACGCTTGTAATACTCGGGCCGCTGCTTGTCACGCTCGGCCTCGTCCGGGAACAGCAGCGCGAGGCGTGTCTCCAGGCCCTCCTTGGACAACTGCACGAGGTAGTCGTCGAGCGACATGCCGTCCGGTGTCGGGAACAGCGGCAGCTTCGGCTTGCCGAGTTCCAGCGTCAGATTGCAGCGCTTGGCAATTTCAACGGTATTGGCAATCGCGGACGGCACATCCTCGAACGCGGCGATCATGTCGTCCTGCGTGCGGAAGCTCTGGTCCTGCGTAAAACGGCGCACGCGCCGGGCGTTGCCGAGCATCTCGCCTTCCGAAATACACACGCGCGCTTCGTGCGCGGTGAAGTCGTCGGCCGTCATGAACTGGATCGGATGCGTGGCGACGACCGGCAGACCGGCCTTTGCCGCCAACTGCACCGCCTGCTGGACATACGATTCCATGCCCTGCTGGCCGGTGCGTTGCAGCTCGATGTAGAACGCACCGGGGAACACGCTCGCCCAGTGTTTCGCGCATTGCAACGCCAGATCGGGGTTACCGGCGGCCAACGCCGCCCCCACGTCGCCCATCTGCGCGCCGGACAGCGCCAGCAGGCCGCGTGCGAGACCGTCAGCGGCAAGCCACGACGACTCGATCTCCGCCCGACCGCGGTACTGGTTGGTCAGCCATGCCTTCGAGAGCAACTGGCACAGGTTCAGATAGCCTTGCCGGTCACGCGCGAGCAGCAGCAATCGCGAGGGCTTGTCGCGATCGGCGGGATTCGTGATCCAGGCGTCGCAGCCGATGATCGGCTTGACACCCTTGCCGCGAGCTTCCTTGTAGAAACGGATGGCCCCGAACATGTTCGCCAGGTCGGTGAGCGCGAGCGCGCCCTGACCGTCCTTGGCGGCGGCCTTGACGACGTCGTCGAGCCGCACGATGCCATCGGCGATCGAGTATTCGGAGTGGAGACGGAGGTGGACGAAGCGAGGTTCTGACATGGGCCGTATTGTAACGCGGCCTCCCCGGTTCGATGGTCTTCTCGTTGCCCGCACAGCCTCCGGATCGGCGCAGCGCATGAGCGAATCCGGGAATCGTCCGTACTCGCGCTCGCGCAGACTTTCGCGCCAGTCGGAAAACGCGGCGACGCGCCGCTCACACACAACACGCCAGACCGGCAAGATCCTATACGGGGCTCAACATGCAAATATCTCATCGCTGGACGTCGATGCCGATGACGGCGCCGAACGCGGCGCCCACCACGCCCGCCGGTTCGTCATCCCGCCCACCGGTATCGCCGGACGCTTCAGCCAGGGTTTCATCGATGCGCGAGGACAACTCGGCGAAGGAATCGATGGCGGACTCGATGGGCGAGGCGACGAATGAAGCGACAAATGAATCGGCCGATAAATCGACAGCCGTCGCGCCACGTGTGCGCGTCGATTCAGGTTACGGCAGCGACCACAGCACCGATAACCGTGGGGGCGACGCCTGCGAGCGCCGCCCCGGCATCGATTGCCGCAATGAAAGCGACACCGATAAAGACATCGATCTGCACGCATGGCGCCTCGGCCATCCTGTGCTCGACAGTCTGCGCCGCACCATGGTCCACGCGAGTAATCTCCGCGCGCCTCATGCGAGGTCGCGTCCGGTATCCGAAAACCATGACGCAGACGTAGCAGTGAGCATGGCCGGTGCGTGCGCGGCCAGGGCGATCAGAACATCCGCCGCTCACCGCAACGTCACGTCGATGCCGCTGTTCAGCGAATCCATTCAGCGCGTGGCCAACCTTTACAAGGTCGTGATCGGCTTGCGTCGCCCGAATTCCCTCGGCCAGTCGTTGCTGCGCGACGGTTTTCCCACCAAGAACTTCCACGTCAAAGCGAAATCGAGCGACAAGGGACCGACGGCCGGTTTCGTGCCTATCGAACCGAAGTACGCCAAGGTCGATGTCCGGCAGTGGGAAAAGCAGGCGAAATCCGTTGCCAGCGCGTTGAAGGCGGGCGCCAAAGCCGTCGATCTGCGACTCAGCCCGGATCGGGTGACGGAGCTGATCTCGCTCGGCGCCATGACGCACACGGGCGGTATGCGCTACGCCGCCGAATTCCCCGCCGGACGGATCGATTTCTCGCTCGCGTCGTCGCGACAACCCGTCGGACCGAATGGGGCCGTGGCGCTTCACACGCTAGATGTGCTCGATCCTGACGGCCGCCCCGTCCAGGTTCTGACCAATCCCCCCGAGCTACCCGATGGCTTCGCCAGGGACAAGACACTGGCGGCCAGTGCGCTGCCGATTACCGCCGACTACGACCTGTTCTGCCTGTTCCCGCGCTGGCAGCGCGATGTCGATCAGGCGCCGATGCCCGTGCAGCCGCACGTCGTGGCCGGGCCGAAGCCGCCCTCGCCCAATCTCGCGGCCCAGTATCTGAGAGCCGTGGCTGCCGACACAATCCGGCCCGAGGACCCCAATATGGGCAACATTCCGCTATTTCATCGCACCGTCGTCGATGCGCTGAACGCCGCCGTGGTTCAGGACGGTTACCAGGGTGGCAAGCTCTTCTGGCACAACGCGGAGAATGGCAACCCGTTCTCTCCCGGCTTCTCGATCGCCGATGCCCCGATATTCTTCGTGCCCGGCCAGCGCGAGCCGTTGACGGCCAATAGTCTCGACGACCTGAGCCGGGTCATGGGCGAGTTGCGCGATATCGGGTACGCCGCCAGGCTGAGCCCGCGGCTTGGCGTGTATGCACGATGAGCCGGGTGCCATGACCCGAGCGCACTGAACGAAGCGCCATGCGGGCGGCACGCCGGCAGCGGCAGGATGGACACGGCGCGACAGGTGCATTCGTGCATCCGGTCGACTTTGTCCTGAATCAAGCACGAACCGGTACCGAATCGGCGATAATGGCGGTTTATTGCTTCACGCTTTTGCGAAATCCCGTTGCCATGTCCATCGTCAATATCGCTGCGTACAAGTTCGTCACGCTCGACGACATCGCGACCCTGCGTCCGGCCCTGCTCGAACGCTGTCAGGCGCTCGACCTGAAGGGCACCATTCTGCTCGCGCCGGAAGGCATCAACCTGTTTCTGGCGGGCTCGCGCGAGGCCATCGACGGCTTTCTGCGCCACCTGCGCGCCGATGTCCGGTTCGCCGACCTCGAAGTCAAGGAAAGCCTTTCGGACGACCAGCCGTTCCGGCGCATGCTCGTGCGTCAGAAAAAGGAAATCATCACGATGAAGATGCCGGTCATCAAGCCGGCAGACGGACGCGCGCCGGGGGTCGACCCGGCCACGCTCAAGCGCTGGCTCGATGCCGGTCAGGACGACGAGGGTCGTCCGGTCGTGATGCTCGACACGCGCAACGACTTCGAAGTCGATGTGGGCACGTTCGACAACGCGATCGACTACCGTCTTACGAAATTCTCGGAATTCCCTGACGTCATCGCCGCACATCGCGCAGACTTCGAGGGCAAGACCATTGTGTCGTTCTGCACGGGCGGCATTCGTTGCGAAAAGGCGGCGATCTACATGCGCGACATCGGGCTCGAACATACGTATCAGCTCGATGGCGGCATTCTCAAGTACTTCGAGGACGTGGGCGGCGCGCACTATCAGGGCGACTGCTTCGTGTTCGACTACCGTACCGCGCTCACGCCCGAACTGGCGCCGTCGGCGACCCGACAGTGCTTTGCGTGCCGTGCCGTCGTGACGGCCGAGGAACAGCGCAGCCCCGACTACATCGAAGGCAAGCAGTGCCCGGCATGCGTGGGAGGCGCTCAGGCGACCGCCGTCTCGCGTGACGTCAGCGCAACACCGGCTGCCTGAGCGCAGTTAGGACGGGCCACGGTGCAAGGCAATCGCCGTTCCCCTTGCGCTTTGCGCGCGGACGCCCCGCCGCCCGCACGCCGCTATCGCGGGCGCTTCGCGCCCTCGCCGACCGGGCCGCTGCATCGCGGCTCGCTCGTCACTGCGCTGGCCAGTTGGCTGGACGCGCGCGCGCACGATGGTGTGTGGATCGTGCGCATGGAAGATCTCGACGAACCGCGTTGCGTGGCAGGCGCCGCCGACGATATTCTCGCCACGCTTGCCCGCCTCGGCCTGCATTCGGACGAAGCGGTCGTCTGGCAAAGCCAACGTCACCCATTCTACGAGCACGCTCTCGCCTCACTCACCGCGCGCGGATGCGTCTATCCGTGCGGATGCACACGTCGCGAAATTGCCGACTCCCTCACGCGCGTCCATGCGCGTCACAGCACGCTCGCTTATCCGGGGACCTGCCGCGACGGCTTGCACGGCAAGACCGCGCGTGCCTGGCGCCTGCGCGTGCCCGACGGCGACGCCGCGCTAATGCACTTCGACGACCGCTGGATGGGGCCGCAATCGCAAGATCTGGCGACGGAAGTCGGCGATTTCGTGCTCAAGCGGGCGGACGGGCAGTGGGCGTACCAGTTGGCGGTCGTCGTCGACGATCAGTTGCAGGGCATTACCGATGTCGTGCGCGGCGCCGATCTGCTCGATTCGACGGCCCGCCAGATGTATCTCCAGGCCTGTCTCGGCGCTCCGACGCCGCGTTACCTGCATGTGCCGCTGGTCACAGCGAACGACGGCGAGAAGCTCAGCAAGCAGAATGGCGCCGCCCCTTTGTCGCTGGACACCCCGGCGGCAGTCCTCACCGCGCTCAAGGACGCGGCGTCCCATCTCGGACTGCCGGGAGCGCTGCGCGACATCGCCCATCGCGACGACTTTTATGCCGCCGCCACACAAGCGTGGCGTGAACGTTTCGGACGCTGAACGCGCCACTCCCCCGTTGCACGGGCCACAAAAAAAGCCAGCGTCAAAACGCTGGCTTCTTCTTTCGTCGATGTGACTTCGTCGGTTTGACTTCGTCGATCTGAAGCGACGCTACCGCGAGGTCGGTCCGGTCTTAACCGGCTTTGCGGGGAAACCCGGCGAGCAAGGCGGCAACCTGACGCTTCGGCGCCTTCTCAGATGGTGCACCGAATGCGCCAGGCGCTCCGGCATCGAGCGACGCGCGCGTGTCGCGCTGCGACTCGCCCGCCGACGGCGACGGCTCATACGGCTTGTAGAAGAACTCGTCTTCCGGACGCACGCGACGCGGCAGGGAAGCGCCGCCGCTGCGACCGACGCGCAGACCGTCGGAGCGGCCATGGCGCTCGCTGCGCTCACCGCGCTCGGCACGGTCACCGCGTTCGTAGCGATCGCTCCGATCGTCACGCGACCGGCTGCGACGCTCCAGCGCCATTTGACCACGCTTGAGTTCGCGCTTGATCAGCTTCTCGATTTCCACGAGTTGCTTGCGCTCGTCCGGCGCGCACAGCGACAGGGCAACGCCCGACGCGCCGGCACGGCCCGTGCGGCCGATACGGTGCACATAGTCTTCGGCGTTATACGGCAGATCGTAGTTGATCACGCCGGGCAAATCCGAGATATCGAGTCCGCGCGCCGCCACATCGGTCGCGACCAGCGCACGAATGTTGCCTTGCTTGAACGCTTCGAGCGCCTGCATGCGCTCGTTCTGCGACTTGTCGCCGTGAATGGCGGCGGTGACGACACCGTCGCGCTCCAACTGGCGTGCCAGGCGGCTAGCGCCAATCTTGCTGTTGACGAACACGATGACCTGCTTGAGGTCGCGCTCGTTAAGAATCTGCACCACGGCGGCACGCTTGTCGTCTTCGTCCACTTCGTAGACGACCTGCTCGACCGTATCGGCCGTCGCATTGCGACGCGCCACTTCGATCGTGACCGGGTTCGTGAGGTAGCTCGATGCGAGCTTCTTGATTTCGTTCGAGAACGTTGCCGAGAAGAGCAGCGTCTGACGCTGCTTGGGCAGCAGATTCAGAATTCGCTGAAGATCGGGCAGGAAACCCATGTCCAGCATGCGGTCGGCTTCGTCGAGCACCAGCATCTTCACCTGGCTCAGGTTCACCGTCTTCTGCTCGACGTGGTCGAGCAGACGGCCCGGCGTGGCGATGAGAATCTCGACGCCGCGTCGCAGGGCATCCTTTTGCGGGTTCATGTCGACGCCACCGAACACCACCGTATTGCGCAGGGGCGTGTGGGTCGCATACAGACGCACGTTGTCGGCGACCTGGTCGGCGAGTTCGCGCGTCGGCGTGAGGATCAGCGCACGCACCGGGTGGCGCGCGGGCGATGCACTCGTATTGGCGTCGGGCAGCAGGCGCTGAATGATCGGCAGCGAGAAGCTGGCGGTCTTGCCGGTCCCCGTTTGCGCTGCACCCATGACATCGCGACCGGACAGCACGACCGGAATGGCCTGTGCCTGAATCGGCGTCGGTTGGGTGTAGCCCTGCTCGGCAATGGCGCGCAAGATGTCCGCATGCAGCCCAAAGCTATCGAAGCCGGGGGTCGGAACAGCATTTACATCAGCCATGATGAAGGGACATCTCTTTTAAAAAAACGGGGGCCGCCACGCGGAAGGGTTTCCGCATCAAAGCTCACTCGCGAAGATTCAAGGGGCGCTGCGCGCCATGCTCGGGGCTGGCGCGAGAGGGGCCTGTCGGGTGACAGATGCGTCGGGCGCCGCCGGACCGGGGTGGTCGTCAAGAAGCGAAACAGACGCAATTCTAGCACTTGCGCACGACCGGCGTGTGACAACGGCCCTGGACGGGCCGTGGCTCGGGCCGACGCGCAACGAATGAGCGCTCAGCGACCTGCGCCGGCGTTGGCGCTGTTGCTGTCGGACTTGGCGGGCTTGGCGTCGGTTGCGGCCTTGCTGGCCGTGGCTTTCGCTTGCTTTGCCCCTTTGCCCGCCTGCCCCCCTTGCGCCGTGCGCTGACGGTTGGCATAGCGTTGCGCGAGCACCGCGCACACCATCAGTTGCATCTGATGAAACAACATGAGCGGCAGGACGATGGCGCCCAGCGGCCCGGTCGCGAACAGCACCTTGGCCATCGGGATACCACTGGCCAGACTCTTCTTCGAGCCGCAAAAGACGATGGTGATCTCGTCTTCGCGCGAAAAACCCAGCCAGCGGGCCGAATACGTCGTGATCGCCAGCATGAGCGCCAGAATGACTGCGCAGCATCCCAACAGGCCCAGCAGCGCCAGCGGCGGAATCTGGTGCCACAGGCCGGTGTTCACGGCTTCGCTGAACGCGGTGTAGACCACCAGCAGAATCGACCCCTGGTCGACGACCTTGAGCAGCCCGCGATTGCGCTCGACCCACTTGCCGATCGCCTTGCGCGAGAGCTGGCCGGCGATGAACGGCACCAGCAGCTGCAACATGATGTTGCCGATCGAGTCGAACGGCGAAGCGCCGCTGTTACCGTCGTGATGCACGACGATCAGGCCGACGAGCACCGGTGTGATGAAGATGCCGAACAGGCTCGACGCCGAAGCGCTGCATACGGCCGCCGGCACGTTGCCACGCGCCATCGACGTGAAAGCGATGGCCGACTGCACGGTCGCCGGCAGCGTGCAAAGGAACAGGACACCCAGGTACAGCTCGGGCGTCACCATCCACGAGAGCACCGGCTTGAGCGCCACGCCCACGATCGGGAAGACGACGAACGTGCTGGCGAACACCAGCAGGTGCAAACGCCAGTGCGTGGCGCCGGCAAGCACCGCCTCACGCGAGAGCTTCGCGCCGTGCAGGAAGAACAAAGCGGCAATCGCCACGTTGGTCAGCAGGTTGAAGGCCACTTCGCCCTCGCCATGCGCCGGCAGGAAGCTCGCCAGCACCACTGTGGCGATGAGCATCAACGTGAAATTGTCGGGAAGGAAACGCGGTCTGGCCATCGTCTATCTCAAATACTGTCTCGAATACGTCCAAAAATGCCAAAGCCCGTCCGCCAGAACACGGGATGCGACGGCGGCAAGGCCGTCAGCGGGGTCACCTACCGAATTTCAGGACAGGAAGGTGACCGGAAGTGTGCGCTCGCGCTACGGGTTTTTACGTATTAGAGCGCAAGGGTAGTTAAAATACAAATTCATTTAAAAATTTTATTCATACCAAAGACGCATGAATATTTCGCTCCGGCAGCTCAAAGTGTTCCTCGCAGTGGCCGCGCACGGCAGTTTCAGCCGGGCCGGCGAGGATATTGGACTGACGCAGCCGGCGGTCAGCCGCTGTATCCGGGAGCTAGAGCAAGAACTCGGTCTCAAGCTGGTGGACCGGACGACCCGCGAGGTCACGCTCACCGAAGTGGGCGCCAGCCTCTCCGCCACCCTCGCCCGCGTGCTCGATGAACTGGAGAGCGCCCTGCGCGATACCCATGGCCTGGCCGAGGAGCGTCGCGGTCGCGTACGCGTCGCCAGCGCGCCGACCATCTCCGCGAATCTGATGCCCGAGTGCATTTCCGCCTGCGCGGCGCGTTATCCGGACATCACGCTCATGCTGCGCGACCAGGTCCAGACGCTGGCGGCCGACAGCGTGCGCCACGGTGAAGTCGATTTCGGTGTGATCGTCGCCTCGGAAGGCATGGACGATCTGGTCGGCGAGCCCATCATGGTCGAGCCGTTTCTCGTGGTGTGCGACCGCTCACATCGCTTTGCGAAGCAGGCGCACGTGACATGGAAGGAACTCAATGGCGAGAAACTGGTGCTGCTGGACTATGCGTCCGGCAGCCGGCCGTTGATCGACCGGGCGCTGGCCGAACATGGCGCGTATTGTCAGATCGCGCAGGAGGTCGGGCACGCGATCACCGTCTTTCGCATGGTCGAGGCAGGTATCGGTATCAGTATCATGCCGGCACTGGCATTGCCCGCCATGCCTGGACTCAAGGCCCCCGGCGGCAGGCTCGTCGCCTTGCCGCTGATGCCCCAGATCGATCGCACCATCATGCTCGTGCGCCGCAAGAATCGAACGCTCTCCCCCGCCGCACAATCGGTCTGGGAATTGATCCAACAGCTCACCGCCGCACAAGGATCGCCCACAAAGTGAGTGAGCGCCTGCTACAATACGAGGGCGTCGACTCCCCCCGAAGTGCATGACTGCGCTGACCGCGCCGACTACGCTGACTACGCTGTCGGGCTCCCGCACCGCCCTCATGCCTCGACGCCATGCCCGCGCCCTGCGGGCATTGTGTTTCCGGTACGGCGTCATGGACTTGTTCATCAAATACTTCAGCCCGCTGTGGCTCTTCCACGCGGCGGCCGATCTGTCTTTCTGGCAGCGGCATCAACTCGACGCGCGTATGCAAATCGTGAGTCGCTTCATGTGGCGTTACGTCATGCGATGGTGTGTGGTGAGCGCGGTATTGCTCGTACCGGCCGCGGTCATGGCGCATGGTCTGGCGGCGACCGGCCTGGCGCTGGCCGGCGGCGTGTCGGCGAGCGTGACGGTGCTGATGGCCGCGCTTGCGCTCGGTTGCCTCATCGGGTCGCGCTTGCGCTGAATCCCCGGCACACCGCCTGGCGCCTCGCTTTCGTTTCCCGGTTTCGCACGCCGGGTTCCGGGTCTCGTCACACGAGTCGACTATGATGGAACAGCTTGCCTTGCGCGGTCGTCTGCCCGCGACGCAGGCTCCTCTCGACCCCTAAGGAGATTCACATGGCCAACGCCAAGATCCTGGTGGTGTTCTATAGCATGTACGGGCACATCTACAAGATGGCCGAAGCGGTTGCCGAAGGCGCACGCAGCGTCGCCAGCGCCGAAGTCACTGTCATGCAAGTCCCCGAACTCGTGCCCGACGACGTCCTGGAAAAAAGCGGCGCCAAGGCCGCCCGCGCCGCGTTCGCGAACGTGCCCGTCGCGCGCGTGGATCAACTGACCGAATACGACGCGATCATCTTCGGCACCCCCACACGCTTCGGCAACATGACAGCACAGATGCGCAACTTCCTCGACCAGACGGGAGGCCTCTGGGCGAAGGGTGCGCTCGTCGGCAAGGTCGGCAGCGTGTTCGCCAGCACCGCCACGCAGCACGGCGGACAGGAAACGACGATCACGAGCTTTCACACCACGTTGCTCCACCACGGCATGGTGATCGTCGGCGTACCGTACAGTGAGCCGGGCCTGACCAACATGGGCGAGATTACCGGCGGCACGCCCTACGGCGCCACCACGCTCGCAGCGGCCGACGGCTCGCGCCAACCCAGCGAAAACGAACTGAAAATCGCGAAGACGCAAGGTCGTCACGTGGCGGAGATCGCAGCTGCGCTCAAGCACGGGCGCACGTTGTAATCCGTCGTCCCGGCTTTCATCGCGCGGTTGCACCGCCACCGGCGTCTGCACCGCGCGATGATCCACGCCCTCGCCAACGCTTTCGCCAACGCTGTCTGAGGCGGGGCGGGCACTGGGCACCGCCTCACGCGAGGGTCAGATCAGTTGCAGATCCTTGAGCACACTGCGCACGATGCGTGCGCGCTTGGGCGCATCGGCATCTGCCCCCATATCCATGTTCAGCGCGACCATCGTGAGATTGCCGTCGCGCTCCAGCCAGCCGACCCACCAGCCGATATCGGGCTTCTTGTCCACGAACCAGCCCGTCTTGCCATGGAGCACATAGTCGGCGTTGGCCTCCACAATCGAGATCTGACGCACGATATCCTGCGTGCGCGCCGAGAACGGCAACGTGCCGCGCGCGAGACGTTGCAGGAAATCGACCTGCTCGCGCGCCGAAATCTGCAAGCTGTCGTCGACCCAATAGGCGTCGGCCGCACGACCGATGGTGCGGTTGCCGTACCCGACGGTGTCGAGTTTCGCTTGCGCGTACTCGCGGGCGATCCTGTGCGACACGACTTGGTAACACGGCAGGCACGACACGCGAAACGCGGTGCGCAAGTCCATCGCGGCGCTCCAGGCCTTGGTACGACGCGGCTTGCCATCCCAGGGAATGATCTCCCGCTCGTCGTTGAGCGCCCCCGATTCGAGCGCCAGCAAGCTGTTGAATATCTTGTAGGTGGACGCAGGCGACACGCGACGCTCCGCACGCGCCGAATCGAACGCCTGATACGTTTGCGTCTTGCCATCGAGCACGATGATCGTGCCCTTCACGTTCTCCGCCGCGAAGTACTTGCCCCAATCCGCGCGCTCGGTGATGTGCACGGGGGCGGTCCTCACCGCGTCGGCTGCGTGCGCCGGCGTCGTGAAGACGACCGGCAAGACGAGCGCAGCGCTCAGACGCGCCACGAATGCCACGCGCCGCCAATGGGAAATTATTGTTTTCATTTAGCAGTCCTGATTGGATGAATGACAAACACGTTGTCCGGATATCGATGGCACTGGCCAGGCGCCCGCTTTCGGAAGCGTTTGCAGCTTAGTGCGCGTTTCAACAGATGCAAAGCACCGCTACCGTAACCGACGTAACCGCCGTATCATCGGCACGCCCCTCTGAGTATGCCGAGGATGGTGCGGACGTCGTCCGCCCGCCCGGAGCGATTGGATTGCCCTGCACGCCATGTCCGATACCGCCGCTACGCCACGCTCTGCCGCCACTGCCCCCACTGCCCCCACTGGCCCCTCTGGCCCTAATGGTCCTGACGGCCCCACAGCCGCCGCTGCCCCGACACTCGTCGTGCGCCTCGATGCGCCGCAGAAGATCGATGGCCGCCCTGTGCGCTATCAGAGCCTGTGGTTGCTGATGCGCGTCTACTACGCGGCGCGCTACGAAACCGCCCCCGTTTCGTTGGCGTCGCTGAAAATTCGTTTTGGCCAGACGGCCATTGCGGGCGACCTGCGAATGCTCATCAGCCGCGCGTTTTCGGACTTTGCGCGCTGGGGCGTCGCAGTCGGATGGGGCGACGATCGACAGATGGACGTGCGCCTGCTCCCCACACGTGGGCGCGGTAAGGGGCCTTTCTGGCTCGCGCCGCATGAGACGTCACGCATTGAGGTCATGATCGGCGGCACTACCCTCGCCGATTCGCGTCGCGCCATCGCCACGTTTCTGGGTCTGCCTCACGATGCGGCGCCCGAGACGCAAACGCCTGCGCTCGACTACGTCATGCAGGACATTGCCTTCTGGCATCACCTGACACTGGGCAAGCGCGACATGCAGGATGGCGTCTTCTTCGCGCCGCCGCCCGCCCCGTCGCCCGGCGAGGTCAGACGTGCGCATCGTACGGGGGCGATTCCGTCGTTTCACGCAGCGCAGGTCTGCGCGGTAGACGACGTGCAACGCGGCATTGCGCTGCTCGCGGAGACAATCGTGTGGCGGCGCATGGGCGACGCCCCGCGCACCAAGCAAACGCTCGCCACGCTCGCCGCCACATTCGGCGCCACCCCGTCCGGTTCACCGACGCTGCGCGCCATGCACTGGATCGTGCAGGGCTGGCAAGCCTACGCGTTGCGCGACGAAGCAGGCGCGTTGGCGCATCTTCAGCGCATCAGCGACGACGCATCGCTCGCCCCGTGCCTCGTCTATAACCCGCGTATTCGCTTCGAGAGCCGCAATCTGCAAGCGTTGCTGCATAAATCGCACGCCGCGCGCAATGGCCCCCTGCCCGCGCGAGCGCAATCGGCCGCCGATGCACTGGCCGCCTTTTCCGACGCCTTGCAAGCCGCCTTCGAGGCCGATTCCATCGAACTGGCCCAACACGTTGCCGCGAACATCGGCCTGTCGCTCTGGCTCTTCTGGCAAAGCGCCCTCATCGACCCCGGCAGGCGTCTGGCCGCAGCCGACGTGCAGCGTCAGGCCTTGCGCTGGATCGGACTGTCGGAGTGGATCTGCGACCGCTTCGGCGTGGGCGGGAATTCGGTCTGGAATACCGTCTTTCTGTTGCGTATCGCACGCGGCGCGGTCCCGGTGCGGCGCGACCCGGATCTTGAGACCCTGCGCGCGAGCACGCCGCTGGCCGTCGATGCCTTTCTCGATGCGGTGCAACCGTTCGGCGCCCCCTTCTCCCGCGCCAAAGGGTTTCTGCGCTGGACAGACGTCATCATGACGACACTGGCCGACCACGAAGAGGGACGCGTGCGCTTCGAACCACTGCAACTCGCCAATCTGTGGTTCGAGATGTTGTGGTTTGCGTTGCATCAGGACGGCGACTCGCCTCAGGCATTGCACGCCGCCCAGTCCCTTGGCCGCGTGCTGCCGATGCTTCCGCCACCCGACCGGCGCTTTTTCCGCGACGCCTTGCGTCTGATGCCGCGCGAGTTCCAGCGGGAGGTTCGTCTGGCGCAACAGTAGGCGTTCGCCGATCGCGATAGCAATACCGATAGCGGGGGTGCATGGGAGCGGCGTGAAGCAGCGGTGAAACTGCGGCGGCACAGGCCTTCGACGTCGACTGGCATGTCGCACCGCACCATCCCCGGTTCACGTTTTTCGGGACACGTCGCGCTTGTGTTTGCCGGGTATGTCGGTGTATCGTTGCCGCAAAGCTAAGCGCAGGGGTCCTGCAACGTGAGTTGTGGGTGAGAAATACCCTTAGAACCTGATCTGGATAATGCCAGCGCAGGGAGCGTAGAAATTCCTCGCCCCCGTTCATGCTCCTGAGCCGCTTTGCGCCGAAATTGTCGGCGTCAACACGTGCCCCGCCAGGAGACATTGCATGAACGCCAATCCGAAATTCCTCTCAGCCAACGCGCGCGTGGACGAAGCCGCGATCGCACCGCTGCCCAATTCCCGCAAGATTTACGTACAGGGTTCGCGCCCGGACATTCAGGTCCCGATGCGCGAAATCTCGCAAGCCGACACGCCGACGAGCTTCGGCGGCGAAAAGAACCCGCCGATCTACGTCTACGACTGCTCGGGCCCGTACACGGATCCGAACGCGACCATCGACATCCGCTCCGGTCTGCCCGCACTGCGCGCAAAGTGGATTGAAGAGCGCGGCGACACCGAAGCCCTGCCGGGCCTGTCCTCTGCCTACGGCCGTGAGCGCGCGGACGACAGCGCGACCGCCGATCTGCGCTTCCCCGGCCTGCATCGCACGCCGCGCCGCGCCAAGGCCGGCAAGAACGTGACGCAGATGCACTACGCACGTCAGGGCATCATCACGCCCGAAATGGAGTACGTCGCCATTCGAGAAAACCTGCGCCGTCAGGAATACATCGAAAGCGTGCGCAATGCCGGCCCGCAAGGCGAGCGTCTGGCCAAGCTGCTCTCGCGCCAGCATCCGGGTCAACATTTCGGCGCGAGCATTCCCGCCGAGATCACGCCGGAATTCGTGCGCGACGAAATCGCGCGCGGCCGCGCCATCATTCCGAACAACATCAACCACCCGGAATCCGAGCCGATGATCATCGGCCGCAATTTCCTCGTGAAGATCAACGCGAACATCGGCAATTCGGCCGTGACGTCGTCGATCGGCGAAGAAGTGGACAAGATGACGTGGGCGATCCGCTGGGGCGGCGACACCGTCATGGATCTGTCGACCGGCAAGCACATTCACGAAACGCGCGAGTGGATTCTGCGTAACAGCCCGGTGCCCATCGGCACGGTGCCGATCTATCAGGCGCTCGAAAAGGTGAACGGCAAGGCCGAAGATCTGACGTGGGAAATGTTCCGCGACACGCTCATCGAGCAGGCCGAGCAAGGTGTCGACTACTTCACGATTCACGCCGGCGTGCGTCTGGCGTACGTGCCGATGACGGCCAACCGCATGACGGGTATCGTCAGCCGCGGCGGCTCGATCATGGCCAAGTGGTGCCTCGCCCACCACAAGGAAAGCTTCCTGTACACGCACTTCGAAGAGATCTGCGAAATCATGAAGGCGTACGACGTGGCCTTCTCGCTGGGTGACGGCCTGCGCCCCGGCTCGATTTACGACGCCAACGACGAAGCGCAGCTCTCCGAACTCAAGACGCTCGGCGAACTCACGCAGATCGCCTGGAAGCACGACGTCCAGGTGATGATCGAAGGCCCCGGCCACGTCCCGATGCAACTCATCAAGGAGAACATGGATCTCCAGCTGGAGTACTGCGACGAGGCGCCGTTCTACACCCTTGGACCACTGACCACCGACATTGCACCGGGCTACGACCACATTACCTCCGGGATTGGTGCGGCCACCATCGGCTGGTACGGCACCGCCATGCTGTGCTACGTCACGCCGAAGGAACACCTGGGCTTGCCCAATAAGGACGACGTGAAGGAAGGCATTATCACGTACAAGCTCGCCGCGCACGCCGCCGACCTTGCGAAGGGTCACCCTGGGTCGCAGATTCGCGACAATGCGCTGTCGAAGGCACGCTTCGAGTTCCGTTGGGAGGACCAGTTCAACCTCGGTCTCGATCCGGACAAGGCGCGTGAATTCCACGACGAAACGCTGCCGAAGGACTCCGCGAAAGTGGCTCACTTCTGCTCGATGTGCGGCCCGCACTTCTGCTCGATGAAGATTACGCAGGACGTGCGCGACTACGCTGCGAAGCAGGGCATCACCGACGAAGCTGCGCTCAAGCAAGGCATGGAAGTCAAGGCGGTCGAGTTCGTCAAGAGCGGCGCCGAGATCTATCGCCGCACCTGATGCCGCTCGGCGGCTGAGAATGCTGCACAGGCATTCATGCACAGCAAAAGCGAAACGCGCCCGGGTCATACCGGGCGCGTTTTTTTTGTGCTGCATGGACGAACAGCCGACGAGTTCCCGCGAGCGCGGGCGCGCCGGTTCAGGCGACGCCCAGCTGCCGTTCAGTTAACATTTCGAAGACGTCTAGATGGCGTTTAGATGACGTTTAGACGTTGACGGGGGCCCGGCTCGTCGCCTCTGCCGGCACGGTCGGAATGCCGCGCATCGTCAGTTGATTACGCAGCCGCTGTGTCGCGATATGCGGCGCCGTCGACGACAACGATGTCGCCAGTGCCGTGAACGCCTTGGTGTTTGTCGCAGGGATGGCGGCGGCATCGACCACTTCGACATGGCGCATATCCCAGTGACGCTCGCCCAACTGCTCGATGCCCAAGGCCAGTTTGACCCATTCGTGCGTGCCCAGTCCGACCGTGCCCGGCAGATCCCCCCGTACGAACGCCTGATGCATTGGCAACCCGTCGGAGAACCCGACGCGAAGCATCCATTCGGTACTCTCGCGCGGCGGCAACAGACGCGTTCCCGCGTGCAGACGGTCGTTCAACTCAGCCACGAATTTTTCAGGTGGCGTATTCATCAGACAAGCCGTCGTCCACTCCTTCTTGCCGGCAAGCAAAGGCTTGCCCGTCCAGCGACGTGCGGTGTCCGCCACGGTCTTCGTGACGTCGGCCCGACTCGTGTCGAAGGGCACCGTGCCGTTTCTGCCGTCGGTGCCGAGCAACGAGCCGTTGACGATATCGCGGCAGATCTGAGCGCGCTCGCTGCGCCCGTCCGGCATGACAACCGGGTGATTCCGGCCTTCGAGGGCGGCCACGCGCGTGTTCGTGTTCTGGGCGCTTGCACAGACGTGAAGCGTCGCCAGCGATGCCGCGCACAGCACCGGCTGCGCGGTGCGGGGGGCACTCAGCCGGGCGTCCGCCAGTGACGTTTCGATCACGTCGATGGTGTCGAGATCCACGGGCATGGGCAGGAAAGTCCCGAAAGGCATCTCGTCGGTCGCATCGCTTTGCGGCGCGAGCGCGGACGCGGACGCGGACGCGGATGCAGACGCAAACGCCGCCCGAAAGTCTTGCTCCGGCTTGCCTGGCGGCTGATGATCTCGACCGATGGTCTCGATGTCGAGGGATGGTCGGGGAACGCGCCATGGGTGCACCGGCGAGTCGGCACGAACGTTCACCACGTTGGCAATCTCCACCAGCGGCATGCCGGCGGCGTCGGTCATTCCGACATCCGGATTGAGGGCAACGGGCGCGAGGAACGCAAGACCGCCTGCGCCGGGCGGTTGATTCAATGGCTGCATACCGAAGGTCATCGGGAAATCCTTTGAAGAATGGGAAAGGAAAGACGTGGCGGCGTGTGCCGTGCCACGGCTTCGACGCTGTCTGCACCCGACGTCAAAGCGGGGTCAACGATGCCCGAACGGTCGTTCGGCAATTTTCGGTTCTGCACACCGGCTCTCGCGACTCGTGCACGCGACCGTCCGCGAGTGGACAACCGCGGCAGCATGGGCGCGACGGACACGCGAGGCACGCGCTGTCGGCGTGCCGCAAAGTTATGGCATGCTATCGGACAGCGGTACAGCCGACGCGGGTATGCGGCCCGCGCTTTCGCCCGAAGGCATCTCAAAATGATGGCCGGCAGGCCTTGTTTTGAAATGTCTCCCTGCTCCGGACTCACGCCCGTGCGAACCGGTCCGGCCTGCGTCGCGGCTACGTATCCGCACTCGCACTTACAGGGACAACAACATGAGTGGTTACGGTTTTCTTTTCAGTATTCTCTTGCTGGTGCTGGCAAGCGCCTTCTTTTCCGCTTCTGAAATCTCGCTGACCGCCGCCAAGCGCACCAAGCTTCAGGTGCTCATGGAAAAAGGCGACGAACAGGCGGTCAAGGTACTCGCACTCAAGGAACAGCCCGGCAACTTCTTCACCGTCGTGCAAATCGGCGTGAACGCGGTCGCCGTGCTCGGCGGCGTGCTCGGTGAGAGCTTTCTCACGGGCTACCTGTTCGAGTGGCTCTCTCCCTTTACCGATCAGGCATTGGCGCTACGCCTGGCAGGCATCGGCTCGTTCCTGTTCATCACGATTGCCTTCATCCAGTTCGCGGATCTGATTCCGAAACGCCTCGCCATGGTCAACCCCGAGCGCGTGGCGATGGCGATCATCGACCCGATGCTGTTCTGCCTGAAGGTCCTGCGCCCACTCGTCTATCTTTTCAATGGAGTCGCAAACCTGTTTCTGCGCATGTTTAAGCTGCCCACGCATGCCATCGACAACATCACTTCGGAAGACATCGCCGCCATGGTGGGCGCCGGGGCGCAAGCCGGTGTGCTGCGCAAGCAGGAACTGCATCTGATCGAGAACGTGTTCGAGCTCGAGTCGCGCACGGTCGGTTCGGTCATGACGTTCCGCGACGACGTGGTGTACTTCACCATCTCCGAGGACGAACGCAGCATCCGTCAGAAAATCACGGAGAGCCCACACTCGAAGTATCTCGTTTGCCGCGACGAAATCGACAATGTGCTGGGCTACGTCGACTCGAAAGATCTGCTCCAGCGCATTGCCAGCGAAGATCTGTCGAGCGTGATTCGCAATCTGGATCGCCTCTACGCGAAAAAGCTGCTGGTCATCCCGGACACGCTCAACCTGTCCGAAGCCCTCGCGCGCTTCAAGGAAACCCGTGAAGGCTTCGCGGTCATCATTAACGAGTACGGTCTGGTCGTTGGCGTCGTGACGCTCAACGATATCGTGGGCGCGCTCATGGGCGATGTCGTGCACCCGGCCGACGAAGATCAGATCGTGCAGCGCGACGAACACTCATGGCTCGTGGACGGAGTCACGTCCGTCGAGGATGTGAAAAAAGCGCTGGATATCGACGAGCTTCCCGGCGAGGGCGAGTTCGAGACCATCGCCGGGTTCATGATCTATCAGCTCAAGCGCATTCCGAAGAAGTCGGAAGCCACCGAGGCGGCCGGGTACAAGTTCGAAGTGGTCGACATCGACAATTACAAGATCGACCAGTTGCTTGTCACCCGGATCGGTGCGGTGGCCGAGGCGGCTATCGCGGCATCGAAGGCTGCGGCGAACCCGTCGCCGGATCGGTCATCGTAGCCAGCACCTCCGCTAGCCGGTCGGTCAGTCCGCCATCGCGCTGCGTCGGCCGCGCAATGGCCGACGCGACGACTTGCCACGGCGCGAAGAGCCATGCTTCCCTGCGGGCACGCGTCACCCCCGTATAAATCAGCTCCCGCGACAACACGCGGCTCGCCTGCTCGGGCAACACGATCGCGACGCGTTCGAACTCCGAGCCCTGCGACTTGTGGATCGTCATCGCGAAGGCCGTCTCGTGCGCGGGCAGGCTGGCTGGCGAATAAAGCCGGTAGCCGCCATCCGGTGTCGCAAACGCGACCCGTAGCGTACCGGAGGGTCCGAGCGGCAGCGCGATGCCGATATCGCCATTGAAGAGATTAAGCGCGTATTCGTTCTGCGTCACCAGCACCGGACGCCCGGCGAACCATGCGCCACCACCGGCGCCGAGTGCTACACCCGCGCGACGGGCCAGCAACGCCGTCAATTGCGCCCCGAGAAACTCGACACCCCGCCGCCCGCCGCGCGTGGCACACAGCACCCGAAACCGTCCGAACGCAGCGAACACCGGCTGCGCCACCAGCGCGACGTCGGCCGACGTTGCCGCCGCCGGATCGCCCAACTGCTGAATCGTTCCGATGGCATGGCCAAGCGCTTCGACGTACTCGCCATAGCCATCGGCCAGCACATTCAGGTTGTGGGGCGACAACTGAATGCCGCCGTCCTCGCTAAGCAGTACACGGTCTGCCGACGGGGATGTTGACGACGCGTCATGGTTCGCCTGCGGACCATCCCGAGTCTCAACGCCATCCACCTCTCCACGCTCGCTGAGCGCGACGGCAAACTCCTTGCGCGCATCGATGACTTTTCCCGTCTTGATTGCCGTCGCGAGGCGGCCAATTGCCGAGTGCGCGCCGAACCGATACGTACGCTCCAGCCAGACGACGGTGTCCTCCAGCCCCTTCGCGGCACGTGCGTCGGCCGACGCAGCGGACTCGGCTTTCGTGCCGGCATCACCGACTTCAGCACCAATGACGGCGAGCGGCCCGGTTCGAGGCAAGTCGTCTGCGGGCCATTCGAGCGCGGCCAACAGTTGCGCACGCATTACCGGCGAGAAGGCCCGCCGGGCGCTCAGTTCCCCGAACACCGCCCCGGCTTCGACGGCCGCCAACTGATCCTTGTCGCCCAGCAGAATCAGGCGCGCACCGTCGGGTACCGCCTCGAGCAACGCCGTCGCCATCGACAAGTCGATCATCGATGCTTCGTCCACGACGATCAGGTCGTAGGGCAACGGATTGCCCGCGTGATGCCGGAAGCGGCGCCCGACCTGCTCAGCGGTTTCAGGCAGCACACCGAGCAAGCGGTGCAATGTCACTGCCGCCTCGGGCAATGCCATGCGCACGGTCTCCGGCAAGTCCTGACGCGCGGTGAGCGCCTCCTGCATGCGCTGCGCCGCCTTGCCGGTAGGGGCGGCAAGGGCGACCCGCAAATTCGCATCACGTTCGATCAGGCAGGCGAGCAGGCCCACGACGGTCGTCGTCTTGCCCGTGCCCGGGCCACCGCTGAGGACGACCAGCGAGCGCTCGAGCGCCAGCGCCGCCGCCGCCATTTGCCAGTTGGGCTCGCGCCGGTCGTCAAGGGACAGCAGCACGCCACTGCCGAAATAGCGATGCAGACGTTCGCGATCCTCCGCAGTGATCGATACGACCGAGGGAGACGAGGGGGACGAGGGGGTCGAGGGGGCCGATTCGGTCGCCTCAGGCAAATTCGCGCGCACAGTCGGTAGGTTGGACGGGCTTGCATGGCGCGTCGTCCTTGGCAGCTTGCGCGCAAGCGCCGCCGCCAGACGCGCCTCGTATCCGTAGTAGCGCGCCAGATACAGTCGGTCGCGATCGTCCAGCAGGAGGGGGAAGGCGTCGGCCTGCGCGTCGCCGGATAGCGCGCGCGAGACGTTGGCAGGCGCACAGAGGCCACTGGCGAAGAGTGCGTCGCGCCACACCGACAGCGCCGGGGCATCCCCCGGGAAAAGCTCGCCACTGGCCTGCGTATCGAGCAAATTGTCGAGGGGCACACAAACATGCCCCTCCGACGTTGCGAGACTGACTTCAAACGCAGCGCGGCGCACGTAGCGACAGACGACCTCGTCCGCCCCATTGCCCCGTGCAAGGAGTTCCATGCGCCGCGCGAAACCCTGCGCGAGCCGTACAACGCCGCTATCGGCCAACGGCGCGCCGGAGGCATCTCCCATGTGACGTCGATCGATCATGCGCCCTCCTCGCCCGCGCTTTCGACATCGGCGGCTTCGGCGCGGCCATCGAGCGAAAGCGCTTCGGCGAGCGCCGCGTTCTCGCCGGCGGCGAACAGTTCGTCGAGCGCATCGACCATGTCTCGTGACGGCTTGTCGAAGAAGACGCCCGGCACGTCCTCACCGGCGAGATGGGCGCTGGCCCAATCGGGGCGCACGCCCCGAACGAAAAGGTAGAGACTGCCGCCCATGTCGCGGTCGTAATCGTAATTGGGTAGACGGCGCCGCAGATAGCGATGCAGCGCCAGGGTGTAGAGCAGGTACTGCAAGTGGTAACCGTGCTCGGCCATCGCCTCACGCAGACCGTCTGCAGCGTAGTTTTCAGGGGCGGTGCCGAGATAGTTCGACTTCCAGTCGAGAATCCACCACTGACCGCCGTGCCGGAACACCAGATCGATGAAGCCTTTCAGATAGCCGCGCAGCACGGTAGTGTCCAGAGGCAGATCCGGATAGCCGAACTGACGCAACACCCCGCGCAACGCGTCGAGCGACACGGCATCGGCCGGATACGTGAACTCCATTTCCGTCAGTCGCTCCGCCAGCGAGACGTCCCTCAGATAGAGGCCGGGACGCAACGGCGTCGAGAGCGTGTCGGCAAGCATGCTCATCATCATGGCGCGCCACGTATCGTTTTGCTCGGCGCCACGTCCGGGCGGTCGCTCGCGCAGCGCCCGGGACACCGCATGCGACCATTGCGCGCGCGACTGGAAGTCTGCGAGTTCGAAGACCCGGTGCAAACTCTCGCCGGCGGCCGGCCCGCGCGGAAATCGCAGAATGTCGTCACCCGGCGGCCATGTGTCATCGCCCTCCGGCGGCAAGGCGAATGTCGGCCCGGCGTTGGCCTGTGCGTCGTAATCGGGACGCGTACGCTCCGGCGCGCTCAGTTGCCCCCCGCCCAATTGAGGCCCGGTATGCATGCCCGCCAGCAGGCCCGAGAAACTGCCAATACGCCACACTTCCCGCAACGCACGCGTGCTCACACGGGTCGTGAGCGCCGGCGGCGCGTCGTGGATGACGCGTGTATCGCCCGCGAGCGCGTCGCCGATCGGCAGGGGTACCACGTCGAGCGGCCCACCGACGAGCGCCTTCCACGCGTGACGAATCGTCTCCACTCGTTCATCGGCGTCGACCGTCGAGGAGACCCACGTGTCGAACGCGATTCCCTGACCGGCGGCGAGCCAGTTGAGCATGCTGCCGCATGCTTCCTTCATGCTTCGACGCGACGAGTAAATACCTGCGGCCATATAGCATCGGTACACCGCTCGTGTGAGCGCGACGTACAACAGCCGCGCCTGCTCGGCCGACTGCTCCTGACGTAACGCGGCCGCGGCCGGCGACCCTTTGGCAGCGGCATCGGTAAAGTCGATGACTGCCGTAGCGCCGTCGTGGTATTCGAGACCCTCGAGACTGCCGCCGTCACGCACGGCGCCATCCCAGAGGAAAGGACAAAACACCACGCCATACTCAAGCCCCTTGGACTTGTGTACGGTCACGATCTGCACCAGATTCTGATCCGACTCAAGACGCAGTTGCGCCTCCTCCGCGCCGCTGGCGCTTCGCTGCGACGCCAGCCACCGGAGCAAGGCGGGCATGCCCGGTTGCTCCGCCCAACGCGCCTGCGCGAGTTCGGCCAGATGCATGAAGTTGGTCAGGCTTCGCTCGCCGCCCGGTTGTGCGATCAGCCTCGCGGCCAGTCCCAATTCGCGCATGAGCGTGCGCCACATGGCGGAGAATCCGCGATCGGCCCACAACTGACGATAGCGTTGCAGTCGCTCGATCCAGGCAATCGCGTCCGCGTCGGAGGCTTCGCTGGTCTGCATCCGATAAAGCGCAGTGGCATCGAGTCCGAAAAGCGTCGTCGCGAGCGCCGCGCGAAGCGCACGCACATCGCCCGGCGCCTCCACGGCTCGCAGCACACGTAGCAAGGTGTCGGCCTCCTCACTGGCAAACACCGAATCCTGCGTCAGTTCGACGCTGCCCACGGCATGTTCGGCGAGCATGCCTTTCATGAGCGCCCCTTGCCGGTGCGTCTGTACGATCACCGCAATGTCGCCGGGCGCGAGCGGGCGCTCGCCGATCAGCACTTCGCCGCGCGAGGCCCCCGCCAGCAGGCGGGCAACCTCCGCCGCCGTCGCGCGCGCACATGCCTGTTGCGCCTCGTCTTTCGACAGCGGCTCATCGTCGTCGGGCAGCCACCACACCGTGAAGTCGGCAACTTCGCGCACGTCGGTCAAAGGTGGGCGACGACGTGCCCCCGGGCGCACCGGCGGGTAATCGAGCCCATCGAGCACGAACGCACGATCGTTCGCGCCAAATAGCCGGTTCCCCGCATCGATGATCGGCGGCGTGGAGCGCTGATTAACGGCAAGCGTGTAGGCTGCATCCGCATTCTCGCGCGCCGCCAGATAGGTATGCAGATCTGCAGCCCGGAAGCTGTAGATGGCCTGCTTCGGGTCGCCGACCATGAACATCGGCCCCCGGCCATCGCGCCCGGAAACGGCACCCGACTGCAACGGGGCGCCGTACACGGCATTGAAAATGGCGAACTGCAGCGGATCGGTATCCTGGAATTCATCGATCAGCGCGCAGGGATAGCGCTCACGCAACGCCTGCGCGAGATCCGGGTGTTGATTCAGTGCCCGGGCGATATTACCAAGCAGGTCATCGAACGACACCACGCGCAGCTCGCGCTTGCGCAATGCCAACTGCTCGGGCGCCTGCATCAGCCATTCCCGCAGTATCCGCAGCCACTGCATTGCATAACGCTCATCGGCGTCGGCACGCGCCTGAACGAGGACGTCGGCCATGGCAAAGAAGCGGTGTGCGGGCGGTGTCTCCCCCTTCTTGATGTCCTTGGACAGACGTGTCGTCGTCAGCAGTTCCGCCTTGGGCGCGAGAAGTGCGCCGGCGTCGCGCGCGCCGAGATACCGCTGCCACGCCGATACGGCCTGCGGCAGCGACGTCTCGTTGTAGATGTTCTTCTTGAAAGACGGCAGCGCGCGGCGCATCAGATCCGCGATGACGGATGCCTCGGCTTCCCAGCACTCGCAGGCGTCGGCGTAGGCCGCAAGCCATGCCGAATCGGCAGGCGTCACCGCGTCGCTCTGCACGGCCTCCGGCCAGCGAATTTCCGACATCGGCTTCTTGAGACGGCGCGCCAACTGATCCGTCAGCGTCGCCGGCGAGCGCTTCCTGTCCACCAGCCATGCGGCAAAACGGTCGTCCTGCGCGGCCATCGGCTCCACGACCCGGCGCCAGAACTCCACCGCGAGATCGTGCCGCACGCCATTGTCATCGGGGACAAGTTCGTAGGCAAACGGCAGGCCGGCAGCAAAGGGCACCTCGGCGAGTGCACGCTGGCAGAAACCGTGGATCGTATGAATCGACGCCTGATCGAAGCTACGCAATGCCCTTTGCAGGCATTCGCGAATCGCCTTCGGCTTCATGTCGCCGCGCTCGATCAAGCCCGCAATCATGACGTTGAACAGCGGATCGTCGCTGGCATCGGGATCGAAGTCGAAGTCGAACTCGAAGCGGTCATCATCCTCGGCGCCGCCCTCACCTTCGCTCGCCTGCGCCTCGTCACCGAAGACAGGCGCCATGGCCGCGACCAGTCCTGCGAGACGCCCGCGAATGCGTTCGCGCAACTCCGCCGTTGCGGCATTCGTGAATGTCACGACAAGAATTTGTTCGACGCTCAGTTGTTTCTCGAGCAGCAACCGCACATATAGCGCGCAGATGTTCCAGGTCTTGCCGGTGCCGGCAGAGGCTTCGATCAGGCATACGCCATCGAGGTCGCAACCGAAAACATCGAGATCGATGAGTTGGGTCATGCGCCCTCCACCAGTTCGAGGTGCTGCACCATGGGCCCGAACATCGTGTTTGCCAGCAATTCGAACGGCTCGGCCAGCGGGTCTTCCACCCCGCGCCAGATCAACCTGGTATAGGGATCGTCCGCATCGCCGCGCGCGAAGGCCGAGCCTTGCCATGCGCTCTGCGCATCGGCGAGTTTGCCGGTACTGGCGAGCTTCCAGGCGCTGCGTACGAAGAATGGCAGCGGGCGCGTCTGCCCAAGCCGATAAAGCGCCACCCACTGCGCGAGCAATCGCGCCGCATCATCCACCGGGCGCAGCGCGAAGGTCTCGTCTTCGCCGTACCAGAGGGTTCTGGCCGCAACGTCCAATCCGGCATGCTCGGGCTGTTGAAGATGGGCGCACAACGCCAGATGCGCGAGCCATGCGGCCAGCAAATCGCTCGGGCGCATGCTGCCGTACCGGTACATCACGAGCCCGTGACGCGACACCGGGGCAAGGCGCCCTTGCAACAGACATGCCGCTGAGAGCGTGGCATCGCCGTGCCACATCGAATCCGTGGATGCCTGCCAGGCGGGCGGCAGCGTCGGCGCCAACGGCAGCGTGACCAGAAGTTCGTGCGTACCCTCGGCCTGTGCCTGCCGCACCTGCGTGGCGAGGGCACGCAGCCCTCCCAGTTCACGACGACGCCACACCGCCCCCGTCGCCCCGCCGGGCAACTCGTGGCTCACGCTGGCGATACGCTCGACGGCCTGCGCATTGGCGCGGGCGTTTCGGCCATCTCCCTCGTCATCGCGCAACAGGCGAGGCAACAGGCGGGCGGCCAGCGCGTCGCGGCCCGCCCAGTCGAGCACGAACGGCTCGTCATCCTCGACCTCGGTGAGCATGTCATTGAGCGAGAGGCCGAGCCGATCCCGCGCCCATGCCCGACTCGGATGTCGCCAGAAGCGAAGCAAATCGTCGAGCGTCAGATGGGTTTGTGCAACGCCCGGCAGGGGTTCGCGCACGAAGGGCTGGGTCGGCCGGTTCGGCGTCGGAGATGCCAGTTGATCCGCCAGTTGTTGGGCCGCCTCACCGTTGGACACGTCGTAGCTATAGAGCGATGGCGCCTCGCCGTCGAAGTACTTCGGGGAGAAGGGTTGGAGGGGATGCAGCACAACGAGGCGCTCTCTTGCCTCACGTTGGTCGTCAAGGCTGAAACCATGCGACACCGGGGCGAGCAACTGTCCGGTGAAATCGAGCAGTTCGTCCACGGCAGTCGACGGCGGTAACGGCGCGTTATCGCGCACGCTTCTGCCCGTGTAGGTGATCAGGAAGCGGTCCTGCGCGCTGAGCATGAGATCCAGAAAGAGATTGCGCTCATCGTCACGACGCTGGCGGTCCCCGCGCTGTGGAAGCGCACGCATCAGATCGAACTCGTCCGCTCTTACGCGCCCAGGCAGCACGCCGTCGTCCATGCCGATCATGCAAACGACACGGTATGGCAACAAGCGCAAGCTCGGAATCGCTGCAAATGTCACGCGCCCGGACGGCACGCCGCCGCGCGTCGGGTCGTCGAGCGCGTCGGCCAGCACCCGTGCTACCACTTCCACAGGGACCTGCACTTCGGGTGCACCGTCGGCGATGGCCGACCCGATCTGCTCGATGGCCATGCGCACCTCCGCGACGTCATCGGCAAATCGCGGTTCGTCCGAAAAGAATTGCTCCAACATCGCCAACAACTGGTCGCGCCATGCGAGACCCGTGCGCTCGGTTTGCAGCGCGACCGTCGTCGCATCGAGGTCGTCGATCAATCGAGCCAACTGACCGAGCAATTCGGCTCGCCCGCCTTCGATGCCCCCGACAGGAAGCCAATCGTCCACAGGCATGGCATCGTCGGGCAACGCGTAGCCGAGGAACAGGCGCATCATGGCGTCACCCAGCGTGTGGCGCTCAAGCGCGGGCACAACGTCGTCCCCAACGTCGCCGGTGCGCCCCTTCATCGCCTTCGCCCCCGGGCCTTCGAGTCGGAGCAAGGCGTCGCCTCGCCAGCCGCGTCGCGCCCCGGCGGCATGCAACCAGTTCTGAATGGCATCGAGTACGTTGCCGCCGAGATCGTAGCGTTGCGCAACGGCTTCCGTGCGCGCAAGTTCCACCAGACTCGATGCCGCGACACGTTGCTGCGGTAGTGCCAGAATCGACGCAAACGCACGCGCAACCGGATTGGTCCGCGTAGGCGGCAGCCCAGTCACCAGATAGGGAATGCGCGGGGTGGACGTACCAAAAACGGCATCGATGAGCGGCGCTGCGCGACCGAGATCCGGTACGGTGATCAGCACGTCGTCGGGGCGCAGGTCGGGAATCTCGTCGAAGCAGGCCAGCAACTGGTCGTGCAGCACTTCGATCTGGCGCGCGAGACTGTGACAGACATGCACTTGAACAGAGCCATCGGCACCAACGCCGTCCGGCACACCGTGCCGGCCATCGTCCAACGTCAGAATGCCGTTCTGCAGCGCGGCGAGCAGCGTCGGTGCGGGATTGGGCTGAAATAGCGCACGGTCCTCGACCGCCTGCGGTGCGAGGTCCGCATACAGCGCGTCGATGTGCGACTGCGTCTGACGCCCCCACTCCGCCAGAAGCGGATGCCCCACTTCACGATGGGCCGCACCGTCTCGCCGCGTCAGATACGACAACCGCGACGGCGGCACGATATCGAACCAATAACTTTCACAGGGATTGAGGACGTAAAGATGCACGTCGATCAGGCGCGACATGGCCTTGAGCAGGGCCATCGAAAGCGGCGGCATCGACGACAGTGCAAACACCGAGACGCGTGACGGCCAACCCACAGGAATCGTCTCGGGGGTCAGCTGCTCGATCCTGTCGATGGCGCGCAACGTCGGGTGGCGCTCACGAATCTCCAGATGGGCAAGTACCTGCCGCCACAACGCGCTTTGCCAAGCCTCATCGGCACGCTGGACGTCCCCCCAGGTGGTTGCTGCCCCGGGCGCGATCGTCTCGCCGGACTGCCAGCGCTCCAACCAGTCCGGTCGGTACGTCAGATATTGATCGTAGATATGGGCGAGACGGTCGGCCAACTCGAAGCGCATGACGTCGTCCGCGCCGGCGAGGTAACCGGCCAGACGCGGTGAGGCCTCCACCCACGGTTTCGCCAGACACTGGTACAGCGGCCAGACCAGCCGGTCCGGCGCAAACGGCGAGCTTTCCGGCACCGTGACCAGTTTCCCCGCCATGTCCCACAGCCACTGGGCGAGATAGGTCAGGCGAACGTTGGCGCACACGCCGAAGATGTCCGCATAGTCCAACTCCAGTCGACGACGCACGGCCACACTTGGCACGACGATAGTTTCCGTCTCGAAGGGATCGACCGGTCCCGACGGCGCGCCGGGAGCCAGCGCGATGTCGCGGAGCAGAGCAGCTTCGAGCGTGGTGAACCGGTTGGAGAAGAATAGATGGAGCATGCGGGCGTGGCGGCTTAGCGAGTCTGTTCGCAAGCATAGCAAATGCCCCTTCCCAAAGCCTATCGGACAGATCCGAAAGCCTGCCCCGCCATTGGTGACGGCTGCTGGCATTGCCGAGGCCCAACCGCACGGGCAGCCCGCATGTAACCGGCGGTATCCCCACTTCGCGGCACGCGGGGCTTCGGCTAGACTCTCACTGCGCCGCGCACCACCCCATCGCACGGCCGGCTTTGCTGCGGAACCCTCGCACCCGACGCATGGACTATCAGACCGATATCAAGAAGTTCCTATATAGCCATTACTTTTTTAGCGGCACCCGCCAGGCAGTCGGCGTCATCCTGCCCGCGCTCGTCCTGTTCTGGGGGATGGATCAGCACCTGCTCGGCATCGAGGTCGCCTCCGGCGCGCTTTGCGCCAGCGTGGTCGACATCAACGGGCCGCTGCGCCACAAGCACACCGAATTGCTCAGTTGCACGCTGCTGGGCGCCCTGACCGTGCTCATTACCGGTATGGCGACGGCCGCACAGCCGTGGCAGCTATGGATTACCACGCTGATTCTGACGTTCGGCCTGTCCATGCTCGTGGTCTACGGCTTTCGCGCCTCGCTCGTGAGCTTTGCCTGCCTGATGATGATGGTGCTCAACGTCGAGGCCGACCTCACGCGTCATCAGGCGGTGCTCGATGCCGGCGCCGTACTCGCCGGCGGTCTCTGGTACACCTACTTCAGCCTGTTCGTGTGCCGGATCTGGTGGTTTCGCATCGAACAGCAGACCCTCGCCGAGTGTTTTTTCGTGACCTCGGAATATCTCGAGGCCAAGGCCGCCTTCTACGACACTTCCACGGATATCGACGACTGCTACCGGCGTCTGATTGCCGCGCAGGTAAACGTCGTGGAAAAGCAGCAAGCGGCGCGTGAGATCATTTTGCGCAATCTCCCTCGCCTGCGTATCGGCGCGCTCGAACCGCGCCGCACAATGCTGTTCAATCTGTTCATCAACATCGTCGACCTGCACGAGACGGTGGTCTCCGTGCATACCGATTACCCGATGTTGCGTCGTGAGTTCGCCAACAACGACGTTCTCCTGTTTTTCCGTGACATGATCCGCAAGATCGCCATCGAGGTGGATGCGATCGGTTATGCGATCGCCACGAACGAGCCCTCGCGGGCTCAGCGGAGCTGGCGCGCCGAGTTCCGGGCCATCGAGTACGAAATCGAACTCATGCGCAAGCAGTCGCTCCAGCAACGCTCCCCGGAGGCCTATCACGCACTCACGAGCACCTTCCGTCGCGTGTGGAGTACGACCCGCATCGTCGAGCGCATGCATCGCAACACGGATGTGAGCACGGCCGGAAACGCCACCGAGGTGCAGATCGATCAGGCACTGGTCCGATTCACGTCGCGGCAGAGCTTCTCTCCGAAGTTGCTCTGGAAAAATCTGACTTTCTCGTCGCCCAGCTTCCGCCACGCATTGCGGGTGACGATCGCAATCACGGCCGGTTTGCTCGTCTGCGAGAACTGGTCGCTGCTGGCCGGACAGGATCACAGCTACTGGGTGCTGCTCACGATCATCGTGATTCTGAAGCCTGGGTTCAGTCTGACCAAGCAGAAGAACGCGCAACGTCTGACCGGCACCCTCGTTGGCTGCGTGAGCGTGCTGGTGATCCTCTCGTTCGTGCACAAGGCCTGGATTCTGCTCGCCCTCATGTTTTTCTGCATGATCATGGGCAACAGCCTGTCGCTGTTCAATTACGGGCTGTCGGTCGTCTTCATGTCGTCTTACGTGCTGCTGCTCTTTCACTTCCTGCTGCCCGGTTCGCTTTCGGTAATCGGCGAGCGCGCCATCGATACGCTGATCGGTTCGGCCATCGCGCTGGTGTGTTCGTACCTGTTCCCGTACTGGGAATACCGGCTGATGGGGCCGCTGATCCGCAATGCCGTGCAGTCGACCCGCACGTACCTTGAGGCGTGCGCCGGGCTCGACGGCAAGCGAGACAATCTTGCCTATCGCATGGCGCGCAAGGACATGCACATTGCCTTCGGGAATTTCGGCGCCGCCTTCAAGCGGATGATGCTCGAACCGAAGTCGAAGCAGGTCGCCGTGGCGGAACTCAATGATTTGCTGGTACAGAACCACGTGATGGCGTCGTACATCACGGGGATGTCCGACGTGTTGCCGCGTCAGATTGCGGCGGACAAGAGCGGGGAACTGGGACAGGTCGTGGCGGCCATCAGCGACCTGCTGTCGCAGGCGGTCGCGGCCCCGGCGGCGTCGGTGCCGACGGACGCGCAGGCAGCCACCGAGGCCATGCGCGACTACACGCGCCGGCTGGACGCGCTGGTGGTGGCGCAAGAGCAGCAGCCCGAGGTCGCCGACGCCCACATCCAGGAAATCAAGCAAGTCGTGCATCAACTCAAGCAGATGCTGCGCGCCGGTGAGTTGATTCTGCGTGACATGCGGGCCATCCGGTTGCCCGCCTGAGTCCCGTCCGTCCGAGTCATACCCGCCCGGGTCGCGTCCGTCCGGATCACGTCCGTCCGGATCACGTCCGTCCGGATCACGCCCGTCCGAGCTACGCCACGCGGACGCGCTCGCTCACCGGTCAGGTGATACCCGAGCGCGTGGCGTAGTGGTAGAGGTCGACATCGCGGTCCAGCCCGAGCTTGCGCATGGCGTTCGTCTTTTGCGAACTGACGGTTTTGACGCTGCGACTCAACTGGAACGCTATCTCGCTGATCGTCAATCCCGAGACGAATAACCGCACCACCTCCACCTCGCGCCCCGAGAGCTTCGACGCATCAAGGTCCGTATCGTCGACCACGGCGTCGTGCAACCGCGTTGCCAGCCCTGCGGGAATGTAGCGGCTACCGTCCGCGACGACACACACGATGTCGGCAATCGAGCTTTGTTCATCGAGTTTGGAGAGAATCGAATGGACGCCGAGCTTGAGCATGCCGCGCAGAATCGCAAGATTCTCCAGCATCGTTACCACGATGATCTTGATGTGGGGGAAGTACCGGCGGACGTAGCCGATGAGAAAAAGTCCGTCCTTGAAGTTACCCCCCGGCATGGAAAAGTCGGTCACAAGAATGTCGCAAGGCGCTTTAGCCAGCAGGTTCACCAGTTCCGACGAATTGCCGGCCTCCCCGACCAGATGGATCATCTCCCGCTCTTCGAGCAGACGCCGTATGCCAAAGCGCACAATCGGATGGTCATCTGCGACCACGACATTGATCGTCATCCTTGTCCCCTTTTCTATTGGTCGTTGGCAGGCCGTCATCACGCCGCGCCAAGCGCGCGCGGCTTCGCACCGGCCGTCACTGCGAAGCGGGTCCATTCTGGCAAAAAGGGATCACGCCGACCGGGTGGGAAACGTCACATTGTCGAAGTGCGAGGCCCCGCTTGCCACCCGTGGTGGTCAACCGGCGCGACGCCCGCATGCTGCCCGATAGAGCGGGTACTGCCCCCAACGACTTGGCGGCACTCGCACAGAGGTGAAATTGCACAGACGCGCGTCGACGAGGTTTGTGCTACTCGCGTTACCGGCATTCGGAAGATTCGCAGCACCGGTTTCGGGCGTTCCGATCGAGAAAGTCGGAATTCCCTTAAACACCGGTGCTGGATTTGGTGATCGGCTCGCCACGAGCCTCGAAAAATGCGTAGTTATTCCTGCGCGGCGGCAGCCGACGCCTTCGCCGCCTCCGGCACAACACTCGCACCGCCGCCCGCACTACTACTCGTGCCGCCGCCCGCCGACGCGCCCTCGGGCGGCAAGCCGTGCCAGCCCCCGCCCAGTGCCGTCACGAGCAGCACATTCGCTGTGAACTGGCGCCCCAGGATCGTTAAGGCCGTACGTTCCGTGGTGTACGCAGTTGCCTGCGCCGTCAGCACGTTCTGGAAACCGACCGTCCCCGCCTTGTACTGATTCAGGATCAGCTGCGCGGCTTCGCGCGACGATTGCACCGCCTGATTCTGCACGGCGGCCTCGCGCCCAAGGTAGTTGAGCGCGGCCAGATTGTCTTCGACCGCCTGGAATGCGGCGAGCACCGTCTGGCGGTAAGTCGCGACCTGTGCGTCGTACGCTGCGATGGCCGCGTCCGTCTGCGCACGTCGCAAGCCACCGTCGAAGAGCGTGGCCGCCAACGCCGGACCGACCGACCAGAAGCGGCTCGGCAGCGTCAGCCAGTCGGCGAAGCTGTTGCTCTGAAATCCGCCCGTCGCCGAGAGCGAAAGCGTGGGGAAGAACGCCGCTTTCGCCACGCCGATCTTCGCGTTCGCCGCCACCACCGAACGCTCCGCGGAAGCAATGTCCGGGCGACGCTCCAGCAGTTGCGACGGCAGGCTCACCGGGACCGGGGGCAACGCTGCCCGCAACGGCGACGGCGTGAGCGAAAAGGCCGCGGGCGCTTTGCCCACGAGCAACGCGATCGCATGCTCCAGTTGCGCACGCGTGACTTCGATGTCGAGCGCCGCCGCCTGGGCTTGCTGCAACTGCGTTTGCGCCTGAATCACGTCGGAGCGCTGTGCCACCCCCACGGCGTATTGGTTTTGCGTAAGCCTGAGCGTCTGCTCGTACGCGGCAACGGTGCGATCGAGCAATGCCTTTTGCTCGTCCGTCACCCGCAGATCGAAGTAATTCTGTGCAAGCAGCGCCTGCGCCGACAGGCGTGCATTGGCGAGATCCGCGGCACTGGCTTCGGCGCTCGCGTTGCCGGCTTCGACGGAACGGCGCACGCTGCCCCAGATGTCGAGCTCCCAGCTCGCAGTCCCCGACAGGCTATAGCTGTTCGAAATACCGCCGACCCCCGCACCGCTGATCGCCGTATTGCTCACACGCGAACTACTACGGGTCACGCCGGCATCGGCGCCGATGGTCGGGAAGAATGCCGCACGGGCCTGCGAAGCAACAGCCAGCGCCTGCCGGTAGTTGGCCTCGGCGACTTTAACGTTCTGGTTGTTGATGTCGACCTGATTCATCAGCCCCGAGAGCACCGGGTCCTGATAAATCGCCCACCAGTCGCCCTTGGCAAGGGCATCGCTCGGCTCGGCGAGTTTCCAGTCGCCGGTCTCCTTGAACGCCGCGGGTGTATCGACATCAGGCCGGACATAGTCGGGACCCAGTGCGCACCCGGCGAGCCAGAGTACGGCGCTCGCCGCGAGATACGTCGCCGAGCGGCGCATGCGCGACGACATCGCGATGCCCCGCGCTTTGCTCGCCGCAGTTGCCGCTTGAGAACGAGGACGGGGAACTTGACGATCGAGGTTACGAGACATGGCACACATCGGCCCAACGGCCGGGACAAAGATTTCAGAAGATGCAGAACACGCGGACGAGACCGACGCAACGCATGAATCGGTCACATCGGACACATCGGTCACATCGGTCACATCGGTCACATCGGACACATCGGATGACGGCGACGATAAACGCGCGTCGCTACCACGCTTTCGCATCGCATGACGAAACACATCAACCATGGCCGACCTCCCCGACGTCGCTGTGCCCGGTCTGGCCGCGCGCACGCCAACGCGCCCAACGCAGACGCAAACGATCGAGATACAGATACACCACGGGGGTCGTATAGAGCGTAAGCACCTGACTCACGAGCAGCCCGCCCACAATCGAAATACCCAACGGCTGACGCAGTTCCGCGCCATCGCCGGTCCCGAGCGCGAGCGGAATCGCACCGAGCATGGCAGCCATGGTCGTCATCATGATCGGGCGAAAACGCAACACGCACGCCTGGAATATCGCTTCACGCGGCGGCAGGTTCTGACGCCGCTCCGCGTCCAGCGCGAAGTCGATCATCATGATCGCGTTTTTCTTCACGATACCGATCAGCAAAATCACGCCGATCAGCGCAATGATGCTGAACTCCGTGTTGAAAAGCAGCAGCGCCAGCAAAGCCCCCACGCCCGCCGAGGGCAGCGTCGACAAGATCGTCAGCGGATGAATGTAGCTCTCATAGAGCACGCCCAATACGATGTACACCGTGAGCAGCGCCGTGAGGATCAGAATCGGCTGAGACGAGAGCGCCGACTGGAACGCCTGCGCCGTGCCCTGAAAACTGCCCTGCACCGACGTCGGCATGCCCAGTCGATCCACCGCGTCCCGGATCGACGCCTGTGCCTGCGAGAGCGACACGCCCGCCGGCAGATTGAACGAGATCGTGCTCGCGGCAAACTGTCCCTGATGCGAGACACCGAGCGCCGTATTGGTGGGGCGATATCGCGCGAACGCCGAGAGCGGCACCTGCGCCCCCGCCGAGGTCACCACATAAATATCCTTGAGCGACTCGGGACTTTGCCACCACCGGGGCGCGACCTCCATCACGACCTTGTACTGGTTGAGCGGGTTGTAGATGGTCGAGACCTGGCGCTGACCGAACGCATCGTTGAGTACATTGTCGATCTGGCTCATCGTCAGTCCGAGACGCGACGCCTGATCGCGGTCGATGTCCAGCGTCGTTTGCAACCCCTTGTCCTGCTGATCCGTGTTCACGTCGGCGAGATTCGGCAAGCGCGAAATGGCATTGCGCACCTTCGGCTCCCACTCGCGCAACTGCTGGAGGTCGTCTGCCTGCAACGTGTACTGATATTGCGCATTGCTCGATCGCCCCCCCACGCGAATATCCTGCACGGACTGCAGGTAGAGCATTGCGCCGGGCTCCTTCGCCAGCTTGCCGCGCAACCGTGCAATGACCTGATCCGCCGAGAGCTTGCGCTGCCCCAACGGCTTGAGCGTGACGAACATCGAGCCGCCGTTGCGGTTCGAACCGCCGGTGAAGCCCGTGACCGTTGCAACGTCCGGGTCGGCCTGCACGATCTTGATGAAGTCCGCGAGCTTTTTCTCCATCGCCTGGAACGAGATCGCCTGATCGGCCTGAATGAAGCCGATCATCCGCCCCGTGTCCTGCTGCGGGAAGAAGCCTTTCGGCACCACCATATAAAGCCAGACGTTCAGGCAGATCGTGGCGAGCAGAATCAGCAGCATGAGCGGCCCATGCCGAAGCGCCCACGCGAGCGAACGCTCGTACTCGCGCAGCATCGCCGCGAACATGCGCTCGATCCCGCCTCCCATACGCGTCCAGACCGACGCTCGCTTCGGCAGCGTCGCCGGTTCGGCCGCCAGTGGGGCGGCCTCCACCGGCACGCCCGGCGCCGCTTTCCCCTTGAGCAAGCGCGCGCACATCATCGGCGTCGTCGTCAGCGAGACGACCAGCGAGACCATGATCGCCGCTGAGAGCGTGACGGCGAACTCGCGGAACAACCGCCCGACGATACCGCCCATGAGCAGCAGCGGAATGAACACCGCCACCAGCGAAATGCTCATCGACAACACGGTGAAACCGACTTCGCGTGTGCCCTTGAGCGCCGCTGCAAACGGACTGAGACCTTCTTCGACGTGCCGGGAGATGTTCTCGAGCACGACGATGGCATCGTCCACCACGAAGCCGGTCGCGATGGTCAGCGCCATGAGCGACAGGTTATCGAGACTGAAGCCGCAGAGGTACATGATGCCGAACGTGCCGATCAGCGAGACCGGCACGGCCACAGTCGGGATCAATGTCGCCCGCCAGTTGCGCAGGAAGATGAAGACGACCATGATCACGAGTCCGATCGAGATCAGCAACGTGCGTTCGACTTCCTTGAGCGAGGCGCGAATCGTCGGCGTGCGATCCATGACGACATCCAGGTTGATTGCCGCCGGAATCGAGGCACGCAGGTTCGGCAAAATCCTGTTGATGCCGTCGACCGTCTGAATGATGTTCGCCCCCGGCTGGGTCGTGATGATGAGCAGCACCGACGGCTTGCCGTTCGCCGACCCGGCGTTGCGCAGGTCCTGTACGGAATCGACGACATCCGCAATATCCGAGAGCCGCACCGGGCGACCATCCTGATAGCTCACGATGACGGGCAGGTATTCCTTGGCTGTCTTCGCCTGATCGTTGGCGAGGATCTGCCAGCGGCGATCGCCGTCTTCGAGTGCGCCCTTCGGGCGATTGGCGTTGACGGCCTGAATTGCCGTGCGCACGGTCTCGAGCGGAATCTGGTACTTGTTGAGCGCCGTCGGATTGAGCTCGACGCGCACCGCCGGCAACGAGCTGCCGCCAACCGTCACATCGCCGACGCCTTCAAGTTGTGAGATTTTCTGCGCAAGGATGGTGGACGCTGCGTCGTACATCTGCCCGCGTGTCATGCTCTCGGACGTAAGCGCGATGATCATTACCGGCGCGCTCGCCGGGTTCACCTTGCGGTAGGTCGGATTGCTCGGCAGTCCCGTGGGCAACAGGCTGCGCGCGGCATTGATTGCCGCCTGCACGTCGCGCGCGGCGCCGTTGATGTCGCGAGAAAGGTCGAATTGCAGCGTGATGCGCGTAGAGCCCAGCGAGCTGTTCGAGGTCATTTCCGTGACGCCCGCAATGCGCCCGAGCGAGCGCTCCAGCGGCGTCGCCACGCTGGCAGCCATCGTCTCCGGACTGGCGCCGGGCAGCGACGCCGAAACGGAGATCGTCGGGAAGTCGACCTGAGGCAGCGGCGAGACGGGCAGCAGCCCGAAGGCGACGATGCCCGCCAGCGTCACCCCGATGGTGAGCAGGACGGTGGCGACCGAGCGCCTGATGAAGACAGCCGACAGGTTCATCGCGCCGGACCGTCCGTCGTGATTGCGCCCGCAGCACCACCTCGCCCGCCGGGACCGCCAGCGTTACCCGGTCCGGCAGGGCCAGCGGGTCCACCGGCACCACCCGAGCCACCGGGACCACCATGATCGTCGTGACCGCCATGCGACGTGTCGTCCGACGGCCCGAAGCGGCGCTCGCGCCATGCGCGCGCGCGCAGCGCCCAGCGGTCGAACCAAAGGTAGATGACCGGCGTAGTAAATAGCGTCAACACCTGACTGACCATCAAACCACCGACCATCGTGATACCGAGCGGCTGACGCAACTCGGAGCCGACGCCCGAGCCCAGCATGAGCGGCAGCGCCCCCAGCACCGCGGCCATCGTCGTCATGAGAATCGGACGAAAACGCAGCAGGCACGCCTGATAGATCGCCTCACGCGGCGCCATGCCGTGTTCGCGCTCCGCTTCCAGCGCGAAGTCGATCATCATGATGGCGTTCTTCTTCACGATGCCGATCAGCAAGATGATGCCGATGATCGCAATGATGCTGATGTCGTTGCCCGAGACCATCAGCGCGAGCAAGGCCCCCACCCCGGCTGACGGCAATGTCGACAGAATCGTGATCGGATGAATGTAGCTCTCGTAGAGCACGCCCAGCACGATATACATCGTCACGACCGCAGCAAGAATCAGCCACAACGTGTTCGAAAGCGATGCCTGGAACGCCTGCGCCGCGCCCTGGAACGTCGTCTGCGTGCTTATCGGCAATCCGATGGACTGCTCGGCCTCGGTGATCGCCTTGACGGCTTCGCCGAGCGACGCGCCCTTGGCCAGATTGAACGAGATCGTCGCGGCGGGGAACTGCGCCTGATGGTTGATGGCCAGCGGCGTGGGCTTTTCCACGATTCTTGCAAACGACGTGAGCGGCACCTGCACCCCGGACGACGAGGCGACGTAAATCCCTTTGAGAGCGTCCGGGCCACGCTGGTAGTCGCTCGCCACCTCCAGCACCACCCGGTACTGTGACGCCTGCGTGTAGATCGTCGAGATCAGGCGCTGACCGAAGGCGCTGTACAGCGTCTGGTCGACAGACGCAGGCGTCACGCCCAGTCGGCTCGCCGTATCGCGGTCGATGTCCACGTAGGCCTGAAGTCCATTGACCTGAAGATCGCTCGTAACGTCTGCCAGTTGCGGCACGTGCTGCAACTTCTCCACGAGCTTCGGCACCCACACGCCCAGCGTGTCCAGACTAGGGTCCTGCAAAGTGAACTGATACTGCGTGCGACTGATCCGGTCCTCGATCGTCAGATCCTGCACCGGCTGCATATAGAGCGCGATTCCCGGCACCTTCGCCACTTCGGGCTGAATTCTGCGGATGACTTCCGAGGCATCGACGCCGCGCGTGGCCTTGTCCTTGAGGTTGATGAGCAACCGCCCGCTATTGAGCGTGGCGTTCACACCGTCCACCCCGATGAACGACGACACCGACTGGACCGCCGGGTCCTTGAGGACTGCCGCGACGAGCGCTTGCTGCCGCTCGCCCATGGCCGCGAACGAGATCGACTGGGGCGCCTCGGAAATCCCCTGAATCACGCCGGTGTCCTGCACCGGGAAGAAGCCCTTGGGCACCCACAGGTACAGCAGCACGGTCAGCACCAGCGTGCCGAGCGCCACGAGCAGCGTGGCCGGTTGCCGGTCGAGCACCCAGGTGAGCCACTCGCCGTACTTCGCAATGATGCGGTCGAACATCGCCCCGGTCTTGCGATAGAACTTGCCCTGCTTCTCTTCCGGCACGTGGCGCAGCAGTTTCGCGCACATCATCGGGGTAAGCGTGAGCGAGACCACGGCCGATATAAGGATAGACACCGCGAGCGTGATCGCGAACTCGCGGAAAAGACGCCCCACGACATCGCCCATGAAAAGCAGCGGAATCAGCACGGCGATCAGCGAGAAGGTCAGGGAAATGATGGTGAACCCGATCTGTTCGGCGCCTTTGAGCGCCGCCTGCAACGGTTTTTCTCCCTGCTCCATGTAGCGGGCGATGTTCTCGATCATCACGATGGCGTCGTCGACCACGAAGCCGGTCGCAATGGTCAGCGCCATGAGCGTGAGGTTGTTGATCGAGAACCCGGCGAGATACATCACACCGAAGGTGCCAATCAGCGAGAGCGGCACCGCCACGCTGGGAATGATGGTCGCCGAGACATTGCGCAGGAACAGGAAGATGACCATCACCACGAGTGCGACGGCGAGAATCAGCTCGAACTGCACGTCGGAGACCGAGGCGCGAATCGTCGTGGTGCGATCGGTGAGCAACTGCATGTCGATGCTGCCGGGCAGCGCCGCCTGCAACTGCGGCAACAGCGCCTTGACCTTGTTGACCGTCTCGATCACGTTCGCACCCGGCTGACGCTGCACGTTCACCACGATGGCCGGCGTGGTATCGGCCCACGCGGCAAGCTTGGTGTTTTCGGCGCCGTCGATGACATCCGCAATGTCGGACAGCCGGATCGGACCACCATTCTTGTAAGCGACGACAAGATTGCGGTATTCGTCAGCCGACGCTAACTGGTCGTTGGCGTCGATGGTCGAGGCGCGCAGCGGGCCGTCGAAACTCCCCTTCGCCTGATTGACGTTCGCCGCCGCAATCGACGTGCGCACGTCTTCGATGTTCAATCCGTATGACGTGATCGCACGGGGATTGACCTGAATGCGCACCGCCGGACGCTGCCCGCCGGAAATGCTCACCAGACCGATGCCCGGCAATTGCGATATCTTCTGCGCCACGCGTGTGTCCACCAGATCCTGCAACTTCGGCAGGGGCATGGTTTTGGACATGATCGCCAGCGTGAGAATCGGAGTGTCCGCCGGGTTGACCTTGTTATAGATCGGCGGCATCGGCAGATCGCTCGGCAGCAGATTGCTGGCGCTATTGATCGCCGCCTGCACCTCCTGTTCGGCGACATCGAGCCCGAGGTCCAGCGAGAACTGCAACGTAATGACCGACGCGCCGCCCGAACTCGTCGACGACATCTGGTTGAGCCCCGGCATCTGACCGAACTGGCGCTCCAGCGGTGCGGTGACCGACGAGGTCATCACGTCCGGACTTGCCCCCGGATACAGGGTGACCACCTGAATGGTCGGATAGTCGACTTCCGGCAGTGCCGAGAGCGGCAACAGCCGGTAGGCGACGAAGCCGGCAAGCAGGATCGCCAGCATCAGCAACGATGTGGCGACCGGTCGGAGAATAAACTGGCGGGACGGATTCATTGGCTACGTTGAAGGGCGTCTCTTTTTTGGGGCATGTGCGAAGCTTGTACGATGCCTGAGCGGAACCTGAGCGCGACGATGGGGCAGCGAGGGCTGGAACTGGCGGTCTGCGCGTGCGCCTCGTTGCCCCTGGCTCCCATGCCGCTTACTGACCCTGACGGCGATGCGCGCCGCCACTGCCGTTACGTTTCTCGCCGGGTTCGCGCGGCGCCACGGCCGCCGCGCGGCTCTCGGGCGTGATCACTTCGACCTTCGCGCCGTCGCGCAACTTGTCCATGCCGTCGATTACCAGCTTCTCGCCCGGCTCGATGCCCGACTCCACCGCCGTATTGGTGCCGTCGGTCGGGCCCAGCTTTACCGTCTTGAGCTTGACTGTCTGGTCTGCCTGCACGGTGTAGACGAAGCTGCCCTGCGTGCCGCGCTGCACGGCCGCACTCGGAATGAGCGTCGCGCCCTTGAGCGTGTCCACCAACATCTTCACGTTGACGAACTGATTCGGGAATAGCATGCCGTCCGCATTGGCGAACTCGGCCTTGAGCTTCACCGTGCCCGTGGTGGTATCGATCTGGTTATCGATGGATGCGAGCTTGCCTTGTGCGAGCTTGATCTTGCCGGCGCGGTCGAAGGCCTCGACGGGCAGGGCTTCCCCGGCGCGCGAGCGCTTGACGACATTCGGCAGATTGTCTTCCGGGATCGTGTAGACGACCGTGATCGGCGTGACTTCGTTGATGATGACGATACCGTTGGTGTCCGACGCATGGATGATGTTGCCCGGATCCACCTGGCGCAGGCCCGCAAGGCCGGATACCGGCGCGCTCACACTCGCGTACGTCAATTGCAGCCGGGCGTTATCGAGCTGCCCCTGATCCGACTTGACGGTTCCTTCGTACTGCTTGACGAGGGCCCGTTGGGTGTCGACCGTTTGTGTCGCGATCGAATCCTGCTTGAGCAGTGTTTCGTACCGGGCGAGGTCGAGTTGCGCGTTCTTGAGCAGCGCCTGGTCGCGCGCCAGTTGACCTTCCATCTGAGTGACCTGGACCTGAAACGGCCGCGGATCGATCTCGGCGAGCAATTGCCCGGCTTTGACGAGATCGCCTTCCTTGAAATGCACTTTCATCAGTTGACCATCCACCCGCGAATGCACGGTGACGCTGCGCGTCGGTGTGACGGTACCGAGCCCGTTGAGGAAGACCGGCAGATCGCCGGTTTTCGCAACGACGGCCGTCACCGGGGTCGCCGGTGCGCCCGCCCCCGCCATACCACCCGGCGGGCCGCCACGGCGACCGCCACTCTGCGCCTGACCGCCGGCATTTTGCGAATGCAGGCGATAGTAGACACCTCCGGCGATGAGCACGACGATCAGTCCGATCACGCCCGGCACGAGCCAGCGGCGCGCGCGCGACGGCGTGGAGGATGACGAAACCGCGGGTGTCGGCGGCACCTGCGGGGCAGGTGAACGCTCAGAACCGTTCGGTTTATCGGAACCGTGGGGACCGTGCTCGGTCATGACTTCCTCGTAACAGCGGAGTAGTTGGCGGATTCGTCCAATACGGACGACGTTCTTTTTTATCGAATTGCTGCGTCGCGGCAAATCACCGGAAATGCCCGAACGACCACGCATATTTCATTGGCTGATCAGCATAGCAGACGGTTGTAACAGGTTGACGCGATGGCTTGTTACAAGTGCTTTCTCTGTGCCGACGTTCGGAAAGATCCGACGCTGCTGAAAGACCTGCCGCACCGGCGAAAGGTTCTCTATTCAGGCGCGACTCGCCGCTGTGGCGGGCTTCGCATTGCCCAGTGGAGCCTTGCCGTCCCTTACCGCGCGTGCCTGACCCCGCGTTGCCTTACCGCGCCTCGGCATGCGCTGGTATGCCTTGCCGTGATTTGCCTCGCCGCAGCGTTCTCGTGACATGAGACGTGCAGTTGGGTAGGAATCGACTTCCGGAGATGGGTCAATCAGGAAGTCTGATTAAGAGAACGAACTTTACGCGACGCGTGCAAAATTCGTGTGTCATCGAAGCTCGCTCTATTATTACGCATCGTTACAGGCGACCAAGACTGTAATTTCCGGAAACAAAACACGTGCAAAGCCGTGCAGGGAGGCCACTATCATGACGACACAACCTGTCCGAACGAATATGAAGATTCTTGTTGTCGACGACGATCCCGACCTGCGTGACCTGCTGCGCGAGTATTTGAGCCGCCATGGCTTCTCCGTGGCGGTGATGCACGATGGCGAAGGGCTTGCCGCGCGCCTCGAGCGTGAGCGCCCTGCCCTGATCGTGCTCGATCTCATGATGCCCAAGATCGACGGGCTGACCGCGCTGCGCGACCTGCGCGCGCGCAACGACGACGTGCCGGTCATTCTGCTGACCGCGCGCAGCGACGAGATCGATCGCATCGTGGGGCTGGAAATCGGTGCCGACGATTACCTTGGCAAGCCCTTCAGCCCGCGTGAGCTGCTCGCCCGCATCAACGCCGTGCTGCGTCGTCGCAAGACCCCGGACGCGGCGGTGCCGGAACAGCGCGAGAACTATGCGTTCGGGCCGTTCATGCTCGACTTTCGCAGCCGCACGCTCACGCGCGACGCGCAGTTGCTCACGCTCTCGGACGGTGAGTACGGGTTGCTGCGCCTGCTTGTGAACCACGCCATGCAGGTACTTTCGCGAGAACGCATCATCGAACTGCTCTACGGCGCCGACAGCGACGTCAACGACCGCGGCATCGACGTGCAGATCTGGCGCCTGCGCCGACTGCTCGACGAAGACGCGCAGAGCCCGCGCTTTATTCAGACCGTGCGCGGGCGCGGTTACATCTTCGTTCCCGACGGCCAACGCGCCGACATGGCTGCCGGTTGATGCGTCGGCAATCCCTATTCGATACGTGTGTGACGTGCCGCACCGACCTCGGGTGCGGTGTCGCCGTCGTTCCGTTCGAAGACGCCACTTCCCGGTCTGGCAAGGACTCTGGCATGCAGCCGATATCGTTTTCATTCGCTCAGCCGGTGCAAGCCGTTCCGATAGCACCGACGGCCCGGTCGCGGAGCGCCGCATGAAAGGCCGCTTCGATACGCTGTTCGGCCGGCTCGCCTTGCTGATCATCGCCGCGCTGGTCATCAGCCACTTCTCCTATCTCACGATCCTTCGCAGCGATCACGACGACACACGCGTGCAGAATGCTGCCGAGCAGATGGCCTTCATCATCAAGGCGGCATCCGAAGTCCATGAGGGCAATTCGAACCTCACACTGCCCGACCTCGTGCAGGTGGTGCCGGTCTCGTTCGCGCATGGCGACGTGTTCGAGCCCGCGAACAAGAGCGCGCGCCTGACGACCGAGCTCGCGCGCCGCCTGCCGGCCGGCACGCAATTGCGTGTCGAGCACACGCCGCCGCCGCGCATCTGGGCCCGGCTGCCGGACCGCGACTACTGGATCGCCACGCCAATCCTGTCCGTGCGCAACCCGCCCGGAACCGCCACGATCCTTCCCGGGCTGGCGGCCGTGCTCGGCATCACCGTAATCTTCGCGCTCTTCGCCGCGTGGCAGTTGCAACGCCCGGTGCGCGACATGGCCGCCGCGGCAGAACAATTGGCGACCCATCGCGTTCGAACGCAGGTCAAGGAGCGTGGCCCGCTGGAACTGCGCCAGCTGACCGAGCGTTTCAATCGCATGAGCCAGGACATCGTGCAGACCGACCGTGAACGCAATACGATGCTCGCGGGCATCGCACATGATCTGAAGACACCGCTCGCGCGCCTGCGACTGCGTGCAGAGATGCTCGACGATGTGCAGATGAGCGAAGGTATCACCCGCGATGCCGAATCGATGACTCGCATCGTCGATCAGTTCTTGCTCTTCGCGCGTGGCGTGGAACTCGATAGCGCTGCATCGCCCGTTGAGGCCCGGCTCCCGGCGCTTGCCGCCCCGTTCCTCGATCAGGGCTACGCAGTCGAGCTCGATCTCCAGGCGGGGCCGGGGTTCAAGCTGCGTCAGACTTATCTCGAGCGCATCGTGAACAATCTGCTCGATAACGCGGTGACGTACGGACGCGCGCCGCTCGCGATCCGTACCTCACAAGACGCGGGGGGCTGGCGCCTCGTCGTCGAAGACAGTGGCCCCGGCATTCCCAATGAGGACATCAACCGTGTGGTGCGGCCCTTCGTGCGTCTGGATCCGGCGCGCGGCGGCAACGCGCACTGCGGCCTGGGGCTCGCGATCGTCGACAAGCTCACCCAGCAACTCGGTGGCCGCGTGTCCTTCGCCAACCGTCCCTCGGGCGGTTTGCAGGTCACGCTGATGTTCCCGCCGGACGATCCGGGGGCGGAATAACGCCTCGCTCCACGGCCGGACGCCCAAAGCCGAACACAGAACTCGCAGCGGTCAGTACGCACCGCCGGCGCAATTCCCAGCCAATGAAAAAACCCGCCGTCGATGATCGAACGGCGGGTTTTATCTTTTACGGCATTGCATCACATCAAGCCACAGCCAGGCGATCCGGGTTGGGGGGCAATGCGACTACTGGGCTGCGCTTTACTGCTCTCAGGGACACGATGGAGACGGCAAGGTGCTGTGCGGGTGAGACACAGCGACGTTAGCTCCCCAACCTCCCTGGCATGTGACCGGCAATGCCAGTCCGGCTCACGCCGGCGAATTACTTGATCAGGAATTTCTCTTTGTTCTTCCCGACCCACTTCGGCGCGCGGCCACGGCCCGACCACGTTTCGCCGGTAGCCGGATTCATGTATTTCGGAGCGATTTGCGCACGAACGGCGCGGCGGCGGCCGTCCGACGTGGCAAGACCCAGATCCTTGGCAGTGAGATCGTACTCCTGGATCTTCTGCTTGACGGCGGCAATGACCTCAGCCACTTCACGGGCACGGGCCTCTTCGATCTGCTTTTCGATTTTGTCGCGTTGCGCGACCAGTTCCTTATAGCTTGCCATCTGGCGTGTCCTTACATTGTTAAAAATGGATCGCCACTTAAAATAGCACGAGTTTTAATAAATTGAAAACCGCATTTCCGGCAAATGAGTCTGAGGACACACAAATCGCATTGAATTGTCCGAGCGACACTTCAGACAATGCACACAAACTGGGCATCAATATGGATTACCGCCACATGCGCTACGGCGATAATCCAGCGAATATCGTCTGCCCGAGAAGTCAATTTCCCCGGCAATACGCGTGGGCTTCACCGGCGGTTGATCAGGAGTCCACGCGGCGTGATTAGTTCACGCTTCATGCATGCAAGACACGGAAAGCTTTCTTCGCCTCACAGGCGAACATTCCGTCAGGCCAACTTCACGCATGATTCGACGCGCCAGAATATACGATCACAAATATTTAATTGCATTCCGATCATTCCACGATCATTCGGTTATCCGAATCACTGTAACCATTCGGACAATGCTTACGTGGACGCCGCAATTTACGGATAAGGTAAGGGGGGGATTTAGTTGGAAGATTCCACGGAATTCGTCAATGACTCGGGAGTTCGCGATCTCAGCCCGCCGCGTTCGTCCCAATGAACGCTTTCGTGCGCTATTGCGTTCGGTGTAAGCGCGGCACGACGACATCTTCGGCAGCCCGATATTTCGAGGACGATCGGGAATCGTGACAGGAATAAATCGGCAGACGAGGACACTTCCGAAATACGTTGACGTATACGTCAAACTCATACGTCAATCCGTTTTCACGAATCCAGGAAGTTTTCGTAAGATAGGCGAATTCGCCGGCATGCCAATCCGTGTCAAAACGCCGCGCAGCAAGGCTTTTCACGTGATACATCAGCGATTTTCGGTCTAATTAAGCTTTCACTGATTTATCGTGATACCCGATTATCGGTCGGAATTAGAGTTGATTCCCTATGGATTTGAACGCATGACGACATCGACAACAACGTCCGGTTCGCCCTCGCCTTTCGATACCACGGCCCCATCGATTGCCACCGAGCGCACGATTCTGCGCCAGTGGCGCTCGGACGATTTGCCGCTGTTCGCCGCGCTCAATGCCGATCGCGAGGTCATGCGGCATTTCCCGACGACGCTCGACCGCGCGCAAAGCGACGCCGTGGCGCAACGTCTGGCGCAGCACATCGAGACCCACGGGTACGGTCCGTGGGCTCTGGAAATCCCGGGGGTCACGCCGTTCGCGGGCTTTGTGGGCCTCATGCGCGTGGGTTTTGACGCACCGTTTGCGCCCGCCGTCGAGATCGGATGGCGACTGGCGCGGGCGTGGTGGTCCAAGGGATACGCGACGGAAGCCGCCACGGCCGCCGCGCGGTATGCCTTCGATACGCTGAACATGAACGATCTCGTGTCCTTCACGGTCCCCGGCAACGTTCGCTCCCGCGCGGTGATGGAGCGCATCGGCATGCGCCATTGCCCGGAGGAAGACTTCCTGCACCCGCTGGTTCCCCCCGGCCATCGCCTGCGGCGGCACGTGCTCTACCGGCTCGATGCCGCTGATCTGGTCCGCTGAACCGCAGCGATTGAAGCGCCCGCTTAAAACGTGGGAGAATCCGAATCTTTGCGCCAGCCGTCTCCCCCCAATCGTGTCGCGCGCCGTCATCATCCCCCTCATCATCGCCTGCGCCTTGTTCATGGAGAACATTGACGCCACGGTGATCACCACGTCGCTGCCCGCCATGGCGCGCGACCTGCATCAGGATCCGATTTCACTGAAGATGGCGCTGACCGCCTATGTGGTGGGCCTCGGCATCTTCATCCCCATCTGCGGTTGGGTCTCCGACCGGTTCGGGGCACGCAACGTCTTCCGAACGGCCATCGGCATTTTCATGGTCGGCTCGATTCTGTGTGCCGTGTCGTTTTCATTGCCGACGTTCGTCTTTGCACGCTTTCTGCAAGGCGTAGGCGGCGCCATGATGGTGCCCGTGGGACGCCTCGTCATCTTCCGCGCCGTACCCAAACACGAACTGGTCAAGGCGATCGGCTACCTGACGATGCCGGCGCTGCTCGGGCCAGTCATCGGCCCGCCGCTCGGCGGCGCCATCACCGCCTATCTTCATTGGCGCTGGATCTTTTTCATCAACATTCCGGTGAGTCTGCTCGGCATCTACCTCGCAGGCAAATACATCGACAACGAACGCGGTGGCGACGCGGGACGTCTCGACACACGCGGCTTCGTCCTCTCCGCGCTCGGCAGCGGTCTGCTCATGCTCGGCCTGGCGATGGTCGGCGAGCATCAGGTCAGCGACACCGTTGTGATCACCATGTGCGTGCTCGGCGCGGTGTTTCTCTACGCCTACTGGCGGCATGCCAACCGGGTGGAGACGCCGTTGCTCGATTTCCGGCTCATGCGCATTCCCACGTTCCATGCGAGCGTCGTCGGCGGTTCCCTCTTTCGTATCGGTCTGGGCGCCGTGCCCTTCCTGCTGCCGCTGGCGTTGCAGGAAGGCCTGCATATGGACCCGTTCGAGTCCGGCATGATTACCTGCGCATCGGCGTTCGGCGCGATCTTCATGAAGGCGATTGCGCAGCGCGTGCTGGCGCGATTCGGCTTCCGACGCGTGCTGATCGTCAATGCCGCGCTGGCGGGGCTGGCGCTGGCCTCTTACGGCCTCTTCACGCACGACACGCCGGTGATCGTGATGCTCGCCGTCGTGGCCTTCGGTGGATTCTTCCCGTCGCTGCAATTCACCTGCCTGAACTCGATCGTGTACGCGGACATCGCCAGCGAAGACGCGAGTCGGGCCACCAGTCTCGCTAGCGTCGTGCAACAGTTGTCGCTGGGGTTGGGCGTGACGATTTCAGGAATGGTCTTGCAGGCGAGCAGCCGGCTGGCCGGCCACGACCAGTTGGTCGCGAGTGACTTCCTTCCGGCATTTCTGGTGATCGGTCTGTTCTCGCTGCTCTCGATTCCCGTGACGCGGCAATTGCCCGCCGACGCAGGAACGGAACTGGCGCGCAGGCACTGAGCGGGCGCTCGGCCCGCAAGGGCATGCCGTTTTTTTATCGGGTGTCCGACCGGGTGACGACGGCATGAATGGCCATGCCGACGACCATGGCCACGACGAACCACAGTGCCTTGCCCGAGCCCGCGCCGAGCAACACCAGGGCCGGGCCGGGGCAGATACCGGCGATCCCCCAGCCCACGCCGAACAGCAACGCACCGATCACCAGTCGCTTGTCCACGGTACCCGCCGACGGCCACACACGCGGCTCGCCCGTCCAGGCCAGCGCTCGCGTGCGCGCCAAGCGAAACCCGACGAAGCCGACGGCGATCGCCCCGCCCATGACAAACGCGAGCGACGGATCCCATTTGCCTGCCACATCGAGAAACCCAAGCACTTTGGCCGGATTCGCCATCCCCGCCAGAATCAGTCCCAGGCCGAAGACAAGCCCACCGACCCAAGCGAAAACGAGCTTCTTCATACAGCACCTCCGACACCGGCAATGCCGAGCATATGGCGCACGACGTAGACCGTCAGAAAGCCCGTCGCCATGAAGCAGACGGTGGCGACGAGCGAGCGCCACGACAATCGCGACAGGCCGCATACGCCGTGGCCGCTCGTGCAGCCCGACCCGAGGCGCGTGCCGATGCCGACGAGCCCTCCCGCCACGATGAGCATCGTGGTGCTGGCGTCGACCTGTGCTTCGGGCACAACGGTCACGGCGCGGTACACCCAAGGCGCGGCCATCAGCCCCACGACGAACGCCACGCGCCAGCCGACGTCGCCCGCGCGTGGGCGCAACAGCCCCCCCGCGATACCGGAAATGCCGGCGATGCGTCCCGAGGACAGCATCAGCCAGACGGCGGCCACGCCGATGAGCAAACCGCCGGCGAGCGACGCCCAAGGCGTGAAATTCAGGGTATCGAGTGTCATCGCAGCGGCCTCCGTGACGCCATCAGGATTTCGGACAGAATTGTTCGTAAAGGCAGGCGAGCACGGCGCGTACCGCGCCATCGGCCACGGCGTAGTAAATGCGTTTGCCGTCACGTCGCGTCGTGACCAGGGCCTCGCTGCGCAGCACGGCGAGTTGCTGGGAGAGCGTCGGCTGACGGATATCGAGTTGCGCCTGCAGTTCGCCGACGGACAGCTCGCCCTGCGTGAGCTGACACAGAATCAGCAGACGGTCTTCGTTGGCGAGGGCGCGCAGCAATGCCGTCGCGTCCTGCGCGGCGCTGCGCAGACGCGCAATGTCCAGCGGCACGGCAGTGTCGTGCGGCACAGCGGCGCGAACAGGGGATAGCGCGGTGGCTCGTGGCATGGCAGGATCGATGCAAATCAGAAAGCGACAAGAAACGGCAAGAAGCTACGAGAGACAGCGAGAGGCAGCGAGAGGCAACGACAAGCAACGAGGCGCGACGAGATGCCGCGCCCGTTTGCGAAATGTCACGCATATCGCTGACACTTTACTGATTTATAATATATGAATCGATAAACTTTTGCAGGAGCCGGTCATGTCAGCCACGCCAGCACACATCGAAGCCTTCTTCGACACCGCGACTTCCACGGTGACGTATGTCGTTTTCGATACCCCGGGCGGACGCGCGGCCATCATCGATCCGGTACTCGACTACGACCCGAAGGCCGGGCGCACGCACACCGGCTCTGCGGAGCGAGTCCTCGACTTCGTCGCCGCCCAAAAACTCACCATCGACTGGATTCTCGAGACGCACGCACACGCCGACCACCTGTCGTCGGCACGCTGGCTCAAGGAGCGTGTCGGCGGGCGCATCGCCATCGGCGCCCACATCCGCGACGTGCAGCACGTCTTCAAGAAGCTGTTCCACCTCGGCGCCGACGTGCCGCCCGACGGGTCGCAGTTCGACCATCTGTTCGAGGACGGGGAGACGTTCGCCATTGGCGCGTTGCAGGCCGAGGCGCTGTTCGTGCCCGGCCACACACCCGCCGACATGGCGTATCGCGTGGGCGATGCGGTCTTCGTCGGCGACACGCTCTTCATGCCGGATGTGGGCACCGCGCGCTGCGACTTCCCCGGCGGCAATGCCCACACGCTGTACCGTTCGATTCGCCGTTTGCTGTCGCTGCCGGCGTCAACGCGCCTTTTCATGTGTCACGACTACCCGCCCGCCGGGCGCGCCGCCAACTGGCAGACCACGGTGGGCGAGCAGCGCCGCGCGAACATCCACGTGCATGACGGCATCGACGAAGACGCCTTCGTCGCCATGCGCGAAGCGCGCGACCGTACGCTCGACATGCCGACGCTGATCCTGCCCGCCGTACAGGTCAACATCCGGGCAGGCGACATGCCCGCGCCGGAAGCGAACGGCACGCGCTATCTGAAGATTCCGATCAACGCGCTGTAACGCCGGCGGACGCGCTCAATTGTTCTGCGAGCGCGTCGCGCGCCTGCGTGACCCACTCCGGCTCGCCGCGACGCGCAGGCAATAGATGGAATTCGGCCTCCGGCAGCGGTGGCAAGCGTCGGCCAGGCATCAGCGAAGCGATGCGCGCCAGCGACGGCCCCGCGGCCGATGCATTCAGACATGCCACCCCGAGCCCGGCGTTCAACGCGAGTTGCAATCCGGCTACGCCCGACGCCACGTGCGCAATCGTGTAAGGCACGTCATGTTCGTCGAGCCAATGCGTGGTGAAGCGATGCAGCGCGCAGGTGTCCGGCAGCACCAGCAAAGGTAACGGCGCGTTGGTGTCGAGCACGAAATCAGGCGCCGCGACCCAATCGAGCGACTCGCGCCCCAGCGTGCGCGTACCGGCCACGGCGTCGCGCCCAAGCGATTTGCCGAGCACCCGCATCGACAGCCCAATGTCGAAATCTCCCGTCTCGTAGCCGCTCTCGATCACACCGCTCTTGAGAATCGTCACGTGGATCCGCAATGACGGATACGCGACGCCAAGGTGCCGCAGCATGCGGGCCACATCGCCCGGACGGAAGTAGTCCGTAATGGCAAGTCGCAGTTCTCCGGCCAGCGAAAACCCGCGCACGTCGTGCCAGGCATGTTCGGACTGAGCGATCAATTGACGCGCATGTCCGAGCAGGCGCTCGCCCGCCGGCGTTGTCGACACGCCCTGCTTGCCGCGTGTGAACAAGGTCACGCCCACGCGCTCTTCGAGCTTTCGCATCTGCTCGCTCACCGAGGACTGCGACAAGAACACTCGCGGGGCCGCAGCCGAGAGACTTCCCGCCTCCGCCACCGCAACGAAAGTTCGCAACTGATCGAAATCGAATCCAGGGGCCATGGCGATATCCATTAATGAAACCGATGGATGAAATCGTATATTCCCGCTTTTCCGATGTCAAACCTCTCCCTAGACTGGAGTCGTTGTCTTCCTCGACACCTCAACGGCTGTCCTCAACGACTATCTTTTTTCAGGAGTTTCCACCATGCCGCACATCGTTCTTCAACTCTCGGGCACGCCCGATGACACGCTCTCCCGCCAGGCCGTTCGCGCCGTATCGCAATTGACGGTCGACACACTGCACAAGGCCCCGGAAGTGATTGCCGTGACCGTGGACTACATTCCTCACGAGCGCTGGTTCATCGGCGGCGCCCCCCTCTCCGAGCAGGGCAAGAACGCATTTCACCTGGACATCAGCGTGACGGACGAGACCAATACGAAAGCCGAAAAGGCGCGCTTCATCGCGCAGGTATTCGAAACGCTCTCGGGGATTCTCGGCAACGTTCACGAGTGCTCGTACATCCACGTGATCGATGCCCGCGCCGCCGCCTATGGCTACGGTGGACGCACGCAGGAGTATCGGCACCAGCGCGCACCGGCGCTTTGATCGTTCGCAAACATCGCTGACCCACGTTGCTCGCACCGCGCATGTCGTGACGGCGACACTGACAATACCGACTGCCTGCCAGTGTCGCCGGATCCTTTGTTCATGCGGACTCCGGCGGTATGTCACGAAACACTTTCAACACTTTCTTACGACTATTAGCTTCGTCATCGACGCGTCCCCTCGTACGATGAAGGCGTACCAACACTTTGCTTTCCAAGGGGGCGAACATGAAAAAACTGACACTGACCATCGCACTTGTTGCTGCCACGCTCGGCGGCGTTGCCGTGGCGCCCGCCCATGCCCAGGTGGGCGTATCGATCAGCATTGGCGCGCCGCCTGCGCCGCGTTACGAGCCAGTCCCGCCGCCGCGTGCGGGCTATGTCTGGGCCCCGGGATACTGGGATTGGGACGGTCATCGCCATGCGTGGCGCGACGGCCACTGGGAGCGCGCACGGCCGGGCTACGCCTATCGCGCACCGGCCTGGCATCAGGGTCCGCATGGCTGGGAACTGAACCGTGGCGGATGGGATCGCGGTGGCCCGGATCATCATGACAATCGCGGCCACGATCACGATCATGACCACGACCGTTATCACGGATGACCGTCACCATCTGACGTGCGCTTGCGGCAGCATGCAAGCGCAAAACCGTCATACCCTCCCGAAACGCCGGTGCTTATCTGCACCGGCGTTTTGCTAAGAAAAATCGGTTGGTTGGGCATACGCGTTCCCGCCGTTATCGTTGTCATCCGCTCGCTGCTACCCGCAGCCAGGGTCCCCGTCGACGTCTGTCCGCTCAAGTGTCGACGATTTCGGGACACACACGGATCAACGAAAACGGAGCCCAACAGGCCATGCATAACAAGACTCACTCACCACGCGCACGCTTCGCTGTTTCTTCCCTCGCCGCCGCCCTGCTCTCCATCGCCGCGCTCGCGCCGATGGCCGCCCACGCCGACAAGCTCGACGACATCAAGAAAGCCGGTGTGCTGCGCGTCGCGACATTCGACAGCAATCCGCCTTTCGGCTATGTGGACGCGAAATCGCACAAGATCGTCGGTCTCGATGTCGACTACGCCAAGGCCCTTGCCGACAAGCTCGGCGTAAAGCTGGAGCTGCAACCGACGAACCCGGCCAACCGCATCCCGTTCCTCACGTCGAAGAAGGTCGATCTCGTGCTGGCCAACTTCACCATTACGGAGGAACGCGCCAAGCAAGTCGACTTCAGCATTCCTTACTTCTCCTCGGGTCAGCAGTTCCTGGCGAAGAAGGGCACGCTGTCGTCGCCCGACCAGATCAACACGCTGCGTATCGGTGCCGACAAGGGCACGACCAACGAAATCACGCTGCGCGAGAAATTCCCGAAGGCCACCATCGTGGCATTCGACGACACGCCCTTCGCATTCGCCGCATTGCGCACGGGCACCGTGCAGGCGATCACGCAGGACGGTCCGAAGCTCGTCGGTCTGCTCGCCAACGTGCCGGACAAGCAGAACTACGAAATCCCCGCCTTCACGATCTCGAACGACTACATGGGGGTTGGCGTGCCCAAGGGCGAGCCGCGCCTGACGGCGTTCGTCAACGATACGTTGCGCGATCTGGAGAAGGACGGCACCGCCGCCAACATCTACGACCGCTGGTTCGGTCCGAAGTCGCCGCAGCCATTGCCGCGCCTGTTCAAGATCGGCGACAAGGCCTGAGCAGGCTTTCGTCCAACGCCTGACGCTTGCCCGTCGGCCTGGCCGGGGCGCATGGGATGAGAGCCCCATGCGTGCCCGGCATTTGACGTTCTGCATGGAAACCTTCGTCATGATCGACTGGCTCGCCCCGAAGTATCTCGGCTGGCTGCTGAGCGGCTTCGGTGTCACACTCGCGCTTGCGCTCGCGGCGAGTGCCGCTGCGACATTGCTCGGCTTCGTGCTCGCCGTCGCACGCAATGCGCACAGCCCCCTGTTCGCACGCCCCGCCGCCACCTTCGTCGCGCTCATGCGCAACACCCCGCTGCTCGTGCAGCTCTTCTTCTGGTATTTCGGCGTGGCTGCCCTGTTGCCGTCGAGTGCCGTGCAATGGCTCTCCCAAGCGCACGTCTGGCACGTGGTGCTGTTCGACATTCGCTGGCCGACGCTGGAAACGCTTGCCGGTTTCGTCGGTTTGACGATCTACACGACGGCGTTCATCGGCGAAGAAATCCGCGCCGGTCTGCGTGGCGTGCCTGCGGGGCAAATGTACGCCGCTGCCGCGCTCGGCCTGAGCCGATTCGCCATCTTCCGTCACGTGGTATTGCCGCAAGCCGTGCGCATCGCCATGCCGCCGCTCTTCGGTCAGTACATGAACGTGGTGAAGAACTCGTCGCTGACCATGGCCATCGGACTGGCGGAACTCTCCTATGCCTCGCGGCAAGTGGAGACGGAGACGTTCAAGACGTTTCAGGCGTTTGGCGTGGCCACGCTGCTCTACATCGGCGCCATCGCCCTGATCGAGGCCGTGAGCATGGCCACGACGCATCGCCACGCCGCCGCGCCTTCGCGCTGATCTCGCGCGCCGACACCTCTCGCTGCCCATGAACTTCTCCGCCGTACTCGACAACCTGCCTTACCTGCTGTGGGGCAACTTTCCCGACGGGCCGCTCTCGGGCGCCGCGCTCACCCTCGTGCTCGCCACGGTGAGTGCGATAGCGTCTGGCGTGCTGGGGCTCGCAGGCGGCATTGCGCTTGCCATGCTGGGCGGGCCGCTGCGTTGGGTGCTGACCTTCGTGATCGGCTTCTTTCGCGCGATACCCGTGCTGATGCTGATCTTCTGGACGTACTTCCTGCTGCCGATTCTGTTCGGTGTCGACGTTCCCGGACTGGCTACCGTCGCCTGCGCGCTTGCGCTGATCGGCGGCGCGTATCTCTCGCATACGGTCTACGCCGGGATTCGCGGCGTGGGCGCCGCCCAATGGCAAGCGGGAATGTCGCTCGGACTCACGCGGGGTCAGGCGCTGCGCCACGTCGTATTGCCGCAGGCGCTGCGCATCATGACGCCATCGTTCATCAATCAGTGGATTTCTCTGGTGAAAGACACCTCGCTCGCCTACATCGTCGGCGTGGCCGAGCTGTCGTTTCTCGCCACGCAGGTCAATAGCCGGCTGATGGTCTATCCCGCCGAGGTGTTCGCGTTCGTTGCGCTCATCTATTTCGTGATGTGCGGTGCGCTCGAATGGCTTTGCACGGCCCTGCTGGGCAAACCGCTACACCCACAGGCAAAAGATCCGGAAGACAAAACGACGAAGCCCCGGCGAGCCTGGCAGTGCATCGCGTCGATGCTGCTGCCTGGCTCTCCGGGGCTGGCAAGCGCCGCCGGTTACCTGCGGCGCGTGCGTCGTCTGGCGCATCGCGACCGGCGTCGCGCCCCGGAAAACCTCCCGGAGCACCAGCGCCGGGTGGACTTCAGTCGCGATTGGCCTGGATGACCGTGAGCGCCGTCATGTTGATGATGCGTCGCACCGTCGAGCTCGACGTCAGCACGTTGACCGGCGCCCCCACGCCCAGCAGGAACGGACCGACCGCCACGTTGCTGCCGGCGCCCGTCTTGAGCAGGTTGTAGGCGATGTTGCCGGCGTCGACGTTCGGGCATACCAGCAGGTTGGCCGCGCCCTTGAGTTTCGAATGCGGCAGGATGCGGCTGCGCAGCGCTTCGTCGAGTGCGCAATCCCCATGCATTTCGCCGTCGATCTCGAGGTCCGGCGCCTGCGCCGTCACCATGTCCAGCACGCGACGCATCTTCGTGCCCGACGCGGCGCTGCCCGAGCCGAAGTTCGAGCGCGAGAGCAACGCGACCTTCGGGTTGAGGTTCAGACGCGACATCTGCTTGGCAGCGGCCAGCGTGAACTCGGTAATCTGCTCGGCGCTTGGATCGTCGTTGACGTGCGTGTCGACGAGCGCCACGGTGCGCTTGTCGAGCAGCAGGATGTTCATCGCCGCGTAAGTGTTCGCCCCCGGTTGCTTGCCGATGACTTCATCGACGAATCGCAGGTGGTCGTGGTACGCGCCCACGGTGCCGCAGATCATGCCGTCGGCATCGCCCAGACGGACCATCATCGCGCCGATCAGCGTGAGGCGGCGGCGCATTTCCACGCGCGCCATCTCCTTCGTGATGCCGTCGCGGCAACGCAGTTCCCAATAGCTGGTCCAGTACTGGTGGAAGCGTTCGTCGTAGTACGGGTTGGTGACTTCCACGTCTTCGCCCAGACGCAGGCGCAGGCCGAACTTTTCGATGCGCGCGAGCAGCACTTCCGGACGGCCCACGAGAATCGGACGCGCCAGCTTCTCGTCGACGATGACCTGCACCGCACGCAGCACACGCTCTTCTTCACCTTCGGCGAACACGATGCGCGACTTGCCGCCATCGCGAACGAACTGTTTCGCCGCCGAGAAGATCGGCTTCATGAATGCGCCCGAGTGGTACACGAACTGTTGCAACTGGTCGGCATAGGCGTCGAAGTCGGCGATCGGACGCGTGGCCACACCGTCTTCCATGGCGGCACGCGCCACGGCCGGCGCAATGCGCACGATCAGGCGCGAGTCGAACGGCTTCGGAATCAGGTATTCCGGCCCGAACGATAGGTCGTACGCGCCATAGGCGTTCGCCACGGAGTCATTCACTTCTTCCTGCGCCAGACCGGCAATCGCGTGCACGGCAGCGATTTCCATGTTGCGCGTGATCGTGGTGGCGCCCACGTCGAGCGCACCGCGGAAGATGTAAGGGAAGCACAGGACGTTGTTGACCTGGTTCGGGAAGTCCGAGCGACCGGTGGCGAGCACGGCGTCTTCACGCACAGCGCGTGCGTCGTCCGGGAAGATTTCCGGCGTCGGGTTGGCAAGCGCCAGAATCAGCGGGCGCGCGGCCATCGTCTTGAGCATTTCGGGCTTGAGTACGCCGCCCGCCGACAGGCCAATGAACACGTCCGCACCGTCGATCACTTCGGCAAGCGTGCGCTTGTCCGTCTTCTGCGCAAAACGGGCCTTGTCCGGATCCATGCTGGCCACACGGCCTTCGTACACGACACCGTCGATGTCCGTCGCCCAGATGTTCTCGATGGGCAGGCCGAGGTCGATCATCAGATCGAGACACGCGAGGGCTGCCGCGCCGGCGCCCGAGGTCACGACCTTCACTTCGCGAATGTCCTTGCCGACCACCTTCAGACCGTTGATGAACGCGGCGCTGACCGTGATGGCGGTGCCGTGCTGGTCGTCGTGGAAGACGGGGATCTTCATGCGCTCGCGCAATTTGCGCTCGACGGTGAAGCACTCCGGCGCCTTGATGTCTTCGAGGTTGATGCCGCCGAAGGTGGCTTCGAGGCTGGCGATGATGTCGACCAGCTTGTCCGGGTCGCTCTCGGTAATCTCGATGTCGAATACGTCGATCCCGGCGAATTTCTTGAAGAGGACGGCCTTGCCTTCCATGACCGGCTTGGAGGCGAGCGCGCCGATGTTGCCCAGCCCCAGCACGGCCGAGCCGTTGGTAATCACGCCAACGAGGTTGCCACGACCGGTGTACTTGAACGACGCCGACGGGTCGGCGGCGATTTCCTGACACGGGATGGCCACGCCCGGGGTGTAGGCCAGCGCCAGATCGCGCTGCGTGACGAGCGGCTTGCTGGCCGTCACGGAGATCTTGCCCGGGGTCGGGAACTGGTGATATTCCAGGGCGGCCTGGTGATCGTTGCTGTTGCTCATGGCAATGTCGTCCTCGTTGGATGTCTCGGCTGATATCTCGACTCTGGCAAGCGCCGCGAACCGTTCTGGTGACGGCTACCGCCGGTGGCGATCAGAGGTGGAGCCATTCTAGGGAGCCGCCAGCGGGGGGCGATTCTGAATTACTATGGGGGCATCATGTTTTCGTTATAAGCCCCGAGCATCGGGGGTTTCAGAGGATTGGGGACAGATGGCGGCGGTGCCTTTCGATACGGGAGAAGTGATCCGGCGGCTGACGACGCGGCTCAAGATGAAGCATCTTGTGCTGTTGTTGCAGATTCAGCAGCACGGCTCGCTCACGCGGGTGGCGGAGCATATGGCGACCAGCCAGCCGGCCGTCACGAGCGCTCTCGCCGAGCTGGAGAGCATGCTCGGCGGCCCGCTGTTCGACCGCACGCCGCGCGGCATGACGCCCACGCCGCTGGGCGACGTGGTGCTGGCCCGGGCGCAGGCCATGGTGCACGATCTGGACCACCTGACCCGCGATATCGAAGCCGTAATGGCCGGTCATGCGGCGCGCTTGCAGGTCGGCGTGATTCCGTACGTTTCCGGCACGACGCTGGCCGCGGCCATTCAGCAGACGCTCGCCCGGATTCCTCAACGCCTGACCGTCACCCTGCACGAAGGCACCAGCGAATCGCTGATGGCCCAGCTTCGGGATCACACGCTCGACGTGGTGATCGCCCGCGCGGCGGCAAACGTCGATCTCACGCAGGTGCAGTTCGAAGTGCTGCACCACCAGATGCCGCGCGTGGTCGCGAGCCGTCGTCTGGCGGCGCGACTCGGGCGAAGCGCGCCGGTGTGGGCACAACTGGCGGAACTCGACTGGGTGATGGGCGCACCGAACACGCCAATGCGCGACCAGCTCTCCGATCTGTTCCTGCATGCCGGGGTGGTCCCGCCGGTGCCCGTGGTAGAGAGCTTTTCGTCGCGCCTGACCGGGGAGCTGCTGGCCAGCAGCGAGCGCGCGGTGTCGTTGCTACCCGCCGACATTGCCGAAGAACTGGTTCGAATCGCAGGCGTCGCCATCGTGCCGTGGTCGCTCACCTGGACGCTTCCGCCCGTCGCGATGTTCACACGTCGTGAAAACCCGCGCGAGACGCACCGGCTCTTTACAGAAGCGTTGCGCACCCAGTACCGCACGATGACGGGGACATCCTGACTCACCAGCGCACCAACACGTTCGGAAAGGTGCGGAAAGGTCATTTGGCGTCAAAACCGGTGAATTTCGCGAAATACGGCCTTTTCGGCTCGCTTCCCATGCAATTGGCCGAGGCACGTCCGTCGTAAGGTGTCGTCCATGAACGACGCTGTCTCGCCCCCTTCCGAAACGCACACGCCGTCTGCTGGCACCTTACCGCCGGTGACGCCATTTGCGCCGTCCCCTCATCAGATTTTTCTGGCGCCCGCGCTGCTGCCGACACAAGTCGGTCCGGCGGGGTTGCGCTTCGATTTCAACGACGGTGCGCGCGTGGTCATTCCCGACTTCGGTCAGCCGTTGCCGTGGCGCGTGCGCATCAGCGATCTGCGCGACGGCCGCCCCCTCGCCGACGTCGCCCTGTCCTCCGGCGTGGTGCGCAGCCCGACCAAGTACTACACGCCTTGCGGTATCACGATCTGGCTCAACGACGTGGTGGTCTTCGAGCACCGTTTCGATCTGCGCGATCAGGACGTGCTCGTTCAGTTCCCGCTGGCCGCACTGGGGGACGTACTGGGCTGGCTGCCGTATGCGCTGCGTTTTGCCGACGTGCACGGGTGCCGGCTGGCATGCGTGGTCACCCCGGCGGTGGCGGCATTGTTCCGCGACGCCTATCCGCACGTCGAATTCCTCTCACAGGACAAGGTCGAGCGGCGCAAGTACTACGCGACGTACAACGTCGGCCTGTTCTTCGACGACAAGGAACTGACACAACAGCCCCGTGACTTCCGCCAGACGGGTCTGCATCGCACGGCAGCCCACATACTCGGTGTCGACGATGCCGAGTCGACGGCGAAGACGGCGCTGCCGGACGTATCGCGCCCGATGGCAGATCCCTACGTCTGTATCGCGGTACAGAGCACGGCGCAGTGCAAGTACTGGAACCGGCCGGGCGGCTGGGATGCCGTCGTGGCGGGCTTGCGCGAGCGCGGCTTGCAGGTGGTGTGCATCGACCAGAAACCACGCAACGGCAAGCACGACTTCTGGCAATCGATCCCGGAAGGCGCCATCGACGCCACGGGCGATCTGCCGCTGACCGAGCGTGCGCGCTGGCTGATGCACGCCAGCGCCTTCATCGGCTTGTCGAGCGGACTGTCATGGCTCGCCTGGACCATGGGCGCGCCAACGGTCGTCATCTCCGGCTTCACGCTGCCGCACAACGAATTCGCGACACCGTATCGCGTCATCAACACCGACGTGTGCACCGGCTGCTGGCACGACCCCGCGATTCGCTACAACCACGACGACTTCCACTTCTGCCCGAGACACAAAGGCACGCAACGCGCCTTCGAATGCACGCGCGAAATCACGCCGGAAGCGGTGCTGGCGACGGTAGACAGGATTCCAGGGGTGAATCAGGCGATGCCACGCGCGTGACCGGCGCCGTCCCGATGTAATTCGCGCGCCAGATACTGCTCCATGAAGTCCACGAAGATCCGCACCTTCGCCGAGAGATTGAGGCGCTCCGGATAGATCGCATAGATATCCGCCGCAGGCAGCGCCCAGTCGCTTAGCAATGGCGTGAGCGCCTTCGACGCAAGCGCGGCCCGCACATCCCACTCGGATCTGACCAGTATCCCGTGCCCGTCGAGCGCCCAGCGCAACGTGGCCTCACCGTCGTTGCTGCTCATCACGCCGTGCACCTTCACCGTTTCATGGCGCTTGCCTTTGGTGAAGTGCCAGGTGCCGTACGCCGTATCGTTTTCGCGCAGCACGATGCACAGATGATTGCGCAGGTCGTCCGGCACCTGCGGCACACCATGCCGTGCGAGATACGCGGGCGATGCACACACCAGACGTCGGTTGGCCGCAATCCGACGCCCTACCACACGCTGATCCGGCAACTCGCCGAAACGGATGCCGACGTCGAAGGCGAACTCGGCAAGATTCATCGGCCGGTCGGTCAGATCCAGTTGCACTTCGACGTCCGGGTACTGTTCGCGAAACACCGATAACGCCGGGACGACGTGGCGGCGTCCGAAGCCGAACGTCGCGTTCACCTTGAGCAATCCGCGCGGCAGATCCCGGCTGCTCGACACCATGCGTTCGAGCTCGTGCACCTGTTCGATAATCCGGGACCCCGTGCCAAGGTACAGCTCGCCTTCGTGCGTCATGGCAAGGCGCCGTGTGGTGCGGTTAAGCAGTTTCACCCCCAGCCGACGCTCCAGTTGGCTCAGCCGCGCGCTAATGGCAGGCGGCGTCACCCCCAGATCGCGCGCCAGCGCCGACAGGCTTCCCAACGTCACCAGTCGCGCGAAGAACTCCAGGTCGGCAATGGCATCCATTATTAAATTCAACTTAAAAGTAGGTTAAGCGAATATGCATTTTACGATTCTATGAACGAATTAGACTCCACACAAGGTCGCAACGCCTGTCGACGACGGTGAACTCGACGACCGCCCCGCCCCATTTCGTGGAGTGCCCCCATGGGACAGACGCTTTATCAAAAAATCGTGCGAAGCCATACGGTCTTCGACGTCGATGCGCAGCACGTCGCGCTCTATGCCGATCTGCACATCATGAATGAGTACACAAGCCCGCAGGCCTTCGCCGGGCTCGCCGAGAAAGGGCTGCCCGTGCGCTGCCCGGAGAAACAGATGGGCATCGTGGACCACGTGATCCCGACGCATCCCGTGCCGGTCGGCAAGCGCACCATCGTGATCGACGCCGCCGCGCATCAGGCCGCGAACTTCACGCGCAATTGCGAGAAGCACGGCATTCATCTGTTCGACGTGACGGACCCCGAGCAGGGTATCGAACACGTTGTCGCGCCCGAACTCGGTCTGATCCGGCCCGGTATGGTGGTGCTTTGCGGTGACAGCCACACGACCACGTATGGGGCGCTGGGCGCCCTGGGATTCGGTATCGGCACCTCGGAAGTCGAGCACGTGCTGGCAACGCAGACGCTCATCTACCGCGTGGCGCACGACATGCGCATACACGTCGACGGTGCGCTCGCGAGCGGCACGACATCGAAGGATCTGGTGCTCTACATCATCGCCCGCATCGGCGCACAAGGCGCGCGCGGCTTCGTCGTCGAATTCACCGGCCCGGCCATCGAAGCGCTGTCTGCAGAGGCGCGCATGACGTTGTGCAACATGACGGTCGAAGCGGGCGCGCGCGGCGCGCTGATTGCTCCCGACGCCACGACGCTGCAATACGTCGGCGACCACATCAGGGATATCTCCGGCGTGGCGCTCGACGCTGCCATGGCGCGCTGGCTGACGCTGCGCTCGGACGACGACGCCGTGTTCGACGTCACGCACCGATTCGACGCCGCCGATGTCGCACCTTTCGTCACGTGGGGCACCAGCCCCGATCAGGCGATTGCGATCGACGCCCCGATTCCCGGGCTGCCGCACGACGAGACCGAGCGACACAGTGCGTCGAAGGCGCTTGGCTATATGGGCCTCGACGCGGGGCAGTCGCTCGACGGCCTGCCCATCGATCATGTCTTCATCGGCTCCTGCACCAATGCGCGCATCGAGGACCTGCGCGCGATCGCCAACATCGTGCGCGGTCGCAAGGTCGCCTCCGGCGTGCGCGCGATGGTCGTGCCCGGCTCGGGCCGGGTGCGCGATCAGGCAGAGCGAGAAGGCATCGCGGCCGCGCTCACCGATGCAGGTTTCGAATGGCGTCAGCCGGGCTGCTCGATGTGCCTGGCGATGAACGACGACATTCTCAAGCCGGGCGAGCGTTGCGCCTCGACCACCAACCGCAATTTCGAAGGACGTCAGGGACGCGGCGCACGCACGCATCTGATGAGTCCGGCCATGGCCGCCGCAGCAGCGCTCGCCGGGCGCATCGTGGACATTCGCAAGGAGATCCCTCATGGCTAAGCACACGCGCGTCGTCGGCATTGCCGCGCCGCTACCGCTGAACAATCTCGACACCGATCAGATCATGCCCAAGCAGTTTTTGCTCGGCATCGACAAATCCGGCCTCGCGCGCGGCGTGCTCTACGACCTGCGCACGCTTGCCGACGGCACGCCCGACGCCACATTCGTGCTCAATCGTCCGGCCTATCGCGACGCACGCATTCTGGTCGGCGGCGCGAACTTCGGTTGCGGCTCCAGTCGCGAGCACGCGGTGTGGGGCTTGCAACAGGCGGGCATCGAGGCCGTCATCGCGCCGAGCTTCGGCGAGATCTTCTACTTCAATGCGCTCAACAACCGCCTGCTGCTAATCGGCCTGGCGCCTGCCGACGTGGCGACGCTCGCCGAGCTGATCGACGATCCCGCGCAAAGCCTGCTGACCATCGACGTCGAGCGTCAGCAGGTGGTCGCGGCGAACGGACAGACGTTCGCGTTCGATCTGCCGCCGCGCCAGAAGCACATGTTCATGGAAGGCCTCGACATGATCGGCATGACGCTGCGCGACCGCGATGCGATCGCCGCCTTCGAAGCCCGCCATCGCGACGACGCCCCCTGGATGCAGATCGATCTGCCCCGGCAGCAACGCACGGCCTGAGAAGAGGCGCAGCAAGCGCTCACACGACGGCCGGATTCAAGACCTTTCAGGAGACAACCATGGAAAGCCAAAGCGCTCAGGCGAGCGGGTCCCCGCTCGCCGGTACATCCCCCACCCATGCCGAGGCATCGAACGCCCCCGGTGCTGCCAACCCTTCGGGCCCTTCCCGCTGGACGGCGCTCACCATCGGCGGCGCGCCGCTGCCGATGTTCGTCGCCATCGCCGCCATCACGGGGCTGGCCGCACTCACCGGGCGCCTGCCGGCCGACATGATCGGCGGCTTCGCGGTGCTGATGATCGCCGGCATGCTGCTGGGTGAAATCGGCGGCGTCATTCCCGGGTTCCGGCACATCGGCGGCCCTGCCATTCTTTGCCTGTTCGTGCCCGCCGCACTGCTGGGCAACGGTCTGATGGACGACGCGATGCTCAAGGCGATCACCGTCACGATGAAGACGGCGAATCTGCAATATCTCTACATCGCCTGTCTGGTCGCCGGCAGCATGCTCGGCATGAATCGCAAGATTCTGATTCAGGGCTTTCTGAAGATGTTCGTGCCGCTGCTCATCGGCACGCTCGCCGCGATTGCAGCCGGTTGTCTCGCCGGTCTGCTGTTCGGCTTCAGCCCGCGGCATACGTTCTTTTTCATCGTGATGCCGATTCTCGGCGGCGGCATTGGCGAGGGCATTCTGCCGTTGTCGATCGGCTACTCGGAAATTACGGGCGAAGCGCAGGGCCATCTGATCGCAACGATGGTGCCTGCTGCACTGATCGGCAACGTCGTGGCGATTCTCTCGGCAGGGTTGCTCAAACGTTTCGGCGAGAAGCATGCGCATTACAACGGCAACGGCATGCTCGTGCGCAGCGGTGAAGATCGCGCGCTGCTCGAAGGGCAAAGCGAGGCGCAAGCGCTCGACCTGCGGCTCATGGGGCATGGCCTTCTGCTCGCCTGCACGCTATTCATTCTCGGCGCGTTGCTGGCTCCGCTCACCGGCATTCCCGGCCCAGTGCTCATGATCGTCGCCGCAGCCGTGATGAAGGTGGCGCGCGTGATTCCGGCCAGCATGGAAACAGGCGCGTATCAGATGTACAAGTTCATGTCGACGAATCTGACGTTCGCGATTCTTGTGGGCCTCGGCACGCTATTCGTTTCGTGGGACAAGCTCGTCGGCGCGTTCTCCACCGCTTACTTCGTGATTTGCGCAGCGACGGTGATCGCGATGGTGGTCTCGGGGTTCTTCGTCGGCATGTGGCTCAAGATGTTCCCGGTCGAGTCGGCCATCGTCACGGCCTGCCACAGCGGACTCGGCGGCACGGGCGACGTGGCGATCCTGTCGTCGTCGAATCGCATGGGGCTCATGCCGTTCGCACAGATTTCCACGCGCATCGGCGGGGCGGGAATGGTCGTGATCGCGACGGTGCTGATGAAGTTCTGGCACTGACGCGTGGTCGGCGCCGAGATTGACGGCGCCCCGATCGACGGTGGCGGCCAGTGGAGGACTGAGGCGTTCAGTCCGGTCGCCGCCGGAACGCCCACCAGCCGGCGGCCGCCGTGCCCGTGGCCACGATAGCCACGAGCACCCAGAAGCCATGCGGATGATCGGCAAGCGGAATGCCGCCCACGTTCATCCCGAAGAACCCGGCCACGATGTTGATCGGCAAGGCGAGCACGGTCACCACGGTGAGCGTGTAAATCGTGCGCTCCGTGCGCTCGCTGACCATGGCCGCGATTTCCTCCTGTAGCAGCTTGATCCGTTCGAGCAGTGCCGAGAGGTCGTTGAGCACCACCGCGAATTCTTCCGTCGCCTGACGGAATTCCTGCACGTCCTCCGCATGCCCCCACACCGGCGGGCGACTCAGCAGCCGAAAGAGCGCTGCCGGTTCCGGCGCGAGCAGTCGTTGCAGACGTACGAGCACGCGACGCAACGATCCCAGGTCGACGCGATTGCTCTCGATGCGTTGTTGCAACAAGCGGTCTTCGACGATATCCACACGGCGGCTTGTCTCTCGCACGATACGTTCGAGGACATCGGCCTGATCGCGCAGCAAATGCACGAGCAGCGCGAGCGGTGTGCGAAATGCATCGCCCCGTTTGACGGACGCACGTAATTTGTCGATGGAGCGAAGCGGCTTTACGCGGCCCGTGACGAGCAGACGCGCGTTGGCGGCGACACGCAGCGTCGAAATCTCCGATTGCGCAATATCGAACGCGAAGATGACATCGTTGATGACGGCGAGCAGCCAGTCGTCGGAATGCTCGATGCGCGTGGAGCGCGATCCCTCGCCCAGACTTTCGTAGAACTCGTCGGGCAGCCGCATTTGCGCCTTGAGCCACTTCTCGCACGCAGCGTGTGCGAAGTTGAAATGCAGCCAGAGAAAGCCCTCGGCCCGCTCGCCTTTCATGAGCCACGCGAGCGCTTCGCCCGAGTCGACAGGTTGCGGCGCTTCGCCGTCGGTAAAGCGGTAGCCGTAGATCAGGCCAGCCTGATCGCAGCCGTAAGCGTTGTGGACTAAGTCGGCGAACATGCGCGCAATCCGGGCGAACGTGGGGAAAATGACGTGATTCGCACCGCGGCTCGGTGGGACTTGCCATCATGACAATGTCATATGTCTTTTTTGTGACAGTCTGCGCGTCATTGCGCCCGCCCGGAGGGGGCGGAATCGGTGGCGACGCGCCGTCCTGCGGGGCGCTGCCGGGAACTCCGATACGCGCCATTCGTCAACGCCATGCTGGTGTCATAAAATCGTCGCATACTGGAGTTCACACCTTCGGGCGCGCCATTCCCCCCAGTTGCCGGGTCGCCGTGTCGGTCCCGGCGTAGGACGTTAGGGGGGCGAAAGGGGGCATAAGGAGGACATAAGGGGGCATCTCTGGCATTCGTGCCGTAGTGCCTGCGCGCCTTCATGTCCTAGCGCCTTTGGGCCTACTCGTGTTTTCTGGCCGTAAGAGAGATCGTCGCCATGACCAAATTCGATTCCGACGCCGACCACGACGCGATGCTCACGCGTCGCCTCCAGGATGACCTGATCGACAGCTACGACGAAGAGATCGAAATGGAGATCGACGATCTTCGCCTGCCGGGGCTGAACGATCTGAGCGCACAGGCGCGCGACGACCGTCTGCACTATTTCCGGGAGTTGTTCCGTCTGCAAGGCGAACTCGTCAAGTTGCAGGACTGGGTCATTCGCAGCCGTCACCGCCTCGTGGTGATCTTCGAAGGCCGTGACGCCGCAGGCAAGGGCGGCGCGATCAAGCGCATCACGCAACGCCTGAATCCTCGTGTGTGTCGTGTTGCGGCGCTGCCCGCCCCGAACGACCGCGAGCGCACGCAGTGGTATTTCCAGCGCTATGTCCAGCATCTGCCGGCTGCCGGCGAGATCGTGCTGTTCGACCGCAGTTGGTACAACCGCGCCGGTGTCGAGCACGTGATGGGCTTTTGCACGCAGGACGAATACGAGGAGTTCTTCCGCTCGGTGCCTGAATTCGAGAAGATGCTGGTGCGCAGCGGCATCCAGATCGTGAAGTACTGGTTCTCGATTTCGGACGAAGAACAGGAAGCGCGCTTTCTCGCCCGGATTCAGGATCCGCTCAAGCAGTGGAAGCTGAGCCCGATGGATCTGGAGAGTCGCACCCGCTGGGAGAAGTACACGGTTGCCAAGGAAGTCATGCTCGAACGCACGCACATTCCTGAAGCGCCGTGGTGGGTGGTGCAGGCCGACGACAAAAAGCGCGCGCGGCTCAACTGCATTCATCACCTGCTCCAGCAAGTGCCGTATCACGACGTGGAGCGCTCGCAGGTCGTGCTGCCCGAGCGTGCGCGCAGCGAGGACTACATGCGTCACCCCGTGCCGCCGGAGATCATCGTGCCGGAGATTTACTGAACCGCGCCGGAAAACTCGCTCGCCGGGGCAATCGGCAACGTCAGCGTGACACGCAGCCCGCCGCCCGACGATTTGTCCAGACGCACCGCCCCGCCCCTGCCTTCGACCAGCCGCACCACCAGCGACAGGCCCAGCCCGCAATGGCCCTCGCCGCCGCGCGACGCGTCGAGCCGTACGAAGGGCCGCATGGCGAGCGCCACCTGATCGTCCGGAATGCCTTTGCCGCAGTCGCTGACTTCGATGCATCCCGTGTCGCCGTCGCGCCATGTCGCCAACCGCACGGTCGGCTCGCCATGTTCGAGTGCGTTGTCGACGAGGTTGGACATGACACGGTCGAGCAAGGTGCGCGGCAGCATGAAGCCGGGCCCCGCACGCAGGTGACTGACGAAGAGTGACGCGTCGTCTTGCGCGTCCGCACGTGCCAGGGCGCGCGCAGGCGCCCCATCGACCGTTGGCGTTTCCTCAGCGTCATCCGCCGGGAATTGCTCCCGGAGAAATTCGTCGACGTTGACCAGCGGACTGGTGTCGGCTTCATCACGGGCGTAAGCGAGAAATTGCTGGACGATGTGATCGATGGACGCAATATCGCGAACGAAGCCGTCGCGCGAGTCATCGCTGTCGATCAGGTCGGCACGCAGACGCAGTCGCGTAAGCGGCGACTTCAGGTCGTGCGCAATGCCTGCGAGCATGATCGCCTGATTGTCCTGCGCCTCGGCCAGACGCTTGGCCATGTCGTTGAACGCATGCGTGAGGTCTCGCAGTTCATGCGGCCCCTGCTCGGGCAGCAGGGCCGGGCGGCGTCCGCGCGCGATGACACGTGCGGCGTGCGCCAGCCGCGCGATGGGCCGCTGCATCTGCCACGCGACGAGCAACGCCAGCAGCACGGCGCCGATGAGAATGCCCAGCGTCTCACGCACGAACGGCGGCATGGGCGGCAAATCCAGGCCGATGACGATCCACTCGTCATGCTGCGGGAGCAGCACCCAAATGTTGCCGCGCTTGCGGTCGTTGACGATATGCAGTTGCGTGCCTTCCGGCAGGCGCGAGAGCAATTCGTGGCGCAGGCGAGTCGAGCGTTCGTCGTCGACTTCTCCGGAGAATGTCGGCGTCTGTGAGACGGGCACGCGCCGCAGGCCGTGGGGCGGTGCGAGGCTGCCGGGGGCGACGGCGCGCTGATCCACGCTCTGGATGGCAACGAGCAGCCCCCGCGCGAAGCCGTCGACTTGCTGACGGGGGCGCTGATAGAACACCAGCGCGCTCCACACGAGATGCATCACCAGCAACACGGCAATGCCCAACCATGCCAGACGCGCGAACAGCGTGTCGCGCAGCAGCCAACGGAAATTCACGCAGCGCTCTCCCGCCAGCCGCGCGCAGCGCGCTTGCTCGCCGAGACGTTCGTCGCGAGCGAGAGGCCATCGTCGTGCCCGCCACCCTCGCCGCCCTCGTTGCTCCCTATACTGCCGGTGCGCTCGCGCGCGTCGGACGTCGCGCCCTCCGAGATTTCACCGCCCGGCACGAACACGTACCCCTTGCCACGAATCGTCTGGATATAGCGCGGTTCGGACGGATCGGTCTCGATGAGGCGACGCAGGCGCCACACCGGAACGTCGAGGCTGCGGTCGCGAAAGGTAATGCCGTCGCCATAGAGCATGGCGTGAAGCTTCACGCGCGGCAGCACCTGCATGGGATGCTGCGTGAACGCCTTGAGCATGGCAAATTCGGTATCGCGAAGCGGCAGACGTTCGCCTTCGCGCTGAAGGGTGCGCAACGAGTAGTCGAGTTCGAACGGACCGAAACGATACGGTGCACGGGCGTCCGGCGCGCTCGCAGCGACAGGCCCGCGACGACGCAGCACGGCGTGAATGCGCGCGAGCAATTCTCGCGGATCGAACGGCTTGGCAAGGTAGTCGTCGGCCCCCAGTTCCAGGCCCAGCGCACGGTCGAGCGGCCCACCGCGCGCGGACAACATGATCACGGGGATATCGTCGCCCGCAGCGCGCAAATCCTGTAACGCCCGCAGGCCATCGCGCTCGGGCATCATGATGTCGAGCAAGATGACGGACGGACGTTCGAGTTCGAGCCGGCGCATCAGCGAGGCACCGTTGTGCAGCACCGAGACCTGCATGCCATTGGCGTGCAGCAATTCGCGCAGCAGGTCGCGAACGACAGGATCGTCGTCGACCAGAAGAACATGCAGACTCATGAAGATTTCTCGGTAATTTAAGTTTCGCGCGGTGCGGTCGCGCTTTGCGACAGTTTCACGGCATCGTCCTGCGTCACAGCGGGTGTCTGTGGTGTGCTGGACAGCGAGCGCAGCGCGTTGGAATAGCGATCCGCGGCGGATTGCGCACGGTGCGTGCCGATCGTGGCAGCCGACCCTTGCCCCGGCAAGCGCCAGGCCCGATGTGCCGCCGCCTCCGGCGAACCAATAGTGATAGCCATGCGTTGTGCTCCTCTGTGACGAGATAGCTCGCAGTTTGCGCGCCCGTCCAGTGCACCGTTGACCGAAGCATCCAACAGAATGGCGTCCAATCCTTATTTCAGAAAGGATTGGTAAGGCGCACCGAGATGCGCCACTGACATCGCGGCTCCCGCCAACGCTCGAAAATCAAGATTTCGTCGACGTTGGGCGACATTTGGCGAAATTATAGCCAATTTAGCGAGAGCCACCGACCACGGGCGGCTTGACTCCGACAGGTCGCCCGCCTCGGCGCACGCACGCACCCCATGCAATCTTCACACTGTGCAGAGCCTGCGTCGGCGCCCCGGCCCCACCGTCCGGTAGGCGCTGGCCCTTATGCTGCAAGCCTTTGCGAGATGCCGGACTCCCGAACACCACGCTCGTTGCGCGCGGGGCGGCGTCTCCACATTTCCTACGCCCCTACCGGCCAGCCCTTACCGGCCCCGCTCCTGCCGCAGCACAACCGTGCTCGCCCGTCATCTCTGTTCACAAAGTCCCAACAACTGAAAACAGTTTGTCGCGCACCCTTTGTTTAGCATCGCTTCACATTCCGCTTCACATTCCGCTTCACATTCCGTATGGCGCCGCCTTTGGCACGCTTTTCGATCCATGACGCTTTTCTTCTCCCGGCTTCGGACCCAGCTTCGATCCTTGCTTCAGTCCTTGTTTCGTACCCGTCGTCGCAAAATCGGCGCGCTTGCCGCTTTCCTCGCCGTCGGCTTGCTCAGCGGACTCAGCGCGTGGCAATGGGCCCATCCCAAGCCGCCCGCCTATCTCTTCGCCAAGGTCTCGCGCAGCGATCTGGAAGACGCCGTGCTCGCGACCGGCGTGCTGCAACCCATCAAGCAAGTCGAAGTCGGCTCTCAGGCGAACGGGCAACTCCGCTCCCTGAAGGTGGTGCTCGGGGATACCGTGTCGAAAGGCCAATTGCTCGCCGAGATCGATCCGACCTCCAGCGAGAACGACTTGCGCGAAGCCAGTGCCGGGCTCACCACGCTCGCCGCCGACCGTCGCGCCAAGTCCATTCGCCAGACCCAGGCCGAGCGCGAACTCGCGCGCCAGCGCCAACTGGCGCGCGATGACGCGACGTCGCCGCGCGACCTCGAAAAGGCCCGCACCGAAGCCGAAGCCCTCACCGCGGAACTCGCGTCACTCGACTCGCAGATCAGCCAACAAAAGGTCAAGGTCGACAAGGCACGCACGAATCTGTCCTATACGCGGATCACCTCCCCGATCAACGGCACGGTGACCGCGATCACCACACAGGAAGGGCAGACGGTGACGGCGATCTATCAGATCCCGACCATTCTGAAGGTCGCGGATCTCTCCATGATGACGATCCGCGCGCAGGTCTCCGAAGCCGACGTCGTTCGCATCCGTGCCGGTCAGCCGGTGTATTTCACGATTCTGGGCGCCCCCGAGAAGCGCTACGAGGCAAAGCTTCGCGTAATTCAGCCGTCGCCGGAAAAGATCAATAACGCGATCTTCTTCAATGCGCTTTTCGACGTGCCCAATCCGGACGGTGTATTGCGTCCGGACATGACGGCGCAAGTGTCGATCGTGAGCGCCCGGATGTCGAATGCCCTCACCTTTCCCTCGGTCGCCCTCGGCGAGAAGCGCGCCGACGGCCGCTATCGCGTTCGCGTGCTCGACGCTGGCGGCCATGCGCACACGCGCTGGGTCAAGGTCGGGCTGGATAATCGCCTCACCGCGCAAGCGCTGGACGGCCTGTCCGAAGGCGATCGCGTCGTGACTGCCGACCCGACCGATGCGCCGCCGCACGGCGCCAACGACACGGGAACACTGCTGTGACGGCCGCATCCACGCCCCTGCTGCGCCTGTCCGGCATCTCTCGCACGTTCGGGGAAGGTGTTGGCGCAGTGACGGTGCTTCGCAACGTCGATCTGACGATCCGGCGTGGCGAGATGGTCGCGATCATGGGGCCGTCCGGCTCCGGCAAGTCGACGCTGATGAACGTGCTCGGCTGTCTCGACCGCGCCACCGAAGGACGTTACGAGATTGACGGCCACGACGTGGCCTTGCTGTCCGACGATGCGCTGGCAAAGCTGCGCCGCGAGTACTTCGGCTTCATCTTCCAGCGCTATCACCTGATGGGGCATCTCACCGCACAGGCAAACGTGGAAGTCCCGGCGGTCTACGCCGGTGTCACCCGGTCGAATCGCGCGTCGCGCTCGGCCGCATTGCTCGAACGCCTGGGGCTCGGCAAGCATCGCCTGCATCGACCTTCGCAGATGTCCGGCGGGCAGCAACAGCGCGTGAGCATCGCCCGCGCGCTGATGAACGGCGGGGACATCATCCTCGCCGACGAGCCGACCGGCGCGCTCGATAGCCGCAGCGGGCGGGAGGTGATGCACATTCTGCGCGAGTTGCATGCGCGCGGACACACGATCATTCTCGTCACGCACGACCCGGGCGTGGCCGCATGGGCGCAACGAGTCATCGAGATTTCCGACGGGCGCGTCAAGGGCGATCGCATCAACGACACGCCGCGTGTCGTCGAATCGACTGCCGATGTCGGACCGAATGATGGGGATGATGGGGATGATGGAGGCCATGAGGGCAATGAGGGCAGTGAGGAAGATGAGGACGACGGCAATCCGTCGTCCTCGTACAGCCCGCCGACGACAGCGAACGCATCGTCACCGTCCTCACAACGCCCGTGGCTCACGCGCTGGATCACCGGCTGGCCAACGTTCTCCGAGAGTCTCGCGATGGCGTGGCACGCGCTCGCTTCGCATCGGCTACGCACCGGCCTGACGATGCTGGGCATCATCATCGGCATTACCTCGGTGGTCTCGCTCTCGGCCATCGGCGAAGGCACGAAACGACGCGTGCTCGACGACATCGGCAACATCGCCCCCAACACGATCACGGTATTGCGCGGCAAGGATTTCAACGACGACAAGGCGACGGAGATCCGTACGCTCTTGCCGCGTGACGCCACGTTGCTCGCCGCGCAACCTTACACGGACAGCGTGACGCCGCAAATCGGCCCGCGCACGGCGCGCATGCGCTTCGGACGCATCGACACCGACGCGCAGATCCACGGCGAAGGCGCGGAATTTCTGCGCGCCAACGGTCTGAAACTGGCGCGCGGTCGAAGCTTCGATGCGAGCGAGGTCGCGCGTCAGGCGCAGGTCGCACTGCTCGGCGAGAACACGCTCAGAAAACTGATGCCCAACGGCGGCGATCCGATCGGCAAGATCGTGCTCGCCGGGTCATTGCCGTTGCGGGTCATCGGCGTGGTGCGCGACCGTTCGTCGATGTTCGTGAGCCGGACTCTCAATGTGTACGTGCCTTGGACAACGGTCGCAAGCAGACTGGCCGGCCAGCAGCATCTGGAATCGATCACCGTGCGCATTCTGGACGGGCATCCCCCTGCGGCCGCCGAAGCGGGGATCGTTCGTGTACTCACGCGTGCCCACGGCCAGAAGGATTTCTTCACGTTCAACATGGACACGATCGTGAAGTCCATCTCGCGTACCAGCCAGATGCTCACGTTGCTGCTTTCGTTCGTCGCCCTGATCTCGCTCGTGGTCGGTGGCATCGGCGTAATGAACATCATGCTGGTGTCGGTCACGGAACGCACTCGCGAAATCGGGATTCGTCGTGCTATCGGCGCACGGCGTCAGGACATCCTCCGGCAGTTCCTCATCGAGGCGGTGCTCGTGTGTCTGATGGGCGGTGCGATCGGGGTTGCCTTGTCGTATGCCATCGGCTGGCTGGTGTCGACGCTCATACCGCAAGTGGCCGTGGTGTTCTCCGCCAACACGTTTGCCGCTGCCGTGGCCTGCGCCTGCGCGATCGGCATGCTCAGCGGCTGGTTGCCTGCGCGCAGCGCCGCGCGGCTCGATCCGGTCGATGCCCTGGCACGCGAATGATTTGCCCCCCGCCGTCCCGCAGCGCCCCCCTCAGGCTCGGGACGGCATTTATACCCCGCGCGCGATTCGGTGTCGCGCGCGGGGGTCTTTTTCACAGATTCGATGACCCGCTTTCTACCGCTCCCAAGATACGGCCAAGACCCGCGCCGCCCTCGACTGGCGCGCTTTGCGTCGGTCCCGCTCTTCCCCCCTATTTCACGTCTGGCGAGGTTCACCGACACCATGCTGCGCGGATGTGCCCCCGCCCTGAGCGCGGCGGCCGCCGCCGTTGTGCTCTCGGGATGCGCGCTCACGCGCACGGACTATGCGCGTGCGCCCTTGCCGGTTCCCGCCCAGTTCCGTACCCCCATCGACGGCACACAGGAGGCGCCAGTCGCCGTCGGGGAGGATGCGGCGCTTCAACCCTGGTGGCGCGCCTTTCACGACCCGCGACTCGATGCGCTCATCTCGCAGGCCCTTGCAGGCAACCCCGCGCTCGCACTCAAGGCACTGCAAGCGGATCGCGACGCGCTCCAGGCCGGCCTGACGGGCGCCAATCGCTGGCCGCAATTCGCCGGCAATATCACGGGGGCGAAGTCGCGCGCCCTCGACGGCGGAAAGGCCGCGCTCGCCTACGACGGGCAAACGCGCACGACCTCAGGCGCCAGTCTGGGCATCAGCTACGAAGTCGATCTGTGGAACAAGCTGGCTGCGCAACGCGACGCCGCCGACTGGCAAGCCGCCGCCAGTGCATGGGAGCGGCGCGCAGCCGCACTGACGCTGTCGAGCCAAGTGGCGTCGCTCTACTGGCGGGTGGCGTTTCTGAACGAGAACGTTCGCAGTGCGACGGAAGATCTCGTCGCCGCGGAGCGCGCCGTGGCGCTGGTGGAGGCGCGTCGGCGCGCAGGCGCCGTCTCGGCGCTCGATCCGGTGCAGGCGCAGCAGGACCGCGATGCCCTCGCCGGGGCGCTCGCGCAGTGGGAGCGACTTCGCGATATCGCGCGGCACGCGCTGGCAAACGCGTTGGGGAGTCCCGCACAAACGCGTTTCGCGGAAAGCGAGTCGCTCGCGGCGGTGCGATTACCCGAAGTGGCGCCCGGCCTGCCGGCGTCGCTGCTCGCGCAGCGCCCCGACCTGGCGGCCGCCGAGACGCGCGTGCGTGCGCGCCTGGCCGATGTCGATGCAGCGCGTCTGTCGTTCTATCCGTCGCTCACCCTGACCGGCATGGCGGCGACCAGCAGCGATTCGCTCACGCGCCTGCTCGCCAATCCGGTGGGCACGCTGGCCGCATCGATTGCCATGCCGTTTCTCCAGGTGCAGACGGCACGCTTTACCACGGCCCTCGCACGCAACGATTACGAACAATCCGTCGTCATGTTTCGCAGCACGCTTCTCACGGCGCTGACGGAAGTCGAAGACGCCTTGTCCACGCGCGAGCGCACGACGGCGCAATATGCTTCACTTGCCAGCGCCGCCTCGCTCGCACAGCGCGCCGCAACGCTCTCGGGTGCGCGATATCGCGCCGGCGACATCGACCTGCAAAGCTGGCTCGACTCGCAACGGCTCGCGCGTCAGGCACGCCGCAACGCTGCACAATCGCGGCTCGATCAGATCGACGCGACGCTCTCGCTCGTCAAGGCGCTGGGAGGGACTTTGGGGAACGACGGCCCGGTCAGCCCCGACGGCTCAGGCAGTCCCGTTCGATGATGCGTTCGATGGCACATTCGGCGAAGGTATCGCCGCGGCCGCGCCAGCCGGGGCGGCAACGTCCGCCTGATCGCTCTGCGTCGGTCGCGTAGGTGGCGTCGGTGGCGTCGGTGGCGCCAGCGACGCCAGCAGCGCAGCCACATCGGGATACATCAGCCGATAGCCGAGTTCGCGCTTGAGTCGGGTGTTCGCCAGACGTCGCGACTCGGACATGAAGGACAGCAGCGTCGGCTCCAGCACACGCGCCGCCTCCTCGCGCGAGATGCGCGGGGGGCGTGGCAGCCCGAAAGCGTCGGCGACATGGTCGAAGTATTCCCCCATGCGCCAGTCGGTGTCGTCGCTTGCATGCACGATGCGCTGCGCCTTGCCGCGCCACATCGCACGAATCAGGATCGCTGCGAGGTCGTCGGCATGGATATGGTTGGTGTAGACGTCGTCCGACGCCTGCAACGCGGGGGTGCCCTTGCGCAAACGCGCCAGCGGCAAGCGCTGCCCGGCATAAATTCCCGGAATGCGAACGATGGATACCCGCCATGGCGCGCGGGCGTGCTCGGCACTGCGCCACGAGGCTCGCGCGCCGGCGGCCGCCAGTGCGCCCGGCGTACGCGCACGCGCAGCGCCCGCCCGCAGCAGTCGGCGCGCGCTGCGCGCATGGAACGACGCTCTGCCCAACGAGCGCACCGTCCGTTCGGCATCGACGCGGCGCTGGCCGCGCGGCGAACGGGGCGAGGGCGTGCGGGTCTCGTCCACATACGCGCCGCCGCAGTCGCCATAAACGCCGCTGGTGCTCGCGTAGACGAGAATCCGGCGCGGCGCGACGGGCAGCCGTGACAGGGCCGCCCGCCCCCCCTCGGGTACAATATCGGGTTTGGATGGCCGGGTCAGTGCCGCGCGCAAACGGCGGGTTCGCCAGTCCTGGCTGCCATTGCCGGCGACCGCCGCAGGCGGCGCCAGATGCAGCACGCGCGGGGCCAGATGGCCGATACGATGCAGGCGCTTCGCCTCGTCCAGATTGGCGACGACAGGCACCGCGCCCGCAGCGCGCAAGGCAGCATGACGCGCGTCGCTGGCGGTCACGGCGAAAACGCGAAAGCGTTTGACGAGGGCCGGCAGGGCACGCATGCCGACGTCGCCGCAGCCCACGATCAACAGGCGCGGACGACCGAAGGATTTGGACGGTTTTTTCATTTTTCGGATTGTAGTATGGCTTACAACGTTACCCTCGTGCCGAGCGGGCGCGAGTTCCAGGTCGAAGACGGCGAGGCCGTGCTCTCCGCCGCGCTGCGTCAGGGCATCGGTCTGCCCTACGGGTGCAAGAACGGCGGTTGCGGGTCATGCAAGGCCAAGCTCGTCGAAGGCACCGTCGAACACGGCGCGCACTCCAGCTCGGCCCTCTCCAAGGACGAGGAAACCCGCGGCTTCGCACTGCTTTGCTGCGCCCACACCAAAGGCGACCTCGTCGTCGAGTCGCGCGAGGTCAAGGGCATCGGCGACATTCCCGTCAAGCGTCTGCCTTGCCGCGTGAACGCCCTGGAGCGCCGCGCCGACGACGTCATCGTGATGCGCCTGCAACTGCCCGCCAACGAACGCTTCCAATACCTCGCCGGGCAATACATCGAATTCATCCTCAAGGACGGTCGCCGCCGCAGCTATTCCATGGCCACTGCGCCGCACGAGGAAGGCTTCCTGGAACTGCATCTGCGTCACATGCCCGGCGGCGTGTTCACGGACCACGTGTTCAATCACATGAAGGCGCGTGAAATCCTGCGCTTCGAAGGGCCGCTCGGCACGTTCTTCCTGCGTGAAGATTCCGACAAGCCGATCGTGCTGCTGGCCTCGGGCACCGGTTTCGCCCCGATCAAGGCCATCGTCGAGCACGCGGTGCACAAGGGCCTGAACCGACCGATGACGCTCTACTGGGGCGCGCGTGCGCTCAAGGACATCTACCTGCGCGATCAGGCCGAACAATGGGCACGCGAGATTCCCGGCTTCAAGTTCGTGCCGGTACTCTCGGAGGCGGCGCCCGAAGATCAGTGGCAGGGTCGCACGGGCTTCGTGCACCGCGCCGTGGCCGAGGATCTGCCGGACCTGTCGGGCTACGAGGTCTACGCATGCGGTGCGCCGGTCATGGTCGAGTCGGCTCGCCGCGATTTCGTCGCCCATCACCGGTTGCCGGAAGACGCGTTCTTCGCAGACGCCTTCACGACGGAGGCCGATAACCCCGGCGGCGGGGCGTAACGCTGCCATGACATCGTGACGCCGTGACGTGAGCGCTGTCCGTGAAGCGTTCAGGGGATGCGCAAAAGATGCATGCAAACCACAGTCCCTGCATTCCCTTTGACAAGCGCCGCGTCACCGTCTTATGCTTGCCGACATGAACCTGATTGCCATCGCCTCGATCCGACGTCGCCGTACGCTGCCCCAACCGGGATGCCGCGCGGCACGCTATCGACTGCGATAACAACGCAAGTTCTCAAGCACAGCGAAGCCACGGGCAACCCCCGTGGCTTTTTTTATTTCCTCGTCTCTTCTCACACAGCCCTTCGGAGACCGTCATGTCGCTTGCCCCATCGTCCGCCGCACAGCCGTCCAACGCGCCCAAGGTCGCTCGCAACGCCAAGTTCGCCGAGTACCCCACGCAAGCCTTGCTGCCCATCACTACGCGCCCCGAACTCGTGTTCACCCACGGCAAGGGCGGCTGGCTGTACGACCACGAAGGCAAGCGATATCTCGACTTCATTCAGGGCTGGGCCGTCAACAGCCTCGGTCACTGTCATCCGGTCATGCGCGACGCGCTCGCCACACAAGGGTCCTTGCTGCTCAACCCTAGCCCGGCGTACTACAACCTGCCGATGATCGAGCTGGCCGACCTGCTCGCGAAGCTCTCGGGCCTCGGCAAGGTCTTCTTTGCCAACAGCGGCGCCGAGGCTAACGAAAGCGCCATCAAGCTCGCGCGCAAATGGGGGCAATTGCACCCGAATCCGGCCGGCGGCGCACGCTACGAGATCATCACGTTCAACAACGCCTTCCATGGTCGTACGCTCGCCACGATGTCCGCGAGCGGCAAGCCGGGCTGGGACAAGATCTTCGCGCCGCAAGTGCCGGGTTTCCCGAAGGCCGAAATGAACGATATCGCGTCGGTCGAAGCGCTTATCGGCCCTGATACCGTTGCCGTGATGCTCGAACCGATTCAGGGCGAAGCCGGCGTGGTGCCCGCCACGGACGCGTTCATGAAAGCGCTTCGCGAACTCACCAAAAAGCACGAACTCCTGATGATCGTGGATGAAGTGCAAACGGGCTGTGGACGCACGGGGACGATGTTCTCGCATCAGCAAAACGGCATCGTTCCCGACATCATGACGCTCGGCAAAGGCATTGGCGGAGGTGTGCCGCTCGCGGCCATGCTCTGCGGCGACGAGTTCGCCGTCTTCCAGCCAGGCGATCAGGGCGGCACCTACAACGGCAACCCGCTGATGTGCGCGGTCGGCCTTGCGGTGATGCGTACGGTCAGCTCGCCTGGGTTCCTCGAATTCGTGCGGGCGCAGGCCGACTATCTGAGCGCAGGGTTGCAACATCTGTCGTCGCGCTACGGCGGTCAGGGCGAGCGTGGCGCGGGGCTGCTACGCGCCTTGCTGCTTGGTCGCGACATCGGCCCGCAATTGGTCGAAGCGGCCCGCGACATGGCGCCGGACGGATTGCTGCTCAATTCGGCGCGCCCGAACCTGTTGCGCTTCATGCCCGCGCTGAACGTGAGCCGGGAGGAAATCGATCAGATGCTCGCCATGCTCGACACGCTGCTCGCCAGACAGGCGTAGTCAGCAAGGTCAGCACGGTCAGCAAGGTCCATAGAAAAACACATCACGTGCGTCGATGCTCGCCCGGTTTTCGCAGGGGCGAGCACGTCGGACATTTCAGAGGAGAACCCATCGATGAACGATCTGAATCCGGGGCAGCCGACAGCGCCAGCCGAAGCCATCGTCGAAATTTCATCCGATCCGGCACGGCTCGACATCGGTTTCATCCACCATGCGCTCTCAACGCAAACGCACTGGGCGCAGGACATTCCGCGCAATACGCTCATGCGCGCCATCAGCCATTCGCTGTGCTTCGGCGCCTACGCGACGCAGGTCGAGGGCGGCGCGGCGCGCCAGGTGGGCTTCGCACGTGTGATCACCGATCGCGCCACGTTCGCCTATCTGGCAGACGTCTTCGTCGACCCGTCGATGCGCGGGCTCGGTATCGGCAAACGTCTGTGCGAGAACGTGCTCGCGCACCCGTCCCTGCAGGGGTTACGCCGTTTCCTGCTCGCCACCACCGATGCCGCCAGTCTCTACGCCCGTTATGGGTTCGAGCCGCTGGGGCCTGTGAACAAGATGATGCAAATCCACCGGCCCGACATTTACACGAGCCGCACGAACCCACAGGAAGCACCATGATTCGCCTGCCCGCCGACATTCATATTCGCACTTTCGACGACACGGACACCGAGGCGGTGATCGCGCTCTGGCGCGAGGCGTTTCCGGAGTACAATCGCGCGGACAAGCCGCATCGCGAGCCGCGTCGCTCGATTGCCAACAAAGTCGCCATGCACGACGGCCTGTTCTTTGTCGCGGTGCGCGAGCGCAAGATCGTGGGGACGGTGATGGCCGGATACGACGGGCATCGCGGCTGGGTCTATTCGCTGGCGGTCGCGTCGGCGTTACGCCGTCGCGGCGTGGCAAGTGCACTACTGCGCCATGCGGAGGCCGCACTGTCCGAACGCGGTTGCCTCAAGCTCAATCTGCAGGTGCTCACGCGCTCGCGCGAAGCGCTCGCGTTCTACAACGCGCACGGCTACGCCGCCGACGATGTCGTGAGCCTCGGCAAGCGTCTGCCGCTCGCGGCGGGGGCGTCGTAGTGACTGTTGGGTGCGACGAAGACGGACAGGAGGCACGCCGGGTGTTGGCTCGTCAGCGTCTTGGCCAACATGCACAAAGGGCGCCGGAATTGGCTTCCGGCGCCCTTTTGCTCAGGACGGGATCAGGACACGATTGCGCGTCTATCGACGCACTTGCGTGCGTTCGAGCTCACATGCCGAGTCACATCGCGAGTCACATGCCGAGTCACTCCCCGAGATACGCGGCGCGCACCTTCGGATCGTCGAGCATGTCCTTCGCGTCACCGGTCATGGTGACAAGGCCACTGTCCATCACATAGCCACGGTGCGCGGCTTGCAGCGCCAGACGCGCGTTCTGCTCCACGAGCAGCACCGTCACGCCTTCGGCCGACACCGTACGCACCACCTCGAAGATCTTCTCGACCATGATCGGCGAGAGGCCCATCGACGGCTCGTCGAGCAGTAACAGCTTGGGCTGGCTCATCAGCGCACGCGCCATCGCCAGCATCTGCTGCTCACCGCCCGAGAGCGTGCCCGCGAGCTGGTCGCGGCGCTCCTTCAAGCGCGGGAAAATGCCGAACATCTTGTCGACGTCCTGCTTGATCCCCGCGTTGTCGTTGCGCAGATACGCCCCCATCTGCATGTTCTCGAGGATGGTCATGCGCGTGAAGATGCCGCGACCTTCCGGCACCATCGCCAGGCCCTGCTTGAGCAGATCGAACGCCTTCACCCCGCGAATCGACTTGCCCAGATACTCGATGTCGCCGTCGGCCCACGGCAGCAAGCCCGTGATCGCCTTCATCGTGGTCGTCTTGCCCGCACCGTTCGCGCCGATGAGCGTGACCAGCTCGCCCGGCTGAATGTTCAGGTCGATGCCCTTGACCGCCTTGATCCC
>NZ_CABPSQ010000010.1 GCF_902459775.1 Pandoraea captiosa
CCGCATTCACGCCACTCCAGTCCATCGCATGGCGCGTGCATTGGGAACGCTATAAGTCCTGAGGCTCGGTTGGCGCCCGGTTGATCCTCGTAGCTACCCCGTTCATTGGTTCCTCCGCGCGATAGCTTCGCATCGAGCTAGAGGCCGACCCTTGCGACGCCGGGGCCGGGCGATGCCCTCATATAGGAGCGTCTGACCTGACGGATATTTTCGTACCACTGGCGTTTAGAAAATCGCGGCCCCGGTGGTTGAACTACATTCGCTAACCCGACGGAATTCGTTGGGTGCAGGTACCGCGAACTCGAATGCGGGCGCGCCTCGTCGTGTTGCGTCCGCCAGTCCTAGATCACGATCTTCGCTTCAATCCGATTGCGAAGCCACTCCATCGCCAAACATTCGTCACGGAACTTCCCGTTGGAGCTCTCGTTGGATCCGTTCTGCCAAGGCTTGCCCGAATCAATCAACGCTGTCTCGATCCGCTCCTGGATCGCCCACTTCAACAGCGCTGTGCTGACAAATTCCGGCCGATTGTCCGGCCGAAGACAACGGGGCGCGCCGTGCACGCTGATCAACCGGCTTAGCACTTCAACGACTCGACGAGAGCGAATTGATCCCGCCACGTCGATCGCCAGGCATTCCCGCGTATATTCGTCGACCACCGTCAGGCATTTGACTTGTTGGCCATTCGCGCAGGCGTCAAACACGAAGTCATAGCACCAAACCGAGTTGCGAGCCGCCGGTGCGTGGGGCCTTGGACGACTGCCTGCAACGCGGCGTCTGCGATGTTTTTTGGGCACTTGCAAACCCGCCTGCGCCCAGAACGAAGCACATCGCTCACGACCGAGCACGATGCCTTCGCGCCCTAGTAACACTCGAATGCGGTGCGAACCGAAGCGCGGGAATTGCCCCGACAATGCTCGCATCGCATCGATCACTGGCGCGTTCTTGCTCGGCATCTTGAGCTCGTAACCCAAGCTCGAACGGCTGACCTGCATCAGCGTGCACGTGCGCCGTTGGCTCAAGCCCCGCGCCATCGCAAACCGGGCTTGCTCACAGCGAGCCTGCACGCTCATCACTTTCTCGCGCCGATCTCCTTCAGAACTTGGATATCGAGTGCCCGGTCGGCGACCAGTTTCTTCAGTCGTACGCTCTCCCCCTCTAGTGCTTCGAGGCGCTTGACGTCGTCGCTGACCATTTCACCGAAGCGCTTGCGCCACGCGTAGATCGACGCTTCGCTCACGCCGTGGCGCTTAGCCACCTCGGGCATCGTGTCTCGATCTGCCTCATGAAGTATCCGAACAATCTGCTCGTCGTTGTACCGGCTTTTCTTCATACCAACTCCTCATGAGCTGAGGAGCCATTCTCTAGATTTCTTTGGTACGAAATTCCACGGGCAGGTCAACACCAGTTGGGTTTGGGCGCGTAATGGCGGCTCAGTGCTGTCGCTGGATATCGCCGTAGATGGCTGCAACGATCCAAGAATGACTATTTCCGTCGGGAGTGCAGGAAGGCGAAGTCAGCTGTCGGCGGATCGACAGCTTATCCCCGCTGGGAGCGGGCGCAAATCGACGAATCGCAATGCCAATGTTGCCGGTCGAGGTCCTTTCGGCAGGAAGGGGTGGCCGAGCAGCGGGAGGGCGCCTCTCGAATCTGCATATATCGCGAAAAATCAACGACTTGCCGCACGTAGCTAAATTTTGATGAAGGGCAGGCATAGAAACTGCATATTTAATGCGTCGAAGGTGTTGACAAGGCGAGGGGACATCTCCATAATTGCAAATTCTCTGCGGAGGGGTGCCCGAGTGGCTAAAGGGGGCAGACTGTAAATCTGTTGGCTTACGCCTACGTTGGTTCGAATCCAACCTCCTCCACCAGAATGCGGAAGTAATAAGCGCCGGAAACATGAGTCTCCGGCGCTTGTTACCAAGTGGCGAGAGTCAGAATCCAAGCGGGTGTAGCTCAATGGTAGAGCAGAAGCCTTCCAAGCTTATGACGAGGGTTCGATTCCCTTCACCCGCTCCAGGTGACGCGCAGACGAAGTAGCAGTACAGGATTCGCCCATGTGGCTCAGTGGTAGAGCACTCCCTTGGTAAGGGAGAGGTCGGCAGTTCGATCCTGCCCATGGGCACCAAAAGATAGTGAAGCGCGGCAATCAACATGCCGAGCAACCTCGGCAATAGATAACCCGTTAGGAGTCGGAAATGGCAAAGGAAAAATTCGAGCGGACTAAGCCGCACGTGAACGTCGGCACCATCGGTCACGTTGACCATGGCAAGACCACCCTGACGGCCGCTATCGCAACGGTCCTGTCGTCGAAGTTCGGCGGTCAGGCCAAGAAGTACGACGAAATCGACGCAGCGCCGGAAGAAAAGGCACGCGGTATTACCATCAACACCGCGCACATCGAGTACGAAACGGCTAACCGCCACTACGCACACGTTGACTGCCCGGGCCACGCCGACTACGTCAAGAACATGATTACCGGTGCTGCCCAGATGGACGGCGCTATCCTGGTTTGCTCGGCTGCTGACGGCCCGATGCCGCAAACGCGTGAGCACATCCTGCTGGCCCGTCAGGTTGGCGTGCCGTACATCATCGTGTTCCTGAACAAGTGCGACATGGTCGACGACGCCGAGCTGCTCGAGCTGGTCGAAATGGAAGTTCGCGAACTTCTGACCAAGTACGAGTTCCCGGGCGACGATCTGCCGATCATCAAGGGCTCTGCCAAGCTGGCGCTGGAAGGCGACAAGGGCGAGCTGGGTGAAGTGGCCATCATGGCTCTGGCCGATGCGCTGGATTCGTACATTCCGACGCCGGAACGTGCTATCGACAAGACGTTCCTGATGCCGGTCGAAGACGTGTTCTCGATCTCGGGTCGCGGTACGGTGGTGACGGGTCGCGTTGAGTCGGGCGTGATCAAGGTCGGCGAAGAAATCGAAATCGTCGGTATCGTCCCGACGGTCAAGACGATTTGCACGGGCGTTGAAATGTTCCGCAAGCTGCTTGACCAAGGTCAGGCAGGCGACAACGTCGGTATTCTGCTGCGCGGCACGAAGCGTGAAGAAGTTCAGCGTGGTCAGGTTCTTGCCAAGCCGGGCTCGATCAAGCCGCACACGGACTTCACGGGCGAGGTTTACATTCTGTCGAAGGATGAAGGTGGTCGTCACACCCCGTTCTTCAACAACTACCGTCCGCAGTTCTACTTCCGTACGACGGACGTGACGGGTTCGATCAGCCTGCCGGAAGGCAAGGAAATGGTCATGCCGGGCGACAACGTTTCGATCACGGTCAAGCTGATCGCTCCGATCGCCATGACCGAAGGTCTGCGTTTCGCAATCCGCGAAGGTGGCCGTACTGTCGGCGCCGGCGTGGTTGCAACGATCGTAGCTTAAGCCGGTACCTTAACGGTCCGCGCTTACGGGGTCAGCTTTTGGCGGCTGGCCCCTCTGCTGTTTTAGGGGTATAGCTCAACTGGCAGAGCGTCGGTCTCCAAAACCGAAGGTTGGGGGTTCGATTCCCTCTGCCCCTGCCAAACAACTGTCTGCAAGCTGGAAATGGCGAATTCTCCTGTAGAAACTGTACGTACGACTGGCGACAAGCTGCTGCTGGCCGTGGCCGGGCTGCTGGTCGTTGCCGGCGTCGTCGCGTTCTACACTTTGGAGCAACAGGCGCTGTATGTGCGCGTTGCCGCCATCGTTGTCATTCTGGTGATTGCAGCTTTTGTGGCATTGATGTCGCAAACCGGCAAGGGCTTCCTGGCTTTTGCTAAGGATGCGTACAAGGAAGTGGGTAAGGTCGTTTGGCCGACCCGTAAAGAGGCCGCCCAAACGACTGCGATTGTCTTCGCGTTCGTCATCGTGATGGCGCTGTATCTGTGGATCAGCGACAAGACGATTGAATGGGCGGTGTTCTCTTTGATTCTAGGCTGGAAGTGATATGTCTGATACCGGAGCTGCACCGAGCAAGAAGCGCTGGTACGTCATTCATGCCTACTCCGGCATGGAAAAAAGCGTAGCCAAAGCGCTTCAAGAGCGTATTACGCGTGGCGGTATGCAAGATTACTTCGGTCAGATTCTTGTCCCGACCGAAGAAGTTGTTGAAACCACGGCTGGCCATAAGAAAGTCACCGAACGTCGTTTCTTCCCCGGCTACGTGCTGTGCGAGATGGAGATGACCGACGAATCGTGGCACTTGGTGAAGAACACACCCAAGGTCACGGGCTTCATCGGCGGCACGGGTAACCGTCCGACGCCGATTCGCCAGGCAGAAGTCGACAAGATCATGTCGCAAATCAAGGATGGGGTTGAAAAGCCGCGTCCCAAGACGTTGTTCGAAGTGGGTGAGCTGGTTCGAGTCAAGGATGGTCCTTTCACGGACTTCAACGGCTCGGTCGAAGAAGTGAACTACGAAAAAGCCCGCCTCCGCGTATCCGTCACCATCTTTGGACGGGCAACTCCGGTAGAACTGGAGTTCGGACAAGTCGAAAAGATCTAAGAATAAAATGCGCCGGCGCGACGTCCGGCGCGTTTTTGCGTTGGTGACACCCGTCGCCGAGGAGCGTCAGTAGCCAGGTTTCCGGTGAAAGCGCGCTATGACTCAACCCCGAATATGCGCCACATATTCGTTCCGGAGTAAACCATGGCAAAGAAAATCATCGGCTTTATCAAGCTGCAGATTCCTGCAGGTAAAGCCAATCCGTCGCCCCCCGTGGGCCCGGCCCTGGGTCAGCGTGGCCTGAACATCATGGAGTTCTGCAAGGCGTTCAACGCGCAAACGCAGAGCCTCGAACCGGGTCTGCCGATTCCGGTGGTGATCACCGCTTTCGCGGACAAGAGCTTCACGTTCGTCCTGAAGACCCCGCCGGCAACGGTGCTGATCAAGAAGGCTGCCAACCTGCAAAAGGGTTCGGCCAAGCCGCACACCGATAAGGTGGGCAAGATCACCCGCGCACAAGCGGAAGAAATCGCGAAGACCAAGATGCCTGACCTTACCGCCTCCGATCTGGACGCTGCGGTTCGCACCATCGCTGGCAGCGCACGTTCGATGGGCATCACGGTGGAGGGTCTGTAATGGCTAAGATCTCTAAGCGTCAACAAGCACTGGCCGCCAAGGTCGACCGTAACAAGCTGTACCCGGTCGGCGACGCTCTGGCCCTGGTCAAGGAATGCGCAAGCGCCAAGTTCGACGAGTCGATCGACGTCGCCGTCCAGCTGGGCGTGGATGCGAAGAAGTCGGACCAAGTGGTTCGCGGTTCGGTCGTTCTGCCGGCAGGTACCGGTAAGTCGGTTCGCGTGGCTGTTTTCGCCCAAGGCGAAAAGGCTGAGCAAGCCAAGGCTGCCGGCGCTGAAATCGTTGGTATGGAAGACCTCGCCGAGCAGATCAAGGCCGGCAACATGGACTTCGACATCGTGATCGCTTCGCCGGACACGATGCGTATCGTCGGTACGCTGGGCCAGATTCTCGGCCCGCGCGGCCTGATGCCGAACCCGAAGGTTGGCACGGTGACCCCGGACGTGGCCACGGCAGTGAAGAACGCCAAGGCTGGTCAGGTGCAATTCCGCGTCGACAAGGCCGGTATCATCCACGCCACGATCGGTCGCGCATCGTTCGAACCGGCGGCTCTGCAACAGAACCTTTCGGCCCTGCTGGAAGCCCTGACGAAGTCGAAGCCGGCTTCGAGCAAGGGTGTCTACCTGCGCAAGATCGCCTTGTCGAGCACGATGGGCGTTGGCGTGCGTGTGGACCAGGCCAGCCTGACGGCCTAAGCGAGACATCGCAATCGCGGGGTGATGGCGTCCCCTGCGATGGCTGAGATCCTTGAGATCGACAGCCTGTAGCAAAAGACTTTGGGCGGAAGCGGCATCTTCGGAGATCGCTTCCGGTTATCAAAGACCGTTGGCGGGAATGGGCATTCACTGACACTCCCTTAATACGCCAGCCAACGCAGATGGCGAACCCGAACAAGTTATGCAGTCAAGCCGTCGCACGCGGGCAACCGGTGCGGGGGTTGAAACTCCAGACATGTCGGTAAGCCGTTAGTGGAACGGCATCACCATGAGGTGATGTCAATTTTGGAGGTTAACCGTGGCACTTAATCTTGATGATAAGAAAGCCGTCGTGGCAGAAGTTTCGGCGCAAGTCGCCGCCGCTTCGACCATCGTTGTGGCTGAATATCGCGGAATCACGGTTGGCGATCTGACGAAGCTTCGCGCCAACGCGCGTCAGCAAGGCGTCTACCTGCGCGTTCTGAAGAACACGCTGGCACGTCGTGCAGTGGAAAACACTGCATTTGCTGACCTGGCTGAGCAGATGACCGGTCCTCTGATCTACGGTATCTCGACGGATCCCGTAGCCGCTGCGAAAGTCTTGAACGACTTTTCGAAGGGCAACGACAAGTTGATCTTGAAGGCCGGCTCGTACGACGGCAAGGTGATGGACAAGGCAGGCGTGCAAGCGCTGGCCTCGATCCCGAGCCGCGACGAACTGCTCGCGAAGTTGCTGGGTGTCATGCAAGCGCCGGTTTCCGGCTTTGCTCGCGTCCTGGCTGCCGTGGCAGAGAAGAAGCAAGCGGAAGCTGCTTAATTCTCTCTTCGGTTACACGATCGCTGACTTCGGTCCGAACACAATCTAGGAGTTTTACAAATGGCAATCACGAAAGACGAAATCATCGAAGCCGTAGGCGCGATGTCGGTTATGGAACTGAACGACCTGGTCAAGGCGTTCGAAGAGAAGTTCGGCGTGTCGGCTGCTGCCCTGGCAGTTGCTGGCCCGGCTGGCGCTGGCGGCGGTGCTGCTGCTGCTGAAGAGCAAACCGAATTCAACGTCATCCTGGCAGAAGTCGGTGCAAACAAGGTCGGCGTCATTAAGGCCGTCCGCGAAATCACCGGCCTGGGCCTGAAGGAAGCCAAGGATCTGGTTGATGGCGCTCCGAAGGCTGTCAAGGAAGGCGTCGACAAGGCTGCTGCTGACGAAGCCAAGAAGAAGCTGGAAGAAGCCGGCGCCAAGGTCGAAGTCAAGTAATTCGACTCTGCGCGTAGGGAAGGCTGGCGACGAAATGTCGTCAGCCTTTTTGTGCTTTCAGGAGATGCAAATCCCAAAATTGGGATTCCAAATTCGAAAGCCGGCGTGAATCTGCGCCAAGTGTTTGAAAATCAAGCGATTTCGTCGGGCAAGGGTTTGCTCGCAACGTTTCAAACGCATGTTCCACCCTGAGTGGCACGCAATGACGGCCGTTATGCCGCATTGAAGAAGTGACCGAGAGGCCAAAGAAAAAATCGCGATGGAACATGCTCGGCATGCGATCCATGACGGTTTTCTCTTTGTCTTCTGAAGCGACTGCAGAAGGCAAGTTTGGTCGGGCGACGGGCAACACAGGCATCCGTCGCCGTCAGCCAGCGGTTGGTAGCGGCCAACCACCAAGCTCGTTGCTCCGCGGCAAGCCCGCCGTGGGGGACGTCTGGTCTCAGTCGATGAACACCCGTTGACGATGCCTGCCGTCGTCGTCAGCGTAGTGATTCGGAGATCGTAATGCACTATTCCTTCACCGAGAAGAAACGCATTCGCAAGAGTTTTGCGAAGCGTCCGACCGTGCACAAGGTGCCGTTTTTGCTGGCCACCCAGCTCGCCTCGTACACATCGTTCTTGCAGGCCGATACGCTTGCATCGGAGCGGAAGCCGGAGGGTCTGCAAGCAGCCTTCTCCTCCATTTTCCCGATCGTTTCTCACAACGGGTTCGCACGCCTCGAGTTCGTCAGCTATCTGCTCGGCACTCCCGCGTTCGATGTCAAGGAATGTCAACAGCGCGGCCTGACCTTCTGCTCGGCCCTGCGCGCCAAGGTTCGTCTGGTGATTCTCGACAAGGAATCGCCGAACAAGCCGGTAGTGAAGGAAGTCAAGGAACAGGAAGTGTACATGGGCGAAATTCCGCTCATGACATCGACGGGTTCCTTCGTCATCAATGGCACGGAACGTGTCATCGTCTCGCAGCTGCACCGCTCGCCTGGCGTGTTCTTCGAACACGACAAGGGCAAGACGCACAGCTCGGGCAAACTGCTGTTCTCCGCGCGTATCATTCCGTACCGCGGTTCTTGGCTCGACTTCGAATTCGATCCGAAGGACATCCTGTACTTCCGCGTTGACCGCCGTCGCAAGATGCCGGTCACGATCCTGCTCAAGGCTATCGGCCTGACGCCGGAACAGATCCTCGCGAACTTCTTCGTGTTCGACAACTTCAAGCTGATGCCGGAAGGCGCGCAGATGGAGTTCGTGCCGGAGCGTCTGCGCGGTGAAGTCGCGCGTTTCGACATTACGGATCGCGAAGGCAAGGTCATCGTCCAGAAGGACAAGCGCGTCAACGCGAAACACATCCGCGACCTGGAGAACGCCAACACCAAGTTCATCTCGGTGCCGGAAGACTATCTCCTCGGCCGTGTGCTCGCGAAGAACGTGATCGATGGCGATACCGGTGAAGTGATCGCCAACGCCAACGACGAAATCACCGAAAGCGTGCTGGTCAAGCTGCGCGAGTCGGGCGTGTCGGACATCCAGACGCTGTACACGAACGATCTGGATCAGGGTTCGTACATCTCGGCCACGCTGCGTATCGACGAAACCGCAGACCAGACAGCAGCGCGTATCGCGATCTACCGCATGATGCGCCCGGGCGAGCCGCCGACCGAAGACGCGGTCGAGGCCCTGTTCAACCGTCTGTTCTACAGCGAAGAAGCGTACGACCTGTCGAAGGTGGGTCGTATGAAGTTCAACCGCCGTGTCGGCCGCGACGAAGTGCTCGGACCGATGACGCTGGAAGACGACGACATTCTCGCGACCATCAAGATCCTCGTGGATCTGCGTAACGGCCGCGGCGAAGTCGACGACATCGACCACCTGGGCAACCGCCGTGTGCGTTGTGTCGGCGAACTGGCGGAAAACCAGTTCCGCGCCGGTCTGGTGCGTGTCGAGCGCGCTGTGAAGGAACGTCTGGGTCAGGCCGAGTCGGAAAACCTGATGCCGCACGACCTGATCAACAGCAAGCCGATTTCGTCGGCCATTCGCGAGTTCTTCGGTTCGTCGCAGCTGTCGCAGTTCATGGACCAGACCAACCCGCTGTCGGAAATCACGCACAAGCGTCGCGTTTCCGCACTGGGCCCGGGCGGCCTGACGCGCGAGCGCGCAGGCTTCGAAGTGCGCGACGTGCACCCGACCCACTATGGCCGCGTGTGCCCGATCGAAACGCCGGAAGGTCCGAACATCGGTCTGATCAACTCGCTGGCACTGTACGCCCGCCTGAACGAATACGGCTTCCTGGAAACGCCGTATCGCAAGGTGGTGGACGGCAAGGTCACCGACCAGATCGACTATCTGTCGGCCATTGAAGAAGGTCGTTACGTGATCGCTCAGGCGAACGCGTCGATCGGCGCCAACGGCGAACTCACCGACGAACTGGTGTCGTCGCGTGAAGCCGGCGAAACGCTGATGGTCACGCCGGACCGCATCCAGTACATGGACGTGGCGCCGTCGCAGATCGTCTCGGTCGCAGCCTCGCTGATCCCGTTCCTCGAACACGATGACGCGAACCGCGCATTGATGGGTTCGAACATGCAGCGCCAGGCCGTGCCTTGCCTGCGTCCGGAAAAGGCGGTCGTCGGTACGGGTATCGAACGTACGGTGGCAGTCGACTCGGGTACGACCGTGCAGGCATTCCGTGGCGGCGTGGTCGATTACGTCGACGCCGGCCGTGTGGTGATTCGCGTGAACGACGATGAAGCCGTTGCCGGTGAAGTCGGCGTGGACATCTACAACCTGATCAAGTACACGCGTTCGAACCAGAACACCAACATCAACCAGCGCCCGATCGTGGAAGTGGGCGACAAGGTGGCGCGCGGCGATGTGATCGCCGACGGCGCGTCGACCGACCTGGGTGAGCTGGCGCTGGGTCAGAACATGCTGATCGCGTTCATGCCGTGGAACGGCTACAACTTCGAAGACTCGATCCTGATCTCGGAGCGTGTCGTTGCGGAAGACCGTTACACGTCGATCCACATCGAAGAGCTGAACGTGGTCGCTCGCGACACGAAGCTCGGACCGGAAGAAATCACGCGCGACATCTCGAACCTGGCGGAAGTGCAACTGAGCCGTCTGGACGAGTCGGGCATCGTGTACATCGGTGCGGAAGTCGAAGCGGGCGACGTGCTGGTGGGCAAGGTCACGCCGAAGGGCGAAACCCAGCTCACGCCGGAAGAAAAGCTGCTGCGCGCGATTTTTGGCGAGAAGGCTTCGGACGTGAAGGACACCTCGCTGCGCGTGCCGTCGGGCATGAGCGGCACCGTCATCGACGTGCAGGTGTTCACGCGTGAAGGCATCCAGCGCGACAAGCGTGCTCAGCAGATCATCGACGATGAGCTGAAGGGCTACCGCCTGGACCTGAACGACCAGCTGCGTATCGTGGAAGGCGACGCATTCCAGCGTCTGGAGCGTTTCCTGGTTGGCAAGACGGCCAACGGCGGCCCGAAGAAACTGGCCAAGGGCACCAAGATCACCAAGGAATACCTGGCCGATCTGGATCGCTACCACTGGTTCGACATTCGTCTGGCGGACGACGAAGGTGCGCAACAGCTCGAGCAGATCAAGGAATCGATCGAGCAGAAGCGTCACTCGTTCGACCTCGCCTTCGAAGAGAAGCGCAAGAAGCTCACGCAAGGCGACGAACTGCCGCCGGGCGTGCTGAAGATGGTCAAGGTGTACCTGGCGGTCAAGCGTCGTCTGCAACCTGGCGACAAGATGGCCGGCCGTCACGGTAACAAGGGTGTGGTCTCGAAGATCGTGCCGATCGAGGATATGCCGTACATGGCCGACGGCCGTCCGGCGGACATCGTGCTCAACCCGCTCGGCGTGCCGTCGCGGATGAACGTGGGTCAGATTCTCGAATCGCACCTCGGCTGGGCAGCGAAGGGTCTGGGCTGGCGCATCGGCGAAATGCTGCAAGCGCACACCAAGGTCCAGGAAATTCGCAAGTTCCTGACGAAGATCTACAACGAGAGCGGTCAGCAAGAAGATATCGACAGCCTGTCGGACGACGAAGTCATGTCGCTCGCTCGCAACCTGCAGAACGGTGTTCCGTTCGCGACGCCGGTGTTCGACGGTGCGCATGAAGAGGAAATCCGTCGCATGCTGGATCTGGCGTTCCCGGATCACATCGCGAAGGAACTCGGCATGACCAAGTCGAAGAACCAGGTCACGCTGTATGACGGTCGCACCGGTGAAGCCTTCGAGCGTACGGTCACTTGCGGCTTCATGCACATGCTCAAGCTGCACCACCTGGTCGACGACAAGATGCACGCACGTTCGACCGGTCCGTACTCGCTGGTGACGCAACAGCCGTTGGGCGGTAAGGCTCAGTTCGGTGGTCAGCGCTTCGGTGAAATGGAAGTGTGGGCACTGGAAGCCTACGGCGCATCGTATGTGCTGCAGGAAATGCTGACGGTGAAGTCGGATGACGTGACGGGTCGTACGAAGGTGTACGAGAACCTCGTCAAGGGCGATCACGTGATCGATGCCGGTATGCCGGAGTCGTTCAACGTGCTGGTCAAGGAAATCCGTTCGCTCGGTATCGATATCGACCTGGAGCGCGGTTAATCGCGTTCAGGCAACAGGAGAAAGCAATGAAAGCTTTGCTCGATCTATTCAAGCAAGTCCAGCAGGACGAACAGTTCGACGCGATCAAGATCGGTCTGGCTTCGCCGGACAAGATCCGCTCGTGGTCGTTCGGTGAAGTGAAGAAGCCGGAGACGATCAACTACCGGACCTTCAAGCCCGAGCGCGACGGTTTGTTCTGTGCAAAGATCTTCGGTCCGATCAAGGACTACGAATGCCTTTGCGGCAAGTACAAGCGCCTGAAGCACCGTGGCGTGATCTGCGAGAAGTGCGGCGTGGAAGTGACGCTGGCCAAGGTGCGCCGTGAGCGCATGGGCCACATCGAACTGGCTTCGCCGGTTGCGCACATCTGGTTCCTGAAGTCGCTCCCGTCGCGTCTGGGCATGGTGCTCGACATGACGCTGCGCGACATCGAACGCGTGCTGTACTTCGAAGCGTACGTGGTCCTCGAACCGGGCATGACGCCGCTCAAGCGTTGCCAGATCATGACCGAGGAGGATTACTACAACAAGGTCGAGGAATACGGCGACGAATTCCGTGCCGAGATGGGCGCGGAAGGCGTGCGCGAGCTGCTGCGCTCGATCGACATCGACCAGCAGGTCGAGCATCTGCGCGCCGAGCTGCAGGCCACGGGCTCGGAAGCGAAGATCAAGAAGTACGCCAAGCGCCTGAAGGTGCTCGAGGCATTCCAGCGCTCGGGCATCAAGCCCGAGTGGATGGTGCTCGAAGTGCTGCCGGTGCTCCCGCCTGAGCTGCGCCCGCTGGTGCCGCTCGACGGTGGCCGCTTCGCGACCTCGGACCTGAACGATCTGTATCGCCGCGTCATCAACCGTAACAACCGTCTGAAGCGTCTGCTCGAGCTCAAGGCCCCGGACATCATCGTGCGCAACGAAAAGCGCATGCTGCAGGAGTCCGTGGACTCGCTGCTCGACAACGGTCGCCGCGGCAAGGCGATGACCGGTGCGAACAAGCGTCCGCTCAAGTCGCTGGCCGACATGATCAAGGGCAAGAGCGGTCGTTTCCGTCAGAACCTGCTGGGTAAGCGCGTCGACTACTCGGGCCGTTCGGTGATTACCGTGGGCCCGACGCTCAAGCTGCATCAGTGCGGTCTGCCGAAGCTCATGGCGCTCGAACTCTTCAAGCCGTTCATCTTCCACAAACTGGAAGTGATGGGCGTGGCCACGACCATCAAGGCCGCGAAGAAGGAAGTCGAGAACCAGACGCCGGTGGTGTGGGACATCCTCGAAGATGTGATCCGCGAACACCCGATCATGCTCAACCGCGCACCGACGCTGCACCGCCTGGGTATTCAGGCGTTCGAGCCGGTGCTGATCGAAGGCAAGGCAATTCAGCTTCACCCGCTGGTTTGCGCGGCGTTCAACGCCGACTTCGACGGTGACCAGATGGCCGTTCACGTGCCGCTGTCGCTCGAAGCGCAGATGGAAGCGCGTACCCTGATGCTGGCCTCGAACAACGTGTTGTTCCCGGCCAACGGCGATCCGTCGATCGTGCCGTCGCAGGATATCGTGCTGGGTCTGTACTACGCGACCCGCGACAAGATCAACGGCAAGGGCGAAGGCCTGTCGTTCATCGACGTCTCGGAAGTGCTGCGTGCGTACGACAACAAGGAAGTCGAACTGGCTTCGCGTGTGAACGTGCGTATCACGGAGTACACGGTCGATCCGGAAACGGGCGAGAAGACGCCGAAGGTCACGCTGTACCCGACGACCGTCGGCCGCGCGATCCTGTCGGAAATTCTGCCGCCGGGCCTGCCGTTCTCGGTGCTGAACAAGTCGCTCAAGAAGAAGGAAATCTCGAAGCTGATCAACACGGCGTTCCGTCGTTGCGGTCTGCGCGAGACGGTGATTTTCGTCGACAAGCTGATGCAGTCGGGCTTCCGCCTGGCAACGCGTGCCGGTATCTCGATCTGCGTCGACGACATGCTCGTGCCGACGAAGAAGGAAGAGCTGATCGGCGAAGCATCGAAGAAGGTCAAGGAATACGACCGTCAGTACATGTCGGGTCTGGTCACGGCGCAAGAGCGTTACAACAACGTCGTGGACATTTGGGGTGCTACCGGTGACGCCGTGGGTAAGGCGATGATGGAGCAGCTCTCGAAGGAGAAGACGACCGACCGCGATGGCAACGTCGTGGAGCAGGAGTCGTTCAACTCGATTTACATGATGGCCGACTCCGGTGCTCGCGGTTCGAGCGCCCAGATTCGCCAGCTCGCCGGTATGCGTGGCCTGATGGCCAAGCCGGACGGCTCGATCATCGAGACGCCGATTACCGCGAACTTCCGCGAAGGCCTGAACGTGTTGCAGTACTTCATCTCGACCCACGGTGCACGTAAGGGTCTGGCCGATACGGCACTGAAGACGGCAAACTCGGGTTACCTGACGCGTCGTCTGGTCGACGTGACTCAGGATCTGGTCGTGGTCGAAGACGATTGCGGCACGAGCAACGGCGTGGCGATGAAGGCGCTGGTCGAGGGCGGTGAAGTGGTCGAAGCCCTGCGTGACCGTATCCTGGGTCGTGTGGCTGTGGCCGATGTCGTGAATCCGGAAACGCAGGAAACGGTGTACGAAGCGGGCACGCTGCTCGATGAAGACGTCGTCGAAATGATCGAAACGCTGGGTATCGACGAAGTGCGCGTTCGCACGCCGCTGACCTGCGATACGCGTTTCGGTCTGTGCGCCGCATGCTATGGCCGCGATCTGGGCCGTGGTACGCGTGTGAACGTCGGCGAAGCGGTGGGTGTGATCGCCGCGCAGTCGATCGGTGAACCGGGCACGCAGCTCACGATGCGTACGTTCCACATCGGTGGCGCGGCGTCGCGTGCGGCAGTGGCCTCGTCGATCGAAGCCAAGTCGAACGGTACGGTTCGCTTCACGGCAACCATGCGTTACGTGACGAACGGCAAGGGCGAGCAGATCGCGATCTCGCGTTCGGGCGAAGTCCTGATCACGGACGATCACGGTCGCGAGCGCGAGCGTCACAAGGTGCCGTACGGCGCCACGCTGCTGCAACTGGACGGCGCACAGGTCAAGGCCGGTGCCCAACTGGCCACGTGGGATCCGCTGACGCGCCCGATCATTACCGAACACGGCGGCTTCGCCAAGTTCGAGAACGTCGAGGAAGGTGTCACGGTCGCCAAGCAGATCGACGATGTGACGGGTCTGTCCACGCTGGTCGTGATCGATCCGAAGCGTCGTGGTCCGGCGTCGAAGAACGTGCGTCCGCAGGTCAAGTTGCTCGACGAGAATGGCGTGGAAGTGAAGATCCCGGGCACCGATCATCCTGTGACGATCGGCTTCCAGGTGGGCGCACTGATCACCATCAAGGACGGTCAGCACGTGCCGGTGGGTGAAGTGCTCGCACGTATCCCGACCGAAGCGCAGAAGACCCGCGACATTACCGGGGGTCTGCCGCGTGTGGCCGAGCTGTTCGAAGCGCGTGCACCGAAGGACGCCGGTATTCTGGCCGAAGTCACGGGCACCACGTCGTTCGGTAAGGACACCAAGGGCAAGCAGCGTCTGGTCATTACCGATCTGGACGGCAACCAGCACGAATTCCTGATTCCGAAGGAAAAGCAGGTGCTGGTGCACGACGGTCAGGTGGTGAACAAGGGCGAAATGATCGTGGACGGCCCGGCCGACCCGCACGACATCCTGCGTTTGCAGGGTATCGAAGCGCTGTCGCGCTACATCGTCGATGAAGTGCAGGACGTGTACCGTTTGCAGGGTGTGAAGATCAACGACAAGCACATCGAGGTGATCGTTCGCCAGATGCTGCGTCGTGTGCAGATCACCGACAACGGCGATACGCGCTTCATCATCGGCGAGCAGGTCGAGCGTTCGGACATGCTCTACGAGAACGACGCCATGATTGCCGCGGACAAGCGCCCGGCGCAGTACGAGAACGTGCTGCTGGGTATTACCAAGGCATCGCTGTCGACGGACTCGTTCATCTCGGCGGCATCGTTCCAGGAAACGACGCGCGTGCTGACCGAAGCCGCCATCATGGGCAAGAAGGACGACCTGCGTGGCCTGAAGGAAAACGTCATCGTCGGCCGTCTGATCCCGGCAGGTACGGGTCTGGCGTATCACAAGGCCCGCAAGGCCCGCGAAACGTCGGATCGCGAGCGTCACGACCAGATCGCTCTGGAAGAGGCGTTTGCCCCGATGCCCACGTCGGTGGAAGAGCCGACCGCAGAGTAAGCGGTATGACATCAGGGCGGGGAGCGCCGGCGAGCGCCGGAACTTCCCACCTGATGTGACGCGACAAGGAAACGGCACCCTTTGCGGGGTGCCGTTTTTCTTTTGCGCGACGGTAAAACAGCGGCAAGCGTCATCGCAATGTCGTTTTAAGTACTTGAAACAACGATATAATTTCCGCTCCCTCCCAGCGATGTGGCGTAGCCTCCTACGAACCGGAATATGGCGATAACTCCTGTAATTCTGTGCGGCGGTAGTGGTACACGTTTATGGCCTCTGTCGCGGGCCAGCTATCCCAAGCAATATCTCGCGCTTGCCGGCTCCGACACATTGCTCCAGCAGACGGTCAGGCGCGTGCGCGCGCTCGACGGCGCCGTGGCGCCGCTGATCATCTCCAACAACGAACAACGCTTTCTCGTGGCCGAGCAGTTGCGCGCCATCGATACGGCGCCGAGCGCCATCGTGCTCGAACCCGTCGCGCGCAATACGGCACCGGCCGTCGCCGTGGCGGCGCTGATCGCCCAGCGTCAGGACGCCGACGCCACGCTGCTCGTGCTACCCTCGGATCACGCCATCGCGCACGAGGCCAAATTCCTCGAAGCGGTGCGCGCGGCCCGCACGCTGGCCGACGACGGTTATCTCGTCACCTTCGGCATTCCCCCGACATCGCCGCATACCGGCTACGGCTATATCCGTCGTGGCAGCGCCACGCAGGTGTGCGCGAGCGGTTTCAACATCGACCAGTTCGTCGAGAAACCGGACGCCGCCAAAGCGGCCGAGCTGATCGCCGCAGGCGACTGCTACTGGAACAGCGGCATGTTCATGTTCAGGGCGTCCACCTATCTGGGCGAACTCGAACGCCTCGCGCCCGAGATGCTTCGGCAGGTCAAAGCCGCTGTCGAGCTCGGCGCGGCGGATATCGATTTCTTCCGTCTCGACAAGGCGAGTCTCGAGGCCTGTCCCTCGGACTCCATCGACTACGCCGTCATGGAGAAGGCGCGCCGCGCCGCCGTGGTGGACGCCGAAGGTCTCGGATGGAACGATATCGGTTCATGGTCGGCGGTCGCGGAGATTGCCGAACGCGACGAAGACGGCAACAGCCTGATCGGCGACGTTGTCGTGCACGGCGTCAAGAACAGCTACGTGCGCAGCGAAAGCCGAATGGTGGCTGCCATCGGCGTGGACAATCTCGTGATCGTCGAGACGCCGGACGTCGTCATGGTCACGTCGAAGGACCATGTGCAGGATGTCAAACGCGTGGTCGAGAAGCTCGTCGCCGACGGTCGTTCGGAGTCGGTGTTCCACCAGCGTGTTTTCCGTCCCTGGGGCGACTATGAAGGCATTTGCGTGGGCGACCGGTTCCAGGTGAAGAAGATCGTCGTGAAGCCCGGCGCGTCGCTGAGCTTGCAGATGCACTTCCATCGCTCGGAGCATTGGGTGGTGGTCAAGGGCACTGCCCGCGTGGTGAACGGCGAGAGCACGGTACTGCTCACGGAGAATCAATCGACGTATATCCCGGTGGGCACCACGCATCGTCTCGAGAATCCGGGCAAAGTGCCGCTGGAGCTCATCGAAGTCCAGTCGGGCGCCTATCTTGGCGAAGACGATATCGTGCGTTTCCAGGACGACTACGGCCGGACGAAGTAGGCACATCGGCGCACATCGGCACACGTTGGCGCACATCGTCGACACCAAAGAAAATCGGCTCACGCAAAGTGAGCCGTTTTTTTTGACGCCGGGCAACCGGGCCGGATCGGACTCGGAACCCGATCAGAACCCGAAGTGCCCCTGCACGTAGACCATACGCGGTGCGCCGACCATGATGCCGCCGTTCTGGTCCGTGTTGCGCGTGTAGAAGCGCTTGTCGAACACGTTGTTCAGACCTACCGTGATGTCGGCGTTCTTGTAGAACGGCAACTTGTACATGGCCTGCAGATTCCACACGCGATACCCCGGCACCTTGCCGTTCGTGCCGTCCGCCGACTGCGCTTCGGTGTTGGCGAGGTCGGCGTACTGCGAGCTCTGGTGTGTCGTCGAGACGTTGAACGTCCACTGACCGATCTCGTAGCGTGCGCCGAGCGTGTCGGTAAAGCGCGAATAGAACGGCACGTCCAGACCCGCCGTCGCGCCGGACTTCTGGATGGCGCGCACGTACGTGAAGTTCGCGTACAGGTTCAGGCCGCGCAACACGCTGTCCCGGTCGAAGGTGTAATCAAGCGCAGTTTCGATGCCGTCGTGATTCGTTGCGCCAATGTTCTGGAAGGTCGCCGGGCTGACGTTCGGCACCTGCAGAATCTGATTGTCGAACTTCATCTTGAAGGCGGTGAGTTCCGCCTTCCAGCGCGCGTCGGTCCAGCGCGTGCCGATTTCAAAGGTGCGGGCGACTTCCGGCTGCAGCGGATTCGTGGCGGACATCGAGTTCAGCTGCGTGTTCTGCACCGGCCCGAACGACGTGCTGTAGTCCGCGAAGATCGTCCACGCACTATTGACCAGATACGACAGGTTCACCGAGGGCAGCGGCTTGTTGTTATCCGTGCGGAAGGTGCTGCCGGACGCTTTGTCGACACGCTGAGACGAGATGAATTCATAACGCACGCCGGGGGTGAAGCGCCAGTTGCCCCATGCCATGCGGTCGTCGATGTAGAACGCGTTGGCGCTCGTGTAGTTGTAGAACGTGGTGGTGGCCGACGTCTTGCCGCTGGCGACATTGACGTTGAAGTTATTGTCGTCGCCGCGTTCGTGAACGTAGCGGTAACCCACCGTCACGTCGTGTGCCGTGGGGCCGAAGAACAGGCGCTGCGTGTAACGCGGTTCGATGCCGAACGTTTCATAGTTGCGCGGCTGGTGAACGGTCACGAGCGGCAGCACCGACAGGTTCGTGAGCGAGCTTTGACGGTAGCTTTCGTTGTAGAACGTACGGATCTCGAATTCCTGCGTGTCGGAAATCGTATTCAGATAGCCGACGTCGAGACCGGTGCGGTTACCGCTCCAATAGTCGTTCGGACGCGTGTTCTGAAACGGATCGGCGTTGTACTGGGCGGCGCTCAGACCGCCCGGTGTCATCGACTTGGCGTCGTAGTACGAAAGCTTGCCGTACACCTGCTGACTCGGCGTGATGTCGTAGCGCCACTTCAATGCCACGTCGTTCACGTTCTCGTTACTGCCCGTGCGCCAGTCGCGCCCGACCATGCCGGAATACAGCAGGGCGAGACCAAGACCGTTATCCATCTGTGTGCCGAGGAACAGGCCGTACTGCGTGTTGGCGCCTCCGCCGGTGGTGTACATGTTCTCGCGAACGGTGGCGTCTGCGCTCAAGCCCGGCGTGTTCGGAATCGAGCGGGTCTTGAAGTTGATCACGCCGCCGACGTTCTGCGGACCATAACGCACCGCGCCACCGCTGCGAACCACGTCGATGCTCTCGATGTTGAACAGGCTCACCGGCGCGAACGACAGTTGCGGCTGGCCGTAGGGCGCCACGGCCAGCGGGATGCCGTCGAGCAGCACCGTGGAGCGCGGGCTGAAACGGCCTGCGAGACCACGAACGCCGATGTTCAGCGAGATGGCGCTACCGGCGCTACTGGAGTTGTCGGTCGCCTGCACGCCGGGAATACGGCGCATGACATCGCCAATGCTCGCTGCGCCGGACGCTTCGATCTGCTCCTTCTTGACGACCGTGCGAGCCCCCGGAAATGTCTTCGCGCTGGTATCCAGCCCTGTGCCGAGCCAGTCGCCGGACACGTTGACCGTGCCGAGCTCGACGTCGGCTTTAGCTTCGGCAGCTGCCGTGGCCTGCTGGGCGTGGGCCATGCCGAGCGTTGCCATGAACAGGGCCGCGGCGCACGCGGTTACGCGAGCGGCGGCCTGGGGCAGGGTTTGAGGGGCGAGGCGATGGGGACCTTGCACGAGAGCGGGGCGGGCGGCGCGTGCACGGCGACTGACGGACATCTTCATCTTGGCTGACCTTCGTGACTGCGAGAGTGTGTGGCGAGTGTGGCGTGCAAGGCCGTGCGACACGGTGCGGGCGCGGCGACGGCGAAGCGGATCGTTATCGGTAATGCGTTGTAATAAAGCGCCGCGAATTATAAATGCAAATCACTCTCATTTTTGATGGGTCTCGCTGAATTCCGGTGCGCGTTGCTTCGCCCCGACGCGGCGAAGGCAAAACCGGGCGGCGCGAGATCGCGGGAATGCGGACTTTGCAGACAAAAGTCGCGCTATGGGATCGAGAAGCCCGAAGAAGGCGCGACAGGAAGCGATACGGCGTTGCTGCCGCGTGGAGACGCATTCGGCTCAACGGTCAGTTGAAGGTGTGGCGAACGTACGACATTCCACGGATCTTGGAGCGCGTCGAACGCCATGGAGCGCGGGCGGCGTGGCGCATGTTCGTCGGCGCGTGTCGTCCGGATTATCCAGTTTTACTTATCAATCGCCCAAAATCGATTGATTGTTTGCGCCCCGGGCCGCCGCAAGAATAGGGCCTTACCCATCCTGCCGAACCCATCGGACGCACAGACGCCGCTGCCCTTTCCGCTCGGGCGTGCCTGTCGACGAACCCCACGGAGACCCCCGCGATGCCGAAACTCGACGCCGCGACCCATCAGGCCCTTGCCCGCGAATTGCACGAGGCCGAACGCACCCGCACGCCCGTGATGCAGTTCTCGCGCCGTCATCCCGAGATGACGATTGCCGACAGCTATGCGATTTCCCAGGCGTGGCTCGCGCTGAAGTTTGCTGAAGGCCGCCGCGTGATCGGCCACAAGATCGGACTGACGTCGCGCGCGATGCAGGTGGCCGCACAGATTACCGAACCCGATCACGGCACGCTGCTCGACGACATGCTCGTCGCCGATGGCGCTACGCTGCAAGCCTCGCGATTCATCGTCCCGCGTCTGGAGGTGGAACTGGCGTTCATCCTGGCGAAGCCGCTCAAGGGGCCCGGCGTCACGTTGTTCGACGTGCTCGACGCCACCGCATGGGTCACGCCCGCGCTCGAACTCATCGACGGTCGCATCGAACTCTTCGATCGCCACACGAAAGCGCCACGCAAGGTCTTCGACACGATTGCCGACAACGCGGCGAACGCGGCGGTGATTCTCGGTGGGCGTCCCGTGAAACCGGACGCCATCGACCTTCGCTGGGCCGGTGCGCTGCTCTATCGCAACGGCGTCATCGAAGAGACCGGCCTGAGCGCGGCGGTACTGAATCATCCGGGCAACGGCATTGCGTGGCTTGCCAACAAACTCGGCGCCTTCGACGAAGGGTTGCAAGCCGGAGAGATCGTGCTCGCCGGGTCGTTCACGCGTCCCGTGGCATGTGCCGCGGGCGATGTCTTCCATGCGGACTATGGCCCGCTTGGGGCGATCGGTGTGCGCTTCGATTGAGCGCCTCGGGCGCAAGTGCGAGCGAAAACAACAATCTCAGGATGCGATGTCATGAAAACACCCCCGAACTCCTTTAAACAGGCGCTCGCGCGCGGCAAGCGTCAGATCGGCATGTGGATGGGGCTCGCCACGCCTTACGCCGCCGAGCTGTGCGCGGGCAGCGGCTTCGACTGGCTCGTGATCGACGGCGAACACGCCCCGAACGATCTGCGCACCATGCTCGCGACGTTGCAGGCGATGGCGCCGTATCCCACGCATCCGGTCGTGCGTCTGCCGCATGGCGATGCCGCCCTCATCAAACAGGTGCTCGAAATCGGTGCGACCACATTGCTTGTGCCGATGGTGGCGTCCGCCGCCATGGCGCGCGAGCTCGCGAGCGCCACGCGCTACCCGCCGCAGGGCACGCGCGGCGTGGGCAGCGGGCTGGCGCGTTCCTCGCGCTGGAATCGCTACGAAGACTATCTGCACGCCGCGAACGACGCCACCTGTCTGCTCGTGCAGGTCGAGACAGCCGACGCCCTGGCGCAGGTCGAAGAGATTGCATCGGTCGACGGCGTGCACGGCGTTTTCATCGGACCCGCCGATCTCGCGGCGTCGATGGGCCATCTCGGTCAGGCCGCGCATCCTGAAGTGCGCAAGGCCATCGAAGACGGTATTGCCCGTATTCGCAGTACCGGCAAGGCGGCCGGCATTCTGTGCGTCGACGAAACGCTCGCGCGCCACTACCTCGACCTCGGCGTGACGTTCGTCGCCGTGGGTATCGACACGACGTTACTCGCCACGGCGAGCCGTGCGCTGGCCGCAAAGTTCGCCGTCCCGGAGGATGGCAGTAGCAAGGACAGCCGCAACGTCAGCAGCAGCCCGCGCTGACCGCCCGCCCCCGAATTCCTTCCTCAAGAGACATGGCATGAGTGCTACCCGTTTAGCGATCGCCGGCGTATCGGTGTCGCCGGATCATTACATCGACGGACGTCGCGTGGCGTCGGACGAGACGTTCGCATGCGTCTGTCCTATCGACCAGACCCTGCTTGGCGACATCGCGAGCGGCAATCAGGCGCACGTGGATGCGGCCGTGACGTCGGCTTGCGCGGCGTTTCCCGCGTGGGCGGCGCTCAGCGCTGCGCAACGTCAGCCGTATCTTCAGCGATTCGCCGAGGCCATCGGGCGCCGCGCCGACGCCTTCGCCACGTTGGAGAGCGCCGACGCCGGTGTGCTTCGCTCACGCATGGCGCACGGTGTCGTGCCGCGCGCCATGCAGAACATCACCTGGTTTGCCGAGCACGCGCTGACGTTGCAGGATCGCGTGATCGACACGCCGCAGGCGCGCCATCTGGTGCGGCACGACCCGGCGGGCGCGGTTGCCGTGATCACGCCGTGGAATTCCCCGCTCATGCTGGCCACCTGGAAGATCGGACCCGCGCTCGCCGCCGGGAATACGGTCGTGCTCAAGGCGCCCGAATGGGCGCCGCTGACCTCGTCGTTGCTTGCCGATTGCGCGCACGAAGCGGGCTTGCCGCCGGGCGTCTTCAACCTGTTGCAAGGCTCGGGCGCGCAGACCGGAGCGGCGCTGGTGAGCGATGCCCGGCTCGCCCGCATCTCGTTCACCGGATCGGTCGCCACGGCCAAATGGATCGCGACGACTGCGGCTGCGAACCTCGTGCCGTGCAGCCTGGAGCTCGGTGGCAAGTCGGCATTCATTGTGCTGGCGGACGCCGATCTCGACGCCGCTGCCGCCACTGCCGCACTGATGTATCGCAATGCGGGGCAGGTATGTCTTGCAGGCACGCGCCTGCTCGTGCATGCAGACGTTGCCTCCGCGTTCACGCAAAAGCTGCGCGATGTCGTCTCTCGCCTTGTCGTGGGCGATCCGCGCGACGCGGCAACGGAGGTCGGCCCGATCATTCACATGCGCCAGCTCGAACGGGTGCAGGGGTTCGTAGAGCGCGCCGTGGCGGGCGGGGCGCGCGTGTTGTGGGGCGGCACGCGTCACGCCTTCGGTGCGCAGTACTTCGCGCCCACACTGCTCGCGGACCTGCACCAGCACGACGAAATCGTGCAACAGGAGGTCTTCGGCCCGGTGCTGACCTTGCAGACATTCGCGAGCGACGACGAGGTCGTCGACATGGCCAATGGCACCGACTACGGACTGGGAGGTGTCTGCTACGGCGACGAGGCCCATGCCGTTGCCATTGCCGCGCGCGTGCGCACCGGTTTTATCTGGATCAACAGCTTCGGCATTCGCGATCTCGCCGCCCCGTTCGGTGGCATCAAGCGCTCCGGTGTGGGCCGCGAAGGGGGGGACTGGAGCTTCGAATTCTTTTGCGACGTGAAGGACATCGTCGTACCGAAACAGCCGTTCAAAGCGAGCTTTAGCCATCGCTAAGGGCGCTGAACACCATAAGACAAGGAAAGGAGGAGAGCACGATGGGACAGATCGTCGGCGCGGCATTGGTGTCGCATCACCCCGGCCTGATGCAATGTGAGGAGTTCCGCGTATTGCAGGGGGCGGGGGCGGACTCGGACTTGATTCCGGGCTACGCGCGCGTGCGTGAGCGCATCGCGGCGGTGCGCCCGGATGTCGTGATGATTTTCGATTCGCACTGGTTCACCACGGGCTATCACCTGATCGATGGCGGCGCGCAGTACTCGGGCATGTACGTCTCGGACGAGATGCCGTGGTACCTGCACGGCGTGCCGTACGACTACCGGGGGCATCCCGAACTGGCGCTGGGCGTCGAGGCGGTGGCGCGCGAGCGGGGCGTGCGCGCCCGGGCGGTGCAGCATCCCGATCTGCCGCGCCACTACCCGACGATCAACGTCATCAAGCAGATGCGACTCGACGCATGGCCCATCGTCACCGTCAGCTCGTGCCAGAACTGCGAGACGCAGCACTTCCTGCAATCGGGCGAAGTGATCGGCGAGGCGATTCGCCGCAGCGATTTGCGGGTCGTCATGCTGGCGTCCGGCGCATTGAGCCATAAGTTCAACGGCATTGACTGGAAGCCCAATCACCCACGCATTTTTCACGAGAGCAACGTGTCGCGTCCGGAAAATATCGAGAGCGACAAGCGCGCCATCGAAGCGTTTCGCGAAGGGCGACACGACCGGATTCTGGCGGACTGGGAGACGGATTATCGGAAACGTCCATGGGAAGCACACGGCGCGCATTACTTGCAGATGGTCGGCGCGCTGGGCGGGGCCGAGTGCCGCAGCGCGGGCACCGTCCTGTCCGATTACGAGAACGCGCGCGGCACGGGCAACGTGCACATCTGGTTCGATACCCTCTGACAAGGCGAGACTATGGATTTCGAATTTCCCTTGCGCGAATTGCCCGCCGTCATGCGCGGCCCGCGTGTGGAGCGTCGCCACGTGTTGCTGGGGGGCAGCGCATTTTGGGGCACCCTCGTCGAGTCCGGCGACGATCGGGGCATGCTGCGCCTGGACGACGGACGTCTGGTCGATCCAGACGACTCACAAACGCTCACGCATCTGCCGCCGGTCAATCCCTCGAAGATCATTGCGGTGCACATCTCCTATCGCTCGCGTAGCATGGAGACGCGTAACCGGCCGAAACCCACCGATACTCCGACGTATTTCACCAAGCCGCCGACTTCGCTCAACGGTCATGGCGGCCAGATTCTGAAGCCGGCGGACTGCCGGTATCTGAACTACGAAAGCGAATATGCGGTCGTGATCGGGCGAACGTGTCGTAATGTGTTGCCCGATGAGGCGTGGGATTACATCGAAGGTTTCTGCCCGGCGCTGGATATGGGATTGCAGGATTTTCGCGATACCGACCAGGGATCGATGCTGCGGGTCAAAGGGGCGGATACGCTGCTGCCCATCGGACCGGGTATCGTGCGAGGGGTGAACCTGTTCGAGCAGACGCTGCGGACCTATCGCAACGGGCGCGTGGTGCAGGAAGCCCATATCGGCGACGAAACGATCTGGGGCCCGCATTATGTGATTGCGGACATTGCCCGCCATATCACGCTGCTGCCGGGCGACGTGATATTGATGGGCACGCCCTGCCATTCGCGTTCGGTGGATGCGGGCGATCTGGTCGAGTGCGAGATTACGGGGTTGGGGCGTCTCGCCGGGCGCGTGGTGCAGATCGACGCGCCGCGTGCGGCGGCGCTCGGTGTGGGGCATCCGCCGGGGGACAGTCCTGAAGTGCGCCGTGTGGCGCTGGGTTTCGATGAACGTGTGCCGGAGCGGTTCAAGGAAAACTACCGCCTCGCGGCACATCAACCAGAGCAAGGGATCAAGGGAAAAAGCGCATGAAGGTGACGATCATTGGTGCGGGCGCCATCGGTGGCCTGATCGGGCAGAAGCTGGCTGCTGCGGGCGAGGCGCAGGTCAGTGCGCTCGCGCGCGGGGCCACGCTCGCGGCGCTGCGCGAGCGTGGGTGGCGGGTGAAGCAGGGCGAGGCGCTGGCCACGGCGCCCGTGGCTGCGGCGCACCCGTTGGAGGACGCTGCAAAACTTGGCCATCAGGATCTGGTCGTGATCGCGGTGAAGGGGCCCGCGCTGTTGCAGGTCGCCTCGGCGGTCGTGCCGTTGCTCGGCCCGCAAACGCTGGTCTTGCCCGCGATGAACGGCGTGCCGTGGTGGTTCTGCAAGGGCGTGGCGCCATTCGGCGACGCGCCGCTCGCGAGCGTCGATCCGCAGGGCGCCATCGGTGCGGCGATCCCGCTGGCGAACGTGATCGGTTGCGTGGTGCACGCCAGCGCCTCCACGCCCGAGCCGGGACTGGTCGATCACAAGATGGGGCGAGGCCTCATCATCGGCGAGCCGTCAGGCGGCACGAGCGAGCGTGTGCAACGTCTGGCGGGGTTGCTCGAGCGCGCAGGGTTCGAGGCGAAGGCGTCGGAGAATGTGCGGCTCGATATCTGGTACAAGCTCTGGGGCAACCTGACGATGAACCCGGTGTCCGCCATCACGGGCGCGACCATCGACCGCTTGCTGGACGATCCGTTGGTGCGCGAGTTTTGCTCGGCGGCCATGCGCGAAGCGGCGGCGATCGGTGCGAAGATCGGTTGCGCCATCGACCAGTCGCCGGAAGACCGGCATCTGGTGACGGCGAAGCTGGGGGCGTTCAAAACGTCGATGTTGCAGGACGTGGAAGCCAATCGTCCGATCGAACTCGATGCGCTGGTCAGCGTGGTGCGAGAGATCGGTCAGCGCGTGTCGGTGCCGACACCGAACATCGATGCGTTGCTCGGACTGACCCGCCTCTTCGGGCGGGTCCATGGGCTGTATCCGCAGTGAGCCGAAGCGAGTTGTCGTAGGTCAGCGTACACCGGTGTGCCGATACACCTGACTCAGCGCGATCAGTCCTGCGGTGGCAGCGGCCATCATGTAGAAGCTCGGTGCGAGTTTGCTGCCCGTCGCGTTGATCAGCCATGTCAGGATGAACGGCGCGAAGCCGCCGAAGCACGTGACCGACAGGTTGTACGAGAGCGACAGGCCCGTCGTGCGCGTCTTCACCGGAAAGATCTCGGACGCCAACGCGGGCAGGGGGGCGAAGTAGATCGTCATGAGCACGCCCAGCAAGGTTTGCAGCGCAAGCATCATGCCGAAGCTCGGATACGTCGACAGCAGCCAGAACATGGGCCAGATCGCGACGAGCAACAAGGCGGCGGCAATCATCATCGGCCTTGCCCGTCCCACCCGATCCGACCACGCGCCCACGACGGGCGACAGGAACATCTGCACGATGCCCGTCGCCACCGTGGCAGCAAAGGCGACCGAGGCGGGCAGGCCCAATTGCTTGATCGCGTACGTCGGCATGTACAGCACCAGATAGGTCGAGACCGTGGCGACGACCACGACGCCGACCGCCAGCAGCAGACGCATCTTTTGCTGCTCCAGCGTGTCGCGCAGCGGCGTTTGCGTGGGTTCGGCTTCCAGGAACTCGGGCGTCTCGCTCACGTGGCGACGGATGTAATACGCCACCGGGCCGATCAGCAGGCCGAACAGGAACGGCACGCGCCATCCCCAGCTCTGCATCTGCTCCGGGGACAACGTGCTCGTGAGCACCGCGCCGAAGCCGGCGGCGAGCAAGGTCGTCAGCCCCTGACTGGCGACCTGAAAGCTCGCGAAGAAACCACGTCGCTGCGGCGCATGTTCGGCGAGAAACGCCGTGGCGCTGCCGAATTCCCCGCCCGCCGAGAAGCCCTGAATCATGCGCGCCAGCACAATGCCCATGGGCGCGAGCACGCCGATGGTTTCATACGTCGGCATGAACGCGATGATGGCGGTGCCCGCCATCATCAGCAAAATGGTCAGCGTCAGGGCTTCGCGACGCCCGCGTCGATCCGCGTAGACACCGATCACGATGGCGCCCAGCGGTCGCATGAAGAACGACACGCCGAAGGTGCCCAGCGTCAGCAGCAGTGAGGTCGTGTCGTCGTGCGCCGGGAAAAACAGCTTCGCGATCGTGACGGCGAAAAAACCGTACACGACCAGATCGAACCATTCGAGCGCGTTGCCGATGGACGCCGATATCACCGCGCGCCAGGTGTGTGAGGGGGTGTCCTGTTCGATGTGGACGCCGGCAGCCGAGGCAGTATTCATATTGTCTCCAGTCGTTGTTATGTCGATGTCGCATGCGCCTTGCGGCGGGCATGCTCGCCGTGTTGCATGACGCCTTACTGCGTCATCACCCGGGCGATGGCCTGCGCGACGGTGTCGACGTTGCGCGTGTTCAGCCCGGCCACGCACATGCGGCCCGAGCGCAGCAGGTACACGCCGTGCGACTCGCGCAGCGTGTCGGCCTGCGCCGGGGACAGGCCCGTGTAGGTGAACATGCCGCGCTGCGCGATATAGCGCGACAGCGCCTCGCCATCGACATGCGGAGCGAGCCGCGCGTGAATCTGCGAGCGCATTGCGGCGATGCGCTCGCGCATGCCGTCGAGTTCGGTTTCCCACGCACGTCGCAGCGAGGGCGTGGTGAGGACTTGCGCGACGAGCCGCGCGCCGCGCGTGGGCGGATTGCTGTAGTTCGCCCGCACGGTGCCGGTGAGCTGGCCGAACACGCGCGCGGCTTCGTCCGCCGTCGCACACACCACCGACAGCGCGCCACATCGCTCGCCGTACAGGGAGAAATTCTTCGAGAAGGAGTTGGCGACGACCGTCGGCACTCCGGCGTCGGCGAGCACGCGTACGGCAAAGGCGTCAGCATCGAGGCCGTCGCCGAATCCCTGATACGCCATGTCGACGAAGGCGATCAGGCCGCGCTCGTGCAGCACGGGCACGAGCGCTTGCCACTGCGCATGCGAGAGATCGACGCCCGTCGGGTTGTGGCAGCAGGCATGCAGCAGCACGATGCTGTGCGGCGGCAGCGCGGCGATGGTCTGCATCATGGCGTCGAAGCGCAGGCCGCCGGTGGCATCGTCGTAATAGGGGTAGGAATGAACCGGAAAACCGGCGCTCTCGAACACCACGCGATGATTGTCCCAGCTCGGGTCGCTGATCCACACGGTGCTCCCGGGGAAGTAGCGCTTCAGGAAGTCCGCGCCCACGCGCAGTGCACCGCCGCCGCCCAGGGTTTGCAGTGTCGCAATGCGCTGTTCGCGTCGCGCGGCGCTGTCCTCGCCGAAGACGAGAGCCTGCACGGCGTTGCGGTACAGCGCAGTGCCCGCCATCGGCAGGTAGGGGCGCGGGCCGATATCGGAGAGCACGGCCGCCTCCGCCTCGCGCACGGCCTGCATGACCGGCAGGCGTCCGTCGTCGTCGAAATAGATGCCGATGGACAGGTTGACCTTGTGCGGGCGGGGGTCGTGACCGAACGCTTCGTTCAGACCGAGGATGGGGTCGCCGGGGTAGGCGTCGACATGAGAAAACAGGGGGCGCGTTGCGGCTCGATGCATGCGGCTGGCTCCGTCTCGATGCTCAATGGATTCATTGGGGGAATTTTGAAAATCGATTGTGGGCGACGCCCCTTTGCGGAACAATCAATCGATTCTGGTCCATTCGTAAGTGAAACTTGATAATCGAAACGCCATGCCCCTGACCCGCGTTACGTTGCGCCAGTTCGAAGCGCTGGTGGCCATTGCCGAATTACACAGCTTCGCCGAGGCGGGCAATCGTCTGGGACTCACCTCCTCCGCAGTGAGTCAGTTGGTGGCGGAACTGGAGTCGGTGCTCGGCTTCCGCATTTTCGACCGCACCACGCGACGTGTGGCGCTCTCGAGTGCGGGCCGGGATTTCCTCGCGTCCGCCGAATCGGTGCTGCGGCATGTGCAGGCCGCCGAGAAGACCGCCGACGATCTGCGCAATCGTGCTGCCGGGATCGTGCGTGTCGGCGCGCCGCTCGTGCTGGCGAGCATGGCGTTGCCCGCCGCGATTCGGGAGTACACGGCCTCGCGTCCTAAGGTGGTGGTGCGCGTAGTCGATACCCCGGTCGATGCGCTTATCGATCATGTCGCCAATGGCGATCTCGACATTGCCATTGGCCCGAATCGCGCGACGGGCGCGCATGTCGCCGGAACACCCGCGTTCGACAGTCCGTGGGTGTTGTGGTGTGCACCGCAGCATCCGCTCGCACGCCGCCGGCGTGTGAAATGGACCGACCTGCGCGACACGCCGCTCGTCGCCGCCGGGCGCGATCACGAGCGCAGCGTTGCGCAAATGCGCTTGTCCGCGCCGCCGGACGCGCGCATCACGTCCATCGATGTCGTCGATAACGTGACGACGGCGCTTGGCGTCGCGTCGCAAGGACTCGCCGCGACGCTCACGCCAGGGTACGTGGCGGCGCTGGCGAATGCGTTCGGGCTGGAAATGCGCCGGGTGATCGCGCCGGAGACGATTCGTCAGGTGTGCGTGTATCGTCCGCTCTCGCGTGCGGCGTCACCGGCCGCGGAAGGTTTCGCCGAGTTTTTGCTCGACTGGTTGCCGAAGTGGAACGAAAACATCATGCGCGCGGCCTAGTGGGCGCATTGGTTACGAGTCGATCGCCATTTTTGCGAACGGGGATAGGGGGGCGGTTCCATAGAGGCGATCACGGGGCGCAATCAAGCGACTCAATAAAAGAGATGGTAATAAGAGGCGATAAAACGCGACGCTAAATCGAGACGCCAAAATAGGCGCCAAAAGAAACGATTAAGCAACGTTCCGGTAATTAAAATTACTATAAGCACGCCGAAACTAACAATTTAAATTCCTGATTCTCGGTAGTTCCTGTATCCGCGGCGTTTCGAGACGCCATTGCGCTGTGATTTTCATTGCGATTGGTTTAGTGTTTACTTAACGAGCGGACGTTAATCCGTCTTCAACGCCATTTGCTATTTCTATGGCAGCTTCGTAGTACTTCGTATTGTCTGTATTGCTTCGTACGGCTTTCGTTGTGTCCGCTTGTCTCCCTTTCCCAAGGAGCTACAGTGACTCACGCCATGCGCGAACGCACGCCCCGTCTTCACCCCCTTGCGGTGGCAGTCTCTCTGGTGTTTTTGTCAGCGACTGATGTCAGGGCGCAGATTTATCCGACGCCGGTCATCGAGTCGGGCACCGTCCTGACCTACGAGCAGTTTTACGATGGCAGTGTCGTGCCCGTAGGTGAGATTCAGGGCAGTGTGACGATCCATCCCGTGCCGCCGTACCCGACGCACCTCGGTGGGGCAGGCGTCTCGGTATTTCGCGGCGCGAGTGTCACGATCAATCCGAATCTCGGCACGCCGGGGCAGGTGGCGATCACCTCCGACTATCAGTTCGGTGCGCCCAACGACGCACTTTATATCGCCAACGGGACGGTCAACATCGTCGCCAGCACGGCGGGGGTGCTGCTGACCGGCAATGGAACATCGGTGCACGGCGTCTACATGCCGGAGTCGGCTTCGGGAAGTTCCTGGCTAACGGGATCCGACGTCACGATCGTGACGACCGGCACCGGCGCGGATGGCATGCGTCCATATGGCGCGAGGTCGTTCATCGATCTCACCAGAACGTCGATCACGGTGAACGGTCAGGACAGCTGGGGCGTGCGCTCCTGGGGCGGCAGCAACATCACGCTCACGGATTCGACGATCACGGCGAACGGGGCCAAGGTGTCGGGGGCGGGCGGTGTGCAGGTCTACAACGGGTCCACCGCCACCATCAACGGCAATTCGCTGATCCAGACCGGCGTGGCCGGTGCGCTCGGGCTCAATGCCGAGTCGGGCGGCACGCTCAACACGAACACGGATTCGGCAACGGCCGGGACCGTGACGGTTCAGACGACCGGCGCGGGCAGTCACGCGGTGCGCATAGGCACAGCATTCGGCAATCTCAATCGGCTGAGCCTGTCGACGACGCAGAACGCCACCTACGGTTTGCTCGTGAACGGCACGTCCACTGTCACCGGTTCGCAGGTCGCGGTGAGCACGCTTGGCACGTCGGCCTACGGTATGTGGATCTCGGGAAGCACGACGGCCACGCTCAATGGCGGTTCCATCACCACGCAAGGGCAGACGGCCTACGGCCTGCTCTCGGGTACCGGCGCCGCCACCGTGAATCTGTCGGACTTCGCCATTACAACGCATGGCGCACAGGCCTACGGCATCTATGGATGGACGGGAAGCACGACCAATTTCGCCGGTGGCTCGATTACGACGGACAAGGCCAGCACTTACGGCATCTACGCCAATGCCGGCACGGTCAATTTGCTGAGAAGCACGGCGACCGGGGATGGCACGTCGCTCACCACGTCGGGCACCAACGCGTACGCTGTGCGCATTCAGAACGGCGGGCAATTCAATGCTGCGGGGGCAACGATTCGTGCGTCGGGCACGAACACTGCCGCCATCGTGTTCGACGCACCGGCCTCCATCACCGGCGTGACGGTGTCGGCGCCGACGCCGGGGCTGCCGCCCATGCCCGCTACGACACCGCTGCTGCCGTCGAGCGACCCGCCGCCGCCGCTTGCCATCGATACGCCGATTCCTGCGACGCCGACCGAACTCGGCAGCGACATTCCCGCACCGTCCCTCGCGCTGGTATCGGGCAGCCGGGCGGCGCCGCTGCGTGCCGGTGGTTACAACATGACGTTGCAGGACACGACGGTGACGTCGGACACCGGTGTGGCGCTGTGGGCTTACGGCGGCATCGCCAACGTCAACCTCGTCAACTCGACGCTCAGTGGCGGCGGCGGTGCGATCAATGCGACCACCCGCTCGGGTCTCGGCGCCACCCTGAATCTGGACGCAAGCAACTCCACGCTGACCGGACGAATCTACACCGACGCCAACAGCACCTCCGTGGTGAATCTGAGCAACAACAGCGTCTGGCACGTGATGGGGTCATCCAACGTGACCGAGCTGAACAACGCGAACAGCCTGATCGATTTCCCGGTCACGTCGCAGCTCACTTCGGCACCGACGAGCCAGGGGTCGTACCGCAACGTGACCATCGGCAACAGCTATGTGGGCAATAACGGCACGGTGGCGCTCAACACCTATCTGAACGAAGGCGGCGCGCTGTCGAATCAGTACAGTGACCGGTTGCTGATTCAGGGCTCGGCCAGCGGCACGACGCTGCTGCAAATCAAACCGACCTCGGGCAGCACCGGGAAGCTGACCTCGCCCAGCGGCGTGATCACGAACGACGAGGGGATTTCGGTGGTACAGGTGGCGGGGGCGTCGACGTTCAACGCCTTCCGGCTTGCAGGCGGCTATGTCGTTGCACCCAACTCGCCCTATGAATACCGCCTGTATGCCTACGGCCCCGGGTCGGCCCACGGTACTGCCGAGGGCTCGCAGAATCTCGTGAGTACGGGAACCGGGCATTGGGACTATCGACTGCAAAGTGCCTATGTGGAACCGGAAGGGCCGGTCGATCCGGAGGAGCCCGGCAATCCGGGCGGAGAGATCGACGACCCGGTGCCGCCGGACGCGCGCCGCCAGGTGGCGCCGCAAGTGGCGTCCTATCTGAGCGCGCCGGTGGCGTTTCTGCAGGCCGGGTTGATGGACATTGACTCCTTGCACCGACGCTTGGGGGAAGTGCGCGACGATCGCGAACTGGGGCGTGACCGCGGCCCCGGCGAGATGTTCATGCGCGGCTATGGCGGTGGCTTCAAATATCGTTCCAACCAGAGCTTTCAGGCGTTCGGTTACGACATGAGCGCCGATTACGGGGCCATTCAGGTGGGTGGCAATCTGTTCAAGCACTTCACCGATGACGGCACGTGGCGCTTCGGTGCCGCGGGCTCGATGGGGTGGCTGCACTACGACCCGAACGCCATCGACGGGCCGAGTTCCACGCGCGCGAGCACCTACCGGCTCTATGGGTATGGCACTTATCAGAGCCAGAAGGGCTGGTACGTCGACGGCATCGTCTCGGTCGGCTGGTTCAACGGCCGCACCACGACCGACGCGCGGGGCGACGTGGCGCCGATGCGCGGGAACAGCTATGCGGCGTCCATCGAGGGCGGCTATCCGCTGGCGCTCCCGTACGGAATGAGTCTCGAGCCGCAGTTGCAGTTCGTGGGTCAGCATCTCGGCTTCGATAACGTTGTCGACGCCGACGGGCTTGCCGTGAACATCGGCTCGCAAAACCAGGTGACCGGGCGTCTCGGCGTGCGACTCACGCGCGCGTTCGACATCAGCACCGGACGGGTGACACCGTATTTCGGCTTCGACGTCGTTCATGCCTTCGTGGGTGGTACCAACGTGCAAGTGTCGAACGCGATGTTCACGTCAGGGAAGTACGGCGATGCGATGCTGTTCTCGCTGGGTGTGAACAGCACGCAAGGCCCGAGTTTCTCGCTTTATGGTCGCGTGTCCTACCAAAAGAGTTTCGGCACCGGTGGCGCGCGCGGCGTGCTTGTCAACGCCGGCGCGAAGTACACCTTCTGATGCGATGGGGCTGCGTTGAACAGCCCGACGCTCGTTCACCTCGCATTGGGGCGAGCGTGACATCAGCGTCTTAACGACGCTTGGCTTCGGCGGGCGGCAGCGCGGCGAGATCTTCGTTTAACTGCGCGCGCAGCGTTGCAATGGCCGCCGTGGTGTCGGCAGGCTTCAATTCTTCTCGTGCGATCGCTTCGCGCAAGTGGTGGCGCAGCACGGGGTCGCGCGTCTGCGAGAGCGTTTCGCGGTAGAACGGCAATACGGACTCCGGATGCCCGCCGACCCGGTAGAGATGCGCGATCTCATCGATGGTACGCATCGCAGCGAAGCCGGGACCCGGTGTGCCCATCGGCCCATGCTCTCGAGGATCACCGAAGCGCGGACCCGTCGGCGGCGGTGGCATCTCGCCGGGGTGACGGTCGATGCGCGTTGCCGTGACAGGGGGCGCAGCGGGAGGAAGGGTGTCGGTGCTCGCCGTGGCGGCGCTGGCGTTGGTCACTGCCGCCGTCATTGCGACGATCAGGGCAAGGGCATTGACCATCTGTCGCATGGACCTCTTTATCATATGGACTCCGTATTAAATGCGTTCGATGAAAAGCATCGGACGACGGGGTCAAGCGTAACGCGCAACGTGTCGCTCGACGGCGTGAGGTAACGGCTTGTAAGGCGGGAGGAGAAACAGGGTTCGAGGAGCCCTCATGACATCCGATGCAACGCAAATGCTGATGCTTTTCGGTCATCCCAAAGGGAGCACGCCGGTGATGCAGGCGAACCCGCCCGGGTTCGGTTGCTGAAACGACGGATAAGGCACGGATGCCGATGCCATGTGCGTCGGACGCCGCCGTGGGGCCTCTCGTGCGAAGGAGCGTCGCGGAGCCTTACGTGGCGGGCGCTTTCGCTGGCTGTGCGTCCGCGGAAAAATCCCTATACTGATTCGGCGTTTTCGTGTCCGGCCGTCTCCCGATGTTGCGCACGCCCCCGGGGGGTGCAAGATGGCAGGGCGCGGGCATTTCCCCCTAATTGAAGGAGCAATTTCCGTGTCGAACAGTCAATGGATCAAAGTTGAAACCGTGGACGGCACCTTCGATGCCTATCTGGCATTGCCACCGACGGGTAAAACGGCAAACGCGCAAGGCGTGGTGCTGGTGCAGGAAATTTTCGGTGTGAACGAACACATTCGCGGGGTGGCCGACCAGTATGCGGCGGACGGCTATGTGGTGCTGGCGCCGGACATCTTCTGGCGCGCAGCCCCGCGCATCGAGCTGGGCTATGCGGGCGAGGACCTGAGCCGCGCGATGGAACTGCGCAAGTCCGTGGATGTCGAGAAGGCCGTGCAGGACGTTGGCGCGACGGTCAAGGTGCTTCGCAGCAAGCTTGATACGGGCGCCAATGTCGCCGCTATCGGTTACTGCTTCGGTGGTCTGCTTTCGTATCTGAGCGCTGCACGCGGACAGGTCGACGCCGCTGTGCCGTACTACGGCGGAGGCATTCACAACTATCTGAGCGAAGCGGCCAATTTGAACGTGCCGACGCAATTTCACTACGGCGCGCTCGATTCGCACATCACGCCGGATATCGTCACCCAGGTCAGCGACGCGGTGAAGTCGCGCCCGAACACCGAAGTATTCGTGTACCCGCAGGCCGATCACGGCTTTAATTGCTGGGCGCGCGGATCGTATCACCAGCCGTCGGCGGCGCTCGCGCACGGCCGTGCGCTCGAATTCCTCGCGAAGTCCTTCAGCAAGTCGTCTTTGTAAGTCGCGGTGACGCAAGACAAGGAAGCCCGCCTTCGGCGGGCTTCTTCGTTTTCAGCGGGGGGAAGCGGGGGAAGCGGGGGAGGCGGGCGGACATGAGGAGCGACAAACCGGCGCTCGTGCAGGCCTGTCGCTAAAAAAGCCCGTCGCCGAAGCGACGGGCAAAGTCCTGTGCGTCAAACCGCTACGCACAGCGACAGGAGTCTTAGGTCGGAGAAGACCGGAGATCACACTGTGCACCGGGCAACCGGTGCGTCGTTATGCGCAGAACGCGCGTCGCGCCGCGGTCTCTCGTCATAGAAGAGACGCGCGGCGCGACGAGTTACATTACGAACCGAAGTAGGTCGTGCCTACGCGCGGCAGACCGCCAACCGAACCCACGGTCACTGCGGCGCTGGCCACAGCCGGTTGGGCGCTCGGGGCCGCCTTCGGGTACACGGCGTCGTGCTGAACCACGAGACCGGCTTGCTGGGCCTGAACGAGTTCTTCACGAACCTGAGCACGGCTCAGGGCGCTGGTCTGCGGCACCCACGAGAATTCCGAGGGGCCGTCGAATGCGTCGCTGGCGAATGCGGAACCGGCCGAGACGGCCAGCATTGCGGAAACCAGAGCCGAGGTAATAAGGGTGCGCTTCATGATGTTTTCTCCTGTCTTTTGAAGGGGGCGATGTGTTATTCATCGTCGACAGTTGCAGTGTATTAATGTGACTCTTCGTGATAAAGGCGACTTATCACAAGCAACTCTTGCTTAGATGGAAATAATCATTCGCGGCCTTCAGGAGACAGGCGATGCTCTATCTGTGGATCAAGGCGCTGCATCTGATCGCCGTCATCGTCCTTATCGCGGGCTTGGTGACGATGGCGACGGCGTTTGGCGCCCGCCTCGTCCAGGCGGAATGGCGTCGCGTCGCGCGGCGCGCGGATTACGCCATGGCGTCCCCGGCGTTGGGCGTGGTCTGGATCACCGGGCCTGTGCTTGCCGTCATGGGCAACTGGTGGCATGCCCCATGGTTCATGGCCAAGCTGGTGTTGGTGATCGTTGTGTCCGCGCTGCACGGACGCTTGTCGGCGACGCTGCGTCGCCTGGATCGCCAGGGGCGAAACACCGGGCCGACGCCGACGAACCTGTTCACGCGCGCGTTGCCCGTGGTGTTGGTGGCCATGGCGGGAATCGTCGCGCTGGTCATCGTCAAACCCTTTTGAGCCGTGAGCGACTGATGGTGACCCCGGTTGTGATTCCGGCTGCGATGCGGCTGAGAAGTGGCTGAGAAGTGGCTTCGAGGCGGCTTCGAGGCGGCTTCGAAGCGGCGGATGTGGCTGCGACGTGGCTGTAATGCCGTAAGGCAGTCGGGACCGGATTCGGCTTGGTCGTGGCCTGTGGGCGATGTTACGCTTGTGACGTCGTCATCTCTTTGTCCTTCCGTTGTTTCGCCCCTTCCGTCTGTCGCCGTCTGTCGTTTTTCCGCTCCCTTTTGCCTATTGAGAGACCTGGTTCCCATGCCGATCACCGGTGAGATCCCCCTGGCGTTTCAGGCTCACGACCGTCCGGTCGGCGTGTTGGCGAAGGACTACCCGGACGGCCACGTGGTACGGCCACACAGCCATCGACGCGCACAACTGATGTATGCCTGCGCCGGGATTCTCGAAGTGCGCACGGATACGTCGTTCTGGGTCATTCCTCCGCAGCGGGCGCTGTGGATTCCTGCGGAAGTCACGCATGAAGTGCGCATGCGCGGCAAAGTCGAGATGCGCACGGTGTATGTCGACGCGGCACGCTGCGGCATGTCGGCGCCCGATACGCCAGTGGTCATTCGTGTCTCCGCACTATTGCGCGAGCTGATTTTGCGGGCGATGACACTGCCGCCGGACTGGTCGCCGCACGGCAAGGACGCGCTCGTGATCGCGCTGCTGCTTCAGGAGGTGGAGTGGAAAAGCGACTCGCCGCTTCATTTGCAGGTGCCGCGCGATGCGCGTTTGCGCAAGATCTTCGACACCTATCTGAGTACCCCAGCCGACGCGCGCAGTCTTCAGGACTGGGCGGTCGAGGTCGGGGCGTCGAGTCGCACGCTCGAGCGTCGCTTCATGACGGAGTTCGGATTGCCGTTCCGGGAGTGGCGTCAGCAGATGCGTCTGCTGGGCGCGTTGCCCTTGCTGGGCGCGGGACGACCCATTACGCAGGTCGCGCTGGAAGTAGGCTACGACACCCCCAGCGCGTTCTCCACCATGTTCCGGCGGTTTATGGGCGTGACGCCAAGCGAATACCTGACGCGCGCCCGCGGCCCGGATTGAGCCAATGCATGGCGTCCCACATGTCGTCGTAGACCGGTACGCCTTCGTCGAGCAACGGCGAACGCTGGCGCTTCGAGCCGATGCCGACGAATTCGATGCCGAGCTGGCGCGCAACTTTCAGATCCCACATGCCGTCGCCGATCGAGACCACGGCGCGCGGGCGCGTGATGCCATAACCGACCTGCGCACGCTTGATCGCCTCGGCGACGAGCTGTTCGCGCGAACTGTACTCGGACGCCGTGATCAGCATCGCGTCCGTGTAGTCGATGGCAACCGAGCGCAGTTTGCGGTGACTTACCTGACGAATGCCGCCGGTGGCGAACACCACGCCCCATCGTGACCGGTGGGCCGCCTCGACGAACGCACGTGCGCCGGGAATTTCGGCGAGACCGTGCGCATTGAGCAGGGCGGTGAAACGTTCGTCGATTTCGTGCTCGAAACGGGCCAGATCGTGCGGCAGCGGCAATGCGCGGCCATTCTCGACGTGCGCGTGGATCAGAATCCCGGTGTCGGTGTGGTGCGGGTAGCTGCCCCAGTCCGTATTCAGTGCCTCGAATGCCAGGGACTCCATGGCACCGAGCAGTGCGCGCTGGTGGATACGTACCGAATCGGTCAGCGTGCCGTCGACATCGAGCACCAGAATGCTGTCTTTCTCGAAACTTGCCTGCATGGCGGGGAGGGAACTCGTGTCTGGACGAATGGCGTCAATGCTACCGCCGAAATGAGGGAGTGTACGAATTCGTCGTGTCGTGCAAAACGTGGCGAGTGACAGCGGCTACGCCTGACGCGACAGAATCGGCTAGCGGAATTGATAGCTTGACTCAGGGGGGGCGTTCACGTTCGTCGTCCGCTATCCCGTGCGCGTGCCGTTTGGCGCTCATTCGACGTTTATCCGCCGTCGCGCCGGGGCGACCGCCTTCGCGTTGGACGAACCGCGTCAGCCGTAGCGGGGGCGACCCTGTACCGTGTATAGCGTGTCGAGTCGCTCCAGCTCGGCGATCGCCCATTCGAGCTCCCGCAGCGACGGTTGGTCGCGCTGCGAGGGGCGTCGGCGTGGTGGCGCGTGCATGGTGTCGGGCGCGGTGGAGGTGGGCGCTGGCTTCGCCGTCTCGGTCGCCTTCGCCGTCTTCAACATCGAGGGCGACGGGCCGGCGGTCGCCCGGTCCGGCTCGCCCGGGCGTGGCGGAGACGTCGCCAGCGGTCGGGCCCGCGGGCAGAGGCGTTGGCGAACTTGCGAATGCGAGGTGGGCGCAAGGGCTTCGCGCGTCGCGCCATAGGCGAACTCGCGATAGCGCCGGTGACCCAGGTGGAGATGCTCGGCAAGCGCCTCAACGAGATCGTCGCAATGCGCCACGGTGCGCATTCGCAGGTTCGATGTCTGAAAGTGAGCCGGGATATCGCCAAACAGATCGGTGAACCGTGCCGCGGCATGCGCTTGCGGTGTCTGTTCGATGATCTCCAGGGTCTGGGGCAGGCGCAGCGAAACGAACAACGTATGTGTCACGCCATCGGCTGGTATCCGCAGGTACGCGCCGAGCATGGCGTCGTGCGCGACGGGCTCACCCAAGGGGAGGTGGAGGTCCGGCCGAGTAAACGGCACTTGAATGCCATGGCGGCGGGCTTCCTGCTCGCTGGTGATCACGCGTTGGAACGTGAGTTGTGGCACTTGGAGGTACGCGTTCGTTCTGCGCAGCAGTCGTTGCCACCCTGGCATCAGCTGATTGAGGCGCTTGTTCAGACGACGGACCAATGCGGGTACGGCGTACGGACCTTGCGATTCGGCGGCGTGTGCCTCGAAGAAGCGCCGTTCGAGTGAACTGGCGTTGCGTCCGTCTTCGGCCAGTGCCTTGCTCAGCCCGGCGGGGAGCGAGGCTTCGCAACCGGCCAGCAGCAGGCGTGTCGCGCTGACATCGAGATGCACATCCGCCGGGAGATCGAGCAGGCAATTCTCCTGATCGTCTCGACTGCCCACCACGCATATCGGCCGCACGTGCGCCAGTCGCTCGGCGAAAACCTGGGCGCGCGTGATGGGTCCGTGATGCAGTGGCTGAGCCCGGTCGAGCGGCGATCTGCTCGCCGGGCCGCTCGGCAAACCGATGTGATTCGGCGCCGAGGCGGCACGCGTGAGCGTCGTCGCGAGATTCCAGGTGTGTCCGGTTGGCACGGTCCACCCGTTCGTGAACGTCAGGGCGGTCGTCAACCATTCTCCAAGCGAAAAATGCATCGTCGTCACTCCGGTTGAGGGCAAAGGGCGTTGCCGTGGTGGCCGGAGTATTCCTGCTGTCCGAATTCGGGCTGTCGTGTCGGGACGCCTTCATTTGCAATCCCGACGCACATGCCCCATCCGTCAGACGATGGCGGCGCGCAAGCTCGGCGGCGCTTCACGCAGCAACGACCGCAAGCGCCTGAGCGCGCTTGCGAGGCGCTCGGGGTCGCGCACCCCGCCCAGCGAGATGCGGATGGCGTTCGGGGCATCGGAGGTGAGGCAAAAGGCGTCGGCAGGGGTGACGGCCAGCCCCTCGGCGCGAGCCGCGATGGTCAACTCGCGGGCGGTCCACGGCGCAGGCAGGGCGTGCCAGAGATGAATGCCCTGAATCGGGGCGGTGAGGCCGTCTCCGAGAATGTCCGCCGCGATTGCCTGACGTTGCGCGGCGGCTTCTCTCACGCCGTTCATGATGCGATCTGCCATTCCGTCATGAATCCACTGGGTGGCCAGTCCCGCCATCAGGGGCGGGGCCATGAGCGCGAAGGAATGCAGCGTGTTCAGGAAGGTGTCGCGTGCGGGACCGTGGGCGAGCCGGACATAGGCGGTGCGCAGGCCCGGGGTGAGGCACTTCGACAGCGTCGAAACATAGTGAACGCGATGCGGCGCGAGACGGGCGAGCGGCGGTGGGGCATCCGGGGTCAGGCGCCAGTAGGGATCGTCTTCGATGAATGTCAGATCGAGTTGCTCGGCGAGCGCGACCAGCTCGCGGCGGCGGCGCTCCGGCATGGTACGTGTGGTCGGGTTCTGAAGCGTGGGGTTCAGATAGACGAGGCGCGCGTTGTGTTGCCGGGCGGCCGCGGCGAGGGCATCGGGCAGCATGCCGTCGTCGTCGACGGCCACGCTTTCCAGTCGGCGGCCGAGCGAGCGGGCTGCGCTGCGAACGCCCGGATAAATGATCGGCTCGCACAGGAGCGTCTCGTCGCGTGCGGTGTCCATGAGCAGCAAGGCGGCCAACGTGGCCTGGGCGCCCGGACAGACAAGCACGTCGGCGGGCTCGACCTGACCGAGCATCGGCGCGAGCCACAGCGCGCCCGCCTGGCGGTCCGCCACACCGCCATCTCCCAACTGATAGGCCATGAGCATGGAGGCGTCGGTGTGGCGCAGCACGTCGTCCATGCCCTTTTGCAGCAGTTCTCCGAGGAACAGCCCGGCGGGCGCGGGCGGAATGTTCATGCCCAGATCGAGCACCTGATCGAGGGCCACGCGCGGTGTACTCACGAACGTGCCGAGCGGGCCGCGGCCTTCGATGGCGTTTCGATCGCGCGCACGGTTGTAGGCGCGGGTGACCGTCGTGAAATCGATGCCCAGCCACGACGCCAGCTCCCGCTGGGCCGGCAACCGGTCGCCCGGGCGCAGACGGCCATCGGCGACGGATTGCTCGATAAAGCTCGCCAGACGCAGATATCGAGGGCCTTTGCCTGCCGAGAGGGCGGGTTTCCAGAAGGTGGCGCGCAGAGTGTCGTGGGAGCCTTCCATAGCGATGTCGGTATTATGTATGGATATTTGCGCGTGAATTCGCGGTGTATGCAGTGTAGTTTGCATACATGTGGGTCGCAAGACTTGAATTTGACAGGTGCCACCCCGACGTCGAACCGATGCGCGAACCTGTCTTTGGACCTGTGTTTGGACGTTAACAATCAACGACTTACGAGGCGAACACACGCGAAAGTGCGTTGACACTTGCGCGGGGCACAGGTATAGTCGCAGGCTCCGGTTTTTCCGGCGGCATGGCCGTGCCTAATGCAAAGTGCTTATGCATCAAGCGTTTAGGTGCGGATGATCCGCAGGGGTAGCCGGGAGTATGCAGTAAGGTCGCATGACGGCCCGCCTTGGCCTTCATGCTTTTGACACGTTTAGGAAATCACAATGCCAACGATTAACCAATTGGTCCGCAAGCCGCGCACCTCTGCTCAAATCAAGAGCAAGAGCCCGGCACTGCAGGACTGCCCGCAGCGTCGCGGCGTGTGCACTCGCGTGTACACCACGACGCCGAAGAAGCCGAACTCCGCTCTGCGTAAGGTTGCCAAGGTGCGCCTGACGAACGGTTTCGAAGTCATCTCGTACATCGGTGGTGAAGGCCACAACCTGCAGGAACACTCGGTCGTGCTGATTCGCGGCGGTCGTGTGAAGGACTTGCCGGGTGTGCGTTACCACATGGTGCGCGGTAGCCTCGACACGCAAGGCGTCAAGGACCGTAAGCAGGCCCGTTCGAAGTACGGCGCGAAGCGTCCGAAGGCCTAAGCGGCTTAGCGGATATACGTTCGGTGATGGTGGTGCATCGTCACTGAGTAAGTGGTCACTCGGCCAGCGAATGGCTAGTAGGTGGCCTGGAGCCTGGCTCCAACTGAATCAATTAAGGAAGAAATCATGCCGCGTCGTCGCGAAGTCCCCAAGCGCGAAGTGTTGCCCGATCCGAAGTTCGGCAACGTTGAAGTCGCTAAATTCATGAACGTGCTCATGCTTGCCGGCAAGAAGTCGGTGGCAGAGCGCATCGTTTATGGTGCTTTCGAGCAGATCCAAACCAAGGCGGGCAAGGATCCGCTGGAAGTCTTCAACACCGCTCTCGGCAACGTGAAGCCGGTGGTTGAAGTCAAGAGCCGCCGTGTTGGCGGTGCAAACTATCAGGTTCCGGTCGAAGTGCGTCCGTCGCGTCGTATGGCATTGGCGATGCGTTGGTTGCGTGAGGCCGCGAAAAAGCGTAGCGAGAAGTCGATGGCCCTGCGCCTGGCAGGTGAGCTGATCGAGGCCTCGGAAGGCCGTGGCGGCGCCATGAAGAAGCGTGACGAAGTTCACCGCATGGCCGAAGCCAACAAGGCATTCTCGCACTTCCGCTTCTGACGCTGGCAAGCAGTACCTAGAGCAGAAACCGGGGCGGGTGCGCATGAGAAATTGCGCCTCGCCCGTTTGTGTTAGTAGCCCCCTCAAAAATGGCGGCTACATTGAAAGAGGCTTAAAGTGGCTCGTACAACCCCTATCGAGCGCTACCGCAACATCGGTATTAGCGCTCACATCGACGCAGGTAAGACCACGACGACCGAGCGCATTTTGTTCTACACCGGTGTGAACCACAAAATCGGTGAAGTGCACGATGGCGCGGCGACGATGGACTGGATGGAGCAGGAACAAGAGCGTGGCATTACGATTACGTCGGCTGCCACGACCTGCTTCTGGTCCGGCATGGCCAACAACTATCAAAAGCACCGCATCAACATCATCGACACCCCGGGGCACGTCGACTTCACGATTGAAGTCGAGCGCTCGATGCGTGTTCTCGATGGCGCGTGCATGGTGTATTGCGCCGTGGGTGGCGTGCAGCCCCAGTCGGAAACCGTTTGGCGTCAGGCCAACAAGTACGGCGTGCCGCGTCTGGCGTTCGTCAACAAGATGGACCGTACCGGCGCGAACTTCTTCAAGGTCTATGACCAGCTGAAGAACCGTCTGAAGGCAAACCCGGTGCCGGTGGTGGTGCCGATCGGCGCGGAAGAAAACTTCAAGGGCGTGGTCGACCTCATCAAGATGAAGGCGATCATTTGGGACGAAGCGTCCCAGGGCATGAAGTTCGACTACACCGACATTCCGGCCGAGTTGCAAGCCGAAGCCAAGAAGTGGCGTGAAGGCATGGTCGAAGCGGCTGCCGAGTCGAGCGAAGAGATGATGAACAAGTACCTGGAAGAGGGCGACCTCTCCGAGGCTGACATCATTGAAGGCCTGCGCCTGCGTACCATCGCCTGCGAAATTCAGCCGATGCTGTGCGGTACCGCGTTCAAGAACAAGGGTGTGCAGCGTATGCTGGACGCCGTGATCGACTTCCTGCCGTCGCCGGTCGATATTCCGCCGGTCAAGGGTACGGACGACAAGGAACAGCCGGCCGAGCGTAAGGCTTCGGACGACGAGAAGTTCTCGTCGCTGGCGTTCAAGATCATGACGGACCCGTTCGTTGGTCAGCTGATCTTCTTCCGCGTGTACTCGGGTGTTGTGAACAAGGGCGACACGCTGCTCAATTCGGTCAAGGGCAAGAAGGAACGCCTGGGCCGTATCGTGCAGATGCACGCGAACCAGCGTGAAGAAATCGACGAAGTGCGCGCTGGCGACATCGCCGCTGCCGTCGGCCTGAAGGATGCAACGACCGGTGACACGCTGTGCGACCCGTCGGCCCCGATCGTGCTCGAGCGCATGGTGTTCCCGGAGCCGGTGATTTCGCAGGCTGTCGAGCCGAAGACCAAGGTCGACCAGGAAAAGATGGGCCTCGCCCTGAACCGCCTGGCGCAGGAAGATCCGTCGTTCCGCGTGCAAACCGATGAAGAATCGGGTCAGACCATCATTTCGGGTATGGGCGAGCTCCACCTCGAAATTCTGGTGGACCGCATGAAGCGCGAATTCGGCGTGGAAGCCAACATCGGCGCTCCGCAGGTTGCCTACCGCGAAACCATTCGCAAGTCGGCAGCCGATGTGGAAGGCAAGTTCGTCAAGCAGTCGGGCGGTCGCGGCCAGTTCGGTCACGCTGTCATTACGCTTGAGCCGAGCGAGCAGGGCGCGGGTTACAAGTTCATCGACGAGATCAAGGGTGGTGTGATTCCGCGTGAATACATCCCGGCCGTTGACAAGGGTATCCAGGACACCCTGAAGAGCGGTGTTCTCGCCGGCTTCCCGGTGGTCGACGTCACGGTTCACCTGACGTTCGGTTCGTACCACGATGTGGACTCGAACGAAAACGCGTTCCGCATGGCCGGTTCGATGGCTTTCAAGGAAGCCATGCGCCGCGCCAGCCCGGTCATTCTCGAGCCGATGATGGCTGTGGAAGTGGAAACGCCGGAAGACTACATGGGTAACGTGATGGGCGACTTGTCGAGCCGTCGCGGCATTATCCAGGGCATGGACGACATGGTCGGCGGCGGCAAGATCGTGCGCGCCGAAGTTCCGCTGTCGGAAATGTTTGGTTATTCGACCGCGCTGCGTTCGGCCACGCAAGGCCGCGCCACGTACACGATGGAGTTCAAGCACTACGCTGAAGCTCCGAAGAACGTGAGCGAAGCCATCATCAGCGCCAAGAGCAAGTAATTGAATTGAGGGGTGTCTGCATCATGCGATGCAGCGCCCGTCACACTGTTTAATCGTCTATTCAGTATCTGAGGATTCGGAAATGGCAAAGGAAAAATTCGAGCGGACCAAGCCGCACGTGAACGTCGGTACCATCGGTCACGTTGACCACGGCAAGACCACCCTGACGGCTGCTATCGCAACGGTTCTGTCGGCCAAGTTCGGCGGCGAAGCCAAGAAGTACGACGAAATCGACGCAGCGCCGGAAGAAAAGGCACGCGGCATTACCATCAACACGGCACACATCGAGTACGAAACGGCTACGCGCCACTACGCACACGTTGACTGCCCGGGCCACGCCGACTACGTCAAGAACATGATTACCGGTGCTGCCCAGATGGACGGCGCTATCCTGGTTTGCTCGGCTGCTGACGGCCCGATGCCGCAAACGCGTGAGCACATCCTGCTGGCCCGTCAGGTTGGCGTTCCGTACATCATCGTGTTCCTGAACAAGTGCGACATGGTCGACGACGCCGAGCTGCTCGAGCTGGTCGAAATGGAAGTTCGCGAACTCCTCTCGAAGTACGAGTTCCCGGGCGACGACACCCCGATCATCAAGGGTTCGGCCAAGCTGGCGCTGGAAGGCGACAAGGGCGAACTGGGCGAAGTGGCCATCATGAACCTGGCCGACGCGCTGGATTCGTACATCCCGACGCCGGAGCGCGCTGTCGACAAGCCGTTCCTGATGCCGGTGGAAGACGTGTTCTCGATCTCGGGCCGCGGTACGGTGGTGACGGGTCGCGTTGAGTCGGGCGTCGTCAAGGTCGGCGAAGAAATCGAAATCGTCGGTATCAAGATGGACGGCGACAAGCCGCACATCGACAAGACGACCTGCACGGGCGTTGAAATGTTCCGCAAGCTGCTCGACCAAGGTCAGGCAGGCGACAACGTCGGTATTCTGCTGCGCGGCACGAAGCGTGAAGACGTTCAGCGTGGTCAGGTTCTGGCCAAGCCGGGCTCGATCAAGCCGCACATGGAATTCACGGCCGAAGTGTACGTGCTGTCGAAGGATGAAGGTGGTCGTCACACCCCGTTCTTCAACAACTACCGTCCGCAGTTCTACTTCCGTACGACGGACGTGACGGGCTCGATCAGCCTGCCGGCCGACAAGGAAATGGTCATGCCGGGCGACAACGTTTCGATCTCCGTCAAGCTGATCGCTCCGATCGCCATGACCGAAGGTCTGCGCTTCGCCATCCGCGAAGGTGGCCGTACGGTGGGTTCGGGCGTCGTTGCCAAGATCGTCGCCTAATACGGATCGATGGATGGCGAAGGGTTTCGGCCCTTCGTCATCGTCATTCTGTTCGCTCTTTGTGATTTACCCGGCGCCCGAACGAGGGTTGCCACGCTCTTTGGAGAATTTCCATGCAGAACCAAAAGATTCGTATCCGCCTGAAGGCTTTCGACTACCGCCTGATCGACCAGTCGGCCGCCGAAATCGTTGAAACCGCCAAGCGCACCGGCGCGATCGTCAAGGGCCCGGTGCCCCTGCCGACGCGCATCGAGCGTTTCGACATCCTGCGCTCGCCGCACGTCAACAAGACGTCGCGCGACCAGCTCGAAATCCGCACGCACCAGCGCCTGATGGACATCGTCGATCCGACGGACAAGACGGTTGACGCGCTGATGAAGCTGGACCTGCCGGCTGGCGTCGACGTCGAAATCAAGCTGCAGTAAGGCTTGCGAGCGGTTTCGCTCTCGAAAGCCCCGCCAATGCTGGACCCGGCGGGGCTTTTGTTATGTGATTTAGCAACACTTGTCAAGCGATAAAAGTCCGCCTATAATGGCGGGCTCAAGTGTAGTTTTGAAAAGATGGCCCACGTCCGTGGACCATCCTTTTGTCATTTAGCCCCGGCCAATCGCAGTCGGGAATGGAGAAAATCATGAGCCTTGGCCTTGTCGGTCGCAAGGTTGGCATGATGCGTATTTTCACGGACGACGGCGATTCGATTCCCGTCACCGTGCTCGACGTGTCTAACAACCGTGTGACGCAAATCAAGACGGATGAAACGGACGGCTATACCGCCGTTCAAGTCACTTTCGGCAATCGTCGCGCCACGCGCGTGACCAAAGCCGCCGCCGGTCACTACGCGAAAGCGGGTGTCGAAGCCGGTGAAATCCTCAAGGAATTCCGCATCGATGCTGCCAAAGCTGCTGAACTGCAGCCGGGCGCAGTGGTCGGTGTCGACCTGTTCCAGGTGGGCCAGAAGGTCGACGTGCAAGGCGTGTCGATCGGTAAGGGCTACGCCGGTACCATCAAGCGTTACAACTTCGCTTCGGGTCGCGCATCGCACGGTAACTCGCGTTCGCACAACGTTCCGGGTTCGATCGGTATGGCGCAGGATCCGGGTCGTGTGTTCCCGGGTAAGCGCATGACGGGTCACCTGGGTGACGTCACGACGACGGTGCAGAATCTCGAAATCGCGCGCATTGACGCTGAACGTGGCCTGATCTTCGTGAAGGGTGCCGTTCCCGGCGCCAACGAAGGCAAGGTTTTCGTGACCTCGGCCGTCAAAGCCAAACTCGCGAAGGGAGCGTAACAATGGAACTGAAGCTCCTGAATGAGCAAGGTCAGGAAGGCGCTGCTGTCAACGCGTCGGACGTCGTGTTCGGCCGTGACTACAACGAAGCGCTGATCCATCAGGTTGTGGTGGCTTATCAAGCCAACGCCCGCAGCGGCAACCGTGCGCAGAAGGACCGTGAACAGGTCAAGCACACGACGAAGAAGCCGTGGCGTCAGAAGGGTACGGGCCGTGCTCGTGCCGGTATGTCGTCGAGCCCGCTGTGGCGCGGCGGTGGCCGTATCTTCCCGAATTCGCCGGAAGAGAACTTCACCCACAAGGTCAACAAGAAGATGTACCGCGCCGGTGTGTGCTCGATTCTGTCGCAGCTCGCCCGTGAAGGTCGTCTGTCGGTCGTCGAAGACATCAAGCTTGATGCCCCGAAGACCAAACTGCTCGCTGAAAAGATCAAGGCCATGGGCCTTGAGTCGGTGCTGCTGATCACGGATAGCGTGGACGAGAACCTGTTCCTGGCCTCGCGCAATCTGGCTCACGTTGCCGTCACCGAGCCGCGTTTCGCCGACCCGCTGTCGCTCATCTACTTCAAGAAGGTGCTGCTGACGAAGGGCGCGATCGCCAAGATTGAGGAGATGCTGTCATGAGCGACGTGCGTAAAAACGACCATCGTCTGTACCAGGTCTTGCTCGCGCCGGTGATCTCCGAGAAGGCGACGCTGGTGGCTGACAAGAATGAACAAGTGGTGTTCCAAGTTGCACGCGACGCGAACAAGCAAGAAGTGAAGGCTGCTGTTGAGCTTCTCTTCAAGGTTGAAGTCGAGTCGGTGCAAATCCTGAACCGTAAGGGCAAGCAAAAGCGCTTTGGCCGCTTCATGGGTCGTCGCGACCACGAGAAGAAGGCTTACGTGAGCTTGAAGCCGGGTCAGGAAATCAATTTTGAAGCGGAGGCCAAGTAATCATGGCACTCGTCAAAACGAAACCGACGTCGCCGGGCCGCCGTTCGCTGGTCAAGGTCGTCAACAAGGATCTGCATAAGGGCAAGCCGTTCGCCCCGCTGCTCGATACCAAGAGCAAGACCGCTGGCCGTAACAACAACGGTCACATCACCACCCGTCATATGGGTGGCGGTCACAAGCAGCACTACCGTATCGTCGACTTCCGTCGTAACAAGGACGGCATCACGGCGAAGGTTGAGCGTCTTGAGTATGACCCGAACCGCAGCGCGAACATCGCACTGCTGTGCTACGCCGACGGCGAGCGTCGTTACATCCTTGCACCGAAGGGCATGACCGTCGGCCAGCAAGTGGTGAGCGGCTCGGAAGCGCCGATCAAGGCTGGCAACACGCTGCCGATCCGTAACATTCCGGTCGGTACGACGATTCACGGCATCGAACTGCTGCCGGGCAAGGGCGCGCAAATCGCCCGTGCTGCTGGTACGTCCGCCATGCTGCTGGCTCGTGAAGGCACGTACGCTCAAGTGCGTCTGCGTTCGGGTGAAGTCCGTCGCGTGCACATCGAGTGCCGCGCCACCATCGGTGAAGTCGGTAACGAAGAGCACAGCCTGCGCCAACTGGGCAAGGCCGGTGCAAAGCGTTGGCGCGGTATTCGCCCGACCGTTCGCGGTGTGGCGATGAACCCGGTGGATCACCCGCACGGTGGTGGTGAAGGTCGTACGGCTGCTGGTCGTCATCCGGTCAGCCCGTGGGGTCAGCATACCAAGGGTAAGCGTACCCGCTCGACCAAGCGCACCGACAGCATGATCGTTCAGCGTCGCAAGAAGCGTTAATTGGAGCTAGCAAATGACTCGTTCTGTTAAAAAAGGTCCGTTTTGCGACGCTCATCTGCTGAAGAAGGTGGAAGCAGCAGCCGCATCGCGTGACAAGAAGCCGATCAAGACCTGGTCGCGCCGTTCGACCGTCCTGCCCGATTTCATCGGTCTGACGATCGCTGTGCACAATGGCCGTCAACACGTGCCGGTGTACGTGACGGAAAACATGGTCGGCCACAAGCTGGGTGAGTTCGCTCTCACCCGTACCTTCAAGGGCCATGCGGCCGACAAGAAGGCGAAGAAATAAGGGGCCGATCATGGAAGTGAAAGCAATTCATCGCGGTGCCCGTATCTCGGCGCAGAAGACGCGTCTGGTCGCTGACCAGATTCGCGGCCTGCCGCTGGAGCGTGCGCTCAATGTTCTGACCTTCTCGCCGAAGAAGGCCGCGGTCATCATCAAGAAGGTGCTCGAGTCGGCAATCGCCAACGCCGAGCACAATGAAGGTGCTGACATCGACGAGCTGCGCGTTAAGGGCATCTACGTTGACAAGGCGACCTCGCTCAAGCGTTTCACCGCGCGCGCCAAGGGCCGTGGTAACCGCATCGAGAAGCAAACCTGTCACATCACTGTGACGCTGGGCAACTAAGGGGTCACGATGGGACAGAAAATTCATCCGACTGGCTTCCGTCTGGCTGTCAGCCGTAACTGGGCTTCGCGTTGGTACGCGAACAACCAGGATTTCGCGAAAATGCTGCAGGAAGATATCGGCGTTCGCGATTACCTGAAGAAGAAGCTGAAGAACGCTTCGGTTGGCCGCGTGGTCATCGAGCGTCCGGCCAAGAATGCACGTATCACGATTTTCAGCTCGCGTCCGGGCGTTGTGATCGGCAAGAAGGGCGAGGACATCGAAATCCTCAAGGCTGAGCTGCAAAAGCGCATGGGCGTGCCCGTGCACGTGAACATCGAAGAAATCCGCAAGCCGGAAACCGATGCGCAGCTGATCGCCGACTCGATCGCTCAGCAGCTCGAGCGCCGTATCATGTTCCGTCGCGCAATGAAGCGCGCGATGCAGAACGCGATGCGTCTGGGTGCCCAGGGCATCAAGATCATGAGCGCTGGCCGTCTGAACGGCATCGAAATCGCTCGTACCGAGTGGTACCGTGAAGGTCGTGTGCCCCTGCACACGCTGCGCGCTGACATCGACTACGCAACCTCGGAAGCGAAGACGACGTACGGCATCATCGGTATCAAGGTGTGGGTGTACAAGGGTGACACGCTGGGCCGCAACGACGCTCCGGTGGCTGAAGAGCCGGCCGAAGAAAAGCGTCCGCGCCGCAACGCGCGTCCGGGCGACCGTCGCCCCCGTCGTGACGACGCTGGCGACAAGGCCGGTGCGAAGCGCGGTGGTGCACGCCGTCCGGCTGGCAAGCCTGAAGGCGACGCCAAGACTGGAGAATAATCATGCTGCAACCGAAACGCAGAAAGTATCGCAAAGAGCAGAAGGGCCGTAACACTGGCGTCGCCACCCGTGGCAACGAAGTGTCGTTCGGCGAATTCGGCCTGAAGGCGGTCGGTCGTGGTCGTCTGACGGCTCGTCAAATCGAAGCTGCTCGTCGTGCTATGACCCGCCACATCAAGCGTGGTGGCCGTATCTGGATCCGTATCTTCCCGGACAAGCCGATCTCGCAAAAGCCGGCAGAAGTGCGTATGGGTAACGGTAAGGGTAACCCGGAGTACTACGTCGCCGAGATTCAGCCGGGCAAGATGCTGTACGAAATGGACGGTGTGGATGAAGCGCTGGCGCGCGAGGCGTTCCGCCTGGCCGCAGCCAAGCTGCCGATTCAGACGACGTTCTTCGTACGTCGCCTTGGCGCCTGAAGGGAGAATTTGAAATGAAAGCATCCGAACTTCGTGCCAAGGATGTCGACGGCCTGAACAAGGAACTGTCGGATCTGTTGAAGGCCCAATTCGGTCTTCGCATGCAAGCGGGCACCCAACAGCTGAGCAACACCAGCCAGTTGAAGAAGGTGCGCAAGGACATCGCGCGTGTGCGTACCGTGTTGACTGAGAAGGCGAGCCAGAAATGAACGATACCGCTAAGACTTCGCTGAAGCGCACCCTCGTTGGTCGCGTTGTCAGCGATAAGATGGACAAGACGGTTACCGTGCTGATCGAGCGTCAAATGAAGCACCCGCTCTACGGCAAGTACATCGTGCGCTCGAAGAAGTATCACGCGCACGACGAAACCAACCAGTACAAGGAAGGCGACCTGGTCGAGATTCAAGAATCCCGTCCGCTGTCGAAGACCAAGGCCTGGACGGTTGCCCGTCTCGTGGAAGCTGCCCGTATCATCTAAGGCAGTCTGAAGCGAAGGCTTGACTTGCAAGTCCGGAATTATCATTGTATAATTCCGGACTTTCCGCTTCTTTCGCCAAAACCGGTCTTTGGTTTCGCAAGGAAGTGGATGGCTTCCGAGGCCGATCCGTATCCTCTACGGGTCTGGATGAGGTAGCAAGGTTGTCCACTTTTGAACGACTCAACCCAAACGGCACCCTTTGGTGCTGACGGGGACCAAGACTGACCGACGCTTATGTGTCGGATTAAGTTGGGAAGATAACACCATGATTCAAACTGAAACCCGGCTCGAAGTAGCCGACAACACCGGTGCGCGCGAAGTGATGTGCATCAAGGTGCTGGGCGGCTCCAAGCGTCGCTACGCCGGCATTGGCGACATCATCAAGGTCAGCGTCAAGGATGCTGCCCCGCGTGGTCGCGTCAAGAAGGGCGAAATCTACAACGCAGTGGTCGTGCGCACCGCCAAGGGCGTGCGTCGCCAGGACGGCTCGCTGGTCAAATTCGACGGCAATGCCGCCGTGCTGCTTAACACCAAGCTCGAGCCGATCGGCACCCGTATCTTCGGACCGGTTACGCGTGAACTGCGTACCGAACGCTTCATGAAGATCGTGTCGCTGGCCCCGGAAGTGCTGTAAGGAGCCGACACATGAACAAGATTCGCAAGGGTGACCAAGTCATCGTTCTGACGGGTAAGGACAAGGCCAAGCGTGGCACGGTTCTGGCCGTTGATGGTGACAAGCTGGTCGTCGAGGGCGTGAACGTTGCCAAGAAGCACGTCAAGCCGAACCCGATGAAGGGCACGCAAGGTGGCGTGGTCGACAAGACGATGCCGATCCACGTTTCGAACGTGGCGCTGGTGGATGCCAATGGCAAGCCGTCGCGCGTGGGCATCAAGGTCGAAGACGGCAAGAAGGTCCGCTTCCTCAAGACGACCGGTGCGGTCGTCGGTGCCTAAGTCGCAGGGAGTATAGATAATGGCCCGTTTGCAAGAATTCTATAAGGACAAGATTGTCGCCGAGCTCACGAAGCAGTTCGGTTACAAGTCCGTCATGGAAGTGCCGCGCATCACCAAGATCACCCTGAACATGGGCCTTGGTCAAGCCGTCGCTGACAAGAAGATCATTGAGCACGCCGTTGGCGACCTGACGAAGATCGCCGGCCAGAAGCCGGTGGTGACGAAGGCTCGCAAGGCTATCGCCGGTTTCAAGATCCGCGAAGGTTACCCGATCGGTACGATGGTGACGCTGCGCGGCGAGCGTATGTTCGAATTCCTGGATCGTTTCATCACCGTGGCTCTGCCGCGCGTGCGTGACTTCCGTGGTATTTCGGGTCGTGCGTTCGACGGTCGTGGCAACTACAACATCGGTGTGAAGGAACAGATCATCTTCCCCGAAATCGAGTACGACAAAATCGACGCACTGCGTGGTCTGAACATCAGCATCACCACGACTGCGAAGACTGACGAAGAAGCCAAGGCTCTTCTGTCGGCGTTCAAATTCCCGTTCCGTAACTGAGGTAATCGTGGCTAAACTGGCACTTATCGAACGCGAAAAGAAGCGCGCCCGTCTGGCGGCGAAGTACGCTGGCAAGCGTGCTGACCTCAAAGCGATCATCGAAGACACCAGCAAGTCGGAAGACGAGCGTTATGAAGCACGTCTGGCGCTGCAACAGCTGCCGCGTAACGCCAACCCGACGCGTCAACGCAATCGTTGCGAGCTGACCGGTCGCCCGCGCGGCACGTTCCGCAAATTCGGCCTGGCCCGTAACAAGATCCGTGAAATCGCCTTCCGTGGCGAAATCCCGGGCGTGACCAAAGCAAGCTGGTAATAGGAGAAGCACCATGAGCATGAGCGATCCTATCGCCGATATGCTGACTCGCATCCGCAACGCTCAGATGGTTGAGAAGGCATCGGTGAAGATGCCCTCGTCCAAGCTGAAGGTCTCGATCGCCAAGGTCCTGAAGGACGAAGGCTACATCGAAGACTTCGCGGTTGAAGCAGAAGAAACCAAGCCGGTGCTGAACATCGCACTGAAGTACTACGCTGGCCGTCCGGTGATCGAGCGCCTCGAGCGCGTTTCGCGCCCGGGTCTGCGTGTGTACAAGAGCCGCAACGACATCCCGCAGGTCATGAATGGCCTGGGCGTTGCAATCGTCTCGACCCCGAAGGGCGTGATGACGGATCGCAAGGCACGCGCCACTGGCGTGGGCGGCGAAGTCATCTGCTACGTGGCCTAACCGAGGAGAGTTGAAATGTCTCGAGTAGGTAAGAGTCCCATTGCGCTGCCGAAGGGCGTTGAAGCAACGCTGGCTGGCAATGTGCTGACGGTCAAGGGTGCCCTGGGTTCGCTGACCCGCGGCGTGAACGCCCTCGTGAACGTCAAGATCGAAGACGGCACCATCACCTTCGCCCCGGCAGACGAAAGCCGTGAAGCGAACGCGCTGTATGGTACGGAACGTGCACTGGTCAACAACATGGTGACCGGTGTGAGCAAGGGTTTCGAAAAGAAGCTGCAACTCGTTGGCGTGGGTTACCGTGCCAAGGCTGAAGGTAACAACCTGAAGCTCGAGCTGGGTTTCTCGCACGATGTCGTGCATGCCATGCCGGAAGGCGTGAAGGCAGAGACCCCGACGCAGACGGAGATCATCATCAAGGGCGTTGACAAGCAACGCATCGGACAAGTGGCTGCGGAAGTTCGCGGTTACCGTCCGCCCGAGCCCTACAAGGGTAAGGGCGTCCGCTATGCGGACGAGGTGGTGATCCTCAAGGAAACCAAGAAGAAGTAAGGGTGCGAAACATGGACAAGAAACAATCTCGTGTGCGCCGCGCTCGCCAGACTCGTATCAAGCTGGCAGCTCAAAAGGTGCATCGCCTTTCCGTGCATCGCACCAACGTGCACATTTACGCGCAAGTTTTCTCGGAAGACGGCACGCAAGTGCTGGCCAGCGCTTCGACGCTGGAAGCCGAAGTGCGCAAGGAACTGGGCGACAAGGAAGGCAAGGGTGGCAACGCTGCCGCTGCTGCATTGATCGGTCGTCGTATCGCCGAAAAGGCGAAGGCTGCCGGCATCGAAAGCGTGGCTTTCGACCGCTCGGGCTTCCGCTATCACGGTCGCGTCAAGGCTCTGGCCGACGCTGCCCGTGAAGCCGGCCTCAAGTTCTAAGTAAGGATCCGTCATGGCAAAGATGCAAGCGAAAGTTCAGGCTGACGAACGCGACGACGGCCTTCGCGAGAAGATGATCGCGGTCAACCGTGTCACGAAGGTTGTGAAGGGTGGCCGTATTCTCGGTTTTGCCGCGTTGACCGTGGTTGGTGACGGCGATGGCCGCATCGGCATGGGCAAGGGCAAGGCGAAGGAAGTCCCGGTTGCCGTTCAAAAGGCAATGGAACAAGCCCGCCGCAACATGTTCAAGGTTGCTCTGAAGAACGGCACCCTTCAACACAACGTTCTCGGCCAGCATGGCGCCTCGCGCGTCCTGATGTCGCCGGCGAAGGACGGTACCGGCGTGATCGCTGGTGGCCCGATGCGTGCGGTGTTCGAGGTGATGGGCGTGACCAACGTGGTGACGAAGAGCCTTGGCTCGACGAACCCGTACAACCTGGTCCGCGCCACGCTCGATGGCCTGAAGAAACAATCGACTCCTGCTGACATCGCCGCTAAGCGTGGCAAGTCGGTGGAAGAGATCCTCGGCTAAGGGTGATCAATATGTCGCAGCAAACTGTGAAAGTTAAGCTGGTCAAGAGCCTGATCGGTACGCGCGAAGACCATCGCGCCACCGTCAAGGGTCTGGGCCTGCGTCGCCTCAATTCGGTCAGCGAGTTGCAGGATACGCCCGCTGTGCGGGGCATGATCAACAAGGTTTCGTACCTTGTGAAGATCGTCGACTGAGCGAGGGCAAAATGGAATTGAATTCGATTAAGCCGGCAGAAGGCGCCAAGCACGCCAAGCGCCGCGTTGGCCGTGGCATCGGTTCGGGTCTGGGTAAAACCGCCGGCCGTGGTCACAAGGGTCAGAAGTCGCGTTCGGGCGGCTTCCACAAGGTGGGCTTCGAAGGCGGTCAAATGCCGCTGCAACGTCGTCTGCCGAAGCGTGGTTTCAAGTCGCTGACGCGTCGTTTCGTGGGCGAAGTTCGCCTGTCGGACCTGAACAACCTGCCGGTCGACGAGATCGATCTGCTGGTTCTGAAGCAGGCCGGTCTGGTGAGCGAGCTGTCGCTGTCGGCCAAGATCATCGCCGCAGGCGAGATCACCCGCAAGGTCGTTGTGAAGGGTCTGGGCGTCACCAAGGGTGCGCTCACGGCAATTCAGGCGGCCGGCGGTTCGGTCGCAGAGTAAGTTAGGACACCCCGGAGCCAGCATTGGCCAAGTCTCCTAATCTCGCTAAGCCTGGTACGCAGGGCCCGAAGTATGCGGATCTGCGCCGGCGGCTGGTTTTTCTGCTGCTGGCGTTGATCGTCTACCGTATTGGTGCGCATATCCCGGTGCCGGGCATCGACCCCGATCAGCTGGCGCAGTTGTTCCAGCGCCAGTCGGGCGGGATCCTGGGCATGTTCAACATGTTCTCTGGCGGTGCGTTGTCGCGTTTCACGATCTTCGCGCTGGGGATCATGCCGTACATTTCAGCGTCGATCATCATGCAGTTGCTGGCGATGGTATCGCCGCAATTGGAAGCTTTGCGTAAGGAAGGCCAGGCCGGACAACGCAAGATCACGCAGTACACCCGGTATTTCACGGTGGTGCTTGCGCTCTTCCAGGCAGCTGCGATTGCGGTGACGTTGGAGAGCGAGCCGGGGCTCGTCGTCGATCCGGGCATGTTGTTCCGCCTGACGACGGTGATCACGCTCGTGACCGGCACGATGTTCCTGATGTGGCTGGGTGAGCAAATCACCGAACGCGGCCTCGGTAACGGTATCTCGATCATCATCTTCGGTGGTATCGCGGCCGGTTTGCCGAACGCGGTAGGCGGCTTGTTCGAGCTCGTCAGCACGGGTTCGATCGGTCCGTTCTCGGCGATCGTGATCTGTGTCCTGGTGGTGCTGGTGACGTTCTTCGTCGTTTTCGTCGAACGTGGTCAGCGCAAGATCCTGGTGAACTACGCCAAGCGTCAGGTCGGCAACAAGGTGTACGGTGGTCAGGCTTCGCACCTGCCGCTCAAGCTGAACATGGCAGGCGTGATTCCGCCGATCTTTGCATCGTCGATCATCCTGTTCCCGGCAACGATCGCGAATTGGTTCGGCGCAGGTGATAACGCGCGCTGGCTCAAGGATATCGCGGCGAAGTTGTCGCCGGGTCAGCCGATCTACGTGATGCTCTACGCACTGGCGATCGTGTTCTTCTGCTTCTTCTACACCGCACTGGTGTTCAACAGCAAGGAGACCGCCGAGAACCTGAAGAAGAGCGGAGCGTTTGTCCCGGGGATTCGTCCGGGCGACCAGACGGCGCGGTATATCGACAAGATCCTGACGCGTCTGACACTGGCCGGCGCAGCGTATGTCACCCTGGTGTGTTTGCTGCCTGAGTTTCTGGTGTTGCGTTGGAATGTCCCGTTCTACTTCGGTGGGACCTCACTGCTGATTATCGTGGTGGTGACGATGGACTTCATGGCGCAAGTGCAGTCGTATGTGATGTCGCAACAGTATGAGTCGCTGCTCCGCAAGGCGAATTTCAAGGGCGGCAATAACATGACGCTTCGCTGATCCGGGATCATGTCGAAAGACGACGTTATTCAAATGCAGGGTGAGGTCCTTGAAAACCTCCCCAATGCCACCTTCCGGGTAAAGCTGGAAAATGGCCATGTAGTACTCGGACATATTTCCGGCAAGATGCGGATGCACTACATCCGTATCCTGCCCGGGGATAAGGTGACGGTAGAGTTGACGCCCTACGATCTGTCGCGTGCGCGGATCGTCTTCCGGGCGAAGTGATTAGAGAGAGGGAATTGTCATGAAAGTTTTGGCATCTGTTAAGTGCATCTGCCGCAATTGCAAGTTTGTGAAGCGCAAAGGCGTGCTGCGCGTGATCTGCAGTTCGGATCCGCGCCACAAGCAACGTCAGGGCTAATCGGCCTTTAACGCTATTTAGTTGGGGAATTACGAATGGCTCGTATCGCAGGGGTTAACATCCCGAACCACCAGCACACCGCTATTGGCCTGACGGCTATTTACGGTGTCGGCCGCACGCGCGCTCGCCAGATTTGCGACGCCGCCGGCGTGGCGTACTCGAAGAAGGTCAAGGACCTCGACGACGCCGATCTCGAAAAGCTGCGTGACCAAGTGGGTCAACTGACGGTCGAAGGCGACCTGCGCCGTGAAGTGACCATGAGCATCAAGCGCCTGATGGACCTGGGCTGCTATCGTGGTATGCGTCACCGCAAGGGCTTGCCGCTTCGCGGTCAGCGTACCCGTACCAATGCGCGTACCCGCAAGGGCCCGCGTAAGGCCGGCGTCTCGCTGAAGAAGTAACCAGAGGATAGGAACTCATGGCTAAGCAACAGAACAACGCCGCTTCGCAGCGCGTTCGCAAGAAGGTCAAGAAGAGCGTTGCCGAAGGCGTCGTGCACGTCCACGCTTCGTTCAACAACACCATCATCACGATCACCGATCGTCAGGGCAATGCGCTGGCATGGGCGACGTCGGGTGGCCAGGGCTTCAAGGGTTCGCGTAAGTCGACCCCGTTTGCCGCCCAGGTTGCTGCTGAGTCGGCTGGCCGCGTCGCACTGGAATACGGTGTGAAGAACCTCGAAGTCCGCATCAAGGGCCCGGGCCCGGGTCGCGAATCGGCGGTTCGTGCACTGAATGCGCTGGGTATCAAGATCACGGCCATCTCGGACGTGACGCCGGTCCCGCACAACGGCTGCCGTCCGCCGAAGCGTCGTCGCATCTAAGACGCTTCAGAAAATCCTGCTATAATCGCGGGTTCGCGCACGGTCTCGGCCGTGCGCGTAGTAATTTCTAAGACCACCGTCCGGTACATTGGTACCGGACTTGCGTAGTGGACAAAGTTCGCTGCGTCAAATTTTGAGATAAAGGAACAACCGTGGCACGTTATATCGGCCCGAAGGCCAAACTCTCCCGTCGTGAAGGTACTGACCTCTTCCTGAAGAGCGCACGTCGCTCGCTCGCCGACAAGTGCAAGCTGGATAGCAAGCCGGGTCAGCATGGCCGCACGTCGGGTGCTCGTACGTCGGACTACGGCAACCAGCTGCGCGAAAAGCAGAAGGTCAAGCGTATTTACGGCGTGCTTGAGCGTCAGTTCCGTCGTTATTTCGCGGAAGCCGACCGCGTCAAGGGCAACACGGGTGAAAACCTGCTGCAACTGCTCGAGTCGCGCCTGGACAACGTCGTGTACCGCATGGGCTTTGGTTCGACCCGCGCTGAAGCGCGCCAACTCGTTGGCCACAAGGCAATCGTGGTGAACGGTGTTGTGTCGAACATCCCGTCGATCAAGGTCAAGGCCGGCGACGTTATCGCCGTGCGCGAAAAGGCCAAGAAGCAAGTGCGTATTCAAGAAGCACTGACGCTGGCTGAGCAAGTCGGTTTCCCGATCTGGGTTTCGGTTGACGCCAAGAAGATGGAAGGCACTTTCAAGGCACTGCCGGAACGTAGCGATATCGCGGGCGACATCAACGAAAGCCTGATCGTCGAATTGTATTCGCGTTAATCCGTATGATGCTGACGCGCCTCACGGCGCGTTTTGCGTTCCGTGCAGGTTGTCACCCATCAGCCTTATCGGTGTAACGAGCCGAGGGTATTGAAAAGGAAACCTATGCAAACCAGTTTGTTGAAGCCCAAGATCATTGCGGTTGAGCCGGTCGGTGAGCATCACGCCAAAGTCGTGATGGAGCCGTTCGAACGTGGCTATGGCCACACCTTGGGCAACGCGCTTCGCCGCGTGCTGCTGTCGTCGATGGTGGGCTATGCGCCGACCGAAGTGACGATCGCCGGCGTTGTGCATGAATATTCCACCATCGACGGTGTCCAGGAAGACGTTGTTAACTTCCTGTTGAACCTCAAGGGTGTCGTGTTCAAGCTGCATAACCGTGACGAAGTCACCGTTACGCTGCGCAAGGATGGTGAAGGTGTGGTGCGCGCTTCGGATATCGAAGTGCCCCACGATGTGGAACTGATCAACCCCGATCACGTGATCGCGCATCTGGCGAAGGGCGGCAAGCTCGACGTTCAGATCAAGATCGAAAAGGGTCGTGGTTATGTCCCGGGTAACGTTCGCCGTTATGGTGACGAGTCGGCCAAGGTTATCGGCCGTATCGTTCTCGACGCGTCGTTCTCGCCGGTCAAGCGTGTGAGCTATGCGGTCGAATCGGCCCGTGTGGAACAGCGTACGGACCTGGACAAGCTCGTGATGAACATCGAAACCAACGGTGTGGTGTCGCCGGAAGAAGCGATCCGTCAATCGGCTCGCATCCTCGTCGACCAACTGTCGGTGTTCGCTGCGCTGGAAGGCACGGAAGCCGCCAGCGAAGCGCCGTCGCGTGCGCCGCAGATCGATCCGATCCTGCTGCGTCCGGTGGACGATCTCGAGTTGACGGTGCGTTCGGCTAACTGCTTGAAGGCCGAAAACATCTACTACATCGGCGACCTGATCCAGCGTACCGAGAACGAATTGCTCAAGACCCCGAACCTGGGTCGCAAGTCGCTCAACGAAATCAAGGAAGTCCTTGCCTCGCGTGGTCTCACGCTGGGCATGAAGCTCGAAAACTGGCCGCCGGCTGGTCTCGAGAAGTAAGGTGTAATGACATGGCCGCCCTGGGGCGGCCGTGTCATTACGTAAGTGCGGCGCGTCGGAAGATATCCGATACGGCCGAATGCGAAGGTACCGGCCCGCGGTGTTTGTCACCGATAGAAGAGCTTGGTCGAAAACTCTGTTTAAAGGAAAGTTGAAATGCGTCACCGTCATGGTTTGCGTAAACTGAATCGTACGAGCAGCCACCGTCTGGCAATGCTGCGTAACATGTCGAACTCGCTGCTGCAGCACGAAGCGATCAAGACCACGCTGCCGAAGGCCAAGGAACTGCGTAAGGTCGTCGAGCCCCTCATCACGCTGGGCAAGAAGGACTCCGTCGCCAACCGTCGTCTGGCGTTCAACCGCCTGCGCGATCGTGAAATGGTCACCAAGCTGTTCAACGAACTGGGCCCGCGTTTCGCCAACCGTCCGGGCGGCTACCTGCGTATCCTGAAGATGGGTTTCCGCGTGGGTGACAACGCACCGATGGCTTTCGTCGAACTGCTGGATCGTCCGGAAGTCGACACGGAAGCACCGGAAGTCGCTGAGTAAGCGATTTGCGCAACGGTCTCTAGCGGGCCGTTAGTCGTTAAAAGAGCCAGGTCTTCGACCTGGCTTTTTGTTTTGTGCTTTGTCCGAGCGGGCATCAGTGCCCGTCTGGAATTGCGGGCTCACACGTACACGTTTCGCCATGTCGGTGTACAGTGAACAACCTCACACCCGCATGGTCTACGCACATCATGGATGCCCTTCTTATCGTCATGACGACGTTTCCCGACGAAGCCAGCGCGGAAGCTGCCATCGACGGCATGCTGGTCGCCCGGCTCGCGGCGTGCGTGCAACAGATGGCGCCGGTGCGTTCGAGCTATCGCTGGCAAGGCAAACGTGAGACGACGCTTGAAGTGCCACTCATGATCAAAACGACTGCCGGGCGCTATGGCGCATTGGAGCAGTACATCAAGGAACACCATCCTTACGACGTTCCGGAGATCGTTGCCTGGCCTGCCACGGCGGCACTGCCGGCTTATGCGCGTTGGGTGGAAGACGAGACACGGGGACAACTGCATGTTTGACGTGAAGATGAGGGGCGCGCAGGCGTTGTGGGCAGCAGATCGCGCGGCGGGGCGCGCTATACGGCACTGTCTGTGGCGAGGCTCGTCGCTTGCGTCAATGGTGCTAATGGCCTTGGCGCTCCTGTTTGCCTTGACGGCAGGACGTGCTCACGCTGCAGATGATTTTCTGGATCCGGACGTCGCCTTCAAGGTGACGAAAACGGAACAGCCCGGCGCCGTACTGCTGCATTTCGAGGTCGCCAAAGGTTACTACCTCTATCGCGAGCGGTTTGCGTTTGCTGCGGATAGCGCTGCCGTCACGCTCGGCGCACCGGTGTTCCCCAAGGGGGAAGTCAAGCACGATGAAACCTTCGGCAAGGACATGGAGGTGTTTCACGAGCCCATCGACGTTCGTATTCCCATCACTCATGCGAGTGCTCCCTTTACGTTGAACGTCACGATGCAGGGATGCGCGGACAAGGGGCTCTGCTACCCGCCGATGGACAAGCCGTTGAAGATCTCCGCGGCAGCAATCGGCGCTGCCGGCGCGGGAGGCTCGGATGCGGCGACGCTCGCAGGTCCGGCGACTCAAGCATTGTTGGGGGACGGCGCACGCCAGGCGAGCGACGCTAAGTCGGCCGCGACGGCAGCGACGGCAGCGCCGGCAGCGTCGGCCAATGCGTCAAACGGATGGCTGTCCGCGCGCGACGACTATAGCGAGGCAGAACGCATTCTCTCGGGGGGAAGCTTCGCGCTCGCATTGGGAATCTTCTTCGCATTGGGTGTCGGTCTGGCGTTCACGCCTTGCGTGCTTCCGATGGTGCCGATTCTGCTTTCCATCGTGGCGGGCCAGGAGGCGAGCCGGGGGAAGGCCGTCCGTCTGGCGATTGCCTACGTTCTGGGAATGGCCATCGTCAATACGATCATCGGGGTCGCTGCCGGCCTCCTCGGACAGGGGCTGATCGCTTTCCTGCAAGCCCCGTGGGTACTTGCCCTCTTCGCGCTACTGATGGTGGCGCTGTCGCTGTCGATGTTCGGTCTGTACGAGATTCAATTGCCCACAGCGCTGCGTGACCGGATCGACGGCGCCGCGCGGAAGCAGAAGTCCGGGCAGTGGATGGGGGCTGCGATGATGGGCGTGCTGTCGGGGCTGATCGTTAGCCCGTGTGTGACGGCGCCGCTCGCGGCAGCGCTCGCGTTCATTGCCAAGACGGGGGACGCCGTATTCGGCGGTTCGGCCCTCTTCGCGTTGTCGCTGGGCATGGGGTTGCCGCTCGTGATTCTCGCCGGCGGTGGCGGCACGTTGCTGCCGCGCGCGGGGGCATGGATGGACGGTGTGAAGCGCTTCTTCGGGTTCCTGTTGCTGGGCGTGGCGCTGTGGATCGTGCGTCCGCTGCTGAGCACGCCTGTGCTCCTGTTCGGTTGGGGCGTACTCCTTTTGGTGGCGGCATCGTTCATGCGCGTATTCGACAGCCTGCCGGATGGCGTCAGCAGCGCTCGCCGCTTGCTCAAGGGATTGGGCGTGGTCGCCGCGCTGCTCGGGGCCGTGGCGCTTGTTGGCGCCGCAGCGGGAGCGCGCGATCCGCTCACGCCGTTGGCCGGGCTATCTGCCATGACGACGGGCAGCGCCAATGCCGGCGCGACCGTGTCGGAGGGCGTCAAATTTCAGCGGGTGCGCACGTTGGCCGAACTTGATCAGGTGGTCGCAACGGCGGGGCGTCCGGTGATGTTCGATTTCTATGCGGACTGGTGCATCAGTTGCAAGGAGATGGAGCGCTTCGTCTTTACGGACCCGCGTGTGAAGGGGCGTCTCGACCAGATGGTGCTCGTGCAGGCCGATGTGACTGCCAACAATGCGGACGATCAGGCCCTGCTCAAGCGATTCGGCTTGTTTGGACCGCCGGGGATAATCTTCTTCGACGGGGGCGGAAAAGAGGTGACTGGAACGCGCGTGATCGGCGCGCAATCTGCCGACCAGTTCCTGCGCAGTCTGGATAAGGCGTTCGGGCCGGAAAGCTGAGCTGCCGGACCCGAAGGCCTGAAGATCGGAAGGCCGTTTACCCTTGCGCGCGGATCAGACGCGCGGCGTCGAGGGCGAAGTAGGTCAAAATGCCGTCCGCGCCGGCGCGCTTGAACGCAAGCAATGACTCCATCATCACCTTGTCGTGATCGAGCCAGCCGTTCTGTGCGGCGGCCTTGAGCATCGCGTACTCACCGCTGACCTGGTAGGCATAGGTAGGGAAGCGGAATTCGTCCTTCACGCGACGCACGATGTCGAGATACGGCATGCCCGGCTTGACCATCACCATGTCCGCACCCTCTTCGATATCGAGCGCGACTTCCCGTAGCGCTTCGTCCGAATTGGCGGGATCCATCTGATACGTCATCTTGTTGCTCTTGCCGAGGTTGGCTGCCGAACCGACGGCGTCACGGAACGGGCCGTAGAACGCCGATGCGTACTTGGCGGCATACGCCATGATGCGCGTATGGATGTGGCCGCCGGCCTCAAGCGCTTCGCGGATAGCGCCGATGCGGCCGTCCATCATGTCGGACGGCGCCACAATATCCACACCCGCTTCGGCCTGTGTGACGGCCTGTTGCACCAGAATCCGCGTCGTCACGTCATTGACGACATAGCCGTTTTCGTCGAGCACACCGTCTTGACCGTGGCTCGTGTATGGGTCGAGCGCTACGTCCGTGAGTACCCCCAGATCCGGGAAGTGACGTTTGAGCTCGCGCACGGCGCGCGGAATCAGGCCATCGGGATTCGTCGCCTCGATGCCGTCGGGCGTCTTGAGGGACGACTCAATGTTCGGGAACAACGAGATCACCGGCACGCCGAGCGTGACGCAGGTATCGGCGACACGCATGAGTTCGTCGACAGAAACGCGCTCGACGCCAGGCATGGAGTCGACGGCCTCGCGGCGTTTCTCACCTTCGAGGACGAACACCGGGTAGATGAGGTCGTCGCAAGTCAGATGGTTTTCGCGCATCAGACGGCGCGAGAAGTCGTCGCGTCGCATGCGGCGCGGGCGAAGCAGGGGATAGGAGCTCATGCGATCGGTCCTTTGGACGAAGAATGGCGCGTCGGAAATTCCCGCGGTTCAGTCGCTTTGACGTGTCCCGAAATCGGAGCAGTCGTTGCGGTTGGCTCAACGATTCCGTAAGAGGGAAGGCGCGCAAAAAAGGGGGCTTGCCGGGAAACTTTCGAACGCATGGTATATCATACCAACCGGATGTTCGCACTGCGTGTGACGTCCCCCGCTTCTCCTCCCTGAGCGGGCGCCTGTCGTTCTACGATAAGGCTTATTTAAACCCGCCGTGCCTACACGGCGGTTTTTTTATGTGCGGCCGAATCGTTGCCGAACTTCCCGGTAACCTCCCCGATCCCCCCGCGTTCGGGCAGAATCTGACGGCTATCGTCCGTTCGGCCGATGGGCGACAGCCATACTTCCCCGCTATCGGTATTTCAAGAAGCCCGGCACACACGTGATGACGCGCCGCGACGATTTGTCGCGCTTGGGCGGGTCGTTCCACGGCTACCTTACGATGACAGGGGCCGGGACTCGAATCGGCGTTTAAAACGACGCGTCGGAATTCGAGCCGATGGAGCTGCGTGTCATCGGCAGGCGCGCCGCACAGGTGACGGCCTTCAGGACTTACTTCTTCGCGGCGTCGCGAGCGGGGATCGCCAGCCAATCTTCAAGCACACGCTGAGCGGCATCGACGCCGGTACGCTTGAGGGAGGAGAACAGCTGCGCCGTGAATTGCGGCGGGATGCTCGGATCCCCGGACGGCAGGCCGTCAGTACGGGGCAGCGCGGCCAGACGCTTCTGCGTCTCGCGAAGCACGTTCGTGGATTCCTGGCGGGTGAGCTTGTCGGCTTTGGTCAGCAGCGCGTGGATGGGGCGGCCCGTCGGCAAAAACCAGTCGATCAGCTCGCAATCGAGATCGGTGAACGGGCGGCGCGAGTCCATCACGAGCACGAGCCCGCGCAATTGTGGGCGCTGCACCAGGTAGTCGCCAAGCAACTGTTGCCAGTGTACTTTCACGCCCCCGCCGACCTCGGCGTAACCGTAGCCCGGCAGGTCGACGAGGTAGCCGTACAGATGCTCGAGGTGGGCGATCTCGAAGTAGTTGATGTGCTGGGTGCGGCCCGGCGTCTTGCTCGAGAAGGCCAGACGCTTCTGATTGCACAGGATGTTCAGCGCGCTGGACTTGCCCGCGTTCGAGCGGCCCGCGAAGGCGACCTCGGGCACGGCCGTGGGCGGCAGGTCGCGCAGATGATTGACGGTCGTGAAGAAGCGGGCTTGATGAAGTAGGGACATGACGGAAACCGGGGGAGCGCCGCAGCCACCGGAATCGGGCCACAACGCGGGAGCAGGCACGCAAAACGGCGAGTTGGCGACTCACCGGCGAGAGGCCGGGAAGCCCCGCACTGCGGCCTTCTACATGGAAATCCCCTAAAGCCGGGGAAAGTCTTTATTGTACAATATGAAAGTTAACCTTGGCCTTGCCAAGGCTTGCCCGAACGTCTCGCGCGCCGTGAGGTTGGAGGAGAAACACGGCGTCGGACGGTGAGTTCGAACGACCGATTTCCCGACAAAACAGATATAAGGTGTGCGAATGAACCGAGGAGTGTGGAAGTCTCTCGCTGCAACACCGTTGGCGCTGGCATGCTTCCTTCTGAGCGGCGCCGCACAGGCCGCCGAGCCGCAGACGCCCGCCAAACCCGACCTGGCCAGAGGACAGGCCATCGCCAGTCAGGTGTGTGCCTCCTGCCATGCGGCAGACGGCAACAGCACCGGTGGGGCTTATCCGAAGTTAGCCGGTCAGCATTCCGAATATCTTTACAAGCAGCTCGTCGACTTCAAGGCGCAGCCCGGCAAGACCCCCGCACGCAACAACCCCATCATGGCCGGCATGGTCGCGGCATTGTCCGATCAGGACATGCGCAATGTGTCAGCGTACTTTGCCTCGCAGACGCCCAAGCCGGGCGCCGCCCGCAACAAGGACACCGTGCCGCTCGGCGAAAAGATCTACCGGGGCGGTATCGCGGAGAAAGGCGTGCCCGCGTGTGCCGCATGTCACGGTCCGACGGGCGCCGGCATGCCGGCACAATACCCGCGTCTGTCCGGGCAGTGGGCGGAGTACACCGCGGCCCAACTCGTGGCTTTCCGCGACGAGACACGCGGCAATAACGCGCCGATGCACACCATTGGCGGTCGTTTGTCCGACAAGGAAATCAAAGCCGTGGCGGATTACGTCGCCGGTCTGCGTTGATGGTGACGTTCGGGAGCCCTGCCCTGACACCATGTGAATGTCAGGGTATATTCGCTGACTTATAACGAAACCAGCCGCGGCGCCGCAAGGCGAGCGGATCGAACTGGTTTAGCATACACAGGGTGGCGGGCGCGTGAGACACGCGTCGCCGCCCTTTTTGTTGTCGGAAACAGGATGAGCATCAGTACCTCGGGAATGCAGATCAAGGGCGCGCAACGATGGGTGCGCGATGGCGTTGAGCTTGTCAGCTCGATGCGTTTCGCCATCAGTTTGCTCACCGTGCTCGCGATTGCCAGCATCGTCGGCACTGTGCTCAAGCAGGGCGATCCCTACCCTAATTACGTCAATCAGTTCGGTCCATTCTGGGCCGATGTCTTCCGCTCGCTCGGTCTGTACACCGTGTACAGCTCGTGGTGGTTCCTGCTGATTCTGTTCTTCCTGATGGCGTCGACGACGTTATGCATCGTGCGTAACGCGCCGAAGATGATCGCGGACATTCGTAGCTGGCGCGACCACGTACGCGAGGGGAGCCTTCGCGCTTTCGGGCACAAGGCCGAGTTCAGTGGCCCGGCACCCCGCGCCGACCTGCTCGCGCGTCTGACTGGCTATCTCGGGCGCCGAGGTTACCGCTTCGTCGTGCGTGAGCGCGAAGGCGCAACGCTCGTTGCGGCCAAGGCCGGTGCCATCAACAAGATCGGCTACATCTTCGCGCACAGTGCGATCGTGATCATCTGTCTGGGTGGCCTGGTCGACAGCGACCTGCTCATTCGCGCTCAGATGGCGCTTTTCGGGAAATCGCCGCTGCAGGGCAACGCCGTCATTGCGCAAATCCCGGAGGCACACCGACTTTCGCCGAATAATCCCGCGTTTCGCGGCTACGCATTCGTACCCGAAGGCGGCAAGTCGACGACGGCGATTCTGAATTTTCAGGACGGCTCGGTCGTGCAGGACCTGCCGTTTTCCATCGAGCTAAAGAAATTTCACGTCGACTACTACTCGACGGGCATGCCAAAGCTGTTCGCGAGCGATATCGTCGTGACCGACCCCGAGACCGGCAAGACGATGAACGCCACGGTGAAGGTCAACGAGCCGTTCATCTACAAGGGCGTGGCGATCTATCAGTCGAGCTTTGAGGACGGTGGCAGCAAGCTGAAGCTGACCGGTTACCCGATGCGTGGGGCGACCGATCGCGCCTTCGCGTTCTCCGGCGACATCGGCGGTTCCACGCAACTGCGCGGCGGCGCGGCGGGCAAGGACGAGTACACGGTCGAGTTCAGCGATTTTCGCGCCATCAACGTGGAGAACATCAGCAACGGCCGGGGTGAGCGCGATGCGCGCGGCGTTGCCCGCAAGTCGATGCGTGACGAGTTGAGCGCGCAACTCGGTTCCGGAGCGCGCACGGATCTGGGCAAGGACCTGCGCAACGTCGGTCCGTCGGTGCAGTACAAGGTGCGAGATCGCAGCGGCCAAGCGAAGGAGTACCGCAACTACATGCTGCCGATTCTCGTGGAAGACGGCGAGCGCGTGTTCATGACGGGCGTGCGTGATACCCCGGACGGGCCGTTCCAGTATCTGCGCATTCCGGCGGATGCCGAGGGTTCCGTCAAACAGTGGATGTTGTTGCGCGCCGCACTTCAGGATGACGGTGCCCGTGCCGAGGCTGCCCGTCGCTTTGCGGCGCAATCGTTGCCGGCGCAGACGTCGGCCGATTTGCGGGCGCAATTGCAGGAAAGCGCCAAGCGCGAACTCGATTTGTTCTCGGGCGCCATGCCGGCGAGCAAAAACGGTCATGCGACGGGCGGCCTGCAGGCCATTGCAGAATTCGTGAACGAGAAAGTGCCGCCGGATCAGCAATCGAGCGCAGCGGACATGTTCCGACGGATTCTCGACGGGACGATCTGGCAACTGTGGCAGGTGGCGCGCGAACAGGCGGGACTGCCGGCCGTTGCACCGTCGCCTGAGACCGAGCGCTTCGTGCACACGGCCACCAACGCCTTGTCGGACAATTTCCTGTATGACGCGCCGGTGTTCCTGCAACTCGACTCGTTCGACCAGATCCAGGCGAGCGTCTTCCAGCTCACGCGCTCTCCGGGCAAGAAGATCGTGTATCTTGGCAGCTTGCTGCTCGTGCTCGGCATCTTTTCGATGTTCTACGTTCGCGAGCGGCGGTTGTGGCTGTGGGTCAAGGACACGCCCGAAGGCGGCAGTTCGGTGTTGATGGCCGTGTCGACCACGCGTCGCACGCTGGATTTCGAAAAGGAATTCGCCCGCACGAAGGCGGAGATGGACGAGATCGTCACAAAACGATGAAGGTGAGACAGATGGAGCTATCCCAGGGCTATTCAGAGATCTCGTGGCTGCGACGCCGCAGCATCGGCGACTGGCTGTTCGCGCTGGCGCTCGCGCTCGGCGCGGGCTTCGCGCTCAATCGCTACGGCCACTACATGGATTACTACGAGCACACGATTCTGGTGCTCTCGGTGCCGACCTTTGCGTTGCTCGGCTGGCACTGGCGGTCGGTGCGTTGGTTGATGGCGGGGATCGCGATTCTCGCGCTCTCGGGCATCGGCATGTATCACCACGACCTGGCGCGTGCCGATCAGGCGTTCTTTCTCAAGTATTTCCTGTCGAGTCAGTCCGCCATCCTGTGGATGAGTGCACTGTTCTTCCTCGCAACGCTTTTCTATTGGGGCGGTCTGCTCGCCCGCTCGCCGTTCGGTGCGAGCGTCGGTTCGTCGCTGTGCTGGGCGGCCGTGTTGCTGGGCTTCACCGGCATGATGGTGAGATGGTACGAGTCGTATCTCGTCGGAGCGGATGTGGGGCATATCCCCATCTCCAATCTGTACGAAGTGTTCGTGCTCTTCTGCCTGATCACTGCGCTGTTCTATCTGTATTACGAGCAACGCTACGAAACGCGCTCGCTGGGGCCGTTCGTCCTGCTCGTGATCAGCGCGGCCGTCGGTTTCAACCTCTGGTACAGCGTGGCGCGAAGCGCGTACGAAATTCAGCCGCTCGTGCCCGCGCTGCAAAGCTGGTGGATGAAGATCCACGTGCCGGCCAACTTTATCGGTTACGGCACGTTTGCGCTCGCGGCGATGGTCGCTGTCGCCTATCTGCTCAAGTCAGGCGAGAACAAGCGCCTGGTTGCCAGCGGCAAGCAAGCCGACAGCGGGTTCTTCTCCTCGCGTCTGCCGTCGCTCGAATTGCTCGACGACGTGATGTACAAGGCCATCGCCGTCGGGTTCGCCTTCTTCACGATCGCCACGATTCTCGGTGCGCTGTGGGCCGCAGATGCCTGGGGCGGCTATTGGAGCTGGGACCCGAAGGAGACGTGGGCGCTGATCGTCTGGCTGAACTATGCCGCCTGGCTGCATATGCGTCTGATGAAGGGGCTTCGCGGTGTTGTGGCTGCGTGGTGGTCGTTGACCGGGCTCCTGATCACGACGTTCGCTTTCCTTGGCGTGAACATGTTCCTCTCGGGATTGCATAGCTACGGGCAACTCTGACGTTCCCGTCGCCCGCAGGACAGGGTTTGGAAAGCCGCCGCACGCGAGTGTCGGCGGCTTTTTTCATCGTGTCGTATGATTTGCCGCACTGTGTCGGCGGGAACAGCGCCGCGCGCACGCCGGTCCCAGCGGATATCGCGCCGATACCGGCGGGCGGCGGCTTGTCGCTGCAGGCATCGGCAAGCGCAGGCCGTAGTGGTTGCCGCGACAGGCGTGGCAACAGTTGCGGCGACAATGGCAAAGCGAGCACGTCCGGAGGGCATCATGAGTACGAACAAGTCGACACTGCGCGGCACGGATATCCCGGCGAGCAGTATTACGCCGCGGGATGTGGCGACCGGACGGCGGCGCTTTCTGCAAGCGTCCGGTCTGGGGTTGACAGGCCTTGGCGGCGCTGCGCTGGGTGTTCTGCCATCGGGCGTGCTTGCGGCCGATAGCCCCGGTACCGGGTTGCCCAGTCTCTCGGCCACACGCAATAACCGCTACGTCGTGACGGACAAGCCGACCGGCGTCAAGGATGTCACGACCTACAACAATTTCTACGAATTCGGCACGGACAAGTCCGACCCGTCGCGCCGTGCGGGCACGCTCCAGCCGCGTCCGTGGCAGGTGGCGATCGAGGGCGAGGTGAAACAGCCAAAGATCTACGATCTCGATTCGCTGCTCAAGCTTGCGCCGCAAGAAGAGCGGGTATATCGGCACCGTTGTGTGGAGGGATGGTCGATGGTCATTCCCTGGATCGGCTATCCCTTGTCCGAACTGATAAAGCGGGTGCAGCCGACGGGCAACGCGAAATACGTGGAATTCGTCACGCTTGCCGATCCGAAGCAGATGCCAGGCCTGTCGTATCCGGTGCTGAGTTGGCCGTATGTGGAAGGCCTGCGCATGGACGAGGCCATGCATCCGCTGTCGTTGCTGACGTTTGGTTTGTACGGCGAGGTGTTGCCGAACCAGAATGGTGCGCCGGTGCGCATGGTCGTGCCCTGGAAATACGGGTTCAAGAGCGCGAAGTCCATTGTGAAGATCCGTTTTGTCGAGAAGATGCCGTTGACGAGTTGGAATCGCGCCGCGCCTGACGAGTACGGCTTCTACTCGAATGTGAACCCCGACGTGGATCATCCGCGCTGGAGCCAGGCCACTGAGCGTCGCATCGGCGAAGGCGGCATTTTCACGCCGAAACGAAAGACGTTGATGTTCAATGGCTATGGAGACCAGGTAGCGAGCCTGTATCAGGGCATGGACCTGCGCAAGTTTTTCTGAGCCGACACACTGTGCCGACGTCCTCCTCCCAACCTCCCTCCCAGCCCTCTGCCGAATTGCGCCGCGCTGGAACTGCGACTGCGCATGCGTCGGCGGGGCAGCGGCCCGCACAACGCTGGGTCGCGCGGACGAAGGTCGTCGTTTTCGGCGTGGCGCTGTTGCCGTTGCTGCGGCTCGTGTTCTACGGATTCACGGACCGATTGGGCGCGAACCCCGTCGAATTCATCACGCGCTCGACGGGAACGTGGACGCTGGTCATGCTCTGCATCACCCTTGCCGTGACACCTCTGCGGCGATTGACCGGTTTTTCGTGGTGGCTACGCTTTCGCCGCATGCTCGGCCTTTTCGCGTTCTTTTACGGCGCTTTGCACTTTGCCACGTACTTCTGGCTGGACCAGTGGTTCGACTGGGGCAGCATCCTGCGTGACGTCACGGGGAAGCGGCCATTCATTACGGTGGGATTTGCGGCGTTCGTCCTGATGGTGCCATTGGCGCTGACATCGCCGCACGCGATGGTCCGACGTCTGGGCGGGCGGCGCTGGCAACGGCTGCACCGCGCAATTTACGCGATCGCGGTGCTGGCGATCCTGCACTACTGGTGGATGAAGGCGGGCAAAAACGATCTTGCCCAGCCGGCGATCTATGCGATCGTGGTGGCGGGCCTGCTCGGCGCCCGGTTGTTCTGGGCGCTTCGCAGGCGAAAAACGGTCGGCGAAGGGTAGACGAGGGGTAGGCGAAGTGCCCGCGAAGGGTCAGCGGCAGAGACTCGCGGATCAGACGCCCGCGGGGAGCAGGCGTTCACCGGCGAACAGCGATTCGACCGTTTCACGTTCGCGTACGAGGTGGGCTTCGTTACCGTCGACCATGACTTCGGCGGCGCGCGGGCGCGTGTTGTAGTTCGAACTCATCGTGAAACCATAGGCGCCGGCGGAGCGAATGGCGAGCAGATCACCGGGCGCAATGGCCAGCGCGCGGTCCCGCCCGAGCCAGTCGCCGCTCTCGCACACGGGGCCGACGACGTCATAAGTCGCGAGCTCACCGGTGCGACGCTCGACCGGATCGATGCCGTGATACGCCTCGTACATCGCGGGGCGCGCCAGATCGTTCATCGCCGCATCGACGATGGCGAAGTTCTTCGTCTCGCCGTGCTTGAGGAATTCGACACGTGTGAGCAGCACGCCGGCGTTGCCGACGAGCGAGCGACCCGGCTCAAACAACACCTGACGATGGCCGTGGCCGCGCTGGGCGATGTGATCGAGCAGCGTGGTCGCGAACGCCGTGATGTCCGGGGGCGTTTCGTCCGTATAGGTGATTCCCAATCCGCCGCCCACATCGATGTGATGCAGCGAAATACCCGCACTCTCAAGCCTTTCGACCAGATCGAGCACCTTGTCGGTCGCGTCGAGATACGGAGAGATTTCGGTGATTTGCGAGCCGATATGGCAGTCGATGCCGACCACCTCCAGATTCGGCATGGCAGCGGCCGCGCGGTAGGCGTCAAACGCTTCTTCATACGCCACCCCGAACTTGTTGCCGCGCAGCCCCGTCGAGATGTAGGGATGCGTCTTGGCGTCCACGTTCGGATTCACGCGCAGCGACACGCGCGCGCGCTTGCCGACTTGCCCCGCCACTTCATTGAGCCGGTCGAGTTCCGGACGCGACTCCACGTTGAAGCAGAAGACATCCTTTTCCAGCGCGAAGCGCATTTCGTCGGCATGTTTGCCCACGCCCGAAAACACGGCGCGCGTCGGGTCGCCGCCAGCGGCGATCACGCGGGCCAGTTCTCCGGCCGACACGATGTCGAAGCCCGCCCCCAGCTTGGCGAACACGCCGAGCACTGCAAGATTCGAGTTGGCTTTAGCGGCGTAATGCACCGCCGCGTTGCGGCCTTCGCAGGCCTTGGCGTATGCCTGATAGGCATTCGTCAGGGCAGCCTTCGAATAGACGTAAAGCGGCGTGCCGAAGCGCTCGGCGAGCGCGGGCAGTGCTACGCCTTCGGCATGGAGTACGTCGTCGCGGTAGGAAAAGATGGCGTCGGACATCGCAAAAACTCGGTAATCAACTGGGGCAACGGAGACGACTGCAGCCCATGGCTCAACAACGGGTGCCGGTATTGCCGAAGTCGTCTCGCTTCGGCAATTTATGATCGGACTTGCGTGACGTCGGTTAACCGCAAGGCAACGTCGATCAATGTCGGCTAATTTCGCTTATTCCGACTTTGCCGCCGGCAGCGACGCGGCGGGTGGTACTTCGACCGAGGGTCCACGTTGCGGCTCGGGTACGAGCGGCGGCGGCGGAACCGGTGCTCCCGGAGGCGGGGTCGGTTTCACCGGACGCGCCGGCAGGTACAGCGGACCGGCCTGGCCACAGCCCGCCAATACGCTCAAAAGGGCAATCGACGCTACAATCGCGCAGGTTCGAATAGGTGCAGTCATGGGGGTATCGCCGCGTGGTGCGGCATGCAAGCGATGACGCAAACCGTGGAGTTTAGCATGACGGAAAGTGAATTCCTGGCGCTCGCAGAGGCAGTGCTGGCGCAGGTCGAGGCGGCTGTCGAGGCGGTCGTCGACGACAGTGATGTCGACATCGATTGCGAGCGTACCGGCAACGTGCTGACGCTCGAATTCGACGACGGTAGCAAGATCATCGTCAACGTCCAAACACCGATGAGCGAGATCTGGATCGCCGCCCGTTCGGGTGGCTTCCACTTCCGCCTGAAGGGCGACAAGTGGCGCGATACGCGCGACGACTCCGAATTGTTCGAAGCCTTGTCGCGCTTTGCATCGCAGCAGGCCGGCGAGACCGTGACGCTTCAGGCCGGCTGATTCACGGGCGCGTCAGGGCTTGCTGTTAAACATATCCAGGATGCGCTGACGTTCCTGACGGTCGACCGGTGCGGGTGCTGGCGCCGGTCCCGACTGGGCCGGCATCTGACCGGGCAGCGCACCTGATGGCCCTGGCGACGCCGAGCCGTCCGGCGCCGGTTCTGCGCTCAGTCCCACCGTGCTCACGGCGCGACCCGGCGGATAGTCGTCATAGAAATAGTCGCCGTTCGCCTGAATGATGCCCGGTGGCATCGGGCGCGTCGCTTCCGGCACGCCACGCAGTGCTTTCGACATGTAGTCGATCCAGATCGGCAGCGCCAAGCCGCCACCAGTTTCCCTGTCCCCAAGGTTTCGCGGCTGATCGAAGCCGATCCAGGCCACGCCGACCAATTGAGACTGATAGCCCGCGAACCACGCGTCGTGCGAGTCGTTCGTCGTGCCCGTCTTGCCGGCGAGGTCGCTGCGCTTGAGCGCATTGGTCTTGGCCGCCGTACCGCGCGTGGCAACGTCATGCAGCATCGAATTCATGAGGAACGCATTGCGCGCCGGAATGGCGCGGATCGACTCGTCCCCGGCCGTGGTCGGCTTTTCTTCCATGATGACGTTGCCCTTTGAGTCCGTGATGCGGGCCACGATAAACGGATTCACCCGGAAGCCGCCGTTCGCGAACACCGCATAGCCGCTTGCCATCTGCAACGGGGTGACCATGCCGGCACCGAGCGCCATCGGCAGATAGGCGGGGTGCTTGTCGGCTTCGAACCCGAATCGACCGATGAACTTCTGCGCGTACCCGGGCGTAATGCTCTGAAGAATACGAATCGATACGAGGTTGCGCGAGCGCATCAACGCGACGCGCATCGGTTCCGGTCCATCGAAGCCGCCGCCGTAATTCTTAGGCTCCCACGGTTGTCCACCCGTTTGCGCCGCCGTGAAATACAGCGGCGCGTCATTGATGATGGTTGCCGGTGCGAATCCCTTTTCGAGCGCTGCCGAGTAGATGAACGGCTTGAAGCTGGAACCCGGCTGACGCCATGCCTGCGTGACGTGATTGAACTTGTTCCGGTTGAAGTCGAAGCCGCCGACGAGCGAACGGATCGCGCCGTTTTGCGGATCGAGCGAGACGAACGCTGCTTCGATGTCGGGCATCTGCACGATGCGCCAGTTGTCCTTGGCGTCCTTCGTCACGCGAATCACCGAGCCTGCGCGAATCTTCTGCTTCGGCTGGGCCTTGGCACTCAGGCCGGCGGCGGCAAAGCGCAGTCCGTCTCCGGTAACGGTGACATCGTCCCCGTTGAGCAATACCGCCTTCACCTGCTGCGGCGTTGCCGACAGGACCACGGCCGCGACCATGTCGCCGCTGTCCGGGTGCTCCACCAGGGTGTCGTCGATCAGTTGCTCGCGTTCGTCCTTGCCGTCCGGCAAGTCGATATTGGCTTCGGGGCCGCGATAGCCATGGCGCAACTCGTAGGCCATGACGCCGGCGCGTAGCGCTTCGTACGCCGCTTCCTGGTCTGCCGAATTGATGGTCGTGTAGACGTTGAAGCCGCGCGTGTAAATCTCGTCCTTGAACTGTGCGTAGAGGAGTTGGCGCACCATTTCCGCGACATATCCGGCATGTACGCTGAACTCGCTGCCCAGCCCGCGCACGACCATCTCCTGCGCAATCGCCTGATCGTATTCGGCCTTCGACACGTACCCGAGATCGTACATGCGCTTCAGGATGTATTCCTGGCGGACGCGCGCCCGCTTGTAATTGACGATCGGGTTGTACGCCGAAGGCGCCTTCGGCAGTCCGGCGAGCATGGCGGCTTCCGCGAGCGTGATGTCCTTCAGGTCCTTGCCGAAATACACGCGTGCCGCGCTGGCGAAGCCGTAGGCCCGCTCGCCGAGGTAGATCTGATTCATGTAGAGCTCAAGAATCTGATCTTTCGACAGGCGAGATTCGATCTTGTACGCGAGCAGGGCCTCATAAATCTTGCGCGTGTACGTCTTCTCGCTCGACAGGAAGAAGTTGCGCGCGACCTGCATCGTGATCGTGCTGGCGCCCTGGGAGGAACCGCCACGCGTGAAGTTCGCCACGCCCGCACGGAAAATTCCGATGAAATCCACGCCGCCGTGCTGATAGAAACGGTCGTCTTCGATGGCAAGCACGGCCTTTTTCATGACGTCGGGAATGTCGGCGAAGCGCACGAGATTCCGGCGCTCCTCTCCAAATTCCCCGATCTGGATTTCGTCGGCAGTGTAAATGCGCAACGGAATCTTCGGCCGGTAATCGACGATGGTGTCCAGTGACGGCAATTGCGGCGTCATGACTACCAGAACGTACCCCGCGAGCAACGCGCCACATACGACCATCGCAGCGATAAGGCCTACGAACCAAAGGGCGAGGCGCAGCCAGATGGAGCGGCGCGGTTTGGGCGGACGCTTGTCGCGGGGTGTCTCGGTTTGGGGTGTGCTTGCCATGGGGGAACCGGAAAAAACGATGGGCCGATTATAACGAACGACCCGTGACCACCCTCGGCGGGCCCCCGAAATCGGAGTTTGCGCCTATGGAGGCTAGGAATCGGCCGAGTCGAAAACGGCATGAATTCCGAAACGGCATATCGTCGGCCGTTATGCCGCAAAAACTCGGAATCGTCCGATTGGACCGTCGTGCCACGACCGATAGCATCGATCGCATCGATACGACGAGGGAAGGGAGGCGGTCATGGTTACGGCGGTGCTGCGAAGCGTGCGTCACATGGGTCATCGGCTGGCGGCAATGTTGCCGCGCAAGGCAGGGGGCGGTTGCGGCATTCACTTTGACGCCGGGAGCATGCAATTCGTTCGCATGACGCGCGTGGCAGGAAGCGCGCAGTTGCGTGTCGACGCCTATGGAAGCGCGGCGCTCGAAGATGGCATGCTGCGTGGCCCGCAGATCGTGAAGCCTGAAGCCGTCGCGCGCCGGTTGGTGGAAATGCTGGAGCGCTCGGCCATGCGCATCGAGGATTTGCAGGACGACATCGTGGTGCTGGCGCTGCCGTCACACGGTCTGAAGACGCGGGTTGTCGATTGCCCGTCGGGGTTGCCTCCGCGCGCGTTGCGTGCATGGTGTGAGCGGCGCGCGGCGCTACTCCTGCCCGGGGACGGGGAGCCCGACTTGCGAAGCCGGGTGGGCGTCACATGGGCAGACCCCGGCAGCCATCGGCTCAGGCTGTACGCCTGTGAGGCGACGCTCGTCGACGATCGCATTGCGGTCATGGAGATGTCGGGCTTGCGCCCTCACGCCATCGATGCGGCGCATAAAGCCGGGCGACGTGCCTTTCTGAGCGCCCGTTCGGAGGCACGTGAGCGCACACCCAATGCGCCGACGACCGACGCACCGCGAACGGTGACTCCGGCCGCGCTGTTGCAGATCGATGCCCGTGAAATCGAGCTGGCAGTATTTGACGGACAACGGTGCGTTGCCGATGTCAGCGAGCGATTTGACGGCGTCGACGGTCATCCCGAAGCCTTGGCAAGTGTGATTCGAGAGCTGTCGACGAAGCTGCCGGTGGTTCCCCAGGCGATACATCTCGTGGTGCAGGAAGCAACGCCGGGCGAACTCGCTGCAATCTGCGAGGCCGTGGCGTCGGCGTGCGGCATCGCGGTCTACCCATTTGCGCCTTTAGACGCTTTAGACGCTTTCGACGCCTCAGATGCCACTGAGGCCACTGATGCCGCCGAGGCGTTCGATAACGTGGATCTTTTCGATGTGGCGGCTCGCGGACGAACTGCGGCGCCTGCCGGTTCGCGTTATCAGCCCGCGGCGCAGGGCACGACGCTTGCCGTACCGTACGGACTGGCGTTGCGCGCCATGTCCATGCAGGGGGTGTCATGCGAGTAAGCGCCGAATTACCCCCGCTGGATTTCCTGCCTACGTTGGCCGAACGGCGTCGCCAGGATTTTCGATACCAGTTTCGCATTTGGATGGGCATCGCCGTGTGTGGTGCTTTGATCTCGACGGTGCCGATCGCGTGGGATTTGCATCAGCGTCAGGAAGCGCGCGCGCAGGCGGCCGCATGGCGCGAAGCGCGCCAAAACCTGCGTGCGGAATCCGCAGCGTTCGAGGTAACGCGACGTCGACTCGCCGAGATGATCGCGCACCGCCACGCGGCGGTGACGCTCGTCGAGCGCCGGCAACCTGCGGCTTATCGGCTGCTGGACGTCATGCGTGCGTGTGCCGATGGCGTTCGACTGACGCTCGTGAAAACGGTCGACGAGCATCTTCGAATCGAGGGCTATGCGACGACGCAATCGCGGGTGCGGGAGACGCAAAAGCGACTGCGCGCGCTGCCGTGGGTGCGCAAGGTCGCCGAGGTCGAGTCGAGCGTGGTGCCCGAGAGCATACGACGCCAGTGGACGGGGGGTGACACGTCGGTCGCCGTGCCGAATATTCGCCGTTTCACATTGCGAATCGAGCTCAGACAGCCGCAGGCTTCGCCGGTGCTCACCGGCATTGCCGACACCGAGCGTGTGATCACGGAGGTGCCCGATGTACGGTGAGAATCATCCGCCGGATGACGTGCGCGACATGTTTCTCGAGGTGAAGGAACGCTGGCGTTCGAGATGGGCGGCATGGCTGTCGGTGTCGCCGGTGGAGTGGGCTCGTTCCCTACGCTGGGGTGTTGCGATCGCCGTCGGTGTGACCGGATTCCTCGTGGCATGTTCGATCTGGTGGCTCGCCGGATTGACCGCGTGGGCGTCGCTGAAAAATAGCCTCGACGGGGAACGGCATGCGCTGGATCGCGCCAACGACGCTGCGCGGCAGTTACCTCAGTTAGCGACGCGCCTTCGAGAGGCTGAGGCGCAGACTCTGGCGTGGCAGCGGTTATTGCCGATCGCCGGATCGCCCGCCAGGGATGCAGTCGATGCGTCGCCAGAGGCATTTGCGCGGGCATCGCTGCCCACATCGCTGGCGATATCGCCACCGACATTGCGGCCGACATTGGCACCGATATCGTCAACCGATGCGGATGACGACGCTCATAATGCATGGCGAGCGGACCTCGAGCGACTGGTTGCGCGCGCGGGACTGGTGCTGGAGTTTGCGCGCCCCGGGCCATCCGGGCCGTCCGGGGCGTCCGAGGCGTCCGAGACGTCCGAGTCGCTGGAGGTGGAGCGTGCCGAAATCCGTGTTCGGGGGCTCGTCGCGAACCTGCTTCGCTGGCTTGCCGAAATCGACGGCGTCCCCCGTCATTTGGCCGTGGATCAACTCACCATGCAGGGACCTCGCATGGCGGCGGGATCGGCGGGATCAGCGAAAGCCGACGCGGACGACCGGGATCGTACCGATGCCACGCTGACGGTGATGGTGTCGGCGTACCGTTGGCGACGTCCCACTGAGCTTAACGGTGCGATGTCCGCGATGGATATGGTCTCGGCGGCGTCCTGGCCGGTATTGCCGCCACCGTCCGCGCCATGGCAAACGCCTGCCGAGACTGTCGATGTCTTTCGCACACCGTTGACGCGCCGCGCCGCACAGGACGCCGTGACAATGTCCCCGGCGTCCCCAACCGCCCCTGAGGACGACACCACGCCTGTCGGTTCCATGCGGGCCGGCACCCGCTACGTCGTGCTTCGGCGTACCGCGTCGGCCGGTTTGACGGCAACGTGGAGCGACCGAGGCAGCAGCAATGGCGTTGTGAAAGACGACGGCGGTTCGCGCTCCGCTGGCGATCTGGCAACCGATTCCGACGCCACAACGGTCGACGTGACCCTTCATGGTGCGCATGCCGCCGATGCGCTGCGCGCTTTCGCGCGGCTGACCGGGCGTAGCGTGGTAATCGGTGAGGGTGTCACGAGACGTCTCGACGTGGACGTGCAAGGCGTGACCGTTGCGGCCGCATTCGACATCATGGTCCGAAGCGCGGGGCTTGGCGTGCGCACCGTCAACGGTGTCGACTGGATTGCGCCGCGCGCCGATCTGCTGGCCGATGAGCAGTCGCAGTTGGAGGCGGCAGCCAAACGTGAGGCCTTGCTACCGTTGTCGGGCCGTCGCTTTACCCTGAATTACCCTCGCGCTCAGGCGCTCAAGGACATCATCCTCGGAGAGAAGGGCAGCAAGGCAGAGCGGTTATTGTCATCTCGCGGTAGTGTGATTGCCGATCCGCGCACGAATCAGCTGTTTGTGACCGACTTGCCGGAACGGCTCGATGCTCTGGCGTCGTTTATTGCGCGAATCGACGTCCCCGTGCGGCAGGTACTGATCGAGGCCCGCATCGTCGAGGCGGACGATCGGTTCAGCGAGTCGCTGGGTGTCCGGCTCGCAGGCGCGCACGGAGAGGCCGGAACCGGGGGCGCCAGGCGACCTACGACGAGCGACGCAGGCGACTTCGGCGGCGATCTACACGCGAACGGCACCGATCGTAACCGCGGCTCCGGGCCTCCCCCGGAAAGCGCCGTGGGTGTCGGACTTCCGGCGGCAGCGCTGGCAGGACTGACGCCACCGAGCCTCGCCATCACCTTGTTTGGACGCTCCGCAAGCCGCTTCCTGCAATTGGAGCTTTCCGCGTTGGAGACGAGCGGGCGCGGTCGGGTCGTTTCGCGTCCCCGGGTCGTCACGGCAGACAAGGTGCAGGCGCTGATCGAGCAGGGCACGGAATTGCCCTATCAGATCCGTAGTGGGCGTCGCAATACGGCGTCCATCCAGTTCCGTAAAGCCACGCTGAGACTCGAAGTCACGCCGTTGATCACGCCGGACGGTCAGGTGATTCTGGATGTGGATGTGCGCAAGGATGGCGTCGGGCAAGCTGTTGGGGAAGGGTTTGCCGTGGACACGCGTCACGTGCGGACACAGGTTCAGGTGGAGGACGGCGGTACGGTGGCCATCGGGGGCATCTATCAGGAAGTGCGTCGCGACAATCAGGCGCAGGTGCCCTGGCTGGGCGAGGTGCCTGTGCTGGGCGCACTCTTTCGCAACCGCGCCAACGAAGACCGCCGCACGGAATTGCTGGTGTTTCTGACCCCAAGTGTGGTGCCGGACGAGGCGCCGGCCTTGGATTCGCAAGGCTCTCAAGGTTGGCAAGGTTGGCAAGACTCGCGCCGCTCGATCGCGTACGACGACTCTGAGCGTCGAAAATCACCAGATTCGACACGGTTCGAGCCCCGCGAGTGGCCCGATTCCACGGCAGGCTCCGTGCCATCGCCTCGAACGGAGCCCCGGTCGGACGACCTTCCGCGTGAACATCCTCGTCTCATCGGGGTGTTCCCCGAGGCGACGCGGTCCGCACGCCCGACGCAGATACCGGTATCATCAGGGATTGGAACCCAAATATCAGCGATTTATGCTGGAAAACGTAATACTTGTCGGACTGATGGGGGCGGGCAAGACCACGGTCGGACGCGCAGTGGCGCGACGTCTCGGACGGCAGTTCTATGACTCCGACCACGAAATCGAAGCGCGCACCGGCGTGCGCATTCCGGTCATCTTCGAGCACGAAGGCGAGGAAGGCTTTCGCCAGCGCGAAACCCAGACCATCGACGAACTCACACAACGCAATGGCATCGTTCTCGCCACGGGCGGGGGCGCCGTGTTGCGCGCGGAAAACCGCGAGTACATCAAATCGCGCGGCACAGTGGTGTATCTGCGAGCCAATCCGCACGATCTCTGGTTGCGCACGCGTCGCGACAAGAATCGTCCGTTGCTGCAAACGGCGGACCCGCGTGCCAGGCTCGAACAGTTGTACCAGGAGCGCGACGCACTCTATCGAGAGTGTGCGACGTTCATCATCGAGACGGGGCGGCCGAGCGTCAATGCCCTGGTCAACATGGTGCTGATGCAGTTGGAGGTCGCGGGCATCGTGCCGGCAAGCCCAGCCGTGTCGTCGCAGGCCTCGGACGCGTGCGATGCAACTGCCGCGACCGACGCTGTGGGTTCGACCGACGGCGAGGCCAGCCCGCTTGCCGAGAGGGCGCATGAGGCCAGCGACGCGAAGGACGCCGCCAATGTGCATCACAAGCACCACGAGCACAACGAACGCCGCGAGCAGAGTGCGCGCGATGCCGATAACGTCGGCGGCCCTGATGTCGCGCGTTGGGATGTGTCGGCGGCGGTAGACGCGCAGACGGCGCAAAGCGTCGGGGCGGAAGACGGTGTGCGTTCCGACGCCAGCGGCGTCTCCAGCGCGGCTGGCGCGTCCAGTATGTCCGGCACGTTGGGTTCGCCGCGAACTGTTGGTGACGACGAGGCGACAGAAGCCGAACCCGCGCGACCACCCCGTGATACCTTTGCAGGCTGATATCGACCGACGTGATCGACTGACGTGACCGACCGACGCAGTCGACCCAATTAATCGACTGGCGCGACTAACTCGACCAACTCGAAGCGATATCGCTGAACATGACAACAAGCCAACTCGTGGCATGAAAGCGGCATGATTACCCTGAAACTCGACCTTGGCGATCGCGCCTATCCCATTCACATCGGCACGGAACTGCTCAAGCAGGACGCGCTGTTTGCACCGCATGTGCGTGGCACGCACGCCGTGATCGTCACGAACACGACCGTCGCGCCGCTTTACGCCGAACAGGTTGCACAGACGCTGCAACGCCTGGGCAAACGCGTCGTGCTCGCTGTGCTGCCCGATGGCGAGGCGCACAAGAACTGGCAGACGCTCAACCTGATCTTCGACGAGTTGCTCGGCGCTCAGGCGGATCGCAAAGCCACCCTTATTGCGCTGGGGGGCGGTGTCGTTGGCGACATGACGGGCTTCGCCGCAGCGTGCTACATGCGCGGCGTGCCCTTCGTGCAGGTACCGACGACGTTGCTCGCGCAGGTCGACTCGTCCGTCGGCGGCAAGACGGGCATTAACCATCCGCTGGGCAAGAACATGATCGGCGCGTTCTGGCAACCCAGCGCGGTGCTGGCCGACATCGGCACCCTGTCCACCTTGCCCGACCGGGAGCTTGCCGCCGGCATGGCGGAAGTCATCAAGCATGGCGCCATTGCCGACGAGACGTTCTTCAACTGGATCGAAGCCAATATCGACGAACTCAATGGCCGTGACACGGCGGCGCTGACCCACGCCGTGCAGCGCTCATGCGAAATCAAGGCCGCCGTGGTGGCCAGCGACGAGCGCGAGCAGGGCCTGCGCGCCACGCTCAACTTCGGCCACACATTCGGACATGCCATCGAAGCCGGACTGGGTTACGGCGAATGGTTGCACGGTGAAGCGGTCGGCTGCGGCATGGTGATGGCGGCCGATCTGTCTGCGCGTCTGGGCTTCATCGACGAAGCCATGGTGCCGCGCATCAAGGCGCTGGTTGCCGCGGCCAAGTTGCCGGTCACCGGACCGGACCTGGGCGAAGATCGCTACATCGATTTGATGCGCGTCGACAAGAAGGCCGAGGGCGGCGATATCCGCTTCGTGCTACTCAATCGGTTGGGGCAAGCGTTCATGACGAGCGTGCCAGATGCCGAACTGCGCGCTACGCTGCGCGCCAACGTTTGAGATGAGGGGCTGGCGATGATCGATTACGAAGCGTCGCTTGCCCCTTACGCGGCGCGCTCCGGCGCGTCACGTGGACGGCGATTCCCCGAGCCGGCGTCAACCACACGTACCGAGTTTCAGCGCGATCGCGACCGGATCATTCATTCAACGGCGTTCCGTCGCCTCGAATACAAGACGCAAGTCTTTGTGAACCACGAAGGCGATCTGTTTCGCACCCGCCTGACGCACAGTCTCGAGGTCGCCCAGATAGGCCGTTCCATTGCGCGCAACCTGCGTGTGAATGAGGATCTCGTCGAAGCCATCGCGCTGGCGCATGACCTCGGGCATACGCCATTCGGACATGCCGGGCAGGACGCCCTTAATGGCTGCATGCAGGCATATGGCGGCTTCGAGCACAATCTGCAAAGCCTCATCGTCGTCGATGAACTCGAAGAGCATTACGGTGGCTTCAACGGGTTGAATCTCTGCTTTGAAACGCGCGAAGGCATCCTCAAACATTGTTCGCGGGCCAATGCTCGCGGACTCGGCGAGTTGGGCGAACGCTTTCTCAAGGGACGCCAGCCTGGCATCGAAGCGCAGATTGCCAATCTCGCCGACGAGATCGCCTACAACAATCACGACATCGACGATGGTGTGCGCTCCGGCCTGTTGACGCTCGAACAGCTCGACGATGTGCCGCTCTGGAAGCGCTATTGTGCAGAGGCCAGGCTCGCGTGGCCCGATATCTCGGGGCGACGACTCGTGCATGAGACGACGCGTCGCATCATCAACGCCCTGATCGTCGATCTCATTGCCACGACTCGGCAGCGAGTGGCAGATGCGTCACCGTTCTCGATGGACGACGTCCGCGCCTCTGGACCGCTGGTCGCGTTCAGCGCGGAGATGCGTGAGCAGGCGGGCAGTCTCAAGCGGTTCCTGTTCGATAATCTCTACCGGCACTACCTCGTCATGCGCATGGCAGCGAAGGCGCAACGTATCGTGCAGGAGTTGTTCGACGCCTTCCTGACCGATCCGCGACTATTGCCGCCGAATTACCGGCCGGAGAATCCGGAAGATCAACCGCGCTGGATCGCGCACTATGTGGCCGGCATGACGGACCGGTACGCGATCAAGGAGTACCGCCGGTTGTTTGCCGTCGAGCCGACGCTTTGAGTTGCCGGGCCGGTAACGGCGGTTGAGCTTTGCGACGCTTCCACGCTTCGACGTTTCCAAGATTCCACGTTTCGCCGCTCGGAACGCTGCGCAATGACCCGTTATTCCGGGCTGTGGAAATCCGGCGCATGACTCGTCAGCCCGAAGGGTCTTGCTGCGGCCGTGGATCGGTGGCCGAGCGCGCGATGCATGTCGCCGTCGGGGAGGCGGCGCTAACGTGACGCAAAACAAAACAGCCGGCATACGCCGGCTGTTTCATTTCCTCCGTGCCATGACCCTGTCGTCGCGCCATGAGGCGTCTGGGTCATCGCTCGGTGGAACTTAGCTGCGTCCAGCAATAAAGCCGAGCACCAGTGCCACGGCGGCGACGGTTCCGATGGTTTGCCACGGACGCTCGTGCACGTAGCTATCGGCTTCGTCCCAGACTTCGTTGGCGCGTCGGCGCAGGTTCGCGCGTGCGTCGCCGAAGTCACTGCGAGCCTGGCGCAGTTTGTCGCCGATTTCGGCGCGCAAGGCTTCGACATCGGAGGCGGACTTGGCGTTGGACAGGGCGTGATCCAGATCGTCGAGCAGATCACGGACACGGGACGACACGTCGCCACTCGCCAGGCGTGCTGCGCGCGCCGTACGCCGTCCGGCAAAGCGTGCGTCTTCCAGACTGCTGTTGAGGGCCGTTTCCGCTTTCGAGGCAATTCCCATTTTCAGACTCCCATAAGGTGGTATTGAAATGCGGCGCTCGGTAGGACCTGGGAGGAGACCGACGCCGGTGGAACCCTGAGGCGAGCGGCCATTATGGCGCGGCCCGCTTGCGTGCGTACACATCAAGAGACCGTTCTCGAAAAAAGAAAGTTGCAGCCTGTTGGCTGAAGATGTTGTGGGAATGCGCCGACGTTACGCGATTGAGGGGTAAAAATGCGAAAACGCCGCACGAGGCGGCGTTTGCGGTGCGGCTTGACGCGACTTTCGTCGCATCGCGGCGACTTAGAAGCGATAACCGAGCGACAGGAACGTCACCACCGGGTTCAGCTTGACCTTGGCTTCGCTGGTGGTCGTGATCGGGCCACGCGTGGTCGTCAGCTTCGCCGTCGTGCTCACCGGGATGTACGACACCGAGAACGCGAGGGTCCAGTGCTTGTCGACATTCCAGTTAAGACCGGCATTGAACACCGGCGCCCACGAGTTCGTCAGCGAGGCCGTGGTGTTTCCACCCGGGCCGCCAGTCAAAGCAGCGCTCGCCAGCGACTGGAAGCCCGGCGTCAGTTCAATGTTCGAGTACCAGAAGTAGCTCGCACCGATACCGACAAACGGACGCCACGTGTCGTTGGCCTTGCCGAAGTAGTACTTCAGCAAAATGGCCGGGCTCCATTGCTTGGCCGAAGCCAGCGACCCTCCGCCCGGCAGCGCCAGACTGCCCGTTCCATACAGGCGGAACTTCGGCGGCACACCGAACACGCCTTCGACGGCGATGTTGTCGGTGAAGAAGTGCGTCAGCGTGAGGCCGAGCGTGTCAGCGTCGTCGACATTTGCGCCCGTATTGCCCAAGCGGCTGTTCACCAGCGTTGCCAGCCCCGGAACGTTCGATCCGGTGACATGCAGCGGGTCACTCGAAACCTGGGGCGAGAGGTGGAACCAGCCCGCGCTGACCATCGTATCCCCGGCTTGCTGTGCGAAGGCGGCCCCCGATGCCGTCAGCATAGCCGCGGCAGCAATCGTCAAATGCTTCAACTTCATCGATTCGTCTCCTGCTCAAGATTCTTTATTGTCGAGAATTTCGGTAAATGAAATTCAGGGCCATTATGCCGACCGTGCATATCCACGGATAGCAAGAGACTGGAGGCCACGCTCTAATGGTGTTGTATCCGCGCATCGACCTATGGAATGCCCTTAGAAAAAAGCGCTGGACGAAAGAAAAGCGTGCCCTTTATATGTCAGGCACGCTTTAGGAATTCACTGCGGAGTCCAATATTCTGGCCGCAACTTGCGGAACGCAATTTGCGTCCCGCCTGCTGGGTTTAGAACTTGTAGCCGACGGAGACGAACGTCACAATCGGATTCAGCTTGATTTCGGCGTCCGAGGACGAGAGCACGGTGCCGTCCTGCGCCTTGATCTTGATGTTCGCCGTGGTCTTGAGCGGCAGGTAGGAAACCGACGCGCTTGCGACCCAATGCTTGTCGAACGCATAAGACAGACCGGCATTGAACACCGGTTGCCACGATGCCGACGATTTGGCTTCGACCGACGTGGGTCCGTTGTGGCCGGAAGTGAAGGCCAGCACGCTGCCGAAATTCTGATTCAGCGCCGATTCAAAATTCGGATTGAGATTGACGTTGGTAAAGAACGTATAACTCACGCCGATGCCGAGAAAAGGGCGAATCGTCGAATTGGCCTGTCCGAAGTAATACTGCAACACGAGTGCCGGGCTCCACTGGCGCACGCTTTGCACGATCGGGTTGTTTTGTGGCGCGCCGAGGTCGATACTCGTGAGCGCACCGGCCAGTCCCGGGGGGGCAATCACGCCCTGACCCGTGAGCTTGAACTTGGCGGGAACACCGGCCACGGTCTGGAGCGCGATGTTGTCGGTGAAGAAGTGGGTGATGACCAGCCCGAGCGTGTCGGCGTTGCTGACTTTGGCGCCGCTGCCGGGTGACGTGAAGTTCGAGGGAACGAGGGCGGGCGTGATGCCTTCCTGCGTGACGCTCGTGGTCATCGGTTTGCTGGAGTCCTGCGGGGCGATGTGGAACCAGCCGAGGTTGACGACGTTGTCGCCGGCCTGTTGTGCACTGGCGCCGGTGGACGCCAGGGAAATGCCGAGTCCGAGCGCGCATAAACACGCCGCGGACCGATAGGTCCGAGTTGCCATTTGTCTTTCCTCCCAAGATTATTTATTTATTTTTCGATGCATTATGCGCTTGGGATTTCGCGGCGCAATCGTCGAATCTAGAACTTTTGTACGAATCAACGGGGTTTGGCTAGATATCAGTATTTAAAGAGATTTTTCATGATGAATCTCTCTCGCGAATCGTGATGTCGAGCTTTAAAGCATTACATTTGAATCAGCATGGCCCGATTACCGAGACTCTTTATTCCGCGTCAGCCGCAGCACGTAATTCTGCGCGGCAATAACCGTCAGGCAATCTTCGTCGACGACGAGGATCGACGCGTTTTCCACGACCGCCTTCGCGACGCCGCGCGCGCCAATGGGCTGGCCATCCATGCCTGGTGCATGATGCCCAACCACCTGCATCTGGTCGCAACGCCTGCGGACGAGCGTAGCTTGCCCGCGACCCTGCAGGCCGTGGGGCGCTACTACGTGCTCTATTTCAACCGTCGTCATCAGCGCACGGGCACCCTCTGGGAGGGGCGCTATCGGGCGACCGTGATCGAGGCCGAGCACTATTTGTTACTGGCGAGCCGTTACGTCGAACTCAATCCCGTGCGCGCCGGGCTGGTCGACGCGCCGGGTAATTACGTGTGGTCAAGTTACAACCATCACGTGGGTCTCACGGTCGACAGTCTGGTGACGGACCATGCGCTTTACTGGGCGCTCGGCAATACACCGTTCGAGCGTCAACGCGCTTACGCGGAGGGGTTTTCGGTCCCGCTTCCGGCGCATGAAGTCGACGCATTGCGTACAGCCACGCAAAAAGGGTGGCTCCTCGGTGGACCGGAATATCAGGCGCGCATGTCGTTGGCGGCGAACCGCCGGGTGAGTCCACTCACACGGGGGCGTCCGCGTAAATTGGCCCCCGAGCCTGCCTAAAGTCATTTCGCGACAGACCGATTCCGGCCTGTCGCGCATCTCTTTCCTTCCTCCAAGCGATTGAAATCACTGTTCTTTTGGTCGGTGCTATGCTCGGTGGAATTAATCTGACCCCAATAAAAACAAGCCTTCTTTTGGTGCGGTTTTTAATTGGAATCTGACCCCATTAAATTCTTTTGTCAATGTGAATTTCATGGCGTATATTCCAACTTCGGCCGATTGGTGCGATGCGGAAAACCGTGCGCGCTGAGTCGGTCGCTGTGGCAACGCACGAGAACGACCTGGAAAGCCCTTCGACGCGCGCGAATCCGCAGCCCTGGCCCGCCCGGCCAACCCCACTTAACCCGGTCGACCGCGACGAACATGCGCGCGGCGGCCTCGCCAAGAGACGGTGTAACTCGTGGAAAAGAAACAGCAACCGATTGCGACGGCAGCAGCGCTGCCGGGTGAGGCGTACTTGGCGCCGGACGCACAGGGCATGTACGACCCGGCCAACGAACACGATGCCTGCGGCGTCGGCTTCGTGGCACATATCAAAGGCGTGAAGAGCCACGCCATCGTCGAGCAGGGTCTGAAGATCCTCGAAAACCTCGATCACCGGGGCGCCGTCGGTGCCGACCCGCTGATGGGTGACGGCGCCGGTATCCTGCTCCAGATTCCCGACCAGTTCTTCCGCGAAGAGATGGCCAAGCAGGGCGTTACCCTGCCGCCGGCCGGCGAATACGGCGTGGGCATGATTTTCCTGCCGAAGGAGCACGCGTCGCGTCTGGCCTGCGAGCAGGAACTGGAACGCACGGTAAAGGCGGAAGGTCAGGTCGTGCTGGGCTGGCGCGATGTGGCGATCGATCGCGACATGCCGATGTCGCCCAATGTGAAGGCGACCGAACCGGTCATCCGCCAGATCTTCATCGGCCGCGGCCAGGACATCATGGTGACGGACGCCCTCGAGCGTAAGCTGTACGTCATCCGCAAGACCGCGAGCCACCGCATTCAGGCGCTCAAGCTCAAGCACGGCAAGGAATACTTCGTGCCGTCGATGTCGGCACGCACCATCGTCTACAAGGGCCTGCTGCTGTGCGATCAGGTCGGTCGCTACTACCGCGATCTGGCCGATCCGCGCACCGTCTCGGCACTCGCCCTCGTTCACCAGCGTTTCTCGACGAACACGTTCCCCGCATGGGAGCTGGCGCACCCGTATCGCATGGTCGCGCACAACGGTGAAATCAACACCGTGAAGGGCAACGTCAACTGGATCAACGCCCGCACGGGTGCGATCTCGTCGGCCGTGCTCGGCAGCGACCTGCAAAAGCTCTGGCCGCTGATCTACCCGGGCCAGTCGGACACCGCATCGTTCGACAACTGCCTCGAAATGCTCACGATGGCCGGCTACCCGCTCGCCCACGCCGTGATGATGATGATCCCGGAAGCCTGGGAGCAGCACACGCTGATGGACGAGAACCGCCGCGCCTTCTACGAATACCACGCGGCCATGATGGAGCCGTGGGACGGTCCCGCGGCCATCGCGTTCACCGACGGCCGTCAGATCGGCGCGACGCTCGACCGTAACGGTCTGCGTCCGGCACGTTTCGTGATCACCGACGATGACGTCGTCATCCTCGCATCGGAGTCCGGCGTGCTGCCGATTCCCGAGTCGAAGATCGTCAAGAAGTGGCGCCTGCAACCGGGCAAGATGTTCCTGATCGACATGGATCAGGGTCGCATCATCGACGACAAGGAACTCAAGGACAACCTCGCCAACGCGAAGCCTTACAAGAGCTGGATCGACGCCGTGCGCATCAAGCTCGACGAGATCGAGCCGAAGGTCGAAGAAGCGGGCGTACATCACGACACGGCCACGCCGCTGCTCGACTTGCAGCAGGCGTTCGGCTACACCCAGGAAGAAGTGAAGCTGCTGATGACGCCGATGGCGATCAACGGCGAAGAAGCCGTGGGCTCGATGGGCAACGACAGCCCGCTCGCGGTCATGAGCAACAAGAACAAGACGCTCTACCACTACTTCCGCCAGTTGTTCGCGCAGGTGACGAACCCGCCGATCGACCCGATCCGCGAAAACATGGTGATGTCGCTGGTGTCGTTCATCGGTCCGAAGCCGAACCTGCTCGACACGAACAACATCAACCCGCCGATGCGCCTCGAGGTGTCGCAGCCGGTGCTGGACTTCAAGGAAATCTCGAAGATCCGTCACATCGACAAGTACACCGGCGGCAAATTCCGCTCGTACGAGTTGAACATCTGCTATCCGGTCGCGTGGGGCAAGGAAGGGATCGAAGCGCGTCTCGCATCGCTGTGCGCGGAAGCCGTCGATGCCGTGAAGTCGGGCTACAACATCCTGATCGTCTCGGATCGCCTGACGAATCGCGAGCAGGTCGCGATTCCCGCGCTGCTCGCCACGTCGGCCGTGCACCAGCATCTGGTCGCGCAGGGGCTGCGTACGAGCACGGGTCTGGTGGTCGAAACCGGTTCGGCGCGTGAAGTGCACCACTTCGCGTTGCTCGCGGGCTACGGCGCAGAAGCCGTCCACCCGTACCTCGCCATGGAAACGCTCGCGCAGATCGCTCGCAAGCAAGGCGGCGACCTCACGCCTGAGAAGGCCGTGAAGCACTTCGTGAAGGCCATCGGCAAGGGCCTGCACAAGGTCATGTCGAAGATGGGCATCTCGACCTACATGTCGTACACGGGCGCGCAGATCTTCGAAGCCATTGGCCTGTCGCGGGAACTGATTCAGAAGTACTTCCAGGGCACGGCGTCGAACGTCGGCGGCATTGGCATCTTCGAAGTGGCCGAGGAAGCCGTGCGTCTGCATCGCGACGCTTTCGGCGACAACCCGGTGCTCTCGAACATGCTCGACGCCGGTGGCGAGTACGCGTTCCGCATTCGTGGCGAAGACCACATGTGGACGCCGGACGCGATCGCCAAGCTGCAGCACTCGACCCGTTCGAACTCGTATCAGACGTACAAGGAATACGCGAACCTCATCAACGATCAGAGCAAGCGTCACATGACGCTGCGCGGTCTGTTCGAATTCCGCGTCGATCCGCAGCGCGCCATTCCGCTCGATCAGGTGGAACCGGCCAAGGACATCGTGAAGCGTTTCGCGACCGGCGCCATGTCGCTCGGCTCGATCTCGACCGAAGCGCACGCCACGCTGGCCGTCGCCATGAACCGTATCGGCGGCAAGTCGAATACGGGTGAGGGCGGTGAGGATCCGCGTCGTTATCGCAACGAACTCAAGGGCATTCCGATCAAGAAGGGCGAATCGCTCGCCTCGATCGTGGGCCGCGACGTCATCGAGACCGACATCGAACTGCAAGACGGCGACTCGCTGCGCTCGAAGATCAAGCAGGTCGCGTCGGGCCGCTTCGGTGTGACGGCCGACTATCTGGTCTCCGCAGACCAGATCCAGATCAAGATGGCGCAAGGCGCGAAGCCGGGCGAAGGCGGTCAGCTGCCGGGTCACAAGGTAACCGACTACATCGGCAAGCTGCGTTATTCGGTGCCGGGCGTGGGTCTGATTTCGCCGCCGCCGCACCATGACATCTACTCGATCGAAGATCTGGCACAGCTCATTCACGATCTGAAGAACGTGAACGCGTCGTCGTCTATCTCGGTGAAGCTCGTGTCGGAAGTCGGCGTGGGCACGGTGGCTGCCGGTGTCGCCAAGGCCAAGGCCGATCACGTGGTGATCGCCGGTCACGACGGCGGCACGGGGGCTTCGCCGCTGTCGTCGGTGAAGTACGCGGGCACGCCGTGGGAGCTGGGTCTGGCCGAGACGCAACAGACGCTGGTGCTCAACCGCCTGCGCGGTCGTATCCGCGTGCAGGCCGACGGTCAGATGAAGACGGGTCGCGACGTGGTGATCGGTGCCCTGCTGGGCGCAGACGAATTCGGCTTTGCAACGGCGCCGCTCGTCGTCGAGGGCTGCATCATGATGCGCAAGTGCCACCTGAACACTTGCCCGGTCGGCGTTGCGACGCAAGATCCGGTGCTGCGCAAGAAGTTCCAGGGCAAGCCGGAGCACGTCGTCAATTACTTCTTCTTCGTGGCCGAGGAAGTGCGCGAAATCATGGCGCAACTGGGCATCGCGAAGTTCGACGACCTGATCGGCCGTGCCGATCTGCTCAACACCAAGTCGGGTGTGGAGCACTGGAAGGCGAAGGGCCTCGACTTCAGCCGCATCTTCCACCTGCCGGAAGTGGAAGCCGACGTGCCGCGTCTGCATGTCGAGACGCAGGACCACGGTCTGGCCGGCGCCCTCGATCACGCGTTGATCGAGAAGGCAATGCCGGCGCTCGAGAAGGGCGAGCATGTCTCGTTCATTCAGCCGGTGCGCAACCGTAACCGTACGGTCGGCGCCATGCTCTCGGGCGAGGTGGCCAAGCGTTACGGTCACGAGGGTCTGCCGCAAGACACGATCCACGTGCAGCTCAAGGGGACGGCGGGGCAGAGCTTCGGTGCGTTCCTTGCACGCGGCATCACGCTGGATCTGGTGGGCGACGGTAACGACTATGTGGGCAAGGGCCTGTCGGGTGGTCGCATCATCGTGCGTCCGACCAACGACTTCCGTGGCAACGCCGAAGACAACATCATCGTGGGCAACACCGTGATGATCGGCGCCATCGAAGGCGAAGCCTTCTTCAACGGCGTGGCCGGTGAGCGCTTCTGCGTGCGTAACTCGGGCGCGACGGCAGTCGTCGAAGGCACGGGCGACCACGGTTGCGAATACATGACGGGCGGCACGGTAGTGGTGCTGGGCGAGACCGGCCGTAACTTCGCTGCCGGTATGTCGGGCGGGGTGGCTTACGTCTACGACGCCGACGGCTCGTTCGCGGCCAAGTGCAACACGGCGATGGTCGCCCTCGATCCGGTGCTGCCGCACGGCGAGCAGGAGCGTACGGTGAGCCAGGGGCTGTGGCACCGTGGCCAGACGGACGAGGCGCAACTGCGCGAGCTCATCGAGCGTCACTTCCAGTACACGGGCTCCACACGCGCCAAGGCGCTGCTCGAAGACTGGGACGGCGCACGCCGCAAGTTCGTGAAGGTGTTCCCGAGCGAATACAAGCGCGCGTTGGGCGACATGGCCAAAGCGGGCGACAAACAAGCACTGGCGGCCTGAAACCGCTGGCGCGGCAACGCCACGCGGGGTGAGGGCCCCGCAGGCGTGCCGCGCGCGGGTGAGGCACGGTAACCACAAAACTTTCCGACTGAAGAAACATGGGCAAGGTCACAGGTTTTCTCGAATTCGAGCGCCAGAGCGAGTCTTACGAAGCACCGCTGGCACGCGTGAAGCACTACAAGGAGTTCGTGCTCGCGCTCTCCGACGATCAGGCAAAGGTTCAGGGCGCACGCTGCATGGATTGCGGCATTCCGTTCTGCAACAACGGTTGCCCGGTCAATAACATCATTCCCGACTTCAACGACCTGGTGTATCGCCAGGACTGGAAGTCGGCCATCTCGGTGCTGCACTCGACCAACAACTTCCCGGAATTCACGGGACGTATCTGTCCTGCGCCGTGTGAAGCGGCGTGTACGCTGAACATTAACAGCGACGCCGTGGGCATCAAGTCGATCGAGCACGCGATCATCGACAAGGCATGGAGCGAAGGCTGGGTCGAGCCGCAACCGGCGCGCCACAAGACTGGCAAGACCGTGGCCGTCGTCGGTTCGGGCCCTGCAGGCATGGCCGTGGCGCAGCAACTCGCGCGCGCCGGTCACGACGTCACCGTGTTCGAGAAGAACGATCGCGTGGGCGGCCTGCTGCGCTACGGTATCCCCGACTTCAAGCTGGAGAAGTGGCTGATCGATCGCCGCATGCGCCAGATGGAAGCCGAGGGCGTGACGTTCCGCACCGGTGTCTATGTGGGCAAGGACGCCCCTGACGCGCACATCAACAATTTCTCCAAAGAGACGATCTCGCCCGAGCAGTTGCAGGCGCAGTTCGACGCCGTGGTCATTGCCGGCGGTGCCGAGCAGCCGCGCGATTTGCCGGTGCCGGGGCGCGAGCTGGACGGTATCCATTTCGCGATGGAATTCCTGCCGCAGCAAAACAAGGTCAACGCGGGCGACAAGCTGGCGGACCAGTTGCTGGCCACGGGCAAGAACGTGATCGTGATCGGCGGTGGCGATACCGGATCGGACTGCGTGGGCACGTCGAATCGTCATGGCGCCAAGGCCGTGACGCAGTTCGAACTGCTGCCGCAGCCGCCGGAGCAAGAAAACAAGCCGATGGTGTGGCCGTACTGGCCGACCAAGCTGCGCACGTCGTCGAGCCATGAGGAGGGCTGCGAGCGCGACTGGTCGGTGGCGACGAAGCGTTTCGAAGGCAAGAACGGCAAGGTCGAGAAGCTGATCGCCGTGCGCCTCGAATGGAAGGACGGCAAGATGCAGGAAGTGCCGGGCTCGGAGTTCGAGCTCAAGGCCGACCTCGTGCTGCTGGCCATGGGTTTCGTCTCGCCGCTGCAAACGGTGCTCGACGCGTTCGGCGTGGACAAGGACGCGCGCGGCAACGTGCGTGCCTCGACCGAAGGCGAGCGCGCCTACACGACGAACCTGCCGAAGGTGTTCGCGGCCGGCGACGTGCGTCGCGGCCAGTCGCTGGTGGTCTGGGCGATCCGCGAAGGTCGTCAGTGCGCGCGTGCCGTGGACGAGTTCCTGATGGGACATTCGGAACTGCCGCGCTAAGTTCGACTAAGTTGAGCTAAGTTCGGGCTAAGTCGTGAAGCGCACCTTCGGGTGCGCCGCGCATATCGGTTGTGCCTGCCAAAACCACAAATACGGGGTGGTTGTCAGTTGAGAGGAGGGGGCGCGGAGGTAGGCATCTGCGTCACTGTGGAGAAGCCGTCCGGATGGTAACGTCCGGACGGTTTTTTCTTGGCGCCACGCGGCACCGCGCGTGTGCCTGGCCGCGTCGAGCTGCGGGCCGCAGTACTTCGCGTTCCGCAATTCGCTAAATATAAGATGTCATACAACAAGACGCATTCACCTCGTGCGGGCATACTGCAAAACCCTCCCAGGGTGTGCAAACTTCAATGCTGATAAGGGATGTGGGCGTGGGGCCCCAAATCGTCGCGAAGACTAGGGATTATCCGTAAACCGCCTAATTTCACGTTGTCATCGTACATCGTCTCACGTAGGATGCCTCTCCAGACGAGCCGAACGCTCGGCATAAAAATACTCACGGAGAGAGACGACCATCATGGCACTGAAGATCAAGGGCCTGCGCTGGTGGATGATCGGGTTGCTGACGCTTGGCACCGTCATGAATTATCTGGCTCGCAGCTCGCTTGCCGTTGCCGCCCCCACGGTGATGAAGGACCTTCACATCACGACCCAGCAGTACGGCTGGATCACGGGGGCATTTCTGGTGTTGTATCCGATCGGCGCGCCGGTCACCGGCTATCTGATGGACCGTATCGGTCTGCGTCTGGGCTTCCTGATTTGCGGCGTGATGTGGTCGGTCGTGTGCATGTTGCACGGGCTGGCGAACGGATGGGTGGGGCTGTTCGTGCTGCGCGGGCTGCTGGGTCTGGCGGAAGCCTCGTTCATTCCGGCGGGCATGCGCGCTGCCGCCTTCTGGTTTCCGACGAAAGAGCGGGCGCTCGCGGCAGGCGTCTTCAATATCGGTACGTCCATCGGGGCCATTCTCGCGCCACCGCTCATTGCATGGTCGATCCTTCGCTACAACTGGGAGACGGCGTTCGTCATCGCCGGTGGCCTCGGTCTCGTGTGGGGCGTGCTGTGGTACGCGTTCTACCGTCATCCGACCGACCATCCGGCGCTGACACCCGCCGAGTCGGACTACATCAATGAGGGGCGCGTCGTCGACACCGCAGCCGACGCCCGCAAGCCGAACCTCATCTCGATCCTGCGCCAGCGCAACTTCTGGGGCATCGCACTGCCGCGCTTCTTCGCCGATCCGGTCTGGGGCACGATCGTGTTCTGGATGCCGCTGTACCTCAATCAGGCGCGCGGCTTCGATCTGAAGACCATTGCCGCGACGGCATGGCTGCCGTTCGTGGCGGCGGATATCGGCTGTCTGATGGGCGGCACGATTTCGGTGTGGCTAAACAAACATTTCAAGATCACCATCTTCAACGGCAAGCGGGTGGTGTTCACCCTCGGCGCGATCATCATGACCGGCATGTGCGGCGTGGGTTTCGTGCAGGACCCGATGACGGCGATCTTCCTGCTGTGCCTTGGCGGTTTTGCGCACCAGACGCTTTCGATCACCGTGATCTCGATGTCCGCCGACCTGTTCCCTCGCAACGAAGTGGCCACGGTCACGGGCCTGGCGGGGCTGTCTGCCGGTATCGGCAACCTGCTGTTCACGCTGGTGATCGGTACGTTCGTGACGGCCGTCGGTTACGCCCCGTTCTTCGTGGCGCTGGGCCTGGGCGATCTGATCGGCGCGGTGATTCTGTGGACGGTGGTCAAGCCGCACATCACCGGAACGGCCACGCCCTCCACGCCCTCCACGCTCGGGAAAGGCGCTCGGGTCGAGGTGAACCGCACCGCCAGTGCCTGACGGATTTGACGCACGCCGCGCCGCACGCTCCCCCTTGGGTGTGCGGCGCGACGTCGGTTTTTTGTTCAAGCGACGCCGCACGGGATCGTGCGCGCATTGCGATTTACCGATGAATCAGGAGCCATAAGAATCTTATGAGTCAGACTTCCGGCAAACCCTTCCGTCGCCTTTTGCTCACCGGCGCCGCAGGCAATCTTGGCAAGCAGCTGCGGGGCAAGCTCGCGGATTGGGCGGACATTGTGCGCGTGAGCGATATCGTGCCGATCACCGACGCCGCGCCGCATGAAGAAGCCATGCAGGTCGATCTCGCCGATCGTGCTGCCGTGCACGCCCTGCTCGAAGGTGTCGATGCCCTGGTGCACCTCGGGGGCGTATCCGTCGAAGCCCCGTTTGACGATATCCTGCAAGCGAACATCCTCGGTCTGTACAACGTGTACAGCGCCGCGCAAAAGCAGGGGGTGAAGCGTATCGTCTACGCCAGCTCGAACCACGCGGTGGGCTTCCATCCCGTGACGGAGGTGCTCGACGTCGACGCACCTCATCGCCCGGACGGCATGTACGGCATTTCCAAGTGCTTCGGCGAAGACCTCTCGCGTTACTACTTCGATCGCTTCGGTCTGGAGACGGTGTGTCTGCGCATCGGCTCGTCGTTCGAGCAACCGAAGAATCCGCGCATGATGGTGACGTATCTGAGCTATCGCGATTTCGTCGAACTCGTGCGCTGTTCGCTGTTCACGAATCGTGTCGGCCACGCGATTGTTTATGGCGTGTCCAACAACCCGACGTTGTGGGTCGACAACACCAAAGCGGCATTCCTCGGCTTCCGGCCGCAAGACAGCTCGGCCGAATTCGCCGACCTGTTCCCGCCGAAGGCGCCGGATCCGCAGATGGACGACTGGACGCAACGCTTTCAGGGTGGCCCGTTCGTGCTGCTTGGGCCGATGGAGCCGAAGGCATGAGCGGAGCGAGCGTGCCGAGCGTGTCGGTGGAGCGGCTCGAACCCTCTCGCGAGGCGCCGCACGCTGTGGGGGAAAGCCCGCTGTGGCGTGCCGACGAACAGGCGCTTTACTGGGTCGATATTCCCGCACGGCAGTTGCATCGGGTGACGCCTGCCGACGGCGAGCATCGTCAGTGGACGTTTCCCGAGCAGCTCGCCTGCTTCTCGTTCGATGCCTCGGGCACACTGCTCGCCGCGTGCGAGACGGGGCTGTTCGCGGTGCGCCTGGGTGCGCCCGGTGAGGTGCGCGCCGAGCACTGGACGCGTTTGGCCGCGCCGGTGTTCCCCGCGTCGGGCATGCGCTTCAACGATGGTCGCTGCGACCGCCAGGGTCGGTTCTGGGCGGGCACGATGGTCGCCGACATGTCGCTCGCGAGCAACGCCGGCTCGCTCTTCCGTTTCGACGAAACGCGACAGCTGTCCGCGCCGCTCGTCGACGGGCTCGTGACACAAAACGGTCTGGGTTTCTCGCCGGACAGCCGCACCCTGTATCTGAGCGACTCGCACCCGACGGTGCGCCGGGTCTGGGCCTTTGACTTCGACGCGCAGCAAGGCACGATCGGCAATCGGCGTCTTTTCGTCGACATGAATCAATATCCCGGGCGTCCCGATGGCGCAGCGGTCGATGCGGACGGGTGCTACTGGACGTGCGCCAACGACGGCGGCCGTCTGCTGCGCTTTACCCCGGCGGGTGTGCTCGATCGCGAGATCGTGTTGCCGGCGTCGAAACCGTCGATGTGCGCATTCGGAGGCCGCGACTTCGACACGTTGTTCGTCACGTCGATTCGCCCGGGCGCGAATGCAAACGAGCACGACGGTCATGTGTTCGCCGTTCGGTGTGGCGTGCAGGGATTGCCGGAAGCGCCCTATGCAGGGACGCTGCCGGTAGCAGGTGTGTAGGCGGGGGTATGAAGGTCGCGACGCCGTAGCATCACTTAGGCAGCACTTAGGCAGCACTTAGGCAGCACATAAGCGGCGCGCACTGAAGCGGTTCCGGATGGCTGGCTTACACAAAGGCTATCCGGTGAGGCGGCGGGACGTCGGATCGATCGTGGTGTTCGATCCGGCGTCCCGTTTTGCCGTATGGGCGTTCGGTTCGTACGTGATATCAGTGCACGAAGTCCGTGGTGACGAGCGACTTGCCACGCGTCTCCGGCAGTAGCAGCGCGCACACGACAACCAGCAGATAGCCGCCTCCCGCCACCATGCCGATCGCTTTCACGAGCGACCCGGTTTGCGCGAGCGTGCCGACGGCGATCGGGAAGAACGAGCCGATGCCGCGCCCGAGGTTGTAGCAGAAGCCCTGCCCCGAGCCGCGAATATGGTTCGGATACAGCTCTGTCAGATACGCGCCGATGCCCGCGAAAATGCCTTGCACGACGATGCCCAGCGGGAAGCCGAGCAACAGCATGGCGCTATCGGTAATCGGCAGCATGGTGTAGACCATGCCGAGCACGAACGAGGCGACGGCGAAGAAGATGAACGCGCCACGGCGACCGAGCTTGTCGGAGAGCATCGCGCCGACGATGTAGCCGACGAACGAGCCGACGATCAGCACGATCAGATAAGCGCTGGTGTTGAACACCGACAGCCCGCGCACCGTTTTCAGATACGTCGGCAACCATGTGGTGATGGCGTAATAGCCGCCCAGCATGCCGGTGCACAGCAGGCTGCCGAGAATCGTCGTCTTCAGATGATCGCGCGAGAAGATTTGCGTGAAGTTGCCCTGCAACTGGCCTTCGGCGATCTTGCGGCGCGTTTGCGTGAAAATTTCCGGATCCGACACGTTGCGACGCACATAGATGATCCAGACGGCCGGCAGAATGCCGATCCAGAAGCATGCACGCCACGCGTAGCCTTCATCGAGTACGGCGAAGAAGAACCAGTACAACAACGCCGCTGCCGCCCAGCCGACGGACCAGCTGCTTTGCACCGTGCCGACCGCCTTCGCGCGATGCTGCGGCGAACGGATCATCTCGCCCATCATCATGGTGACGACGGTCCACTCGCCGCCGAAGCCAATCCCCTGCAACGTGCGCGTGATCAGCAGTTGCCAGAACGAGTTCGTGAAGCCCGAGAGGAACGTGAACAGGCAGAACGTGGCGATGGTCCATTGCAGCACACGCACGCGACCGAAGCGGTCCGCGAGAATGCCGGCGAGCCACCCGCCGATCGCCGACGAGATCAGCGAACTGGTCGCGATCATGCCGGCTTCACTCTTGCTCATGCCCCAGGCGGCAATGAGTGTGGGGATGAGAAACGAATAAATCATGAAGTCGAACGCATCGACGGCGTAGCCGCCGAAGCCCGCATACAGGGCCTTGCGCTCCTTCGTGTTGAGTTCGTTGAACCAGGAAAAAAATGCCATGAAGACTCCTCGGTGGATCGTGTGCTTGTCGTTATGTGTGCGACGTGTGGTTCTTGTCATTCAATGCATGGCATCGATGCTTGAGTCCACGTCTGACTCGGGAATTCGGGCAATGCGCGAATCGGGAAGGCGCCGGGCACGTCACAGCGTCAGTCCGCCGTCGACATGAATGACCTGGCCCGTGATCTGCCGGGCGTGCGGGCCGAGCAGAAACACCGCCAGCGCGGCGATGTCGTCCGGCTCGCACAGACGGCCGGTGGGCGTGGCGTCGGCGGCACGCTGCCACGCGCCCGGGTCGATGGCGGAATGACCGCTGTCCTTGCGGGTGTAGCCGGGCGCCACGCAGTTGATCGTCACGCCCGAGCGCGCATATTCGGCGGCGGCGCTTTTGGCCAGGGCTTCGATCGCCGCTTTCGCGGCAGCCGTGGCGGGAAACCCCGGCTGGTTCGCAGCGAAGCGATGCGCGACGAACGAGCTCACGGCAACGACGCTGCCGTGCGACGAGCGTTGCAGGTCGGGCAGCGCGCAGCGCAGCAGTGCGGCGAACGCGCCGGGCATGGCGGCGAGCGTGCGCGCGAAGGCCTCGTCGTCGATGTCGGCCACGCGCTGGCGCGTGGCGAATCCCGCGTTGCTCACGAACTGATCGATAGGGCCGAAGGCGTCGCGCGCGACGTCGACAAGTCGCGCAGCGGCGCTCGTGTCCGTCAGGTCGCCAAACCATGTGGCGCACTGTGCGCCGAAGCTCTCGCACGCGTGACGCACCTCGGCCAGCCGTGCCTGACTGGCGTCCGACGCGCCGCGGGTGTGCAGCAGCAAGCGGGTATCGGGGGATGCCAGCCGACGGGCGATGGCGGCGCCGATGCCGGAAGCGGCGCCGGTGACGACGATGGTGCGTCCGGGGCGTTGCGCTGCGGGTTGCAGGGGCGCCGACTGGGTGGACGAGGAGGTTGGGGTGGTCACGATGGGCCCGGGTAGCGCATAGGGGTGCTCGTGATTATGCCAAACGCCCTGCGCGCCGGACCAGAGGCGTCAATATTATTTATGAAGTGAACGAATCGGGGCGTGAGAATACGGCTCCCCCGCGCCACCCCGTGCCGCCCCGAGGTGCGACGCAGCGCCGGGCGCTACACCGCCCCCGCCATCGGCGAGGGTTGCACATTGGCCGTCGCGGGCAACGTCATGGTGTGCTGATGAAAACGTCCGAGCGTGTCGCGATGCGCCACACTGATGATGGCGGTGCCCGGCAACCGGGCGTGCAGTGCTTCGTATACGGCTTCTTCGGTTTCGACGTCGAGCGCGCTGGTCGCTTCGTCGAGGAACAGATAGTCCGGTTTTTGCAGCAACGCGCGCGCTGCCGCCAGACGCTGTTGTTCGCCGCCGGACAAACGCCGCGCCCAATGCGCGGAAGTTTGCAGTTCGTCGCCATATTGCGCGAGACCCACGGCGCCCAATGCGTCGCGGCACGCTGCGTCGGTGAAGGTATCGGGCGAGGAGGGGAAAGCGAGCGCGGCCTTGAGCGTATCGATGGGCAGATAGCTTTGCTGCGAGAGAAACAGCACGCTTGCGTTGGCGGGGACTTCGATGCGGCCGCTGCCAAACGGCCACAGTCCGGCGAGCGCGCGAAGCATGGTGCTCTTGCCGCAGCCCGAGCGTCCGCGCACGAGCCAGCGCGAGCCGGGGGCAAACGCGAACGACCCGGCGAGCGCGAGCGGCGTGCCATTGGGTAACGACAGTTGCAGATCCGCTGCCATGTAGGCGGGGGTGTCGGGCGACTTGACGACGGCGATGCCGCCCTCGTGGGGGACGTCCTCGATGACACGCGTGAATTCGCGCAGACGGTTGACGGTCGCCTTCCAGTCGGCCAGCGTCTGGAAGCTGTTCACGAACCAGGAAAAGCCGTCGCTCACCTGCCCGAAGGCGTCGATGATTCGCATCAACACGCCCAGGGTGAAAGCGCCTGCGAAGTAGCGCGGGGCGGCGGCCATGATCGGGAAGACGATGGCGATCTGCGCGTAAATCGAATTGGCGAAGATCAGGCGCTTGGTCACCACCATGATTTGCCACCAGTTCTCGCGCACCGCGCCGAACGCCGCTTTCAGGCGCGAGAGCTCCGCGCCTTCGCCGCGATAGAGCGCGACTTGCTCGGCCGACTCGCGCAATCGCACCAGCAGGAAGCGGAAGTCGGCTTCCACCTGCTGCTGCCGATAACTCAGACCGACGAGCGGGCGGCCGACCTTGAAGATGAAGAATGAACCCACGATGGCGTACAGCGCCGCGACCCAGACCATGTAGCCCGGAATCGTGATGTTCATGCCGCCGAGTGCGAACGACAACGCGCCCGAGATCGTCCAGAGAATGGTGATGAACGAGAACAGCGAGACCAGTGTCGTCAACAGGTCGAGCGAGAGCGCGAGTGACGAATTGACGAGCGAGCGAATGTCTTCGGAGACACGCTGGTCCGGGTTGTCGGCGAGGTGATCGCGCTCGATCCGGTAATACGCCTGATGCGCGAACCACCGGGTCAGGTTGGTGTCGGTGACCCACTGACGCCAGCGGATTTCGAGCATCTGGCGAAAGTACGTGCGAAACGTCGCGATGATGATGAAGCTGAACGCCAGCACCGCGAACTCGGCGAGCGAGGACTTGAAGACGGGCCAGTCGCGTTTGTCGAGCGCGTCGTAGAAACCGGCGTTCCAGGCATTCAGGCGCACGTTGATGAACACGACCGCAAGGTTCAGCGCGATCACGAGGGCGAGCAGGCGTCGGCCTTCCCAGCGCTTCTCCGACACCCAGTACGGTCGGATCAGTTGCCAGGCGCTCGGATGCTTCGGTGGCCTCGGTGACCTTGGCGGGAGGGCGGCACTGTCGTCAGCCGGACCGGCGGCGGGCGGGGTGGGGGACTTCGGCGTGAGGGCCATGATCGTCGGGCGGCGTGGCCGCAGTGGAGCTACGTTTTTTGTTGATTCATTGGACCGCAGTTCCCGATGGTGCGTTGCACGATTTCGGCCCTCAGGCGCATGCCTTGGGGATTTTCAGTTTACGTCCCGTTACAAGGCCCGGGAGATTCGTCAAAAAACGAGACGCGACGAGCGTGCAACCGGCCGGGAAGCCAGCTTGCACGGGCGTCGGCATCTATGTTGTAATGGCTTCGGGCGAAACAGGGGTGCTCCGTAATCGGCGTAGTCACGTCATAAAGATCGCGGGGCTGAGAGAGACCCTTTGCACCCGACCCGGGTAATACCGGCGTGGGAAGTTTCCGACTCCTCCAGTGGGGTAAGGTGTTCAACACCGTTTCGTCCTTTTGCTTTCATGAGGAAAGGACCCCATGCGTTGCCTTCCGCGACATCCCTCGAATACTTCTGAACGCCTGCGCGCCGTCATGGCTTGCGCGGGTGCGTGCGTATGAGCGCGACGCCTTCGCCTGTCGCCTCCCGGGCGGACGTCGCCGTGCTGGGCGGCGGGCTGTCCGGCCGTCTGCTCGCATGGCAACTGATTCGCGCCGGGGCGCGTGTGGCGCTGTATGAGCGCGGCGACGCCGACGGCTCGTCTGCTGCGGGCTGGGTGGCCGCCGCCATGCTCGCGCCGCTGGCCGAGGCGGCCGTGGCCGAGCCGAGCATCGTCGAGATGGGCGCCGTGGGCCTGGAGCGCTGGCCCGGTCTGATCGACGGTCTTCCCGAACACGTGTTTTTCCAACGTAACGGCACGCTGGTCGTGTGGCATCAGCCCGACCGTGCCGAAGCCGTCATGTTCGACCGCCGGATGCGCGCCAATGCGCCGCCGGCGTTGCTGCGCGGCGGCGTCGAGCGAATTGCCGGTGCGCAGCTCGGCGACGTCGAACCGGCGCTCGCCGGGCGTTTTCAGGAAGGATGGCTGCTGCCGAACGAGGGGCAACTGGATAACCGTCAGCTGCTGCGCGCATTGGCGGCCGGGCTCGCGAAGGCGGGGGCGGAACTGCACTGGCATACCGAAATCGCCGAGGGACAGTATCCGGACGCCGGTCTCGTGATCGACTGCCGCGGGTTGGGCGCGCGCGAGGCGCTCACGCGGTTGCGCGGCGTGCGTGGCGAAGTGGTGCGGATTCACGCGCCGGGCATCGGGCTGCGTCGGCCGGTGCGGTTGCTGCATCCGCGCTATCCGATCTACATCGCGCCCAAGGAAAACGATCTCTACGTGATCGGCGCGACCGAACTGGAGTCGGAAGACATGTCGCCGATGACGGTGCGCTCGGCGCTCGAACTGCTCTCGGCGGCGCACTCGCTGAACCCGGCGTTCGGCGAAGCGCGCATCGTCGAATTGAACGTCAACTGTCGTCCGGCGCTGCCCGACCATCTGCCACGCGTGCAATGGGACGGCGCACGGCTGATGCGCGTGAACGGGCTGTACCGTCACGGGTACCTGCTTGCACCGGCGGTCACGGGCGAAGCTTGCGCGCTGGCACAGGCATTGATGCAAACGACGGGCGCAACACGGGATGCGTTCGACTGGGAGACATGGCGAGCGAGCCGGCCCTGGCCGGATCTGTTCCGTCAGGCATGAGAGGAAGCGGTACGCGATGGACATTCATATCAATCAACAGACACTGAACGTGGCCGAGACGGCGACGTTGGCCGAGGCGCTTGCCGCCTACGGGGCCAAGCCGCCGTTCGCGGCGGCGATCAACGGGCAGTTCGTGCCCAAGACGCAATACGCTGCGCGTACGCTCGCGCAGGGCGACAAGATCGATGTCGTGCAACCGGTGGCCGGAGGCTGAAATGAACGCATTCACCGAATCGAACAACGTGGCCGCGAGCAGCACGCGCGACGCGCTGACGCTCTACGACACCCGTTTCGGCAGCCGTTTCCTGCTGGGCACGGCGCGGTATCCGTCGCTGCAAGCGCTCAACGACTCGATCGATGCGGCGCGTCCCGGCATGGTGACGGTGGCATTGCGCCGCCAGTTGTCGGGCGCCGGGGCGCAGGCGTCCGAGGGCCACTTCTGGGAGACGTTGCGCCGCCTGGCGGTGCCGGTGCTGCCCAACACGGCGGGCTGCCATTCGGTGCAGGAAGCGGTGACGACCGCGCAAATGGCGCGCGAAGTCTTCGAGACCGACTGGATCAAGCTCGAACTGATCGGCGACGACTACACGCTTCAGCCCGATCCGTTCGGCCTGGTGACGGCCGCCGAGCAACTGATTCGCGACGGCTTCAAGGTGTTGCCGTACTGCACGGAAGACCTGGTGCTGTGCCGCCGACTGCTGGACGTGGGCTGTCAGGCGCTCATGCCGTGGGGCGCACCGATCGGCACCGGCAAGGGCGTGATCAACCCTTACGGCCTGCGTCTGCTGCGCGATCGCCTGCCGGACACCCCGCTGATCGTCGACGCTGGCCTGGGATTGCCGTCGCATGCGTGCCAGGTGATGGAGTGGGGCTACGACGGCGTGCTGCTCAATACGGCCGTCGCACTCGCTGCACAACCGGTGGAGATGGCCGGTGCGTTTGCCGGGGCGATCCGGGCTGGCCGGGCCGCGTGGCTTGCGGGGCCGATGGCCGCGCGTGAGAGCGCGCAGGCCAGTACGCCGGTGGTTGGCGTGCCGTTCTGGCATCAGACGGGCGCATGAGCGCATAGACACCCGGCGCGGACCCCGGCCGCCCGATTGCGTGCATGGCAATCGGGGCAAATGGAACAAACGGGGCAAACAGGGCAAACAGGGCAATCCGGACAGAGCGGGCTAGCTCGCTCGCCGACTTATCAAGGCGTGCGCGTACAGGGTCGCGCCGCCGGTTCAACGAGGAATCTTCATGACGACGCACGCCGGTGCCGTGGGGCTCTCGCACGTCCAATGCGTGCCCGCAGACGAGCCGCTTGCCAACGCATGGCGGCACGCGGCCGACGAGATCCGTGCGCGGCTTGCGCCGTGGCCCACAGCCCCGGGCACGCCGACATGGCGGCTACATGCCAGAACGCCGGGCGCTGCGGCCAAGGGCGATATCGTCTGGTTGCCGCTGGTACCCGAGCACGGTCTGGGCACGGCGATGTCGGTGCAACGCGATGCGTGGCGCGCGAGCGGCGCCGTAGTCCTTTGTACCGCCGCCACGGCGCAGGGGCACGTGCAAGACACGCTCTACACGAGCGAAGGCGTCTACCGTATTGCGGGTGTGGACGATCCCGCCTTCATTCCTGCGTTTGCCGCGTTCCTCGACTGTGGGTTCGAACCGCACGACGCGCTTGTGCTGGCCCGCGCGTGGCGCACCGACGGCAGCCATGCCCGCGCGCAGGACATCGGCACGCTGGGCGCGTGGCCGACTGTGCTCGAAACGTTCCCCGTCGTGCTGGGACAGGTACCGTCGCCGGGACCGTTCGCGGCGTGCCCCGCACGGCTCGGTCTCTACCCGGTGCTGCCCAGCGCCGAGTGGTGCGAGCGCATGGCGGATCTTCAGGTCGGCACCGTGCAATTGCGCATCAAGGACCCCGCGCATCCGAGCTTGAGGTCCGAGATCGAACGAACGGTCGCAGCGGGCCGCCGGGTCACGCACGACAGTGCGTGGTTCATCAACGACCATTGGCGCGAAGCGATCGCGGCGGGGGCGTACGGCGTGCATCTGGGGCAGGAAGACATGGCGGCGCTCTCGGCTGACGAGGTGGCGGCGCTGCACGCCAGCGGCGTGCGACTGGGCATCAGTACGCACGGCTATTACGAAATTCTCGCGGCGCATCACTTCCGTCCGAGCTACCTGGCGGTGGGGGCGGTGTTCCCCACGACGACCAAGGTGATCGCCACGGCGCCGCAAGGTCTCGCGAAGCTCGCGCGTTACGTGAAGCTCATTGCGCCTCACTACCCGCTCGTGGCGATCGGCGGCATCGACGCGGCCAATTTGTCGCAGGTGCTCGATACCGGCGTGAGGTGCACGGCGGTCGTGCGCGCGGTGACCGAAGCCGCCGACGTGGCGGCGGCAGTCCAGGGCATGCAGCGCGAGTTCGCGCGGCGGGCTTGATAGGGCTTGATGGGGCTTGATGGGGTGGTTGGATGCGGCGAGTGGGCGATTACAACGTGCGTGTCATGAACACCGCACCGTTGCCGTATCCAGCGAGCTTCGCAGCGATCTGCGGGGAGACGTCCAACGCTGCCGTGTAGCCGAAGCGCGCCCAGAACCCTTGCGATTGCTGCACGGCAACGAGCGCAGACGCGGACAATCCGAGCGTCTGTGCGGCCGTGAGTGCCGCCGCGTAAAGGCGGCCGGCAACGCCGGCGCCGCGCGTGCGGGGCGCGAGCGCCATGTCATGAACGTACCAGCAGTCCGGCGCGTCGGGCAGCGAGTGGAGGACGGTGTCGAGCGGCGGTGGCGCGGCCAGATGCCATGGGTGGGTAAACAGATAGCCCGCCAGATAGCCCGCTCCCGCTCCCACTTCCACTTCCGCTAGGCAGGCCTCGTGGTCCGGCGCCTGCGCGTCCACCGCGACCCAGCACGTGGACGGTGACAGCGTCAGGCGCGAGGCAAGCGTCGCTTCCGATTCGAGCATGACCTCTCCGTAGGCTTGTGCCTGCACGTCCAATACGTGGGGAAGGTCGCCGAATCGCATCGGACGAATCCGAAAGTCGGGCCGAGGGGACGGCAGCGAAAAAATGGGGTGCGAAGGGGTTGGGCTGGGAGACGACATCCCGGTCAATGGTGTCAGACAGAAAACGCCATATTGTAGCAACGGCGCAACAACGACGCCCCGCAGCCTGGGGATAAGTCCTTGCCCGCGTTAGGTTTTTGCATCGTTGCAGCCTTTGGAACGCGGTCGCGCGAAGGCGCACAAGGCCTGTAAAATCCCGCCGGGCTGCGTCGCTCCTTGCTTTCGCCGACCTTGCTTGGACGGCATCGATTGACAAACCCCCCTATAATTGGCGTTTTGCGCCGCACTATAAGACCCGAAACGTGCCTATCCCGAACCCGGAAAATTTGCTCGAATTGCGCGACGTCAGCTTCGGTTATGGCGAACGTCTGGTGCTTTCCGGGTTAAATATGCGGTTTCCCCGCGGCAAGGTCATTGCCGTCATGGGGGGCTCGGGCTGCGGCAAAACCACGGTGCTGCGCCTGATCGGCGGCCTCGTGCATGCGAGTCGCGGGCAAGTGGATTTCGACGGCACCGACGTCTCGACGCTCGATCGCGACGGCTGGTACCGGCTGCGTCGTCGCATGGGCATGCTGTTCCAGTTCGGCGCGCTCTTCACCGACATGACGGTGTTCGACAATGTGGCGTTTCCGTTGCGCGAACACACCCGTCTCGACGAAGACCTGATTCGCGATCTCGTGCTCATGAAGCTCAATGCCGTCGGCCTGCGCGGTGCACGCGACATGAAGCCGGCCGAGATTTCGGGCGGTATGGCGCGCCGGGTGGCGCTTGCGCGCACCATTGCGCTGGACCCGGACCTCGTCATGTACGACGAGCCGTTTACCGGCCTCGATCCGATTTCGATGGGCATTACCGCCAACCTGATTCGCAAGCTCAATGATGCGTTGGGCGCCACGTCGATCATCGTGTCGCACGATGTGGCCGAGACGTTCGCCATTGCCGACTACATCTATTTCATCAGCGAAGGCCGTATCGCCGCCGAGGGTTCGCCCGAGGCGCTGCGGGCGTCGAACGACCCCACCGTGCGTCAGTTCATCGACGCCCAGCCGGACGGTCCCGTGAAATTCCAGTACCCCGCGCCGCCGCTCGCGGACGACTTCGGCATCGGAGCGCGTGCATGATTACGACCCTCGGCAGTTTCGTTCGCGGTCACGTCGAGCGCCTGGGCTACGGCGCCCGCATGTTCTGGCGCATGCTTTTGTCGAGCAGCGCATTGCTGCGTCGTCCGCGCCTGGTGACCGATCAGATTCATTTCGTCGGTAACTATTCGTTCGTCATCATTGCCGTCTCGGGGCTGTTCGTGGGCTTCGTGCTCGGGCTGCAAGGCTATTACACGCTCAACAAGTACGGCTCGGAGCAGGCGCTCGGCCTGCTCGTGGCGCTCTCGCTGGTGCGCGAACTGGGCCCGGTGGTGACGGCACTGCTGTTTGCGGGGCGCGCGGGCACGTCGCTCACCGCCGAGATCGGGTTGATGAAGGCCGGCGAGCAGCTGACCGCCATGGAAATGATGGCGATCGACCCGATCGCGCGCGTGGTCGCACCGCGATTCTGGGCGGGGGTGATCGCCATGCCGATCCTTGCGGCGATCTTCTCGGCCGTGGGCATTTTCGGGGGGTACCTCGTCGGCGTGCAGCTCATTGGCGTAGATTCAGGCGCGTTCTGGTCGCAGATGCAAGGCGGCGTGGACGTGTGGTCCGACGTCGCAAACGGCGTCGTCAAGAGCATCGTGTTCGGCATTGCCGTCACATTCATCGCGCTGTATCAGGGCTTCGAGGCACAACCGACGCCGGAAGGCGTGTCGCGTGCCACGACGCGGACCGTCGTGCAGGCGTCGCTGGCCGTTCTCGGTCTCGACTTCCTGCTCACGGCCCTCATGTTCAGCTAACGGGCCGGCTCGCCTGCCAAGACATAGACAGACAGTTTGCGCACACTGACACAATGAAAAAACACCCCCTCGACTTCTGGGTTGGCCTGTTCGTGGTCCTCGGCTTCGCAGCGCTGCTGTTCCTCGCGCTCAAGGCGGGCAACATGAGTTCGCTGTCGTTCTCGAGCACGTATCCGGTCACGGTGCGATTCGACAATATCGGCGGCCTGAAGCCGCGCGCGGCGGTCAAGAGTGCCGGCGTGGTCGTGGGTCGGGTGTCGTCGATCAAGTTCGACGACAAGCGTTATCTGGCCGACGTCACGCTCAACATCGATTCGCAATATCAGTTCCCGAAGGACTCGTCGGCGAAGATCCTGACGTCCGGTCTGCTCGGGGAGCAATACATCGGGCTCGAACCCGGTGGCGACGATCAGATGCTCAAGGGCGGTGATACGATCACGCTCACGCAATCTGCCATCGTGCTGGAAAACCTGATTGGCCAGTTCCTGTACAACAAGGCGGCAGATGCCGGTGGCGCCCAGTCGGGCGGCGCATCGGCTGCACCGGCGGCAGCACCTGCTGCGGCGCCGGCGCCCGGGGCGGCAACGGTAACCCAAGGAAAATAAGAGAAATGACCACCTTCCGTACTTCGGCGGTGTTGGCCGCCGGCGCGTTGGCCCTGGCAGGATGCGCGACCGTCACGAACCCCAATCCTGCGGACCCCGTCGAAGGTTTCAACCGTTCGATGTACAAGTTCAACGACACGCTCGACAAGGCCGTGCTCGTGCCGGTCGCGAAGGGTTACCGCTTCACGGTGCCGGAACCGGCGCGTGACATGGTCACGAACTTCTTCTCGAACGTGGGCGACGTGTACAACTTCGCCAATAACCTGCTTCAGCTCGAAATCACGGCGGCTGTGCAGGATCTGATGCGTCTGACGATCAACACGGTGTTCGGTGTCGGCGGTCTGGTCGACTTCGCCACGCCGGCCGGTCTGCCCAAGCACAGCCAGGATTTCGGCGTGACGCTGGGCAAGTGGGGCGTGCCCGACGGTCCGTACCTCGTGCTGCCGTTGCTCGGCCCGAGCACGGTGCGTGACACCGTCGGCATGGCGGGCAACATGTTCATCGACCCGACGTCGTACATCAAGCCCGACTGGGTGAGCTACTCGCTGTACGGCGTGCGTCTGGTGAATACGCGAGCCAACCTGCTCGACGCCTCGAACCTGCTCGAAGCCGCCGCGCTCGATCCGTATTCGTTCACGCGCGATGCCTATCTGGCGCGCCGCAAGTACCTGATCAACGGCGGGGCATCGAACAACGCGTCGCTGCCGAATTACGAAGACGAAGACGGCGCCGCGGGCGCGGCTGCCGGGGCAGCGGGGGCAGCGGGTGCAGCGGGTGCTGCCGCAGGTGGCACGAGCGGGCAGCCGATGCCGGCCAGGCCTGCTTCGGGCGCGAGTGCACCGGCGCCCGCCTCGGGTGCGCAAGGTGAAGAAGCACCGCAAGGCTCGCCCGTGCCGGGCAAGATGGTGCCGGGCGGACTGCCGTTCCGTCGCTGATTCCCGTTTGATCGTTTGGTCGAGGTGGTTCGGCGTCGATTGCAATGCCGATTGCAAGGCGCCACGCGCCGGATCACCACAACGACGGAGTGCCCCGCCAGTCGAGGCAAAGTCGGCAGCGATTTCGGGACCCACCCGTGACAAGCGGGAGGCATCCCGGGCAACAGTTTGTTACACGACGCTGCCGTCATTCCGAGAACTCAAGACGCGACGCGGGTATCCAAACCCGCAACACTCGTCACCCGAAAGAGGAAGTCCACAATGAAGAAGTTCTGGCTCATTCCCGTCATGGCTTTCATGACGTATACCGCCGCCGGGTCGGCAATGGCGCAGGCGCAGTCTCCCGACGCCCTCGTCAAGCAGACCGTGACCGAAGTGATGGCTGCCGCCAAGAGCGATCCGAACATCCAGAAGGGTGATCTGAACAGCATTACGCGTCTGGTCGAACAGAAGATCCTGCCGCACGCCGATTTCACGAAGACCACGCAACTGGCGACCGGCGCCGCATGGCGCAAGGCGACGCCTGAGCAGCAAAAGCAATTGACCGAACAGTTCAAGACGCTGCTGCTTCGCACGTACGCAGGCGCCATCGCGCAGATTCGCGATCAGCAGGTCAATTACAAGCCGTATCGCGGCCAGCCGGGCGACACCGACGCTGTGGTGTACACGGACGTCATCAACAACGGTCAGCCGATCGAACTCGACTACCGTCTGTACAAGACGTCGAGCGGCGAATGGAAGCTGTACGACCTGAACGTGCTGGGGGCATGGCTGGTTCAGACGTATCGCAATCAGTTCTCGGAAAAGGTCAATCAATCGGGCGTCGAAGGCCTGATCCAGTTCCTGACCGAGCGCAACAAGCAACTCGCGGGCGGCAAGTAAGTCCATGCTTGCGTTGCAGACCGACCTGACTCACGACACTGCCGGCGACGTCCTCGCGCAGGCCATCGATCGCATCGACGCGGGCGAGACCCAGATCGATTGCGCCGGGCTCACGCATTTCGACTCGTCGGCACTCGCCGTGCTGCTGGCCCTGCGCCGACACGCGAGTCGGCGTGGTGCGACGTTGGCATTCACTAACCTGCCAAGCGGCCTGGCCAGTCTTGCGCTGGTGTACGGCGTCGACCATCTGCTCTCGAGCTGATTCGACTGGCCGGACTGCCGCCCGAAGAAGCGCCGTCTCCGAACGGCGCTTTTTTTATGCCCGGGCCGGCAGACCGGTGACGCGCTCCATGCAGGCCATGCCTTACCGGGTGACGAGGCCTGATTCGGGGCCAGATACGGTGCCGTACACAGGGCGTAAGCACGGCCGCTATCGGCTTCCTTTATAATCAGGGGTTTTCTGCCGACTTTTGGGCAGTGACCCCCCGCCGGGCTCCGACGCTGTCATCATGGCGGCTACCGCGATCCGGAAAACACAATAATGGCGTACCCGCCAAGACGGGTGCGTGCAGTCCATGGCCGCCATCGAAATCCGTAACGTCAAAAAACGCTATCAGGCGTTGCAGGCGCTCAAAGGCGTCAGCTTCTCGATCGAAGAAGGTGAATTCTTCGGTCTGCTCGGCCCCAACGGTGCCGGCAAGACGACGCTGATCAGCATTCTCGCGGGCCTCGCGCGTGCCGATTCGGGCAACATCAGCGTGCTCGGACACGACGTGGTGCGCGATTACCGTAACGCTCGCCGCAAGCTCGGCGTGGTGCCGCAAGAGCTCGTCTTCGATCCGTTCTTTTCAGTACGTGAAACGCTGCGTATTCAATCCGGCTATTTCGGACTGACGCGCAACGACGACTGGATCGACGAAGTGATGGCTAACCTCGACCTGACCGACAAGGCGGATGCGAACATGCGTCAGCTCTCGGGCGGCATGAAGCGACGCGTGCTCGTGGCGCAGGCGCTCGTCCACCGCCCGCCGGTCATCGTCCTCGACGAGCCGACCGCGGGCGTCGACGTCGAATTGCGCCAGACGTTGTGGAAGTTCATCTCGCGCCTGAATCGCGAAGGTCACACGATTGTGCTGACCACCCACTATCTGGAAGAAGCCGAAACGCTTTGCGACCGTATCGCCATGCTCAAGCGCGGCGAAGTCGTGGCGCTCGAGCGTACCGCGTCGCTATTGCAGCGTTTCGCAGGCACGCGCCTCGTGCTGCGCTTCCGGCAGGGGACGCTCCCGGCTGAACTGCGCCCGCTGCTGGTCGACGGCCAGGACACCGGCGGCCATCAGTTCGCGCTGCGTCTGTCGGGCTGCGACGAAGTGGAATCCATTCTCGCCACGTGCCGTGCGGCCGGTGGCATCGTCGAGGACATCGACATTCAGAAGGCCGATCTCGAGGACGTATTCGTGCAGATCATGTCGGGTTCGCGTGCGCAGGAGGTGGCAGCATGATCGGCTTTCGCACGCTGTTCTACAAGGAAGTGCTGCGTTTCTGGAAGGTGAGCTTCCAGACCGTGGCGGCGCCGGTGCTCACCGCGCTGCTGTATCTGATGATCTTCGGCCACGTGCTCGAAGACCGCGTGAAGGTCTACGACCAGATCAACTACACCTCCTTCCTGGTGCCCGGGCTGGTCATGATGAGCGTGTTGCAAAATGCGTTCGCCAACAGTTCGTCGTCGCTGATCCAGTCGAAGATCACGGGCAACCTCGTGTTCGTGCTGCTGCCGCCGCTCTCGCACTGGGAGATGTATGGCGCCTACGTACTCGCGGCGGTCGTGCGTGGGTTGTGCGTCGGTCTCGGTGTCTTCCTCGTGACGGTCGCGTTCACGCATCTGACGTTCGCCGCGCCGTTGTGGATCATTGGCTTCGCATTTTTCGGCGCGGCCATTCTCGGCACGCTGGGGTTGATTGCCGGTATCTGGGCCGAGAAATTCGATCAGCTCGCGGCGTTCCAGAACTTCCTCATCATGCCCGCAACGTTCCTCGCAGGCGTGTTTTACTCGATTCAATCGCTGCCGCCGTTGTGGCAGGCTGTCTCGCATTTCAATCCGTTCTTCTACATGATCGACGGATTCCGGTACGGCTTCTTCGGCGTGTCCGACGTGGCCCCGACGACGAGTCTCGCCGTTGTCGGCGCGACCTTTCTGATACTCGCATCCGTGGCGCTGAACATGCTGCGCCGTGGTTACAAACTGCGTCACTGAACATCTCCAGGATCAGCAATGCTGCCTACCCCCGAACAAATCAAACAGTACATCGAAGCCGGTCTGGCTTGCGAGCACGTGGCCGTCGAAGGTGATGGCCAGCACTTCTTCGCGACCATCGTGAGCGCGCAGTTCGAAGGCAAGCGCCTCATCGCGCGCCATCAACTCGTGTACGGCGCGCTGGGCGATCGCATGAAGGCCGAAATCCACGCGCTTTCGATGAAGACGCTCACGCCGGCGGAGTATCAGGCGCAATGAGGATTACGCAAGAAAGCGCCGGCGCAGCCGGCAATGGTAGCGAGGTCGCTGCCGGTGAGCGCGTGGCCGCGGACCACCTGGAAATCGAAGGCGGCGAGCGGCTGGCAGGAGAGATCACGGTCTCGGGCGCGAAGAACGCGGCCCTGCCCATTCTGTGCGCAAGCCTGTTGACGGCTGAGCCGCTGGTGCTGGGTAACGTTCCGGATCTGCACGACGTGCGCACCATGCTCACGTTGCTCGCGCGCATGGGCGTGAAGGTCGAGCGTCATGGCGAATCGGTCACGCTGGACGCGTCGCAGATTGCAGAGCCCGCCGCGCCGTATGAACTGGTGAAGACCATGCGGGCGTCCATTCTGGTGCTCGGCCCGCTGCTTGCCCGTTGCGGCGAAGCGCGTGTGTCGCTGCCCGGCGGTTGCGCCATCGGTGCGCGCCCCGTGGACCAGCACATCAAGGGCCTGCAAAAGATGGGCGCCGAGATCACGCTCACGCACGGCGACATCGTTGCACGCGCGTCGCGCCTGCGCGGCGAGACACTCGTCACCGACATGATCACGGTCACGGGCACGGAAAACCTGCTCATGGCGGCAACGCTCGCCGACGGCGTGACCGTGCTGGCCAACGCGGCGCGTGAACCGGAAGTGACCGATCTGGCGAACCTGCTCGTGAAGATGGGCGCAAAGATCGACGGCATCGGCACCGATCGTCTCGTGGTGACCGGCGTAGCCCGCTTGCATGGTGCAACGCACGACGTCGTGCCCGATCGCATCGAAGCCGGCACGTTCCTTTGTGCGGCAGTGGCCACGCGCGGCGACATTACGCTGCGTCGCGTCGTACCCGGCACCCTCGACGCCGTGATCGAGAAGCTGCGCGAAACCGGCGCGACGGTGAGCGGCGGCGCGGACTGGCTGCGTGTGCAGATGGACCGGCGCGCGCAGGCGGTCAGTTTCCGCACGTCGGAGTATCCGGCGTTCCCGACCGACATGCAGGCCCAGTTCATGGCGCTGAACTGCATCGCCGAGGGCGCATCGCAGGTTGTCGAGACGATCTTCGAGAACCGCTTCATGCACGTGCAGGAATTAGTGCGTCTGGGCGCGAATATCGGCATCGAAGGCAACACGGCGCGGATTGCGGGCGTGGATCGCCTGTCCGGCGCGCACGTAATGGCCACGGACCTGCGCGCCTCCGCCAGTCTGATCGTCGCGGGATTGACGGCCGAAGGCCGTACCCTTGTCGACCGTATTCATCACCTCGATCGCGGCTATCATCGTATCGAGGCCAAGCTGTGCGCCGTGGGCGCGCGAATCCGGCGTGTGCAAGCGCGCCAGGGAGAGATTGCATGAGTTCCGCCAAGTCGGCTACGTCGGCCAAGCCACTCGCCCAGCCGTTGACGCTGGCGCTCTCGAAAGGGCGTATCTTTACGGAGACGCTGCCGTTGCTGGCCGCCGCCGGTATCGAAGTCACGGAAGATCCGGAGACCTCGCGCAAGCTGATCCTGCCCACGACCGATCCGAACCTGCGCGTGATCATCGTGCGCGCAACGGACGTGCCGACGTATGTGCAGTACGGCGCCGCGGACTTCGGCGTGGCCGGCAAGGACGTGCTCATCGAGCACGGCGGTGGCGGTCTGTATCAGCCGATCGATTTGAACATTGCCCGTTGCCGCATGTCTGTGGCTGTACCGAACGGCTTCGATTATGCGAACGCGGTACGTCAGGGGGCGCGCCTGCGCGTGGCGACCAAGTATGTGCACGTGGCGCGTGAGCACTTTGCGGCCAAGGGCGTGCACGTCGACCTGATCAAGCTGTACGGCTCGATGGAGCTGGGCCCGCTCGTGGGTCTGGCCGACGCGATTGTCGACCTGGTGAGTACCGGCGGCACGCTGCGGGCCAACAATCTGGTGGAAGTGGAGGAGATCATGGATATCTCGTCCCGCCTCGTGATCAACCAGGCTGCGCTCAAGTTGAAGCGTGAGTCTTTGCAGCCTATTCTGGATGCCTTCGAGCAGGCGTCCCGGCAAACAGCATGAAACTCGATATTCGCAAACTCGATTCGACCGCCGACGGCTTCGCGACGCAGTTGCGCGATGTCCTCGCGTTCGAGGCGAGCGAAGACGCCGCCATCGACCGTGCGGCCGCTGAAATCCTCGCCGATGTGAAGACGCGCGGGGACGCCGCCGTCATCGAATACACCAACAAGTTCGATCGCCTGAGCGCGCCCGACATGGCCGCGCTGGAGTTGTCCGCCGACGTGCTGGCCGCCGCGCTCGAAGGTCTCGAGCCGAAGCGTCGCGCCGCCCTGGAAGCGGCGGCCGCCCGCGTGCGCGCCTATCACGAGAAGCAACGCATCGAATGCGGCAGCCATAGCTGGCAGTACACGGAGTCGGACGGCACGGTACTGGGCCAGAAGGTCACGCCGCTCGATCGAGTGGGCATTTACGTGCCGGGCGGCAAAGCGGCGTATCCGTCGTCGGTACTGATGAACGCGATTCCGGCGCGCGTGGCTGGCGTCAAGGAAATCGTCATGGTCGTGCCCACGCCGGACGGTGTGCAGAACCCGCTGGTGCTCGCCGCTGCGCATATCGCGGGCGTGGACCGCGTGTTTACCATCGGCGGAGCACAGGCTGTGGGCGCCCTGGCATACGGCACGCAAACGGTGCCGGCCGTCGACAAGATCGTCGGTCCGGGCAATGCGTTCGTGGCGGCGGCCAAGCGCCGCGTGTTCGGTACCGTGGGCATCGACATGATCGCCGGCCCGTCGGAAATTCTCGTGATTTGCGACGGTACGACGGACCCCGACTGGGTCGCGATGGACCTGTTCTCCCAGGCCGAGCACGACGAACTCGCGCAATCGATTCTGTTGTGCCCGGACGCCGAGTACATCGCTCGCGTGTATGCGTCGCTGGAGCGTCAGATCGACGACATGCCGCGCCGGGACGTGATCGCCGCGTCGCTGCAAGGCCGTGGCGCGCTGATCAAGGTGCGGGATATGGCGGAAGCCTGCGAGATCGCCAACGTGATCGCGCCCGAGCACCTCGAAATTTCGGCCGAGACGCCGCAGCAATGGGGCGACAAGATTCGCCACGCCGGTGCGATTTTCCTCGGCAAGTTCACGAGCGAGAGCCTCGGCGATTACTGCGCCGGTCCGAACCATGTGCTGCCGACGTCGCGCACGGCACGTTTCTCGTCGCCGCTGGGCGTGTACGACTTCATCAAGCGTTCGAGCCTCATCGAAGTGAGCGAGGGCGGTGCCCGCATGCTCGGCGAGATCGCTGCCGAACTGGCGTACGGCGAAGGCCTGCAAGCGCACGCGCGCAGTGCCGAATACCGTCTGCATCACGAGTCCTGACATGCGCGACGACGCCCTGCGGCCCGCGTATTGTCAAACGACGCCGGCCACTGTCCGGCGTCGGCTCCGCGCAAACGCTTTTCCCGCCTTACTGTCGCTGCCAGCCCGCCTCATGCGGGCTGTGCCTGCGCTTGTGCCTGCGTCTGCATCTGTGCCCGCGACTGTGCCTTCGTCCGCGCTCACGGCTCTCCCCTCGCGCCCGTCGTTCCTGGCGCCGCTCTTGCGCGGCGCCATCCTGTTCGGCCTCGGGCTGACGGCGAGCGCAGCGGTCCACGCAGCGGGCACAGAGTGCCAGCACGCCACGTTCGAAGGGGCGTCCGTCCAGAAGATGACGGTATGTGTGCGGCGTCAGGCGTTCGACAACGACGTGTACGTGCTACGTCTGAACGGCAAGACTGCGCTGCGCGGCACCGACGATGAAGTCGCGCGCGGCGTGTTCGGTCGCGTGGGCAACCGGCTCGTCGCCATGCGCTGCGAGGCCGATGAGTCGCCTGCCCGGGTGAGCCCGGCGGTGGCGCAAGCCCTGTCGTGGCAAACGGGGGTGCGCGTGCAGCGCATTACCGACGCGCTCGGCAGCGTGGAGACCGGCCGTCGTTGCGCCGTCAAGATCGACGGGGCGGACGCGGGCCTGCTGACATTCGCCTTCAACTGATTTTTCTTCCTATCGCCATGTCCGTCGACCAAGTGATTCGCCCCGATGTGCTTGCCATGAGCACCTATCCCGTGCCCGATGCCAGCGGCTTCCTGAAGCTCGACGCCATGGAGAACCCCTACGGCCTGCCGGATGCATTGCGCACCGCGTTGGGGCAGCGTCTGGCCGACGTGGCGCTCAACCGTTACCCGGCGCCGCGCCCGCAGGCGTTGCTCGAAAAGCTCGCCCGAACGATGGGCGTGCCTGCCGGGGCCAGGTTGTTGCTGGGTAACGGCTCGGACGAGATCATCAGCATGATTGCCATGGCGACGGCTCGCCCTGGCGCGGCGGTCATCGCCCCGATGCCGGGCTTCGTGATGTACGAAATGTCGTCGCGCTTCGCGGGAATCGAGTTCGTCGGTGTGCCGCTGCGTGCCGATTTCTCGCTGGACATGCCGGCCATGCTCAATGCCATTGCGGCGCATCCGGGGGCGGTCGTCTATCTGGCGTATCCGAACAATCCGACGGGTAACCTGTTTGCCGACGAGGATATCGAGACGCTCGTGCGCGCAGCGGGCAAGGGGCTGGTGGTGATCGACGAGGCGTACCAGCCGTTCGCCGGCAGGACATGGATGCCGCGTCTGCCCGAGTTTCCGAACCTGCTTGTCATGCGTACGGTCTCGAAGCTCGGTCTGGCGGGCATCCGGCTGGGGTATGTGGCCGGCGCGGCCGAGTGGCTCGACCAGCTCGACAAGGTTCGTCCGCCCTACAACGTCAACGTGCTGACGCAGGCATGCGCCGAGTTCATGCTCGATCACCTCGACGTGCTCGACGCCCAGGCGGCCGAGCTGCGGGCCGAGCGCTCGCGGCTGGCGGCCGCCGTGGCGGCGCTTCCCGGGGTGACGGTGTTCCCGAGCGACGCGAATTTCCTGCTCGTTCGCGTGCCGGATGCCGACAAAACCCACGCCGGACTGCTCGCGCACAAGGTGTTGATCAAAAACGTGGGTAAAATGCACGTATTGCTGGCCAATTGCCTCAGATTGACGGTCGGCACCCCCACGGAGAATGCGGCGATGGTCCAAGCCCTGGCCGCATCACTCTAACAAGCTATACGACGAGAACTCACCATCATGCGCATTGCGGAAGTCGTTCGCGATACCAGCGAAACGCAAATACGCGTCAAGATCGACCTGGACGGCACCGGCCGTAAGACCCTCGATACCGGCGTGCCGTTTCTGGACCACATGCTCGACCAGATCGCGCGCCATGGTCTCATCGATATGGATATCGAGGCCAAGGGCGATACGTACATCGACGATCACCATACGGTCGAAGATGTCGGTATCACGCTGGGCATGGCGGTGGCCAAGGCCATTGGCGACAAGAAAGGCATCGTGCGTTACGGCCATAGCTATGTGCCCCTCGACGAAGCGCTTTCGCGCGTGGTGATCGACTTCTCGGGTCGTCCCGGTCTCGAATTCCATGTGCCCTTCACGCGCGCGCGCGTGGGCAATTTCGACGTCGACCTGCTCATCGAATTTTTCCGCGGCTTCGTGAATCACGCGGGCGTCACGCTTCATATCGACAACCTGCGCGGCATCAACGCTCACCACCAGTGCGAAACGGTGTTCAAGGCGTTCGGTCGTGCGTTGCGCATGGCGGTCGAGATCGATCCGCGTGCGGCGGGTGTGGTGCCGTCCACGAAGGGCAGCCTGTAAGGGGCTGCGCTTGGCGGACTCGTCCGGTGCGAGCCCGCCCGACGTGGAACGCCAAATAGCTCGAAAAGTTCGAAAAGTTCGAATAGCCCGCCGGACCATGGTCCGGCGCCCCTGCGAAGGATTCATCGACCGGCCGCACGCCGGCGCCGTGTGCCCCTTATGACGCTCGACGCCTTCAAGTTCTTCATCTCGCTGCTGGCCCTGATCAACCCGCTCGGGGCGATCCCGCTGTTCATCAGCCTGACGTCCACGCAGACGCGCGAAGAGAAGCGTCATACGATCAAGGTTGCGGCCATCGCGGTGGCGCTGGTGGTTGCCGGTTCGGGACTGTTCGGTGAAGCCATCATCCGCTTCTTCGGTATCTCGATTGCGTCGCTGGAAGTCGGCGGCGGGGTGATCATGCTGCTCATGGCGGTGAACATGATCAACGCCCAGACCGGCAATACGCGGGCGACGGCGGAAGAGCGTCACGAAGCGGAGGAGCGGCCGAACATTGCCGTGGTGCCGCTGGCGATTCCGCTGCTGACCGGCCCGGGCACGATCAGTACCGTGATCATTTATTCGGGACGCGCCCACGGCTGGGCGCAGATTCTGGCGCTCATGGCGATCGGCGTGGGCGTGGGAGCGGTGTGCTGGGTGGCGCTGCGCAGCGCCAGCCGGATCGAAGGCTGGCTCGGGCGCACGGGCATCAACATCGGCACGCGCCTGATGGGGTTGATCCTCTCGGCGCTGGCCGTGGAATTCATTATCGATGGTTTGAAAATACTGCTGCCGGGTTTGAGATGAATAAGATTGCGATTGTCGACTACGGAATGGGCAACCTGCGCTCGGTCTATCAGGCGCTGCGTGCTGCAGCCCCGGAGGCCGACGTGAGCATCAGCAGCGACGCCGCCGAAATTCGCGCCGCCGACCGCGTGGTGCTGCCGGGGCAGGGCGCAATGCGCGACTGCATGGGCTGCCTGAACGAATCGGGGCTGCGCGAGGCGGTCGTGGAAGCCGCCGCCACCAAGCCGATGTTCGGCGTGTGCGTGGGCGAGCAGATGCTGTTCGACATGTCGGACGAGGGCAACACGCCCGCGCTCGGTTTGCTGCCGGGCCGCGTGGTGCGCTTCGACCTCGAAGGTCAGGTGCAGGACGACGGCTCGCGCTTCAAGGTGCCGCAAATGGGTTGGAACCGCGTGCGTCAGACGCAAGGCAACCACCCGATCTGGGCCGGCGTGTCCGATGACAGCTATTTTTACTTCGTGCACAGCTACTACGTTGTGCCCGCGAAGCCTGAACTGACGGCCGGCGAGACGGTCTACGGTGTGCCCTTTACCTGTGCGGTGGCCCAAGATAATATCTTCGCCACCCAGTTTCACCCGGAAAAGAGCGCCCAGGCCGGCCTTGCGCTTTATCGCAATTTTGCGCAGTGGAAGCCCTGATGAATACCCGTGCGGTGCGCCGTCTCCCGGTTTCCTCCCAGAGCGTGCGCTCCATCACGGCTTATACTGTGTCATGTTGACGAATCCGATCCCGCCATGCCGCTGTCCGGCAAGTCCGGGGTCGGTTTCATGTTGTCCGCGTAATTTGCGAATTCCTTTTACTTCCCACTAGCGACGTTTCACGATTGCCTATGCTGCTCATCCCGGCCATCGACCTTAAAGACGGTCAATGTGTTCGCCTCAAACAAGGCGACATGGATCAAGCCACCGTATTCTCGGAGGACCCCGCCGCCATGGCCCGACACTGGGTCGATCAGGGCGCGCGCCGTCTCCATCTGGTGGACTTGAACGGCGCATTTGCTGGCAAGCCGCGTAACGAAGCGGCCATCCGCGCCATCATTCAGGAAGTCGGCGCCGATATTCCCGTGCAACTGGGCGGCGGCATTCGTGACCTCGGCACCATCGAGCGCTATCTGGATGACGGGCTGTCGTACGTCATCATCGGGACGGCGGCGGTGAAGAACCCGGGTTTCCTGCGCGACGCGTGCAGTGCGTTCGGCGGCCACATCATCGTCGGCCTCGACGCCAAGGACGGCAAAGTCGCCACCGACGGCTGGAGCAAGCTCACCGGCCACGAGGTGGTCGATCTGGCCCGCAAGTTCGAGGATTACGGCGTGGAGTCGATCATCTACACCGACATCGGCCGCGACGGCATGCTCCAGGGCATCAACATCGACGCGACGGTGCGCCTCGCGCAAGCGGTCACCGTGCCGGTGATCGCCAGCGGCGGCCTGTCGAATCTGGGCGATATCGATGCGCTGTGCAAGGTCGAAGGCGAGGGCGTCGAAGGCGTCATCTGCGGCCGTGCCATTTACTCGGGCGACCTGAATTTCTCGGCGGCGCAAACGCGTGCCGACGAGCTTTCCGAAGGAGCGGCATAAGCGAGCTTGCGGCTGCGGCCGCCTCGCGTGCCAACATCATGGCTCTCGCTAAACGCATCATCCCGTGTCTGGACGTGACGGCCGGCCGCGTGGTCAAGGGCGTCAACTTCGTGGAACTTCGCGACGCGGGCGACCCCGTCGAGATCGCCCGTCGCTATGACGAGCAGGGCGCCGACGAACTCACGTTCCTGGACATTACGGCGACCTCCGACGGGCGCGACCTCATTTTGCCGATCATCGAGGCAGTGGCCGCGCAGGTCTTCATTCCGCTGACGGTGGGCGGTGGCGTGCGTGAAGTGGCAGACGTGCGACGTCTGCTCAACGCCGGCGCCGATAAGGTCAGCATGAACTCCTCGGCAGTGGCGAACCCGCAACTGGTGGCCGACGCGGCGGCGAAGTACGGCTCGCAGTGCATTGTCGTGGCGATCGACGCCAAGCGTGTCTCGGCCGACGGCGAAGCGCCGCGCTGGGAAGTCTTCACGCATGGCGGGCGCAAGAACACCGGCCTCGACGCCGTGGCCTGGGCCCGGCAGATCGAAGCGCTGGGGGCGGGCGAAATCCTGCTCACGAGCATGGACCGCGACGGCACGAAGAGCGGGTTCGATCTGGCGCTCACGCGTGCCGTGTCGGACGCCGTAAGCATTCCCGTGATCGCCTCGGGCGGTGTGGGGTCGTTGGCCGATCTGGCCAACGGCGTGACCGAAGGTCATGCGGATGCCGTGCTCGCCGCGAGCATCTTCCACTATGGCGAGCATACGGTCGGCGAAGCGAAGCGCTTCATGGCCGACAAGGGCATTTCCGTCCGTCTTTGACGGCATACGCTTATACGCCTATCACGCTCTCGCGCCTCTAAGGGAAATCGACGCATCATGACCCAGGATTGGCTGGACAAGGTTAGTTGGGACGCACAGGGCCTCGTGCCCGTGATCGCGCAGGAAGTCGGCACCAACGACGTGCTGATGTTCGCCTGGATGAACCGCGAAGCGCTCGCGCGCACGGTGGAAATCGGCGAGGCCGTCTACTATTCGCGCTCGCGCAAGCGCCTGTGGCACAAGGGCGAGGAGTCGGGCCACGTGCAGAAGGTGCACGAGATTCGTCTCGATTGCGACGAAGACGTGGTGCTGCTCAAGGTGACGCAGAACGACGGGATCGCGTGCCATACCGGCCGTCATTCCTGCTTCTTCCAGAAGTTCGAGGGCAACGTCGAAGCGGGGCAGTGGACCACCGTCGAACCGGTGCTCAAGGACCCCAACAAGATCTATAAGTGACTGCCATGAACGATACGCTCGAGCGTGTTGCCGAAGTGATCGCCTCGCGCAAGGGCGGCGATCCCGACAAGTCGTATGTCGCCCGGCTGTTCCACAAGGGAGACGACGCCATCTGCAAGAAAATCGGCGAAGAGGCCACGGAAGTGGTGCTCGCTGCCAAGGACATCCGTATTGGCGGTGCCGACAAGGCTGGCGATTTGCGTCAGAAGCTGGTCAACGAGACCGCCGATCTGTGGTTCCACTGCATGGTGCTGCTCGCCCATCACGACCTGAGTCCGAACGAAGTGCTCGCTGAGCTGGCGCGCCGCGAAGGGCTGTCGGGGCTCGTCGAGAAGGCGCAACGCGGCACGCGCGGCGAACACGCGGACTGAGCGCGTTTTTGCTGCCCACACTGCCGTGCGCTGCTTTAGTCCATCGCTTCCGTCAGCTACTGCCGTCCGCTACTGCCATTCGCTACTACCATCCGCGAGTGCCGCCTGTCGAGGCATGGCGCACAGGCTCTCAGAAGGAGACACCCCATGAACGATCCGCATAGCGCCGGTAGCACGGGCCACCCCTATACCGTCAACACACCGAATATCGTGAACGCCCCCACCGAGGAACAGGAGCGCGCGCTGCGCAAGCTCACGCATGTGCTCTACGCCCTCTATGCGCTCTTCTGGCTCACGGGCGGCGTGACGGCGATCGTGGCCATCATCATCAACTACGTCAAACGTGACGATACGACCGGCACGCTCTACGCCTCGCACTTCACATGGCAGATCCGCACCTTCTGGTGGTCGGTGGTCTGGGCGGTGTTGGGCGTGGCCCTCGCTGTCGTGTTCATCGGCTTCGCGATTCTCTGGGTGCTCGGCATCTGGACGCTGTACCGAATCGTCAAGGGCTGGCTCTATCTGAACGACAGCAAACCCATGTACGCGACGCGCGCCTGAGCGTTTCGGGCGAGGCTTCGATTCATCCAGGAATTCGAGAGGAAGACACACGCATGACGCACGATAACTGTATCTTCTGCAAGATCATCGCCGGGCAGATCCCGAGCGCGCAGGTCTACGCCGACGACGATGTCGTCGTGTTCAAGGACATCAATCCCGCCGCCGATCTGCATCTGCTCATGGTGCCGCGCAAGCATATCGCCACGTTGCAGGACTGCCAGCCGGAAGACCAGGCGCTGCTGGGCAAGATGATGCTGCTCGCCCCGAAGCTCGCCGCCGAACAGGGCTATCGCTTCGACGGCGATGCGTCGAACATCGAAGGCAACGGCTTTCGTGTGGTGATGAACACCGGGCCGGGTGGCGGTCAGGAGGTTTATCATCTTCACATGCACGTTCTGGCCGGACCGCGGCCGTGGAAGCGCATGTAAGGGCTCGCGAGGCGCGCGACGGAGGAAATATCGCGACGGATTGCCGCGTTATTCCGGTCAAGCGTGCAACGCTCCCGCATCGGGAAAGGTTTCACGAAACATTTATTTCTACCCGGTGTCGTGCCCGGTTACGATGCTGGACGTGACGCATGATGTGCCACAATGGGGCACAGGGTTGCGGAACACGGGGCAAACATGGCGCGCTGCGCCGCAGGCCTGAGAGCCGTGGGCAGTATCGCTGGACGAAACCTCGTCGCGAGGCGGCAGAGGTAGGCAAACGCAAGGAGAGTGGTCATGGGTTCGTTGAGTATTTGGCACTGGCTGATCGTGCTGGTGATCGTGATGATGGTTTTCGGCACCAAGAAGCTGCGCAACATGGGGAGCGATCTCGGTGGCGCAGTCAAGGGCTTCAAGGACGGCATGAAGGAAGGCGAAACCTCCTCCAACGCCAAGGAAGACCCGGCAGCTGCCAAGGAACTGCGCGATTCGACCACCATCGACGTGCAGGCCAAGGACGCGAGCAATCACAAGCAAGGCTAAGCCGGCGTCGACATGATCGATCTCGGTCTTTCCAAACTGATGCTGATCGGCGTGGTTGCGCTGGTCGTGATCGGTCCTGAGCGTCTGCCCAAGGTCGCCCGCACGGCGGGCGCCCTTTTTGGTCGCGCACAACGCTATATCAACGATGTGAAGGCCGAAGTGAGCCGCGAGATGGAGCTCGATGAGCTGCGCAATATGCGCACGCAGTTCGAGGACGCGGCGCGCACTGCCCAGAACACCGTACAGAAGCAGTTGCATGAGCAGGAGGCATCGCTCAACGACGCCTGGGCGAGTGCGACGGGCACCTCGTCGAGCGAGATCGCCGGCGGTGGCACCGATGCTGCGACCGGATACTCCGACAGCTATCTCGCCGAACCGGTCGTGACATCGAGCATCCGCGCGTCGACCAAGCGCCGCAACTGGCGTGTGCGCCGGGCCGCGACGCCCATCTGGTTCAAGCAAGCCAGCACGACGCGAACGCGCGTGCAGTCGGGGGCGGCACGCGTGGCGCGTCACACACCGGCAAAGCTGCGTCGACCCGTCAAGTTCTTCTGAGGCCCGTCTTCGGGGGACGTTGAGGGCCCTGGAGACGCTTCTGGACATAACCGCGCCGAACTTCCCGCCATCTGGCACTGTGCCGGCTTCATTCCTGGATAAGTCGACGTGAGCGACGAGAAACAAATCCCCGAAGGGGGCGCCGAAGAGACCTTCATCTCGCATCTGGTCGAGCTGCGCAACCGCATTATCCGCGCGGGTACGGCAGTGATCGTGGTGTTCCTGTCACTGGTCTACTGGGCGCCGGACATCTTCCGGCTGCTGGCCCGCCCGCTAACCCAATCGCTGCCCGCCGACGGCAAGCTGATCGTCACCGACATCACCGGGTCGTTTTTCGTCCCGATGAAGGTCACGCTGATGGTCGCGTTCGTGATTGCGCTGCCCATCGTGCTGTATCAGGTCTGGGCGTTCATTGCGCCGGGGCTGTATCAGCACGAGAAGAAGCTGGTCATGCCGCTGGTCGTGAGCAGCTACACGCTGTTCCTGATCGGGATGGCCTTCGCCTATTTCCTCGTCTTCCCGACGGTGTTCCACTTCATTGCGCATTACAACGCGCCGTTGGGCGCGGAGATGAACACCGATATCGACAATTACCTGAGCTTCGTTCTCACGATGTTCATGGCGTTCGGGGTGACGTTCGAGGTGCCCGTGGTCGTGGTGGTGCTCGCGCGCATGGGGGTGGTGAGTCTGGCGAAGCTCAAGCAGATTCGACCGTATGTGGTGGTGGGCGCCTTTGTGCTCGCGGCCGTGGTGACGCCGCCGGACATTCTCTCGCAGCTCATGCTGGCCGTGCCGCTGTGCATTCTGTATGAGCTGGGGCTGATCGCGGCGCGGTTGTTCGTCAAGCAGGGGGAGCAGCCGGATGCGGAGAAGGATGCGAAGGACGGGAAGGGGGATAGCGAGAACGGACAGGCAACGTCCTGATTCTGTGGACGCTCCGGACATTCTGGATTCGCAAACCGCCGGGAAAACAAAAAGCACGGGATGAAACCCGTGCTTTTTTGTTGCCTGTTGCAGCTCAGGACGTCGATCAGTCGGCGTTGTTCTCGTCGCCGTCGTCCTCGTCCTGTGCGGGACGCTTGGGCGGCGGTGGGCGCTTGCCGATCGTCACCGTCAGATCCAACTCCTTCTTCTTGCGCGTGACGTGCAGTTTGGCCTGCGTGCCCGGCTTGATCTGGGCGATGACGTTGAGCAGTTCGGTCGTATCGCGAATCGACTCGTCGTTCACCTTCGTCAGAATGTCGCCCGGTTGCACGCCCGCCTTGTCGGCCGGACCGCCTTGCACGACACCCGCAATGATCACCCCCGAGTCCTGCTGAAGTCCGAACGACTCGGCAATGTCCGACGTGATGTCCTGCGGCTCTACGCCCACCCAGCCGCGCGTGACGCCGCCGGTCGTGATGATGCTCTCGAGCACCGAGCGCGCCGTCGACACCGGAATCGCGAAACCGATGCCCATGTTGCCGCCGCTGCGCGAATAAATGGCGGTGTTGATGCCCAGCAGGTTGCCGTTCACGTCCACGAGCGCGCCGCCGGAGTTGCCCGGGTTGATGGCCGCGTCCGTCTGAATGAAGTTCTCGAACGTGCTGATGTCGAGGTGGTTCCGCCCCAGCGCGCTGATGATGCCCATGGTGACCGTCTGGCCAACGCCGAACGGGTTGCCGATGGCGAGTACCACGTCGCCCACGCGCACCTGGTCCATCCGCCCGAGGGTGATGGCCGGCAGGTTGTCGAGCGTAATCTTGAGTACGGCCAGATCGGTCTCGGGGTCACTGCCGACCAGCTTGGCGCGCGCTTTGCGGCCGTCGGCGAGGGCGACCTCGATCTCGTCGGCCCCGTCCACCACGTGGTGATTCGTGAGAATATAGCCCTCGCTGCTCACGATCACGCCGGAACCGAGGCTGGACACCGGATCCTGACGCACCGTGCCGCCGCCGTCCCCAAAGAAATAGCGGAACAGCGGATCATCCAGGCGCGGATCGCGATTCTGCTTTTGTTCCTTGCTGGAGAAGATGCTGACGACCGCGGGCATGGCCTTTTGCGCGCCGTCCGCGTACGAACCGGCCGCCGGTTTGTCGGACAGGCTGGGTGCGACTTCCTGCAAGGCGATGATCGGATTGGCCAGTTGCTTGCCGAACGAACCCTGGCGTTGCAGCCACTGAGGCTTGAGCGTGGCGATGATGAAGAGCAACGCAAGCAGCACGGTGACCGCTTGCGCGAACAGTAGCCAGAAGCGTCTGAGCATGAAAGAGCGAGACCTTATATGAATCGTGTTGAACTGGAATTGTATCTGAACGATACCCTGCAAATCGCGCAATTTCGCGATTACTGCCCGAATGGCCTACAGGTCGAAGGGCGCAGCGAGATCAGGAAAATTGCCTCCGGCGTGACCGCCAGCCTGGCCTTTCTCGAAGCCGCCCGCGACTGGGGAGCCGATGCAGTGCTCGTCCACCATGGATACTTCTGGAAGAACGAAGATGCGCGCATTACCGGGATGAAGCGCAAGCGTCTCGGTGTGTTGATCGGCAATGACATCAGCCTGTTCGCCTATCACCTGCCGCTCGACGCCCATCCCGAGCTCGGCAACAACGCTCAGCTCGGAAAACGGCTCGGATTTGCCGACGATGGCGGCCGTTTCGGCCCCGATCAGCTCGGTTGGCTCGGCTCGCCGTCACAACCGACGACGCTCGCCGCCCTCGCGGCCGACGTCGAACGCCAATTGGGACGCAAGCCCCTCCTGCTGGGCGATCCGAACCGGCAGGTGCGCCGCGTGGCGTGGTGTACCGGCGGGGCGCAAGGGTTCTTCGAAGCGGCAATTGCCGCCGGCGCAGACGTGTATATCAGCGGTGAGGTGTCCGAGCCCACCCAGCATCTCGCGCTCGAGAGCGGGGTGGGGTATCTGGCGGCAGGGCATCATGCGACCGAGCGCGGAGGCGCCAGCGCCGTTGGCGAGCATGTCGCCGCGCGCTTCGGGCTCGAACACCGGTTCTTCGATATGCCGAACCCCGCCTGAGCGGGGCTGGCGGCGTATCCGGAATATCCGGAATATCAGCTGTGCGAGTCCCCGGGAGACTTACCCGTTCTGTTTCTTGAGGCTGTCGCGGATTTCGCGCAGCAGAACGATGTCTTCCGGCGTGGGGGCCGGCGCGGCGGGCGCTTCCGGCGCGGGGCGCTTGAGGCGGTTGATCTGCTTGACCATCAGAAAGATGATGAACGCCAGAATCAGGAAGTTCAGCGCGACCGTAATGAAGTTGCCGTAGCCGAATACGGCAACGCCGGCCTTGGTCAGGTCGGCGTATGACGTCGGGTTGCCCTTGAAGTCCGGCGGGATCGCGCCGAGCAGGATGAATTTGCTCGAGAAGTCGAGGCCGCCGAAGATAGCGCCGACGATCGGCATGATGAGGTCCTTGACGACCGAATCGACGATCTTGCCGAAGGCCCCGCCGATGATCACACCGACGGCCAGATCGATCACGTTGCCTTTGACGGCAAATTCCTTGAATTCCGACATGAAGCTCATGCCATTCCTCCGCTGTTTTAGTGAGTGGCTGGGGCGAGCATGGCTGCACCGGCCCTCTCGAATTGGCATTGATTGACCGGCTATCTCATGCGGGTCTCGGGACGACGGCATCGGTAACGTCGATCAATGACCGTCGATGTCACGCGATTGCCACAGGCCGCGCACGATGTCACCGGGGCGAGACAGGGAAAATGATGACTAAATGTCGTGCACGCGTCAACGAAAGCGGCGATCATAGCGGTTCTCGTGCAGCATCCCAATAGCGAAACCCCGGGTGGGCGGTAGCCACCCGCAGGGTACGTTAATCCTTTGAAAATACGCGAAAACCACTAGGAGACTGAGGCGTTTTGCCGTTGTTTCAGGCATTTGCGCTCGCGTATGATTTAAGGTTGACGGAAATACAAATTCAACCGTGTGGGGCTTGTGATGAGTAACAATCAGAATCGTGCCGTCGACAGCAACCGCCGGAACCTGCTGATTGCAACGTCCGTAGCTGGAGGCGTAGGCGGCGTTGCAACACTCGTTCCTTTCGTCAGTTCCCTCGAACCCTCAGAGCGCGCCAAGGCTGGCGGCGCACCGGTCGAAGCCGACATCAGCGGCCTGAAGCCGGGCGAGAAGATGACCGTCTCCTGGCGTGGCCTTCCTGTGTGGATCGTCCGCCGCACGCCGGAGGAGTTGGCTTCGCTGTCCAAAGTGACGGCCGAGCTGGCCGATCCGGACTCCAAGGAAACGTTTTCCTACCCGATGCCCGATTACGCCAAGAACGAGTTTCGTACGCGTGTCGAGCACAAGGACCTGCTTGTGGTGGTTGGCGTCTGCACCCACCTGGGCTGCATTCCTTCCGGGCCGTATCAGGCGAAGACCTTGCCCGCGCTCGGCAACGATCCTGGCTTCCTGTGTCCATGCCACGGCTCGACCTACGATATGTCCGGTCGCGTCTTCAAGAACAAGCCGGCGCCAAAGAATCTCGACGTTCCTCGTTTCATGTTCGTGAGCGACACCAAGATCGTGATCGGTAAAGACGAAAAAGGAGAAGCGTAACCATGGCCGCCGACAAACAGGTCGACACGACGGGCTTGCTGGGCTGGATCGATCGCCGGTTTCCGCTCACGCAGCTCTGGAAGGACCACGCTTCCGAGTATTACGCTCCCAAGAATTTCAATTTCTGGTACTTCTTCGGCTCGCTGGCCATGCTGGTGCTGGTGATCCAGATTCTCACCGGCATCTTCCTGGTGATGAACTACAAGCCCGACGCCAACCTCGCGTTCGCGTCGGTCGAGTACATCATGCGCGAAGTCCCCTGGGGCTGGCTCATCCGTTACATGCACTCGACGGGCGCTTCGATGTTCTTCGTCGTGGTGTATCTGCACATGTTCCGCGGGCTGCTGTACGGGTCGTACCGCAAGCCGCGCGAGCTGGTGTGGGTGTTCGGCTGTCTGATCTTCCTGTGCCTGATGGCCGAAGCGTTCATGGGCTATCTGCTGCCGTGGGGCCAGATGTCCTACTGGGGCGCGCAGGTGATCGTGAACCTGTTCTCGGCGATTCCGTTCATCGGGCCGGACCTGTCGCTGTGGATTCGCGGCGATTACGTCGTGTCGGACGCCACGCTCAACCGCTTCTTTGCGTTTCACGTGATTGCGATCCCGCTGGTGCTGATCGGCCTGATCGTCGCGCACATCATCGCGCTGCACGAAGTCGGGTCGAACAATCCGGACGGCATCGAGATCAAGGACAAGAAAGACGCCAACGGCCGTCCGCTCGACGGCATTCCGTTCCATCCGTATTACACCGTGCACGACATTATGGGCGTGGGTGTGTTCCTGATGGTTTTCTCGGCAATCGTGTTCTTTGCGCCGACGATGGGCGGTTACTTCCTCGAAGCGAATAACTTCATTCCGTCCGATCCGCTCAAAACACCGCCGCACATCGCCCCGGTCTGGTATTTCACGCCGTTCTACTCGATGCTGCGCGCCACGACCGACGACTTCAAGCATCTGCTCATGGGCGTGGCGCTGCTTGTCACGGCGGTCTGGTGGATCAAGGGCCGTGCTGCCGTGACGACCAAGGTGGCGGCGTCCGGCGGTGTGGTTCTGCTGCTGCTGTTCATGTTCCTGACGGAAGCCAAGTTCTGGGGCGTGGTGGTGATGGGCGGCGCGGTGGTCACGCTGTTCTTCCTGCCGTGGCTGGACCATAGCCCGGTGAAGTCGATTCGTTACCGTCCGGGCTTCCACAAGGTATTGCTGGGTATTCTCGTCGTCGTTTTCGCGGTGCTGGGCTATCTGGGGATCCAGGAGCCGACGCCCGTGAAGACCGCCATTTCGCAGATCGGCGCGCTGTATTACTTCGGATTCTTCTGGCTGATGCCGCTGTGGAGCAAGCGCGGCACGTTCAAGCCGGTGCCGGATCGCGTGACCTTCGCGGCGCATTGAGCGCACTCAAACGACGACTAGGGATATCAAGATGAGAAAACTGTTGCTTATCCTGGCGCTTCTGAGTGGCTTCGCGGCGCCGGCCTTGGCTGAAGAGGGTGGTGCGCTGGACACGGCGCCCAGCCGGATCGACGATCTGGCGTCGCTGCAACGCGGCGCCAAGCTGTTCGTGAACTACTGCCTGAACTGCCATTCGGCGGCATCGATGCGGTATTCGCGTCTCAAGGATCTGGGGTTGTCGGAAGCGGAGATCAAGAACAATCTGCTCTTCACGACCGACAAGATCGGCGAGACCATGACCGTGGCCATGCGCACGGCGGACGCCAAGGAGTGGTTCGGCTCCGCCCCGCCTGACCTGTCGGTCGAGGCGCGGGCCCGAGGAACGGACTGGCTGTACACATACTTGCGTACCTTCTACCGGGACGACGCGCGTCCGACCGGCTGGAACAATCTGGCGTTTCCCAATGTCGGCATGCCGAACCCGTTCTGGCAGTTGCAGGGGCAGCGGGGTCTGAAGCATGCGCAGGGCGGGGAGCATGGTCCGGCGCAGTTCGTGCAGATCACTCAGGGGACGATGAAGCCGGTGGAATTTGATTCTGCCATGGCGGATTTGGTATCTTATCTGGATTGGATGTCGGAACCGGCGCAGCGTACGCGTCGGCAGTTGGGCGTATGGGTTTTGTTGTTCCTGGGACTCTTTACGGTACTTGCCTGGCGCCTGAATTCGGCCTATTGGAAGGACGTGAAGTAAAATAACGTCTGTACGACGGGGCCAGGGCTCGGGAAGCGTCGGTTTCCCGCCCCGGCCCCGTTGGTTTTTAAGGAAGACGCGCTATGATGGTTTTGTACTCGGGCACGACGTGCCCCTTCTCCCAGCGTTGCCGGCTGGTTCTGTTCGAAAAAGGCATGGATTTTGAAATCCGTGACGTCGATCTGTTCAACAAGCCGGAAGACATTGCGGTGATGAACCCGTACGGTCAGGTGCCGATTCTTGTCGAGCGCGATCTGATTCTGTACGAATCGAACATCATCAATGAGTACATTGACGAGCGTTTCCCGCATCCGCAACTGATGCCGGCCGACCCGGTGCAGCGTGCGCGTGCGCGTTTGTTCCTGTTCAATTTCGAGAAAGAGCTGTTCGTTCACGTGAGCGCGCTCGAAAACGAGAAGGGCAAGGCGGCGGAGAAGAATCACGAGAAGGCACGTCTGTCGATTCGTGATCGTTTGACGCAGTTGGCGCCGATCTTTGTGAAGAACAAGTACATGTTGGGCGAAGAGTTTTCGATGCTCGACGTGGCGATTGCGCCGTTGTTGTGGCGTCTGGATCACTACGGCATTGAGTTGTCGAAGAATGCTGCGCCGTTGATGAAGTATGCCGAGCGGATTTTCAGCCGTCCGGCTTACATTGAAGCACTGACGCCGTCCGAAAAGGTCATGCGTCGCTAATGCGTTGATTTGCCCGCCGGTGAAGCCGGCCTGTCGAGGGTGACGGGCGGGTTTCGTGGCGGGATACGTTGGTCATATGCCTGAAACGTCTACGAAGCCTTATTTACTGCGCGCGCTGTACGAGTGGTGTACCGACAACGGTTACACGCCGTATCTGGCCGTGCATGTCGATGCCAAGACGCGGGTTCCGCGCGAGTTTGTGAAAGATGGCGAGATCGTGCTGAACATCAGCTTCGACGCCACGAGCGGATTGCAGATGGGCAACGACTGGATCGAATTCAGCGCTCGCTTCGGCGGTATCTCACAGAAGGTGGAAGTGCAGGTACCGAACGTGCTGGCGATTTACGCTCGCGAGAATGGCCAGGGGATGGCGTTCCCGGTCGACAAGCAGGCGTCTGCGGATGAGAGTCCCGAGTTGGAAGCGGTGCCGTCGGTGCAGGAAACGGGTGAAGACGATCCGGATCCGACCCGCCCGGGCGGCAACGGTGCGGCTGGCGGTAACGCTGGGCGTGCACACCTGAAGGTGGTGAAGTAAGTCGAAGCGAAGCGGTGTTCGCGCGTTGCCTTTCGAGGCTTTGCGTCAGGACACCGCCAAAGCGGATGACGTCACACCAATATTTCGCACCAACAGGTAGTCGCAGTAACCGGTGAATCGGTTACAATACACGACTTCGCCGGCTTAGCTCATCTGGTAGAGCAGTTGATTTGTAATCATCAGGTGGCGGGTTCGAGTCCTGCAGCCGGCACCAAATAAACAAAGGGGTTACGTGGTTTCCACGTAACCCCTTTGCGTTTCCGCATTTCGCCTGCACGTTCGCGACCACCCCAATCACCACCGCAACGCCTCCACCGACAGCCTCCCCACGTCCGCCGCCAGTTGCAAACGCGCCGTCTGCAATGCTGTATACGCCGCGATGCGCTGCTGCTCGGCATCGGTCAGATCGTTCTGCGCCTTGAGCAATTCCAGCAAGGTGCCCACGCCTGCCTTGTACCGCCCGAGTGCGACATCGGTCGTTTCGCGTGCGCGCGTCACCAGCGTTCCCGCCAATTGCAATGTATCCGCGCTCGATGAAAACACCTCGTAGTGACGCCAGACGTCTGCCGCAATGCGGCGCTTCACCAGATTGAGCGTCTCGCGGCGTCGGTCCACTTCCGACTGCGCGTCGCGCACGCGATATTGACGCGAGAAGCCTTCGAATAACGGAATCGAGATCTGAATCCCGACACTCCGGTTATTGATCACCTGACGCGTCGTGACCTGCGTGATCGGCGTGTCGCCCCGGTCCGCCCACGCGGTCAGCGAGATCGTTGGGCGTCCCTGACTTTGCACGACGTCGACATTGGCCTGCGCGGCCTCCAGCTCGGCTTGCGCGGCAAGCACATCCGGATGCTGCGCGAGCGCCTGGTCGAGCATCGGGCCAACTGCACGCCGCTCGTCGAGTGTCTCGCTGCCCAACGGCGGCAGCGGCGTTAGCGTCAGCGCGGTGTCCGCGCGTGCGCCGATAGCCAGCGCAAGCTCACCGATCGCCAGACGTGCCGCACTCTCGGCCTGCAACGTCGCCAGACGCATGCGCGACCATGTCGTCTCCGCCTGAAGCTGGTCCGCGCGTGCGCCGATTCCCGCCGTCAGGCGCGCCGCAGCGGCATCGAAACTCTCACGCGCGATTCGCTCGGCTTCGCGCGCCGAGCGCAACACGCTACGACGCGCCTGCGCCTCGTAGTAAGCCTTCACCGTGTCGAGAAAAACCGTCTGCAAGCTCGCATTCCTGGACGAAACGGCAGCGTTGACCAGCGCCGTATCGCGCGTGACGGTCGCCGAGCGCTGGCCGAAGTCGTACAGCACCCACGTGAGATTCAGCGCAATGTCCGTGCTGCGGCTGTTCAGCGACGAATCGAATTCCGGCGAATCATCGTAAGTCACACGCTGGCCGACCCGCGCGATACTGCCGGTCGCCGTCACGTTGGGCAGGTAGGCCGAGCGCGCTACGCCCAAACGCGCCTGCCTGCCCTGTATCTCGGCCCACGCCTGCCGCGTCCGAGGGTCCGTGGTCAGGGCCATGGCGACGGCATCGGGCAATGAAAGCGGCGCGTCCGTGCTGGCGACCGTATTCGTTGCCACTGGCGACGAAGTCGATGACGCCAACGCCGCTGAAGAAACCGACGCTTGCCACGAAGGCGTATCCAGCGCAGCCGGAGGGGGCGGCACCATCGTGTTCAGCGGGTCGTTCCAGCCCCAGCCAGCGGCTGTCTGAGAGAACAGCGCCGCGCCGAGTGCAAGCACGGCAGGCAACAGGCGCCGAGTGCGCAATACGAAAGACGCCATAGACACCGCAGGCGCAGCAGGGATCAAAGGCAAGGAGGGCGCGAAAGGTGCCGAAGGTGCAGGCGTCGATGACGACGATGTCGGCTCCAGGTGCACGCGCGCGACGACGAGGCGTTGCACGAGGTTCATGCTGACGCCGCACCTGCCGCGCCGACCGAGCCCTCGGCTTCCACCACATCCGCCGCGCCGACCGAGCCCACGACGTCCACCACACCTGCCGCACCGACTGAGTCCACAGCTTCCACCACACCAGCCGAAACCGGGACACCCACAGTTCCCGCTGGGCCCGTTTCACCCGCGACACGCGCGCCACCCACGGCACCCGCCGCATCCACGGCATCCACGGCACCCGCGACCCCCGCGACACCTACGGCATCCTCAGCACCCGCTCCGCCACCACCGTTACCCCCGCCCCCCGAACGACGCGTCGTATCCGCATGCCGAACGTCGCGCACGATACGCCCGGCGGCGAGCATCAGCTCGCGCGACGCGGTGACGATCGTCTCCGGGCGATGCGCGACGATCACGCGCGTGATCGGCAGCGTGGCGATGGCGGCGTTCACTTCCCTTTCGCGCTCGACGTCGAGATGACTTGTCGCTTCGTCCAGAAACAGCACGCTGGGCCGCTTGTAGAGCGCACGCGCGAGCAGCACGCGTTGCTTCTGTCCGCCGGAGAGCACCGTGCCCATGTCGCCGACGAGCGTGTTGTACCCCATCGGCATCGCCGCAATGTCATCGTGTATCGCTGCCACGTGCGCGCATTCGCCCACCCAGGCGAGGTCGGCATGCGGGTCGAAAAAGCTGATGTTCTCGGCGATGGTGCCTGCGAACAGCGTGTCGTCCTGCAACACGGTCCCGGCAAGCTGACGAAGTTTGTCCAGCCCCACGTGCCCCACCGGCACCCCGTCGAGCAGGACTTCGCCCTCGGTCGGCGGCAAAATGCCGAGCAGCACATTGATGAGCGTGGACTTGCCGCCGCCGGAAACGCCGGTGATCGCCACCGATTCCCCCGCCTCGATGCGGAAGTTCACGCCGTCCAGCACGTAGGGCTCGTGCTCGCTGTAACGAAAACGAAGATTGCGCACCTCGATGATCGGCACCGACGGCGTGTCGCTCAGCTCGGCCGCGTCTCGCCAGGTCGCGGGCGACGCAGGCTCGGGCGCATGCAGCACGATGTCCGCCAGACGCTCGCCCTGCAATTGCATCATCTTGACGTCCACCCATTTGTCGAGCAACGCACTCACACGCGTGTCGAACATCAGCTTGAACGCCATGAACGCGATCAGCGCGCCCACGGTAAACGTGCCCCCCAGCACGAAGCGGGCGCCAAGCCAGATGATGATGATCGTCTCGAGACCGAACAGCACCCCACTGAGCGCCCGGTAACCGAGCGCCATTTTCTGGATCGTCAGGTCCGCGTTGATCTGGTTGACGAGCAGCGTGAGCCAGCGCGAGCGTCGTTCGTCCTGCTGACGGAATAGCTTGATGGTCTTGACCCCGCGCACCGTTTCGAGAAAGTGCGTCTGCTGCTTGGCGGTGTGCACGATCTGGGCTTCGGTCGCATCGCGCAGCGGCACGAACCATAGCCATCGGCCGAACGCATAGAGCGCCATCGTGCCCACGGCTATCCACGCGAGCGGCGCACTGAAGACGAACATCATGGCGAGCGTAATGCTCATGACCAGACCGTCGAGCATGGCTTCGAGAAACGAGGTCGTGAGCGTGCGCTGGATGGCGTCGATCGCGCCGAAGCGCGAGACTACGTCGCCCAGATGCCGCTTCTCGAAATAGGTCACGGGCAGGCGTAGCAGGTGCATGAAGACGTTGCTGCGCCATTGCAGACTCAACGTGGTGCCCAGAAACATCAGCACCCAGCCGCGCGCCACGGTGGTCACCTGTTGCATCAGCAATAGCAGCGTGAACCCGATGGCGAGCGTCGTCAGCAGGTCCAGATCCGCACTGGGCAGCACGTGATCGATCACCCACTGCATGAGGAACGGCTGCAGCACCATCAGGACTTCGAGCACCAGCGCCAGCGTGACCACGTGCGCAATGGACGCGCCGAGTCCCGTGATGCGCCCGATCAGACGCTGCAAGCGCACAGGGCGGCGCTCGCGCAGCGGAGAGAACTGGGCCGTGGGCCACAGTTCCAGCGCCACGCCCGTGAAACTTCGCGAGATTTCGTCGAACGAGCATTTTCGAATGCCCATCGCCGGATCGAAGATCGTGACCGTGCGGCTGCTCACTTCGCGCAAGACCACGAAATGATTGAACTCCCAATGCAGAATGCACGGCAGGCGCAGTTTGGACAGCGCGTCGATGTCGAGTTTGACGGGGCGCGACGCCAGTTCCATGCGCGCGGCGAGTTGCACGAGCGCCCCGAGCGTGAGCCCTTTGAGCGAGACCGGAAAGCGCCCGCGCAGCGTCGCGAGATCCGTCTCATGACCGTGGTAGCCGGCAATCATGCCCAGACAGGCAAGCCCGCACTCGGCGGCCTCGGTCTGAAGCATGAGCGGCATGCGTTGGCGAAAGCCCAGTGCCAGACGTTCAAGCATGATTACAGTTTCCCCGACAGACTCTGGACGGGATCGAACGCCCATTGATACAAACGGCGGCGCTGTTGCAGCAGATCCGCCTCGACCTGCATGCCCGAGCGCAGCACCCAGGGTTGACCCAATGGCGACGTCGGCGTGGCGTCGAACGAGACGATGATGCGATACAGCGGCTCGCCAGCGCTTTCCCGCTGCGCGCGGGCGGCGTCGCCAAGCTGGTCTGCGGGCAGCGCCGTTCGTGCGACGGCGTCCACCACGCCGGGCTGTTGCCCGAAGCGCTCATACGGGTAGGCCTGATAGCGCAGCAGGACCTTGTCGCCCGGTTTGACGGCCCCGACGGACCGGCTCGGCGCATAGAGTTCGGCCTGAAGGCGGGCGCCTGCGGGCACGATGGCGGCGAGCGGGCGCTGGGCGTCGACGACCTGACCGACTTCGGCCACCGCTGCGGTGACGATGCCCGCCTGCGGCGCCACGATCACCGCGCTGCGTTTGGCTTCGCTCTGACTCAATGCTTCGGCGTTGCCCGAGATTTCACGATCGATCGCGGCCAGTTGTTTCGCCTGCTTCACCGCGAGTTCGGTCAGTGCATTTTGTTGGGCGGCCAGATCGGCGCCCACGCGAAGCCGCTCGCGCATGAGGGACTGGAGCTGACCGCGTTGATCGAGGGCGTCCGCCCGTTTCTGATCGGCCTGCTCCTGCGAAATGTAGCCCTGCCCGACCAGCCCACGATAACGCTCCGCAGTTTGTTCCGCGAGCGACACACGCTCACGCTGGCCCGCGATCTGCGCGTCCAGTGCACCGGCTTGCCCGCGCAGACCCTTGACGGTGGCCTCAAGACTGTCGCGCTCGCTTGTCTGCATGACACGCGTCTTGTCGCGCGAATCGCGCAGGCTTTCGTCGCGCTGGCGCACCTGCGCGCTGATGGCGGCCTGCGTGGCGCCCAGGGCGCTCTGACGTTCGCCGGAGACGACGAAGAGCACGTCGCCGGCTTTCACCACCTGCTCGTCGCGCACGCGTCGCTCGACCACGATGCCGCTCTCGGGCGCGTAGAGCTTGATCAGCCCCTGTGCCGGCGCCAATTGCCCACGCACCGTGGCGCGTTGGGTATAGCTGCCAAACGTCAGAAAGAGGATGACCGCAACGGCGAACGTCGTGAGCACGACGCTCAGCAAGCGCATGGACAGCGGCTGAACGAGAACGATCTCCCCGAGGGACGTCGTTTTTTGCGCAGCAAGCGCTTCTTCACGGAATAGGGGCACGGTGCAGGGGGCGGAGCAGCGCGATAGGTCGCGTCAGACAATGCGGGAGGGAGTAATGAAGTGTCGGCGCGCGATGTCGTACTCGAAGCAGGGCACTCGCGGCGGCGGCTGCGAGTGCCCTACGTATGACGTCAGCCCGCCACACCCCGGCCGCCTGAGAGCGGCTTCGTTGCGCCGGCGCTAGTCGTCGACGGCACGCTCAACCCGGTGTTGTACCGGTTCGGGCCCACGCCGCCGCCGACCTGAGCGATTTCTTCTGCCGAGAGTTCGGCGGGCTGCACAGACTCGGTGCGTTGTGTGGTGTTTTCAGCTTTGGTTGTCATTGGGATTACCTCAGAAAAGACGGTGTAATGAAGCCACGGGTCAGACCGCATGCCTGTGGGGGAACGCCGGACCGACGGCAACTGGGATGACGGCAACTGGGCTGACGCCAAATGCGTTGCGCTTACCGTTTCCACCGCTGACCTCACGGATCTCCTGATCGGTCAGTGCGGTGACTTCCGTCGACCGATCCTTGTCGGTGTCCGAGCCCGGCATGCCTGCCTTATCAGACGTTTTTTGATTGACTCGTTTCATATCGATTCCTTATCGTAATGACACCTCGTTCCGACTGGACCATCGCGGGACGTTGCGTAAATGCGTCATCGCGCGATGGCCAGTCGGAGCCGCATTACTAGAGGTATTGGTTGGTCTTCTGGAAATTCGGCGTCGCGGCGTTAAGGTTGGGAGTCAGCGTGGGCTTCCTATTTCCCGCCCCCCCGCTCACCTGATCGACTTCGTGCGGCTTGAGTTCGGTGACGGGCGCTTCCGCGCTCGATTGCGACACCGAATCGCTTCGGGTGACTTCCTTCGTCTTCATCTTCATACAGGTCTCCTGCTAGTCATGAGAAGCGGCGCGAGATCGCCGACTTCCCACGGAATTGACGTACGATCCGCGTCAATAACGGTACGGCCCCGGGTATTGGACGGGCGCTGTACCCACAACGGTTTAAAGGAAGAGAGACGCGACCTGCCTAATTCCCCACTCAATTCCCGCTCAGTTCCGCTCAATTCCCGCGCACGACCAAAACGTAATCTTCGAAAGGAATGCTAACCACCGAGCGGCGGGGATGCATTGGACTTTAGTCGTATACGCACTGCGGTTTTCGGGACCACTGCGGCGGGACCGGGCTAAGGGGCATGCGAGGCTCGCCGCCGCCGGATTTCGCTGTCCGCAACGGGCGGAAAAATGACAAGGGGTTACGCGATTCTCACGTAACCCCTTGTCTTACCTACGGAAACCGCAGCGCCAGGGCGCTGTCGCCTCCGCCCTCAATGCTTCAAAAAGTCCAGAACCATGCGGTTGAAGGCGTCTGCGTGTTCCCATTGCACCCAGTGGCCGCAACGGTTGAACACATGCAATTGCGCATTGGGCAGACCGGCGAGCAGGCGCAGGCCGACGTCCATCGGCACGAAGCGATCTTCCCGGCCCCAGACGATCAGCGTCGGTGCGGCGATTTCACCAAGTCGCGCGCCATAGTCCGTGAACTGCTTCGGGTTCGCGGCGAGGCTCTTCACGAAGTTCTCGAGATGTTCGCGGTTGGCGAGCATGTTGTCGAGCCGTGCCTGCATCAGATCGTCCGTGATCGAACTGGCGTCGAAGACGAACACGTTCATCATGCGCTTCAGGTTCTCGATGGTCGGGTCCTTGTACAGACCATTGAGCAACTTGATCCCCTCGGTCGGCATCGCCACGAACTGGCTCGGGCCACCGGTGCCACCGCCCATCAGAATCAACTTGCCGACGCGCGTCGGATTCGCCAGCGCGAACGCCACCGTGCTATGCCCGCCCATCGAGTTGCCGATGATGTGCACGCGCTCGATATCGAGTGCGTCGAGCACTGCCTTCAGAACACGTCCGTTCAGCTCCGAACGGGACCCCGTGTTGACCACTGACGAGCTCTTGCCCCAACCGGGGCAATCCACCAGCAATACGCGATATCCCGCCTCGACCAGCGGCGCGACGTTGCGGTTGAAGTTGGCCCATCCCGTTGCGCCCGGTCCCGAGCCGTGCAACATCACCACGGTCTCGGCGCCGTTGCCCACATCGTTGTAATGAATGCGGAACTCGGTGTCCGCGTCGCGAATGGTGACGAAACGGCTCGTCGACGCTTCCGTGAGCGGCGTGCCGGTCGATTGAGTTGCAGTCATGATGACTTCCTCTACGAATGTTGCCGGTGCAATGGCAACGATGAGAATGAAAACGAGGGCAGCAGCGATGCCATGGGCATCTCGCCGCCCAATCCGGCGCTTCTATCGAATGTGCCGAACGGCACCACCCGCGACGCCGGATCAACGTCCCGACTGGGCCATACCTGCCACGAGGCGCGGCGCGAACGTGCCGACGACGGTGAGCGCAGCCAGCGCGGCGATCACGATCAGCGGAATGCTCGACGACACCAGCATCGACGCGCTCTGTCCCAGTGCGAACAACTGCCCGGCAATCAGCGGTCCCAGAATCGACCCGAGACGCCCAATCGCCACCGCCGCGCCGACACCCGTGCCGCGCACTTCCGTCGGATAAGCCTGACCCGCCATCGAATAGAGCACCGACTGACCGCCCACGAGAAACAACCCGCAGAAAAACGCCCCGGTGGCCATCGTCAGCGCACCGATGGCGCTCGACAGTCCCGCCAGCGACAGCGCAATACCGATATACATGCCGATCACCGTCAGGCGCGGCGAGAAGCGGTCCATTACGTTGGCGATACCGATAGCGCCAATGCCCCCACCGATGTTGAACATCATGATGGCGACGCCAGCCTGCGCGCGCGACAGGCCGTTGGCCACGACCATCGACGGCAGCCAGTTCATCAGGAAATAGAGCACGATGAGCGTGCCCAGGTAGCTGATCCACAGCGCGATGGTCGTGCGCGTACGCCCTTCTTTCCACAACGCGTGCATGACGCTCGGTGTCGCTTGCGCCGTGAGTTGTGCGCTGGCGCCGGCAGTCGCGGAGCGCGCCACACGGCTCGCCACGAACTGCGCCGATTCACGCAGGCACAGACCCAGCAGCGGCACCATCAACAACGGACCGAAACCGCCGACGTAAAACACGTGACGCCAGCCTTCCTCGCTGGGGCTGACAATGCCTATCACCGCCGCCAGCGCAGCGCCGAACGGCATGCCGCAATACATCGCGCCCACGGCGGTGTTTCGCTGGCCGTGCGGGGCGGCTTCCGCGCAAAGGGCGATCAGGTTCGGCATGGCGGCCCCGAGACCCAGCCCGGTCAGAAAGCGCGCCGTGAGCAGCGACTCGAAGTTCCAGACATGCGCCGTGGCAAGCGAAAAGATGCCGAACAACGCCACGGACATCATCAGTACGCGCTTGCGTCCCCAGCGATCGGCAAGCCGTCCGCCCAGCGCCGCGCCCGGCAACAGGCCAATCGCGCCGGCGCTGAAGGCCCATCCCATCTGCGCGACCGAGAGTCCGAATTCCTTGGCGATGCGCGGTGCCGCCACGCCTGCGGATTGCAGGTCGAGGCCTTCGAGCAGTGCGATGGCCAGGCATAGCCCGATCGTCGCGAAGCTACCCCTGGCGCGATTCGCTTCCTGCGGTGTTGATGCGTTCATTGCGTTGTCTCCATAGTCAGGGAATGTTTCCCTTGTCCGCTTATCCGTCCGCTCTTGTTGGCAGATCGTTCGATTCGGGCTGAGCCCGCGTGCTGCAAGTCCTCAGGCCCTCAGAACCTCAGGCTCTCAGGCCTTCAGGCAAATGCCGCCCGTACGCTGCCCAGGCCTTCAATGTCGGTCACAAACGTTCCCGCTTCGGTCACGGGCACCATGGGCCCGAGCGCACCGGTGAGTACGACATCGCCCGCGCGCAGGGGCGTTCCCAACTGCGCCATGCGATCGGCGAGCCAGACGGCGGCATTGAGCGGGTTGCCCAGACACGCCGCGCCGTTGCCGCGCGAGAGCACTTCGCCGTCGCGCGAGAGCGTCATGGCGCACGCGCTCAGGTCGACGTCGGAGAGCTTCACCGGCCGACTGCCCAGCACGAACAGCGCGCTCGACGCGTTGTCGGCCACGGTGTCGACGAAGCGGATGTTCCATTGCTCGATGCGGCTGTCGACGACCTCGATGGCCGCCACGGCATAGGCGCTCGCACGCAGGATGTCGGCAAAGGTGTGCTTCTCATGCGTGAGATCGTGCTCGAGAACGAGCGCGATTTCCGCTTCGACCTTCGGCTGAATGAGGCTCGCCAGCGGCATCGGCTGCGCATCGCCGTACGCCATGCTGGCGAAGAGCGCACCGAAGTCGGGTTGATCTACGCCGAGTTGTTTCTGGACGGCGAGCGACGTCAATCCGATCTTTCGACCGACCACGCGCTCGCCTGCGGCGATACGAAGGTCGACGTTGTGCTGCTGCACGGCATAGGCGCTCGCCATGTCGTCGAGTGCGATCTCGCCGCGCACGGGGGCGATGGGCTGACGCGATATCTCGGCCTGACGAAGGCGTTCGGCGAGCGTTTGGATCAATGGGTAATTTGGCATGGAGGGTTCCGTGTGGACTCAGGCCGCAGCAGCCAGGGTCTTCTGGGGAGCGGCGTGCATGGCCGCGAAACCGGCGATCCACTCGGGAATGGCGCGGTAATAATCGACCGAAGCGCGATACTCGCCATAGGCGCCGAGCGCGGCGAATGCGGCGACCCAGGTGCGGATTTCGTGGGCCGACTTGCCGCCCTCGCGCGTGATCGTGTCGTTGTCGATGAGATCCAGTGCGCTCAGGTGGCCGCTCGCCAGCAATTCGAGGAATGCGCGATCCCACTGCGGATTGAGCGGATGCATATGACTCTCACCCGAGGTGAACGCCTTTGCCGCCGCGACGGTGCGGGCCTGACGCGCTGCACGGGACTCCGGCGACGGATTACGTCCGGCGATCAGACGCTCGGCCACTTCCTCGCTCGCGCCGATCAACTCCGGCACCGGCGGCTCGTGCGAGATGCCGCCCGAGCCCACGACCAGCACGCGCTTGTTCGTCTGCGAAAAGTGACGGCCAATCGCATCGCCCAACAGGCGCGCGCGGCGCAGCGTCGCCATCGGCGGAGCCACGCAGTTGATGAACACCGGCACGACGGGATAGACGTCGAGCCCGCCGGTGAGCACTTCCAGCGCGTAGGCGAAGCCGTGGTCGACCTGCATGCGATAGGACAAGGCGACATCGACTTCCGATGCCAGCACCTCTTCGGTGAGCGCATGGGCAGTGGCCGACGGCACTGGCAGCGTGCCGGCCAGACTCTTGAAGTCACCGATGGCGGTGGCGGCCGCGCCGATGCAGAACTGCGGCATGACGTCGTAGAAGAAGCCATTGAAGTGGTCCGGCGCGAACAGCACGACGAGTTCCGGATCGAACGCGCGCACGCGCTCGCGCGCCTGTTCCTGAATACGCTTCACTTCGGACACGACGTCGTCAGCGGGATCGAAGTAGCCGTGCAGCGGCGTGTGCGAAATACATTCCAGATGAATCGGCATGCTCAGGCTCCGGCGACTTTTTGCAGGGTGACGGGGGCGTCGGTGTGTACGTTTGCGGCGGGTGTCGTCACGAGACGCACCGGGGCTTCGGAAAGGCTGACCTTGCTCGCGAGTTCAAGGAGCATGTCGGAGACTTCCTGCGGCGCGCAGACACCGGCAACGAAGCGATCGGGCCGCAGCAGCGCAACGGATTGGGGGCGTGCGGCGAACCAGTTCTTCAGGCGGTTGAGCGGGTCACCGATCGCAATCACACCTTCCGGAACATCGTCGGTGTGCGCCATCTGGACGTCGGGTTTGGCGAGCACGAAACGCACGCCGAGCCTGTCGGCGACAGCGCGCGCCTGGGGCGTCAGACCGAAGGTCGGATCGGCGCCCCACCCCACCACGGCGAAATGGTTGCCGATGACGTCGTCGAGCCGCTGAATCTCGCCCTCGCTCGTGCGGACCTTCGGCTGAATGAACAGACGGCCCACCGGCGAGCTGGCGAGCGGATCGCGACCGTAGGCGAGTCGGCCCAGCCACGAATCGCGTTTCTGACTCATCAGGCCGAGCAAACGCCCCGGCGCCGAATTACCTGAGCGCTCCAGTACCCGGGCAAGCCATCCGCCCGTATGCTGCGGGGGCGGAAGCAGGACAACGCCTTCCTCGTAACGCGGCATCGGTTTGAAACGCATTTCGACGAAGTAGCGCTTGACCGCCGGAAACAGGTTGAAGCTGCGCACGAAGGCATCGCGAAACCGCACACCGAAGCGTGTGGTCGGTGCGAAGAGGTCGCCCGCGACTTCCGAGAGATGGATCATCGAGCGCGCGTGCGGGCGGCGCTCGGCCGTATAGGTGTCGAGCAGGCGCGCCGAGCATTGCCCCTTGACGACCATCGCGAGTTTCCAGCCGAGGTTGTTGGCGTCGCGAATCCCGCTGTTGTAGCCTTGCCCTTGCCACACCGGCATGATGTGCGCGGCGTCGCCCGCGAGCAGCACGCGCTCCACGCGGAAGGTGCGTGCAAGGCGGGCGTTGTGCGTATAGACGCGCTTGCGGATGTAATCCACCTTGTCCGGGTGTGCGACCACCTTGCGGATGAGCGCGGCCATGTTCTCCGGCTTCGAGAGTTCTTCTTCCGTCTCGCCGGGCATCACCATGAATTCGAAGCGACGAATGCCGTGTGGCAAGGCGGCCGAGACGTAGGGGCGCTTGTGGTCGCAATGCAGATAGACATGTGGCGCGCCGACCGGATCGTTACGCACGTCGACGACGATCCACTGGTTCGGCTTGGTGCGTCCTTCGAACGGCACCTCCAGCATGCGTCGGATCAGGCTGTTTCCGCCATCCGCTCCCACGACATAGGCGGCGCGCAGCGTACGGAGCTCACCGGCGCTCGTGCGCGTCGTCAGCGTCACGCCCAGGGCGTCCTGCGTGAGGGCTTCGACACTGTGGCCGAACAGCACGTTGACATGCGCGAACCGGTCGAGTCCCTCGAACAGCACGCGGTCCGCCAGCGGTTGGATGAAGGCGTTGCGGCGCGACCAGCCGAATTCGTCGGTCTGGGGTTCGATGGAGGCGAAGCAGTGACCGTCGCTGGTCAGAAAGCGCATCCAGTGGTCGGGGGTCGTGTGGGGAAGCAGGGCGTCGGTGAGGCCGACCGCCTGAAAGACCCGCAGGGCTTCGTCGTCGAGGCCGATGGCGCGGGGGTAGTCGATGAGCTGATCGAGCTTCTCGACGATGGTGACGCGCACGCCTTGCAGGCCAAGGATGTTGGCGATCATCAATCCGACCGGACCTGCGCCGACGATCGCGACGTCGGTGGTGATGTCGGCTGCCTTGTCTGCGGCATTCACGGATGCAGTCATGTGTCTCGCTCCTACGTTTCTTAAGCGCGAGCGCGCCCCCGCGCTGATTCGGCGCGTTTCATCGGCGTGCTGCGTTCGGTGATTCCATGGCGGCTCGTGTCGGCCGCTAATCGTTGGGCTGGGTCCGGCTGTCGAGCGACTCGCGTCGCGAACGTCACTCGTGCAGAAAGGAGGGTGTCTCCGCTAGCTCTCTGATTTTTCGATGAGTCTAGGCAGGGGACGAAAACTGCTCAACAAATTCGATGAAATGTGCATAGAATGCACATGGTTGATTTAAAAGGTATTTTTATGAGCAAATACCCGAATGTTCGGGGCTTGTCGCGTGGCCTGCTGGTACTGCGGGCGCTCAATGCGATGGAGCGCGGGCGTGCCACGGCGCAGCAGTTGAGCGAAGCGACGGGATTGCATCGCACGACGGTACGCAGGCTGTTGGAAACGTTGCTGGAGGATGGGTTCGTGCGCCGCAGCACCTCGGACGACACCTTTCGGCTGGCGCTCGCGGTGCGCTCGCTGAGCGAGGGCTTCACGGACGATGAACGCATTGCGATGGTGGCGCCGCCGATCATGGGACAACTGATGCAGCGAGTCGTGTGGCCGTCGGATCTGACGACGCCGGATGGCGACGCCATGATTATTCGCGAGACGACGCACCGTTTCAGTCCGCTGTCGTTTCACCGCGCCATGGTGGGGCGGCGCTTGCCCATGCTGTTCACCGCTGCCGGTCGTGCGTACTTCTGTATGTGTCCGGACGCCGAGCGTGAGGACATTCTCGATTTGTTGCGCACAGGCGCGGGAGGCGAATTGCAGCAGCGATTCGCCAACGACGATGCATTTATCCGCAATCTTGTGCGTCAGACCCGAGAAGCCGGCTTTGGCTCGAATCATGGCGACTGGCTCGACCAACGAAAGATCGGCGCAGTGGCGGTGGCGATTCAGACAGAGGGCCGGGTGCTCGCGAGCCTGAACGTCATTTACCTGGATCAGGCAGTCAGCCGCGCGGAAGCCGAACGGCGCTTCGTCCCCGCCTTACAGGACGCCGCTGCGGAGATGGCCGCGGCGTGCGCGGGGTTGACATGAGGTGAGCCGGTTTCATTCCTAAAAACGCCGGTATCCGAATAATTGGCAGCGAATTCGGAAGCATGAAGCTTTTTTGACTTCATAGATGCCGCGGAATCCATATGGACACCTGATGTTTCGCGATTCACCGAAAGTCATCCAAAGAAATCAATGGTCTACGTAATTCAACGTAGATTCCGCGCATTCGGTGATTCTAATGATTGTCTAGAAATGAGATTGTTTCGCAATACGACAGAAAACAAAGAGAAAATTCAAAAAGATCTGTCGGTAGTCTAAAGAATCGATAACGTCTTTCCGTAATGCTCTGTCTGGGCCGGTTCTCACCGGCTAGGAATTCGAAGGGCGCGGGACTTCGCGCGAAGCCGGCACGACACGATAGCCGGCGCGCGAGGTGCCGTTCGGGGAACACCGACGATGCGGTGCACAGCCGCGTCAGACGTGACCTTCGGATGTGTGAGCAGTATGACAACTACAAAACGAAAGATCAGATGCCTAGGCAATCAACGCGCGAAGTCTCGCCGTTGGCCGGCGAGATTGGCGGGCACAACAATCGTAGTTCGGGGAATCAGCGGTTTCAGACATTCCGAGGGGTAGCGAAGTACGGCCTGGCGACGATGCTCGCTGCGGCCGCGCATTGCCATGCCGCAGGCATCGTGCCTGATGGCGGCACAGCCACTTCGGTCAGCGTCGGTGCCGATGGCCGTCAGAACGTCGCCGTCGCCCCGCCTGTTTACGGCGTGTCCCACAACACCTACACCAGCTTCAATGTCGATCGTGCCGGCGCCACCCTCAACAACGCCGGGGTGAACGCACGGACCATCGTCAACGAAGTGACCGGCACCGCCCCCAGTCTGATTCAGGGCCAGATTGCCGTCGCCGGCCCGCGGGCGAACGTCGTCCTTGCGAACCCCAACGGCGTCACGGTGAACGGAGGCTCGTTCGTCAACACCGGCCACGTCGCGCTCTCCACCGGTCAGGTGTCGTTCAGCGACGTGCTCGTCGCTCCCGGTCTCTACCAGCGCAATGTCGTGCTCAATACCGGGCAGGGCACGATCGAAGTCGCTGGCGGCGGGCTCGCGGGCACCCTCATCGGGCTGGAGCTCATCGCCAAGTCGGTCAAGGTCAGTGCGCCGATTACCAACGACTTCTCCTCCCCGACGGCCTACGTTCGCGTGATCGCGGGCAGCAGCAAAGTCTCGCTCAACACGCGCTTTTCCCCGGACGACAACAACAACGACTGGGTCTCCCTCGCCAATCAGCAGCAGGCGAACCCCAATGCCATTGCGCTCGATGTCGAACCGAACGGCAGCATTACCTCCGGCCGAATCCAGTTGCTTACCACGGACCTCGGCGCTGGCGTACGCCACGCGGGCGCCATGATGGCGAACGCCGGGGATTTTTCGTTGACGTCCGCAGGCGACGTGATGCTGGCGCCGTCGAGCAAGATCAACGTTGCGAATAACCTGTCGTGGCAAGCGGCGGGACAAACGACGCTGCGCGGCGCGGCGATCCTCGCCGGTGGTTCGGCCAATCTCTCGAGTCATGGCGTACTGATGGCCAACGCCGGGACGCTTCAGTCGACGCTGGTGTCGTCGCGCAGCGCCGTCGTGATCGACAGTCAGGGTGACATCACGAACGTCAGCAGCCTGATTCAGGGCGTTGCGCGCGATACCGCACTCGCGTCGTCGGTGGGCGCCATCACATTGAACGCGACCGGCACCATTACCAACAGGTCCGATCCGACGAATCCGGGCGGCGCGTTCGGCGTGCTCTTCGGCGTGAACGACGACGTCGTCATGCGCGCTGCACGCGACATCGTCAACCTCAACGCGCGCGTCGAATCGAACCAGTCGGTCTCGATGCAAGCGCAGGGCGATCTCAGCAACGCGATCTCTCACATTGAGGGCGCGAACGGCGGCGTCGCCACGGCCTACGCCAACAGCGGCCGGCGTTGGCTGCTTTTTTCGACGCGGGACGAAGGTTTCTCCGTCGACTACGGCTCGATTCCCGCGCCGGGCCAACTCGCATACATCATTGCCGACGCAGGCAACGTCTCGCTCTCGGGGCGTAACGTCTATAACAACGGCGGCACGGTGCTCACCAACGGCGGCAACATTCGCGTCACCGCGACGAACGACCTCGTCAATCAGGCGGTCATGACCGGACAGGCGTCGTACCAGCGCTCGTGCTTCATTGTCTGCAAGGCGGTGGCGTCGAGCACGACGGCCTCGTATGGCGGACAGATGCAGGCGGCGGGCAGCGTCACCCTTCGGGCGGGGCAAAGCGCGACCAACGTGGGTGGCAACGTCATTGCGTGGGGCGGGGACCTGACCGTGGACGCGCCCCTCGTCACCGCGCAGGGGCTGATGGGCTACACCGCCTACAACGGCACACGCGGGCTCAAGGCATGGTTCGGCAACCACTGGGCGGCCATCTATGCGCAGAACGACGGCGGCCTGTTTTCCGCCGCTTCGGGCGAGGTCGTGCTGACCGGGCGAGGCGTGATCAAGGGTGGCGTCATCACGGGCGCCGGGGGCGTGAGGGCGGCGCAGGGCATCGAGACGGCTTACGTGCCTTATCGTGAACCCGCGCGTATCGGCACACACCTCGGTCTGACAACGTGGTTCGGCCTATGACGATGCGTATCGGAATCCTCGCGCGCATCGTTGGTGTGTCGCTCGCGTTGTGCTGGACGACGGACGCTGCGTTTGCACAAACCCCGCCGGGACTGCCGCCGCTGCCCACGCTACCTACGTTACCGTCCGGCATCGTGCCGCAGCAGGACCCGGGGCAACGGCTGCTCGACGAGCAGCGCAATCGCGAATTGCAGCGCGAACTCGATCGTCAGCCAGCGCAGATCGAAGTGGCGCCCTCGGCGCCCGCGTCGGCCTCACAGATCCCCGATCTCCCGGCAGATGCCGACGTCGAAACGCTCCCCGATCCGGAGCCGACGTTTCGCATCGACCGGATCGTTTTCAAGGGCGACACGGTACTGAGCCAGCCGCGCCTCGATCGCATTACCGCCCCGTTCCTGCACAAAGCGCTCGGTCGTCGTCGCATCGATCTGCTGCTGCGTCGTCTGACGGAAGCCTTCGTGGCGGACGGTCTCATTACCACGCGGGCCTATCTTGCAACGCCGCAGAACCTGTCGTCGGGCACATTGGCCATCACCATCGTTGCGGGTCGCATCAGCGGCTTCACGCTGAATGGCGGGGCGTTGCGCCCCTCGGGCGAGGGCAAGCCGGGCGACGGTGGCGGCTTGCTGACGGATGCCGGCACCGCCTGGGCCTTCCCGACATCGGTCGGCGACGTGCTGGCGTTGCCCGCGCTCGAACAGGGCGTCGATCAGATCAATCGGTTGCGTCGCAACCAGGCGCAGATCCAGATACTGCCGGGGCAGGCGGCAGGCGAGTCCATCGTCGCCATCCAGAATCCGTTCGGCAGCCGTCTGAACTACAACGTCGGCCTCGACAACTACGGCAGCACGGCAACCGGACGGTGGCGCACGCGGGCGTCGGTCGAGGCAGGCAACGTCATCGGCTTGCAGGAGTCGCTGAGCCTTGCCTATACCGGCACGCGCGACAGCAATGCGCTCGTCGTGTCTGCCGCCGTCCCTTACGGATATCAGACGTTCAGCTACACCGCAGCGCTTTCCGAATACCAGCAGATCATCGGTGGCACAGCGCTGCTTTACGGCCGCACGCTCAGTCAGATCTTCGGCTGGAACACCGTGCTCACGCGCTCGTCGTCGGGCCGCGTGAGTCTCGACGCCACGCTCACCAAGCTCTCTACCGAGCGCGACGTCAACGACATTCCCCTTTCACCGCAGGACCTCACGATCTTGCGCGTCGGTGTCTCGGGACTGTGGCGCTTCACGCGCAACGGTCAGCCGGGGGCGCTGACGGCGTCGCTCGGCATCTCGCAAGGGCTGCCATGGCTCGATGCCACACGCGACTTCGACGGCATCCAGAAGCAGGACGCTCACGCACAGTTCACCAAGCTCGACGCCAGCACCACGGTGCAGATGCCGCTTGCCCAGCTCGGCCCGACGTACTGGACGTGGCGTACCACGCTCACCGGACAGTACAGCGGCGTGGCGCTCTTCGGCAACGCACAGATCTTCCTCGGTGGGACCGATTCCGTTCGCGGTTTCCTGCAAGGCGGCATTGCGGGCGACAGCGGCTTCTATGTCCGCAACGAGGCCGTATGGGCCAACGCGCCCGTCTGGGAGGGCCTGCGGTGGGAGCCGTATCTGTTCCTCGACGGCGGCAAGGCGCATCTGGTGGCCGAGTCGGGCTGGCCGACGCTCGTCGGCGCCGGTGTCGGTGTGCGTGCGCAGTGGCAGTTCCGGGGGCAGACGTTCTCAGGCGAGTTGATGGCGGGGCGCGCGTTGGTGCAGCCATCGTCGCTGGGGCCGAAGGGAAGTGTCGTTCTCGTCACGCTCAACTGGGCGGGATGAATTCTGAAGACGCGGGTTTGCGGGCACCCGGCTCGCAATGCTCGCCAACGTTGCGGGAGAAGAATCGATGAAGGTGAAGTTCAGCCGTGTGTGCGTGGCTGCGAGCGTGTTCGCAGCGCTGAGCATGACGCTGCCGAGCGCGATGGCGGCCAGGCAAGTGACCAAGGCGGACAACAAGGCAGACAACAAGGCCGACGCCAAGGTCGACAGCAAGACCGACGGCAAGACTGATGGCAAGGGCGCGGTGTCAAAGCCGCTGCCCGCCGATGCCGTCGCCAGCGTGAACGGGGTGACGATCTCGAGGGCGTCGGTCGACGCGATGGTCAAGGCGAGCGGCCAGCCCGACAGTGCGCAGCTGCGTGAACTGTTCAAGGGGCAATTGATCGCCAACGAACTGCTCAAGCAGGCCGCGCTCAAGCAGCATTACGAGACACGTCCGGAAGTGCAGGCTGCGCTCGAAGCGGCGAAGACGGTGATCGTCACGCGCACGTACATGACCGAGCATCTGAACGCCGCACCGGTGAGCGACGCCGACGTCAGAGCCAAGTACGACGCCGTGGTCGCAACGCTGGGCGAAAACGAGTATCACGCCAGCGCCATTGCGGTACGCGACGCCGCCACCGCGCAGACCGTGCTCGACGCGCTCAAGAATGGCAGCGATTTCGCGGCATTGGCGCGTCAGTACAGCCAGGGTCCCAACGCCGCGCAGGGCGGCCAACTGAACTGGGTCTCGTTCAAGACGCCGATCACGGCGGGCAATACGCAGAACTGGCCGCAACCGATCGCCGAAGCGTTGGTGAAGTTGCCCAAGGGCGCGGTATCTGCCGAGCCATTGAAGATCGGCGAGCAGTTCTGGATTCTGCGCATGGACGACAAGCGCGCCACGCAGATTCCAAAGTTCGAAGACAGCGCACCGCTGCTGCGCAAGCAACTTGAGCAAGTGGCGATGGAGAAGGCGACTGCGCAGGTCATCGGTGACCTCGTCAAGAACGCACGCATTCAGCAGTAACCGCAGTCGCTCTACCGCACGCACCGCAATCCGCAAGTCTCGAGGCCGCCATGTTTACCACGGCGGCCTCGGGCAACGCACGTCATAAAAACGGACAAGGCACGTCATGAAGGCAACTTCACGAGAGTTCATCGAAGCCGGGAAAACCGCTCGTCAATCGGCACGTACCGACGACGCAGGCGATCTCGTCCTCAACGAGACGCCGACGATTCGCGTGTGGCAACGCACGATTGCGGCATGCGTCGCCCTGACACTGCTCGTGAGCCCGATCTCCGTGACGTTCGAGCTGAGCCAGTCCGCGGCGCGCGAACTCGCCGCCAATCGCGCGGGCTTTGACGACACTGCGTTGACGGTCATGCGCTCGCTCGCCACGCTACGCGTGCACGTGGGCATGCGTGAAGCCTTGGCGGCCCCCATCACCGATCCGACGGCCCCTGTCGTTTTCGCGCCGAAGATCACAACTAGCGGCAACGGCGTACCGGTGGTCAACATCACCGCCCCCAATGCGGCAGGTATCTCACTCAACCAGTACCAGACCTTCAACGTCGACGCCGCAGGCCTGATCCTCAACAACAGTCTGCTCAACGGGACGTCGCTCAATGGCGGCGCCATCGCCGCCAACCCCAATCTGTCGGGGCGCACGGCGAGCACCATCGTCAATCAGGTAACGTGGTCCGGCAGTGCGTACGCGAGCGCGCTGAATGGCCCGCTGGAAGTGTTCGGCGCCCCTGCCACGGTCATCATCGCGAACCCGAACGGTATTTCGGTGCGTGGCGCGGGGTTCACCAACACCATCGGCGTGACGCTCGCGACGGGCACGCCGCAGTTCCTGAGCGCGCCCGGCGGCACGCCGACCGATTTCGCCAACGCCGGCGCGCTCGGCTTCAACGTCACCAGTGGCCACATTCAACTGGAAGGCAACGCGGGCGCGAACGGTCCGGGCAGCGGCATCGAGGGCACGGTCGGCGCCATCGACCTGATCGGCCAGACGGTCGGTGTCAATGCCCCACTGTATGCCGGTACGCGTATCAACGTCATCACCGGCAATCAGCAAGTCTCGACCGGTGCCGTGGACGGTACGGGCACGCGCTACATCACGACCGCCAACGGCGCGGCGAATACGGCGCAGGCCGTGCAGCGCGCCACGGGCGACACGCAGGTCCTCGCCATTGACGCTACACGTTTCGGCGCGATGACTGCCGGGCAGATTCAGGTGATCGGCACGACGGCGGGCCTTGGCGTGCGTATGGCGGGCGATCTTGCGTCCACCGCCGGCGACCTGACGCTTTCGTCCGGCGGCGATCTTACGGTGGCGAATCACGCCGCGCAGCAGCAGGTGCAGATGAGCAGCGCAGGCAACGTTGCGCTTACCGGCACCGGCCTTGGCGAGACGGGCTATCGCCTGACGGCGACCGGTGACGTCGCTGCGGCAGGCTCGCTTCAGTCGGGCAAGGCACTGGACGTCCGCGCAGGTGGCAATCTCACGCTCGCCAGCATTCAGTCCAACGACAGTGCGACGCTGAGCGCGGCCAAAACGCTGACGCTGCGCGAAGCGCAAGTGGGCGGTGACTTGTCGCTCGCAACGCAGGATATCGCGCAAGGCGACATTCGACTCACGGGACCGGTGACTGTCGCCGGCGCACTGGTCGCCAACGCCGCGCGCGGTATGTTTGTCACCGACAGCACCGGTGCGACGGGCAATGTGTCGATTACGACCGGCGGCGACTTGCAGATCGCCCAGGGCGCGCGATTGACGGGGCACGGCGGCGTGGCGACGCAATCGGCGGGCGACACGCGCGTCGACGGCACACTCGCTTCCGGCGGGCAGTTGGACATGACATCGCGAGGCGGCCTCGACGTTCAGGGAGATATCGCTTCGACACAAACCGCGCGATTGAGCGCCGACGGCGCGCTGAATATCGACGGTACGCTGCTCGGACAAACCGATGCGACGCTGCGCGCCGGCAGCGATGTCACCGGCAAGGGCAAGCTCGCCTTCGGCACGAACGCAACGTTGCGCGCGGCTCGCGACATCTCGTTGACCGGGACCTTGCTGGCGGGTGCGCTGAACATGGATGCGGGGAACAGCCTGTCGCTCAATGACGCGCAAAGCACCGGCATGGCAACGCTTAGTGCGTTGGGTAGCGCGGGTGGCGGCGACATCGCACTGCAAGGCAAGGTCTCGTTCTATGGCGCGGCGGCGCTCACGGCTGCGCGCGACGTGCTCGTGACCGGCACGACGGCCGGTGGGGACGCCCTGTCGCTCGCCGCTTCGCGCAACGTGACCGTCACCGGAACACTTCAAACCGCGGGCACGAACCAGACGCTGTCGGTGAGCGCGGCCAACGCCGTGTCGGTGCCGGGCACCGTCGAAGCCAGCGCCGACCTGAAGGCGAATGCGGGCACGACGCTCGACATCGCGGGCACCGCCACGGCCGCGGGCGACGTCCGTCTCCAATCCGGTGGCGACATGCGCGTGTCGGGCAATGTGTCCGGACAACGCACAGCCACCCTCGACGCGGGCGGGAACCTCGACATTGGCGGCGGCGCGCATTTCCTCGGCAATACGTTGCTCACCTCAGGCGCAAACGCCACGCTCGGCGGCAAGTTGCAGACGGCCAATCTGGCCGTCACCAGTCGCAACGATGTGACGCTCGGCGACATTCAGGCTAGCGGCACGTTGGACGTCACGGCAAACGGTCTCGGCGGTGGTGGCGACATTCGCCTCACGGGACCGCTCGCGTCGTTCGGCGTCGCCACGCTGAACGCGGCACGTGACGTGTTCATCACCTCGACGGGAAAGATCGCCGCCAACGACAGACTCACCGTGACCGGGCAGCGAGACATTCAGGTCGACGGTGGTGTGACGGCTGTCGGCGATGTCACGATGACGGCGTCATCCGGCAATCTGACGACGACGGCCGATCTGAGCACCAACAGCACGCTTGCCTTGAGCGCAGGGCAGACGGTGACGTTGGGCGCACCCCAGACCAGCGCCATCGGCAATGCATCGGTGACGGCCGGTCAGGACATCGTGCTCAACGGTGCACTGGTTGGGCTGGGGGGCGTGCTGCAAGCAGGTCGCGATCTCGTCGGGACGGGCGCATCGGCGTTCTCCGATACCGCAAGGCTCACGGCGAACCGGGACATCAATCTGTCCGGCGTGTTGCAGGGCAACGGTGTGAGCGTGGCTGCGGGCAACAGCGCAACGGTGTCCAGCGTCACGTCGAACGGCCTGTTCTCGGTAACGGCCACCGGCAATGCGGGCGGAGGCGACGTGATCGTCAACGGCGAATCGAGCGTGGTCGGGGCAGTCACGCTGAAGGGTGCGCGCGACGTCACCGTCGCAGGCACCTTGCAGACAGGCGAAGACGCCACGCTCACCGGCGCCCGCGACGTCAACATTACGGGCACGGTCCGCACGGCGAAAGACGCATCGCTGACGGCCACGCAAGGCAGTGTCAACGTCGATGCGCAGGGCAAGCTCGGTGTCGGCGGGCAACTGACCGCGTTGGCGGGGACGGACGTCGTCATGGCCGGGCAGACGGCGGTTGCAGGCAACACAACGCTCGCCTCCGGGCGCGACACGGTCGTCCAGGGCGCGTTGAACGGTCAAGGCACCGGACGCATCGATGCCGGACGCGACGTGAGCGGCACAGGGTCCGCGTCGTTCACCGGCGCGCTCGACGTCAGCGCAGCGCGTGACATCGACCAGAACGGCCTGTTGCAGGGCGGCGGTCTGACGGTCGTCGCGGGCAATAGCGTGACCGTCAAAAACGCGCAGTCGACCGGCGCATTGACGTTGACCGCCAGGGGGCTTGCCGGTGGTGGCGACGTGATGGTCAATGGCGAATCCGGCGCAGCGGGCGCCGTGTCGTTGCAGGCCGCGCGCGACATCACCGTGGCGGGCACGCTCGGCGGCGGCGCGGGCACCACGCTCGACGCACAACGCGACATCGTCGTGGGCGGCGCGATCCAGTCGGTAGGCGACGCCAACCTGACGGCACGTGGCGGCAGCATTCGCGCGACGGGCGGTGTGAGCGGCGCCGCAAACCTCTTCTTCAACGCGGCACAAGATGTCGCGCTTGGTCAGTCGACGAGTGCGTTGCGCGACGTCACGATCAACGCCGGACGCGATCTGCAACTCGGCGCGGTGTTGGTCGGCGTGAACGCGAACCTGACGGCGGGCCGCACGTTGCTCGATACCGGCGATGGCAGCAGCAAGGCCGTCTTCACGGGCAATGCCACGCTCGCGTCGGCAGGCGACACGCGACTCACGGGGGGCGTGCAGGCGAATGCCATCGACGTGACGGCCGGTGGCAATGCGACGCTCGGGGTTCTCAACTCGGCCACCGGCATCAACGTCACGACGACCGGCACGGCCGGGGCGCTGGCTGGTGCGGGCGACATCGTCTTCAACGGCGCGGTGTCGTCGCCGAATGCGTTTTCGGCGACTGCGGCACGCGACATTCTCCTTGCCGGCAGCGTGGCGTGCGGTGCGGCATGCGAACTGGTCGCACAACGCCATCTGTCGGTCACGGGGACGGCGCTCACGATGAGCGATCTCTCGTTGATGACGCGCACGGGTGACCTCGCCATCAGTGGTGAGGTAACGACTGCGGGCGCGCTGCTCGCAACGAGTGCGGGCAACGCGACGCTTGGCGGCAAGCTGAGCGTGCAAGGTGACTTGCGCGCTAATGCCGTCAACGATCTCACGCTGACCGGGCAAACGAACGTGCAGGGGATCGGCGCGTTGAGCGCCGGTCGCGACATCCTCGGTGACGGTACCGCCTTGTTCGGCGCAGACGTCACGCTCGATGCGGGGCGCAGCATTGCGCTCACGGGCGCGCTTTCCGGCCAGAACGTCGACGTCCACGCCGCAAACAACGCAGGTCTGCATAACGTGCAGGCGACCCAGGCGCTGACGGTGACGGCGGGCGGCGGCGATGTCGCCATTACTGGCGACGCCGTCGCACTTGGCACGGTAACGCTCTCCGGTGCGCGCGACGTCGCCGTGACCGGCAAGACCGTCGGCGGCGACAACGTCACGGTGAGCGCCACGACGGGCGACATTCGTCTGCAAGGCGACACGGCTTCCGAGCGCAATCTCACGCTGACGGCGGCGAACGGCGCGATCACCACGGGCAACGCGGGCGCGCAGGGCGACATGACGGTCGATGCGGGCAAGTCGCTGACGATGCAAGGAGACACGACGGCCAACGGTCTGGTGCGTCTGACCTCCGGCGGCGACATGACGCTGGGCAACGTACGTAGCGTCGTGGCAGACGCCGTCGCCGGTCTGCTGACGGCGGGCGGCAAGCTCAGCGCTACGTCGCTCACGTTTGGCAACGGTGGCCTCACCACGGTGTCAGGTGGTGCGACGCAAGTCACGGGAGCCATCGTCGCAGGCGAGGCGCTGGCGATGACCACGACAGGTGATCTGACGGCGGGCACGATTCAGGCGGGCAAGTCGGCAACGCTCACGGCGGGTGGTGCCGGCGACGTTCGCGTTGCAGGAGATATCGGCACTGGCGCCCGCCTGAGCGTCAATGCCGGACGCGACGTGACGCTCGGCGGTGCAGTGACGGCGGGTGAGGGTCTGACCGTCACGGCCGCGCGGGGCCTGACGGTGACTGGCGCGCTCTCGGCGAATCAGGACATTGCACTGACCGCGACGCAAGGCAGCGTCACGCTGGCCGGACCCGTCACCGCGATTCAGAACTTCACGGCGAAGGCGGGCAGTGCGTTGGCGATGGGGGCTGCGCAGGTCAACGGTGACACGTTGCTGACGTCCGGCACGACGATGGCGCTGAGCGGCCATCTGCTCGGCAAGGGCACCGCAACATTGCAATCGGGTGGCGACATCAATGGAAGCAATGGCGCCCTGACGTTCGGCAAGGACGTGGCGATTACTTCCGGCGGCAAGCTGACGCTGGGCGGTGTGGATACGGCGGGGGATGTGAGGATCACATCCGCCAGCGACGCGTTGCTCGGTGCGTTGACCTCGATGGGCAAGGCATCGCTCACCAGCACGTCGGGCAGCCTGACGCTGGACAAGGTGCTCGTGGGTGGCACACTCGATGCGACCGCTGCGACGCAACTGACGGCACTGCAAGGCGTGTCGAGCATGGGTGCGATGACGTTGACCGCGCAGAGCGGAAACCTCGGCGTAGCGAACGTCTCGGGCAACGACACCATCGCCCTGCGTGCGGGGCAGACGCTCACCCTGGGAGGCACCAACACCGTCGTCGGCGACGTGACGCTCGATGGCGGGAACGTCGTCATCAACGGCGCTACGACCGCGTCCAAATCCTTCACGGTCACAGCAATCGGCGCACTTGATGCCAGTGGCGGGCAACTCTTCGTCACCCAAGACGCGAAGCTGAGCGGCGCGCGCATCGACACCGGCGCGATGATCGTCGGCGGCGCGCTGGATGTGACTGCGACGCAATGGGTAAGGACGCACGGCCTCGCGCTGATCAACGGCGCGACGACCTTCAATGCCGGTGCGGGCACGTTTACGAACTCGGCAGGCGCGTCGGTGCTTAGCGCGGGCGCGTTGACGATCAAGGCCGGTGGCATCGTCAACCAGGCGGGTGGGCAACTGGCGTCGACGAAGGCGCTGACGCTGACGTCGACCGGGGATGTCACCAATGCCGGTTTGCTCAACGGCAGCACGACGTCCGTTACGGCGGAGGGCACACTGACCAATAGCGGCACGGTGCTCGGCGCGGGCGGTGTGTCGCTCAACGTCAACGGATTGAACAACAACGGCGGCATGATCCTGGCAGGCGACGTGACGAGTGCGACGCCCACGAGCGCGGATCTCTCGCTGACGGTCAATGGCGCGGGTACGGTGACGACCGCCGGCGGCGAACTGGCCGCGACGCGCAATCTGGCGGCGTCGATGGGCGCGGCGACGTTCGACGTGACGGGCGGCGCGTTGCAGGCTGGCGGCACGATGTCGATCACGGCCAACGTCATCAATAACGCGGGCATGTTGCAGTTGGGCGGTGCGAGCACGTCGCTCACGGGCCTGTCGTCGTTCATCAATAGCGGCACGATCCAGAGCAACGGCGCACTGACGCTGGCGAGCAACGGCTGGTTCACGAACAGCGGCAGTGTAGTGGGCGGCAGCGATGTGACGATCAACGCGGCAACGATCAACGGCGCAGGCGCGACGATTCACGCCGACCGCGATCTGTCGCTGACCCGAGACGTCATCAATAGTGGCCTCATCGAAGCGAACCGCAACCTGAGCGCGACCGGCGGCAACTTCACGAACGCCGGCGCCAAGACGCAGGCGGCGGGCGACATCACGTTCTCGCTGCCAGGCACGCTGAATAACATCGGCGGCACGATCATCGCAGGGAACAACCTGACGGTGAATGCGGGGGCGGTGGTGAATGATCAGGCGGCGGGGTCGGGTTCGGTGACGACTACCACGACGGTCGTTGATCCGAGTCTGATCTGGAGTGCGATTATCGGAATACGTAGTTCGCGGCTCAGCCAAGGACCGGGTGGCGGTGAAGGCGACATGAACGTTCGGTGGCTCGATGTGACGTCCACTGCAACGCTCGGTGATCTATTGTCGCCTACGGGAGTAACGCTGGAAGGCAAGCCAGACGGCATCAGTCCGTGGACGGGAGACCGTTGCACCAACGGGCTAGCTGTTTTGTCATGTAATGCGGGCACTGGCGCGCCTGTGATTGACTCCGGAACGTTCTACATGAACAAGTTCCGCGGCAGTCGGATGGTGGGCGACTATCCAGTCGACTATGACTATTGGCAAATGAGCACTGCGCCGGTGCCGGGTGCGCAGGAGTCGATCGCGATTGCGTTGCCAACGGTCAACCAAACATCGACTGTGACTCAGATGGGTGCGTCGGGTGTCATGATCGCGGGTGGAGATGTTTCGCTGACAACTGCGAATCTTTCCAATAGGGGCGGGCAGATCGCGGCAGGTCGGAATGTCACACTCAATGTCGGCACGCTCTCCAACGGTGCGGTAGCGCCGACAGCGACGAGTACCGTTCTCAATGCGGTGGATCAGGGGCAGTATTCTGCGTTTCTTGCGCAATTGGCTTCTCTCGGTGAGATCGAGGTTCCGGCTGCTCACTATGAAACGATCGCCGATATGCAGAACGAGCATGAACTCGTCGCTTTCAAGATTTCGACGGACGCTGCAGCCCCAACGTCGACTTCGACGATTTCGTGGTCGACGTCGCTCGGACTGATCACCGCTGCGAATACGCTAAACCTCTACGGCGGCAACCTCGTGAACGAGGGCATGATCTACGCCCAAAACAACGTCAACATCTACGCCGCGAGCGTCACGAATCAAGGGGGAAATACCCAGCAATTCATGTCACAGGCGGGGTGCGCGGCGGGTACGAGCAACGTTGCTTGCTACCGAGGTAACGACGTTCGCGGCCAGAACCCGAACACCACCTCGTTCACCTTCGCGCAGAACAACGCGGCCATCATCGCGGGCAACAACCTCACGATTGCTGCGGGCACGATCAACAACAAGTATGGTGATCTGATCGCCGGTCACGATCTCGTGATCGGTGGCGTCGGTTCGTCGGCCACGGGCACGACCGCAGCCGATTCACTGACGAACACGTCGGGGAACATCCTTGCGGGCAACAACCTGACGCTGAATGTAGCGGGCGGCATCACCAACACGCTGCCGCCGCCGGTGCAGGTGCATGAGAACTACGGCAAGCTCGAAAAGTACTCGGGTTGCATGACGGCGGGTGGCTACAAGGAGAGCTACTGCGAGGCGTACGTCGATCAGCAGTCGGGCAACTCGTCGATCATCGGTGCGGGAAACAATCTGACGATCAACGCCGGGTCGCTGACGAACGTCGGCAGTCTGATCACGGCGGGACTTAACGCGACGATCAACGTCAGCGGCCCGGTGGTCAACAGTGCACAGACGCTCAATGCCTACTGGCACTCGCACTGGGTGCAAGAGACGGGCATGTCCGAGTCGGACAAGCGTCACGATGTGTGGAGCTGCGGCAGTGCGGCGGAGTGTACGTCGCTGTATGGGGATGCTTACACGAGCGTAGGCGGTGTGATCAACCCGCCGACGCCGGTGGGTAACATCGCTGCGACGATTCAAGCGCCGAATTTGACGCTCACCTCGGGCGGTCAGATCGTCAACGTGGGCAATGTGGTGGGCCAGTCGGTGTCGCTCACGGGTACGAGCTTGGTCAACGGCATCACGACCGCAAACACCTACACCCCGCAAGTCGGCAATCCACCGCAGGTGATTAGCCTGGCACCGGCGAACGGTGGTCTGAACCTGACGATCCCGGCGAGCTTGGGCGGCACGGGATCATCGATCCTCACGGGCGCGGTCGGCCAGCAGAACGGCCCGAGCTATGTCGTAGGCGGGTTGGGCGCAACGCTCGATCCCGTCTCGCCGCAAGTGCTGATTTCAAACTTGCCCGCGTCGCTGCAGCCGAGCACGACGACGTTCTACTTCTCTCCTCAGCAGGAAGCGATTCAGCTTCAGCAAGCCGCCTTGATGCAAACGGGCAAGGCGAGCTTCATCAATGGATTGTCGACGGACAGCACGTCGCAGTTGAGCGTCAACGACCAGCAGAAGCTGGTGCTGTACGGCAACGCGGTGGAGTACGCGAAGGCGAACAACATCCGGTTGGGTCAAGCACTGACGCCTGAGCAGGTCGCCGGCTTGTCGCAACCGATGCTGTGGTACGTCGAGCAGACAGTGCCGGAGCCGGGATGCGCTGCGACGGGCAATGCGAAGTGCCCGACCGTCACAGCGCTGATGCCGCAGGTGTACCTGCCGGAGAACTTCTCGGCGCTCTCGGCTGGCGGTCAGATTCTCGCGAGCAACGACCTGTCGCTGAACTTTGGCAACACGGCCACAGGCGGCAGCATTCTGAACACGGGCTCGATCACCTCAGGCGGGACGCTGACGGTAAACACCGGCACGCTGACAAACCGCGCGAACGTGGTGGACGTCGGTGAGATCTGGAGCTACATCAAGGACGCGGGCTATCTGAAGACCACCGGCACGATGGTGCAGCCGGGCGGCTTCATGAGCGCCGCAGCGGGCGGCCTGACGCTTAACGTCGATCAGTTCAACCAGATTGGTGGTGCGCTTCAACTGCTGGGACAGAACGGAGAGGTTGACCAGTCTGCAACCCAGGCATTCATCGCGGGCGTAGCTGCGCAGTTGGGTGACAACTTCCTCCAGCAGACACTGCAAAACGACCTGCACACGGATTTTGTGAAGCAGGGCGGGAATTTCGGGATTCAGCAGGTCGGGATGATCGTCATCATGGCGATGACGGTTATCGCGACGCAGGGGGCATCGCTAGCATTGGCGTCGGCGGAGACTGCAGCACAGCAAGCAGCACTCGATGCAGCGATGACGGCGATCGTTGAAGGTGGTACGGCAGCCGCAGCCGAGACCGCCGCTGCGAGTGTCACAGGAGGGTTGCTCTCCAGCGGAATGTTCGCGGCGGGCACGGTGGGCAACGCCATGGCGTCGGCATTTGTGGCGAGCGCGTTCGCCTCGGCCGCGTCGCAGGTCATGACGAATGGCACGCTCAATTTTGGCGATGTCTTGACGGCAGGCGCGGTCTCGGCGGTCACGGCCGGTCTGACCCGAGGAATCACGTTCAGTGATGCCGATGGCTTGGGCTTTTCGATGTCGGGTTCGTCCGATAGTTTGGCCAATCTGGCCGGTGCGAATCCGAGTATCGCCGAAGGACTGGCGAGCAATGCGGTGAGTTCGACGGCGAGCGATTATGCTCGCCAACTGGCGGCAATGGCTGGGGTGTCGGCGATTCAGGCGGGCGTTCAAACGGCGATTCAGGGAGGGAGTTTCCTAGAGGCGTTGAAGGGCAGTGGGGTTAGCAACCTTGGTGCGGCGCTAGCGTTTCAGATTGGTGAGTTGAACGAGGCGGGCGGCTTTGGTGATGGATTGTCGGGAGGCTTGGCCTATGTGGCCGCCCATGCGGCCCTAGGGTGCGCTGGCGCAGCAGCGTTGGGAAGCGATTGCGCTGGGGGAGCTATCGGGGCAAGCATTAGCGCTGCATTGACGCCTGACTTGATACAAGCGATGGGCAACGGCAGTCAATCGCTGGACCCCTCGCAGCGGGCTGCATTAACGATGCTCGCGGGCCTCGCAGGTGCATTCGGAGCGGGAGCGTCTGGATCAGACGCAAATGCTGGGGCGTTCTGGGCGCAGAATGAGGCGACCAACAACGCTGAGGAGCATCCGGGAGATAGCGGGTTTGTCACGAAACTCGTCGATGCGTTAATTTCCGTCGTAAATTGGCGCTCAAACGCACGCGCGTGGATAACGCACCAGTTCCTGTTGGCGCAGCATCAGCAGTCCGGTGAAACGCCTCCGGCGGACGCAAATCCGCTCACTCAGGAGAATGATCGTACTCCGCCGACGGCGGGAGGCAAGGCAGTCTCGTCGCCGACGGTTGTTTGCTTCGCTGCCCCAGGAGGCGGTGGTTGCGTCATGGGACCGCCTTCTGTCGGTGGTGGTGCCGCGCCAAGCGGTTGGACGTTATCTAGCGGCAGCAACGAACCTCCCAACACAAATGATGACGAAGGAACCTGGACGTCCGCCAACGAGGCGATGTCGCCCGGGGCACGAGACTATCAAGAGCAGGTTACGGGTGCTAGAGGGAAGGTGTATACGGTCAAGGGCGTCAAATTCGATGGGGTCGACGCCGACGGTACGTTATTAGACGCAAAAGGGCCCGGGTATGCTCGATTCGTGGCGAAGAACGGTGAGTTTCGACCCTGGTTTCAGGGGCAGTACGCCCTTATTGACCAAGCGCAACGCCAACTCCTAGCAGCAAACGGTCGTTCGGTTCGGTGGATTGTCGCTGAGCCATCTGCCGCCAAGGCAATACAATCGCTTCTTGATCGGGAAGGTATTCGCGGAATTTCCATAGTTTATAAAGCGCCGAAATGAAGGGGGTGAATCATGAGTAATAGCTTTTTGGGAGCGTACTGGGGACCACGGAAGGAATCAGCGCGAGAATGTGCTCGTCGAGCTTCCACGTTTTTGGAAGATCTATCAACCTTGTCGGATGACTTTATCGAGTGGCGACTACCGGGGCGCAGTCGAACTGAGGCAGGACGAAGTCCGCGCCTCACTTCCGACTTGCATCACCTTGAGACCTTATTTCTTAAAGGAGTGAATCGCCGGGATGTCGGTGGCGAATCTATTGATGAGCTAGGGTTCCGAATTTCCGTGTGGAACGGTGCGGGTGATGACCACGCAGCATCCCTGACGATGAGATGCGGCTTATATTCGGAGGTTCCCGGGGTTAATAATGCGGTATCGTTAACAATTCCCTCGGAATTCGACTTGGATTCCGTCGCAAAAGTGAGGCGCCTTCTTGTATCTGTGATCCGTGCTTGGCAACCCGACTGGGCTGTAGTTGCGTCCAGCTCAGGAGGTCGGGGTAATAATAAAAAAAATGCCCCTTTTTTGGATAGGGCATTGTATATGTCATCGTCAATAAAAGAAAATTATCCGGAATTTTTAGGTCTTGCTGGCTATGAGGTTGCGGGTGGCGAGATTATATTTTCATAGCTATTATTTTCGGAAAATTTTGGCCGGTAGTCTGGGGGAGTTAATTGATCGGGTTGTGCGATTAAGAAAAGCCTATCGGAGAAAGAGTCTAAACGGCTGTCTGGACGGAATGCGAGCAGTTCTCGCAAACGGTCGAGCGTGACGAACCCAGCGAGCTTGGGCGGCACGGGGTCGTCGATCCTCACGGGCGCGGTCGGCCAGCAGAACGGCCCGAGTTATGTCGTGGGCGGATTGGGCGCAACGCTCGATCCCGTCTCGCCGCAAGTGCTGATCTCGAACTTGCCAGCGTCGCTGCAACCGAGCACGACGACGTTCTACTTCTCGCCGCAACAAGAAGCCATCCAACTCCAGCAAGGCGCCCTGATGCAGACGGGCAAGGCGAGCTTCATCAATGGTTTGTCGACGGACAGCACGTCGCAGTTGAGCGTGAACGACCAGCAGAAGCTGGTGCTGTACGGCAACGCGGTGGAGTACGCGAAGGCGAACAACATCCAACTGGGTCAGGCCCTGACGCCTGAGCAGATCGCAGGCTTGTCGCAACCGATGCTGTGGTACGTCGAGCAGACGGTGCCGGAGCCGGGGTGTGCTGCCTAAATTGCTCAGCACAGAGGGGGTGCCACCCTTGAAATGATGATTGCTCAAAAAGGCATCGAGATGCCCGCGTGGGATTCCTCCAATCCCGCTGTCGTAAAGGCGTGGCAACAGATCTCTGCTCAGTACGCTTCGGGTGCATCAGGTACAGTCCGGGCCGTAATAGGGGAGAATCTTCGTCCGCTAAATGTGTGGGAAACAGCAGAACTACCGGCATTAATCAACAATCCAAATTTCACGAAGATCATCACTATTGATCCGGCAACTGGTGCTAGTAAGGTAATTTTTTCGAGAGGTCCATAATGGTTGTCGACGTATCTCGTGGTCACATATTGGTAAAACTAATGGATCGAACCGTGACCGTGCATGGGGAAATGTTTTTTCCTGGTGGTGACAAACTTGGGTTTGTTATCTATTCCGACACAATCAAATCGTGGGATCCTCCAAATCAGAATTTGATTGTCACTCCGGAGGAAAAGCAGATGATTATCGATGACATAAGAAGAGACTTTTTGAGCGGAGGGCATAGCTTAGAGGTGGAATGAGGGAAGACAGATGCCTGCGGTAAGGACTTCCGGGCTGGGATGTTGATTAACATCCGCTTAGGAAATTCGTACGGGCCCATCGTTCCGGATCTGTCAGTCCAGATTGGCAGTCGTCCTGATCACGGCAGGGCTTAACGCAACGATCAACGTCAGCAGCCCGGTGGTCAACAGCGCTCAGACGCTTAACACCTACTGACACTCGCACCGGCACGAGCTTGGTCAACGGCATCACGACCGCAAACACCTACACCCCGCAAGTCGGCAACCCACCGCAGGTGATTAGCCTGGCACCGGCGAACGGTGGTCTGAACCTGACGATCCCGGCGAGCTTGGGCGGCACGGGGTCGTCGATCCTCACGGGCGCGGTCGGCCAGCAGAACGGCCCGAGTTATGTCGTGGGCGGATTGGGCGCAACGCTCGATCCCGTCTCGCCGCAGGTTCTAATCTCGAACTTACCTGCGTCGCTGCAGCCGAGCACGACGACGTTCTACTTTTCTCCCCAGCAAGAAGCCATCCAACTGCAGCAAGCGGCCCTGATGCAAACGGGCAAGGCGAGCTTCATCAATGGTTTGTCGACGGACAGCACGTCGCAGTTGAGCGTCAACGACCAGCAAAAGCTGGTGCTGTACGGCAACGCGGTGGAGTACGCGAAGGCGAACAACATCCAGTTGGGTCAAGCACTGACGCCTGAGCAGGTCGCCGGGTTGTCGCAACCGATGCTTTGGTACGTCGAGCAGACGGTGCCGGAGCCGGGATGTGCTGCGACGGGCAATGCGAAGTGCCCGACCGTCACAGCGCTGATGCCTCAGGTGTACCTGCCGGAGAACTTCTCTGCGCTGTCTGCTGGCGGCCAGATTCTGGCGAGCAACGACCTGTCGCTGAACTTTGGCAACACGGCCACAGGCGGCAGCATTCTGAACACGGGCTCGATCACCTCAGGCGGGACGCTGACGGTGAACACCGGCACGCTGACGAACCGCGCGAACGTGGTCGCCAGAGTTCGGACCCATCTGGCTCAACAGGGCATATTTATTGAGCCAATAGCTGGTCTTCAAGGACTTGCGCGTGAAGACGCAAGGGAGCGGGTCTTGATTTAATACAATGGTATTGGGGAAAATTCTGGCTCACTGATGAATAAAATAAATGGCATATATAATAAAAATACTATTTGCGCTGAATCGCTAAAGAGGGGGGGGTAAAATTGCTGAAAAATATTGAATATGGTGGGTTCGTAAAATGATTAAAATTGGCGACATATTTTCAATAAGAACTTCGAGGGGATTGGCGTATTTTCAGTATGTCATGAAGCACAAGATTATGGGGTCGATGATCAGGGTTTTGCCGGGGGTGTTTGAGGAGCCTCCGGAAGACATGGCATCTCTCGTTAATGAGGTTACAAATTTCTTTATTTTCTTCCCGGTTGCGGGGGCGCTGAAGTTAGGGGGCATTAGTAAAGTCGGGAATTTTGAAATTCCGGAATACTCCCGGGGTATGCCACTTTTTCGCGCAGGTAACGCCAATTCAGTCACAAAAAGAGTGGAAAATTGGTGGCTGTGGGATGGTGAAAAAGAGTGGATGGTGGGAGAGATCACGGACGACCAGAGGAAATTGCCGATTCGCCAGATATGGAATGACACCTTGTTAATCAAAAGAATCGAGGACGGCTGGTTACCTGAGCGCGATAACACCTAATGTCTCGCAGGTTGGATCGACCATCAACTGATCCTGATGTCGATTTTGAAGGGCTCGAGTGTTGAATTTTGATTGTTGTTCGGCAGCGCCACAACGCGACGACCAATGCCTGTGGTCGTGCAGTAAACTTCGAGCAGGCGCTCATCGCCTACCGGAATCTGCAGTGCTACGGAGTGTACGTCGCTGTATGGGGATGCTTACACGAGCGTAGGCGGTGTGATCAACCCGCCGACGCCGGTGGGGAACATCGCTGCGACGATTCAAGCGCCGAATTTGACGCTGACGTCGGGCGGTCAGATCGTCAACGTGGGCAATGTGGTGGGCCAGTCGGTGTCGCTCACGGGTACGAGTCTGGTCAACGGCATCACGACCGCAAACACCTACACCCCGCAAGTCGAAACGCTGTGACCGGTCAAGTCGTGGAACCAAAATCAATCGTGTTGAAATGAGCGGCGGCAAGCAATGAATGAACGCGAGATTACGGAGCGCCGAAGATTGGTCGAATTGGCTCAGGCCATGCTTGACGGCAGGGTATCGTTCCTTGAGGGGGCCGTTCAGGTGTACGCCATAAAGAATCGGTTGATTGGTATTGCCGAGCGTGATCCCGACTTTGATTCCTTTCTGGTTATCATGTCTGAAACCGATCATTTACCTCTTGAAGCTCAGCGGCCTCTCTGGGCGGCCGAAGCTCTTGCTCGCCTTGAACCAGAATTCAAACGGACAGAAGAGTGGGCACGGTCATTTGCTCTGCAGGCCTGCAGAAACCTGATAGCCCGATTCGACACGGTTAGTGATGAGGCAGATGACGCATGAACTATAGAGCACTGAATCCGGCCGCGAGCCGGGTTTGCTCTTGTAAGGCGTCCGGGAGCGTCGCGGCGCTGTCGTGCGATTTGCGTAATTCACGGTGATTGTGCGTACGGCACGGGCTATCTCGAAGAGCCCTCCGGCGACTTCGGGGCGGAAGTTTGTAGTGGTCAACCCATCCCGGTCACTGCGTTAAGTTTTTCTTCTGCTACGGCTGGGGCTAGCCCGTCGTTGAACTGATGCGGACGTATCCAGTTGTATCGCTGCATCAGGTAATGACTGATGTCCCGGTGAGCTTGCGGCGCCGTCATATATCCCGTGTTCGGTACCCATTCCGTTTTCAAACTCCGGAGCAAACGCTCCATTGGCGAGTTGTCCCAGCAATTGCCGCGCCGACTCATGCTCTGCTCGATCCGGTACCGCCATAGTCGCTGGCGGAACTTACGACTACCGTACTGGCCACCCTGATCCGAGTGAAATTGCAGCCCTTGTGGACGACCGCGCTGCTCATAGGCCATGTCGAGTGCCTGCACCACCAGGTCGGTGTCAGGACGCGTCGAGAACGCCCAACCGACGACACGGCGCGTGAACAGGTCCAGGACTGCGGCCAAGTAATGCCAACGGCCTTGTGCCCAAACGTATGTGATGTCGCCGCACCAGACTCGATTCGGCGCCTCCACCACAAACTGCCGATTCAGGCGATTCGGAATGTCCACGCGCTCGATAGTGGCTCGCTTGTAGGCGTGGCTGCCCGGTTGTTTGCAGATCAGTCCAAGCTCCGCCATCAAGCGACTGACCTTGAAACGTCCGATGGCAATGCCTTGCTCACGCATCATTTCCACGATGCTGCGGCTGCCCGCTGAGCTTCGGCTTTCGAGTGGGATCAACAATCTTGGTGCTGCACTTGCGTTCCAGATTGGAGAAGCCAAAGTCGGTGACGCGTTCGGTGAAGGGCTGAGCAAGGACATTCTTTCTATCGGGGCACATGCGGCACTGGGTTGCGCGGGAAGCGCAGCTTCCTGGAATGGATGTGCGGGCGGTGCAATCGGAGCGGCGGCGAGTGCGGCATTTACGCCAGACTTCATTAAAGGAATCGATCCAAGCGGTGCACCGCTCAACGAGGGTCAACTCGCTGCACTCTCCATGCTGTCGAGCTTGATAGGAGCGGGGCTTTCAGGCGCGGCGGGTGCAGATGCGAATGCCGGGGCATTTTGGGCGCAAAACCAGGCGTTAAATAACGAGGCTGGAAGCCCAGAGCATATTGCTGACGCTGTGAAGGGTGGGGTGGTGAGTAGCATCACGGCGCTGATTTATACGCTTATGCCAGCGATGCCGGGGAACCCTGTGATGCAGGCTGCGAGGAATCAATTCATCGATTTGATGAATGCCGAGGCAAAGCGGAAGATGTCAGAGCCACCGGAGCAACTGATTGCTGAAGGCATAGCGAACGGGTGGACGGCGGTTGGGGGCGCTGGTGGTGGCAGGCCGCCCATGAATAACCCGGGAACCGTGCTGGTGAACGGTACGCGAGGGGCGGGGTCTGCATCTGGGATGGGGATGCCGGGATACGTTCCGGACAACGTGATGCTGTCCCATGACGGCGGCGGTGATACTTCAGGTGATGGTTCGTCGGAACGTGGATCAGCCACAAACACGGTGCCGGACGGTACCAACGTAGGCTGGACTAACACTACAATTGGCCGGAGCATTCCAAATTCCGCCATCGACCTAACACGGGGTCAGTTCGAAAAGAGTCTTTTGAATAGCGGATTTACTGCGCCGCCAAAGGGCGGAGTCAATGAGGTAACCGTCTACACAAAAGGGAATATCCAATATGCGGTTCGGAACAATGCTAGTTCGACCGGTGGACCTTCTGTCGACTATCGAGTGAACGGAAATCTAGTAAGCAAGCTTCGACTGAACGGACATTGAAATGAGATACGTCTCGGACACAGATTTGTATAAGCACTTCATGGATCAGGCGGCAAGCCTGAAGTCGTGGCAGGCCGGACACGTGTCGCCTGGCACATCTCGACGGTATTTCGATTGGCTGGAGTTTCTCGTAAAGGGTTTTTGGACTTATGTTCTTGAATTGGCGCGCCTGAGTGGCGATACCACGATCTACTTTTGCGATCTTGAGCAAGCGAACGCTACAGCCTTTGCAAAGAGGTTTGGCGTATACCCGCTGATCGAACTGGAAACGAGTATGTCAGAGTCTGACTATATCGCTGCCCTCAACCGAGAACCAGGAGAAGTACAAGGGGAAACGTTCGCGGTCTCGAATACGGGTTCATATCTCATCTTTCCACCGTCAGGGAAGTGGCACGTACATGGCGAATATTCGATTGAAATGGCCGAGTTAGTGTCGACCGTGGGTGTTCCAGCGGACGAAACGTTTCCACACGACTTTTGGGATGAGGTCGAAGCTATGCGTCGCATTGGTCCGGATAACTGATGACCGAAGAGCTATCGCCTCATCATCGGCATGGCGCCAGTCAATGGTCAAAACCGGCTCCACGAAATGACTATGTGACCGCTAATGGAACGATTAACGGGGTCGATATTAAAGTTGTCTTTGGCCCGAAGGCAGGCCGCATCGTGACCGGCTATCCAACGAACCTACCGAGAAATCAGGAATGAAAGAGCTTCTCGATGATGCTCAGATGAAGCAGAATCTGATGCTTATTTTGAATGAGATGGCAGACCAACCAGATGTCGCTCGATATTTTCCGCCGACCATGTTGCCGTACACGGAATTGATGGCGCAGATTCGCGAATTCGTCGAATTGGCCGGAGAATACAGCCTCGCATACGAATATATTGTTGGAGCTTTGGAGACTAGTCCATTCAGGGTGTCGGGCGAGGCCGCCATCAAATTGCTGGAAGTTGGGTTGCTAATGGGGGCGAAGTCGGAATAGACATAAAGATGGAATATTGATGATTGGTTAAGTATTAAGTGCCCTACCCGGCCATGGCCGCGGTTTTTGATTCTGCTACGGCAGCGCTCGCCACGTGAACGGCGTAGTTTCGGGGGACACGTCAACGTGGCAGAAGAAAAACTTGACGCAGTGTCCGGGATAGGGTGACCACTACACAATGACCTACCAGTTAATTAACCCTCCATGCGCACTTGACTTTGTTGCGCTCACGAAGCAAGAGCTGAAGAAATATAACGAGTGGTTCGTCGCGATAGTGCCGGAGAGAATGGCAACGCTTCAATCCAGCGTGAATGCTAGCGCCGGGTATGGTAGTTGGAGTGCAGACTTCGATCCCGCATCGTTAATCGAACTTGGAGATTGGTTTGCCTCGCAGGTGGCAACACGCGACCGTACACAATCGGAAGTGCGAGCGATAGAAGCCCGTCTAACGTTTCCGATGAATGTGCCGGATGAGGAATTGACTGATGAAACAGTCTCGAAGGCGATCGATGTAGGCATGTACTTCGGCATGGTCCTATTGAAAAACCATTCTTCATTGCGGTGGGACTTCAAGACAGGAAGCAAGCAGTTTGCGGATTACGGACAGCCGGTTATCGTTGGCTTTGGCTCCGCGATCCTCAATCCTGTGCGAATAGCAGTTACGCTGGCCTACGGTGTGGCGGCGGGGACTCAGTCGGGATCAAGGCTCGGCCAGGTTTATAAGTTCTGGTCTGAAAAAGTGGAGGGGCGAGCGAGCCAACCGTGAACGCCAAGGGCCGGAAATGCGCGAGCCGCTTATGGTTCTAACTGCAGTTATGACGCGAACGCGGCCACGTGCTGGGTTTCCGCATCGTGGCGTCGTCGACCGTAACCGCGTGCCGTTGCGATTTGTTTCCTTCGCCGGACGACTGTGCGCAGGTGCTAGTCGCTAGAAAACCCTTCCCTCTCACCTCGTGCTTTGTTGAGAAACTTCAACATAGCGTCATCCAGAACCGCTTAGATAGTGCGGTGCTTCCAGGTTTGCCCGGTGAAGTACCCGACGGTCACGGCTCCGATGCCACAGGCCTGCCTGCCGGAGAACGTCACGGCGCTGTCCGCAGACGGACAGATTCAGGCGAACAACGACCTGTCGTTGAACTTTGGTAGCACGGCGACGGGCGGCAGCATCCTGAACACGGGTTCGATCACCTCAGGCGGGACGCTGAGAGTGAACTCCGGGACGCTTGGCAGAATGCCGCTGAAGGATCGGCTGAGGGGACAAGGGCGTGCCCGACTTGTGGTAGGGACATAACAGTTGCTCCAGGGGAAGGTCCTCGCGACTGGGACGTTGACCATCAGCCTCCGTGGAGCACACGAGATTTGTCTGGCATGAGCCGGAAAGAAGTTCTCAACGAATATAACAGCGGAACGCGCTTGGAGTGCCCCAGTTGCAACCGTTCTCGTGGTGCTAACCCCGTAGGCTAATAAAATGTCAATTGTTAATCATTTGGAAACAAATCTCGGCGAGATCTCCGAGGGATGGAAGGATGCGGCTGCCGCTGACAACTTGCGCGTAATTCGATTCGCGTGTCAGCCTTTCGAAGGCGCGTCGACCTTCTCAACGCTTGGCTTGAGCGATTCGCCGATGCAGTTTCCTGGAGGCGATGTATGCGCCCAAGAGCTATTGTTCGCCGCTTGGGACAGTTATCCTGCGTCCAAAGTTGCTTCATTCCTTCTAACGTTTGCGGAGTATGTACGAAGCCAAAGTCGAGCGCTCCTGCGTGGGGAAGTATTTGGCCCGAGCACTCCTCTGATACCTGGCGTTGCCGCGAACGGCGTGTATGCCTCCCTTCCAGCCATCTATCCCGATGAATTGGCATGTTACCGGGCGTCAAAGCCTCCGGCGATTCTTGTCTGGCTGGTGCCGCTTATTGGTCGAGAATGTGAAATCGTGCGACGCAATGGGTGGGGTGACTTCGAAAAATTGCTTGAAAGCAGCAATCCGGACTTGTTGGACCTAGACCGGCCTTCGTTGGTTGGAGGCGAGGGCGATTCTTGTGGGGGAGTCTAATATCCGACGTCTTTGCTAATGGAGCGGTGGACTAAGCGCGTTCACCTTCGCACAGAACAATGCGGCCATCATCGCAGCCAACAATCTACGTAAATGCAAGGTTAATGGCTGACGTACGAGAGGCAAGCGCTTGCCCAGGCTATATTCAGAATGGTGCGTCAAGCCGAAGCGATAAGAACATACATCACGGATCGCATCTAAGGGAGTCGCTGAGATGTGAGGTGAAGTTTGTCGCCAGTTGATCACTTGCAAGCAAACCTCTGCGAGGTTTCCAAGGTATGGAAGGATGAGGCGGCAGTCGCTGACACTTGCGTGTAATTCGAGTTGCATGTCAGCGTTTCGAAGAAGCTCGGACGGCCCTACGCCACCGTCCTTCTTCTTCCAGTTGTAGAAGGTCGCCTCGCTGATCCCCAGCTTACGGCACACTTCTTCGACCTTCGTACCCAGCTCCGCTTGTTTCAAAGAAAACGCTATCTGTGCTTCCGTGAACCTACTCGTCTTCACGGCATTTCTTCCGTTTCAAACTGTCAAAATCATGCCGGATTTTCTACTTTTCAGCGGTACTGTTTTCTGAGGTAGAGTCGACGTCATTGAATCGCTAGGTTCGACTGGCTCTACGTCAATAACATTCCTGCGAACATGGTGCTCGACCTTCGGGTACAGCCAGGCGGTGTGTCAGCCGCGCAATCGTTAGTTGCCTATGGTCAAAGCCGTGGGGTCGCGGTGATTATTAAGGTGTTTCAATAATGATTCGGTCGAGATCGCAAGTTATGAAGATCATCTTTTCGCTAACGGAGAAGGATGATTTGCGTGGTAACCATCAGCTACATGGGATCAGTTTGGTGCCACGGGAAGGAATGATGTCTCCGGGGCTTGCCATCAGTAAGTTGCGGGGCACGGCGGAAAAATTTGTGATGTTGGGGGTGGTCAACACTTCAGATGATATGGCTCCCGCATCGGTGGTTCTTCGACGCGCTGGCAATTCACGTCCATGGGGTGAACTGGCTTCGCAGCAGCTTATATTCCAGTATGGTGTTGCAGCATCGTTTGAACACTGTTTTGTTCAAATCGAAGAGAGGTACCCTGCGGCGGCTGGAGTATGGGACGACTGGATTAATCCGTTCGTTTTTGAAGAAGGTTTTGTGCAAGGGTGGGTGTCCGATGTTGAATACAACCGATGGCAAAACGCTACTGATCCATTCGAGTACCAACTCGCTGGACGCGATTGCTCTCATCTCCCAAGAAAGTCGAACGGCTTACCCCCGCCTGTCGCGAAGGAAATTGTTGATATCTCTGTAAATCCTGGACGCTGGGTGCTTCGTGATGGCTACGTCGAAGCCGTCGCACCCAAGATGTGGTTAAGCGAGCTGTTCTGGAGGAGGGTGGGGTTAGAGAAGAAAAATCGCTTCCAACAGGAATATTCCGAATCCATCAAAGCACTGGTGGGCGGAATTTTGAAGTTGGTGCTACAGGATATTGATTTTGATTCCGAAGTGACCGCTGAAGAGCAGGTTCGCCTCCGGAGTGCCCTGTACGGTAATGTATGAGAGTCTTCCATCAACGCTCAAAGCGACTCGTGTTCGCTATAGTTTCTAGGAGGTTACACGCTAGGCCGGCTTGGGAGGTGCTGGCTCATGGCGCAGTGTCGAGGGGGGGGTAATCTCTCCGTCTAATGAATTGGTTTCGTGCGCCAACCGAGTCGAACAACTTGTCGGCCATCTCGCAAGGAGTCGCTTGACTGCAACCTTGATGGCACGGATTCGTCGGGGCAGTCTGATTGCTGAGTGATTAACCCGACGCCGCCGGGTAGGCAACATTGCCGCGACCATTCAAGCCCCGAACCTGACGGTGACGTCAGGTGGCTAGATCGTCAACCGGCAATGTTGTGGGACAGTCGGCGTCGCTCACGGGCACGAGCTTGGTCAACGGCGAGCTTGGGCGGCGCAGGTTCGTCAATCGTGGCGGGAGCGGTCGGCCAGCAGAACGGCCCGAGCTATGTCGTAGGCGGGTTGGGCGCAACGCTCGATCCCGTCTCGCCGCAAGTGCTGATTTCAAACTTGCCTGCGTCGCTGCAACCGAGCACGACGACGCTCTACTTCTCGCCGCAGCAAGAAGCGATTCAACTTCAGCAAGCGGCCCTGATGCAAACGGGTAAGGCAAGCTTCATCAATGGTTTGTCGACGGATAGCACGTCGCAGTACCTGTGAAGTAAGGTGGGGGAACTATGAACAAGTTGAGCGGCGTGGAGAAGATATTGGGTGGCCGTTTGGAGAAGGTGTCTGAACGAACAATTCCCGGTGAAGCAGCGGTAGAGGGGGTTGAGTTTGTTTACTTCTCTGATGACGGGGAAAATAAACTAAGGCGACAGTTTCGAAATTTGACCGAAGCATGCAATCCGCCCAATGCAAAATTTGGCGGAGTTAACGACAGAGGATGCACGATCAAGATCCCAACTGGAGAGATTTTTCACGCTATTGGCTACCACGGCGATATCGATGGGTGGCGGAAAGATATTGAATCCGGCGCGGCAGACTTAGGAATACTGCTGGCGTCCATAAGTAGCAATTGTCTCGCTATTTCTGATGGGAGAAAATTTCGACTAAATGACTGTGACGTTGAGTTTTGTTAGATGCCCTAGTTATGAAGTAATACGCAAGGCCCGATTCCGGCGAGCTTAGGCGGCATGGGGTCGTCGATCCTCACGGGCGCAGTCGGTCGGCAGAACGGCCCGAGCGACGTTGTGGGCGGATTGGGCGCAACGCTCGATCCGGTCTCCCCGCAGGTACTGATCTCGAACCTACCACCGTCGCTGCAACCGAGCACGACGACGTTCTACTTTTCTCCCCAGCAAGAAGCCATCCAACTCCAGCAACCTACGCCCGAAAACTGGCAGAAAAGCAGTTACATTAACCCTTGGACTCTAAAGCCTGGTGCTACTGAAAACGGGGAGACGTCGGACAGCGCACCACTTCCTCAATGGGGCAATACCGCAACGAACGTGGTTAAGATAGAAATTCTGACCTGCCCCCGGTTTTAGTCCGAAACGCTTTTAGAGTCCGAGGTTAAAAACTTCTGTTCTTCATGCGCCCGAGCA
>NZ_CABPSQ010000011.1 GCF_902459775.1 Pandoraea captiosa
TGATATTTCATAAGCCAATGATTTATAATGAAATTCCCTTCACTAGGGGCACAAGTATCCGCGACGAAAGCGCGTTCTGACCGGTGACGACACCGGTCGGCCGAGTCGTGTCGGGCTCGACGGGTGGCGTCGTATCCGGGTTCGATGGATCGACGGGGTTCGTCGGATCAGTCGGATCCGTCGTGTCGGTCGGATCGGTTGGATCGGTAGGGTCAGTCGGATCGGTGGGATCGGTAGGGTCGGTTGTCTTGTCCACGGTAATGCTGCCGACCGTCACCTTGCCGAGTGTGGCGGACTTGCCTTCGGCAACACTCACTACGCCCAGCTTGTCCTGCACATCGGCAAGCACGACATCGTGCGCGACCGAAACGTGGATCGCCGTGTTGGTGAAATCACTGTTCTCCGACACCTGAATGGCACCGCCACTCACGCCGCCGTCCACCTTCGACAGGCGCGATGTGATCTGCGCGCCGGGCTGCGATGTATACCGCCCCACGACGAGCTTGTTAGTCCCCAAATCGATCTGACCTGCGTTATCGACGCTTTGAACGCCCGCCACAGACTTCGTCAGCGCGATAGCCGCATGTTTGCCGATCGTCACCGCCCCCGAGCCCAGCGCCTTCTCGTGCGCGGCTGTCAGCTTGCCGCCCTGTACGTCGAGCGACGCGACACCGCTCTGGTCGGCCGTCAGCGTCAAATTGCCCGCCCCCACCTTGATCAGACGTGCGCCCGCCGCAACGGACCGGAGGGATGCGTCCGGCACGCGCTTCGGCGTGACGCCTGACGACAAACGCGACGTGCGCCTGCGCGTGACGCTGGCATCCGGTGATTCCGCCACCGGCAGAATCCGGCCGTCGAACGTGTCGTCCAGCCCCAATGCGCCCAACTCTACGACCGTGTCGCCCGTCACCAGATCGCCCTTTCCTGTCAGGGAACCCATGGAGATCTTGCGCTGGCCGCCGTCCGGGGGCGAGTCGATCTGAGCCACGTCGAGCACGCCGTTATCGAGCGCGATGCGTGCCGCGTGAGCGGTGGTCGCGCCGATGAGTTCGACGGTTCCCTCGTTCGTCAGACTGACATTGTCGAGCGCGGAGTGCAGCACGCTCAGGTCGCCGTGCGCGCCGTTGCGAACGTGCGCATTCCCGCCCCGGGATTGCGAGAGAGTGACTTCGCCCATGTTCACGAGCGTCATGTTGCCAAGGTCCGTATCGAGAATCCGAAGGTTGCCGTCACCGCCGTTCGTCACCTGTGCAGATCCGCCATCCACCTCGGTCAATGCGACTAACCCGGTATTGGTCATCTGCATGTCTTCGAGACGCGTGTTCAAAAAGTCGGCGTGGCCTTCCTGATAATTCACGACTTGGCTGGCGCCCATGGAAGCGCCGTTTGCCTTCAGCACGCCCGAGTTTCTGATGGTTGCGTTCGCGGCGCGCGCGCTCTCGAAATGTGCGCTGCCGCCGTCAACGAGGAGCGTGCTCGCACCGGCATCCGAGTCTTTGTCGAAACGAACCTGCCCGCCATCCGACACCGCAATACTCGCATTGCCCGCGCTGGTCCCGGCGTTGAAGACGATCTTTCCCGGGCGGTGCTTCCTTGAGACCTCACCCGCGCCACGCTCGCCAGTGCGATCCCCATCGGTCACTTCGACCGCATCGGCACCTCGTCCGGCCATGAGCGTCACGTTCTGCGCCCCACTGTCGACGCCCCTGCCGTTCGCCACGAAGTTCAGCACGCCGTCGGTCCCCACCGCGATCACGGCTCCCGTGTCCGCTTCGAGCGCATGATGCACGTTCAAGGTACCGCCCGCCACGCCGACGACGTGCCTGGCACCCGGCTTGAATCGGATCGTGCCGACGTCACGAACGCCACCGACGGTGTCCTTCAACGCCTCGGACCAGGGCCCGGACCGTGCAGTCAGTTCCAGTAACGTATCTTTTCCAACGACGCTGGCCCCTTCCGGATATCCGGTATCGAAGTCGGCGTTGAACAGGTTCTCGTCGCGCCATGACAGCGCGGTGAATTTTTCGGGGTCAGGCAATGCCCGGGAGACAAGCTCGTTGGTATTCGCCATTCGACGGAAGGCCGTTTCGTCGGCCTGCTTGATCCGACCGATCCTCGTCTCCAATGCACTTGCCGCCTGGCTCAACGCAAAGGCTTCGTCGCGCACACGGTCGTGCGCCGTTCGGTCGGCAAGATAGACGGACAGCGCTTCCTGCCTTGCCGCCTTGTCGTGCTCGGGCGCGCTCAATACGTCCTTGACCTTCTCGCGAATCTTTTCAAGGTCCTGCTTCCGGAGATCTTTCATCCACGGTTGCACTTCGCTTTCCTTGCCCTTTACACCGATGACACGAATTGCCGTTTCTATTTTTTCAGAATACTCCCGCAGTTTCTCATCGATCTCTGCGATATCGCCGAGATGGGAGATATCCGACAAAATATCCGAATTCATCGATTTCACGGCGGATAAATTATCGAAAATATCGCTTTTCCTGCCAAATTCACTTTTCACATGAGACAGACGATCATTCAGAAATTTAACGACATCGTCTCTCTTGTGGTTCCATGCCGCAATCTCGGCAACGTTGCCCAAGCTCACCGCCGCGTGCGCCGGCAGTCCCATTGCCGCCACCATCGCAGCGGCCGCGAGGCAAATCTTGGATCGATAAAACGTTTTCTCTTTTTTAACTTTCGCCTGCATTCGACAATTTCCCTATTTAATTCGCATTCAACAGCAGCCAATTCGACTGCTTCCTCAACGACGGAAATCACACCGCCGTCAAGACCGCGAATTCTAGAGATGAACTATCGAATTCTGATCGACCTCATCATTTTTTGGTACTTACCCCATAATGACATCAACATTTATGATTGGGGCAATTCTTAATTTTATTGATTTAAAAAACATAGACGATTCCCAAAATATTCTGAATACCCGTCATGAATCGCCCAAAAGTATCGTCAGGTGCGGCACACGCACAACACCGCACCGCCTCCTTTCAGTCACGGCCCACGGTCGCGTGCTACGGGTTTCGCGTGACGGGCGCCCCCTCGAACGGCGAACGCCGTTGCGTTGCTCGCGGCCATAAAAAAACCGTCGCACCCTTTCGGGCACGACGGTTTTTTGCTTGTCCTTACAGCTTTTCCTTACGACCAGTCAGGCCATTGCGCCTGTCCCGCTCGCATGCAGGACCGTCACGCAAACGATCACACGCGACTCAACTTCACGCCACCGGCTTGCGCTTGGGCTTGATATCGGTGCTGTCGATCTCTTCGAGAACGTCGCGGAATTCCGCAATGTCCTCGAAGCTCCGATAGACCGATGCGAAACGGATGTAAGCGATCTTGTCCAGGCGCTTCAACTCGCGCATCACCAACTCGCCGATACGCTGGCTGATCACCTCGCGCTCTGCGCCGGCCAGCAGTTTGTACTCGATGCGCGCGATCGCGGCATCCATCGCTTCGGCGCTCACCGGACGCTTGCGAATCGCCAGCTGCATGCTGGCGCGCACCTTCGCACGATCGTACTCGGCGCGGCTGCCGTCTTTCTTGACGACGACCGGCATCGCCAGTTCGACGCGCTCGTACGTCGTGAAACGCTTGTCGCACGACGGGCATTTCCGGCGCCGCCGGATGGCAGCGCCGTCTTCCGCTTCACGCGAGTCGATGACTTGCGTGTCGTCGTGCCGGCAGAACGGGCAGCGCATGCGTGCGGCGCCTGTGGCTTAGCCGTAGACCGGGAAACGCTTGGTCAACTCGGCCACTTGTGCACGCACACGGGCCAGGTTTTCGGCGTCTTCCGGATTGTCCAGCACGTCGGCGATCAGGTTGCCGACCAGCTCGGCTTCGGCTTCCTTGAAACCGCGCGTGGTCATGGCCGGCGAACCCAGACGCACACCGCTCGTCACGAACGGCTTTTCCGGATCGTTCGGAATCGCGTTCTTGTTGACGGTGATGTGGGCTTCGCCCAGCGCGGCTTCGGCAGCCTTGCCGGTGATGTTCTTGGCGCGCAGATCGACCAGCATGACGTGCGACTCGGTGCGACCCGACACGATGCGCAGGCCGCGCTTGACCAGCGTTTCGGCCATCACGCGAGCGTTCTTGGCGACTTGCTGTTGGTATTCCTTGAATTCCGGCGATGCGGCTTCCTTGAACGCGACGGCCTTACCGGCGATCACGTGCATGAGCGGGCCGCCCTGAATACCCGGGAAGATGGCCGAGTTGATGGCCTTCTCGAACTCCGCCTTCATCAGAATCACACCACCGCGCGGGCCGCGCAGGCTCTTGTGCGTGGTCGTGGTGACGAAGTCGGCGTGCGGCACCGGGTTCGGGTACACACCGGCGGCGATCAGACCGGCGTAGTGCGCCATGTCGACCATGAAATAGGCGCCGACCGACTTGGCGATCTTCGCCATGCGCTCGAAATCGATCTTCAGCGCGAAGGCCGAGGCGCCGGCCACGATCATCTTCGGCTTGTGTTGCTCGGCCAGTTTCTGCGCGGCGTCGTAATCGATGTCTTCGGCTTCGTTCAGGCCATAGCTCACCACGTTGAACCACTTGCCCGACATGTTGACCGGCGAGCCGTGCGTGAGGTGACCACCGTGCGCCAGGCTCATGCCCATGATCGTGTCGCCCGGCTTGAGCATGGCGAAGTACACGCCCTGGTTGGCCTGCGAACCCGAGTTCGGCTGCACGTTGGCGGCTTCCGCGCCGAACAGCGCCTTCACACGGTCGATCGCCAGTTGTTCGACGACGTCGACATACTCGCAACCGCCGTAATAGCGCTTGCCCGGATAACCTTCCGCATACTTGTTGGTCAGTTGCGAACCCTGCGCTTCCATCACGGCCGGGCTGGTGTAGTTTTCCGAAGCGATCAGTTCGATGTGATCTTCCTGACGCTGGTTTTCTTTCTGAATCGCTGCCCAGACGTCGGGATCGACGGAGGCAACGGTAGATTTCGATTTGTCGAACATGGCGGTTCCGTTGAATTGAACAGGTTTTCCGGGAGGGGGATGCTGCGGCGCGCCTTCCTTTGTGCTTCGGAAGACGATAGACAGGGCAGCACCAACCATCACGGCTGCCCAGGCGAACGGCAAATAAGACCCCGGCGCTTCCCGGTGGGTTGCTCCACCTCGGGCGCACAAGGCTGTGCACCCTAATCGCCAGTCACGCGGGGTTTGTGGCGTCGACAGTTTATGCGAGGTTGCGGCGTTAGGCAACCGGCCCGGAACCCGTTGAGACACGTACCACCACCTTGCCGAACGCCCCGCGGCGCAGGTGCGCAAGCGCCTGAGCGAAGTCGGCGAAATCGTAGACGGCGTCGACCACCGGCACGATGCCATGCCGGTCGACCGCCGTCACCAACGCCTCCAGCCCCTGCCGGTGCCCGACGCCAATGCCCTGCACGTGCGCCCGCTTGAGCAGCATCGAATACACGGGCAATCGCAGCGTGTCACCGCCCAGCGTGCCGATCACCGAGACCTTGCCGCCCGGCGCCAGGGCCGTCATGGTCTCGCGCATGTCGCCGCCCGCGAGTTCCAGCACCTGCTCGACCCCCGTGCCCTGCGTCAGCTTGCGGACTTCCTCCGCCCAACCTTCCTGTCGTTGGATGCCATGGGTGACGCCGAGCGCCGCCGCGCGCGCCAGTTTGTCCGCGCTGCCGCTCACCACGATGGCCTTCGCCCCGTGAGCGAGCGCTAGTTGCGCGCCGAACAGCGCCACACCGCCCGTGCCGATGCTCAGCACCGTCTCGCCGGCGACCAGCTTCCGGCCAGTGCCGAAAAGCGCGAACCAGGCGGTCAGCCCTGCGCAGGTGAGCGTTGAGGCGGCCACGTCGTCGAGCGAAGACGGTGCGCGCACCAGCGCCGCCTCGTCGAATACGGCGTATTCACGCAACACGCCCTGCAACGTCCCACCGAAGATCTTCAGCCCCGCCGGCGCCCGTTCGCCATCGAACCAGCGATCCCAGAACGTGTTGACGACGCGCTCGCCAACGCGCACGCGTGTCACGCCGTCGCCTGCCGCGACGACTTCCCCGGCCATGTCCGAGCCGGGCACAAAGGGGAACGACACCGGCAACCCCATGCCGGTATCGATCATCAGGGCGTCACGATAATTGAGCGATACCGCGTTCACCCGAACGAGGACTTCGCCAGGGCCCGGTGTCGGCACGTTCACCGTCGCGCGTTCCAGCGCCGCCTCGCCCAAAGTCGCCATTTGCCATTGTTGCATCGTTGCCATTGCCAGTTCTCCAATCCTTGTATCGACGTTTCCCCAATGGGGATCCCTGTATGTCCGGTGACTCCGGTGACTCCGGTGACTCCGGTGACTCCGGTGACTCCGGTGACTCCGGCAGGCCCCGCCTTCCGACGGACATAGACATGGCTAGCTTATTGGAGAATACTTCGCGGCAGTGATGGCAATTTATCCACGAATTGGCGACTTATGAGAACCAATGAGACCTATACCCCTGACCGGCTTTCGGGCATCTCGGCCTTCGTGGCGGCAGCGGACGCCGGTAGTTTCGCGGGCGCCGCGCAGCGGCTGCATCTCACACGCTCAGCGGTAGCCAAACGTATCGGCCGCCTGGAGGTGCGTCTCGGCGTACGTCTGTTTCATCGCACCACCCGCAGTCAGCACCTGACCGACGAGGGCCAAACGTTCTATCAACGCTGCACGAAGGTGCTCGCAGAGTTGTCGGAAGCCGAGGATGAACTGAGCGCCGGTTCCCAGACCCCCATGGGCAGGCTTCGGGTGACCATGCCCGTGCAGATCGGACGCCAGTGCATCGCGCCGGTGTTGCTGTCACTCGCCAAGGCGCATCCGCAGTTGCGGCTTGAAATGGCGTTCAGCGACCGCCGCATCGATCTGATCGAGGAAGGCTTCGATCTCGCCGTCCGTAGCGGACGTCTGGACGACACACCGGGACTCAAGGCCCGCTCGCTCGGCGAACAGACGATGTTGCTGTGCGCGTCAGGCGCGTACCTCGCGGCCAACGGTACGCCGCAAACGGTTGACGATCTCGCCGACCATGAGCGTCTGATGTACGGGCGCGGCGCCAATCTCTATCAATGGCCTGCCTTGCCAAGACTCCCCGAAGCGTCTGCCGCCACACGCCGCACACCGCGCTTCGTGCTCGACGACCTCGTCGCGCTCGTGCACGCGGCAGAGCAGGGGCTGGGCATTGCCTGCATCCCGCGCTGGGTGGCAATGCAATCGCTCGGCGCCGGGACCCTCGTGCAATTGCTGCCGCAGACCTATGCGCCCGGTACGCCGCTGCATCTGGTCTGGCCCGACACACGGCACCCGTCGCCCAAACTGCGCGCCGCGATCGACGCGCTGGTGAGTGCCACCCCTGCTTTGCTCGGCATGCCTTGATGGCTCGATGGTCCAACCAGGTGCCGGGGCCGAACGGCAACGCTTGACGACGTCACGACATCACGACGTCACCCGAGGGCAACGCCCGCTCAAGTGCCGCTGCGACGCAGGAACGGTTCCTGCTGGGCATCGACGGCCTGGGCGCGGGTGCCGTACATATGCGCCCAGGTTTGCGCTGCCCACGGGCCGCCGAGTAACCGAACGAGGCTGTCGCGCCGCCCCAGAAGGTGGCTCACGAGCGTTTCCGGGTCCAGGACCGGCATATCCCCGTCGAGCGCCGCGCCACTGCCGGTACGCCCCACCCGGCAGGCGGCCTCGATCCACGGCCGGACTTCGCGCGCCGAAAGCCTGCCCAGCCGATACGCCATCTCGGCAGCCACCGCCCGCACGCTCGTGGGATCGCGTAATTCGTCCCCTGCCGTTTTCGTCGATGCATCTCGTGCGAACCCCGCGAGCCGGCGAACGAAAGGGGCGTAGTTTTCGCCATACGGAAATTGCGAGAGATCGGTCAACGCGCCGTCGGGCAATGTGGGGTCGAATGCGGCGGCGTCGCGGCGAAACGTGGATGTCGACGCGGGCAGCGACGGCACCGCCTCTCGCTGCCCGAGCGCGAGGTCATACGCCTGCGCCTTGAGCCGCCCTTGGAATCCGAGATGCAGGCACGCGTCGAAGTCGAGCGACATCGCGCACGGCAGGTCGTTCACGTCCCGCCACACGCCGATGTTTTCCATGAAGACATTGCACATGTCCCAGTTGCCAAGCCACAGTCCGGCAATGTAATGACGTTCCAGCGCACTTTGATAGACGTCAGGCAGCGCCTGACATAGACGCAGACGCATGGCATTGCGATGCGCAAGTGCGTCGGCATACGCGCGCGCCGACGCGTCGCGCAGCGCATGAAACGGCAGCCCCCCGGCATCGGCGAGCACCTGCGCCATGCGCGCCCGCGCGTCAATGGCTTCATCGCGGACGTGGCGCAACCATTGCGGCGCGGGCTGACCCGCACCATCGAAAACGCGCCAGGCGTCGTCGCTCTCGATCCATTCGCCGAGATCCCGATACCCGGACAGAAAGGTGGTCGCGAAATAGACGCGATCGGGCGCGAGCGTGCTGTCGAACGCCTGAGAACATCCCTTGACCAGCATCGCGGTGGGCGTGGCGAGACCGAGCGCGCCGAAGAGCCGTGAGGCGAGCCACGCCTGCGCAGCATGTGCCGGGCTCGGGCATGCCTTGACGACATACTGGGGCGCATCGGCGAGCGGCACGAGCGACATGCGGACCGCGCCCTCGGTACTTCCCAACGCCGGGGCATCGGGCACACGGGTCGCCGACGAGAAGTCGTACGGCCCGATGTCCGGCAACGGTGCGCCGCTTCCGTCATGACCGATCACGGCGCCGAACACGCCCGAGGGCCCCGCTTCAGGCAAGGGGCGAGCATTTGCAGGCGCATCGTTATGCCGCCAATGGTGGTTGAGATCGACTTGAGCCTTGTAGGCGTTGGCACGCATCACGACTCTCCCTGGTCGTAGCACGGGGAAGGAGACGTTGTGCGCCATCCATACGGCACGCGACATGCATCGTGCGCGCGGCAGGCAACGTCGCGAGCTTCGCGAACGTCTCCCGCTTCGCGACGACACGAACGTCGGACTCCCCAATCAAGATCGGCAAATCTTGCTGCGGCACCGCACTTCGAGCTTTCGAAAATGAAGCAATCCCGGACAAAGCGGCCGTGTCCAATCGATGCGCGATTAGCGTGTATTCGCGCGGATTCCGGTGTGATAGGCTCGCCGCATGTCTACGTCCGTCCGAGTCCTTGTCAGCAGTTGCCTGCTGGGTCATCCCGTTCGCTATCACGGCCGCCCTGCCGCCTGTGAAGCCGATGCCGACGCCGTGCTGGCGCGCTGGCGCGCCGCTGGATGGCTCGTGCCCATTTGTCCGGAAGTCGCAGGGGGATTGCCAACCCCACGCCCGCCCGCGGAGATCGAGCACGCCCTGAGCGGCGATGCGGTCTGGCAGCGGCGCGCGCGCGTAATGGATGACACCGGCGCCGACGTCACGGCGCCCTTCCTCGAAGGGGCGCGCCGTGCGCTCGCGCTCGCCCAGCATCACGGCATTCGCATTGCGGTATTGAAAGAGGACAGCCCCTCGTGCGGCAGCGCATCGATCTACGACGGCTCGTTTCGCGGCGCAAAGGTGTCGGGCGAGGGCGTGAGCGCCGCCTGGTTACGGCAGCACGGTATCGAAGTCTTCAGCGAGCACACCATCGCGCTCGCCGATGCGCGACTGCGCAGCCTCTACCGCCTCGACCGCCTCCACCCCGGCACATGAGCGTCAGACGCGCAGCGTTGCACTGCGCGCCCCATGCCAACGTCAAAGTTCGATCTTCGTGCCGAGCACGGCAAGAAACTGTGCAATCCACGCGGGATGTGCGGGCCAGGCCGGCGCGGTCACGAGCTTGCCGTCGGTATGGGCATCGTCGATCGCGATGTCCATGTATTTCCCTCCGGCCAGGCGCACCTCCGGCGCACATGCCGGATAGGCCGAACACTCGCGCCCTTCGATCACACCGGCGGCCGCGAGCAGTTGCGCGCCGTGGCAGATCGCGGCAATCGGCTTGTCGTTTTCCGCAAAATGCCGCACGGCGGCGAGCACCGCGTCGTTGAGCCGCAGATATTCCGGCGCGCGTCCGCCGGGAATGACCAGCGCATCGAAGTCGCTGGGCGAGAGACCGTCGAACGTCGCATTCAGCGTGAAGTCGTGACCACGCTTCTCGCTGTACGTCTGATCGCCCTCGAAATCATGGATGGCGGTACGCACCTTGTCGCCCGCCTTCTTGCCGGGGCACACGACTTCCACGCGATGGCCCACGGCCATGAGCGCCTGTACAGGCACCATCAGTTCGTAGTCTTCGACGTAATCGCCTGCCAACACCAGAATCCGCTTCTTGCCCATGTGGCTCTCCGTTCAGAGAAAAAATGGAAAGGGAAACAGCCCCTCCATGTTACTCAATTCCGGGAATGCCCCCGCCACAACACGGGCAAAAAAAACCGCGTGCCTGAGCACGCGGTGTCAAGTCGGCGCAAAACGCCGTCGGTCAATCGTACGGGACCACGTCAATACGCCGACGCAGTCCTGCTCAGTTCACAACAAGGCGACAGTGTGTCTCGATGCTGGCGACACGCGCGCCTCGGCCATCTCGTCAGTAAGTCTCCAGATGCAGACGCCCTTCCGTCTTCATCCGTTGCCAGAGTGCCTGCCAGTCCAGCCCGGCTTCGCCCGCGATGGTTTGCAGCACCTGCAGCACGCCGTCTTCCATGCCCTTCAACCCGCACACGTAGATGTAGGTGTGATCGTGACGCAGCAACGCGGCAACATCTGCTGCGCGCTCGCGCATCGCGTCCTGCACGTAGCGCCTGGGCTGCCCCGGCGTGCGCGAAAACGCGAGATTGGTATCGATGAAGTCCTTCGGCAAATTCAATAGCGGCCCGAAGTACGGCAGTTCACCTTGCGTGCGCGCACCGAAGAACAACATGAGCTTGCCGGTCGCACCTTTCATGCGCCGCCGACGGCGATACTCCGTCATCGCCCGCATCGGCGCCGCCCCCGTGCCCGTGCAGACCATCAGCAGATGCGAATCGGCATGGTTCGGCATCAGGAACGTGCTGCCGAACGGCCCCATCACGTTGACCACGTCGCCCTTTTTCAGGTCGCACAGGTAGTTCGAACATACGCCGCCGACGGCCTGCCCCTGATGGTCTTTCGTCACCCGTTTGACCGTCAGCGCCAGGTTGTTGTAACCGGGGCGCTCACCGTCGCGAGGCGACGCAATCGAGTACTGCCGGGCATGGTGCGCTCGCCCGTCGGCCGTCGTGCCCGGGGGAATGATGCCGATGGACTGCCCTTCGAGCACCGGAAACGGCTGCTTGCCGAAGTCCAGCACGATGTGGTGGATGTCGCTCTCGGTGCTCGCATCCGTCACACGATAGTTGCCCACCACGCTCGCCTGCACCGGCGCTTTGTGGTTGTACAGATTGACGTAAGGCTTCGCGGCGGACCACGGCGGCACGACCGAGCCCCGCACCAGGTCCGAGCCACCAATGACCGGCGCCGACGCCTCGCTCGTCACGCCAATGCCTGCGGCCCCCGCCCCGCCGCCCGACGCCCCCTGACTGCCTTGCGCGGCCTCGCCGATCGAGCCCTGCCCGGCGAGCGCGTCGTCCTGCACGGGCAGTTCATCCCACGTGAGCTGTTCGTCGACGGGATAGGCTTCGGCCCTGAGCACGTCGCGCCAGTTGTCGATGGCCCCCGTCGGGCAAGGCGAAATACACGCCATGCACCCATTGCACGTGTCCGCGCGCACAACGTAGTTGTTCTCGTCGTGCGTGATCGCGTCGATCGGACACGTCTCCTCGCAGGTATTGCAGCGAATGCAGATCTCCGGATCGATCAGATGCTGCTTCAGGACTTCGACCGGAACGGGGCCGTTCATGATGCTGTCTCCTTGTGGGGATGGCGCTTGCGGCCGCTTAATTGAAACGCACGTACTCGAAGTCGATCGGCTGACGATTGATGCCCAGCGGGGGCGGCGCGATCCAGTTCGCGAACTTGCCCGGCTCGGTCACGCGCCCCATGAGCGACGCGACATACGCGCGGTCCTCCGACGACGGCAGCCACTCGCGCTCATGGGCGGCCCATTCGGTCTCGCTCACGACACGACCGTCCGGCGAAACGCGCACGCCCGCGAACGTGCCGATCTGACGATTGAACGCCTTGTGCGGCACCGTCAGGCGCAAATCGATGCCCGCCTTCTCCAGCACCTTGTTCCAACGGTTCACGCCGGCCACCGAATCCTTGATGTAGTCGTCGCGCAGCACTTCGTTCATGGCGTTGAGCATCGGCACCTCGCGCTCCACGAGCTTGCCGTTGTCTACGTCGAGCAGACGATACATCTGGCCATTGAGCTGGTGATCGTCGTCGCGCTTGCTCTCTTCATAACGTCCCTTCAGACCGGAGCTGTAGAAGATCGCCGCGTTCGACGACTGGTCCGCGCCGAACAGATCGATCGTCACGGAGTAATGGAAGTTGATGTAACGCTGAATCGTCGGCAGATCGATCACACCGGCGGCGCGCAACTTCGAGACGTCGTCCGTCTTCAGTTCGTTCATGACCTGCGCGGTGCGGGCAATCACGCGCGAGACGCCCGACTCGCCCACGAACATGTGATGCGCTTCCTCGGTGAGCATGAACTTCGTGGTGCGCGCGAGCGGATCGAAGCCCGACTCGGCCAGCGCCGAGAGCTGGAACTTGCCGTCGCGGTCGGTGAAGTACGTGAACATGTAGAACGCCAGCCAGTCCGGCGTCTTCTCGTTGAACGCGCCGAGAATACGGGGATTGTCGTCGTCACCCGAGCGACGGCCGAGCAACGCTTCGGCTTCTTCGCGGCCATCGCGACCGAAGTAGCGATGCAGCAGGTAGACCATGGCCCACAGGTGGCGGCCTTCCTCCACGTTCACCTGAAACAGGTTGCGCAGGTCGTACATCGACGGCGCGGTCAGCCCGAGGTGACGCTGCTGCTCGACCGACGCCGGCTCCGTGTCGCCCTGCGTGACGATGATGCGGCGCAGGTTCGCGCGGTGCTCGCCCGGCACTTCCTGCCACGCGGCCTCGCCCTTGTGCTCGCCGAAGTGGATCTTGCGATCGGCCTCGCCCGGCGTGAGGAAGATGCCCCAGCGATAGTCGGGCATCTTCACGTGATCGAAGTGCGCCCAGCCGCTCGGATCGACGCTCACCGCCGTGCGCAGATAGACGTCGAACCCATGCGAGCCTTCCGGCCCCATGTCACCCCACCAGGACAGGAAATTCGGCTGCCACTGTTCGAGCGCGCGTTGCAGCGTGCGGTCGTCCGAGAGGTTGACGTTGTTGGGGATCTTCTCGCTGTAGTTGATCGAAGCCATCGTGGGAATCCTCGTGTCTCGTGCGTATGCTTTGGAAAACCTGCCGGTGCGTGCCGGTGCGTGTCGGAGCGTATCTGTCTGTCTCAAACGCGGTTCAGATCGAACTGCGCCTTGTTGCCCTTGCCGTAGACCTTCAGCGCGCCCTTCTCGCCCACGGCGTTCGGACGGATGAAGATCCAGTTCTGCCACGCGGACAGGCGGCCGAAGATGCGCGTGTTCATCGTCTCCTTGCCGTTAAAGCGCAGGTTCGCTTCCATGCCGGTGAGCGCATCGGGCGACATGGCCGCACGCTCTTCGATGGCGATACGGATTTCGTCCGGCCAGTCCAGATCGTCGACGGCCGCAGTGACCAGACCCAGACGCTCAGCCTCGTCCGGACGCACCGGGCGGCCGATGGTGGCGCGCACGGCCTCCAGTTCGGCGGCATTTTCGTAAAAGCGACGCGCCAGACGCGACTGATCGGTCACCATCGGCAGCAGGCCGAAGTTGACTTCGCTGAGCGTGATGGCCGGCTCGTCCTCTTCGCTTGCAGGCAGCGCGGCCATGTAGGTACGGTCGGCGGCGAATGCGAATTCGGCGAGCGTGCCGGTAAAGCACGAATCCGGTTCGATGAGTGCGAAGAGCGAACGCGAGGACACATCGATACGGGCGAACGTGCGGCGCAGCATGCCGATGGTTTCGCGCACGAACCAGTGATCCCGATGAGCGAGCAACGAGGCATCGGCAGCGAGCACATGCCTGGCATCGCCTTCCGTGCGCAGCAGCCACGTGCCGATGTCGAGCTCGTTGGTACGAAGGTTGAGAATGGCGTCGTCGAGTTCGCGCGCCATCTTGAGCGGCCACCAGTGGATGCCGGCCGCTTCGATACCGGCGATGTCGGACGGCGGCGCAGACTTCGGCGCCCTGACCGTGAGGCTGGCGGTACGATTCGCGCGATCGATCTCCACTTCCACGAATTCGTAACGGATCGCGTCCGGCTCGTCGGTGCGCTCGATGCGGGTGAGCGTCACGCCCTTGCCGCCCGGACGATCGCTGCCCTGCGCGAGTTCCGCCGCGCGCGCGGCCACGGCCTGTGCGAACTGCGCGGGCTTGACCACTTCATCCACGAGACGCCATTGCTTGGCGCGCTCGCCGCGAATGCCTTCGACGATGGTGCAGAAGATGTCCGCGCGGTCGTTGCGCACGTGACGCTTGTCGGTCAGACGCGTGAGGCCGCCGGTGCCCGGCAACACGCCGAGCAACGGCACTTCCGGCAACGCGACCGACGACGAACGGTCGTCCACCAGATAGATCTCGTCGCACGCCAGCGCGAGTTCGTAACCGCCACCGGCACAGGCGCCATTGACGGCGGCAATGAACTTCAGGCCCGAGTGGCGGCTGGAGTCTTCAAGACCGTTACGTGTTTCGTTGGTGAACTTGCAGAAGTTGACCTTCCACGCATGCGAGGAGAGGCCCAGCATGAAGATGTTCGCGCCCGAGCAGAACACGCGGTCCTTGGCGCTCGTGACCACCACCGTCTTGACTTCCGGGTGTTCGAAGCGGATGCGCTGGATGGCGTCGTGCAGCTCGATGTCCACGCCCAGATCGTACGAATTGAGCTTGAGCTTGTAGCCTTCACGAATGCCGCCGTCTTCCGCGATGTCGATGGCAAGCGTTGCCACCGCGCCGTCGAAGCTCAGTTTCCAGTGCTTGTACTGCGTGGGGTCCGTACGGTAGTCGACGTGGGGTTTGCCGAACATGATTGCCTCCAACTCGAATAATGATCTTGTTGAATTGCAATATAGTGCAGCACAAACCCACCGTCAACCGTTTACCCAAAGAAAAATGAATTATTTTGCAGAATGATGTCCCTTAATCGGACGACAGCTGCACCGCGAGGCGTCCGCGCAGTTGCAGGTAGGCGTCTGCGAGGGCCTTTCCACCGGTGTCGAAGCTCATGTCGGCCTTGGCGTAGAAGTCCGTGCGCCCGGCCAGAATGCGCTTCAGGTCGTCCATCGCCTCTGCATTGCCCGACATCGGACGCAGGTCGCCTTGCGCCACGACACGCTTCATGTGCTCTTCCGGCGACGCCTGGAGCCACACCGTATAGCAATGCGTGAGCAGGAAGTTGAATGTCGCGGCGTCGCTCACAATGCCGCCCGGCGAGGCGATCACGGCGCGCGGATGCTCGGCCACCACCGCTTCGAGCGCCCGCAATTCATAGCGCCGGTAAGCCGTTGCGCCATAGAGCGAGTAGATCTCGGACGGCGGGCAACCGGCCAGTTGCTCGATCACGCGATTGAGCTCCACGAACGGTACGTGCATATCGTCAGCCAGCATGCGGCCCAGCGTCGACTTGCCTGCGCCCCGCAGACCGATGAGAGCGATGCGTCCGCGCCGGTCCGGGTCGCGCTCGCTGCCCGCGAACAGTTCGCTCAGCGCCTGCCGCGCCCGCGTCAGCGCTTCGCCGTCGCGGCCATGCAGGATCTCGCGAATGAGCAGCCACTCGGCGGAAGACGTCGTTTCGTCGCCTACGATTTCCGCCAATGTGCAATTTAGTGCCTGTGCGAGCTGACGCAGAAACAGTACGGACGCGTTCCCGACGCCCGACTCCAGGTTGGCCACGTGACGCTCCGAGACCCCCGCGTCGAGCGCCAGCGCCTTGCGCGTCAGGCCGCGACGGGCGCGCAGCGTGCGAACACGCTCGCCCAGCGCCACCAGGAACGGATCCTTGTCACCGGCGCCCCGGGCCGTGGGCACCCCGTCGGCTTGCGCACTCTTATTCATCGGAGGAAGTCCTCGAAGCAGATAACATGTAATATATTGCTTGACAGCCAAATTTGCATGCTCTAATTTTCACCATGCGTCGATAAAAAAGCAAACGCGAGCCGGGTCTCCTGTGCATCGTCCTTGATCGGCGTCATATCAATAGAGCAACAGACAGTGCGCCGTGCGGCGCTCGCGCTGACGACAGAGCATGGAAGTGACGATGGCGGCCTGCAGGAATTCGGGCCGCATAGGTCGGCGCGAACGGTATCGCCACTGCGACGTCCCCAGGAGACATGGATGGATGTGCCCCAATTTCAGGCGCTGATTGCCGAGGTGACACGTCAACTCGACGGTCGCGCGCTCGACGCCTCGCTCGCCGACTGGCTCAACGCCCGGTATGGCGCGGGCTCCCCAGGTTACGAAGCGCTCGCCGAGGCCTGCCGCACCGGCGTGGCCGAAGGCTGGCTGTGCAATCGCGAAGGCGGCGGAATTCGTTACGGCCGCGTCATCAAGCCCACGCCCGATACCCATGGCTTTTCCGTCGACGTCGTCGACATGGCCGACCTGGCGGGTCCGCATCACGTGCATCCCAACGGCGAGATCGACCTGATCATGCCGCTCACGCCGGGGGCGACCTTCGATGGTCATCCTGCCGGCTGGTGCGTGTACGGCCCCGGCACGGCACATCGGCCGACGGTCGCCCAAGGGCGCGCCCTCGTGCTGTACCTCCTGCCCGAAGGCGCGATCGAGTTCACGCGCAGTGCTTGAGCCGTCGGCGCCACGCGTGCCGCTTTGCCATTTGGGTCTTCTGCTTGCTTCAGGTTGATGGACATGAGTACTGCTGCCTTGCTGGAAAACTACGTCGCTGGCCAATGGGTGGCCGGCAACGGTGAGCGTACCGCGCTGACCGACCCGGTCACGGGCGACACGCTTGCCTACGTCTCGAGCGCCGGGCTTGATCTCGACGCGGCTTTCGCCTTCGCACGCGACACGGCCGGCCCGGCGCTGCGTGCGCTGTCGTACGGTGAACGCGCGCAGCGACTTTCGCAGATCGTTGCCACGTTGCAGGCGAATCGCGACGACTACTATGCGATTGCCACCGCCAATTCGGGAACGGTCGCGACCGACTCGGCCGTAGACATCGACGGCGCCATCTATACGCTCTCCACTTACGCGAAGCTCGGTGCGTCGCTGGGCGACGCGCACCTGTTGCTCGATGGCGCCGCCGTGCCGCTCGCCAAAGACGCCTCGTTCGCCGTGCGCCACGTTTTGCGTCCGACACCGGGCGTCGCGCTCTTCATCAACGCGTTCAACTTCCCGTCGTGGGGACTGTGGGAGAAGGCGGCCGGGGCGCTGCTCGCGGGCGTGCCAGTGATCGTCAAACCGGCGACCTCTACCGCCTGGCTCACCCAGCGCATGGTGGCCGACGTTGTCGCAGCCGGCATTCTGCCGCCCGGCAGCCTGTCGGTGATCTGCGGCAGCGCCGCCGGACTGCTCGACCGTATCGGCCCGTTCGACGTCGTCTCCTTTACCGGCTCGGCCAGCACTGCCGCCACGCTGCGCGCACATCCGGCGTTCACCGAACGCTCGGCACGCATCAACGTGGAAGCGGACAGTCTGAACAGCGCGATCCTGCTGCCGGATGCCTCGCCGGGCACCGCTGCTTTCGATCAGTTCGTGCGGGAAGTGGCGCGCGAGATGACGGTCAAGTCGGGACAGAAGTGCACGGCGATTCGTCGCGCGATGGTGCCCGTCGCGTATTTCGATGCCGCAGCGAGCGCGATTGCCGAGCGCCTGGCGAAGACCGTGGTGGGCAACCCACGCAACGACACCGTGACGATGGGCTCGCTCGTGAGCGTTGCCCAGAAGCGCGCCGTGCTCGAAGGCATCGCCGAGCTGCAATCGGAAGCACAGACGCTCTACGACGGCAATCGTGACGCCGCCTTCGTCGATGCCGAGGCGAACAGCGCGTGCGTGGCGCCCGTGCTGCTGGGGCTGCGCGATGGCGCGGCAGGCAAACGCATTCACGACACGGAAGTCTTCGGTCCCGTGGCGACGCTCGTAGGCTATCGCGATCTCGACGACGCCGTGACGCTCGCCCGACGTGGGCAGGGCTCGCTCGTCGTCTCGTTGTACGGCAACGACGCCGCCGCGATGCGTGCCCCTGCGATCGCCCTGGCGGATGCGCACGGTCGCGTGCATGCGGTCGATCCGTCGGTGGCGAAGACGCAAACCGGCCATGGCAACGTGATGCCCCAGTCGCTTCACGGCGGACCGGGCCGCGCCGGTGGCGGCGAAGAACTCGGCGGCCTGCGCGCGCTGCGCTTCTATCACGTGCGCTCGGCCGTTCAGGGCCCCGCGGCACTCGTCGAAGCGCTGACGCAGGACGCCGTCGAACTGCCTCGGTAGTCCGACCATGGCCCCACACCGCGGGCCGTGTTATCCAGTTTCAACCCCGCAGTAGCCGCAAGCCGTCGCAGTCAAGGTGATTCAACGAGGCGCCGTCAGAGCGCGGAAAAGAACTCACGCTACGCGTACCCGCCCCCATCGGTGCCATTTGTGCCGTCGATGGGCGCCGGCCGCGTGGTGATCCACCGGAGGCAACATGGAAGCCGTACTCACCCCACCGCCGGCGAATTTCAACTTCGCCGCGCACCTGGAGGCGCTCAACCGCGAGCGCGCTGCCAAGACTGCATATCTCGACGACACGCGAACCCTCACGTATGGCGAACTGGCCGAGCAAAGCCGACGCTTCGCCACAGGCCTCGTGCGCGCGGGCGTGCATCGCGAGGAGCGCATTCTGCTCGTCATGCTCGACACCGTCGACCTGCCGGTCGCGTTCCTCGGCGCTCTCTACGCGGGCGTGGTGCCGGTGGTCGTCAACACGCTGCTCACCGCCGACGACTATGCGTACATGATCGCGCACAGCAAGGCGCAGCTCGTGATCGCCTCCGGCGCGCTGATGCCGACGGTCCAGGCCGCGCTCGACAAGGTCGGCGAGACGACTACGCCGCCCCCCTGCATCGTCTCGCAACCGATTGCGGCGCAAACCGACGGGGCGAGCGCATTGCCCACGTTCGATGCACTCGTCGACGGCCCGCCCAGCGCCCTGCCCGCCGATACGGCGGCCGACGACATCGCCTTCTGGCTGTATTCCTCCGGCTCGACCGGCAAGCCCAAGGGCACTGTCCACACACATGCGAATCTGTACTGGACGGCGCAGACCTACGGACGCCACGTACTGGGCGTTCGCGAGGACGACATCGTCTTCTCTGCCGCCAAGCTCTTTTTCGCCTACGGGCTGGGCAATGGGCTGACGTTCCCACTGTCGGTCGGTGCGAGCGTCGTGCTGATGGCCGAGCGCCCCACGGCCGAGGCTGTGGCGCAGCGTCTGCGCCAACATCGCCCCACGATCTTCTACGGTGTTCCCACGCTCTACGCCACGCTGCTCGCCTCGCCGCATCTGCCCGCGCGCGAGGACGTGGCGCTCCGTCTGTGCACGTCCGCCGGCGAAGCGCTGCCGCGCGAGATCGGCGAGCGTTTCACCGCGCACTTCGGCGCGGAGATTCTCGACGGCATCGGCTCGACCGAAATGCTGCACATCTTCCTGTCGAATCGCGCGGGCCGCGTGGCCTATGGCACGACAGGCGAGCCGGTACCCGGCTACGCGGTGGAACTGCGCGACGAGCACGGTCAGCCGGTGCCCGATGGCGAGATCGGTGACCTGTACATCAAGGGGCCGAGCGCGGCGCTCATGTACTGGTGCAATCGCGAGAAGTCTCGCTCGACATTCCTTGGCGACTGGCTCAAGAGCGGCGACAAGTACCAGCGCCTGCCCAATGGGTATTACGTCTATGCCGGACGCAGTGACGATATGCTCAAGGTCAGCGGCCAGTACGTCTCGCCCATCGAAGTGGAGATGGTGCTGATGCAGCACGACGCCGTGCTGGAGGCGGGTGTCGTGGGACGCGACGACAACGGCCTGACCAAGACGCAGGCGTTCGTCGTCCTCAAGCCGGGGCTCGCTGCCACCGACGCAATGGCCACCGAGTTGAAGGCCTTCGTCAAGGCACGTCTGGCGCCACACAAATATCCGCGCGAGCTGGTGTTCGTCGACGACCTGCCGAAGACGGCCACCGGCAAGGTGCAACGCTTCAAGCTACGTGAAATGCTTTAGGAGACACCCACAGAATGTCGGACGTACAGTTCGCCCGGATCGAGACGCCCTCGCATGGCGCGCTCTCGCTGGAGTATCGATGGCTCAACCGCGAGCGCACGCACGCGCCGCTGCTGGTCTTCCTGCATGAGGGGCTGGGCTCCGTTGCCATGTGGAAGGACTGGCCGCAGCAGTTGTGCGACGCGGGCGGCTATCGCGGTCTCGTGTACTCACGCAACGGATATGGCCGCTCGACCCCGCGCCCGCACGACGAAGCCTGGCCCGTTGACTTCATGCACCGTCAGGCGCGCGAAGTGCTGCCGGCGTTTCTCGATGCGGTGGGGGTAGGGCCGCACGAGGCGGATCGCATGTGGCTCGTGGGGCACAGCGACGGCGGCTCGATCTCGCTGCTGTTCTCCGCCGCCTTCCCCGACCGGCTCGCGGGGGCGGTCGTGCTCGCGCCGCATCTGTTCGTCGAGGACGTATCGGTCGAGAGCATCGCCAAAACGAAGACCGTCTACGAGACGACGGATTTGCGCAGCAAGCTCGGCCGTTATCACGACGACGTCGATTCCGCTTTCTGGGGGTGGAACGATATCTGGCTGAACCCGGCGTTTCGCGAGTGGAATCTGGTGGACGCCGTGGCCACCATCTCAAAGCCGCTGCTCGCGATTCAGGGCGAGGACGACGAGTACGGCACGATGGCGCAGATGGACAGCATTGCTGCGCACGTGCCGCACGCGAGCGTGGTGAAGCTGCCCGATTGCGGTCACTCGCCGCATCGCGACGCGCCCGGCCCGCTCGGGCAAGCCATCGTCGCGTTCATCGGTGCGCACACCTCGCGTCAAGCCGCCTGAGCTCAGATGACGCGCACCCCCGGCGAGCCGGGACGCATGGCGCCGACGATGGCCGCTTCGATGAAACCGTCGGCACGGAAAACGGCGAGCACGTCGTCGACAGCGCCCGGTGCGCACGACACCAGCAAGCCACCGGCCGTCTGCGGATCGCACAGCAAATCGCGATCGCGCGTCGTCAGACGCTCGCCCAGTTCCACCGACGCCCCATAGGACGCCCAGTTGCGACCGGACGCGCCGGTGATGTACCCCTTGTCCGCCAGTTCGCGCACCCCGTCGAACAGCGGCACGTCGGACATGCGCAAATAGGCCGCCAGGTTCGCACCTCGACACATCTCCAGCGTGTGGCCGAGCAGGCCGAAGCCGGTCACGTCGGTGAGCGCATGCACGCCCGGCAGCGCGGCGAGCGCCGGGCCGACGCGATTGAGGCGCGTCGTCGCATCGATCATGCGGCGATAGCCCTCCTCGTCGAGCTGGTGCTTCTTGAGCGCGGCCGACATCACACCGACGCCGAGCGGCTTGCCCAGGACGAGCACGTCGCCTGCCTGCGCGTCGGCGTTGCGCTTGAGACGTTTCGGATGCACCACGCCCAGCGCGGCCAGACCGTAGATCGGCTCGACGGAATCGATGCTGTGACCGCCCGCAATGGGGATGCCCGCCTCCGCGCAAATCGACTCGCCGCCGCGCAGGATGTCGCGGATCGTCTCGCGGGGCAGCACGTTGATCGGCATGCCGACGATGGCGAGCGCGAAGATCGGCTTGCCGCCCATCGCATAGATGTCGGACAGCGCGTTGGTCGCGGCAATGCGGCCAAAGTCGAACGGGTCGTCGACGATCGGCATGAAAAAGTCGGTCGTGGCAATGATCGCCTGCTCGTCGTTGAGCTGATAGACCGCCGCGTCGTCGGCGGTCTCGGTGCCCACCAGCAGCGCAGCGGGCGCGGGCAATGGCGTGTCGTTGCGGGCAAGCAATTCGGACAGCACGCCCGGCGCGATCTTGCAGCCACAGCCGCCGCCGTGCGCGAGCGAAGTCAGACGCGGCACTTCCGGGGCAGCGCCCGATTGAGTTGCATCGTTTGCGGTCATGATCGTGAGTGTTCGTTTTCTTGAAGTCGACGTATTATGAAGCAGCTTTGGCGCATCGCCATGTCTTGCGATGTGTCGCCATGCCTGCCATGTCCCGAAATCGCGACGTCTCGGAATCTCAAAACGGCAGACGATGCGCTCATGCTACCGTTTCACATCGTCCCTGCATTCGGGGACGTCGTTTCACGACATCTCGTTCCACCTTGTTTTACCCTCTAACCAATATGCGCCGTGAGCGCTGAAGCCTAAGGGGACCACACCATGCAACGCCGCCGCTTCCTGTCTTTGGGCGCTTCTCTGGGCGCTTGCGCCCTGCCCGCCTCCGTGCTTTCCACTTCGCTGCTGCCGGGTGCCGCACGCGCGGCATCGAGTGCCGCAGGCGTCGCCGCACCCAATCCCGCCGACGGCTGGCGTACTTTCGAGTTGACGACACAGGTCGATCTGCCGGCCGGCAACGGGCCCGCGAATGTCTGGCTGCCCGTGGCAATGACGCCGTCCGGCGCCTATCAGACCGCGCTGGGCACCCACTGGGAAGCGCCGGGCGCCAGGGCCGAGCTGCGCATGGTCCGCGGTGCGTCGGGCATCGGCGTGCCGATGCTGGCTGTGGCGTGGCCGGAGGGCGCGGCGCATGGCGCGCGCACCGTCACGCTGACGAACACGTTTGCCACGCGCGACCGGCGTGTCGATCTGTCCCAGCCGCCGTCGGCCGAGGCAGCGCACGAGTCGCCAGCGGTGCTGCGTCAGTATCTCCAGCCGACCGAGTTGCAGCCGACCGACGGTCTGGTGCGTGACACCGCCGAGAAAATCACGCGTGGCGAAAAAGGCGACGTCGACAAAGCCCGCGCCATTTATCAATGGATCGTGGAGAACTGTCGCCGCGAAGGGTCGGTGCGCGGCTGCGGCACGGGCGACGTGCGCTACATGCTCACCACGGGAGACCTCGCGGGCAAGTGTGCCGATATCAATGCGCTCTTTACCGCGTTGGCGCGCTCGGTCGGCATTCCCGCACGCGATGCCTACGGCGTGCGTGTCGCAACGTCGCGTCACGGCTTCAACAGCCTCGGCAAGGCAGGCGACGTGACGCGCGCCCAGCATTGTCGCGCCGAGTTCTATGCCGCCGGCTACGGCTGGGTGCCGGTCGATCCGGCGGACGTGCGCAAGGTCGTGCTCGAAGAGGTCCCGGGCGGCCTGCCGCTCGACGATCTGCGCGTTCGTGCGGCGCGCGCCATGCTGTTCGGTCAGTGGGAAATGAACTGGGTTGCGTTCAATCACGGCGCCGACATTCCGTTGCCGGGCGCGCAAGGTACGCAGACGCGCGCCGTACCGTTCCTCATGTACCCGAACGGCGAAGTGGCAAATGCCCGGCTCGACAGCCTCAATCCCGACACCTTCCGCTATCGCATGAACGCTCGGGAGATCACGGCGTGAATAGCATCTGAGTAGCACCTGAGTACGACCTGAGCGGTAGCCTGTTCGTCACCGCCCCACCCACGAGGAAGCCTTGCCATGCAACGCCGTCAATTTCTTCATACGCTCGGTGCGCTCGGCGCGGCGTCGACACTGGGCGGGACCGGCACCCCGGCGTTCGCCGCCGGACCGGTGAAGGGCGCGACGGAAGTCGACGACAGCGCCCTCGCCGGCACCTCCGGCGGCACGCTGGCGGCATGGCGGGGGGCCACGCCTGCCTTCTCCCTCGAAGGGCTCGACGGCAAGACCCATGCCTTGTCGCAGTATCGCGGGCGCGTGGTCATCGTCAATTTCTGGGCGACGTGGTGTGGTCCCTGTCGCAACGAGATTCCTGCGATGGGTGAGGTCGTGCGTCAGTACCGTGCGCGCGGCCTCACGCTGCTGGCCGTCAATTACAAGGAACCGGCCACGACCGTGAAGCCCTTCGTCGACAAGTTGCCTATCGACGGCACCGTCCTGCTCGATGCGGACGGCGCGGTGTACAAGCGCTTCGGCTCGCTCGGCCTGCCCGCGACTTATCTGGTCGACCGCGCAGGCAATGCACGCTTCTGGCGCATGGGCGAACTGGAATGGACCGACGTGGGATTGCACGGGCACATCGAAGCGTTGCTCACGCAAAAAGGCGGCACGGCGGCCTGACGCGCTATTGCGACGCCATTGGCGATTGGCTGTCGGCTGTTGGCCGTCTGCTGATGGCGGATGGCTAACGGCGCGTTATGCCTCCGCGACCGTACGAACGTGCTCGAGCAGGCGCGCGGTCGGCCCGGCAAGCACCCCTTCCCGATAGGCGCAGCATAGCGGCGCGCGGGGCGGCGGCGTGAGCGGTCGGTACACGATGCCCTCGATCTGCATGCGCATGAGCGAGGCGGGCACCACCGACACGCCAAGCCCTGCGGCGACGAGCGAGAGCGTGGTGAGCAGGCGCGGCGCCTCCTGTTCGATCGCCGGACTGAAGCCTGCGCCGTGACACGCGGCGATGATGGCGTCATACAGTCCCTGCCCGGCGCGACGGCGATAGAGAATCAGCTTCTCCGAGGCGATTGCCGTCATGGGCACGTCCGCGTTGACAGATTTGGCGGATTTCCCGCCGCGGCCGGTGCGCGCGAGCGGATGCGCCGAGGGCACCGCCAATACCATCGGCTCCTCCAGCACCTGCACCACGGTGATCTCGCCGGTATTGCCTTGCGGTTGCCGAATGAAGGCGACGTCGATGTGGCCGTCGCGCAATCCGTCGAGCAATTCGCCCGTGCTGGATTCGTCGAGCATGAGGGAGACCGACGGTGCATCGCTGCGAAACGCGCGAATCACCGTCGGCACGAACGGGTGCAGCGCTGCCGAACTGGTAAAGCCGACGGAGAGGCGTCCCTTCACGCCGGCGGCAACGCGCCGCACGTCGTCGACCGCCTGATCGAGCTTGCGCACGACCTCGTAGGCGTCGGAGAGGAAGGCCTGTCCGGCATCGGTGAGCGCCATGCCACGCGGCAGGCGCTCGAACAAGGTCACGCCCAGTTGTGTCTCCAGCACCCGGATCTGCTGCGAGAGGGGCGGCTGCCCGATACCCAGACGCTCCGCCGCGCGCGTCATGTGTCCGGTTTCAGCCACCGCAATGAAATAGCGGAGCAGGCGTACGTCGACGTTTGCCATATTGGTTCGATATCGATGTTCCATCAAAGATATCGAACCATATATCGCGCCCCAACCACCCGCAAGGGCTCGCGCGACGAATCAGGCAATCGTGCCGAGTTCCTGTTCGGTGAATGTGTGATCCTCGCCGTTCCAGGCACGCAGGTCGATGAAGCGCATGCCGCCGGGGACGGTCCCCAGCCCCGGATGGTTCGTAAAGTGCGACGCGCCGCTCGTGTAGAACTTCATTAGCTTGCCCGGCGCCGAAATACCGACGCCCTGTTGAAACGGGATGTATTGTCGCCCTCTCACAGCAGTGATCAGTTGTTCCCTGTTCGTCGACGCGACGGGTTGGAATCTCCAACTTGGCGCGTGTTGCGGCTGGTCCGCAAGGATAGGTCGATCCAGTCCCTGAAAATGGAAATTCGCGTCGAGTGGAAAGTAGTAATAGATGAGGCACAACAGATTCACGAGGTTCTCGTAATCCCCCGGGCCCGCACGCAATTCGTCCAGGTCGGGGCCGAAAGGAATCTCGATATGGAAGCGTTCATAGGAAACGACGATCGCGTAGTTATTCCCCACCGTATAGTCCGGATGGCTGTCGATGACGTCATCGATCAACGCAAGCATCTGCGACGGCGTTGCGCAGTTCATGACCCCCAAGATCTGAGCGGACCAGGATCCCTGCTGAATCGCGTACATATCGGCCGACACAAACTCGCTCAACAGGCGGTCGTCGTGAATCAACTCCGTGTTGCCCGGTTCGATCTGGATCGGCTGGATCCGTGGGAACCGCCGCTGAAGGGTTTTCAGATTCATGGTGCGCTCCTCGAAGAGCAGATCGTTGTCGGCATCGTTGTGCCGATCCCACTCTAGCGAGCGATCTGTCGCGTGCCACCTGTCAATGTTGTCAGGTCAGCGCTCTTTTTACAGCGCTCTGCTCGTCGTTCGCCCCCCCAATAGCTCTCGTCAAATCCATATCAAACCGATATGGATTCATCGACATTCATATATTGGACAATATCGCGCAGCAGCACTACTCTGCAAGGGTCCAGCGCAACGGAGCGCAGTCCAACCGTTTGAGCGATTTGACCGTGTTCCCGACGTGCCCCATCGGCAGCCATACCCAAGAAGTCCTCATGTCCTCTTCAACACCAACATCTGCAGCCTCTGCGGCTGATGCATCCTCCGACCAGCCCGCGCCGACCCCGGAAGGGCCGCACGCCCGAACCGGCAACGACACTCACCTCTCACGCGCGCCCAGTGTGCGCGAAATGTTCCTCGGCTTTCTCGGTCTGGGCATGACCGCGTTCGGCGGGGCGTTGCCGCTGGCGCGACGCATGATCGTCGAGAAGCATCGGTGGATCACACCTGCGGAGTTCACGGACTTGCTCGGCCTCTGCCAATTTCTGCCGGGCGGCAACATCATCAATCTGTCGGTCGCGCTCGGCATGCGGTTTCACGGCTGGCGCGGTGCGCTGGCCTCGATCCTGGGGCTGATCGCTGCGCCGTCCGCTGTCGTGATCGTCCTCGGCACGATTTATCAGCACTTTCAGAACGATCCGCATGTGAAGCATCTTTTCGCCGGTCTGGCGGCCGCCGCTGCCGGTCTGTTGATTCAGATGGCGTGGAAGGTTTCGTGGCCGCTACGCAAGTCGCTGGCGCTCGGCGGCGTGGCAGTGGCATGCTTCATCGCGATTGCCGTGCTGCGCGTACCGCTCGTGCTCACCATGCTGGTGATGACACCGATCTCCATCTATGCCACCTGGAGAGTCTCGCAATGACCGGCACGCTCATCTCCCTCGCCCTCATCTTCACGCAGTTGTCGGTGCTTGCCTTTGGCGGCGGCAACACGATCCTGCCGGAGATGGAGCGTCAGGTCGTCGATCTGCACCACTGGATGACCTCCGAAGAATTCAGCGCCTTGTTCGCGCTGGGACAGGCGGCGCCCGGTCCGAACCTCATGATCGTCACGCTCGTCGGCTGGCATGTCGCCGGCTGGCAGGGCATGCTCGTCACGTCGATCGCCAAGTTCGGACCGTCGTCGCTCATCACGGCCGGTGTGCTGCACCTTTGGGAACGCTTCCGAGACCGACCGTGGCGCCGTATCGTGCAGGCGGGCCTGATGCCGATGACCGCCGGGCTGGTGGCTGCGAGCGCAGCGCTGATCGCCCAGGCATCGGCCACCTCGTGGCTGCTCGCAGGCATTACGGCCAGCGTTGCCGTGCTGGCCATTCGCACGAAAGTCCATCCGCTGTGGTGGCTCGCCCTCGGCAGCGTGGCCGGGCTGCTCGGTGGGCCTTATCTGTAAGACAGGGGAGGCTTAGCCCCGCTCACAGGCCTGCGCAAACGACGCCTGCCAGTGTCCCCGGCCCATCGCGTCGATGCCGTCCACCAGACGCACCCAGTCGGGGCTACCGATTTTCAGCGATGGCGGCGTGTCGCCACGCACCAGTGCGACGAGGCGGGCCGGACACGGCACATTGGCGGCATTGGGCTTAAACTTCCCCGCCACGATCATCACGCGGGCAATCCAGCGAGCCACGTCCAACGGAATCGTCGGACGGATCGTCTCGCCGGGTTGCAGTGCGGGCTCGTCAGACCAGCGCCAGGCGTAGCGCGCGCTGATGCCCGCTCGCGTGGCCACGCCCAGCGCGTCGAGCACCTGTCCACATGTCATGCCTTGGTGAGCCGCCACCGTCATCGCGCGTTGCGCGAGTTCACGCCAATCGCCGGTGCCGCCACAGTCGTCGCGAACGCTGGCGGCGAAGAGTTGCATGAGCCGGTTACGCACGCGTCTCAGCGCCGTCGGATGTGTGAGCAAGCGGCGGTCGTTTCGCGTCTTCGCGCACAGGTCGTCGGTGGTCTCGGCAGGATCGAACACCTGCACGTCGATGGGATGGACCGTGAACGTCGGCGAGCCAGGCGCGTCGTGACGCCAGTCCGGTTCGAGCCGATCCCTGAGCAACGCGAAGGCACTATCGTCGCGAATCAATGACAGGCGTTCGTCGGTAATGAACAAGGCGTCGCGCATGGCCTTGGGCAGCTTGAACCCGAGGCCGTGGGCCATCAACTGGCAAAGACCCGAGACGCGGTCACTTCGTGCCAGATCGGGTTGCGGCGCGTCCGCAATGTGCAGCAACAGCGCTTCGGCGATACGCATTTCCGCGAGCACGCGACGCGGCAGCGAGGCGCCGTCCTGCCGTGCGTTGGCCGCAGGCGCGGTCGCATCGAACACGGCAAGACACTGACGCATCGCCGTCACGTCCGCGAGCGTGCGCCGACGCAGTTGCGAATCCGTCTGCACCGCCCACGCGCGCTGCGCCTCGCCGCCGCTGCCGATTGCCCGCTCCAGCGCCCTGAGCTCCGGCCAGAGGTAGCTGCATGTCGCGCCGAGCGTGAGCGCACTCAGCGCACAGGCGAAGCCGACATCCGCGACAGTCGTGACATCCGAGACGCCCCCCGCCCCGGGCTGCGCGTGAGCCTGTGGGCGGCCCCGTCGGCCTGTCTGATGCCAGGCATCGACGAGCAGATGACGTAATCCGCTCTCGCGCAGGCAGGCGAGCGCGCCGGTGAAGTCCTCCCGAAAGCTATCGAAAACGCAATGCATCGCGTCCATCGCAAGATGAAAGACCGTGCTCGCACCGGGCAGCGTGCCGGTCGAGAGTGAGTGGGAAGTGCGGGGTGCATCGGACCCAATTGACATGGGACAGGCTCCTTGATGAGTCGCGGTGTCGATCCACGCCGATCCGCGCCAATCCACGTCAGTCCACGCCAATCCGCAGGGTCCTGCCCGCCATGAGGGCAAGAGGGCAGGAGAGCAGACACGAGGAACGCACGAAGCAGGCGAAAGCTGACCCAAAGCAGACGGAAAGCAGGCACGAAGCGGCAAGCAAGCGCACAGAAAGCGCGGACCGGAAGAGCGGGCATGGTCCCCCACCGGCGCCTGCCCGGCTTCAGGATTCGCTCCCGGCCCTTTCGGGCGGCCTCTCGCAGAATCTGGGATGATGTCGGCATTGCATCGTCCCGACTCACTGAAAACTCGCTCGTCCCTATTGGAGGAGGCCGTCATGCCGACCCTGGCCACGCTTGCCACGTTTGTCGTTGTCGTACTCGGACTTTTTCTGATTCCGGGGCCTGCCGTTCTGCTGACCATCACGCGCACCGTGCAGGGCGGACGCCGCGCCGGCGTCATGACCGGCATGGGGATCGCCTTCGGCGACCTCGTGCACACGCTGTTCGCGGCGGTCGGACTGTCTGCCGTGCTCATGACCTCGGCGCTGGCGTTCGACGTGGTGAAATACGTCGGCGCGGCCTACCTGATCTATCTCGGCATCAAGGCGCTGCGCGAGCGCCCGGCCGATCCGCAATTGCCGACACCGCCCCGGGTCTCGCCGGGCCGAGCCTTCGTGCAAGCCGTGGCAACGGAAGTGCTCAATCCCAAGACCGCCCTCTTCTTCCTCGCGTTCATGCCGCAGTTCGTGCATGCGAGCGAAGGGAACGCCTTCCTGCAGTTCCTCGTGCTGGGCATGGTGTTCGTTGCGATGAGTGCGCTGTACACCGCAGCCATCGCCTTGTCGGTGCGCCCGCTGGGCAAATTCGTGGGCCGCTTCACGTGGCTGCTGCGCAGGCAAGGCAAGATCATCGGCACCATCTTCATCGGTCTGGGGCTGCGGGTCGCCATGCAGCAACGCTGAGTTCGCCTTTCAATGTGGGAGTCGTTCGCCATGCCATGCATTGTCCCGACGCTTCGCTCACCGTTTTCTCAATGTCTGTCCCGTTTGCGCCCTCGCAGCGTGGCCGCCACGACCCTGATCGCATGCGTCGCCACCATCGGCGCACACGCGACACCCGCCATGGCCGCCGACGCATCGCCGCCCGGCCCGGCAGCCATTGCGTTTTCCAAAGCGCCACCGGGCAGTGCCTTGCCGACGGGATGGCAGAACCTGCCGGTCGTCAGCGGCAAGAAGCTCACCGTCTACACCGTGGTGGCCGATGGCAGGCGCAACGTCATCGAGGCGAACTCGGCCGACTCGGCATCGGCACTTGTAGCCAAGGGTGACGGCATCGACCTGAGTGCGACGCCCGTCGTCGCGTGGCGCTGGAAAGTGGACGCGGCGATTCCCGGCGCGGACAACCGGGCCAGCGACAAGGAAGATGCACCGGCGCGAGTCGTGTTCTTCTTCGACGGCGACAAGTCGTCGCTGCCGTTCGGCGACCGCGCGGCCATGACGCTCGCCAAGGCGGGCGGCGAAGATCTGCCCTACGCCACGCTGATGTACATCTGGTCCAACGATGCACCGGTCGGAGGCGTCATTCAGAACCCGCACACCGACCGGGTGCAGATGCTCGTCGTCGCCGGCGGTGACGCGTCGCTGGGCAAATGGCAAACCTTCTCGCGCAATCTCGCGGCCGACTTCGAGCGCGTCTACAAGGAAAAACCGGGCAAGCTGCTCGGCTTCGGCATATTTACCGATAGCGACAACACGCACGCCACCGCCCACGCCTGGTACGGCGACTTGCGCTTCGATCCGGCGAAATGATCCGTGGAAGTCATCGACCAACGTCATTCGCCGAAGTCATCCGCCAACATCATCCGCCAACATCGGTCGGCAAATTCGACGCAGGAAACCGGTTCCGGTTTCATCAGCCGACACCCCTGCGAAAAGTCGTGTAGCAAGCCTCGAAAAAAACGTCGAAAGCCCCGTGTGACGGGGCTTTTGCGCTATTGCAACGCTCGCTTGCGTGCTACGCTATCTCGCCTAGAATTTGAGCCATAAGTGGTAGACGGGCTCATCGCACTTCATCGTCGTTTCAGCCTTTCATCGCCCTGCGAGCGCCATGCAAAAGAACCGCCAGCCCAAGGACGTTACGTTCGCCGCCAGTCCTGTTTTGCAATCGCGCATGTCGTTATGGCGATCCAAATTCGTCGTCATCGTCATCACCCTCGCCTTCATCGGTCTGGTGGTGCGCGCGTTCTGGATTGCCGGACCGGGTAACGGCTTCTACATCGCGCAGGGCGAAAAGCGTTACGAGCACGCTATCGTCATGCCGGGCGTACGCGGCAAGATCGAAGATCGCGATGGCCGCGTACTCGCCACCAGTCTGCCGATGCGCACCATCTGGGCAGTGCCTGCCGAGGTACCGGACGACCTCTCCGACAGCGACATCCAGAAAGCCAGCAAGCTGCTCGACATTCCGACAAAGGAATTGCGCACGAAGCTCATCGGCGAGAAGAAGTTCGTCTACGTGAAGCGCCAGGTCTCGCCGGAGATCGGCAAGCAGGTCGAAGCGCTGGGCATTCCCGGCGTCTACGAAAGCAGCGAATACAAGCGTTTCTATCCCGAAGGCGAAGTCGCGGCACATGTCGTGGGCTTCACTAACGTTGAGGACAAAGGTCAGGAAGGCATGGAGCTCGGCGAGGAGCCGTTGCTTGAAGGGACGGCCGGTGTGCGTCGCGTCATCAAGGACCGGATCGGTCGCACGATTCAGGATCTGGACGACTCCAGCCCGCCGCGCGACGGCAAGGACATTCGTCTGACGCTCGACACGCGCGTGCAGTACATCGCCTATGAAGCGCTGAAGAATGCGCTCGATCGCACGGGCGCGAGGGCCGCGATGGCCGTCGTCATCGATGCGAAGAGCGGTCAGGTGCTGGCATTGGCGAATCTGCCGACCTACAATCCGAACGACCGGGAGCATCTCACCGGCGAACAACTGCGCAACCGGGTGTTCACCGACGTGTTCGAACCGGGCTCGATTCTCAAGCCGTTCACGATGGCACTGGCGCTCGACCTGCACCGCCTCACGCCGACCACGACCATCGACACCGGTCCGGGCCGTTATGTCTTCGAAGGTGCGACGATCTCGGACGACAGTGCCAACGGCGTGCTGACTGCGGCGGGCGTCATCCAGAAGTCGAGCAACATCGGCATGACGAAAGTGTCGACCATGTTGCGCGCCGAAGAGATGTGGGACATGTTCACCGAGATCGGCCTGGGACAACAGCCGAAGCTGGGCTTTCCCGGTGCGGTGTCGGGGCGTCTCCGTCCGTACAAATCGTGGCGACGGATCGAACAGGCGACCATGGCTTACGGATACGGGATTTCCGCCTCGCTATTCCAACTGGCGCGCGCTTACACGATCTTCGCGAACGACGGCGTGCTCGTGCCCATCTCCATCATCAAGCCCGACACGCCGGCACAACCCGAGGGAGTGCGCGTGATCGATGCGCGCACGGCCGTAGAGATGCGCAAGATGCTGGCCAGCGTGGTGGATACCGGCGGCACCGCAACGACCGCGCAGGTGGCCGGTTACAGCATCGGCGGCAAGACCGGCACGGCCTACAAGGCTGGTGCGCATGGCTACGATCACTCGAAATATCGCGCGTCGTTCGTCGGGATTGCGCCGTTGTCGGCGCCGCGTCTGGTGATTGCCGTGTCCGTGGACGAGCCGAAGGCATCGCAGCACTTCGGCGGTCAGGCCGCCGGTCCGGCGTTTGCGGAAATCGCGTCGCAAGCGTTGCCGTTGCTCGGGATTCGGCCGGATCTGCCGGTAAGGCCCGGCGTGATTCTGGCGGCGCCGACTTCCGACACGCCGCCTGACGATAAAGCGCCTCACGGTTGATTTTTTTGCCTCCCCCGCTTCCCGCGTCAGCGGTAGATCGGGGTGGGGGCCGCCCGCGGCACTCCAATGCCTGTTAAGTCGCACCGCGGGCGACCCCCACCCCGATCCCCACACGTTAGCGATGCGACGACACCTATCGGTGCGACTCGGTGAAGTCCATTACAACTGCGCCCTGAACGATCCGACGCCACTGTCCAGTACGTGGACGATGACGCTACAGGATGTATGAGCGGCGGTTGTCGGTGCCCTGACGGAGTGACTTTAAAGTTGGAACGGAGTCAGGGTACCGGCAAGCGCCGCGGGTATGGGGGTCGGCGGGGGCGGAAGGAGTTGAATAGCGGGCGGTGTCGACGTAGCGATGCGGCGTGAGCAAAAAGGGCGATTCGATGATTCGAATTGCCCTTTTTGCATACCGCACCGGCAAAGCCGCACCACCCAACACCGGCCCCCGCACAAACGCCAACAAAAAAAGGCGGCCCGGAAACCCGAAGCCGCCTTTCTCACTCGCCCAACATCCAGGGCAAGTCCAGAGACTTACATCCCCGGCATCATCAGCGAGTTGGCGTTGTGCATGATCCACAGCGAGCCGACGAGCACGATGGCTACGATCAGCACGGTGAACAGGAACGCCATCACATTCCAGCGCTGTTCCGACGAGCGGTCCATGTGCAGGAAGTAGATTAGGTGGACGATGATCTGCACGAGGGCAGCGCCGAGGATCAACGGCAGTACCGTCGACGGCGGCATCGTGCCATCCATCACCAGCTTGAACGGCACGACCGTCAGGATGACCGCGAGCACGAAGCCGATCAGGTACGACTTCACGCTGCCGTGGCTACCCCCGGCCGCATTGTGGCCAGCTTCGTGGCCGTGCGATTGCACCGATTTGCTATTGCTCATTTACATCGCTCCCATCAGGTACACGACCGTGAACACGCCGATCCACACCACGTCCAGAAAGTGCCAGAACAGCGAGAGGCACTGCAGACGCGTGGTGTTGGTCGAGCTCAGGCCCTTCTTGGCGATCTGGTACATCAGCACGGCCATCCACAGCAGGCCCGAGGCCACGTGCAGACCGTGCGTTGCCACCAGGGCGAAGAACGACGACAGGAAGCCGCTGCGGTTCGGACCCGCGCCTTCGAGGATCAGGTGATGGAATTCGTACAGTTCCATGGCGATAAACGCCGCACCCAGAATCCACGTGATGGCAAGCCAGCCCATCACGGCACCCTTCTTGCCGTTGTGCAGGCCGATCATGGCGAAGCCATAGGTGATCGACGAGAACAGCAGGATGAACGTTTCGACCAGCACGAACTTCAGGTCGAACAGTTCCTTGCCCGTGGGGCCGCCCGCCGTTGCGTCACGCAGCACGGCGAACGTGGCGAACAAGCTGGCGAACAGCACCAGGTCGGTCATCAGGTACACCCAGAAACCGAAGATCGTGTTGCCCCCGGTGTCGTGGTGCGCGTGGTCGTGCGCATGCGCATCGGCATGCGCGCCAGTGTGTTTGAGAACTTCGCTCGTCATGATTAAGCCTTTGCTGCTGCGGCCAGTGCCTGATGGTGAGCCGATTCAATGGCCACCACTTCCGGCGACTGCACGTAGTAGTCGATCGAATCGTTGTTGCTGCGGCAGATGAACGTCACGATCATGCCCACGAAGCCGACGATGGCGAGCCACCAGATGTGCCAGATGGCGGCGAAACCGAACACCAGCGAGAAGGCACTGATGATGAAACCGGCGCCGGTGTTCTTCGGCATGTGAATCGGGGCGTAGCTCGTCTTCAGATCGCTCTTGATGCCGTGTTCCTTGCGATAGGCCAGCTCGTCGATGTCGTGCACGCGCGGCTCTTCGGCAAAGTTGTAGAACTGCGGCGGCGACGACGTCATCCACTCCAGCGTACGGCCGTTCCAGGGGTCGCCCGTGGTGTCGGCCAGCGCCTTGCGGTTCTTGATCGACACGACCAGTTGCAGCACCTGGAAGCCAATACCGGCGGCGATGAACAGTGCACCGATGAGCGCTGCGATCAGCCAGGGTTGCCATTCCGGATTGCTGTAGTGGTTCAGACGACGGGTCATGCCCATCAGGCCCAGCACGTACAGCGGCATGAACGCGAGGTAGAAGCCGATCAGCCAGCACCAGAAGCTTGCCTTGCCCAGACGCTCGTCGAGCTTGAAGCCGAAAGCCTTCGGGAACCAGTAGTTCATACCGGCGATATAGCCGAACAGCACGCCACCGATGATCACGTTGTGGAAGTGAGCAATCAGGAACAGCGAGTTGTGCAGCACGAAGTCCGCACCCGGCACGGCCAGCAGCACGCCGGTCATACCACCGATCACGAACGTGACGATGAAGCCCAGCGTCCACAGCACCGGCGTGGTCATCTGCACGCGACCACGGTACATCGTGAACAGCCAGTTGAAGATCTTCACGCCGGTCGGGATCGAGATGATCATCGTCGCGATGCCGAAGAAGGCGTTCACGCTGGCACCCGAGCCCATCGTGAAGAAGTGGTGCGCCCACACGAGGAACGACAGCACCATGATCGCGGCCGTGGCGTACACCATCGACTTGTAGCCGAACAGCTTCTTGCCGGAGAACGTCGAGATGATTTCCGAGAAGATACCGAACGCCGGCAGAATCAGGATGTACACCTCAGGGTGACCCCAGATCCAGATCAGGTTGATGTACATCATCGGATTGCCGCCCAACTCATTCGTGAAGAAATGGAAGTCGAGGTAGCGATCGAGCGAAAGCAAAGCCAGCGTCACGGTCAGGACCGGGAACGCGGCGCACACCAGCACCATCGTGCACAGGGAAGTCCACGTGAAGATCGGCATCTTCATCAGGTTCATGCCCGGTGCGCGCATCTTCAGAATCGTGACGACGAAGTTCACCCCGGTGAGCAACGTCCCCAACCCTGAAATCTGCAAGGCCCAGATGTAGTAGTCCACCCCCACGCCAGGGCTGTACTGAATGCCCGAGAGCGGCGGGTATGCCAGCCAGCCCGTGCGCGCGAATTCACCCACGCCCAGCGACAGGTTGACCAGTGCGGCGCCCGCCACGAACAGCCAGAACGACAGCGTGTTCAGGAACGGGAAGGCCACGTCGCGTGCGCCGATTTGCAGCGGCACCACGAGGTTCACGAGACCCGTCATGAAAGGCATCGCCACGAAGAAGATCATGATCACGCCGTGGGCGGTGAAGATCTGGTCGTAGTGATCCGGCGGGAGAATGCCGCCCGAGTTGTGCGCAAGCGCCAGTTGGGTACGCATCATCATGGCGTCGGCGAAGCCGCGCAGCAGCATGACGAGCGCGACGAGCACGTACATGACACCGATCTTCTTGTGATCGACCGACGTCACCCACTCGTTCCAAAGGTACTTCCACTTACCGAAGTAGGTGAGCAGAGCAATGATGCCCAGCCCGCCCAGCACCATCATGCCGACCGCGCCGACGATGATCGGCTCGTGGTACGGGATGGCTTCGAGAGTCAGTTTGCCAAACAGTGCTGACATTGTTGATTACTCCTTATGCGCGTGCGCAGCCGTACCGGCGTGCATCGCGTGCGCACCGGCGTCCATGGCCATGGTCATCGACTGGCCTTGCACATTGGCGGCGGCGGCCGGAGCCGTCGCGGCGTCCGTGCCCGCGCCCTTCATTTCCATCTTCATGTCCATGCCCTTCATTTCCACGGCACCGTGGTTCTCATGGCCTTCGTGCTTCTGCGCCATGCCCGATGCCATCGGGGCGTGCACGATCGACTGGAACATGTTCGCGTCGACCGAGCTGTAGTACGTCACCGGCGTGTTTTCGCTCATCGGCACCAGCGAGGCGTAAGCGTCGCGGTCGAGCACCTTCTTCGACTCGCGCACCTTCGTGACCCATTGCTGGAAGTCGCCATCGGTCATCGCCAGCGTCTTGAAGCGCATGCCCGAGAAGCCGCCGCCGCTGTAGTTCGCCGAGATGCCGTCGTACGAGCCGACGTGGTTGGCGATCAGGTGCAGCTTCGTTTCCATGCCGGCCATCGAGTAGACCTGGCTACCCAATTGCGGAATGAAGAACGAGTTCATGATCGATTCCGAGGTGATCTTGAAATTCACCGGGACATCGACAGGAACGGCCAGTTCGTTGATCGACGCAATGCCCTGTTCCGGGTAGATGAACAACCACTTGTAGTTCAGCGCCACGACTTCGACCGTAATCGGCTTCACTTCGCTTTCCAGCGGCTTGTACGGATCGAGTTCGTGGGTGGAGACCCAGGTGATGCGCGCGAGGATCGCAATGATGATGATCGGCACGAGCCAGACCACGACCTCAATGGCCGTCGAGTGCGACCAATTCGGCTCATAGCGCGCCGACTTGTTGGTTGCGCGGTACTTCCACGCGAACCACAGCGTCATCAGGATGACCGGAATCACCACGATCAGCATCAGCCAGGTGGCCGTGAGGATCAGGTTCTTGTTCTCAATTCCGATCTGCCCCTTAGGGTCGAGCAGCGTCATGTCGCAGCCAGCCAAAAGCAGCGGCGAGCACAAGGCGAGGAGCCTAAACAATCGCGGGTTTCTGTGTTTCTTCATGTCACACGACAGGGTTGAGTTGGCCAGCGAACGGCGCAACACGGGCTTACCGGCCTGATGCAGGGTCGCAGGAGGTTGGCAAGGGTTAAGGTGGGACGGGAGCAGTCGTCACGCCGGTATTGCACCGGTTGAACTACGACGACTGTGTCATCGAAAAGACGGGAACCGGGGCGGATTGCCGCCCGCAGACCTCAAGTCACTGTCCGACTTCTTGTCTTTTACTTCCATCACGGTGCGGCATTATGCCGAAGTTTAATTAGGCCGCACATTGCCCACCCACCAGCGCGACAATGTGTCGCGCGGCTCTCACGCGTACGCGCGCGACGTTTTCCCGGCAGATCGACACCTTTTTGGCGGTAAACGCTGTGCAATGCAGCAATGCGGGAAGGTTCTGGGAATTCAACAGGTGCGACGTTGTGTCGCACCCCGATTTGCGGTGTCGCAGCGAAATGCACCAAGACGGTGCACTCGCTGGCAGGCGATGTCGGTGAGGGGTATTGTGCCCGCCTTTTCAGTCGAGCGACAACCGTACGGCAAATGCCATGAGGGCTGCGCCGAACGACCAGCGTTGTACTTTTTGTGCAAGCGGGCGAGCGCGCAGCCAGCATGCGATACGCGCCGCGCCAAAGGTGAGGGTCACGTCGAAGAGCGCGCCGACGATCAATAGCAGCACGCCGAGTTCCAGTACCTGCGACCACACCGGGCCTGCGTCAGGACGCACGAACTGCGGCAGCAGTACCGAACAGAACAGCAACGCTTTGGGGTTGAGCACACTCGAGAGCACGCCACGTCGGAATGCCTGCGAGAGCGGCGGTGCAATGTCGTTCGATGTCGCGGCCACGTCCATGCCGAACGCCGGCGAGCGCCAGATCTGGATCGCCACCCACGCCAGATAGATCGCGCCCGCGATCCGCACGGTCTCGAAAAGCCACGGTGCCGCACGCAGCAGCGCCGCCACGCCGCAGGCCGAAAGCGTGACGTGCGCGGCGCGCGCCAGCGCCAGGCCGGCGGCGGTCGCCAGTCCGTGCCGGGTGCCTCGCGTCATGCTCGTTTGCATGATCACCGCCATGTCCGGTCCCGGCAGCGCATAAACGACAACGAGTGCGCCGATGAAGACCGTGAGCAAATGCAGCGAGACCATGACTTTTCTCCGTGGGATGAACGCAAGTGAAGTTGCGATTCATGATCTCTCCATTCAATGAGTGATAGATAGCGTTTTCCGCCCATCAACAAATGAATATTTGGTGTATTTCTCTATATCAGTCCCGTTTGTCGACGAAAGCGCCGCCACCGCCTCGCCCCCACTGCCGGTCGACCTAAGCCATACGGATGAGGGAAACACTTCCCGCACAACGCGGATCGTGGTGGAATGCCGTCTTTGAAGCTGTTTTCGTAGCGGGATACCCACCATGAACGAACTCGACGCCATCGATCGGGCCATTCTTGCCATCGTCCAACGCGATGGCCGCATTTCCAACGCCCGCCTTGCCGAGCGCGTCTCCCTGTCCGAGACGCCCTGTGCCCGACGTCTCAAACGTCTCGAAGCCGAGGGCTATATCACCGGCTACCGAGCCGAGCTCTCGCACCGCGCGCTGGGCCTCGGCGTGACGGCGTTCGTTCACGTGCGCTTCGCCGTGCACGACCGTGCGTTGTCCGAACAATTCGAGCGCGAGGTGCAGGCCATCGACCGTATCGTCTCGTGCCACAACATCTCGGGCAGCGCCGACTATCTGCTCGGCGTGGTCGCCACGGATCTGGACGACTACGGCAGTTTCACGCGCGATGTCCTGCGCGCCCTGCCCGGCGTCACCGCCATCGAGTCGATGCTGTCCTTGCGTGAGGTCAAACGCGATACGGGCGCGCCGCTGCTGTAAAACGATTCACCAGGGCATACAGCAGGTTTCACCGTAAAATGTCAGCCTAAAACCAGAACCAGACCAGGTGACACATGCCGGACGCTCTGCCCGCCGTTCCCTCTGTTCCCGATCTTCCCGCTTCGCAGTCATCGTCGTCCGTCCCCGCGACGGACGACGCCCTGATGTTCGATCTCGCGCCGGTCTCGCTCTGGCTGGAAGACTTCAGCGGCGTGAAACAGCTGTTCGACGAATGGCGTGCGCAAGGCGTAGTCGATCTGCGCGCGCACTTCAAGGCCGACCCCGCACACGTCTCACAGTGCTCGCAGCGCATTCGCGTCATCAAGGTCAACCGGCGCACGCTCACGATGTTCAACGCTGCGGCGCTCGACGAACTCGTGGCCAACCTGTCGCGCGTATTCCGCGACGACATGCTCAAGACGCACATCGAAGAGCTGTGCCAACTCTGGGACGGCAAGACCCACTTCACCAGCAAGACGGTGAACTACACGCTCGACGGCCGTCGCCTCGACGTGCTGCTCAACGGCTCGGTACTGCCCGGGCACGAGACGTCACTCGATCGCGTGCTGATCTCACTGGAGAACGTGACGGAACTGGAGCACGCCCGCGAGCGCGTCACCATGGGCGAGCAATATGCTCGCGGCCTGTTCGAATACTCGCCGGTTTCCCTGTGGGTCGAAGACTTCAGTGCGATCAAGCTGCTTCTGGACGATGCCCGCGCTCGCGGCATCACGGACTTCCGTACGTTTACCGACGTGCACCCGGAGTTCGTCGAGCGCTGCATGCAGGAAATCGACGTGCTCGACGTGAACCGCCACACGCTGGCCATGTTCGTTGCGCCGGACAAAGCCACGCTGCTCGGCCGCCTGCCCGACGTCTTTCGCGACGACATGCGGCATAACTTCCGCGAACAGCTGATCGATCTCTGGGAGAACAAACTCTTTCAGCAACGCGAAGTCATCAATTACGCCCTCGACGGCAACGAAATCAATGTGCACCTGCAGTTCGCGGTGCTGCCCGGTCACGAGGCGCGCTGGGACCTGGTGCTCGTGGCACTCACCGACATTACGGCACGCAAGAAGGCGGAATCGTATCTGGAATTCCTCGGCAAGCACGACGTGCTCACCAAGCTGCGCAACCGTTCGTTTTACGTGGACGAACTCAATCGGCTCGAACGCAAAGGCCCGTATCCGGTCACGGTGGTCGTAGCGGACCTGAACGGCCTGAAGGCGGTCAACGACCAGTTGGGTCACGCGGCGGGCGACGCGTTGCTGCGTCGCGCGGGCGAAGTGCTCGGCAAGGCCGTCATCGCGCCGCAGATCGCGGCCCGCATCGGGGGTGACGAATTCGCGCTGCTGCTGCCCTCCACCGACACGACCGGTGGCGCGGCCATCATCGAGAGCATTCGTCAGTTGGTGGAACTGAACAACTCGTTCTATCCGGGTACGCCGCTGTCATTCTCGATGGGCATGGCAACGTGCGAAGCGGGCGAGCGGCTGGAGGCGACGATTCAGCGTGCCGACCTGCTCATGTACGAAGAGAAACGCAACCACTACGCCGGGAGCGTGAACGAACGCCGGTTGCCGGACGGCGGGGCGTCGGGCAGGACCGGCAGCGGCGCATAATCTACGGGGGCTACGGGCGCTACTGGGGCTCCGAGGGGGATAGCAGCGGCGTCGACCGTCATGTCGGCGGCCGCGTGCGCCTTGGCCGTTCCCAACGGCTCGCAGATCAGCGCAAGCCAGTCGACGAACGCGCGCACACGCGGCGACACGCGCTTCTGCGCCGGATAGGCCGCCGACAGTCGCAACGGTGGCGGCGGACACTTGGGCAACACCGGCACCAGACGCCCCGACGCCAGGTAAGGAGCGGCCGCGAGCCGCGTCGGCTGAATGAGCCCGAGCCCTTCAAGCCCTGCCGCGAGATACGCCGCCTCGTCGCCGACATGCAATTGCCCGCGCGTACGTACGCAAGTGGCTTTGCCGCTCACCACCATCGTGAGGTCGCCGCAGCGTGCGGGCATCGTCGAGCCCTCTCTTGCGGACAGCCCGGCGGCAACACCGAGCGACGCCAGCGACTCCGCGGGCGCCGTCAGCCATTTCACGGACGTATGCGTTGCCAGATCGTCAAGGTCGGCGGGCGTGCCATGCGAGTCCAGATAGCGACGGCTCGCGCACGTCACCCGGGGCAGATCGCCCAGATGACGCGCCACCAGACGCGAATCCGGCAACTCCCCGAGCACCACACCGCAGTCGACGCCGTCACCGCGCCAGTCACCGTGCGCGGGCGTCGCATCCAGCGCGATTTCCAGTCCCGGATAGCGGGCCTGAAATTCGGCGAGCGACGGCATGACGACCTCACGCGCGATCACCGGCGGCAGCACAACGACGAGGCGACCGCGCAGTTGCGCGTGCGCACCGAACAGGCCCGACTCGACCTCTTCGACGTCCGCGAGAATGGCCGAGCATCGCTCGTAATAGGCAGCGCCTTCCATCGTGAGCGCTACGCGTCGCGTGGATCGCGTGAAAAGCGCGACGCCGAACCAGCGCTCGAGATGCTGGACTTGTGTAGTGGCCGTGGCGCGCGGAATGTCGAGCGACAGCGCCGCCTTCGTGAAGCTGCCGACTTCGGCCACACGCACAAAGGTACGCATGGCAGTGATGCGATCGATCATGATGCCTCCGTCCGTTCCTGTATCGTTTCGCGCGTCTCGTCGGCTTTCAGGGACGATGCGACGCCCCTGCCGCGCAGGATGATGACCACGCTCGCCGCCGGCGCCAGCGCGAACAATGCAAAGAGCCACACCGACGCGCGCTGCGCTTCGGCCAGTCCGCCATCCGCCAGTCCCGCCGAGTTCACCACCCACCCTGCCAGCGCCGAACCGAGCGCCATCGAGTACAACTGCACGGTCGTGATCGAGGCCGATGCCAGCCCCGCTTCGCCGGGACGTGCCGCCGTCATCACCCGCGTGAGCAGATGCGGCCAGCCAATGCCCACGCCGACGCCGACGCCGAACAGCGCGATGCACAGTGCGGCGACGCCCGCCGCACTGTCGAAAAGCGACGCCTGCGGCAGCAGCCACGCCAGTGTGAACATCCCAAGCGCGACGATGACCGGTCCGAGGCGCACCCGGCGCTCGGCGGCGTCGCCCTGACGACCGGCGCTCGTCATCGAGCCGACCGACCAGCCTGCCGCCATCAGCGCGGCGAGATAGCCCGCAGCGAAGGGTGCCTGGCCGTGCACGGTCTGGAGGAAGTAAGGGATGTAGATCTCGCTCGTCATCGCCAGCCCGAGCAGGCTCATGACGGCATAAAGACCGCCGAGACGCGTTCGCAACGAATACGCGCCCGTGGGCATGAGGCGAGGCAGTGCATGCCGCACGCTTCGCTCGCGGTGCGCAAGCCACCACGCGAGCACCAGCCCCGACAGCATCCAGACGGCGGCAACGCCGTGCGAACTGACGACGGATCCCAGGGAAATCGCGACGGCCGACGCACACAGCAGCGCCACTTTGAACCATGGCACCGCATGCGCTTCGTCGTGGCTTTGCGACGTGCCGTCCGCACTCGTCACCGTGCGTCCGCCGGGCACCTGTGCCCGGATAATGAGGCCAAGTCCGACTACGATCGGCAGCAACGACCAGAACGCCCAGCGCCAGTGACCGAACTGCGCGAAGACACCGCCAACGGCCGGACCACACAGCGTTGCGACGCCCCACATGCCGGAGACCAGCCCCATGGCGCGTGACCACAACTGCGGAGCAAAGACGATTCGGATCAGCGCATAGCTCAGCGCCAGCAATATGCCGCCGCCGAAACCCTGCAACGTGCGCCCCACCAGCATCCACGGCATGGTCGGTGCCGCCGCGCAAAGCATCGTTCCCGCGCTGAAGCCGACCAACGCGGCAATGTAGGCGACGCGCGGGCCGAGCGACGACAGCATCTGCGCCGCAAACACCGACCCCAGTATCGACGCCACCACGAACAACGTCGTGTTCCACGAGTACAGATCCAGCCCGCCAATGTCTTTCACGATGGAGGGCAATACGGTCGTCGCCACATAGACGTTGGTCGCGTGCAACGCCACCCCGCCCGCCAGCGCCAGCGAACGCCAGCCGTTGTTGCCACTCAGCAAATCGCGCCAGCCCGGCGCATGGGAAGTCGTCGTGCTCGTTGTCATGGATGGACAGCCCCCACTCGGGAGACTAATATGCAAGAAAGTTCTTGGATATTACATGCCTCACAATGAATTACCCAAATAACCCCTTGGATAATAGGGCAGCGCAGCCCGGCCCCCCCGCCGCCGGACACGAGCGTGTGCTGCAATGGCTGAAGACGCAGGGACCGGCGTCGACGGCCGAGGTCGCGTCAGGATTGGGCATTACAGCGGAAGCCGCGCGTCAGCAGGTGCAGAAGCTCGTGGCGGACGGCCTGCTCGTCGGGGAGACGATGCCCACGCGCGGTGCGGGACGCCCTCGGCAGGCATGGGCGCTTACCGAGGCGGGCCACAGCCGCTTTCCCGACGCCCATTCCACGCTAACGATTCAGTTGATCGGCTCGATCCGCCAGCTCTTCGGTGAGGACGGACTCGACCGATTGATTGCGCAGCGCGCCGCCGAGACCCGCATGCATTACCAGCGGGCCATCGATCCGCTCCCGGGATTGGCCGCGCGTATGGAAAAGCTCGCGGAAATTCGGTCGGCGGAAGGCTATATGGCGCGCGTGGAGCGCGATGGCGATGACTGGCTGCTCATCGAGGATCACTGCCCGATCTGTGCGGCGGCCAAAACCTGTCAGGGCTTTTGCCGCACCGAGCTGGAACTGTTTCAGGCGTTGATCGGCGAGCGTGGCACCGTGTCGCGCGAGGCGCACATTCTCGCGGGTGGACAGCGCTGCACCTATCGCGTGAAGACGTCGGCCTGACGCAGCGGGGCCCACGGTTGAGGTTTTCGCGATGTCGCAGACGTCGGCTGCCGCAGGTGCGTCTCAGATGCCCCGGATGCATCGAACACATCGAACCTAGCGCGGCTGAAACGCGATGAGGCTCATCCCCGCGAGCGCCACGACCACGCCAGCGACATCCCAGGACGTCGGACGCATGCCGTCGACCAGCCACAACCATACGATGGCAACGCCGATGTACACGCCGCCATACGCCGCGTAGACGCGCCCGGCGGCCGAGGGATGCAGCGTCAGCAGCCACGCAAAGAGCGCAAGCGCCATCGCACCGGGCACCAGCAACCACGCGCTGCGCCCCTGCCTGAGCCATAACCATGGCAGATAGCAGCCGACGATTTCCGCTACCGCGGTTGCGACATAAAGCAGAAAGGTTTTCATGCTGCGATTATGCCCGGCGGACTCGCGAGGCGTCACTTTGCGCGCCATGCACACTGACGGGACCTGCAATGACCTACAATGCCGCGTTCACCGGAGAAGCTCATGGAATCGTTGGAAGCACGCGTCGTCGAACTCGAAATCAAAGCGGCGTTTCAGGAAGATCTGCTCGAAACGCTCAACGAGATCGTCACCCGCCAGGAACAGCAGATCGACCTGCTGCAAAAGCAGCTCAAGGCGCTCTATCAGCAGATGCAATCGCAAGGACAAAGCGGCGGCAACGACGGCAATCCTCGTCACGAAATTCCCCCGCACTATTGAGACGAGCACGCGCGCGCGACACACGCCCGCATGCAGCATGTGCCGCAGGGGCTTCAGACAGATGGACACTCGGATGAACGCGCGATTCAGAACGTTCAGAACGATTCGCCGCTTCTCGGGTCACATGACCATCGACGATTCAGGCACGCCCGCTTGCCGGGCACCCGTGACATGACTTCGCAACGCGACACCCGCAGTTCACGCCGCACCGGCAAAACCCACCACACGGACCACACGGACCACACGGACCACACGCACATCATCCTCCCTGACGATCCGACGGACGCGGGCGCTGAGGCGTCCGTGCTGCGTTTTTCCCGGCGAGACAGCCTGCGACTCGTCGTCGGTGGTTGGCTCGGACTGGCGCTCACCCCCTGGATGCGTCCCGCGCTCGCCGCGTACAACATCTGGACCGGCGAGTACACGATGACGCGCAAGGAGATCGAGAGCGCCGTCGACAAGCGCTTTCCGACCACGCTCAACTACGGCCAGCTGCTCTCCGTCGAGTTGACGCATCCGCAGATCGGTTTCAATCCGCAGGCCAATCGCGTCAATACGCAGGTCGATGCCCAGGTGCAGAACGTGTTGCTGCAAGGCCAGCCCCTCAAAGGGGTGCTGGCGATTTCCAGCGCGCTGAAGTACGACCCCGTGCGACGCGCCGTCCTGCTGGACAACCCCAGCGTCGAGCGTGTCGACGTCAACGGCATGCCGCCCACCTACGGTCAGCAACTGACCGCCATCGGTGGCACCGTGGCGCAACAGGTACTCAACCAGTATCCGATCTACACATTCAAGCCGGAACAGCTCAAGTACGGCGGACGCGACGTCGAACCCGGCGCGATCACCGTGCTGCCGGACGGCATCAAGGTCGAAGTGAAGACGAAGTAGTTTGCGGCGCCTACCGCGTCATGAAAAAAGGGCGGCCCGGAGGCTGCCCTTTGCACACTCGCCGCGCGGCGGGTGACGTCTTAGACGACAGTCAGCGTCACGTCGATGTTGCCACGCGTGGCGTTCGAGTACGGGCACACGACGTGTGCCTTCTGCACGAGGTCCTCGACCACGGCGCGATCCACACCCGGCACGCTGATCTTCAACTCAGCCTGAATGCCGAAACCGGTCGGGATCTGCCCGATGCCGACGGCACCGTCGATCTTCGTGTCTGCTGGCAGCGCCACCTTTTCCTTACCGGCGACGAACTTCAGTGCGCCGAGGAAACACGCCGAGTAGCCTGCGGCAAACAATTGTTCCGGGTTCGTGCCGCCAACGCCGGGACCGCCCATTTCCTTGGGCACGACCAGCTTGACGTCGAGCACGCCATCGGACGAGACGGCACGGCCATCACGGCCTCCGGTGGCGGTGGCATGGGCGGTGTAAAGCACTTTTTCGATCGACATGACGAACTCCTGGTAAGTAGAGAAATTTCACTGCCAAACTTCGACCCCCTGACCGGCCACACCGTCGCGGCGTTGCCTGGTAGCCAAGCGGCCATCTTAATACCCCTGTGGGACACCTTTCGTGAACGTCGATTCAATCGCAATCGTCGTTCGTCCCGCATGATGTTGCTGATTGTCCTGCCTATTGCCCGCATTATCTATCTACGTATAGATAGATGGACGACCACAAATAAACGGGAGACGCTGCTCCCGCAGTGATGCTGTCTTCATAACTCTGCCCACGTGGGCTGCCCGCATGGGGCTAACCGCGTGGGGCTAACCACATCGGGCTAACCACATGAGGCTGCCAACCGGCTGCGGCTCAAGCTACGCCGCACACCGACGCGACCACATCCTCCAGCCTCGATGGCGCCCGGAACAATCGGGATGCCATCACACTGCCCTGAAACCCGGCAAACAGCGCACGGGCCGTCGCCTCGGGCGGCGACGTGAGTTTCAGCGTCCCTTCCGCCTCACCCTGCGTGAGCACACGTGTGAGCCACGCTTCGTGATAAGCGAAGAATCGCTGCACGGCCTCGCGCACCGTTTCCGGCAACGTCTCGATATCGGCTGCCAGCATGCCGCACAGACAAATCCGGTGACCGTCCTCGACAATGCGCCCGAACCCCTGCGAGTACCGCGCCAGCTTTTCGGGCGCGGGCAGCGACTCGTCGATTTGCGCCAGCCCTTCTCCGATGAAAGCGTCGTAAGCCCGGATCGCTTCGAGCACCAGATCTTCCTTTGCGGGGAAGTAGTAATGGATGCTCGACGTCTTCACACCGACGCGCTCGGCCAGATCCCGGTAACTGAAGCCGTTATAGCCTCGCGTCATCAGGAAAGTCTGCGCCTGCGTCAGCAGTTTCTCTCTGACGGTCGGTGCAGTGGGCGATGTCGTGGTGCGGTTCATGTGACGAACTTTATCTATCAGTAGATAGATAGTCAAGCGTATTTTTCGAAGCGTCGATGGATTTTTTCGATGGCGTCGATAGCCGAGCCGCCGCCCCAATCGAAACAGCGGCCCGAAGGCCGCTGCTCAAGCTCACGCGGTGCCCCCGGCACACGGTCAGAAGTCGATCTTCGCGTTCAGGCTGACCATGCGCGGGTCGGCGGGCTTGATGTAGTTGTCGTACTGGTATTCCCAGTACTTGCGGTTGGTGAGATTGCTCACGGCCGCGCGCAACGTCACGTCCTTGCCCGACACGCGGGTCCGGTACGTCGCCCCCAGGTTGATCAGCGTGTAGCCCGACACGGTCAGCGAGTTCTGCGGATTGAGCGCGGTGCGGCCGTTGTAGCGAATGTCCCCGCCGACCGACAGACCCGGCACGTACGGAATCTTGTATTCGACGTTGCCCGAGAGTACGAAGCGCGGCGCGCCGCCCACGCGATTGCCGTCGAAGCCGCCGGATGTGCGTGCGTACCACGCGTCGAGCGCCATGGCGCTCGCACCCAATGTCCACTGCGGACCCAACTTGACCGAACCGGCAAGCTCGATGCCCTGATAGATCGACTGGCCGTCGGCCACGCGCGCGTTGGCGCTGTTCGTGTAGACCGCGCCGCGTTCGATGCGGAAGAGCGCCGCCGTCGTGCTCCACGTCGCCTGCTCCGTCTTCACCCCGACTTCGTACTGACGGCTCTTGAACGGATTGAGCACGGCCCCGGCGTTCGCGTAAGTCGAACCGACCACTTCACCGGCCTCGAGCGCTTCCACGTAGCTCACATAAGCGGTCGTGTTCGGTGTGAGCTTGTACAGGGCAGCGAGCGTCGGCGTGAAGACGCCGTTCGTCGAATACGTCGACACGCCTTGTGCGTTCGTCTGGTCATAGTTCGTGAAGCGCCCGCCGGCCAGCACCGAGAAGCGATCCGTGATCTGCACGGTGTCCGATGCAAAGACCGACTTCTGTTCGATGGCGCTGGAGCGCTGGGCCTGAAGCGGTGTGCCGTCGCCGTAGAACTGGTACGACGTGCCCTGGTACAGGTTGCCGGTATAGGTGGGGCTATAGACGTACGCATAGTCGTTCGTCTGATATTGCGATGCATATCCGAACGTCAGTTGATGCGTCAGCGCGCCGGTGCGGACCTTGCCTTCCGCGGTCACTTGCCACGCATGGAACGTATTGACCTCGTCGCCCAGATCGTTCTGGCCACGGAAGTCGCCCGCCCCGTTGAGCAGATTCAGCGTGGCTTCGTTGCGGTCGCGCGTGGACTTGTTGTAGGCGAAGTTGGCCGACACCTTCCAGTCCGGATTGATCTGATACTGCAGGCCCGTCGTGTAGAACTGCGTGATCGTGTTCAGGTGCGTGGCCTGCGTTTGCAGGTTGGCATTCGATACGTTGATGGGGCCAGGCAACTGGTTGCCGGTGAAGCTGAACGTGGAGAGCGAGGGCGACGTGCCCGTGGCGCGGCGGTCCTGATACATCGCGCCGAAGTTCCACGTGAGGTCGGGCGTGATGCGTGCATCCAGCGCCACGGAGACCGTATCGCGGTTGAGGTTGCCGTCGGTATAGGTGCGCCCTTCCTCGTGCGTGTAGTTCAGTCGCCCACCGAACATGTCGTTGGGACCGGCGCGACCGCCAAGATCGACGTGCTCGCGCCAGATGCCTTCGGACTGGAAGCCGACGTCGATGCTTGCCACGCGCTCGTCCGTCGGCTTCTTCGTCACATAGTTCACCACGCCGCCTGGCGCGACAAAACCGTACATGAAGCCCGAGAGCCCCTTGAGCAATTCCACGCGGTCGAACTGTTCGTACGGCATGGTCACGCCGTAGGTCATGACAGGCATGCCGTCGAGCTTGAAGCCCGATTGCCAGTCGATAGGCATGCCGCGCACATAGATGTAGCCGGCCCATGCGTCGAAGGCATTGCTGCCGTCGGTCACGGAGGCATCGGTCACGAACACGTCGCCAAGCTTGGCCGGTTGACGCTGTTCCAGTTGCTCCTGGCTCACTACCGTGGTCGAGAACGGCGTGTCGAGCTGGCTGCGCGAACCCAGCGCGCCGGCCTGTACCGATTGCTTCAGATTCTGCGGCGTCTCGCGCAGCGCCGAGTCCGTCACCGTGGTGGCCTTGAGCGTCGCGGGTGCTGCGGCATCGACGGGGACGCGCTGCCGGTGGTGCCGGCAGTCCCCGTGGCTTCGGCGGACGACTGCGCGAAGACCGGGGAAGCGCCCACAGCAGCGAAGGTCAGGAAGGCGGCCAGCGCGAGCGGACGCGCAGCGAGATGGCCAGCCGCAGTGCGGCGGGCCCGGTAAGCCGGAGCAAACGACATGCTTGAAATCCCGTGTGTCTAGAGAAACTATTTATTTAATGAGAATCGTTAACGTTCTCATTCACAGGATCGGGATATTAGCAAACCGTCGCCGCCCGTCAACAAATGTTGTCATCCGCTGGCACGGACAACACCGAAATACAACATTTCCGTCCCTTACACGCTTCGGCACCCCGGGCGGGACGCGGCGACGCCAATTCGGCCTGGTTTTGAAGATCCTTGTGGCCCCCGCACCGACAACGCAGCCAAATAGGCTAATATCGCGGCACTGTCGCCTACCGAGCGGCTAATCGAACGGAACGCCGACCCTTATCCGGGGCGCGCGCGTAGTGTGGTATGGAACTCGACGCCATTGATTTGAAGATTTTGCGGGAGCTGCAAGCCGACGCCCGCCTCACCAACGTGGAACTCGCCTCGCGGGTCAGTTTGTCGCCCTCACCGTGTCTCGCGCGCGTCAAGGCGCTCGAGACAGCCGGTTATATCCGCCAGCGCGTGACGCTGCTCGATCCGTCCCGCCTCGGGCTGCACATCAACGTCTTCATCCACGTCACGCTGGAAAACCAGAACCGCGACGGGCTGGACGCCTTCGAAGCCGCCGTGACCGCGCTGCCCAACGTCATGGAGTGTTACCTGATGTCGGGCGACGCCGACTATCTGCTGCGCGTGATGGTCAGCGACATGGCCGCATACGAAACGCTCATCACAGATCGCATCTCGCGAATTCCGGGTATCCGTAACATTCGTTCGAGCTTCGCGCTCAAGCAGGTCATGTACACCACGGCTGTGCCGGTGCCCGGTCAGGACGGCGCCGGTGGCCCCGACAGCGCGGGCGATGCCTGAGACGTCTCAGGCGGGCGCAACCTCGGCCCCGCCGGGCGGCGCGAGTCAACAGGTCGCGCTGCATGTGGCGGCGATGCTGTTTGGCGCGTCGGCCCTGTTCGGCGAACACATTGCCGCAAGCAGCACCCTGATCGTCTTCGGACGCGGACTGTTTTCGTGGCTCGCGCTCACCGTGATTGCGCTCGCCGGTGTGGCCGGACTGCGAGGCGCGGCGCGACTCTCGGGGGGTGCGCCGTGGCGTGGCCTCTCGGTGGGCGCGGCAGGCCGACTGATGGTCGCGGGAGTATTGCTCGCGATGCACTGGCTCGCCTTCTTTCTCGCGATCAAGGCCGGGGGCGTGGCCATCGGCACGCTTGGATTCGCATGCTTTCCGGCGTTTGTGATCCTGCTGGAGTGGCCGCTGCGCCGCGAACGTCCCTCGTTGGGAGACATCGGCGTGATCGCGCTCGTTTGTTTCGGTCTTGCGCTCGTGACACCCGCGTTCGACTGGCAGGCCGGAGCGACGGTCGGGCTGGCGTGGGGCGTGCTCTCGGGGGCGCTCTACGCCGTCATCGCGCTGTCGAACCGGGTGCTCGGCGCACACGCGTCGCCATTGCAGGCGAGCTGGTGGCAGTGTCTGGGCATTCTCGTCGTGCTCGCACCGTTCGCATGGCGCGAAGCCCTTGCGCTCCCCGGCGCTCAGTGGGGGTGGCTCGCCTGCCTGGGCGTCGTCTGCACCGCACTCGCCTACACCCTTTTCATTCATGCGCTGCGCGCGGTCAAAGCCAGTCAGGCGGCCGTGGTGATTGCGCTCGAACCGGTCTACGCGATCGCGTTCGCGTGGGGGTTGTTCGGTACCGCCCCCACGCTCAAGATGGCGATCGGCGGCGTGTGCATCGTCGGTGCCGTTGCCTGGTCCGGCTCGATGCGCTCACGCCGCCCCGCGCATTGAGGCCCTCGCGCGCGACGCAGGCAGACCGTCAAAGGAACATGCCGCCCGAGGCTTCGATGCGCTGGCCGTTGATCCAGCCCGTCTCATCGCTCAGCAATGCCGCCACGGCACCACCGATGTCATCGGCTTCGCCCACGCGCCCCAACCCGGTGTTGCTCGCGACCATCTGATGCACGCCCTGGTTGTCGCGCACCGTGCCGCCATTGAAGTCCGTGGCAATGGCGCCCGGGGCGATCGTGTTGGCGCGAATGCCGCGCGCCCCCAATTCCTTCGCGAGATAGCGCGAGAACACCTCGATGCCTCCCTTCATCATGGCGTACGCCGACGCATTCGGCAGCGTAAAGCGCGCCAGACCGCTCGACACGTTAAGAATGCGCCCCCCGTCGGCAATCATGGGCAGCAAGGTCTGCGTGAGAAAGAACGGTCCCTTCAGGTGCAACTTCACCAGAAAATCGAACTCCTCTTCCGTGGTCTCGGCAATCGACTTGTGCAGCCCCGTGCCCGCGTTGTTCACGAGGAAATCGAACGTATCGCGCTGCCAGACTTCCTTGAGGAGGCGTTTGACTTCGGCGGCGAACGGGGTGAACTGAGTGGAATCGGAGGCGTCCAGCGCGAGCGCCACGGCATTCGCGCCCATTTTGGTGATCTCGGCGACCACCGCTTCGGCTTCGGCACGCTGGCTGCGGTAGGTAAGGATGACGTCGGTGCCTCGTTGCGCCACGGCCAGTGCCGAAGCGCGACCAAGGCCGCGGCTGCCGCCGGTAATAAGTGCGATCTTGCGGGTCATGGTGATTCTCCTGAATGCGGTTTGCGTCGGGCACCGCGGGTCGGTGCTGCGCCGGTTGAACACATCGGACAGCCACTCGGGCCGCCCATCCTGTCTATCTCGTCTGCCGCGCCTGAATGGACACGTTGCGTGCCCGTCGCGTATCGCCGTATGGGACGCTCACATCAGATGTCGCGGTATGTTCAACATGCTATTGCATCGAATTTCACCAATAAATCCACCGAATATGATTACACTGATCAAATTCCAATAACAATGACGTATCCGCATCAACGGATTGTCGGATTGCCGGATTGCCGCCATGCATCAGATCGACGCCATGCGCATCTTCGTGCGCGTTACCGAGACGGGCAGCTTCACGCAGGCGGCCGACAGCCTTGGCCTGCCGCGCGCCAGCGTGTCCAATGCCATCAAGCAACTCGAAACGAAGCTTGGCACGCGTCTGCTGCACCGGACCACGCGCCGCGTGCAACTCACGCAGGACGGGCAGGCGTGCCTCGAGCGCTGCAAGGATCTGCTCGCCGACATGGAAGAGTGGGAAACGATGTTCGTGCCGCGCGGCGAGGCGCTCACGGGACGCCTCCGTGTCGATCTGCCGGCAACGCTCGCGCGCACGACCGTCATTCCGCAGTTGCCGACGTTCCTGGCGCAACATCCCGCGCTGCGCGTAGAGCTGTCGAGCACCGACCGGCGCGTCGATCTCGTGCGCGAAGGGTTCGATTGCGTGCTGCGCGTCGGGGCCGTTGCCGAATCGACATTGATTGCAAGACCGCTCGGCCATATGCGTCAGATCAACGTGGCCAGTCCGGCTTACCTCGAACGCTACGGCGTGCCTGCCACGCTGCAAGACCTGAGCGCACACCGCCTGATTCACTACACCACGACGCTGGGTACCCGCCCGACGGGCTGGGAGTACCACGACGGCGAGCGTTACACGCAATGGCCGATGGACGGCGTGCTGACGGTCAATAACGCCGACGCCTATCAGGCCGCGTGCCTTGCCGGGCTCGGCCTGATTCAGGCGCCGGAAGGCGGCGTCCGCGCCCTGCTCGCCGATGGCACGCTGCGCGAGGTGATGCCCGAGTTTCAGGCGGAGCCGCTGGCGGTATCGCTGCTCTATGCCAACCGCCGACATCTGCCGCGCCGCGTGCAGGCGTTCATGAACTGGCTCGCCGATCTGCTGACGCCTCGCCTGACGACGTTCGGCGGCCCGACAACGCCGCAATAAGGTCGGCGGCCCGCTTACAGTCCCTGTTCGACCATGGCCACGAGCCGCTGCCCCAGCGCATCGACCTGGGCATCCGGCAGATCGCGCAAGGGGCCATCGATGACGAGTACCGACAGGCCGTGCACGGCCGCCCACGCCAGATACTCCGCACCGGGTCGCTGCGCCGCATCGATGATGCCCGCCTCGACCATACCGTCGAGCGCGGCCCCGAGCAGTTCGAACGGATTCAGTCCGCTCGCCCCGGCCTTTTCCGGGCCACCGGCCGAGCGCACGTTCTCCGACGGTGCAAACGCCGTGCGGAACAACCCCGGCTCGCGTCGCGCGAAATGCAGATAGCCGATACCCACTGCTCGCAACACGGCGCGTGAGCGTGCCGCGCCATCGGGCAGCGACGTCGCGTCGATCGTCGCCTGCTCGTGTTCGATGGCCACCGCCAGTTCGGCAAGCGCCGCAGCGCGCACCGCGTCGAGCAAATCCTGACGATTCGCGAAGTGCCGATACGCGGCGTTGGGAACGACCCCGGCGCGGCGCGTCGCTTCCCGTAGGATCACTGCATCCGGACCGCCGTCGCGCGCCAGCGCAATCCCCGCTTCCAGCAATGCCCGACGCAGGTCACCGTGACGGTATGTCGCGCGCACCGGGCCGGACGTTGTTTCTTGTTCTGACATGACTACCTCTTGTGGACAGTGTCCATTATGTCTGCTATTGTTTGTGTACACTGTCCACAAAGGCAAGTTGCACTGCGTCATCGGTCCGTGGACGACGTCACATTCGCGACCCGGCAGCAGAGGCACTATGGTGTGTCTATGTACCGAGGTATCGACGACGTGGGACCGATGACAGGTTCCTGGCCGGGTGCCGTCACTCCCTAACCCCTTCCGGCCCCTTTTGATTCCGACACATCGAGGAGCGCTCCATGCAAGTTCATTCCTATCTGTTTTTCGAAGGCCGTTGTGAAGAAGCGATCGATTTTTATGTCAAGACGCTGGGGGCAAAGCCCGGCATGCTGATGCGGTATGGCGAAAGCCCGGAGTCTTGCCCCGAAGGCATGCTGCCGCCGGGCAGCGAAAACAAGATCATGCACGGGGAGTTCTTCATCGGCGAATCGATGGTGATGGCCTCCGATGGCATGGCGAGCGGCAAGCCGAAGTTCGAAGGCTTCGCGCTATCGGTGGATTTCACCGAAGTCGCCGCCGCCGAAAAGGCGTTTCGCGCACTGGCCGAAGGCGGCGAGATCAACATGCCGCTGGGAGAGACGTTCTTCGCCAAAACGTTCGGTATGGTCAAGGATCGTTTCGGCATGAACTGGATGGTGATCGTGCCGAAGGAAATGCCCAAGGGCTAAGGCGCAAGCGCGGGTATCTTCGGCTGCGGGATACCGCGCCGAAGCACGCCGAACATGCGGGTTCGGGATCGACGGCGGTCCCAACGCCCGCATTTTTTGCGTCGCCGAACGTGTCCGACAAGTTCGTCACGCCTGTGCTATCGTCGCCGCCATGCCATCCGTGATCTCAATCAAAAATCTGTCGAAGACGTACGCGACAGGTTTCCAGGCGCTCAAGAATATCGACCTGGAAATCCAGCGCGGCGAGATCTTCGCCCTGCTCGGCCCGAACGGCGCCGGCAAAACGACCCTCATCAGCATCATTTGCGGCATCGTGCGCGCCAGCGAAGGCACGGTCACCGTCGACGGACACGACATCGTCACGGACTACCGTGCCGCGCGTGAAGCCATCGGCCTCGTGCCGCAGGAGCTGACCACCGATTCGTTCGAATCGGTGTGGGCCACCGTCTCTTTCTCGCGCGGCCTGTTCGGCAAGCCGGCGAATCCCGCTTACATCGAAAAAGTCCTGCGCTCGCTCTCGCTGTGGGAGAAGAAGGACAGCCGCATCATGCAACTGTCGGGCGGCATGAAGCGACGCGTGCTGATCGCCAAGGCGCTCTCGCACGAACCACGCGTGCTGTTTCTCGACGAGCCGACCGCCGGGGTCGACGTGGAATTGCGCCGCGACATGTGGCGTCTCGTGCAATCGCTGCGCGAGACCGGCGTGACGGTGATCCTCACCACGCACTACATCGAAGAGGCCGAGGAAATGGCCGACCGCGTGGGCATCATTACCGGCGGGCAAATCACGCTCGTGCAGGAAAAGACCGAACTGATGCGTCACATGGGCAGCAAACAGCTCTCGCTGCAACTGACCGAGCCGATTCCTGCGGTGCCCGAAGCGCTTGCCGGTTACGGCCTCACACTTAGTGAGAACGGTAGCGAACTCGTGCTCACGTACGACGCCAATATCGAGCAGACGTCCATCGCCGCCTTGCTGCGCGACATGGAACGTGCCGGGATTTCGGTCAAGGACCTGCACACGACGCAAAGCTCGCTCGAAGACATTTTCGTCTCGCTCGTGCACAAGAAAGAAGGATGAGCCGCGCCATGAATCTTTACGCTGTCAGGGCGATTTACAACTTCGAGATGGCGCGCACGCGTCGCACGCTGATGCAGAGCATCATCTCGCCGGTCATCTCGACCTCGCTGTACTTTGTGGTTTTTGGCGCGGCCATCGGTTCGCGCATTCCGGAAATCGAGGGCGTGCCTTACGGCGCGTTCATCGTGCCGGGCCTCATCATGCTCTCGCTGCTCACGCAGAGCGTGACGAACGCCTCGTTCGGCATCTATTTTCCGCGCTTCACCGGCACGATCTACGAGGTGCTGTCGGCGCCTGTGTCGTACATGGAAATCGTGTGCGCCTATGTGGGCGCTGCGGCCACGAAATCGATCATTCTCGGGGTCATCATGCTCGGCACGGCCGCCCTGTTCGTGCCGCTGCGCATCGAGCATCCGCTCTGGATGATTTTCTTTCTGGTGCTCACGGCGGTCACGTTCAGTCTGCTCGGCTTCATTATCGGGATCTGGGCGGATGGCTTCGAGAAGCTGCAACTCGTGCCCTTGCTCATCATCACGCCGTTGACGTTCCTCGGTGGCAGCTTCTATTCGACGAGCATCCTGCCGCCGTTCTGGCGCGCGGTCACCCTGTTCAATCCGGTCGTGTATCTCATCAGCGGTTTTCGCTGGAGCTTTTACGGGTTGGCGGACGTGAGCGTAGCCGTAAGTCTCGGTATGACGCTGCTGTTCCTCGCGATCTTCCTCGCCATCGTGGCGTGGATGTTCAAGACGGGCTACCGACTCAAGAGCTGACGGCTCATGATCGCGCCGGGGGTCGCCCGGCGCGGTTCCCCCGCGCTTACACCGGCGGCGTTTCGCGAAACGCCGGCAAGGCTTCGGCCTGCGCCGCAAACTTTTCAATCTCCGGAAAGTCGCGGCTGAAATCGATTTCCGGCAGCATCATTTGATGGAAACGCCACGCCACGGCGATCGTGACACCGTGCTCGCCGATCTGGTCGGGCGTTGCCACGACCGGCACCTGCGCCAGTTCCTTTTCCAACGCATGAAACGCCGCACGGACCTGCGTGCGCACGCGATCTGTCCACGGCGCATGGCGCTTTTCGCTCGGACGCAATTCACGCTCGTACACGAGTTGCACGGACTTCTCGCATGCCGCGAGCGCCAGTCCGGTCAGACGCAGCGAACGCACATGCGCCGCCGGGTCGACAGGCACCAGCCGCTGCGCAGGATCGACCAGCGATTCGAGGTACTGCAGGATCAGCGTGGAGTCCATCAGCACCGTACCGTCGTCGGTCACGAGCGTGGGCGCCTTCACCACGGGGTTGATGCTGGCGAACTCGTCGAACGTCCGGAATACCGACAAGGGTCGGTGCTCGAAAGGCAGGCCCAGCAACTTCAGACAAATTGCAGTACGGCGAACATACGGGGAATCCAGCATTCCTATCAACTGCATCTCTTTTCTCCTTGTTATCGCGCTTATGGACGGATTATGGACGGCTCATGGGCGGCGTACGGGCAACGTGCAGGCGGCCCGTGGACGGCTTGCAGACGCCTTGTGACCGGTTTCGCCGATGATACATGACGGGTAGAATGGACCGCATGGCCGATTCGACAGGGAGACGTTTCATGAACATCCTGATGGTTCTGACCTCGCACGACCGCCTCGGCGACACGGGCAAGAAGACCGGCTTCTGGCTCGAAGAATTCGCCTCGCCTTACTACGTGTTCATCGACGAAGGGCTTGCCGTCACGCTCGCATCGCCGGCCGGCGGCCAACCGCCGCTCGACCCGAAGAGCGACGAGCCCGACGCCCAGACGGAAGCCACCCGACGCTTTCGCGACGACACGGAAGCCAAGACGGCACTTGCCAATACGCTGAGGCTGGCGGACGTGAACGCGGACGACTACGACGCCGTCTTCTACCCTGGCGGCCACGGCCCGCTCTGGGATCTGGCGCAAGACCCGCACTCCATTCATCTGATCGAAGCCTTCGAGCGCGCAGGCAAGCCCATCGGTTTCGTCTGCCACGCGCCGGGGGTGCTGCGTCAGGTGCGCGCGGCCAACGGCGAGCCGCTCGTGCGCGGACGCCATGTGACCGGCTTTACCAACGATGAAGAAGCAGCCGTCGGCCTGACCGACGTGGTGCCGTTTCTGGTCGAGGACGAACTCAGGCGTCTGGGCGGCCTGTATGAGAAGGCGGGCAACTGGGAATCGCACGTCGTCGGCGATGGGCGTCTGGTGACGGGTCAGAATCCGGCGTCTTCGGAAGAGGCGGCGCGCACGGTGCTCGCGATGATGGAGCCGCGTCTGCCATGAGACAACCCTCGGCAGCCGTGGACATCCGGCGCCTCGTTCCCACCGACGCGCTGGCGTTTCAGGCGCTGCGTCTCGCGGGATTGCAAGCGCACCCGGAAGCGTTCGGATCGAGCTACGAGGAAGAGAAAGACTGGCCGGTCGAGCGTGTGCGCGAATGGCTGACCGCGCGCCCGGACGCCGGCGTCTTCGGCGCCTTCGAAGACGAACGGCTCATCGGGGTGCTCGGGTTGGGACGCCAAACCCGCAGAAATTTCGCGCATGTGGGCTTTCTGTGGGGCATGTACGTTCAGGCGAGCGCCACGGGGCGAGGCGTCGGGCGAAGGCTGCTCGAAGCCGCACTCGCCCTTGCGCGCTCTCAGCCCGGGCTGCGCCACATCACCTTGCAGGTCAACGCCGACAATCGCGCGGCCATCGCCCTGTATCAGTCGTTCGGCTTCGTCGAGATCGGGCGCGAGCCGGATGCCATGCGCGTTGGCAACGGCTTTTGCGACGACATCCGCATGTACCTGCCGATCGCCACGCACTGACGCTGGTGCATTGGTGCATTGGTGCATTGACCTTAGCGCCGGCCAACGGCGCAGTGCGTCTGCGAAAGCACCGAAGGCGGCACCGACGAGGTATTGACCGTCGCTGCCGCCTTCGTCATTCAGGCGCTCGCATGTGTGCGCCGAGCGTCAGACCGGCTGCATCTCGAACGGCCCCAGGTAATCCGTCTTGCCCACGTCCACGCCTTGTGCACGCAACAGGTCGTGCGTGGTCGTCACGTGGAAATAGAAGTTCGGCAACGCAAACTTGAACAGGTAATCGACGGCGTCCATCGTGGTCTGATGCGCCTTGAACCGCAACGTGACCTGACGCGACTCGGCCCCTTCGAAACGATCTTCCAGAATGCCCGCAACGAAGGCCTCCGTGTTGGCGATGCGATCGCGCAGCTGATCGAACGTCGTTTCGTTGTCTTCGAACTTCGGCGCCTCTACACCCGTCAGACGCGCCACCGCGAATTTCGCCGTATCGCTCACGCGCTGGATCTGCCCGATGAAATCGAGCATGTCCGGTGCGAGTCGGGCCTTGAGAATCGAATCCGGATCGACGGCTTTGGCTTCGCAGTGCGCGCGAGCCTTCTTGATGTAGTCGGCCATGACGGTCAGGCCGCGCAGATAGACGGGAATGGTGGCGCGGTAAAGGGAAATCGACATCGGGAACTCCTCGAAGATGGCATAGCACGTAGCACGCGGGGGCGTGATACGCATCCATGCTATCAGCGCCCCCGAATTCCTGCCGCGCACCGAAGCGATTCCTGAAATACAAGAGGGCTTCCTCTAGGGAAAATCCTATCGTTCGCGATGGGACATCCCTTTGCAAGTCCCGCTCCGAACGTCTCCCGAAACGCTCAAACCGGAAAAGGATCCTGCAGTATGACGAGTCCGCTGACCCTCACCTCATCGAACGGCAACCATACGCGCTCATTGAGCGATGAGACGATCGTGAAGTGCATGTACGCCGCGAACGAGAAGGCGCTGGACAGCCTGTGGAGCCGCCTGAAAGATTACTTTCTCGGCACCCACAAGAGTGACGTCAAGCACGCGATCTACACGCTGGCCAACGCCAGCGAATTCAGCGATCAAATCAGAGCATTCAACGTGGTCGTGAGCTGCATCGATCCGGGGGACCTTCATCGTGTGTCGTGGAGGCTAGACGCCCAGCAGGTCGTCGGTTTTCAGATCGGCGATAACGACTTCCCTATGGCCAACGATACGCAGAATTTCATGAAAGATGTCATGCCATTGAGTCTCGATGCGAAGTGCCGGATGTTGCGCACAATTCGCGTCGGAGAGTCGCAGGCGCTGGCAACGCCGGAGCATTTTGGACTCCATATTGAAAAGGTGACGAGTCCACCGAAAAGTGTCGCGTTCTTTCACGAAATGCAGGCGCGCGACGTGGAAATGAGAGGGCTTCCGGCGCTGCTCGATGCGCTGCAAGTCATCGGGCTGCATCAGGAATCGCCTCAGGCGGTCAAGGACACGCTGAAGGAGCAACTTGCGGCGTCGGACGGCGTGCTGTTCGCTCCGAGAATGGAACGTAACGTCGAGAACCTGGTGCGTCTGGTCCGGGCGATGAACGATCGTCACTGACGCACGGCCGTCAGAACGGAACTCGTGCGATAGCCCCCCCCGTCAATCGCCCCCCCCAATGCGCAACATGAGCGCAACATGAGCGCAACATGACAACCCAAAGGAGCCCCACCGATGTCAGTTTCACCGGCAACGCCCTCGATCGGTCTGCTCGGTCTCGTGCCGCGCAGCCTCAGCGCGGACACCGTCGCCGCTTGCACGAAGAACGATATTCAATACCAGTTGAACACGTTGTGGGAGCGGATCAAGGACTGGTTTCTGGGCACCCACAAGGTGGCCGCCACCACAGCCATCCACACGATGGCGACGACGACCTCGGTCAGTGCGCAGATCGGCGCTTTCCTCGACCTGATCGGCCATGTCAGGCCGGAGCACCGCGATCAGTTGAAGTGGTGTGCCGGAGAGGGCGAGGCCCCCTACTTCATGATCGGCGACACCGTGATTGCGTCGGCGAAGGATTGGTCGGCGCGCACACCGATGCAGCTGAGTACGCCGGACATGGCCCGCATGCTGCTGGCTACCCATCACCGGGAAACGCCGCTGTTGCTGACGTTCCTCCAGATCGATGTCAGCGCCGCCCCGCAAGCGCGCCCGACCATGACACCGGAGGACGACGACGATGTCGTGTACGTCGACATGGACGCCCATACCGACTTTCTTCGCGACGCGCCCCTGCTCAGGGACGCGCTGGAATTCATCGGTATGCACCGTAACGACGAAGACTGCGAACTGTCGCGCAGTCTCGGGGAAGCGGTTGCGGCCCAGTGGCGATCGATGGGGCTTTACCTCATCGAGTCCGCCGATGGCGAGTCGACGCAGGGCGCCGACACCATGGGCGGCATGGCGCAGAACGTCATGGTCGTGACGACGGACCTGTTCCACGAGCATCAGCAAGTGAAGCGCAATGCCGCACCGGGCAGCGGTGGAAGCGCCGGAAGCGCTTCGATGCGACCGCTTGCATGACAGCGTCGACGCCGACCGAATCCCCCGTCCGTCATCTCAAGGAGCCATCAAGATGGCAACGCCCATTCCGAATATCACGCTCAGTCTGAGTGGCGGGTACGGCTGCGTGCTCGACGCAAAGACTGTCGAGACATGCACGACGACCCACGACGCCGACGCGCTGACCAGCCTCTGGGGAAAAATCAAGGACTGGTTCTTCGGCACCCACGCCGAGGCGGCGAAAAGCGCGCTGCATCAATTGGCACATCCCACGTCGCCCGAGGCACAGTTCGACGCGTTCGCCAGACTGCTCGAATACGTCGCCCCTCAGGACCGCGGCAAATTGACGTGGCATGTCGAGGAGAACAAGGCGCCCTGCTTCCGGGTGGGCGACTACGCGTTCGATGCGCCGAACGACTGGCTAAGCCAGCGCCTCACGCAGCAGTCGGCGCCCGACATGGCGCGACTGTTGTTGTCCCTGCACTATCGCGACACGCCTGTCCTGAGTGACCTGGGCAACTCCTGCCTGAACGCGCTTGCCGAACGTGCGCTGCGCATGACCGGCACCGACGATGTCGCGCTGAACGCCGAGGTAATATTCGAGTCGTTGCGCTGGCAATTGCCGGATCTGAATCGTAAGCCGGCCCTCGTCAATGCGTTGGGGCTCATCGGCATGCAAGGCAACGACGAGCACGATGCGCTGGCCGACGCCGTCGCAGAGGTCGTCACGCAAACGCTGCTCAGCGGTATCGACGCACCCGACGAGGACTTGCGCCAGATCGCCGGAGTCGCTGGCAGCTATGCCGGTGGGCTGGTGCGCCTGACCACGCAAATGAGCCGTGATCGCGACGCATTCATACGCGTTTGGCTCGCGCTCAATCTGCCGCTCAATACCTCGCTGCGCCACAACCGCATGCCCGTCGACAGTGATGCCGAAGCCGCTATCGGGAATGTTGTCGGGGGTGTCGCCGGGGGTGTAGCAGGCGCGACGGATCTTCCGTCCTGATCGGCGGCAACGAAAGCAATAAGACACCATAAGGCGCAATAAGACGTTCGGACGGTGGCCGCCAGGCGTCGGCGCGTTGCACCATGGCGGGTCGACGGGAAGCCCTGCGTCGTGGACAGATGATATGCTCCATCGGCGTCCAGGGCTTCCCGGTTTTGCGCTGTCTGCCCTGCAAGGGGGCGCAACATTCGCCACGCATGCCGACACAGGAGCTGCCATGGGTTCCCCCCGCCATATCCCCTCTGCGACCGAAGCCGCCACACTCGCGCGCGCATGGGTCGGTCACTTTTCGAAACCCGCTGCCATCGGCATGACGCTCGCCTTCGTGGCGGGCTACGTCGACGTCGTCGGCTTCATCGCGCTCTTCGGGCTCTTCACGGCACACGTGACCGGCAACTTCGTCATGATAGGCGTGCAGCTCGTGGCAAGCACGCATGTCGGTGTCGTCGCGAAGCTGCTCGCGTTGCCCGTGTTCGTGATCTTCGTCGCGATGGTCAAGGTCATCGTGCAGGGCTTCGCGAACACCGACCGGCGCCCGCTGCGACTCCTGCTCGTCGTACAGACGGTATTGCTGCTGGGATTCATGGTTGTGGGCATGGCGGCGCAGCCGATCGTCTCGGCCGACGCCCCGCTCGCGATCCTCTCCGGCATGTTCGGCGTGGCCGCGCTCGCGATTCAGAACGCGATCGGACGGCTCGTGCTCTCCGATCTCGCCCCCACCACCATCATGACGGGCAACACCACGCAGATCGTGATCGACATGGTCGAGCTCGCGAGCGGCAACAGCGGCGACGGTAGTGCCGCAAAGGCGCGGCTGCGCAAGATGCTGCCCGCGTTGGCGGCGTTCGCCGTGGGCGCCATCTTCGGCGGCTTCGCCTATCACGGCGCCGGGTTCTGGTGTGTGCTGCTGCCCGTTGTGCTGCTCGTCGCGCTCGCGATCGCCAACGAGTAAGGCCACCGTGAGTGCGCACCTGCGCGATAATGCGGGTCTTTCACGCCCGCCGGCGTTCGCCGACACACGCTAATGCACGCCGATGCACGCTGATGCAGGGTCGGCATCCGTCGATGTCGCACACCGGCCAATTGCGGAATTGCCGAATTGCCGCGCACTCGCTGCGGGCGGGCCGCAAACGTCACAGGAATTTGTCATGAAGCTCGATTCTCAGTGGGTCCTCGTCACCGGTGGGGCCCGAGGGCTAGGCGCCGCCATCACGCGCGCCGTTGCGCAGGAAGGCGCTGGCGTCGTCATCAACTATCTGCGTAGCGATGTAGCCGCGCGCGAACTCGTCGACTCGCTCGGTGCGCTCGGCCAGCGTGCGATCGCCTTGCAGGCCGACGTGACCGACGCCGCAGCCGTCGCCCGTCTTTTCGCGCAAGCGCGCGAGCGCACCGGCGCGCCGATCGTCTCCGTCGTCAACAATGCGCTTGCCGACTTCCGCTTCGACGGCGATGCCCGTCCCAAGCTGGCCGACATTTCGTGGACGCGTTTCGCGCAGCAACTCGAAGGGGCCGTCAAAGGCGCACTCAATACGATGCAGGCCGCCCTGCCGGGCATGCGCGAAGCCGGTTTCGGACGCATCGTGAACGTGGGCACCAACCTGTTCCAGAACCCGGTGGTGCCGTACCACGATTACACGACCGCCAAGGCTGCCCTGCTCTCGCTCACGCGCACCGCGGCCAATGATCTGGGCCCGGACGGCATTACCGTCAACATGGTCTCGGGCGGCTTGCTGCGCGTGACGGACGCCAGTTCGGCAACGCCTGAAGCCGTGTTCGATCTGATCGCCGGCCTCACGCCGCTGCGCCGGGTCACCACGCCCGAGGAGTTCGCCGACGCGGTGTTGTACTTCCTCAGCCCATGGGCGCGCGCCGTCACGGGGCAGAACCTCATCGTCGACGGCGGGCTGGTGAAAGGCTGAAGGCCGGCGCGACGAGGCAGCGTCCCTACGCAATGCGCTGAACGCGTCCATGCATTGGCCGGACGCGGTAAAATTGCGACCTTTGTAAGCGCCCGCTTCCGTTTCCGACCCGGCGAAGCCGCGCCTTTCTCTTATCCCCAAGCCCCGACATCAGACAGTGACCGCCTCTTCCGTCATCCCTGCCGACATTCCAGACGTTCCCGACGTTCCAGACGCTGACGACGCCACCGATCATCAGGACACCATCCACGAAGACCGCCTTTGGCGCGACGACGGGTGGACGGCGAAGGTCGTCAAGAACGAGGAAGACGACGGCTGGGCCGTCGCCATGTTCAAGGACGGCGAGTCGGAACCGGCCCTCGTGGGCCCGTGGACGATGGGGCGTGACAAGAAGAGTCCGAAACCGCTCGACGTCAACGCCTTCCACACGCTGGTGAAAACGGCCGCCGAGGTGTTGCGACGTCACGAGCAGCAACTGCGTGCACAGTTGCACAAACGGGTAAGCGTCGATGGTCCGGATGGCGACATCGAGGTCACGCTGGACATTGTGCCGGACGACTACGATCCCTACGCCATGCTGAGCGCCATCGACCGGTTTGGCGAGACCATCGCCACGGTCAAGGTGCCACCGTCGTTCAAGCTCTCGCGCAACAGCGCCCGCGCCTGGATCGACAACGACTTCCAACGCCCCCAGTAAGCGCCCGCTCACCGCTGATCGCGCTCGCCTGTCTATCCCATCACTGCGGATACCGGGATAACTGCCCGTCTGGCTGCCCTTCCCGACACCACCTAAGATGTGCCTCACCGACGAGGACACCGTGCCGCCGAACGTTCGCAAAGGACACGCATCGTGCAAGCGGGCGCTCACACTGCACGGTGTCTTCGCGGGCATGCGGGCATTTGCGAGTCTTTGCCAACACATCCGAGACAACACATCCGAGACAACACATCCGAGACGTCAGGAGACCTCATGAAACGTTTTCACATCGCGCTTGCCGTGCGCGATCTCGACGAATCCATCACCGATTACTCCGCCCGCCTCGGCCAGCCGCCGTCGGCCGTGGTGCCAGGAGCGTACGCCATGTGGCGCACCGACTTGCTCAACTTCTCGATCAATCAATCGCCGTCGCGCGCGGGCGAATTGCGACATGTTGGCTTCGAGGACGACGACACGCCCGGGTATTCGAGCAGCACCGACTGCAACGGCCTGCTGTGGGAAGCGTTCTCCGCCGCCGAGCAGGACCGTCGCATAGTGAGCACTTACGGGGTAGCGGTTCGCGACTGACCCAAGCGAAAGGGGGACCGCAATCCCCCTTTCTCCCCTCGCCCGCCGCGCGCACGCATGCACGTACAGTGCGTGCCGCTTGGGCCTCAGAACGCTATCCGAGCCAAATCAGGCCGGTACTTCGTCCGAATCGTCGACCACATCGCCGTAGCCCGGCAACGGACGCTGCCAGCGCTGTGCGATGAACACGCCAACGAGCGCCACACCGCCACCGATCACATGAAACGTGTGTAATTGCTCACCCAGCAGCACCACCGCGATCGCTGCCGTCATCACGGGCAACACGTTGATGAACATGCTGCAACGGTTCGGCCCCAGATGCCGAATGCCCTGAATCCACAGAATCGGCAGCACGATCGACGCCCCCAGCCCTGCATACAGCACCAGCGGCACCGTCGCCGCATTCAGTTGCGCCTGACCGGCAGGGACCAACGCCAGCATCGGGATCATGGTCACGAGTGCGGCCCACGCCTGCACGTAGGTCGACTGTGCGGGCGGCACGGCCACGTGCCAGCGACGCAGCAGCACGCTGTACAGACCATACGACGCCGATGCGATCAGCATCAGAATGTCGCCCAGATGGACACCACCGTCGAGCAACGTCGACGGATGTCCCTGACCGATCAGGTACACCAGGCCCGCGAGCGAGAGCAGACCGCCTACGAGCATGCCGAGCGTGGGCGGCTCACGCAGCAGCACCACGCTCCACAGCAAAGTGAGCAACGGCGCAAGCGCGGTCACGATCGCCATGTTGGTGGCGGTCGTGCTGTGCGCGGCGAGGTACGACAGGCTCTGATAAAACGACATGCTCAGAAAGCCGAGGAAGGCGAGCTTGGCCAGTTGCGGCCTCACGTGATGCCAGTTGCGCGCTAGCGGACGAATCACGAACGGCGTCATCACGACGAGCGCCAGCACCAGCCGGTAGAACGTGATGGCCGACGGCGCGATGGTCGTGGCGGAGAGTTTGGAGACGATGACATTGCCGGCCCACAACAGCATGGCGCCGAGCGGATACAGGAAATACCCCATGACGAATTCCCACAGGTTTGACAAAGGAAGCGCCATCGTCCGCGATGCAGGAAAGACCGTCTCACGCTAAAATCACAAAACCTGTCTCGAAAAGGACACGCCGTTTTGCCGGTGCTGCTTTTCCGGTGCCTTTCCGGCGCTTTTCCGGAGCTTTTTTTGCCCATCCGGTTTTTACGTCGCTTCTTCCAACGCTTCGCCCCAATCGAATTCGATCATGAAGGCCGTCCGGCGGATCATCGATCCTCGACTCACCGACCATCTGCGCTTCGAGAGCACCCCCATGCCCATGGCGGCCATGGCGGTCGACTATGCGCATAACGAGTTCATCGCATCGCACTCCCATCGGCGCGCGCAATTGCTCTATGCGATCGAGGGGGTGATGATCATTGCGTCGGCCTCGGGACGTTGGGTCGTTCCGCCCACGCGCGGGGTCTGGATCGCCGCCGGGCTGGAGCATACGGTTCGCATGAGCGGCAACGTGAAGATGCGCACGGTGTTCGTCGAGCCCGGCAGTGAGCCGCTGCCCGACAGAAGTTGCGTGGTCGAGATTACGCCGCTCATGCGCGAACTGATTCTCGCCGCCATCGAGATCCGGCCGGATTACGCTGCAGACTCGCGGGACGCCCGCCTCATGCGATTGTTGCTCGACGAACTGATCGCGCTGCCCGTCTTGCCGCTTTACCTGCCATGGCCGAGGAATGCGCGTCTCGCACGCGTGTGCGAGCAGTTGATGGAGGACCCATGCAACGACGCCACCATCGAGCATTGGGCCAACGAGGCAGGACTCTCCGCGAAGACGTTTCAGCGACGCTTTTCCACGGAAACCGGACTGACCTTCGGGCGCTGGCGTCAGCAGGGCCGCCTGCTGCAAGCGCTGGAAGCCCTCGCGCGTGGGGAGAAGATCGTGAATGTCGCGCTCGACCACGGCTACGCGAGCCAGAGCGCCTTCGCCGCCATGTTCAAGCGCCACTTCGGCGTGCCACCATCGTCGTTTTACCGGTAATTACCGATAATTATCGATAATGACGGAAACGCCTCGACAGGAGACATCCCCATGCATTACCTGCTGACTTACGAACTCGTCGACGACTATCTGGCGCGGCGCGGCCAATATCGCGATGCGCATCTGGCACTGGCGTGGGCGGCTGCCGACAGAGGCGAATTGCTTCTGGCCGGCGCACTCGAATCCCCCGTCGACACCGCAGCCCTGCTATTCGAAGGCGAGTCGCCGGCGGCCGCGGAAGCCTTCGCGGCGGCAGATCCGTACGTCGTGAATGGTCTGGTGAAGTCGTGGCGCGTGCGGCCGTGGAAAACGGTCGTCGGGAAGACGGCGAGCACGCCGGTGCGGTGAACCGGCGCGAGCGTCGTGATGGCAGCGGGCACGGGATCGCGGAATCCGCCGCACAAAAACAAAACGCGCTTGGCGGTTAAACCAAGCGCGTTTGTCGACAACCGATTGCGCGTCGCGTTCCCGGAGTTTTCCGAAACCACGCCACTAAATCTGGCGTCCCCTAGGGGATTCGAACCCCTGTACTCACCGTGAAAGGGTGATGTCCTAGGCCTCTAGACGAAGGGGACCTAAATCTTCGTTTTGGTGGAGGTAAGCGGGATCGAACCGCTGACCTCTTGCATGCCATGCAAGCGCTCTCCCAGCTGAGCTATACCCCCGTACGGCGAAGAAGTGAGACTATAGCGTGCTTTTTCAATCTTGGGAAGCCCCCCACCAAAAATATTTCGGATAGCGTAGACGTCACGGCAGCCACCCGACCGGCATGTGCTTCGCTCAACACTGCCCGAGCTACCGCCGCCGCGCCTGCCCGGCGGCATTACCGGCTCAGCCCGCGCGCCTCGATCGGCCACAGCGCCTCGACTCGCCCGTGCCGCACTGCCACATAGCGGTCGTACAGATTCACGGTGGGATCGCAATGCCCCGGCACCAGCAGAATGGTTTCGCCCAGCCACGCGGCACTGTCCTCCCCGGGCGACGCAAGTTCGAGCACGCCGTGCTCGTCGGACGCCGTCCGGTAATGCGGCTTGCCTGCCTGCTGCGACGACCAGAAGCGCGGCAGCCCGGAATCGGTCGCCACGCTCTTGAGTCCCGCGTCGCACACGATGATGCCCTTGCGGGCGGTACTCATGATCGTGGACGCCAGGAAGAGACCGTGACGAAAACGCCAGTCGTCGCGCCATTCGAGCGCCCCGTAATGACCGTCCAGAAACACATACGATCCGGGCTGAATCTCGGTGTAGACGCCGCTTTCGATATCGAACTCCGCCGTCCCGGTGCCACCGCCCGTCACCACCGGGCAGGCAATCCCTCGCGCTTCGAGAAACCGCACGTAAGCCGAAGCCCGGTCCGCCGCCAACCGCGCCGTATCGCGACGCTTGTCCCAGCTTTCGACGTGCTGCGCGCTGCCGTGATAGGCCTGCAGGCCGCCGAAGCGCAATCCTTCGTAATGATCGATGGCGTCGACCAGTTGCGCCACGGCATCCGTCGAATCCACGCCGCAGCGTCCCTGCCCCACGTCGACCTCCGGCAGTACGGCAATGCGCACCCCGGCGCGCTCTGCCGCCTTGCCGAGCGGCGCGACCTGACGCACGTCGTCGACACAGACCGACAGCGTCACACGCGAGGCCATCGCCACGGCCAGCGCGACACGCGCTTCGCCAACGAACTCGTTGCTGATGTGGATGTTCCCGATGCCCGCGTTGACGAACGGGATCGCCTCCGTCACCTTCTGGCAACAGATCCCCACGGCGCCCGCCGCCAGCTGGGCGCGCGCAACGTTCACCGACTTATGCGCCTTCGCATGCGGGCGCACCGCGACACCACGCGCGGCCGCCGCACTCGCCATGCGTTCGACGTTCGCATCGAATGCATCGAGATCGAGCAGTAAAGAGGGGGTCGCCACCTGCGCGAGCGAGTCGCCCACGCGCGCGACCGGCGGTACCGCAACGCCGCCAGCGGCAGCGTTGACGGCTATCGACGTCGTATTGACGGAATCTGGCATCACAATCCTTCGAATGGCGTTCGCAGAAAATGTCGGCAATCAGGCAGACGAAGCACGCGAATCAGGCGAGGCAGGCCAGGCACCCGAGCCGCCCGGCAAGGCACGCGCCAGCACACACGCCACATGCAACGCCTGCGTCTGCGCACCGTCATGAATCTGATGACGGCAACTGGTGCCGTCTGCGACGACGATGGCGTTTTCGCTGCGTTGTCGAATCGCCGGCAACAGCGTGAGTTCCGACATGGCGCGCGACGTGTCGTAATGTTCGGCCTCGTAACCGAAGCTGCCTGCCATGCCGCAGCATGACGACTCGATCGATGATACCTTCAGCCCCGGCACCCATCCAAGCACCGCCGTGACGGGAGAGTAAGCATCGAACGCCTTCTGATGGCAGTGACCGTGCACCAGCGCTTCGCCCACGCCGTCAGGCAGCGCTTGCCAGGCGATGTCCAGACGCCCTGCCGCCTTCTCCCGAACCAGAAATTCCTCAAACAGGAACGCGTTGTCTGCCAACCTGCGGGCCGCATTGCCGAAGCCATAGCCGAGCACCTCGTCGCGCAACGACAGCAGGCACGACGGCTCCAACCCCACGATGGGCACGCCGCGCTCGACGAACGGCATTACGGCGTCGAGCAGGCGACGCGCTTCCGCCTTCGCTTCGTCCACCAGCCCGGCTGCGAGAAACGTGCGCCCGCAGCACAGCGGCCGCTCGCCGGCACGCCGGTTCACGTGGACGGTGTAGCCCGCCGCTTCGAGCACCTGCCTCGCGGCACGCGCATTCTCGGGCTCCATATAGTTGTTGAACGTGTCGACGAAGAGCAACACGTGGCGCCCGGCGTCGGCGCCGCCGCACGCGTCCTCAACCATGCCCAGCGGCGTCTGCCCCTCAAGGAAAGACCGTTTCAGCGCAGGCACCGAGCGCTCCAGCGCCAGACCCAGCCAGCGCTTTGCCGCGTTGCCACCCGGCAGACGCTGCGCCGCATCGAGCAGTCCGCCCACACGGCTGGCCCAGGGCGCGTAACGCGGCAGGTAAGCGATCAGCTTGTCGCGCAGCGACACGCCATGCCGCTTCGCGCGCGCATGGCGCGCCTCGATCTTGAATCGCGCCATGTCGATGCCCGTCGGACAATCCCGCTTGCAGCCCTTGCACGACACGCACAGATCGAGCGCGGCCTTGACCTCGTCGCTCGCGAGCCCGTCCTCCCCCAACTGACCGGAGACAGCAAGACGCAGCGTGTTCGCCCGCCCCCGCGTCACATGCTGTTCGTCGCGCGTCACGCGATAGCTTGGGCACATGGTGCCCGCGTCGAACTTGCGGCAGTGGCCGTTGTTGTTGCACATCTCGACGGCAGACGCCAGACCGTGCGTGGCGTCGCTGCCGGTATCCGGCGCGCTCTGCTCGCCGCTCAGCGCGTCGCGCCTGACGTTCCATGCGGTCCAGTCGAGCGCGGGCGTCATGGGCCTGGCCGCGTAGCCCGGTGCGAAACGGAACAGCTCGCGGGTGTCCATCTTCGGCGGGCGCACCATCTTGTCCGGATTGAAGCGGTTCTCCGGATCGAACAGTTGCTTGATCTCGCCGAACGCCGCATTGATGCGCGGGCCGTATTGCCAGGCCACCCACTCGCCCCGGCACAGACCGTCGCCGTGCTCGCCCGAGTAGGCGCCCTTGTATTCGCGCACGAGCGCTGCGGCCTCCTCGGCGATCTCGCGCATCTTCACCGCGCCGTCGCGACGCATATCCAGAATCGGGCGCACATGCAGCGTGCCCACGCTCGCGTGCGCATACCAGGTGCCCTCGGTGCCGTTGCGATGGAACACTTCGGTCAGGCGTCGCGTGTACTCGGCCAGATGTTCCAGCGGCACGGCGCAATCTTCGATGAAGGACACCGGCTTGCCGTCGCCCTTCATGCTCATCATGATGTTCAGGCCCGCCTTGCGCACTTCCCACAGGGCCTTTTGCGGTCCGGCATCGGGCATCTTCACCACGCTGTCGGGCAATCCGAGATCGCCCATCAACGTGGCGAGATCGTCGAGTCGCGCCCGCAGCGCCGCCGGATCGTCGCCCGCGAACTCGACCAGCAGAATCGCCTGCGGATCGCCCGTGAGCGCCTTCTCGATCACCGGACGGAACGCCGCGTTGTCCATGGCCAGATCGATCATCGTACGATCGACGAGTTCCACCGCCACCGGCCCGAGTTTGACGATGTGCTGCGTGAGATCCATCGCCTGATAGAACGTGGGGAAGTTCACCACGCCGAGCGTCTTGTGCTGCGGCAGCGGTGCGAGCTTGAGCGTGATCTGTCGGCTGTAGGCGAGCGTGCCTTCCGAGCCGACCAGCAGATGCGAGAGATTGGCCACGCCGTCGTCGGTGTACGCGCGCGGATTCAGACAATCGAACAGATCGAGGTTATAGCCCGCCACGCGACGCAGCACGCGCGGCACGCGCTCGCGCATCTCCTCCTGCTCGCGCATGGCGATCTCGTGAACGCTGGCGAGCAGCGCCTTCGTGCGTGTGTCTGTGGGCGGGGTGTGCAACGAGCCGAAGTGCAGTTGGGCGCCATCGGCCAGCACAGCATCGATGGACAGCACGTTGTGCACCATGTTGCCGTACTCGATGGAGCGCGATCCGCATGAGTTGTTGCCCGTCATGCCACCGATGGTGCATTGCGCCGCCGTCGACACGTCGACCGGAAACCACAGGCCGTGCGGTTTGAGCCACGCATTCAGATGATCGAGCACGATGCCCGGCTCCACGGTAATCGTTCGCGCTTCGGCATCGAACGCCACTACGCGATTGAGCCATTTGCTGTTATCGATGACGAGTGCTTCGCCGATGGTCTGCCCGCACTGGCTGGTTCCCGCGCCGCGCGCGAGCACCGGCACCTGCTGATCGCGGGCAATGTCCAGCGCACGAATCAGATCTTCCTGATCGCGTGGCACGACCACGCCAATAGGGAAGATCTGGTAGATCGACGCATCGGTCGCATAGCGGCCACGGCTCGCGCGATCGAAGAGCACGTCACCGCGAAGTTCGCGGCGCAGGCGTTCCTGCAATGGGGTGAGCGCTACGCCGCCGCGCTGCATCGGCATCAGATGCACGGGCTGACCCACGACATTCGGGCGGGCCGGGAGATGGGATTCACGGGCGTTCGGTTGGGAATTCATGGCGTGACTGGCATTGAGCTGGCGGGGCGGGAGGCGTCGCAATCGCGAAGGCCGAATCGACGGCGCGTCCGACGCGGGCGAAGTCGCCCGGCCATGATGTTGCGGGGGAAGTCATTCGACTTCGGTCGGCACCGCCTGGCGCCGCGCACGCGGAAACTTCCGGCGTGCGCGGCGATCAGGCGAGCGTCATACGTTCCTGCATTCACGGGTCGTGAACATGTCAGGCGGGCTGGCGAGCGTTGCTTGCCTTGGCGGCATCGCCCGCCATCGAGAACTTGCTCTCAGGTTGCATACGGAAGGCCAGCACCACCCCCACGGCCATCAGGATCATGCTGCCCACGAACGGCAGTTCCCAGTTGCCCGTGCGGTCGATGAGGTAGCCGGAGAGCACGGGCGAGATGATCGCCGCCAGTGCCGAGCCGGTGTTCATCATGCCGCTGGCGGTGCCCGAATACTCCGGCGCCACATCCATCGGGATGGCCCACATCGGGCCGATCGTCATTTCGGCGAAGAAGAACCCGAACGCCAGACACGCCATCGAGACATACAGATGGTGCGTGAACATCATCGGCACGAGCGAAATGAGCGTCAGCAGCATGCACACCGACACCATCCAGCTGCGCGCACGCTTCAGATTGCCCGTGCGCTCGTAAAGCTTGTCGGTGACGATCCCGCCGAGCGTGTCACCGACCACACCGGCAAAGAACACGCTCGACGCGAACAACGCCGACTTCTTCAGATCGAGGTCGTAGCTGTGCAGGAAGTACTGCGGAATCCACGACAGGAACAGCCACAGTGTCCAGCCATAGCAGAAGTACACGATGGTCACGGGCATCATGCGCCTGAACAGCGGCCCCCACGGCACCGAGCCGCTCTTGGCCTTGAGCGCGGGCAACACGGCGAGTTCTTCCGTCGTAATGCGCGGATGATCCTGCGGACGTTCCGTGAAGGTCAGCGCCCACAACGCGACCCAGATCAGGCTGACGATACCGCACAGGTAGAACGACTCGCGCCAGCCGTGCGTAGCCATGATGAACACCACCACGGCCGGCGCCACGGCGTTACCGATGCGCGACGCCGCGTGCGTGATCCCCTGCGCGAAACCGCGCTTTTCCTTCGGAATCCAGCGCGACATGGCCGACGTGGCCGCCGGGAACGTCGCCCCTTCGCCCAGCCCCAGCAGCAAGCGCGCGAGCAGCAGCGTGACGAGACCGCCGGCCATGCCGGTCAGGATGGTCGCCACGGCCCAGAGCGCGCCGCACACGAGCAGCGTGCGTTTGGCGCCGAAACGGTCGCTGACCCAGCCGCCGATGATTTGAAATACCAGATAGGGGTAGGCAAATGCCGAGAAGACAAGACCGATTTCAGTCTTGGAGAGATTGAATTCCTTGCCGAATCCGGCCGCAGCCGTACTGACGTTGACACGATCGAGGTAGGTGATGAAATACATGACGCATAGCATCACCAGCACGACCCTTGTCGCTCTGAAAAGCTTCATTGCATGTCTCCTGAAACATCCCGTGAAGCGCGGCTGCGGCATGCGGCCAGCGCAAAGGTGTTGCTGCGTCACGGGCCTTTCTGTACTGAAGCCCTGTGACGCGTGAATGACAATAAAAGCGTTCACTTCAGAGGCGATGCTCGCCGTGCAACATCCCCTCTTGTCCCCTGATAAGGACTACTAACGGCATGTCAGGCGGCGGCCTTGAGCAACGGCGCAGTTTTGGCCTGTGCCAGGTAGTCCATGGCGGCGACGACACCGGAGGCTGCCAGCTTCACGCCGGAGATTTGCAGCCCCATTTCGCAGCCCGAGAGCGTAGCCATGAGCGTGAGATCGTTGCAGTCGCCGAGGTGACCGATCCGGAACATCGTGCCGCGAATCTTGCCGAGCGCCTGACCGAGCGACATGTCGAAGCGTTCGTAGATACGCTTGCGCACCTCGTCGGCGTCCACGCCTTGCGGCATCACGACACCGGTGAGCACCGGGCTGTACACCGCCGGGTCCTGACACTGGATCTCGAGCCCCCAGGCATTGACCGCGCGGCGCGTTGCCTCGGCCAGACGCTGGTGGCGCGCAAACACGTTGTCCAGCCCTTCTTCCAGAATCATGTCGAGCGCTTCGGACAAGCCGTACAGCAGGTTGGTGTTCGGCGTGTACGGCCAGTAGCCGTTCTTGTTCGCTTCGATGATTTCCTGCCAGCCCCAGAACGCCCGCGGCAACTTCGCTTGCTTGCCGGCTTCGAGCGCCTTCGGCGACACCGCGTTGAAGCTGATGCCCGGCGGCAGCATCAACCCCTTTTGCGAACCGGAGACGGTCACGTCCACCCCCCATTCGTCGTGACGATAGTCCGCCGAGCCGAGACCCGAGATGGTGTCGACAAGCAGCAGCGCCGGGTGCCCAGCGGCGTCGATGGCACGACGCACCGCTGCGATGTCCGACGTCACGCCGGTGGAAGTCTCGTTATGCACCACGCACACGGCCTTGATGGCATGGGCGGTGTCGGCGCGCAGGCGCGCTTCGATCATGTCCGGCTGCACGCCACGGCGCCAGCCTTCGGTGCCCGGCAGGCCAATGAACTCGGGTTTGAGGCCAAGGTTTTCGGCCATCTTTTTCCAGAGCGTCGAGAAGTGCCCGGTCTCGAACATCAGCACATGGTCGCCAGGCGAGAGCGTATTGGACAGCGCAGCCTCCCACGCGCCGGTACCCGATGCCGGATAAATCACGACCGGCTGCTCCGTCTTGAAAATCTTCTTGATGTCGGCGAGCACCTTGCGACCCAGTGCGCCGAACTCGGGGCCACGATGGTCGATCGTCGGATAACTCATCGCGCGCAGAATGCGATCCGGCACCGGGCTCGGGCCTGGGATCTGCAGGAAATGGCGACCCGAGGGGTGGAAATCGAGCTTCAGCATGAACGTCTCTCTCCTCTTGAAAATTCGTTTTGAATTTTGCATTCAAAATACTTTAGCAGAGCCGATGGCTTTCGCAAGGGGTGAGAAGCGCTTTTAATACAGTCGTTTACCCTAGAGATACGGACGCCTGATACCGTGCGTTACAATCCCGGTCACGCGCTTTGACGATGCCTTGATGATTTTGAATGCAAAAAATGGATAACACGTCGACGATTGCCGCCCCCGAGATTCCGCGTGTCGAGCGCTTGCGGTTGCACGACACGGTCGTCGAGCACCTGCGCCGCCTCATCATCGAGGGCGTGCTCAGCCCCGGCGTCAAACTCAACGAACGCGAGTTGTGCGAGACGCTCGGCATCTCGCGCACCCCGTTGCGTGAGGCCTTCAAGGTGCTTGCCGCCGAGGGACTGATCGAGATTGCGCCGAATCGCGGCGCGAGTGTCGCGCGCATGACGGAGAAGGAAATCCGGGAGATGTTCGAGCTCATGAGTGCGCTCGAAGCCTTTTCGGGAGAACTGGCGGCAGAACGGATGACATCGGTAGAGCTTGCCGAAATCAAGGCGTTGCATTACGCCATGCTTGCGTGCCGCGCGCAGCAGGATCTTCCCGGCTATTACGCACGTAACCAGGCCATTCACGACCGCATCAACGAAGCGGCGCGCAACGGCGCGCTGCGTCAGACTTATGTGTCGATCAACCGTCGCCTGATGGCGCTGCGCTTCCGTTCGAACTTCCATGCGGACAAGTGGGATCGCGCCATCGACGAGCACGAACAAATGATCGATGCCCTCGAAAAGCGCGACGGCAAGCGACTGGGCGAAATCTTGCGCAAGCATCTGCTCGCCAAGCGCGACGCCGTGCTGCAAATCCACGCCGACCCGGCGAGCGATGCCCCGAGCAACTGACGCCGCAGGGCGACGGGCGGCTCGGCACATGCTACGGCTCTCGCCGTCCCCACCATCCTCACCATCGCTTCAGTTCGACGCACAAAAGACAAACGGCACGTCGAGTGCAATCACTCGACGTGCCGTCGATCGCTTCAGCGATGCGTCAGAGGCGACGCTCGGCCGCTTCGCGCGCACGACGCGCCAATACGGCGGGAGACTCCAGGACTTCGCCGGCCAGACGCGCGACCAGCGATGCGACGTTGCGTCCGTACTGCTTGCCGGAGATGACGTCCGCCGGGTCGAGCGCGTACGCCGCGTCGACTTCCACGCCCGGCGCCGTCACCGCCGGGAAATCGCCCGCGAAGCGCATGACCGGCGACGCCGCCGCGCCGCGCACCTCGAAACCGGTGTCATCGGCATCCACATCTGCCCATACCATGCCGTGCTGCGCTGCCAACGCGGCGAAGTAGTCGAGCGTGTTGCGCTTGTCGTCGCTGGAGCGGCAGCTAAACGAGAAGCCCCCCGCGACCTTGTTGCGCCAGCTACGGGCGCGCCACATGCCGGTGGTCGCATCTGCGAAGGCTTTGAACGTGGCGGCAATTCCACCCTGGAATGCCGGCGCACCGAAGATGATGGCGTCGGCAGCGGCCAGACGCGACAGCATGGCTTCGTCATGCCATTGCCCGTCGACGAGCTGGTGCGGCTCGATGCTGAACAGTTGCGCGTGCGCACCGGCGTCGTTGACGCCTTGCGCAACGGAATGGGCAATCATGGCGGTCGCGCCGCCCTGCGAGTAATAAACGATTGCGATATTGGACATGGCGTAGTGCTTCCCTATTGGATGTCCGCCCCATGGCACCGCCCGGATCGCGCTTCCCTTCGCTTCCTTTGGCTTGTCTGGACATCAGTCAGGTCCAAATGATGCCAGTGATAACCCCTAGGGAATAGCCCGCATTCATGGACATGACTGTTCCGCCAAAGATAACAATCGAATGTCGGCAAGACGCTGTCGGCCCGCGAGCGCGAAACCAACAGGAAAATGGCGCCACGCTGACCGCGAGGCCGTCACCGTGTCACCGACTAAAGCCCTACGGCGCGCGAGGAAATTATCGGGACATTCACGTCGCCAAGCACAGTAGGTTGCGTGCAGTTCGAAGACGCTTCGCCGAATATCACGTGAGATCCGCTCAACGCCTCACGAACATCATGTTCGTCGCGGCGGACGTGCCTGCGCCGAGCGCTCAGCGGCGCGAAGGCGCACCAAGGCGCACCGACAACTGATCGGCCAGCTCGCGCATCTGGCGACCGATGCGCTGCCCCGTCTCGGCATCGATCTCGTTGGTCAGAAAGCTCACCGCCAGACCGGCCACGGCACGCTCGCCGCTCGCGTCGAACACCGGCGCACCGAAACAGATCATGCCTTCGCGCATCTGTCCGTTGTCGATGGAATAGCCGTCGCGGCGCACCTGCGCCATTTCCTCGGCGAGTGCAGGATACGTACTGACGCTCGCCCGCGTGAGCGGTGCGGGCCATGCCCCCGCGAGCAAATCGGCCGCCTCGCCCGGTGGCAGCGTCGAGAGCATCGCCTTGCCGGTGGCCGTATAAGGCGCGGGCAGTCGCATGCCGATCCGGAACGTCACGCCAAGCGGCCGGTTGCCGTTGTGGCAGGCGAGATAGATCACTTCGGCGCCGTCAAGCACCGACAGCGTGACGGTCTCCTGCGCAAACGCGCGCGATGCCTCCCAGACGGCCCGAAATTCCTCGGTGATATTGGTCTGCGACAGGAACGCATTCGCCCATCCCATCACATACGAGCCCATCGTCATGCCGCCATTGGCATGACGTTTCACCAGCCGCAACTTGACGAGCGTGTCGCACAGTCCGTGCAGCGTGCTCTTGGGCACCCCCGTCTCGCGCGCCAGATCGGCCAGCCCCACCGGCTCGGACGCCGCCGCGATCACATCGAGGATGTGCACGGCGCGCACCACGGCGGGCGCGGTGGTCTTGAGCGGTTCATCGGCGTTGGCCGCATGAGGGGCATGGGCAGCACCAGCGGCCGCGAGCGAAGCGTTGGCAGGCAGATCGAGTTTGCGCTTTGGCATGAATCGGGAGTCTCGGGAATCACGGAAATCGGGGCGTCAAGCAGGCGTCTCGGGCATTGAGACGCCCGGCGCAGGGCGCGACGCCGCCAGCATGGTACGGGTAACACCTGCCCATTCCGCCCTAGGAAAACCCCTTAGTTGCACCTGAAACGTTCAATACGTAGAATCACATTCAATACATAGAATATCGTTCAATAGATAGAACGACAAGTGACAGACGAGACACTGCCACGCCGTTCCCTCCTGATCGATCCGCATCCCTTGTAGGAAACGCCGGCGTTCCCGGCCAATTGCCATGCAACTCAAAGACACCAACCTTTTCAAAACGCTCGCCTGGGTCGACGGTCAATGGATCGCGGCCGACAGCGGCAAGACCTTCGACGTGCTCGATCCGGCCACCGGCGAAGTGCTCGCGCAGGTACCGGAACTCGGTGCGGAAGAAACCACGCGGGCCGTGACCGCCGCCGAGCTGGCACAAAAGGCATGGGCCGCGCGCACCGGCAAGGACCGGGCGAACGTGCTGCGTCGCTGGTTCGAGCTGATGATCGCGAACACCGACGACCTCGCCTATCTGATGACCCGCGAGCAGGGCAAGCCGCTCGCCGAGGCACGCGGTGAAATTGCCTATGCGGCCAGCTTCATCGAGTGGTTTGCGGAAGAGGCCAAACGTGTGGATGGCGACGTACTCGCAACGCCCGCCGTCGACAAACGACTCGTCACGCTAAAACAACCGGTCGGCGTCTGCGCGGCCATCACGCCGTGGAATTTCCCGGCCGCGATGATCACGCGCAAAGTCGCGCCCGCATTGGCCGCCGGTTGCGCCATCGTCGTCAAGCCGTCCGAGCTGACTCCGCTCTCGGCGTTCGCGCTGGCCGAACTGGCGCAACGTGCGGGGATTCCCGCGGGCGTGTTTCAGGTCGTCACGGGCGATGCCCGCGCCGTGGGCGGCGTGCTGACGTCGCACCCGAGCGTTCGCAAGCTTTCGTTCACCGGCTCGACCGGCGTGGGTCGCCTGCTCATGGCGCAGTGCGCACCGACCGTCAAGCGCCTGTCGCTGGAGCTGGGCGGCAACGCACCGTTCATCGTCTTCGACGACGCCGACATCGATGCCGCCGTCGAAGGCGCGCTCGCCGCGAAGTATCGCAACGGCGGCCAGACGTGCGTATGCGCGAACCGCTTTTATATTCAGGACGGCGTCTACGACACCTTCGCCGAGAAGTTCGCCCGACGCGTCGCCGAGATGAAGGTCGGCAACGGTCTCGAAGACGGTGTGGTCATCGGCCCGCTCATCGAAGGCAAGGCCGTGGACAAGGTCGTGACGCTGGTCGAAGACGCCAAATCGCGCGGTGCGCGCGTGCTGGTCGGCGGCGCAGCGCATGCGCTGGGCGGCACGTACTACACCCCGACCGTGATCGCCGACGCCACCGCGCAAATGCGCGTGGCGCGTGAAGAAATCTTCGGCCCGGTCGCCCCGCTCTTTCGCTTCACCCGAGACGAAGACGCCATCGCGCTCGCGAACGACACCGAATTCGGCCTCGCCGCCTATCTGTATACGCGTGACATCGCGCGTGCATGGCGCACGTCCGAAGCGCTCGAATACGGCATGGTCGGCCTGAACACCGGCCTGATCTCCAACGAAGTTGCTCCGTTCGGGGGCATCAAACAATCCGGGGTGGGCCGCGAAGGCTCGCGCTACGGCATCGAGGAATACCTCGAAATGAAGTACCTGTGCCTGCAAGTGTGAGGTAAGGGGCCTGCCGGACATCTTGCCGGCAGGCTCAGGCACCGCACCGGGGCATCAGACTCCGCACGACCATAAATCGACATCCCTGTCGTAACACCACCAAAGGAAACCAGTATGAAGCGCGTTATCCAGCGCGGCATGAAGCCGCTCGCTCTCGCACTTGCGGCCGGCGCCGCCATCGCCTCGGTTGCCACCACGGCCCATGCCGATGCGAAGCCGATCAAGATCGGCGTCGTGACGTTCATGTCGGGCGCTGCCGCCGGACCGTTCGGCGTGCCCGCGAAGAACGCTGCGGAAATCACCGCTGCGGAACTCAACGCCGGAAAAGTGCCTGCGCCGTACGCCACGAAGGGCTTCGGCGGTGCGCCGATCGAACTCGTCTACATCGACGAAGCGGGCAGCACCAGCAAGCAAGTGAGCGAATACCGCAACCTGCTCAATCAAGGTGTGGACTACGTGGTCGGCTACACGTCCTCGGGTAACTGCCTGGCGATCGCGCCGGTCGCCGAAGAAATGAAGAAGGTCACGCTGTTCTTCGATTGCGGCACGCCGCGCGTGTTCGAAGACGCGAGCTTCAAGTACGTCTTCCGCCCGGTCGCCACCGCCACGATGGATAACGTGGGCGCGGCGCGCTACGTCGCCGAGCGCAAGCCGGATCTGCAGACGTACGCCGGCATCAACCAAAACTACGCATGGGGCCAGGACGCCTGGGCCGACTTCGAAGGCACGCTCAAGGCGCTCAAGCCGAACGCGAAGGCGGTCAGCTCGCAAATGCCGCAGTTGGGCGCGGGTCAGTACAACGCCGGCATTTCGAGCCTGCTCGCCGCTCACCCGGACGTTTTGCATTCGAGCTTCTGGGGCGGCGATCTGGAAGGCCTCGTAGTGCAGGCCGGTCCCCGCGACCTGTTCAAGAAGTCCCTCACGGTGCTCACCGCCGGTGAGACGGCCACGCACGGCAAGACCCGTTTGCCGGACGGCGTGATCATCGGCGCACGCGGCATGTACGGCATGTTCGCCCCGGACAACGCGCTCAACCGCTGGCTGCGCGCGGCCTACAGCGCCAAGTTCAACGACACCCCGAGCTACCCGTCGTACAAGATGAACCAGAGCATCCTCGCGCTCAAGGCCGCGTACGAGAAGGCGCAGGCGGCCAACGGCGGCAAGCAGCCGACGCCGGAGCAGGTCATCGCCTCGTTCGAGCACCTCGCCTTCGACGCACCTGCCGGCAAGATCGGCCTGACGCTGGGCAAGGGTCACCAGGCCGCACAGGGCACGGCGTTCGGCATTGTGAAGAACGTGAACGGCAAGGTCACCGTGACCGACGTGAAGCAGTACTCGATTGCCGAAGTCACGCCCCCGGAAGGCGTGAAGTCCGCCGAGTGGATCAAGGGCGGGTTGAAGCACTAAGCCCGCGCGTGTAGCAAAGCATCAAGACCGGGAGGACGGGGCGAGCCCGTCTTCCTCGCAATAAGCGGTACCCGCAACACTGGCGCCGTGGCTCGCGTGCCACCCGCCGTGTTGCGTTCCAAGGAGAATGCGAGATGTCGCAGATCTACGCCGTCCTGGTGGACGGGGTGATGTACGCCGCGTGGCTGTTCCTGGTTGCTCTGGGACTGACCCTCGTCTACGGCGTGCTCAAAATCTTGAACATGGCGCACGGCAGCCTGTACGCACTCGGTGCGTACGCCGGCGTGACGCTGATCGGCCCGTGGGTTGCCCAGGGCGGCAACCTTTACGTAAGCTATCTCTTGCTCGTGCTTGCGGCCATCGTCGCGGGCGGGGCCATCGGTTTCATCATGGAGCGCGGCATTCTGAAGCGCTTCTACGGACAGGACCCGGTGGTGCTGTTGCTCGTGACCTATGCGCTCTTCCTCATCATGGAAGACGCCATCAAGCTCGTCTGGGGGGTCGACCCGTACACGGTCTCGGAGCCCTACAGCTTCCTCGGCAACTTCGACCTCGGCGACCTTTCCTATCCGAACTACAACTTCCTGATCGTGGGCGTGGCGCTCGTGGCCGGCGTCGGCCTCACGGCGTTCCTGAAGTTCACCCGCAGCGGCCGCTTGCTGCGCGCCGTGATTCACGACCGGGAAGTCAGTCAGGCGATGGGCATTCGCGTGAGCCGTTACTTCGTGGTGACGTTCATGGCCGGCGCGGTACTCGCGGCCATCGGCGGCGCACTCACCGCCCCGACCGTGTCGGTCGCGCCCGGCATGGGCGTCGAGATCGTGGTGCTCACTTTCGCCGTGGTGGTGATCGGCGGGCTCGGCTCGCTGCCGGGCGCCGCGTTCGGCGCACTGCTCGTGGGGCTGGTGCGCGCGAGCGCCGTGCATTACTGGCCGCAAGGCGAATTGTTCTCCATTTACATCGTCATGGCGCTGGTGCTGGCCGTGCGTCCGAAAGGCATCTTCGCTCCGCTGGAGGCCCGCAAGATATGAGTTCCGCAATCTCCTCCGCCGTGCGTGCGCCGGGCACCTGGCTCGCCGTCGCCGGCTTCGTCGCCATCGGTGCTGCGGGTCTTGCACTGCCGCAGTGGCAATTCCTGGTGTCCGTGGCGCTGTCCAAGGGCATCGTCGCGCTCGGTCTCGCGCTGCTGCTTCGCACGGGCCTCGCATCGTTCGGTCAGGCGTTGTTCTTCGCGGTCGGTGCTTATTGCGTCGGCCTCGGCATGAACTACTACGGACTGACGGAGCTTTTCGCGCTGCTCGCGATCTCGATGGTCGTCTCGGCCGTGCTGGCGTTCGTCCTCGGCTTCCTGCTGGCTCGTTATCGCGACATCTTCTTTGCGATGCTCACGCTCGCGCTCTCGATGATCTGCTACGGGCTGCTTCTCAATAACGTCGAACTCGGCGGCAGCGACGGCTTCAACGTCAACGCGCCGACGCTGGGCAGCAGCGCCGAGCCGTGGCAACTCGCCGGCACGAATCTGTTCGCCGTCGGTTTCATCGCCGCCATCGTGTGCGTGATGGTCGTGGCGCTGTACATGCGCTCCACGCCGGGACGCCTCGGGCCCGCGATCAAGGACAACGAGATCCGCGTGGAGTATCTGGGCACGTCGGCGCGCGCGAACATTCATCTGACGTACGTGATCGCCGGGGCGCTCGCCGGTCTGGGCGGGGCGTTGCAGGCATTCAACATCGGCCACATCGATCCGGACATGGCGTTCTGGACGACCTCGGGCGAATTCGTTTTCATCGCCGTGCTCTCCGGCACGCGCTTCGCATTTTCGCCGTTCATCGGCGCGCTGCTGCTCGAAGTGGCACGCGCCATGGCTTACCGCTACGCACCGAACACCTGGCAAATCGTGATGGGCGCGATCATGCTCGCAATCATCGCGTTCCTGCCGGGCGGTCTCACGAGTCTGGGTCTGGGCCGTCGCAAGTCCGGCGCCGCGCATCCGGTCACGCAAACGGGCGCGAAGACGGGCACGACGACGGCAGCCGCCTCGGGCGATGCAGCATAAGGGGCACGAGATGGCATCGACACATATCATTGAGGCCACCGGCCTGCACAAGACCTTCGGGAGCGTGACGCCCGCGAAGGACATTACGGTCAATATCGACGCGCAGAGCGTGGTCGGCCTGATCGGCACGAACGGCGCGGGCAAGACGACATTCGTCAACATGCTCACGGGCTACATCAAGCCGGATCGCGGCGAGATCGTATTCCGCGGCAAGCGCATCACGGGGCTGGCTCCGCGCAAGATCACGCGACTGGGCATTGCGCGCTCGTTTCAGATTCCGCAGCTCTTCGGTACGCAGACAGCGCGCGAGAACATCGAAATCGCGCTGGCGATCTCCGGATTGTCGGCCGACCTGGCGAACGAAAGCCTGGCCCGGCTGGGCGTGCTGGAATTTGCGGACATGGTCTCGGGAACGTTGCCCGAAGGCGTGCGCAAGCTGCTCGATATCGCCCTGGCGATGGTCTGCAAGCCCGAGGTGCTGCTGCTCGACGAGCCCACGTCGGGCGTGGCGGCGGAGGAGAAGTTCGACGTGATGAATCGCGTGCTCGATGCGGCACGCGCGCTGGGCATCACAGTGCTGTTCGTGGAGCACGACATGGAAATCGTGCGCCGCTACAGCGACCGCGTGCTCGCGTTTTGCGACGGTCGCATTCTGGCGGACGGCACACCGGACGCGGTGCTGGCCGACCCGCAGGTGCGCGAGTTGATCATTGGCGAGACGGTGGCGGCAGTGCCGGGCACCGGTCACAAGGCAGGCGAGGTGGCCCATGCTTGAAGTCGGAAATCTGAATGTGCGCTTCGGCGCGACGGACATTCTTCGCGGGGTGCAGTTCTCGGTGCCGAAGGGCGCAATCGTCGGGCTGATCGGGCGTAACGGCGCGGGCAAGACGACGACGCTGCGCGCGATCATGGGGCTGGTGAAGGCCAACGGCGGCTCGCTGTCGTTCGATGGCGTCGATCTCATGAAAGCCCCGTCGCACGAGCGCACGTCGCTGGGCATCGGCTACGCGCCGGAGGATCGCCGTCTGATCCCCGACATGACCGTCGAAGAGAATCTCTGCGTCCCCGCATGGGCGCTCAAGGCCAAGGACGTGCAGGCACGTCTGGACAAGGTCTACCGCATCATTCCGGAAGCCCGCGAGTGGGCACCGCGCCGTGCCTTGCAATTGTCGGGAGGCCAGCAGAAACTGGTGGCCGTCGGCCGTGCCCTGATGACCAGTTCGCGCCTGCTCATGCTCGACGAACCGTTCGAAGGCGTGGCCCCCGCGTTGTCCAAGCGCATTGCCGAGGTGATCGGCCAGATGCGCGGTGAAGGCCTTGCCGTGATTCTCTCCGGCGCGGATTTGCAGCACGCCGGTGCGGTGCTCGACGACGTCTACCGAATCGATCGCGGCCAGATGGTCGCGTAGCTTTCAACACAAGGTTTCAAGAGGAAAACGATCATGAACGCGTTTCGTTTCCAGACGGTTCCCACCGTCGTCGTCGAATTCGGCGCCGCGCGCCGTCTCGGCGCATTGCTGCGCGAGCAGTTCCCGGCAGGCAAGCGCCTGTGCGTGGTGACGGACGGCTTTCTGCACAAGAGCGGTTTGCTCGCCCCCGCACTGGCCGATCTCGCCAAACACGACTGGCAGGTCTCGGTGATCGACGACGTGATCGCCGATCCGCCCGAGCATGTCGTGCTCGAAGCCGCCGAGCGCGCACGCGCCGCCGATGCCGAGATCGTGCTTGGTCTGGGCGGCGGCTCGTCGATGGACGTGGCCAAGCTACTTGCCGTGCTACTGCCCGGCACGCAGTCGATCCAGGAGATGTACGGCGTCAAAAAGGTGACGGGTACGCGCCTGCCGCTGGTGCAAATGCCGACGACGGCCGGTACCGGCTCGGAAGTGACGGCCGTGTCCATCGTCACGACCGGTGAGACAACGAAGATGGGCGTGGTGGCGCCGCAGCTCTTCGCGGATCTGGCGATCCTCGATGCAGAGTTGACGCTCGGCTTGCCGCGCGCGGCTACGGCCGCCACGGGCATCGACGCCATGGTCCACGCCATCGAAGCCTATACGTCCGCCCATCTGAAGAATCCGATCTCCGATATGCTGGCCGTGAAAGCGCTGGAGCTGCTCTCGCGCAATCTCCTGCCGGCGTGCAACGATGGCAACGATCGCAGCGCCCGCGAGGCGATGCTCGTCGGCGCCATGTTTGCCGGCCAGTCGTTTGCCAATTCGCCGGTGGCCGCCGTTCACGCCCTCGCCTACCCGATTGGCGGTATTTTCCATGTCGCTCACGGGCTGTCGAACGCGCTTGTTCTCTCGCACGTCATGCGTTTCAACGCCCCGGCCGCAAGCCAGTTGTACGCCGAACTGGCCGAGGTGATTCTGCCGGGTAAGACCGCTGGCAGCGATGAGGCGAAAACCGACGCGCTCATCGCACACATCGAATCGATGATCGTCGAGACCGCGATTCCTCGCACGCTGCGCGAAGTGGGCGTCAAGCAGGAGGACATTGCGCGCATGGCCAGCGACGCCATGCTTCAGACGCGCCTGCTCGTGAACAACCCTCGCGAAGTCACCGAGGCGGACGCGTTCGCGATATATAGCGCTGCGTTCTGATTCTTACCGCATCGCTTGCATCGCCGTGACTGACGGTGCAGGCGGTTGCAGGGGGGCAGGCGGGCGCCGTTCATTGCTAACGGCGCCCCGCTACAATGGCGCTTCATCGTTCGCGTTGCTTCGATCTCGTTGCTTCGCTCAGGACCGGGACACCGCCATGAAGAAGACCTTCCCCGACGCCGCCGAAGCGGCTGCCCTCATCGATGCCCGCATCGCCGAACTGGCCGGTTGGCGCGGTGATCTGCTCGCGCACCTGCGCAAGATCGTCACGAGTGCGTCCCCCGATATCGTCGAGGAGTGGAAATGGCGCGTGCCCGTCTGGTCGTGTCACGGCATTCTCTGCACCGGCGAGGCCTACAAGGCCGCTATCAAGATGACCTTCCCCAAAGGCGCCTCGCTCCCGGATCCGACTCACCTCTTCAACGCCAGCCTCGAAGGCAATACGCGCCGCGCCATCGATTTTCATGAGGGCGATCCGGTCGACGAGAAAGCACTGACCCAACTCATCAAAGCTGCCATCAAGGCGAATCAAGGCTGACTTGCGATTCGTTTTAATAAACCACTTAAATATTTTGGACTCTTCTCTTCATTCAAAAAGAGAAAATCATGCTCAGCACCGATAATCATTCCCAATAAAAATTGCGCATGATTTTAATCAAAATACCTCAAAACAAGAGAGATTTTTAATACAAAAACCGTTAACAATACGTCGCAAAATCCAATAAAAAAATATCTTGAAATTCTAAGGGTCTCGTTTTTTTATATTTTTGATGCAGACATTGAAAACCTGCGAACCGGTTGATATTCTTCAGCCCATCGGCATACGGAACGAAATTCAAACATGTGGCCAAGCCACCCGATCCCGATGCGTAGCTTTCGATAGTTGCATTGCCACGGCGTGCGAAACGATTGCCAACGTCAGCAACACCATCTTGTATTCGCATTCATTTTAAAACTCCGACGCGTTGAAGTGACCCAGGGGCCGACACGGCGAAATTCGTCGTGGTGGCGTCGCTCGCGCCCGAGGAACCGGTGTTTCTGAAAAAACAGTTAAACGCACAAGCATCAACTCCCCCTGGAGACATCATGTCTGCCTTGATGCATTTGCTGGAAACCATCCACGACCATTGCCACGGAATCACCGACTCGCAGAAGCTTTTCCTGCAAATCGACTCGTTCGCAAAACGCATCGGTTTCGAATATTGCAGTTACGGTTTTCGTCATCATCGCAGTGCTACCCAATCGGAAGTGCGGGTCTTCGACAGCTACCCGACCGGGTGGATGTCGCACTACGGCGCAAGCGGATATCTGGACATTGACCCGACCGTCGTCGTCGGCGCTCACACCGACAGGCTTCTGTCCTGGCGCGACCCGACTTTGCCGCAAGCGGATGCGCTCTGGCGTGACGCGAACGATTTCGGCCTGAATCATGGCGTGGCCCGCTCCAGTTGGGGCCCGCATGGCGAATTTGGTCTGCTGAGCTTCAGCCGGTCGACGGAACACCTCACGCCCATCGAGCTGAGTTCGCTCCAAGTCGGCATGGGCGCATTGGCGAATTACACCCACGAGTCGATGAGTCGACTGCTGCGTCCGCAACATCCGCCGTTCGATCTCGCGTCGTTGTCAGGCCGTGAGCGTGAAGTGTTGTTGTGGACGGCAGAGGGAAAGACCGCCGATGAAATCGGCGACATCCTCGGTATCTCGACACGCACGGTCAACTTCCATATTCGCAACTGCCTCGACAAGACGGGCTGCAGAAACAAGGTGCAAAGCGCGATTCGGCTCGTGATGTGGCGCTGAGGTTCGCCCCTTCGCGACGCTGAAAAACCGAGGCTGTCAGGCGAGGCCCGAAAGGGCCCCGCCCCGCGCTAACTCAGTTCGTGGACTGACCGTCCGACAGGCCGAGTGCGGCACGCGTCGTATCGTCGATGTCGATACGGTAAGCCGCCACCAGACGACCATCGATGCGATACGCCGCGCCGAGCTTGTGGGTCGGCACACCGATACGGACGAACAGGCGCGCGAGGCTGACGAAGGTCACCCCGATCAGCCGGCGCGCCCCCAACGAACTGGCCGTAAAGACGGCGGCCCGCAACAGTTCCCTGGCGCCCTGGATCGACTGCTGACCGTCCGCTTGATCTGGCGCAATACCTTCGGCCTGCGGCGGCTCCCAGGCAAATCGGGAGAGCTCCCACACGGGCGTCGGCGGCGCGCCATGTGCGTAAGCGCCCTCGCCCATGTCGAAACCGTCTCCCATGTGTACGGCGGCAGGCAGATCGTCTACGAGATGGGGAAAATGATCGCCGAGCAAATAGCGATGCGTGGCCGGCAGCAACCGGGCGCATCCGACGATCGCATCCTCGTGACGGAGCGTGACGTAAATGGTGTCGTCACGATCATATTCGTCGGACTCCTCACCATCTTCCGACATGCCGTACTGTGACGAAGATTTCATTTCCCATCCGAGTTTTTCCACGAAAACCCGATGGCGAAAGCGCGCAATTTCGCCTCGTGCGGAAGGGACCAGTTGAGCACCGCGCATCACATCGACTCGCATTCCAAACCTCCATCGTTAGTAGATGAAGGCAGATTAGCGACGCCGAAATGCAGCGAAAACTGTCAACGTTGACAGGTACGAAAATCATCATGCAAACCGCGGAAAAATGCCTTCAAAGATCGCTCATTGCATGAGATTCCGAAGGCGATTTTCGGTCCGGCGTTTGGTCCGATCTTTCGGTCACCAGTCCGGATCCTGACGTCCGGTTCGCGGCATTGCGAGCACCGCATCGAGGTCCATGGCGCCCTCCTGATCCTCGACCCGATAGGTGTAAATGGTGCCGGGAGGATTGGTGAGCGTGACCGCCAGCACCGGCTTGAAATGCCCGGTCGTTGCCATGTAGTCCTGTTGAATGTACTGCGCGCCGCCCTTGTCCTCCGGCGTCGGATAGAACCACGCCTCGATGGGCAGCAATTCCGGAATATTCTGCGGCCAGGCGGCGATGATGACTTCGTTATGCTGGCTGTTGATCGTCTGTCGCAAGTCTTTGAGCACGGCAAACTGTTCAACGCTGGGCGACAGTCCGCAGCCCGATTGCGGCGCGCTACCGTGAGCGGCAATCCACTGTGCGGCCGTGGTGATACCCCGCGCGTCGCAAAGGCGAAGATCACCATTGGTGGTGCCGCAAGCGCCCGGACGACCGCTCGACGCCGCATTGGCAGGAAACGAGCAACGCCACTCCAGCGGGTGCCCCGTCGGCGCCTGCAATTCGGCCATGATGACGCCGGGATCGCCCCGGTGTGTCGTTCTCATGTTCATGTCCGCTCGCGCGTAAGAAAACGACACGCCATTGCGCGCCTGCGCGGGGTCGCTCGGGTTCCATGACTTGAAATTTCCATACCCGGTGATGCGAACCAGCACGCCTGCGCAGCGATAGCCGGGCGTATTGTCCGGACAGGTCATGCGTGTGTCGGCATGACGCTGTTCGAGTCGGCTCGCCACCGTGAAGCCATAGCTGAGCTGATCTTCCTCGTCGAATCCGAACGCGGTGGCCGCGCCCGCACCCAACGTCGCCTTGAGCACAGGGATCCACTGGCCCGTGCGGTCGTAGTACTGCTTTTGATAGCGAAGCGCCTGCGAAAGCTGGCCGCCATTGGCCACATCGTAGTAGATGGCCTGCACCGCGAGCGCCGCCGGATCGTTCACGTTCCAGAGGCTCACACCGACAGCGTCGGCAGGGTTGGCGCATGGCGGCAACGACTGGGCCAGCGGGGCTTGACCGCAGACGAAATCGTAAGGCTGTCCGTTGCCGGCGGCCGTCGGCCGGTCGGCGAGAATGAAGCCCACGGAGTCGGACGGATTCGCAGCGGGCAAATCCTGCCGCGCAAAATACATGCGCGCGTAGCCGGCGGCCGTCTCGTCCGAGCCAATGCGCCAGAAATCGGTACCGGGTGCGCCCGCCGGCGCCGTGCGCAGCATGACCCCGGAGCAATCGAACGCAGGGCCGCCGACAAAACATTTCCCGGGCGTTTGGGCGTAGCGCCGATTGATGGCAAACGCAACTTCGGCGCCGGGCAAATGCGGTGTGGCCGCAGCCGCCGACGTCGGCACCGACACTACTGGCGCCGGTTCTTTCGCGAAAGGCGCGCCAGTGCAGGCGAACGACATCGCCAGCACCGGCGTCATGAGCCGCCGTGCCGTTTTCCCCATCCGGATCAACATGGAACACCTCGCGTGGGAGCCACGCTCCCTAAACGTGATTTCGATGGTTTCGAGGGAGCGTTGCGCCCGATGCGCGTGCGATGTTCAGGGCGTCACACCGATGACCTGAAGGTAGTCGGCTTCGTTGCGTCCCTTCACGTTCTGCTGTTCATCCGGTCCGTTGAGGTCGTAGGCGTTCGCTGTGCCCGCGCCGATCTGCTGGCTGGTCCAGAACTGGTACGACAGCCAGCCCATGTATTGCGCCACGGGGCCGGAGCTGTGGAAATAGGTCGTCCAGAATGCCTGCATGTCCGCCACCGTCGGCACATTGAGTCCGGCGGCGGCGCAAGCGACGGCGGCGCCCGCAAAGTTCTGTGACGGACTGACGAAGTGCATCGTCTTCAGGTTGGCGACCGTCACCGTAAACGATCGCGTTTCGTTGCGGCTGTCGGTCGCGGAAATTTGCGCCGACCCATTGCCCATGACCGTAACGAAGCCCGCGCTATCGACAATCGCAACCTGAGCATTCGCGCTCGCATAGGTGTACGGCGGCGTACCGAATTTCGCCTCGCGCAGGAACCTCGCGTAGTCCGGCACGGCCACCGGCGGCTTCTCGCTGCCCACGATGTATCGGTACTTCGACATGTCGGCGATCAGCGGCGCTTCGAACGCTTCCCCGATGTACAGAACGAACGGCTCGGACGGGCTTTGCGACGTGCCGCGCGTCACGGTGTAGGTGAGCGTCGCGGACTTCTCCTTGTTGAGGTCCGCGTGATTGCGCGGTACATCGAAGACATAGTCCTGTTGCGGCGTGCCGCCTACGGTGACCTCCCCCTGGAACGGTGCAGGCGCGCCGCTCGCGTTGACCCAGCGAAACGAGATCTTGTCGCCCTCGGCAATGCCCGGATACGGGCCGATCACAACCTCGATGAAATCGCCGACGATATCTTCCGGCACGAGCGAATTTCCGACCGCTTCCGGCACGGTGACCAGAGGCAGTTCTCCCACCGGTTCCAGCACGCGAATTTGCAGAGGATTCGATTTGATCGTGCCATTCTCGTGCCCCGTCACCACGGTGTGCAGCGTGATCGTCGTGCCGGAGAACTTCTGCAAATCTTCTCTGGGAATCGTGAACGGCACCGGCTGCCCGACCTGACCGGCGTCGGTGATACGAACGTATTCTTCCCACGTCGAGTCGTTGATATCGATGAAGACGTATTGCCCGACATTCATTCCCGCATACGGCTCAACGATTGCAAGCACGCCTTCCTCGGGTACGTCCGCGAGATTCAGCACGCCGTTGACGACGCCTTGGATCGCCGGGGGGTCCACATCGCCCGGTTCAGGCACTTGTTCACCGATGGGAACGAGCGCCACGTTCGACGTTTCTACGACGACGCCGTCGCGCCTGACCTCAAACCATACGGAAACGGTCGTGCCTTCGTTCGGTTTGATTTTGTCGTCTTCCACACGAAATCTGATGGGAAAGTCCGCGGCAGGCGCGGTCACGGGAAAAGCATCGTCGTAAAGACCGGTGACCTTCGCGTCCCACAGGATCCAGACCCAATCGCCCGCCTGACTGCCCGCGTAGGCGGGCACGCTGACGATGGTTCTCGGCAAATCGGGATCGAGGATGCCATCCTCCAGGTCCGGGAACTCCGGCGGCGGGTGATCCGCCGTGATGACCGCCCGACGTGTGCTCACCTGCGTCACCTGCGCACCTGTGCCTGCGGCCTCACCCGATGCCGCTGCCTTGGCGCGTTGCGCCGTTGGAATCGTCGTTGCCATGATGCTCCCTCCTGAGACTGGGCTCTCAACCTTGCCTGCCGGGTGCCGCCCTGAATCGGGAACAGGCACCGTTAATGGCCACGCCAGAGGCGAACGCGATGGTTACGCGCTTTCCAACACGGCGCGGCGCAACTGATATCGGGTCAGTGCGCGACCCTGTGGCGAAGTCCGGTCGATCGCCGAGCCTTTAACTTCATAGCGCACGTACCTGTCGAGGTTTTCCTGCTGCTGTGGCGTCGGCGTTCCGCCACCGGCGGCGACGCCCCAGCTCACGATGCCGCCCTTGGAAGGAATTGCTGCAAACCCCTGACTGTTGGCGTAAATCGCCCGAATGTCGACCAGCAGATGCGCAACCGCCGATGCGTCGCCCCCGCGCGCCGGGTCGCCCCACACCATGACCGTACCGTCACGTTTGAGTCCGGCGAATGCCGCAGACGATGCGGCAACCTGAACGAACTGTGCGAGCGCCACGTCGACGGGCATCGGATGTCCGTAGTCGACCGCAGCCTTGTCTGGCCCCCAGGTGATCACCTGTCCGTTGGCCCGGCGCGCACAGAAGACCCGTGTGTTGGCGACGACCTCGACGATGTCGCTGAAGATCTTCACGGCTTCACTCACCTTGCCGCCGAAAAGCTCGTTTCCCCATGCCATCACCTTGTTTTCTTCGGTGATGACGGCAAACGCGGCCGACGTCGCCGCAGCCAGTTCGGTGATATCGCGGGCCAGTGCGACATCGTCTTCGAGCTTGCCACCGTTCGTGTCCAGCCCCCATGCGATGAGCGTGTGATTGGGTCGCAGCGCGCAGAAGGCCTGTGTACTGCCCAGCACGTCTGTCACGGTTTCCTTCTTCATGAGATCGTCGATAACGCCACCGTTCGCAACGGTTCCCCATGGCACCATCTTCCCGTCCTTGCGCAAGCAACAAAAAGCGTGAGAGTTCGCGATGATCCTGTCGGCGTCGGTCACCGTCAGGGCGTCGCCCTCCACGACACCCGCTGTCGCGGCATTGCCCCATGCGCCCAATGTCCCGTCCTTGCGTATGTAGGCGAAGGCCCCCAGATTGCCGACGATATGCGCCACATTGGCCGGATACGGCATATCGGGCGCGCCGTTCGCGGGGTTGCCCCACATCACAGCGTTGCCGTCCGCCAGACGCGCGGCAATGGCGTGGTGCGTTGTGCTCAGTTCCACCGCCGCCATGCCCATAAACGCCGGATCGATATCACCGCCGTACAAACCATTTCCCCACGCATACGGCGCACCTGTCGACATCAGGACCCCGAACGCCGCCGTCCCCGTCGCCGTATTGGCGTCGATCCCCGACCCGGCCACATGCGCGGGAAGAATGGACGTCGACGCCGTTTCGGTTCTCACATGCAGCAAGCGCCACGGTTCGCTATCGAGGAAAGACGCGCCGGACTTGGAAGCCGTGTCGCCGTCATACCGCCACTCGGCGATGATGTCTTCGCGCTTGTCGGCGCTCACGGCACGCAGGTATTTCGACCCTCCCGAATTGCGCATGTCCGCCGGGCGATTGCGCGCCCCCAACACGATCAGATCCCCTTGCGCAAGCTCACGGCCGACTTCGTACGTTGCCGGAGGCGAGTCCTCCGTGAACCCCGACGCCTTTCGCAAAATCGAGTACTTCACCTCTACGACCGTGCCGTTGCTCTGTTCGACGGTGGCCTTCGGAATACGTAACTCGATGGCGTTTCCCACGTCTGAGGCTTTGATCGTGTATGCGGGGACCTGGTAGTCCGTCGCCCCCTTCCAATACACCGTGACGATATCGTCCAGCGCAAAGAGCGCGGTCTCGTCAATGCGTACCGTCGCCCCATCGGCGGGCACATCGTCGGGGTTCAGGTTTCCCTCATTGGCGTCCGTCATCACCACGGCGGGTAACTCAGACTGTTCGATCACGAATGGAATCGCCGCGCCCGACGCCACCACATCGTCGTTGACGATGAGGTCGTAAGTAACAGTCACGGTGCTGTCGAGGCCAGCGTCGACGATGTCGAAGGGCACGGTAAATTCGATGTCCTTCGCGCCCCCGCCGACTGGCTTTTCCTGCGTGAAATCCGCATCGGCGTTCGTGCTGCGCCACCTCAATCGGATGGTGTTTCCGAGTTCCATATGATCGGCGTCGAACGGCACGACCACTTCCGCGCCGCCCGCGACCTGCCGGGGGTCCAGCTTGCCGTCGACGACCGCAGGAATTCGGGGCGGCGCGAGTTCGAGCCCGGCGTCCACGACCGTCACCAAGAGGGCATCCGACGTGTCGTTGACCAGGTTGCCCTCCACGCGATAGGTCACCGGCACGGTCTGCCCCACGAACGGCCGAAGCGCTACGACTTCGAACGCATCGTCGATCGGCTTGCCTTCGGTCTCATCGCTCACGTGGTTGGCCAGCGTGAGTCCGTCGTCGCCGTTCCCAGAGCCTGGCCCCCAGTCGATCCAGACCCTGTCTCCACTGCTCATCCCCTCGTACACGGGCACCGTTACGTCGGCGTATTTCGTCAATGCACCGAGGTTCAGCTCCCCCGCCTCGTTCACTTGCGCCATCGTGGGCGCTGGCATTTTTTGCGGCTCGATGCCCACGCCAAGTTTCAACACCTCCGAGCGGATGACCGTGCTGCCGCGCGTGATCGTGTAGCGCACGGGGGCAATTCTGCCGAGCCAGGGATCGACTTTGTCCTTGGTCAGTCGGAAGCGAATACTCTCAGGCACACCGATGACGACCCGGTCAGGGTAATAACCGTCGTCCCCCGGTTCCCCCCAATACAGGTCGACGACGTCATTCGCCTGCATGTCCGCATGTAGCGGAACCACCGTTCGAATGCCCCGTTGATAAGCCTCTTCGGGCAGATAGTCACCGTCTGCCTCCTCGACATAGGGGGCGGGCCAACGTGGCTCCGTTTCCGGTTCGCCCACGATCAGGGTGAGTTCATCGGAGACGTCGAACACACCGGAACCTTTGATTTTCTCGACCTTGTAGTACACCGTCACCGTCGAGTCTTTGAAAAACTCGACTTTGGCTTTGGGCACGTACATCTCGGTGACCGTGTCCACGTAGTTCTGTGAGATGTAAAAGTTATCGCTCTCCTCGGCCTCGGTGCCTTCGCCGAAGTAAATCCAAACCGTGTGACCCTCCGCCATGCCCTCGTATGGATCGACGCTCACGGTAATATCGACGTTGATGTCGTCCGGGTCGATCACGCCGTCGGGCGCCTCGTTGACCCGAGGCGGCGGCAACGTGTCGCCATCGTTCAGCGGCTTGACTTCGACCAGTGTTGTCTCGGACTCTTCACGTGTTCCGCCTTGCGGAGTCACGGCATAGATTGCGGTCACGGTATCACCTCCATTGGCATTGATTTCGAGCACGCCGCGCGACACGGTGACTTCAACGTCGCCCACGGTTTCGATGTTGAAGTCACCGGCGTCCTGACCACCCACCGACTGGCCCAGCCAGAACCACTCCAGACGATCGCCCACGGCCATGCCGTCCCATTCGGGAATGGTGTATTTGGGGCCGTCGGGCACTTGAGCCGGGTCGAGCTTTCCATCGACGACGCTCTCGATCGTGGGGGCAACGTAAGGCGATGCCGTCGGCGAGGGCGAGCGCGTCGTCGCGCGCGAGGGTGTTTTGCTTTTCGTGTCCATCGCGATGTCTCCCGGTTAGTCGACGACCAGCGTTTCGTGCTTGCGACGGTAGATCGCGAGCGCCTTGCCTTGCGCAGACGTCTCGGACAAGGCGTTCCCCGGCGCTTCGTAGCTCATGTTCTGGTTGAGCGCGTTTTGCTGGTCAGGCGTCGGCGTGCCGCCGCCATTCGGGATTCCCCACGTCACGACCACGTTGTCGTCACGAATCGCCGCAAACGCCTCGCTGTTGGCATACACCGCGCGGATGTTCACCAGAAGGTGCGCGACTGCCGATGAATTGCCGCCGAAGGTCTGGTCGCCCCATGTGAAGACGCGGCCATCTCGCAGCAGTCCGGCAAACGCACGGGCGGTGCCGACCACCTGAATGAAGTCGTAGGTGGCCCAGGCGGGCGGGAAGTTGTTGCCCCGGTTCGGGTCGCCCCAGCAAACCAGATTGCCGTTCTGCCGACGCGCACAGAACGCACCCCATGTAGCGACGATTTCAACGCAGTCGGAAACGAGCTTGGCGGCCTCCGAGAGCACGCCGCCGTGGGTGTTCGGCCCCCACGCGATGATCTTCCGGTCGGTAGTAATGACGGAAAACGCGCGTGCCGTCGCACTGCCGAGCGATGCGACGTTCGTTGCAGTTTCGGCGCCGTTCTTCAACACCCCGCCGTACGCGTCGTCCTTCCACGCGGCCAACGTCCCGTTTTCGCGCAAGGCACAGAACGCCCCGAAGTTGCCCATCACGTCTTTGAACTTCTGTCCGGACAGTTCCGGCGGCAATTCGCCGCCGTGCGTGGCCGGTCCCCACGGAACGAGTTCGCCGCCCACACGTCGGCAACAGAACGCCCATCCGCTGCCGACCACCCGATCGGCGTCGTTCACAAGACTGGCGGCGGTGTTGAGCTTGCCGCCCTGATTCTCGTTACCCCACGCCTGCAGGGTGCCGTTATCCCGGATGGCGGCAAAGGCCCCCGCATTGCCCACGACGCGTCGAATGTTGACCGGTATCGGCGTGACCTCACCGCCGGTGTTCGGCTGCCCCCACACGGAGACCATACCGTTGCTGTGACGCGCTGCCATTGATGAAGGCGACGTGCTGATCTCGACGTACCCGGCATTGCCAATGAGGTTGGGATGAATGTTCGCCCCCCAGCTCCGATGTCCCCACGCGTACGGACGTCCTAACGTGAGCAACGCACCAAAGGCCGCCGCCCCGGTGGTCGAAGCACTGTCCGTGCCGCTTCCCGAGAAGTGCACCGGCAAGACCGATGTGGAAGCATTTTCGGTGCGCGCATGGATCACACGCCACGGCTGGGTATCGAGGAACGATGTGCCCGTCGCGCCCGACAGATCGCCCTCGTAACGCCATTCGGCCGTCACGTCCAGGCGCGTCGCGGTACTGATGGCGCGCAGGTAGCGCGGCGAGCTGGACGCACGATAGGCCGCACTACCATTGCGCGCGCCCAGCACCAGCAAGTCTCCTGTGCCCAGTTCGCGCCCCACGGAATAAACGGCATCGGGCGACGTTTCGATATCGCCGCCGTTCTTGCGCAAGATCGTGTAGTAGACCTTGACGACGGAGCCGTCGCTGCTGTCGATGTTGCTCTTGGGCACCATCAGCGGCAGGTCTTTGCCGATGTCGGTCGGTTGAATCGTATGCGGCACCTGATACGGCGGAACGCCTTGCCAGTTGAGCGTGACAACGTCGTCCACTTCGAACATGGCCGACGCATCGATCAATGCCGTCGCGCCTTGCGGCGGCACGGCGTCCGGGTCCAGATTGCCACCGTTCGCTTGCGTCATCACCACCGCAGGCAACTCGGTCATGCGGATGACGAAGGCAGCCGCCGCGCCGGAACCGATGACGTTGCCGCTGCGCCGCACCTCATAAGACACATTCACGGTGCCGTCGATACCGGCTTCGAGCGTCTCGAACGGCACGGTGAACTCAACGGTGGTGCCACCGCCAACCGGCTTGGTATGGGAATAGTAACCGGCATCGACAGAGCAATCCCAGGTCAGCACGACCTCGTCGCCAAGCGCCATCGCGTCGTTGACGTCCACAATCACTTCGACGCCGCCTGTGACCTGGCGAAGATCGAGTTCACCGTTGACGACGGCAGGAATACGCGGTGGGTCGAACGTCGCGATATCGCGCACGACCTCGAATGTGATCGGATTGGACTGCCCGACCAGAACATTCTGCCGGACCACCCGATACAGCACGTCCACCGTCTGATCAACATACGGTTCAATGTCGGCGAGAGGGAAGTGTTCGTCGACCGGCTGGCCGACCATGTTCTGGGAGATCTGTACGTCGACGGTCAGCCCGCCGTTCTCCTCCCCCCCAGCCCAGTCGAAGTAGACGTAATCGCCGATTCGCATTCCCTCATACGCGAGGGCCCGCACGTCCGCACCGTAGGTAAGATCGGACAGATTGAGCTTGTCGTCGATCACCTGGTCCATTTCCGGGTCGGCCAGGTCCGTCGGCACAAATCCCACATTCAGCGTCAGATGATCGGAGTGGATGACGCCGCTTGCCCGGGTGACCGTGTAGCGAATCGTGACTGTCTCGCCCTTCCAGCGATCGACAATCGCCTTCTCCACGCGAAATGGAAAATCCATCGGTACGCCAACGACCACACGGTCCGGGTACGTTGGCTTGCCCGCCCCCTCCCAGTAAAGATCGATGACGTCGTTGGCCTGCATGTCCGGATGTTGGTGCACGATGGTCTGCACGCCGCGCTCGTAAGCCTCCTCGGGCAGATTGCCATCAATGGATTGCGGCACGCTCGGCGCCCCCCAGCGCACGGGTCGGCTGACGTTGAGCACAAGGTCTTCCGAGCGCTCCTCCACGCCAGGGGCCTTGACGACCCTGTAATACACCGTCACCGTCGACGTATCGAAGTACTCCACCTTGGCCTTGGGCACGTACATGTGAATCGGCTGGTTCAGGTTCTGGTCGGACACGAGGAAGCTATCGATTTCCTCGCCGCCTCCGCTGCCCTCGCCGAAGTAGACCCACACCGTCTGACCACTTGCCATGCCCGGATAGGGGTCCACTCTGACCGTGGCGAACTCATCGACATCGTCCGGATTGAGGGATTCGCCCACCGCCTCTTCCACGACCGGGGGCGGCAGCAGGATCTCGGCCAGCGGAAGCACGCGCAACGATTTGGCCTGCGACGTCGTATCCCCGCCGCCCTGCTTCACGATGTAGTAGACGTTCACCGTGTCGCCACCGTTCGCATTGATCTCGATCACGCCACGGGGTATGGTGCCGGTCTGATCGCCGATCTGGCCGGGCGTGGTGACGTCGATCCTGTCGGTTGCCTGGCCACCCTGCGACGTGCCGATCCAGTACCACTGCACCGAATCGCCCACGGCCATATTCGGCCACTCGGCAATCGTGATCGTCGGCCCGTTGGGGACCAGTGCCGGATCAAGCTCACCGTTCGACTCGCCTTCGATCAAGGGGGCCGGCAAGTCCGCCAACTTGAGCACCGTGAGTTTTAGCCGATCCGACTCACGTGGCCCGCCCCCTGACGAGATCACGTAATACACTTCTGCCGATCCCCCCGCGGTCGCCGAAATCGTCTCGAAACTCAGTGGGATCGTCACGGTCTGCCCGATGTCCTCAGCCTTGATCTGCTTGAAGTCCTGATCGGTGACCGGGGAACCGTCTGCGGCTGTACCCGCCCAATACATCATGACGATGTCGTCAATGGCCATGCCAACCCACGGCTCGATTTCGACGGTTGCGCCATTCGGGACCAACGACGGATCCAACTCTCCATTTTCGGCCTCCGGAACCACTGGAGCGGGCAATCCCTTCGCCACACCGACGATGGTGTAATACGCCCGCGCCGAGCGGCCCTTGGGAGTCCCGCCGCTGTCGGTCACGCGATAGAAGATCGAGCCTTCGCCCGGCACGACTGGCGCGAGACTGGCATTCGCCAGTGGGATTTCGAGCATCGGCGGGGCCCAAGGCTGGCTTACCGAAAACGTCACCGGCACGCCGTCGTCGGAACGTCCTTCGAACACCAGTTCGATGGTGTCGCCATCGGCGAGATCGTTGTTGATGAACACAATCGCCTCGGCGTCCTCCCCCGCCAGCGCATCGAAGTCGAGCACCCCGCCCGGGGCGTCGCTCAGTGCCGGGGCGACGTAGATCGAGTCGCCGGCCTCCACTTTGACGAACGCCGGCAACGCGCGCAGCGAGTAGTTCGTCACGGCATCGTAAATGTCGTAGGTCACCGCGAGCTTTTCGCTGTCGCCCGCGGCATCGATCGTGGCTTCATCGACCATCACCACAATGTCGGTGTCCACTTCCTCCGTGGTGATCGTGCGCGTGGGCAAGGTCTCCGATCCCCAGAACACGCGAAGACGATCGCCCTCGGCCATGTTCTCCCAGGCGAGAATCGTGACGGGTATTCCTTCCGGGGGAATCGGCGGCTCGATGGGGCCAGGCGGCAGCACGGCAAGCTTAAGATTCTCGTTGATCGACGGCGTCGACTGGTCGGGATCGTCGCCCCCGGGCTTCGTGCGTTTGACGAGAACCTGCGCGTGCGGCGACTCCCGCCTCGCGCCGCTGATATTCGAGACGTGCTCGAACCAGACGTCGACGATGCCGTCCGGCAGATCCAGTACGTGCTGCACGTCCACATTCATCGCGTAGGTCGCGTTGTCCGGGTTCGTGATGAACATGTCGTCTACCGCGACGCCTTCCACGCCCCAATACAGGATCAGTACGTCGTTGCGCTCGAAATCGTCGCTCCATGGCACCAACACCACGATCGGCTGCCCGGGATTGTGCAGGCTTCGATAGCCGATACCGCCGTAGGTCTCTGCGTCCAGCACACGCGGCGCCTGAAGGACAAGCGGCTGAGCGCTGTCGTCCCCGGTGCGTGCCTTTCGTGCCTCAGGCTTGAGCGAAGCATCTCTGACGTTCATGATCGACCTCCGGAAGGGCGTGCGCGGGTGTGGGCACACATGACGAGACGGGAAAAAAGGCACGCGTTGCGCATCTCATTCGCGCAGCGCGTGCCGATGCGTCCATATCACTACCGATGCCCGTGCCCGACAACTGTCAACGTTGACAGTTACCGGACGACAATCGCCGCGCGACACTTGGCAAACCCAACTCCTCTCCGAATGGAGGTCTGTCATGACAGTCAAACGAAAGTCTCTTTTACGCACGGACAACAAGGCGGCCAGCCTGACAGTCCCGGCGAAGCGAACCTCGGAGTCCGGCCCCTTATTCGAACCGGACCCGCCAGTGATCGATCCGGATGCGCTGGCCGATCGTCAAAACGTGCCTGAAAACATCTACCCCTTCAACGTTATCAAGACGACATTGAAAGACCAGCCGATCAACTTCACGGCGAAAATGGAGGTTAACTACACGCCGGGTTATCGATACATATACGAAGTCGATGGAAAGACCGACGGTGTCGAATATGAGTTCACAGACGAAGACTTTGACAACGAAACCTTCACGTTCGCCGTCCAACCGCTGTTACTGACCCACGGACTACACGCATTGCAATACGCCACCCGTCCGGAGTACGATCCGAACTTTTCCAATCTGTCGCGCCCGTTTTATTTCGTGTGTGACTTTGCGAAGCCAACGAACCTCGGCGAGGGGGAGGTGCCTCCGGAGGTGGAAGAAAACGGATTGACCGACTCGATCCTGACCGATCTGAACGACGTTTTGCCGTTGACCCTACCGAGTTGGATCGACATGTTTTACATGGATGTCGTCGTCGGTATCGTTCGGCAAAAGGACGGTGCGAACCATGAGCTCCCACCGGTCACGCTCACCTACCCCCGTGACTTGTCGGATCCGGTCGTGCTGGAGTTTCCACGCGATCTCCTTGAAACGGTCGGAGACGGACTGCTCGAGTTCACGTACAAAGTCACCGACATGGCAGGCAACGAGTCGGACGAAGCGAACATCAAGGTCGTCGAAGTGTTCATCTCCGGCGCCATCGATGACCTCGAACCCCCGGAGGTTCCTGCGCAAGAGGTCGATGGCCTGATCACCGAGGAAGACGCGCGCGAGCCTGTCGTCGTTCAGATTCCCGGACATCTGAGCGTGGTGCCGGGCATGAAGATTGTCGTGACGTGGGGCGATACGGCACTGCCCGGCGTGGTCTTCGATGGCGATAACACCGAGGAATTCATGCTCGAAGTGGATGCGCCCTACGCCGCCGTTTCCGCGGAATGGGAGGCGAACAAGGACGCCGGAGGTTTCGCCGACATCGAGGTGAACTATATCGTCTTCACCCCCGAGGGACGAGAAGCCGGACGCCCCGACACCCCAAAGCGTGTGCGTGTGAATCTGAGTCAGGGCGGCGGCGTCGACCCCGATCCCGAAACGCCCGAAAACGAGGCACTTGGCAAACCGGTGGTTCGACATTCCGCATGGCAGGACCCGGAACAGGAGGATTTCATTCCCGATGCGTCCGTCGAAGTGGACCATAAGATTGTCATTCCCTGGTTCGTCAGAGATGAACTTGGCAATGTGACCGACCAGGATGCCTTCGTTGCCGGCGACGAGATTCTCTTCGTCTATAACGGCGAGCCCGCCGGAGCTTACACGGTAGGCGGAGGTGACGTAGTCAACAAAGATGATCTCGTCAGGCCGCTCGCATGGGGGCCGGTGAAAGCCGGCGGGAGCGGGTTGAAGGATGTCCAGTACATCGTCGAGCGCACGCTGGTGGACGGTAGTGTCAACACCGCCCTGTCGCCTGTCACCGTCGTGACGGTTCGGGATTCAGGCGACTTGCCCGGCGGGCCGGGTCCATTGCCGGAAGCTGCATTCAACGATGCCATAATCACCTGGGAGAAGATCACCGAGATCAATAACGGCTTCGCACCGTTGACAATTCCCGTATACCCCAACCAGAAACTGGAAGACATCGTTCGGATTCACGTGCTGTGCAACCGATGGAAGACTGGCGAACCCGATGGCGACCCCATTCCGCTTGCGGAATATGGGGGTGAAGATGGCGTGAACGAGGTGCCGGGTTTCCCATTCGAACTAGTGATCACCCCGACCAACATCGGCAAGCCGTTGACGTTCGCATGGCCGCAAGCGGTGATTGAGCATGCTTGGGCCTTGGCAAGAGCCCGGGTGTTGTACAAGGTGACGCGCGGCGACGACGACACGATGCACAAGGAGACTACCGACGGGGCCCGCAGCATCGTCGAGCTCGGCAACATGCCCAAGCCGCCAGATCCGGCCCGTGGCGCCGCCACTGCCAAGCGACACCGTCCGACAATGGCCGAAGCGCTGGAGGGCGTGGGGACGTCGTCGGCGAAAGCCCGGCTTGCCGCACTGCGGAAGTATGTAGGCGCGTGGCGAACGACATCCTCCCAACGCCGGGATTACCTTGCTATGAAGAAATTACGTGAGGAGAAACTTCGGAAGGCCGTCAAGATGGAGCGCCGTATCGACGACCCGCACGCGCGCAGAATCGCCCAGATCGCCGCGCGCCCGACGCCCGATCCCTTTAAGAAGGAGTAACATTTAGCAACGCGATGTGCGTGACTTCGTCTCAAAAGGACGACATCACACACATTGCCTGCGAAGCATTCCCAACTTTCCTGACGCCAAGGTGTTCTACACCTTGGCGATTTGCTATGGTCAAGTTCCTTATCGCTGACATTGCGGGCTTCGATACCGACACGTTCGCGCTGGTCTCGCAACGAGACGCCAGCGTGAGCGTGCCGCTCGGCGCGACCGCCGGGCGCTGCCTTCAAGTGCTTTTGGAAGCCGACGGCGAGATCGTGACCAAGCGCACCTTGCTCGCGCAAGGCTGGGAGCAGTACGGTGCAGTGGTCTCCGATAACAACCTCAGCCAATCCATCGTTCGCATCCGAAAAGCGTTGCAACAACTCGGCGCGGACCCCGCCGTGCTCGCCACACTTCCGCGCATTGGTTATCGACTGACCAGCGCCAAACGGGTGACGCCTTTCGTCGATGCCCTCACGAGTACCCCGCTATCTGCGGAAACCGGCGCATCCAGCGCACCGTTTCCATGGGATAACGCCCAAAGTGTCTCGAGAACTGAAAATATTTTCGAAGACAAAAGCAAGTCATCGTCGGAGCGCGTAAGCAACGATCCGTCGAGCGGATCGACAAGCACGACGCCACGAATCGTGGGCGAGGGGCCTGCCTCCACCCTCGGCGGCGACGATGGCAGGCAAGTTGCGCCTGGACAGCCTGCCGACGACGCCAAGTCCGCAACGAAATCGACATCGCAAATTCCCGCCGACGCCAGGCCGCTACGCCAATCCTGGTGGCCCGCGACGGGTATCTGGTTGGGGGTTGCCGCCGTCAGCGCCGCGCTCGCAGGCTGGGTGGTCCCCTCGCTGCGTGGCGATCTGCGAACGAATGCGAGTGTTGCCCAGTGGGCGCCGCTCGACGATACGCCTGACAACCGCGTGTTCATCGCGCCGGATTTCAAGCAGGACGCAGACTTCGTCAAGCAGCGTCTCGCACGACTGGCGAGTACGCCTCCGTTGGCCGTCGACGATGCTCACGAGCGCTACGTATACATCAACGGCGCCGGCAGTCTCGACGTGTTCAGCTACTTTCTCTGTCGCGCACCGATCGGCCGCGCCGACTCCGAATGCTTGTCTTATCTGCTGATCGACCACACTCACTCATGAGCCACCCCATGCCGCCAGATCGGCGTGAATCCCGAAAACGCGCGAAGCGCAGCCTTTGGCTCGGCGCTGTCATTGCCGCGACGATTCCATGGGCTGCCGCGTGGTGGCTCGTACCGGACGACCGCGTCGAATGGCAATGCCTCGCCAACATCGAGTTCGATACCCGTTCCTCCACCGGTGCACGCGTGCAAGTCTTCGGCACGATGGAGTCCAGCTACCACAAGGACGGCACCGGCACCGCTCGCTTTACTGGCCGTGTAATGCAAGGCGACACATCGAGCGTTGTGCATCGGGCCAGCGAATTCCGGTACGTGGCGCTGCAAAGCTGGCTACGAGTGAACACCCTGCGTGCCAGCCGATTACCCAACGACGACACGCCGGACGACCTCGTCTACCGCTTCGTCTATCACGGCTTTCAGGCGGGCCACACGGATTACTTTCAGGCGATGCGCGTCGGCGATGGCGCAAGTGTCGGCTATAACGATCAACCGCGCGTGTATTGCGCGCCCAAGGCGGCGTCTCCCGCCTGACGCCAACAGACGGAAATAAAAAAGCCTGACACCTTTGCAGGTCGTCAGGCCAAGTGGAGCACTCAAAAAGATCTTCAAGGGCGACGTGCGCGCGTCGCCCGTCTCATATCGGAAGCGTTAGAACCGATAGCGCACACCGACGTTGGCACCCCACGGCTTGTCGAGACGCTTGCCGACCGAGTAGCTGCCCTCCACGTACGCCTGCAAATTCTTCGCCATCTGCGCAGCCAGACCCGCACCGACTTCGAGGCGCGTGCCCGAGATGTCCTGCTGCAAGTCGATTCCGTTCACGCGCACCGAATTGCTTCGCACGAACTCGTGCGTCACCGCAAATTTGCCGTACGGCTGGAAGGTGCCCTTTGCCGTCTCGAACGTCTTACCAAAATGCATACCGACCGTGCCGAGCAACGACTTCGTGCTGCTGGTCGTGGCATGCATACCATTATCCAGCGTGAAGTCCGAGCCGTTTGCCCACAGGCCCGCCACTTGCCCGAATGGCTCGATAAACCATTGATTGCCAAATTCGATCTTGCGACCGACCTCCGCCGAAAGGCCCAGGCCGTGGTTGACGAAATCGCCCTTGCTGCGCATGCCGTCGCTCATGCGAACATCCAGCTCCGAGCCGAAGCGGTTGTATTTCAACACCCCGTCGAAGTAGTAGCCGTTATTTCCCAGCCAGGTCGCGTAAGCGCCGACCGTGTGGCTCTCGATGTCGCCGCGTGAACCGTTGTTGAACTTCAACCGGCTATTGCTGGTACCGAACATGCCGCCGACGAGCCAGCGACCCGCGTCGTTTTGCGCCACAACCCTGTCGCTACCGCCGATGACGCCCCACTGATTCTGGTTGTAACCTGTGCCCGCCGCGGGACGCGCGTTGTATTCGCCGCCAAACACCCGCGCCCAGGTCCCGCCCTTGTCTCCCTCGCCCAGGCGCAGTTCGCCCAGTCGCGAACGCAGCACGGTGTGCTCACCCAGCCAGGCGGTCGGCAATGCATTGTGGATATTCACCACCGCGTCGGTACCCGGCGTCAGCGCTTCGGTCTTCTCCAGATACCACGACTGCTCGCCGCCCGCCTCACCGTCCGACTTCAGCACGTACGAATACACCCCGGCGTCGACCTTGTCGCCCACGAGCGAGAACTTGCCGTCGCCGCCGCCTTGCTCGACCAGAACCTGTGTCTGGACGCCACCTTCCGTTCCGGTGTTCTTGACGTGCAATTGATGCTCACCCGTTGCGCTCTCCACGTCGAGCAGGTCGGCGCCGCCCAGTTGCAGATCGGCCTGCATCTGGAACGTGCCATTGCCGGAAAGCGCCGCGACATCGAGCGTATGGAACGTGCCGGCGGCTGCCGTGCCGTGAATATCGATGAAACCGCCGTCCATCGTAATCTTGGCCATTTCCTGATCGGCCGTTAGCGCCCATTTGCCATTCGAATTGACAGCCAGCAAATCGACGTTGATCAACTGACCGGTGATCGAGCCGTAGTTCTGCAGCGTCAAATCCAGCGTTGCGCTGCCGTCGCTCACGATATCGCCGGTCAATTGGGAGTTGTCGACGGTCACGGTCGAATCGACACCCTCGTGATGCTCGATCAGTACGCCGTTGGCGCCAGTGATCGTGGTGCCATTCGCTATCGTCAGCGATACCGATTTTCCGTCGACGCTTGTCGGGTCGGCCTCAAGCAGGATCCCCGCACCTTCTCTGCCCACGATATGAGTGCCGTTGAGCACGGCCACCGACTCATCTCCGTACGGACCGCTTGCCATCCAGATACCGTGATCGCCGGTGATCGAGCCACCATTGACGTGAAGGTACGAGTCGCGAGTGTAGACACCGGCGTTGTGTGCGCCGAGGCGCCCATCACGGCTGCTGACATGGGTATCGTTGAGCACAACCGTCGCGCCCGCCCCCATGTGAATGCCAGCCGCCAAGCCGTTGATCGTGCTGTTGCTGACCACCGCGCTCGAGGGCGTGAAGTTCCCCCCGCCAATGCCCACCCACATCCCGCTCCCCCTATTGCTCCAGATACTGGAGTTGGCGATGTTCGCGCTCGCGTTTTCGAGGGTGATACCGGCGTTGGCAGCGATGGTGCCGACAACCTGCACACCATCGAGGATCAGGCGGCTCGCCCTATCGGCGCGAAGCCAATTGGTTGCCGTGCCCGGGTGGATCGTCAGTTGACTGCCATTGCTCACGTTCCAAAACTGTTCCGGATCGCCGGGGGCGTTGAGCTCGTGCTCGCCGCCGTCGTTGATGATTCCGGCATGTGCCGTAGCACTCAGACAGGTGAGCAGAATCGCGACGCCTTGCGCAATTCGGCTTGGGAAGGGGGTTGCGGCAATGCGCCGCAGGTCTGTCGTACGCATGATGGTCGTTTCCAGAAAAAGTCAAAACGACACGAAGCGTACGCAAACACCCTACAAAAAACCGTTTCAAATGACGTTAACCACCAATATTCACTGAAAATCATCAACATTCCACCAAATTCACGGAATTACATTTCACGGTTAGGCGAAACTTGCATTGACATCAGAATGTGTAGCGCAGTCCCAGCTGCACACCCCAAGGCTGATTGACATGGCGCCCCACGCTCGACTCGACTTCCGAGTAGATCTGCAGATTGCGGCGCAACTGCCCTGTCACCCCCGCGCCGAACTCGAAGCGAGTGCCGGACAGATCGTTGTTGAACCCAATGCCGTTGACCATGACTTGATTACTCTTGATGAACTCCTGAACCACCGCCAGCTTCAGGTAGGGCTGAATCACGCCGCCTCCCGATAGCGACACCGTCTTGCCGAACGCTGCCCCCACGCGAAGCTGCACCGACCCGGTGTGCGACGTCTGGGATTGCATGCCGTTGGTGAGCGTAAAGTTGTCGCCGCCGACACGCAGCAAAGCCAGATGTGCGTATGGCTCCAGGAACCACTCGCCGTTGAATTTCAGGTGTCGACCGAACTCCAACGTCGCACCGACACCGTTCTCGCCAAAGCTGCCGTGCGCGCCCGTGCCGTCGCTCATGATGACGTTCGCGTCGTTCTGGAAGTGGTTGTAGCGAACCACCGTCTCGAAGTAATAGCCCGTGGCACCGAGCCACGTGCCGTAGAGGCCTGCCGTGTAGCTATTGACGCCACCGGTTGAGCCGCCATCGAACGAGAGCTTGCTATGGCTGGTGCCAAGCAACCCGCCAACCAGCCAGGTGCCACCCCATGCCTTGCCGACCACGGCGTCGGCGCCGCCCATGACCCCGTATTGTGTCTGACGGTAATCGACGCCGGAGGTCGGTGTCGCGTGGAACTGCTTCCCGTAGGTCCGAACCCATGCACCGCTGTTGCCCTGATCCGCAATTCGGATGTCGCCGAGGCGGCTTCTCAAGATGGCCTGCTCACCGGCCCAAACGGATGGCGCAACGCCGGAAATGCCAATGACCGTCTCCGCCCCCGGTGTCAGATCGGGACCACCGGGATCTCCCGGATCGTGCGGGTCTGTCATGAGGACCCAGTTGTTGCCGTCCTGACGCAAGTCATACTTGTACACGCCGGCGTCGACGGCGCCGCCGACCAGCGAGAATGCCGCACCGCCGCCGCCTGTCGTCACGACAGTCAACGGCCTGACTTCGGCAGGCTCTGCGCCAGTGTTGCGGATGTGCAGTTGGTAGCTGCCGGTGGCGTTACCCGTCACCGCCAGCAAATCACCCGTGTGGGTCGCGATGTTGGTGCCCATCATGAACGCGCCGTTGCCGGAGAGGGTGCCTAACGTCAATGTGTGAAACGTTCCGGTGCCGGCCGCAGTCCCTGAGATATCGATCGTGCCGCCGTTCATTGTCACGGTGGGCACGCTGCCATTGCCCGTCAACACCCATTTCCCGCCGGAATTCACAGCCAACGAATTCACATTCACGAGCGCCCCCGTGAGCGAGGCGTTATTTCTGAGCGTCAGATCGATGACGCCCGTGCCGTCCCCCGTCACGTTGCCGGTCAGTTGCGAATTGTCGACGGTGACGGTCGACGTGAAATCGCCGATTGAATTGATGATGTTCCCGTCGCTCCCGGTGATCGTCGTGCCGTTCTCGATATTGAGGGTGACCGGTCGCGGCCCGGGAATCGTGGGTTGTGCCTGAATCAGAATCCCGGGGCCGCCTGTCCCCGTGACCGTCGTGCCGCTTAGCGTCGTGGTCGAGGAAATGCCGTTATCCCCAGTGGCAATCCAGATCCCGTTACGCCCACTCACAGCGCCGCCGTTGACGACCAGCGTGGAATCGAAGTTCGCAATGCCTGAGTCGAACTGGGCGGTACCGCTACTACTCACCGTGCTGTTGTTGAACGTCAGCGTCCCTTTGGTGCCGACCGACGCACCGAACTGCACACCGGAGACCGTGCTATTGGTGACTGTCACGTTGGGCGCGATGGTGGACCCTGCGTTCGAGCCAAGCGCAATACCGCTTCCGCCCGTGCTGCTCACCGTGGAGTTCGAGACGGTGCCGGAGGTATTGAGAAACAGCATGCCGGAATTCACGCCGATGGTGGCAGCCACCGTCGCACCGTCGACGCTCGCTGTGCTTCCGGTTTCGACGTTGATGAAGTTGGTCGCCGCACCTGGCTCGACTGTCAACGTCCCCCCGTTGACGACCAGCCACTGTTCTGCAGGATTGCCTGGCGCTGTCACCGTTGCCGGGACACCATCCACAATCGCCGCCTGCGCCTGCGCCGCGAGACACGCCACGCACGCAGCGACGGCATGAGCAATCGGATGGCGCGTAGGCGCCCGGGGCTTTAGCGTTTTCATACGGTTCTCCTACACATAGGCATGCATGACAAACCGACGGATGCGACAAGACCGGCGGATGCCCCCACCAAGCATTCCGCCGAAAACACCAAGCCCCTGACCTCCGCAGCCCCGATTCATCCAACCCGGCGGACTGTCGCGCCGCTCGAAAAACACAAGGGGAAACCCTTATGTAATCATGGGGTTGCAGCGTCTTTATTGATTGAACGTTAGATTCAGACGAGCCAAACCGCACCTGTCAACGTTGACAGGTGTCGTGACAGAACTTTCGTGTAATGCTCGGGACGCGGTCGTCCCGGCGCGCGAAGCGTGCAGGGACGACGCAGGAAGGAAAAATGGACGTTAGCGCGAAGCGTCGGGCACAGAGGAAGACGGCGATTCGGACGCCAACTTCGGCACATTCGGTACGAACGACGGCGTCGCCGCCAGCGTCGCGATGATGGTCTCGGCAAGCTCGACCGGATCGACAGCGCTCACGTCGCTCTGCGTCTGCAAGGGTGTCGACTGGCAACGCGGTGTGAGCCGTAGATACGGCGGCTCGGCAGCGGCGAACAGGGTGACGCTCGGCGCGCGGGTGGTGTGTGCCACGTGCATCAGCCCCCCGTCCGCGCCCACGAACAGCGACGCATTCGCGATGACCCGTTTGGCATCGCGCAAGGTCAGTTCGCCAACGAACGACACCATCTCAAGATGTCGGAACTTCGCCTCCATGAGCGCTTTGGCCGCGTCCACCCCGTTGCCGGAACCCAACAGCACGATGCCGGTCGGCAAGCCGGGCGCATGCGCCGCGTCGTACGCTTCGAGGCATTCGCGCCAATGCGCGTAGGTGCGACGCGGCTCGACACCGCCCATCGCCAGTACGAGATAGGGTCCCGACGGCAGTCGGTTCACCACGGCCTGCGGCAACGCCGTCTCTTCCCGCAAATACGGCTTGGCGCGCGCGAAGAGTTCGTCGGGGCCGAGTTGCAAGCCGAATACGTCGTTGACGGCGGCCAGACTGAATTGCGTTTGATTGCGATCCGGGCCGTGGAAGAAGCGAAACAGACACGCGAACGGCAGCGCCTCGAAAAAACGGCGCTTGATGCGAAGCGTCGGGTAGTTGAATTCTTGCAGCACGACCACGTCGTAGTCAGCGGGATTCACCGCAGCCGGATCGTCGTAGACGTGGCGAAAGATGTCGTCGCCCTCGAACACGGCCATCAGCCCCGGGCCGATGAGCAGATCGACAGGCCCCGCGCGATCGCGCAGCAACGCGCGTCCGGACAGGTCCATCACGGCATCGCCGACCGAGGCCTTGCCGCCGTAAATCCATAGCACGCGCGCATCCGGTGCGACATGACGTACCTCGCGACTCGCCTGCCCGCTCAGCGCAAGACGCAAACGGCGATGGAGGTACTTCTTGGCGACCTTGAACTTCGACGTGCGTTGCAGAAAGACGTCGGGTTCGTGGTACACCCACTCATACGGGATACGGGTGCACGGATCGATGAGACTGGCGAAGCGGCGCTGCTGTGACATGGTCGGGTCGAAGGCGAATCGGCCGCCGCGCGGACCTGCCCGATGCATCACTCGGCCGACCGATTCAATCGAGTGAATCAGCAGACCGACTTACGGGGCATGCGCGGCGACGCTTGAAGTTCGGAAGTATGCCACGCGCGCAGCCTGCGCCTACACCACCTGGAAGTGGTGCGTGCCATCGCGATGCAGTTGATCGACGAGGCCGAACTCCCAATCGAGATACGCCTGCATCGCCTGCGCCGCGTTGTCGGTGCCTTCGTACGGGCGACGATACCGGTCGTCGCGGGCGCTGGCCAGTCGCGTCTGCCCGGACTCCAGCGGCAATCCCGCATGGATCCAGGCCTGCGTGCCGCCTTCCAGCACCACGATTTCCGCATCGGTCAGACGTCGCAGATCAGCGGCGGCGAAGCGCGCGAGCAAGCTCGATCCGCAGGTCAGCACATAGCGCGGCACCGGCCCGACCTTGCGCAGCGCCTCCCCGAGCCGCGCACGAATCACGAACCACGCGCCAGGAATGTGTCGTTTGACGTAGTTCACGCCCGAGGTGAAATCGAGCACCGCGAGTTGCCCGGGAGCCGCTTCGTCGATCCAGCGCGCGAGCAACGCGGGCGTGACCGTGGCGACATCCGGCGCACTCGGCGTGTGCAGCGGCCAGCCGCCTTGTGCGCTGCGCGCTTCGGCGCCGTGCGGCTCGACCGCGTAGACCGTCCAGCCCATCTGCGCGAGCCACGAGCCCGTCATGTCGGCGCGAACGCCGTCATCGTCGGCAAGCACGATCCATGCGCCGCGCACCGGCGCGTGATGGTCCGTTTCCTGCACGAGTTGTCCGCCCGGTGCACTCGCGAAATCGGGAAGATGGCCCTCGGCGTATTCCTCCGGCGTGCGCACGTCGAAGCGATAGACGGTGCGCCCGGGAACATTAAGCGATGGCACATCCGCCAACGCGATACGACGCACGCCCGCGCGATCCGCGACGGCACGCGCCCCTTCGCGGGCGACCGCCAGCGTCGCCTCGCGTACCGTGGCCGGATGCCGACGGTCGGCACCATGCTCCAGCGACTGCCCGGCGAGCGTCCAGCCGATGGTGCCGTTGCGAAGCGCCGCGACCGGGTTCGGCAGACCGGCGTTCACGAGCGATTGCGTGCCGATGATGCTGCGGGTACGGCCCGCGCAGTTCACGATCACGCGGGTGGCCGGATCCGGAGCGAGTTCACGCACGCGCAGCACGAGTTCGGCGCCGGGCACGCTCGTCGAGCCGGGAATATTCATCGTCTGGTATTCGTCGAAACGACGCGCGTCGACGACGACCACATCGGCATCCGCATCGAGCAGCGCCTTCACTTCCTGTGCGGAGAGCGACGGCGTGTGGCGCAGTCCTTCGACCCACTCGCCAAAGGCCTTGCTCGGCACGTTCACATCGCGGAAGACTTCGCCACCGGCGGCAATCCACCCGTCGAGTCCGCCCGCGAGCAGATTGACGTCGGTATAGCCGAGCCTGCGCAGCACGGCCGCCGCGCGCGGGGCGAGGTCCTCGCCGTCATGCGCGCCATAAAGCACGATGCGGGTATCGCGACGCGGAATGCGCGCCCAGGCCTCGATCTCGACGCGCGAGAGCGGCAGATTCGCCGCCCACAGCGGGTGCGACTGCGCGAACGGATCTTCCTCGCGCACGTCGAGCAGTGCGATTTCCTCGCGTGCGAGCAGCGCGGCGCGCACGTCGGCGTAGGTCAGTTCGGGAGAGGGGGCGTCTGCGGCCTGCGGCGGCACGTCGGTCAATTGAACGGACACGGTCATTCCTTGAATTCGTCTGAAGTCGATGCGGTGTGGCTGCTCTGGGCTATCGCCCCGTCATTGCTTGTCGGCGGGCGGCGCGGCCTTGCCCCACGGATTCGGCAACTGCGCGTTGGCATAGCCGGAGACGAAGCCCTTGCGCTCGCCGGATTCGGTGAAGACGCTGCGATGCACCGCGCCGATATTGGCGCCGTACACGTGAATGCTGACCGACACCCGGTCGTCGTACGCATTGCTCACGCGGTGAATATCGCCCAGGCGCGGCGACAGCACTTCCACGTCCCCCGGGTCAAGCCGCACCGGATCGCCCGCCACGACGGGGATACCTTTGGCGTCGAGCACATACGGTTGTGAGTGCTCTGCGCCGCGCAACATGCCGATCAGCCCCCACACGGTGTGATCGTGAATCGGCGTGCGCTGGCCCGGCCCCCAGACGAAGCTCACGATGGAAAACCGCTGGGCCGAATCGCAGTGCAGCAGGAATTGCTGGTAATGATCGGGATGGGGCGCGGCGAACGCGTCTGGCAGCCAGTCGTCGCGCGCCACGAGTTGGGCGAGCAGACCGGCGCCCTCTTCGAGCAAGGTCGTTTCGTGCGGACGTCGTTCCAGCAGCCGCGAGAAGGCCGCGACGAACGTGCGCAGCGGGTCGAGCGCGTCGTAATCCTGTGCAGGCAAATCGCGCGACAAGGCGATGCCATCCAACACTTCGGTAGTACCTGTCATGCAGATTCCCGGAAAACTGCGAGCGCCTGCCGTCCGGCAGCGCCCAGAATGGTGTCGTTTTGCGGCGTGTGGATACGGCTGCACAGCACGTCGCGATGATAGCGCTCCAGCGGGTTGTTGCGCGAGAGTCCGTGGTTGCCGGAAAGTTGCAGGGCCAGTTCCAGCACCCGGATGGCATTGCCCGTTACCGTGAACTTTAGCGCACCGCTGGCAATGTCGTCATCGGGGTCTCCCGCATCGGCCGCCTGCGCCGCCGCATCGAGCAGACGCTGATTGACATGCAGCAGCGTGGCGATCTCACCGACCGTCTCCTGCACGCGCGGCAACGTGGCGAGCGGCGCGCCGAGATTGCCCGGCACCCGTGTGTTGAGGAATGTCACGAGCCAATCGACGCCGGCGCGCGCCACCGCGTCGTAAAGCGTGCCGAGCAGCACGCTCATCCACGCCTGTTGTTCGATATGCGCATCGTTGTCACGCTGGCCGATGCCCGCGGGCGCCCATTCGCCGGGCGGGCGGATGTCCACTGCGTTGCCGAACGGCAGATCGATGTCTTCGAGAATGACTTCGTGGCTCGCAGACGCGCGCAGACCGAGGTGATCCCAGTTCTGCACGACGCGGATACCGGGCCGATCAGGCGACGCCTCCGAGCCTGCCGGACGCGGCACGAGAAAGACGCCGACGCGCGGTTCCGCTTCGTCGGTGCGCGCCCAGACGCACAGCCAGCGCAGCGCGGGAATCCCCGTGCAATAAAGCTTGCGTCCGGACAGCCGCCAGCCGGTTTCGGTCCGTCTGGCAATCGTCGACGGCAGCCCGCCGCGCGCGGGCGTGCCGAGATCGGGTTCGACGCGCAGCGCGTTGATCAATGCGCCATCGCGCACGGCGCTCTCGAACACGGCCTGACGCTGCGCTTGCGGCCAGCGCGTACTGGTACGCACGAGCGAGCGATGCTGGAGATAGGTCATGGTCAGGACGAGCGCCGTGGCCGATTCCCCGGCCGCGACAGCCCCGATGATGCGGCGTGCCGTGGCCAGCCCGCCACCGCCGCCACCGGCAGCACGCGGCACGATCTCCGAGATCAGGCCGTGGCGATGCAACAGCGCAAAGTTGTCGAACGGAAAGCGCGCATCGCGGTCGAGCGACGCTGCGCTTTCGGCCAGCGCGCGCGTAATGGGCGGGAGCAGCGTGTCGAGTTGCGCCGCGCGCACGGGGCCGTCGGCACGCGGCAGCGGCAGCACCGCCCCGGAAGGTGCGAGACCAGAAGAAGCCATGATTTTGGAATAAGCAAATATGCGTTCGACGCAGGGTGCGCCGCTCTACGCAGTGCCCATAGCGTAAGGCCCGGCACGCGCGCGCCCAACCATCCATATCGAATAATCTTTGCGTAAATGATTATTTAACGACCGTAGATTGTTTGCGTACGCTCACACCCATTCACCGTCTGTTCCGATCGATGGGCGTGTAGCGCAAACCGACCCACGTCGCCGTGCACGCGTCCCCTACCCCACATCAGGAGAGCGTCATGAGCGTCGAGATCATCGGCATGATTCAAAGCAGTAAGCAATCCGAAATACATCCGAAAAGCGGCGCTGCCGTCGACCGCGATTACGTGCGCAATTTTGCGCGGGCTCACGAGCAATCGGGCTTCGACCGCATTCTCGTGCCGCATCACTCCACCAGCCCGTCGGCCACGCTCACGATCGCTTACGCGTCGACCGTGACCGAGAACATTCATTTCATGCTCGCGCACCGCCCGGGCTTCGTCGCACCGACGCTGGCCGCGCGCCAGATCGCCACCCTCGACCAGTTCAGCGGCGGACGCCTGGGCGTTCACTTCATCTCGGGCGGCTCGGATGAAGAACAGCAGCGCGACGGCGACTTTCTCCTGCATGACGAGCGCTACGCCCGCACCGACGAATATCTGAGCATTCTGCGCCGCATCTGGACGGAGGACACACCGTTCGATCACGACGGCAAGTACTACCGCTTCAAGCAAGGCTTCTCCGAAGTCAAACCGGTGCAGCAACCGCATGTGCCGATCTTCTTCGGTGGCGCTTCGGACGCAGCCGTTGCCGTCGCGGCCAAGCATGCCGACATCTATGCGCTCTGGGGCGAATCGCTCGATCAGGTGCGCGACATCACCACGCGCGTGCGTGCAGCCGCCGCCGTGCATGGTCGCGTGCCGCGCTTCTCGGTGTCGTTCCGCCCGGTGCTGGCCGAGACCGAAGCCAAGGCATGGGAGCGCGCCGACAAGATCCTCGCGCAGGCCAAGGCGATCCGCGAAGCCGCCGGCCTGCCGCAAGGCTCGGCACTGCAAAGCGAAGGGGCACGACGTCTGCTGGCCGCCGCCGAAAAGGGCGCGCGACTGGACAAGGTCTTGTGGACGGAGATCGCCAAGCTCATCGGCGGTCGCTCGAATTCCACGGCCCTCGTCGGCACGCCGGAGCAGGTCGCCGACGCCCTGCTCGACTACTACGATCTGGGCGTGACGACGTTCCTCATCCGCGGCTTCGACCCGCTGGGCGACGCCATCGATTACGGCCGCGAACTGATTCCGCGCTTGCGCACGCTGGTCGCCGAGCGCGATCGCCAGAACGAGGCCACGCGCCGCGCGGCCTGACTTGACTTCATCGACTTGATTTCGACGCACAGGAGAAACCCAATGGCTGCCGTTCTGCCCGTCGACACCCATGGCTTCGGCCGTACGAATTCGACGACCTCCCCCCCGAACACCCGCACCACGCCGACCGGTCTCGTGCTCAACGCAGCGCCGCAACAGCGATTCTGGTTCGACGCGCCGCCCGTGCGCAGCGACATTCTCGCGGAGCGTCGCCATCGCCAGACGCGTCTGGCGGCCGCGTTCCGCATCTTCGCGCGGCATGGCTTCGATTTGGGGTTGGCCGGACACATCACCGCACGCGACCCGGAACTGACCGATCACTTCTGGGTGAACCCGCTCGGCGTGCACTTCTCGCGCATTAAGGTCTCCGACCTGCTGCTCGTCAACGCGAAGGGCGAGACGGTCGTGGGAGACCGCCCGCTGAACAAGGCGGCGTTCGCGATTCATGCGGCGATTCACGAGGCGCATCCGCATCTGGTCGCCGCCGCGCACACGCACTCGACCTACGGCAAGGCGTGGTCGACGCTGGGCCGTGCGCTCGACCCGCTTACGCAGGACTCGTGCGGCTTCTTCGAAGACCACGCCCTGTTCGATGACTTCACCGGCATGGTGGTCGACGGCAGCGAAGGCGACCGCATTGCGCAGGCGCTGAACAAGCCGGACGGCAGCGGCACGGTCAAGGGCGTGATTCTGAAGAACCACGGCATTCTCACTGCCGGCCCGACAGTGGAGGCCGCTGCGTGGTGGTACATCGCGCTGGAGAACGCGGCGCACACGCAGTTGCTGGCGCAGGCCGCAGGCACGCCGCAACCGATCGATGAAGCCACCGCACGACACACGCACAGTCAGGTCGGCGGCCCCGAAGGCGCGCTGTATTCGTTCGAGAGCCTTTATGAAGGTCTCGTCGAAGCCGAGCCGGATCTGCTCGACTGACATGGCTCGCGCGGCGCCATAGTGCTGCCTGACTTGCACACCCGCGCGCGCACCAACAAGCACACAAACATCAGAAATCAACAGGGGAGTCGTATCCATGAAGTTCCGCCACACCGACAAGACCACCCGCGTCGTCACGCCGAACGAAGTGCATGCCGGTCGCCGCAAAGTGCTGCGCGCAGGCGCCGCCGCAGCGCTGGCCGCCCCCGCGCTGTTGCTCGGACGTCAGGCCTGGTCGCAACCCAGGAAGCTCACGTTCGCGTGGAACCAGAACTCGTTCTGCCTCACGCCCATCGTCGCTGCGCAAGAGCGCGGCTTCTTCGAGAAGAACGGCCTGCAAGTTGATCTGATCAACTACAGCGGCTCGACGGACCAGTTGCTCGAATCCATCGCCACCGGCAAGGCCGACGCTGCCGTCGGCATGATTCATCGCTGGCTCAAGCCGCTCGAATCGGGCTTCGACGTAAAGATCATCGGCAGCTCGCACGGCGGTTGTGTGCGTCTGCTCGGCTCGAAGGCGGCGGGCATCACGTCGCTCGCCGCGCTCAAGGGCAAGACCGTGGGCGTGTCGGATCTGGCCGCACCGGGCAAGCACTTCTTCCAGATTCTGCTCGCGAAGAACGGTATCGACGCGGAGCGCGACATCACGTGGCGTCAGTATCCGGCGGACCTGCTGGGCGTGGCTGTGGACAAGGGTGAGATTCAGGCGATTGCCGACGGCGATCCGAACCTGTACCTGCTGGAAAAGCGCACCAACGGCGCCTACGTCGAACTGGCGACCAACCTCAGCGGCGAGTACGCCCGCAAGGTGTGCTGCGTGGTCGGTGCGCGCGGCGATCTGGTGCGTAACGACCGGGCCGCCGCCAGTGCGCTGGCACGCTCGATCGTGCAGGCCACCGAATTCGTCAACGAGAATCCGAACGAGGCCGCCAAGATCTTCGCCAAGTACTCGCCGAAGATCAGCACCGAAGACCTGCGCAAGCTGTACGCCACGCTCACGTATTCCCATCATCCGACCGGCGTCGATCTGCGCGACGAAATCGCGTACTTCGCCGACGACTTCCGTCGCATCGGCGTGCTCAAGAAGACGACCGATCCGCAGAAACTCGCGCAGCACGTCTACGCCAATGTGCTCGGCTGAACCTGCGCCCTATGGATAAACGATCATGAGTGCCATTCTCGACAACGCAGCGCTGCGCGGAGCGTCCCCGGCCGGCGCGCTGGAATTGACGGAACACGCCGAAGGGTCGACGCTGCGAGTGCCTGCGTCGGCTTCTGCGTCGGCTTTTGCTTCTGCTTACGCTTCGGCGCCAGCCCCCTCCTTGCCTCGCTTCGACGAGACGGAAATCGACCAGTTGTTCGCCGCACCGCGTACCCCGGCCTTGTGGGGCGTCGGGTTCGCCGCCGCGCTCGCATGGGCGGCGTTCGGCTCGATCACGCTGCGCTGGCCGAACAAGGTCGTCGGCTTCGCCGACTGGGCGTTTACGGACGAGTTGGGCGTGTTCGCCCTCGTGGTGGCCGCGCTGCTCGCCGTCCTGTCGGTGTCCGGTCGTGCAACACCGCCGCTGCTACGCCTGCGTGAAGCCCTGACGGGCGCGGGACCATGGCTCGTGGCGATCCCGGTGGCGCTCTCGGCATGGGAGATCCTCACGGCGAAAACCGGCACGCTGCCCACGCCCTTCTTCGCACCGCCACAAGCGCTCATCGAGGTCTACACGGAAGACTGGCGACGTCTGGGCGACAGTGCGGTCAACACGCTCAAGCTGCTGGGGCTGGGCTTCGGCTTCGGGGCAATTGCCGGTTTTCTGATCGGCGTGTCGATCGGCTGGTCGCGGGCGATCGGCTATTGGGTGCATCCGGTGCTGCGCGTGCTCGGTCCCGTGCCGGCCACGGCGCTGCTGCCGCTCACGTTCTACTTCTTCCCGTCGAGCTATTCGGCAGCGGCCTTTCTGATTGCGCTGTCGACGGCATTTCCCGTGGCCGTGCTCACGTGGTCGGGCGTTGCAGGCGTGAACAAGAGCTATTACGACGTGGCGCGCACGCTTGGCGCCTCCGAAGCCTTTCTCGTGCTGCGCGTGGCGATTCCGGCCGCCCTGCCGAATGTGTTCGTCGGCCTGTTCATGGGACTGGGCGCATCGTTCTCGGTACTTGTCACCGCCGAGATGATGGGCGTGAAGTCCGGCCTCGGCTGGTATCTCACGTGGGCTCAGGGCTGGGCGTCGTACGTGAATATGTACGCCGCGCTCATCGTCATGGCCCTGCTTTTCTCCGGCGTGATCACGCTGCTCTTCACCGTGCGCGACCGCGCCCTCGCCTGGCAGAAAGGAACCGTCAAATGGTAAGCGCCGCCACCTCTTCCCCGACGTTCGCCGGTGCCGATGCCGATGCCAATGCCCGAGCGCAGCAGGCCCGGCAGTTGCCATCGGAGGCCGATCGTCATTCGTCGGCCAACGACACCGGCGCACAAATCGACATTCAGGGGGTAAGCCACTGGTTCGGTTCGCGACAGGCGCCGTTGCAGGTGCTCGACGGCGTCGATCTGAAGGTCGCCCCCGGCGAATTCGTCGCGTTGCTCGGCCCCAGCGGCTGCGGCAAGTCCACGTTGCTGCGTCTGGTCGCCGGACTGGAGACGGCGACGCGCGGCGCGATTACGCAGGACGGCGCACCGATTACGCGTCCCGATCCGTCGCGTATCGTGGTGTTTCAGGACCCCACGCTGTACCCATGGCGCACCGTGCGCGATAACGTCGCGCTCGGTTTGCAGGCGCGCGGCGTGTTGGCCAGGGAGCGCCCTCGCGTCGACGCTGCACTGGCGCGCGTGGGCTTGTCGGAATTCGCCGAGGCCTTTCCGCACCAACTCTCCGGCGGCATGGCGCAACGTGTGGCGCTGGCGCGCGCGCTGGTGAACGATCCGCGTCTGCTCGTGCTCGACGAGCCGCTTGGCAAGCTCGACTCGCTCACGCGACTGGCCATGCAAAGCGAACTGGTCGACCTGTGGCAGCGCGCAGGTTACTCCGCGCTGCTGGTGACACACGACGTGGAAGAGGCTCTGTTCCTCGCGCAACGCGTGATCGTCTTCAGCCCGCGTCCGGCGAAGATCGTGGCGGAGTTGCGCGTCGATTTGCCGTACCCGCGACATCGCGGCGACGCGCGCATCACCGAACTGCGCCACGAAGCGCTCCGACATCTGGGGCTCGATGCCAGTTGGTGAGTCACTTCCCGAATTCGCTGTGCGCAGTCCCGATATGCCTGTCACGTCGTGCTTCCTGCGGTCGTCGGCTCGTTCCTCAGCGGAGCGGCGTCGATGACCTCGCCGCCCTCTCATCTCTGGCTGAACGCCCTGTTGCAAGCGTTGCAGTTCGCGCAATCCGCGTGGCTGGAGGCTCTTTATGCGCTCGGCATCACCGACGATTCGCACGGCGCGCCTGCCTGGCCATTCGCGTCGCGCATCGCCGGTGAGAATCTCGTCATCGATGTCTCGCTCGCCCGGCAGTTTGCCTGGATGCTGGCGGCCATCGCATTCGCCGTTGCCTGCCTGCTGATCGCGCTGCTCTGGCGACGCGCCTGGCGCTGGCTCACGCTCGCCGCCATCGGCGCGCTGCTCGTCGCGCCGTGGCCATCGCCTTCGTTATGGCTCACGGCGGCCGTGCCCACGAGCTTCCATTCGAGTCCGACGGGATTCACGGTGCAGAGCATCGCGCGCGGCTCGCGCGTGTATGCGGCGCAATGCGCGGCATGCCATGGCGCCGACGGACGCGGCGAAGGCCCGCTTGCCGCGACGCTCGATCGCTGGCCGCCGACGATGGCGAGCGCACTGCTGAGCCGCCGCGCGGATGGCGAACTGTTCTGGCACGTGTTGTATGGCATGCGTCGCGAACAGGGTGTCACGATGCCGGGGTTTGCCGGACGTCTCAGCGACCGGGAAATATGGGCTGCGCTCGATTACATGCGCGTGCTCTCGGCCTCTGCCGGGATGGCCGCCGGCGGCAGTTGGCCGGTGCCGATCGCACTGCCCTCTCTTACCGTCAAATGCGCCGATGGCCCGGCGCGTCAGGTCGCGGCATGGCGAGGTCGCCAGCGTGTTCGGGTCGTCGCCGTGGACGCCGCGCATCCGCCCCCATTCGAAGATCCGCGCTTTCTCACACTGCTGATCCGCGACGGCAACGTGCTGGCGTCGGAGCCGCCGGGGCGGCGGGGGCAAGGGCAGGGGCAAGGGCAAGGGCAGCCCGTGCGGGCGGTGCGCACCATCGCGTCGTCTGGCAAACCGTCGCAGGTCACGCCGCTTTTCGGCGCACGGGCGGATTGTGTCGCCGACTCACCCGAGGCATGGCAGGTCTTCGCGCAGATTGCAGGCGCGTCGCCGGGGGCGCTGGCGGGCACCGAATGGCTGGCCGATCGCGACGGCTGGCTGCGCGCGCTGGCACCGGCCGGACGCCGGGGCTGGACCGACGGCGGACTGATGTGCACCACGTCGACTTCGGGGCCCGACGATGTCGGGGCCAAGGGTCGCGATGGTGGCGATCCGCTGAGCACCACGCTGCGCCAGATGGACGACGACCCGGTGCGCTTCGTCAAAGGCGGCTTCGTGCATTAGCGCTTGCGACGCGGACACCGCCCTGCCCTGCCCTCCCCATCGACGCACGAATTTCAACCGTTTCCGATTCCGATTCCGATTCCGATCCACCACAGGCTCCACACCATGACGATTTCCCGACGCCGCTTCCTGCAGTACGTCACGACCGCCAGCGCCGCTGGCACGCTCACCACGCTCGCGTTGCCCGGCGCGTCCTTTGCGCAATCCGGCCGTCCTGTGCTCAAAGCCGGCGATCAGAAAGGGGGCTTGCGCGCGCTGCTCGAAGCCGCCGACGAACTCAGGCAACTGCCCTACGACATCCAGTGGACGGAATTCCCGGCGGCAGCACCGCTGGCCGAAGCGCTCAACGCCGGCGCGGTAGACTGCGGTCCGATCGGCGATGCGCCCGTGATTTTCGCGTTGTCCTCCGGTGCCGCGATCAAGATCGTCGGCGCGAACCGATCGGACGCTTACGGCACCGCCGTGCTGGTGCGCCCGGACTCGACGCTGCGCACCGCAGCCGATCTCAAGGGCAAAAACGTCGGAACGACGCGCGGCTCCATCGGCCATTTCGTCACGCTCAAGGCCATCACGGCGGCGGGGTTGTCGCCGAGCGACGTCAACTTCCGCTTCCTGCCCCCGGCCGACACGGTGACAGCGCTCGCGAGCGGGTCGGTGGACGCCTGGGCGACGTGGGAGCCCTACACGGCGGTGGCCGAGACGACCGGACGCGCACGCGTGCTCGTCAATGGGCGAAGCCTCTGGTCAGGGCTGAGCTATCTCGCGGCGACGGATGCCGCTCTCGCCGCCAAACAGGAAGTGCTGCGCGACTTCCTCGCGCGTGTGGTGCGCGCCCAGGTCTGGTCGTATCAGCATGTCGACGCATTCTCCGCCGCCATGGCGCGCATCATCGGTATTCCGCCCGAAGCCGCGAAGCTTCAGTTCTCGCGACGTGCGACGAAATGGCTCAACATCGACGATGCGCTCATCGCCGAACAACAGCGCACGGCGGACTTCTACTCGCAAGTCGGTTTGTTGCGTCAACCGCTCGACGTCAAACCGACGTTCGACCGGCGTTTTCCCATCAAGGTCTGACCAAGGCTCGGTCGGCGGTTCAGTCGGCACTTCAGTAGGCGGTTCAGTCGGTGGCACGGTCGACGCCAAGTGGCTCGGCGGGAATAGCGAGAAGTGTCTCTGGCGTCTGCGGCAAGGCGCCCGGACACTGGGGGCTCTTCCGTCCTTGCCACACGGGTTCCAAGGCTCGCCATGATCGCCAACGCCACGCTCGACACCCATCTTCTGATCGCCTTCACGGCGTACTTCGTCAATGCCGCCAGCCCGGGACCGAGCAATCTGGCGATCATGTCCATTGCGGCCAATCACGGTCGACGCCCGGCGCTCACGTTTGCGCTCGGGGTGATGTCCGGCTCGCTCTTCTGGGCGATGGTCGCGATGCTCGGGATCTCCGCAACGCTGCTGGCATACGCGCAATTCCTGGTCGCGCTCAAGATTTTCGGCGGTGCGTATCTCCTGTGGCTGGCCTTCAAGTCGGGGCGCGCTGCGTTGCGGCCCTCGTCCTCGGCGACGTTCGTACCGACGGATGCCAACGGCAACCTGTCGCTCAGGCGTCTTTATCTGCGCGGCACGCTCCTGCACCTGACCAACCCGAAGGCCGTGCTCGGCTGGATGTCGGTCGTGGCGCTGGCGTCGGGGCCGGACGGCACCTTGCCCGTGGCAGTCGTGCCCGGTTGCGCGACGCTCGGCCTTACGATCTTCTGCGGCTACGCCATGCTTTTCTCCACGCGCGCCGCGCGGCGTGTCTATCTGCGGATTCGCCGCGGGCTGGACGGATGCCTCGCGGTCGTCTTCGGCACCGCCGGGTGGCAGTTGCTGACCTCGCGTATGTGAGCGGCAAGCCCTCCGGAGGACGAACCGTCTTCGGCTGTGCTAGGGTGACGCCCTACGTCCCTCCGCCCTGACAGCCTGACGGCATTTGGCCGTCCGGCGCCAGGCGCCGTGCACACACGTTCGCCCATGCTCGATTTCGACGCCGACGCGCTGATGCGTCTCGTAACCACGCCCATGCCCTACGGCAAACACAAGGGCACGATGATTGCCGACCTGCCCGGGAACTACCTGAGCTGGTTCGCCCGGGAGGGCTTCCCGCCGGGCGATATCGGCCGCCTGCTCGCGCTGATGCACGAGATCGACCACAACGCGCTCGGCGATCTGCTCAAGCCGTTGCGCGCGCGGCAAGCGTCGGTGGCAAACGGCGGCTGACCCACTGCGTGACCTGTTCATGCGCATGCGCGAGTTGCAGCACGGCGAGATCGGCCTGCGCCGGGCCGATGATCTGCATGCCCATCGGCAAACCGCGCGCATCGAACCCGACCGGCACGCTGATCGCCGGAAGCCCCGCCAGCGTCGGCCCGATCACCACCTCCATCCAGCGGTGATACGTATCCATCGGCCGGCCAGCGACAGCCTTCGGCCAGTGCGTCTCGGCTTCGAACGGAAAAACCTGTGCGCTCGGCAGCAGCAGGAAGTCGTAACGCTCGAAGAGCCGAGCCAGCGAGCGGTACCACTCGCTACGGTCGACCGAGGCGCGGAACACATCGGTCGCACGCAGTCCTTCTCCGCCTTCCACCTCCCACTGCGCCTCGGGCTTGAGCTTGCTGCGACGTGACGGGTCGGCGTAGAACTCACCGAGCGAGCCGTTGACCATCCAGTGACGCAGCGTCAGCCAGGTCTGCCACAACCGCTGCGGCGCGAAGTCGGGCGCGCAGGCTTCTACCTCGCACCCCAACGCCGCAAAATCCTTCAGCGACGCCTCGCAAAGCGCCATCACGCCGTCTTCCATCGGCAGATAGCCGCCGTAGTCGCCGAGCCAGCCAAGTTTCACGCCCTTCCAGCCCTTCACATCCGTTACGTTGCGTCGGAGCGCGCCGGGGAAGTGCGACGCGTCGCCCGCAATGGATAGCGGGCTGCGAGCGTCGTAGCCCGCCTGGGTGGCGAGCAGTTGCGCGACATCGGCGACCGTGCGGCCCATGGGACCTTCGGTACTCATTTGCTGAACGAACACTTCCGCCGCGGGGCCATAAGGCACACGGCCCTGCGATGGCCGGAAACCGTAGACGTTGCCGTATGCCGCCGGGTTGCGCAGCGAGCCCATGAAGTCGCTACCATCGGCCACCGGCAACATGCGCATGGCCAGCGCGCTGCCTGCGCCGCCGCTGCTGCCTCCCGCGATGCGCGAGGGGTCGTAGGCATTGCGCGTCGTACCGAACACCGGGTTGTAGCTATGGGAGCCGAGCCCGAACTCCGAGACGTTCGTCTTGCCGATGAAGATTGCCCCCGCCGCCCGAATGCGCGACACGCTGATGCTGTCCTGCGTATCCGGCGCCTCGGAGGTCAACGGTGAGCCTTTGCGCGTGGGCAGGCCGGCGCAGGACGCGATGTCCTTCACGGCATGCGGCATGCCGTGCATCCAGCCGAGATACTCGCCATTGGCCAGTTGGCGGTCGCGCGCGTCGGCTTCGGCTAGCAGCGCGTCGGCGTCACGCAGCGACACGATGGCGTTCACTGTCGGGTTGTGTTGCGCGATGTGCCCGAGATACGCCTGCATCACCTCGCGACAGGACACGCGCCGCTCGCGGATGGCGCCGGACAATGCGAGCGCGTCGAGTGCGACGATGTCGTCGAGTGAATGTCGTGGCGTCCGGGAAATGGGGGAAATGGGCTCATTCGGCACGTTTGGCGTGTTCGGCGCTGCGGCCATGTCTCTCTCCTTGACGGGTGATGCGCGGATGCAATCCGGTGCACGCGATGCGCGCCTGCTGGCAGACATTGTCGACCAAACCTGCGTGCCGTGCCGGCGTCGGCGCCTATTATTTACACATTAACGAAAATGGCGCGCATAAAAAAGCGCGGCCCGACTTTCATCGGACCGCGCCTGACTTCCCTGATCGGCGGATCGCCGATGCCCTACCGCTCAGTGCACCAGCGGATCGAGCCCCGTCGACTCGACATCTTTCGACGCCGCGGGTGCCGCCATGTAGTCGAGCAGCTTCTTGCCTTCTTCCGGATGCGGCGCCGCCACCGGCACGCCACCGGCAAAGCGCGTGACCGATTGCAGCGACTCGGGAATCTTGCCCGCGTAGGCAATACCCTTGACCGGCAGCAGTTCACTGACCTGTTGCAGGCCCATCGCGTAGTCGCCGGCCGCGACCTTCTCGGCCACCGGCGTCTTCTGGACCATCACGGCCTTGCCCTGCATCTGATCGGCAATGCCGAGTTTCTTGAACAGTTCCCGCTCGACATAGACGCCGCTGGCGCTATCCGAATACGCGACCGACTTCGCTGCCAGCAGCGCCGCCCTGAGCTTTTCGGGAGTGCTGACGTCCGGCACCGGCTCGCCCGCCCTGACCACCACACCGATACGTGAATCGGCCAGATCGACGCGCGAATCCGGGCGTACCTTGCCCGCCTTGATCAGGTCGTCGAGCGCGTAACCGACCATGATGACGACATCGGCCGACTCGCCGCGCGCCAGCCGATTGGGGATGGCCTCGGGCGCCTTGCCCATCGACGGGCCCCATGCCGTGTCGACGTGATCGCCGCTGGCCGCTTCGAACTTCGGCAGCAGCAATTTGTACGCCGCGGTAAAACCGCCCGAGTTCATCACGCGCAGATCTTCCGCGCTGGCGGGGGCGGCGCCGAGCAGCGCCGTCATAACGACGCCGGCGCTCAGCAGGCCCAGCGCACGATGCAGACGTCCCATCGGAATGACTTTCATGGTGTTGTCTCTGTTCGTTATTGTGAATATTGTAAAGATTGCGCGTTCGTCACCGTCGGCATCAGCCGGCGGCCAGTTCGGCGCGACTGCCCTGCCCGCCCCGGCGTCCACGGTACAGCGCCAGCGTCGCGCAGATCGCACACAGCGCGGCAAAGCTCATCCAGTAGCCCGGCGCGGCCTTGTCGCCCGTCGCGTGAATCAGGTAGGTCGACAGCGCCGGCGTAAAGCCACCGAAGAGCGCGGTTGCGAGGCTGTAAGCCAGCGAGAAGCCCGCTACACGAACGTCCGGCGGCATGACTTCCGTCAGTGCCGGGATCATGGCGCCGTTGTACATGCCGTACAGGAACGAGAGCCACAGCAGCGCGACCAGCATGCGCGTGAAGCTCGGCGCCTGCACCAGGAACGAGAGCACCGGATAGGCGGTGACCAGGGTCAGACCGGCAAACAGCAGCAGCACGGGACGGCGACCGATGCGGTCCGACAGCGTGCCGCCGACCGGCAGCCAGATGAAGTTCGACACCCCCACGCACAGCGTGACGAGCAGCGCATCGGCGCTCGACAGATGCAGCACGCTCTTGCCGAACGTCGGCGCGTAGACGGTGATGAGGTAGAACGCGGTGGTGGTCAGCGCCACGAGCATGGTGCCGCCGATCACGACGCCGAGATTCGACGCCATCGAACGGAACACTTCCTTGACCGACGGGTGACGCTTGCGTTGCTTGAATTCGTCGCTTTCCTGCAGCGAGCGGCGCAGCACGAAGATCACGGGCACGATCAGGCAGCCCACGAGGAACGGCAGGCGCCAGCCCCACGACGCGATCTGTTGCGCGGTCAGCGTGAGCGACAGGGTGAAGCCCAGTGCCGCCGACACGACGATGGCGACCTGCTGGCTGGCCGACTGCCAGCTGGTGTAAAAACCCTTGCGGCCCGGCGTGGCGATTTCCGCGAGATACACGGACACGCCGCCGAGTTCGGCGCCAGCGGAGAAGCCTTGCAGCAGGCGGCCGATCAGCACGAGTGCGGGTGCGGCGAGGCCGATCGTCTCGTAGCCGGGCACGAACGCAATGAGGATCGTGCCGCTTGCCATGATCGCCAGTGTCGTGACGAGACCCTTGCGGCGGCCAACGTTATCGATGTAAGCGCCCAGCACGATGGCGCCGAGCGGTCGCATCAGGAAGCCCGCGCCGAATACGGCAAAGGTCAGCATGAGCGACGCGAACTCGCTGTCGGTCGGGAAGAAGACGCGAGAGATCTGGGTCGCGTAGAAACCGAACAGGAAGAAATCGAACTGCTCGAGGAAATTGCCGGCCGTGACGCGCAGGACTGCGCCGGCTTTTGAGGGGCGACGCGAAACTGCGTCGTTGGGGCGCTGTGACATGCGCTGTCTCCGTGTTGCCTGCGGCCCTGGGGATAGGACCGCAAATGATCGTCGCATGCGTCTCTGCCAGGGACGTGTCGGGCCGTCGCGGACGCTTTTTTGAAGCCGCCAATGTTGCGCCGGAAGTTCCACGCTTGTGAATTGCAAGTTTTGGAAGGATTGATGCGCACACGCTATCAATCGTAGGATGTCTGATGCACCGACCGAGCGGTAACACGGTACACTCCTGGCCGCGCCGTCGCGGCTTGCCACCCCGTGCGATCAAGGGTTTCCCGGTTTTTCCGGACACCGCCGGTGTTCTAACGGCATTCATCCCCCCATGTCATGGCGATCAACTTCGATCTGAACGATTTGCAGGCCTTTCGCGCGGTAGCGCAACTCGCGAGCTTTCGCCGCGCGGCCGAATCGATCCATATCTCGCAGCCGGCCTTGTCGCGCCGCATCGACAAGCTCGAAGACGCGCTGGGCGTCAAACTCTTCGAGCGCAGCACGCGGCGCGTGGCGCTGACCAACGTCGGGCGCGCCTTCGCGCGCGATGCGGAGCGCATTCTCGACGATCTGGACAATGCGTTGCTTGGCATCCGCGACGTGGCCTCGTCGAGCCTGGGGCATGTCACGATCGCCTGCGTGCCGTCTGCCGCCTACTACTTCATGCCGCAGGTCATCTCGCGCTATCACAAGGCGTTCCCGCGCATCCGGATCTCGGTGCTGGACGCGAGCGCCAACGAGGTGCTCGCAGCCGTGGTCAACGGCGACGCGGACTTCGGCCTCAATTTCATCGGCAGCCAGGAGCCGAACATCGAGTTCAAGCTGCTGTTGCAGGAACGGTATGTCGCTGCGTGCCGTCGCGATCATCCGCTCGCGGGCAAGAAGCGGGTGAGCTGGCGTGAGCTTTACGAGCACGACTACATCACCGTCGGCAAGGTCTCGGGCAATCGTCTGTTGCTCGATCAGGCGCTCACCGGCCTGCCGCAGCGTCCGCCCAGCATCTGCGAGACGCAGCACGTCACGACGATGATCGGGCTGGTGGAAGCCGGGCTGGGGGTGGCCGCCGTGCCGACCATGGCCATGCCCGGCGCCGACCATCCGGTCCTCACGAGCGTGCCGCTGGTCGACCCGGTGGTCACACGGCGCGTGGGCATGATCCGCAGCAAGGCGCGAGCGCTCTCCCCGGCCGCCGCACAGCTGTATCGCTTCGTCGCGGAGATGAAGGTGCCCGCGCGGCGGCGGGCGGGCGGCATGGTGGCGGACGCGGGCGACGTCGCGGTTAGCGTCGACGTGCCGTGATTGCACGTGCGGAAACACTTTGTTACCTGTCTTACGCCGCGCGAAACAATGCGGCGATGGTGGCGGCGTCGGTCGTCTTTATACTTGCGTCGCGTCAATCCGAATCTCTTTCAAGACTCATGTTCAAGCGAATTTTCCCGATGGTGGCGATTGCCACGCTGGCTGCAACGACTTCCCTGACGGCGATGGCCAGTGATATGAATAACGCCCTTGGCGGTGCGCTGGGCGGCGTGGCAGGCGCGGCCGTTGGCGGCGCGCTGGGCGGCAGTACCGGTGCAGTGGTGGGCGGCGCGGTCGGCGGTGGCGCCGGTGGCGCCATGACGTCGAACCGTCGCGAACGCACGGGCGCGATCATCGGTGGCGCGTTGGGTGGCGGTGCGGGTACGGCCGCCGGCAATGCAATGGGCGGCCGCTCGGGCGGCCTGATCGGCGCGGCCGTCGGCGGCGGCGCCGGCGCGGCGCTGGGCGGCAACATGTCCCGCTCCAGTTCGTATGACGACGATCGTCATTACCATGGCAAGCGTCGCGGCCATCACAAGCATCATCATTGATCCGACTGGCCTGACGAGTGGTGACAACGGCGACAATAGCGACAATGGCGGGATCGCCGCAGCGCGACGCTGCGGCGTTTTGCCCGACCGCGTAAAACGTTACGGGTTGCCCGGCTCGTTCAGGTAAGGGCCGATGCCGGTCGGGTAGCTGCCGGGAATGAGCATCGACGGGTCGAGACGATCGATGGTCGTGCGGCCCGTCAGCGCCATGGTCACGTCCATCTCCTTCGCGATCACCTCCAGCGCACGGCGCACACCGGCCTCGCCCATCGCGCCCAGTCCGTACAGGAACGGACGCCCGATCAGCGTGCCCTTCGCCCCGAGCGCCATCGCCTTGATCACGTCCTGCCCCGAGCGAATGCCGCCGTCGAGCCAGACCTCCGTATCGCGCCCGACCGCCGCGACGATGTCCGGCAATGCACGAATCGTCGAGAGCGCGCCGTCCAGTTGACGGCCACCGTGATTGCTCACGACGATGGCGTCCGCCCCGGTGTCGCGCGCAGCGCGCGCATCCTCGGGATCCAGCACTCCCTTGAGCACCAGCTTGCCGCCCCAGCGCTTTTTGATCCACTCGACATCGTCCCACGACAGTCGCGGATCGAACTGCGCCGCCGACCAGGTGGCGAGCGATCCGATATCGTCCACGCCCTTCGCATGCCCCACGATGTTGCCGAACGTGCGACGGCGCGTGCCGAGCATGCCCATGCACCAGCGCGGTTTGGTCATCATGTTGGCGATGTTCGGCAATGTGAGCTTCGGCGGGGCCGACAGACCGTTCTTGATGTCCTTGTGACGCTGACCGCTGATTTGCAGGTCCATGGTCACCATCAACGCCGAACACCCTGCGGCCTTCGCGCGATCGATCAGACGCTCGATGAAGTCGCGATCCTTCATGACATACAACTGGAACCAGAACGGCGCCTTCGTGTGCGCCGCCACGTCTTCGATGGAGCAGATCGAGACGGTCGACAGCGTGAACGGCACGCCGAATGCCTCAGCCGCGCGCGCCGCCAGGATCTCGCCGTCGGCGTGCTGCATGCCGGTCATGCCGGTGGGCGCGAGCGCTACCGGCATGGCCACCGACTGCCCGAGCATCGTCGTGCGCGTGCTGCGGTGCTCGATGTTGACCGCAACGCGCTGACGGAACGCGATGTCGGCAAAATCCGCCGCATTCGCACGATACGTCGACTCGGTCCAGGAGCCGGAATCGACATACTCATAGAACATGCGCGGTACGCGCCGTTGTGCGAGAACCCGCAAGTCCTCGATGGTGGTAATCACTGCCATGCTGCGTCTCTTGTTTTAAGAATGCATTCTCGCGATTCGAGAATAGTTAATATCTTCTAGATTTTTATTTCTGCTTCACGAGGTCGACGAGCGACTGCGTGTGTTTAATTGTCTTCAGGACAATGTTCGATTGAATCGACATTACCGCCGGTGCCCGGTACAGCTCGTTGACGATGAAGTCGGAGTAATGCGCGAGGTTGCGCGCTCTTACCGTCAGGATGTAATTAGCCGAGCCGGTGACGATGCGCGCCGTGACCACTTCCGGCCAGTTCTGCACTGCGGCCAGAAACTTTTCGTGCCATTGATCGACGTCCGGACGCAACGTGATCTGCACTAGCGCTTCAAACTCCAGACCGATATGCTGTGCGTCCACGATGCAGCGATATCCGGAAATCACCCCCCGATCCTCGAGCAATTTCACCCGACGCAGGCATGCCGACGGCGACAGGCCAACGGCGTCCGCCAGCTCCTGGTTGGAGATGCGGCCATTGAGTTCCAGATGGCGAAGGATGCGCAGATCGGCAAGGTCGAGGTTCATTGGCAGAATCCATCAAGTTTCCCGGGATTCTGGCAGATCCTTCGATTCCCCGCCAGTTGCTTGATAGAAATAGCAAGCAAATTCAAATTTTGCGTTGATATGATAGCCCTCGACTCTGGCCGAATGGGTGAGGCATTCCGGCGCCGGGTCGATTCAGATATTGCAGCCGTCGTGCGAGAAGAATTCGCAGTCTCCTAAATCGGAAGGAGCCGCGAATTCGTTTAAAGCGCATTCATGCGCATTCATAAAACGTCTAAAAGACGCAACAAGGAGACCCATGAAGTCTGCAATTCCGGCCAGTCTGGCCGTTTTCTCGGCTGCTTGCGGCCTTGCTTTGAGCAGCACCGCCGCAGCACAGAGCAGCGTAACGCTCTACGGAATCGTCGATCAGAGCGTTAGGTATCAAACGAATGCCAATGCCAACAACGGCGCCCTGTGGCAAGTCACCAACGGCGCCGTCACCAACAGCCGTTTCGGCTTCAAGGGATCGGAAGATCTGGGCGGCGGCACGAAGGCCATCTTCCAGTTGGAATCGGGCATCAACCCGCAGAACGGCACGCTGGCGAACAGCCCGCGTCTGTTCGATCGTTACGCGTTTGTCGGCCTGCAAAACCAGTACGGCACGATCAAGATCGGCCGCCAGGCGACCGAGGCGTTCAACGTCTACGGCGACTTCGATCCGCTCACCATCGGTAACTACGCGAACAACTCTTGGATGTACAACATCACGCGCGGGCGCGTGGATAACGCCGTGAGCTATGCGGGCACGTTCGGCGGCCTGTCGGTGGGCGCGACCTACGGCTTCGGCAACACGGCCGGTACGATGGCCGCCAGCAACTACTGGGGCGCGCGCGCCGCTTACGCGATGGGGCCGTTCCAGGTCGCTGGCGTCTATCAGCAGGCGCGCGACGCCGCCAAGCGTGTGCAGCAGATGTGGGGGCTGGGCGGCATCTACAGCGTGTCCATCGCCAAGGTGTTCGTGGGCTACATGGGCGGACGCGATCGCAGCGGCTGGCTCGACGGCACGCTCAACGATCCGGCCCACTCGGTCACCACCGGCAACCTGAACGACAATCCGCGCAAGGACATGACGTTCTATCTCGGCACGACCATTCAGGCCATGCCGAACCTCGCCATTACCGGCGCGGCGTACTTCGACGACATCAAGAACATCAACGCGCAGGCGGGCGACGCCGGTTCGGGCCGTCGCTACACGTATGTGCTGCTCGCGGAGTACGCGCTGTCCAGACGCACGCAACTGTACGGCACCGTCGACTACAACAAGGTCAGCGGCGCCGCTCGCGTCGAACTGCCGGGCAACTCGACGCAAGTCGGCGTGGGCACGGGCATCCGCCACATCTTCTGAACGGCAGGCGCGACTCGCTCGCGCCTTTGCTACCGGAAGACTTCAGCGTCTTGCGGTTCGTATGACCCGCCCCGGCTCTCACCGGGGCGGCGGGGCCCGTTCGTGCCGGCGTTTGCGTATGTGGGCGTCGCACCGGCGGGCGATGGCAAGCAATGCAGTACTCACGTGGATATCGCGTGCGTCGCCGGATGCGCGCCACGGTGTCCAAGAGGTTTGACATGACGCGTATTCCCCAGCCCCCTCAGTCTTCGTCTTCAGGCAAGTCCCGCGACTTCTCGCACATCACCCGGCGCGAGCAGGGTCTGCGGCGCTCGCTCACCGCCAGCCAGATGGCGATGATCGCCATTGGCGGCGCCATCGGCACCGGCCTGTTTCTCGGCAGCGGTTTTGCCATCGGCTTCGCCGGACCGAGCGTGCTCGTCTCCTACGGCATCGGTGCGCTGATCGCACTCATGCTCATGGGGTGCCTGGCCGAGATGACGGTCGCGCACCCCACATCGGGTTCGTTCGGTGCTTACGCCGAGCACTACATCGGTCCTTGGGCAGGCTTTCTGGTGCGCTATGCCTACTGGTCGTGCATCGTGCTCGCCGTGGGCACGGAAGTGAGCGCCATTGCCGTGTACATGAAGTATTGGTTCCCGCAAGTGCCGGGCTGGTATTGGGTCGCAGGATTTTCCGCTGCGCTGGTGCTGGTGAACGCCATGTCGGTGAATCTGTTCGGCGCGATCGAATACGGCTTTTCCCTCATCAAGATCACGGCCATCGTTCTCTTCATTTTCATCGGCGCGTACGTGGTCTTCATTGCCCCGAATTCGGTCGCGAGCGCGGGGCATGCACCGGCAGGGTTTGCGAACTACACCGCGCATGGCGGCTTTTTCCCGAAGGGACTTTGGGGTATGTGGGTGGCCGTGATCATCTCGATCTTCAGCTATCTGTCCATCGAGATGATCGCCGTGGCCGCCGGCGAAGCGGAGAATCCCGAGCGCGCGGTCACGCGCGCCTTCCGCTCGACCGTCGTGCGCCTCGTGTTGTTCTATCTGCTCACGCTCGCGCTGATGCTCGCCATCGTGCCGTGGACTGCCGCCGGTCAGGACGAAAGCCCGTTCGTCAAAGCGATGCAGGCCATCAACATTCCGGGGGCGGCCGGAGTCATCAACTTTGTGGTGCTGATTGCCGCACTTTCGTCGATGAATAGCCAGCTCTACATCACCACGCGCATGATGTTCTCGCTCTCGCGCGCCGGCTACGCCCCGGCTCGCTTCGGCGAAGTGAACCGGCGCGGCGTGCCGCTCGCCGCCCTGCTGCTCTCGACGCTCGGCATTGCACTCGCCACGCTCGTGAACTTCCTGTACCCCGAGTCATCGTTCACGTTCATGATGGCGATTTCGATGTTCGGCGCGATGCTCACGTGGATGATGATCTTCGTCACGCACTTCTTCTTCCGCCGCGCATGGCGGCGCGAGCATCACGCGCCGCTCGCATTTCGCATGTGGGGCTTTCCGTGGCTCACGCTGCTCGGCGCAGGGCTGATGGCCGCCATCATGATCACGACGCTCTTCACCGGCGTGTTCCGCATGACGATGATTTTCGGCGTGCCGTTCGTGGTCGCCGTGCTGCTCATCTACTTCCTCTGGTATCGCAAACACGACGGCCAGCCACAGGGACGCACGATGACGCGTGCATGATGCAGTCCTGAGCCTGCGTCGACACAAAGCGAAAGGGGCACCGGTCGGTACACGGTGCCCCTTTTTTCATGCGGTACGGCCTGGCTTGCTCAGCCATGCGTCATGGCTCGCCCGTCACTGGCCTGCCGCTGTCTTGCCGCCCGCCCTGCCGCTCACTTCGCGGCGGCCTTGCGCTCCTTGACGGTGCGCTCCAGAAGAAAGCGCGTTTGCTCCAGCACGGCTTCGCGCACCATCCGGTTGCGCTCGGGGTTCGGCTCGGTGCCCCACCCCATCGAGCAATCGACGGAGCGACGCATCACGCGAAACGCCATGCCCAGCGTGCTGATGCACACCGCACGAATACGCATCGCTTCGTCGTTCGGGGAAACGCCTGCGAGCCGCGTCACGATGTTAGCGCCGACCGACGCGAGGCGGCTCGAGAACCGTTCGTGAAACACCTTGAACCCGGCTTCCGGCCCGAGCCCGGCCTGCTCTCGTGCCATGAACATGTGCCAGCCTTCGATCTCGGGCCCCTTCTCCATGAAACCGCCCTTGCGGTGCTGAAGCTCACAGAAGGCGTCGATGAGCTGCTTGTCGGTGGCGTTCGGGTCGGCCACGACACGCTCGGCCGCGTCGATGGCTTCGCCCATCTGTGCCAGCACCAGTTCCAGGATGTACTCGACGCACGCCTTGTACACCCCTTCCTTGTTATCGAAGTAGTACTGAAGCGCGGGCGCGTTCACCCCTGCGGCGTTCGCGATGTCGCGCGTGGACGCGCCGGTAAATCCGTACTCGCCAAAGCACTTGATCGCCGCGAGGATGATGCGCGCACGCGTTTCCTCGCCACGCTGATACCCGGTGTCGACCGCATGGCGCGGCCGCGCAGCAGTGCTCTGAACCCGCCCGGCACGTGAAGTCCCTGTCATGTATCCCCTTGCTTGCAAAAACTTTCGTCAAAAATATAACACTTGACATAAATCGATCAACTGGAATAATTCTGCCAACTGGAATAATTTGAGGAAATCCCCATGACCAACGCAGCACAGGTCAAGCCTTCCGATTCGGTGAAGACGCCGGGTGGCCCGGTGCAGGCCCCGTCCGGCAAAGCGCAGGAACACACCGGAACGCCCGGCCAGACAACGCCGCCGGCGAACCCGCGTCGCAAGCGAATTCTGCTGGGCGCGCTGGCGCTGGGCGTCGTCGCCGGTCTCGGATGGGGGGCGCACTGGTGGTTCGTGGGGCGCTTCATTGAATCCACGGACGATGCCTATCTGCAGGCCGACAGCATGACCGTTGCGCCGAAGGTCGGTGGTTACGTGACGGAAGTGCTCGTACGCGACAACGAGACGGTCAGTGTCGGTCAGCCCTTGGTGCGGCTCGACGCACGTCAGTATCAGGCCGCGTACGATGAAGCCGCCGCGACCGTCGTTGCGCGCGAAGCCGATGTCGCCCGCGCGCAGGCCGAGCTGTCGCAGCACGCAGCGGCCATCGCGCAGGCTCGTGCCGAACTCGATAGCGCACGCGCCAATGCCGCGTACTCCGCCGGTCAGGTCTCGCGGTACGCGCCGCTCGTGGCCACGGGGGCGGAGACGGACGAACGACTGGCCGAGTTGCGCAACACCAGCACTCGCGCGCAAGCGTCGCTCAAGAGCAACGAAGCCAGCCTCCAGTCGGCCGAGCGTCAGACGGATACCCTCACCGCCGCGCTTGCTCAGGCAAAGGCGCAGTTGGCCGTCGCACAGGCGAGCGCGCGCAAGGCGGAGCTCGATCTCGCCGACACGGTCGTCAAGAGCACGCTGGCCGGACGCGTTGGCGATCGCGCGGTACGTGTGGGCCAGTTTGCCCAGCCGGGCACGCGCCTGCTCACGGTCGTGCCGGTGCAGAACGTCTATCTGACGGCAAACTTCAAGGAAACGCAGGTCGGCCACATGCGCCCCGGCCAACCGGTCACCATTCATGTCGACGCCCTGCCTGGCGAGCGGATCCACGGTGTCGTCGATTCGCTGTCGCCGGGCACGGGTTCGCAGTTCGCGCTGCTGCCCGCGCAGAACGCGACAGGCAACTTCACGAAGATCGTTCAACGCGTGCCGGTGCGCATTCGACTCGACGCGCCGGAATCGATGCGCGCGGTACTGCTGCCGGGTCTCTCGGTCACGGCCGACGTCGACACGCATGGTGCTGCGGCATCCTCTACGCCCGCTACGTCTGCGACATCGCCGGCGCGCGCGAAACACGCGACCACGCCGCCGGACGCGCCGGCACAACTCTCGCTGAGCGCGCCGCTCGGCTTCGGTGTAGATCCGGTCATGAACGCCCCATCGAACGCCGATGCCGCCCCATCGCCCACGGGAGTCCGCCATGGCTAGGTCGGACGCCGCAGCCGACGCCCCGCAGGTCGCGCCGGTTCGCGCAGCAACGCCAGCCAATGCATCGGCGTCGGACTGGATCGCGGTCGCGGCCGGTGCGCTCGGCGCGCTGCTGGCCACGCTCGATATCTCGATCACGAACTCGGCGCTGCCGCAGATTCAGGGACAGATCGGCGCTTCCGGCACCGAGGGCACATGGATTTCCACCGGCTATCTGATGTCGGAAATCGTCATGATTCCGCTCGCGGCGTGGCTCACGCGCGTGCTCGGATTGCGGCGTTTTCTGATGCTCAACGCCGTGTTCTTCACGCTGTTCTCGATGATGTGCGGTGCGTCGGGCAGTCTGACGGAAATGGTCGTCGGGCGCATCGGACAGGGCTTTGCCGGTGGCGCCATGATTCCCACGGCGCAGATGATCATCCGAACGCGCCTGCCGCGCCACCAGATGGGCGTCGGCATGGCGATGTTCGGGCTGATCGTGCTGCTCGGCCCGCTGCTCGGACCGGTGGTCGGCGGCTGGCTGACGGAGAATGCGAACTGGCGCTGGTGCTTCTTCCTGAATCTGCCGCTCTCGGCCGCGATCGTGACGCTGCTTATGCTCGGCCTGAAGCGCGAGCCGACCAACCTCGAGGCGTTCTTCAAGGCCGACTGGCTCGGTATCGTGGGCCTGGCGATCGGCCTGAGTTCGCTGACTGTCGTGCTCGAAGAAGGCCAGCGCGAGCGTTGGTTCGACTCGCACATGATCGTCTGGCTGTCGGTGCTGTCGGTGATCGGCATCGGCATGATGCTGGTCGCGCAGTTCACCGCCGAGAAGCCCATCGTCAAGCTCTCGCTGCTCAGCAACAAGAACTATGCGAGCGTGATTTACATCGTGTTCACGGTCGGGGCCGGACTGTACGGCGTGTCGTATCTGTTGCCGCAATTTCTCGCGACCATTGCGGGGTATAACGCGCAGCAGTCGGGCAACATCATGCTGCTCTCCGGGCTACCGGCGTTTCTGATGATGCCGTTCCTGCCGCGCCTCATCAGCCGCGTCGACATTCGTCTGCTGGTGATTCTCGGCCTGTTGAGTTTCTTCGCGAGTTGCATGCTCGACATCGATCTGACGGCGCAAAGCGTGGGCCATGACTTCACGTTGTCGCAACTGCTGCGGGGTGTCGGACAGATGCTCGCGATGATGCCGCTCAATCAGGCGTCGATGGCGGCGGTGGACGCGCAGGATGCCGGCGACGCCGCCGGACTCTACAACATGGCGCGCAACCTCGGCGGCTCGGTCGGGCTGGCCCTGCTGGGCACGCTCATCGACCGTCGCACCGACTATCACGACGCCATTCTTCGCGAGTCGCTCACCGCCAACAATCCGATGGGACAGGAACACTTGTCTGCGAATGCCGCAGGCTTCTTCGCGCAAACCGGCGACATGGTGCATGCGCAGTTGCAGGCCAGCGCGCAGCTTGCTGCCGAGATCGCGCGACAGGCGAGCGTGATCACGTTTTCCGAGACTTTCTACGCATTGGGTATCGCGCTGCTGCTTTGCGTGCCGCTCGCCCTGATGCTCAAGCAACCGGCCGGCTTCTCCTCCGGCGGGCACTGATCGATCATGACTTTTCATCTCAGAACGCTGGCCGTTGCGGCCGCTTTTCTCGTTGCAGGCTGCACCGTCGGCCCCGACTATCGCGGTGCGCCCGAGGTCGCGGGCGACGCCCTTCGCACCGGAGGCACGTTTGCCCATGCAGGTGAAGGCGTCGAGCCGCACGCACCCGGTGTCGCTCGCTGGTGGACGGCACTGAACGATCCGCAACTCACCGCACTGATCGACGACGCCATCGCCCACAGCCCGGATATTCGTGCGGCGCAGGCGAAGGTGCGGCAGTCGCGCGCGAGCCTGCGCAGCCATCAGGCCGATCTGCTGCCGAAGGCCACCGTCGACCTTGCCACCCTGCGCACGCGCTCGCCCGATCTGGGGGCACTCACCGGCAATGGCGGCGGCGGTGGGCGCGGCCCGATCGATCTTTACATCGCGGGTTTCGACGCGAGCTGGGAAATCGATCTGTTCGGCGGCACGCGCCGCGCGGTGGAGGCCGCCGGCGCGGACGCAGACGCCGCGTCCGAAGATCTTGCCGATGCCCACGTGCAACTGGCCGCCGAGGTGGCACAGACCTACGTCGCGCTGCGCGATCAGCAGGCCCGCCTCGCACTGGTACGCGACTCTGCGAAACTGGAAGGCGAAATGCTCGACCTGACGCGCCAACGCCGTGCAGGCGGCGTCGCCTCGGAACTGGATGTGGAGCGAATCTTCACGCAAGTCGAACAAACGCAGTCGCGCGTGCTGCCGCTGGAGGCAGACGTCATCGAATCGCTCGACCAGTTGGCACTACTTACCGGTCGCGCGCCGGGGGCATTGGACGACGAACTGAAGACATCGAAGGCGCTGCCGAGCGTGCCGGCGAAGGTCGCCATCGGCGATCCGTCTGCGTTGTTGCAGGCGCGTCCGGACATTCGGGCCGCCGAGCGACGCCTGGCTTCGCAGAATGCGCAGATCGGCGTGCAGACGGCAAACTGGTTTCCAAAACTCTCGATCATGGGCGAGCTTGGCTATTCGGCGCTGGACCCCGGCCATCTCGTGCGCAAGGACAACTTCAGTTGGATGACGTTGCCGCGACTGCAATGGAACGTACTCGACTTCGGCCGTGTGCAGGCTGGCGTAGACGGCGCGAAGGCGGGCCGCGATCAGGCGCAGGCGAAGTATGAAAGTGCGGTACTCACCGCGCTGCGCGATGCCGACGTGGCGCTTGCCCGTTATGGACATCAGCGCGAGAACGTCTACCGGTTGCGCAGCGTGGAGGGCTCCGCATCGCGCGCAGCGACGTTGACGCGTCAGCGCTATCGCGCAGGCACGGCCAGCACGCTGGACTGGCTCGATGCCGAACGCACGCGCTTTTCGGCCGAGCAGGACCGCATCGCCGGCGACGCCCAATTGCTCAAGTCGTTTGTGACACTGCAAAAGGCGCTTGGCCTGGGATGGCAGACGGAGTCAACCGGCTCGACCGGGTCGTCCGAGTCAACTGAGTCGAAGGCAGGTTGAGCTTCGTTGCGTCAGCTGCGCGGGAACGACGGGCATCTCAAGCGCGGTGCCCCACCTCCCCGCACGACGTAAGAAGCCAGAGGCAAGAGGTGAAAGGTAAGAGGTAAACGAAAAACGCTCCAGAAGCTTTCGCCTCTGGAGCGTTTTTGCCAACTGAGTTGGCGCGGCTGGCAGGATTCGAACCCACGACCCCTTGGTTCGTAGCCAAGTACTCTATCCAACTGAGCTACAGCCGCACTTACTGCACGAGATGCCGACGGACTAATCTGTCGACGTATCCCTCTCGACAACGCCACCGGTGCAAGACACTCGGCACGTCACCGGGAAGGACTCTCCCGAAAAACTAAGGGTCTCCGTGAGGAGACCCTCGAAATAGGTGGCGCGGCTGGCAGGATTCGAACCCACGACCCCTTGGTTCGTAGCCAAGTACTCTATCCAACTGAGCTACAGCCGCGCTGTGAGAACAGAATTATGTAAGAAACCAACGAGCCACGCAAGTGTTTTTTGCAAATCTTTTGTCATATCCCCGATTTGCCCGCCGCATCCGGCTTTCCATGCGGGATTAGCGCGGAATCGCCCTCACTGGCAAGCCTTTGCCGCTAGAACAATTACTCCACGCAAACCCGCATCAAATCAGGGCTTTCCATGTGCTCGCCCCGGAGACGGCACGGTATGCTACGGCTTTTTGCAACGCATCGAATGGCGCACCCGCTGCGCAGCGAGACAGAATCGGGCAAGGAGACGCCCCGCTCGCGCCCCCACACGACATGCGATGAAACGACGCATCGAGCCGCCCCCGCTCTTCCCCCGGCGCTCACGATGCGATAAAAACCACACTCAAGGAGGCGCTCATGGAAAAAGTCTGGCTCAAGAGCTATCCGCCCGGCGTGCCGGCCGAGATTGACGTCAACACGTATCGTTCGCTGAACGATCTGTTCCTGCAAAGCTGCCAGAAGTTCGCGAACCGTCCGTCGTTCACCAATCTGGGTGTCACGCTGACCTTCGCCGAGCTCGAACGCAAGTCGCGTGACTTCGCCGCGTATTTGCAAAGTTTGCCCGGTTTGCAACGCGGTTCGCGTGTGGCAATCATGTCACCGAACCTGCTGCAATATCCGGTTGCCGTGTTCGGCATCCTGCGCGCAGGCATGGTCGTCGTGAACGTCAACCCGCTATATACGGCGGGCGAACTCGAACACCAGTTAAAGGACGCGGACTGCGCGGCGATTCTCGTGATCGAGAACTTCGCCGCCACACTGCAAAAGGCGCTGCCCAACACACCGGTCAAGCATGTCATCACGACGGCCATCGGCGATCTGGTTCCCGCACCGAAGCGCTGGATCGTGAACTACGTTGTGCGGCACGTGAAGAAGATGGTGCCGGCGTGGAACATCCCGCACGCGGTGCCGATGCGCACCGCCATGGCGCTGGGCGCACGCGCGAAGTTGCAGGAAGCACAGCTCGGGCACGACGACATCGCGTTCCTGCAATACACCGGCGGCACGACAGGCGTGGCCAAGGGCGCCATGCTCACGCATCGGAACATGATCGCCAATATGTTGCAGGCACGGGCATGGATCGGCTCGGGACTCGAAGAAGGCAAGGAGATCATCGTTACCGCCTTGCCGCTGTATCACATCTTCTGCCTGACGGCGAACTGTCTGGTATTCCTCCAACTCGGCGCCCTGAACCTGCTCATTACCAATCCGCGCGACATGCCGGGCTTCGTGAAGGAACTCGGCAAGTGGAAGTTCACGTTCATGACGGGGGTGAACACACTCTTCAACGGACTGCTCAATACGCCGGGATTCGACCAGCTCGATTTCAGTGCGCTCAAGTGCGCGCTGGGCGGCGGCGCCGCCGTGCAACGGGCTGTGGCCGAGCGTTGGCAGAAGGTCACGGGGCACCCCCTGATCGAAGCCTATGGCCTGACCGAAACGTCGCCCGCCGTGTGTATCAACCCGCTGGGCAGCGAATTCAACGGCTCCATCGGGCTGCCGATTTCTTCGACGGAAGTCAGCATCCGCAACGATGCCAACGAAGCCCTGGGCTTTGGCGAGGAAGGCGAGATCTGCGTACGCGGCCCGCAAGTGATGAAGGGCTACTGGAACCGCCCCGACGAGACCGCCAAGACCATTACGCCGGATGGCTGGCTGCGTACCGGCGACATCGGCACGATGGACGACCAGGGTTACGTGCGCATCACCGACCGCAAAAAGGACATGATCATCGTGTCCGGCTTCAACGTCTACCCGAACGAAGTCGAGAGCGTCCTTGCAATGTGCCCGGGCGTACTAGAGTCCGCCGTGGTGGGCGTGCCGAGCGAGCGCACCGGTGAAGCGGTCAAGGCAGTCATCGTGAAGAAGTCGCCGGATCTCAACGAAAAGGCCATCATCGACTTCTGCCGCCAGCATCTGACGAACTACAAGGTGCCGCACGTGATCGAGTTCCGCACCGAGCTGCCCAAGACACCGGTCGGCAAAGTGTTGCGCCGAGAGTTGCGGTAAGCCGCCTGGCGGACGCGGTAAGCCGCGCGGATGCGGCTCCAGCGTCCACCCCCAACGCGTTTCCCATGCGATGTTTCGGCATACATAACGAAACATCGCGCATTGAACGACAGCGGTAAACATGCAACGGCCGGGGGTCACTTCAACACGCCCGGCCGGTGTTGTTTGGGACGTCGACGAATCCCGCAACGGCGCGTTTGCGATTACCCCGGATTGGCGCCCTCGCGCCGCTTGCCCGCCCTACCTCCCCGCCCGCCTCCCGCCACCTCCCGATTCGTAACTTTTGGTTACAGACGCCGCGCGCGAGGCGCGGGAAAATCTCGGGCACGTCAGTGCCCTCTCAACGTCCGACCTTCGTTACCTGCTTCAAAACGTGAGCAGCGGCTGCCATGCCGAATGTCGCTGTAACACACATGCTCGAACCGAAACCGGCGCAATTCAGGCCTTGCGGGCCCGCAGCGGCATCGGGCGCTTCCCCCGGTGCACATACCGCTTCCGGATACTGCAACGGCTCGTCCGAGTACACGGCCGGCACGTTGAACTTGGCTTTCGGACCACGGACAAAGCCATGTTGCTTGCGTAACTGCGCACGCACTTTCGCAAGCAGCGGATCCTGGATCGTGCGGGCGAGATCGTCGATGCGAATCCGTGTCGGATCGATCTGACCGCCCGCGCCGCCAACGGTGATCAGACGCTGCTTATGCGCCACGCACCACGCGATGAGCGCCGTCTTCACCCGAACGCTGTCGATGGCGTCGACCACCCAGTCGAAGCCGCCGGCTAACATCGTGTCGAGATTTTCGAGCTCTAGGAAGTCCTCGATGAGCGTAAGCTGGCAACCGGGATTGATGGCCACGATACGTTCGGCCATCGCGGCAACTTTCGGTTTTCCGTAGTTGCCATCGAGGGCATGCACCTGACGATTGGTATTGCTTTCGGCGACGTTATCGAGATCGATGAGTGTGAGCCGTCCCACGGCGCTTCGCGCCAGCGCTTCGGCCACCCACGAGCCGACGCCGCCGATGCCGATGACGGCCACGTGAGCTTCACGCAAGCGCGCGAGACCGTCGTCACCGTACAAACGCGCGAGGCCGCCGAAACGGCGGTTCGCGTCATAATCCACCTCCGATGGCGTGGCAGGCACCGGAGCAACAACGATCGACGGGGTACTGTTCATGATGCGATGGGTAACGTCCTTGAAATGGCTGGCGATCACGGTGGTCGCCATCGTGCTGGCATTCGCGGCGTTCATCACGTGGTTTGACTGGAACTACGCCCGGCCCTTCATCAACCGGGAAGTGAGCACCGCGACCGGACGCCCCTTCGAAATTCGGGGCGACCTCTCGCTGCACTGGCTGGCCCCGAATGCACAGGCCCCGGGTCTGGGGCGCTGGCTGCCGCGGCCTCGCCTGATCGCGAATGATATCGTGTTAGGCAACGTCGCGTGGAGCGACACGCCGAACATGATCTCGGTCGGCCGGCTTACTTTCTCTCTCGAATGGCTGCCGTTGCTCGACAAACACGTGGTCCTGCCCGAGGTCGCGCTGTCCGCGCCGAAGGTGATCGTCGAGCAACGGGCCGACGGACAGAACAACTGGACATTCACCAAGGGCGACGGCAAGCCATCGCCCTGGAAACTGCGCATAGGCCGTCTGATTCTGGAAGACGGCGTGATCCGCGCGAATCTCGTGCCGCAGCAACTCGACCTGAGCGCCAACATCGCCACGATCGACGGCCAGGCGCCTTATGGCATTGGCGTCACGCTCAAGGGCACGTTCCGAAAAGTCGCTGTCACGGGCAAGGCGCGCGGGGGAGACGTGCTCTCGCTGGAAGACGCCGGTGAGCCCTATCCGCTTGACGCGAGCGTGCGCATCGGGCGCACGCAGATCGCCGCGAACGGCACGTTCACGAATCCGGCGACGCTCTCGGCCCTCGACATGCATCTGCGTTTGGCCGGCCCGACCATGGCCGACCTGTATCCGATCACCGGGGTGCTGTTGCCGGATACTCCCTCCTACGAGACCAACGGCCACCTGTTGCACACGGCGGGCGTGTGGCGCTACGAGCGCTTCCAGGGCAAGGTCGGGCAGAGCGACCTGTCGGGCACACTCGTCTTCCGTCAGCGTGCCCCGCGCAACGTTTTGCAAGGCGCAGTCGTATCGAATCAGTTGCGGCTCGCCGATCTCGGCCCGGCCATTGGCGGCCAGAATCCTTCCGGCGGCAGCGATCTGTCGGGCAAGCCGAAAGCGCCGCCGTCCGACAAGGTCTTGCCGGTCGACCCGTTCAGGACCGACCGCTGGCGCGCCATCGATGCAGACGTGCAATTCACCGGCCGCAAGATCATCAGGGACAAGAGTCTGCCGATCGACAATCTCGTCACCCACCTCGTGCTCGACGACGGCGTGCTTTCGCTGCGTCCGCTGGAATTCGGCGTGGCAGGCGGGCGCATCACATCGACACTGGTACTCAACGGGCAGACCGAACCGATGAAGGTCGATTCGCAGGTCTCGCTGCGACATCTGAAGATGAAGCAATTGCTGCCCGAAGTCGACCTGATGAAGACGAGCGTCGGCGAAGTCAATGGCGACGCAGCGCTCACCGCCACCGGCAACTCGATTGCCGCGCTGGCGGGGTCGTCCAACGGCGAAATCAAGACGCTGATCGACCGGGGATCCGTAAGCAAGCTGCTGCTGCAGTACATGGGCCTCAACGTGGGCAACATCGTGCTGACCAAGCTCTTTGGCGACAAGCAGATCGAGATGCGATGCGCGGCAGCGGATTTTGCGGTGCGCGACGGGGTCATGGATACCCGCACGTTCGTAATCGACACCGACGATACGAGCATTGGCGTGACCGGCCAGGTCGATCTCAAACGCGAACATTTCAACCTGACGATTCGTCCGGAGCCGAAACACTTCGGACTGCTCTCGCTGCGCTCGCCGCTGTATGTGAAAGGAACGTTCAAGCACCCGGACGTCGGCGTGAACGTGCCGACCCTCGTTGCGCGCGCGGGCGGTGCGATCGCACTGGGCGTGCTCGCCCCGTACACCGCGCTCGTGCCGCTGCTGGAACTGGGTCCCGGCAAGGACAGCCCGTGTGGGGAACTGCTCGCCAGCCTGCAACATCCGCCGAGCCGCAACCCGGCCACTGTCAAACCCGTGCCGGGCGCCAACGGCACGGGCACCAGCACCGGCCAGGGTCCTGCCTCCGGCACCACGGGACGTGCGAGCCGGCCCGCGGCGGCCGCATCGCCGTCGGGCGTCGACCACGGCCGCGACAAACCTTGAGCCCCTGCCCCTGAGACCTGAGTCCTAACCAACGAGCCACACGCTGCACACACTGCACACGCTGGCGTGGCGCATTGCCAGCAACTGGCAAAGCAATGCCCATGCCACCGGGATGGATTTGCCGTTGTCGTTGCGGGCGATTTTCGGAACGACAGCGACACGCCGCCCAATTACTTCACTCATTAAATATCAAGCACATAGCGCGAAACGCCCGCACCGCGGGGCATTCGGAGGATTGATATTCGGTCGACGCGACAAATCGTCACGTGCGCACATTTGCCGACTCTTCGCTATACTGTGTCGCAACCCCCCAACCGCTACAGACCGACTACGATCGTCGTGACTCAGACGCTTTCTCTCGCGGACCTGCGCAAAAACTACGCCCTCGGCTCCCTTTCCGAGACCGACGTGGCGTCCAGCCCGTTCGACCAATTCCGACTCTGGTTTGAGCAAGCGCTCACGGCCCAACTGGCCGAGCCGAACGCGATGACGCTCGCCACCGTCACACCCGAAGGCCGCCCGGATGCGCGCATCGTGCTGATCAAGGGCGTGGACGAGCGCGGCTTTACGTTCTTCACGAATTACGAATCGCGCAAGGGGCAGGAACTGGCGGCGACGCCCTACGGCTGCCTGCTGTTTCACTGGATCGAACTCGAGCGTCAGGTGCGCATCGAGGGACGTGTCGAGAAGGTGAGCGCGGAGGAAAGCGACGCCTATTACCATTCGCGCCCGGTGGGCTCGCGTCTGGGCGCCTGGGCCTCGGTGCAAAGCGCCGAAGTGGCAGACCGAACCATCATCGAGCAACGCGAAGCGGAGTTCCGGCGCCAGTTTGGCGACGCCCCGCCGCGCCCGCCGCACTGGGGTGGCTACCGGCTCGTGCCGGATGCCATCGAGTTCTGGCAGGGTCGCGAATCGCGCCTGCACGATCGCATCAAATTTTTCCGGCTTGCCGACGGAGCCTGGCGCATTGCGCGCCTGTCCCCCTGAACGTTGTGTCGGCTACGCCGACGCGGTACGCCTGCCCGCCCGTTTTTGACGAGGAGACGTCACCGTGCCGACGGTACGGATTGCAGTTTTTTTGGTGACACTTGGAGCACATCCATGTTGTGGGAGAAAAAACTCGAAAACTGGGTAAGCGGTGTCAAGACATCGTCGAACCTGCCCATCCGCCTCGCGCTCTGGAATGGACAGCAATACGATTTCGGTGCCTTCGACAATCCCAGCGTAACGTTGCGCATCAACGGCCCTGCGGCCATGACGCGCCTGCTAAGTCCCAGCCTCGATAATCTCGGCGAGGCGTACGTGAAGGGCGAAATCGACGTCGAGGGCAAGCTCGCCGACGTCATCGACATGAGCTATGCGCTCGCCGGTAGCAGTCTGACGACTATCGGCCCGCTGGAGCGTGCCGTGCGCCACTTCAATCACAGCAAGAAGTCCGACAAGCGCTCGATCGAGTTTCATTACGACGTGTCGAACGAGTTCTACCAGCTCTGGCTGGACAAGAACATGGTCTATTCGTGTGCCTATTTCGAAAATGGCGACGAAGATCTCGACACGGCGCAAGAGAAGAAGATCGATCACATCCTGACGAAGATCGGCCTTCGCCCCGGGCAGACATTGCTCGACATCGGCTGCGGTTGGGGTGCACTGGTCATTCGCGCTGCGCAGAAATTCGGCGCGAAGTGTGTGGGCGTTACGCTCTCGCAGAACCAGTTCGATCTGGCCACCGAGCGGGTTCGCAAGCTCGGACTGGAAGACAAGATCGAGATTCGCATCCAGGATTACCGCGATGTGGAAGGTCAGTTCGACCGTATCACGAGCGTCGGCATGTTCGAGCACGTGGGCCGCAAGCAGCTGAAGGACTACTTCGCAAAGATGGCATCGCTGCTCAAGGACGACGGCGTGGCCATGAACCACGGCATCACGTCGACCGATCCGGATAGCGGCGAGACGGCGATGGGCGGCGGCGAATTCATCGATAAGTACGTGTTCCCGAACGGCGAATTGCCGCACATCAGCCTGGCGCTGGAGTCGATGCAACGCGGCGGTCTGGAGGCAAGCGACGTGGAAAGCCTGCGCCGTCACTATGCCCGTACCCTCACGCTCTGGTCGGAACGTTTCGAAGCCCATGCCCCGCGTCTGCGCGAGCTGGCCGGCGAAGAGCGATTCCGCGTCTGGCGCGTGTATCTCGCCGGTTGCGCGTATGCGTTCGAGCACGATCACGTCTCGATCTACCAAATCGTTTGCCGCAAGGCGGGGCAATCGGCCAAGCAACTGCCCTGGTCGCGCCGTTACATGTACGAGAATCGATGAGCCAGTTCGATCTGTTTGGCACGCCGCCTGACGATCCTGCGCCGGGCGGACGTGCCAGGCAGGTCGATGGCAAGTCGGCCGCCTCCCGTTCCGACGCGGCGGCTCATGACGACGCCGACACCTCCCGCCGCAGCGGTGGTTCACGCCGCGGCGTCGGCGCCGCCGACGTCGCGCCTGCCACGCGCGCGCTTGGCAAGCGACTGCCCGCCAATGTTCGTCTGGGCACGTCATCGTGGTCGTTCCCCGGCTGGAAGGGCATCGTCTGGGACGACGATTACAGCGATACCAAACTCTCACGGCAGGGGCTCACCGCATACGCCAGTCATCCGGTACTACGTTGCGTCGGGATCGACCGGTCTTTCTACAAGCCGATGTCGATCGTCGAGTACCAGAAGTACGCCGAACAAGTCCCGAAGGATTTCCGCTTTCTGGTCAAGGCGCCGAGTGTCGTGACGGATGCCGTGGTGCGCGGAGACAAGGGCGAAGGCCTGAGCGCGAATCCCTGTTTTCTCGACGCACGGATCGCCGACGAACAGTTCATTGCCCCCTGCCTTGCAGGACTCGGCCCCAAGGCCGGTGTGCTGGTGTTCCAGATCTCGCCGCTGCCCGTCGAGTTGCTGCGCGACGTACCGGCGCTGATCCAGCGAATCGAAGCGTTTTTCTCCGCACTCCCGCCGCTACCGCTTGGGGAAACGCTGCCCGATGGCACGGTCGCACCCGGTCCGTGTTACGCGCTCGAGATTCGCGACGGCGCGCTGCTCACGCCGCGCCTCATGCGTGCGCTGGGGCAACTGGGGGTGCGCTACTGCATCGGTCTGCATGCACGCATGCCGCACGTCGAACGTCAGGCCGCAGCGCTGGCGTTACTGGACGAGATGGGTGCCGGGCCGCTCGTCGTGCGCTGGAACCTGAACAGCGGCCACAAGTACGAACAGGCGAAAGCGAAATACGCGCCGTTCGACAAGATCGTGGATCCCGATCCCACCACCCGCGAGGTACTGGCCGCGCTGGCTGCCCACTATGCGCTCGCGGGGCATCCCGTCTTCGTCATCGTGAACAACAAGGCGGAGGGCTCGTCGCCGCTCTCCTGTCACGCGCTCGCCGAGCGCATCTCGGCGCTGTCAGCGGCCTCCGAAGAAGGAAACGACGCAGCGTCCCTCGACGACATGCCTCCGGAAACGACAATGGCCTGAAGCGGCAGGCAAGCCGCATTCAGGCCATTGTCATTCGCGCGCCGATGAGGGCGCGACGCTTACGCCACCAGGTGGGGAATCGCGACGTCCGGATTCACGTCCGCTTCGTAATCCACGCCTTCGATCTCGAAGCCGAACAGTCGCAGGAATTCGTGCTTGTAGCCCGCGAAGTCCGTCAACTCGTACAGGTTCTCGTTGGTCACCTTGTCCCACAGTGCCGAGACCTCACCCTGCACTTCCGGCGAGAGTTCCTTCTGGTCGGTACGCACGCGGCCCTCTTCGTCGAGCAGCGGCGAGGCGTTGTAGAGGCTGTCCTTGTACAGACCGTAGATCTGTTCGATGCACCCTTCGTGCGTGCCCTTGGCCTTCATGACCTTGAACAGCAGCGACAGGTAGAGCGGCATCATGGGAATGGCCGAACTGGCTTGCGTGACCAGCGCCTTGAGGACGGCCACGCGGGCATCGCCGCCGGTCGCGGCGAGTTTGGCGCGAATGCCCAGCACCTTCTCGTCCAGATCCTTCTTGGCTGCGCCGATCGAACCGTTCCAGTAAATGTCGTGCGTGATCTTTTCGCCGAGATACGTGAACGCGGTCGTCTTGGCGCCGGGAGCGAGTACACCGGCATCGGCCAGCGCGTCCATCCACATCTGCCAGTCTTCGCCGCCCATGACGGCCACCGTGTTCTCGATTTCTTCCTGAGACGCCGGCTCGAACACGGATTCCTTGACCACTTCCTTGTCCGTGTCGATGCCGCGCAACGTCACCGACTTGCCCACCGGCTTGAGCACCGAATTGAACACCTGCCCCGTTTCCGGGTGCGTGCGACGCGGCGCTGCCAGGCTGTACACGACGAGATCGACCTGTCCGAGATCGTTCTTGATCGTCTCGATGGTCTTTGCCTTGATTTCCTTGGAGAAGGCATCGCCGTTGATGCTCTTGGCGTACAGGCCCTTTTCCGTGGCGAATTTGTCGAAGGCGGCGGTGTTGTACCAGCCCGGCGTTGCGGGCTTGGTGTCGGTGCCCGGTCGCTCGAAGAACACGCCGAGCGTGGCAGCGTCGCTACCGAACGCCGCCGTGATGCGGGCGGCAAGACCATACCCGGTCGAGGCACCGATCACGAGCACTTTCTTCGGGCCGTTGGCGATCGGCCCCTGTGCCTTCACGTAATCGATCTGTTGCTTGACGTTGGCTTCGCAGCCGACGGGATGGGTGGTGACGCAGATGAAGCCGCGCACGCGTGGCTTGATGATCATGGAAACCTCGTTCACAAAATTCGATGATGCCGGCTCACCCGGCAAACACCGCGCATTGTAAACGAGGTCGGGCGCGGGCCGGCATTTTGCGCCCCTTGTACGTCCGACGCCTATGTGTCCGCTGCTTGCCTGCCGTCCGCCGGTGCTACGCCTCGCCTACTCCGGCGCGACGACGACCGTGCGGTCGATGTGCTTCGGAAACTGAATCTGGCGAATGCGGCGCACCAGCAGTGCCGCGACGATGGCGCCAACGCCCGTGAGCAACACGCCGGCATGCACGGCGCTCACCAGCGTCTGACGTGCGGTTTCCACCAGCGGCGTGCCGTCGATACCCATCGCCCGCAGATCGGTCAGCAAATCGGTTCGCAAGGCGGGATCGATAAGAATACGCGGGTCCAGCGCGCGCGTGACGGCGTGGGAGGCCAGCGTGCCGTCGAAGCTCGACACGGTCCCGGCTACGCCGCGTGCATACCAGTGATTGACGAGCGTGCCCACGATGGTCGTACCCAGCATGCCGCCAACCATACGGGTCGATTGCAGCAACGCGGTCGTGATGCCGAACCGCTCCCGTCCGGCAATCTCCTGACCGAATACGTTCATGTTGTTCAGGATGAAGCCGATGCCGATTCCCGCGCAGGCCATCGCCATGGCAAGCAGGCCGTGCGGCGTATCGCGACGAGACAGCCCCACGCCCGTCGCCGCCACCGCCAGCAGGCAGAAGCCGATGACCAGCATGTTGGTCGGCCTGGCCAGTCGCACCACGATCGGCGTGTTGATGAAGCTGCCCAGCGCAATGCATGCGGCAATCGGCGTGGCGATCAGCCCTGCCGCCTGCGGACTCAGCCCGAATCCCCCTTGCAGCAACAGCGGCGCGAAGAAGATCAGCGAATACATCACAAAGCCGATCAGCACCGAGAGGGTGAACAGCACCACGAGTTGCGGGTGGCGGAACATGTCGAGCGGCACGATCGGGTGCGTTGCGCTGCGTTCGGTGCGCAGTAACGCGAAACATCCAAGCGCAACCGCAACGATCAGCAGCAGGTTGCCAGGCGACGCGCCGTGCGACGGCACATTCTCGATAAAGACCTGAAACCCGCCGAGCACCACCGCAATCCACAGCGCCCCGCGCCAGTCCACGCGCACATCGCCGACGTCGTCCTTGTGAGCGGGCGGAAATTTCGGCAGGTAACGCCAAACGAAATACAACGCTGCCAGACCGACCGGCAGATTGACGAAGAACGTGGAGCGCCAGCCGAAGTGTTCCGAGAGCAATCCGCCCAGCGACGGCCCTGCCGCCGTACCGATGCCGTACGCCGTGGTGATGACCACCTGCCAGCGCACGCGCGAGCGGGCATCGGGAAATAGGTCCGGGACCGAGGCGAAGGCCGTACCGACCATCATGCCGCCACCAATGCCCTGCAAGCCGCGCGCGAACACGAGGAACGGCATGTTGGGCGCCAGCCCGCACAACAGCGATGCGAAGGTAAACGTGAGTACCGAGGCGACGACGAAGCGGCGTCGGCCAAAGTAGTCGCCGAGCCGCCCGAACACGGGCACGGTCACAACGGACGCCAGCAGATAGATACTCGCAATCCACGCGTAGTACTCGAAACCCTTGAGCTCGGCGACGATGGAGGGAAGTGCCGTACTGACGACGGTCTGGTCGAGAGCGACCAGCATATTGACGAGCGCGATGCCGATCATGGCCATCAACGCATCGCGAAAAGGCAGGGGGCGCACGGCGTACTACCTGAAGACTTCATGGAGGGGAGCTGCCATTCTATGCGAAAAATAATGAATATATGAACGTTCATGCGTGGCGCGCATTCTCGGGCGAAACCGCGTCGAATGCCTTGCCGCGCGCCGGTTCGCAATGCTTGATCCGACAACGAATCGACTGATACGAATTTTCAACGGCAGCCTAAAAATTACTCAACGCGATGCGATCATGCGCGTGGCCGTGATGTCCCGATCCCACGAAATCGGGCGTTATCCGATACCCCTTTCGGACGCGCCTCAACCCCATGCCCCGCCCGCCCGGGCATCATCTTTCCAACGCCGTCGCTGCGGACCGAAGCAAATGCCTGAATCCCGGGCGCATTCGCCAAAACCGCATCCGAACAACAGCCGCACCATCGCTCGACGCTTTGGAAGGCGTCATCGTCACTTATCTGGAGCCCTGCCCATGAAACATCGCCCTGTGCGCGAAGACTATCGACGCTGGCTGGATGCGCAACGCGCCGCCACATCGGCAACAGCGCGTGGGCAAACCCGGGCACCGGCGACGCCCGCGCAGCCCGAACTTCCGCCGAGCTTGCCGTTTGCCGGATACGTCGTCTGGTTCCCGCTACGCCGGGCTTATCTCGATATCCGGTTCGATCACCAACGCTTTGCCATCGTCACGCAATCGGTGGAAACCGCCGACGCTGCGTTTTACTTCGATCATTTCGACGCCGCATACGGACACGCCACGGATATCGAAGAACCGTGCCTGATTCTGTACGCCGCACACCCGGGCGGCCCGGTGAGGGTTGCGGGCTGATGGCTCGTCACGTTCCACCACTTTGTTCGAACGGCACCTAAGGTGCCCTAAAGGAGCCATTGCATGCACGTTCCATCACAACCGCTGCCCGGTTACTGGCCACAACTGTCTGACTGGCAAGTCAGGACCGGCGAGATTCCCGTCAGCCCAAATGCCGCCGCGACATTCACGAGTATCCGGAACCGGCTGCCTGAGGGGCACGCGATTCGGATGGCATCGCCGAACACGCAAGCGGGGGTAGATGGGCTATCGGAGGGAACGGGTGCAACGGATGTGAAGGATGTGACGGCGTCGAGTCACAAATGTCGCACGGTTCATGTCGACGACTACACGCACAACGTGCTCACGGCATTGGTCACGCCGCAGGACGGATGCCCGTCTCGTCGTTACACACGCAACGCGGATATCCGAACCTCGGTCGCCACCGCACTGGCACTCCACCCGGAAGGCGGCGACGCGCTGCTCGCAGCGAGACTCAAGGCGTTGGGACTGCCCTCGTTGCTTCGCGACGAACCGCAGTATCTGCCCGGAACGCTGGAAGCGCTTCGATACGATGTCGGGTCGCGAATCGTGGCTATCGGACGAAGCAAACTACCCGATCTGGCGAATCTCGGCGCACCGGACGATCTGGCCTTGCATGCGGCAGGTGAACGCGAACTGTCTTATCTGAATGGCGAGAGTCCGCACGCGGCGCAAGTCGCGCTCGATCACAAGCGAATTCTCGATTTTCACTACAGTGCAGCCGGGGTCACGACGTGGGCGGAGCGTCATGGGGACCGGGAGCGCCACGGCGACGAAGCGAAGCGCGCAAGCGAGAAAAGTCGAGAACATCGCATGGGTCCCGAGCCGCGAATCGGCACGTTCATCGAACATCTGGCGCGGTGCCAGCAGCGATCCGAGCCCGCGCGCACGTCCACGCGGGCCAAAGGACGCATTCCGCTTCCTCAGGACGTCGAGGCCCAGCGATCGCGCCGCAAGACGAAAGTCGAGCCGCCGCCCTACCCGCTCTCACCGCAGCATGACATTCTCTACAACTGCACACTGCTCTGAACGGCCGACAAGTCGGCCGTCCCATTCGTGCGCTCGCTCAGGCGGCAGGCTTGAGTCGGCGCGCAAACTTCTCGCGGAATTTCTTGAGCTTCGGGGCGACGACATAAGCGCAGTAGCCCTGATCCGGATGTTGACGGAAATAGTTCTGGTGATAGGCCTCGGCAGGCCAGAACGTCTGCGTGGGCACGACCTGCGTGACGATGGGATGCGGATACGTCATCTCGGCCATCAACTCGGCGATGAGATGATCCGCCGCCGTCTTCTGGGCTTCGTCGTGGTAGAAGATTGCGGAGCGGTATTGCGTGCCGATATCGTTGCCCTGACGATTGAGCGTGGTCGGATCGTGAATCTGGAAGAACACGACCAGAATCTCCTCGAACGTGACGACGTCCGGATCGTAGGTCACCTGAACCACTTCGGCATGCCCGGTATCGCCTTCGCAAACCTGCTCGTAGGTCGGATTGTCGACATGCCCGCCTTCGTAGCCGGAGACGACGGATTTCACGCCGTCCAGTTGCTGATAGCAGGCTTCGAGACACCAGAAGCATCCACCAGCCAGCGTGGCGACTTCGGTACGGGTATCGCTCGGGGATTTCGTCTGCTCTGTCATCTTGACCTCGCTTGTCGACTGCGTTGGTGCTCGCGCAGACTCGCGTCGTGTCGTGCCGCACTGCACCAAACCAATAGGGCGGGCGATCGATGTTCGATCGCCCGCCCTATTGTCGCGCAGAAGTCTCGCGAATGGCGCAAATTACCTTTTGCAGCGCGTCACTCATCGGTCATCACAACCGCATAACCCTGATGCTTTGCGGCGCCACCGCCTCGACTCCTCACAGCGCAAGTGCGCCGCCCGGTCAACCGTCCGACGCTCCGCCCTGCAGCCCGGACTTCCCCGCAAAACCTCAGACGTCCAGTTGTGTGATCAGCGGATGCAGCAAGCGCGCACCGACGCGCGCCGTCAGGCCGTCCCGGTCATACGTCGGGTTGTACTCGGCAATGTCCGCCACGCGCAGCTTGCCGGAGCGACGCACCACGCCCACGAGCGCTTCGATCACTTCGAGCGCCACGCCGTGCGCTGCCGGAGCCGAGACGCCCGGGGCCTTCTCGCCCGGCAACACGTCCATATCAATCGTCAGGTAGACGTGACTCACCTTCGCCAGCCGCTTCTCCAACTGCTCGCACATCTGCGGCAGACGGTGTGCGAGCATCGTCTCGTCGAGCCAATAGTCGACGTTGAGTGCCGTCGCACGCTCAAAGAGCGCTTCGGTGTTGCTGTAGCGGCTCACGCCGAGACATGCGTAATGGAACGGCGCCTGACGCCCTGCCAGCAACTGCGAAATCTGCCAGAACGGCGTGCCCGAGCTGGCCGTCGGCTGGGCGCGAAGATCGAAGTGCGCGTCGAAGTTGAGAATCAGCATCGGCTCGTCGCGCAGACGGTCGCCGAAATGCTCCGCCACCCCGAGGAACGTGCCGTAGGCGATTTCGTGTCCGCCGCCGAGCACCACGGGGCGCGCGCCGGCGGCCAGCACCTCGGCCACCCGGTGCCCCAGCGCGGCCTGGGCGGCTTCGAGGCGGTCGTCGGCACAAACGATGTTGCCGCCGTCGAACACCGCAGGCGTGCCCTGCACCGGCAAACTCGCCAGTGCGCGACGCAACATGTCGGGGCCGGCAACGGCGCCCTGACGTCCATGATTGCGGCGCACACCCTCGTCGCTGCAAAAGCCCAGCACCACAGCGCCGCCAGCGACTTCAGACGCGTCGCACGCGTCGTAGTCACGCAGCACCTGATGCAAACGCAGCGTATGGCCTGCTTCGCCGGTATCCACGCGGCCTTGCCAGACCGCTCGATCGATTGTCATTCGTTTTCCTGCCTTGCCTTACCTGATCGTTACCGAATGCCTGCGCATGTCCTTGCGACACCTGACCAACCCAAGCTGCCCCAAGTCTCACGCGCAGGCACCATTCACACGGCGTTACGCGGATCGCGTGAGCACCGCCTGAAGGAATTCACGCGTACGCGCCTCGCGCGGCGCCGTGAAGATCTGGTCCGGCGGACCGGCTTCGATGATGCGCCCCTGATCCATCACGACCACCACGTCGGCCACTTCGCGAGCAAAGCCCATTTCATGCGTCACGACGAGCATCGTCATACCGTCGTTGGCGAGCGCCTTCATGACTTGCAGCACTTCACCGACGAGTTCCGGATCGAGCGCGGAGGTCGGCTCGTCGAAGAGCATGACCTGCGGCTTCATCGCCAGCGCGCGCGCAATCGCCACACGTTGCTTCTGGCCGCCGGAGAGCGTGCCCGGGTAGACGTCGGCCTTCGCCGCCAGGCCCACCTTGGCGAGCAGTTCGCGTGCGAGCTTGTCGGCCTCGGCGCCCTTCATGCCGCGCAGCTTGCGCGGTGCGAGCGTGACGTTGTCGAGCACCGTCAGATGCGGGAAAAGATTGAACGACTGGAACACCATGCCCACTTCCGTGCGCAGATGGTTGAGCGCGTTCTCGCCCATCATCTTGCCGTGATCGACGAGCTTCTTGCCCACGATCTCGATGGTGCCCTGCTCTGCCGTCTCGAGACCGTTGCAGCAGCGCAGGAACGTGCTCTTGCCCGAACCGCTCGGGCCGATGACCACGACGACCTGACGGGCGTCGACTTCGAAATCGATGCCCTTGAGCACCTGATGGCTGCCGTACGCCTTGCCCAGCCCTTCGATTTTCAGGATCGGGGCGCCGGTGACTTTCTTGACTTCGCTCATTGCACGGCACCTCCGGCACGCAGGGACTTCTCGGCGCGCTGCAGCAGCAGCGTGGTAACACCGGTCAGAATCAGATAAACAAAAGCAATCGCCAGATACACTTCCAGCGAGCGATACGACACGCTGATGATCTTCTGGCCTTCGTGCATCACGTCATGAATCGTGAGCAACGACACGAGGGCGGAGTTCTTGATCAGCGCGATGAATTCGTTGCCGAGCGGCGGAATCATGCGAACCACTGCCTGCGGCAGAATGACCGAGCGCATGGCCTGACCATAGGGCATGCCCAGCGAACGGGCGGCTTCCATCTGTCCGCGTTCGATCGACTGGATGGCGCCACGCACGATTTCCGAAACGTAGGCACCGCTGTAGATGCCCAGGCCCAGCACGCCGCACACGAACGCCGGCAGCAGAATGTTGAACTGCGGCAGGCCGAAGAACAGGATGAAGAGCTGCACCAGCAGCGGCGTGCCACGAATGAACGTGACGTAAGCGGTACAGATGCCGTAGCGAATGCGGTTAGCCGGATTGAGGCGGCCCATGCCGACCAGCAAACCCAGCACACAGCCCAGGGCCAGGGCGCAGGCAGTCACTTCAACGGTCACCAGCGCGCCACGCGCCAGATCCGTCCAGTTTGCCCACACCGGCGAAAAATCGAGTTCCATGCGTACTCCGTCAGTTGCTCTACTGCGCTATTGCCAATTACTTGGGCGGACGACGTCACCCGTTTCAGAGTGACGGCCAGCCCGCCCGGTCTTGCTTTGGTATTGCCCGGACGTCGCTCAGGGACTCGCCCTGAGACGACCTTCGCCAATGCCTTACTTCGCGGTACCGAAGTACTTGGTCACGAGCGCGGCGTAGGTGCCGTCGGCGCGGACCTTCTCCAGCGCCTTGTTCATCTCTTCGGTCAGTGCCTTGTCTTCCTTGCGCAGGGCGAAGCCATAACGCTCGATCGTGAGCGTCTTGTCGAGCACCTTCACCGACGGGTTGGCCTTGGCGTACAGCAGGGCGGCCGGCTTACCGGTCACGGCGGCGTCGGCACGGCCGATCTTCACGAGTTCGAACATCTGGTCGTTCTTCTCGACTTCCACGCGCGAGACCTTCGGATAGTTTTCCGTCAGGAACTGCACCGACTTCGTGCCGACCTGCACCGAGACCTTCTTGCCGTTCAGATCGGCCGGTTCCTTGATGCTGGTGTTATCGGCCTTGACCATGATGGCCAGACCGCCGGTGTAGTACGGGTGCGTAAAGTTCACGGCCTTCAGGCGTTCATCCGTGATGTAGATGGCCGAAGCGGCCACGTCGACACGCTTGGACAGCACGGCCGGAATCAGGCCCTTGAAGTCGATATCCGTCCACTCGACCTTCTTGCCCATGGCCTTGCCCAGCGCTTCGATCATTTCGACGTCGAAGCCCGTACGCTTGCCGTTTTCCACGTACTCGAACGGCGGGAAGGTCGCGTCGGTCGCGACACGCAACACGTCGTCGGCAGCGAAAACTTTGGTCGAGCAGGTGACGGCCAGCGCCATCGTGAACAGGATGTGACGCAATTTCATCTGGTACTCCTTCGTGTAGTCTCGGTTCGGTAAAACCGGTTAAAAGTACTGCAATCGATTCGAAATACGCTCGGCTGCCGCCAACGTGAGGCGGATCAGCTCTTCGTGGCGCTGCGCCACACGCACGGCCGGCGCCATCAGGGTGATGGTGCCTTCCAGACGTTCCTTCGCGGCAAAGACGGGAGCCGACACGCCCCAGACGCCGAAATCCACTTCGCTCTCGGACACCGCGTAGCGCTGCTTGCGAATCTCTTCGACCTGCGCGACGAGACGCTCCTGCGCAACCGGCTGCCCCGCCAACTGGCGCCCGATCAGATTGTCGCGGGTGGTCTGGGGCAGGAAGGAGAGCAGGGCCTTGGCCGATGCACCGTGCACCAGCGGGTGTGCGCGTCCCTTGGCGAACGAGCAGCGCAGCGATTGCTCGCTCTCGTGCATGTCGAGGCAAACGACCTGGCCGTTCGCCGCCACGAGCAGACCGACGGTCTCCCCGGTGCGCTGCACGAGGGCGTCGATTTCTTCACGCGCCTGGGTGACAAGATGCGAGTTGTGGTCGAAACCCCACGCCAATTGCACGCCAACCGGACCAGGTTCATAGAGCGCCTCATGGGCGTGCTCCTGCACCAGGCCCCACTTCTTGAGCGGCACGAGGTGGCGGTAAACCGTGGAGAGCGGCAGGCTCGTTTGCGCGGCGATCTCGCGTGCCGCGATCGGTCGTCCATGACGCGCGACAGTCACAAGGACCTGCAGAACGCGCTCGGAGACCGAATGAGCTTCGGTGGTGTCCATCGTCTTCAAAAACCAAAGAAAGCAAAAAAATCAGCGGGATGTGCCGCCGATGACGACATGGGCGCTATCTTGCGATGCAATTCCCAAAGTAAAAAATGCGATTCTCATCGGATGGTAACAAATTGGGAGATTACGCATAGGGACTTTCCCTTATGCATCGCGGAATCGCGGCATAAAAAAACGCCGAAACCCTTTATACACAAGGGTTTCGGCGTTTTTAAACAAAAACTGAATAAAGGCTCTGATTACCGAATGTTGGTAGCCATTTGCGAATTTGCGGAAGCCGATAGCCACTCGATGAGAATCGGTTTCTGCACTTTCCCAAGTGCGCTCTTCGGCAGGCTGTCGGACACGACGACCCGGCGCGGCAGTTTGAAGCGCGCGATGCGGGTGGCGAGAAAATCCAGAACGACCTGCTGCGTGGCCGGGGCGTGCGGCGTCGGCACAACGACCGCGACCGGCACTTCGCCCCACCGCTCGTCCGGCACGCCGACCACCGACGCTTCAAGCACGCCCGGGCAATCGACCAGCGCGTTTTCGATCTCTGCCGGATAAATGTTCTCGCCGCCCGAGATGATCATGTCCTTGCTCCGGCCGACGACCTCGAAGCATCCGTCGTCGCGCAGCCGTGCCAGATCGCCCGAGCGAAACCAGCCGTCGTCGAGACCGCGATTGCCGGGCGTGCGCCCGGTATGCCCAGACCAATACTCGCGCATGACGTTCGGCGCACGCACGAGAATCTCGCCGACCTCGCCCGGCGCAACGTCCTGCCCTGCCGCGTCGATCAGCCGCACTTCGACACCCGGACAAGCACGCCCGACCGCCCCCGGATGCGCCTTCGCTTCGCCCAGACGCAACGCGATGGACACCGGCCCGGTCTCCGTCGCGCCGTAGACTTGTCCCAGCGGAATGCCACGGTCGTGGAACGCGTCGATGGCGGACATCGGCACCACGCTCGACCCGGCCATCACACCGCGCAGCGAGGAGAGATCGGTCGTCGCCCACGCCGGATGCATCTGCACCGCGCGCAGGGTCGCAGGCACCATCAGCGACAGGGTGGGACGATGTCCGGCCACGTCCGCCAGCCACGCGGCCGGATCGAAGCGCGGGTGCAGCGTGACGCTCGCTCCGCGCAGCAACGCGGGCAGCGTCTGGATGCAGAGTCCGCCGACGTGAAACATCGGCAACGTCGACAGGACATGATCGTCGGCGCGCATTTCGTGCGCCCACCAACTGGCCTCGGCATTGGCCAGCAGCCCGGCCTGCGTGTGAAGCGCGCCTTTCGGCTCGCCCGTCGTACCGGACGTATACGCGAGCAACACCGGGGCATCGGCAGGCACGTCAGGGTACTCGACCGGCTTGACGGACGGCACCGCGATCAGTCCTTCGATGGGCGCGATGGCAGGCGGCGGCAGATCGGTAGTTGAATCCTGCTCCAGCGTGTCGCGGATCTGGCGCGCCGTATCGCGATGCATGGCATCGAACCACAGCACGCGCACCCCTGCATGGCGCACGATCGCCGAGAGCTCCGGCACGGCAAGGCGAAAATTGAGCGGCAGAAAGATGGCACCGGCACGTGCGCAGGCGAAGAGCAATTCGAGTTGCAATTCGTCGTTCAGACCGAGACAGGCCACGCGATCGCCCGGCGCAATGCGCCATGTCTCACGCAGGTGACCGCCGACGCGCTCGATGCGTCGCCAAAGCGCGGCATAGTCGATCGTCGGCGCTTGCTCGCCAACACCGCACCGCAGCGCCAGCCGCTCAGGCGTGGCGCGCGCGTGACGGGCGAGCGCTTCTACAAATGGCGTCAACTTGTTCTCCGTGACGTGACTAATCACACATTACTCATCACACGTACCCACCACGCATTACTCACCACACATTACTCGTCGCGTTCGCCCGGTTCGTAGAGCGCTTCGCGGCCGATACGATCGAGACACAACTCGGCCGTCCACGGCAGCATCAGCGCGCCGCAGCGCGAGTCCCGATACATGCGCTCGAGCGGCAGCGTCTTGAGCATGGACTGTCCGCCACAGGTGCGAATCGCGAGGCGGCACAACTCGTTGGCGTTCTCCATGATCGTGTACTGCGCCGCGTACGCACGCAAGCGCGCCTCCTTGCCCGGGTCGGCCCGACCGTCCTGCAACGCGCGCAGGAAAAGTGCCCGCGTCTGCTCCAGCATGATGTGCATCTGGGCAACGGCGATCTGCTTGGTCGGATACATGCGACGCTTGACCGGTGCGCCCATGCCTTCGGCTTCGCCGCGCAGATAGCGAACGGTGAAATCGTACGCCGCCTGCGCAATCCCCATATAGGTGGGCGCGAGCGTCATGAACATGTGCGGCCAGCGGCTGGCGGCCTGATAGTAGACGCCGCGCGGCATGAGCTGAAGTTCGTCCGCCACGAACACGTCCTTGAAGAGCAAGGTACGCGAGACGGTACCGCGCATGCCCAGCGGATCCCAATCGCCAGTGACGGTCACACCCGGGGCGTCGCCCGGCACTGCGATGTAGAACGTGTCCTTCATCGACAGTTCGGGCTTGTCTTCCGTACACAGCACCCCGTAGTAGTTCGCGGCGCCCGAGAGCGACGCGAAGATCTTGCGACCGTTGATCAGCCAGCCGCCGTCGACCTTCGTCGCCGTGGTGCCGAACGGCGCCTTGCCTGCGGCGGCCGCGCTTCCCTCTGAGAACGGCTGCGCGTAGATCGCGCCGTCCTGAATCACGCGCGCGAAGTGATGCTTGCGATAGCCCGCATGCTCGGTGCGTTGTTCGGGCGTCATGTCGAGATCGTCGGCAAGAATGCCGGTCCACATCATCGAGCACGTGTGCATGTTGAACGTGAGCGCCGTGGCGCCGCAATGACGCCCCAGCTCGGCGGAGACCATCATGTAGGTCGCGAAGTCCGCCCCCAGACCGCCCTCCGCCTCGGGAATGCACAACTTCAACAAACCGGCGGCGCGCATGTCGTCGTAGTTCTCGAACGGGAACGACGCTTCGCGGTCCCAGCGCGCGGCGCGCGGCGCGAGCGACTCGCGCCCGACCTGTTCTGCCAGCGCCAGCAGGCGCCGCTGCTTGTCCGTGAGCGGATAGTGCTCGCCGACGATCGAAGGGGGCTGATAGGCCACGGTTGTCTCCTGAAGTGTTCTGGGGATGGACGGAAGTGAGAGAGGGCTGGCGTGCAGTCAGACGCGCAGGTCGGCGAGGAACGCTCGCACCTCGGCATCGAAGGCCGCAGGGTGCGTAAGATTCATCAAGTGACCGGCACCCGGCAGGCAAACGTAACGCGCGTTCGGAATGGCCTCGGCCATGCGGGCCATGACCTTGGGTGGCGCATTGTTGTCGTGCTCGCCTGCGACAAGCAACACGGGGACGGACAAACGCGCAAGCGCTGCGCGCTGCTCAAACCCCACCAGCGCCTGCAATGCGGCGCGGTAAGCGTCAGGCGTGAGCGCGCCCATGGCCTGCACGGCGAGCGCATGCGCGGTGTCGCGCGTGGCGGGCTCAGGCTCGCCCAGCATGCCCGGCACGATGGCGTCGGCGATCTCGCGCAGTGTCTTGCCCGCGTCGAGCGGTGCGGTACGCTGCCGCACGAACTCGCGCTGAAAGTCGCCGTCCGGTTTGCCGAACGCGGGCGACGTGCCGCACAGCACGAGCGCGGCGACATCGCGGGTGAACGGTTCACCACGTGCCATCAACTCCTGCGCCACCATGCCGCCCATGCTGTGACCGACCAGCACGAAGCGCGACGGCGCGAGCGAGTCGAGCAGGGTACGCAGACTATCCGCGAGCGCCGCCATCGTCGGCGCGGCAGGCATCGGACTCTCGCCGTACCCTGGCATGTCCCACGCCACTACCCGATACCCCGCCGCAACGAATGTCTCGAACTGCGCCGGCCAGACGTTGCGATTGCCGCCGATGCCGTGCAGCAGAACGAGCGTTAGCGGGCCGTCGCCTTCGACGCGACAGGCGGGGCGAGGAACCGAAGCGTGCGCCATCATGCGAACTCGCCTTGCAGTTGTCCGTCGCGCACGACGACGTCGCCATCGAGGGCGATCGTGCACTTGCGCAGCGGCAGGTCGAAGTGCCCCAGCGTATGGCGTCCCGCGACCTCATTGGCACCCGTCGAATAGAGGAAGTTGCCGGCGAAGGCACGTTGCTCCGTGCCGTTGCAATCGCGCTTGTCGTAGCAGGCGAGTGCATCCCAGCGCGCGCGCGGGTTCAGACCGAAGCCGACATGCGAGACGGCATACGCCTCGCGATCGCCCCATGCCGCGAAATAATCGCGCATGAGGTCGACATCGACGCCCTCGCCATCGATGGCCACGACGTAGTCGTCCTCGACCGTCAGCGCGATCCGGTCGCGCAGGTATTGTTTGAAGGTGAGATTGATGTCGCCGGGCGCCAGCACGAGCTGACCGTTCACGCTGTGCGCGGCGGGAAACGCCAGTGCCAGGCCGCCGGGCCAGTGCGCTACCTGGCCGGGCTTGGCGCACCAGCCCCAGACACCGCCGACGCGCGCGTCGCGCAATCCGATGCGCAGGTCGGTCCCGGCGGCCGACGTCACATGCATCTGTGCTGCACCGCGCAAACGCTTGATGGCCGCGCGCACCTTGGGTTCCAGTGCCGGATCGGTTGCGCAGCGCTCCAGAATTTCGGGGTGTTCGTTGGACACCATGAGTACGCGTGCGCCGCCGCCGAGAATCTCCGGCAGTTCGGGCGCGTGCAGCAGGCCCTCGACGGTGCAGTCGACAACGAGCGTTGCCGTCTTCAATGCGGCGACGACCGGGGCCAGTTGTCCCAAGGCGTCGCTTGCGCCGGTCGAGCGCACGGGCACCGGCGCGGCCAGCCGCGGGCTGGGCACAATCAGCCGGAAAGGCCTTGCGCCAAGCGACTCGGCGGCCAGTTGCGCCAATTCCACGTTGACAGGCCGGGATTGCGTTTCGGCTACAATCGCCACCACATCACCGGGTCGTATGTCGCAGCGCCGCAAAGTCTCGGCAAATACGTCGATCCACTTATGCTCGATTCGCTCGATCAGCATATCGTCTCCTGAGCGTCTGACCCTTGCGCCCCTGCGGGGCTCCGTTGGCCATCACGCGTCTTGTCGATCTGTTGTTCGTGCCATAGTATATGAATATTCATACAAATCAACCCGATCAAATTTGCCGGACGGGAGTGCAGGAAAAGTGAACGCCAAACGCGCCGCAACGCCAGATTTCGACAGCACGGCTTTTCGCAATGCACTCAGTCAGTTTGCGACCGGGGTCACTGTGATTACTACGCGAGCCGAAGACGGTTCGCTCATCGGCATCACCGCGAGTTCATTCAATTCGGTCTCGCTCACGCCGCCGCTCATTCTTTGGAGCCTCGCCACGCGTGCCGGCAGCATGCCCGTCTTTCGCGAAAACTCGCATTACGTGGTGAATGTGCTGGCCGCCGATCAACTGGACATCTGCAAGCGCTTTGCGACGATGAAGGGCGACCGGTTCGCGGGTGTCCCGTACACGTTGTCGGCATCGGGTACGCCCGTGCTCGACGGTGCGCTGGCCTGGTTCGAATGCCACAACCGCAGTCGTTACGACGAAGGCGATCATGTGATCTTCGTGGGCGAAGTCGAGCGTTGCGGGGTCCATGCGCAGGCAGGCGATCGCACGCCGCTCGTCTTCCATGGCGGCAGTTTCCACAAACCCCAATCGCTGGGCTAAGGCGCATCATGTCTGCCGCGGGCGCGCCCTTCGTCGACGACTATCTGGCGTACCTGCTCGCGCGCGCGAGCGCTCTGGTCTCGGACGAGTTCCATCGCGAAGTCGCAGCAGCAGGTCTCGGGGTGCTGGAGTGGCGTGTGCTCGCCACGCTCTCCGACGGCCGGGCACGTACCGTCAACCAACTGGCGGACATCGTGCTTGCCAAGCAACCGACCGTCACCAAGGTCATCGACCGGCTCGAAGCCTCCGGTTATGTCGTCAGGGGTGAGAGCGCGACGGATCGGCGCCAGTCGCTCGTGTCGCTCACCCGGGCGGGTATCGCTCACGTCACGCCGCTGCTCGACAGTGCGCGCCGCCACGAAGCGCGCGTGCTTGCCCGCTTCGGTCAGGTCCAGTCGGCGCAACTCAAGAACGCGTTACGCGAGCTGATCCATCAGATGACGGATTGCCGCCAGCCGTAGAACGTTTTTGTACGCGTCATCCAACTTCAAGTTCCGACGAACTCGCATCGAATTCGACCAATTTCGCGAAAATTAAAATAATCCACCGCGAAACAGGCAAAATCGCCTGCCCAATTTCAATTCGACGTTTCACGCCCTTCGAATACGCAAGCACCTGCGGCGAGGAATTTCCTACACTATCTGGGATTTCTCCTTCCATGATTCGCCCTGACAAAGCGCGTGCGTATGAACGTTTCGAACGCTGCGGCCAGCACCGCAGACACCTCCATGACACGCGAGCGTCGCGTGTGGGATATCAGCGCACCGCTGAGTGCGGACACGCCCGTATGGCCCGGCGACACGCCCTTCACCGAGCAAGCCGTCTGGCAGATCGGTCCGGGTTGCCCCGTCAACGTCGGTCGGATCACGCTCTCGCCGCACACCGGCGCCCACGCCGACGCGCCACGTCATTACGACGACGAAGGCGCTTGCATCGGTGAAGTCGATCTTCAGACGTATCTCGGTCCGTGTCGCGTGATTCATTGCCTCGGCGCGTCGCCGGTGGTCACGCCCGAGATGGTCGAGCCGTATCTGGCGGACGTGCCCTCGCGGGTGCTCCTGCGCACATATGCGCAAGCGCCTGTGGACCGCTGGGACAGCGAGTTCTGCGCGGTCGCGCCTGAAACCATTGATCTGCTCGCCTCGCGCGGCGTGGCGCTCGTGGGCATCGACACGCCGTCGCTCGATCCGCAGCAGAGCAAGACGATGGACGCGCATCACCGGATTCGCGCGCATCGCATGGCGATTCTCGAAGGACTGGTGCTCGACGCCATCGAGCCAGCCGACTACGAACTCATCGCGTTGCCGCTGAAGTTCATGCGGCTCGACGCGAGTCCCGTGCGCGCCGTGCTGCGTTCGCTCTGAACGTCACGCCTGCACAACGCGCCGATAGTTTTTCACTGCCCTTCCTTCACTAGCATTTTCATTACTCGACAACGCAAACCATGACGTCTTCCCGCAACGATTGTCTGGCCCTCGACGCGGCCGATCCGCTTGCGCCGCTGCGCGCGCAGTTCGACCTGCCGCCGGGCGTGATTTACCTCGATGGCAACTCGCTGGGCGCCCGCCCGATCGCCTCGGCCAAACGCGCGCAGGAAGTGATCACGGCCGAATGGGGCGTCGGCCTCATTCGCAGCTGGAACGAAGCCGACTGGTTCGCGCTGCCGCGCACGCTGGGCGATGCACTCGCGCCGATCGTGGGCGCAGGCAAGGGTGAAGTGGTGGTCACGGACACCACCTCGAGCAACCTCTTCAAGGTGATGGCCGCAGCGCTCGACGCACAACGCACGCGAGCCCCGAAGCGCAAGGTCGTCGTCTCCGAGCGCAGCAACTTCCCGACCGATCTTTATATCGTGCAGGGCCTCACGCGTCTGCTCGACGATGGCTACTCGCTGCGCCTGATCGATTCGCCGGACGATTTGCCCGGCGCGCTGGGCGACGACGTGGCGGTGGTTTTGCTCACGCACGTGAACTACCGCACGGGCGCGATGTACGACATGGCCGCGCGCACTGCCGAGATTCACGCATCGGGCGCCTTGGCCGTGTGGGATCTGTGCCATTCCGCAGGCGCGGTGCCGGTGGATCTGAACGGCGCAAACGCGGACTACGCGGTGGGTTGCACGTACAAGTACCTCAACGGCGGCCCCGGCGCACCGGCGTTCGTGTGGGTCAACAAGAAGCATCAAGACACCTTCTGGCAGCCGCTGTCGGGCTGGTGGGGGCACCGCACCCCGTTCGCGATGACGCCGGAATACACGCCGGACGACGGTATCGGTCGTTATCTGTGCGGCACGCAGCCGATCGTGTCGCTCTCGCTGGTGCAATGTGGTCTGGACATCTTCGCGCAAACGTCGATGCAGGCGTTGCGTCGCAAATCGCTGGCGCTCACGGATCTGTTCATCGAACTGGTCGAAGCGCGTTGCGCCGAATTCCCGCTCACGCTCGTGACGCCGCGCGACCACGCCGCACGTGGCTCGCAAGTGAGCTTCGAGCATCCGCAAGGGTTTGCCGTGATTCAGGCGCTGATCGCGCGCGGCGTCATCGGCGACTATCGCGAACCGCGCATCATGCGCTTTGGCATGACGCCGCTTTACACGAGCTTTGCCGACGTGTGGGATTCGGTCGAGATTCTGCGTGACGTGCTGAGCACGGGGTCGTGGGACAAGCCGGAGTTCCATCGCCGTGGCGCGGTGACCTGAGAGAGGAGTGGTCAGCATGAGCAAGACGTCCCCCACCTCCCCCACCTCCCCCACGTCCGCCAACGCCACGCCGCCGGGCGGCGAGGCCGCCACGCCCGCACAGGGCGGGTGCCCGTTCGGCCATCGCAGCGACGACACGCCCGGCGTCGCGGGCGCGGCACCGGCCGCCCAGAACAATTCCGCGACTTCGGCCAACGCAACGCAATGGCACGACGCCAAGCTCGATTTCTCGAAGAGCATGAGCTATGGCGACTACCTGTCGCTCGATCCGATTCTGAACGCACAGCATCCGCGCTCGACCGATCACAACGAGATGCTGTTCATCATTCAGCATCAGACGAGCGAACTGTGGATGAAGCTGGCGTTGTACGAATTGCAGGCTGCGCGCACGGCGGTGCATAACGACGAACTGCCGCCGGCGTTCAAGATGCTCGCACGCGTATCGCGCATCCTGGAACAACTGGTGCAGGCGTGGAGTGTGCTCGCAACGATGACGCCGTCGGAGTATTCGTCGATGCGTCCGTCGCTGGGCAGCTCGTCGGGTTTTCAGTCGTATCAGTACCGCATTCTGGAGTTCATGCTGGGCAACAAGAATGCGGCGATGCTCGCGCCCCATTCGCATCGCCCCGATCTGTACCAGCAGGTCGAAGCAGCACTCAAGGCGCCCTCGTTCTATGACGAAGTCGTCCGCCTTCTCGCGCGCCGCGGCTTCGCGATCGCACCGGAGCGCCTGGAGCGCGACTGGACGAAGCCGACGCCGCACGACAAGAGCGTGGAGGCGGCCTGGCTGGAGGTCTATCGCAACCCGTCGCAGTACTGGGAGCTCTACGAGATGGCCGAAGAACTGGTCGATCTCGAAGACGCCTTCCGTCAATGGCGTTTCCGTCACGTAACGACCGTCGAGCGCATCATCGGCTTCAAGCAGGGCACGGGCGGCACCAACGGTGCGCCTTATCTGCGCAAGATGCTCGACGTCGTGTTGTTCCCGGAGTTGTGGCACGTGCGGACGTTGCTGTGACTTGATTGATTCGCGCCCTTGGCCGGGCGTGTGTCGGTGCCTCTGCGCTCGTTCGTTGGAAAACCCTCGTATGGACGCCGCCCCCGCCCTTGTCTCCTGCCCGGGGCTGCGGCGCTTGCCCGGCCCCTGACTCCGCTCCAATGCCCTTTAAGTCGCTACGTCAGGGGCCGGACAATCACCGCCATCCATTGTCCTGTTCGGTGGGTGTCGTCGCGTCGATGGCGGTTGCGGATCGGCTCGGGTGTCGCCCGCGGTGCGACTTAAAAGGCAGTGGAGCGC
>NZ_CABPSQ010000012.1 GCF_902459775.1 Pandoraea captiosa
CGCTGCGTCGCTGTCGTTGCGAGAGACGAGATATTAGTGAAAACCCGAGACCCTGGCAAGCACTTTGTGAAAATAATCTGAAAACCCATGAAAAAGCCCCGTCGCGACGGGGCTTTTTCATTTCACACGGCGTCAGGAGACGCCGCTTTCCTACTTCCCGCTCACGACTTCTTCTTGCCGAAGTAGCGCTCATAGATCGCGTCATACGTGCCATCCGCCTTGATCGCATCGATGCCCTTGTTGATCTTGGCGAGCAACGCTGCGTCGCCCTTGCGCACCGCGATGCCGTAAAACTCCTTCGGGAAGCTGTCGTCCGCCACCGTACGGAGCTTGGCATTCGGATTATTCGCAATGAAGTTCACTACCACGCCGTTATCTGCGACCACCGCATCCACGCCGCCAGCCTCAAGTTCCTTCATTGCGAGCGGCGTACCTTCGAAGCGTTTGACGGCCGGATTGTTCTTGCCCATCAGCTTCTGAACGACCTCGTCGCCCGTCGTTGCCGTTTGCACGCCCACCTTCATCGATTTCAGATCGGCGAATTTCTGCACTGTCGAATTCGCCGGCACAGCAATCAGTTGCGATGCCTCGAAGTAAGGCGTCGAGAAGTCCATCTGCTTGCTTCGCTCGTCGGTGATCGTGATTGCGGAGATCAGTATGTCGCGATCGCCCTGCACGAGGGAATTGAAGATGCCCTCGAAAGGCGTATTGATGAAGCGGATGGAAATGCCCGCCTTGTCGGCGACGGCCTTCATCACGTCGATATCGAAACCCGCGATCTGTCGGTTATCGGTTTCAAACTCGAACGGCGCATAGGCAGCGTCCGAGCCGACGACGTACACCGGCTGCGAGCCATCAGGCCCGACCGAGCGCCCCGCAGCCGTATCCTCCTTCTTCCCGCAGGCACTCAACAGCAGCCCCGAAGCCACGACCATGGCCAGCGCAAATGCACGTCGTTTCATCGACATCGTTTCGTCCCTTGCTGAAAAAACCGGCAGACTATCATAGGACGACCTCCGCTCAAGAGGCCGTCCCGGGTTTTTCACAACAGCTCAGCGATGCTTGAAAACCGGCTTGCGCTTCTCGACGAACGCAGCCATGCCTTCCTTCTGATCTTCCAGCGCGAAGAGCGAATGGAACATGCGACGCTCGAATTGAACGCCCTCGTCCAGCGTCGATTCGAAAGCCCGGTTGACGGATTCCTTCGCGGCCATGACCACCGGCAATGAAAATTCGCAGATGGTGTTCGCGGCGCCAATCGCCTCATCGAGCAGTTTATCGAACGGCACGATGCGCGACACGAGGCCGGCGCGCTCGGCCTCCGTGGCGTCCATGAAACGTGCCGTCAGGCACATGTCCATCGCCTTGGCTTTCGATACCGCGCGCGTCAGACGCTGCGTGCCGCCCGCACCGGGAATCACGCCGAGCTTGATTTCGGGTTGACCGAATTTCGCGTTGTCGGCAGCAATGATGAAGTCGCACATCATCGCCAGCTCACACCCGCCGCCCAGGGCAAAACCCGACACAGCGGCGATTACCGGCTTACGGATACGACGTACCGTCTCCCAATTGCGCGTGATGTAGTCGCCCTTGAACACGTCGGCGAAGGTGTACTTCGACATCATGCCGATGTCCGCCCCCGCAGCGAACGCCTTCTCGCTTCCGGTGATCACCATGCAACCGATGGCTTCGTCCGCATCGAAGGCGGTGAGCGCTGCGCCCAACTCGTCCATCAGCGCATCGTTGAGCGCATTGAGCGCTTTCGGACGATTCAGCGTGATCAGACCGACGCGACCACGCGTCTCCACCAGAATGTTCTCGTACGTCATCCTCTTTTTCCTCCAGTCAAAGTCTCGTCTTGTGATTCGGGGGCAGGCCTTCGCGCGAACGTGACGTCTTCGAAAACATCACCACCGCGCGAACGCCGGGAACAGATAAGGCGATGGGCGTGCCGCTGGTTCGCAACGGCGCTGCGGCGCACATGGCAGCACGGGTACGTGGCCTGCCGGGCGTCGACTGTAGTGGTTAGGCATGATGCCATCGATCCTCAAGGCACGCACCTTTCGTTCCGCCAAGCAGATCGTCCAACGCAGCGCACGGGACTCACCCCCGAAACGTGCTGAACATTCTTATATAGAGAGGAACGTCCGGCACACTTCGTCGTGTGCCGACGCGCCGACGCGCCGCGTCAACATCCGTCGGGGAAAACCCGGCGTCATCGCACGCCACGCCCAGAAGATTTGGTGCTATATTAACAAACCAACCGGTCGGTCAATTAATGTTCACGACAAACTCGATTGGGACGATCCGGTGCCGTTCCTGCGTCTTGCCGCGCGAGCCACAAACTTGCCCGCAGGCACAGACAGCGAATCCGCCAGCCGCATCCCGACACGGACAGATCCACAACCATGACTCATCCCCTCTTCGCCAAACACCAAGAGACTCTCGAGCGCGCCCTTCAGGCCATCGCCACGCGTGGGTACTGGAGCCCGTTCACGGAAATGCCGAGCCCGCGCGCTTATGGCGAGACGGCCGCCGCCGATGGCGAAGCCGCTTTCAAACAGTATCTGAACGCCGCGTTCCCGCTGGAGCAGCGTGGCAGCACGGGCACCGTCGGCCAGGAAACCTCGCCGTTCGGCTTCGCGCTGGGCACGACGTACCCCGGTTTCGAGATCGACGCCCTGCTCGCCCGCGTGAGTGACGCTCACAAATCGTGGCGCGCCGCCACGCCGGACGCCTGGGTCGGCGTCTCGCTCGAAATCCTCAAACGCCTGAACGCCCGTAGCTTCGAGATGGCCAACGCCGTGATGCACACGACGGGTCAGGCGTTCATGATGGCCTTCCAGGCCGGTGGCCCGCACGCGCAGGATCGCGGCCTCGAAGCCGTGGCGTATGCGTGGGACGAACTGCGCCGCATCCCCGCCGATGCCTACTGGGAAAAGCCGCAAGGCAAGAACCCGCCGCTCGCGATGGAGAAGCGTTACACCATCGTGCCGCGCGGCGTGGCGCTCGTGCTCGGCTGCTGCACGTTCCCGACGTGGAACGGCTACCCGGGCCTGTTCGCCAGCCTCGCCACCGGCAACGCCGTCATCGTCAAGCCGCATCCGGGCGCCATTCTGCCGCTCGCCATCACCGTAAAGATTGCGCGTGAGGTGCTCAAGGAGGCCGGTTTCGATCCGGACGTCGTCACCCTCGCCGCCACGAACCCGAACGACGGCGCCATCGTCCAGCAACTGGCCAAGCGCGGCGAAGTGCGCGTGATCGACTTCACCGGCAGCACTGCCAACGGCGACTGGCTGGAAACTAACGCCCGTCAGGCGCAGGTCTACACCGAGAAGGCCGGCGTGAATCAGATCGTGATCGACTCGACGGACGACCTGAAGGGCATGGCCCGCAACATCGGCTTCTCGCTGGCGCTCTATTCCGGCCAGATGTGCACGGCGCCGCAGAACATCTACATTCCGCGTGACGGCATTCAAACGCCGGACGGCAAGGTGTCGTTCGACGACGTCGTCGCCGCCATCGCCGGCAGCGTTCAGAAAACGTGCAGCGACCCGGCCAAGGCCGTCGAACTGCTCGGCGCAATTCAGAACGAAGGGGTGCTCGCCCGTATCGACGAGGCGCGCAAGGTCGGTCGCGTGGTGCTCGACAGCGAGACGCTCCAGCACCCGGCTTTCGCCGATGCCCGTGTGCGCACGCCGCTGATCGTTGCGCTCGACGTTGCCGACGAAGCCACTTACACCCGCGAATGGTTCGGCCCGATCGCGTTCGTGATCGCCGTCGACAGCGCCGCGCAGGCGTTCGCGCTGGCCGGACGGACTGCCGCCGAACACGGCGCGCTCACGTTGTCTGCCTACACGACGTCCGCCGAAGGCGAAGCACAAGCGCTCGACGCCGCTATCGAAGGCCGTGTCGCCCTGTCGCTCAATCTGACCGGCGGCGTGTTCGTGAACCAGTCGGCAGCCTATTCGGATTACCACGGCACCGGGGGCAATCCGGCGGCGAACGCCAGCCTGGCCGACGCCGCCTTCGTGGCGAATCGCTTCCGCGTCGTGCAGAGCCGCCACCATGTGTCGGCCAAGTCCGAAGCGGGCGCCGCCTGACGCACGGCTACTGAGTCACATCCATATATAGAGAGAAGGACGGGAAACTCCTCACGCGAATACGACGGTAAGTCACTACCATAGTCACTCACCGTCGCACGACGGTCGCCGGATCCCTGTGCGACCGTTGCGCGACAGTTGCGCCATCGTTTGGCCATCGTTACGCGCACACCTCCCGCCTCAACGCCAAGACAGGAACGAGACACCATGACCGAAGCCTTCATCTGCGACGCGATTCGCACCCCCATCGGCCGTTACGGCGGCGCACTGAAGGACGTTCGCGCCGACAACCTCGGCGCGATTCCCCTCAAGGCGCTCATGGCGCGCAACCCCAACGTCGACTGGACGCTGATCGATGACGTCATCTACGGTTGCGCCAACCAGGCGGGGGAAGACAACCGCAACGTCGCTCGCATGGCTTCGCTGCTCGCCGAGCTGCCCATCGACGTGCCGGGAGCAACGCTCAACCGCCTGTGCGGTTCGGGCATGGACGCCATCGGCACCGCCGCTCGCGCCATCAAGGCGGGCGAAGCCGCGCTGATGATCGCGGGCGGCGTCGAATCGATGACTCGCGCACCGTTTGTGATGGGCAAGGCCGACAGCGCATTCTCACGTCAGGCCGCCATCTTCGATACGACCATCGGCTGGCGCTTCATCAACCCGCTGATGAAGGCCCAATACGGCGTGGACTCGATGCCGGAGACGGCAGAGAACGTTGCCGACGACTTCAAGATCAACCGCGGAGATCAGGATCGATTTGCGCTGCGCAGCCAGGAGAAGGCTGCCCGCGCGCAGGCCGACGGCACGCTCGCGCAGGAAATCACCCCGGTGTCGATCGCCCAGAAGAAGGGCGACCCGATCGTGGTCGAACATGACGAACACCCGCGCGCCACGAGCATGGAAGCGCTGGGCAAGCTCAAGGGCGTGGTCCGTGCGGACGGCACCGTCACCGCCGGCAATGCGTCGGGCGTGAACGACGGCTCGTGCGCCCTGCTGCTCGCCAGCGAGAGCGCGGCGAAGCTGCATGGCCTCACGCCACGTGCGCGCGTGCTCGGCATGGCCACGGCCGGCGTCGCCCCGCGGATCATGGGCATCGGCCCGGCACCGGCGACGCTCAAGCTGCTCAAGCAACTGAACATGACGCTCGACCAGTTCGACGTCATCGAACTCAACGAGGCCTTCGCCAGTCAGGGTCTGGCGGTGTTGCGTCAACTCGGCGTGGCCGACGACGACGCCCGCGTCAACCCGAACGGCGGCGCGATCGCACTCGGTCACCCGCTGGGTGCCTCGGGCGCCCGTCTGGTCACCACCGCGATGTATCAGTTGCATCGCACGGGCGGCCGCTTCGCGCTGTGCACGATGTGCATCGGCGTGGGTCAGGGTATCGCCATCGCCATCGAACGCGTCTGACGCACATTACCCCTCGGAGGAAGCCCCGATGACCGCCACGGTTCAACTGACGCTGACGGACAACGTCGCGACGATCACGCTCAACCGCCCGGAGAAGCTCAACAGCTTCACGCGGCAAATGCATGCGGAACTGCGCGACGCCCTGGATGCCGCGCAAGCGCAAGGTGCACGCGCCATCGTGCTGACCGGCGCCGGACGCGGTTTCTGCGCCGGTCAGGATCTGGCGGATCTCGACTTCACGCCGGGCGCCTCGACGGATCTTGGCGCGCTGATCGACGAAAACTTCAACCCGCTCGTACGCAAGCTGCGCGCAATGCCGCTGCCGGTGATCGCTGCCGTGAACGGCATCGCCGCCGGCGCAGGCGCCAATCTGGCGCTGGCCTGCGACATCGTGCTCGCCGGCGCATCGGTCAATTTCGTCCAGGCCTTCGTGAAAATCGGTCTGGTGCCCGATACGGGCGGTACGTGGTTCCTGCCGCAACGCGTCGGCATGGCCCGCGCGATGGGGCTGGCCATGCTCGGCGACAAGCTGTCGGCCGAGCGGGCCGAGCAATGGGGGCTGATCTGGCGTTGCGTCGACGACGCCGCGCTGCTGCCCGAAGCGCAGAAGCTTGCCGCACAACTGGCGACGCAGCCGACCAAAGCGCTCGCGACCATCAAGCACGCGCTCTACGCCTCGACGACCAACACGCTCGATCAGCAACTCGACCTTGAACGTGACGGTCAGCGCTCGCTGGGCGCGTCGTATGACTATGCCGAAGGCGTAAATGCGTTTCTGGAGAAGCGCGCGCCGACGTTTGAGGGTCGCTGAAGGACGGTAACCCCAAAGCAAAAAAGCAAAACAACGCCGCGACGCACCGCCAACGCCAACGCCAACGCCAAAACCACGCGCCGCGCGAGAGACCGACGACATAACTAGACAAGAGACACCGAGGAGCCCCCGATGAGCCAGACCTCCACCGCCGCCGCCGCTGCCGGCACGCCCAAGGCCGTCAGCGAGATGACGCCGGACGAACTCGCGCACGCTACCGGCGTGGCCATGTACAGCACGGACCGTGCGAGCCAATGGCTCGGCATGGAGTTGCAGGAAGTGCGTCCCGGTTATGCGCGCATGACGATGCGCATTCGCGACGAGTTCCTCAACGGTCACGCCATCTGTCATGGCGGTCTGATGTTCACCCTGGCGGATTCCACCTTTGCGTTCGCCTGCAACAGCTACAACGTGGTGACGGTCGCGGCGGGTTGCAGCATCGAATTCCTGAAACCGGTCTCCGGTGGCGATACGCTCACTGCCGAGGCGCAGGAACAGGTGCTTTCCGGCCGTCACGGCATCTACGACATTCGTTTGACGAACAGCGCGGGGGAAGTCGTGGCGATGTTCCGCGGCAAATCCGCACAGATCAAGGGCAACGTCGTCTGACGCGCCCCGGCAATACGCGCGACCGGGCACGGCCGCGCGAGACAGAAGCGTAACAAGCGTTAGAAGCAAGTCCCAAGGAGACAGTCATGACCACCGCCCTGCCGCTCGAGCCGATCGAGAAAGCGAGCCTCGACGAACTGCGCGCCCTTCAGCTCGACCGTCTGAAGACGACGCTGCGGCATGCCTATGAGAACTCGCCGGTATATCGCCGCAAGTTCGAGGAGGCCGGCGTCCACCCGGACGATCTGACCTCGCTGGCCGATCTGGCCAAATTCCCGTTCACGACGAAGAAGGACCTGCGCGACAGCTATCCGTTCGGCATGTTCGCGGTGCCGATGGAACAGGTCTCGCGCGTGCATGCGTCCTCGGGCACGACGGGCAAGCCGACGGTCGTGGGCTACACGGCGAACGACATCAGCACGTGGGCCGATCTGGTCGCGCGCTCGATCCGCGCTTCCGGTGCGCGTCGCGGCGACAAGGTGCATATCAGTTACGGCTATGGCTTGTTTACCGGCGGTCTGGGCGCACATTACGGCGCCGAGCGTGCGGGCCTGACCGTGATTCCGTTTGGCGGCGGCCAGACCGAGAAGCAGGTGCAACTGATTCAGGACTTCAAGCCGGACATCATCATGGTCACGCCGAGCTATATGCTCGCGATTGCCGACGAACTCGAGCGTCAGGGCATCGTGGCCGCCGAGTCGTCGCTGCGCATCGGCATTTTCGGCGCGGAGCCTTGGACGAACGACATGCGCAGCGCCATCGAGAAGCGCATGGGCATCGACGCCGTCGACATCTACGGCCTGTCCGAAGTGATGGGCCCGGGTGTCGCTTGCGAATGCGCCGAGACGAAGGACGGCCCGACCATCTGGGAGGATCACTTCTATCCCGAAATCATCGATCCGGAGACCGGTGAAGTGCTGCCCGATGGCGAGTTCGGTGAACTGGTCTTCACCTCGCTCACGAAGGAAGCACTGCCGATCATCCGCTACCGCACCCGCGACCTGACACGTCTGTTGCCGGGTACGGCGCGCACGATGCGGCGCATGGAGAAGATCACCGGGCGCTCCGACGACATGATGATCATTCGCGGCGTGAACGTTTTCCCCTCGCAAATCGAAGAACTGCTGCTGCGTCAGCCGGTGCTCTCCCCGCACTACCAGATCATTCTGGACAAGGAAGGCCCGATGGACACGATGGCCGTGGATGTCGAGGCTGCTGTCGGTTGCGACGACGCCACCGCCCTGCAAGCGGCGGGCAGCGAACTCAAGCGCGACATCAAGACGCTCATCGGCGTGTCGTGCGCGGTGCGCGTGAAGCCGGTCGGCGGTATCGAGCGCTCGGTGGGCAAGGCGCGTCGCGTGGTGGACAAGCGTCCGCGCTGAGGCGTCACGACAGAACACGACAGACGTCAGGTCAGCACGTCAGGTCAGCACGTCAGGTCGACACATCAGGTCGACACATCAGGTCGACACATCAGACCGACATGAAAAAGCCCGCGAATTCGCGGGCTTTTTCGTTGGCATTCCATCGTCGATCGAATGGAACCACTGCCTTTACTGGTTCGGCAGAAACACCCACATCCTGCCGCTCTGACGCATGCGACCGGCCAGATCGCCCGCATCGTCGCCGAGTCCCCAGAAGAAGTCGGCGCGCACACCGCCTTTGATGGCGCTGCCCGTGTCCTGCGCGAACATCAGTCGATTGATCGGCAAATTGGCCTGCGGGCCAAACGGCGGACGCGTCGTCGACAGGAACACCGGGCTGCCCAACGGAATCGAGGCCGGGTCGACGGCAATCGAACGCTCCGCCGTGAGCGGCACGCCCAACGCGCCGATCGGTCCTTCGATGCCGCCCACACCATGATTCGGCATCTCGCGGAAGAAGACGAAGCGCGGATTCACGTCGAGCAGCGCGTCGACCCGCGACGGATTGGCGCGCGCCCACGCGCGAATGCCCTGCATCGTCGCCTGCGCCGCCGTAATTTCGCCACGGTCGATCAACCACCGTCCAATCGACTTGTACGGCTGGTCGTTGTTGCCGGCGTAGCCCACCCGCATGACCGTCCCGTCATCGAGCAGGATCTGCCCCGAGCCCTGCACTTGCAGAAAAAAAGCCTCGATCGGGTCGTCGACATAGACCAGCTCGTTGCCGCGCAATATGCCGCTGCGCATCAGCTCGGCACGTGCGGGCAGCGTGCCGGCCTTGCGCCCGGCGGGCCACTTGTAGAGGGGCGTCTGGTAAGCGCCGCCCCTCACGCGCGAGCCGTGCAGCAGCGGCTCGTAGTAGCCCGTGATCAGGCCGGTCTGCGTGCCGTCGGCGTTCGCGATCCGGAACGGCGTAAAGTACTGTTCGAAGAACTGACGAACGGCGGCGGCGTCGAGATCGTCGAGTTGTTCGGACGCCCGGCAGGCCGGCTGCCATTTCGTCTGGCGCCCCAGCTTCACACACGTCTGGGCAAGCGCGAGACGTGCGCCGATGAGCGAATCGTCCTGCCAGCCGTCGACGTCGCCCCACGTCACGGCCTGCATGCGTCCCGCGCCGGAAGGCGGCGTGGCCACATTCGACGGCGGCACGCCTGGACGTGACGGGGTCGACGGGGGCACACTCGAACAACCATAGAGCAAGACGGCAAACGCGGCGAGCGCCAGGCCCCGGCCGACGCGCCACCGCCCGAACACATTCAGGAAAAGCGTCATGAGTAATCTGTTCGATGAGTATCCGGCGTTGCTGGTGTTGCCGGAGGTGTTGCTGGCAATCGTGATCGTTGCCGCTATCGTGGTGTTGCGACGCAAGCCGCCGCCCGGACGCCGGGTTCGCCGCACGCATGCGACACGGCCCATGCCGAGCGATACCGTGGATCCCATTGGTCCCCTCGGTTCCAGCGGTCCGGCCGATTCGCGCAACCCTGACCCGGCGGACGATCCGCTCAAACGCGAGGACTGGTCCGACGACCGTCGATGACGCCCACTCGTTGCGCGCATGCCCGCTTCAGTGCAACGTGCGCGGCATGGTCAGGGCGAATTCGGCGATGGGCGCCTCGAAGCGCGTGCCGTCCTCCGCCACACAGAAGTACTCGCCGCGCATGGTGCCCACGGGCGTGGCCACCATCGCCCAGCTCGTGTACTCGAACTGCTCGCCCGGCTGGAGGAACGGCTGATGGCCGACAACGCCCAGGCCATTCACTTCCTGCACCTTGTTGTCGCCGTCGGTGATCACCCAGTGGCGCGAAATCAACTGCGCCGGCACTTCGCCGCTATTGCGGATGGTGATCGTGTAGGCGAAGGCAAACTGCCGCCGGTCCGGTTCCGATTGTTCCGGGAGGTATTGCGGGCGCACGGTGACGGTAAATTCGTACTGGCTCATCGGGTGTTCCTGTAGCGCATGCGTGCTCTCTGATGTCGTTCTGGTCTATGTTGTCTGTATCGTCTGCGTCGTCTATGTCCTCGATGACTTGCAGGACGACGATCGGTTCATGCATCGTGACAGGCGCAAATCGCAAGCGCTGTCCCGTTTTGCAAGGCATTCTGCGGCAAGTCGTCGCGGGTCGCAACCGGCAAACGCGCCTGAATTGCCCCTGAATTGCCCCGCCATCGCCTCCTCCGAGACCCGGCGGGCGGCGCCTTGCCCCCGGCGCGCGGCAAGGCTTCCCAACCGGTCAATCCGACACACTGCGGGCAAGCGTCATGTGAAAGCTTTAAAATAGCGCTTTTGACGCTTTCCCCCTGCCCCGCCATGACGCAATTCTGTATCGCCCCCAGCATCCTGTCCGCCGACTTTGCCCGGCTGGGCGAAGAAGTCCGTAACGTCGTGGCAGCAGGCGCCGACTGGATCCACTTCGACGTGATGGACAACCATTACGTTCCCAATCTGACGATCGGCCCGATGGTCTGCGAAGCGATCCGCCCCCACGTGGACGTGCCCATCGACGTGCACCTGATGGTGCGCCCGGTCGATCGCATCGTGCCCGACTTCGCCAAGGCGGGCGCCAACCTGATTACCTTCCACCCGGAAGCGTCGGAACACGTGGACCGCACGCTGGGCCTGATTCGCGACAACGGCTGCAAGGCCGGCCTCGTCTTCAACCCGGGCACCCCGCTGCATTACCTCGATCACGTGATGGACCGTCTGGACATGGTGCTCATCATGTCGGTCAATCCGGGCTTCGGCGGCCAGTCGTTCATTCCGGAAGCGCTCAACAAGCTGCGCGCCGTACGCGCACGCATCGACGCTTATACGGCCGAGACCGGTCGCGAGATCCGTCTCGAAATCGACGGCGGAGTGAAGGTCGACAACATTGCGGAAATCGCCGCCGCCGGCGCCGACACCTTCGTGGCCGGCTCGGCGATCTTCGGCAAACCCGACTACAAGGCGGTAATCGACCAGATGCGCGCCCAGCTCGCGAGCGTCGCATGATCCAGAATCCGCACCTCCGTCTCGACGGCATCCGCGCGGTGCTGATCGACCTCGATGGCACGCTCGTCGACACCGCAGGCGACTTCGGCGTCGCGCTCAACGCCATGCTGGCCGACCTCGGCGCCGCGCCGGTGCCGGTCGAGCGCCTGATGACGTTCGTGGGCAAGGGCACCGCCAATCTGGTGCGCAAGACGCTTGCCGAACGCTTCCCGGCCACCGATATCGATGCACTGTTCGAGCGCGCACAGGAAAAGTACGAAGCCGTCTACACGTCCATCAACGGCGAGAACACGGTGCTGTACCCGGAAGTGCGCGAAGGCCTCGCCGCCTTGCGTGAAGCCGGTCTGCCCGTGGCGTGCATCACCAACAAGCAGCATCGCTTCGCGCTTGCGCTGCTCGAACACTACGGCCTGTCGGATCAGTTCGATCTGGTGTACGGCGGCGACTCGTGGCCCAAGCGCAAACCGGACCCGATGCCGCTCATCAAAGCCTGCGAAGCGTTCGGCGTCTCGCCTGCCCAAACGGTGCTTGTCGGCGACTCCGGCAACGACGCCCAGGCGGCGCGCGCAGCAGGCTGCCGCTCGCTCACGGTGCCGTATGGCTACAACCATGGCGAATCTATACAAACGATCGACACGGATGGTATAGTCGCCTCAATTCTGGGCGCTGCCCGGGCGATTCTGCCCAACGCAACGTCCACACTGGCGAACTGAATTCGCCGTCTTCCACACTGCATTCAAGCGCATGTTCCTGAACAAGAAACGGAGTCTTAGCGTGATCGACCGGGGGGCCTGGCCCTGGCGACGCTGGTCCTGCTGAACCCTTCCAAGGGGTGGCCGGGACCGTCGGAGTTCGTCTCCGGCAACCCGTTTCTTGCATCGTTGTTGTTCCCAAGAAGTCATTGATCGGCGCGTCGTCTACACCGTTTCGAACGGTTTGCATGGCGCGCGGATTCGTTCAGACGCATTGCGACGTTCGCATGGCTGGCATCGCCGGTGCACGCGCGCTCGCAGCGCCTCGACGTGGGTCAGCACACCTGCCTCCCCGACACGACTCAGGTATTCTCAACGCCAATCCACGCCGAATCTGCGGGACCGCCCGCCGGCAACAAACTTGCAGGCAGAGTGCAACATGACCGAACTCGAATTCAAATCGCTGGCCAACCAGGGCTTCAACCGCATCCCGCTGATCGCCGAAGCCTTTGCCGATCTCGACACGCCGCTCTCGCTCTATCTGAAGCTGGCGCTGGGCGACCGCCGCGGGGCCAACACTTTCTTGCTGGAATCCGTGGTCGGAGGCGAGCGCTTCGGCCGGTATTCGTTCATCGGCCTCTCGGCCCACACGTTGCTGCGAAGCTTCGGCCCCAAAACCGAAGTCGTGCGCGACGGTACGGTCGTGGAAACGCATGAAGGCGATCCGCTCGAATTCATCACCCAGTTCCAGGCCCGCTTCAAAGTGGCGCTGCGCCCGGGCATGCCGCGCTTCTGCGGTGGGCTGGCCGGCTACTTCGGCTACGACGCCGTGCGCTACATCGAGAAGAAACTCGCGCACAGCACGCCGCGCGACGATCTGAATCTGCCGGACATCCAACTGCTGCTCACGGAAGAACTCGCCGTGATCGACAACCTGACCGGCAAGCTGTACCTCATCATTTACGCCGACCCGACCCAGCCGGAGGCATACTCGAAGGCACGCCTGCGTCTGCGCGAATTGCGCGCTCGCCTCAAGGCCCCTGTCGACGCACCGGTCACCTCGGGCAGCGTTCGCACCGAGACCTTCCGCGAATTCGCCAAGCCGGACTATCTGGCGGCCGTCGCCAAGGCCAAGGAAGCCATTGCCGCCGGTGAACTGATGCAGGTGCAGGTCGGCCAGCGTCTCATCAAGCCGTATCGCGACGCCCCGCTCTCGCTGTATCGCGCGCTGCGCTCGCTAAATCCGTCGCCGTACATGTACTTCTACAACTTCGGCGACTTCCAGGTGGTCGGCGCGTCGCCGGAAATTCTGGTGCGTCAGGAGCGTCGCCAGACACCGGACGGCGAGCAGGAAATCGTGACGATTCGTCCGCTGGCAGGCACACGCCCGCGTGGCGCCACGCCCGAACGCGACGCCGAGCTGGCCAGAGAATTGCTTGGCGATCCGAAAGAAATCGCCGAGCATGTCATGCTCATCGATCTGGCACGTAACGACGTCGGCCGCATTGCGCAGACGGGCACGGTCGAAGTGACCGACAAGATGATCATCGAGAAGTACTCGCACGTGCAGCACATCGTGAGTTCGGTGGAGGGGCGTCTGCAACCCGGTCTGTCGAACATCGACGTGCTGCGCGCCACCTTCCCGGCGGGCACGCTCACCGGCGCCCCCAAAGTGCGCGCCATGGAGCTGATCGACGAACTCGAACCGGTCAAGCGCGGCCTGTACGGCGGCGCCGTGGGTTATCTGTCGTTCGGCGGCGAAATGGACGTGGCGATCGCCATTCGCACCGGCGTCATCAAGGACGGCAATCTGTATGTGCAGGCCGCCGCCGGCATCGTCGCCGACTCGGTCCCCGAGTCCGAATGGCAAGAGACGGAAAACAAGGCCCGCGCGGTACTGCGTGCTGCCGAGCAGGTTCAGGACGGACTCGACGCCGAGTACTGACCGACCCCGGGCGAACGCGCGTCCGAGCGCGTCGCCGCATGGCTGCACCAACGTGAAGCGCGTTGCCGTTTGATACGCGGCGGGCTCACATATATTGCATGCCAGTGACAGGATCCTCCGAAGGCCTCGAATCGATGCACTAGTCGATTCGGGGCCTTTGTTGATTTAGCACAACCGTTCGCTTTTTTCGTCTCCTCCGGTATACGCCGATTGACGTCACCCGGGATATAGTTAGGTGTCCGTCGGGAGGTCGAAGCTTCTATGGCGAAACCATGCAATCCACGTATGCGTCGCGGCGTCGCACGTTTTCATGCGGCCTCCCTGGCGTCAGTCCGGTCCATCACGGCCGCGGCGATTACTGTCGCGACTTCCGTCGTGCTTGGTGGCTGCATTTCGATGGCGCCCACTTACGAGCGCCCTGCGGCCCCTGTCGCCGATGTATGGACGGCGGATGTCAGCGCGGCGCCCGCCACCGCCGCCGCACAGCCGGCGTCCGCACTCGACTGGCGCGAGTATTTCGCCGATCCGCAGCTTCGCAGCCTCATCGAAACCGCGCTCGCCAACAACCGTGACTTGCGCGTGGCGCTTGCCCGTGTCGAACAGGCCCGCGCCGTGTACGGCATTCAACGTGCCGACCTCTTCCCGTCGGCGGGCCTCGGCGCGAGCGGCACCCGCCAGCGCCTGCCCGGCGATCTGAGCCTCACCGGCAACCCCTATATCAGCAGTCAATATCAGGTCGGGTTGGGATTATCGACGTGGGAGCTCGACTTCTGGGGCCGCATTCGCAACCTGAAAGACGCCGCGCTCGACGATTATCTGGCGTCGGATGCGTCACGCCGGGCCCTGCAACTGAGTCTGATTTCGCAAGTGGCGCAAACATGGCTCAGTCTTCGCGAATACGACGAGCGCATCGCCCTCGCGCAACAAACCGTCGACAGCCGGGCTGAGTCGCTGCGTATCTTCACGCGACGCGAGCAGGTCGGCTCGACCTCGAAACTCGACCTCACCGAAGTCACCACGCTCTGGCAGCAGGCGCGGGCGCTCGTCACCCAGCTCGAGCAGCAGCGCGCCACACAGGCGCATGCGTTGCAAGTGCTCGTGGGCATTCCCATCGATACCTCGCCGCAGGCGCTCGACCGGATGGCGGACGACGCCAGCCTCATGCGCGACCTCGAGCCCGGTCTGCCTTCGTCGCTGCTCGAAGACCGCCCCGACATCATCGCCGCGGAGTATCAGCTGCGCGCCGCTCATGCCAATATCGGCGCGGCGCGCGCCGCGTTCTTCCCGCAGATCACGCTGACCGGCTCCGTGGGCACCGCGAGCAGCGCGCTCGACGGTCTGTTCAAGGCCGGGAGTGCCGCATGGGCCTTCACTCCGAGCATCAATCTTCCGATCTTCCAGGGCGGACGTCTCGTCAACAATCTCGATCTGGCCGAGGCGCGCCGCGTCGAATCGGTCGCGAATTACGAGAAGACGATTCAGGGCGCCTTTCGCGACGTGGCAGACGCATTGAGCGCGCGCCGCTGGCTGGCCGATCAGGTCACGATCCTGCAAGCCACGCAGGACGCGCAGGCCGAGCGCGCACGTCTGGCGAAGCTGCGCTACGACCACGGCGCGGCCGCCTTCCTCGAAGTGCTCGACGCGCAACGCGACCTGCTCGCCATCGAACAACAAACGGTCCAGACACGTCGCGCACTGCTGTCCGCGCGCGTCTCGCTCTACACGGCGCTGGGCGGCGGCAGTCGGCTCATGCCTGCGGCCGACACGCCTGACGGCCCCTTTGCGCGCACGCCCCGCGTCGTGGCCCCCACCCCTCCGCCGCCGCCATCGCCGCCAACGTCGGCGGTGCCGCCAGTCGCGCCGGGGTCGGCCACCGCCACTGCCGTGCCGGGCACAGCGAACACCGCGCAGACCGTCCGATAAATTCAAGAGGTCAAAACAATGACGCTTCCCAACGCCAAGAAACTGGTTCCAGCGCTGATCGTGCTCGTCGTCATCGGACTGGGTTGGTTCGGATGGAAGACCTACAGCAACACCGGTCCGGGTGAAGGCTTCGCCAGCGGCAACGGTCGCATCGAAGCCACCGAGGTCGACGTGGCGACGAAGATGGCAGGACGTGTCGAAGCCATTTACGTGCGCGAAGGCGACTTCGTAAAGGCCGGGCAGGTGCTCGCCAAGATGCAGATCGACACGCTCAACGCCCAGCGCGACGAAGCGCGGGCGCAGTACCAGCAGGCCGTGACGAACGTGGCCGCCATTCAGGCGCAAGCCGCCGCACGCCTGTCGGACAAGGCGACGGCAGAAGCCAATGTCGCCGCGCGCGAAGCCGAACTCGACGCCGCGCAACGCCGACTCTCGCGCTCGGAAACGCTCTCGAAGGAAGGCGCATCGTCGGTGCAGGAACTGGACGACGACCGCGCCCGCGTGCGCAGCACCCGCGCGGCCGTCACCGCCGCCAAGGCGCAGGTCGCAGCGGCCCAGTCCGCCGTCGAAGCCGCCAACGCGCAGGTCACCGGATCGAAGTCGACGGTCGAAGCCGCACAGGCCACCATCACCCGGATCGAAGCCGATATTGCCGACAGCGAACTCAAGGCGCCGCGTGACGGCCGCGTGCAGTACCGGGTGGCGCAACCCGGCGAAGTGCTCGGCGCCGGAGGCAAGGTCCTCAACCTCGTCGATCTGTCCGACGTGTACATGACCTTCTTCCTGCCCGAAGCCGTGGCCGGTCGTCTTGCCATGGGCGCCGAAGCGCGCATCGTGCTCGACGCCGCACCGCAGTTCGTCATTCCCGCCAGCATCTCGTTCGTCTCGAGCACTGCGCAATTCACCCCGAAGACCGTGGAGACGGAGAGCGAGCGTCAGAAACTCATGTTCCGTGTGCGCGCGCAGATCGCCCCCGAACTGCTGCAACAGCATCTGAAACTTGTGAAGACGGGCCTGCCCGGTGTGGCATGGGTGAAGACCGACAGCAAGGTCGAATGGCCGGCGCAGTTGCAGACCAAACTGCCGCAATGAGTCGCGCGTCATGACGGACTCGTCCCTTCCACCCACGCCCCCCACGCCCCCCGGCCCGGCGTCACCGCCGGGGCATGGCGTGCCCCCCGTGGTGCACGTGGTGGACGTCACCCTGAAATACGGCAGCAAGACCGTCGCGCTCGACAACGTCTCCATCGATATCCCCGCCAATTGCATGGTCGGCATGATCGGCCCCGACGGCGTGGGCAAATCGACGTTGCTCTCGCTGATCGCGGGCGCGCGCGCCGTGCAGACGGGCACGGTCGAGGCACTGGGCGGCGACATGGCGAGCAAGGCGCACCGCGATCTCGTCTGCCCGCGCATCGCCTACATGCCGCAGGGGCTGGGCAAGAACCTCTATCCAACGCTCTCGGTCGAGGAAAACCTGCAATTTTTCGCGCGCCTTTTCGGCCACGACGCCGCCGAACGCCGCCGCCGTATCGATGACCTCACCCGCAGCACCGGCCTGCACCCGTTTCTCGAACGACCCGCCGGCAAGCTCTCCGGCGGCATGAAGCAAAAGCTCGGCCTGTGTTGCGCGCTGATTCACGATCCCGATCTGCTGATTCTCGATGAGCCGACCACCGGCGTGGACCCGCTCGCGCGCGCGCAATTCTGGGATCTGATCGGGCGAATCCGTCGCGAGCGTCCGACGATGAGCGTGATCGTCGCCACGGCGTACATGGACGAGGCGCAGGGCTTCGACTGGCTCGTCGCCATGGACGCTGGCAAGGTGCTCGCCACCGGTACGCCGTCCGAACTGCTCGCCAGCACCAAGCGGGAGACCCTGGAAGCGGCGTTCATCGACCTGCTGCCGGAAGAGAAGAAGCGCGGCTACGAGCCGGTCGTGATTCCGCCGCTGCACATCGACGAACACACCGAGATCGCCATCGAGGCAAAGGGTCTGACGATGCGCTTTGGCGATTTCGTCGCCGTCGACCATGTGGACTTCCGCATTCGTCGCGGGGAAATCTTCGGCTTCCTCGGCTCCAACGGCTGCGGCAAGTCGACCACGATGAAGATGCTCACCGGCCTGCTGCAGGCCAGCGACGGACAAGCCTGGCTGTTCGGGCACGAAGTCGACCCGAAGGACATCGATACGCGACGCCGCGTAGGCTACATGTCGCAGGCGTTCTCGCTCTACACCGAACTCACGGTGCACCAGAACCTCGTGCTGCACGCGCGCCTGTTCCACGTGCCCGAAGCGGACGTCGAAACCCGTGTTGCCGAGATGGTGCAGCGCTTCGATCTGGCGGACGTCGTCGACGCGCTGCCCGACAGCATTCCGCTCGGCATGCGCCAGCGTCTGTCGCTCGCGGTAGCCATGGTGCACAAGCCCGAGTTGCTGATTCTCGATGAACCGACCTCGGGCGTGGACCCCGTTGCGCGCGACAACTTCTGGCGCTTGCTGGTGGAACTGTCGCGCCGCGACCAGGTGACGATCTTCATCTCGACCCACTTCATGAACGAGGCCGAGCGCTGCGATCGCATTTCGCTGATGCATGCGGGCAAGGTGCTCATCTCCAATCCGCCCGCGAAAATTACGCAAGACAAAGGCGCCGACACGCTCGAACAGGCGTTCATCGAATATCTCGTGGAGGCGGGCGGCGGCACGCCTGAAGCCCCGCAGACACCGGCGTCCGACGCGCCCACGGCATCCGAGCCGGCGGCGCACGCCAAGCAAAAGGGATTCTCACTGGGCCGCATGATCAGTTACCTCTGGCGCGAAACGCTGGAGTTGCAACGCGATCCCGTACGCGCCACGCTGGCGCTCGTCGGCTCACTGGTCCTGATGCTCGTGATGGGATACGGCATCAGCATGGACGTGGAGGACCTGCGCTACGCCGTGCTCGACCGGGACCAGACCACACTGAGCCAGAACTACGCGCTCAATATTGCGGGCTCGCGCTATTTCATCGAACAACCACCGCTCGCCGATTACGACGACATGGACCGCCGATTGCGCAACGGCGAACTGGCGCTGGCCATCGAAATCCCGCCGGGCTTCGCCCGCGATGTCTCGCGCGGCAAGGCCGTGCAGATCGGCGCATGGATCGACGGCGCGATGCCCATGCGCGCGGAAACGGTGCAAGGCTACGTGCAGGGCATGCATCAGAACTGGCTCGCCGATCAGTCGTTGCGACGGCTCGGCGTGAGTCCGACATCGTCGCTCGACATCGAGACACGGTTTCGCTACAACCCCGACGTGAAGAGCCTGCCCGCCATGGTGCCCGCGGTGATTCCGCTGCTCCTGCTCATGCTGCCCGCCATGCTCACGGCCCTGTCCGTCGTGCGTGAAAAGGAGTTGGGCTCGATCCTGAATCTGTACGTCACCCCCGTGACGCGCACCGAATTTCTCATCGGCAAACAGATTCCGTACGTTGCGCTCGCCATGCTCAACTTCCTGCTCATGACGCTCATCGCCGTGACGCTGTTCGGCGTTCCCGTCAAGGGACGCTTTCTCACGCTCATTACCGCCGTCTTCATTTTCAACGTGGTCGCCACGGGCATCGGCCTGCTCGCGTCCACCTTTACCCGCAGCCAGATCGCGGCCCTGTTCTTCACGATGATCGGCACGATGATTCCGGCGATCCAGTTCTCCGGCATGATCACTCCGGTGCCGTCGATGGAAGGGTCGGGGCGGTTCATCGGCGAGATCTATCCGGCGACTTACATGCTGATCATCAGCCGGGGGGTGTTCAACAAGGCGCTCGGTTTCGGCGACCTCGGCAACGCCTTCTGGCCGATGCTCGTTGCCGTGCCCATCATTCTGGGCGCCACGATCCTGCTGCTCAAGAAACAGGACAAGTGATGGCCAGCCCGAGCACACCCCAGGCCTCCCCCGAGCCCGCGCCGGCCACGCCGGGTGCACGCGTGGCGCCCCCGCGCCGCAGGCACCCGTGGCTGCGCCATATCGCGAACATCTACCGCCTCGGCGTGAAGGAGTTGTGGAGCCTGGTGCGCGATCCGATGATGCTGGTGCTCATCATCTACACGTTCACGGCCTCGGTGTACTCGTCGGCGACCGCGCAGCCCGACACCCTGCATCTGGCGCCGATCGCCATCGTCGACGAAGACGCCTCGCCGTTGTCGCAGCGCATCGTGTCCGCGTTCTATCCGCCGCAGTTCACCATGCCGAAGATGATCACGGCGGATGCCGTTGACCGGGGCATGGACGAAGGCCAGTACACGTTTGCGCTGAACATTCCGCCGAACTTTCAGCGCGATGTGCTCGCCGGGCGCGCCGCCGAGGTTCAGCTCAATGTCGACGCCACACGCATGAGTCAGGCGTTCTCGGGCAGCGGTTATGTACAGCAGATCGTGTCCTCGGAAGTGCGCGAGTTCCTGCAGCGATACCGCTCGACGCCTGAACTGCCCGTCGATCTTGCGTTGCGCGTTCGCTTCAATCCGACGCTGGAGCGAGCGTGGTTCGGCGCGCTCATGCAGATCATCAACAACATCACCATGCTGTCGATCATCCTTACCGGTGCCGCGCTCATTCGTGAGCGCGAGCACGGCACCATCGAACATTTGCTCGTCATGCCGGTGACACCGACGGAGATCATGCTGGCCAAAGTGTGGTCGATGGGGCTGGTCGTGCTCATCGCGGCAGCCATGTCGCTGTGGCTGATCGTGAGCGGCGCGCTGCACGTGCCCATCGGCGGCTCGGTGGCGTTGTTCCTGCTGGGGGCCACGCTGCATCTGTTCGCGACCACGTCGATGGGGATCTTCCTCGCCACGCTCGCACGTTCGATGCCGCAGTTCGGCATGTTGCTGATTCTGGTGCTGTTGCCGCTGCAAATGCTCTCGGGCGGGAACACGCCGCGAGAGAGCATGCCGAAGATTGTGCAGGACGTCATGCTTGCCGCCCCGACCACGCACTTCGTCGAACTCGGGCAGGCGATTCTGTTTCGCGGCGCCGGGATCGGCGTCGTGTGGGTGCAGTGCCTGGCGCTCGTGGTCATTGGCGCCGTGTTCTTCACCATCTCGCTGCGGCGCTTTCGCCGCACGCTCAGTTCGATGGCGTAACGCGCGCGGCCCGACGACCTCCCTGTTGCCCGCCGTCGCGACGTCCGCCAATCCTGTCATGCCGGATTTGTGAGGTCATTGCCATGCCTGCCAAGTCGTCTGCCGCACTGGAGCGCAGCACCTCCCGTCACGCTTCGCGTCGCACCGCCGCTGCCCCTTCCTCCAGCACGGCCGCCACATCCGCCATCGCGGGCAGCGACGCCCCCTGGCTCCCGGCCACCCCGTGGATGACAAGCCTGCCGTGGATGGCCGCCGCCGCCGAATACGCCGTCGATGCCTGGCAACGCAGCGTCCTGTTTGCCGACGTGATGCGTCAGCGCGGCAATCAGTATCAGGCGCACCTGGCGGAGTCGGCGCCGAACGTGCTGGACTTCGCCTCGGAAGTGATTCTCGATGCGCACACGCTGCCGCGCCCGTGCAACTACTGCCTGATGCGCATCGTCCCCCCGAAGGACACGCCCACACTGCCCAATGCTCGCCCATTCGTCGTGGTCGACCCGCGTGCGGGCCACGGCCCGGGCATCGGCGGCTTCAAGCCCGATAGCGAAATCGGCGCGGCGCTGCGCGCCGGACATCCGTGCTACTTCGTGGGCTTCCTGCCCGACCCGGTGCCGGGTCAGACCGTGGAAGACGTGATGCGCGCCGAAGCCGCCTTTCTGGAAAAGGTCATTTCGCTGCATCCGGAGAGCGCCGGCAAGCCGGCCGTGATCGGCAACTGTCAGGCCGGATGGCAAGTGCTGATGACGGCGGCTATGCGCCCGGAACTCTTCGGTCCGATCATCGTGGCGGGCGCCCCGGTGTCGTACTGGGCAGGCTGGCGCGGGCGCAACCCCATGCGCTATTCGGGCGGACTGCTCGGCGGGAGCTGGCTCACCGCGCTCACGAGCGATCTCGGCGACGGGCGCTTCGACGGCGCATGGCTCGTGGAGAACTTCGAGAATCTCGACCCGGCGAACACGCTCTGGCGCAAGAAGTATCACCTGTACGCGAACGTCGACACAGAAGCGCCGCGCTATCTCGGCTTCGAGAAGTACTGGGGCGGCCACGTCTTTCTGAACGCGCAGGAGATGCAGTACATCGTCGACAACCTGTTCGTCGGCAACCGGCTCACCAGCGCCGAATTGATTACGAGCGACGGCATCCGTCTCGACTTGCGCAACATCCGCTCGCCCATCGTGGTGTTTTGCTCATACGGCGACAACATCACGCCGCCGCCGCAGGCGCTCGGCTTCGTGACCGACATGTATCGCGACGACGAGGAAGTGCTGAGCCACGATCAGACCATTGTGTACGCCACACACGACAGCATCGGGCACCTGGGCATCTTCGTGTCGGGCAGCACGGGCCGCAAGGAGCACCGCAAGTTCGTCAACAACATCGATCTGATCGACGTGCTGCCTGCCGGGATCTATCAGGCGCAGATCGCCGACAAGACGGACGATACGCTGCATGGCGAACTGGCCGAAGGCGACTATGTGATGTCGATTCAGCGTCGCAGCGTGGAGGATGTGCGCGCCATCGTGCAGCCCGACCCTGAGAGCGACCGACGGTTTGCGGCGGTCGCGCATCTGTCGGACATCCATCTGGGCCTGTACCGCAGTCTCGTGCAGCCGTGGGTGCGGGCGATGGTGACACCGACCTCTGCCTACTGGATGCGGTTGCTGCATCCGTTGCGCGTGAACTACGAACTGTGGTCCGATCGGAATCCGTTCGCCGTGCCGTTCGCCGAGAAGGCCGAGCGTGTGCGCGAGACCCGGCGTCCGGTGTCCCCCGACAATCCGTTTCTCGCGCTGGAGACAGCGATATCGAGCGCCATCGAGCAGTCGCTGAACTTCTATCGGGACGTACGCGACGACGGCTACGAGAAGACGTTCGAATGGATCTACGGCCAGCCGTGGGTGCAGGCGCTGGCGGGGTTGCATGGCAGCGACGGTGCCGCCGTACGCGTGCACCCCGGCACCTCCCCCGAGCATGTGGCTTTCGTCAAGGAGGCACTGGCGTTGCGCCGTCATGAGGTGCGCCAGGGTGGCGTGCTCGAAGCCGGGATTCGCGCGCTGCTCTGGGTGCATCGTCTTCACGGCGAGGCGGATGAGCGGCAGTTCAACCTCGCGCGCTCGTTGCCGCGCGGCGACGCCGAGATTTCCATCGAGCACTTTCGCGAGATCATCCGTCGTCAGGCGGGGCTGCTGCGCATGGCCCCGAATGCAGCAATGGACGCGATTCCGGGCATGCTGGCAAAGGCATCTCCCGAACACATTCGGCTGGTGGCCAATGCCGTGCGCGATCTGAGTTTCGCGGTGCCGCTGGAAGACGGCGAGCAGAACGATCTTGAACGCGTGCTTGCGGTATTCGAGCGTGCGGCGCAAAAGCGGGACGCCGAAGTCGGCGGTAATGCGAAGCCTCGTGCGAGCGCAAGCGCCGGGTCGGCAACGCCTGCGAGCGCGCCGCGCAAGCGTGCGCCCGCAGCAAAGCAAGCCGTAGCAACACCAGCGAAGACGACGAGCGCTGCACGGCCCAAGAAAACTGCGACCACCGCGAAAGCCATGGGAACCAAGAGCACCACGAACACGACGAGGACCGCGAGGCCCCCCAAGGCAACAACGACCACGAAGGCCAGGAAGACGACGTGATTCCGACGTGAGCGAGGTTCAGGGACGGACGCGGCGAGTACGGACGACTCGCTGCCCCGTCACGTCATTCGCCCGCCGGGATAGTCAATCGCGCCAGCAGTCCACCGCCGTCTCGCGGCGCAAACGCCAGCGTCGCGTCAAACCGCCGGGCGATGGCCTGCACGATGGAAATCCCCAGCCCTGCGCCCGGGACCCGCTCACGGCCCAGATCGCCGCGCCAGAATCGCTGCCCCAGTCTCTCCGTTTGCCCGGGGGCCAGTCCCGGCCCCCGGTCTCCGACTTCGATGCAATAGCGACGGGGAGCGTCGTCGGCCCGCACGGTGACCGTGATCTCGCTGTTCGCCGGCGAGTAGCGCACCGCATTGTCCACGAGGTTTCGCACGGCCGTGACCAGCATCGAACGCGGCAACACGGAGCCGCTGTCCGCGCCGGTCATGCGGAACTGGAAGCGGTCCGCTTCGCCCCACTCGCTTAGCACGTCGTCGATCACACTGCCGATCGAATCGCATTTGTCCTGTGCGTGCACGGGTGCTTCGGCATGGGCCAGCGTCATCATCTGATCGAGTGTGTGACGCATCCGCTTCACCCCGGCGCTCGCCTGTTGCAACGCTCGTTGCGAAGGCTCGCCATGCGTCATCTGCGCCACCTGCAAATGTGTGTCGATGGCGGTAAGCGGGGTGCGCAACTCATGTGCCGCGCCGTCGGTGAACGCGCGCTGGCCCGCGAGCGTGTACGCCAGACGGTCGAGCCACGCGTTGAGTGCCGCGACGACAGGTCGTAGCTCCGTCGGGGCGCGGCCGATGTCGACGGGCGTCGTGTCGTCAGTGCGCTTGTGGCGTAACCGCGTACGCAACGTCTCCAGCGGCATAAGCCCTTGTCCGATGCCGATCCATAACGCGAGCAGACCGCCGACGACGGCAATGAAGAACGGCACGCCCGCCGCGCGAAGCATGTCGCGCGCAAGCACTGCGCGACGCCCGACAAGATCGGCCGTCATCACCTGATAGCCGCCTGCGTCCTGCAATACGTAAATGCGCCAGCGTCGGCCATCGATCTCGTGGGTACTGAAGCCCGCAGGCAGGGCGAGCGACGACGCTTGCGGGCCGCCATCGGTATGCGCCAGCACCGCGCCCTGCAACGAGCGGATTTCACACGCGATACCGTCGCTCGCCCCGGTGCGGATCACCTCGTCCCAGTCACGTTGCTGCGGAAGCGGCGAGAACGCCGCGCGCGCCATCAGGCCGGAGACCATCGTGGCCGACATCGCAAGACGTTCGTCCAGCGCGTCGTCGAGACTCGCGCGCACGCCGCGCATCATCCAGCCCGCCGCAGCGCTCCACAGCAGGACCAGCGCTACGCCCGCGATCAGCACTGCCCGCAATCGAAGGCTCATGACAAGCTCCATCCCAACCGATAGCCGAGGCCGCGTGCGGTCTGAATCGCGTCGCACCCGAGCTTGCGGCGCACATTGTGGATATGAACGTTCAGCACGTTGCTGTTGACGCGCTCCGTCATGCCGTACAGGCGCACGTGAAGCATGTCGGGTGAGAGCCATCGGCCCCGGCTGCTGGCAAGATAGGCGAGCAGATCGACCTCACGGCGCGAGAGTTCGACAGGTTCGCCATCGAGCCATGCCAGACCGCTTGCCGGGTCGAGCCGCAACGGACCGGCCTGGATGATCTGTGCGGCGCGCCCATGCGCACGACGCACGAGCGCGTGCAACCGTGCCGCCAGTTCGCGCAGATCGAAGGGTTTGACCATGTAGTCGTCGGCCCCGGCATTCAGCCCGGCAATACGATGTTCGATGCCGTCGCGCGCGGTCAGAATGAGCACCGGCACGTCCGGTTCGACAGCGCGCACGCTCGCGATCACATCGAGACCGTCGCCATCGGGCAGGCCGAGATCGAGCACCACCGCATCGAACGTGTTCTCGGCATGCGCGGCAATCGCCGCGTCGCCACAAGCACTGGCTTCGACGTGAATTCCCAAAGTCGAGAGTCCCGCGACGATGCCGCTCGCGATCAGACGATCGTCCTCTACCAGCAGTACTCGCATTGATTCACGCCTCTTTCAAGCCTCATTCGGTACCCCAACATGTTACGTATAACGCGCGTGCGCGAGATGCAGCACGTCACACGCCGGCGCAAGTTAACTTTCAATTAATCGTCTTCGGCCACGCTCTGTCTTGCTTCGACTGACTCAGGGAGGACAGATTGCTACGTCGAATCGTTTTCATCTTTGTGATTTTGCTCGGCGCAGTCAGTGCATTCAGTGCGCTTCGCGTGACCCCGGCCGTTGCCGCGCTGCCCTGGCAGTCCGGTTCACCGGTGCTCGAAGCCTCGCAGGTCTTGCGACTGAATGCGCCACTTCACGACGACGGCAGCATCGTGATCGGCAGCAAAATTGCTAAGGATCACTACGTTTATCGCCATTCACTGCGTATCGAGGACGCATCGGGAAACCCGGTCGACTTCACCCTCTCCGACGGCAAGCATCATTTCGACGAGTTCTTCGGCAAATCGGAGATCTACTATGACGACGATCTTCGGCTGAAGTTGCCCGCGCTGCGCACGGACTACGTCGTGCTGCATTGGCAGGGATGTGCGCAGGCGGGCATCTGTTATCCGCCGCAAACCATCCGGATTGCGCTATCGAACGCGTTCCCGCCGGCGGAGTACGGCGATGCTTCGGCGGCACTCGCGACCATCGCGTCGTCCAGCGAGGCAACGGAGACCGCTGCGTCTGCTGAGTCCGCAGCGTCCGCTGCATCCGCAAACGCAAGCGGTGCGACGGCGATCCCCCCAGCCCCTGCCGCCAACGGATCCGCTGCGGCCACGGCCCCGGATGCGCTCGCGGCAGACCAGGAAGCCGCCAATCAGCTCGCCACGCTCGATCCCGTGGCAGCCAAGTTGCTGTTCTTCGGCCTCGGCCTGATGCTGGCGTTCACCCCGTGCGTGCTACCGATGGTGCCCATCGTCTCGACGATGATCGTGGGCAATCAACCCACGCCCATGCGCGCGCTGTCGCTGTCGTGCGCCTACGTGCTGGCCATGGCGCTCACCTATGCGAGCATCGGCGTTGCCGCAGCGCTGGCGGGGGCGAACCTGCAAGCGACGCTGCAATCGCCGTGGTTGCTGAGCACCTTCGCCGCGCTCTTTCTGGTACTGGCGGCGTCGCTGTTCGGCATGTTCGAAGTTCGTTTGCCTTCGTTCATTGTCAGTCGACTCGACGCCGCAGGACGCCACCGCACCGGAGGCAGTCTCACCGGCGCGGCGATGCTGGGCCTGCTGTCCGCCTTACTCGTCGGCCCTTGCATGACGGCGCCCCTCGCTGGCGCTTTGCTCTACATCGGGCAGACGGGCAACGCATGGATGGGCGGCGGCGCCCTCTTCGCGATGGGCCTCGGCATGGGCACGCCGCTGCTTGCCATTGCGCTGTTCGGCGCGCGCATTCTGCCTCGCCCGGGCGCATGGATGATGCGTGTGCGCATCGCGTTCGCCTATGTCATGGTCGGCATGGCGATCATGATGCTGGGCCGCTTCCTGCCGGCTCACGTCAGTCTCGCGCTGTGGGGCGCCCTCGGACTCGGACTGGCCGTAGGATTGGGCGCCTGGGCGTGGGCCATGCGCGCCCGGACCGCCTGCTGGGCACTGGTGTTCGCGTCGGCATTGGCCGCGCTCTGGTCGTTGCTCGTACTCGTCGGGGCGGCGTCCGGCGGTGACTCGCTGGTGCAACCGCTCGCGCACGTCCGGGCGGGCGTCGTCGCGAGCCTCGCCGAGACAGGCGCGCGTGCTGGCAAGCCGGTCGATTACGTCAGTGTCAAATCGGCCGACGAATTGGATGCGCGCATTGCGCAGGCCGTCGACAAGGGACAATGGACGCTCATCGACTTCTATGCCGACTGGTGCGCAAGTTGTCATGTCATCGAGCGCAACGTGTTCGGCGACCCCACAGTCGCCGCACGTCTGGCGCAGATGCAGGTGTTGCGACCGGATGTCACGAAGCACGACGCCATCGACCAGACGCTGATGAAGCGCTGGGGCGTGCTCGGACCGCCGACGCTCATTCTGGTCGACGCCACCGGCAAGGAAGTGCGGGAGCACCGTATGGTCGGCGAGATGAACGCGACGACCTTCCTGAGCCGTCTCGATGCCGCTCAGTCCGCACAGACGGCGAGGGCCGCCGGGGCTGCACAACCAGTCCAGTCAGCACAGTCGGCGCAATCAGGAAGGGCGGCCGAAGCGCCGGAGGCGCCATGATCGGCGTCGGCCCCTTTCCGGTAACGACAGCGGCCCTCCTGGTGGCCACACTCCTCGCGTGGCTCGTCGCGCGATACTGGCGGCGCGGCACGGACGCCCTGTCGCGTCGCGCCGCCGCCAGCACATTGCTCGACGCCCTCTTCATCGGTCTGATTGTCGCCCGCGCAGTCTATGTGCTGCGGTGGTGGCCGCACTACGTAGCGGCGCCCGTATCGATCGTCGCCGTGGGTGACGGTGGTTTCGACGTCCCCGGCGGGGCCGTCGCCTCGCTCGCGTGGGCATGGTGGCGCACGCGGCGTTCGCCGCAGCGCCGGCGCCCGTTGTTCGGCGCCATGCTGGCGGGCGCAGCCCTATGGGGTGTCATGCAGGCGGGATTGGCGTTCATGCTGCGCGAAGCGCCGCCGCTGCCCCCGCTCACGCTTTCCGACATTCGTGGCCGCCCCGTGCCGCTGGAAACGCACCTGGGCAAACCCATCGTGATGAATCTCTGGGCCAGCTGGTGCCCGCCGTGCCGGCGTGAGATGCCCGTGCTCGCCCAGGCGCAGACGGACTATCCGGAGGTGCAGTTCCTGATGGTCAATCAGGGCGAGGCGGTGCACACGGTGGCCGCGTTCGTGAGGTCGCAGCGACTGACGTTCGACCATCTGCTGCTCGATCCGCAATCGCAAGCCATGCAGGCCGCTCGCACACGCGCGCTTCCCACCACGCTGTACTTCGACGCAAACGGTCGTCTCGTCGACGCCCATCTGGGCGAACTCACGGCGGCTCGCCTGCGCGACGTACTTCATCGAAAGCTCAAGCAACCTCCACCTTCCCCGACGTCTTCCCCATCAAAGGAGTAACCCATGTCGGTTCGCAAGACTCTCGCCTTCACCTTCGGTTCACTGGCTGCGCTCTCGATCTCGACGTCGGGCGTCGCGGCGGACGCCGCTTCGCCCATGAATGCCCCACCCATCGCACCCATCTCCCCCGTCGCCGCCCCCATGGCTTCACCTGCGCCAACTGCCCTGGCGGCCCCCTCGGCATCCCCCGTCACGCCACCCACCGCCATGCCGCCCGTCGTGCAGGCACTGGCACGTGAGGGCGTGACGGCATTGCAGCCGTTCGACACGGGCGTGAAGGACCTGTCGGCCTACGCCGGACTCGCCGGCCAGCAGCCGATAGCGGTCTATCTGCTCCCCGACGGCAACGGGATCGTCGGCACGCGAATCGGCACCGACGGCAAACCGCTCGACGTGGAGCGCGTGACCAAGCGCATCGAAAAGCCGCTGAGCGACGCGATGTGGTCGAAACTCGCGGCCTCCAGCTGGATTCAGGACGGCAAGAAGGACGCGCCGCGCGTCGTGTACACCTTCAGCGACCCGAACTGCCCATACTGCCATCGCTTCTGGGAGGCAGCGCGGCCGTGGGTCGACGCCGGCAAGGTGCAATTGCGACATGTGCTCGTAGCGGTCATCAAAGCCGACAGCGTGACCAAGGCGGCCGCCATTTTCGGTGCGCAGAATCCGTCTGCCGCACTCGCGCAGAACGAGCAGAAGTTCGCGCAGGGCGGCATCAAGCCCGTGCGCAACGTCACCAAGGCCGTCGCGGAAAAGCTCCAGACCAACCAGCAACTGATGGCCGAGTTCGGCTTTCGCGGCACGCCCGGCATCGTCTACCGAAACGACAAGGGCGTGGTCGAGCGGGCCAACGGCATGCCGCCGGCGGACGCGCTGACGACCATCCTGGGCATGCGCTGAGCACGCCGGGGCGGGCGAGCGCGGGCGGTCGGATGCGAGCGCCCGCACGCGGTCCGGTCCGATCCAGTCCAATCCGGCCCGGTCATCACGTAGCAGAATCGTCGAGCGCCCCACGCCCTGCGGCGCACATTCTTGCGAAAAACGGTCAGATCGCGCGCGAAATCTGCCGAATGACCGCTTTTTGCGACACCCGCCCACGGCGTGCCGGAGATGCTGCTACAATCGCCTCACTATGAAGTCGCATCAGTCGTCCTCCCTCCTCTGGTCGCCCCTGACCGCTGCCCTGCGCTGGTGGCGGTAACCCGCCACGTCTATCTCATCCCCATAGCGCCCTCCCCCGCGGACCGCGAATTCCATATGGGGGCACGCTCAGGGGACCATCGCAAATTCCACGCGTTCGACACGCTTTGTCACCAGACAAACAGGGACCATCATGCTGCTGATGATCGACAACTACGACTCGTTTACCTACAACATCGTCCAGTACTTCGGTGAGCTGGGCGAAGATGTCCGGGTCTTCCGCAACGACGAAATCACGCTCGACGCGATCGCCGAACTCGCCCCCGAGCGAATCTGCCTCTCACCTGGGCCGAGCTGCCCGGCCAACGCCGGGATCACGCTCGACGTGCTCAAGCGCTTCTCCGGCGAAATCCCCATTCTTGGCGTCTGCCTCGGCCATCAGGCCATTGGCGAAGCGTTTGGCGGCAACGTCGTTCGCGCCCGGCAGATCATGCACGGCAAGGTAAGCGAGATCGAAACCACGCAACAGGGCGTGTTCGCGAATCTGCCCAAGCGCTTTACCGTCACCCGTTATCACTCACTCGCCATCGAGCGCGACTCGTTGCCCGACTGTCTGGAAGTGACGGCATGGACCGACGATGGCGAAATCATGGGCGTGCGTCACAAGACGCTCGACGTCGAAGGCGTGCAATTCCACCCGGAGTCGATCCTGTCCGAGCATGGCCACGCCGTGCTGCGCAACTTCCTGCAAGCGGCGCCGCGCGCGGCCATCGCCGCCTGATATCGCGGCACATCGAGACATCGGACAATCGACACAGGAGAGGACAATAAAATGATTACCCCGCAAGAAGCGCTTCAGCGCACCATCGAACACCGCGAAATCTTCCACGACGAGATGCTGCATCTGATGCGCCTCATCATGAAGGGCGAGATCTCGCCGGTCATGTCGGCCGCCATCATCACCGGCCTGCGCGTGAAGAAGGAAACCATCGGCGAGATCGCCGCCGCCGCACAGGTCATGCGCGAGTTCGCCAATCACGTCGTGGCGCCCTCCGACGAGCACTTCGTCGACATCGTGGGCACCGGCGGCGATGTTTCGCATACGTTCAATATTTCCACCGCCTCGATGTTCGTCGCCGCCGGCGCCGGCGCGAAGGTCGCCAAACACGGCAACCGTGGCGTGAGCTCGAAGTCGGGCAGCGCCGACGTGCTCGAAGCCCTCGGCGTGAACATCATGCTCACCCCCGAGCAGGTCGCCGAGTGTCTTGGCGAAGTCGGCATCGGCTTCATGTTCGCCCCGAACCACCACCCTGCCATGAAGAACGTCGCCGCCATCCGCAAGGAGATGGGCGTGCGCACGATCTTCAACATTCTCGGCCCGCTCACGAATCCGGCCGGTGCGCCGAACCAGTTGATGGGGGTCTTCCACCCCGATCTGGTCGGGATTCAGGTGCGCGTGATGGAGCGCCTGGGCGCCGAGCATGTGCTCGTAGTCTACGGGAAGGACGGCATGGACGAAGTGTCGCTCGGGGCCGCTACCCTCGTCGGCGAACTGAAGGACGGCAAGGTCACCGAGTACGAAATTCATCCGGAAGATTTCGGCTTGCAGATGGTCAGCAACCGCAGCCTGAAGGTGGGCAGCGCCGAGGAGTCGAAGACGATGCTCATCGAAGCGCTCGACAACACGCCGGGCACGGCGCGCGAGATCGTCACACTGAACGCCGGCACCGCGCTGTATGCTTCGAACCGCGCGGCGACGATTGCCGACGGTATCGCGATGGCGCGCGAATCCATCGCCAGCGGAGCGGCACGCGAAAAGCTCCATGAATTCGTCACGTTCACGCAACGCTTCAAGGCATAAGTTCTCTCCGAATCCGTCATCGATATGTCTACCTTTCTCGACAAGATCCTGGCCGTGAAGGCCGAAGAAGTCGCCGCCGCCAAGCGGGCGCGCGACCTGGCCGGTCTGCGCCGCGACGCGGAAGCCACAGTTGGCGACAGCGCGCTGCGCACGCGCGATTTCGTAGGTGCGCTGCGCACGAAGGTCGACGCCGGCCTGTGCGGCGTGATCGCCGAAATCAAGAAGGCCAGCCCGTCCAAGGGCGTGATTCGCGAGCATTTCGTGCCGCCGCGAATTGCCGAGTCGTACCAGCAAGGCGGTGCAGCGTGCCTGTCGGTGCTCACCGACGTGCAGTTCTTTCAGGGCGCGACCGAATATCTGAAAGCGGCCCGTGCGGCGTGCGATCTGCCGGTGCTGCGCAAGGACTTCATGATCGATGCCTATCAGGTCTACGAGGCACGCGACATGGGGGCCGACTGCATTCTGCTGATCGCCGCCGCGCTGGAGCTCTCTCAGATGCGCGATCTCGAAGCGCTGGCGCACGAGCTGGGCATGGCCGTGCTCGTGGAAGTTCACAACGGCAAGGAACTCGACGCCGGTCTCGAATTGCGCACGCCGCTGCTGGGCATCAACAACCGAAACCTGCACAGCTTCGAAGTCACCATCGATACGACCCTCGGCCTGTTGAAACACATTCCGCAGGATCGTCTTGTCGTGACGGAGTCGGGTATCCTGTCGCGTGACGACGTGACGCGCTTGCGCGCGGCCAACGTCAATGCCTTTCTCGTCGGCGAAGCCTTCATGCGCGCGCCCGAGCCGGGCGATGCGCTCGCCGAGCTGTTCGACATGCCCCGCTGATCTGCCAACGCGCTCATGCGCGTTGAACGAACGATGGCGCGGCGCCCCGAACGGGCGCCGCCCGCTTTGCGGCAAGACGCATCGTTCCTGCATCGGATGGCGGCGCCGGGCGGGTCGGCGTGCCCCAGACAGGAGCGGCCCATGGCCATCGAACGCGAACTCAAACTTGCCCTGCCGGGCGATCTGCCCACTGCGCGCGCCGACGCGCTGATTTCCCATCTCGACCGACTACCCGGGGCGGACGCCCGGGGTCAGCGTCATCTCGTCAATCGCTATTTCGACACGCCGGATCTCGCGCTTGCACGCGCCAAGGCGGCGTTGCGTCTGCGCTTTGTCGCGCGTGACGGACACCCCGAACAGTGGCTGCAAACGCTCAAGTCGGTTGGCGAGGCGCGTGACGGATTGCACGTGCGCCACGAGTGGGAGCTGGCCGTGCCGGATGAAGCGCTCGACCTCGCGGCGTTGATCGCGGCGTGCGATATGCCGACGACGGCGGCATTGCTGCGCAACGAAGGCGAGAACGTTGTCGCGCAATTCGAAACGAACTTCGTACGACGCTTGTGGCGCTATGTCGCTGGCGACGGCACGACCGTGGAAATCGCCTTCGATCGCGGCGAAGTGGCCGTCGAGGCCGAGGGCGTACGTCACACCGAACCGCTCGTCGAAGTGGAGCTGGAGTTGCTCGACGCGCCGGACGACGACCGCCAGGGCCAGGGCGAACGCATTCTGCAAGCGCTGGCGCAGGATCTGCTCGCCGTTCTCCCGGAGTTGCACGCCGACAACGTGAGCAAAGCGCAGCGCGGCTATCGACTGCGACAGCAAGTGTTGGGCTGAGCACGCTCGCTCACGCATCCTCACGCCTGCTCACCCCCTCGAATCCGCCCTCTCGCCTCTCCAACCGATCCTACGCATGGCATCACGCTCACCACGCACCACCAAGACTCCGCAATCACCGGCTGACGGCGAACGTCAGCGCTCCCTGTTCGATACGGTCGACGCACCGGAACCTCTCACCGCACATGACGCCCGGGAGAGCGCCGCGAGCGACATCGTGAACGACGGCCACGATGTCGACGATGCCGCTGGTGCCGCTGGAGCCAGGAGGGCAACCGATCACAGCGTTGCCGGTCCGCTCAAGGGACGCGTCGAAGACCAGTTCCAGGCACTGCCCCATGCATGGAAAGCGCTGGTTGCGCCGTTCATGCAAAGCGAGGCTTACGCGCCGCTGTGTCAGTACGTCGACGCCGAAGTCGCTGCGGGCAAGACCGTCTATCCGGCGGACATTTTCCATGCGTTACGCATGACCTCGCCGGAGGACGTGAAGGTCGTCATCCTGGGACAGGATCCCTATCACGGCGACGATCATGGCATTGCCCAGGCGCACGGCATGGCGTTCTCGGTGCAGCACGGTGTGCGAGTCCCCCCGTCATTGCGCAACATCTACAAAGAAATCGAGCGCGATCTTGGCATTGCGCCGCCGTCACATGGCAATCTCGATGCGTGGGCCAAGCAAGGTGTGTTGCTGCTCAACACGACGCTCACAGTGGAGGCAGGCAACGCCGCGAGCCATGCGAAGCCGTTCAAAAAGGGGGGGTGGCAAGCATGCACCGACACATTGCTCTGCGGCCTCGCGGCGCAACAGGGTCCGCTGGTATTCATGTTGTGGGGCAGTCACGCACAAGCAAAAGCACCGCTGCTCTCGGGTCACGGACACCTGCTGCTCGAAGCGCCGCATCCGTCGCCACTGTCCGCGCATCGCGGCTTTCTCGGCTGCGGCCACTTCAGCGCCGCCAACGCGTTTGTGACGCAACACGGTAAATCGCCTATCGACTGGCGTGTGCCTGCGTAGACGGAACGCGCCCCGTGTTTTAGCTGAAGTTACCGATCATTTCCCGATTTTTGTCAACTAAAACGAGGAATACCGGGGCGTTTTCGCCCCACACCTCACGTACCGCCTCGCGGGAATATATCCGTTTGCATACGTTTCGTACGTTTACACGGGGATGTGAAAGCCATTAAACTTCGGTCCGTAATGAGAATTCATATCAATCTCATTACCAATAACTAAATCGCGCGTTACCCGGCCTGTGAAGCGTCGACGGTGGCGCAGTCGCCGGAAACACACGTATGTCTACCGCTATTCAGACGCGTCAGCGTCTGCTCGTCTCTGCCTGCGCCCTTGTCATGGGCGGCGCGCTCCCCGCCCTCATTGCGCTTCCCGCCCACGCGCAAACGTCCCAGCCAACGCCGCAGAGTGCGTCGGGCACGTCGTCGGGAGTCCCGGACACCTCGGGCACGGCACCGTCCGGCGGCAGCACTGCGCCCGCAGTCGCCTTGCCGACCACGCAGGTGAACGACAGCGCCGTGTCGTCGCCCATGCAGACGAAGACCCTGCCGTCGTACAAGTTCGTCGCGCCGCTGCGCGATACGCCGCGATCGATCACCGTCATTCCGGAAGAGCTGATCAAGCAGACGAACGCCACGACCTTTGCCGAAGCCCTCAAGACCGTGCCCGGCATTACGTTCCTCGGCGGCGACGCTGCTGCAAACCCGTCTGCCGACCGCCCCGTCATTCGCGGCTTCGAATCGCGCAATTCGATCTTCGTGGACGGCATGCGCGACTCCGGCGTGCAGAATCGCGAGACGTTCGCCATCGAGAACATCAGCGTTATCAAGGGACCGGACTCGGTGTACGCAGGACGCGGCGCCGTGGGCGGCAGCATCGACATCACGACCAAGACGGCGCGCCTGGAAGACTTCACCAACGCCAGCCTTGGTCTGGGCACCGACAGCTACAAGCGTCTGACGCTGGACGTCAACCGCGAGATCAACGATCAGACGGCCGTGCGCCTGAACGTCATGGGGCACGACGCCGATCAGGCGGGGCGCAACAACGTGTACAGCAAGCGTTGGGGTGTCGCACCGTCGGTGGCATTCGGGCTGAACAGCCCGACCACCGTCACGGTGAGCTACTACCACCTGAATTCGTACGACATGCCGGACTTCAGCGCGCCGTTCCGCGCGGCAGGCGGCACGCCCGATGGGGGCTTCCAGCGCAACCAGTTCTACGGCCTGAATAGTCGGGACTACCGGCGCGGGCAGACCGATACCGGCGAGATCAAGGTCGAACACCGCATCGACGACACGTGGAAGATCAAGAACACCACGATGGTGGGCCGCTCGACGCTCGATTACATCGCAACGAACCCGCAGTTCCTTAACGCGACGTCGAACATCATCGCGTTGCAGGCCAAGAGCGGTAAATACGCCACGAACAGCATCGCCAACCAGACCGAACTCACCGGCAAGGCGACCTTGTTCGGCTTCGAGCACACGCTCACTGCGGGCCTCGAATTCAGCAACGAACAAAGTCGCTACGAGGGCTATCTCGTCACGGACAGCGCGGGCAACAACATTCGCTCGACGAACTCCGCAGCACTGTGTGCCGTGCGGTACAACTGCACGACGATCGGCAACTGGAACCCGGACAATCCGTGGACGGGCAGCATCGCCCTCAATGGCGACAAGGGGTTCCCGGGCGCAGCGACCAACACGCGGACCAACGTCGCGTCGGCCTATCTGTTCGACAGCGTGAAGCTCTCCGAGCGCTGGCTTCTCAATGCCGGCGCGCGCTTCGACCGTTTCGACGTCAACGCCGTGCAGGCCGGCGCACCCGACCTGAAGAACCTCTCGAACCTGTTCAGCTTCCAGTTGGGTCTCGTCTACAAGGTGTTGCCGTCGCTGAGCCTGTATGCATCGTATGGCACGTCGGCGAACCCGCCCGGCGCGAACAGTGGCCTGGGTGGCGGCACCGACCAGCTCACGGCGACCAACAACAACCTCTCGCCCGAGCGCAGCCGCAACATTGAAATCGGCGCGAAGTGGGACGTGATCGACCAGCGTCTGTCGTTGACGGCGGCCCTCTTCCAGACGGACAAGACGAACGCGCGTGTATCCGACGGGCTCGGCGGCACGATCAACGCGGGAAGCCAACGCGTGCGCGGCGCCGAACTCGGGTGGGCCGGCAGCCTGACGAGCCATTGGCGCGTGTTCGGCGGCTATTCGTATCTGAACGCCGTGACGACCGATGCAGGCCCTGCCGCCGCGCCTGGGTCCAACGGCTTGCCAATGGTGATGGTGCCCAAGCACAACCTGACGTTGTGGACGGACTACGAAGTCATGCCGAAACTCACGCTCGGCGCGGGCATGACACTATCGAGTCTCACGTACGCGTCGGTGTCGCCGTCGGTGCGCAAGTGGACGCCGGGCTATGCCCGCTTCGATGCGATGGCCACCTACCGCGTATCGCGCTCGGTCGATCTGCAACTGAACGTGCAGAACATCTTCGACAAGAAGTATTACTCGAGCGCCTACCCGATCTATGCCACGTGGGCACCGGGTCGTACCGCCATGTTGACGCTGAACTTCCATCAGTGAGGGGGCGTCGGTAAACACCGCTGCCCGAGGTGAACAAAGCGAACGAAGGGAAGGAAGGGGATCCGGTCATCGTGGCCGGATCCCCTTTTGCATTATTGCTGTAGTCCGGGCGCACTCCACCAGCGGGCATGTCCCGGTAACGGTGCAATCCGTTACGACGTTACGACATTACGACATTAAGGCTGCGTTTCGCCGCAAACCGGCGCCAGCGCGCCCATTGCGCCCTGCTGGTAGCGGCGCGTCAGGGCGACGAGATCGCCTTCGTCGCGCGCAGCGAAGTTACCGCGATACACCACGGGTTCGCCCAGCGGTTCACCACCGGCGAGCATCAGCCGTGCGCCCTTGCGCCCGGCGAGCTGCCATACCCCGGGTGGCAGCGACAACGCTTCCGCGCCGCCCCCTTCCGCGCGTAACGCATGCCCGGCGACGGCGGCTTCGCCTTGCGCAATCAGCGCGAGCCAGCGGCGTCCGTCACACGGAATCTCGAGCGTGCGCAACGTGTCTGCCTGCCAGTCGAGTTGCAACAACGTGGTGCGCCCGCCTTCGGCGCGCACTACGCCATGCTCATCCCAGTCGCCGCACACCAGCGTCAAATCGACGTCGCCTTCGCGCCAGCGCGGCATCGACTCGGCCCGCACGACCGTCTGCGCAGGCGCGCCGTGCGGATGACGGCCAGCACGACTCACGACCATGCGTACACCTCGCACCGAAGCGCGGCTACTGCCGGGCGCCTCTTCATGCACGGTGCCGCAGTTGGTTTCGAGCCAGAGCAGATCGCCGGGACGCAGCGCATCGTCGCCGCCGTGCGCGTGACGGCAGCGCAGCGAAGTCGTCGAATCCGGAAAAAGGTAGGTCGCCACGACACACCCGGCATGCGGATGCGGCGGAATGCACGCGCCCTGACGTCGGAAGATATCGACCGACAGGAACGGGTCGGTGCACTCGACCTGATCGAAAACACCCGCGCCCGCCGCAGCCGCACAACGGCCGGGACGGGACACGGGAAGCACGCGCGGGATGGCCAACGCGTCGGCGGGTGTCGCCGGGCGTCTGATCGAACGCGGATGCAGCGGCGTCGAGCTGGCCATGGGGGATTCCTGCGCGTGCTTCAGACGTTACGGGAAGACGTTACGGGAAGACGTCGGGTCGCTTACAGCGCAGCGATGGCTTCGCGAGCACCGGCGAAGGCAGCCGCAGCCGACTCCGGACCCCGTGCCAGACCTTCGGCGAAGATGAACGTCACGTCCGTCATGCCGAGGAAGCCGAGAATCGTCTTGATGTACGGCGTCTGGCTGTCGGCCGGCGTGTCCTTGTAGTTGCCGCCGCGCGCGAACGCCACGATCACCTTCTTGCCCTGAATCAGGCCTTCCACGCTGCCGTCTTCACGGTAACGGAACGTCACGCGGGCACGGGCGATCCAGTCGAAGTACGACTTCAGTTGCGTCGGCACCTGGAAGTTGTACAGCGGCACACCGAACACGATGTAATCGGCAGCCTGAATTTCGGCAATCAGTTCGTCGCTGCGGGCGATGATGGCCTTCTGCGCGTCGGTGCGCTGCTCTTCCGGCGTGAAGAACGCGCCAATGACCGCTTCGTCGAGGTGCGGCACGCCATCGGTCAGCAGATCGCGCACGACGACCTTGGCGCCGGCATTCTTGGCGACGAGTTGAGCGACCGCTTCATTGGCGAGCGTGGTCGAGTTGGCACCTTGCGAACGGGCGGCGGAATTGATTTGCAGAATGGTGGTCATGTCACTGGCTCCAGAGCCGGGGGTAGTCCCGAAAGGTTCGAAAATCCGTTCGCACCCGGCCCCCGTTTCGGGATCGCCTTGAATTGTGCGTCGGCTTGGGATGAATTCTAGTTACCCACAAAAATGAAACAAGCCGGTAAAATCGAATTGTTTGTTCCCTTTTTGGAACAATGACCCTTCAGGGCAATCTGGCTGAATGACCGCGTTACCGAGGAGCGCACGCGATGATCGACGATCTGAACGACATGCTGATCTTTGCGGAAGTCGTGCGCTCGGGCAGCATCACACGGGCGGGAGAGCGCCTGGATCTGCCCAAGGCGACGGTCAGCCGACGGCTCTCGCGTCTGGAGTCCCGTCTGGGCACCAGGCTGCTGCACAAGACGACCCGGCGGCTGGAGCTCACGGAGGTCGGTGAGGCCTATTACGAGCGCTGCCTGCCGATTCTCGAAGAGGTGGAGGAGACGCGGGACTTCGCCTCGCAGATGTCGAGCAAGCCGCGCGGCCGTCTGCGCATTACGGCGCCCGCCGACTTCGCCGCGCAATGGCTGGCCGTGCCGCTCGCGACCTTCTGCGCGGCATATCCGGAAATCACCGTCGACGTCGACCTGAGTTCGCGTCACGTCGATCTGATCGCCGAGCGGGTGGACGTCGCCATCCGCGCCGGCCAACTCTCCGATTCGACCCTCGTCGCAAGGCCGCTGCTCAAGCTCACGCGCAGCCTTTATGCGAGCCCGCTCTACCTGAGCGCGACGGGCTTGCCCGCAACGCCCGACGAACTGGCGGGACATCGCTTCGTGATCCTGCAGGGCGCGCGTCGCCTGTTCAACACCGACACGCTGCACAAGGGTCGCCAGCGCGTGGACGTCACCATGCACGGCGCGATTCAGGTCAACAGCATGGGGATGGTCAAGGAGATGGCGCTCGCGGGCAGCGGTATCGCCGCGCTCACGGACATTCTGGCGGAAGACGCGCTGCGCGCCGGGCGTCTCGTGAAGGTGCTGCCCGACTGGTCGCTGCCGGAGAGCCCGGTGCATCTGGTCACCCCATCGCGACGCTTCCTGCCACGCAAGACACAGGCCTTCATCGAACATATGCTCGCCGTCGCGCGCACCTGTCCGGAAGAAAACCGCGACCCGTCGGTGCCGGGTCCGGCACAGGGCTGAGCGCCCGGTGCCTCGCACGCGGCTCGCACGCGAGGCAAACCCAACATTCAGGCCGTCATTTGGCCGTCACTTGGCCGTCAGCCACTTCTCGCGGCGCTGCGCCGCAACGCGATCGCGTGTCTCGGCAATGCGGTATTGCGAGACTTCGGGCGCGTCGAGCGTGAGCACGGTCTCGCGCAGTTCGTCGCGACGGAATGCATGCACGGTCACCTTGTCGCCCGCGCGGTAGCGCTCCAGCAACTTGTCGAGATTGCCTGACGTCACCCGAAGGCCGTCGATGGCGACAAGCGAATCGCCCGCCGACAATCCGGCCGCCTGCGCGGCGCCGCCATCGAGCACCTGGGTGAGCGTGGCTTCGTCGCCCCGCTTTCCGGTCTTCACGCCGAGCGACGGGCGCGCATTGTCCGGCGTCACCGGTTCGAGCGTCAGGCCCACGCGCGACAACAGCGATGCCAGCGGCAAATCGCGCGTGCCATTGATGGCCGTCGCGAAGAAATCCGACAGGTCCAGACCGGAAACCGCTTCGAACAGCGGCTGAACCGCGTCTTCCGCAATGCCCACGGGCGTGCCGCGATAAAAGTCGCGGCCATAGCGCTGCCACAGCGCACGCATGACATCGTCGAGCGACTTCTGGCCGCGCGTTTGCGAACGAATCGTCAGATCCAGCGCGAGCGCAACGAGCGAGCCCTTCGTGTAATAGCTGACGATGGCGTTGGGCGCGTTCTCGTCCTGGCGGTAATACTTCGTCCACGCGTCGAACGAACTCTCGGCAACAGTCTGCTTCAGGCGACCGCTGCCGCGCAGGACATTCGCGACCGTCTTGGCCACGAGGTCGTAATACGCGGCCGGTGCAATCACGCCGCTGCGCACGAGCATCAGGTCGTCGTAGTAAGACGTGAAGCCCTCGAACAGCCAGAGCAATCGCGTGTAATTCTCCTGGTCGAGCGTGTACGGCGCGAACGCGGCCGGCTTGATGCGTTTGACGTTCCACGTGTGGAAGTACTCGTGGCTCACCAGCCCGAGAAAACCGCGATACGCGTCGCTCATGCGCGCCTGCCCCTGCACCGGCAGGTCGTTACGGCTCGCGAGCAACGCGGTCGACGCGCGGTGCTCAAGGCCACCGTAGCCGTCGCCGACCGTCATGAGCAGGAAGACGTAGCGCGACATCGGTACACGCGAACGCGAGCTGGCGCCCGGTTCGAACAGACGGATCTGCGCCTCGCAGATCTTCTTCATGTCGCGCAGCAACCGGTCCAGATCGAGGTTGGGTACCGGGCCGGTGATCGCCACCTCATGCGTGACACCGCACGCCTTGAACGTGCCGTGCACGAACGTTCCCATCTCGACGGGCGAATCGATCAGTTCGTCGTAATCGAGCGCGACGTAACGCCCGAAGTCGAGCGCCGCCGTGCCTTGCGCGGGTTCGAGCGCCGTGGCCACGCGCCACGACCGGAACGCCGCGCCGCGCGGGCGCAGGATATCCACTTCGCACGGCGCGTGCTCCTGCCCCTCGACACGCAGGAAGACACTGGTGCCGTTGAAGAAGCCGTGCGTGTCGTCCAGGTGCGCGGCACGCACCGACAGATCCCACGCATACACCTCATACGTGACGATCAACGTGCCCTTGCAGGGGCTTGCCTGCCACGTGTGCTTGTCGAGCTTGTCGAGCGCGACCTTGCGGCCACGACACGTCGCGCCGATCGTCACGATATTGCGGGCGAATTCGCGCACCATGTAGCTGCCCGGAATCCACGCGGGTAGCGTGAAGCGCTGGCCCTCCGGCGCAGGATTCGACACCGTGACGGTCACTTCGAACAGATGGGCGGCGGGCGACTTCGGAACGATCGCGTACCGGACGGCGGGTTGAACGGACGTGGCTTTCATGGGATGGCGGCGTCTTGTTGTCTGAAAAATACGGCGTCTGCCGAGCGATTACCTGACCGTGGCCAGCGCCTTTTCGAGCTCTTCGGCGGGCACGGCCCCCGGCAGACGACGGCCGTCGGACAGAATGATCGTCGGCGTGCCCGTAATGTTGAGCTGATGGCCCAGCGCGAAGTTGTCCTTGACCGGCTTGTCGTCGCACTTGGCGCCCGCGACCGGCGGCGCCTTCTTGTCGAGCATCCAGTCGTGCCACGCCTTGAGCGGGTCGGGCGCGCACCAGATGGCCTTCGACTTGGCGTCCGAGTCCGGGCCGAGCACCGGATAGAGGAAGGTGTAGACGGTGATGTTGTCGATCTTCGAGGACTTCAACGTCTCTTCGAAGCGCTTGCAGTACGGGCAGTTCGGATCGGAGAAGACGGCAATCTTGCGGCTGCCGTTACCTTTCACGTATTTGAACGAACGATCGAGCGGCAGCTTGGAGAAGTCGACCTTGTTGAGCTCGGACTGGCGCGCTTCGGTCAGGTTCTGACGCGTTTTCGTATCGATCAGGTTACCGCCCAGAATCACGTACTGCGCCTTTTCGTCGGCATACATGATCTCGCCGCCGACAGACACTTCGAAGAGGCCCGGAATCGGCGTACGAGCGACCGACTTGACCGGGGCATCGGCGCCGAGCGTCTTTTGCACGGCGGTCTTCACGCGATCGAGCGATGCGTCGGCCTTGTTCTGCGCGACGGCGGACATCGTGAAGGTCGCGGCGCAAACGGCGGCGAGTGCGAATCCGGCAAACGCCGCGGCGCGATAACGTTGCAACATCGAATATCTCCAGAAGTGTATCGATCGAGAGGCGTGGGCGGCGTGGGCGGTGAAGACCGTCCCATTGGTCTTCACCGGTCCTGCCGACCTCAGACGCCCGAAGGGGTCAGCCCAGGGCGCGGCCGATCAGGAATTTCTTGACGAAGGGCAGCATGTTCACGCTGTCGAGGCCTGCGTTGCGAACGAACTTCGCGAGCGGGCTGCTCGTCGAGAACAGCTTGTGCAGGCCATCGGTCGTGAATGCCATGCTGCCGATATCTTCCTTGCGCGCACGCTCGTAACGACGCAACACCGTCGCGTCGCCACAGTCGCGGAACGATTCGCGGCCCGCGAGGGCGTCGCCAAGCGCCGCCACGTCCCGCAAACCGAGGTTCATGCCTTGACCGGCGAGCGGATGCACGACATGCGCAGCGTCACCGACGAGCGCCACGCGCTGCGCGATCAGGCGCTTGGCCTGCGCAAGCACGAGCGGGAATCCCTGGGCGCGCGCTGAGACCGGCGTGAGACGCCCAAGTTCACCATGAGAGAACGCTCCGATGCGCTCCGCCAGATCTTTGGGATCAAGCGCAAGCAGGTGTTTGGCGTGGTCGTCGGCGGCGGACCACACCAGCGAGACATGCTGGTCGGGCAGCGGCAGCAACGCGATGATCTCTCCGTCATGAAACCACTGGAACGCAGTGTCGCGGTGCGGGCGTTCCGCGTGGAAGTTGCATACCACGCCGAGTTGCTCATAGGGACGTACCGAGCCGTCCAGCCCTGCCGTGCTGCGCACCCAGGAGTTCGCGCCGTCGGCGCCGACCACGAGCGAGGCGCGCAGCGTCTTGCCATCCGACAGGCGCACACACGCGGCAGCGGCGTCGACGTCGAGCGCTTCGGCGCGGGCGTCGAGCCATTGGACTTGCGGGGAAAAACGCAGGGCGGCGTCGAGTGCGCGCTCCAGATTCGACGATTCCGCGATCCAGGCGAGCTGCGGCACGGCTGCCTGATACGCGGAGAAATGCAGGCTGCCGCGCTCGTCGCCGAACACTTCCATGTCGTAGACGGGATTCACACGTGCAGGATCGACGGCCTGCCAGACGCGCATGCGCTCGAAAAGCGCTTGCGAACTGGACGACAGGGAGTAAATACGGGCGTCCCACCGGTCACCGCCGGACGGCGCGGCAGCGGCCGGCTGGGCGAGCAATGCAACGGACAGGCGAGCCTGTGAAAGGAGCAAGGCGGCGGCCTTTCCGACCAGACCGCCACCGACGACGACGATGTCGTGGGTCATAGTTTGGGGCATGCGAAGCAATCGGCGACGACGGGCGCGCGCGATCCGTATTCATGTCGAGAAGCCGGTATTGTCGCACGCGTCGTGGCGGCGGGTGCATGACGAGACCGTCGGTCGCACGGCGCTCGCTCGCCGGCTTGCCCCGGAATCGCACCTCGGGCGTTGCTATACTTCAAGCCAACGCGCGGCGACGCCTTGCCGCCTGCGCCGGTCCAGTCACCTCTCCAGCGGAGCCAACGCCGTGCGCCTCGACAACGAACAGGAAAGCCAGAATGTGGAAGACCGCCGGGGAGGCGGTTTCGGGGGACGCACGACCATCGGCCTCGGCACGATCGTCGTGGCGCTGGCCGCCTCGTACTTCTTCGGGATCGACCCGCGCGTCATCATCCAGGGCTCGCAGATGATTCAGGGGCAAACGCAGTCGCAGCCCCCGTCCAATCCGAACGCCGCCCCTGCCAACGATCCGAAGGCGGTCTTCACCCGCAAGGTCCTCGGCAACATCGAGCGCACCTGGGCGACGGTGTTCCCGCAGCAGCTCAATCGTCAATATGTCCCGCCGAAGCTCGTGCTGTTCTCCGGAGCGACGCCGACCGCATGCGGCACGGGGCAGACGGCAATGGGCCCGTTCTACTGCCCGGGCGACAGCAAGGTCTACATCGACTTGCAGTTCTACGACGAACTGCGTCAACGCTTCGGCGCGGGCGGCGACTTCGCGCAAGCCTACGTCATCGCTCACGAAGTCGGCCACCACATCCAGAATCTCCTGGGTATTTCCGAGAAGTTCGACGAGACGCGACGCCGCGTGAGCGAAGCTCAGGCAAACGCCCTGTCGGTGCGCCTGGAGTTGCAGGCGGACTGCTTCGCGGGGGTCTGGGCGAGCAATGCGGCCAAGGCGAACGAGCAATTACTGGAGCCGGGCGACGTCGAGCAGGGGCTCAGGACGGCGGCGGCGATCGGCGACGATCGGTTGCAACAGCAGTCTCAGGGACGCGTGGTGCCGGAGTCGTTCACGCATGGCACCAGCGCCCAACGGGTGTACTGGTTGCGTCAGGGGTTGCAATCGGGAGACATGCGCAAGTGCGACACTTTCTCGGCCAAGCAGCTGAGTTGATCCGAGCCTGCCGATCGGACACAGGCCGGTGGGCGTGGCGCGCCTGACAGGAGTGACACGGGCGAGTGACGGGCGTTACAGGAGTGACAAAAGGCGCTGTTGAAGGCAGAACGGGTACAATAGCGGACTTTTCCGCGACGCAATCACCGGCCCACACATCGGCCCATGCATCGGCCTGCTCACCGGCCGACTGACTGGTCGACTCACCGGCCCATTCATCGGTGCCATCGGTGCCTTTGTCGGCGCGCACATTTCAAGCCAGACAGGATTTAGCATGAGCCTCAAATGCGGCATCGTCGGTTTGCCCAACGTCGGCAAGTCGACCCTTTTCAACGCGCTGACCAAAGCGGGCATCGCTGCCGAGAACTACCCGTTCTGCACCATCGAGCCGAACGTCGGCGTGGTGGAAGTGCCGGACCCGCGTCTGGCCAAGCTCGCCGAGATCGTCAAGCCTGAGCGTATCCTGCCGGCAACGGTCGAGTTCGTGGACATCGCCGGTCTCGTGGCGGGTGCCTCGAAGGGCGAAGGTCTGGGTAACCAGTTCCTCGCCAACATCCGCGAAACGGACGCCATTACGCACGTCGTGCGCTGCTTCGAAGACGAAAACGTCATTCACGTGGCGGGCAAGGTCAATCCGATTTCCGACATCGAAGTCATCAACACCGAACTGGCGCTCGCCGATCTGGGCACTGTCGAAAAGGCGCTGCAGCGCTACACGAAGGCAGCGCGCTCGGGCAACGACAAGGAAGCGGCGAAGCTGGTGGCTGTGCTAGAGAAGGTGGTGCCGGTGCTCAACGAAGCGCGTCCGGTGCGCTCGCTCAAGCTCTCCGAAGACGAACTGGCGCTGATCAAGCCGTTCTGCCTGATTACGGCCAAGCCGACGATGTACGTGGCGAACGTGAAGGATGACGGCTTCGAGAACAACCCGCATCTGGACGCCGTGCGCAAATACGCCGAAGCCGAGAACGCGCCGGTCGTGGCCGTGTGCGCGGCGATCGAAGCGGAGATCGCGGACATGGAAGACGCCGACAAGGCGGAATTCCTGGCCGACATGGGCATGGACGAACCGGGCCTGGACCGTGTGATCCGCGCGGGCTTCAAGCTGCTCGGCTTGCAGACGTACTTCACTGCGGGCGTGAAGGAAGTGCGCGCCTGGACGATCCACGTGGGCGACACCGCGCCGCAAGCCGCCGGCGTGATCCACACTGATTTCGAGCGCGGCTTCATTCGCGCGCAAACCATCGCGTTCGACGACTACATCCAGTACAAGGGCGAGCAAGGCGCCAAGGAAGCGGGCAAGATGCGCGCCGAAGGCAAGGAATACGTCGTGCACGATGGCGACGTGATGAACTTCCTGTTCAACGTCTGACCAACGTCTGACGCAGGACTACGGTAGCGACACGGGACTTGTGCTGGAAGTGTTTCCAGTCCAAATCCGACAGTGCACCGAGATGAGCGGATGAAAGGCCCGGAGATTTCAGATCTCCGGGCCTTTTCCATTAGCCACCCCGCTTCAGCGTAATTTCAGTCCGTCGGAAGCAAATGGTGTCGCACTCGGCGATGAAACGAATCAGGCCGGGTCGCAAGACATCGTGTTCTTGAGCACCTTGGTGACGTCCGCGGGCAGATGATCGTTCTGGTAGGCCTTGATTGTCTGGCCTTTCGCAATACCGACGGTCTGATCGATTGTCGAGTGCGTCCCACCGCCCGATATCTGCCAACTGCATGTGAACTTGCAGGTTCTGAACTTATCATTGCTGTTGGTCAGCACCGCAGCGACGTAATTCCCCTTGAAGTCACAACTAAGCTTTGCCTCAGCGTGCGCCAGACCGCTCGCCAGCAACATGCCGAGCAGCATGCCTGACATCCATTTCCCCACCTTCCCCGTGCATTTCATGGATTTCTCCCTGGTTGGATTTTGACTGCGTGCGTCCACTAGCGGATTCGCCAGGTCCCGGCGTCCCCTCCAGCCTCGTAGAGAAACTGACCGCTGGATGGCTTGGCCTGTGCAAAAATCAGCCCCTTCAGATACGCCACCTTGGTATCGCCCGTTGCATCTTGCAGGCGCACACCGGCATTGGCTGCCTGTATCCATTTGCCGCTCTTCACTGACATCCAGGCGCCCGGCGAAGTGCTCCAGGAATTGTCGTTCTTCAAATTGACAGTGATTTCGGCATCTTGCCCTGCGACACTGCACTGAACACTGACGGAACCGGTTGCCATGGTTTCCTCTTCCTCTCGTTGGATAATCGAACAATCACTCCCCATCACTCCCCAACGGCCATTCCAGCCACCCCGGGTTGCCAGCACATTGCGCCGCCGCCGCTTCTTTCGTGTATCCGGGAAAGCCCTAGGCGCACACCAATTTTTTCGGTGACCTATCGATTACACATTTCACGTATCATGATCGCCAATCACGGGGTCAGGCGCACGAATCCCCCCTTCGTGTGGCAATGGCGATGACGTCCCCAGGCAGTCGACAAAGCACACCAACGTTGCAGGTAGTAGGACTGTCGGTCAACGCAGGCTGATGGCACGCGGGCGACACGCGCCCCGGCTCAGCAACCGGCAAGCCGTGGTTGGTGTTGCGCAAAACAATGCACGCCAGACAGGGGGGAAGATGCGTAAGACGCACCTTAACGAGGCTGCCGTAATGCGAGGTCTGCATTCGGCACAATCGCAAGACAAGCCATCCAGCTCTCCCGACGTCAGTCCCGACAGTCCATCTCGCCGCCGCTTCCTGTGGCAGTCGGCCGCGTTGGGCGCCGCTCCGGCGTTGGCTCACGCGTCGCCCGCCGCAGATGCCGAATTTTCGGCCCGCCGCACGGCCAATGGCTTCGCCTTCCTTCATCGAGGGCAAGTGGTCTGGGCCGTTGATGTGCGCTGGCTCGCGCATCCGTCATCCTGCCTCCTCTCATCGGGGCCGGAACATGCACAGGTGTCCCTGCCTCGTGCCGCCATGCCCGGCGCCCTCGTTCCCTGCACGCTGAGCGCGCGTCTTTCACGCGTTGACGGCCGTCTCCGGTTGAGCGTCGAACATGCACTCGGCAACGGCGCCGTCGATCTCGATTCATGGCTGAACGGGCACGCCGACCTGTCGCTCGGTCCGATCGCCATGCCCTTCGACATTCATACGGCGATGGTGTCGATAGCGCCCGACCGCCCTGTCATGGGCTTTCTGACGCCCGACCTCGGTCTCCGCCTGCACGCCGACGCCGCCTTCACCGTGCACGACCGGGAACTGTCAGGGGTGTTCGACGAATGCCTTGTCGCACCGGCCATCGACATGCAGACCCGGCTCGTGCCCAATGCTGCGCCGCGCGTGGCTCACCTCACACTGCGCTCGGTGACTTCGGGTGGTGCACGCGTGCACCCCCGTCCCAAGGACACGCAGTTGCAGTGCGCAGCGTTCACGGCGTCACAGCTTCGATTCGAGTACTCCGAGCATACCCACGGCGCTGCCATACTCGCGTGGCTGGCGAGCGCCGATGCGCCCGTCACGTTGCACTCCGCCTCGCTCGGCTGGGTCGACTCGCCACGCGTGAGCCTTCTCGCGCAGTCGCTGTCGTTCGGGCGGGTCATCTCCGACGAACCTGCGTCGCTGCTGGTCGCGGCCACGTCCAATGCCACACTGCACGCAAACGACCTCGTGCTACACGGCGCATGTGTCGATTGTGAGCCGCTCGTGATGCGCGAAGGCGGCGCCCGTTCGCGCCCCTCAAGGTCTTCGCAATCCCCGCTCTCACGCTCGGTGGTCTGGCAGCGCGGCGTGCTTCGCGACAATGACGGCGTGAGCGTCCAGCTGCACTTTCGCGAGGGGGCGACGCCACCCGATCCCGATGCCATTACCGAGTTGCTGGACTCGATTCCATTGCCCGGGAAACGGATCTCGCTGCGCGGCGTAGAGATCGAATTCACGCGACCGGAGGACGGTCTGTGGTTGCGCGCATCGCTCGACGGATATTCGCTAGCCCGCCAGTTCGGCCGCTACGTCGTGACGCTCGACGGCACGCGCAGCGTGGGCGACAACGTCAAGCCCCCCATGCTGCACTTGCGTCTGCCACCGCAATCATTCTCCGAGCAGGCGTTCTATCGCGCGCCGCCCACCGCCGACCGGAATGCAAAATGGCCGCCGGCGGGCGCCAATATGCGTTTGGGTGCCGACCGCAACGAGATCGCGCGCCAGGGCATCACACAAGCCGACAGGATCGACGCAGCGATCACGATGCGCGACCGGCCCGACGGCAGCGACGAGAGCATTCCCCAAGCTGCGCGTTCAGCGCTGCGTGTCGCCGGCGACACGGTGCTGCGCTTCACGCCGCGCGCCGGACGGCACGATAGCTTTGAGCTCTCTCTGAGCGCCCTGCTGGATCCGCGACGCTGGCAATTCCGCATTGCGCCGCAGGCCCGGCGGACATCAGACGCAGCAGGGCAGGCGTCGCTCGACGACGTGACGGACATCGAACTGCCGTGGCGCGTCCACTTGTCACCCGACGAAAACGCGCTTCTGAGCGCATCACCGCAGCGCCTGCGCGACACAAACACGTTCAATCCCCTGTTCTATCTGCGTCCGCACGCACCACAAGGAATGCCGCGCCTGAACGGGCCGTCTGCCGATCTGCCATTGCGTGCAATTGCCTCGCCCGACCACGGGCGGACGTGGATGCATTTCGGTTCGACGACAGCGCCGACAGGAACACGTCCGCCAGTCGATCCCGTCCGCACGGCGCTCGACGAGCAGGATCGCAACGAACTCGTCTGGCTCACAAGCCGATGGCGCGAGTCGGCCATCGCCGGCACGGCCAACGTTGAGAACGGTGTCTACATTCCGCAGCCGATCCGCGCGCAGCGTCTGCTCCTGAGTGCCCTGGGCGGATCGATGCGCAGCACCGGCCGCTGGGACCCACCCGCGCTCAAGCTCGATGTGCCACCGTCGGGCAACCCCGTTGTCGCCATGTCCATCGAGGCGTGGGACCACGCGTCGACACTGGGTCGTGCGCATCACGACCGGGTCGTCTATCGGGGCTACCTGATGCCCTTCGGATTCCGTGTTGCGCTGATCAAGATGACGACACGCGAGGTGGAATTCGTGCCGGGACGCGGCTATCTGGCGATTCCGGTGCAGCGCTACTTCATTCACCCGGAAGATCCCGTCAAGGTGTTTCCATGCGCGGTCGGGCAACCATTGGAGAGCCTCAACGGCTTCTTTCAGCCCGAGCGCTTCGAGATGCTGCTCGACGGCGACCTCCAGATCTACAACCCCGCGGCAAAGGACATCCTCGGATTCGGCCAGGACGCCTTTTGGGTGTGCGCGCCACCGTCGGATCGACAAGCGCCCTTCCCATTCCGGCTTCGCATAGGCAACAGCGGCCACGGCAACGTGCCGATGGCGTTCGTGAGCAATCGCGTCATTCACGATCCCGCACAAATGCGTCAGGTCGCCGACGAGTTCAATCGCAACGGTGTCCTGCTCACGACTGACGCTGCCAAGATCACCTTCGCCCCATCGGTACGACAGGGCGACACGCGCTTCACCACCCACGCCGCAACGATCAACGCCGTGGTCAACGACACCGTGATCAATTCGGCGTTGCTGGAGTCTCAGCACCAGCCGCCGTTCTATCCGGTGCTCGTGACAGCAGACGTCGAGCTCGATGCCATTCAGCGCACTTCGGGACAGAAGAACCCGCAGCGCTCTCGCGTGCGCTACGCGCAGCTGTACCGGAACGTCGGCTTCACACAGCCGAAGCCCGCCGGCGCCACCACGGCCCAAGGCAATCCTGCCGAAGTGTTCCTCACATTGACCACGCCCGCCTCGATGAGCTTCACGGGGGCCGGCGAGCGCGGCGGCGGCGTGGCCACGCCGAACATGACGGCGAATGCGCTTTCGCGCAGCAAGGGGCTCATCTCCGGCTTCGTCGATCTGGCTTCGCCCCAGGGGCAAAAGCCGTCTGCTCCCGTGCTGCGCGCGCTGCGCCGCATCGAGGCGGGCGAGAACCCGGCGGTTGCCTCGACGCGAACGACCACTTCCACCTCGGTCGAGGTAGGCGGCTTCGACAACCCCTTCGCCACCGACGCCAAGCTGCTCGGCCTCATTCCGCTTCGCGAAGTCTTCAAGGTCGTCGGACTGAGCGACCTTCCCGCCTTCGTGGAATCAATCGACGAGGCCATCGCTGAACAGACGGGAGACGTCGCCGCCAAGCTGAGCGCCTTCGGCGCGCAAGTCCGCGATGCTGCGATCTCGATGATCAGGCAACTCGATGATCAGACGTCCTTCGTCGCGACCGACGAAGGCAAGCAGTTGCGCGCCGATCTCGTGTCCATGCAGACTGCGGCGGCCCTGTTGGCGCAAAGTCAGTCGGATCTGCCAGAGCGATTGCAGAAGACCGTGACGCTGACCACTCGGATCCGTCAACTGGACGCCGCGCTGAGAGCCATAGCCGCGCACCCGGAGTCGCTGCTCAATCTCAATGCGATCCAGGAAATCCGAACCACCTACGTTACCCCGCTGGTCGACGCCGTCACGCAGGCACGAGCGCAGGTTGGGCAAGCGCTGGATCAAGCCTGCAAGGAGGCCAACGCGCAAATCGATGCGCTCGTGCAGCAACTGCAGAACGAGGTCTCCGACGCCTATTCGGCGGTTTGCGACCGCTTCGCCCAGCAGGTGCTGGAGTATGCCGCTACGCACCGGCAGGGGTTGATCGCTCTGGCGAATTCGGTTCGCGACGCCGACGACGTGCTGACGCAATTGCGTTGGCTGGCGCAGTGCTACGACGACTACTACCAGCGCGGATTCGGTATACCGGACGTCGTTCAGCAGTTCAAGGACAGCGCACCGGTCCGTGATGTCACCGACGCGCTCAATCAGGTCAGGGCATCGGTCCAGACACTGGCCACCACACACACCACGGAATGGCGCAAGCTCTGCCAAACAGCCGTCGGCATGGGGCTTGCCGTCGAGGACGCGTGGAACAAAAAAAAGCGGGACTACCCGGCGCAGGCCAAAGCGTGTGCGGCGCCCTTCACCGTGCTGTCCCGGCATCTGCACGACCTTGTACTTGCGGGCCATGCGGGCGAAGTGACCGACGACATGCTGCTCGCACCGTTCAATCGCGCTCATCAGATTCTGCTGGAGGTGCTCGCATCGCTCGATAGGGCGCCCGACGATCTGAACCTGCTCGAAGACGAGACCGTCACCAAGGCATTGGCCGCGCTCGACGCCGCGTCCCACGCCATGAGGAAGGCCATCGTCGGCGTCGAGGCGGCGGTGCGCCATCTCCATCAAGTGCTGAAGCAGAATTCGTGGCGCGCACTTGCGTCGTCGGTGCTCACGCAGTATGTCGACCAGACGGTCGCGACATTGAGCGTGGCGGCCAACGCAGGGTCGGACACGTTGCATGTCGCGCTCGCGCTTTGCGAAGCCATCGGCAGTCTCGTCGACCTTCGTCTGGACGGCACACCCGCCGCCGCACCCACGGTCGCGGGTCAAGGCTACAGCCCCCCTGTCGAGAAAGTCCGACAGTCCATCGTTGCCATCGACGCGACGCTGCGCAGAATCGCGCAGACGGCATGGCGCGGTATCGACGCGATCCTCAAGCCGCTGTCGGCGCTCAAAGCACCACCGGCGGAACTCACGCCGCTCATCGGCGCGAAGCTCATCGACCGAACGAACGACGTCAGGACACGCGCCGCGCAATGTTCTGCAGACTATGCGAAAGCGGCTGGCGCGCCGAACGGTCTCACCGCACAGGACGTGCTCGCGCTCAATCAGAAACTCGGCGGTCTCGCCGACGCCATCAACGACTGGATCCGCCTGATACACGGGCTTCCCGTGCAGATCGAAGCGCGTGCGCTCGACATGCTGCGCGACGCGGTGCAGACCTTGCTCGCGAGCGTGGTGCCCGCACGCATCAGCGCGGATCTGAACGTCAAGCGCCAGATCGAGGGATACGACAACATTTTCGTCGCGAGTCACCGGGACATCCGATCCTGCCTGGAATTGAAGGCCCATGTCGAGACCGATCTGATCGCGCGAAAGACCAACAGCACCATCACGGGATCGCTGACGAACTTCGAGATCAAGTTGTTGGAAATGGTGACGCTGGGCATCACGCGTCTCGCCTTTTCGGCCGATAACGGCAAGATGCACTTGGAATCGCCGCAGATCGACGGGGTCACCATCGGCAAGCCGCTGGACTTCCTGGAGGGGCTGGAAGCGTGGATGAACGGATCGAATGGCCCCTTCGTCCTGCCAATGCCCAGCGGCGTGCGAGCCGGATACCGCATGTCGGGCGCCAACATTCCACTCGGGCCGATTCTGGTCATCAACTACTCGTTCGAGGCAGCCGTCGAGCTACCCTTCGATGACCGCGCCGCCATCTTCTCCGTAGCCGTCGGCAGCAAGGCCAATCCGTGTCTGGTCAGTGTGCCGCCCTACGGCGGCGGCATGTTCTTCGCCATGCACATGGCAGGCACTCGCCTCGTGTCCCTGGAAGCGGCGATCGAGTACGGTCTCGTGGGCGGTTTCAAGCGAGGCGTGGTCGAAGGCATGGGTCGGGTCGTGATCGGCCTTTACATCACCAAGAACGCCGACGGCGGCCTGCTCGAAGGCTACTTCTATGCCGGCGGTCACGCCACCATTGCGCACTTTATTTCGATCAGCGTCGATCTGCGCATCCAGGTGCGCTACTCGAGCAAAGGGCGTGTCGATGGGAGCGGCCGGTTCTCCGTGTCGATCGGCGCCGGCCCGTTCTCGTGGACGTTCCGCTACTCGGTCGAATACCACGCCAACACGAAGGCCGCCGGTGTGCTCGCGACGACCTCAGGCTGCGAGCACCGCGACGCACCGCCAACGCCGCCGGGCACCCCCGACGATCTTCAGCCGGTCAACCTGCTCGACGGGAATCTCTGGGCGCAGTACCGCGACGCGTTCGCGCTTGGCGACACCCGCGCTCGCGCCAATACGGAATCGTAAGCATGCCGGACGACATTTCACTGCACCAGGGACGATGGATCGTCATCCCCAAGGGCTACGACCACACGAAGTGCAAGCTTCGGGTGACCCTGCAATGGACACCGCCAGAAAACGCGCCGATGGAGCGATCGGATTGGCCGTCGAAAGCACCATCGACTGCGTTCCGGTTCTTCACGAGAGCGTCTGGAAGCGCCCACGTGACGACAGCCGGTGCGGCGTACCCTCCGAGCGCGCCTTTGCGTCCGGCCCCACCGGTGCAGGTCGATCGGGAGGTGTGGGCCGCAGCATTTGCCGCGCCTGCACAGGTTAATGCTGCGACGTCGTCCGAATGCGTCTCTGACACTGGCACCAAGAGCGCTTCCATTGCGGCACGATGGCGCACGATCGCGTTGGCCAGCAATTTTCACGCCATGTCGGCCGAGTTGCTCGATGCACATCAGCGCATCATGGGCGTCCGGGCGAGGGGGGCAAACGTCGTGCCGATGCGCGTTGCGCTCTCAGGGCGCAGCGTACTGAGCGACAACGCCGGGATCCGCGCGCAAGACTCGCCATACCATCACCGGCAAATCATGGCGACGTCCGGTGGCGGCGCCATGGGCGCCATGGCCTGCGCCATGCGCGATACCTATTTGCCCAACGAAATGTCGGCCGCCGAGATGCAACGATGGATGTCCCGGCCGACCGCGTCTCTCGCGCAAACCGACGCCGAGAATCTGTTCGACCAGTTGTGCAACGCCTATGCCGACCACAGCAAGCGCGAGAACAAGTCGGCCCCGGACACGCCGAAGGGCTGGCAGGCGCACGTGGACAATCTGATCCGAACCGGCGTCGCGTACGAGCCGTTGGTTCGCATCTCCCGGAGTCTTCTGCAGCCTCTCGCGATCCCGGTCACGCCACCGAACGAGATCACGGCCCAGGCGCTCGTCGACGAGGCCGTGATGGGCATGGCGCCGTGGCGCGACACCGGCCGGGAACCGTCGGACGACCCGTCGCGATTGTCAATGGTCGGACAGGCGTTCACATTACAGACGCAGCTCGGCATGCTCATCGAGATGGATCTGTCCATCAACGATCTGCCGCAGGCGCACGCGGCCATTAACGCAGGGCAGTCGTTCGAGATCGCCGCGGAACCCGATTTCGTCCAGTCGGCGCCAATGGCGTGGACGCGCACCGATGCAAGCGGATGGCCGTCCGATGATCCCGATCCGGACGACGCGCATACCATACCGGTCAGTGGCGGCCTCCTGGCGTTGGAGCACGCGCTACTGACCAACGTGGAGTTGCGTCAGAGCTATCAGCAATACCGCAGTGAGGTGCAGTCGGTGGCCAGCAGGCTCGACTACCTCCTGCAAGCGCCGGACAACGCCGCGCGAGACGTCGAATTTCTCGCCCGGATCAAGACGGGGCCGTTGTCGTTGCATCTCGCTGCGATGGCAGAGCGCAAGGCGGCGCGGTACGAACAGAATCAAAAGGCCGCGTGCAGCGCCGGTGAAACGGTCTTCACGCTGCAAACACTGCTCATCGGGATTCGCCCGGACGTCGCGATTCAACCTCCCGGGAACAAACCCTTTGCAGAGCGCGAGAGCGACTGGCGGCCGATGCTCAGCCGTCGCCTGCGCTACTTCCAGTGCGCAACGCCCCTGCCATCCCCTACCGGCCCGGAAGCCGAGGCGCGCACCGAAGGATATCTGCCCCTCATGAGGCTGTCGCGTGTGCTTGACGACTCGTGGGTCGCCGACGACGAACTGTTCGCGTGGAGCGGCTGGAACCCCGCCGTTCCTCTGCCGGGGCAGCCCGCGCCGGGAGGCCCTCTGTCAGCGCACGCAAGCCCAATCCCGGGGAGTAATCCGGTATTCCGCTACGGCGCCAACATCAAGGCGCGCGTACGGCTCGTGCTGCGTGACGGAACCTGCCTGCCGCACCAGACGAGCGACTCGACCAGCACCCGCGCATGCCGGCTGCAGCGCTACGAGCCGCTCAAGGCCCCAGCGGTGCTGATGGCGTGGACGCCGAAGACGAGCGATTGGCTTCCTCCCGAGACACTGCACCACGTCGTGCTGGGCACAGGGGGCACGTCCGCGCTGGTGTCTCGCCGTCAGACCGTTCGCTACTGGTTGCCCGGCGAGATCAAGGACATATTCGAGCTGGACCGGCACGGGGCGTTCGACCGCGGGCGCACGCCGCACGACAGCGCGTTTTCCGGCTACCAACGCACGCGAGACGGCTTTCCCGTGGTCGACGCACCCGACGTGCGCGTCAATCCGAACGTCAAGGACCGGCCGGCCGGCTCGCAATTTCCGGTATTCCGGCGCGGCCCAAACGACGGCCTGCTGCCTTACCATCCCGATCCGCTTGTCGAGGCACTCGTCATCGCCATCGCCCGCCGCACGGACGACGGGCGGTGGTGGCCGGTCGCTCGCGGCGGACATGCGGTGTGCTGCGTCCACCGCCTCTATCCTGGGTCCCGCCGGTGGCCCGAGGCGCTTGCGCTGCGAGTCGAGTTCAATGGCGTACCGGCCGACACAGGTCCCGCATTGCAATATCGTCGGCTGCTCGCCCAGCCGGACGAGGCATTGCTGAGGGTGTCCGTTCCCGAAGGCGAACGCTTTTCGCTCGTGGCGTGGCCCGTAGGCGATCCCACCCGACTCACCGACGCGCACGCCTATGGGTCGCTTGGTGGCGACGGGTGGCGTTCGCTGCTGTCCTCCGCGTCCGATCATCAGGAGGACTTGCGCTTTCCCATGGACGGCGTAAGCGGCTTGCTAAGCGAGACATCGGTCATCGAGGTCGAGCACATCACCCCCGTTCCCGAAGCGCCGGCATTGGTCCACGACGATCGCCTCAACTTGCCACTTCGTCAGGCGGGTTCGCTTCAACAGCCTTATGCGATTGCCGTGAAGGCGCGCCCGGGGAGCGTGGGCGGCATGGATGTCGTTGCCCGTTGGCAGGATCCGCTCGACGATCCGGCGTTGGGCGAACCTCGGGAGGTCACCGCGCCCGACGCCGGTTATGCACGTTCCACCGATTATGCGCAGGCGAGTGTCGTCACCTTGACACATCGCTGGCACGCCATGATCGACAAGGCATTGTCCGACGTTGGCATCAGTCAACTATTGCGTCCGGCGATGTGGCTGCCGACGCAGCCAACGCCCTTGCCTGCCGGCAAGATCGTGTGTTGGACAACGGGCACCTACGCGCTGCCCGACGGTAAGCGGCGTCGTGTGCGCTATGTGCCTATCGCACATGGTGTCCTACCCGATCCCGAGTCCGGGCCGTTGATCGATCCGGTCACACGCCAGCGCGAGGGAGTCGGCGCGGTTGTCGACGTCATGGCGAGCATCCCGCCCGCCGTGCCGGTCGTTCGGGACGTGCTGCCCGCGTTCCGGTTCACACGTGCTCGAGATCCGCGTAACGGGAGCAGCACCCGCCATACGGCCATGACGCTGCTGCTCGAGCGCGGATGGTGGTCGTCCGGTGACGGTGAACTGCTCGGCCTATGCGTTCGAACATCGAAGGAGACCCCCCCCGCGTCGCCGGTGTCCTCGTGGGGCGCCGACGCCGCCTTGTACGTCGATGGCGGGATCGACGAGCCGCTTCAACCAAAGCACTTCGTCTCGCCGCGTCAAGTCGTCGCATCGGAATCCGAAGGCGTGTCGCTCGTTCTATACAAACCCGAGTTCGATGTCGAGAACGACGCGTGGCGCGTCGACATCCGGCTGGCGACGCCACCAGGCGTGTCGTTGCCGTTCGTTCAGTTCGCGTTGGTTCGCTATCAACCGCATGCGATCCCCGGGGCTCACAGTTCGACCGTGGTGATGGCCGACTTCATCCAGTGGCAGGACGACCGCGCGGTGTCCATCGTCCGCGAGTCGGAACGGCCCAGGCGCTATCGGGTCGTGGTTCGCGGACCGAGAATGGAGGTCTCGGCGATCAATGCGCGTGAGATGGTCATGCAGTTGGAAGGGGCACGCCGCGGACCCGGCCCCATTCTGTGGGAGCCGATTGGCGATCCCGTACGCATGACCGGCAGCCTGGACACGAAACTCGGGCTCACCGAATGGCGGGCCAACGTGTCACTGCAGCGCAAAGAGATCTTCGAGCGAACACGCGTGCGGCTCATGGAGTACGGGCAGTTCGAGCGCGGTGTGAATGCTGCGGAAGGCCGAGGCAAGGGACCGCTCTTCTTTCTCGACCGTGTCGAGTTTGGGGACATCGAACGCGATCCCCCGGGCAATCCGTGACCGCGTGACCGGCGCGATGCCCAGCACGATGCCCGGTACCGCCCCGGCATCACGCCGCCTGCTGGCGTTGCAAATCGCCCAGCACTTGCCGGATGTAACGCCCTGCGGCTTGCACGCCGGACATGTCGACGCCGGTTTCATAGCCCAGGGCATGCAGGTCCGCGAGCAGTGTCTCGGTGGCCAGATTCCCCGATGCGCCCTCGGCATACGGGCATCCGCCAAGCCCAGCGACGGAACTGTCGAACGTGCGCAGCCCCATCGCGAGCGACGTGCGAACGTTCGCCAGCGCCATGCCGTACGTATCGTGAAAATGGCCCGCCAGACGCTCGACGGGGATATCCCGCAGACACACCTCCAGCAGCTTGCGTGTGGACTCGGGTGTGCCACGGCCGATCGTGTCGCCCAGGGAAATCTCGTGGCATCCCATGGCGAGCAGCGCCTGCGCCACCTCCAGGACCGCCTGCGCCGCAACCTCGCCTTCATACGGGCAGCCCAGCACGCAGGACACATAGCCACGCACGGGAACACCCGCCTCCCGCGCCCTTTGCACGACAGGTCCGAAGCGATCCAGACTCTGCGCAATGCTGCAATTGATATTGCGCTGCGAGAAGGTCTCCGACGCCGCACCAAACACCGCAACTTCGTCACAGCGCGCCGCCAGCGCGGCTTCCAGTCCTTGCAGGTTGGGCGTGAGTGCGCTGTAGCATAGGCCCGGGAGACGTTCGATCGAGGCCATGACTTCGGTGCTGCCCGCCATTTGCGGCACCCATTTGGGCGACACGAACGAAGCGGCTTCGATAAAGCGCAGGCCTGCGCGACTGAGCTGATCGATCAGCTCGACCTTGGCGCTCAGTGGCACGGGCAGCTTTTCGTTTTGCAGGCCATCGCGCGGCCCGACTTCCACGATCTTGACCCGGCGGTCCGACGCATTCGACATCGCTGCCTCCCTTTCAGAACATTCAGAACAGCTTGAGCAGCGCAGGAACGCTCAGCACCGCGGTGTAGTAACCCATGAACTGCACGCCGGTGTTAAAGCCGAAGTTGCGCGAGAGCAATCCGCCCATGAGACCCATCGTCAGGATCACCAGCAGGCCCAGCAGGCCGCCTTCCCAGACGCTGATCACGATGATCAGGCCGACAAAGGTGGCAATGATGGCTTCATGGCTGACCTTGCGCGAGACGAACATCGCAGCGCGACGCGCATAGTTCATCGCGAACGGATACGACACCAGCGCGGCCAGCACCACGGACAACATCCCGTAGCCGAAAAACTCCCAGTGGCTGAGCAGGTTATGCAGATTGTGCGTCTGGCCCGTCGCTGCATCCACCGTAAAGCGTGGCGGCGCATTGAACAACGGCGCCGCAGGGCCGGCAGCCACCGGGCTCAGGGGCAAACCAAAGGCAATCAGCGGAATCAGCGCTTCGGCGATGTACGTGGCTTCCGTCACGCCGTTGCGGGCGCTCAGCACCGTGGTCAGCCGGTGATAAGCATGTTTCACGCGAGCACCCACCAACTCGCCCAGCACCACGGTCATGGCCACGGGACTGAACACGAACGTGGCGCTCGAAATGGCGGCGGTCGCCAATGTCCAGCGGGTCTGGGTTCGGTCCAGCACCTTGAACGGGTTGGGGAAGTAGCCCGACCAGCCTTTGACGTCAGGCGCCAGGTTGAACTGGCGAACCTTCTCCCGCAACATGCTTTTGCGACCTGCGGGCGCCATGACGGTAAAGAGGTCGGCGACCAACGGGCCAATGGCGATACCAAGGAAGTAGCTGATGCTGAGCTTGGTGTCGTACTTGGCGGTGAGTGTCTGCAGCGCCAGAATCACCACAACGAAAGGCACGAGCAACGCGACTGCCCCCCAGCGACCTTTGGAGAAATAGGCAATCAGTACGGCTGCGGCCAGAAAGATCCACGGGGCCGTCTTGGTGATGGTCGCGCCAAACGGCGCCAGCATCACGGCGAACAGCACCGCCAGCGGCACGGCGATGAATGCCGCGACGATGGCGCCCGAGACCATTTTGCGCAACGCGATATGCGGCACGCCGAGCTTGCGCAGCAAATCTGCGTCCTGCAGCAAAGGTGTGGCGAGGGTGTCCCCCGGGATGCCCAGCAGCGCGGTCGGAACGGCGTGCGTCATGTGTTTGGCGATGGCTCCCGCCAGAAAAAACGTGAAGACACCGGCGGGCGGCACGCCAAGCAAAACGACGAGCAGCGTGAGCGGTGCGAGCGTCGTGGTTTCGTCAGTCCCCGAAACCAGTCCGATGGCTGCAAAGACGATGGCGCCGATCAGGCCCATGCCCGCAGCGATGGCGATTTGTTCAATCAGTACTGCATCCATGCCGTGTACTCCTCAGATTATTGGCCATCACGGCGTTGGGATGTGCCGGGCGTGACGAAGAGTTCATAGAGCCTTAGCTCCTTGAGTTCCTGCACCACAACGGGGGGCAGGTCGGACACCGAGCCCAGACCACCGGGCTGCTGCTCCAGCTCACGCAACACTTCGTCGCGCCATTCGGGGTTGCTGGAGATGTCTTCTTCGGTCACGACACGCTTGGGCGGGAAGACGCGCGCACAAATGACGCCGGCGAGCACACAGCCGGCCAGACCGGCGAGCATGGCGTAGGCATGGGCCAGCTGTTTCGATTCGACCACCGAGCTCAGCCATCGGCTGGCGGCAAAAAAACCGATTACGCTGATGCCGATGCCGATCAGGATGGACCAGCTCAGGTGCCTGAGATCGACGGTGTCTCCCCACACCTCGGCGAGCTGCCAGTTCGACGCTTGCTTGTCTGAACGCATCGTCTTGTCTCCTTGCTTGTAGTTATGCCTGTTTTGGATAAAAAAGCCTCGCCGGGCGGTGCCTGACGAGGCGCAAGAGGCTTAGCGCTTGGCGCGAATGTCCTGCAGTATTTCCAGCGCACGGTCGGTGCGTACGTCGTGCTCGGCGGCCAGACGCTTGGCAACGATCTCCACTTCCTCACCGACAGCGCCGGCCACCAGCGCGATATTGCGCGCATGAAGCGCCATATGGCCGCGCTGAATCCCTTCGGTGGCCAGCGCGCGCAATGCGCCAAGGTTTTGGGCCAACCCCACGGCAGCGGCAATCTCGCCCAGTTCCTGCGCAGATTTCACGTCCATGATCTTGAGCGCCAGACGTGCCAGCGGATGGGTCTTGGTCGCACCGCCCACGAGCCCGACGGGCATGGGCAACTCGATCGTTCCCACCAGTGCGCCGGTGTTGTCCTTTTCCCAATGCGTGAGCGACGTGTAGCGCCCGTTGCGGCTGGCGTAGGCGTGAGCACCGGCCTCGACCGCGCGCCAGTCGTTGCCAGTGGCGACGATGACAGGGTCGATACCGTTCATGATGCCCTTGTTATGGGTGGCGGCGCGGTAAGGGTCGATGGCAGCGAACGTGTAGGCGTCGAGCACGCCTTCGATGATGTCTTCCCCTTTGCGCTCCTTGGTCGCGAGCGTCCGGGGCGTGAGGCGCACACGGGCGCGGGCAAGGCGCAGATCGGCCAGGTTCGACAGAATGCGCAGACGCACCGAGCCGCCCGTAATTTTCTCCACCAGTGGGGAGACCGATTCGGCCATGGTGTTGACCGTGTTTGCCCCCATGGCGTCGCGCACGTCTACGATCAGATGCATCACGACCATCGGGCCACGGGGCGAATCGGGGAAGACATGGACTTCGATGTCCTTGCAACCGCCGCCCAGACCGATCAGCACTTTGTCCCGGCTATTGGCTTGCGCAAGGATCTCGTCGCGGGCCTTGAACAAGGCCAGTCGTGCACCGTAAGGATCGCTGATGCCCACGATCTGCACTTGTGCGCGCATCAGCGGCAAGGTGCTCGACGTTTCGAAGCCGCCGTCTTCACGCGCCAGCTTGGCCATGTACGAGGCGGCTGCAATGATCGAGGGCTCTTCCACTGCCAGCGGAATCAGAACGTCGCGGCCATTGATGCGGAAGTTGCCTGCCACGCCCATGGGCAGCTCGAACGTGCCCACCACGTTTTCGATCATGCCGTCAGCCAATGCGGTGGGCAGCGCTCCGGCCTGAGTCAGCAGTGCGCGCTCTTCATCGTTGAGATGGCAGGCGGTGGCGACATGCGCCCAGCGTTGAGCGGGGGTGAGCGCACGGAAATTGGGAAGACGTGAATCGACGGCCATGAAAACTCCTACTCATCCAGATCTGGATATCAATACAAGGGGACGGTTGGCCGTGAATTTATGCAAACTGTACCGTTAAATACAGGTACAGTTCGGGAGAACAGTACTGCTGCAACGCAGCATCCAACCCCACTGAATGCGTACTGCTAACGCATGTTTCAGGAGATTTGAATGGCCGGTGGTCGTGAGCGTCAGGCCCCGATTGCGGAGCGTTTGGCCGATCTGATAGGGCAGCAAATCACCAACGGTGTGTATCGCGCGGGAGACAAATTACCGTCGTTGCGTGAGTTGGCACATTTGCACAGTTACGCCAAGAACACGGTGGTGGCAGCGTTCGATCTCCTGGTGTCGCGCGGGTTGGTGGAGTCTCGGCGCGGCGCCGGTTTCTATGTCCAGCCTCAGGCACGCCGCGCAACGCCGGAAGAAGACGCCGGGCAGCTCAACCGTGCGATGGATGTGGTCTGGCTGATGCGAGAGCAGCTCAAGACGCAGCCGGATGCGGTCGCCGTGGGCGATGGCTTCCCGCCTGTCGAGTGGCTGGCCGACATGCGCATGGACCGCTATCACCAGAAGGTGGTACGAACCGGGCTCGGCGCCTTGTTTCGCTACGGGAGCCGTTTCGGATATGCACCGCTGCGCGATAGTCTGGTGCGCAAGCTGGGCGTGTTCGGCCTCGGGGTGACACCTCAGCAACTCGTGCTGACCCAGGGCGCGAATGAAGCCATGGATCTGGTCATTCGCTATTTCGTCCCGCCCGGCGCGACGGTGCTGGTGGACGACCCCGGCTACTACTTGCTGTTCGGCAAACTCAAGCTGGCCGGTGCGCGTGTATTGGGCGTCCCGAGGCAGGCCGATGGTCCCGATGTCCACGCGTTGGAGCAGTTGCTGCTCAACGAGCGCCCCCGCTTGTTCTTTACCCAGTCGCTGGCGCATAACCCCACGGGCTCGGACATCAGCGCCGCCAAGGCTTACCGCGTGCTGCAGCTTGCGGAACGTCACAATCTCTTGCTGGTGGAGAACGACCCGTTGGCCGACTTCAAACCGACGTCGTCGGTGCGTTTGTCCACGCTGGATCAGTTGGAACGCACGATTTATATCGGCAGCTTTTCCAAGTCGTTTTCCGCAGCGCTTCGCGTGGGATTTATCGCGTGCAGCGAATCACTGGCCAGCGATCTGGCAGATTTGCGATCGCTCATCCATGTGAGTGGATCGGAGTACTGCGAACGCATGGTCGACGTGATGCTTCGCGAGGGTCACTACGAGCGGCATCTGGTGCGCTTGCGCCAACGCTTGGGCAAGGCGACCGAGCAGGCGTTGGCGTGGTTGGAGAAGCACGACTGCGAAGTCTTCGCGCGCAATCCTCAGTCGCTTTATCTCTGGGTCAAGTTTCCCGGCAATCCCGATGCGATGCGTCTGGCGGAGCGGTTGCTCACCCACAAGGTCACCATGGCGCCGGGCCACGTTTTTACCCTCGATCCGAGCCGGGTGTCCCCCTGGTCGCGCTGCAATGTGGGCGCCATGCTGGATCCGCGCTTCGAAGCGGCATTTGGGGCAGTGCTGCAGGGAAGTTAGTCCGTCCGCAACGCCTGGCGGCGTGGCTGATGCCTGCACCCGGCACCGTTCAGCGCGCCAACAGTCGGTTTTCGAGAACGGTCTGCATATCGCGACGACCGTCGGCGATCAGATAAACGATGCGTGGCGACGTCAGATGTCATCTCCCGGACGGCCGCGCTCACTCGCGCCATCCTTCCCGAATGATCTGCGCGATTTGCTCGCCCGTCGCACGGTTGTGCGCCTGCACCAGCGCGACAGCGCCCGCGTCGTCCCCGGCCTCGCACAAGCGCAGCAATTCGCGATGTTCCTCGTGCGAGCGTGCGGCATTGCGCGGCTTTTGCCACGTCAGAAAGAGGTAGCGGCCGAGATTCAGACGCGCCGTGGCGATCGCGCGCTGGAAGTACGGACGCTCCGCCTTCGCGTAGAGGATGCCGTGGAACGCGGCATTGCGCGTCACAATGTCCGCCAGGTCCGTGGCGGCCTCCAGCGCTTCCAGCGCCGCTCTGGCGCGAGCGAGATCCGCGCGTGAAAGATTCGGCATGGCCAGCGCCATCAGGCGCCCCTCCAGCAACGCCCGAAAATCCGCCAGTTCCAGCGCGTCGTCCTCGGTGAGCGACGTCACCACCGTGCCGCGATTCATGCGACTCACGGCCAGTCCGTCCGACGCGAGCATGGTCAACGCCTCGCGCACCGGCACGTGACTCACTCCCAGCGCTGCGGCCAGATGGTCCTGCCGCAAGGCCTCGCCCGGCTTCAACTCACCACGGCCGATCTGCTCCCGCAGCGCTTCGTACGCCCGCTCGACGGCGGTTCCCGTGCCCGACTCCTGACGCATCGTTCGCCTCTTTCGGTTAACAATATATAATCGCGTCAAATTATATATTATTTGGAAAAAGGTGACGTCCATGTCTGTACCCACCCCGTCCTCCCCCCCCTCACCATCACCATCACCATCGCCTTCGTCGACCTCGACGCCCGACGCCTTCCACCCCGATCGCCTCTGGCAGCATGCGTTGCTCACCGGCCTGTGTGCTGTGGCGGGCTTCGCGTTGCACGTGGCGGGGTTGCGCGGCGATCCGCTCGCTGTGGCGGTCGTCCTTTTGCTCTGCCTCAGTTACTGGGCCACGGGCTGGCTGCCGGACTTCGTCATATCGCTGCTGTTGATGTTTTTGCTCGCAACGTGCACATCGCTTGGCGCGAACGTCGTCTTCTCCGGCTTTACGTCGAGCGCATTCTGGCTCGTTTTCAGTGGCGCGGTCATCGGCATGGCGTTGAACGTGACCGGGCTGGGCGAACGTGTCGCCTCGCGGCTGGCCGATCATTGCGGCCGGGCGTATGGGCTCGCGCTCGCCGGGTTCGTTGCCATCGCGTTCGCGCTGTCGATCGTGATGCCCTCGACACTCGGTCGCATCGCCATTCTCACGCCCATCGTGCTGAGCTTCTGCGAACGTGTCGGACTCACGCCCGGCCGCCCGGGGCGCATCGGCCTGATGCTCGCCACGGCCCTGGCCAGTTGCGAACTGTCCACCGCGATCCTGCCCGCCAATCTGCCCAACCTCGTCATGGCGGGTACCGCCGAAACGGTCCTCGGTCTGCATCTCGGTTACGGCGAATACGCTATCGCGCTCGTGCCCACACTCGCCATCGTTCGGGGCGTCGTGCTCGTCGTCGTGGCAAAACGGCTGTTCCCGGATCGTCTGACGACACTCCGCGCAGAGAACGGGTCTGACGCCACGACGCGCGACACCCCCATGAGCGCACACGAGAAGCGGCTTCTCGCCGCGCTCACGCTCATGCTTGCGCTCTGGCTCACCGAACCGTGGCACCACGTTGCGGCGGGTTGGGTCGGACTGGGCATTGCATTGCTGTGTCTGGGCCCGCTGCGTCTCGTGAATGCCGACGCCTTCCTCAAGCAGGTCAAACTTGCCCCGCTGTGGTTCGTCGCCGCCATCATCGGCCTGACGGCAGCCGTCGATCACGCAGGACTCGCCAACGCGTTGCGCCCCTTGCTGGCCCATCTCGATCTGGCACAACTGTCGACGATGCCCGCTTATCTGGGGCTGGTTGTCCTGTCGATCGTCCTCACGTTCCTTGTCACGTCCAACGCCGCGCCCGCGCTCTACACGCCACTGGTACCGGCCCTGGCCGTCGGCGCCCCGCTCGGTGCAAAGGCCATTTTGCTCACGCAGGCAGTCGGCATCTCGACCATCGCGCTTCCCTATCAGGCTCCGCCGCTCGTACTCGCCATGGCACTCGCCGGCATTGGCATCCGCGACGCGACGCGCTACTGCGTTGCCACCGCGCTGGTCGCGCTGCTGAGCGTCGTGCCGCTGACCGCCGTCTGGTGGCACGTCATCGGCCTGATGTCACTTCGCTGACCTGGGCGCGCCACTGTCGAGCTTTCATTTCAAACGCTGGTTTGCGAGACGAACACGGAGCTACCATCGGACGGACACCGATACGATGGATTTCAATCGTTTCGCAGACCATCTCGTCTACTATGAAATCGCATGGGGAATGCCCTGCTTGAGGGACTCACCCGCATGCCGCCACAATCGCTCATCAGCCAGGAAAACAAGCGGCGACAAGCGACAACGAGCCACAACAAGCAAAGACGAGCAACAACGAGCGCCGCCCGCCATACCGAAACTCCGAAGGCAGTCACCGTAGTCGAACCAAGCCGTTTCATGCAGCCAAGGGGAGTCTTGCATGACATCGAAGCCGTCGGCTGTCACCAAAGCCACACCTCCAGCGCCGTCCACGCCATGCGGGCCTGGCGCGCGTCGGCACTGGTCCGAGGACAGCGCGCGGCTGCGCCTTTATGGCGGCGCCGGAATCTTCATGACGCTCGCGGTGCTGTGCGTGTGGGCGTATCGATACTTTCTGTCGGGCACGCCGACCATGAGCCCCGCCGCTGTCGACTTCCTGCCGTTCTGGGGGGCCGCGCACTTCGTGCTGCACGGCCACGCGATCGACGCCTATGACGTCGAGCTGATGTCGAAGCTCCAGATTGCCGAACGGCCTTGGGCGGCAAACCTCGGTGGCTACCTGCCGTGGCTATATCCGCCGGTGATGATGGTCTTTGTTACGCCGTTCGCGCTGTTGCCTTATGTCTACGCTTACGCGTTGTATGCGTTGATTGGTCTGAGCCTCTATTACGCCGCATTGCGACGCACGCTCCCCTGGCCCGAGGCCCGCGTGCCGACGCTCGGCTTTCCCGGCGTCATGCTCGTGATCGTGGCCGGCCAAATCGCCCTCTACACCACGGCGCTTGCGGGCTTCTCGCTCGCCATGCTGCGCAAACGGCCCGTATGGGCAGGGGTATTCGCCGGACTGCTTTTCGTCAAGCCGCACGTCGCCCTGCTCTTCCCGCTCGCTTTTCTCTGCGCACGTGAATGGCGCGCGCTCGCCGCGTGCATCGTCACGGTCGTCGGCACGACGTTGCTCGCCGCCGCGCTCTTCGGCGTCGACGTCTATGCCGCCTTCCTGCACGCCTCGACCTTCGCTCGCGAGAGCATCACCAACGGGGCGGCGCAGATCGCGCGTGTGCCGACCTTCTTCATCACGGCGCGCATGCTGGGGGCGCCAGTCGGCGTGGCGGCAGCGATTCATGCGGTCATCGCGCTGGGCGCCGTCGCGGTCCTGATCGACTTCTGGCGACGCCCCGGCGCGTTTGCCCTGCGCGCCGCCACGCTCGTATGCGCCACGACGCTCGTTAGCCCCTACCTCTACGATTACGATCTCGCGCTGCTCGCCGTCGTCATCGCCTGGTATGTGCGCGACGGCGTCGCACGCGGGTGGCTGCCCGGCGAACGCGAATGGCTCGTGCTGCTGTGGATAACGCCCATTCTCGGTCTGCTCGGTTCGATGCAGATCGGCTTCCAGTTCCTGCCGTTCATCACGCTGGGTACTCTGGCCATGTTGTGGCGACGCCGCCGTCGCCTCGCACATGTGCCCGATGCCAGCCACCCCGCAGAGACCGACGGCGGTCGTGCCGTCGCACCGCTGCGCCGCACTGCCACCACGCCCGCGTTCACGAGGTAATCGCCATGCCCCGCGCCGCTGCCCGTACCGACACCTCCCGCGCGTCAATGTCGTCATCGACACAGTTTCGCGCGCCGCTCATCTCGCTCGTCGTGCCCTGTCACAACGAAGCACCTGCGCTCGACGCGTTCTATCGCGCCGTGGCCCCGGTGCTAGACCGCGTCGCCAATGCGCGCTTCGAGATTGTCTGCGTGAACGACGGCAGTACCGACGACACGCTGGGCGCGCTGCTCGCGCTTCGACGCGAAGACCCCCGCATCCGCATCATCGACTTCACACGCAATTTCGGTAAGGAGGCGGCCCTGAGCGCGGGCATCGACGAAGCGGTGGGCGACGCCGTCATCCCCATCGACGCCGACCTGCAAGACCCGCCGGCCCTCATCCCCGTGATGATCGAACGCTGGCGCGACGGCGCCGAAGTCGTGCTGGCCAAGCGCACCAATCGCGCGAGCGACAGCGTCGCCAAACGCGTAGCGGCGGGGCTCTATTACCGCATGCACAATCGGCTCTCGGAGGTGAAGTTGCCGGAGAACGTCGGCGATTTTCGTCTGATGGACCGGCGAGTCGTGACCGCGATCCGCCAACTGCCAGAGCGCCGCCGCTTCATGAAGGGCCTGTTCGCGTGGGTGGGGTTTCGCACCCAAATCGTGGAATACGTGCGCGAGCCGCGCAGCGCGGGCGAGTCGAAGTTCTCCGGATGGCGCCTGTGGAACTTCGCGCTCGAAGGCATTACGAGTTTCAGCACGGTGCCGCTTCGCTGCTGGACGTACATTGGCGTGTCACTTGCCCTGCTCTCGCTCGCTTACGGCAGCTACATCGCCCTGCGCACGATCATTCACGGGGTGGACGTGCCCGGCTACGCATCGCTGCTCGTCGGCGTTCTGTTCCTCGGCGGGATTCAGCTCGTGGGCATCGGCGTGATCGGCGAGTATGTCGGACGCATCTATTACGAATCGAAGGGACGTCCCCTGTATCTCGTACGCCGCCGTTATCAGACGAGCGTCAAGGTCAGTCACCTGCCGTCTCGCGCCGGCATGCGCGTGCAGCCGCGCCCCGTCACACGCGCCGATACGTCCAGTAACGATGGAGCAGAAAAGTCGTCGGCGGCACGATCAGCACGACCGCCGCGATCCCGCTCCAATGGTTGCCTCCCAGATGCTCGACCGTTCGTGCGACGAATGTCGTGAGCACCAGCCCGAAGACAGACACGGGCAGGAATCGCGCGAGGCTCGTGCGGTGTACGCGCGCAGAAAAGCTCCATAGCGTATTGAGCAGATAGGAGCACGGCGTCGCAACACAGAAGGCGACGGCATTGGCGAGTACCGAACCCGCGCCGAACACCTCGATTAGCGTGATCGCCACGATCACATGCACGGCCGTTGAAATCGCGCCGGACACCCCGAACCGCATCAATGGCACCACCAGCGTGCGCACGTGCGGCGACGCGCGCAAGCGTTGCAGGCGCGTGGTGCCTTCTTGAGCAGATATCTGACGCAAGTCCGGCATGGTTTCGGTCACGCTGGCAAGTGAGTTCGGCGGCGGTTCGCCTGACGATACCAGCACACGCGCGAGTTGCCGCAAAAGTTTGCAGTGCAGCATGGAGGCGCGGCCCCGTCAGGGTTGGACGAATAAGAATTTATGCCATTTTCGCGGAACATGGGTTGCATGCCTGTACGAGACGTCTAGGATTGCGAGGTACTCCGTAATGAAAAGACGACGTCCGATAACGACAGGAGGAAGACAATGCAACGCCCCAACGCCATCCACGCCGCCAGTGTTCTGGCCTTTGCCGTCACGACGTGGAGCGCCGCTTCGCACGCAGTCGATGCCACCCCGGCTGCCCCCATCGCTTCGCAAACCCTGCGTGTCGAGGGGCTGTCCCAACCGGCCGATATTCTGATCGACCGCAACGGCGTGCCGCACATCTTTGCCGCAAACGAGCGCGACGGCTTCTTCGTGCAGGGTTTCAACGCGGCTCGCGATCGCCTGTTTCAGATCGACCTCTGGCGACGCCGGGGGCTGGGCCAGTTGTCCGAAGTGTTCGGGCGCGCCTACGTGGCGCAGGACGACGCCGCGCGCCGCTTCGTCTATCGCGGCGACATGGCGACCGAATGGCGTCGATACGGCCCCGATGCCAGGCCCGCCGCCGAGGCGTTCGCCGCTGGCGTGAACGCCTACATCGACTGGCTCGCGCGGCATCCCGATCAGATGCCGTACGAATTCAAAAAGGTGGGCTACTGGCCGGCGAAGTGGTCTGCCGAGGACATCGTTCGCATTCGCAGCCACGGCCTGACCCGCAACCTGAAGAGCGAAGTCGCGCGTGCGAAAGTGGTTTGCAAGGCGTCGCTCGATGCAGACGGGGTGCGTGTCGGCCTGCAGCCCGCCTGGAAGACGCAGGTGCCCGACGGGCTGGACCCATGCCTGCCTGATGACCTGCTCAAGGTCTTCGACCTCGCCACGCAGGGCGTGAAGATCACGAAGGAATCGCTGCAACACGCGAATGCCGACATCGCGCAATTGGCGGAAAACGGCCCTTACGACGTTTCCACCGAGTCGGCCGAGGGCAGCAACAACTGGGTCGTCTCGCCGCAGAAGTCGGCCACCGGTCGCGCCATCATGGCGAACGACCCGCACCGCGCATTCGCCGCGCCGAGCCTGCGCTACATCGTGCAGGTCAGCACCCCGACGCTCAATCTCATCGGCGCGGGCGAGCCCGCGATCCCTGGCGTTGCCATCGGACATAACGGCACCATCGCGTTCGGGCTCACGATTTTCAATATCGACCAGGAGGATCTGTACGTCTACGACCTGAACCCGGCGAACCCCGATCAATACCGATATCGAGGGAAGTGGGTGCCAATGCGAACCGTGCACGAGACCATCGACGTACGCGACGGCGCACCGGTGCAGACCGATCTCAAGTTCACGAAGCATGGTCCGGTGATCTACGTCGACGCGGCCCGGCATCGTGCGTACGCCGTGCGTACCGCGTGGCTGGAACCGGGCATGTCGCCCTACTTCGACGCCATGCGCTACATGCGCGCGAAGACTTTCACCCAGTTCCAGACGGCGCTCGATACGTGGGGGGCGCCAACGGTCAACCAGGTCTATGCGGACACGTCGGGCAACATCGGGTGGGTCCCGAGCGGCATGGCGCCGATTCGTCCTAACTGGGACGGCCTGATGCCGGTGCCCGGAGATGGACGCTACGAATGGGCCGGCTTCTGGCGACGCGATCAATTGCCGTCGGCCTATAACCCGGCGAGCGGCTATTTCACGACATCCAACGAGATGAACATGCCGGCGGGCTATCCGTACGCCCAGCGCAAGCTTGGCTTCGAATGGACGAACGGTTCGCGTCACGCACGTATCGACGAAGTCCTCAAGGCGAAGGACAAGGTGTCGCTGGAGGACTCCGAGCGCTTGCAGAACGATATCGTGTCGATACCCGCGCGGCGTCTGGTGGCGCTACTCGCACCGCTGTCCAGCGACGATCCGCAAACGTCCGCGGCGCTCAAACTTCTCAAGGGGTGGGACGCCCACATGGGGGCCGACTCGGCACAGGCCGCGCTCGAAGAAGTCTGGTTCAGCCGTCATCTGGGACGCGCGTACAAGAACGCCGTGCTGCCCAAGACCGCAGCGGAAACCTTCGGTGCTCCCGACCCGGCGGCCATGCTCGACGCGCTGGAGCAGCCTGCTGCGCGTTTCGGTGAAAACGCCAACGCCAAGCGCGACGCCGTATTGCTCACGAGCCTCGGTGAGGCGTGGGGGGAAATGATGAGGCTGCAAGGGACCGATCCGGGCGCGTGGCAATGGGGCAAGCTCCATACGAACCTCAATGCCCATCCGCTCGCCGACGCAGTGGACGCCGACATGCGCGCCAAACTCAACGTCGGCCCGCTGGCGAAAGGCGGCAGTCCGTTCACGCCGAATCAGTCGACCTACCGTGTGAGCGACTTCCGTCAAACCAACGGTCCGTCGTTCCGCATTGTGGTCGACGTGGGCAACTGGGACAACACGCGCGCAATGAACCTGCCCGGCGAGTCCGGCAATCCGGACAGCCCGCACTACCGCGATCTGGCGCAAAAGTGGCTCGACGGCGAGTATTTCAAGCTGCCGTATTCGCGCGAGGCGGTGGAAGCGGCAACGGAGTCCCGTTTGCATCTGGTGCCTGCGTCGGAACGTTGACGCGTAATGGCTGGCAATACGCCAATACACGCTAATACACGCTAATACGCTGGTAAAACGCGCGGCGATGTGAGTCGGTGCGCCACGCGCATGCGTCGCTTGCCATGGCCGAAACGAAAACAGCCGGAGGGGGTGTTCCCCATCCAGCTGTTTTCGGAGCGTGAACGAGCGCTGCTCGCGCGTCAATGCCCGCCGGGTACAAACTCCGATTTGTCGCGCTTGATACTGCGCGAGTCGACCGCGTTGGTCGGCACGAGCAGCAGCAAGAGCATGACGCCGATCGAGATCGCGAGGATCGACAGGAACGTGAGGTGCAGCGAGTGTTGCAATACGGCGCGGATTGCCTCGTCGGCCAACGACGACACGCCGCGATCCTCGAGCACGTGGCGCAGTTGGTCGGAGGTCACAGGCGCGAGGCCGCTCGAATGCGTCAGGCCGAAGTTGAGCACGGCGCCGAAGAGCGTCGCGCCCAGCGTGCTGCCAAGGTTTCGCGAGAAGATGTTCGACGCCGTGGCGCTGCCGCGCTGCGAGGGGTCGACAATCTCCTGAATCAGAACCAGTGCGCTCACGCTGCCTGTGCCCATCGAGAAACCCATCAGCAACGAGCCAAAACCGGCGAGCAACGGAGAACTGCTCGGCCCGAGCAGCGCAAAGACGAGCCCGCCAAGCGGCATCAGCAGGCTGCCGCCCACGAGAATGCGCCGCAGGCCGAAACGCGTGAATGTCTTCGCCGCGAACGTCGCCCCGATGGGCCAGCCGACCATGATCATCGTAAGCGCCATGCCGGCCACCACCGGCGTCTGACGCAGCACGCCCTGTGCATACATCGGCAGGAAGGTAGTCAGCCCCATGAGCACCATGCCGGAGAGCAACGTCGCGGCATTGGCCGCCGCAATCGGGCGGCGACTCCACAGGGAAAACGAGATCATCGGGTCCTTCGCGCGGCGCTCCTGCCAGACGAAGAGGACGACGGCGATAGCGCATACGAGTATGCCGCCCCAGACGTGCGTGTCGGTGAACGCATTCGCGTCGGTCAGGGCAATCATCAACCCGGCCACGGCAATCGTGAAGAACACAGCGCCCATCACGTCGATGCTCGGGCGCTCGCGCGGCGCATCTTCATGCAGATAAGCCACGAAACCGGCAGCGGCAAGCAGGCCGATCGGAATGTTGATCCAGAAAATCCACGCCCACGACAGATCGCGAATGATGAGACCGCCGAGCATCGGGCCGAGCACCGCCGAGATGGCCCAGACGCTGGCGAGCCAGCCCTGTACCTTGCCGCGTTCGCTGATCGGGTAGTAATCGGCAATGATCACGAGGCTGACCGGTTGAATGCACGCGGCGCCAACGCCCTGCAACAGACGGAATGCGATCATCGCGGGCATGGACCACGCGAGTCCGCCGCCGAGCGAGGCGATGAGAAAAACGGCAATGCCCACGAGAATGACCGGCTTGCGACCATAGAGGTCGGCGAGTTTGCCGAACACCACAGTCATGGCCGTCTGCGCGAGCAGAAAGGCGGAAAAGACCCAGCTGTAGAGATTCAGGCCACCCAGTTGGGCGACGATTTGCGGCATGGCCGTCGAGATGATCGTGGCTTCGATGGCCACCATAGACGTTGCCGCCATGACGGATGCCACAATCAATGGCCGCACGGAATTGCGTGTCGCAGACATGTTTTTTTGTGAAGTGGGGGTGCGTAACAACTTGCGAGAAAACTTGCGAGAAAGGCGCGACACCCCTGTCGGGCGCCGCAGCCACGCCAGATGGCGGAAGACGGGGATCGAACGTGGCGGCGATGCCGCACGCGTAGTCAAGACGACTTGGGCCTGGCGATGGCGACAAGCATAGCCCAATGCAGCAAAACGCGTATGACGCGCGCCGACCTGCCTCGCGGTTCCGCCCGAGAGCCTTGCACGGAGCGGGGCAAGTGCCGGTTCGCGGCGACAAGCCCCTGTTCACCTTCGGGTTTTGGAAGGTTTTGGACGACGAAATACCTGCGCGAAGCGCGCCGATGTCGATGCCGATGCCGTTGCTGAAGGCGAGCGCTGAAAGCCGAAAGCGTTACACCGTTGCGGGATGACGACGTTTGGCGTCCCGAAATCCGACACGACCTTGCGGCCTATCGTCGCAGCGCCCTCCGAAGGCTTACCGGCCTACCGGCACATCGGCGCATCGATTCATCGAATTATCACGGCACGAGAATCCGGCCCGCGATCCACGCGAGCGCGGTGACCGCGCCGTGAACGGCCTCAGGCAGTGCCGCGATTGCGCTTGATTACGCCATAGATCGCCAGCAGTACGATCGCGCCGATGATCGAAGCGATCCAGCCGGCCGACTCGCCTTCGGTATAGAGGTGGAGGAACTGGCCGACATACCTGGCGAGCAGCGCGCCGGCAATGCCGAGGATGATGGTCATGATGATGCCCATGCTGTCCCGCCCGGGATGCAGGGCGCGCGCGATGAGACCGACGATCAGACCGACCACGATGGTGCCGATAATGCCCATGACGTACCTCCAAGGACGGGAACCCGAACGCAGTATAGCCTTGATTTCCAAAGGCTCACGCCGGATCCCCAAACCCCGTCGATCGCCTGTTGTATTCGCCCGACGGCGTCTGATGGCGCGCGACGAGATCTGATATATCAAGAAAAACCCGACGCGGCCCGCCGGTGGCCGGGCATCGCTATGCCGGGTATAAGCGACGCCTATTTGTCAAAAAGGGGCGTCTGCGCGATGATGGGGCACGCCATCCAGAACGCGCGGGGGCGTGGCGCCAGTGAAACGGGCATCGCGTCGACGCGCTATAATCAGGGGCTATCAGATCCCCCACATCATGCAACTGCTCGCTCTCGGCCTGAACCACCACACGGCGCCCGTCTCGCTGCGCGAACGGGTGGCGTTTCCGTTCGAGCGGATCGAGCCGGCGCTCGCGGGCCTCAAGAGCCTGTGGACGAGCAGCGGCAAGTTGAGCGCCCCTGAGGCCGCCATCTTGTCGACGTGCAACCGCACCGAGATCTATTGCGTGACGGACGACACCGCAGCCCGTGAGCGCGCGGTGCACTGGCTTTCCCAGTTTCACAACATTCCCGCCGGCGATCTCGCTCCCCATCTGTACGCCCTGCCCCAGTCCGACGCGGTGCGCCACGCGTTTCGCGTCGCCAGCGGCCTGGACTCGATGGTGCTCGGCGAGACGCAGATCCTCGGGCAGCTGAAAGACGCGGTGCGCACCGCCTCGGAGGCCGGCGCCCTGGGAACGTATCTGAATCAGCTTTTCCAGCGCACTTTCGCCGTGGCCAAGGAAGTCCGTGGCCAGACCGAGATCGGTGCACACTCGGTGTCGATGGCCGCCGCTGCAGTGCGTCTCGCGCAGCGTATCTTCGAGAGCATCAGTACGCAAAAGGTACTGTTCATCGGCGCGGGCGAGATGATCGATCTGTGCGCCACGCACTTCGCTGCGCAAAACCCGAAAGCCCTCTACATCGCCAACCGGACGGCCGAGCGCGGCGAGAAGCTCGCCGAACGTCTGGGCGGCACGGCCATCCGCTTGTCGGAACTGCCGCAACGGCTGCACGAGTTCGACATCGTCGTCTCGTGCACGGCGAGCACCTTGCCGCTGATCGGCCTGGGCGCCGTCGAGCGTGCCATCAAGGCGCGCAAGCACAAGCCGATGTTCATGGTCGATCTGGCCGTGCCGCGCGACATCGAACCGGAAGTGGGCCGTCTGGCCGACGTCTTCCTGTACACCGTCGACGATCTCGGCGCGGTCGTTCGCGAAGGGAATGCCCTGCGTCAGGCCGCCGTCGCGCAAGCCGAGGCGATCATCGAGACGCGCGTGCAGAACTTCATGCAATGGCTCGACGCGCGCAGCGTCGTGCCGGTCATTCGTGACATCCACGGTACCGCCGAGGCCATGCGCGTGGCGGAACTCGAGCGTGCGCAGCGCATGCTCGCGCGCGGCGACGACCCTGCCGCCGTGCTCGAAGCCCTGTCCCAGTCCCTCACCAAGAAATTCCTGCACGGCCCGACCCACGCGCTGAATACGGCGCGCGGCGATTCGCGCGAGCAAATCATTCACCTCATTCCCGAACTGTTCCGCACCTCGGGATCCGCCGACAAATAGATGAAAGCGAGCATGCAAGCCAAGCTCGACCAGTTGACGCAACGTCTGGTCGAGCTTGATGGCCTATTGAGCCAGGCCGACGTCACCCGCGACCTGGACAACTATCGCAAGCTCACGCGCGAACATGCCGAGCTGGCGCCTGTCGTCGCGCAATATCAGCAATACCGCCAGGCGCACAACGACGTGGCGGCGGCGCAGGAAATGGCGTCCGATCCGGAAATGCGCGAGTTTGCCGAAGACGAAGCCGCCAACGCCCGCGCGCGCATGGAAGACATGGAGGGCACGCTGCAACGCATGTTGCTGCCGCGAGACCCCAACGACGACCGCAACATCTATCTGGAAATTCGCGCCGGCACCGGCGGAGACGAATCGGCGCTCTTCGCGGGCGATCTGCTGCGGATGTACACGCGCTACGCAGAACGGCAGCGTTGGCAGGTCGAAATCATGTCGGCGAGCGAATCGGATCTGGGCGGTTACAAGGAAGTGATCGTCCGCTTGGTCGGTCAGGGGGCGTATTCACGCCTGAAGTTCGAGTCCGGAGGCCATCGCGTACAACGTGTGCCCGCGACCGAAACACAGGGACGCATTCACACGTCCGCCTGCACCGTGGCGGTCATGCCGGAAGCCGACGACGTGGCCGACGTCGAAATCAATCCGGCCGATATTCGCATCGATACGTTCCGCGCCTCGGGCGCCGGCGGCCAGCACGTCAACAAGACGGATTCGGCCGTGCGCATCACGCACCTGCCCACGGGTATCGTCGTGGAGTGTCAGGACGACCGCTCGCAGCATCGCAACAAGGACAAGGCGCTCAAGGTGCTGGCCGCTCGCATCAAGGACGCCCAGTTGCGTGCCCAGCAAGCCAAGGAAGCGGCCACCCGCAAGAGCCTGATCGGCTCCGGCGACCGTTCCGAGCGCATCCGGACATACAACTTCCCGCAGGGGCGGATGACGGATCACCGCATCAACCTCACGCTCTACAAGCTCGAATACATCATGGACGGCGATCTCGACGAGATGATCAACGCGCTGGTGACCGAGCATCAGGCGGAACTGCTCGCGTCGCTTGGCGAGGCCGCCTGATGACGTCAGGTGTGCATGGGGACCCTGTGGGGCAGACGGATTCCGAAGTTCCCGCCACCGTGGCGACGCTGCTGCGTGAGCCGGGATTGCCCCCCCCGGAGTCGCGCATTCTGCTCTCCCACGTGCTCGGCTGGACCCGCACACAACTGATCACCCGCGACCGTGAGCCCCTGGCGCCCGAGACGGTCGCCGCCTACCGGTCGCTCCGTGCACGCCGCATGGCAGGCGAGCCCATCGCCTACCTCACCGGCACCCGCGAATTCTTCGGCCTGACGCTGAAGGTGAGCCCCTCGGTGCTCATCCCGCGTCCCGAGACCGAACTGCTCGTGGAGTTGGCGCTGGCCCGGCTCGAAGGACGCCGCACGCCGCGCGTGCTCGATCTGGGTACCGGCAGCGGCGCCATTGCGCTGGCCATTGCGCACGCGCGCCCTGACGCAGAGGTGACCGCCCTCGACCGCTCGGCCGAGGCTCTCGATGTCGCCCGGGAGAACGCGCGCCAACTCGGGCTGGAAGCGCGCGTCCGGTTCCTCGAGAGCGACTGGTATGGCGCACTGCCTGCCGCTACCACCGCTACGGCCGCGTTCGACATCATCGTGTCCAATCCGCCCTACATCGTCTCGGGCGACGAACACCTCTCGCAGGGCGACCTGCGCTTCGAGCCGGTCGATGCCCTGACCGACCATGCCGACGGGCTGGCGGCCTTGCGCGTGATCGTGGCGGGGGCGCCGTCGCGACTGCTGCCCGATAGCTGGCTGCTGTGCGAGCACGGCTACCATCAGGCGGCGGACGTCAGGGCGCTGTGCACGGCGGCGGGGTTCGTGGACGTGATGTCCGAGCGCGACCTTGCCGGGATCGAGCGCACCACCGGTGGCCGACGCGTCTGAGCGGCATCCGACGAGCGCGCCCGAAAACCGCTAAAATGCCGGATACGCCGACTTTCCGGCATCCCCACGAGCTTCCGATCATGACCACCCAGCAACGTATCCAGCAAATCGTCTCCGAACATCCTGTCGTCCTGTTCATGAAGGGCAACGCGCAATTCCCGATGTGCGGCTTCTCGGGCCGTGCCGTGCAGATTCTGAAGGCCTGCGAAGTCAACGATCTGTTCACGGTCGACGTGCTGCAAGATGACGAAATCCGTCAGGGCGTGAAGGAATTCGCCAACTGGCCGACGATTCCGCAGCTCTACATCAACGGCGAATTCATCGGCGGCTCGGACATCATGATGGAGATGTACCAAAGCGGCGAACTCAAGCAGATCATCGCCGAACTCGCCTGATCTCGCGGTCGTTCCCGCTTTCACAGCGACGGCGCCGCACCCGATGCCCGGTTTGAACGTTTCGACGCAAGCGCCCGGCGTGCGCGCCCCTGCGCGTCTGATCGTCGCGATTACGGGGGCGACGGGCGCCGTGTACGGCGTGCGTCTGCTCCAGCGCCTGCGCGCGATGGGCGGCGTCGAAACGCATCTGATGGTGTCTAGCGCGGGCTGGCTCACGCTGCGTCACGAACTCGGGATGGAACGCGCCGATGTACAGGCGCTGGCCGATCAGTATCACAGCGTGCGCGAAGTCGGCGCGAACATCGCCAGCGGCTCCTTCGCCACGGCCGGCATGGTCGTCGCGCCCTGCTCGATGAAGACACTCGCGAGCGTGGCGCATGGCCTCTCGGATAACCTGATCGCGCGCGCCGCCGACGTCACCTTGAAGGAGCGCCGTCGCCTCGTGCTGATGGTGCGTGAAACCCCCTTCAACCTCGCGCATCTGCGCAATATGACAGCCGTCACCGAAATGGGCGGCATCGTCTACCCGCCGTTGCCTGCGTTCTACAACCGTCCGGCTTCACTCGATGCGATGGTCGACGACACCGTCGCGCGCGTTATCGACCTGTTCGCGATTGCGCCGCCGGTTGCGTCGAGTTGGGACGGTCTCGGCAAAGACGCCGAAGCCTGACGCTCGCGTCATCTCACGCCATCGACCCAGCGCTGCAATGTATCGAGCGCGCCCTGCGTCTGCCCGGCGGCGGACTCCGGCGTTTGCACGCACAGTTCCAGCATGACGTCGTTCGGATCCAGCAGATAGACATGTTCGCCGTCGCCGTGACGCTCGACGGCGAAAGGCACCTCATACGCATTCAGGCGGGACTTCCAGCGATCGAGCGCCTCGCGCTCGCGCACACGCAATGCCACATGGTGAATCTGCGTTGCGGGGGTATCGGGATGGGGATGGGGTTCGGGCGCGAGTCCGTCGCAATTGAAAAAGGCCAGCGCCTGACCGGGCGCGATCTGATAGCTCACGAGCAAATAGGGCTTGCCCCACAGACGACTCATGCCGCTCTGCGCGCCGGCGAGCGTGAAACCCATGACCTCGACGTAGAATCGGTGCGTGAGTGTCGCGTCGTAACTCGGGTACGCGACATGATCGATCGCCACAGGAGACACAGGCGTGCCCTGAGCCGTGGATTCGACGGCAAGGCTGGGGTCCAAAACGGCCTGGTTCATCACGATCCCCCGGATTGCAAAGTGGCGACGGCATTCGGGAAACTGCGTCTGTAGTGTAGTCCTGCAACCCGCGTGGCATCAACCGAGTGCCAGCGAGAGCCGCATGGACTATAGTGAAAACGCCACACTTTGCGTGGCGGGCCGCATGCCCGCACGCATCCCCCCCAGTGGTGTGACAGGTTTGCGACCGGAGTTTGTCATGGAGACCGCCCTCTTCTCCCTTTCGCCTGTTGTCGTCTATGCCGTGGTGACGCTCGTGTTCGTCATGCTCGTGCTCGTGGTCCCCGCCGGCGCCCGGTGGCGCAATGTCGCCTGGCCGGCCGCCATGCCGCCGCTCTCTCCCCATCGTCCCGGAGACTTGCTCGGCACGCCGCGCACGCCCTATTGGCGCTCGCCGAGCGACACGCAGGATCTGCGTCGGCCGTCGTATTTCGCGACATCCGCACGACGCGGCCGCCGCCCGGCCAGCTTTCTCGCACCGCGCGATCACGACCGTCGCTGACGGTCGCGCTGCCAATGTGGTCGAGCCGCATCGAGTCCCTTTCCCTTTCCCGTTCCCCTTCCCTTACGCCTTGTTACATCTGTAGTGCCGCCGTAGCACCGCCCCTCGTGCGTCGTCCGTAGAATTCGATTCACGGATCGCGCGCCGCCGCGCCAGATGACATGCGTCAGGGCAACGCGGACACGGGAGCGACAAGTCGAAAAAGGAGAACAGATGCAACGTCATTTCTGGATCGCGACGGCAGCCACGGCAGGCCTGGCCGCCGCCCTCGCCACAAGCAGCGCTTTTGCGCGTACCGACGTGTCGGTCAACATCGGGATTCCCGGCCCCGCCATCGTGGCACCGGCCCCCATGTATGCGCCACCGCCGGTCGTCTACGGACCGGCACCGGTGGTCGTCGCCCCGCCGCCGGTCGTCTACGGCCCCCCGCCGCGCTACTGGCGCGGGCCGCCGCCGCGTCACTGGCATCACGATCGTGGCTGGGAGCGGCGTGACTGGGACCGCCGCGATTGGCACCATCGCCGATAATCCGGCGCGCGCCGCCACCAACAACAAGCCCCGCAAGGTCTTAAGACCTGCGGGGCTTGTTTCATGCATGCATAAATCCCCGACGATTTATCGCGACTTTATGCATCGATGCTCACAGACCGATTCATTGGATTTCGAAAGGCGATGCGTTCGCAATGAGTTCGAAATGCGTTCGGAATGCATTAGCAATGCGTCCGCAATGCGTCTGCATTAACTGGCGAAAGCCCGAAGACGAAAGCCTCGCTAACTCATTGGTCGAAATGAATCTCATTGCGCACTATCCCGCGCGTTTCATCTCAATAGCGATAGCAGCAACGATGCCCGTAATACCCTCCGTAATACCCCCCGTAATAGGGCCGTTCAGGCACTACCACACACCCGGCAAGCGTAACGGCGAGCAACGCAGCAACGACTAACTTCATGATCTGACTCCACAGGAACGAACGCGAATCGGTTCGCTTTCTTTATATCGTCGCGCCTGTAGGAAGCCCATCACGCGTCTGTAAGCCGTGTAAGCGAAGGTTGCCAAACGGGGAAAGTGTCGCACTTTGTTACGTAACATGTGCGGCGTGTGGCCGTAACATCGCCCGGCTTCGACCTTTGGCGAAACGCGCAAACCCAATATTCATGCGGGTTGGCGTCGGCTCCGACGGCTGGCACGACGATTGCATAGTCTTTTGCGTCGCCCTTTCAATTGCCCCGAAGAGTGCGGCTTTGACTCAAACCCTCCTCCCGTTGCAGACGCGGGGGGAGGCTTTTTTTCCATCTCTCCGACTCGCGTCGCGCCACGCTCCGATACGCGATCGCGTCACTTTCCTGCACCGCACATGGGCAGGCGCTCTCGTATTTTCATTTCAGCTGTGCGTTTGAAATGTATTGACGCTACATGAGCGTCGACTTCTTATTTCTTTCCTTTATCTTTAAAACCTTATTGGACGCGGCTTTTGAAGCGATTTATGCCCTTATCGGCATAAACCAGATACGGGTTGGCACCGATCTCAAGTTGCCTGATTCGCTGTCGTAATCGCGTCTATAGAGGACTGCGCGCTCAATTGGGGGGAACGCAGCATCCTTATCGTGACGGCCGCGCGACACGTGCCGGGGCAAACGTATCAGGGGAAAAGTCATGGAAATCGCCACGCCTGAATTCCAGATGGAACAGCAGGAACTACAAGCGGTCACTGCCGCATTCAATCGCGTGCAGGCCGTCATCGAATTCGACTTGCAGGGACGCGTGCTTCACGCCAACGAGAATTTCCTGCAAACGCTCGGCTACCGTCTCGACGAAATTCAGGGGCAGCACCACCGCATGTTTTGTGAGCCCGAGTACACGGCCTCCGCGGCGTACCGTGACTTTTGGGCCAAACTCGGTCGCGGGGATTTCGACACAGGCGAATACAAGCGCATCGGCAAAGGCGGACGCGAGGTGTGGATCCGCGCCTCGTATAACCCGGTGTTCGACCCCAACGGGGTACCGTACAAAGTCATCAAATTCGCCACCGACGTCACGGCCGACCGCACACGGCAAGCCGAATTCGAGGGCAAGGTCCGCGCCATGGACATTGCACAGGCGGTCATCGAATTCCATCTCGATGGCACCGTGATCACGGCCAACGACAACTTTCTGAAAACGCTCGGGTATTCACTGGACGAAGTGCGCGGCAAGCATCACCGCATGTTCTGCCAGGCGGATTACGTGGCGTCGCCCGCCTACCGGGACTTCTGGGCAAAGCTCAACCGTGGCGAATTCGATGCCGGGCGGTACAAGCGCGTGGGTAGTGGCGGGCGCGAAGTCTGGATTCAGGCGACGTACAACCCGATCCTCGACGCGAACGGTCGCCCGTACAAGGTCGTGAAGTTCGCCACGGACATCACGCAGCAAGTGGAACTCGAAGCGAGCGTGAAGCGCCGTGCCGAGGAAGACCAGCGCAAGGTCGCACTGCTGCTCGACACCGTCAATCGCGCATCGGCGGGCGATCTGACGGGTGACATCGCCGTCTCGGGCACCGATCCCATCGATCAACTGGCCGACGGCATTCGCCACATGATGGACGACCTGCGCGGTGTGATCGGCAAGGTCGTCAACTCGGCGGGCGAATTCTCGGGCGCATCGCGCGACATTGCCGATCGCGCCAACACGGTGGCGACGGGGGCACAGGCGCTCGGCGCCACGGTGGAAGAAATGAATGCGTCCATCGAGGAACTGACGGCATCGATCAACTCGATTGCCGATAACACGAAGGGCGCCGATCAACTGGCCAAATCCACGCAGCAGGAAGCCGAGACCGGCTCGCGGGCCATTGCGCGCTCCATCGAGGCGATGGAGTTGATCAACAAGTCTTCGGAAGACATCGGAGAAATCGTGAAGGTGATCGGCGAGATCGCCGGACAGACCAACCTCCTCGCGTTCAACGCGGCTATCGAAGCCGCGCGGGCAGGCGAGCATGGGCTGGGTTTCTCCGTGGTGGCCGACGAAGTGCGCAAGCTCGCCGAGCGCTCGTCGCAGGCGACCAAGGAAATCTCGAAACTGATCAACGAGTCGACCAAGCGCGTGGCGCAAGGCAGCGACGTGTCGCGTCAGGCCGGCGAAGCGTTCGAGAAGATCGTGAACGGCGTGTCGCGTACGACACAGGCGATCTCGGAGATTTCGTGCGCTGCCGAGGAACAACTCGTGGCGGCGCGGGAGGTCAGTCTCGCGATTCAGCACGTGGCCGAAGAGACCGAGAAATCGGCCGGGGCGTGCGAGACCATCGCGCACGCGACAACCGGTCTCAATCAGGGCGCCGAAGAACTGGACCGCACCGTCTCGCGTTTCAAGGTGTAACGGATACGGGTACGCGCGGGGCGCCTGGGGTAGCACCCCCCCGGTCGCCGCCAGCCTCACCGGTCGCCAAGAGGGCCCGATATGGAAATCGAAGCCGAAGCCGATGTCGTCACCCAGCAAGCGCTCCTGCGCGCTGTTCACCGGCACACGGGCATCTCGATGAACGAGAAGAAGTGGACGATGTTGCAGGGCCGTCTGCGCCCGCGCCTGCGCATGCTGTCGTTGCGTTGCTATCGTGATTACCTGGCGTTGCTGGAGAACACCCCCGACGAGATTCGCAATTTCGTGAATCTCGTCACCACGAACGAGACAACGTTCTTTCGCACACCGCGCGTGTGGGACTACTTCGCACAGCACTACCTGCCTCGCTGGCAGGCGGCACATGCCGGACAAACGTTCCGGATGTGGTCGGCGGCCGCCTCATCGGGTGAGGAGTCGTACTCCGCCGCGATGATCTGCGAGGAGTTCCGCGCGCGGCATCCGGGCTTCCAGTATCAGATTCACGCGACCGATATCTCCAGTCAGGTGCTGGCCATCGCCATGGCGGGCAACTACGGTGGACGAAGCATCGATGGATTGAAGCAGCAACGCCCCGCCATGCTGGCCAAGTACTTTCGCCCCACTGCGGGTGGTTTTACCGTCGTGCCGGAACTGCGGGCGCACATCACGTTTTCGGAGCACAACCTGTATCAACGCATGGCGCGCCGTGACGCATTCGATCTCGTCATGCTGCGCAACGTGCTTATCTATTTCGAGACGTCGGATCAGGAACGGGTATTGGAGAACGTACGTCGCACGCTTACCCCCGAAGGCGTGCTGATTGTCGGGGAATCGGAGTCGCTCTCACGACTCTCGACCGGCTATCAGTTTGAGCAACCGCTCATTTACCGCAATCAGGGAGCATCGAATGGGGCCGTCGCATGACATTCAGGTGTTGATGGGCGAAGTGCGCATCGGGCGCGGAGCGGATGTCCTGCGCGCGACCCTCGGTTCGTGTGTCGGCATCGGCCTGATGTGGCGTGCGCGCGGCCTGTACGGGCTCGCCCACTGTCTGTTGCCCGAATCGCCGCACCCGACACTTGCGATCGGCGCCAAATATGTGACGCAAGCTGTGCCCTCGTTGCTCGCGCTCATGAAAGCGGACGGTGCGCGCCGCGGTGAAATCGAAGCCGTCATTGCGGGCGGAGGCAACATGATGCCGCACCAGCCACCGGCCAAACACGGCCTGATTGGGGTGGCCAACGCCAAGATGGCGCAGGCGCTGATTACGGAAGCCGGCATTCCGATCGTGCACGTGGAAGTCGGCGGCGAAGTTGGTCGTCAACTGACGATCGACTGCACGCACCACGCCTTTCTGGTGCGCGCCATTGGCACGAACGGGGGCGCCGCGATGCCGCGCCGCCCCGCACTCAGACTCGTAGGACGTGAATCATGAACGCGCGCACACCAGGATTTCCGTTTTTGCATCGCGACGGTATCGCGAGCTCGACCGTTCTGCCGACGACGGGATCGCCCGGTCACGGATATCAGGGATATCATGCCTTCCAGGGCTACGGCACAGGGTATGGCCCGCTGCCCGGGATGACGACGCAGTTGCGCCATGCACCGCCATCACCTTCGCCCGAGGCCGATCCCCTCCTGGCGCCGCTGGCCGACGATGCATCCGCGCTCGCCACACCTGCGGCAACTGCGGCCGTGGCTCCCCAACCGCCGAAGGCCACGGCGGACGACATCGAAGTCTTCGGCTCGTTTCATCTGGGCGATATCGAGTTCGCGCTGCCGATTGCGGCGTTGCAGGAGGTGGTGAATTACCCCGAACGGGTGACCCCGGTGCCGCTCTCGCCGACGTTTCTGCTCGGGCTCTTCAACTTGCGAGGCACGCTCATCCCTATCGTCGACCTCAAGCCCCTGCTCGCCATCTCCGGGAACGGCGTGGGTAGTGCGTTACCGGTAATGGAAAAAATCGCGATTGTGGACGTCGAGGGCGTACGCGTGGGCTTGCTGTTCGAAAGCACGGGCGAGATTTTGCGCGTTCGGGCCTCCCAACGCACCGGGTTCGAATACGATCCGTCCCACGCCACGGCACAGGTGGTGTCGGGGGCGATCAAGCTCGACGGTGGCGATCGCATTCTCCAGATTCTCGCGCCGGCTGCGCTCGTGCGCATCGAGAACATGCCGCAATTGCTCGCGCGACAATCGCTCACGGCACCACAGCGCCGCCAGCAGCGTCAGCGGCTGCAATGCGTGTCGTTTACCGTCGAACAGTCGCGCCTGGCCTTGCCGATGGGTGCCATCCGGGAAATCATCCGCATTCCCGAATTGCAGAACTCGGCGCTCGCGAGCGTGTTTTGTGTCGGCATGCTCAATTTGCGCGGCACGGTCGTGCCGGTGATCGACTTCGCCCACTTCCTCGGTTTGCAGGCGTGCCGCCCGGATCCGGACGTAGCGGGTACGGCATCCGATCCGCGGCGCATTCTGATTGTCAAACAGGAGGACGTGCACTTCGGCTTGCTGGTCGATGCCGTTGACAGCATCGTGACGTATTACGCCGACGAAGTGCTGGCGATGCCTTCGTTTAGTGCGTCGCATGCCCAGTTGTTCTCGGGTTGCATCGCCCGCGAGTCGGCAAGCGACATCGTGCTGCTTAATGCCGACGAGCTCTTCACGCACGCGCAGGTGCTCGACCTCACGCGCGGGCATCGCGAGCTGTATCGTGAGTCGGACCCGGCGCAGCGAGCGAGTGCGGGCGACGCGGCGTGGCGCAGCGCGACGGGGGCGAAGTCGTCGCGCGGCACGCGGCACGCTTACGTGTCGTTCCGGCTGCAACATATGCTCGCGGTGCGTCTGGATCAATTGCGCGAGATCATCCACGATTCTCCGGACGTGATGCCCGCGCCGGGTGCCCCACCGTTCATTCGCGGCATGCTGAACCTGCGGCGCGAACTCGTGATGGTCGTGGATCTGCGTGCGCTCTACGGCATGCCGGCGCAGGACGAGGCGAACACCCGCAAGATTCTGGTGATCGAGCATGGCAAGGACAAGTTCGGGCTGCTGGTCGACGCCATCGAGAACATTGTGACGCTCGACGATGCGGACAAGTTGCCCGTGCCCGCCGTGCTGTTGGGGCGTGCTACGCACGAGATGCGCAACGACATGCGTGAAGCGGTGGAGTTGCCAGCGTCGGACGGAGCGGCACGCACGGCCATGCTGCTCGATTTGCAACCGCTCAAGCTGCGGCTGGAAACGGCGTTGGCGCTTTAAGCGAGGGAGTATGACGAAAACCGGGCGGACGCGAAGGACATTAGGGTGAAGGTCATGAAGTGCCGGCGATTCGCGAGCGCCGGTTGCAGGGCCCTGCGGCGTGTCGGGGGGCACGCCGCAGGGGTGGTATGACGCACACGGAGCAAGCGCATCAAATCACTTCATGACGATGAATGTCGTGCGTGATGAAGCCTCGCGCATCGCTCGGCATTGCCAGCCATTCCGGATTTGCCAGCGTGCGGCGAACATCGTCGAGGCCGCTCGCCCAGTGGTCCAGCATCGTTGCCAGACCAAACTGATAGTCCTTGTAGTGCCCCTCGTATTCCTTGTTCCGGTAGATGAGCTGGATGACGTTGTAACGCTTGCTGCACGCGATCTCCTCTGCCGCATGGCACCACGGGTCACGCGCACGTACATCGGCAGGCACGCGGTCGAGCACTTCCCGCAGGACACGCCGATAGTGCTGCGCGCGCTGAAGATTGTCCGTCACCAAACGCGTTCGGCTCGAAAACTGAATGTCCTTTTGCCGCCCCGCCACGTCATTCAGATTGTCGGGCAGCGGCCCGCGCGCACTCCACAAGTCGACCTGGAACGCGAGCGTGTCACGACGCGGCGATGTCCCCAGCACCTCCGAGAGCGGCGTGTTCGACACGAGACCGCCGTCCCAGAAATACTGTCCGTCGATCTCCACTGCGGGAAACCCCGGCGGCAACGCGCCCGACGCCATGAAATGCTCCGCGCGCAATGTCTCGCGCGTGTTGTCGAAGTAGACGAAATTGCCCGTGTGCACATTGACCGCACCGACGGACACGCGAATCTCGCGCGCATTGATCCGGTCGAAGTCGACGAAGCGCTCGAGCGTGTCACGCAGCGCCGTCGTGTCGTAATAACTCGCGTGCGCCGGATCGCCCATCGCCGTGGGCAACGGCTGCGGCCAGCGCGGCGTGAAGAAGCCCTTCTGCCCCTCGGTCAGCGCACGCCACGCCTGCCACGCACTGTAGGCGACCCGCCCCGACTCGGGACCGTTGAGGATCGCCGCCTCCAGCGGCGCCGGCAACGGTGGGAAGCCCCCCGGCTCGCAGATCGTGCGCCAGAAGGCTTCGAGCTGCGCCACGCGACGCGCCGGCGCATTGCCCGCGATGATCGCCGTATTGAGCGCGCCGATGGAAATGCCCGCGATCCAGTTCGGCGCAATGCCCGCCTCGGACAAGCCTGCATACACGCCCGCCTGATAAGCCCCAAGCGCGCCACCACCCTGCAAGACGAGCGCGACCGTCTCGTACGGCGGAAGCTCGATGGCGCGTTTCGGGACTTTGGGCGGGTTGGCCGTCATGACCGTTCTCCTGAAGCTGACTGCTTGCACTGTGAGTGCGGAAACCGCCCCGGCATGGGGGCACATTGGGGAGCACATCGGGGCAATGGGCTTGATGCGATCACTGCACGCTACGCCCTGCGCAACCGCTCCCGGGGCGGGGAACGGCTCGTTGGCGTCGGCACAATGCCAGCGTTACTGCATGAACCAGCCGTGGCTCACCACGAACGACTGACCGGTGAAGGCCGCGCTCGGGAACGTGGCGAGAAAGAGCGCCGTCTGCGCGACATCGTCCACAGTCGTGAATACGCCGTCGACCGTGCCGCCGAGCATTACCTTCTTGATCACTTCATCTTCCGAAATGCCGAGTTCCTTCGCCTGCTCCGGAATCTGCTTGTCGACCAGCGGCGTGCGCACGAAGCCCGGGCAAATTACATGCGAGCGCACGTTGTGCTTTGCGCCCTCCTTCGCCAGTACACGGGCGAGCCCCAACAGCGCGTGTTTGGCCGCAACATAGGCCGACTTCAGCGGCGAGGCCTCGTGCGAGTGCACCGAGCCCATGTAAATGACGATGCCGCCGCGATCGTCCTTGTACATATGCTTGAGCGCCGCCTTGGTCGTCAGGAACGCGCCATCCACGTGAATCGCCTGCATCTTCTTCCAGTCGGAGAACGCATAGTTCTCGATGGGATTGACGATCTGGATGCCCGCGTTCGAGATCAGGATGTCGATCGACCCGAACGTGTCCGCCACCTTGTCGATGCCGCTGTTGACCGCCTCTTCGTTCGTAACGTCCATGGCCACACCGATGGCCTTGCCGCCGGCAGCCTTGATCTCTTCGGCAACGGCGTCTGCCCCCTGCTGGTTCAGATCGGCAATCGCGATCGCCGCCCCGGCACGCGCCAGTGTTAGCGCAATCTCCTTGCCGATGCCGCTTGCCGCACCGGTCACCACGGCGACCTTTCCATTCAACTGATTCACTGACTGGCTCATTTGCACACTCCTGATTCATCAAAATGGCGGGTCATGCGGCATGCCTGAACGCACGCATGGCTCGTCGGACAGTGGACGAGGCCGCCGGGCAGACTGCACTGGTCCACCCCTGCCGCCGCACAAACAGAAAAGGCGCCTTGCGGCGCCTTTCCCTGCATTACCGCGCGATCGGCTTGTAGCGGATTCGCTTCGGTTTTGCTGCCTCCTCGCCGAGGCGCTTCTTCTTGTCCGCCTCGTATTCCTGATAGTTGCCCGGGAAGAACTCGACGTGCGAGTCGCCTTCGAAAGCCAGAATGTGCGTGGCGATACGATCCAGGAACCAGCGATCGTGAGAGATGACCATCACACAACCGGCGAACTCCAGCAGCGCGTCCTCGAGCGCACGCAGGGTTTCGACGTCCAGATCGTTCGACGGTTCGTCGAGCAGCAACACGTTGCCGCCGGAGATCAGTGTCTTGGCCATGTGCAGACGACCACGCTCACCACCGGAGAGCGAACCGACCTGTTTCTGCTGGTCCGAGCCCTTGAAGTTGAAGCGGCCGATATAGGCACGCGACGGCGTTTCGTACTTGCCCACGGTCAGCACATCGGCGCCGCCCGAGATCTCTTCGAACACGGTCTTGGTGCCGTCGAGCGCATCGCGGCTCTGATCGACGTATGCCATCTTGACCGTCGGCCCGACCTTGATCTCGCCGCTGTCCGGCTGCTCGCGGCCCGTGAGCATCTTGAAGAAGGTCGACTTACCGGCACCGTTCGGGCCGATGATGCCGACGATCGCGCCCGGCGGCACCGTGAAGCTCAGATCGTCGATCAGCAAACGGTCGCCGAAAGCCTTCGAGACGTTCTTGAACTCGATCACTTCGTTACCCAGACGCTCACCCACCGGGATGAAGATCTCCTGGGTCTCGTTGCGCTTCTGGTATTCCTGGCTGTTCAGTTCGTCGAAACGGGCGAGACGCGCTTTCGACTTCGCCTGACGGCCCTTCGGGTTCTGACGCACCCACTCCAGTTCCTTCTTGAGCGCCTTCTGACGGGCCGACTCGCTCGCCTCTTCCTGCTTCAGGCGTTGCTCCTTCTGATCGAGCCACGAGCTGTAGTTGCCCTTCCAGGGAATGCCGTGGCCCCGGTCGAGTTCGAGAATCCACTCGGCGGCGTTATCGAGGAAATAGCGATCGTGGGTCACGGCAACGACCGTGCCCGGGAAGCGCGTGAGGAACTGTTCGAGCCAGTCGACCGATTCGGCGTCCAGGTGGTTGGTCGGTTCGTCGAGCAGGAGCATGTCCGGCTTGGAGAGCAGCAAGCGGGCGAGCGCCACACGACGCTTCTCACCCCCCGAGAGCACGCCGATCTTGGCGTCCCACGGCGGCAGGCGCAGGGCGTCGGCAGCCACTTCCAGCGTCTGCTCGATGTTGTTGCCGTCGCTTGCCGCGAGGATGGCTTCGTACTTGGCCTGCTCGGCCGCGAGCGCGTCGAAATCGGCGTCCGGCTCGGCGTATGCGGCATAGATTTCATCGAGCTTCGTGCGGGCTTCCATGATTTCGCCCATGCCGCCTTCAACGGCTTCGCGCACGGTCTGCTCGGGATCGAGTTGCGGCTCCTGCGGCAAATAACCGATGTTCAGGTTCGCCATCGGAATCGCTTCGCCCTCGATCTCCTTGTCGACGCCCGCCATGATCTTGAGCAGCGTCGATTTACCCGAGCCGTTCAGACCCAGCACGCCGATCTTGGCCCCCGGGAAGAACGACAGGGAGATGTCTTTGAGGATGTGACGCTTGGGCGGCACGATCTTGCCCACGCGGTTCATGCTGAATACGTACTGTGCCATTCGGCTTTCCTGATCCTGAAACGGTTATGACGGCTCACGGGCGAGCGCCAGATAGCGGCAAGTTTATCAAAGCGCAGCACGGGCAGCATCGGGCGCGTCGATGACGAGGTCCGCGCCCGCATACGCGCAGCATGGCAGCAACCAGCCGTCGCGCTTTTCGTCGCGAGACAGGCCCGGCCAGTCGATCCGATACGTCACCGGTGCGCTCCCGCCCCCCGTGTGCGCCTGGCACAGGCAGGCACGACACGTGCCATTTCGGCACAGACTGGGCAACTTGATGCCCGCCGCCTGTGCCGCAAGCAGGATCGGGGTGTCGGACGGCGCCGCGAACTGCCATCCGGACGGCATGAGCGTGACGCGGTACGTCGCAACGTTGCGCGCCGTGGTTGCCGCGTCGCTCGGCGCGGTGTCCACGGCGTGGGTCGAAACATCGGCCGACGTGTCGATGGAAGCAGCGATGGAAGCTTCGATGGAAGCTTCGATCGAAGTGTCGGATCGGGGGGCGTCTGAACGGGAACGAGGCACGGCAGGCAATGCGCTACGGGAATTGGATCGCTACACGGCGCATCCTGCGCCAACGCGCTACCATAACCCACTTTCGAGTCCCGAATCCCATGTCCAAAGCCCCGAAGGTCGATGCGGCCACCGACGCATCATCAGGTCCCGCCGCGCATCTCATCGATACCGCCGGGCTGCGCGCCGAACTGCAAGCGTTCGCCGATGCCCGCGACTGGCATCAGCACCATACGCCCAAGAACCTAGCGATGGCGCTGTCGGTCGAAGTCGCAGAGCTTGTCGAGATTTTTCAGTGGCATACGGACGCGCAGGCCAAAGCCGTCATGCAATCGAGCGAGGCGCGTCACGTCGAGCAGGAGCTTGCCGACATCACGATGTATCTCGTACGTCTGGCGATGGTGCTTGGCATCGACCTGAACCGTGCGGTGGCCGAAAAGCTGGTCATGAACGCGCAGAAGTATCCGGTGCCGAAGGCCTGAAGAGGCCATTGGGCCCATTTGGACACCATCGGACACCATCTCGAATGGCACCGATGCTCTGAATTGCACGTGTGCCCCTTGCAATCGCGCCGCGAGCCCGCATAACCGCCAACGTTCGCTCCCGAATTCCGACCAGACAATCCTATGTCTCAATCCTCTCAAGCTTCGCAGGCTCCCCAGACGCCATCAGGCACGGGACACGCGCACGGCAAGCCGTCGAAGCGCACATTACCCGCGCGTCCGCGATGGTTGATGCTCGGCATCATCGCGCTGCTGCATGCCTACATCGGCTGGCGCCTGCTCACGCCGCTGCCGGTCGCCGTCGGCTGGAAGGTCCTGGGCGGGCTGTGGCTCGTCGCCTCGACCGTGCTGATTCCGCTGGGCCTGATGAGCCGCGCGATCCAGAAAGAACCGTTGGCGACATTGCTGACGTGGACGGGCATGACCGCCATCGGCGTCTTTTCGTCGCTTTTCGTCCTCACCTTGCTGCGCGACGTCGTGCTTGGCGTGGCAATGGCCTTTTCGGCGCTCGACGCGCAACTCGTCACGCGCTCGGCCGTGATCGTGCTGGTGCTCACCGCCGCCTCGACGATACTGGGCTTCTACAATGCAAGGCGCCTAGCGCGCGTGGTCGAGATCGATATTCCGATCGCGGGCCTGCCGGCAGCGCTCAAAGGCTTCACCATCGTGCAGTTGAGCGACATTCACGTCAGTTCGACGATTCGACGCCGCTATATCGAAGCCATTGTCGACGCGTCGAATGCGCTCAAGCCGGATCTCGTCGCCATCACCGGCGATCTGGTCGATGGCGGTGTGCCGGCATTGCGCGATCACATCGCGCCGCTCGGCCAACTCGTTTCGCGTCACGGCACTTACGTCTGCACCGGGAACCACGAGTACTACTCGGGCGCACCGGCGTGGGTGGCGGAATTGCGCCGCATCGGCCTGACCGTGCTCGAGAACGAGCATGTGGTGCTCGATCATGAAGGGGCGTCGCTCACCGTCGCCGGTGTCACCGACTTCACCGCCCATCACTTCGATGAGGCCAAGCGCAGCGATCCGGCCGCCGCCATTGCCGGGGCGCCCGAAGGCGTACCGCGCGTGCTGCTCGCACACCAGCCGCGCAGCGCCCCCGCGGCGCAGGCCGCCGGCTTCGATCTGCAACTCTCCGGACATACGCACGGCGGACAATTCTGGCCGTGGATGTATTTCGTGCCGCTGCAACAGCCCTTCGTACACGGGCTGCACCGGCTTGGCCGCCTGGCCGTCTACGTGAGCCGGGGCACAGGATACTGGGGCCCACCGAAACGGTTCGGTGCGCCCTCGGAAATTACTCGCATCCGGCTTGTGCCGGGCAAGGCTTGACGCCATGAAAACGCTTTCGACCAGCCCATCGCTGGAAACCGTATCCGTGCGGCTGCGCGGCAACATTCAAGGCGTCGGCTACCGACAGGCGGCCGTACGCGAAGGCCATTTGATCGGCGTGCGCGGCTGGGTACAGGCGCTGCCCGAGGGCGACATTCTCGCGATGGTCCAGGGCACGCCGGATCAGGTCGACAAGATGCTCGAATGGATGCGTCATGGCCCGCCGGGCGCCCGTGTGACGGCCTTCGAAAGTGAAGTGGAGTACACCAGCCGACGGTTCGACCGGTTTCAGCAACTCTGATGCTCCGCGCGGGAGCGCCCCTTCCGCCCCGAACATGCCCATGCCAATGCCGACCGTTACGCCCACGCCCACGACCCGCCGCGCGAACGACGACGACGCACCGCGCATCGTCGCGCTACTCGCACAACTGGGCTACGAAACGCCGATCGACATCGTTCGTCGCAACATCGCCCTGTCTGCATTGGACGGCGACGACGCGGCCTTCGTGGCCATCGACGAAAACGCGGAAATCGTGGGATGTATCGGATTGCACGCGCTCACCATGTTTCATCGGGCGGGGCGTCTTGGGCGCATTACGGCGCTGGTGGTGGAGGAAAACGTGCGGGGCTCGGGCGTCGGGCACGCGCTGATGGCGGCCGCTCACGCGTGGTTCAACAAGCGGGGATGCGAGAAGTTCGAAGTGACGAGCAGCGACCATCGGGTCGCCGCACATCGCTTCTATGCGCGCCACGGCTATGCCCGCGATGGGCAGCGCCTTGCGCGCAAAAGCCAGACGTCGTCGCTGACTTAATTCTTGTGACGGTAGTTGATGCGGCCCTTGCTCAGGTCGTAGGGCGACATTTCCAGCGTCACGCGGTCACCCGCCAGAATGCGGATGCGGTTCTTTTGCATGCGGCCGCTCGCATATGCCACCACTTCCACGCCGTTTTCGAGCGTGACGCGAAAGCGATTGTCCGGCAGCACATCCGAGACGTGTCCGCTGAATTCGATCAGTTCTTCCTTGGCCAATATCGTGTCCTCTTGAGGGGGCCGCTCGCGAGGGGCGCAGCACCCGTGTTACTGAAAGTTCGTTCGCCAATACCGTCCCCGCACCCTGAATGTTGCGGGGGTGCACATCGAACGCCAAAAGGAGCCTACCCGGTGGACCGGCCATCAAGGCATGCGGCGCACCGAAAAGCGGCGATGGTTCGAAGGAGCAAGGCACATTGCGGCAGTGCCGCAACGACGAGCAGTGCGTGTCGGGAGGGCGAAGACCGGGTCGGTCTGCGTCATCGGCACAGCGAGTGATCCGGCTCGCAGGACAGGGCTGTCAGCGGCGCCGATAAAGCATTTCGCGATCGTCAGGCGATGATCGGCGAATTTTCGCCGATCCCGCTAGGATACGCCTTTCTCGGTCGCTCGTGTGGAAAAAATGGGCCCGGCGCGTCCATTTGAGCGATTTTGTCGCCCTTTTGTGACGCGATGCATCAACAGACGGCCGGGGCGCCCGACTGGCGTCGATGGGGGCCTCAGTGGCGGCTTCAGAAATGGCCTCGGCCTGACACCCGGTTCACTCGGGGTGAACTCGGATGTGACGCGCGGCGCGCACTCATCTATGCTGTAAGTACCCGTAGCCCGCAGGAGGAAAGACCATGAAAACAGTCGCTCAGATCCTGAAGTCCAAGCCGGTCGACACGGTATACAAAGTGCGTCCGACCGATTCGGTACTCGATGCCTTGACCCTGATGGCCGAAGCGCGGATCGGCGCGGTGCTGGTGAGCGAGGACGACCGCGCCATCGTCGGCATCTTCACCGAACGGGATTACGCCCGAAAAGTGGCGCTCATGGGTCGGACCTCGGTCAATACACCGGTGCGTGACGTCATGACCGCCGCAGTGCGCTATGTGAGTCCCGAACAGACCAACGAAGAGTGCATGTCGCTCATGACGCAGCATCGTATCCGCCACCTGCCGGTCATGAAAGACGGCGAACTGGTCGGCCTGCTCTCCATTGGCGATCTGGTCAAAGCCATCATCACCGAGCAGCAATTCACCATCGATCAGCTCGAGAACTACATCATGGGTGGCAGCGCCGCCCTGATCGGCACGTCGCCCTCGCGGCCAAGCTGATCGCCCGAGCTGCCCACGCCATCACCGGGCATCGCCAGACATCACGCCGACAGCGTAATCAGGGGCACGGCGCTTCGTTCAGAAGCGCCGTTTTTTATGCCGATGCGACGGACCGACGGTGGGCCGGTGTCAGAAATCCTCCGCGTCGACGTCGTAGTTCGACGGCTCCCACCGAATGGCCAGCAATGCCAGCAAGCCGACGGCAGGCGCCACGGCGATCACCCAGAAGACTTTCGTCGACAGCGCGGCGGCCAGTACCGGGAACAGGAACAGCGAGACGGTGGAGCTGGCGCGCATGAGCGTCTGGTTAAAACCCACGCCTACGCCACGCAGCGACGTCGGATAGCTCAGTGACGCGAACGTCATCGAATGCGCCCCCGGCCCAAAGCCCTGCCCCAGCAGGAACAATGCGAGGAAGCCCAGCGCCCAGGCCACTTGCCCTGCGCCGGCGGGCTTGCCCACGAGCGCGAGGCCGACGAGCGCCGTCAACTGGAACGCATAACCGAGCACCGTCAATTTCCACGCACCGACCTTCGGTACCAGACGCACGCCCAGCAGCCCGCCCGTGAATGCGAACAACAGATTCAGCGCCAGCGACATCAGAATCGTGGTGAGCATCGATTGCGCAAGGAAGCTCGCGATAATCACCGGCAAACCGAACGCCACTGCGTTGTACGCGAACGACGAGGCAACGGCGATAACGGTCGCGAGGGTGGTACGACGCAGGTAAACGCCCTTGAGCAGCTTGCCGTAATTGCTCCACGCCGCCGGCCGTTTCGGTGCAACGCGCTCAGCATCCCGGGCAACGACCGCATCGATACCGTACGAACGCTTGAGGATTTTCGCGGCGGCTTCCAGGTCGCCCTGATTGGCGGCCCAGACCGGCGATTCGCTCATGTAGCGGCTGCGAACGGCAATGATCGCCAGCGCCGGGATCGCGCCGAAACCGAGAATGATGCGCCAGAGCAGCGCGCTATGCGACGCCGGCAGCACCGAGTAACACAGCAGCACGAGCAGATAGGACCCACAGATGGCCGCGTACCAGGTCGGGCACCACATCGCCACCCGCGCCGCCTTGTTGCCACGCCCCTTGAGCTTCGAGAATTCGGCGAGGAACGCCATGGCGACCGGCAAGTCGATGCCCACGCCCAGCCCCATCACGAAACGCGCGCCCGCGAGCACATACTCGTTCGGTGCCAGCGCGCAGGCGATGGCCGCGAACACGAAGCACAGCATGTCGGCCATGAACACGCGATAGCGGCCGATACGGTCGGTAAAGTAGCCTCCGAGGAACGCCCCAACGATCGCACCGAACGTGATCGCGGATGCCACCATGCCCGTGCCTGCCGGGGTGAGCTGGAATTCACGGGCAACGTCTTTCAGACCGAAGGCGAGCGCGCCGAGGTCATACGCGTCGAGGAATACCCCGCCAAGGGCGATGGCCACGATCCAGCGAGCGTTCGATACGCGAGCGCCGCCCTCATTGACGAGTTGGGCGACATCGGCAGCGGAACGGATGACGGCAGGACCACCGGCAGATGTGCTGGAAGGAGCGGAAGCACCAGACGCGGCGGTAGCGCCTGACGATGCCGAAGCGGTGGAAGAGAGGGAGACGTCGACTGACATGAACGGAACCGGGAAATACAGACACCAAAGATCGCGATGTTACCGCTTGGTACTGACATCGCCCAAGTGCTTTCTGGTTATATGCTTAGACGATTCCCCCCGCCGCCCGCCATCGGCACGTGATTAAGCACCAATAAGCCACACCGGAATCCCAAAAAATGAGCGAATCCCGCTCACACGTTAAGCAATCGCAGAGCATGGCCCCACGTCTCACCGGACGGGAATATGATCGAGGGAAGTTTCAAATCGGGCGCGTCGCGCCGCAAACCCGCGTCGTTGCGGGAGATTGCGCCTGCCGAAGTCGTAACGGTTCTCTTAACGGTTCTCTTTACAGACGCTTACCTTTTCTTACAGCAAAAAGGTCTGCGGAACCCTACATTCCGCATCGTGGTCGCAATAGATGTGCCACATGGTGCGCCAACCGACGCATGCCAGCGCGCGGGGCACACTGAGAAGAATCAACACCTCACGCTCACGAGGACGATCCAAAATGAAGATGAAAGCACTTACGGGAATCAGCGCGGCCATGGCCGCTGTCATGTTGGCCGGTTGCGTGGCTCCGGGCCAGCAATACGGTGGCTACCAGCAACCGGGTTACCAACAGGGCTATCAGCAGGGATACCAGCAACCCGGCTATCAACAGGGTTACCAGCAGGGCTACCAACAACCGCAGCAACAAGGTGCGCTGTACGGCACGGTCCAGTCGATCGAACAACTCAACGGCCCGAACAACAGCCCGAACATTCTCGGGACGGTGCTGGGCGCGGCCGCCGGCGGCCTGCTGGGCAACACCATGGGCGGCGGACGCGGTCGCACGGCAACCACCATCGCGGGCGCAGCCCTCGGCGGCATTGCGGGCAACCGCATCGAGAACAGCATGGGCGAACCGAACGTGCTCTACCGCATTACCGTGCGCCTGGACGACGGCCGTGTCGCCACGGTCACACAAGCGCCGCCGCTGCGCGTACAGCAAGGCCAGCGCGCCGCCATCTCGAACGACGTGGTGTACCCGTACTGATCAGCACAGCAGCATCCCCCGCTCAACGCCAACGCCCGCCGGCAGTTCCCTCCGGCGGGCGTTGGCGTTTACACGCTGTCGCTGTCGCCGTCATTTACACAATCTCGTGGATACCTGAAAGGAATGGCGCTCGGGCATATGCGGGAGACACCTGGGGGAAGACGGCGAAGGGAATCGCTAAAAAAACAACGAATCGGCCCGCAAGGCGACAATGGGGGACCGGCCGGGGGACGCCCGGGGGACGGCGGCGAACCATAATTGGCGCCGCAACGCGCGTCATACGCAAAGCGAAATTGACCTGCTAAGATACGCGCGAAAATCGGTGCGACCATCGGAGGGCCCCCGCCGTTCCGGAACTTTGTCGAGTCCGTCAGTTACCGCTACCCTTCGAATTCCGTCATGTCGACTCAGACGACCTACCACCATCGGCTTTTCATGGCGATGGTCGGCGGCTTCAGTGCAGTACTCAACGCGGGCGCCTTCTTCACTGTCCTGCGGATCAACGGTCATAACCCGTACACCCCTTACGGTCTGACGCTGGTGTGCGCGCTCGGGGCCACGGCGTTCGTCGTGTTCGCGCGCTTTCATCTGATCGCAAGCGCGCGCAACCTCACCTGGATGCTCGGTCGCGGCGCCATGCGCTGGTGCCGTGTGCTGATCGCCGTCATCGTTTTGCTGTTTCTCACCTACGAGAGCACCGAAAGCGTGCGCATGATGGTCGTCCAGTGGATATTGCTCGCGTTGCCGCTGCAAATGGTCGGTCTCGCCGTATCCCGCGGCATGGCCCACAGCATCAACAACGCCCCCGGCAACCAACGTCGTGCGGCATTCTTCGGCCTGGGACCTGAGGCGCGCAAGCTGAATCTGCGTCTGCAACGCTCGCCGATTCTCGGCATTCAGGTCGCGGGCTACTACAACGAAACCCCGATCACACCGCAGGACGGCGAAGTCCTGCCGCCTTACCTCGGCCGCTATGCCGACGCCGCCGCACGCATTCAGGCCAACGAGTACGAAATCGTCTTCATCGCCATCGGACAGCAGGACAACAAGGAACTCACCAGCGAAATCGTGCACCGCCTTTACGATTCGACGGCGTCCATTTACCTGCTGCCCGAGTTCAACTTCCCTGGCGACATGCCCATGACGAGCACCGACCTTGCCGGCGTGCCGCTCCTGGCATTGCACGACATCGCCGTTCAGGGCCTGCTGCGCATGATCAAGCGCGGCATCGATCTGGTGGGCGCGTCGGTCATTCTGGTGTTGCTCAGCCCCGTCATGGTGGCCGTCGCGATTGCCGTGCGACTCGACTCACCCGGCCCGATCCTGTTCCGTCAGCGCCGCTATGGCGAGCGCGGCGAGCCGATCGTCATCCACAAATTCCGCTCGATGCGTGTAATTCAGCCGGAAGACGCGGCCGCCGCCGCGACCGGCGGTCTGCGGCAAGCGCACGCGGGCGACAGCCGGATCACACCGGTCGGCAGGCATTTACGCCGCACCTCGCTGGATGAATTGCCGCAGTTGTTCGACGTGCTTGCCGGCTCGATGAGCCTTGTCGGCCCGCGGCCGCATGCGGAAGAGCACAACGAAATGTATCGACGCATGATTCCCGGCTACATGTTGCGTCACAGTGTGAAGCCTGGCATTACGGGATGGGCGCAGATCAACGGTCTGCGAGGCGAGACCGACACACCGGACAAGATGCAGCGCCGCGTGGAATACGATCGCTACTACATCACGCACTGGTCGTTGTGGCTCGACATCAAGATTCTGCTCAAGACGATTCCCGTAATGGTCACGGGACGCAATGCCGTCTGACCCTGAATCGCGACGTGCAAGCTGCGCCAGTCGTACGTGTCGTCCTTCGCGGCATGTTCTCTCGGGAATGCCTCCCGAGGATAATCGCTAAGGACGACGAATCATATTGACTTCAGCTCATTCGCGACCGAGCGCACGCCACTGTCGCCAGCAAATGCCGATAAACCGCCGGTCTTCGACGAGATAACGACGCCACATGCGACCCGGGTCCTGCAAGATGCGGTACATCCATTCGCACCCGGTGCGTTGCATCCATTTCGGTGCGCGCTTTTGCATGCCGGCGGCAAACTCGATGGCGGCGCCCACGCACAGCATGACACCCCCCGGCATGGTGCTCGCATATGCCATCGCCCACCGCTCCTGCTTGGGCATTCCCAGACAGACGAAGATGAGATCGGGGGCGAGTTCGCGAACGCGCTGTGCGATTTCCTGGCCTTCGGCCCCGGTCGGATCGAACGTCATCGAGGGAATCAGCAGCGTGAAGTCCAGCCCGGGAAATCGCTGTGAGAGCCCCGCATCGAGTTGCGCCTCCTGCCCGGGGCGACCACCGACGAACACCGCTTTGCGGCCCGACGCGCGCGCACGATCGCACAGGGCAGGCAGCAAGTCGGCGCCGGTCACGCGCCCCGGTAGCGGGCGGCCGAACAGACGACTTGCCCAGATGATCGGCATGCCGTCGGCAAAAAGGAAATCGGCGTTGCGATATTCCCGCTTGAATTCGGGCAGCACGTCCAGACGCACGATGTGGTCGACGTTCGGCGTCACCACGATGCGCGAGCGTCCGTCGCGAAGCGCGGCGGCGTGCGTGAGTACGTCGACGGCCTGCTCGAACGGCACGGCAGCGATGTTCAGACCGAACAGCGCGACATTGGGCTCGAAGACGTCGCGCGCGACAGTTTGCGTTGCAGCTTTCAGTTCAGTGTCATGGCTCATGACCTATCGTGTTCCCCTTATCCTGCAAATCCAACCGATCCCGCACGCCTTCGTCGTCCAGTCGTACCGGCGACGTTTCATGGCAGGCACGATAGTAGCAGCGCGCACGCCTTGCGTCAGTGACACTTTTCGCCGGATGTCGCGGATGTCGCGACGACATGACGGTGAACGAACCATTGGCGAGACTTCGCGTGACGACGTCGCCGATCCGCTACCATCGCAGCGGCCGAACGTGCTGCCTGACACGGTCCATCCATTCGTCCATCCATCGGTCCATCTATTGGTCAATCTATTCGCCCGCCGCGCGAGTGCAGCGGGTGGCTGCCACCCATGATCCTCGACGCCCACGACATTCCTTCCGGCACCGAGCTGCAAGCCGACCTTTGCATCGCCGGTGCCGGCGCAGCCGGCATAACGCTGGCGCTCGCCCTTGAAGCGAGCGGGCTCGACGTGATCCTGCTCGAGAGCGGCAGCGACGTCGCGGAGCCCGCCATCCAGCGGCTCTACACCGGCACCGTGGAAGACGCTCGCCTGCACCCGCCTGCCGAGAGCTACCGCGTGCGACGCTTCGGCGGCTCCACCACGCTGTGGGGCGGGCGCTGCATGCCGCTCGACGCCATCGATTTCGAACCCCGCGACTATATTGCGCACAGCGGCTGGCCCATCGGGCTGGACGCCTTGACCCCCTGGTATTCGCAAGCGAACGCACTGTGCGAGGCCGGCGAGTTTGCGTACACCGCGGAGCAGGCCTTCCCCAACGCATCGAACCCGTCGCGCCCGATGATCGGCAATTTCGACAGCGATGTGTTCTCGACGAATACGCTGGAACGGTTCAGTTGTCCGACGAATTTCGGCGACCGTTATCGCGCACGACTGGCGAAAGGTCGCGTGCGTGTCGTTCAACATGCCAACCTTTGCCATCTGCCGACGCAACAGGGGACGCCGCGCCTCGTCGGTCCGGCCCAGGTGAAGACACTCGACGGCAAGCCCTTCACGGTCGCGGCGCGCGCCTACGTGCTGGCGGCCGGGGGTCTCGAGATCCCGCGTCTGCTGCTCAACAGTCCCGGCGTTAGCGGGCGCGGGCTTGGCAATGCGCACGACGTCGTGGGCCGCTATTACATGAGCCATCTCGCAGGCACTATCGGCACGATCGATCTTTCCGGGGCGACATCCGTCTGGCATGGATACGACGTCTCGGACGACGGGATCTACTGCCGTCGCCGGCTGGCCCTGCGCCCCGATGCGCAGCGCGCGCTGCACGCGGGCAATTTCATCGCACGTTTGCATCACCCGCGCATTCCGGACGCCGGACATGGCAACGGCATTCTCTCGGCGCTCTATCTGGCGCGTCCGATCGTGCCGTACGAATACGCGAAACGCCTTTATGGCGATGCGCCGGGGGGCATCGGCAACTGGCTCGCGCATGCGCGCAACGTGATCGTGGACGCCCCCAACACCGTACGCTTTCTCACCCATTGGGCGATGCGGCGCACGCTGGCCACGCGCAAATTCCCGTCGGTGATCGTGCGTCCGGCCAACCTTCGCTTCAGTCTCGACTTTCACGCCGAACAGGTGCCGTACGAAAACAGTCGCGTGACGCTGGGCAACGAGCGCGATGCGCTGGGTATGCGCCGCATTCACATCGACTGGCGCTACACCCCGCAAGACGTGAGCTCGGTCACGCGCGCCCTCGCGGCGCTCGCACAGGAAATCGAACGCACCGGCGTCGGCCACTTCTCGTACGATCCGGCCGAAGTGGAAGCCGAAATGACGCGCTACGGCGCCTACGGCGGCCACCACATCGGCACGGCACGCATGGGCGACGATCCGGCAACCAGCGTGGTCGACGCCAATGGCCGTCTGCATGAAGCCGACAACGTGTTCATCGCTGGAGCGGCGGTCTTCCCGACGTCCGGGCAGGCCAATCCGACGCTGAGCATCGTGGCGCTCGCCTTGCGCATGGCCGCACATTTGCAGGGACCGGCGAACGTGGCCGCTCTGCCCGCGCCCGCCGCCACAGCCATCGCCTCCGGCTCAGCCTCCTCCTCGCTTTCTCATTCTCAGTGACCCCATCCGCCTCATGAAAGCTCGCATCCTCGTTACCGGCGCGACCGGGTTTATCGGTCGGCACATCGTCAGCGCGCTCGCCGCCAGCGATTGGGCCGAGCCCGTCGCCGCCTCACGCCGCGCGCAAGCCGGCCTGCTCGCCGTAGACGCGCTGTCGTCCGCTTCGCTCGGCGCAGCCCTGGCCAACGTCGACGGCATCGTGAACTGCGTCGCGGGGTCGCCGGAAACCATCGTGGCGAATGCCCGCGCCTTGCGCGAAGCACTCGATGCCCTCGGCAAGCCACTGCCCACCGTCTACTTCAGTTCGATGGCGGTCTACGGCACTGCCGAAGGTCACGTCGACGAGTCGGCAGCGCTTGTCGGCGCCAGCCCTTACGGCATGGCGAAAGTCGAGGCGGAGCGGATGCTGGCGGGGTTACCAGGGCTCACGGTCCTGCGTCCCGGCTGTGTCTACGGAGGCGGCAGCCCGCAGTGGTCCGAGCGCATTGCGCAATTGCTGCTCGCCGGCCGCCTGGGCGACCTGGGTGCTGCAGGCGACGCCCATAGCAATCTCGTGCATGTCGACGACGTTGTGCAGGTGGCCCTCGAAGCACTGCGTCGCTCCGAGGCGGCAGGATGCGCGTACAACCTCGCCATGGCCGATGCCCCGCGCTGGAACGACTATTTCGTGGCTTACGCCATGGCGTTGGGTGCGACGCCGGTCAGGCGCATTGGCGCGCGACGCCTGAAGATCGAGACGAAACTCGTCGCGCCCGCGCTCAAGATCGCCGAGACTCTGGGCGGCAAGATCGGGCTCAAAGGATTGCCACCGCCGTTGCCACCGTCGCTCGCGCGGCTTTGGCAGCAGGACATCTGTCTGGATGCCAGCCGGGCACAAAGCACGTTCGGTCTGACGTGGACACCGTGGCGCGAGGCAGTGAAAGCCGAGGCGAAAGCCGACGCTGTACGGCGCTGATGTCGACGCCTTCCTAGCGCCCTGCCAGACGACCTGCCGTCCAGCGCCACAGCGTGGAGAACGGCGACACGCCCAGCAACCGGCGTGCCGCCCACGCGGCGGCGGCACCGTTCACGGCGATCGCCAGCGACGCCGCCACCGACGCGCCCACGCTACCGCCCATCGGCGCGAGCGCGGCGAGTCCGGCGAGCAACACCACGACCGACACCACGTTGATGCGCATGAGCGAGCGCGTATGGGCCGTCATACCCAGCAACTCCGGCATCGCCGTAAAGCAGGCCGCCGCGATCTGCCCGAGCGCCAGTACGCGCAGCGCACCAGCGCCGTCGTCGAAGCCATGCCCGAACAGTCCCAGCAGGAACTGCGGCACAAGCAGCATGCCGAGCGTCACAGGCAAAGCGAGGCATAGCACCAGGCCGATGGCTTGTGCCGCACTGCGCTCCAGCCCGGCAATGTCCTGACGCGCATACAGGCTTGCGAAACGCGGCGCGGCCATGCCCGTCACGCCACTGATCAGAATGTTCACCACGAGCGCAAGACGCCACGCCAGTGCAAACAACCCGGTTTCTCGCGACGAGGCCACGATCCCCAGCACGATGGCCGGCGCGGAGGTAATGAGCAGTTTGGTGAGTTCCAGCGAGAACAGCGATAGCCCCGGCTTCAGCAACCGGTGAATCCTGTCGGGCGCCCCGCCCGACGGCACCTCACGCAGGAATCGTCTCAACAACACCGCCCCGACGATCGCCGCCAGGGTGAAACTTGCCGCCGTCAGCACCAGCGTATTGGCGACCGTCAGTTTGCCCGTCGCCACCAGTGGGATCGCGGCCACACAGAAGATCGCCGGCCACAGCCACGAATAAATCATCTGACTGAAACCCACGCGCTGCAATCCGGCGAGCGCACCGGCAATGGCCGCGCCCAAGTTCTGCGGAATGAAGGAGAGCGCGCCCAACATGAGCGGCGCCACGAGTTCCGGCTTCCTGAGAATGTCGTTGGCGAAGAGCGCCGCACCCCCTGCGAGCAGCACCGACACGACCACCGAGGCAAGCAAGACTTGCCCCATGGCACGCCGGATCGTCGGCCGAACGGCGCCCGTTCGCCCGGAAGCCACATCCATGGCCAGTTGCCGTGTCAACGCCTGATCCATGCCGAGACGCCCGAACCCCGCGAGCGCGACCATCGTACTGAACACGATGTAGAAGTTGCCGGTCTGCTCGACACCGAGCGCCGCCGCTATCAGCAGATGGAAACCGTAGCGGCTCGGCAGATCCAGCAAACGCACGCCGAGGCTGATCACGCTGCCGCGAATCATCGAGGCACCGGATTTGCCTGCCGGGGTTTGCGTCTCGCTCATGTCATTTCACTCGGTTCGCCGGCTTGCGCAGCACGAAAAGCTTGATGCTTTGCGGCGGCAGCTCCGCGCGCAGTTCGCGACCGGAAAATGTGGTGTCCGGCGCTCGCGCCAGCTTGTTGTCCACCAGTTGCCAGACTTCGCCCGTGCCCGCCTCGGCAAAGTTGGCGAGCGAAATCGTCGCCTGCGCGGCGCGCTCAAGTTGCTTGTTGATGACGACGAGCGTCAGCGCACCGTCCTTGTCGCGCAACGCGGCGAACGCCGACACCGTATCCGGATCGGGCGTGCTCGCGGCCACGCTCGTCGATCCGAACTCACCGCCGTGGTCGTCGTAATTACGATACAGCTTGATCGCCTTGTACACCGGCATCGACGGATCGAGCGTGCCCCAGCGCGTGGCCATGTCCAGCTTTTCGCGGCCGAAAATGCCGAGAATGTCGGCCTGCGCGGTGGCCCCGTTCATGCGCGTGTCCGCGCCCCAGTTGTATTCGGTAAGCGCGATGGGCGTGCCCGGGTAATAGTACGTATCGACCCACTGGCGCATCATCGGAATCAGCGCAACCACGCTGTTGATCCACGTCGGGTCCTTGTAATTGGGGTCCCACAGGTTGCGCGTCGACCGGTTGCGCATGAGCGCGATGTCGGTCGAATGGCCGTCGGCCGGCTCTTCGTACTCCTTGCTCTGCGGATAAAAGTGCAGACTGAAGATATCGACCGGCCGCCCCGCCCGCTTCCACTGCGTGAGCAACCACGGGATGTACGGCATCCCCCCCGTTTCGTTCAGGCGGTCCGGCGCCTGGGCATAGCCATGCGTGATCGAGTGCTGCTGATCGAAGCCGCTGTACAGGTAACCGTTCCAGCCCCACTCTTCCGGTGCGAGCACCTTCGCACCCGGATCCGCGGCCTTCACTGCGCGCGAATACGCGATGACCTTGGCGGCGATCTCGCTCGCGTGTGCGCCGCTCGGATGCGAATTGTTGTGTATCAGCTGCCAGAGACTGGGCTCGTTATCCATCGCGTAATACTTCACCCCGCCCGCGCGCGCCGGGCCGAATTGCTGCACTAGTGCGGCAACACGCGCCTGCTGGCTTGCGGGATCGTCGGGCACGGTGGCGTCGTCCGGGTCGTTCCTGACGGGCGTGCCGTCGCGCAGAATCCCGTTGCCCGCATCCGTCATGCCGTCGACGTCGTGGTTCTGCTGCGGGCCGTATTTGGCAATGGAAAAGCTCGCGAGCCGGTCGCGTGAGCGCGAGAGCGTGGCCACGCGTCCGAGCATGGAGATCGTCACGATCGGCTGCGCGCCCGCGGCCTGTGTGAGCGCCACAAAGCGATCGCCGAACTGATCGTTGATGTCCGTCGGGTTGACGGGCAGGCTTTCGTAGTACCAGTCGCGCCCGGCGTTGCGCGCGTCGAGCCGCCAGTTGTAGGCCGACGCACTGTTGCCGCCCGAACGGTTGAGCGGTGCGCGCAGGTCCTGCAATATCGCCGTCGTGCCGAAATTGATGCCGTAGATCAGCGGATTGATCGGGTGCCGGTTGGCTGCCGCATCCACAGCAATGGTCACAGGTAACGCGCCGCCGGGCGTTGCCTCGGTGCAGGCGGCGCACGACAGCAACACGGCGGCGCCCACGAGTTTGGTCAGTCTGGAATACGCACTACGGCGCGGCAACACGCGCATGGAAACTCCGGGGAGCAGCACGATAATCGAATCCGCCGGCGCGCCAGACATAGACGAAGATCGCCAGAATGACGGCCGTCTCGCCCGGTGCCAGTGTTGGCGGATAGAAGAAGGAAACGAGCAGCACGAAAACCAGATAGTCGTACAGCGCTCCGAGGAAATCGTCTTCGACTTCCGCGCGCAGGCGCCGATAGAAAAAAAGGCCTCGCAGCTGAAAGCACAGAATGACGAACGCGCCGATCAGGCCGTACTCGAACACGATCCCAAGCCACGTAATGTCGGCCAGGAAGAAGAAGTGGTGGAAATACGTCGTGAGCGTGTCGCCGCTCGCGGGGCTGATGGTCCCCACGCCGAACAGCCAGCGCAACGAGTCGTTACCGAGAAAACGCGTCGCGAGCAGGGCCGAGATACGACGCGTATCGAAACCCGTTTCCGCATTGGCGCTGAAGATCGTCGCGAGATACCCCATCGAAAAGATACCGACGAGTACGATCGGCGCGACGAGCATCAGGCCGATACGCGCACGCGGGCGCGCCCACACGAACGTGTTGATCACCAGCACACCCATGATGCCGATGGCCATCGCGCGCGATTTGACGATCAGCAGCGCCACCGCCAGCCCGATCAGCACGCTCACGAGATAGCCGACGTGGCGCTCGAAGAACGCGCGGCGATAGCAGAAAAACAACAGGATGAACGGAAAGTACATCGACATGCGAATGCGATGTCCGCGACTGTCGCTCGTGAAGAACGGCGCTTGTCCGAAAACGTAGGTTTCCTTGTACCAGTCGGCGGGCACCAGCAGCCACATGAGAATCAGGGCGCCAACGACGATGGCGCCGAGAATGACGAAGCTGCGCCCCAACTCATGCAGCGTGGGCTTGAGCATGAGCAGCAGTGCAAGAAAGGAAAAGAAATACAGGATCGGCAGCAGCTTCACCTGTGCCGTAACGCTGGTGAAGACGCTTTCGTGAAAGTAAATCACGGCCGCGAAGCTCGGCACGAGCACCAGCCACGCAAAGCTGAGCAACACCTGCCGCGTCATCGGAAAGCGCGGCTGGCTGCCCAGGCGCAACACCAGCGGCAGCGTGAGAATCGGAAACGCCTTCGAGAGCGCCCACAGCGGATAGAGCGTCGCGATGTAGTGGAACGTCTGACCGAACAACGGCAACAGCACGACCAGCACGGCAACGACAGCCGTGCGCGGCAAGCCGCCCGCGAACACGGCCGGCAAGTCGTCCGCGGGATGTTCGGCGGCATCCGGTGCGGTGGGTCTCGTTTCGAAGGATGGCTGCGCGGCTGTCACGAAGCGGTTGAAATCGGTAGTTAGACTGGGCGAATTTGCCGGATCGGGTCGGACGTTGCCGGAGGCCGCACTTCGTGTGCGACGTCCAGCGTTACTTCCACCGTTAAGTCCGGCGATCAGAAGCTGCGTGCGCCGTTGATGTCGTAGTTGACGTTCTTGTTGAACGGCAGCGCCTTGTTGATGTACTGGTCGACCCAGAGATCGACTTCGGCAATCGACGACTTCGGCACGAAGATCGTGTCGTTCGACTGCAACACGATGTCATGCGCGGGATCGCCCTGCTGCGTGAGCGCCTTCACGTCGACCGTGCGAAGCATCGGACGACCGTCGGGGCTGCGGCGAATCAGCACGATTTCGCCGGTACGTGCGGTGTCGAGCAGGCCCTGCGCCGTGATGATTGCCTGCATCACGCTCATACCGGGCGTGAGCGCGAGCTCGCCGGGCTTGCCGACTTCGCCGCCGACGAAAACGTGTGCGGCGGTCTGCGTCACGGCGACCATGGCCATCGCATTCGCGGTCATGTGGTTGGCCGCGAGTGCGCGGTTGACCGTGTCGCCGAATTGCGCGAGCGTCTGGCCGGCTGCCGGCAGGTTGCCTGCGAACGGCATGGCAACGGTGCCGTCGGGCGCGACGCGGCCCTTGTAGTTGAGCTCGATGTTAAATGGCAACACCACGGAAATGTCGTCGCCCGGCAACAGCCGGTACGGACTCGGCGTGGCATCGACCCACGTCGCGAAACGATCGGGTTGCTGGTATTTGGTGTCGACCCAGGTTTGGGTGCAGGCCGTCAGCGTCATCAGCGCCAGTACGCAGGCCGGGCGGAGCATATTCATGGGACAGATGGCACGAGGCCGGGGTAGTTACACGGAGTTTGGACCGTACTCTAGTGCACTTCTGCCGTCTCGCCAAGCACGATAAAACAGCGTCAGATTTAGGATAATGGCGGTTTTAGGGGGACTTTACGGGGACTTTCTTGCGTAAGATATGCGCCTTGAAACCATTCCAAATGGCCGGGCAACCTTTACGCTTCTTGCATCGCTATGGCAATTACGACTAGAACAAGGCCTGACCGGCACGCCGCGGTCGTCGACGTGACGATCCGGGATTATCTCAACACCCTTTTTTACTATCGCAAGATTGCCACGACGGTGTTCCTCGCCATTGTGGCGCTCGGCATTCTCGTCGCGCTCTTCGTGCCGATTCCGTATCGCGCACAGGCCACGTTGCTCGTGCTCAATGCGGGGTACTACGACCAGACCAACAATCCGAACGGCGGTGTGTCGCTGCAACCCCCGCCCGGACAGTTGAACGGTGTGGAAGCGCAGATTCTCTCCAGCCCCGAACTGCACCGCGACGTCATCCTCTCGAAGCTCGGCCCGAGTGCGACGGCAAGCGAGATCGACCGCGAGTTGCAGAACTTCGAGAAGCGTCTGCACATCGAGCAGAACGATCTGGCCAACACCATCACGCTGACCTATTCGGATACCGATCCGAAGGCGGCGGCCGATGCGCTGGCGCGCCTGCTCGACAAGTACTTCCGTCAGCGCGCATCGATCTTCACGCAGGGTCGCGTCAACCTGCTGGTCAGCCAGCGCGACGACGTGGGCAAGCAACTCGACAAGGCAGACGCCGATCTGCTCGCGTTCCAGAAGAAGCACGGCATCGTGAAGATCGACGATCAGACGTCGCGCGCCGTGATGCTCGAAGCGCAACTCGTGCAGCGCAAGCTCGAAACCGATGCGAAGCTCGCTCAGGACCGCAGCGAACTGAAGTCGCTGCAAAGCTCGACCCGGGACGTGCGCTCGACGATTCCGATCTACACGGACGACTCCGAGACCAGCCGCGCGATCAACACGCTGCAAGGTTCGCTGAGCGAGCTGGAGAACAAGCGCGCCGACTTCGCATCGCGCTACATGGCGACCTCGCCGTTCGTGGTGCAGCTCGACAAGCAGATCGCCGACATGCGCGCGAACATCGCCAAGCAGCGTCAGGAGATGATGACCGCCACGCGCTTGGGCCATAACAACTATTACGACGTGGTGCAGGAACGTCTTGCCGTGCTCAACGCGAGCATCGCCGGTGGCGTGGCCCAGCAAGCGGAGCTCGAAGCGCAGATCAAGGACACCCGCAGCAAGCTGCAAGGCATGAGCGACGTGTCGAGCCAGTTGAGTCAGTTGCAGGCGCGTCGCGACATTCTCGCCGACAGCTTCAAGGACCGTTCGCGCCAGGTGGAACTCGCCCGCGTGCAGCAGGGTCAGGTCAGCCAGATCAACGGCACCAACGTGCGCGTCATTCAGGCGCCTTTCCCGCCGTCGCAACGCAGCGTGTCGGCCAGCCTGCTGATTGCCGCGTCGATTGCCGCCGGCCTGTTGATCTCTGCGCTCACGGTGCTGATTCTGTCGAGCCTGCGCGAAACGTTCCTCAGCCCGGAACAAGTCGAACGCGCGCTGCTGCTGCCGGTGGTGAACGCCCCGGTGCTGCTCGGCGGGGCACGAGCCGGTGGCGCCGGTGCCGCCGGTGCCGCTGACGTTACCGGTTCCGGCGGCGCGACAGCGGGTGGCGCGAATGCCGAACCCGCCTATGCGCGTCCCGCGCATCTGGCCTACGGTCGCATGATCGCCGCGATCAATAGCAGCACCGACGCGCATGCCAAGGTGGTGATGGTGTTGTCGACCGGCAGAAACGACGGCCAGTCTTCCGTCATTCAAGGGCTTACAAGCGAACTCGAATATCGCTCCGACAAACCGATTCTGATTCTGGACATCGCCTCGACGCCCGACGCGCCGGTATATGGCAAGCCGAACGCGCAAGGCCTGCTGGAATGGCCATCGAACGGCAGCAGCCGCACCGCCGGCGCCGAGGGCGGCGTCCGCATCAATGCAGATGCCGCCGGAGCGCTTGCGGACCTGACGTTCACGCGTGTCGATCGTCACAACATCGTTGTGGCGCAACCGCGCAGCGGCGCCATTCCGTCGTCGTGGCAGCAGGTCACGCGGCTGTTCGACGGGCTGCGCGAGTCGCACGACTACATCGTCGTGCATGCGCCGCCGTCGAGTCAGTCGTTCAGCGGCATCGAAAACGCGTCGCTGGCGGACGCCACGGTGCTCGTGGTGCGCGCGGAAGCCACGCGCAAGCCGGTCATTGCCGGTCTCAAGGCGCAGGTCGAAGACGCGGGAGGCCGCCTCATTGGCGTGGCGCTCACGCATCGTCGCGGCTACATTCCGAGCTTCATCTACCGGTTCTTCTAAGGCCTCGGTGCAGACCCTCATGCCCCAAATCAGCGCGATCCTGCCGATCAAGACCCGCGGACGACACTACGCCGACAACATCGGTCGTTGCGACATCCTCTTCTCGTCGCTGCGACACTTCACGACGCCGGACCTGTTCCATCGCTTCGTGATCATCGTGCCGCACGACGAAGTCGAGGAAGTGCGTAGCTATGCGAAGGCGTGGTCCGACTTCCCCATCGAAGTGATCGACGAGTCGCTGTACATGGGGGCGTTCAACGAGTTCTCGCAGCGGCACCAGATCCGTAACTGGCATCGTCAGCAGATCATCAAGATCAACGCGCCGGAGTGGATCGAGACCGAGTACTTCCTCATCTTCGATCCCGACTGTTTCGCCACCCACGCCTTCGACTACGACTCGCTCATCGTCGACGGCCGTGCGATCACGCACCTCAAGGGACGAAGCGTCGAGCCGTACTACTGGGAAGCGTCGGCCAAGCTGCTCGATGTCGATCCGCATCTGGATCGCGAAGGCGTGTGGTGGACGCCCGCAACGCTCTCGCGCTCGCTGTGCCTGTCGCTGCAGGCGCGGCTCGAAGCTGTGCACGGTACGGACTGGAAGCGCGTGCTGCTCGCGAACTACGCCATCGACTGGACGGAATACACGCTGTACTGGCTCAACGCCGAGCGGGCCGGCCTGCTCGACAAGTACCACACGCAGGCCGTGCCCCCGCAGCGCACGCTGCACGCCGACGAGAGCGTGTGGTTTGCCGACAAGATGCAGGAGTGGGACGCCGCGCACTACTTCGCCCCCGAAAGCGATGGATTGTTCGCCGTGGTGCAGAGCAATACGAAGATTCCGCTCGATCAGGTCGTGGCGAAGCTCTCGCCGTATTTCCCGATCGACATTCAGCCGTACGAGCGTCACGTGGACCCTGCGCTCAAGGGCGCAGAGTTATACTCGGCGGTCGTGCGCAAGGGGCTCAAGATGGTCAAGAAGTTGCTGGGCAACGGCGCGGGTATCAAATAAGACAGGACCCGATTCCATGAGCAGTACGGGCAGCACGGGCAGTACAGGCAACATCGGCAACACAGGCAACACCGACAGCACGCGTGGCCGGATGGTCGGCATCGAGATCCTGCGATTTTTCAGTGCGTTCGCGGTGCTCGTCTGGCATTACCAGCATTTCTTCTTCCGGCCCGAAACGGCGTCCATCGAAGTGGTGCGCGACACGCAGCCGCTCTACGCGCTGTTGCATCCGTTCTACGATTTCGGATGGCTCGGCGTGAACGTCTTCTGGACGATCTCCGGCTTCATTTTCTTCAACCGCTATCTGTCGAAGATCGTTGCCCGCCAGGTCTCCGGCGGCCTGTTCTTCCTGAACCGTTTCTCGCGGTTGTACCCGCTGCATATCGTCACGCTCGTGGTCGTGGCGCTGTTGCAGACGTATTACGTGCGCGAGAACCACGCGTTCTTCGTTTATCCGTACAACACGCCTTACGACTTCTTCGTCAACGTGATCTTCGCGTCCGGCTGGTTGACGCCGTACACCGACTCATTCAACGGTCCGGTGTGGAGCGTATCGACGGAAATCGTGATTTATGTGGCGTTCTTCCTGCTGGCGCGATGCTGTCGCATCGGTCTCGGGTGGACGTTGCTGATCATGTGCCTCTCGGCGGCCACAGGGGGCCTGCTGATTCATCAGCACATCAAGGGTAGCGAGTCGAACATCGTCTTCTGCGCCTTCTACTTTTTCATGGGCGGCGCGGTACACCTGGTTTACGAGCGGTTGCGCGACGTCATCGAGGCACACCGTCGTGCAACGGTGTTGCTGTGCTGTGCGGGGTATGCGGTATTGTTCGCCGCGTGCGCGCTGTTCGGCGGGACGAAATATCTGGCAGCGACGGTCATTGCACCGGTCTCGATCGTGTTGCTGCACGCCATCGAGCCGTGGATTCCTGAACGGTTCGCGTCGCCCATCGCCAATCTCGGCAACACGACATATTCCAGCTATCTGATTCACTTTCCGCTGCAACTCACGACGGTGATCGTGTTGCAGCGTATGGGCATGTCGAGCGCGACCCTGGCCATGAGTCCATGGTTCCTGGCGGCCTATCTGATCGTGGTGTTCGTGCTTGCGCGGTGGGTCTATCGGGCGCTGGAGGCACCGGCGCAGACGTTCCTGCGGCGGCGTCTGGCCTGGCTCGGCGGGCGCTCGCGGCGCGGCGCCGCGAACTGACGGTTGGCACGTTGCTGAGGTGCTGCTGACGCCGTGCCGAACCCTGTGCCGCCACATCGTCGGGACGTAGCGATCACGCCGGTCAATGATGGTGATGGTGGTGATGCGACCAGAGCGGGTCCATCGAATCGACGAACGACGCAACGGCGTCCTTGTCGCCCGTGGCGTGGCGCATCAGCTGGCCGCACTTGCACCAGCCCTGATACGGCGTGATGTGCGAACAGGCGGTCGTCTTCTGCAGATACAGCGTGACGGGTTTGGCACACTTGGTGCACTTGAACTTGAGAGTCAGGGCGGGTCGGCTCATCGGCAATCCATCATGCGGCGCGCGACGGGGCGCGTCGGTGCAAAAGCGGTATTGTACCGGCAGAGGCCGTTCGCCCGCTGACGCCGAATCGCCGTGGCGGGTCGCACGAACGTCGCATAAGGATCGGCACAAGCGATGTAAACGCAAGAAGCCGGATGTCGTGAAGACATCCGGCTTCTTGCTTTGCCGAACCTGACGCCGGCCGACTTCGGTGCAAACCACGGCACCGCTGCCGTTATGTGGCGTCCCCTAGGGGATTCGAACCCCTGTACTCACCGTGAAAGGGTGATGTCCTAGGCCTCTAGACGAAGGGGACAAAAATCGTCATTCGTTTGGTGGAGGTAAGCGGGATCGAACCGCTGACCTCTTGCATGCCATGCAAGCGCTCTCCCAGCTGAGCTATACCCCCGCGCGAAGAGGCGTGACTATAGCGTATTTGGACAAACTTGGCAAACACCGCCTGACCAGGCCGCGCGTGCTGCGTCCGTGCCTGTCAAACCGGCACCCGTCCGTAGGTATCTTCGAACCGGACGATATCGTCCTCGCCGAGATACGTCCCCGACTGCACCTCAATCAATTCGAGCGCGATTTTGCCCGGATTACGCAAACGGTGCGTTACCCCGAGCGGAATGTAAGTCGATTCATTCTCTGTGAGCAGAATTTCCTTATCACCATTGGACACAAGTGCCGTGCCACGCACGACCACCCAGTGTTCCGCACGATGGTGATGCATCTGGCGACTGAGCTGAGCGCCCGGGTTCACCACGATGCGTTTGACCTGGAACCGATCACCCTGATCGATGCCCTCGTACGTTCCCCAAGGACGCACCACGCGGCGATGCGTCACCGACTCCTGACGCCCGGTCGCATTCAGACGTTCGACGATCTTCTTCACGTCCTGCGCGCGATCACGGTGCGCCACAAGCACGGCGTCCGCCGTCTCAACGATCACGACGTCGTCCAGACCGATGGTAGCGACCATGCGATGCTCTGCGCGGATATAGGAATTGCGGGTATCTTCGACCAACACATCGCCCAGAATGGCGTTGCCGTCGTCGTCGGCTTGCGCCAGTTCCGTCAGTGCCGCCCACGAACCGATGTCGCTCCAACCTAGCGCATCGGTTGGCACCACGGCAGCGCGGTCCGTATGCTCCATCACCGCATAGTCGATCGACTCGCTGGCACACGCGGCAAACCGATCGGCGTTCAGGCGGGTGAAGTTCATATCCTGTTGGGCGGCATCGAGCGACGCTCCGGCACATTCGGCGGTTGCCGGGGCGAATCGGGCGAGTTCGTTGAGGAATGTCGATGCCTTGAAAAGGAACATCCCGCTGTTCCAATAATGCCCGCCGGCAGCCAACAACTCTGCGGCTTTTTGCGCGTCCGGCTTTTCAACAAACGCTTCGACCTGGCGTGCCTGCCCGCCGCCGACCAGCACGTCACCCGCACGGATATACCCGTAGCCCGTGTTCGGCGCCGTTGGCCGAATACCGAACGTCACGAGACGCTCATCCAGGGCCGCCTTCACCGCTTCGCCAACCGCTGCGGCGAACGCCGGTTCGTTGCCGATGACATGGTCCGACGGAAGCACGAGTACTAACGCATCTTCGTCGTGGGACAGACGCATCGCCAGTCGAGCTGCCGCAGCAATGGCAGGGGCGGTATTTCGCGCGACCGGTTCAAGCACGATCGCTGATACGGACGCCCCTATCTCGCGAAGCTGATCGACCACCAAAAATCGCTGCTCATTGTTCGTGACGACAATCGCGGGCTGGACGCCGGGAAGGGCCGACGCGCGCTGTACCGTTTGCTGAATCAGCGTCGTGTCGCCGGTCAGCTTGAGGTATTGCTTCGGATAGCCGCCTCGGGACATCGGCCACAAACGCGTACCGCTACCACCACACAGGACGATGGGAAAAATTTTCATTTTGTGCTCTGGTCTCGATCGTTGAAAAAGGGGGGATCGGTGCGCCAGTGGCCGGATGCCCCGGCATCCGGTGGCGGCGCATATATCGCTTCGCTACGAAGCCTGTCGCGAAGGGAAGTGAGGAAATACATGGCGACATTGCGCAACCAGCGCCTCGTCTTTCGGAGGCTGCGGGCCGGTGAGTGCCGCACGGCGACGAGCGGTCGCGCGGCGCGCGGCGCGAGTTGCGCGACGACCGCTTCCGGCGTGGTGTACAAGCCCAGTCGCCAGTCGAAATACAACGGGTACTTCAGCAACGCTCCTGCTACCAGCATGTCCAGCGTGAGCTCGCGCTCTCGCCAGGGAATCACCCCCGCATGATCGTGCGTCAGCCCCCAACCGGCATAGAACGGGAGACCGTAGACATGTACGGTCTTGTTCCGCAGCAGTGCATCGAAGCCGGTCAGCGACGACAATGTGTGCACTTCGTCGCTAGCTTCGATAAGCGAAACAATATCGGCGTCGCTGTCGACGACATCCGCCACGGCATGTGCATCGATCAGTCCCCGCCGGTTACCACTCAACACATCCGGGTGCGGCTTGTAGACGATGAATGCCCCCGGGCACGCTGCACGGACTTCGTCCAACAATGCTTGAGCGGTACGCACATGTCGGGTGCCCAGCCGTATCGACGCATCGTCAGCCACTTGTCCGACGACGAGTACCACGTGCGATCCGACTGGCGCACGCCATGACACTGACCGACGCCCCAGGTTGTACTTGGTCAGGCCGGCGCTGACGATGCGCTCACGCAACGCTCTGGCGCGAGCCAACTCTTCGGGAGTGAATTGAGTTTCGTTCAGGATTTGCGTCAGATCGTTGGGCGTTGCCGGATTGAAGTACATGCCGCGCTGATCGACAACCTGACTTCGCGGCGCAATGAAATCGGACCCCAGCCCGTGTGAATGCAGAAATCCGTCTTCGATGCGCAGCGGCGGCGCCTCATGAGCCTCGCCGTCTCGCTCACGAGCGCCCCAAAGGGCGACACGCGCGCCTGTCCGGACGGATTGGCCCGCATTGAGCCACGCTAACGAGCCGCCGCCCGCACGCAGATATGGCGTTGCAAATGGCCGCTTCCATCGCGCAAAACAAAACCCGTCCACCCGATCCAGCGCGCGATAGCGCTCGGACACAGCGCGCTGTACATCGACGATGTCGAGCACATCAGTCAACGTGCCGCGTCCAAGCGTGACCGGATCGCGATATCGCGCAAGCTCCAGATAAATGACGCGGAACAGATCGGAAAGACTTGGACGCTCGGATACCGGCAGGACGAAAGCATCGGCGCTCAACCCCCATCCGGCGTAAACCGGCGTTCCGAAAACGTGCACCGTTGCACCGGCGAGCATACCGAACCAGCCCTCGCTCGACGCCAACGTATAGACATCGGTGGCGTGCGCGAGGTAGTCATGGGCGTCGCCGTCGTACCATTCGACGCCTTGCCATCTCCTCGCATCGATATGACTGGATAACCATCGCCCTCGCCCGGGATCTCTCGTGCGCACGATCACCACGCGCTTTCCGGCGTGATGTGCTCGGGCATGCGCTACCATGCGCGCGAACGCTCTGTGCGAGTTGTTTCGGTCGCCACCGAAAACTCTGGTCTGCCGACGACGCTCGTCAATGAGCAGCACGACCTTTGCCGAACTTGGCATTGTCGGTGCGCGATTCCAGCGCGCCAGCACTGGCGCCGCCTGCGACGACCGAACTCGCAACATCAACGCATCCACATCCCGCACGTTGTCGTGCGATGCGAGTTTGACCAGCGCACGCGCAATGTCGCTGCGTTGCAGCGGGCGATCGAACCACGATAACCACGCCGAAGCGCAGCGCCCGCCCGAACCGATCGGGCCGCGCGATGCCGCCCGATCCCGGGCGGTAACGTCAGAATTAGCGCTCGTACTCTCGACCATCAGTGAACGGCCAGTTGCGCCAGCAACGCATCGACACGAGAAAAATGGTCATCCCAGGTAGGCGTTTGAAACTTCGCCATGCGTTGGAGCTGATTTGCGCGCGCCGACGCGCCCGCATCGGAAAATGATTCGATGCGCGCGACCCAGCCCGGGCCGTCCAGGGCGTCGACGTAGTCGGGAATGTCACCGGCGATCTCGCGAAAGACGTCGAGGGGACTCGCGATGACCGGCACGCCCAATGTCAGCGCCTCGACCAGAGGCATCCCATAACCCTCGACGAATGAGGGGAACAGCAGCGCGCAAGCATGCTGCAGCCATTGCTGCAACCCCCGGTCGTCGCAATCTCCGATCTCGATCACGTGTTCACGCAAAGCATCACTTCGCTCAAGCATGTCGATGGCGTTCTCACTCTCCCAGCCACGGCGGCCGATGAGGACAAGCCGCGGCGCCGCCGATCCGAATCGCTCCACCAATCGCCGCCAGACCTGAAGGATGAGCCAGTGGTTTTTTCGCGCCTCTATGGTCCCCACCATGACGAAATATGGTGAGGCGAGCGGGCGCGACATCGCCTCAGATCTGACGATACCCGGCGCCAGGGGGGCAACGACGTGCTGAGGTAACGGCAACCCGGCCAATACCGCTTCGCTGGAAAGTGCTTTTAGCGTGTCAGCCGAATTCGTCACCAATCCATCGGCGTATTGAAGCGCCGCGTGGATGCGACGCCGATGCTGCTGCTTGGCGTGTGGGCGACAGTACTCAGCATGCGTGATCGGAATAAGGTCGTGAATCATCATCACGCTGCGCACGCCGCGACGACGAAGACGCCGATAGTAGTGCAAGTGCTCCATACCGGTATGACTGGTATGCAGCAACGTGGCGCGCTGGGCTTCGCGTCCTGTGATCCGCGCCGTCACCCCACGCGCGAGCGAAGCAGCCAGCCAAGTGCGTACCCCCACGGGCCGCCGTCCGCCAAGCAGCATTTCGAACAATGTCTGCGAGTCGCGCGGCGTCAGATCGATCGCATGACCGCGATGGCTGATCAGTGCGCGCGCACGCGAACCATATCGCGAAACATAAGCGAGACTCACCCGATCCACTCCGGTAGGCAGGAGGTTATCTAGCAATCGGGAGACGAGACGGGAGGTGTCCAACAGGTATTCAGACATTAATTCGGACATCTGACGTAAAAAAACGCCGGCCCACTATTCCCGAAGTCGCACCAACAAGTCAAGAATTAAATCCACTTCACGAACTACGAGGCAACTATCGCCAACCATGTGACACGCCTGCACCGCCAGAGGAAATTACATCGTACAACGATACATATAACTGAATACTGACAAGAAACTTACATAACCAATTTCTCATCGAAACGAAGAAAATGAAAATACATATTTGATCCATACATATGAATCGGGGGACGCACGTGGCAACTTTATGACAATCAAAATTCCGTCACCTATCAAAATTGACAGTTTCGCGAAGTGCTCAAAAATCGAGCAGTTCTGCGCCACGTCGTTGATTAACATAGAAATAATTCCCTGCCATCGGTGCACAACGTGAGACCATCGTGAAACAATTCTCAACAAGTTGTGACAATTCTTAACATCCTGCTGTAGTATTACTCACCATTACATTCGGTCGGTTTTGGGCGATATTCACAGTTCTTTAGGTTGGAACAGCTAAGTTGATAGACCCCGAGTCAACCTTAGCCGAAGGCAGTACGGCGAAAGATCCTTGCGCGAGCTTCGCGACGAGGATTAAAAAAACAAAAGAAATAAATTGGAAAACGTACAAAAAATCGGGGAGACCGGCATCAGCGCCGGTCAACAGAGCAATTTCGTCGCTCGCTTAAAGAGAATCGACAAACTCTTTGCAGCCGTGGTGCTGCTGCCGTCGCTTGTCTCGACGCTCTATTTCACGTTCATTGCCGCAGACGTTTATGTCTCCACGTCGACGTTTGTCGTCCGCAGCCCGCAAAAAAGCGCGCAAGCTGGCAGCTTGTTCGGCAGCTTTCTGCAAAGCAGCGGGCTCGCCCGCGCGGACGACGACACACATGCAGTAAACGACTACATGCTTTCGCGTGACGCCCTCACGGAATTGAACAAGGGTGAGACGTTCCGAAATGCCTATGGCGGCGACAATGGCGATGTGTTTAGTCGGTTCGGAACACTGGGGCTGCGCACATCGTTCGAGGACTTGCTCAAGTATTTCCAGCGCCGCGTGGAAGTGCACTACGACACCACCACCTCGATCACGACACTGACGGTCGAGGCTTATTCGGCAAAGGAAGCGCAGACGTTCAATCTGCAATTGCTGGATCTGGGCGAAAAACGCGTCAACGAGATGAATAGCCGGGCGGCGCAGGACGCCGTGCGATACGCCGCCGGCGAGGTCGAGCGCGCACAAAATGCCGTTCGCAGGACGTCCGCCGAACTGCTGGCGTTCCGAGAACATCAGTCTGTTTTCGATCCGGAGAAGCAGTCCGCGCTGGATCTCCAGCAAGCGTCTCAGATCCAGATGGATCTGAAGAACAGCAGCGCATTGCTGGCACAGTTGCAATCGGTGGCGCCGGCAAACCCGCAAATCCCGGTGCTCAAGACTCGCATCGACACGCTGCGTCGACAAATCAATGAAACGACGCAGGGTGTAGCTGGTGGCCGCAATTCCCTCGCGAACAAGAATGCCCGCTACGAGCGCCTCGCGCTGGACCGCGACTTCGCGGAAAAGCAGCTCGCATCCGCGCAAGTGTCGTTGGAAACCGCCCGCAACGAGGCCATTCGCCAACAGTTGTATCTGGAGCGTATCGCTCAGCCGAACGCGCCTGACAAAGCCCTGCTGCCGCACCGAATTCGCAACATTGCCGCCACGCTGATTCTGTCGTTGCTGGTCTGGGCTTCGCTGCGCTTGCTGCTGGCCAGTGTGCGAGAACATCGTGACTGAGCGTCGCACGCCGCCGGGAACGCTGCTGCGCTCCTTACGCATTCAGTTGCGCGTAATCAAGGCGCTGCTGATGCGCGAGATCATCACGCGTTACGGCCGTCACAACATCGGTTTCGCATGGCTTTTCGTCGAACCAATGATGTTTACGCTGGGCATTCTCGTACTTTGGAATTTGGTCCACGACACGGGTAGCGCACACCACATCAATGCCGCGGCCTATGCGCTCACGGGCTACTCGACCATTCTTTTGTGGCGCAACACGATTGGACGCTGCGCAGGTGCGGTAGTGCCGAACCAGGCATTGCTGTACCACCGCAATGTGCAGGTCATCGACTTGTTCTTCACGCGCATTGCGCTTGAAGTCGCCGGCGCGACCCTGTCGATGATCGTGCTCATGGCGGTGTTCACGGCAGCCGGCGTCATCGACTTGCCCGTGAACATCATGGACATGATTTACGGATGGGGTCTGCTGGCGTGGTACAGCGCAGCGATGGCGCTTCTGATCGGCGGACTGAGCGAATACAGCGAATTGGTTGATCGGTTCTGGCACCCGCTGGCGTACTTCCAGTTGCCTGTCTCGGGCGCCATGGTCATGGCCAGTTGGCTGCCGCCGAGCATTCGGGAAATCGTGCTGCTATTCCCCACGGCGAACTGCGTCGAGTTGTTCCGGTTCGGATATTACGGCACCGCTGTCAAGCCGTTTTACGACGTTCCGTATGTGGTCGTTGTCAATCTCGTGCTGACGTGGCTGGGATTGCTTGTCGTGCGCGGCGCCTCGCGCCGGGTGGAATTGCAATGATCGAACTGACTGACGTTACGAAGCGCTATGCCACGCGGCTCGGGCGGGTCACCGTACTCAACAAGGTGAACTTGCGCATTGCGAGAGGCGAACGCGTAGGCATTCTGGGTGGCAACGGCGCCGGGAAGTCCACGCTGATCCGTTTGATCAGCGGGGCCGAGCTGCCCAGCGACGGCATCGTTCGGCGGAGCATGAACGTTTCATGGCCGCTGGCGTTCGGTGGCGCGTTTCAGGGCTCGCTGACCGGACTGGATAACGTCAGATTCGTCTGCCGCGTATATGGGGCCGAGTACGAGAAGGTTCGCCCCTTCGTCGAAGATTTCAGCGAACTCGGCAAGTACCTTCGAGAGCCGGTGAAGAAGTATTCAAGCGGTATGCGTGCGCGGCTCGCGTTCGCGATTTCGATGGCAATCGAATTCGATTGCTTCCTGATCGACGAGGTTATCGCGGTGGGCGATTCCCGTTTCCAGGAGAAGTGCAACCGGGAGTTGTTCGAGCGGCGCAAAGACCGCGCCATGCTGGTCGTCTCTCACCACGCAGATCTCATTCGGGACGTGTGCACGACCGGATTCGTGCTGGACAAGGGCACGCTCCATCATTTTGACGATATCGATGCGGCATATCGATTCTATGAACTCAAGCAACAACAGGGTAAGCATGAGCACTGAGCGCAAGGTCAAGGTACTGCTGGAAATGCGTCCGGCAATGGAAGGATTCGCCGGCATTCCGCAGGAAACCCGTTTGCTGTTTCGTGGTTTGCGAATGATCGACAGCGTGGAAACAGAGGGCATGATTCAGATGTCCCATCGATCGCTGGCCAAAGGCACGCCACTGAAGGCGTCCAAGGCGCGTCGCATGTCGGACGCCCGGCGTCTGAACCGATACTCGCGCGTCATCGTGTCCATGGCAGAGAAGCCGTACCGCACTGTCGTCGATATCGTGATCGGACACCTGGAACGCCGACTCGCCGCAACCTCTCTGTCGTTGCGCTCGCTCATCGGCGCGTCGCGCGTAAAACTTACCCGCTTCGAGTCGGAGAATTTCACCGACTTCACGTGGCGGACCCTGTTCTCGAAGACTTTGCCGGCGTCCGACTTTTCGCTGGTGGCCACGGCGAACCATCGCATCTGCTCAGTGCCGTGGCGCCTCATGCATATGGCCGGGCTTCGCTCCCTTAGCGCGAAGTCCACGCCAAGCTATCCGCGTCTGGCGACGGAGGGCGTCGACGTCTTCATCGCGCAGACGCCATACCCTGCCACGGTCAGCCGGAACACCGCCTTTGTGGTGCGCTATCACGATGCCATTCCGGTGTTCATGCCGCACACCATTCCGGAAAAGTCCGTTCACCAGGCCACCCACTTCTACGCACTCGGCAGCAATGTTCGCTGCGGCGCATGGTTCGCTTGCGTGTCCGAAGCGACGCGCCAGGACTTGTTGCGCCTGTTCCCCGAAGCGGCTCCGCGCGCTGTGACGATTCACAACATGGTCTCGCACCATTACTTCGATCAACCCGCGGCGCCCGAGCGCGTGCCGGAGATCATCCGCGCACGTCTTTACGAAGGCGTGGAGCTACTGCCGAAGTTCTTCAGTCTGCGCGAGCAGGAGAATTTCTACAAACGTGTCTTGAGCCCCCGTCCGTTCAAGTACGTGATGATCGTCTCGACGATTGAACCGCGGAAGAACCATGCCCGCCTGCTGGCGGCCTGGGAGGTTCTCAAGTCAGAAATCGATCCCGATCTCAAGCTGGTCGTCGTAGGCACCCTCGGCTGGGACAACGCCGCCATCACAAAGGCGATGCGCCCCTGGATCGATCGCGGGGAACTGTTCCCACTCAACGCCGTCCCCGCGCCGGATCTGCGCGTGCTGTATCGCAATGCACTGGCAACCGTCTGCCCAAGTCTGGGGGAAGGCTTCGACTTCTCTGGCGTGGAATCCATGCGAAGCGGTGGTGTCACCGTGGCGTCTGACATTCCGGTCCACCGCGAGATCTACGACGACGCGTCGGGTTACTTCGATCCATACTCGACGGCGAGTCTCGTCAAGGCGCTCAAGGAAGTGATCTACGACGAAGGTGCCGAAACGCGGCGCAAGCAATTGCGTCTGCGCGGTGCCGAGGTGTCGGGCCGCTACTTGCCCGAGGCCATCCTTCCGCAATGGCAATCGTTCTTGTCACGCGTGACCGGAACAGAACTCGGCACGACGACGCAGGCGGACGTCGTAGCGTTCGTCTCAAAAACCCAAAAAGCGGCCTGAGAGACACACGCTCCGGCGGGCGGGTGCGGCGCCTTCGTGCGCCCTTCCCGCCTTAGCAGCGGCCGGTCAACAACAGGCTGCCGCCTGAATTCGCGCGCCGGAAATGCCTCGACTTTTACCGTTTCGTCTTCACTTACCGTACATCCCGATGATTCCCCGCACGCCCGCCAGATTCGTTAAGTTGCTATTGTCGGTTTCCATGCTGACGACTCTCGCCGGGTGTTCTCTCGTGCCGTCTTCCGGTCCGACTCGCTCGCAAGTCGAAAACGAGGCACAGGAACCCTCGGGGCTGATCGACGGAATTCAGATCGTCGACGTGTCCGACGCAGTCGCGCGCAAGCTTCTCGCGCAACGCCGGTCCACGGACTTCGCGTCGACTTTCGGCGACGCTATGGTCCCGGCTCAACGCGTCGGGACGGGCGACATATTGGAAGTATCCGTGTGGGAATCGCCGCCGGCAGCTTTGTTCAGCGCGCCACTCCAGCCGGAGCTCGGCACCGGCGCGAGCCGTGCTGTCGTCCTCCCCGCGCAAACCGTCGATACGGAAGGCGAGATCGATGTCCCGTTCGCCGGACGTGTTCCGGTAACCGGGAGAACGATCAATGAAGTTTCCGGTGAAATAGCCAAAAGACTCAAAAACAAGGCCAACCAGCCTCAGGTCATGACACGCGTGGTCAAGCGCGCCAACGCGTTCGTCACGGTCGTGGGCGATGTGAACAGCAGCGTGCGCATGGAGTTGAGCGCAGGCAACGAGCGTCTGCTGGATTCGCTCGCCGCCGCGGGCGGTACGCGTCAGGCAGTCGACAAAACCACCATTCAGGTTACGCGCGGGAGGGTCGTGCAGTCGCTGCCGCTCCAGTCGATCATCCGTGATCCGCGTCAGAACATTCCGTTGCATGCGCACGACGTGGTCACCGCGCTGTTCCAACCCTATAGCTTCACCATGCTTGGCGCATCAGGCAAGAACGACGAGGTGAACTTCGAGGCGCAGGGCATCACGTTGTCACAGGCGCTCGCTCGTAGCGGTGGCCTGAACGACAGTCGCTCCGATCCGCGCGGCGTTTTCGTCTTCCGATTCGAGTCGCCAGAAGCACTCGACTGGCCGAATGCGCCCGTCAAGACGACGCCGAACGGAAAAGTGCCGGTCATCTACCGTGTCGACCTCAAAAACCCGAGCAGCTTTTTCGTTGCCCAGAACTTCATGATGGACGACAAAGACCTGGTCTATGTCTCGAACGCGCCAGTGGCGGAACTCCAGAAGTTCATGAACCTGGTGTTCTCGGGTCTCTATCCGACGTTGAGCGTCATTAACGCGACCAAGTGACCGGGCTCACCCATGAACCGGTCATATCTGGTGCTGCAAGGCACCGCCTCTCCCTTCTTCCACCAACTGGCGAGCGCATTGCGAGTCCGGGGAAATGAGGTGTGTCGCGTCAATTTTTGCGGTGGCGATCTGGTCTACGGAGGCACGTCAACCGAAAACTGCGACTTTAATGCCCCGCTGGAAACGCTCGGCGATTGGTATGCCGACGCCGTGCGCACCCGTGGTGTAACCGACGTTCTGCTGTTTGGCGATTGTCGGGATGTGCACGTACCAATGCACGACGTCGCTCACCGAATGGGCGTCGAGGTCCATGTTTTCGAAGAAGGGTACGTGCGTCCTTACTGGATCACGCTTGAGAACCACGGCGTCAATGGCCGCTCGAAGCTGCCGCGCGATCCGGCGTGGTACCGCGAGGTTTATCGCAACCTTCCACAGTTTCGAGCGCCGATCGCGACGGGTTACAACCTCAAGGAGCGCGCATTCCACGATATGCGTTACCGCTGGGCTAACGCAGCGTACGCGCATCGCTATCGGCACTACCAAAGCCACCGACCGAGAAACGGCCTGTTCGAGTACGCAGGACTCGCTGCACGCGCCATTCGCAATCGCGGGTTTCATCGCGAAGCGGACTACCTGACACGTGAATTGCGCGACCATGCACAACGGTACTTCCTCTTTCCGTTGCAGCTCAACTCCGACGCCCAGGTCGTCGTGCATTCGCCCTTCGACGGCATTTGCGGTGCTATCGACGCCGTGGTTGCGTCGTTCGCGGCGCATGCGGCGCCCGACACCCAGCTTGTCATCAAGAATCATCCGCTCGACACAGGCCTGATCAACTATCGCCAGCACACATTGCGCATCGCACGTCGTCTGGGGGTCGCAAATCGTGTCCACTTCATTGACGCGGGACATCTCCCAACGCTGCTCGAGCATGCGCAGGGCGTGGTCGTCATTAACAGTACGGTCGGGTTGTCCGCGCTGCACCACGGCACGCCGCTCGTCGTGCTCGGTGAAGCCATTTACGACATGCAGGGCCTGACCTGGCAGCATGGTCTGGACACATTCTGGCAAGCGCCGGATTGTCCGGACATGGCGCTTTACACCGCGTTTCTGCACTTTGTCATTCACAACACGCAGATCAATGGTGACTTTTATACCCGAGGGGGCATTGGCATGGCGCTCGTGGGCGTAGTGCAGCGACTGGAGGCGCGAGATGCAGCCTGAAGGCGCACGTCACATTGTCATTACCGGCGCGAGCGCAGGCCTCGGGCGTGCACTCGCGCATACCTATGCCCGCCCGGGCACCGTTCTGGGACTATGCGGCCGTGACGCGACCCGCTTGCGCGAATGTGCCTTCGAATGCGAAGCGTTGGGCGCGAAGGCCGTTGTGGCGACGCTCGACGTGCGCGACGCCGCGGCCATGTCGTCATGGATCGACGACTTCGATGCCCATTGGCCCATCGATATGCTGATCGCGAATGCCGGTGCCGCCAGCACACTGTCAAACGCTTCCGATTGGGAAGATTCGCATCGGGTGCGCAGCATCGTCGACGTCAACCTCTACGGCACGATCAATTCCGTGCTTCCCGCGCTCACACACATGCGCGAACGCAAGCACGGTCGCATCGTACTCATCAGTTCGATCGCTGCACTTCGCGGCATGGCGATCTCACCGGCCTATTGCGCCAGCAAGTCCGCCATCAAGGCCTGGGGCGATTCACTGCGTCCGATGCTCGCGCGCGATGGCATCGCCCTCAGCGTCGTGCTTCCGGGTTTCGTCAAGACGGCGATGAGCGACGTGTTTCCGGGAGACAAACCGATGATGCGTTCCGCACCGAGCGCTGCTGCGCTGATCGCACGCAAGGTGGCCGCAGGACGTGCCGAAATTGCCTTCCCGACCCTGCTCGCGCTTGGCATGCGCCTCCTTGCGCTGCTACCCGTCGCCATCGCCGATCGCATTCTCGATCGACTGTCATACCTGCCCAAGGCGGAGGCCTGAATGCGCCTCGCACCACTACTCGCCTGTTGGGGCGTGACGCTCATATTCTGCGCCGTACCCGATGCGATGGCCCGGCCTCACGCCGGATGGCGCAGACCATGGCGCGCGTGGGCTCTGCTATGGGTGGTGACGACGCTGCTGTTCGTCCTGTTTTTCTATGCCTTCGCTCGCCCGATCTTTGCCGCCGGTGTGACGCTAGGACTGGTCGGGGTGATGGCCGGCGTCAGCAATGCGAAGCATGCATCGCTACGCGAACCGTTCGTCTTCACGGATCTGAGCCTGTTTGCGCAACTCTTCGCGCATCCACGTTTGTATCTGCCATTCCTGAGCCGCGGAACGGTTGTCACGTTCGTTGCTGGTGCGTCGATACTCATCTCGGCGGTTTTGATCGAACCGACCATCTCCCGGCCCGGCGTCACATCGACAATCGCGATGCTTGGTCTGTGCTTGACGTTGGCCGCGGTTCTCGCCAACGGAATGAGGCTTACCCTGCACGCGAGCGATGACGTTCGCGCCAACGGTTTCACGGCCACGTTCGTCGCCTACCTGATTAACGGCTGGCGTCCTTCGACCTTCGCTCGCGTTGCCGAGGCGCTCGCCAGCGGACCGCATGCCACCGGGCATGCGCGCGGTACGCACCCCGACGTCGTCGTGATTCAGAGCGAGTCTTTCTTCGATGCACGCACGCTGCATCCGTCGATACGTCCGTCGGTACTGCAACATTTCGACACCGCTCGTATGCAGAGTACGCAATACGGCGACCTCACGGTACCGGCATGGGGTGCCAATACGATGCGAACCGAGTTCGCGCTGCTCACCGGGGTCGATGAGTCTGCCTTGGGGTATGGACGCTTCTATCCGTACGTTTTCGTGCGACGAGCTGCCACATCGCTGGCGTCCTGGTTCTCCCGCGGCGGCTATCGCACCACTGCGCTGCACCCCTATTACGTCGACTTCTTTGGACGGGATCGCGTGCTTCCGCTGCTCGGCTTCGCCGCGTTCGAGGGCATCGAGCATTTCGGCGATGCGCCGCGCGCAGGCACATACGTGAGCGACGCCGCGCTGGCCGACGCGATCGTGGCACGGCTCCGCGTTGCCGACCTCGATGATCGCGCTTCGCCCCAATTCATCTTCGCCATGTCGATGGAAAACCACGGCCCGCTGCATCTCGAAACGGTTGCTGCCGGTGAGTCGTCCGCGTGGCATGAACTCGGCGATGATGCGCAATGGCGTGACCTCACCGCTTACTTACGACACCTCAAGAGCGCCGACGACATGATCGGGCGCCTGCTCAACTATCTGCGCACACGACAGCGCGAAACGGTGCTCTGCTTTTACGGGGACCATGTGCCCGCCCTTGGCCACGTCTTTGACGCATTGGGTCAGGCCCCAGCACGAAGCCAGTACTTCATATGGCGAAATTTCGGCGATATCGATGCCACGCAAGCATCCATCGATGTCGTGCAACTCGGCATGGCCGTCAGGCATGCCTTGCGAGCCGGGCGACGCCAGATCGCGGCGTCAGGTCTCTGAATCATGAGTGAAACAATGAACACCCAATTTGCAATTGTCGGCATGGCATGTCGCTTTCCCGGCGGAGTGGATTCTCCCGAGGCGTTCTGGGAACTGCTGCGTTCGGAGCGAGACGCTGTCACCGAAGTCCCCGTCGAGCGATTTGGCACGGAGTTCTATCGCCATCCGTCGAAACGAGAACCCGGCAAGAGCTATACGTTTGCAGCAGGTGTGCTCGATGATGTCGCGGGTTTTGACGCTGCATTTTTCGGCATCTCTCCGCGTGAAGCGACGCAAATGGACCCGCAGCAACGACTCCTGCTGGAGCTGTCGTGGGAAGCGTTCGAGGATGCGGGCGTTCGCCCCGTCGACATGAAAGGGCGCAACTGCGCCGTCTATGTCGGTGTCGCCAGCACCGATTACGGCAGTCGCAGCATGGACGACCTGAATTCCGTCGATCCGTACTCCGCGACCGGCAACACCACCAGTATTGCGTCCAATCGTGTGTCGTATCTGTTCGACCTGCGCGGCCCAAGTATGTCCGTCGATACCGCGTGCTCGTCCTCGCTCGTCGCCTTGCACCAGGCATGCCGTACGCTCGCATCCGGCGAAGCGGAAATGGCGCTCGCGGGTGGCGTCAACCTGCTGCTTCACCCATTCGGGTTCGTGAGTTTCTCGAAAGCATCGATGCTTTCGCCCACAGGACGGTGCCGGGCATTTGACGCATCCGGCGACGGCTACGTTCGATCCGAAGGCGGCGCGTTGGTCCTGCTCAAGACGTTGGAGCGCGCGCTCGCCGATGGCGACATTATTCATGCGGTCATCGCAGGATCGGCTGTCAATTCGGATGGATACACACAAGGCGGCATCAGCGTGCCGGGGGCGGCAACGCAGGCCGCGTTGCTCGAACAGGTCTACCGGCGCGCGGAAGTCGATCCCGCCACGGTCGACTATATCGAGGCACACGGTACCGGTACGGCCGTCGGCGACCCGATCGAGATGCGTGCCCTGCTGCAGGTCGCAGGCCGAGGGCGAGACGCTTCCCATCCTTTGCTCGTCGGTTCGGTCAAAACGAACATCGGTCACCTGGAGACCGCATCGGGTATGGCGGGTCTGTTCAAAGCCATACTTAGCCTGAAACACCGTGCCGTGCCGCGCACGCTGCATTTCACAACCCCCAATCCGAATATCGATTTCGGAGAGGGCCGGATGCGCGTCGTCGATCGCTTCACGCCACTCAAGCAGGGCGAAGACACGTTGACTGTCGGCGTCAACTCGTTTGGTTTCGGCGGCACCAATGCACACGTCGTGCTTCGCAGTGCGCCCACGCAACGCACCGTGGACACCGTCCACGACACGCCGCTGCCCCACGCGCCTCCTCTCGCCCCGTTGATGCTGACCGCCCGCACACCTGCCGCGATTTCGGCAATGGCCGCGCGCTATCTGGAGAAACTTGAGCGCGGCGTTTCCTGGCAAGCGCTGGCCGCAGGGGCGGCACAACATCGCCAGTGGCTGGAACATCGTGCCATCGTCGCCCCGGCGGATGTTCAGGCAGGCCTGGTCGCGTTGCGGACCTTGTCTGTGCCGGGCGAGCGCCGCCAGGTCGCGGACGTCATCCTGGGCGAAGCCACATCAGGTGAACGGCCGGCTGTGCTCGTCTTCTCCGGGAACGGTGCGCAGTGGGAAGGGATGGGTCGAGAACTCATCGCTCAGGACGCAGTCTTTCGTGCAGCATGCGAATCGGTCGATTCGCTGTGGTGCGACCTCGGAGAAGCTTCGCTATTGCCGATGCTTCGCAGCGGGGTCGGTGCCGACGCGCTCGCCGCCACAGAAGTCGCCCAACCCCTGCTGTTCATGATGCAGGTCGGGATCGTGCGTGTACTGGAAGCAAGAGGTGTTCAATTCGACACCTGTGTGGGTCATAGCGTCGGTGAGGTCGCCGCAGCTTGGGCCGGGGGGCAGCTGAGCCTCGCACAGGCCGTGCGGGTCATACGAGAACGTAGTCAGGCACAAGCATTGACGCGAGGCAGTGGTCGTATGGCCGCTGCGGGCATCTCCGCCGATCAGGCAACGGCACTCATTGCCCGTTTGGGACTCTCCGGTCGAATCGAAATCGCAGGGATCAACAGTCCGCAATCGGTCACGCTCGCGGGTGACCTGCAAGCCCTCTCGATGCTTGGCGACACGATTCAGGCACAAGACGACTTCTTCCAGTTGCTGGGTCTCGACTACGCATTTCACAGTCGCCAGATGGACCCGATTCGCGCGCGTATCGAAGCGCGACTCGACGGTCTCGAGCCTTCGCGGGGCACCCGTCGGTTTGTGTCGACGGTGACCGGCCAGACGTGCGATGGCCGTTCGCTCACTGCAGACTACTGGTGGCGCAATGTCCGAGAACCGGTGCGATTCGCAGATGCCATTTCCCACATCGCCGCTGAGGCACCGAGGGTGTTTTGCGAAATCGGGCCGCATGCGATATTGCGCACCTATGTCGAACAGACACTCGCTGCCGGACAATACGCCGGGCGTGCGACGGGGGTACTCAAGCGACAGCGCGACGGCGCCTTGGCCCTCGCCCACGGTGTACTCGCATGCGTTGCACTTGGCGCACGCGTGGACACCCGCCGCTTTGCGCCGCCGGTGGCGGGCACTGCGCGCGTACCGTTGCCCGGTTACGCCTGGCAGCGCGAACACTATTGGCTTACGCCAAGCCCCGAGGCATACAACCTCGTTAATCGCAGACGAGAGCACCCATTGCTCGGCTATCGGTTGCGCGAGCACACCCTGGCCTGGGGCAACCAGATTGATCCCACCCGGCTCCCGCTGCTTTCCGATCACGTCGTTGACGGTGCTATTGCGTTCCCCGGCGTGGGCTACGTCGAAATGGCGATGGCCGCGGCACGCGAGCACTTCGGTGTAGAAAGCTGTGCGCTCGACAACGTCGAAATCCATCTCCCGCTCGTATTTCACGAAGCCCGCGCCAAGCGCGTGCGCTGCATCGTGGATCCCGACAGCGGCTACTTCACGATCGAGACGCGCGAGCGCATGACAGATGAGCCCTACACGCTCAATGCAAGCGGACGATTGCTCGCAAGCGGCACCACGCTCACGGACGACAGCACCGTTCCCGCCGTATGGCTCGATGCCATGCTGGCGCGACCGGCCATTGCAGGCAATGAACTCTATGAACGGACCGCCACTATCGGGCTGACATATGGCAGCGCGTTTCGTTGGGTGACGTCGGTACGCGTGCACGGGGACGTGGCATTGTCCGAAGTGGCAATGCCCGAGGGACTGGCGGAAGCGGCTACGCCCTCCGATGCATTCGTTCTGCATCCTGCGTTAATGGACAGCGGCCTGCACGCGCTGTTCGTGCTGCTGTCCGATGCCAGCGAAAACCTCGATCGGAGCGCCTACGTGCCGGTTCAGTTCGGTCGCGTTGACTATCTTTGCGAAGCACCGGTGCATTACGTCGTCGCGCGTGTGGAGCGACGCAATCCGCATTCCGCCGTCGCCTCTTTCGAATTTGTCGATGCCAGCCGACGCATCGTCGCGCGACTGGCCAACTGTCGCTTCAGGCGTGTCGATCTGATCGGCAGACGCCAACAGGCCCCGTCGCGCTTTACCTTTTTTGCGTCGCCACAACCACTTCTCGCTCAGCGCCAGGCGACAGCACTACCTGCACCGGCAGAACTCGCAGCCTCTGCTGCATCAAGTACACAGGCCAACTTGTCTGGCGCACGTCGCGAGACGCATTTGACCGAGGTGCTCCCTCTTCTGGACATCCTCGCCAGCGGCTACGCGCTTGCTGCACTGGAATCCGTCGATGCCTTCGGTGCAGGGCACGCTCAGGCCGCCGCGCATCGTCCCCGACTGTATCGGGCGCTGGTTCGCATGCTCGTCGAAGACGAACTGGCCGAAGTGGCGGACGGACAGTTGTTGAAGAACGTCGGGATGTGCGCAGAGCTTCCGCCGACCGACGAACTTTGGCGTTCCGTGCTCGCGCAATCCCCGGCGCACGTCGCCGAGCTAAGTCTGCTTGCCACCGGTGGCAAGCGGCTCGGCGTAGCACTTCGCGCTGAACTAGACGGAGAGACGCCCGGCAGAATATCCGCCACATCTGCAGCACTGGCGGAGCACTGGCGCGATGCGTCTCCCACGTGGGCATACGCCAATAGCTGGCTCGCGAGCTGTATCGAAACCGCGGTGCAAAGCTGGCCGCACCGACGGCGCCTTCGCGTGCTGGAAGTCGCATCTCCCGCGCACGAGCAGGTGCGCCCGCTCGACGCCCACGTGTCCCTCGCGCGATGCGACCGCACCCTTGCAGGCGCTGCCACGCAAATCCATGGCTTCGAAGCCTCGGACCGGGCCGAAGTGCGGCTCGCGACGCTCGTCCGAGATGGCGAGTACAGACTGGACGTCGGTTCAGGCAACGCAACGCCCTGCTATGACATGATCGTCATCGGTCCACAGATGGGCGCCTGGCGCCAGGCCAACCTGATCGCCTGCGACGCGGAGTCCGCACCTGATCCGCATCTCGCCTCTGCGCCTCGCCTGCTCGCCGCCGCCCGCCGCTGGCTCGCGCCGGGTGGGTTGCTCGTGATGGCGCAACCGGTGCATGCCCGCATTTCTGAAATTGTCTTTGATACCGATAAAACCGAAGTCGCATCAGTCGCACAATGGCAGTACTGGCTCAACGAAGCAGGCTTCCGTGATGTCGAAGTCCATCGCGAAGCCAATCTCGACCTCGAAGGCTCGCCTGTCATGTTCGCAGCGCGCGCCGGGCAGGGCATGTCCGAATCCCGTACGCCCGACGCAGCATCGCCGGATGGCGAGACGACGGGTCATTGGTTGATCGTATCCGCACAGGCCGGCAACGACCTGGCCGCTGCGGTGAGCGCGACGTTGGTCTCGCGGGGACATCGAACGCTCTCGGTCTCGCCCGCCACATTGGCAGATGCTTTGGCGAATGCGCCGACCGGGATCTCGGTCAACATCGCCTTCGTTGCGCCGTCGCCGACGGTCGGGGCGGCGAACGAACAGGACGATGACGTCGACGGTGACGCTCTACTGCGTGCACAATCGCACGGCCCGCTTGCACTGACGCATTGCGTTCGCGAGATGGTAAGTGCATCGGGCAGTGTCAACGCACGCGCCATTCATCTTTGGATCGTGACGCAAGGGGCTGCACCGGTCGTCGTCCCTGCGGACGAATCGGACGAATCGGACGAATCGGACGAATCGCATGCGTGCCCCGAGCAGAGCACGTTGTGGGGGCTCGGGCGCGTGATCGCCAACGAACATCCCGAATGGCGCCCCCGCGTGGTCGATGTCCGTGTCGCCGACAACACGCGCGCCGAGCGTCTGGTCGACGAATTTCTGGGAAATAGCGCTGAAGAGGAGATCATTCTGACCTCTCGGGAACGCTATGTGACGCGTATGCTTGGCGCCGCAGTGGCCGAGCAGCGGGAAGGGGCGACAGATGAATCGCCTTTGCTGTCCATTCCGGCCGTCGACGTCTCTCTCGGCTTCGAGGCGCCCGGTTCGCTGCGCAATCTCAAATGGCTTGCACGTCCGGCGCGCTCCCTGGGGGATGACGAGGTGGAGATTTCTCCTCGTGCCACCGGCCTGAACTTCCGCGACGTGATGTACGCGATGGGCGTTCTGTCGGACGAGGCTGTGGAGAACGGGTTTGCCGGCGCAACCGTCGGCATGGAAGTCTCTGGCGTAGTCACCCGCGTCGGGCGCAATGTCACCAACGTGAAACTTGGCGATGCCGTCCTTGGATTTGCCAGCGGGGCGTTCGCCAACCGGGTACTGACGCCATCCAATGCCGTCGCTACGATCCCGGGCGGGCTGACTTTCGAGGAAGCGGCCACCATCCCGACGGCCTTCTTCACCGCATGGTATGCGCTTAACGAACTGGCGCGCGTTCGGCGCGGCGAGCGTGTGCTGGTTCATGGTGGCGCAGGCGGTGTCGGGATCGCCGCAACGCAACTGGCGAAATATCTCGGTGCCGAGGTGTTCGCCACGGCAGGCAGCGAAGAGAAGCGGGATTTCGTCCGACTATTGGGCGCAGATCACGTTTTCGATTCTCGAAGCCTGCGCTTTGCGGACGATATTCGTACCCGAACGCAGGGCGCAGGCGTCGACGTCGTGCTCAACTCGCTCGCCGGGGAGGCTATGGTTCGGGGAATCGATGCGCTGCGCCCGTTCGGCAGATTCCTGGAACTCGGCAAGCGCGATTTTTACGAGAACACGCGCGTCGGCCTGAGGCCGTTCCGCAACAACATCAGCTACTTCGGCATCGACGCCGATCAGTTGATGAACGTGCAGCCGGAACTGACCGCGCGCCTGTTCAGCGAGCTCATCAACCTGTTCGAGACGGGTGTCCTCCACCCGTTGCCCTATCGCGCCTTCCCGGCAGCACAGGCGGAAACGGCTTTCCGCTACATGCAGCAAGCGCGTCAGATCGGCAAAGTGCTGATCACGTATCCGCATGGAACCCCGGCGCCTGCCCCGGGCCGGGTGCCCTCGACACCGCTCGCGCTCTCACCGGACGCCACCTGGCTGATCGCCGGCGGTACGGGCGGCCTCGGTCTTGCGACGGCCATGCGATGGATTGCGCGAGGCGCGCGACATATCGTTCTGGCCAGCCGAAGCGGTCAGATTTCCGCGCACATGCGTGATGCCCTCGACGACCTTGTGGCAAGAACCGGTGCGACCGTCGAGACAGTGACATGCGACATCGCGTCGTCAGCACAAGTCGAGGCCTTGGTGACGTCGTTGACGCAGCGGCCAAATCCGCTACGTGGTGTGGTCCATTCGGCCATGGTGATCGACGACGGACTGGTGCGTAACCTGGACGACGAGCGTTTCCTCTCCGTTCTGTCGCCGAAGGTCGCAGGCGCCTGGAATCTGCATCGTGCGACACGCTCGGTCCCGCTTGAGCACTTTGTCGTCTATTCGTCTGCGACCACCTTCCTCGGCAATCCGGGACAAGCGAGTTATGTCGCGGCGAATACGTTCCTGGAGTCGCTCGTGGCTCGACGCCGTGCGCTCGGGTTACCTGGGACCTGCATGGCCTGGGGGCCCATCGAAGACGTCGGTTTTCTTGCTCGCAACGCCACCACACGTGAAGCGTTGCAATCGCGCATCGGCGGGAACTCGATTACGTCGGACGAAGCATTGCTAGCGCTCGAATCCGCCTTGGTTCGAGGCGTATATGGGGAGGCAGTGGTCCGATTGGACTGGCGCACCGTGGCACGTGGGATGCCCGCTGCGCGAGCGCAACGCTACGTCGACCTGGCTCCCGGTCGCCTCGACGACAACACGGGCGACGGTACAGACACGCTGCACGCTCAGGTCAGGTCACTGCCTCAGGCTCAAGCGTGTTCGCTGGTAGAAAACGCATTGCAAGGTCACATCGCTCGGATTTTGCATATGTCCCCGGACAACGTCGAACTCGATCGCTCGGTCATCGACATGGGAATGGACTCGCTAATGGGCATTGAGCTCGGCATGGCCGTCCAGGAAACGTTCGGCGTGAAGTTGTCGGTCATGGCGATTACCGAGGGCGCCACGATCAGCGGATTGGCGCAAACGATCATGCATGCCATACGTGGCAACGCCGGGGCGTTGCACGACGACGAGAGTCACGGTGTCGCCGATCAGGTGACGGCGATGTTCAACCGACATGCCATGCAGCAACCGGACGAGGTCGCTGCCACTGTGGCAGCGACGCTGGGGCAGAACGCGGCGGCCCAGCGACGAATTAACGTTGCATGATTTGCCCGGCCCGAAGATGCCGGCAATGCAACGAATAACGAGATACATAATCAGTCACGGGGATAACCATGGGAATGGGGGAGCAGGTCAGACGACAGTTGGCCGCCAAGGCGTTACAGCGTCAGATGCAGCGTGTCGCCGATGATGCCGACAAGCCGTTCGTACCACGACCGGCAATCACCGCAGATACCGACGCTCGCGGTGAGCTGACAAGGTTCGACACGATGTCGCAGTATCAGCATGTCCGCATCATGCGCCAGATGGGCGACACGCTTAAGGTCGATTCGCCATTCTTTCGCGTGCACGAAGGTATGGCGGGCGCGACGACGACGATCGGCGAGCGGACGTATTTGAATTTCGCCAACTACAGTTACCTCGGCATGGCCAGCGAAGCGCCGGTCGTCGCAGCATCCAAGGCGGCCATCGATCGATACGGGACATCGTCTTCGGCAAGCCGCATGGTGGCGGGAGAGCGGCCCATTCAACAGGCGCTGGAGCGTGCCCTGGCCGATTTCTACGAGGTCGAGGACAGCGTGGTCTTCGTGAGTGGGCATGCCACGAACGTCACCGTTATCGGCGCACTGTTCGGTCCGGGAGACCTCATCGTGCACGATGCGCTGGCACACAACAGCATCGTGCAAGGCGGACAATTGAGCGGTGCGAAACGATTGAGCTTCGCGCACAACGACTGGCGCGCGCTCGACGCTCTGCTCTCGCGAGTGCGTCACGAATATCGACGTGTGTTGATCGCCATCGAGGGCCTGTACAGCATGGATGGCGACATTCCCGAGCTGAAACGTTTTGTCGATATCAAGCGGCGTCACGCGGCCTTTCTGATGGTCGATGAGGCGCACTCCCTCGGCGTGATCGGCGCAACCGGTCGGGGCGTGCGCGAACATGCCGGCGTCGCACCGGAAGACGTCGACATCTGGATGGGTACGCTATCCAAGACGCTGGCGAGCTGTGGCGGCTTCATCGCTGGCAGTCGGGTATTGACGGACATTCTGCGCCATCTTGCGCCAGGCTTCCTATACAGCGTGGGTATTGCCCCGTCTGCGGCAGCGGCGTCGCTTGCAGCGTTGCGGCTGATGCAGACGGAGCCTGAACGTGTTGCGACCTTGCGTGAGCGCGGGCATCGCTTCCTTCACCGGGCACGCGCGGCGGGCTTCGACACAGGCACCAGCGAAGGCTACGCCGTCGTGCCGATCCTCACTCGCAGCTCACTCAGGGCCGCGCAATGGGCGAATGCCCTGTTCGACGCCGGGATCAACGTTCAACCGATTTTCTATCCCGCGGTAGAGGAGCAAGCGGCGCGGTTGCGATTTTTCATCTGCTCAACGCACACGCCCGAACAGATCGACCATGCCGTGGACACACTGGCCCGGCTGGCCAGGGGGGCAATGTGAGCGCCGTGCTGTCCGAGGCGGCGTTACCCTGTCGCAATCATCACTATACGTTCCGTCGTGCCACGCGCAGCGACGCGCCGGCCTGTTCCGACCTGATTTTCTCGTCTGGACCGAAGGAATTCGCGTATCTGTTCAACGATACAGACGAACGATGCGTCGCCTTCCTAGAGTACGCGTTCGCCATGCGATTCGGACGCTTCTCATATCGACACCACCACGTTGCGGTGCGCAATGACGGGCAAATCTGCGCCACCCTGGCAACCCATACCCGAATCCAGTTGTGGCTCGGCGACATCGTATTTGCGGGGCAGCTTCTGCGCCGCTACGGTGTGGCCGCGAGCGCCCGAATTCTTGTCAGAGGGCACGTTTTGTCGAGCACACTGGCACGCCCCAACCGTGGCGAAGTGCTGATTTCGCACTGTGCAACTCACGTCGCAGTGCGGTCGCGGGGCATATTTCGGCGCCTGTTCCGGCACGTTACGACGGCACGCCTTTGCGCTGGTAAAGCCTGGCTCAACGTTCTGGATTCCAACATCGACGCAAGACGGCTATACGTCCGGCTCGGGTTTGCCGACGCGCCGAAAAGTCCGCGGCGCAGCCGCAATCTTCCCGCATCCCTCAACACTCGCAGCATGTACTGGCGCGCATGTCCTCAGGAAAACGCCTCATGAAAAACTCGCTCTCTCAAACGATTCTCAAAACGGTGCTCTCGCGAAGCATCGTGCAGGCGGGTTACGAAGGCATCCTGGGGCGACATCCGGATGACGAAGGCCGAAAGGTATATGAGAGGTTCCTGCGAGGCTCGGGCACCCTCGAAGCGTTTCTTAAGGATCTGTCACGCTCGGAAGAAGGATGGCGCGTCACGATAGCCGAGCGCGCCGAGGCGCTGGTGGCCTCGGTACGCGAAGCCCTGCGCCCAGACGCTACTACCTATGTCCATTGGGACGCATTGACCGCTCGTTTGCGCGACACGGGCGACATACACGAATTCGTCGATGCCCTGCTTCGCAACCCGAACGTCAGACTGGCATACGACGAAGCGTCCGGGGTAATGCACCCGATCGTCGCCCAACGGGATGCGCTTGCGCGAGCAGCGTGTCGAGCGTCTGCGCAAACCATTGATCCACGCGCGTGCCGACGATTTCGTCACGTGTTGCGCCAAGACAATTCAGCGCACTTTGATTCGCGGCCAGCACACGCCCCGTATCGTCGAACGCGATCAACGCTTGCGCGAAGCCGCCAAGATGATCTGCCTGCTCCTGCAATTGCAGCAACCAATCATCGCGATAGTGCTGAAAGAAATACTCGCTCTCCACGACCTTCGCCGTCAGATTGACGAGCGCGAGCGTATGGAATTGGCTCTGACGGGTGACGTCGGCGGTTGTCGACGACACATCGATGACGGCGAGCAGTTCGCCTTGCGGCGCAAACACCGGGCTTGCCGTACAGGTCAGCGGCGTATGACGCGCACGAAAGTGATCCTGCTGACAGATGATGACGGGCGCGCGCTCGACAGCGCATGTGCCGATGCCATTCGTGCCCTCGCACGATTCGCTCCAGTCGGCGCCCGGCCACAAGCCGGCACGATGGAAGTCGTCGCGCGTGCCGTCGTGCAAATGCGAATCCACGATCACACCGTCCGGCGCCGTGAGCAATACCGCCTGACGCGGATTCATCAACTGACGCTGCAAGCGCTCCAATACCGGCAGCGACACCGTGCGCAACCGCTCCATGGCATGACGGCGATCGCGCAACTGTGAGGACGCCAGAACACGCGGCGCCCTGTGCGCGCCCGGATCGAGCGCATGAGTGTCCAGGCAACGTCGCCATGAACTGGCGATATTCGGGTCGGTCGGGCCCGTGCCCGATGACGCCTGGCCCTGCACGACATTCAGCACGCGACGCGCGTGCGCGGACTCAGTGGTGGGTGGCATTGGTCGTCTCCCCCGTGCCGGATGTTCGTTGATCTCGTGGTCGTTTCCGAAGCATCTCCCATGGCGGGATCGTTTGCAATGCGCTGTGTCAATCGGAAGCAGCGAAGCGATTGAAGATACCCGGACCGTGTCACGCTCGTGAGACAAGACGTGTCATCGTGTGAGACACCCGTGTCACGGATCCGGTACACGACGCGCGGCCCCATCGGGCGCGGATCCGCATGGCGACGCGTTTCGGCGTAGGTGGCCCGCGAATTGCTTGGTGCCTCATGCGTGGCTGGCAAACGACCCGCCACCGTCACAACAATACCCGGAGACACGACATGCGATACGCCCCACCCGGCACGCCCGGTGCCCTGCTGTCCCTGCAATCCCGTTACGAGAACTTCATCGACGGCAAGTTCGTGCCGCCGGTCGAGGGACGCTACTTCATCAACACCTCTCCTGTCACCGGCGCGATCATCGGCGAATTCCCGCGCTCGAACGGCGCGGACATCGAACTCGCGCTGAACGCCGCGCACGCCGCAGCGCCCAAGTGGGGAAGAACCTCCGTACAGGCGCGCTCGCGCATTCTGTTGCAGATCGCCGACCGTCTCGAATCGCAACTGGAACGCTTCGCCGTCGCGGAGACGTGGGACAACGGCAAGCCCGTTCGCGAGACGCTTGCTGCCGATCTGCCGCTGGCCGTCGACCATTTTCGCTATTTCGCCGGATGCATTCGTGCGCAGGAAGGCACGGCCGCAGAGATCGACGAGCACACCGCCGCCTATCACTTCCATGAACCGCTGGGCGTCGTCGGTCAGATCATTCCGTGGAATTTCCCGCTGCTGATGGCCGCATGGAAACTGGCCCCGGCGCTCGCCGCAGGCAATTGCGTGGTGCTCAAGCCCGCCGAGCAAACGCCGCTCTCGATCACGCTTTTCGCCGAGTTGGTGGCCGACCTGCTCCCACCGGGCGTGCTCAACGTCGTGCAGGGCTTCGGCAAGGAAGCGGGCGAAGCCCTCGCGACCAGCAAGCGCATCGCCAAGATCGCCTTCACGGGATCGACGCCAGTCGGCAATCATATCCTCACGCGGGCCGCCGCCAACCTGATTCCGAGCACCGTCGAACTGGGCGGCAAGTCGCCGAACCTCTTCTTCGAGGACATCATGCAAGGCGAGCCCGAGTTCATCGAAAAGGCGGCCGAGGGCCTTGTGCTGGGCTTTTTGAATCAGGGCGAGGTTTGCACATGTCCGTCACGCGCGCTCGTACAGGAGTCGATCTACGAGCCGTTCATGGAAGTGGTGATGAAGCGCGTCGAGCGCATCACGCGCGGCGACCCGCTCGATACCGAGACGGCGGTCGGCGCGCAAGCGTCGCAACAGCAGTTCGACAAGATCCTGACCTATCTGGATCTGGCGCGCCGCGAAGGCGCACAAGTGCTGACAGGCGGGGGTATCGAGATGCTGGACGGGCCGCTCGCCTCCGGCTATTACATCCAGCCGACGCTGCTCAAGGGCGAGAACAGCATGCGCGTGTTCCAGGAAGAAATCTTCGGGCCGGTGGTCGGGGTCACGACCTTCAAGGATGAAGCCGAGGCGCTCGCCATCGCCAACGATACCGAGTTCGGCTTGGGGGCTGGCGTGTGGACACGCGACATCAATCGCGCCTATCGCATGGGCCGCGGGATTCAGGCCGGGCGCGTCTGGACCAATTGCTATCACCTCTACCCGGCACATGCGGCGTTCGGTGGCTACAAGAAGTCGGGAATCGGCCGTGAGACTCACAAGATGATGCTTGGTCACTATCAGCAGACGAAGAACCTGCTGGTGAGCTACGACGTCAATCCGCTGGGCTTCTTCTGAGCGCTTTCCGCCCCCGTGCGGCAAGCGATTCCGGCAAGCAAGACCGACACGTCTCGCTGTCGAGTCCTTACTCTAGACCTGCGAGACCTTGTGGCAGATCAAAGACGCGTCGCACGGCGAGTGCGATGCTGTCTTTGATGCATGCAAAAGATGTTTCTGAGGGCCCGCAGCTGCGCATTCCGCGCGCGCGGAGCGCCCCCGACAGAACAGATAAGGAGCATGACCATGAGCACGACTTTCTTCATCCCCGCCGTCAATATGATGGGCATCGGCAGTCTCGACGAAGCGATTGCCGCCCTGCGTCAATACCATTTCCGCCGCGCCCTGATCGTGACCGATGCCGGACTCGCCAAGGCAGGTGTCGCGGAGAAGGTCACCAGGCTGCTGGCGCAGCAGGACATTCAATCGGTCGTGTTCGACGGCGCCAAGCCGAACCCGACCGTGGCCAACGTCGAAGCGGGCCTCGCAATCCTCAGGCAAAACGACTGCGACTTCGTGATTTCCCTCGGCGGCGGATCGCCGCATGACTGCGCGAAGGGCATTGCCTTGTGTGCGACCAACGGCGGCCACATCTCCGATTACGAAGGCGTCGATCAGTCGAAGAAGCCGCAATTGCCGCTCGTCGCCATCAACACGACGGCCGGCACCGCGAGCGAAATGACACGTTTTTGCATCATCACGGACGAAAAACGTCATGTGAAGATGGCCATTGTCGACCGGAACGTCACGCCGTTGCTGTCGGTCAACGATCCGGCACTGATGGCTGCCATGCCTAAGGGCCTGACCGCCGCGACCGGCATGGACGCCCTCACGCACGCCACCGAGGCCTATGTGTCGACGGCGGCCACGCCGATCACCGACGCCTGTGCGCTCAAGGCGGTAACGCTGATCTCGCAGAACCTGCGTCGGGCGGTTTCGCATGGCGACGACATGACGGCGCGCGAGAACATGGCGTATGCGCAATTCCTGGCGGGCATGGCGTTCAACAACGCATCGCTGGGTTACGTCCATGCCATGGCGCACCAGCTCGGCGGGTTCTATGACTTGCCGCACGGTGTGTGCAATGCTGTCCTGCTGCCGCACGTCGAGGAGTTCAACGCAAGTACGAGTGCCGGACGCCTGAAGGACATTGCACAAGCGATGGGCGAGAAGGTCGAGGGCTTGAGCGACGAGGAAGGCGCAAAGGTCGCGATTGCGGCGATCCGCCGGTTGTCGAAGGATATCGGCATTCCTTCAGGCTTGGCCGAACTGGGTGCGAAGGAAGCCGACGTGCCCACGCTCGCGGCGAACGCGATGCAGGACGCGTGTGGCCTCACGAACCCGCGCCGCGCCGAACAGGCGGAAATCGAAGCGATTTTCCGTCGGGCGTTTTAATGAGGTGCGACATCGATGCGACTGATAATTTCCAGTCGCGTCGAAGCGCTTAAAGATGAAGGGATGAAGGGATGAAGGGATGAAGGGGTTACGGAGAGATATCGCTCCGTAACCCCTTTTTTACGACGATGCACCAATCAGCGCGTCGTCATGCCGACAGGCGGTTGTTGACGTTGAATCGTATTCACCGTCACACCTGCAAGCGTGGCGATACCGTTCGCAACGTCGGAGCCGACGTTTTCCGCGACCAGACTAATACCGTTGATGGACGAGCGCGCGGTATCTTCCACGGTGTAGGTCTTGCCCGACACATCCACGCGAGCCTTGATGTGGTCTCCACCCGCTAGAAAACCCAGCATGACGCGGGCGACGGCTGAACGGGTGCTGTATTCCTCGACGGTAATTTTCACCGGAACCCCATTGGCGGAGACCAGCATACCGTTTTTATCAGCCTGCTTCTTGAACGCGTCGATTACCCCTGACTTCACCTCGTCATCGATACTGTGACCGTTCGATTCGATGGTCGGCAGCGCAACCCCTTGTTTCAGGGTTGCAGCAAGAGCCGGATCGACGCCACGCGAGGAATCCGGCCCCGAAGACGTCGAAGCGCACCCGGTCAATGCGAGGATCATGCTCACCACCGCCGCGCGTGAGAAATTACGTACGTTCATGCTGTTACCCCTTTTCTGGATTTATAAGAGTGCCGTTTGGCAGCCACCGAAACATACGGCGCAGTGCAATTCGGTCTTGTACTCCCCGGAAGACCGCACGAACGCGCGACTTTGGAAGCGGTGGCGGCACCACCGGAATTCCCGACCATTGAGAAATGGTCGAGACAAGCATTACGGAAACGGGAAGGGTTTTCTTTAGGTTACCGACACACTTTTTCGCTCATCCCGGAATTCTCGAGGTAATAAGGACGAAAGGAGTGAAATACAAAAGGGCCGCGTAAATCACGCGGCCCTCCGGCCATTCACGCAACGCGCCGATCAAGCCATCGCCTGCGCGCCTGACGGTGCTTCCCGGCGACGGATTCGCCACCAGATCAGCACGGCGACGAAGGCTTCGAGCGCCGCCACGATCCACAGGCCGCCGTTGAAGCTGCCCGTGGCGTCCTTCACCAGGCCGAGCAGGTAAGGCGAGCCGAATCCGGCCAGATTCGCCACCGAGTTGATGAACGCAACGCCCATCGCTGCGGCACCGCCCGCGAGGTAGGCATTCGGCAACTGCCAGAACACCGGAATGGCGCCCATCGTGCCCGAGACGGCAACAGCCAGACACAGAAACGCCGCCACGCCGTTGTTTCCGGCAAAGAGACCCACACCCGCGAGCCCGCACGCCCCCACGAACACCGGAATGGCGCAGTGCATGCGCGCCTCGCGTCGCTTGTCCGCGCTGTACCCAATGGCGATCTGAAAGATCGCACCGAACACGTACATCACCCCCACCAGCAACCCGATATGCAGCGGGTTGGTCGGCCCCAGGGCACGAACGATGGTCGGCGCAAAGAACGAGAGTGTCGCGTTCGCGGCCACGATGCCGAAATAGATCCCAGTGAGCAGCCAGAGCTTCGGGCTGCGCACGGCCAGCAGGAAACTGTGCTCGCGCTTGCCCGCGCTCTTGCGATCAACGTCCAGATCGGCTTGCAGCAAACGCTTTTCCTGCGCCGACAACCAGCTCGCCTGCTCCGGCTTGTCGACGAGAAACCACACGGCCAGCACACCCGCGAGCACGGTCGGCACGCCTTCGAGCAGGAACAGCCACTGCCACCCCGCCCAGCCGTTCACGCCGTGCATGCCGTTAAGAATCGCGCCTGCCAGCGGCGCACCGACCACGGAAGAGACCGCCGACGCGGAGATGAACCACGCGAACGCCTTGGCGCGTCGGTGCGCCGGAAACCAGAACGTCAGATAAAGCAGCACGCCCGGTTGAAAGCCCGCCTCGAACGCGCCCAACAGGAAACGCATGACATAGAAGTAGGCCGGCGAGTGCGTGAACATCATCAGCACGCAGATCGTCCCCCAGCCCAGTGTGATACGCGCGAGCGTGCGACGTGCGCCAATGCGCAGCAGCAACCAGTTGCTCGGAATTTCCAGAAAGAAGTAACCGAGAAAGAAGATGCCCGCACCGATGCCGTAAACGGTCTCGCTAAAGCCCAGATCCTGCTGCATTTGCAGCTTCGCGAAGCCGACGTTGACACGGTCGATCCACGCGAGCATCCACAAGATGAAGATGAACGGAATAATCCGCCACATGATCTTCCGATAAATCGGATCGAGCATTTGCTCGGACGGATTGGCGAACGCGTGGCTCGCATCACCGGCGAGCGAGGGTGGCTGTTGTTGCATTTCAACTCCTCCCGGAGTGGCGTGGGTCGGCACACGTCATCGTCGTTTTGATTTCGATGTCGACGTGGATATTGACGTAGGTGTTGGTATGGCTACTAATTTTGAAACGAATCGCGAGATCGACGACAGTGCGCGGGCGCCGAAGCGAATGGGTCTGAATCGACCTCAGACGGCTTCAGGTGGCTTCAGGTGGTCAGGCCGCTTCCCCGAGACGCATCGCCTGAAGCAATGCACGACACGCTGCCGGCACGGGCCCGATCACGGGAATCGAGAAGCGCTCGCATAGCGCCTGCGCCGCTTCCCCCAGAGGTCCGCCGCCGATCACGACGGCTTGCGCACCGTCCTGTCGAATACACGCCTGCACAGCATCGGCGAGACGGTTTTCCAACTGCGACGGCACATCACCCAACGCAAGCGGATCGCCCGTCGTGAAACGCGCGCCGGTAAAGGTTGCACCGAGACCGAGCTTGCGCACGTTCGACGCAATCGAGTTCGCGAGCCGGGGCGTCGTCGTGGCGATACCGAACCGTCGACCGCCTGCGCCCGCCTCGCGCACGGATGTCGCGCCGATCCCCACGACCGGCACGTCCAGGCGCGCGCGCAGCGCCTCGATGCCCGGATCGCCGAACGCGCCGACGATCACGCCGTCTGCCTGCGCCGCGAGCGCCACGATTTGGGGATCGTTCACGGCATCCGCCGCGTCTGCCAGATCCTGCTCATTGACGATCATCGGCGCACCGCGCGCTACCGTCGCACCGACGACCGTCGGCGGCGACGCCATCACGCCGGCGAGGTACGCCCGGGCAATGTCGACCATCATTTGCGTCGTTGCCGTCGACGTGTTGGGGTTGATGAGCAGGATCTGAGTCATGGAAATGCCAGGTCGAAAAGCTTCGAAAATCAGGAAGCGGCAGACGCCGTCGCCTCTGAAGACGCGCGTGCAGCCGCGCGGGGGTCGGATTCGCCCGGCGCATCAGGCCCATCGATCGGTTTGCCGAACGTCTCCGGTGCGAAGGTCAGCGCAATGGCGAACACGGCGTACATCGCGGCCATCATCCCGAACATGCCGCCGATGCCGTACTGATCGAACACGCGCCCGGCGACCAGCGGCATGGCCGCCCCCGCCAACGTGCCCAGCGCCAGAATGAACGCCGTGCCGAAAGCGCGCACGCGTGTCGGATAGAGCTCGGGCGCGTAGATCCAGATGGACGTGTTGAGCAGCAGCACGCAGAACTGGAACGCCGCGCCAAAGGCGAGAATCAGCGGCTGCGATTTCGACAGAAAGCCGAAGCACAAACCGATGACGCAGGCCGCGATGGCGCCGAGCGTGAGCACGCGCTTGCGCGGGAACCGGAAGCCGAAGTAGGACGCCGTGATCGCACCGAGCAAGCTGCCCGACTGCATCACGATGGTGAAAGCGAAGCTCTTGCTCAGCGTGTAGCCCTGCGCCATGAGGATCGTCGGCATGAGCGTGAGCACGGAGATTTGCGCGCCATACGTCATGCACACCGCGATGCCTACGGCGACGGTGCGACGCGCCAGCGGCCCGACGAACACCTCGCGCAGACGCACCTTCTCCGCCCGATGTGCGCCGTGCGCGGCTTCGCTGAGATAGCGTTTCGTCGCGCTGTCCGCGCCCTTGCCAAGCTTGCCCGACGCGAGCACGTTGAGCACGCGGTTGGCCTCTTCCACGCGTCCTTTGGAGACGAGGAAACGCGGCGTTTCCGGAATGAACCGGCGATAGAGCAACACGAAGAACGCGGGCAGCACCAGACAGCCGAACAGCCAGCGCCAGCTATCGGGACCGGGAAAGAATGCGAAGACGGCCAGCCCGAACGCCGGCGCCAGCATGTTCCCCAACCCGCCGCCCGCAACGTTGATGGCCCCCACCGCCACGCCACGGAAGCGCGACGAACAGAACTCGGCGAGCATGGTCACGGCAATCGAGATTTCGCCGCCCAGACCGAAGCCGACGATGAAACGTCCCGCGGCGAGCATGGTGTAGTTGGAGGCAAGGGCGCAGATCAGCGCCCCCAGCGTGAAGAGCATCAGGTTGATGCTCAGCATCGTGCGGCGTCCGTAGCGGTCCGCGATGTAGCCCGACCCCAGCCGACCGAACGCCGCCGCACCGAACGTCAGCGTATTGAGGAAGCCGATCTGCGCGGCAGAGATGCCCCAGTACTCGCGCAGCAGCGGCCCGACCAGGCCCACGGCATTTTGCTCGAAGACGTCGAACAGCACGCCGAACAGGATCAAGGCAAGAATCTTCTTGTGTGACGGCGTCACCCCAATGTCGTCAAGCGCTCTTTCGAGCTGCTGCAACCTGGGTTCCGACGAGGATACGACCACTTCTGCGCCCATCGTAAAACTCCCTGCGCCATATCTGGCGCCTTCGCGACCGATTGCCTCGCCCTCTGATGAATCCGTTTGGTTAATATTTTTTCAAATTATTTGTTTTTGAAAATTATTTTTCATATGAGGGTTTTACCTGACCCTGCGGCGGCGACGGGCACGCAACGTCCTTGGCATGGAAATGCCAAGGAATGGCGGACGGAGGGTGCTGAGGGTGCCGAGACGGAAGGGCGCGAGGCGGGAGTGCAGGCGTGCGGGAGGAAGCGGCCGGGACGGTCGTGAAAGCTATGCCCGCACGCCGGACGAACGCGTCAGATTTCGTCGAGCGAGTCGTGGAACGCTTCCACGAGGCCGAGGTGACGACGCCCGGGATTGCCAGCCATCGTCATGACCTGCGTGACGATCAGATGGCACAGACCGATGACGGCGGTGTGGTTGTCGAGCACGCCCGGTCCCTGAACGTCGCACTGCAACGTCCACTTCGCGGGCGCAGGTGCGGCAGCCCTCGAAGACGGTTTCGAGGACGCCGCCCGCTCGGTGACGTAGACGAGGCTCGGGCAAGCCTTGGCGAGTTGTGCCACCACGCTCGACATCTGACGCACCCGACGGCGCAACGCGAAGACGATGACCACGTCGTCTGCCCCGATGCCCGCAAGGTGTTCGCCCAACGTCTCCCCTGCGCCCGGAATCACCTGTGCGCTCGGGACGATTTGCAGCAATTGCCAACGCAGATACATCGCCAGCGGATGACTGGAGCGAAAACCGACGACCCACACCTTGCGCGCCGCGAGGATGGCCGCGGCAATCTGTTCGATTTCGTTGGACGAGAGACGGCGGTAGGTCGCGTCGATGTTGGCGAGGCTTTGCTGGCGTTGTGCGCCGACGAGATCGTCTGCGGCGGCCTCGCTCACCGCAGTGGTCGCGGCCATCGCCAGCGGGGAACCGGCGCGCTGCTCGGAGCGCACGTGCTTACGCGCTTCGTCGAACGATTCGTAGCCCAGACGTCGAACGAAACGCGTGACGGTGGCGTTCGAGACTTGCGCGAGCGCGGCGAGCTCCGACGCGGAATAGCCTGCCAGATCGCCGGGCAGATCCAGCGCGAATTCCGCCAGCCGCCGCTCCGACGGGGAGAGTTGGTCGAGTTGATCCCGGATGCGTCCGACGAAAGACTTCTTCACATGAGATGCCATGAGCGTTTGCAGGGTGGTGGCGGGCGACTGCGGCTGGCTATTGTCGCTTAAATTTGTCGCCCGCACCCGTCGTCTGCATCCGTCGCCTGCACCCGTCGTCTGCATCCGTCGTCTGCATCCGTCGCCTGCCCCTGTCGTTCAAACGCCGGTCCGCCCAAGCCCTGTCACCGCCTGCAGGATCGCCACGCGTGCCTGACCGAGAATTTGTCCTTGCCAAACGGGGTCGTCGAAGCAGAAAGCCGCCCGCATCGACTCACGAATCGACGACGCCAGCGCGTCCGGCGCTTCGGGATGCTGTCTTAGCCACACGTCGGCGCGCAACGTATGCAGCATGTCGATGAGCGGCACCGTGCCGTACTCGATGGCCATCGCCGTCACGCTCGCATCCGGGCGGGCGGTGCGCAGTGTGTCGAGCAACGGCCCGCCGACGTTCGACGCCACCGTCGTGCCGTCGACCGGACTGGCGAGATCCGCTCCCCACCACGCGCGGGCTCGGGCCAGTTCATCGGCATCGAGGGCGCCCACGCAGATCTTTTCCCCATGCCCGGGCGGGCCGAGTCCCGTATGAAAGTCGATCCATCCGATGGCGTCGCAGGCCGTCGCATGCGTCTCGATCAAGGTGCGCATCAGCCGTGTGCTCCACACGGGTTCGCGCCCGCCGTAGAACAATCCATCCGCAAACGCATACTGTCCGACCGTCAGCGCTCGCTGATAGGCCGCCTCGCCGTGCGTGGCGATGTAGTCGGCGATCGCACGCACGTTGTCGTCAGACGGCGGCCATGTCGGCGGCACGAGCAAGGCATGCAAATCGGCATACGCCTCGTTGACAGGCAGCGGTTGCGTGAAGTCGATGCTGTTGCGATTCAGATCGACGTTGTCCTCGTTCGTGCGCGACAGCCACGAGAAGCCATAGGGATTGATGGCGTGTACAACGAGAATTGCGACGTCGGCGGCATCGAGTCGCCCTCTCAGCCCTTCGTCCTCCAGCAGCGCGATCTGCGCCGCGCTGCCGCAAAAACCCTCCACGCCATGCGTGCCGGACGTGAGGATCAACAGCCGTCGTGCGTCGGAAGCACCGAGCCGCACGACATCGGTGGCCAGTGTCTCGCCTTCACGGCCGACGATGTCCGGAATGACGTAGCGCGAGACCCCGACACCCGCCTGCGCGGCGGCCGCAGCGAAACGCTCGCGCGCCTGACGATAGCTATTCGAAAACGGACTGGTACGCATTGGCCGTCACTCCGCAAGGAAAGCTTCGGTGAGCCGCACCCAGTAGGTCGAGCCGAGCGTGAGCACATCGTCGTTGAAATCGTAGCTGGTGTTGTGCAGCATGCACGGCCCCAGACCGTGACCGTGTGCGCGGTGATCGCCCGTACCGTTGCCGATATAGGCATAGCACCCCGGACGCTCCAGCAGGAAGAACGAAAAGTCCTCCGCGCCCATCGTCGGGTCGATCGGGTCGACGACGTGATCGCGGCCCACGATCTCTTTCATCACGCCCAGCGCGAACTGCGTCTCTGCCGCCGTGTTGACCGTCGGCGGATAGTTGCGCAGAAACGAGAACTCGACCGTGCAGCCGTAAGCGGCGGCGGTGGATTCGCAGAACTCGCGCATGCGCGTCTCGACCAGATCGAGGACTTCGAGCGAGAACGTGCGCACCGTGCCCGCGAGCGTCGCCGTGTTCGGAATGACGTTGATCGCCTCGCCCGCCTGCATCTGCGTAATGGACAGAACTGCGGCATCGATGGGGCGCTTGTTGCGCGTCATGATGCTTTGCAGGCCGGTGCCGATCTGCATGGCGGTGAGCACGGGGTCAATGCCGTCATGCGGCATGGCCGCGTGTGCGCCGGTGCCTTTGACGACGATGCGGAACTCGTTGCTCGACGCCTGCGTGGCGCCGATTCGCGCGCCGAAGCTGCCGGCGGCGAGGCCCGGCCAGTTATGCAGGGCAAATACGGCGTCGACCGGAAACTTCTCGAACAGGCCATCTTCGAGCATGGCTTTCGCGCCACCGCCGCCCTCTTCTGCTGGCTGGAAGATGAAGACGACAGTGCCGTCGAAGGTGCGATGTTCGGCGAGATGCTGCGCGGCGCCCAGCAGCATGGCGGTATGGCCGTCGTGTCCGCAGGCGTGCATCTTGCCTGGGTAGGTCGATGCGTGCGCGAACGTGTTGAGTTCCTGAATGGGCAGCGCGTCCATGTCGGCCCGCAGCCCGATCACCTTCTTTCCGGTGCCGTTGCGCAACACGCCGACCACGCCCGTCTTACCCAGTCCGCGCGTGACTTCGATGCCCCACGATTCGAGTCGTTGCGCCACGATATCCGACGTTCGCGCCTCTTCGTAGCGCAGTTCCGGGTGAGCGTGGATGTCGCGTCGGATGGCTTGCAGTTCGGCCGAGCGTTCGGCGATTTCGGGAATGATGGACATGGGAGTCGTCTCTTGAAAGATGCCCCGGATGGCACTCGACGCGACGCTTGCATCGGCAAGGTCGGCGGCTCGCGCCATTGGACAGGGGGCAGGTTGGGAGAAATTCGGTGGGCGCGTCGGCGGCATTCGCCGACGGCCCTGATGCGCGATGCTTGATTCGTGATGGGTGCGTTAGCGCAGCGGCTGGCGCGAGCGGTCCTGGAGCAACAGGATGGTGACGAACCCCACGGCCGCACCGAACAGCCCGTAGTACACCACGGCAAGTTTGTCGCCCGTCCATCCGATGAGCAGCGTGGCGATGGCGCCAGCAAAGCCACCGAAGATCATCACGGCGAAGTTGTAGCCGATAGCCATCGACGTCGCGCGCACATGGGACGGGAAGAGTTCGCACACGAACGCGCAGTACGAGCCCTGGAACAGACCGAGCGTGAGCATCAGGCAGCACTGCACGAAGATCAGCATCGGCAGCGTCGGCATATGGCTCACGGCCAGGAACAGCGGATACGCGATGATCAGGCTGATGAGCGCAGAAGCGGCCATGGGTTTCTTGCGGCCGATGGCGTCCGAGATGCGGCCGGAGGCAAACGTCCCCACGATATAGGCGACGGCAGCGCACAGCGACGCGATCACGCTGCTCTTGAACGGAATGCCCAGCGACTTCGTCGCGTAGCTCGGCATGTAGTAGTAGAAGATATACGTGCCGATGGTGCCGTAGACCGTCAGGCCGAAACCGGCGACGACCTGGCGCCAGTGTTTTGTGATCGATTCGATGAAGGGCGAGCGTTTTTCGACCGGCTTGTTGCGCGCGTCCTTGAAGACGGGCGACTCGTCCAGACGCGATCGCACGTACAGACCCACCGGCACGATCAGCAGGCCGATCACGAACGGGATACGCCAGCCGAATGCGTCGATCTGTTCGGGTGTCAGCGTTTGCGTGATGCCGACCGACACGATCGCGCCGAGCAGCATGCTGCACGCCTGCGCAATCATCTGGAAGCTGCCGTACACGCCCCGGCGCTCGACGGGCGCATGCTCGACGAGAAATGCCGTGGCGCTACCGACTTCGCCGCCTGCGGAGAAACCTTGAAGGAACCGGCCGATGAGCATCAGCACGGGCGCAGCCATGCCGATCTGTGCGTATGTCGGCGCGAAAGCGATGACGGCGACGCCGAGCGCCATGACGGAGATCGTCACCAGCAAGGCCGATTTACGGCCGTGCCTGTCGGCATAGGCGCCGAGGACGATACCGCCCAGCGGGCGCGTGAGGAAGCCGACACCGAAAGTTGTCCATGCGGCGAGCAGTGCGGCGGTCGGGTTATCGCTGGGGAAAAACTGACGGGCGATGTTCGCGGCGAAAAACGTGAAGACGGTGAAATCGAACCATTCGAGCGCATTGCCGATGGTGGACACCGCAATGACGCCGACGTCGATGCGCTTACCTGATCGTTCGGTAACCGCAGGGTTTGCGGCGCTGTCGCGCCCAACCGAAACTTCCATGGGGAGACTCCTCTTCTATGAAGGGTTTTCGCGGCAAGCCGACCGCACTCGCTTCGCCCCATTCTGCTTGTGCCAAAAAACCAATAAAAGCTAGAATTTGTGGTCTTTCATCGCAACTTTTTTGATGAATTGACGGGTGAGTTTCGAGATGTTTTCTTGGTGTCGAACGGGTCTCGGGTGGGTCGTTCGGCGGGAATTGAGCGCGTTTCGTCACGAATCGCCTTCCGAATTCCAATGCATTTTCAGCAACCCTTGCGAGCGAGTCATGAGCAATTTGCGTTTTATGAAGACATTCGCGACGGTCGCGAGATATGGGTCGTTCGCTTCGGCAGCCGAACATCTTGCGATGACGCAGTCGGCGGTGAGCATGCAAATGCGGGCGCTGGAGGAGGAATTCGGACATCCCTTGTTTGACCGCGTGGGACGCTCGGTTGCGCTCAACGCGATGGGACGTGTTTTGCTGCCGCACGCGGAACAACTGCTGGCGCAGTATCAGACGATGCGGATGTTGGCCGCAGGGATTGAATCGACGGCGGGTCCGGTCACGATTGGCGCGGTGGAGTCGGCGGTGAGTGCGTTGGCCCGGGCGGTGTCGCAAATCAAGCAGGCGCAGCCGCATCTTGAGATATTGATTCAGACGGCCCGGTCCATCGAACTGACGGCGAAGCTCGATGCGGGCGAGATCGATTGCGCGGTGCTGGTGGAGGCTTCAGGGAGGCGCCCCGCCGGCGTGCGATGGACGCCGTTGTATCGGGAGCCGTTGGTACTGCTGGCGTCGTCGGCGTTGAAGTCGGGGTCAGTGACGAAGTTGCTTGAGACGGAGCGGTTTTTGCGATTCGACCGGACGCAACGCACCGGGGCGCTGATCGACCGGGCGGTGAAACGTCAGCACGTGAAAGTCAGCGACTTTCTGGAATTGACGTCGATAGAAGGGATCGTGGCTTTAGTTCGCCAACGTGTCGGGATCGCGGTTGTCCCGCTGCTGAGAAGCGCCTCCTGGGCACAGGAAGATTCGCTGCGCGTGATGCCCCTTCCAGGCGTTACCGAGCAACGCAGCATCGGACTGCTCGAACGAACCCGTCACGACAAGATGGGAATGACTGCGGCCATTGCGCAGCAGGTGATGGCGCAGGGGTGAGTCTCGACGCCACGCGGCTATCCTGTGTATCGAGAGCTCAAGAACGCTTATGACGCCGAGAAGTTGTCTGGCAAGTACTCTGCGGTATGAGGGCCGTGGCGGTCGAACCCTTCTTTGGAAAATTCGTGATCAAGGCCTTTGCCCGACGTTTCCGACCAGCCAGTGTCAGGCTATGGATTTCCCTCTCTGTATCACTCCGTCCTCGAGATCGCATCAATGAACTGCCTGTCTCCAACAAATGTCGTCACGTCAACAATCCCCGGCCGCCGAACTGCACAAGTAATCGGAAGATTGAACATCATGCAATCATCAAGGTTCAAGTGGTACCACTCGCTTCCCTGAAAATCCTCGATTTCTTTTTCACTAACCTCGAATCTATAGGCAACGTAGACGGTTTTTTTCGACAGAAGCGCTGCTATCGAAATCACAAAAAAGTATTGAGCCCCCTGAGATTTGAATGCGCTCGCAAGGTGACACGCATCTTTGTCAAACAATGCCTTATCGTCAATTTCGAACGTGAGCCAACCTCTGCGAGCAACATTTGAGCGATTGAGAGAGCCGTCATCGTGAATAAGGCTTCTCAATTCTAAAAATTCCTTCTCGCTCAGCTTCACGTTTCGATTATTTAGGTCCATATCGAATTCTCTTGCACCCAATGCGAATGCCAGTAGGCATTGGGCGTCTGCGCACTGTTGACCACCGGGCCGCTGACGTTGATCGTCGCGTTAAGTCCCGCCGTGATCAGGCTGCCGACGTCCGTCAACGACCCGGCGTTGATCGTCAGATTGTTCCCTGCATCGATGATCGACGAGTTGCCCGACTGCTGATCGACGTATGCCTCGCAGTAGCTTTCCTTGTAAGAAGCATAATGCTTGCGTCGACTTCGCGAACTTCCTTGCTACATTCGACGCGCTTCGAGACCACCTCACAGAAATCCTTCGCCACTTCGTTAGTTTTCGGATGATCTGAGCAATGCCTGTTCCTCCGGATTGAACTCAAACGTCCAACAACTAGCAAAACGTCGAGTATTCATCTAAGAGGCTCCCATGACCCACGAAATGGGCTCTGAGGAAGTACCCAACGCCAAACCTCCCCCGATTGCACACAGCGATACCATCGCTCCTCCAACCCGTAAATTAGGTCCACGCTCGGGGCGGTTACCGCAATGCGTTCTGTCACGCCAACGTCAATCTGCGCGGAAAGCCACGTCAAAAACCGCTCCGATTCCTTCGGAGATTCAAATCCATGAATCTCCTCCCAGTTACATGCGTTCATGGTCACTTTATCCATGATTGATCCACTCTAAATCCGGGGGAAAGACTACCTGATTTCCTCCGCCGACCAGCCCGCCTTGAGGAGCTGCAACGCCGGTAAAGTAAACAGTCCCCGGTGGAATTGACCTGCTCCCCCTGAATAGTCCGCAGACGGTGTAGAGTCCGTTCCAACGAAGGGGAACGGAAGTGAAGAAGCGA
>NZ_CABPSQ010000013.1 GCF_902459775.1 Pandoraea captiosa
TGGCATCACCCGCTGCTGGCATTGCACGAGGTGAGCGACTTCATCGTCGTGGACCGGGGCGGCGATGGACACAACTGCGACGAACTGGATCTGCCCTCGACGTACTGGCTCACGCAAGCGGAGCTGGACGCCGCACAGGGCAGACCAAAAGCGGCGTGATTCAGAAGGCGCAGGCGGCGTACAGGACCTGGAGGAAGCAAAAGAAGCAAAGGAAGCCGGCATGAAAAAACGCCGGGCAGTTCAAAACGCCCGGCGTTTTCCATGGAACCGATGACGACGTCGTTGTGGGCTCAGGCGGCAGGCGGCACTACAGCGGTCACTTCGATCTCGACCTTGGCCTCGTCCTCGACCAGATCGGCGACTTCCACTGCCGTCATCGCGGGAAAGTGCCGACCGATCACGGCGCGGTAGTGTTCACCGATGGCGGGATAGTTGGCCACGTACTCGCGTTTGTCCTTCACGTACCAGGTCATGCGAACGATGTGCTCCGGCTTCGCATTCCCTTCGGCCAGAATCGCCACGATGTTCTCGAGGGTCTGGCGCACCTGAAGCGCAAAATCATCGGTTTCGAAACGTTGCTGCCCGTTCCAGCCGATCTGACCGCCAACGAACACGATGCGGCTGCCGGCCGTCATCTCGAAAGCCATGCCATTGGCGTAACCGCGCGGTTTCGCCCATTCGGGCGGTTGCAGAACTTGCAGCATCAGGACACTCCTTCAATCACAGAATCAGGTGCGGCAAAGCGCACGATCGCTTCACGCTGGGCCGCAGGCACAGCGATCGGGGCGGGCCTGCCGCCCTCGCCTTTCGCGACCCAGACCAGCACCAGCGTTGCTTGCAGACGCGTCTCGTCGTTCGCGCCGGCGAATCGAATACGCAGCGTCATCGACGAACGGCCAAGGCGCGTGACTTCCAGCGAGCGCACGAGCGTGTCGCCAAGAAAACTCGGCGCGCTGAAGCAGCATTCGATATTTGCCGTCGGCACGCCCATCCCGTCGCGCAGATGCATCTCGCCGAACGACAGGCCCAACCCTTCGGCGCACCAGTCCTCGACAAGATCGTTGATCATCTCGAAGTAGCGCGGATAAAACACAATGCCCGCCGGATCGCAGTGTTTGAACCGCACCAGCAATGGCTTCACGAAAGCGTGTCGCGCCACGTCAGCCTCCGTCATCGTCTGCCTCCGTCCTCATTCGTCTTCCCCACAAAAGTCAGTGGGCGCCCACTGGAGCGCCCACTCTCCCATCACGACCGCTTATTGCGCCATCTGACGCAGCTTGAAGCGCTGCAACTTGCCGGTCTCCGTGCGCGGCAGCGTGTCGACGAACTCGATCGCGCGCGGGTATTTGTACGGCGCGATGTTAGCCTTCACATACTCCTGCAGTGCCTTCACCATCGCGTCGTCGCGCGGTTGGCCCGCCTTGAGCACCACGTAGGCCTTCACGATCTGGCCGCGTGCGTCATCGTTGGCGCCCACCACGCCGCACTCCGCAACCGCCGGATGCTGCAACAACGCAGACTCCACCTCGGGACCCGCGATGTTATACCCGGCGGAGACGATCATGTCGTCCGAGCGCGCCTGATAGTAGTAATTGCCCGCTTCGTCGCACATGAACGTGTCGCCCGGCAGATTCCAGCCGTTCTTCACGTAATTCTTCTGACGCGAGTCCGCCAGATAGCGGCAGCCCGTGGGGCCTTTCACGGCCAGCTTGCCCACCGTGCCCGGGGGCACCGGCTGCATCTTCTCGTCCACGATCATCGCGATGTAGCCAGGCACCGGCTTGCCGATCGCGCCCGGCACCACGTCGCCGTTGGCCGCCGAGATAAAGATGTGGATCATCTCCGTGCCCCCGATGCCGTCGATCATCTCGATGCCGGAGGCCTGCTTCCAGAGTTGACGCGTCGCGTCGGGCAACGCCTCGCCCGCCGACACCGTCTTCTTCAGACTGGACAGATCGTACTTGCCGACCAGCGCCGCCATCTGACGATAGAACGTGGGGGCCGTGAAACAGATCGTCGCGCGATAGTCGGCAATCGCTTGGAGCAGACTGTCCGGCGTGAGCTTTTCCAGCAGCACCGTCGCCGCACCGACGCGCAGCGGAAACGTCAGCAGGCCGCCCGTGCCGAAAGTGAACGCTAACGGGGGAGTGCCGCAGAAGATGTCGTCCGGTCCCGGCTTGAGCACATGACGCGGGAACAGATCGCACATCGCGAGCACGTCGCGATGGAAATGCATCGTGCCCTTCGGCTGCCCCGTCGTGCCGCTCGTGAAGGCAATCAGACAGACGTCGTCGACCGCCGTGTCACAGGCCTCGAAGCTCGCCGGCTGACGCGCCATGCGCGCCTCCAGTGAGTCCTCACCAACGTCATGGAAGTACACGACGCTCGACAGTACCGGGCAGTAGTACTCGTGTCCGGCCTGACGATTGAACTCCAGCTCCTCTTTGAGCCGGCCATCGCACAATGCGGCGCTCACTTGCGCCTTGTCCACGATCTGCTTGAGTTCCTTTGCGCGCAACAACGGCATCGTCGGCACGCCGACCAGCCCTGCCTTGATCACGGCAAGCCATGCGGCGGCCATGAACAGATTGTTCGGTCCACGCAGCAGCACACGGTTGCCCGGCACCAGCGCCATATCGTTACGCAACACGTGGGCAATGCGATCGACCATCTCGCGCAGGCCGAGATAGGTCGTGACGGTCGGCTTGCCGTTCTCGACCGAGTAGATCGCGGGTGCGTCGCCGCGTCCATCGGCAATCGCGCGGTCGAGCAATTCGGCGGCGCAATTGATGCGCGCCGGGTATGCCACGTCCGGATTGTCGAGCAGAAACTCGGGCCACTGATCGGCAGGCGGCAGATTGTCGCGTGCGAAAGTGTCGAGATGTCCAGATCGTTCCATGTGCTTCTCCTTGCCCCCGGTAATCAAGCATGACGCCGGCGCATCGCGCCGCGCGCAGTCCTAGTGCTTCCAAGTGTTATTGCAAGACGCCATGCCATCCCTGTCTCCGTGGGTTGCCACTGCGCACATCACAAACCCATCCAACATGTCCAACATGCCCCGCACGTCGAACGCCAGGCCCGAATCAACCGTCCTTGAGCAGTTCGCGCGCGATGATCAGTTTTTGTACTTCCGTTGCCCCTTCGTAAATACGCAGTGAACGGATCTCGCGATACAGGCGCTCCACCACCGCCCCCGACACCACACCCGCTCCACCGAACATCTGCAAGGCGCGGTCGATCACCTGCTGCGCCGATTCCGTCGAATACATCTTGGCCATCGCCGCCTCGCGCGTCGTACGCTGGCCCAACACGTCGCGCTGCCACGCGGCGCGATACGTGAGCAATGCGGCGGCGTCCACCGAGGTCGCCATGTCGCCCAGCGCGGCCTGCGTCAGCTGGAAGTCCGCCAGCGTCTGCCCGAACATCTCGCGCGACTTCGCGCGCGCCAGTCCCTCGTCCAGCGCACGCCGCGCAAAACCCAGCGCCGCGGCGGCCACCGACGCACGGAAAATATCCAGCGTCATCATCGCGACCTTGAACCCCTGCCCCGCTTCGCCCAGACGTTGCGACGCCGGCACGCGGCAGTTGTCGAACTTCAGGCGCGCCAGCGGATGGGGCGCGCTCACGTCGATGCGCTCGGCAATCGTCAGCCCCGGCGTGTCGGCGTCCACGACGAACGCGCTGATCCCACGCGCACCCGGCGCCTCTCCCGTGCGCACGAACACGCAATAGAAATCGGCAATGCCGCCGTTCGAAATCCACGTCTTCTCGCCGCTCAGCACGTAATGGTCGCCGTCGAGCGTGGCGGTACACGCCATCGCCGCAACGTCGGACCCGGCGTTCGGCTCCGAGAGGGCGAACGCGGCAATCGCCTCGCCCGACGCCACACGCGGCAAATAACGCTGCTTGAGTGTTTCACTGCCCGCGAGCGTGATCGCACCGCTGCCCAGTCCCTGCATCGCAAAGGCGAAATCAGCGAGGCCGTCGTGGCGGGCCAGCGTCTCTCGCAGCACGCACAGCGCGCGCGAATCGAGCTTGTCCAGCGCGCCCCCGTGGCTTTGCGGCACGCAGTACTTCAACCAGCCTGCTCGGCCAAGCTGACGCACCAGCGACACGCACGTGGCGTCCGTATCCGCGTGATGGTCGACGCTCAGCTCGCGCGTACACCAGTCGTCCAGGTCCGCGCCCAGACGCCGATGCGCCGCGTCGAAAAACGGCCACGCGAGAAAGTCGGCGTTCCGGGCGTTGTGAGGAGTGAGGTCGCTCATCGTCAGTCGCCCTTGAAAACCGGCTTTTGCTTCGCCACGAAAGCGTCGTAGGCACGACGAAAGTCTTTCGTCTGCATGCAGATCGCCTGGGCTTCGGCTTCGGCCTCGATGGCCTCGTCAACGCCCATGTTCCATTCCTGATGCAGCAACTTTTTCGTCACGCCATGCGCAAAGGTCGGGCCGCATGCGATCTGATCGGCCAGCGTCTGCGCTGCCGAGAGCACAGCACCGCCGTCGTGCAGCGCATTGAAAAAGCCCCATTGCAGACCTTCGTCCGCCGTCATCACGCGTCCGGTGTAGAGCAGTTCCGACGCGCGCCCCTGACCGATCATGCGCGGCAGCAACGTGCAGGCGCCCATGTCGGCGCCGGCGAGACCGACGCGCACGAACAGGAACGCCGTCTTCGCCTGCGGCGTGCCCAGGCGCATGTCCGAGGCTAGCGCCACCATGGCGCCGGCGCCGGCGCAAATGCCGTCGATGGCGCTGATGACAGGCTGCGGGCAGGCGCGCATCGCCTTGACGAGATCACCCGTCATGCGGGTGAAGTCCAGCAGCTCCGGCATGCTCATCTGCGTGAGCGGACCGATGATTTCGTGGACGTCGCCGCCCGAGCAGAAATTGCCGCCCGCCCCGGTCACCACGACGGTCTTGATGTCCGTTGCATAGACCAGCCCGCGAAACAGATCGCGCAGCTCGGCATAGGAATCAAATGTCAGCGGATTCTTCTTGTCGGGACGATTCAGCGTGATCGTGCCGATACTCGGACGCCCTTGCGCGTCGTTCGACACCGACCACAGAAAGTGTTTGGCTTCATAGTTCGCGAACGGGCGCTTGTGATGCGCCATGGTCAGTTTCACGTCACTCATTGGCCGATCTCCTTTGATATTGCGCTGTCATCGCTTTGATATCGCGTTGACGTTGCTTTGACATCGCCCGGCATGCTCGTTTCGGCATCGTGTGCCGATGACGCCCGGCGGTCCTGCTGGTTGGAACGACGTCGCGCGCTATCGCACCGCGTCGACATCCTGAAATATTGCTGTCGCTACCGTTGCTGTCTTTGCCGTCTGCCTGCGTCCGGGGCGTCACCCAACCGTCACTTCGCCGCCTGCCACGGCGATCGACTGGCCCGTGACGGCACCGGCGCCCGGCTGGCACAACCACAGCACCGCGTCGGCGACTTCCTGCGGCTGCACGAGACGGCCCTGCGGATTGCGTTTGGCCAGCTCGGCACGCGCCTCGTCTTCGCTACGCCTCGTCTTGGCCACGATGTTCGCCACCGCGTCGCGCACGATGTCCGTTTCCGTATATCCCGGGCACACGGCATTGACCGTCACCCCTTTCTTCGCCACTTCGAGCGCCAGCGCACGCGTGAGGCCCACGACACCATGCTTGGCCGCGCAATACGCCGTGACGTACGGGTAGCCGATCAGCCCGGCAGTACTCGCCACGTTCACGATACGGCCCCACCCTGCGCCGAGCATGGCGGGCAACGCCGCCGCGATGCAGTGATAGGTGCCTGTCAGGTTGACGTCGATCATCTGTTGCCAGAGCTGCGCGTGCGTTTTGCCGAACGGTGCGCTCACTGCTTGCCCGGCGTTGTTCACCAGCACCTGCACCGGGCCGAAACGCTGCGCCGCACGTGCGAACGCCGCTTCTACGGCACCCGCGTCGGCAATGTCAGCCGCCACCCAAGCCACCTCGCCGAGCGCGGCCAATGCCTGCACGCCCTCGGCCAGTCGGGCTTCGCTGCGCCCGAGCAGCGTCACGCGCGCGCCCTGGGCGAGCAGCGACGCCGCGACCGCTTCGCCGATGCCGCGCGCACCGCCCGTGACCAGCGCGTGCACACCGTTGAGCGTTGCCGGCGCCCCGCCGGTGGCCGCTGCCGTGGGCGTTGCGGTGGTCGTGTTGTCCGTAGCCGTCATGAACTGTCCTTATTTACCGATCTGTTGCGCGTAGGCGGCAGCACGCTCCAGATTGGTCTCGTACTGGCGTTTGCCGGCATAGTACTGCGGCGGCCACGGCAAGTCCTTGTAACCGATCTTCGCCGCTTCGTGCAGCGTCCAGAACGGGTCGGCCAGATGCGGGCGCGCGAGTGCACAGAGGTCGGCACGCCCGGACGCAATGATGCTGTTCACGTGGTCCGCCTCGAAGATCGCGCCAACCGCCATCGTCGGCACACCGGCGTCGTTACGCACGCGATCGGCGAACGGCGTCTGGAACATGCGGCCATAGACCGGCTTTTCTTCCTTGCTGACCTGCCCCGACGAGCAGTCGATGAGGTCTGCCCCCGCGCCCTTGAAAGCGCGGGCGATGGCGACGGCGTCGTCCGGCGTGATACCGCCCTCGACCCAGTCGTGCGCCGAAATACGCACCGACATCGGCTTGGCGGCAGGCCACACGTCGCGCACCGCTTCGAACACTTCGAGCGGATAGCGCAACCGGTTCTCCAGCGAGCCGCCGTATTCGTCCTGACGATGGTTCGTGAGCGGCGAGATGAAGCTCGACAGCAGGTAGCCGTGCGCACAGTGCAGTTCGAGCCAGTCGAAGCCCGCTTCGGCGGCGCGGCGCGCCGCTTGTACGAAGTCGTCCTTGACGCGGTCCATGTCGGCGCGGGTCATTTCGCGCGGCGTTTGCGACACCCCTTCGATGTACGGCAGCGGCGACGCCGAGATCAGCGGCCAGTTGCCGTCGTCGAGCGGTTGATCGATGCCGTTCCAGGCAAGGCGCGTCGACCCCTTGCGACCGGCGTGACCGATCTGCATGGCGATCTTGGCGTCGCTGCCCGCATGCACGAAGTCGACAATGCGCTTCCACGCGTCGCGCTGCGCATCGTTCCACAGACCGGGGCAGCCCGGCGTGATGCGTGCGTCCGGCGACACGCAGGTCATCTCCGCGACGATCATGCCGGCGCCGCCGAGCGCGCGGCTGCCCAGGTGAACGAGGTGAAAGTCGCCAGGCACGCCGTCGACGGCGGAGTACATGGCCATCGGCGACATCACGATACGATTCTTGAGCGTGAGTTCGCGCGCGCGGAACGGCGTGAACATCGGCGGAATGGCGTGCTGCCCCGCCGCCCGCTTAACGCCTGCCTGTTCGGCGAGCCAGTTCTCGTATCCCTCGACGTAGCTCGCGTCACGCACGCGCAGGTTCTCGTGCGAGATACGCTGCGAGCGCGTGAGTAGCGAGTAAGCAAACTGCTCCGGCGCGAAGCGGGCATACCGGTCGACGGTCTCGAACCATTCCGTCGAGTTGCGTGCGGCGTTCTGGATCTTGAGCACTTCGATGCTGCGCGCGGCTTCGTAGTCGGCCAGCACGCCGGGCAGGGCGTCGATCCCCTGGGTGCCCAGGCCGTCGGCAAGGGCAATCGCGTCTTCGAGCGCGAGCTTGGTGCCCGAGCCGATGGAGAAGTGCGCAGTGTGCGCAGCGTCACCCATGAGCACGACGGGCACGCGCTTGCCGTCCATGTCATGCCAATGAACCCAATGCTCGCAAATCACACGCGGGAACTGAATCCAGATGGCCGAGCCGCGCAAATGTTTGGCGTTGCTCATCAGCGGGTTGCCGCCGAGATACTTGGCGAAGAGGTTTTCGCAGAACTTGACCCCCTCCTCCTGGCTCATCTGGTCGATGCCATGGGCACGCCAGACCGACTCCGGCGTTTCTACGATAAACGTCGACGTGTCGGCATCGAACTGGTAGGCGTGCGCCTGGAACCAGCCATGCTCGGTCTTCTCGAAAGCGAACGTGAAGGCGTCGAAACGCTGGTGCGTGCCGAGCCAGACGAAGCGGTTCTGACGCGTGTCGATGTCGGGTCGGAAGGTCTCGGCGTAGCGGGTGCGGATACGGCTGTTGAGGCCGTCCGAGGCGATCACCAGATCGGCCTGATAACGGCGCGCGATTTCCTGATCGTCGCTCACATCGGTCTCGAAGACGAGTTCGACGCCGAGCGCTTCGCAACGCGCCTGCAGAATATTCAGAAGCTTCTTGCGGCCGATGCCGATGAAGCCATGCCCGCCCGAGGTGATCGTGCGGCCTTCGAAGTGGATGTCGATGTCGTCCCAGTGGTTGAAGGCGGCGTTGATCTCCGCGGCGCTCGTCGGGTCGGCTTCCTGGAGGTTGTCCATGGTGGCGTCGGAGAACACCACGCCCCAGCCGAAGGTGTCGTATGGCCGGTTGCGTTCCACGACCACCACGCGATGGGACGGTTCGCGCAGCTTCATCAACAGCCCGAAATACAGGCCCGCGGGACCACCGCCGATACAGACGATATTCATCTCCACCCTCCGGATTCACAAGATCGCCACGGCGCGCAGCAGGCGCACCGTCGTTCGCTCTTTGTTAAATCGTAAATAGTTTATGCCTAAAATACTAGCGAAAAAAATTTCCGACGGCAAGGTCGGCGGTAAGACGAAATCGGGAGGGAAAGTACTTAGACGAGAGAGGCGCGCGAGGGCGTGCGGAGGGGTGGAGAGAAGCTGCGTGGGCGGGTCGCGGTAAGGGCGTGGAAGATGAACCCTCCCACGCCCGCATTGCTTCAGCGCGCGCCCATCCTCACGCGTGCAATCAGGAGTGTCGTCAGACTGATCACCGCCCCCACCATCAGGTACAACCCCGGCGCCAGCTTGTTCCCCGTCGCCGCAATCAGCCATGCCACGGCCAGCGGGGTGAAGCCACCGAAGATCGTCGTGCCCAGGTTGTAGCCGACCGCCATGCCGGTAGCCCGTGTCCGGGTCGGAAACAGCGACGACATCAGCGCCGGAATCGGTGCGAAATAGACCGCCTTCAACGTGCCGACCCACAGCATCACGATCATCATCGTGGCGAGCGATGCATGCGCGTTCATGAAAGCGAACGCGGGATACACCGTACACAGGAACAACACCCCGGCGGCGAGCATGATACGAATGCGACCGACCTTGTCCGACCAGTGCCCGACGAACGGCGTGAGCGTCATGATCACGAACCCTGTCACCAGCGTGGCGATGAAACCCTGGGCCGGCGGCAGACCCAGCTGTTTCGTGGCATACGTCGGCATATACAGAATCATGTAGTTGGCCGTGGTCGTGAGAATGAGCGCTCCGATACAGACGAGCAGGCGCGCCTTTTGCGTCGCGAGCACTTCCCATACCGGCGACCTGGCGAGCTTCCCGACATCGGCGCCATCGGCAAGCGCTCCCGCGGCGCTCGTTTCCCCGGCCTGTCGACGGGCAACGTCCTTGGCGAACGCCGGTGTCTCGTCGACATATTTGCGGATGTACAGACCGATCGGCCCGACCAGCATGCCGAAGAGGAACGGAATGCGCCAGCCCCATGACTCCAGCTGGGGCTGTGTCAGCGCGCCCGTCAGTACCGCCCCGAATGCCGACGCGAGCAGCGTGCTCGCGCCCTGACTTGCGAACTGCCAGCTCGACATGAAGCCCGGCCGATGCGGCACGTGCTCGACCAGAAACGCCGTCGAACTTCCGAATTCGCCGCCCGCCGAAAAGCCCTGCATCAGCCGCGACGCGAAAATGCCGATCGGTGCCCAGACGCCGATCGCAGCGTACGTCGGCATGAACGCAATCAGCCCCGTTCCGACCGTCATCATGGCAATCGACAGCATCAACGACGCGCGGCGGCCCCGGCGATCGGCATACGCGCCGAGCACGAACGCCCCCAGAGGGCGGGCCAGGTACGACAGTGCGAACGTGCCCAGCGCCATGAGCAACGACACCGTCTCGTCGTGCGCGGGAAAAAACAGCTTTGAGATCGTCACGGCAAAGTAGCCGTACACAATCAGGTCGTACCATTCCAGCGCGTTGCCGATGGAGGTCGCAACGATCAGCTTGTAGACCGGGACCTCGGCGCGTGCCCCGGCGCTGGCGTCCCTGGCATCGCCCGAGGCGTCGTGGGCGTGATCCGCCCCGGAGGCGGCAGCAGAACTGTTCATCGCGGCTTCCCCTCTTTCAGATTCACTTCACCAAGATCCCAGAACAGCCCGGCCATGATCTGCAACGCCTCGCGCGCGACAGAGCCGAGCAGGTGTTCGTCGGGTGCGTGCTGGGAACACGCGGGATAGGAGTGCGGCACCCACAACGTAGGCAGCCCGAGCACGTCCGCAAAGACATCGTTGGGCAACGTGCCGCCAAGGTTCGGCAACAACACCGGGGGTTTGCCGGTGGTCTCGCGCATCGACGCCAGCGCCCACAGCACCCACGGGTCTTCCGGATCCAGGCGCGTCGCCATGACCCCGCGCTCCACCTCGACCTCCACCATCGGGAAACCGTGGGCGTCGAGGTGCGCGCGGACGATCTCGCCCAGACGCTCCCAATCCGTGCCGACGACGAAGCGAATCTGCATGTGCGCGTAGGCATACGGCGGAATGGCGTTGACCGGTTTCTCCGGATTGCCGGTCTTGAACGCGAGCACTTCGATGTTGTTCCAGCCGATGACGCGCTCGGTCGGCGTCAGCCCCGGTTCGCCGTAGTCGACGTCGACTGCCGGGTCGTTGGGACCGCCGCCGACTTCCAGCCCGGTCAACGCCCGGCGCACCGACGCGGGCAACGCGGGCGGACGCAACCCTTCGACGAGGATCTTGCCGTTGCCGTCGACCATCGACGCGATCGCATTGGCCAGCACGATGCCCGGATTGCGCAGCAAGCCGCCCCAGTTCCCCGAATGATGACCGCCTTCGCGCAGATTCAGACTGAGCTTGAAGTTCACGAGTCCGCGCGAGCCGAGGAACACCGTCGGGCGCGCCGCCGACAGGCGCGGACCGTCCGACGCAATCAGCACGTCGGCACGCAGTTCATCGCGCAGTTGCTCGCAAATCGCGTGCAGTCCGGGCGAGCCCATCTCCTCGCCCATCTCCACAATCATCTTCACGTTGTAGCCGAGCTTGCCGCCACGCACGGCCAGCACTTGCGCCAGCGCCGACAGATTGATCGTGTGCTGGCCCTTGTTGTCCGCGGTGCCGCGGCCGTACCAGCGATCGCCTTCGACAACGATCTCCCACGGCTTCAGCCCGTCGCGCCACTGCGCGTCGTAGCCACGCACGACGTCGCCATGCCCGTAGGTCAGCACCGTCGGCAAATCGTCCCCTTCATGGCGCTCGGCAATGAGGAATGGCCCGCCCCCTGCCACGGGATTCGGCACGATGCGCGACGTGAAACCCAGCGCCGCCAGCGCTGGCGTCATTTCGTCGGACAGGTACGCGTGGAGCACGTCGCCGCTGTCGGGCTCCTGACTCTCGGTCTTGTAGGCGACGCGACGATTGAGGGTGTCGAGAAAGGCGCCCGAATCGTATTGGGCGGTGGCTTGGGAAATCGCTGCGCTACGGGTCACTGCTTGTCTCCAGATGGCGTTGTGGATACGGTTGCGGATCTCGCACATCGCTGCGACGCGTGTCGGTGGCACGCTGCGGCACAACCGTTCAGGCCATTCTAGGAGCGGGTATTTTTGACAACAATGATAATATTTCGAAGGTTTCGTTGCCGTTTCGGCAAAGCAGAAAGACCATCCTGACAGAGCATTCGGAGCGCTTGCAGTATTTCGGACGCGTTCGACGCCGCTCGCACTCGCGTGGCTGACGCGGCGGACGTGTCTGCTACGGCTGATTCAACGGACACCGCTTCCGCCCTTCCTCCCTTCCCGACTTCTGAGGTGCTTTCCATGCAAACTCATGCACTGCGCTACTTCCTCGAAGTTGCCCGCACCGGTTCGCTCAGTCGGGCGTCGGAGCGCCTGCATGTGGCGGTATCGGCACTGAGCCGACAAATCGCGAAGCTCGAAGAGGATCTCGGCACGCCGCTGTTCGAACGGCGCCCGCGCGGCATGGTCCTGAGCGAGGCCGGAGTGTTGCTTGCCGATCATGCGCGCCGGGTCCTGCTCGATGCCGAGCGCGTCACGTCGGAAATTCGGGGATTGACCGAAGCGGGCCGCGCAACGATTCGCGTGGCGAGTGCGGAAGGGGTGGCGCGCGACTTCCTGCCTCAGGTCTTCGCGCGCTTTCGGGAAACCTATCCGGGCGCGCATTTCCTGCTGGACGTCGTCTCCCCATTTGTCGCAACGGAGCGTGTGCGCGACGGCGACGCGGATATCGCCGTGTGCTTCAGCGTCGCGCCCGAGAAAGGCGTGCAGGTGGTTCACACCCAACCCGCGCCCATTTATGCGTTGATGGCAAAAAAACACCCGCTTGCCAAACGACGCAACATTGCCCTGGCCGACTTGCTCCCGTACCCGATCGCCCTGTCGAACGCCGGTGTCACGATCCGTCAGATGTTCGATCTGTGCTGCTCGCTCGAAGGCCTGCTGTTCGAGCCGGTTTTCATCAGCAACTACCACGCCGCGCTACACAGCTTCGTGCGCTCGGGCAATGCCGTCACGCTCACCGGCCTGCTCACGGTACGCAGCCGCCTCGCCCCGGAGGGCCTCGTGGCGATCCCGATCCGCAATCCGGCATTGCATCAACGATCGCTGCAAGTGCAAACCATGGCCGCACGCACGCTGCCCGCGCCCGTCGAGGCGTTTCTCGGTCTGCTCATCGACGCCATTCGCGCGCCGGAAATTCTCGACAAGCCCTTCTCATGACGTCACACGCCGTGGCTGCAGACGTTGAGAACGCGCGTTAATTCGCCGGTGGCGGTGGCGTCGTTGCGGCCGCCTTCGCCCGCGCATCGCCGTCGTCGGAGGCCATTTGTTCGCGATCGGTCAGTTGCGCGAAGATCCACGCCGAGCAACATGTGATCAGCCCCACGCATGCGAACGTCGCACGGAATGCCGGCAACGCCCCCACCCCGGCGCTCTCGCCGAATGTGCCGGTGAAAGTCACCAGCAACGCGCCGCCCACGGTCAGACCGAAGCTCATGGCCAGCATTTGCACCAGCGAGAACAGGCTGTTGCCACCACTCGCGTCGTCCGGATTCAGATCCTTGAGCGTAAGCGTGTTCATGGCCGTGAACTGAATCGAATTGATGCCACCGAGAATACCGAGCTGCACGATGAGCAAGGGCACGGGGTAATTCGGCGTCACCACGGCAAAACTCGCCATCACGCAGCCCGCCAGAATCGTGTTCCAGACCAGCACGGGCCGATAGCCGTAGCGAACGACGAGATGTGTCGCGAGGCTTTTCGCGAAGATGCCGGTAATGGTGATCGGCAGCATCAGCAACCCGGCTTCGAATGCGGAATATCCGAGACTGACCTGCAACAGCAGCGGCACGAGATACGGCACTGCCGCGATGCCGATACGCGCGAACAGATTGCCGAGCAAGCCGACGCTGAACGTGTGCACTTTGAACATTGCCAGCGAGAACAACGGTTGCGGCGTGCGATTTGCATAAAGGCCGTAAGCGACGAAACCGGCGAACCCCAGCACCAGCAACACGAGCATCAGCGCGTGCGCCCCCGCCATGTCGGCATGACGATCGAGCGCCAGCGACGTGGCGACCATGCCCACGCACAGCAGCAAATACCCTTTGATGTCGAACGCCGTTTGATGCGGCGCGCGCGCGTTCGTGAGGAAGAAATGGGCCGCCACGCACCCCGCCGCGCCGACCGGCACATTGATCAGGAACACCCAGTGCCACGACGCGACTTTCACGAGCCAGCCGCCGAGCGTCGGGCCGATCAACGGACCGATCATGCCCGGCACCGCCACGAATGCCAGCGCCTGCAAGTACTGTTCGCGCGGGAAGGTGCGCAACACGGCCAGACGTCCGACCGGCAACAGCATGGCGCCCCCGAAACCCTGGACCACGCGCCAGGCGACCAGCGCATCGAGCGTGCTGGAATAGGCGCACATGGCCGAGCCGAGCGAGAAGATCGTGAGCGCACTGGAGAACACCACGCGCGTGCCGAGCCGGTCCGCCAGCCACCCCGACAGCGGGATGGTCACCGCCATCGTCAACGCGTAGGCGATCACCACGGCCTGCATGTGAAGCGGCGATTGACCGAGATCGCGCGCCATGGCGGGCAGCGCCGTGTTGACGATGGTCGAGTCCAGCGTCTGCATGAAGAAGCCGACGGAGACTACGAAGAGCATTGCCTTGCGCCGCCACGCGGCCGGATCGGAGGATGTCATGTCGATGAGCGATGAACGGGCATGAGCACGTACGCATCATACCGGCGTTGCGTCGACACTTGTCGGAATGCGACGTCGGCTGTCGATATCGAAACCAGTTCGGCATCCCAATGCACTGCGGCGCAATCCGACAATCGGATGCGCCGCAGGGTTGCTTCATTGCGCTCGGTCGATCCTCATGATCCTTATCGACGCTGATGATCGTTGCCGAGCAAGGCCCTACGCTCCCTTCACCGCATCGCGCACCTGCTCAAGCGCTGCCGGGTCTTCGAGCGTGATCAGATCGCCCGTCTCGCGTCCCTCGCAGATCGCCTGAATCGCGCGCCGCAATAGCTTGCCGGAGCGCGTCTTGGGCAGCATCGAGACGAAAAACACGCGTGCCGGACGCGCCACCGCGCCCAACTGCTTGTCCACGGTCTTCATCACATCGCCCTCCAGCGCGAGACGCGCCTCGGGCGTCTGCGCTTCGTCCGGGCGCCGGAGCACCGCAAAGGCCATGGCGACCTGCCCCTTCAAGGCATCCTGCACACCGATGACCGCAACTTCGGCCACCGCCGGATGGCTCGCGATGCTCTCCTCGATTTCGCGCGAACCGAGCCGGTGCCCTGCCACGTTGATCACGTCGTCAGTGCGACCGAGAATGAAGTAGTAACCGTCCTCATCGCGCACGCCCCAATCGAAACTGGAATACAGCATGCGCCCCGGCACCGTCTGCCAGTACGTTTTGACGAAGCGCTCGTCGTCGCCCCAAAGGGTGCTCAGGCAGCCCGGCGGCATCGGGCCCTCGATCGCCAGCACGCCCTTTTCATTCGGCCCGCAATCCTCGCCGGTCGCCTCGTTGACGAGTTTCACGTCGTAGCCGTACACCGGCTTGCCCGGGGACCCGAGCTTGCCGGGCAGCACCTCGACCCCGCGCGCCATGCCGAGAATCGGCCAGCCCGTCTCCGTCTGCCAATAGTTGTCGACGACCGGCTTGCCGACGCCTTCGGTGAGCCATCGCGCGGTCGGCTCGTCCAGCGGCTCGCCGGCAAGGAAGATGAGACGCAGCGACGTGAGATCGTACTGCGTCAGATAGGCGGGATCCTGCTTCTTGAGCACGCGAATCGCCGTGGGCGCAGTGAAGAGCTGGGTCACCTTGTACTTTTCGACGATGCGCCACCAGATACCGCCATCCGGGCGAATCGGGGTGCCTTCGTACATGACGGTCGCAATTCCGGCGAGCAGTGGCGCGTACACGATGTAGCTGTGGCCGACGACCCACCCGATGTCCGAAGCGCAAAACATCGTGTCGCCCGGTTTCGCGCAGAAGATATGCTGCATCGACGAGGCCAGCGCGACCGCGTAGCCGCCCGTGTCGCGTTGTACGCCCTTGGGTTTGCCGGTAGTCCCGGAGGTGTAGAGCACGTACGACGGGTCGCTCGACTCCATCCATTCGCAGGGAACGAACGCATCGAGATGCTGCTCGCGCAGCGGTGCGTAGTCCACGTCGCGGCCGGCTACGCGCGCCATCGGTGCGAGTCCGCGGTCGATCAGCAACACGCTCGACGGCTTGTGCTGCGCGAGCGCAACGCCTTCATCGAGCAAAGGCTTGTACGGCACGACCTTGCCATTGCGTGAACCGGCGTCGGCAGAGACGATGACCTTGGGTTGTGCGTCGTCGATACGCGCGGCGAGGTTCACGGACGCGAAGCCCCCGAACACCACCGAGTGAATCGCGCCGAGCCGCGCGCAAGCGAGCATCGCGAACAATGCCTCCGGCACCATCGGCATGTAGATCAGCACACGCTCGCCGCGCGCAACGCCCAACGATTGCAGCGACGCGGCCATGCGGTTGACCTCCGCCGAGAGCTCGTCGTAGGTATAGACACGCTCCTGCTCGGTTTCCGTGGACACCCAGACGAGTGCGTTCTGTGTGCCGCGCGACGGCAAATGGCGGTCGATCGCGTTGTGGCAGAGGTTGGTCCGTCCGCCGACGAACCAGCGCGCGAAGGGCGGATTGTCGTAGTCGAGCACCTGGTCGAACGGGGTCTCCCAGTCGATCAGCCTGGCCTGCTCCTCCCAGAAGGCCGCACGCGAGTCCGGTGCAATCGAACGGGCGTGAAACGACGCATATGAAGTCATGGTGTCTCCTTCCATTTATTTTGCAACCAGTGTGCGCGTTGACGCTTACGGAAGGCTTACCGGAGACATCCCGTGATCCCGGACATGCTAGGGGATTACGCGGAGATAGCAGGAAGATTGAGCGAGATCAAAAGCATGGGGGCGGCACGGGCATCTCAGATGGGTTCGGCGCGTTAGGCGAGATCGCGGGCATGCACGACGGAGGGCGGGTCTCGGTCTATCCGGTCCCGACAAAGCAAAACGCCCGTGAGGCATGACCTCACGGGCGTTTTGCAGACGGTACGACTGTCGCGGCCTTGGCTTAGCGTTGCGCGGTCTTGGTGACCTTCGTCGCTGGCTTTGCTGCGGCCTTGGCGACCGGTTTGGCGGGCGCCTTCGATGCCACCTTCGCGGCCGGTGCGGCCTTGCTCGCCGTCGCGGTCTTGGCCGACTTTGCCGAGGTGGCCGGGCTGGCCGCCGGACGGTGGTCGACCACGCGGATCATCTTGCCGTTCTTGCCCTTGACCAAACGGGTGCGCGGTGCGTCGTCGTCATTCTTCGCGGCAACCGGTTCCGGCGCCGACGCCGCGAGCACGCGGGAAGCGTCCTTGACCGGCACGTGAAGCACCAGCAGTTGGCCCGAGGTCAGCGTATCGCGACGCAGACGGTTCCAGCTCTTGATCTGCGCCACGCTCACACCGCTGCGTGCGGCAACACCGGCGAGCGTGTCGTGCTTGCGGGCACGCACCATCACCTTGCGCGTGTCCGGCAGATCGGGTTCGAGCGCCAGCACGGCGCTGGTGGCGACCGACGCACTGATGTCCTGATCGATGTCGTCCGAGCGCGGCACCAGCAGCGTGGACCCGGCCTTCAGACGCATACGCGGCGCAATGTTGTTGACCGAACGGATGACGGCGGCGTCGACGCCGAGCTTGCGCGCCACGTCTTCCGGACGCTCGCGCGAGGCCGACGTATAAGTCGTCCAGCTCGACAGCGGCTTGTCGTAGCTCTTCAGACGGCGCTGGAAGACTTCGGCGCTATCGAAGGGCAACAGAATCTGCGTTTGCGCAGCGCCCAGAATCACAGGCTTGCGGAACGACGGGTTGAGCGCACGGAATTCGTCGAGCGGCAGATCGGCCAGTTTGGCGGCCAGCGCCACGTCGATGTCGCGCTTGGTGGTGACGCTGACGAAGTACGGGTGGTTCGGGATCTCCGGCAGCTTCACGCTGTAGATATCCGGATGCGCAATGATGTTCTTGATCGCCTGGAGCTTCGGCACGTAGTAGCGCGTCTCCGTCGGCATGCGCAGGCTCAGGTAGTCGGTCGGCAGCCCCTGTGCCTGATTACGGTCGATGGCCCGCTGCACGTTGCCTTCGCCCCAGTTATAGGCAGCGAGCGCCAGGTGCCAGTCGCCGAACATGGCATAGAGCTTCGAGAGGTAATCGAGCGCGGCAGTCGTCGATGCGAGCACATCGCGGCGCTCGTCCTGGAACATGTTCTGCTTGAGGTTGTACGTCTTGCCGGTACTCGGAATGAACTGCCACATACCGGCCGCCTTGGCCGTCGAGAGCGCTTGCGGGTTATAGGCGCTTTCCACGAACGGCAGCAACGCGAGTTCCGTCGGCATATGGCGACGCTCGAGCTCTTCGACGATATGGAACAGGTATTTCTCCGAGCGCTGAATCATGCGCTCGACGTACTCCGGACGCTGCGCGTACCACTGCGTGCGGTCCTGCGCGAGGTCGGTGTCGAGATTGGGGATGGAGAAACCGTGACGGATACGCGACCAGAGGTCGGCGTCGTCGCTGCCGTATGCCAGGTCGTTGATCGAATCGTTGTCGAGGTCGATGGGCTGATCGCTGGAGACGCGCTGCTTGCCTTTTGCGGTCGAAGCGACGGGCGACTTGCTCTGCGCCGTGGGTGAGGAATTCGATGCACCTGTAGTCGGCGCTGTGCTGGCACACGCTGCCAACAGCAGCGTCAGGAGCAAGCTAACGATAAGTCGCATTGATCGGGCTCGATTTGGGTTACATCTTCATGAAATTGGCAAGGATGGTAAGGAAACCCTTCAGATGCGTCAACCATTCTGCCTAATTTTTTTGCAAAATTTACGCAAAAAGGCCCTAAAAACAAGGGTTATCCCTTAAGTCGAATTCACGAAATGTGGCCGAACCGACACGCGTTTTCACAAGGCTTTGTCACGCAGCTGCCGTATACGATGCCATCGACAAGATGGTCGATCTTCGCACTAGGGATGATTCGTCGGGCAGGAGCAGGCGACACCGAACCTGTCAATATCCGCTTTGTGACAGAACGCGTCGCACGTCGTGCTGTTGACAGTTTCCGTCGGCAACATTACGCGCTTGCGTTCAGCACCGATGTCGTTTAGCGGAAGGTATCTTTCCAGCCGCGCACGGCGGCGAAAACGGCTTCGCGGGAGAGTTCCGTTTGCCCGACGTGCTGCTGAGCCGCCGCAATCACGGCAGGCGCGTCGCTGCGCAGGAACGGGTTGGTCACGCGCTCCTGTGCGAGTGTCGTGGGCAGCGTGGGACGACCGGCGGCGCGCAGCGCCGTCGCTTCCTGATGCCACGCGTTGAGGGCCGCATTGTCCGGGTCCACGGCAAGCGCAAACCGGATGTTCGACAGCGTGTATTCGTGTGCGCAGTGCACGAGCGTTGCGGGCGGCAATGCGGCGAGCGCGTCCAGCGAGGCGAGCATTTGCGCCGGGGTGCCTTCGAACAGACGGCCGCACCCGCACGAGAACAGCGTATCGCCGCAGAACAGACGCGGCGCACCGGCCGCCCCTGCCCCAAGGAAGTAGGCAATGTGACCCGACGTATGGCCGGGAACGTCGATCACCTCGAGCGTCATCGCAGGCGCATCGATGTGCACTGTCTCCCCACCGTGATGCGGATGATCGACGCAGGCGATCGCTTCGCGTGCGGGACCATGCACCGGCACGTCGAACCGTTCCAGCAATGCGTCGACGCCGCCGATGTGATCGGCATGCTTGTGCGTGATGAGAATGGCGCGCAGCGTGAGGCCGCGCGAATCGAGATAGGCGAGCACGGGGGCGGCGTCGCCCGGGTCGACCACGACGGCATCTTTGCCGTCATCGATCACCCAGAGATAATTGTCCTGGAACGCGGGGACGGGAAAGACGGTCAGTGTTCCGGCCGACGACTTGCTTATCTCACTCACCGTACTCACCGCATCTGCGTGCGCATCCATATATACTCGCCACCATGTCAGAACGTCCGATTATAGACTGGCCCGTCTGGCTCGTCTCACCGCCAGGCCGCTACGCGCTCGCATGGGAACAGGCCCTTTTCGACCAATGGGTCGGGGATCTGTTCGGCTATCACGCGCTGCAACTGGGGCGTCCCGAGCTCGATACGCTGCGCGAAAACCGCATGCCCTACCGCGGCCTCATTCTTCCCGCCGCACGCGGCCCGCAAGCGCCCCCTCTCATGACCAAGGCCGCCAGCGACACGACCGCCGTCGGGACATCCTGCGACTCTGGGTCCGGCGCCGCCGACATGGTCGCACGCGACATTCTCGTGAGCCGCTTCGACGAGCTGCCCATCGCGACCGCCAGCACGGATCTCGTGGTGCTGCCGCATGTGCTCGAGTTCGCCGAAAATCCGCACGACATTCTGCGTGAAGTCGAGCGCATTCTGGTGCCCGAGGGACAGGTCATCATCACGGGCTTCAACAACCTGAGCCTGTGGGGGGCACGCGAAGAGCTGGGGCGACTGGCGGGCACGCCGTTCCTGCCCCCTGGGGCGGATCTGATTGCGTTCACGCGCCTGAAAGACTGGCTCAAGCTGCTGTCGTTCGACATCGATCGTGGCCGCTTTGGCTGCTATCGTCCGCCGCTGCGAGGCGAGCACTGGCTGCAGCGCTTCGAATTCATGGAGCCGGCCGGCGACCGCTGGTGGCCGATCTTCGGGGCGCTTTACGCCGTGCGCGCCGTCAAGCGCGTCAAGGGCATGCGCTTGGTCGGTAAAGTTCGCAAGCGTATACTCGGCCTCCAGCCGGCGGCGGCGCCGGTCGCGACACCCAACACGACCCACCGCCAGATGGCAGAAGCGACCGACGCGTCCGATTGAACGTTTGAGAGATGACCTTGCCGCAAGTTGAGATTTATACCGACGGTGCCTGCAAAGGCAATCCCGGCCCCGGCGGCTGGGGCGCCCTGCTCGTCGCAGGCAAACACCGCAAGGAAATGTTTGGCGGCGAACCGAATACCACGAACAACCGCATGGAATTGCTGGCTGTCATCCGCGCGCTCGAAGCGCTGAACAAGCCGTGCCATGTCGTGCTGCATACCGATTCGCAGTATGTCCAGAAAGGCATCAGCGAGTGGATTCACGGCTGGAAAGCGCGGGGCTGGAAGACCGCTGCCAAGGAGCCTGTGAAGAATGCCGACCTCTGGCAGACGCTCGACGCCGTGTCGCAAAAGCATGACATCGACTGGCGTTGGGTGAAGGGCCACGCGGGCCACGACGGCAATGAAGCGGCCGATCAGTTGGCCAATCGCGGCGTGGAGAGTCTGCGCCGCGGCTGACCCCTGCTCTCCGTTTCAGCACCATACGCGCGCTGCGCAAGGCCAAGCGGCCCACAGCGCGCCAATTCCGAAAGTCCATCAACCTGATCGAACCTCATGCGACAACTGATCCTCGATACCGAAACTACAGGCCTGAATGCCAGGACGGGTGACCGTCTGCTGGAAATCGGCTGTGTCGAACTGGTCAATCGCCGCCTGACCGGCAACAACCTGCACTTCTATATCAATCCCGAGCGCGACAGCGATCCGGGCGCACTGGCGGTGCACGGGCTGACGACCGAATTCCTGTCCGACAAGCCCAAGTTCGCCGAGATTGCCGAGCAGTTGCGTGAGTACTGTCGCGGCGCCGAAATCATCATTCACAACGCGGCCTTCGACCTTGGCTTCCTCGACATGGAGTACAGCCGTCTGGGCTGGCCGCCTTTCATGGAGCATTGCGCCGGACTGATCGATACCCTATTGCGCGCGCGTGAGATGTTCCCCGGCCGACGCAACTCGCTCGATGCGCTGTGCGAACGACTCGGCGTGAACAACGCGCATCGTACGCTGCACGGCGCCTTGCTCGATGCGGAACTGCTCGCGGACGTCTATCTTGCGATGACGCGCGGTCAGGAAAGTCTCGTCATCGACGAAGGTGAAAGCGATCAGGGGAACGATGGCGTGACGCGCGAGAAGATTTCGCTGCGCCAGTTCGAGTTGCCGGTGATCCTCGCCGCCGCCGAAGAAATCGAACTGCACGACGGCGTGCTCAACGGTATCGACAAAGGCATCAAGGGCACCTGCGTCTGGCGCAAGGAACCGGAACCACCTGAAGGTGAAGCCGCCGCTGCGTGAATCCCGGGACGAATGGGAACGGCTTGCGAAAATTTCGCGTGAGGCCCTTCCCAAATGAAGAAAACGTCCCTATAATCGCTGTCTTTGCTGCTTGCGAGTCATCGCAAGAAACGGCGTGAAGTGATCGAGAGATATCGTCACGACGGCAGCAAAATAGATCGAAAAGAAAGGTTGCAGAGTTCTACGAAAACAGTTAAAGTTCTGCTCCTGATTGCGAAAGAAGAACTTCAGCAATCGACACTAAATCATTGATTTAGTTAATGATTTGGGTGGTTAGCTCAGCGGTAGAGCACTGCCTTCACACGGCAGGGGTCACAGGTTCAATCCCTGTACCACCCACCAAATTCGAAGGGCCGACAATGCGTCGGCCCTTTTTGCATTCCGCGTCTGAATTCGGGATGGGGTGCATCCGATGCGCCCCATCCTGCCCATCCTCCACCACTCGTCAGCGCTTGAATCCCGCCGCGCCGATCACCCTCACGTCCGAACCGTTCAGCGAGTAGACGATCCCCGCATTGTTCGCCGCCGCGCCGGTCAGCACGCCTTGCGTCGAGAACGTGCACGCACCGCCCGAACATGTGCCGCCCGTGACGTTCTGCGTCATGGTGCTGAACGTCGCTCGCGCACCGTCCGGTCCCACCGTCGTCGCCCCAGCACCGGTCACATACGTTCGTCCCGGCATCGCGATCGTCAGATTAGGCGTCACGTTGTACTGCGCATTCTGAAAAGCGATGCTCAGGGAACCCGACACCGTGCCCGTCGCGCCCGCGACCATATCGATGGCACTGGTGGCGCCAACGAGTGCGTACGTCATCGTGCCGGACACCGGCAAATTCGCATCCAACGTGGGTTTGCCCACGACGAATGGCATGCCCGCCAATCGCGTCGACAAGTCCATCGGCACGCCGTGATCCGTGACCTCGCCTGCCGTCCAGCGCCCCCATCCGAGATCGTCCAGCTTGCCCGCGTCGGCCACCGTCACCGCGGAATTCACCACGAATGGCATCGCCCCATTCGCAAACTTCGTCAGCGCGCTCTGTGCGTCGAACGTCGCCGTGCCCGCGCCGAGGCTCGCAAGTCCGTCCGAACCCCAATTCATGAACGTGTAACCCGGTCCGCTTTGCAGCACGATGGGGGGCGGCAGCGTCGGCCCCGAGGGAAGTGACGGAACGATAGACCCCGGATTCCCCACCCCGCCCGAGCCGCCCGGCAATTGTGTTATCGGTGGCGCCACCAGGATCGGGGGCGGCGGGACGGTGTCGTTCTGCGCCGGCGGCGGCAAAAACGGCGACGGCCGCGGCGCGAACGCCAGCCCCGGATTCTGAGGCAAGATAATCGGTGGCGCTGTCGTTGGCGGGACGAAGCCGAACTGTCCGGGCGAAAAGATTGCCGAGCCGCCGGAATTCGTGACGGCAATCGCACCCTCCAGCACAGAGACATAGAGCCCGGGTTGAACCCCCGGCGTTACGGGCCGCGCACCGTCACCGCCCCCCGCGCCGACGATCGACGATGTCGGCCCGGCATAGCGGCTGGGATCGAACGCGATGGTTTGCGCGTTCACATGCGACACACATGCGATCATCGCCGTCGCCGCGATGACGCGAAGCGAATTCGCGAGTCGCGTCCAAGCCCGATTGGCAACGGCGGCCGAGCGGACATCGCATTGCGTGGAGACCGTACGCGGCGCGAAGGCTGTCATACGTCGCGTCAACCCGATGTTCAACAGACAGCCATCGACCGACATCGCCGTCCGACGCCCACGCGGCGCACGACGTGTCTTAGCGGAAGTCATAGCGAGCGACGATTTCATAAACACTCCGGTGATAGTCGTACAACGTCAGACTGGAACGATTTCGGGTGAAGCTGTATTGCGGCGTGATCGAGAAAGCTTTCGTGACGAAGTAGGAGTAGCCAGCCCGCACATCGAGCTGGCGATCGCGCCGCTCCACTAGGAACATGCTGTCGAGCGTGTCGTAATCGCGCCGCTCGAAACTCACGCTCGCGAACAGCACCTGATTGGGCATGACGTGCCATTCGCCACCGGTGCGCCCGCCCCACAGATCGTTGCCGAACGCCGCCGCATTGCCGTCCTTGGGACTTTCGCGTCCGCCATACATCGACGCAAAAACGACGGGTGCGCCATAAACGCTCGAGAACCCCTTGACCACCGACGCCCCGCCGACTGCCCGGTTGACGTCGCGCACGTTCGTGCCCATGTAGCGCAGCGGCGTGTATTGCCCGAACGCGGCTGCCTGAAGCCCGTTGCCGAGATCCCTCGTCCATTGCGCCGAGAAACCGTTCAGATTGCGATAGCTCTCGGCGTCGAGCCACATGTGCTGATTGACGTACTGCACGCCAAAGTTGTTCGGGCCGGACAACCAGTTCGCGCCGAGCTGCAACGTATAGCTGCCCTGATCGAAAGCGCGAGCGTTGCCGCCATACCGACGAATGTCGAAATCCGCACCGCCCGAGACGACGAGATGGTCCGTCACCGCGTGACGCACGAGCACGCCACCGCTCACGTCCCCAAAGTTCGCCGGCGTGCCGCGCGCCGTGCCGTCGAGTACGAAGACGAGACCGCCCAGCGACGGAATGGCGATGGACGAATTGGTCGTGGCATTGTTGGCGTTGGTGTCGCGTCCGAAATTGCCCTGGACATAACCGGTCACCGCCGTACGTTCCCCGACCGGCACGTCGATGGCGTTCAGATAGGCCTGAATCACCGGCCTGACACCCTCCGGTACATCGCCGGACGCCACACTCTCGAATTCACGTCGCGCGTCCTCTCGCTGCCCCAGCGCGAAATAGACGCGAGCGAGTTCGAGTCGCGCGGGCCCGTCCCCGGGGCGCTGCGCCACAGTTCGCTTCAACGCACGCTCGGCAACGTCGAGGTGCCGCGTGTCGGCCGCCGCAATGCCGAGCAGGTAGTCGTACTCCGCATCCCCGGCAAGACGGCCTTCGAGCGGCGCCAGCACCGCATACGCCTCTTCCGGCGATTTGGCCTTCATGAAGGCACGGGCCTGCGTGATGGCAGGATCGCGCGTGTTCGCGCCGGACGCCGCCGATGTGTCGGCAGCATGCGCGACCGACGTCATGACAACGGCAACCGCCGCCGCGACGATGACGCGTCGGCTACTCGATAAAACAGACATTCAATGAACCCCCGGTACGACGAAACCTCCGGCACTGCCGGTAGCGTCTTGCTGGCTTGTTGATTGTTTTGCTTATTGCAACTGCATGGCCGAACCACGTCGCGCGCGCATCTCTTTTGCGTGCGACGTCATGGCGAACGTCCGGCGGAAGTCGGGGGGGGGATGACTGCACCCGGGCGTAGGTCGCCCGGGGCCGGTACGTTGGGCGCCATTAGAGCGCAAGGCGCAAGCGCTGACAAGCAGGAAATCAGCCTGTTGGACGGCGAACACAGATGACCGGCTTCTGGTCGGCAGAACGGACTGGCGCGGACTCACGCCGAAATTCATCGCCGGTTTTTCATAGATTTTTACTATTGAATAAAGAAAATCATTATGAATTCGCTCATCAAATGCCTTCCAAATCGCTGTCTGTTACCCACGCCGCCCCGGCCTGCGGGGTTTTCGACGGCGTTATGGGGACTTCCGTGCCAGTCTTATATAAGACCCGAGCATTCACATTACGAAAAGGCATTTCAGTTTTGCCCCCGACCCGTGTCACAATCGGGGGAAATTTGTCATGGCTAGCGGACTGTCACCCCAGTCGGCGGCGTTCCCCCACCTTTTCCTGATTCTTGAATCCGAGACCAGCGATGAGTACGCAGCAACCCAGCATCATCTACACCCTGACCGACGAAGCACCGCTTCTGGCCACCGGCTCTTTCCTTCCGATCATCCGCACCTTCACCGCCCCGGCGGGCGTGGCGATCGAGACGAGCGACATTTCGGTCTCGGGCCGTATCCTCGGCGAATTCCCCGAATTCCTGACCGAAGAACAACGCGTGCCGGACAACCTCGCCGAACTGGGCCGTCTGACGCAGGACCCGAACACGAACATCATCAAGCTGCCGAACATCAGCGCATCGGTTTTCCAACTCCAGAGCGCCATCAAGGAACTTCAGTCGAAGGGCTACAAGGTCCCGGACTATCCTGAAGATCCGAAGACCGACGAAGAGAAAGCCATTCAGAAGCGCTATTCGAAGTGCCTCGGCTCGGCCGTCAACCCGGTCCTGCGCGAAGGCAACTCGGACCGCCGCGCACCGCTCGCCGTCAAGAACTACGCCAAGAAGCACCCGCACAGCATGGGCGAGTGGAGCATGGCTTCGCGCACGCACGTCGCGCACATGAAGCATGGCGACTTCTACCACGGTGAAAAGTCGATGACGATCGACAAGGCCCGCGACGTCCGTATGGAGCTCGTCACCAACAGCGGCAAGACGATCGTGCTCAAGCCGAAGGTCTCGCTGCTCGACGGCGAAATCATCGACAGCATGTTCATGAGCAAGAAGGCGCTGTGCGAGTTCTACGAAGAGCAGATGGAAGACGCACGCAAGACCGGCGTCATGTTCTCGCTGCACGTGAAGGCCACCATGATGAAGGTCTCGCACCCCATCGTCTTCGGCCACGCCGTGAAGATCTTCTACAAGGAAGCCTTCGAAAAGCACGGCAAGCTGTTCGACGAACTGGGTGTGAACGTCAATAACGGTCTCGTGAACCTGTACGAGAAGATCGAAGCCCTGCCGAGCACGCAGCGCGAAGAGATCATTCGCGATCTGCACGCCTGCCACGAGCACCGTCCGGAACTCGCGATGGTCGACTCGGCCAAGGGCATCTCGAACCTGCACGCACCGAACGACGTGATCGTCGACGCTTCGATGCCTGCCATGATCCGCATCGGCGGCAAGATGTGGGGCGCCGACGGCCGGCCGAAGGACACGAAGGCCGTGATCCCGGAAAGCACGTTCGCTCGCATCTATCAGGAAATCATCAACTTCTGCAAGACAAACGGTGCATTCGACCCGACCACCATGGGTACGGTGCCGAACGTCGGCCTGATGGCGCAGAAGGCGGAAGAGTACGGCTCGCACGACAAGACGTTCGAGATCGCCGAAGACGGCGTGGCGAACATCGTCGACATCGCCACGGGCGAAGTGCTGCTCTCGCAGAACGTGGAAGCCGGCGACATCTGGCGTATGTGCCAGGTCAAGGACGCGCCGATCCGTGACTGGGTGAAGCTCGCAGTGAACCGCGTGCGCAACTCGGGCATGCCGGCCGTGTTCTGGCTCGACCCGTACCGTCCGCACGAAGCCGAACTGATCAAGAAGGTCGAAAAGTACCTGAAGGATTACGACACGACCGGTCTCGATATCCAGATCATGTCGCAAGTGCGCGCCATGCGTTACACGCTCGAGCGCGTGATCCGTGGCCTGGACACCATCTCGGTGACCGGCAACATTCTGCGCGACTACCTGACCGACCTGTTCCCGATCATGGAACTGGGCACCAGCGCCAAGATGCTTTCGATCGTGCCGCTCATGGCCGGTGGCGGCATGTACGAAACGGGCGCCGGCGGTTCGGCACCGAAGCATGTCAAGCAACTGGTGGAAGAGAATCACCTGCGCTGGGACTCGCTGGGTGAATTCCTGGCGCTGGCCGTGTCGCTGGAAGACCTCGGCATCAAGACGGGTAACGAACGCGCCAAGATCCTCGCCAAGACGCTCGACGCCGCTACGGGCAAGCTGCTCGACAACAACAAGGGTCCGTCGCCGAAGACCGGCGAGCTGGACAACCGTGGCAGCCAGTTCTACCTGGCAATGTACTGGGCGCAGGAACTTGCCGAGCAGAAGGACGACGCCGAACTGGCCAAGGTCTTCGCCCCGCTCGCCAAGCAACTGACCGAGAACGAGAAGACCATCGTGGGCGAACTCGCCGACGTGCAAGGCAAGCCGACCGACATCGGCGGCTACTACAAGCCGGACTTCGCAAAGCTCGAACAAGTCATGCGCCCGAGCAAGACGTTCAACGCTGCGCTGGCAAGCGTCGCCAAGGCGTAAGTCGTCAGCCGACAGTCGCTTCCGTACGACTTGTACGACGGCGCTGTCGGCGTAAGTCCGCAAGGATTGCGCCGACAGCTGCCAATAAAAAAGCGGGTCCATTTGCGTGGACCCGCTTTTTTTTGACCTCGCTTCACCGCATTACCGCTTGCAGTGAAGGCAGCCGGAGGAAGTGCGGGCGACGCCGCCCTTCACTTCCCCCTCCGGAACGAACGATCAGCGATTGACCTGTTCCTTCGACTGGGTCAGCGCCAGCACGGCACCCAGTGCCAGCGCGGCCGACACGCAGTACATGCCTGCGTTCGTGCTTTGCGTCACATCCTTGAGCCAGCCGATCACGAACGGGCTGACGAAGCCCGCCAGATTGCCGATCGAGTTGATCATGCCGATGGCGGCAGCCGCGGAGCCGCCGACGAGCAGCGCGCTCGGGTACGTCCAGAACACCGGCATCGTTGCGAGCATGCCGGCCGTGCCGACCGACAGCGCCACCATGGCGAGCGGCACATTGCTGCCCCACACCGTGCTCAGATACAGACCGACGGCGCCGGCGAGCGACACCACGGCAAAGTGCCAGCGACGCTCACGCGTACGGTCCGAGCTGCGCGCCACACCGATCATGCTGACGACGGCGCAGGCGTAAGGAATGGCGGTCAGCAGACCGACGTCGAGCGCACTCTTCACGCCGCTGGCCTTGATGAGCGTCGGCAGGTAGAAGCCAATGCCGTAGAGACCCATCATGCAGCAGAAGTAGATCACGGCCATGAGCCACACGCGGCCGTTCGTGAACACCGACGCGACCGATTGCGGCGCCTTGCCCGCGCTGTCCTGCGCGATGTTGCGCTCGAGCACGGCCTTTTCGTCTTCCGTGAGCCACTTCGCGGCGCGAATGCCGTTGGGCAGGTACATCAGCGTGATCACACCGAGAATGACCGACGGAATGGCTTCGATGAAGAACAGCCATTGCCATGCCTTCCAGCCGCCCACACCGTTGAACGCTTGCAGAATCCAGCCCGAGAGCGGACCACCGAACACGCCCGCAACGGGAATGCCGATCATGAACAGCGCGTTCATGCGACCACGGCGCTGGGCCGGGAACCAGTACGTGAGATACAGCACGATGCCGGGGAAGAAGCCCGCTTCGGCCACACCGAGGAAGAAGCGCACGACGTAGAACTGCGTGGGCGTCGTCACGAACAGCGTCGCTGCCGAGAGCACGGCCCACGAGATCATGATGCGCGCAATCCAGCGGCGCGCACCGACCTTGTGCATGATGATGTTGCTCGGCACTTCGAAGAAGAAGTAGCCGATGAAGAAGATGCCGGCGCCCAGACCGTAGACGGTCTCGCTGAACTGGAGGTCGTTCAGCATTTGCAGCTTGGCGAAGCCGACATTCACGCGGTCCAGATAGGCCGCGACGTAACACAGGAAAAGGAACGGCAACAAACGCCAGGTCGCTTTTGCGTAGGCTTTCGCCTCGATCTCGCGCGTCTGCGCGTTGGCTTTGACACCGCTAGCGATAGTACTCATGGTCTCCACTTCGAACCTCGGCTGCCCAGCAGCCTGAATTGACTGCAACGCTGCACCCGGACCACTCGCACGATCACGCTGCCTTACCTACTCGACCGCTCTGAAGACCTCGCGATTCCCGCCATACGAGAATCGCTTCCGCGGGGCCCGGAGGCATTGTCTCCGGACGTCACGCCCGGCCCGTAAGCCGTTTGCGACGTTTCTCACCCTGCCATCCCCTTCTGTGATTGGGAGGCCGAGCCGGATTGTAAACCATAGGACACCTCCCGATATGGAACGCTTCCTCAATCTTTCAGCGTTTTCTTAAATCTCGATCGTCGGGAATGTCGTAAGGACGTGATGCCGTGGTGATGCCGTGGGTAAATTGGCACGCAGCGACACCGTTGCTGCGTGCCAACAATCAGCGCTGCCGCGCGCGCAATGTGACCACCACCATGACCCCGATGACCGCTGCGATGGCGCCGCACAGGAACACGGCGCGGTAACCGAACGGGTTGGCAACGGCGCCGGCCAGCGGCCCGGTGGCGAGAATCGCAATGTCCTGAAACGCCGCGTAAGTGCCCAGACTCGTGCCACGGCTGGCCGCCGGCGCACGCTTGACCACTTCGATGCCCAGCGACGGGAAGATCAGCGATGCGCCCGCACCGGCCAATGCCGTGCCGAGCAGCGCCAGCCAAGCCACGGGCGCTTGCCAGACGATGAGCAGACCGATCGCTTCGACAGCGAGCGAGACTTGTGCCACACGCAGATTGCCGAGGCGCTCGGGCCAGCGTCCGCCGATGAGCCGCATGAGCACGAATGCCGCGCCGAAAGCCGACAGCGCGATCGCGGCACCCGTCCAGCGCGACGCTTCGAAGTACAACACCACGAACGCACCGACCACGGCAAAGCCAACGCCCTGCAACGCGAGCGCCAGGCCGGGCATAAACACGATGCGCAGCACCTGCGAATACGGCAACGCGCCGCCCGCGTGATGCGCGGGCGCGACACCGGGGATACGCGCGATGACGGCCCAACCGGCGAGCGGCAGCAGACAGATCGCGACAGCGACACCCACGAGTGCCGTCGATCCATACAATGCCAGTCCCAGCGGCGCCCCGACCGCAAATCCGCCAAAGACGGCGGCACCGGTCCACGACATCACTCGCCCCGATTGCGGCGCGCCGAGGCTGCCGATGGCCCACGTGAGCGTGCCCGTAATGACCAGACTCTCGCCAACACCGAGCAGCAAACGCGCCACCGTCAACATGGCCAGGCGCGGCGCAGGCGCGATCGACAGCAGGCTGGTGGCGAGCAGCGCAACGCCGGACAGCGCGACGAACGACAGACCGCGTATCAGTGCAACGCGTGCGCCGCGCTGATCAGCCGTGCGTCCGGCGAACTTGCGGGTTAGCACCGTGGCGAGCGACTGCACGCCCACGGCGAAACCGACGATGACGTTGTGATAGCCCAGCGTGTTATGCACGAATAGCGGCACGACGGACAGGGACATGCCGATCGTCAGGCATGCGAGAAAAACGTTTAGCGAAAAGCGCAGGAGCAACGCCGTAGCGTTGGCGGGCGCGGCGGCCGTCTGATGGGCCGATGCAGCGGAGGACGACATACGAAAAAACTCCAAGGGTTGCCGCGCGGCGCTGAACGAAAGCTTGAAGACGTAGAGACGCAAAGACACAAAGACGCGTACGCCCAACAAGAAACGACAGACGCCAGCCGGCAGACGAACAACCGCAACGGGGGATCGGATCGAAACAGGCAAATCGGGGAGAGACGGCGCTTGTGGCGCTCAGAGAACCCGGAACAGCGCTGAATGGGCTGACCGGCCGTTCACCAGCGAACGCACGCCCCTCGACCGAGTCGCCGGATCACCGGCCGCTGTCGCGGGGAATGCGTTGGATGACGTGAACGCTTACGTGACACCGGCGATGGTCCGCCAATGCCAAAAATCTGTCCTTATTCTAGCCACGCATGTTGCGTTGCGCAAGCGCCGCAGACGCCGCGGACGCCGATGGCTCAGTCGATCGGATCCGTGCCCTTTGCCCGGCGTGTGCTGGCCTTGATCGTCTGTTGCAACGCACGCCGCAGCGCGCTGTAGCGACGCAACGCCTCTTCCATCACCGAGATGCGCGCATTGCCCGCAGCGCCATCGGCGAGCAACTTGGCCTTGAGCCCGCCGTAGGCGGCTTCCATCGCCACGGCGTGCGTGCCGAGAGAGTCGCCGCCGTCCACGGGCAACGCATCGCTTTCGATGTGATCGAGCAACGCGGTCGACTCACGCAGGAACGACGTGTACACGTCGGAGAGCCCCGTGGCCGTCGCCGTCTGGTCCTGCAACGCGGCAGCGGCGATCGCCTGCTCCGCGGCACTCTCGTAGTACCGCAGGGTGCGCAAGGTATCGGCGAGTCGTTCGGCGGAGCCGGCCTCCATCGCCACGCGACTCATGCGCTCTGCAAACGACTGGCAAACGCTGCCCAGTCGTGTCACCGACGCGTGCTCCTGCGCCAGCACGCCCGGGCTCATGCCTGTGAGCGCGCCACGCACCATATGCCGACTCATGGCGCCAAGGCGCTCGACTTCACGCTTGAGCGCGTCCACGGCCAGTTGCGGCACCTGCAACACGTTGTCGTCGAGAAACTGTGGCGCGCCTTCGTCTTCCTCACGGGTCCGGAAGCGCCGCTGCAACCAGTGAAGCAACGGCGTGGCGAGCGGAATCATCAGCAGTACGCCCAGCACGTTGAATGTCGTATGGAAGATCGCGAGCTTGATGGCAGGATCGGTGTCGTATCCCATCCACGTCATACCCGCCGAGATGGCGCGGATCATCCACGGCAACAGCAGCAGCGCGACCACGGCGGCGACAACGTTGAACGCCACGTGCGCCATCGAGGCGCGGCGAGCGTTCGGCGTGGCCCCGATCGCCGCGATCACGGCCGTCAGCGTCGTGCCGATGTTTGCACCGATCACGACGGCAGCCGCACCTTGTGCGCTCAGCAGGCCGTTTTGCGCCGCCGTCAGCGTAATGGCCATCGCAGCGGCGGACGACTGCACGATGCACGTGAGCACGAAACCGACGATGACCTGCATCAGCACGTCGAGCGGCCCGTCGCCGTCGGGCATGCGGATCATGCCGGCCATATCGATGAACGCCGATTGCAGCAGCGAAATGCCGAAGAAGAGCAGGCCGAAACCGGCAAGCGCATTGCCGATGGCACCGCGTCGGGTGCCCGCACCGCTCAGGCGCATCGCCACGCCGACGGCGATCATCGGCAATGCGAATGCGTCGATATTGAACTTGAGGCCGATGACCGCAACGATCCACCCCATCATGGTAGAGCCGAGGTTGGAGCCGAACATGAGCCAGAGCGCACCGCCGAGCTTGAGCAATCCAGCGTTCACGAAGCCGATCGTCGCAATCGTCACGACCGACGAGCTTTGCGTGATGGCGGTCACGAGCACGCCTGAGGCAAAAGCTTGCCAGCGCGTTCGCGTTGCACCGGCGAGAATCCGCTCCAGCGCCGGCCCAGCGGCGAGTTTGAGGCCATCGGTCATCATCGACATGCCGATGAGGAAGATACCGACGCCACCTGCCAGAATGCTTACCGCCTTGACGATCTCGCCCATGCAAAGCGTTCCCTCGTGAGACGCCCCGTTTGAGGCGTCAGTTATCGGCGCGCAACAATCCCCAGCATAACCGGTAAAGCTCGTCTTCGAACTCCGGAGTGCCAAGTAATGGCGAGTCCTCCAGCACGGCCGAGCGGAGCGTGCCCATGAAGGCGCGCGTCAGCACGAAGACGGTGGCGGCCGTGGGTTTGCGCATCTCGGGAGCGTCGCGCCTCGCCATGGCAATGGCGATGTGTTCGGCGGCCTCGCGCATCGCCTGCATGACATTCTCGTGGTGGTCCATCTGCCACGCCATCTTGATGAGCGAGCGCTTCACACGCCCACCCGAGCCAAACGCTTCGATCAGCATCCGGATTCGCTCCCGGATCACCCGCTCCGGATCGTCTCCTTGCGCGGCGGCTTGCGCGAGGCGCTCGTTCATTTCGTCCATGACACGACGACGTTCGCGCGCAATCATCGCCAGCAGAATCGCCTCTTTGGTCGGGAAATATTGATACAGCGTACCGATGGAAAAGCCGGCCTTTTTCGCAATGCGGTTGGTGGTGAGCGCGGCCTCGCCTTCTTCGTCGAGAACCTGAGCGGTTGCCTCGAAAATGGTCTCGACGGTGTGTTGCGCGCGCGCCTGCATGGGCCGCTTTCGCATGGTGGACGCGGCATTCGGCGTGACAGGCGGCTTGGATGAGGACATAACGAAAAACCTGAGCGGGAAGCGAGTTGCGGCAGGATGCCGGAAAAATGAATAATGCTCACATTCGCTACGAAATTCAAGAGACGGCGTCATGGGTGTCGTCGGCATCATCGGTGTCGTCGGCGTCACATTGAAGAGAGGTCAGCCATCATGAGCAACGACATTTCCGCCCTGACCGTGCGCAAGCTGAGCATCGATCTGGCCAGCGGCTTCGATCGTCACTGGCACAGCGGCGACGCCTATCGCACCATGTATTACAACGCTTTGTCGATGAGTTTCCCCGTCGGCGAGCAATCGTTCATCGATTCGGTACGCGACACGATGGATCGTCTGCCGCAGGATCCGCGCTACGACAAGCTTCGCGCCGACATCGCCCAATTCATCGGACAGGAAGCCACCCATCGCCATCTGCATGGCCAGTACAACGCGCACCTCGCCAAACAGGGGCTCGTGAACCACTGGGAAAACTGGGCGACACGACGTATCCGATTCGCCCGGCGGCGCAACTTCTCGCCGATGTACATGCTGGCGATCACCGCCGCGTACGAACACTGCACGGCGGTCTTCGGCGACGGCGCATTGCGTTACGACAACTGGCTCGCGAACGCCGAGCCGAAAATGCGCCTGATGTGGCGCTGGCATGCGGCGGAGGAAACCGAGCACAAGGCCGTCGCATTCGATTTGTATCGTGCGCTGGGCGGCAGCGAGCGGCAGCGCGTGTTGTCGTTCCTTTATGTCCTGCTCATGTTCGCGCTGGAGAGCCACGCGCAGACGATCAACAATCTCTGGCACGACGGCACGCTGTTCAAGCCGCGTACCTGGATGGGCTTTTTCTCAATGTTCTTCGGGCGCGACGCCGTCTTCTGGCGTACGGCCGGGCCGATGCTCAAATATGTATTGCCGTCGTTTCATCCGAATCGCCACGGCGATCCCGCCCTCGCGCAGAACTGGCTCGAAGCCCATAACGCCAACTGGCGCGCCGTTCGCTGATTCCCCGGCGCCACCGGTCTTTCCAGCCGCTTGCGCATCACGCGTCTCCTGCCTCTCATCCCTTGCCGCTGACCTCCCACGGTCAGCGGCTTTTCCTTGTCTGTCCTGCCCCGCAAATCGCGCTATGCAATAGCCAAACCGCCGGTGTTAACCCGAAAAGTGTGACGGTAACAACGGAATACCGAGTATCAACGTCGCGTGATATTTCGTGTGAGGCAACTTGATAATAATGATCACGCCTCAACGCAACACCGATAACCGCGCGATGCGAAGTCAGTGTGTCAATGACTCAGGCGTGCCCCCCTTGCACTCTTCGGTGAAAAGAGACAGTCCGAGGCACGCACATACGAAAACGAGACGGAGACACATTCATGAGCAAGGCAGCAGGTTGGCTGCGAGGCGCGCTCGCGCTCGCAGTTTGCGGCGCGGCGGGCGTCGCGCAGGCGCAATCGAACGTATCCCTTTACGGTCAGGTCGACGCCTGGGTCGGCGCGGCCAAGGCCCCCGGCGGTGAACGCGCGTGGACCCAGGGCGGCGGCGGCATGTCGACCTCGTACTGGGGGATGAAAGGATCGGAAGACCTGGGTGACGGCCTCAAGGCCATCTTCACGCTGGAAGACTTCTTCCTGCCGCAGAGTGGCCGTTACGGCCGCTTCACCGGCGACAGCTTCTTCTCGCGCAACGCCTACGTCGGCCTGCAATCGAATACGCTCGGCACGGTCACGATGGGCCGGCTCACCACGTCGTACTTCGTCTCGACGATTCTCTTCAACCCGTTCGTCGATTCCTATACGTTCAGCCCGATGGTCTATCACACGTTCCTCGGCCTCGCCGGTCAGGGCATTGTGGGCGACTCGGGCTGGAGCAATGCCGTGATGTACGCCACGCCCGACTACAAGGGACTCGGCGCGAGCTTCTCGTATGCGTTCGGCAACAAGGCGGGCGAGACAGGACAAAACAAATGGAGCGCCGCCGCGATGTACTTCCACGGCCCGCTCGCCGCCACCCTCGCCTACCAGCAAGTGAAGTTCGACTCGGTGCCCGACGATCAGGCCGGCATCACCGGCTTTCGCAATCAGCAGGCGGTGCAAGCCGGCCTCACGTACGACTTCAGGATCGTCAAGCTCTTCGGGCAGTATCAGTACATCAAGAACACCATCACCGGCGGCAATCTGACATCCAATGGCGGACAGCTCGGCTTTACCGTGCCTTTGGGTGGCGGCAACGTGATGGCGTCCTATGCTTATACGAAGAACTCGGGCGCGAACAACAGCAGCCGCAACACCTGGGCGATCGGCTACGACTACAGCCTCTCCAAACGTACCGATGTGTACACCGCCTACCTCAACGACAAGGTCTCCGGTCTGGAAGCCGGGAATACTTTCGGGGTGGGCATGCGCATGAAGTTCTGACAAACTCGTCTGCAAATTCGGTGGCGCGCACGCGCGCGCAGTACAATGCGCGCGCCCCCGCTGCACACGGACAACGGCATAACAAAGTCACAAGGAGAGCACGTTGCTGACCAAATTCTTCAAACTCGAGGAGCATGGCTCCAATGTACGGACGGAAATGGTGGCGGGTCTCACGACCTTCCTGACCATGTCGTACATCATTTTCGTGAACCCGAACATTCTCGGCACGACCGGCATGGACAAGAGCGCCGTGTTCGTGGCGACATGTCTTGCGGCCGCCATCGGCTCGGTCGTGATGGCCTTCGTGGCGAACTACCCGATCGGCATGGCGCCGGGCATGGGCCTCAACGCCTTCTTCGCCTTCACGGTCGTGGGCGCGATGGGCTACACATGGCAGCAAGCGCTGGGGGCTGTGTTCATCTCGGGGTGTCTGTTCATCATCCTGACGGTAACGGGCGTGCGATCCTGGCTCATTGCCGGGGTACCCAAATCGTTGCGATGCGCCATCGCTGCGGGTATCGGTCTGTTCCTCGCGATCATCGCCCTCGGTAACGCCGGGGTGGTCGTCGCCAATCCGGCCACGAAGATCGGTCTGGGCGACCTCCATTCGCCGCAGGCGCTGCTCGCGATCTTCGGTTTCTTCCTGATCGCCGTGCTCGACGCCCTGCGCGTGCGTGGCGCCATCCTGATCGGCATTCTGGTGGTGACGGTGCTCTCGATGGTGCTCGGCCTGAACCAGTTCCAGGGCGTGTTCGCCATGCCCCCGAGCCTGGCGCCGACGTTCCTCCAGCTCGACATTCCCGGGGCATTGCACGCCGGCTTCGTGCACGTGATTCTGGCGTTCGTGCTGGTGGAAGTGTTCGATGCGACGGGCACGCTCATGGGCGTGGCCAAGCGCGCCGGACTGCTCGAAGGCACGCATTACAAGGGGTTGGGACGCGCCCTGTTCGCCGACTCCATCGCGATCTTCATCGGTTCGCTGCTGGGCACGAGTAGCACGACGGCGTATGTCGAGAGCGCCTCGGGCGTTCAGGCCGGTGGCCGCACGGGTCTCACGGCGCTCACGATTGCCGTGCTGTTCATCCTCGCGCTGTTCATCGCGCCGCTCGCAGGCTCGGTTCCGGCCTATGCCGCTGCACCGGCCCTGCTCTATGTGGCAGGCCTGATGCTGCGCGAGTTGCTCGACGTCGAGTGGGACGACGTCACCGAAGCCACGCCTGCGGCACTCACCGCGCTGGCCATGCCGTTCACGTACTCCATCGCCACGGGTCTGGCCTTCGGCTTCATCTCGTACGCCGTGCTCAAGCTGTTCACGGGCCGCGCGAAGGACGTGCATCCGGCCGCCTGGGTCATCGCAGCGCTGTTCGTGCTGAAGTTCGTCTTCTTCCCTGGCTGATCCAGCCACCGCTGTACGTCGTATCGAAGCATAACGTGACAAAAACGGCCCGCCGGACCATGGTTCGGCGGGCCGTTCGTTTTGTGTCTCGCGACGGGCTCAGGCCCGGGCGGCGGCGATCAATGCGGCCAGTCCAGCACGGTGCTGGCCGTGGGCGTCGAAATTCTCCGGCGAAAGCCACTGCTCGAAGCCACGGCTGATGGCCGGCCATTCGCTGTCGATGATCGAGAACCACGCGGTGTCCCGGCTTCGGCCACGATAAACGATGGCCTGTCGGAAGATGCCCTCGAACGTGAAGCCATAGCGGGCGGCCGCGCGACGCGACGGCGCGTTCAGTGCGTCGCACTTCCACTCGTAGCGGCGATAGCCGAGTTCATCGAACGCGCGACGCATCAGCAGATACTGGGCTTCCGTTCCCGCACGCGTGCGCTTGAGCAACGGCGAATAGGCCACGTGGCCGACTTCCACCACACCGTTCGCCGGATCGATGCGCATGAGCGCCAGCGTCCCGACGGCTTTGCCGGTCACGGTATCGACGATCGCGTGATGCAGCGGATCGGTGGACGCCGCGAGTTTGGTGGCATAGGCGTAGTAACTGTCGAAGTCCGGGAACGGACCGCCGCTCATGTAAGTCCAGTCCCGGCCGTCGGGGGCGGTGGCATAGGCGTCGAAGAGGTCTTTTGCGTGACGCTCCACGTCGATCGGCTCCAGACGGCAGTAGCGCCCCTGGATCGGCGTGCGCGGCGGGAATGCACGTGGCTTCCAGTCGGGCAGCGGCGGGCCGATCGGCTGATCGTAATCGTTGAAGTTCGGGGCGTCGGTCATGGCTGTCTGATCTCCGGCAAGTGGCTGGCAAGATGGTGGCGATACTTAAGTTATCGCTTCGGTGGTACGATGAAAAGCACCACTCAAAGCCAATCTCTTGGTGCCATGACTTCGCTGCCCAAATCCCGACTCGCCGCCGCCGAGCCTGCGCCCGAAAACGTCGCCGCGCTTTTCGACAGTCCGCTTGCGACCGGCCCGGGTCGCAGTACCTCGCTCCAGAAGCAACTGCTCTCGCGTCTCAAGCATGCCATTCTGGAAGGACGCCTGCCTGCCGGCGCGCGGCTCCCGGCGTCGCGCACGCTCGCCGAGGACCTTGCCGTCTCGCGCAACACCGTGTCGATCGTCTACGATCAGCTCGCCGCCGAGGGCTTCATCGTCCCGCACCGGCTCGGCACACGTGTCGCGCAGCTTTCGCTCGATCCGGACATCGCCGCGCAGGCGGCACAGGTGGCCAAAACGATTGTCCGAACGCACACCACGCAGGCCGCGCCCGCCATCGCGACGCAAACCGGCAGCACGCCGCTCGCTTCGCGCCGCATCCAGCGCCTGCCCGCCACGCGCCACGCCGCGCGCGCCGACGAAACGCCGCTGCCTTTCACACCGGGCGTGCCCGCCCTCACCCGCTTTCCGGCCAGCACGTGGCGTCGTACGCTGGAGCGTGTGATGCGCGAGGCGCAGCCGCGTCACTATCATTACGGCGACCCGCTCGGCGAACCGGCGCTGCGCGATGCCATCGCCAGCCACCTGCGCATCTCTCGCGGCGTGCGCTGCGACGCGTCGCAAGTCGTCATCACGGAAGGCGCGCATGAGGCATTGATTCTTTGCGTGCGTCTGCTCACCGACCCGGGCGATACGGTGTGGATGGAAGACCCCGGATATCGCGGCGCGAAGGCCGCCTTCCATACGAGCGACGTGCGCTTGCAGGCGTTGCGTGTCGACGACGAGGGCATCGTGATTCCGGAAGGTCTTTGGGAACGATCGCCGCCCCGGCTGGTGTATGTGACGCCATCGCATCAATACCCGCTCGGGAGCGTGTTGTCGGCGTCGCGCCGCCTCGATCTGATCGCGCAGGCGCGACGCCACGGCGCATGGATTCTCGAAGACGATTACGACAGCGAGTTTCGCCATCAGGGCGAACCGATCGCCGCGATGCAGGGCATGGTGCCGGACGCCCCTGTCGTCTACGTCGGGACATTCAGCAAGACGATGTTCCCGGCGTTGCGCCTGGGCTTTCTGATCTTGCCGACGACGCTCGCCGCACAAGCCCGCGACGCGCTCGATGAACTCCTGCGTGGCGGCCATCGCTTCGAGCAGCTGGCGCTCGCGGATTTCATTCGCAGCGGGCAGTTCGCACGGCATCTGGGACGGATGCGGCGGTTGTACCGGGAGCGTCAGACGGCGTTGCGCGAGGCACTGGCCACGCACTTCGATCCCGCATACGCGGTCATCGGAGAGCGCTGCGGATTGCATCTGACGGTACGTCTCGATCCCGCGTTTCCGGACAAGGCAATCGTGGCGGCGGCGCAGCGCGAAGGCATCGGCCCGCGCGCGCTGTCGAGCTTTGCGCTAGACCCGCAGCCGGCGGACAACGGGCTGGTGATCGGTTACGGAGACACGGACGCGTCTCGCATTCCCGGGCTGGTCAGGCGATTGGCAGCGATCGTGGCGGCGCAAGCCGGGCAAACGAGCGCGTAGCGGTGAACGCCGACCTCCGTCCACGACGGACGGAAGGACCGCGGCGATCAAGCAGAATCAGGCCAAATCAGGCCAAATCAGGCCGAAGACGCGGTCCGCGTCGGCTTGCCGCCCGGCTCGCCAGAGGCTTCGGTGCCATGCGCCGCGCCGACGCGCGCATTGCGCGACATCCACAGCGTGAGAAGGACAGCGGCAATAGCTGCCAGCGCCGCGCACAGATACACCTCGGCGTAGCCGTACGCGCCGACGATAAGACCCGCCACCGGCCCCGTTACGCCGAGCGCGACATCGAGAAATACGGAGTACGCCCCGAGGGCCGCGCCACGGTTCTGGGCGGGCACGAGGTTCACCGCGGCCACACCCAACGACGGGAAGACGAGCGAGAAGCCTGCCCCCGAGAGTGCCGCGCCGAGCAGCGCCGTAAAGCCGGTCGGTGCGATACCGAGCACGATCAGGCCGAACGCTTCGAGCGCGAACGAGGCCATGGCGACGCGATAGCCGCCGAAGCGCCCGATGCTGCTGCCCAGCAGCAGACGCACGCCCATGAAGCACAGTCCGAATGCCGTCAACGCCAGCGCGGCGTTATCCCAATGATGGCTGGCGTAGTAGAGCGTGATGAATGTGGAAATGGCACCAAAGCCGATCGAGCCCAGTGCAAGGCCCATGCCGAACGGCAGCACGCGCCCCAGCACGGCGCGAAACGCCAGACGTTCGCCGTGAATCACCGGCGTTGCGCGCTTCATGCGCGCCAGCAGCAGACCGAGGATGCCGGAGGCCGCCACCGCGCCGCCCACCGCCTCGATGCCGTACGCATTGTTGAGCGCCACACCGAGCGGCGCGCCGAGGGCCAGCGCACCGTAAGTCGCCACACCGTTCCATGAAATGACACGCGCCGTGTGCGACGGACCCACTTGCCCGATGCCCCACATGATCGCGCCCGTGGACACCCAGCTCTCGCCGAAGCCGAGCACCAGACGTCCCGCAATCAGCGCGAACAACGCCAGCCACGGCACGCCGCTGAGCACGCCGCCCAGTGCGACGAGCAACCCCGAGGCCCCACACGCGACAAGACCGCACAGGACAGTACGCTTCGGGCCCCATGCGTCGGCGGTGCGTCCCGCATAGGGGCGGGAGAGCAGCGTGGCGAGATACTGAACGCTGATGGCCAGCCCGGCGATCACCGAGCTATACGCCAGATCCACGTGAACGAACGACGGCAGCACGGCAAGCGGCAGGCCGATCGTCAGATAGCAGAGGAACGTGAAGAACACGGTGGAGACGATCTGCAACGTCGTGGCGAACTGGCCGTTCGCAGGGCGGGTGTCGGTAGGCATTGCGCAGGGGATCAGGAATCGACGAAACCCCAGGACGCGACAACCCGCACGACGGGCAAGCATGCGTGCGGGTTGACTCGATCCTAGGGTTTTCCCGGATCATACGCCGGTTTGCCACTTTTGTGTAAACGCTTAAAAAACCCTAACGCCCAACCTCCGCCAGCGATTTCAGGCTGACCGACAACATGGCAAGGTCCGCGTTGCCTGTCGCGACCTGATCGGCCAGCACGCGGTGATAGCGGGCGAGCGCTTCGGCATGCGCGGTCTGCCAGTTCGCCACCAGTCGGCTCGCAGGGCTGCCCTGTGCGGTCTCGTCCGACGGCGCAGCGTCGCCCGGCCCACGGCTTGCCCGGTCGAGCACGCTCGCGGTCAGACGTCGCCGCAAGACCGACAGTTCTTCGAGCAACGTGGCGCGCGCGAGTCGCTGCCAGTGCGTCTGCATCGGCAGACCGAGCACGCCGGTGTGCAGCCAGCCGTAGCCGAGCGGCGCATCGAGTGCGAAATACACCTGCGCCGCGAGCGCCGGCTCGCATCCGGTGGTGCTGGCGACTTCGGCAATGTCGAGCAGCGCCACGCGCGCCCCGATACCCGCCGCCGTTTGCGCGAGCAGCGGTGGCACCCCGGCGTCGATCATCGCCTGACATCGGGCTTGTGCCTCTTGCGCCGCGTCGCCGCTCACCAGCGTGTCGAGTGTCGGCAAGATGGGATCGAGCACACTGCGCAAGCGCGCGACGGTCTGCGGTACATCCGTGAGCCGCCGACGCAGGAACCACAATGTCGCCTGCTCGTGCCACTGGTCGAGCGCAGCGAAGAGCGACGCCTGCGTTTCATGCGACACCCGGGCGTCCAGCGCATCGATATCGCGCCACAAGGCGTCCAGTCCGAAGGCGCCGCGCGCAGCTAGACTTGCCCGCACAACGTCCGCGGGCTCCGCCCCGGTCTCTTCGCTGAGCCGATGAACAAACGTCACCCCGGCCCGGTTGACAAGCGCATTGGCCTGCATCGTCGCGAGAATTTCCCGTTTGAGCGGGTGACGCTGCATTGCCGCGCCACAGCGGGCGGCAAGCGGTGTCGGAAAGTAGGATGGCAGCCCCTCGGCGACGAAATCCGCGTCCGGCAGATCGCTTGCCAGCAACAGGTCGTACAGCCACATCTTGCTGTAAGCCATCAGCACCGCCCGCTCCGGCGAGGTCAGCCCTGAACCTGCCGCGCGGCGCGCGTCGAGCGCTTCGTCATCGGGCAGAAACTCGATAGCGCGCGCCAGCCGCTGCGCCCTTTCCAGATAGCGCATGAAACGTGCATCTGCGTCGAGCGCCGCCGCCGAGCGCAGCCGGCCAAGCGATAACGCCTGCGTTTGCAGATAGTTGTCACGTAGCACGAGCGTGCCGACTTCCTCGGTCATTTCCGCGAGCAACGCATTGCGCTGCTTCAGTGTCATCTCGCCATCGGTGACGACGAGACCCAGCAAGATCTTGATGTTGACCTCGTGGTCGGAACAGTCGACGCCCGCAGAATTGTCGATGGCATCGGTATTGATGCGCCCGCCGTGTTGCGCATACTCGATGCGGCCGAGCTGCGTGAGCCCGAGATTGCCGCCCTCGGCCACGACCTTGCAGCGCAGCTCCGCCCCATTGACCCGCAGGCCGTCGTTCGCCCGGTCGCCGACCTGGGCGTGCGTCTCGGTGCTTGCCTTGACGTACGTGCCGATGCCGCCGTTGTAGAGCAGGTCGACGGGCGCCGTGAGCAGTGCGCGCAGCAGATCGTTGGGCGCCATCTCGGTGGCATCGACCCCGAGCCATTCCCTGATTTGCGGCGACAACGCAATCGTCTTGGCCGTACGCGCGAAGATGCCCCCGCCCGGCGAGATCAACTTCGCGTCGTAGTCGGCCCAACTGGAACGCGGCAACTGGAACAGCCGCTCACGCTCCGCAAACGACGTCGCCGCGTCCGGCGTGGGGTCCAGGAAGATGTGGCGATGATCGAATGCGGCAACGAGCCGGATGTGCCGCGAGAGCAGCATGCCGTTGCCGAACACGTCGCCCGACATGTCGCCAATGCCCACGACCGTGAAGTCCTGCGTTTGCGTATCGACGCCCATCTCGCTGAAATGCCGCTTGACGGACTCCCACGCACCGCGCGCGGTGATGGCCATTTTTTTGTGGTCGTAGCCGACGGAGCCCCCCGAGGCGAAAGCGTCGCCCAGCCAGAAACCGTATTCGGCGGAAATGGCGTTCGCGTAGTCCGAGAACGTGGCCGTGCCCTTGTCGGCTGCGACAACGAGATAAGGATCGTCGCCGTCGATGCGCACCGTCTGCGGCGGCGGCACCAGTTGGCCGTCGACATAGTTGTCGGTGAGGTCGAGCAGTCCGCGCAGAAACGTCTGATAGCAGGCCACGCCTTCGGCCAGATAGGCGTCGCGATCGCCCGGCGACGGCGGCTGCTTGACCACGAACCCGCCCTTCGAGCCGACCGGCACGATGACCGTATTCTTCACCATCTGCGCCTTGACCAAACCAAGCACTTCGGTACGGAAATCCTCGCGACGGTCCGACCAGCGCAGGCCACCACGTGCTACGCGCCCCCCACGCAAATGCACGCCTTCGACGCGGGGCGAATACACCCAGATCTCGAACATCGGCTTGGGTTCGGGCAGCCCCGGCACCTTCGACGGATCGAACTTGAACGACAGGTATGCTTTGTGCGAATCGTGCGGGTCATGCGAGCTTTGCGCGCCGCCTTGGAGGGCGTCCTTCGCGCTCTGGAAGTAGTTGGTACGCAGCGTCGCTTCGAGCACCCCGAGGAACTGACGCAAAATGCGGTCTTCGTCGAGATTGGGAACGTCTTCGAGCGCCGCATGGATTTGCGCACGGAGTTGCTCGGCACGCGAATCGCGGACATCCGCACTGAGCGATGGGTCGAAGCGTGCGAGGAACAGACGTACCAGCATGCCCGCGATCGACGGGTTGCCGGTCAGCGCGTTCTCGATATACGCATTGCTGAACGTCGAACCGACCTGCCGTATGTACTTCGCGTACGCCCGCAAAATGCGCACCTCGCGCCACGTCAGGCCCGCTTGAAGCACGAGGCGATTGAGATCGTCGTTCTCGACGTCGCCCGCCCAGATGCGGGCGAAGGCGTCTTCGAAGCGCGCGCGGGCGTGCTCCAGGTCGACGTCCGCGCCATCGAGACTCGTCATGCCGAAGTCGTGCATCCACACGACGCCGGTATCGGCCGGCTCGATGCGGTACGGGCGCTCGTCGTTCACGCGCACGCCAAGGTGTTCGAGCATGGGCAGGCTGCGCGACAGGGCGATCGGCTCGCCCGCCTGATAGATCTTGAAACGCAACGTGCCGGGCGACGCTTCCAGGGGCCGGTACAACTGCATGGCGAGCGGCGTGGCGCTACCCATGCCGGCCGTGTCCGAGGCGCCGGTTTGCGATGCGGGCGGTTGCGCGCTCAACAGGGGCTCGATCAATGCCACGTCGCGCACGGCCACGCGTGCGGCGTAATCCTCGCGATACCCCGCAGGAAACGCCTGCGCGTAACGACGCATTGCGCGCGTACCGCGTTCTTCGCCGAGTTGCTCGCGCAGGGCGTCCGACAGATCGTCCTGCCAGCGGCGGGTGGTCTCGACGATGCGGGCTTCCAGGTCGTTGACGTCGACGTCCGGCACCTTGCCCGGTTCGGTGCGCACCGTGATCTGGATGCGCGCGAGCATCGACTCCGAGAGTTGCGGCGTGAATTCGACACTGGTGCCGTGATAGGCCGCGAGCAGGAGGTTCTGCACGCGGATACGAAGATCGGTGTTGAATTTCTCGCGCGGCACGAACACCAGACAGGACACATAACGGTCGAAGCGATCGCGTCGCACGAACAGCCGCGTGCGCTGACGCTCCTGCAACCGCAAGATGCCCATGGCGATGTCGGCAAGCTGATCGACCTCGATCTGGAACAGTTCGTCGCGCGGATACTGTTCGAGAATCGTGGCGAGTGTCTTGGCGAGGTGCCCGTTCGGCAGGAAGCCCGTGCGCCGGATGACTTCGGCGACCTTGCGGCGCACCAGCGGAATTTCGTCGGCAGGCACCATGTACACGGTGGACGTGTAGAGGCCGAGGAAGCGCCGCTCACCGCATACGTTGCCTTGCGCGTCGAAGCGTTTGACGCCCACGTAGTCGAGGTACCCGGGCCGATGAACGCTCGCGCGCGAATTCGCTTTCGTCAGGAAAATCGGCGCACTGGCCTGCACGATGCCAATGGCCCCCGGCGACAGGCGAGTCACGTCGGGCGTGCTGGCATCGCGCCGCGACTCGCGCAACACCCCCAGCCCCGTGCCCGTCACGCCTTGCAGATAGTGTTCCCCGTCGCGCTCGACCAGTTCGTAGTCGCGATAGCCTAGGAACGTGAAGTGACGCCCGAGCATCCAGTCGAGGAACGCCTGCGCTTCGTCGATCTGGGTGCGCTCATCGGCGCTCACGTCCTTGCGCGCGGCGCGTTGCGTGAGGGATTCGATGGCTGCGTGGGCGGCGGCCTGCATGGCCCGCCAGTCCTCGACCGCCGCCCGTACATCGCCCAGCACGCGTTGCAGGCCGTCGGCAAGCGCCTGAATGCGCTCCGGCTCCGAGAACCGGTCGACCTCGATATGGATATACGATTCGAAGCGGCTGCCGTCGTCTTCCGTCGCCTCGCCGCCGTTGCTGCTGCCCGGGGCGACACTCAGTCGCTTGCCCGTCGCATCGCGCCGAATGCGATAGACGGGGTGGAACGCCGAATGCAACGCCAGCCCCTGACGGTTGATTTCCATCGTCACCGAATCGACGAGGAACGGCATGTCGTCGTTGACGATTTCCACGACGGTATGACTGCAATGCCAGCCGTGCTGATCGAGCGTGGGGTTGTAGATGCGGATGCGCGGCTCGCCGGAGACGAATTTCTGGCCGAGTTGCCAGTGCGCCATCGCTGCGCCGTAAAGATCGGCGACACTGCGCGAGACGACATCCTCGGCGTCGGCCAGACCGTAGTAATGCCGGACGAAGGGCTCGAACAAGGCGGCCACACCGGGCGCGCGCTCCTGGGCCATCGTGACGACTTCCGCCATGTGGTGGCGGACCTTCTCTTCCGAATTCGCGGGCATGATCACCTCGGCGGGGATGGACGAGACAGCGACTGGCAGGTTGCCTGCCCCTGCCCGTCCACGGCGCAACAGACACGATCCCTCAGACGCACCAACATGGGACCCGCATAGGAGCAGCAAGCGACAGCCAAGGCCATGCTACGCCCGGCGGCCCCGCGCTGGCAACGGCGGCTTGCCCTGTCCGACATATACCCTATATAAGGTCGGTATAATCGCGCATGAACTCAAAAGCCACCGATTCGCGCAACGACAGCGCCCCCACGACGTCTGCGAGCCCGGCGTCGTCCTTCTCGAGCCTGCCGCTCTCGCCTGCCATGCAGGAGAACCTCGCACGGCTCGGTTACGCCTCGATGACGCCCATCCAGCAGGCGTCGCTCCCCGACATTCTCGCGGGCCACGACATCATCGCTCAGGCCAAGACCGGCAGCGGCAAGACCGCCGCATTCTCGCTGGGCCTGCTCCAGCGTGTGGACGCGCGCGATTTCGCCGTTCAGGCCGCCGTGCTGTGCCCCACGCGCGAGCTCGCCGAACAGGTTGCGCAGGAAGTGCGCCGCATCGCCCGCGCCGAGGACAACATCAAGGTGCTCACACTGTGCGGCGGCGCCCCGCTGCGCCCGCAGGCCGACAGCCTCGCGCACGGCGCGCACGTGGTCGTCGGCACCCCGGGTCGCATCATGGATCACCTCGATCGCGGCACGCTCTCTCTCACCGACGTCAAGACACTCGTACTCGATGAAGCCGACCGCATGCTCGACATGGGCTTTTTCGACGACATCGCCGCCGTGGCACGTCAAACGCCCGCTTCGCGCCAGACGCTGCTTTTCTCGGCAACCTACCCCGAAGGCATCGGCAAGCTCGCGCAACGTTTCCTGAAAACGCCGCGCGAGATTCGCCTGGAAGAAAAGCACGACGCCAGCAAGATTCGCCAACGCTTCTACGAGGTGCGCGACGAAGAACGCCTGCACGCAGTAGGCCAGTTGCTCGATCACTTCCGTCCGGTGAGCACGATCGCGTTCTGCAATACACGCGCGCAATGCAATGACCTCACGGACGTGCTGCGCGCCGAAGGTTTCCACGCGCTCACTCTGCACGGCGATCTGGAACAACGCGAGCGCGACATGGTGCTGATCCAGTTCGCGAACCGCAGTTGCTCGGTGCTGGTGGCAACGGACGTCGCCGCGCGCGGCCTGGACATCGCGCAGCTCGAAGCGGTCATCAACGTCGACGTGACGCCCGACCCGGAAGTCTACGTGCACCGCATCGGCCGTACGGGCCGCGCCAACGAAGACGGCTGGGCGTTCAGTCTCGCGTCGATGGACGAAATGGGACGCGTGGGCAATATCGAGGCCGCCATGGGCGCCGAGGTTCAGTGGCACAAGCTCTCGGAACTCACCCCCACGGGCAGCGGCCGCCTGCTCCCGCCGATGGTGACGATCCAGATGCTGGGCGGCAAGAAGGACAAGATCCGTCCGGGGGATGTGCTCGGCGCGCTCACGGGCGAAGCCGGGTTCGCCGCGTCGCAGATCGGCAAGATCAACGTGCTGGAGAACTTCACGTATATTGCGGTTGAGCGCGATATCGCGCCGGTCGCGTTGCGCAAGATGGCCGACGGTCGCGTCAAGGGCCGCAAGGTCAAGGTAAGATTCCTTCAGGATTGATTTTCAGACTGTCCCCTGAGCGCCAGGCGCCACAAGGAGGCTGCAATGAGGTCACTGCGTACCCTGTTGTTCTTCCCTCCGATGTGGCGTCGCCCGCTGCTTCTCGTGACGGCCACGCTGCTGGCCGCATGCAGCACCAAGGGCGTCCCGCCCAACCCCGCACTCACCGAAGACACGCTCGACGAATACGCGCTCGTCATCGTCGGCCTCGACACGCCGTTGCAAAGCACCTGGGGTCCGTGGAATTTCTCGGATTACAGTCAGACGGTCAACGGCATCATCGGCGGCAAGATCACCCGCACACTCAATAGCAATCCCCCCACACGCGGCTACATCGCCATGCGGGTCTCACCGCTCATGCGCAACGAGCGTTTCGGGCCGATGGAATTCACGCCCGCCGACAACAGCTATCGCTTTCGCTATTGCAAGGGTCGCAAGGTGCCGACGGTTCAGGTCAAACGCGGAGACGTGATCTACGCGGGCACACTCGTGCTCGACAGCCACGACGGCAAACTATGGCTGCGCACCGAATTCGACATGGCGGGCGCGCGTCGCTTCGTGCAGGCGAACTATCCGTCGCTTGTCGACAAGCTCCAGCCACAGCCGTTCACCTATTTCGAAGTGAAGAGCGAGCCGAGTTGCCGCTAAGTCCGGCCGCGCGAATCAGTCGGTTTGCGGATCGTCGCTCGGCGTCAGCACGATCTCGCGCCCTTCGCACAGCGCGTCGGCACGCTCGCTGAGTTCTGACGCCACATCCGCCAGATGGCGACGCAGCGTGTCCGCCAGCACCGACTCGGGTGCGTGCGCAGGACGCAGCATTTCCACGGGAAACTCGATCGCGGGAGCCACACGATACAGTCGCTGCGCCTGCACATGCGCGCTCGCTGCCGTGAACTGATCGAGCAGCGCGTAGCCCAGACCATGTTCGACGAGCGCAGCGGCAAGCGAATAGGTCTGCACCATGACTTCGGCGTCTTGCAGCAGCGCAGTCTGATCCAGGCGCTCGTTGATCAGCGCGCCCAGCGGCGTGTCGTCGTGTAGTTTGATGAGGTCGCGCCCGGCCAGGGCATCGGCGCTCGCGGGGCCGCGTCGCGAGAGCTTCGGCCACGCGGCGGGCACGGCCAGCACGATATGCCCCTGCGCCACGGGACGACTGACGATGCCGGCCGCCATCGGCGGCGCCGAGACGATACCCACGTCGACCGACGACGTCAGAATCGCGGTGATGGTCTCGCTCGTGTGATGGGTGATGAGTTCGAAGACCACGTCGGGATGCGCGCGCCGCATGCGTTCGATGGCCGCGGGCAACAGACTCTGCGCGAGACTCGGTGTGACGGCGATGCGCAGGTGCCCCACGCCGTGCTGACGCAGGTTGCGCGACGTGGTCCTGAGCCTCTCCAGGTCCGTGAAGATGCGCTCGACGTCCGGGTAGAGCCGTTGCGCTTCGGCGGTCGGCACGAGACGTCCCTTCACGCGATCGAACAGCTTGAAGCCGAGTTGCTGCTCCGCGTGTTGCAACACGCGCGAGACGACCGGTTGCGAGACGTTGAGCAGTTGCGCCGCGCCGCTGGCCGACCCGGTCAGCACCACCGCGCGAAATGTCTCGATATGCCGCAATTTCATGCCTGACGTCGTCTCCCTGTCTTCGATGCCGTGCCGGCGGCGGCGCCGACCCTATAGCCAAAAGACATATGCTGCCTCAAATCCGCATAGGTTACCGAATTTTCTCCCTCTACACTGCGTAGCAAAGGGTGAGAAGACATCCCGCAGCAAGCGCCCCCAAAGGGCCACGCATGATGGCGCCACAGCTAGCCGCGAATTTTTTCCACCTTGCTTTCCCTCGCGTTTTTCGTTGTTATCTATCGTCATGCACATTGGAGTTATCGGGGCGGGCATCGTCGGCCTCGCCAGCGCGTATCAGCTGCTTCGCGCAGGCCACGAAGTTACGGTGATCGACGCCGCACCCGCACCGGGCGTCGGCACCAGTTTCGCCAACGGCGGCCAGCTCAGCTATGGCTACGTGTCGCCGCTCGCCGCACCGGGCGTGCTCTCGCAGTTGCCCTCGCTGCTGTTCTCGCGCACGGGGCCGCTGCGCATCAAGCCGTCGCTCGATCCGGACTTCTGGCGCTGGTCGCTCGCCTTCGTCAAACATTGCAATGCGGCGGCAAACGCCAGTTCCACGCTACGTCTGCTCTCGCTCGGGTTGCATAGCCGCGAGGTGATGCTGGAGTTTCTGGCGCAGGAGTCGGCGTCGTTCGAATACCGTCTGAGCGGCAAGCTCGTGGTGTATCGCGACGCAGGCAAACTCGCCGCCGCCGAACGCTCGCTCGAACTCGCCAATGGCCTGGGCTATGCGCAGCGCCGTGTCGACGCGGCGACATGCGCCGCGCTCGAACCCGCGCTGGGCAAAATCGCCGCAGCGCTTGCGGGCGGCATCCATACGCCGGGCGAAGGCACCGGCGATTGCCAGATGCTGTGCAAGGAACTGGCGCGGATCATTGCGGCGAACCCACGCGGCAAGTTGATGTTCGAGCGTGAAGTGACCGGGTTCGACGTGCAGGGCGGTGCCGTGCGAGCGCTTCGCACGCGCGACGGCGATGTGGCGGTCGATGCCTGCGTCGTGGCGAACGGACTGGCGGCCATGCCCCTGCTTCGCGCAGTGGGCGAGCCGGTCTCGATGTATCCGCTCAAGGGCTATAGCCTGACGTATCGTGGCGCGCCGTCCGATGCGCGCCCGCAGGTCTCCGTGACGGATGCGGACAACAAGGTCGTCTACGCCAGCCTCGGCGAGCACTTGCGCGTGGCGGGCATTGCCGATCTGGTCGGGTACGACTATCGCATCGCCGCCCATCGGATCGCGGCGCTGCGCACACTGTCCACCGGGTTGTTCCCGTCATTGCGCGGCATCCCCGCGCCACTGGAATGGACTGGCATGCGCCCGTCCACGCCGCATGGCCGTCCGATTCTTGGTCGCGCGGACACGCTGGGCAATCTGTGGCTGAACGTCGGCCACGGGGCATTGGGTTTCACGTTGTCGATGGGGGCTGCACGCGCCATCGCCGACGCCATCGACGGCAAGCGTCCCGCCGTCGATCTTGCAGGGTTTGCCCGTCTGGCCGCGTAGCGGCCGGTATCCGACCATGACGGGCCATTGGCATCACTCCCACGGGGATCGTTGGGGGAACGTGTCGGGTTGTATCAGTGTTTTTGGCTTTTGACATTCCAACGGCGCGGACCACCGTGCCATTCATTTCCGATAGGACAGAGACCATGAAGAAGCTGTTTGCTCCCCTGCTGCTCGTCAGCGCCGCCGCCCTGTTCGCCCAAACCGCGAGCGCGCAGGAACTGACTGGCACGCTCAAGAAGATCAAGGACTCCGGCGTGATCGCCCTCGGGGTGCGCGAATCGTCGATTCCCTTCTCGTACGCGGACAACAACGGCAAGACCATCGGTTACTCGCAGGAAATCGCCCTGAAGATCGTCGACGCGGTCAAAAAGGAGCTGAAGGCACCGAATCTGAAAGTGACGGAAACGCCGATCACCTCGCAAAACCGTATCGCGCTGATGCAAAACGGCACGATCGATCTGGAGTGCGGCTCGACCACGCACACCTTCGAGCGCGCCAAGCAAGTGGGCTTCTCGCACAACATCTTCCTGTACTCGATCAAGATGATCGCCAAGACGGGCTCGGGCATCACCGACCTGAACAGCCTGAAGGGCAAGACGATCGTGACGACCGCGGGCACCACGGCCGACCGCATCCTGTCGGGCAAGAAAGGCGAAATCGGCTTCAACCTGATTCAGGCAAAGGACCACGCGGAGAGCTTCCTGTCGGTCAAGGGCGGCCGTGCCGTTGCATTCGTGATGGACGAGCCGCTGCTGTACGGACAGCGCGCCGCATTGCCGGCGGACGAAGCCAAGACCTATGAAATCGTGGGTCCGAACCTTCAGTTCGAAAACTACGCGTGCATGATGCGCAAGGACGACCCGGCGTTCACGAAGGTAGTCGATACCGTCATCGCCGACATGGAGAAGTCCGGCGAAATGGAGAAGCTGTACAACAAGTGGTTCACGCAGCCGGTGCCGCCGAAGAACCAGAACATGAACTACCCGATGACCGCAGAAATGCGTGCCATGTTCAAGGATCCGATCACGAAGGCTTACGACTGATCCTGACGGACCGTCCGTCGTGCGGGGGCCCTGCTCCCGCACCGGGCGATCCCGTTTTTTTGCTGTTCCCGCAGATTGCCATCACCATGAATTCGCACGCCACGCTCGGTATCCTCGGCGGCATGGGTCCCGCCGCCGGTATCGACCTTTGCCGCAAGATCGTCGATCAGCACCCGGCCAACCGCGATCAGGATCACATCCCGTTCATCCTGTATTCGGTGCCGCAGATTCCCGACCGGACCGAAGCCCTGCTGCGCGACGGCGCTTCGCCGCTCGACGGCATGCTCGACGGCGTGCATGCCCTGGAGCAGTCCGGCGTCGGCTGCATCGCCATCGCCTGCAATACCGCTCACGCCTGGCTCGATGCGCTGCGGCGTCGCACCCGGCTGCCGGTACTGGACGTCGTGGAAGCCGTTGCGGGCGAGTTATCCCGATGCGTGCCGCCCGGTGCGCCCATCGGCCTGATGGCCACCGAAGGCACGCATCACGCAAATGTCTACCGGCCCCGACTGGAAGCGCTCGGCTACCGATTCGTCTCGGCGAGCGAACCGCTTGCGCATCAGACGCTGGTGAACGAAGGCATTCGCCTGACCAAGGCTGGTGAGATTCGCCGTGGCGGCGACGCGCTTGCCATGGCGATGGAGCAACTGCTTGCCGCCGGCGCGCAACGCGTCATTCTCGGCTGCACCGAAATCCCGGTAGCGCTGGCCACTTGCGAAACCCCGCTCGGACGTTTCGGTCTGGATGCCTCCGCCGCGCTCGCCCGCGCCTGCATCGACTGGTCCCTCGCGCACGAGGCGCCCGCCCACGCCTGATGTATCCGATGTGCCGATCGGGAACAGCGCTCGCCGTCGGCACATTCTCAATTTCCGGGTTTGACTCTCACCCGCCGCGAATCGCAAGCCCGCCCTCCGATACTGCGTTCGCGCCGCTGTTGCGATGTTGCATCGCAATGACAAAAATCCACGATTGCAGTGCCCTCAAGTGGCTCGCGCTTGGGTAGACTGGCGCACGCAAGTGGATCGCACCGGTGGAAATACCGGTGGCATGGAGGTGTTCCGGCGGACGATCTCGACCGAACGACGGTCGGACGCCACCGGCCGTGCCGGAAATATTCCCGATTGCCTTGTAGGAAAAAATCCAACACGGAAAATCCGGCGGAAAGCGGCGTGAAACGGGGAGTTGAGGTCACCAAAATCGCTGGCGTCTTTAGCTATAATGGCCCACAATCCATCGGACACCTGCCGGACCAAGGTCCGGCCATGAGCGCGTTTGCCTGAACGGGGAAGCACATGAGCGGCAGCGCGCTCGACGTGATGCATGCACAGACAACAACAATGAGTTCAGATCGACTCCCAGCCGGTGTGCCTTTGGTCGAGCCTTCGACCCTGGCATCGGCAATCGCCGAGGCGAATGCCGCGGCGCCGGCCCCGGCGCTATCCCGGGCGCTGGTCGAGCTGACCGGCGGACTATCGGCACACGTTGCAGCCGATGGCCGTTTCCTTTTCATTGCCGAAGCTTCCCTGCGCCTGCTCGAATACTCGCGCGAGTACATCGATCACGCGACGCTCTTCGAGCTGACCGGCATTGAAGACGTTCCCCTGCTGCAAGATGCCTTTTCCGCCGCGCAGACCCTCGGTCCCCAGCAGTGCACCGTTCGCCTGCTGCGCGGACTGACCGACCGGGTCTGGATGCGGCTGCGCATTGCCCAATACACCCCGCGCGTCGGCGGGGCTTCCGGCGCGGGCGCCACGTTCATCGTGCACGGCGAAGACATCACCGCGTTCAAGGAAAACGAAGCGCGCCTGTCCGATCTCGCCGTGCGCGACGCGGTGACCGGTCTGGGCAATCGTCAATATATTCAGCAATGCATCGTCGAGACGATCCAGCACGCGCGTGAAGGCGGCCCGAACTTTGCCGTTGCGCTGCTCGATCTGGACGGCTTCAAGAAAGTCAACGACTCACTTGGCCACGACGTGGGCGACCAGTTGCTGCGCGACGCCGGTCAGCGCCTGATCGCCCAGATTCGCGAGACGGACATGGCCGCACGCATGGGCGGCGACGAGTTTGTTCTGGTGCTGCCCGGCTGCGACAACGAACAGGCGCTCGGCGGCATCATGAAGCGACTGCTCTCGGCAGTGCAGCAGCCGTTTCAGGTCGGCGACCAGTTGCTGCACCTCACGACGAGCATCGGCGTTTCGTTCTATCCGCAGCACGGCGACTCCGCCGGCCTGCTGATCAAGCATGCCGATGCTGCCATGTATTGCGCCAAGGATCGCGGCCGCAACGGTCTGTTCGTCTACACGGACGATCTGGGCGACCTGCATCGCAAGGCGTTTTCGCTGGAATCGGCAATGTTCGAGGCGATTCACAACGGTGAATTCAGCCTGCACTACCAGCCGATCTGCGACCCGATTTCGCTGAACGTGAAGGGTGTCGAGGCACTGATGCGCTGGCATCCGGCGCTCGGTCCCGTCTCGCCGGCCGAGTTCATTCCGCTGGCCGAAGCCAACGGTCTGATCAACCTGCTGGGCGGCTGGGCGCTGCGCGCTGCCTGCATGCAGCTCGCGCGCTGGGATCGCACCCGGCTCGACGGCCTGTACATGTCGGTCAATGTCTCGGCACAGCAGTTTCACCATCCGTCTTTCCCGAGCCTCGTGTGGCAGGCCATTGCCGACTCCGGCGTAGAAGGTCACCGGCTGGTGCTCGAAATCACGGAAAGCGTGCTCATGCGCGACCCGGAGCAGGCCAATCTGGTGCTGCGCGAGTTGCAAACGCTGGGCGTGCGTTTCGCCGTCGACGACTTCGGCGCGGGCTATTCGAGTCTGGGATACCTCAAGCGCTTCCCGCTCTCTGCACTCAAGATCGACCGCAGCTTCGTCAAGGACATGCCGACGTCACCGAACGACCGTACGATCGTGACCGCCGTGCTGGGTCTGGCGCGCGAGCTGGGCCTGTCGTCGGTCGCCGAAGGGGTCGAGACGGAAGAACAACGGCAGATGCTGATCGATCGCGGCTGCCATTCCATCCAGGGCTGGCTGGTGTCCAAGGCCTTGCCTGCGGGAGAACTGGAGGCGGCCTTTGCGAGCGGGCGTCTCAACGTGGATACCGGCCACTGACCGGACAATCCCGCCAGCTACCATGAGTCTTACCAAAGAAAAAACGCTCGAATTGATGTGGCAGCGCATGGCCGAGCGCGGCGACTTTCCGTCGCTGCAACGCTCGGTCACGGGCATCGTGTCCGCCATGCAGAGCGAGAACACCAGCACCGCCGATCTGGCGTCTTCGGTGCTCTCCGATTTCGCGCTCACCCAAAAGGTCATTCGTCTGGCCAACTCCGCCATGTATGCGCCGTTCGGCTGCAACGTGACGACGGTCTCGCGCGCGATCATGATTCTCGGTGTCGATACGATCGGTCACCTGGCATTGAGCCTGAAGCTGCTCGAAGGCTTCGGTGAAGTGGCCGCGCGACGCGACGACATGGCGCGCGAGCTCGCCCGCGCCACGCTGGCCGGCGCCTTCGCGCGCGACATCACGTCGAAGAATGGCATTCGCGACGGTGAGGAAGCCGTCGTTTGCACGTTGCTGCATCATGTCGCGCGCTTGCTGGTGACCTACTGCTTCCCCGACGAATGGGTGCAGATTCAGGGAATCGCGGTGGCGCAAGGTATTAGCGACAGCGATGCCTGCGAACAGGTGCTGGGCATCTCGTTCCCGGAACTGGCCGAAGCAGCGGCGCGCAAGTGGGGGTTGCCGGAATCGATTGCGACCAGCATGCGCCCGATCGATCTGGAGGGCGACGCCCCGTTGTCGCATGCCGACTGGCTGTGCGCCGTGGCGAACATGTCCAACGAGATGGTCATGGAACTCACTCGCGGCGCGGATCCCGGCCGTCTCGCGGAGCTTGCCGAGCGTTATGCCGACCGCCTGGCGCTGGACATCAGCGAGGTGGTATCCGTCGGCGAGGAAATGGCGCGCGACACGAGCCATCAGGAATTCATCGCGATCGGCACCGGCGCATCGAATACGCGTCAGCCGCCGGCAGGCAAGCCGCTGGATTCGGCGCGACGCTTGGCCGACGGGCTCTCGGAAGTGCGCGCCGCGACCAGCGAGACCGACGCCGTCGGCCTGCTCAACCTGACGCTCGAAGCGATCCTGCAATCGTTGGGTTTCGTCAACTGCGCAGCCTTCGTGCGCTCGCCGGCGGGCAAGTGCTTCGAGATGCGATTCGGCATCGGGCGCGACGTGCAACCCCTGCTGGGTCTCACCTTCCCCGAAGCGTTCGAACCGGACGTCTTTCACCTGGCTCTGACCAACGGTCGCGCGATCCTGATCGACAACGCCCGCGAGCCGCGCATCGTGCCGCGTATTCCGCTGTGGCACCGTCAGCACTTCTCGAACGTGAAGTCGTTTTTCCTGCTGCCGGTGCGCCAGCGCAACCAGACCGTGGCGCTGCTGTACGGCGACTGGGGCGGTGCGTTGTGCGCAGGGGGCATCGGTCCGAAGGAAATGGAGTTCCTGCATTACATGGGGGACGAAATCTCCAGCAAGCTCGAGAGCGCGGCGCAGCAAAATGCCGCCACGGGCAACACGAGCGATTCGCTGGCCCGCAAGCCGTCGGGGACGACCGGCATGCGGTGAGCGTGCATTGAGATAGCCACGCGCCATCACGCCTCGAACGAGGCTCTGGCTGACGCCCGTCCGACTGTCGTCGACGGGCGTTTCTGTTTGCGCCGCGCCATGGCGTCGGGCGATGTCGCCGGGTTTCATATGCCAAACGCAATCTTTAGTATTGCGAATCCAGTATGTTGCCGTGCGGTCATCAGGCAATGCCCCGCGCGTACTGGATGATTCGAACGCACCCGACCGGCGATGCGCCGGAAGAATCCGCCGCTGCCGACGCCCTGTCTCCCATACGGCATAAGGCTTTCCTGCGTTTTCCGTCACGCCGTTGCTCAGGCGTACCATGTCGCCAGACCGAAGTTTTTCTCCATGACTGCGCGTCGATAGCGGGTCATGCGCCGCCCTCGGCACGTTCGCGTGTTTTTTGACACGACTCGCTGGCCTCCGATAAAAAATTTACGCTCGGTTCCACCTTGTGAATCACACCTAGTCAATCAAATCGTACGGACGGATCAGGAGAAGACATGACGCCATCTGCTGCAGCACCGGTGCATCCGGTCGACGAACGCCTGCCGCTGCCCAAGTTGTTCACGCTGGGATTGCAACACGTGCTGGTGATGTATGCGGGCGCGGTGGCGGTACCGCTGATCATTGGCGGCGCGCTCAAGATGTCGGTCGATCAGATCGCGTTTCTCATCAACGCGGACCTTTTCGCCTGCGGTATCGCCACCCTGATTCAGACCCTCGGCCTCTGGATTTTCGGCTTGCGTCTGCCGATCATGATGGGCGTGACGTTTACCGCCGTCACCCCGATGATCGCCATCGGCACCAATCCGGATCTCGGCCTGCTCGACATTTATGGAGCGACGATTGCCGCCGGCATCATCGGCATTCTGATCGCCCCCTTCATCGGCAAGCTGCTGCGGCTATTCCCGCCGGTGGTCACGGGCACCGTCATCACGGTGATCGGCATCTCGCTGATGGGCGTTGGCATCAATTGGGCGGCGGGTGGGTTCGGCAATCCCGACTACGGCAACCCGCTGTATCTGGGTGTGTCGTTTGCGGTCCTGCTGTGCATTCTGTTCATCACCAAATACGTGCGGGGATTCTTCGCCAACATTGCGGTGCTGCTGGGTATTCTGTTCGGCACGATCGTCGCGATCGTGTTGGGCAAGGTGTCCTTTGCCGGGGTATCGGAGGCGCCGTGGTTCGGCTTCGTCATGCCGTTCCATTTCGGCGTGCCGCGCTTCGACCCGATTGCCATCGCCACGATGACGCTGGTCATGCTCGTGACGTTCATCGAGTCGACCGGCATGTTCCTCGCCGTGGGCGACATCGTGGGTCGGCCGGTCGATCAGAAGACGTTGGTGCGCGGCTTGCGCGTCGATGGCCTGGGCACGTTGATCGGCGGCATTTTCAACACGTTCCCGTACACCTCGTTTTCGCAAAACGTGGGGTTGGTCGGCGTGACCGGCGTGAAGAGCCGTTGGGTCTGTGCGATGGGCGGTGTCATTCTGATCGTGCTCGGGTTGTTTCCGAAGGTCGCGCACGTCGTGGCGTCGGTGCCGCAGTTCGTACTGGGCGGTGCGGGCATCGTGATGTTCGGCATGGTGACGGCTACCGGCATCAAGATTCTCTCGACGGTGGATCTTTCGAAGAACCGTTACAACCTGTACATCATCGCGATCAGCATTGGTGTGGGGATGATTCCGGTGGCATCGGACAAGTTCTTCATGAAGCTGCCGCATGCACTGGCGCCGTTCTTCCACAGCGGCATTCTGCTGGCGTCGATCAGCGCGGTATTGCTCAACGCGCACTTCAACGGTCTGCGCAGCGAAGCGGAAGCGAGCGCGCTGGCCCAGGAAGCAGGGAAACAGGCCGACGCGGCGCATTAGACGCGCTGAGCGACGATCCCGGCATGGCCGCCCAGCGTGTCGACGACAGGCGTCTGGGCCCCATGCACCGGGCGCTCGACATGGGAGCCGCCGAGCCATTCGCGCCAAAGGCGACGCAGTACGGTTTCCGAGGCGAAGTCCCGTGGCGCCGATGCCATCGCGCCACGACCGATGGTTTTGGCGGCCGCGCGCCCCATCGCCTGAAATATGTCGCCGTCATGGGCGACCAGATTGGCGTACGCGACCTGATCGGTGGCATCAGAGAAGTCGGGGACCATCAATCGCAAATAGAACGGCAACATCTCTTCTAGCGACGACGTCGAGGCAGGAAATGCCAAAAGCGACGCGGCCCGCGCCCGCGTCTCGAATTCGGCCAGTGATTTTTCCATGCTGCCGAACGCCCTCGCCTTGAACGAATCCTGCATGCCGGCGCAGTACAACACCGCGGATTTTCTATTCCGGTCGTCGGCTCCCATCACGGCGGTTGAGACGAGCACCATCCCGGGCACCGTCAGCCGTTCAATACGTTGGGTGCCGTCGAGGCGAACCCCGATCTCCACGGTGTACGTGAAAAGCTTGTTGCCTCTGTGATCGACACGATTCTGCGTGGTGGGATGCTCGCACACGGCGCGCATGAGGTTGGCGATCAGGCGCTTGGCGGGAAGCGTCGTGTCAATCTCCTTGTCGATGCGAGAGGCAAGGACGTCGGCATTCCAGGTCGCGACCGTTTGCAGCGTGTCCGGTTGTTCGAGCACCGCTTCGGCGAGCGACGCCGCGGTTTCGCGGCCATGATCCTCCGGCAACCCGACGCGTGCCCAGGCGAGCGCCGCGTCGATCAATGGCGTCGCCGACGTGAACGTCGCCGGGTCCTGATGAGGCGTGAGGCAAATCCACGGTCTGTCGTTGCTTCTGTCGCTGTTTCTGTCATTGTCGTTCGGCCACTGCGAATGTCCGGCGCCGATCAGGATGTCGGCGACGATTTGTCCGACCGAGCCGATCACGCGGTACTGTCGCTGCGGCGGGTCCGCTTCCCGGTCCGCGCTTCCTTCATCGAGAGAGACACCGACCAGAAGGTTTCTCGGCCGCATGTCGTCCGGGAGAGCCAGAGACGAGAAGATTTCCCGTGGCAGATCGTCGAGTCTGGCGTCGATGGTGTCGACGCGTGTGGCGATGGATGCCACGTCCTCGCGTAACGCGCTAGGCGGCGTCGCCGTGGCAGGCATCGACCGAAGTCGCGTCGTCGTCGACACGTCACACCGTGTCGTTCGCGCGCTTTCCTGCGTCAATGCGGATGGCGCCGGCGGAATCGGGCAATGATGGGAGGAGACGGAGGATGGCGAGGGCGAGTGGATTGGCATGATGCGCTCCGGGTTCGTAGAGGAAACCATCGTCGGCGGCAATCGAACAGGAGACACACCGGTCCTGTCATCGCCCCGACCGATGCCCTCATCGTTCTCGCGACGCCGGACAGTCACTTTCAATAATCGGCCCGGCACAGGCAAGTCATTTCCCCCGGGGAGCCGGTTAATGAAAGTTCCGGCTTGAAATCGTGAGTTCGCCGAGCATCGACGAGAGGTCGATCAGGCGATGCGCGACCAGATGGGTGACGCGTTCCTCGCGCTGCCACACGCCCTCCACGCCCAGCAGCGACGACGCCAGCAATTCCTTGCGCTGCGCTTCGACCAGATCGGGCCAGACGATCACGTTGATCACGCCCGTCTCGTCTTCCAGCGACACGAAGACCGTGCCGTTGGCCGTCCCCGGACGCTGGCGTCCCGTCACGATACCCACCGTGCGCACGCGTCGCCCGTGCACGCCGTCGGATTGCAATTCCTTCGCCGTGCGCACACGCATCTTTGTCAACTTCTCTCGCAGCAGCAGCAACGGATGACGTCTTAACGTCAGTCCCGTACTCGCATAGTCGGCCACGATGTCCTGCCCCTCGGGCATCGGCGGCAGCGCGACCTGCTCGTCGGCACTGCCCGGCGCGGCGTCGCGCAGGACCGTTGCCCCCAGCAACGGCGTAGGCGGCTGCCAGGCCGCCACGGTCCAACGCGCCTGACGTCGTCCGCCCAGCAATGCCGATAGCGCATCCGCCGCGGCCAGTGCATCGAGATCCCGGCGCGATAACATAGCGCGCGCCGTCAGATCGTCGATATCGGTGAAGGGGCGTTGCCTGCGCGCCGCCTCGATCGCTTTCGCGCCCGCGTCCGACAACCCTTTGACCAGCGACAACCCCAGTCGCACCGCCGGCCGACGTGCATTCCCATATCGGTCGACTCTCGCCTCGGGACGCGACTCCACATCGCTCACGCACACATCCACCGCGCGCACTTCGACGCGATGCCGCCGCGCATCCTGCACCAGTTGCGAGGCCGAATAGAACCCCATCGGCAAACTGTTGAGCAATCCGCACAGGAACATCTCGGGCGCATGGCACTTGAGCCACGCACTCGCATAGGCGAGCGACGCAAAGCTCGCCGCATGACTCTCGGGAAAGCCGTACTCGCCAAACCCCTCGATCTGTCGGCAGATCGCCTCGGCAAACTCCCGCGGATAGCCGTTCCTGAGCATCCCGTCGACGATGCGCGTCTGGAATTTTTCGAGACCGCCCTTGCGTTTCCATGCGGCCATCGAGCGACGCAATTCGTCGGCATCTCCTGCGGTGAAGTCGGCCGCGATCATCGCGATCTGCATGACCTGCTCCTGAAAGATCGGCACGCCCAGTGTGCGCTCCAGCGCCGGTTTGATCGCCTCGCAAGGGTAGTCGACCAACCTCGGATGCTTTCGCCGCTTCAGATACGGATGCACCATGCCCCCCTGAATCGGCCCGGGCCGCACAATCGCCACCTGCACCACAAGGTCATAAAACTTCGTGGGCTTCAAACGCGGCAGCATGCTCATCTGCGCACGCGATTCGATCTGGAAAACGCCCACCGTATCGGCGCGGCGAATCATGCCGTAAGTCGCCGGGTCGTCACGTGGAATGTCGGCCAGCTCGATCGGCGCCCCCCGCCATTCGCCCAACAGATCGAGCGTGCGCCGCAACGCACTCAGCATGCCAAGCGCAAGTACATCGACCTTGAGCAACTTGAGCGTCTCGATATCGTCCTTGTCCCACTGAATGACATAGCGATCTTCCATCGCCGCCGGCGCAATCGGCACGAGACGTGAGAGCTTGTCGCGCGAGATCACGAAGCCGCCGACGTGCTGCGACAGATGCCGGGGAAAGCCGATCAGTCGTGCGACCAGATCGGCCCACAGACGTGTGAGCGGCGCATCCGGCGAGAGTCCCTGCGCCGCCATGCGTGCGAGCAGATTCTCTTTACCGTCCCACCACTGTTGACTCTGCGCGACCTGCTCGACGATGGACAGATCGATGCCCAATGCACGCCCGGTGTCGCGCACCGCACTGCGCATGCGGTAACTGATGACCGTTGCGGCCAGCGCCGCCCGATCGTTGCCGTACTTCCTGTAGATGTACTGGATGACGATCTCGCGTTTCTGGTGCTCGAAGTCGACGTCGATATCCGGCGGTTCCTTGCGTTCCTTCGACAGAAAACGACCGAACAGCACTTGCGCTTCATCGGGGTTCACCGCCGTGATGCCCAGGCAATAGCACACGGCCGAGTTCGCGGCTGAGCCGCGCCCCTGGCACAGGATATTTTGACTGCGGGCGAAGCTCACAATGTCGTAGACGGTCAGGAAATACGGTTCGTATTCAAGCTCCCCAATGAGCTTCAGTTCCGTTTCCAGCAGCTTCACCACTTTCTCCGGCACACCGTTCGGATAACGGCGTCGCGCCCCCTTCCAGACTTCCTGATGCAGATACGATTCCGGTGTGAACCCGGCCGGCACCAGTTCCTCCGGATACTCGTAGCGCAGCGTGCGCAAGTCGAAATGGCATCGCGACGCAATCGCGATCGTCTCGGCCAGCGCCGCTTTCGGATAAAGCCACGAAAGCCGCAGGCGGGGGCGCAAATGCTGCTCGGCATTGGCGGTGAGCGCCAGTCCGCATGCCTGCACCGGCTTACCCAGGCCGATCGCCGTGAGCGTGTCCTGCAACGGTTTGCGCGAGCGCACATGCATGAGCACGTGACCTGTGGCGACGAGCGGTACACCGCATTCGTGAGAGATTGCGCGCAGCCGCGCCAGATGGGCATCGTCATCGGCACGATGGTGACGCTCCAGTGCCAGCCAGACGCGTCCCTCGCCAAAGGTGCGCGCCGCCCACCGAGTCTGGGCCAGCGTGCGCTCGTGGCTCGCGCCGGGATCGGGCACGAGAATCATCAGACACCCTCGCAAACCGCGCAGATGGGCCTGTGCCCCGGTCGGTGCGCAGAAGTCTCTCGCATGCAGACGATAACTGCGGTTCGGCCCCCGCATACGCCCGAGCGTAATCATCTCCGACAAATTACCGTAGCCTTCACGGTGCTGGGCAAGCGCGACCAGATGCACCGTGCCCAGTGCATCGAGCGCCTCGCGATCGGTCGGATCCATGAAATCGCCGCGATCGCCATGATCGCGCTGATCGCCCTGATCACGGTAGTGGCTGTGGTTGGATGCCGTAGCGTCGACGCCGGGCAGCGGGGTGCGAGACGGCTGCTGTGGTGGAAGTGACGGATGCAGCAGCGATGGCTGAGACCGGGAAGGATGAAACTGGGGAGAATGAGACTGGGAGGAATGAGACGAAGGCGGGTTCGATGATCGACCGTCCGGGGTCACCGGTAATGGCGACGAGGTCCCTTCAGGGGTCAGACGAAACTCGCTGCCCACGATCAAAGCCATGTGCTTGTGCTCGGGTTTGGCCACTTCCGCCAGCGCGCGGACGACGCCGGCCAGCGAACACTCGTCGGTGATCGCCAACGCCGTGTATCCCAGATGAACCGCCCGCGCGACCAATTCTTCCGGGTGCGACGCCCCCCGCTGAAACGAGAAATTCGACAGGCAATGCAACTCGGCATACGCGGGCAGACTGCCGTCATCCTCACCGCGCAGGCGAGACGGATCCGCACCGGGCGTATCGATGCCGTCGTCGTTGGCGACCAGCCCTTCGGCGGGTCCTTGCCATGAGAAGAAATCGTCGAAATTCATCGGACAGCCATTCCACCGGCTTCAATCTGCTTCAATCTGCTTCATCAGCTTCTGCTGGCCTCAACCGAACAGACCATGCAGATACCACGCGGCATCGGCCCCTTTCACGGGACGCTCCCGAAACACCCACAGCAATGCCCCCGACGTATCGGCAGCTATGAAGTAGTCGCGCGTGACCGTACCCGGCTCCCACCACCCCGCCTCGATACGCTCGGGACCGCTCACCAGTTGCAACGGCCCCTGTCGCCATGGGCGCTCCTGTTGCACGCGCAATCGCTGCGGTGCATCGAGCAACCATGCCGGGCGCGGTGGCAAAGTGTTTGCAGTCTCCGGGAGATGACGGTTCATCCCCGATGCCGCCCCTTGAGTCGCATGACCTGCGCCACGTCCGCCCGCATTTCCGCCAGCATTTCCGCCCGTACTTCTTCCCGTACTTCCGTCCGAATTTCGTCCCGTATTTACCCCATATGGCACGCTAACGAACGCCGCCTCGGGGCGATGATCGCCTCGCACTTGCAACCGTCGCACGTGCTCGTCTCCCAGGCGCGCCGCTATGCGCTCCATCAACTGCACGAAATCCTGCCGCTCACGCCCCGGCTCGGGCAGCAACGAACCGCTTTGCGGGACGTAAGGCGCCGTCTGCGTCACGTCGAGTCGCAGCGTCAGCACTGGCGCGACCAGCGGGGAACGGGCGAGCCGCTCCTTGCACAACGACAGCAAATGCGCCGGTGCCGCACTCGGCTCGGACAACCGGATGTCGAAGTGCGTCGGCGCCAGGGTTTCCCGGCCGAGCGGTTCGTGTTCGAGTATCAGCGTCAGGGCACGCGTTGCCAGTTGCCCGGCGGTGAGCCATCCCGTCAATTGCGCCAGCAGACGACGCAAGCCGAAAAGCAGCACGTCGACGTCATGAGTGAGCGACGGTAACGGCAGCACCGCCTCGAAATACGGCGGCGCGCGATACCACGTCGGCGCCTCCGGCGTCTCGCCATAGGCTCGGGCAAGCGAGGCAGGCAGTTCGCTGCCACACCGGCGTCTCACGCCTGCCGAGGGCAGCGCCCGCAATTCGCCCAACGTCGCACAACCGATCTGGGCAAGCCAGTCGAGCCACGGCCCGGCCTCGGGCAACAACGCGACGGACAGCGAATCGAGTTGCTCGGGCAATGCCGCCAACGGGGGCGGCAACAAGCGCTCGGGAGAGTCAGCCGATGCGCGGGCGAGCAATGCTGCGGCACTGGCTGTGGCCGCGATGCCAAGCGAAGCCCGGTGCCCCAGCGCCTCGGCACTCTCCAGCACCTGCACCGCCAGCGAGGCCAGACCGCCGAACAATCGCAAACTCGGCGCCACATCGATCACCACACAATGCGGCGCGACGATCGCCACATCGGGGCCGAAGCGCAGCAACGCCAGCGCGAGGGCTTCCAGCGCCTGCGTCTCGGCGGCTTCGTCACGGTCATGAAACCGCGCCTGCGGCAACAGTGCCAGCACACCACCGCGGCGCATACCCGACTGCACCCCGGCTGCCTGCGCCGTCTCGCTCGCTTGCCAGACACGCGACTGCGCCAGCACCACCGTCGTGTCCGGCGAGGCCTCGGCTTGCCCGTCCGTCCGCACAGGGGGAGATGCCAACTCAAGCGCCAGAGATGGCAGATGCAGGGCGATCCAGCAGGCCATGCGAGACTCCGGAAGCAGAAATGAAAGACACCGAGGACGGCACGGGCGAAGGAGCGGGATCCGGCCGGGTATGCAACGGTGTGGCGTCATCCCGGGTTCCCGCCGCCGGGTGTGATGCGCGCGTATAGGGCGCCGGCAACGTCAACCAGAGCGGATCGAGACGAGGGGGACCGCGACGCTTGTGAAACTGCACGCCGAGCCGGCTTCCCTCGCCGACCGTCAGCCCCAATCGCAGCGGCGCTGCCGAGGCGGTCGCCACTGCCGCCGCAGGGCGCATCACCCAGGTCAGCGTTTCACTCCCCCCAGCGGCCACCTGAAGACGCCGAAGTTGCTCGGGCGTAGCGGACGGCAACCATGACAGCACCGCACCGCAGCAAGCACTCTTGAGCGCCTGCTCGGCGCACCACAGCATGTCGCGGTCTTCGACCCTTATGCCGCGCTTGCTCCCCATGCGCCCCATCCCTCCCATCTCTTCACGTCTGAAGCCCCCGGCGCCGCGCGTACTCATGCCGCGCTGGCGTCTGGACGATGCCGCAGATACCGGCCGCATCACCACGCTGAGCCAGCGCAGATCGATACCCCAGCCCGCCAGCGCCGGGGCATACGGCAACATGGGCGGGCCGATCACCATCACCGGCTTGCCCGCCTGGGTCAGCGCCCGCAGTGCCGGTGCAAGCAAACGCCACTCTCCGATTCCCGGATGCTCGCTCAGCAACTCCGTCACCGCACCATGCGGCCACCCGGCGCCGGGCAGCTCGGCGTCGAGTTCCGCAAAACCGGTGGCATGGCCCGCGCGATGGCAATGTGCCAGTTCGCTGGCACGCCATAACCCGGCAGGCAGAGAGGAAAGCGGCAGAGCCATCTGGAGAATCAAGCGCTCGAATACTGTATGAATGTACAGTATAGCAGTTCATGGCGTATTGACGGCCTTTCAATGGCCTGACGATCATGTCGATCCCGCTTGCGGGCAAACGCCTGCCCGGCTAACGTGAGCGACATTGCACGAAAGCCTCCCCTCATGCCGCTCCCGACTACCGCCACCGCCCCCTTCTGCCCCTCGGAGGTCAAGGGCAGCATCGTCATCGACGCGCGCCAATCGCGCTGGGTCAAACTCAAACGCTTCGCCGGCCCCGGCCTGCTCGTCGCCATCGGCTACATGGACCCCGGCAACTGGGCGACGGACATTCAGGCCGGTTCGCAATTCGGCTATTCGTTGCTGTGGGTCGTGGCGCTATCGAGCCTCGCGGCCATCTTTCTTCAAATGCTCGCGGCCCGGCTGGGACTGGTCGCCGGGCGCGATCTCGCCCAGGCCAGCTACGAACGCTACGGCCGCACAGGGCGTCTGGTGCAATGGATCACCGCTGAAATTTCCATCATCGCGTGCGATATCGCCGAGGTCCTCGGTTGCGCATTGGCGTTCAAGTTGCTGCTGGGCGTGCCGATCACGTGGGGGATCGTCCTCACGGCGCTCGATACGATGATCGTGCTCGGCCTGCAAGGCAAAGGTTTTCGTCAGATCGAAGCGATCGTTTTCGGACTGATCGGAACGATGGCGTTCTGCTTCGTCGCGCAAGTGGCCATGGTGCCGCCCGACTGGCATGCCGTCGCCGCCGGTCTGGTACCCGGCGCCCCCGGTCATGATCGGCGCGACGCCATCGTGCTGGCGCTGGGCATCGTGGGTGCGACGATCATGCCGCACAACCTGTATCTGCATTCGTCCGTGGTACAAACCCGGCGCGTGGTCGGCGGCAAACGGGGCGACATACGCGACACGCTCGCATTGGTGCGTATCGATACCTGGGGATCGCTGCTGATCGCCATGTGTGTGAATGCGGCAATTCTGATTCTGGCCGGTTCGGTCTTTCACGCCAGCGGGCAGACCAACGTCACCGATATCGAACAGGCATATCAGTTGATTACGCCGATTGCGGGAGGCGCCGCGGCATTCATGTTCGGCCTCGCGCTGCTCGCCTCCGGGCAAAGCTCCACACTCACCGGCACCATTGCAGGACAGGTGATCATGGACGGCTTTCTGCACACCAGGATTCCGTGCTATCAGCGCCGGCTGATCACGCGCGGCCTGGCGCTCGTGCCTGCGCTGCTCGGTGTGCTGTGGCTCGGCGATGGTGCAGTAGGCAAGCTGCTCGTGTGGAGTCAGGTATTGCTGAGCCTGCAATTGCCGTTCGCAATGTGGCCGCTCATTCATTCGGTCAGCGACTCGCGCCTGATGAAAGGCAATGCGATCGCGCGCCCGACGCAGGTGATGGCGTGGTGCCTATTCGTCCTGATCACCGGCACCAATCTGTTGCTGATCTTCGGACTGAATTGACACAATTGACACGATGGCGGCACGGCATCGTCGTGCCCCCACCGCGTTTCTTACAGTCCCTGGGTTTTGCCCTGCAAACCAGAGAACGGGCGGCACCTGTCAAAGACCGAGATCGCTCAACCCCGGGTGATCGTCCGGACGGCGTCCCTGCGGCCATCGGAACAGACGATCACTCTCGGCAATGCGCGAATCGTTGATGCTGGCATGGCGTACGGCCATCAGTCCTTGCGCGTCGAACTCCCAGTTCTCGTTGCCATACGAGCGGAACCAGTTGCCCGAATCGTCTCGCCATTCGTACGCAAACCGGACCGCGATGCGGTTTTCGGTGAACGCCCACAACTCCTTGATCAGCCGGTAATCGAGTTCGCGTTGCCATTTGCGTGTCAGGAACTCGACGATCTGATCGCGTCCACGCGGAAACTCGGCACGATTGCGCCAGCGGCTGTCGACGGTATAGGCCAGTGCAACTCGCGCAGGATCACGCGAGTTCCATCCATCTTCAGCCATGCGAACCTTCTGAATTGCCGTTTCCTTTGTGAAAGGTGGAAAGGGCGGACGTGCTTCGATATCTGCCACGGCGAGACTCCTGTCGAAAGTGTGAGAGGCATGAGGGGAACGACTCGCCGAGTGTATCGCCAAGCCGCATTCGCTGCCTGATGCGAAGGGGCGGGATGTGCGGGATGTGCCAGATGGGCGTGAAGGACGTACCGTCACAACACTGCGAAAACGCGTGCTACCATCAGCACCCCTTATCAAGTCTTACAACAACAGTCATTCACAAACGATAGGGGCATCAGATGTCCGCGCGGGCCGGTACGAACGACGAGCGACGAATGTCCAATGTCGAATGTCGCGTGCGTATCGCCTGGCGGGCCACATCACACTCAGGGGTATCACCGTGCATAAAAAGAAGTTCAGCTTTGCGCTGCTCAGCGCCGTCACGCTCTCCGTGGCCGTGCTCGGCGGTTGCGCTACCGAAAGTTCGCGTTCCGTCGAAGTCGCCAAGGTCGAGAGTGCCAGCCGTCCGTACGTCGGTGTGCGCACACCGATCGCCGTGGGCAAGTTCGATAACCGTTCCACCTACATGCGCGGCGTTTTTTCCGATAACGTCGACCGCCTCGGCAGTCAGGCCAAGACGATCCTGATTACCCATCTGCAACAAACCAATCGCTTCAATGTGCTCGACCGTGACAACATGGCCGAGATCCGTCAGGAAGCCGACATCAAGAAAACGAAGCAAACGCTCAAAGGCGCCGATTACGTGATCACCGGAGACGTCGTCGAGTTCGGCCGCAAGGAAGTGGGCGACAAACAGCTCTTCGGCATTCTTGGCCGTGGCCGCGAGCAAATCGCGTATGCAAAGGTCAACCTGAACGTGGTCGACATCGCCACGTCGGAAGTCGTTTACTCGAGCGGCGGCGCCGGCGAGTTCGCACTGTCCAACCGCGAAGTCATCGGCTTCGGCGGCACGGCGGGCTACGACTCGACACTCAACGGCAAGGTCCTCGACCTTGCGATGCGTGAAGCCGTCAACAACCTCGTCGCCGGCATCGAAAGCGGCGCCTGGAAGCCCGGCAAGTAAACCGACCAACGCCTCTTTTGCAACATGCCGCGGCGCGTGACACCTCATGCGCCCGATCTTGTACGTCAATCTCTCGCATCAGTCTCGCGCGTCAATTTCGAACATCAATGCATCATGCGCGTTCGGACGCGATGTGATCGACGCGCGAGCAGCGGCATGTCCGCCAGGATCTCTATTGTCATGAATCGCACCATGTCATTCGGCCGCCTTGTCGCGGCGGCCATCGCCTGCGGCGCCATCGTCGCACTGTCGGGCTGCGCCACGCAGCCCAAACCCCTTTACGACTGGGAAAGCTACCAACCGCAGGTCTACGAGTACTTCAAGGGGGAATCGAAGGAAGCGCAGATCATTGCCCTGGAGCGTGATCTGGAAAAGATCAAGGCGTCCAATAACGCCGCGCCCCCCGGCTATCACGCTCACCTGGGCCTGCTCTATGCATCGGTCGGCAAGTCCGACAAGATGGTCGAGCAATTCCAGATCGAAAAACAATTGTTCCCCGAGTCAGCCAACTACATCGACTTCCTGCTCAAGAACAAGACCACGGAGGCCAAGCAATGATCGCCCGACTGTGCCGATGGATGACGCTTGCCGCATTGGCTGCCGTGATGACCGGCTGCGCCGTGCATCAAGCCAAACCCTACGATTACACCGCGTTCAAGGAAAGCAAGCCGAAGTCGATTCTGGTGTTGCCGCCCCTCAATGAATCGCCGGATATCGACGCGACCTACAGCGTGTTGTCGCAGGTCACGGTGCCGCTCGGCGAAGCAGGCTACTACGTGATGCCGGTCACACTGGTCGACGAGTCGTTCCGTCAGAATGGCCTGACCGTGGCTGGCGACATTCATCAGGTAAGCCCCGCCAAGCTGCGAGAAATCTTCGGAGCGGACGCCGCGCTCTACATCAAGATTTCGCAGTACGGCACGAAGTACATGGTGCTAGACAGCGCTACGGTCGTGACTGTCTCCGCTGAGCTCATCGATCTGCGCAATGGCGCGAAGCTCTGGAGCGGTGCGGCCAGCGCGTCGAACAACGAGGGCAACAACAACAGTGGGGGCGGCCTGATCGGCATGTTGATCACTGCGGCCGTCAAGCAGATCGTCAACAGCGTGTCGAACGCTGGCTATACGGTCGCAGGCACTGCCAATGCGCGTTTGCTGTCTGCCGGACGCCCTAACGGCATGCTTTACGGCCCACGCTCGCCAAAGTACGGCACCGACTAAGTCTCTGCTCTCGCACCGGTGCGAGGCCTTCGCACGTCAACAAACATGCTCCGGCGCTGGGGACAGCGCCGGGGCGCACCATGGCTTGCGCTGACCTGCACTGATTTGCACTGATTTGCGGAAGGACGCGCACCGGGGCGTGTGGGCGCCGGAAATGAGGTGGAAATGAAGTGGAAATGAGGCGGAAATGAAACGCAAGTGAAGCCGAAAAGAAGCGTAAACGACAAAGCCCGCCAAAACGGCGGGCTTATTCGTGCCAATCCCGGAACGGCAGGACGGCATCCGGACTCACGGCTGGGCGCCGTCGCACGTCATTACATAATGACGGGAATCGCCCGATGAGACGATCGACTTGCCTGGCTGCGCCAGCGACGACCGTTCGTCCGGAAGGACTTCAGACTTGCTTAGTAACCGGCGGTTTCGAGCGCGCGGATACGTTGTTCCAGCTCAATGATGTCCTTCGACTCAGCCAGGAACGCTTCACGACGACGACGCTCAGCAGTTTCGAACCAAGTGTTCACGACTTCAAACAGGGCGGCAAACATGACGTTTCTCCAATTCAATTAGTGTGCTGCATCGCAGCAGTGCTTCGCATTATATAGGGTTTTCCCGTTAAGGGTTAGCCCCTATATGGGAAAAACCAACAGAATCTGCTAAAGCGACACTTCGAATGGAGTTGATTCCAATAATTTTACTTAAAAATCAATTACTTAATAAATTTTCAGCGCATCTGCGCACGGCTCTGCGGCATGCTGTCGCAGAAGACGATCAAAATTCGGAAGACAAAAAAAGCGCCGCTGGTGCGGCGCGTCATGGACGATACTGCGCGGTCATCATGACACGCATGGCATGTCGCGGTGTCCTCCCCATCCTTACGGGACGTGCCGCGCCACCTGCGCATCGCCCTCGCCGACCGGCCCACCGTTTGCGGTACCGGTAGCGGCCGCATCGGGCGCGGAGGTCGAATGCGCTGCAGTGCCACAAGCGGCCATCGTATTCGAGCCGCTTTCGCCTTTCACCGCGAGGTTGCCGGGCAATTCCGCGGCTGCCAGCCCTTCCAGAATCGGGCAATCCGGCCGGTCGTCGCCATGACAATGCATGGCAAGATGCGAGAGCGTGTCGCGCATGGCGACCAGTTCGCCAATGCGCTGATTGAGTTCATCGACGTGCGTTTGCGCCAACGCCTTCACCTGCGCGCTGGAGCGCCCGCGATCCTGCCACAGCGCCAATAGCTGGCGAATCTGGTCGATGCCGAAACCCAGGCGGCGGGCCTGACGAATGAAACGCAGCAGGTGGAGATCCTGTTCGCCATAACGTCGGTAACCTGCCTCGGAGCGCGGGCTCGGGGGCATCAGGCCGATACTTTCGTAGTACCGGATCATCTTGGCCGTAACGCCGCTGGCCTGTGCCGCTTGTCCGATGTTCATGGCGACCTCACTGGGGGGAACGAGGGTTGAACGACGGGAGAGAGGAACCGTTCACGGCCTTTTCGGTGTCCGACAGCACGAGTCGTGCACTGATCGGCGCGTGATCGGAAATCCGCGACCAGGGGCGCCCGTGTAAAACCTGCGCCCCCTCGATATGAAAACCGCGCGCATAGATGCGGTCAAGTCGTAAAAGCGGCAATCCGCTCGGAAAACTGCGAGCCGGACGACCAACGCTATTCTGAAACACTTCCGTCAATGCCAGCTTTTCCGCCAGCAAACGGTCCGCCTGATTGCTCCAGTCGTTGAAATCGCCCGCGATGATCAGCGGGGCGTCCGTGGGAATGGCGTCGGCGACCCGCTCCGTGAGCATTTCGAACTGACGCCGACGGCCCTGCCCGGCCAGTGACAAGTGCACGCACAGGCAATGCAGCGGCTGAGACAGTCCCGGCACGGCGATTTCGCAATGAAGCATGCCGCGCTTTTCGAAACTATAGGTCGTGATGTCGTGATTGTCCGATTTAACGATCGGATAACGACTCAAAATCGCATTTCCGTGGTGGCCGTGTTCGTAGACGACATTGCGGCCATAGGCGTGATCGCGCCACATGGCCCCCGCCAGAAACTCGTGTTGCGGTTGCACCGGCCAGTTGTTATGACGCACCGCATGCCGCTGGTGCATGCCCTGGACTTCCTGAAGGAAGACGAGATCTGGGGCAAGTCCCTCCAACCCCGCGCGCAACTCATGGACGCGCAAGCGGTTGAACGCGGAAAAGCCCTTGTGAATGTTGTAACTCGCGATATGCAGACTATTCATATTCGGCAGCAACGACTCCGTGCCGGAAGACAGACGATATCAACTAGATGATGCCGCTTTCGGCGAATTTCAAGACAGGTAAAGATTAAGGCGACGCACTCTGCGGTATCCGCAAGTGCGTCACCCCTACAATTTCATTATGCGCCGTTCACCTTGTGCCGGGGCAAACCACCCTCAAACGCCGACGCGGCGGGCCTCTTGAGCGCGTGCCGGTTATCCGACACCGCGGCGCTATCACACCATCCCGCTATGGCCCTATCACGCGCCCCCGCCCTGATCCGCAGGACGCCACCGGCGCAGCAGCAGCGCATTACTGACAACACTCACGCTGCTAAGCGCCATCGCCGCCCCGGCAATCACAGGGCTCAATAATCCGAGCGCCGCCAGCGGAATGCCGACCACGTTGTAGGCGAACGCCCAGAACAGGTTTTGACGAATCTTCGACCACGTGCGACGCGACACGTCGATGGCATCCGCCACGCGCAGCGGATCGCCACGCATCAACGTGATACCCGCCGTCTGCATCGCAACGTCCGTGCCCGACCCCATGGCAATGCCGACATCGGCCGCCGCCAGCGCCGGGGCGTCGTTAATGCCGTCTCCGACCATGGCTACGACCGCGCCGTCGCGCTTGAGTTGCGTAATGACCTCGGCCTTGTGTTCCGGCAGAACGTCGGCGTACACCTCGTCGAGGCCCAGCGCCTGCGCCACCGCCCGGGCACTACCTGCGTTGTCGCCCGTGACCATGACGCAACGCACACCCAACGCATGCAGACGATCGATGGCGGACCGTGCGCTCGCCTTGAGCGTGTCGCCAAACGCCAGCAGGCCGAGCAGGCGTGCCCCGGCGGGCTCGCCCGTCTGTTCACCGCCCGTCTCCATCAGCCAGGACACCGTCCGCCCTTCGCCAGCCAGTCTGGCGGCCTCCTGGGCCAAGCTTCCCTGCGAGACACCGACTTCATCGAGCAAGCGCGCATTTCCGAGCTGGAGCACATGCTGACGCTGCACGCCGGTCTCCGACGCGATCCGAATCGTGGCCCGCATGCCACGGCCCGGCAACGCTGCGATGTCGGACGCCACCGGGACGGCCGACGTCTGGCCGGCCTCCTCGACCGCCGTCATGACCGCTTTGGCCAACGGGTGGGAACTGCCGGACTGCACTGCGGCGGCCCACTGCAACAGTCTTTCGGCCGTTGCCCCCTCGGCCGGCAGGTAAGCGACCAGACGCGGCTTGCCTTCCGTGAGCGTTCCCGTTTTGTCGAAGGCCACGACGTTGACGCGATGCGCCAGTTCGAGCGCTTCGGCGTCCTTGATCAGAATGCCCTGCCGCGCAGCCGCGCCCGTGCCGACCATGATGGCCGCAGGCGTTGCCAGACCCAGCGCGCACGGACACGCAATCACCAGCACCGCCACGGCATTGAGCAGCGCCGCCTCAAGCCCAATGCCCAGAAGCCACCCGCCAATGACAGTGGCAATGGCGATCAGGACCACCACCGGCACGAACACCGCCGCCACGCGGTCGACGGCACGCTGGATCGGCGCCTTGCCGGCCTGCGCATCTTCGACCATACGGATGATGCGCGCCAGCGCGGTGTCTGACCCGACGGCCGTCGTCTCCACGCGAAGGGTGCCGGCACCGTTGATCGAACCGCCCACGACCTTGTCGCCATCGGCCTTATCGATGGGCAATGGCTCTCCGGTCAGCAAGGACTCGTCCAACTGGCTCGCACCCTCCCGAATCACACCGTCGACCGGCACACGCTCACCGGCGCGCACCACTACCCAGTCCCCCACGCTGACCTGCGCAAGCGGGACAGAAACCTCACTGGCGGCGCCATGCGGATCGCGTAGCACCCGTGCCGTTTCCGGACGCAACGCCGCCAGCGCCCGGATAGCCTCCACAGTGCGGCGTTTGGCCCGCGCTTCGAGCCATTTGCCCAAAAGCACCAGCGTGATGACCACCGCCGCCGCTTCGAAATACAAATGCGGCATGCCGCCGGCGGGCGCACGCCACCATTCGTAAAGGCTCAGACCATAGGCGGCCGAGGTGCCCAGCGCCACGAGCAAATCCATGTTGCCGCTGCCGGCCCGCACCGCCTTATAGCCCGCGCGATAGAACCTCGCGCCCAGCCAGAATTGCACCGGCGTGGCAAGCAGCCACTGCACCCACGGCGGCGGCATGACGTGCACACCGAACGGCTCGACGAGCATCGGCAGCAACAAGGGCAGGGACAACACCGCCGCCACGGCCACCGGCCACCATGCCGGCCCCTGTTCGCTCGCGTGGACCTGTGCCGGATCGGACACAACGGACGCCTCATACCCCGCTTTCTCAACGGCCGTCGTCAACATGGCGACGTCCACGACCCCGCGCACGCCTCGCACCGCCGCACGTTCGGTTGCCAGATTGACGCTCGCCTCGATGACGCCCGGCACGTTACGCAGCGCCTTTTCCACACGCCCCGCGCAAGACGCGCAGGTCATGCCGCCGACGGCGAGTTCGAACGATTGCTCTGCAACCTGATATCCGGCGTCGCTCACTGCCGCTTCGACAGCGCCCAGCAAGGCCGCAGGCGTGACGTCGGCACTCGCCTCGACGGCTGCCGTTTCGGTAGCGAGATTCACATTGGCGCCTGTCACGCCGGGCGCGCGCCGCAACGCCTTTTCCACCCGCGTCACACACGACGCACAGGTCATGCCTTCGATGCCGACCGACCAGTTCTGAGTCATTTATGGGCCTCCGTGAGGACTGTCATCATGCGTCACAGCATAGACCTTGCCATGACAGGAAGGTCAAGCACTGTATGGCAGCTTGTTGTGTGTCACATTGCGGACCTTTTCCTGCGCAACTCGTGAAGCGCTCATCCACCACGATAGCGCCACCGGAACCGCCTATGTTTGGGGGACGTCTGACCCGTTACCCGATTCATCCGAAAAAAAAGCGCTTGAGCTTACCGTCGTAGGAAGGTCTATGATCTGCGTCACTGATCAGTGACATTCGTGCAACCGAAACGCTTTCAAGGAGAGCAACATGCAAGTGCAAGTCGAAGGAATGAGCTGCGGTCATTGCGTCAAGGCCGTCACGCGTGCCATCACCGAGCGCGATGCGCACGCCAAGGTCAACGTGGATCTCGGTGCTGGCCGTGTCGAGGTGCAAAGCGAACTGTCACCCGCCGAAGTCAGCGCCGCCATTACGGAAGCCGGTTACACGGTCAAAGGCACGCAGGCCTGAGCGCCGGATCGGCCTCGGATCGGCCCCGGATCGGACTCGGATGGGCGCCGGATCAATCTCCGGCGTCCATCCATTCCCACGTGAGCCGCGCGGCCTTCGCTGCAAAGCCGCGACAGCTTGTGCTACGCTCTCTCTCGCCGAATACGCAATGACGCCGCGCAATGCGTCACAACGACGCACCGTCAGGCGACATTCGTTCGGTAATACACGTCTTCAGGGCGGGGTGAAAGTCCCCACCGGCGGTATGTGACGCCGCGCAGTCCGCTGCGCCGTCATGAGCCCGCGAGCGCCTGCCAGCGTTGCTTGAGCGACATCGGCAGGGTCAGCAGATCTGGTGCAAAGCCAGAGCCGACGGTCATAGTCCGGATGAGAGAAGATGCGTCGACACCCGCGTGCTATGGGATGCCGTTCCATGGTCACGTCCGTTCGCATGCCCCGAAAACGTTTTTCGCCCGATTGACTTACGCGAGGAGCGTTTCATGTCCACCAGCACCAACCGCAATCCCCAAGCTGCATCGCAAGACATCGCATCGACCGACGATCTGCACGCCTACCCGGCATTCGCCGATCTGCCGCCGGTCGAGGTCCGCCTGAACGCGGCGCTCGACGCCATGCGCGAAGGCCGCCCCGTCATCCTGATGGACGATCTCGACCGGGAGAACGAGGCCGATCTGATCGTCGCCGCAGAGAAAATCACCCCCGCCACGATGGCCATGCTGATCCGCGAATGCAGCGGCATCGTTTGTCTTTGCCTGCCTGACGAGACGCTCCGACGCCTCGATCTGCCGCCCATGGTCGAGCAGAACCAGAGCCGTTACGGCACTGCGTTCACGGTGACGATCGAAGCGCGTCAGGGCGTGAGCACCGGGGTGTCGGCCGCCGACCGCGTAACGACCATTCGCGCAGCGATTGCCGACGACGCGCAACCGTCCGACCTGTCGCGCCCGGGTCATGTCTTCCCACTGCGCGCGCAACCGGGCGGCGTGCTCACGCGTCGCGGTCATACGGAAGGCTCCGTGGATCTGGCGATTCTCGCTGGCCTGAAGCCCGCCGCCGTGCTGTGCGAATTGATGAACCCGGACGGCACGATGACGCGCGGCGCCGACATCGAGCGCTTTGCCAAACAGCACGACCTGCCGATCCTCACCATCGACGAGCTGGCGAACTACCGCCTCAGCCACGCGCAGGCGGCCTGACGACCCTACGTAGTCCGCCAATGGCGCGGCGCGACCGGCTCGTTCGATCCGACCGGTCCAGCCCATACTGCCTCAATGTCCGGCGGCAAGCGCGTCCAGCGCCCTTGCCGTCGACGCTTCCCTCTAACCCGAAATGCGCCATCGAGCGCGGGCACTCCTATAATCGCCAGACAAGCCGAATGCCTAGCATCATAAAAGTTACGAGGAAGACATCATGAGCCACAAGCCGGACAACGCCACGGATGCCGCCGCCGTACTGGCGCAATGGGAAGCCGATGAAGCCGCCGTGCGCAGCCGCATCTCGAGAGAAGGCCCTGCGCGCTACGGCGTAGCGACCCCGTCCGACGTGATCGGCCTGTCCGGTCAGGAAATTTTCGATGCGATGTTCGCGGGCAAGCTCCCGATGCCGCCGATCAGTGAAACGCTCGGCTTCATTGCCGTCGAAGTCGCCAACGGTCGGGCTGTCTTTCAGGGACGCCCGGCGCTGCCTTACTACAACCCGCTCGGATCGATTCACGGTGGCTGGTTTGCCACGCTGCTGGACTCGGCCGTCGCCTGCGCGATTCACTCGACGCTGCCCGCCGGTCGCAGCTACACCACGCTCGAACTCAAGACCAACATGGTGCGCGCCCTCACGCGCGACATTCCGCTCGTGCGCGCCGAAGGCAAGGTCATCCAGGCGGGCCGCCAGGTCGGTATCGCCGAAGGCCGCATCGTCGGGCCGGACGGCACGCTGTACGCTCACGCCACGACGACCTGCCTGATCTTCGACTTCCCGCCGAAGAAGGCCTGAGCGAAGCGCTGACGTAAAGCGAAGCGCTGACGTAAAGCGAAGCGCGAACGGAAAATGAAGCGCGCCGGTGACCGGCACCGCCCCGCGTTTCCTGCATTGGCTTTCGTTCAACGACAAAAAAGCCCGCCGAAGGATGACCTTGGCGGGCTTTGTCGTTGTCAGATGTGCCGGCACATCGTCAAACCATCATGCAGCCTCAGTGCGACGACGGTCCGCCACCGCCGTGCTCGCCGTCGGGCTGGTGCTCGAGCGTTTCCTTCAGGGCGATCTGCAGCTTGGCGTGCATCCGCACGAACCAGCTGCGCATGATGATGGCCAGCACCACCGTGCCTGCCACGATCAGCACGATCATTTCGGTAGACGGCAGGATACTCGCCGAGAGCGCCGCCACCAGAAGAATGACACCGACCATGGCGGCAATCGGCAGGATCTCGGCCACCACACGCCGCACCTGAAACGTGTAGCGCCCCGTCAGACTCGGCGGCACCGACAGTTCCACCAGCAGCAGGGACAGCGACTTGAGCTTGCGATACACCGCAATCAGGAACGGCAACGACAGCACCAGCGCCCCGCCCCACACCACCGCGCTTTGCAGGCTCGGATCGGAGACCCACGGCTTCATCAGTTCGGCAAGACGGCGATAGAAGAAGGCGCCGCCCAGGAAAATCGTCACGACCAGCGCCAGATTGATCGCCACGCTCACAACGATGCGACGCACGATCGTCACGATCGTGGCGCTGTCTCCCGTCAACTGAATGCTCTGCAGCCACTGCGTGTATTGCCCGAGCACATATGACAGACGGCCCGGCATCGCCCGTCCCAGCCACCCTGTGAACGGATCGGCGCTCTTGATGAGATACGGCGTGAGCAGCGTGGTAATGACCGAGACGGCCACGGCAATCGGATAGAGGAAGTCGCTGGTGACCTTGAGCGAGAGCCCGAGCGACGCAATGATGAAAGAGAATTCGCCGATCTGCGAGAGCCCCATGCCGACACGCATGGACGTTCGCCCATCCTGTCCCGACAGATAGGAACCGAGCCCGCACGAGACGATCTTGCCCACCACCACGGCCACCGTGATCACGAGGATCGGCCACACGTACGTGACCAGCACGTGCGGATCCAGCAAGAGGCCGATCGTGACGAAGAAGACCGCGCTGAACATGTCTCTGAGCGGTGCAACCAGCCGTTCGATCGTGTGGAGTTCACGCGCTTCGGCCATGATCGCGCCGATCAGGAACGCGCCGAGCGCCACGCTGTACCCCATCTGGATCACGAGCAGACAGAAGCCGAAGCACAGGCCAAGCACGACGACCAGCAACATTTCGTCGCTCTTGAATTTCGCCACGTATGCCAGGATGCGGGGCACCAGCAAAATGCCCACGACCAGCGACACGACCATGAACAGCAGCAGCTTGCCCAGCGTGAAGGTGGCCTCGCCGGCATCGACCTGACCGCTGATGGCGATGCCCGAGAGCAGCGCGATCATGCCGATGGCGAGCACGTCCTCCACGATCAGCACGCCGAAGATCAGTTGCGCGAAACGTTCGCGCTTCATGCCCAGTTCGTCGAGCGCCTTGACGATGATGGTCGTCGACGAGACCGCCAGCATGGCGCCCAGGAAGATCGAATCCATCGCCTTCCAGCCGAAGAAGCGGCCGATCTCGTAGCCGATCCAGAGCATCAGTACGATCTCGGTGATGGCTGCGACGAACGCCGTCACGCCCACCCGCGCGAGCTTGCGCAAGCTGAACTCCAGACCCAGTGAGAACATCAGGAACACGACACCGAGTTCGGCAAGAATCCCGATGGTCTTCTCGTCATGGATGAGCGCAAACGGCGGCGTGTAAGGCCCGATGATCACGCCAGCCACGATATAGCCGAGCACGACCGGTTGCCGGAATCGGTTGAAGATGACCGTCACGATGCCCGCGAGCAGCATGATGACGGCCAGATCCTGAATGAAGTCGATGGCGTGATGCATCCGATACGTTCTCCCCGCAGCGCGTTGCGCCGATATTGATGTTCTTGAACCCACGCCCGGAACGCGCCGCATCTCGATGCGAGACGCCGCGAAGACACGAGACGTGATGCTTGATAAAGGTAGGAAGCCGGGCAGGTATTGCGCCCTGCCGGCTTGATAGACGTTGCGTTCGCTCGCCCGAGCTGACTCGTCCGCCCGGATCGCGATGTCTGATTCCGGCGCTCCGCTCCCCGCTTTCCGAATGCTCGGGCGGACGGACTGCCGAACCGTCTGTCTGCGTACCCCGCAGGGGTCTCCGGTTCGCACACCGGAACCGCAAATCAGACGAACATTCGGCCGGAAACCGGCGCCGAATCAATATACGCGATGGCTGGACACGCGCGCAACCCAAGATTGACGGGGCTTTTCATAAAAAATTCCCGTTTTTCACGTTGTTGTCTGAAATTTTTTTTCTTGCTTTTTGTCTCCCTCGCCTGTGAAATATCACATCAATATCAAACGAATTCCACCTGAACCGTCATATCGGCGTGCGCAGCTGGTCTTCCGGCGCCGCGCTGCGCCGGCGTGTCTTTCACAGGAGTCGTCGACGTATGAGTTCTCGCTTGACCTTTGCGGTGTCCGCCGCTTCACCCGGCGCCGCCCCCGTCCATGTCGACGTCGCGCTCGACACCCTGATCGTGGCCGGATGGGCCGGACGCGACGCGGCAGCCGTCGAGCATCACATCGCCGAGTTGGCTGCGCTGGGCGTGCGCCGCCCGTCGAGCACGCCTTGCTTCTACCGTCTGGCCCCCGCCCTGCTCTCTCAGGACGACGCCATCGACGTCGTCGGCCAGACGAGCAGCGGCGAAGCCGAATGTGTGCTCGTGCGCCAGGGCGACACGCTGCTCGTGAGCGTCGGCTCGGATCACACCGATCGCGAAGTGGAAGCCTATGGCGTGACCGTCTCCAAGCAGGTTTGCGCCAAGCCGGTCGCCCGCGACGCGTGGCGCTTCGCCGATGTCGCCGCCCACTGGGACCGACTGGAACTGCGCTCGTGGGTGACAAACCATGGAGAGCGGCGTCTTTATCAGGAAGGTACGGTCGCCGGTCTGCTCTCGCCTCAGGAACTGATGGCGAAGCTCGGCGCGTCGGGCTTGCCTTCGGGCGCGGCAATGTTCTGTGGCACACTCGCTGCCATTGGCGGCGTGGCGGGCGGCGAGCAGTTCGAGATCGAATTGCACGACCCGGTCCTCGGCCGCACGATCCGGCATCGCTACGCCACGCAGGCGCTGGCGATCGCCGACTGACTGCCTTCCTCCAATGCCCAACGACACAGCCTTCGAGTCACGTCCCGATGCCGATGCAGTAACGGCCACCGCCATTTCGCCAACGGCGCCCGATGGTCGCAGCCTGACCGAGCGCGCGTACGAAGCGATCAAGCACGACATCATCACGTTGCGTCTGCGCCCTGGCGAGACCCTCAACGAAGCGCAACTGATGCAGTCGACGGGACTCGGACGTACACCGGTGCATCAGGCGATGCACCGGCTGGCGCTCGAAGGGCTGCTGGTCATCCTGCCGCGCAAAGGCGCGATGGTCGCGCCCGTCTCGCTGAACGATGCCCTCGAGATCATCGACGTGCGCATGATCAACGAGACGTATTGCGTCGAACTCGCCGCGCGGGCCGCAACGCCGGGCGACCTCGCCGCCATGCGCGCCGTCCTGGCGGGTTCGCGCGAGGCCATTGCAACGAGAGATGTCGCGCAAATGATGCGTATCGACCGCGATTTCCATCTCGCGATCTCGCGAACCTCACGCAACCACACACTCGCAGAGTTGCTGCGCGGTCTGCACGAGCGGTCGCTGCGCTTCTGGTTTCTCGCACTGTCGACGCCCAGCCATCTGGAGGGCGTCTACGAAGAGCATCTCGAACTGTTCGAAGCGCTTGCCGCGCATGACGGCGAGCGCGCCCGGCGGGCCATCGCCCGTCACATCGAAGAATTCCGCACCCATATTCTGAAAGCGATCTGAACATGAGCACCGACGCCATCGATCTGCAACGCCCCCTGTCCGAACTCGCCGCTGCGCTCGACACCGGACGTACCACCAGCCGCGCCCTCACCGAGCAGGCGCTCGCGCGCATCGCCGACCCGGCCGGTCAGGGCAAGGTCGTGTTCACGCACGTCGACGCGCAGGCCGCGCGCGACGCCGCCGACGGCCTCGACGCGTTGCGCCGTGCAGGCACGCGTCTGTCGCCGTTGATGGGTATCCCCGTCTCGGTCAAGGATCTGTTCGACGTGGCGGGGCAGGTCACGCGCGCCGGTTCCACGGTACTCGCCGACGCAGCCCCCGCTACGCACGACGCGCTTGCCGTCGCGCGCCTGCGGCAGGCCGGGGCGGTCATCGTCGGCCGAACCAACATGACGGAGTTCGCCTTCTCGGGGCTCGGCCTGAATCCGCACTACGGCACGCCGCGCTCGCCGTGGCAACGCGAGGTCGGACATATCGCAGGCGGGTCGTCGTCGGGCGCTGCGGCGTCCGTGGCCGATGGCATGGCCGCCGTCGGTCTTGGCACCGATACCGGTGGCTCGATTCGCATTCCTTCGGCATTTTGCGGGCTGACGGGTTTCAAGCCCACCGCAGCGCGCACCCCGCGCGACGGCGCGCTCCCCCTGTCGACGTCGCTCGACTCCGTCGGGCCCATCGGCCGCTCGGTCGATTGCTGCGCCCGGGTCGACGCCATTCTCTCGGGCAACACGGTAGACGAATCGCCCGCCATGGCGCGCGACGTGCGCGGCCTGCGCTTCGGTGTGTTGACCAATGTCGTGCTCGACGGTGCTGAGCCGGCCGCCCTCGCCACCTACGAACGTGCCCTCGCCACGCTCGCCAACGCTGGCGCCACGTTAGTGGAGTTCACATTCGCACCGTTCGACAACCTGCCCGCCATCAACCGCTTCGGCTTCTCGCCCATCGAGGCCTATGCCTGGCATCGCAAACTGCTGGCCGAACGCGCGGACGGCTACGATCCGCGGGTGCTCGTGCGCATTCGCAAGGGGGAACCGGCAGGCGCGGCCGACTATATCGATCTGCTCAATGCACGGGCCGCCCTCATTGCCGCCGCGAGCCCTGTCTGGCAGAGCTTCAACGCGGTGCTGTGCCCGACCGTGCCGCTCACGCCTCCGGCCATTGCCGCGCTCGAAGCCAGTGACGAGACCTTCACAGCGACCAACGCGCTCGTCCTGCGCAATCCCACGGCCATCAACATGATCGACGGGTGCGCGTTCTCGCTGCCGTGCCACGCGCCGGGAGAGGCCCCAATCGGTCTGATGGCCAGCGGCGCGTCGGGCGACGACGCCCGTCTGTTCCCGGTCGCGCGCGCCATCGAGCACGCGCTGCGCGCAGCCGGGCTTGGCGCGCGTTGACCTTCGGAGAGCACCCAAGCGTCTGATTTCGCGGCGAAAAGTTCCGTAACTTTTTCACTCACACGCGACTCACACGCGGCTCGGGCTGGGGTTACAATCCCAGCCCAAGTGCCTGCCGCCCGGCGTCATGCGGGGATCTGCGGGATTTGTGACGGCCCACCGCCCCGAAGTGAAATGAACGCTCAAATCGACCCGGCCCTGCGCCGCGAACGTCTGCTGTATCTCCTGCTCACCGTGGTTTGTCTTGCCTTGCTCGGCGGCGCTCTGTACTTCCAGTACGTGCTTCACGAAGACCCGTGTCCGTTGTGCATTCTCGCGCGCTACGCGCTCGTGCTGATCGCGATCTTCGGGCTGGTGGGCGCGGTCTCGCGCGGATGGGCGGGCATTCAGGTCGCACGTGTGCTCGCCGCGCTCTCGGCCATTGGCGGCATGGCCGCGTCGGCCTATCTGATCTACGTGCAGGCCAATCCGATGGCGAGTTGCGGTTACGACGTCGTCGAAGCGTTCGTGGACAATCTGCCGACCTCGCGACTGCTGCCGCAGGTCTTCCAGGTGCAGGGCATGTGCCAGACGTTGTATCCGCCGATCCTCGGCCTGACGCTGCCGATGTGGTCGCTCGCCGCGTTCGTCGTGATTTTTCTGTCGCTGGCGTTGCATCGCCCCCGCCGCGCCATTTCGTTGCGCTAAGACGCTAGAACGCCAAGACACCAGGACGCCTTCCGCTCAGGGCCTCACCAGCGCCGGCGCGTCCGCTGCGGCCCCGGTCGCGGCGTCGAGCTCCGTGGCCACTTCGGCAATGCGTCGCCGCAACCACGTCACCTCCGGCGCGGCGTGGGTGCGCTCGTGCCACAGCTGATAGAAACGCATCGGCGGGAAGTCTATCGGCGACGGCACCACGCGAATCGGCAGATAGCGCGCGTAGTGCTGCGCGAACTGGCGACCCGTCGTGAAGACCAGATCGGTGCGCATGAGCACGTACGGCACCAGTCCGAAATACGGCATCGTCATCTGGATGTTGCGCCGCAGGCCCTGCTCGGCCAGATAGCCGTCGATGAAGCTCTGGCGCTCGGCCACGTAAGGCATCGGCGCCAGATGCGGCAATTCAAGGTAGTGTTTGAGCGAAATACCCTTGTTGGCGAGCGGATGCTGCGCACCGAGCATGCAGACCACTTCGTCGTCGAACAAACGCGACATATGCAATTGCGGCGGCGGCTCCAGCCAGTTGCCGATCACCACGTCGAGCGAACCGTTCTCCAGCGCCCCCGCGTAATCGAACCCGGCATTGATCGGCTGGACATGCAGTCGCGCCGACGGGGCGTCGCGGCGCAGCACTTCGGCGATATTGGGCAGGAAGACGGCGTCGAGATAGTCGGGTGCGCCCAGCCGGAACGCCCGCGTGGTGGTTTGAGGCGCGAATTCCGTGCTCGGATGCGTGATACGCTCGATGGCGGCCAGCGCATCGGTGGCGTAGCCCAGCAATTCCCGACCGCGCTCGGTGGCGACCATGCCGCTCTTGCCACGCACCAGAATGGCGTCGCCGGTGATCTCGCGCAGGCGGCGCAACGAGTTGCTGATGGCCGGTTGCGACTGGCCCAGCTTGAGCGCGGCGCGCGAGACGCTTTGTTCGGTCAGCAGCGTATGGAGCACCCGCAGCAGGTAGGCGTCGATCTGTTCGCGGGGTCTTTGCATGGGCGGGGCGCTCGGGTGGCGTGTTGAACACCGGAAAACGGCGGGTTGAGCGGTAGTTTATGACAATGGCGCGTCATCGGGGCGCCCGAATAGCCATCATCATGGCAGCGAAATATTTCCCCATGCCGCCGGTGCTATCTTCGGCTCATCCCCACGCCGGCCGTTCCGTTAGCGATACCGATAGCGATACCGATAGCGATACCCGATACGCCTCGATACGCCTCGATACGCTCGATACGCCCGGCCCCCCAGCCATCACACTGCACTACACTGAGAACCATGGAGACACAAGCCATCCGCTTCTTTTACCGCGGCAAGGTGCACGAGGTCACTGGCGAAGCCACGACCCGCACCGTGCTTCAGTACACGCGCGAAGACCTGCACTGCACCGGCACCAAGGAAGGGTGTGCCGAGGGCGACTGCGGCGCCTGCACGGTCGTGATCGGCGAGCTGGCCGACGATGGCGGTGTAGCCCTGCGTGCGGTCAACGCCTGTATCCAGTTCCTGCCCACCCTCGACGGCAAGGCCCTCTTCACGGTCGAAGACCTGCGCGCCGCCGACGGCACGCTGCACCCCGTGCAGCAGGCGCTGGTGGATTGCCATGCCTCGCAGTGCGGCTTCTGTACGCCGGGCTTTGTGATGTCGCTGTGGGCCATGTACGAGAATCGTCCGGCGCAAGCGGGATGTCCGAGCCGCCGCGAAATCGACGACGTGCTCTCCGGCAACCTGTGCCGCTGCACCGGCTATCGTCCGATCGTCGATGCCGCGCAAAAGATGTTCGACCTGCCGCGCCGCGAATTCGATCGCAATGCGCTGGCCGAACAGCTCCGGGCGTTGCAGCGCGGCGACACACTCACCTATGAGCATGACGCTCACGTCTTCCACGCCCCGCGCACGCTCGCCGAACTGGGCCGTCTGCGCGCCGCTTATCCGGACGCCCGCATTCTGGCCGGCAGCACGGACGTCGGCCTCTGGGTCACGAAGCAATTCCGCGACCTGAAGCATCTCATCTACATCGGTCAGGTGGCCGAACTGCGCGAGATTTCGGAAGGCGCGAACGATCTCTATATCGGTGCGGGCGCCCTGCTCAACGACGCATTCGACGCGCTCGTCGTGCACTATCCGGATCTGGCCGAATTGCGTCAGCGCTTCGCGTCGTTTCCGATCCGCAACGCGGGCACGCTCGGGGGCAACGTCGCGAACGGCTCGCCCATTGGCGACTCGATGCCCGCGCTGATCGTGCTCGGCACACGCATCGTGCTGCACCGTGAAGGCGCGGTGCGCGAGATGCCGCTCGAAGACTTCTACCTCGCCTATCAGAAGAACGCGCTGGAAGCGGGCGAATTCGTGCAGGGTATTCGCGTACCGCTGCCAGCCGCCGCACAACGCTTTCGGACCTACAAGCTCGCCAAGCGCTTCGATCAGGACATCTCCGCCGTGTGTGCCGCGTTCGCGCTCGAGCTCGACGGCGACACCGTGCGCGGCGCCCGCGTCGCCTTTGGCGGCATGGCGGCAACGCCCAAGCGCGGCGCCGCCATCGAAGCGGCGCTGACCGGTCAGCCGTGGACGGAGGCCACCGTGCGCGCTGCCATGGCCGCCGTGGCGAGCGACTATCAGCCGCTGTCCGACATGCGGGCGACGAGCGCTTATCGTCTGGCCGGTGCACAGAATCTGCTGTATCGTTTTTTCCTGGAAACGCGCACCGACGCGCCGCTTGCGGCGCACGAAGTCAACGCGTTCGCCAACGTCTAACCGGAGCCGCCCATGAACACCCAAGTTGAAGGCTTCATGACGCAGACCGCTCAGACTGCCGCACAGGTCGGCCGCTCTCGCACGCACGAGTCGGCCGAGCTTCACGTGGCCGGCGAAGCCACGTACACCGACGACATTCCCGAGCTGCAAGGCACGCTGCACTGCGCGCTCGGCCCGTCGCCAAAGGCCCACGCCCGCATCCTGTCGCTCGATCTCGACGCCGTGCGCCGTGCGCCGGGTGTGGTCGCCGTGCTGACCGCCGCCGACATCCCCGGTGTGAACGATTGCGGTCCCGTGGTGCACGACGATCCGATTCTCGCGGACGGCATCGTCCAGTACATCGGACAGCCGATGTTCGCCGTGGTGGCCGAATCGCACGACGCCGCCCGCCGTGCCGCGCGTCTGGCCAAGGGGGAATTCGAAGATCTGCCTGCCATCCTCACGCCGCAAGCCGCCAAAGCCGCTGGCGCAGGCGTGATCCCGCCGATGCAACTGCGTCGCGGCGACGCCGATGCCGCCCTGCAGGCCTCGCCGAACCGTCTGACCGGCACGTTCGAATGCAACGGGCAGGAGCAGTTCTATCTCGAAGGACAAATCTCGTACGCGATTCCCAAGGAAAACGACGGCCTGCATATCTATTGCTCGACGCAGCACCCGAGCGAGATGCAGGCGCTCGTGTCGCACGCGCTGGGCTGGCACAGCCATCAGGTGCAGGTCGAATGTCGTCGCATGGGCGGCGGTTTCGGCGGCAAGGAGTCGCAGTCCGGCCTGTTCGCCTGCGTGGCCGCACTGTGCGCCACGCGTCTGAAGCGCCCCGTGAAGCTGCGTCTGGATCGTGACGACGACTTCATGATGACGGGCAAGCGTCACGGCTTCTACTTCGAATACGACGTCGGCTTCGACGACGAAGGCCGCATCACCGGCGCCAAGGTCGACATGACGTTGCGCGCCGGTTTCTCGGCGGATCTGTCGGGTCCGGTCGCCACGCGCGCCATCTGCCACTTCGACAACGCCTACTATGTGCCGGATGCCGATCTGCGCGCCCTGTGCGGCAAGACGAACACCCAGTCGAACACCGCGTTTCGCGGCTTTGGCGGCCCGCAAGGCGCGCTCATCATGGAAGTGCTGCAAGACGCCATCGCCCGGCGTCTGGGCAAAGATGCGCTCGACGTTCGCCGGGTGAATTTCTACGGCAAGACGGAGCGCAACGTCACGCCGTACGGGCAGCTCGTGAAGGACAACATCATTCACGAGCTGGTCTCGGAACTGGAGCGCACCAGCGACTACCGCGCGCGACGCGACGCGGTTCGCGCCTTCAACCGCACGAGTCCGGTACTGCGCAAGGGGCTGGCGCTCACGCCGCTCAAGTTCGGTATCTCGTTCAACGTGCAGGCCTTCAACCAGGCCGGCGCCCTCGTGCACGTCTACCGCGACGGCTCGATGCTCGTGAACCACGGCGGCACCGAAATGGGTCAGGGCCTGAACACCAAGGTCGCGCAGGTCGTCGCCCATGAGCTGGGGGTGGACCTCTCGCATGTGCGTGTGACGGCCACCGACACGAGCAAGGTCGCGAACACGTCCGCGACGGCCGCCTCGACCGGCGCCGACCTGAACGGCAAGGCCGCGCAGAACGCCGCATGGCAAATCCGCCAGCGTCTGGCCGCGTTCGCCGCGCAAAAGTACGGCGGCTCGGCAGACGACGTGCGCTTCGCCAACAACGTCGTCAGTGCGAACGGCAACGACATCCCTTTCCCGGAACTCGTGGAAGCCGCCTACTGGGCACGCGTGCAACTGTGGTCCGACGGTTTCTATGCCACACCGGGCCTGTCATGGGACGCCAAGACGATGAACGGCAATCCGTTCTACTACTTTGCGTATGGCGCCGCGGTCTCGGAAGTGATTCTCGACACGCTCACCGGCGAATGGCGTCTGCTGCGCGCCGACGTGCTGCACGACGCCGGCAAGTCGATCAATCCGGCGCTCGACATCGGTCAGGTCGAAGGCGCGTTCATTCAGGGCATGGGCTGGCTGACGACGGAGGAGTTGTGGTGGAACAAGGACGGCAAGCTCATGACGCACGCGCCGTCCACATACAAGATCCCCGGCATCAGCGATTGCCCGACGGACTTCCGTGTCGCGCTGTATGAAAACGCCAACGTGATGGACTCGATCCATCGCTCGAAGGCGGTCGGCGAGCCGCCGCTGCTGCTGCCGTTCTCGGTGTTCAACGCGCTGCGCGATGCGGTGGCGAGCGTCAACGACTATCGCGACGAACCGGTCCTGAATGCACCGGCCACGTCCGAGGCGCTCCTCATGGCGATCACCGAACTGCGCACCCGGAGCGCCGCCTGATGCACCGTTGGGTCGACGCCGCTCACAAGCTGCTCGTTCGCGGTGAAGCGGCCGTATTGGTGACGATCGCGCGCGTGGAGGGCTCGGCACCCCGCGAAGCCGGCACCCATTTGCTGGTCACGCGCGAGCAGGTGTGGGAGACGATCGGCGGCGGTCACCTGGAATGGCGAGCCATGGATGTGGCTCGCCAGTTACTGCGTCAATATGGACATCAAGGCGCGCGGCACGTCGAGCGGTTCGCGCTCGGGCCCAGTCTCGGACAATGCTGCGGCGGTGCCGTCACCCTCGCCTTCGAAGTGCTCACACTGGCCGATCTGGCCTGGGTGAGCGCGCTGCACAAGCGTCTCGCCGCCGGAGAAGCGAGCCTGCGCAGTGTGGCGTTCGGCGCGCCCGGGGCGGATGCGGCGGCCAGTCAGCAGCAGGGCGGCCCGGTCTTGCTCAGCGAGCTCGATGCCGACGAGGCGCTGGCGCATCCGCACACCCTCACGCGCGACGCCGACGACGCCGCCTGCTCCTTCTGGCAGGGCAGCGACGGCTGGCTGTGGCTGAGCGAGCGACTCGCGCCGAGCGACTTTCACATCGTGCTGTTCGGCGCAGGGCACGTCGGACAGGCGATCGTGCAGGTACTGGCGACACTGCCATGCCGCGTGACGTGGGCCGACGAGCGCACCGAGACATTCCCCGAATCGGTGCCGCCGAACACCCTCGTCGAATCGACCGACACGCCTGAGGCGCTTGTCGCCGAAGCACCACCCGGCACATTTTTCCTGGTGATGACGCACAACCATGCGCTCGATCAACGCCTGTGCGAAGCCATCTTCCGGCGTGACGATTTTGCCTATTTCGGGCTGATCGGGTCGATGACCAAACGCCGGCAGTTCGAGCATCGCCTGCGTGATCGCGGTGTGCCGCCCGAGCGTTTCGCGCAGATGATCTGCCCCATCGGCGTGGCGGGCATCACCGGCAAAGCGCCGGCCACGATAGCGATTGCCGTCGTCGCGCAGTTGCTGCGCGTGCGCGAGCAGCAGATGCACCAGATGCAACAGTCCCAGCAGTCGCATCAGGTGCTGGAGAGCGCCCCGGCGCCGGGGCCAGACGACGGCGTTGCCGTCTGATCGCGCCCGCCGCCCACCTCCTCCACCGCAACCGGATGACCGGCAAGCGCCTGCGACGGTAAAATCGCGCCCATACCCCCCATCCCCCTCACCAAGACAATTCCATGCCACTCACGCCAGAACTCGCCAAGACCCTTTGCGCCATGCCCAAGGCGGAGCTGCATCTGCACATCGAGGGCACACTGGAGCCCGAGCTGATTTTCCGGCTCGCCGAGCGAAACCGGGTCAAGCTGCCGTACCCGAGCGTTCAGGCTCTGCGCGACGCCTACGCCTTCACCGATCTCCAGTCGTTCCTCGACATCTACTACGCGGGCGCGAGCGTGCTGCTCACCGAGGAAGACTTTTACGACATGACGCGCGCCTACATGGCGCGCGCGGCCGCCGACAACATCCGTCACACCGAGATCTTCTTCGACCCGCAAACGCACACATCGCGCGGCGTATCGATGGCGACGGTGATCCACGGCATCGAGCGCGCGCTGGCCGAAGCGGAAACGCAGAACGGCATCACGAGCCGCCTCATTCTGTGCTTCCTGCGCCATCTGCCCGAAGACGATGCGCTGCAAACGCTGGAGACGGCGCTGCCGTATTTCAACAGCCATGGGCACCGTCTCGTGGGCGTGGGACTCGACTCCTCCGAGCAAGGCCATCCGCCCAACAAGTTCGCCCGCGTGTTCGAGCGCTGCCGCGCGCTCGGCTTGCGAATCGTGGCCCATGCCGGTGAGGAGGGGCCGCCCGAGTACATTCACGAAGCGCTGGACATGCTGCGCGTCGAGCGCGTCGATCATGGCGTGCGCGCCATCGAAGACGAGGCGCTGCTGGACCGTCTGGCCCGCGAGAAGATCGCGCTGACGGTGTGCCCGCTGTCGAACGTGCGTCTCAAGGTGTTCGACCACATGGGGCAGCACACGCTGCACCAACTGCTCAAACGCGGTCTTGCGGTGACGATCAACTCGGACGACCCCGCCTATTTCGGCGGCTACCTGAACGAGAACTTCCTGGCCACCTTCGACGCCCTCGACATGACGCTCGACGACGCTTACACGATGGCAAGGAACAGCTTCGAAGCATCGTTCATCGACGACAGCGAGAAGCGTCGACTGGTGGGAGAACTGGAGCAGTTCCGCGCCGCGCAGACCGCATGAGTGCATGAACGCCGGAAGGCAGTGACATAAGGCGCCCGGAAGGACGCTCGCCGCACAGCTCGCGAACGCCCGAATCATTCGGGCGTTTTTTTATGTCTGCGCGGCCAGCATGGCGTAGCAGTTTGCGCCGGATGTCTCCGGATGGCGCGGGGGCGTCGATTGGCGCGGGGTGGCGCGGGGTGGCGCGGGGTGGCGTCGGCTTGCGCCGATGGCTTCCAATTCGCTCGCCACATTACCCCGCGATGATGTGGAACATTCCGCACGAGGAATATTTTCACCGGGACCCGATGCTATTTTTCGAGCGTGCCCCGATGGACGTCAAAGGTGCCCCCACACCCAACGACGTCAGGCGCACTCAACATAGAACATATCGGAGACAACACCCCATGGACTCATCGCTCAGCCCCCCGGCGAGTAATGGCCTGCCCCCGGCCCAGACCTCTGCCGCCCCCGACGCGGCCCCCGAGCACACGCGCGTGGTGGGCGCGCAACCGGCCTCCGTGCTCGACCGCTATTTCGGCATCACGGCGCTCGGCTCCACATTTCGGACCGAAGTGATCGCGGGTATCACGACTTTTCTCGCGGCGATGTACATCATCGTCGTGAATCCGGCGATTCTGTCCAAGACGGGCATGGCCTTTCCGGCGGCCCTCACCGCCACAGTGCTCATCAGCTTCTTCGGGAGCTGCGCGATGGGGCTCTACGCCCGCAATCCGGTGCTGGTCGCCCCTGGCATGGGCCTGAACGCGCTTTTCGCCTTCACGATGGTGCACGGCGTGGGCATGCCCTGGCAGACAGCGCTCGGCTGCGTCTTCTGGTCGGGCATTCTCTTCGCACTGCTGGCCGCGCTCAACGTGCGGCGCTTTGTCGTCGAGGCGATTCCCGCGAACCTGCGTTACGCGATTTCGTGCGGCATCGGCCTGTTCATTACCGTCATCGGGCTTGTCAACGCCAAGCTGGTGGTGAGCGATCCGGTGACGGTGGTGCGTCTGGCGCACCTGTCGCCGCCGACGGTCACCTTCCTCATCGGCCTGGCGCTCACGACCGTGCTCGTCGCCCGACGCGTGAACGGCGCCCTGATGATCGGCATTGTCGTCACCACCCTCATGGCCGTGCCCATCGGCCGGTTGTGGGGTGACGGCAGCGGGTACTTTCCCAAGGAAATCGCGACGGCCACGCTGGTGAACTTCCAGGGCTTCTTTGCGGCACCGGACTTCTCGGGCATCGGCCAGCTGGACCTGCTCGGCGCGCTGAAGGTGGCCTACCTGCCGTTCATCTTCGTGATGCTCTTCACGGCGTTCTTTGATACCCTCTCGACCTTCATGAGCATTGCCGAAGCGGGCAACATGAAGGATCGCGACGGCAACCCGCGCAACATGCGTCAGGCGATGATCGTCGACTCGTTCTCGGTGCTGATCTCCGGCCCGCTCGGCACGAGCCCGGCGAATGCCTACATCGAATCGGCGGCCGGTATCGCGCAGGGAGGCCGAACCGGGCTGACCGCCGTGGTTTGCGCGCTGCTGTTCCTGCCGTTCCTGTTTCTCTCGCCGATGCTCTCGCTGGTGCCCGCCATCGCCACCGCCCCGGCGCTGATTCTTGTCGGTGTGTTTATGATGGAATCCGTGGCGCGCATCGAATGGCACAGAATGGACGAAGCCATCCCGAGTTTCATCGCGCTCGTGATGATTCCGATCTCGTATTCGATTACCGACGGCATCGCCTACAGCTTCCTCGCGTTCGTCGTCCTCAAGCTGTTCACGGGACGCGTGAAAGAGATCAAGCCCGCGATGTGGGTCGTGGCAGCGCTCGCCGTGCTGCTGCTCACGCAAATGTAACGACAGAAGGCCCCGATGATGTCTACCGAAAACGAAGCCACGCAGGGCGTACGCGCTGTGCGTGCACAACTGGTCTACTTCACGCACGATCCCGCGCGCGCTTACCTCGACGGCACGCCGGGCACGGTGCACCATACCGACGGTATCGTCGCGTTCGAGAACGGGCGCATCACCGCCGTGGGCGATTACGCCAAAGTGGCGCCTACCCTGCCCGTCGGCACCCCCATCGACGACCTGCGCGACAAGGTGATCACGCCGGGCTTCATCGACACGCATATCCACTATCCGCAGACAGACATGATCGCCTCGCCTGCGCCGGGGTTGCTGCCGTGGCTCGAGAAGTACACGTTCCCGACCGAGCGCCGCTTCGAGAACCCGGAATACGCGGCGGACGTCGCCCGATTCTTCCTCGACGAACTGCTGCGCGGCGGTACCACGAGCGCACTGGTCTATTGCACGGTACATCCTGGCTCTGCCGATGCCTTCTTCAAGGAAAGCGATACGCGCAATCTGCGCATGGTGGCGGGCAAGGTGATGATGGACCGCAACTGTCCCGAGTTTCTTCGCGACACGGCCGAGAGCGGTGCGCGCGACAGCGAGGCGCTGATCCAGCGCTGGCACAACAAGGGGCGTCAGTTGTACGCGCTCACGCCGCGCTTTGCGCCGACATCGACCGAAGCGCAGCTCGGCGTCTGCGGCGAACTTGCGCAACAGTATCAGGACGTGTTCATTCAGAGTCACGTTGCGGAGAACACCGACGAGGTCGAATGGGTCCGCTCGCTGTTCCCGGGCCATCGCAGCTACCTTGACGTCTACGATCACTACAAGCTGCTGCGCAAGCGTGCCGTGTACGGCCATTGCATCTGGCTCGATGAGCACGACCGTCGCCGCATGTTCGAGACGGGGACCGTGGCAGCGCACTGCCCGACGTCGAACCAGTTCCTGGGCAGCGGCCTGTTCGACTTCGCCGCCGCAGAAGCCACGCGCATGCCGGTGACGCTCGCAACCGACGTGGGAGGCGGCTCGACTTTCTCGATGCTGCAGACGATGAACGAGGCGCACAAGGTGGCGCGTCTGTCCGGCTACCATCTGTCGGCCGAACGCATGTTCTATCTCGCGACCGAAGGCGCGGCGCATGCGCTGGATCTGCATGGCACCATCGGCACACTGGCCGTCGGCGCCGAAGCCGATTTCGTGGTGCTCGATCCGAAGGCGACGCCGCTGCTCGCACGTCGTACCGCACTGGCCGAGTCGCTGGAGGAATTGCTGTTCGCCTTTGCGATGCTGGGCGACGACCGCGCCATTGCTACGACCTACGCGGCTGGCAAGCCCGTGCATCGACGCACCGCGCACTGACGCTCAGTGGGTCGTCGGCGACTCAGTGCACCTAAGTGTGCCTTGGTGTGCCTGAGCGCCTTCGGCAAGGCTTTGATGGCTTACGCGTGGGCACGGATACAGGCGGATACAGGCGGATATGGGCGGATACGTCGGATAGTCGCCTCAGCTCGCATCCGTGTCCACGCGGTCGCCGACCGTGCGCAAGGGGCATACGGTCGGGGATCTCCTTGGGCAGCCGCTGGCTGCCCTTTTTTGCTTTGCCCCGGGCGTGACGGCGTCACCGGCCACTGAGGCCCATCGGATGCGAGGCTTGCCCGCGACCGCCTCGCCAGTGCTATAATCCGCTCCGATTCATTGGGGAGTAGCCGCCCTGTCATAGACATCTGTCTTCGGCAGGGGCGTACGTCAACAAACTTGGCCGGTTCCGGCTATGGCGTGCGCAGCCCTCGGGCCTGGCGAGACCGATGACGATGCTTCCGCCAACCGGGCCGGGATGCATTGTCATTGGCTCGCAATTACACGGCCCGGCGGAGAAAAAAAGGTGTCCCCCTTCCTCGTATCGACCGGTGTGGTCGCGCTTGCCGAAATCGGCGATAAAACCCAACTGCTGTCCCTCGTGCTTGCTGCGCGCTTCAAGAAGCCCGTGCCGATCATTCTCGGAATTTTCGTCGCAACGCTCGTCAACCACGGTTTTGCCGGCGCCGTCGGCGAATGGCTCTCGACCGCGATCAATCCCGTCATCATGAAATGGGCCGTCGTGGCCTCCTTCATCGGCATGGCGATCTGGATTCTCATCCCCGACAAACTCGACGACGACGAGGCCGACACACGCCGCAAATTCGGTGTGTTCGTGTCGACCATCATCACGTTCTTCATTGCAGAAATGGGAGACAAGACGCAGATCGCGACGGTCATGCTGGCCGCGCGCTATCAGGACTTCTTCGGGGTCGTCGCTGGGACCACGCTCGGCATGATGCTCGCGAACGTGCCTGCGGTGCTCGTCGGCCACAAGTTCTCGGGGCGTCTGCCCACGCGCGCCGTGCACGCGGTGGCCGCCGTGATCTTCCTCGTGCTCGGCATCGTCACGTTGATGCAGTAATGCCCCAATGGCGCGAGGGACCGGCCGGCGACTCGCGCCGTTGGCATGGCCGCCGTTGGTGCGACTCACGGCGGGAATGCAGACATGACAGGCAGACCGGCGACCGGACCTACTTACCGACCTTTTGCTGCACGGTGACCGTCTGCCCGCTCGGGAACGGCAACTGCCTGAGTGCCGCATCGATCAGGAAGGGCATGGCCGAAGCCATCGAGGTACCGGCGTCGCTCGTGTCGGCCTGCACGCGGTAGACCTCCTTGCCGCTGGCGCGGTCGGTGAACCGCAACTGCAAACCGGCGAGTGCGTACGGATAGTCGCGCTGCACGTACGCAGGCGGTCCCGCGTACGGATAGCCATACCACCCCCATGGGCGACCCCAAGGCCCCCACGGACCGGGCGCGAACATCGGATCGTAAGCCGGCTCCGTCACACGCATGACCTGCTGTTGAATGCCGTAGGCCATGCCGATCAGATAGTGCGCACTGGACGCGCTCTGCTCGCTGAAGCCGTCCCCCGCGAGACGGTTACGCAACCACTGCTCGTAAGTCGCATGCTCCTGATTGTTCTGTTGCTCGGGCGTTCGCGTCAGCGCGTAGGTGCGAGGGCCTTCGAATCCCGGCGCGCTGCCGAACGCCGTCACCTGACTGGTGACCGTGCTGGCACATCCGGCCAGCCATACGCTGGCGACGGCCAATGTTGCCATTCCCCATCGTTTCCACATGATTTGCAACTCCCGAGATCCAACGAACACAGCGGTAGCCGAGAGGGCCTTCGCCTGAAAACCGACTGCCGGACGCGGTCTATGCGCCCTTCCCACCTGAGAAACTGCGACGATTTAAGCATAGGACGGCGTCCTGCGCGCATACGAATCATTTGACGGGCACATGAGGCGAAAATTCAGCAAATTTGCGGCTCGGACACTAAGGTGACGCCACTCCGTTACAATTTGTGAATCCTTGGCCGTCCGCAAACTACCGTCCATGCTCAGAACCGACCTTGCAGGTGTCATTCAACGTTCCGACTATACGCCCCCGGCGTATCTCATCGACACGGTCCAACTCGACTTCGATCTCGCCCCCGATGTGACCACCGTGACCAGTCGATTGCGCGTTCACCGCAATCCCGCCGGGCTGGGTGGCGACCTCGAACTCGTGGGCCAGGGGCTGCAACTGGTCAGCCTAGAACTCGACGGCAAGCCGTGGTCCGACTACCGGACCGGCGACGAAACGCTGACGGTGCAAGCGCCGCCGCAAACGTTCGAACTCACGCTCGTGACCCGTTGTCGCCCGCAGGAGAACACCTCGCTCATGGGGTTGTACGTCTCCGGTGGCAACTTCTTCACGCAGTGCGAAGCCGAGGGCTTTCGCAAGATCACCTACTTCCTCGATCGTCCCGATGTGATGGCGACCTACACGGTCACGCTGCGCGCGGATCGCGAGGCATATCCGGTGCTGCTCGCCAACGGCAATCTGATCGACAAGGGCGACCTCCCCGATGGTCGTCACTTTGCCGTGTGGGACGACCCGTTCAAGAAGCCGAGCTACCTGTTCGCGCTGGTCGCGGGCCGTCTGGTCTGCCGCGAGGAGCGCATCGTTGCGGGCGACGGCCGCGAGAAACTGCTGCAGGTCTGGGTGCAACCGCAGGACCTGGACAAGACCGAGCACGCCATGCACTCGCTCATCAACTCGATCCGCTGGGACGAGGAGCGTTTCGGCCGCGTGCTCGATCTCGATCGCTTCATGATCGTTGCCGTGAGCGACTTCAACATGGGGGCGATGGAGAACAAGGGCCTGAACATCTTCAACACGAAGTACGTGCTGGCCGATGCGGCGACGGCGACCGACGACGACTTCGGCAACATCGAAGCCGTGGTGGGTCACGAGTACTTCCACAACTGGACCGGCAACCGCGTGACCTGCCGCGACTGGTTCCAGTTGAGCCTGAAGGAAGGCCTGACCGTGTTCCGCGATCAGGAATTCTCCGCCGACATGATGGGCTCCGAATCGGGCCGTGCGGTCAAGCGTATCGACGACGTGCGCGTGCTGCGTCAGGCGCAGTTCCCCGAAGACGCCGGTCCGATGGCGCACCCCGTACGCCCGGAAAGCTACGTCGAGATCAACAACTTCTACACCGTCACCGTCTACGAAAAAGGCGCGGAAGTCGTACGCATGTATCAGACGCTGCTCGGGCGCGAGGGCTTTCGTCGCGGCATGGATCTGTACTTCGAGCGCCATGACGGCCAGGCCGTGACGTGCGACGATTTCCGTGCGGCAATGGCTGATGCCAATGCGCGCGACCTGACGCAATTCGGCCGCTGGTACAGTCAGGCAGGCACGCCGCGCGTGACGGTCGATGCCGTCTATGACGAAGCCGCCCGCACCTACACGCTCACGCTCACGCAGCGCTGCCCGAAGGTCGGCGTCGAATTGCAGGACGAGACGCTCGTCAAGCAACCGTTTCACATTCCATTCGCTGTCGGCCTGCTCGATCGCGACGGTCGCGACATGACGTTGCGTCTGGCCGGCGAAGCCACCGATAGCCCGGCCGCCACCACGCGCGTGCTCGACTTCACGCAGGAGCGTCAGAGCTTCACGTTCGTGGACGTGGCGCACACGCCCATGCCCTCGCTGCTGCGTGGCTTCTCGGCGCCGGTGATCGTCGAACACGAGTACACCATCGACGAACTCGCATTCCTGATGGCGCATGACAGCGATCCGTTCAATCGCTGGGAAGCGGGTCAGCGACTGGCCACACGTCAGTTGCTCGCCCTCGTCGAGTCGATTCAGATGGGCCAGCTGCCGAGCGTGGACAGCTATGTGCTCGAAGCTTTCCGTCAGGTGCTGCGCGACGAAACGCTCGATCCGGCCTTCCGTGCACAGGCGCTCACGCTGCCGGCCGAGTCTTATCTCGGCGAGCAGATGTCGGAAATCGACCCGGCGGCAATTCACGCCGCGCGTCAATATCTGCGTCAGCGCCTCGCGGCGTCGCTGCACACCGAGTGGCTCGCGGCGTATCACAACCATCGTGTGCCGGGCCCGTATCAACCCGATGCCGCCTCGGCGGGCGAGCGCGCGTTGAAGAATCTGGCGCTGTCGTATCTCATGGAACTGTCGGATGCGGGCGTTGCGCAAATGGCGCGCACGCAATACGACTCGGCAGACAACATGACCGACCGTTTCGCCGCGCTCACGGCGCTCGTGCAACGCGGCGGCGCCGCGCGCGAAGGCGACGCCGCCCATGGGCCTAACCACGCTGCCGAAGCGCTGGTGGACTTCTATCAACGCTTCGAGAACGAGCCGCTCGCCATCGACAAGTGGTTCGCGCTGCAGGCGATGCAACGCGGCGACGGCAGCCATTGCGTGATCGACGCCGTTCGCGCCCTCATGCGCCACCCGGCGTTCACCCTGAAGAATCCGAACCGCGCGCGCTCGCTGATTTTCAGCTTCTGCAGCGGCAATCCGGCGCAGTTCCATGCGGCAGACGGATCGGGCTATCAGTTCTGGGCCGAACAAGTGCTGGCGCTCGACGCCCTCAACCCGCAAGTCGCCGCGCGTCTGGCCCGTGTGCTCGACCGCTGGCGCAAGTACACGCCGGCGCTGCGCGAGCGCATGCGTGAAGCCCTGCAGCAAGTCGCGCAACACAAGGCGTTGTCGAAGGACGTACGCGAGATCGTCGAAAAGGCGCTGGCCTGATCGACGAACCGGTCATGCGGTACGACGGCACGGCGCTTCAGGGCTGCATCCCCGCAGTCCCGCTCTGTTAAGGCCGCATGACCTCGAAGTACCCACATCTGACATAGAGCTTGTAGGGCCATCTCGGCCCTGCGCCTATCAACGGACGCAGCGCCGGCACCGGAATCACCACCTCGTCGAACGCGCCTGCCATCAGGTAGTTCACCGGATCGTTGCACAGTGTCACCTTGCCGCTCATCGCACTGACCGTGAGATGCACGTCCTGCCCGGGATAGTTCGGCGGGTCGCGAAACGTCAACTGATAGATCATCATCACGTTGGCGTCGGGCGGGCTCTCGACATCGTATGTGCCGTTGCACAGGTTCGAGCGAAACGTGAGTCGAAGCGCTTCGTCGAAGGCCGCATGCGAGGCGACCGGAGAGCGGACTTCACCGCGCACGCTCCACCAGTAGGGTGCGCCTTCCAGCGAATCGAGCTTCACGTCGACGGGCAAGAACCGCCGCTTCTCCTCGCCGTCGTAGCACCAGGCGCGCATGCACCCGTCGTAGTGCAACGACCCTCGCTCCGGCGCGCCCTGTTCGTCGATCGTGACACGGGGATAACGGGTGTCGACGCACGCATCGACGGAAACGGGCGGCACGAGATCACCGCGCGAAAGTAGAATGAACTCTTCCATGCGCCACCTCCGACTGCTGGTCTGCAAACCTGAGTCGTTGCCGCGAGCGCGCGATGTCCTGAATGTCGCAACCCGCATCAGCCACGCAACGCCTCTCGTCGTTCTATTTCGCGTGCGTGCTATTTGGAGCGCAGTCTAGTCAACCGAAGGCAATTGCGCACCTGTCAACCCTGACAGGTGCGAGGTCCCGATTCCTTTACCCATAATCGACAGTGCCGCTGGCCCATAACGTTTCCAGTGCGTCCTGCCCCGCGTTCAGCCCGGTTCTCGCCCTCAGGCAGCTCGGGCCTCCCTTTTGACGAGCCGCGCCCGCACCGCCTGCGCCGCCGACACCATATTGGTCAGCGCCGCGTCGACCTGCGTCCAGTCACGGGTTTTCAAGCCGCAATCCGGATTGATCCACAGACGCTCGGCCGGAATGCGTGCCAGCGCCGCTTCGATCAGGCGCTCCATCGCCTCCTGCGACGGCACACGCGGCGAGTGAATGTCGTACACGCCCGGGCCGATCTCGTTCGGGTACGCGAACGTCTCGAACGCCCCGAGCAACGCCATGTCGGAGCGCGCAGTCTCGATGGAAATCACGTCCGCGTCGAGCGCCGCAATGGACGGCAGAATGTCCTGGAACTCCGAATAGCACATATGCGTGTGGATCTGCGTGTCGTCCGCCACTCCCGACGAACACACGCGAAACGCGCGCACCGCCCAGTCCAGATACGACGGCCACTCGCGCTCGCGCAAAGGCAGCCCTTCGCGCAACGCGGGTTCGTCGATCTGAATCACGCGCACGCCCGCCTTTTCCAGCGCCGCCACCTCTTCTCGCAGCGCCAATGCGATTTGCAACGCGGTGCGCTCGCGCGGCTGGTCGTCACGAACGAACGACCATTGCAGCATGGTGACCGGCCCCGTGAGCATGCCCTTGACCGGTTTGTCAGTGAGTTGCTGTGCATAGGCGCTCCAGGTCACCGTCATCGGCTCGGGCAGATACACGTCGCCATAGATCACCGGCGGCTTCACGCAACGCGATCCATAGCTCTGCACCCAGCCATGCTCGGTCAGTGCGAAACCCCACAACAGGTCGCCGAAGTACTCGACCATATCGTTGCGCTCGGCTTCACCATGCACGAGCACGTCCAGACCATAGGCTTCCTGCTTCTCGATGGCCAGGCGAATCTGTGCGCGCATCGTCTCCAGATAATCGAGATGCGACATCGCGTGACGCCTGAAGTCGGCGCGTGCGGCGCGAATCTCCGCCGTCTGCGGAAAGGAGCCGATGGTTGTCGTGGGCAGCAGCGGCAACTTGAGCCACGCGCGTTGCGCCTTGGCACGCACGGCGTAGGGCGACGGGCGACGCGCATGCGCATCGCTGAGCGCAGCAAGACGCCTGTGCACGACGGTGTTGTGAATGCGCGGCGAAGTGCGGCGCGCGCGCTGCGCCGCGGCATCGGCCTCGAAGGCGGCCTGCACGTCGGGCTTCGCGAACTCGGTGACGTCCAGCGAACGACGCAGCAGCGCCACTTCGGCGAGCTTCTGGACAGCAAACGCCAGCCACGTGCGCAATTCCTTGTCCAGCCGCGCTTCCTTTGTCAGATCGACCGGGCAATGCATCAACGAGCAGCTGGACGCGACCCACAAGCGATCTCCAAGCGTTTGCGCCAGCCGAACGAGGGACTCGCGAACGCGTGTGAGATCGGTGCGCCACACATTGCGGCCGTCGACCACACCGGCGGAGAACACCTTGTCCGCCGGCCACTGCGCGGCGAGCGTGTCCAGTTGCGCGGGAGCACGCACGCCGTCGACGTGCACACCCGAGACCGGCAACGACCTCAGCAAGGCGGCATGTTCGCTGACGTCGCCAAAGTACGTGGCGAGCAGCAGCGACGGGGCGACGGCCGACAGGCGCGCGTAGGCCGGGGCGAACGCATCGCGCCACGCTTGCGGCAGGTCGAGGGCGAGCACCGGTTCGTCGATCTGCACCCACGCCACGCCCTGCGACCTGAGGCGGCGCAACACCCGCGCGTATTGCACAAGCAGATCGGGCAGCAGCGAGAGCCGATCGGCGAGGCCGTCCTTCTCCTTGCCGAGATACAACAGCGACACGGGGCCGAGCAGAACCGGCTTGACGTTGCCGCCCTCGGCACACGCTTCTTCCACTTCGCCGAAAAGCCATTCGGTGCCTTCACCGAAGCGCGTATGCGGCGTGTACTCGGGTACGAGGTAGTGATAGTTCGTGTCGAACCACTTCGTCATCTCCATCGCGCTGTGCCGGGCGTCGCCTCGCGCAGCCGTAAAGTAGTCGGCGAGTGTCAGTGCGTCGGCAGCAAAGCCGAACCGTTCCGGGAAGCCGCCCACGAGGGCGAGCGTGGAGAGCACCTGATCGTACCAATGGAAGTCGCCAACGGTGATCCAGTCCAGACCGGCGTCGCGCTGCGCACGCCGGTTGGCTGCGCGGATGTCGCGGCCGGTATCTTGCAATGCCGCTTCGTCGCGGCTCGTCATCGGACTGCGCCAGAACGCCTCGACGGCAAATTTGAGTTCACGCTGCGCGCCAATGCGCGGCAATCCGAGTACGTGGGCCTGAGCCATGAGGTGCGTCCTTACCGGTGCTGACGATGATGTCGATGAACTGCCTGCGGGCAATGCCCGCGCAGGCTGGCAGTATCCCGGTCGTGCATGTATTATTCAAACGAAAGTTTTTGCAAATCATTATTAATTTTATTCATGCAACGCACTCCCATCGAACTTCGTCACTTGCAGACGTTGCTGGCGCTGCGCGACACCGGCAGCGTTTCGCGTGCGGCGCTGTGGCTCCATCTCACGCAGTCCGCCCTCTCGCATCAGATCAAGGCCCTGGAAGATTTCTACGGACTGCCGCTGTTCGTGCGCAAGTCATCGCCACTGGTTTTCACGCCGGCTGGCAAGCGCCTGCTGGCACTGGCCGAGGAGGTCGTGCCGGCGGTCGACGAGGCGGGCCGTGACCTCGTGCGGCTCGCGCAGGGCACGCAGGGCACGCTGCGCATCGCGGTGGAATGCCACACGTGCTTCGATTGGCTGATGCCGGCGATGGACGCGTTTCGTCAACGGTGGCCGGAAGTGGAACTGGATATCGTGTCGGGCTTTCACGCGGATCCGATCGGGCTGCTGCATCAGGACCGGGCGGATCTGGCGATCGTGTCGGAGCATGACGAAGCCGAAGCCGTCGACTTCCATCCGCTGTTCCGTTTTCAGATGATGGCGCTCATGGCGAACGATCATCCGCTCGTCGGCAAGTCGCATCTCGATGCGGAGGACTTTCGCGACGAAACCCTCATTACCTATCCCGTGCCCGACGACATGCTCGATGTCGTGCGTCAGGTATTGCGCCCGGCCGGGATCGAGCCCACACGCCGCACCACCGAGTTGACGGTGGCGATGCTGCAACTGGTCGCGAGTCGCCGCGGTCTGGCCACGCTGCCGCTTTGGGCCGTCACGGGGTATCTGGAGCGCAAGTATGTGAGTGCCCGGCCGATCACGCCCCGAGGGCTGACGGCCGAGTTATGGGCCGCGACGCTGCCGGGCATTACCGCGCGCCCCTACATTGGCGAGTTCGTGTCCATCATGCGCGAAACGAGTCTGCTGACGTTGCCGGCCATCGAGTTGCTGTAACCGGCCCTCGCGACGCATGCGACCCACGCGACCCACGCGACGTACGCAACAGCGAACGTGATCAGGCAGGCCGCCGCACGATGAGCCGGCATACGCGCTTTCCCGAGCTGGCGCTCGTCACGTCCTCCTCGTGAAGCACGATGCCTTCGTGCAACGCGGCACGCACGACGGCGGGCTCGAAGGCGCTGTACAGGCGGCCATCGTCGTGACGCGCGTCGGCTCCTTGCGTCACGCGCCACGAGACGTAGAGCACGCCCCCCGGTCGCACGAGCGTCCAGAGGCGATCGGCGGCCTGCGCCACTTCGTCGTGCGGCAGATGCATCAGCACCGTCTCGCACAGCACGTTGTCGAACTCGGCCATCACGCTGTCGAGCGCCGGCAACCGGTCGACGTGAAACGGCACCCACGGAAACGACTCGCGAGCGATCGCCACCAACGCCGGTGACGCGTCGTAACCGGTCACGTCGAATCCTTCCTGCGCGAGCCATGCGGCGTCTCGGCCATTACCGCATCCCACGTCGACCGTACGGCCACCCGGCACGAAATGACGTACCAGCAGCGCGTACATGTCGTCGGGCGGCGGCTGATTCAGCCAGTCCTCGCTGTATCGTCGGGCGTTGGCCTCGTAGGCCGCTTCGGTTTGCAGGTCAGCCATGATGGGAAGCTCCGGGGTGGCGCGTGAACCTTCGGCATCGCCAGCTTATTGCGAAATCTTCTCCAGCGCGATATCTCGCGTGCGGGGCCCCATCAGACCGATGGAGAGCATGACGATCAGCATGGCGCACGAGATGAACGCGAACACGCCCGTCACCCCGAAATTGCGCAGCACCGACGCGATCAGAAACGCCGTGAAGATCGCCGAGAAGCGGCTCCACGAATAGACGAAACCGACGGCACGCGCGCGAATGCCGGTAGGAAACAGTTCCGTCTGATACGCGTGATAGCTGTACGACATGATGTTGTTGGCGAGCGTGAGGCCGATGCCCATGGCGATGAGCAGATAGGACGACGTCACCTGCGAGAACACGATGCCGCACACGATACCGATGCCGGCCGTCCACACGATCGCGTGCTTGCGCTCGACCTTGTCGGCCATCCACAGGCCAATGAGCGGTCCGACCGGGGCTGCCAGCGCAATCACGCTCGAATATGCGAGGCTCGTCGTCACCGTAATGCCCTGCTTGATGAGCAGCGTGGGCACCCAGTTGGCAAAGCCGTAGAAGCCGACGGTCTGGAAGATATTGAACAGAATCATCATGATCGCGCGCTTGCGGTACGGCGGCACCCACATGTCGCGAAACGCGCTCTTCGGCACTACGGGGTCCGGCTTGCCCGGCGGGGGCAACGGCTTGCCGTACTCGCGCTCGACCTGCGCTTCGAGCGCCGCGAGCACCCGCCCGGCTTCGTCCAGACGCCCCTTCTGGGCGAGCCATCGCGGGCTCTCCGGCAGCGCGCGACGAATCCACCACACGAACACCGCACCGTGCGCGCCGATGAGCACCACCCAGCGCCAGCCCTCCAGCCCCAGGAACTCGCGCGGCACCAGCCAGTAGGACAGGAACGCAACGACGGGGACCGCCGTGAAGCCGACGGCCTGTTCGCAGGCGAAGGCGCGCCCGCGAATCTGCTTGGGCACGAGTTCCGCGATGTAGGTGCCGATCGTGACCAGTTCGACGGCGATGCCGAGGCCGACGACGAAGCGCCAGAAGTTCACGCCGGTCGCCGTCTCCTGAAACGCCATGATGACGTTGGCCACGGTGTACCAGAGCAGCGAGCCGGTGAATACCGCGCGTCGTCCGAAGCGGTCGGCAAGAAAACCGCACGCGATGGTGCCGATGAAGAGCCCCGAGAACAGCGCGGCAATGAAGCTCGCCACGCCCGTCGTCCCGAACAGGCCGGGCGTCGTGGGTGTGAGAATGCCGCTCTTCACGAGCCCCGGCGCAATGTAGCCGGTGTAGAGCAGATCGTAGAGTTCGAAAAAGAAACCCAGACTGAGCAGCACTACCAGCTTCCAGACGGTGCGGGTCGGCGGCAGTCGGTCGAGTCGGGCGGAAATCTCGCCTGCGCTCAGGCGGGTTGCCGCAGGCGTGGCTTGTGCGGCGTGGGAAATGGAAGGCATCGATACGTCGGGGGATGGCATGAAAATCGTCTCCGGGCCCGTTCGGTCATGGCCGAACTGCTCACTTGACCGACATCGCTGACGGACGTCGGATACACCATGAATCGACAGGCACGAGGCCGAAATTGTGCCACGAATGACACCGCGCCAGTCACCTTTGCCACGTACTACGAAAATTTGCGATGTTCACGAACAACAGCACAGTGCAGCGCGAAAGGTTGCCGCGCGCAGCATGACGCGCCGAAAGACACGCCCGTCGCAGTATTCGACGCGCCTGTCGAAACGTGTCCCAAACGTGTCCTAAACGTGTCCATAAGCGGTGCCGGATTACGACGTCGCCACCGCCTTCAGTTCGTCGAAACTGGCGATGCGCCCGGCAAGCGCGCTCGCAGCCACCGTGTACGGGCTTGCCAGCCAGACGCTGCCGGGGCCCGAGCGCCCCGGGAAATTGCGGTTGATCGCACTGATCGTGACTTGCCCGGCGGATGTCGACTGGCCGGGGCCACAGTTCGCACATGCGCCGCATCCCGGCATGATGAGCGTCGCGCCCGCGTCCGCGAACGTCTTCAGATAGCCCTGCCGCTCGCAATACGCGCGCACGTCCATGGTGCCGAATTGCAGGAAGAGCGACTTGCCCGGCGCGACGCGCAGGCCTCTCGCCAGCCCCCACGAGAGCACATCGTGATACGCGTCGAAGTCATCGCGCTTGCCCGCGGTGCACGAGCCGCCATAGGCGATGTCGATCGGCACGGGCGTGTCCAGTTCGGCCAGCGCGACACCATTGCCCGGGTCGCCGGGGCGCGCGAGCATCGGCGTGAGCGATGCGGCATCGATACGGATCACGTCGTGATAGACGGCGTCGGCATCGCTCGTCATCCACGGTTCGAGCGCGAAATCGATACCGCGACGCGCCTTGAGGAACGCCACCGTTTTTTCGTCCGGTGCCACGATGCCGGTAAAACCGCCCAGCTCCGCGACCATATTGGTCAGCGTGGCGCGCTCGTCGACCGACATGGCGCGCACCGCGCTGCCCGCATATTCGAAGACGAGACCGATGGCGCCGCCGCTGCGAATCGTGTCCAGGCGCAGCAAATGGAGGACGACATCCTTGGCCGTCACGCCCGGCGCGAGTTCACCGTCGATCTCGATGCGAAGGGTCTGCGGCACCTTGCAGCGCACATACCCCGTCACCCAGCTGTTCGCGATGTCGGTAGCGCCTGCGCCGAAGGCGAGACAACCCAGCGCCCCCGCGTGTGGCGTATGAGAATCCGTGCCGATGACGATCTGGCCGGGGAGCGCGTAGCGTTCGGCCATGAGCGCGTGGCAAATGCCGTCGGCGCCCTCGGCCCCCGGTTCGCCGTCGTCGGCCAGTTGCCCGTGCGCGAGCACGGGATATCGGGCGACGAACTCGCGATGCCCGCCGGTCAGATTCGCCACACCGGGCAACAGGCCCTGCGAGACGTGGGGAAAGCTCTGCCCGGCGAGCACCAGGTGGTCCTGAAACGCGATGATGCGTGCGGGATCGTGCAGCGCCGCCGGTTCGCCGAAGGCGCGATGCATCAGGTGCGCGCACATACCGGTGAAGTAATCGTGCGAGAAACGCCAGTCCACTCGCACGAACACGCCGTCGCCATGGTCGGTGCCCGGCGTGCTCGGGTGCAGGCGTTGCGCCATGATCTTCTCGACGAGTGTGCGCGCTCGTGTGTCGGTGCGCGCGACCGGCGCCGGCCACTCGGCGAACTTGCTGTACGCGAGCAGACCGCCACTGCGGATGATCTGCTGCGTGAGGGCGTCCCGCCCTTTGAGAAATTCGGTAATCGGAATGGCCTCACCGGCCAGAATGCGCTCGAGCACGCCGAAGTCTGTCGTGGTCAGAATGCCGATGTTGTCGCAGTTCTGCTGATAGATGCGCTCGAAGCTCTCGGCCACAATCAGCCGTATGCCGGCCGACAGTTCGGCGAGCGGACTCGATTCGCGCGACGAGCCCTTGCCGTAACGCTTGCCCGCGACCGTCACCTGAAAGCCGCCGCGACGCACGTCGTGCTCGCCGATGGGCGTCTCGTTTCCCGCCTTGAAACCGACGTACGGATAGCGACCGAGCCGCTCGTCGTACGTGAGCATGACGGTCACCGGCGTGATTTCGTCCGTCGAAACGTTATCGCGCAACGCACCGGCTTGCACGCGGGTAATGGACTCGCCTGCGATCTGACGACGCACGATGGCGGGATCGTCGGACAGGAACAGCACGCGGCCGTCGAAACGAATGATGTCTTCCATGCGGTAATTGCCTCCGGAAGACAGCATAGCGGCCGCGTCATCGCCCTGCCGTGCCGTCTCGGCAAGCCGGGCGTGACCGTTTGCGAAGCGATGAGATCTTGAAGCCGCGTCGGTACGAGGAAAACGAGGGGCGCTTTCAGGGTGTCGGCGCGCAAGGCGTAGCGATCGCGCTAGGCACCGGTCGACGGTCCCTGCCCTTGCTGTCCGTGCTGCCCCTGCTGTCCCTGCGCCAGAAAATTCACCACGGCCGACGCCGTCGCACTCAACTGCTCGCGCGACGGGAAAACGAGCCACAACTGGCGATGCGCCCATTCGTCGGTCAGCGGCCGCACGACAATGTCGAGCTTGCCGACGTACAACTGGCCGACCTGCTCCGGCGCGATGGCGATGCCCAGCCCCGCGTGCGCCATGCGACACAAGGCATCGAGACTCGACACGCGAATCTTGATGCGCAACGATTCCCCGGCGGCACTCGCCTGCTGGCGCAACAACTGCGTGAGCGCGCTGTTGCCTTGCAGGCCAACGAGCGTCTCGCCCGCACAGGCCGAGAACGGAATCTCGCCGGTACGCGCGGCCAACGGGTGGCTCGCGGGCAGAATCACGGCCAGCCGGTCGCGCCGGTAAGGCACCATCGTGAAGGCTTCGATGCCTTCGACGGCGTTACAAATGCCCACATCCACCGCACGCTCGGCCACGCGTTGCAACACCTCGTTGCTGTGCTGCTCGTCGAGTTCGACGTCCACCGCGGAAAACACGCGTCCGAACGCGGCCAGGTCTTCCGGCAGGAACTGCACGATGGCCGACAGATTGGCCGCGATGCGCACGCTCCCGCGCGCGCCTTCATGAAATTGGGACAGCTCGGCACCCAGCGATTCGATCGTGCCTAAAATCCGTTCGGCGTAGCGGCGTACCGTCTCACCGACCGGCGTGACGGTGATCCCGCGCTGATGACGCTGGATGAGGGGAAGGCCGACGATGGCTTCGATGTCGGCAATGCGGCGGCTGATGGCCGAGGGCGCGATGAACTCCCGCTCGGCGGCGCGCGCCATGCTCCGCTCCTGGCAAACGGCCACGAAAAGACGCAAAGAAGTGAGATCAAGCTTGCGGAGAAGGTTTTCCATAACCCGTACGGCAATACACCGGAAATGCCGGAAACGCCCGGCTGGCGCGGCCCCGCGAGGAGCACGTCTTTTGCTGGACAAACAACGAATCGACGCCTATTATACGCATCGCGTACACATACCTGCCGACCCGACCATGAGTGCACAGCAGACTTTCCTGCGCGACGCGATGCGTCGCCTGAACATGACCCGCGACACCTTCGCCGAGCGTATCGGCGTTCGCCGGCGCGCCCTCGACACCTGGCTGCTGCCGGAAGACTCGAGCGAATATCGCACGATGCCGAGTATCGTGGAGAAATTCGTCGGTGAAATTCTCGGTCGCGAGGCACCGTCCGCAGAATCTACGCAAAGCGCACACAAGCCGCTGCGCGAACGCATGGGCCTCGACGGCAAGCCGCATCTGATCTCCGTCGACCAGTTCTCGCGCGACTCGCTCGAAGAACTGTTCCACGTCGCCGACATCATGCAGCCGATCGCACGCCGCCAGAAGATTTCGCGCGTGCTCGAGGGTGCTGTGCTCGGCAATCTGTTCTTCGAAGCCAGCACCCGCACCCGCGTGAGCTTCGGCTCCGCGTTCTGCCGCCTGGGCGGCTCGGTGTGCGACACGACCGGCTTCACGTTCTCGTCGATGGCCAAGGGCGAATCGATCTACGACACGAGCCGCGTGATGAGCGGCTATGTCGACGCACTGGTCGTGCGCCACCCGGAAAAGGGTTCGGTCGCCGAATTCGCGCGCGCCACGAACATCCCCGTCATCAACGGCGGCGACGGGCCGGGCGAACACCCCAGCCAGGCCATTCTCGACCTGTACACGATCGGTCGCGAGTTCTCACGTCTTGGCAAGCTGGTCGACGGCGCCCACGTGGCGATGGTCGGTGACCTGCGCTATGGCCGCACGGTGCACTCGCTCATCAAGCTGCTCGCGCTGTACCGTGGCCTGAAGTTCACGCTGATCTCGCCGCCGTCGCTGGAGATGCCGACGTACATTCTCGATCAGATCTCGCAGAACGGCCACGTTATCGTGCAAAGCAATTCGCTGGCCGATCTGGCCGGCGCCGATGTCGTCTACGCGACGCGCATCCAGAAAGAGCGCTTCGCCGACGAGGCCATCGAGGGCTACACCCCCGACTTCCAGATCAACGAAGCGCTCATCAACCAGTACTGCGACAGCCGCACGATCATCATGCACCCGCTGCCGCGCGACAGCCGCCCGGGCGCAAACGATCTGTCGACGGACCTCAATCACGATCCGCGTCTGGCGATCTTCCGCCAGACGGACAACGGGATTCCGGTGCGTATGGCGATCTTCGCCATTCTGCTCGGCGTGGACAAGCAGGTGCAGCACAGCATGCGCGACGCGGCATGGCGCTCGCCGTCGCACATCGGTCCGGACGACGCGCTGTTCGACGGCCTCGACTGATCGTCAGCCCTCAGGGCTTACCCCTGACGCGGCGGACCGGTGGACCGGCGGAACTCAAGCCGCCGCACCACGGATCGCCCGCATTCGACACCGCACTGCCCCCAACGGATTTTTCGCGGGGGCAGTGTCGCTTTACGAGTAAAATTGCGTCCATCACGAATAGGTACGCTTTTTTGCATTTCCGGAGGCCCCCATGCGGCGCAAGACCCTTACCCAATATCTCATCGAACAGCAACGGGAATACAACAACATTCCCGCCGAGCTGCGCCTGCTGATCGAAGTCGTTGCACGCGCGTGCAAGTCCATCAGCCATGCCGTGTCCAAGGGGGCGCTCGGTGGCGTGCTGGGCAGTGCCGGCAGCGAGAACGTGCAGGGTGAAGTGCAGAAGAAGCTCGACGTGATCTCCAACGAGATCATGCTCGAAGCGAACGAATGGGGCGGTCATCTTGCGGCCATGGCGTCGGAGGAAATGGAAGATGTCTTTCACATTCCGAACCGCTATCCGCAAGGCGAATATCTGCTGATGTTCGATCCGCTCGACGGTTCGTCGAACATCGACGTGAACGTGTCGATCGGCACGATCTTCTCGGTGCTGCGTTGCCCGGAAGGCGTGACGGATCCGACGGAGAAGGACTTCCTGCAACCCGGCACGCAACAGGTCGCAGCCGGTTACGCCGTATATGGTCCCCAGACGGTGCTGGTGCTCACCACGGGTCACGGCGTGAACTGTTTCACGCTGGATCGCGAGATGGGTTCGTGGGTGCTGACGCAGGAGGGCATGCGTATTCCGGAAGACACCAAGGAATTCGCTATCAACATGTCGAACGAGCGCCACTGGTATCCGCCGGTGCAGCGTTACATCGGCGAGTTGCTGCAAGGCAAGGAAGGCGTACGCGGCAAGGATTTCAACATGCGCTGGATCGCCTCGATGGTGGCGGACGTGCATCGTATTCTCACGCGCGGCGGCGTCTTCATGTACCCGGCCGACAAGCGCGATCCGGACAAGCCGGGCAAGCTGCGCATCATGTACGAGGCCAACCCGATGAGCTTCCTCGTGGAGCAGGCAGGCGGCGCCGCCACCAACGGCGTGCAGCGCATTCTGGACATTCAGCCGCAGAAACTGCATGAGCGTGTGGCCGTGTTCCTCGGCTCGAAAAACGAAGTCGAACGCGTGACCGGTTATCACCACGAGGCCGGCGCGAAGTAACGCGTAGCGCAAGGCAAACACCCGTTAGGACGGTCGTCGTCGCGCAAGCCGCAGACGTGGGAAAAATTTTCGCGACGACGAAAGCGCAGGATCGCTGGAATTTCAAGGATTTACGCGCAATGCCCGCAAGCATCACAAAAAATCTTTGAAAAAAGTAGTGACAAATCCGGAAAGTCTGCTAATATCTCACTTCTTCGCAGCGCCGGAGTAGCTCAGTCGGTAGAGCAGCTCATTCGTAATGAGAAGGTCGGGGGTTCGATTCCTCTCTCCGGCACCAAAACCTTGTTTTTTGGAATGCGATGAAGTACGAAAGCCGCCGTGGCATATAGCCTGGCGGCTTTTTTATTTGCGCATGTAGTACCATCTGATACCCCTGAATACTGACAAGCATGGGGGTATCTCTGGGGGTAGCAGCCAATACCCCCCGTTTTCGATACCCCCACCACCCCGGGAATCGACAGATGGCCCTTACCGACGTCGAGGTGCGCAAGGCCGCGCCGCGCGAGAAGCAATACCGCCTCACCGACACCGCTGGCATGTATGTGCAGGTGATGCCCAATGGATCGAAGCACTGGCGGCTGAAATACCGGTTCGGCGGGAAAGAAAAGCTGCTCGCCTTGGGAAGCTATCCAGAAATATCGCTGGCCGAGGCCCGTAAGCGCCGTGACGAGGCGCGCTTGCAACTGTCCAATGGATCAGATCCTGGCGCCGCCCGCAAGGCTGAGAAACGCGCTACGCGCTTGACCGCCGACGACAGCTTCGAAGCAGTCACGCGGGAGTGGTTCAGCAAGGTCAAATCAGGCTGGACGGAGAAGTATGGCGAGAAGGTGATCCGCCGGTTTGAGCTGTATGCATTCCCGTGGATCGGTGCCCGACGCATTGGAGATATCGAGCCGCCCGACCTGCTTGAGGTGCTGATGCGGGTAGAGCGCGAAGGCAAGCACGAGACGGCGCACCGCCTGCGGGATACGACCGGCCAGGTGATGCGCTACGCCATCGGGAGCAGTCGGGCTAAGCGAGATATCACGGCCGACCTGCGAGATGCGTTGAAGCCCGTCGAGGTCAGCCACTTCGCCGCCATCACAGACCCGGCACAAGTTGGTCAGCTACTGCGCTCGATCGACGGATACGCTGGCACGCACACCGTTCGGATTGCCCTCAAGCTTGCCCCAATGCTGTTTCAGCGCCCCGGCGAACTGCGCATGGCGGAATGGGATGAGGTGGATCTGGACGAGGCGTTGTGGGTGATCCAGCCAAAGCGGATGAAGCGGCGCAAGGACGGAAAGCTGTACGGCCGCCCGCACATCGTGCCGCTGCCGACGCAGGCCGTCGAGCTACTGCGCGAGCTGCACAGATTCACGGGCACGCACAAATACGTATTCCGCGGCGCGCGCGGCAGCGATCGTCCAATGAGCGACAGCACCATTAACGCGGCGTTGCGCAGCCTCGGCTACGACAGCACGATCATGACCGGCCATGGCTTCCGCGCGATGGCGAGAACGATTCTGGATGAAGTGCTGGAAGAAAACGTCGACCACATCGAGGCACAGCTCGCACATAAGGTGCGCGATTCTCTCGGCCGGGCGTACAACCGCACCAGTCACGTCCAACAGCGCCGCGCGATCATGCAGCGATGGGCTGACTATCTAGACCGCCTGAAGGATGCAGAGAAGTGAAAAACCCCGCTTTGGCGGGGCTTTATATTTCACAGGCCGAGTACAAACCCAAGCAAACCGACGAGAAGAATGATCGGTAAAACGTCCCACCCCGACACCTCCTCTGTAGGGAGGTCCCTGAACTCTTGATTATTCATTTTTTCCCCGGATGTCCAAGATGCGCACGCTCATGTGGCGATCGCGCTCCCGGGATTCTATGCTTTTTCCGGCGTTTGTGGCAGCAGCAAATTCGCCTGTTTCGCGCGCGTCTCAACAGCCACGCGGCGGTGTAAATAGCGATGCTCCCACGCATGTCCGAGGACAAGGCCGAGCACCAATCCGAACACGACCGACTCCATGATTTGGTGAAACGCTCCCAGCATCAGAAGGACGAGGTAGGACAGGAATAATGCGGTCTGAGCCATCGGCACTTTCCCGCGGAGCATCAGCCGGAACTTCGGCACGACGTAACGTCGATATTGCCTGTATGCATACAGGACGATCAATGCGAATATCGACATCCCCGCAATGCCGAGTTCACCGATATTGCCCGTGTACCCATGTGCCGAAATGTTCAGCTTGTAGTTGTCCATGTTGGCCTGCCACACGCCCGTGTAACCGGCGGCGAACCACGGAGACTCCTCGAACTTTTGCAGCGCGGTGTAAGTGGTAAGACGCCTGTCGAAGTCGATTCGCTGTTCAGGGGGCAATGCAAAATCGTTCAACACGTCACTGATGTCGAGATTCGTCTCTGACGTGAGACGCCCCAAGTCCAGGGGCGGCTCACCACCATTGAGAACGAGCGGAGATATGATCGCCGCAATGATTGCCACCGACACCGCCAGTGTGCCGCCGATGATGAACAGACGACGTCGGTATGCAAACAGCATGAACAGAACGATGGGTGCAACCAGCAAAAGGACAGATCGCGAATCGCGCATCGCGTACATTCCCCATGCAAACGCGAGTAGTGCAATCCATTTCGAACGGCCGGAAGTGGACAGCCATTTACCAATCAGGAAAGGCGTTGCGACGCAGAAAATGATCGCGAACACCGTGCGAATCGATCCGAACGCAGTAAGCATGGGATCGCCGGTGAGTTGCTGGTTGACGAGCGTCAACGCAAGAAAAGTGAGAACCAGCGTCTGGAATGCCGCCATGAATTTCTCGGCGCTGCTACGCATGCCCAGCAGTACGCCAAGCATCAGGGCTGGCATTACCGTCACAAGCGCGTATGTCGCGTATTCAAAGCCCAGCGCAGGATCAGGCGTGAATGTCGCTGACAGTTCCATGTACGCGTATAGCGGCAGGACGATCATGACCGCTTTACATATGGCCTTCAACTCGCGAATTGACGGCCTTCGCCAGATAAAGACGAAAGCGATCGCTGCCGCGAAGCAGAGCAGAAGGAGTTTGAACAGATTCCCGTATAAGGACAGGACGTAGCCGGCGCTCACCAAAAAGAACGAGACGCCAGCGGCATATTTGCTTTTCATCACGCCGAGTTCCCAAAATTTGGCGTAAGGATAGCAGATGCGGGATCTCTACTTTATGCGCGGCTTCCAGCCGCACACCTTCGCGCCGGCTCGGTTGTGGGCAAGGATATCTCCGGCGGTCTGATCGGTCAGGACGTCGGCCTTCGACACGTAAATCGGCTTCGTCCAATCACACGCAGTATCGATGACCTTTGTTTTGTACTCGATGCGTGGTTCAGCCCCGGCCCCATTCGTCGTGCAGCACCCGGTCAGCGTCACCAGCAGGAAGACCAGCAGCAGTAGCATCCTCATCGCGTCTCACCTTTGCGTTATCGGCGCCCGTCTGCACGCCTGCCTGATTCGCCGCCGCGAGCGCGGCATCGTTATGTGCCTTGGCCTGTTCGGCTTCAGCCACTTTCTGACCGGCTTCGGCCGTCGCTGTCTTCGCCTGCTGGTGGCGGAACATACCGAACAGAACGCCGAGCAGTCCCAGAGCCCACGGGCCGAACTTGAGCAACAACGTGATGATTGTCATAGCCCCTCCCGATATGTCGCTGCGCCGCTGGAGAAATTGGCCGTGAGAACCTGACGCCGCGCCTTTTCACCGGCTTTCGCGAGCCCGAGGTGAACCCACGATCCCTCCTGAATCAACTGATCAAAGTCGATGTTCGACGCGGCGATAGCCTTGCAGATTTGCAGCGGCGTCCCATAACCAGGGCAGATGAAATCAGCAGCCAACCCATAAAGATGGGCGCTGTTCCGCGCACCGCCGACAGCACGGTTCAGGTCCGGCGATCGGTACCCTGACGAAATGGTCACCGGGCGACTGCCGAGAAGCACACGCACCCTCTCCAACGCGTGGGCAACACGCGTCAGGTTGGCGACAATATCGTCCGGGGCAGAGTTGTCGATTCCCCGGCGGTCAGCAGTCTGGCTGTGCGTCAGTTCATCGAGCGTGAAATGCGCCGTCAGTTCATTGAGCGCCATCATGATCTCCCCCAAGGTCTTTCCGCTTCACAGTTGTATATCTGATTGCGATGAACGCTAGCGCCAGCACTGTGTAACTGATAGCTTGCTTAAGACTGTGCGGAAGGTATTCTTTTAGATCATCAGGCACGAACGCCCATGTCTGCCGCGCCACTTCCGCGAGCGGCGCAAGAACACCGACGGCACTCGCAAAAAGCACTGTGCCCTTCGTATGTAACCGCTGCCAATTGTCGGCAAGCCCTAATCGCCATTTCATCGTGCCCACCTTTTCATGTCAGTGCGTGCACCGGCTGCGTTGTTCATCAGCAGGTTACGCACGTCCTTCACATCGCTGCTGATGTCGCGGAGCTGCTGGTTCGTATCGGCTTTCTGCTGGATCTGCGTCTGTTCAATACGCCCCATACGATCATCCTGACCCTGCTCACGCGCTTCGAGTTTGTCGACTCTGGATACAACGCCCGCATAGGCAATGGCAATTGAAAGAATGCCTCCGACCAAAGCCATGGCAAGAGATTGCACATTGATGGTCATATCCCAGAAGCGCCGGACGGCGCCAGGTTTTTCGTCTGTCGCCATAGCGTCCTCACAGATTTCCGTTGCCACGCAGTGAAGCTGCGTAGTTGAGCGTCATGCCTCGATTGTTCTCGACTCGATATGTAGCAGTCGCCGCGTCGTAATAGACGTTCGTGCTGCTCGCGGTGCCTTTGGTCGCAGAGAACTGGCCAGCTCCATCAGCAACCTCGAACGTGATCCCATTCGTGCCAGCGAGAAGGAACGTCGCAGCGACACCCTGCGAATTCATAATGTCGACGTGACCGACGAACGCATTCGTTGCGAGTGCGGCATTACCAGTTGCTGCAAGCGTGAATGGCACGCCTCCACGGGCAACGCCACTTTGTTGAACCCCGCCCATTCCTCCATCATCGAAGATCCATTCCTCGTTCAACGCACCTGCCGCGTTCATTTCTCGGCGAATGCATTTGGCGTTGGTAAGTGTGAACGTCGCACCGGTCTGGCTGTAGCAGTTGATAAGAGTGAGCCGAGACCCGGCCTCGAATGTCATGTCGAGCGCGACCTTTCCGGCCCCCATGTTGAACGACACGTTCTCCATGAGAACGCGCTGAGCGCGACGCAGACGGATGCCGTTTCGTACGGTGTCGAGCGTCACGTCTCGAATCGTCAGCGTCTGGAGTGTTTGCGCAGTCGATGCGAGATTGATGCAATACCCGGCCGGGTCCATACCCTGCTCGAATCGGACCGTATGAATACCGAGCCCAAAGGACGCTGCTGTGGACGTGGTGTCGTTCCACAGAATGCCGTCTTTCCCGCCCGTGATAGCGAGGTTGCGTAGTGTCGTCGTCGAGAACGCCACCCCGTCCTCGAACTCGATTGCGGCCCGCGTCGCGGAAGTGCTCGAGATCTCGCATCGGAACACGTCATAGTGATCGGTGTTCAACGTCGGCCATGTAGCATTCTTTGAAAACACCAGCGGCCGCGCGCACGCGATTTCGCAGTGGTGGAGTGAAAGCGTTTGCCGACCATACGAGCGAATGCCAATACTGTCGCCAGGCCAATTCCCTCCTGCGATGCCGATCCTGGAAACTTCGAAGTCGGCACAGTTGACCAGACTGATCGCAGTCTTCGCAACGGTATTGGAGGGATCGGACGAGAACCCGATGCCGGAAATTCGCCCCTGATAGACCCCTCCTGCCGAACCGTTGTTAAACGCAAGAGCGACGCCAGCTGACGTCGGTGAATAGATGATCTGGGATGAGTTCTGACCTTCTCCGATGATACGCAAGCGTTGCCCAGAAAACGTGTAAGTCCCCTGGAGCGTCCACCCTCCACGGGGCACGTACGCGATACCGCCGTTCGTGAGATCCGCAGCGATGTTCGTGAGCGCCGTGGTGAGGTTGGACGGATTGCCCTTGTCTGCGACGCTCAGCATGTCAGCTGCCCGCTTGGCGAGCGTTCGGCCGACAGAGCCGGTACCGGACTGCTTGAAGCCGATCATCGACGAGCCGAGCGTCACATCGGTGTTGTTCGCCAGAAGTGCCAGAACTGAATCACCGCCGCCGGTCATCACGTTCTCAGCAATGGCCGTTTGCATTGTGCGCAAGTTCACAGCATCCTGCGAGTCGACAGCGTCGCCTAGATCCTGAATGCGATTCTGTTTTGCTCGATATGCCCCGGAGCCATCAACGTCCGAATCCGCAAGTACCAATGCTCGCCCGATTTGGTCACCGTTGCGCTGCACGATCATGGTCAATTTGTCGGCCATGGTTTCGACGGCCTTCGCAGGGAACGGATCATTCGGAGGCAGGCGCGTCTGCTGCAGCAGGTCTGGATCACGGAGAATGAGCGTCTGCACACCGGCGGCCGGCGGCGGAGTGATCGAAACGCTGCCGCCCTCCTCGTCACCAGCACCGGACACGGTGTAGCCAGTAGAAAGTTCTGTCGAACCGACGTAGACCTTCAGATCGGCGTTCGTAAGGAAATAAAACGGCACAGGGAAGACGGTAGTCGTTCCGTCGCCGGAATAGGATGCGCGCGATGTGGTTGTCGTGACTGCCATTTTGCCCTCGTTGGAGTGTTGTCCGAGAGCGGTGATTGGATGCTTCGCCGGGTCATGGCCCGCCGATATCTGATGCCAAAAAGATAGCGCCCGAAGGCGCTATGTGCATATGTGAAACCGGTATCAACGTCACTGGCTGGACATTGCACCAAGATCTGGCGCGCGCTGCGGAGCAGATTCTCCGGGGCGCCAAAAATAGTCTGCGCCGGTCTCCTTCTTCTGTCGGTTGATGTTTCGCTGGGTTACCCCGGGAGAGAGGTTCTCCGCGATGTTGTCGAACAACAGACGATTCCAGATGGTCTTCCAGTACCAGAGATTGATAATCGGCAGGTTGCTCTGCGCAATCTTGGCCATGTCGGCAGACAGATGCGTCTCCTTTCCCTGTGCCGAGTCCTGAGCGGCGCGTGAAAGCGCGCGCACCGGCTGAAAGGCTGTGGACAGCACCGGGCCGCCGACGACGCTTGAGAGCAGCGAGCCGTAATCGGTGCTGGTCAGCGATGCATTGAGCATGTCCCCCGCGAAGCCTGCACCGCCGCCAGTGGTGAAAGCACGGGTCCAGAAGCGCGCGGCATGCGCCAGATTGTCGAACGGCGCTTCCGGGTCTTGTCCCGCAAGCATGTTCTTGAGCTGGACGGTGATGGCGCCGATCAGCGTGGTCGACAGCACCAACGCAGATCCATACGCGATCGGATTGGCCAGCTTCGGCGCGCCTTCCGGTAAGTTCTGCCCGCGCCAGCCATAATCGCGGCCCATCTCGGCGATGCGCCCCCAGTGCCGCGAGATCATTGCGATCGGGAACGACTTGAACTGCAGGAAGGTCTTTTTCAGTTCCCCACCGATGGTGCCGGGCGTGGCCGCGGCGATCACCTTCGTGCGAAGGTCAGGATTGAGCACGGCAAACTCGCCCTCATCGCGCACGAGCGCGAGCAGTTTGGGAACCACGTCGTTTGCGCGTGCATCGCCGGTAGCGAATATGGCGTCAGGCGTCAGGTACTTCTCACCGTTGTAATCCGACGGCGTGGCCTTGTTGATCGTCGCCCAATCGTCCTCGTTGAAGCCGCCGCGCTCGAGCAGTGTTCGATCCCAGGCGTCGAGATCCGCCCACTTCGTGCCCATGATCTTGCCGTAGCCGCGCATCATGTTCGCCTGGAAGGCGGTGCGAGTGGCATCGGTCCAGCCCGTGACGCCGCCGAATTTCATCGTCGCGGCCGACAGGTTGCGGGCCCAGCCGGTAGCGAGGTTATCGGTGCCCCACCGGTTCAGGCCGTGCTCGAGCGTTTCCGCGATGAGGCCCTGCCCCGTGAGCCAGTCTCGGAAGTCTTTCGACCCGGGCGCCATCAGACGAGCGGCATCGGCCAGCGTGCGCATGAACGGCACACGGTTGTAGCCGGCTGACACGAACATGGTTCCCACGTCGCCGAAGGCCGCGAGAAGTGTCCCTTGCAACTTGATCGCGCTGGTGGCCGTGCGCGTAGTCTCGGCGATCTTGGCAAGCTTCGGGTTGACCGGTGTATTCGTCGCGCCAGTGACGTAATTCCAGTACGCACCGATCGACGTCATGCCGCCCTCAAGCGTGCGCAGTTCCGTGTTGTCGTGCATCGCCGTAAGCTGAATCTGCGTCTGCATATTGCGCGTCGGGTTCGGGCCGTAGCGCTCGACCAGAGCGATGTTCTTGGCCATGCCGTCGACGTGGGAGATAAGCGAGTCGAGCATCGAACCCTCGCCGTATGCCGCGTTGTAGGCGATGTGGGCGTCGGCGTCCTTGAAGTGGAGCACCCGGTGCTTGCTGCCGGCATTGGCGCGCGCCGCGTTACCTGTGGTTTCGCCCGGCACGATCTTGTTGATGCCGCCGTAGGCGATCGTGTCCCAGACTCCCTGCTGACGCGGCTCGATCTTCCCCTGCGCCGCCGCGCTGCTGCGCTCCCATGGAGTCCTGTCTTCGCCGACCAGCATCCGGCGCACTGCCGCGTCGTCTAGCGGCTGGCCGGCGTCGTCCAGGTAGCGCGATCGATCGAGCAGCGGCATTACGAAGTCCGCCCACGCCGCACGCTGCGTGTCGCTGCCGTTTCCCATGACTTTGAGCGCTGAGTGACGAATCGGCACGTAGCCATAGTCAAGCTGGCCGACGTCGCCGCCCGCCGCATTGAATCGCTTGCGCATCGCGTCCGTGGTGGCATTGATCTGCTGCGCGGCGGCCTTGGCCACGTCATTGCCCGTCGAGCCGTCAGCATTGCGGTAAATCTCGCGGATGATGTCGCGTTCCATCGCAGGATTGTCGACGTCGAACGCACGAGACAGCCAGTTCTGCCCCTCCTTCATAGCATCGATCGCGCCCATCATGTTGCGCATGTACGTCGCCTTGATGCCGCCAGAGATGGCGTAGGTGTCCTCGATGTCGGCCTTCACGGCCTTCTCGCGTGCTCGCTTCTCGTAGGCGCGGTCCGGATTCGAGAATACGGCCTCGTTGATGCGGTTTGTCGTGTCGATCTGTTTGGCCACCTGCATCTGCTTGCGAGCCTTCGCCAATTCAGCTTCGTGGATGAGTTGCTCGCGTGCCCACTCTGCGCCCGCGCGGATCCGCTCCGAAGTCGGCATGGCGCTCCACGCGGCAGGGTCTTCCAGTCGGCGCGCAGCCATCCCGGCGCGCACACGGTTCTCGATGGCATCAGTTTCTGCCTTCGTCAGCGTCCGGCCAGCGGCAGCCTGAACTGCCTCTACGCATTTGTCGTGCATCTCAGATACCTCGGGAGATAAAGCAGTTGGCGGCCACCTCGAACAGCTTCGAGTCTTCGATAGCCGCGGCGTGCTCGTCGTCAATGACCTTCATCACGTCGCCAATGGTTCCTTCGACTTGCCCCCGGTCGGCGTCGACATGAACTCGCGTTTCGGGCTCGGCGTCCTGCAAGGCACGTAGATTTGCCTCTGTGGTTGTGGCGGTTTCCGGAAGCGTCGGCGCAGCGTCCTGTCCGCCCTGGCGGATGAGGTCGACACGCGGTGCGACGTGCACCGGCGCCCCGGCCTCTGATATCCAGGCGTCCAGCACAGCGCGAGATGCGCGCGGCGCCATCGTGTCCGCGCGGTATGCCTCTGCGACCTGCCGCACATAGTCAGCAATCGGCGTGCGCTTCGTCGCAGGAACATCGAACGCAGCGCGCTGTTCGCGCAACGATGCGAGGTTGGATTCAGCACTGGCGAGCGCATTCGTTGCTCGTTGTGCTTCGGCGTTACGTGAAATGGCGCCTTGCAGCCGTTCGAGGCGCGCGTCGAAATCCGCCTGCATCTGCTCGACCTGCTTCGACGCCTGGCGCTGCGCGTCCTTGAATTTCGTTCCCTGCTGCTGGATTTGTTCCGTCAAGGCTCTCACCTCGGCGTCGCCCGGGCGCGTGCCCATCGCTGCGATTTCGTTGCGCGCCGCCGTCACGGCGCCTGGGTCGGCCAACTGGGCGGCCTGCCCAGCAAGCGTCTGGTAGCCGTTCTCGGCGTCCGCGATCATGCCGTCGAGCGCCTGTGCGCGCAGAGAATCCGTCTCGGTGATGTAGCGGGCGACATCCGGGAACGCGCCGGCGTTCATCTGTCGGACGGCGAAATCGGTCAAAGCCTGATGGGTGTTGAAGGCATCAACGTCGGAAATACCGAAGGGATGTGCGTCGTCGAGCATGCGGCGACCATACATCGTGAGGGCTGCGTCGACCTGCTCCCCGGTGGGCGTGAAGCGCATTTCGTCGGGGCTGACACGGTAGTTATCGAGACGCTTGACGTACGCGGCTGTTTCCGGCTTATTCGGCTCCAGCCCCGCCATGACACGTTTTGCCTGAGAGACGCCACCGTTGTACTCAGCAGCGGCAGCCCGCACGTTACCGTTGTACCGGTTCAAAAGATCCCGTGCGTAAGCCCCAGCCGCGTTGATCGACGCGACAGGATCGGTAGGATCGCCCCCTTTCCCGTATGCCTTCCAGGTATCGTCAATGAACTGCATGACGCCCTTGGCACCCGCCGAACTCACCTGATTGCTGTTCGAGCGCTCGCCCGCGTTCTTGATGAAAAGCAGGAATGCTGGCGGCACGCCGTTCTGCTGAGCGACCTGAGTGGCGTAGGCATCTAGCGATGCATGGTTGTACGGAAGCGCCTTGCGTTCGGCCACTGGCATAGCTGCCAGATCAGGCGGCGGGGCCATCGGGCCACCGGAGCGCTCACGGACTGCCCGAATCGCATGCGTACCGCCGCCGAACGCAGCAGCCATGAGCGTCGCCGCGCCTATGTTCACAGGGTCCAGCGGGTCGATCTGGTCGGCGAGAGACTTGTAGTCGGCGTTGCGCAGGATGGCGCGCTCGGCGTAACCTTGCCCGATAGCCATGCCCGGGCCGCCCACCCCGATGAGCGCAGCCGTCTGCGCCAGGGTGCTACCAGCAACAGGCAGCACGGCCCCGGCTGCAGCGAATGCCCCGGACACTGCGCCGACAGCAGAGCGCGTGCCCACGTCGACGCCCTCGCGCTTGAGCTCTTCCGCGCGCCCCATGCCAAGCGATGCAGCACCGACGGCCGCGCCGGCGAGCGGGCCTCCGAGAACAGCAGCCGGGATGATTTGCGTCAGGCCAGACACCGCACCCTGCACGATCTGATCGACCCGAGACGTGTCCGACGGATTCGCCTTGAAGGTGTCCGCAAGGTCATACGCCGCGTTGCCCAGGCGCGATTCGAACAGTTGGCCGGCGCGGGATTTTGCGACAGCATCATTCACACGGCGGTCAACGAGTTCCGCTGCCCCGGGGTTCAGCGCCGCGCCAGCGGACAGCGTCGGATCGACGTATGCTTCGGTGGCACCAGCGGCCAGGTCAGACGCAGCACCGAAAAGCGTCGCGCCGCCCTGACCCAAACCGCGTCCGACGGCGCGCGTGATCGAGCCAATGGACGTCCCCACGTCGGCGCGCGGCGTAGGCGTTGGGAACTGGTCAGACGTCCGGAGAAAGGAATCGGTCGTGTCAGCGTAGAGATCGTCGATCGGCACATCAGCCTCCGAACGGGTTATCGACCTGCGTAGCGGCCGGAGTAGCCGCTTTCTGCGCAGGCTGCTGGCCGAGGTTCAGGTGCACTGTCACGGGCCTGCCCATGACGTCGCTCACGAACTGTTGGCCAGCCTGCACAGCGTACGTGCCACGCACTCCGACACGCACAAGCTTGTAGCTCGGGAACTTGCTCATGAAGTCCGCGACGGGCATGGCATCACGCCCGATGTAGACCTCCCCGATCGGCGCGCCATTCACGGTATTCTCGATGTTGCCCACACCCGCCGCCTTGAGGCTGCTGGTGAACTGCGATTCAGTCCAGCCGTATGGCATGGCCACTCGGTTCGGCTCGCCGTTGAAGCGCGTGCCGCCGGTGTTCGTAATTCCGCCGGTTGCTGCGTTGATACCGTTCTGAATGTCGGTCGAGTTCGGCGCGGTGCGCCCATTGCGCGCCGCGCTGCCCAAGGCGATGTAATAGGCCGATTCCTTCGCATCAGCCTCCTGCGCCGGCGGCAGGACCGAGTTGATGGCGGTGTTGATCTGCGACCGGATGCCCGCGCCGGCCGTGTCGTCGATCTTGACCGTCTTGTCACGGATAGCCTGCTCGCCGGAGAGAATGAAGGCAGAGACCGGCGTACCGCTCGTTGTCATCAGCGGATTGCCGTTCGCGCCCCCTGCCCCAGCTTTCATCGCCAATGCCACTGCCGGGTTCTGGTCATGCCATTGATTCGCCAAGTCAGCTATCCGTCCGGACGATTGTAGAATGCCGCCGATCTGGTTCAGCACCTGTGCACGCGTATCGACCGGCGTCGATTCAATGACGCGCAACAGGTCGGAAGCTTCCTGCGGCTGGAGCGGGCTGATCTGACGCCCGGCCCGGTTTTCGACGACGCCGATCTGCGGCATACGCTGGGCAATCAGTTGCAGTGCCGAGTTCGCGTCTGTGATCGGTGCGCTCGGCACGTCGCGGATCACGCCGTAGCCTTGCGCGGCCTTCCATGGGTTTTCCTTGTAGGCCTGTTGCGCTGCCGTGTTGATCTTCTCAAGCTGCTGCTGCGTGGCCTGCTCGGTGGGATTGACGCCGAGCATCGGATCGGAGCCCGCCGCCCGCATGCGCTCAAGCTCCGACTGTTGCTGCGCGAGCGACATGGAAGCAAAGCCGGCCACCATCGCTTGCGACTTGACCAGTTCCTGAAACGGCTTCTCTGCTGTGGTGCCGGCGACGGCTGCCGACGTCTCGGAAATGAAGTCGGTCGAGAAATAGCGACCGCTCGAAGCCAGATCAAACGCCTTGTTATAGGCGTTCGTGCCTGCCGTCTCACGCGCCTGCGCCTCTGCTTCAGCCTGTTTCTGCTGGCGCTCCTGCGCAGCGAGAATCCCGTTCTCGTACCCGTATGCCTTCGTGATGAGGGAAGCGCGGCGCCCAGGGTCCATCGACTCGCCGTCTTTTCCTTCGAGTGCAGCACGCGTTGCCTGAATCCCAGTAATGTTCCCGGACTGCGCATCGCGTTCCAATGAGCCAGATGCAGCAAAAAACGGGATTTTCTCTCGCGCCGTCTTCAGGAGTTTGTCCCGCGCCTCAGGCCCCACTTCTGGCATTGTCTGTTCGATCGTCGCCAGCGCAACGCCCGCCTTCGACGGATCGGAATAAACGACGTTCGACCAGTTGTCGATTGCGGCAGACACATTGTTCACACGGTCCGCGACGCGGGCGGATGCCTCGAACGAGATAGCTTGACCGCCAAGCTGCGTGCGCAACGAAGTCAGATGTTGCTGGAGGAACAGCTTCGACTGCGGCGTCGGCGCGGTGCTGATCGTATCGCTAGCATACTTATCGAAGTCGCCGATGAAATCTGGCGTGAAGTTCTGTGCGGGCCCCGTCGCTGCGGCCTTCCGCTCGTTCAGGTTTTGCTGCCATTGGAGATACGCGTTTGACGCGACATTACCAGCCCATGCCTTTGCGTCCTGCTCCTCCTGCTCCCGCAATAGTTTCTGCTGAACAGTCGCTTCCTGAGCGATGCCCTGGCCAACGTTCTGCATGGCCTGACCGACGTTCGACAGCGCTTGCCCGATGGCAGGCGAGACCGGTGTCGCTTCGGCGCGCGGCAGCGGTGCACCTCCGCCTACGCTCGTCTGTTGTTGATAGACAGGAATCTGCATAGTTTCAGCCTTGTGAGAGACCGCCGGCGGCGCGCGACTTCGCGTAATTGATCTGCGCCTTCTGCCCCGTGTAGGTGCCGTACGATGACAGCGCCGATGCACCCGCGTTCAGGTAGCCAGCCGTGAGTGCCGCGCCGGAGTTATTCCGCGCTTGCTGCGCCGACATCGAGTCGAGCGCGGCCTGAGAATCCATGCCGAGTGCCTGCATCTGGCCACCGTACCGGATGTTCAGCGCGTCGAGTTCGGCGTTTGTCGCCGACTGCTTGTACAGGTCCAGCGCAGAGCCAGATGACAGATCAACGCCAGACTCGGCCGTCGCGGCGGCCTGCCGTCCGAGCGCCATTGCCCCCGCTCGCCGTTGCGCCTCCTCGTTCGCATTGGCTTGAGCAAGCGCGACCTTTCCCTTCTCTCGACTGACGGAAGCGTTGTAATCAGCTGCCGCCGCCGCGGCATCGGCACTCGCTGACTGCGCGTTTGCCGAAGTGATGGCCCCGGCCACGCCAAGCGCGGAACTGGTGGCGGCTGTGATGGTCAGGAGGGTTATCGGATCTGCCATTTATCTCACCCATGCATATCGATCGGTATCACGCCCCTCGGGCGAATATTTGCGCATCGTCCCTTCCCACTCAAAGCCGCCGAGCATCTTGACCCAGCGGTGCGCCTGCGGAAAATTCGTGTCGACCTCAACCTCGATCCGACGTGCGGCGCAACTGATCATGGCGCGGCGTACCGCACGATGCAGCGCCAGCATGCCCATGGGTCCGATGTCACCCGCGATGAGTGCCCATGCGCGCACGTTGCCCTCCCACAGGGTGAAGAAGCCCGCGCATACAACGACACGTCCGTCGATACGGCCTGTGAATGACTCCAGCGGCTCAAGCGCCTCGGGATAACCATTAGCGAGCAGCAGTGGGCGCATCGCGGCCTGCGCCGGCTGAAGCATTAGTTCATGCATGTCCGACGCGCGGTACGGTGAAATCTGCATGTCAGCCCTTGTCGTAGGTTGTGACCTGCGGCATGACTGCCACGATGGTCGACGGCAGCGGGTACGACTGCTGGAGGCAAACCCATGGATTCGTGCCGTAGCCATCCTCGAAGTCGAACAGCATGTCGCCAGTGAAAAGCGGCGGCGGGTTGTCCATCGCATCCAGCGCGGTTCTAAACTGCCCCTCGTCCATGTTCTCGAACGTGTGCCCGAATTGCAGCCCGAGTGTGTCGAGCACACGCACCACGATCTGGTTGATGCGCGCGTTCTTGCCCTGGCTGGTGCCATCAGCGGCGCCGGCGTTCAGTCGCATGGATTGCAGCCGCGCCGGGCACGCGAGCCCGACATGCACCTTCGATCCGGCGTTTTGCAGGGTGATGGAGCCGCCAGAGACCACGCGCGACGGGTGCGTGGCGCCGTTGACCAGGAGGTCGACCGTCATGCCTTCGAGGTAATCCAGCCCACTGATGGTAGTGACGGTCATGCGCCACGCATTGGCCGGGATCGTGGAGGTGGACGGGAATGCCGCGTCGACCCTGCAAACCGCGTTCGATGCATCGACGAATGCGGTGATGGTTGCCTTGGCAGTGACGAACTGTGTGACCGGCTTGCCGGACACGTCTGTGGCCGTGATCGTGTAGCGGTAGTGGATCTGGCGGCCAACATCCGATGCGGACCACACGGGAGACCCGGCCACGAACGGCACATTGACGGCGTGCGCCGTGGTAGCGTCAGCGCCAGGCGTAAGCGTTGCGCCAATGACGTTGTCGAGCGTGAGTCCGCAGTCGACATAGAAGCTGTCTTCGGGATCGTCGTCCGGCTGGCGCTCGCGATCCATGTAGCAGACGTACCGCTTCGTCGCACCGTTGACGGTCAGGCGGATGATCCCCCACAACTCGTCACGCGTTCCGTCCGGAGACGGGATCACGCAGATCGACTCAATCAGGCCGCCGCCGCCAATCGGGTGCCGATGCCAGCCGCCGTGCGGCGCCTCCGGGTACTGCTCGCGCGAGTAGGTCATCGCGACCAGCGCGCCGTCGGAGCGAACGCCCCAGACCGTCGAGTATGGCTCCTGCTGGTAGGCGATCTGATTGAGCTGTGGCTGTGGGATGTGCTCCGCGAGCACCGACTGGTCGTTCGACTGGTACCCGTTATTCGCGAAGTCGTAGGCGATATCGCGCAACTTCGTGCCCGCGCGCTGGATGAACAGCAGCGAGTTGCTGACCTGCACCGGCTTGGCCTTGCGCGAGCCGATGCCCGATGTGTTCGGCGTCGAGATGTTTTCCGGGCCGAACGGCTGGTTCTCCGTCTGCGAGCGCACTGCAAACTCGCTGCCGGCGGTGCCGCACACCAGCGCCTCGATCGACGAGTTGAGCGGCTCCATCCACTGGATACTGTTGACCTGGCGGGACACGAGCGTGGCCGTGATCGCTGCATCGGTCGTGACAAGCCCGTTGAGGTCGCGCGCGTTGAAGTTCTCATAGTCCCCCGCCACGCCGAGCCAGACCGTCTGACCACGCCCGAAGGCAAGCCGTTGGCGGAACAGGCTGACGTTCGTCGGCCACCCTTCCACGCTCGACCATGCGCCGAACGCCCATTGCGTTGATGCATTGGCTGCGCCGACGGCGTCGGCCGGTAGCTGCGCCTGTGAACTGGCCGTCGTCATCGGAACAACGGTCCCGGCAACTGTGTATGCATCGTTCCAACCAGTGATCAGAACGACGCCGTAGCCGGGATCTTCGTAGTTCCACAGCACGCCTACCTGAGCGTCAATGGGGTTGGTGCTCCCCGATGGTGTGTAATAGGCGCCCTTGACGACATCGCCACCGTCCCACAATGCCCCGGCGGTATGGACCGGCTTGTCCGGGCCGGTCACACGCGGTGTGCCGGCCGGTGGATTCGGACTGATGGCCTTGTACGTTTTGCCGTCCGACATACGCAGCATGCCGTTCGAGATCGGATCAGGCTGGTTCCATTGCGTGATCGAAGACGTCTTCTTCCGGCTCAGTTGAAACAACGAGCCGATGTGACCGGGGGAGAAGATCGGGTCGGATGCTGTCAGCGTCACAGCACCCGTTTGCGCGGACGCGTATACCGTCGTGGCGGTGGTGTTCGCAGTTTTGAACGGTCCTCCGATGGGCTGCATTGTGGTCAGCGTCCAGTTCGTGGGCGCCAAGCGAGACAGCTTACGCGGCGCGAACTTCGGATGCGTGATGTACACAACATCGGCAGACTCCACGAAATCAAGCTGGAACTGGCCGTCTGCGTCCACGAGATCCGAGCTCGAATACGGCGAGGCGATCTCATAGGGGACGCCGGCGTTCAGCAGCTGCCCGTGATTCGTCCAGAAGCGGATGTACAGATGGCCGAACTCCAGCACGTACGCCTGCTGCGTGTTGAACTGGAACGGCATGAACCAGGCGCGCTGCGTCTGATCCTTGATGGGCGCGACGAAGCGCCACGAACCGCGGCGCATGGCCGGGCCCTGAATCAGCGGGATATAGTTCTCGCACGTCTTCAGGCCGTTCGCATACTTCGCGATGTCTTGCCGCCCTTCCAGCCTCGGCGACAACTCGCCCGAGTTGAAGGAGCCGAGGATGGGTGAGGCTCTCATAGTCGAATCAGCATCCAGGAATCGTCGGGGAAGCCCTGCGGCGCGCGTTCAATGGCACCGGCGAGCGTTGCGTCTCGCATGGCCTGCTTGTAGTCTTCGGCGGCCTGCTGCCGCTTCGAGAGCGACTGCGTGATTTCTTCGCAGGCTTCGTACGCCAGCTTCGACGCGAGCGCTTCGACGAATAACGCATCGAACTTGCCCGGGTCGGCCACGTCCTGCACGTACCGGATCTTGAGCGGCGCATTGAAGATCGTGAGGATCTGGCTGCCCTCGATCTGGTAAGCGCTGTCGTCCTGGTCGCGGTAGTCCGTCATCGCGGGCACCGCGAAGGTGTCGTTCACCTGAACCAGTCGAAGGAAGTCGGCCGGAAGCTGGAACGCCGTGTTGTAGCCCCAGGCCGGTTTCTCGCTGAGTGCCGGCAGGGTCGTGCGCACGATCGCGAACTTCCAGAAGCGTCGACGCAGTTCAGCCTTGCGCACCGTGTCCCAGAGCGCGGACATGACGCGCGCGGGCTTGCTGTTCTCGTTGATGTTGGTGATCCGGGCCGCACCAACCTTCGTGAGAGCACGGTTGCAGATGTCGGTTTGCGAGGCCATGGCTCAGCCTTAGCCCGGCATGTTGAACTTGCCGGACGTCTCGATGTAGGCGTGCAGCTTGTCGAGAGCCAGCAATACCTGCATGCGGACTTGCGTCGACGAAAGTCCAGAAGCGATCAGGGCGTCGGTGTCGATGGTCAATTCGACCGGCGCTGTAACCACGGCCGCACCGACCGCATCGGTCACCTGATGGTCGTTGCCTTCGACGGCGATACTGAGACGACGTGTTGCCATGATGGTGCTCTCCTATTTGCAAAAAATCCCACGAGCCCGAAAGCCCGTGGGGAATCACCGCTTCACCGAAAACTTGGATTACGTGCCGTTGTCGACATACTGGACGTCAGCGCCGATCAACCCCGTCGCGGCGATGGCCGCCTGGACCGTCGCGACGATGTCGAGCGTGCCGCCCGGGTCAGCTGTCAAACCGGCGGCCTGCCAGAGCGGCTGCTCCTGCTTGTCGAGCGTGTAGGTGCCGCCGGCGTTGGTCGCGTCAGCCCGCGACAAAGCCGCGGACGTGGCCTGAGCTGCAGCGAACAGCGATGCCGACACGGCCGCACCGCCATCCTTCGTATTGCGGTACACGCCGAGATTCACAGCCGACGAGGCGCCGAGGTTTGCGCACGAGAGGTAGATCGCGCGAACCATCGCGGTCGACGGCAGCGACGCGAGAATGTACTTCGAGTTGACCGAATCGCCATTGGTGGCGGACACATAGCCATGCGAGGAGCGGATCGAACCGCGCTCGAGACGGCCATCGCTGATGATCGACGGAACCGCATCGCGGTTCGTGATCGTGGTGGACTTGACGGTAACGACTGCCATGATGAACTCCTAGAATCGTGAGAAATGGATCGCGGCCGACGCTTACGCGCAGGGGATTTCCACGACCTTCTTTTCCTCCAGGCGCGTGCCGCCGAAGGTGCCATACAGGTAGACCTGCCACGGCAAACCGGCCAGATCCTTGCGCTGCGACACGTCGGCCGACACGTCCTGCCATTGGCCGAGGTGCATGCCTTCCTTCACGTAGAACGGGCAGCGCGTCTGCGACGAGCCGTTCTGCGGCAGGCGTTCGGAATGGATGAAGTCGACCTTGCCCCACGACATCACGAAGCCGTCGTTCACGACTGCCTTCTCGCCGTTGTAGTCCGCGTTGATGACCTGAACTTCGTCCATCAGGTTGCGGTTCTGCTTGGCGCTGATCACGCAGTAGATGCGGTCGCCCGACGACGGATCCCAGGCTTCGTTCTGCAACAGAATCTGAATGCCGGCCTTGAGCTTTTCCACGTTCATGCCCGTGGCCGAGCTCGCGCCTTCTGACGCCGAGACCTGTTGCGAGGCGGGGAAGTTGGTCGTGGTATTGCCATCCACACCAGTCTTCGCGGCACCGAAGAAGGCGGCGATGATCTCGTCGTCCTTCGCGCGGTTCATGGCCGCCGTACCGTTGTTGACGTAGCTCGATTGCGGATCGATCAGCAGGCGCAGCTTGTCGATCTGATCGATGAGGTCGTTCCAGTCATAGTCGGACGGGAAGACCCAGCGACGATCAGCTTGCGTGTCTGCCGGGGTGAGCGCCGGATAGCGCGTGGTGCGCTTTTGCGCGACGGTGGGTACGAACTGATCGACCGGAACGCCTTGTTTGCCGACGTAGGCGCCTTGCGTGACGCTGCCAATCAGTCGCGAACCCTTCTGTTGCGACAGCAGTTGGACGTTCGTGGTGTACTGCTGGACGTAATGCGTGGTGACGAACTGGGACATGATGCCCTCCGTTGAATAAGTGAAAGAAACTCACGTCTTCGAAGGGCTTGCCCTGTGCGGGGCCGCTTCTTGCCCCATGTCGCAGGGGCCGTGCGGCAGTGTCAGCTGCTCTTTGACCGGGGCTTCGCAGTCGCCTTATCGGTGGATACCGGCGTTGCCGCCGGCTGCTGGGTGACTGGCCCGACGACGAATCGTTCGAATTCCTCGGCGCGCTTCACGATCAGTGCTGTATCGCGCCCCGGAATGTTGGCCAGTCGTAAGCATTCTATGCGGATGGCTTCCGGCGAAAAACACGTGTTTTTGGTATCAGTCATCATTCGCTCGCCGGATATGCGATCTTGTGAAGCCGCTCCATTTCTGCCTTCTTGGACGCGTCACCTTGCAGATACGACGTCGCCCACACCTTATCGGACTGGAGAGATTTGATTTTTGCCATGGCCTCGGCAGGCGACATGCCCACACCCCCACTGTCGCCATTGCTGTGTACTTTGTGCTCGCCCAGGCCGCGACCGATGTTGGCGAACATCTCCAACATGGCCTTCGTGCCGATGGCACCCTCAAGCTTTGAAAGCACCTGTTGGCGTTCCTCGGCAGTCTTCGCGGGGATGAACTGCGTAGCGGCTCGCTTACCCAGTTCGAGGTTTGCGTCAGCCTCCTTGCCCCATCCCGCGACCACCTCGCCGAACTCCTGATCAGCGCGCGTCGCTGCCTCCTTGGCTTGCAGCTCTGCCGCTTGGCCTTGGAACGCGTTCCACTTCTCGGCGAGCAATGCGGCCTGCTTCGGCGGGATGCCTGCCTCGTGGAACCACGTCGACGCCTCTTTCGCGAACGTGTCCGGCTGACCTTCGGGCACCTTGATCACGCTCAGATAATCGTCTGCCTTCTCGGGAACACCCATCTTGGCGCGGAATGACGCCAGCTCCTCGGCAGGCGCGTCATCGCCCGGGATTACTACGGTGCGGCCAGCGCGCTCGTGGCCGATCAGCTTCTCGAGGTTCCATGCGCTTTCAGCGAGCGCAGCAGGATCCTTCCAGCCCTTGGCCTGCGTCCAGTTGCGCACCTCGTCGTTCTGGATGCTGGAGAACCATGCGTCACTACCGGCGGACGTGGCGCCCGCACCACCGGCGCCATCGCCGCCACCAGCGGTGGCACCAGCACCCGATGCAGCGGCGTCGGCGGCAGCACCCGTGCCAGCGCCAGCGCTCGCGTCAGCAGAGCCGCCAGCGGCGGCAGACCCGGAAAAAGCAGCAGCAGCGGTGTTACTCATTTTCGGCTTCCTCTTTGAGTTTCAGGAGTTGGGCATCATCGATATGCAGATGCGCGATGATTCGTTGGAACACTTCTTGACGGCCGATCTGCACCGCGGTGGCGATGGGATCGGCCTGTTGTCGGACAGTGGAGACGACGAGCGGAGACTCGCCGTAGCGGCAAAAGCGACGCAGATCGGCCAGCACATGGCGCGCGGCGTCACTCTGGAACGTGGCGCGGTAGTACGACCGGCGGCGGAGGATGCGATCAAGTATTTTCATCGTCATTGCGGCAGCACCGCCGGAGCGTTCTGGTTCGTGGCTGCGGTTGCCTGTGCCTGCGAGAAGTCCTTGGCGGCAGACGCGGCGACAGGCGCAGCAGCGAGAAGTTGCTTCATCTGCTCCTGCTTGGCCTGCTGTTCCTTGAGCGACGTGACCTCGTCGTCGGTGCGCATCAGGCGTTCCGGGACGCCATTGATCGACGCGAGTTCAGCCGCCATACCCTCGATGTCAAACTTGAGCATGACCGACGAATCGATCTGCGCGAGCGGCGCGACGGCCTGCATCGTCTGCATGATGCCGATCCCCACGCTCGCGCGTTGTGCCTGGTTGAGCGGGCTCTGGTACTCGATACGGATCTCGCCGCCAGCTTCGATCAGTTCCCGAGGCATCGGCGGCAGCGCACCACTCGCCGCAAGAATGTCGATCTCGCGCTCCGTCACCGAGCCGAGGAGTTCGCTCTGGATGCGTCCCATCGTGGGCGCCAGCAGTTGCCCCTTCTCCTGTGCGCGCAGCATAGCTTCGGTAGCGGTGATCTGTGGCTCCTCTACCAAAATGCGGAACAGCGTCACGAAGAACGCGTCGTTGATCGCCTCGCGACGCTGATTCATCATGTCGAGCCCGATGTCGACGCGTCCTTGCGTCTGGAACGGTATCGCCGTCGCGCGACCATTCTGATCGACGTAGCCATAGTTGAGCGCGTTCGATCGAACATTGAACGGTTGCAGGCTGGCATCTTCGGTGAGCATGATCGGCGGAGCGACAACCTGCTGACCGGCGCGCAGCACGGTCTTGCTCATCTCGTTGAGCATCTTGATGTCGGGCAGCACTGTCATAGCCGGCGAGCGCCCGTAGACTTCGCGCGGGCTCGTCTCGTAGCGCGGCACGGCAAAAGGAAAGCGGCGAAATCCGCCCTCACTGACCACACTGCGCGTTTCGAACTCGATGTAACACGATGAGAAATCCATGCCACGGTGGTCGCGGCGGCGACTGTCATATTCGTCGTTCGGGCCGACGCAGTGAAGAAACCAGAACTTCGAAAGCGGATCCTTATCCAGTGCCCGCTTGATACCTTCCGACAAGGCGTCGCGCCCGAACTTCAGGGCAGCTTGTTCGGCGGTGAACTGGAACTTCCTGTGAAGCCGGTTCACCGTGCCGTTCTCATCCTCCGAGATGTAGGACTCGGCGAGCGGAAACGACTTGTACTGAATGCCCTTGCCGAGAACATCGTCGGTGAACAGGATCCCGGTGCCGAATGCTCCGATGTCAAGCACCGCCTCGCCTGACTGTGCTTGGAAGTTCGAGTGCGGCGAGTAGCGCACCTTGAATATGATGTCGGTGACCTGCTCCAGATACTTCTTGACGTTTGGATTCTCGGCTAGATCAGGATTGGCAGTCGTCAGCGACTGGTAGCGCTGCGTCGCGGGCATCGTGAAACTGATGACGGCGGCGGCGAACTTGGGCAGCGCGAGTGGTGCCGTTGCGTCGAAGATGCGCTCATTGCGCTTGTCGCCGTCCGGGCGCTGCTGCTGGAACAGATTCTGCGTGGGACGTACACGCTCGGCGATTTCACGCCAATGCCCCTCCCAGATGCCACGACGCGATTGCATCTGCTCTTGCAGGCGGATTAGTTTGTCGGCGCGTTCATCTGCCATTTTCTGTTCCTCATTGCGCCGGCAACGTGTCGCCTGGCAAATAGACGGTGAACGTAGTGCCGTCGCAAATGACAGCGATACAGTCGTCAGGGAACTGGGACTGCGGCACAAGGATCGTGCTCGGCTCTCCGTTGTCGTCCAAAGACGGCTTGATGATTGCGGGGATTTCAATCATGGATTCAAAATCTCCACCGTGTACGACTCCAGGGTGATGCTGTCGGCAACGTCGCTTAGCTTCCCACTGAGCGTAAGGCTTTGCGCTATCGATGTGTCGATGCTGTAGGTCTGCGCGGCGATCGACGAGGTTCCGAAGGGCGTGCTGGAAGCGCTTGAGAATCCCGTCTGTGACGTCTGAGATGCGCGATTACGCAGGAACGTCATGTGCTGCATGCTCGCCGTGCCTGCCTGGTTGTATCCCGGGTTCATGAACACGACGCCACCGAGACGCGCGTACAAGGTCTTCGCTACGGCCGTCGACGAGAAGCTCCACATGGTGGTTAAGCGCAATACGCCGTTGGGCCCCATTGCTCCCGCAGGAACGGTCACAGTGGCGAGTACCGTCTCCGTGAGTACGCCCGTTACAGAAACAGGTACAGCCGACTGCGCAAGCACCTGTGCGCCGCCGGACTGCCCGAATGGGAGCGGAAAGCCAAGATTGCCAGGCACGTCAGCCCCCGTTATTCGTTGGGATGCCAACGACGTAGGCATACACCGCGCTCGGGGTTCCGCCGGTAATTTGCATGCGGACCTGACCTGCGGGAGCGGTGAATCCGGCGACGCCGTTGGCAGTGAACGTGGTCTGATTGCCCAGCGTCATCCACGTACCGTTGGGAGACAGAATCTGAAGCGTCAGCGTCGCGCCTCCGAACGTGCCTTCTGCAAAGCACGCGCCATTGCCACCCGGCCAGTCAACGGATTGCCCCGTGGCATTGCCGTTATTCAACAGTGTCAGTTGCGGACGTCGTGCCATGTTCAGCTCCCCAGCAGCTTCGCTGCGCCGGTCGTGGGTTGGGTGGATGAAGTGCTTCCACCAGCGAGGATGGTGGACGCCATACCACGGCGTCGGCGCAGCGCGTCTGCATCGTTCTGGCCCTGCACTGCGGCGTTATCGACGGTGGGCGGCGGGGGCGCAGCTGGCGGCGGCGGTGCGGCCGGCGTGCTGGGCTTGCTGAATAGCGAGGTCATGGGCTGCTCCTAGAAGTCGGTCGAGTAGTCGGAGAGCGCGAATGCTGGGCGATTTGCCACGGGTTCACGCTTCACAATCGCCTTTCCTTCTCCTGCACCGATCATAAGATACTGATCGGCGTCACATACGTGCGAATAGATGTTTTTATCTGGCACATCGCGGTATTTCTCGGTTCCTCCGATCTGCATCCGCTTGTAGTGATAGCCGCCCATGTATCCCTTGCGCAGCACGCGGCAATCGGGATGCACAAGCATGGCCGGCTCACCGTCGATCAGTTGCGTCATGGGGTTTCGCACCGCCTCGATGCGGATCGTCGGCGCGTTGGTGTACGCGGGCACCGACTTCACTCCGTGGGCCTCGAGAATCTGGAACGTGTCGCGTTCCTCGTCATCGCCACCCTGGGCGGCATTGCCCGCCGGATCGCCCGTGATGCTGCCGATCTTGAAGCCGTGATACTGCTCGGCAAGGTGCTTTTTGATGAGCCCGGCAAAGCGGATGATCCCTGCTCGATCCGTCACGACTTCGCTGCGCTTGCGCCACTGACCGTTGGGCATGCGCTGCGCGAACACGGCGGCGGGTGTGAGACCGAAGTCCATGCCGATGTGCAGCAGCAGGCGCGGATTCGCCTCGAACTGGCGGCAGTGCAGGTTGTCGCTGTACTCCGGATACACGACCTTGCCGTCCATGACAAAGCCGTATTCGCCGTCGACGTAGACCTTGATCCACTCTGGCTTCTTGCCCGCGCACGCCTTGAGGTAGTAGCCCGGGTCGAGATTGTTCAGATTCTCGGCGTTCGGCGAGCGGCCGCCCGGCTGCCGGAACCAGTCGAACAGGTTCTGATCTTCGCGCAACGAACCGACCTCTCGCAGTTTGCTTTCGAGCTCGGCGTTCGTCTCGATGTCCTCAGGCGTCGGCTCCTCGGCAAGCCGGTACCACCAGTGGTCGGAGTCAGGTGGGTTCGTGTCCAGCATGATCTGCGGATCGGTGCAGCCGCCCTCCTCCCGGCGCGGGAAGCGGCCGACACGCCCGGTCAGGCCGTCGAGAATGGCCTTCGGCACCTCACGCGCCTCATTGATCCACGCGTCGGACAGTTCGAGCGACAGCAGCTTACGCACGTCGTCCGGGCGATCGAGCGCGATAAAAATCACCTCCCAGTCGATCTTCTGCGCCGCGTCGACGATGTGGTGCGTCGGTGGACCGGACTCCCGATAGTTCCCGTAGGTCGGCGGGATCCACTGGTGCCACGTCTTGATGGTCGTGGTCTTCAGTTCCGGATAGGTGTTCCGGACGATGGCGGTGCGCCGGCGAATCCAGCCGTCGCGCTGGCGCTTCTGTTTTTGCAGGTTGCGCACCAGCTTCATGACGCAGCACACGGACTTGCCCGAGCCGATGGGGCCCATGATCCCGGCAACGAATGCGTCGCTCTTGATGAACGCCTTGCCGATGGGCCCCGGCGGCTTGTAGTGGATCTCGCCCGCTGCCTGGATGTCGCTCATCTGAAATTCCATTTGAGGGAGAAACACACGCCAATCCAGTGAACGCAAATGCGCTCGCGCGAAAGCCTGATGCGTGGAATCAGACGGAACTGCGTACCCGCGTTGGTTATCCAGAATTTCATTGCAGCTTATCCCCCGGCAGAACGCGGGCGCTGCCGTCACCCGGCACGACGGCGCGCGTCAGGTTGGCATCCTTCACGCGGAGCTTGCCCGCGCGCACGGCGAAGAACTTGGCCGCTTCGGTCACGGCGGTGATGAATCCGCCGAAGTCATCGAAGTAGCCGCTGAACTTGCAGTCGTTGACCTCGATGTGCATGGCCCACGCGTGATCGTGCACCGGGCTTTTCTGGATGAGGATGTTCTGGATTCGCACGGGTTAATCTCCGAGGTGGATGTGAATGTTGAAAGGCGGCGCGGCGCCGGTGTCGTCTTTGTAGAGCCCGAGGTGCTTCTCCAGCGCCATGAGAGATGAAGATTTGTCGGACAGCTTCACGCGAGACACACGCGTCTCCATGCGCTTGCCGACCTTGACCGTCTCGAACTCGAACCCGGCCACGGCGGCGGCGGTGTCGTCGTCGAGCTCGTGAATGCCCAGAGGCTTGCCCTTGGCGTCAAGGAACTTGCGCGGGTCGAGGAAAGCCAGGCGGGCGCGCTCCTTCAGCACTCGCTCGGCGGTGACTTCCAGCTTCCCCATGATTTTCTTGGTCGTTTCGTCCAGCTTTTTCTGCACTTCAGCATGCTTCAACAGCCGACAACCCTGCGCATAGGCAGTCTTCGGGCTGTAGCCAGAGCGCAATGCCGCCTGTGTGGCGTTTCGATCGACGAGGTACTCGGCCACAAACCTCGCCTGCTTTTCATTCAGCGCCATTACGCGTCCTTCGGCTGGTCGCCACCGCGCAGCCATTCCATAACTCGCTTCACTTCAAGAACTTCGTCGCGGTCGTAGAGCACGCGACGCCCCAGTCTCACCGGCCGTGGCCGATAGGATTTCTCGCGCGTGCGTCCGATCAGGCCGTTGACGCTCAGATTGAGCAGGTCAGCGGCCTCCTCACGTCCAATGAGCACGCGCTCCTTCATCGACTCGTCGTCGGCGAAAAGCGCAATTTGTGAGCGGCGCATGTCCCCTCCCCATATCGCGTTACTCGATTTCGATTCGGCGGTGATTCCCATTTTTCTATCTGGGTTGGTGCTGCTTATCGCGCCAAGCCAGGAACGGCCGGCGCACGATGTTGTGAAAGCGGTCTGCCGCAGAGCCGTTGGTGTCGAGCTCACGGCGGCTATCAACGCCGCAGGCAATGCGGATGAACTCGGCGGCGTCGTCTGCGGTGATCGGCTGGTGGGCGGCCTCCTCCAGCCACGCCCTGAACTGCGGCTGGCGCGGGAGGATGCCGGCGAGGCGCGTGAGGGTCGTCATGGCAGCATGAGCAGGCCGCCAGCACAGCAGCCCGCGATGATGAGGCAGCCGATGGCGCCGAAGATGAGGATTGCGCCGACGGCGTCGAAGTCGCGCATCACACGCTCCCGAACAGTGCGGCGGTGAGCGGATCACGGCGCGCGAGCGTGCCGCTCTCGATCTTCTTGCGCGTGTAGTAGCGACGGCGGCGAACGAACAGTTCATGCGGGTCTTGCTTGGCCTTCCAGCGTTCCTGTGACTGCTGGCGCGTCAGCATGTCCGGACGCTTGGCGTTGGTGCCCGAGCCGATGCGGTAGACCTTCTGCGCCGCTCCGGTGCGGGGATGGCGTTGAAAGTTGGCGATGTGCGCACGCTGTTCCGCGACCGCGCGGTCGAGCAGTTCGCGGGCCTGCTGCTCGGAGAGGTTCACGGCTTGCGCTGCCTGCTTGGCGGTCATGGACAGGCCATGAGCCATCACCTTGCAGAGTTCGGTCCAGCCGGGCGTAAGGCGAGGCTTCGCGCCGAGGCCAATCGCGCGCGCCTTGTGGCGGATGCGCTCCACCGGGCGACCGGGCAGGCGATGGGCCTGTGATTCAATCGTCTCTGGCTGAGCCCAGATCTCGTGAAGGATGGCGACCTCGGCGTCGGTCCAGCGCATGTACGGGCGTTTCATCGCTGATCCCCCGCGAACAGTCCCTGCTGCTGTGCCTGCAATGGCTCGATGACGACTTCGGTGCGCGGATTCTTCCGGTCGATGCCGTGAAACACGTGCTTCGCACGCACCTGCCGGTCGTTGACGTAGACGCCCTTCTGCACCAGCACGCGCTTCGCCTTCACGCCTGCCGCCTTCTGGTCCTTCGTCAGCTTCTCTGACTTGTACCGGTCCTGCATCACGTCGAGCACGATTGACTCGTCTAGGTCGGGACGCTCGCTGGCGTAGAAGATGTGCAGCGTCACGCACACTGGCCCAGTGAGCTGCACGCGGTAGCGCGGCGGGATCTGGGCCAGTGCGTCGCGCTCGTAGTCGCGGGCCTTGTCGGACTTGATGAGCATCGCCGGACGGTCGCCAAACTTAGCCACCTTGCGGCTGTTGGCCTTGCTCGCAGGTTCCCCGAGGATCGTGAAGCGAATCACGCCGCCATCAAACGCGGGCGCGCGAGAGAGGTCCGGGAATTCGTCGGGCAACGCGGGGGCGCCCGGCATTTCGTCGAAGAGAGTCATTGGTCATCCTTGTCGGTGTACGGCAAGTTGCCGTCGAAGCTGGTCGGGCCGAGGATCGAACCCTGCACCGGTTCCTCGGATCGCTGGAAGTGGGCGCGGCAGAACCACGGGCCGCCGCCAGATGCGCTGAGGCTGATGGTTCCGTTCCACTGGCAGCCGGCGGCGGGGCAGCGGCGATCCACCGGGGCACTCACTGCTGACCCCGTTCGTAGGCTGCCACGCGTTCGGCGAGCTCACGCTTCGTCACCTGCGTGGCTTCGTGGCGCTCGCGAGCGATGCGGGACTCGTGAGATTCGCCGGCCGGGCCATTGCGCATGCGCTCGACCATCACCCGGAACTGCTCTTTCGCCTTGCGCGCCTCGTCGCTGTCGCTCTTGCTCGGCGCCGCGAGCAGGCCAACGTTCTGCGTCACCGGCGCGGCCAGCGCCGGGTATTTGCGCTCGACCTCGGCAGCGGAGATGAAGCCGAGCGCGATGGCCTTCTGGTCGGCGGCGGCGTCGGTCGTACGGTCGGTGCCAGGCGAGCGGATCACCGCCGGCTCGATCCCCGCCATCCGGTTCGCCTCGGTGATGCGGGTGTATGCGGCCTTGAACGCCATGCGCGCGGCAACTTCGTCGCTCGCCAGCAGCTCGCGCGCCGAGTCGAACGCCTTCAGGATCTCGTCCGTGAGCCAGACCGTCGCGGCTTCATCGCTGGACGCGAGCGCGATTGCCCATGCCTCGTCGGCTGCGATGCGCTGCGGGCCCGAGAACTCGAGGTGCTTCAGCAGCGCGGCGGGCGTCGGCGCGAACTCGGACGAAGCCATGTGCAGGTCGATGGCGCGCGTCACGGCGCTGATCGGGTACGGCGTGAGCAGACGCACGAACACGTCGAAAACGCCCTTCGCCGGTGCGGGCTGGCGGGCGACTTCGTAGGCGACGGCGAGGGCTTGGGCGAGTGCTGGGCGGTCAGAAGGCGTCATGGCGATCCTCAAGCGGTTGGCATGTCGATGGTTCGATCGTCGGCGGCCGGCTCGTCAGCGAGCCACGACGCGACGTTCGCTGCGCTTTGCGCAAGGCGGGCATCCTGCGACGTCTGGCGCCGGCCGAGGCCGCCAGCGCTGGCAGGCTTCGACGCGTCGGCAATCCAGCCCTTCGCCGTTGCCAGCACGTAGCCGGACGAGATGTTTTCGTCGGGCTTTTTTTCCTTGACGTGCAGGCAGACGGCTTCGATGGTCGCGACCGTGATGCCAGCCTCTGCGGCGGCAATCACGCGCGGGTCGGCAGGCTGCGCCGAGATCGAGTGCCGGCGCATTGCAGCCGACAGCTCAGCAGGCGAAGCGCGCGCCGGGGCATCCGCCGATGCGTCGCGCGGGGTTATGCCTACAGCGTTCGTAGTACCCACAGGGTTTTGAGTGGGTAGTGGGGATTGGGGATTGGCTTCTGGTGTTTGGGTAGCCGTGTTGTCACGCGTGACACTTGGAGACTCGTCACGCTTTGTCACGCGTGACAGTTCTGCCTCTAGCTCGTGAGTTTTCGCCTTGAACGGCGGCACAACACCGTGAGCACGAAGTGCTTCAAACAGCGTCGCACGGCGTTCGCGTGAGCGGCGTTGCCGTTCGCGCTCGTTGGCTCGCTTCGTTTCGAGTGCGGGAGCCTGATCCCAGAATGCTTCGATGACTTCGTCGCAGCGCTTCTGTCGGAAGCCGTCGGCGCCCAACTCGAAATAGCGCTGCAACACGTAGTCCACGGCCTTCCGCTCAGCGGTCGACGTTGCGCGCGCGAGGCGATAGACCTCCTTCTTGTCAGCAGGCAACGGGCTTTCGTTCTGGTAATACTGATCGAGCAGGCGCGTGTAAGCGCCGTCTTCCAGCATCGAAAGGCTGACCGTGTCCCGGATGTAATCGCCGATGTGGCGCTCCCAGTAATTCACGGCTCACCCCCTCCGACGCAGAACGAACCACGTCACGCCGACCAGGCAAACGATGGGCACCGCGGCAATGAGTTCGGCGGTCATGGTCAGGCTCCCCGAATCCGGCGTTCCTGCTGGCGCGTCTCGAGGTACTTGAACGCCATGCTTTCGAGCGCGGAGAGTTCGGCCTGATCGATCACCAGGCAGTCCACGGGCACGACCTGCAAGCCGAACGTGGCGAGCATCTTGGCCCAGTCAGGCAGATCCTCCAGACGCCGGCTGATCGTGCTGGCCGACACGCCCATGCAAGCCGCAGCACGGGCCTGCGTGACGCGTGCAACGGCGCGCAATACCTCCGCCTCGACGCGTGCAGCCGCCATGCGTGTGCTTTCAGCCTCGTCGGCTGAAACTGTTTCCGGGGTGGTCATGCGGCCACCTGTTCGGACTTGACTTCGGCAGCCCTTTTCTTTGCTCGCACGCGGAAGGACTTGATTTTTGTACTGGTGCTCGAACGCGGGTCGGCGTGCTCACCGCTCAAAATTCGGCTGATGGTGGCCTGAGAAACGCCGGTCTTCGCTTCGATCTCTTTTTGCGTAGCGCCCGCCGCAATGCAGCGCTCGAGGTGTTCCTTTGCGGTAGACATGGATAGCTCCGAGATGGGTGATGCTCGGATTTTATACGAAATCGTATGATCGTCAATACAAAAACGGATAATTTGTTGCGCGATACAATGCGCTCACGCATAGTCGCGGGCATGTCAAACGCAATAAAATCAAGGGTCGCCGCGAATATTGAGTGGCTAATGAATCGCCGTGGGGTGAACGGAAATTCTTTGGCCGTCGAACTCGAAAAGCGCGGCACGCCAGTTCCCCAGCCCACCATCTTCCGCATACTCTCGGGGGAAAGCCGAGATCCGCGCACGAGCAGCCTCCAGCCAATCGCCGAGTTCTTTGGCGTGACTGTGGCCGACCTGCGCGATCACGATTTCGTGAGTACGGGTTACAAGTCGGTGGGAGGTCTGAAGCCGGGCATGCATTCGGTCGTGTCGGCAGATGACACTGATGAACCTACGGGAGCAATCCCGTACTGGTCGGCCAAGGGATCGTGCGGCGGTGGATCCCTAAACTACGAAGAAATGGCGAAAGGACATCTGATCAAGGAAGCGAGCTTTTTCAAAAAGTACAATTTGAAACCTGAAAATGCGGTCGCCGTCTATGCGGATGGGAATAGCATGGCGGACTTCATCGTTGATGGAGATATCGTCATTTTCGATCGCTCAAAAAACGAGCCGCGAAGCGGGAAAATTTTTCTCATAGATCATCCAGATGGCTTGCGAATCAAGCAGCTGCGGCGCCAGGTGGATGGATCATGGGTTCTGGAAAGCCGAAACCCAGACAAGCGGAACTATCCGGACGAGCTGATCCCGGAAGGGCGCGGAGAACTGCTGAAGCTTTGCGGTGAGTTCGTCTATAGACAGGGCGGGTGAGATGGAAAAACTTCTCATAGCGTTCTCAATCGCCATCGTGAGCACGGGGGCGTTTGCGAGTTGGGACGAGTCGATCAAACCAGGGACGGAAGGAACACCATCCGAACTGACATTTTCGAAAGCATGGTCCGCGCAGTGTTCCGATACCGCGGGTCGGGACCACAACAGGCTCGCTACTTGTGAAGCGTATCTGCTAGGCGTACTCGATTCGATCAAGTCCCAGGGGCGGACGGCCGAGTGTCAGCGGATCGTCGCGGACGTTTCTTTCAAGGTTCCCGTCATAGCGAACGCTGTTTCAAAAATGGCCGAAGGAGCATCGCCCATGACGTATACGGCCACCTTGGTCGAGCGGGCGGTGAGTGAAATGATCCCTCTGAAGTGCCGAATGCCGTCGAAGCCATCACACGCAGTTTGAAAGACAAGCCCGCTAACCGCGGGCTTTAGTTTGCAAAAAATAATACGAAATCGTATTGACATCGTAATTCGCTTTCGTATAATTGCCTTCATACACTTTCGTATAGAGGGCACCATGAACGCACCCCTACCGCACCGCGCGGCACGACGCCCGGCGAACTTCAAGCCGGTCATCCCGAGCCCGCAGTCTCCCGAATTCGCCGCGCTGGTCAGCGAGCGCGTCTCCCTGATCAAGCGCGCGTGTCTGATCGCGGATGTCGTCGAAGTGCTTGGCGCCCTTCCCGATCCGGCCGACATGACGGTGATCTGCGCCGCGTATCGCGCGGGCTGCCCTGACGTCGCACTTGGCCCGGTTTTGCCTCGCATTCTCGAGCGCGAATGGAGGCAACTTGCGGACAGCGAGATCACGGCCGAGCTGAACAAGCGCGCATCTGGCCTTGTCGCCGACGACTGGATTCCTGGGTATGTGACGGCCCGCGAGATCGCTATCGCGCAGATGGAGGTGTGCCATGGGTGACATCGCCGAAATGATGCTCGACGGCACGCTGTGCGAGGGATGCGGGACGTACCTCGGCCGTGCCGACAGTTTCCCCCAACGCTGCCGAAGCTGCGCGAAAGATGGCTGGTCCGGGGTAATCCAGCCTCAGAAGGTCACCTGCCAGCACTGCGGGCGCCGCGTGAAAGCGTCGGGCCTGACCGATCACATCCGTGATGTACATCCCGAGCGAGGTGAACAGGTATGAGCGAGATCAACAACGGCGGCCCGGCGTTTCCGAGCCACGGAACGATGGGCGAAGTGACGCACGAGGGCATGACCTTGCGTGATCGATTTGCCATCGCTGCGCTGCCTCAGTTGCAGTTCAGCCATCACGACGAATACACCTTGGACGCTATCGCGACGCTGGCTTATCAGCAAGCCGACGCCATGATCCGCGCGCGAGGTGCCGCATGACCCCCGACTACTGCGTTCGCTGTGGCCGCCAAGGCCACACGTCCGACGAGTGCGCTCTGCGCTTCCGCAAGCCTGTTCCGACGTTCATGGAGCGCGTCGACCGATTCGCTACGCGCCGGCTGTATCTGGCTGGCACGCTCGCCGCTGTCGTCCTGATCTGCCTGTACGGCGTCGTCTGCACGCTCGACATGCAAGACGCCATGCGCGCCGTGCAGCCCGTCGTTTTCCGTTCTGTCTGACCAACCTACCGAGACACCATGACCGCTACCACCAAATCCGAAACCACGGCGCTGACCGTCGTCGAGCGCGCGGCTGTCGCGCTTGGATCTTCCAAGCTTCAGGGCGAACTCGTCGCGCTCGCGAAGAAGTCGGCCGACATCACCGAGATCAAGAACGCTGCCGGGCGCGACCAGTGCCACGCGGCCATGATGGCGCTCGCCAACACCCGTACCAGCATCACGAAGACCGGAAAGGCAGCCCGCGACGACGCGAACGCTTTCAGCAAGGCGGTGATCGCCGAAGAGAAGCGCCTCATCGATCTGATCGAGCCGGAAGAACTGCGCCTGCGCACGCTGCGCGACGGCTGGGACGAGGCGCGCGAGGCAGAGAAGCGCGCCAAGGCGGAGGCCGAGGCACGCCGTATCGCCGCGATCCGCGAACACATCAACGACATCCGTTCTATCGCGACGCGCATGGTCGGCTGCGCTTCGCATGCCATCGCGGTGGAGATAGAAGACCTGGAGGCGCTCAGCGTCACGCTCGACCGATTCCAGGAACTGACCGGCGAGGCCGAGGCCGCGCGCGGCGAGACGCTCGACAAGCTGAGCAGCATGTACAGGGCCGCACTCGATGCCGAACTGGAAGCAGCCCGCATCAAGGCCGAGCAGGAAGCCGAAGCCGCCCGCCTGGCCGCCGAGCGCGAAGAACTGGCGCGCCTGCGTGCCGAAGCCGCGAAGCGTGATGAAGAAGCCGCCGCGGCACGCGCGGCCGAGGAAAAGCGTATTGCGGCCGAACGGGCAGAGGCTGATCGCATCGCCCGCGAGCGCCTCGAAGCCGAAGAAGCGGAACTGCGTGCCGAGCGCGAACGCCAAGCAGCTGAGGCGAAGCGCCTCGCCGATGAGCGTGAAGCGCTGGAGCGCCAGCAGCGCGAGGCAGAAGCCGCCGAGCGGCGCCGCGTCGAAGAGCAGCAAGCAGCCGAGGCAGCCGCAGCCGCGCGCGTGCGCGAAGCCGCCGATCTCATGCTCGACGCGTTGCGCCAGTGGAAGCACGCCGAAGAAACCGGCGATGCCGACGAACTGGAAAACGCCCGCGCTGCACGCGATCAAGCCATCACCGCCGCCACCCTGTAACCCACCTTACGCCCGGCCGAGTCTCGGGCATGGAGAGCAACATGACCAACGCAATCGCAACCACCGATCAATTCGACCTCTCGCCGCGCTCGCTCGACGAGGCCATGAAGTTCGCCGACTACCTGGCGGACTCGTCCATCGTGCCGAAGGACTTTCAGGGCAAACCGGGCAACGTGCTCGTCGCCATTCAGTGGGGCATGGAACTCGGCCTGAAGCCGTTGCAAGCCATGCAGAACATCGCCGTCATCAACGGGCGCCCGTCCCTCTGGGGTGATGCAGTGCTCGCCCTGGTGCTCGCCTCGCCGGTGTGCGAGTACATCGAGGAATGGGAAGATGGCGGCACGGCGTACTGCAAGGTCAAGCGCCGTGGCAAGCCGGAGGATATCCAGCGTTTCGGCGATGCTGAAGCGAAGCAGGCCGGGCTGCTCGGCAAGCAAGGGCCGTGGTCACAGTACCCGCAGCGCATGAAGAAGATGCGCGCGCGCTCGTTTGCGATCCGCGACAACTTCGCCGACGTGCTGAAGGGCATTCCCATCGCTGAGGAAGTCGGCGACTACCCGCCCGAGAAAGACATCACGCCGCGCGCCACGCCCGCGCAGGTCGCTCAAGCATCACTGCCCGCCCCTGCTGAGCGCGACGACCATCTGCTGAGCGTCATCGCTGATCTGGAGCTGGTGGCGAGGGAAGGCGGCGCCGAGCCACTGGCCAACGCGTGGCGTGGTCTGTCGAAGGAAGAGCGCCAGGCCATCGGCCCCGATGAGCTGGCACGCCTCAAGTCGCTGACCGGCGAAGACCCGACGGACGGCCAACAATGAGCACGGGCGCCGACCAACGCACCGACGAATGGCGGAAGGAACGCGCGGGCCGCATCACGGGCTCGCGCTTCGTCGACGTCATCGCGATCACGAAAAGCGGAAAGCCCACGGCAGAACGTGCCCGCATGATGCGCGAACTCGCGTTCGAACGTCTCGCCGGTGCGCCGATGCATGAAGTCGGCGGCAAGGCGCTCGCATGGGGCACCGAGGTTGAACCGGTGGCCGTCCAACTGTACGAGCTGCACACCGGCAACATCGTCACGCCCAGCCCATTCGTCGTGCACCCGCGTTACGACTTCGTCGGCAGTTCGCCCGACGGCCTGGTCGGCACGAAAGGCGGCATCGAAATCAAGTCGCCGCACGATGAAGGCGTCCACATCAACACCTGGCTCGAAGGCATGCCTGCCGAGCACATGCCGCAGGTGCAAGGAAACATGTGGGTCACGGGCCGTGAATGGTGGGACTTCATCAGCTATGACCCGCGCCAGTGCGAGCGCCTGCGTCTCTACGTGCAGCGCGTGCCTCGCGACGATGCCTACATCGCCACGATGGCCGCTGCCATCCTCCAATTCGAAGCCGAGCTGCAACAGATGATCGAGCAGCTCATGAAGAAATCCGCCTGACCACCACCCGGAGATACCCACCATGCCGTTCGAACTCGAAGCCCAAAAAACGAAGCTCACCAGCGTCAACCCGCGCGCCGAACTCCACGGCGAAGACAAGAAGCCAGCCGTCGACCTGAAGTTCGAAGTCGCTGCCGATAACGGCGTGCTCGCGAACTTCGGCGCCGACCTGCGCAGCATGCTCTATACGCAATTCGAAGCCGAGCTGCAACAGATGATCGAGCAGCTCATGAAGAAATCCGCCTGACCACCACCCGGAGATACCCA
>NZ_CABPSQ010000014.1 GCF_902459775.1 Pandoraea captiosa
GAGATCAACGGCGAATTCGGTCAGACGGACGTGGTGCTGGTACTGGGCGCCAACGACGTGGTGAACCCGGCCGCGAAGAACGATCCGGCTTCGCCGATCGCGGGCATGCCGATCATCGAGGCTTACAAGGCCAAGACGATCATCGTCAACAAGCGTTCGATGGCGGCGGGTTATGCCGGGCTGGACAACGATCTCTTCTACCTCGACAAGACCATGATGGTCTTTGGCGACGCGAAGAAGGTGATCGAAGACATGGTCAAGGCTGCGGCCTGATCGACGCGTGTATGGGGCGCGCCGTCGCGTGCGGCGCGCCTTGGCCATTTCGGTGGCTCACTTTCTCTTCTGGCAGGGCCCAAAATGAACGTATCGCTGAGACAACTCAAGGTCTTCATGGTCGTGGCGCGCAGCAAGAACTTCAGCCGCGCGGGCGCCGAGATCGGGCTGACACAACCGGCGATCAGCCGCTGCATCAACGAACTGGAAGGGCAACTCGGCCTGCGTCTGGTGGACCGCACGACCCGCGAAGTCGCGTTGACGGACGCGGGCGTCACGTTGGCGGGCAACCTCGATCGTGTACTCGACGAACTCGAAATCGCCCTGCTTCAGACGCACGGCGCAGAAGCGCGCACAACGGGGCGCGTTCGTATCGGCGCCGCGCCGACGATCTCCGCCACCCTCATGCCGCGCGTGCTGCTCGCCTCACAGGCCACGTATCCCGACATTGCGCTCGCGCTCGTCGACCAGATGCAGCGCGCGGTGCTCGACAGCGTTCGCGCGGGCGACGTGGACTTCGGTATCGTGGTCGCCCCGCAAGGCGCCGACGATCTGACGACCGAGCATCTGATGAGCGAGCCGTTCTGTCTCATTTGCCGCACGGATCACCCGCTCGCCTCGCAGGCGGCGGTCCACTGGTCCGAACTCACCGGCGAGAATCTGGTGCTGCTCAACCAGAGTTCGGGCAGCCGTGCGCTGATCGATCGCGCGCTCACCACGCAAAAGGTGCAGGGCACCATCACGCAGGAGCTGGGACACGTCAGCACCATCTTCCGGATGGTGCAGGAGGGGTTGGGGGTGAGCGTGCTGCCGCCGTTGGCCTTGCCGCTGCCGGAGAACTCCACGCTGGCAGTGCGTCCGTTGCTGCCCGCGTTCGAGCGCAACATCGTGCTCGTGCGTCGCAAGAACCGGTCGCTCTCGCCGGTGGCGCATACGGTGTGGGAGCTGATTCATCGAGTCGTGCGTGAGCGCAACAAGGGATTCGCGATGGCAGTGGAGCCGTCGCAAACTGCTTCGCCGATCTCCGCTAGCTGAATCCTCGATTCGAATCAAAGACTTGCGTCCTCTCATCAAGGGCTTGTCCACAGACTTGAACACATAATCTGTGGATAAGCTGGCGGCGCTGGCGAGCGATTTGCCCGCGAGTGCCGCCGTCTGATGGCCTTCTCAAAAAATCCCATATCGATCAAGCGCTTGGGTGGGCGCGTCTGCGCGTTGTCCACAGCCTTGTGAACAAAAACGGTGGATAAGTCGCCACCGCCGTTACGCGCGAGGACCTCGCGGGTGCATTGGGCGATGCGGCGCAATGCCGCGCTTCGTTCACCGTCGCATTGATGTGAAGCCGGACGCGCATTGCGGGCCCTGTTGCGCAAGATGCACTGTGTTGTCACACAGAGTGCGCTAGAATTCTCAACATCGATTGCAAGTTCCACAACGCTGGCACTTCGCACATCTCGCTTCAGACGACGTTCCAGCGATATTCATCGACACGCACAAGGCAGCGTTCTGCGCCGTGTCATTCCCACACTTTTCCAATTCCGATGACTTCTGAAACAGCGAAGCCACGCACGGGCTTTTGGCCTGCACGCGCGGCAACGATGGCATTACTCTTTTGCAGCGGTTTTCTTTATGCGACGTGGGGCGTTCATGTGCCCACCGTCAAGGCGATGTTCGACCTGAACGACGCGAGTCTGTCAGTGGCGATGTTCGCTGTGGCCGGGGGCGCGATCGTCACCATGTCGCGCATGGCGCGTTGGGTCGGACGCGCCGGCAGTCGGCACGCTAGCCTGCACTCCGGGATCGCGCTCGCGCTCACCAGCGCCTTTCTCCTGTCGATGCCCAACTATTGGGGCCTCGTGGCATGGCTGGCGCTGTACGGCGCGGCGAATGCGACGTACGACGTTGCCGTGAACGCCCAGGCGGCCACGCTCGAAGCGCGTTATCGCAAGCCCATCATGGCGTCGCTGCACGGTTGTTTCAGCCTGGGCGGCATGGCGGGCGCGCTGGTCGGCGGTGCGTGGCTCGCCCATCAGGGCTCGCCGCAGTGGCACGTCGGGCTGGCGGCGCTCGGGTGCGCGGTCGTGATTGTCGTCGGCGCCCGGTTCATGCAACCGGATATGTTGCCGGGAGAGGCGTCGGTGGCGAATACGCAGACCGGGACGCCCGCGCGAAAGCACACGCCACCGCCGGTGCTCGACGATGCGGCGCGCCGCAAACTCAACCGCAAGCTCACGGGTTTCGGCGTGCTCGCGTTCCTTGGACTGGTGGTGGAGGGCGCGATGTACGACTGGACGGCCGTGTACATGCGCGAAGTGGTCGCTGCGCAAGGCGCGTGGATCGGTGCAGGTTACGCGGCATTCTCCGTGGGCATGGCGGCGGGGCGCTTTGGTGGCGATCCGGTGCGCGCGCGCATGGGCGGTGCACGGTTGCTGCGCGTGAGCAGTCTGCTTTGCGTGGCTGGGGTCCTGCTTGCGCTGTTCTGGCGTGAGCCCTTGGCGGCCGTGGTGGGCTTTGCGCTCGCCGGACTCGGTCTGTCGAACGTCATGCCGGTCATGTTCGCGGCGTCGGGCGAAGTGGCGCGAAGTGCCGGAATGGCAAGCGCCGAGGCGATTGCGGTAATGGCGCGCCTGGCCTATCTGGGGCTGCTGGTCGGGCCGGTGCTGATCGGCGCAATTGCGCATGGCGTCGATCTGCCGGTGGCGTTGGGCGTGGGGCTGCTGTGCATCGTGCCGATCGCTGTGCTCGCGCCGAAGATGCTTGCCGGGGTCGACGGGCGCGCCGATAGGCCTCGTTAGGCCTCGTCAGGCCTCGTTAGCCCGGGTCAGCCCCGGTCAGCCCCGTCAGCCCCCGACGACAGACTGACGATCACGCGCGCCGCTGAGGTTACTTCAGTGTGACGGCGACTTCGCCGACGTCCTCGATCACGCCCCGCAGCTCACCCTTGCCGCTCGCGGGGATCATGCCGACGTACGAGCCGCAGGTAACGATCGCGCCCGCGCGCATGGTGATGCCGCGTTTGCCGTTGTGGTTGACGAGCCACGTGAACAACGCACGCGGGTCACCGCCGGTGTTGAAGACCTTGGGCGGCGTGATGTCCTGGCCGTTCAGCGTGAAGACGGCCTTCGGCGTGAGGTAGTCGTAGCCGGCGTCGTAACGGCGACCGCTACCGATCACCAGCGCTCCGTTGTTCTGCAGATCGGCGAGCGCGAAGCGGCTGTCGAGGCCCTTCCCGGCGAAGCGGCTGTCGGTAATCTCGATGGTCGTGAGCATGTCGTCCACGAACATCATGGCTTCGCGTTCGTCGTAATTCCCCGGCTTGATGTCGCGCGCGAGGCGGAAGGCGATTTCGAGTTCGAGGCCAGGGCGAAAGAAATCGTCGAGGGCGAGCACGCCACCGGCGTTGCTCACCACGGACGCCGGAATCGGCGCGCAATTCGGCAGATCGGTCGGCGTCTTCGCACCGACTTTCCATGCGGCAATGGTCTCGCCGAGCAAGTCGAGTGTGCGAAGCTGCACGGCGTAAGCGGCATTGGCATCGACCGGCAGCAAGGCAGCGGCGGGCGAATCGATCGGCGTGTCGCCACGGCGAGTGTCGGCGAGCAGACGAGCCAGCGATTCGACGGCGGGTTGGGTCTCGAACATCTTGCGAATCTCCTGAGGGAAGGGCGATGCGCCGGTCAGATGCCGACAGCATGTGGCCCACATCGTATACAAAATTCGTGCGATGTTGCGCTGCGGCGCGAACGTGTCGCTTTCTCGGTGAAAACACCACACAACGTAGTCAAAATGACGGTGATCTGCGAGAATCTGAGTTCGTAATATTTCGTAATATTCCGTCGGTTCGCGATAGGTGAGCCGATCAGTATTCCGATTTGTATTCCCATCGTGCGGCGTTCCGAACAATTTCCGACCAAGGTTTGACGCCGCTCGCGCAAGTGCTGTGCATGCAGTCGCAGTCTTTCATCCAGCAACGAATGACCAAGGCAGGCCTATGCACTCCGTCACACTGAACGCCGTACGCGACCACACCGTCCACCCACCGAACACCGATGTCACCCAGCCGATCAGCCGTCAGGCGTTGCATCTCGCCGTGATGGATCGCTTGCGCAAGATGATCACGGAGGGATCGCTGCCGCCCGGCGCGCATCTGAACGAGCGCGCGTTGTGCGAGCAACTGGGGGTGTCGCGCACGCCGTTGCGCGAAGCGCTGAAGATGCTCGCGGTCGAGCGTCTGATCGATCTGTTGCCGAATCGCGGCGCCCGTGTCGTGACACTGTCCGAGAGCGATATCGCCGACGCTTTCGAATTGCTCAGCGGTCTCGAGGCGCTCGCAGGCGAGTTGGCCTGTCAACGCATTACGCAGGCGGAAGTCGACGAGATCCAGGAATTGCACAGCGCGATGGACGCCTGTTATGCGAACGGCGACCTTTCCGGCTACTTCGACTGCAACCAACGGATTCACGACCGTATCAACGCGGCGGCGCGTAATGCTGCGCTCACGCAAATGTATCAGTCGGTCAATCACCGGCTTCAGGCCCTGCGTTTTCGCTCCAATCTGCATGCGGGCAAATGGGAGCGTGCGGTCGAGGAGCACGTCGAGATGCTGCGCGCGTTGCATCGGCGCGATGGCGCTACGCTCGGACGACTGCTGCGCGCGCATCTGATGGCCAAATGTGCGGCCGTGCTCGCCAACGCACGCGCGGCAGCGTGACCTGCCGGGGGCGTGCTTCAGTGCATCCCATGCGGCATCATGCCGCCCGGTTCATGCTCACCAGTCCTTCATTGAGCATGGCCGCGACGTAAGCGTCCGTCTTGCTGCGCAAGTGCGCTTCCATCATCGGGCGCAGCCGCTTGCCATCTCGCTTGCGTAACAGCGCGAGCATCTGCGCATGTTCGTCCACGGCCTGACGCCAGCGCTCCGGCGTTGGCGTCAGGCGCTCGCGCACATGCCGCAACCGCGCATTCAGATTGTGGAAGTACTCGGCGAGCGGCCCGTTGTCCGCCATACGCAGAATGCTCAGGTGAATCTGCTGATTCAGCGCGAAGTAGGCGGCGTGATCGGCGCGTGCGTAGGCGGCTTCCATTTCATCCTGCAACCGGGCAAGCGCCTCAAGATCTGCATCCGTCGCTTTTTCGCACGCCTGCTCTCCCGAGAGTCCTTCGAGCACGGCCATGACGGCGAGCAGGTTGACGACCTCGTCAACGCTCACGCGCGCAACTCGGGCGCGACGCGTCTCGGAAATTTCCACCAATCCTTCATTCGCCAGGCGCTTGAGCGCCTCGCGCAGCGGCGTGCGCGATACCGCCAGTTCATCGCACAGTGCGCGTTCGGACAGCGGCGCACCGGGGCGCAAGTCGCCTCGCACGATGCGCGCCTTGAGCGCTTCATACGCGGCGGCGTTCAGTGAGGCAGCGGAGACGGTCATACGTGAGGCCATCAAAAATGGAATGCCAATTCTGTTCGCATCGGAGGTCGTCGTCAATCTGGAGAACGTATAAATTCCACGTTAACCCTGATTTTTGTGATTTTTTATTGCCACCGGTGTGCTGGTGATCTTATCGTTTACAAAAAATTGGTATACCAAATAATCCAAGTCGGGTGGTGACTTCACGCGCCGACGATCCAGGGAGGCAATGTGGCATCGACCGTTCTAACCGAACTGACCGGGCAAGGTGGCGCCATCGCGGTGGTCACGCTCAATCGTCCCGAGAAACTCAATGCGTTGACCAAGCCCATGTGGCAGGCGCTGGGGGACACCATCCTCACCTTGTCCGCATCGCCTGACGTGCGCTGTATCGTGCTGCGCGGTGCGGGCGAGAAGTCGTTCGCGCCGGGCAACGACATTGCCGAGTTCGAAACCGACCGCGCCAACGTGGAACAGGCGCGCACGTACGGCGCGCTCATGCATCGCACGCTCGACGCGCTCGCGAACTGTCCTGTGCCGCTCGTCGCCATGATCCATGGCATTTGCGTGGGCGGCGGCATGGAAATTGCGGCGTCGTGCGATATCCGGATTTGCGGGGAATCGAGCCGCTTCGGGGCGCCGATCAACAAGCTCGGTCTTGTGATGGCGCATGCCGAGTTGTCCGGTCTTGTGCATTTGCTCGGGCCCACGAAGGCGCTGGAAATCTTGCTGGAAGGCCGGATTTTCGATGCGCAGGAAGCGCTTCGCATCGGGCTCGTCACGCGTGTGGTGGCAGACGCCGACGTGGCGCGCGAAGCCCTTGCCAGCGCGCAGCGCATTGCGGCCGGCGCGCCGTTGGTGGCGCGTTGGCACAAGCGATTCGTGCGTGAATTGGTGAGCGGCAAGCCGCTCACCCCTGCCCAGATCGACGAAGGGTTCGCGTGCTTCGGCACGGCAGACTTCCAGACCGGCTATCGCGCCTTCCTTGAGAAGACGACGCCGGTTTTCGAGGGGCGCTGACATGACCGATACCCGCAACGAAAACGCAACGAAGGCCGGCCCATTGCAGGGCGTCAAAGTGATCGAGCTCTCGCACATCATGTCCGGTCCGGTGTGCGGCATGATGCTCGCGGACATGGGCGCGGACGTCATCAAGGTCGAGAAAATGGACGGCGACGACGCGCGCCGTTTCGCGCCGATCCTCTCGCATGGCGAATCGGCGTCGTTCATGATGCTCAACCGCAACAAGCGCGGCATTGCGCTCAATCTGAAGACCGAGGGCGGCAAAGGCGTGCTGCGCAAGATGCTTCTCAGTGCGGACGTCGTGACCGAGAACTATCGCAAAGGCACGATGGAGAAGCTGGGGCTGGGCTACGACACGCTGCGCGAGTCGAATCCCGGCCTGATTTATTGCGCCATCTCCGGCTATGGGCGCACGGGACCTTACGCGGACAAGGGCGGTTTCGATCTGATCGCTCAGGGACTTTCGGGATTGATGAGCGTGACGGGCGAGCCGGGACAGGCGCCGATCAAGGCGGGCTCGCCAATCGCCGATATCAACGCCGGCATTCTCGCGGCGCTGGGTATCTCGGCGGCCTATGCGCATCGGTTGCGCACGGGCGAAGGTCAGGTCGTGGACACATCGCTGCTCGAAGCCGGTTTCCAGCAGATGTACTGGGCCGCCGCCAACTTCTTCGCCAGCGGCGAGAATCCGCCGAAGTTCGGCTCTGCGAATCCTACGAGCACCCCGTATCAGGCGTTTCGCACACAGGACGGCTGGATCAACATCGGTGCGGCCAATCAGGCAAATTACGAACGTCTGTTGCAGGTGCTCGACGCGCCGGAGATTGCCGACGATCCGCGTTTTGCGACGAATGCGGGACGCACGGCGAATCGCGACGAACTCGTCGAGCGTCTTACGGCGTATCTCATGCGAGACACGACGCAGAACTGGGTCGAGCGCCTTGACGCGGTCGGACTGCCGGTCGGTCCGGTGTTGTCCATTTCGGAAGCGGTGACCCATCCACAGATCGTGGCGCGTGAAATGGTGGTGCAAACCGTTCATCCGCTCGACGGCCCCACGCGCAGTATCGGCCTGCCGATTCGTTTTTCGCGGACACCGAAGTGCACGGGTGGTCCGGCGCCCCGTCTCGGCGAGCACACATTCGATGTGCTCGCAGAGTATGGCTTCGACGCCGCGCACATTCGCGATCTCATCGCGCAAGGCGCAGTGCATGCGCTGGAGAGCGGGGCAGTGGTGACAGCATGATGTATATGCGCCGTCTGTCATGCGGATTTGCCGCGAGTTGACGCGCCACAGATCAATTCGTCAGAACTTCCTTTCCGGGAGCGGGTCGGTTTTGGAACCAACCGTGTCGTAAGGAGGGAGGCATGACCCTTGGCAGACGCTGTCGCAGCACCCCCGGCCACTCGCCTATTCCGTGGCACTCGCCATGGTCGCGCGTACGCCAAGCGCGTACCATAGGACTTCATTCGCTCGCATTTTCCGGCATCTCGACAACGACGGCTGCCGGAAATCCATTCCTCTTCTGTTCCCGAGGTGAGCATGCCGGCACGCATTGAAGACTACGCAATGATTGGCGATTGCCGCAGCGCTGCATTGGTGGCGCGCGACGGCTCCATCGACTGGCTCTGCTGGCCGTACTTCGATTCCCCGGCGTGTTTTGCCGCCTTGCTTGGCGGCCCGGAACATGGCCGCTGGAAAATCGCGCCGGAAGATCCGCGCGCGACCACCACACGTCGCTATCACGACGATACGCTGATTCTGGAGACGCGCTTCGAGACCGTGGAAGGTTGCGTTGCCGTGATCGATTTCATGCCGCTGCGCGACGGCGCTGCCGAGTTGGTGCGTCTGGTCAAGGGCGTGCATGGCACGGTATCGATGTCGATGGAACTGATCCTGCGTTTCGACTACGGGGCGTCGGTGCCGTGGTCACGACCGCTTGCGTCCGACGACCCGACCGGGCCCGGCATGCGCCTCATTGCAGGCCCCGACAAGGTGGTGATGCGCACCCCTGTCGAGATTCAGGACGTGCCCGGCAGCCTGCGCGCACGGTTCGATGTGAAGGCGGGCGACACCGTGCCTTTCGTCCTCTCCCGCGTCTCGTCCCATCACGCAGATCCTCGCGAAATCGATCCGCTTGCCGCGCTCACCGATACCGAGCGTTACTGGCGGACCTGGGCCAATCGCTGTCAGCTCGACGGACGTTGGTCGGAGGCGATTCGCCGCTCGCTCATCGTGCTCAAGGCGCTGACGTTCGTGCCGACGGGCGGCGTCGTGGCGGCGCCCACGACCTCGTTGCCCGAACAACTCGGGGGCGAGCGCAACTGGGACTATCGCTACTGCTGGCTGCGCGACGCTACGTTGACCTTGCAGGCGCTCATGCTCGGGGGCTACTACACCGAGGCGAGCGACTGGAGTCACTGGCTGGTGCGCGCCGTGGCCGGTGCGCCGTCGCAAGTGCAGATCATGTACGGGTTGTCGGGCGAGCGGCGGCTGCCCGAGTGGGTGGTCGACTGGCTGCCGGGCTATGAGGGGGCGAAGCCGGTGCGGGTGGGCAACGGCGCGGTGGGGCAGTTGCAGCTTGATGTCTATGGCGAGGTCATGGACGCGCTGCACCAGTCGCGCCTCGGTGGACTGCCGCCGGATGACGCGACCTGGGAGGTGCAGACGAAGCTCGTAGCGCATCTCGAGACGGTGTGGCGCCAGCCGGACGAGGGCATATGGGAAGTACGCGGCGGGCGACAGCACTTCACTTATTCGAAGGTGATGGCATGGGTGGCGTTCGATCGCGCGATCAAGTCGGCCGAGCGTTTCGGGTTGCCCGGACCGGTCGACCATTGGCGACGGTTGTGCAAGGAAATCCACGCGGACGTTTGTGCGAACGGTTTCGACAAAACGCGCAATGCGTTCATGCAGGCGTACGGGTCTTCGGAGATGGACGCGAGCGTGCTGATGATTCCGCTCGTGGGTTTCTTGCCACCGGACGACCCGCGTGTGGTCGGCACCGTGGAGGCGGTTGAGCGCGAGTTGATGCAGGACGGTCTGGTGCAGCGATATCGCACCAGCCGCGTCGACGATGGGTTGCCGGCGGGCGAGGGCGCTTTTCTCGCATGCAGTTTCTGGATGGTCGATTGTCTCGTGATGATCGGTCGTCAGCGAGACGCGCGCGCGCTGTTCGAGCGGTTGCTGTCGTTGCGCAACGACGTCGGATTGCTCGCCGAAGAATACGACACGACCCACGAACGTCAGGTCGGCAACTTCCCCCAGGCGTTCTCGCATATCGCGCTTGTTCACGCGGCCATTCGTCTGGATTCGCTGGCTGACGACGACCGTGCGGATGACGCGGCAGACGATTTGTCGGTCGACGACGACGCCCATCTGGAGCACGTGGGATATCGGGCGATCCGCGCCTGACTCGGCCTTGGCACGGGGGCGGCTGTCTACGGCATGCCGCCTCCGCGTTTTCATTTCGCCTTCACTTTACCGATCCCCTCGGTCCCTCGATCCGCTCGACCGTCACTCCGTCAGGTCGAAGTCGTCTTCCCGCGCATTCAGAATCCCTGCGAGCGTGCGCAATCCCGAATCCAGCAGGTCCATGGTCGGTCCGGCCAGCGCCAGTCGCACCGCGTTGGGCGCGTGTCCTGCGGTGACGGCGAATGCCGTGGAGGGGGTCAGCCCGATGTCATGCCGCGCTGCCGCCGCCACCAGCGCCTGCGAGCGCCAGTGCGCCGGCAACGTGAGCCACAGGTGATAGCCCTTGCCGTTGGTGCGCACATCGAATCCAGCCAGGCAGTCCGCAGCGATCGCCTGCCGTTGGCGCGCGTCGATACGCTTTAGCCGCACCAGTTCGGCAATGGTGCCGTCGCTCATCATGCGCTGCGCCGCAGCGAACGCGTAGCCCGGTGCGGTCCATCCACCGGATCGCACTGCTGCCATCACGCTTTCCCTGAGGTGGGGTGGCGTGACGAGAAATCCCAGATTGAGTCCTGGCGCTACCTTCTTCGACAAACTGTCGACCACGATACAGCGCTCGGGGGCATGCGCGGCCAGTGGAGTGGCGCTGTCCAAAAACCCATAGACATTGTCTTCGATGACGACGAGGTTCAGCGTCTCGGCCATACCAAGCAGATCGGCACGTCGCGCCGGGCTCATCGTCATGCCCAGGGGACTCTGAACCGTGGGCTGGAGGTAAATGGCCGATAGATGGCCATCGCGATGCGCTTGTCGTATCGCTTCCGGTCGCACGCCGCCTTCATCCATCGCCAGCGGGACGAGCGAGATGCCCAGCCGTGCCGCGATGCCTTTGATGAAGGGATACGTCAGCATCTCCACGCCGCATCGCCCCCCGGGCGGCACCACGGCGGCCAACGCGGCGGCGATGCTCTGGCGTCCTGCGCCGGTGAAGACAAGTTGATCGGGAGACGGTGTCCACGCCCCTTCGGCAAGAAACGCAGCGGCGGCATTGCGAATGGCGACCGTGCCACCGCTCGTGGCCGGGCTCAGGGCGAGTTCGAGTTCGGCGGCACGCTCCAGTCCCGCGAGACTCCGCGCAATGAGTCCGGATTGCCCCGGCAGGATCGGGAAATTGAATTCGAGATCGATGCGCACGCCGCGCGGTTCGCCCGGCGCCTCGGCGCCGCGTCGCGTCTGCCCGGAGACGAACGTGCCGCGTCCGACCTCACCGACCACAAGTCCACGTCGGAGCAATTCGGCATAAACGCGGCTCGCTGTCGAGGCAGCAATGCCATGCTGGTCGGCGAAGTCGCGTTGCGGCGGCAGGCGGTCGCCCGGCCCGAGCGAGCCGCTCGCAATGTCCATGGCCACCTTGTCCGCAAGCGCCAGATAGTCGGTCTTGGTCATATATTGCACCGAGAGCAATGTTTTAATTGCACTGACTTTAACATCGGAGCATTCTGATTGCACCTGCCGTGTTGGCGGCGGGGTCAACATTCCAGGAGAGGCTTCATGTTTGCAGTGCCATGGTCCCAGCGGTATGCCGCGGCGAGCGAACCGCCACGCGGTTGCGTTTGCACGCGGGCAAGGAGCGCATGATGGCGCTGCCCATGCTGTCCGGTCCCGAACTGACGATCGCGACCATTCTCGTCGCGTTCGCCGCCGTGTTTCTGATTGCCTTTATGAAGGGGGCGTTCGGTGGCGGGTTCTCCATCGTCGGTATTCCCCTGCTGTCGTTCGTCATGGACCCGGTGAGCGCGGGCGGCATGCTCGCGCCGTTGTTCATCGCGATGGATCTCTTCGCGCTGCGGTACTGGAAGCCGTCGACATGGTCGCGCCCGGACCTTGCGCGGCTCGTGCCCGGACTGCTCGTGGGCATTGCTGCGGGATACCTGTTGTTCCGGGTGCTGGACCATCGCGCGATTTCCATCGTCATGGCCTTGATCACGCTTGCGTTCGTCGGCCTCTGGCTGGTCTCGGGGGCGAAGCAGACCACGCGGGAGCGCTCGACACCCAAGGCGATTACCGCTGGCGTTGCGTCGGGGGTGACGACCATGGTGGCGCACTCGGGCGGACCGCCGTTGGCGATGTATCTGTTGCCGCTGGGGCTGAGCAAGGAGGTGTATGCCGGAACGACGAGTCTGTTCTTTACCGTGGGGAACGCAACGAAGGCGGTGCCGTGGCTGCTGCTGGTCCGACCGACGGGGTCGGTGTGGGTGCTGATGGGCGTTTGCCTGTTCGCGATTCCCGCCGGTGTGGTCTCGGGCTGGCGGCTTCACGCCAATCTGGATCAACGCCACATTTACCGCGCTTGCTATGGTTTGCTGGTGGTCACAGCGATCAAGCTGCTATGGGACGGCATCTCCGGTTATCTCGCTTGAAAGCGTTGCCGGAGCGTGGCAGGGGGATGCGTCGGGAAATTCAGGAATTCGTGAAAGATGCCGTAATATTTTCGAATCCTTAATTTTTTCCGGAGACCCCTCGCTCCATGACCATCATCATTCCCGCCAAGGGCAGCGCAACGTCCAGCATGCTGGACATCTGGCAGGCGCATATCGCACAGCAGCAGGCGGATAAAGCGCAAGCAGCACAAGCGGCCCAATCTACACAGCCAGCGCAGGCAGCACAGGCAGCGCAGACGGCGAAGTCCGCAGACACGGGCGGCGCTGCGAACGCGACGCGCGCTGCTCAGGTCGAGAACGGCCGCGCGGAGGCCGCCGGCGCGTCCGACGACGCCGCGCCGCAAAGCGACGGCGAGAAGGTCACGCTCAGTCTGCGCAGCGCCAGCGAGGCTGCCAGGCAGGCTGGCAAAGCGATGACCAGCCAGGCAGCCGGCGGCGGTGGCGCGGGCGATTCGATCGTCGAGCAGACGATTCGCAAGCTCAAGGACATGCTTGCCAAAGTGATGGCGCAACTCGAAGCCGTGCGCAACAACGACCGCCTGCCGCCCGACGAGAAGATGCAGCAGGTCAGTACGCTGTCTTCCGAAGCGATGGCGATTCAGGCGCAGATCACCGCACTCATGGACCCGACGAAGACCACCGGCACGCGCGTCAACACGACGGCTTGAACCGGCCGCGCGTCCCATGGCGCCGGGCATCGATGCATGGCGCTCATCGATCCCGCAAAAATGTGCATGAACGCGCATGGATGTGCGGGCGCGAAGCGCGATAGAATTCTGCTTTCGCTGAATTCACTCTGACGCCCGGTTTCTCCGAAGGCCTCATCCCCGCGCCGCATGAAGCAAGACAAGACACTCACCGCTTTGCTATGGATCGTCGCGGCGGGCTTCTTCATGCAGGCGCTCGACACGACCATCGTCAACACGGCGCTGCCTGCGATGGCCGCGAGCCTTGGCGAGAACCCGTTGCGCATGCAGCCGGTCGTGGTGTCCTATTCGCTGACGATGGCCATGCTCACGCCCGCATCGGGATGGCTGGCCGACCGCTTCGGCACGCGACGTGTCTACTTCGTCTCCATTTTGCTGTTCGTCCTGGGGTCGATTGCCTGTGCGATGGCGCATACCCTGCCGCAGCTCGTGCTCGCGCGGGTGCTGCAGGGCGCGGGTGGCTCGATGCTGCTCCCGATCGGGCGTCTTGCCGTGCTTCGCACGTTTCCGGCCGGTGAGTACCTGGCGGCGCTGGCCTTCGTGTCGATCGCCGGACAGGTCGGCCCGATGATCGGCCCGGTGCTCGGCGGTTGGCTCGTGCAAGTCGCGTCGTGGCACTGGATCTTCCTCATCAACGTGCCCATCGGCCTCATTGGCTGTTTCGCGGTACGGCATTACCTGCCGCGCCCGTCCAGAGACGACATCATCGAGACCGGTTTCGACTGGATCGGCTTCGCGCTGCTTTCCGTGGCGATGGTGTCGTTCACGCTCGCGCTCGATCACCCGTTTGCCGATGCGGGATGGGGACCTTCGGTCGGCCTCGCGTTGCTTTGCGTAGCGACGACGGTTGGCTACTGGCCCTATGCTCGCCGCCGTGCCGCGCCGTTGTTTCCCCTGGCATTGTTCGAGACGCGCAGCTTCAGTCTCGGTCTGCTCGGCAATCTCGTCGCGCGTATCGGCAGTAGCGCCGTGCCGTTTTTGCTGCCGCTGTTGCTTCAGGTGGCGATGGGCTACAGCCCGCTCGCGTCGGGTCTGATGATGCTGCCGGTCGCGCTCTCGGGCGTCGTCGTCAAGCGCATGGTCACTCCGCTGGTGGCGCGCTACGGTTACACGCGTTTTTTGATGGTCAATACAGCCGTCGTCGGTGGCTCGATTGCGAGCTTCGCACTGTTCGGGCCAGGCTGGCCGATCTGGCTGGGGCTGATTCAGTTGGCGGTGTTCGGCGGCGCGAATTCCATGCAATTCGCAGCGATGAATAGCGTGACGCTCAAGGATCTGGGTGCGCGCCGCGCGAGTGCGGGCAACGGTCTGTTCTCGATGGCGCAAATGCTCGCGCTTGGACTGGGCGTGACCATCGGCGGTCAGTTGCTGGCGTTGTTCGGTCACCTGGCCGGGCCGACGGGCGGCACGGTCGCCGGGTTTCGCATGACGTTCGTGTGCGTCGGGCTGATTACGCTGGCTTCGGCGCTGGTGTTTCGTCGCGTGGAAGACCCGGCCGCCGGGTCTGCACACGGCGGTGGCGGCGCGCAAACGGCGTCCGCCACCGATCTCAAACGTTGAGCCGGCGCTCGCCTATTTCTTCACCAGCGCACACTTCGATTCGGCCAGCGGCGCAAATGCCTTGTCGGCCGGAATCGTCTCCAGGATCTTGTACAGATCCCACTCCGACTTCGATTCGGCGGGCGTTTTCACCTGCACCAGCAGCATGTCGTGCACCAGTTTGCCGTCGGCGCGGATCTGACCGTTGCGAATGACGGGATCGTCGATCTTCATGGACTTGAGCTTGGCCATGACGGCGTCCGCTTCGTCCGTGCCGGCTGCCTGAACCGCCTTCAGATAATTGAGGACCGCCGAATAGACAGCGGCCTGCATCATGGTCGGCATCTTCTTGTGCTGCGCATGGAAGCGCTGGGCGAACGCGCGGGAGCGGTCGTCCTGATCCCAGTAGAAACCGTTCGTGAGGATCATGCCCTGCGCGTTTTTCAGGCCCATGCCGTGGACTTCGGTGATGAGCGAGAGCAACGGTGTGAATACCTGTTTGCCACCCTGAATGATGTTGAACTGGGCGGCCTGCTTGACGGTATTGAGCGTATCGGTGCCGGAGTTGGCCAGTGCGATGACCTGTGCGCCGGACGTTTGCGCGCGCAGCAGATACGACGACAGGTCGGGGGAGTTCACCGGGTGTTTCACCGAGCCGACCACCTTGCCGCCCTGACGCGTCAGAATCTCGCTGGCGTCCTTTTCCAGCGCCTGCCCGAAAGCGTAATCGGCGGTGATGAAATACCACGACTTCAGGCCGCGACGCAGCAGCGCCTGAGAAGTCGAGTTCGCCAGCGCGTAGGTGTCGTACATCCACTGCACGCTGTGCGCAGTGCATTGCTCATTGCTGATGGCTGACGAGCCTGCCCCCGTGACGAGTGCGATCTTCTTCTTCTCATCGGCGATGCGATCGACGGCAAGCGCGACGTTCGAGAAGGTCAGGTCGGTGATCATGTCGACCTTGCCCCGGTCGTACCATTCGCGCGCAATGGTCGCGCCGGTGTCGGTCTTGCCTTGCGAGTCGGCCGAGACCAGTTCGATCGGTGCGCCAAGCACCTTGTGGTCGCGCGAGAAGTCGTCGATGGCCATGGTGGCGGCGAGCACGCTGCCCTTGCCGGCGTTGTCGCTCGACACGCCCGAGAGGTCGGTCAGCACGCCGATCTTGACGACGCCGTCAGAGATGACCGGTGTGGCAGGCGCGGCATGTGCACGGGTGAGGGGAGCTAGCGCGGCGACGGTGGCGACGGCGGTGAAGAGAGTGAGCGCAGCCGTCGAGATAGCATTCGACGCCGCGCTCCCAAGCGCGCGGCGCAGTGCGCCGTTCGGGGTGGGCATGGTTGTCTCCAGTATTTGTTATGGCGCCCCGGTGGCGGGGTCTGTCACATATTAAACATCACGTAATCGGTTGCGCAATGCGTAACCGATCGGTGTTTTCCCCGCTGTGGTGCGCCAGCGTTATTGGCTGCTCCGTTTTGGCGTGCGCCATTTTCGGGAAGTGAGAATCGGTGCGGGGAACGCGTCGAACGGCAATCGAAATCACGACTTTTGGTCAGTATTGCGACATAATTCTCCTCGCTACCCCCCGACGACTCTGCGCCTTGCGCGCACCGCCTGCCCGTGCCGACTGTCTTTCTGATCGACGACCATGCGATGTTTCGCGAAGGCCTGCTCCTCGCGCTGCGTGCCGCCGCCCCCGAGTTGAGCTTCGAGGCTTTTGCGACCGGCGCGCAAGCGGTTCGCGCGCTTCCCCTGCGGCCAGACGTCCATGCCGTCATGGCGGACTACTATCTTCCCGATCTTGCCGGTGCGGCATTGCTCGCCCAGCTGCGCGCCGTGCGCCCGGATCTTCGTCTGCTGGTGATCTCGGCGTCCGAGGACTCGCAGGACGTTCGGGCGGCGCTGGGGGCAGGGGCGCATGGCTTCGTTCACAAATCGGCGGATAGCCGTACGCTGGTCGATGCGCTTCAGACGGTGATGCGCGGCGAGCGCTATCTCTCGCCAGGGTACGACCTCAGTGTGGAGCCGGTCGCCGCAGCGGCAGCCGGAGGCGACGAGCATGCGCCACGGCCGCAATGGCGTGAAGGCAGCGAACCGGCGCTCGACGACGTGGCGCTCATGCAGCGGCTCGCGTCGATTACCCCGCGTCAGCGCGAGGTGCTTCGCCTGGTCTGCGACGGGTTGCGCAACGGCGAGATTGCCGCACGGCTCGGGATGACGGAGAAGACGGTGAAAGCACACGTGTCGGCGGTGCTTGCCGCGCTGGGCGCGCTCAACCGGACACAGGCCGCGGCGTTGGCGCGTCGCGGCGGGCTGCTCGGCAAGCCGTCCTGAAAGAGCGCTGAATCGTTCTGAACGCTCCGAGCCCGGTGCCCCCTGTCTGGTCGCTAGGTTTGCGACTTGAGCGCCTGCTCGACGGTATGTCGCAGCAGTTGCGCATCCACGGGTTTGTGCAGCAGCGGCCACGCACGGGCCGATGCTTCCACGATGCGCTGCGGGTCGGTGTCGCCGCTCAGGAGAATGGCCGGAATGGTGTCGTCGGCGAATTCTTCGTGTAGCCGGTCGATGGCGTCGATACCTGTTTCGTGATCGCGCAGCCGGAAGTCGCTCAGGATCAGGGCGGGCTTGCTGCCGGTAGCCGCCGCCGCGCGAACGATGTCCTCCCCGCTGCTGCCGCCGACGATGCGATAGCCCCACGCGTCGAGCAACAGACACAGGCCGTTGAGGTTCTCCGCGTCGTCCTCGATCACGCACACGAGCGGTTTCTCCGCGTCAATCCCCGCCGCGTCATGCTGCGCGGCGCCGGCGCTCAGATCTGGCGGCTGGCGCACGGCCCGCACGTCGGCCAGCGGCACGCTCAGCGAGAACACGCTGCCACGTGCCGGGACGGACCGAACGAACAACGGGTGGCCGAGCAGGTCGGCGGTCCGGCGCACGATCGCGAGGCCGAGGCCAAGGCCCTTGGAGCGATCGCGCTCCGGATTGCCGACCTGATGAAACTCGAGAAAGATCTTGTCGAGATCGCCTTCGGCAATCCCCACGCCCGTATCCCATACGTCGATGCGAACCCGATCACCGCGCCGGCGCCAACTGATCAGCACCCCGCCGTGGGTCGTGTGACGAATTGCGTTGTCGATCAGGTTGCGCAGCACCCTCTCCAGGAGCACCGGGTCGGATCTGACCGCCAGCGCATGACCGGAACGGGGCGGGCGCACGCGCAGGATCAGCCCCTTCGCGGCCGCTTGAGGCGCGTACTCCAACTGCAACTGATCGATCATCGGCGCGAGGTGCATCGCCCGGGCTTTCGGCTGGATCACCCCGGCGTCGAGACGGGAGATATTGAGCAGGCCGTCGAACAACTGTCCCATGGCGGCCGTTGCCCGCCCGATATGATCGACCAGTTGGCGGCTGCGGGCGTTGAGGGTCTGCTCGCGCAATACACCGACGTACAGGCTCAGCGCATGCACGGGCTGACGCAGATCGTGACTCGCGGCGGCAAGGAACCGCGACTTGGCTAGATTGCTGCGTTGCGCCGCGTCGCGCTCTACCGCCAGTCTCGCCAGCAGGTCATCGTTCTCGAAGCGCATGTGCAGCGAATCCATCTGAGTCCGGTACATCCGGTAAGCGAAGGTGAACGTGACAGCGAGGTACAGGCCCCCGGCGACCGCCAGGGTGGAATGAATGGTGCCGCCGAGCATGCCGAGCGCGACAAAGCTCGGTGCGTAGTAAGGGACTTCGAACGCCAGTAGTACCGGCGGATGGATGCAGTATGCGTAGATCGCCCCGGTGCCGAGCGTTAGCAATCCGACGATCATGAACATCTGCTGGGCGGCAGGGGCCTGGTATAGCCAGATGGCATAGGGAACGCCCCACAGCAGGCCTGCCGCCAGCGCGCCGACCCGCACGCGCCAATCCCACTGCCGCAACGTCCTGAGATCAGGGGCATCGGCCTCGGCGGTGCTGGCCGATGGTGCGGTTTGAGTCGAACTGGCGCTCGGCGTGGCATGATGCGCGGCATGCGCCGCTTTGGCCTTCCGGGCGGTGCGCCGCGAAAGTTGCCGTGGTCCGCCGATCAGCACGCTCGCGCGCCACAGCGTGAGCAATGCATGCGCGCCGGCCCAGAGCAGCAAGTCGCGTATCGGGAACACCTCGTGGAGCACGGCCACGATCAGCCAGACCGTGAGGAACGACCCGGCGAGCGAGGTCGGCAAATTCTTGCGCAGGGTGCGCAGACGCGCGACATAGACCTCGTCGTCATGCCCTCGCGCGAGGCGTGGTGAGTCGCTTCGGGCGGCTTGGGCGAGCACATGCGGGGACGCATGAGAGGGGGCGTGCGCGATGGACGGGTCGGCGTTCGGGGGCGGCACGGTGCGTGCCGTCCGGTCGTGCGCGGCGCGCGCGTCAGGGCGGTCCGAGGAAGGGGCGTTGGGCGCGTGCGGTGTCACGGGGCGGGTGGCGAATGAGAGGGAGCCGAATTGTGCCGAGGCATGCCGGAATGGCGCCCTGGGGCAGGCAGAGGTGAGTCTCCCATAGAAAAATCGCCCGCGCATGGGACTTTAGTCCAATGCCGATACGCAAAATGCTCGCTACGATGGACGTTGGGTTCGCCACACGGGGGCAGACGCATGGCCGGTGGGCGCATACGGCGCAAACGATGCGTTCGGCACACGCGTGGCGAGCCTGAGCGATATGTCGCTCGCAATAAACGGTCGGCGGGCTCCGGGGGGGGATCGCCGTCCGTGGCACCGGCCGGTTCCGCAACGCAGCGCGGAACCGGCGGTTACCGTGTCACCGCGCCTTGCGCCGCGCTGACTATCCCCTCCGCCTCAGCGCAGTCAATTGGCCCATTCAACAGGCCCATTCAACAGGCCCACTCAACCGGCCTACCCAGCCGAAGCACTCAACCAGCACAGCGGGCTGCGCCAGTGCCTTGTGCGCTGGTGGCGATGGCGTTGCCGATGCCGTCCGACAGCCGGTCGACGAGCTTGCGCTGTGCAGCGACGACGCCGTCGATGCCGCCCGAAGCGGGTTCCGTCGCCGCGAAGCGACACGTCAGCACGAGATCGCCAGGGACTTTGCGAACGCTCCACACCGCGGTCAATGCGGCCTGTTCGCCGGGCACCGACTCGAAACGTTGCACCGACGTCGACACGCGATAGACCGCAAGGCTATCGGCACGTGGCACGCCATACACATCCATGGCGCCCAGACGCTGCGTCAGGTTGCGCGAGATCGTCGACGTCAATTCGTTCTTGAGCGGCGCAGACCAGCGGGACGCTTCGAGAATGTCGACACGTCCGCCGCTGCGCGTGACCACGATTTGCGGCCGGTCGACCTGCTCGGGCACGGCCACCGGGGAAACCTCGATGGCGTAGGGCGTCGCCGGTGCGCTCGCCCCGGTCGTGGCGACGGCGCCCCCATTCACCCCGCCATTCACGCCCCCATTCACCCCGCCATTTGCATCGGCAAGCGTATAGAACGTGGGTTGCGGCGACGCGCAGCCCGCCAGCGCGAGCACGAAGGCGGCAGTCGCTGCCGTGGCGTTGAATCCCGCCAGTGGCGTCTCACGCCTGCGCGCGGCCGGGCGCGGGGAGCGGGTCATCTCGGTCGGCTTCGTCATGGTTGCGGATCCTTCGGTTTGCCGCGCAGCAGCGCTTCGGGGTGCTGCTGCAAGTAGTCGGCGAGTGTGTTCAGCGAGCGCAGCGTCTTCGTGAGTTCCTGCATGGCCTGACGCACGTCCTGCTGCACCGGCGCATCTTCGGACAGGGTGCGCTCGGCCGCGCCGAAGCTCTTCTTCGCTTCGCCCAGCGTCGCCTTCGCTTCCGGCGCAATTTCGCCATCGAGCTGGCGGAAGAGGCCCTGCGCGCTCTCGAGCGTCTTGTCGAGCTTGCGCAGCGACGAGTCGAGATTCTGTCCGATGCTATCGAACGGAATCTTGTCGAGCTTGCTCGCAATGTCCGCAATCTGGAGCTGCAACTGGTCGAGCGTATTGGGCACGGTCGGCATGTACAGCGTTTCACCGATACGTTCGGCCTTGGCGGGTTTGGCGCTCGGGAAGAAATCCAGCGCCACGTACAACTGGCCGGTCAGCAGGTTGCCGGTACGCAACTGACCCCGCAGGCCGCGCTGGACGAGGGCGTCCAGAATCCGGTGGCTCTGGAGTTCGGTCGGCGGCACGCTGTTGGTCGGGTCGCGACGGCGCAGGCGCTCCGGATAGACATCGACCGTCACCGGCATGTTGATCTGCTTGGTCGCCTGATCGAACTCCACGCCGATCGACGTGACTTCGCCAAGCGTGATGCCACGGAAGTCGACCGGCGCGCCGACGACCAGCCCGCGCAGCGACTGCTGGAAGCGGAACACCACCTGCACCGGATGCGTGTCGGGCGCCTTCATGGCGGTCGCTTCGTCCGGGGCCAGCCGGAATTCCTGGCCCGGCTTGGCGATCACGCCTGCGCCGGAGCCGTCCGGCGCCTGAAAGGCGATGCCGCCGATGACCACCGACGCGAGCGACTGCGTATTGACCTGGAAGCCGCTCGAATCGAGCCGCAGGTCGATACCGCTTGCATGCCAGAAGCGTGTGTTCGTGCCGACGTACTGGTCGTAGGGCGCCTGTACGAACACGCGCAGCGTCACGCCCTTGCCGTCCGGGTCCAGGGAATACGCCTCGACCTGACCGACCTGAATGCGCCGGTAGTAGATCGGCGAGCCGATGTCGAGCGAGCCGACGTCCGCGGCATGCAGCACGAACGGCTTGCCGGGCTGGCCGCTGGAGACCACCGGCGGCACTTCCAGCCCGACGAAGTGGCTGACCGACTCCTTCGACTTGCCCGCGTCGGCACCGATGTACGCGCCGGAGAGCAGCGTCGACAGGCCCGATACGCTGCCGCCTGCCACGCGCGGGCGCACGACCCACCAGCGCGAGTCCTTGACCGCAAAGTTCTTGGCGTTCTTGGTGAGGTCGACCGTCACGCGCACGTGCGAGAGATCGTCGGACAATTCGATGCTCTTGACCGTCCCGATGTCGACTTCCTTGTATTTGACCTTCGTCTTGCCGGCTTCGAGCCCTTCGGCGGTCTTGAAGTCGATGGTCACGCTCGGGCCGCGCTCGATGAGCACCTTGGCGACCAGTGACAGCCCGATGAGCGCCGCGACCAGCGGGATCAGCCAGACGAGCGACGGCGCCCAGCGCTTGCGCGGCTCGATCACCGGCGTGGGCAGGCCGCCGGCATCGGGCGGGGGAACGGCTTTCGGGTCTTGCGAATCCTTGGGGTCTTTCGGGTCAGTCATGATCGTCCTGTTCGGTGTCGTCGTCGCGGATCTGATCCCAGATCAGGCGAGGGTCGAACTGCATGGATGCCAACATGGTGAGTACGACGACGGATCCGAACGCCACGATGCCCGGCCCCGCCTGAATGACGGCCAGCGACTGAATATTGACTAGCGCGACCATCAGCGCGACGACGAAAACATCGAGCATCGACCAGCGGCCGATGAACTCGACCATGTGATACAGCTTGGTGCGTTGATGCGGTTTCCAGCGCACACCGCGCTGCGCCGTGAAGCACAGCAGCGATAGCGCAATGAGCTTGAGCATCGGGACGAGAATGCTCGCGGTGAACACGACGATGGCCAGGTCGTACTCGCCGCTGGTCCAGAAATAAATCACGCCGCTCATGATCGTGTCGCTGCTGTTTCCGAGCAGCGAGCGTGTCTGCATCATGGGCAGGACGTTGGCGGGAATGTACAGGATCGCCGCCGCAATCAGCAAGGCCCAGGTGCGGGTAAGGCTGTCGACCTTGCGCTGATGCAGCACCGCGCCGCATCGCGGGCAGCGCTCCTTTTCGACGGTTTTGACTTCGCGCGAGAGCCGGCCGCACACATGGCACGCGACGAGTCCTGCCGCTTTGGCGGAGATGTATTTCATCGCGTGGCCGACCCCGTGCGGTTCGTCTTTCGGGCCTTGAGCGCTTGCACCTCAGGGTCCGGCGTGCGGTCGATCACGATCCAGAGATTGCGCAGGTCGAACGAGAGCACCGTGGCGAGCAGCATGGTGAGCGCACCGAACGCCCAGAGCGCAATGCCCGGCAGCACGCTCGCCATGGCGGAGAGTTTCACGAGCGACACCAGCACCCCAAGCATGAAGACTTCGATCATGCCCCACGGCCGGCAGAACTCGATGGCGCGCATGACATGGAACACCCCGTAGGGGCGACGGCCGAGCGACAGCGGGGTAATCAGATGGATAAGGGCAAGCAGTTGCGACAGGGGAAACACCACCGTCGTGGCGAAGACGAGCAGGGCGACCAGCCACATGCCTTCGTTATAGAGGGCCCACGCTGCGCCCACGAGCGTGGTCTCGGTCACGATGCCCTGCACCTCGATCTCGACGATGGGGAACGCATTCGCAATCGCGAACACGATCAGGCATGTCAGGGTGAGCGCAAGTACGCGCGACAGGCGCAGGTCCGGGGAGCGGTAAAGAACCGAATGGCAACGCACGCACCGGGCGGTTTCGTGCGAAGGCAGTTCCGTGCGACGGTGAAGGGTGTCGCAGTTCGGACATGCGATCAGGTTCGTCACATCATCTTCTGGGGGCAATGTGTCCATTACCGGGGACGGTGACCAAAGTGACGCTCAGAATACCAAAATGTCAAGGAAGTTCCCACGAAATAAGCTGCAATCAGGCGCAATGCAACACGAGGCATGGTTTGTGCTAAGTCACGGAAATCGTTACTTCTTTGCTCTATACTCAACACACTCCCGCAAAGTTTCTCAAAATTTGAGGAGAATTCCCCCATGCTTAATATGTCCAGGCGCCAGTTCCTGAAAGTGAGTGGCGCAACGCTGGCCGGGTCCAGCCTGGCAATGCTCGGGTTCGCACCCGACGCGGCGCTGGCGGAGGTCCGTCAGTTCAAGCTGGCGCGAGCGACCGAAACCCGTAATACCTGTCCGTACTGCTCCGTGGCCTGTGGTCTGCTCATGTACAGCTACGGCGACGGCGCGAAGAACGCCAAGAAGAGCATCTTCCACATCGAAGGCGACCCCGACCACCCGGTCAACCGTGGCACGCTGTGCCCGAAGGGGGCGAGCCTCATCGACTTCATCCACAGCCCGAATCGTCTGACTCATCCGGAGTACCGCAAGCCGGGCTCCGACAAGTGGGAGCGGATTTCCTGGGACGATGCACTCGATCGCATCGCCAGGCTGATGAAGGCGGACCGCGATGCCAACTTCGTCGAGAAGACGGACGACGGCCTGACGGTCAACCGCTGGCTGACGACCGGCATGCTGGCCGCGTCGGCATCGAGCAACGAAGTCGGTTACATCACGCACAAGGTCATCCGCAGTACCGGGATGCTGGCATTCGACAACCAGGCACGTGTCTGACACGGCCCGACGGTGGCAGGTCTTGCCCCGACGTTTGGCCGTGGCGCGATGACGAACCATTGGGTCGACATCAAGAACGCGGATCTGGTACTTATCATGGGCGGCAACGCCGCCGAGGCACACCCGTGCGGTTTCAAATGGGTGACCGAGGCGAAGGCGCACAACAAGGCGCGCCTGATCGTCGTCGACCCGCGCTTCAACCGCTCGGCATCGGTTGCGGATTACTACGCCCCGATCCGTACCGGCACGGATATCGCCTTTCTCGGCGGGTTGATCAACTACCTGCTCACGAACGACAAGATCCAGCACGAATACGTCAAGAACTACACGGACTTCACCTTCCTGGTGAAAGACGAGTTCTCGTTCGAAGACGGCATCTATTCGGGTTACAACGCCGAGAAGCACACGTACGACAAGTCCTCCTGGGATTACCAGAAGGGCGCGGACGGCTACGTGCTCACCGACCCGACGCTGCAGCACCCGCGCACGGTGTTCCAGCTGATGAAGCAGCACTACTCACGCTACACCATCGAGATGGTCGAGCGCGTGTGCGGGACACCAGCCGACAAGGTCGAGTACATCTACAAGCAGATCGCCGAGTGTTCCACCCCGACGCGCACCATGACGATTCTGTACGCGCTGGGCTGGACGCAGCACTCGATCGGCTCGCAGATCATTCGTACCGGCGCGATGGTGCAACTGCTGCTGGGCAACATCGGCGCGGTGGGCGGCGGCATGAACGCGCTGCGCGGTCACTCGAACATTCAGGGGCTGACCGATCTCGGGCTGATGACCGATCTGCTGCCGGGCTACATGTCGTTGCCCAAGCAGGCGGAGCAGACCGTCGAGCAGTATCTGACGGCGCGCACGCAAAAGCCTTTGCGTCCGAACCAGCTCAGCTACTGGCAGAACTATCCGAAGTTCTACGTCAGCCTGATGAAGGCGTGGTGGGGCGACGCGGCAACGGCCGAGAACAACTGGGGCTATGACTATCTGCCCAAGCTCGACAAGCCGTACGACATGCTGCAAGTGCAGGAGTTGATGAGCAAGGGCAAGATGACCGGCTACATCGCGCAAGGGTTCAACCCGCTTGCCGCGACCCCGGCCAAGGTCAAGTGGGACAAGGCGCTCGCCCAGCTCAAGTTCCTCGTCGTCATGGATCCGCTGGCGACCGAGACGTCGGAGTTCTGGAAGAACTTCGGTGAGCACAACGACGTCGACTCCAGCAAGATCCAGACGGAAGTGTTCCGTCTGCCGACGACCTGCTTCGCCGAAGAAGACGGCGCACTGGTCAACTCGGGACGCTGGCTGCAGTGGCACTGGAAAGGTGGCGAGCCGCCGGGCGAGGCGCGCACCGACATCGAGATCATGTCGGCGTTGTTCCTGCGCCTTCGCGAGATGTACAAGACGCAGGGCGGCAAGTATCCCGACCCGATCGTCAATCTCGCGTGGCCGTATGCGCAGCCCGAGAGCCCGACGCCCGAAGAGCTCGCCAAGGAGTACAACGGTCGTGCGCTCAAGGATCTCGTCGATCCGAAGGATCCGACCAAGGTCACGCGCAAGGCGGGCGAGCAGTTGTCGGGCTTCGCGGAGCTCAAGGACGACGGCAGCACCTCGTCGGGCTGCTGGATCTTCGCAGGCGCATGGACGCAGGCCGGCAACCAGATGGCCCGGCGCGACAACAGCGATCCGACCGGCATCGGTCAGACGTTGAACTGGGCCTGGGCATGGCCGGCGAACCGTCGCATTCTGTATAACCGTGCGTCGGCCGACCTCGCGGGCAAGCCGTTCAACCCGAAGCGCAAGCTGATCTACTGGAACGGCAAGGCGTGGACGGGCGCGGATGTGCCCGACTTCAAGGTGGATGAAGATCCGGCCGGCGGCATGAGTCCGTTCATCATGAACCCCGAGGGCGTTGCGCGTTTCTTCGCCAAGGGCGCCATGGCCGAAGGACCGTTCCCCGAGCATTACGAGCCTTTCGAGACGCCGCTGGGTTACAACCCGCTGCATCCGAAGCAACCCAAGGCCACGAGCAACCCGGGCGCACGCGTGTTCCCGGACGATCTGGCCACCATGGGCCGCGCCGAGCAGTTCCCTTATGTGGCCACGACCTATCGTCTGACCGAGCATTTCCACTACTGGACCAAGCACGCGTTGCTGAACTCGATCATCCAGCCCGAGCAGTTCGTCGAAATCGGCGAGGCGCTGGCCAAGGAGATCGGGGTGGTGGCGGGTGACACGGTCAAGGTGTCGTCCAACCGCGGCTATATCAAGGCCAAGGCGGTCGTCACCAAGCGCCTGCGCGCGCTCAAGGTGGACGGCAAGACGGTTCACCACGTGGGCATTCCGATTCACTGGGGCTTCAAGGGGCTGACCAAACCCGGGTTCCTCGCGAACACGCTCACGCCGATCGTCGGCGACGCCAATTCGCAGACACCCGAGGTGAAGTCGTTCCTCGTGAAGGTCGAGAAGGCATAAGGGGGCGCCATGGCATTGCAATCACTGGATATCAAACGGCGCTCGGCAACGACCTTGCCGTCGCCCTCTGTGCGTGAGGCGCACACGGGCGACGTCGCCAAACTCATCGATGTCTCCAAGTGCATCGGCTGCAAGGCATGTCAGACGGCATGCATGGAGTGGAACGATCTGCGCGACGAAGTCGGCACCAATGTCGGGGTGTACGACAACCCGGCCGACCTGACGGCGGACTCATGGACGCTCATGCGTTTCACGGAGTACGAAAACCCGAAGGGCGACCTGGAATGGCTCATCCGCAAGGATGGCTGCATGCATTGCGAGGACCCGGGCTGCCTGAAGGCGTGCCCGTCGCCGGGCGCGATCGTGCAGTACGCCAACGGCATCGTCGATTTCCACGAAGAAGCGTGCATCGGATGCGGATACTGCATTACCGGGTGTCCGTTCAACATTCCGCGCATCTCGCAAAAGGATCACAAGGCATACAAATGCACGCTGTGTTCCGATCGCGTGTCCGTGGGGTTGGAGCCGGCTTGCGTGAAGACCTGCCCGACCGGCGCGATCATGTTCGGCACGAAGGACGCCATGAAGGACCAGGCGGCCGAGCGCATCGAAGACCTGAAGTCGCGCGGTTTCGATAACGCCGGGCTATACGATCCGGCCGGCGTGGGCGGCACGCATGTGATGTACGTGCTGCACCATGCCGACAAGCCGTCGCTGTATCACGGCTTGCCGGACAATCCGCGCATCAGTCCGATGGTGACGTTCTGGAAGGGCATGGCCAAACCGCTGGGCGTGGCCGCGATGGCGCTCACGGCCATCGCCGGCTTCTTCCACTACATCAAGAGCGGTCCGAACGAAACGACCGAGGAAGATGAAGCGCAGGCCCGTCGGTACGATGCCTCCCGCAAGGGCGGCGGTCCCGACGGCGAGAAGGGCGTTCGCACGCACGAGGAGGTCTGACCATGGCGCATGACGCTGAAGTTGGCAAGTCGGGTCGGGACGACCTGATCGAGCGCTACAACGCCGCAGAGCGCATCAACCACTGGGTCGTCGCGGGCACCTTCATTCTGCTTGCGCTCTCCGGGCTGGCGCTATTCCATCCGTCGATGTTCTGGCTCACCAATCTGTTCGGTGGCGGGCCGTGGACACGGATTCTGCACCCGTTCGTCGGGCTGGTGATGTTCGTCGCCTTCGTGTGGCTCGCGCTGCGGCTCGCCCGCTACAACAAGTTCGAGCAACGCGACGCCGAGTGGATGAAGCACATCGGCGACGTGCTCAACAATCGCGAGGAAAATCTGCCGGAGGTCGGGCGCTACAACGCCGGACAGAAGCTGCTTTTCTACGTGATGGTGTTGTGCATGATCGGGCTGTTGCTCTCGGGTATCGTGATCTGGCGCGCATACTTCGCGTTCTATTTCCCGATCTGGGTGATTCGTCTGGCGTCGGACGTGCACGCGGTGTGTGCATTCGTGTTGATTTGCGGCATCATTACGCACATCTACGCGGCGATCTGGATCAAGGGTTCCGTGCGCGCCATGACGCGCGGTACCGTCACCCGCGGCTGGGCGTGGAAACATCATCGCGCCTGGTACAAGCAGCTCAACAAATAAGTCCGGCCCTGCTGGTGGCCGGACACTCATACGAGGCCGGCCACCTTGCAACGCATTCTCGAACCCGGGCAGATCGAATCGCTCGATCGCACCTCCATTCCCCGTTTGCGCATGCCGCAACGCGCCGAAGTGTTTTCGGCGCGCGCGGCACGTTTGCGTCAGTTGGCTGACGGCCATCCGCTGGGGGACTACCTGCGGCTAATGGCCGCACTTGTGGATGCGCAGCAGCATGTGCTCGACAACTTCCAGGCCGAGCGTCCCTCGCCCGAGTCCATCGAACAGGCGCAGCAGCACTGCATGCCGCTCGTGCCCGCCTCCGGCGGTTACGACGCCGGGCGCTGGCAGCCGTTGCTCGTCCCGCTGCTCGATGCGGTGGCGGCACAGCCGGCGTTGCCCGCCGCCGTCAAAGGGGTGATCGAGCGTGTTCGCGCGGCCGACCCGGCAGCGCTCGAAGCCGGTGCACAGGCATTGCTCGCGGGACACGGCAAGGGTGTCGATGCCGCGAGCGCGCCGTTTCTGATGGCGGCGCTGCAAGTACTCTGGACCGGCGTGGCGAGCACCTTCGAGGCCGGTGAAGTGCCGATGCTCGACGTCCCCAATGTCTGCCCCGTTTGTGGCACGCTGCCGGTGGCAAGCGTGGTGCGCATCGGCGGCGCGCATGAAGGCTATCGCTATCTTTGCTGCGGGTTGTGCGCGACCGAGTGGCACATGGTCCGCGTGAAGTGCACGCATTGCGAAGCGAGCGAGCACGTCGCCTATCACGTCGTCGACACGGCGGGCGCAGGGACCGACGCCGCATTGGCCTCGGAGGCTGAGAGCGCCGTGGCTGACGGTGGCATTCTCAAGGGGCCGGACGGGCGACCGAAGCTCGACGAGGCGTCGAAGCGGGTTGCGTCGTCGCCGATTCGCGCGGAGTCGTGTGACGATTGTCACAGCTATCGGAAGATCTTCTATCAGGACAAGGACCCGTTCGTCGAACCGGTCGCCGACGACCTCGCCAGTCTGGCGCTGGACGTACTGATGGGCGAGGCGGGTTACGCACGCGCCAACGGCAACCCGTTGCTCTGGCAGAACGCCGAAGACGCCTGATGGGGACGACGCCGATGGCAGAGCATGACAAGGGGCGCGCGGGCGCGGTGGATCTGCCGTCGCTCGACCGGTTGCTGGGAACGCCCGGTTTTCAGGCGGCACTTGCCGACTTCGGTCATACGCAGGTCGTTGCCGCGTTGCGCAGCGATCTCGACGCGCGTCGTGCGCAGGCGCGCGCCGGCACACTCACACACGATGCGCTGACGCCGGCGGCATTCGGCGCGCGGGTCGTCGCCACGTTGACCGAGCGCAATCGCGCGACGCTGCGCCCCGTCTTCAATCTCACCGGCACGGTGCTGCACACGAACCTTGGGCGGGCGTTGTTGCCCGAGGCGGCCATCGAGTCGGTCATGCAGGCGCTGACCTCGCCCGCCAATCTCGAATTCGATCTGGCCACCGGGGGACGCGGCGATCGCGACGACCTCATCGCACCGCTGCTCTGCGAGCTCACCGGCGGCGAGGCGGCGACGGTCGTCAATAACAACGCGGCGGCGGTGCTGCTGATGCTGGCGACGCTGGCCAGGCGCCGGGAAGTGGTCGTGTCGCGCGGCGAACTGGTGGAGATCGGCGGGGCCTTTCGCATTCCCGACATCATGACGCATGCGGGCGCGAAGCTCGTCGAGATCGGTACGACCAATCGCACGCATGCGGCCGACTATCGCAATGCCATTGGCGAAAAGACGGCGCTGCTGATGAAGGTGCATTGCAGTAATTACGAAGTCACGGGCTTCACCAAGAGCGTCGATGTGGCCGAGGTCGTGGAGATCGCAAAGCCGCACGGCGTGCCGGTGGCGGTCGATCTCGGCAGCGGCACGCTCACCCCGATGGAGCGATGGGGGCTGCCGCACGAGACGACCGTGCAGGAGACGATTGCCGCAGGCGCGGACCTCGTGACGTTCTCCGGCGACAAGCTGCTTGGCGGTCCGCAGGCGGGCATGATCGTCGGTCGTAAAGACCTCATCGCGAAGATCAAGAAGCATCCGCTCAAGCGCGCGCTCCGGGTGGGCAAACTCACGCTCGCGGCGCTGGAACCGGTGCTGCGTCTGTATCGGGATCCCGATCATCTGCCCGAGCGGCTGACCACGCTTCGCCTGCTCACGCGTACGCGCGACGAGATGGCGGCGCAAGCCGGGCGGCTGGCGCCGGTGCTCGCGAAATCACTGGGCGAGGACTACACCGTGACGGCCGCCCCGATGGTCAGCCAGATCGGCAGCGGAGCGTTGCCGGTGGAGCAACTTCCGAGTTATGGGCTGGCGATTGCGCCGGCTGGCGGCAAGCGCGGCAGCGGGCGCGCGCTGGCGAGACTCGAAGCTGCGTTACGCGGGTTGCCGTATCCCGTGATCGGACGCATTGCCGACCAGACGCTCTGGCTCGATCTGCGTTGCCTCGAAGCGGGTGACGAAGCGCGACTGTCGTTGCAGCTTGCGGAGTTGCGCGCATGATCGTCGGCACCGCAGGGCACATCGACCATGGCAAGACGAGTCTCGTTCGCGCGCTGACCGGGGTCGACACCGATCGTCTCAAGGAAGAGAAGGCGCGCGGCATTTCCATTGAGCTGGGATATGCCTACACACCCTTGCCGGACGGCGAGGTGCTGGGATTCATCGACGTGCCGGGGCACGAGAAGCTGATCCATACCATGGCGGCGGGCGCCGTCGGCATCGACTTCGCGCTGCTGGTGATTGCGGCGGACGACGGCATCATGCCGCAGACCCGCGAGCATCTCGCCATTCTGACGATGCTGGGCGTGACACGTGGCGTCGTTGCGTTGTCGAAGGCCGATCGCGTAGATGCTGCACGGCTCGCGGCGGTGACGAACGAGATCGGGGCGTGGCTCGCAGGCACGCCCCTTGCAAGTGCCGAAGTGATTCCCGTGTCTGCGACGACGACGGGCGATGTGGGCGTCGCGGCATTGCGTGAGCGTCTGACGCAAGCGGCGGGCGCGTTGCTGGCGTCGGGCAATGCTGCGCGTCGCGACGATGCGCTGTTCCGACTGGCGGTCGACCGCGTCTTCACGTTGGCGGGGCACGGCACGGTGGTGACGGGCACGGCCTTCGCGGGCACCGTGCGCGTGGGCGATACGCTGACGGTGATGCCGCAGAAGTTGCCGGTGCGGGTGCGAAGCATCCATGCGCAGAATCGTCCTGTGCAGGCTGGCCGGGCGGGCGAGCGTTGCGCATTGAATCTGGCGGGTATCGAGCGCGATCAGCTCGCGCGTGGCGACTGGATCGTGGCGCCGGGCTTGTCCGAGCCATCGACGAATGTGGACGTCGAGCTGCACTGGCTCCCGGGCAGCGCGCCGCTCACGCAGTGGTTTCCGCTGCATGTGCATCTTGGCACGACACACGTGCAGGCGCGCACGGTGCTGCTCGGCGGGGATACGCTTGCCCCCGGCGCCTCGATGCGGGTGCAGCTCGTGTTCGACACGCCGGTGTGCACGATGCCGGGCGACCGGTTCATCGTGCGCAATCCGCAAGCCACGGCGACCGTCGGCGGCGGGCGCGTGCTCGATCAGGCCGCGCCGGAGCGCAAGCGTCGTTCGGCGCCCAGACTGGCGTGGCTCGACGCCGTCGCGCGGTATCTCGATGGCGACGGGCTTGACGCCTTGCTCGCGCAATCGCCCTTCGGTCTGACGAGTGGTCAGGTCGTCACGGTGACGGGGTTGCCTGCGACGCAATGGGCATGGCCGTCGGGGGCTGTGGTGCACACGGGGTCCGAGGGCGAATCACTGGCATTCGCGCCGCAGGCGTGGGAGGTCATGCGTGCGCGAGTGCTCGCCTCGCTGAGCGACTATCACGCACGGGTGCCGGACGAGCCGGGGCTCGACGCGGCCCGACTGGGGCGCATGACCTGGCCGGCGCTGGACGCGGCACGTTGGCGCGTGATCGTGCAGGCCTTGTTGAGCGAAGGGTCGCTGGCGCGCACTGGTGCATGGTGGCACCTGCCGACGCATCGCGTCGAAATGACCGATGAGGAAAACGCGCTGGCGCAGGCGTTGCTGCCGAAGGTGGCGCAGGGACGTTTCGATCCGCCGTGGGTGCGCGACATGGGGCGCGAGCTGAACGTGCCGGAAGACCGGGTGCGTTCGGTCCTGCGCAAGCTTGCGCGGCAGGGGCGAGTGCATCAGATCGTCAAGGATCTGTTCTACGACGATGCGTGGGTGCAGACGCTCGCCGACATGATTGCAGGGGCTGACGGTCGGGTGGAAGCCGGTGCGTTTCGGGATGCGACGGGATTGGGTCGCAAGCGCGCGATTCAGATTCTGGAGTTCTTCGACCGTGCGGGATATACTCGCCGCGTTGGCGATTTGCATGTGCGGCGCCCCGGTGTGGTTTGGGGCGCGGTGTAGGAAGGCATCCGTATCCGGTGATGCGGCCGGGCTTCAAACCCGGTTGGGGGCGTCAGACGCTCCCAGGTCGGTTCGACTCCGGCTGCCCTCCGCCAAACACGGCTAAAACACAACCCAAATGCAACAAAAAACAATGAGGGCTCCCTGCGCGGGAGCCCTTCTTTTTTGGGGCGACGTGTTCAGCTCTGCTGGCCGCCCGGCACCATGCGCGCCGTCGAGAATCTGCTGGCGGCTTTCGGTTTTGGCCGACTCGGCGGACGCCCGCCGGATCTGCTCAATTCGGAAATGCTGTGCGACTGTTGCAGCTTCTAGATCGAACGTTCTGCTTGATCCCGTGCTACCGATAAGTCGATGAAGGAACGCGCGACTTCCGCGATCCCGTAAAATGGCGCCGATGCGGCACGAAGAGGTCGCGCGCTACGTCCGGGGCTATGGAGGGCTTCCGAAATGAAAAAACTAACGTTCCTGCTGCTGGCCGCATCGGTCCTGCTGACCAGTTGTGCCGTTTATCTTCCTGACGACGGACCGCACGGCGGTCGTGGCGGCCCTGGCAACGGATACTGCCCGCCAGGGCAGGCGAAGAAGGGTAACTGCTGAACTCAGGCTGGCACCGGTCCCCGCTTGTGAAGCGGGGACGGCGGTAGCGGCAAAGTACACCGTACATCGATAAGCGCGTCTTGCATTCTCGTATAATCCAGCCACTAAAAAAATAGACTGGATCATTGCGAGGTTTAACTATGCCGGTTCCGCGTGAGGCCGTTGTCTGGGCCTATCGTTTTTTCCTCGGTCGCGACCCTGAATCCGAAAATGCGATCATTGGAAAGATGAAGTTGGAGGACGAAGTTCGCCTGATGCAGGAATTTACCAATTCAAGAGAGTTCAAGGCGAAGCGCCGCGACCTCGTTGTATTTGGCAACTTTGAAGCGGATCGTAAGGAAAAGCTGAGCGCGCCTGCCGGGATGAAGACGATCCGCATCCGTGAAATGCCCGCTTCAAGCTTACGCAACGGGGCGGAACGAATTTCTGGAACGATTACGTTCCCATTGGCTGACGAAGAGAAGTTAAAGGACGTTATTTTTTCGTTCCACGGGCCGAAGGAAGCGGAATCGCTTACGGGCGTCGAAATCGTTCTGAAATCCGTTCCAGCGCTTTATCTGGCGATCTCCGATTCCGAACAAAAAGTTACCGTGGGTGAAAAATGTTCGGGCCGTTGGATATTCCATTTGTGGGGACCCGCAATTGTCCAGATCGGCGATCGGGTAACGTCCAACGGCACGGATTGCTTCATTAATCCAGGCGGCTCGATGCTTGTGGGTGACGATTGCATGTTCGCCAACGCATTTGTTCATGTCGGCGATAACCACGCAATTATCGACGCAGTCTCCGGCGCGCCGCTCAATTACTCTCCGAACGCGCGAATCGAGTTCAAAAAGCATGTTTGGGTGGCGTCTCGGGCCACAATCCTTGCCGATACGACGATTGGCGCCGGATGTGTCATCGGCGCGGGCTCGATCGTGAAAGGTAATTTCGACGACAAGTCGCTGATCGTCGGCGTGCCGGCGAAGGTCGTGAGAACAGGCGTGTCCTGGACACGGAGTTACGAGGGGCGCGGAGCCGAGGACGTGCTCGAAATGCTGAACACATGACCCGCGCGTTAACCTCGCCGCACATGAAGGATCCATGGCCCTGAGCCGACTGAATGCCCGACAGCTTGAGACGTTCCTCGCGATTGCGGATTGCGGGAGCATTGCACGCGCCGCCGACAGGGTCTGCCTGACGCCGTCGGCCGTGAGTCAGTTGCTTGGTGAACTGGAGCGTGAAGTCGGGTTTCGGCTCTTCGACAGAACCACGCGGCGAGTCTCGCTCACGGCGGCCGGTGCCGACTTTCTGCCTGCCGCGTCGGCCGCCATGGCGCAACTCTACGCGGCAGAGCGTTCGGCCAGGAACATCAGGGAGCGGGCGTCGGGCGTCATTCGCGTCGGCGCGCCGCTCGTTCTGTGTGCGGCCGTCCTGCCCGATGCCATTGCCGCGTACCGAACCCTGCACCCGAACGTGAGCGTCCGGCCGTCGGACGTCGAAGTCGAAAAACTCGTGCCATCCGTTGCCGACGCGCAGATCGACATCGCGCTCGGCCCCAACCAGCCGCTGGGCGAACGGGTGAGCGCCACGCCTCTGTTCGACAGCCCATGGGTGGTCTGGTGTTCGCCGCAACACGCGCTCGCGCGATACGACGTCGTGCCGTGGGAGGTATTGCGGGAAACGTCCGTGGTGGCCACCGGGCGCGACCACGAGTACAGCGTAACGCGCATGCTGAGCGATCAGCCGGACAGTCAGCGCGTGTTGCCCGTCGAAATCGTCGAGAACGTGACGACCGCGTTCGGACTGGCACGCGCGGGCCTCTCCGTCACGCTCGCACCCGATTATGTGCAAGGCTTCGCGCGTAGCCAGGGGCTGGTAATGCGCCGAACCGGAAAACCGGAGACGATTCGGCAAATCTGTCTCTATCACTCGAAAGAACGCGCGCTATCGCCGGCCGCCGCCGGGTTTCATGATTTCCTCGTGCGCTGGGTCGGCGACTGGTACAAGGCGCTGGCGGCATAACACGCTGCGCCCATTTTGCGCCCATTCTTCGCCCATTCTTCGCCCATTCGTAAGCGCGCTTAAGCAATCGCTAAGCCGAAATCGCGATACGCAACGCGAGGCCGCGTAGACTCTTCCCGAGGACTGAGGAGACACGCAACATGACAACGATTTCGGCATTGCCCGCATTCGCTTCATTCAAGCAACCAGACAATATCGACGACAACGAGTGGGCCGCACGATGTGAGCTGGCCGCCTGCTACCGGGTGTTCGACTACCTGGGCTGGACAGAGCTGATCTACAACCACATCACGCTTCGTTTAAGCGATGCCAACCCGCCCGCGTTCCTGATCAATCCCTTCGGGTTGCATTACTCCGAAGTGACGCCGCTCAATCTCGTCAAAGTGGACGGCGCGGGCAATATCCTCGGGGATAGCCGATACCCGATCAATCCGGCCGGATTCACGGTGCACGCAGCGCTGCACAACGGTTTGCCCGGGGCGCATTGCGTCATGCACACCCATACGACGGCGGGCGTTGCCGTCGCCTGTTCCGCCGCCGGTCTGCGCAGCGACAACTTCTACAGCGCGCAACTGCAGGCGCGCGTGGCGTATCACGATTTCGAGGGTGTCACCGTCAATGCCGAGGAGGGGCCGAGACTGATTCGCAGCATCGATGGAAAAAAGGCGGTGATTCTGCGCAATCATGGGCTGCTTTCCTGGGGCGGCAGCCTGCCGGAAGCGTTCACATACCTGTGGACACTGAACCGCGCCTGCGAAATCCAGCTCGCGACCAGCATGATGGGGCCCTCATTGGCCATCAGCCCCGACATCACGCAAAAATGCGCGCGCGATGCCCTGCAATTCGACCCGGCGTTCGGTGCGGGGCGCGACGTGTTCGATGCGCTCGTGCGCGTGGCTTTCCGGGCCAAGGGCTGAGACACTACGTTCGCCGCGGTGGTGTCGGGAGCCGTGCGTTCAGGCCTAGTCCGGTGAACCTCGCCGCCCATTGCGACAGCATCGGACAGCATTGGACAGCCTTGTGCAACAGTGTGTTGCAGGGGGCTGTCGGCTGAAATTCGCAAATGGCGGTACACTCCGAGCACACGCCATCGCTGCACGATGGCACGCGACTCCCAATTTCAGCCCGTTTGAACGTCAACATGAAGTCCCCTGGTACTGCCTCTGCCACGCTCAACTGCGACGCAGGCGAATGCGTCGAGCTTGTTGCTACGGCAACGCTGCCCACCCGTTACGGCACCTTCACGTCCCACGCGTTTCGCGTCAAGGACAGCAGCAACGAGCATCTGGCGTTGGTGATGGGCGATGTGACGGGCGCGAGCGGTGTCGACTTGCCGCCGCTGGTGCGCCTGCATTCGGAATGCCTGACGGGGGACGTTTTCGGCTCCTACCGCTGCGACTGCGGTGAACAACTCGACGCCGGCATGCGCAAGATTGCCGAAGAGGGCCGTGGCGTGATGCTGTATCTGCGTGGTCACGAGGGACGTGGCATCGGCCTGAGCAACAAGATCCGTGCGTATTTGCTGCAAGAGCAGGGCCGCGATACGGTCGAGGCGAACCTCGATCTCGGCCTGCCCGACGACGCCCGCGAATACGATTCCGCCGCCGCCATCCTGCGCATTCTGGGGGTGGGGTCGGTGCGCCTCATGAGCAACAATCCGAAGAAGTTCGATACGCTCATCAAGCACGGCATCCCCGTGAGCGAGCGCGTGGCGCTCGATATTCCGATGCGCGAAGAAAACGAACGCTATATCCGGACCAAGCAGGTCAAGTTCGGGCACTACTTCGAAGAGAACGAGTAAGTGCAGGCGCCGCGCGCCGGTCGGCACTTCAGCGCGACGCGCGGCGGCGCTCGGCCACAATGAGCGCCAGATAGACCAGACCGGCGGCCATGCTGGTCTGCCCGCTGTAGTGCACAAGCCCCAGTCCCCATCCCTGACGCGCCACGGTGACGACCAGCGCCGCGACCAGCGCTGTCCAGCCGATCTGCCGGTAGCGCCGCGTGCGTGACGCGCAGACGCCGCTGAAATACGTCTGCTGGTGACGTTGCGTCGCCAGTGCGAGGGCGCCAAAGCCCGCAAGGCAGAACGCAAACGTGAGGAGAGCCATCATGCGCGATCCTCGCCCAACGGCGCGTTGACGGTGGCGCTTCCCGAAGCGGGCGACGTCGTTTTGCCTGGAAGCGCTGCGCGGGAGGGCTTCGTCTTCGGCCGGTGGCGGGCGGTGCGCACGGCCAGCCACGCATGCAGCGCGGCGAACGCCCACAACGCCAGATCCATGACGGCAAAGACCCGGTCCCCGGTCGTCACGCTGTGCCATAGGCCGCGCGAAGTCGTGACGGCGTTGAGTGCCGGCAGCAGGGCGAGCGCAGCCGCGCCGATCCACAGCAACTCGATCCATGCGCGTCGGGCCGGGCGCACCAGTGCGTACAGCAGCGTCGCTGCCCATACCCAATAGAACGTGTGGACTTCCACGGCGCTGCGCTCGATGACGTCGAGCGAAATCAGACGATTGCCCCAGAGGAACGCCGTCATGGCGATCGAGAGGCCGGCAATCGCCGCGATGTTAAGACGCTCGACCACGTGGAACCCGAAGTGTGGTCGTGTCGGGTCTGGCAGCCGGGTGCGACGCTTCACTGTCCACATCACCAGCCCTGTGCCCACCATCGCAGTTCCTCCGAGGCTCACAAGGAAGTACAGCCAGCGCAACTGGAGATCGCTGAAGCGTCCGAGGTGCAGGGCGTACATCACGCCGCGAGTCTCGGCGGCGGCACCGACGCCGTCATGAACTTCGAGCACCTTGCCAGTGGCGCCATCGAATAGCAGATATTGTGGGCTCATCGATACGCGCGTGGCGTCGCCGCGCGTGACGGCAACACGCGCAGCCGCGTCACCCGCATTCGTGACGGTCACGCGTCCCACGTCGTGCGCGCCCCAGCGAGCCTGCGCCTCACGCACCATCGTCTCGATGGAGGCGAGCGGCATTTTCTGTCCAGTCGCCTTGCCGGGCGCGGGGAAGGCACTCAACTGCGCAGCCAGTTGCGCGCGTTCGACCGGCGTCTTGAGGGCAGTCTGCGCGCCCCACGGCATATACATGGCCATGAGAGTGACGAGACCCGTGTAGGTAATCATCAGGTGGAAGGGCAGGCCGAAGACTGAGAGCGCGTTGTGCGCGTCCAGCCACGAACGCTGTCCCTTGCCCCACCGAAAGGTGAAGAAGTCGACGAAGATCTTCTTGTGCGTGATTACCCCACTGATGATCGCCACCAGCATGAACATGGCGCAGAAACCGGCGAGCCAGCGTCCCCACAGGACCGGCAACGGATGGAACTGGAAATGGAATCGATAGAAAAAGTCACCGCCTAGGGTCTCGCGCGTTCCCAGCGTTCCGAGTGTCTGGCCCGTCGTTGGATCGAACGTCGCTTCCTCGAATGTGCGACGCGGTGTGTTCGCGGTGCCCGTGGGTACCGGCGCCGTGCGCCAGAACACGCTCGCGACGGGATTGCGCTCGGTCGGCAAGGTGATGCCCCACTGCGCACTGCCGGCGGCAAGTGTCGTCAACCGGTCGGCAACGCTTTGCGCAACGACGGCCGGATCTGGCAGTGTCTGTCTGTGCGGCACCTCAGGGCGCATCCATTGCGACAATTCGTCCCTGAAGTAACTCACGGTGCCCGTGAGGAACATGGCATACAGCAGCCAGCCCACGAGCAGGCCGGCCCACGTATGCAGGTCCGACATCGTCTGACGGATGCCACGTCCCGGCGGCGTGGCGGGCTGCCGGGATTTCACTGCGCCCATGGAAACCCCGGACTTCGCCGACTTCACCCCGATGTTCGGCTCAGGCGTCATGTCGCCCCTCCCGCCACCCATCCGCACGCGACGGCCCACGCCGCGAGTGCGAGCGGTGTTGCGACGATGAGCAGGCCGGCCCAGGCACGCCACGCACTGCGCGCCGCGAACACCCACACGACGGCGCCCGCATAGATCGCAAAGCTCGCCAGTTCCCCGGTGATGACTGCCTGTGGTTTGCTCATCGGCAAGGCAAGGACAGCCACGCTGGCGAGGGCGGCAACGGCGTAACCGCCGCCGATGGCCGCCACGATGCGGGCGACGAGTGCGCCTCGCCGGCCGAGTCTGCCGCAGTTGGCCGATGGCGCGCGACGAACCTGAGCCATGACGCGTGTCGCTTACTTGTTGGGGGTGGCGACCGGTCCGGCCGGCAGCGGGTCGATGCCCTCGACCTGCGTGACGGTGGTGGTCGTCACGTAGCTCACGCCCTGATATCGCTCGGCACCGTTCGTGCCAGGGCGCTCACCTGGCGTCATGTCCTTGTGACTGACTTCGGCAACGTACACGCCCTTCCACGGCATGTCGAACGTCACGCGTCCCTGCTCGTTCGTATGCGCTTCCTTCGCCCAGCCCGATTGCGTGACCAGCGAAACCTTCGCCTTGGGCAGCGGCTTGCCCTGGAAGAACAACTGGAACTCGCCGGACTTGCCGGCGGGCACGAGGTCGAGCGCCAGTTGCGGCTTTTGCGTGGTGAAGTCGGTCGCCAGACGCGCCGACGGACGGTACCAGGTCGTGACTTCCTGACCGTCGCGACGGGAAGTGAAGAGGGGATACCTGGCCTCCTCTGCGACGAGGGCGTCTCCCGCCGTGGCACGGAACGGCAGCGTGAACCCGTTCGCCGTTTTGGTACCGGCAGCCGTTTTCTCGCCGTGCGCCGAACGCAGCGTGGCGGTCGGGGCGACGAACTTGTCGAGCAGTCCCGGCGACGCTTCGCGCAGGTTTTCGCCGAACTCGCCGAAGCGGATGACGGCGTTCTGGTCGGCGGGTTGCTCGATCCAGACCTGATGCGCTTGCGCCGTTCCGGCAACGGTGATGAGGGTTCCGAGCGTGAACCCGGCAAGCCGGGCGATCCTGGTTTTTCGGTTGTCGACGGTGGTCGGCATTGCGGTCTCCTTGGTGAAATGGCGGATGCGGATTACGTCTGGCGTGGAAGGTTGTGTCATGTCGATGCGGCTCAGAAGTCGATCTGCGCCGAGAGCAGGAACGTGCGCGGCGCTGCCACGGTGGCGTAGGTGCCGCTCATGAGCCAGTAGTTCGAATTGAAGAGGTTCTCGATGTTGGCGCGCAGCACAACCGGCTTGCCCGCGATGCGGGTGCGGTAGCGCGCGCCGATGTCGTAGCGCGTCCAGGCGGGAAGTTCGAGCGTGTTGGCCGCGTTGAAGTACATGCGCGACGTATTGATGATGCGGCCGTTGAGCGAAAGTCCCGGTACCCACGGAGTATCCCAATCGACGCCAAGGTTGAACGCGCGCTTTGGCACGCCGTTCGCATCGTTGCCATCGTTCACGCCGCCGGCCGTTTTGGTCAGCTTGGCATCGTAGAACGTTGCACTGGCCATCAGACGCAGGCCCTTCACGACTTCGCCGTATGCCGACACTTCGATGCCGCGGTTGCGCTGTTCACCGTCGAAACTGTAGACGTTCGTGGCCGGGTCGGTAATCGCGTTCGGGCGCTGCACCTGAAAGACCGACACCACCGTCGTTACCGGGCCCCAGTCGGCTTTCACACCGGCCTCGTACTGTTTGGACTTGTACGGCGGGAAGACCTGACCGGCGTTTTGCGTACCGACGGGCGCTACGCCGCCGCGCGACAAGCCCGACGTGAAGTTCGCGTACACGGAAACGTTTTGCAGCGGCTTGACGACGATGCCCGCGAGCGGCGAGACGGCGCTCTGGTCGTAGTTCGACGACAGTGCGCCGGTCGTCGTGTTGAAGTTGTCGAGTGCGACGCGCTGGTGGCGCAGACCGCCGGTGAGCAGCACGCGGTCGTTCAGGAACGAAAGCGTGTCCGTCACGGCAATACTCGTCAACGTGGATTCCGAAGCTTTCCTCGGATCCGTTCGCGGGGCGTCGACGGCAGGCAGCGGCGCGGGATTGTAGATGTTCGACGCGACGGACTTCGAACCTGGCACGTAAGCGTTGCCCGAGTCCTGCTCGAGGCGCGACGCCTGTACCGTAAGGGTGTGACCGATGTCGAACGTTCTGAAACTTGCCCGAGCCCCCACTTCCCCCGTGCGTGAGCGGGTGTAAGAGTCGTAATACGAATTCGTTGCCGTGAAGTTGCCGAGGGCATCTGCGGGGCCGCTCGGGAACGTCTGGTAGGCGCTCGCGTAGTGGTAGCCGATGGCGCCCCACACGGTCACGTTGCGCAGCACGTCGTATTCGAGGCGTGAGGTCACGGCGGAGTCATGCAGATGCAGTTCGGTGCCGGGATAGAAGTTGCGATATCCCGACGGTGCTTCAGGAATCGTCTTCACCGACGACTGGAAGCCGATCTGGGGACGGAAATTGTCGTCGCCTTCATGCTGCGTGTAGGCGTCGAGTGTCCAGCGCAGGCGTTGCGTGGTGTAGTCGAGGCCGACCGAGCCGAAGCCGACGCTCTGCCTGCCGTTATCCAGCGTGGTGTTGCCGTCGCGAAATACGCCGTTCAGGCGCACGCCCCACGCCTGGTCTTCCCCGAAGCGGCGGCCCACGTCGGCTTCCACGCCCAACTGCGATTTGCTCTGAAACGTTGTCGTCAGGCGCGTGATCGGCTCGCTCGTGGCGCGCTTGGTCACCACATTGATGGCCCCCCCGATGCTGCCGCTCGGCCCGATGCCGTTCATCAGCGTGCCGGGGCCCTTCAGAACCTCCACGCGTTCGACCATCGCCGCCGGCACCCGGCTGGCCGACGCCATGCCGTACAGGCCGTTGAGTCCCACGTCGCTGCTCGAGACGGTGTAGCCGCGAATCTGGAAGTCTTCGCCGAACCCTCCGCTGGAGGTGAGCATGCGCACCGACGACTCGTTGATGACGACGTCTGCGAGCGTGCGGGCCTGCTGGTCTCGCACCATCTGCTCGGTGTAGTTCATTGTGCTGAAGGGCACGTCCATCGCATCGGCCGAGCCGAGCATGCCAAGACTGCCGCCGCGCGCGATCTGACCGCCCGCGTAGGCCGGTTGCAAACCGTTGTCATAGCTCGCGATGACGTGGGTCGTCGGGAGCGCCACGGCGCCTTCGGCGCCCGCGGGCGTCGTGGCGGGCTGGATCAGATAGCTGCCGTTCGACTGGGGGACGACCTCGACGCCAGTGCCCGCGACGAGCGCTTCCAGCCCGTTACGCGGCGTGTACGTGCCTTTGAGGCCATGGCTGTGGCGTCCTGCCGTGACTTCGGGTTTGAACGACAGCATGATGCCGGCGTCGCGCCCGAACCGGCTCAAGGTGTCTTCGAGCGAGCCCGCCGGAATGTCGAAGGCGCGAGCCCCCGGCGCGGCGGTGCCCTGGGCATGGACCGTCAGCGGGGTGAGGGCGATCATCGCCGTCGGTGCAGCGACGGCTGCGCCCAGCGCGATGCGACCCAGTGCATAGGCCAGCCGCGTGCGGCGGTGTACCCGAAGTTGTTGGCTGGGGCGTTGTTGCCGCCCGCGGACGTGACCCATGATCTGACCTTTCGTGTGGAAGAGAGTGGTGGTGCTCGTCCTCCATGACCCGCGAAACACAGAAACGGATCACCTTTGTGAAAAAATTTTTGCGCCGTTGAATCTCACGCGACCGCGCGGGCATGTCTCGGTCGCTGGATTGCGTCGGATCGCGTCGAGTTAAGTGGAATGGCGTGGCGGTACGTGGCGGTACGTGACGTAACGTGGCATTACGTCGGGTATGTCTGTTATGCCCGGTGCATCGGCAGCGCACTGATCTATGCTGGGACCAGCCGGATTTCGCGCTTGCCCCAGAAGCGCGTGAACGCTTCGGCGCGAACGGCGAGCGTGCTGCCCAGGGTGTCGAGGACCTTACCCACGTCGTCGAGCGGAAACGTGCCCGATACGCGCAAATTGGCGACATCGGGGTCGCACGAGAGCGACGCATCGCTGTAGCGGTCCAGCTCGGCGATGAAGTCCGCGAGCCGCATGCTGCGCGCGACGATGAAGCCTTCGGCCCAGCTCGCGTCGGCGGTCGGCGTGTCGATCGTCCCGGAGATGCTGTCGGCCGTGTAACTGGCATGTCGCCCGGCTTGCACGATCAGCGATCTGGCGGGCGCCGCGCGCGGACGGAGTTCGACCGCGCCCTCGAAAACGCTCACATGGGTATCGTCCTCGCACTGCCGCACGGTGTAGCGTGTACCGAGAGCGCGTGCGGTTCCTTGCGAGGTCTCAACGAAAAAGGGGCGCGGCGGTGCATGTCTGTCCGGCGCGGTCGTGATCATGACTTCGCCGGCCACGAGCCTGATGCGTCGTTCGTCCTCGCGATACCGGATGTCGACGGCACTGTCGGTGTTGAGTACCAGGCGCGTGCCGTCATCGAGCAGCAAAGTACGGCGCTCGCCTACGGCGGTGTGCACGTCTGCCGACCAACGCTGCCACGCCGATGAGTGCAGGACAGTCCATGCGCCGGAGCCGCCGAAAAGAAGGACGGTGAGAGACTTCACGGCGCGGCGACGCGATTTCGATGCGGGCGGTGATGATGACGAAGGTGGTGCCGATGTGCCCGATCGCGCCAATGCGGTTTGCGCGACCCCGGCTTCGACGGGAGCTGCCAAGGGGGCGAGCTTGCCCTTGACCGATTCGATGCGTTGCCATGCACGTTCGTGATCGGGATGCGCGGCACGCCAGGCATGCCAGTCGGCCACGGTTTGCGGCGACGTATCGTCGCTCTGCAATTCGATGAGCCATTCGACCGCTCGCTCGGCGACCTCTGGCGGCACATTGGCGGCGTCGCGCGTGGAGTCGTACCAGCTTGAGTGCGTGGCGGGCATGGCAGGCATGGCAGGTGAGGGGGCGTTCTTGCGCATGCGTCAGCCCAGAAACGACAGGTCGGCGAAGTAGCAGCGGTGCAGTGCCTTGGCGAGATAGCGCTTGACCGTTGGTACCGAGACACCGAGCGTCTGTGCAATCTGTGCGTGCGTTTGCCCGTCCAGTTGCGAGGACAAAAACGCCTGACGGACAAGGGGTGGCAGGCCGTCGAGCAGCCGATCGAGCTCCAGCAGTGTTTCCAGCATCATGGCGCGCGTCTCGGGCGACCATTCCACGTCGCGCGGCACTTGCGCGAGCGCATCGAGGTAAGCCCGTTCGAGCTTCTGACGACGCCAGTGATTGGAGACGAGATTCTGCGCTACCGTCGTGAGATAGGCGCGAGGTTCGTCGAATGTCGACGGCACGCGTTCGCTGCCAAGCAATCGCACGAAAGTGTCGTGCGCGATGTCCGCTGCCTGTTCGGCACTGCCCAGCCGTCGATGCAGCCAGCCCTTTAGCCAGGAATGGTGATGGCAATAAAGCAGTTCGACGGTAGAGGGAAGGGTGCCCGGGGTTTGCATGATCCAGCCTGATGCTCGGTCCACTCACGACACTCGGGACCAGCGCAAGCACTGGCTAACGGTCATGCAGCAGTTGAGACGACTCGCGGTAATTTGTTAATGATAATCATTATTAATAACGCATGGGAAATGTCCCTGTCAATCTAAAGTCTTTTGACTCGGGAATCGGTCGGTGTCCGTAATTCGGGACAACCTTGCGCAAGGCCGTCCATCGGCCGTCTACGAGCAGGGCGAGTGTTGTATCCAAGCAAATTCCGAAGAAGTTTGCGATGCAGCATTTATCGCTTGACGCTCTAAATTAGCCTCAGTTACCATCCGCCCTGTCTTCAATTTAAGGGGTCAGTCCGTGAATTCCGATGCCAGTAGTCCTCGATCTTTGATCGATTGATTGCCTGAGGATCCACAGTCTTTCCCTGTGCCGCGTCCTCATGCAGGATGCGGTATCCAGCGCCAGCCTAGCGCTCTTCCCGAGCGTGCCCTTTCGGGGCTTCCCGGCGCGATTTCCGCAAAAGTTTCCATCGTCGTGCCCGTAACGGGTGTCGTCGTGTTGCGCGTGTGTTGCTCATGCGCCACCTGACTGCGCTCTTGCGTGCCGGCCGCCCGTGCGTGGCACGGGCACTTCGCAGCCATGCGAGGAAATCATGCGAGCTTTTCAAACGTTTCAGGCTTTCCAGAGCCAGCCGACGCGCACCACGCCCGTGTCGCATCTGACCATCGTCTGTCTGGCCGAGGCGCTCGGCGCCTTGCGCAAGCAGATGTTCATCGACCTCACGGCGCTCGGCCTGCGTGCCACGCATGTGAGCATTACGCGCTGGAGCGACCGCGACGAGGCGTCCGCCACCGTCACGCTCGACTGCCCGCATGCGTCGCGAGCATCGCTCACGTCGCTCGTCATGCGACTGTCGGGTGAGCGCAGCGTGCGCCGTGTTTTCTGGTCCGATGACCCGTCGCGTCGCGCAACGCTCGGCGCGGCCACAGCCGCTTAAACATCCGGGTAAGCACCCGCCGATCCACGAAACCACCGTCGGCCTACGCTTGACCGTTTGCCGACTGCCGAATACAAAAATTTAAGGAGTCCGAAATGGAAGACGGATCTAGTCGAATGTGGCCCGTCGGGGCCGCGCGTGCGCTCAATGGTGCGTGCGGCTTCCCGGCGGGCGACCTGATGCCATACCCCCAATTGTTTCGCTATCACCGACCGCGCGCTGCGCGGCGCGGCTGGGTGCGTTCGCGCTGATTTCCGGAGACATGATCTCCGCTAGCGTCTGACGATACCGGCCGGCCGCCATGCTTCGTGCATGCCTGCGTAAGCCGCGCCAGGAAAAATCGTCATGACAAACAACCACCGCTCCCGCCACAAGCAGCGCGGTTTCGTCGATCATTCGACCGCGACCGATCTGCCGCTCTCGGGGCCCGACGTCGTCGCCCGACTCGCGACCGAACCGCTGCACCACGTGCTCCACACCCTCGGTACCGACACCACCGGCCTGCCGCTCGCCGATGTGGGGCAGCGCCAGACCCGCTACGGTCCCAACGAAATCGCGCACGACAAACCGCCACACTGGACGCGTCAACTGATCGGCGCCTTCAACAACCCCTTCGTGTTCGTGCTGCTCGCGCTCGTCACGATCAGCTTCTTTACCGATGTCTATTTCGCCGATCCGGGCGACGAGGACTACAAGAGCATCATCATTCTGATGACGATGGTGACGATCAGCGGTCTGCTGCGCTTCTTCTCGGAGTTCCGCTCGCTGCGCGCGGCCGAGAAGCTCAAGGCGATGGTGCGCACGACGGCCAGCGTTCGGCGTCGCGCGTCTGCGTCGGGCAAGTCGGAGCGTCACGAGGTCGCCATGCGCGATCTGGTCGTGGGCGACATCGTGACGCTTCAGGCGGGCGACATGATTCCGGCCGATCTGCGACTGATCGAATCGCGCGACCTGTTCATCAGTCAGGCTGTGCTGACCGGCGAGGCGTTGCCCGTCGAAAAGTACGACACGATGGGCGCCGTCGCACAGAAGTCCGCCACGATCGCGGCAGGGCAAGGGAATGCCAATCTGCTCGACCTCTCGAACATCTGCTTCATGGGCACGAACGTGGTGAGCGGCACCGCCGTCGGCGTGGTCGTGGCCACCGGCGCCGACACGTACTTCGGCGCGCTGGCGAAGAACGTCGTCAGCCACAAGCGCGTGGAGACGAGCTTCGACCGTGGGGTGAACAGCGTGAGCTGGCTGCTCATTCGCTTCATGCTGGTGATGGTTCCCATCGTGTTCATGATCAACGGCCTGACCAAGGGCGACTGGCTGAGCGCGCTGACCTTTGCTCTTGCCGTGGCCGTCGGTCTGACGCCGGAAATGCTCCCGATGATCGTAAGTGCCAACCTCGCGCGCGGTGCACTGGCGATGTCGCGTCGCAAGGTCGTGGTCAAGCGTCTGAATTCGGTACAGAACTTCGGCGCCATGGACGTGCTGTGCACCGACAAGACCGGCACGCTCACGCAGGACCGCATCATTCTCGAGCAACATCTGGATGTGACGGGCGACGAGCAGGAAGACGTGCTGCGCCTTGGCTGGCTCAACAGCTATCACCAGAGCGGCCAGCGCAACCTCATCGATGTGGCCATCATCCGCCGCGCCACCGAGATCGGCGAATCGGTACAGCCGCGCACTTACGCCAAGGTCGACGAACTGCCGTTCGACTTCGTGCGCCGCCGACTGTCGGTGGTCGTGGAGAACGAGCGCCACGAACATCTCATGATCACCAAGGGCGCCGTTGAAGAGATGCTGTCGGTCTCGACACACGTGAAGACCCCGCACGGCGTGCGTGCGCTCGACGACACGGCCCGCGCCATGCTCATCGCGCGTGCCGAGGCCTACAACGAAGACGGTTTCCGCGTGCTCGTCGTGGCCACTCGGGACATTCCGGCGGGCGAGACGAAAAACCAGTACAAGACGTCCGACGAGCACGGCCTGACCGTCTGCGGTTTCCTGACGTTCCTCGATCCGCCCAAGGATTCGGCCGCCCCCGCGATCGCGGCACTGCGCGAGCATGGTGTGACGGTCAAGGTCCTCACCGGCGATAACCCGATCGTGACGATGAAAGTGTGCCGCCAGGTCGGGATCGAGCCGGGCACGCCGTTGCTGGGGGCGGACATCGAGTCGATGGACGATACAACGCTGCGCGACGTGGTCGGTCGCACGACCGTGTTCGCCAAACTCGCGCCGCTGCACAAGGCTCGCGTGGTCAAGGCCCTGCAAGCCAACGGCCATACCGTGGGCTTCCTGGGCGACGGTATCAACGATGCCCCCGCGTTGCGCGACGCCGACGTGGGCATCTCGGTCGACACCGGCGCCGACATCGCCAAGGAAACCGCCGACATCATCCTGCTCGAAAAGAGCCTGATGGTCCTGGAGGCCGGCGTGATCAAGGGGCGCGAGACGTTCGGCAACATCCTCAAGTATCTGAACATGACGGCCAGCTCGAACTTCGGCAACGTGTTCTCGGTGCTCGTGGCGAGCGCCTTCCTGCCGTGGGAGCCTATGCTCGCGGTGCAACTGCTCGTGCAGAACCTCGTGTACGACATCTCGCAGATGTTCCTGCCGTGGGACCGCATGGATCCGGAGTTCCTCAAGAAGCCACGCAAGTGGGATGCCGGCAACATTCGTCGCTTCATGCTGTGGATCGGGCCGACCTCCTCGGTCTTCGATATCACCACCTATGCATTGATGTGGACGGTCTTCGGTGCGGGCGCGCTCTATCACCTGCACGGCGGCGCGGGCGGGCAGGTCATCATGAATTCCGGCTGGTTCATTGAAGGGCTGGTTTCGCAGACGCTGGTGGTCCACCTGTTGCGCACGCAGAAGATTCCGTTTCTGCAAAGCACGCCGGCGCTGCCGATCATGCTCTCGACATCGGTCGCGATTGCGATCGCCTGCTGGCTGCCGTACTCGCCGTTCGCGCAAGCCATGGGGTTCGTCAGTCTGCCGGGCTCGTACTTCTACTGGCTTGTGGCGACCATGCTCGGCTACATCATGCTCGCCCAGACGGTCAAGACGATCTACATCCGACGCTTCGGTCGCTGGTTCTGAGCGAAGCCTGATAGTCATTCGACACCCGAATCGCTGGAATGCTCCTGCCCACGAGGGCGGGAGCCCGGCGCTCACATTCACGTCCCGAACTGCGCGAAATCCATGCGCGGCATCGGGGCGGCACACGCACATCGAGAACGACTCATGAAGAAGCAACTGATGTATCTGGCGCTGTTCTGCCCGCTCAGCGCTTTCGCGGCCCACCCGCTGACCTCCGACGATACCGGCACGCAAGGCGACGGAAACTGGCAATTCGAGACGAACGGCGAAGTGACGTCGAAACAACCGGATATCGGGCGTCAAACGCTCTGGAACAGCACACTCACCCGGGGCTTCGGCGAAGCGCTCGATCTTTACGTCAACGTGCCGTATACCAACATTCAAAATCGTTCCGAGTCGGCCGGCAGCGGTGTCGGCGACGTGGAGACCGGCGCGAAGTGGCGTATGTATGACGATGGTGCGTTCAGCGTCGGCTTGAAGCCGTACCTGACGTTTCCGTCCGGCAACGATCAGCGCGGACTCGGCACCGGCCGCGTGAATGCCGGGGCGACATTGCTCGCGCAGTATCAGATCGACGACTGGACGTTTCTGGCCAATGCGGGTGCCGCATATCAGGCGAACCGGCAGGCCCAGCGGCAGGGCGTGTGGAAGGTGTCCGCCGCGGTGCTCTATCGGGTGCTGCCGTCCACGCAACTGATCGTCGATATTGGCACGGCCCAAAATCCGGATTTCGCTCAGAAGACGAACCCGGCGTTCATGATCCTCGGCGCGATTTACAGCCCGACGTCATGGATGGATCTCGACGTCGGGTACCGGCGTGGCTTGAATCCGCAAACCTACGATTACTCGTGGATGGGCGGGTTGACGGTGCGCTGGTAAGTCCTTGCGAGGTCCATTCGGTCAACTGCACCGGGTGCCGCCGAGTGGACCGTGAATCCATTCGTCGGCGTATCGGCGGCTTCCACGATCGGAAGATTCATGTGGATGGCGTCGTACGACCGACCATCGCAACGAAGCGAATCAGGATCTGTGCCGGTTTTCACGAAGCCTTGTGACTCGTACAGCGAAATTGCCGATGCTGAGGCGGCACTCACGACGAGACTCAGGCGTGTGAGTTGCGGCATCGTGCGCGCGAGGGCAATCGCGGACGACAGCAATTGGCGTCCGATGCCTCGCCCTGAGGCTTTTTCGTGGACAAACATTCCCCAGAGCGCTGCGTTGTGCGAGCGCTTTCTCGCGACCAGCGGCCGCAGTCCGAGCATGCCGATCAGGCCGTTGTCGTCGAACGCGCCAATGACAATACCGTTGGGGGATTTCGTGGCTTTGGCCCATGCCGACGTCGGACTCAATTCGACTTCCTCGTCGTAATCCATTTCGAACGCTGTCGGGTTCATACGCAGGGCATGAAGTCGCAACGCCTGAAAAGGCGTGGCGTCCTCTGCGGTCAGCTCGCGGATTTGAACATCGGCCCTTCTCGTCGACACGTCACCCACCGCAGAAGCGCCGAATATCCGACGGGCCGTTGAGAGCCGATTTGTCGTGAGGTCGACGCGGGAAGCAGCATCGAGTTGCGCCAGAATTCGGTGCAAGTGGGTGCGAACTTCCGAATGAGGGGCTGAAGCGATTTCCGGAATAGCATGACGTCCAAGGGTATGGCTTAGCCGCATCCGATCGTCATGCGCCAGCGTGATGGGATCATCGGTGGATGACATCCAGTCGGGACAGCCTTTGACTTCCAGATTGCCGACCACGAAGTTTGGCGGGGCGTCGTCGAACACCTTCCATTGCAAGGCACCCGAATGGGCTGGAGCCACATATCGAGTGAGGCAGGTGAACGCAAAAATTTGTTGTGGGGCCGATGTAGCGTCCAGTAACCGTCGGAACTCGCACGAAGCGTCGTGCGCCTTGTCGGAGAGGAACAGGTGTGTCAGCGCGGGCCACCAACGCGTCGTTTGGCAAGACACGGATGTTGATCCTTGCGTGACGGACGCGGACACCGATGTCAGAGCGTTCGGCATTGACGGGTTCGCATGACATGAGAACTCCATGGAAACTCCTTTCGCTGGGGGGCGATTTAAGCGCGCCGGGGCTCGAACGGTTGCAGGACTAGGGCGCGACGGCATCTTCTGATTCCGCGCTGTCGGCTCACTTTCACAAATTGACCAATTCGATCCCGTTGGGAAATGCGCCGTCGATTGCCCGTCGCTTTTCGCTCAATCCGCCCACTTTCGTTAGTCGGGCATGGGACATAAGATGCAAATCGGGGCCATGTTAAACTGCCTCGAATATTCATCCGGGGCGGTGCGAAGCACTGCCTTGTTCATTCCCGCAGCCGCCTCTTGTTCGCCGTCGCATGCGACTTACCGACCACACCGATTACAGTCTGCGCACTTTGATCTACGTCGCGGTTCATCCCGACGAACTGGTGCATGTGCAGTCGGTGGCGGACGCCTTCGACATTCCCAAAAACCACCTCGTGAAGATCGTTCAGAAGCTGGGGCAACTGGGCTTCCTTCACACGGTGCGCGGGCGGGCAGGCGGCATTCGTCTCGGACGTCCCCCCGAGCGCATCGGCCTGGGGGACGTGGTGCGGGCGATGGAGCCCGATTTCGCGATGGTCGAGTGCTTCCACCAAGGCGACAACGCTTGCGTGATTACGTCCGCGTGCAATCTGCGCGGGGTTCTGGGTGAGGCGTTGCGTTCCTACTTCGCGGTGCTCGATCGCTACACGCTGGCGGACCTCGTCGCGCAGCCCGCGGTGCTGCGCCGCCTGCTCGGCAACGCTGCGGCCACCGTCGTTCCGCTCACGGACATCAAGGTCGGCAAGCGCGTCACGCAGTCGTAATTCCCGTTGCCGTCATTGCCGCTGCTGTCGTTCCCACTGTCCTGATTTTCGCTGCCGCCATTCCTCCTGTCGTCATTCCCTCTGGGATCATTCCCTCTGAGGTCATTCCCCCTGTGGTCATTCCTGCTATTGGGTCGGCACTTGCAGCGTGTCGTCGGCCATCATTCCGGCATTTTCGGCCATCCCATCGAGGCTCGCTATCGCCGTCATAGCGCTGCGCAATCGCCGAGCGATCGCCGACATCAGAACTGGACGAACGGTTGCATCTTGTAGACGTCCTGCCGCGCAGCGCGCGGCGTCCTTTCGTAATCTTCAGTCATACCCGATAGCGTCCATCCGATCACGAAAATGGGCGCTTCGCGGGATTCGACATCCGGCCATTGTTGCCGACCGAAAGGAGTTTCATCATGAACGCACGTATCTTTGCCGCCGCCCTGATCGCCACTGTCTCGCTGGCTTCCGTACCGGCTTTCGCCGACACCCAAACGGCGGACGCGGGTCAACCCGCTGTGTCTCAAGGCCTGAGCCGCGCGCAAGTCCTTGAAGAACTGCGTCAGGCACGCGCTTCCGGAAAGCTCGATCAATCGCTCGAAACGTACCCCTCGCTGCTGCAACAAGCGCCGTCGATCGGCCGTTCGCGCGCCGAAGTCCGCTCGGAAATCGGGACCGCTGCGGCGCTTGCCGACAGCCGCGCCTGATCGCACCTGACGCGTGTATTGACGTCGGGGCCGGCAACGGACTTTCCCGCCGTTTGCAGGGTAGGTCCGGTCCAAGCAAGGGTTTGATAAATCCTCCATAATCGGCGCACCGGGTTATTTCAACGAGTGCGCCATGGACCGGCTCTCCACCCTGATTTCGAATTTCGGCGTTCGCGCCGGTGTGTTTCATAGCGGCGGCATGTGTGGTATCGCCAGCTACGGTATCGATGCGCATGACGGTGGGCATCTCCACTTGCTGCGCTCGGGCGAAGTGGCGCTGGTCACGGAAGACGGCGCACGACGACAGATCGACGAGCCGTCGCTGATCTTCTTTCCGCGTCGCAACCATCATCAATTGCTCTCAGGCGAAGCGGATCGCACGGAACTGGTGTGCGGTTCGTTGTCGTTCGACGGTGGTCACAACAATCCGCTCGTGGCCGCGTTACCTGACTTCCTTGTCCTGCCTACGAAATCCCTTTCCACGCTCGAACTCACCTTGAACTGGCTGTTCGCGGAAGCGTTCGGACAGAATTGCGGGCGCCTGGCCGTGATGGACCGCTTGTTCGAACTGCTGGTCATTCAACTGTTGCGGCACGTGCTGGAGCATCGTCTTGTGAGCTTCGGCATGCTGGCCGGATTGGGCGACCCGCGCCTCGCCCGTGCGTTGAACGTGATCCATAACCAGCCGGGCGAGCCGTGGACGGTAGAGACGTTGGCAAGCACCGCGAACATGTCGCGGGCGAATTTCGCCGCACAGTTTCGCGAAGTGGTCGGGCAGTCGCCGGCGGATTATCTGCTGGACTGGCGCATCGGGCTGGCGCAGAAGCGTTTGCGTGACGGTCAGCCGATCGCGCGTGTAGCGCAGGAAGTGGGTTACGACAGCGCCTCGGCGCTGGCGCGCGCTTTCCGGCGCAAGACGGGCAGCAGCCCGCGCGACTGGCTGCGCGCCCAGATGCATGCGGTCACGACGTTGCCGCGACCGCGCGTGCAGTTCGAGCCTGTGTTGCCCGCGCAGGCAGCGTAATCGCTGGACGAACGCGCGGTCATCGGTGTCGTCGTCGGGATATTGTCGTCTCCGGCGCCGTCATGACATTACCTTGCTCGCAGGCCGAGCTCTGGCTGGGACTGCGTGCGCGTGGCCCGTCGCCAGCCAGATTTTCATTTCGGCTTAGAACACGTGACTGACGCCCAGACGCACGACCGTCTGCGAGCTGGTGGCAGACGACATGCCGTTGGCCGCATCGCCCACCGACGCCGTGGCGTCGACCACGTTGCCGTAGGCGTCGAGAGTGTTCCCCGATGCCTTCTGGTATCCCGCCAATGCATACAGCTCCGTGCGCCTGGACAGGTTGTAGAACGCGGCGAGGTTGAACTGATGGTATTTCGCGCCTGATGCATTCGCCGCCGGGGCATTCACGTTCGTGAAGCTGTATCCGCCGCCGAAGCGGAACGCATTCGTGAAGCGATACATGCCCAGCACGCCGACCGTGTCGAACTTGGCCGTGCGCGTGAAGCGCGAGTACGTGCCCGCCGAGTACTCCGTGTGGCTGTAGTTTGCGCCGAGCGTGGTGTTGCCGAACTGGTACGTCATGGCGGTGGCGACGATGTCACGCGATCTGGCGCTGGCATATCCGGCGTTGATGGACGACGCAAAGGCCGATTCCGACGAGCCTGCCCAACTCCCGATGGTCGTATCCGTGGCGCTCGCCTTGTCGTTGTTGGCGTGCGAGTAGCCGACGCCCCACGTCAGCGGGCCGTTGGCATACTGGCCGGCGAAGCCCCAGGTGTTCTGACGCCCCATCGTGCCGGGCTGGCCGCCAAAGCCGTACATCGCCCCGAAGGTGAATCCGCCCCACGTCGGCGACCGGTATTTCACGCTGTTGTTGACGCGCGAGCTGTGGTCGAGATTGTCGACGTCGCCCGGGTGTGCGCCCACGCCCGAGAGCAGGGCGGTGCCGCCCACCGAGCCGACGAGATCGATCAGCGGATCGTACTGACGACCCAGCGTGACGGTGCCATAAGCTTTGTCCTGCAAACCGACATAGGCGTGACGGCCGAACTCTGCGCCCCCCTGGCTGGCCGTGCCGTTACCGATGTTAAAGCCATTCTCGAGACGGAACAGCGCTTTCAATCCGCCGCCCAGATCTTCCGAGCCCTGAATGCCCCAGCGGCTGCCCTGCCAAGTGCCGCTCTGGAACGCGTAGTTCGACGCGCCGGTCAGGACAGCGGGACGTCCTGCCGCGCCCGCACGCGTGACCGATGCCACGTTGCTGGCATAGCCAATGCCGCCGTCGACGATCCCGTAGAGCGTAACGTTGGACTGGGCGCAGGCGAGCGTGGCGGTACTGCAGCCGATCACCAGCACGGCGGCGCGGGAGAGCGGCGCAAGCGCGAGAGATTTCGCGAAAGACTTCATGGTGTGTTTCCTGAGTGAGTTCTGACGGGGAAGTCAAAAAAGGCGATCCGCGTTCCGGTGTCATGTCCCGGATTGGCGAATCGATTCATAAATTAGAAGTACTAAGTACAAAATTCCCGAGTTCCCCTCGCAGACGTTGCCACCGACGAGGGATATCCGATGTGCGTGCCGCCGCCGGGCGTGGGGAAAGAGGTCCCTGCGGCGGTGCTGCGCGTTGTGCGCGTCGCCCTCGTCGAGTTACCTGGCGATGTCCTTGCCTTGCCTGGTCAGCGCGTCGCGCAAACGAGCGGGCGAGTCGGTCATCACCGCATCGAACCCCAATTGCGACGCGGCTTCGAAGTCCTGCGGCGTTTCGATACCGAACGCGACGAGATGCACGTTGCCGCGCGCTTTGAAGCACTGCACGGCGGCGGGCGTCCACCAGTTGGCGACGACCTTCGAGATGCCTTCGCCCAGCGTGAAACGCTCGACCACTTCGACCTGACGATGGAACTCGATGCCGGCCCACGTGCCCGGCGCCGGCGGGGTGGTGCATTGACCAGCCAGCGCTGCGGCAACGAGTCGGTTGCGTGTTGCGTCGCGCGATTCGAACAACTGGGCTTGCGGGCGGCGCTCACGCATGCGGTCGGTAGCCTCGGCTTCCGTGGAGTAGAGACGCACGCGTGACCACGCATGCATGTCGTCGAGCACCTTGATGACGGCTTCGACCAGCGGTGCCGCGGGCGTCTGCTTCATGTCGAGCAGCACGGGGACGTCTGCGGGGACAGCGGCGAGCGCCTCCCGCAGCGTGGGGATGGGCAGGGGGTGGTCGCGATACGGGTAGACCGTCTGGCCCGCCGCGTCCTTGCGAGCAAAGGCATAGCCGGCGTTGAGCCGCTTCACGTCGGTATAGTCGAGGTCGGCAAGTTTGCCGCGACCGTCGGTCAGTGCGGAAAGATCGGCCGGGCGGTACATCACCGGTACGCCGTCGCGCGTGACCTGCACGGTCATCCACAAGGCTTGCGCGCCGTTTTGCAGTGCGTTGGTAAAGGCTTGCACCGTGTTTTCCGGCGTATCGCCGGTCCCGCCGCGATGCGCGACGATGAGCGGGGTCGCACTGGCCGCGAGCGGCATCACCGCACCGAAAAGACAGGCGGCGACGCTCGCACCGATAGCGGCTACGCGCCAGTTGAACGAACGCATGGGGATGGATGGCATGGTGGGCGATCTCGTTGCGAGGGCGGGCGTGAACGGGGACGTGGGCATGCGAAATGAGGTGTGGTGGCGACGGGTTCAGACAACAAGGATTTCCGGCGATGCGATCGGCAGGCGCTGACGCAACGTGTCGGGCACCGGCGCATCCGTAATCACAAGGTCCTGCTCGGCGAGCTGACCGCCGCGCACGCTCGGCTTGCGCGTGAATTTGTAGGCGTCGGCCACAAGCATGCGATACCGGCTGGCCTCACGCAGCGCTTCGCGCGACGCCGCTTCATGGCGGTCGTAATCGAGCAGCGTGCCGTCGTCGTCGATACCGCCAACGCTGTACACGCCCACGTCGGCCCGATAAGCACGAAACAGCCGGTCCGCTTCGTCGCCGAGAATCTCGGGATTGGGCGAGCGCAATTCGCCACCGGGCACGATCACGCGATGTTCGGGATTGTTGGCAAGCACGAGCGCCGCACGCAGGTTGTTCGTAATGACGCACAGGCGTTTGCGATGCATCAGGGCGACGGCGACCTGTTCCGGCGTGGTGCCGATGCCCAGCAGCACGGTCGCGCCGTCCGGAATGCGCTCGGCGGCGGCATGTCCGATACGCAGCTTCCCTTCGAGATTGCGCACCCGGCGCACCTCGTATGGCTGATTCGTGCCGGGGGGCATGAGACGCGCGCCGCCGTGATAGCGACGCAGCACGTTCGCGTCGCACAACGTGTTTACATCGCGGCGAATCGTTTGCGTTGCTACGCCGAAGTGGTCGGCGAGGGCGTCAACGCTCATCTCTCCATGCTGGCGAAAGAGCGCGACGATACGGGTCTGACGTTCGGAAAGGTCCATCGGGCGGTCGGGCGTTGCCCATTCGTTCTGGAATGGGCGCCACTTTGACAGCCGAGAATGACATTCAAATGACGATGTCGGATGTTCAAATGAACATTTTCATTCAGCGAGACGCTTTCGCATGAACCGGCGCATTCGCTTCGAACTTGGCGCAACGGGTCGAAAAGAACGTGCGTACGTTGCGAATGTTGGCGGCGCTTTTGAAGATGCGGCGCGCGAGCTCGTCGTAGGCGGCCATGTCGGGCACCTCGGCAATGAGCACGAAGTCCGGTCCCGGCGAAACGCGGTAGCACTGCGTCACGGCGGGTTCTTCGCAGATGTAGGCTTCGAAGGCGTCGTAGTCCTCAGCGGCTTGCCTGTCCAGGCTCACTTCGACGACGGCGCGCAGCGTCGGGCCGAGCCTCGCGGTGTCGATGATGGCGATCTGGCGGGCAATGATCCCGGCCTCTCTGAGTACGCGTACGCGTCGCAAGCATGTCGGTGCAGACGCATGGACGCGTCGCGACAATTCCAGATTCGAAATGGAGGCGTCGGTCTGAAGTACGCCCAGGATACGCAAGTCCAGATCGTCGAGGGTGAGAGGCGGCATGTCGATTCCTGTGGCACGAAGTGAATGAAATTTAATTTCACCTCATGCAGTGCATGAATTTTAATTTCATTTCGATGTAAACGTTGAAGATTAATTTCAGTTCGACGACTCTACCATCGCTTCACTGGCTGGCAACGAATCCTTCTGGAGAAGCGTTATGTGTGGAATCATCGGCGCGGTGGCGCAACGGGACATCGTGCCCAATCTGGTCGACGGGTTGAAGCGCCTTGAGTATCGCGGGTATGACTCATGCGGCGTTGCGCTGTATCGTGACCGCGACCTGGTTCGGGCGCGCAGCGTCGAGCGTGTAGCGAATCTGCAGCAGGAGGTGGCACGGCTCGGGCTTGCGGGGTACACAGGGATTGCGCACACGCGCTGGGCGACGCACGGCAAGCCGATTACCGACAACGCCCATCCTCACTTCTCGCCGAACGCGCAGACACCGCGCATCGCGCTGTCGCACAACGGCATCATCGAGAATCACGAGGCATTGCGCGCCATGCTGGTGACGCAGGGCTACACATTCGCGAGCCAGACGGACAGCGAAGTCATCGCGCATCTGATCGATCATCTCTACGACGGCGATTTGTTCGAGGCAGTCAAAGCGGCCGCCGCTCAATTGTGCGGGAGCTATGCGATCGCTGTGATCTGCCGTGACGAACCGCATCGGCTGGTGGGCGCACGCGACGGCATGCCGCTGATTGTCGGCGTTGGCGACGGTGAGAACTTTCTGGCCTCCGATGCGATTGCGCTCGCGAACGTTACCGATCGCATCGTGTATCTGGAGAACGGCGACGTGGCGGATGTACAGTTGCATCGCTACTGGGTGGTGAATGCGCAGGGGCAACGTGTCGAGCGCGCCGTGAACCAGGTGGCGGCGCACAGCGGTGCGGCGGATCTCGGGCCGTATCGTTATTACATGCAGAAAGAGATTTTCGAGCAACCGCGCGCGGTGGCCGACACGTTGCTCGACGTGACCTCGATCATGCCGGAGTTGTTCGGCGACAACGCATGGCGTGTGTTCAACGCGGTGGATTCGGTGCTGTTGCTGGCGTGCGGCGGGAGTTATCACGCGGCGTTGACGGCGAAGTACTGGATCGAGAGTCTGGCGCAGGTGCCGGTGAGTGTGGAGATTGCTAGCGAGTATCGCTATCGCGACAGTGTGCCGAACGAGAGGACGCTCGTCGTCGCTGTCTCACAGAGCGGCGAGACGGCGGACGTGCTGGGCGCCGTGCACGTGGCGAAGCAACGGGGGATGTTGCATACCCTGGCGATCTGCAACGTGGCGACGAGTGCGTTGGCGCGCGAATGCGCCTTGACGTTTTTCACGCGGGCAGGGGTGGAGATCGGCGTGGCCTCGACCAAGGCGTTCACGACGCAATTGGTGTCGCTGTTCATTCTGGCGTTGACGTTGGCGCAAACCCGCAATCGTCTGTCCGAGGCGGATGAGCAGCGGCATCTCAAGGCGTTGCGTCATCTGCCGGATGCGATTGCCAAGGTGCTCGCACTGGAGCCGCAGATCATCGGCTGGGCGGAACAGTTGACGCGCCGACAGGACATCCTTTTCCTCGGGCGGGGGCTGCATTATCCGGTGGCGATGGAGGGCGCGCTGAAGATGAAAGAGATTTCGTACATCCACGCGGAAGCGTATCCGGCCGGCGAGCTCAAGCATGGACCGCTGGCGTTGGTGAGTGACGAGATGCCGGTGGTGGCGGTGGCGCCCAACGACAAGTTGCTGGAAAAACTGAAATCGAATATGCACGAAGTGAGTGCGCGCAATGGCAAGCTCTACGTCTTTACGGATAGCGATTGCGGGCTATCGCCCGGACCCGATATCGAGGTGATCCGCTTGACCGAACACTACGGTCTGCTCTCGCCGATTCTGCACACCATTCCGATGCAACTGCTCGCGTATCACGCCGCAGTGGCACGGGGCACCGATGTGGACAAGCCGCGGAATCTGGCGAAGTCGGTGACGGTGGAGTGAGAGACGATCCGGGGGAGGCGATGTCGACAACCGTTGTCGCGTGGGAACGCTATTGATGTCGTTCGCGCGGGTGAATCGTCTGTCTTCGCGATGCGCTTTGCGTCGCCCCGCGTACTTCTACGCAACGGTTCGTGACTGACTCGAATCCGCGATGAAAAACTCGTTCGCGTATTCGCGCGTGCGCACTGACAACAGGCCGAACTGACCACCGAGGTCCATCGTGCTTTGCGCCACCTTGGTCGGTGTGGCGTCCTCACCGATCGTTACGTTGACGCGGGCGATGCCTGCCCTGGTGAATGCAGGAAGCACGCCGGTAATCCTGGTGTCGCTCGCAACGCTGAAACTGCGCGCCGCGATCTTTTGTGATGCGGCGTCTGTGAAATAGACCTGGCGTGCCTTGGTGAAGTCGACAACGCCTCTCGCCCGGCTGGCTGCGCGAGCTTAGGAGGTGCGCCGATGACTCAACCCGATAGGTTTGCCAATACGCCTTGCCCGATGGTCTGCTTCAAGTGCGCGAGCGCAGGTGGCATTTCTTGATGTGCGGCATGCAGACACAACGTAACGTCCGGTAGCGCAGGAAGCCCATCCCGTTCACCGAGCGGTTTCAACGTCGAAGGTAGTCCGGCGGCCGTTCGCAGCGTGATGCCGAGCCCTGCGGCAACCCCTGACCACAAACTCTGAATGCTCGCCGTGGTGTAGGCGACGCGCCACGAAATACCCGCCTTGTCGAGCGCTGCCAGGCCGGCGCGCCGGAAAAAGCATGGCGCGTTGTAAAGTGCCAGATCGAGCGGCTCACCTGACTCACCCGGCTTACCCGACTCACCCGGCCGCGTCGCGCCATGCGCGTGCGCCGGACCGATCCACGTCATGGGCAGTGTGGCGACCGGTTCGGCATCGGCGCGCGTCTCGTAGCCCATTGCCAGCACCATGTCGAGCTCACCCCGGTCGAGCCGTTCGAGTAGTGCACCGTTTCGCTCAACCGCCACTTCCACGCGAACACCCGGATGCGTCCTCTTGAACTGCCCCAACGCCGCTGGCAGCCACGTTTCTGCAAAGTCGCCCGGCAAACCGAAGCGCACCACGCCTTCGACCGACGCCGCGCGCACCGACCGGACTGCCTCGTCGTTCAGATCGAGAATGCGATGCGCATACGAGACGATTTTTTCTCCGGCATCGGTGAGCGCGAGGCCGCGTCCTTTACGCCGGAACAGGGGCATCCCCACCTGTGCTTCGAGCTTTCGCATCTGCTGGCTGACGGCAGATTGCGACCGGCCGATCCGCTCCGCGGCCCGATTCAGGCTGCCAAGCTTTTGCGTCGCGATCAACGTGCGCAGCGCATCCATGTCGAGATTGGGTTGCATCATTGTGCAGAATCTCTGAACTGAGAGTGCCGAATTATCGCATCCACTGAAGTTTTGCGCAGGTAGCATCGACGCGTGAAATGAAGCGTCAGCGGTGCGCGGCAACGGTTGTCGCGCTGTGCCAACCCAATCGGAAAAGGAAACGAGGCATGAAGGCTCAGACGGTGTGCCAATGGAGCGCGATCGGCGCGATGCTTGTGGCGTGTGGACTGACGGCGAACGCCGCGCAAGCGGACGTGAAGACGGACCAACGCGCGCTGGCAGGGACATGGACGTTGGTCGCGGCAGACGTTCAACACCCCGACGGTTCGCGCGCACGCGACTACGGCGCCGACCCGAAAGGAATGCTCGTGATCGACGCGCAAGGTCATTACTCGCTGCAAATCTTCAAATCGGAGCGAGTGAAATTTGCCTCCGGGGATAAGGCCGTTGCTTCCGCGGAGGAATACAAGGCGGCCGTCATCGGGTCCAGCACGCACTTCGGCACGCTGAACGTCGACGCGGCGGCCGGCACGTTGAGCTTTCACATCCGGAGCGCGTCATTTCCGAATTGGGAAGGGCAAACGCAGACTCGCCATTTCGAATTGAACGGCGACGTGTTGAGCTATCGCGTGACGCCACGTCCGAATGGAGACGTGCCGATCTCGATCTGGAAACGGGTGGACGACCACGCGAGGTGACACGTCGTCAATACGACGCCACCGCACAAAGCCCCGCACCTTGGCGGGGCTTTGCGTTCCAGTGACGCCAGACGGGATCAATGCGCGCGCTTGCCCACCAACCGCATTCCGCTCGCAACACATCCCGCCGCAGAAAACACGGCGCCCCACGCCAGTGCCCACGTCGAGCCGTGCGTGCCGAACAGGCCGAGCGCCAGGGCGACCAGCGCAGCGCCGGTCGCCTGTCCGAGCAGACGCGATGTGCCCACCATCCCGCTCGCGCCGCCACTGCGCTCCGGCGGCGCACTGTGCATGAAGGCCTTCAGGTTCGGCGATTGAAAGAAGCCGAAACCCAGACCGCACAACGCCATGCGCCAGCCGATATCCCATAACTGCGCCTGCTCCGGCATGATCGCCAGCAAGGCCATCCCGGCGCTGAGCATCGCCAGGCCGATGGCGCCCAATGCGCCCGGCGGGTACTTGTCGGACAAGCGTCCGGCGACCGGCGCAATAGCGGCCACGAAGAACGGCCAGGGCGTCATCAGGAACCCGGTCTCGATCGGGCTGCGATGCAGCACGTTCTCGAAATAGAAGGGTAACGACACCAGCCCCAACCCCTGCGTGGCAAAGGCGCAGATCGCCGTGAGCGTGGACAATGCGAACGCGGGCAGGCGCAACAGGTCCACCGGCAGCATCGGCGCACGATGACCGCGCTCACGCCGAATCAATGCCCATCCGAACACGAGGGCGCCCACGAAGCAGGCGAGTGTCAAATGCCAGTCGGCCTGCTGCGCGCTCTGACTCAGCGCGAAGATCAACAGCGAGAAGGTCAGCACGTTGAGCAGCGCGGCGATCATGTCCGGCTTGTGCTCGCTGCGTGGGGTGTCCGGCAGATTGCGACGCGAGAACGCCAGCGCCAGCAATCCCGTCGGCACGTTGATGAGGAACAACCAGGGCCAGCTCGCAAACGCAAGCACCAGCGACGCCACGGTCGGCCCGATGGCAAACGAGATGCCGACGATCAGCGCGTTGAGACCGACACCGCGTCCCAATTGCGCGGCCGGGTACAGGAAGCGAATGAGCGCAATATTGACGCTCATCACCGCCGCCGCACCCACCCCTTGCAGCACGCGCGCGCCGGCGAGAAAGCCCAATGAAGGGGACAGCGCACACAGCAGCGACGCGACGAGAAACAGCGCCACGCCCCACATGAAAACGCGCTTGTGCCCGACACGCTCGCCCAACGAGGCAAACGGCAGCAAGGTGGCGACCATCGCCAGCTGATAGGCATTGACGATCCAGACCGAGGCCGAGGGCGTGGTTTTCAGATCGAGCGCCATTTGCGGCAGGGCCGTATTGGCGATGGCGGTATCGAGACTGGCCAGCGAGACGGCGAGGAGAATCGCCGTCATGGCAAGCCCGCGTCCGGTCGTGGGCGGTTCGTGCGAGTGCGCCGCTGGGGCGCTCACCGTCGAGGGGGCGGCGGTCGGGGGCAACGACGACATGACGGTTCAGCCCTCGGCCAGAATCTGACGAATGGCTTGCTCGAAGACTTCGGGCGGCTGGCCGCCACTCACCAGATGGCGGTTGTTGAAGATAATCGCGGGCACGGAGGTGATGCCGAGATTCTGATAGTGACGCTCAAGCGCACGGACTTGCTCCGCGTACTCGTGCGTCGACAGGATCTCGCGCGCACGTGTGGCGTCGAGCCCGACCTGTTGCGCAGCATCGACCAGCACTTCCGGATCGCTCGTACGCTTGCCCTCGACGAAGTAAGCGCGAAACAGGGCTTCCTTGAGCGCGAGTTGCTTGTCGTTGCCAAGCGTCTGCGCCCAGTGCAGCAGGCGGTGCGCGTCGAACGTGTTGTACGCATGCGTGCGCAAATCCATGCGCATCGGAAAACCTTCTGCGGCGGCGCGTGCACTGATGTTCGCCTGATTCTGCGCCAGTTGCTCCGGCGACAGACCGTACTTGCGCGACATGTAGTCGGCAAGCGGCACGCCCTCCACCGGCATGTCGGGGTTCAGTTCGAAGGGGCTGAAGTGCAGGTCGGCGTCGACCTCGTTACCCAGACGGGCAAGTGCCGTCTTCAACGAGGCAAGGCCGATGGCGCACCACGGGCAGGCGACATCCGAAACAAAGTCAATCTTGAGTGTGGCAGACATGATCCGACGGCGCCAAAAACGGCGCGTGCAATGAAAAACGCGTCGCCTGGCGCGACGCAACGGCAATCGTCGCACAAATCGAAAAATCTCGCCGATGCGGGCCGCGTTTATGCGCTCGGTCTTGCGCGATGCGCCGTTCGGGGTAGGTGCGACACGGTGATCGATTTGCGGCCTGTTTTATCTGTCGGAATCATTGTTTTGTCAGGCGAATCACGCGGGGTTTGCCTTCGTGACGATAGCGACATGCGATATCGTGTGAAGACTTTCCAAGGAGTCCGTTATGTCCACAGCCGCATTCTCCGCTGCCGATCTCGTCGCTGCGCTTGGCCTGTTGCCGCACCCCGAGGGAGGACATTATCGGGAGACGTATCGGGCCGCAGAGACGGTCGCCGCTCAAGCGTTACCGAGCGGATTCTCCGGCGCTCGCAGTATCTCGACTGCGATTCTCTATCTGCTCGAAGCCGGTGACTTTTCTGCATTCCATCGCATTCTCAGCGACGAAGTCTGGCATTTCCACCTTGGCGGGACGCTATTGATCCATGAGATCGATATGGACGGCAAGCTGATTACCACGCGCCTCGGTCACGATGTCGCGAGCGGCGAACAGCTCCAGCATGTCGTGCCGGCCGGACATTGGTTTGCTGCACAACCGGCGCCGTCGACACCGCCGTCGACACATTACGCACTCGTCGGATGTACCGTCGCGCCGGGCTTCGCTTTCGAAGATTTCGAAATGGCCGACCCGGCGGCGCTGGCCGCGCAATGGCCGATGCACCGCGACCTGATCGCGCGCCTGGGACGCAGCGCATCGACGTGACGTTGCCGCTGAAGTCTGCACGTTGGGGAGGTGCGCGACGGGCCATCGGAAACAATGGACGGCGAACGCAGATCGTCAGAGTGCGATAGCATCGACGCAATACCACACTCCATCGCTTATCCATTCTCATGTCCCAATCCGACGACGTTCATTTCTACGATCCGGCCAAAGGCCACGGCCTGTCGCACGACCCGTTCAAGGCGATTGTCGCGCCGCGCGTGATCGGCTGGATTTCCAGCCGCGATGCGCAAGGCCGCGCCAATCTCGCGCCCTACAGTTTCTTCGGCGCATTCGCCACTTTCCCGCCGATCATCGGGTTTTGCAGCGAGGGTTACAAGGACTCGCTCTCCAACATCGAAGCCACGCGCGAGTTTGTCTGGAATCTGACGAGCAAAACCCTCGTCGAACAGATGAATCAGTCGTCGGCGCCCGTACCGCACGAGGTGGACGAGTTCGAGCTCGCGGGCCTTACCAAGGCGCCCGGCGTCAATGTGAGCGTGCCGCACGTGGCCGAGTCGCCTGCGTCGCTCGAATGCAAACTGCTGCAAGTGGTGCGCATGCACGACCTCGACGGCAAGCCCATGAACAACTGGCTGACGTTGGGGCAGGTGGTCGGCGTGCATATTCGTCGCGAGTTCCTGAACGACGATGGCCTCTTCGACACCGCCCGCGCGCACCCGGTCATGCGCGCCGGGTATCTCGGCGACTATGCCGAGATCGGTCCGATGTTCGATCTGCGTCGTCCGAAGGCCTGATCGACGTTTCGATTTCGATTCTCTTGCGGTAACGCGCGGCAATTGATCGCGCGTTCTCCGTGCTTGCGCTGCGTTCGCACGCTCTCCGTGTCCCGCTTTGTCCCGCTTTGTCGCGCAAGGCCGCCTGCGATACACCAAACGCCGACCGGCCAGTCGGACAACACACTCGCAATCATTTGTAAAATTTGCTGCGATGCAAAATACATTTGACGCGCGTATGCTTGCCACCTTCGTTGACGCCTCTGCGCCCGGCGTCCCCTCCGCAGGCATTGATATGCCTTGATTTTCGCGTTTCGCGTCGAATGATGCGCGAGGGGTAGGTTCGTCCGTGGCCGCGTCGACATAGCGCAATTGCGCTCGTTTTTGTTGCGGCACACCAGGACCCTTCATGTTCCCCATCCTGTCCCTCCTGATCTGGCTTCCCATCATCGCCGGCGCGCTCGTCATGCTGCTCGGCCGTGATCGTCATCCCAATACCGTGCGTTGGGCATCGCTCGTCGCTGCCGTGATGTCGGCCGCGCCGATCGTGCCGCTCGTGCGTGGGTTCGAGACCAGCGCCTCTCGCGTGCAATTCGTGGAGCGCTTTCGCTGGATCGACTCGTTCGACGCGTCGTGGCATGTGGGCATCGACGGCATTTCGCTATGGCTCGTTGCCCTGACCGGTGTGACCACGATCATCGTCGTGCTGGCCTCGTGGCGTGCCGTGACCACGCGCATGAGCGCGTACTTCGGCAGCTTCCTGGTGCTCTCCGGTCTGATGCAGGGCGTATTTACCGCGCAGGACGGCATGCTGTTCTTCGTCTTCTTCGAAGCGACGCTGTTGCCGCTCTACCTGCTGATCGGCGTGTATGGACGCGCCAACAAGACCCGCGCGGCGGTGAAATTCTTCTTCTTTTCGCTGACCGGTTCGCTGATGATGCTCGTGTCGATGCTGTATCTGTACATGCAGACGCAGAGCTTCGACATGGCCCGCTGGCAGGCGCTGCATTTGCCGCTCGCCGTGCAGGTCATGCTCTTCATCGGATTTCTTGCCGCGTTCTCGGTCAAGGTGCCGATGTGGCCGGTGCATACGTGGCTGCCGGAAGTGCATCTCGACGGGCCGACAGGCGCTGCCGTGATGCTCGGCATGCTCAAGCTCGGCGGCTACGGATTGCTGCGCTTCAATTTGCCGCTGCTGCCCGACGCCAGTCACTTCCTTGCGCCGCTGATGGTGGTGCTGTCGCTCGTCGCCGTGATTTACGCGAGTCTGGTGGCGCTGGTGCAGACCGATCTTCGCAAGCTGCTGGCCTATTCCGCCGTGGCGCACATGGGATTGGTAACCCTCGGCCTGTTCCTCTTCTCGGAGATGGGCACCGACGGCGCGGTCATGCAGATGATTTCGTACGGCATCGTGTCGGGCGCCATGCTGTTGTGCACCGGCATGTTGTACGACCGCACCGGCAGCGCGTCGATCGACGGATATGGCGGGGTGGCGAGCACCATGCCGCGCTTCGCGGCGTTCACCATGCTGTTTTCGATGGCGAACGTCGGCATGCCGGGCACGTCCGGTTTCGTGGGCGAGTTTCTGGTGCTGATGGGCGCCATCAAGGCCAACTTCTGGATCGGTGCGCTGGCCTCGCTGACGCTCGTGCTAAGCGCGGCCTACACACTGTGGATGTACAAGCGCGTGATGTTCGGTCGTGTGGGCAATGAACGTGTGGCCTCGCTCAAGGATCTGAGCCGTCGCGAGTTTGCCTTGCTGGGGGCGATGGCGGTCATGGTGCTGGGTATCGGCCTCGATCCGAAGCCGTTGACCGACGGTATCGACGCGACTGCCATCCAGGTCGTTCAGGACATCGAGAGCCACCGGTTGCCTGCGGGCGATCCTGGCAGCGCGGAGATGGCAGGGCGGCGGCACACCGACCCCCGCAGCGATACCGCAGGCCACGCGGCAGCGACGGTCAAGGGCGTGCGCCCGGATGCCTAAGGTGCGCTGACGTTGACCGTAGACAGGGACGCGGGCGCCCCAAGACGCCCTGGCGTTCCCCTGACGGTCCGCTGATGATGCTCTGTGGGTCCTCCGTTGGTTCCTCGTTGGTCATTCGTTGGTCATTCGTTGGACAGTCGTTGGACAGTCGGCAGCGCCTGACTCGCTGCCACAATTCTTTAACGATCCCTCGCCAGAATGTCGGACATGCCATGCAAATGGCCATTTTCTGTACCGGATTTGCACACGTGTGCAATCGCAGGGCCACCGACGTCGTCAACCCAGTGAGAGATCGCATGAAACCATTTACCCGCCTGCGCGCTGCTTGCGTCGCCGCCTCCGTCGGTCTGTTCGTTGCGGCGGCAGGCGCGAGTGCGGCCGATCTGGTGATCGCCGGGCGCGACGACATTTACGGCAAGGGCCTCGCCGAAGCCGTGGCGGGCTTCAGGAAGCAGCATCCCGATGCCGACATCGAGTTGCTCAAACTGCCCAATGCCAATCTCTATCAGAAGCTGAAGCTGTCGATGCGCGAGGGGACCGGCGCTTACGACCTCGTGATGATGGACGACACCTGGTCGCCGGAATTCATGGCAAATGGCTGGCTCAAGCCGCTGCCCGCGTCGCTGGTCGATGCCGATATGGTGGCGTCCACCGTGGCGCTGGGGCGCGCACCGAACGGCAATCTGTACGCCTTGCCGGTCGTCGGCAACGTCGAAATGTTCGCCTACCGTCGCGACCTGCTCGCCAAGTACAAACTGCAAGCCCCGCGCACCTGGGACGACGTGTTGAAGATCGCGCAGGCGACCAGCGCCGATACCAGCGTGTCCGGCGTCGTATTCCGTGGCACGAAGGGCAACCCGGTCGTTACGGGCTTTCTGCCGATTCTGTGGGCCTACGGCGGTGACGTGATCGACACGAACGGGAAGGTCGCGATCGATTCGCCGCAGGCGCTCGCCGCGTTGAAGATGTTCGTCTCGCTCAAGGCCTATGCGCCCAAAGACGTTGCCGTCTACGGTGCGGCCGAGGTGCGCGATGCGTTGCAGAAGGGCGCCGCCGCGCAGGCCATCGAAGTGTGGCCGGCGTGGGTGCCCGCGCTGGACGATCCGAAGCAGTCGCGCGTTGTCGGCGAGGTTGCTTTGCAGGCACCGCCCGGACAAGTGAAGGGATCGGCACCCATGCTCGGCATCTGGCAGATGGCCGTGCCGAAGGACGCCCGGCACGCTGCGCTGGCGCAGGCGTTCCTCGCGTACCTGACATCGCGTGAGACGCAGACGCGTCTGGCCGCGATGGGCATTCCCCCCACCCGCAAGAGCGTGTTCGAAGACCCCGCGCTGGTGAAGCAATTCCGCTGGTACCCGGATCAATTGAAGGCGCTCGAAGCGGGCCGCGCACGTCCGCGAGTTAAAAACTGGGAGCAGATCGAAAGTCTGCTGGGCGATTCGCTGCAACTGGTGCTCACCGGACAACTCACGCCGGAGGCGGCGCTGCGACAGGCGTCGCAGAAAATCGCACCGGTGATTGCCACCGCAGCCAACTGATCACGCCATTCGGGCATTGGACGATTCCATGCGTGCCGTACGTCGCTGGTTGCCCCTGGTCTGGCTCGTTGGACCGGCGTTTGCCGTGATCGCCGTGCTGGCGTTGTATCCGGTGCTGCGGGTGCTGGTCGATTCGTTCTTTCATGTCGACTACGCCTCCGGGCACCGGGCGTTTGCAGGACTGCAGAATTATCGGACGGTACTCGCCGACGACAACTTTTCAGCGAGCTTCTTCAATACGGTGCATTTCACCGTCGTCGCCTCGGTATGCGAGGTGGCGCTCGGTGGTGCGTTGGCGCTGTTGTTCTCGCGGGCGTTTCGCGGGCGGCGCTTCGTCATGCCGTTGCTGATCCTGCCGATGATGCTCTCGACGCTCGTGTGCTCCGCCATCTGGCGCAACTGGCTGAATTTCGGCGGGTTCCTGAACGCATGGCTCGCGAAGTTCGGCATGTCCGGCGTGCCATGGCTCTCGGATCCGGGGATGGCGATCTGGTCGCTCATTCTCGTGGACGTCTGGCAGTGGACACCGATGGCGTTTCTCATCATTCTCGCCGGCATTCAGTCCATCGATCCCGAGTTGTACGAGGCGGCGCGCACCGACGGCGCGAGCGAATGGCAATGTCTGCGCGATATCACGCTGCCGCTGCTCGTGCCACAGTTTGTCCTGGCCCTGCTGTTGCGCTCGATCGACACGTTCAAGCTGTTCGACAAGGTCTACGCGCTCACCGGTGGTGGTCCGGGGAACGCCACGCAGACGTTGTCGACCTACGTCTACGACACAGGCTTTCGCTTTTTCAGTGTGGGACCGGCCGGTGCGGCTTCGGTGTTGATGTTGCTCGTGGCGTCGGTACTGGTGTCGGTCAACGTGTGGATGTCGATTCGAAAGCCGAGGGCGCGATGAACGGTATGACCGATCGTATGACGAACCCCGCGTCTTCCGCGCGCGCTGCGTCTTCAGTCACGGATGCGAGTTCTGCCATTGCGCAGCCTTGGCAGGCTGAGCAGACGCGCACACCGGCACTTCGAGCGCTTCGAGCGCTTCGAGCGCTTCGAGGGCTTCGAGCGCTTCAAGTGCTTCAAGTGCTTCAAGCGCTTCGACCATCGGGACAGCACGCGGCGCTCTGGACGTTGCGTATGGCTGCGCTGATCCTGATGCTCCTGCCGTGTATCTGGATGCTCGGCGCGGCGTTCATGCCGACGCTGGAGCGTCTCGATCGTCCGCTCGCCCTGTGGCCGCATGCACCGACGTTGCAGCACTTCCAGGCGGTGTGGGAGAGCGGCATCGGTCGTCAGATGCTCAACTCGCTGCTGGTGAGCGTCGGCACGACGTTGCTTTCGCTCTCGCTGGCGTTTCCGGCGGCGTACGCGCTGGTGCGCATGCAGTTCCCGGGGCGTCTCGACATCGTGTTTCTGATGCTCGTACTCGCCGTGAAGCTGATGCCGCCGATTACCGTGGCCGTGCCGCTGTTTTCCCTGGCGAAGACACTGCACCTGCTCGATTCCGAAGTCGGCCTGATGCTGGTCTATCAGGTATACACATTGCCGCTCGCCGTCTGGATGCTGCTCTCGTTCGTGCGGGAGATTCCGGTGGATTACGACGAGGCCGCGTGTATCGACGGCGCAGGGCTCGTCCAGCGGCTCGTGCACATCATGCTGCCGCTATGCGCGCCCGGGCTCGTAGCCACGGCGATTTTCGTGCTGATCGCCGCATGGAACGAATTTCTGCTCGCCTTGTTGTTCGTCTCGTCGCCGAGCCGCTTTACGTTGCCGCTTGCCGTGGCGGGCTACGTGACGGAGAACGGCATCGACTGGGGCGATCTGATGAGCGTGGGGTTGATGGCGTCGCTGCCCACGCTCGCTGTGGCCGGATACGTGCAACGGTATTTGCTGCGCGGCTTTTCCGGCGGACTCAAATGATCGTCAGGGAAGTCGATTCGTCGGCGTGAGGCCACAGCTGTGGCGCACCACGCGGGTCACGGGCACGACGCGGGTGCGGGACGCACCGGAATAGGCGTTCATCCGCTCGATGAGCATGTCGGTCGCGGTGTCGGCCAGTGCATGGGTGTCTTGCGCGATGGTGCAGAGTTGATAGTTCCCGTAGCTCGCCGCTGGAATGTCGTCGAAGCCAACGATGCGCACGTCTTCCGGCACCCGCATCGCGAAGTGCCGACGAGCGGTATCGATGAAGCCGAGCGCCAGCAGGTCGGACGAGCAGAAGACGCCGTCGGGCCGCGAGGCCTGCGAGAGCAGGGCGTGCGCGGCCGCGACGCCGCACTCGTAGGTGTCGCCGGTCGTGCTGTGCGTGTCGACGTGGCGTGCGCGATGCGGGTCGGCGTTGGCAATGTTTCGGATTGCGCGCAGGAAGCCGGTGCAACGCGCCTTGCCGCTGTAGCTCGGTCGTGTCGGCCCGACGAAAGTCAGACGCGTAGCGCCGGCGTCGATCAGCATGTGCGCCGCGAGGCTGGCGCCTGCGGCGTTGTCGCTGACGGCGACATCGGCGCCCGGCAGATTCGATGCGCGGTTGATCATCACCACCGGGATTTCGCCTTCGAGGTATTGGCGCGCGAGACCGAGCGGGGAAGACGCAGAGGTCATGATGACGCCGCCGATCCGGTAGCTCAGCAGCATGTCGAGCGATTGCCGGATCTGCACCGGGTCGTCGGCATTCACCACGATGGGGGTGAGCTTGTGGCGTCCGAGCGCGGCAATGATGTGTGCGAGGAGCTTCGCACGAAACGGGTTTTCGAATCCGGCGGTGACGACTCCGACCATGCTACTGCGTTGCATGATCATCTCGCGCGCGATCAGGTTGACCTGGTAGCCGAGCGAGCGAGCCGCTTCCATGACGCGCTCCCGGGTCTCGGGGGCGATGCTGGCCGCGGGTGAGAAGGCGCGCGATACGGCGGAACGCGAGACACCCGCCTGACGAGCGACATCGGCAGCGGTGACCCAGGACGTTTGTTTCTTCGGCATGGCGTGGCGAGTAAGGAGACGCAAAGCTTGCTTCGCGCAGCGTGCCCGAAGAATGGGGCAGGAAGATGACGACGAAACGAGATGCAACGGTAACACGTACGATGCCGGTCGCCGAAAGGCGCCGGGGAAATGATCTCCTATGAACCTGATGCCAATTGAGCTGACCGGTGCGGGCATGGCCGACTGGATGACGGCACTGCCCGAGGATATCGCGCTTAATCGCCTGACTTTGCCCGGCAGTCACGACACCTGCGCCTATACGGTAGACGACGCGCTTGTGAAAACACAGGGGGCGAGCCTTGCCGTTCAGTTGGCGCGCGGTGTGCGGGTGCTCGACATTCGTTGCCGTCACGAAGACGACGTGTTTCACATCAACCATCAACGCGTGGCGTTGGGGTTGACGTTCGACGACGTCATCGTGACGTGCGCGGCGTTCTTCGCCCGGCATCCCGGCGAGTGCATCGTCATGTCGATCAAGGACGAATGCGGCGACCAGCACTGCTCGCGCAGTTTCGCGCAGACCTTTGCGTCTTACGTCGACAGCTACGCCCCGCACGTGCGGTGGTATCTCGGTGACAGGATTCCTGTTCTTGGCGATGTGCGTGGGCGCATTGTGGTGTTGCGGCGTTTCGGTCATTCGCACGCGGCGAGCGGGCCGCTGGGCATCGATCTCACGGCGTGGCCGGATAACGCAACGTTCGATATCGACGCGCCCGGCGCATCGTTCGCCATTCAGGACGAGTATCGCGTGCCGGTCGAGCGCGCCATCGACTACAAATTTCGCCGCATCGAGGCATTGCTCGAACACACGGCGCGCCTTGCGGTGCAGCGCTGGGTGCTCAATTTTTGCAGCGGCACCGGCATGGGCGCGAATCCCTTTCGCGTGGCGTGCGGCGGTGTACGCGGCGGTCAATGCGGAATCAATGCGATGCTGCTTGAGCGGTTGGCCGCATACGCGGGGCCGTGCGGCACGTTGATGATCGACTTTTGCGAGCATGCCGATTGGGCGCTCGTTCGGGAACTGGTCGCGCGCAATGCTTGCTGGCAGCGCGAGTCATCTGACGATGGCGCTGCCGGGACGTGAGTTCGGGGCGCGTTGCAGGTTCTGCGGGGCCGTGACGTTGCGTCGCGAGCGCCAGATTTCAGTGTGGACTTCAGGACGGTCGTGCTGGCCGTTCGTCTTCAGGATCTTCGTGTCATGCATGCCATGCTTGCTGTTGCGGTCAACGCGGCGATCAGTGCCGCACAGATCATTCATCGCGCCTCGGGCGATCTCAACCAGCTGACGGTCAGCAAGAAGCAGCACAACGATTTCGTGACGGAGGTCGACAAGGCGTCGGAGGCCGCCATCATCGAAACGGTGAGAGCGGCGTTTCCCGATCACGCGATTCTGGCCGAAGAGTCGGGGTGCACCGACGGCCGGTCCGACTTCCAGTGGATCATCGATCCGCTGGACGGCACGACCAATTTCATACACGGCTTTCCGTACTACTGCGTGTCGATTGCGCTGGCCTACCAGGGGGAGGTGACGCAGGCGGTGGTCTACGACCCGAGCGCGAACGAGCTTTTCACGGCGACACGTGGGGGTGGCGCCTTCCTCAACGAGCGTCCGATTCGCGTGGGGGCTCGGGATTGCCTGGCAGACGGATTGATCGGTACCGGCTTTCCATTTCGCGCCACGGACGATGTCGAGACCTATGCGCGATTGTTTGTGGAAATGAGCCGCGCGTGCGCGGGATTGCGACGCCCGGGGGCGTGTGCGCTGGATCTCGCCAACGTTGCCGCAGGCCGTCTGGACGGATTCTTCGAGCAGGGCGTCAATGCGTGGGACATGGCGGCGGGCAGCCTGTTGGTCACGGAAGCGGGCGGCCGGGTGGGCGACTACACCGGCGGTGCCGATTTCCTGCGCCTGGGTGAGATCGTCGCCGGTAGCCCCGCCGTTTACGGGCAGATGGTGCCGAGGCTCGCCGGGTATAGCCGGGTATAGCCGGGTATAGCCGGGTATAGCCGGGTGTAGCCGGGCGGGACGGTGAGGGTTCGTGGCGGGGCTGTGGACAATGCGGCGCACGGTGCACGGCAAATGTCGGACGGTCACGACATTTTTCACCGACCTTGCATCCGAATCGACGGCTCATGTGTAGAGAGGGTGATGCGCTCGAATTCGAGCCATCAGACCAAGTCCATCCTCTTCAGGAGTTCTGCCATGAATCGCGTCGTCCTTCTCAGCTTGGCCGTCCCGGCCTTTCTCAGTGCATGCGCCGGCAATATGTCGATGCCCGGTCCCACCGCTCCGGTTGCAGACGCCGTCAAGGTTCCCGACGGCCACCGCATTGCGTGGCAGACCGTTGGCAAAGGCGAAATCCTTTATGAATGCCGGGAAAAGAAAGACGCCATGGGGCAGTTCGAATGGGCCTTCGTGGGGCCCGACGCGGTGCTGAGCGACCGTTCGGGCAACGCCATCGGGAAGTACTACGGTCCGCCCGCCACGTGGGAGTCCAGCGACGGCTCGAAGGTGACGGCCACGCAGGTCGCCGTATCGCCTGCGGGCACCGGAAACATCCCCCTGCAACTCGTCAAGGCGAACCCGGCGACGGGGTCCGGGGCCATGCAGGGCGTGACGTATATCCAACGGTTGGCGACGCAAGGCGGCACGGCGCCGAGTTCGCAGTGCAGCATGGCGACCAAAGGTGCGAAACAGACCGTCAAATATCAGGCCGACTACATTTTTTGGAAGGCCTCTTGACAGGTTCTGACGCCAAAGGCATTTTTCGGACAACGTAGAACGTAGTCGATCTTCGGCGGCATGACAGTCATGCCGCCGAACGCTTCCGAGAGGTGCGTGTGCACGAAGAGACGGACGAGTTTGACTACGAGTCGTTGATTGCTGCCTGTCGGGGACGGGACCCCACGGCATTGCGGCAACTCTATGAGCGAGACGCTGCCTATTTGCTGGGTGTCGCCCAACGCATCGTGCGCGACCGGCAATTGGCCGAAGATGTGCTGCATGACGCGTTCGTGAGTGTGTGGACGCAAGCCGCCACCTTCGATGCAGCCCGCGGCTCGGGCCGCGGATGGATCTTCAGCATTGTCCGCCATCAGGCGCTCAATACCGTTCGACGCCGGAACAAGGAAGTCGATATGGACGAGAGCGAGATCGATATCCATGTGAATGCCACGACGATGCCCGCACCCGACGCGTTTTCATGGGAAGCCGATCCGTTGATGCGCGGGCGTCTGGCCCAATGCCTGGAGCGGCTCGACCCGCCTCGTCGTGCAAGTATTCTTTACGCGTATCTCGACGGCTGCTCGCACAGCGAGATCGCGCAGCGCCTGCGTTCGCCGCTCGGCAGTGTGAAGGCGTGGGTACGTCGTGGGCTGCAGTCTTTACGTGAGTGCATGGAATGACGCCGGACGAACTCACCGCGCTCGACGACCTCGCGGGCGAATATGTCCTTGGCACCTTGTCCTGGGAACGCAGGCAAGAGGTGGAGTCGCGACTCCCGCATGAGCCGGTGCTGGCGGCGAAGGTCGCGCAGTGGGAGTCGAGGTTGCAACCATTGGCCGATGCCGTCGTGCCGGTCACGCCATCCGCGGAACTCTGGCCGCGCGTCAGCCTGAGCATTACCCCGGCTCGACAGTCGGTATGGCGCCGCTGGTGGGACGATATCCGCTTTTGGCGTCTGGCCTCCGGCGCCGTGACATGTGCCGCCGTTCTCCTTGCCGTCGCGTTGGGGGTCAAAGTCGGCGCGCCGACACCGGCTCCGCGGTTTGTCGTCGTGCTCGCGTCTCCGTTGGATAAAAGTCCAGGCTGGCTGGTGCAGGCGGGGGCCGACCGGAAATTGCGGTTGATTCCATTGAAGCCGGAGCCCATGCAGTCCGACAAGGCGTTGCAGCTATGGACGAAGGCAGACGGGTGGTCGGGGCCAGTCTCGCTGGGGCTGGTCAGAGCGGGCGAGCCTGTCGAAGTCGATATCGACAAACTTCCCCCGTTGCAACCCAACCAGTTGTTCGAGATCACGCTCGAACCGCCGCAAGGCTCGCCGATCGGCAAGCCGACCGGGCCGGTGCTTTCAATCGGACGCGCCGTCGCGACGTAGTGGTGCGGTTCGGACGTTGTGCCCCGCGATTTCGACGTGGGCACAAAACACCCGCTGCAAAAACGAAAAGGGGTTGCGATTTCTCGCAACCCCTTCTGTATTCTGGTAGGCCGTGCAGGATTCGAACCTGCGACCAACGGATTAAAAGTCCGCTGCTCTACCAACTGAGCTAACGACCCAACGAAGAAAAAGATTATAGCGTCCGGGTCGTTATAGTGTCAATACTTCTGTGACGCAGATATGTCCGTTTGCAGGCCATTTCTCGCGGTTACGCGCAATTTGCGCTCAAACGCTGCGCTCAATGCGCCACATCTGATACTTGAACGCGCAGATGCCGCCCACAAGAATTGCCCCGATCGCCACGAACGAACCGAGCGCCAGCGTCGACAGGCCGGATAGTCCCTGGCCCACCGTGCAGCCCAGTGCCGTCACGCCGCCGAAGCCCATCAGCACACCGCCCACCATGTGGTTGGCCGTGTCCTCGGTGCCCTGAAAACCTTCCCAGCGGAAATTGCGCGATACCAGCGCGTAGGCGAACGATCCCGCGATCACGCCCAGCACGCTGGAGATGCCCAGTGTGATGACGTTGCTCGTGTCGCTCCACATCATCAGCCAGTAAAGCGTGTAAGCCAGCGGCGAGACGAACGACAGGGCTTCCATCTTCCCGGAGTTCGTCGCGACGAAACTCTCTTCGAGCGTGTTCGGATTTTCAGCCACGTAGCCGACGTTGCCCGACACGTACCAGAGCCCCACGATGATCGCGCCCACGACGAGCCCGCCGAGCCAATTGTCGAACGTCCAGAATTCACGACGAGCGATGGCGGCAATCACAAAGGCGCCGCCGATCAGCACACCGAGAATGAGCTGTGCCCGATGCACATCGCCACCGAACACGCCGCCGAGCAGCGTCGGCAGATCCTGCGATGTCGCAAACGTCGTTTGCACGCTGTCGAGCGCGGCAACGCGCAAGACGGCGAACAAACCCTTGAGCGTCATGTAAGCCGACACGCCGATCATCACGAACACGAGCAACGACTTCAGATTGCCGCCGCCGATACGCACCAGCGTCTTGCTGCCGCAACCGGAGGCGAGCACCATGCCCACGCCGAAGCACCATCCCCCAACGAGATACGACAGCCAGGTAAAGCGCGGCGTCGTGTAAATCGCCTTGACCGGGTCGATGATGCCTTGCGACGCCATCACCCCGGTGCCGATCGTGGCGACGCCGATGGCGAGCCACCACATGCGCATGCGATTCCAGTCGCCGATATTGACGATGTCCGAGAGCGCGCCCATCGTGCAGAAGTGGGTGCGTTGAAGCACGGCCCCGAACACGAAGGCCAGTCCGAAGGTGAGCCACACGACAGTGTGGGAGAGGGCGGTGAGATCGACGTCGGTCATGAGGCGAGAGGACGATAGCGGCCGTGCCCGGCCGTTCGATACATGATGCGGGCCACGGGGCGCGGCCGGCTTTGTTGTTATCAGACACGTCGCGCAGCCAGGTGCGCGTACCTGTCGCGGGCACGGTCGTCATGACGTGGCAGTGCCGTTTCGGCCCACCCGCATCCCCTGAGACGCCGCGCCTCGAACGTTTGGAAAGTCCGTATTCTACTTGAGGTCTCGCGCGTGTCCGGCAAAGCCGACGCAATTGGAGGGCAAAACAGGGCAGGGAGGTCGAGTCGGCCCAGGATGTAGGGAGACCGTCAGGAAGGCTGAAGCGGCCGAAAACGACAACGCCGCCCAAAGGCGGCGTCGTACGCATGACGAGAGACCGGAGCGGGAGATCGGTTCGCGCAACCTCCCGAGGCAGGTCTTACTTCGGATTAGGCCAGCGCTTCTTTGCGTCGGCGGCCGATTGGCTGTTGGGATACTTGGCCAACAGGTCGTTGTACGCCTTTTTCGAGATGGCCACTTGCCCGGCCGCTGCGGCATTGCTGGCGATCGCCATCAGTGCTTCGGCAGCCTTGGGGCTATCCGGGTATTTCGTCACGATGCTTTGCAGCGTCGCGGTCGAGCCCTTCAGATCGTTGTTGGCGTACTGCGAATTGCCAAGCCAGAACAACGCTTCAGGCTGATACGGGCTGCCCGGATACTTCGCGGTGAAGGTCCGGAAATCCGTTTGCGCCCCTTTGTAGTCACCCTTGCGGAATTTGTCGAGCGCGGCGTCGAAAACTTCCTTCTCGCCCGGTTGGACGGTGCCGGTGACGCCACCGACGGTCATCTGCTGAGGTTCGAATTTCTTCAGCCGGCCATCGAGGTCGGTATAGAAGTCCTTCTGACTCTGTTGCAGGTTGGCAAGCTGATTTTTCAGATCTTCGTTCTGGCCGCGCTGGTCGGCCAGATCACGTTGCAACTGCTGGATCTGGTTGTTCAAATCCAGCACGTTGCGCGTGAGCCCCTCGATCCGCTGCTTGTCCGAATCCAGACGGCTGCGGATATCGAGGATCGCTTTGCGCGCCTCGTCGTCGTCGAACAATCCGGCATGCGCGAGCGGGCTCAGCACCGAAGTGCCGAGCGTCACCGCGCAAATCATGTTTTTAAGCAAACGAGACGTCATAACGATTCAATCAATAAGCCAGGTCGACGCGACGGTCCTGAGCCCAGGTGGCTTCGTCGGTACCCGTAGCCTTTTCCTTGCCCAGCGACACGGCTTCCATCTGGCTGGCGTTCGCGCCCAGTGCCGTCATCGTCTTCAGAACGGCTTCTGCACGCTTCTGACCCAGTGCCAGGTTGTACTCGCTCGTACCGCGCGGGTCGGTGTTGCCTTGCAGCAGCACGCGGCGTTGCGAGTACTTCGTCAGGAAAGTCGAGTGCGCCTGGAGCAGCGGGGTGTACTGCGAATCGACGCTGTACGAATCGAAGCCGAAGTACACGCTGCGCTTGGCGAGCGGGCCGTTCGGGTTGTTCAGTTCGTCGGCCGAAGCGTCGACGGGGGCGACGGCGCGGGCGTCGGTCGTGGTTTGACCCTTGTTGGCGTTAGCCTGGTCGTCGAGCTTCACGCCCGACGAGCAAGCGGCCAGTGCGGCCAGCGAAGAGATGGCGAGGATATTACGAAGCAGGGAACTCATTTGAGCCTCCGAGTGATGTTGCTGTTGATGTTATTGCATGAAAGGGCCCCAGGAGGGTTCGCGAACTTCCCCTCCCCGGACCTGAAGAATCTGCCGGGTTTGCCCGTCCACCGAGACTGCCGCAAGAACCTTCCGGCCCCCCGACTGCGTTGCATAAAGAATGTACTTGCCGTTCGCGGCAAAACTCGGTGACTCGTCGTGGCTGGTGTCGGTCAGAGCCGTAACATCGCCAGTACTCATATCCTGCACGCTCAGCTTGAATCCGCCACCCTGACGCGCGATGAACGCGAGCAGCTTGCCGTCGGGACTGATTCGCGGGCTGACGTTGTAACTCCCCTTGAAAGTGACGCGCTGCGCGCCGCCTTCACTCTCGCCACCGGCCGGCATCTTGTAGATCTGCGGACCACCGCCACGATCACTCGTGAAGAAAATCCATTTGCCGTCCGGGGAATACTGCGGTTCGGTGTCGATCGCGCCGCTGCGCGACAGACGTTTGAGGCCGCCGCCATTGGCGTTGACCTGATAAATCTGCGTATTGCCGTCGCGCGAGAGCGCCACGGCGAGCTTGCTGCCGTCCGGCGACCATGACGGCGCCGAGTTGTTGCCCTTCTCGTTGGCGAGCACGGCGCGGCGACCGCTGGGCAGGTCGTGGATGTACACGACCGGCTTGCGCTTCTCGAACGAGACGTAGGCGACCTTGGTGCCGTCCGGCGACCATGCCGGCGAGATGATTGGCTCACGGCTGTTGAGCGCGACGCGCGCGTCCTGACCATCCGAGTCGGAGATCTGCAACTGATAGTTCGGACCGTTGTGCAGCACGTACGACAAACGCGTGGCGAATACGCCGCGATCGCCCAGCAGCTTCTGATAGATGTAGTCGGCGATCTTGTGCGCGGTCAGGCGCAGGTTCGCCTGCGAGGAGGTGAGGGCCAGGCCGCCGAGCGGTTGACCGTTCACGGCGTCGTACAGACGGAAGCTGACCTGGAAGTTTCCGTTGCCTTGCGGAACGATGGTGCCGGAGACGAACGCATTCGCACCCTTGGCGCGCCAGGTGCCGAGGTCGACCGAATCGTCCACGCCGACGGTGGCGCCGCCCGTGTCGATCTGGTTGAAGCGGCCGCTGTTGCTCAGGTCGGCCTTGACCACGGACACGATGTCCGTCGGTGCGGTGCCCTTGAAGTTCGACACGGCGATCGGGTAGCGGTTACTACCGACGCCAGTGATGTCGACGGTCAGCGGTGTCTGCGCATGGGCGATCGTGCAAGCCGCGGTGAGCCAGGTGGCCACCAGCGCACGCCATGCATATTGACTGGAGATTCGCATGCGTTCGATTGGTCAGTTACGCGGTGCAAGGGCCATTTTTACCACATTCGAGTGAAAATGGACTCACAACGCTCGGTTTTCGTTCCCGTTTGACAACACCGTCAGCCCTTCGGGCTGAAGCGGAGATTGACGCTCGGGGGGGCTTTGCCGTTCGTGTCGCGCGGCAACGGATCGGATTTGGTGATGGCGGCCTGCACGGCGGCATCCCAGGCAGGATTGCCGCTGGACTTGACCAGCTGCATCGAAAGTACGCTGCCATCCGGAGCAAGACGCACTGCAACGACGGCCGTGGGGTTGCCATCGGTGTCGCCGCCATAGGCGATATTCGGCTTGACCTTGGCGCGCACCCGGTCGGCGTAGCCCGCCGATGCCGTGCCGCCGGCGCCCGAGCCGGTACCGCCCGCCTGCGAGCCCAGACCGTTGCCGGTCGCGCCCGGAGTTCCACCCGCCATGCCGCGCAACGAGGCCAGACGATCGGCTTTCGCCGCCTCTGCCGCCTTTTGCGCCGCCGCTTCCTTCGCGGCCTTGGCCTTGGCTGCCTTGTCTTCCGCAGCTTTCTTCTCGGCGTCGGCCTTCTTCTGCGCGTCCGCCTGCTGCTGCTTGAGTTGTTCGGCCTTCTTGGCCTCTTCTTCCTTCTGACGCTTCTCGTCAGCCTTCTTCTGATCGGCGAGCTTCTGCTGTCGTGCGGCTTCGTCTGCCGCCGCCTTCTTGCGCGCCAGTTCGGCCGCGGCCTGCTGCTCGGCGAGTTGCTTCTGCTTGAGCGCTTCCTGACGCGCCTTTTCCTGCTGCGCTTCGAGCAGGCGCGCCTGCTCGGCGGCCTGCTGTTCCTGCTTGCGTTTCTTTTGCTGCAGCGCGATATCGGCGTCTTCTTCCGGCGGCGCAGGCGCGGCCACGGCCGGCGGTGCCGGCGTTGGCGCCGGGGTTACGACTTGCGGTGTCGGCTCGGCGACTTCGGCCGGCGTCCACAACTCGGCTTCGGAGCCGGCGGGCGAACTGTTCTGCCAGCGCATGCCATAGAAGAGCAACGCGAACAGCAGCGCGTGCATGAGCAACGCGAGGAGGAATGCCCGCCCCGTGCCGCGCTCGGCGTTGCGCGGTCCAAGAGGTCGATCGGGACGGCCCGGCTGGGCTACGGTGCGACTCATTTCTGCTTGACGAGCAGGCCCACGCGTTTCACGCCCTGAGCCTTGAGATCGGACATCACGTTCATGACGATTTCGTACTTCACCGACTTGTCGGCGGCGATGACGACCGGCTGATCCGGATTCGCCGCCTGGCGGCCCTGCAGGAAACCGGTCAGATCGCCGGCGCTCATGCGCTGTTCGATGGTGTTCTCACCATCCTTGTAGCGCACCAGCATGCGATTGTCCGCTTCGATATTGACGACCACCGGCGGCGTCTGTTGCTGCGGGCTCGCGTTGGCGACGCTCGGCAGATTGACGATCGACGGCGCGACCAGCGGCGCGGCCACCATAAAGATGACCAGCAGCACCAGCATCACGTCGATGTACGGTACGACGTTGATGTCCGCCATGGCGCGACGGCCGCGGCGAGCGTTGCGCATAGAACCTGCCATGTCTCGGCGCTCCCGGAATGCTTAGTGAATCTGCCGTTGCAGGATGTTGGAGAATTCTTCGATGAAGCTTTCGAAGCGGATCGACAGCCGGTCGATGTCGGTGGCGAAGCGGTTGTAGGCAACCACGGCAGGGATAGCGGCGAACAGGCCGATGGCCGTGGCCACCAGCGCTTCCGCGATACCCGGCGCCACATTGGCGAGCGTGGCCTGTTGCACGTTCGAGAGGCCGCGGAATGCGTTCATGATACCCCACACCGTACCGAACAGACCAATGTACGGGCTGACCGAACCGACCGATGCGAGGAACGGCAAATTGGCTTCGAGCGCGTCCATTTCACGTTGATAGCAAGCACGCATGGCACGGCGAGCGCCGTCCAGGATCGCGTGCGGATCGTTCAGACCTTTCTCGCTCGCCTTGATGTACTCGCGCATGCCCGACTCGAAAATGCGTTCGAGCGCCCCGGTCTGATGGCGGTTGTTCAGCGCGCTTTGGTACAACGCCTGAAGGTCGCCGCCCGACCAGAAGTCCCGCTCGAAGCGCTCCGTCTGGGTGCGGGCACGACGGATCGCAAAGATCTTGCGGAAGATGTGCGTCCACGAAAGCAGCGAGAGCAGCAGCAGCAAGCCCATGACTGCCTGGGCGAGCACGCTGGCATGCATGACCAGCGAAATGATGGAAAGGTCTTGATCGGGCATGGTGTGGTTATTGACTGACCGGAATTTTTTTCCCTGGCTTCAGGCGGCTGCCGCGGGGGCAGAGGCATTCGCCAGGGTGTTGGCCGCCCTGGCGGCCGATTGCATGACGGAACGGACGTGCGCGGGAATCTTGCCGGGGCGCAACGTCGCCGCAGCCACGCAGCCGATTTTGATGCTGCCGCGCGCCAACAGTTCGCTGGTGCCGTCCGGCGCGTCGCGCCACGCTTCCTGAAGGAAGTCGACCGAGGCGCCGCCGATACGATCGATGCGACTTTTCACGACGACGAGGTCGTCGAGCCGGGCGGGGCTCAGATAGTCGACGGCAGTGGCGCGCACAATAAAGATCATTCCAGTATTGCGGGCCAGTTCAAGTTGTTCGATGCCAAGCGAACGGAGCCATTCGGTTCGGGCCCGTTCGAAGAATTTTAAATAGTTGGCGTAGAAGACGACGCCTCCGGCGTCCGTGTCCTCGTAGTAAACGCGAATTGACCAACTGGTATCAAAATCAGCCATGCCGCGCATTGTATCGGAACGGAGCGGTAACGCCAGTCACGGAAACAGAATTTTTCAAACAAGCGTGATACCGATTTGTTTACGAGCGATTATTGCAACCGCTGCGGCGCACCAAAGTGGGGAGAGTCGTCGCTAACGCCCCGTGCGACGGGGGATTGCGCTAGCGTGCGAGCCCGGGCCGTCTCTATAATGACGGCTCGCAAGCCCCCTGTATTTCAGACAAGACCGCCGTATGCGCACGCCTGCACCACGCGCCCTCCGGTCTCTCATAGTGCTCAACCTGCGAGGCCCTTGAATTGACTTCCCCCACAACGCAATCTTCCACCCTTCGCGTCGCCTTCCTCGGGCTCGGTGTGATGGGTTATCCGATGGCGGGTCACCTCCAACGCGCCGGTCATACGGTGACGGTCTATAACCGTACGGCCGCCAAGGCACAGCAATGGGCCGGCGAGTACGGCGGATCGAGCGCCGCAACCCCCGCACAGGCAGTGCGCGATGCGGACATCGTGGCCGCCTGCGTGGGCAACGACGACGACCTTCGCAGCATCGTGCTCGGCGAGCACGGGGCGTTCGCGGGCATGAAAGCCGACGCCGTCTTCGTCGACCACACCACGGCCTCGGCCGACGTGGCGCGCGAACTCTACGCGGCGGCGCGCGAAAAGGGCCTGCATTTCGTCGACGCGCCGGTCTCCGGCGGCGAGGCCGGCGCCAAGAACGGCGTGCTCACGATCATGTGCGGCGGCGACGCCCCGGCATTCGAGCGCGTGCGCGCCACGCTGGGCGCCTATGGCCGTGCGGTGACCCGTATCGGCGAAGCCGGGGCCGGTCAGTTGGCCAAGATGGTCAATCAGATCTGCATTGCCGGTCTCGTACAGGGACTCTCCGAGGCCATCAACTTCGGCCAGCGCGCGGGACTGGACATGCCGCTCGTGCTCGACGTCATCAACAAGGGCGCTGCCGCCAGCTGGCAGATGGACAATCGCGGTCAGACGATGATCGACGGGAAGTTCGACTTCGGTTTCGCCGTGGACTGGATGCGCAAGGATCTGGGACTGTGTCTGGAAGAAGCGCAGCGAAACGGCGTGTCGTTGCCGGTGACCGCGCTCGTCGATCAGTTCTATGGCGACGTTCAGGCATTGGGTGGTTCGCGTTGGGATACGTCCAGCCTGATCCACCGACTGCGCGTGTTGTCGGGCAAAGCGTAAGCCCGACAAACCCTTGCGCGGCGTCCGAGCGGACGGACCGGGTTCGGCGCCTGCCGGGCCCGTCCGTCCGTTTTTTGTTGGCCGGGTATCAAATATTCGAAATATCTTCGGGTTTGTCTGCAATCGTCGGAATAGACGATTGGCACTAGAATGCGGAAAACGGGACGTCGCGGCGCGACGGCACTTCGACGTGGCAGCTTGGGAGTGGGCTGGGGCGGTGGTGTGTCGGCGTGTGGCAGCAGGGAGACCGCCGCGAGCGATAACGATCCAGAACATAACTCGACCCCGAGATCAACCGACATGAGCAATCAGTCGAACGCCGCGGCCGTCCGCGCATTTCGTATCCTCGAAATTCTCAGCGCCTCGGGCGCGCCGATGACCCTCGCCGAAATCGTGGCCGCGATCGGCTTGCCGAAGCAGACGGTGCATCGCATCCTCAAGCAACTGGAAGCGGCCTGGCTGGTCTCCCGCGAGGCGGGCAGCCGGCACTATGAGCCGTCGTCGCGCGTGCGCGCCATGGCCGTCAATGCGCTGATGCACGTGGGGCCGGCGGCGGCGCGTCACGCCATTCTCCAGCAACTGGTCGAAAAGCTCGGCGAGACTTGCAACCTGTCGATGCTCTCGGGGGACGACCTCGTCTACCTCGACCGTGTGGAGACCGACTGGTCGCGCCAGCTCAAGCTCTCACCCGGCTCGCGCGTGCCGCTGCACTGCACGGCCAGCGGCAAGTTGCTGCTCGCCTTCCTGCCGAGAGCGCGACGCGAGAAGCTGATCGCTCACCTGCCGCTGCGACCGCGTGCGGAGAACACCATTACCGATCTGGAAGACTTGCGCGCCGAGCTGATCGAGACACGCAAGCGTCGGGTCGGGACGAATAACGAAGAGCACGTACCGGGCATGATCGCGGTGGCAGTGCCGGTGATGCTCGATCGCAATCGCGCATGTGCCGCGATCGCGGTGCAGGCGAGTGCCCAGCATTGCACGCTGGAGACACTGATGACCTTTCTGCCTGAGCTACGGAGCGCCGCTGAAGCCATGGCGGCGACCTTCAACGAGTAAGGGAGGACGGGGGGCTCACTGTCCTTTGTCGACGTCGCCACTCGCGGCGGCGCTGGCCGTCCCGGGGATCGCGGTCGTCGACGATATCGAGGGCAGTGACGATGCAGACGGCATGCCCGGCGCCAGCGCTTCGAACACCGCTTCAAGTTGCTTCGCGCCTTGCTTTGCTTCGGCGCGCACGCGCGGTCCGATGAAGACCGGATCGAGGATCAGGAACAGCAGGTTGGGCGTGCGGTAGATGAAGTCGCGCTCGAAGCGGGTACCCGTGCCGTTCGGTGTGAGCTTGTAGCGGACTTCGCCCGACGGACGCCGGTTCACTTCTCCCTCGATACGCCATTCGAACGGCGGGTTCGCTTCGACCACCTTCCAGTGAAGAATGCCGTGGCGGCCCGCGAGCCGGAATTCTTCGGCCACTTCCTCCCCAACCTTGAGCGGATGATCGGTCGCCCCCTGCACCGCGAGCGACGCCGGGTGCCACTTCGGCCAGTTCGCCGGCGTGGTCGCATAGTCGTACACGACCTGGGGCGGCGCACGTAACGTGACGACGCTCACCACATGGGTCGTGCGCTCGAAAGGCAGCGGGAGCAGCGAGAGCAGGGCGACGATGGCCACTGCCCCGAGCAGGAACAGAAAGGCTCGCTTCATCGGTGCGCGCTCACGCACCGGCAGGCGAATCGAGTTCGACATCGACCATCAGGTCGTCGGCAAGACTTTCCAGAACCTCCCGCAGCGACTCGGTGCTCACGCTGGCCGGTACATGCAGGCGGGCAGTCGCACGAAAAAGCGTGCCGCCCGACATCGAGCCTTCGACACATTCGGTCGCCAGTTCGTCGATCGAGATGCCGCGCGTGAACAGCACGTGCGAGATTTCCTTGACGATGCCCGGATGGTCCTGTCCGACGAGATCGAGCTGCAATGTGCGGGCTGCCGGATCGGCGGCGGCGCTTTGCGCGCGGGTAACGGAGATTTGCAGGCCATGCGTCTCCAGTGCGTGCATAGCCTGGGTGAGGGCATCGGCCCGATCGTCGGCAACTTGCAAGTGGATGATGCCGGCGAACTGGCCGGCGAGGTTGGCGAGACGGCTTTCCAGCCAGTTGGCGCCGGCGGCGGTGGCGCGATCGGCAATCGCGTTGACCATACCCGGGCGATCCGGGCCGATCACATTGAGAATCAGGGACGTCGTCATCACAGGCTCCGTCGAAACTGAGGGGCAAGAGGCGGCGCAGGCAGCGCGCTCGTCCTCCGGCGTGGTCCGACGTGCGCAGCAGGCTCAAGTGTAGTGCAATCGCGGGGTGCGCCGCTACGGCGGACAACGCCAGGTGCGGCGGCCGCAGCATTCGTGGCGCGCGACCGGCGACTTACGTAGGATCCGCGGCCATCGCGAGCAGCGCGATGACCGTGGCGTCGTCCGTCTGCGCGAAATCGTTGTAGGCCAGGCTCACGGCGTAGAAGGGCTGCGGGGTTTGCAGGCAGACGACGGCGTCGGCCAGTGCGCTCAGCCGTTGGATGGCCTCGCGTGCGCCGACAGGCGCGCAGGCCACCAGCGGCGTCGCGCCCAGACGCCGCATTGCCCGCAATGCCGCCGTCATGGTCGCCCCGGTGGCAATGCCATCATCGACCACGACGACCGGTCGTCGCGCGACATGCGGCGCACCTCGCCCCGGCGTATAGGCCTGACGCCGTTGCTGAATCAGCGCGCGCTGCCGGGCGGTTTCGTGCGAAAGGTAAGTGCCGGTCGCACCCAGCGACAGCGCGTGGTCGGCGAGGAAGATGCCGCCGAACTCGTCGACCGCGCCCACGGCCAGCTCGGCGTGATGGGGCGCGCGCAGCTTGTGCGCGAGCAGGACGTCGAGCGTGCCGTTCAACTGGCGGGCGATGGGCATGGCGACCGGCACACCGCCGCGCGGGATGGCAAGCACCAGCGGCGGCGCACAACGCGCGAGCAGTTCGTGCGCAGCAAGCACTTCGGCCAGCGCGTGGCCTGCGGCGGCACGATCGAGAAATGACGCAGCGGCTGGCATGTCAGGCATGGCGAGAGCGCAGTGGCAAGTCCGAAGAGTCAGTCAGGGAGGATTCCCATCCGGTCTCGCTATCCTAACGCTGCGGCCTCATGCTCGTTTGGACCGGTCGCGATGCCTCGGCTCTCCATGCCTCGGCCCCCCGTCCCGTCAGGGCAGACTCGCCCGATTTGCCCGGGACGTCCGCCTGACGATCTCATCGGGCAAGCAACTCCGGCACTGTCCCGACCAGCAGCGTGACGCCCGAGCAGGCCAGCAGCGCAAGCACCATGCGGCGAAACGCGTGATCCGAGAGAAACTTGTACGCCCATGCGCCGATCAGCGTCGGCACGATCATCGACGGCACGGCAATCGCAAACACGTGCAGCGTCTGTACGGTGATCACGCCGTGCACGGCATAAAGCGTAACGGTGAGCGTGTGCATGACGATGAAGAAGATCTGCATGACGGCGCGCTGCATGTCCTTGTCCCAGCCGCGCAGCGTGCACCACAGCGTCGGGGCCACGCCGACGAGTCCCCCAATGCCGCCCATGACCCCGCCGATGAAGCCGACGATGCCGTCGGCCGCACGTCCGCCGTGTTGAATCCGGGGCAGGCGTGCCGCGAGCAGGAGGATCGTGCAGTAGATGACGAGGATCGCCCCGATGCCTGCGCGAAACCACACGGGGTCGAGGTAGCGCAGGATCCACACCCCCACGGGCACGCCCACGAGTCCGCAGAGCACGAACGGCGCGAGGCGATCGAGCGGTGCTGCGCGACGCGTCGCGCGCAACGCCAGCAACTGACCAACGAGCGAGCAGAACGCGGCCAGCGGGCCGGCAAGTGTCGGCGGTAACGACCACGCCCAGAAGGAGAGGGCCACCAGACTGAAGGCGAAGCCGGACAGACCTTGTACGAAGCCGGCAACGCAGGCGCCGACAATGAGCGGGATGAGATGAAGCGAAGGATCGACGGTCATGGTTTCTTGTTTTCCGCCGACATTATGCTGCGATCCTGCATCAGGATGAACCGTGCCACGTTCCCGATGGCGCGCCTGATGCCACGAACTATGCCCCGAACTATGCCCCGAACGTCTGTGTCCTCGGCTGCCACCGCTGCCATGCCGCAACGACCATCGTGCCGACGACGATGCCGAGTGCCGCGCCGGCCAGCGCGTCGCTGGCCCAGTGATAGGCGGACGCAAGTTGTCCGAACGCGGTCAGGGCAATGGCCACTGCGCAGGGCAGGCGAAGGGCGCGGTGGCGCAGCGCAAGCACCGTCGTGAAGGCAAGCATCACGGTGAGGTGTCCCGACGGGAACGACGCGAATGCATAGTTGCCGCCGCCAAAGAACCGGAACTCGAATACGCCGTCGCGCAGATACGACGGATTGTCGTGGATCCACGTGGCGGGCCAGGTTCGGCCGAACACGACCTTCAGCGCCTGTTTGGCCAGACTGCCGACGCCGACCGCCCCGGCAGCGAGCCACAGCGTCGTCGCCCACGTCGGCAACTTGCGACGCCAAAGCAGCGCGGCGCCGAGCAGGAAAAACATGGGCCACGCCAGCACGAACAGCGGCGCGGGCAACTCGGCGACGTGCTGAATCCAGGGCGTGCCTTGCGTGTGCGCATGCGCGAAGTCCACGACCGGGCGGTCGACCCAGGCAATGCACGCGATGGCGATCAGCAGGCAGCCCAATGCGCTCCACAGTGCGGTGCGCAGGCAGGGGGGGCTGGCTGGCGCGTCGTGTGGCGCGTCGGGTGGCGTTGTTGGTCGGGCGTTGGGAGCGAGTTCGGTCATGAAGCGATGCAGGGCAGGGGGCGGAATAACGGCATAACGGAATAACGGAACGGGGACCACGGACATTCGGTAAGACGGTGCCATGGTAGACGCCATTGGCCATCATCGGATGGCCACGCGCAAGCTTCGGGCATTCACGCAACGCTCCCCAAGCCGTCGCCCATGCCGCGCCGGGTTGGCTCACCCCACAGGCAAGACTGCCTCGGCGCGATGGCGATTTGATGACGGTCATGGCCGCCGTGTTGTCGATGTGCCATGCTCCGGAGTTACGACGACGTTTTGAAAATCAAAGATTTTTTTGCGGCAGAGCGGCGCAACGTCCTACAATCGTCCCCTACGTAATTGCCGTAGATGGCCGTTAACCGCTGGAAGGCTGGAAGCGTTGTGCGCGTCGCGGGCGTCGGTCAACAAAACAAGATCAAAATTTGCATGCGGGGGCAGGAGTGATTCGGGGATTCGAGAGCATCATCGATCGGCTGGCGCGCGAGTTCTGGCGCGCCGCGCACACGCGTGAACAGCAACACGCCCAATCGCAGGAACGTTCGCTGGCGGAAGTCCGGGCGCTGGATCAGGCGCACCGCGCGTGGGAAGGCGCCCCTGCAGGCGACGCCGCCGCGAGCGAGCGTTTGCATCTGGCTTGGCGGCAGGCGGAAGCCGCCGCCGAAGGGGCACGGGCCCGATTCGAGGTGGCGCGTTTGTCCCGCTTGCTTGCCGACGGTCTGGCCCGCGACCTGCGCATCCCGCCGGCGGATCTGCGTGCTCGCAGCACGCCGCCGGTGCTCGACACGCGGCATCTCCCGAAGATTCTGCCCAAGCCCGAGTGGGAGACATTCGCCCCCGAGAAACCGGGACGGCTGGCGCTGGCCATGCCGGGCGCGTCCGGACGCTATGAGCAGGCCGTCGCCAAGGCGCGCAGCGAATTCGTACATGCCGAGCGCGAGTACGAAGCGTCGAAGATCCGGCGAACGCAAGGGTCGATGATTCTTCAGATCGCACAGCAAAAGGCCACGGAAGCCGCGCGTATCGAGAGCGCGCAACACAATGCGGCGGTGGCGGACTTCGAGGGCGCGCTGCTGCGCGGCGAAGCGGCCGCCATCACGCGCTATGCCCGCATCGTGCTCAGCCGCAGTCCGTATCCGACGGCCTTCGAGCAAACACTGGCGGCGCACTACGTCGAAAACCACAAGCTGCTCGCCATCGGCTACGACGTGCCTACGCTCGACGCGGTGGTTCCCGTCGCCTTCGAATATCGCTACAACGCCACGCAAGCCGCCATCCAAGGTGTGCCTGCCGATGACGCCACGCGTGCCCGAGTCTATGCCGACGCGCTTCGCCAGATTGTGCTGCGCTCGCTTCATGAGTTGTTCGCGGCCGACCCGTTGCGTCATGTGAACGCCATCGTATTCAACGCCTACGCTCGGCAGGGCGACGAGCGCGTGTGCCTCGTGAGCGTGCATGTGGCGCGTGCCGACTTCGCCGCACTCGTGCTGACCGAAGGCGACGCCGCGACGCATCTTGCCGCACTCGGCGCGCATGTGTCGGTGCGTCCCGAAGCGCTGGAGCCCGTCGCGCCGGTCGCCGGTGTCGACATGACGCAGGTCGTCACGGACGCCGACGTCGCCGTCGATCGCCGCTTCAATCTGATGACGCTCAGCGACAAGGATTTCACGCAGGTCATGTTCCACCTGCTGCGCTCGCACGGCTTCGAAGGGCCGCCGCTGCTGCCGGGCGATCAGGATGGCATGCTCACCTGCCGCGCATGGGATCCGCATCCGATTTTCGGCGGCGACGTCGTCGTGCACGTCTTCCGCGTCATGGACCGTGCCGCACGGCTGGACATCGCCGCAGCGCGTGCAGTGCTCTCCGAGATGCAACAGATCGGCGCGGCGCGCGGCATGCTCATTACGACCGGTGAGTTCGGCGAGGGCGTGGAAGAGTTCGCGCGCGATCGGCGGATCGAATTGCTCGCCGGGCATCATCTGGTCTTCCTGCTCAAGGAGAACGCCGGCGTCGATGCCAGCGTCGTCGTGCCGGACACGACCGATCGCGTTGCCGTCATGTCGTAGGAGACCTGCCGGCACCGGGGCGGTGAGTGATACGTGATGTGGGGCCTGTTATAGTGCTCCGACCTGACCCCACGTCATTCACATCACGGAGGAACGTATGTCCCGACGCATGGAATGCAAGGCACACAACGCACACCAGGCAAACAAGGCGCGCAAGGCCACGACGGCCGACACGGCGAACCGGGTGCGAGCAGGTTTCAGGGGATGGGCGAGCCGAGGTGCGGCGAGCGCCGCGTTGCTGCTGGCCGTCGTCGCCCCGATGCAGGCACACGCCCAACTGGATCTGCTGAAAAATGCCGTGGGTAGTGGTAACGGTAGCGGCAGTGGCAGCGTCGGCGGTGGCGATTCGGGCGGTCTGGCGGGAAGTCTCGGTGGTCTTGCCTCGTCCGGCTCGCTGGCGTCGAGCAGTATCGGCAACGCGACCGGGGTGCTTCAGTTCTGCATCAAGAACAACTATCTGAGTGGCGCCAATCTGAGTTCCGCGACCGACGTCAAAGACAAGCTCCTTGGCAAGATCGGCACCCAGTCCGGCTCGGCGGCGGCCAGCCCCGGCTATCTCGATGGCGTGAAGGGCATGTTGTCGTCTCCCGACGGCAAGACCGTGGATCTGAACGGTGGCGGCCTCAAGGAACAGCTCACACGCAAGGTCTGCGACAAGGTGCTCGATCAGGCCAAGTCATTCCTCTGACCGGCGAGGCGCAGGTGAGTCATTGAGCGGGAGGCGGGGGACCGCCATTCCCGCCATTCCTGGCACTCCCGGCTTCGTGGCATCAAAAAAATCATCGATATTGGGTCTTTGCCGGGAGCCACGTGCGGACGTACGCTGTGCGTCGTTCCTTCCTCGCCGCTTTTGTCCGGAGTCATCGATGTATCAGCCCGCCGCCTTTACCGAAGATCGTCCCGAAGTGCTGCACGATCTGATTCGCGCCCACCCGCTTGGCCTGCTCGTGAGTGCAGGCGCGGCGGGGCTGGTGGCCGATGCCATTCCGTTTCTGATGTACGCCGACGAAGGCGAGTTCGGTACGCTTCGCGGACATCTGGCGCGCGCCAATCCGCATGGCGCTGCGCTGCGCGACGTCGACGATTGCCTGATCGCCTTCACTGGCCCGCAGGGATACATCACGCCCTCGTGGTACGCCGCAAAGGCCGAGCACGGCAAAGTCGTGCCGACCTGGAACTACGCCGCCGTGCATGTGTGGGGCAAGCCGCGCGTGATCGACGATGCTGCGTGGTTGCGCCGCCTCGTCGGTGACCTCACGCAATCGCAGGAGCATGGGCGCGCTGCGCCGTGGGCGGTCGAGGACGCCCCTGCGGACTACGTGGACAGCATGCTGCGCGCCATTGTCGGTGTGGAGATTCCGATTCGCCGCATCGAAGGCAAGTTCAAGATGTCACAGAACCGGCCGATGCCCGATCGCGTCGGTGTCGTGAACGGTCTGCGTGCCGAAGGGCCGCACGGCGACGCGCTGGCGGCGCTCGTCGCCAGTCGGGGCGACGTGCCGACAGCGTGATTGCGGCGAGGTTGATCGCGTCCACCACGTCGATCACACCTCGCGCTCGCCGGTAACGAAACGAAACATTTTCGCGGGATGCGAGGCGCTCGCGCGCCGTTGTCCCCGCATACAATGCGGCAACCCAACTCGGATGCCGCAATGAAAACGCTGCTCCTCATGCTCGCGCTGATGCTGTGCCTGCTCTTTCTCGGGCAGGCGTGGATGCCGAGCGCGCAGGCGGACGAGTGCGACAACCTCGGTCCGGTCCAGACACTGCAATGCGCCGCGTACGGCGCCGGGAACGTCGTCCCCGAATAGCCGTTCATCCGCTACAATCGCACCCCTTTCGTCTTACCGTAAGCAGTGCGATGAAGCAGTCTCGATGGACGGTCACCGCAGTGCGCGCAAGCCGTTTGCGCGCGATGGCCGGGCAGTTGGCAATCTCCCTCCCTCTCGTCATTTCGCTGTCCCTGACCGCCGTGTCGGGCGCGTCGGTCATGGCGCTCGTGACGTTCTCGCGGGAAGCTTCTGCGGCGACTACCGCGTGTGGCGAGCACTACTGGTCCGGTACGGCCCCCGACATCACCAACGGCGCGATGACGCGCGCCGCACGCGAGGTGTGCTTCACCGCGTTCGGTGTCATGCACTCGGGCGTGACGCGTACACCGCTCTGGTCCGCCGAGCACCTCACGCGGGGCGGGCTGAGCGATGCGCGACAGATCTCACGCGTCAACAACTTCCACGCCGAATCACGCCTGCCCGCGAGCGAGCGGGCGGAACTGCGTGATTACGTACGTTCGGGCTACGACCGCGGCCATATGGCGCCATCGGCCGACATGCCGGACCCGCAGGCGCAGTCGGAGAGTTTTTCGCTCGCGAACATGGTGCCGCAGAACAGCGAGAACAACCGCTTTCTGTGGGCGGGCATCGAGTCGAGCGTGCGCAAGCTGGCGCAGGACCGAGGCGAACTCTTCGTCATTACCGGGCCGCTCTTCAAAGGCAAGACGATCACGCAAATCGGCGACCGGGTCATGGTGCCGACGCAGTTCTTCAAGGTCGTCTACGATCCGAAGCGCAAGCAGGCGGGTGCCTATCTTGTCGCCAACGAGGCGACAGGCGACTATGCCGTGGTGAGCGTGGCTACGCTCGAAAAACTCGCCGGCATCGATTTCTTCCCGGGCATGCCCGCGAGCGTGAAGCAAACGGCGATGTCGTTGCCGAAGCCGAAGGCGGCAGGCGGGGGCAGCAAACGCAAGCGCGAGCAGGAGATACCGACGTATCGCGAAGTGCAGACGGTGCTCGACTTCCTGCGTACGATCATTCGCTGAGCGTATCCGGCCGCAACCCCGATGCAACCCCAAACGACTGATTTCCCCCCGATTCAGGAGTCACGAATGTCGAACTCGTCTTCCGCCAATGTCAAATTCACGCCGTTCGCCAACGATACCGAGGCGCTGACGCTCGGCGAACTGAACGTCGAAAATCACACCGATCACGTGGCGATCTTCGGCAATGTGGCATTTCGGCGCGATGCCGAGGGGCTACATCAGGCGCGGGTGCTCAAGGCCGTGCTCGACGCAGTTGTCGCGGCGCTCTCGGGCGCAGACCTGCCCGCACATGCCGAAACGCCGACGGGCACGACGGCCAAACAGGTGAGAAATCCCTTCGAATCCTGAGCGGCCGGTGGGGGATCCGGCAGGCATGGCGCGCGCATACCCCCGGATTTACCCCAGATTTGTCGCTTATTTGAAAAATCGATGTTGCATTGCACGAAACGCCTTCGGGGGCGTGTCGCGGGCCCTGCGTTTGTCTGAACCTGCCGTCGCGAGCGAATCCCTTTCCTGCGACACGAGCACACCTGTCACGGGTGCCAGAAAATGGTCGTTGCACGATCCATGCGGGTTGCGCGACAACTTGTCGCACCTGCGACATTCTGTCGCATTGACAGCGTTCGCCAAAAATCTCGAATCGCGTCATGGTGACGGTATTGGTGACCGCCTTTGCCGGTCCCGAAAACCACACGAATCAGGCGTTTTACTTGCGGCGACGCAGCACGGATAAGGGGTTTACCGTTGCCGGACAAAGCGCATACTAGCCCTGCGTCTCGTCGATTCCGATAGCGAGAATCGATGACCGGCAAGGCTACGAACACTAAACAACGCGAGGTAACTTATGCACATCCGTTGGAAAAAAGTGTATTCGAGTGGTTGGGGAACGATTCATCACGATGCACCCCGTTCCCATCGCAGCGCGAGCGAGCGCGAGCAGCTCTTTCAACGCCTGTTGGCAATGGCGATCGCCTGTAGCGTCGGCGGTTTCGTCCTGCTGTCAGTCGGTGCGGCCTTCCTGGGACGCTAAAGCCTCAAGCCCTTCCTCAAGTCCTTCCTTTTCGTGCGCGGCGCCGCCTCCGGCGGAATGCCGCGCTACGTTGCCCTGCACTGATCTTTCATCTGTTTGCGCCGGCCAATCCAGCAAAGCGAATGACGTGCACGCTGCTACGCGCCTTGTAGGCACTGGCGCCGCGACACACCGAGCGCGACCTGCCTTGCGCTTTCAATCGCCCGATTCAATCGCCTGTACATTTTTCATTTGAAACGTTTTGTTACAGGTGCGACTGCCCGCTGTAAAAGCGGTTAAGGCACAATTTCAGCGATGCGGCACAATTCCCGGTTAAAGGTGCTTCGCGATTTATGCTAAAGCACGCTTTGCACGGCATAACCATCGTGGACAGCGATGGTCGTCCGTGGTTTTGGCGTCGCATTCTGCGAGTTCACGCTATTGCAATTCCGGAAGAATAGTGCGATCTTGAAGCGACGGTGCGATGTCGGAATTTTGGGAAGTTTTCGGGTGTATCACACGACGGGAATTGCTCGGATTTATCCGAATTGTCTTGCGCCTCAAAACTTTCGATAAAGAAGAAAAGAACAAGTTGTGCGGGCCGGTTTGATTGATTGATGAGGTGCGCCATGGAAATTCGCTGGGAAAAGCTTTACTCGGGCGGATTGGGTCGTTTTTACGACACTTCGGAATCCAGCCGCCGCCGGGCGCGGCGTGCGCAGTTGGCCTGGTTCGGCGTGGTCATTTCCATTGGCGTCGCTATCGGCGCCGTCGCCATTGCATGGCGCTGGATCTGATGACTGCGTCCACCACGCGTCTTTCGGGGATTTCAGGCTTGCTGGTGCTTCTCGCCTTCGCGGTGAGCGGGCCGGTGCATGCGCAGACATCGGCGATGCCCACGGAGCCGGTCGACGCCGGCGGGCAACCGTGCGGGGCGATTCGCGCCCTGCCGGCCAACGTCACCGACTACCGGTATGAAGTGACGAACCGGTGCGAGCGCCCGGTGACCTTCTATTGGCGCTGTAACGCCGCCGACACCGAGCATTCGGTCGATGTGCCCGCCAAGGGCCAGCAATCGGCGGCATGCACAAAGGCAAGCGGCGCGGCCGGTGAAATCGTGTTCCGCTTCGGGCCGCCGGGCACCGGTAGCTGAGCTTCTCTCTCCGATCGATGTTGGCGATGCGCTGTGCCGACGCACAGCGGCGTCTGCGTTTGCATTTTGCGCGTGCCTTTCCGCGTGCCGTGGGGCCGACCGGTCGTCACGGCCCGACGGAAATCGCTATCATGACGCCATATCGCCATATCGCCATATCGCTGCTATAGCGGCGCGCATCCCGTCGCCGCCATCCGACACCATCGGAAACGATCCGAATTCGCCCCGAGAACATTTACCGAGGTCTTCCCCATGAACGACACCGTCACTCCGACTCAGCCGACGCTCGACACTGCGGCATTGCGCGAGTTCGTCGAACGCAAGTGGAACGACGAAATCCTGCACGCACTGACCGACTACATTGCCGTGCCTGCCAAGAGCCCCGGCTTCGATGCCGACTGGGCGCGCAACGGCTACATCGACCGCGTGGTGCGCGACGCCGCGCAGTGGGCGGAGCGTCAGCCGGTCAAGGGACTGAAGCTGGAAGTGATCCGACTGGAAGGTCGCACGCCGGTGATCTTCTTCGAAGCGCCGGCCACGCGCTCGGGCAGTACCGACACGATCGTGCTCTACGGTCACCTCGACAAGCAGCCTGAATTCGACGGCTGGCGCAAGGATCTTGGCCCGTGGACGCCCAAGTTCGAAGACGGCAAGCTCTACGGCCGCGGCGGTGCCGACGACGGTTACGCCATCTATTCTAGCGTCACGGCGCTTGCCGCGCTCGATGCACAGGGCGTGGAGCGTCCGCGCTGCGTGGGCCTGATCGAGACGTGCGAAGAGTCGGGCAGCTACGATCTGCTGCCGTATGTCGACGCGTTGCGTGACCGCCTTGGTCGCGTGAGTCTCGTGGTCTGTCTGGATTCGGGGGCGGGCAATTACGACCAGCTCTGGCTCACGACGTCGTTGCGGGGGCTGATCTCCGGCAGTCTGGAAGTCCAGGTGCTCGACGAGGGCATTCACTCCGGTGGCTATGGCGGTATCGCACCGTCGAGCTTTCGCATCATGCGCCAGTTGTTCGAGCGTCTGGAAGACGCCGGTAGCGGCAACGTGCTGCCGAAGGGATTCCACAGCCCGATCCCGCTGCAACGGCTCAAGGAAGCGGAGGCGACCGCGCAGATTCTCGGCGACGACGTGTGGAAGAAGATGCCGTGGGCCTGCGGTCAGGACGGCCTGTCCGTATTGCCGACCACGACCGATCCCAAAGAGGCGCTGCTCAACTCGACGTGGCGTCCGTCGCTGTCGGTGACGGGGGCGGCGGGCCTTCCGGCGCTGGCCGATGCCGGCAACGTGTTGCGTCCGCGCACTGCCTTCAAGCTCTCGCTGCGTCTGCCGCCGCTCGTCGATGCGGTGCAGGCCGTGCAGGAGCTCAAGGCCTTGCTCGAAGTCGATCCGCCATACAACGCGAAGGTGACATTCAAGTCCGACGCCGGTGCCGCTTCCGGCTGGAACGCGCCGGATGTCGCGCCGTGGCTCACCTCGGCGCTCAACACGGCGTCGCAACGCCATTACGGCGCGGATGTGGCCTACATCGGGCAGGGCGGCACGATCCCGCTGATGAACACGCTGCAAGCCGGTTTTCCGACGGCGCAGTTCATGGTGTGCGGCGTACTCGGACCGAAGTCGAATGCGCACGGACCGAACGAGTTCCTGCATGTGCCTTACGCGAAAAAACTGACGGCAGCCGTCGCGGAGGTCATCTCGCTCGCGCCTTGAGACACAGCACGTCACGCCGCCTGCGCGACGTCGGTTTCAGGCATTACCGTACGGAACGGACCGCCATAGTGCGGTCCGTTTTGCATTGGTGTGGGGATGAGATCGGGTCCGACCGTCCCGACGCTCACAACCGATGCGTCGCCGCTTCTATCGCTTGCACACCGCGCATGAAGTCGTTCAGGTCCATGCTCTCGGCCGGGTTGTGCGACCCGTTGGCGTTGCGTACGAACACCATGCCGCTGGGAATGCCGGCGTTGGCGAAGATCGCGGCGTCGTGTCCTGCACCGCTTGGTACGCGCTCTTGCGGCAGATCCAGCGCGCGGCATACGTCCTCCAGGATCGACGACACCTGTTTGTCCATGACTGCGGGTGCCGAGGCGAGCCGACGGTCGAAGACGAACTTCACGCCACGGTCACGCTCGATGGCGCGGCACTCGGTGCGCATCAGTTCGTAGAAGACGTCGAGCGTGTCGGCGCTCTGGCTGCGGACCTCCAGACTGAAATCGACTTTGCCCGGAATGCGCGAGATCGCATGCTCTGCGGGATCGGTCCCCACGATACCGGTGGTCACGACCAGGTCGATGCCGCGCTCGAGCAGCGCACGCCAGTGTTCGTCCAGCCGCGTAATGAAATCGGCCACGGCGAACATCGCGTCGTGACGCAACCATCGCGGCACCGCCCCCGAATGCCCGGCTTCGCCGACGCACGACACGCGGTTATGCCGCACGTTGCCGCGAATGCCCGGCACGATGGCCACGGGCATGTCGCGCGCCATCATCACCGGCCCCTGTTCGATATGCAGTTCGAGCCACGCCTTCGCGCGCGACGCGTCGAAGAGGATCTCCCCGGCGCGAATCGCCTCGACATCGGCCCCGGCCTGCGCCATGCACTCGCCGAGCGGTCGGGCGTGCGTGCGATGCGGCATGGCGAGATCGGCGTCGCTCAGTTTGCCGAATAGCGCACTCGATCCCATGTACGCGCGGCCGAACCACGCGCTTTCTTCGCCGCGCAGCGCGAGCACGCGAACCGGCGTGGCACTCGCACGCCCGCTGCGCCGTTGTTCGACGAGGCACAGCAGCCCGGCGACGATGCCCGCGAGACCATCGTAGTTGCCGCCCTGCGGCACGGAGTCGAGGTGCGAGCCGATCCACGTCGCGGGGGCGGTGGCGTCGTCGTCGGGCAGGGTGAAGACGAGATTGGCCGCACGGTCGCGCGCGACCGACAGTCCCTGATGACCCGCCCATTCCGAGAGATAGGATGCTGCGGCGTTCTCGCCGTCGCCATAGCTGTCGCGGGTGATGCCGACGCCGTCGCTGCCCAGACGGCGCAGGTCGGTAAAGAGTTGCTCGGCCAGCGGGGCCAGCGCGTTCAGTTCCATGTGTGCTTCTTTTCGCGTGAGACGATGCGAGGGTTAACGGGTGAAACGGGTGATACGGGTGATACGGGTGATACGGGTGATACGGTTGGTGCAGGTGAAGTTCTGTGCGACGTGCCGAACCTCTCAGCCCGACTGTTGCGCGAAGCGCAGCCAGCGGTCGGTCAGTTGCGCGTCGATGGCGACGGCGCCCGTGAGCGTCGAAATCCTGTCGATACCGTGCGTGTCGCAGTACGACGTGAGCCCATCGACGATGTGTCCCATCACGGCGGGATCGCGAAACGATGCGGTGCCGACCTGTACGGCCGTTGCGCCCGCGAGCATGAACTCGGCCGCGTCGTGCGCCGTTTCGATACCACCGCAGCCGATGATCGGAATGCGCACTGCCCGGTGGCATTGATGCACGAGACGCACTGCCAGCGGCTTGATCGCCGGGCCCGAGAGGCCGCCCATCACATTGCCGAGTTTCGGTTTGCGGGTGTGTACGTCGATGGCCATGCCAAGCACGGTATTGCCCATGACAATGGCGTCGGCACCGGCGTCTTCGGCCGCGCGAGCGATGAGCGCGATCTGCCCCGCATTGGGCGTGAGCTTGACCCACAAAGGGTGCGATGTCCGGCGGCGAATCGCGCTCACGGCCTTGTATGTGCTTTCAGGCTGCATGGCGAAGGCCATGCCGTCAGCTTCGAGGTTCGGGCATGAGATGTTGGCTTCGATGGCCGCGACCTCCGGCAGCGAGAGCGTCTCGCAGGCGTGCGCGAACGACTCGGCCGTATCCGCCGATACGGACACGACAACCGGGGTGTCGAAGCGCGTGTAGGCAGGCAGCACGTCGCGGCGATACGCGTCGAGCCCCTTGCTGGGAATGCCGATGGAATTGAGCATGCCGCCGGCCGTCTCGGCCACGCGCGGGGTCGGATTGCCCGCGCGCGAGTTCGGCGACACGCTCTTGATGACGAGTGCCCCGAGCCGGTTGAGGTCAAGCGCTTCGGCGTATTCGACGGCGAAGCAACCCGACGCGGGCATCACGGGATTGCGCAGCGTCAGCGCGCCAATGCGAACGGAAAGATCAGCCAAAGTCCACCTCGCCTACAACGTTACGAATCGGAAACACGGGGCCTTCGCGGCACACGCGAAGGAATTGCTTGTCGCCGTCGCTATCGAACAGGCGGACGCACGACAGGCACACGCCCATGCCGCACGCCATACGCTGTTCCATCGCGACTTCACCGACGATGTTCGGATACGCATCGAGCGCTCGCTGGAGCAGCATCAGCAGGCGATGCGAGCCACATGTGTAGACGGCGTCGTGCGGCGCGGCGGCGAGCAGGGCGTGCACACGCGGCGCCAACGCCTCCACGGCGGACGAGCCATCGCTGTCGAACACGCAATGCACGTCGGCCAGCGCACGGGCTTGCGGCGAGCGCAGGAATTCGTCGTGCATCAGATCGGCCTCGCTGCGCGCGGACATCACAACCGTCAGTTGCAGACCGGCGGCGGCCGCGCGTTGCACGAGCGGCGCCATCGTCGCCAGCCCCACACCGCGCGCGACGAACATCACGCGTTTCCAGGCAGTGTCGAGCGTGAACGTGTTGCCGAGGGGACCGACGATGTCGAGCGATGCGCCCTCGGCGAGCGTGGCCAGCGCGCGGGTGCCGACGCCTGTCACGTTGTAAAGGAACTCGATGGTGTCCGGCTCGGGACCGGTGCCGTAGACGCTCATCGGGCGAAGCAGGAACGGCGCCTCGCTGGCAGTGACCGGACACTTCAACTGATAGAACTGTCCGGGGTGCGTGGTCAGGGCGATGGGGGCGTCTGCCTGCAAACGCAGATAGCGATACCGCGCATTCACCGCGTGGTGGCTCAGGACCCGGCAGCGATGGGTCGCGACGCTCGGGCCTGCCGCCGTACCGCATGTGGCTTCGGCGCAAGTGTGCGATGCACGCGTGTGGCACGCCGGCGAGTGCACCGGCACTACCGGATGGGGGGTGTTGCCGGAGGTCAGGGAAACGACTGACATGGGGACTCCGAATAGTGGGGCGCGCACGATGGGCGCGAGGAAATGATGCGGCGATCAGACGATCAGACGATCAAACGATCAAACGATCAAACGATCAGACGATCAGACGATCAGACGATCAGGCAAATGGACGAAACGAATCACGGTGCCGGTGGCGCGAAACCGTATCGCGTCACCGGTGCCGCATCATTCGAGTTCTGCGCCTTTGAGTTCGGGAATGAGAAATCGCGTGGCGATCATGTCCAGGACATACAGGCTTGCAAGCAGCGCGATGGCGATCTGGAACGAGTAGCGCGTGGCGAGCGCGCCGACGACGAGTGGACCGAGACCGCCGATGGCGCGCCCGATGTTCCACAGCACGTTCTGCGCAGTGGCTCGCGCCGCCGTGGGATAAGCCTCTGACATGAGCGTGCCATAGCCGCCGACCATGCCGTTGACGAACATTCCCATGAACGCGCCCGCGAAGAGCATCACCGTCGGATCGGTCAATTGCGAGTAGACGATCACCATGACGACGGCGCCTGCCTGATACAACAAGAACGTGGGGCGACGGCCGATGCGGTCCGCCAGTTGGCCGAAGGCCCAGACGCCGAACATCATGCCGATCACCGTGGCGGCGGTCCACAGGCCCGACTTCGTCAGCGAGAAGCCGAGCTTCTGCGAGAGAAAGGTCGGCAACCAGATCATGATTCCGTAATAGCCGAAGTTCTGCACCGAACACAGGATCACGATGCCAAGGCTCACGCGCGTGGTGCGGGCGTCTTTCACGAGCAGACGAAACGCGTTCGCGCTGCCGTGACGCGATGCCGGGTCCGTGCGACGCACGAAGACTTCCGGCTCATGCAGCTTGTTGCGCAGTACCCAGGCGACGAGCGCGGGCAGCACGCCTACGACGAACATGCCGCGCCAGCCGATGTACATGAGCAGCAACGGCGTGAGCAGGGCGGCGGCGAGCACGCCGGTCTGCCAGCCGAGCGCTACGTACGACGAGACGCGCGCGCGTTTGGAGGCGGGCCAGGCTTCTGCCGCGAGTGCCATGCCGATGCCGAACTCGCCACCCAGGCCGATGCCCGCAATCGTGCGATAGACGAGCAGGTCCCAGAAGCCCTGCGCCAGCGCACACAGGCCGGTGAAAACGGCGAACAGCAGAATCGTCCACGTCAGCATGCGCACGCGACCGTAGCGATCCGAGAGCGCGCCGAAGAGGATGCCGCCGGCGACCGCACCGATCAGCGTCCATGTGACCAGTGCCCCCGCTTGCCCTGCGCTCAGATGCAGGCCGAGCGTGATGGCAGGCAGCATGAAACCGAGAATCAGCAGATCGAAGCCGTCCATCGCATAACCGATGGCCGATCCCGCGAGTGCTTTCCATGCGTACGGTGTGACGATGTCATCGCCCGGCTTGGCCGAGTCGCCGGTGCGATGCGCTCGCGTTGTGTTCAGATTGGCTTCCATGATCGATTCCCGTGGGAGGCAAGGGCTTCGTCTGTTCACGAAGCGGACTTGTCAGATTGTCTATATTTTTAGACGATCAAGTGAAAAAAACGCGTGACGTCACGCGTAGACCTCGGTCGTCGACTGCGTGGCGAAATGGTTGAGTGCGGCGAGAAAACGGGTGTCGGACTCGACGGCCGCATCGCGCAGCAGCGTGGCGTGTGTTCGAGTGCGCGCGAGAAAGGCGTGAAACGTTTCGCCGCTGGTCGCTACGCCCGTTTGGCGCTCCGCGAACGTCTGCGCCGCCTGTGCGAGCAGGAGCAGCGCGGCGGATTCGCGCGTGGCGGTACGCGACGCGTTCAGACAGCGTGCGGCGAAATCCTCGATGTCGGACAGACCGACCGTGTCGCGCTGTAACCAGGCGCATGCGAGTTGCAGATCCATCATGAACTCCATTTGTCTAAATATTTAGACTAAACGAACCCGACAGGGCAGGCAAGGCGAAAATAATCGGGGCTAACCCTGATGTCGGGCGGTCGTGGCGACACGCCTCGCACGCCATCGTGCATGCCCGCGCAGGGCGCTTTGTGGGCGCTTTGTGGGTGCTGTGTGGGGCTGTGCGAGCCGCCGGCGGGCGAAAGCGCGTGAAGTCGCCCGCCGGAAAACATCGCGATATTGCGATTCGCCGCGTCAGAAGCGCACGCGCATACCTGCGCCGTACGTCTGTCCCGTCGACATATCGCTCATGTGGTCGTACTTGTACGCCACGTAGACGTCGGTGCGCTTCGAGAGGGGGTAGTCGTAGCCGAGCGCCCACGTCGTGCGGCGCTGGTTGTCGCCGGAACCGCTCGAGCCGGTGTAGGCCACCGACGCCAGCACGCTGCCCGGACCGACCGGCACCGATGCGCCGAGCTGCCCGGTGTTCGCGTGGAAATTGCCGCTCGTTGCCTGGCTGGCGACCAGCATGTACTGCGCGAAGACCTTCACCACACTCAGGTCGTACGAGAGGCCGAGCTGCACGGTGTTCTGATTCGTGAGGCCGGTCACACCGGGCAACTGCGAGCCGAAGTCACCCGGCGTTGCGCTGAAGTTCACGTACTGATAATTCACCGCGGCGGCGAACGGACCGTTGGCGTACGTGAGTGCGGCAGCCCACTTCTTCGCGCTGTGATCCGACGCGCTATTGCCCGTGGCGTACAGCAGCGTGCCGGCAAGACCGGCGTACGTGGGTGTCGTGTACGCGATGGCGTTGTTCCATGCCGAATCGCCCACCACGCCTTGCGTTCCCAGACCTTTGTAGGTGTGGAAGACCATCGGCGAGAAGGTGTACGAGTTGTTGAACGGGTTGAACTGGATCGTCGCGAGGTACATGGGCGTGGTGATCCGCCCGATGCGCAACGTGCCAAGGCGCGTGTTGGACAGCCCCACGTAAGCGTTGCGCGAGAAGAAGCTGTCGCCCGCAAAGCGCCCGTACGTCCCGTTGTTCGGCTGGAAGTAGCTCTCCAGTACGAACAGCGCACTATTGCCGCCGCCCAGATCTTCCGTGCCCGACATGCCCCAGTACGAGGTCGTCATGCCGCCGCCTTGCTGCACGACCGCGGCGTTGCCGCCGGGGTTCTTCATGGAGCCCACGTAGGCGTCTGCCAAACCGTAGAAGCTCACGCTCGATTGCGCATGCGCGGTGCTTGCAAGTGCGACAGCGCCCACTGCGGCGGCGCCCGCCACCTTGTGCCAGGTTTTCATCATTCCCTCTTTGTTTGTATAAATTTCTGGACGGCGCGCAGGCTATCACCCCCTGCGCCTCAGGTCATCCCCCCTGTGAGCCTGCTGGCCGCTGCGAGTCGCGGCATTCTCACGCGATGGGTGACCGTGTCCGGAATCGTGCGTAAATCTAAAAAAATAGACAACCGGAAAAATATTCCGTGAGCAGAGGTAAGGGGGCGTGGGGGAGGGGCGAGGGGGGACCGGTATAATCCCGGCACTGCAATGCGGGCACCGCATGCGCTGGCAGATGGCGAGCGCACGCCGCGTGGATCGGTGCGGATGACGTGGATGGTGTGGACAGTACGGACAGTACGGACAGTACGGACGGTAGCGATGGCACGCAGAGTCATGCGCCGCACTTCGCACGACGCAGTATCGGACATGTATTCGACAGGAGGCGATTTGAATCGGGCAGCAACGACATCCCGCGCACCGCGTGGCGCGCGCTTCAATTTCCGAGCCATTGGCGAGCGCTTGCGCGCCTATCGACTGGCAGCGGAGTTACGCAGTGAGGATGTCGCGGAGCAACTCGATATCTCGCGCGCGGCCATCTACAAGCTGGAGCGCGGCGAGATCGTCAAGATCGACACACTGGAGCGGCTGGCAGCACTGCTCGGGGTGTCGCTGGCCAACCTGCTCGGCGTGGAGGTCGAATATCACGACTCGGCCGTCAGCTACTTCGAGCGCATGCGCCAATTGGAAAGTCGTTCCGAGCGCATCGTGGCGCATTTCGATCCCATTTCGTTTCTGTTGACATCCGACGATTACGACATCTGGCTGCGTCATATGCTCGACGAGAGCATTCCACCGACGCTGGCCGACCGGCATTGGGAAAACACGATCAATCGCGTGCTGGGGATCTTGCAGGAGCGTAAGTCCAGTTTCACGCGTCAGCGGCTCGCGGTGACGAGCCTGATCGGGCTGCGTCAGATCGAGCAATTCCTGCATCACGGGCTCGTCGGTCGGCTGGGGCTGCCGCCGGGCGTGCAGTTGGAGCGCAAGATGGCCGCACGCCGCGAAGTCGCGCGCATCGTCGAATTTCTGGAAGCCGATACTGCCGGCGTGCAAATTGGCATCGTCAGCGACAACATGCCCAACGAGACGTTTCAGATTTTCGAGGCTCAGGGCGAAGCCTACGTCGCGGTATCGCCGTTCCGTCTGGGCGAGTTGCCGAATCTGCGCACGGGCATCGCGACCATCACCACGTCGCCGGACGGCGTGGGCATGTATCGCGCCATGATCGACCGCCTCTGGGCCGACTCCGCGAAGGGCAAGGAAGGGGCGGCATTGCTCGGCCAGTTGCTCGCGCGCTTCTGAACATCGCCGCAGCCCTGCCGCTTCGGCGCGCGCTTCCATTTGCACGCTTCGCCAGAAGGCATCGAGCGCTGCGCACCTGGGACGCGCGCCCCGGGCGCGGCCCATCACCCGCGTACTGGAATGTCCTCAACCGGTGCCGCAAAGCGAAGCCATTCCCCACAATCGAAATCCATTTGCGGTAATCCTGCCTAATCTCCGTGCCCGAAGGCCATCCGGCCTTGCTAACAGGAGATCAATGATGGGAACACTCTTCGGCGGCATCGGGGGCGCGTCATCGACGCCCGTGCTCATTCGCGGCACGCGCTCGCCGTGCGATTGCGGACACAGTTTCGGCTCTGACTTCACACGGCTCGGCGCGGCGTCGGCAACGCCCGTCGGGGCATGCGGCAAGCCGTGGCAGACCTATCCGTCGCGTCGGCAAAGTGCCGAGGACGCCAATGGAATTTCGTTCGGGCAATGGCAGGCGCAACGCGCGCGCGACCAATGCGCCGCGGACGATCTGAGGGACACGCCGTTGATCCCGGGACAGATCGCGCAGCGCGTAGATGGCTGGCATGCCTCGTTTCAGGACGCCGTCGTGCATGACGTGGTGTTCGAGGACCGCCGTACCGAAGCCATGCGTCAGGTGCGCTACGGGGTGCCGCCTGCCGAGACTCCCTTCGTGCGCACGTTCGGCAACGCAGCGGTGCTCGATCAACTCGAGGCCATTGCCTATGTGAACGACGAAATCGAACGCGTGCAGGCAGCGGTGAGCAAGCTGTCAAAGGGCCCCGCAAGGGCGATGGGGCAGCACAATCTCGACGCTCTGGTGTCGCTGCGCGACACGATGCTGTCGCTCACGACCGGCCTGCACGCTCGCAAGTTCCAGGAACTCAGGGTCGAGCTCAACATGCTCATCGCGCTCAACGACATGGCGCGCGAGGCACGTCAGGAACTGACGAACGGCGGAGCGGGCACGCCGCTTCGTCTCAAGGTTCGGGGCGGCAAGCTGGTACTCAAGCCCGCGACGTCGAAGTCGCGCTTTCAAAAGAACCAGATTCGGGCACGCAACGATGCGGCGCGTCTGGCCCTGCTGCTGGGCGAGCCCGCGGGTACGCCGATTTCGCTGTCCGACATTCATGCCAAGGGATTCGGCCAGTACGAGTATTCGACGGTGCTAAGCAGTGCGCGCACGGCGATGCCGGGACAACACACGTCATGGCTGGGTGAACGGGCACGCAACATCGATACGTGGAAGTGTGCTTCGCGCGCCCTGCAATCCGACCTCGAACAAACGCACGGCGGCAAGCAACTCGGCGCACTTCCGGTACACACGCATGACGATAGTCGGCTCGACGACGTCGATGCCGCGACCCGTGGGCCTGAGGCGGAACCGCCGGAAGCAAGGGTCTCCGGGGCCTCCGGGGCGATGACGACGCCGGAGGGCGGGGCCGCCGCTGCGCCTGCTGTCATTCTGGGAACGTTCGATGTCCTGGAGGACGGCACGCTCGTGCCCGAGCGCAAGACGACCTCGTCGATGTCTTCGACTGCCTCGAAGACATCGAGCACCTCGGGCACCTCCAGGGCCGAGGTGGCGGCAGCGCGCCCGCGCAAGCGTGCGTCATCGCAGCGTCGACATCGTCTGGCCGATGAATTCATTGCCGCGCATGCGGGACGCGCCGGGCGTCTGAGCATGATTCTGGAGCGGCCGACGTTCGTCGAGCGTCTGCATGAGTCCGACGCGTTGCAACGGGAAACTGTGCCGCCCGGCGCGTCGGAAACCACAGGTGCACAAATGCCACAGGAGCAATGGCTGCGCCAGGGGGCGCGTCCAAAGACATATCGCGTGTCGTCTTCCGACGACGAAGGCTCGCCACCCCCGCTGCCGCGAACGCAGCCGCCACATAGCGGCTAAGCCGATTGCTCCATCGACCTGACTGATTGAGCCGCCACCGCACACGGGGCGGCTTTTTTATTGGTGGCGCGCATCGGTTCCCGCAGTTTTCGCGCTGGCGGCGCGCACGTGAAAACGCCGCATATTTTGCGTGTCGAAACCCTGCGCGCACGCGTAATAGTAAATATTTTAATTATCTGCAAGCCTTTTCAATCAATCAGTTGCGTGATTCACGCAACAATCTCTTTCTTTGCCATGTAGGGAACTTGTCAGTAGAATGGCCGCGTTGTTAATAGCGCTACGCGAGGTGAATAGCCTGTCAGGTTTTCTTCACGCATGGCGAGCCACCGCCTGACTGTCATGCGTGATTCGTCCCCCCAAAAACGGAGAACTCCATGTCACAGGACAAGGAACCGCGCCGGCGCTTTTTGCGCCAGGTGCTGGCGATCGTGCCTGCCACGACTCTCGCCACCGGTGCGACGCTGACGCAGTCCGCCTGTAGCAGCGAATCCGCTGCCCCCGCCGCCGCTTCCGGCAAATCTTACGAGCCCAAGTACTTCACTGCCGACGAATGGCGTTTCGTGAACGCTGCCGTCGACCGTCTGATTCCCGCAGACGACCTCGGCCCGGGCGCGCTGCAAGCCGATGTGCCGCAGTTCATCGACCGGCAGATGGAAACGCCGTTCGGTCACGGCAAGCTCTGGTACATGCAGGGACCGTTCCACACCGATCAGCCGGCCGAGATGGGCTACCAACTGAGCCTCGTGCCGCGCGACATCTATCGTCATGGCATTGCCGCGTGCGACGCCCACTGCAAGAAGCAGTACAACAAGGTGTTCGCCGATCTGGATCACGCCACACAGGAAGCCGTGCTGAGCGATCTGGAGCACGCCAAGATCGAATTCGACGCGGTGCCTGCGCGCACGTTTTTCTCTTACCTGCTGGCCAATACGAAGGAAGGATTCCTCTCGGACCCGATTCACGGCGGCAACAAGGACATGGTCGGCTGGAAGCTCGTGGGCTTTCCCGGCGCGCGTGCGGACTTCATGGATTGGGCCGACCAGCCCAACGTCAAATACCCTTACGGGCCCGTGTCGATTTCCGGAAAGCGGGGCTAAGTCATGGCAATCAAAAAAGACAAGGTCGATGCCGTTATCGTGGGCTTCGGCTGGACCGGGGCCATCCTCGGCCAGGAATTGACGGACGCAGGGCTCAATGTCGTGGCGCTCGAGCGCGGCGCGATGCGTGACACGCCGACCGACGCCCAGTACCCCAAGGTCATCGATGAACTCGAGTACTCCGTGCGCGGCAAGCTGTTCCAGGAACTCGCGCGCGAGACGGTTACGATTCGCCATACGCCAGACGATCTCGCCGTGCCCTACCGCCAGAACGGCTCGTTCCTGCTCGGCAATGGCGTGGGCGGCGCGGGCTTTCACTGGAACGGCATGCACTACCGCATCCTTCCCGAAGAGCTGAAGCTGCGCAGCCATTACGAAGAGCGCTACGGCAAGAAGTTCATCCCCGAAGGCATGACGATTCAGGACTTCGGCGTGAGCTACGAAGAACTGGAGCCGCACTTCGACTTTGCCGAGAAAGTCTTCGGCACCTCGGGCAAGGCGGGCAACCTCAACGGCAAGATCGTGCCCGGCGGCAACCCGCGCGAAGGTGCGCGCTCCAGCGAGTTCCCCACGCCGCCGTTGCAAAACACTTACGGCGCGCAGCTCTTCGAAAAGGCGGCGCGTGAAGTCGGCTTCAATCCGTATCCGGCGCCCGCAGCGAACACCTCGCAGCCCTACACGAATCCGTATGGCGTGCGGCTGGGACCATGCAACTTCTGCGGCTTTTGCGAGAACTACGGTTGCTACATGTATTCGAAGGCGTCGCCGCAGACGACCATCCTGCCGGTATTGCTCAAGAAGCCGAATTTCGAACTGCGTCCGCACTCGTACGTCGTGAAGGTCAATCTCGACAGCGACGGCAAGAAGGCCACCGGCGTGACCTATATCGACGCCCAGGGCCGTGAAGTCGAGCAGCCCGCAGATATCGTCATCATGGCGGCGTATCAGTTGCACAACGTGCGCTTGCTGCTGCTCTCCGGCATTGGCAAGCCATACGACCCGAAGACCGGCGAGGGCGTGGTCGGCAAGAACTACGCTTACCAGATGAACGGCGCGATCAACGTCCTGCTGCCCAAGGGCACGCAACTCAATCCGTTCGTCGGCACCGGCGCGGGTGGGGTGTCGATGGATGACCTGAACGGCGACCAGTTCGACCACGGGCCGCTGGGTTTCGTTGGCGGCGCGAGCATTCGCCACATCCGCTACGGCGGACGCCCGATCAAGATGACCCCCACAGTGCCCGGCACACCGGCGTGGGGCAGCAAATGGAAGGCGGGAATCGCAGACGCCTATCAGCGTTACATGACCATCGGCATTTCAGGTTCGGTCATGTCGTATCGCGACGCATGTCTCGATCTCGATCCGACCTACAAGGACGCTTACGGTGTGCCGCTGCTGCGCATGACGTTCGACTGGCACGACAACGAATACAACATGCTCGGTTACATGGGCGACCGGATGGAGGAGGTCGGGCGCGCGATGAACCCCGAGAAGGTGTTCCGTGCGATTCGCAAGAAGGGCACACATTACGACACACGGATTTATCAGAGCACGCACACCACGGGCGGCGCCATCATGGGCACGAATCCGTCGAACAGCGTGGTCAACCGGTATCTGCAAAGCTGGGATGTGTCCAACGTGTTCGTGATGGGCGCGTCTGCGTTTCCGCAGAACATGGGTTACAACCCCACGGGCGTGGTGGCGGCGCTGGCGTACTGGTCCGCGAAGGCGATTCGCGAGCAGTACCTCAAGAACGCCGGCCCGCTGGTGCAAGCCTGAGGAGCGCAACCATGATCCGCAAAACGATGATGAAACGCTCAGCCGGCATGCTCACGGCCGGTGCGCTCGCGCTCGCCGCCGTGGCCGTCTGGGCGCAGAATGCCGCCGCGCCCTCGGGCGCTGCCGTCTCGCCGGTGCCGACGCCGTCAGTGCCGGCCTCGACGGTGGACGCCACGCAACCGACACCGCAGGCAACGCAAACGCCCGCCGCAAACGATCCTCAGGCGCAGCTCGTCAGGCAAGGGGAATATCTCGCACGTGCGGCCGACTGCGCCGCGTGTCACACGGCGCCCAAGGGCAAGCCGTTCGCCGGCGGCTTGCCGATCGCCTCGCCCATCGGCACGATCTATTCGACGAACATCACGCCTGACAAGGACACCGGTATCGGCAGCTACAGCCTGGAGGACTTCGACAAGGCCGTGCGTCATGGGATCGCCAGGAACGGCGCCACGCTGTATCCCGCCATGCCGTACACGTCGTACGCCAAGGTCCGTCCTGCGGACGTGAAGGCGCTCTACGCGTACTTCATGAACGGTGTGCAGCCCGTGGCGCAGGCGAACAAGGCGACGGATATCCCGTGGCCGATGTCGATGCGCTGGCCGTTGTCGATCTGGCGCAAGATGTTCGCGCCGGCCGTTGTCGCCGATGCGGCATCGACGGACAACGACCCGATCTCGCGGGGGCGCTATCTCGTCGAAGGGCTGGGCCATTGCAGCGCATGCCATACGCCGCGCGGCTTCGCCCTGCAGGAAAAGGCGCTCACCGACGACAGCACGGCGTTCCTTTCGGGCGGTGTGGTCGACAACTTCCTCGCGAAGAATCTGCGTGGCGATCCCACCGACGGTCTGGGCAACTGGACGCAAGGCGATATCACCGCCTTCCTCAAGGGCGGGCGCAACGACCATTCCGCTGCGTTCGGCGGCATGTCGGACGTGGTGCAGCACAGTACCCAGCACATGAACGACGACGACCTCGCCGCCATTGCGAAGTACCTGAAGACGCTCAAGCCGGTCGATCCGAACGCGAAGGCGCTCGCGTATGACGACACCGTCGCCAAGGCGTTGCGCGTGGGGTCCGACAAGAGCAACGGCGCGCTCACGTTCCTCGATAACTGCGCGGCATGCCACCGCAGTACGGGTAAGGGCTACACGCAAACGTTCCCCACGCTCGCGCTCAGCTCGACGGTGAACTCGGTCGATCCGACCTCGCTCATCCACATCGTGCTGCGTGGTGCGGAAATGCCCTCGACGAAGTCGGCACCGACGCACTACGCCATGCCGGGCTTCGACGACCGTCTCACCGATCAGGATGTGGCCGATGTGCTGACGTTCGTGCGTTCGAGCTGGGGCAACAAGGCACCGGCGGTGACGGCGGCGCAAGTAGCCAAGGTGCGCAAGGACGTCGGCGCTACGCCGCAACCGCAGCGGTAGGCGGGGCAGGTCGCGAGGAGGCTGTGCGGGCCGGTGTGCTTAGGCATATGCATGGCGTTTGTGATGGAATGAAGCTCCGCCGGTCTGGCGACTGGCGGAGCTTTTTTGTTGTCGATGCACTTTCGATGTCAAGGAGGGCGGTGTGCCGTTCGTTCTTTTGGCGCTTGTCGTTTTGGCGGGCATTGGGTACGGCGCCGTACGGCTCTATGCCGCCGTAGCGTTGCGCTTCGGCACGCTGGCCGCGGTTGCCACGATCGGCGCGTGCGTGCTGATCGTAGTGTGGCTCGTCGTCGATGCCGTGCGTCGCTATCGCGCCGTGCATGGGGTTCGACGTGACGGAAAGCGGCTCGTGAGGATCTCAGGCGGCTGGGGGGAACTTGCGATCGATGCGGATCGCAAGATGGGCGAGCTACGCGTCGATGGTCGGCAGACACGGTTTGTATTCTCGGACGTGACGTCTGCGCATCCGGTCAGCGACAGCGGACAGTGGTCGCTCGCGATCGAACTCGCCCACAACGCGCAACCGCGCTGGCAGGTGCCGATGCCCGGTCGCGCGGCGGCGCAACGCTGGACGAAGATATTTCGTCTGGCGAATGCGCACAGGCTGTAAGGGCGCTCACCTCGCTGATGTCGTTTTTGACGTTGCTCATGCCGCTCAGGCCTCGACCGTCGCCGGCTCACGCATCGACGGCACGACACTCTCGTCGTTGATGGGGAAGTGAAGCGCAGCTGCCACGGCGCCGAGGACGGCCGTGGCAGCCCAGATCAGGTTGTACGAGCCGGTCACATCGAGTACGAAGCCGCCGAGCCAGGCGCCGAGAAACGAGCCGACCTGATGGCTCATGAAGCACACGCCGAAGAGCGTGCCCAGATGCTGCGTGCCGAAGACTTTCGCCACCAGTCCGCTCGTGAGCGGGACGGTCCCGAGCCACGTGAGGCCCATCACGGCGGCGAAGATCACCACGCTGGCGTCCGACTTCGGCAAGACGAAGAAGAGTGCAATCGCGGCGCCGCGAATGAGGTAGAGCCAGCCAAGCACATGATGCTGCCGGTAATGTCCGCCGAGCCAGCCGCACGCCCAGCTCCCCACCATGTTGAACAACCCGATCAGCGCGAGCGCCGTGGCGCCAAGTCCGACCGGCAGATGACACATCAACAGATAGCCGGGCAGATGCGTGGCGATGAAGGCGAGCTGGAAGCCGCACGTGAAGAAGCCCAGCGTCAGCAACCGATAACCGCGATGGGCGCACGCTTGCCGCAGTACGTCGCGCAGTGACGTGTGCGCTTGCGCGTCGTGCTTCTGGTCCTTGGAGTGCTTGCCGTGCTTTGTCGCAGCGAGCGACGCCGACGCCGGGGCTGCATCCGTCGTCTTCCTGCGGTAATGCATCGTCATGAGCAGGCCGAGCGGCGCGGCACAGCACAGCACCAGCGCGAGCACGAAGAGCGACGTGGAGACGCCATACGTCTGACGGAGTCCTTGCGCGACCGGCACGAGCGCGACTTGCCCCAGCGAGCCGCCGGCGCTCACGAGGCCCATCGCCATGGTGCGCCGCTCCGGTGTCACGGCGCGGCTCACCGCCGGCAGTACGACGCCAAACGTGGTGCAACTGATGCCCAGCCCGACCAGCACCCCCAGCCCGAACACGAGCCAGACACCGGATGGCGCGAGCGCAGCCATCGCCAGTCCTGCGGCAAAAGCGATGGCGCCGAAGGCGACCACGGGGCCGGGACCATGTCGGTCGGCCATGGCGCCGGCAAAGGGCTGTGCAAACCCCCACACGAGGTTATGCAGCGCGATGGCGAAGGCCACCAGTGTGACGGGAACCCCGCGATCGTACGAAAAGGGATTGATGAACAGCCCAAACGTCTGGCGGGTGCCCATCGCGGCGCTGAGCACCAGGGCGCCGGCAAGAATGATCAGGGTGACGCGGCCTTGCAGCGAAGGCGACGGGGAAATTGACGTTCGCGACATGATGATGAGTCCTCCTCACCGAAGTCTCGCAACGAAATCCCCATCTGGCAAAGGAGTTGTATGAGTTAGCAGGTGAATTTCATTCACCCTGATGCGTGCCCGCCTGCTCGATCACCCAGTCACGAAACGCCACGCATCCGGGGTGTGGCTCGATGTCCCGGGCGCTGATCAGCCAGTACGCGCCTTGCGACTGTGTGGTGACGTCGTGCGCGCGCACGAGCGCGCCTCTGGCGAGGTACTCATCCACGAGGGGGCGGCGGCCTATGACCACGCCGAGTCCTGCGATGGCGGCTTCGAACGCCATCTGAATGCTGTCGAAGCTCAGCCCGCCCCGGGTATCGAAGTCGTCGATACCGGCGCCTTCGGCCCAGACCTGCCAGTCTTCGCTCGCGCTGCTCACGTGGATGCGGGTCGTGGCTCGCAGGTCGAGGTTGCCGTCCGCGTCCGCGTGCATCGTCTGATAGGCCGGGCTGCATACGGGCACGAAGCGTTCACCGAAGAGGCGGTGCCACGTGTCGCTCGCGACCGGCGCGCGCGACAGGCGGATCGCGAAGTCGAAACCGTCGATCGGAAAGCCGACCTGACGGCGCGACGTGTCGACCGTGATGTCAACGCCGGGCATGCGTCGCATGAACATGTCCAGGCGCGGCAGGAGCCAACGCGAGGCGAGCGTGGGGGCGCAGGTGATGGCGATGGCGCGTGAGGCGTCCGGTGTGGGCAGGCGGCGGGTGCCGGTGAGCAGCAGCGAGAACGCCTCGGTCACGTAAGCGAGGTAGTCCACGCCCTCGGGGGTGAGCGTGAGCCCCTGCGGCGAGCGCGTAAAGAGTGCGACGCCCAGCGTCTGCTCCAGCCCGACGATGCCGTGGCTTACCGCACTCGGCGTAAGGTGCAGCTCGGCGGCGGCGCGTTTGAAACTCTGGTGGCGTCCCGCAGCTTCGAACAGGCGCAGGGCGGACAGCGGTGGCAGACGGGGCGGCATCGGATGGGTGTCGGGCGTTCGGTGAGCGCGTGCCAACGAGGTGGCGGTGTTGCAGGACATCCGGGATATCGGAGGATATCGGGTACGCGCCTCAAGCGATCGCATCGATAGCGTCGTTCGGTTGGCGTCGATTCTCGCACGATGCTGCCGCTTGCGGGGACGACGCCACCGTCGCGCCGACCCCATGGGCGACGACGGACCGTACAACTGTCATGGTCGCAAGCCGGTACAGGCCCGTACGGATTCGGCGAACTGTACCGGGTGTCGCGGGACCGGCGTGCCTATGCTGTGGCTCCGCGTCATTTTCAGCGTTTTGCCGGTGGCAGCGCTCACGCGGCGCTACCCACTCCCACTGACGATCATGACGACCGAACAATTGCTGGCCTTCTGTGCTTTCGCTGTCATCACACTGGTGACACCGGGCCCGAACAACATGATGATCCTGACCTCAGGGCTGAACTACGGCTTCATGCGCACGTTGCCGCATCTGGCCGGCATTGCCTTTGGGTTTGCGTTGATGGTGTTTTTGACGGGGGCGGGGCTGCATACGGTGTTCGTGCGTTTCCCGGTGATCCATACCGTCCTCAAGTACGTGGGGGCGGCGTACCTGCTGTGGCTGGCGTGGCACCTCGCGCGCTCCGGTCCGATGGACGGTGAGCGCCGTGGGCGTGAGCGCCCGCTGGGATTTATCGGTGCGGCGGCATTTCAGTGGGTCAACCCGAAAGCGTGGGTCATGGCGGTCGGCGCGATCAGCACCTATTTGCCCAACGCGTCCCATTTGCCGGATGTTGCGTTGCTCGCCGTCATTTATGGCGCGCTTGGTGCGCCGTGCATCGGCTTGTGGGCCGGGTTCGGTGTGGCCATGCGTCGCGTGCTCACGGATGCGCGCTCGGTGCGCGTGTTCAATGGCGTTGCGGCGGCGCTGCTCGTGGCATCGCTTTATCCGATTCTCGTGGAGTGAATGGCGGGCGTGATACGAGGCGGTGCGAGGCTGTCCGGGGAAGTGAGCGGCGCAATGCAGATGCATCCGACAAATGCCTGCCAGGCGAATTCCGTCGTTATACTGACGTTTCTTGCGTATTCCTTGCTGCCACCCCAACACCGCCTTAAGCAGCCTTAAGCCGTCTTAAGCAGCCTTAAGCCGCCTTCCCCCTCCGTGAGGTATCGCCATGGCTTCGAAGCTCGTCAGCGTTCTCTCATCGCTTCCCAAAGTCTCTTGTCTCGTCGCTGCCGCAACGCTCGCCATCTCCCCTCTGTCGTCGCTTGCCTGCACACGCGTGGTCTATCTCGGCGCCAACGACGACGTGATTACCGCGCGCTCGATGGACTGGAAACTCGACGTCGCCACGAACCTCTACGTCTTGCCGCGAGGCATCGCACGTACCGGCGAGGCCGGGCCGAACTCCATTCGCTGGACGGCGAAGTACGGCAGTGTCGTGTCGACCGGCTATGACGTGTCGACAACGGACGGCGTCAACGAGAAGGGGTTGTCTGCGCAATTGCTTTGGCTTGTGGAGTCGCAGTATCCGAAGTTCGACAAGGACGCGAAGCCCGGGCTGACGATTGCGGCGTGGGCGCAATACGTGCTCGACAACTTTGCGACGGTGAGCGAGGCGGTCGCTGCGCTGGAGAAGGGGCCGTTCACGATCGTCACGGACAACGTGCCGGGCGAGGACCGTCTCACGACACTGCATCTGTCGATGTCGGACAAATCGGGCGACAGCGCCATTGTCGAGTACATCAATGGCCGGCAGGTGATTCATCACGGCAGGCAATATCAGGTGATGACGAATTCACCGACGTTCGACGAACAACTCGCGCTCAATGCGTACTGGAAACAGATCGGTGGCACGACGTTCCTGCCGGGAACGAACCGTGCGTCGGACCGTTTTGCGCGTGCCTCGTTCTACGTCAATGCGATTCCCAAGAGCGAGGATCCGGTGCAGGCGCTCGCGAGCGTGTTCAGTGTGATTCGCAATGCGTCGGTGCCTTACGGGATTACGACGCCGGATCAGCCCAACATCTCGTCGACCCGCTGGCGTACGGTGGTCGACCACAAGCGAATGTTGTACTTCTTCGAGTCGGCGCTCACGCCCAACACATTCTGGGTGGATCTGAAGAAAATCGATTTTTCCGCGGGGTCGCCGGTCAAGCGGCTCGACCTCGGTAAGGATCAGCGCAACACGTTCAACGGTGAAGTGTCTGCCGACTTCAAGGTCGCGCCGCCGTTTCCGTTTCTCGGGCTGAATACGAAGAAGGCGGGGTGAGGGCGGCGGCAGGGGCAGCAGTGGCGACGACAGGGGGAGCGTAAGGGGGAGCGTAAGGGGGAGCGTAAGGGGGGAGCGACACGTTGCCGAAGCGTTGTCGGGTAGTGTCGGGCAGCGCAATACGCAGCGCCCTGAGCTGCTTTCGCCGCCTGGCGGGACTTTTGAAGTGAATATCTGCCGTTTTTGGGCGGGTCGACATGGAAAGTCGCATTCAGATGATGCTCGGGAAGTTCAAGGCATGGACGCGAACGATCAGACGCGACGCTCACGTGCTGTATCTGGCCGCCCGGGATCCTCGCGTGCCTTGGTACGCGAAGGCGCTGGCGCTATTCGTGGCGGGATATGCGCTCTCGCCCATCGACCTGATTCCCGACTTCATTCCTGTCATCGGACTGCTCGATGACGCGATACTGGTGCCCCTTGGCATCGTTATCGTCCTGAAGCTGATCCCGCCGGACGTGCTGGCGGAACTTCGCGCGACGGCCGCTGCGACGCAAAGACCGGTGAGTCGCGCAGCGGCGGTAGTCATTGCCATGGCGTGGGGCGTGGCCATTGTGGCTGGCGTTTGGTTCGTGTATCGGCGGTTCGCGGCGCAATGACCGCGAATGAGAGGCTCGGCGGCGGGGCGGGAAACGGGGAGACGGGGAGACGGGAGGCGGGAGACGGGGAGACGGGAGTCGGGAGGAGGTAAAGGGTCCGTGGGCCGTTCACGAGCAACACGAGTAACGCCGAGCATCGCTTTGTGGCACACGCGAGCGGTGGCCTATGCCCGGACGCCGCGCCCGGAAATGAAAAACGGGCCCGAAGGCCCGTATTTTCAAGCGATTTGACCGTCTTTCGTTGTCGTCGACGGTCAAGGAATTGGTGGAGCCGGCGGGGATCGAACCCGCGCAGTGCATGCCGGAAACGCTTATGCAGTAAGGGTTTCCGGATTCTGGTTGTCGTCGCGTGCCGTCGGCGTGCCATTTTCACCGGCTGGCGCAGATGCCTGGGTCCAATCGTTCACGAGCTGATAGCCGGTGCCGTGGCGGCTATTAGGAATCCACTTTCCGTAATGGCGGAAGATCATTTCCACGTCGACGTGCCCCATTTGGTTGGCGACCCACCACGGGTTCTCGCCTTTGGATAGCAGTGTCGATGCGTACGTATGCCGCGTCTGGTAGGGGTTGCGATATCGAACCCCAGCCTTCTTCAAAACGTAGATCCACGACGTTTTCCGAATTTGCGCATCGGTCTCCCACGGCGCACCTGTTTTCGGGTTGTGGAACACTCGATGACCGGCGAGGAAGGTGTGGGCCTTCTGAGCCTCGAGCGCTTCACGCGCGGCGGGCAGCAGTAGGACCTCCCGTGTGCCGGCCGCAGTCTTCGTCCCTTTTTCCTGCTTGACCACCACGGCACGTTGGACTTTGACGCACCCGTGAATCCAGTCGACGTCGCCCCATTCGAGGGCGATCAACTCCGAGGTGCGTAGCCCTGTCCAAAGCGCAAATTGGTACAGATTGCGGGCCTGGCCTTCGGCCGCACCGAGGATAGCCAGCTTCTCGGCCGCGTCGAACGGATCGACCACGTAATCGGATTTCTTCGAGGTTGTTGCCAGCAGCTTGTTCAACGCGATGCGGTCGAGTGGATTGCTTTCGATCAGCTCGTCGTTTTTCGCATCGTCCAGGATCGAGCGCAGAACCGACACAACGTTGCGGGCCGTCTTTGCGGTTGTCCCGAGTCCCGCTATCCACTCACGAAGCATCGCCGGACCCAACTCGCGCAGCGGCACGTTGCTGAAACGCGGCAAGATCTGGCCGTTCACGATCTTGCGATAGCCATTGACCGTAGAGGGCGAGAGCTTGCCGTTTTTAACCGCCTGGTCACAGCCAGTGAGATAACTGGTTGCGCGCACGCCAACTGTGGCCCTCGAAACGACGTGTCCGAACAGCTTGGCGCGTGGCGAGTCAGGGAAGTACTCGTTGTACTGAAACGAATCCTGCTCGATCTTGCGAATGATCTCCCGTCTAAGTCCGTCGGCGTACCGGATGTTAGCCACAGTCGGCTCCAGGCGGAGGCTCTCTCTGCATCGCACACCGCGAAATGTGAAGTCGATTTGCAACGACTCCACATTCATATGCGTCCGGATTCTCACGCCCCTCGGAGGGCTCCTATCGTCGCTCTTGCCCCTTGTTCCACCCATCGTTCCACCGCCTCAATGTTGATCCACAGGTTGCCGTCATCGGCAATCCTGCAATGCACGCCGTCGACAAACTGCCCTTTGCGGCGTTTCGCATGCACTGCGTCTGGCGTGTCGCCCGACAGCTCGCAGTACTTTTTCAGCTTAACCCATTTCATGAGCATTGCTCCCCGGCCTTCGGGGCGAATGGGGTGACCACACGCAGCGCAACTCGTGGATTCGTGGATGGGCCCCCATCGAATATTAAGTCTCTGAATATAAAGAAAATAATTTCCACGAGTTTCCACGAGTCGACTCGTGGAAGGGGGTAAAACTCGTGGATTAAAAAATAGGCACATGTGCCGACTCGTGGAAAAGATGCCCCGACTCGTGGATGCTTGTATGTGCCCGTTTCGATCCCTTTCTTCTCTGCTTTCTCTTTCTTCTTCAATAATTTAAGAGAGAGAGAGGTATGGAAACGAGGCGAATCTCGCAGAATATGACTCGTGGAAAAAACTGGGTGACTCGTGGAAAAAACACCCCAACTCGTGATGCATGTCTTCTCAATAATCAAGGACTTAGCAGTGGCAAGCCATGATATCCACGAGTTAAGCGCACTCCCCGGTCTACCCTTGCGCAAAATCGGCTCCCGGCCGGCCCCCACCTTCCCGGTCGGCAGTTCCCCGGGCCTACCATCACTCGCAGGGGGTACGGGGGAGTTGGCGAGGGACGACGTGCACGCGCCGGCCGCATTACCCGTAGACAGCTGCGCGCGGCCGGCAAGAATCGCGACGGCGAGCGTTGCGTAGGGCGGTGCAGGCAACTGGCGGGCCGTTGGCCCGAAGGCTGGAGATGGATCGATTAGAGCGGCCGTGCCGGCCGTAAATGAAGCGATGCGGGGCATTACCATGCCCCCGCGAGGCCGTCGAGTTGGCACAGGGCGCAGTTGGCCAGGACGCTGTCGCCGCAGCGGATTGCGGCGAAGAGGACTTGGCGAAGCATGAGGCGCTTGCGCGCGACATCGGCGACGCGGCGCATGGTGAGCGAGGTGATTGGCATTTCGGATCAATCCTTGCGAACGGCCACGGCCAGGCCGAAATTCTTGATGCGGTCGAGCGAGATGGCCGACAGGTAATTGACGCGGCGGTTGTGAATCGTCCGCTCGTGTTCTTTCTCACCGACGATGACGCCGGCAGACTGGATCTGTTTCTTGAACACGCGGTCACTCTTGACCGGCAGGCCGTTCCATTTCTCGCGCAGCGCTGATGAGTGCGCGATGTGGTCCATGATGTGGCTCGTGCGCACGAGTAGGCACGGTTCGCCGTCGACGTCGTCGAAGGCGTAGGGGTGCTTGAAATTGCTGGCGTCGATCTCGGAGAGCGCGGTCTCCATGATCCACACCCAGGGCTCCCGGTCGGCGCTGGTCTCCGCGATGTGCGTGTTCATCTCTGCGAGAAGGTCTTTTGGAAAGCCGCCCTCGTCGCGGTCCATACCCGCAAACTCGCACAAGTAGCCCCATGCGAGCAGCACGGCCGCATAGTTGCCGGCCATGCGCATGGCACCGTCGTCGTTGCCGCTCGCGCGGCTGCGGTTCAGGCAGAAATCGCGCATATCGCGATACTTGGCCAGCACCTCTAGGCGATTAAGGCCGGCCAGAAATTCGAGCCACTGGCGAAGCGGAAAACGCGGCAAATCGTCGGGCATCATCGGCCCCTTCTTGCCGGTCAGCGTGGTGCGCACCAACTTGCCGAGCAGACTACGCACGGGCACGTCTTCACCGGCGAGCATGACCGGTGCCGACAACAGATATTCGGTCATGTCAGTGCCGCGTCGCGTCACCGTGTATTGGTAGTTCTCTTGCAGCAGGCCGACGGCTTTGTCGATGACGTCTTGTCGACGTGCCGACAGTTCTTCCCATCCGACTGGGTGGCTGGTGTGGCTGATGCTGGTGAGCAATCGGAATTCGGTTTGCAGGCTCTGGCCTGAAAACATCGTGAAGGCGAGTGAGCGTTCGAGGCGTTTGATGAGCGTTGATTTACCCGCCCCCTTGTCCGCCTGCACGGTCATGTGCGGCCAGAAGCCCAGGAGAGCTTTCAGGTGCCCGCCGAGCGACCACACCAAGGGGATTGACGCAGCGTTCTGCTTGAACGTGTCCTGGTACGCGTTGACGACTTTTCGTGCATCGGTCCATGGCCCCGAAGGGAAGGTCAGATTGTGGTAGGGGCACTGCTTGTCAGCCTCGGTGAAATAGCAGTCCGGCCCTTCGTTGACGATGAGCTGGCCATCGCGCCAGGCGAGGCCGACGAAGTTGGCCGCATGACGTGCGCCGAGGTGCGCGGTGCGCTCGAGAATGTTCACCATGCGCTTGAACGGCGCCGGCGACCAGATCGGCCCGAACTTGCCCCACTGGTCGACGTTGTGGAGCTGGTCATCGAGCATCACTTTGCGGATGAGCTTCGCACCGTGACGCGGCGTTTGGACTGACACGGCGAAATAGACGGTTGGGGACTGGTCGGGGTCTCCGGTCATGGTCGACGTCGCGCTGGCGACCGATACGCGGCTCAAGGAAGCGACGCGAAAGCCGGCGAGGTCAACGATGACAGGCGTCTCAGCTTCTGCCCCTTCTTCCTTGTTCATCTTCGAGACATAGCTCGTGAAGTCCGGACGCACTCGGAATTTCCAATACTGCGCAAAGTCGTGCGCGGGAAGGAAGACGCGCTTCTTGCCTTTCACGGATGCATCGCCAGCGAGACCTGGGATAAGCCAGTGCTCATGGACGTCGAGCGCCGAGGCAAGCTTCTTCGCGCCGCGAAGGCGCAGGTAATCGTTCACGTCGTTGATCGGCTTTTGCTCCGTGGAGCCGTCGGCGAGGTCGGCAGACCAGTGCGCCTGGTCAACGAGCATCGCGCTGATGTTCATGGCCGTCAGACGTTCGTGCAGTGCCCACGCTGCCTCGGGGCCGGGGCGATGTCCCGCACGTGGCTTACCGTCTTCGATAGGTTCGTCGTTGTCGAAGCAGATGACTACCTGCTTGTCCTGGAGAAACGAAAAGTCGATGTGCTGTACGTTGCCGATGCCCCGAACGGCGAACGATGCGGTGCCAGGGATGCCGCAGGTATCGACCGACAACGCATTGACCGAGCTTTCCACCACGATCACGCGATGGGCACGCTTCAGTTTGCGCCAGTCTGCTGTCCAGCCGTAGCCGTCCTTGGCTCCCTGTGTCTGGGTCTTGACGCCACCGTTTGCGGCCGGGTCCAGGTAGCGCATGTCGACGGCGACAATCTGGCCGGTGTCCTGAGTGCGGACGATGAAGGCAGCAGCAGACCCGCCGTAGCCGACGTCGCCGGCCGTGAGCTTTTGGCTGGTCCAGTCATTGAATCCGAGCGAGCGCGTTGCGATGGCCGCATCAAGCGCCGCATCGCCGATTTCACGCCCCTTCAGATACTCACGGGCGCGGCCGCTGTCGGCCATGCAGCGATCGGCAATGTAATCCAGCGTCGATTTGCGCTCTTGCTCCTTCGCCTCCGGCTTGTCGAAGGAGATGCCGAAAGCTTCATGCAGCCAGCGCATTGCTTCGCCGACGGTACCGCCGCGAACGTAGATGACGAGATCCACGCACGAGCCGCCTTCGCCAGAGCTGTGATCTTTCCAGCAAGTGCCGTGCTTCGGATGATCTTGGAGGATCGAAAGCGACGGGCTTTTGTCTTCGTGCTTCGGTGAGTGATAGAGCGCCTTTTCGCCGCCTGGCGCACGTTTGAGTCCGAGGCGCTCAGCAAGCTCGTGAAGATTGATGCGTAGTTTCAGTTGCTCGATGGATGCCATTGTTCTATTCGGTATAAGAGAAGCCGGCTTGCGCCGGCGGGATTACTTTTTCTGTTGTTTGGGTGGAGCTGCCGGCGTTCGTCCGCCAAGCCATTCGCGGAACGGTCGGCGGACTTTCGCAACGAAAAGGGCAGCGGCTCGCTGGTTCGTATCCAACTCGGAGCGCGAGTTGATCTCGCATGCCAGATAAACGAACTCGATGGCGTCCGCCTCAGTGCAGGGTTGCCCGCCCAAATCCGAAAGCCAGCGATGGAAGTCCGGAGATGCACACCAAATTCCAGCCAGCTGCGCGAGACCTTTCATACGAACGGTCCGCGAGCAGATGGACGAGATGGCGTTACGTCGCGGACGCATTCGGAGTTCATGGGGTACATGTGAACACCTCTCCAGCGGGAACTTGTCGTGCCGTCGCCAACGCGAACTCATGCGCCGCAAGCTGCTCGCGACGCGTGGTGATCTTTTGCAGATCGTCCGTTAGCGTCAGTCCGCGTGCGATGGCGCGGAATTGGTCGCCAGTGACACCCAAGCGCTTGTCTGCGATGAATCGCTTTCCGACCTCGGAAACGGCGATTGCAGCGTCGGAGAGCGCTTCCCGAACGTCAGGGGTGAAGTAGGCGACCGCGAGTGCCTGGCCAACATTGATGCGGAAGGCGAGCGTGTGCCACGACTCCTCCGTCGCGATCCCCGTGCGGAGCTTCTCTAGTTCCTCGTGTGGCACGAGCATGAGCTGACATTCGGCCGCGCCGTTGTGGCGAAGAATGACCGGAATGCGCCGCTCGGTCGGAACGTACGCGCGGCGTTGTTTGCGGTGCTTGCTGGTTGGCATCTTCGTCTCCCGATCAAGCGTGACCTGCCGGAAATTCCGACAGCTCGACAACGAATGGAACGACCAGGCGTTCCACGGTGAGGCCGAAGCCGTACGTCCAGCCACCGTCCATTTGAGGCAGCGGGCACACCGTGGGCCGGTAGCCGAGGGCGTGGCCTGCATCGATGGCTTCCTCGAGCGTGCGGCCGCGATGCTGAAGCATGAAGTGCACCGCAGCGGCGGGGACGAGGAACTCGGGGAATGAGGCGGGCAAGCCGAAGGTGCGAATGTTCATCGGGCACCCCCAAGCCAGGCGACGACGCGTGCTATCACGTGACGAATGCCGCGCCGACGAACGTACGGGCCATCGATGGTGTAGCCACCAAGGGCAGAGCGGTGAATCAGGTCACTACGGATATTGCGGTGGCGCATGATTACTCCAGCTGTGGTTATTCGCGGTCGCCGGCGGCGAGACGCTTTGCGTCGGGCCCGGTGAACTCGCGGGGTTGCGGCAGCGGCGCGGCCGGCCGGTTTAAGGCGCAGCGGGCGACGATTGCCAAAGTGGTTCGCATGAACGGGGAGAGCGCTTCGACCGGCGTTTCTTCCAGCCCCATCGCTCGTTGTGCGCGACGCAGCTCGTCGGGCGAGAAAGCATCTGCATTCATCGTTGTCGCCTTCCGTTCAAGAAAATTTGGGCAAAAAAATCCCCTCGCGCCGTAGGGGGCACGATGCGAGGGGCAACTCGGGGTGATTCGGTTTTGCGTGTTACGCGGTGCTGTCCAGCAGATCCAGCTGCCGGTCGTCGTCTTGCTCCAGCTTTGCCTTACCCGCCGGGATAAATACGGCTGGATCTGGCGACTGGCTCGGTGCGAGCGTGTGAACGATCGAGAGCAGCGCCATGCAGGTGAAGGCGCATTCAACGTTCTCGCACTGGAAATACAACTGTCTCGTCTGCGGAGACATGGTGCGGCTGGTGCGAATCTTCAAACGTCGCGCGCAGTGTGGGCAAATCAGTTTCATTGCGCGCTTCCTTGCGTCTTCACTTCGTACATGGCGCGGCGTCGGCCAGAGACGCGCTCCATCTGTTCACGCATACGTGCTTTCAAAAGCCACGTGGCAGCTTCTTCCACGCTCGGTAGATTGAGCGCCGCGCGGATTCCCTCGATCAATTCCAGCTCGCTGTCGCTGACGGCAATTTCAAGTTCCGGCATCTGATGAGCGGCTCTTCGTCGACTTCGATTACGCGGCGTCGCGCGATACATTGCTCGCCAGGCCAAACGCTTCGGACGCTTGGCGCAGCAGCAACTGGCGGGCGAGCGTGGCCGGCTGTTCGCCGAGGTACTGCGCCATCGATGTGATGACGGCCAGCTCAGCGTCGTTGAGCCGCAGCGTCATCCGGTTGTCGCGGACACTTTTCGGATCGAGATACACGGTGGCCTCCATTCGGAGCAGATCAGGAACGGGCAGCGGCCTGCGCCTTGTAGACGGAGAGGCCGAGCAACACGAGGCGACGCACGACGCTCGAGGCAGAGCAGCGCTCTGCGTCGGAGACGCTCAGAACCTCGGCGCGCTCGCTCGAGGTGAGACGGGTGTAAAGCGGCTTGTCCGACATAACGCCGCGAGGAGCGCGGCGCAGCGGCTTCTTTTCAGAGGTCATGGCGATATACTTGGGAGAATTAACCTTGCACAAACACATTATTTGCAGAAATCTGCAATATGTCAACATGGATTTGCAGAAAAATGCAAATTAACGACAGGCTTGCCGCCGAGCGGGAGCGTTTGCGTCTCACGCAAACCGAGATGGCGAAGCGCTTAGGCGTTGCGTTTCGTACTTACTGTGACTACGAAGCGGGAAAGAGCCAGCCCAAAGCCGGCACGCTGGTCGCCGCGCGCGATATCGGCGTCGACGTGCTGTTTGTGCTGACTGGCGAAGTCAGTCCATCAGCGCTGTCTGCCGACGAAGCAGACCTGGTGCGACGTTTTCGTGAGGCGACTGATGCAGTGAGGGCAGCGGCTCTCGGCGCGCTTATCGGTGGCGCAGCTCCGGCGACCGTCCGACAGAATTTCCACGGCGGCGTGAACATCGGCCAGCAGATCACGGGTGACGTGACGGCACCTCAAACATTCACGTTCGGCGGCACCAAGAAGAAAAAGTAGTTCTTTACCAGGTTTGGCCCCGCAAGCACGCCAGAGTGCGTGGGGCAAGGATTTCGGGGATGAACGAGCAAAACTTCCACAGTGACGTCGGTCAGGTGGCCGGCGGCAGCATAGTCAACACCACACACGGCCCATCTCAAAGCAACGTCATCACGATTAACGGCATGGCTCCTCCGGAGAAGCCGCCGACGATCACGGACCTCCAGCGGCAAGCCATTCGCGCCAAGGCGAAACCGATAGCCGAAGCGGGCGGTATTGAGCTGCTGGACATATACCGGATAGTCTTCACGCGGTTTGGTATCGAGCGCATCCGCGAATTGCCTAGGGCGGAATTTCTCAACGCGATGGCGTTTCTCAGCGACCTCGAGAAGGGGGAGAGTGATTCGGATTCCGCTGCCGAAGAAGAGCCTAGCGCCGCAACGACTTCACATGTGCCCGCAATTCACTTCCACCCAGCGCCCTGCCAGGGCTGTGTCGGGCTGACAGGTGAACTCGCATTGGTGGAGAAACAAGCACGCGCCGCGCGCGTTTGGGCGGGAACCGCTATTACCGCGCTATTCGCGGTCTCTGCGGCCGTTGCAGGTGCCTTTTACACGGGGAGCATTGAAGCGAAGGCGCGCATCGGAAAACAGGTGTGCCACTTCGCCGATGGCGTCTATTCCGTAGGCAGTGTGCTGCCGATAGCAGGGAGCAAGACACGAGAGTGCCTGCCTGACGCGAAGGGAAACGGCGCGCATTGGGAGACCGTTGGCACGCCGGTCACGAAGCGGTAACGCTACGCGCGCTTGCAGCAGCAATTGCAGCGCGGCACCGCCTGATACTGGCCGCCAGAGAGCGCAATCGAGAGTGCCTGCGCAACCGTCTCGGCGGGCATCTCGCTCAACACCTTGAGCCAAAAATTGCGGGCACGCACGCTATCCATGTAGTGCCGGATCTGATTGTCGATGCCGCTCAGCACGACTTCGAGCTGCTCGGACTCATTTTTTTCAAGGGGATTTTGCGGCATGGATAACTCCAATATTGAAAGGTTTGACGAATGTGCGGGCCAAGTGCTGGCCGCGCTATACAACAAGTTTCCGAAGCCGTGCGCACTATTGCCAGGTGACTTCATCGAGGGCGGAAAAGCGGCCGTGTTGGACCCCGACGAATTCACGGGCGCGGGACTGATGCCCGACGCGGAGTTCTTCATGGACACGGTGTCGTGGCTCGAAATGTCCGGCTTTATTGCGATCAAGGACAGAGGGCAACATTACTTCTCGCAATGCGTGCTGACCGCGAAGGGCCTTGTGGCGCTGAATGCTTTCCCGGCTTCGTTGCAGGGCGACAAGTCGTACGGTGAGCAGATGCGCGACGCAGCAAAGAAAGGTGCCAAGTCTGTGTTGAGTGCGCTTACGAAGGAAGTCATAAGCTCGGCTGTCGGCGCCGCGTTTACTGCCATCACGAAGTAGGCGATGCGCTTACTCTTTTTCATCCGGCACTTCCGTTGCCTTGATCTCCAGCTCAATCTGCGTCGTGAATCCGCCGTTTGAGTCGAGTGTGTGCCGGGTCTTGGCGAGAAGCCAATCGGTGTTATCGATCTGCGGCTTGAACCCGCGCACGGACACCGGCACCTCGGGGAACAGCTCAGCGTTGCCGCGTGCAAGCGTCATTGAGAATGTCGCTACGCCACGCTGTATGCGTTGCCACTCGGCACGCGCGGCGCGCAGCGCGTTGGTCTTGCTGGCGTAGGTGTGCCGCAGCTCCTTCGTATTGCCGGTGGGTTCGACCACCGACGCTTCCGGCTTCGCGTTCTTTCGCTTTTTGGCCGAGCCGTTTGCGTTACCGGTCGACGTCGACGTACTCGTTTCGGCTACTGACGTGACTACGACCTGGCCCTTCTTCGCTGCCCGGGTGTCCTGGTAATACGCGACCACGGAATCGAACGACTCACGGTCTGCAACGGAGAAGTGATGCTGGTCCCCGAGCTGGCGGGTGATGGTCAGGCGCGAGAGCGGCTTACCTGATGCCGTCAACGACTGGCCCAGTTTCGTGAAGAGCAGTTTGTCTGCTTTAACGGTAGCTATGGCGTCGAACATCTTTGCCACGCGCGTGAGGAAGCTCGCGTCCGATTCGCCGGTCTGGTCGATGTGCGACAACAACTGATTTGCCAGCGCCGAGGCGATCATCGCGCCCAGGTTGTGACGCTGGGCAATCAGGTTGACCAGGTCGAGCAGCGAGACGTTGTGATACGACGATTCCCGCTTCTTCGTCAGACCAGAGCGCAGATCGGCGCTGCGTGCGCGGATGACGATGCGATCAGGCGGCCCGGTGTGGGTGATCTCATCGACAGTGAACTTCCCTTTGTCGATCAGGCCCTCGTGCTTCCACCCGAACGCCACCGCGAGTTTCGCGCCGCGCGACGGCAGCTCGAGCGTGCCGTCGGCGTCGTCCAGTTCGATATCGAGCTGGTCCGCTTCGAACCCTCGGTATTCCTCCAGAGACAAGCTGATAAGCCTGCCGGTGAATGCGCCCGTTATGTCCTTGCCGTCTTTGGTGATGCGATAGATGGGCACGGGCACCATGTCGTCCTGCGCACCGAGCAGCTTGCCCGCAATGCCCGTGACGCCACCGACCATACCGACTGCGCTACTCGCCAGACCGGCGATGCTTCCCAGTGCTTCAATCACAGTACCTTCCCCACCACTTTGCCGACGGCACCGCTGACGACGTCACGGGCAAGGTCGCTAGCGATATTGCCCGCAAGACTACCCACAACCCCACCCGCAACGCCGCTAACTACTCCACCCACAGCATCGCCAACGGCTCCGCTAACCAGCCCACCAACGCTCCCCAAGGCCCCGCTAACGAGGCCGCCAACACTCCCGAGAAGATCCCCCGCCATTCCGCCCAGCAGGCCTGTCGCGAGTCCCAGGAGACGCAGGTCGTAGTTGTCTGTGCGCTTGAACGTCGCGGTGAAGTCGATGCGGCGAGGGGCACCATTGTCGAAAAACAGCGTGCTGGTGGTCTCCAGACTCTCGAGCGTGTAAATGCCGTAGATGTTGCCGGTCCCCTCGAGCAGCGGCCACGCCTTGCCCTGAGAGCCGAGAGTCTCCAGCATCTTGAGCGACATTCGCCCACCGGTCAGCTCAGGCAGCAGCGTGCCGCGTAGCGTGATCGGCTCCTCGTCCGGGCCTAGGAATTGACGGTCGGGGCGCAAGCCGATGCGGGGATTCGCGGCAAAACGCCAGTTGAGCTGGCGCGACAGTTCCTGGTATGGGACCGTACTCAGCGTGAATACGAAAAGCCCGTAAGCCATCATCATGATGCGTTCCTCAATCCTTATCGCCGAAGCGAGAGCGGGCGCGGGCGGCGTCCTTGCGCTGTAGCTCGATGATCTTGCGCTCGACCAACTGCGCGAGCTGCGACTCGTTCATGCCCGGCGCTGCGTGAATGTGAATCTCATAGTGGTTGCCGGCGACCGGCGCGGCACTCTGAAGCGGCGAGGAGATGGGCGGGCGCATGTCGAACGCTGTGCTTGCCAGCGCAGGCGAGCCGGCAGCGATCGCCAGGCCGGCACCAGCGCCGGCGATCTGGCGGGCGAGCTGCTGCACAGCAGACAGCGGGCCGTCCTGATTGCCGGTGATGCCTTGCTCAAGCCCAGCCATCGTGAAACCGCCCAGCTCAGCGAATACGCGGCTCGGAGAGTGAATGCCGAGCTTCTCCTTGAACCAGGAAACCGTCCGCTCGCCCAGCCCTACAACGGCGTCTTTGACGTATGACGCCGCCGAGGTGATGCCGTTGGCCAGGCCGTTCACGATGTTGGTGCCGAACTCACTGAATTTGCTCGGTAGCTCCACGCCGAACCAACTCATGACGCCGGCGAATGCTCGGTAGAAAATGCCAAGCGGCGACCAGTCGAGAATCAGTGCGGTGACGCCAGCAATGCCCCCGCTGAACGCGGACTTGATTTCGTTCCAGATGCCGAGGAAGAACGTCTTCACCTGGTCCCAGTTCCGATAGATCAGATAGGCAGCGACGGCGATGGCGGTTAGTGCGAGGCCAATCGGTGTCGTCAGCAACATGCGCCCCATCCACAGCAGCGAGCTGCCAACGAATCTAATCGCCCCACCTAGCAATCGCATGACGGTCGACAGCACGCCGCCCTGAATGCCTGCGGCCTGCATCATGAATCGCAGGACAGCGAGAGGGCCAAGCACCGCCGCGAGAGCGAGCATAGCCGGACCGATCAGCAGCAGAGCGCCAGCGATGCCGGCAATCGCCAACATGACCACTTTGGCGACAACGGTGTGGTGCTCCATAAAGCCCGTCAATCCCTTGACGACGCCCGAGAGTCCCTCGACGCCGGCCACGTACATCGGCAGGACACGCTCGCCCATCTCAAGCCACAAATCGTGAACCTTCGCCTGCAGGTCCAGCTCCTTGCCGGTCGGGCTATCCTTCGCGAGTTTGTCGAGCGTGCCAATATCGGCCGCGCCTCGATTGAGCTTCTCATTCTTGCGAATCTGGTCGCGCTGGAGGTACATCTGGCCGAACAGGTTCGATGCCGTGCGGTTCGAGAAGATGCCGCCGATGGCGTCAAGCACCGCCTGCTTCTCCGTGATGCCTTTCGCGGCGAGCGCCGGCAGCAGCACCTGCTCCATCCATTCGAACTGGTTCTCGCGAAACAGCTCGGAGCCTTTGAGCGCTCCGGGATTGATGTGTGCGATCTGCCCGGCCTTGTCGTTGGACACCTTGCTACGGTCGCCAATGAGACCCAACGCGTCGAGATTCTGCGCGGCGCGCTTGGTAGTGCGCCCTTGATACAGGCCCGAGTACGCGCTCATCAGTGCCGTGCCTACGCGATTGCCGCTCATTTCCTGCACCAGCGGCTCGAGCTGGTAGTAAAACGCGTCCGAGTTGATGCCCTTCGCGGCCAAACCACCGGTCTTGATGAGGTTGAGCCATTCCTCGGGGCCGACGCGACCGCCGGTCGCCGTCAGCACCTTCTGCACCATGTTGGCTTGCTTGTTGAACTCGGCTTCGCTCGTTAGGCCACCGCGCATTTCGATGACCTTGAGCATATCCATGAACTTCTTGTCGTTCTCTTCGCCCTTCTCGTCGCCGTACAGCGCCTTGTTGGCGAATTTCATTTTCGCTAGCAGCGGCGTCACCATCTCGGCGTGGTGCGCGTCAGCAAACACCGTCAACGCGTCGCGCATCAGCTCCGTGTTCTCGGTGCGGCTGGTGCCGAAGGTCTTCATCTGGCGGGCGAAGTCGATAGCTTCCTTCGTCTCCTTATCACTTAGGCCGAGCGCACGCACGCGCTGAATCTCCGTGGCCATGTGCTTCGATTCGTGCAGACCGCTCTTCACGGGCATGCCGACCACTGCGCCGGCGGCGGTGGCACCGATGCCAGCGCCGGCCATCGCGCCGGCCGTGGAGCGCAACTTGTCCCGTCGTTCGCGCGCGACGCTCATTCGCTCCTGTTGACGTTGCAACTGCACCAGTCGGTCGCGCTGCGTGGCCATCGCTGCATTGGTTGCTGCGATATCGCCGCGAAGCTGGCGCTCGTGCGTGCCCAGGTCGCGCGTGCTGACTTTGGCGGCGGACAAGCGATCTCGCAACGCTTGGAGCTTCTGACTCTGCTGCTGGTGCTGATTGTTCAGATCGCGCGCGGCCCGCACGGCCACATTGAACTCGCGCGTCATGGCGCGCGTGGGTGTCTCCGTTTCCTTGATGCCGCGTGCGAGCTGCTGCACGCGCTCTTCGGCCGCGCGCAGGGCCGTGCTGGTGCCGCGCAAACCCTTGTGGAGTTCGCGGAACTCGCCGACCGTCTTCTGCGTCTTCTCGAGTTCCTTGAGGCGGTCGCGTGTTTCCTTGAGACCGCGTGCCATCTCCTTGTTGGTGCCGAGGATCTTCCGCGTGTTGGCGGTCATCTGGTCGACTGTCTTCCACAGCACTTCGAGCTGCAGCTTTCGCCCTGCGTCGCTCATTCGTCGGTTGCTCCGCTACGTACTCGGGCGCGCTCGCGCCATTTGATGAGATCGGCGAGGCTCCAGTCGTCCATTGCGGAAGGCTGGAAGCCGAATATCACTGCAACGTCGGCGAAGGCGTCGTCGACGTCTGCAGGTATGCGTCCGCCTTCACCGATTTCGGAGCCAAAAAACCGGTCACCGCCATCCCGATCTGCATCAGGTCCGCAATGTCCATGCGAGCGACCTCCTGTTCCGACAGCGTCGGCGTCGTAATGCGGGGCAGCACCTTCATGAGCGCCAAAACGTCCATATGTGCGAGATCGACAAGATTCACGCCGCGCAGCTCGCCTGCACCAGGCTTACGCACTTCGACCTGCTCGACCTTGTTGTCGCCGCGCTGGATGGGGGCGTCGAGGGTGATGATTTCTTTCATGATGGAAGCTCCTGGGATTTGAAGCGTAGAAGGGGCCGGTGATGAGCCGGCCGCAGGGATTACAGGCCGATGGCCTTGCGCTGTTCTGCGAGTCGGTCGACGCCGTTCACGACCTCGATGAAGTTGACCAGGTCGATTTCGACAATGGTCGTGCCGTTCACGGAGTACTTGAAATACGTCACCGACATGGTCGGCTTGAAGTCGCTCTTGTCGCCGGCCTTTGACGAACCCGGGTCGATTTCCTTGTAGCGGCCGCGCAGCACGACCTCGATGGAGTCGCCGGAGCCTTCGCTATCGTCGTCTTCGATGTAGCCGGCGAAGCGCAGCATCACGCCGTCGATCTTGGAGATGCCCCATTGCTCGTACACCTGGCGCATCGGTCCAGGGTAGGTTTGCGTCGACTCCATCTTTTCCATGCCGAGATCGACTTCGACCTCGCCATTCATGCCGCCCGTGCGAATCGCCTCCATCTTCCGGGCCAGCTTCGGAATCGTGAACTCCGCACACTTACCCATCCAGTTCTCACCGTTGTGGAAGACGTTGAAGTTCTTGAGAATTTTCGGCAATGCCATGTTCGTTTCCTCGAGTGACGTCGATTAGGCGGCTTGCGCGACCTTGGCCGCGAAGTCAACCAGGTATCGATCGGTGAAGCGCTGACGGAGCTGGAGGTTCTCCAGCGGCGGGACCGGCGTGTAGTCGTAGTCGATGAACAGCTGGCCGCTCTTGAGTGTTTCCTTGGTATTGGCCGTCTCGTCGTACCAGGCGGCACCACCGATCAGATAGCCCGCCCTGACCATCGACCGCAGTTTCGCGTTGATGCCCTCGATAATGTCGCGCGCCAGCGACGGGTTAAGCGGGCCGTCGACCGCCCAGAAATGTGCTTCGGCCATCGTGTCGGCGAGGATCTGCGCGGTGCGGGGTGTAGTTCTCGAAGGCGAAGAGCGGATCTGCCGAGCAGGTGCGCGAACCCCAGAAGCGGAAGCCCGTGTGATTGATCAGCGTTGTGACGTCGTGGCTGTTCAGGAAGCCGGCGTCGGTGGACGGGTCTTGCAAGTCCCAGAAGACGTCCTTCGAGAGGCCGGTAACACCGTTGACCGGCACGTTGGAAAGCGTCTTGTGCCAGCCCGTTTCGTTATCGATCTTCGCGCGCATGCCGAGGGCACGCGCGACGGCGTAGGCCGACGCTTCGGCGTTCTTCGTGGTGTCCCAGCTCACGAAGTCCGGCCAGATCAGCATCGTCTCGCGTGCGCCGAAGTTCTCGCGGTAGGTGACGACTTCTTCCTTCGTCGCACACTCCCACGCCGACGCGTATTGGAACGCACGGAGCTTTTGCGCAAGGCCGGTCAGCTCGGACGACACGGCGAGGCTGTCGAAACCGGGTACGCCGAGAATACGCGGCTGCACACCGACCTTGTTCTTTGCCGAGAGCAGCGCCTTCATGCCGGTGTATTTGCCGTCGGCAGCGGTGCCGCCGATGATGGCCGACGTGGTCTCGGCGTCGGTGGAACCTTCGGCCACGCGCACGATAACGGTCGCGCAGTTGGTCTGGTCGGCAATGGCGTCGAGCGCCGGCGCGAGCGTGCCCTTCGTGCCCGCCTTGGCGAGAGCGGCCTGCACGTTGGTCTTCAGAACGGGCGTGTTGAGCGGGTACTCTGCCGCGTCGGCGTCTTGCGACGTGCAGACCATGCCGATGACGGCAGTTTCGATGGTACGGATGGGACGCGTGCCGTCGTTGAGTTCGAGCACGCGTACGCCGTGGTGATAATCGGTTGGCATTCAGATCCTCCGGAGGTGTTGGAAAGCCTGCCAGTAGGATCACTCGCGCTCGCGCGAGAAGCACGAGCGCGGTGTTGTGCTGAACGACGGCACAACAATGAATGCCCAAACTCGCGCTACGCTGCCTTCAATCGCTCACATGCGATGTCGTGATAGGCGGGTTCCAACTCGCACCCGATGAACGCGTGGCCGGCATCCTGTGCAGCACGCAAGAACGTTCCGCTGCCTGCGAACGGATCAAGCACCGTGGAGCCGGGAGGAACGAGCCGGACGACCTGGCGTGCCAGCTCTTCAGGCTTCTGCGTCATATGTTGCTTCGGACGCGGCAGGCGCTCGGTAAACACACCAGGCAAAAACGTGCCTGAGTCCTTCGGCAAGCTCCCGCGCGAAGCCCACACCATGTACTCCGCTTGAGCTGCGAAGCCGCCACGGCGCGGCCGTGCGCAGCCTGGTGTTTTGTCCCACACGGCAACCCCATGCCAGATGAATCCTGCCCCCTGCACCGCATCGGTCAGACTGGGCAATTGCCGCCAATCGACAAAGCAAACGAGGTAGCCGCCGGCGCGCGTGACGCGATACGCCTCGGCCAGCCAGGTCATGCACCAGAACGTCCACGAACGCTGGTCCTTGTTGTCGTGAGAGAAGTCCGGGTAGAGGCCGTTCGAGCTGTTGATGTACTTCTCGCCAGGCGGGCGTGCACGCGAACCGCTATGCAGCCCGCCGGATGAGTAAGGTGGATCGGTGAACACCAGGTCGATGCTCTGGTCGGGCAAACGCCGCATGACGTTCAACGCGTCCTCTCGGAAGACGCGATTTTGAAAATCAGCGAGGTGATGGGGGGCCTTGTTGCTCATGTGAGAGTGTCCTCATATCCGACGCTCTGTGGCGCGCTGGTATGGGGCTCTCGGCCCTCAGAAAATTAAGCGTGCCGCAACGGACACATTTGATGGAGAGGCGAACATACTCGCCTTCCCCGAGCTTACGGTTGCACGAACCGCAGCGAATTTCCTGCATGGAATAGCCTTGCACAATTGTGGTAAGGTTGCGCGGCCTGTCGACAGGTGGCGTGGCCTTGCCAAACTTGCAGGATTGTTCTGCGAGGGCGGGGCGTGTGGGGTGTTAGCGCACCCGACACGTCGCCGCGTCTTTTCCAACACCCAGCACGTCGTCGCCTGGTCAATACTCCGAGAGCATCTACAGACGCATGCACCATCGGGTGTTGGAGTCTGCTCGCAGCATCCCTCACGCACGCGCAAGACGCACGCGGCGAGTGTTGTCGTGTCAGTTCGCACAACACCTGTATAGCTGCCGCCCCCTGATCGTATCGCTCCGGCACCACTCCAGTACGCGACACGTCGTCACCACGTCGCTACCTGTGTCTAAACCTGCAATGAAACCTGGTCGCCTTCGGCGGACCACGCCCCCCACTCTTGCCGCTGCCATTGGCCGGTATCTAATCGAAGTCTCTCCCCTCAAGAAGAGCCAGACCGCAGAGCAATCGATTGCGAAGACATGGTTATCCACTCGAATCGCAGGGCGACCGATCGATCGGATTAGAAACACGGACGTCATTGCACTTCGCGACGAGTGGGCGACCGAAAAGGCAGCGGCGACGGTCGTGCGCCGGCTCGCGTTCCTCTCCCACGTTTTCACCGTCGCGCGGAAGGACTGGGGATGGACCGAACTGGCGAACCCCGTTCAGCTCGTCCGTCGCCCGATGGTGGACGACGCGCGCGACAGGCGCGTCATGGGGCAGATTCGCATGCGGGGGGTGTCGGCTGAGGATTGCCCGCGCAGCGAGCTTGAGTGGATCATCCGCGCGACCTCGTCGCGCGAGCTACCGGTCATCGTGACCCTGGCCGCTGAAACGGCGATGCGTAGAGCGGAGATTTGTCGCATGCGGCGAGAGCATGTGGACTTGTTGCATGGCGTTGTGCACTTGCCGGATACAAAGAACGGCACATCTCGAGATGTGCCGCTGACACCGTGGGCACGCGAGACCCTCCGTCAGCACCTTGCTGGAAAACCGCAACGAGGGCCGATATTCTCTGTGACTCCGGGTGCCGCGACGCGAGCTTTCATTCGTGCACGGACGCGCGCACGTGAGAATTATGAGGATCTATGCCGCTCTCTCGGACGTCGCCCGAACCCGGCCTTCTTCACGGATCTTCGCCTGCATGACCTACGGCACGAAGCGACGTCGGTGCTGGCACCGATCTTCCAGTTGCACGAGCTGGCGAAGATAAGCGGACACAAAAGCACCCGCATGCTGTTGCGTTACTACCATCCGGACGGCCGCGAGCTTGCGAGAAAGATTGCGCGCAGCCCGCTTGGACGTAAGCAGGCTGCGCGGATTCGATCCGAACGCGACTCGACGGACGTGTGAATTTATTCGTCAGAAGACGGCGGCGTCGTGACCACCGCGGGCGTTTCCGTTAGCCACGCCGGAATCGGGCCATCGCCATGATAGGTGACGCTTTCACCGTCGATTTCTATTACGGAGCCAAGCGAGTACTGATCGCCGCTGTGTGCGACATAGAGGGTCTTGCCACGATTGTCTTCTACCAACTTCCATACGCCTTCGGTCCACTTCGGCACCTTACCGGTCACCGCGACTGGCGGCTCAATTTCGACCGCGCCGTAAGGGACGTTGTATTCACCAGGCGACAGGTACAGTTCGTTGGCCGTCGTCGGATACAGAAAGCGTCCGTGTTCATCAGTTTGGTACACGGTTTTGTATTCCATTGTGCTTCTCCTAAAGGTACTTTCACTGCAAATGCGACTACGCTTGGTTCTTACAAGGCGGATACGTTGCGGAGCCACAGCCACGGGCTGAGTCCGTCATATATTTCGACAGACCTTTCAGGTGACGCAAACATCGGCTCCGGGTCGTACCAGATCCGGCGAACGAGCGCCACGCAGACGTTTGGATCGGCTGAAACCGCACCAAGGCACACCGCATATGCGCCGCGTATCCATGTGTAGCGTCCGCTTCACTGCAAATGCGAGGACGCTCGGAAGCACACAGCGTGACGCCGATCAACGGCTGACAGGCCGCGTCGGAAGTGTCC
>NZ_CABPSQ010000015.1 GCF_902459775.1 Pandoraea captiosa
CCGTGCACCTTGACGACTTCGTCGGCCACCGACAGCGGGCAGTTGCCGCCGCCGTTCGCGCCGCGACCGGCCGCCAGATCGATGATCACCGACCCCGGCTTCATGGCTTTGACGGTGTCTTCGGCAATGAGCGTGGGCGCCGCGCGCCCCGGGATCAGTGCGGTGGAAATGACGATGTCCGCCTGCGTGAGACGCGTGTGCACGAGTTGCGCCTGACGGGCCAGCCACGCGGCAGGCATGGGCCGCGCATAGCCGCCCACGCCCTTGGCGATTTCACGCTCTTCGTCCGTCTCGAAGGGCACGTCGATGAACTTCGCGCCCAGCGATTCGATCTGCTCGCGCACGGCCGGACGCACGTCGGAGGCTTCGATGACCGCCCCCAGGCGCTTGGCCGTCGCAATGGCCTGAAGGCCGGCCACGCCCGCACCGAGCACGACCAGTCGTGCGGCCTTGACCGTACCGGCGGCGGTCATGAGCATCGGCATGAAGCGTTGATAGAGGTTCGCCGCGAGCATCACGGCCTTGTAGCCGGCGATGTTGGCCTGCGAGGAGAGCACGTCCATACTCTGCGCGCGCGTGGTGCGCGGTGCGGCTTCCAGCGCGAAGGCGGTGACACCGGCCGCCGCCATGCGCGCGTTGTTTTCGGCATCGAACGGATTGAGCATGCCGACCACTACGCTGCCACGTGGGATCTGAGCGAGTTCGTCGGCAGACGGGGCGCGTACCTTGAGTACGAGTTCTGCGCCAAGTGCATCGGCAGCGCTGCCGAGCGTGGCGCCCGCAGCTTCGAAGGCGGCGTCGGGTACGCTCGCGGCGTCTCCTGCGCCGCGTCCGATCACGACCTGATGTCCTGACGCGACCAGCTTCTTCACCGTTTCGGGCGTAGCCGCGACACGGGATTCGCCGGCAAGCGTCTCGGCGGGAATGCCGATTCTCATTGCGTATCTCCTTGGGTTTGTGAACTGATCTCATCAGCGGCCAAGGAGCCGCAGCGCATGCGCTGCCGGGGCAGACGCACTACCTGTTTCGCCGCTGATGACATTAGTCCTGCACAAACCACTGCATTCGAACTACTGCAAAAACCGGTGATGCGGTACTGCACCTGCACATCGCACTTCGCTAGTGCTCGAAGCTTACCCGAAGATTACAAACACGCCTATTGCACGCATCGGCATATCAATATGAACGAATCCGTATGAATCCCACGGTCATGACGCTTCAATTCGTCGCGATTCGGCCGACCGGCCGGTCGGTCTTGAAAGTCGCCCTCTCCAGCGCCAAACCTTGCCAGACGGTAAAATGTCGCTTTTATCGGGGCGACTTCGTCCCGAGGTCGTCACCCGCGCCACGCAAGGAAGCGCCATGAATGCACGCTGGAAGCCCAACGTGACGGTTGCAGCGGTCGTCGAACGCGACGGCCGTTTTCTGTTTGTCGAAGAGCAAAAGCGTGCCGGTCTGTTGATCAACCAACCGGCCGGTCACCTGGAGCCGGGCGAATCGATCCTCGACGCGGTGCGCCGCGAGGTGCTCGAAGAGACGGCGCATACGTTCGAACCCCAGCACCTGCTGGGTATCTATCTGGCCCCGGGACCGGACGATATCGCTTACCTGCGTTTCACCTTCACCGGTACGCTGGGCGCGTTCGACGCATCGCGACCGCTCGACGAGGGCATCGTCGGCACGCTCTGGCTTACGCCGGAGCAGGTGCGCACGCAGCGGGCGCGGCATCGCTCACCGATTCTCGAGCGGTGCATGGACGATTACCTGCGCGGGGTACGTTACGACCTCGACATACTTCAGACCCATCCGGCGCTGACCGGCGGGCAAGGCAACACATGAGTCAAAAACGCGTAGTGGTGGGCATGTCGGGCGGCGTGGATTCGTCGGTCACGGCATGGCTGCTCAAACAACAAGGCTACGACGTCGTCGGTCTGTTCATGAAGAACTGGGAAGACGATGACGATAGCGAATACTGTTCGACCCGGCAGGACTGGATCGACGTGGTGTCGGTCGCCGACCTGATCGGCATCGACGTCGAAGCGGTGAATTTCGCCGCGGAATACAAGGACCGCGTTTTCGCGGAGTTCCTGCGCGAGTATTCGGCCGGGCGCACACCCAACCCCGACGTGCTGTGCAACGCCGAGATCAAGTTCAAGGCGTTTCTCGACCATGCCGTGGCGCTGGGGGGCGAGACCATCGCCACCGGCCATTACGCCCGCGTGCGCGAGCGCGAGGGGCGCTTTGAGTTGCTCAAGGCCTTCGATCACACGAAGGACCAGAGCTACTTCCTGCACCGCCTGAACCAGATGCAGCTCTCGCGCACGATGTTCCCGCTCGGCGAAATGCCGAAGACGAAGGTCCGCGAGATTGCCGCGCAAATCGGCTTGCCGAACGCGAAGAAGAAAGACTCGACGGGAATCTGCTTCATCGGGGAGCGTCCGTTCCGGGACTTCCTCAATCGCTACTTGCCGACCAAGCCGGGGCCGATGAAGACGCCGGACGGCACGGTCGTCGGCGAACACGTGGGCCTGGCGTTCTATACGCTGGGTCAACGCAAGGGCATTGGTCTGGGCGGCAGCCGCGACGGCTCGGGCGAGCCGTGGTTCGTCGCGCGCAAGGACATGGCGAACAATACGCTTTACGTGGTGCAGGGACATGACCACCCCTGGTTGCTCTCCAGCACGCTCGACGCCGAAGACCTGTCGTGGGTCGCCGGCGAGCCACCGGCCGAAGGCACCCGCTGCGGTGCGAAGACCCGCTATCGGCAGGCTGACGCGGCATGCGAAGTGGTGCGTGCCGATGACGGCGGACTGACGCTGTCGTTCTCGGACGCTCAGTGGGCCGTTACCCCAGGGCAGTCGGCCGTGCTTTACGACGGCGAGGTCTGTCTGGGCGGTGGCATCATCGCCGCCACAACCCCGGCCGTTGCCGGCGAAGCGAATACGCAACCCGCCGCGTCGGGCGCTGCCTCGAAACACACCATCCTCAATACGCATTGAAGCCGCCGGCGCTTGCCGGGGGTCACCCGGCAGCGTGCCGGCGAGTGTCCCCCCGCAAAAGCCAAGGAGGTTTCATGTTTTCGCGCCGATTTCTGGCTCTCTGGATCGCCGTGGCGTTGCTCGTCGCAACGCTCGTGCTGGTGCTCGTGGACGGATGGAATCCGCTTTGGCCGATACCGTTCGCCGCACTCGTCGCCCTCGGTGTCTGGGATGTCGTGCAGCAGCGTCATGCCGTGCTGCGCAATTACCCGCTTTGGGGACATTTCCGATTCCTGTTCGAGTTCATTCGCCCGGAAATCCGCCAGTATTTCGTCGAGGACGATACGTCCGAGACCCCGTTCTCGCGCGCGCAGCGCAGCATCGTTTATCAGCGGGCGAAGGGCGATGTCGACAGCCGTCCGTTCGGCACGGAGCTCGACGTCAAGGCCACGGGCTACGAATGGATTGCGCATTCGCTTGCGCCCACGGTGCTGAAGGACCACGACTTTCGCATCACGATCGGACCGGATCGCGCACAGCCGTATTCGGCGTCGATCTTCAATATCTCGGCGATGAGTTTCGGCGCATTGTCCGCCAACGCGATTCGCGCACTCAACCGCGGCGCGAAGCTCGGCAACTTCATTCATGACACGGGGGAAGGCTCGATCTCGCCGCACCATCGCGAGCAGGGTGGCGATCTGATATGGGAAGTGGCGTCGGGCTACTTCGGATGCCGCAACGACGACGGTACGTTCAATGCCGAGAAGTTCGCCGCGCAGGCCACCACGCCGCAGGTGAAGATGATCGAGGTGAAACTCTCGCAAGGGGCGAAGCCGGGGCACGGCGGTGTGCTGCCCGCAGCCAAGATCACGCCGGAGATCTCCGCGACGCGCGGTGTGCCGATGGGGCAGGACTGCATTTCGCCGTCACGTCACAGCGAGTTCTCCACCCCGTTGGGGCTGCTGCAATTCGTCGATCGCCTGCGAACCCTCTCGGGCGGCAAGCCCACAGGCTTCAAGTTGTGTATCGGCCATCCGTGGGAGTTTTTCGGCATCGTGAAGGCCATGCTCGAGAGCGGCATCCTGCCCGACTTCATCGTGGTGGACGGCTCGGAGGGTGGCACCGGCGCCGCGCCGCTGGAGTTTACCGACCATGTGGGCGCACCGTTGCAGGAGGGGCTGCTGCTCGTGCACAACACGCTCGTGGGGGCGGGACTGCGCGAGAAAATCCGCATCGGCGCCTCGGGCAAGATCGTGACGGCGTTCGATATTGCGCGCACGCTCGCGATCGGCGCGGACTGGTGCAACTCGGCGCGCGGTTTCATGTTCGCCATTGGCTGCATTCAATCGCAGAAGTGCCACACGGACCGTTGTCCGACCGGGGTTGCGACGCAGGATATGTTGCGTCAACGCGCATTGGTCGTACCGGACAAGGCGCAGCGCGTGCATCAGTTCCATTCGCAGACGCTGCACGCGTTGCAGGAGTTGATTCAGGCGGCGGGGTTGTCGCATCCGTCGGATCTGCGTGCGCATCACATCGTCAAGCGCGTGTCGTCCAACGAAATTCGTCTCATGTCGGAGTCGCTCAAGTATCTGGAACCCGGCGATCTGCTGCGTGGCCAGTTCCGCTACCAGTTGTACGAGAAGTACTGGCCGATGGCGCGTTCCGACAGCTTTTCCCCGGTGGAAGTCGCGCGGTCGTAAGGGGCGCTGTAAGGGGCGCCGCAAGGGTCTCCGTAAGGCCGCCGCTGCATGGCGGCATAGCCACAAGTTCGGCTCTCACGAGCAAGCCCGGTGCGAAGCGGCGCCGGGTTTTTTCGTTTACCGACAGTTTTCTTCCCAAATGCCAAAAGTGCAGGGCATGGTGACCGACATTAAGGTCTCCACCGGATGATGCTCGCGCGCGTACTCGCCTATCGTGTGGCCTTCGACTTTGTCATCCCGCCGACGGATTGTCGTCAGAGGAGGAGCCTATGAGTACGGTGCGATTTCTGATCAGCCGCCACGACGTCAAACTCAATGTGAACGGTCTCGTACACGCGCTGCCTGCGGGCAGCATGACCGCGACCAGTTCGGAGGCGACGATCGACGCCCACGGGCCGGTGGTGTCGCACGATTTTCACGCGTGCGATTTGCAGGCCCTGTATCCGGATGTCGTCGATCTGCTCGATCGTCGTCCGTTGGGCGTCTTTCATCGACAAGCGGCGCGTACGCTGGTGCTCGAACCCACGATGGTGGACGTGGCAATGACGTTGCAGCACGTCGACCGCATGGCGATGCTTCGCTTCTTTTACGTCTACTGTCTTTGCCGCGACCAACGGTACTTCTCGGCGATGCTGCGCCAGACGATTGCGGGCAGCCACTCGCTGTTCGATTTCGTCGAAGCGAATTTTCATCGGCCCTGGCCGGTCGGACGCCTCGCCGAAGAGTTCGGCATGCCGTTGCGCAAGTTTCGCTATCTGTTCCAGCAGACCTACGGCATGCCCGCCAAGCAGTGGTTGCTGGAGCGGCGTCTGAGGCTCGCGCGCGATCTGCTGCTGTCAACGCGACACAAGGTACTCGACATCGCGCTCGAGTGCGGCTTTACCAACCACGCGCATTTCACCGACACGTTCCGCAAGCGCTTCGACTGTGCCCCGACGGAGATACGTCTTGGGGCGCCACCGCAGCGAGGTGGGCGACGTGTCGCCATGCCGCGCGCCGACGCATACGCCGCCATGCGCGCCGATCTGGTCGCCGGTCATGGCGCAATGACCGATGCGGAGGTGGCATGAACGTCGAAGAGATTCATCGCGGCATGGGCGAAGGTGTGCGGCGCATGTCCGACGAAGCGACGCAAGCCGTTCGTACGGAGAGAACGAACGACCCGCGCGGCATGCTCGATGTGCAGTTCAAGTTACAGCAGTTCTCCACGGCGGTGAGCTTGCACAGCGCGACGATCAAGCTCATCAAGGATACGTTGATGGGCATCATTGCCAAGATTGCCTGATGGTCGCGCAAATGCCCGGTGCTGCGGGTCCTGCCGGGTGACACCGCGACCTGTTGCTCGTTTCACGCGTCGCACGCACAGGGCCGCGCGATAGGCGTGAGACACCGGACATCATGAAGAAATCGCTTCAATCATTCGCCGAACACGATACGACACAATGGCTCGACACGTCGGTGCGTCAGCAGATTGTCGAGTTGGCGCTGGCCGGGGCGCAGCACGGCATGGAGACGCAAGCGCGGGTCATTCTGCGCGCACTTCCCGCGCTCGTGGCGCAGCAGGAGGCGCGTCTGTGCCTTCACGCCGCACTGCTCATCGCGCTGGGCGACACATCGGCCGCACGTGACTGCCTGGCAGACCTTGCGACACGCGGGCGAGCCGACGACCCCACCGCGAACGTGCTGCGGCATTGGCTGGACGCGACCGATGCCAGTCAGTCGCGGCGTCGCGTGATCGCATCGCGGGCTTCGCTTTCGTCTCCTCTCTCGCCTCTGTCTTCTCCTTCGCCTTCTCGCTCGCCTTCTCACTCGCCTTCTGACTCGCCTTCTGACTCGCCTCCCCCTTCCTCCGCCGAGCTTGAAACCGAGACGCTCGCCGCGGTTTCCTCATCGATTCCTTCGTTATGACGACCCTTTCCACGCCTCAAGTGACAGCGCACATGCCCGCTGCCACCGCGCCGACACCGGCGTTTCGTTCGCTACCGAATGGCAACCTGGAAGTCGACGGCGCGAGCTTCGCCCAGGCGCTACGCAGTGCGCCCTCGTTGCCGGAACATCATCTGCTCAACGCCGCGGGAAAATTGGCGGCTAACACCGACTACCTCGCTCAGCGCGTGACGCTCGACGACCGAATGCTCGACGACCCGACGCGTCTGCTCGAAGCGCAGCGCGAGATCACCGAGCGCGTGATTGCGCTGGAGTTCGTCGCGAAGGTCTCGGGGGCGATGACGCAAGGCGTGAACAAGCTGGTTCATATGCAATGACGAGGTCAATTCATATGCCAGACACCGTCGCGCCGCGAAGGTCGGCGGCGGCGTGCATGCGCGTGGTGGTCGCGTGCGGATTGTTGCTGGCGCTTGCGGGATGCAAGGTGGAACTGCATCGGGCATTGAGCGAGACGGATGCCAACCAGATGCTCGCGTTGTTGCTGGTCTCCGGACTTCAGGCGGACAAGCGTGCCGACACCACCGGCATCACGGTTCGCATCGAGCGGGGCGACTTCGTTCGTGGCGTGGAAGTCCTTCGCCAACATGGCTTGCCGCGTCAAAAACGCGCGTCCGTCGAAGACGTGTTCCCGCCAGGGCAACTCGTGAGTTCGCCGGTGCAGGAGCAGGCCAAGCTCATCTTTCTCAAGGAGCAACGGCTTGAACGGATGCTGGCGGCGCTTGACGGCGTGATGGTCGCGGAGGTGTCCATTGCGCAGGTGCCCACCGATTCGGCGGGCCGCGCGACATTGCCGCCCGGCGTTGCGGTCTTCGTCAAATACAGCCCGGAGGTCAACATGACGCAACGCATGACCGATATTCGCAGTCTCGTGCACGACAGCGTGCCGGGCGTGTCCCCCGAGCGCATCAGCATCGTGTTGCAGCCCGCGGACTATCGGTTGCCTCGCGCCGCCATCGAGGGTGGGCAAGGCACGCAGGTCGAAGCGACCGGCAGGGCAGGGTGGCGTCCGGTCGTTGGATGGACCATGCTCGCCACGGCGGGCGTCGCGTTGGGGCTGTCGGGCATCGTGGCATGGCGTCGGCGTGGCGTGTGGGTGGGCCGTCTGCGCCGGCGGGTGACGAGGGCGTCGTGACCGATCGCCCGTCGCTTGCGCGTCTGATCTGGCAACCGGGGCGGCACATGGACGACGGCTGGTGGGACGTGTTCGGCATGGCGCCCTGGCGCGCGGTGTACCGCCAGCGCCCGGCATGTCGGGCGAGCGTCGATCGGCTAGTAATCGAGCAACGGGGGTGGCCAGCCCCCGAGCAATATGCGGACTGCCGCCCCGCGGACAGCGAGGCCGCGCGAGTCGCGTTGCATTTGATGCCGAGTCTTCGTCGCGTTGCGGTGGCCTACGGTCTGCGCACCCTGGGCTGCCCGGACTACCTCTTGCTGGGCGTCTACCGCCGCGCGTTGTCAGGTTGGCTCGACGCGTGGCAATGTGATCGTCTGCTGCTCATGCGGCGAGACTGGCCTTCCAAGGCCGCACTGGCACCGGAGGCGATCGGTTCGGCGGCGATGACGCTCACCGGGGCGTGTCTCGACGCCCTGAGGCGGGCGGACGCGCCCGGCTGCCACGGCGACGTGGCGACGGTTCACGCGGCTGTGCGCCAATTGTTGCCGCCGGCAAGTGAGGCAATGACGGCAACGGTTGATGTTCCCGTCGTGGAGGACATATGGCCGCAGCTCGCGGCGTTGGAGAGATTGCTATGTATGTCATCGACTACGCGCTGACGCCAATTGAGACCATCGATGGCCCCGCTCCGGCGGGGCCCGTGATTTCCGGCGAGGCCCTGGCATCGTTGCGTGACCAGGCGAGCTTGCGCACCCGCTGGATGGAAGCGGCTCGCGCTGCGCGCGAGGCTGCCGCGGCCGAGCAGGCGCAGGCGCTGCGCGACATCGAGGCGGCGCGAAGTGCCTGGCAGGACACCGAACTCGCGCGTGCGAGGCAGGCAGCCACGGCAATGGCTGACGCGGCGCGAGAGCAGGCGGTCATGCAGGCGGTGGATTGGCTGGTGGACGAGGCGTCGATGGAGCGTGAAATCGTGCGTTCGCTTGAGCGCCGGGTTGCCGACGCGCTCACCGGTGCCTTGTCGAGTTTCGTCGAGAACCTGAGTGTCGGCGAACGCGTGGCGCACCGCGTCAGCCGCGCATTACCGGGACTGGTGCGTGAAGGTGCGCTCGTATTACGCGTGCCGCCCGCACAGCAGTGCGCGGTGGCCGTTGCGTTACGTCAGGCAGACATCATGCTGCCCTGTGTGGAGGATGCGACCCTTGCCGATCGCCAGGCACGTCTCGAAAGCGAATGGGTTACCGTCTGCCTGGATCTGGATGCCGACCTGGCGGCCGTCATCGATCGCTTGCGGGTGAGTCCGAGCCTGGAGGTCGCGTATGGTTGAGCGTCTGCCGATATCCGGGAATTCGCGTATTCCGGGCACGCAGCAGGACAAGGCGCTGACGCACGTGCCAGCGGATGAATGGCAAGCGCTCGAAGCCGACGGCACGTCGATGCGCGCGACGTTCGCGGACGCACCGGGCCATCTCGCCTTGATCGAAGCCACTATCGCGCAGAACGAGGAGGCGGCGTTCGCAGAGTCGCAGGAGAATCTCAGCTTCGCGCTTGGCGTGCGATTCCGGAGAACGGGCGAGCGAGACATACGGGACGAGAAGCAGCGTGCCCGCGCGCTGTTCGAGCATCAGATGCACCGGTTCGCGCGCGTGAACGGTGCGCAGTTCGAGCGACTGCGCGGCCAACTGCGTGATCTCCCTTTCGTGCCCGATCCACTGCAACTCATCCGAGGGACCCAGATGTCCGCGGGTCATGCGGCCCTTGTCGTCGCCGCATGGTTGGCCGACGGCGGACTTGATGCGCACACGCGGACCCGATTGCGTCGCACGCTCGATGCACTGACCGTCTCGGACACGTGGGGTATCGAGGCCTTCGCGGCGCTTGAATGCGGCGAGAGCCATCCTCCGGACATGGCGCTGATGCAGCAACTCAAGTCGCTTTTCCGTCAGGCGCACGGGCCGCAACGAACGCTCATCCAATGGTTCGACGAGTGCCGACGCTTTACCCAACGACGGGCGAGATTGCGCGCACTGATGCAAGCCCTTGGCCTGGAATTAGGCGCGCAGCAGCCGGATACCGATACGCACCGGCTCTGTGCCGTCGTCGACGATCTGCGTCGGGTCGTGCTGTTTCTCACGCTGGAAGCGGTTTGCGAACAGTCAGCGCTCGCCGTGCGCGAGGCGGGGCAACGGGCGTTCGACACGGACGCCATGATGACGCAGACGCTGGCGCTGCTGGACCAGCCCTGGGTCGACGCGGACTGGCTCGCGCAACGCGCAGCCTATCTCGGCATGGTGCAGGTCGACGTCCGCTACGCGTTCGCCCGGGGACTCACGCGACTCATCAAGTCGGCGCATGATGGGTGCTTTCGCGACGAGACCCAGCGCGAGACGCTGGAAGCGGCGCTGGACGACTGGCGCACGGCGCTTGCGCTTGAAGGCGATGGCATGCCGGGGTGATGGGGTGATGGGGTGGTGGGGTGAAGGGTGAGCGGTGATGGGGTGGCGGGCGCATGATCCATGCGCCGCAGGCACGGTGCGAGTGGGGCGCGGGCGTCAGGCGCGCAGATGTTCGCGGCAGAGTTTGATGCGATCGTAAAAATCGGTGAGGGCTTGCGCGAAGGGTTCCGGTTCGGCGGCAGATTCTTCCCTGACTTGCGCGTGGAGGATCAGACGATTGTCTCGCTCGCGCAATTGCACATGTCCGGTGACGGCCCATTCTGCGGGCTCTATCAAAAATTGCAGTAACCGTTCGCTGTTCGCTCTGTGCAGCCGTGCGGCTTCGTCGGTTGCCACTACCGCGTGAATGCTGCACACCTGATTGTCCAGGGTTTCGACAATGATGCTGGGCGAGGCATTGAACGTCAGCTCGATGGGCGAGTGATTGTCAACGGCGTCGATCTTGCTGGGGTCGCAGCCGATCAGTTTCAGGGCTTCGACGAGAGTTTGTGCTAGATCGTAACTGGGCATGATAAGCGTGGAGAGTGGAAGGAGTCGATGACGCACCCGACGCGGAACGCGGGCCACGCGACCGGGGGACGATGGCAAAGGTTCCCACGATCATTCGACCTGAACTTTGGATGTGTGTACGGCGTTGTGGCTTCCGGGCACGCGCGTGCCGCGGTGCGGACATTCACGCGTCCGGTCGTCTTCGTGCCTGCCACGATGTTCGTGACTTGCATCGTTCGTGTGTTCGTAGCTCGTGTCGCGGCATTCGCGCCTCTTTCCTGTGACGATGTCTTTGGGTGCCTGGCCGTACGATGTGCCGTAGCGCAACGAGATGCTTTCGAGAATCGCTTTGGCGGCCCGCACTGCCTGCCTTTGCGTTTGTGCCCTATCGAATTGGGGCGGAGTGAGGCCGGTTCGCAACACAGCGTCGAGGGTTCGGGCGGCCGCATCAAGTTTCTTGGCGATCTCCCGCGACACGGCGCAGGGGGACGTCGACAGATCGTCCTCAAGCTGGGTCAGATGAATCGTCATGAAACGTCTCCGGTGTGAGTGGCAGGTAAAAGAGACGGTCGTGCCCGCTGATCGATACGCCGTCGGGATGGATGGCAACGATCCGCGTGCCGCCCGGCAATCGAACGCCTTGCGCGAGTCGGGTGCCGTCCGCAAGGGTGATCTGAGGAGCGCCTGGCGACCCGCCGATACTGACCAGCGGGGCGGAGAATCCTGTTTCGGCAAGCGTCGGAATGGGGGGCGCAAGCGGATCGATGCGCAGCGGCATGGCGCTGGCTGTCAGATTCCAGGCGTCTGCGATGCCCCTGAGCGATGCTTGCCTTCCTGCCGGGAGCACACCGGTAAGGCGCCATCCGTTGCGATCGCGCGAAATATCGACGCCGCGCAACTGGCCGGCCTGGCGCAGCATCGCGAGCAAACGCTCGAAGCTGTTCGCCGCGCCGTCGGCAACTCGCCATCCATGCGGTAGCGCCAGGGCATCGAGCGCATCCGAGGCGGCACGCCATTTTGCATCGGCGATCAACGGACCGCCGATGAGCAGCGCACCGTCCTTCGCCACGCTCACCTGCGCGTTTCCGAAGCCATGCAGCCGAAGCAATGTGCTCACCGTTCGTACTGCACTCGCCGGACACCACGTTTCGTCGCTCAGCGCCTTACCCAGCCAACGCGCTTCGGCCCGCAGTCGTGCGCGAGTGGTGTCGTCGAGACATCCCCCGGATAGCCGCACGGCGTCTCCGGTCGTATTGAGCTCGATATCCGGTGCGATGCGGGCGGCCAACGCCGTCAGCGCATCGGGCGCCGCAGGCCCGGCGATGACGTTGGCGGTGCCGGTTCGCCATACGGCGATCCCGGCGATCCCGGCGCCCGCGATCAGCAGTGACAGGCCTGTGGCCGCGAGCCACGCCACACGTGAGCGGCCCGCCTTGCGCTCGTGCGGCGGTGTGGCCGTCGCGAGCGTGTCTGACGGCGTCGGAGACGCCGCCAGCAACATCGGCTGCATCGGCTGCATGGGGGGCACCTTGCGTACGGGGCATTTGGGCAGTGGCATCGGCATCGGCTGGCTGCCGTCGCTGAGCCATAGCCCGAGACCTGCCAGGTCGATTACAGTATGTAGCGGGAGCGATGGAGTGCCTTCCGACGCCAGTGCCGCGCCACTCACCCACACCGGCGTCCCGGTGGCCAAGCGTACGCCTTCGGTATCGACGTGCAGTATTGCGTACGCCCCGTCGTCGAGCGTCATGGCGATGTCGGATTCGGCAGTCCCGATGGTGAGCGAGCCGCAGGGCAGTGGCACAGGGCGACCGGCGAGCGGGCCGTCGAGGAGCGTGAGCGTCAACATTGTCAGGCGCTCGGCGTCGCGGCCGCAGGCTCGGCCTTGATCAGAAACAGGCGCATGACACTGTCATTTCGGTTGCTCGTCGAACTGAACAATCGTCCGATGAGTGGCAGGTCGCCCAGCAGTGGAATCTTGCGCTCGTGTTCGTGTTGCGCGTCCTGCACGAAGCCACCGAGCAGCAGCGATTGTCCGGCCTGAAGCGTGGCGTGGGTGGAAATCGACGAGTTGCGGATCGTCGGGACTTCATTGCGGACGTTGCGGTCGCTGCGCACCTCCCCGCCATCTTCGATATTGAGCGTGAGCATGACTTGTTCGCGAGCGCCGTCCGAGTGGTCGCCGGCGTCGTTCGGCACGAGCCGCGGCGTGACTCGCAGCAACGACCCCGACGTAACGCTCTCCAGTTTCGCCACTTTTTCCCCGGACACTTTGGTGTAGAACGTTACGCTGCGATCGAGCACCGCCTGCATGTTGTCCAGCGTGACGATCGAGGGACGAGACAGCACCCGCGCCTTGGAGTTACGTTCGAGCGCACTCAGATTGAGCATGAACTTGTTGGTATCACCGACTAACGTGGTGAAGGTGCCCGAATCGCTTTCGTTCATCTGGCCCGACTGGCCGTTTAGCGACACGCTGCCGAAGCCGCCGAGCCGTGCGCTGCCCGAGATGTCCACGCCGAGCTCGGCGATGTCGCTCGCGTTCACGTCGATGATGGCGACCGAGATGTCGACCAACCGTGGGCGAACGTCGAGTTGCTCGATGAGATCGCCGTAGACGGGCAGATTGCGACGGCGCTCGCGCACGATCACGGCGTTACGCCTCGGGTCGGCGGAAAAGCGCGGTGTGCCGCCTCGCACGGTGCTGACAGCGGGCAAGTCGGTCGCGACGGGATTCGCTGCGCTGCCAGTCGCGGAGGTCGCCGGGGTTGCCGCGAGCGGGCCAGCACCGAGAATCAGGTCTTTCAATACGCTGACTACGCCCGGCACGATCACTTCCTGGCCGCGATAAAAGTACCTTGTGTCGTCCGCCGTTGCGAATTTCAAAGGAAATATCTTGATGGTCTCTTCGCTTTCCTGCTGATCGCGGGCATCGCGCTCGACGTATTCGGCGAGCATCGCCACCGTATCGAGGCACGCCGGAACACCGGCGATTTCCAGCGCATGGGTCGCCGCAATCGCCCGTGCCACGCAGTGTTTCGGATGGAGCACGCCGGCGTCGCGCAGATGGCTGAGCAGGTCGTCAGGTGAGGCATACCGCAACGGCATGACTCGTCGCGCAGCCTCGCTGGCCTTATAGATGTTGAGCGTCTGGCCGTTGAAGTACCACGAAAGCCGATAACGTTCCGACAATGCGTCGAGTGTTTGCTGAGCGTTTCCCGCAGGCAATGTGCCGATGAAACGATCGTCCACCTGACGACTAACGACGGTTGGAATGCCATGGTGCGCGCCGAAGTCGCGCAATAGTTCGGCCAACGGTGTGCCGGCGCTCTGGAAGACGAACGGCCCACCCTGCCAGGCTGAAATGGCCGACGCCGGTGAATGGTGCTTCGAGGTGGGCATTGCCGCAACGACCTGAGCCGTGGCGAGGCTCAACGCGATCGGCACGAAGAGACGGCGCACGCGTATGCGCCAGCCGCTGGACAGCCGGCGCGCGTGAAAGGGGGCGAATAGCCAGAAAAGCGGCCAGAAAAGCGGCCAGAAAAACGGTGAGAACAGCGGCAAGAAAAGCGGTGAGGACAGCGCACGCCGCGCGGCGTGCATGGCACGCGCGGAACAGGGGAATGGCATCAGCGGGCGCCGCATGATCAGCCGCGCCACAGCGACGGAAATCGACGTGCCCCGCCGACCGCCGCGCTGGCTGTATTGCCTGCGCGATCGGGACTGATACGCGCACCGTGCGAAGCCGGCGATGCCGGATAAGCCGTGGGGGTGTCCGATGTGCACACACCCTGCGACGACAGCATCTCGCACGCGAGCATCTGGCGGCGAAGTTGTGCCTCGACTTGCGCGGTGGGCGTATCGGCGTCGAAACGGTGAATCCACCAGAGCGTGTCGTTGTCAATGCACAGACTGTCGTTGCGAAATTCGGGCTGTCCGGCGAGCACGAGCGTGATGCGCACGAGCCAGCGCGATGGCTTCGCGTCCACAGACCCCGTCGAGGCCGGCGTCGCCGCACGCGACAGAGCGTCGGCGCAATCCACGTCGGCACATAGAGCCGTCGACAGCGGTTGCGTCGATGTGGAAACCCATGCGGGAAGTGCGACCGATGTGGCTACGCAGTAGCCGCCAGCGACCGGGCAGGTCCAGCCATCCCGACCGCCGAGGTCCAGCGCGGCGCGCTTACCGCGAACGTCGCGAGGGGCAATCCAGTCGATAGCGGCAAGCGCGAATGGCAAACGCATAGATTTCTGTCGGAGACGGTGCAATCGCACCAGTGACGAATAACGGACGAGCTTCGGCGCTCACGCAGTCGAAGGAGCGAACACCCGGAGATCGGCACGTCGAGGACGAGGAGCGCGATGGCACGTGATCGCACGTGATGGCACGTGACGGCACGTGAGGCCGCGTGATCGCACTTGGCAGCGTCGTCGCGGCGAGATGCCGCGCGTACCGTACCGGCTCCTTCGGCGGTGCGAACAAGGACCGTCATTATCAAGCGCTGTGTCGCAGGAACCATCCGGCGCAGACCTGATGTCACAGGCGAATCCAGAGTTTTGCGGTTTTTTCCTATGCTCGCGATCAGGTGAAGGCACAAGATTCTCCGGGCTGGCCCGAAGTCGAAAGAGAGTGAACAAAAATCCGTATGAATGCAAATGACCAACTGTCGAGGAGCTGCGAATGACGGGGTGTACGGGTGTCATCGTTGTGGAGGATCACGAGTTGCTGGCCGATGGGCTGTGCCGTTTGATAGAAGACGAACTCGGATGGTGTGTGCTGGCCAGAGTCGAGAATGGACTCGACGTGTATCGCGCCTGCGTGATGCATCGGCCTGCGCTCATCGTGCTCGATTTGGGCTTGCCCGGCATGGACGGCATCGATGTGATCCGGCAATGCGTTCAGCGCTGGCCTGAGTTGCGAATCATCGTGCATTCCGCCAGCGACGATGGAGAGCGGGCACGACATTCGCTTGAGGCCGGGGCCGCTGCGTTCGTACTCAAGAGCAGTTCACGCGGGACGTTGATCAACGCAGCGCGCGTCGTCATGCGCGGCGAGCGCTTCGTCGACCCCGCTGTGTTCGGCATCGTGCACGACCCGAGAGGTGCGCCGGCCAGACTTGACCCGCAGACGGTCGAAGTGCCGGAGCGACTGTTGACGTTGCGCGAGCGGCAGGTACTCAAACTCGTGGCCGAAGGGCAACGCAACCGCGACATTGCGGCGTTGCTGTCGATCAGTGTGAAGACCGTGGAGACGCATCGCCTGAACATGATGCGCAAACTCGATGCGCACAACGTCGCGGACATCGTGAAATGGGCGCATCGACTGCGGATGATGGTGTGAGTTCGGGTTTGACTGGCGTCATCGCGACGCCGCCGAACCGGTGCGAATTTCAGGTCTGCGCCGGATAGCCGCACCTGCCGCCAGCGCGCGACCATCTTCGCTGGTGTTTTCTTCGCGCTATCCGTGCTCTCTGTGCTCTCCGTACTCTACGCGCGCTCGTCATACGAAGTTGTTGCCTGGTGATTGCCCGGCGATTGCCCGGCGCCGGCGGTCGACCGCGTATTGTGCTCCTTCGCATCACCACCACCGATGGATACCCAGACCCAGCGAAAGCTCGAACATCTCTTCGAATTGTTGGCACTGTCGCCGCAGCGCGTCATGCCTCGCATGCGCGTGGCGCTCGCGCCTTGTGTGCTGATGACCGACGTCGACGGACACGGCGTGACGCTGGCGATGACGCTGATCCATCGCGTGACGGGTGCGGTGCGGTGGCTACCGATGCTGTTGCAGACGTGCGCGCCCGAATGGAGTCTCGGCATACCGGTGCGTGCTTGCGTGGCGCAGGGCCGACCGATGCTGATCGCGACACCTCCGGCCAGCGCCAACCACCAGGCTGGAGAGTGGTACGCATGTCTTACTCGCATGCGGCGCGTACTGGAGCGCATCGACGCCCAGCGGCCTGCGGAGTGCCGCTCATGACGCGCGTGTTGCCATGGCTTCGGATCGCTGCCGGACGCCAGGACATCGTCCTCGCGGCGTTGTTGCTCGTCACCGTGCTGATGATCATCATCCCGATGCCACCGGCGGTGATGGATCTGCTCATCGCACTGAACCTCGGGGTGTCGCTGCTGTTGCTGATGGTGGCGCTTTACATCAATGAGCCCCTGGATTTCTCGGCGTTCCCTTCCGTTTTGCTGATGACGACGCTGTTTCGGCTGGGACTCACGATCAGCACGAGTCGGCTCATCCTGCTGCATGCCGATGCCGGCGACATTGTCTACACCTTCGGTGATTTTGCGGCGGGCGGGAACATCGTGGTGGGCATGATCGTGTTTCTGATCATCACCATCGTCAACTTCATCGTGATCACGAAGGGATCGGAGCGAGTGGCGGAAGTCGGCGCGCGATTCTCGCTAGACGGCATGCCGGGCAAGCAGATGAGTATCGACGGCGACCTGCGCGCCGGCACCATCGACGCCGCGGAGGCGAAGCGTTTGCGGCGAATCGTACAAAAGGAGAGTCAGTTCTACGGTGCGATGGACGGCGCGATGAAGTTCGTGAAGGGCGACGCCATCGCCGGGCTCGTCATCATCGTGGTGAATCTGCTTGGCGGTATCGGCGTGGGGGTGTTCATGCGGGCAATGAGCGCAGGTGACGCGGCGGCGATCTACGCCATTCTGTCGATCGGTGACGGACTCGTGTCGCAAATTCCGGCGTTGCTCATTTCCGTCACGGCGGGGATCATCGTGACGCGGGTGCCCGGGGAGCAGCGTCGCAATCTCGCGCGCGAGCTCACCGACCAACTGGCGGCGCAGCCGCGGTCGTTGACATTGGCCGCCGTCGTGCTGGTGCTCTTCGGGATGATTCCCGGCTTTCCGGCGCACTATTTCCTTCTGCTCGGCGGACTGGCCGGCGCTTCGGCCTGGTGGGTCAAACGACTTGCGCGCGAGCGAGACGGCGCGCATGACGCGGCGGCTTCGGGCGGCACAGCGTCGACGTCCGGGCGTCCCGGCGCGCAGCCGTTGCTGGCAAAACTCAGTGTCGCGCTCACCGATGCGTGTGGCGGCATGGCGGCGGTGTCCGAGCGCATCAATGCCCTGCGCAATCAGAAGTTCGAGCAATTCGGCGTACCGATGCCCGAAGTGCAGGTGCACGTCGACGCCGCGTTGCCGGCCAGTACGCTGGACATTGCGCTGTATCACGAGAGTGTGCTGACCCTCGATGTCGCCGGCAATGCAGCGCTCGCGCACTGCGACGCAGCGCATCCCATCCCCATTTTGCGAAGTCTCGTTGCGGGGGCGCCGCGCGAAACGCCATTGCCTTTCGGCGGACAAACGCTGTTCTGGCTCGATGACATGCAACGAAGTGAATGGGCGTCGCTCGGTGGCACCGTCATCGACGGCGCGGATCGCGTGGCGCATTGCGTGTCATTGGTCATCGACGCCCATGCGGCCGACTTTCTCGGCGTGCAGGAGGCGAGATTCCTCATGGATGCGATGGAAGATCGCTATGGCGAACTCGTCAAGGAGTTGCAGCGACAGTTGCCCATCAGCCGCACGGCGGAGGTGCTGCAACGACTGGTGGCCGAAGGCGTGTCGATTCGCGACTTGCGCCGGGTGTTCGAAGCGCTGATCGAATGGGCGCCGAGAGAGCGCGATCAGATCATGCTGACGGAGTATGTACGGCTCAGTTTGCGCCGTCATATCACGCGACGCTTTCGTCGGGGCACGGAACACATTACCGGATGGAACGTGGGCCGCGGCATCGAAGACACCGTGCGCGCCGCCGTTCGTCAAACGGCTTCCGGGTCGTACGCTGACCTGAATCCGGCGCAAACCGACGCCATTCTCAACGCCATCGACGGCGCAGTGGATGCGCACGATGGCTCGCCTGCCGTGCTCTTTACAGCGATGGACGTGCGCCGCTTCGTCAGGAAACTCGTGGAGCGGGATCGCGCGGACCTGCCTGTCCTGTCTTTTCAGGAAGTCGCGGACGAACCGCACGTGCGTGTGCTCGGCACGATCGACGTGCAGGGAGCGGTCTGACATGCGACGTCCGGATGCCACGCGAATTGCCAATGGACTGCGTCGCACGCTCGATGCGCAACGCAAGGCTTGCGACGATTGGCGCCGCAGCGTGCATCGCGACATCCTTTATGGCCGAATCGACAAGATCACACCGAATGCAATGCGCGCCCGATTGCCGGGTGCGGCGCTTGGCGAGCAATGCCGCGTCGTTTCGCCGTCGCTGGACGCGGAGGTCATCGCCGTGGAAGGGCGACATGTCTGGCTCGCCCCTTACGCCGAACCGAATGGCGTGGCCAACGGGGCACTGGTTCAAGCCATGGGGACATCGTCGCGAGTGGCAGTAGGGGCGCATCTGGTCGGTGAAGTGCTCGATGGGTTGGGGCGTCCGTTGACGTTTGACGTCGAACCGACAGGGGCGTGTGCCTCCGGGGGCGGGGCGGATATCGAATGGCGGCCACTGGATGCCGATCCCCCTGCGGCAATGCGCCGGGCGCTGATCTCGCGGTGTTTGCCGATCGGCATTCGCGCCATCGACGGCATGCTGACGTGCGGTCGCGGCCAGCGCCTTGGCATCTTCGCGGCGGCGGGCGGTGGCAAGAGCACATTGCTTGCCATGATGTGCCAGGGCACGGGCGCGGACGTCATCGTGGTGGCGCTCATCGGCGAGCGCGGTCGCGAGGTGCGGGAGTTCATCGAACACGGGCTGACGCCGCAGGCTAGGGCGCGCACGGTGTGCGTAGTGGCGACGTCCGATCGTCCGGCGTTGGAGCGGATGAAAGCCGCCTACACCGCGACAGCCATTGCCGAAGCGTTTCGGGATGAGGGCAAGGAGGTGTTGCTGCTCATGGATTCGCTGACCCGGTTCGGCCGCGCCGTGCGCGACATCGGTATGGCGGCGGGAGAGCCCTTGGGGGCGACGAGCGGACTGCCGCCCAGTTTCTACGCGCGTCTGCCCCGACTTCTGGAGCGCGCCGGAACGGGTGAGCGCGGCAGCATCACTGCGTTCTACACGGTGCTTGTGGAGGGGGACAACCTTGACGAGCCATTGGCCGACGAAGTGCGCTCGATTGTCGACGGACACATCGTGTTGTCGAGGCGACTCGCGCAGGCAAACCATTATCCCGCCATCGATGTGCCGAAGAGCCTGTCCCGCGTGATGTCTCAGGTTGCGGGCGCGCGGCACGTCGAGTGTGCGGCGCGTGTCCGACGTGCGATGGCGCTCGCGGAAGACGTCGAGTTGCTGGTTCGCGTCGGCGAGTATCAACCAGGCAATGATCCGGATACGGACGATGCACTTGCTCGCGCCCCGGAGATTCGCGCATTCCTCTGTCAGGCACAGCACGATGTCGCGCCGTTCGACGACACCCTCGCATGGCTGGAACATCTCGCGAACTGACGCAGCGCGAGGGTATCGCTTCGCTCGCGCGGCTCGCCCGTCGCCGGGAGGCCAGCCTGCGCGCGGCGTTGGCGCGGCTGACAAGCGCAGCGAATGAAGCCGACGCCCAGGTGAGCGCCTGCGACCGCGCGTGCGAAGTGCAGCGCCGCGTGTGGCAGGACGCCCTGTCGCGAGGGGGCGTCTATGGGCCCAGGGAGGCGGCGGGCGCGTCGCAGTCGGTGGAGGCCGAACGTCGTTCGCTTGCCGAGGCTAAGTCCCGTCACAGTGAGGCGGTCGCGCGTGCACGCCACGCCCATGCGAGTCTGCAAGACCTGCATGGGCGACTCGAGGACAACGCGCGCAAGCAGGAGAAGTTACGCGAACTACTGACGCTGTATCCGCGTTGACATCACAGTCGGAGCGATGTCGATACGCTTTCTCACCCTTGCCATCAGGAGGAAAACACAGTGAATATCATCCGCCGTAGTGGCCTGAGCGTCGGCGCGTTCGAAAGTCCGGCCGACAGGTTGCCATCACACACCTCGCGTCCCTCACGCCACGACGAATCGCCGTCACGTCGGTTCGGTCTGTATGGAGAATGCAGCGAGGGACGCGAGCGAGGCGAACATGTCTTCTCCTTGATGAGCGAACCGGCTGCGCGCGTGACCGGGCCAGCCGATGTGCTGCGTTGGCTGCGAGTCTGGCATGCAAGACAAAACGCGAGCTGGGACGGCGGCAGCATGCTGCGCGTGATCGTGCATGGCGGGGCGCTCGATACGCTGGTCGTCGAAGCGCGGCGTGGGCTGCAAGGCATTACGGTGAGTCTGCTATGCGTGCAACTGGCGATGTACCGGCGTCTGCTCGCACACCGCGGGCAGCTTTCCCGGACGCTGACTTCGCGTCTTGCGCTGCCCGTCACCATCGAAGTCGAGGCGCGCTATGCGCGTGATGCACGTGATGCCCCCTGAGATGGCGCCCGGGTGCGCGGATGAGGACGACGAGGCGGCGCGGGAAGGGGACACTGTGGGGGGCACTGTGTCGCTGGAGGACCTCCTGGCCGGGCAGGGTTGCCTGACGTTCACCGAGGACGACACCGAGGTGCGCGTTGGCTGGATGTTCACCGGGGGGGACGGACTGGTCGTGACGGCGCATGTGGACGAGGGCGTTGTCGGCCAGATCCGGTTCTGGTGCGATGCGCAACAATGGGCCGATTGGCTCGCCGCGGACTTGCCTGTGGCGACCTGGGAGGACTTGCCACCGCCGTGGCACGCGAGCGCTGCGTCGCTCACGCTCGCCACAGGCGTATCGAGACCCGCTGACGGCGAAGCGCCTGACGCGGCGATGCCGCGCGCCTCCTGGCCGAATGCGGTAGCGATCACACGTGCGCATATCGACAGGCAGTGGCGCGTGGGCATCATGCTCAGTCGCGATGGACGCCGGTTGACGTTGCCGTTGCTCGAAGGGGCCACGGCGTGGTTGCGAGAGCGGTGCCAGTATGCCGTGCCGTGCGACACGCCGCTCGATCCGAAGGGCTATCCGACACGCCGCTGTGCGATGGTCGTCGGGTGGAGCGAATTGCCTGCCTTGCTGTGCGACCGTCTGTTGGACGGTGGTGCAGCACTGCTCGACGTCGCGGCCGATGTCTGCTCGGGTGAGTACTGGTTGATCGACGGCGCATATGCCATCGCGATGCGAGACGGACAACCTGCGCAACGGCGCGTCGTCTCGATCGACGCGGCGGGTAAGGGGATGAGCAGGGCGACCGGCGCGGCTGGCGATGGCGCCCGCTCGGAGGCAACGGGCGAGGCAAAGCGCGAAGCAAAGGGCGAAGCAAAGGGCGAGGCAACGGCAGCCGGGAGCGCAGCGACAGGGGAAACGTCAAGCGGCGTGGCAACGGCCGAGAGGACGGACGAAGGCGTTCGCAACGGTGATGCGGCGCGGTGCGTCCGGTTGCTCGCCGTCATTGCCGAGAAGGAATTTCCCCTGCCCTGGCTGATGGCGTGGCGCAAAGGACGCGAGACATTGCCCAGTCCGACAGCGCGAGAGACGATGACTGCGGGGCACATCGCGCTCTGGCGAGACGGTTCGCATTGGGCAGACGGGCGTTTGTTGCGCTTCGGTGATGGGCGTCTCGCCGTGCAGGTCAATCCTGTGCTGGCGGTGCCGACCGCTGCGAGCGGCATGTCCGAGACAATTTCGGGTCGTGACCCGATGGGCGGGCAATCCCCGTCGGCCTAACATCGCACGAGTTTTATCGCCGTCAAGGCGTGGGCCTTCGGCGCGTGCGTTTGCGCATTGCGCGTGTTGTACCCACGCGTTCAAGCAGGCGTCGTTGCCGAAGGTGTTGCCGCGGTCGTTGCCTCACCACGCAGCTTTACACAGGTTCGCACGGCCTCATCCGTGGCGCCTACGCGGCTCCTGCGTGGCTTCGATGGGGCTCGATGCGGCTTCGATGCTGCTTCACACGGCCCTCGACGCCGACGCCGCTACGGCGTTCGCTGCTGAAGCCATTGCCGCAATCGAGTGTCGGCGTTATCCCATTGCATCTGCGCTCGTCATCACTGACCGGTGACTTCCCCCGGCATACGGTGACGACCCTTGGAGTCCATATGTCCCTGCTCGATCACCCGATGCAGCTCGTCGTATTGCTTTCGCTGCTCTCGATCATGCCGTTGTTGGTGGTGTTGGGGACTGCATTTCTCAAACTCGCCGTGGTGTTTGCGCTGTTGCGCAACGCCCTCGGCACGCAGCAAATTCCACCCAACATTGCCATCTACGGCCTGTCGCTCGTGCTCACGTGTTTCATCATGGCGCCGGTTGCCTTCGACATCGAGGCGAACCTTGGCAAGCGCCCCGTGTCGCTGTCGTCCCGGAACTTCGTGGCGGATGTGGACGCCAGCGTGCTCGCTCCGTACCGTCATTTCCTCACACGTCATACCGATGCCAGACAACGCGACTTCTTTGCCGGTCTGGGCAGCCAGACGTGGCCGAAGGCCCATCGCGACCGGCTCGGTGCGGACTCGCTGCTCGTGCTCATGCCCGCGTTTGCCCTCAGTCAACTGGCCGAGGCCTTCAAGATCGGATTGTTGCTGTACCTGCCTTTCGTCGTGATTGATCTCGTGATCTCGAACATTCTGCTCGCGATGGGGATGATGATGGTCTCGCCCATGACCATCGCGTTGCCGTTCAAGTTGCTGATCTTCGTGATGATGAACGGCTGGGAGCAACTTGTGCGGCAGCTGATGCTGTCGTACGCATGACGACGGGGAGCGTCACTCGATGAGCGAAGCCATCGTCGTCAATCTCACGAGCGAGATGCTCTGGCTCACTTTGCTGATGTCGCTGCCGACCGTGGTCGTCGCCTCGGCCGTTGGCGTGCTGGTGTCGCTCGTGCAAGCGCTCACGCAAGTGCAGGACCAGACCGTGCAGTTCCTTATCAAGCTGATCGCCGTGTCGGTCACGCTCGCTGCTACCTATGGCTGGATGGGGCACGTGCTGCTCAACTACGCGGGCAACGCGTTCGAGCAGATTGCCCGGATGGGGTGACGCGAATGGATATGACCGCGGCCACGCACGGCGGCGCCACAAACGCCATCTTCTGGACAGAGATCTTCGGGTGGGGCCTCGCCTGGGCGGTAGCGATGTTGCGGCCCTTGGGCATTGCGATGCTGCTGCCGGTACTGTCTGTCGGCATGCTCGGCGCGGGAATGTTGCGCAATGCGCTGGTGCTCGCGTTGGCGCTGCCGATCGTCGGCGTGGTCCATGCAACATCGCAGATGCCGACGCAATGGAGCGCCTGGGCGCTTCTGGTGACTCGCGAGTTGTTCGTCGGCGGCCTGCTCGGTCTGGTGGCGACGTTGCCGTTCTGGGCCATCGACATGACCGGCTATGTGATCGACACGATGCGTGGCGCGTCGATGGCGAGCGTACTCAATCCGCTATTGGGGGCGCAATCGTCGATCTTCGGTATTGCGCTGACGCAGATGCTCTGCGTGCTTTTCTTCGTGACACCCGCAGCACACGCGCTGCTCACCGCCCTTTACGACTCCTATGTTGCGTTGCCCGTTGGCGCGGCGTGGCGATGGAACGACGCGTCGCTCGCCTGGCTGCTCTCGCTTTGGCAGGCAATGCAGGTCATGTGCATGGCGGTGGCATTGCCCGCCATGGTCGTGATGGTGCTCGTCGACATGTCGATGGGCTTCGTCAATCGTGCGGCCCAGCAGCTCAACGTGTTCTTTCTCGCCATGCCGGTCAAGAGCGCGATGGCCCTGCTCGTGACCGTCGCCAGTCTGCCGTTCGCCATTGCCGTGCCGCTCGCGCATTGGTATCGACTGCCCGAACTGTTTCACGCGTGGATCGCGATGACGCAGCCGCCTTTGTAAGACAGGTACGAGCGAAATGAGCGAGAAGAACCTCCCCCCTACACCCAAGAAGATCGAGGACGCGCGCAAGAAGGGGCGCGTTGCCAAAAGCGCGGACCTGTCCGTGTGCATGCAGCTCGGTGCGGTGCTCGCCTGGCTGATGTTCGAAGGCCCGGCGCTGTACGACGCGCTCCAGGCGCTTGTCTGGCGCATGCTGCTCGTGCTTCGCGATCCGGTCGATGAGGCCGTGCAAGGCATGCTCGGGCCCTCGCTAATGATTTTCGTCCGGTTTGCCGGCGGACTCGCCGTGCTGCTGATCGTGACCACGTGGTTGGCGATGGTGTTGCAGGTCGGGGCGCTCGTGGCGCCGGATGTCATTCGTCCCAAGTACGAACGCATCGATCCGATCGCCAAGGCGAAGCAGTTGTTCTCGATGCAGTCGATCTTCGAGTTCGGCAAGTCGCTGATCAAGGTCGCCGTGCTCGGCGTGGTGTTCTTCTATCTGATCCGGCAGTACACACCGTCGCTGGCGGTGCTGCCGCAATGCGGCCCGTCGTGCGGGTTGGCGCTGACGGTCCGGTTGCTGTTCTGGCTGATGGCCGTGCTCGTGGTGGCGTACGTGGTATTCGGCGGACTCGATTTCGCGTATCAGAAGTATCAGCTGCGCAAGCAACTGATGATGTCTCACGACGAGATCAAGCGCGAGTCCAGGGAAGTCGAGGGCAATCGCGAGATCAAGAACAAGCGCCGCGACATTCATCGCGAGACGATCGAGAGCGGCAGCTTGTCGAACAACGTCAAGCGTTCTACGGCGGTCGTGCGCAACCCCACGCGGCTGGCGATCTGTCTGCGTTACGTCGCCGGGGAGACAGCGGTGCCATTGGTGATCGAGAAGGGCCGCAACGAACGTGCAAAGACCATCATTCGCATCGCTCAGCGCGAGGGGATTCCGGTGGTCGAGCACGTGCCGGTCGCCCGCCGGTTGATGGACGACGTTGCCGTCGATGCCCCAATTCCCCCCGATCTGTTCGATGCGGTGGCGGCGATTCTGCGCCTTGCGCTTGATCTGCCGTACGAGGTGCAGGCCATGCCCGAGGGGAGTCAGGGCCTGGGGTCCCATGAAGGGGGCGCACCATGACGACGCCGGCCGTGACATCTTCCCGACGGGACTGGCATCTGAGTCTTCTCGCGTGCGGTGCGTTCATGTTTTGCGGGCTGCCGACCCTGGCCGCCGACCGAGGGTTGCTGCCCCATCATCCGCGCGTGGCTGATGCGCACATCGTCGTGCCTTCCTCGCCTGACTCGACTTCCGCATCTTCCGCATCTTCTGCATTTTCCGCATCTTCCGCATCTTCCGCATTTTCCACTCGGCTCGCCCCGTCCTCGCCGTCCGCCGCTGCTTCGACAGGCGTCGCGGAGGACGTTACCGGTACCGGTCATCATGGGCGCGTCATGGCGCGCTCAGGCAACGACCCACGCGACGCGGCGCGGCGTCTCGTCTCCCCGTGGCGCGAACCGGAAGTCGCTGCACCTGTTTCGATCACGTCGGCCAGATCGTCCCCTGCGCCCACCGTCGTCGCGGTTTCGGGCGGCAGCGACCGGGTCTCGGCCGTCGCGTCTGCGCCATCCATGCCATCCGCTCCGCCAGTCTCGACTGCGGCATTGATGGACCCGGCAGACCCGGCAGACTCAGCAGAGCGGGAACGTGCGGCCCCGTCCGTCCCAACGGAACTCCCCTATGACGCATTGGTGCGACGCGCCGCACGCGCCACGTCGGTCGACGCGGCATTGCTTCACGCGATTATCGACACGGAGTCGGGATACGACCCGCAAGCCGTGTCCGAGCGCGGCGCCATTGGATTGATGCAGATTCTGCCGCGCACCGGCCAGCGTTTCGGCGTACGGCGTCTCGAAGATCCGGCGGAGAATCTGCGCGCGGGCGCATCCTACCTGCGCTGGTTGCTTTCGCGATTCGACGGAGACGTCAGTCTCGCGCTCGCGGCATATAACGCCGGGGAAGGGGCGGTGCTGCGCTACGGACGTCGGGTGCCGCCGTTCCCCGAGACGCGCAACTACGTGCGCAAGGTTCTGGCGGGATACACACGTCTGCGCGGGGCTGGGGGGACGGGCGCTGTGACGACGTCCGCTCAGGCGTCGGACGTGCCGTCGGCAACAGCGGTTCCGGTCGCGCCGGCACGGCAGGCATCTGCCTCGCGGACGTCCGATGCGTCGCGGATCGACGATGACACGGCCCGGACGTGGCGCCTGCTACAGGGGCTTGGCACGCTCATCACGCATAGCCCGGCGGCCGGTGCAGCGCGCGCCGCTCACGAACGCGACCAGCCCGCGGTCCTCATGCCGTCGCGGGGGCGGGAGCGCACGGCCGGTGTCGGCCCGCGTTCGGGCGGGCGCGACGGCTAGCGGTGACGCGTTCGGGGAATGGGAATCAGCGTGCGGTGAGCGCAGGACCGGCAGGGGTAGCAGGTGTCGCTGATGTAGCAGACGTGGCAGACATAGGAGAGGCCGGAGCCACCGGCGCGGCATCCGTGGGCGCCGTCTCCGCCACCGAGGGCCGAGTGGACATACGCTCGAAATGGCGGGCGAGGTTGGGATGTGCATCGCGCCAGTCGATCTCGGGATAACGGAAATCGAGATAGCCGAGCGAGCACACGACGGCCACGTCGGCCAGCGTCAGGCGATTGCTTGCGCACCATTGACGCTCGTCGAGTCCGCGCGCCATCGCCCGCAGGCTTTCGCGAATCTTGCCGAGTTGGCGGTCGATGAACTTCTGCGAGCGCGACGCTTCGTCGTGATACATGCGCTCGACGCGAATTTGCACGGCCGCGTCCGTCACGCCGTCGGCCAGCGCTTCCCAGCAGCGCACTTCCGCACGCTCGCGTCCCGAGGGCGGGATGAGCTTGCCGACCGGGGAGAGGGTATCGAGGTACTCGCAAATGACCCGGGAATCGAACACGGCTTCGCCGTCTTCCATGACCAGACAGGGCACTTTGCCGATCGGGTTCGACTCCTGGATGCGCGTGTCGTCGGCCCAGACGTTCTCCAGTTCGAGCTTGTAGTCGAGCTTTTTCTCAGCCAGCACGATGCGGACTTTACGAACGTAGGGACTGGCGAGGGCACCGATCAACTTCATGTGAATCCTTGATAAATCGCTGTAGCGCGGCACAGAGTATAACGTGCGGGATGGCCGACGCCGGGGAATGGTAAAATACTGGCCTTTCCGAGTTGGCGCATCGCCGGCTCCCCCGGTTTTCTTTTTCGGTGCCCAGTGCCATGTCCGACGAATTCTCCCCATTGACCGCGCTCTCCCCGCTCGACGGCCGTTATGCCAGCAAGACCGACGCTCTGCGTCCGTGGCTGTCCGAAGCGGCATTCATGCGCAACCGCGTGAAGGTCGAAATCCACTGGCTGATCGCCCTGTCCAAGGCGGGTTTCGCCGAGATCGCCCCGTTCTCGAGCGCGGCGGAGACATTCCTGCTCAATCTGGCCGCCAACTTCTCGAACGCCGACGCCCAGCGCATCAAGGACATCGAGAAAGTCACCAATCACGACGTGAAGGCCGTGGAGTACTGGCTCAAGGAGAAGGTGCAGGGTCAGGCCGAACTCGAAAAGGCGAGCGAATTCATTCACTTCGCCTGCACGTCGGAAGACATCAACAATACGTCGCACGGCATGATGCTCAAGGGCGCACGCGACGAAGTGATCGTGCCGGCGCTCGAATCGCTCGTGACCAAGCTGAGCGAGCTGGCGCGTGAACACGCCGCCCAGCCGATGCTCTCGCGCACGCACGGCCAACCGGCCTCGCCGACCACGCTCGGCAAGGAAATTGCCAACGTGGCAGTGCGTCTGGCTCGTGCGCTGGAGCGCATTCGCCGCGTCGAGCTGCTCGCCAAGATGAACGGCGCCGTCGGCAACTACAACGCGCACCTGTCCGCTTACCCGGAATACGATTGGGAGACGTTCTCGAAGTCCGTCATCGAGCAGCGTCTGGGCCTGACGTTCAACCCCTACACCATTCAGATCGAACCGCACGACTACATGGCCGAGCTGTTCGACGCCTTGGCGCGTGCCAACACGATCCTGCTGGACCTGAACCGCGACATCTGGGGTTACATCTCGGTCGGCTATTTCAAGCAGAAGACGAAAGCTGGCGAAATCGGTTCGTCGACCATGCCGCACAAGGTCAACCCGATCGATTTCGAGAACTCGGAAGGCAACCTGGGGCTGGCCAACGCCGTGCTGCGTCACCTGGCCGACAAGCTGCCGGTCTCGCGCTGGCAGCGCGACCTGACGGACTCCACCGTGCTGCGCAACATCGGCGTGGCGTTCGGCTACAGCCTGCTCGCCTACGACTCGTGCCTGCGCGGTCTGGGCAAGCTGGAAGTGAACCCGCAGCGTCTGGACGAAGACCTCGACAACACGTGGGAAGTGCTGGCCGAGCCGGTGCAGACGGTCATGCGTCGCTTCGGTGTGCCGAATCCGTACGAACAGCTCAAGGAACTCACGCGCGGCAAGGGCATTACCCGCGAAGCGCTGCAAACGTTCATCAAGCAACTCGCGATTCCGGAAGATGCCAAGGCGCGTCTGCTGGAAATGACGCCGGCGAACTATGTCGGTATCGCCGAATCGCTCGCCAAGCGCGTTTGAGAGTGCTGACGAGGGTGTGAGCGATTAGGGCGAGGAGAGCAACGACTCACGCCCTATGCACTCATCCCCTGTGATCCGTGTCACCGGGACGGGCCGCATCTGCGGCCCGTTTTGCATGGTTCGTCGGCTTTTGTGAGGGCTTTGTCGGCTTTTGCGGGCCGTATGGGCGACTCCGGTTCGGAACATATCGATGTGCGAATTTGCGCTGAACCGGGGACCGATACTGTCATACCGATACGCAACTTGGTGTGTATCATAGCCGCACAAACCATAAGGAGAACCCCACAGATGAAGCTCACTCTCGCAGTTGCCGCACTCGCCGCCGCCTTCGCGCCCGCCCTGGCGCAAGCCCAGTTCGCCAAGGCCGACGACGCCGTCGAATACCGTCAGTCCGCACTTTTCCTGCTGGGTAATCACTTCGGCCGCATCGGGGCGGTGGTCAAGGGCGATGCGCCGTTCAACAAGGACGACGTCGCACGCAACGCCGAACTCGTCGCCACGCTCTCCAAGCTGCCGTGGCCTGCCTTCGAAGGCGGTCAGACGAACGGCAAGAGCAAGGCGAAACCGGAAGTTTTCTCGGACAAGGCGAAGTTCAAGGAAGCCGCCGACAAGATGGAAACGGCCGTCGCCAAGCTCAACACCGTGGCCAAGGGCGGCGACCTCGCGTCGATCAAGACCGCGTTCGGTGAAGCCGCGCAGACCTGCAAGAGCTGCCACGACAACTTCCGCGCGAAGTAAGCTGCCGTCGCGGCAGCGCACACCAGGAAAAAGCCGGTCGTTTTCATGCGACCGGCTTTTTCATTATCGGGCGAACGCCTTCGTCAATACGAGGGCAGCGATGCGACCGCAGGCGTCAGATTCACCAGCCGGTACACCAGCGCCGACGCGAGCACGATCAGCACCAAAGCCCCGATTCGCACACGCCAGTCGTCGCGTGCCGGGCGCACGGGCGCGGCCAGCGTCTTGTCGCCCAGAATCATCGGCCGGATCAGATCCTTCTTGCGCACGACACGGTAGTACACGATCGCCAGCACGTGCAGCGCCACGAGCGCCACCAGCACCCATTGATTGCGCAGGTGCCAGCCGGTGAGCATGTCGCTCGTGTCCTTGTCGATGAACTTCACGAGCGGTCCGTCGTTGAAAATGTCGTCGTTCGAGAACAGCCCAAGCCCGACCTGAATGCCGAAGAACAGCAGCATGGCGATGACCGAAAGTCCGCCCAGCGGCGTGTGTCCGGCGAAGCGGGCCGCGGTGTCAGGCGCGTCGCCACCATCTGCGTTGCCGCGTAGTGAGCGCAAGAGCGTACGCGGGCCGGTCACGAACGCCGAGAAGCGCGCGTAGCGAGGGCCGGCGAGGCCCCAGATGAGGCGGAAGATCAGCAAGGCGAGGACCGCGTAGCCGCACCAGAAGTGGTAGACCATGGCGTTGCCGCCGGTCTTGGCGCTCACATATGCGGCGACGGCGAGCACGACGAAGGACCAGTGGAACAAACGGGTGGGCAAGTCCCAGATGCGGATCGGCTTCATTGGCGTGAAATGTCGTAAATGGCGAATCCCGCGAGATTACCGCAAGCCCATGGCGTCTGCACGTTCGCGTGGGGCTCGCGCAGGATGGGCGCTTGCCCAGGCCTGGCGCGGCGCGTTCGCTGGCAGGCTGGCTGACATCCCTGATGCCTGCCCCGCGTGTGCCTGCCCATATGAACCCTCTGCCCGCCGACAGCCCGACAACGGCACACGTTCACACCACCTCGCACCGCGTGCCTTGTTTGCTGCGTCTGGGCGCCATGCTCTTGCTGACCACGTGGGCGGGCAACCTGCTGCTTCGCTTGTTGGGCGTGGCGACGCTCGCGCCGCCCCTCCCGCCCCCTCTGCATGCTCCGGACGCAATCCACCTTCAGGCGGTATGGGCGCAAACGAGCGGGCGCGAATGGATGCATTGGCTCTGGTACGGCCTGCGTTACGACATGTTGCTTGCCAGTTGGGGAATGGCTGTGTGGCTACTGCCGCTCGCCGTCATTCGCGCAAGATTTGCACCATATCCGATGGCACGCACCGTCTTCTCGGCGGGGGTGATCGCGTGGTTCGTCATGATGGACGGGCTGGCGCTCGCAGAGCACTTCTACATGCGCGACTTCGGGGCGCCGTTCGGTCCGCAACTCTTCAGCCAGCCGGGGGGCGTCGGGGCGTTCCTGCATGGCTTCGGGAGGGACGCGTCGATGGATGTCGCGCCGCAGGAGGTGAAACATCTCACGTCCCTGGTCATGGCGCTGGCCAGCGCCGGGTGTCTCGGCGCGGCGCAGGCGTGGTGTACGTTCCGGTTTGCGATGGTCCCCGAGCGCGAGGCGACGTGGCGCGACGCGCTCGTGCAGGTGCTCACCGTCTCGACGGTGCTGGTGCTCGGCTGGGGGCGCCCGGCGGCCCGTCTCATGGACGATTCGGGCATCAGCGTCGCTCGCGCGGCCGTGCTCGACGATCATCTCGTCAACACGCCCGTGCGACTCGTCCTCGCCTTCAAGCAATACCGGGAAGCGGGCGGGGCGTTTGTCCCGCCCGAACGTGCCGCTGACATTGCGTTGCGATCTCATGGCTTCGCTGACACCGCCGCGCTGGCAAAGGCGCTGGACGTGGCGCACAGCGGGGAGGTCAACGCCTCTGAAGGCGTCCACGTCACGGACGCTTCGGACGCCTCGGACAGCACGAACGTCACCAAGGCGCCGGCCGAAGGCGCACCGACGGCCACCAATGCCACGGCGACGCTGCTGCGCGCACCGTGGCATCGCACGCCCGTCAACGACGTGCTTGCGGCGCATCCACCGCATGTGGTTTTCGGGCTGCTCGAAGGCTGGGGCGGGTACGGGTTGTCGCTCGACGCCGACGGCTTTCCCGTCGCAGGTGCGATGCGCAGGCATCTGGAAGCCGGATGGTGGTTTCGCCATGCCGTTGCAGCACGTGCCGACACGTTCGGCACCTTGGAGCAATTGCTGATCGATAGCGGCAGTGAGGACTTGCTGCTCACGGACGCCACGTCGCCGGTGGTCTTCAAATCGTCCGTCGCCCTGCCATTCAGGCAGCGTGGATATCGAACCGTGTTCGTGTATGGCGGCGCTCGGACATGGCACAACATCGACCGGATCGTGCGTCGGCAGGGTTTCGACGACGTCGCGACGCAGGCCGACATCGTCGCCCGATATCCTCACGCCGACGCAGGCGGCTATGGCGTGTACGACGGTTACCTCTGGCGCTATGTTCACGACATGCTCGAAGACGCCGATGCGCAGGGCCAGCCCCTGTTTGTCTTCGCGTTGACGACGAGCAATCGCTGGCCGTATCGCGTGCCTGACGACGCCGCGACCGGGCCGTTCGATCTGACGAAAGGCTGGCGTGCGTCTCCCGCTGACGAAGTGGCCCGCGAAGCCCGCCAGCGCGGCATGCGGGCTTATCGGTATGCGATGGATTCGCTGGGGGACTTCATCGATCGCCTCAAGTATTCCCCCATGAGTTCGCGCACGATTCTGGCGGCGACCGGCGATCATCAGGCGCCTCAGTGGCGCAATGACGACAATGCGACGCTATCGCCGTTCGAGCAATACCACGTGCCGATCTATCTGCGCGTACCGTCCGCCTATGCACCCACAGACCGCCCGCGGCTCGACGACTTTGTCGGGCATCGCGATATCTTCCCGACGCTGTATCGCCTCGCGCTCTCGGACATCCCGTACGTAGGATTCGGCGAACCGATGTTCGGCGACGTGCCCGCAGTGCGGCGATACGCTGTCGCGCAGCAACGCTACCTGTTCTCGACGGCGGGTGCACAGGATCTGCGCAGCGGCGTGACGTACACGCACGCGCCGCAGGGCGATCCCGAATGGCTCAGACGGCAAGCGGCACACGCGAACGCCTCGCTCGCGCTCGCGGACTGGTTCAGTGAGATGCAACGCCTTCAAACGCCAATGATGCCGATGCCGCCGCCGATGCCGGTGACGGAGGGTTCCGCACGGCAATCCCTGCAACGACCGGACCGATAGGTCCGATAGGTCCGATAGGTCCGCCAGGGCGAAAAAAACCGCCGGACTTGCCGGCGGTTTTTCAGGGCTCGCAGCGAATCGATCAAGCGCGATCAGCTGCAATCAGCGACGATCAGTGGCGGTCAAACGCGCGCGCCGAAGTTGGGGTCGTTGCGATCGACACCTTCCTCTTCGTCCTTGTTGCTGTGCTTGATGAGGTCCTCGCGCTTCACGCCGAACCACATCGCAAGCGCGGCAGCCACGAACACCGACGAGTAGATACCGAACAGAATACCCACGGTCAGGGCGAGCGCGAAGTAATGCAGTGTCTGGCCGCCGAAGAAGAACATCGACAGCACCATCATTTCCGTACTGGCGTGCGTGATGATGGTACGGGACATGGTCGTCGTAATGGCATGGTCGATGACTTCCTGCACCGTCGCCTTGCGCATCTTGCGGAACGTCTCGCGAATCCGGTCGAAGATAACGACCGATTCGTTCACCGAGTAGCCCAGCACCGCCAGCACACCTGCGAGCACCGCCAGCGAGAACTCCCACTGGAAGTAGGCAAAGAAGCCCAGAATGATCACCACGTCGTGCAGGTTGGCGATCACGCCGGCCACGGCGAATTTCCACTCGAAGCGGAACGACAGGTAGATGATGATGCCCACGACCACGAAGGTGAGCGCCAGCAACCCGTCGGTGAACAACTCGTGCCCGATCTGCGGGCCGACGAATTCCACGCGACGCAGCGAAACGTCGGGTGCGTCGGCCTTGAGCGCGGTCATCACGGCATCGCTCTGCTGTGCGCTCGTGACCTGCTTGCCGTCCGGACCGTTCTGAATCGGCAGACGGATCATGACGTCGCGCGACGTGCCGAAGCTCTGCACCTGAACGTCGCGATACCCCAGCTTGCCGACTTCACCCCGGATCTTCTCGAGATCGGCCGCCTGTGAGTAGGCCACTTCCATGACCGTACCGCCGGTGAACTCGATCGACAGGTGCAGGCCCCGCGTGAGCAGGAAGAACACCGCCGCCACGAACGTGAGCGCCGAAATAACGTTGAAGATCAGGGCGTGCCGCATGAACGGCACGTCTTTCTTGATACGGAAAAATTCCATGACTGTTTCCTCTCGCGCCTGCGGTTATTGCTCGCCTGCGTCCGGTGCGCTCGTCGCACCGTCCGGGCGCCAGACCTGACCGATCGCCAGCGATTTGAGCTTGCGACGGCCGCCGTACCACAGGTTGACCAGACCGCGCGAGAAGAACACGGCGGAGAACATCGAGGTCAGGATACCCAGGCAGTGAACCACGGCGAACGCACGCACCGGGCCCGAACCGAACGCCAGCAGCGCCAGACCGGCGATGAGCGTGGTCACGTTCGAATCGAGAATCGTCGCCCAGGCATGTTCGAAGCCCAGCGAGATCGCCTTTTGCGCCGATGCGCCGGAACGCAGCTCTTCGCGGATACGTTCGTTGATCAGCACGTTCGCGTCGATGGCCATACCGAGCGTGAGCGCGATAGCGGCAATACCCGGCAGCGTGAGCGTGGCCTGCATCATCGACAGGACGGCCACGAGCAGCAGCAGGTTGAACAGCAGCGCGATGACCGAAAACACGCCGAACAGCATGTAGTACATCATCATGAACACGGCGATGGCGATCAGGCCGTACAGCACCGAGTCCACGCCCTTTTGCACGTTATCGGCACCGAGGCTCGGGCCGATCGTACGTTCTTCGATGATTTCCATCGGCGCGGCGAGCGAACCGGCGCGCAGCAGCAGCGCCAGATCGTTCGCATTCTGTGCCGAGCCCATGCCGGTGATCTGGAAGCTCTGACCCAGTTCGCTGCGGATGTTTGCGACCGTCAGCACCTCGCCCTTGCCCTTTTCGAACAGCACGATCGCCATCGGCTTGCCGATGTTGTCGCGCGAGACATCGCGCAGTACACGGCCGCCGGCCGCGTCGAGCTTGATGTTGACCGAGGGTTGCTGGTGATCGTCGAAGCCTGCCGACGCGCTGGTGATGCGGTCGCCGCTGAAGATCACCTGGCGCTTGAGCATGACGGGTGCGCCATTGCCGTGCAGGAACAGTTCGTCCTGCGGCGGCACCGGCGTGTCCGCCGAGATGACGCGCGGTGCGTCCGGATCGGCAAGACGTGCTTCAAGCGTTGCGGTACGGCCGATGATGTCCTTGGCCTTGGCGGTGTCCTGCACGCCCGGCAATTGCACCACGATACGGTCCGGACCTTCCTGCTGAATCACCGGCTCGGCCACGCCGAGTTCGTTTACCCGGTTATGCAGCGTGACGATGTTCTGCTTGACGGCGTTGTCCTGCACCGAGCGGCGAGCCGCTTCCGTGAAGGCGCCCACGACCTTGAACGTCCCGTTCGGGCCGGCCTGGGTGGTGTAGGAGAGGTCGGGCAGACCGTCGGTGAGTGCGCCACGTGCGCGTTCGGCGTCCGCCTGCGAACTGAAGGCCGCCTCGATGCCGTTGTCCGTGCGCGTCACGCCGTTGTGGCGGATGTTCTTGTCGCGCAGCAACGTACGGGCATCGGCAGCCGCCGCATCCAGCCGCTTCGTGATGGCGCCTGCCATGTCGACTTGCAGCAGGAAGTGCACACCGCCACGCAGGTCGAGGCCGAGATACATCGGCAGCGCGTGAATCGAGGTGAGCCAGCCCGGCGAGGCGGAGAGCAGGTTGAGCGCGACGACGTAGGTCGGATCGGTCGCGTCGGTGTTCAGTGCCGTCTGGAGAAGGTCCTTGGCGCGCAACTGCGTGTCGGTATCGGCAAAGCGGATACGCACGCTCGGGTTGTTGCCCGTGCTGTCGAACACCGCACCGTTGTAGGCGATGTTCTGTGCCTTGAGCGCGTCTTCTGCGCGCGAAAGCGTCGAGGGATCGACCTTGACGGTCGCCTTGACGCTGGAAATCTGTACCGCCGGCGTTTCACCGAACAGGTTCGGCAGCGTGTAGAGCACCCCGATGGCGAGAGCCACCAGAATGACGATGTATTTCCAGAGAGGATAGCGATTCATAGCGGCGGGCTAGGGTGATGCCTCGTGGCAAACCGTGCTTCAGACCGTCTTGCACGGCGACGCGGTTCGTGTGGACCGGCGTCGCCATGCACTGCGGCCGCCGGTAAGGGCGGCCGCATGCGGTTGTGCGAAGGATCAGAGCGCCTTGATGGTGCCCTTCGGCAGCAACGTGGTGATTGCGCCCTTCTGCACGTTGATTTCGACGTTTTCGGCGATTTCAACGGTCACGAAGGTCTCGCCGACCTTCGAGATACGGCCAGCCAGACCGCCCGAGGTCACGACTTCGTCGCCCTTGGTCAGTGCGGCCAGCATGTTGCGGGTCTCTTTCTGACGCTTCATCTGCGGACGGATCATGATGAAGTACAGCACCACGAACATCAGCACGAGCGGCAGGAAGCTCATCAGGTTGCTGGTCGGGCTGGCGGCGCCTGCCGTCTGAGCGAAGGCTTCGGAAATCAGCACGTTCGGTTCTCCTTATGTAAGACGTGTAAAAGCCGCGTGTGCCGGTCGTCCGGACACGCGCGGCGTGTGTTTCGGTGCGAGGATGCAGCATCCAAGCCCGGCATTTTACCACTGCCCGACCCCGTTCCCGGGGGATTCGGTGCCCGATTCAACCGCCTTCGGGCCCCGGCCACATCACTGCACGCCGCGCGCGCGATCGGCCTTGAACCTGGCGACGAACGCGTCGAACTGGTGCGCTTCGATGGCATCCCGGATTTCCTGCATCAGCGTGAGATAGTAATGCAGGTTATGAATGGTGTTGAGCCGCGCACCCAGAATCTCCCCGGCTCGCTGCAAGTGGTGCAGATAGGCGCGCGAGAAGTTTCGACAGGTGTAACAGCCGCAAGTTTCGTCCAGCGGCCGGGTATCGCTCTTGTGCGACGCATTGCGAATCTTCAGATCGCCGAAGCGCGTGAAGAGCCAGCCGTTACGCGCGTTGCGGGTCGGCATCACGCAGTCGAACATGTCGACGCCGGCGGCCACCCCGGCCACCAGGTCTTCGGGCGTGCCCACGCCCATGAGGTAGTGGGGCTTGTTCGCCGGCAGACGCGGCGCCACGTGCTCCAGCACGCGCATCATGTCTTCCTTCGGCTCGCCGACCGACAGCCCGCCAATGGCGTAACCGTGGAAATCCAGTTCCGAGAGACCGGCAAGCGATTCGTCGCGCAAATGCTCGTACATGCCGCCCTGGACGATGCCGAACAGGGCGTTCGGGTTTTCCAGCCGATTGAATTCGTCGATGGAGCGCTTGGCCCAGCGCAGCGACATGCGCATGGACTGACCCGCTTCCACTTCCGTGGCAGGACGACCGTCGATCTCGTACGGCGTGCATTCGTCGAACTGCATGACGATGTCCGAGTTGAGCACGCGCTGGATCTGCATCGAGATTTCGGGCGACAGAAACAGTCGGTCGCCATTGACGGGCGACGCGAATTTCACACCTTCCTCGCTGATCTTGCGCAGATCGCCGAGGCTGAACACCTGAAAACCGCCGGAATCCGTGAGAATCGGGCGGTCCCAGCCCATGAAGCGGTGCAGGCCGCCGTGCGCGGCGATCGTCTCCAGCCCGGGGCGCAGCCACAGGTGGAAGGTGTTGCCGAGAATGATCTGGGCGTTGTTTTCGACCAGTTCGGCTGGCGACATCGCCTTGACCGAGCCGTAAGTGCCCACGGGCATGAAGATGGGCGTCTCGACCACGCCATGGTTGAGCGTGACGCGCCCCCGGCGGGCTTGCCCGTCGGTGGTGATGAGTTCGAACTTGAGCATGTGTCGTGCGCCCCGGCACCACCGGCAACACAAGCCGGCGCCCGCGCGGGACGTCATTAAAGTGGCCAGCGCCCCATGCGCGGCCAAGGCGGTATTGTACTTGGTTGCACGGCCGCAGATTCAAGGCCGCGGCGCCTCGGTGCCTTGAGGGCGCGGCCGTGTGGGCTCACGCGGCCGCTTTCGGCGCGTCCTGCATTTCGACGCGCGAGAGGATCATCGCGTCGCCGTAGCTGAAGAAGCGGTAGCGCTGTTCGATGGCATGGCGGTACGCGGCTCGGATCGTCTCCATGCCCGAGAATGCGGAGACGAGCATGAGCAACGTCGATTTGGGCAAGTGGAAATTGGTGATCAGGCGGTCCACCACCTGGAAGCGGTAGCCCGGCGTGATGAAGATGTCCGTCTCGGCGCTGCCCGCGCGCAGCGTGCCGGGGGCGCCGCCGGCGGCCAGCACGGCCTGGGCACCGGACTCCAGCGCGCGCATCGACGTCGTGCCCACCGCGATCACGCGGCCCCCGCGTGCGCGCGTGGCGGCAACGGCATCCACGAGCGCCGGCGTGATCTCATACCATTCCGAGTGCATCTTGTGCTCGCCGATGTTGTCCACCCGCACCGGCTGGAACGTGCCTGCGCCGACGTGCAGCGTGAGCGTGGCGCGTTGGACCCCGAGGGCGTCCAGACGGGCGAAGAGGCCATCGTCGAAGTGCAGACCGGCCGTCGGTGCGGCCACGGCGCCCGGGTTGCGGGCGTAGACGGTCTGATAGCGCGTTTCGTCGGCGGCGTCGGCATCGTGCTCGATGTAAGGCGGCAGCGGCAGGCGACCGTATTTTTCCAGCAGGGTGTAACAGTCTTCGGGAAAGTGCAGCGTGTAGAACGGCTCGACGCGCTCGCCGACCGTCACTTCGAAGGCATCCGCCAGACGCAGCACCGTGCCGGGCGCCGGGCTCTTGCTTGCACGGATCTGGGCCAGCGCCGTGCGGGTGTCTACCACCCGCTCGACGAGCACTTCGATCTTGCCCCCGCTCGCTTTCTGACCGAACAGGCGTGCCTTGATGACGCGCGTGTCGTTGAACACGAGCAGGTCGCCCGGGGCGAGCAGACCGGGCAGATCGGCGAAGTGCCGATCGTACAGGTGCGGCGGCGTGACGCTGCCGTCGACCTCCAGCAGGCGACTGGCGGTGCGCTGCGCGAGCGCGGTCTGCGCGATCAGTTCGGGCGGCAGGTCGAAATCGAAATCGGAAAGGGTATACATCAGCGTTTACAATGCGTAGCAACCGACATTTTACTTGGGTTCGTCCAAACGCTCCCCAAGCCCCCGACTCAGCGACTGCATGACCGAACGCAGAATGCCCGCCATCGTGCCTGACGACGCCTCCGCCGACCTCGTGGATCTTGCCGACGCCGCAAGCCCGCAGGCTCAGGTCGCCGAGCCTCCGGCATCGACATCCGCCAGACGCGGCATGAAGCGCGACGCCCGGGCGGCGGGCGCTGACGCGAGCACAGGCGCGGGGACAGACGCCGTCGATGTCACGCCGAAATCGCCCAAAGGTAAAAAGCCAGCAAAGGATGCGAAGGACGCGAAGGACAAGAAGACCGCCAAGCCTGCTGCGAAAAAAGCCGCCGGCAGTGCAGACAAACTCGCCAAGCTCGGGCTCAAGCGCGACATCGACCTGATCCTGCACCTGCCGATGCGCTACGAGGACGAAACCACGCTGCGCAAGATCGGCGAAGTGTTGCCCAGCGAGCTCGCACAGGTCGAGGGCGTGGTGACATCGAGCGACGTGGCGTATCGTCCAAGACGCCAGTGGGTGGTACGCATCGCCGACGACGGGCACGAATTGGTGCTGCGTTTTCTGAATTTTTACGGCAGTCAGCAAAAGCAGCTCGCCATCGGCACACGCGTCCGCGTGCGCGGCGAAGTGCGCGGCGGGTTCTTCGGACTGGAGATGGTGCACCCCGCGTATCGCGTGGTGCAGGACGCCGCCGCGCCGCTGCCGGAGTCGCTCACGCCGGTGTATCCGAGTGCGGCGGGGCTATCGCAGGCGTACCTGCGCAAGGCGATCCACAACGCGATGGATCGCACGCCGCTGCCCGAATTGCTGCCGCCCGGATTGCTGCAAGACGCCATAGGGCCCGATCATCCGCTCCCGGCGCTGGCCGATGCCGTGCGTCTGCTTCATGCGCCGCCGCCGAACGTCTCCGAGACGGCGCTCATGGAGCGCTCGCACCCGGCGTGGCTACGTATCAAATGCGAGGAATTGCTTGCCCAGCAGCTCTCGCTCAAGCGGGCACAGGCGGCGCGTCGGCGTCTGCGTGCCCCTGCCCTTGGCGAGCGCGTGCCGGGCGGTTTGCTCGAACGCTTCGAAGCGGCGCTGCCGTTTCGCCTGACGGGGGCGCAGCAGCGCGTGTGGGCCGAGATTCGTGCCGATCTGGCCGAGGCGCATCCCATGCAGCGTCTGCTGCAAGGCGACGTCGGCAGCGGTAAGACGATCATCGCGGCGCTGGCGGCGGCACAAGCCATCGATGCGGGATTCCAGGCGGCCATCATGGCGCCCACGGAAATCCTCGCGGAGCAGCACCTGCGCAAACTGTCGGCGTGGCTCACGCCGCTGGGTGTCGAGGTCGCGTGGCTCGCGGGCAGCATGAAAGCGAAGGAAAAGCGCGAAGCGCTGGCGCGCGTGGCCAGCGGCGAAGCGCAACTGGTCATTGGCACACACGCCATCATTCAGGACACGGTCACGTTCGCTCGCCTGGGCATGGCGGTGGTGGACGAACAGCATCGCTTCGGCGTGGCGCAGCGGCTCGCGCTGCGCAGCAAGATGCAAACGGCCGGCATGGGCCCGAACGCCATGCCGCACCAACTGATGATGAGCGCCACGCCGATCCCGCGCACGCTCGCCATGACGTACTACGCCGACCTCGACGTCTCCGTCATCGACGAATTACCGCCCGGACGCAGTCCCGTCGTGACGAAGCTCATCAGCGACACGCGTCGCCCGGAGGTGATCGACCGGGTGCGCGCGGCGGCGCTTGCCGGACGTCAGGTGTACTGGGTGTGTCCGCTGATCGAAGAGAGCGAAGCGCTGCAATTGCAAACGGCCGTGGACACCCACGCGCAACTGGTTGCGGCGCTGCCGGAGTTGCGCGTCGGCCTCGTGCATGGGCGCCTGTCGCCTGCCGAGAAGGCGGCTGTGATGGATGACTTCACGCGAGGCGACACGCATCTGCTCGTGGCCACGACGGTGATCGAAGTCGGCGTGGATGTCCCGAATGCGTCTCTCATGGTGATCGAACATGCCGAGCGCTTCGGCCTCGCCCAGTTGCATCAGTTGCGTGGTCGCGTCGGTCGTGGCTCGGCGGAGTCCGTGTGCTTGCTGATGTATGCCTCGCCGCTGTCCATGGGCGCCAAGGCGCGCTTGCAAACGATGCGTGAGACCACCGACGGCTTCGTCATCGCGCGGCGGGACCTGGAAATTCGCGGTCCGGGCGAGTTTCTCGGGGCGCGCCAGTCCGGTGCGGCGATGCTGCGCTTCGTCGATCTGAACGAGGACGCCTGGATGATTCCGGGCGCGCAGGAGGCCGCCGAGGCGCTGCTGAAGTCGCATCCGGGCGCAGTGGCCGCGCATCTGGAGCGTTGGCTCGGCGCGCGCGAAGACTATTTGAAGGCCTGACGGGCATCGCGTGCGCGCGTCACCCTATGCACGATCCGCGCCGCGCCGGTGGCGGTGGGGCGGGTAGATGACGGCAAGATGAGGGCAGGATGACGGCAAGGGCGTCGTCCTAAAACGGGCATTTGCCGTCCGATTGTGCTATAAAAAACAAAATCTATCGATTGCAGTGATTCGATTAATTTACACAGGTTAGGACGACATGACCCTCACGGAACTCAAGTACATCGTGGCGGTGGCGCGAGAACGCCATTTCGGTCGCGCGGCGGAAGCCTGTTTCGTCAGCCAGCCGACGCTCTCGGTGGCCATCAAGAAGCTCGAAGATGAGCTGAACGTACAAATTTTCGAGCGGGGTGCTGCCGAAGTGAGCGTGACGCCCCTCGGCGAGCAGATCGTCGCGCAGGCGCAGCGCGTGCTCGAACAGACCATCGCCATCAAGGAAATTGCCAAGCAGGGACGCGATCCGCTCGCGGGTCCGTTGCGTCTGGGCGTGATCTACACCATCGGGCCGTATCTGCTACCGGCGCTGGTCAAGCAAATGATCGAGACCACGCCGCAGATGCCGCTGATGCTGCAAGAGAACTACACCCTCAAGCTCATCGAGTTGCTCAAGCAAGGCGAGATCGATGCGGCCATCATGGCGCTGCCGTTCCCGGAGAGCGGGCTGATGGTGCGTCCGCTGTACGACGAGCCGTTCGTCGTGGCGCTGCCGCGCTCACACCCGTGGGCCGGACGTGAGCATATCGACGCGGGCGATCTGAAGCAGGAGACGATGCTGCTGCTCGGCAGCGGTCACTGCTTCCGCGATCATGTGCTGGGCGTCTGCCCGGAACTGATGCGTTTCTCGCAGAATGCCGACGGCATCCAGAAGACGTTCGAAGGCTCGTCGCTGGAGACGATTCGGCATATGGTCGCCAGCGGTGTCGGTATCACCGTGTTGCCGAAGACGTCCGTACCCGAGACGCAGGCCCCGGATAGCTTGCTGAGCTACGTGCCGTTCTCGGCGCCGGTGCCGGACCGTCGCGTTGTGCTCGCGTGGCGCAAGAGCTTCACGCGTCTGCCGGCGATCGAGGCCGTGGCACAGGCGATCGCCAGATGCGACCTGCCGGGTGTCATTCCCCTCGATCTGCCAGCAACGTCCAACTGATCGGCGAACAGGTCGGTCGTGCCCGATCGACCTGAAGCTTTCGCCATATCCCGCATCGCTCGCCTTCGCTTCATCTGCCTCATCCGTCCCGCGCAGTATCCCGACGGCTGATCCACGCCCGATCCACGCCCGACCCACGCAATACCCCGGTCGTCCGCTTCAGTCCTTACGCCAACGCGTACGCCACTGCCTAGTGCTGCCTAGTACTGCGGCGTATTGCTTTTGCCTATGAAATATATAAAAACGATTAATTCGACCGTTTTAATTAAAATAATTAATCTAGTCGCACGCGCTTGACGGCGATGCCACCGAAGGGGGACGCGCCATTCAGACGCCGATGAACGCCCGCCGCAGAACCACGCATCCGAAGGTGCCGCCATGACCCATCTCAAAGCCTATTTGCACGACATCGAGACCACGCTGGAACACGTCCTTGCGGACTTTGCGCTGATGGGCGCATGAGCCTCGATGCGGGCGCGATGCAAGCAAGCCGGGAGGCATTCGGGAACGAGTGCCCGATCAGGAAACAGGATTCAGGAAACAGGAGAGCGTCACATGTCCGATACCAAGAAACTCACGACTGCCGCCGGTGCGCCGGTGACCGATAACCAGAACACGCTGACGGCTGGCCCGCGCGGCCCGGCACTGCTGCAGGACGTCTGGCTGATCGAAAAGCTGGCCCACTTCGACCGTGAAGTGATTCCCGAGCGTCGCGTTCACGCCAAGGGCTCCGGCGCGTTCGGCAAGCTGACCATTACGCACGACATTACGAAATACACGCGCGCCCGTGTGTTCGAATCCGTGGGCAAGGAAACGCCCGTGTTCCTGCGCTTCTCGACCGTGGCGGGCGAGCGGGGCGCTGCCGACGCCGAGCGCGATGTGCGCGGCTTTGCCCTGAAGTTCTACACCGACGAAGGCAACTGGGATCTGGTGGGCAACAACACGCCGGTGTTCTTCATTCGCGACGCCCTCAAATTCCCGGACTTCATCCATACGCAAAAGCGGGATCCGAAGACCAACATGCGTAACCCGACGGCGGCGTGGGACTTTTGGTCGCGCTCGCCGGAATCGCTCCATCAGGTCACCATCCTCATGAGCGATCGCGGTATTCCGAAGAATTACCGCCAGCAGCACGGCTTCGGCTCGCACACTTTCAGCTTCATTAACGCGGCCAACGAACGCTTCTGGGTCAAGTTCCACTTCAAGTCGATGCAGGGTGTCGAGAACATCACGAATGCCGAGGCGGCGCAACTCGTCGGTGACGACCGCGAGAGCCATCAGCGAGATCTTTTCGAGGCCATCGAAGCCGGCAACTTCCCGCGCTGGCGCATGCAGGTGCAGGTGATGCCCGAGGCAGATGCCGCGACCTATCGCTTCAATCCCTTCGACATTACGAAGGTGTGGCCGCACGGCGATTACCCGCTGATCGACGTGGGCGTGCTGGAGCTCAACCGGAATCCGGAGAACTATTTCGCGGAGGTGGAGCAGGCGGCATTCAATCCGGGCAATGTGGTGCCGGGTATCGGTTTCTCACCCGATCGTCTGTTGCAGGGGCGTCTGTTCTCGTACGGCGACACGCAGCGTTATCGCCTCGGGGTGAATCACAGCGCGATTCCGGTCAATGCGCCAAAGTGCCCGTTCCACAACAGCTTCCATCGCGACGGCGCAATGCGGGTGGACGGCAACCTGGGCGGCACACCGAACTACGAGCCGAACCGCTACGGGGCTTTTGCAGAACAGCCGGAGTATCGCGATCCGCAGCAGGCGGTAGGGGCGGTCGCGGATCGCTTCGATCATCGTGACGATGACGACTATTACTCACAGCCGCGTGCGCTCTTCCGGCTGTTCGACGATGGCCAGAAAGCGCGTCTGTTCGGCAACATCGCGGCGTCGATGCAAGGCGTGCCGGACGATGTCGCCGAGCGCCAGATCGGACACTTCGCGAAGATCGATCCGGCGTACGCGCAGGGGGTGATCGCGGCCCGCAAGGCGCTGGCGAAGTAAGGCCCGAGCTCGCTGGTCGGACGTCTGCAAAGCGCACGTCGTGCGCCAGATCAGGCGGCCGGCCAGAACGCGCGGATCGCTGCAATGCCGTAAGCACCGGCGTTGCGAGCGCTGGCAAGTGTCTCGGCGCGCATGCCGCCGAGTGCAAACACCGGCAGCGACGTCTGTGCAGCGAGGGCGGTGAACGCGGGCCAGCCGAGCGGTGTTGCGTCCGGGTGCGTGGCCGTGGCGAGGACAGGCGACAGCGTGACGAAGTCGAGACCAAGTCGCGTGGCTTGCGCCAGTTGTGCGGCGTCGTGACAGGCGGCGCTAACGAGCTTCCAACCTGCCGGGCGGGTCTCGCATGCCATGAGGCGCGCGCTGGTGAGGTGCCAGCCGTCGGCCTGCGGCACCGTGCCGTCAGTGGTGCCCAGCCAGCGATCCGCCACGTCATGCGGTGGGTTGAGGATGAGTTGCGCGTGCGCCGCGTGCGTCAGCGCCAATGCACTTTCGGCCAACGCACGATAACCGTCCGCATCGAGCGAGCGATTACGAAGTTGTACGAGACGTGTGCCGCGCGCGAGCGCCTGGGCCAATTGCGAGGCAAATGCCGCAATCTGCGCACGCGAGGCGATATCCGGCGTGACCAGAAGCTGGCGCGGCAATGCAGGCGAGTCGGGCTGGCCGTGCGGCGAGGTGTCGTGAGAGGTGTCGTGAGTGATGGCGCTCTCGCGCGACGTTCCGGCAGGACGTATGGGCATCGAGGGATAGTAGGCGGCGCGATCGACGCATTGACGCAATTGAGGCGTCCGGACGCGTTGGCGGAATCGTTCCTGATCATTTGGAATGGGCGAAGTGTAACCGGAATAGCGCAACGAAAGTCTTGCGGAAAGTACGGAGGACACCGGCCCGACGTTCAACACGCTGCCGCCGATGTTCGAAGGTCAGGACAACGAACTCGCGATGGCCGTCGATCAGCTCGCCGAGCGCATTCGGGTGCTTGGTTACCCGGCACAGGGCGCGTACAAGAAACCTGCGAAGCTATCGTCGATTCCCATGGCGTGCGTTCTCTTCGCTATCGGACGAGAAGGCCAATAGAGAAAGGGTGCACTCTGCGGTGCAGTCCAGTACACTCGCCGGATGCCTTTCGACTGGCTCGCCCGAAACCTCCTTGTCAGCTTGTTCCTGCCGCCCGCCAATGTGCTGGTGCTCGCGGGGCTGGCGTTCGTCCTGTGGCGGCGCTGTCCGCGCATCGGGCGAGTGTTGGCGGTAGTGGCCGTGCTTGCGCTTTGGGGGCAGGCGATGCCGTGGGTCGGTCAGTGGCTTTCCCGTCCGCTCGAAGTCGGCAAGGCGGTTGATCCCAAGACGCTCGACGCCTCGGCGGCGGCGGCCGGTAGCGCCGCAACGCGTGCGCAGGCTGTCGTGATACTGGGGGGCGGCATGAGCTTCGGCGCGCCGGAGTTCGGACGCGAGAACGCTGTGGATCTGAGCGAGGCGACGCTTGCCCGGGTGCGCTACGGCGCCTTTCTCGCACGACGGGCCCAACTGCCCGTGCTGGTCTCCGGCGGCAGCCCCACCGGACGCACGGCCGAGGCGCCAATCATGGCGCAGGTCGCGACCGGTGAGTTCGGCGTGCCGGTGCGCTGGATCGAAGGACAATCATTGAACACGGCGCAAAACGCCATTTTCAGTGCGCGTATGCTGAGCAACGTCGGCGTGTCGCGCATCTATCTGGTCACGAGTGCCTGGCATATGCGCCGCGCCCGTGAGCAGTTCGAGCGGGCTGGTCTGACGGTGGTACCCGCACCGTGCTGCCATGCCATGACGCTCGAACCGGACGCGGTTCCCGGCTGGTGGCCAACCCTCGAAGGCATGCGCACCACACGTGCGGCGTTGCGCGAGTGGATGGCGCTTGGCGTGGGGCACTGAGCGGACGGCTGTTCGCCGGGCGCCCCGATTTTGTGCCCCCGGGGGCGGAACACAGCAGGAATTTCCGGAGTCATGCCTGTTCAGTACGTAAGTACGTAAGTACGTGAGTGCAGGCTCCCTGAATTGCTAACCCTAAACGAGAGAGACGTATGAAGACAAAAGCTGTCCTGAGCGTTGAAGACGTGCAGAAGATCAACGCGGCCGCCGTCGCGGAAGCGACCGCGAACGGCTGGAATGTGTGCATCACCATTGTCGACGACGGCGGCCACGCCCTGTCGCTGCATCGCATGGATGGTGCGGCCCCGAGCACGGCCATGATGTCGCTCGGCAAGGCGCAGACTTCGGCCGTCGGCCGTCGTGAGAGCGGCGCCTTCGAAGAGATGATCAATGGCGGGCGCTTCGCATTCCTGAGCGCACCGAACACCGCCATGCTCGAAGGCGGCGTGCCCATTATTGTCGACGGCAACGTGGTCGGCGCCGTGGGCGTGTCGGGTGTGAAGTCGGCGCAGGACGCGCAGATTGCCCGCGCCGGCATCGCTGCCGTCACTGGCGCATAAACCCCCGACAACACCGACAACACCGACCGGTAACCCGCCTGGGTCTCGTGTATTGCCGGGGCGTGGCGGCCCGGCGTGCATCGGAAACGAAAAGCATCGTCAACGAATGTTGGCGATGCTTTTTTTATCTGCGCACAAAGCGCATAGCCAAAGAAAAACCCGTTCTCTCGAACGGGTTAAGGGCTTGTCAGGCCGGTTGGCGCCACCTGAGGCTTGGCAGGTCGCGCCACGAGGAGAACATCAATGAAACTGAAGTGGACGGACAAAAAAAGCGGCTTGGCTGGCGCGCAACGCAGGTAGAGAGGGGCTTGCCGTAACTACATGGGATCGCGTTGCGTTCGCTGGCTACTGCCAAACACCTCTTAGGCGAGGTGGTCCCCACAAAACTCGGTGAAGGTGGCGGCAAGGTCGTGGTCTCGCCGCCGCCAAAATGCTTTATGCCTGCTTGTACCTCTATTTGTAGCTTTATCTGTACCTCTGTTCTCCGTCGGCTTCTCGTCGACGACGTTGAATTCGGCGGCTTACTTCGTCAGGATCAGTTTGCCGTAGCGCGTAGCGCGCAGTTGGTACGTCTGTCCGTTGTGCAGGATGTTCACGCACTGCGTGCCCTGCAACAGGTGATCGCTCGTGAGCACACGGCCGTTGGTCGGGCTGGCCGGCTTGTCTGCCGCCGGGCTGGCCACTGGCGTGCGCGACACCGAGAGGGTGCGGCGAGGTGCTGTGGCGGGCGTGGTCGGGCGGGCAGTGGTGTGGCTTGTCATCTCGCTCATCCGTGTGGCTGACTGTGAGGAGAATATTAAATGAGAATCATTCCCATTTGTATTTGAATTTGACTATTGCGCTCTTTGATCGAGTAGGTTTTGGCTAATTCGGAATGGCCGGACGCTGCCTTCACTTGTCCGGCCGTCATTTGACACACGGGGCGCAGACGTAGCACCCGCGCGGGATCAGCCCAGCTCGCCCTGCTCCGCGAGTTCGCGAATCCGACGGACCGTGTCGATGTCGGCTTCGCGGTAGGCCGATTTCACAAATTCGCTGTAACGCGTATCGGCCGTCGGAGCATCCTCCGGCAGCGTTGTGCTGTAGGTGAATCGCACGAAGTAGTGCGTCGGATTGGGTTCTTCGATACGCATCGTGAGGGTGCCGCCTGCATGCGCGTCGGTGGCTGCCGTCTCATATCGCACGGCGTCCTGCGCTTCGAAGACGACGCGGTCGAGCACCACGGTCTGCCCAAAGCGAAGCTCGCGATCGAGCGTGGTCTCGGTACGCTCGTGCATGATGCATTCGTCGAGTCCCAGCACGAACGCCTGCGGCTGTTCGGCGCGCAGCACGAGGCCGCGCCACAGTTGGTCGCGCGTGAGGGCGAGAGTCAGCGGGTTCAGGAGGTCGTTGACCTCGATCAGGTGTTCGTACTGCAAGACTATTTCCCCTTAAATCCTGTAAATCGCTTCGGGTCGAAGCGACCGGCGCGCGAGTGTCGCACCGGCTCGGCACCCGGCATTACTCGACCAGCGAACTCTCGATGGCGACAGTGCCCGATAGCACCTTGTGAATTGGGCACGCATTGGCGATTTCCAAGAGGCGCTGACGCTGCTCCTCGGATAAGTCGCCTGCCAGTTCGATCTTGCGGGTGATTTGCGTCGTTCCGACGGGCGGCTTGCCGTCCGGGTTCATCGCCAGTGTCACTTTCACGTCCTTGAGCGGCCATTCCTTGCGTCGCGCATACATGTGCAACGTGATCGACGTGCATGCCCCGAGGCTCGAGAGCAGCAACGCAGCCGGCGCCGGACCCAGATCGCCGCCGCCTAGCGTTTCCGGCTCGTCGGCGATCCACTCGTGCTTGCCGTCAGACAGATGGGTGGTGTAACCCGCGGCGCCCAGATGGGCGGTGACAATCGCTTCTGCGGCCATGGTGGCTCCTTTTATGCGCTAATCCGCAACGTCTCGAACGTTCTGATGGGTGTTAATGAAAGCGGCCCAGCGAAATTGGGCCACCTCACGCTCTGTTCACTCTGAGTGTCATTGTGACCGAATTTCGCCGGGCCGTCGGCATTGGCGCGAACCGCCGGTTCGCATCATGACGCTGGGATGTGCCGCGCGCGTGGTTCAGGTACGCGAGACCGACGCCGGGATGTGCCCCATGCGTCCTGCCTGAAAGTCGAGGATCGCCTGACGAATCTCGCTCTCCGTGTTCATCACGAACGGGCCGTAACGCGCCACCGGCTCGCCCAGCGGCTTGCCGCCGATGAGCAGGAACGACAGCGGGGTGTCGCCATCGTTACGCACCGTCACGCTTTCGCCTTGCGTGCCGAACACGACCATCTGATGCGCCTTTGCGGCGGTGGCTTCCGGACCGAAGTGGCCCTCGCCGTCGATCACGTAAGCGAAGACGTTGAAGTCGGCGGGCACCGGGTGATCCAGCAGCGCCTGCGGTTGCAACGTGAAGTGCTGATACAGGATCGGCGTGCGTGTCTCGATGGCGGCACGCGTACCCAGGGCCTCACCGGCGATCACCCGTACCCAGACCTTGCCGTCGTCGCTCGTTGCCGTCGGAATACCGGCTGCCGGCAGCTCCTGATAGCGCGGCGTCATCATCTTGTCGGTGCTCGGCAGATTCACCCACAACTGGAAACCGTGCATCTCGCCGCCGCGCTGCTGAAATGCGTGCGACGGCTCTTCCGAGTGAATGACGCCGGCGCCCGCCGTCATCCACTGCACGTCGCCCGGAGTGAGCTTGCCTGCATGACCTTGCGAGTCACGGTGTTCCATCTCTCCGGCGAGCAGATAGGTCACGGTCTCGAAGCCGCGATGCGGGTGATCGGGCGCGCCCTTGGCGTCGCCGGGGGCGACCTGCATCGGCCCCATTTCGTCGAGCAGCAGGAACGGATCGAAATCCATCATCATGCGCGTCGGAAACGGACGGTTGACGTGAAAGCCGGCGCCTTCCTGCGTTTGCGCAGCCGTGAAGACGCGGGCAACCGGACGGGCGTAGGGGGTGCTCATGGGGAAATCTCCTGTGAGGATGCGCGCCGCAGTCGGGAGGTGTGGCGTTGCGGCATCCGTTGTCATGTCCCCACTATATCGGGGCGCCCCGCCCAGGGAGTAGTCCGGAACGCAGGAAGGATTGTTACCAAATTGGAACAGTCACCGAGAAGTCCGGGGAAAAGGGAGCATTTACGGATCGTACGGGCGAAAAAAAAGCGCGGTGACCAGCACCGCGCCTGCGCGTCTGTGATTTGCGAACGTCCCGGACTTACTTGGCCGGTTCGGTCACGAAGCCGAGCTTGGTCACGCCCGCCGTCTGGGCTTCCGAGAGCACTTTGGCAACGCTTTCGTAACGCACGCTCTTGTCCGCGAACAAGTGCAATTCCGGCTGCGGCTGCGCTTCCGCGGCCTGCGCCAGACGCGCCTTGAGCGTTGCGTCGTCGATCTGCTGCTTGTCCCAGAAGACGCTGCCGTCCGCCTGGATCGAGAGGTCGACCTTGGCAGGCTTGGTGTCTTCCGGCTGGCTGCTTGCCTGCGGTAGATCGAGTTTGACCGCGTGATTGAGCACCGGCAGTGTCACGATGAAGATGATCAGCAGCACCAGCATGACGTCGACGAGCGGCGTCATGTTGATCTCGCTCATCATGGCGTCATCGGCACCGTCGTCGCTGCTGTATGAACCCATAGCCATAACGAACTCCTTCTCTTGCGCGGCCGCTTAGCTGGCGCTGGCCGACGTGGACTTGCGCACCGGCGTGACGTTGCTGGTGAACTGCGTCGAATGCACGCTGGCGCCCGTCAGGAAGTAACCGTGCAGGCTGTGCGCGAAGCGGTTGAGCTTCGAGACGATGCCCTTGTTCGCGCGGGTCAGCGCGTTAAAGCCCAGCACGGCCGGAATGGCAACGAACAGGCCGAAGGCCGTCATGATGAGGGCTTCACCGACCGGTCCGGCCACCTTGTCGATGGTCGTCTGGCCCGAGGCGCCAATGGCCAGCAGGGCGTGATAAATGCCCCACACCGTGCCGAACAGACCGACGAACGGCGAGGTCGAGCCGATCGAGGCGAGCATGGCCAGACCGCTTTGCAGACGCGAGACCGTGTCGTCCACCGAGTTCTTCAGTGCGCGCGTGATCCAGTCGCTCACGTCCATCTTGTCGTGCAGGTGCGGCTGGCTCTGGCGATGGTGCTCGGCGGCGTCCTGACCGGCGAGGGCGAGCGCCAGGAACGGGTTGTTCTGACCCGATTCGCCCAGCTTTTGCAGGCCGGCGGAGAAATTCTCCGAGTGCCAGAAGTCCGGCTCGGCGGTGCGCGTAAGACGGCTCAGACGGAAAACCTGCGTGCCCTTGATGATGATGACCGTCCAGGACAGCACCGACATTACCAGCAACACGATCGCAATGGCGCGGGTGACGAAATCGCCCTGTGACCAGACGTGGCTCAAACCATACTCTTGCATTTTTCGTTCCTCGGAAGATCCAGGTAGATCGTTAATCGTTCAGATTGAAGTTAAACGGTTTGGTCGCGGCGGCTTCCACCGCGCGGCCACCTTGCATCGGGGGAGCGCAGCGCATCGCGAGTGCGGCGGTGCGCGCTGCCTGATCGAGACGGGGGAATCCGCTCGACTTCACCACATTGGCGCTCGAGACCACACCCCGGGTGTCGATCACGAGACGCAGCGTCACGATGCCTTCTTCGCCGACGCGGCGCGATTGCGTCGGGTAGACCACGCGCGGCTCGTCGCACTTCACGGCCAGCCCTTCGATCGGGCCGGACGGCGCGGGTGCCGGGGCCGGCGCAGGCGGTGCAGGCGGCGTGGGCGCCGCTTGCTGCACCGGCTCCGGCGTCGTTTGCTGTGGCGGTGCGACCGGTTCGGCCTTTTGCGTGATGGCGTTCTTGGGTTGCTCGCGCGGCTTCGGCGGCGGGGGGGCGACCTTCGGCTTGGGCGGTTCCGGCTGCGGTTTGGGCGGCGCGGGTTGCGGCGGCGTCGGCGCGGGCGTGAGCGGAATGATCGTCGCGGTAAACGTCGTCGGCTCGATCGTCGCCTTTTCAGGTTCGTTGCGCAGGTGCGACAAACCGACCAGAGCGGCGATGTGAACGACAACGATCGCGGCGGCAATCGCGATGGCGCGCGGCGACGTCAGCGGATCGCGAAATTGCGTAAGCGCAAGACCTGATTCAGGCACGGCGGGGGACACGGCGGTCGACATGATAACGGCTAGGGTACGCTAATTTGCGGCAATGAACGGTGAGAGCAGTAAGCGCTGCGAATCTTGCCCCGGGCGTGCCCGGCGTGCCGGGGCGCGAGGCCTCGGTGTGCGGAACCGGCCGTACGCTCAAAGGAAAACCGCGCCAGGGGCGCGGTCGGCGAACACGGTCAATCGGCAAGCGTTCGCAAACTCACCTTCGAAACAGGAAAAACGACAAACACAGCGTCGAAACAAAGCCAATCAGGAGTTCCATCTGACACCTCCAGGGTGACAAGTCGCTGGCTGGCACGTGACGCCGCGAGACGTCTGGCTGGCTCCGTTGCCTCGTGACTGCCAGGCGGTCACGTCGGCGAGATTCCACAAGTCCGGAAACACAAAGCGGAAACACAAAGCGAAAGCACAATGGCGAGGACATGCCTCGCCATGGACAGTCGAACGCTCAGGCCGCGAGGGCGAGTTCCTGACGCATCACCACGACTTCCGTCGTCGTCTCGACGCTGGCGGACTGGCAGCAGCCACCGCACGAGCGACCACAGCACGGCGTGGCGCCGGTCACCATTTCCTGAACGTATGGTCCGCACTTGCCGCAGCACAGCGCAACGCCGAGGTCGATCTGAAGATCTTCCATCGTGGTGGCACCGGCATCGAGGCAAGCCTTGATCTGACGGTCGGAAACGGATTTACATACGCAGACGATCATGGTGAAAACGTCAAAATGTAACACTAATGAGAATAATTATTATTTAAGTTGACGTCTTTTGCAAGCGCCATCGACCTATTCCATGGCACGCACAGGGATATACGGAAATGGTGTCAGACAGGAATGATGGGAAGGTTGGGGCGACCTTCGGGACGCCCCCGAGCCGGAATCGGGCTCAGACCAGACCAGCCGCGGCTTGCGGGGCGATTGGCGCGTCGATGGCCGACGCTGTCTCAGGAATTTCGACCGTCGCGACGCGCGGGACATTTGTCAGCAGACGGTCCGCCATCGTCTGAAGGGCATTCGCGTTGGCGGTCGTGAACAATTGGAGGCTGCCGGTGCTGCCCTGCACGTCGTCCACGTCGTTACGCGACGGCGCCAGCAGATCGTCGGCCTCAAGTCTGCGTTGAAGCTGACGGGCAATGGCCGCGCCGGTGTCGATGAGCGTGAGCGCCGTGCCGAAGTGACGCTCGATGGCCGGGATCAGAAAAGGGTAATGGGTGCAACCCAGCACGAGCGTGTCGGCCCCTTGCGCCACCATCGGCGCAATGTACTTGTCCAGCAGCGCCACGACCTCGGACGAATCGACGTCGCCGGCCTCGATACGCTCGACCAGTCCATGCCCCGGCTGGCAAAGGAAACGCTGGCCTTGTGCGGTGTGACGTGCGAGCAGATCGGCGAAGCGTGCGCTGCGCAGCGTCGCTGCCGTGGCAAGGACGCCGATGACACCGCTGCGCGATGCGGCCGCCGCGGGCTTGATGCCTGGCTCGACACCGACCACGGGCCACGATCCGTCGGCCCGCAACGCCGCGACGCCGTGGGCCGTGGCGGTGTTACAGGCGACGACAAACGCTTTCGCACCGTGCTCGCGAACCCATCGACCGATGGCGAGGCTGCGCTGTTCGAGGAACGCGTCGGGACGTTCACCGTAGGGGGCGTAACGGGAGTCGGCGACATACAGCAGCGACTCGTGCGGCAGCAGGGCGCGTACGGCCTGCAAGACGGAGAGGCCACCGAGGCCGGAATCGAAGACGCCAATCGGCGCGTTGGAGGGCATGGCAAATGAAAAAGGGCCGGCAAATGGCCGGCCCCGAAATTCTAGCGCAAAGCTCGCAATCCGATATCGAGGGATGACGGCGCGACGCTGCGCGTTTCTTATCTGGGTTTTGCGGGGTGTCGGGCTTATTCTTCGAACGACGCCATGCCCGACTGCTGGTAATTCTGAAGACCGACCTTGCCGATGAGTTCGATCTGCGTTTCCAACCAGTCGATGTGCTCTTCGGTGTCGTGCAGGATCTCGTTGAAGATTTCGCGGGAGACGAAGTCCTTCACGCTTTCGCAGTGAGCGACGCCTTCCTTGCAGGTCTTCTGCGAGAGGTATTCGAGCTTCAGATCGCACTGAAGAATTTCTTCGGTGTTCTCACCGATGAGCAGCTTGTGCAGATCTTGCAGGTTCGGCAGGCCGTCGAGCATGAAGATGCGTTCGATCAGCTTGTCGGCGTGCTTCATCTCGCCGATGGATTCGTCGTACTCATGCTTGCCGAGCTTCGTCAGACCCCAATGGTTGTACATGCGGGCGTGCAGAAAGTACTGGTTGATCGCGGTCAGCTCGTTGGTGAGCTGCGCGTTGAGGAGTTCGAGGACTTTCTTGTCGCCTTTCATTTCGGATCCCTGTTTTATGCAGTTTGCAAGCGGTTGAAGAGTAGCCTGAAAAGCGCGGAAAGCCAAGCTCTGCAAGGCTTTTCGTGAACCGAGGTGCGAATGGTAATGCGATCCATTCTCGCTCTGACGCGTGACGTTTTTTGCCTCTTCGTCCAACGCATCGGCGAGCATCCGATCGCGTTGGCGCGACGAAAAAAAGCCCGGACCATGCCGGGCTTTCTTCTGCAGGTCGACGACGTGAAAACCGTCGACCGGATGCCAACGCGCTCAAAAGCGGGTACACAAGCGGGTACACAAGCAAGTGCACCAGCAGGTGCACAAGCAAGTTCGCCCGCTGAGCGAACGCGAGGCAGGTACCGATGAGACTTACTGCGCTGCGACCGGAATCTTGCCGATCTTGGCCTGCCATTCCTTCGGGCCGGTCTGGTGCACGGAGACACCGGTCGAGTCCACGGCCACCGTCACCGGCATGTCCTTGACGTCGAACTCGTAGATGGCTTCCATGCCGAGGTCTTCGAAGGCCAGAACACGCGCAGCGCGAATCGCCTTCGACACCAGGTAGGCGGCGCCACCGACGGCCATCAGATAAGCGGCCTTCTGCTGTTTGATGGCCTCGATCGCTGCCGGGCCGCGTTCCGACTTGCCGATCATCACAGACAGGCCGAGCTTGCCGAGCATCAGGTCGGAGAACTTGTCCATGCGGGTGGACGTGGTCGGGCCTGCCGGGCCGACGACTTCGTCGCGCACCGGATCGACCGGGCCGACGTAGTAAATGGCGCGGCCCTTGAAGTCCACCGGCAGCGGTTCGCCCTTGGCGACCATGTCGGCAATGCGCTTGTGCGCGGCGTCACGGCCGGTGAGCATCTTGCCCGAGAGCAGCAGCGTCTGACCCGGCTTCCAGCTCGTGATTTCTTCCGGCGTGAGGTTGTCCAGGTCGACTCGTTTGCTGGTTTCCGTGTTCGGCGCCCAGTGCACGTTCGGCCACGCGTCGAGCGACGGTGCGGCCAGGAACGACGGGCCCGAGCCATCCAGCGTGAAGTGCGCGTGACGCGTGGCGGCGCAGTTCGGGATCATGGCGACCGGCTTCGAGGCGGCGTGTGTCGGGTAGTCGAGGATCTTGACGTCGAGCACGGTGGCCAGACCGCCGAGGCCTTGCGCGCCGATGCCCAAGGCGTTGACCTTCTCGAACAGCTCGATACGCAGCTCTTCGTTCCAGTTCTGCGGACCGCGCTTGATCACGTCATGGATGTCGATCGGATCCATGAGCGATTCCTTGGCGAGGACCATGGCCTTCTCGGCCGTGCCGCCGATACCGATACCGAGCATGCCCGGCGGGCACCAGCCGGCGCCCATCGTCGGGACGGTCTTCACCACCCAGTCGACGATCGAGTCCGACGGGTTGAGCATCACGAACTTGGACTTGTTTTCCGAGCCGCCGCCCTTGGCTGCGACCGTGATGTCCACCTTGTCGCCTTCCACGATCTCGTAGTGGATGACGGCCGGCGTGTTGTCCTTCGTGTTCTTGCGACCGGCTTCCGGCGGCGCCACGATCGAGGCGCGCAGCACGTTGTCCGGGTGCATGTAAGCCTGGCGCACACCTTCGTTGATCATGTCGGTGAGGCTGCGCTTGGCATCCCAGCGCACGTTCATGCCGACCTTCACGAACACCGTGACGATACCGGTGTCCTGGCACAGCGGACGGCGGCCTTCGGCGCACATGCGGCTGTTGGTCAGGATCTGGGCGATGGCGTCCTTGGCTGCGGGGCTTTCTTCGGCCTCGTAGGCACGGCCCAATGCCTGGATGTAATCGTCCGGATGGTAGTAGCTGATGTACTGAAGGGCACCGGCGACGCTCTGAATGACGTCGTCTTCTTTAATGACGGTAGACATGAAACGGCTCTCGACTTAGTGGGGACTGATATTTGTAATGACTTACTGATGCGGGGTTGCGTACGCCGGCGCGTGACTATCGTTCGTCATCTTGTTGACGTACGCCATGACGACGGCGGAAAGCAGGAAAGCACAGTGAATGATCACTTGCCACATGACGGTGTGCTGTGTCTGCTGAGACGCATCGATGAACGTCTTGAGCAGGTGAATCGACGAGATGCTGATGAGTGCCATCGACAGCTTCACCTTGAGCACGCCGGCGTTCACGTGATCGAGCCACTCCGGCTCATCGGGGTGGCCTTCGACCCCGAGGCGGGAGACGAAGGTCTCATAACCGCCGATGATCACCATGATGAGCAGGTTCGAAATCATCACCACGTCGATCAGGCCGAGCACGACGAGCATGATCTGTGTCTCGTCGAAGGTGGCGGCGTGGGTGATCAGGTGGAAGAGTTCGACGAGGAACTTGTAGACGTAGACGCCCTGTGCGGCGATCAGCCCGAGGTAGAGCGGCAGTTGCAGCCAGCGGCTGAAGAAGATGACGCGGGGCAGGGGGCGCATGGGGCGCGAGTGACGCGTCGGCGAATTTGACGTGTTGGACGTATCAGACGTTTCAGACGCGTGTGACGGTCGGCCAGAAGTCGACATGGCGGTTTTGACGAAGTGAGGGCTTGGGCCCGCGCACGGGGGGCGCGAGCCATGTTTTTCGGTGAAATCGAGTACGGGATTCCTTGTGCCTGATAGCGCGTCGCGAAATCCGGCATGGCGGGCATTTTACAACGTCTTGCGCCCGCGCCTGTGTCCGATTCAGTCGCGGGCCGGCAATAGCGTCTTTCGCGATCCGGAGGACGGCAGCGCGGCGAGCACGATCCCGGCCACGGTCAGTGCCAGCGCGCCGCCTTGCGCGACGGACAGTCGTTCGTCGAGAAAGATCACGCCATAAGCGGTCGCCGCGACCGGCACCATGGCCGTGAAAACCCCCGCAAGCTGAGCGCTCACGTGGCGGATCCCGCGCATCCAAAGAAAAAACGAGAAAACGCTGGCGGCGAGCCCGTACCAGACGATCAGCGCCCAGTGCCCGGGCGTCAACGCCGCGTAGTCCACCGCCATCAGTCCCACGATCCCGAAGGGCAGCATCAGCACGCCGCCGATCAGATGCGTGTAGGCGCAGATGTCGATGGCAGGCAGTTCGGCTGCGAGCCGTTTGGACACGATCACGTAAATGGCTTCGCACACGACCGCCCCGAGCACCAGCGCGTTGCCGAGCCAGGCGTTGGCCGCAGCGCCGGCGTTCGCGCCATGCCCATCGCCCCGCGAGACATTGAGCAGCGCCACGCCCGCGATCGCGAGCCCGATGCTCACGAGCGTGCGCCGCGACGGGTGCTCGCGCAGCACGGCCCACGACAGCAGGGCGACACACGCGGGCAGCGTCGCCGTGATCACGCCGGCGGCGGTGGCCGTCGTCATACGCACGCCGAACAGGATCAGTAACGTGAACAGGAAAGTGCCGAAAAACGTCTGCACGAAGAGATGCCCCCATTGGCGACGCGTCACGCGGCGCATGGCGGACGGCCGGTAGCGCGGGGAGAGGGCGACGATGGCGATCATGAACCGCCACAGGGCGAACGCGGCGACGGGCATGACGGCCACCATGGTCTTGCCGATACCGACGTTGGTGCCGACCAGCGTCATGGCCAGCGCCAGAGCAAAACTGGGAAATCGTGCGAAGAGACGATCCGTGGTGGAGGTGCGCGGGGTGCTGTCAAGCGCGTTGTTACCGGACGATTCAGGCGTAGAGGTCGAATTCACGGGCGCTCCGGGCGATTCCGGGGTGGCAGGATGGGGGTGATGAGCGTAGGATTGTAGCGATTACGCCACAGTTTGCTGCAATGCGACAACGCGATTTGCGTGAGTCCCGCACGTACGGCGCGGCCGTCGGGTGCACCAGTGTAAGGCGTTAGTAAGTCGCTCGTCTTAATGTGACGTCAGCGATCTGTTTAAGCTTGATTGCAATCGTTTTTGCATATCCATAAGAGGGGACAACTCATGGCAGCAATTGAATCGGTATTGCAGGAGCAGCGCGTGTTCGCGCCGCCGCAGGCGCTGGTCGCCAAAGCGAACATTTCCGGCATGCCCGCCTATGAGGCGCTATGCGCCGAGGCCGAGAAGGATTACGAGGGATTCTGGGCGCGTCAGGCGCGCGAGAATCTGGCCTGGCACAAGCCGTTCACCAAAGTCCTCGACGAGACCAACGCCCCGTTTTATACGTGGTTCGAAGACGGTCAGATCAATGCGTCGTACAACTGCCTGGACCGCCAGATCGAAGCGGGACTGGGCGACAAACCCGCTATCCTTTTCGAAGCCGACGACGGCACGGTGACCCCTGTCACTTACCGCGACCTGCTCGCGCGCGTGAACCGCTTTGCGAACGCGCTCAAGGCCAAGGGCGTGAAAAAGGGTGACCGCGTGGTCATTTACATGCCGATGTCGATCGAAGGCGTGGTCGCAATGCAGGCATGCGCGCGCATCGGCGCGACCCATTCGGTCGTGTTCGGCGGCTTCTCGGCCAAGTCCCTCAACGAACGCGTGATCGACGCCGGCGCGGTGGCCATCGTTACCGCCGACGAGCAGATGCGCGGCGGCAAGGCGCTGCCCCTGAAGGCCATCGTCGACGAAGCCCTCGCCATGGGCGGCTGCGAACACGTGAAGTCGGTGATCGTCTACCGCCGCACGGGTGGCAATGTGACGATGCAGGCCGGCCGCGACGAAGTGTTGCAGGACCTCGTCGCCGGACAATCCGACCAGTGCGAGCCGGAGTGGGTCAGCGCCGAACATCCGCTCTTCATCCTCTATACCTCGGGCTCGACGGGCAAGCCGAAGGGGGTGCAGCACAGCACGGGCGGCTATCTGCTGTGGGCGTCGCTCACGATGCAGTGGACGTTCGACATCAAACCGGACGACGTTTTCTGGTGTACGGCGGACATTGGCTGGATCACCGGCCATACGTACATCGCTTACGGCCCGCTGGCCGTGGGCGCCACGCAAGTCGTGTTCGAGGGCGTGCCGACGTATCCGAACGCCGGTCGTTTCTGGGAAATGATCGGTCGTCACAAGGTCACGGTGTTCTACACCGCCCCCACGGCGATCCGTTCGCTGATCAAGGCGGCCGAGCAGACGCCGGAAGTGCATCCGAAGCAATACGACCTGTCGTCGCTGCGCATTCTCGGGTCGGTCGGCGAGCCGATCAATCCGGAAGCGTGGATGTGGTACTACGAGAACGTTGGCGGCGGTCGTTGTCCCATCGTCGACACGTGGTGGCAGACGGAGACGGGCGGTCACGTAATTACGCCGCTGCCTGGCGCAACGCCGCTGGTGCCGGGCTCGTGCACGCTGGGGCTGCCGGGCGTGGCAGTTGCCATCGTCGACGAGACGGGGCAGGACGTACCGAACGGGCAGGGCGGGATGCTGGTGATCAAGCGTCCGTGGCCGTCGATGATTCGGACGATCTGGGGTGATCCGGAGCGTTACAAATCGAGCTACTTTCCGTCGGAGCTGGGCGGCAAGATCTATCTGGCGGGCGACGGTTCGATTCGCGATGCGAAGACCGGCTACTTCACCATCATGGGTCGTATCGACGACGTGCTGAACGTGTCGGGTCACCGTATGGGCACGATGGAGATCGAGTCGGCGCTGGTGGCCAACCCGATCGTGGCGGAGGCTGCGGTGGTGGGGCGTCCGGACGACACGACGGGCGAAGCGATCGTTGCGTTCGTGGTGCTCAAGCGTTCGCGTCCCACGGGCGACGAGGCCAAGCAACTGGCGCTCGAACTGCGTAACTGGGTCGGCAAGGAAATCGGCCCGATCGCCAAGCCGAAGGACATTCGTTTCGGCGACAACCTGCCGAAGACGCGCTCGGGCAAGATCATGCGTCGCTTGCTGCGAGTGATCGCCAAGGGCGAAGAGATCACGCAGGACACGTCCACGCTCGAGAATCCGGCAATTCTGGACCAACTCAAGCAGGCGCAATAAGCGTTAGTCGGCGCGGGATTCCTGTCCGTTAGCGTCCGGCCATGGCAACTCGCTCGCGGCCCGACGCGCCCGATCATCGGGGCGCGTCGGGGCACGCCGACCGCGGTGAATTCAGTGATCTCGCTGATTTCGCTGATGTCGGCGACACGCCGTCGGACAACTCGTCTGACGGCGTGTTTGCCTTGGCGGGGGCGTTGACCGGCACGTTGATGGGCGCGGGACGTGCGCCACTGACGCCACTTCGTTCGACTTCGTTCGGCTTCGAGCCCAATGGCCGGTTGGCCACGTCATGGCTCATGACGAGCGCGCGTTCGACCTTCACTTCTTCGTACCTCTCGTCTGGCACACGATATGTCGACCGGTAGCGTTGATCCCACCAGCTTGCCGCCTGACATCGACTGGCACGGCGCGGCAGCCGCGATTGCGGCACATCATTGGCGTCGCACGTTGTGGCTGGTGGCCGTGCTAATGGTGATTGGCTTCGCGGTAACGTTCGTGCCGCAGTTCTGGGCGCGCGAATGGGCCTCGATGCGATTTGCCGGATGGCCGTTGCCGTTCTATATGGGCGCGCAAGGCGCAATCCTGATAGACATTGGCCTGATCGTCATTTACGCCCTTGTGCAGCGGCGCAACGATGCGCGATATCGCTCGGCGTTGCAGGCGCTTCGCGATGAGCGTCGTGATTGCCTCGGCCTGAGCGGCGAGGCGTCGGCGCCCGAGATCGCATCGGGCACGTCGCGGGGGACGGTTTCCCGTTCCGCATCAGGCGCCGTCTCGGCGCAAACCTACCGATGAGTTTCACGCGCAGGCTGCTGCGCTACTACCTGTATTACACGGCGGGCTTTCTTGCGTTCGTGCTGATGATTGGCCTGCTCGAGAAGGTCAACGGCCCGGGCGTATGGATCGGCTACGCCTTTCTTTTCGTCACGATTGCCGTCTACGCGGTAATTGGCCTGATCTCGCGCACGTCGGACGCTGCCGAATACTACGTTGCCGGACGCCGCGTGCCACCGATGTTCAACGGCATGGCGTGCGCGGCAGACTGGATGAGCGCGGCGTCGTTCATGGGGTTGGCGGGATCGCTGTACGTCTCCGGTTACGACGGGCTCGCCTATGTCATGGGGTGGACGGGAGGGTACTGTCTTGTGGCGTTCCTGCTCGCGCCGTACTTGCGCAAGATGGGGCGATACACGGTGCCTGACTTCCTCGGCACGCGATACGACAGCAATCTGGTGCGAGCCTTGGGGGTTTTTTCGACGATCTTGTGCTCGTTCGTCTACCTCGTTGCGCAGATTCAGGGGGTGGGGCTGATCGCGTCGCGCTTCATTGGTGTCGAATTCACCATCGGCATCTTTTTCGGGTTGGCGGGCATTCTCGTGTGCTCGTTCCTTGGCGGCATGCGCGCGGTGACGTGGACGCAGGTTGCGCAGTACATCATCATGATCACCGCCTTTCTGGTGCCGACCGCGATGATCGGCCACCAGACGGGCAACGGCTGGTTCCCGCAATTCAGCTATGGCGAGGCGTTGGCGAAGGTCGAGGTGCTGGAGAAGGCGCTCAGGGATTCGGTGCCGGAGCAGGAGGTGCGGGACTACTACCGGGAGCAGGCTGAGCAGATGCAGCGTCGGCTGGACGGGTTGCCGGATACGTTTTACAGCGAGCGCGCGGAGTTGGAGCGACAGTTGCTGGACACGAAGCGTCGCAACGGTCCGTTGCGCGACGTGAAGGTGCTTGAGGCGAAGCTGGAGGCATTCCCGCGCGATGTGGGCGAGGCGCAGAACCAGTGGTTGGAGATGCGCAATCAGTATGTCGAGCGCAGCGAGCCTCCGCGTGCGATGACGGAGCCGTTCCCGGCGAAGGACGACACGACGCGCAGCTCGCAGCGTCTGAATTTCCTGTTGTTGATGGTGTGCCTGATGATCGGCACGGCGAGTTTGCCGCACATTCTTACGCGCTACGGCACGACGGCGACGGTGCAGGGTGCGCGCAGTTCCGTGGGGTGGACGTTGTTCTTCGTTGCGTTGCTGTATGTGAGTGCCCCGGCGCTGGCGGTGATGCTCAAGTACGACGTGCTGCTGCATCTGGTGGGGGCGCGGTACGAGAATTTACCGGGGTGGGTGACACAATGGCGGCATGCGACGCCGGTGCAGCTGGACATCTCCGATGTGTACCGGGATGGCGTGGTGCAGTGGGGCGAAATCTGGATGCAGCCTGACATGCTTGTGCTGGCGGGGCCGGAAATTGCGGGGCTGCCGTATGTGATATCGGGTTTGGTGGCGGCGGGGGCGTTGGCGGCGGTGTTGTCGACGGCGGACGGGTTGTTGCTGACGATTGCGAATGCGTTGTCGCACGACGTCTATTTCCACATGGTCGACAGGAATGCATCGAGTCAGAAGCGCGTGACGACATCGAAGATCCTGTTGTTGTGCGTGGCGATGTTTGCGTCGTATGTGACGTCGTTGAAGTTGGGGAACATTTTGTTCCTGGTGGGGGCAGCGTTTTCGCTGGCGGCGTCGTGCTTGTTTCCGGCGTTGGTGCTTGGGGTGTTCTGGAAGCGGACGACACGCCTGGGTGCGACGGCCGGCATGCTGAGCGGGTTGTTGGTGTGCGTGTACTACATCATGACGACGTACCCTTTCTTTACCCGTCTGACGGGCTTTGCGGGTTCGCGCTGGTGGGGCGTCGACCCGATCTCGGCGGGCGCGTTCGGGGTGCCGGTGGGGTTTGCGGTGGCGATCGCGTTCAGCTTGCTGGGCGCCCGCCCGAGCGAGCGCGACCGCCATCTGGTGGACCATCTGCGACGCCCGTAATACGGGGCATGCGACGGATTTTCGCTCCGGATGACACGAAAGACGTGAGATGTTGCCGCCGACCTGCTATAATGCGCGACCATTCAGGAGAGATGGATGAGTGGTTTAAGTCGCACGCCTGGAAAGCGTGTATAGGTTAATAGCCTATCGGGGGTTCGAATCCCCCTCTCTCCGCCACCGACACATAAGGCTTTGCAGCGAAGTGGCCACTCAGCTTGTGCAATAGATGCGCAAGTGTGCAATAGAGGGGGCTGCAAAGTTCACTTCAGCGGCATCACTTTCTCGGCTTTACGGCGATACACGCGACGCGTGGTCCTGCTGTCCTGCAGGGAGGCTGCCGGGCACACCAGCATTGCTCTGTTCGATATAGAGATTAATCGTGTCGACCTGCATCTGGCTCAGCGACATGATGCTATCGCCTGTCTGAGCACGGGTTTGTGTAACGCATTCTGTCCATGCGAAATCTCCCCCATTACCTTAGCGGCAAATTACGCTGTCAACAAACCGGTTGATTGCATCATCAATGCTTACAAAACTATCTGTAATCTCCGCGCTAACGGCCCCCATCAAAGCAACTCCGTCGTTTCGGGTTGTATGGTACTGATACACACTAAAGTCTGATCCTAAGCTTACGAAGAGGACGTTTCGTCCATCAGGCGCTTGGAAGTGGTAATACGTCTCGCTCCTTCCGGCTGCAAGGCTCCTTTGAAACGTCGTCATACCTGGCTGGAAGTGGGAATCATTAGCCGAAGGAGGAAGTCCTCTTGAGAGACTGTCCTCTAGTCCTGGGCCGATTGAGCGACCCGTGATAGTAAGGCGAATCACATTGGCCACTACAGGCGTATGCGGGGAGCCGGCATCCATCGATGGGTACTTAAGCGCAAGAATCGCATACCCGGTCCCCACTATTGGAGTGAAGCCTTTCGGAAAACAAAGCTCCACATATCGGTTCGCTTTATGATCCAACACCCCGTGATTTTCTTTTGCATGCACCGCGGTAGCTGAAATCAATGCGCACAGTACTGTAATAAAGAAGCGAAAAATTGTCCTGCGCATGCTCTCCCCCTTTTAGCAAACACATGTCGCATGCGTTTCGTCAAAATTCATGACTGAATGAGTGCTACCCCATCAGCATGCTCGGGTCGTCATTCGCGTGAAACTCATAAGCTCCTAGCGAATATCCATACGTTTTCGGTTGCCCACTTCACAGAATCAACTATTTCGCTTCGCAGATAATTGAACATAAATCTAATTACGTACAACTAAGAAAAAACCCTAATCGCCGGGCGGAACCGTACATCAGCGAACAGACCGGACGGGCAGGAGGATGGGACCCGCTGTGGCGCGATTTCATGGAAAAAGTTCTTGAGGAGACAGACGTCGCCGAGAGATTTTCTGAGCACGACTTGCGCGCTACAGCAGTGAGTGACGCTGAGGCGTTGGAGCATGCTCAGGCGCTGCTATCGCACACGGATACAGGAGTCTTAGTATTCGCAACATCTGCCGGTTGGATCGTTACTGGAAAGCAGTTGGTAACGTCATTCACGGAATTGGCGCAACTGGATTCCAACGGCGACGGGATTATCGACGCGTCTGATCCAGGACTCTCAATGCTGAGTGTGCGGATAGCCGCAGTAAATCACCGTGGCGTAGTTCCGCGAGCAGGTTTACGCGGATGTACGCCGGCACAGCCAAGACAATGCCCGGCTTTCGCTTCGATGCCAGAGAGAAGCATCCCGATAGCTTCCAGTCTTCGACGTAGCGGGTTCTGGGCGGAGCGCTTGCGAGCCGTAGTTTGCTTGGCGTGAAATTGCAACTGCGAGGGCAGATGAGGGCGGCGCGATGCTGCGGAGACAGCCGAAACATGGGCGGGGCGATACCCGGGCAATTGCCGATCCACCAGCCAAAGTCTGCCCGCAGCGCGCCCTCCCCAACGCCACTCAGATCCCCAAATAGACCGACATCCGGGCCATTGGCGAAATTCCTTACTTTGTATTACATTCGGTTTCCGATGCGTCCTGGGCGGCGCACACCCGTGCTCGACACGGAAACGCGAGCTACATCGCGGAGCACTGGGGTCCTAAGAATTGCCGTTCTCCGGGGAAGGCCAGAGGGTTCTCGGTCGCCAATCACCATGCACGGCGTAATGCGAGAGGAAACTCATGGTTCCACGCAAACTCAGGCGCGTGAACAGCCGAGCCAAGGCCAATTCCCTGCGGCGCACACCGCCTACCGAGGCAGCCTCCTTTGCCCGTCAACCTCTCGCATCGTCCCCCGACCCATTCGGCGCGAGATTCGTTCGCACCGCAGGCAGCGCGGCCGTCACCCTGATGCTTGCGGGCGTTGTCCCCCCGGCGTGGGCGGCATGCTCAGTGACCGATATCAGCGGTTGCAGTATGCCCGGGGGGGCCGGCGCCACCCTGCCCACGCGCAACGGCGGCGCCGGCGGTGCAGGTAACGGTCAGGGAGGCGGGGCAAGCCAGAGCGCCGGGGGCCAGACCGCGGGGGGCTGGAATACGACCGGCGCAGGTGGCGCTGGCGCGGCGGGCGGCGATTCCACCAGCCCGCCAGCGGGCGGCCCCGCGCTCACGATCATGAGCACCGGCATATCGCTCAACGGCCAAACGATCGCCGGCGACGCCGGCACCATCGGACCAAGCGGAAACTTCTACGGCAGCGGCGGGAATGGCGGCAATACCGGCGTGTATTACACCGGCAACGACATCAACATCTCATCCAACACCACGATAACCGGCGGGGCCGGGGGCAAAGGCGGCGATCCGATCGCCGGTGCATCCAGCTACGGTGGCGGCGGCGGCGGCGGTGGTAGCGGGATGATGTCGGCCGGCTACGTGGCCGTCATCACCAATAGCGGCGTGATCACCGGGGGGGCAGGCGGCGCCGGGGGCTCCGGCGAGCTAGGCGGTGGCGGCGGTTCGGGAGGCGACGGACTGCTCGCACTGCGCGGTAGCGCCACCATCACCAATACCATTACCGGCGTGATCAGAGGCGGCACGGGAGGCGTCGCCGGCTCGAGTGGCGCAGCTGTCACGCAGGGGGCCGTTGAAGGCTCCGGGGGCACCGGTGTCAATCTTGCCGGAACGTACAACAACGTCAACAATGCCGGAACGATCGCGGGCGGCGATGGTGACGTGGGCGGCGCAGGCATCGTGACCCGAGGTTCGGACATCATCTCGAATATCGGGACCATCATGGGCGGGACAGGCAACGGCAGTGGAACAAGAGCCGCCGCCATCGAGTTTGGCGGTCGGAACAACGTGCTGATTCAGGCGGATCCCTCGATTTCCCACACGACCCTCCTCGGAAGCCTGCTTTTCGATGCCGGGGCGAGCGCGACGATCGTCGCGAGAGGCGTACTGAACAACGACGTCATTCTCGGCGACGCCAATTCGGCGGTCATTTTCTCCACCGCGTCCAACAACAGCACGACCCTGACGGGCGTCGTTTCCGGCGCCGGTTCGCTGGCGCTCGTCGGTACGAAAACGCTGACGATGACGGCGGTGAACACCTATACCGGTGCGACCACGATCGGTAGCGGTGGGGTACTGGCACTCGCTGGCAACGGCAGTGTTGCGACTTCCAGCAGCGTGAGCGCCGACGGCACGCTCGACATCTCGGCGACGACGAACGGCGCTTCCGTGAAGCGGCTTGCGGGCGGCGGCGCGGTCGCGCTCGGCGCGCGCACCTTGACCATCACGGATGCCGATGCCTCGGACACGTTCTCCGGCGTCATCGGCGGATCCGGTGGCCTGACACTGAACGGCGGCACGCAGACGCTCTCGGCAGCGAACGTCTACACGGGCGCGACGACAATCAACGCAGGGACGCTGGTGCTGACCGGCGCCGGTCAGCTATCGTCGTTGACGACGATCGCCATGCCGACCAGTGGCGCAACGTTCGACATGTCCACTGCGGGCGCGCAATCGGTTGCCGGGCTGAGCGGTGCGACCGGCACACGCGCGCTCATCGGGGGAAACACGCTAACGGTCAACGCGTCGAGCGATAGCATCTACGCCGGGGAATTCGTGGGCAGCGGCTCCCTTGTCAAGCAGGGCGGTGCAAGGCTGGTGCTCAATGGCGCCAGCACGACTTTCGCGGGCACGACGAGCGTAGACGCCGGCACGCTAGAAGTCGGCGACGCCGCGCACGACAGCGCAACGCTGGGCGGAGACGTGGCAGTGGCGGCACAAGGAACGTTGCGCGGACATGGCACGATTCTCGGTAACGTGACCAATGGCGGTACCGTGGCGCCAGGCGGCTCGATCGGCACCTTGCGCGTTACCGGCAACTATGTGCAGGCGTCCAACGCGACGCTTGCCATCGAAGTGAGTCCGACCTCGGCGTCACGGCTCAACGTGACCGGCGGCGCAACGCTGAACGGCGCGCTCGCCATCACGTACGCCCCGGGCACCTATCAGGCAACACGCTACACGGTGCTGAGCGCGACGAACGGTGTGAGCGGTCGGTTCTCATCCGTCACCGGCACATTGGCGGCAGGCGCCAATCTCGGCAGCCTGCAATCGTCCGTTGCCTATGGGGCCAATGATGTGACGCTGTCGCTGAACGCGCCGGTTCCCGGCGATCCCGGGAGTGCCGGGCCTTCGAATCCTGCCGGGCCCTCCACGCCATCGACCCCATCGACCCCATCCACGCCATCGACCCCGTCCGCGCCGGTCGTCATTGCCCCGAAGAACACGAGCGCCTACACGGCACTGGGCACCGCTGCGCTGCTTAACGCACAGTCGTCGTCGGCGGCGGTGCTTGAGCGAGTCGCGCAACGCCCGGCAACTACCGGCGTTGCCACCGGCGACGCGCCACCGGCCGCTCCGGTACTCTGGGCGACGGCCACCGGGCTACACGCTCGTGTGGACGGTTCAAATGGTCAACCCGGCTACCAGGAAAATCAATACGGATTCCTCGCCGGGGCGGAAAAGGCCGTCGATCGGAATACCTTCGGTTTGGCCGGAGGCTATTCCCACGCCGATCTCTCGGATCAGGGGGCGGCGAGTTCGGGCACTCGTGACACGCTGCGTCTTGCGGCGTATGCGAGCCGGGAGATGGGGCCGGTCGATGTCGCCGCCACCCTTGGCTACGGCCTCCATTTTCTGTCGCAGAAGCGCTCGTTCGCAGGCATCGGTACCGCCGAGGGCGATCATATGGGGCAGGAGTTCACGGCGGCTGCGCAGGCGAGTGCGCCGATGATGCTCGGCGGGCTCGGCGTGACGCCGCGCGTGGGCCTGCGCTTTGCCTACTTCCACGCGAACGGCTTCGACGAAAGCGGTGCCGGCGCTCAGAACCTGCATGTCGGCACCGATAATTCGCGCAGCCTGCAACCGTTTGTCGGCGTGACGTTCGACAAGTCGTTCGGCGACGCGGTGCGACCCATGAGCGTTCAGTTTCGTGTGGCATACGCGCGCGAACTGCTCGATTCGGGCCGAGCCATCAATGTCGCTTCACAGGACGGCACGATCTTCGTCGCACCGGGTGTGAGCTTGCCGCGCGACTTCCTGACGCTCGGTGCGAGCTTCAGCGTGACGCTGGCCAAGCGTCTGGACGTGACACTCGCCTACGACGCGCTCGTCAACACCGGAGGCGCATCGTCGCAGGCAGGCAGCCTGAAGGTGAACTACCGGTTCTGAACGGGGTAGGGCGATGGCGCCGGACCTTAAACCGCCATCGCCGCGCCGTCGCTGCGTGGATCGTGGGCGCCGGTGGCCAACCCGTCGTCTGCGATGGCGATGACGCCTGCCTGGCCCGCCAGCGCGCTATGCCTGGGCAGCGGCGCGACGGCGTGGCCCAGGGCTGCGAGCGCAGTCATCACCTCATCGCCCACGTCGCTTTCCAGCTTCAGATTGTCGCGACTGTCGGAAAACGTACGCCCGAGAAGAAAGCGCGGATGCGACAACGCTTCGTGAGGCGACATCCCGTAATCGATCAGACGCGTGAGCAACACGCTCAGCGTTTGCGGCTGACCGTCTGCGCCCTGCGTGCCGTACAGGAGTCGCGCACGACCATCCTTCAGATACATGCCCGGGTTGAGCGTGTGAAACGGACGCTTGCCCGGCGCCAGGGCATTGGGATGCGCGCTGTGCATGGGCCGAAAGGCCGCGCCACGGTTGTGCCACAGCACACCGGTATCGCCGGCCATCACGCCGCTGCCCCAGTCGAAGTAAATGGTCTGCAACACACTCACCGCTCGCCCGGCGGCGTCTGTCGCAGCGAAATACACCGTGTCGCCCTCGCGAAAGCGGTGCGGCCATGCCAGTGCCGCATCGTCATCGATGCGCGACGCCGCCGCACGAAGCCGCTCGTCGGACAACAGCATCTCCACCGGCACATCGGCGAACTCAGGATCGGCCACATATCGATCGCGATCGATGAAGGCCTGCTTCACCGCTTCGACCAGCCGGTGGTAGTAGGCCGCGCTGCCATGCGCGCAATCCTTGAGCCCGAGACGCGCGAGTATCCCCATGATTTGCAGCGTCGTCACCCCTTGCGTGGGCGGTGGCAGCGTCGCCAGTACACCGTGCCCATAAGGCATCATGAGCGCGGGCGATACACGCACGCGCGTAGCCGCGAAATCGTCCCGCGTGAGCGGCGATCCCGCCGAGCGCAATCCATCGGCCAGACGCGCAGCCAACTCGCCCTCATAGAATTCGCGCGGGCCGCCGTCGGCCAGTCGCCGCAGCGTGAACGCCAAGGCTGGTTGCCGGAATGTCTCACCGACGCAGGGCGCGCGGCCATCAGGCAGAAACGTCTGTGCGAAGCCTCGCCATGTGGCGTCATCCCGCATTTCGTCGGCGCGGTACGTGTACCAGAAGTCTTGCGAGCGCCCCATCGCAAAGCCGTCTTCGGCAGCCGCAATCGCCGGCGCAAGTAGCGACGACCACGACAACTTGCCCCCCCACTGTTCGCGACTCACCCGATAGGCCGCCTCCCACGCCGCGACCGTCGCCGCCGTCGTCAGCGCAGAGGCCGGGCCGCGCACGGGAACGGCTTCCCCGCGATGCAAGTCCGCCGGCAACCCCCGTGCCGCTTGCCCGATACCGGAAATGGCAAGCGGCGCGCCGTCGGCAGATGCACCGTCGGCCAGTAGCCAGAAGCCGTCGCCGCCGAGCCCCGTGAAGTGCGGCATCGTCACGCACAGCATCGCTGCGATGGCGATGGCCGCTTCGATGGCGTTGCCGCCTTGCTGCAATACGGCACGACCTGCGGCGCTGGCCGACGTATGCGGACTCGTGACCAGACCGGCGCGTCCGCTCGCATTTGCCAACGGCAGACCACTCATGCCGCTGACCTCGTCGCGCGCCGTCATGCCATCGCTCCTGATGTTCCTGTTTCTGCTCCTGCTGCGCCGGTCGCCTCCGCCGCCTGCGTCCCGCCGAGGTATGCCGCCGCGAGACGCGCATCGCCTGCCAGTTCGCTCGCCGAACCGCTCACCGTCACACGTCCTTCTTCGAGTACATAACCCCGGTCGGCAATCGACAGGGCCATGGCCGCCATCTGATCGACCAGCAGCATCGACAGCGACTCGTGGCGCAGTGCGTCGAGCGACGCGAACAACTCGGCGATGACCTTCGGTGCGAGACCCAACGATGGCTCGTCGAGCAGCAGCACGCGTGGAGACGACATCAATGCCCGCGCAATTGCCAGCATTTGCTGCTCCCCGCCCGAGAGCAGCCCGGCGCGCTGATGCTGCCGCTCACGAAGACGCGGATAACGCACGAACATCTGCTCGATGCGCGCGTCGAGCGTGGTGCCGGGCAGACGCCCGCTCGGAAAGGCCCCGAGACGCAGGTTATCGAGCACCGAAAGCTCCGGGAACACCTGCCGTCCTTCCGGCACGAGCACGACGCCCAGGGCGGCAATCTTCGCCGCGTCCAGCCGCGACAGGTCGCGTCCATTGAACGTGATGCCGCCTCTCACCGGACGATGCAGCCCGGCCAGCGCACGCATCAGAGTCGATTTGCCGGCGCCGTTGGCGCCAAGCAGGGCGACGAGCTCACCGTCACGGACCTGAATCGACACGTCGTGCAAAACCGGCGCGGCGCCGTAGCCCGCCGTCAGCTTGCCGACACCCAGCACCTCGGGCGTTCCCACCGCCTCTCGCCCGGCGCTTACCGGCGCATGCGCCGTCGACGCCCCCAGATAGGCCTGCCGCACGCGTTCATCGTGACGAATCGCGTTCGGTGTGCCTTTCGCTAGGAAGCGACCCGCGTCGATCACGACAATGCCGTCCGAGACGCCCATGACCAGCGACATATCGTGCTCCACGAGGCCCACGGCCACACCGCTTTGCGCAATCTGCCGCAGCAGTCGGCCCAGTTGCGCCTTGTCCTGCGTGGACAGACCCGCGGCCGGTTCGTCGAGCAGCAGCACGCTGGGACGCGTTGCCAACGCCCGCGCAATTTCCACCAGACGCCGGTCGACATGCGCGAGATCGGCCGCCATCAGACTCACGTCACCGTGATAGCCGCACGCCCGGAGCAGCGCATGCGCTTCGTCGCGTCGCGTGCTGCCCTGCATGCGAGCGGTGCCGAGCAGCCCGCCCAGGCGCCCCGCGCTCAACGCGAGCGTCACGTTATCCAGCACGCTCATGCCGCCGAAAAGTTGTGACGTCTGATACGTACGCGCCACCCCATGCCGCGCACTGTCGCAAGCGCCGCTGGCGACCAGAATGTCGGTGCCCAGCGAACGCGTGCCGGACAGCGGCCGGTAAAAACCGGAGAGCATATTGAGCACGGTCGACTTGCCCGCGCCGTTCGGACCGATCAGGCTCGTGACCTGGGCCGCAGGCAGTTCGAAGGAAAGATCGGCCACGGCGCTCACGCCGCCGAACGTCATCGTAAGCCCGTGCGCAGCGAGCGCCTTGCGCTGCGACGCAGCGAGCATCGGCAAGCTCAGCGCCGATGTCGCGCCGAGGTCGGCGTCGGCCGGCGCCGCGCGTTGGCGGGACTTCCACCACTGACCGAGCACCCCGATCACCCCATTGGGCGCGCCCCACAGCACGACCAGCAGCAACACGCCGAAACACAACAGGCGCAGGTTCTCGAGACTGGCAAGAAACTCGGGCAGCAGGCCGACGATCACTGCGCCGACGAGCGGCCCGGCGATCGTGCCTGCACCGCCGATCATCACGACGAGCACGAACAGGATCGATTGCAGAAACGAGAACATGCCCGGCGTGACCATGCCTTGCAGCGGCGCGAACAATCCGCCCGCCAGTCCGGCAAGCGCCGCAGAAAATGCGAACGCAACCGCCTTGACGACCAGCGGATTGATGCCGATCGATGCCGCCGCCGTTTCGCTGTCGCGCACGGCGCGCATGGCGGCGCCCCAGGCGCCGCGCGAGACACACGCGTAGATCAGCAACGCCACCGCGAGTACCGCGAGCGATGTGATCGCCACGACACGCTCGCTGCCCGCGATACCGAATACGCCCGGCGGCACCACGCCCATCAGACCGTTCTGGCCGCCCGTCAGTGCGCGCCACTCGACCGCACCATGCTCGACGATGAAGCCGAAGGCGATCGTCACCATCGCCAGCCCCGGACCCCGCACGCGAAGCGCCGGTATCGCGAGCAAACCACCGGTGAGCGCCGCGATAACGCCGCCCGCGAGCCAGGCCGGCCAGAATGGCCACCCCGCCTGCGTGGTCAGAATCGCCACCGCATACGCGCCAATCGCGTAAAACCCCACGTGACCGAACGACACCTGCCCCGTGAGGCCGAGCAACAGGTTCAGCCCCACGCCGCAGATGGCGAGCAATGCCACACCGGCAATCACCACGACGAAGTAGCCGTTCACCACGCACGCCGCACCGGCCGCGGCCAGCAGGGCGACGGCCAGCAAGGCGGTGAGGGCGAGGCCGTCCCGGGAGACGCGTCGCGCACTCCGCGTGCTTCGTATGTTTCGTGTGCTTGGTGTGTTTGGTGTGTTTGGCGCCGATGGTGGCGGGGAAGGGGGCGGTGCCAGCTGCAAAGAAGAATCGCTCATACCTTGCGCACCTCCGCGCGACCGAACATGCCATCGGGGCGCATCGCCAGCAGCACGATGACCAGACCGAACGTAATGATTTGTGTGTAGCTGGATCCGAGCGTTGCTGTGATCATCGCTTCGGCGACGCCGAAAAGCAGACCCGCGATCATGACGCCCCACGCGCTGGACAAGCCGCCAAGAATGGCGACCGCAAACGCCTTGAGCCCGAAGACCGTCCCCATGTCTGCCTGCACATTGAACAGCGGTGCAATCAGCACGCCGGCAATGCCCGCGAGTAATGTCGAGACTGCAAACGCGCCCGCGATGGTGCGCTGGATGGGAATGCCCATGAGACGCGCGGCATCGCGGTTCTGCACAACAGCGAGCATGGCCACCCCCCAACGCGAATGACGCAGCACGTAATGCAACACTGCTGCGAGCGCCAGACCCACGACCGGAATCAACAGTTGCAGCGGATAAACACCCAGTCCGGCGTCACCGATTTGCAGCGAGCTTTGGGCCAGCGCCGAGGGCAGGCTGCGCGGCTCCGTGCCGAACGTCAGCATGACGAGGTTGTCGAGCACGATGCCCAGCGCCACAGTGGCCATCAGCCAGGCGCTCGATCCGCGTCGCACGAAGGGCTGAACCGCAAGCCGCTCGACGACCAGTCCGTAGACGGCGCAAAGCGCAAGCGCCGCGACGACCGCGACGGGCATCGGCCACCCGAGCGTCTGGGCGAAGGTGTACGCCAGCACGGCGCCCAGCATCATCGAGCTGCCCTGCGCGAAATTGACCGTCGCGCTCACCGCGAACGTCAGATGAAAGCCGAGCGCCATGAGCCCGTACATACTGCCGAGCCCAAGCCCGGCGACAAGCGCCGAGATCCATTGCATGAGATATCCTCCGGGACGCCGCGCGGCGACGCCCGTTCATTGGTCGTGTGACGATTCGCGGGACTTACTTTGCTGCGACCTTCGCGCCGGCCGCCGCCACCGGCACGATTCGGTTGTCGATGAATTGCGCCCACACATAGTCCTGCGCGGACAGCGCGTCATGCTGCTGCTCGCTGAACGGCTTCACGTACGTCTTGATGAGACCTTCGTAACGATCGATCTTGTAGAAGCCCGTGCGGATCGCATCGCCGCTGGTGGAACCCGCCCGGTCGATGGCGAGCGCTGTGAGGCGCATGGCGTCGTACGCGTTGGCAACGCCGACCGCTGGCGTGATGTCGTCCGGTCCCTTGATGTCGGGGTACTTCGCCTTGAGCGCCGCAACGACACGGGTGCTCACCGGCGAGGTCGCTCCGAAGAAGCTGTATGTCTGCACGAAATGCACGGTCTTCGCGTTCGGGCCAGCCAACTCGGTGAAGCGTCCGCCCGCAGGACCCCAGTGCGAGACGATAGGGACCTTCCAGCCCATACGGTCGAGCGACTTCACGACCTGCGCCGACGGACCGACATTGCCGACCATCAGCAACGTGTCGGCGCCGGCGGCCTTCAGGCGTCCGAGCTGCGGCGTGACGTCCACGTCGTTCGCTTCGAATTTCTCCACGGCGGCAGGCTTCGTGCCCTTGGCGGTCAGCGCTGCCACGATGCCCTTCTCGTTCGATTCGCCCCAAGGGTTGTTGACGAGGATGAGGCCGAGCTTTTTCGCGCCGAAGGTTTGTTGTGCATAGCTCACCATCGCGCCGTCGACGATTTCATCGACAGCCGACACGCGAAACACGTAGTTCGGATTGGCGCCATTGTGGGTAATCGGCGTGCCTGCGGCCCACGGCCCCATGAACGGCACCTTTTCCTGATTGGCGATGGGCACGATCGCCATCGACACCGGCGTGTCCAGACCCCCGAAGAGCACCGCCACTTTGTCCTTGTAGATCAGCTCGCGTGCGGCGAGCACGCCCTTGGCCGGGTTGCCTTCGTCGTCGCGGCGCACCAGTTCGAGCTTGCGTCCGCCCAGTACGCCGCCGCTCGCGTTGATCTCGTCGATGGCGATGGTCATGCCGCGCGTGAGGGCTTCACCGGCGCGTGCCGACTGGCCCGAGAGTGCGGTGACCAGTCCGATCTTGACGGTGTCTGCCGCATAGCCGGCGGCGCTCACACACAGGGTGGCGGCCGCCAGCGCGACGGCGCTCACACGAAGCCAGCGACGGCGGGAAGGGGCGGCAACCGGTGTCGTGATGGCGGCACCGACGGCGTTTTGACGTGCTGAGGCGGACATGAGCTATCTCCGTGAAGACGCATCGAAGCGATGCATCGGAAGCGAATCGAAAGAACGGCTGAGCGTTCGGCGTCCGGGTAATACCCGCGATGTCCCCGGCGTACGCAAAAGGCATGCCACCTCGTCGACATTTCGCGTGAATCGTGTCGCACGATATGAGCGACAGGGTGTTGACGATCTGGCACTGAAATTGCGAACGATTCGGTATGACGTTCGTTGACGATGCGTTTTGCGCCAACTCGGAACGCGCCCGCACTCTCGCGGTGCGCGAATGTTTCAAGACGACACACGATGACCCTGACACTTCCGCTTCCGCAACCCGACGGTCCTGCCACCGGCGATACGCGCTTCGGCGCACTTCGCTCGCATGACCGTTTCGACTACCTGCCCATCACCGCGCGCGATACGTATCGCTGGCCCAATGGGGCGCGTCTGGCCGTCTATCTCGGCTTCAATCTGGAACACTTCGCCTTCGGTGAGGGGTTGGGCGCGAATCTCGGCCCCGTGTCGCCGCAGCCTGACGTCCTCAATTACAGCTGGCGCGAATACGGCAATCGGGTCGGTGCGTGGCGTTGTCTTGACCTGTTCGGCGATCTGGCGATGCGCGCGGGCGTCGTGCTCAATACCTCGTTGCTCGATCACTGTCCCGAACTCGTCCATGCCTGTGTGGCGCGCGGCGATGAACTGATCGGGCATGGCCACACCAATGCGCACCGGCAAAGCGACTTCGAATACACACACGAGCGCGAGTTGCTCGCGCACTGTCGTTCGCGTCTGACGGAGACGACCGGCTACACGCCGTCGGGATGGCTCTCGCCGTGGATTTCCGAGACACACCACACGCCGGATCTGCTCGTACGCACCGGCTACTCCTATACCCTGAACTGGTGCCATGACGACCGGCCCGTGCGCATGCGCACCGCGCACGGCACGTTGTGGTCGGTGCCGTATCCGCAGGAAGTGAACGACATTCCCATGATCGTGGGACGCCAGATGGACGGCGCGGCCTTCGCCGACATGATTGCCGACAACTTCGACGAGATGTACGCGCAGGCCGAGCATCCGACACGCGCACAGCCGCTGGTGATGGGCATCGCCCTGCATCCCTATCTTGTCGGGCAGCCGTATCGTCTGCGACATTTGCGGCGTGTGCTCACCCCCATTGCGCAGGCGGCGCAGCGCGGAGAAATCTGGATCGCGACGCCGGGCGACATCGCGGCCCACGTGGCATCGGTGAGCGAAGCCAGCCCCGACGCGGTCAAGGGGTGAGCGAATCATGTCGCTCAAACCGCATTGCCCGTCATGTCCCGATTGCGGGACTTCCCCCTTGTTGACCTTGCCGTCCATGCCATCAGAAAAGCCGCTTTCCCATGCACGCCGCCAGGCGCCCGACGCCGCTGCCGTCACCACGTCCACCATGCCTGATGCCGCTCGCGCTTCCTCGGTGCGGGAGCGAGACACCGGGACCCGACTGCTCTCGTTGCACACCCCGGTCGCAGCGTCCGCGGTCGACGACGAGCAGAGCGCCGAGATGCGCATCGAGACGCACATCTATCGCACGATCGTCGATGGCGTACTCGCGCACCGGCTCACGCCGGGCACGAAACTCCCCGAGCCGGAGCTTTGCCAGTTGTTCGACGTGGGACGTGCGGTGGTGCGAAGGGTGCTGGACCGATTGGCCCATGATGGCATCGTGACGCTCAGGCCGAACAAAGGCGCCGTGATTGCGGAACCGACCCCGCAGGAGACGCGCGAGATCTTCGAGGCGCGGCGGGCGTTGGAGCGCTCGCTGGTGGCGCTGGCCGTCGAACGGGTGACGCACGACGATCTTGCGATGCTGCGTCGGCAACTCGACGCCGAACACGCGGCCATGCACCGCTTCGATCAGCCCTCGTGGGCGCGACTGGCGAGCGACTTTCATTTGCGCGTGGCGGCGCTTGCCGGCAACGCCGTGCTGTTGCGTTATCTGACCGAACTGATTTCGCGCTGTTCGCTTATCGTCGGACTGTACGAGCCTCCCGGCTACGCGCCGTGCGAACACGACGAGCATACGGCGATCGTGGCGTGCATCGAGCAGCGCGACGCCGAAGGGGCCATTGCCCGGATGCAGTCGCACCTGGAAGAGCTCGAACGTCGCATCGAGACCACCCGCATGCGCGGGCAGAAGAGTCTGGCCTCGTTGCTCGGTCTTCCGGAAGTGGCGCCTGCCGAGGACGCCGTGCCCGCGCCACCCCCCGTCAAACGCGCCAGCCGAAAGCGCGGCTGAGGACATCGTATGGAAATCGACTTTCGTCAAATTACGGCTTATCAGCGATACAAGCTGATGGCCAGTCTGATCGTGCCGCGCCCGATCGCGCTTGTCACGACGATCAACGAGGGCGGCACCGTCAACGCGGCGCCGTTCTCGATGTTCAACATGCTTGGCGAGGAACCGCCGATCCTGATGCTCTCGATCAATCGGCTCGACGACGATTCGCTCAAGGACACCGCCACCAATATCCTGCGAGACCGGGCGTACGTCGTGCACCTGACGGACGAGGCCATGGCCGCCCGCATGCACGCATGCGGTGAGCGCCTTCCGCCAACCGAGAGCGAGCTTGTCCATGCAGGACTCACGCCCGTGGCGAGCAGCCTCGTCGCGCCACCGCGGATCGCCGAAGCGCCGGTCGCCTTCGAATGCACCTTGTGGGAGACGCTGGAGACGCCCAGCCGTCACATCTTCATCGGACGCGTGGAGCGCATGCATGCGCGCGACGAGCTGATCGACACCGAGTCATGGCGTGTGCGCCTGCAAAACTATTTCCCTGTCGGGCGCTTCGGTGCGAGCTTCTACGTGGACACGCGCAATCGTTTCTCTCTGGAGCAGCAAGACGGTCGCCTCACGGCAACGACTGCCGTCGACGAGATGTGAGTTTCCCCGACATTCCGTAACACGACGCCGCATGACCGGGCGCCGGCATCTGCGACTGCCGCCGGCAGTCCACGGCGCTTGTCCCACCTGCAATTTTTCCTCCTCATCTTTTCGACCTTCGCGCCGCCCGGCGTTCTCGCTTTCGGTGCGCGGCGCACGCGTGCGGTGCACGCACGCACCCGGTCGAGACGCATGAGCGTACCGGCTCGCCCCCTGACTTTCCCCATTCCTGCCGGGCATCTCCCAATGCCGGCGGGCTTTTTCGCGTGTCGTCCCGATCGTTGGCACGCTTCATGCTAATTGACGAGTATTCAAGTGACTTGAATGGGTTTCATGTTTATTTCCTAAAGCCAACCTTCGGCAGCATCGGCCTGACAAGGAGCATCATGCATAAGTCTTTCTCTCTCATTCGTACGCTGGCGGCGACACTGACCGGCTCGGTTGCGCTACTCACGGCCACCTCGGGGTGGGCGCAAACCGCCGATCTGCTCGCGCGGATCAAGGCGAACAAGGAAATCACGATTGCCACGGAAGCACGGTATGCGCCGTTCGAGTCGGTCGAGAACGGCAAGATCGTCGGGTATGACGCCGACCTCATGCAGTACGTCCTCAAAGCGCTTCCCGACGTGAAGGTCAAGCAACTCGATCTGCCTTTCCAGGGATTGTTGCCCGGGCTCGACGCAAAGCGCTTCGACATCGTGGTGACCGCCGTCACCATCAACAAAGACCGCGCAAGCCACTTCGCATTCACCGTGCCGGTGGCCGACGCCACGACCGGCGTCCTCGTGCGCGCGGGCGACAAAGCGATTGCCACGCCGACTGATCTGAACGGCAAGACCGTCGGCTCGCAAACCGGTTCGGCCCAACTCCAGGCACTCATCGCGCTGGACAAGAAGCTCAAGGCGGACGGCGGGGCGGGCATCAAGCAGATCAAACAATATGTCGCGTTCGACGAAGCCTATGCCGATCTCGCCGTCGGTCGTATCGATGCCGTGGCGCAATCGGTTGCCAACCTCGGTCCGCTGATGAAGGCGCGCCCGGGCGTATTCACGATTCTGGCGCAAACCATCGGTCCGAAGACTTACTTCGCTTGGGTGGGCCGCAAGGACGCCGACAGTGCCTCGCTGGTCAAACTGTTCAGCGACGGCATCGCCCGCGCCAATCGCGACGGCACGATGAAGCAACTCCAGCAGAAGTGGTTCGGCTCGACGATGGATGTGCCGGCAGACGCCGTTCCCGAACCCACGATGTAACGCCGCTGACGCGCCTCACCTCGCCATGTCCGACACCATGAATGCTCCCGCACTCGGCCCCGATCTCGTCGCCCGATGTCTCGGCTATTTGCCGCAGATGCTCGATGGGGCGCTCACGACCCTGTGGATCTCGGCGCTTGCCGTGGTGTTCGGCTTCTTCGGGGGCGTGTTTCTGCATCTCGTGGAAAGCGGGGGCGGGCGTGTCGCCTCGCGCGTTGCGCGCGCCTACATCAGCGTCGTGCGCGGCACACCGGTGCTCGCGCAGTTGCTGGTGTGCTACTTCATTCCGTCGGCGATGGGTTTGTCGTGGCCGGGCAGCATGGCCGCGGTGATCGGCCTTGCGCTGAACACCGCCGCATATCAGTCGCAGATCCTGGGAGCGGGCTTTCGCGCCATTCCTGCCGGGCAGATCGAAGCGGCGCGGACGTTCAATCTCACGCGCTCGCAGACGCTCTGGCGCATCGAGGTGCCGCAGGTCGCTGCGCTGACCTCGCCTGCGCTCGTCTCGGAGGTGATCGACGTTGTGAAGGCGTCCGCGGTGGTGTCGGTCATTACGGTGACGGATCTCACGCGCGTGGGCCAGCAACTGGCGTCCGCGACCTATCGTCCGCTGGAGGTGTATTCGATGGCCGCACTCGGCTATCTGGTGATCACGTCGCTGGTGTCGGTCGCCGGCGCCGCCTGGGCACGCCGCATGGCGCGCCGTAGCTAAAGGGGGAGTGCCCAATCGTGAATGACGCCATGGCGGCGATGCTGCCGCTCATCCCCCGCTATCTCTCGGCCATGCTCGTCACGCTGGAAGTCAGCGTGATCGCGGCAATGCTCGGTATGGCAGGCGGCTTCGTGCTTAACGCGCTGCGCCTGCGCTTCGCGCGTGCGCTCCGGGTTCCCTATCGTCTGTTCGTGTGGCTCATTCGCGGCACGCCGTATCTCTCGCAACTGATGATCGTGTACTTCGGCCTGCCGGCGCTCGGCATCACGCTAGACGCCGTCGATGCGACCGTCGTGTCGCTGGCCGTCTACGCGACGGCCTACTTCGCGGAGATCTTCCGTGCGAGCTGGAATAGTGTCGCGCGGGGGCAGCGGGAGGCGGCGCAAGCCTTCGGTATCGGACGCTGGGCCGTGTTTCGCGCCATCGAATGCCCGCAAGCCTTCGCCTTTGCGCTGCCGCTGCTGGCCAATCAATGGATTCTCGTCATCAAGGAAAGCGCGGTCGCTTCCATCATCACGGTGCCCGAACTGACGATGACGGCCAGCGACATCGTGTCTTCTACCTATACCTACGTGGGGCCCTATGCGCTGCTCATCGCCGGTTACTGGTTGCTGACGCAGTCGGTGGCGTGGATCGCGCGCCGGGTTCGGCGTTCTCTCTCTTTTCTACGGTAGGCGTGCATGAGCCAACTCCCGATTCTCTCGTTACGCGGCGTCGGCAAGTCCTATGGCGACGTACGTGTGCTTCAGGGCATCGATCTCGATATCGCGCGCGGTGAGATCGTCACCCTGATCGGTCCCTCCGGTTCAGGCAAAACGACGCTGCTGCGATGCATGAACTTTCTCGAGGCTTACGACGAAGGCGAAGTGTGGATCAAAGGCCAGCTATTGGGTTACCACTCGGCCGGGCGCGGCGAACGCGATCGTGACAGCGACACCGCTATCGCCGAAGTCCGGCGGCCGGTCGCCATGGTGTTCCAGCAGTTCAACCTCTGGCCGCACATGACGGTGGCGCAGAACGTTGCGGCCCCGCTGGTGCTGTCGAAGAAAATCGGCAAGCGCGACGCGCATGCGAAAGCGATGGCGGCATTGCGTCGCGTGGGCATGGACCATAAGGCCGACGCGTACCCGTCGCGACTGAGCGGCGGTCAGCAACAACGGGTGGGCATCGCTCGGGCGCTGGCGATCGAGCCGGAGGTCATGTTGCTCGACGAGCCGACGTCCGCGCTCGACCCGGAGCTGGTCGAAGAGGTGCTCAACGTCATTCGCAGCCTCGGTCAGGAAGGCATGACGATGGTGATGGTCACGCACGAAATGAGCTTCGCCGCCAAGATTTCCGACCGTATCGTGTTTATGGAGGCGGGACGCGTCGTAGAGTCCGGCCCGCCCGCCCAGTTGTTCGGTCAGTCGCGCTCGCCCCGTCTGCAACAGTTCCTCAAACCGTGGTTCGAGCGCAGCCTGCCCGGCAGCGATGCATCGCCGATGGGCGATGCGGGGGGCGATGCAATGGGCGATGCTTCAGCGTTGACGTCCGCGGTGCGGCTGGCCGAGGTACGACCATGAGCGTGTCTCACTATCGCGATGGCCGGAATGCGCCCGATGGCGACATCACCCGCGACGCCACCCGCGACATCACCCACGACATTGCCGTCCGGGTCGCTGCGCATATCGATCCGGCGCGTTTGCTCGACAGCATCGAGACATTGGCGTCGTTCGGTGCGCGTGCCGACGGTGGCGTCGATCGTCCGGCACTGAGCCCGGTGGATCTGGATGCGCGTGCCTGGCTCGTCGCGCGGGCGCAAGCCTTGGGGTGCGAGGTGTCTGTCGACGCGTGCGCCAATTTGTACTTTCGGCGTCCCGGGTTGCACAGTGCGCCGCCGGTGGTGACCGGCAGTCACGCCGACACGCAGCCCACGGGCGGCAAGCTCGATGGCTGCTACGGCGTGCTTGCGGGACTGGAAGTCCTGGCAACGCTCGCCGCGCTCGACATCCGCACGCATTATCCGGTGGAGGTGGTCGTGTGGACCAACGAGGAGGGCACGCGCTTTCAGCCGGGCGCCATGGGATCGAGTGCCTACGTCGATCCTGCCAGACTGGCGCAGTACCTATCGGCTACCGACACCGCGGGCGTGCCGCTGTCATACGCCATTGACGCGCATGCACGCGCCTTGCCGGGGCTTGCGGCGCGCGCGCTGGCGGCGCCGATGCGCGCTTTCGTCGAACTGCATATCGAGCAGGGGCCATTGCTGGAAATGGCGGGCGCACCGCTGGGCATCGTCGATGGGATTCAGGGCGTGCGTTGGTACGACGTGATTTGCGAGGGGCAGGCCGCGCATGCGGGCACCACGCCGATGGCCGCAAGGCGAGACGCCATGACACTCGCCTGCGCCGTGCGGGCCGAACTGGAGCATCTTGCCTTGTCGCTTGGCGGCGAGCACACCCGCGTCACGTTCGGCCGCTGGTCGGTCACACCGAACGCGATCAATACCATTGCCTCGGAAGTCACGTTCTCCGTCGATTTTCGCCATCCCGATCCGACCGTGCTCATGCGCTTCGACGAAGGGCTCGCGCAGTGCGTCGCGCGCAACGGCGTATCGATGCGCTCGCTGTTCCAACACGCGCCGGTCGCCTTTCACGCCGATGTCATCAGGCATGTCGACGAGGCGTGCCGCTCGGTCGCCGGCGACATGCCACATCTGACGTCGGGCGCCTTTCACGACGCCATGTATCTCGCACAGCATTGCCCGACGGCGATGCTGTTCGTTCCCAGTCGCGGCGGTATCAGCCACAACCCGGCCGAGGCGACCGACGACGCGCATCTCGTGCTGGGTGCCCGGGCACTCGCACACTGCATCACGACACTCAGTCATCCCTTCTGAACAGGAGTTACCCAACCATGTCGCACAGCCACCCACTCGATCACACACACACGCACTCGCCCGACAACGGTAACGCACTGGGCGAGAACGCCACGCTCACGGAACCGATCTCCCCGGACGGCACGCCCGAGTTGGGTAAGACCTACACGGTTCCCGCCCGCAGCGGCCGTGCGGTGCGCGTCGGTGCCGGTCAGACGATCCGCATCGCGAATCCCCACGGCACGCAGGTCTGCGATACGTGGATCTTCAATGCCGAGCACCTCAACGAGTTCCTGTCGTTCGAGCATACGCGCGCCTATCTCGACAAAGTGATTCCGCATGCGGGCGATGCGCTCGTGACAAACCAGCGCCGACCGATTGCGGAACTCGTCGCGGACACGTCGCCTGGGGTGCACGACACGCTCATCGCCGCGTGTGACCTGTATCGCTACCGCAATCTCGGTGTGGAGGGCTATCACGACAATTGCGCCGACAACATGCGTCTCGCGCTCAAGGCCATTGGCCTGCGCGCACGCGAAGTGCCGCAGCCGTTCAACCTGTGGATGAATATTCCCGTCAAACCGGATTATTCGATCGACTGGCTGCCACCTGTGTCGAAGGCGGGCGACTATGTCGACATTCGCGCAGTGATGGATTGTGTGGTGGTGATGTCGGCCTGCCCGCAAGATATTATTCCGATCAACGCCCTGAATCCGGTGGAAGTGGAGTTCACGGTGCTGGCCTGATTTCCCGCCGATCTTCGTCCCTTCATCCCTATTCGACAAATCACGGTGGCTAAACGTCAATCCGCCTCACTCCCTGCCGCCGGCCGCAAGACGGCCGGCGCGCCGGGCGCCGACGATTCGCTGGGTCTGCGCATCAAGCATGCGCGTCTCGTGCGACAACTCACGCTCAAGGCACTGGCCGAACTCGCCGGATGCTCCGAGAGCCTGCTCTCGAAGGTGGAGCGCGCCAATGCAACCCCGTCGCTCGCAACGTTGCATCGGATTGCCGCAGCGCTCGACACGAACATTGGCGAGCTTGTCTCCGGCCCCGATCTCACGTCGTCGCCGGTGCATCGCAGCGATCAGCGCCCGGTGGTCCGCTTTCCGACCAAGCGCAATCGCGGATCGATCATGCTCGAGCGCGTGGTGGTGCCGGGGCCCGGGCAATTGCTGCAAGGGGATATCCACGTCATCGAGCCCAATACGAGCAGTGACGAGCAGATATCGCACATCGGTGAGGAGTTGGGATACGTGATCGAGGGCACGCTCGAACTGATCCTCGGCGATACATGTCACGTGCTGAGTGCCGGGGATTCGTTCCACTTCCCGAGTACCTTGCCGCACAGCTATCGCAATCCGGGCAACACCGTGACCCGCGTGCTTTGGATCAACACGCCGCCGACCTTTTAGGAGTGCATTCATCGTGTCAGGCACCGATGTATCGCAGATGCAACTGCCGCGCTTTGCCGGCATTCCCACGTTCATGCGTGTGCCGTTCGTTCAGGATTGGCGCTCGCTCGATATCGCGCTGGCCGGCGTGCCGTACGACGGCGGGGTGACGGCGCGTCCGGGGGCGCGCTTCGGTCCGCGCGAAATTCGCAACATGTCGACGATGACGCGGCCGATTCATCATGTGACACGCTTCAACCCGTTCGACGTGTGCCGCATCGGCGACGTCGGCGACGTACCGTTCTCGAATCTGTACGACGTAGAACTGGCTCATGCCGACATCCGGGAATTCTTCGCCCCGTTGTTTGCTGCCGGCAAGCTGCCGCTGATTGCCGGAGGCGATCACTCGATCACTTATCCGGTGTTGCAGGCGATGCGTCCGACGACGCCCGTGGGCCTCGTACACATCGACGCCCATACCGACACGTGGGATACCTTCAAGGGATCGAAATTCACGCACGGTGCGCCGTTCAGGCGAGCCATCGAGGCCGGACTGATCGATCCGCATCGCTCGATCCAGATCGGTATTCGCGGTGCGCAGGGCTCCGACGAAGGCTGGCGTTATTCGCAGGCGCAGGGCATGCGCGTGGTGTTCATCGAAGCATTCGAGGCGATGGGGCCGGCGGCCGTGGCCACGCTCGCCAGACAAGTCGTGGGCGACGGGCCGGTGTATCTCTCGCTGGACGTCGATGCGCTCGACCCGGTTTATGCGCCCGGCACCGGCACGCCGGAGCTTGGCGGGCTCACCACGCGCGAGCTGCTGGCGCTGCTGCGCGGGCTCGACGGCATTGCGTGGGCGGGCGGCGACGTGGTGGAGGTATCGCCGCCTTACGACGTCGGGGGCAATACCGCGCTAGCAGGCGCCACGCTGATGTACGAAATGCTGTGCCTGTTCGCCAGCCATCTGTCGCGAACACGAGGCGCATAGCCGCCACGCTGCCACTCGGCTGACCACGAACCCGGCGCTCGCCATCCAACGACATTCGCTCGGTGGTAGCGGGCGTGACGCACATCACGCGTAATAAGCCTTCGCGCCCGGGTTCGGCGCGCAACGCCATCTCATCTGCGCCGCGCCACGGTTTCTTCACCTCTTCACCTGTGCGCCTCTCCACGTAAACCCCGATATCCGCTCCCCATCGGCAGGCATAATCTTCGGCTTCACATAAAACAGAACGTCGTTCTGTCTAACAGAATGATAAGCAAGTGCAATCCAAAGGAGGATTGAGATGTCGAGTTTGCCTGTCGACGTCGCGCCATCGCGCGTCGCCCACACCGGGCTGTCCGACGCCAGTCGGCAGATCAACGCGCGCATCGACCGACTGCCGGCGACGCGCAGCGTATGGACGCTGATTCTGCTGCTCGCGCTCGGTGGCTGGTTCGAGTTTTACGACTTGTTCTTCACTGCATACGTTGGGCCCGGGCTCGTGAAAAGCGGCCTGTATTCGACGACCACGGCGTCGTTCTTCGGCTTTTCCGGTCTGGGCGCCTTTGTCGCCGCGTCGTTCGCCGGTCTGTTCATCGGCACATTCTTTCTGACGGGACTGGCCGACCGCTACGGCCGCCGCACCATCTTCACCGTTGCACTGCTCTGGTACTCGATTGCCACGTTCATCATGGCGTTCCAGACCACCGCGCCGATGATCAACCTGTGGCGTCTGATCGCCGGAATCGGCGTGGGTGTCGAACTCGTCACGATCGACACATATGTCAGCGAGCTTGCACCGAAGCACCTGCGCGGCCGTGCCTTCGCTTTCATTCACCTGATCCAGTACCTTGCAGTGCCTGCCGTGGCCTTGCTTTCGTGGTGGCTCGTGCCGCAGCAGGTCTTCGGCATGGATGGCTGGCGCACCGTCGTCATCATCGGTTCGCTCGGTGCACTGGTGGTCTGGGCGATCCGCCGGCGCGTGCCGGAAAGTCCGCGATGGCTGGCGCAGCGAGGCCGTAGCGCGGAAGCCGAAGCGGTGCTCTCAGACCTTGAAGCCCGCGTGCAACGCGAGTTCGGCCGCCCGCTTCCCCCGCCTGTGCCAAGCGCCGAACCCGTCGCCACCCAGGCATCGTTCCGCGAAATCTGGCGCAAGCCATATCGCCGTCGCGCCATCACCCTGCTGGTCTTCAATCTGTTCCAGGCGATCGGTTTTTACGGCTTCGCCTCGTGGGTGCCCACATTGCTCGTGTCCAAGGGCATCACGGTTACGCACAGCCTGATGTACTCGTTCGTGATCGCGATGTCGAACCCGTTCGGCCCGCTCATCGGCATGGCCATCGCCGACCGTATCGAGCGCAAGACGCTTGTCGTGCTCGCCGCGTTAGGTATTGCGGTGTTCGGTTCGCTGTTCGCCATGCAGACGTCGCCCGTCATGCTGATGGTCCTGGGCGTGGCGATCACGCTGTGCGGCACGTTACTCTCCGTGGGCTATCACGCTTATCAAACGGAACTGTTTCCCACGCGCATTCGTGCCCGTGCCGTGGGCTTCGTGTACTCGATGTCGCGTCTGTCGGCCATGTTCTCCGGATTCATGATTGCGTTCGCCTTGCGTCACTTCGACGTGACCGGGGTGTTCGCGCTGATCACGTTCGCGATGGTCATGGTTATGGCGTCCATCGGTATTTTTGGGCCGCGTACCAATCAGCGCACGCTCGACGAGATCTCGCACTGATCCGGTCGGCTCGTCTTACGCGCTCCTCTTACGCGCTCCTCTTACGCGCTCGACTCAGCAGCTGCGCCGCATCCACCCAGCATCAACGACCTATGCATTTTCAGGAGCCAACCATGGCCTTGCCGCTCGCCGGGGTGAAAGTCCTCGATCTCTCCAACGTCCTTGCGGGACCCTTCTGCGCCTATCAGCTGGCGCTGATGGGCGCTGACGTCACCAAGATCGAAAACCCGGAGGGGGGCGATCTGGCGCGTCGTCTGGGCGCCGACAAGGTGGCGGCGGCGCGTCAGATGGGCGCTTCGTTCGTGGCGGTAAACGCCGGCAAGCGTTCACTCACGCTGAACCTGAAGGACCCGCGAGGCAAAGCCATCCTCAAAGACCTCGTCGCATCGAGCGACGTGCTCGTGGAGAACTTTCGCCCCGGCGTGATGACCCGCCTGGGCCTCGACTTCGACGCGCTGCGCGACGTGAACCCGCGTCTGGTCTATTGCGCGATTTCGGGCTTCGGCGCGCAGGGCGAGTTGTCTTCCCGCCCGGCCTACGACCAGATCATTCAGGGAATTTCCGGGGTCATGAGCGTGACGGGCGACGCCGCGAGCGCGCCGCTGCGCGTGGGGTATCCGGTCTCGGACACCGTCGGCGGACTGACGGCGGCGTTCGCGATCTGCGCCGCGTTGCTCGACGCCCGCACCAGCGGGCAGGGCCGCATGCTCGATGTCTCCATGCTCGAAGCCACGCTCGCCACGATGGGCTGGGTCGTCTCCAACTATCTGAACGCCGGTGTCGCGCCGGTGCCAATGGGTAATGAGAATTTCACAGCGGCGCCCTCGGGTACGTTCCGCACGCGCGACGGCTTGCTCAACATCGCGGCGAATGAGACGCGGCAGTTCGTGAGCCTTTGTGCCCTGATCGGACGTCCCGACATCGTCGACGATCCCCGTTTTTCGCAGCGCGACACACGCAAGCAGAATCGTCACGCGCTCAACGCCGAAATCGAAGCGGCGCTCGCGCACGACAGCGCAGCCAACTGGGAGGTGAAGCTCGTCGCGAGCGGCGTGCCCGCCGGACGCGTGCTCTCGGTGCCCGAGGTCCTTGCGCACCCGCATCTCGCCTCACGCGAATTCGTGCGCGAATTGCCGGTCCCGGCCGAAGCGCAACCGCAACGCGTGACGCGCGCCGGTTTTCGGCTCTCGGCAGGCGACGCCGCTCCGCGTGCGCCCGCGCCGTCGCTCGGTGCCGATACGGTGACCTTGCTCACCGGGCTCGGCTACGACACGCATGCCATTGAACAACTGCGCGCCGACGGCGTGATCTGATCTTCGACAACGCTTTGACCATGAATCCGACATTCGATGCTGCGGCGCTGTGCGCCGACTACTGGAGCACCTCGATCATCGATATCCATCCGGGATCGATCAACGTGCGTGGCTATCCGATTCAGGACCTCATCGGCAACGTCAGCTTCCCGCAAATGATCTGGCTGATGTTGCGCGGCGAGTTGCCGACGGATGCGCAATCGCGACTGCTGGAAGCGGCGCTCGTCGCCTCGGTGGATCACGGCCCGCATGCGCCGTCGATTGCCATCTCCCGCATTGCGACGAGTTGTGGCTTGCCGCTCAATGGGGCGATGGCATCCGCGATCAATGCGCTCGACGACGTGCATGGCGGCGCAGGGCAGCAGGCCGTCGAGTTGTACCAGGATATTGCGCGGCGTCTTGACGAAGGGGCGTCTTGCACGTCGGCCGTTGCGTTGTCCGCAGCGGCGTCGGAATCTGCCGAGATGGCTGCTGCGGTTGCCGACGGTATCGCCGCTTTCAACGTTGCGCACGGTAAGTATCTGCCGGGCTTCGGCCATCGGTTTCATCCTGTGGATCCCAGGGCGACACGCTTGCTCGCGATGGTCGACGATGCTGTCGCGAACGGGGTCGTCGACGGGCGTTACGCGGCCATTGCCCGTGGCATCGAAGCGCATCTGAAGGCGCGAAAACAGAAGCCGGTGCCAATGAATATCGACGGCGTCACGGCGGTGATCTACGCGGAGTTGGGATTTGCGCCGGAACTGGCGCGTGGCGTGTTCTGCCTGTCGCGAGCGGTGGGCATTCTGGCGCACGCCTGGGAACAGCGCGCGCGTGGCGAACGCAACAAGGGGCCGATGCCTCGTCAGTTGCCTTATCGATACACGGGCCAGTCGGCGCGCTCGCTGCCTCGGGACTAACCTCCGGCTTTCGTCGCCTCGAACGCTCGCCAGGCGGCCCGCACCGCCCGCGAGTCCCCGCCGAGGCCGTCGGTGGCGCGTGCGGCGCATGAGAACAGATCGGGGAGATGACGCTCGACGAATGCCCGGTCGATGCGCGAGCTGGGTCCGGCCAGCGTCATCACGCCGCGCAATACCTGACGCACGCCGAACACCGGCATCGACACCCCCGCCGTATCGCGTTCCCGACCGCCCATCGACACGCTGTAGCCGTCTGCACGAATACGGTCGTAGACGTCGCCGACTTCCCCGCCGAAGGCCAGCAATGCCAGCCCGCCGGAGCCTTGCTCGAGCGGCAGCACATCGCCCTCCCGAACGTGGAAGCGCACCGCATGCGTCGAATCGACACGATGCAGGCAAACGCGCACGGCGTCGTCGCGCACGTAGAACGACACGCTCTCGCCGCTGGCGTCGGCCAGCTCACGCATCAAGGGCAACAGAATGTCGCCAAGGTTCAGACTGCGCTGATACAGTGCGCCCAGCATGAAAGTGGCCGGGCCGAGCTGATAGCGGCCGTCGTCAAGCCGCACGAGCATCCGATGCTGAATCAGCGCGCCGGCAAGGCGCAACAGCGTGCTCTTGTAGAGACCGGTGCGGGCAGCCAGCTCGGCGAGCGTCAACGCACCGTCGTCCGGTTTGAACGCGAAAAGAATGGCGCAGGCACGGTCGATAACGGCAACGCCGGAGCTTTCTTTCGAGTCAGGGGTAACGTCGGACATCGTGGCAGGCGAGGTTTCGCGGTAAAGGGACCAAGATCGGGACCAAGATAGGGGCCAAGATAGGGACCAGAATCGAGGCCCAAAGCTTCGAAAGTCGGGGTTGTGTCGAAAGGTCGAAGTACGGAGTTTATGCCATGTCGATGCCGCCGTGCGCGGCGTCATGCAAGACAGGTGCGACGCGTCGCACCCGACTGCAACCCGTACCCATTCGCGCGTCGCGCATGACGACAGGCCGAAGCCGCACCGACACAGCACACGCACGTCGTCGGAAGCGGTAACCGCCCGACCTTATCGCAAAGTCAGCCGGCGCGGCGCTGTCAGGATGCGAGCTTCTTTCCTTGGCGGAGGCCAGCCATGCATCCTGTGAGCACCACGACGTTCGGTACCGTGCCGACGACGCCCTCGACCCCACTCGCCCCGCAGCAGCGGCACGCGCCTATGCACGAGCGCTTTCGCGCGGACATCGCGACGATCAGACTTCGGCACGGCGGCAGACGTCCGATAGCAACGGCGGTCATCGCGGAGCCGGTACGTCAGACAGCGCCCCATCGGCGCCTGCCGATACTGGCGGCACGCCGCTTGTTCGACTCCGACGCACCCGCGCCTGCCGCAGACTTCGCATTTTTCCGCGAGCCGCTGAAGCAGACTCCCGCGCTGATCGGTCAATGGAGCGCAGCGGCGAAGGCCGGAAGCGGCTCCGAGGCGTGGACGCAATTCGTTGCCGACATCAGTGAACGCTTCTTCAAAGGCAGCCGCAAGCAGCGCGTGATGGACGCCCTGGTGCTGAGCCTGGACATCCTGCCGCCCCACGACCGCGCGGATGCGTTGGCATGTCTGCTGGCCGACGGCGTCGAGGGCAACGCTGCCGTAGAAGAATTCTGGACGTTCGTGGGCATGGGCCGTATTCCCGACGCCGACAAGGCGCGCGTGGCCGAGTTGATTCGCCGGTACGGCATCGGCCTGTGACCCGAGGCGATAACGCTCAGTCCAGATCGCCCTGGCAGACGTACTTGATCGACAGATAGTCGTCCAGCCCGTACTTCGAACCTTCCCGTCCGTAGCCCGACGCTTTCACGCCACCGAACGGCGCCGCCTCGCTCGAGACGGCGCCTTCGTTCATCCCGATCACGCCCGCTTCGAGACGACGCGCCATGCGCTGCGCGCGTCGCATGTCCTGCGTGTAGAAGTAGGCCGCCAATCCGAACGGCGTGTCGTTCGCGCGACGAATGACTTCCTCCTCCGTCTCGAAGCGAAAGAGCGGCACGACCGGCCCGAACGTTTCCTCCTGACTCACGAGCATGTTGTCGGTCACCTCGGTGAGCACCGTCGGCGCGAAGTAATGCGCGCCGAGCGAGGGCAGTGGCGCACCGCCGGTCAGCGCGCGCGCACCCTGCGACATCGCATCGACGACATGCCGTTCAATCTTCTCCACCGCGCGACGGTTGATCATCGGTCCGATCTGCGCGTTCGTGTCGCTGGCCGGGGCGACATGCAAGGCCGCCACCCGCCGGGCAAGCAGCTCGGCAAATGCGTCGTACACCCCGGCCTGCACGTAGACGCGATTCGGGCAGACGCAGGTCTGTCCGCCGTTACGGAATTTCGACGCCATTAGTCCCGTGACCGCAGACGCCAGATCCGCGTCGTCGAACACGATGAACGGGGCATTGCCGCCCAGTTCCAGCGAGAGCTTCTTGAGCGTGCCCGCCGATTCGCGGGCTAGATGTATGCCGACGGCCGTCGAGCCGGTGAACGTGACTTTGCGCACACGGGCGTCGGCCAGCCAGTCGGCAACGGCATCGATGCCTCGCGTGCGCGACGCTGTTATCACGTTGAGCACGCCCGGCGGCACGCCGGCCTCGACAGCAAGGTCAGCCAGTGCAAGCGCGGTGAGCGGCGTGTCCTCGGCGGGCTTGGCGACCACGGTGCACCCCACGGCCAGCGCCGGCGCGATCTTGCGCGCGATCATCGCGAGCGGGAAGTTCCACGGTGTGATGGCCGCGACCACGCCGACGGGCTCCTTGACTGCCGTCATGCGCTTGCCGGGGTGTTGCTGCGGAATGATGTCGCCGTACACGCGCGTCGCTTCGCTCGCGAACCAGTCGACATACGAGGCGCCGTAAGCCACTTCGCCACGCCCTTCGGCAAGCGGCTTGCCCTGTTCCAGCGAGATGAGCTTGCCGAGATCGTCCGCGTTCGCAAGGATGAGCGCATGCCAGCGTCTGAGCACTTCGGCGCGCTCGCGCGGCAGCCTGTCGCGCCATGTGGGGAGCGCACGGCTGGCAGCGTCGGTCGCGGCACGCGCGTCGACGGCGGTGCTGTCAGGCACCTCGGCGAGCACGGCGTCGTCCGCCGGGTTGTGCACGGGATAGCGGCCCGCGTCGCGGGCATCGGTCCATTCGCCGTTGATCAGGTTCTGACGGCGTATCAGATCGGGGCGTGACAGGGAAAGCGACATACGGTGAGTCTCCGGAGCAGGGGCCAGTCGGACGGGGCGACAGGGCAATGAGGGCGACGGGGCGCCAACGAGATCAATCGCGAAGCGCGGCACGCACGTCGGCAGCGTCGAGGACGTCATCGAGTGTCGCGCGCACCCGCGCGAACAATTCCGCGAACTCTTCCGCGCTGAAACACAAGGCCGGTGCAAACCCGAGGATGTTGTCGCCGAACGCGCGAAAGATCACACCATTGCGATACGCCGCTGCGCCAATACGCTCATGGAGTCTGAGCGACGGATCGAAGCGCTGACGTGTCGTTTTGTCGGCGACGAGTTCGAGCGCGCCGAGCAAACCGCGATGGCGCGAGTCGCCGACCAACGGGTGATCGAGCAGGGCGTCGAGCCCGTCGGCAAACGTCTTGCCGTGCGCCTGCGCGTTGGCCAGCAGGCCGCCCTCGTCATACAGCTTCAGGCATGCCAGTCCGATCGCAGCGCTCACCGGATGCGCCGAGTAGGTCTGTCCGTGTCCGACCGGCGCCCCCTTCGCCGCGTCGGCGATCGCCTGGTAAATGGCGTCGGACATCAGCACCGCGCCCATGGGCGCGTAGCCGGCGGTCAGGCCCTTGGCGAGGGTCATCAGGTCGGGGGAGACGTCTTCCCCCTCGCAGGCGAACATCGGTCCGGTACGCCCGAAGCCTGTGATGACTTCGTCGGCAACGAACAGAATGTCGAGCCGCTTGCAGGCCTCGCGCATGGCGCGCAGCCAGCCCTTGGGCGGAACGATCACACCGCCGGAGCCTTGCACCGGTTCGCAGAAGAACGCCGCGACGTGCGCTGCGCCCAGCTCGCCGACCTTCGCTTCGAGCGCGGCGACCGAGGCGGCGATGATGGCCTGCGGATCATCGGGCGTGGCGCTTCGGTAAGGGTAGGGCGACGGTATGTGATGCTGTGTCGGTAGCGGCAGATCGAAGTTGCGATGGAAGGCGGGCAGTGCGGTCAGTCCGGCGCCGGTGGAGGAGGAGCCGTGATAGCCGCGCTCAAGCGCAATGAAGTGCTTCTTCTCAGGTTTGCCGATGGCGTTGAAGTAGTGCGTGATGAACCGCACGGCGGCGTCGACCGCGTCCGAGCCGCCCAGCGTGAAGTAGACGTGCTGCAACGAGGGGGGCGTCGATTCGACCAGTTTTTGCGCGAGCAGGATCGCCGGCGCCGACGCAAAGCCGAAATAGCCTGTCGCATACGGCAGGCGGTTCAACTGCTCCGTCGCCGCTTTGACGATCGACGGCTGTCCGTATCCGGTGTTGACGCACCACAGCCCGGCGAAGCCGTCGAGCAGCGCGTTGCCATTGGCGTCGTGCAGCCACGCACCGTTGCCGCTGGTGAGCACCGTGGCGCCCTGTGCCTCGTGCGCGCGGTAGTCGGCAACCGGGTGGATCAGGTATTGGCGATCGGCTTCGATCAGCGATTCGTCGGACATGTGCGGCACCTCGTCGGAGCGATTGAAAAATGGAGTCGTGACCCGGAGTCATGACCCGGAATCGTGACGCGCCACGCATGGCGGGTTGCATGCCGCGCGCGGGCCATCGTGTCATTCCCTTCATTTAAGACGTGCCGAAATTCGGGGTCATCCTACGAACCGACGGAGACGGCGCGCGCCCTGTGCTGCTTCTCGTGGGGGGCACACTCGCGCCGTCGTCCCTGCGCGGTGAGGTGTCAGCGCAGCACTTGCCCGGCAACGTCGTCCACGGCGGCGCGAGCAATGCCGACCATTTCGTCGACGTCGGCGCGCGTGGCGACGAGTGGCGGGGCGAAGCCGAGAATGTCACCGTGGGGCATGGCGCGAGCGATCATGCCGCGTGAGAGCGCGGCAGCCGACACACGAGGGCCGACCTTCATGGCAGCGTCGAAAGGCACCCGCGCCGCACCGTCGGCCATGAACTCGACCGCCGCGAGCATGCCGACGCTGCGCACCTCGCCCACGAGCGGATGCGCGTCGAACGCCGCGTGCAGCTGCTCGCCGAAGTACTTGCCGACCTCCGCCGCGTTCCGGGTGAGATTCTCGCGCTCCAGAATGTCAAGGTTGGCGAGCGCCGCGGCCGCGCAGATCGGGTGGCCGGAATACGTCCAGCCGTGCCCCATCGGACCATGTTCGCGCGAACCGCGTTCGATCACGTCCCACACGCGCTCGCCCACGACGACGCCGGACAGCGGCGCATAGGCGCTCGTCAGTCCCTTGGCGATGGTGATGAGGTCCGGCGTCATGCCGTAATGCTGGGAGCCCATCGGCGAGCCGAGACGCCCGAAGCCACACACGACTTCGTCGGCAATGAGCAGAATGTCGTGACGCCGCAGCACCGCCTGGATCGCGTCCCAGTAGCCTTCGGGCGGTGCGATGATGCCGCCGGTGCCCATGACCGGTTCCCCGATGAAGGCGGCGATCGTATCTGCACCTTCGCGGGCGATGAGCGCCTCCAGGGCCTCCACGCAATGCGCGACGAAGGCCTGCTCGGTCATGCCCGGGGGCGCCTTTCGGTACCAATGCGGGCAAAGGGTGTGATGCACGCGCTCAAGCGGCAGGTCGAAGTGCTGATGGAAACTCGGCAACCCGGTCAGGCTGCCCGTGACGATGCCGGAGCCGTGATAACCGCGCTCGCGCGAGATGATCTTCTTCTTTTGCGGACGCCCGAGCACGTTGTTGTAGTACCAGACGATCTTGATCTGGGTTTCGTTGGCATCGGAGCCCGACAGCCCGTAATAGACCTTCTTCATTCCCGCCGGCGACCAGTCGATGATCCGCCGGGAAAGCTCGATGATGGCATCGGTCGAGTGGCCGACATACGTGTGGTAGTAGGCAAGCGACGACGCCTGCTTGTGGATGGCGTCGGCCACTTCCGTGCGACCGTAGCCGATGTTCACGCAGTACAGGCCCGCGAAGGCGTCGAGGTAGCGGCGACCTTCGTGATCTTCGATGTGCATGCCCTGCGCGGTGCGGATGATCTTGCCGGGCAATGCGCCGCTCGCGTGGTCGGCCGCGTGCGTGGACGGGTGCATGAAGTGTGCGCGGTCGTGCGCGAACTGCTGGTCGGTCGAAGCGGTCATGGGTGTCTCCTTGATGACGATGAAGGGAAGGCGAAGCGCGATGGAGATGTGGCGATATGGCGGTATAGCGATAAAGCGTTGAGCGGTCGGGACGCCCAACGCGCGGACAGTCATGCCCGATGCACGGGAATGCCGAGATTGCCCAGGCAGAAGTATTTGGTTTCGGTAAACGGTTCGAACCCGTCGCTCCCGCCTTCGCGACCCAGGCCCGAAGCCTTCATGCCGCCGAACGGAATCGGCGCGCCGGTGAACTTCACGCCGTTCACGCTCACCATCGCGAAGTCCAGCCGTCGCACGAGGGAAAAGATCTCGTCGACCCGGCGGGCACAGACATACGCCGCGAGGCCGTACTCGGTGTCATTGGCCCGCGCGACGACCTCGTCGAGCGAGTCGAACGCGCACACGGCGGACACTGGACCGAAGTTCTCTTCGTCGTAGACGCGCATGCCGGGCGCAGCGTCGGCCACGACGGTCGGGCAGTAGAACCAGCCGCCCAGCGCATGCGGCTTGCCGCCCACGGTGATCTGGGCGCCCTTTCGGCGCGCGTCGTCCACGCGCGCAAGCGTGGTGTCGAACGCCGCCTGATGCATGAGAGGGCCGACATCGACGTTGTCGGCGAACGCCGGTCCCACGCGCAACCGCGCGACTGCCTGCGTGTAGCGATCGACGAACGCGCCGTAGCGAGCGCGTGCGACGAAGATCCGGTTGGCCGCGCAGCAGTCCTGTCCGGAGGTCTGGAACTTTGCGGCCACGGCGATGCGCACGGCGTCGTCGAGGTCCACGTCGTCGAGCACGATGAAGGGCGCGTTGCCGCCGAGTTCGAGCGCCAGCTTCTTGATCCCGCTCGCGGCGGCGGCCTGTGCGACCAATTGCCCCACGCGCGTCGACCCCGTGAAGCTCACGGCACGCACGCGAGCGTCGCCGACGAGCGTGCGCATCGCCATGTCCGGTTCGCCCAGCACCACGTTGAAGAGCCCCGGCGGCAGTCCGGCTTCGTCGGCCAACTGGGCGAGTGCCAGCGCGCTGAACGGCGTTTCGTGTGCGGGCTTTACGACCACGGCGCAACCGGCGGCCAGCGCGGCAGCGGCTTTGCGCGTGATCATCGCGCAAGGGAAGTTCCACGGTGTGATGAGCGCGGCGACGCCGACCGGCTCGCGTACGGTCCCCAACTGCGCGCCGTCGATGTGAGACGTGATCGTGCGACCGTCGAGACGGCGCGCCTCATGGGCGTACCACTCGACGAACGACGCGCCGTAGGCGATTTCGCCGCGCGCTTCATGCAGCGGCTTGCCCTGCTCGCGAGCGAGCAGCGTCGCGAGATCGTCGGCGTGCTGCCGAATCAGGGCATGCCAGCGCAGCAAGGCTGCACAGCGCTGTTCGGCAGAGGTCCAGCGCCATGTCGAAAAGGCACGCTCGGCGGCATCGACCGCCATGCGAATCTGCGCGCGAGTGAGCATCGGCACGTGGCCGAGCGTCGATTGATCGGCAGGGTCGACGACGGCGAGGGAGGCGGCGTCGTCGCTATGCGTCCAGCGTCCGTCGATGTAGCAAAGCGATTTGAACAGCACCGGGTGGTCGAGCAACATCGGCAATCTCCTGACATGGCGGTCGTTCGTCATGCAGAGATTGTGGGGGGCGGCGGCCCGGTGTTTTTTCTGTTCGGTGAGCGCGGATTTGCGCTTTCTTTCGAATGACGGGGTTGCGACAGGAAAGATCGCGTCAGTGGTGGATTGGCGTGCCGTTGCGTGTCTTTGCGTGTTTTGGCGTGTTTGGCTACGGCTAGCCGCGATCAGTCGGCATCGATCCAGCCGGGCGCCGCGTCCCTCTGGTCTTTGACGACCTTGGTGACGATGTACGTAAAGTAGCGCTCGATGCCGAAATCGGCCATCAACAGGTCGTCGATGAAACGCTGGTAATGATCGATGTCGCGCGCGAGCACATGCACGATGTAGTCGACGCCACCGCCCGTGGCATGGCATTGCACGACCTCCGGGGCTTCACGCAGGCGGCTCTCGAAGCGCTGCATGTCATGCGCGGTATGACGCGCCAGCGTGATTTCGACCACGATGCGGCTGACCTGAACCACGCCGCTCCAGTCGATGTCGGCACGATAGCCGCGAATGACGCCCGCGGTCTCGAGACGCTGCACGCGCTCCCACGTGGGCGAGACGGACAAGTGAATCAGCTCGGCCAGACGCGATTTGGTGATGCGGCCTTCGCGGGCCAGCACGCGAAGGATGGCGAGGTCGAAACGGTCGAGTTTCACCATGGGCGGAATGCTTCGGAAAGGGGGCGCTGCGTCGCGGCTAAGCGGTCGGCGAGACGTCTGGCAGAACCTCCGCCAACACGCAGAGCGTGTCGCCGATACCGATGCGCCCCGGAAAGTGTCGGCCGATCAGCATACCATCGCGGCGGGCCCGATATTCCTGCGGTGCGGCGCCGGTGCGCGTCACGTCGTGAATGCGGGCGATCACGTCGCAACGCTTGACCATCGCGCCGAGATCGTGGCGCATCTCAAGCAATCCATCGTGTTCGCTGGTGAGGTAGCAGTCGTCGTCAGGCATGGCGAGTCGCACCGTCGGCGCACTGGTGACGGCGTCGGCGCCGTCGCGCCACGCCACATCTGCCGGCACGATCCCCGCGTGCACCAGCACGCCGTACACCCCGCGATGCGCGATGGCGATATGGCGCGCGCTTGCCGTTCCGCCGCCCCCGAGTTCGGTCGTGACGAACACCTTGCCCTGCGACTCGGCCGCGCTGTCGTAGAGACCGTGCGAATCCGGGTCGCGCATGCGCAGCGAGTACGGGGCGCCGAAGGCTCGCATCGCCGCGTCGCTGCGCGCCTGCTGTTGGGCATCCTCGCGTTCGTGAATGGCGGCGAACGGCAGAAAATCGAGCGTGCGACCACCGGAATGAATATCGAGCACGATATCCGCCATGGGCAACAGGCAACGGGAGAAGTAATCGGCGATGCGCTCGGTCACCGTGCCATCGGCGCGCCCCGGGAAGGCGCGATTGAGGTTGCCGCCGTCGTGCGGCGACGTACGTCTTCCTGCACGTACGGCGGGCGCGTTCATGAATGGCACGATGATGACGGTGCCGGTGACGTCGCGCGTCTTGAGGGCATTGGCTAGCCGCGACAGCACGATCGGGCCCTCGTATTCGTCGCCATGATTGCCGCCGGTCAGCAGCGCGACGGGGCCGTCGCCGCGCCGGATCACCGTGATCGGCACCATGACGGCACCCCAAGCGCTGGTGTCGTTCGAGTCCGGAATCTTCAGAAAGCCGTGCTGCACGCCGTCCCGATGGAAATCGACGCTCGGGTGAACGCGTGGCGCCATCATGGGCATTGCCTGGTCGCGACACATGCTCAGTAGCCTCGCGCCAGGTCGACGTTGCCGGGAATGCGACCGGTCTCGCGAAACTCGCGCAGGTTCCGGGCAATCACCTGCGCAGCCGTCTCGTGATCGGTGGGGGCGGAGATGTGCGGCAGCACGGTTACCTGAGGATGGCTCCACAGTAACGAATCGACCGGCAGCGGTTCGACGTCGAAGACATCCAGCACCGCGTGTGAGAGGTGGTTGCGATCGAGCGCGTCGAGCAGCGCGCTCGTGACGACGATGGGGCCGCGCGAAAAATTGATGAGCGAGGCGCCCGCTTTCATGCGAGCGAGGCGACCGGCATCGAGCATCCCTCGGGTTTGTGCGGTCAGCGGCATCAGACTGACGACGATGTCGCTGCTGCCGAGCATGGCGTTCAGGCCGTCCTCGCCCGAAAAGGTCTCGATGCCGTCGAGCGTCTTCGGCGAGCGGCGCCATCCGCGCACGACGAATCCGGCCTCGCGCAATCGTGCTGCGGCGACCTGTCCGAGCTCACCCAGGCCGAGCAATCCCACATGCGTTTGCGACGGTTTCCGATAGGGGTGCTGCGCCCATACCCGCTGCGTCTGCGCACGCGCATAGCGAGGCATGTCCCGTTGCAGGTAGTAGGTCCAGGCGAGTACGGCTTCGGCCATGGTGCGCGACATCTCGGGGTCGATCAGCCGCATGATCGGCGGACTGCCCGGCCCGAGTGCGGCGACGAGCGACTCCACACCCGCCCACAGACTCTGGATCCACAGCAGGCCGGGCAGCGCGGCCACGTCGGCCGGATCCGGGTTTGCGACCACGGCGACGCGCACTTGCTCGCGTTGCGACGCCGACAACGCCGCCAGCGGCGCGATGGTTTCGCCGGGCAGCGCTCGGCGCAGCGCGTCGAGGTACGGACGCTGATAGTCCGGCGACATCCGGCTCAGGAAGGCAATGACGGACGGCATCGCGGCGCTCGCTCAGTGATTCGGGACCGACGGGAGCAACAGGGGCGGTGGGGGCAGCGGGAGCCGCGGAGGTAGCCGCATCGCTGGCCATCTCTTCCATGTCCTGGAACCGGTCGGCGATGCGCGGATGCACGCGGCCGCCGTCGGACGCGCCGATCGCCAGCAGGATCTCGTCGGCGGCCGGGGCGTCCGTCATCTGGAACGTTGCCGTGATGAAGTGCGAGCGTTTGCCCGTCTCCGACTTGTGAATCATCGGCACCGACACCAGCGTGCCCGGGCCGACGCGCGTGTTCGTGAACGGCAGGAACGCCGTGCCGTTCACCGCGCTGCGGAACAGATTGCCGAAGCGCAGGGTGTGGATGATGGCCGAAGCATGTTCGATTTCACCGTTCGTGCCCACGACAGCGGCTTTGCCGTAGGCCTGGACACGCTCGCCGGGCATGAGTTCGACCAGCCGTTGCGTCATGAGCGCGCCGAGCGCCGGTGCGAGGCGAAGGATCTCCGGGCGCAGATTCTCCACGAAACCCTGGCCGGCCCACGGGTTGCGAATCACCGCGGCGACGACGACCGTTGTGACGGGCGTCTCGGCGGCCTTGCCGCCTTCGCGGTAGGTGGTCTCGACGAAGGTTGCGATCTTGCGAAGCTCTTGTTTCACGGGTGTCTCCTGTTGCGCTGCAATAGCGATGCCGTCTCTTGCTGCAATCGCCGCGAGAGGGTTCGAAGGCTGCGCACCGAGACGACCCGGCGCGCTTCGGAAATAGCTGGCAAACGCTCGCGACTGGTTCGTGGCTTGCCGATGTGACCCATGCTAGGGTGCCGAAACGCGCGGGTCTTCCATCGGAACGTCGGAAGATCTTTTTTTTCTTCCGACGCTTTGGTGTAGATTTTTTGGCAGGCAAGGAGACAAGCGATGCCGGAACATCACCAACAGCTCATGGCGTTGCGCCATGTCGCCAGTCAGATCAGCAACGACGAAGATATCGAGGCGCTGTTTCGCGACCTCGTGCGTGGCGCAGTGCAGCAAGGCGGTTGGGATCTCGGCTCGGTCATGAGCATCGACCTCGCGCATGGCTATGGGCTCGTGATCACGCGTTTCGAGACGAGCATGCTGCCGCAGCATGTCGAGGACCGTTGGGAGCTGGCGACCAGTCCGTCGCTCATCGCTTTGCAGACCAATGAGCCCGTCTACATTCGCGATGCGTTGGAAAGCACGCAATTCCCCGGTTACCGGCGCGAAGCGCAGGAACGCGGCTATCGCACGGTGCTCGTGCTGCCGATGGCCTCGCGCGATACGGAGGGGCGGCCCATGGTGCTCACGGTCGCCTCGCGCAAGGTCCGCGATGTCGGCGACGACGATCTGACCTTCATGGCGACGGTCGTGCACCTCGGCGCGATCGCCGTCGAGCGCGCGCATCGTCAGCGTGCGCAGGTGATGGCTCATGAGCGTTTGCAACGCACGCTCGAAGCCCAGCGCACGTTGCTGGGCGACGTGCTCGCCGGCGGCTCGCTCGATCAACTGACGTCGTCGCTGGGCGATCTGATCGGACGCCCTGTGCTCGTCATCGATTTCCTTGCGAATCGATGGCACGCATCCGCCTCGCCCGTTCCCTCGCAGATGGACGATGCGGCGTGGACACGCTCGCTCTCGGGCGCACAGGGTCGCGAACTCGGTACGACGGTGCGCGACGCGTTGCAACGCTACCGTCAGACGCGACTCGACATACCGCTTGGCCGTCCGTCCGCCCAGGCCATCGTTGGCGCATGGATCGAACCGCTCATGGTCGACGACGATCTCGTTGGGGCACTGCTCACGTTCGGCGACGACGCCTTGAGCGATCTCCAGCAGCTACTGCTCGAAAGTGCTCGCTTCGCGCTGAGCGTTCAGCTCATGCGCAGCGTCGTGCGATTCCGTTTCGAGACGCGCACGCTCACCGAACTGTTTTTCGAGATCGTGGAGCGCCGCTGGCGCGACGAGGACGACGTTCTGGGTCGCGCTCGCCGTCTGGGCGTGGCGCTCGACGCGCCGCTGCGCATGATGGTCGTCGATTATCCCGACCAGCGAACGAATGCAGACGCAGGGCGTGCGGCCGGACACCTCTCGCTCGAGAGCCACAGCACGGTCGAATTGCTCGCCCGACAGTTGAGCGTGCCGATGCATATCGTGACGGTCGGCGGCGGTCTGGTCTGTCTGGTGCCGCAGGACGGCGCCGCCGACGACACCACGCTCGCGCGTCTTGCCCGACGCATGAGCGAAGCGCTGGCGAGGTCATTGGGACGTGAGCCAATCGTTGTCATGAGCGACGTGTGCGAGGGACTGGAGCCCCTCGCCCGCGAATGGGAGCGTTGCTGGCGCATGATCCGCGTGGCGCGCAAGTTCGGTCGCAGCGGCCCGCTCGACATGCCGGGACTCGGCCCGTTGCCGATGCTCATGGGGGCCGCCGATTCTTCCGACGTCCATGGTTTCGTGGACGGCACCATCGGCAAGCTCGTCGAGCACGACCGGCAGTCAGGATCCCCATATCTGGAGACGCTGGCCGAATATCTGCGCGCCGGTTGCCGCAGTCAGCCGTGCGCCGACGCGATGGGCCTGCACGTTACGACACTGCGCTACCGTCTGACGCGCATCCAGGAGCTGTTCGGGATCGACGTGGAGACGCCCGAGCGTCGGTTTGCGGTGGAACTGGCGATTCACCTCCATACGCTGACGAAGGGCGCGACTCCCAACGCCTCGGGGCGGACATCTTCCGGCGAAGCGACGAAGGCCAAAGCCACGATGCCTGGCACGTCGAATCTGCGTGCCGGCGGGCGCGTGGCGAGTGCCTCCATGAAAACCCTGCCGCGCAATCGAGAGTAAATGATGTCGCTTCTCCTGCGATTCGACGGAAGCTGACAAAAAAGTCCTCGCCTATCGTTGACCTCAACGTAATGACGTTTCGAGGTGAACGACATGCAAGCTGTCGCCCAACAGAGCCAGACACCGACGCCCGCTGATGCCTGCGCGAGCGCAATCTCCGCCATCGACCCGGTAGCGCTGCGCCGCGCGCTCGGCACGTTCGTGACGGGCGTGACCGTGGTCACCACACGCGACGAAGCGGGTCGTGCGCGCGGCATGACCGCCAACTCCTTCACGTCCGTCTCGCTCGATCCACCCCTGTTGCTCGTATGCATCGGTAAAAGTGCGGCGAGCTATCCCGTGTTTCAGAGCACGGCGCACTTCGCCGTCAATCTGTTGCACGAGGGGCAGACCGAGGTGTCGAACCTGTTTGCATCGAAGTCCGCGGACAAGTTCACGACGCTCGGGCATGACGTGGTCCACACCGGCGCGCCGGTCCTCACGGATTGTCTGACGTGGTTCGACTGCACCGTGCACAACCGCGTGGACGCCGGCGATCACCTCATCCTGATCGGTCAGATTCAGGCATTCGGTACGAGCCCGGCTGCGCCCCTCGGCTTCTGTCGAGGCCGCTATGCGCAGGTGAAGGATCCGCTGCCGCCGGGCTGGCTGTCCTCGCACGACATGATCGTCGGCTATCTGATCGACGCCAACGGCAGCCTGTTGCTCGCGCAGGACGGCAGGGGTGGCTGGGTGCTGCCCAGCGCGCCGCGCCGACTCGCCAACGGGCGCCTGCCGCTCACCGGTGGCGGCGAACTGGCGCTGGTGCCGCACGACACCTTTCTCTATTCGGTGTTCGACACCGCAGAGAGCGATCCCGGCTATCTGATGTACCGGGCGCGACTCGCACAACCGCTCTCGCAGCAAGAACTCCCGCCGAACTTCCGGTTCTTCCCGTTCGATCAGCTGCCCTACGACGACATCGCGTCACGCGAGATTCGCTCGATGGTGCGTCGCTACGTGCGCGAGACGGCCGGCGGCCACTTCGGCATCTACATGGATTCCCACGACGGCGGGCGTATCGCGATGGTGAGCGATGCGCAGCCGTGGACCCAACTCTCCCAAGTCTGACCCTGGAGTCAATCGATGCATACGACGGTACAAACGCTGGAAGGCTCACGCCAGCAGTTGTTTATTGACGGACAGTTCACCGCGCCGCACAGCAACGAATACGTTCCGAGCTACGACCCGACGACCGGCCGTGCATGGTACGAATTCGCGCAAGCCGACGCGCTCGACGTCGACCGTGCCGTGCGCTCTGCGCAGGCGGCGCTCGTCAATCCCGCATGGCGACGCATGACGCAAACGGAGCGCGGCAAGCTGGTGCGCAAGCTCGGTGAGCTGGTGCTTGCCAACGCGGAAGCGCTCGCCGCCATCGAGTGCCGCGACAACGGCAAGCTGCTCAAGGAAATGCGGGCACAGATGCGCGCGATTCCCGATTCGTACTCGTATTTCGCCGGCATGGCGGACAAACTGCAGGGCGACACCATCCCCGTCAACAAGCTCGACACGCTGAACTTCAACACCCGGGAGCCGATCGGGGTGGTCGGCATGATCATTCCGTGGAATTCGCCGCTGATGATGCTCACCGGCACGCTCGCGCCGTGTCTTGCGATCGGCAACACCATTGTGGTCAAGCCGTCGGAGCACGCCACGGCTTCCACCCTCGCGCTCGCCGAACTGGTCATCGAAGCCGGAATTCCGCCGGGCGTCGTCAACGTGGTGACGGGCGACGGCGTGACCACCGGCGACGCGCTCACGCGTCACCCCGGCATTGCCAAATACGTCTTCACGGGCAGCACCGTGACGGGACGAAAGATCGCGGGCAACGCCGCGCAGAATCTGGTGCCGTGTCAGATGGAACTCGGCGGCAAGTCGCCGCACGTGGTGTTCGGCGATGTGGACATCGAGCGCGCTGTGAATGGCGTGGTCTCGGGCGTATTTGCCGCGGCAGGTCAGACTTGCGTGGCGGGTTCGCGTTGCTTCGTCGAGGCATCCGTCTACGAGCGTTTCGTCGAAGCGCTGGTCGAGCGCACGCGTCGTGTGCGCGTGGGACACCCGGCGCACGAAGACACCGACATCGGCCCGCTGGCGCTGGCCGCGCAGCTGGACAAGGTCGAGGGTTACGTGGCGTCCGGCATTCAGGAAGGCGCGCGCGTGGCGGCCGGCGGCCAGCGCCCGGCACGCGACGACCTTGCCGGCGGCTGGTATTACGAGCCGACCGTCATGACGCAGGCGCGTAACGACATGCGTTTCATGCAGGAAGAGATCTTCGGGCCTGTGGTCGGCGTCATGCCGTTTTCCGACGAGGCCGAACTCATGGAACTGGCGAACGCCACCGAGTACGGCCTGGCCGCCGGCATCTGGACCCGCGACATCGACCGCGCCATGCGCTTCGCGCGCGACGTGGAGGCGGGCACCGTCTGGATCAACACCTATCGCTCGGCGGCGTACATGTCCGCCAATGGCGGCACCAAGCACAGCGGCTATGGCCGTCGCGGCGGCTTCGAGGTGATGCGCGAGTTCTCGCGTCTGAAGAACGTCGTGATCGATTACTCAGGGGCGATGCAGGATCCGTTCGTGATCCGTCTGCGCTGATCGAGCCCACAACCCCAACGAAAACTCACTGGAGATCCACCCATGAAATTCTCCGTTTCGCTCAGCATGGAGCGTTTCTCGCCGCAGGACACGATGAGCGACGCCGTGCGCAACATGCTGCACCTCGCGCGCATCGCCGACGAGGGCGGATTCGAGACGCTGTGGACCGCCGAGCACCACACCATCGAATGCACCATCTCGCCGAACCCGTTCATCACGCTCACGTGGCTCTCGCAGCACACCGAGCAGATCCGGTTGGGCACTGCCACCATCGTGGCGCCGTACTGGTCGCCGATCCGGCTGGCCGGCGAGGCCGCCATGTGCGACCACCTCACGGGCGGGCGTCTCGAATTCGGTATCGCGCGCGGCGCATATCAGTATGAATTCGACCGCATGGCCGGGGGCATTCCGCAGCAGGAGGGGGTGGCTTACATGAAGGAGCTGGTCCCGGCAGTCAAGAAGCTGTGGGAGGGCGACTATGCGCACGACGGGCACTACTGGAAGTTCCCACTCGCCACGTCGGTGCCCAAGCCGCTGCAACAGCCACATCCGCCGATCTGGGTGGCCACGCGTGACCCGGGGAGCTTCGACTGGGCGGTTGGCGTTGGGGCCAACATTCTGTCCACGCCGCTCGCCGCACCCGTGTCCGAAGTCGCGGTACTGGGCGAGAAGTTCCGCAAGGCGGTGGCCGACCATCCGGAGCGTGCGCGTCCGCGTTTCATGATGCTGCGTCGCACCTGCGTGTACGACCGGGCGCAGGACTGGGAAGTCGCGGTGCGCCACAGCGTGGACTTCGGCCGCACGTTCGAGAACCTGATGCAGAACATCGGCACCGTCAACAATGGCTTTCCTGAGGCCGTGCCGTACGAGTCGGTCGTCGGGCGGGCGAACTACGACCCGGCGGCGATTCGCGAAAACCTGATGTTCGGCACACCGGACGAGATCGTGCGCAAGCTCGAAGTCTACGAAGCGCAGGGGGTCGACCAGTTCTGCCTCGGCCTGTCGTTCAACCTGCCGTTCGAGTTGCAGGTCAAGACGCTGCGGCTGTTCATCGATGAAGTCATGCCGCATTTCGCAGCGCGCGAGGCGCAACGCGCCGGACAGGCGAGCGCGGCGGCGGCGGGGGCTGCGGGGGCTGCGGCTAAGCAGGCCGAGTCGGCGGTGCGTCCCGCAGCGTTCGCATCGGCGGGCCGCTGACCTATGCGTGCGCGCGATATGACCGAAACTGCCCACGCTACCGGGGCCGCCGTGGCTGCCGATGTGCCCCCCGAGCAGACGCTGCAAGTGGGCGATGTCTCGCTGGCCTATCGGCTGCTGGGACGCGGTACTCGTCCGCTCGTCTGCATTCACGGCGTGGGGTCTTACCAGGAAGCCTGGGACGACGTGGCCGGCTTGCTGGCGGACGATTTTCGTATCCTCACCTTCGACCTGCGCGGTCACGGCCGCTCGTCGCGCGTGAAGGGACGCTACGAGATCGACGATTTCGTCGCCGACGCGCTGGCGCTGGCCGATCACGTGGGGTTTGCGACGTTCGACCTGGCCGGCTTTTCGCTCGGCGGCCTGATCGCCCAGCGACTTGCGCTGTCGCATCCGACGCGTTTGCGCCGTCTCGCGCTGCTCGCCACGGTGTCGGGGCGCACCAAAGACGAGCGTGAGCGCGTGCTGGCACGACTCGCGGCGCTGCAAAGCGGCGAGCGCGGCGCGCACTACGACGCCTCGCTCTCGCGCTGGCTCACCGAAGACTTTCAGGCAAGGTATCCCGAGCGTATCGCCTACCTGCGCGAGCGCAACGCGCAGAACGATCCCGATTGCTATGCGTCGGCATACCGGGTGTTGGCGGAGACCGACTTCGGCGGCTTCATCGATCAGATCCGCGTGCCGACGCTCATCGTGACCGGCGAAGACGATCAGGGCTCCAACCCGCGCATGGCGCGCTTTATGCATGAGTGCATCGTCGGCTCGCAACTGGCCATTCTGCCGGGCATGCGGCATTCGATTCTGGTCGAAGCAGCCGGGCAGGTCGCCGGGTTGCTGCGCGATTTCCTCGCCGACGATGTTGCCGACCCGCAACGGGCAGGGAGTGCCGCATGATCGTCGAAGAGCGCATCTACCGTATTCGCAACGGTTGCATGAGTCAGTACCTGAATCTTGTCCGTACCGAGGGGATCGCGATTCAGCAACCCATTCTCGGGCATCTGGTCGGGTATTTCACGACCGAGATCGGCGTGCTGAGTCAGGTCACGCATCTCTGGGCGTACCCGAGTCTGGACGAGCGTGCGCGTCGCCGCGCCCGACTCGCGCAGGACAAGCGCTGGCAGGCGTTCATTCCGCGTCTGTCCGAATTGATCGAAACGGCGGAGAACCGCATTCTGGTGCCCACGGACTTTTCCCCGCTGGCGGCGTTCATGCCTCAGACCGCCAGGGACCTGACTTCTACGGAAATTGAGGAGGTTGGCCATGACTGACCGACTAAGAATCGAGAACCTGTACAAGGTTTTCGCGGACAAGCCGGCGCGCGCGCTGTCCATGTTGCGCGAGGGCAAACGCAAGTCCGACGTGCTCGAAACGCTCGGTCAGGTCGTGGGCCTGGACGACGTCTCGTTCACGGTGCCGTCCGGTGCGATCTACATGATCATGGGCTTGTCCGGCTCCGGAAAATCGACGCTTGCACGCTGCATCAACCGGCTGAACGAGCCGTCTGCGGGGCGCATTCTGCTCGACGGCGAGGATATCTGCGCGCTCGACGAACGCGGCCTGCGCGAGGTGCGCCGCAATCGCATCTCGATGGTGTTCCAGCACTTCGCGTTGCTGCCGAATCGACGTGTCATCGAGAACGTGGAGTTCGGGCTGAAACTGCGGGGCATGCCCGCGAGCGAGCGGCGTCGTCGCGCAGAGGAAGTGCTGAGTGTGGTCGGGCTGGCGCGCTGGGCGTATCACATGCCTCACGAACTGAGCGGCGGCATGCGTCAGCGTGTCGGACTGGCACGCGCGCTCGCGACCGAGGCGGACGTACTCATCATGGACGAAGCCTTCAGCGCCCTCGATCCGCTCATCCGCACGGAAATGCAGGACGAGTTGCTGCGCCTGCAACACACGCTCAACAAGACGATCCTGTTCATCACGCACGACTTTCAGGAGGCGCTCAAGCTCGGCACGCGTATCGCGATCATGTCCGAGGGGCGTCTGGTGCGCGAGGGCACGCCCCAGCAGATCGTGCTGGAGCCGGGCAGCGAGTACGTGGCGGCTTTCACGCGCGACGTCGACCGGGCCCGGTTGTTCGACGCGCGCTCGGTGATGGCCCCTGTGCCTGCCGTGCTGGCACAACAGGACCATCGCTTGCCGTGCGTGCCGGCGGATATGCGTCTGGTCGATGTTGCGGCGCGTTTTAACGCCGACGAGCCGATGGGCGTGACCGATGAAAACGGCAAGCTGATCGGCGTGCTGGATGTGAGGCAGTTGCTTGCCCGAATTGGCGCTACAGCGAGCGCAGGAGACCATCATGCTTAATGCAGACCAACTTGCCGTCTTCCCCTTCGACCAGTGGATTCAGGAGGGCGTGCAGTGGATGGCGCTCCATATGCGTCCGCTGTTCCTGCTCATCAAATGGCCGGTCGAACGCCTGCTTACCTTCAACGACAGCGTGTTTCATGCGGCACCGTTTCCGGTGATGGTGGTGATTGCGTTCGTGCTGTGCTGGCGTCTGGCAAGTCTTGGCGTGGCGGCCTTCAGTGCCGTGGTGTTCGTGGCCATCGCGATGCTCGGGGTGTGGAACGAAGCGATGACGACGCTCTCGCTCATCACGACGGCGATTCTGTTCTGTGCGCTCGTCGGCATTCCGATCGGCATCTGGAGCGCGCGCAGCGAACGGGTATGGCTTGTGGTGCGCCCGGTGCTCGACATCATGCAGACGACGCCCACGTTCGTGTATCTGGTGCCCGTGGTCATGCTCTTCGGTGTGGGCAACGTGCCGGGCGAAGTGGCGGTCGTGACTGCGGCCATGCCGCCGCTCATTCGCTTCACCCATCTGGGCATTCGCATGGTGGAGCACGAAATCGTGGAAGCCGGACTGGCGTTCGGTGCCGACAAGCGCCAGTTGCTGTGGGAGGTGCAGTTGCCGCTGGCCGTGCCGACGATTCTCGGTGGACTGAACCAGACCGTGCTTACGGCGATGGTGATGTCGGTCGTGGTCGCCATGATCGGTGCGGAAGGTCTCGGACTCGTGGTGTTGCAGGGACTGGGGCGGCTCGACGTCGGGCGCGCCGCCGTCGGCGGTATCGCCATCGTTTTGCTGGCCATGATGCTCGACCGGTTCACACAAAAGCTGGCGCGCACCCGACCGCGCGATCAGCAGACGTTTCGTGCGGTCATCTCGCGCCTGTTTCGCGGGGAGCGTCAGGTAGCGGGCGACGTGCCCCCGACGGCGCGTGCGGCGGATGCACGCGAAGCGCTGTGATCGGATGTGACCCGTGCGTATGCGTTTCGGTATCTCTGATTAGCCGTTCTGTTTTCGGTAGCAACAAATTTTCGTGGCGCCGAAATTTCGTAGCGCCGGGCGCGACGACCCTGTCGCGTCACGGCACCCGTGCCTGCAGGCGCCGACGGGCTCTGCGCCTGTGGGCCGATCACTCGACGATCGCAAAAGATCGAACAAGTCTTGGAGAGCAGCAATGAAAGGATTCGCAAAGGCGGTTGCCTCGTTCACGCTTTCGCTGGTGGCGGCGGGTGCGTTGCACGCGCAAACGCTGCCGGGCACGGGAAAGACGATTCATTACGCGCAGAGCGACAGCTTCGGCGGCAATTACGTCGTCGCACAGATCGTCTCGAAAGCGTTCAAGGGGCTGGGCTATGACGTCAAGCTCAGCACGATGAACACCACGCTGTTCTTCCAGGCGGTCGCGCAGGGCGACATCGACCTTGCCACGGACGTGAATTTTCCACAGCGCGAACCGGGCTTTCGTGCCGTGGCGGCGCAGGCAATGGTGGTCGGCGCCGGACTGATTGCGGGGGACGGGATCAACGGCTATCTCATCGACAAGAAGACGGCGCAGCAGTACCACATCACCAGCCTCGAACAGATGAAGGATCCGAAGATTGCCGGACTCTTCGGCAAGGACGGCAAGGCGGAACTGATCAGTTGCGATCCGGGCTGGAGCTGCGGCGACGTCGTCGATTATCAGCTCGACAAATTCGGGTTGAAGCCGACGATCAAGGCCGTGCGCGGCAAGTACGAAGCGCTCATGGTCGAGGCAGTCACGAAGGTGCGGCAGGGCAAGCCGGCGTTCTTCTACGCATGGAGCCCGTCGTGGGTGACGAACGCGCTGGTGCCGGGCGTGGACGTGGTGTGGCTGCCCACGCCGGCGGACGCGTTGCCGCCCAACGTCCCGAACAAGGGTTCCGCACTCGTGAACAATGTCGAGGGATGCGCGGGCGGCGCGAATCCGTGCCGCATGGCCATGGCGTCGTGGAACTGGGGTTCGGTGGCGAACAAGCAGTTCATCGCCGCGAACCCGGCCGTCAAGGCGCTGATCGAGCAGATCCGCTTCCCGGGCAAGACGTGGTCGCAGTGGGAAGCCATCATTAGCAAGGAAGGGGGCTCGCCCGCGCTGATCACCCGACTCTCGGACGAGTGGATTGCCGCGAACAAGGCCCAGATGGATCAGTGGGTCGCCACGGCGGCCAAGGCACGCTGAGCGGAGGGCATCTCATGAACCGGGAACTGTTCGACAAGGGGCTGAAGACGCGCCGCGAAGTGCTGGGCAGCGAGTACGTCGACAAGTCGATCGCATCGGCGGACGCCTTCAATCGTCCGATGCAGGAGTTGGTGACCGAGTACTGCTGGGGCGAGATATGGAATCGCCCGGGGCTGGATCGTCGCACGCGCAGCCTGCTGAATCTGGGCATGCTCACGGTGATGAATCGGCCGCACGAGCTGAGACTGCACGTGCGCGGGGCGCTGACCAATGGGGTAACGAAGGAGGAAATCGCGGAGGTTTTCCTGCAGGCGGCGATCTACGCCGGTGTGCCGGCGGCCATCGATAGCTTCCGCGTGGCCCGTGAGGTTTTCGACGCCCAATCGTGATCGGGGCGGCAGCGAACCAAGCGACTGGCGATAGCTGGGGAATACCTCGCTCGTAGCTTGGTGGTCTCTTGGTAGTGGCTCGGCAGTGGTTTGGCAGTGGCGCCATACGACGCCATTGCCAAGCCGCGTTTTTGGGTATCGAGCCGCGTCGAACGCTGGGTGAAGGCTCCTGTCGCCCCTGTCGTGGCGCAAGAACCGAAGAGGCCTGACTGTCTCGCAAAGTGATGTGCGCTATCGGTGCCAAAGTGGGGACTCCCCTCTCACCGATGGAGACCCATCATGATCAATACGCAAGCAAGTTCGGGTGCCGGCAGCGTGTCGCCGATCGATTCGATCGAAATTCGGCCACCGGTAGTGGATGGCGACGGAATCGTGGTCATGCGCACGACCCGGCAGGCCCCGATGTCGGATTCGATTGTCGAGAAGCTCGACGACGGCGCGGGATCGTTTCCCACCGCGATTTCGTCGCGTACGGTGATCCGGCCGCCGGAGGACATGGCCGCAGACTTCGACACCGCCATGCCTTTGCCGACGTCCTACAGTCTGCCGCTTGACTTGCCCAGTCTGGCAATCGGCTCAGAGCATGCAGTCGCGACGGCACGCAACAGGCCTAATCCGTACCAGAAGGAATTACCTGCGTGGTGCGATGCGGTCAAGCAGAGCGAGGACGCCGGCAAGCAATTCATCGAGCAGTTTGTCGAGGATAAGATGCCCGAGGCCCGCGTTCAGCTCAGACAGGCAATCGTGCTTCAGTTCGTGGAGTTGATCAAGCTCGTGCCGTTCAAAGGCGGCGAGCGCACGGCGCTCTGGAAGAGTCTGGTTTCGCTGGACGTCAGTGTCGACACGTTGGACGCTGCCTGGTCACGCCTGGACATCGAGATGTTCCCGGAGGCGGACCGCGCGGAGATCGGGACGCTCCTGCAGGCGCGCGGGGTGACCGGCGCCCGCGCGAGCTCCGTTTGAATCGTTTCGACGCACCTCGCCCTCAGCCGTGCGAACGGTCGTGGGTGCCGCGATAGGCATGTTGCGATCGGCAGGCCGCGATTGACGTGCCGAGATTGACATACCGATGTTCAGGCTTTGGGCGTATCGACGGTCTTGTCGGCGTCCGATGCCTTCGCCACCGGGCCCGGCAAGCCGGTGATCTTTGGCACGCACTCGCGATGGAACCACACCAGGTTGACCGGCTCGCCCGCGAGCAAACGCTTGACGGGCGGCACGACCTGTTCGCCGATGAGCATGCCCAGCAACCCGATGAGCGCGACGGCCGGGGGCGCGGGGGAGCGCACACCAAGACCGCCGTAGATGATGCCGACGAGCACGCCGACGGCAAGCGATACGAGATACAGCTTCATGGAAGTCTCCGGTGTTTGCGTCTGCGATCCGTGGGTTCAGAACGCCCAGCACGAGCAGCCAAGCGCGCCCCAGAAGCCGCTCTCGTCGGCCGCCGGCACGCCTGCCGACCACGCCTTCGCATGCGCATGGCCGTGCACGCCGCACGAGGTTGCACATGCGCAGCTCACACTCACGTTGAGCACCTGCGGCTGGCGCGGTTGATACCCCACGCCATGGCGTGCAGGTGACCAGTCGGGCATGGCGGGCGGCAGTGCGGGGGCGTGGCTGCCGAAGTCTCCATCGCCATAGACGACTTTGCCGCCGAGCATCGTGAGCACCGATGTGATGTCCTGAATCTCGTCCTCCGGCACGCTGAAGTAGTCCGCCGACAGCACGGCCAGATCGCCGAGTTGCCCGACCTTGATCTGTCCTTTTTTCCCGACTTCGGAGGAGAACCACGTATTGGCTTCCGTCCAGAGGCGCAACGCTTCGTCGCGATCGAGCAGACTGCCCGGCGCGGCCATGCGCAAGCCGCCCACCGTCTTGCCCGTCACCAACCAGTAGAGCGACACCCACGGATTGTAGGAAGCGACGCGTGTGGCATCCGTGCCCGCCCCGACCTTGACGCCGCGCTCCAGCATGCGGCGCACCGGTGGCGTGGCTTCGGCCGCCTTCGCGCCGTAGCGCTCCACGAAATACTCGCCCTGATAGGCCATGCGATGCTGTACGGCGATGCCGCCGCCCAGCGCTGCAATGCGGTCGATGTTGCGTTCGCTGATCGTCTCGGCGTGATCGAAGAACCAATTCAGGCCGTCGAAGGGAATGTCCTTCGCGACTTTTTCATAGACGTCGAGCGCGCGGGAGATGGTTTCGTCGTAAGTCGCATGCAGACGCCACGGCCAGCGGTTCTGTGCGAGCAGTCGCACCACCGGTTCGAGATCGCCTTCCATCGACGGCGGCATCTCGGGACGCTCGACGCGAAAGTCCTCGAAGTCCGCTGCCGTGTACACGAGCATCTCGCCCGCCCCGTTGTGCCGATAGAGATCGTCTCCCTGACCGGGGCTGACCTGTTTCACCCATTGGCTAAAGTCGGCCAGCTCGGCCTTGGGTTTCTGCGTGAAAAGGTTGTAAGCGAGGCGCACAGTCAACTGCCCCTCGCGGTGCAGGGCTTCGATGATGTTGTAGTCCTCGGGATAGTTCTGGAAGCCGCCGCCCGCGTCGATCACACCCGTCACCCCAAGCCGGTTGACTTCGCGCATGAAGTGGCGTGTCGAGTTCTTCTGGTATTCGGGCGGAAGCTTCGGCCCCTTGGCCAGCGTGGCGTAGAGAATCGTTGCGTTCGGCTTGGCAAGCAGCAGGCCGGTCGGGTTGCCCGACGCGTCGCGCACGATCTCGCCGCCCGGCGGGTTGGGCGTGTCCTTGGTGTAGCCGACCGTGCGCAATGCTGCGCCGTTCAGAATCGCCCGATCGTACAGGTGGAGGATGAACACCGGTGTGTCGGGGGAGATGGCGTTCAGTTCGTCGATGGTCGGCAGCCGTTTTTCCGCAAACTGATGTTCGGTGAAGCCACCGACCACGCGCACCCATTGCGGTGCGGGCGTGCGATCCACCTGTGCCTTGAGCATGCGTAGCGCGTCGGCCAGTGAGCGTACGCCGTCCCAACGTAGCTCCATGTTGTAGTTCAGGCCGCCACGGATGATGTGCATGTGACTGTCGATCAGCCCGGGGATGACTCGGCGGCCTTTCAAGTCAATGATTTGCGTATGCTTGCCCGCAAGACGCATGACATCGTCGCGTGTGCCGACGGCGCTGAACGTTCCATCCGTCAGCGCAACGGCATCAGCCTGCGGGTTAGCGCGATCGAGTGTGGTGAACTTGCCATTGACCAGAATGAGGTCGGGTTTCGACATGAGAGGCTCCGGAGGAAGGCGGGCGGGGCGGCAGTGAAGATCGATTGGGGCGCGAGCGGGCGTGCCTGACTGCGACCGATGGCAACCGGCCCATAGTGACTGACCCATCGCGACTGACCCATCCCGACTGACCCATCCCGACTGCCCCATAACGACCGACAGCAATGCATGAGCGTATGTCGTCCGCCGCTTGCCCACTATCGTCTTTTCGTATTAGCGTCGCCGTCCCTTGACTGGCCGGGTTCGAGGCATGCGATGTCCTTCATCTGCGGGAAGATTTGCCCGAACGGACGTTCCTTTTCGTGATGTTGAACGTCACATGACTGACGTATACTCAGGTTCACCGAACCCTTACATCGCCCTTGCATGAACGCGCTACCGGACTGCGACATCGCGACCGTCTACGTCGTCGACCATGACGCGGCGGAGAACGACAGGGTTTGCGCATTGCTGGCGGGGGCGGGATGGCGTGCGCAGGGGTTTGCACAGGCAACGTCGTTTCTTGCCGCTGAGCGCAGTGCCGGACCGGGGTGTCTGGTGCTGGACGCGGACCTCGGCGCCCCCGGCGCCGGCCTGACCCTTCAGGACACGCTGCTGGCCATGCTGGACCCGATCCCGGTTGTGCTGATCTCGGGCCGGGCGGATGTCGCCGCGAGCGTGCGTGCCATGAAGGCGGGCGCGGTCGATTTTCTGGCCAAGCCGTTTTCCGACGAGATACTGCGCTACGCCGTGGGCGCCGCCCTATCGCTCGACCGTCAACGGCTGAGACGCGAGCGTGCCAGCACCGATGTGATCGAGCGCGCGCAGCGTCTGTCGCAGCGCGAGCGAGAGGTTATGGCCCTTGTGGCGGCCGGTCGTATGAACAAACACATTGCCGACGAACTCGGCATCAGCGAAGTCACCGTCAAGATTCACCGGGGCAACGCGATGCGCAAGATGGAAGCGCGCTCGTTTGCGGAGCTCGTCATCATGGCGCACAAGCTCGGCATGACGTCACCGGCGCTTTACCACGGCGGTATCGGGCGGCATCGTCGCGAGACCGCGTGAATGCTTGCCGACGGCGCGCCCGCGCTGTCTTCGTTGTCCGCCATGTCCGATGCGCCATCGATTGCCGGTGGCGCATCGTCGTTTCAGCGGCCCGGACGCACGATCGGCGCCGGTGGTGGTGCTGCATCCGGCCGCGGCGGCGTGGCCGCGTTACCGAAGTGGTTTCCCCATGCGCTGAGGGGGCCGATGCCGCGAGCGTAATCCGTCTATATATAGCAGGCCCTGTCCGTGCTCAAGCGCGAGGCTCGCTGACAAACAAAGTGCCCCCACGTCAAAATAGTTTCACAAAGGGCTTGCGCGATTGGTCGAAGGTCATTAATATCTCGTCTCTCGCAACGACAGCGA
>NZ_CABPSQ010000016.1 GCF_902459775.1 Pandoraea captiosa
CACGGTGGTGCCGGAGCTGACGGGCGCGCTGTAAGCACGCGCCAGCCGTGTTTCGACGCGGCAACCAGGAAGTGAAGCAGTAGAGTGAAGTCGTGAGGCTGCGGGCGTCGCGCCCGCAGCCGATTCGCATGAGGAGGACGCTGGCGACGACGGACGTCCTCATGCGAATCGGACATTCTCGAATGGCAAACAGGGAAGAGCGATGGACAAAGTCGATTGCGCCGTCATCGGCGCGGGCGTGGTGGGACTGGCTGTGGCGCGCGCGATGGCGCTCGCCGGGCGCGAGGTGGTCGTTCTGGAGTCGGAGCGCGCTATCGGCACGGGGACCAGTTCGCGCAACAGCGAAGTCATCCACGGCGGCATCTACTATCCGCCCGGCTCGCTCAAGGCAAAGCTGTGCGTGGAGGGCAAACATCGGTTGTACGAGTTTTGCCAGACGCATGGCGTCGCGCATCGTCGGTGCGGCAAGCTCATCGTGGCGACCACCGATCATCAGGTCGCCGAACTCGAAGCCATTGCCGCCAATGCACATGCAAGCGGTGTCGACGATCTTCAGTGGCTGAGCGCTGGCGAGGTCGCACAACGTGAACCCGAATTGCACACCTTTGGTGCGCTGCTCTCACCGTCAACGGGCATCGTCGACAGCCACGGTCTGATGCTTGCGTTGCAGGGCGACGCCGAGAACGCGGGGGCGATGTTGGCGTTCGACGCACGTGTGACGGGCGCCCGTGTGGGCGGTGCCAGGGGCATCGAGCTGGATGTCGAGACCGAAGGCGTCACGTCGACCTTGCTCGCCGACACCGTCGTCAACAGCGCTGGACTTCACGCGGTCGATATCGCCCGCAAATTCGAGGGTCTGGCGCCCGAGTCCATTCCGCAGCGGTATTTCGCGAAGGGCAGTTACTTCTCGTGTGCGCAGCGTGCCCCCTTTACCCATCTGATATATCCGGTTCCGGAGCCGGGGGGATTGGGCGTGCATTTGACGCTCGATCTCGGCGGGCAGGCGCGATTCGGTCCCAACGTGCAGTGGGTCGAGGAGATCGACTACACAGTGAATCCTTCAGACGGCGACGGTTTTTATGCGGCGGTGCGACGCTATTGGCCGGCGCTGGCCGACGGCGCGTTGCAGCCTGGCTATGCGGGCATTCGGCCGAAGATCAGCGGGCCGGGCGAGCCGGCGGCGGATTTTCGCATCGACGGGCCTGCGGTGCATGGCGTGGCGGGACTCGTGAATCTGTTCGGCATCGAGTCGCCCGGCCTGACAGCGTCGCTGGCCATTGCGCAAGCGGTGAGCGCAGCGCTTTCCTGACGCGCCACATCGAGCGCGGCGCGAGGCATATGCAGCGATGGACCCGGGCTGCGTAGCGCGCAAGGAGGGCGAATCGCAAGCATCGTACGAATCCTACGAATGGGCGAGATGGACCGCCCGGTCACATCTCGCGTAGACGTGCTGCAAACTGCTATCTGGCTAACCCCGTGATGCCTTCCGGACGGTACCGCGAGCATTGCGCGGTATTCCTGTCGGAGGGAATCTTTGCGTCGGTGAAACCGCTTGAGCCGGTGTGCGGGTCAGCACACCCGACGCTTTAGCGCACAGCGACCGGCGGCTTCCACGACGCCGGATTCGTCCAGAACACACCGCGCAGGCGATCGGTGTCGCCACACGGCGTGCTGCGGGCCGGTTTGCTGATTTGACCTGCACAGGCGCTGATATCGCGGCCCGATTGTTGCAGGCGTTTCAGGATCGTATCGAGCATGCCCGATTCGCGCCATTCATTCAGTTTGCGACGGCAGGTCGGCACGGAGGGGTACTGCATGGGCAGCTTGGACCAGCTCTCGCCAGTGAACAGCACCCACAAGACAGCATTGGTCAGCGTGCGCTGCTCGACTTGAGGGCGGCCGCGTCGTTCCGTACGGACCGGACGGTCGCAAATCAGATCACGCAGGGCGTGCCATTCAACGTCGCTCAGTTCATTAAACATAACACCTCGACCCAAAACAAACGGAGGCGCCGCAGGGGGCGAGTCCGGGTTTCGCGATCGGGCACGTCCGGTGCAATCTGGTGCGTGCGTATCGTCAAAACTCGGCCAAGGCGGCGTCGATCCCCGATGCTGGAAATACAAGCAACAAGCATGCCAGGAGATCGGGTTCTCTTTTGAAGAACGCCGCGCTCGGGTCGAACCACACTGCGAAGGGAGCGTTTGACCAGCAAAAAAACGCCCACTTGGCAGGTGGGCGCAGCTCCTGAGTGGCAATTGGGATAGGCAATCGCAAAAGCGTCAGGAGAAAAGGAATACGTGCCTTTTGGTCTGTCCGGATCGTTTGTTGTTCTCGGCTCAGACCAGGGTGTCTCGCTCCACATGCGCCAGCTTGTCAAGCTTGCAGGCGCAATAATGACAAAAACCTCGGGTCGACGCGCTTCGGAATTACCCCCATTGCGGTGCATGCGCGGTGAGCGGAAATCGGGACGTGAGAATGCGCAAAAGGGCACAAAACGTCGCAAAATCAACGCCCGGCGGTGATGCGTCTGCCCAAGATGAGTGCCGGTCTGCGCCCCGATAGGGCACCAGGGCGCACGAACGGGCGCAACTTGTCGCAACCGCAGCGAGCGAAGCGGCGCAACCGGCTCTCGTCTGGTGAGAAAGTGGCCCGGTCGCCTCATGGTCTTCCGTCATGGTCGTGCGACGGGACCGTAGCCTATAATGTGCGCCTTCCATGAATATCGTCTATCGGCTGCGCGGCACCGCCGCACACCGGTCGGCGCCATTGTGCGCAAACGGCATGAGCAACGACAGCGATAACAAATACTCGGTACCGGGCCTTGAGCGCGGCCTGCGCATTCTCATGACGTTCTCGGCGCGCGAGCCAGTGCTTGCGGGCGCGGATCTGGCGCGACGTCTGGACATTCCCCGTTCGACGGTGTTTCGTCTGCTACAAACGCTGGAAGCCGAAGGGTTTATCGAAAAGGCCGGCGACGATCGTCACTACCGACTCGGTGTGGCAGTCCTGCGGCTCGGCTTCGAGTATCTGAACTCGCTCGAACTGACGGATCTGGGCACGCCGGTCATCGAAAAGCTGCGCGATGCGACCGGCTTTTCGAGCCACATCCTGATTCTCGATCAGCGCGATGCCGTGTTCGTAGCGAAGGCCGCGAGCCGCGAAATGGTGTTCGGAACCGTGCGCGTGGGAACGCGCTTGCCCGCCCACGCGACCGCTGTCGGTCACATTCTGCTAGGCGATTATTCGTTGCCTTCGCTCAAACAGCTCTACCCGGAGCGCAAGCTCGAAGCCTATACGACACATACGCCCACGACCGTCGAGGCGCTGTACCGCGTGGTGCAGGAAGACATCGCCCGTGGTTACAGCATGAGCCAGGCATTCTTCGAGCAGAACATTTCGACGATTGCGGCTCCCGTACGTAATCATCGTGGCCAGATCGTTGCTGTCATCAGCGTGACGATTCCGCAGGCGCGTGTTGAGGCCGATCTGCTCGAAAACGGTATCGTCGAGAAAGTCGTCTCCGCCGCCGATGAACTGTCCCACAAACTCAATTACCGGGCCGAACGGGTTGGGGTTTCGGGCTGATTTGGCGCTTATTTGACCGGACCCCCTCGGTCTTTTCGCCTCGCCGCCATCGCCACCCTCCGGGCAGCATCAACAGCCAGCCCCCTGACTCCGCTCCACTACCTTTAAGTCGCTACGTCAGGGGGCTGGCTGCTGACGCCACTCATATGCCCCCCGTGCTTCTCTTCCAGTGCAGAAGTCGTCGGCTGAAGGGGTACATTTTTCGGCTTACCCCCTCGGTCCTTTCGCCTCGCCGCCATCGCCAGCCTCCGGGCCGCATCAACAGCCAGCCCCCTGACTCCGCTCCACTACCTTTAAGTCGCTACGTCAGGGGGCTGGCTGTTGACGCCACTCATATGCCCTGTGATGCACCCTTATGCACCCTGAATTGGCCCGTGTTTTGCCTTGGTTTCTTCGAACCTTCCGTCAGATTTTTCTGCACACGCGCGTGAGCTTTCTCTTTAGCATCTGCGCAACATCAATAAACGCTGACTTTTTTTCTGCTTGTCTCGCTGAAACCACTTCGCCATAATTGTCTCACCTATTAACTATCGTTTCATAGGTAAGACAAAATCGATGCGACGATCGGCACGTCTTTGTGGGCATCGACGATGTCGACACAGGGTGTAGGACGGCCTTAAAGCATTGGGAAGCAAACAGGAGTGGATGGTGAAGAGACGTAGTATCGGCGCAGCCTGCCTTCTGGCATGCGCTGGCGCGGCACATGCCGCAGGCAATTCGTTGCAGATTTACGGCACGGTCGACGATGGCCTCACTTACGTGAGCAATCAGGGCGGCGGACGTTTGTTCAAGATGGACGCTGGTATCGGTCAGCCGGACCGCTTCGGTCTCAAGGGACGTGAAGACCTCGGTGGTGGTCTCGCCGCAGTGTTTCAACTGGAGCAGGGCTTTAACACCAGTTCCGGGGCGTTGATCAATAGCGGGGTGGAGTGGAACCGTCAGGCCTGGGTCGGGCTGGCGAGCGATCGGCTCGGTACGGTGTCGATCGGCCATCAGACGGACTTCATGCAGGACGTCTCGATTCGCTATTCGAACGGCTTCTGGCAGCACAATCTCTACGCCTATCACCCGGGCAACCTCGACAATCTTGCGAACTCTTCGCAGATCGACAACGCGGTGAAATGGAACAGCGCGAGCTTTCACGGACTGACCGGCGGCCTGATGTACGGCTTCGCAGGCGGCAACGCGCTCGGTCGCACGGTCGGCGGTTACCTGAAGTACGACAACGGACCGCTCTCGCTCGCAGCGACTTACGTAAGTATCAACAAGCGGACTTTCGACTTTTCGTCACGTCTGGGCATTTCGTCGATCTTCGGCCAGTCGGTGCTCTCCGCGACGAATCTGTTCAAGTCGGATGCCGTGAACAACACCGGCGTCGGCGCCTCCTATCGCATTTCGTCGCGCTGGAACGTACATGCGCTGTACACCCGCAGCGAAGTACGCGCGCCCGGTGGTTCGGGCAACATGTTCAACTATGACGTGGGGACGGAGTACCGGGTGACGCAGGCGAATGCGCTCACGCTGGGCTATTCGTATTCGTCGTTCAATCACACCCACTACAACCAGATCGAAGCGGGCGACCTTTACTCGTTCTCGAAGCGCACGCAATTGCAAGCGCAGGTGACGTACATCGGTGCGACCGGTAACAACCACGCCGCGTCGTATCCGATCGGGGCATCCAGCAATCACGATCAGATGCTGGTGCGCGTTGGGATGTATCACAGCTTCTGATGCGACGACGTCATCGGAGATGCCGTCGTGCCGCTCCGATGACGTTGGCGATCGATGGCAGGTTTTCGGGCGCGCGTGCCCGTGCACATTTCGAGATTCAATATGTCAGTTTCTCTGCCCCCGTCGTCCGTGCAGCGCCCGTCGAAGGTGCGCTACTGGATGCTCTTTCTGGTCTTCGTCGGCACGGTCATCAACTATGTGGATCGTGCCAATCTCTCAGTTGCGGCGCCCATGCTCAAGCAGGAGTTCGGACTCGGCCCCGTCGAGTTGGGCTTCATTTTCTCGGCCTATGCGTGGACCTACGTGATCGCCAATATTCCCGGTGGCTGGGTCATCGACCGCTTCGGCACGCGCGCGATCTATGGCGTGGCCATTCTGAGCTGGTCGGTGTTGACGTTCATGCAAGGGTTTACTTCGCGCTTTGCGACCTTGTTCGGCATGCGTCTCGGGGTCGGTGTCGCGGAAGCGCCGACGTTTCCGGTGAACAACCGCGTCGTGTCGATCTGGTTCGCGCAACGCGAACGAGGGGTGGCCACGAGCGTCTACCTCGTCGGGCAGTACATCGGCATGGCTGCGCTCACACCGGTGCTGTTCTGGATCGCCCACACGTGGGGATGGCGCGAGATTTTTTATGCCACAGGGCTGCTGGGCATCGTCTGGGCGGGCGTGTGGTTCGTCGGCTACCGCGATCCGGACAAGTGTTCGTGGGTAAACGCTGCGGAGCTTGAGCACATTCGCAGCGGCGGGGCACTCGTGGAGGTCAAGTCGGCGCAAAAGGCCGAGTCGCAGAAATTCCCGTGGCGCAAGCTGCTGGTGCTGTTTCGCAATCGCCAGATCATCGCGATCTGCGTGGGTAAGTTCGCGTCGCTCTCTTCCCTGTACTTCTTCCTGACGTGGTTTCCGACGTACCTGATCACCGAGCGCCATATGACGGTGCTCAAGGCGGGGGGCATGACGTCGGTGCCGTTCGTGGCGGCGTCGATCGGGGTGGTTTGCGGCGGTCTGCTCTCGGACTGGCTGCTGCGTCGCGGTGTCGCTGTCGGCACGGCGCGTAAAACGCCCATCGTCACGGGCCTGTTGCTGGTGCCGACGATGTCGCTCACCGTGCTCACGGACGCCAACTGGCTCGTGATCGCCATCATGTCGTTTGCCTTTTTCGCGCAAGGCGTGGCGTCGGCATCGTGGTCGCTGGTGGCGGACATCGCCCCCAAGGGCATGGTCGGCATTACCGGAGGCGCGGTGAACTTCGCGGGCAACCTCTCGGGCATCATCACTCCGATTGCGATTGGCTTCATCGTGAAAGCGACAGGCTCGTTCGGCTGGGCGCTCGGCCTGATCAGCCTCTTCGCGATCGCCGGCGTGCTGTGCTATTTGCTGCTGCTCGGCGAAGTGAAACGCATCGAACTCGACGATGATGCGGACGATGCGCAAGACGTGGACGGTGCGCCCGGTACGGTGACGCGCAAGGCACGGACGATTTAAGATCGTGCCAGGTGTCAGGCCTCCACGGCCTGACGCCGGTAGTCGCCCGGGCGCGCGCCTGTCCACTTGCGAAATGCCCGGAAGAAGGCGCTTGGGTCCGCAAATCCCAACGACAGCGCAATCTCCAGCATGGGTTTGGACGTGTGGCACAGGGCGTGAATCGCCAGATCGCGCCGCAACTGATCCTTGATCGACTGGTACGACTGCCCCTCTTCCTCAAGCCGCCGACGCAACGTCGAGGGCGTGGTGTGGAATTCACTCGCCAGCGTTTCGAAGGCAGGCCAACTGTCCGTCGGCAACGCCTTCAGTCGTCGCCGCACCCTGGCCACCATGCCCTTGGTGTTCTTGTATTTGAGGATGATGTTGCCCGGCGCAGCACGCAAAAATTCCTTTACGCTCACCTCGTTCTGCACGACCGGCAAGTCCAGACACGCGGCGTCGAACTCGATGGCTGTGTGCGCAGCGTTGAAGACCAGACGTGCCGAATACATCGTGCGGTATTCGTCGCTATAGACCGGCTCGTCGAACGCGAAGTAGGCCGTGCCGAGTGTGACGCGCCGTGCAATCAGCCAGCACGTCAACGCGTAGAAGAGGATCAGCAGCGTTTCGTGTCCGAATATCCGAGGGGCTCTCGCATCCGCCCGTTCGTGCACTTCCAGGCGGGCAAGCGCACCGTCGCGCACCAGATGCATCTCGAGATCGTCGAGCAACAAGCCGAAGAAACGTGTCGCACGCTGTAACGCCTGCTCCAACGTTCGGCAGGTCACGACGCTGTGACACAACATCGCGAAGCTGCCGACTTTCATGCGACGCGAATCCTGACCGAAGAATTCGTCGTCCAGCGCGAGACTGATCAATCGCCAGAGATGTGCATAGCGATCTGCCGACACACGGCCTTGCGCACGTGTGAGCAACGAGGGGGCGATATCGGCGGCGCGAAGCAATGCCGCCGGATCGCCCCCGAGTCGCTCGACGTGCGCCAATGCGTTGATGACGAAATGTATCGAAATGCTGCCTTTTTCCATGCGTCGCGAATCGGAACCGGCGGAATGCCATAGCGGGGGACGCAGGAATTCTAGCAGTGCGGCCCCTGATGGCGCTTCCGGCGCCGTCCGAAAAGAGGATCGGCGTATTCCGAATTCGCTGGCGAACCGGGGCGTGGCCTCGTTCGCGACGGGAGATGGCGATGCCGGGCAGGCTTACTTCGGTGCCATGCGAAGCGCGCCGTCGAGGCGAATCACTTCGCCGTTAATCATGGTGTTCTCGACGATGTGGCGCACCAGCGCGGCATATTCGGATGGGCGACCCAGGCGCGGTGGGAAGGGCACCGAGGCGCCCAGTGCCGCCTGCACTTCCGGGGTCATGCCTGCCATCATCGGCGTTTCGAAAATCCCCGGCGCGATCGTGACGACCCGCACCCCCACACGCGCGAGTTCGCGGGCTGCCGGCAGCGTCAGGGCGGCCACGCCCCCCTTCGACGCAGCGTAGGCGGCCTGACCGATCTGTCCGTCGAACGCGGCAACCGACGCCGTATTCACGACCACGCCGCGCTCGCCCTCGGCGTCGGCCTCTCCTTCGGCCATGGCCGATGCCGCAATACGCAACACGTTGAACGTGCCGATCAGGTTCACGTTCACGATGCGCGCAAAGCTGTCCAGTTGATGAGGACCTTGTTTGCCAAGAATGCGCTCGCCGATGACGAGTCCCGCGCAATTGACGACGCCGTTCAATGCACCGAAAGCGCTTTTGGCCGTATCGACCAGGCGCTGAACGTCCTCTTCCTTGGTAATGTCAGTGGCGACGAAGCGAGCGGCATCGCCCAGCGCTGCGGCTTGCTTTGCGCCGGCTTCGGCGTTGATGTCACCGAGCACAACCCTGGCGCCCGCGTCGACGAACATGCGGGCCGTTGCCGCACCGAGGCCGGACGATGCGCCGGTAACGAGAAAAATACGATCCTTGATTTGCATGAGATGCGGTTCCTGAGGAGGCAGAGTCGAAGGTGTTGGGCGCGTTGGGTGTGTTTGGTGCGTTCGGTGCGTTCGGCTACGTCGCAAACAGGGCGCTCAGGCGGCCGCGGCAGACGCCTGCGTGGCCTTCGCGATTTCCTGATTGCGCAGAATGAAGCGCTGGAGCTTGCCGCTCGGCGTCTTGGGCAATTCCGCGACGAATTCGATTTCACGCGGGTAGGCATGCGTTGACAAGCGGTGACGGACATGCTCCTGCAATTCACGGGCCAGCGCGTCGGTCGGGGCGAACTGTGCGTGCAGCACCACGAACGCCTTGACCAGTTCCGTGCGTTCCGGATCCGGCTTGCCTACCACCGCCGTTTCGACGACCGCCGGATGTTCGATGAGCGCGCTCTCCACGTCGAACGGGCCAATACGATAGCCCGACGAGGTGATCACGTCGTCGTTGCGACCGACGAAGCTGATGCTGCCGTCCGCATTGCGCTCGACCGTGTCGCCGGACAGGTAGTAGTCGCCCACGAACGCGGGCGTCTCGCGTTCCCAGTAGCCCGTGAACCACATCAGCGGCGATTGCCTGCGATCCAGCGCGAGGACGCCGGGCACGCCCACAGGGCACTCGCGTCCCTCGTCATCGAGCACCACGACGCGGTGCCCGGGCGATGCAAAGCCCGCTGCCCCGGATTGCACCGGATGGGCCAGTGCATGGTGATTGCACACGACCATGCCGAGCTCCGTCTGTCCGTAATGGTCGTGAATGGTCACGTCGAGGTGCTCCGCGAACCAGCGAATGACCTCGGGGTTGAGGGGCTCGCCTGCGCTGGACACTGCGCGCAGTTGGCCCTTGACCGGGGCAGCCGCTTTTTCGCCACCGGCGATCAGTAGTCGGAACGCCGTGGGAGAACCGGCAAGGTTGGTGATGCCGAGCTTGTTGACGATGCGATACGTGCTCTCGACGGTGAAAGGGCCGTCGTAGAACGTGGTGGGCGTACCTGTCGCGAGCGGGCCCGTGACGGCGTAGTAGAGCCCGTACGCCCAGCCGGGATCGGCGATGTTCCAGAAGGTATCGGTCGGGCGCAGATCGACGGCGTCGCGCATATAGCCCACGAACGCGAGAATGGCGCGCAGCGGCACCATGACCGGTTTGGCCGCGCCGGTGGTGCCCGAGGTAAACATCATCATGAAGGGGTCGTCGCCACGACGCATGACCGGCTCGAACGTGGCAGCGTGCTGCTCGACCTCATGCCAGAAGCTGAAGTCGCCGCGTTCCACGCCCTGACCGCGTGCACCGCTGACGGTGACCACCGGCGGGCAGTTCGCAACTTCATGCAGCTTGCTGCGATTCGCGGCGTCCGTGACGACCAGCTTGCTTTGCGCGCTATGCAGCCGGTGTTCGATGGCCTTGGGCCCGAACGCCGTGAAGAGCGGCTGATACACGGCGCCGGCGCGCCATGTGCCAAGAATCGTCACGAGAAGTTCGGGCGTGCGCGGCAACAGGCCGCTGACGCGGTCGCCCGGCTGCACACCCTGTTCGCGCAGGAAGTTGGCGAAGCGGGCGGAAAGCGTTTGCAGTTGCTTGAACGTCCACGTCTGGCTCGTGCCGTCCTTGCCTTCCCAGAAGAGCGCGATGCGCCCGGGAAGGGCGTGCCGGTCGCAACATTCGACGCAGGCGTTCATTGCGTCGAGATCGCCATCGAGCGTGGCGCGTACCGTGGCGTCGAGGTCGAACGCATCATAGGCCTGAGCGTAATCCGCAGTCATGGGTTGTCTCCTGTTGTCGGAAGCCGGCCGGCGGGGGGCGCCGAGGATGCAAGACCCCGGCGCGCATGACCGCCCGCCCGTGGCGCCGTCTCTGGACCGGAAATGGGCGCGACGCTCGTGGGCGTTGGTGAAGTCGATCCTAATGGGTTGCGCTCACGGCAGGCAATGGCTAAACGGGTCAGAGTGCGTGAGGGATTTATCCACTCCGCAATCAGGGGGATTGCGCGGCGCAGCAAAGATCGCGGGGCACGGCAGCGCACGACGCCTCGGCAGATGGCCACGCTGCAAGGGTTTTTCCTGATCGGAATACGGAAGATTCCGATGGCAATTCCGCTCAGCCAATTTGCCGTTTTTGGCTATGGTGCCAAGGCCGCGGGATGCCTACACTGGCTCCATCGACAAGGCGCAGGCGTCGACAATGGATTCGACGTGATGTCGATTACCTTCCGAACAGGCCGTGGCGCAGGAGACAGAACATGGATTTTTTCACTGAAGACCAACGCATGATTCGCGATATGGCGCGTGCGTTTTCCAGCGAGCAACTCGCACCGAACGCTGCACAGTGGGACAAGGACTGCGCGTTGCCTGACACGATGGTGGCGCAAATGGGAGAGCTGGGTTTGCTCGGCATGATGGTGCCCGAGCAATACGGCGGGTCATACACGGACTACACGGCGTATGCGCTGGCCATGGAGGAGATTGCGACCGGTTGTGCCTCGACCGCGACGATGATGTCCGTCCATAACTCGGTTGGCTGTGCGCCGATTCTGAAATTCGGCACCGACGCTCAGCGCGAGCGCTGGCTACCGGATCTGGCGGCCGGCAAGAAGATCGGTGCGTTCTGTCTGACGGAGCCTCAGGCCGGGTCCGAGGCCAACAACCTGCGAACGCGCGCCGAGCGTCGGGGCGACAAATGGGTGCTCAACGGCAGCAAGCAGTTCGTGACGAACGGCAAGCGTGCAGCAGTGGCGATCGTGTTCGCCGTCACGGACCCCGCGGCGGGCAAGCGTGGCATTTCGGCGTTCATCGTGCCAACGGACACGCCGGGGTTTGAAGTCGGTCATCCCGAGCACAAGCTGGGTATTCGCGCGTCCGATACGTGTCCGATCACGCTCGTGGACTGCGAAGTCGGCGATGACGCCATGCTCGGCGAGCCGGGGCAGGGGTTGAAGATCGCGCTGTCCAACCTGGAAGGTGGCCGCATCGGCATCGCTGCGCTGGCGCTCGGTATTGCGCGCGCGGCATTCGAAGCGGCGCTTCAATATGCGAACGAGCGTCAGCAGTTCGGCAAGCCGATTCGGGAGCATCAAAGTATCGCGAACATGCTGGCCGACATGACCACACGGATCAACGCGGCGCGCTTTCTGATTCTGCACGCGGCGGCGCTGCGCACGCAGGGGCTGCCGTGTCTGTCAGAGGCGTCGCAGGCAAAGCTCTTTGCCTCCGAACTTGCCGAGTGGGTATGCACCCATGCGATCCAGATTCACGGCGGCTACGGGTATCTCGAGGACTACCCGGTGGAGCGCTACTACCGCGACGCCCGCATCACGCAAATCTACGAGGGCACCAGCGAGATTCAGCGTCAGGTCATCGCCCGTGCGCTCGACTGAGGCGGCGCGGCATTGATTCCAGCATTGCGTTCCAGTATCGCGAGGAGAACGACGAGTGAGTTTGCACGATAGCGTCATCGAAACGCAGGACGAAGTTCTGTTCGACGTGATCAACGGATTCGGCGTGATCACGCTCAATCGGCCGAAGGCACTCAATGCCATTACGCATGGCATGGTGTGTGCCATGTGGGCGCAACTCAATGCGTGGAGCGATGACCCGTCGGTGCATGCCGTGTTGATCGAGGGGGCGGGGGAGAAAGCGTTCTGTGCCGGGGGCGATGTTCGCGCACTGTATGAAAGCCGGGTGAACAACGCCACCGACCATCAGGCATTCTTCGTCGACGAGTATCGCCTGGACTACCTGATCCACCGATATCCGAAGCCGTATATCGCACTGCTCGACGGTATCGTGATGGGCGGGGGCATGGGGGTGGCGCAGGGGGCGGCACTGCGCATCGTAACGGACCGCACGCGACTTGCCATGCCCGAGACCGGCATCGGGTTGTTCCCGGATGTGGGGGCCAGCTGGTTTCTCGGGCATCTCGCGCCGACGCTCGCACGCTACCTGGGACTGACCGGTGTCACGATCACTGCGGCCGATGCGCTTTACTGCGGTCTGGCCGATGTCTGGATCGAGGGGGACGCCAGTGCGCGATTGCGCGAAGTGGTGGAACGGTTCGACTGGGCGCGGCTAGCGGATGGGGCATCCGGCGCATCCGGTGTGCCCGGCGTATCGGGAGCGCCCGATGCCAGCGGCCTTCTCGACGCGCTTCTCGACGCACTGCGCGCCGCGATTCTGCCGCTGGGCCGGACATGGACGGATGCCGCCCCGCTTGCGGGCGTGAGAGGTGCGCTGGACAAACATTTCAGCGCCATCGACGTGCGGGGCGTCGTCGCGTCGCTGCGTGCGGACGTCGGCATCGCGGCCGACGCCTGGGCGAACGACACGCTGACAGCGCTGCAACAGCGCTCGCCGCTCAGTCTGTGCGTGACAGACCGGCAGTTGCAGAAGGGGCGCCGTCTGGACCTGGCCGACGCTTTCCGTATGGAGTTGGTGTTGGGTTATCACGCATTTGCGTCGGGCGATTTTGTCGAAGGCGTGCGTGCATTGCTCATCGATAAGGACAAGCAACCACGCTGGCGATATGCGACATTGGCCGACGTGCCGACCGAGGCGGTCGATGCGTTCTTCGTCTCGCCGTGGGCCGACGGTGAGCATCCGCTGGAGGCCCTCGGGCGTTGAGCATGCCGCCTCACAGCGCTGGGCAAAACCCTGCTACCCGGTTCGGCAACTCGGGCGCCGCGCCCTAGTGAGCGCTGCGCGCTCGACGCTCGACCAACGCGGCGCTTGAACTCGGCGAAACGCATGCGACAATGCCGGTTTTGCGGGGGACCGCACAACCCGTTGGAGTCCAGATGCTCGTCGAAATCGCCCGTCTGTTGCTAGACCTCGTCTTCTCGCTATTCGGCGCTTTGTTGCTATTACGTGTGTGGATGCAGGCAACACGACTGCCCCCGCGTAACCCGCTCTCACAAGGCGTATTTCAATTCACCAACTGGATTGTGTTGCCGCTGCGGCGCGTCGTGCCCGGCGTCGGTGGTATCGACTGGGCGTGCGTGATCGGCGCATGGCTGGCCGCCATTGCGTACCTTGTGCTGATCACTGCGGTGGTGGGGGTGTCGCCGGTCTCGGTGTTCCCGAGAGGCTTGCTCGTGGCGCTGGTGCTCGTCGCCAAGTGGGGGGCGAATCTGGTGATGTGGCTCACGCTGCTAATGGCCGTGCTGTCGTGGGTGAATCCCCGTGCGACTGCCATGCCGATTCTCCAGCACCTGCTCGACCCGCTGCTGCGTCCCATCCGTCGCGTCATCCCGACGGTCGGCGGCTTCGATCTGTCGCCGCTTGGGCTGTTCCTGCTCATGCAGATTCTGCTGATCGTGCTCGCACGTCTGAGCCTGTTCTTCGCCACCCTTTGATGATGCCTGGGCAGGTGGCGATGCTGCCTGCCAAACGCCAACGCGTTCTTTGACGCAATTCGGCGGCCCGCAAACGCCACCAAGGCCGCAATGGCCTCTCCGATTTCACGTCGCGCTCAAGTCGCGCTCACGTCGCGCTCAAGTCGGTCTCAGACCCTTCTCGCGTCAACGTGACGCTCTCGTCACCTCGACGTCACGTCCCCGCGCTCTTGGCGGGCGCCAGCGACAGACGTGGGGCTTCCGCAGGCTCGATGCCTGAGCGCGACAATCCCAACCGTTGCAAGACACGGTGACCGTCTTCGGTCACGCTCACTTTCGTTTGTCCTTCGGCCACGGCGACCTGCACCAGACGGGCCTGCTCCAGTGCAGCGAGATCGGGCGATTCGAGCGCATCGGCGTCGATCGGTCCAAGGGATGCGGCCGCCAGCAGCAGCGTGGCGATTTCATGCGGGCTCAGCATGGTCATGCTCCTTGAGGCGAATAGTGTTCACGGCGACATCGTCAGCGTAATGGGCAGATGTAAGCCCGTGACTACGCCATGTTTACTGCACGTTACGACTCGCCTCCGACCAAGCCTCCCCAGGCGGTCCTTCGACTGTCCTGTCTCTGTTGGCTGACATCAACATCCACCGGGCCGTGAAACCGTACTTCAGCGTCGGATCGCAAAGCGTCCGGCAAGTTCGTGCATTCGGGTTTCCCCTAGTATGCCCGCTTTTCGCGTATAGCGGTGACCTATCCCCCTTGTTTTGACAGGGTTTGCGGGGGTGTGGCGGGCATGTGGCGTCATCGAGTGGACCGTCTGTCGTCATTTGAACTATTTTTTTTCTTTTGACGGGGTGCTGATGAAAATATACTTTCCTTCACTCTGAAGGATCGCTGCTACTCATGATTGACGCCGACTCGTTGCCCGCCGACTTGCCGCTCACCGAGCGGATCGTGCGCGCCATGCCCGAACTGACGCCCGCGCAACAGCGCATGGCGGCGTTCGTGCTCGACAACACGTTCCGCGCGGCAACCATGCGAATCGACGAATTCGCCGATGCGGTCGGTGTCTCGCTCGCTACGGTGAATCGTTTTGCGCGAGCGCTTGGCTTCGACGGCTATCCGCAGTGTCGCGCCGCCATGGTGCGCGGCTATGAAGCGACACTCGCGCCGATCGAAAGCCTGCGCACGAGCAAGGCGCAGGCAAGCGCGAGTGCCGATGTGATGGCCGCGTCGCTCTCGCAGGCCATCGAGAACCTGGAATGGACGCGCCGCGCCCTTGACGCCGGCACCTGCGAGCGCGCCGTCGAATCGATCTTGCAGGCGCATCGCATTTACGTTCTGGGGCTCGGCGCAAGCGGCTACCTCGCGGGTCTGTTGCATCACGGTCTCGATCCGTATTGCGAGAACGTGCAATCGGTCGTCGGTGCAGGCGGATCGACGCACGCTGCACGTCAGCTTTTCAAATTGCGCGAGGGCGATCTGGTGATCGCGCTCGGTTTCCCGCGTTATGTCTCTGACACCGTGACGCTGTGCCGACGCCTGCGCGGGCGCGGCGTCTCGGTGATGGTGCTGACCGACAGCCCCACATCGCCGCTCGCGCCGTTGGGGGATATCGTGATTTTCGTGCGTAGCAAGCCGCGTTTGTCGAGCAACTCCGAAGCGAGTGTGCTGGCCATGATCGACGCGATTTGCGACGCCGTCGCGCAACGCGCCAAGCACGCGGTCGATCGCGCCACCGAATTGACGGACTTCCTGCTGCCGTGGCTCGATTCGGCATCGCTGAACGCCACGGGCACGCCGAACGCGCCGGCCAATGCGGTCGCGTCGGGGCGCGTCGGCACCTCACCACGCAGCGCCGCTTCGGCGGCGGCCAGTGCCACGGCAACGGCGCTCTCGAACGCGGCCGCCGCCGCGACGACCGTCACGCAAAGCCTCCCGAATCCGGCCCATCAGGCCACACCCCGTCATGCTTCCGGCGCGTCGTCAGGCGCGTCATCAGGCGCGACGGCCGGGGCGACGGCCCCGGACAGAAAGGACAACGCATCATGAGCCACGCCCAACGTGCGGTCATCGCCATTCACGGCGGTGCCGGAACGATCAGCCGCGACACGTCGCCCGAAGAACTCAAGGCGTATCACGAGGCATTGGCCGATGTGCTGCGCGCCGGTCAGGCCGTGCTGGCCGCCGGTGGTTCGGCGCTCGACGCCGTGACCGAAGCCGTGCGTCACCTCGAAGACTGCCCTCGCTTTAACGCGGGGCGCGGCGCCGTCTTCACGCATGAAGGCACGCATGAGCTCGATGCCGCCATCATGAACGGGAGCACGCTCGATGCGGGCGCGATCGCCTGTGTGCATCGTGTGCGCAATCCGATCCTGGCGGCCCGTCTGGTGCTCGAGCGCAGCCCGCACGTCTTGCTCGTCGGGGACGGCGCGGAAGCCTTCGCCGCCGAGAACGGTGCGGCGCTGGTCGATCCGGAATATTTTTTCACCGAAGCGCGTTATGCCCAGTTGCAGCGCGCGCTTGCGAGCGCGGCCGTCTCGCTCGATCACGATATGCCGCTCAGGAAGGAGCCGATCGATCCGGACACCAAGTTCGGCACGGTAGGCGCGGTTGCCTGCGACATGCAGGGTCACGTGGCCGCCGCGACGTCGACGGGCGGGATGACGAACAAGGCCGTCGGTCGCGTTGGCGACTCTCCTCTGATCGGCGCCGGTTGCTACGCAAACGATGCGACAGCGGCGGTCTCGGCCACAGGCACGGGCGAGGCGTTCATTCGTGCGGTCGCCTGCTACGAGGTCGGCGCACTCATGGCGTATGCCGGACTATCGCTCCATGACGCGGCCGAACGCGTAATTCGAGAGCGTCTGCCGCGCGTGAACGGCCGGGGCGGGCTGATCGCGGTCGACGCGCAGGGTAACGTGGCGCTCCCGTTCAATACCGAAGGGATGTATCGCGGCGTGGCCCGCGTGGGTGAAACGCCGGTGACGGCCATTCACGAATAATCGAGATGGAAAGCCCCGCTCGCTCCCGTATGGACGAGCCGGTGAGCAGGCGAGCAGGAAAGGCTGGGCGGCGTATGGCACCGATCACAAGGCCACCCGCCCGGTACCGGATTGAGCCAGTGAAGATAAGCGAGGACAGGCGTGGCTGAGCGTAAGACAACCCCAACGATTTCGTTGCCCGACGAGCGCGTGCTCGACGTGAGCGGCATTACCGTGCAGTTCGCGACGTCCGAGCGCGTGGTGACGGCCGTGCGCGACCTGTCCTTCCACGTCGACCGCGGCGAAACGCTCGCTATCGTGGGCGAATCGGGGTCGGGCAAGTCGGTGACGTCGCTCGCCGCCATGCGGCTTGTCGAGAATGGCGGTGGACGCATCACCCAGGGCTCGATGATCATGCGCCGCCGCAACGGCAAACTCGTCGACCTCACGCGCGCGAGCGGCAGCACCATGCGCAGCATTCGCGGCGCAGACATGGCCATGATCTTCCAGGAGCCCATGACCTCGCTGAACCCGGTGTTCCCGGTCGGCGAGCAGATCGCCGAATCCATTCGTCTGCACCAGGGCAAGGACACCGCCGCCGCACGCGCCGAAGCATTGCGCATGCTCGAACTTGTGCGTATTCCCGAAGCGCGTCGCGTGCTCGGGCGCTTCCCGCATCAACTCTCCGGCGGCATGCGCCAGCGCGTGATGATCGCGATGGCGCTCTCGTGCAAGCCGGGACTGCTGATCGCCGACGAACCGACGACGGCGCTCGACGTGACGATTCAGGCGCAGATTCTGCAATTGATCCGGGCGCTGCAAGACGAGATGCACATGGGCGTCGTGTTCATCACGCACGACATGGGCGTGGTGGCGGAAGTGGCCGACCGCGTGCTGGTCATGCACCGTGGCGACAAGGTGGAAGAGGGCCGTTCGGCGGAGATCTTCGCCGCGCCGCGCGAACGTTACACGCAGGCGCTGCTCTCGGCGGTGCCGCGTCTGGGATCGATGCAGGGCACCGATTTGCCGGCCCGCTTCCCGTTGCTGCGCTACGACGCGCCGGCCGACGCGAAACCCGCCGCCGAAACGCCGCAACCGACGGTTAGAACCGATGCCGGTCCGATTCTGCGCGTGAAGGATCTCGTGGCACGCTTCGACGTGCCCTCGGGCTTCTTCGGCCGAGTGAAACAACGCGTGCATGCCGTCGAGCGTGTGAGCTTCGACCTGTATCCGGGGGAGACGCTGGGCCTCGTGGGCGAATCGGGGTGCGGCAAGTCGACGACCGGTCGCGCATTGCTGCGCCTGGTCGCGAGTCAGGGCGGTTCCATCGAATTCGGCGGCAAGCCGATTCACGACCTCGCAGGCCGCGCCTTGCAAACGCTGCGCCGCGACATCCAATTCATTTTCCAGGACCCGTTCGCGTCGCTCGATCCGCGTTTGACGGTGGGCTTCTCGATCATGGAACCGTTGCTGGTGCACGGCGTTGCCAGCGGTGCCGAAGCCGAGAAACGCGTGGCCGAATTGCTCGAACGCGTGGGCTTGCCCGCCGAATATGCGCAACGTTACCCGCACGAGTTTTCGGGCGGTCAGCGTCAGCGCATTGCGATTGCCCGCGCGCTCGCGCTCAAGCCCAAGGTCGTGATCGCGGACGAATCCGTCTCGGCGCTGGACGTCTCCGTGCAGGCGCAGATCATCAACCTGATGCTCGATCTGCAAAAGGAATTCGGCATCGCGTTCCTGTTCATCTCGCACGACATGGCGGTCGTGGAGCGCATCAGCCACCGCGTGGCGGTGATGTTCCTGGGGCAGATCGTCGAGATCGGTCCGCGTCGCGCCATCTTCGAGAATCCGCAGCATCCGTACACGAAGAAACTCATGTCGGCGGTGCCGATTGCCGATCCGGCGCGTCGCCATGCCAAGCGCGAGTTGCTCACGGAAGAGATTCCGAGCCCGATCCGTCTGGTCGGCGACGAGCCACAGGTGCAGCCGCTGGTGGAAGTCGGCGCCGGGCACTTCGTGGCGCGTCACCGCGTGGCCGGGGCGTACTGATCGATCGCGGCACGCATGTCCCCGGGGGGACGCGTGCGCCGCGGGAGTGGGCGGTAGTTTTATGCAGTGTCAGGCAGTGACCGGAAGTTTTCAGCAGTTTTAGTCAGTTGCACGTCTTGTTGTCACCTTAATGCCCGCCAAGTGGCGCAGTCGAACGACTCGCCCGCGGCGACCCCGTCAGACCAGAAGGAGAAAGACAGATGTCGAAAAACGTTTTGTTGGGCGCTCGCTGGAAAACCGCGCTCGCGTCCGTCGCCGTGGCGTCCGCCGTGTTCGGTGCCGCCCCGGCGTTCGCCGCCAAGGATGTCGTGATGGCCGTGCAGTCGACCTTCACGACGATGGATCCGTACGACGCGAACGATACGCTGTCGCAAGCCGTCGCGAAGTCGTTCTACGAAGGCATGTTCGGTTTCGACAAGGACATGAAGCTCGTGAACGTGCTCGCCGAGAGCTACACGGTCTCGCCGGACGGCCTCGTCTACACGATCAAGCTCAAATCGGGCGTGAAGTTCCAGGACGGCACGACCTTCGACGCGGCTGCGGTGAAGGCGAACTTCGATCGCGTGACGAACCCGGAGAACAAGCTCAAGCGTTACAACCTGTACAAGGAAATCGCCAAGACTGAAGTGGTCGATCCGCACACGGTGAAGTTCACGCTGAAAGAACCGTTCTCGCCGTTCATCAACACGCTGGCACACCCGTCGGCCGTGATCATCTCGCCTGAAGCGCTCAAGAAGTACGGCAAGGACATCGCGTCGCACCCGGTCGGCACCGGCCCGTTCGAGTTCGTCGAATGGAACCGTACCGATTACGTGAAGGTGAAGAAGTTCGACGGCTATTGGAAGAAGGGCTACCCGAAGGTCGACACGATCACCTTCAAGCCGGTTGTCGACAACAACACGCGCGCGGCCGTCATGCAAACGGGCGAAGCCGGTTTCGCTTTCCCGGTGCCGTATGAGCAGGCCGACGGCCTGAAGGCCAGCGGAAAGGTCGACGTGATCGCCGGCCCCTCGATCATTCAGCGCTATGTGAGCTTCAACACGAAGCAAAAGCCGTTCGACGACGTGCGCGTGCGTCAGGCCATCAACTACGCGATCAACAAGGAAGCGCTGGTGAAGGTGGCCTTCGCGGGCTACGCCATGCCGGCCGAAGGCGTGGTGCCCAAGGGCGTCGACTACGCGGCCAAGACCGGCCCGTGGCCGTACAACCCGGCCAAGGCCAAGGAACTGCTCAAGGAAGCGGGTTACCCGAACGGTTTCGAGACGACGCTGTGGTCGGCTTACACGTACACGACGGCGCAGAAGGTGATCCAGTTCGTGCAGCAGCAACTGGCGCAGGTCGGCATCAAGGCGCAAGTGCGCGCCCTCGAAGCCGGTCAGCGCGTCGAACTGGTCGAGTCCGCACCGGACCCCGACAAGGCGCCGGTGCGCATGTACTACGTGGGCTGGTCGTCGTCGACGGGCGAAGCCGACTGGGCGCTGCGTCCGCTGCTGAGCTCGGAGTCGTTCCCGCCGAAGCTCTTCAACACCGCCTACTACAAGAACGAGGCGGTCGACGCCGACTTCACCAAGGCGCTGCAGACGACCGACCGCGCCGAGAAGACGAAGCTGTACACGGATGCACAACAGAAGATCTGGAACGATGCGCCGTGGGCCTTCCTCGTGACGGAAAAGCTGCTGTACGCCCGCAACAAGAATCTGTCGGGCGTGTACACCATGCCTGACGGTTCGTTCAACTTCACCGATATCTCGATGAAGTAATCGAAGCCATCACCGGTGAAGTCGGGCGCGATGCGCTCGCGTGATGTTCCCCGCGCCGCCGGCTACGGCTGGCGGCGCGGTCTACCGCAAGACATGGTTTTGGCAAGACGTTCGGCAAGATTGCGATGCTCAATTACTTTCTCAAACGCCTGCTCGGCCTGATCCCCACGCTGCTGATCGTGGCAGTGCTGGTGTTCGCGTTCGTGCACATGTTGCCGGGCGACCCGGCGCGTCTGGCCGCGGGTCCGCAGGCAGACGAGGCGACCGTGGCGCTGGTGCGCCAGGATCTCGGCCTCGACAAGCCGCTGCTCACACAGTTCACGAACTTCATCACGCACGCGGTGCGTGGGGACTTCGGGCTGTCCATGCGCAGCAAGCAACCCGTCTCGCAAGAGATCTCCAGCCGCTTCATGCCAACGCTGTGGCTTACGCTGGTGAGCATGATTTGGTCGGTGCTGATCGGCATGGGACTCGGCGTGGCGTCCGCCGTGTGGCGCAACCGCTGGCCGGACCGACTCGGCATGACGTTCGCCGTCTCGGGTATTTCGTTCCCGGCGTTCGCACTCGGCATGTTGCTGATGCAGATTTTCTCGGTGCAACTGGGCTGGCTGCCGACGATTGGCGCCGACTCGTGGAAGAGCTACATCCTGCCCTCGATCACACTGGGCGCGGCGGTGGCCGCCGTGATGGCGCGCTTTACCCGCTCCGCGTTCGTCGAAGTGCTGCACGAGGACTTTGTGCGCACCGCGCGGGCTAAGGGGCTCAACGAAATGCACGTGGTGTTCAAGCATGCGCTGCGCAACGCCATGATTCCCGTCGTTACCATGATGGGCCTGCAGTTCGGTTTTCTGCTCGGCGGCTCGATCGTCGTCGAGGTGGTGTTCAACTGGCCCGGACTCGGACGCCTGCTGATCGACTCCGTCGAGATGCGCGACTATCCGGTGATTCAGGCGCTGGTGCTTCTGTTCTCGCTTGAGTTCATTCTGATCAACCTCGTGGTCGACGTGCTGTACGCCGTCATCAACCCGACCATTCGTTACAAGTGAGGCAAGCAAGATGAGCGCAAGCCAACCGACAACTCAACCGGGTGCAGCGAACGCGGCCACCGCGAGCGGCAACCGCGTGCGCACGCCGTGGCGCGAATTCTGGCGCAAGTTCAGGAAGCAGCACATTGCGATGGTCGCCGGCGTGTTCGTGCTGCTGCTGGTCGTTCTCGCGATTCTCGCACCGCACCTCGTACCGTTCGATCCGGAGAACTTCTTCGACTATGACGCGCTCAATGCGGGTCCGTCCGCGAAGCACTGGTTCGGCGTGGACTCGCTCGGTCGCGACATCTTCAGCCGCGTGCTCGCGGGCACGCGCATCTCCCTGGCCGCCGGCTTCGGCTCGGTCGCGCTGGGCGCGGTGATCGGCACCGTGCTCGGCCTGCTCGCCGGATATTACGAGGGCTGGTGGGACCGCATCGTCATGCGTATTTCCGACGTGCTGTTCGCCTTCCCGGGGATTCTGCTCGCCATCGGCGTGGTGGCCGTGCTGGGTAACGGCATGATCAACGTGATCGTGGCCGTGGCCATTTTCTCGATCCCGGCGTTCGCGCGGCTCGTGCGCGGCAACACGCTGGTGCTCAAGCATCTGACGTACATCGAAGCGGCCCGCTCCATCGGCGCGTCGGACTGGACGATCATCATGCGGCACATCCTGCCGGGCACGGTGTCGTCGATCGTCGTATATTTCTCGATGCGCATCGGCACGTCGATCATCACGGCGGCGAGCCTGTCGTTCCTCGGGCTGGGCGCGCAGCCGCCTACCCCGGAGTGGGGCGCGATGCTCAACGAGGCGCGTGCCGATATGGTCAACGCGCCGCACATCGCCATTTTCCCGAGCGTGGCCATCTTCCTGACCGTGCTCGCCTTCAATCTGCTCGGCGACGGCCTGCGCGACGCGCTCGATCCCAAGCTCGACCGGCATTGATGCATTGCTGTTTTCACAGGAGCGCGAAATGATCCCCGTGTCAGACTTTCGCGAAGCGTTGTTCGGTGCACCCCACGTCGGCCTTTTGCCGGCCGGGCCGCGCGACGCGATCACCGATGTGCCGGGGGTCTTCGTCGGCCATGTCACGCTCGCCGACGGGCCGGTGCAAACGGGCGTGACGGTCGTCTGCCCGACGCCGGCCAGCCCGGCCGACGCCGGAGGGGCCAGTGCCGACGCCGTATCCCCGAGCGGGCAGTGGGATCCGTTTCGCACCAAGATTCCCGCCGGTGCGGCGATCATCAACGGCTTCGGCAAGAGTGTCGGCCTGATGCAGATCGACGAACTCGGCGTGGTGGAAGCGCCGCTCGCGCTGACCAACACGTTCTCCGTGAGTCACGTGGCCCTCGGTCAGTTGCGCGCGGCGATCGCCGCCAATCCCGAGATCGGCCGTGGCGGTCCATCGCTCAATCCGACGGTGTTCGAGTGCAACGACGGCTATCTCAACGACATGCAGGCGTTTGCCGTGACCGAGGCGCATTATGCGCAGGCGCTGGCGAACGCGTCGTCGGACTTCGCGCAAGGCGCGGTGGGTGCTGGGCGCGGCATGTCCAGCTTTGGCCTCAAGGGCGGTATCGGTTCGGCGTCGCGCGTCGTGGAGACGGCCGGGGCGTCGTTTACCGTGGGGGTGCTGGTGCTGTCGAACTTCGGCCGGCCGTCGCAACTGACGATTGCCGGACGCCACGTCGGCCCGGTCCTCGACGAGCGCCTCGCGCAGCCCGAGCAACGCACAGCGCCCGAGCGAGGCTCGATCATCATGCTGGTGGCGACCGATGCGCCGCTCGACGCACGGCAGTTGCGCCGCGTGGCGACGCGTACCGGCGCCGGGCTGGCGCGTACCGGTTCGGTCTACGGTCACGGCAGCGGCGATATCGCGCTGGCGCTCACGACGGGGTACACCATGCCGCACGACGCCATGGGGCGCGTTGCACCTGCGGCGCTGGTGCCCGATGCGCTTCTCGATCCTATTTTCCAGGCGACGGTCGACGCCACCGAACAGGCGATCCTGCACGCGCTCTTTGCTGCCGAGTCCGTACTCGGGCGCGACGCCCACGTGCGACGCGCGCTGGCGGACGTGCTGCCCGACTGGGCCACGCTCTAGGCCGGAAATCGATGCCGGGCCGCCGCCACTCATGAGATGACCGACACTATGCGAATCCTGATTTCCACCGATATCGAAGGGGTTGCGGGCGTTTTCCACGCCGAACAGACGCGCGCCGGTAATGGGGAGTACGAGCGAGCACGCCGCTGGATGACGCGCGAGGCCAACGCGGCCGTCGAAGGCGCTTTTGCCGGCGGCGCGACCGAAGTGATGGTCAACGACTCGCACGGCGGCTTTCGCAATCTGCTGCCCGACGAACTCGATCCGCGCGCGCGCCTGGTGCTGGGCAAGCCACGCTATCTGGGCATGGTCGCCGGCGTGGAAGCCGGTTGCGATGCACTCTTCATGATCGGCTATCACGGCAAGGCGCAAAGCGCCGGCATTCTGGCGCATACGATCAATAGCTTCGCGTTCGCGCGCGTCTGGTTGGGCGGCGTGGAGGCGAGCGAAGCGATGTTGTACGGCGCGCTGGCCGGCGAGCGGGGCGTGCCGATGGTCATGGCCAGCGGCGACGACGTGTTCTGCGAGGAAACGCGGCTCATCTTCCCGTCCGCCCAGTACGTGCAGACGAAGGCGGCGTGGGGGCAGGGCAGCGGCATGACGCTCAGCCCCTCGCAATCGTGCGATCTGATTCGCGAGGCCGCCAAGGTGTCGCTCGAAGACTCGCGCAAGTGGCATACCTACACCGTGCAAACGCCCGTCGAAGTGCGATTGCAGGCCCAGACGACGGCACTGGCCGATCTGTTCTGCCAGTGGCCGACACTCGAGCGCATCGACGGCGTCACCCTCCAGTTCGAAACGCCCAGCGTGGAAGCCGCGGTTCGCATGCTGAACTGCCTGTCTGCCATGTCGTTCATGCTGCGTTGAGCAGGATCTGACCGCCCATCGCCCATCGCCCGGCGAGCGAGGAAACAGGACGCGGAATTCGCCGCCTGGAATGCTGGTACCCCGTCCAAATGGGGCCTATCCTCCTGATTCGCAGGGGAATTGTGGAGTTTTGTCATCGGTTTTTCCCTGTCAACCGATCGGCCATTGCCTGCGCAGCCGCGCCAGTCATGGGGCAGCGTTTTTGCGTTGTTACAACGCCACCCGATTAGGGTTCACCGCGTCAGAACGTCAAGGGCGGACGTGCGATAATCCGTAATATTTTGTAACAGCTGCACCGGTTCGGGGCAGTCACGGTTTATTGAGCGTCGGCAAACGTCGACGGTGAATCATGGATATCAGAAACGCCCGACGCTGGGCGGAGCCCGGCGCGAAGCGCTACGTCGGCGCACTCATGGTGGTACTGGCTGCGTTTCTCATTCGCAGCCTCCTGCATCCGGTGCTCGATCACTCGATGCCCGGACTCTTTTTCGTTTGCGCAGCCATCATCGTCGAGTTCACCTGGGGGCTCGGGCCGGCCATCATGGCGATGGTCATCAGCATTCCGATTTTCGACTTCTTCTTCGTGCCGCCGTTTCGCGACATTGCCGAGCTGGATCGTCGCGACGTCATGATCGTGACGGGGTTCCTGCTCATCACCCCGCTTGCTGTCGCGCTTATCGAGCGCCTGCGCCGGGCGCAATATCGTGCCGAACTGATTGCCGAAGTCGCGCAGACGCGTTACGAAATGCTGCTGCGCGCCGAAAACGAGCGCATGGTGCTGTCCGACTCCGTGCAGTTGGGCAATGCGCTGATGACATACCTGACGAAGCATCTCGACTCCATCGTCTATCTGGCCAATCGCGCCACGCACTACGAATTCATCGACGAACATTTCCGCCGCGAGACAGGTGTCGCGCCCGAGGCCATCAAGCGTGACGGTTTGCGCGCGCTGCTGCATCCGGACGACGCACAGCGCATGGCGGGGCTTTTTTCGGCAGATGCCGAGCCGCCGCAACAGGGCGCGCACAATCTGCGAATTCGCCAGCGCGACGGCAGTTTCGAAGTGATGCATTGCGAGTTGCAGCACTTTCGCGCCCACGTCGGAACCTACGTGATTCTGCGTGTGCACACAGGGCCGGCCGTGCGTCCGGTGACACAGTTGCATACCGTTTCGGCGGTATCGGGCGCATCCAACACATCTTCCATGAGCAGTGCGCCGACCACGCGCGAAGTGCCACAGACGAGCGGCACGCCGGTCGTCACCGGCGGGGTATGACCATGTTTGACCAGAATATCTTCTACAAAGGCGGCGAACATGCCGTGCTGCTGTTGCCGGGGCTGTCGAGCACACCGCTCGAAATGCGTCCGGTGGCAAAGGCGTTGCACCGCGATGGCTACACCGTATCGGTGCCGCACATCGAGGGCTACGGTCTCGGGTCGCCGTGCACGCACTGGCGCGAATGGATTGTCGCCGCACGCGCGAAGTATCGCGAGCTGCGAGATTCGCACGAGACCGTATCGTTGTGCGGGTTGAGCATGGGCGCAACGCTGGCGCTGGCCGTTGCCGAAGAGGAGCCGGATGTCGCGGCGATCTCGGTGCTCGCCGTCACGCTCGTGTACGACGGCTGGACGATCCCGCTGGCGTATCCGTTGCTCGATCTGCTTTATCACCTGCCGTTCGGTCGTCGCTACCGTTATTACGAGAAGGCGCCCTTTGGACTGAAGAACGAAGCGTTGCGCGCCCGCGTCGAGAAGTCGATGTCGCTGCACGACGCCTCCGAAATCGGCTCGGCCTCGCTGCCGATCGCCCACCTCTACAACGCGCGCCGTCTCGCGTCTCATGTGCGCAACCGGCTCGATCGCGTGACGGCGGACTGCCTGATCGTGCATGCGGTAGACGACGATACGGCCAGCCCGCACAACGCCCGCATGGTCTACAACGGCGTGTCGTCGGAAGTGAAGCAGAAGTGTCTGCTCGGCGAGAGTTATCACATCCTCACGATGGATAACGAGCGCGAGACGGTCGCCGATGAGACGCGTCGCTTCTTCCGCGACGCCATCGCGCGCCGCACGGGCGCCGCCACCTCCGAGACCCGCATCATCTCCAAGGCGCTGTTGCGCGCCAAACGGCGTCAGGCGGCGGCCTGATTGCAGCCAGATTTGCACGACGCGTCATGTCACCGGCCGCCTGATATCCGACGGCCCTGCGAGCCGCGCCGGTGTTGATGCACACGATGTCATCAAACTGCCATCGTTGGCCGGTTAAGGTCGGGTTTTTCCGATCCGGTCGCCTGTGCGCGACGCCGCGCCAATCCAGCCATGTCATCGCTCGTCATCGAATCCGTCAGCAAGCAGTGGGGCGACACGCACGCACTTCATGAGGTGAGTTTTTCCGCCGACGCAGGCTCGCTCGTGGTGCTGCTGGGTCCGTCAGGTTGCGGCAAATCGACGCTGCTGCGCATGATCGCGGGCCTGGAGACGCCGACCCACGGTCGCATTCTGCTGGGCGGCGACGATGTGACGGCCTTGCCGCCGGCGCGTCGCAAGCTCTCGATGGTGTTTCAGTCATACGCGCTGTTCCCGCATCTGTCGGTGCGTGAGAACCTGCTGTTCGGCCTGCGCGTGCGCCGCGAGCCGACACGCGATTATCCGCAGCGCCTCGCGCGCGTGGCGTCGCTGCTGGGGCTCGAGCCCTATCTGGAGCGCAAGCCGTCGCAACTCTCGGGTGGCCAGCAACAGCGCGTAGCGCTGGGCCGCGCCGTCATTGCCGAGACGTCCGTCTGCCTGATGGACGAGCCGCTCTCGAATCTCGACGCGCAACTGCGTCAGGAAATGCGTCGCGAGATCCGCGCGCTGCAACAGCAGCTCGGCATGACGCTCATCTACGTCACCCACGACCAGACCGAAGCGATGAGCATGGCCGATCAGGTCGTGCTTCTGCGTGGCGGGCGCATCGAACAACACGGCGCACCGCACACGCTATATGCCACCCCGTCCACGCGTTTCGCTGCGAGCTTCATCGGCACGCCGCCGATGCATCTGCTTCGATTGGTGCGTCATGGTGACTCGCTGGTGCCCGCCGGACAGACCGGCCCGGCGCTTGCGCAAGCCGGTCGGCTCGACAGCGCGATGCTCGGGCTTCGCCCGGAACATGTGCGCGCCGTAGCGCCGACATCCATCGGTGCAGTGCTCGCCACGGTGAGTGCCGTCGAATATCTCGGCGCGGACACGCTCGTGGCTTGCACGCTGGGTGACGCGGGAGAGATCGCCACGCGTGTGCCGGGCCATCGGCCGTTCCTGCCGGGCGACGCGATCGGTCTGCAGTGGGACGTGGCCGATCAGCACCTGTTCGACGCCACATCGGGCGAGCGCATCGCGGATGCCGCCCTTGCGGTAGTGGCGCCCGGGCGTGCGTCGTTCACGGCAACGGAGGATGCGCTCTCCTGCGCGCCAGATGCCGCGGTTGCAAAGGTTGCAACGGCGGCGGCAGTGGCAAACGCCACCTCGGTCGCCGAACAACACGCCTGAACATGGGCTCGCCTGCGGGCGTCGCTCGATCGACGCCCGCAGGCGCCAGTCACGCCCGCCGTCGACCACCACACACATCACTACCACGCTCACATGGGGAACCCAGGGAAATGCGACGCAAGATTCTGAAAACGTTTGCGGCCGGTCTGGCTACGGTAGCCACACTCGGCGTCAGTAGCCTGAGCGGCACGGCCTTTGCCCAACAGAAACCGGTTGAACTCCAGTTCTATTACCCGGTCGCGATCGGCGGCCCGGTCACGAAGATCATCAACGATCTGGTGGCGGACTTCGAGAAGGACCACCCGAACATCAAGGTCAAACCGGTGTATGCCGGCTCGTATCAGGACTCGGTGGTCAAGGCCCTCACCGCTGCGAAGGCCGGCACGCCGCCGCAACTGGCCGTGCTCGCAGCGGCCGACGTCTTCACGCTGATCGACGAGGACGCCGTCGTGCCCATCGACAGCATTGCCAACACGGCTGCCGACAAGCAGTGGCTCGACGGCTTTTACCCGGCGCTGATGCTCAACTCGCGCATCAACGGCCATACGTGGGGGGTGCCCTTCCAGCGCTCGACCATCGTCATGTACTGGAACAAGGACGCCTTCCGTGAAGCCGGTCTCGATCCGGAACACGCCCCGGCGAACTGGGACGAACTCGTGAGCGCCGCGCAGAAGCTCACGAAGCGCGATGCGTCGGGCAATGTGACCCAGTGGGGCATCAAGGTGCCGTCGGTGGGCTTCGCCTACTGGCTGTTCCAGGCGTTCACCACGCCGGCCGGTATCGAACTGATGAACGCAGCGGGCACGAAGACGTTCCTCAACGCGCCGCAGGCGGTGCAGTCGTTGCAATACTGGGTCGACCTCACGACCAGGTACAAGGTCATGCCGACGGGGTCGATCGAGTGGGGCACCACGCCGAAGGACTTCCTCGAGAAGAAGGCCGCCATCATCTACACGACGACGGGCAACCTGACCAACATCCGCACCAATGCCACGTTCCCGTTCGGCGTGGGCAAAATGCCCGCCAAGGTGCGCGGTGGCAGCCCGACGGGCGGCGGTAACTTCTACGTTTTCAAGAAGTCGACGCCGGAAGAAAAGCAGGCCGCGATGACGTTCATCAAGTGGGCGACGACCCCCGAGCGTGCTGCGCAGTTCGGCATCGATACCGGCTATGTCGCGGTCACGCCGGCGGCGTGGGAAACCCCTGCCATGAAGCAGTACGTGCAGAAGGTGCCTGCTGCTGCGGTGGCGCGCGACCAGTTGGGCGTGAGCGTTGCCGAGTTCTCCACGCATGACAACCAACGCGTGACGAAGGCGCTCAACGATGCGATTCAGGCGGCCGTCACCGGCACCAAGTCGCCGAAGCAGGCGCTCGACGACGCACAGCGCGAAGCGGATCGCATTCTGCGTCCGTACGCGCGCTGAGCTGACCGTTGCGCGAAACCGTAACGCATTCGTCCCGTAGTCACCCGGCGGCGCGCAGCAGGATCGCGGCGCCGGGCGCAGAACCGATGGACTGACGATGAACCGTACTTCATCTTCCTGGGTGCCCTGGCTGCTGTTGTTGCCGGCGTTGCTGCTGCTCGTTGCCTTCACCCACTATCCGGCCGTCGCCACGCTGTGGCACAGCGCTTTCTCGACGGCCCGCGCCGGGGCTCCGTCGGTGTTCGTCGGCGCCGAGAACTATCAGTTGCTGGCCGACGACCCGGTGTTCTGGCAGGCGCTGCGCAACAACGTGTGGTTTGCCCTGGTCACCGTGCCGGTCGCCATCGCGCTGTCGATTGCGATGGCACTGTGGGTGCATCGGCAGGTGCCGGGGCGCGCCTTGCTGCGGCTGGCGTACTTCACGCCCGCCATTTTGCCGATGATCGCCGTGGCGAACATCTGGCTGTTCTTTTATACGCCGCAGTACGGTCTCATCGCGCAGATCTCGCAGGCGTTCGGCTGGGGTGACCATAACTGGCTCGGCCAGCCGGGCACGGCGTTGCCCGCGCTGATGGTCGTCACGATCTGGAAAGAGGCCGGGTTCTTCATGATCTTTTATCTGGCCGCCTTGCAGCAGATCTCCCCGACGCTGGCCGAAGCCGCAGCGCTCGAAGGTGCGTCGCGCTGGCAGTTCTTTCGTCGCGTGCAATGGCCGCTGCTCATGCCCACGACCGTGTTCGTGGTCATCAACGCGGTGATCAATGCGTTCCGTCTTGTCGATCACGTGGTGGTCATGACGCGTGGCGGACCCGATAACGCCACGCAGTTGCTGCTGTACTACGTCTATCAGGTGGCCTTCAGCTTCTGGGATACGTCGTACGCGGCGGCGCTCACGGTGGTGCTGCTCACGCTGCTCGCCGTCGTCGCTTTCGTGAAATTCCGTCTGCTCGACTCACGCACGCACTACCAATGACGACCTCCTCCAGCTCGACGCCACCTGCCGGGCGCCCCGCGACAACCAAGATCACCGGGATCACCGAGATCACTCCCGTGTCCTCAGGGGCGGGCAAGGCGCGCGCGTCGCTGCCCCCGTTTTCCTTGACGGGACATGCCAATCTCATCGACACCACGGGCGCGTGGTTGCTCGGTCTGTTGTGGTTGCTGCCGCTACTGTACGCGGTATGGAGCGCGTTTCATCCGTCGGCCTACGCCACGCGCTTCTCGCTGAGTGCGCCGCTCACGCTTGAGAACTTTGTCCAGGCATGGCAGGCGGCACCCTTCGGGCGATATCTCCTCAATACGTTTGTGCTGGTCACGTTGATTCTCGCCGCTCAACTGGTGCTCGCTACGCTCGCGGCCTACGCTTTCGCGCGCTTCACGTTTCGTGGCAGTGAACTCGCGTTCATGATCGTGCTGCTGCAACTGATGGTCATGCCCGACGTGCTGATCGTCGAGAACTACCGGACCATTGCGTGGATGGGCTTGCGCGACACGATTCTCGGCATTGCGCTGCCGTACTTCGCATCGGCGTTCGGCATCTTCCTGTTGCGCCAGGCATTCAAGACGGTGCCCAGAGAGCTTGACGACGCGGCGCGCGTCGAAGGGGCGAATGCCTGGCAGGTGCTTTGGCGCGTGTATGTGCCACTGGCGCGTCCCGTCTACGTGGCGTACGCGCTGGTGTCGATCAGTCACCACTGGAACAACTTCCTGTGGCCGCTGATCGTCACGAACTCCGTGCAAACGCGCCCGCTCACGGTCGGCCTGCAAGTTTTCGCCGCGACCGATCAGGGCATCGACTGGTCGTTGATTACGGCAGCAACGTTGATGACGGCCGCGCCGTTGTTCATTGCATTCCTGCTGTTTCAGCGTCAGTTCGTGCAGTCGTTCATGCGGGCGGGCATTCGCTGAATCCGGAGCCCCGGCCCGTGTGCTCGCACAAAAGCAAACGGCACGCGTTGCAGCGTGCCGTTTGGCGTTTCATCGTCGTCTGACGTAGCGCCCTTTGCGGGCGCCGGCGCGAGTCCGTGCGTCGGGACGAGGGAACGAAGGGCGTCGGAGTTACTTGTCGGCGGCCTTGACGAGCAGTACCGGCAGGGTCGTGATGCGCAGCAGCGTTTCTGCCACGCTGCCCAGCAGCAGGCGATTGATGCCACGACGCCCGTGGGTGCCGAGCACGATGACGTCTGCGTTCCACTCTTGCGCCTCGCGCAGCACGGCATCGGCGATTTCGTCGGTGCCGGTGTCGAGCGTGATCATCTTCGTCTCGGCATCCACGCCGCGCTTTTTGAGATCGGCCTGCGCATTGGCGAGAATTTCGTCCGTTTCCTTCTCGAACGACTCCTGGCTCTCGAGCGGTACGAAGCCACTGTAGGCGCCGGCGGCGTAGGCGTTGGCGAGCGACGGGACGACCGAAACCAGACGAATCTTGCCCTGGCTGAGTGCTACGAGCTTGACCGCTTCGTCGATGGCTCGGTTCGAAGGAGTACTGCCGTCGATCGAAACCAGAATGCGTTCATACATGATGGTGTCCTCTTGGGGCTGGAAAGTACGTCTTCATTCTCGCACTGCGTGCCCTGAAAGTCATCCCGCGCCACGGCGGGGATCGACCGGTATTTGATCGCACGCAATAACGCATCGTAATGCCAACTGCCCACGCGTGCACGTGAGGGGGCCACGGTGCCGGTGGATGCAACGGATCGGAATGGCCCCTAAGGGATCGGAAGGGCGTGGATTTTAAGCGGCTCAGCCGGGCTGGCAGGCGATCACGAGGTTGGCGACGTTACCGGTGACGTCGCGCGTGAGCACGTCGTAACCCTTTTGTGCGCATTGCGAGCGTGCGCGCTGTTCGCAGTCTCCTGCGCTGGCGGCGGAGCACTGGATTTGCTGCGTGGCACGACCGTCGGACGTGAACAGCGGGGCGGATGAACCGCAGGCCGACAGCGCAACAGTGAGAAGCCCCGAGGAAAGCAGAGTGGCGATCTTGGCGAGATTTTTCATAGTGGTCGTCTTACAAGCTTTCGCGAGTATAACGCGCCCGCGCGGACCGATACGCCACGTCTGCGACGGACTTGCCACCGCAGGCAAGCCGACTCAGGGGGCGGTGCCGCGGCCGCAGCCGCTACCGTTGCCGTTGCCGGCGCAGCGTGCGCAAGCTGTCGAACACGATGAGCGCGACACCGACCCAGATCGGCGCGTAGGTCCATAGCCCGCGCTCGGTGAACGGCTCGCCGAGCAAAACGATGGACACGGCAAACAGCAGCACAGGCTCGACATACCCCAGGATGCCGTACAGCCCGATGGGCAGCACGCGTGCCGCAGCGAAGGTGCTCGCGAGCGCGCTCGCACTGAGCAGACCCAGCGCCGGCAACCAGAACCAGATGCGCGCCTCGGCCAGCACCGGTGCATTCTGCGCCCATGCGTGCCACACGAGGAACACGGCCACCGGCGCCATGGCCAACATCTCGAGAATGAAGCCGCTCAGCGCGTCGAGATGCAGCCGGCGGCGCAGCAGGAAGTAGGGTGGGTAGCCGAACATGATGAGCGCGGTAACCCACGACAGCGCCCGCGTGACCCAGAGCTCGTGCGCCACGCCCACGGCAGCGAAGATGACGGCGGCCGTCTGCAGGGGGCTCAGGCGTTCCTTGTAGACGGTACGGCCGGCCAGCACCATCGTGAGGGGCAGGAGGAAGTAACCGAGAGAGACATCGAGCATGCGCTGTTGCAGCGGCGCCCACACGAAAAGCCAGAGTTGTACGCCGAGCATGGCCGCGCACAGCAGAACGGCGCCGAGCAGGGCAGGCCGGTGCAGGACATGCGAGAGCGTGCTGCCGAGCACGTTCCAGCGGCGCAGTGCGGTGACGATCACGAGCGTGCCCGGCAGCGTGAGCAGAATGCGCCATGCAAAGACGTCCAGCCCCGTCAGAGGAGAGAGTTGCGCGACCAGCGCGGGCATGATGGAAAACATGACCGACGCCGATACGGAAAGCATCACGCCGCGACCGGAAAGCATGGGGGACCTGTGGTTTGCTGTGACCCGAAGACTCGGGCAAGGCCGCGAGCATAGCAAATTTGCACCAGTTTTGGGCGTAACCCCGCCGCGTTCCAAGCCTTTCCTGATGGTCGCCTTCCCTCGATGGGAGGCATCGTATGTCGTCACATCGTCACCCGTGAGCGCGTATCATCGCGACTCATCGAGTGCTTTTCCCATTTGCCGCCGTGCGCGGCGCTTCCTTGCAGGAGATTCGTGGATGTCGTCTTCCCCCGCAGTCGTTGCTGTCGCCGAGTATGCCGCCTTCGCTGCGTCGCTTGCCGACGCCGTCAGGCCGCTGTCGTTGGGCTGGTTCCGCCGGCGTCTGGCCGTCGACGACAAGGCCGATGAGAGCCCGGTCACGATTGCGGACCGAGAAGTCGAGACCGCGTTGCGCGCGAAGATCGCCGAGCGCTACCCGTCGCACGGAATCTGGGGGGAGGAGTTCGGCAAGCAGGGGGTGGATGCCGAGTTCGTCTGGTCGGTCGATCCTATCGACGGCACGCGCAGTTTCATTACCGGGCATCCGCTGTGGGGCACGTTGCTCGCGCTGCTGCAAAACGGCCAGCCGGTCGTCGGCCTGATCGATATTCCCGCGACGGGAGAGCGTTGGGTCGGTGTCAACGACCCGGCCAATGGCGTGCGCGAAGCGCGCTTTGGCGCAGAGGTGTGCGCGACCAGTCCGGTGACGTCGCTGGCCGAAGCGACGGTCTACGCGACGTCCCCCGATATCTTCGATGCCGCCGAGTATGCCCGCTTCGAGCGCTTGACGAAGGCCGTGAGCCGTCGCCGTTTCGGCGGCGATTGCTACGCTTACGGATTGCTCGCAAGCGGTCACATCGAGCTGGTCATGGAGGCCGGGTTGCAGACGTACGACTATCTGGCGGTCGCGCCCGTCATCGAAGCGGCAGGTGGCATCATCACCGATTGGGAAGGCAAGCCGCTGACGCTGACTTCGCAGGGCCAGGTGCTGGCTGCCGCGAACGCCGAACTGCATGCGGCGGCGCTCGCCTGCATTCGCGGGAATTGATTGCGCTCACCCGATCTGGCGAGGCATGCCTCGCCAGATGCGCGGCAGCAATACGCCCAGCACGACGCCGCGCGTGGCGAGAAAGGCCATGAGCGCCACCCACAAGCCGTGATTGCCCCATGCCTCCAGCGTGAGCGGCATCACGGCGCCGAAGACCAGCAAACCGATCAGCGACGACGTGAGCAGTTCGCGTGTGCGTGTCGCACCGATGAACACGCCGTCGAGCTGGAAGCACCACACCGCCACGATCGGCGAAATGACGGCCCACGGCAGGAATTCCCGTGCGGTCTCGCGCAGTATCGGCTGGTCCGTCAGGGCATCGATGATCGACCCGCCCGCAGCGGCATAGACCAGCGCAAACGCCACGGCGCAACCGAGCGCCCATCCCAGCGACAAACGGATCGCGTGCAGCAACGCCTCACGTTGACGCGCGCCGACATGCGCACCCACGAGCGCTTCGGCAGCATGCGCGAAGCCGTCGAGACCGTAGGCCATGAAGGTCTGGAAGTTCAGGAGCAGGGCGTTGGCGGCGAGTGTCGTGTCGCCGAGCCGCGCGCCGACCCGCGCAAACCACGCGAAGGCGAGTTGCAGGAACAGGGTGCGCAGGAAGATGTCGAGATTGAGCCGCAGCAGACGCCACAGCGCACTGCGCTCGACCAGTGTGGCGAGCCGCAGCGGTGGCAGGCCGGGCGTGCGCGCGAGCCAGAGCAGCCATGCGCCCAGTGCAAAGCCCAGCATATCGGCCAGCGCCGTCGCCCATGCGATGCCCGCCACGCCCGCGTCGAAGCCGCGAACGAAGGCGAGCACGGCGACGATGTTTACCACGTTGATGACGACCTGCACCACAAGTCCTTGCCGCACCCGCTGACACGCCAGCAGATAGCCAAGCACCACGTAGTTCCCCAGCGCGAACGGCGCGGCAAGCATGCGGATGCTTGCGTATTCGCGCCCGAGCGCCTGCACCTGATCGCTGCCGCCGAGCCACGACACGCCAAGCGATACGAGCGGCGCGCGCAATATCAGCAGGCCCGCGCCAATGGCGAACGCCAGCGCCAGGGCGCGAGCCAGCGTGTCGCGCAGACGCTCGGCATCGCGCGCACCGAAGGCCTGCGCGGCGAGCCCGGTCGTGCCCATCCGGAGGAAGGAAAAGCCCCAGAAGACGAGATTGAGCAACAGCCCGCCGAGCGCGACGCCGCCCAGATACGCCGGGCCGGGCAAGTGTCCGGCCACGGCCGTGTCGACGGCCGAGAGCAGGGGCTGGGTGAGATTGGCGAGCACGATGGGCACCGCCAGACGGAGCAATTGCCGATGGCCGGTGGCCGCAGGGGCAGGGTTCATGAGCGAGTGTTGCGGCGGCCGTTCATGGCGGCACCGTCGGATTGCGCACGCACGCGGCGGCAGGTTGTGAGTGCGCCGATTATAAGGTGATGCGGCGATTCGCCATATGCCGGGGGGCGTCGGGATGCGACGCAATGCCGCCGATGCGATGCATCGTGCCCGTGCGCGACGTTTTGCGCCGTCTCCCTGGGGTGTCGTTGGCCGCTGGTGCGGGGTGGGGACGGTACAATGTGTCACTTCTCCGTATTCACTGAAAGTCTACGTATGCCGTCCCCGTCGCTTTCAAGGGTCTCGTCGCTGGTGACCTTTCTTTCCGCGCATCGCCGTCACGCCGTCGCGGCTCTCCTGTGTCTCGCAAGTCTGCCTGCACTGGCCGAGGTGACGTTGCAACGCGGCCCTCCGCCCCCGCGCTTCGAAGACCCGCATGCGGCGCCCAAGGGCGAGTTCTGGGTGCCGGGATACTGGCAGTGGAAAGACGGTCGTTACGACTGGGTCGACGGTCATATGGAAGCGAAGCGCCCCGGCATGCGCTACACACCGCCGCACTGGGAAGAAACCGGCGCGCACGAATGGACGTTGCGCGACGGCAAGTGGGATGCCACGGGCTGGGGGCCCGGCACCATTCACGAAATTCGCGCACCCGGCGCCCCGAATCCCGGCAAGTAATCTCAGCCCGCCGCGTCCGTTCTCTCCGGCGACCCGATACCGTCGCCGCTATCTTCGTCGCTATCTTCGCCGATACCTTCGCCGATACCTTCGCCATTTCCGTCATCAGCGCCATGTCAGCGACGACATCGACGCCGTCCTCAATGTCACGCCCCATGCCGTCACCGATGTCGCAATGCCGTCTCGAGGCTGCGACATTCGGTCGCGACGTTTGAATAATTTTCATCTCTGCCCGCTGAAATTTTGCGCACGCACTTGAGGGCGCGACTTCATGCAGCGACCTCGTGCACGGCGTGTCGCTGCGCTCGCGCTCGGACGACCGATGCGTTGCGAATTTTCATCAGTAGTCCAACCTAGTCGGTGAAATTGACAGCTTGACGCGCACAAGCTCGAGACCCTACGCGAAACCAGTTGACACGTCAGGAACGTTGAACAACACTATGCCCACGTCGCATCGCCATGGGGCGAAAAATCGTCGCAAATAGCGTAATTTTAATTACTTGTGCTACCGAAATGCACGACGTTCGCATGATGTTGCACGGGTAGTTCAGTGCGCCGTGTGCGCCTTTTCCACTCTAACGCCCGGCGGTATGCGCCTGGGTCCAAAACGTATGACCGAGGCACGGTCCTGCTGTCTTTCGATCTGCGTGGTCGTATTCGCGAAGATCAGTCGTTTCTGAAGTCTCGTATGCCGGACGTCGATCGCCTGAAGGGGCGATCAGCCCGTCGCCGAAGTGTGACATGTGGCAGGAGCCTGTATGCAGTGTTCAGTTCCTCTGTTCGATGCAGTGCCGTTGATCACCGTGTTCGTATGCGTCGTTCTGGGCCAGTTGCTCGGGCGCATCAGATTTGGACCGATTCAGCTCGGCGGCGTGTGCGGTGCGCTGCTCGTCGCGCTATTGGTCGGACAGACCGGCTGTATGGTCGAAGGCTCGCTCAAGGACTTCGCGTTCGCCCTGTTCATCTTTGCGATGGGCTTCTCGGCCGGGCCGCAATTCGTTGAAAACCTGAACCTGCGAGGCTTGCGCTTCGGCGTGCTGTCGATCATCGAAGTGGTCTTCGTGTTCGGCATCGTCATGCTCGCCGTGAATCTGCTCGGCCTCGATCCCGGCACGGCCGGCGGGCTCGCCGCCGGGGCGGCCACCGAATCCGCCATGGTGGGCACGGCCATCGAAGCGTTGAGCCGTCTGGGTCTCGACCCGGCGACGTTCAAGGCGCTGCAGGCCAACGTTGTCACCGCCTACACGCTGACTTATGTGTTCGGTCTGATCACCATCGTTCTGTTCACCAATCTTCTTGCGCCTCGCCTGCTGGGAATCGATCTCAAGGCGGACAGCGCGCGTCTGGCAAAGGAGATGGAGGACGAGAACGGTGAGGAGATCGGCGCACCTGCCGCGCCCGACCTGGTCGGTCGCAGCTATCGCGTGGCGCATCCGGGGCTCACGGTGGCGTCGCTCGAAGCCTCGCTGGACGCACGGGTTGCCATCGAGCGCGTGCGACGCGCCTCGGCAACCGTGCCTGTCGAGCAAGGCCTCGCGTTGCTGCCAAACGACGAAGTGCTGCTCGTCGGCCGACGCGATGCCATGCTCGATGCTCACGCGCTCGTCGGCCCGGAAGTCGCGGGCACCGAAACGGGCGACATCGTGCTCGTCGAGCGCGAATACATCCTGACGAATAAGGAAGCCGAAGGCCGTACCGTGAGCGATCTGCGACGCGAGGCGCCGGTCGAGCTGCGTCACGGCGTGTTCGTCAAATCCGTCAAACGCATGGGCATGCAGTTGCCATCGCTGAGCAAGATCGCACTGCAACGCGGTGACGTGATCACGCTGCAAGGTCTGCAGGGCGATGTCGAGCGGGCGGGTGCAGTCATGGGCAAGGCCGTGCCGCACGGCAACAAGACGAGCCTGATCTTCGTGGGCCTCGCGCTGATCGTCGGCCTGTGCATCGGGCATCTGTCCGTGCACGTCGGCGGCGCGCCCATGACGCTGGGCTCGGGCGGCGGTGCGCTGGTCTCGGGGCTCGCGAGCGGCTGGCTGCTCTCGCGCCGTCCGACGTGGGGCACGTTCCCGCCGGCGGCTTACGAACTGCTCAAGGACCTTGGACTTGCCGTCTTCGTCGTGTGCGTGGGCCTCTCCGCAGGCCCACAGGCAGCCGTGCTGCTGCGTGAGCATGGCATGGCGTTGCCGGTCGTGGGGATCTGTGTCTCGCTCGTCCCGGCGCTGGTATCGCTGTGGGTGGGTCATAAGTTACTGCGCATCGATGGCCCGATTCTGATCGGGGCGATCGCGGGTCAGCAGGCGAGCACGCCTGCGATCAGCGCAGTGGTGCAAACGGCGAACAGCGCATTGCCGGTCGTGGGGTACACGGTGACGTACGCCCTGTCGAACGTGCTCCTGCCGCTCATGGGACCGGCGGTCGTATTCGTCGCCCATCAGTTCTCGCGCTGATTTGCTTTTGAGTCGTCGCGTGCCGGCTCCCCCGCCGGTCGCTGCATTCTTCTTTTGACGGAGGTTCTGCCGTGGAACTGGTGCATACGATTCTCAACCATGTCCCGGAGGTCGCGATTTTTCTGTCGCTCGCTCTCGGATATGCCATCGGGGCGATCAAGTTCGGATCGTTCCAGTTAGGCGGTGTGGGCGGTTCGCTGCTCGTCGCCGTGGTCGTCTCGCAAATCGGTATTTCGGTCGATGCCGGTGTGAAGAGCATCATGTTCGCGCTGTTCATCTACGCAGTCGGCTACGAGAGCGGCCCGCAGTTCTTCAGCTCGCTCTCGCGCAAGACCCTGCGTGAAATCGGCATGGCGCTGTTTCTCGCGGCTTCCGGTCTCGTGACGGTGTTGGTCTGCGCGAAGATCTTCGGCTTCGACAAGGGGCTGGCAGCCGGTGTCGCCGGGGGCGGTCTCACGCAGTCGGCCATCATCGGTACCGCGGGTGACGCGATTTCCCGTCTGGGCCTGCCCGCAGACGAGGTCAAGCGTCTGCAATCCGAGGTGGCCATCGGCTACGCGGTGACGTACATCTTCGGCAGCCTCGGGGCGATCATCGTATGCGCGTCGCTCGTGCCCAAGCTCATGGGCCGCACGCTCAAGGACGACGCGAAGAAGGCCGAGCTCGAAATGGCCGGTGGCCGCGCGGTGCTCACGGCCGACCAGGTCGACTCGCTGCCCGCGCTCGTAGGCCGCGTTTATCGTGTGACGACCGGTGCAGGCAAGCGCGTGGTCGACATCGAGAAGCAACTGACCGATGGCGTGACCATCGAGCGTCTGCGTCGCAACGGCAAGATCATCATCGCCACGGACGATCTCGTGCTCGAAGCGGGCGACGACGTGATGCTCATCGGCCGCCGCGAAGCCGCGACCGAGGCGTGGCGCCTGCTTGGCGACGAACAGCGTCCGTCCGCCGACCTCGATATCGCGCTGCGCATGCAGGAAGTGGTTTTTGCCCGCAAAGGCGGCAACGGCAAGACGCTCGGCGAACTCAAGGCGGGTGTCACGCGCGACGTCAAGCACGGCGTGTACATCGCCAAGATCACGCGTATGGGTCAGCCGCTGCCGGTGCTCGACGACACCGTGGTGTATCACGGCGACGTCGTGACGCTGTACGGCGCGGACAGCGACGTGCAGCGGGCCGCGAAGGAAGCCGGTTACCCGGTGGCGTACTCGGTCAAGACCGACTACGTCTACATGGGCATCGGCATCGTGGTGGGTCTGCTGATCGGCTATATCGTGGTCAAGGTCGGCGGCATTCCGCTCACGCTGGGCAGCGGCGGCGGTGCGCTGCTCGCCGGTCTGGTCTTCGGATGGTTGCGCGGCAAGCATCCGACCTTCGGCGCGATGCCGCTCGCGGCAAGTTCGTTGCTCAAGGAACTGGGTCTTGCGACCTTCGTGACCTGCGTGGGGTTGTCCGCCGGCGCGCAGGCGTGGCAGACGCTCCAGCAAAGCGGCGTTTCGATCTTCGTGGCCGGCGTGATCGTCACCATCGTGCCGCTGCTGCTCACCTATCTCTTCGGGCGTTATGTGCTGCGTTACGACAACGTTGCCATTCTCGCCGGGGCCTTGTCCGGCTCGCGCAGCGCCAACCCGGCGTTCGGCGAAATTCTCGACAAGGCCGAGAGCAACGTGCCGACCGTGCCGTTCGCCATTACCTACGCCATTGCCAACGTGCTGCTCACGCTGCTCGGGCCGCTGGTGGTATCGCTCACATGAGCACGTCACCTGTCATGCAACGCATGTGAAGCATTCATTCCGATCCCCGTCATTGCCCCCGCAGGACGGCATCGACATTGGTTGTAAGTGGTTGTTCATGGAGAAATCGCTATGAAATCGAAGGAACTCGACGCACTCGCCAAACTCAGCCCGTTCGAATTCAAGGACACGCTGATCGAACTCGCTCAGGACAATGGCGCGCAGCGCTCGATGCTCAATGCCGGTCGGGGCAATCCGAACTTCCTCGCGCTCGAACCGCGTCACGGGTTCTTCCAGCTGGGCTTGTTCGCGTTGACCGAAGCCGAACGGCAGTTCACGTACATGCCGGAAGGGGTGGGCGGCATTCCGCCGGGCAAGGGCGTGGAAGCTCGCTGGCAGGACTACGCCCGTGAACATCACCACGAGCAGGGCGTGAAGTTCCTGGAAAAATCCATCTCGTACATTCGCGACCAGATGGGGCTGAATGTCGAGGACTTTCTCACGGAGATGGTGCACGGCATTCTCGGGTGTAACTACCCGGTGCCGGATCGCATGCTGCGTAACACGGAGAAGATCGCCGCCAAGTATCTTCGCCGCGAGATGGTCGGACGTCATCCGTTCGTGGGCAACTTCGACGTGTTTGCCGTCGAAGGCGGCACGGCGGCCATGACTTACCTGTTCAACACGCTCAAGACGAACCATCTGCTCCAAGCGGGGGATTCGATCGCGCTGGGCATGCCGATCTTCACGCCGTACATCGAGATTCCGGAGCTGGCCGACTATCAGCTTCACGAGGTGAATCTGAACGCGGATCCGGCGCTCGGGTGGCAGTACTCGAAGAAGGAGCTCGACAAACTGCTCGACCCGAAGATCAAGGCGTTCTTCCTCGTGAATCCGAGCAATCCGCCGTCGGTCAAGCTCGACGATGCATCGCTCGAACATCTTGCCGAGATCGCCAAGAAGCGCCCCGATCTGATCATTCTCACCGACGATGTCTACGGTACCTTCGCCGACGACTTCCGCTCGCTGTTCGCGATTGCGCCGTACAACACGATTCTCGTCTATTCGTATTCGAAGTACTTCGGTGCGACGGGCTGGCGTCTGGGCGCGATCGCCACGCATGAGAAGAACCTTTTCGACGACAAGATCGCCAAGCTTCCCAAGGCACAGCGCGAGGGGCTCAACGCGCGATATTCGTCGATTACGACGGAGCCGGAAAAGCTCAAGTTCATCGACCGTCTCGTGGCCGACAGCCGTGCCGTGGCGCTGAACCACACGGCGGGTCTGTCGACGCCGCAGCAGGTGCAGATGGCGCTCTTCTCGCTGTTCTGTCTCATGGACGAACCGGACGCCTACAAGCACGCCGTCAAGCGCATCATCCGCCGCCGCAAGGCCGCGATGTACCGTGCGGCAGGCATTTCGGAAGAGACCGGGCCGACCGCCGTCGATTACTACAACATCCTCGATCTCGAGGTGTTGGGCACGAAGATCTACGGCAAGGCGTTCGTGGACTGGTTCATGAAGACGATCGATCCGTCGGAGGTGCTGTTCCGTCTGGCCAAGGAAAGCGGCGTGGTGCTGCTGCCGGGCCGCGGCTTCGGTACCCTGCACCCGTCGGGTCGCGTCTCGCTGGCGAACCTCAACGAGCCGGATTACATCCAGATCGGCGACACCGTGCGCAAGCTCATGGACGAGTACAACGCCCGCTTCCTCGCCGGCGGCGGCAAGGGCGGGAAGAAGAAGTAAATGAGAAGAAGTAAATGAAGCGCTCAAGGAAGACATCGGGCGGGCAGGCGTGACGCGAACCAGGCGTCCGGCGTCGCCCGATGATCACGATGCGGCACGCCCGAAGACGGGCGTGGCGGCATCGGCAGGCCCCCCCTCGATCGCCCCTCCATGGCGGTCGAACATTGCCCGGGAATCCGCTTCCCGGGCTTTTTTTGTCTTGTGACTCCCAAAATAAAATGCCCGCACGCGGCGGGCAAAAATCACTACAGGGGAAGTCACGCGATATGAGTGGCAAACCGTCGAAAGAGTTCCCCATCTTTTTGCACGTTTCGTGACTGGCAGCGTGTCACCCGATGGACGTAAAATAGCCCCTTGTCGCTATAGCACCCCCTCATGTCGAAAGCGGCGCACGACGCCAGTGGACGGCAGCAGCGTGGGTGGGATTTTCGGGTGTCGAATGTCGGTAAAGCCGGTCGTGCGGAGTCGCCTCCTGCTGGCCGCGTGCCTGAGTGCCGGAATTCCGGTGGGCACGCACGCACAATCCTTGTTCGCGGATCCTAATCCGCCATGTTTCACTGAGCAGAACGCAGTGTCCTACGGGTTGTGGGACCGCGGGCTGGCACCTCAGTACTTTGAGCCGCCTCCACCTCCGCCTGCGCCCGCTGCATCGCAGGATCCGGACGCGTCGGCCGACCCCATCGCGCTGTTCGCCGGCAACGATCCGAATGCGGTCGCCGCAGCGGTCGATCGTGAGGCGGCGCAGCGGGCAGCGTTCCCCGATGCCGGTGCGGCGAATTCCGATGCCGCGCACGTCATGGCCGGTAGCGAAGCTGCGGCCGGCGCCACCGAGCTCGGCGTGGCTGCGCCCGACGGTCCGCCCCCACCGCCGACGTCGCCACCGCTGCCGGCGGCAGAGTTTGCCGTGGCGCCGGAACTGAGCGCCGACGGCACCGCCATATCCGCCGTCGATATCGACGCGCCAGCTTCCGCGGCCACGGCCTCGTCCGAACCGGCGCCCCCCGCCCCCGACATCGCCCCGCCCAATGCCTTCCTTGCGCGCGCGTCATGCTTGCGTGGCATGCCGCGTCGCGAGAGTCTGGCCGACCGCAATATCCGCATGCTGATGCGTCGTGGCCTGGCGGTGCGCGAGGAGCAGTTGCCGTTCGTCGCGACCCGGAGTCGCACGCCGGGCGAGGGGGCGATCGGCTTGCAGGTGCTCAACGAGCGCCCGTACCAGTTCAACGTCGGCATGAACAATAGCGGCATGACGACCACAGGCAAGATGCAGGGCACGGCCAACCTGCTGATGAACAATCCTCTCGGCATGTACGGCAAGTTCAATACGACGCTCAGTCAGGACCTTCAGAATGCACGCCGCGATGCGACCAACCGCGACCTCACGGCGAACTATTCGGTACCGCTCGACGCGGCATGGACCGTCGGCGTGACCGGCAAGACCAATGCCGCGACGGACCAGATCGCCGCCGGCACGACACAGACGCAGACGCTGCAGTGGCGCGTGCGTCGCGCGTTCGACGTGACGTCCAACGGCACCACGGGCGTGGAGCTGCGCTACAACCGCAGCCGTACCGAAGACCCGAATGCGCTGCACACCTACGACAGCTATGCCGAAGTCGGGTTGAGTCATACGCATTATCTGGGCACCTCGAAGCTCGACCTGTCGGTCATGCAGCGCCTGAACGCGCCATGGATGCCGGCGTCGAGCGGGCCGCCCGGATGGTCCTACCGCTTCCAGTCGATCGACGCGAAGCTCACCGTGCCGTTCTGACGGCATCCGTCACCTGACTGTGCAATCCCCCGGCGTGCGGACTCGCACGCCGATTGCGCACGCGCCGCGATCAGGACCCGACAGGCGAAAAAAAACCCGCCGGGTCGGCGGGTGAGGAAGCAGGCCTCCCACGGGGAAGTGAAAGCCTGGTCTCGCGAGGTGTTTGCGAGACCCGTGTAGTATCGTGATCCAAACGCCTGTTGGCTATGGGCCAAGTCCTAAAGTGCGTGTAAGACGCTTTCCAATTCCGTTTCCTAACCTTTCTGACGTTACCGGGACGATTGATGACCGAACCGACCGAAACCCCACCGGCGAGTGCCGCCCAGATTGCCGCCATGAAAGCGTTGCGCACGGCGCTTCTCGCCCAGCACAAGGTGTTGATCGACTATGACCGTCAGCAATACGAAGCGGTCTTCGGCCCGGTGCCGACGGGGCGTTTCGTGCAACTGATCACGGAAGACCCGTGGTTTCGCTGGCTCGATCCTGTATCGAGGCTGATCGTCGCGCTCGACGAGTGGCAGGAACAGTCGCCGCCGCTGGCCGACGCGGGGATCGCGCTTGCGGACGAAGCCGCGAAACTGTTCCGCCAGACGGCCGCGAGCGAAGGCGAGTTCCGTGAGCGATATTTGCTGGCGTTGCAGAAGTCGCCGGACGCCGGCTTCGGCCAGAGCCAGGTCATGGCGGCGCTGCGCGCGGTGCCCCAATCGCCCCCATCGCCACCCGACGACGCCTGAGCCTCCGGCGGCGTGAGAGGGCGCACGAAAGTCGCAAGGAGCCCGACGCGTCGGTAATCGACGCAGCGAGCCGTTGAGCAGGCAGGCGCCAGACCGTCAAGCCGAATATTTGTTCCGGCGCTGATCGTTTTTTGGGCAAGGCTCTTGACAGCCTGTGTTCACGGGGCGTTTGAGCGGGTGGCGTCAGGTTATCCAGTGGGTTATCCACAAAGGGTGTGGACAACTTTGGTCGGGATGGCGGGATTTCGATCATTCTGTCATCGTCGTCGGCGTTTCGTTGCCCGATGGAACGGGTCGCCCGTTTCGGCAGCAATACCGGAGCGCGAAGCGACGGCACGAGGTCACCGGGCGGGGGCTGGCTCGATGGAAATCGACCGGGGTGGCGCTATGGCGATGCGACCTGCGCTGCGACAATAGTGCGTTTCCCATTTTTCCTTTTTCCCCTTTTCCCTTCGTCGGACGCAGACTTTTGTCAGTCGTTTTCCGACACATCGTTGCCGCGTCCGATCGACATGACCACCACGCCCATCGTGCTGCTGGTGCTGATCTCAGCACTGATGCACGCCACCTGGAACGCATTCCTCCACGCAAGCCCCGATCGTCTCTGGCAAGTCGGCATGATGGCAGTGCCGCAGTTGCTCGCGGCGCTCGTCGGCATTGCATTGTTGCCTTTGCCACCCATGCCGGTGTGGCCGCTCATCCTGTTGTCTGCGTGCGCGCAGGTCGCCTACACGGCAGCGCTCATTCGTGCGTATCGCGTGGGGGAGTTCGGGCAGATCTATCCCATCGCCCGAGGTATCTCGCCGCTCCTCATCTCCGGGGCGGCGCTGCTCCTCGCGGGAGAGACGCCCCGGTGGATGGCAGTGCTGGGCATCGCCTGCATCTGTGCGGGCATTCTGTCGCTGGCGTTGCGCGGACGGCGCCTCTCGGGCGACAGCGTGCCGGCCGCGTTGCTGACCGGTGTGTTCATTGCGGCCTACACGATTGTCGACGGCTTTGGGGTGCGCATGTCGAACGGCAACGGTTTTGCCTACATTGCGTGGGCCTATCTGTTCGCGAGCGTGCCGCTCGTCGGCGCGGTGTGGCGGTGGCGCGGCGGGTGGCGTGGCATGTTTCTCGCGCCGCGTCGGCGGGTCGCCGAGGCGCTGGGCGCGGGTGTCGTTGCGCCGTGCGCTTACGGGATGGTGGTGTTCGCGCTGCAATACCTGCCGATGGGCGTGGTGTCGGCGCTGCGCGAATCGAGCGCAATTTTTGCAGTGCTGCTGGGCTGGATGTTCCTGAGGGAAAAACTCAACGCCCGCCGACTCATCGCATGCTGCCTGGTGGTCGGGGGCGCTGTGCTCATCAAACTAGGCGCGTAGCACCCGTGGGCTCACGCGCGAGGCCACAGTTCCGCGCGATGGGCGGTGATAGCCGCCACGACGATTTCACGCATGCCGTGCCCATCGGTGGTCTCGAGATGTTCGAGAATCGTCATGCGCATGCGCGGCGCCCAGAAGCGACGCAGGTGACCTGCGATGTTCTCGAGCGCTTCGCTGCGGTCGGGCATCGTCTCGAAGAAATCCCCGATCTGATTGGCCATCTTGACCAGATTGTCGGTGTCCATGATTTGTCTTGTCCCCTGTGATCCCTTGTTGATTCCCGTTGATCTCTGTTGATCCGGAACGATCGCTGCGAGGCCTGCGCCTCGCGCGTCGATTCCCTCAGACGAGCGCGACCTAACTCGCGCTCGCCTCCGTCGCATTGTGAGCGTGTCCGAGGAACGCCTCTTGCTGACGGTTGAAGTCCGAGTACTGCCGCTGCCACTCCGACGGTTGCGCCACCGGCGTGACCTGCACGGCCGTTACCTTGTATTCGGGACAGTTCGTGGCCCAGTCCGAATTGTCGGTCGTGATCACGTTCGCCCCCGATTCCGGGAAGTGGAACGTGGTGTACACCACGCCCGGCTGCATGCGGTCGCTGATGAGCGCGCGTAGCACGGTCTCGCCCGCGCGGCTCTGAATGCCGACCCAGTCGCCGTCCTTGATGCCACGTTCCTCGGCATCGTGCGCGTGGAGTTCGAGCCGGTCTTCGCTGTGCCAGTGGTTGTTGTCCGTGCGACGCGTCTGTGCCCCTACGTTGTACTGCGACAGAATCCGCCCGGTCGTGAGAATGAGCGGGAAGCGGCGCGTGACCTTTTCGTCCGTGGGGACGTATTGCGTGATGAGGAACTTGCCCTTGCCGCGCACGAATTCGTCGATGTGCATGACCGGGGTGCCTTCCGGTGCGTCATCGTTACACGGCCACTGCACGCTGCCCATGCGGTCCAGCTTCTCGTAGCTCACGCCCCTGAAAGTCGGCGTGAGGCGTGCGATCTCGTCCATGATTTCCGACGGGTGCGAGTAGTTCATCTCGTAGCCCAAACGCTTGGCGAGCTGGATCGTCACTTCCCAGTCGGCATAACCGGCGCGCGGCGGCATGACCTGACGCACGCGCGAGATACGACGCTCGGCGTTGGTAAAGGTGCCGTCCTTTTCGAGGAACGACGAACCCGGCAGCAGCACGTGCGCGTATTTCGCGGTTTCGTTCAGGAAGATGTCCTGCACCACGATGCACTCCATCTGCTCCAGCGCATGCGTGACGTGTTGCGTGTTCGGGTCGGACTGGACGATGTCTTCGCCCTGGCAGTACAGGCCCATGAAGGTGCCGGCAAGCGCCGCGTCGAACATGTTCGGAATGCGCAGGCCCGGTTCGGGTTGCAACTCGACGCCCCATTCGGCTTCGAACAGTGCGCGCGCACTGGCGTCCGACACGTGCCGATAACCCGGCAGTTCGTGCGGGAAGGCCCCCATGTCGCACGAACCCTGCACGTTGTTCTGACCGCGCAGCGGGTTCACGCCCACGCCTTCGCGGCCCACGTTGCCAGTGGCCATGGCGAGGTTGGCGATGCCGATCACCGTCGTCGAGCCCTGTGCGTGTTCCGTCACGCCCAGGCCGTAGTAGATCGCGGCGTTGCCGCCCGTGGCATACAGGCGCGCTGCGCCGCGCACGAGATGCGCCGGCACGCCGGTGTGCGCTTCGGTCGCTTCGGGCGAGTTCTCCGCACGCGCGATGAAGTCGCGCCATTGCTGGAAGGCACGGTCTTCGCAACGCTCGGCGATGAAATCGTCTGCCATCAGGCCTTCGGTGACGATCACATGCGCCAGCGCATTGATCATGGCAACGTTGGTGCCCGGGCGCAGTTGCAGGTGATAGTCGGCATGGATGTGCGGGCTCTTCACCAGATCGATGCGGCGCGGGTCGATCACGATGAGCTTGGCACCCTGACGCAGACGCTTCTTCATGCGCGAGCCGAATACCGGGTGACCGTCGGTCGGGTTCGCGCCCATCACGAGGATCACGTCCGACTGCTCGACCGACTTGAATGTCTGCGTGCCGGCCGATTCGCCGAGCGTCGCCTTCAGGCCGTAGCCGGTCGGCGAGTGGCACACGCGGGCGCAGGTGTCCACGTTGTTGTTGCCGAACGCCGCGCGCACCAGCTTTTGCACGAGGTAGTCTTCTTCGTTGGTGCAACGCGACGACACGAGGCCGCCGATGGAGTCACGTCCGTATTTGGCCTGAATGCGCTTGAATTCCGACGCGGCGTAATCGAGCGCTTCGTCCCACGACACTTCCTGCCACGGATCGGTGATCTTCTTGCGGATCTTCGGCGTGAGGATACGGTCCTTGTGCGTGGCGTATCCCCAGGCGAAGCGGCCCTTCACGCAGGCGTGGCCTTCGTTGGCCTGCCCGTCCTTGTGCGGGACCATGCGTACGACTTCGTTGCCCTTCATCTCCGCCTTGAAGGAGCAGCCCACGCCGCAATAGGCGCACGTGGTGATCTTGGCGTGCTCGGCCTGACCGAGATGGATCACCGACTTCTCTTGCAGCGTTGCGGTCGGGCAGGCGGCCACACAGGCGCCGCACGACACGCACTCCGAATCCATGAACGGCTGATCCTGGCCCGGCGAGACGCGGGCTTCGAAGCCGCGACCCGAGATCGTCAGCGCGAACGTGCCCTGCGTTTCCTCGCAGGCGCGCACGCACCGGTTGCAGACGATGCACTTCGAGGCGTCGTAGGTGAAGTACGGATTCGACTCGTCCTTCTCGCTGTCGAAGTGGTTCGCGCCATCGAAGCCGTAACGCACTTCGCGCAGGCCCGTGACACCGGCCATGTCCTGCAATTCGCAGTCGCCGTTCGCCGCGCACGTCAGGCAGTCCAGCGGGTGATCGGAGATGTACAGCTCCATCACGCCCTTGCGCAGTTCCTGCAGCTTCGGCGATTGCGTGCGGACCTTCATGCCGGGCTCGACCGGCGTGGTGCACGATGCCGGAAAGCCGCGACGGCCTTCGATTTCCACCAGACACAGGCGGCAAGAGCCGAACGGCTCCAGCGAGTCGGTCGCGCACAGCTTGGGCACGTTCACGCCGCCCTCGGAGGCCGCACGCATGATCGACGTGCCCGCAGGCACGGTGATCTGCTCGCCATCGATCTCCAGCGTGACTTCCTTGGTCGACTCGCGGCGCGGGGTGCCGTAGTCCTTTTCAAACATCGGGTCCATCATGATCGGGGCTCTCCTAGGCGGCCTTGGTCGGCAGATTCGACGGTTCGGCCGCGCCGAAGTCTTCGGGGAAATGATTCAGCGCAGACAGCACGGGGTAGGGCGTCATGCCGCCCATGGCGCACAGCGAGCCGTTGAGCATCGTGTCGCACAAGTCGCGCAGCAGTTTGATCTGCTTGGGACGGTCGCGGCCGTCGATGATCTTGTCCATGACCTCGACGCCGCGCGTCGAGCCGATGCGACACGGTGTGCACTTGCCGCACGATTCGATGGTGCAGAACTCCATCGCGTAGCGCGCAAGCCTGGCGAGATCGACGGTGTCGTCGTGCGCCACGATGCCGCCGTGGCCGAGCACGGCCCAGAGCGAGGCAAAGGCTTCGTAGTCGAGCGGCGTGTCCCACTGCGATTCGGGCAGGTACGACCCCAGCGGGCCGCCGACCTGCACGGCGCGCAGTGGGCGGCCGGTGATCGATCCGCCGCCGTAGTCGTACAGAATTTCGCGCAGCGTGACACCGAAGGCTTTCTCGATGAGGCCGCCGTGCTTGATGTTGCCCGCGAGCTGGATGGGCAGGGTGCCTCGCGAGCGCCCCATGCCGAAATTCTTGTAGAACTCGGCGCCGCGATCCATGATGATCGGCACCGAGGCGAGCGAGATCACGTTGTTGATGACCGTCGGCAGGCCAAAGAGACCTTCGATGGCGGGCAATGGCGGCTTGGCGCGCACCACGCCGCGCTTGCCTTCGAGGCTCTCGAGCAGTGCCGTTTCTTCGCCGCAGACGTAAGCACCCGCTGCCTTGCGCACTTCCAGGTGGAAGGTCTGACCCGAGCCGAGAATGTTCTCCCCCAGGTAGCCCGCCTTGTTGGCGTTCGCGATGGCCTCGTTCAGCACGTCAATGGAGTGCGGATATTCGCTGCGCACGTAGATGTAGCCGCGCGTCGCGCCCACGGCGATACCGGCAATCGTCATGCCTTCGACCAGCACGAGCGGGTCGCCTTCCATCAGCATGCGGTCCGCGAACGTGCCCGAATCGCCTTCGTCCGCGTTGCACACGATGTACTTTTGCGCGGCGGGCGTATTGAGCACTGTCTTCCATTTGATGCCGGTCGGGAATGCCGCACCGCCGCGACCGCGCAGGCCGGATTCCGTGACCTGCGCGACGATGGCTGCGCCGTCGAGCGCGAGCGCGTTGCGCAGGCCGCGATATCCCTCGTGCGCGACATAGTCGTCGACCGAGACGGGGTCGGTGACGCCTACACGGGCGAACGTCAGACGTTCCTGGTTCTTGAAGTATGGAATCTCTTCGGTCAGGCCGAGGGCCAGCGGGTGGTCGCCGCCACTCGTCACGTTCGCGTCGAACAGGCTTGCGACGTCGTCGACATCGACGGGGCCATAAGCGACGCGACCTGCGGGTGTCACGACTTCAAGCAACGGTTCGAGCCACAGCATGCCGCGCGTGCCGTTGCGGATCAGGTCGATATCGATGCCGCGCTCGGCGGCTTGCGCGACGATGGCTTGCGCGACCTCGTCGGCGCCCAGAGCGAGGGCGGCGGAGTCGCGGGGAAGGTAGAGGCGCACCTTGCTGGGCGTGGCGGACTGGCTCATACGGCATCCTTGGCGCGGGCGACCAGACGGTCGAATTTCTCGGGGGTGACGCGCGCGTGCAGCTTGTCGTCGATCGTGATGGCAGGCGAGGTGGCGCACTGACCGAGGCAATACACCGGTTCGAGTGCGACATCGCCGCTATGACCGTGCATCGCGCAACCCAACACACGTTCTGCGTGCGCGACGAGTGCATCGGCGCCCATGCTCTGGCACGCCTCTGCGCGACAGATCTGAACGACGTGTCGCGGCGGCGGGCTGGTGCGGAAGTGGTGATAGAACGTGATCACGCCATGGACTTCGGCGCGAGACAGATTGAGGGCGTTGGCGATGACGGATACGGCGTCCGGGGGAACGTAGCCGAAAGCGTCCTGGACGTCATGGAGGATCGGCAGAAGGGGGCCTTCCTGAGCGGCATGAGTATCCAGAATCGCTTGCACCGTCGCGATGGAAAAAGCCTCGCGCATGGCTGATGTCTCCTGAGCGGCCCGCCGTGGGGAACGGCATGCCTGAGGGTGGTGATATGTTTTTTTCCTGCCCCGGGGCGAGAGACCCATTGGTCACATACGGAGACGCTGCTCGGGTCTAGCGATCAGCGCGGCACCGTATGAACGTGCGACACATAGCCCCCACCATATGCCGCACGGGGTCGGTCTCTCGCCCGTTGCTGACTTCGTCAACCTTCGGTCAGTATGTGAAACACGATATATCATATACGGTATACGTGCAATAGCATGGCAAGCGCTTTCGCGGGATCGTTTACCCCAATTCGGAACGCCGGTGCCGATGAGGTGTGCAAGGGAAGCTGCGTGAGGTGCGACGGGCAGGGGCCGCGCAAAGTGGGAGAGCTAGCAGAGGCGGGAGAGCCGGATGGTCTGGAAGGGCTGGAAGAGCCGGGACGATCGGCAGGACCGGAGGGACCGAAAGGACTGGAAGGGCCGACGGGCGGAGGGGCGGAGGGGCGGGAGCGGCAAGGGCGAGCTGCAACGAGCGGCGCGACGGGGCAAGAAAAAAGCCAGTGGCATTTCCATGTCACTGGCGCTTTCGCAGACGCGTGGCGCACGCGTCGTGCAGACATCGATCGTTCAGGCCGATCGATTATTCGAGGAAGTCGCAGTGTTCTTCGACGAAGGCAGCCAAACCCAGCGTGTGGTCGCGCGCCAGTTTTTCGGCGAGTTCCGTGTCGCGCTTCTCCAATGCGGTAATGATCTTCAGATGGTCGACGATCGAGCGCGCTGCCCGGTCGTTCTGAGCGATCGTCACCTTGCGAATCGCACGAACGTGAATGAACAGGTTCTTGATCGTATTGGCAATCGCCTGCGAGCCGCCGAGATTGATCAATGCCTGATGGAAATCGATGTTCGCGTCGGAATACTCTTCAATATGATCCGTCGGCGGGGCATTGACGAACTCATCGAACAAGTGACGTAGCTTGGCAATCTCTTCGTCGCTCGCATTTTGCGTCGCCAGACGCGCGGACATGCCCTCCAGGGCGGCCCACATCTGAATCATTTCGACGATTTCACGCTTGGTCTTGCGGATGATGAAGATGCCGCGGCGCGGCACGGTACGCAAGAAGCCTTCCTGTTCCAGCAAGGTCATGGCCTCGCGAATCGGCGTGCGCGAAACGCCAAGCACCTGGATGAGCTGACGCTCGTCCAGGCGAATCTCTTCCTTCTGGTTATAGATATCGGCATCGGCGATGGCTTTTTTCAGCAGCGCATACGCCTGATTACGAAAACTCGTAGTGGTGTCGATCGGCTCCAGTGCGAGTGGCGTCACGCGCACCGGAGTTGGGGTGATCAGGGACATGCAATAGTCTCCTAGGTATTACGGCCCCTTCAGAGGCGCAATGCTTGCTGCCCCACGAGAGTTGCCGGCTTCGAGACGAGTTTACCCGATTCATTTGCCTGCGTGGTTTCCGCCAGATAAGCGAAACGGCCATTCGATTCGGCCTTTTCGAGCATTTTGGCGGGCAGGGCGACGAACAGGTGAACCATCGCAACACCGGCGGCGAGGGCGGAAGCCAGGGCAAGCAGAGTAAGGGCAGCGACTAACATGGTGACACTCCAGATAAAAGTTGACGGGTCGTGTTGTGGGGGAGAACTTGCTTTGCATTGTATGTCGCGCCGCAACAAGTCTCAAGATATACCACATACCGAATATCAAAATTTATCGTTTTTCGGGACGTTCTTCAGGTCACACTGCCCTTACCCGGCTCGGATTTGTCTCTTTTTCCGATACTGTTCATGACGTCGATAATGGCGATGCACCTCCTCGGATGTCCGTGCAGCTTGCAATGGTGCGGATTTCGGGACGCGGACGACGCGCGCGATTTTCATTCATTCAGGTAAAGCGTTCGGGTGGGGCAAATGCAGTTTATTGCGTTGCCGCGAAACCACATCCGGTTCTGCCGACGTTCGTTCGGAACGCGCAGGGATCCGACAAAAAATCGGCCGCGACCGGAAGGCCGGTGGCGGCACGACAAGCCGATTCGGGAGCAGACGCTGACGCTATCGACACGGCCTTTTCGACCTCGCTGCGTCGCCCTCTATATATAGATAGACAGCGTGGCTTTCACCGAGGCGCGATGATCTGCGCCGCGGGTATACCTCGTGTTCGTGCTGTCTCCGGGATACAACGCCGGCGTCGGCCCTTGCCGGACAGTCCGATGACGCAGCGCAGTCACGCACGCCAGGCGGGACACGCAGATCAGGCGGCCTTCGCCAGACGTTCCTGTGCGGCGGCAACGGCGTCGGGGCGAGTCATGAATTCGCGCTGTTTGATGAGCGCAAGCACAACGTCGAGCGTCGGCGTCGGCACATTGGCCAGACGTCCCATCTCCTGCACGACAGAGACCAGCGGGTCGATTTCCATCGCGCGATCGCGCTCCAGATCCTGAAGCATCGAGGTCTTGTGCGCGCCGACCGCGCCCGCGCCGTTGATGCGACGCTCCACGTCCACGCGGAAGTGCACGCCGAACTTGTCGCCAATCGCTTTGGCTTCGAGCATCATGGCGCGCGCCACGGCCCGGGTGCCCGGGTCGCTCGCGATGATGTCGAGCGTGGCATGCGTGAGCGCGGAGATCGGGTTGAAGCACAGGTTGCCCCAGAGCTTGAGCCAGATCTCGTCGCGAATGTTTTCGCGAATCGGTGCGTCGAGCCCGCCGGCGATCATCATTTGCGAGAGCTTTTCCACCCGCTCGGTACGCTCGCCGCTGGCTTCGCCGAGCGGGAACTTGTTGCCGTAGACGTGCTGGATCACACCCGGTGCGACGACTTCCGTGGCCGGATAGACCACGCAGCCGATGGCGCGCTCGGGGCCGAGCTCGCGCCACTGGCGACCGCCCGGGTCGATGCTCTCGAGCGTGGTGCCTTCGAGCGCGCCGCCGTGTTTGTAGAAGTACCAGTAGGGAATACCGTTCACGGCCGTGACCACGGCCGTATTCGGGCCGATCAGCGGCTGCATCGCATCGAGTACCGACGGTACCGAGTGTGCCTTGAGGGCGATGATCACGTAGTCCTGATGCCCGAGTTCGCGCGCATCGTCGGTGCAGCGCAGATGGGCGACACGTTCTTCGCCATCGATGAGCAACTTGAGTCCGTTCTCGCGCATGGCCGCCAAGTGCGGTCCACGTGCCACCAGGCTGACATCGGCTCCGGCGCGCGCGAGTTGCACGCCGAGATAACCGCCGATGGCGCCGGCGCCATAGATGCAAATCTTCATGAAGTCTCTCCCTCCAAAGGTCAATCGAAACCCGGGCCTGGTATTGGGCCGCTTTATTCTTATGATTCTTCTAATACCAAATGTTGTATATCGTATATCACAAGGAGAATAGCGCCAAGCCTTCGTGGGGCATTTGCTCTCATGGTTTCCCCGCAGACGCGAGAAAAAGGGCGTTTTGGAGCCCATGGGATGTGTGAGCGGGGCGGGCATGAATTGCACTTGTGAAATGCCCTGGCGGTCGCGTCAACTGAATTATTACGGCGTGTTACAGCGGGTGAGCGAATGCGGGGATGATGTTTTCTTGTGAGTGAAATTCACAGAAATATCACTTTGTGCTCGTTTTAAAAATTCGCAAGGAGCCCGATATAAAAGGCCTGAGCGCCTTGTCGGACAAGCTTCTCGGATCAGGTTAACTCCTTAGTGTTTTCGCATTGCGTTGTTGCGGCGCTCCGTCCTACAGTTGCGTTACTGTATCTAGCCGCCACTTAGGACAGTGCCTCGCGTGCCGTGGTTGTTTTCGCTGCAATGGACGAAAACGACTTCGGCACGCGAGGAGGAAAACGAGGACAGCAATAAATTAGTGTTGACTTATATCTGATATATCGTATATTTCGTTCGGTATATTTGCGGGAGATGCAATGGACTCCCACAGGCATCAGAGACAAGTCGACGAGGCTAAGACCTCGTAAAGCATACCCAGGGGGCGTAGACCCCATCCGGAAGGTGTTGTTGTTGTGAAGCTGCCAAACAACTGAAAACCGATGGAGGAGGTACAAGTGGAGACGACAAAGCAACACGGTAAGCAGTCACCGTTCGCGAGCCCGTGGGTCCAGCTCGTGTTCGGCGTGATCTGCATGGCGATGATCGCCAACTTGCAATATGGGTGGACGCTGTTCGTCAACCCGATCGACGAGAAGTATGGTTGGGGCCGTACGGCCATTCAGGTGGCGTTCACGATTTTCGTCGTGACGGAAACCTGGCTGGTGCCGATCGAAGGGTATCTGGTCGACAAGTTCGGCCCGCGCCCGGTGGTCGTCGGCGGCGGTCTGTTGTGCGGTATCGCATGGGTGCTCAACGCCTATGCATCGTCGCTGCCGATGCTTTATTTCGCAGCGGCGGTCGGCGGTGTGGGCGCCGGTGCGGTGTATGGCACCTGCGTGGGCAACGCGCTGAAGTGGTTCCCGGATCGCCGCGGCCTGGCTGCGGGCCTGACGGCTGCCGGTTTCGGCGCCGGTTCGGCACTGACCGTGGTGCCGATCGCCAACATGATCAAGTCGAGCGGATATGAGAACACGTTCCTGACCTTCGGTCTGGGGCAGGGGATCATCGTGCTGTTGCTGGGTCTGGCGCTTGCCAATCCGCCGGCATCGATCGAAGCGCTCAAGAAGCTGGCGCCGGGCGCAATGCGCTACAACGCCAAGCCGACGGAAGTCATGCGCTCCCCGGTGTTCTGGCTGATGTATCTGATGTTCGTACTGATGGCCGCAGGCGGCCTGATGGCCACGGCTCAGCTCGGCCCGATCGCCAAGGACTACGGCCTCGATCAGGCGCCGGTCTCGATTCTCGGTCTTACGCTGCCCGCACTCACCTTCGCACTGGCCATCGACCGTGTGCTCAACGGGGTGACGCGTCCGGTGTTCGGCTGGATCTCGGACAAGATCGGACGGGAAAACACGATGTTCATCGCGTTTGCGATGGAAGCGGCGGGGATTTACGCGCTGGCGAAGTTCGGCCAGCACCCGGTTGCCTTCGTGATCCTGACCGGTCTGGTGTTCTTCGCCTGGGGTGAGATCTACAGCCTGTTCCCGGCGACGTGCGCCGATACGTATGGGTCGAAGTACGCCGCTACCAACGCGGGCATGCTGTACACCGCGAAGGGAACCGCTGCGTTGCTGGTGCCGTTCTCGAGCATCATCACCGTGTCGACCGGTAGCTGGCAGGCCGTGTTCATGATTGCTTGCGCGATGAACGCCTTCGCAGCCTTCCTTGCCTTGTTCGTGCTCAAGCCGATGCGTGCCCGTCTGGCACAGCGTTACGCGACCGACTACAAGGCGGAATCGAGCGAGCCGGTCGTGAAAGCCGCGGATCTGAGCCGCAGCACCACGTAAAGCGAACGGGATACGTCACCTTGACGTTAAGTAGTACTAAGTAGAAAGCAGACTGGCTGGCTTGATTAGCGACATGTTTGACCGGCGTGCAACGTGAACCGTCACTGGTTCGGTTGCACGACCGGGGGAGCAAGTAGAGAAGCAGTAAAGGAATACCCACTAATCGTCAGACAAGACGACGCAACACTGAAACCGGAAAAATTGGAGGAGAGAATTATGTCCATTGCGATGACCGTGCCAGTCGGCAAGGCGGAAAACGATACGCTCGAAGACAACAGCCGACACGCGAACATCGTGTCCGAGGCAGCAACGACCGATGGCTTCCATCTGGTCATCGATGCCCTGAAAGCGAACGACATCGACACCATCTTCGGACTGGTGGGGATTCCCATCACCGATCTGGCGCGTCTTGCACAAGCCGAAGGCCTGCGCTTCATCGGCTTTCGCCACGAACAACATGCAGGCCATGCGGCCGCTATCGCCGGCTACATGACGCAAAAGCCGGGCATCTGCCTGACGGTGTCCGCACCGGGCTTCCTGAACGGCCTGACGGCCCTGGCCAACGCGACCACCAACTGCTTCCCGATGATTCTCATCAGCGGCTCGAGCGAGCGTGAGATCGTCGACTTGCAGCAGGGTGATTACGAAGAAATGGATCAGCTCAATGCGGCCAAGCCGTATTGCAAGGCGGCCTACCGCGTGCTGCACGCCGAAGACATCGGCGTGGGCCTGGCCCGCGCGATTCGCGCAGCCGTCTCGGGCCGTCCGGGCGGCGTCTATCTGGACCTGCCGGCCAAGTTGCTGTCCCAGACCATCGATGCACAGAAGGCCAAGGATTCGCTGATTCGCGTGATCGACGCCGCACCGCGTCAGATCCCGGCGCAAGACGCCGTGCAGCGCGCGCTCGATGTCATCAAGGGCGCCAAGCGTCCGCTGATCCTGCTGGGCAAGGGCGCATCGTACGCTCAGGCCGACGAAGATATCCGCGCACTCATCGAGAAGACCGGCATTCCGTACCTGCCGATGTCGATGGCTAAGGGCCTGCTGCCCGACACGCATGAACAATCGGCTGCCGCTGCGCGCTCGTTCGTGCTGCAAGAGGCCGATGTCGTGGTGCTGATCGGCGCGCGTCTGAACTGGCTGCTCGCGCACGGCAAGGGCAAGACCTGGGGCGCCGCACCGAAGAAGTTCGTGCAGATCGACATCTCGCCGACGGAAATCGACAGCAACGTCGCCATTGCGGCACCGGTGATCGGTGACATCGGCTCGTGCGTCAAGGCACTGCTCGGCGGCATCGACGCCAACTTCGGCAAGCCGTCGGCCGAGTGGACCGGCGCGATTGCGGAGCGCAAGAACAAGAACCTGGCGAAGATGGCGGCAACGCTGGCGCAGAACCCGTCGCCGATGAACTTCCACAGCGCACTCGGCGCGATCCGCGATGTTCTCAAGAAGCATCCCGACATCAACCTCGTCAACGAAGGGGCGAATACGCTCGACTACGCGCGCAGCATCATCGACCAGTATCAGCCGCGCAAGCGCTTCGACTCGGGTACGTGGGGCGTGATGGGCATCGGCATGGGCTTCGCCATCGGTGCAGCCGTCACCAGCGGTCTGCCGGTCGTGGCCATCGAAGGCGACAGCGCGTTCGGCTTCAGCGGCATGGAACTGGAAACCATTTGCCGCTACGAGCTGCCGGTGACCACCATCATCTTCAATAACAACGGCGTGTACCGCGGCACCGATGTGAACCCGACGGGCGGCAAGGACGTGGCCCCGACGGTGTTCGTCAAGGGCGCGCGCTACGACAAGATGATCGAAGCATTCGGTGGCATTGGTTACAACGTGACCACGCCTGCCGAGCTGACCCGCGCGCTGGAGGAATCCATCGCTTCGGGCAAGCCCACGCTCATCAACGCTGTGATCGACGAGTCCGCCGGTACGGAAAGCGGCCGTCTGACGAATCTGAATCCGCAAAGCGCGGCAATGAAAAAGTAAGTGCCGAGTCAATCAAGGAGACATGACATGAGCAAACCCCTCGAAGGAATCAAGATCATCGACTTCACGCACGTGCAGGCCGGCCCCGCCTGTACCCAGCTGCTGGCATGGTTCGGCGCTGACGTGATCAAGGTGGAACGCCCGGGTTCGGGCGACGTGACGCGCAGCCAGCTGCGCGACATCCCCGATGCCGATGCCTTGTACTTCACGATGCTCAACAGCAACAAGCGCTCGCTGACGCTGGACACGAAGACGCCGGAAGGCAAGGAAGTGCTCGAGAAGCTGGTGAAGGAGTCGGACGTTCTGGTCGAGAACTTCGCACCGGGCGCGCTGGACCGCATGGGCTTCACGTGGGAGCGCCTGAGCGAGCTCAACCCGAAGCTCATCGTGGCATCGGTCAAGGGCTTCTCGGACGGCCACCACTACGATGACCTGAAGGTCTATGAGAACGTGGCGCAGTGCGCCGGCGGCGCAGCGTCGACGACGGGCTTCTGGGACGGTCCTCCGACGGTGTCGGCCGCAGCGCTGGGCGACAGCAACACCGGCATGCACCTGGCCATCGGCATTCTGACCGCGCTTATCGGCCGCGGCCAGACGGGGCGTGGCCAGAAGGTGGCCGTCTCGATGCAGGACTCGGTCATCAACCTGTGCCGCGTGAAGCTGCGCGACCAACAGCGTCTGGACCGTGTAGGCTATCTCGAAGAGTATCCGCAGTACCCGCATGGCGAGTTCACCGATGTCGTGCCGCGTGGCGGTAACGCCGGCGGCGGCGGTCAGCCGGGTTGGGTGCTCAAGTGCAAGGGCTGGGAAACGGACCCGAACGCTTACATCTACTTCACGATTCAAGGTCACGCCTGGGAGCCGATCTGCCGCGCACTGGGCAAGCCGGAGTGGATCAGCGATCCGAACTACGCAACGGCGCAAGCCCGTCAACCGCACATCTTCGATATCTTCGCGACCATCGAAGAATGGCTGGCCGACAAGACGAAGTACGAAGCGGTCGATATCCTGCGCAAGTTCGACATCCCGTGCGCCCCGGTGCTCTCGATGAAGGAAATCGCCAACGATCCGTCGCTGCGCGCCTCGGGCACGATCGTCGAAGTGCCGCACAAGGAGCGTGGCTCGTACCTGACCGTCGGCAGCCCGATCAAGTTCTCGGGCCTGAAGCCGGAAATTACGGGTTCGCCGCTGCTGGGTGAGCACACCGACGAGATCCTGGCCGAACTGGGCTACAGCAAGGACCAGATCGCTCACCTGCACGCTGCCCGTTCGGTCTAAGTTCGCTTAGCGCCAATACGAGCAGACATGCCGCAAGTCCGGTTGCCGCCTTTGGGCGGCGACCGTGCGCGCGGTCGCAGGCAAGGATTCATGGGTGCGGCTCCGCGTGGAGCGGGCACCCATTTTCATTTTCGGGACCGCGTTGCCCTCTAATTGATGTAATTTATCTGCATGTTTGGCGGAGACGGGATCGTCCAGCCATTCGTTCCAGTCGTTCCGTTCGTTCGACTCGTTCAATTTGTTCGATCCGTACCGATCGCATTCCTCACAAGACTCTTGGAGACATCATGAGCGCATCCGTGGACGTCAATCAGCTCGTACAGGTGGTGGGCGACGCCATTGTCGTCGCCGACCCGTCGAACATCATCACGCTCTGGAATTCGGGCGCGGAGAAAATGTTCGGTTTCTCCGCGGCGGAAGCCGTCGGGCAGCCGCTCGACATCATCATCCCCGGCCGCCTGCGCGCACGTCACAACGAGGGTTACGCAAAGACCATGGCCACCGGGCAGACCAAGTACGGCAGCGATCTGCTCAAGGTTCCTGCGGCACACAAGGATGGCCGTGCGATGTCGATCGCCTTCACCGTGGCGCTGCTGCATGGCGAGCGTGGCGAGGTGACCGGCATCGTGGCCGTGATTCGCGATGAAACGGCACGCTTCCAGGAAGATCGTCAGCTGCGCAAACGCGTGACCGAACTGGAGGCGAAGCTGGCCGCGACAGCCAGCTGATTCACGGGATTACGGGATTCCCGGGCAGGACGCAAAGCGTCTTGTCAACGAGGCGGGCGAAACAGCGGCTGCCGGGACACTGCCGAGAAAGAGCACCGTTGCGCAATGCGCACCGGTGCTTTTTTTGTCGCTTCGCGCGGTTCGCATGGTCTGCCGGGGAGTGAGCGGCGAAGCAATAAGTATTCTGTATTCAATATATTCACGCGCCATTGATAACGGGCCTTCATCAAGCCGCCGGATTTCATCGCGGTGACACATGCCTGTAAACCCGTAGCCGCCGGTCCGGTGCATTCCGTTGTTGCAATGCGGAGTGCCTTTACCAATGGGCTTTTGCGAGATTCATGCGAGGAATTGTCGCGCTACAGCAAATCGCATTGGCAACAAAAAGCCGTTGATAAAATATCGTGTATGAAATACCGTATATCACAAGATTCGATCGACAAACGGCATGGCGCCCGAAGAGGCGACAACCCTTGTCAGATCCGGCGAGGCCCGCGACATTGCCGCCCTCGAAACGCCAAGGCGTTCAACGGCGTCCCTCGCACACCCATTACATAAACGCCGTCGCATCAGGAGGAGACAAACCATGGGAAAGGCACTCGAAGGTGTGCGCATTCTCGACTTCACGCATGTGCAGTCCGGTCCAACGTGTACGCAGTTGCTGGCGTGGTTCGGTGCAGACGTGATCAAGATCGAACGCGCAGGCCACGGTGATGTCACGCGCGATCAGCTGCGCGACATTCCCGACGCCGACAGCCTGTACTTCACGATGCTCAACAGCAACAAGCGCTCCATCACGCTCGATACGAAGCATCCGGAGGGCAAGGCGGTGCTCGAGCGCATGATTCGCGACTGCGACGTGCTCGTGGAGAACTTCGCGCCGGGCGCCCTCGATCGCATGGGTTTCACCTGGGAACACATTCATTCGCTCAACCCGCGCATGATCGTCGCTTCCGTCAAGGGCTTCGGCCCGGGCCCGTATCAGGACTGCAAGGTCTACGAGAACGTGGCGCAGTGCGTGGGCGGCGCAGCGTCGACGACCGGTTTCGATGACGGCCCGCCCATGGTGACGGGCGCGCAAATCGGCGATTCCGGTACGGGCCTGCATCTGGCGTTGGGCATTGTCACGGCGCTCTATCAGCGCACCATGACCGGGCAGGGCCAGCGCGTGCTGACCGCCATGCAGGACGGTGTGCTCAACCTTTGCCGGGTCAAGTTGCGCGACCAGCAGCGCCTGGAGCGCGCGCGCGTGATGGAGGAGTATCCGCAGTATCCGAACGGGCAGTTCGGCGACGCCGTGCCGCGCGCCGGGAATGCCTCGGGCGGCGGCCAGCCTGGCTGGATTCTCAAGTGCAAGGGCTGGGAAACGGATCCGAACGCTTACATCTATTTCATTACGCAGGCGCCCGTGTGGGGCTCGATCTGCAAGGTGATCGGCAAGCCGGAGTGGGTGGAGCATCCGGACTACGCGACGCCGCGTGCGCGGCTGCCGCGACTTCGCGAGATCTTCGACACGATCGAACAGTGGACGGTGACCAAGACCAAATTCGAGGTCATGCGCATTCTCAACGAGTACGACATTCCGTGCGGTCCGATTCTCTCGATGAAGGAAATCGCCGAAGACATGTCGCTGCGCGAGACCGGCACCATCGTCGAAGTCGATCACCCGACGCGTGGCAAGTACCTCACCGTGGGCAACCCGATCAAGCTCTCCGACAGCCCCACGCATGTGGAGCGCTCGCCGCTGCTCGGCGAGCACACGGACGACGTGCTCTCGGAGTTCGGCTACAGCAAGCAGCAGATCGCGGCGCTGCGCGAGATCGGCGCGGTCTGATGCGCGAGGCGAGCGACCGCGGGCGTGATCGCGAATCTGTCACGCCCGCCGCTACGCGAATCCGTGCCAGATCCACACCGCGCACAAGGCCGGTATCGGACAGACGTCAATGACCTCAAGACATCGCGTGAAGCGTGCCGTCGGCGAACCTTGCCGCGCCGCCTCATCGCAAAAGGAATGGCAAACGCATGAAGCTCTGGACCCGTTTCAAAACTGCACATGGTCGCATCGGCTTTGGCCTGTTGCAGGGCGATCACATCCTCGAACATCGCGGCGATCTCTACGATCAGCCGGTGGCCACGGGCGCGACGATTGCGCGCGACGCGGTCGATCTGCTGTGTCCTTGCGAGCCGTCGAAAATCGTGGCGCTGTGGAACAACTTTCACGCGCTCGGCGCAAAGCTCGGCAAGGCCGCGCCGTCGCATCCGCTGTTTCTCATCAAGCCTGCGACCACGCTCAACGGTCCCGAGGCCGTGATTCGACGCCCGGCGTCGTATGCCGGGAAGATCGTCTTCGAGGGCGAGCTGGGTATCGTGATCGGCAAGCCGGCGAGCAACGTGAGCGAGGCGGCGGCGCGCGATTACATCCTCGGCTACACCCTGGTCAACGACGTTACGGCCGCTGAAATCATCGAACAGGACGGCAATTTCGCACAGTGGACGCGCGCCAAGGGGTTCGACACGTTCGGCTGTGTGGGCCCGTTCATCGCCGAGGACTTCGACTGGCGCGAGGCCGAGCTGATCACGACGCTCGACGGCACGCAGCGCCAACGTTATCCGCTGGCGGACATGATCTTCAACCCGTGGCAGATCGTTGCACGCCTGTCTCAGGACATGACGTTGCTGCCCGGCGATGTGATTGCGGTGGGCACGTCGATCGGCGTGGGCTCGATGAAAGAGGGCTCGCTGGTGGAGGTGAGCATCGACGGACTGGGCACGCTTGCCAACCGCATGGGCGGGTGATCGTCGCGCTTCGCATTCGATGCAACGCAACCCAACGCACTTCAACGCAATTCAACGCAAACGCAACCGATTTCACGGTGGTCGGCCGGGGTGGCAATGGCCTGAGTCGATCGCCCTTTTTCATTCGGCAGACCGGAACGATCCGAACGATCTGCCTGGCCGGGCAAGCCGTTGCGGCCTATTTCGTGTCGCTGCCTGCGGGCGGCGGCACGGCGCTTTTGTAGGCCATCATGCCGTCGATGAGCGCGGCGCCTTCCGAGAGCAGGAATTGACGGAAGGCGAGGGCGACCGGTGGCAGGCGCTTGCTGCGACGATGCACGACGTACCAGCTTTGCCATGCCGGAAAGCCCTGTACGTCGAGCACCGTCAACTGGCCCGTCTGTAGCTCCATGCCGACGGTGTGGGCGGACAGGAAGCTGATTCCCATGCCCGCCACCACGGCTTGCTTGATGGTCTCCGTGCTGGCGATCTCCATCGCAATTTTGAGTTGTTGCGTGCGATGGCCGAAGGCGTCTTGCAGGGAGTTCCAGGTGTCGGACCCGCGCTCGCGACTGATGAACGGCTCTTGCGTGAGTCGCGAGAACGGAATCTGCTTCTGTCCGGCGAGGGGATGGTCGGGCGGCGCCACGATGATGTAAGGATGAGGCGCAAATGCTTCGTTGATCGTGTCGATTTCGTGGGGCGGTCGCACCATCACCGCCAGGTCCGTCAGGTTCTCGGTCAACTGACGCAGCAGTTCCTCGCGGTTATGCACCGTGAGATTGAGGGTGACGCCGGGATGGCGCACGGTAAATGCGGCGAGCAGTCGCGGGAAGAAGTAGTCGCCGGCGCTGATGACGGCGACGTTGAGCTTGCCTCCGGTAATGCCCTTGAGGTGATCCATCGCCTCTTCGGTTTCGCGAAAGAGCGCAATGATCGCACGACTGTAGTGGAGCATTTCGCTGCCCGCCGGGGTCAGGAAGATCTTCTTGCCGAGCTGCTCGAAGAGCGGCAGTCCGGCATGGGTCTCAAGTTGCTTGACCTGTGTCGAGACGGCCGGTTGCGTGAGGTGAAGTTCTTCGGCGGCGCGCGAAAAGCTCAGATGGCGCGCGACGGCCTCGAAGACTTTCAGTTGGCGCAGCGTGGCGTGTTTCATGCGGCGGGCATCCGGTTGGAAAGGGTTTGAGTCACGCTTGAATGAGGCGTGAATGAGGCCCGAATGAGGCCTGAATGAGGCTTTAAGACGTCGCTTGTCTGCGCGTCACGGTATTCGGGAAGTATAAGTAATCGTTGATGGTTTGCATAATTAACTTTAACTGTCTTTTATATGTCGGGCTGCGTAATCTGCAATGGCAGCCCGCATGAAAGTGGTGTGACAGCAAGGCGAAGAGCGCAGCTTTGGCAGGATTGGCAGCGTGAGTCGCGGCAGCCGGAGCAGCAGAGGCAGCGTCGTCACGTCAGGCATTGCGCGGGTTTGGACGATCACTATTTTGGGAGACGCCATCATGTCGGTCATCGAATCGCATATCAAACCCGCCGCCCTGGCACCGGTTGCCAACGCTCATCTGCACGCGTTCAACAACGCATTCGTCGAACTGGGTCTGGACTGGTATTGGGATAACCACACCTACACCCGTTTGCTGCATACCACCGGCAACCAGGATTTGCCGCTGGCGTATCTCGAAGGCGCTTCGGCGCAGGCGTTGCGCATGGCCGAGCTGACGATGATCGGGGCCTACCTCGACGGACATCAGCCGCACCTGCTGCGCGCCTACGAGCCGGAATTCCTTTGCGACCTGATTCACTGCACGAAGGTGCGTTGCTTCGAAGCGGCCAATGAAGGCCGTTCGATGCAGGCGCCGCGAGCCGCAGCGGCCTGAGTTTCACAACACGACAGGGGCTCAGACCCCGAGACAATAACTATGCATATTGGCATTCCAAAGGAGACGGCCGGCGGCGAATCCCGCGTCGCGGCCACACCGGAAACGGTGAAGAAGCTGGTGAGCGCAGGTCATCGCGTCACCGTGGAGCATGGCGCCGGTGAGGCGGCGAGCGTGCCGGACGCGGCGTTTGTCGCTGCCGGTGCGTCGAGCGGTAGTGCCGCCGAAGCGTTCGGTGCGGAGATGGTGCTGAAGGTGCGTGCGCCGTCGGTGGCCGAGATTGCCCAGATGCGCCGCGGCGCAGTGGTCGTCGGCATGCTCAATCCGTTCGATGCCGAAAACAACGCGCGCATGGCGGCGGCCGGGATCATCGGCTTCGCGCTGGAAGCCGCACCGCGCACCACGCGCGCGCAGAGCATGGACGTACTCTCCTCGCAGGCCAACATCGCCGGCTACAAGGCCGTGATGCTCGCGGCGAACCTCTATCAACGCTTCATGCCGAT
>NZ_CABPSQ010000017.1 GCF_902459775.1 Pandoraea captiosa
CTTGCCCGGCCCCTGACTCCGCTCCAATGCTTGTTAAGTCGCTGCGTCAGGGGCCGGACAATCACCGCCATCCATTGTCCTGTTCGGTGGGTGTCGTCGCGTCGATGGCGGTTGCGGATCGGCTCGGGTGTCGCCCGCGGTGCGACTTAAAAGGCAGTGGAGCGCCGCGGGCGACACCCGAGTCGATTAACCTCAGGCAGCACGGACAACAGATCAAGCGACTCGATTCGATCAGGCTTGCCCGCTCAGCCGCGCAGCCAGTTGCTTGAGCCGGGGTCCGATCTCATCGCGAAACACCGCATCGGGGATCGACGACGACGGCCCGCTGCAACTCATCGCCAGCCAGCGATTTTGGCGCACGTCTCTTAGCGGCACCGCGACCGCGTTCACCCCTTCATGCCACTCGCGAAACGAGTAACAGCATCCTTCCCTCTTGAATGACTCGATGCCTTTGTCAACGCCCGATTGCAAAGCATCCCATCCGACATTGCGCAACGCGGCCGGATTCGCCTCGTAGGCATCGTGCAAATCGGAGAGCATGGTCTCGCGCTCCGTGGGCGTCATGGCCGCGAGGTAGACGCGCCCCATCGAACTGGTCAACATCGACAGGCGAGACCCCGCGGTAAGACCGAGCGTGAGATGCGCGGAGTCGCTACGGATCGTCTCCAGATACATCATGTCGATGCCTTCGCGACAACCCAGCGAGACGGAACACCCCATCTCCCTGGCCAGAGCCCTCATATGCGGGCGAGCGAGCGTCAGCATGTCCGTGCCGTTAAGGAAGGCGTAGCCCAGCGCGAGTACGCCTGCATCGAGCGCGTATTTGCCGAGCTCCGCGTCGTAGCGCAGATAGCCGAGCTCGGTGAGCGTATAGGCCAGTCGGCTGACAGTGGCCTTCGGCAACCCGGTGCGGGCCGCGAAGTCACGGTTGCCGAGCAATACGTCGTCCGGCCCGAAAGCGCGCAGCAGATCCAGACCGCGCGCGAGCGCAGTCACGAACTTGCGCTCATCGTGTGACGGCGGCACCCCATGCGCCGGTGCACCGGTCAGGGAAGACAGGGACGTTTTGATCACAGCCATCGCGCGCTCCGCTTCAAATTTTGCTTCGCCCGACAACAGGCTCGCGCCAATGCAAACATCGGCCATTGCCGGGCAAAAAACTTTAGTGTTAAACTAACTTCGATTTCAGAACATTGTTCCGCATTGCGGAACTTTCGTCAAGTTGAACGGAGGAGATGGGTCATGGCAGGCAATGCACAGTTTCATTGGGAAGATCCGCTGTTGCTCGACGCACAGCTCACCACCGACGAGCGCATGATTCGCGACGCTGCCGCAGCGTATGCGAACGACAAGCTCGCGCCGCGTGTGCTCGAGGCGTTCCGTCACGAGCGCACCGACGCATCGATCTTTCGCGAAATGGGCGAGATCGGCCTGCTGGGCCCCACGATTCCCGAACAATATGGCGGCCCCGGCCTGAACTATGTGGCCTATGGTCTGATCGCCCGCGAAGTCGAGCGCGTGGACTCGGGCTACCGCTCGATGATGTCGGTGCAGTCGTCTTTGGTGATGGTCCCCATCTATGAGTTCGGCAGCGAAGCACAGAAACAGAAATACCTGCCCAAGCTCGCGAGCGGTGAATGGATCGGCTGTTTCGGCCTGACCGAACCGAACCATGGCTCGGACCCGGCTGGCATGACGACGCGCGCCAAGAAGGTCGCCGGCGGCTACGAGCTGAGCGGCGCCAAGATGTGGATCACGAACTCGCCCATCGCCGACGTCTTCGTCGTGTGGGGCAAGCTCGCCGACGAAAACGGCGACGAGAAGATTCGCGGCTTCATCCTGGAGAAGGGCTGGAAGGGTCTGTCGGCACCGGCGATTCACGGCAAGGTCGGCCTGCGCGCATCGGTCACCGGCGAAATCGTGATGGATCAGGTGTTCGTGCCGGAAGAGAACCTGATGCCGGGCGTCTCCGGCCTGAAGGGACCGTTCACGTGCCTGAACTCGGCGCGCTATGGTATCGCCTGGGGTGCGCTGGGCGCGGCGGAGTTCTGCTGGCACATGGCGCGACAGTATGTGCTCGACCGTCAGCAGTTCGGTCGTCCGCTGGCAGCCAATCAGTTGATTCAGAAGAAGCTCGCCGACATGCAAACGGAAATCACGCTGGGCCTTCAGGGCTGCCTGCGGCTGGGCCGCATGAAGGACGAAGGCACGGCCGCCGTCGAAATCACGTCGATCATGAAGCGCAATTCGTGCGGCAAGGCGCTCGATGTAGCTCGTCTCGCTCGCGACATGCTCGGCGGCAACGGCATCTCGGATGAGTTCGGCATCGCCCGTCACCTCGTGAACCTCGAAGTGGTGAACACCTACGAAGGTACGCACGACATCCACGCCCTGATTCTCGGACGCGCGCAAACCGGCATTCAGGCGTTCTTCTGATCGAAGCCCGTCGCTGCGAAAGCGGCGACAGTTGCGAAAGCGGCACGCTTGTCTGGTACGCGTCGTTCTCGAGCCGCATGCCGCGGACCGTCAATCCCACGAGTGACGGCGCGTACCAAACAAAAAGCCAGCTCATTGGAGCTGGCTTTTCTATTCACCGACGCACACAGTCGGCCAACGGCTTACTTGTTCGGTTGCGGCGTCAGGCGCAGGTACGGACGCACTGCCTTGTAGCCCTTCGGGAATTTCTCCTTGAGCACGGCTTCGTCCTTGAGCGACGGCACGATCACGACATCTTCGCCATCTTTCCAGTTGCCCGGCGTGGCGACCGAATAGTTGTCGGTCAGTTGCAGCGAATCGATCACGCGAAGGATCTCGTCGAAATTACGACCGGTGCTGGCCGGGTACGTGATGATCAGACGCACCTTTTTCTTCGGATCGATCACGAACAACGAACGCACCGTCACGGTCTCGCTGGCGTTCGGGTGAATCATGTCGTACAGCTGCGAAACCTTGCGGTCCTTGTCGGCCAGGATCGGGAAGTTGACCGTGGTGTTCTGCGTTTCGTTGATGTCGTTGATCCAGCCCTTGTGCGACTCGGCGTCGTCCACCGACAGCGCAATCGCCTTGACGTTACGTTTTTCGAACTCGCCCTTGAGTTTCGCGGTCAGACCGAGTTCGGTCGTGCACACCGGGGTGTAGTCGGCCGGGTGCGAGAAAAGGACACCCCAGCCATCGCCAAGGTACTCATGGAACTTGATCGTGCCGATCGACGAATCCTGCTCGAAATCGGGAGCGATATCACCCAAACGCAATGTCATTACGGTCTCCTTGAGAACCTAAAACTCAGTGGGATCTAGACTAAAGGATGCTAAGCTTAGTCAGAACGAATAAAAAATTTGTTCCAAATAACCAATCGCAATATACCGTGAACCGGCTGTTGTTTTCTGGCAACGACGCGTTGAAAGCGGTACGATAAGCCCCGTATACCGTCCATTCCTTACGCATTTTCCTCCCCGAATCGGGTAACGACTATGTCGCAAGTGCATACCAACAAGGAGAAGTTCATGACCGATATCAAATCCGTACTCGCCGACGCCGAAGACCTGCTCAAGCAAGCTGCCAACACGACTGGCGAGCGCGCTTCCGAGTTGAGCGACAAGGCCCTTGCGCTGCTCAAGCAAGCCAAGGAAAAGGCCTCGGACGTTCAGGTCGTCGTTGTGGAAAAGAGCAAGCAAGCCGCGCGCGCGACCGATGACTACGTGCATGATCATCCGTGGCAGGCCGTAGGTATCGCTGCCGGCATCGGCGTGGTGATCGGTCTGCTGCTCAATCGCAAGTAAGCTTCGCCGACGCAAGTCACTCTCTCGCCTACTCTGCCCGAGGCGGAGCCTGCCTGACCGGTGCGACGGGTCAGGCGGGCCGCCCAGCTCTGCCCATGACCGACAATGATCGCACGACCCCGCCGCGGCCTTCGCTGCGGCGCCTCGCCGGTGCGTTGCTCGAGATCGTACAGTCGCGCATCGAACTCATCGGCATTGAACTGACCGAAGAAAAGGAACGCCTGATGGGCGTGGCTTTTCTCGGCCTTGCTGCGATGCTCTTCGGCGTTCTCGCCCTGGTGTCGCTGACCGCGCTGGTGATCGTGATTTTCTGGGACACCTACCGCCTCCAGGCCATGTGCGGCGTTTTCATCGTGTATCTGCTGCTCGCGAGCTGGTGTGCGATGCGCGCGCGCAATATCCTGCGCGATGCGCCAATGCCGTTCGAAGCCACGCTGGCCGAATTCGAAAAGGACCGTGACGCCTTGCGTCCGGACTGAAGGAGATCTGCCCGTGCCGCTGGAACCGAACCGCTCTCAACGTCCGCGCCGCCCTCGGCAGTCGCGGCGCTCGCGTCATGAACTCCTCGCCATTCGCAAGGAACTCGTGCTCACGCGCATCGCCGTCGAACGTGCCGAGTTGATTCAGGCGTCACATGTCACGCGCGAACGTCTGCGCAACTTCCGCTGGGTTCGCTATCTGCTGCCCGGCGGTTTTTCCCATCTCACCGGTCTCGGCGGGCTCGCCAGTTCGGGCCTCAAACTCGGCAGCCTGCTCGAGCGATACCCGCTAGTGAGCTCGGTGGCATCGATTGCCCTGACCGGCTTGTCGCATACCCCTGTCGGACGCCTGGCAAGACGTGGCCTCAAATGGGGCAGCCTCGGCGTACTCGCCTGGCAGGGCATCAAGCTCTGGCAGGAATCGACGAAGTCGTCGCCTCAGCCGACCGACGCACCGGATAAAGCACCGGATAGCAGCGCGCCCTCGGTGGCGCGCGCTTCGGGTACGACGACTCCGCCCGAATCCAAGAGGGACGATCGCGGTACCCCGCCGCTGATGTAAGGATCCAGGTCATGCTCGGTGGGTCATCGCGCCCACGAGCTGACCGGTGCCGAGCGCCGGCCCTAGGCTGTAGGCCGCCGACTGCCGACCGCCGCACACCACCGCAAACCACTGTCGCCCGTTCCCATTACGGTAATCGGCTGCTCGCTACGCATTGCAGCGCTTCGCCACGCGTGCACGGCCATAGGCATTGATGGTGATGCAGATGCGTCGATCATGCCCGGTAATGCGCACCGTCCCCGACAGCCATTTGCGTGCTTCCGTTCGTATGAAGCCGCTTTCCGAGAACGCCAGTCCCTCGGTGTAGTACAAGCCCCACTTCGCCTCGATCGAGACCCCTTGCGGCAGCGGCGCATACCGGGCCAACAGCAGTTCGCCGTCATCGAAACGATGATTCCGGTTCTCGTCGACAAACGTCACCCAGCCGCCGCTCAGGCTCGCGCCGTCGTGCGGCGCGATCGCAATACGGCGGTGTCGTCCCAACGCCTCGGCGCGCGCCCACTGCATCGTTGCCAGAAATGCCCGAGCCGTCACGTCCACACTCACGCGGCGACGCACCGCTTCCATCGACGGCGCAACCGCCAGCAATGCAATTGCCAGTATCGCCATTGCGACAAGGCATTCGATCAAGGTGACGCCACGCATCGGACGATATGTGCGCATCGTGCACATCGTGTGTCTCATGCTTCGCCCGCCACGCCGCCGCTTACACATCACAACGTTCACGCCGCCTTTCGGGGTCGGCCTTGACGATCGAGCTGTCGTGCCAGGCCACGACCTCGCGCCAGTTCAACATCCGCGATGAGAATGCGTCGGACGCTGCGCTACGGATATCTGTACGCGTACGCGGTGCGCTTACCTCATAAACGGCTTGCAAGAAGACGCGCGTGCCGGGCAACTTGCCGCATCCCATCGCACTCACCCGATAGCGGCGGATGGACGACTCCCTCGCCATCTTTGCCAGCGCTGCATCGGGAAAAACGCCGGTGAAAGCCACTCGCTCGATGAAGTACCGTGCGTTATCCACGGCAACGACACCATGACCGTTCCAGTCGACCTTCACCCATCCCGCCGCGAGATTCGGCACCCGGGCGCTGTCGCGATAGCTCGCGGCGATCACGCCGTGGGGCCCGGTGTCGAACTCGGACAATGCCGCAATGTCGGCGGCTTCGTCGCCGTTCACGAGCCTGTCGCGCGCGATCAGAAGCGCCCGATCGGCTGCGGTGAAAGCTTCGACCCGGTCGTTCGTGTAGGCGACGAAGCGCGTCGCCATCTGCCGATGTTGCATGCCCGAAGCCGCCAGCGCCATGAGCGCCGCCAGCCACATCACGATGAAGACACCAACCATCGTGCCTCCTTGCCGACGCCACCGTCATTACGGCGATAGGCCACCGCATTGAACACATGCAGATGGACGTTGCCCGCATTGGAAAACCACTTGTATTCGCGGCCGCCCGTCGCCTTGTCGAACACTTCGACCGTCCGCCCCGTGCGCTGCTTACCGCCCGCGCGCGGCGCGCCCCGCAGCACCAGCGAGAACGCTACGGCACTGACGTTTTCCCAACCGCCGGTGCCGGCTGGCGCATTGGGCGGCTTGCGTCGCGCACTCTTGAGCGGCGCCACCCAGCGCAACGGCCCCCTGCCGTTTGCCCGAATCCCGAGGCGAACGTACATCGCCTCGACACCGATCACCAACGCCTGTGCGGGATGCAGATCGGTGAAGTGCGCTGCGCGCTCACCGTAGCGGCAAAAGAGCGACGGGACGCCGTCCTCGCCCTTGTCCACGTAGAAGATGCTGAGATTGCGGTTGTCACCACCGCTGCGCGCCCGCACATTGATGCCCGCACAGTTCTGCACGGCGCCGCTGCCATTGCCGTTGTCGTCGCCAAAGCCCGCACCGTGGAATTGCACCTCAAGGATGGAACTCCCCTGCCAGCCGCGTTTCGGACACGTGTCGATCGTGCTCGCGCACTCGGCACTCGCTCGCAGGGACGGCCAGTCACGCTTGCCGTCGTCGTCCAGGGCGCGGATCAGCCCTTCTGCCGGATCCCAGTTCCGATAGCCCGCCATGCCGACCGCGCGCGCGAGTTGTGTCAACGCGAAGATGGCACGCTCGTTCACGTCGTATCGCTCGGCCTGCACACGCCACAACCGGATTCCTGCGAGATAGATCGCCGTCGCCGCCATGACGATCAGCAGCCCTAACGGCATGGCGATCAGCCATTCGAGTAACGTGAAGCCGTTGGCATCGCGCATTGGCGTTGCCCGGCGAACGCGCCTGTGCAATGTCGTCATGAACGGCGCCCCATCACCGGCATCACCTCAGCCCCGAGCGACGACATCGTGATCTCGCCCTGGTGACCATCGACGATCATCGACGCCACCGACAAATCGTCAGGCGAGCGCGAGCGATCATGCCCATCACGCCCATCACGCCCATCACGCCCGTCGTGCCAGTCATGCCCCTGCGCAGCGCGTTCGCCGACGGAAACCGGTGGCATCGCCATCGTCATCGCCTGCGGCCGTGCCATGAGCGCCGCAGACGACATGCCACCGGCGGCCTGCCAGTGCGCGAAGCCCTGTGCTCCGGCCATCAGCGCTGTCAGCGTGAACATCACATCAAGCAACGCCGCCCCTCGCGTACGACGTCGGCCGGGCGCCTCCCGTGCGCAGCAAACCCGCGAGACAGACGTGTCGCACGACGTCTTGCGCGACCGTGTGATGACGCGAGTCACGCCCAATGGTTGCCGCCTTTGCGCCGGCCCGTGAAACGCCCCTCCGGGCCTCCCCGGCGCGCCGAGCGCTCGCGACTCGAGCGGTCGCGCGCGTTTCGTTCGCACTGCGGCGCGCGTGTCGCGCGCCGTATGTTGGCCGGTCATATGCATCACGTGGTGGCGATCCTGTTGCATGGTGCGAGTCCTCATCTCGTTGATCGTTGACGACGCACCCATCGTCGCGCACCGCCATCACCACGCCAATCGGACGGCACCGCAAAACCGACCCCGTTATCGGCCACCGCACTCTTCAAACGCCGCATGCCGCACGCCATATGCCGGAACAAGACGCCCGGCCGGCGCCACGATGCGTTCGCCCATAAAAAAACGGCGACCGAAGTCGCCGTTTCTGGCATGTCCCGCACCCCATCTCAATGAGGCGTGCGCGGCGCGCTCACGCTTGCTCCAATGCGAGCACCGCGCGCATCGTCAGCCCTTGACCTTGAGCGATTCGATGAGCTCGACGTAGGCCTTCTGCACTTCCTCCTTCGACTTGCCTTTGAGCGCGTCCCAGGCGTCGAACTTGGCGCGCGCGACGAAATCCATCGCGCCGGGGCGGGAGCCGGTCACGTCGCCTTCGGTGCCTTGCTTGAACAGCGCGTAAATGCGCAGCAACGTGAGATTGTCGGGGCGTTCGGGCAGCGTCTTGGATTGGGCTACCGCTTCGTCGAAGCGCGCTTGAAGATCGCTCATGGTGTCTCTCCCTGGAAAAACTGTCAGCTTATAAGTGACCCGCGCGACGACCAGGCGATGTCAGAAGAACATTGGTGGCAGAAGCGTCGACGCTCGGGGTGTTGCGAATACAACGCGATCAAGGATAGCGACGATGGCCTGAGCAAGGTAGGGGCCAGCGTAGAACCCTGCGTCTAAACCTCTTGGGAACTGAGCCGATTTTTCAGTGAACACGACCGCAAAGCGACGAGACAAAACCGCGCAAACATAACGGGTCCATATCGAGACCGAAACGAGACCGTAACGAGACCCTAGCGAGACCCTAGCGAGACCATTGCGACACCATAACGCGAACGTCGGCCAGACATGACGCGCCATGCAAAACGCCCGGCGCAGTGACGCGCCGGGCGTTTCGATTTGCAAAGCTCACATCACGGCGGCAGGCTCGGGAGCAACGGACCTATTCGCCCCCTCCCGCCGTGACATCACGACATCACGACGACGATGCCGCAGGGGCTGATGCACCGCCGGCATTCGCCGGCACACTGTGCTCCTCCCAACCGCCGCCGAGCGCCTTGTACAGCGTGACGAGATTGGTCCAGCGCGCCAGACGCGTCGCGATCAGTGTTTGCTGCGACGCATACAGCGAGCGCTGCGCCACGAGCGCGTTCAGATAACTGTCCACGCCCCGGCGGTAACGCATGTCCGAGAGTTTGTAGCTCTCGTCGCTCGCCTTGACCAGCGATTCCTGCGCCGCGATCTGATCGTCGAGCGTGCCGCGCGCGGCCAGCCCGTCGGACACTTCGCGGAACGCCGTCTGAATCGACTTCTCGTAGTTGGCGATCTCGATACGCTTTTGCACCTTGGCCAGATCGAGGTTGGCGATGTTCTGCCCACCCGCGAAAATCGGCAGCGTAATGGTCGGCGCGAACGACCATGCCCCCTGCCCGCCCTTGAACAGATTGCTCAGCGACGCGCTCGCGGTGCCTGCACTCGCCGTCAGGGAAATCGACGGGAAGAAGGCCGCACGTGCTGCGCCGATGTTCGCGTTGGCGCCCTTGAGCGTGTGCTCGGCCGCCGTCACGTCCGGACGGCGCAGCAGCAGGTCCGACGGCAACCCGGCCGGCAGATCGGCCAGCAGGCCCTGCCCGTCGAGCGGACGCCCCGGCGGCAGATCGGCCGGCAACGGCTGGCCGATGAGCAGCGCCAGCGCGTTCTCGTCCTGCGCCACCTGACGCGTGTACTGCGCGAAGTTCGCCCGCGCCGTATCGACCGGCGTTTGCGCCTGACGCAGATCCAGCCCGGAAGCCGTACCCACGTCGTAGCTGCGCTTGGTCAGGTCATACGACGATTGCTGGCTCTTGAGCGTGTCCTGCGTGAGCTTGAGCAGTTCCTGATCGGCCAGCCACGTGAGATAAGCCGTCGCCACTTCCGAGACGAGCGTCATATGCGCTGCCTTGGCCGTGTCCTCGCTCGCCAGATACGTCTCCAACGCCTGATCCTTCAGGCTCTGGATGCGACCGAACAGATCGAGTTCGTACGACGTGAACCCTACGCCGACCTGATAGCTGCGGCTGATGCCCGCACGTCCCGACGACGACAAGTCCGCCGGCGAGCGCTGCACCGACGCCTGACCTGCCGCCCCCACCGAGGGCAGCAGCGCCGAGCGCTGGATCTGGTACTGCGCACGCGCCGCTTCGACATTGAGCATCGAGACGCGCAGATCGCGGTTGTTCTGCAACGCGATCTCGATCAGCTTCTGCAAACGCGGATCGGTAAAGAACTCGCGCCAGCCCAGCTCGGCTGCCACGACATTGCTGTCGGTGGCGCCGTTCTGGTTTGCCGCAGCGGGCGTCTTGTAAGCCGGGCCGGTGGGGAACGACGTGGCAACCGGCGCCTCGGGCCGCTCATAGGTCGGCGCGAGGGTACAGCCTGCCAGGAACGCTGCCGCCAAGGCAATCGGCAATGCTTTGTGCTTCATAGGTCAGTTTCCTTCCTTGGCGGGACCGTCGGTTGCGTCCGGGTTTTCATGACGTGCCTCCGGATGCTCCACCGTGTCCAGATCCTCATGTGCGAAGCGCTTGCGCACCAGCACGAAGAAGACGGGCACGTAGTAGATTGCGAGGAACGTCGCGGCCAGCATACCGCCAATCACGCCGGTACCGATCGCGTGCTGCGACGCCGAGCCGGCACCGTTCGAAATCGCCAGCGGCAACACGCCGAGAATGAACGCCATCGACGTCATCAGAATCGGACGCAAACGCAGTCGCACCGCTTCCATCGTTGCTTCCATCAGCGTACGTCCCTGCTCTTGCAGATCCTTGGCGAATTCCACGATCAGAATCGCGTTCTTCGCGGACAGACCCACCGTCGTGAGCAGACCCACCTGGAAGTACACGTCGTTCGACAATCCGCGCAACGTGGCCGCCAGCAGTGCGCCCAAAACACCCAGCGGCACCACCAGAATCACCGAGAACGGGATCGACCAGCTTTCGTACAACGCGGCCAGACACAAGAACACGATCAGGATGGAGATCGCATACAACGCCGGTGCCTGCGAGCCCGAGATGCGCTCTTCGAACGACAGCCCCGTCCACTCCAGACCGATGCCCGGCGGCAGTTGCTTCGCGATTTCCTCGACCGCCTTCATCGCGTCGCCAGACGACTTGCCCGGTGCCGGCATGCCCTGAATTTCCACGGCAGGCACGCCGTTGTAGCGTTCCAGACGCGGCGAGCCGTACGTCCATTTGCCCGTGGCGAAAGCCGAGAACGGCACCATCGTTCCACTGCTGTTACGCACGTAGAGTTTGTTGATGTCCTGCGGCAGCATCCGGTCCTTCGGTTCCGCCATCACGTAGACCTTCTTCACACGACCGCGGTCGATGAAGTCGTTCACGTACGACGAACCCCACGAGGCCGAGAGCGTCTGGTACACGTCCGAGATCGACAGACCCAGTGCTGCGGCCTTTTCCTCGTCGACATCCACCTTGTACTGCGGCGTATCGTCCAGACCGTTCGGACGCATGTTCGCAAGATTCGGGTTCTTCGCGGCCATGCCCAGCAACTGATTCCGGGCTGCCATGAGCGCGTCGTGGCCGAGGCCCGCGCGATCCTGCAACTCGAAGTCGATACCGCCCGCGTTACCGAGTTCCGGCACCGACGGCGGGTTGATGGCGAAGATCATGGCGTCCTTCACGCTGGCGAACGCCTGGTAGGAACGCGCGATCACGGCCTGCACCTTGAGGTCGGATGCCTGGCGGTCTTCCCACGGCTTCATCATCGTGAACGCGAGACCCACGTTCTGACCCCGGCCGTTAAAGCCGAAGCCCGTCACCGTAAAGATCGAACGAACCGAATCCTTTTCCTTCTCGAGGTAGTGCTTCTCGACCTGCTTCATGACGTCGAGCGTACGCTCCTGCGTCGCCCCCGGCGGCAATTGCACGAGGTTGAAGAAGTAACCCTGGTCTTCGTCCGGCAAGAATGCGGTCGGCATGCGCACGAACAGGAAGCCCACCACGGCCACGATCACCACGTAGACGACCACGAACGGGGTGGTGCGCTTCAGAATGCGCTCCACCTGCCCCTGATACGCCTTCGAGCCGCTGTCGAACTTGCGGTTGAACCAGCCGAAGAAACCCCGCTTTTCGTGGACTTCGCCCTTCTTGATCGGCTTGAGGATCGTCGCGCACATGGCCGGCGTGAGCACGATAGCCACGAGCACCGACAGCGCCATCGCCGCCACGATCGTCAGCGAGAACTGGCGATAGATGGCACCGGTCGAGCCGCCGAAGAACGCCATCGGCACGAACACCGCCGAGAGCACGAGCGCCACACCCACCAGCGCGCCGACGATCTGATCCATCGCCTTCTTCGTGGCCTCCTTCGGACTCAGCCCCTCCTCGGCCATCACCCGCTCGACGTTTTCGACCACCACAATGGCATCGTCGACGAGCAGACCGATGGCCAGCACCAGGCCGAACATCGACAGCGTGTTGATGGAGAAGCCCGCTGCGCCCATGATGCCGAACGTACCGAGCAGCACCACCGGCACGGCAATCGTCGGGATGATCGTTGCCCGCAGATTTTGCAGGAACAGATACATCACGAGGAACACCAGCACGATCCCTTCGATGAGGGTCTTGATCACTTCCTCGATCGAGATCTTCACGAACGGCGTGGTGTCGTACGGATAGTCGACCTTCATGCCCTGCGGGAAGTACGGCTCGAGTTCCTTGACCTGCTGCTTGACCGCTGTCGCCGTTTGCAATGCGTTCGCGCCCGTCGCCAGCGTAATGGCCAGACCGGCGGCAGGCTTGGCGTTGTAACGCGCCACCACCTGATACGATTCGCCGCCCAGCTCGATGCGCGCCACGTCACCCAGACGCACTTGCGAGCCGTCCTTGTTGACCTTGAGCAGAATCTTGCGGAACTGCTCCGGCGTTTGCAGACGGCTTTGCGCCGTCACGGTCGCGTTGAGCTGCTGACCCTTCACCGCAGGCGCGCCACCCAGCTCACCGGCCGAGATCTGCACGTTCTGCGCCTGAATGGCGTTCGAGACGTCGATGACGGTCAGGTTGTAGCCGTTGAGCTTCTGCGGATCGACCCACACGCGCATGGCGTACTGCGAACCGAACAGCTGGACCTGCCCCACGCCGTTCACACGGCTGATCGGGTCCTGCACGTTGGCGGCAATGTAGTTCGCCAGGTCGATGTCGGTCATCGTGCCGTCATCGGAATACGCGCCGATCACCAGCAGGAAGTTCTTGGTCGCCTTGGCCACCTTGATACCCTGCTGTTGCACCTGCTGCGGCAGCAGCGGCGTGGCGAGTTGCAGCTTGTTCTGCACCTGCACCTGGGCGATGTCGGGGTTGGTCCCCTGCGCGAACGTCAGCGTGATCTGGGCGGTACCCGAGCCGTCCGACGTCGACGACATGTATTCCAGGTGGTCGATACCGTTCATCTGCTGCTCGATCACCTGCGTGACCGTATCCTGCACGGTCTGCGCCGAAGCGCCCGGATAGGTCGCGGTGATCTGCACGGACGGCGGTGCGATCGGCGGGTACTGCGAGACCGGCAGCTTCAGAATCGACAGCGCACCGGCCAGCATGATGACAATGGCGATCACCCAAGCAAAGATCGGGCGATCGATAAAAAACTTTGCCATGAATGAGGCTCCGCGTTATTGGGCTTTGGCGCTAGAGGCGGCGTCGGCCTGCGATGCGCTCGCTGCGGCCGGTGCGCTCGCACCTGCCGGCGCTTGCGCCTGTGCACCCGGCAACTGCGCCGGGACTGCCTTCGCCGGTGCGCCCGGGCGCACCTTCTGAAGACCGGACACGATCACCTGATCGCCTGCGGCCAGACCCGAGCTCACCAGCCACTTGTCGCCAACCGCACGGTCGGTGACGAGCTGACGCAGCTCGACCTTGCCTTCCTTGTTCACGATCAGCGCCGTGGGTTGCCCCTTCTGGTCACGCGTCACGCCTTGTTGCGGCACCAGCAGACCGCCTTCCTTCACACCTTCCTGGAGCTTGGCGTGCACGAACATGCCCGGCAGCAACTCACGATTCGGGTTCGGGAAAATGGCGCGCACCGTCACCGAACCGGTCGACTGGTCGACGGTGATGTCCGAGAACTGAAGCTTGCCTTCGAGCGGGTATGCCGTGCCGTCTTCCAGCGTCAGTTCGACCTTGGCGGCGTTCTTGCCGGCGCTCTGGAGCTTGCCGTCGGCAAGCGCGCGGCGCAGACGCAGGCCGTCTGCGGCCGATTGCGTCACGTCAACGTACATCGGGTCGATCTGCTGCACGGTCGTCATGAGCGTGGCGGCGCCCGCCTGCACGTACGCGCCTTCGGTCACTTGCGACAGACCGGTACGGCCCGAGATCGGGGCCGGCACGTCGGTGTAGCCCAGGTTGATCCGCGCCGTATCGACGGCAGCCTTGCCGGCCTGAACGTCCGCGTCGGCCTGCAGCGCGGCGGCGACCGCGTTGTCGTAGTCCTGCTTGGACACGGCTTCGACGGCGACCAGTTGCTTGTAGCGATCGGCCAGCAGCTTGGTCGAGGCCTGGTTCGCCACGGCCTTCGCCAGCGTTGCCTTGGCGTTTTCGTACGCGGCCTGATACGTGGCCGGATCGATCTTGTACAGACGCTGGCCTGCCTTGACGTCACCGCCTTCGGTGAAATCGCGCTTGAGCACGATGCCGTCCACGCGCGCACGCACGTCGGCAACGCGGTAAGGCGCCGTGCGCCCGGGCAGGTCGGTCGTCAGCGTAACGCTCTGGGGTTGCAGCGTCACGACGCCGACTTCCGGCACCATGCCCTGCGGCTGCTGCGGCTTCTTGCCGCACGCGGCCAGGGTCAATACCGCGAACGCTACGGCAGTGACCATCCCCAGTGAACTTCTCTTGACGTGCATATACGCCCCCGATAAATGGAATGCGGTCAAACAAAATGACGAATACGTTGCGACGATTGCGACGGCGAAGGCCGGTCCGCAATCCCGTCGCACAAAGGCGGGCGGCGAGTGCCAATAGGGCCCGTGATGTGCGGGCCATCGGAGACAAGCCCGTGTGGCGGGCCAACAAGACGTCCCCGGGCGCGGCGGTTACCGCGCACGCTGGCACTCGAGTGAGATCGTCGAACAGGCTCCGGGACATCAGGCGACCTTGAGACACGCACCTAACATCCTGTGTGGCGGCGCGCCTTCCCCAATTCGCTTTCCCCGGTCAGGGAGGTTTCCCCTAGAGGAGGCAGCTTAAATGGTCCCTGTGCAATAGAGCAAGCGGCTGCTATTATAGATACATTCATGAATGTATGTAAATCACATTGCGTCGCAACATAATGCGGCGCCGTTTACATCGCATTTCACAATTTCCGCTGCCCCTGTGACACGACGATGGCCCGCAGAACGAAAGAAGAAGCGATCGAGACCCGCAATCTGCTGTTGGATACCGCCGAAGCGGTGTTCGCTCAGAAGGGCGTGTCGCGCACGTCGCTGGCCGACATCGCCGAGGCCGCCGGCCTGACCCGCGGCGCCATTTACTGGCACTTCAAGAACAAGATCGACCTCTTCAACGCCATGACGGATCGCATCCGTTTGCCGATGGAGCGCATGATCGACGAGGAATGCGCCGAGCCGGAAAACGGCGATCCGGTGTTGCGCATGCACGAGATCTGCAAGCTCGTGCTCAAGGAAACCGCCCGCAACGAGCGCCGCCGTCGCGTGCTCGACATTCTTTTCCACAAGTGCGAATACACGAACGAGATGCTCTCGGTACTGGAGCGCCAGCGCGAGGCCTGTGCCGACGGTAAGCAGCGCATCATGCGCGACATGGAGCGCGCCATCGAGCGCGGGCAATTACCGGCAGCGCTCGATACGCGGCGCGCGGCCATCATGCTGCACGCGCTGGTCGTCGGCATGATGTCCGACTGGCTGTTCCTGCCCGACTACGATCTCGGGGCGGAGTGCGACGCCGTGGTCGACGGCTTCTTCGATATGCTGCGCACGAGTCCCGCAATGCTGCGTCCGGGCGGCAAGGCAGTATTGCCGATGGCTGTCTGAGCCTCGGGGCGGCCTTACCTCGGACGGGTGCCGCCATTTACTACATATATTAATTAGCAGGCGCGCGGCGGCTGCCATCCCCCGCCGCCCCGCCCCCGTCCCTTCAGCCCCTCGTCCAGTCGCCTCTTCCAGTCGCCTCTCTCACTCGGTTCGTCGCTCGGCGCGCCCCTCCCCCTCACCGCCCTCACCGCCATCACCACCATCCCCGCCCGCTCGTGCCGTCATGACGTCATGCCACTCGCATGCGCATGGTGTCCCGATTTCGCCACTTCCTCAGGCGCAAACGCCGCACCGACGCGCATTCGGCTGCCGTGATACGGCATATGGCTGTACAGCGCCGCACCGTTATATATAATCCTACACAACGCATGACATTGCCCGGGCGACCGGCACGCCGGTCGCCCGTGTCAGTCGGGGGTGGCACGCTGGATCGCCACGGATCGTTGCCGCCGGACCACACATCAGCTTTCCCACCCCATGCTGGAGACCCGCTTCGTGAAAGCCGCTGCTGCCTTTTCCCTCACCGTTTGCCCGAAGTCCCTCGCATCAGGCGTCACTGAGGCCACTAAAGCCACTGAACCGACCGAAGCGATCAGAGCCACCGGCAAGTTGCTGCGCCGCGCGCTGAGTGTCACCGCCATCGGCGCGGCCGTGTTGTTTTCCGGTCACGTCGCCGCCCAGCAGGTATTCGCTGCGGCCAGCATGAAAGACGCGCTCGACGATCTTTCGGCCAGCTACGCAAAGGAGACGGGGAAGAAGCCGGTGCTGGTGTACGGGGCGAGCTCCACCCTCGCCCGTCAGATCGAAAAAGGCGCACCGGCGGACGTGTTCATCTCGGCCGATCAGGATTGGATGGACTACGCGCAGAAGCACGATCTGATCGACCCGAACACACGCCGCAATCTGCTGGGTAACGAACTGGTGCTGATTGCACCGGCCACGACCACCGGCGACGTCGACCTCAAGACGGGCGCCGACCTCGCAGCGAAGCTCGATCACGTACCGAACGGCAAACTCGCAATGGGCGACCCCGCGCACGTACCGGCGGGCCTGTACGGCAAGGCTGCACTCGAAAAGCTGGGGGTCTGGTCGAAGGTCCAAGGCAAGGTCGCTGCGGCCGATAACGTCCGCAATGCGCTGCTGCTCGTCGCGCGCGGTGAAGCGCCGTACGGCATCGTCTACAAGACGGACGCGAACGCCGAGAAGCGGGTGCGCATCGCCGGGACATTCCCCGCAGACAGCCACGCGCCGATCGTCTACCCGGTCGCCTTGACGAAGCAGGCCAACCGCGCCGATGCCGATCCGTTCTACAAATTCCTGCAAACGCCCACGGCGCAGGCCACGTTCCAGCGTTTCGGTTTCAGCCGTCCCTGATCTCCCATCGAGGAAGTGACCGTTATGGGCCTGACCCCGGACGAGTGGGGCATCGTCGAACTCAGCCTGCGCGTCGGTCTGTGGGGCACGCTTTGCAGCCTGCCCTTCGCCTATGCCGCCGCCTGGCTGCTCGCCCGCCGGCACTTCCCCGGCAAGGCGCTGCTCGATGCCGTTCTGCATCTGCCCCTCGTGCTGCCGCCCGTCGTGGTCGGCTTCGCGCTACTGGTGCTGTTCGGCGCACAAGGCGCCATCGGCAAACTTCTGCGCGAGTGGTTTCACTTCACCTTTGCCTTTCGCTGGACGGGGGCCGCGCTCGCTGCCGGCGTGATGGGATTCCCGCTGCTCGTGCGCGCCATCCGGCAGGCGCTCGAAGCGTCGGACACGAAGCTGGAGCAAGCGGCACAGACGCTCGGCGCAGGCCCGTGGCTCACCTTTCTCACCGTCACGTTGCCACTCACGGCCACCGGCGTGCTGCACGGCTTCGTGCTGGCATTTGCGCGCGCGCTCGGCGAGTTCGGCGCCACCATCACCTTCGTCTCGAACATTCCCGGGCAAACGCAGACGTTGCCCCTCGCGATCTACACCGCCACGCAAGTCCCCGACGGCGACGCCATGGTCTGGCGCCTGTGCGCGATATCGGTCGTGCTGGCCGTCGCCACGCTCATCTTCTCCGAAGTCATGATCCGCTTCGGCAATCGCAAGGCGCTCGGTCATGACGGTTGACGTTCGTCTCCAACATCGCTTCGGTGACTTCACCCTCGACGCCGAGTTCGCCGTCGGCATGGGCGTGAGCGCACTGTTCGGTCCGTCCGGCAGTGGCAAGAGCACCGTGGTCAATGCGGTGTCCGGCCTGCTCAGGCCCGACGCCGGGCGCATCGTCGTGGGCGACGATGTCCTCTTCGACAGCGCCGCCGGCATCGCACTGCCCGCCTGGCGCAGGCGCATCGGCTACGTGTTTCAGGACGCTCGCCTGCTGCCGCACTTCACCGTCCGCCAGAACCTGCTCTTCGGTCGCTGGCTGCGACGCCGCGACGTGGCGGCTGCGGGCACCGGCGCCATCGCGCCGGAGCATGTGGTCGACGTGCTCAACCTCGGACATTTACTGAACCGGCGTCCGGGCGCCTTGTCGGGCGGGGAAAAGCAGCGCGTGGGTATCGGCAGAGCGTTGCTGTCGTGCCCGCGCCTGCTCCTCATGGACGAGCCGCTCGCGTCGCTCGATCATGCGCGGCGTCTGGAAGTGCTCGACTATCTGAATCGCATCCGGCACGAGTTGAAATTGCCGGTGCTGTACGTCACGCACTCGCTCGACGAAGTGATGCGGCTGGCCGATCAGGTGGTGCTCTTCAAGGACGGTCGCACGATCTCGCAAGGGGCGCCGGCCGACGTTCTGAACGTGCATCGTGACGCCTTCGATAGCGCTGCCGAGGCCCCCGGCACGGTGCTGGAGACGCGCATCGTCGCGCACGACGCACGGTATGGCCTCACCGAACTGGCCGTAGGCGGCGGCGACACGATTCGCCTGCGGGTGCCGCGCGCGGGCGGACAGGCAGGCGACGTCTGCCGCATCCTCGTTCGCGAGCGCGACGTCGCCGTTGCCACTTCGGCGCCGGTCGACACCAGCGTGCTCAACGTGTTGCGTGCACGGGTCGCAACACTGCGCGACATGGGCGACGCGGTAGAAGTGAGTGCGACGTTGCATGGCGACGGTACGCCTACCGTGCTGCGTGCACGTATTACACGATACTCGGCCGATCAGTTGCGCCTCGCACCGGGCCATGACGTCTATCTGCTCATCAAATCGGTTGCGCTGACCCGGTAGTCCACGCATGCGCCGATGCACTGCGTCCCCTTCGGCGCATCGCGCAAAAACACAAGGCGTCGCAACGGCATTGCGTTGCGACGCCTTGTCGGGCCGCATCAGGCTGCATCAGGCCGCATCAGGCCTAATGGCGCTGAATTACGCCTGCACAGCCGCGATGGCTCACTTGCTCATCGCGTCGCCTTTGCCCATCGCGTCGCCCTTCTTCATCGCATCGCCCTTGCCCATCGCGTCGCCTTTCTTCATGGCGTCGCCTTTGCCCATGGCATCGTGCTTGGCCATCGCATCGCCCTTCTTCATGGCGTCGCCTTTACCCATGGCGTCGGGCTTGGCCATGGCGTCGCCCTTGCCCATCGCATCTGTCTTGCTCATCGCGTCCTGCGCAAATGCTGCGCCGGTGCCGAGCGCCAGGCTCATTGCCATCACTGCCAGATATCGCGTCTTCATTGCTATGACTCCATGATTGAGAATTTTTAGTGAGACGTTTCCTGTCCGTCCCGTGATCGTGCAGCCATGCGCACCGGGGTCGGTCGAGCCGCCCCGGCCGTCACATCAACTGCCGCCGAACCAGTTGTAGCCCTGGTCCTCCCAGTACCCGCCCGAGTACGTGTTGGTCACGTAGATCGCTTGGATATGTTTGGGATTCTTGTAGCCGAGCTTCGTGGGAATGCGCAGCTTCATGGGGAAGCCGTACTCCCTCGGCAGCGTCTGGCCGTCGTAGGTCAGCGCGAGCAGCGTCTGCGGGTGCAGCGCCGTCGGCATGTCGATACTCGTGTAGTAATCGTCCGCGCATTTGAAGCCGACGTATCTGGCTGTCGTGTCCGCGCCGATGCGACGCAGAAAATCGGCGAACGTCACGCCGCCCCAGCGACCGATGGCGCTCCACCCTTCCACGCAAACGTGTCGCGTGATTTGCTCCGCGGCCCGTGGCGCTGCGAACTCGCGCAAGGCGTCGAGCCGCCACGGCGCCTTGTCCGCGATCAGCCCCGACAGCTCCAGCCGGTAGTCGGCTTCTTCCACGACCGGCGCTTCGTCGATCGAGTAGAACGCATTGAACGGGAACGGACGCGTGATCGCCGAGGCGGGGAACGTCGGGGCAAGCACGTCCCGACGAAACAGCGCGGCCTGCACCCGGTCGTTCCAGCGAGAGATCTTGTTCAGCGCCGACTCCACGCTCGCGTTGTCGTCGAGCGAGCAGCCCGAGAGCAGCGCCACACCACCGAGCGACAACGTGCGCGTGAGAAACGCCCTGCGCGAGGGTTCGGCCACACGACGCGCCATCAGCGCGCGGGCTTCGTGGAGAATCGCGTCGCCGTCGCGAATGAGCGGCGCGTGGGGCGCGACGATGTTGGATTTGCGTTCAAGGCTCATGACAGTGCCGTCCTGATGTGTAATCTCGCGTCGTCACCGTTCAGAAGGTGACGTCGACGCTCAGCGCCCGGTGATCATGGTGCGCAGCGTGCGTGGTACCAGCGCCACCATCACCACGTGAATCGCGACGAACCCCACCAGCGCGGCCATCGCAATGAAGTGAACGAGACGCGCGCCCTGGAATCCGCCGAAAAGCGTGCACAGCCAGCCGAGTTGCACGGGCTTCCAGATCGCAAGCCCCGAGGCGATGAGCAGCACGAGATCGAGCACGGCGAAGAGATAAGCGGCACGCTGCACCTGGTTGTAGTGACGGGGATCGTCGTGCGCAAGTCGACCCCGCGCAGCGGCGAAGAGATCGCGCACCACGCCCCGCGGTGTGAGCGGAAAGAAGCGCCGCACGAAACGTCCGCTCGCGAGGTTCGTGAGCAGATAGATCAGCCCGTTGGCGGCGAGCAGCCACATCGCGGCGAAATGCCATAGCAGCGCACCGCCGAGCCAGCCGCCGAGGGTCATCTCGTTAGGAAAACGGAAAGCGAAGATGGGTGAGGCGTTATAGATGCGCCAGCCGCTCATGACCATCACGACGACCGCCAGCACGTTGAGCCAGTGGGTCACGCGCAGCCATGCCGGCTGGACGGGCGCACGCCGCGCGGGCGGCTGTGTCGCAGGGGGCGCGGTCTTCGTCAGGGTGGACATCGGCATCTCCATCGCAGCGATTGCGTTCGATGGAGCTAGTGTCGCGTCGGGCCAGTGACGAAGTCCTCACGAAAAAATAACGTTTTCGTGAGGATCGTAAAAATATTCGGATCTCGGGCGGTAATCGGCGTCGACTATGCGCTGGAAATGCGTCGGCGTGTGCGCGCAAAGTCCTTCGATTTCGCGGGCGGGATGGCCGCAAACCCTTGGCTGGCGGGGATCGGACGAATCCGAGGTTGGCGGGACGTTAATCAGACGTCGTCCGGTTCGATCGACTTGCCGCTTTTGAGATATGCGTCGAAAGTCGGCACGTGAGCGTCGAGCAATGAGCGAATTTCGTTAATGAGGGTGTCGTAATGAGCGACGAGATTCTGCGCGAAGGGCGTAAGTTGCGCCCCGCCACCGGATACGCCGCCGATATGACGCGTGACAAGCGGCTCGCGGAACTCGTGATTCATCGCCTCGACCAGCAGCCAGGCGCGCCGATAAGACATGTTCATGCGCCGTGCCGCCGCCGAGATCGAACCGGTCGCCTCGATGGCGCGCAGCAGCGTGAGACGCCCCGGCCCGAACACCGGCGTTTCTCCATCGCGAATACGTACGCGAACATCGTAGCCCGCTACGCCGGCGACAGCGGGTTCCTTGCTGGCGGCTTCCGGCGCTTGAGCGCTCTCGAGCAATTCCCTGGTCGCGTCGGGCGCAGCAACGATCTGAGCTTGTTTTGCCTGACGCCGTTCAGCTGGCATGGTTGCCCCACATCACGATGAAGATCAGTACCAGCAACGCGACGGCCCATGGCCACCAGCGCGCCATCTTGCCCCGCGCGGACGGCATGTCGCGTGTGGCGGCGTCCGTGGCGAGCGCTGCCGCGATCTCGCCGTCGGCGGCAACAGGGTCGTTCAGCGCGTGATGCGGCGCGACGGCCGCCGTCAGACGGCGAAAAAACTCGTCGGCGAGCTTGCGCACAGCGGCTTGCATTGCGGGCGAATCGAGGCCCGCGCGATCTCCGGCTTCTCCGCCGAGCTGTGCCTTGAGGTCATACGTGAGCAATGTGCTCATCGGTCCTTGCGCGTGCAGCGTAACGGCAGCGCGGCCGCGCGTGTGCCCGGCAGACGAGCCCAACCCGTCGAAGTTCAAGGTGTAGGCCGTAGGCACGACGACATCGGTGAGCTTGATGCGACCGGTCCAGCGTCCGGCCAGAGGTCCGAGCGTTGCGGCCACCACGATGGTCCACGTCGTCTCGTCCACGCGCTCAATCGACTCGCAACCGGGAATGCATCCCTGCAGGACGCCCGGATCGTTCAACGCGATCCACGCGACGTCCCGGGCAACCGGAAGTTGCCGACTGCTCTGTAGTTCCATGGCTTCGTCTCCTTGGCGTGCTCAGGTCCGTTGTGAACGATGACCGTTGTCGCGATTGTGAAGGAAAGCGGTGGAGTGATGCGGCGTTGTCTCGAACATCGAAGTATTGTGACACGAGTTACCGCTCGTCAGACTACGAGACCGGTCGCCTGGCAGTGGCGTCCCGTGAGCACGCCGCCAACAGTCCCTCGTCCAGCATCCATCGTCCATCGTGCTGATGCGCCGAAGCGCTAATGCGCAAACAGGGCCGAGAGGGCCGATGACCGGAATATCGGGTGGAATACAGCGCACGCCAAGGCGCGATATACTCGCCGAATCACATCGAGTGGCCTCCTATGGGCAACCCATGCCTTCGTGACGCACGAAGGTCGGCATCCCCCGGCAGGGTCCGAGGCGGGATCGGGATTGACCCGGGATTGACCCGGGATTGCCCTCGGATTGACTCGAAAATTATTGGATCAACGGCCGTTCGCGAATTGGCGAAGGAAACGAGTGCTATGGACAGTGTCGATCTGGAAGTGCTGAAGTCCGCCGTACAGTGGACCCGCGCAGGCTTTTTCGTCACGCTGGGCACCGTTGTGCGCACCTGGGGCTCGGCCCCGCGCCCCGTGGGCTCGATGCTCGCGATCCGCGAAGACGGTCATCTGGTCGGTTCCGTGTCGGGCGGTTGCGTCGAAGACGATCTGGTCGCCCGCATTCGCGCCGGCGACTGGCCGCAGGACCGCCCTCAGGTCACCAGCTATGGCGTTACCGCCGAGGAAGCTCATCGCTTCGGCCTGCCCTGTGGCGGCACGCTGCAACTGGTGCTCGAACCCGTGCGGGACACTTCGCGCATCGAGGAGTTACTCGACGCCATCGGGAAGTTTCGTCTCGTTGTTCGCGAACTGGACATGAAGACCGGCGCCGTGCGTATGGCGCCCGGACATCACACGCCGTCCGTCGAATTCGACGGCGAGCGGCTCATCACATCGCATGGCCCGCGTCACCGGCTGATCGTGATCGGTGCCGGACAACTCTCGAAGTACGTCGCGAGCATGGCCAGCGCGCTCGACTATCACGTGATCGTGTGCGATCCACGCAGCGAGTACGCAGACGAATGGCAGGTGCCCGGCACCGAACTCTCCCGCGAGATGCCCGACGACCTCATCGTGCGTCTGCAACTCGACTCGCACAGCGCCGTGCTCACCCTCACGCACGACCCGAAGCTCGACGACATGGCGCTGCTCGAAGCGCTCAAGTCACCGGCGTTTTACATCGGCGCCATCGGCTCGCGCGTGAACAATGCGCGACGTCGCGAACGTCTGTCGCTATTCGATCTGAGCACGACCGAAATCGAGCGGCTGCACGGCCCGGTCGGCATGCATCTCGGCGCCCGTACGCCTGCCGAAATCGCGGTCGCGATTCTCGCCGAAATGACCGCGATCAAGAACGGCATCGCGGTCACGCAGACGTTCGCCATGCGTACCGGCGAGCCTCCCTCCCCCGAGCAGACAGCCAGCGACGCGTGTCGTAGCGCGGCCTGAGCGGCATCGACGGGCGGGCCTCGCATGCGCTGAAATCGCGGCGCGGCGCCTTTCACGTCTCCGGCCTATGGTGCATCTCGCGCATCTTGCCCACGTCGCGCCCGCCTGACATTCACACAAAAAAAGCGCCGCCACGATAGACATGGCGGCGCAACTCGCTCACTCGTTGCAGAGTGTTACTGCTGGGTGTTGCTGGGTGTTGCTGGGTGTTGCCGGGTGATACCGGGTGATGCCTGGGACTGCCTGATACTGCCTGGGTCACTTCACCGTCTGCGGTGCAGCGCTCGTCCGACTGATCGGCACATCAGTCGTGCGGCCACAGGAAGGATGCGACGGCGTGCCCCTTGGCGGATACCTTCACGTCCTTCGTCATGGGCTTGCCGTTGTACGTCACCTTCACGGTGTAATTGCCGTCGGGCAACTTCACCAGCATGTACGGACCTTTCGAGCGGGTGTCGAGCACCGTCGTGCCGCCTTGCATGATCTGCACCTGCGCGTCGGCAATGTATTCGTTCTTGCCGTCGCCGCGCGCGGCCATCTCGATGGACAGCGGCCAGCGCGACGCTTCACGTTTGAAAGTGCCCGATTCGTCGCTATCGATACCGCCAGAGACGTAGGTCACATTGCCCTGCTGCATCGACGGCGGCAGCGAGCCGCCCTGCGCGTGGGCGACGGAGACGCCGCCCAGACTTCCCGTCAGTGCTGCTGCGGCGGCGGCAGCCACCGTCCAGCGTTGCCATTGTTTCTGCCACATAGTCAACCTCCCCTTGCATGAATTCACGATGCTGGAAGCCCATGGCATCCCATGGCGGTCTTGTCGACGTCAGGCGTAGCGGTAAGCCGTACGCCGCGAGCCTCAGCCGAGGTCGACCGGGATGAAAATCTGTTGCCCGTCGCGCTGCACGAGTAACGCGACGTTATTACCCGCCTTCCTGAGCTTCTCGCTCAGTTGCGCGGCGCTCGTGACCGGTGTGCCGTTGAGCGAGAGGATGATGTCGCCCGGCTCCACCCCCGCCTGCGCCGCCGGACCGCCAGCCCGTGCGACCAGCAGACCGTTCGTGACCTGCGCCGCGCGCTTTTCCTGCGGCGAGAGCTCGCGAACCGCCAGTCCCAGACGGCCGTGCGTCGCCGAATCGTCGGCACTTGCCACATCCTTCGTCTCGTTGAGCGCCGCGACCTTCACGCTCACGTCCTGCTTTGCGCCGTTGCGCCACACCGTGAGCGTGGCGGTCTGCCCCGGGCGCATATCCGCGATCTTCTCCGGCAATTGCACCGAATCGTCGATGGTCGTGCCGTTGACCGCGAGAATCACGTCGCCCGGTTTCAGGTCCGACTTCGCCGCCGGTCCGTTCTTATCGATGGACGACACGAGCGCTCCGGTCGGCTTGGGCAGACCGAACGACTTCGCGAGCGACTGATTCACTTCCTGAATCGCTACGCCGATGCGGCCGCGACTTACCTTGCCGTACTGCTGAAGCTGCGTCTTGACCTTCATGGCCATGTCGATCGGAATCGCAAACGACAGGCCCTGGAAACCGCCCGTGCGCGAGTAGATCATCGAATTGATGCCGATGACCTCGCCGTTCAGATTGAACAGCGGTCCGCCCGAATTACCCGGATTGACCGGCACGTCGGTCTGAATGAACGGCGTGTAGTTCTCGTCCGGCAACGCACGTGCCTTGGCGGAGACGATGCCCGCCGTCACGGTGTTGTCGAAGCCGTACGGCGAACCGATCGCCACGACCCACTCACCCGCCTTCGACTTCGACGGATCGCCGATCTTCACCGTCGGCAAATCCGTGGCGGCAATCTTGAGCAACGCGACGTCACTCGCCTTGTCGCTGCCCACCACCTTGGCTTTGTACTCGCGCTTGTCGGTGAGTTTCACTGTCACCTGACTCGCATCGTCCACGACATGAGCGTTGGTCAGGATGTAACCGTCCGGACTCACGATGAAACCCGAACCAAGGCTGCGCGTCGGCCCGCCGCTGTCGTCGCCGCCACCGTTGTCGCCGCCGTCATTGCCGGGCGCGCCATAAAAGTGACGAAAGAACTGGAACAGCGGGTCGTTCTGATCCATGCCCGGCGGCAATTGATTCGCGGCCGAGCCTCGTTGCGCCGAAGGTTTCCCATCGTGCGTCACACTGATGTTGACTACCGCCGGTCCGTATTGTTCCGCCAGTTGCGAGAAGTCCGGCACGAGCATACGTGGCGCGGTATTCGGCGCATTGGCGGGGGCATTCTGGACGTTGGCCACCGGCGTCGCCGCCGCAGCGCTTGCCGCGCTGGCGTCGGCCACCATTTCTGAGGCGAGCGGCGCCTGCCAGTGCTGACGCCCGGCGACATAACCGCCCGTCAATGCGACGAGTACGGCACTGGCAACCAGCGTACGAGTGAGCTTCGAGGTCCGCATGAGTCTCTCCTTCCGACAACCACGTTTGAACATGACTGCCATCGTAGAGAGGCTCCCTTAAGAGAACCTTAAGAAGCGCACCGAGCCGAGACTCATTGCACGCGGCCACTTTCGTGCGTCGACGTGTGAAGGTCACGCATCGAGCGAGGACAAGCGCAATCATTGCGCGCTATGCGTGACGACTGCATGCGTTTGAAGGCGCAACTCGCGTGGTTCGCCTTGCGGATGAGGGACACCGTTGCCTACGGTGGCGTAGTGGCGCAATCCCGCGCCGCAAGTATTCGTCTTCAGGAGAAGTCGCTATGGCTATGCAAATCGATCGTCACGTTTGCCGAATGCTCCGCTGGACGGGGACCGCCGGCGCCGTCGTGTGTCTGGCATTCGCCACGACCGCACATGCGGCGTCGGGCAACGGTAACGGCACGGGTACGCAGGGCCCTGCTGAGTCGATGCCGACGCAGGGACCGATGTCAGGCCAGATGCAGGGGCAGAACACCTGCCCGACCGATGCGCCTGCCGATCAGGCGCTCGTGGGCAAGTCGCTCACGGAAGCGAAATCAATGCTGAGGGGATGCCCGTGGCGCATCGGCATGCAGGACGGCAAGGCCATGCCGACCACACGCGACCATCGCCCGGATCGCCGCACGCTCACCATCGAGCACGACAAGGTGACGGAAGTCACGCGCGGATAAGCGTCTGGGCCAACCGTCAACGGGGTGCCGGTGGCGACGCCGGCACCGGAATCAAAGCGCGGGAGGCGCCGAGGTCGCGCCACCGAAACTCACCCGCACGCGCAGCCCGTGGCCGTTACGGGCATCGAACAACTCCACGTGCGCGCCATGCGCCCGGGCGATGTTGCGCACGATGGCAAGCCCAAGGCCGCTGCCTTGCGCGCGCGGCGCGGTGGCCTCTTCGTGACCCGACGCAGAGACGGCTGACGACGCGTGCGCTGCCGTAGTGGCCCCGCCCCGGAAGAAACGGTCGAACACCCGCTCTCGCTCGGCAGCGGGAATGCCCGGGCCGGTATCTTCGATTTCGACGACGGGCGACGGCAGCGCCGACACCAGACGCACATCCACATGCCCCCCGCGCGGTGTGTATTTCAGCGCGTTATCGACGAGATTGCCGAACAGTGTTTGCAACGCGTTCGCATCGCCATGTACGCGGGCGATGGCGGCCAGCGCATCGGGGGCGTCCAGCCCCAGGTCGATACCTCGCGCGACGGCGAGCGCCGCATGATGAGCCACCACGTCCTGCAGCAGCGGCGACAGCGGCAAGTCGGCGAATGCGGCGGCAGCGCGCGCGGCGTCGGGCTCCTGACGCGCCAACGTGAGCAATTGCGCAACCATGTGCGACGCGCGTCGCACGCCCTCGCGCAAATCGCGCATTGCTTCGGCGCGCGCCGCTTCCGTATCGGCGCGTTCGAGCAACTGCACCTGAAGCTGCAACGCGGCAAGCGGCGTGCGAAGTTCGTGCGCTGCGTCCGCAACAAAGGCCTTTTGCTGCACCAGCGCTTCATCGAGGCGCCCGAGCAGGCTGTTGAGGGCGCGCACGAGCGGCCTCACTTCATCCGGCAATCCCGCCTCGGGGAACGCTTCGAGCGCCCCCGGCGCACGGGCATCGAGCGCCTTCGTCACCCGACGCAGCGGACGCAGCCCACGCCCGACCACGATCCACACGAGCAACCCGAGCAGCGGCATCGCCACGACCAGTGGCAGCAGCGTGCGCAACGCCATCGAGACCGCCAGCGAATCGCGAATGACCATCGGTTGCGCGAGTTGCACGACGTTGTCGCCGACGCGCGCCGCATAGACACGCCAGTCGCCCACCGGCGTCTGCACGGTGGTGAAACCGAGTTCCGCCCGCGGCGGCAACGGCGTGCGCGGATGCGAGTAATACAACTCCACGCCGTTGCGGCTCCATATCTGGATCACGAGACCTTCCGTGTCGTTGTGCTCGCCCGGCACGCTGGAAAACGATTCGGCCGGCAGCGACAAGGCCATCTGCTGCAACTGGAAGTCGAACAACTCATTGGCCTCGGTGCGCGCCTGACGGAAGATCGCGATGCCCGCGAGCACCAGCGCGATGGCCAGCGTCAGCAACAGGCCGACGAGAAGGCGGCGACGTATCGAGCGCATCAGTTCGCCTCCGGGGCGTTGTCCATATCGCTCGTTTTGGTTGGCATCATGTATCCGACACCACGTACGGTGCGGATAGCATCAGCGCCGAGCTTCTTGCGCAGGCCGTGAATGTGCACTTCGACGGCATTGCTCGCCACCTCTTCGCCCCAACCGTAGATGCGCTCTTCGAGTTGTGTCTTCGACAGCACGGCCCCCGGGCGATTGAGCAACGCTTCGAGCACGGCGTATTCGCGCGCGGAGAGCACGACGGGCGCGCCGTCGCACGATACCTGGCGCGTGGCAGGATCGAGCACGATAGCGCCATGGCGCAACAGCGGTTCGCTGCGCCCGGCCTGACGCCGCACGAGCGCGCGCAGGCGTGCCGCCAGTTCATCGAGATCGAAAGGTTTGACGAGGTAGTCGTCGGCCCCCGCGTCGAGACCTTTGACGCGATCGGCCACCGCATCGCGCGCGGTGGCGATCAGGACCGGCAGCGTCTGGCCGCGAGAACGTAACGTACGTAGCACGTCGATGCCATCGCGACGCGGCAGACCGAGATCGAGCAACAAAGCGTCGTACGACTCGACGGCGAGCGCATCGAGTGCGCGCTGCCCGTCGCCGACATGGTCGACGGTCCAACCGTCCTGGCGCAGCCCCTTGGCGACGGCCGCGGCGATCATCGCATCGTCTTCCACCAACAGAATTCGCATGAATCAGGCACCGTTATATGCGTTGGTCGAGGCGTCTCGGCAACCCATGCCATGTCGCATGATGTTGCCTTCGAGTGACACTGCCGTCGAATTCGACTCATTGTAGCGACAGTTCGTTGCAGGCCGGACTTACAATGTCACGCATGTGCCGCGCGCCCAGACGCACGCGCGGCCGACTCTATTGCTTAACATTGCTGCGTCGCCGCGTCCGCCCGGGAATGCGCGTGCCTCACGCGCATTCGGCCCTGCGGGCTCGCTGTGCGCAACACTGGAGAAATTCGCCCGTCATGCGCGTGCCCTACTTCCCTGGCCTACCCCGCTCATTGCGCTCATTCCATTCATTCGGCACCTCACGCCACGCCTGGCTTCCCCACCTTGCCGCCTCCGGATCGTCTCGCGCCGGCACCGCCATCGACAACCTTTCCGATGGCGCTCGTATCGCTCGTATCGCTCGTATCGTTGGTGTCGCTCGTGCGGGCATGACGACAGTAAAGACAGTGACGGCGCTGAGTGCAGCGCTGGCGGTGGCCATGGTCGTGAGTGCGCCGGTGCAGGCCAAGCCGGCCAAGATAGCGAAGAAGGCCCCCAGAGTGCCGGTCACCGCCGCGCACGCCACGCCGCTGCCGCAACCGCTGGCGCGCGCGCTTGCCGCGAGTCAGGTCCCGGCCGCGCACGTCAGCGTGATCGTTGCGAAAGTCGACAATCCGTTGCAGACGCGTGGCGCCGTTCCCGCCCCGATGCTTGCGCTCAACGCCAACGTGCCCCGCAATCCGGCCTCGACGATGAAGCTCGTCACGACGATAGCCGCACTGGACATGCTGGGTCCCGACTACCGTTGGCGCACGCAGGCGTTCACCGACGGTCAGTCGGACGGCCGCACGCTCAACGGTAATCTGTACTTCAAGGGCACAGGCGACCCGAAGCTCGTGCCGGAAGAGATGGAGAAGTTCATCGCGGAACTGCGCAATGCGGGCGTGACGAACATCAACGGTGACATCGTGCTCGACCGCTCGGCGTACAGCGCCGATATCGGGGCGCAGGGTCCGATCGATGGCGACGTCGATCGCCCCTACAACGTAGCGCCGGACCCGTTGCTTTACTCGTTCAAGGCGATGTCGTTCACGTTCACGAGCAATCCCAACGGCACGGTCGACGTCGGTGTGCTGCCGCCGCTGGCGAACCTGCAGGTCGCCAACGAGATGTCGTCGGCGCCTGCCGGTAATTGCGGCGACTGGCTGAGCCGCATTCATCCCTCCGTGAGCACGACTGCCGACGGCGCCTATCTGGCGCACTTCTCGGGGCCGTACCCGGCGTCTTGCGAAGACAAGGGATGGAACATCGCCGCCCCTGACCGCGACCGCTTCTTTCTCGGTGGCTTCCGGGCCTTATGGCAGGCATCCGGCGGACAGTTCAACGGCAATGTGCGTACCGGGGTCGTGCCGCCCGGCGCGCGCCTGCTCGTCACGCATCGCGGTCAGACGCTGGCCGAAGTCGTGCACGACATGAACAAGTTCAGCAACAACGTCATGGCGCGGCAACTCTTTCTCACGCTGGGACTGGCCGCCGACGGCAAGACGCCGGCGAGCATCGCGCGCTCGCGCGACGTTCTCGGTCGCTGGCTCGACAAGTACGATCTCGCCATGCCCGGCCTCGTCGTGGAGAACGGCTCCGGGCTCTCGCGCGTGGAGCGCATCAGCGCCATGGAGCTGGCGCGACTACTGCAACACGGCATCAACAGCCCCACCGGGCAGGTGCTCGTCGAGTCGATGCCGACGGTCGGCGTGGACGGCACCATGCGCAACCGCCTGGTCAACCGCGACGTGGCGGGCAACGCCCATATAAAGACGGGCACGCTCGACGACGTGAGCGCGGTCGCGGGTTATGTGGCTACCCGCTCGGGCAGCACGTATGTCGTGGTGTCGCTGGTCAACGATGCACGCGCGAGCAACGCGCGCGGATTTAACGACGCGCTCATCTCGTGGGTGTACGAGAACGCTCCGTGACAACGTCGCGCAGCCCCGTACGCCTTCCCTGAGGTCACCGTAACCGGCTAACGAGCCTGCGCCCCGGACATTTGACGTTTCCCTCTAACCACCGCGCCGACGCATCGCATTCGCGTCAGAATAGACGTTCCACCGGTGTCACCCGCGCCAGACCAACGAGATGCGGGGACACCGGTTCAGATGACCCAATCGTGAGGAGACGCGAGGTCATGAACGTCGAGTTGATTCTGCTGGCGCTCGCGCCGGTATTCGTGCTGTGCATCGGCATTGAAGCGTGGTACTGGCGTGGTCGCCGCCCCGGCATGTACAGCCTGCGCGACACGCTCAGCAACGCCACGCTCGCCCTCATGCATCAGGGGGCGGACAAGCTGGCCTGGCTGCTCGTCGTGCCCTTCTACGCGTGGCTCTACGATCACTATCGCGTCTACACGATGCCCGCCGGATGGGTCGGCTTCGTGCTCCTGTTCCTCGTGCAGGACTTCCTCTACTACGTATTTCACCGCGCGAGTCATCGCATCCGCTGGCTGTGGGCCGCGCACGTGGTACATCACTCGTCGGAGCGGCTGAACCTGTCGACGGCCTTCCGACAGAGCCTGATGTATCCGGTCGCCGGCATGTGGCTGTTCTGGACACCGATGGCGCTCATCGGCTTCACGCCCGTGCAAATCGTGGGCGTGGTACTCCTGAATCTCGCCTTTCAGTTCTTCGTGCATACGCAGGCGATCCCGAAGCTGGGCTGGCTGGAGTACGTGCTCAACACGCCGTCGATCCATCGGGCGCATCACGCACGCAATCCACGCTACATCGACCGGAATTACGCGGGCGTGCTCGTCATCTGGGATCGTCTGTTCGGGTCGTATGTCGAGGAGAGCGACGCCGAGCCTTGCGAGTTCGGCATCGTCGATCAGATCCATACGCACAATCCGATCACGCTGACGTTTCACGAATGGCGCACGATGGCACGCGACGTCGTCACGACGCCGGGCTGGCGCAACAAGTGGATGGCGCTTTTCGGGCCGCCGGAGTGGCGGCGTGCGAACGGGAGCGGCGCTGGCGCGAGCGCCGGCCTCGGGACGTTGACGAGCGCGTCAGGCGCCCTCGAAGGCGGCGGCGGCGCGGCCGAGACGGTCGCCGACGGCGGCCCACTCGGGCGTGTCGGGCAGTCGTTCGAACAGAATGTGCGTGACGTTGGCGCGGTCGAGGCGTCGCAGCATCGCGTACAAATCGGTCGCGAGCGCGGCGGGCGTGGCCGGTAATTCGATCTTCACGACATCGTCGGAGGCGGTAATGGCGGCCGGCAGCGTCGCCAGCGTGGGCGCAAAGGCCACCACCGCCACACGCTCGCCCGCCGGGTGTACCGCGAGGGCCGCCGCGAACTGACCGGGGTCGCACAGATACAGCGGCGTACGCGGCGCATAGTGCGCCTTGAGCGTGCCCGACGCGCGCGGCGCATCGTTGTCCTGCCCCGGCAGGCGCGGCATCTGCCCGAGCACTTCGGCAATCTGCGCCGGGGTGATATGGCCCGGGCGCAGCAGCGCCGGGAAGCCGCGCGACAGATCGACGATCGTCGATTCGATACCCACGGCGGCCTCGCCGCCATCGAGCACATGAACCGTCACGCCGGGCAGTCCGGCGAACTCGTCGCGCACATGTTGGGCAGCGGTCGGGCTTACCTGACCGAAGCGATTGGCCGACGGCGCCGCCACACCGCCCTGCCCGCCCTTGATGCGCTCGAGTTCACGCAGCAATGCCTGCGCCACCGGATGCGACGGACAACGCAGCCCGACCGAATCCTGGCCGCCGGAAACGGCGTCGGGGATATGCGGCGCGCGCTTGAGAATGAGCGTGAGGGGGCCGGGCCAGAACGCGTCCATCAGCTTGCGCGCCGCAGGCGTGACGTCGTCGCTCCAGTAGCCGGGATCGCCATCCGGCGAAAAGTGCACGATGACCGGATGATTGGCCGGGCGCCCTTTGGCCGCGTAAATGGCCGCCACGGCGGCCGGATTCTCGGCGTCGCCACCCAGGCCATAGACCGTTTCCGTCGGGAACGCGACCAGTTCGCCCGCAGCCAGTCGTTCGGCGGCTTGCGTGATGGCGTCAGCCGGCGGCATGACGATGCGCGGCGCGTCGGGCGAAGTCATCGTTCAGTCTTCCAGCGCGATATCGAGACTGGCGGCCGCCGTCACGCACGCATTGCGCGCTTCGTCGAGCGAGGCGCCGGCGAACGTGATGTGGCCCATCTTGCGACCGACGCGCGCGTCTTCCTTGCCATACAGATGCAGGCGAGCGGACGGCAGCGCGACCACGTCACCCCATGCGGGCGTGCGCGGCTGATCCTTCGCGGGTCCCTCAAACCACACATCGCCCAGCACGTTGAGCATGACGGCCGGCGAGTGCTGACGCGTTTCGCCCAGCGGCAACCCGGCCATGGCACGCACCTGCTGTTCGAACTGGCTCGATGCGCAGGCATCGATCGTGTAGTGGCCGCTGTTGTGCGGGCGCGGCGCCATTTCGTTCGCCACGAGCGAGCCGTCTTTCAGAATGAAGAACTCGACGCACAGCACGCCCACGTAATCCATTTGCGATGCGATCGCCGCAGCCGCCGCCCGGGCGGCATCGGCGATGGCCGGCGCTGCGTCGGGAGCGGGCACCGTGGTGGTGGCGAGAATGCCGTCGATGTGCACGTTCTGCGCGAGCGGATACGTGGCGACCGCGCCGTCCGCACCGCGCGCACTCAGCACCGACACTTCGAACGCCAGCGCAAGACGCTTTTCCAGCACACACGGCACGCCGCCCAGCGCGGTGTATGCCTCGCGCGCCTCGGCGGCGGTGTTGACCCGCACCTGACCCTTGCCGTCATAGCCCAGACGCGCCGTTTTCAGAATGCCCGGCAACACGCTTTCGATGGCCGCGTCGCCAATGGCGGCGAGCGCCTCGTTCGATTCGATCACCAGATGGGGAGCCACCGGTACGCCGCAGCTTTCGATGAAGCGCTTTTCCGCCACGCGGTCCTGCGCAATCGCAACGCAGCGCCCGGCAGGGCTCACGGTCGTGGTCTTTGCGAGGAAATCGAGCGACTGGGCCGGTACGTTCTCGAACTCGGTCGAGACGGCAGGGCACAGCGAGGCCAACTCGGCGAGCGCCGCCTCGTCACGATAATCGGCAACGATCAGACGATCGGCCACGGCGCCGGCCGGACAACGCGGGTCCGGATCCAGCACGCAGACCTTGTAACCCATCGACTGGGCGGCAAAACAGAACATGCGGCCGAGTTGGCCGCCGCCCAGCATGCCCAGCCATTGGCCGGGAAGGACAGGCGCAGCGGAGGCAGAATTCATCTTCGTGAAAGCGCAGACAGTGGCGGGGACGTTGTTTTCTTTTACAGCGCAGGCAGCGTCATGCCGCGCGCCGCTTCGGTCTGCTTCGCACGGAACGCTTCGAGCTTGTCGGCGAGCGACTTGTCGTCGGCTGCGAGCATCGAGACCGCAAACAGCGCCGCATTGGCCGCGCCCGCTTCCCCGATGGCAAAGGTCGCCACCGGCACGCCCTTGGGCATCTGCACGATGGACAGCAACGAGTCTTCGCCACGCAGGTACTTGCTCGGCACCGGCACGCCCAGGACCGGCACGGTCGTCTTGGCGGCGATCATGCCCGGCAGGTGTGCGGCACCGCCGGCACCGGCGATGATCGCGACCAGACCGCGCTCGCGTGCGGCTTCGGCGTAACGGAACATGTCGTCCGGCATGCGGTGCGCCGAGACGACCTGCGCTTCGTACGGCACGCCGAACTCGGCCAGAATGGCCGCCGCGTTCTTCATCACTTCCCAGTCCGAATTGGACCCCATCACCACACCGACGCGCGGGGCCACGGCTTGTTTCTCGCTCATGTCTTCAGTCGTCCCGCTCAAGCCAGTTGCTGACCGGTCAGACGCTCGAGCGCCTCGCGGTACTTGGCAGCCGTCTTTTCGACGACTTCGGCCGGCAGTGCCGGCGCGGGCGGGGTCTTGCCCCACGGCTGGGTTTCGAGCCAGTCGCGCACGAACTGCTTGTCGAACGACGGCGGGTTGCTGCCCACGGCGTACGAATCGGCCGGCCAGAAGCGCGACGAGTCGGCGGTGAGCGCTTCATCCATCAAGTGCAGCTTGCCGTTGTCGTCCAGACCGAACTCGAACTTCGTGTCGGCGATGATGATGCCGCGCGTGGCCGCATAAGCTGCCGCTTCCTTGTACAGACGGATCGAGATCTCGCGGATCTGCTCGGCCAGTTCGCGACCGATGCGGCTCACCATGTCGTCGAAGCTGATGTTCTCGTCATGCTCGCCCAGTTCGGCCTTGGCTGCCGGGGTGAAAATCGGCTCCGGCAGTTGCTGCGCATTTTGCAGACCGGCCGGCAGCTTCACGCCACAGACGGCACCGGTTGCCTGATAGTCCTTCCAGCCGCTACCAGCCAGATAACCACGCACCACGGCTTCGACGAGAATCGGCTTGAGACGCTTGACGACGACCGCACGCCCGGCCACTTGCGCGACTTCGTCGGCGGACACGACCGTCTCGGGCGCCACCCCCGTGAGGTGGTTCGGCACGACGTGTGCGAGCTTGTCGAACCAGAAATTGGCCATCTGGTTGAGCACGCGGCCCTTGCCCGGAATCGGCTCGCCCATGATCACGTCGAACGCCGAGAGGCGGTCCGTGGTCACGATCAGCAGCTTGTCGTCGCCAACGGCGTAGTTATCGCGCACTTTGCCGCGCGAGAGCAGCGGCAGGCTCTTGAGGGAGGATTCGTACAGGGCGTTCAGAGCGGGGGTAGTCACGGCGGGACCCAATATCAGGAAGGGCAAAGGCGTAATTATACGCGCGTCGGGGCGCGTTTCACGAAGATGTCGGTCGGGCAAGGCGCGGGGCCTGCGCCCGCATCGCCCGCGGCCGTGCGCTCAACGCCGAAACGCCTCGGCAAGCCGTGCCTTCTCGCTATCCTGCACGAGCAACGCGACGACGCTCGAGCGCGAGACAGGATGCGTCATGAACGTGCCCTGACGCTCGCATTGCCGGAACCACCGCACCACCGAGTCGAGGTCGTAATACTTGTTGTCGCACGTCAGCCCGTAATCGTCGAGCGACACGAGACGCACGGCATCCGGGCTTTGCGGATCGATGTCGTCCTGCGAGATGCGGTCGATATGCGTGCCGACGTAGCCCGGACTAAGGAACCGCACGCCGCTCAGCACGTCGATTTCGTGACGAAACCAGAGCAACGCCGTGCCGGGTGGCAACCCGCCCGAGGCCAGCAGGGGCGCCACACGGTCGAAATTCGCCTCGAGAATGTCGGCCAGTTGGCGACGCCCGCCATGGCTTTGCCAGTCCACGCCGGTACCGGGCGACAGCTCGGGCAAACGCTGCCTGAGCAGCATGACCTTACGCTCCCAGCGCGGATCGCCGCGCCCCGGCACCCGCAGCATGGCCGTCAGGCGGGATAACTCGGCAACGAGGTCGAGTGCGCGCGACGCCGCGTTGATATGGTGATCGCTGGCTTCGGCGCGCTGACGAATCGCTTCGGTCGCGAGCTGGCTGCGCAGCCGGGCGTCGCCGTCGCGAAGTTGCAGCGCCGCACTGGCGATCACCGCGCAGGGCCTTGCGATGCCATGCTCGGAACACACCAGCGCGATCTTGCCGGGGTGGCTTCGGATGAAGTCCGCAACGCCTTTGCCTGCACGCCAGAGCGTTGCGCCGTCGATTTGGGCATCGAAACGCGCCATGCCCTCGAATTCCATGAACTGCACATGAGACAGGCCGCCATCGAGCACGCCACGGGACGGCGCTGGCGAGCGCGTCGCGTGCGCCAACGGGGCCGGTCCGGCCGGGGCGTTCGTCGCATTCGTCGCATTCGTCGCATTCGTCGCATTCGTCGCGTTCGTCGCGTTCGTCGCGTTCGTCGCGTTCGTCGCATTCGTTGCATTCGTTGCATTCGTTGCATTCGTTGCGCTGGTTGCGTCATGCCGACCGGCGTTTCGCCGCATCACCCTGGAAAAATAGGCGCTAATCGGTCTTTCCCGATAGCCCTCCTGCCCGCCCGCCCCGTCATCAGACTCGCCCGGCGCCTGCATCGCGCCCGGCTCGACGCAGAAGATCGCGCCGATTTGCGGATGCGTCTTGAGCATGCGTGTGAGCGAGCGCGCTTCGGCCGGGGTCGCCGTCGGCCCGACGATGAAGCGGTGCCCTCCCAACTCCAGCAGACCGTAACGCGTACATTCGCCGCCGATGCGAACGAGTTGCGCGGTGTTCACGCCGTAGCGGTCTGCCCAGTCCTGCGCCATGACGCGGGTCGGCGAGACCCAATCCGGCGTCGGGTCGTCGTATCCCCAGAGTCGAATCGGCGGGATATCCATGTTTTCCCCGGATCTCGCGCGAGATCGGGCCGGATTTTTCCATTCGGAGACCAGCGTCATCGGCATATCCGTCGGTGTACCGTCGGAGATAGGGGACAACGCGTCGAGCGGCGAGTCGGTCGGGGGCGTCGCGCGGATCGCTGCCGACGCGGGTGCGCCTTGCGCTTGCGCGGCTGACGGTGCGACGCGGGGCATGCCTGCGGCCCCCCGCACCGCAAGCGCGCGGTTGGCTGCCCCGGTCAGCGCGCCGCCCATGGCGTTGGCACGGGACGGCGTGGGCGACGCCTCCGGACTGGACAGTCCAAGACACCGGGTGACGGACTTTGGCAAGCGGGTGAACGGCATCGATAACTCCGGGTGGCCCATGATGGGCAGGTTGGCGGAGGCCCGGAGACTGCCACGCGCCTTGCCATCGGACTTGCGATATCGAACGCCCGCCTGTCGTTTCACGTCGGCTTCGAGCACGCCGCACGTGCGTGTGCGTCCACACACCGGGGTCGGCGTTTCGCGTTTCGCGTTTCGCGTTTCGCGTTTCGGGTTTCGGATTTTGCGGCCCCCATCGACGCCCACGGATGTTGCCTAGAATGGAAACGTACACCCGACCAACAAGGGGCTGCCATGACAACCACGCCAAAACGAAGCCATGTCCGGCAGCCGCAGGTCGTACGGCGCGTATCGCAAGGGATTACCCACACGTCGCTTGCCGTCGTGTTGACGCTGGCAAGCACCTGCCTCATGGCGCAAACCGGCGCATCCCAGGCGGCACCCCATACGCCCGGGCCGCCATCCCATCGCGCCGTGGCGCCTCACCCAGCCACGGGCAATCGCGCTTCCGATGCACCAGCCACCGCCTCCACATCCACTCCATCGGCCACCCCATCGGCCACCGCTGAACGCTCCCCACTGCCCCGCCTCGTCGCCATCACCCCGCCGGATAACGACGACGACATCGCCCGCTTCGCGCTTTACGCGGCGCGCGACATCGAGCAGTTGGGTTTGCAGTTCCCGGCGCAGACCGCCAACGCCGCGCCGGACACGGAGGTCGTCATCACGATGCGCCTGCGCGACGGTGCGACCTCGCGCATGCGAGACTTTTCACGGCAGCACATGAACGAGCCGATGACGTTGATCGTCGATGGCGTGGAGATGCTCACCGCAACGATCCGCTCGGAGCTCGGCGGCAAGTTTCAGTTGCAGTTGCCCAAAGAAAAGGCCCGGCTTCTGTTCCAGCGAGTGCTGGCAAAAGCCGGGCCGGCGACCTGAGCGGCAACGCCGCCCGAGTCTGCTTACTTCACGATCTGAGCGAGGTCGCCGCTCTTGTACTTCTCGGCCATTTTCTCGAGCGAGATGGTCTTGATCTTGCCTGCCTGCCCTTCGCAGCCGAACGACAGGTAGCGCGCCTTGCAAACCTGCTTGGCGGCTTCACGCGCCGGCTTCAGGTAGTCGCGCGGGTCGAACTTGCTCGGGTTTTCGAACAGATAGCGACGGATCGCGCCGGTCATGGCCAGACGGATGTCGGTGTCGATGTTGATCTTGCGCACGCCGTGCTTGATACCTTCGACGATCTCTTCGACCGGCACGCCGTACGTTTCCTTCATGTCGCCGCCGAATTCACGGATCTCGGCGAGCAGTTCCTGCGGCACCGACGACGAACCGTGCATCACCAGGTGGGTGTTCGGAATGCGGCGATGGATTTCCTTGATGCGGTCGATGGCGAGAATGTCGCCCGTCGGCTTGCGGCTGAACTTGTAAGCGCCGTGCGAGGTACCGATGGCGATGGCCAGCGCGTCGCACTGCGTCTGCTGCACGAAGTCGGCGGCCTGATCCGGATCGGTCAGCAGTTGCTCGCGGGTCATCGTGCCGTCGGCGCCGTGGCCGTCTTCCTTGTCGCCCTTCATCGTTTCGAGCGAACCCAGCACGCCCAGCTCGGCTTCCACCGTCACGCCGATGTAGTGCGAGAACTCGACGACCTTCTTCGACACTTCAACGTTGTATTCGTAGCTGGCAACCGACTTGCCGTCGGCTTCGAGCGAGCCGTCCATCATCACGCTCGAGAAACCGCTCTTGATCGCGGCCATACAGACCGCCGGCGACTGGCCGTGGTCCTGGTGCATCACCACCGGGATGTGCGGGTACGCTTCCACGGCCGCCGAAATCAGGTGACGCAGGAACGCTTCGCCAGCGTACTTACGGGCACCGGCCGAAGCCTGCATGATGACCGGCGCGCCGACTTCGTCGGCGGCGGCCATGATCGCGGAAACCTGCTCGAGGTTGTTGACGTTGAAGGCCGGCAGACCGTAGCCGTTTTCGGCGGCGTGGTCGAGCAGCTGTCGCATAGAGACTAGGGGCATGATGTTCTCCTTGGAATCAAAAACTAAGCAAATCTTTCCTCGATCCAGAGGCGCCCCTCATGACGACAGCTCGCGCGCGGCGGGGTGTGTGCCTGGCACTCTCACCCCGCCGCCATCGCGCGGCCTGCTTCGTCATGCGTGACCCACCTGGACGATCTTCAACGTATTGGTGCCACCGGGTTGTCCCATCGGCTCACCGACCGTCAGCACGATCGTGTCGCCGCGCTTGACCACACCGCTCGAGAGCAGCAACTGCTCTGCCTGCTTGAGCGCGCTGTCGCGGTCGTGCGCGGCGTCCGCGCGCATGGCGTAGACGTTGCGATACAGCGCCATTTTGCGATGACTGCTCAACTGCGAAGTCAGGGCAAAAATCGGCACATGGATCTTGTGACGGGACAGCCACAACGCGGTCGCGCCAGACTCGGTCAGCGCCACGATGGCTTTCGCGCCAAGATGATACGCGGTAAACAGCGCACCGGCGGCAATCGTTTGGTCGATGCGCGTAAAAGTTTGGTTCAGCCAGTCGCGATCGAGTTCCACCGTCTCCGAGCGCTCGGCTTCGACGCAAATCGCCGCCATCGTCTCGATCGTCTCGACCGGGTACTTGCCGGCAGCGCTCTCGGCCGACAGCATCACGGCATCCGTGCCATCGAGCACCGCATTGGCGACGTCCGACACTTCGGCGCGGGTCGGCACCGGATTGTGGATCATCGACTCCATCATCTGCGTGGCCGTGATGGTCGTCTTGTTCATCTCGCGCGCGAGCTTGATCATGCGCTTCTGAAGCGCCGGGACCGCCGCGTTACCGACTTCGATGGCCAGATCGCCACGCGCGACCATGATGCAGTCCGACGCCGCCAGAATCTCTTCGAGCGCCGGAATCGCCTCGGCACGTTCGATCTTCGCGATCATCAGCGGCTTGATGCCGTACGGCTCGCCCGCCACGTTCGCCAGACGTCGCGCCATTTCCATATCGGTCGCGTTCTTCGGGAAGGAGACCGCGACGTAATCGGCGCCCAGCGCCATCGCGGTCTTGATGTCTTCCATGTCCTTGGCGGTCAGCGCCGGGGCCGTGAGGCCGCCACCCTGGCGGTTGATGCCCTTGTTGTTCGACAGGTCCCCACCGACCTTCACGGTCGTGTGAATCTCCTGATCGATCACGCGATCGACGATGAGCACGATCAGCCCGTCGTTGAGCAGCAACACGTCGCCCGTGCGCACGTCGCGCGGCAGTTCCTTGTAGTCCAGCCCGACGCGTTCGTCGTTACCGAGCTCGCAGTTCGCATCCAGAATGAACCGGGCGCCGGCTTCGAGCGTCGTCTTGCCGTTCTCGAACTTGCCGACGCGAATCTTCGGGCCCTGCAAGTCGGCCATGATGGCCACTTCGCGGCCCGCCGCTCTGGCGGCCGCGCGCACCATTTCGGCGCGCTCGATGTGGTCCTGCGCCTTGCCGTGCGAGAAGTTCAGGCGAACGACGTCGACGCCTGCGGCGATCATGCGCGAAAGCACTTCCGGCGTGCTCGATGCCGGACCGATGGTGGCGACGATCTTGGTGGAGCGGTTCATTACATCCATCTCTTCATCCTCTTTTGGTAACAGCGCTTTCGACATTACTGGCGCTTAGAGGTTTGTAACGCAATTAGGCCGCCGCAGGTTAACCAAAAAGTTCGTATTGTCAGTACGAAATCGTTTGATTCGATCTCATACGTTCGCAATAAAGCGACCGAAATCGCCGTGCGCCAACGCATTGCAGACCGTTCAACCTGCCCGCAAGCCCCGCCCCACCTGCCTTTGCACGATTCTCGCAGCGCGCGCGATCAGTTCGACTGCGCCGCGCGTTGTTGCAGGACGTCCACAGCCGGCAGCGTCTTGCCTTCCAGGAATTCCAGGAACGCGCCGCCACCCGTCGAGATGTAGCTGACCTGATCGGCGATACCGTACTTGGCGATGGCCGCGAGCGTGTCGCCGCCGCCGGCGATCGAGAAGCCCTTGGCTGCGGCGATGGCGCGCGCCAGGGTTTGCGTGCCATGACCGAACTGGTCGAACTCGAACACGCCGACCGGGCCGTTCCACACGATGGTGCCGGCCTGGCCGAGTTGCTCGGCCAGCTTGGCGGCCGTTTGCGGGCCGATGTCCAGGATCATGTCGTCTTCGGCCACGTCGGCTGCCGCCTTGACGGTGGCTTCGGCGTTCGCACTGAATTCCTTGGCGCACACCACGTCCGTCGGAATCGGCACCGACGCACCGCGCGCGGCCATGGCGTCGATGATCGCCTTCGCTTCCTCGACCAGATCGGCCTCGGCAAGCGATTTGCCGATCGGCAGGCCGGCGGCCAGCATGAACGTGTTGGCAATGCCGCCGCCCACGATCAGCTGGTCGACCTTGTCGGCGAGCGTCTTGAGGATGGTGAGTTTGGTGGAGACCTTCGAGCCGGCCACGATGGCCACGAGCGGACGCGCCGGGGCGTTGAGCGCCTTGCCGAGCGCTTCGAGTTCGGCGGCGAGCAGCGGACCTGCGCAGGCGACCGGCGCGTACTTGGCGATGCCGTGCGTGGTGGCTTCGGCGCGGTGAGCGGTGCCGAACGCGTCGTTGACATAGACGTCGCACAGCTTGGCCATCTTCTGCGCCAGTTCGTCGTTGTCCTTCTTCTCGCCCTTGTTGACGCGGCAGTTCTCCAGCAGCACGACCGTGCCCGGGGCCACGTCGAAGCCGCCGTCGACCCAGTCGGCCACCAGCTTCACGTCACGGCCGAGCAGTTCCGACAGACGTTGCGCCACGGGGGCGAGCGAGTCGGCCGCCTTGAATTCGCCTTCGGTGGGGCGGCCCAGATGCGAGGTGACCATCACGGCAGCGCCCGCGTCGAGCGACATCTGAATGGCCGGCACCGAGGCGCGAATCCGCGTGTCTTCCGTGATTCGGCCGTTATCGTCTTGCGGCACGTTCAAATCGGCGCGGATGAAGACACGTTTGCCCGCGAGGCGGCCCTGAGCGATCAAATCGGAAAGACGTACGACGGAAGCCATGAGAATCCGGAATAAATAGTGGGAAAAACATACATTTTAACTGATCCGCCCCACCGGATGCCCATTTTCACGGCCAGCCGTTCCGCCTACAGGAACAAGCGACCGAGTGTGTAGACGGCCATGCCGATCACGATCATCTCGATCATGTTGCGCCGCCAGATGAACCAGCCCGTCGCCGCGACCGCCGCCGCGAGCTTGTGGTTGCCCAGATGCACCGCAAACTGGTGATCGAGTAGCACCACTTCGGGCACGACGATGACAGCAAGCGCTGCGGCCGGCGCGTACCGAAGCGCGCGTTGCAGGCGCTGCGGCAACGTGACCCGGTCGCCGGCGAGCAGGAAGAAGGTGCGTGTGACGATCGTGATGGCCGTCATCGCCACGAAGGCGAACCAGATTTCAAAGGTGCTCATGCGCGACGATCCCCCGACGTACGGCGTTCCTCGTGTGCAGCCGCTTTCTTCCCCTCTTCCTGGACCTCGACAGTGCCCTGCGTCTGCGTTCCGGCGCCTGGTGGCGTCGCAATCGGCACCCTGACAGGATTGGCCAGCGCGAGCCGCCTGGCATGCCGCGCGGCCATTTCGTCGCACACCATACCGGCGGCGAGCGCGCCCAGCACGCCGAGCACGAGGTTGAGGCGATACGGCAAATCGAACGCAAGCACGCCGATGAGCGACGCGAGCGCCACGGCCAGCATCGTGGAGCGGCTGTTGATCGTGTGGACCATCATGGGAATGAGGGCCAGCGTGCCGGCGAACCCCAGCCCCCAGCTATCGGGCACGAGCGCGCCCAGCACGATGCCCAGAATCGACGACACGTGCCACACCGCCCAGTTGCTGAGCGTGATGCCGTAATACGTGCCTTCCTTGCCCGGCACGTAGCCGTTCGCGAAGTTCTGGTTCATGAACATCACGAACCCGAGATCGCCGTTGACGTAGCCAAGGGCGATGCGGCGCGGCAGCGACAGATAGGAAAAATGCGGTTGCAACCCGGCGCTGAAAATGACGAAGCGCAGATTGACGATGCCGACCGTGAGCAAGATCGTCCAAAGCGGCATGCCGGCGGCGAACAGCGGCAGCGACGCCAGCTGGGCCGATCCGGCGTAGAGCATCAGGCTCATGCCGATGGCCTGCGGCACCGTGAGCACCGACTTGCTCATGGCGACGCCGGTGACGAGTCCCCACGAAAAGATGGCGGGCAAAAGCGGCGAAATAATGCGAAACCCGACCGCGAACCCTTCACGTTCAGCGGCAGGCAAACGAAGCATTGACATGGTCGGCTTGGGGGGCGAGCGTCGTGGCGAACGACGCGGTGTCTGGCATTGCGGGGCAAAGCGGTCCCGACGGCGCCCGGCACGCCCGATATGGCCGCTGGCGGCCACTGCGCCCGCCAGGGTTGCCGGAGTGTCTCTTGACGTTGTTCATCGTTGGCGGCGGACGACAGGCCATTATAGCCACGGTAAATGGTTGCTTAGTTGCGAAAACCCTGTCGCCCGCCGGTTTTTTCTGGCGCAACCGAACCGTTGTCGCGTGCGCACCACGCATGCGCGCACCGGGAAGCGTCCGTACCTCCGCACCCTCTCGCACCCTCTCGCACCCTCCCGCACCCTCCCGCACCCTCCCGCACCCTATTAGGCGGCCCCACACCTGCTCGCAGAACCCGCGAGCCATCCGCAAAGGGCTGCTGCTGCTTTACAATAGCGACTTTTGGTAAGCGGGCGGATGCCCGCCACGCCAATTGCAAGACTATTTGCAATACCAAACGCAATACCAACGAATACCCATCACGGTCCGAACCCCATGAGCGAAGTCAAACAAATGCCGGTTGTCGAAGTCGGCGCCGACGAAATTCCGGTCCACTGCCCGAATCCGAAGATGCCGTTGTGGAGCAGCCACCCGCGTGTGTTCATCGACGTGAGCCACGGCGAAGCCGCCTGTGCCTACTGTGGCACGCGTTATCGCCTGAAGCCCGGCACCGTGATCAAAGGTCACTGACCCCTGTTTGCCTCGCGAGACGGACCCGGCCCAACGCAGCGACCGCGCAGCCAGTGCGCAGTCGGCGCGCTGCGAAGGCCGTGACTGCACGGCCCGCCCGATGTTCCGTCCGCTTCATCGTCACGCTTAACGTACAGAGTCTCCGCCACGATGCATAAAGCCTTGGTGATCGCCCCCAACTGGATTGGGGACGCGCTGATGGCGCAGCCGTTGTTTACCCTGCTCAAGCGTCTGCATCCGCGTCTGACCATCGACGCGATCGCGCCCGGCTGGGTCGCCCCGGTGCTGGAACGCATGCCGGAGATTTCGCGCGTCGTCGCTACCGACCTCGCGCACGGCAAATTGCAGCCGCTCGAACGCTACCGGCTCGCGAGCGTGCTGGCCGACGAGGGTTACGACGCCGCCTACGTGCTGCCGAATTCGCTGAAATCGGCCCTCATTCCGTGGCTCGCGCGCATTCCGCTGCGCATCGGCTACAAGGGCGAGCAGCGCTACGGCCTGCTCAACGTGCGCCATGCCAATCCGCGCAAGGACGAGCGTCCGCCGATGGTGCGGCACTACGCGGCATTGGCGTTCGCCCCAGGGGCCAAGCTGCCCGAGACGCTGCCCACGCCGCGTATCGAAGCCGACCTCAACGAATCGGCCCGTGTATTCGCACGCTTCGGGCTCGATCTGCGCGTGCCGCTGGTCGTCTTCTGCCCGGGCGCCGAGTTCGGGCCGGCCAAGCGCTGGCCGCCGGGCCATTTCGCGCAGTTGGCGCAGTTGGTACGCCGGTCTTTCCCGTACGCCCAGATCATTGCGCTCGGTTCGGGCAAAGACGGCGCGCTCGCACAGCAGATCGCCGCCGAGGCCCCGTTCGTGCGCAATCTTTGCGGTCAGACGTCGCTGGCGGAAGCGTGCGCGTTGCTGGCACGGGCCAATGCCGTCGTGAGCAACGACTCGGGGTTGATGCATGTGACGGCAGCCCTGCGCCGCCCGCAGATCGCCCTGTTCGGTTCGTCCGATCCGCGCCACACCCCGCCATTGTCGGATCAGGCGCATGTCCTGTGGCTACAATTGGAGTGCAGCCCGTGTTTCGCCCGCGAATGCCCGCTGGGGCACACGCGCTGCCTGAACGAGCTGATGCCCGAGCACGTGTTCGCGAATCTGCGCAACATTCTGCTCACGCAGCGCTGAACCGAGCGAGACACCGAAAGGCCTCAGTTCGATCCCGGTAACACTCAACGGTAAATCCTCATGCCACGTTTCGTCCGTCTGTTCGATGCCGCCAGTGAAACCATCACGGCCTTTTATGACGCACTGCGCCGGGGGCAGACGGACCGCGCCATGGCGCTCTGGGCGAACGAGGACTTCGTGAGCTACATTCGCGCCGACGGCACCCGCTGGGATGGCCTCGAACAGATCCGCAGCGGCCTCGTCGCGCAGTTCGCCCAGAGCGTGGTGTTGCTCGATTCGCTGGACACGACCGAGTACGACACCGTCGGCACGGTCGTGCACACGGCAACCGAGGCCATGCGCGTGGGCAACGAAGACGCCAAACAGAACACTGCCCAGCTCATCCACACGACTTACGTGCTGGTCCACGAGCAAGGCGATTGGCGCTTCGCCCACATCCACTCCAGCCCGCTGCCGCCGCACGCCGTCGAGCAATTCAGCCTGATGATGCACGCGCGTCCGGACGGGCTGCACTGATCGATCCGGAGCCCGGATGACAGCGCGCCCGGCCGTCTTTCTTCCCCCGGATTACCGGCCACCCCGGTGGCTGCCCGACGGGCATAGTCAGACGATCTACCCCGCGCTGCTGGGCCGGCGCCCGTTCGTCGAATTCCGGCGCGAGACCTGGGATACCCCCGACGGCGACTTCGTCGACGTCGACTGGCTGGTCGCACCGCCCGCCATGGAAAAGCCTCCGCCCGCGCCAGGTGGGCTTGTCGAGACACCGCTCGTCGTGTTGTTTCACGGTCTGGAGGGAAGCTCGGGCAGTCACTACGCCCGCACCCTCATGCGCGAAGTCCAGGCGCAGGGGTGGCGCGGTGTCATCCCCCACTTCCGCAGTTGCAGCGGTCGCATGAACCGTGCCCCGCGCTTCTACCACTCGGGCGACAGTACCGAGGTCGACTGGATGCTCCAGCGTCTGCGTGCCAGCACGTCAGGGCCGATCTTCGCCGCGGGCGTATCGCTCGGTGGCAACGTGCTGCTGCGCTGGCTCGGCGAGCGCGAGGGACATGCGGCGCAGGTCGTGAGCGCCGCCTGCGCGATCTCCGCACCGCTCGATCTGCGCGCCGGGGGTCTCGCGCTCTCGCGCGGCTTCAACATGGTGTACACGCGCAACTTCCTGGGCACGCTCAAGAAGAAGGCGCTGGCCAAGCTCGATCAATATCCCGGCCTTTACGACCGCGCGCTCATGATGGCCGCGCGCGATCTGGGCGAGTTCGACCACGTGGTGACCGCGCCGCTGCATGGATTCCACAGCGCGTTCGATTACTACACCCGCGCTTCCAGCAAGCCGATTCTGCCGGCCATCGAAGTCCCGACCCTCGTCATCAACGCACGAAACGACCCCTTTCAGCCCGCGAGCGCCCTGCCCGGCGAGGACGACGTCGGCCGCTTCGTGCAACTGCTGCAACCGGCGCACGGCGGACACGTCGGTTTCATGAGCGGCCCGTTCCCGGGCGGCCTCACCTGGATGCCGCGCACGGTCGTCGACTATTTCCGTCAGTTTGTACCGAATGCCGCGTGAGCGAGGGCGTCGGCCTGCGCTCCCTATACATTAAGGATTCCGAATGGATGAGATCGTTCGACAGGCGATGGCCAAGTGGCCCAACGTACCGCATTGCTACGGCTGGCTCGCACTGGATCGTCGCGGTCAGTGGCGCATGCGCGACGAAGCTGCGCAAGCCGCGGGGGCCGCAGGCGACCCGATTCGTCACACGGCACTGATCGCGTTCATCGCACGCAACTACGCCAGTGACGACGCCGGTCGCTGGTACTTCCAGAACGGTCCGCAACGCGTGTATGTTTCGCTCGCGTATGCGCCCTTCGTCGTGCGGTTGACGTGGGATGCCGCAGCGAACGAGGGGCGTGGCGCGCCGGTGCTGACGGATCAATTGGGCAAGCCCTTCGTGCCGCAGGCATGCCTGCTCGACGAAGACGGCAGCGTTGCATTTGCGGGCGCAGCCAATGGCGACACGCGTGCATCGTTGGCATTACTTCACGACCACGATATCGATCTGCTCACGCAGGTATCGGATCTGGCACAGGCGTTCGAGATTGCGCAGACATCCGACGACACGGCCGATGCCCGTGCCGCCATCCATCTCCACTGGAAGAACGGCGACAGCTTGCCCTTTTCCACCGTCCGTGCAGGCACGCTCCCGCAGACATACGGCTTTGAGCGCGAGCCGCAAACCGACCACGACGATTGACTCGCTACACAACGGTGTGGCCCCGGACATGCTGGCTTTCATCGAACAGGTCGGGATAACGGCGCATGTAGAACGTCTCGATATCGTCGTCGGCCTCATTCGGATTGAGCAACCGCCAGGGCTTACGTGCGAGATAGGCGGCCAGCGCGGCGATGCAAGCCAGACCGACATACCAACCATAGGGCCCGCCCACGTCGCGCCATGTGTTGCTCCCCCCATATGACGCGCCATGCAACGTGCCATGAAACGTGCCATACAGCGCACCATAAAACGCGAACGACAACATGCTCGTCAATTGTCCGGTCAGCAGCGTGGCGCTTGCGACTCTGACGCGTACCGATGGCGGAATCGCCAGGACTCGCCGGTCGATGCCGGTCATGGACAGACAGGTGCCGAAGGCGCCCGTCGCCACTAGTGCGGCGCCCAGCGTGCCGACAGTCTGTGAGATCGTGATAGCGACGGAACCGATACAGAACGCGGCCCACACCGACAGATAGCCATACCTTCGTTGCAGCACGCCGCACAACAGCGGGTGAACGACAACGACACCGCCAATCGATCCGACAACGAACATGGCGGTCAGCCACCCGACTTGTGAACTCGGAAGTCCTGCATGCTTGACCCATTGAGGAATCAGTATCGGCACGATGCCTGCCGTCGCAATGCCGAGCAAGATGTCCTGCAACGAAAAAAACCGTTCGGCGGGCAAGCGTACTTTAAGCACGAAGCCAGCGAAGGCGGAACGCCAATGGGACCGCAGGCTGGCTAATTGAGATCCGGGAGATCGGGGAGATCGCTCCGCAAAATGCCTCGCAGGCAATGCCGGAAGTCGCAGCGCCAGCGGGAGTACAAGACATCCGAGCACGGCAACGCAATACATGGCCTGTTGCTGACCGAAGCGCGCCAATGCGCCTCCGGCCAATAACGGCCCGGCAATGCGACCGAAGTTCGCCACGATCCGACGCATGCGAAACGCGGACAACACGCGATCTTTTCCGGTGGTCTCAGCCGGATAGATGCTTAGCAATGGTTGTACGACCGCGAAGGCTGCCACAGCGACGACATCGTTCACAATCCAGAGGGCGAGACTGTGCGTCGCACTCATCACCGCCAAGCGTGACACCCCGGAGAGCGCAATGACGATGCAAGCCCACTGCATGACTCGACTGCGCGGTAATCGGTCAGTCCATAAGGCCGCGAGAGGCAACGTGATGACGGCGCATACGGCAAGTGCCATCTCGTAGGCCACAACGCTCGCGGTGCCAAAGCGGGCAAGCAGGACGAAAGGCACCATCACGTTCCACATGCCGAGATAGGCCGCAAGCAACGCATCCAGCAACAGATAGATGGCGAACGAAGGCACAGTGACGAAGATAAGCAACAGCCACACCGAAACGTCAGGTGTGGCTGTCATGGGAATGGGAGCGAGTGAGCCGCCCCTCGGGTTCCCGCCAGGGCGTGTCAGTCGTATTTAACCTCAGCCTCCGGCCACAAACGCAGTCGAAGGTCGGATTTCCGAATTTCCTCAAGGCATCGGACCTTTCGAAAATGCGGCTACGGATTTGTTGTGGAGGTATGGGACCGAACGTCAACCGAACTGCTTGTTGAAGTCTTTCTCGTCTTCCTTGTCTTCCCGGAAGCGGCGCTGGAACTCGTGCAGTTTCGCGTCGATGGTCGACATCTCGTAGAAATCGGCATCTCCCGCGTCGCGCGCCAGTTTCAACTGGCTGACGGCGGCCATCCACTGACCCTGCAACGCGTACTGTTCCGCGAGCGCTTCATGCTGGCGTGCTCGCTTGCCGCCCGCAGCCCACGCCCCGGCTAACGCGCGCCACCAGATCGGCTCGCTGCGGTAGCGCTCCACTTGCGACTGCAGGAATTTCGTGGCTTCGGCAATGCGCTGACTCGCGACGAGGGCATCCGCATAGGCCATATCGGCCGCCTGCGAGAGCGGAAAGGCGGCACGCGCCTGCGTGGCAATGCGCAGCGCTTCATCGGCTCTGCCCGACAGGCGCGCGATGTCCGAACCAAGCACGGCAAGACTGGGTGTGCCCGGCCCGGTTCCGCCAAACGCCGAGCGCGACTTCTCGAGCGCATCGCGCGCGGGCTCCCAGCGACGTTGTTTGAACTCGGCGAGCGCCACGGCATACCATGCGCCGGCCACGCTCGGTGCCGTCTGCGTTCGGATGGCGGTGCGCTGGGCCTCGGCAATCGCTGCGAAGTCGCTGGCCGATTTTTGCTGCAACACGAGTGAGCGGGCACGCACGAACACGTATTCCGGCGACTGCTCGGGTTGCCGGTAACCGGCGCCGCGCGAGCGATTGAGCATGTCCGCGATGCGATCGGTCGTCAGCGGGTGAGTCCGTACGTATTCCGGCACCCCCGCTTCGTTAATGGCATCGGCACGTTGCAGACGCTCGAAAAACGTCGGCATGGCATACGTGTCGAAGCCCGCCGCCTGCAGCAACTGGAAACCGACCCGATCCGCCTCACGTTCTGCGTCACGGGAGAATCGCAATTGCCGGTCCACGGCCAACCCCTGCCCGCCCATCGCAATGCCCATCCCGAGATCGGAGCTTCTCGCGCCGATACCGGCCAGCAAGCCAAGCAGCAGCCCACCAAGCGCAATCCACGAGTTCTGCGCCTGTTGCCCGAGCATTCGTGCGATATGGTGTTGCAGGACGTGGCCGGTTTCGTGACCCACCACTGACGCCAGCTCCGACTCGGTACGCGTCGTGACGATCAACCCGGTATTGATGCCGATGAACCCGCCGGGCAGCGAAAAGGCGTTGATTGCCGCATCGCGCACGACGAAGAACTCAAAGCTCTGGCTGGCGTCCAGTCCGACCTTGCGGGTCGCCGCGACGAGCCGGCTGCCCAGCGCATTGACGTAGTCGGAGAGCAGCAGATCCGAGAGATAGTCCGGGTCGGCGCGAATCTCGCGCATTACGCGCTCGCCCAGCTTGCGCTCCATCGCCGGCGAGAGGTCCGATGCCGAACTCTGCCCCAACGTCGGCAGTCCCTGCGCTGCGGCGTGCGTCGGCACAACGGCACTCGCCAACGTCATTGCCGTCATCACGGGCAACATGGCCAAAGCAACGGCGCGTCGCCAGCGCGCGACGTGGGTCGTGCGGGCGATGGCGGTGTTGGCGAGTCGGACGCGCGTCGGCATGGGCATCATGCGAGGCAAGGCGCCTGAAGCGGCTGAAGCAGACGGCGCCAGCGTACCGAATGGGATGGGAATGTCGCGAGGGACACGCCGAAGATGCGGCAGGCGGCGCACAACGAGCGGAAGGGTTGTGACGAACGCAGCGAATGACGTCGCTTTGGCATGGTCGCCATGAGTGACATGAGCGACATTAGCGACATTAGCGACATGAGCGACATGAGCGACATGGGCGGCATGAGCAGCGTGGTCGACGTAGTCGGCGTGATTGACGTGATCGGCTTCATGGACGTCAAGAACGTCATGGATAGGGGCGCAGCACGGCGCTGATCATTCTGGGCTGCTGCTATGATAGCAGCCAGACGCGCACGTTCCGCACCATCGCCCGTACGTCCGAGGCATCAGCGAAATCGCGTTTGCGCGCCTGGCAGATCCGGCGCATCCGACGCGCGCTCATGCGCACTTTCGGTCATCATCCCAGCACCTTCTCAGCATCGACTCATGGCAGAACTCACCCACTTCGACACCGCCGGACAGGCCCACATGGTTGACGTCGGCGGCAAGGACAGCACACATCGCATTGCGGTCGCACGCGGCACCATCCGCATGAAACCGGACACGCTGGCGCTGATTCGCAGCGGCTCCGCCAAGAAGGGCGACGTGCTGGGCATCGCCCGTATCGCCGCCATTCAGGGGGCGAAACGCACGGCCGACCTGATACCGCTGTGCCACCCGCTGGCGCTGACTCGCGTTACGGTGGAGTTTCTGATCGACGAGGGTGAGAACGCCGTACATTGCCGCGCGCAGGTCGAGACCATCGGTCGCACCGGCGTGGAGATGGAAGCCCTCACCGCCGTGCAAGTCGGCCTGCTGACGATCTACGACATGTGCAAGGCGGTCGATCGCGGCATGACCATGACCGACGTGCGCGTGCTCGAGAAGCACGGCGGCAAGTCGGGTGACTGGGTCGTCGCCGAATAAGACAACGGAAAACTCACAGGAAAACTTGACGGCAAGCCGTCCGGCATCGGACGGCATCTAGCGTCGATCAAGCACCGATCAGGTTCGCGACGCGGTCCACTGCACGGCCAGTATGCTCGCGAACACCATCGCAAGTCCCACGAATGCCAGGCCCCTGATCGCCTGCCCCAGCAACACCCAGCCCAGCACCACGGCCGTGAGCGGACTCAGCAGTCCCAGCGACGACACGGCCACCGGCGCCAGACGTGCAATGCCCCGGAACCACAGGGCATACGCCAGCAGAGCGCCCGCCATCGACAGGTATGCGTAGCCCGCAATCTGCAACCCGGTGAGCGAGGGCAACGCAGGATCGACCATCAGCGTCACCGGCACCAGCATCAAGCCGCCCAGCAGCAATTGCCAGCCCGTGAGCGCGAGTACCGGCATGTTGAGTCGCCAGCGACGCGTGAGATACGTCCCCGTCGCCATGCTCGCCGCACCGGCCAGCGCCGCAACGATACCGACCGGCTCGAACACCGTGCCCGGCGACAACAGCAACACCCCCATGCCGACCACCCCCGCCACCGCCGCCCAGACCGTGCTCGCCAACGGACGCCGCTGTTCCACGCCCCACGCCAGCGCCATGACGAGCAACGGCTGAATCGCGCCCACCACCGCCGCGAGGCCGCCTGGCAACCGGTACGCCGCGACGAACAGCAGCGCCTGAAACGCACCGATATTCAGCGCCGAGAGCACCAGCAGACGCCCCCAATCCCCGCGCGCCGGCCACCGTCGCGCATACAGCAGAAGCAACAGTCCGGAAGGCAACACGCGAATCAGCGCGGCGGTAAAAGGTCGGTCAGGCGGCAGAATCTGTGTCGTCACGATGTAGGTCGATCCCCAGATGACCGGCGCGAGCGCCGTCAACACGATATCGAACCAGGTGCGTTTCGGGGGTGACGTCGTTGTCATGATGATCATGATGATTTATCTTCAATTCAAGATAAATTGGAGTTTGGTATCCTTTTGTCTTGATGTCAAGACAACTTGAGAGGACGTATGCCTAACGGGTCGACAGAGGATGAAGCGACGCAGCGAGTGCAGGACGCACACGAGGACGCACACGGCATGGCCCGCGCGCGTCGCACGGGCGGTTCGCACCGAGCGCCATTGAACGGCGATGCCGTCGACGCGATTCTTGCTCAGTGGCGCCGCGAGCGCCCTGACCTCGACGTCTCGCCCATGGGCGTGATCGGTCGCCTCAAACGTTGCGCGGCGCTCGTCCAGCAACAACTCGACGCAACGTTCGCCCAATTCGACATGAGCGGCTGGGAATTCGACATGCTGGCGACGTTGCGTCGCTCAGGCGCCCCGTATCGGCTGGCACCGACGGCACTCTTCTCCACGCTGATGGTGACCTCCGGCACGATGACGCACCGGTTGCAGCGCCTCGAAGGCCGCGGATGGATCGTCCGTGTCGCCAATCCGGAGGACGCGCGCAGCACGCTCGTCCAGTTGACGGACGAAGGGTTCGCGGTGATCGAGCGCGCGGTGGAGGCCCATGTCGCCAACGAGCACCGCATGCTGGCACCGCTCACGACGGCATCGCTCACCCAAATCGATGCCGGGCTGTGCGACTGGTTGCGTGTACTCGAATCGGGTAAGTCGCCCACAGGCGGCAAATAAGCCGCGGACAAGCCTCGGGTCGGAAGCGAGGCGCAATGTGAAGGCGAAGTGAAAACAAAGTGAAAACGCCGAAATAGACACAGGGCCGCCATGGCGACCCTGTGTCTTGACGTCAAGCCAATTCGGCTTCCCCCTCCATCACGCCGCAACCGCTTTGCCGGCACGCTGACGTTGCGGCCAGAAGTACCACACGGCGCCCATCAGTTGCAGCACGACCAGTATCGTCCACGCCACGAAGTGACCCTGTGCGCTGTGCGCTGCATACGCCCCCAATATCGTCCCCACGCCGACCTGGCACAGGAAGATCAGCACGAAAATGACGAGGGTGAGCGACGTATTCACGCGACCGATCAGCGTTCCGTGGAAATATTCGGCGAGCACTGCGTACGAGAGAATGCCCGTGCCACCGAAGATTCCGTACGCGGCCCACAGCCAGGCCGGCGGAACCGGCGTTCGCAGCATGAGCAGCAACTGCACGACGACGAACAGCACCATGCCCACGCCGGAGAAGGCGAAGAGACTCACACCCCGGCGCTCCAGCGAGCGGGCCGCCGCGCCGAACACCACGCTGCCAGCCATCATCGAAAGCCCGACGACCGACACCACCGAGGCGGCCTGCGTCTCGGACAACCCTTCGACGTCACGCATGAACGGCGCCATCCACAGCGACTGCATCGCGTAGAACACGCCCTGCGTGATTCCCGAGAGCGACGTCACCTTCCAGAACATGGCGCTGCCCAATACCTGACGCACCCCTTGCAGCGCCTCGGACAACCCGCCTTGTGCGTGCGCGCCGGGCTTGTCCGGCGCACCGAACCACAAGGCGGCCGACATGAAAACGGTAAGTGCCGCAAGGCCGAACGACACGACGCGCCAGTCCGTCAGCCCCAGCACCCAGTTCAACGGCGTGCCGACGACGACCCCGCCCATGCCGCCCACCGCCATCACGAGACCATTGACCAACGGCAACCTCGCGACCGGAAACCACTGCGCGAGCGCCTTGAACGCACTGCCCAGACAGACCGACACCCCGACACCAATGAGCAGACGGCCGACCATGAGTGCGGCAATGCCTTGCGCCAGACCGAACAATGCGGCGCCGGCGGCGGCCAGCAGCAACACGAGCGACGCCACGCGACGAGGACCGAACTTGTCGAGCAACACGCCCGCCGGCAACTGCGCGCCGGCAAAACCGAGGAAGTAGAGACTGGTGAGTAGTCCGAGGTCAGCGGACGACAGGCCCAATTCGCGCGTCATGAATGGCGCAAATCCGATGTTCACACCGCGATACACGTATGAGACGAAGTATCCGCAGGCGAACAGCACGAAAATTCTGAATGCTTTCGACATGGCGTAAACCCTAGCAAATTGCATGGGCTCGATTGTCGGCGGAACCGGGCGTCCAGGCCAACGAAACCTTTGCGCTCGCATTGTGAGTAGAATTTGACATCATGTTCCCACACCTCCCTCCTCTCCAGTCGTTACGTGCACTGGAGGCCGCTGCCCGTCATCGCAGCTTTACGCGTGCCGCACAAGAGTTGAATTTGACGCACAGTGCGGTGAGTCATCACATGCGTTCGCTGGAGCAGCAGCTCGGCACCGCCCTGTTTCGCCGCGTAGGCGCCCGGATGATACCGACGAGCGTGGGGGCGCGCTTGGCGGAGCGCGTACGCATCGGCATGTCGGAGCTCGACGAGGCAATGATCGAGGCAAAGGCGGGCATGACACCCGATGCGACACCCGCCATCGTGCGTCTGGAGATCAGCGTGATGACCGATCTGGCGGCGCAGTGGCTTATTCCGCGTCTGTCGCGCTTTAGCGATTTGCATCCCGGGATCGATCTCGTGGTGCGGATTCACGCCGATATCGCCGCCCCCGATCCGTATTCAGTCGATGTGGGCATCTGGCACCAGCGGGTGGAGGAGCCGGGATTCGTTACCCGCAAGCTGCTCGACGACTTTGTGATCGCGGTCTGCCGCCCCGACCTGATCGCCCGCGTGCCGGACTTCACGGTGGCCGACACGCCGAAATTACCGATGCTGCGGTTTGCCTACCGGTCGTGGCGCGACTGGCAGGTCGCGGCGGGTCTGACGCCACATGAGCCGACGCGCGGACCGATTTTCGACGACTCGGGCCTGCTGCTGCGGGCAGCCCTCGCGGGACATGGTGTTGCCACCGCGCGAAGTTTGCTGGTGCGCGATGCACTGGCCGCGGGCGAGTTGGTGCAGATCGGTGACGTGTGCATTCCACCGAGCCTCGAATATCACGTGAACTGGCGGGAAAATCATCCGCGCGAGCGCGCGATTCATGCCTTCTGGGATTGGATGCAGGAAGAAATCGCCAACACCGCGCCGCTGATGCCCTCCCCGATCAAGGGATAAACCGACGCGCAAAAAAAACGGCAACCCGGTCCGAAGACCGAGTTGCCGTTCCTGAGGCACACGCTGGGAGCGCCGGAGCACCTTACGGCGCCCCGGCCATGCGGTCTCTTGCGAGACTTACATGCCCATGCCCATGCCGCCCATGCCGCCCATGTCGCCCATACCACCGGCCATCGGAGCATCTTCCTTCGGCAGTTCGGCAACGGCGCAGTCGGTCGTCAGGAGCAGGCCCGACACCGAAGCGGCGTTTTGCAGTGCGGTGCGGGTGACCTTGGTCGGGTCCACAACGCCCATTTCCACCAGATCGCCGTACTCGCCGGTCGATGCGTTGTAGCCGTAGTTGCCCTTGCCGGCGACCACGTTGGCCACGACGACGCTGGCTTCTTCGCCACCGTTGGTGACGATCTGACGCAGCGGCTCTTCCATCGCGCGCAGCACGATTTTGATACCGGCGTCCTGGTCAGCGTTGGCGCCCTTCAGGTCCGACACGGCCACGCGAGCGCGCAGCAGCGCAACACCACCGCCCGGGACGATGCCTTCTTCCACGGCAGCGCGGGTAGCGTGCAGCGCGTCTTCGACGCGTGCCTTCTTTTCCTTCATTTCGACTTCGGTCGCAGCACCGACCTTGATCACGGCAACACCGCCGGCCAGCTTGGCCACGCGCTCTTGCAGCTTTTCACGGTCGTAGTCGCTGGTCGCTTCTTCGATCTGGGCACGGATCTGCTTGACGCGTGCTTCGATGTTCACGGCTTCGCCGGCGCCATCGATGATGATGGTGTTTTCCTTGCCGATTTCGATACGCTTGGCCTGGCCCAGCTCTGCGAGCGTTGCCTTTTCGAGCGTCAGACCGATTTCTTCGGCGATGACCTGGCCGCCCGTCAGGATGGCGATGTCTTCCAGCATGGCCTTGCGGCGGTCGCCGAAGCCCGGAGCCTTGACGGCGCAGGTCTTCAGGATGCCACGGATGTTGTTGACCACCAGCGTTGCGAGGGCTTCGCCTTCGACGTCTTCGGCGATGATCAGCAGCGGACGGCCAGCCTTGGCGACTTGTTCCAGAACCGGCAGCAGGTCACGGATGTTCGACACTTTCTTGTCGAACAGCAGGACGAACGGGTTCTCGAGGATCGCGACTTGCTTTTCCGGGGTGTTGATGAAGTACGGCGAGAGGTAGCCGCGGTCGAATTGCATACCTTCGACGACGTCGAGCTCGTCTTGCAGCGACTTGCCGTCTTCGACGGTGATCACGCCTTCCTTGCCGACCTTGTCCATCGCCTTGGCGATGTAGTCACCGATCGAGGTGTCGCTGTTGGCCGAGATCGAGCCGACTTGTGCGATTTCCTTGTTGGTGGTGCAGGGCTTGCTGATCTTGCGGAGTTCTTCGATGGCAGCAGCAACGGCCTTGTCGATACCGCGCTTGAGGTCCATCGGGTTCATGCCCGAGGCAACGTACTTCATGCCTTCGCGAACGATCGACTGGGCCAGCACCGTTGCGGTGGTGGTACCGTCGCCGGCGTTGTCGCTGGTCTTGGAAGCCACTTCCTTGACCATTTGCGCGCCCATGTTCTGGAGCTTGTCCTTGAGTTCGATTTCCTTGGCGACCGACACACCGTCCTTGGTCACGGTCGGGCCGCCGAAGCTGCGCTCGAGCACGACGTTACGGCCCTTCGGGCCCAGGGTCACCTTGACTGCATTCGCGAGGATGTTGACACCCTCGACCATCTTGGAACGAGCGGCGTCGCCGAAAACGACTTCTTTAGCTGCCATTGCATTAACTCCTTGAATTCTTTACGTAGATGTCTGGGGGGACAGACTTACTTGGCCACGACAGCCATGATGTCTTCTTCGCGCATGACCAGCAGTTCCTGGCCATCCACCTTCACGCTCTGGCCGGCGTACTTGCCGAACAGAACACGGTCGCCCACCTTCACGTCGAGTGCGATCAACGCGCCTTTGTCGTCGCGCTTGCCCGGGCCGACCGCGAGGATTTCGCCTTGATCCGGCTTTTCAGCGGCGGCGTCCGGGATCACGATGCCCGAAGCAGTCTTCGTTTCGTTGTCCAGGCGCTTGACAATAACGCGGTCATGCAAGGGACGAAGATTCATTACAAGCTCCTCTTTCTCTCAGTGAGATCGTCAAAACTAAATATGCAATCAGTTGCATATTGGGGAATTCATGGCGTTGTTAGCACTCTGCGCCAACGAGTGCTAATTATAGGGACGGGGTTTTACGATTTCAAGACGCGGGGTTTTCCCGGATGTCGAAAAGGCCTTGATCTGCGGGCACGTCAGAACCGGTAGCTCACCTTCAGGCTGCCCGCCTGCGCGGATGCGCGGGCGGTGTTGACGAGCGCATCGTAGGCGAGGGAGACGTCCAGACGCTTCGCGAGCGTCACGCCGAAGCTCGCGCCCAGCGTCAGATAGCCGCGCGCCAGGGGGGTGCCGGGGGCCACGAAAATCGTGCCGTCCTGCGAGGCCACGGTGATGGCCCGTCCGGCATCGAGCAATTCGTAGGCATAGGCGGCGCGAAATTGCGCATGCATCGGTCGCCACGCCTCTGCGAACGCCTTGTCGAACGTTACGCCCACGAACGGCTGAAGGCTGCGCGTATTGTCCGTCCCAACGCGCAGATTCTGTCCGCCCGCCCCGCTTTCGTCGAAGCCATTGGCGTGGAAGTAGGCGTAGCGCAGGCCGACACGCGGCGTAACCGCCACCCCGGCGACCGACAACGGCGCGCTCGCCTGTGCCGCGGCCGTGAACTCCTGCCCGATATGATCGCCTTGCGCTGTGCCGATGCCCGCGAACGGGCGCTTCTGTGACATGAAGTCAAGGCCGTAACCGACCGATGCGGCAACATCGACCGGACCGATCTCGCGACTCGCGTAGGCGGCCAGCCGCAGGGTGTCGATCGTGCCAGAGTTCGCCGTGCCCGCCTCCGAGAGATCGGCGTGGGAATAGCCGCCAGCCAACCCGACGGTATTGTCCCCCATGCGCTTGTGCGCGCCTGCGAGGAAGCCGTAACGGTTTTCCTGAAACCCTGGCTGACCATCGGCGCCCGACAAACGCCCGTGAAGTCCCGTCGCGCTCGCCCAGACCGTGGGGCCGTGCTCGGCCCCATCGCCGGTCGACAGCCCCGTGCCGACGGAGCGTCTCGTGGCCTGGTCGAGCACCGCTGCCGTCGTGGACTGGGCGTTCATCACCGCTGCCGTGCCCAGGGCAGTGAAGACGCTCGTGTTCTTCGGCGCAACGACCACGGCCCCCGACGGGTCCGAAGCGCCCGGTCCGCCAGATGCCGGATCGTTGAGCGCGAGCGTCACGTCGTTGGCGCCGTAGCTCACGGCGGAGCGCAGATTGCCAAGATCGGCACCGGCCGACACCGCCTCGGTCACCGAGGAAAATCGCCCGCTCACACCGTTCGCGGCGCTCAACAAGGTGTATCGCGTCGACCGATAAGTGCCCGGATCGTAGGTAATCGCGAGCACGCCGTTCAATGTCGCGCTGCCCGACACCTTGAGCAGCGACGCCGCCGTCGGGCTGACCTCGATCGCCAGCGTAGCGTTCGACGCTTGCGTGTAGTTTCCGGCGACGCTCAACGTACCGATGGACCCGCCCGGCGCCACGATGCCGCCGTTGGTCACACTGCCGAGGATCGTGCCGTGCCCGCGCAGTGTGCCCTGAGAACCGACGGCGACGTCGCCGCCCTGCACCGCGCGCTCGTGCGCGGCGTCGCCGATCTCAAGCGTGCCCGCTGCAACTGTGGTCGTACCGGTAAAGGCGGTGCTTGCCCCGTTGAGCACCAGCATGCCCGCGCCCTGTTTGACGAAACCCCCGCTACCGGTCAGGTCGCCAGCATAGGTGGCGTCGCTCGCAGCATCGACCGTCAGCGTGCTCGTACCGACGGCGAAGCGCGTGCCCGCCGCACCGGACAAGCGGGAGAGGGTGAGCGCGCCTGCGGCGGACGCATCGAACGTTGCGCCACTGCCGGCCAGCGTCACTGTCGTCGCCGGCGACAACTGTCCGCCAGCGATGAGCGCGAGCGTGCCCGCATTGATTGTCGTCGCGCCGGTATAGGTGTTCACGCCCCCGAGCATCTGCGTGCCGCCATTCAGTGTCAGGCCGCCTGTACCGGTGATGGTGCCCGAGAAGACGCCGGTCGCCTGCGTCAGCGTCAGCGTTCGCGCCCCTAGCGATACGGTCCCAAGCCCTGTCAGGGCCGTTAGTGACGCGCCATTCGTCGTTGCGGAAATATCGAGCGTGCCGTTATTCGCCACACCGCTCGACGACGCAACGCTTCCGGTGCCGGTCAGGGCCAGCACCGCGCCGTTATCGATGGTCGTCGCGCCGGAATAGGTATTCACACCGGTGAACGTCTGCCTGCCGCCGACCAGGTGCACGCCACCGGTGCCGTCGATGACGCCTTCGAATGCCGAGGTCGCGTCCGCGTTGGTGAGCGAGAGCGTCTGGCCGCCGAGTCGCACGGCGCCGCCGCCGGAAAGCGATTTGATCGATGTGCCGGCCGTCACGCTCGAAATGTCGAACACACCGCCCACGCCGCCCACGCCGGTCACCGTCACACCCGACGATGCCGCTATGCTGGCGTTGCCCGATAGCGCCAACGTGCCGCTGTCGATCGTCGTGGCGCCGGTGTACGTATTGACCGACGCCATCGTCAGGACATTCGAACTGATGCCTTCGAGCGTCAGTTTGCCTGCGCCCGACACCACGCCGGATATCGTCAAGCCAGATGTCGCGGTCGAGAAAATCACGTTCGACGTGTCGTCGCTCAGAACAACGGCATTGTTGAGCGTCAGCGCGGGATTGCGGGCGGCTATGGTGGCACCTGCGCCTGCGTCGAATAGCAGATCGCCGAGAATCGCCGAGCCGGACAGCAGATTCAGCGTGTTGTTCAGGCCACCGAACTCGATGGCCGCGGCGCGTGTCGTGCCACCGTTGTTCATCCCGCCCATGATGAGGCCTTCATTGTCGATGGTGTCGTTTCCGCGCGTGCGTACGCCGACACCACCGGTCAAACCGGCGCCGCCCGAGATGGTTCCCGCGTTGGCAAGCGTGTTGCTCAGTCCCGCGAGATTAACGCCGGTGCCGCCACTGCCCCCCGTCCCGCCTGAGATGGTCGCGGTACCGGCGCTGCCGCCGACACCGCCCGTGATCGTGCCGCGGTTGGTGATGTTGGCGCGTCCACCGAGCGCGAGCAACCCGTCGCCGCCCCCGCCACCGCCACCGCTAAAGGCGCCAGAGCCGCCCACACCGCCAGCCCCTCCGGTAATTGCTCCCGAATTGGAGATCAACGCCGATTCTGTGTAAGACATCAGCCCCGCCCCGCCGCCGCCGCCCCCGCCGCCGTTGCCTACGCCACCGACAGCATTGCCACCGTGGCCACCTGCACCGCCGGTGATCGACGCAGCCACGTTGATGTCGCGGCCAAAATAGTAGATACCGGTGTTTCCGCCGTTGCCACCGCTGGCAAAGTTGGTGCCATCGGGGCCGGTGTTGCCGTCGAGGCCGCTCGTCCGGGCATTGATCGTTATGCCGTCGGTGAAGTAGACATTTGTCGGAGATCCCGGCGACGCCGCGCCACTATCGCCGGACGCGCCAGTGCCTCCGATCCCCTGCAGCCCCCAGGCGCCGGGAACCGGCACCGTCACGCCGTTGGCGTCCAGCGTGCTCGAACCGCCGCCCTGCCCGTTGCCGACGCCACCTGCGCCGCCTCGTGCCGAGGCACCATCGCCCCCCGGTGCGCCACAGCCCCGGATGTCCCCCGTGCTGCATGTCCCGGCGGCCCATAGCGCGGGCGCTGTCCCGGCGAGCGCCAATGCGACCGCCGTACTACCCGCCGTCCGAACCATTCGCCTACCAAACGGACGTCTGGCCAACGACACAGACGCGCCGTGCACGCCAGGCGTTGCGGACGCTATGGTCGATGGGAACTGAGCTTTTTGAGCACGGCGCGAAGCACGCCTGAGTTTGCGTGAGACCACGAATATCCTCTCGTATTGGGCCGTGCATGGCGACCGGCGACCGAGAAGATTCGGTCTTTCCCCCGCAGTACGGCTGTTCTCGAACACCAGTGCTCTGAGATGCCGTTCGATTTGAATTGATTGAGCACTGGGGCGATGCAACCTGTTCGCCCGATGCATCGGAAACCGAATGTAATACAACGAAAGGTAATTCGCTACTCGAATTCGCCCGACGGCAAGGCGATGCCCGGCCCGCGACGCTCAGAATCTGTGTGGCTGATGCCCCGCGGCATGAACAAATTGGTCAGGCTCCCCGGACGAGGATCGTCCGGGTTGGGCGGCGATCCGCCGGACGCCACGCATGTGCGCGATGTCCGGGACAGGATCAGAACGTGTGACGAACGCCCAGCATCACCCCTAACTGATTGCCGCCCATGGCCGGAGACGCGGGCACGACGGTAGCGCCGCTCACCGAGAAATTGCTTTGCGCGCCGTTCGTCAGGAAGCCGGTCTGTGCATACACCGCCGTGCGCTTCGACAGGCTGTAAGTCGCCCGAGCGACATACATGATCGAATGCACGCTGGCGTCCTTGCTGTTGTAGTAGACGACTTGCGCATCCACCTGCAACGGCACACTGACTGCATAAGACGCACCAAGATAGAACAGGTTTGACGACACGCTCGTCACGTCGGCGTGAATCCATCGCCCGATCCATCCACCACCGACCTTGACCGGCCCGAGCACGAAATAGCCGTTGGCGACCAGCCGGCGGTCTCGACTGCTCGCGCGGGTCATCGCATAACTCGCCGTCGGCGCGATCATCGCCGGCGCGGAACCCGCGCCACCACGCTGTTCATCGAACGCTACCGCGGCTCCCCATTTCGCCGCGTTGTACTTGAGCATCGCCGAGATTTCCCGACACGCGAGAAAGTTGCCTGCGGTCTGGCCGGCACAACTCGTCGAGTCGCGACCGGTCGAGTACTCCGCCCCGACAGTCAGGCCGTTGAACACGCCCTTATAGGCAAGGCTGTTGTCGTTACGCGGGTTCGGAATGAAACTGTCGTACGATCCCATGCTGTAGATCGCGGGTCCGATCACATCCGAGTCGAGCAACGACAGATACGTCATGCCGTACTGGCGGCCGATCGTGAGGGTTCCCCACTTGCCGCCCAGCCCCACGAAGGACTGACGCCCGAACAAACGGCCACCCTGTGCCGACGTGCCGTTGTTCAGTGCGAAGCCGCTTTCCAGCGTCCATAGCGCCTGCAAGCCGTCACCGAGATCTTCCGTGCCACGCATGCCCCAGCGCGAGGGCAACGTGGCGGTATTGGTCGGCACGCGCACCAGCGTCCCGCCCTGCGGGGTGGCGTGCGTCAGGTATTCCACGCCCGTATCGAGCAGGCCGTAGAGCTGAACATTCGATTGCGCGTGGGCAATACTTCCCACTACCGTGCTCGCCATCGCGGCGGCAAGTATCAGACGCTTCATTGATTGTCTCCAAACCTTATTTATTAGTATTACTACTTATTTTATTGACGCCTCCTGATATCGCCTCGTCCCCGGTCACCTCCTCCAGCCTGGCTGCTTGTCGTTTGGTCGGTAGGGGGTGTCTCAAGCGGAGGCCGCAGCCTTCTTGGCCAACCCCAGATAAGTCTCGATGACCTTCGGATTGGTCGCCAATTCCTGCGCCGGGCCTTCCAGTGCCAGCTCGCCTGTCTCGATCACGTAAGCGTAATCGGCGACCTGCAAGGCGGCCCGGGCGTTCTGCTCGATGAGCAGGGTTGCCACACCCGTCTTGCGCAAGTCATTGATGATATGGAAGATTTCCTTCACGATCAGCGGCGCCAGGCCCAGACTCGGCTCGTCGAGCATCAGCAACTGCGGCTTGGCCATCAACGCCCGGCCAACGGCCAGCATCTGCCGCTCCCCGCCCGAGAGCGTCCCCGCCTGCTGAACACGACGCTCTTTCAGACGCGGGAACAATTCGTAGACCACTTCCATCTGGTCCAGGAAGTGCTTCTCCCCCGCCTTCTTGCGACGGTAGGCCCCCAGCAACAAGTTGTCCTCAACCGTCATCGTCGAGAACAGCTCGCGCTTTTCCGGCACCAGACACATGCCCCGCGAGACACGCGCTTCGATGCTCAGCGCCGACATCTCGTGACCCAGATAGGCCACGCTGCCCTTGCTCGATCC
>NZ_CABPSQ010000018.1 GCF_902459775.1 Pandoraea captiosa
GACGTTGTCGCGGCGGTTGAAGCTGAGCATGCCGTTGTTAAGAACGTCGCCCACAATCGAACCTGTCGTTCCGCCATTGCCCAGCTGCAGCGTGCCCGCCGCAATGGTGGTACCGCCGGTATAAGTGCTGTTGCTCGCGAGCGTGAGGGTGCCGGGGCCGGTTTTCGTGAGGCTGCCGCTAGAGCCTGCCGTCGCGTCCGCGACGATACCTGAGACGGTATAGCGGTTAGTGCTGGTCACATCGATTGCGCCGCCTGCCGATGTGATGCTGACATTGCGCGATGAAGCAACGTTATCGCCGGACACTTGCAACGCGCCGCCGTCGAGTTTGAGCGTGCCGTTATCCGCGCCTAGGGCGCCGTCGCCGGCAATCGAAAGGGCGCCGCCTGAGACTGTCCATGGCGTCGTTTCACCCGTGGCGCCGGTGAGCGTCCATGTGCTGGATCCTGTCTTGGTAAAAGTCGTAAAGCCCTGGTATTGGGCCGATGAACCGAGCGGGCCCAATTGCGAAGCGTCGAAGCGAGTGGTGGCATCGCTGGTATCCCCGGCGAGGGTTAGTGTGTTCGTCGACCCCGCCTGGCCTACGACGTTACCCACGATGTGGCTACCGGCGAGCAATGTCAGCGAGTTGTTGCCGCCAGTGAGCGTGATGGCGTTGGACCAGCCGCTGCCGCCGGCGGTTTGTGCACCGCTGATCGTGCCGCTATTCGTGATCGTCACGTCGGCACCGGAAATAGCGTTACCGCCGATACCACTGGGGCCGCTGTATGTTGGTGGGGTGTCGGGAATACCAAGAGCAGGATCGCCGGGAATGCCCGGGAAGATCATGTAGGCAGCTCCACCGCTCCCCCCTTGAATCACGCCGACATTGACTATGGTGAGACCGTTTCCGGTAACGGCTGTACCACCATTTGCACCGCCGCCAAAAAGGACGCCATCCGCGCCCTTGCCGCCGGAAATAATGCCGTTGTTGGTGAGGACATTGCCGTCGCCGGAGACAGCATCAGCGCCACCGCCGGCATTCAGGAAACCTCTGCTGCCTTGGCCGCCAGTGATATTGCCATCATTGGTAATGCGTAGGCGAGTACCGGTCAGCGCAGTGCCACCGCCGCCTCCGCCGCTGCTGGCCCCGCCAGAGATAATGGCCCCACGTTGGTTGATGACAATGAGATCGCTGCCAGTGATACCGATACCACCGGAGCCGCCGAATACGCCCGCGCCGCCAGCGATCCCCCCCGCGTTAGAAATTGAGGTGATGCCGCTCTGGCCAATGTCGCTAATCCCTATCCCGCCATTGGTGCTCGTCAGGCTGCCCGATCCAGTGCCCGTGCCGCCGGTTATCGTACCGAGATTGATGACATCGATGCCGCTACCGCTCACCCCTGTCCCGCCGTCGCCGCCCCCGCCGTTTGCGCCGCCCGATATTGACGCGTTCACTTCGTTGCGAACGGTGAAGCTGCTGCCGCGGATTCCGGCTCCCGGGGCACCGCCTGGAACGAGACCTGTGCCTGACGCCCCGCCGGAGATTGTGCCTGTATTGGTGATGAGGCCGCCGTTACCAAGGACGTCGCGAATACCGTCGCCGCCGGTCCCGTTGCTCGCCAGCGAACTGGCAGCATTGCCGCCGGAGATGACGCCGGAGTTCGTGATATTCAGACTGTTGCCGACAACGCCAGCCCCACTCAGATCGCCGCTTCCTCCCGTGACCTCGCCAAGATTGGTGATGGTTAGGGCGTCGCCGCTGACACCGGCTCCGCCATTGCCGGCTATGCCCGTGGTGAGATTGCTTCCTCCGCTGCCGCCGAGGATTTTTCCTTCGGCACCGATGTAGATCGTGAAGCCATTGCCTCTGACACCAGCCCCACCGGTGCCGGCCGTAAAGGAAAAAGCGCTACCTCCCGTCCCCCCGCTGATCGTGCCGTCGACGCTCACGCCCAACAGGTCTCCCTGTATGCCATCGCCGCCCCTCGCACTGGGGCTGCCTGGGTTGCCGGTTTCACCGGCAGAGCCTCCCGATATCATGCCCCCCGTCACGACCGTGACCTTGATCCCGTCGCCACGGATGCCATTTCCCCCTTGCCCTGCGACGCCGAAGAGACCGCTGGAGCCGCCATCCCCCCCGGAGATCACACCGGCATTAACGATTTCGGCATAGGTCCCGGTGATGACCCCCACGCCATTGCCGCCCGCACCGCCACCCCCAGCTCCGACACCGGTGCCCGGGAGGGAGCCGCCGCCGTTGCCCCCGCTGATCGTTCCTGCGGTATTGAATACATTCACAGTTGACCCGGTAGACAGCACCAGTCCTGCGCCGCCACCACCACCACCGCCGCCACCGCCCAGCGGGTCGCCCCCGCCTCCCGCGGCCCCACCGCTTCCGTTTCCGCCGTTGCCTCCACCGGTCAAAAGGGCTATGCCTGCGTCGGCGCCGTTGCCGCCGCTACCACCTAGCAATGATCCTGCGTTGGTGATTGTTGTGGTGTCGGTGCCACTACCGAGCGCGATCAAGCCCGCGCCACCCCCGCCCCCGCCAGCGGCGCCTGAGGTGCCAGCGCCTCCGGAGCCGCCCTGGACCGTCGCGGAAGTCCCGATGGATATGACGCGAGACGTGCTGCCGTCAGACGTGTTGACCATTCCATCGCCGCCTGCGCCACCACCACCACCGCCGCTGGTGGTACCCAAGCCATCCTCACCATTTCCGCCTGCGCTTGGAGCCGTGAGACTAAGAATTCCCGAAGACTGGTTGCTGACGCCTCCGGCCCCGCCGACCCCAACGCCGGGAACCCCGGCGCTGCCACCGTTTGGCGGAACCCCGCCACTCCACGGTAGTGTGCCGTTACCGCCAGTCGCGAGGAACGATTGCGCCGACGCGGGTGTTACCGCGACGAAGGCCGGAACGACGACGACGGACAGTAGCGCGACTGCGAAGGAGACTTGGCATGAACCGGAGCGGGCTGACGCAGGCTCGAGTTTGTCGCCGGCTGTGCCGCCGCAGGTCGACCTTGCCAGTTCCGACGCGACCTGCGGCGCCTGACGTGCACGATTCCAGACCAGCCGATAAATGCGATTCATTGAGCGTCCTTTTTTTGCCTTCGGCTAACGATCTCGGTGCTGTCCGAACAATTGCGGCGTGCACGTATAGCCATGCCAAGATGCAAGCGACTGTAGCGGGTCAGCGCGCCCGGCACATTGGACTAAAGTCCTAGATGGGACATTTTTGCGGCAGGCAATTTAAGCGCCAGCTGGCGCTTGGAGAGGCCGCTGCTGACACCCGTGGCGTAGCACGTTTGCCAGGCGCCTATTGGAGCAGGGTCGTTCGATTGAGGTGACCTGCCCCCTACAAACAGGGCCAGCCGGAGTCTAGTAAAGTGCGTTTTCGGAGAAGAAGACGAACATGAAGAAGCGATTTACGGAACAGCAAATCATCGGATTTCTGAAGGAAGCTGAAGCTGGCATGCCAGTCAAGGAACTGTGCAGGAAGCACGGGTTCAGTGACGCGTCGTTCTACACGTGGCGCGCAAAGTTCGGCGGCATGGAAGTCTCCGAAGCCCGTCGGCTCAAGGGCCTCGAGGTTGAGAATGCCCGGCTGCAGAAGCTGCTGACCGAAGCAATGCTCGATATGGAAGCGTTGAAGGTCGTCGTCAAGGGAAAGCCCTGAGCCCGCAAGCCAAACGCGAAGCAGTGTCGGCGATTCGGGAGAAGGTCAACATCTCCGAGCGCCGCGCTTGCCGGCTTGTCGGGCTTTCTCGCAGCGTGCTGCATTACGACGCGAAGCCGGACCACGAGAATGAGGTGCTAGCGGCGCGTCTAGTGGAGCTGGCGCACGAACGTCGTCGATTCGGCTACCGCCGATTGCACGCTCTGGTGGAACGCGAAGGCACGCACGCCAATCACAAGCGCATCTATCGCCTGTACCGTGAGACAGGGCTGGCTGTGCGGCGCCGTCGCAAGCGCCACGGCGTAATGATTGAACGCGAGCAACTGGCATTGCCGGGCGCACCCAACGAGGTATGGTCAATCGATTTCGTGATGGATGCGCTTTCCAACGGCCGGCGCGTGAAGTGCCTGACCGTCGTCGACGACTTCACGAAAGAGGCCGTCGACATCGTCGTCGACCATGGCATCTCAGGTTTGCATGTCGCTCGGGCATTGGACTGTGCAGCTCGCTTCCGTGGCTATCCCAAGGCGGTGCGAACAGATCAGGGTCCCGAATTTACGAGCCGCGCGCTTGACCAGTGGTGACCTGCCCCCGGTTTTAGTACGAAGCGCACGTGGAGTCCGGGGTTAAAAACACTTTCTGCTCATGCCCCTGCGCAAACTGCGCCGGGGTCAGATAGCCAAGCGAGCTGTGAGGCCGCTCGGTGTTGTACTCGATACGCCATTCCTCAATCAGCTGCCTGGCGTGGCGCATTGAGACGAACCAGTGCTCGTTCAGGCACTCATCGCGGAACCGCCCGTTGAAGCTCTCGATGTAGGCGTTCTCCACTGGCTTTCCGGGTCTGATGAACGATAGTGTGACACCCGCTTCGTAGGCCCATGCATCGAGCACCTTACCAGCGAACTCCGGACCGTTGTCCACCGTGATGGACGCGGGCAAGCCTCGCATCTCCTTGAGCCGCTCAAGCACTTGCTTCACTCGTAAGCCCGGCAGCGAGGTGTCAACCTCGATGGCCACGCACTCGCGCGTGTAATCATCAACCACATTCAGGCATCGAAACCGCCGACCATAGGCCAGCCCGTCGGAAACGAAGTCCATCGACCAGCTCTGGTTCGGGTCGGTTGGCAACGGCAGCGGCGTGCGCTCGACGGCCGCAATGCGCTTGCGTCGCCGCTTGCGCACGCTCAGTCCCGCCTTGCTGTACAGCCGCCAGATGCGCTTGTGATTGGCCAGCCATCCCTCCCGTTGCAACAGCACGTGAATCCGGCGGTAGCCATAGCGGCGCTTTTGCGCGGCGATGGCCATCATCCGACCCGTCAGCGCTTCATCGTCAACGCGGCGGCGCGGTTCGTAGTGGAACAGCGAGCGCGAAATCCCTACCAGCCCACAGGCCCGGGTGACACCCATGGCGCGTTCAGTCATCAATATCTGGACCGCTTCGCGCTTGGCCTGCGGGCTTGCTACTTTCGGGACAGCAGGTCCTTCAGCGCCGCGTTGTCCAGCATCGATTCGGCCAGCAAGCGCTTGAGCTTGTTGTTCTCCTGCTCCAGCTCCTTCAGGCGCTGCGCTTCGGAGACTGTCATCCCGCCGAATTTCGCCTTCCAGTTGTAGTAGGTCGCCTCTGAGATGCCGTGCTTGCGGCACAGCTCCGCTGGCTTCAGGCCGGCCTCGGCCTCCTTCAGCACGCCAATAATCTGTTCTTCGGTGAATCGCTTTTTCATGACCGCTCCTCTTGGGAACGGACTCTACATCGTCAGCGTACTAATCGCGGGGAGCAGGTCAGTCGAGCCATTGCGAGCTTGAGACTAGTGTGCCGTCGTTTCGCTTCAATATTTCAAGAAGCGTCCAGCATTGAACCGCCGCTCGTTCTTTGAATGCCGCGAGTAGCTGTTTCTGCTCGCGCCTGTCCTGAAAGTACTTGAGCATTGTGGTTATCCTTTACGGCTTATATTCAGGTTTTTCCGAGTTTTATAGGCCGGTCGCTTGCACCGCCAGAAAGTTATTTCGCTGTACCCGGGGCGGTGGGGGCCAGGCATCGGAACTGCACTTCGGCCGATGCGTAGGTACCGTAGCCGGAATCCTTGCCCGTGCTACCCATCGGTGTCATCAAACGTCCCTGCGCCGCACAAAACGCCGATGCTTGCTTGAACATGCGTGCTTTGACGGCGCTGGCGGAAAAGTCAGTGAATTCGCCCAGCCCACCAATCATGTACATGTCGGGACCGATCGGGACTACACCATCTGTGCCAGTGGTCGCGCAGCCCAATAGTGCCGTTGTGACTACCATCGCCAGCGAAAGTCGTGTTCTCATCGTTTGTATTAATCGTTGGAGTTTTGGACACGCACAGCCTCGTAACGGTGGCCTTCGCCGCGCAGCTCCGCGCCGTGATTGGCGACCTTCACGAGTGCATCCGCGTGCTTTGAGTCGACCACATCGTCGCGCACTAAAACGCGCCTGCCATCGTTCTCTACCACCCAGATTTCGTACATCTTGTTTTTCCTATGTACGTCCGGCGTCCCCGCAATCGATCAGCGACCTGGGGTACACGTGCCAATTTCGACAAACACATCATCGGGGCGATCCGCATCGCCTCCACGATTATCGAGTAGACCCTGTTTGTACCGCTCCGGATCCTCCAGCCGTAGTTGTTGCCAATAGCCCTGCGCAACATAGGCTCCGTGGTGGGAGACCTCAAATCGACGCGAAACCTTGTCAAAATTCACGGTGGCGATAATTGGTCGGCAAACTAGTTCGCTGAATTGGACAATCGATGTGTCTTCAGTGCAGTTGGACAGAGGCATCTGGCCGTCAAAAAATGCCCAGTTCGGCTTATTCGGGTCGAGCTTCAGCAAAGAGCCGTACTTGCCGTCCTTAGCGCTCTCTTCGGTCAGTCTTCGGAGGACATATCGCTTCCCTCGTGCGAACGCACGCGGTGTCCATTCTTTTGTCTGCGCGTCGTAATGTAGTCCTGCACTTTTCTCCACGGTGCACACATACGCCGACGGATTCGCAAAAACGAATTGCGTTGCAGCCACTCCTAGCAATGCAAAGGCCCAATGCTTCATCCTCTTCCCCATTTTTTCGCTAGTTGTTCGGGTGGCCGCTGTAACAGCCTGCAAGCGTGAAGAGAGCGGTGAACTCGTACTGGCAGGACTCGCACACGTATTCCTGATGGACCGTCTTGCTGCCGATCGCGCATGCACCCATCATCACTCGAGGTGACTCACAGGATGGGCAAGGCGTCGTGTTCGACGCAATGACTCGGGCCTTCCATTCGTCGGATCCAAGCATGTAGCCTCCTGCAATTTTTCCGTGGAGTTACTTACGTGAAGCGCGCCCGGCCAATATCGGCGGTAGTGAGTTCGTCACGACAGCTAGAAGACAGAGCGCGTAGAACACCCAACTGGTCACACTGATGGCGGTCCACGGCATTGAGAGGAGAGAATGGAGCATCGAAGCCTGTTCGTAACCCACGCTCGTGAGCCAATCTGCTCGATAGATTGCAATCACGGTAGCGAGCGGAGCCAACATGCCAGCAATGTGCGCAATGCCAAACCTCCATACCAAGTAAAACGGTAGCAGGATCACCGAGCCGACACCGGCTGCCGTGAACAGCGCGCCGAGAAATCCGCCTCCCCTCGATTCTTCACTCATTGCGTTCTCCAGTTTTTCCGTGGTCTAGGCACCAATGTCCGACTTTGCGACGCATCCACATCCGAACGTGACGCCAGGTAGAAGATATAAGTCCCCAAGCTTTACCCCGACTTGAGGATTGAATCGAATTCCGTCGAGGTCGCCATGACAGTACGGCGGAACTCGTGTACTGAGCCAACGAGCGCTTGTAATTCCAAGCTCGCAGACGGTGTCTTTGTTCTTTAGTGCCGTAGTGACATCCATAAAGTATCGGACTAGTCCCCCTATCGTCGCGGCCGGGACCCCATATCGCTCTGAGCAAATGCCGCCGATGAGAAACCCATTACGTGCATTCGCCCTGATCTCCGCCACGAACTGATCTGCAATTCCCTCACCCAACAACGTGCGATAGTCCTTGCACACTTGTCGGGCGACTGATTCGCTAAGGCTGAACTGGCGGACAAAGTCCTCGTAGGTGTAAACCGGGAATCCGGTAGGCACTGACACGACTGCACGACGTCTAAATAGTCTTCCCAACACGTCCCGCCCCCCTTTTTCGATTTCAGTCGAGCCAGCGGTAGTGGCGCATGGCTTCCTCAATTGCCGCGCGCCACTGCGGCGGACATGGTTTCACCCGCTCCGCGGTCCTTGTGCTTCGCAATGGCAATCCGTTCAATTCCTTCACGTGCGCGATCCAACAACTCTGCGCTACGATCCCGTGGTTCCGCTTTACGTAGAACTGGATGTCCTTGTAGGTCGCCATAGCGCTCCCGTGCTTTCCCTGGTCTCCGTTCAATTACCGCTTGTGGACTGTCACAAGGCCAAGAGGGGCGCGCACGCGGTTTCGCTCGAAGTCGAAGACGTACGCTCTCCCACCGCGCAATGCGACGTGCTTATAGGTGCCCATGTAGAAACCACTGTGAGTGACCTTCAGGTCCTGAAAAGCAGAAAGCAGGTCATACACAGCAAAGCCATCTGCGGTGATTTTGATCGGCTCGTCGCCAACAGTAATCGTGGGGAAATTCCACCGCCCCGAAAGCTCAATAGCTTGCATTCGTGTATTTTTCCTTGCGTTGCCTACTTGTGGATATCGCCGGACATCGTGGAGACGTTCCCAGCCACGCTGGTGCAGTGCACATCGCCCGACATGGTCTTGACCGAGCCACTGACATCCCCGCACCGAACATCGCCCGACATCGTCTTTACGTGCCCCGCCGAACCATTGATGACGATGCTGTCGCACGTATCGACATCGACATGCTCGACCTCCCCGTGGATCTCAATATTGATCTGCTTTGCGTCACCAACGTCGACCTCGTTGCCGTCCACGATGACACGGCCGTTCCGAATATTCAGATCCTTTCCGCCGGTGATGGTGATTCCGTTGACCTTGAAAGTGTTCGCCATCTGCTGATCCCCGTTGGTTAATTCTCGACTTTCTTACGCCGTGCTCGACGGAACGTTGCTGAAGTGCTGGATAAAGCTGCATAGGCGCAAAACTGTCGATCTTGCCGTTGTCCAACTTCAACACGATCTCGTAGCCGGATGAATGCCGCAAACCTATCGTGGCGATTGCCGTGCCGCTCTGCCCCGCACGCTTGTCGCCGGGCCCAACGACCCAACGCACGCCGTCATCATCATGGAGAGTTACATCCACGAACTTCACAATCAACTCAGAGACTGCACGCTTTTTTTCGCTGATGCGCATCATTCACTCAACCTTGTAACGGCAGAAAAGACGGATAGGTTGAGATGATTACATATACTCAATGAGTATAGTCAAGTGGCTTTTTTTTGTGGTTGTCCAAAATTTCTCGAATGAACTTCCAAGCCATATCCGGCATCGATCGGTACTCTTTCGAGTCACTCGGTAGAAGCCAATTGTCCAAGCCGCGCTTCTTCGTCCCGATCCGTTCGGCGAATTCCTCACGAGTCATCCCCAGGCGATCCATTGCGTCGCGCAGGAACTCTTGCTGAGTCTTCGGTGTCGTTTTGCTCACCCGTGTGTCCTTCCATGCAAATATACTCGTTGAGTATCATAGCTCATTTGCGTGCGCCAGCACACCCGCTGGATCGCTCAGTCCCAACCGACACCGAAAGCCGCCACAGCCTCACTCGCTTCGCGTACCGACACTTCCAAGTAGGGCGAAACGTGGTCAATGTGCGCGTGACCAAGAAGAATTTGCACCGTCTCAATCGAATGCCCCTGGGCCACTAGACGGCTGGCAAATGTCCGCCGTCCCGAGTGGCTGCTGTAGCCCTTCCCAAGCCCTGCGGCACGGTACAGGCCGGTGACATAGCTCTGCAAGCTGTCCGCCGCCAGGTATTCGACCTGTTCCCCGGCATCATTCGTCCGGCGCTTGACGCTCAGTTCGTAACGACTGCCCTTATGAGTCAGGATGAGCGACGTCTGAGACATCAAGCCCCGCCACTTCTGGCGATCCATCGCTGTGCCCTTGCCTTTCTCCCATCGCCATTCGATGTAGCGATCGAGCGCGGCAAGCGCCTTCGGATGGCTGAGTACACGCAGCGTTGGCGGCAGCCTTTCGTGATTGCGGCCCGCAGACTCACCTCTTCTCGGATCAGTCCCGAGGGCTGGAGCACGTCGGCCACCTCTATGCGGGCAATCTCGGAGATCCGCATGCCGCAGGTGAAGCCGAGCAGCAGAATGAGTGCGTCACGCTCAGGGTGGCGACTGGTCGCCTCTGTGACGCGGAGCAGATGGCGGATTTGGGCAGGTTTGAGGGTCTTGGCGCGTCTAATAAGCATGGTTTCTCGGTCCTCGTAATACGCTCGAAATTGAGCCTTTTACGAGAGAGAAACGCCGGGCGCTCCTTTACATCATAAACGCCCGTGGTTGTTACCATCCTCCGAAAATCGCGCATCGACGTCGCGGAGCACTCGCGGACTCTCGATTCTCAGTTGCACACTCATCATGACGGTAAGCGATTATCGATAATCCGCTAGGAGCGCCGAACGTCGCGAAAGCGCAATTAGCGGCAGAGGGCAATGCCAGCACGGGGTGGCGCCCGACTACTGAACTCAACACCCAAAGAGCAGAACACTTAAGCTGGGTAACTGCCCGATACAACGCTTGCGATCTTCGACATTGCGCATAGCGGCTGACCACTACAAACCATCCCCAGTTACTTTATTAGCGATGCAACCAGGAACTTGTTAGTAAGCACTCGGCCGTCAATGTTAAGTCGGAGCTGCGCCTTCTTCTCGGAAGCGTACGCCTGCTCGCCTGACTTGCGCAGTGCCCGACGATACGCTCGGTAGCTAACGCCGAAAATCGCCGGATATAACGGAAACATCAGCCACTGCGACGACGAGCTTTTTTCAGTCCGATGCACTGTCATTGATGTGAAGCCCGCGAGCATCGCCAACGTGCGAAGTTGCTGTGCCCCCATGAGGAACAGATGCCCATAGTACCGCCGCTCGCCGGACTCACCCCAAACGCTTTCCATCGCACTTGCAGGCGTTCCTCGCAGAATCTCGCTTTCGAAGCAGAGATACGCGAGCTTTGACGCCAATGAGCTTCGATTCGGCGTGGTGAGGAACAGCTCTCCTCCCGGTTTGAGGATTCGGCAAATCTCCTGCAGGGCAGACAAATGATTGGGAAGATGCTCGATCACCTCTTGCAGGATGACGACATCGACAGATTCACTTGCTATCGGCAGTCCCTCCATGATGTCGGCGTACTGTGCGCCCCCTTCCAGCCGGCAATACTCCGGCATGATGTCGTACGGAGACACATCCGCGCCGAGCTCCCGCAGTATGTATGTCGTACGTCCATCCCCGCATGCCAGATCGACAACAGATTTCCCACCCCAATCGCTCCGACTTCTCAGGATTCGATCAACGTTGCGACCAATCCCCGCACCGATTTCACGTTCAAACATGATGATTTGAAAACTCTCATTCGCACTTCAACGCCAACGCGACACCAGATTGAACCGACGCCCGCCTCCCCCACAGATGCTCAAACTTTGATCACGACAATCACGCCATGGCATACAACGCATCAACGCCCAGTCCTACCACCGTCTCCGTACGCACGGTGTTCCACGTCGGTAGCAACTGTCGTAGTAATCCGTGATCTCCTTTCCTCTCCTCGGATCAGTGACGTTGTCCTCATAAACATCCTGGACCATCGCGGCCATGTAGCCTTGAGCTGAAATCGGCATCGCACCGACAAACGCCATCTGCTGGTCTTCCGATAGCCCTCCATTGCGGCAACGAATGAAGCGCTCGGCGATGCTGAACCTCTCATCAACGAGTGCGGGACAAGCCGATGCGGCGCGTGTTGCCGCATCCAAGTCGCCCTTCGTCGTCTGCCCTCGCCCACGCTGCCCTACGACCTCACTGACGCCCCTTCCCGGATGAAGGGGTAACTGATCCGCTTGCGCTGCTGGCGATGCCGGAGACGACACCAGGCCGTTAGCAAACGAAGCCGCGTCGCGTGCTGATTGCACCAACCCGGATAGCTGGTTCAGTTGCGCATGTCCGACGAGTGGGGCAAGCGAGAAAAGAAGGACAAAAAGACATCTTGACTTGATCATGCTGATCCTAAGTTCATCGAAACACAGGGGCTTACACCAAGCGCCTGGCGCACACGAAACGACTCATGGCCGTCAGTGAGACTGATCCTGTCTGTCTAGCTGACTCCCACACATTCGGAAAAGCGAGTCACTGAGCAGCCCGCACTGTTTCAACGTGGTGAGGCGACTGCGACGAATTGCCATGCAATACGTCTCATCCCCCAACAATGCGAATGCCGCACGCTCCAATTCCCTTCGGACCCTCCGACGTGTTACCAGGTACGGCACCACGACAAACGCGCCAAAAATTGCACTTGCCAGCAGCCAAGCACCTGCCGGAAGCCAAATTCGATTGACGCGAAGAACGTGCATATCCACGGGAATCGCCACTGCAATCAAAGCACTGGCGCTCAACCAAACCACGACCAGAAAGCTCATCGAGTCCTCCTTGCGCATCAGCCCGTATGCGCATTTCGCATATGATAAATGCGAATTTAGAATTTTTCCATGCCTCATCCAATCCATGACCCCCGTTACCAAGTGGTTGCCGCTCGCCTTCGTGAACTTCGCGAAGCGCGTGGTTGGTTTCAGCACGATATGGCTGATCGCCTTGGACGGAATCAGACCTTCGTCTCAAAGTACGAAAGCGGCATTCGGAGAGTCGATGTGATTGAATTGCTCGACATTCTGCACGCGCTCGGTGCCGACCCTCATGAGTTCATTGACTACGTCAGTGCCCCGTCAATGAGCGCGCTGCCACGATGACAAGCACCTCTGGCAGGTCGTGACTGCACCGATAATCGATCGCCCTCCATACTCTTAGCAACACCACCCCGCCCCTCTTCCACGAAGGGACGTCATGTTTTCGTTGATATGTCCTCGTCAGCCGCCGACCACTGGTTCCAGTCCCCGCGACTGCCACCGATCCCGGAAGCGAGCGCCCATCCCCGCACACTGCGTTGCAGCATCACAACAAAATCATTGAAATTCCGTCAAAATTTTGTATTTTTCGTCGAAAATTCAATAAAAATAGAATTTTCCACCAAAAATTCTTGATTTTTGATATATTCAACCAGAATCGATCAAATTCGGTTCGGCTCTCACATGGATGGCTGGCTGTCCCTCGCAAGCGACAAGTCTGTTTCCGTGTGAGAAACCCCGCTTCACCTAGCCGGTAAAAGTAGTCGGCCTCTCGTTTTACGTCGCCACCTCTGGCGTCTCCTCCAGCAGTAGCCTCGGTTGAAATCCCCTAGTTCTCTTTGACTATCCGCATCCGCGGCGGGCCTTCTTTCGATCACTTTATTTAGGATACCTACATGGATTTCGAAAAAAACAAGTCGCCACGCTTCCTTCTGGGAACTGTTCTTGCCACCGCCGGCGCGCTCGAGCTGATCCAGCGAACGAACACAAATGCAGTTGAGTTGCTCATGCGTCACGTGAGCGGAGACTGGGGCGTCGTGTGCGAAACCGATGCGTTGCTAAATGATCTGGCCGCAGCCGCCGGAGAGAGGGTTCTGTCTTCCTACGAAATCGGCCCAAATAGCGAGCGCATCTGGGTGATTACGGAAGCCGATCGCAGCGCGACCACTCTGCTCCTGCCCCAGGAATACTGATGCCATTTACCGTGCAAAAGCTCCACCCAGCACTGCGCGCGGGACTGCGACTGACGATTGCCGGCTCAAGCTCGCCAATGTTTAGCTTCCAAGGGAGTTTCGATTCGTCGTGTGCGCTGCATGCCGCAGCAATGGCACTGGCTGTGCACCAATGCATGCCAAACCCGTTGCGCCCGACATCACGCTACTCCGCAGAGCAACACGAGTTCGTGCGCCGCGCCGGACAGTTCTGGCAATCAGGAATCACATTGTCGCAGTTGGCAAATGTCTTGGGCCAGTTGCGTCTGGGATTGAAGCCGACGCGATTTGAAGGATCACATGCAGACGTGATTCAGTTTTGCACGCAGCAAGTGTTCGAAGGGTGGCCGGTAATTCTCTTCTTTCGAGAGTGGCATCGCACCGTACTGCATGCCGCACTTGCCATCGGTGTTGAAGCACACCAAACCAGCAGAACATTACGTCCCCACACGCTGCTAATGATTGATTCCGCCGAGTGCGAACCGTGCTTGGCAGCGTACAACGCAAGATTGACATGGTGCCCAGATGACGCATCAACGAACACGCGTGCCCTTTATGAAACACCATTCGGGCGAAGCAAGATCGTTGTCGTTGGTGCCATCGCTGTCAGAAAGCGCCGCCGGAAGACAAGTCAAATTGACAAACCGCCATAGCACCGCCCCTCACCGACTAGCGATGCCATGTTGTCACTCGTCAGCTAGCAACTTTCCCGCCGAACGACCTCCGTGATCTATCACTCTCTTACGCATACAAGGATTTCAACATGACTCACCCTATCGAAAGCAATAATTCGCATGAACCCAACCCGCAGCAACCGCGTGGCAGCCGCACCGCAAGATGGATATGGGCCATCGTATGTGTTGTGGTCGCGTTCTTTGCTGCATCAGTCTATCTTCCGCACCAAGCACACGCTTTTGTGCTCAAGTTTCTGAGCTTATGGATTGCCGGCAGCATGCTCGGCCACGTCGGCGTACGACTTGGTGATGGCGTGCAGCGCATCATTCAGCCGGACATACTGGTGACGAGTGCCAGAATTTCCGATGTCATGTGGACACGCATCTGCTGGGCTATCGGTCCGCAGATTGTCGGCCTATATGTCGGGGCTGTTGTTGGCACAAGCATCTTGGCAGACTGGATTGTTTGACGCCTGAACGATGTGATTTGCAGTTTTGACGGGGCATGCCATTTTGTCATCGCGACCGTTGGAAGTCATGATACTCACGAATTCGGTGATATCGCAGGCCACCACGTGAGACTTTGACATCGGTGACAGTTTGACATGCCCACCGTGCGCTATGCCCTGAATGACAGGGGCATACCTGCGGATGTCAATTTATCCCGAGAACGTATTGATGACCCTGTATAGGAGGGGAAGTGACAAAGTGTGTTTAGAGAGTATGCAATTGCAGAAAAGTCGACGACTGACTCGAATGGCCTAGCTGCTAATGAGCAAATATGTCATTCGCGATCGAACCACATCCGGTAACAATATGCCTCAGGCCACCAACACAAGATCACCGACCGCATTCGGCCAGTAGCCGCCGTTCACTGCCGACCGGCCGTTACCCTTCGACTGACCGTTATCGATCAGGCAATTGACCTAAGCAGACCCTGCCGAGCGCTCAACGATCCGACCGACGAGGAAGCAATGATCCTCCGAAAACAACCGACGGTAGATCAACAGCACGGCTATCACCGTTCCGAGCCCGGCAGCCGAAGCAATCAGAAACATCACGACGATCTGATACCGTACCGCGCCCAACGGCGATTGCCCGGCCAGCACCTGGCCGGTCATCATGCCCGGCAGGCTGACGACACCCACCACGCTCATCTGATTCAAGGTCGGAATCATGCCTGCCCGCACGGCCTGACGTGCTGCAAGCCGCGCGGCTTCCCACCGTGTAGCGCCAAGCGAAAGCATCATCTCCACCCTGTCTCGATGCGCGGTCAGTTCTTCGGTCATGCGCTCGATTCCCAGCGCGACACCGGTGAGCGCGTTGCCTAGCACCATGCCGAGAATAGGAATCGCGTATTGGGGCTCGTACCAGGGACGGATACGGATGATGACGAACAGGCCTAATGCGGCGACAAGCCATGACGACAACCAGACCGACACCACACTGTCGCCGCGCTGCCCTCTGTAGGTGCTTCGGCCCCGCCCTGCACCCGCGAACCCCGCAACCAGCGTCATCGCTACCATCAGCGGGAGCACCACAAACCAGCGGTCGTAATGAAATACCCATCCGAGCAGGTAGCCAATCGCGAGCAGTTGCGTGACCGTGCGCACCGCCGCCCACGCAAGCTTCCGCTCCAGGTCGAGTTGCAGAAACAGTGAGATAACGCCGTTGATCGCGATCAGAAGCGTCGCCAATGCGACGTCGGTGAGACTGAGGGTTTTAATCATGCGGAACAGAAGTGGTGGCTTGAGAAGGGGAAGCAAGGACTCCGGCCCGCATTGTGTAGTGCAGGTCGCCGACCCGCTGCGCCTGAGCCGGATCGTGAGAAACCCATACGGCCGCACGCGCGGCTTCGCCGGCCTCGAACCACTGCGTCACAAGCAGTTCGACCGCTCTTGCAGACTCGGGATCGAGTGCCGCAGTCGGTTCATCCAGCAGCAGAACGTCGGGCGAAAGTTGCAGCACCCGCATAAGCGCGACGATCTGCGCTTCTCCGCCCGACAGGTCGCGCACGTTGCGTTCAAGAAAGCCGTCGCCGCGTCCGGCCTGGTCTGCGAGAGTTTCCGCGCGGCGTTCGTCGAACTGCACGTCGCGATAGGCAGCGAAACCATAAGGCAGGCGCAGATTGTCGGCAACGGTCCCGTCGATCATCGCCGGTCGCTGCCGCACATATGCGATATGTCGCCGGTACAGCGGCACGTCATTCCGCGTTACCTTCCGCCCGCGCCAACGAAGTTCCCCGCTGTCAACGCTATCCAGCATCCCGAGCGCGCGGAGTATCACACTCTTGCCCGCGCCCGACGGGCCGCTAATCGTTACGCGTTCGCCTGCCCGCAATTCGAAGTCCGTCTCAGCAATCAGACGTGCGTTGCGCTGTGCATCCATACGTGAGATTCCGCGCGCTTCAATGATCGAAGCTGCTTCGCCCGGCATATCGCCAAACTTTTTTGTCATTCATACCTTCCAGAAATTGTGGGCGTGCCCCTTCCGAATCAGGGTTATCTCTCGGGCCCTCAGTTGGCCGCCCGACCGATCCGACCGAACTCGACCGGCACCTTTACATAGGCGAGGTCAACGTCCTCTTCCGCGAGCGCATTCATCAGGCGCGGATATGCCTGCTCGTCGACAGAAACAGTTACAGCAACCGGCTGATCAGCGAGTTCGAAAAAACCGGCCGAATGGAATTTGCCGGCGTGGTCGAAACCTTCTGCGCCAGTGACTAGCGTCCCGCCCGAAGCCCCGTGTTGTTCGGCAAATTTCAGTAGCCAGTCGCAGATCGGCTGATGTCCGTGCTTGCGGTTCTGTTCTGTGAAAAACGTCAATTGATAGCCTTGCATTGCGGACTCCTTTTTCAGGTGTGACGGGTTAGAGAAATCGTGGCCATTCCCAGCGCGGTCATCGCCAATGAGCCACCGACGTGCAGCGCAAGCATGCCTGCCGACCAGCCGAGACGACCGTCCCTGAGCAAGGTCAGCAGTTCCGCCGAGAAAGTCGAGAATGTGGAGAGGCCGCCAGCCAGACCGGTGATGACGAAAAGTCGCCACGCGACTGAAAGGCTGGCTGTCGACCCGAAGAATGCGATCGCCGCGCCGACGATATAGGCGGCGATCAGATTGCTCGCCAGCGTGCCCATCGGAATGTTCGGCACGAGCGCGTTCATCGCGAGGCTTAGCCCATAGCGGCTGAGTGCGCCGAGCATCGCCCCGATGCTGATGGCGATAAGCGAATAGGCTCCGGCCATAGCTCACCCGCTAATCGAGGTCGAAAGCACATTCGCCGTGCGTCGATGCCCGAGAGGAAGTTCGCAAAGCAGCAGCACCGCGTGGACCTTGCGCAACTCCTCTGCGTGGTCGTGCATGAACTGACGCAAGCGAGCCTCCGTATCCACGAGTTCGAGGCACTGCGGATGGCGCATCCCGTTGATTTCCGGGTGATGGTGGGAAAGCCGCTCGCCGGGAATGTATCCTGCGCTGACGTGATGCAACATCGCCTGCATGATGTTGGACCGCTTCGCAACTGCAATAAGGTGATGAGCGAGTGCTGGCGCGCTCAGGCGATGCCAGAACCGCGTCGCTCTCGCGCGCGTCGCAATCGGGAAGTAGAGCCGCAGCGCCGCGATTTGTTCGTGGTTGCTTTCCGGAATCATTGGCTGCCTTCCTCTGTCGTCAGTGCCGCATCAGGAGATAGACCCACTTGTTCTTCGGTTGAAGGCGGAACTGCGGCCTCAGCCTTTTGTTGACGGAACCTGCCTAGCTCAGCGATCCGTATCCCGTCTGGCACCAGGAGGCGGTGCCTGCGATGTTTGCTGTGACCAACGCGCTGCGCGTGGTAAATCCCCGTATGGCCGGAGAACAGATAAGCGGTCACGCAACCGATCGCGGCAAGCGGGCCGATGCCGGTGCCGAACAACTCCATGGCCATGATCGTGGTAGCGATAGGCGTGTTGGCGGCACCTGAGAACACGGCTACGAAACCGATGGCCGCCATCAGTGCGAATGGCATGTGAAGCAGCGGTGCCAGCGCGTTCCCGAGCGTCGCGCCGATGTAGAACAGCGGCGTAACCTCTCCACCCTTGAACCCCGTACCGAGAGACGCAACGGTAAGCCCGAACTTTCCTAGAAAGTCCCACGGCTGCATCGGTTGCTGAAACGACTGAACGATGTCGGGGATACCCAGGCCGATGTAGTGATACGCGTTTAGTGCCCAGACTGCTGTGGCGATGACGATCCCGCCAACGAACGGGCGCAATGGCGCATACGCGATATGGCGCTTTACCAGCGCGCCGAGTTTGTGCGTACTGGTGGCGAATGCCATTCCTACCAGACCGAACGCAATGCCAGCCAGGACGACCGCGACAACGCTCCACGTGGTGATCGGCGCGATGGCCCCAACGGCGTAGTGGACGTGATGAACGCCCCATGCGAGGCATACCTGATCAGCGACAATGCCCGCCACGATGCACGGAAACAGCGCGTCATATCGCATCCGGCCTATTGCAAGCACTTCCAGACCAAACACTGCGCCGGCGAGCGGCGTACCGAATACGGACGCGAAGCCCGCACTCATACCGATCATCAGCAGGATGCGACGATCCTCGTGTTCCAGACGGAACGCGTGGGTTAGCTGGTCGGCAAGTGCTCCGCCCATCTGCACCGCGGTGCCTTCACGACCGACCGATGCGCCGAAAAGATGTGAAACGATCGTGCCGCCGAGTACGAGCGGCACCATACGCAGCGGTACGACCTTCTTGGGGTCGTGGATCTCGTCAATGATGAGGTTGTTTCCGGCATCAACCGGTTTGCCGAGCCGGTAGTACACGTACCCGACGGCGAAACCCGCCACAGGCAGCAGCCAGATTATCCAGCGGTGAGCCTCGCGCCATGCGGTCGCATGATCGAGAGCGAGAAGGAAGAAGGCTGACGCGCTGCCAGCAAGAGCCGCAGCGACGCACGCGATCAGAAACCACTTGCCGAGATACGGCAGCAGTTCCAGTTGTTCAAAGCGATGGAATTTATGCATTGGTCAATGTGCCGATGTTGCATGGCCTGACCAACGGGAAGGATGTGGACGCGAGCGCCTACAGCCCCAACGGAAGTCAGGTAACTGTAGGCGTCATTAACCGCGGTGAACGCGATGGTTAAGGGAGGAACGCCATCTCCTTGATGCGAAGTCTACAGCAAACGACTAAAACGAACAACCTGAAATTCCGCACCGAACCCCTTGAATGTTACGACCGTTACATCCACAATGTGCAACATGAAAACGCTCAACTGGTTACTCCTCACGTACAAGGTCCCGGCCGAGCCGGCCAAAAAGCGCATCGGCCTGTGGCGCAAGCTGAAGGGTATGGGTGCGGTCTACCTGCAGAACGGCGTCTGCATGCTGCCTCGCACCGACGATCACACAAGGCGCCTGAAGATGATCGAAAACGACATCACGGAAATGGCGGGCGAATCGGTTCTGCTCGAAACGGTTGCGCTGGATAAGGCACAGGAGGAAAAGGTGGTCGCGCGATTCAAGGCGGATCGCGACGAGGAATATGTGGAATTCATCGCCAAGTGCGATGACTTCGACGCGGAGATCGCAAAAGAAACGGCGGATCAACACTTCACCTATGCGGAGCTCGAAGAGAACGACGTCGACCTCAAGAAGTTGCAGACCTGGCTGGAGAAGATTCGCAAGCTGGACTTCTATGAAGCGACCCGAGCCCAAGAAGCACAGCAGCGTCTCGAGCAGTGTGAAGCATTGCTCGAGACCTACGCACAACGGGTATTCGAAGCCCACGACGAAAACCGGTAACCTGGACGACCTTGATATGCAGCTATCTGTTTTGACATGGAATACCCTGTTCGCCGGGCGCGACGGGACCAGTCGCGCTCGCGCCGACGCACAGATCGGGGTAATTAACGAACTGTCTCCTGACGTGTTCCTGATGCAGGAAGCGAAAGGATTCGAAGCGAACGGCGGAGCATGGCTGTACGACCTGGAGCAACGGATCGGGATGCGTGGCTTCCTGGCGCTCGCGCCCCACACGGGCCAGAACGTGGCGGTTTTTTTGCGAGCCCCGATCCGCCCGTTGACGTTCAGCAGCGACAACACCCATTTCCACCATGCGCTTGCCACCTTGCGTGTCGAAGTGCCCGGCGTGAACAAGCCGCTTACCTTTATCAGCGCGCACCTCTGTCCGAATGGAGCAGAGGTAAGGAGACGTGAAGCTGCGTACCTGGCCGTTCAGGCATCTGCCGAAGAATTAGTTCTACTGACGGGGGATTTCAACTCGGCATCACCGCATGATCCCGAGCCCGCGGACTGGACAATGCTCGCGCCACATCATCGAGCGCGCTATCTTGCTGATGATCTGGTCACTCTTGACCGCACTGTTCTGGCGAGACTCGAAGCGGCAGGCTGGGTGGACCTTGGGCGGGAGTTCGGGTCAGTGGAGCCTACTGTTCCGACTACGGCTTTCCGCGAGACCGAGTTTGCAACGATGCGCTGCGACTATCTTCTGGCGTCTGCCGCATTGGCGAAAACAGCTTGCCAATATGAAGTGGTCCGTACTCCCGTTACGGACGCGGCGTCGGACCACTATCCGGTCCTTGCGCGCTTCGATTTCCCAGGTTGATGGACTCGCCATGCTGCCGCCAACACTTGCAGCTCGTCTGGGCTTAAGGCCTAAAACGTTTTTGCCGGAATTCCGCTCAATGCCCGACGATCAGATCGATTACACCTCGCCGCAGTCTGTCACACCCCGCTGGCTTAACCGCACGGTCGTCGGTGCAGGCCTGACCAGCGCGCTCGGCGATTTCTGCTACGAGACAACTACCGTTCTCCTGCCTGGCTTTCTGGCGGTTCTCGGTGTACCAGCTGCCGCGCTGGGCATCATTGAGGGATTCGCTGACGCGTTGGCCAGCTTCACAAAGATGGTTTCTGGATACATCGCCGACAAGCTGGGCCATCGCAAAAGCCTGGTGCTCATTGGCTATGCGCTGACGCCCGTCGGACAGATCTTTATCGCGCTGGCAACCGGGTGGCCGCTCCTGCTGTTGGGTCGGCTCGTGTCGTGGTTCGGCAAAGGGCTGCGAGGGCCGCTGAGAGATGCGATCGTCATTCAGGCGGTGAATGCGCGCACCCGTGGACGCGCGTTCGGCTTTCACCGGGCGATGGACACCGTCGGTGCAGTCGTCGGTCCTCTGCTGGGCGTTGCGGTCCTTGGGTGGGCTCAGGCGCTGCATTTGCCGGATGCAACGAATCCGTTCCGGCTGGTCCTCTGGCTGTCGTTGATCCCCGGAGTGATGGCCGTTCTGGCTTTCCTGTGGTTTGTTCAGGACCCGGAGCAGTCATCAAACCCGCAGTTGCGCTTTTTCGGCTCACTGCGCAGCTTGCCCGCGCGGTTCAAACGATACCTGAGAGCAGTCGGCCTGTTCGGCCTGGGCGACTTCTCGCACAGTCTGTTGATTCTCGCGGCTACCCAACTGCTTTCCCCCTCAGTTGGCACGTTGCGCGCGGCACAGATAGCAGGTCTGCTGTATGTAGGTCGCAATGTGGTTCAGGTTCTCGCCGCGTTTCCGATCGGCGCATTAGCCGATCGGGTTGGATCGCTTCCGCTTCTCGTCGGCGGATATTTGCTTGGTGCAATCGCGGCGTTACTGACGGTCCTCGCGTTCGGGTCGGAAAGCGGCAACATGGTACTGCTGTCGGCGATATTTGTTGTTGCCGGGCTGTATGTGGCGGTGCAAGACACGCTGGAGTCTACGGTCACCGCCGAAATGGTTTCCCCAGACACGCTGACAATCAGTTATGGCGCGTTGGGAGCGGTCAACGGCGGAACGAAGTTCTTGTCTAGCGCAGTTGTGGGAACGGTGTGGTCGGTGGTATCTCCACTTTTTGCATTTGGTGGGGCTGCGGCGCTGATGCTCTGCGGCGCGCTGGCCTTGCGTAGGGTCTCGCACTAACTTGCTTGTCGGAGCCAGCGGCCGCTTGGCGCAAGTTAGCGGCCGCTGAAGTCAAGGTTCGTGAATGGCAGCAGCGGGTCGCAAGCCGCCGTTCGAACAAATTCCGCACTTTCACGGAGTGTCCTATGATGGCAAGAGGCTTGACGCAGGAGCATGCCATGCCGACCATCAATTTCATTTATCGCGGATGTGTCGTAGACATCGATATCGGAGAGCGAGCGGCATTGTGGGACATCACAATTGAGGTAGTGCCCTACGACGGCGTCGAGCTGATCGAAGCGATCGGTGCGAAAAAGCTGAAGCTGCCCAAGACGGAGGAACTGGACGTCATCACCAGCGAGTTGATCTGCGAGGTTCAACTGGCCATCGATCATCGCTTGGTGGGATGTTAATCCCCTCCCAATGAGCCGAGACCCACGTTGCCGTGTCGGCAAACATGAGTCTCGATGAAACGTTCGCGCCACGGAAAATGAGCGGGGGTTGCATTGGACGAATGAAGTGGTTCGAGCGGCAAGGGCACCTCACGAACCACTTCATCCTCACTTACGGATAGCGTATAACGCGATCGCGGATGCTTCGGCCGCATTTCAGGAGCTGGTATAAGCTCATTGGCACTAATGATGGGGGCAGGTCACTGAGATGGCGCGATTGGGATGAGCTGGAACCGAATTTTCCAAATCGGACTAGCTACTGTTAGCTTTGCCCCCTTTCGGTCGGGAAAGTCTCCGTTGGCCGATGATCGATAGGCCTTCCAATTGAAACGCTCGTCCTACTCCGTCACTCGGAGCTTCGCTGACGTTTTGCAAACATGTGCAACGTCGAACACGAGTATTGCGTCCACACAAACGAGAAGCGCCTGTTGTCTAGTCGCGAAAAGAAGAAAACTCCGAGTCCGGTCGCCAGAACTCAGAATTGCACAAGTTGCTACCGTTGCGACTGGCGGACGAAACTCTTGAAGAAGTCGATCGATTCGTCGTCACCGCGCCGCACAGAGCCGCCAAAGTAGATTTCGTCGAAGTAGCGTTCCTCCTCATCTTCGTCGAAATCCAGTGGATACACCCGTGGCATCTGATTCAAGCGACGCCTGACGGTTGATCTGTGCACAAAGATCAATTCCGCGATGGCACTCAGTGACTTGCCGGACGCATGAAGTCGCCAGATATAACGGTTAATCAGCGATTTAGCGATAAACGGTTCGAAATCACTTTCGTAACCGGCATCAAAGACACGACAGTTGCAGATCATCTTTCCAAAGCCGAAGCCATACATATCAGTGAGTCGCGCGGAATCGATCGAGAACGCGTAATGTGCATTCGGATTGGGCTCACAGGCTTCCACGTCGAAGTAATCGTCACAGAACTCCCTAATGTCCGGCATCTCCTGTTGGTCCGAAGGGATGATGAACATCACGACATAGGTCGACGATTTCTTCGCAGCCGAGCGAATCTCATGCATCGCGTCAATAAATCGCTCGAGGGACAGCAAGTCACTGGGTTGGGAAAAGGTAACGCATCCGCCGCTTGCCCTTTCGATCATCGGCACGACGGTGTCCAACCCTTCGTCGCTGCTGAAATTATAGTTGCTGCGCGAACTGACATTGCAAAACATACGAGGAACAGGGTTTGCGGACGTGCCCCCCAGTGTGGCAAGGCTGAGTTTGTCCGGCCCATGCGCTCCACCGGAATGCATGGACCACAAGAAACGGACCGAAGGCAGGCACACGCCAGCAATTTCGTGACCGCAAACGAACTGCTTCTCGACGGCTTCACGAACCCACCACGAGTAGGGTTCGGGGGCTTTGACGACGATCAAGCCATGCGGCATCGTGTTGATCTGCTTAAGGAAGTCGCTATTGCTACCCTGACGCACGTGAGTCGCGCGCCGGCTCACCGATTTATCGGGTTGCTGTTTTTCAATAGGCATGGAGGTTCTCCGAAGGGCATTGCTTAAACATCAGCATGGAGTTGCGATCAATGGGTCATATGAATCATCTTCAGCTCGACCTTCTCCGATGTCCGGAGCCCTGAGCTCGGGAGGGGGTGACCGATCGTCTTGGGCTTTCGTGGAAGGGCTAGATGAATCGAGGAGGGAAACGCCACCGGCGCTTCACAGAAATATGAGCACGCGGAATTTTTTTGACGTCTGGCACCGTCCACCACATTCGCTCGCCCGGATTGGATGACGCGGTTGCTCAAACGATAGCGGGGGGCGGTGGATGGTTTCTTTACATTATTCGCCCGCCACCATGGTCACACCGTGCCGCCGACAGCTCAGCATTGCGGGACGACCGAAATTCGAGCACGCGGTAGTAAGCGTTGCGGCCATCTTTTCGATATGGAAGCTTGTCAGGGTATTTCTGGAAATGAACCTGATAGGTCAACGTTACTGCTTCCACGCCAGAATCCGCGCGGTCTCAGCATTGGTTGCTCGGTTTCCGGGCCTGGGTGCGTGATTTCGGGCTGCGTTGCTACTCTCAACTCGCAATTGATCATCGTTTGGTGGTGTGCTAATTCCTTAGAGATGAACCGAGACTGACGTTGCGGTCACGGCAACGTCAGTCTTGGCGGAACGCATGCACGAGGTGGGTGAGCAGAAGTCGTCGAGTGTTTCAGTGGACGGATCAAGTGGTTCGAGCGGCAAGGGCACCTCACGAACCACTTCGCACCCACTTACGGGTAGCGGCGAGCACGAGCACCAACCGCACACGCCGGGTAACGGCTAGCCCACTTAGGAAAATCCGGGCGCATGTTATCAACGGAGAAAATCTCCGCCAGAGGCAGGGGATCAATCATCGGGCGGTCGAGAAGGATGTCGATGCCTGTCGATGCACGGATTGCCCTGCGATGACGATCAAACGTCGACACCGGGCACATCGTCCGCAGATCGGCCCCACGCGCCCACAGTTCCAGCATGTACCGCAGGTGCTTACTGACGCCATCGATCTTGTCGCGCAACTGCGACAGTGGCACATACGACTCAAGACAAAGGTGGGCCATTTCTTCCCAGAACACTTCGCGCACCTTTTCCACGGTCCACGCCGAACCGCGACTGAGCTTGTGCTGCGACAGATACTTCTTTTCCAGCTTGAGTTCGACGCGAACGCTCCGCTTCGCGATGACGTTGAGATCTTGCCAAATTTCCGCAGCATCTTCGCCGACAACCGCCCGAAGATACTTGAGCGAACGCGTGCGCTGATCGGTCAGTTTCTGCGCTTTGTCGTAGAACAAGACTGCAGCGTTACGACGAGGCGCTTCGACACGAACACCAACGCCCTGCGATATCACTGCGGGACGGAATTCCCAGGTCGAATTCAGGCGAATGTGTTCGAAGATTTGCTTCTGCGCAATGCCGTCAGGTAAGACGAATCGTTGCGTGATATCCAGCGCATCAAGAGTGAAGTTGCCTGCTCGCCACGCAATGCGCTGCTGCTCTGTGTGTTTCAGCTTCATCGCGTCAAGCACGGCACAGATCAATGCCGAGCACAACATGTTCACATCGTTCGAGCCGAACACGTTGTGCCCTTGCAGGGGAGTGAGCGGCGTAGTTCGGATGTTGATGGCGGCACCATTCTCGAGCGACGTCACCTTGATGGGCGCGCCGTTCGGATGCAGCGAGACGGTAGTGCTGTAGCGCTTCGACACGGGCTGCGCTGACGCACTATTCTCAGCGACCTTGATGCGTTCGTTACCGAACGGCTTGTGTCGAAACGGAAATGTGATGTCGGCCAGATCGATCACGCGAATCCTTCGTGCGAGTTGAGTAAAAGGGAGCTGCACATGCCCTTTACAACTTCTTGGATTCGACATCGTGGATGAGGAGAACTGCGGGGAATTTTGGGGGATGTTGCTGCGGAAGCCTAGCGGTGGACGTAGATGAGGGGATATAGATTAGTATTCTGTGGCGGTAGCGATCGATTGCTAATTCCCCGGATCGTTTCTGTTGATGCGCACAATGCGCTCCGCTCGGGAGCGAGCAAGTATAAGGCGAGAAAAGGGGGCGCATCGCTCCCGAGCAGAAAGAATGGATTCGAATGAAAAACGCCGGGCTAGTGTGACCTAGCCCGGCGTTGCGCCAGTTGCGCGAATTGCGATTCCCGCCCGCAACGCTTAATCGAAGTCGTCGACCGGGAGGTCCGAGTTCGACGTATCCACGTCGTCGAAGACCAGCGAGTCGATGTACTGTTCAAGCTGGCTCATCGGGATCGTCTGCTTACAGGGAGGACGCATTTCATCCAAGCGGCGCTTCACGTTCGACTTGTGCAGGTCAACCAGGCTGCCGACTTCAGCAAGGGACTTGCCGGACGCACGCAACTTCCAGATCAAGCGATCAAGAAGCGACTTGGCGATGAACGGCTCGAACGTTCGCTCGTACCCCATGTCAGTCATGCGAAGGTTGCACATCACCTTGCCGTAGCCGAACACGTACATGTTACGGAGTCGCGCGGATGCAATCGAGAACGCCTGGTGGGCATTCGGATCGGGCTCGCACTCTTCAACGTTGAAGTACTCGTCGCAGAAATCACGAATGTCCGGCATCTGCTCTCGTTCGGAATGACCGATGAACATCACCGCGTAGGCCGACGACTTCTCGGCTGCCGAACGAATTTCGTAGATAGCGGCGACCAATTGTTCCAGTGACAGCGCGCCGCAGGATTGCGAAAAGGTTACGCACCCACAGTTAGCGCTATCAATAATAGGCACAAGCGTTTCCAGTCCTTCATCGCTGCAGAAATTGTAGTTGCGGCGCGTCCCAACCTGATAGAACTCACGGGGAGCCGTGTGCTTGGCATTGCCTTCCAAGGCGGCAAGCGCATTGAGTTCGTCCAGCACGCGCACACCTCCGGAATGCATGGACCACACAAACTCGGCCGGAGGCGAGCAAACGCCGGCAATCTCACCGCCGCACGCGAACTGCGTTTCGAAGGTCTCGCGAACCGCCCCCAAACAGGGTTCGGGAGTTTCGACAACCGTCAAGCCAGACGAAATGCTGTTGATCTTCGCGAGGAAGGACATGCTACGACGGCGAGTGACAGCCCCCGTGCCGTCGACGCGGCGGTGGACAGGACCAGCGTTGGACAGAGCTTTATTCGGCACGGTAGACCTCCGCAGCAACGCCGCCAACGCGCATCTTTTCAATGAACGCGTCAACATCTTCACGGCGGTAGCGGACGGAGCGGCCGAACTTGTAGTAGGGCAACTCCTCCGAAAATTTGCCGAGATAGCGCCACTGCGCCGGGGTCTTCGGGCTCAGATCAAGTTTGGACGAAAGTGCGCGATCGTCCAGGAACTCATGCAGCAGTTCCTGGAGTACATACGGCACGGGGACGGGTGTTTCGGTCATGCTGATCTCCTAGTCTCATGAAGTTTCGCCACAACCTTCGTGGCAACGTCAATTTATGGAGATCAGCCCTGAGCGAGAATACAAAATGGTCGGGGGACGAAAATGTATTGCGTTATCTTTTTTTCTTCGTTCGTTTAGGAGGCGACATTCTTGCCACCTGCGCGTGGCCGCCTCCGGCGAACTGGTATGCGTTGTCCAAACACCGATTGATCAGCTTAATCACTGACTTCCCTCCGGAGAGGTGGTGAAAAGTGAAGTATTTATGCAACGCCTTCCGCAATGGAACGCGTATGCGCAGATGCTCCTGCAAGTAGTGGGCTGGACTGGGCGAAAGATATGGGTTTAGCGAAAAATCCAACCCAGATACTGAGATCGGGGGAAATTTGTCCCCCCACTTTGCTTCCAACTCGCCTTTCAGCGTACCCGCCTCGAGGGACCCGATGAGATCGACCATTCGAGCAGTGCTCTGGAGCGTATCGTATCTCGCCGACGTGGAATTCCAGTTTGAATTAACTGCGAGAAACGCCTCAAGCGCTTCTCTTTGATCCGCATCAACGGAAGAACCAACTGAATGCTCAAGAATCTGAAGGAATTGCTCGCGACTGCCGCTGAGCGTCTCACCGCCACGATCCCCTCCTTCAAAGAGCCCGCCGATTTTCCGTCGGAGCGAGTCCATTTGCACATCGAAGTTTCCAGTGATATCAAGGCGAACCATCACTTCGGTGCCCGTGCAGTATCCAGAAACAGGCAACGATAAGTGCTTATGAAATAAGTAACTCTTGGCAGAAAACCCGGGGGCAGGACTGATGACTTGCGGCGTAGTCGACGCGAATATCCACGAAAGTCGATTTCGTGGATCATCTCCTGGGAAACGCTTCTCTACTTCTGCAGCTGATAGCGACGGGTCAACCAAACGAATAACACCCCAACGCTCGCGAAGGTAATCCTGGACGGAAAGGACTACATGGATTGGGTATGCCTTCTTATACTCGTCGTACCTCATTCCCGGAATGGCTTCGGGATCGCAATAGTAGCCGTCGAGCAGCATCTTTGGCAGCGGGATTGCCGGTACATCTTCACATACCCTATCATTCCAATAGTCATAGTCCCGCGCGTAACCATTATTCCTACGCAGGAATTCCCATGCCCAAATCGATGGGTCGTGGAGCGTATCCCGAGGATATAAATTGGAATCGCGCCAATCGGCACGAACGACGAAGAGGCGAAACTCGTCCGGAACGCAAGCCATTGCCATCATTCAATGCTCCTTATTGACGCCGCTACAGATGGTAGCAAAGGAGTAGCAATGGCACACTGCAGGGACAAAAGAAAAGGGGTTAGCCGAAGCTAACCCCTTGATCCTGCTGGTCGGAGCGATAGGATTCGAACCTACGACCCTCTGATCCCAAATCAGATGCGCTACCAGGCTGCGCTACGCTCCGACGAAAGAGGACGAATTCTAGAGGTTTCCTTGCGCCGCGTCAAATGGTTGTGCAGATTCCCGGCATTTTCCCGGCGCCGACTGCATGGGCGGTGCACAATGACACCGTCATCCCGGTTCCACCGACGGTCATGCCGCCGCCATGAAAGCCCGCCATAGTGGGAGGTTCACCATGCCAGAACCCGTGTCGATGAACCTGATTCTCTGGCGTCACGCCGACGCCGAAAACCTGCCTGCCACCCTCGCCCTCAGCGCCCAGGCCGATCTGGCCCGCGAACTTACCGATCGGGGCCGCAAACAGGCCGACAAGGCCGCTCAGTGGCTCCGCCCCCGCCTGCCCGACGACGCGCTGATTCTGTCCAGCCCCGCCGTTCGCGCCGTTCAGACCGCTCAGGCGCTCACGCCGACGCCCCGCATCGTGCGCGACCTCGCCCCGGGCGCCAACGCCGTCACACTGCTCGGCGCCATCGACTGGCCAGGCACCGCCCAGACCGTCGTGCTGGTCGGCCATCAACCGGCCCTCGGTCAACTCGCCGCGCTCCTGCTCAGCGGTCAGGAGGCCTACTGGACCATCAAAAAGGGCGGTATCTGGTGGCTCGCTTCCCGCCGCCGGGAAGACGAAAGCCAGGTCGTGGTGCGCGCCGTCATCAATCCGGACCTGATCTGACACATTTCGTGCGCGCTGCGCACTCGCCATCCCAAAACCCCGAAAGCCCCATGGAATGGACGTCGTAAGGCAATGAATCAGGGGGCTGCCTCATGACAGCGGACGTTTTGTCATAGAATTGTCGTCTACCGTTCACGGAATCGACATTGATGCTTTTTAAAGTACGTCGCAACGCGACCGTCACAAAAAGGGCTTTTATGCGCGACCTGCCGAACCCCACTATGCCGCTCTCTTCGTTGACCCCCACGTCGCGGAGGCGTCTTCCTCGCCCTGAAACGCCTGTCAAACCGAATCTGGCTGTGGCGTGGGTACGCGACGAAAGCGAGCTTCGTGAAGCGCAGCACCTGAGATACCAGGTCTTCGCCGAAGAAATGGGCGCATCGGTCAAGGGCCCGGCTGGCCTCGACGTCGACGAATACGACCAATACTGCGACCACCTGATCGTGCGCGATCAGGACTCGCTCAAGGTTGTCGGCACCTATCGCGTATTGCCCCCCTCCCAGGCCAAACGCCTCGGCCGCCTGTACTCCGAAGGCGAATTCGATCTGTCGCGCCTCGACCATCTGCGCCCGAAGATGCTCGAAACCGGTCGCTCGTGCGTACATACCGACTACCGCAACGGCGCCGTCATCATGGCGCTCTGGAGCGGTCTGGCCGAGTACATGCTGCGCAACGGACTGGAGACGATGCTCGGCTGCGCGAGCGTGCCGATGGCCGATGGCGGCCACTACGCCGCGAGCCTCTACCGCAAGCTCCAGGACACCTCCATGGCCCCGGCCGAGTACCACGCCGTGCCCCGCATCGCACTACCGGTCGACGAGCTGCAATCGACGCTCGACGTCGAGCCGCCTGCTCTGGTCAAAGGCTACCTGCGTCTGGGCGCCCGCATCTGCGGCGCGCCGGCCTGGGACCCCGACTTCAATACCGCGGATTTCCTCACCCTGTTCCGCCTCTCCGACATGAATCCGCGTTACGCGCGTCACTTCCTCGGACCGGAACTCGTGAGCAAGCTCCAACAAGCCTGACAGACGATCCCCCGAGGTACTGCGCCCCTGAGCGTTGCAGCCTTGCAGGCCAACGTGCAGAGGAACGAAAAGCCCGGCAAATGCCGGGCTTTTCGTTTGCTGCACCTCACATGCCGATGGCACTGCGCACGTCAGGCGTACACGACCTTGTAGCGCATGCCGATCTTTTCCCACTCCTGCGCTTCGCGCTGCAAGCTGTAATCGGTGAGCGGATTGGCATCGATCCACTGACGCGGCACCGACACCTGAAAGCCGTCGCCCAGACGTTCGACTTCGATGCTGTCCGGCAGCGCGTCTGTACGGCGACGACAGAACAGGACCGCCAGCCGCAGGCAAAACAGCAGTTGCCAATCGACCTGCTGCGCCTGCGAGGCGAGCTTGCCCAACTTGCCGACGTGCCCCAGCAGCAACTCGGCAAGACGCGCCTGATCCGGGCGTGAGAAGCCCGGCATATCCGCATTGCTTCCGATGTAGGCCGAGTGCTTGTGATAAGCACTGTGCGAGATCGAGAGTCCCATCTCGTGCAGCGACGACGCCCAGTTGAGCAAGGCCTCGCCTTCCTCACGACCATCGTCCACTTCGCTGGCTTCGTCTTCGGCGTCCTTGGCGTGCGCGCCCGCCACGTCGAGCGGCAACTGACGATACAGCGAAATGGCGAGACGCCCGACCCGCTCGGCCTGCGCTCGATCCACGCCGTACCGGCGCACGAACTGCTCGACCGTCACGGCACGCATGTCCTGATGCTGCGTACGCCCCAGCAGGTCGTACATGACCCCCAGACGCAGCGCGGCGTCGGTTGTCTCCATGTGATCGACTTCGAGCTCGTTGAAGACGGACAACATGATCGACAGGCCGCCCGGCAACACCGGAATACGATCCTGCTTGAGCCCGGCCAGTTTCAGACGATTGGCGTTCTCCGCCTTGATGAGGGCGCGCTTGAGACGCTCAAGGCCGCCACGGGTCAGGCCGTGCACGCCGCCGTCATTAAAGCCATTGGCTTCGAGCAACTCGGCCAGGGCACGCGCCGTGCCGGACGACCCGATCGCCTGGGACCACCCCGCTTCACGATAGGTCGCGGAAATGATCTGAATTTCGCGACGCGCGGCCAGTTCGGCCTGCTTCATCGCATACTCGTCGACATTGCCGCTGGGGAAGAACTGCCGACTGTGGCTCACGCAGCCGATGTACAGACTCTCCATGATCAATGGCTCGTAGTCCTGACCGATGATGAACTCGGTCGAGCCGCCGCCAATGTCCACGACGAGACGATTGCCCGCACACGTGGGCACGGAATGCGCCGCCCCGGCGTAAATCAGGCGCGCTTCTTCACGTCCGGCAATCACTTCGATGGGAAACCCCAGGGCACGCTGGGCTTCGCCAAGAAAGTCCTGCGCGTTCTTGGCAACGCGCAACGTGTTGGTTGCCACCGCCCGCACCTGATCGGGATGAAAGCCGCGCAGTCGCTCGCCGAAACGCTTGAGCACCTCCCAGCCCCGCTGTTGGGACGGATGATCGAGGTACTTCTCGGCGTTCAGTCCCGCCGCGAGCCGCACCGGTTCACGCAGCGCATCGACCTGATAGATCTGCGTCCCCGCGGATGTTTCCTCCACGCGGCCGATGATCAGGCGGAAACTGTTCGAGCCGAGGTCGACGGCCGCTAACAATGGCGATGGGGTGCTCATGTGGGAATGCGCCGAAGCGAAGAAGGCCGAAAAGCCCGATGCTCAACTTTAAAAGCATGACGGGCACTCGACAAATAAATGACGAATACGTTACAAATCGAATATGACACGTCGTTGACAAATGTGAATGTCATATAACTGTAACAATACGAATGAAGAATTCACGCCAATCCCATGTCTTCCGCACGTTCAACATGAATTACCCGCTGCTCAACCGCGAGCTGGGCATTCTCGCGTTCAACGAACGCGTGCTTGCCCAGGCAGCCGATCCGGCCACGCCATTGCTCGAGCGCCTGCGCTTCGTCTGTATCGTGAGTAGCAATCTGGATGAATTCTTCGAAATTCGCGTCGCCGGGCTCAAGGAGCAGATGCGCGAAAATCCGGGCATGCTCACGCCCGACGGCATGACGTTTCAGCAAGTTTACACGCAAGTCTGCGCCCGGGCACAGGCGCTCGTCGAGAAGCAATATGCCATGTTCGACAGCCTGCTCCCGCTCATGGAGGCCGAGGGCATCGCCTTTCACCCGTCCGGCAGCTGGAACGACGCGCAAGTCGAATGGGCGCGCGACTATTTCCTGCGCGAACTGGTCCCCGTGCTCACCCCCATCGGGCTGGATCCCGCGCACCCGTTCCCGCGCGTGCTCAACAAGAGCCTGAACTTCGCCGTGGAACTCGAAGGCAAGGACGCCTTCGGCCGCGACGCGGAACTCGCCATCGTTCAGGCGCCCCGCGCCCTGCCCCGTCTGGTGCCCATGCCGGCCGCGCTCGCGCCGTTGCCGAACAGCTTCGTGCTGCTCAGCTCGCTCATGCTGCGTTTTGCCAGCGAGCTGTTCCCCGGCCTTACCGCCAAGGCGTGCCATCAGTTTCGGGTCACGCGAAACAGCGATCTGTTCGTCGACGAAGACGAAATCACCAATTTACGCACCGCGCTGCAAGGCGAGCTCCCCGCGCGCCACCTCGGTGACGCCGTTCGGCTCGAAGTCGACGCCGGCGCCCCGGCACGCCTGGTGCGCCGACTCCAGACGGAGTGCGGACTGGCCGACTCGGACTGCTACCGCGTCAAAGGGCCCGTCAATCTGGTGCGCCTGATGCCGCTGCCGGAGATGGTCGACCGGCCGGACCTGAAATTCGTACCGTTCGTTCCGGCATTGCCCAAGCGCATGAGCGCTTCGCCCGCCATGTTCGATCTCATCGATCAGGGCGATCTGCTGTTGCATCATCCGTATGACAGCTTCCAGCCCGTGCTCGAACTGCTGCTGCAAGCGGCGCGCGATCCGGATGTCGTCGCCATCAAGCAGACCATCTACCGTACCGGCAACGAGTCGGCGCTCATGGACGCCCTCATGGAAGCCGCGCGCAACGGCAAGGAAGTCACGGTGGTCGTGGAACTGCTGGCGCGCTTCGACGAGGAGACGAACATCAACTGGGCGGCGCGCCTCGAAGCGGTTGGCGCGCACGTCGTCTACGGCGTGGTCGGCCACAAGTGCCACGCGAAGATGCTGCTCGTGGTGCGTCGCACGCGCCAGGGCAAGAAGACGTTCCTCAAGCGTTACGTTCACCTCGGCACCGGCAACTATCACCCGCGCACGGCGCGTCTGTACACCGACTTCGGCCTGATGACCGCTGACGAAGCGCTGTGCGCCGATGTCCACGTCGTGTTCCAGCAACTCACCGGCATTGGTCGCCAGACTCACCTGCATGGCCTCTGGCAGTCGCCGTTCACGATGCATTCGCACCTGCTCGAAGCGATTCGCCGTGAGACGGAAGCGGCGATGGCCGGCAAAAAGGCCCGCATCATTGCCAAGATGAACGCGCTGCTCGAACCGACGATCATTGCCGAGCTTTACAAGGCATCGCGCGCCGGCGTGAAGATCGACCTGATCGTGCGAGGGGTTTGTGCACTGCGCGCCGGGGTAAAGGGGTTGTCAGAGAACATTACCGTGCGCTCGGTCGTCGGGCGCTTTCTCGAACACCATCGCATCTATTATTTCTACGCAAACGGCGACGAGCACGTCATGCTCTCCAGCGCCGACTGGATGGAGCGCAACTTCTTCCGTCGCGTGGAAGTTGCGTTCCCCGTGCGAGACAAGCGCCTGAAGGCGCGCGTGATTCGCGAAGGGCTGATGGTGCATCTGCGCGACAACACGCTGTCGTGGCTCATGCGGCCAGACGGCAGCTACGCGCGACGTAAGGCGGGCAAGACGCCATACAACAGCCAGATGGTGTTGATGCAGGAAATCACGCAGCACGTGCAAACGGGGAACTGAGCGGACGACTTCGCGGGCACGCGCCGCAACGCCCAACGAAAAAGGCGCTCGGCCGCGAGGTCGAGCGCCTTTTTTTCTACGGAAATCGGTCGCGCTGACCCACCCGCATGCTGCCCCGTGTCAACCGTCCACCGACACCTGCTTCGGGGCCTCGATCAGCGTGCGATGCACCACGCGCGTCGGCGGGAAATGGATGGCGAACGTGCTGCCGCGCCCCTCCTCGCTGGTCACGCGCAGATCGGCCTGATGGCGCGTGAGTACGTGCTTGACGATGGCGAGTCCGAGCCCTGTCCCCCCCGTGTCGCGCGAGCGGCTGCGGTCGATGCGATAGAAGCGCTCGGTCAGCCGGGGGATGTGCTCGGCGGGAATGCCGAGTCCTGAATCGATGACGGCGAAACGCGCGCCGCCGTCTTCCGTCGCCCCCCATTCGATGCGGATCTTGCCGCCCTGCGGCGTGTAACGCACGGCATTGCTCACCAGGTTGCTGAACGCGCTGTGCAACTCGCCTTCCGCGCCGCGCAGGTCGAGACCGTCTGCGCCGAGCACTTCGATCACGTGTTGACCCTGCGACAACCCCTCGGCATCGCCACGCAGCGAGCGCATTTGCATGCCCATGTCGATGCGGTCGTCCGGCGGCGGTTTGCCGCTGCCTTCGAGCTTCGCCAACGTCAGCAAATCGTTCACGATGTTCTGCATGCGCCCGGCTTGTTGACGCATGATCTCGACGTAACGCTGAATCTCGTCTGGCGACAATGGCAGCTCGCCAACGGTCTCCAGGAAGCCGGAGAGCACCGTGAGCGGTGTCTTCAGTTCATGGGAGACGTTCGCCACGAAGTCGCGCCGCATCGCGTCGGTGCGCTCCAGATCGGTCACGTCGAGCGAGATGATCAGCTTGCGATTGTCGCCATAGGGAAACACCTGCATCGAGAGCACGTTGTTGCGCTTTTCGCCCATGTGATGCATGAGCAGCGCCTCGTCGTAGCGCTCCGACGACAAGTAATGCACGAAGGCCGGTGTTCGCAGAAGATGGGTGATCTGTTGACGCAGATCTCGCCGGGCGTCGATACCGAAATGCGTCTCGGCGATCGCATTGCACCACTCGATCTGGTTTTGTTCGTCGAGCATGATCACGCCGTTGGGCGATGCCTGGATCGCCTGAATGAAGCGTGCGTGCTGTTGTTCCACCTGCTTGACCTGGTTATGCCAGCGCTTGGCCAGCTTGTGCAGCCGGTAATAGATTTCGCCCCACAACCCGAGTGCGCTCGGCACTTCGCCGTAGACCGGCGCTTCGAGCAGACGCCAAAGTCGCTGCGCGTGATAGACGTTGAAGAAAAGCTGTATCACCAGCAGAACGACCGCGGTGACGTAACCTGCGCTCGCACCGAACATCCAGCCGACAGCCACCGAAATGGCCGCTTGCAGGATGAGGAACGCCAGCGCGCGGGCCCAGATGATATTCATAGACGATGCACAGGAAGGTTGCCGCGCGGTACCCCACGGGCGGGCGCGGCATGGGCACGGCAGGCGCTGAGCACAGCGTTCGATGGCGCCAATGGGGCCAGACGCACCGGACGAACCTGACGAACCTGACGGTCCGGAAGCGACCGACCCGCTCGGGCGCGCCGGCCTCTCCTTGTCAGACGGACTTCGTCAGACGATAGCCGCTGCCGCGTACGGTCTCGATCATAGCATCGTGGCCTGCCGGCTTGAGCGCCGCGCGAAGCCGCTTGATATGCACGTCCACCGTACGCTCCTCGACGAACACGTGATCGCCCCACACCTGATCGAGCAACTGCGAGCGGCTGTGCACGCGCTCCGGGTGCGTCATGAAGAAGTGCAGCAGACGGAACTCCGTCGGGCCGAGGTCAAGCTTGATGTCGCCGCTCGACTGATGGCTCGTGACGCGATGCGTGGCCGGGTCGAGCTTCAGACCGTTCACGCTCACCACGTCCTCGGTCAATTGCGGGGCGCGGCGGCGCAGCACGGCCTTGATGCGCGCCATCAACTCCTTCGGCGAGAACGGCTTGGTGACGTAGTCGTCCGCGCCGATCTCCAGGCCCATCACCTTGTCCTGCTCTTCGCTGCGCGCGGTGAGCATGATGATCGGCACATGCTTCGTGCGCTCGTTCGCGCGCAACTCGCGCGCAAACGTCACGCCCGACTTGCCCGGCAGCATCCAGTCGAGCAGAACGAGATCCGGCAGGACGTCACTGATCAACGTGAGCGCCTGCTCAGCGTTGTACGCCCGGATCGGATAGTGACCCGCGTGTTGCAAGTTAACGGAGATCAGCTCGGAAATTGCCGGCTCGTCTTCCACGATCAGAATGCTGCTAGGCATCGGTTCCCTCTCAAACCTTCAGTAATGTCAGGCGTGTTGTCCGCTTTTGTGCCTTACTCGCCCTGCACCTTGCGCTGCAGATCTTCGCGCGAAATGTGCCGGACGTCGGTGCCCTTGACAATGTAAATGATGAACTCGGCAATGTTCTTCGCGTGATCGCCGATCCGCTCGATCGCCTTGGCGATGAACAGGAAGTCCAGACCGGCGGAGATGGTCCGCGGGTCTTCCATCATGTACGTCACCAATTTTCGCACGAAGCCGCGGAATTCATTGTCGATGGCCTTGTCGTCGCGCACGATCTCGGCCGCCGCCACGATATCGAGGCGCGCGAACGCGTCGAGGGTGCGACGCAGCAATTGCGCAGCCATCTCGCCGGAGAGCTTGATTTCGGCGAAATTCACGCTCTGCGCCGCGCCGTCTTCGAGCAGATGGCGCGTACGCTTGGCGATCTTCTCGGCCTCGTCGCCCGCGCGCTCGAGGTTGGTGATCGTCTTCGAGATCGAGAGCAGCAAACGCAGGTCGCGCGCGGTCGGCTGACGGCGGGCGATGATCTTGCTGCACTCTTCGTCGATCTCGACTTCCATCGTGTTCAGACGGTGCTCGTTGGCGATCACTTCGTCGACGAGCGTACGGTCGAACGTGTTCAGGCCCTGCATGGCCGTCACGATCTGGGACTCGACCACGCCGCCCATTTCGAGCACACGCGAGCAAACCTGATTCAGGTCGGAATCGAACTGGCTGGAGAGGTGTTTATCGTTCATGTCGCAGGTTTTCCTCGTGGCATCAACCGAAACGGCCGGTGATGTAGTCTTCGGTCTCTTTGCGGTCCGGCTTGATGAAGATCTTCTCGGTTTCGCCGAATTCGATCAGCTCGCCCAGGTACATGTAGGCCGTGAAGTCCGAGCAACGGGCGGCCTGCTGCATGTTGTGGGTCACGATCACCACCGTGTAATCGTCCTTGAGCTCGGCAATGAGCTCTTCGATACGGCCCGTCGAAATCGGGTCGAGCGCCGAGCACGGTTCGTCGAGCAGCAGCACTTCGGGGCGGATCGCGATGCCGCGCGCGATACACAGACGCTGTTGCTGACCGCCGGACAGGCCGTAGCCCGACTGTTGCAGCTTGTCCTTCACTTCGCTCCACAGCGCCGCCTTGGTCAGCGCCCACTCCACGCGATCGTCCATTTCCGAGCGCGAGAGCTTTTCGAACAGACGCACGCCGAAGGCGATGTTGTCGTAGATCGACATCGGGAACGGCGTGGGCTTCTGGAACACCATGCCGACCTTCGCGCGCAGCAGCGCGATGTCCTGCTTCGCGGTGAGCAGGTTCTCGCCGTCCATGTTGATCTCACCCTCGGCGCGTTGCTCCGGATACAGGGCGTACATCTTGTTGAACGTGCGCAGCAGCGTGGACTTGCCGCAGCCCGACGGGCCGATGAAGGCCGTTACCTTGCGATCGGGAATGCGCAGGTTGATGTTCTTGAGCGCGTGATACTTGTCGTAGAAGAAGTTCAGGTTCTTGACTTCGATCTTCGAGGGCAGCTTGATTTCTTGCGTCGGGTTCGTCATGGTCTGTCTCAACCGTCAGGTAGGCGTTTGTCGTGGCGTTATGGTCGCGTCGTGTCGTGTGTCGTTGCCGCTTACTTCTTGGCAAACAGCGTGCGCGCCAGAATGTTCAGGAACAGCACCCCGAGGGTGATGATGAATACGCCCGCCCAGGCAAGCGATTGCCATTCGGCGAACGGGCTCATGGCAAATTTGAAGATGGTGACCGGCAGGTTGGCCATCGGCTGGTTCAGGTTCATCGACCAGAACTGGTTCGAGAGCGCCGTGAACAGCAGCGGCGCCGTCTCACCCGCGATACGCGCCACGGCCAGCAGCACGCCCGTCACGATGCCGGCGATGGACGCCTTCAACGTGATCTTCACGATGATTCGCCACTTCGGCGTGCCGAGCGCGAAAGCCGCCTCGCGCAGGTTGTTCGGCACCAGTTTGAGCATGTTCTCCGTCGTGCGGATCACGATGGGGATCTGCAGGAGTGCCAGCGAGATGATGCCGGCCCATGCCGAGAAGTGCCCCATCTGTGCGACGACCAGTGCATAGACGAACAGGCCGATCACGATCGAAGGCGCCGAGAGCAGAATGTCGTTGATGAATCGCGTGATGCTCGCAAGCCAGGACTTCTGACCGTACTCGGCCAGATACACACCGGCCAGAATGCCCAGCGGCGTGCCCACCAGCGTCGCCACGCCGACCATCACCAGACTACCCATGATGGCGTTGGCCAGACCGCCGCCGGCCGTGTTCGGCGGGGGGGTCATTTCCGTGAACAGCGAGAGCGAGAGGCCGCCGATGCCCAGCGAGAGCGTGGTGTACAGAATCCACAGCAGCCAGAGCAGACCGAAAGCCATGGCCGCGAGCGACATGGCGATCGCGAACATGTTCTTGCGGCGGCGATAGGCTTGCAGACGCACGCGGGTAAAGGCGTCGGTGGGCTTCACGGCGGGCGATTCCAATTCGAGCGCTTGTTGGGTCATCATTATTTACCTTCGCTTTTCTCGAGGCGCAGCAGCATCAGCTTGGACAGCGCCAGCACCACAAAGGTGATGAAGAACAGGATCAGGCCGAGTTCCATCAGGGCCGACGTGTGCAGGCCCGGGCCGGCTTCGGCGAACTCGTTGGCCAGCGCCGAGGTAATGCTGTTGCCCGGCGAGTAGAGCGAGACGTTGTCGAGCAGGTTTGTGTTGCCGATCACGAACGTGACGGCCATGGTCTCGCCGAGCGCCCGGCCAAGACCCAGCATGATGCCGCCGATGACGCCCGTCTTCGTAAAGGGCAGCACCACGCGCCACATCACTTCCCAGGTCGTGCAGCCGATGCCGTACGCCGACTCCTTGAGCAGCACGGGCGTGACTTCGAACACGTCGCGCATGACCGAAGCGATGTACGGAATGATCATGATCGCGAGGATCACGCCGGCGGGCAGGATACCGATGCCGAGCGGCGGCCCCTGGAACAGCGCGCCGATGACCGGCACGTTGCCGAGCAGCGCACCCAGCGGCTTCTGAAAGTACTGACTGAAGATCGGGGCGAAGACCAGCAGGCCCCACATCCCGTAGACGATGCTCGGAATGGCCGCGAGCAGTTCGATGGCGGTGCCGAGCGGGCGGCGCAGCCACACGGGCGAGAGTTCCGTCAAAAACAGGGCGATGCCGAAGCTGACCGGCACCGCGATGATCAGGGCGATGACCGAAGTGACGATCGTGCCGTAGATGGGCACGAGCGCGCCGAATTGTTCTGCGGGCGGATCCCAGTCCTTGGTCCACAGAAAGGCGAAGCCAAACTTCTCGATCGACGGCAACGCGCTGATGATCAGCGACACGATGATGCCACCGAGCAGGAGCAGCGTGATGAGGGCGGCGGCGCGGGTGAGCAGCGCGAAGAGAAAGTCGCCAACGGAAGACGGGGCGCGCTGTGCGCCCGGTGTTGCGAGGGGGCTGGTGGCTTCTGCCATGATGTCGTCTCAGCGTGAGCGCGCCGCCAGCCGTTGCCGGATCATGATTCGGGCTTCGGCGCAGGCGGCGCGGATGATGCCGGTATCAAGGCGCCCGAGACCGCACATGCGCATCGTCGGGTGCCTCATTGCAGGGCGCTTTAGACGCCGGCCTTGGCAGCCGACTCGGCAACCTTGGCCTTCCAGCCGGCACGGATTTGCTTCAGAACGTCTTCCGGCAGCGGGATGTAGTCCAGTTCCTTGGCCGTGTTCACGCCGTTCTTGAACGACCAGTCGAAGAACTTCAGCACGTCGGCGCTTTGCGCTTCCTTGCCGGCGTCAGCCTTCTGGTGCACGAGCACGAAGGTCGCTGCCACGATCGGCCACGACTTGTCGCCCTTCTCGTTCGTCAGGATCTGGTAGAACGTCTTCGACCATTCGGCCTTGCCGGCGGCGGCGGCGAACGTCTCGGCGGTCGGCTCGACCGTCTTGCCGTCGGCGTTGGTCAGGGCCGTGTACGTCAGCTTGTTCTGCTTGGCGTAGGCCGACTCGACATAGCCGATGGCGCCCGGCAGACGCTGCACGAAGGCCGCGACGCCGTCGTTACCCTTGCCGCCCGTGCCCGTGGGCCAGTTGACCGTGGTGCCTTCGCCGACCTTGCTCTTCCACTCGGCGTTGACCTTCGAGAGGTAGTTCGTGAACACGAAGCTGGTGCCCGAACCGTCGGCGCGGCGAACCACGGCGATGTCGGTATCCGGCAGCTTGACCTTCGGGTTGAGCTTGGCGATGGCCGGGTCGTTCCACTTCTTGATCTTGCCCAGGTAGATGTCGCCCAGCACTTCGCCCGACAGCACGAGTTCGCCCGGCTTCACGCCCGGCACGTTCACGACCGGCACGATGCCGCCGACAACCGTCGGGAACTGGAACAGACCCTGTTTGGCGAGTTCTTCATCGGTCAGCGGGGCGTCCGAGCCGGCGAAATCGACCGTCTTTGCCTGAATCTGCTTGATGCCGCCCGACGAGCCGATGCCCTGGTAGTTGACCTTGTTCTGGGTCGACTTCTGATAAGCGTCAGCCCACTTGGTGTAGATCGGTGCGGCGAACGTGCTGCCAGCGCCCGTAATCTCGCCCGCAATCGCGCCAGCGGCGAACAGAACGCCAGCCAGGCCGGCAATCGCAGTCTTCATCAGCTTCATGGATCTCTCCGAGTTGGTGTGGTACAGCGTGTGGATGGCTCGAAGAATAGATTCCGAATGTGACAGTAATGTGTCATTTTCGAAAGCTCACAATGGGAATGTCACGGAGTCGCCTCGAAATCGTCACATTGCATGCGACGCTCGGTGTGCCTCACGGCATCGGAAGAATCTCGGATTGGCGCGGGTTTCGGCGGGATCGCATCGAAATCAGACGCGTGAAAGGCCTCGCTTTCGGTCTGTGTCAGCCCTGTGACAGTGACGAAACGATGTCGGAATCCGTCTGACGACGCCGAGGGCACTGTCACAAACGCACGATGCCGCGCTCGGATTACTATCGAGGGAAGGTTGAAGGGATCGACGTTGCCAGGCGATTCCTGGCGGTGGGGGCGGCGACGTCAGAACGGACGTCGCCGGTGGGGAAATGCAAGGGCCCGACGCATAGGTCGGTCAAGCGATGGACCGGCGGTCCAGCGGTCCAGCGGTCCAAGGGGCCAACGGTCAGCCCATCAAGCCATCAGGCCGCCGCCTTGACCACGTTGGCCAGATGTTGGGCAAAGCCGGAAGCCTGCGACTCGTCGCGCGCTTCGACCATCACCCGCAACACCGGCTCCGTGCCCGACGCGCGGATCAGTACGCGGCCCGAATCGCCCAGTTTGGACTCGACGCTCTCGCGCTCCGCGGCCAGACGCGCGTCGGCCTGCCAGTCGTAACCGGCGGGCGTGCGTACGTTGATCATGTGCTGCGGGAACAGGCGCACGCCCTCCAGCAGCCTGGCGAGCGGTTTGCTGTCCGCACGGCGGATGGCAGCGAGCACCTGGAGGGCCGAGACGATGCCGTCGCCCGTCGTGTGCTTGTCCAGACACAGAATGTGGCCGGAACCCTCCGCACCGATTTGCCATCCGTGCTTGTGCAACTGCTCCAGCACGTAGCGATCGCCGACCTTCGCGCGCACGAACGGCACGCCCAGTTCCTTGAGCGCCACTTCGACGGCCATGTTGGTCATGAGCGTACCGACTGCCCCCGGCACACCGCCGTTGTTCAGACGGTCCTTTACCAGCAGATACAGCAGTTCGTCGCCGTTGTAGAGCCGGCCTGCGCTGTCCACGATTTGCAGACGGTCGGCGTCCCCATCGAGCGCCACACCGAGATCCGCGTGGTTCGCTCGCACGGCGCGCATGAGTGCGTCGGGCGCGGTAGCGCCACAGTCCTCGTTGATGTTGAAACCATTCGGCTGGTTGCCGATGGCGATGACTTCCGCGCCGAGTTCGTGGAACACGTGCGGTGCAATGTGATACGCCGCGCCGTTGGCGCAATCGACGACGATCTTCATGCCACGCAGATCGAAATCGTTCGGGAAGGTGCTCTTGCAGAACTCGATGTAGCGACCGGCGGCGTCATCCAGACGGCGCGCCTTGCCGAGTTGCTCGGAGCGCACGCAGGTCATCGGATTGTCCAGTTCGGCCTCGATGGCCAGCTCGGTCTGATCCGGCAGCTTGTTGCCGTCGGCCGAGAAGAACTTGATGCCGTTGTCGTGATACGGATTGTGCGACGCGCTGATCACGACACCGGCCGCCAGACGAAGCGCCCGGGTGAGGTACGCGACGGCGGGTGTCGGCATCGGGCCGGCCAGCATGGTGTCCACACCCGCCGCCGCGAAACCGGCTTCCAGCGCAGCTTCGAGCATGTAACCGGAGACACGGGTGTCCTTGCCGATCAATACCGTGGGACGTCCCAGCGTCTGGTTGCCCGCCAGCACGCGCCCTGCCGCGTAGCCCAGGCGCAGTACGAACTCCGGCGTAATCGGACTCTCGCCCACCGTGCCGCGAATTCCATCAGTCCCAAAATAGCGTCGTTTCATCGTTGCATCGTTCCCAGTTGAAGCGTCGCGCAGGTTAACCGGTTGAGGGTCCGTTCGCGCGCGCATTCCTTGTGTCTTGTACTTGTCGTGTCGCGTACAGCGCGACACCGGGGCTGGACGGGGCGAATGCCTCAGTCGGCCTCGCGCACCGCCTGCCAGACCTTGAGCGCGTCGACGGTTTCCGCGACGTCGTGCACCCGCACGATCGCCGCGCCTCGTTCGGCGGCGCACATGGCGGCTGCAACGCTCGCCACCCGGCGTTCCTGCGGCGTCTGACGACCGGTGATCTCGCCCAGCATCCGCTTGCGCGACATACCAACGAGCAATGGCAGACCGTCACGCGACAGCACCCGCAAATGCTTGAGCAAGGCGAGATTATGAGCGAGATTCTTGCCAAAACCGAATCCCGGATCGAGATAAAGACGCGAGGGCGCCACACCGGCGCAGAGCATGGCGTCCACACGGCCGTCGAGAAACGCGGCCACTTCGGTGACGACGTCCGTGTAGATCGGGGCGTCCTGCATGGTTTTCGGGTCGTGCAGCATGTGCATGATGCACAGCGCCGCTTCGCTGTCTCGCACGGCATCGATCGCGCCCGGCTGCTGGAATCCCCAGATATCGTTGATCATGTCGGCACCCGCGGCCAACACCGCACGCATGACGCCCGGCTTGTAGGTATCCACGGAGAGCGGCACGCCGCAGTCTCGCAACGCCTCGACGATCGGCACGACACGTGCCAGTTCGGCGTCTTCCGGCAAGGCTTCGGCGCCGGGACGGGTCGATTCGCCACCGATGTCGAGCATGTCCGCGCCGTCGGCCAGCAATTGTTCGGCATGGCGCAGCGCAGCGTCGCGTGCGACGAACTTGCCGCCATCGGAGAACGAGTCGGGCGTCACGTTGAGGATGCCCATGACATGCACGCGACGGGCGTCGAGCCGGAAGCGCGGTCCCAGCGCCAGCGTGTCGGGTTTGACCGGGGCCTGCCCGGCACTCGCCGGCAAGACGATATCCTGTGCCGCGTCGGCCGACACGGCATTGGGGGCATTAAGAGAATGGGGTTGCGACTGCTCGGTGGACATGCGAAAGCTCGTAGCTCAATAAAACCCGAAGACCGGTATCAAGACCCCTTTTGAAGGCCCGTTGGCCGCCTGCCCGCCGACGGATCGGCGCAAGCTCGGCGCTCCGGCGGGGCCGGAGGCCCTGTATGGCCGTAATGTTACCGGAATCGTCCGTCACTTCGACCACGGAAACACTCGGTAACACCGAAATTCACGGTCTCGCCTGCCGACCGTGACAACCGTTACGACCGTTATGACCGTTACGTCCCATCGGGTGCAACGGTCGGCCGGCGGGCGCTGACGGGACTTGCCGCAGACGTTCGGCATCAGAATGCAAAAAGGCCGGCGAAATGCCGGCCTTTCCGGGTGACAGGGGACGTCGTCGTCCTGTCGTGGCGCTCGTCAGACGGTCGCCGGGGTGTTGCTGGGCTTGAGCGGCGGGTTGCCACCCGAAGCACCGCCATTCGTCGGACCACCCTTGGGCGGACGCGGCGGACGGTCTTCCATGATGTCGCCGATCTGCTCGCCGTCGATCGTTTCCCATTCCATCAGGGCTTCGGTCATCGACTCGACCTTCGAACGGTTGTCTTCCAGCAGCTTCTTGGCCAGCGCGTACTGCTCGTCCAGAATGCGGCGCACTTCCGCGTCGACCTTCTGCTGCGTGGCTTCCGACACCGACTTGGCCGACATGCGACCGAACACCGAATCCTGCTCCGTATCGACGTAGACCATCGGGCCCAATGCGTCCGACATACCGTAGCGGGTCACCATGTCGCGAGCCAGCTTGGTGGCGCGCTCGAAGTCGTTCGAAGCGCCCGTCGACATCTTGTTGATGAAGACTTCCTCTGCTGCACGGCCACCGAACAGAATGGCGATCTGCGTGAGCATCGTGTCGCGGTACTCCGAGTACTTGTCGTGCTCCGGCAACTGCATCGTCAGACCCAGCGCCCAACCACGCGGGATGATCGTTACCTTGTGCACCGGATCGGCGCCCGGAAGCAGCATGGCGACCACGGCGTGACCCGACTCGTGATAAGCCGTGGCACGGCGCTCTTCGTCGCGCATGACCGCCGACTTGCGCTCCGGACCCATGAAGATCTTGTCCTTCGCGTCTTCGAAGTCGAGCATCTCGACGATGCGCTTGTTACGGCGTGCGGCGAACAACGCCGCTTCATTGACCAGGTTGGCCAGATCGGCGCCCGACATACCCGGCGTACCGCGTGCGATGACCGAGGCGTCCACGTCGTTCGCGATCGGCACCTTGCGCAGGTGCACCTTGAGGATTTGCTCGCGGCCACGGATATCCGGCAAACCGACGTAGACCTGACGGTCGAAACGTCCCGGACGCAGCAGCGCCTTGTCGAGTACGTCCGAACGGTTGGTCGCGGCAATCACGATCACGCCCGAGTTGGCCTCGAAGCCGTCCATCTCGACCAGCATCTGGTTCAACGTCTGTTCGCGCTCGTCGTTACCGCCGCCCATGCCGGCGCCACGATGGCGACCAACCGCGTCGATTTCGTCGATGAACACGATACAGGGCGATTGCTTCTTCGCGTTTTCGAACATGTCGCGAACGCGGGCAGCGCCCACGCCAACGAACATTTCCACAAAGTCCGAACCCGAGATGCTGAAGAACGGCACCTTGGCTTCGCCGGCAATGGCACGCGCGAGCAGTGTCTTACCGGTTCCCGGCGGGCCGACGAGCAGCACGCCGCGCGGAATACGACCGCCCAGTTTCTGGAATTTTTGCGGATCTTTCAGGAAGTCGACCAGTTCGCCGACTTCATACTTGGCCTCGTCGCAACCCGCGACGTCGGCAAATGTAACCGGATTGGCATTCTCGTCGATGAGGCGCGCGCGGGATTTGCCGAAGGAAAAGGCACCGCCCTTACCCCCACCCTGCATCTGTCGCATCATGTAGAACCAGAAGCCGATGATCAGCAACGTAGGTCCGAGATAGTAAAGGGCGGACATGAGCACGTTCGGTTCATCGTCAGCCTTGCCCGACACCTGAACGCCGTACTTCATGAGATCGCCCACCATCCAGATGTCGCCTGGCGACACGATGGTGTATTTCTGGCCGTCGCTGGGCGTCACCTGAAGGCTGCGCCCCTGCACCACCACGTTCTTGATCTTGCCGTTCTTGGCATCGTCCATGAACTGGGAGTACGTCACGCCCTCCTGGACGTGCGGCTTGTCGAACTGTTTAAAAACAGTAAACAAGACCAGCGCGATGACTAACCACACCGCCGCTTTGGAAAACATATTATTGTTCAAAGCGTTGCTCCTTCATGAAATCGCTTCGCGCCAGGAATTCATTCTAATCCACTCGCAGGCGCACCGCTATAGTGATTCTCTACCGCCACCATAGCGCCAGTGCGCTGGTTTGACGGGCATCAAGCCGGTTTTTTCAAACCCCGACCCAGAATGAACGTTTCGGAGGATTTGTCTCGGGACGCCTTCGGCTTGCGCGGCGCCACCGTTTTGAACTGGTGTTTGAATTTTTCGACAATCTGGCTATAGCCGCTGCCGTGGAAACATTTGACCAGTAACGCCCCTTCCGGTTTCAGGTGTCGCTGTGCAAAATCCAGCGCCAGATCGCATAGATGCTCGATCCGCGCCGCATCGGCCGACGCCACACCGGACAAGTTGGGGGCCATATCAGAAACTACAAGGTCGACTTTCCGGCCAGCGACAATTTCTTCCAGCTGTTCGAGCACGCTGTCTTCGCGGAAATCGCCCTGCAGGAAATGGACGTCGGCAATCGGCTCCATCGGCAGAATGTCCAGCGCGATGATCGTCCCGTCGATGCCGCCGTCGACGCGCTTGCCCGCCGCCAGCTTGTTACGCGCGTACTGACTCCAGCTGCCCGGTGTCGATCCGAGGTCGACAATGACCTGACCGGGCTTGATCAGCCGGTCCTGTTCGTCGATCTCCTTGAGCTTGTAGGCTGCGCGGGCGCGATAACCCTCGCGCTGCGCCATTTTGACGTAGGGATCGTTGATGTGATCGTGCAACCACGCGTGGTTGAAACGGTTTTTTGCCATAATTCTTCAAAAACACTGCGAATTTGCAGGATAATACGCCCTTGCGCGCCCAAAATCCTTTAGCCGGCCGGCACATGCCGATGGTCTAACAGGCTCAATGCCACGGGTTGCGGGCGCATCCTAACTCGTTTGTCTCGTCTGTCTTTCGTCTGTCTTCTATGCCCGCTTTGACCCTGACCCCGGCGCAACGCGCCGACTTGCGCTCTGCCGCCCATGCGCTGAATCCCGTCGTTCTGATCGGCGCCGACGGCTTGACGCCGGCGGTGCTCAAGGAAATCGACGGCGCCCTGAAGGCCCACGAACTGATCAAGGTGCGGGTGTTCGGCGACGAACGTGACGCACGCGTGGCCATTTACGAATCCATCTGCGACCAATTGGGTGCGGCGCCCGTACAACACATCGGCAAATTGCTGGTGCTGTACCGCCCGACGCCGGACGAAAAGCCGACGCCCGTTCGCGCCCGGTCCGGCGGCACCGGCACCACGGTCAAGGGCCGTGCCCCGCGCACCGTGACCGTCGTCAAGACCAGCACCAACGCCGGTCGTCGCCCGACGGTCAAGAAGGTGACGGTGGCTGGCAACGAACGCATGACGGCTGGCGGCATCGTCAAGCGCGCCAAGAAGCGTCAGACCAGCGTCAAGCGCCAGCGCAACGACTAAGTCCCCAACGGCGACGCGCGCAACGCGATCCGCCCGCCCTCAAAAGAACGCGCCCTGACATCGTCGGGCGCGTTTTTTTTGGTCTGGCATGGTCCGACATGAGCGGGGCACGGGCCGGGCCAAGGGCCGGGCATGGGCCGGAAGCGAATCCGGCATGTGCCCGCCCGCTGCTGCGGCATTTAGCCGCGCACCGGCTGCCGCCAGATCAGCGCAATGCCCAGCAGGCTTTGCAGCAGATAGATACCGCTCGAAATGCCGTGAAGCATGCCAAAACGTGCGGCATAGGCCGATTGACCAATGTCGACGCCGGATGCTTCCGCCTGCTCGCGCAGTTGCGCCATGAAAGGCTGCAAACCGAACGAACTGATCAGCACGCAAACCATCATCGCCACTGCCAGCCAGCGCAGCGCCCGATAGCTACGCGCCACCGACGCATCGGCCGTACGCGAGATGAGCGCCGTTGCCAGCCAGACCAGCAGCACGCCACAGACCAGACTCAGCCAGGCCTGTGTGTGAAACAGTCGCCCGGCGACCGTGCCGGCCACCATGCGAGACTCAAGTACGGCGAAAAGCGTAGGGGCCACGAGGTAACCGATGGCCCACTGGCTGCCGCACCAAAGGGTCGCGATCAGGCGGAACAGACGTTCGAGCCGCGGCACGCTGCCGGCAGACCTCACGTCAGACGTCACATCAGACGTAGCGGACATCGATGATCTCGTACTCGCGCACGCCGCTCGGGGCCTGCACTTCGGCCACATCGCCTGCGTACTTACCGATCAATGCACGGGCGATCGGCGAACTCACCGAAATCTTGCCGTGCTCCAGGTCCGCCTCGTCGTCACCGACGATTTGATACTCGACCGTGCCGCCGTTCTCGAGGTCTTCGAGTTCGACGGTCGCAGCGAAGACCACACGGCCCTCGGCGTCGAGCGCCGCCGGGTCGATGATCTGCGCTGCCGAGAGCTTCGATTCCAGATCGGCAATGCGACCTTCGATAAAGCCCTGCTTTTCCTTTGCGGCGTCATACTCCGCATTTTCCGACAGATCGCCCTGCGCACGGGCTTCAGCAATGGCAGTGATCACGTTCGGACGTTCGACGGTCTTCAGGCGGTGCAGCTCTTCCTTGAGCAGCTCAGCGCCCCGCTTGGTCAGAGGAATGGTACTCATGCGCGTTGTTCCGAAAGACAAAAAAATTGCCGCAGCTAAGCCGCATTCGCACTTTTTGCGAACGCCGCTCGACCGCGGCTGTGACACCTGTGTTGCGCTAGTGTAGCAGAGTTGCCGTCGCTGCCAACCGGCGGACCGGTCGTGCGGCGCGACACCCGATGCAGAGCACACTCGGTGCGCGTTTAAAGCATTTGGCGCGCCTGACGGGGATCAGTTCCCCAACGGGCGCGCCATTTGTTTTGCGTCTTTGCCCGGGACGGCGGCAACTGCCCCTCGCCCCGAGCTCACCTGCCGCAATCCGCCAGCTGGCTCCAACTGACTCGAGCTTAGGCCGGCAATTGCGCGTGCAGCCCCTGAAGGTCGTAGACCTCAAGGTTTTGCAGGTACTTCAGGCCTTCCACGGCGGCGCGGGCACCTGAGATCGTCGTGTAATACGTGACCTTATGTGCCTGTGCCGACATGCGGATCGAGCGCGAATCGGCAATCGCGGTGCGGGTTTCGTCCACCGTGGTGAACACCAGCGCGATTTCGCCGTTCTTGATCATGTCGACAATGTGCGGACGGCCGTCCTTCACCTTGTTGACCACACGCACAGGAATACCGGCGGCTTCGATCGCTGCGGCCGTGCCGCGCGTGGCGACGATCGGGTAGCCCAGCGCGTGCAACATGCGGGCGACTTCGACGGCACGCGGCTTGTCCGCATCCTTGACCGTAAGCAACACCGTACCCGACGCAGGCAGGCGCGAGCCGGCCGCGAGTTGCGACTTGAAGAGCGCTTCGCCGAACGTACGGCCCACGCCCATCACTTCGCCCGTCGAGCGCATTTCCGGTCCGAGCACCGGATCGACACCCGGGAACTTCACGAACGGGAACACCGCTTCCTTGACGCTGTAGTACGGCGGCACGACCTCGCCGTTCACGCCCTGCGACGTGAGCGACTGCCCGGCCATCGCACGCGCGGCGATCTTGGCCAGCTGACGGCCGGTCGCCTTCGACACGTACGGCACCGTACGCGAGGCGCGCGGGTTCACTTCCAGCACATAGATCGTGTCGACGCCGTTGCCTTGCTGAATCGCGAACTGCACGTTCATCAGGCCGACCACGTTCAGCGCCTTGGCCATCTCGGCCGTCTGACGCTTGAGCTCGGCAATGGTCTCGGCCGACAGCGAGTACGGCGGCAGCGAGCAAGCCGAGTCGCCCGAGTGAACGCCCGCCTGTTCGATGTGCTCCATCACGCCGCCGATGTAGACGTCCTTGCCGTCCGAAATGCAGTCGACGTCGCATTCGATGGCGTCGTCGAGGAAGCGATCGAGCAGCACCGGGCTGTCGTTGCTCACCTTGACGGCCTCGCGCATGTAGCGCTCCAGATCACGCGGCTCGTGCACGATCTCCATCGCGCGACCGCCCAGCACGTACGACGGGCGAACGACCAGCGGATAGCCGATCTCGGCCGCGAGCTTGAGGGCTTCGTCTTCGGCGCGGGCCGTACGGTTCGGCGGCTGACGCAGTCCGAGGTCCTGCAGCAGCTTCTGGAAGCGCTCGCGGTCTTCTGCGGCGTCGATCATGTCCGGGCTCGTGCCGATGATCGGCACACCGTTCGCTTCGAGATCGAGCGCGAGCTTCAGCGGGGTCTGACCGCCATATTGGACGATCACGCCGACCGGCTTTTCCAGGTCGACGATTTCCAGCACGTCTTCGAGCGTCACCGGTTCGAAGTACAGGCGATCAGACGTGTCGTAGTCCGTCGACACCGTTTCCGGGTTGCAGTTGACCATGATGGTCTCGTACCCGTCTTCGCGCAGCGCGAGCGCGGCATGCACGCAGCAATAGTCGAACTCGATACCCTGACCGATACGGTTCGGGCCACCGCCCAACACCATGATCTTCTTCTTGTCGGTCGGCTGGGCTTCGCACTCTTCCTCATAGGTCGAGTACATGTACGCGGTGTTCGTCGAGAATTCGGCCGCGCAGGTGTCCACACGCTTGTAGACCGGGCGCACCTTCCGGGCGATACGCGCCTTGCGAACGGCAGTCTGATCGGTGCCCAGCAGCTTGGCCAGACGACGATCCGAGAAGCCGCTCTGCTTCAGGAAGCGCAGCTCTTCGGTCGACAGACTTTCCAGCGTACGACCGGCGAGCGCCTTTTCCTTCTTGACGATGGCTTCGAGCTGGGCGAGGAACCACGGATCGATGGCGGTCTCGGCGTACACCTCTTCGAGGCTCATGCCCAGACGGAAGGCGTCGCCCACATACCAGATACGGTCCGGGCCCGGCTCGCCAATTTCGGCCACGATTTCGTCGCGGTCGGTCGACTTTTCGTCCAGACCGTCCACTCCGACTTCCAGACCACGCATGGCCTTCTGGAACGATTCCTGGAACGTGCGACCCATGGCCATCACTTCGCCGACCGACTTCATCTGCGTGGTCAGGCGGGCATCGGCTTCACGGAACTTCTCGAAGGCGAAACGCGGCACCTTGGTCACCACGTAATCGATCGTCGGCTCGAACGACGCCGGCGTTGCACCGCCCGTAATTTCGTTGCGCAATTCGTCGAGCGTATAACCCACGGCCAGCTTGGCTGCGACCTTGGCGATCGGGAAGCCGGTGGCCTTCGAGGCCAGTGCCGACGAACGCGACACGCGCGGGTTCATCTCGATGACGACCATACGGCCGTCCTTCGGGTTGATCGAGAACTGCACGTTCGAACCGCCCGTCTCCACGCCGATCTCGCGCAGCACGGCGAGCGACGCGTTACGCAGCAGCTGGTATTCCTTGTCGGTCAGCGTCTGCGCGGGGGCCACGGTAATCGAGTCGCCCGTGTGCACGCCCATCGGGTCGAGGTTCTCGATCGAGCACACGATGATGCAGTTGTCGGCGCGGTCGCGCACGACTTCCATCTCGAACTCCTTCCAGCCCAGCAGCGACTCCTCAATGAGCAGTTCGCGCGTGGGCGAGAGGTCGAGACCGCGCTTGCAGATCTCTTCGAACTCTTCGCGGTTGTAGGCGATACCGCCGCCCGAGCCGCCGAGGGTGAACGACGGACGAATCACCATCGGATAGCCGCTGCCACCGATTTCGGCAACGATCTGCGCCTGCACCGCCAGCGCCTCTTCCATCGAGTGAGCGATGCCCGACTTGGCCGAACCGAGACCGATCTTGGTCATCGCGTCCTTGAACTTCTGACGGTCTTCAGCCTTGTCGATGGCTTCCGGCGACGCACCGATCAGCTCGACCTTGTACTTGTCGAGCACGCCGTGACGATGCAGGTCGAGCGCGCAGTTCAGCGCGGTCTGGCCGCCCATCGTCGGAAGAATGGCATCCGGGCGCTCCTTGGCGATGATGCGCTCGACGACTTCCCAGGTGATCGGCTCGATGTAGGTGACATCGGCCGTATCCGGGTCGGTCATGATCGTGGCAGGGTTGCTGTTGATCAGGATGACCTTGTAGCCTTCCTCGCGCAGCGCCTTGCAGGCCTGTGCGCCGGAATAATCGAACTCGCATGCCTGACCGATGATGATCGGGCCGGCGCCGATGATGAGGATGCTCTTGATGTCTGTGCGCTTTGGCATAACGTTCTCAACAAAAATTTAACTCAGCGTCGCGGTCGCGAGCTTCACACCGAAGCCGACGAACAACGCGCCCACGCCGCCGGTTGCCCCGGCGCTCAACCGGCGACGTTGCCGGAAGTGCTCGGCCAGGCGGTAACCGGCCAGGATCAGCGTGCTCAGATACAGGAAACTGCACGTCTGCACGATCACGCCCAGCACGGCAAACGACACCGCGGGGTAGGCGTAGTCCGGATCGACGAACTGGATGAAAAACGACACGCAGAACAGGATCGCTTTCGGATTGAGCAGGCTGATGAACAGTGCGCGCCGGAACGGCTGATCCGCGTCGACCTGCTTCGGTGCGGCAACGGCCGATACCTCCGGGTTGGCGCGGGCAGCACGAGCGTTGGCAATGGCCCCGCGCAGCATGTTCAGGCCCATCCAGCAAAGATAGGCGGCGCCGAGGTACTTGACCACGAAGAACAGCGCCGGCTGCGCATGCAACAGCGACGCCACACCGGCCGCCGACAGCGTCATGAGGATGGTGTCGCCGAGGAACACGCCGCAAGCGCCCGCGTAACCCTGACGAACCCCGCGCTGTGCGGCCACGGCGAGCACGTAGAGCGAGTTCGGTCCCGGCAGCAAAATGACGACCACGACCCCGGCCAGATACGTCCAGAGGTTGAGGATGCCGATCGAGTTTCCGAGCATGATGCGTGTGTTCCTTTCCTGTTTCCTGATCCCGTCGCGTGCGCGCTTATGCGGACGCCTTCGCGTCGGCCATCGACTTGACGAAGCGGTCGAACAGATAGCCGATGTCGTGCGGGCCGGGCGACGCTTCGGGGTGACCCTGGAAGCAGAATGCCGGGCGATCCGTCAGCTCGAAGCCCTGCAACGTGCCGTCGAACAGCGAGACGTGCGAGACACGCGCGTTGGCCGGCAGGCTGTTTGCGTCCACCGCGAAGCCGTGGTTTTGCGACGTGATCACGACGCGGCCCGTCTCGAGATCCTTCACCGGGTGGTTCGCACCATGGTGACCGGTCTTCATCTTGAGCGTCTTGGCGCCCACGGCCAGGCCCATGATCTGGTGGCCGAGGCAGATGCCGAAGGTCGGAATGCGGCGCTCCAGGAACGTACGCGTGGCGGCGATGGCGTAGTCGCACGGCTCCGGGTCGCCGGGGCCGTTCGAGAGGAACACGCCGTCCGGGTTCAGGGCGAACACGTCATCGGCCGAGCTCTGCGCAGGCAGCACGGTGACCTTGCAGCCACGCTCGGCGAGCATGCGAAGAATGTTGCGCTTCACACCGTAGTCGAGCGCGACCACGTGGAATTTCGGATCTTTCTGCTCGCCGTAGCCTTCGCCCAGACGCCATTCCGTCTCGGTCCATGAATACGACGCCGTGGTCGAGACGACCTTGGCGAGGTCCATGCCGGCGAGGCCGGGGAACGATTGGGCGAGTGCGATGGCCTTGGCTTCGTCGGCCTCTTCTCCGGCGAGGATGCAGCCGTTCTGAGCGCCCTTGTCGCGCAGGATTCGGGTCAGACGGCGCGTGTCGATGCCGGCGATGGCAACGACGCCTTCGTCCTTCAGGTATTGGGACAGCGTCTTGTCGGCGCGGAAATTCGAGTCGAGGATCGGCAGATCCTTGATGATCAGGCCGGCGGCATGGACTTTCGTGGCTTCGACGTCTTCACCATTGACGCCCGTGTTGCCGATGTGCGGATACGTCAGCGTGACGATCTGGCGCGCATAGCTGGGGTCGGTGAGGATTTCCTGGTAGCCGGTAATGGCCGTATTGAAGACCACTTCACCGATGGTGTGACCGGCAGCGCCGATGGCGTACCCACGAAAGACCGTGCCGTCAGCGAGCGCGAGAATGGCGGGTGGGAATGACGGCAGCACGGGAAACTCCTGAAGGGTTCACCCTGCTGCCAGCCCCATCGTCCGCTCGCGATGACATCAGCGCGGGCACCGGAATTGCGCGGAATATGCGCACAGCGGATGCTCGGACTGCGGACGAGATGTCAGGCGGGTAGGCGCTAGGGTGAGGGTTAAATGACTAAAACCTTCAAAGTATAGCGCATTTCCGGTTCATCTCAAAGCTGAACGTGTGGGGCACCAGTACGCTCTGCGTTCTCCCTGAGGGGCGAGGCGCCGCCAGACGGATACGCAGAGGGGATAGGGAAGTGAATGCCCGCCCGCTGGGCCGCCAGCACGATATGACGCTCCATCGCAGCCCCCGCGGCGGCACCGTCGCGGCGTCTTAGGGCGTCCAGGATTTCCAGATGTTCATGATAGGTGGAAAGCACCAGTTCACGCTGATAGAACGGCAGACGCTGGCTTTCCATCACGATTTCCGTACTGCCGCGCAGAATGTCGGCGATGGCCGCGTTGCCCGCGAGCCCCACGATACGCAAGTGAAATGCGAAATCCAGTTGGGCAGCCGTATCGACGTCGCCCTCGACGAGCGCGCCCTTCATCGATTCGACGTTGTCGGTGAGCCACTCGATCTCGCTGCCGCTGGCCGCGAGCGCCGCGAGCCGGGCGGCGAAGCCCTCCAGGGCGTAGCGCAACTGGTAGGTATCTGCGAGCGAGATCTGGTCCGCAAAGCGCCAGGCGACACCGATGCGCGCCGATGCGTCATTCACGTACACGCCCTTGCCGGGGCGTATCGCCACCATACCGAGCGCTTCGAGCGTCGACAGGGCTTCGCGCAGCGAGGCGCGGCTGATCGAGAGTTCCTCGGCGAGTTGACGTTGCGAGGGCAGCATCGCACCGGCCGGATAGACCTGACGTTCGATACGTTCGCGAATCGTGGCGACGGCGGCGTCGGTTACGGCATGCGCCGAATGCTTCATGGGGCCTCACAGGAAATGCAAATGTGCGTATGGCGCATTGTACGACGCCAAATTTCCCGTCACGCGAGCATGCCCTCGCGGCCGTAGAAGCCCCGCCCCACGGGAGCGCCACCGAACACCGACGCGCACTAGTCCCGGGCTCTCACCCGATGCGCATGGTGATCCGGATGCTCGCCCAGCAGGCGACGCACCACCCCATTGGTCCATCCGAACCCATCCTGCAGCGGGTACTCCCCGCCGCCACCGCCGCTCGCGCTCATGGCATCGCTCGTATGCAGGGAGTACTTCTCCACCAGCTTGCTCTCACGCGCGTACAGCGAACTGACCGTGCACAACCACCGATGCGCGATGTCGTTCGCGAGCCGGTGTTCGCCATACTTGCGCAGTCCATGGATGCCGATCCATTGCAGCGGCGCCCAGCCGTTGGGCGGGTCCCATTGCTGAAGACTGGAGGTCTCGGTCGTGCGCAGCCCACCGGCGGCCAGCATGCGCTGCGCCATCGTGGCCGCCGAGCGGTGCGCCTGCTCGCGCGACGCCAGCCCGACGAACAACGGCGCGGCCATCGCTGCGGACAATTGCGGGCGCGGCGCGCCCAGTTGCCAGTCGTAGTCGACGAACGCCGCCTGCGCATCCGCCCAGAGGTAACGGGTCATGGCATCGCGTCGCGCCTGTGCGCGCAAGGCGAACGCGCGCGCCGTATCCGTATCGCCGCCCGCCTCGCTGAGCCTGGCGATCTGCGTCTCTGCGGCATACAGAAAGCTGTTCAGGTCGACTGGCAGAATCGCCGTCGTGCGGATGGACGACAGATCGTTGGCGTTTGCGAGCCATCGCGAACTGAAGTCCCAGCCCGAGGCCGCGCCGGCTCGCAGATCCCGATAAACCTCTCCGGCGCGACGAAGCGGCGCATCGAGCGCTGTCGTCACATCCTCCAGATAGCCCTCCTCACGCGGCGTTTCACGCTCGTCCCAGTAGCGATTGAGCAATGCGCCGTCGGGCAAACGCACGAGGTGGCGATACGCATCTCCTCGCCCGAGCGACGCCTCGCCTTCCATCCAATAGTCGTATTCCCGACGCAGATGCGGCAGATAACGCAACGCGCGCGCCACACCGTGCGATTCGAAAAGCGCCACCATCAGCGCATATACCGGTGGCTGCGAACGGCTCAGATAGTAAGTGCGGTTGCCGTTTGGAATATGGCCGTACGTATCGATGAGGAAGGAGAAATTGTCCGCCATGCTCACGAGCAGGTCGTGACGGCCGCTGTGCGCGAGCCCGAGCATCGTGAAATAGGAGTCCCAGTAATAGAGTTCGTGGAAGCGTCCGCCGGGCACGACATAGGCGCGCGGCAACGGCAGCAGCGAACTGTCGGCCGGATGCGCGTCGGGCTGGCGCGTGAGCACGTCCCAAAGACCGTCGATATGCGCCGCCAGCCCCTGCGCCGGGTCGGCGATATAGGCGCTTGGCGGCGTGCGCTCCAGCGTGAAGTGCGACGCCACGAATTGCGCAAGATCGAAGCCGGGCTTAGCCGCGTCGTCACGATACCGGCGCATGATCTCCTGCGGCGCGCGCAACGGTGCGCAATCCACGAACGTCTTGCTGTCCGGAAAAATACGCTGGGACTGAACCGCCACGAAGAGTTCCCCATAGCGATCGGCGGGCGTGAGCACGTCGGATGGCGCGCTGTGGGCGACGTCGGGCGTCATGCCGCCCTGAGCCAAGGTGCGCTGCGCGGTATCCGTCATGTCATTGCTCCGCGTAGTTCCACAGCAGTCCGCCGTCGACGAACAGCGTCGTGCCGGTCACGTAGCTGGATTCCGGCGAGGCGAGGAACAGCACGGCATTGGCGATCTCGGCGGGATTGGCGAGGCGTCCGAGCGGAATGTTCGCCACCAACGCGGCGAGTTGCGCCTTGTCGGCGAGCAGTTGCTGATTGATTGGTGTGCCAACGGCGCCCGGGGCGACGTTGTTCACCGTGATGCCGAGCGGCGCGAGTTCGACGGCGAGATTGCGCATCATCATCTTCATGCCGCCCTTGCTCGCGCAATAGCTGGTGAAGTGCGGGAACGGCAATTCCTCATGCACCGAGCTGACGTTGACGATACGCCCGCCGCGCTTCGTCTCCCGCAAGTGCCTGACAAACGCTTGCGTGAGAAAGAACGCCCCTTTCAGATTGACGTTCATGACGAGATCGTAGTCGGCTTCGGTCACGTCAAGAAATGCGGCGCGACGCTCCACCCCGGCGTTGTTGACCAGCACGTCGATGCGCCCCATCTGCGCAACGGCCCGTTCGATGACGGCACGATCGTCATCCACGCGCCCGACATCGCCCGCAATCACGCAACCGTCGCTGCCCGTCGCTCGCACGGCATCGAGGGTCTGCTCGGCCATCGCGCTGTCGAGGCGGTCTTCCACCACGATGCGCGCCCCCTCCTGCGCGAGACGAACGGCGATGGCACGACCGATGCCCTGCGCGCTGCCGGTCACGAGTACCACCATGTCTTGCATTCGCATGGCGCCTCCCTGAAGTTTGCCTTGGGAATCTGCGCGCTCGCGGCACCTTTCCTGCGATCCCGACGGCGCGTCAGATGCCAGTGCGACCCCACGGGAGAATGCGAAGTTCACGAGAATTTCGGCGGATTCACCCAGTAAAACAAGGACTTCCGCGCCAATACACCACCGTCGGGCGCATAGCGCAGCGAAACCTCGCGCCCTAGGGATTCCCCTCAAACGACATCGCTTGACCTCACTATATTGGCTTTCTAATATTCTCCATAACACCACTGGTCAGACCGGTATGACTTGTCGACATATCCTGATGGACGCTGGTGTGGGCGATGTCACACGTCGCCATGCAGCATCTGCAAGCCGCCTTACCGCTGTATCGCTGTACAGAATCAGCCCCCAAGAGCAGTCCATTCGATACTGAGATCGCGAAATCCGAGAGAGTGATTTGCGCAGGCAGAGGAGACAAACCATGCCCAAGCTGTTCCGTTCGTTGTTTGGCCGAGTCGTCATTGCGTTGGTTGTGGGTGTGGCGCTAGGCATCTGGTTTCCGCAGTTGGGAGAGTCGTTGCGTCCGTTGGGCGACGGCTTTCTGAAGCTCATCAAGATGGTGATCGGCCCGATCGTGTTCTGCGTGGTCGTGAGCGGAATGGCCAGCGCGGGCGACTTGCGCAAGGTCGGTCGTGTCGGCGTCAAGGCCATCATCTACTTCGAAATCATTACGACCTTCGCGCTGGTCATCGGCGCCGTGCTCGCGTGGGTCACCCGCCCCGGCGCGGGCATGAACATCGACGTTCGTACCCTCGACGCGAGTTCGATGGCGGCGTATGCCGAGAACGCCAAGAGCCTGAAAGACACGGCGGGCTTCCTGCTCAAGATCATTCCCAACACCATTACGGATGCGTTCGCCAAGGGCGACATCCTCCAGATTCTGGTGTTCTCGGTGATGTTCGGATGCGCCCTGGCGGCATTGGGCGAACGCGGTCGTCCGGTGGCGCGCTTCATCGAAGACCTGAGCCACGTCTTCTTCCGCGTGATGGCTTTCATCATCCGCCTCGCGCCGCTGGGTGTGCTCGGGGCCGTGGCGTTCACGACCGGCAAATACGGCGCATCGTCGCTCAAGCAACTGAGCTTGCTGGTGCTCGTGTTCTACGCGAGCTGCTTCGTCTTCGTGACCGTGGTGCTGGGCGGCGTGCTGCGCCTGGCGGGTTTCAACATCTTCAAGTTCATCAAGTATTTCCGGGAAGAGTTGTCCATCGTGCTGGGCACCGCATCGTCCGACGCCGTGCTGCCTACCATCATGCGCAAGCTCGAGTGGATGGGCATCAAGAAATCGACGGTGGGTCTGGTCGTGCCGACGGGCTACTCCTTCAATCTCGACGGCTTCTCGATCTACCTGACGCTGGCGGTCATCTTCATTGCGCAGGCGACGAATACGCCGCTGTCCACGCACGACCTCATTCTCGTGGTGCTGGTATCGCTGCTGACCTCCAAGGGCGCGCACGGCATTCCGGGATCGGCCATCGTGATTCTGGCGGCCACGCTTGCCGCCATTCCCGCCATCCCCGTGATCGGTCTCGTACTCATCCTGCCGGTGGACTGGTTCGTGGGCATTGCGCGCGCCATCACGAACCTGCTGGGCAATTGCGTGGCAACGCTCGTCGTGGCGGCATGGGAGAAGGATGTCGACTTTGCCCGAGCGCACAAAGTACTCGACGGTCTGCTGCCGTACGAGCCGATCGCGCCGTCCGAAGACGGCGTTGAAGCGGCACCGGCCAATGCGGCCCTGACTCGTTGATGATGCGTTGATGATGCGTTGATAGCGTCTTGATAAGGTCGAGATAACGCATTGACCATTTGGCACCGAGCATCGTGCCGAGCCCCCTGAGGATCATGGCGTGCGCCGTGGTCCTCATCGCAAGCCAAGTCTTTTCTGCCGACGCAAACTCGATGACGCGTCGGCATCTTCATCTGGAGTGATTCGCAACATGGCCCTCGCCCCGCAAGACCCGAACGCACCGGAATTCGTGCGCCGTTACGTCAATCTGGCCGACCCGCGTCTGGGCGCCCAGGCGCTCGTCGCCAGCGACGAATTCTTTGCGGCCAAGGAGCGCATGCTCAACCCCGAGCCTGCCGTCTT
>NZ_CABPSQ010000019.1 GCF_902459775.1 Pandoraea captiosa
CGGGTGACGGAGAACACCAGCACGAGCGCCAATGCCAACAAGGCATAAATCGCACCCGTGGTGATGCCGTCCTGCGCGAGCAAAACTACGATCGAGAGGTCCATGCGAATTGAGGCATGCGCAGACAAGCCCGCGCACGCGAAGACAGAGGAATCGCCCTCTCGACCGAGAGGGGTGAGACGGCACCCGTCGCGATGCGTGACCCGGCGGCAGTGCCCGTGGCCAACACGACGCTAGGCGGCGAGGCGGCGACGCTGACGACGCGTGCAATCGCCGCCGTCAGTGCCCTTGCGACCTATTTGGCGAGCACCCAACGGCCCTTCTGACGCTGGCCGAGCATCAGCGAGCCAATATCGAGACCGGTGTGATCCGTTGCGCTCATGTTGTAGACGCCACGCGCGCCGGGGAGGTCTTTCGTCGCCTCGATCGCGTCGCGCAGCGCGGCACGGAACTGCGGCGTGCCGGGCGAGGCCTTCTTCAGCGCCACCGGCACCGCGTTCGCGATCAGCTTGTTGGCGTCCCATCCGCCGGCCGAGAAGATGTTGCTCGTGTTGCCGCCGTACTTCTCGTCGTAAGCCCGCACGAACTCCGCGGCACTCTTCTTGGCCGCATAGGCGTCGGGAACCTGATCGACCCCCATGACGGCCGCGTACGGCGCGAAAATGCCGTCCGCGGCCGCCCCCGAGAGTCGCAGAAAATCGCCGAACGTCGCTCCGAGCGTCACGTAGATGTCGCCCTTGTAGCCGCGATTGCGCAATTCGAGCAAAGGCGTTGCCGCGGCGCCGCCCGACCCGGCGATCAGCACGGCGTCGGGCTGTTTGGAGAGCATCTTGACGACTTGCGACGTGACCGTCGAGTCGGTGCGGGCGTAGCGTTCCTGCGACACCACCTGGATTGCACGATCCTTGGCAAAGCGTTCGGTCAACTTCAGCCACTGGTCACCATAGGAGTCGGTGAAGCCAATGAACGCCAGCGTTTTCGTCTGCTTCGCCTTCATGCGATCGAACAGCGGCGTGCCTTCGTGCTCGTCGTTGGTGGTCGTCTTGAAATTCCAGCGGCGTTGCGCGTCGACCGGCTGCACCAGCGAGTTGGTCGGCCCCTGCGTGATACCCGGCGTTCCCGATTCCGCCAGCAACGGAATGACCGCCACCGCGCTCGGCGTGGTCGTCGGCCCGATCACCACATCGACCTGCTCTTCGCTAATGAGCTTATGCAGGCTGCGCACCGCAAGACTCGGGTCGGACGCATCGTCGAGATAGATGTACCTGACCTTCTGCCCCGCCACGGTGTCCGGCCCCAGCATGACGCCGCTCTTCTCCAGCGTGCCGAGCGACGCCGCCGGTCCGGTGGTCGACAGGATCACACCTACCTTGATGTCGGCATGCACGAGACCGCTCAACGCCGCGGCCATTACCCCGGCAGCGATCAGAATGCTTGTCTTATTCATTATTGATGTCTCCTCCACCGTCTCGTTACTGATTCGTGGCGCTGACCTCGGCACGAATCGGGTTGCGCAGAATGCCGAGCTTGCTGACTTCCACCTCGACCACATCGCCGTCCTTCATGAACAACGGCGGATTACGCTTGGCGCCGACACCGCCCGGCGTGCCGGTCACGATCACGTCGCCCGGCTGCAATTGGGTGAAGGTCGAGCAGTAGGCGATCAGCGTCGGAATCGAAAAGATCAGCATGTCGGTGGTGGCGTGCTGCACGACCTGTCCGTTCAGGCGCGTCTCGAGCGTGAGCACCTCGTTCTCGCCGATCTCGTCGGCGGACACGAGCACCGGGCCGAAGGCGCCGGTCGCCTGGAAATTCTTGCCGGGGCCCCACTGCGACGTGTGGGTTTGCCAGTCGCGGATGCTGCCGTCGTTGTAGCAGGCAAAGCCCGCGATGTAGGAGAAGGCGTCTTCTTCGCTGATGCGGCGCCCGGCGCGACCGATCACCACGGCGATCTCGCCCTCGTAGTCCAGACGCGACGACTCTGGCGGCAGCAGAATCGGCTGCTCGTGACCGAGCTGCGATTCGGCGTATCGCATGAAAATGGTCGGACGTTCCGTGCGCTCGCGCTTGGTCTCGCGCACATGTTCGTCATAGTTCAGCCCCGCGCACAGCACCTTGTCCGGGTCGGCCACGACCGGACGATAAGCATCGATGGACGACAGCGCAAAATCGGCGTCGTGCTTTTGCGCCAGGTCTTTCAGGACATCGACGCCATGGGCGCGCAGTGCGGCGCCGAGGTCGACGAGGTTCAGACGTGCGCCGAGGTCCACCACACCTTCATTGCGCACCACACCAAAACCAGCCTTGCCCTGCCGCGTGAAACTGACGAATTTCATGAATGAATCTCCAGAGAAAATGTTGTTGAACCAATAAAAGTCGTTGTGTTCTGCCGATCGCCTTCGTTCAGGCGGCCACGGAAACTTCAGTCGCGCCGAGTGCCGCCCCGACGGACGAGGTCAGACCCAGCAATGCGTCCCCACCTCGGGCAACGCCGGCGATATAGCGATCCGGCCGCACGAGTACGGCGTCGGCATCGAGTGCGGCCAGCCATTCGCGCGTCGGTTCGCTGCCGTCCTCGATCCATCGCAGCGGCTGCGGAAATGCCGCGCGGGCGCCTTCGCACTGCGCCTCGGAAAAGGCCCCCTCTCGTGTCAGCAGCAGGAAGTCACTTCCCGCCGCGGCGTCCATACGCCGGCCGTCATCCAATGTCGGTTGATGCGAGATCAAGCCGCCTCCGGCGTCGTGCAAGAGCAGCGCACTCGGGCCCAATCGTGGACTCAGACTCTGGAGATGGCGCGGGCCATTGGCGAACATTTCGTCGCGCTGCGCGGCAGCTTCCTGATCCACCGCCTGGATAATGCGGCCCAGTTCGACCGCCAGCGAGATGAACTCGGAGACGTGCGGGTAGCGTTCCTGCTGATAGGTGTCGAGCAACGCGTCGGAGGCCCCGTATTGCAGGATCGCGCTCAGCTTCCACGCGAGGTTGCCCGCATCGCGAATGCCGGCGCACATGCCCTGCCCCAGGAATGGCGGCGTCTGATGCGCGGCGTCGCCGGCGAGCATCAGGCGCCCCTGCCGCCAGCGCTGCGCAATCACGGCATGGAAGGTGTAGACGACGGCGCGTTCGAGTTCGGCGTCGTCGGGCGTGATCCACTTCTTCAGCATCGACCAGACGTTCTCCGTCTGCGCGAATCGCGCGGCGTCCTCGCCCGGACGCAACATGATTTCCCAACGACGCCGGTTGCCCACGCCTCGCACATAGGTGGCGGGCCGGGCCGGATCGCAGAACTGCACGCTGTGCTCGCCCAGCACGTTCCAGTCCCGCTTGAGTAGCGCGTCGAACACCAGCCAGCGCTCATGCAGGCCGAGATCGACCATTTCGCTGCCGATCATGCGGCGCACCAGTGAGCGCGCGCCGTCCGCGCCGATCACGTAACGCGCCTGCACCTCGCGCAACGCGCCGCATGACAGGTCCTCATAGCGCACCTGCACGTGATCGGCCTGCTCATCGAGGGCGAACACTTCGCTACGCAGACGCACGTCGACGCACGCATGCGTAGCCAGACGCTCGCGCAGAATGCGTTCGAGATCGGGCTGATGGAAGCGATAACTGCTATTCCAGCCCTGGGGTCCGATGCCCTCCGGACGCTGCCAGTCGACCAGCAACTTGCCGTCGGCATTCACGAATTTCATACCGGGCGAGACCCTGCAGTGTTCCGCCAGCGCCGAAGCCACGCCAATGGCATCGAACACCCGCATGCACTCGGCATCGAAATGCACCGCACGGGGCAGCGGGTACACCGCAGGCTCCCGTTCGAGCACCACGACCGATATCCCCGCCTGTCCCAACAAATTGGCCAGCGTTGCGCCGACCGGGCCAAGACCGATGACCACGACGTCTACCACCATCGCCTCCCGATTATTATCTCAACTATCACTATTGGACAAAATATAGATACGAAGAACTGTACTGTCAAACATAATTTGCATTATTATCATAATCAGATAATTTTAAAGGAGGAGATGATGCGTCAAGGTTTGAGCTTCAGTCACGTCGGGTTCTACGTGTGCGACATCCAGCGCATGGCGCGCTTCTATACGGAGTTGCTTGAGTTCACGATTACCGACGCGGGCAAACTGACCGGCCCGTCGGGCGATCTGGAACTGGTTTTCCTGAGCCGGGACCCCAACGAGCATCACCAGATCGTGCTGGCGACGGGGCGCCCGGATACGTTGAGCTTCAACGTCATCAACCAGATTTCGCTGCGTGCCGACAGTCTGGCGACGCTCAAGGGCTTGTATGCCCGGCTCACGGATGCCGGCGCGACCGACATTCATCCGATTACGCATGGCAATGCCGTATCGATCTATGCGCGCGACCCTGAGGGCAATCGGCTCGAACTGTTCATCGACACCCCCTGGTATGTCAGTCAGCCCATGCGTGTGCCGGTCGACTTCTCGCAGCCCGACGACGTGCTGATGGCCGCCGTAGAAGCGCATGCACGGCAACTGCCGGGGTTTGAGCCCCGTGCGACGTGGCAGGCCCGGATGGCGCAACGCATGGGCGTGCAATGAGCGGCGTCATGGCGATCGACGCAGACCGGCAACTGGCCATGGTCATCACCGCGGCCGGCGGGCCCGAGGTGCTCCAGCCGCGACGGGAACCGGTGCCGACGTGCGGGCCGCAGCAGGTGTTGATCGAAGTGGCGGCCGCAGGTGTGAATCGTCACGACGTGAATCAGCGGCGGCGCGGTCCCGACGCCCGTCACAGCGATATTCCGGGACTGGAGGTGGCCGGTCGCATCGTTGCCGTGGGCGAGTACGTGACGCACCGCAAGCCCGGCGATACCGTCTGCGCACTCGTCGACGGAGGGGGATACGCCAGCTATGCCGTTGCCGACGCATCGCTGACGCTGCCGGTGCCGCACGCCATGACGATGATCGAAGCGAGCGCACTGCCGGAAGCGCTGTTCACGACATGGCATAACTTCTTCACCGTGGCCCGCCTGCAGGCGGGTGAGCGCGTGCTGATTCATGGCGGCACCAGTGGTGTGGGCAGCATTGCCATTCAGCTGCTGAGTGCGTTCGGGCACGAAGTCTATGCAACGTGCGGCACCGACGAGAAATGCGAGACGGCGAGATCGCTGGGCGCACGCGCCGCGTTCAATTACCGAACGGAGGACTTCGCGCGGCGCACGCTGGAAGCGACCGGGCAGCGCGGTGTCGATGTGATCCTCGACATGGCGGGCGTCGTCCACGCCGAGGCGAACATTGTCGCGCTGGCACGGCGCGGCCGGATCGTTCACTTGTCGCCGGGCGGCGGCGCGGATATGCGATTCCCGCTACGTGCGCTCATGCAGAAGGAGGGGATTGTGACGGGCTCCTTGTTGCGGCCTCTGCCTCTGGATGAAAAAGCGGTGATTGCTGCCGCGTTGGCCGATAAAGTGTGGCCTCGTCTGGGCACGCAGATACGGCCGATGATCTCGTGCACGCTGCCGTTGGCGCAGGCCGCGCAGGCGCATCAACGTCTGGAAGAAGGCGACGTGGCCGGCAAGATCGTGCTGCTGCCGCAGTCTCTGATCGACGCCGACGCACCTCGATTGCCTATATGAGCCGGCAGCCGATATCGCCATTTGAAATTCGAGCGAGGTTTCGTCACTCACGGCACGACGTCAGTCGCCCGTTGGTTAGAATATGCAAGTTCGTGTCCAGCGCGCGGCACACCTCACTCAAAGCGATCAGCGATGTCCAGTCTTACCAAAATGTTGTCCATTCTCGACATGTTTACCGTCGAGGCCCCGACATGGTCGACCGAATCGATCTGCCATCACCTGGGTTGTTCGGTGCCGACCGGCTACCGCTACCTGCGCGAACTGGTCGGTTCGGGGCTGTTGCTGCGCCTTGGCGACGGCAGCTACGGACTGGGTCCGCGCATCATCAAGCTCGACTATCAGTTGCGCACGATCGACCCGTTGCTGAGGGTCGGTCAGCCGCTGATGCGCGAGTTGTCGGCGCAAACGGGGTGCGACTCGGTGATGACACGCATCTTCGACGACGAGATCGTCGACACGCATCGGGAATCGGGGCCCGACGGGCTGCATCTGGCCTACGGGCGCGGGCGACCCCGGCCATTGTTTCGTGGCGGCGCGCCAAAGGTCATTCTCTCGACCATGCCAAAGGGCAAGCTCACGCGGCTGTACAACAAGCATGCGGAGAGTATTGCGGCTGCCGGCATGGGCAAGTCGGTCGACGAGTTCATCGCACGACTGCACGAGACGCGCAAAGCGGGCTACCACATCTCGAAGGGCGAGCTCGAAGCGGACGTGGGGGCGATCGCGGTGCCGATCCTCGGCCAATCGGCGCTCGCTGTCGGTGCGCTTGCACTGGTGATCCCGATCCGGCGCTTCGAATTCATGAATCACGAAAAGCTGCTCGAACTGCTGCGCGAAGCTGCCTCGCGCATCTCGACCGAAGCCGCAAAGAGCCACGTGACCCAGTAACCCGTTGTGACGTTGGGCGCAAGGCGCCGTCGGGGCAGATCGGGGGCGGGTCGCTTTTTCCATCCACTTCGTAACCGATACGGCTTCCATGCAAACCCAACGCCCACTCGCAGCAACAACAGACGACATCATTTCGACCGTCGCCGCCCTGGAACAGCAACGCTGTCGCGCGTCGATCGCCGAAGACTTTGCTGCCTTGTCCGATCTGCTCGATGACGACCTGACGTTCGTGCACTCGACCGGCTACGCGCATGACAAGGCGCAATATCTCGCCTTCCTGGCCGAGCGCGTGAAGTCGCTCGATATCGAGCGTCCCGCACTGACCTATCGCGTGCTGACCGACACGGTCGTGTGCACCGGCCCGCTGGTGCAGACCATGCAGCGCAAGACCGACGGGTCGCGCGTCGACATTCGCGCGCTCGTCACGCAGATATGGGTTCGGCGCGCGAGCGGCTGGAAACTGTTGCATCATCATTCGACCCGTACCCCGGACTGACAGAGCCCCCTCATGCCCGCCCCTCGCAAGCGTCACCCCAAATCCGAATGGACTCGCGAACTGCTCATACAGGCCGGCGAACGCCTGTTGGCCGAGCGCGCGCTCGATGAGGTCTCGGTCGAGGAAATCGCACGCGAGGCCGATGTGGCGTACGGGCTCCTGTTTCACTACTTCTCCACCAAGCTCGATTTCTATCTGGAGATCTGCCGGCGTGCCGCGGCCCGCCTGGAAGAGACGCGCAACGCCGCCACGCGCAGCGGCACACCGGACGAGCGGCTCGCTCGCTTCCTGTCGATCCACATCGCTTTTGTGCGCACTCGGCAGGGAGCGTACCTGTATCACATGCGGGGAAGCACGCCTGCCTCGGTGAAACAATTGTGGGAGACGTCGAAGCTCGGCGCGGTACGCCTTGCGCTGAGCTTCTATCTGCCTGAAGCGCAGATCACGCCCGCCCTGATGGCGCTGGGGCGCGGCTGGCTGGCCTTTGTCGACGAACTGCTTGTCGCGTGGTTCAGCGGGCTGGATACCACGGAGCCACAAGTGAGCGCCGCGTGCACGCGCATGTTTCACGACATGCTCCGCACGGCGCGCGTGTTTTGCCCGACAGACGCGGTGCAACAGCGATTGGCGAGTTGACGCGTCGCAGTCGCACATGAAAGCCACGGAAATCCGGCGTTGGTCACCGCTTCGCAAACCGCCTAGGGATTGTCCCGAGCGCGAAACCCGGCCGCCCGGATTGACGCCGTCACAAAATTAATAAATTATCACAATATGATTTTTATGAATCCCCATCCGCATAATTGACTTGAAGTCAAAAAACTAGGAGACATTCACATGGGCTTTCTTCGCAACGCGTGGTACATGGCAGCATGGGATCACGAAATCGGCCAAGGTCTCACGGCAAAGCGGATTCTCGGCGAACCTATCGTGATGTATCGCACGGGATCGGGCATCGCCGTCGCGCTTCATGACCGCTGTCCTCACAAGGCGGTGCCGTTGCACGCGGGGCGCGTCGAAGGGGAGCTGATTCAGTGCGCTTATCACGGATTGAGATTCGACACCCATGGGGTATGTCAGCACAATCCGCATATCAAGGGCGCGCCCAACAAGCTGTGCGTACGCGCTTATCCGCTTGCGAAGCGTCACGGCGCACTGTGGATCTGGATGGGGGAGCCGGAACGCGCCAACGCCGACACCATTTCCGACTACAGTTGGTTCGACGTCGACGGCCCCTATGCTGTCACGCACGGCTACACCCACGTGGAAGGCGGTTTCGGGATCATGATGGACAACCTGCTCGATCTGAGCCACGCAGAATATCTGCACCCGAATACCGTGGGCACGCCGGGATCGAGCGGATCGTTGCAAACCAGTGTCGTGGCGGGCGACGACTACGTGACCGTCAAGCGCAAGGTATTCGATCTGCCGCCGTCGGCCGTCTTCCGGCCCCACTGGTCGCGCAGCGAGCGTATCGATCAGGTGTCGGATATGACCTGGCGCCCGGGCGCGAATCTGCTACTCGACATTCGTCTGAGTGCCGCGGGCGACAATAGCGGCGAAGGCCTGCATTTCCCCAGCGCGCACATTCTCACGCCGGAGACCGAGCGCACGACCCATTACTTCTGGGCCGTCGCTCGCAACTTCAAGCAGGACGACAGGCAACTGACGTCAGCGATCAAAGACGCCTTTCAGCAAACCTTTACCGGCGAAGACAAGCCGATCATCGAGGCGATTCAGCGTCAGTTCGACATCGAAGGCGATGTACCGACAGCAAACTTCACCATCGGCGACGGCGGTGGCGTGCGCGCAAAGCGAATGCTCGCCGGGCTTATCGCTGGCGAACAGTCGGTACGCGCCTGAATGCTGGTGCCTTGAGACCACACGCGAATTGCATCGAGGGTGCTTGCGCACACGAATAACGCCGGGTTTGGGATAAGGATCGGGGGGCGCTGCGGGCCGAGGGGCGCAGCGCCGGTTCCCTTACAAACTGTCGGACGTTCCCAGCCCGTCGATCAACGGGCTGCACAATCACCCGTTCCTAAGTGTCAGACACATTGCCTTGTGCACATTAAATTCCGGGATCGAATGGCACTCCTGGGCGATTTTGTTTCCAGAAACACTCTGGTAGGCAACCAGAGACTGCCCCCCTCCGCAGTTCCCCGCCGCGCAAGTCCAGTGGTAAAAGCCTCCTGTCGGGAATCTGGCCACGACCAGCGTCTGATTGATCAATGCCGCTTCGGTGTATCCAATGCCACGCCCCGCGAGACTGTCGCGCCATGCGTAGGCCTGAGCAATCGTCAGACCAACAGTGTTGTTCCACGCCACGCCATACACGTTACTCACCACGACGGGAAACGACCCCGTATTGCCAACACTGTCCCGAACCGTAATCGTGGCGCTCCCGTTCCCCTCCCCGACCACTTTCCCGTTCGCATTGACACTGGCAACCGTGGGTCTGCTAGACGTATAGGAATACGGTGGAACACCACCGCTCGCAGAGCGAGTCTGCGTATTGCCCGTCGCGTCTGCATATTGTGGCCAGTCCGGATTCTTTACCGCCATACCATTCAACGTCATCTGCGACGGCGAAACCACGAACTCCGGCGTCTGTTGCACCGACACCGTGAGTGTCGGGAAGAGAATCGCCTTCGACTCATCGTTCTCGCCATCGAACGTTACCTTCAGTTCGACGCGCAGCGCCGTATTGTTCTGCAACGCCATGAGCCGGGCGCGCGAAAGACTCCGGCTCACGCCCTTCGTCACTTCGTCCTGCGTCACCGCTGACGCCAGCGCCAGCTCGATGACGTCGGCCTGCCCGCCGGGTAGCGTGCCATGACACCGCAGCCAGACTCGCTGCCCCGCCGCAATGCCCGGCCACGGTGCCGCGTCGACCCGTGCATCGCCAGTAAACGACGACAGCCTTAACTGGCCGTTCGTGGCTTGCGGGATCACGGGCGGCGCCAATTGCCCGTCCTTGAACGAATTGACGGTGAGCATCAAAATCCCGGACGCACTGTAGTGCTCCCTTCGCAACACCCGATAGCTCACCGGGACCGACTTGCCGATGAAGGGAACGATGGCTTCTGCGGCGACCTCGATGTCGATCGAACCGGATGCGTCGCCCGGCACCTGACCGAAGTCCGGCTTTGCGTCGATTTCCAGCTCGATCATGTCGCCCGGCTCCATGTCTTCGTAACTCACGCGAACCGTTATCCCGTCGACCGCGTCAATGGCCTCAAGCTCGCCATCGGGCGCATCGAGCACATGCGGTTCCGGCAACGACAGTCCGTGCGAGACCAGCAACGTGCGCTCCCGGAACGTCACCGCTTCGGCTTCGTCGCTGCTACCGTCAAACGTCACCTTCGCTTCGATGCGCAACGTCGAGCCGTCTTTGAGCTTTTCCAGATTCACGCGCTGTAGACGGCGGTCGAGTCGGCTGCCGGCTTCCTCCTCGGTGATCGCATACCCGCTCTCGAGCGTAAAGGTGATCGGCCGGTCGGTCGTCTGCGTGCCGAAGGCTCGCCACCAGAGCCGCTGGCCCGCGGCCATCAACGGCCATGGGGTCAACCGCGCGGTGGCGTCGCCGTCGAACGCCGTCAGGTCAAGTACACCGTTCTTCGATTCGACGATGTTCGGAATCGGCAGATTGCCCGGCAGGAATTCGCTCACGGTCAGCGACAGCACCCCGGACGGCGTGTCCGTATCGTTGCGCTTCACGGTGTACGACACGGAAATCGTGCGCCCGACCGTCGGCGCGACCTTCGCCGGCGGCACGACGATGCTCACCGTGCCGCTCGCATCTCCCGCCACCGGCGCGAAACTCTCGTCGCCATCCCAGTTCAATTGAATCTCGTCGGTCGGCAGCATGCCGTCGTACGTGACGTGCACGGTTGCGCCCTGCTTCGCGTCGACCGGCTTGAGTACCCCATCCGGCGCCTCTTCCACGCTCGGCGCGCCAACGGCAGGCAGTTCGAACGCTACGCGCAGATTCAGTACGTCGGAACGGAAGACACGATTCCCGCGCGTGATGGTGTAGTACACCGGCACCGTGAGGTTGATCCAGCGATCCACTACCGCCTTCGGCACCCAGAACGGGAAGTCCATCGGGATCACGATGCCAACGCCGTCGTGATACTGCTGCGGGTCGTCGTCATCGCCCCAATACACGTCGATTTCGTCCCCCGGGCGCATATCGTCGTTCTCCCGCACGATCGTGGTCGCGCCGTTCAGATAGGCGTCCTCGGGCAGGTAATCGCCCTCAAGCCCTTCCGCTTCTTCTATCACCGGTTTGAGCCACAGCGCGGCGCGCCGCACCTCGATCGCCAGGTCGTCCGACACCTTCTCTCCGGCAAGATTCGTCACGGTGTAGTTCACGGTGATGGTCTGTCCTTCGAGTCGCTCGACGACCTCCTGCGGCACGAACATGTCCACGGGCTGGCCCACCAGATTGTCCGACACCGGAATCTTCTTGACGTACTCGTCCGGTGTACCGAAGGCGAAACGGATCGTCAGCACGTCGTTGCGTGCCATGCCTTCATAGGGATTCACGCGTACGGTCGCCGTCGGGTCGGCGTCGTCCGGATCGAGGACGTCGTCGATGGCCTCCAACACCTCCGGCGCGTAAATGCCGGACGGCAACGGCAGTACGCGCAGCGTGACATGTTCCGACTGGACTTCGGTGCCAATGACACCGGTCACCATATAGAACACGGTCACGGTATCGCCGCCGTTGGCGTTGGCTTCGATCACGCCACGCGGCACCGTGACGGTAATCCCATCGACGGCGAGCACGGTCTCGGTGTCCGTCGCCTGCCCGCCCTCCGATGTCCCCAGCCAGAACCAGGTCAGCGTGTCGCCCGGCGTCATGTCGGGCCACACGAAGATTTGCAGCGTCGGACCGTCCGGCACCAGTGAAGGATCCAGTTCGCCGTTGACTTCGCCTTCGACGATCGGTGCCGTCAATTCGGCAAGGACACCGCCTCGATCGCCATTCGACGGGTCGGTATCCACGGTCCGCGCAGACGACGGCGCGCCCTGCGCGGGAACAGGCGCTTCTAGAGCAAGGGAATCTCGGCTATCCATGATGGCCTCCGGAAGATGACTCGGGCGCTGAGGCTTCGCGACATCCCCGAATGTCCGTGGAATGCGTGGAATCGGCGGCATATCGGCATTGCCACGCATCGCGGCAGGCATCAGCTTCCCCATCTCGCCACACGAATCGACGCCCGCCTACTGTCAACGTTGACAGGCAAAGGCGCCCACCCGCGCGACGCCGGGCTTTACCACGCGACGCTCCGCTTCACGCGCGGCCGAATTCCCACGTGTGGGCTTCATGTATGAGCGATTTCCTAAGGCACCTCCCGGAAATCCGTGGCATCAAAGCGGGTGCGCGAATGACGGACGGCTCGCCGTCCATTCCACGTCGGATCGAGCGGCATGGGTATCCGGCGGCGATCCCGTCCCCTATCTCGTACCCATCCCGTCCCCATCGCCCTACCAAGATGGGAAGCCCGAGGAAACAACCATCGAAAATCGAGGAATCAGGAGATGAACGAACTTGCTGGAACCGTTGGAACCCTCACCCGGCACTGGGCCATGTCCGCCCGCGACGCCTGGGTCCTGCTCGCCAACACTCTCCTCATGGTGGTGCTCATCGTCGTGCTGCCGTTCGACGAGAAAACCAATCGCGGACTGGCGCTCGCCGCCTTCATCGCCGTGCTGTGGCTGTCCGAGGCGGTGCATCTGACCGCCACCGCGCTCATGGTGCCGGTGCTCGCCGTCATGCTCGGCATTCTGGAGACCCCGGCCGCCCTTGCCTCGTTCGCCCACCCGATCGTCTTCCTGTTCTTCGGCGGATTCGCCCTCGCCACCGCCATGCGCATTCAGGGACTCGACCGGTTCCTTGCCAACCGGCTCCTGCACCTGGCCGGCGGACGCATGGGCCGTGCCGCGCTCATGCTGTTCGTCGCCACGGCCTTGCTGTCGATGTGGGTGAACAACACCTCGACCACGTCGATGATGCTGCCGCTCGCACTCGGCATCCTGTCCCAGCTCGATAGCACCCGCGACCGCAAGACCGTCACGTTCCTGCTGCTCGGCATCGCTTACAGCGCCAACATCGGCGGGCTCGGCACCATTGTGGGCAGCGTACCCAACGCCATGGTCGCCACCCATCTGGGCATCGATTTCCTGACGTGGGCGAAGTTCGGCGTGCCGCTCGTCGCGGTGCTCTTGCCACTCATGATCGCCACGACATATGTCGTGCTGCGCCCGCGACTGGACCAGACAGTCGTCATTGACAGCGAGCCACTGACATGGACCGGCCCGCGCATCGCCGCCGTCGGCATCTTCGCGGCAACGGTCGTCGCGTGGATCTTCAGCCAGCAGATCTCGGCGTGGCTGGGTGGCGTGAAGCAGCTCGACACGCTGATCGCACTGCTGGCCGCCATTCTCATTGCCATGACCGGCGTGGCCTCATGGAAGCAGATTCAGGCGCACACCGACTGGGGCGTGCTGCTGTTGTTCGGCGGCGGCCTGACGCTCAGCGTGGTGCTGCGCGACTCGGGCGCGAGCGTCGTGCTGGCGCAGGGCGTATCGAGCGCCTTTGCGGCGAGCCCTACGCTCGTGATCCTGCTCATCACGGCGGCGTTCATCGTATTTCTCACCGAACTGACGAGCAACACCGCCAGCGCAGCCATCCTCGTGCCAATCTTTGCTGCGATCTCGTTGTCGCTGGGCATGCCCGAAGCGCTCCTGACCATGGTGATCGGCATCGGCGCGTCATGCGCGTTCATGTTGCCCGTCGCCACGCCGCCCAACGCCATCGTGTTCGGCACCGGCAGTGTGCCGCAGCGCGAGATGGTGCGCGCCGGGCTTGGCATCAACGTCGTGTGCATTCTGGTGATTACCGCCTTCGCATGGGTGTTGTGGCAGTAACCGGCGCTGTCCGTTCGGGACGCGCCCGGGATGCCCCGGGATGCCCCTAAGGCGGGCACGTCACACAGAGCCGGTACAATCGTGAAAAAATACCTCCGGCAATCCGTTGCGATGATGTCTGCTTCACCTGCCCGAACTGTCCAGTCCATGCTTTCCATACGTCCCGTGCGCGGCGCTCTGGCGCTCGCCACACTCACGGCGGTGCTGGCCGGCTGCGCCAGCGCGCCGTCGGGCTCCGACCCGACCCACGCCCAATCTGCGAACGCGCCGGTCGCCGCGAGCGCCAATCGCACCCATCGCGCCGCGCCTGCCTCGTCGGCCTCTGCTTCATCGGCGCCCGCTTCGTCCGTCCCATCCGGCGGCGCCTTGCAAGCCGCCACGCCGCTGCCGTGGTGCGTGCAAGCGTCGCTGCGCGAAGAAGACGACCTGATGCGCAATTTCGGCGGCATTCCCGCCGGCGTTCGCAAGATCGAGGAAACGCGCTTCATCGCGAGCTACGACCGCAGCACCGGCAAGGTCGGCCCGCTCGATAACGGCAATCGTATCGTCATGGAGTTCGACGCGCAGGGTCACCTGCTCGCGAGCACCGACCGCGGCCGCTACACCTACGACGCCGAAGGTCGGCTGCACAGCATCAACGGCGCGAGCGTCGACTGGCAGAGTCCCGACGCATGGGTCGTGCATGCCGTACGTCATCCGGCATGGAAGGAGCAGGTGCGACAGGAAGACGGGCATCTGGAGTGGACGCGCACGGTCGTGTCGAACTCATCGAGTCTGCATCAGCGCCGCCCCGGCACCGTGCAGGCGCGCGCGTTCGACGACGAGTGTTTCGCGTTGTCGCGTCAGTGGGAAGCGCCGAACGAGGCACGTCGGGTGATCACGGCCGATGGCCGTGCGCGCCCGGCCCCCAGGATGGTGTCCTACCGGACGTTCGCGACCGTCGAGCGCAAGCCCGATGGCAGCCGGATCGTGCGCGACAACGGGGCCGCCGCCTTCATCGACGGGCAATGGCTCCCGCTGGCGTGGGACAACGAGGTATCGGAGTATTCGCCGCGTCACGAACTGGTGCGTGTGACCCGGACCGACGCGGCCACCGGCGAGCATCACGTGTCCGAGTATCACTACAAGTACGATAGCCACGGCAACATCGTGCGTATCGTCATCACGTCGCCCAGCGGTAAGTCGGGCGATAAAGTCGATCCGTTCGCGAACGTCTTCGTGCGCAAGCTGACGTACTTCGACACCGCGGCAGCGGCGGCGCCGACCGCGCCTGCTTCGGCCGCGGCTTCGGCCTCATCTCACGCACCTCACGCAACCGGCGCAACCGGCGCACCTGTCGCTGCGGCACCCCCGACATCGCCCTCGACCGACAAACTCACGTCGGCAAAGTAAAGCGGAACGTCGCGCCCTGCCCTGCCTGACCGGACGTGTCCACCAAGGTGATACGTCGGTCGTGCAGTTGCAGGATGCGATGCACGATCCGCAACCCCAGCCCGCCTTCGCGACGCGCACCACCTACGGTGAACGGACGCTCGAACAACCCGTCTCGCGCGCTCTCGGGAATGCCCGGCCCGGTGTCGCTCACGCGCACCTCGATCTCCGAGCCGACCGGCGCGACCGCCACCGTGATCTCTCCGCCCGAGGGCGTATAACGCAACGCGTTTTCCAGCAGGTTCGTGAACACGCGCTCGATCAGCCCGAGATCTGCTCGCGCCGCCGGAATCTGCGGGGCGAGCTGCGCACGCAGTGCCACGCCACGCGACTCGGCGCTCAGTTCGAATTTCTGGAAGACGTCCTGAATCAAATCCGTCACCGAGAACGGCTCCGCTTCGGGCTGCACGAAACCATGCTCCAGACGTGCCAACTCGAACAGCGACTGTGCGAGCGCCCCGACCTTGCGACTCTGGTCCAGCGCGATGCCCAGATAGCGCCGCCGCTCCTCGGGCGTGAGCGTCGCGTCCTTGAGCGAGAGCGTTTCGAGATAGCCGTGCATCGACGAGAGCGGCGTGCGCAGGTCGTGCGAGATGTTGGCAATGAGTTCGCGGCGCTCCTGATCCTGACGCGTGAGCGTACGCCACTGCGTGCCCAGGCGCTCGACCATCTGACGAAACGCGCGCTCCAGCACCATGATTTCGTCGTTCGGTCGCGCTTGTTGTGCGGCCAGCACGTCAGCCGACACAGTGGGCACAGGCGGCGGCGCCGCATCCATGTCGAACGCCCGGACGGTATCCGTCAGACGTCGCAGCGGCCGGGTGATGAGCGCGAACGCCGCCAGACCGGCGACCAGACACAGCGCCGCCACGAGCCCGATGGACCACAGCGCCGTATTGAGCGCCGCACTCGTTGCGCCGCGCTCGGCGAAGCGGTCGTGCGCCTCGCCCAGAAGCACGACATACACGTAACCGACCTCACGCCCGTCCACGCGCAGCGGGGCCGCGCTGAAGACCTTGCGGACGTCGGCATTGCGCGGATCGTCGCCGTAGATCGGCAGCGATTCGCCGTCGAGCAGCTTGTGTACCGGCCCGAGATCGACCTGCATGCGCCGCAGGCGCCCCTCCGGCGCCGCATGGCCGGTAATGCGTCCCTGCGCGTCGAGCAAATAGACCTCGACGCTCGGATTCACGACCATGAGTTGTCCGAACAAACGCCGCACGGCATCCGGCTTCATGCCGTTCGCGTCCATCAACTGTGCGTTGGCGGCAATGTGTTCGGCCAGCCCGCGCGAGAGGCCCTGAATCACTTCGGCCTCGTGCATGCGGTTCGCCTGCACCTGCATCCATGCGGACGTGCCGCTGCAGATGAGCAGCAGCACGGCGAAAACGACCGACAGGCGTTGCGTCAGTGTGAGATTCCAGCGCCGCATCATGCCGCTCCCGCGTCGGTGCCCTGTGCCTCGGGCGCCCCGTCGTTCGCGAATTTGTAGCCACGCCCCCACACGGTCAGGATGCGCGTGGGCTGCGCCGGATCGGCTTCGATCTTGGCACGCAGCCGATTGATGTGCGTATTGACGGTATGCTCGTACCCCTCGTGCTGGTATCCCCATACAGCGTTGAGCAGGTCCATGCGCGAGAACACCTTGCCGGGCTGGCGTGCGAAGAAGTACAGCAGGTCGAATTCGCGCGGCGTGAGGTCGAGTAATTTGCCGGCGAGCGACGCTTCGCGCGCGATCGGATCGATGAACAGCCCGGCGATCGCCAGGCTGCCGGCTTCCATCCGGGCGTTGCGCGCCAGCGCATCGACCCGGCGCATGAGCGCCTTGACCCGCGCCACGAGTTCGAGTACCGAGAACGGTTTGGCGAGATAGTCGTCGGCCCCCAGTTCCAGGCCAAGAATCCGGTGCACTTCGCTGGAGCGTGCACTCGTGATGATGATTGGCGTGTAGCGGGTCATTTCACGGGCACGGCGGCAGATTTCCAGCCCGTCCACGCCCGGGAGCATCAGATCGAGAATCAGCGCGTCCCAATTGCCTTCGGCCAGACGGCGCAGGCCCTCGTTGCCGTCGGCGCAATGCACGACGTCAAAGCGCTCGTCGCGCAGATGCAGCGTGAGCAGGTCGGCGATATGCACGTCGTCTTCGACGAGCAGGACACGGCGCGGCGATTCCATCAGGCGAACAACTCCCGGCAAGTGAGACTTGAAGGCCCCCATTGTGCGCAGAACACGCCGCCAGAGGTATCACGAATTGTTTAATTTTACGTGAGGACTTCGCTAACGGCGGCGCACTAACCTTCAGTCATCGATCCGGCGTGGATCCCCTCTGTGCCGTACCACCGCCGTCGCGCTCCCCGCTTTTTTGCTACGGCGGGGCCAGCCCACCCCGGATCGTCCCACTGACCGGAGGATGTCATGAGATTGTCCGATTTGTACCCGCCCAAGCCGCATAAGCCGATCGAGCCAGCGCAGCCTGCCCGCGCGGCGGCCGCCAGCGACGGCCCGGCGCGCGCCCGACGCGTGTTTCTGCTAAGCGCCACCGCTGCGGCAGCGGCCGTCGCGGCCGGGCTGGTGCCGCGGCTGATGCGCCCGGCGTTGGCGGCCGATAACCGGCATGGCAGCGCCTCCGAGCGTTTCGAAGTTGCCTACAGCGACGCCGAATGGCGCCGCCGTCTCACGCCCGGCCAGTACGAAATACTGCGTCAGGAAGGCACGGAGCGTCCATATTCCAGCCCGCTGAACGACGAGCATCGTGCTGGCACCTTTGCGTGCGCCGGTTGCGCCCAGCCGCTGTTCTCGTCGCGCACCAAGTTCGACAGCCATACGGGCTGGCCGAGCTTCTGGACCCCGCTCGACAAGGCGGTCGGCACGCACAGGGATACGACCTTCGGCATGGTTCGCACCGAAGTCCATTGCAGTCGCTGCGGCGGTCATCTGGGCCATGTGTTCGACGATGGTCCGAAGCCGACGGGCCTGCGCTACTGCATGAACGGTCTGGCGATGACGTTCCATCCGCAAGCCGCCTGATCGACGTATGACCGGCGCATGACCGACGCATGATTGCCGTGACCGAGCGCGTGACCAGTGCATGAGCAGTGCATGAAGCCGCATGACCCGCGCGCCGCCGATCCGGGTCGACGTCGCGCCCAAGCCATAGAAACTTGCGTTGTCCGGCCGTCGGTGTCGGACAACGCCCAGGGAGTCTTTCATGACTTTGCTCATCCTTGCCTATTTTGGCGGGATTCTGACGATCGTCAGCCCTTGCATCCTGCCAGTGCTGCCGTTCGTGTTCTCGCGTGCCGGTCAGTCGTTCTCGCGCAGCGTGCTGCCCATGCTCGCCGGCATGGTGCTGATGTTCGCACTCGTGGCCACGCTCGCCGCCGTGGGCGGGAACTGGGTCGTGCAGGCGAACCAGTACGGGCGCTGGCTCGCACTCGCGCTCGTCGCCCTTTTCGGTGCGACGCTGCTGTTCCCGAAGCTCGCAGAACGCCTGACACACCCGCTGGTCGCGCTGGGCAACCGTCTGACGCAGTCCGCACAAGGCGACGGCGCCACGACCACCGCGACCACCGCGACCATCGACGAGGCCCGCGGCACCGGCGCGGGCGGGTCGTTCCTGCTCGGCATTGCCACCGGCCTGCTCTGGGCGCCGTGCGCTGGCCCGATCCTCGGTCTCGTGCTCACGGGTGCCGCGCTGCAAGGGGCGAGCGTCGGCACCACGCTGCTGCTCCTCGCGTATGCGGCGGGAGCCGCCACATCGCTCGCCCTGGCGCTGCTCGTCGGCGGGCGCGTCTTTGCCACCATGAAGCGCTCACTGGGCGCAGGCGAATGGATTCGCCGCGGGCTCGGCGGCCTGATGCTCGCCGGCGTGGCCGCGATCGCGCTGGGCCTCGATACCGGCGTGCTCGCCCAGTTGTCGACCGCATCGACCGGCGGCATCGAGCAACGTCTCGTCGAACAGTTGGGCGGCCGCCGGCATTCGGGCGGTTCCGACGGTAATACCGTTCTTGCGCCCGCTGCATCTGGCGCCACTGACGCGCCTAACGCCACTAACGACACTAACGCCACTAATGCAACGAATGCGGCCATCGCGTCCTCACAAGAGGGCTCGGCAGCAGACAGCGCCGGGCGCAGCGAACCCGCAACGTCGGCTGCAAATCGTGCGATGGTCCGCACGGCAGCGAGCGAACCCGCACCGCTCCCGGTCGAAGGACAACTTCCGTCGCTCGACGGCGCGGTGCAGTGGCTCAACTCGCCGCCGCTCTCGGCACAGGCGCTTCGCGGCAAGGTCGTACTCATCGACTTCTGGACTTACTCCTGCATCAACTGCCTGCGCACGCTGCCCTATGTGAAAGCGTGGGCAGAGAAGTATCGCGATCAGGGACTGGTCGTCATCGGCGTGCACGCGCCGGAATTTGCCTTCGAGCGCGACATCGGCAACGTGAAAAAGGCGGTGAAGGATCTGGGCGTGAGCTACCCGGTCGCGATCGACAACAACTTCGCCATCTGGCGCGGCTTCGACAACCAGTACTGGCCGGCGCATTACTTCGTCGACGCCCAGGGTCGCGTGCGCTATCACCATTTCGGCGAAGGCAATTACGCCGAGTCCGAGCGCGTGATTCAGCAATTGCTGCGCGAAGCCGGTGCCGCCCAGGTCGCCGACGGCACCACCGACGCGAAGGCCAGCGGCGTTCAGCAAGCCGCCGACTTGCGCGACGTGCGTTCGCCGGAGACCTACATCGGCTACGCTCGTGCCGAAAACTTCAGCTCGCCGGGCGGCGTCGTGAAGGACGCCCCGAACGATTACCACACGCCGTCCGCAGTCCTCTCACAAACGCCCCAGTCGCCGCCGGCACTCAACACCTGGGCGCTTGCCGGGAAGTGGAAGGTCGGCCCGGAGCAGGCAACGGCAACGCAGGCAGGCGCTCGCATCGTTTATCGCTTTCACGCCCGCGACCTGCACCTCGTGATGGGCCCCGACGCCAGCGGCAAACCCGTACGCTTTCGCGTCACCGTCGACGCGCAGCCACCGGGCGACGCCCATGGCACCGACGTGGCCGCCGATGGCACCGGTACCGTCACCTCACAGCGCCTGTACCAGTTGGTTCGCCAAAGCGGGGAGGTACGCGACCGGACATTCAGCATCGAATTTCTCGATCCGGGCGTATCGGCTTACGCCTTCACGTTTGGCTGACCGCATGGGTCTTCGATCACCATCACCATCAACACCCATCAACACCGTCATCGAGGCGTCCGTCGACGCCAGGAGCATTCATATGAGCAAGCTCGATAAGAATTCACCGCAGGCGTCGCAACACGCGCCCCCCGCAGTCCCCGCTGGCCACGACTTCGCCGCCCCCCGCCGCACGACGCCTGCCACATCCCGTATGCGACGCGCTCTGCTCGGCGCCACCGCGATTGCGGTGGGCGCCCTCGCATGGCAAAGCGGTGCGTTCGCGTTTGGCGCGCAGGACGCCGTCGTCATCGCCGCACCGAAGCTCGACGAGCCGTCGACCGGCGCCCGCACCGAAACCGCCGTATTCGCGGGAGGATGCTTCTGGGGCGTGCAAGGCGTGTTCCAGCACGTGAAGGGCGTGACGAAAGCGGAGTCCGGATACGCGGGCGGCACGGCCAAAACGGCCGACTACGAAACCGTGAGCAGCGGTTCCACCGGTCACGCCGAATCGGTTCAGGTGACGTTCGATCCGCAGCAGGTGTCTTACGGCAAGCTGCTGCAAATCTACTTCTCGGTGGCGCACAACCCCACGGAGGTTAACCGTCAGGGACCGGATACCGGCACGCAATATCGCTCGGCAGTCTTTCCGATGAGCGACGCACAGCGTCAGGTGGCGACCGCCTACATCGCACAACTCGACGCCTCACACGTCTACAACAAGCCGATCGCGACGAAGGTCGAAAAGTACACGGGGTTCTACGCTGCCGAGGCGTATCACCAGGACTTCCTGACCGAGCATCCCAACTATCCGTACATCGTGATCAACGATATGCCGAAGGTGAAGGATCTCAAACGCATCTTCCCCGCGCTGTATCGCGACACACCGGTGTTGGTGAAGACGGCCTCGGCCAGATAAGCCCACGTGCGACTATCGACTCTCCGCCAGCTTGTACACGCGCAGGCGGTGTCCGTCCGGGTCCGAGGCGACGAAGGTGCGACCGAAGTCCATCGTCGTGGGCGCCTGAAGAATCGTGATGCCGCGTGCGCTCCAGTCTTCCCATGTGGCATCGACGTGCGCGTTCGACGCCACCGGAATCACCACTTCGCTACCGCCCGGCGGCGCGATCGCCGTCGGGGAAACCGAGTAGCGCGCCCACAACCCCAGCTTCAGCCCCGAGGGAAAGGTGAACAAGGCAAATCCGGGCGACGCTTCGACCGGCTCCACGTCGAACAGATCGGCATAAAATCCGGCGCTCTCGGGTGGACTGGCCACGTACAGATTGATCATGTTCGGATGCATCATGACTAGCTCCTGTCGTTCGTGTTCGATAGTTCGTTATCGATGGCTCGTATCGATACGTTATTTTTGAAGGACGCACGCGCATCGACCGCTCGTTGCCGAGCAACGTCGCGCGTTGTCGTGACGCCATCGTACGAAGGGATGCTGTCAGTTTTTGTCAGTAGTCGAACACCCATTTGAAACGCATCCGTGCCACGCGTTTCGAGCGTCGTGATGCCCGCAGGGAAGCGCGCGACTCAACCTTTGCCGGTTGTCTCGCGCCACGTCTTGAGCAGCGAGCGACGCCCACGGGGATAGCGCGTGCCGGTCACGGTCATCGCTTCGATGCGATCACAGCGGAAGCTGCGAAAGTCGTCGCGCAGTTCGCACCACGCGAGGATCATCCGCACCCGGTCGAAGAAGCCGAGCGCGAATGGCCAGACGACCCGCTCGGACGTTCGTCCGGCTTCATCGCGATAGGCAAGATGGAGTTTGCGCTCGGCACGAATGGCCTCGCGAATGTCGGTGAGCTCCACGATCATCGGCGGCAAAGGATCGCCCGGGCCGATGAGCAACGTGGACGCTTCGAGCGATGTGCGCAGATCCGAAGGCAGCACTGCGGCAATCTTCGCGAGGGCATTGGCCGCCGCGTCGGCCAGCGCGCCGTCGGTTCGTTTGGCCACCCAGCGCGAGCCGAGCACGATGGCCTCGATCTCCTCCTCCGAGAACATGAGCGGAGGCAGCATGAAGCCCGGTTTGAGGACATACCCCAGTCCCGGCGCCCCTTCGATGTGCGCGCCTTGCGACTGCAACTCGGCGATATCCCGATAGAGCGTGCGCAGACTGACGCCAAGCGAAGCGGCGAGCGCCGTCCCCGCCACCGGATAGCGGTGACGACGCAGCAACTGCATCAGAGAGAAAAGACGTTGTGTGCGGGACATGGCGCGTCATTATGCGCCATGTCCGCCGGGCGACGCAGCGTTGGCGCCGCCTCACTGGCGCTGACTCACTACCGCCGCCTCACGACCGCTGCTTCACTACGACCGCCTCACTTCTGACGCAGTTGCCTCACGACCTCGGAGTTCACATCGGCGGGCTGCCCACCGTACGCGACGCGCAGGTAGTTCGACAACTCGGAGACCTGTGCATCGGTGAGCCGCTTGTCGAAACCCGGCATGTCCTGCATCGCTTCGAGGCCCGGGAATTTCTGCGCTTCGACGCCGTCGAGAATCGTGACGATCAGATTGCGCGGGTCCTTCTGACGCACGGTCGAATTGCCCAGCATCGACACCGCGACGTGGGGCTTGCCGGTGCCGTCCGCCGCGTGACAGCCGGCGCACACCGCGAGATAAAGGTTGCGGCCCGCCGTCAGTTGGCTCGTGTCAGGCGTCTGCGGCAAGGGCTTCGGCGCGGGCGGTGCATCGCCCAGCAGGTACGTCGAGAGCGAACGCAGATCGTCGGGCGTGAGGTACTGGGTGCTCAGATGCACCACCGGGTACATCTCGCCGAACGCCGAGCCTTGCGGCGCAATCCCCGTACCGAAGAACGTTTGCAGATCCTTGACCGTCCAGCCGCGTGCGGCCAGTGCCTCCGGCGTGAGGTCCGGCGCGGCAATGCGGGCGAGCGCCGCCCCGCCGAGCGGCCTGGCCTTGTCGAGCTGGCCGAACGTGCCGCGCGGCGTGTGGCATTCCGCACAATGGCCGAGGGCGTTGGCGAGGTAACGTCCGCGCAGCCAGTCGGCAGACTGCCCCCGTGAGGCATCGGGCAACGTGTCGGTCAGAAACATCCAGTCCCACCCTCGCATGGCGAAGCGCATGTTGTAGGGGAACGAGAGGTCGTGCTTGCGGTTGGGCACTGCCGCCGGTTTCACCGACATCAGATAGGCATAGATGGCGTCGCTGTCCGCGCGCGTCATCTGACGGTACGACGTGTAGGGCATGGCCGGGTACAGCACCTTGTCGGGGGCCACCCCCTCGTGCAAGGCGCGGTAGAAGTCGTCCGCCGTCCAGCCACCGATGCCGTTCGTCTTGTCCGGCGTGATGTTAGTGCCGTAGAAGGTACCGAACGGCGACTTGAGCGGCACGCCACCGGCGAACGGTGCGCCGTCAGCACTCGTGTGGCAGGCCGCGCAGTCTGCGGCGCGCGCAAGATATTTGCCTCGGGCGATCAACTCGGCGGGCGCCTTCGACATCGATGCAGTCGATGCAGCCGAGGTAGCGGGCGCAGCCGATGCTGCCCCGCTCGGCGTCGAGGTCCCACTCGCCTGCGAAGGCGCGTCGGCCGCCATGGCGCTCGTCACAAGCGACGGCGCCAGGGAAGTCTTGGGCTTGGGCGGCTGAACCGGTTCGGGCGGCTTCGGTGCGCTCGAGTCGTTGCAGGCGGCCACGAGCAAGACGGCGGCAAGGCATGCGCCACGAAGGCTCCACCGGGCGACGCGATTGAGATGCATGGCGGCGGTGCTCATTTCGCGTCCTTCACGCACCCGGGCGTCTTGAGAATGACATCGCGCACGGCCTCGTAATACCGCACGTAGCCCGTGCACCGGCAAATCTGGTCGTTGAGCGCGCCGGTGATCGCAGCTTCGAGGTCCGCACGCGCGACCGGATTGCGCTTCAGACGTTCGATCAGCACCGTCGCTGCGTTCACGAACCCCGGCGTGCAGTATCCGCACTGGAAGCTGAAGTGATCGAGAAACGCCTGCTGAATCGGCGCGAGCGTGACCTTGCCGTCGGCGTCTCGGGTCGCGATGCCCTCCACCGTACGTACGGTCTTGCCGTCGAAATAGTTCGCCCCGGTAATGCAGGTGCGCACCGTTTCGCTGCTGCCGTCGGCATGATCGACGATGACCACGCATGCGTGGCAGATGCCTTGCCCGCAGCCGAGCCGGGAGCCGGTAAGGCCCAGCGTCTCATGCAGGAAGTCGATCATCATGAGCCCTGCGGGTACGGCCATCGGGCCGTGCGAGACACCGTTGATCTTCACCGTGACGGGAAGCGTCTCCCACGGCTGCCGGCCATTCGACGGCGTGGGCGATGCCGCCGCCCCCGCAGTTGCAGCGCTCGCAGCGCCTGCCTGACTTGCCGCATCGGGCGCAGCGACCGCGCTCGCGTTGTTCGTCGGTTGCGCCGTCGCGTCGGATGCTACCTGTGTCACCTGGGTCGTGTCCGTCATGCCAGTACCTCCTGGATCTTCTCCGGTGTTACCGGCAAATCCGTAAATCGATGGCCGATCGCGTGGGCGAGGCCGTTCACGATCGCGCCTACCACGGGAATCATGACCACTTCGGCGATCCCCTTGGGCACATCGGTCTCCGAGATCGGCGGGAGCACTTCGCCCGTCTGCGTCCATACGGCAACGTCCACCGCGCGGGGCAAGTGGTAGCGGTTGAAGTTCCACGTACCGTTGCCGGGGCCGTCCTCGTACAGCGGCAGATACTCGTGCAACGCGTGACCGATGCCCATCGCAAGACCGCCCTGCAATTGCCCCGAGACCAGTTGCGGCGAAATCTGATTGCCACACTCCATGATCGAGTGATGCGTGAGCAATTCGACCTTCCCGCTCGCTTCATGGACGGACAACTCGACGAGCGTGCCCACCGCACTGTAGTAAGTCACCGCCGCATTGTTGCGCTGCACGGGCGGGTAATACACACGCTTGCGGTCGATGGTGCGATAGCCGGTCGCGGGCACTGGCGCGGCGACCTGCATGCCGGGGTGCCCGGAGTCGGGGGCCGGTGCGCCCTTCGCGGCACGCGCGCCGTTTGCGGCGGCTGCGGCCACGGCCGGCGACGCCGACTTTGCGGGCGCATTGCCGCTGCGATGCGCCGTCCTGGCCGACACCGTCTGTGTGGCGCTGGTCTGCGCTGCTGCCGCTGCCGTGGGCAGAGCGCCGCCCTTGCCGAAGCGCAGTGCGATGCCGTCGACCGGCAGACGTTGTGTCACGCCGTCGCCGAGATCCCAATCGGCTTCGGCCCACTGCCAGCGGTTGAACACGTGCACGGTCGCGCCTGTCACGAAGCCCAGGTCGTACGCGGTTTTGGCGAGCATGCCGAACGGCAGCGCTTCGAGCCCCGCCGCCGTGAGCCTGCCTTCGACCCAGCGCGCATCTTCGGCGCGCACCACCAGCGGCGCAGCTTGCCCGCCCCCCAACCCACGACGCCAGATCGACAGCGCCGCCGGCCACAGCCCTTGCAAGAAGACCAACCGCGCTGCTTCGCGCGTGCTGTGAGTGAAATAGAACGCGGAGTTCGTCGCGCTCGACGGCGAGGCATACCCGGGCGACCAGCGCGGATTGGCCGCCAGCTTGTCCTGATCGGCCTGCGACATCAGATACGGATCGCCGCTGGTGACAACCGGCAATTCCGGCCACTCGGTAATGGCGATGTGGACATCGGTGGCGGGCATGCCAAGCCATTTGGCCACGGCAACGGCCTGCGATGTCGACGTTCCCGTGCCGATCTCCGCCGCAGTGTGATACAGAGAAATCTTGCCCGTCTCGTCGAACTCCACACGGGCGAACGACGTCTCCGCGCCCGTGCCGAAGTCCTTCTGCACGCATGCGAATCCCACGCCGTAACGGCGCCCCGGGTGCGCGGCTTCGTACTCCGCCTTCTTCTTGTCGCGCTGCGTCCACAACGGATGCGCCTTCGCCCGGGCGAGCACTTCGTCCACGCGCACGGCCCCCGCAGGAATCGCCCCCTGCGTGTTCTTCATGCCCGAGCGCAGGGCGTTCTTCATTCGGAAATCGATCGGATCGACGCCCAGTTGCGCGGCCATCTCGTCGATCATCATTTCGGTCGCCGCCATCGACTGCAAGGTGCCGTAGCCGCGCGCCGAACCCGCGTCGATCGCACGCGACGCAATCGCCACGCTGGCCATATCGCTTTGCGGAAAGTAATAGATCGACTGGGCGGCCGTTGCCCCCACCATCGCCACGGACGGCGAGAAATTCATGCGCCCGCCGCCGTTGCAGTCCATGTCCGCCGCGAACGCCTGAAGCATGCCCGTCTCCTTGTCCACGCCCATGCGATAGCGCATCGTGAACGCGTGACGTTTGAGCGAGGTCTGGAACTGCTCGTACCGGTCGTTGGCGAGCCGCACCGGCAGGCCATCGCCATACATCGCGGCAGCCAGCCCGTAGAACGGCATGTTGTAGTGGTCCTTGGAGCCGTAGCCGACCGTGTAACACGGATACACGATCAGGCGTCTGACAGGAAAGTGCCCCTTTGCCACCATGGCGGCGGCATTCTCCGCCACCTCGGACGGCGACTGCGTGGGCACGACCATGTGCAGCGTTTGGGTTGCCGCGTCGTACCAGCAATTGGCGTTATCGGGTTCGAGCGCTGCGGTGTCGACGGACTGCGTGCGGTACTCGCGCGACATCACCAGCCAGTTCGCCGGCGGATGCGCCAGCGACTCGCCGATCCTGGCGGCATGCGCCATGCCTTGCTCGTCGAGCTTGCCGTGATCGTTGCCATCGGGCCAGACGGGCAAATGCTTGCGCATCATGCTCGGGAAAATCGGCGCGTCCTTGAGACTGGAGTAGACGTCATCGTCATAAGCGGTCTTGCCGCCCACGCGCACATAACGGAAGCTGCCCCACGGATCACGCGACAACGGCCCGCTCACGTCGCCATACCGAATGATCTCGTCATGGAACTTGAGCTTGTCCTTCGCGAAGCGGAAACGATGGAAATCGCGATAAATCAGGATGGCGACGGCATGCCCGAGATAGGCTGGCGTCTTGCCTGCGGGCAGCAGCATGTCGTCGCCGTAGAACTCGGGAAAGGCGATGCCGTCGCGCGCGAGATCGTCGGCCGTCACGATACGGTCGGGTTGCAAACCGTCATCGAGCCGCGAGAGGTCGAAGCCGAGATACGGGCGATCGGCGAGCGTCGTGCGCAACACGAACGCATGCGCCTGTTGCGCGGGCCAGCCCGGCATGTCGCGTGCGCGAATGTCGCGGGCAAAGATCTTGCTGCCGGTGACTTTGGCGGTGCCGTCGATACGGAATCTGGCCTGCCCCTTGGCGGCGTCCCACGCCACCGGCGTGAGATTCCTGTCTTCGAACAGGGCTGCGAATGCACGGCTGCCCACCGGCGCGATGTACACGGAAATGCCCGCGATCAGCGACGCCTTGAGGAACCCGCGGCGCGTCAGTGCGAACCCGGGAGACGCCTCGGGGCTTGGGTTACCGGCGGGAGAGGATGAGGTTACGGACGCGGCGTCATGGCGAGCGTCGTCGCTCGACACTGCCGCTGTTGGACTGTGTTTTCTTGGCAGGCGCGGCATAAGCGTTCCGTCCGTCTTGTTTGGGGGGACGTGTCGCGATCACGAAGACGATCCTGCAACTCCCGAACGACAAAACGGCACGGCAACATTCGTGCGCTCACAACGACGCGCACGTCGAACGCGGACCCACGATGCTTATGCGTCATGCAATGGTCACGATCCGTGACATTCGCGCGCCGTGATGCGCTCGTGAAGTTCGATAAGAGCACGCTTCATGAGTGACACCGGACGTCTCAAGGCTACACGCCGACTCTCGGAATGACAAGGTTGGACATGACGCACTGCGTGAGAACACGGGGAACAGACAACGCATTGCGCACCGTGCGACGGGCGTGCGCGGACGATATTTGCGCTGCGTGATGTTGGCTATGCCAAACAAGAAATGCCGCTATATCCAGGCGGACACAGCGGCATCAGTTGGGTTGTGCAGCGCGTGCATCGGTTAGTCGACGCGCAACTCCATGCAGGTGAGATCGAGCCATCGGCCGAATTTCGTGCCCACTTCGCCAAACGTGCCGACCGTACGAAAACCGAGCTTTTCATGCAGGCGAATCGACGGGGCGTTCTGCGCTTCGATGGCCGCGATCATCACGTGCACGTTCAGCGCGCGAGCCCGCTCGATGAGTGCGCGCATCAGAGCCTCGCCTGCGCCGGCGCCACGCGCGCGCTTGTCGACGTAGATCGAATGTTCGACGGTATGGCGGTAACCGTCGAAGGCTCGCCAGTCGCCAAACGACGCATAGCCGATGGTCGTGCCGTCGCACTCCGCCACGATCACCGGATATCCGCGCTGGCGTCTCGCTGCCAGCCACTCACGTCGATTGTCGAGATCGACGAGGACGTCGTTCCAGATAGCGGTCGTGTGCGCCACGGCGTCGTTGTAGATGTCGCGGATGACGGGCAGATCGGCGTCGGTCGCGTCGCGAATCGTCAATGTGGCGCGCGGTGCAGATGAAGGTGAGGAAGGCGAAGATGGGGCAGTCATGTCGAAGATCCCGCTAACAAGTTACCGTCAGGTTGCCGCAAATCGCAGCGTCAGTGGCGCTTGCAATGCCTGACGTCGCAACGGTACGGTGCGTCGTCGCCGCAATGACGTCCATTTTACTAGAAATAATTTTCCAGTAAACTGGACGCCATGGATATCAACGAACGCATCGCCCGTCGTGTGCGCGAGCTGCGCAGCGAACGAGGCTACTCCCTCGACACGCTCGCCGAGCGCAGCGGCGTGAGCCGCTCGAGCATCTCGCTCATCGAACGCGCACAGACGAGTCCCACCGCTAACGTTCTCGACAAGCTTGCCGCAGCGCTCGACGTCACGCTCGCGTCGCTCTTCGACGAGCAGGTCGTGGCCGACGCCCCGCCCTCGCCTTTGTCGCGATACGCCGATCAGCCAGTATGGACCGATCCGGATTCGGGCTACGTCAGACGCAACCTGTCGCCACCACAACCGTCGCCGCTCCAGTTCGTGGAAGTGCGGTTTCCCGCCGGCGAGCGTGTCGCATACGACACCGGCTCAAGGGATAACGAAGTCTGGCAGCAGATCTGGGTCATCGAAGGCACCATCGAGATTACCCTGGGCGCCACCACGTGGCGGCTCGACACCGGCGACTGCCTCGCCATGCGCCTCGATCAGCCCATCGGATTCCATAACCCCACGTCGGCCACCGCGCGCTATCTCGTCGGCCTCGTGACATTGCCGTTTGTCGCCACAAGGAGAATGTCCTGATGTCTTCCGCCCAGGTCCTGCTCGAACCGCTGAACGGCGCACAGGCGCTCGCCGCCGTCGACGCGCTCACCGACGTGCTTATCGATTGCGTCGAAGGAGGCGCGTCGGTGAGCTTCATCCTGCCGCTCACGCGCGAGCGGGCGACGGCGTTCTGGCGCAAGGTCGCCGAGAGTGTCGGACGGGGCGAACGCGCGCTGTTGGTGGCACGTCGGCAAAGCCCCGAGGGGGGTGGCCACGGCGATATCGTCGGCACCGTCCAACTGATCCTCGATCTGCCCGAGAACCAGCCACATCGCGCCGACGTTGCCAAAATGCTCGTGCATCGCAGCGCACGACGTCAGGGCGTGGCACAACAACTCATGGCGGCCGTCGACGATGTGGCCCGCGCGCACGGACGTCACGTACTGGTGCTCGACACCGTCACCGGCGGCGATGCCGAGCGCCTGTACCAGCGCGCCGGCTGGCAGCGCGCCGGCGACGTGCCGAAGTTTGCGCTCATGCCCGACGGCGCCTTCTGTGCGACAACGTTCTATTACAAGCATCTCTGAGCCGCGAATAGCCGGGCGCCCGGCGTCGGGCTGCATCATGCAGCATCAATGCGGCATCAATGCAGCGCCGCCAGCCCGGTCAGCAATGCCTTGTGAAACGCCGCGGAGTCCTGCATTTGCGGCGCGTGTCCGAGTTCGGGAAATTCGACGAGTGTGGCGTTCGGGATCGCGGCCTGCGTCGTCCTGGCGAGTTCCGCGTAATGTCCAAGACGCGCCTGAACCTCTGGCGGCGAGAAATCCTTGCCGATCGCAGTGGTGTCTCTGTCGCCGATCATCAGCAGTGTCGGCACGCGAATCCTGCCGAGTTCGTACACGACCGGCTGCGTATAAATCATGTCGTAGAGCAGCGCCGAGTTCCACGCCACGATTCGCTTGCCCGGCCCGCGGTACATGCCCGCCAGCATTTGCACCCAGGGTTCATACCGCTCACTCCACTGTCCGGCGTAATACGTCGCCTGCTCGTAGCGGCGAATGCCCGGCGCGCTCGTGCGAAGTTCGCGGTCGAACCATTCGTCCACCGTCTTCGACGGCACACCGAGTGCCTTCCAGTCTTCCAGGCCGATCGGATTGACGAGCACCAGTTGCTGCGTCTCGTTCGGGTACATCAGCGCGTAGCGCACGGCCAGCATGCCTCCGGTCGAATGTCCCATGACGGTGGCGGTTGTGATGCCGAGCGACGCCAGCAAGGCGTGCGTGTTGTTCGCCAATTGCTGAAAGCTGTACTGGTATTGCGCCGGCTTGCTCGACTTGCAAAAACCGATCTGGTCCGGCGCGATCACACGGTACCCTGCGCCCGCCAGCGTATCGATCGTCTCCTGCCACGTGGCCGCGCAGAAATTCTTGCCGTGCAACAGCACCACGGTACGGCCGTTCGCTTGCGCAGGCTTCACATCGAGGTACGCCATGTGCAATGGCATGCGCTGCGACGTGAAGTCGAAGCGGTTCACCGGATAGGGATACGCGAAGCCCTGCAACTCCGGTCCATACGCCGGACCCGCGTTGCTCTCGGTATCGACCACCGCACTGGCGACGGTGTTACTGGCGACGGTGGGCGCGTTCGCGGCCTCAGCAGCGTAGGCAGACGAAACGAGCATCGCGCCGGGCAACGTCGACAGGGCGGTCAGAAAACTCAGACCGATGACGGTCCGGGACGAAACACGGCGCACGCGCCGATATAGCGATGACGGCATGGGACATGGGCGTGCGACGGCACGCAAAGTGGGACAAATAAGGATGTGACGATTCTGCCACGCTCCCCGACTTTGCGAACGGCAGGCGACTCCGTTCGCGACACATCCGCAAAGTCCCTCACAAACGAGGGGTTATTCCCCGACATGCTTCACATCTTTACCAATTTTCCGATGCCCACCGCACCGCGCATGTTTCGGCACCCGCAACGCTATGGCGGTGGGTGCTCACATCACAAGTGCGTACAAGTGAGTGAGCGCGAACCCCGCCCGCTCGGGCGTTATGGTATTTTTCGAACACTTCAAACGCGCGTATAAGCGAGCCCTCGCTTCGGAAGCCGAAAGAATTGCGCAAAATTCGACCGCAATCTTGCGTTGTCCGGATGCTCGCAGCAACGTTGACGTTTTGGGAACGGTTTTCAGGGGCCCCGGGGAAACTCGGTAAAATCCGCAGCGGCACGGACAGGCGTCCATACATGGGCGACGCATCCGCATGCACGAGAGAGCCGGCCAGACCGATCTCTCTCGCCGAAGTCGAAGTACACGGCGTGCACGCCGCTCAATGGAAGACAAGCATCAGATGAAAGCGCCCAGCAACCTGATTACTGGTGAAGTGCGGACCAAAATCCGCGGCATGATTCTCGCCTCGGAGCTCAAACCCGGGCAGCGCCTGATCGAGGACGACCTGATCCAGTTATTGGGTGTGGGCCGCACGCCGGTGCGCGAAGCATTGCTGATTCTCCAGGGTGAGGGCTTCATCGCCCGCAATCGCGGCTGGGAAGTGCAAGGCGCCGACCATCTTCCCGTGCGCGCCATCTTCGAGAGCCGCATGGCCATCGAATCCGAAACCGCCCGTCTGGCAGCGCGCAAAATCACGCCCGAGATCTGTGATGCGCTCGAAGCCCTCATCGACCAGATGGAGCCGAATGCGAACCGGCCCCGCCTGGCGCTTAATCGCCTGAATACGGAATTTCACGATCTGATCGTGAAGGCGGCAGATAACGTCATCATCGCGCAGTTTCACGAACGTACTCAGTTTTACTATTGGGCGCTGCGCGTGCCGGTCATGTTCTCCGACGAGCAATTGCGGTCCACCAACGACCAACACCGGGAACTGCTCGCCGCACTGCGCGCCCGCGACGACACGCTCGCCGGCGCGATTGCCCGCGCGCACGTCGAGACGACGATGCATATCGTCGAACCGGCATTGCCACGCTAAGCCGCCGTTTGCGCGGCGCGCTCGACAGACTGCCGCCCGCTGCACGCCCGCCCCTCTCGCCCCTCTCGCCCCTCTCGCCTCACCGCGTCCCGCGTCACCGCTTCCTGCCTCACTACTTCCCGCTTCACTACTTCCCCCTCATCGCACCAGGTACCCGGCCACGCGCCAGCGGCCGTCGATGCCGAACGCCATCGTCACCATTTCGTGCGCCTCGGCCTTGTGCTCGAATACCGTGTCGTACTGAATCACCACATACTCCCCATCCGGCTGACCGGGCAGCGAGCGGGTGAAGACCGCGTCATGCGTCTTGCGCGACTTGACCTTGCCTAGCGGCGTGCGCGCGCCTTGCAGGCTGCGCGCCCAATCGTCTGCCGAAATCGCTCGCTGGAATACCGGGGCGGCCTGCTCCCAGCTCTGCTGAGCGCGGTTCACGTCGGCAAGTCCGAGCCAGAGACTGGCCGCTTCGAGGGCCGGACGCACGTCGCGATTGATGTCGGTCGCCGGGGCGGTGGCGTTGCTCGCGGGCGCGGAAAAGAGCGGCGGCTGCGCCGAACGGCGCTGCATCGGCTCCTGCTGCGCGTAGGCTCGCACGGCAGCCAGCCCGGCAGCGATGCCGAGGGCAAGCGCCGCCGCGCTAAGAAGGCGGTTGCGATGGGACGAATTGGGTCGGGTCGTCGACATGGACGAAAAACTCCTTGAATCGAAGGGGGCAAGCCATGCGAGCGATCCATGCGCGGCATGATGCGTGAACCGCATGAGCCACATAAAGGACGCGACTCGCTAGTCCGCTCATTTTACTGACGTGGCACGCGAAGGACTGTAACGCGCATCGCGCGGTACATTACAATGCTCAACACATGTCAGCCTCCCCTTGGCCATCGCCATGTTGACGACGTCTCTGCTCGCGATCACCTCACTCCTCAGCTTCATGATGTTGCTGATCGTGGGCTCGCTTTTACGCTCGCGCGTAGCGGGCGTGCGCGAATGGTGTTTCGCCAACGTCGCCGTGCTGATCGCTTTGCCGCTGTTTGCCCTGCGCGGCGTGGTGCCCGATTTTCTGTCGATTCCGGTCGCCAACCTGACACTGGCTGGCGGCCTGCTGCTCTACTACGCCGGATGCGCGCGCTTTCTTGGACGCCCACCCCACTGGCACGCGCTGGGTGCATCGCTGGGCGTGCTCGCCGCCGCGATCCTCTTCTGGCACTACGGCATCGACAATCCGCAACGGCGTGTCGTGGTCGTCTCCGCGTACCACGCCACACTGCTGCTCGCCGTCGCAGTGCTGATCCTTCGACATATCCCGCCGCGCCGCCACCCTTACAACTATTGGCTGACGGCCGGCATGGCCGCCGCCTTTGCGGTGGGGCACATCGTGCGTGGGGTCGTATTTGGATGGGCGCCTGCGCCCGGACCGGAAGTCTATGCACCGACAATGTTCAACACGGTCATGCTTACGATCGGCGCGGTCGTCATGCCCGCCATGACGATGGGCGCAGTGCTCATGATTCACGACGCCATGCTCGCCACCGCCGAAGAAGCCGCCAATCGCGACTACCTGACGGGCGCGATCTCACGCAAGCACTTCGACCTGCTGGCGCGTCAGGAGATGGCACGGGCGTTGGCGCGCGGCTGGCCGCTGTCGATCATCGTCATCGATCTCGATCATTTCAAGGCGATCAACGACACGCACGGGCATGCGGGCGGCGACACGGTGTTGCGAGAGTTCGTGAAGCTGGTGCGCGACAGCCTGCGTGAAGGCGACGTCTTTGGGCGGCTCGGCGGCGAGGAGTTTGCCGTACTGCTGCCGGGTACCGACACGGCCGGCGCGATTCGCATTGCCGAGCGCCTGCGCACGCAGGCAAGCCGACACCTCGTGGCAGGTCCGTTCGGCGTTTGCCACTACACCCTGAGCGGCGGTGTGGCCACGTGGCTGGAACACGAGAGCCTCGAAGCGCTTTGCATCCGCGCCGATCGCGCCCTGTACGCCGCGAAGATTTCCGGACGCAACCTCGTGCTCTCGGACGTACTCTCAAGCGACGAAACGGCGTCAGAGGCGGGCTGAGACGGTCAAGGGTCGCAGCGGCAGTCGCCCGAACGCGGCCGGCGTTTGACCATGGCGCGCCCGGGAGGCAGACGACACGGGGCATGCACCACGTCGAGCCATTGCACGCGCGTCGTCATCGTCGCCGACATACCTTTCAGACGTCCGGGAAAAACTCGCGACGCAGGCGGGCCACGTACTCCGTCAAGTTCACGTGCTTTTCGATTTCATCACGCAGCGCGTGATCGAAGCTCGGTGTCAGTGCCCCCGAAATGAAACCGAAGGCGGTGGCATCGGCGCCGCAGGGCTTGTCCCCGAAAAAGTACGGCTTGTCGCCCAGCAACTGTGCTGCGCTCTGCGTACCGCGCGCGAGCAACTGCTGCTGCTCCGGCGGCCGATAACGCCCCGTGCCCTGTCCATGCAGCGTGTTGCGAATCTTGCGGCGAATCACCCTTTGCGCAACGGGGCGCACCGGCCACGGAATCGACTTGAAGAACGACGCCGGCCCTCGGGCGAAATTCCCGTCGTCGCACCAGCGCGCCTGCACCACATGCCAGTAGAAGTGGTCCTCGAGCGCCTTCTCGAACATCCATGCCGCACCACGCTGCTCGGCGGTGAGTCCGGCGTCGAAATCGACCCCGTACTTGCGCTCGATGTGCAGACGAATCAGCGTCGAGTCCGGCACGATCTCGCCCTCGTCATCGATGAAAGGCAGTTTGCCCTTCGGTGCGCGGCGAAACCCGCCGCGGTCCGTGCGGTAAGTCAGACCGGCCAGCTTGAGCAACATCTCCGCCTTGACGACGAACGGGCTGGCGTCGGGTAGCCCGAACGCCGGGCCGAAGGTATACAGGGTCAACATCGGGCGCGCGCTCCTGTGCGGGACGAATGGCGCAGAGTATTACATGCGCGAATACATGCGCGCGAGCAGTCACGCCGATTGCGTCGAAACCGGGGCGCATTCCCCCCCACATACGTGACTCGCGCACTGTGGTTTTATACAGTATCATGTACTCCAATCGAGGAACATTTCATGGAAACCATCGACTGGGATCAACTGGCGCTGAGCGCCGCCGAACGCGATCTTGCCGGCGTCGTGCGAGAGATCGCCGCACGCTATTCACGTGAAGCACGCGAGGCGCCCCATCGTGCGCCGGAGGCAAACGGCAGTCTGTCGGCAATGCCGCTGGATTGGCGCACGCTCATCGCCATCGCCGACGAAGCGGAAGCGGACATCGGCCTTCACGCGCGGCACGAGCCGTGGGTACTTGCGCGCTTGCTGCGTCTGCCCGGCGACGAAGCCCTGCGGCGTGGCGGCGAGTTGCCGTCGCTCGACGCACCGGTCGATCTGCAATGGCCCGACGTGGCGGCACCGGCGGTGTTCCGCGCCATTGTGGCCGCCTTCGCCAACGACACGTGGTCGGCCAACGATGCCGGCGCATACCCGGAGGCTTCGATGCTGGCGTCACCATCGGCCCGGACGTCGATGTCGTCCGTGTCGTCCATGGCGCCGAGGTCGTCCGGCTCGTCTGGCTCACCCACATCACCCACGTCACCTAATTCGCCTAATTCGCCCGCTTCGCTTACCGCCGGCGGTCCGGCGCGCGCGGCCTGAGCAGGCGCGGGCCAATACCAGACACGGCAGTCAGGCACGAAAACGAGGTTCATGAAGTGTTCGAAAATGGGGTCGAAGGCGCGGATTCGCCGACGTGGCATGCTAACCGGGACATCATCCCCGAGATGATCGACCCCGACGCACTCGCCCGTTCGCTGCCCGCCCCGATGGTGTTTGTCGATCTGGAGACGACCGGCGGCAATGCGCTCGAAGACCGCATCACCGAGATCGGCGTGGTCGAAGTCGGCCCCCACGGGGTGGAGCAATGGAGCACCTTGCTCGACCCGGCAGAGCCCATTCCGCCGTTTATCCAGAAGCTCACGGGCATCACCAACGAGATGGTCAGGGGCCAGCCGTCGTTCGGCACGCTCGCCCAGGGCCTGGCTGAGCGTCTGCACGGCAAACTCTTCGTCGCGCACAATGCCCGCTTCGATTACGGATTTCTCAAGAACGAGTTCCGGCGCGCCGGCATTGCGTTCCAGGCGGACGTGCTGTGCACCGTACGTCTGTCGCGTCTGCTGTTTCCTTCGGCCGCACGCCACGGACTCGACGCGCTGATCGCCCGTTTCGGCCTGATGCCGCAGGGTCGCCACCGCGCGCTCGCCGATGCCGATCTGCTCTGGCAGTTCTGGCAGAAGCTCCATAGCCTCTATACCCCGGACCTTATCGGACAGGCGGTTCAGCGCGTCACGAAGCGATCGAGTCAGCCACCGCAGTTGCCGGACGAGGCCATCGACGCCCTGCCCGGCACGCCCGGCGTGTACCTCTTCTATGGCGAAGGCGACACGCTCTTGTATGTCGGCAAAAGCGTTGACGTTCGCGCCCGCGTTCGCTCCCATTTCTCCAGCGACCATCAGGTGGCTAAGGACTTGCGCATCTCGCAGGAGATCCGACGCGTCGAGGTGCGCCGCACGGTCGGGGAGTTGGGCGCGTTGCTGCTCGAATCGCAACTCGTCAAGCAATTACAGCCGGTACACAACCGCATGCTGCGTCGCGCAGCGAGTCTCTATAGCTGGCAACTGACGCAAGACAGCGATGTGCCGCAGCTCGTGAGCGCCAGAACCGTCGACTTCGCCAGTGCGCAAGCGCTCTATGGCACGTTTTCCTCGCGCGCGAGTGCGGAGAGCGCGCTGCGCTCGCTGGCTGACGAGCATCGTCTATGTTGCGCGCAACTTGGGCTGGAGAAGGTCGCCAGGGGGCGTCCGTGCTTCGGCTATCAGGTCAAGCGCTGTGATGGCGTGTGCGTGGGCGACACCCCGCTCGCGGCTCACACCGAGCGAACGCGCGAAGCGCTCGCAACGCTGCAACTCGAAACGTGGCCGTATGACGGCCCGATCGCCATCGAGGAACGCAGCATGCGCGAGGATGGCGACGGGGATGCCGACGTCATCGGTCAAGGCAGCAGCACTCGTGATGGCAATGCCCATGGCAACCTCGATGGCGACCTTGATCGCGACCTCGATGCCAATAACGTCGAATACCACGTGATCGATCGCTGGCAGTATCTCGGCAGCGTGGCCTCGCGCGAGGCGCTGGACACCTTCCTCGACACCATGCCCGCCGCGACAGGTTTCGATCCCGACATCTATCGGTTGTTGGGCAGGCGTCTAGCGGCGTCACAGCCTGTCAAACCGGCGGGCGAACCGACAGACAAGGCAGCGTCCAATGCGGCAAACGCCAGTACTGTCCTCACCGAACCGTCGAAGGCTGGCCGCGCACGTCGTCCGTGCGCGCCGCTCACCGTGTTGCAACTGACCCGCCCGGCGTTCCGCCTGAGTCACGTCGAGCCACCAGACGACACGATGCCGAAAAGAAAGCCCCGCAGCGTCGCACTGTTGCGCCGCCGCCAGCCGCGCCCCGAAGATCCGAACCAGTTGCGGCTGCCGCTGGACACGTTGAATACGTTTAGTACGTTGGATAGGTCGCACACGTCGGATGCGTTGAATACGTTGGATTCGTTGGATTCGTTGGATTCGTTGGATTCGTTGGATTCGTTGGATACGCAGGACATGTCGAATACGTCGAGTACGGCGGACTCGCCGGAATCGCCGGAATCGCCGGAATCGCCGGATTCGCGGGATTCGCACTGACGCCGTCAAAACGCGCGGCCGAGGCGGCCACAGACCGCTCCTCCCTCGCTCCCCCTCGCTCTCGCCCCCTAGCGCACACTCCTCCCTCCGCCAATGCCCTCGTCTCTAGGGCCTCGGACGCGTCGCATAGCGCGGCACAGGCATCCACCGGCTCGGCCACCGTCTCATGACGCGAGAAGCCGACGCACCTCCCCAACCCTCGCTAATTTTCTTTCCGCCTTGTGCCACCTAGGCAAAACCCTCCTATCCACTTCGGGTCATGAGCATATAAATATTAAGTATTTGCAAGACGCATGCTCGCAGTCGAAGAATACGCAATCCGAATACAACAGGTATTGCGACTTCGACGGCCGTAGCGGCGTCGATCACCGGGGATTCGGGGTTTGGGGCGTGGGGTACGCGCCATATCCTCGCCCGCCACACCGAGCCAGATGGAACTACGCCAACTCGAAGCCTTCGCGGCGGTCATGTCGACCGGCAGCATCACTGCTGCCGGGCGTTTGCTCGGGCGCTCGCAACCTGCCATCACCCGCATGATTCAGGAGCTCGAAGCCGAGATCGGCTACGCCCTGTTCGCGCGCAGCGGTCCGCGCGTCACACCGACCGAACAGGGCTTTCTGCTGTTCGAAGATGTCGAGCATGTGCTTGCCGGTTTGCAGCAGATCCGCGCCCGCGCCGACGAAATCGCACGCGGACAGACCCGACCGTTGCATGTCGCCGCCACGTCGGCGCTGGCCGCTGGGCTTGTGCCCGCCGCGCTCGCCCTGCCGGGCCCTGCGCGCGACACGCATCAGATTCAGATGCGCAGCACGTCGCCGGAGCAGGTCGTGCACGCCGTGCTCACGGGCGCCGCCGATATTGGCGTGACGAGCCTGCCGCTGGAACACCGCGGCATCGTCGTGCACTGGATCGGCGAATCGGCTTGCGTCGCGGCCGTGCGCAGCGACGATCCGCTCGCCGCCCATGAACGGCTGCCGCTGGCCGCTTGCGCCGGTCGCCGCATCGTCACGATGCAGAACCCCTACCGCCTGCGCCGCCGCCTCGATCAGGCGTTCTCGCAGGCCGGCGTCGCACCGGCCGGCCTCATCGAAACCAACGCGTCGATCAATGCCATGACCGCCGTGCGTGCCGGCCTCGGCGTCGCCGTGCTCGAACCTGTCACCGCGTACGGACTGCCGCTCGCGGATGTGGCCGTGCGCCCCATCGACGCCGATATCCCGTTTTTCTTTGGCGTCATTACCCGCGACGCCCGCGAACCGTCGCCCGCCGCACTCGCATTCGTCGATGCGCTGGCCAACGCCGCCCGTGCCTTGCTGCCCGACTTCGTGCAGCGCGCCGCCACCGAACACGCTCAAGTCTTGCAGTCGCTTTACGGCGATCTGCCCGCCCCCAAGGAAGCCCAGTCGTCATGACCACGTCCCCGACCACCGCCACCGGCCTGCCCGCGCTCGAAGCGCGTCTGCGCCAGGACCTCGCCTGGCTCGAACTACCCGCCAAGCACTGGGTACCGGAGCGCACCTATCGCGACCAGCCCGTGCTCGACGTCGCCATCATCGGTGGGGGCATGGCCGGTCTGGCTGCGGCCGCGTCGCTCACGCACCTGGGGGTTGGCGCAGTGATCTTCGATCAATCGCCACGCGGCTTCGAGGGCCCGTGGGCCACCACGGCGCGCATGGAAACGCTGCGCTCGCCCAAGCAACTCACCGGCCCGGCGCTCGGCCTGCCCGCACTCACCTTCCGGGCGTGGTTCGAAGCGCAGTTCGGGCTCGCGGCATGGGAGGCGCTCGACAAGATTCCGCGCCTGCAATGGATGGACTACCTGCGCTGGTATCGCGACGTGCTTGCCATCGACGTGCGCAACGACCATCGCGTCAACAGCGTCACGCCGCTCGGTGCGGACGGTGTCGTCGCACTGTCGGTGACGTCGCCCGAAGGCGATCGAACCGTTTATGCACGTCACGTCGTGCTCGCCACGGGCCGCGACGGCCTCGGCGGCCCGACCGTCCCCGCCTTTGCCCGGGGACTCGCGCGCCGCTTCTGGGCGCACTCTTCGGACGTGATGGATTACGCAACGCTGCGCGGCAAGCGCGTCGGCGTGATCGGCGCCGGCGCCTCTGCGATGGACAGCGCCGCCACCGCGCTCGAAGCGGGCGCCGCAAGCGTCGACCTGTTGATTCGCCGTGCGGACATCCCACGCGTCAACAAGGGCAAAGGCGCCGGCAACCCCGGTCTGACGCACGGTCACATCCATCTGCCGGACGAATGGAAGTGGCGCATCCGTCACTACGTCAATGTGCAGCAAGTGCCGCCACCGCGTGGCAGCACGTTGCGCGTGTCCCGTCACGAAAACGCGCGCTTCAACCTTGGCGCACCGATTCTCGACGTCACCCCGGTCGGCGAAGCTCTGCACGTGCGCACGGCCAAAGGCACCTTCGTGCTCGACTTCCTCGTCTTCGCGACGGGCTTTCGCATCGATATCGAAGGACGCCCCGAGTTCGCGTCGTTCTCGAAATTCGTTCGCAAGTGGAGCGACCGCTACACCCCCGCACCGGGCGACGAAGATGTCGAACTGTCCGATTCGCCGGACCTCGGCCCGACCTTCGAGTTTCAGGAAAAAACGCCGGGCGCCTGCCCGGGACTGGAACGCATTCATTGCTTCTGCGCACCGGCCACGCTGTCGCACGGCGCCGTCTCGGGCGACATTCCCGCGGTAAGCGAAGGCGCAAAGCGACTGGCGCAAGGGCTCGCAGGCACGTTCTATCGTGAGGATGTGGCGCATCACTACGCCAACATGGAAGCGTACGCCGAGCCGGAAGTCTATGGCGACGAATGGACGCCTGCACCGCCACCACCCGCTGTGGCGGCGACAGACATCGCCCCGGCGGACAAGGAGCGCCTCGCATCATGACCGCATGGATTCTGCGCCGCGCGCTGCAAGCGGTGTTCGTGGTGTGGCTGATGACGCTGATCGTGTTCGTCGGCCTGCACGCGATCGGCAACCCGGTCGACATTCTCATCGGTCAGGACGTCGACCAGATCGACCGCGCGCGCATCATCGCGCAACTCGGTCTAGATCAACCGTTGTGGCGTCAGTACCTGGCGTTCCTCAACGGCGCCCTGCATGGCAACCTGGGCAACAGCTACGTGTACAACGTCCCGGCGATCCAGTTGATTCTGCAACGCCTGCCGGCCACGCTCGAACTGGCGTTCGCGGCGCTCATTATCGCGGTGGTCGTCGGCATTCCGCTGGGACTGTTCGCGGGCCTCTATCCCCGCAATCCGATCTCGAAACTGTTGATGACGGGCAGCATCGTGGGCTTCTCGCTGCCGACGTTCTGGGTGGGCCTGATCCTCATCATGGTCTTCTCCGTGCACTTCGGCGTGCTGCCCGCGAGCGGTCGTGGCGAGACGGCGAGTCTGTTCGGTGTGCAGTGGTCGTTTCTTACCGCCGACGGGCTGCGCCACCTGATTCTGCCCGCGATCAACCTGGCCATGTTCAAGACCTCGCTGGTGCTGCGCCTGACCCGCGCCGGCGTGACGGAAGTGCTGCCGCAGGACTTCGTGAAGTTCGCACGCGCCAAGGGCCTGTCGCCGCTGCGCGTGGTCCTCGTGCATGTGCTGCGCAACACGCTGATTCCACTGGTGACGGTGCTGGGCCTTGAATTCGGCTCGACCATCGCCTTCGCCGTCGTGACGGAGACCGTGTTTGCGTGGCCCGGCGCGGGCAAGCTCATTCTCGACAGCATCAACTCGATCGACCGCCCTGTCATCGTGGCGTATCTCATCGTCGTGGTGTGCCTGTTCGTGTCGCTCAACCTCATCGTGGACGTGCTCTACAAATGGCTCGATCCGCGAGTGCGCGTGGAGGCCGCCGCCTGATGTCGCTCAATCCATCTTCTAACGGCACCCCCGGCAATCCCGGCAACCCGCTCTCCGCACGCGTGGCGGACCCGGTGCCGCTGCGTCGCGAAACGCCCTGGCAGCAAGGGCTGCGAGAGTTTCTGCGCTCGAAGAGCGCGATTCTTGGCCTCGTGCTGCTGGTAGTCCTGATTTTCGCGGCCCTCGCCGCGCCATGGATCTCACCGCAAAACCCGTACGACCTGGGGCAACTCAACATTCTGGACTCGCGTCTCGCGCCGGGTACCGAAAACGTCGACGGCCACTACACCTACTGGCTCGGCACCGACGGTCAGGGCCGCGACCTGCTGTCCGGCATCATCTACGGACTGCGCATCAGTCTCAGCGTGGGTGTCGGCTCGGCGCTCATCGCGGGCATTCTCGGCACGATCCTGGGACTGGTGGCTGCCTACGCCGGCGGCCGCGTCGACGCCACCCTCATGCGACTCGTCGATTTGCTGCTGTCGTTCCCGTCGATCCTCGTTGCGCTGATGATCCTCGCCTATGTGGGCAAAGGCATTGGCAATGTGGTTCTCACGCTCGTGGTGCTGGAGTGGGCGTATTTCGCGCGAACGGCACGCGGGCAGGCGCTGGTCGAATCGCGTCGCGAGTATGTCGAAGCCGCGCGTTGCCAGGCCATTCCGAACTGGCGCATCGTGCTCGGTCACATCCTGCCGAATTGCCTGCCCTCGCTGATCGTCGTCGGCACGCTCCAGGTCGCCCGCGCGATTACGCTCGAAGCCACGCTCTCGTTCCTCGGACTCGGCGTGCCGGTCACCGAGCCGTCGCTCGGCCTGCTCATCTTCAACGGCTATCAGACGATGCTCTCCGGCGAATACTGGATCAGCGTGTATCCCGGCCTGGCGCTGCTCGTCACCGTCGTCGCCATCAATCTCGTAGGCGATCGCCTGCGCGACGTGTTCAATCCGAGGTTGCAGAAATGAGCGGCGCTGTGTCATCTCCCTCCACCCCGGCGGCGGCATCGTCGCCACTCACTCTGGAAGTGCGGAACCTGCGCACGCAATTCGTCACGCGTGCCGGCACCTTGCCCGCCGTGGACGATGTGTCGTTCTCGCTGCCGCCGGGTCACATCATGGGCCTCGTCGGCGAGTCGGGTTCGGGCAAATCGGTGACCGGCTTTTCGATCATGGGTCTGGTCGATGCGCCGGGTCGCGTCGTCGGCGGCGAAGTGCTGTTCCAGGGCCGCGATCTCACGAAGATGTCCGCCGGCGAGTTGCGCCACCTGCAAGGCAATCGCATTGCGATGATCTTTCAGGATCCGATGATGACGCTCAATCCGGTGCTGCGTGTCGATGCGCAGATGATCGAAGCGGTGCGCGCGCATCGGAAAGTGTCGAAATCCCAGGCACGCGATCTCGCCCGCGACACGCTCGGCATGATGGGCATTCCGAGTCCGGACGAGCGTTTGCGCGCTTATCCGCACCAGCTCTCGGGCGGCATGCGCCAACGGGTGGCCATCGCCATCGCCATGCTGCATCGCCCCGATCTGATCATCGCGGACGAGCCCACCACCGCGCTCGACGTCACGATTCAGGCACAGATTCTCTCGGAAGTGCAGAAGCTCGCGCGCCAGAACGGTACCGCGCTCATCTGGATCACGCATGACCTGTCGGTCGTCGCCGGTCTGGCCGACACGCTGGCGGTCATGTACGCGGGACGCATCGTCGAACAGGGCGCGGTCGACGCCATACTCGACGCGCCGCAACACCCCTACACCGCTGGCCTCATCGGCAGCTTGCCCAGCCTGAACAAGCGGGGACAGCGCCTGCGTCAGATCCCCGGCATGACGCCGAATCTATTGAACATGCCGGCGGGCTGCGCGTTCGCGTCGCGCTGCGCCTACGCGACGGCAGCCTGCGGCGAGCGTCCGGAGATGACGCAAACGTCGCCGGGCCGCCTCGTGCGTTGCTTCCATCCGGGCGCCGCGCTGCAAAAGGAGATGGTATGAATTCGCCGCTGCCCCAAGGTCAGTCGGGCCAGACCGGCCACCCGGCCGGCGCCGGCTACGGCAAGACGACGAGCCCGAGCGCGACACTGCCGGCGCCGATCGTGTCGCTGCGCGGCGTGAGCAAGCGGTTCGGCGAGCGCAAGGTCGGCGCGACCGGGCGCCTGCTCGAGCGCGTCGGACTGGCGCACCCGCCTGCCGTCGTGCGCGCGGTCGACAACGTCGATCTGATCGTCAAGCCGGGCGAAGTCGTCGGTCTCGTGGGCGAATCGGGCTGTGGCAAGTCCACGCTCGGCCGCATGCTCGCCGGATTGCTCAAGCCGTCCGCCGGTGAAGTTCAGATTCATGGACGCCCCGCGCAGTCGCTGAGCGCGGACGAACAGCGCGACGCGCGTCTGAAGATCCAGATGATCTTTCAGGATCCGTACGCGAGCCTGAACCCGCGCCTGCGCATCGATCGCATCGTCGGCGAAGGCGCCCTCGTGCACGGGCTCACGGACCGCGCCGGATTCGACGACTATGTCAGCGCGCAATTGCAGCGCGCGGGCCTCGATCCGGCGTTGCGTCATCGCTATCCGCACCAGTTCAGTGGCGGGCAGCGTCAGCGCATCGGCATTGCCCGGGCACTGGCCGTCAACCCCGATCTGCTGGTGTGCGACGAAGCCGTTGCTGCGCTCGACGTCTCGATTCAGGCACAGATTCTGAATCTCTTCATGGATCTGCGCGAGCAACTGCGGCTCACCTACGTCTTCATCAGCCATGACCTCGGCGTGGTCGAGCATCTCTCGGATCGCGTGGTCATCATGTATCTGGGACGCATCGTCGAGAGCGCGCCGGTCGAGGAAGTCTTCCGTCGCCCGAACCATCCGTACACGCAGGCGTTGCTCGCCGAGATTCCTCGCATCGACGTGCGTCACAAGACGTTTTCCGCGATCCGGGGCGAGATCCCGAGCCCGATCGCGCCGCCGAGCGGTTGCCATTTCCATCCGCGATGCCCGCACGCCATGCCGCGATGCCGCACGGAAGTGCCCACGCTGCGCGGTGTGGCCGTCAATCACGTGAGTGCTTGTCATCTTAACGATCAGTGACCGACGTCACTGACTTTTCACCTCATCACCAACGACCAGGATCGATTGATAATGAAACGCTTCTTGTTGTCCTCTCTGGCGGCTGCCTTGCTCGTGACGAGCGCGGCAGCGTCTGCCCAAAACAATCAGACGCTGCGCATCGCGTTTGCCGACCCGCTGTCCTCGCTCGACCCGCAACTGAACAATCATGCGGGCGATCGCTCCGTCGGCCTGCACTTCTGGGATCTGCTCGTCGAGAACAAGTGGAACAAGCTTCAGCCGGGTCTGGCCGTGTCGTGGAAAGCGCTCGACGCGAAGACGTGGGAATTCAAGCTGCGCCCGAACGTGAAGTGGCAAGACGGTCAGCCCTTTACGGCGGCCGACGTCATCTTCTCGTATCAGCGTGCGCGCAACGTGCCGGGCAGCGTGGCAACGTACGCCGGCTATCTGCGCACCATCGACACGATGAGCGCCCCCGATCCGCTCACGCTCGTCGTCAAGACAAAGATTCCGAACCCGGATCTGCCGCTCAACCTCGCCTCGGTGCATATCGTCAGCAAGCACGTGGGTGAGAAGTCGAATACCGACGATTACAACGCCGGTCGTGCGATGGTCGGCACGGGGCCGTTCAAGTATGTCTCGTACGTGCCGGGCGACCGCGTGGAGATGGTGCGCAACGACAACTACTGGGGCGGTAAGTCGGAGTGGGAGAAGGTCGATTACCGCTACATCAACAACGGTGCGGCACGTACCGCAGCGCTGCTCGCCGGCGACGTCGACGTGATCGACAAGGTCTCGGCGTCGGACATTCCGCGTCTGAAGAAGGCGCCGAACGTGACGGTCTATCCGTACCCGGGTCTGCGCGTGATGCTGCTCCAGCCGACGTTCCGCGAAGGCGCCAACCAGTACATCACCGATAACGCCGGCAAGCCGCTCGCGAAAAACCCGCTGCTCGACGTGCGTGTGCGTCGCGCGCTCTCGCTCGCCATCAATCGCGAAGCCATCGTCTCGCGCATCATGCAAGGCACCGCCAGCGTGGCCAACCAGTGGATGCCGAAGGATACGTTCGGCTACAACCCCGATGTGAAGGACATTCCGTTCGATGCCGCGCAGGCGAAGAAGCTGCTGGCCGAAGCCGGTTTCCCGGAAGGGTTCAAACTGACGATGCACGTGCCGAACGACCGCTACCCGCTGGGTCCGGAAACGGCACAGGCCGTGGCGCAGTTCTGGACGCGCATCGGCGTGAAGACGCAAGTGGAAGTGGTGCCCTGGGCGGTGTATTCGAGCCGTGCGAACAAGAACGAGTACGCCGTGACGATGCTGGCATGGGGTAATGGCACGGGCGAAGCGAGCTACGCGCTGGTGAACGTGCTGGCGACCGTCGACCCGAAGAAGGGTCTCGGGGCATCGAACTGGGGCCATTACAGCAACCCGGCGATCGACAAGGCCCTCGATGCGTCGACGGCCGAGTTCGACGAAGGCAAGCGCGAAGCGATCCTGCGTCAGTCGGTGAAGGTGGAGACGGACGACGTCGGCACGATTCCGCTGTATCACTACCAGAACATCTGGGCCGCACGTAAGGGCCTGAAGGTCACGCCGTTCACGAGCGATCGCACCGTTGCGATGCAAGTGACCAAGGCGGCGAAGTAAGCCGGTCGCCACGTTATGACGTCATCGCAAACTTCGCCGCTGTCTTCGTCTCAGCCCTCGTCGCTGTCATTGACGGCGACGCCCGCCGATGCGCTGATCGACGTGCCGCGCAACCTCGTGGTGCGCGGTGCGGCACCCGGCGCGCACGTCACGCTCACCGCCCGCACCGCGCGGGCGGCGGGTGTCGTCTGGCATGCACAGGCGACCTTTGTCGCGGACGCCGACGGCGTTGTCGACGTCGCGCGTGACGCGCCGGTGAGCGGCAGCTATCGCGGCGTGTCCGCGATGGGCCTGATCTGGTCTCAGGTGCCGGAAGACGGTAAGAGCCGCGACGTGTTCCCGCAACCGGTCATGGCGCCGCTGCTGACGACGGTGGTGGCGCAGGCCGGCGGCGGGGAATCGTCGTCGGTATCGTTCACCCAACGACTCGCCGCCGAAGGCGTGACGCGGCGCGAAGTGCGTGAAGACGGGCTCGTCGGCACGCTGTATCTACCGCCGGGCGACGGGCCTCATCCTGCCGTCATGATCCTCAACGGGTCGGGCGGCGGGATCAATGAGCCGCGTGCAGCGTTATACGCGTCGCATGGTTATGCGGCGTTCGCGCTCGGATACTTCAAAGGTCCGGGGTTGCCCGATTACATCTCCAATACGCCGCTCGAGTACTTCAAGAAGGGCATGGACTGGTTGCGGCGCACCGTGCGCCCGGCGCATGACTTCGTGGCGCTGTCGGGGCAGTCGCGTGGGGGTGAGTTGGTGCTGTTGCTCGGCGCGACGTTTCCCGAGGCCGTCTCTGCCGTGATCGGTTATGTGCCGAGTGCGTTGATTCACAGCGCGCAGAACGCATGCGATCCGGCGATCGGTCGGGAAGGTCCGACCTGGTTGCTGGGTGGCAAGCCGCTGCCGCATATCTGGGAAAACAATCGCACTGCGTCGTGGGCGCCGTTCGACGAAGGCCCGCCGCCGCATCGTCACACCAAGGCGATGCTCACGGCGCTGGACGACCCGGACGCCGTCGAACGCGCCCGTATCCCCGTGGAGAAGATTCGCGGCCCGGTGATGTTGCTCTCTGCCGAAGACGACGGCTCCTGGCCGTCGAGCCTTTACTCCCGGATGGTGACGCAGCGGCTCGCCGCCCACTCGCATCCGCACGCTGTCGAGCATCTCGATTTCGACCATGCGGGACATGCGATCGTCTTTCCGTATGTGCCGACGACACAGTTGGTCTACGCGCATCCGGTTTCCGGCAAGATCAGCACCAGTGGTGGAGAACCCGAGGCCAATGCGATCGCCGACGAGCGTTCGTGGGCCGGGGTGCAGGCATTCCTCGCGCAGGCGGTGGCCGAGCGCGCCCAATTACAAGGACAATCATGACTGTCAGCCATCAATACGACATTGCCAACGATCTCGTCGACCGCGTAGCGGGATTGACGCCGGGGTCGGCTACGCATACGTTGCGTCACGCACGCGACAAGGTCGCTGCGGCGACGCAGGGAAGTTACGAAGGGCTGTTCGATCCGGCGCTCGCGGGTATTACGCTGGTCGAGCGTCTGCTCGTGGCGTTGTATGCGAGCCGTCTGACGCCGTCCGCAGCGCTTGTTGCGCACTACCGCAACGAACTGGGCAAGCATGACGTCGACGCGGCGCAGTTGAAGGCCGTCGAAGCCGGTTCGCCGGAAGATGTGACGGATACGCGTCTGCGCACGATTCTGACGTTCACGAAAACGCTCATCGAGAACCCCGTCGCCGGCGACAAGGCGGCCTTGCACAAGCTGCCTGCTGCGGGACTGACGACGCCTGCCATCGTCGCACTGGCACAACTGATTGCGTTCCTGTCGTACCAGACGCGTCTAGTTGCGGGTTTGCAAGCGCTCAAACAACTGGCTCCGCAGGAGACGACAGCATGAGTGAGATCATCCGTTCCCATGGATTTACCAACGAGTCGCTCGATTGGGACGCGTGGCTCGACGTTGTCGAGCTCGACAAGGCGACGCCTGAGCAGGTGGCGGTGCTGGAAGAAAGCCATCCGAAGGCTAAGACATCGGATTATTACCTCTTCCTCGTCCATCAACCCGAGATCTTGCGCCAACGCTCGGCGGCGTTCAACGCCATCATGTACGCGCCGGGAGGAATGCCGCGCGCCGAGCGCGAGTTGTCGACGACCGTTGTCTCGCGTATCAATGGATGTGTGTACTGTGCGTCGGTGCATGCGCAGCGTTTCGAGCAGTTGGCGAAGCGCAATGATGTGATCCGTGAAGTGTTCGACGAACCCCGCACGGCCGGGACGACCGATCGCGAAAAAGCGATCGCCCAGTTCTCGATCGCGTTGACGGAGAAACCGGGCGATGTGCGCGCGGAGCAATTGCAGGCGTTGCGCGACGTGGGTTTGACGGATGCGGAGATTCTGGACCTCATTCACTCGATTGCCATCTTCGCTTGGGCGAACCGTCTCATGTTGAATCTGGGTGAGCCGGTATTCCCGGCAGCATCATCAGCGGGGTAAGACGTACGAGGCTCCTGCTGAGCAAGGTGGCGTTTCACGAAAAACGCGCTGTCCGTCCGGGCAGCGCGTTTTTTCATGTCGTTGAGTGATTGGCGCGGTGGGGTGCGGCCGATGATGAACGCGACGTAGCTGGAAGCCACAAGGCAGGAAGCAGATCCCAACGATACAAACCCAGTGGCCGTGTCTCCCGAGATCGAATCTCTCAGCGACGTGGCGCCAAAAGGTAAGCGCACGGCCTGGGCAGGTAGAGCGCTCCTGACGCACTCGCCATGCGATGGACCAAAGTGGCATGAATGCGTCAGTGGCTCACGAGCACCATCACGCTGCGAGTGGACGCGAGACAGACCATGGCCCAGGTTGCCGGTTGCAGGTGGCAGGTCGCAGGTCGCAGGTTGCAGGTTGCAGGTCGCAGGTTGCAGGTCGCAGGTTGCAGGTTGCAGGTCGCAGGTTGCAGGTCGCAGGTTGCAGGTTGCAGGTTGCAGGTTGCAAGTGCGAGCGTGGCTTACGCAGAGAATTTCACGCGCAAAAGCAAAAACCCCTTGCTACTGGGTAGCAAGGGGTTTTTAAGGGGAGCCTGACGATTACCTACTTTCACACGGGTATCCGCACTATCATCGGCGTGGAGTCGTTTCACGGTCCTGTTCGGGATG
>NZ_CABPSQ010000020.1 GCF_902459775.1 Pandoraea captiosa
GTGGCCGCTGCGCCCACGGCAACCGCAGCGCCGGCCGCGCCCAGCGCGGCACCGGCCATCGCGCCCGCGCCGAGCTGCGGGCCGCCCGACACCAGCCCGGTCGCAATGCCCGGCCCGAAGATGCCCAGCGCCAGCAGGGTCAGCGAGGCCAGCATGACGACGACCGAATGGTCGATGGACGGCTCGGCCGGCTGCACCTGGAACTCGGCGAACAGGCCCGAGCCAATGCCCACGATCACGGCCAGCACCAGCACCTTGATTCCCGACGACACCACGTTGCCCAAGACCTTTTCAGCGAGGAACGCGGTCTTGTTCCACAGTGCGAACGGCACCAGCACGAAGCCCGCGAGCGTCGTTAGCTTGAACTCGATCAGCGTGATGAAAAGCTGGATCGCCAGCACGAAGAAGCACAGCAGGACGATCAGCCAGGCGAGGAACATCACGACGATGGGCGTGATGTTCACGAACACCTCAGGAAAGCCCGCCATGTCGCCGATCTGCTTGAGGATCGGCGCCCCGGCGTCGATGCCAACCTTGGCCAGCCTGCCCGGTTGCAGGAAGTTCTCCATGCTCAGGGTCGAGCCGCTGGCCGTCAGGCCCAGGCCCGCGAACGAACGGAACACGATGCCGGCCAGCCAGTTGAAGTTGCCGATGATGTAGGCGAAGGCGCCGACGTACAGCACCTTGCGGATCAGCTTGGCGATCACGTCCTCGCCCTGGCCGGTGGCGTGGCCCATCGCCCAGAACAGGCCGGCGATCGTCATGTCGATGACGATCAGCGTGGCCGTGAGAAACGCCACCTCGCCATGCAGCAGGCCAAAGCCCGAGTCGATGTAGCGCGAGAACGTATCGAGGAAGCGGTCGATGATGGTCACGTCATTCATGGCGAGTCCTCCTGCCCAGCCAAGGCCGTCGCATCACTGCCTTCGGTCGGCTCATCGAAGCTGGGCGGAATCGGCGGCAGGTCGGCGAGCGTCTGGTACTCGTCGGGGCCGGCCTTGCCGGAGAGAAAGCGGCGCAGGTCGGCCTGCGCCACCTGCGCGCAGAACGCGCCGCCGTGCTCGCCCGCACGGCACTGCGCGCGCAGCGTGTGCAGCCGGGACGGGTCAGCGGCCAGCGCATCCACCGCAGGCGGCCGGTCGCAGCCGGCCAACAGGGACGTGAGAGCGAACAGGACAGGCGCGTTCTTCATGGCCGTCCCCGTCAGCGGTTGTAGAAATTGATGGGCTGCGGCGTGTACGGCGTGCCTTCACCCAGGAAGCGGCGCGTCACCTCGCGCCCGCGCTCCGTGGCCGCGGCCTGCCGCGCCAGCTCCAGCGAAGCGGCCCGGTCTTGCGTGATCTGGAGCCGCTGCGTCTGGATCGACTGCTTGGCCTGCAAGGCGAGCAACTGGTTCATGGCCTGCATCGCTTGCAGGGCACCCTCCGCCGACTGGCTCTTGCCCACGAGGTCAGCCAGCACGCTTTCGTCGTCGCTCAGGTTCTGCGACGCCTGGGCCTGCATTTGCATGGTGGTCTGCAAGCCGCCCAGCGTGTTCTTCCAACGCTCCTGCGCATCGAGGTACATCTGATTGCCGCTCACCGTGGCGGCGTACTTCTCGGGATACAGGCGCGCAAACTCGCGGTCGATGCTCGTCACGTCGTAGGCCAGGCCCTTGGCCTGCGCGATGAGGCGCTGGGTGTTCGCCAGGTTCGCGCGCAACTGGCCCACCACGCTGGACGGCAGGCTGGCCAAGTTGCGCGCCTGGTTGATGAGCATCTGCGCTTCGTTCTGGAGCTGGCGGATCTGGTTGTTGATCTGCTCCAGCGTGCGAACGGCGGTGAGCGTGTTCTGCACCAGATTGGTCGGGTCGAGCACGATGTCGCCGACGCCGAACAGCGCGTGCGCGGGCTGCGCGATGCCGAAGGCGAGCACGCAGGCGGCGGTCAATGCGGCGAGCTTGGGGGTATGCCGTTTCATGGCTGGTTCTCCTGTGAGTAGTTGGCGGTACGGAGGGAGCCCAGCGCGAGGCCGGGGAATGAGGGCAGCAGGTCGGCCGCCCAATCGAGGCCGCGATGGCGCAGCCACGCGGCTGCGAACGGGGAAGACGCTGCGGAGCTGGCATCGGCCGCGGCGAGCACCGCATCCATGTCGCGCTGGTCTTGCGGCGTGGAAGCGCCCGCGAAGGCCAGCGTCGCTGGCCCCAGGTCGAGGTCGAACAAGCGGTTGCCGAGACGGGATTGGTAGTAGTAGTCGCGCTTCGGAACTGCCGTGGCGACGATCTCGATCTGGCGGCTGTTAAGGCCGAAGCCTTCGTAGATAGCTCGAATCTGCGGTTCGGTCGCCTGCGGGTTGGGCAGGAAGATGCGGCTTGCGCAGCTTTCGATGATCGCGGGCGCGATGCTCGAATCCTTGATGTCGGCCAGCGACTGCGTGGCGAAGATCACCGAGACGTTTTTCTTGCGCAGCGTCTTGAGCCACTGGCGGATGCGCGCCGCAAACACCGGGTCATCGAGGAACAGCCACGCTTCATCGAGAATCAGCAGCGTGGGCGCACCGTCGAAGCGTTCGTCGAAAAGCGCAAAGAGGTAATGCAGCACGGCCATGACGGCGGCCTTGCTGTGCATCAGCTCCTCCATCTCGAAGCACTGCACGTCGGCCATACCCAGCCGGTCGTGGTCGGCGTCCAGCAGCTTGCCGTGCGCGCCGCCGAGCACATAGGGCGCGAGCGCCTGGCGCAGCGCGTTCGATTGCAGCAGCACCGACAGGCCCGTCATCGTGCGCTGCTCCACCGGTGCACCGGCGAGGCTGCCGAGTGCTGACCAGATCGCGGCCTTCTCGTCCGGCCCGACCGCCACGCCTTCGTGCCGCAAGCGGCCTTCGATCCATTCGGCCGCCCAGGTGCGGTAGCTCTCGCGGTCGATGCGGGCAAGTGGCTGGAAGGCGATTTCTCCGTCCGTGCCCAGGTCGTAGTGCTCGCCGCTCAGCCCGAGGATCGTGGCGCGCATCGAGCGCCCCATGTCGAACGCGAAGATGCGCGAACCGCGATAGCGGCGGAACTGCATCGCCAGGGTGGCGAGCAAGACCGACTTGCCCATGCCAGTCGGCCCCGCGACCAGCGTGTGGCCCACGTCGCCGATGTGCGTCACCAGCCGAAACGGCGTGGCGCCATCGGTGCGCGTGACGATCAGCGGCGGGCCGCCCAAGTGGTCGTTCTTCTCCGGGCCGGCCCACACGGCGGACACCGGCATCAGATGCGCCAGGTTCAGCGTCGAGACGATGGGCTGGCGCACGTTCGCGTAGGCATGCCCCGGAATCGAGGACAGCCACGCATCCACGGCGTTGAGCGTTTCGGGGATGGTGACGAAACCCCGCCCCTGAATGACGCGCTCCACCATGCGCAGCTTCTCGTCGGCCACAGCCGGGTCGGCATCGAGCACCGTCAACGTGGCGGTGAGGTAGCCGAAGGCCACTTGATCGCTGCCCAACTCCTGCAAGGCAGCATCGGCATCCGCCGCCTTGTTGCTGGCGTCCGTGTCCACCAGCGGCGACTCCTGCTGAAAGATCGTTTCGCGCAGCAGCGCGATGACGTTCTTGCGCTTGGCGAACCACTGGCGGCGCAGGCGCCCCAATTCCCGTTCCGCCTCGGATTTGTCGAGGCACAGAAAGCGCGTACTCCAGCGATACCCAAATCCCAGGCGGTTGAGGTCGTCCAAAATTCCCGGCCAGGTCGAGGTCGGGAAGCCCCGCACCGTCGCCACGCGCAGGTGCCGGTCGCCCAGCATGGGTGCCAGGCCGCCGACCAGCGGCGAGTCGGTCAGCAGCGCGTCGATGTGGAACGGCACCTCGGGCACGCCCACGCGGTAGCGCCGCGTCGAGATGGTCGAGTGCAGATAGGTCAGCGTCTGGCTGTCGTCCAGCCAGGCGATTTCTGGCATGACGCCATCGAGCAGGTCAAAGACCCGATCCGTTTCCGCGACGAAGGCTTGCAGCCGCTCGCGCCAGTCCACGCCATTCGTCGGCGTGTTCTCGTAGAGCATCTTGGCGGCGCGGGCGCGCGATTCCTCGGGCGGCAGGTACACCAGCGTCAGGTGATAGCCGCTCTCGAAGTGGTTGCCCGATTCCTCGAAGGTAGCCCGGCGTTCTTCGTCCACCAGCCACGACAGCGGCTCGGGAAACTCCGAGTGCGGGTAGTCGGCAGCGGTGCGGCGCTCGGCCTCAATGAACAGCGCCCAGCCCGAACCCAGCCGGCGCAGCGCGTTGTTCAGGCGTGCCGACGTGGCGATCAGCTCGCCTTGCGTGGCGCTATCGAGGTCAGGCCCGCGAAACCGGGCGGTACGCTGGAAACTGCCGTCCTTGTTCAAGACGACACCCGGCGCGACCAGTCCGGCCCAGGGCAGCCAGTCGGCGAGCAAGGCCGGGCGCTGGCGGTATTCGGCAAGGTTCAGCATGGCGGCGTCCCCTCACACGTCCAGCAGCGGGCGGTGTTTGATGTGCCGGGCGAACACGGCCATGAACTGCGGATCAAGGCGCGCGCCCCAGACCGCCAACGCATGGCCGGCGATCCAGAGCACGACGCCAGGAATCCACAGTTGCAGGCCCAGCCCGACGGCGGCGGCCAGCGTGCCGTTGGCAATCGCCACGGTGCGCGGTGCGCCGCGCAGCAAGATCGGCTCGGTCAGCGAGCGATGCAGCGGCACCTCGAACCCGGCCGCGAAGGTGTCCGGGCCGCTCATACAACAGCCCCGCCGGAGAAGCTGAAGAACGACAGGAAGAACGAGGACGCGGCGAAGGCGATGCTCAAGCCGAACACGATCTGGATCAGCTTGCGAAAGCCGCCCGACGTGTCGCCAAAGGCCAGCGCGAGGCCCGTGGCGATGATGATGATGACGGCCACGATGCGCGCTACCGGCCCCTGGATGGATTCGAGGATGGATTGCAGCGGGCCTTCCCAGGGCATCGAGGAGCCAGCGGCCTGCGCGGTGCCGGCCAGGAACAGCAGCAGCGCGGACAGCAGCAGCCCTTGCGCCGCAGGGCGGGCCAGGTTGTGCAGCCGCGCAAGGCGTAAAGCCGGATTTGCAGAAAAACGGAAAGCAGGAACGATCATCAGCGTCATGGCAGTTCTCCAGGTTGGTCAGGGGACGGGGAAATCGCCGCAGCGGGTGCGGCATCGGGGATCGGCGACAGCTCGGGAAACGGCGTTTCCAGCGCGTCCGCCTCCCAATTCGCCAATCGGTAGCCCACACCGTCGAAGCCGACGACGCGGGCAATGCTCTCGATGCGGCGCTTGCGTCCGCGTCCGGCGATGTGGATCACCACGTTGACCGCCTCGGCGATCAGCGCACGCGGCGGATTCACCGCCACTTCGAGAATCAGTTGCTCCAGGCGCAGCAGTGCTCCGAGCGCGGAGCCGGCGTGGATCGTGGCGATGCCGCCCGGATGGCCCGTGCCCCACACCTTGATGAGATCCAGCGCCTCGGCCCCGCGCACCTCGCCGACGACGACGCGATCAGGGCGCAGGCGCATGGACGAACGCACCAGCTCGGTCATGGACACCACGCCTGCGCGTGTGCGCAGCGGTACGTGGTCGCGGGCCGCGCATTGCAGCTCCACCGTGTCTTCAAGCACCAGCACGCGGTCGCCGGTGGAGGCGATTTCCGCGAGCAAGGCATTGGCGAGCGTGGTCTTGCCGCTGCTGGTGGCGCCGGCGATCAGGATGTTCTGGCGCTCGCGCACGGCGCGCACCAGAAAGGCCGCCTGGGCAGCGGTCATCATTCCGTCCAAGACGTACCGCTCCAGCGGAATCACGCCGAGGGCGCGCTTGCGCAGCGCAAAGGCCGGCCCCGGCGCGGCGGGCGGCAAGATGCCCTCGAAGCGTTCGCCCGTCTCGGGCAGTTCGGCCGATAGCAGCGGCTGGCCGCGATGCACCTCTGCGCCGACGTGGGCCGCGACCAAGCGGATGATTCGCTCGCCATCGGCCTCGGGCATTTCCACGCCCATAGGCGCGCGGCCCGACGACAGGCGATCCACCCAAAGGGTGCGGTCGGGGTTGAGCATGATTTCCACCACGTCGGGGTCTTCGAGCGCGGTGGCGATCAGCGGCCCCATTGCCGTGCGCAGCATCTGGATGCGCCGGTCGAGCGACGTGGCGCTCATGGATTGGGGAATGGCGCTCATGACGCGCGCTCCTGCGCTTCTGTGGCTGCCGCCGCGTCCTCCATCCGTACCGGATCGGGATGCAGCTCTTCCACCACGTCACGCACGAGGCTTCGCCCGCGCAGCAGGTGGCGGCCAAGCTGTTCCACGAACTGCTCGAAGCGCGCCTTGCCCTGGGCGCGGGCCGCGTCTTGGTGCGCCTCGGGAACTGGCGTGCTGACCGTGAGGTAGTAGCGGATGAACAGCGCCAGCGTTTCGATTGCGATGTTCTGGTCGCGCTCCATGCGCTCGGTCTGGCGCGAAAGGCGATCCAGCCGCTTGGCGATGGCCGCCTCGCGCTGGTCGGCCGCATCGGGCGACAGCCAAGATGCGAGCGCCGCCGCGACGATGCTGGACTTGGACACGCCTTTCTTGGCGGCCAGTTCATCGAGTCGCTGGGCGTGCTCGGGCTGGATAAAGAGGTTCAGGCGGTAGTGGCTCATAGCTCGATTCCGTCGTTGGGGTCGAGGGATGCCAGCCGGACCGTGCGTTGCAAGGCCGTATCGAGCTGGCGCGGGAGGGGCAGCGGTAAGTCGTCGTCGTCATCAAGCAGCCCGAGGTCGGCCGCGGGCGCGGCTTGCTCGGGGTCGTAGGCAACGGTTTCGGAAAGCTCGGGCTGGCGGCGCGGGCCGCCGTCGTCGGCCGTACCCAGGTGTTCCAGGCCATCGGCGGATGACGTAGCCGGCGCGGCAGGCGTCGGCGGAATCGCCAGGCCACTCCAGTCGTCAGCGCGTGCGGGAGGAACATCGGCATAGCGCCCTGGACTGGACGCTGTGGCGAGCGCAGGCGGCGACAGCACGCGCCGCTTGAAGTTGGCGTCGGCGTAGTAGCGCAGCTTCTTGGCCTTGATCGGCGCGACGCTGGACACCATCACCACCGCCTCGTCGGGCGGAAGCTGCATGACTTCGCCCGGCGTAAGCAGCGGGCGCGCGGTTTCCTGCCGCGACACCATGAGGTGCCCCAGCCACGGCGCGAGCCGGTGGCCCGCGTAGTTGCGCTGCGCGCGCAGCTCGGTCGCAGTGCCCAGCGTCTCCGAAATGCGCTTGGCTGTGCGTTCGTCGTTGGTGGCGAACGTCACGCGCACATGGCAGTTGTCGAGGATCGAATGGTTCTGGCCGTAGGCTTTGTCGATCTGGTTGAGCGACTGCGCGATGAGGAAGCTGCGGATGCCGTAGCCCGCCATGAAGGCCAAGGCCGTCTCGAAGAAGTCCAGGCGCCCGAGTGCTGGGAACTCATCGAGCATCAGCAGCAGCTTGTGGCGGCGCTCGATGCCATCGCTGCCATCCAGCGATTCGGTGAGCCGCCGTCCGATCTGGTTGAGGATCAGGCGAATGAGTGGTTTGGTGCGAGAAATGTCCGAAGGCGGCACCACCAGGTACAGCGATACCGGGTGTTCTGCGGAAATGAGATCGGCGATGCGCCAGTCGCAGCGCGACGTGACTTCGGCCACCGTAGGATCACGATAGAGGCCCAAGAACGACATGGCGGTGCTCAACACGCCGGAACGCTCGTTGTCCGACTTGTTGAGCACTTCGCGCGCCGCAGAGGCCACCACCGGATGCGGGCCATTGCCCAGGTGGGGCGTGGTCATCATCCGGTGCAAGGTCAGCTCGAACGGGCTGGCCGGATCGGAGAGGAAATTCGCCACGCCGCGCAGCGTCTTGTCTTCGCCCGCGTACAGCACATGCAAGATGGCGCCGACCAGCAGCGCGTGCGAAGTCTTCTCCCAATGGTTGCGGCGTTCGAGCGCGCCTTCGGGATCGACCAGAATGTCAGCGATGTTCTGCACGTCGCGCACTTCATGCGCGCCGCGCCGCACTTCCAACAGCGGGTTGTAGGCTGCTGAATGGCTATCTGTCGGGTTGAACAAGAGGCAGTGCGAGAAACGCGAACGCCAGCCAGCCGTGATCTGCCAGTTCTCGCCCTTGATGTCGTGGATGACGGCAGACGCGGGCCAGGAAAGCAGCGTCGGCACCACCAAGCCGACGCCTTTACCGCTGCGCGTGGGCGCGAAGGTCAGGACGTGTTCCGGGCCTTCGTGACGCAGGTACTGGCCTTGGTGCTGGCCAAGGAAGACGCCCGCCGGGCTCGATAACCCAGCCTTGCGAATGTCCTCCGCGTTCGCCCAGCGGGCCGAGCCGTAGGTGGTGACGAGGCGAGATTGGCGCGAGCGCCAGATCGACATGCCGATGGCGACCAGCACGGCGACGAGGCCGCTGCCGCCGGCAATCGCACCGCCGATGTCGAAAACACGGGGCGCGTAGGCGTCGAAGAAGAACCACCACTCGAACAGCCGCCACGGGTGGTAGACCGGCGTGCCCAGGAAGTCAAACCAGGGCGAGCCAAGGCGTACTTGATAGCCAAGGGCCGCTGCTGTCCATTGTGTGGCTGCCCACACGCCGGCGATCACGATGCCGAACACGACGGCAATCTGACCGAACAGCACGTTCGTCCCTTGCATGACCTTGCCTCCAATCACGGCACACGGAGGTGCCGCAACACTGAGGATCAAGGCGTGTGCGCAGGCCGGTCAAAGGCCGTTATGGCGGTAATTCAGGCTGAAAAGGCCAGATTTCTTGCAGGGGCGAAGACAATAAAAACGCCGCGAACGCGGGCGCGTTGCGGCGTATGGAGGTAATAGCGAGAGCTTCGTCGCAGCGATACGACAGCAGCGGACGTTACTTCGTCTTTTGCTCCGGCCGATCACCGAAGAAGCGCCGGTTGGCGGCTTCGGCCGCGCGCACGCAGAGTTCGTCGCCGACCTTTGCGCGATCCTCCTTGCATTGGCGCTGGAGTTCCTTGATGCGCTCGGGATGAGCCACAAGGTAGTCCACGGTTTCGGAAGGTAGGGATGGGCCGCAAGCGGTCAGCGTGGCGGCCAGCATCAACAGCGTTAGCTTGTTCATGGTTCCAGTCCTTTCGTCAGGCGGGTCAGGAGTCTTCGGCGGCGCCCAGGTCATCCGCCGAATCAATAAAGGCCACTCGTTCGATGAACCGGGCCAACATCTCGGAGGGTTCAGCATCGCGGCGCAGCAGATAGGTCATCAGCATGGGCGGCTGGCCCGCCAAGGGCCGGCCCACGACGCCGGGTTCGCGGTTGGAAGCGATGTGCGCTGCGCCCGCGAGCCCCAAGGCCAGGCCGGCGGAAACCAAAGTCATCATCACGTCGAAGGTCGCCACGCGCTGCGCGATCAAAGGCTCTTGATTGAGTGTGCGAAGAAAGCGATCCACCTGGCGAGCATGGCCTTCGCATACTGCGGGGTCGCCCAGCACCAGCGGGTAGCGCAGCACTTCCTCCAGCGGAATCTGCTTGAAGGCGAGCACGGGATGGCGGGCGGGCACAGCCACCATCAATTCGTCTTCCCATGCGGGCGTGACCAGGATGCCATCGCCCGCGTTTTCCGCCATCGAGAAACCTGCGTCATACAAATCATCGTGCAAGCCCTGGATCTGTTGATCCAAGGGCATCTCGAACAGCCGGATTTCCACCTCAGGATCTTCCTCGCGGCTTCGCGCTAGCAAGGCGGGCAAGCGCGATGGCGTGATGCCGTCCGACAGGGCAATGCGCAACTGCCCATGAAAGCCGTTGGTGGCGGACTTGACGCTATCGCGGGCTTGCTCCAGTGCGGTGAAGACGCGCGGTACATGCGCGAGGAACGACTGACCTGCGCGGGTCAGTTGGGTGCTGCGGGTGGTACGAACGAACAGACGGGCACCGAGTTCTTCTTCCAGTTCCTTGATAGTTCGTGAAAGTGGAGATTGATCGATGTGTAGCCGTTCAGCAGCGCGAGCGAAATGAAGCTCCTCGGCAACGATGAGAAAGCAGCGAAGATGTCGAAATTCCATAGCGCTCACTCCTTTTTCGTTCGTTGAATTCGCTGTCTAGTTGGCTAAAGAAGAAAGCATCGCGAAAGTGCCAAAGCTTTAAGTCATGATGACAAACAACGCGGTGGCGCTTCTAATCTTGGTTGCAAGGAAACAGAGGTGCACGCAGAAATCTGAATTCACGGAGCGACATCGGCATGCACCTCCTCGGAATGCCACAGCGCATGCGCGTCGATACGCACCAGTGCCGATGCTTGCAACGCATCGACGCGAACCTGTGCCTCGGCGAGTCGTGTCTGGCGCAGGTTGCGCAACGTCAAGAGGTATTCGGCCAAGGGGGCCTCTCCCAATTCCCAAGCCCGCCGCGTGCGGTTGCTGGCCGTGGTCTGCGCGGCCAGCGCCTGCGCGAATGACTGCCACTGCGTGCGCTTACTGTCAGCAGCCTGCACGGCGACCCATGCACCTTGCTCGACCGCGCGCCGCACGCCGAGCGCCTCCGCCTCTGCGGCCGCCGCGTTGGCGCTTTCCGTTGCGGCCATTGCACTGCGATAGTCTGTGCCAAATGGCACTGTTAAGACGACGCCAATGACACGTTCCGAGCCGCCGCGTTCAGACATCATGCGTACCCCGACGGTCGGGTCGGGCGTGCGGTTGGCGCGGGCGCGCTCAGCCACCTTGGCAAGACGGGCCGCCTCTCCATCTGCAATGCCGATTTCGACGCTCTGCCGCACGATACGCGCCAGCCAGTCGTGTGAGCCGCCTGGCAAAGGGGCGGGATCTGGCAGCGTGGATGGCTGGGCGGGAATCTCAATGCCGGGGAACTCGATCACCACCGTTTGACGCGCTGCCCGTTCTGCGTCGCGCGCAGCGCTGACCTGGGCTGCAAGCATTGCGCGCTCGGCTTGCAGAACGTCGCTGTCCCGCCGCGCGGCATCGCCCAGGGCCACGCGCCGGGCCATTGCTTCCTGCTCACGAATAAGCAACTTTTCCTGCGCTTGCATCTCGTCGGCTACGACGAAACTGCGCAGCCATCCGGCCCAGATTTCCAACAGTCGCCTTGCCATTTGGTGCTCGGCATCTTCAAGGCGCATATCGGCCACCCTGCGGGTACGGCTGCCGATGTCCCGATCTATACGTGCCTTGTTTGGCAAGCGAACAGCACGGCTGAGCTGGATTTCCCATTCGTTGAAGCGGCGCGCTTCATCGGTCACATTGCGGCGCTGCAGACTGCTACTGAGGTCAAATTCGTGGCTACCAGCTTCAAGGGCGCTTTGCGTGGCAGCAGCCGCGTCCAAGCGAGCGGCTGCGGCATTCACGACCGGCTGGGTTTTAATCGCCGTTTCGACTTGCGCCTGCGCAGGCAGCCAGGATAGATCATCGGCACGCGCTTGCGCGGGATGGAATGTCAAAGCCGCGATGGCCACCATGACGGCACCAGTCGGTAGTACCAGGCTGCATCCTTTGTTTTTATTCGTCATACCAGTCTTCCACTTGCCAACACCGGCTCCACCCACCAGCGCACGTCGCTCGATGCGATGCGCTGGCGCAGATGCGCCAGAACCTGTTCCAGCCGTTCGGGTTCGATCAACACCCAGATGACACGCCGATCCACACGGCCGCGAACCTTCTCGCGAATGGACGCGCGTGCGAAGTCGCCGGTATGCCCCTCGGCGTGCAACAGGGTGAACCCTGGCAGCACCGGGTCGGCCATCAGGGCGTCGGTGACGGCGTCTTCGAGCGCGGGGGGAAATACCAGATTCAGGCGCACCAGTTGCGCTTCTTTCAATCCGTTCATGCGCGGACTCCTTGTTGTGAGGAGATGGCCTGGCCGAATCGCCGGTACAGCACCGGCAGCAGGACCAGGGTCAGCGCCGTGGAACTGACCAGTCCGCCAATCACCACGATGGCGAGTGGGCGCTGGATCTCAGAGCCAGGGCCACTGGCCAGCAGCAGGGGCACCAGGCCAAAGGCGGTGATGGAGGCCGTCATCAGCACCGGACGCAGCCGGCGCAGCGAGCCTTCGCGCACCACCTGTTCCATGGGCAAGCCTAGCGCGTGCAAGTGGTTGAAGTGCGTCACCAGCACTAATCCGTTGAGCACGGCGATGCCCAACAGCGCGATGAAGCCGACCGAAGCAGGCACCGACAGGTATTGCCCCGACAGCCACAGTGCCGCCACGCCGCCGACCATGGCAAACGGCACGTTGCCCAGAATGAGCGCGGCCTGCCGCACCGAGCCGAAGGTCATGAACAGCACGAAGAAGATCAGCCCAAGGGCCACGGGCACCACCATGCCAAGGCGGGCTGCCGCGCGCTGCTGGTTCTCGAACTGGCCGCCCCATTCGACGCGGTATCCGGGCGGCAGCGGCACGTCGCGCGCCACGGCTGCGCGCGCTTCATCCACGAAGCCGACCAGATCGCGCCCGCTCACGCTGGACTGGATCAGCGCGAAGCGCGAGCCGTTCTCGCGCCGCACCAGCACGGGGCCATCGGTGGTGGCGATGCGCGCCAGCGAGGCCAGGGGGATTTCGCCCTGATCGCCACGGGCGAGCTGCAAGTCCTTGAACCGCTCGGCCGATCCGCGCAGGCGGGCGTCGCCGCGCACCACGATGGGCGTGCGCCTGTCCGGCTCGATCACCAGTCCGGCCGGCACGCCTTCGAGCTGCGCGCGCAACTCGTCCTGAACCTGCGTCACGGCCAGCCCGGCGCGCCCCGCAGCCTGCGCATCCACCTTCACCTGCAGGTATTCCACGCTGTCGCTGGCCTGGGTAAGCACGTCGCGCGCGCCGGGCACTTTCTCAATGCGAGCGGCCATGCGCTGGGCAAGATCGCCCAGCGTTTGCAGATCAGGGCCGAACAGCTTGACGGCCACGTCGCCCCGGCTTCCGGTGAGCATTTCGGAGATGCGCATCTCGATGGGCTGCGTGAAGCCGAATTCCAGGCCGGGGAAGGCGTCCATCACCTTGCGGATCTCGGCGCTCAAAGCGTCCTTGTCGGCTGCATGCCAATCCTTGCGCGGTGCAAGCTGCATAAACAGGTCGGTTTCGTTCAGGCCCATCGGGTCGAGCCCCAACTCATCGGAGCCCACCCGTGCGATGCTGTGCCGCACCTCGGGTACCGCCGCACCGATGGCCTTCTGCACGGCAAGGTCGATCTCCAGCGAGCGTTGCAGCCCGATGGACGGCGGCTTTTGCAGTTGCAGCAGGATGTCGCCTTCGTCCATCGTCGGCATGAACGCCTTGCCCGTGCCGAGGTAGGCCACCACACCCAGCGCCAGGGCCGCAATGGCGACCGCCGATGCGCGCAGCGGGTGATGCAGCGCAGCCTCCAGCAGCGGTTGGTACAGGCGCGTGGCCCAGCGCATCACCCACGGCTCGGTGTGCGCGTGTTCCTTGAGCAGCAGGGAGGCAAGCACCGGCACCAGCGTGAGTGACAACAGCAGCGAGACGCCCAGGGCGAACACGATGGTCAGCGCCACCGGCACGAACAGTTTGCCCTCCAACCCTTGCAGGGTGAGCAGCGGCATGAAGGTCAAGCAGATGATGAGGATGCCCGAGGCCACGGGCACGGCAACCTCGCGCGCCGCCGCGAATATGCGGTGCAGGCGCGGCTGGTGCGCGCCGGGCGCATTCGGGTCGAGCCGGCTGACGGCGTTTTCCACCACCACCACGGCAGCGTCCACCAGCATGCCGATGGCGATTGCGAGGCCCCCCAAGCTCATCAAGTTGGCGCTCATGCCGACAAGGCGCATCAGCAGAAAGGTGCCCAGGGCCGCCAAAGGCACCATCACCGCCACCACCAGCGCGGCACGAAGCTCGCCGAGGAACAGAAGCAGCAGGACGACGACCAGTACGGTCGCTTCCAGCAGAGCGCTTTCTACCGTGCCCACAGCGCGCTCGATCAGCGTGCTGCGGTCATAGAACGGCACCACCTTGACGCCGGGTGGCAGGCTGGGCGCCACCTCGTCCAGCCGGGCTCGGATGGCTTTGACCAGCGCCGAAGCATCGGCCCCGCGCAGCGCCACCACGATGCCTTCCACCGCTTCCCCTGCACCGTCCCGGGTGACGGCGCCATAGCGAGTCACGCCTTCGGTCCGTACCTGGGCCACGTCGCCCAGGCGAACTGGGGCCGTGCCATTGGCCCCGGCACGCAGGATCAGACGGGATAAATCGTCCAACGTGTGGATCGCACCTTCGGACCGCACGATCAACGTGTTTTCGCCTGCATCCAGGCGGCCCGCACCGTCATTGCGGTTGTTGCGGCCGATCGCCGTGATGACGTCCGAGAAGCTGAGGCCCGCAGCGGAAAGCCGAGCGCGATCTGGCACCACGGCAAAGCTCTTGGCTTCGCCGCCCAGCACGTTGACATCGGCAACACCGGGCAGTGTGCGCAGGGCCGGGCGCAGCGTCCAGTCCAGCAGGGCGCGACGCTCGCTCAACGTGAGGCCACCGCCTTCGATGGTGAACATGAACACGTCCGACAGCGGTGTCGAAATCGGCGCCAGCCCGCCGCTGACGCCTTCGGGCAGGCTGCTCGAAACACCGGCATAGCGTTCGGCCACCTGCTGGCGCGCCCAGTAGATGTCGCTGCCTTCGGCAAAGTCCAGCGTGATGTCCGCGATGGCGTACTTGGCGGTGGAGCGCAGCATCACGCCCTGTGGCACGCCGAGCAATTCCATCTCCAGCGGTGTGATCACGCGCGACTCCACCTCCTCGGGCGTCATGCCAGGGGCCTTGATGATCAGCTTGACCTGCGTGGGGGAAATATCCGGATAGGCGTCGATCGGCAGTCGCAGGAAGGCCGCCAGGCCCGCACCCGCCAAGGCCAGCACGCCCAGCAGCACCAGCGCGCGCTGGCGCAGGGAAAATTCAATCAGACGGGACAACATGCGTGGTCGCCCCTCAATGCAATGGAATCATGGATTTGAGCAGTGCCGTACCGCGCACGACGACTTGCATGCCGGCCACGAGCGGCGCGGTGTCAGGGGAGGTGGGACGTACGGCGTTTGACGCCTCTGATTCGTCTTGCCCCAGCAGTTGCACGGGAACGGCGCGGACGCGCAGGTCGCCTTGCTTGTCTTGCGATGCCGGCTCCGCAACGTAGAGCACGTGGCCGCTGCCCGCTGGCAGCAGTGCGGACGATGGCACGCTCAAGGTGCCCTGCGGTGCTGGCAGCAACAGCGCGACACTGATCTGCTGCCCCGCCGCATAGTGGTCAGCCCCTGTCTGCTCTGCATCGACGCGGGCACGTACCCGCAGGCTTTGACTACTGAGGTCAGTGTCGCCACCAACAGCCGTCACGCGAGCGGTCGTGCCATCGGGAAGACGCACTTCCAAGCCGGGGTGGAGATCCAAGCGCCAGCGCAGCGGAACCGCGACGCTGACATCCAGCGGGCCAGGCTCAGCCACCACGAAGGCGGCGTCGAGCGGCGCGACCGCCTGCCCGAGGCTCAGGTGACGACGCATCACCCGCCCGGACAAAGGCGCCATCAATTCATACTCGCCGGCCTGCCCGCCACTCACAGGTCGAAGCCGTGCGAGGGCGCCATTGGCCTCTTGCAACGTACTTTGCGCAGCCGCTGCGCGCGCCTGGGTCTGCTCGTTGCGAGCGGCCGGGATGATGCCCTCGGCCAAGAGCGTGGCATCGCGCCGGGCCTGCGCCGCGGCCACTGCCGCTTCGGTGCGGGCACGCGCCAGATCAGCCTGCGCCGCCAGAACGTCCTTGCTCTGGATGCGCGCCAGCGCTTGTCCTTGGCGCACTGCGGCGCCTTCATCGACCAGAACGCGCGTCACCACGCCGCCATAGGGCGCCACGACTTGCGCGCTGGCCGAGAGTGGTGCCACCGTCTGCGCGGGTAAGCCATCCAGCGGTATCACTGCGGCATCCTTGACGAGTGCGGTTTCCACACCCTGCGCGCGAAGCTGAGCGGCGTTGAGGTGAACACCGGCAGCGTTCGGTTGGGCGGCAGCCTCGCTCGCGTCTTTATCGGCTACGGTTGTCTGCTGCGTTGTCCAAGCCCACCAGCCGTACCCTGCGGCAGCCAGAACCGTCACACCGATGGCGGACAGGGCCAGGGTCTTGGTTCGGCTGGAGGTGCCCGCCGCTTTCAAGGTCGGGGGGCTCATGCTTGTGCCGCCCCGAACGATGCAAGGCAGACTACCGAGCACACGGCGGGGATTGAAAATCCGTCGCATATGAAAAGGTGCGCGAGGTCAGCGAGGCGAAACATACAGTCGATCTCTTGTGGAACATCGACTCATCTTCCTCGGCGAAGCTTTGAGAAAGCTTTGGAGAAAACGAAATTTGCTCAGTACGATGTATTTCGGCGAAACGCCTGTTTTGAGCAGCAAGCAATCGATAAACTGATTTTTCAGTAACTTGCTCTGATATGCCAACGGTGCGCCTTTGCTATCTCAAGTATCGGAAGCCATACACCATGAACATCAGGAATTCCGAATATCGTTTCAGTCCTTTGGTCATAGGACTGCATTGGCTGACCGTGCTTCTCATCATCGCGGTCTATGCGAGCATGGAGCTGCGCGGAGTGGCACCCAAGGGAAGCGCCTTGAGAGACGCCATGAAGTCCTTGCACTACCTGCTGGGCCTCAGCGTTCTGGTGATCGTCGTGATCCGTATCGGGGTGCGCTTCCAGGCGGGAGCGAAGCCCGCGATCCAACCACCCATGCCACGCTGGCAGGCCACGCTCGCCGATGCCATGCACTATGCACTCTATAGCTTCATGCTCGCCATGCCGCTGCTCGGATGGCTCACCTTGAGCGCGGCGGGCAAGCCGATTGTTCTGTTTGGCTTGCCCATTCCCTCTCTGATCGGCACCGACGTTGCTCTGTCGCGCCAATTCAAGGATGTCCATGAGGCGCTGGCGACATTGGGCTATGTCTTGATCGGATTGCATGCGATGGCGGCGCTGTTGCACCACTACGTCATGCGTGACAACACCTTAGTTCGCATGCTTCCCGGTCATCGCCCCTGAACTGCTGGCCTCAGACTGCTTCACATGGATTTGATTTTCTAATGACAAAATTCCACCATCGCGCTCACCCTGAAAGCCATCGCACTGAACATATCGGATGGCTGCGCGCCGCTGTTCTGGGTGCCAATGACGGCATCATTTCCACGGCCAGCCTGGTCGCTGGCGTGGCTGCGGCCCATGCAAGCCATGCCAGCATCATGACCACGGCCATCGCGGGGCTGGTAGCCGGTGCCATGTCCATGGCAGCAGGCGAATTCGTATCGGTCTATTCACAAGCCGATACTGAGAAAGCTGACCTGGCGCGGGAACGTGATGAACTGAAGAACAGTCCGGAAGCAGAGCACCGGGAACTGACAGCCATCTACGTCCGGCGTGGCCTGGATCATCGACTCGCGGATCAGGTCGCCACGCAATTGATGGCCCACGATGCGTTGGGCGCGCACGCGCGCGATGAATTGGGCATCTCCGAAACCTTGAGCGCTCGCCCGCTGCAAGCCGCCATGGCGTCCGCTGGAAGCTTCGCCGTGGGTGCGGCCATGCCGCTGGCCGTGGTTCTGTTGGCGCCGGAGCAGAGCCTGCTCTATTGGATCGTCGCGACGGCGATTGTCTTCCTGGCCCTGCTCGGCGCTGCGGCCGCTGCCGTGGGTGGTACGCCGCTCTTCAAAAGCGCGCTGCGCGTCGCGTTCTGGGGCACATTTGCCATGGCGGTGACAGCGGGCGTGGGAGCCATGTTCGGCACTGCGGTGTAGATCTGCGTCAATCTCAGAGCAGCGGTGGCCAAGGGCCAAGCCGCGCGGACAGCCGACCGTTGTCCAGTGAGAACGCCAGCGGCAGGTCTATGGCATGCGCGAGCGCAAGAGCCAGTGCAAGACCCAGCCCAGCGTGGTACGCGGTGCCACCTTCGGAATCCTTTCGCCAGAAGCGAAGGCCGAATTGATCCAGATCGGATGCCTGCAAATTGGGAGCTGTGTTGACGATGGTTAGCATCCAGCCGGAAGCCACGCGCTCTAGCCGACATTGAATGTCGTCGCCTTCGGGCGCGTATTCGATGGCATTGCGCAAGAGGTTGGAGACGATGCGTTCGATCACGCCCTGATCGCTTTGCACCCATGCCGATTCAGGCAAAGTCACACTGATGGGTGACTTGGGCGCCATTTGCTGGACGTTGAATCCCGCCAGCAACTCTTGCAGCAAAGCTGTTAGATCCAGAGGATCAAGCGCAAGTGTGTGTTGGCCGGATTCAAGCCGTGCCAACAACAGCAGAGTGTCCACACTGCGCTGCATGCGTGAACTGGCCTGGATCGTTGCATTCAGGGCGCGCTGGATTCGGGTCGGGTCGGCATCGATCAAAGCGCTTTCTGCGCTGATGCGGATTTCTGCCAAGGGCGTGCGCAACTCGTGGGCCACGTCGCGGGAGAAGCGGCGCTCGCGGGCAATGGCCGCATACAGGTGATGCAAGCCCTGATTGAAGGCTTCGGCGAACGGCCGCAGTTCGCGTGGAAAGTCCGCTCCGATCCGCGCAATCGGCCGATCCGAACGCAGGTCAGCCAGTTGCACGCCGACGCGCTCCAGCATGACCACGATGCGTCGAACCATGAGCAACGCCAGGCCTGTGGCCAGGAGCGTCGCCAGCACGATACCGCCCAGGAGCGTGAAGTGGATGCGCCGCTCGGTTTGATCCCAATCCCGACGTTCTGTTGCCACAACCAGCAATCGAGATTCCTCACCTCTTACCGGCACGCGCGTCGCCAGCGCGCGGCCCGCGTGGCCGTCCGGGAGTATCACGTCGTAGTAGCGTGGGGTGCCTTGCTCCACCGGTCCAAGCGCCAGCTCGGCCCCAGCACTGCTGGGCGAACGCAGCAAGGCTCGGTGGGTCTGCGAATCGAAGACCGTGAAGAACTCGGTATGCCCGCCAGGCTCGTATTCCGGCATGAGGCTTTCGAGCTTTCTCGCATCCAACTCCTGCAGCACGCGCCCCACCGCCGCTGATCGTTGCATCAGGGTGGTATCCATCCGTCGGTAGATTTCGTGGTCGATCCAGTAGTCGAGGACGGGAAACAGGATCGCGAAGGTTCCTCCAATGCAGATCACCAGGCTGGCAGCCAGCCGCCGCTGCAAGGACCAGGATCTGCCTTGGCTCGCATCAGAGAGGGCTTCGAAATCGGGACGTACCATCGTTTAGGGCAGTATGTAGCCGAAGCCACGTCGTGTCACGATCAGTTCATCCAGGCCGCACTGGGCGAGCTTGGTTCGCAAGGTGCTGACGATCACCTCCACCACCTTGTCCGATGCATCGCTGCGGCTGTCGTACAAATGTTCAAAAATCTGCGGGCGCGACAGCGTGGCGCCGCGCCGACGCAGCAGCAAGTCGAGCAGTCCATATTCCTTCGGCGTGAGCCCAAGATCAATGCCCTTGAACCTCGCGGTGCGCGAGCGCGGATCGACCTCCAGATCGCCGTGGCGCAGAACTGGAACGTCCCGTTGCGGCGGACGCCGCACCAGCGCCCGCAGGCGAGCCAGCAGTTCGGCCAGCTCGAAGGGTTTTGTCAGGTAGTCATCGGCACCCGCATCCAAGGCCCGCACCCGGTCGTCGAGCAGTTCGCGCGCGGAGAGCACCAACACCGGTGCGGCATGGGCCTCCCGGCTCAATGCGCGCAACACGCCAAAGCCGTCCAGCCGGGGCAGCATCAAGTCCAGAATGATGGCGTCGTACCGGTAGCTGGCAAGAAACTTCAGCGCGGACACGCCATCGGCTGCTGTATCGCAGGCATAGCCTTCCGACTGAAGGCTCTGGCTCAGGGCTTCGGCCAGCGTTTGCGAGTCTTCCACGATCAATACGCGCATATGCTTTCTTCCATTCAGCGCATCTCGAAAAGCTCCTGGTGGAATGCCTCTGGTGCCAGCCCTTGGGCCAGCAGGTCGGCGCGCAGCGCGCGGCCGAAGGCGGTGGGGCCGCAGAACCAGACACTCGCATCTTTCCACCCCGGCACCATCGCACGCAGACGCTCGCCCGTCAGGCGACCGTCCTTTTTGTCGATGAACAGGTGCAATTCAACGCCGGACGCCTGGCTGTCGGCGCGCAGCTTCTCGATGGCCTGCGGATCAGCGTCGCTCGTCGGATGAAACAAATCGACGGGGCGTGCGTCTTGGCCTTTGTGCTGCGCCAGATACTTCATGCGCGCAATGAATGGCGTGATGCCGATGCCGGCGCCGATCCAGATCTGGCGGGCGCTCTCGTCGTCGAAAGTGAAGCAGCCGTAAGGTCCCTCGACCGTTACCCGGTCGCCGACCCGTAGGCGCTCTGGCAGCCGACGGGTGTGGTCGCCAAGCGCCTTGGTGATGAAGGTGATGCGTCGGTCTTCAGGCACCCAGGCTGAGGCCAGTGTGTAAGGGTGCGGGCCTTCTTTCGGGTTGGACATGGCGAAGGCAAATTGCCCGGGCCGGTGGCCGGGCCAACCAGGGTCCATCTGCAGGGTGGTTTCCAGCACGTTCAGCGCGGGGTAGGTCTGCAGCGATTCGATGACACCGCGCACGGTGCGCTGCGCACCGACCCGGCCCAGCAGCACCCACACTGCCGACACCGTGCCGCTCGCCAGCAGCATAGCCAAAGCCCAACCCACGGGCTGCGTCCAGTAGTCGAACTGCACCAGCACCACGGTGTGGAAGGCCAGCACCAGGTAGATCGCGGCCATCCAGTGGTGCGTCTTGGCGAACAGCCGGTATGGAAAGCGCTTGACCAAAGCCAGTACCAGTAGCACCGCGACGGCATAGAAGGCCCATTCGCCCAAGTCTTCGGCCAGCCCGCGCCAGCCGCGCAGCGCCGATTCAATGGAGCCCATTGAATCGGCCGCCGCGCGGGGCTTGCGCGCCGGGCGCGTCAGCCAGCCCCAGCCCACGGCCCACTTGGTGCCCTGCGCCCACAGCCAGTGCACTGTTGCGGCGGCCAGAGCGGCTATGCCGAGCCACTTGTGCAAGCGGTACATCTTGTCCAGTCCGTTCAAGCTGGGCTCCAGCCACGCAGGGCGCGTGGCCAGCACCATCGCCACGGACATCGTGCCGATGGCCAGTACGCCGCTGTATTGAATCCATACCGTTCGCAGGGCGAAATAGTTGGACTGTGCAGGCCAGAGCGTATCGGTAAAAAGCCATAGAGCGCTCAATGCCAGCGCAAAAAACCAGAACGTCCAAATTATTCTCTTCATCGTGGATTTGTCCCAAATTCTGCGGAAGGCGCATGCGGTACTAGTCGGAAACCATCAATCCAGATAAGCGATAGCGTGCCTTTGAATGTGGCCATGTATCCGCAATTACAGAAAATCTTAATTCTGACATCCCAACCTTTGGTAACGCTTTGGATTGATCAACCATCAATGGATAGGATCAAATTTTCCCCACCGGCTTGTGGCATTACCTTGACTCAAGAAATGGTTGGCCCCCGATGCCGCCCGATTTCCCAAGATGCCCCGCCGCCGCGCATCATGGTGGCGGCGATCTGCTGCCCCAGCCGTGCCTCGATCACCGGCTTCCACGGCACGAGCGAGAATCCCATGCCGCCATCGAGCATCGCGTAGCGCCCGCTGGCGAGCATGACGGAGCGCCGGTAGATGCCGGCCACGCGCTGCCCGTCGGCCACCGGGCGATGCTCCAGGCCGGTATCGGCGGCAATGTCCTTCGCGGCCTGTGCCACTTCCCGGTTGCGCAGCGTGCCCAACAGGTTGCGCGCAAGGAGCACGCGCTGCCCGCGCCGCTCGGCCAGCCCCTGTTCGGCCAAGAAGTCGGCACGATGCTGCATCGCCTGCTTGGCCTCTGCGCCAAAGCCCAGGTCGCCCAGGCCCGAGCCGCCGCCGATCAACTGCTGGTCGAGCCAGGTGGCCCCGATCACGCGGGTCTGCCGTTCAATGGGCAGGTGCGATTTCAGTTCCACGGCCACGCCGCCCAGGCGCTGCGCGTCGTAGCGGCGGCCCTGCTCGGGCAGGTCGCCCGGCACCTTCCATAGCCCTTCGGCCACGCGCTCCACGATGCCGGCCCGGCGCAGGGCCTCCAGCCGGCGGACGTGGGCGGCGATGACTTCCTGCGGGTCGCGGCCGGGCACGGCCTGGCCCTGCGCGATGGCGAGGTGGTGATCGGTGCGGTACAGGCCATCGCTCGTCAGCGCGACGATGTTCCTGTCGGCCGCGCGCACGTTGGCCGATCCCTTCACCTCCACCACGGCCCCGGTGGGATAGTTCGCCAGTTCGTCGCGGGCGTTGAGTGCGACGTAGTGCGCCTTGCCGTCCACGCCGTCGATGACCAGATAGCCCCGGTCGCGCAGCTCGTCGGCCAGCCCCTTCGCGGCCACGCGGCCGAGGATGGTGCGGCCACTTCCATCCGTATCCTGGCCCGGCTCGAACACCGCCAGCTCGCGCGGCTCGCCGCGCATGGCGCGCTGCATGGTGCGGATGATGTCGCCGCGCTCGCCCAGGGCGCGCAGGGTATTTTCCGCATCGGCATGGACGGCCCAGGTGCCCGGCTGCGTCTCGTCGGCCAGGCCCAGGCGCTGCAAGCGTTGCAGGCGGCCGATCAACAGCAGGCGTTGGCGCTGCAAGCGAGGTTCGTTGAGCCGTCCGACATGCACCAGGCCATCGTCGCCGGCCTCGCGCTTCAAGGTGCGATCCAGGCTCGTCCACCGCTCTTGCTCCACCTCGCGCTGTAAGGTCTGCTGGATCTCCAGCTCGGTGCGCGGCCCCAGCCATTCGGTCGCCAGCTCGGCGGCCCGATGGCGGAAGCCGTCGGCGATGTAGTCGCCCGCGATGATGAGGTCTTTGCCGGTGTCGTCGCGCCCGCGCACGACGATGTGCGTGTGCGGGTTGTCGGTGTTCCAGTGGTTCACGGCCACCCAATCGAGGCCCGTCCCAAGGTCGGCTTCCATGCGCCCCATGAGGTGCCGCGTGTAGGTGCGCAGGTCTTCCAGCTCCGCGCCATCCTCGGGCGAGAGGATGAAGCGGAAATGGTGCCGGTCGTCGGCGCAGCGTTCCTTGAAGGCGTCGAGGTCGGCCACGTCGGTCTGCGGCCCGTAGGCTTGGCCCGGCTCGCCGTCGCGGCCCACGCCATCGCGCTCGATGTAGCGCAGGTGCTTGGCGAGCGATTGCGGGCTGGCCCGCTGGTGGTTCACCAGCAGCGTCTTGATGGTCACGCGCCGCGACAGGGGCGTCAGCTTCGCGCCCGCGAAGCGCGTCGCCGTGTGGCCGCGCCCAAGGCGCGAGCCGGGCCGCTGGCCGGTGCCGCGCGCCGATGCCGGGCGGCGCACCGTGGACTTGCCGCTGCTGGCCTTGCCCGCCTGCTTGAGCACCTTGGAAACGAAGCTCTGCCCCAGGCCCTTGCCCCGGTTCTTCGGGGCGCTGGGGCGCACGCGGAAATCGTCATCGCGGCGGTCGGTCATGGCCGTTCTCCCTGCAAACTCTGGCGTGTCCTGTCGTGCGAAGCACGCGGACATGCCCGTATTGGCGCGGGCCACGCGCCCCAAGCAGCACGGCGGCGAAGCCGCGCCGTGCCGCGCCACCCCACGTGCAGACTGGCTTTCGACGCGGCCCGGTGCCACGTCCTTTTGTCTTGCCTTCCGCCTTTGCCCCTCGCTGGCGCTCCGGGCAGCGGCGGCCCGGCGGCGTTGCTGCGCGAGCAGCCAGCGCGCCGGCGAACGCGGCGACGGCCATAGGCCGGGCGCGTTCGAGGCAAGACACCTGCACGTGGGAAAGCAGCGCGAAGCGCGGCGCGGATGCGCTCGCACTGCACGCGCGACGACATGCGGAACGCCACCAGATCGACACGCCTGATAGCACGATGATGCGCAGCGAATCGGCGGCGATCATGGGCGCTTCTCCAGCCAGACCGGGTGCGCGACACCGATCACGGCGGACGCGCGTACCGGCCCGAAGTACCGACCATCGAACGATGCCGGGTTGGTCACGCTCAACAGGAACAGCTCGCCCGGTTCGAGGCGGCGGCATTGCTGCCAGGATGGCAGCGGCCGGCCCCAGCGGTCGGCGCGCAGCACGGCGGCCGAAGGCACGCCGTCGATGCGGACGAGGCCGCCAGCGATGCACACCTCCTGCGGCGCGACGGCACCCACGCGCTTGAGTAGCGGCACGCCCGCCGGCAGGTAGCCGCGCTGCGCAGCCAGCGCGGCGGCATCTGGCGGCAGCGAGGCCAGGACGATGCTGCCCACGCGCAATGACGGTGGCAGCGGACGTGGCGGCGAGCCGGGCCGATGGCGCAACGGATCGACGCGATACCAGCCCACGGGAACGCTGTCGGACGGGTTGTAGATCAGGCGCGGCAGCGGATGCACGAAGGACGCCCAGGCCAGCGCAGCGAGGCCGCAGGCGGCGAGGCCCGCGAGCACGATGCGAGCGCGAAGGCGCGAGCGAGGACGCGGCGCGATGCCCGTAGTGGAAACGGCGGTCATGGCAGCGCCCTCCCGGTCAGCCAGGCGGCGTGCCGCTCGACGGTGTAGTCGGGCAGCGGCAGGCGCGCAGCGAGCCGGTTGGCGAGCGTGCGCCAGTACGCGGGCGAGGCATCGGCCGGTGCGATGCCGCGCGCCTCGATGGCGTCGATGCGTTCCAGCACGGCGCGTACTTGCCCGTCGCCCTCGGCGTGTAGCAGCAGGCGCGCGCCCGGCTGCACGCCGGGGATGCGCTGCGCGCCGTCCAGTGGCGTGCAAGCCTGCATCACCATGAGCTGCCAGCGGATCGTGCCGTAGTCGTTGGCCTGCCAGCGGATGCGGCACAAGACCGCGTTCGGCAGGAACACCGCGCAGCGCCGCCAGCGGTCGAGCCGCACGATGCGCGCCGGCTCGCCGAAGCGCAGATAGAGGTCGAAACGCTGGTCGATGTAGGCCAGTGCCACGCGCGTCAGCGGCGTGCTGGCGGGCTGGCCGACAGGCGCAGCCAGTGCAGCCGTGGCCGCGACAGCGGCAGGCGAAGCGGATGCGGTCATGGTGTGTTCTCCCTGCGGTTCTCGGGAAACTCCCGCTCCAGCAGGCCGCGCAGCAGGTCGGCCACGGTCACGCCTTGCGTGAAGGCAGAGACCTTGATGCGCGCCCGCATGGCGGGCGTGATGTCTAGGGTGAGGCGGGCCGTGTAGAGGTCGCCCTTGCCCAGCGCGTCGGCGTCGCCCTGGCGAATCCACGCCTCGGCGTGCGGATTCGCGGGCGGACGCGCGCCGATGCCGACGCGCTTTGCCGCACGTTTGCTGTTCGGTAGTGGCTTCGCTGTCATGTCGTCCACCGCAGCAGTTCATCCACAAGGGCGGTGATTTCCCGTGCGGCGGCGCTGTCCGGCGCCGTCTCGCGTGCAAGCCGGCCAGCGGCCACGCTGTCGGCGAACACGATGCGCTGATGCACTTCCGCGCGCAGCGCAGGAAGCGGCTGGTCAGCGAGCGCCTGGCGCGCTTCGCGCCCGATCACGGTGGTACTGACGCGCCGGTTGATGACGAAGGCCGCGCGCAGCGCAGGCCGGAACACCTGCGCCTCGCGGATCAGCGCCACCATCTCGGCGCTGGCCCACAGGTCATACGGGCTGGGCTGCACCGGGATCAGCACGCGCTCGGCCGCCAGCAGCGCGGAGCGCGCCAAGGCGGCGATGCGCGGCGGCCCGTCGATGACGACGTGATCGGCGCGTCTGGCGAGTTCTGGCGCTTCCTGATGCAGCGTTTCGCGGGCGAGGCCCACGGCGCTGAACAGCCGTGGCAAGCCTTGCTGGCTTCTGCGTTGCGTCCAGTCCAGCGATGAACCCTGCGGGTCGGCGTCCAGCAGCACGACGTGCTGGCCGCGCATCGCCAGTTCGCCGGCGATGTGGGTGGCGAGCGTGGTCTTGCCCACGCCGCCCTTCTGGTTGAGCAGCGCGACGATCATGGCCTGGCCCTCCGTGTTGGAAAGCCCGGCTGTTGCTGTTGCGTTTGTGGCCTTTCGCCAATGGGTTTGGCGGTTGTCCACCGTGGCGCGGCGCTTCTACTAACCGTTAGAGAATTTAAGTTAGGGAAGTTAAGAGAGGCCGAAACCCGCGCCGTTATTGGGTTTGCGGGCGATCCGTACTCCTGATAGCACGATAGTCGTACTCCCGATAGCACGAGTCCCCGTACTCCTGATAGCACGAGCCCGTCCACCGCTTTTCCCGCAGTTATCCCCGTGCCGTGTACGGCACGGGCCTGAACGTCAGCAGCTCGGCCCCACCGCCCGGCATCCGCTCGATGCCCAGGACGTAGCCGGGCAGCGACTGCCGCGCGACAAGCGCGCGCAGGTCGTAGGCGAAGTCCGAGAAGCGCGTGGCGCTGCCCGATTTCCGGTACAGGTGCCGGAAATCGAACTGCCAGCCGTGGGCCTGCCGCCCGCCGTGCTTGCGCACCAGGCGGTACAACCACCGCTCGATGCCGCCGGTCAGCCGGAAATACGCCGGGTCGATGGTCAGCACCAGGGCGGCATCCATCACTCCCGCATAGAACCAGTCCGGCAAGATCAGCTCCAGCCCCAAGGGCGTACCCTTGGCATCGGCCAGTTCCTTCCACTCGTTGATCCACGAGAAGCGGTGCAGCCGCCTGCCCGTGGTCTCGCGGATGGACGTGGCCACCGTGGTCGATTGCAGGCGATCCAGCGCCGCCTTGAGGCGCTGGTAGTCGCGCAGACCCGTACCGCGCCCGATGAAGCGCAGGATCTCGTAGGGCGTGGCCTGCATCAGCCGCGACGGGCGCAAGCCCGCGTCGCGTGCTTCCACGATCTGCGAAGCGGCCCAAATCAGGATGTCGGCATCCCAGATCGTGGCGATGCCATGCTCGACCGTGCCCTCCACGCGGATCGTGACGTTGCCCGCGCGAAAGTCGATCGGCGCCGTGCGCCGCGACTTCGCCAGCGAGAAGAACGGAAAGGCCATCAAATCCTGGCTGTCGCGCGGCGCCATGTCGCCCGGCAAGGCGCGGAACAGGTCGAGCTGTTCGCGTTCTTGCGAAGGCCGCTGCCGGGACGGCAGCGCAGGACTGGACATGGCGGTGGCCTGGCGCGTGCCAGCGATCAGCGCGCACGGCTGTCCGCCGCATGGTGCTCGGCGTACTCGGGATCGGAAGTCGTCTCGAAGCTGCGGTCGGCGGCCCAGGCATCAAGGTCGGCCACGGCGTACATGACGCGGCGGCCGAACTTGCGAAAGCGCGGGCCGCCACCGATCACGCGCTGTTTCTCCAGCGTGCGCGGCGACAGGCGCAGGTACTCGGCGGCTTCGTCGTTGGTGAGGTAACGCTGCGGTTGTGCGGCAGCGGTGGGGACAGTGGCCGAAACTGTTGCAGAGGGCCGCAAGGGAGCGGGACGCATGGTGTGAACCTCCATCGGTTTTGAAGCTCCGGCCACACAGCGCAACCGGATGGAGGCAGTCTCAGAAAACGAAGCTCCGCTGCTCAGGGACGTTTTGCATCCCCATCAAAACGTCCCTTCTCAAGCGGCGGCAGTTGTGCTAGGCGGCGATAGCCGCCGCGCATCAACGCATTGCCCCGGCGCACCAGGCGACGCACGCGGGCACGCAGGTCGCCGTCGGCGTGCCAGTCGGTGGATACCGCGTCGGCTCCGAACAGCCCTTCGGCCACGTCGCGCAAGGACGCGCCCGCCAGGGTCGCGTCGAGCGCTTGCAGGGTGTGCAGCTCCAGCATCGCGGCCTGTGTGGGCCGGGGCCTGGCGGTGGCCAACGTCGCGCTGCGCATAGGCGCGGCAGCGCCGCCGCCACTTCCGCGATTGGCATAGGCGACCGCCATGTCGTCCTCCAGGCCAGGCGCCAGCGCGAAGCGCGCGCAGTGGCCGGGGATGTGCGCGATCAGCGCCAGCCCTTTGCCGTCATGCAGCAGTTGTTTGTGACCGGGGATGTGCCAGAACTCGAAAGCCGTCGCATCGGGCGGCGGATCGGCATCGGGATGGAGTTGCACCACGGCATCGTGGCCGGGTAGCCAGGCCGGATGCGCGTCGCGCGCATCCAGGGCCGGGTCTTCCAGCAGACGCAAGCCCCAGCGAAGCGCCGCCTGTTGCGCCGCTTGCGGCCGGCGTTGGTGGCGCAGCCAGTCGAGTCGGTAGTCGGGATGGCGGCGCAGGTACTCCCAGGCCAGTGCGAGCGTGTCCAGGCACAAGATGTAGAGGTACGCGGCAGTCGGATACCAGTGCGCGATATGGTGAGGATTGACCATGACGCAAGCTCCCGTCGAATAGCAGGAACGTCGTCACGGGCGTTCAAGAACGGAGCTACCGCGTCCACATCACAACATCATCCGAACCTGTTTAAGCTGTAACATCAAGTGTCAAGACCGATTGGCTCCGGGGTATTGCGCAATGCGTCCGAATACGACGGCCGCGCAGTCCAAAAACGTCACGCGGCGCAAATCAAGGTGCCGTAACCCGCGCCAAAGATCGTGGCCGTTTTCGTCTCAAATGCCCTGTTTCGGTGCAAGAGTGCGAATTGAGACCGGGCAAATCCGAATTCCGACGGAAATAGTCTCAATACGTCCAGTTGCGCCGCAACGCGATTGGTTCAATCGACCATGCCGCCGCTCTCCTGGGCCAGCCGGACATATTCCGACAGGGGCCGTGCTGCCTGGAAATACCGATCCCGCATCACGGGCTGCTGGCGCGGCCCGACGATGGAGGCCAGGTCGGACAGCTTCACGGTGCCCAGCTCGGGCATCCCCAGGCCCAGGTCGATCAGGCCGTAGGCCGTATCGCCGTCGGCCGGGTCGAGCGAAGCGAGCAGCCAGGTGAGGTATGCGTCCGGAGTGAACAGGCGCACCACGGGTAGCGGGTCGCCGGCCCGACCGTCGGCACGGGCTTGGCCGTGGGCCAGCAGGCGCTGGCGCTCGTCCTCGGTGATGAGTGGCTTCATGGCGGTCTATTCCCAATTCACAAATCCGCCCAAGCGTGAAAACGCAAAGCCACATCGGCGGATTTGGGAAAAAGCACGATTGTGATTCCGTGGCTTTGCGCTTCTGTAGCAAGCCGCAAATGCGGATTTCCGTAAAAACGCAAAACAGTGAGATGTCGATGAAAGAGTTAAAGATAACGTGGTTTTAATTGTGCTGCGACTTGACGCTTCTGTCTATGCAGAAGCGCCCCATTCAGCGCGGCCGACCGGCCGGCGCCACCACCTACGATGCCGAATTGGCTCACGCCTTCGGCGCCGCGGTGCGCGCATTGCGGACGGAACGCGGCATTGCGCAGGAATCGCTGGCGCACCTGGCTGGCATCGAGCGCTCGCACATGGGCAAGATCGAGCGCGGCGAGCACATGCCCACGCTGGCGATCATCTTCAAGATCGCCGGCGCACTCGAATGCAGCACGGCCGTGCTGATGAGCGAGGCTGAAAGCCAGCTCGCGGCAGCGGCCCAGCCGTAGGCGCTGGCCGCGCCGATCCGGCGCAGCCGGTTCGTTAGTATCGAGGGGCGCCAAGCCCTGCGCGGCGGGGATAGCCCACAGGGCTGTCCCCTGGAGGCAAGCGGAGCGCGCAGCGCCATCGGCGCATAGGCGTGAAGGATCGGAGCCGAACGGCTGTGACGGCGCAGTCGGCACAGGGCGCAGCCCGAAGAGCCTGACGGCGCACCGCGCCGGCACGTCCTGAACGATGGGTGAGAGCAGGGCTCGCGCGCATTGCTTCACGCGGACTGCCCCTTTTCCCTTCCCTGAAGCGCTTTGGAGTTCAACGCATGAATGAGAAAAGCATTCTTGCCATTGGCATCGACCCGGCATTTGCAGACCTGAGCGACCATCCAGAACTGTCGGCGGATCTGGTACGCGCCTACATTGACCAGCAGATGGCGCAGATACGCGCGCAGGGCTACGAGGTGGACTCCTGCCTGGTCGATCTTGGCGAAACGGCTGAACAGGCCGTCGAGCACCTGCTGCGATCGCGCGAATATGGCTGCATCGTGTTTGGCGCCGGGCTGCGCGAGCCGCCCGCGCTGCTCATGCTGTTCGAGCGGCTGCTCAATATGGTGCACCGGCTGGCGCCCCGCAGCCACATTGCATTCAACACGAACCCGGCCGATACGGCGACGGCCGTGCAGCGTTGGATCGGCTGAGCTTCGCGCTACGGCCAGCGCCCCGCCGCGTGGGCGGGGCTGGCGGCGGTCACGCCGCCTGGGGCTTGCTGCGCGACCAGATCAGGTCGTGCGTGCCGTCCTCGCCTTCGATCAGGCGGGCGTAGACCGTGGCCGGGAACGAAGGATCGTCGAGGGTCACGGAGATGTACTCCCGCCCGGCCTCGCTGGTCTTTTTCCACGCCGCGCCGATGTCGTGGCTGGCCGCCTGCAGGCGGAAGTCGGGGGCCTTCTCGTTGTCGCCCTTGTCGTTGGGCACCAGCTTGACCTTGACGTTGAGCGTCAGGGTACGAAGCGTGCCGGTGAAGCCGTCTTTGTCTGCGGTGAAGGTGCCGATGTTGGCCATGATGATTTCTCCTTACGGTGGAACAAGGTTCGCGCCCATCGCGTCCTTGTTGTGATCCGGCCGGCGGGGGACGGGCGGGCGGCACCGCTTGCGGTCGAAACGCAGTGGAGAGCCGGGAGGCGAAAAGAATTTGTCCCGCGAGGAATGCGCCGAACGCAGTGACAAAGCAGGGGAAATTGTTTTCGCCGGACGGTTGCAGCCATGAAGCCCGAGGCGCAGTCGCGCCCCCGCCAGGATTCACAACAACACAAGGACGCCTTGGGCCGAACCGCACCGCGAGGAGATGTGGCTGACTCGGCATCCCCGCATGAAGGCTGCTCCGGCTCGCTCCCTGACGCGGGCCAGGTCATCCACCCAACGACAGACAAGGATGCCCCCGCCGCAGCTTGCGGCGCCAGTCTTGAGGCGTGGCGTGGAAGCTCCATAGCGATGCCGGGCGGGTTGTCCGTGAACCGTCCTTCGTGGACGTGATGGGTACGAATCGCCAGCGTTGAGGACGGTACGTATTTGCACAACCTGCCGCAGCAAGCCTTGGCGCATCCGACGCGCACTCCCCACCGTGGCTGGGCACTGGCCGGGCCACCCGTGGATGCAAGCGCAGCGCCGCAGGCGCGTAGGCTTGAGCAACTGCCTTAAAAGTTAAGACAGCGCATCATGATAATATCGAATTTCGTTATCGTTATTCGATATGAAAGAGAAGCCAACACCCCGCGCCATGGAGCACCACGACCTGCTGTCGGGGCTGATCCGCCTGCATGTGCTGCACCACGCGGCCGAGCAGGAGATCTACGGGCAATGGATGATCGACGAGCTGGCCCATCACGGCTATCGCCTCTCCCCAGGAACGCTGTACCCGATGCTGCACAAGATGGAGCGCGACGGCTACCTCGTCTCCCGCCAGGAGCGTGAAGGGCGCACCGTGCGCAAGCTCTACACGATCACGCCCAAGGGCAAGGAAGGCCTCGCGCTGGCCAAGGAACGCATCCGGGAGTTCACCGGGGAGGCGATGCACAAATGACCGATTCCACCAACACCTTGCAGCATGAGGCCACAGCCGCGCGCGGCTCACCCGTCGAAGTCTTCGGCGCCTTCCTCAAGCTGGGGCTGACCTCCTTCGGCGGGCCGATCGCGCATCTGGGTTATTTCCGCTCGGAGTTTGTCGAACGCCGCCGCTGGCTGGATGACCGCAGCTATTCCGATCTGGTCGCCCTGTGCCAGTTCCTGCCGGGGCCGGCCAGCAGCCAGGTAGGCATGGCGCTGGGACTGAGCCGTGCAGGCTGGCTGGGGCTGCTGGCGGCCTGGGCGGGGTTCACCTTGCCGTCGGCCATGGCGCTGATCCTGTTCGCCTTTGGCATCGCCGAATACCAGGGGCTGGCCCAGTCCGGCTGGGCGCATGGGCTCAAGGTGGTGGCCGTGGCCATCGTGGCGCAAGCCGTGTGGGGCATGGCCAAGTCGCTGAGCCCTGACCGCCCGCGCGCCGCTTTGGCCATTCTGGCAGCACTGCTGACCATGATCCTGCCCTCGGCTGCAGGCCAGCTTGCCGCCATCGCGGCGGCGGGATTCCTGGGCTGGTGGAGATTGAAGATCGCGCAACCCGGTGGCGGCCAGGCCCACAAATATCCTGTCTCGCGCAAGTTGGGTGTTGTGGCGCTGCTGCTGTTTGCTGCACCGCTCGTTGCGCTACCCCTGTGGGCTGCAGCCACGGGCTCGTTCACGATCGCGCTGTTGGAAGGCGTGTACCGCTCCGGCGCACTGGTCTTCGGCGGCGGGCACGTCGTGCTGCCGCTGCTGCAAGCCGCCGTGGTGCCCAGCGGCATCGTGAGCAATGCCGACTTCCTGGCCGGCTACGGTGCGGCGCAGGCCGTGCCGGGGCCGCTGTTCACCTTCTCGGCCTATCTCGGCGCCATCGCTCAGGGGCCTCTGCATGGCTGGATCGGTGGTCTGGCACTGCTGGGCACCATCTTCCTGCCGGCCTTCTTTATGCTGGTCGGTGCGCTGCCGTTCTGGGAAGGACTGCGCCACCGCGCGGGCATCCAGACGGCCATGGCGGGCATCAATGCTGGCGTGGTCGGCATTCTGGTATATGCCCTGTACGACCCGGTGTGGACGAGTGCCATCCACGGCAAGGCGGATTTTGGGCTGGCGTTGTTCTCGTTCGGGCTGCTGACGGTGGGGCGGGTGCCGCCAGCGCTCGTGGTGCTGCTGGCCGGGCTGGCGGGCTGGGTCATGGCAATGGGCATTTGAAGGCCCGCGCGGGCCTTCAACTGCCGGGCGTGCCGCCCGGCCACTTCAATGCCGCCGCCTGAGCCACCGCGAAGGCGGCGGCGTTCTGATTCGGCTGTTGGCCTTGAACACCGGGCGCGGCCACCGCCGTACCCGGATTTGCATTTCACCGCGCCCAGGCCGTTCCGTCCTGGGCGCGGTGCTGATCGGGTTATTCCTTCGTCTCGATAAGCCACCACACGGCGCGCGGCAAGGCGCGGCCCGTGATGGGGTGAATGTCGGTCAGGTCGGCGTGGGCTGACCAGCCCGAGGGCGGGCGGTAGCCGCGCACGTCGCCTTCGCCGTGCCAGCGGCGGGCGCGTACCGTGCCGGGGGCATAGATCGCCGCCATGCGTGGGCGGTTGGGCGTGGTGCGGGTCATGGGGGGGGTCTCCTTCAAGCGAAGCGCCCCGGTCGAGGCCGGGGCACTTGCTTTCGCACGAGTCAAGCGGCCAGCGCCGCGGCGGGGTCATCCGCTGTTGCCTCGGCATCCTCCGGGGCATCGTTCCGCTCCTGCGGTGCTGCCTGCGTGCCTTCGGCCTTGAAGATGGCGGGCATCCAGCCGGTGCCATCGACCAGCCGCTCGGCTTCGCTGGCAATGTCGGCCTTCTGCATCTTCGCCAGCCGGGTGACGTGCGACGGGGCGAACTGCTCCACGGCTTCCAGAATCGCGACCTTCGGCACATGCCGGAAATAACCCTCATTGGTGGGTTTCCACCATGCGGCCATGTCCAGCCCCACGGCCTTCGCCAGTTCCTCGCCCGGCTGCTGCCGCGTGGTGCGGGGTGTCACCACGTCCACCGTGACCGCCACGCATACCGCCAGCAGTCGTACCAGTTCGTCTTGCGACTTCGCCAGTAGCGCGGCGAACAGTTCGGCGCTGTCCTGCGGCAAGGCTTCGCCCGCCACCTGTTGCAACTCGCGCAGCGCCACGGCAGCAGGCGATTCCGGCCAGTCCGGGGCCATGCCTTCCAGCCGGTCTTGCACTTTCAGGCTCACGCCCAGCGGCAACGCATCATGGCGGGGGCCGTAGTGGCTGCCGTGCAAAACGGTCTGCACCATGCCATGCACCAGCGCGGCCAGCGCCACTTGCGGATGCTGCGCCACTTCGATTTGCAGCGCGGCGGTACGGTGGGCACTCAACCGCTGCGCCAGCCGGTCGGACATGGCGGCGGTCTTGGGCTGCTCGTCATCCTCGCCTTCGTCGTCGTTCTCGGCATCCTCACTGCCGAAACCTTGGCGCAGGCGTTCCAGCGTGCGCAGTGCCTTGGCCTCGGCTTCGCGCATCAGGCCGCGATGAATCACGGCCTGCCCGTTGCGGTCGATGGTGACGATGGCACCGGCTGCGGCCTTCACGGTCGGGCTGTAGTCCTGCAAACCATCTTCCAACGCCTGCAACTGCTCGCCCAAGGCTTCGCCTTCCTCTTGCAGCGTGTCGGCCTTGTCCTCGTCCTCGGCTTCCAGCGCATCATTGAGGGCTTCGCCAATGGCCTGCACCTTGGCTTGCAGCTTTTCGATGCGCTGCGTTTCGCGCTTGGTCGGTTCGCGCCGCTCCCTCGGCGCACGCTGGAAGGCGTGCAGATCGGCATGGGTCACGCCCGGCGTGGCATCCACCCATGCCCAGCCTTCGGCCTGCACCTCGGCGGCGATGCCTGTCAGCCGGTCTTGCGCCAGCCTGTCCAGCAATGCGGCATCGGTCAGATACACGCCCGCGTCACCTTCCGCGAACAGGTCACGGCGCACGCCACCGCCTGCGGCTTCGTAGGTGTCCAGCCCGACGAAGCGCACCAGCGGATGCCGGTAGGCGTCGATTTCGCGCTCGGTGAGGCGGTCGCGCAGCGCGGACGGCTGGCGCTGCCACGTTGGCGCATCGTAGAAGGCGGCTTCCTGCGCCGTGTGGTCATCAGTGATGGAAAGCGCCATCAACTGATCGAGCGTCACGGCATCGGCGCGATAGTCCGCCATGAGGCGCGGCGACACATTCGCCAGCTTCAAGCGGCGCTGCACCACCAGCGGCGTGACGCTGAAATCCGCCGCAATGTCCTCGATGGGTCGCCCCTCAGCCACCAGCGCCGCGAAGGCTTCAAACTGGTCAGCCGGGTGCATGGCTTCGCGCTGCACGTTCTCGGTGAGGCTGGCAGTGCGGGCCGTGCCATCGGCCACCAGCAGGCAAGGCACCTCCCAATCCTTGGCGATGCGGTGCTTTTTCGCCAGCAGCTTCAACGCGGCCAGCCTGCGGCCACCGGCCACGACTTCGTAATGCTCGCCATCGGCGGATGCAATCACGATCAGGTTTTGCAGCAGGCCCACGCGCTGAATGCTCGCGGCCAGTTCAGGGATGGACATGCGCGGTGTCTTGCGCACGTTGCGGCCCGTGGGGCGCGGCACCAGCCGCGACAGCGGCACAAGAATCAGGTTCTTGGTCGGGTCGGCGGCTTCCAGCGGGATAGCGGCGGCGACATTGACGACGCGGGCTTCGGTAGTGGTAACGGCGTTCATGGTGGTATCTCCAATCGAGTCAAACAAGGAATGGAGGGGAAACCGCCCCTCCTGCGGGAAAAACCCGAAAAGGGATCAAGCCTTCAACTGGCGCAGGCCATCGGCCAGCATCCACAGGGCGCGATTGAGGCGCACATCGGAATCAATGCCCTGTATCGGGCGGGTCTGCTGGCGGCGTCCGTTGGCGCTGCGGCCATGCAATCCGCCTTTGGTGAGGTTTTCTTGGATGCGGTTGAACACGCTCCACAAGTCGGGGCGGCGATCTTCAAACCGGCGCGGCATCAGAATCTGGCTTTCGGTGATGGGCGCGGGCTTGTTCGGGTCGTCGTACTTGAGGGTCAATGCGGCGCGGGCGAACACTTCGGCCTCGCCTTCGTCCAGCGTGATGGCGCGCATGGCATCGCGGGAATCGCGCACACGGTCGAAACCGCGCAGCACCTCGAACGCGCCTTCGATGACTTGGCCCGCCACATCGCCCTTATGGGGAACGCGCACATCGGCCACGGTGTCGCCGCACACAAGGCCATTGCTGCACACAAAGCGGAACTGGCCCGCCAGCATCTGGTAGCTGCTGGTGCCATCGTGCGAGTTCAGCAGGATAATTTCATTGGCTTCCGCGCCGTTGATCTGGCTGGCATGGCGCAGGCGCAGCATGTGTTTCGTGTGCTCGCGCTTGCCTTCATCGCGCACGCGGGTTTGCGTCACCATGAAAGGCTGAAACCCTTCCTTGCGAAGCTCGGTCAGAACCGCCGCCGTGGGGATATAGGCGTACCGATGGGAACGGCTCTCATGCGGGGCGCCCGCAAAGATGGACGGGGCCACGCGGTGGATTTGGTCATCCGACAAGGGATAGTCGGAACGCAGCGCGGGGGAATGGGAAGCGAAACGGGTTGCAAGCATGTCGTTCTCCTGAACAAAAGTGGCTGTTGAAGAAAACCGCACACCGGATTCCTAGATTCGGAGCCCAGCCTTTCGGCTGTTCGGTGCGGTCGGCACGAGGAACCCGGTTGGCCCTGTTGCCACCGTCTTTCCTGAGTTCATCGCCCGCGACGGTCAGGAGCGCGCGGACGGGGGCCGTCAAGGAGACAAGCGCAGGGTTGGTGCGGCCCGCAGGCGCAGCCGAGGACACGGCCCTGCGCGCCTTGATGGCACACGGGAGCGGGCTACAGTCGCGGACAAGGTGATGAAGTCAGGGGAGACGGCTGGACATGGCAACGGCCACTTCCAACGCCGACCGCACGGCAAGCGAAGCGCGCAGGCCCGAAGCTGGAAGCCGGGCCGGAGGCGTCAGCCGAGCGGAGCGAGGGGACGATGGAAGCCCGACAGGGGCGAAACCCCGCAGGGGGTTCGATGCGCTACACGCACGACAGCGCGACCGGCCATCTCCTAGGTGGCCGGGGACGCCCTGCCTTCAAGGTTCGATGAGCGCCAGGCGCAGGAGCTACGCCACGTCCCAGGCATTGGGGCGCCGATTCCTCAGTGGCGGCGGATTTCTGGCCGAATCTGCGCAGCCGGTTCGGCGGCATCGAGGGCGCCAAGCAACGCGCGGCGGGGATAGCCCGCAGGGCTTTCCCCGGAGTTGCGCCCGTGGCGACATGAATATATGATTCGTATACGTTTCATATAAGACATTCAACATGGGCATCGTGAACATCGACGACGACCTGCATGACCAACTGCGCAAAGCCAGCGCCGTGTCATGCCGGTCCATCAACGCGCAGGCCGCCTTCTGGATCAGGATCGGCATGCTGTGCGAAATGAACCCCACGCAGAGCTTCAACGAGATCGTCGCCCGCGAGCTGCGGGCCGCCGGCGTCGCAGCGCAGCCGCTTCAGGTGGCCTCACCATGACCAAGCGCCCGGAAGAAATCGCGCTGCTGGCGGAGTCGGGCCAGTTATTGGCGAGCGTGTTCGACCATCTGGATCACATGAACCTGATTGGCATGTCCACCATGCAGGTCAACGATCTGGTCGATGGCTTCATCGTCAATGAACTCAACGCGCGCCCGGCCAGCAAAGGCCAGTACGGGTACGCCTATGCGCTCAACGCTTCGCCCAATCATGTGGTCTGCCACGGCGTTCCCTCCACCACAGACGTTCTGCAAAGCGGCGACATCGTCAACTTCGACATCACCCTGGAGAAAAGCGGCTACATCGCCGATTCCAGCAAGACCTATCTGGTGGGCGAGGTATCACAGCCGGCCCAGCGGCTTGTGCAGGTGACCTACGAGGCGATGTGGAAAGGTATCCAGGCCGTGCGCCCCGGCGCCACGCTCGGCGACGTGGGCCATGCCATCGAGCGGCATGCGCGCAGGAACGGCTACAGCGTCGTGCGGGAATACTGCGGCCACGGCATCGGCCGCGAAATGCACGAGGAACCCCAGGTGCTGCACTGGGGCAAGCCGCGCACGGGCCTGGTGCTGCGCGAAGGCATGGTGTTCACCATCGAGCCGATGGTGAACCAGGGACGGCGTGCCGTTGAAACCGAAGAGGATGGCTGGACGGTTGTCACCTGCGACGGACAACTGTCCGCGCAGTTCGAGCATACCGTAGCCGTCACCGCAAGCGGCGTGCGGGTCTTGACCTTGCGCCCCGGCGAGAAGCGGCCGCATTGAGCTGCCTTGGGCAGGGGCGCTCCGAAGCGCCCCAAGGCCGGTCAGACAACGACCCGCCCGGCCAGCCGCGCATCGCGCGCATAGGCACTCAGGCGCTTGTCGGTCTGAAAGTGCAGATCACGCTCGATCGGCAGGCCCAGCCCGCCGCGCACGCTCGCCAGCTCGTTCAAGCTGACCCAGCCGATTTCCGGCATCCCCAACCCCAGGTCGCAAAGCCCGAAAGCACGGTCATGATCATCGGGATCAATCTCGGTCAACAGCCAGGTCGCGCCGGCATCCGGCGTGAACAGCTTGACCACGGGAGCCGGATCGAAGTCCGGGTTGTCCAGGGAAGCACGGCCGTTGGCCAGCAGCACGATGCGCTGCTCGTCGGTGATGAATGCGTGGTTCATGGTGAACTCCTGAAAGTTGCCGGGCGGAATTGCCCGACCCGTTCAGGGCACGGAGCAGCGCAAGCAGTCAATGATCGAAGACGGCCGCCAGGCCGCAAGCGTGCGAAGCAGGCGCAGTCATGGACGGCGAGCACGCCGTGGCACGATGAAGGGAACAGCAAGCCGCCACCTCCACGCCTCGCACACAGATTGCCGATCAAAGCCGCCAGGATAGTTTTTCTTTCAATTAATTCAATGATTGATGTATCATTGAATAATGAATGAGACCCAAGCTGTTTCCGCCCTGAGCGCGTTGGCCCATGCCCAGCGCCTGCGCGTGTTCCGCGCCCTGGTCATCGCCGGCCCCGAAGGGCGAACGCCCAGTGTGCTGGCCGAGCAACTCGACGTGGCTCGCAATGCACTGTCTTTCCATCTGAAAGAACTGGCGCACGCCGGCCTCGTCACCATCGAGCAGCAGGGCCGCAACCTCATCTATCGCGCCGACTTTTCCCAGATGAACGGACTGCTCGGCTACCTGACCGAACACTGCTGCCAGGGCGGCGTGTGCGAGGTCACCGAATCCTCCCACTGCGATTGCTGATGCCATGACCACCGATACCCCCTACAACGCGCTATTCATCTGCACGGGCAATTCGGCCCGTTCGATCCTCGCCGAAGGCATCCTCAACAACCTGGGCCAGGGCCGCTTTCACGCCTACTCGGCGGGCAGCCACCCCAAGGGTGAGGTGCATCCGCTGGCGCTTGCCACGCTGGAGCGGCTGCACATGCCGACGGCAGGCTATCGCAGCAAGAGCTGGGATGAGTTCGTAGCCCCAGGCGCCCCGGTATTCGATTTCATCTTCACCGTCTGCGACAACGCCGCCGGCGAGGCCTGCCCGCTCTGGCCGGGCAAGCCGGTGTCCGCACATTGGGGTGTGCCCGATCCCGCATCGGTCGAAGGCTCCGAAGAGCAACAGATCAAGGCCTTCAAAGACGCCGCCTTGACCCTGCGCCGCCGCATCGAGCTGTTCCTGTCGCTGCCGCTGGCGCGGCTGGACGCCATGTCCTTGCAGCGCGAGCTGCGCGACATCGGCAAGCAGTGAGGCCCCGATGACCGCAGCGACTGAAACGGCCCGCGCCATGCCGGCCGCCCCGACCATGAGCGTGTTCGAGCGCTACCTGACGGTGTGGGTTTTCCTGTGCATCGTTATTGGCATCGCGCTGGGCCAGTTCGCGCCCGGCGTGTTCCAGGCCATTGGTCACATGGAAGTTGCCCAGGTCAACCTGCCGGTGGGCCTGCTGATCTGGATCATGATCATTCCCATGCTGCTCAAAGTGGACTTCGGCGCGCTGGGTCAGGTCAAGCAGCACTGGCGCGGCATCGGCGTTACGTTGTTCATCAACTGGGCCGTCAAGCCGTTCTCGATGGCGTTGCTGGCATGGATCTTCATCCGCCACGTCTTCGCCAACGCGCTGCCCGCCGACCAGCTCGACAGCTATGTCGCCGGCCTGATCCTGCTGGCCGCCGCGCCCTGCACGGCGATGGTGTTCGTCTGGAGCCGGCTGACGGGCGGCGACCCCGTGTTCACGCTGTCGCAGGTGGCGTTGAACGACACCATCATGGTGTTCGCCTTCGCACCCATCGTCGGCCTGCTGCTGGGCCTGTCGGCCATCACGGTGCCGTGGGATACGCTGCTGGTGTCGGTGGCGCTCTACATCGTCATCCCCGTCATCCTCGCGCAGGTCTGGCGCCGTGCATTGCTTCGGCGCGGCCAGGCCGTGTTCGACCGCGCCCTGGAGCGCATCGGCCCGCTGTCCATCGCGGCGCTGCTGCTCACGCTGGTGCTGCTGTTCGCCTTCCAGGGCCAGGCCATCCTGCAGCAGCCGCTGGTCATCGCCATGCTGGCGGTGCCGATCCTCATCCAGGTGTTCTTCAACTCCGGCCTGGCCTACTGGCTCAACCGCAAGGTGGGTGAGAAGCACAACATCGCCTGTCCTTCGGCGCTGATCGGCGCGAGCAATTTCTTTGAGCTGGCCGTGGCCGCGGCCATCAGCCTGTTCGGCTTCCAGTCCGGCGCGGCGCTGGCCACCGTGGTCGGCGTGCTGATCGAAGTGCCCGTCATGCTGCTGGTCGTGCGCGTGGTCAACCGCTCGCGCGGCTGGTACGAGGCCGGCCCGAACCCATCGACCCGATAACCACGACATGCCCATGAGCACCATCACGATCTATCACAACCCCGCCTGCGGCACGTCGCGCAACACGCTCGGCCTGATCCGCAACAGCGGCGAAGAGCCCACGGTCATCGAATATCTGAAGACGCCACCGGATCGCGCGACGCTGGTCAAGCTGCTGCAAGATGCGGGCCTGGGCGTGCGCGCCGTGCTGCGCGAAAAGGGCACGCCCTATGCCGAACTCGGCCTGGGCGATCCGAAATGGACGGATGAGCAGTTGCTCGACTTCATCGAGCAGCATCCCATCCTCATGAACCGGCCCATCGTGGTCACGCCGCTGGGCACGCGCCTGTGCCGGCCATCGGAAGCGGTGTTGGACATCCTGCCGCAGCCGCAGCGCGGCGCGTTCAACAAGGAAGACGGCGAGCCCGTGATCGACGCGGAAGGCCGCCGTGTCTGAAGCGCGCCTTGACCTCCCCAATATCGACACGACGCTGTTTGAGCAACCAGATACGAAGCGGCTGCTGACGCCCGAACACGCCACGCACGCGCCGCGCTTCCTCCTGCTCTATGGCTCGCTGCGGGAACGCTCGTACAGCCGGCTGGCCGCAGAGGAAGCGGCGCGCATCCTGCGCGCGCTCGGCGGCGAGACGCGCATGTTCAACCCCTCGGGCCTGCCGCTGGTGGACGATGCGCCAGGTGATCATCCCAAGGTCCAAGAACTGCATGCGCTCACGCAATGGGCCGAAGGCATGGTGTGGTGCTCGCCCGAGCGCCACGGCGCGATGACCGGCCTCATGAAAACCCAGATCGACTGGATTCCGCTGTCGGTCGGCGCAGTGCGCCCGACCCAGGGCAAGACGCTGGCGGTGATGCAGGTCTCGGGCGGCTCGCAGTCCTTCAACGCCGTCAACCAGATGCGCGTGCTCGGCCGCTGGATGCGCATGCTGACCATCCCCAACCAGTCCTCGGTCGCCAAGGCCTGGCAGGAATTCGACGAGGCCGGGCGCATGAAGCCCTCGGCCTACTACGACCGCATCGTGGATGTGATGGAGGAGCTGATGAAGTTCACGCTGCTCACGCGCGATGCGGCGCCGTACTTGGTGGACCGCTACAGCGAGCGCAAGGAGAGTGCCGAGGCTTTGAGCCGGCGTGTGAATCAGGCAACGATCTGACACCCCAAAGGCGCAGCAAAAAGGGGGCCGAAGCCCCCTGGGTCAGATCAGGCCGCATTGGGCAAATGACATGGTGCGGCTTCCCGCGACGATGACGTGATCGAGCACGCGCACGTCCACCAGCGCCAACGCATCCTTGAGCCGCTGGGTCAGCACCTTGTCGGCACTGCTCGGCTCGGGGTTCCCGCTCGGGTGGTTGTGCGAAACGACGATGGCCGCCGCGTTGAGCCGAATCGCCGCCTTGACCACCTCGCGCGGATACACCGATGTGCTGTCGATGGTGCCGTGGAACATCTCGGCATACTCGATCAGGCGATGCTGCGTATCGAGGAATAGCACCGCGAACACTTCCGACTCTGCGCCACCGAGCTTGGCACACAGGTACTCCTTGACCGCCTCCGGCGGCGTGAGCGACGCACCGCGCTGCATTTTGCGGTCGATGACCTCGCGCGCAGCTTCGAGAATCTGGTCCGTCGTCGCTAGCAGGTAATGGCCTTGTGCGTCCCGCACCATCAGCGAGGACTCGAACGAGGAAAAGGACAGTTGCGACATGGTCGTGCTCCGGTTGCTCGGGCGGAATTGCCCGGAACCGTGGCCAGCACGGCGCAGCGCAAGCAGTCAAAGATCGAAGACGGCCCTGCGGCCGCAAGCGTGCTCGCACGCGCAGTCATTGACGGCGCGAACGCCGTGATACGGTGAAGGGGACAGCAAGACCGCCCACACCTCACCCACTGCACATACCCGGTTTTGGGCAAGCGCAGCGCGCAGGCCCGGCACTGGCCGGGTCGGAGGCGTCAGGGATCAAAGCCGAATGGCCGTGATTCGGCACGAAGCGCGGGGCACCGCCCGCGAGCCCGACGGCGGAACGCCGGGACGCTACCCAGTTCCGACATGCTGCCAAACGTCTGCTCAGCGAAAAACACCTTGTAACATGCATGTACTTTGCGGTGGGCCGGCATTCGTGCGGCGCTCCTAGAAATAAGACGAGGACCTCCATGCACATCTCCAAGCTCAGCCTGGTCAACTACAGAAATTTCGCTAACACCAAGCTCCTGTTTCAAAAGGGCATCAACACCATCATTGGCGAAAATGGATCAGGTAAAACGAATCTGTTTCGAGCGATCAGGCTGCTGCTTGATGACAACATGATCCGATCCGCTTACCGATTAGAGTCAACTGACTTTCATAGAGGTCTAGGAAGGTGGCAAGGGCATTGGATCATCATCAGCCTTGAGTTCGAGGAGATCTCGGCTGATGAAGCAGTCCAAGCCTTGTTCCGACATGGGACGGGCGGCATCGACGATGAGGCAATCGGCAAAGCCACCTACAACCTCATCTTCCGCCCAAAGAAAGAGATCAGGCTTCGCCTTTCTCAATTGGACGATGGCGATCACGCTGGTCTCGCTGCGGTCCTGAATCCTGTCACTCTGGACGACTACGAAACCATCTTCACGGGCCGAAGCGACGCTGACTTCAACGATGAGGCTTTCTACAAGGAGGTGGTCGGTGACTTCGAGAACGCCAAGTTCAACGAAGAAATCGAGTTTCCCGCCATCGGCGCCAAGATTCCGAGCGTGCTGTCCGTTTCCAAGGAGATTTCCTTCACTTTCGTTCAGGCGCTTCGAGACGTTGTATCGGAGTTTCACAACAACAGGACCAATCCACTTTTGTCACTGCTCAAGGGCAAGAGCGGCGATATAGATCCAGTGGCCTTCCAGCTCATCACCGATGGGGTGAAGGCTTTGAATGATTCGATCGAGGCGTTGCCGGACGTACAGTCTGTCCGGACCGATATCAGAGACACCATCAAGGATGCGGCTGGCGAGGCCTACTCTCCCTCTTCTTTGTCCATCAAGTCCGATCTGCCTGATGAAGCTGACAAACTGTTCCAATCGCTCAAGCTGTTTGTTGGTGAATCGGGAGAAGGCCACGAAGGGCCGATACACGAGTTGAGCTTGGGTGGCGCAAACCTGATCTTCCTCACCTTGAAACTGCTGGAATTCAAGTATCAGAAGGCCAAGCAGTCGATCGCCAACTTCTTGTTGATCGAAGAGCCAGAGGCCCACATCCACACGCACATTCAGAAGACGCTGTTCGACCGGCTTCAGTACGATGACACCCAGATCATCTACTCTACCCATTCGACGCATATCTCGGAGGTCAGCAACGTTCAGAACGTGAATATTCTTGGCCGGGAGCGTGATCGATGCGATGCCTACCAACCGTCCACCGGCCTGGGTCCAGAAGAGATTGGCAACATTCAACGCTACCTGGATGCAGTCCGCAGTAACCTGTTGTTTGCCAAGAGTGTCATTCTGGTAGAGGGCGATGCCGAGGAAATCCTGATCCCGATTCTGGTTAAGAAGGTGCTGGGTATCAGTCTGGATGAACTCGGAATCAGCCTGATCAACATCCGAAGCACTGGGTTCCAGAACGTAGCCGTTCTCTTCCACGACAATCGAATCCGAAAGCGATGCAGCATCGTCACGGATCTCGACAAGTCCATCATTGACACAACGCCCGCCGGGGGCGATCCCGAGGAGGTGCTTCGGCGCAAGAAAAAGTACCAGGCCTCCCAGGAAAAGGGCATCGCCAGGAAAGCGCTTCTCGATGAGTCTTTCAAAGACAACTCCTGGGTTTCGCCATTTTTTGCCCCATACACCTTCGAGGTTGATTTCGTTGCTGCGGGCAATGCGAAAAAAGTGGTTGGCATCCTCCCTGATGTCTATAAAGACGCGGCAACCATAGCAACCGCCAAGACAGAGCTTGAGTCATTAGACATTGCTTTCTACGGTCAGCGCGTGCTGACCATGGCGGGCAACTATGGGAAAGGATGGTTCGCCATCCTGCTGGGAAAGAAGATCGATCCACAAACTGCCATCCCGTCGTACATCCTTGATGCCATCGCCTTCGCGCACCCAGTAGTTTCAAAGGAAGTCTGGTTCAATGTGCTGAGCTATCGCGTCAACTACATAGACTCGGAAGATATTGTCACCGCGTCGGCAGTCTTCGATGGATTCAGGGCCAAATTACTGGCCTTCAGACAGGGAGACATCGATTTCGTTGATATCAGAAACGAAATGATGGCCACCTTCCCCGATGATCGCATCAACGACGTCCTCAAGGTGTTCTAACCATGTTCACCTGGGATGAGGATGATCTTAATCCGGAGCAGGAAGCTGCAATCCTGGAGCCTGGGAGCGTGTTTCTCATCGCCTGTCCTGGCAGCGGAAAGACCCGCACACTGACCTACAAGATCGCCTATGAGTTGTCCAGACTGAAATCGAACAAGCAATTCGTTGTCGCGATCACGTATACGCACCGCGCGGCCGACGAGATCCACGAGCGCATCGAGGGCCTTGGGGTAGACACATCCCGACTATGGATAGGAACGATCCACTCATTCTGTCTTGAATGGATACTGAAGCCCTATGGCATCTATCACGAAGCATTGAAACGGGGCTATCGCGTAATCGATCAGCATGAGCGCGAGAAGATTTTGGACGCTCTGTGCAAGCCCTACCAGAAGCCAAAGATAACTTTCTGGGATTGCGAATTTTATTTCACCGAAACTGGCTATGTGCTTTCCTGTCCGCAAGCGTGGAAGCACACCGGCTTGCACGCGATATTGGAACAGTATTTCGAGAAGCTGCAGGAAAGCCGGCAGATAGACTTTGAACTCATTCTCTACTATGCGTATCAATTGATCGCCAGCCGTCCTGCGATCAGCGTCCTTCTAGGGCAGCTGTTCTCTTTCGTGCTGATCGACGAATATCAGGACACGAAGCGAATTCAATACTCGATCGTCACGGCCATCTTGAAAGCTAGCCAAGGTGCCACCAAGGCTTTCATCGTCGGCGATCCGAATCAGGCGATTTACCAGTCGCTCGGGGGATACCCGATTGCCTTCGAGGATTTCAAGACGATGGCTGACATTGACCTGAAAAAGCTCGAACTGTCGAAGAACTACCGATCCTCTGAGCGCATCATCGACTATTTCGGGAACTACAACGTCCACGATACGCGCATTGAAGCTGCATCCGATGAAAAGGCTTATCCGAGTCTTGTTTCGTTCGATGCCACGGTGAACAAGACAGGTCTGGAAGCCGAGTTGATCCGGCTCATCCGTTTCAACATCGAAACTGTCGGTATCGCGCCTCACGAGGTGTGCGTGCTTGCGCCTCAGTGGACGCATCTTGCCAGCATGACACGCCGTCTGTGCGCGAGCATGCCCGAGTATTCGTTCGATGGCCCGGGCATGGTTCCGTTTGCGCGCGACACTGAGAATTTTTGGTACAGGCTTTCCAAAATCGCACTTACCCAGGCATCGCCGGGGATGTATGTGCGCAGACTTCGTTGGGCCGGTGAAATCCTTACTGACTTGGAGGCGGCTGGCGCCAGCGTATCCAAGCTCACTCGAAAGTCGTTGTTGAGAGAATGCAATGCGATCAAGATCGATGAGACGGATGGACTCACCTACCTCAGCACATTCTTCGATAGGCTGTTTTCAAGTTTGGCCATCGATTTTCGACTCTTCACCACCCTTCGGGAGCATCACACTGCGTTCTTCGACAGTTCGCAAGCGCGGGTTGCCCGATTGAAAAGTGAGGGAAGCGAATTCATCGGAGATATAGGAACTTTCAGGAAGGTTTTTCAGAGCCGGACGGGCATCACTATCTCAACGATCCACGGCGTGAAGGGAGCAGAGTTCGATGTGGTGATCGCCTATGCCTTGCTGGAGGACATGGTGCCGCACTTCAATGATCCGAACGGCCAAGAAAGTGCGATGAAACTTCTGTATGTCATTGGCTCGCGAGCGAGGAAGAACTTGCACCTGATCTCGGAACGGGGACGTATTCGCCAGTATTCTGGCGAAGAGTATCAAGTCACGCGCAAGCTCGCCGCATGTGATTTTGGGTACGATCAAGTTCCGTAGAAATTAGGGCCGATGCGAAGCGAGTGAACGACGGACATCCGCACGGGGAGAGACTCGCGTAGCGAGTCTCTATGCGCAGCACAACAGCGCCACGGTGGAAAGCTGGGACGTCCGTTTATCACGGGAGTTTCTTGGGCTGGTTCGATGTGCGCGATTCCAGCAAGCGCCGTGTAGCCTCCAGTTCCTTCTGCAACAGTTCGGCGTCCGGCAGCACGGTACGGTAGTTCGCTGCCATCACCTTTGTCGGCAAGCCTTCCAAGGCATACCGCGCCAGCGCGTGGCCCTTGTCCGCACAGAGGATCAGCCCCACGGGCGGGTTCTCATCGGAATAAGCCCAATGCTCCTTGGCATAGTTGCAATACATGTGCATCTGGCCCACGTCCGCGTGGGTCAGGCTGCCCAGCTTCAAGTCGATGATGACCAGGCAGCGCAGCCGACGATGAAACAGCAGCAGATCCACCCGATACCACGTCTGATCGATACGCAAGCGCCGCTGCCGCCCGATGAAAGTGAACCCTTCGCCCAGCTCCAGCAGGAAATCCTCCAGCCGCCGAATCAAGGCCGCTTCCAGGTCGGACTCTGAATACTCGTCCTTGAGGTCGAGGAACTCCAACACATACGGGTCTTTGATCGCATCGCCGGGCGTGACGGCATCCTCGGGCCTGGGCACCGCGCCCTTGACCAGCATCGCCGCCTTGTCCTTCGATAGCGCGGTGCGCTCGTAGAACTGGCTGCCGATCTGCCGGTCGAGCTGGCGCACGCTCCAGCCCCCGCGCAGCGCCTCGGCCTCGTAGAACTGGCGGGTATGGGCATCCTTGACCGACAGCAGCCGCACGTAGGCCGACCACGGCAGCGGGAACGCCTGGGCCAACGCAGTCAGGCTCAAATTCCCAGACACCGTCTGGGATTTCTCAGGAGGCAGACTGCCGCCCAATTTCCCAGACAGTGTCTGAGAAATCTCCGTATGGGGATGAGCGAGGAAGAACCGCCGCATGTTTTCCAGGTTGTTGACGCCAAATCCCCGTCCGAACTGCATGGTCAGATCAGCGGACAGCCGGGTCATCAACTGCTCGCCGTAGCCTGCGCGCCGCTTGCCCTGTTGCTCGGCCTCCACGATGCGGCGGCCGATCTCCCAATAGCTGGCCGTCATCAGCGCATTGACGCTGCGCGCCGCCGCCTGGTGCGCAGCGTCGAGCAGTTCCACGATGCCACCGTGGATGCAGGCGTAGCCGGCCGGCAAGGCGGTGGGGGTTGCCCCCGCCGCCGAAAGCGACTTCTTGCTCATGCCGTCGCCTCCACCGGCTCCACTTGCCGCTGCGCCCCGGTGATCGTCTTGCGCCGGTTCGCCACCAGCTCAGCGGCCTCGCGTACCGGCTTGTCCTCGGTGTGGACGTAGCGCATGAACATCGCCACGGTCTTGTGCGCCGTCAGCGCCATGCCGACCTTGACGGGGATGCCCGAATTGGCAATGTCGGTGGCCGAGCGGTGCCGGATGCCGTGCGTGCCCACATGGGTCACGCCGGCCCGCTTGAGGATGCGCGTCCAGCCGCTGTAATACTCGCCGGTGGTCATATGCTGCCCCGGATGGTTCGGGGACGGGAACACATGCGGGCAACCGTCCTGGCGGGGCGCGGTGGACAGCAGGCGGTGGGCTTCCTCGCTCAAGGGCTTGGACATGCCGCCGGTCTTGCTGTCGGGCCAGACTACGCGCCGGTTCTCTAGATCGACCCAATCCCATTGCAGCGTGACGATTTCGGAGCGGCGGCCCGCGAACTCGAATTGCAGCCGGATCGCCAGCGGCAGGATGGCGTGGTCCAGTCCCAGGCCATCGGTTTCCAGAAAGTCGAGATACCGGAACAGCTTGCCCATTTCCTCATCGCTGATGAGGTGGGTGGCCTTGCCGTTGGGGTACATCGGGACATGGCGGCACGGATTCGTGCCGTCCGGCCGGTAGCCCCACACTTCGGCCAGATTGAACATCTTGCGCATCACGCTGAAGGTGCGGTTCGCTTCGGCCGGCTTGTGGACCATCTTCTTCATCGCCGAGGCCACGTCGGGCCGCTTCACGTCCTGCACCTTCATGCGGCCGAGCATCGGGACGATGCAACGGTTGATGACCGCCTGATACCCGCGCTGGGTGCTGGGCTTGTTGCGTTGCTTGGAGTGGTCCTCCATGAACTTCTTGCACAGTTCCGCGACCGTGGGGGCGGATCGGGCTGTTGCCTTGTCGGCGCTGGGATCGCCGCCCCGGCGCACCTGCGCCAGCCACTCCTGTGCCAGCGAGCGGGCCTGCTCGACGGTCAACTCTCCGAACAAACCAAGGGCGGGCTTGCGCCGCTCGCCCGCGTTCGTGCGGTACTGGAGCATGAAGACCTTGCGGCCCGCTGGTGTAATCTTGCACAGGAAGCCGGGCACCAGCGTGTCCCGGAGTTCGACGGCCTGCGCCTGGGGTTGCGCCGCCTCCACGGCGGACTTGGTGAGCTTGATTCTTGCCATGATGACTCCTCGGGAAGACCCGATTCCCAGGAGCCTTCTAGGGGCCAGCAGAGGGGAAGCAGGGTCAGGTTTCGGAAAGCACCGGCATATGTTGGACTCGCCTAAGTTATTGATAAACCTGCTGTATCGGGCTTCGGCGTAGTCCAGCGAAGTTCGGTGCTGGAGTCATGGTGAAATGAAAAAGCCCGCCAATCGGCGGGCTTTCTCGGTAGCACTCCAGACTGATCGAACAACGACCCGTCAATCAGGCAGCCTTCTTGGCCAACCCCAGATAAGTCTCGATGACCTTCGGATTGGTCGCCAATTCCTGCGCCGGGCCCTCCAGTGCCAGCTCGCCTGTCTCGATCACGTAAGCGTAATCGGCGACCTGCAAGGCGGCCCGGGCGTTCTGCTCGAT
>NZ_CABPSQ010000021.1 GCF_902459775.1 Pandoraea captiosa
CTGAAGTTCGAAGTCGCTGCCGATAACGGCGTGCTCGCGAACTTCGGCGCCGACCTGCGCAGCATGCTCTATACGCAGCCGGATACGCAGGAAGACCTCATCGACCCGGACCGTCCGACGAAGCTCAAGTACCCGAAGATGTCGGCCTTCAAGTGGGATCAGGAAGGCGTCGGATACACCGCAGAGATCGACTACGGCCTGGGCGGCGATAGCAACATCGTGCTCGAAGAACTGAAGGTTGACGGCTTCCGCATCCAGCCGATGGAAGGCGGTACGGTGATCGTCACCTTCCGTGCGATCGCGCATCCGGACGAGAGCGACACCGGAAAGCTGTGCAGCCTGATTCAACGCGACGTCGAACTGACTTTGACCGCCCCGCCGCCGACCAGCGTCCACGACTTGCTCAAGGATGCCTGACATGCGCACCCCATCCACCACTGAAATAGTGAAGTCGCTGGAGCACATCTCCGGCGACCTGACCGACGACGAGCGCGCAACGCTCGCGCCGATGGCCGAAGCCATGCACTCAGGCGTCGTCACCCAACTCACCGGCGAGCAGGTCGAAGCCTTGGCCGACATGTACGCCGCGTACTTCGGGAGCACCGTATGAGCACCCTTCTGAACCTGTGGCGCGAAGTATGCGAACGCTCGCCGGCGCTGGTTAATCCGCAGGGAAAGCACCTGATCGTCAGCGAGAGCGATTGTGCGCTGCTCGGCTGCGAGATCGAGCGCGCTTGCCTGCCGCCGGCACATCCCTCGATTGTCGAGACGCTGGCCACCGGTGGCGCAGTCATGATGGGTTTCGATGACGAGACGCAGCAGGTCACGATGAAAGCGATCTCGCTGGAAGAAATGCGCACCCCCACGCCAGCCGCACAGAGCGCAGGGCAAGATGCGGCGGGGTGGCGATCCGTAGACGACGGACTACCCGAGCCTGAAACCGACGTGCTGGTACGCAAGGAGTTCGGCGCGGCCATTTATCACGATATCGCCGGACTGTTCGATGGAGTGTGGAAGTCGCAAGTCAGTCAGGACGACTGCAAATTCCACGTAACGCACTGGATGCCGTTGCCCTCGCTCTACGCCGCGCCCGTGAATGGCGGCGAGCGCGAGTTACTGAACAAGATTCGCGAGCAAGCAGACAAGATTGCAGAACTAAACGCATTCTTCGACACAGGTGTTCCCGAAAATTGGCGCGCGGAAAATTCACCCCTAGTGGACAGGGAATTGCTAGAAGCCGTGCGCGAACTTGTCGACGCCGTCGCTCCATACGCTTACCCGACGCCGGACAAGACGCATACGGTTTGGGCAAAGCTCGAACGCGTGCGCGCCGCCCTCTCGTCTCCCGCGAAGGTGGGCGTGGATGAGCGGGACGCTGCATGGGAAAAGTGGATTCTTGACCCTAAGTTCTACGACTGGAACACCACGGCCCAATGCGCCCAGCTTCATTTCACCGCTGGATTCGATGCAGCCCGCGCCGCGCTGTCGGCGGATGGCGGGGAATTGATCGTAGCAGCAAATATTGCGGTGCACGAAATGCGCCATACCTCCGCGCCGCGCAACAGCTTTACCGAAGCGGTCGATAGGCTGGACGCCGCCGTTGCCGCCAGTACGGCGAAGGGGGCGTGATGAAAGTCATCTTGGCAAGCAATGGCGCAGAAATACTCGTTGATGATGCGGACTTCCCTGCGATGCAGGCTCATAAGTGGAGGATCGACCGGAAGGGATATGCCCGGACGAACATTCGGCCCGTGCCGGACGGCCCGCAAAAGACGGTGTTTATGCATCGCATGCTGCTTGGCGTACTGGGGTCGTCAAGAATTTATGTCGACCACCGAGACATGAACCCGCTGAATAACACGCGCGCCAACATTCGCCTGTGCACGCCCTCTGAGAACGTTTGCAACCGTCCTGCAATGCGCACCAACAAAACGGGATTTAAGGGTGTCTCGAGGCTGCCCAATGGCAGATTCCAAGCGCAGATTAAGGCTGGCCCGACAAAGCTCTACCTGGGGTCATTTGCCACGCCGGAAGAGGCCCATGCTGCATATCGACAAGCCGCCGATACTTATCACGGTGAATTTGCAAATCACAGTCGCGCCGCCTCGCAGGCAGCGGAGGAGCGGACATGAAAACACTACGTTCGATATTCGCTGCCATCTTGGGCTTTGCCGCCGGTTGTGCGGTCATTGCCGGGCTGGCTTGGGCTGGTGGCTACAACTTCGACACGCGCAACCCCGATGTGGCTTTCGGATGTTTCATGGCGCTGGTCTTCGGCGTCGCGGTTGCCAGCGCGGCGTATATGGCAGCGGAGGAGCGGAAATCGTGATCACGATCAAAGACAAGCCGGGGTGCATTACCGTAGATGAAATGCGCAACTACTTCGAGAATTCGATCAAGGAGACGGCGCTGCTGACAGCCAATACACCGCTCGGCGTCATGGAGATCAACGGAAAGTTTTCTCACTACGTGACACCTGACACCAACACCATGTGGATCGGGTTCGCGCTCGGCATGCGCGCCGCCGAACGTCTCGTATCCCACAGCTGGGGGGATATATGAAACTCGTAATGACCGAAGCCGAAGCAATCGCCGCCGGGTTCACTCACGCAGGCACGCTCTATAGCGTCCCGGTATGGGTGGATATGCGTTGCGAGTCGTGCCCGAACATCCATCCGAAATACCGCATCTCTGAGCCGTGGATATGGCTATGTGAACTCATGGCGATTCCCGTGAGCATGTGTATGTCGGAATCGTATTTCCGCATCACGCTCAAGCGCCCGCTCGACGCGAAGGACCGCTCATAAGACAGAACGAGATCATTCTGGGCGACCAGAGGAGCGAACGCTACCGCATCGAGATTCGGCCGATCGTTATGTTCGATGCGCCCGAAGCATGCCAAGTCTGGCTGAAGGTTGGTCCGCAGGAATTCCCTGTTGGTAATGCCCATGAGACACGCGCCGAGGCAACTTGGTATGCGGGTGTTCTGAGACGCGCAATGCGAAAGGCGACAGGCGAAGCAGCATGACCACCGACCCGGCCACGGCCGAAGCACTGAAAGAGATTCTGCGGGTTACGGCCCGCGCCTGGGAGATACGATGATGAATGCTCAACAGCACACCGAACACGCCCGGGCGCCGAAGCGCGCCCGCGAAGATTCGCCGACACTTCCGGCCGAGGGATTCGTGCGACTGCCTCAGGTGCTCGCCGTCTTTCCCGTCTCGCGCACGACGTGGTTGCGCGGCGTGAAGGAAAAGCGCTACCCGGCACCGGTCCAGTTGTCGCCGAGCACGGTAGCATGGCGGGTCGAAGATATCCGCCGGCTGCTCAACTCGATCGCAGCCAATGGCGACGAGATTGGGGGTACTTTTGGGGGTATCGAACCGGACAAAACATGACAAACCATTACCATTCAACGATCTCCCGGCATTTCACGATTCCTCTCTCCGGCACCAGCGACTTACTCAGTCCCTGGTCATGCAAGCAAGACGTAGTCCTCAACAGAAAAGCCGCCCGAATTTATCGCGCGGCTTTTTTGTTTTTGTCGTTCTACGCCTGTTGACGTCGAGCGTAGATCGCCTGCGCGGCGACCCACGGTCAACGGTGCTCGCATCGCTCACGCCGACATCATTTGCGACTGCCTTCGTCTTCCTCGTCGATGACGTTGTCGTTCGCGCCCTCTTCATCCTCGGCGGGCTGCGCCATCCATTCGTGATAGCCCGCTGCGCCCATCTTGCGCATCAACGCTTCGTTACGTTCGTAGATTGCCTCGGCGTCGGGGAATGCGGCGACAGCGCGGTCGATGCTCGCTTCGCGCAGCAAGTGCAGAATCGGATACGGCGACCGATTCGTGAAGTTCTCCACATCGTCCGCCGCCGTGCCTTCGAACTGATAGTCGGGATGAAAGCTCGCGATCTGTAGTTCGCCTTCGAGATGCAATTGCTTGAGCATGCGCTCGGCAAAGAACAGCGCATCGTTGTACTCGTGAAAGTCGAGCAAGGCGTGCGGCAGGATCAGCAGCGTCGTGTCGACGTCCTGCGGATCCGCTTCCGACAGCCATTGCAATTCCCTCTCCAGATCCAGCAGCACGCCCTCCATGTCGCGCGCCGCGCTCACCACGTAGTGGATCTGATCCTTGACGTGAACGGCCTTGGCGAACGGGCAGAGGTTGAGCCCGATCACCGCGCGCGTGAGCCAGTGACGCGTCGCCGCGATCACGGCCTCGCTGTCCTGTGCGCTCGCCCCGTCTGTCGACACGTTTGTCGCCACGTTTGTCGCTAAATCTGCCGCCGAAGCAGGCACCGAGTGTTTCTTGTCCGACATGTGAAATGCATCGCCATGAATCGTGAATACCGCATTGTAGTTCGCCTGCACGCCGCCATCGGCATGTCCACGGTCGATAGCTTCCCGGTGTGAATGCCAAAACGCGGCCTCGCCTTATGCGCAACCATGCCGCCTTTCCACCGCACGCCGCCGACAGCGCTCACCACCATGCCCGGAACGCCACCCATCACCACCTGCGCCCACAGCACCAGCGCCCGCGACCTCACCGCTCCCTCATCCTCCTCATCCTCCTCATCTGCCGCCGCACCCAACTGGCAAGCCGACAGGCAACCGCTTGCCGCGATGTCGCTCGCCGAACTGCTCGACACGCAGCACACGCAGCCCTTTCGTTCGCCGCCCTATCGCACGCAAGACATCTGGAATGTTCTCGTGAACGGACAGACATACGCCGGTCGGGAGTTGCGCGACGCATGCGACAAGGCGTCGCCCAATGGGCCGCTGTTTCTCGAAATGGTCACGCTGCTCACTACGAACGAAAGCGAGCGCACCGTCGACAAACTGGTCGATGCCGGCATCTTTCTGATGCCCAATCTCGCGCGAAATCTGCGGGCCGACGACGCAGCCTTGCTCCGCAGCACCGAAGGGCTGCTGCTCTGGCTGCAATATGCCGCCACCCCGACCGGATACCTCAACGTGTTCGACGGCTCGGACATCTTTGGTACCACTTCCGTCAACGATCGGACACGGATCGGGAAGATCCTGCGGATTCTGGTCGCATGCGGGCGCGACCGAACCGACACCGCGCCGTTGGCCATGGAGGAAACGGCGCCGCTCAATCCCCTTGTCCATCTGTGCAGCCAGGTCGCGCCGCAATGGTTGCGCCGCCTGCTCGAACTGGGGGTGAATTCGAATCAGCGCAGCCAGCGCGGCATGCCGCTGACCGTGGCCGCCATGCGCGCCGAAGCGCTGCGCCTGCACAACGCCGGTCAGGACGTGATGCATGCCCACGGCTCGCTGCATCGCCTCGCGGAGCTTTTGAAGCGTTACGGCGGCGATCTGATGGCGCCGAACCGTCGCGGCGTGCCGTCCGTCGCGCTCCTCACCTTCCATGGGCTTTGCGGCGCGGCCGAAGCGCTGCTCGCCTGCGGCGCCGATCCGAACGCACCGGACCCGAACGGCAATACGCTGATGCACCATCTAGCCCACGCCTCCCGACTTCATCAAGACCCCGCGCATGCCGATAACGCGCAACTCGCCCGCTACATGTTGAGGGTCGCCTTGCGCTATGGCGCCGATCTCGACCGCGTGAACGGTGCCGGGTACACGGCGCGCGAATGGGTGCCCGACACGGTTTCGCTCGGCACGCAGATCGACATCGCGTTTCTCGTCACGACACGCGCCACGGCGTTCCGTCGCATCAAAACGCTCGGCTGATGCCATTGGCAGCCCTCGGCCAGACAACGCCCTCTCCCAATCTCCATGCCCTTCGTCCCATTCCATTCCCCGCCGATGACGTCTGCTTCGATGACGTCTCCGTCGATGATGACATCGCACCAGAACAACATCCCGACCTGCGACATTGCGTCGCCGGATATCGCCACGGCATCGCTACGTAACCTGTCACTCGACGACTTGCTCAAAACGCGACGCGAAGGGCAATGCTCGTCGCAGGCGGCATGGGAGACGTTGATGAGCCTCTCCAGCGCCGCAGGACGCGAACTACGCGACAGTTGTCTGATCGCGAGCCCGACCGATCCGCAAGGACTGGCGTTTTCGATGGCGACACTTTTCTGCAAGCCGGAACGACGTAGAACGCTCGCCGATCTGGACAGCGCCGGCGTCTTCGTCGACCGCTCGCGCAGCGCACAACTCGCCCCCGAGGACGCCGATCTGCTGATGAGCGACGAAGGCCTGCGACTGTGGCTTCGCTACGCGGCGGCCCCGTCGGCCTACCCGACGCTCTTCGTCGACACGATCATGGGCGACGCCCCGGCCGCCGAGCCGGGGTCCACGGTGGAACGCGCACTACGCGTGCTGGTGGCCTGCGGGCGGGACACGACCAGCGACGTTCCCATTTCGGAATTGCCCGGCGATGTGTATCCGCCGCTCTCGCATCTGTGCAGTCACGTCGCCGTGCAATGGCTGCCATCGCTGCTGACGTTCGGTGTGAACCCCAATCAACCGACGGCCGGCGGCGTGCCCCTGATCGCCACGGCACTGGCCGCAGAGGCCGAGCGCCTTCATTCGCAGGGACACGACCTGCTGATCGCGCAGGACTCGCTTTACCGACTGGGCAAGACGCTGCACTCGCACGGCGCGAGCCTCACGACACCGTCTCGCAAAGGCTCCCCGCCCGCCATGCTGCTCGCCCTGAACGGCTACTGCGCCGCCGCTGAAGTTCTGCTCGGACTGGGCGCCGCGTGCAACACATCGGAAGGCAATCAGAGCGGCAATACGCTGATGCATCAGCTCGCGGCGGCGACCCGCCAAAAGGCATACTCGTTCACCGCGTTCTTCCTCCTGAGCGTTGCCTTGCGCTACGGTGGCGACCCCGACCAGAAGAACCACGCAGGCGTGTCCGCCATCTCGCTGCTACCGGACAGCCTTTCGCACTACGTGCGTCTTAGCCAGAAGATGATTTCCCAGGCGCGCGAGCGCGCGCTGCACGTCATTGCCAATCCCCGACCGAAGTCCGCCGAGGAATCGGAGGGCAGGCTGCCGACCGTCAGTGCTTCTCTCATGTCGCTTGCCAAACGTCTGTGCGACGGCGGGCATGACCCTCTGCACCCGCATGAAGCGCTGTTTGAACGCGTTGCGTCGCTCAAACAGCAGGGCGTCGACATGACGCAGTTGCATCGGGACGGATCGCCCCCCGTACTGTGGCTCACGCTACGCGGTTACTGTGGCGCAGCCGAAGTCCTGCTCGCACTGGCGCCGGACTGCAACGCGCCCCGGTTCGAGGGCAATACGCTCATGCACTTCCTCGCGGTGGCGACACGCCATCCCGGCGACGCCATCTATGCCGATTACATGCTCAACACGGCGCTTCGCTACGGCGGCGACCCCACGATCTGCAATCACGCCGGGCACTCCGCCATCGCGTCGCTGAGCGCCGAGCGCGCCCGCTTCCTCCGTGCGGGTATGGCCTTCATCGCCCAGACACGCAGGAGCGCGACGCAGACAGTCAATGCCCGCCGCACCCCTTACGCGCGCGTCGCGCAGACACAGCAGGCGCCTGCGAACGCGCCACTCGTGCGGCATTCCGTCGCAACGACTTAATATGCATTTTATTTGCATCTTATAATGACGTCGCCGGGCCCCTGAATGTCGTGGTCGTGAATTGAGCCTTGGGGTCCGGCGTCCAAATGCCGTGCCCCGACATGGATGCATCCATGTCGGGGCGCCGATGCACAGTCATCAGTACGACCTAAAAGATGTATTTTATTTACATCTTAAAACTCAGGAGTCTTCTCATGCTTTCCGCCGCTTCCCGCCCCTACATCGACGCCAGTGTCCCGGTCCTGCGCGAACACGGCCTTGCGATCACGCGTCACTTTTACGCCAGCATGTTCGAAGCGCATCCGGCGCTGCGCCATCTCTTCAATATGGGCAATCAGGCAAGCGGCGCGCAGCAGCAATCGCTGGCCTCGGCCGTGTTTGCGTACGCGGCGAACATCGACAATGCTGCCGCGCTCGCGCCGGTGCTCGAACGTATCGTCCACAAGCATGTGTCGGTCGGCATCACGCCGGCGCACTATCCGATTGTCGGACGCCATCTGCTCGCCGCCATCAAGCACGTGCTTGGCGACGCTGCCACACCTGCGCTGATCGCTGCCTGGGACGAAGCGTACTGGCTGCTCGCCGGTGCGTTGATCGCCGCCGAAGCCCGCCTGTCGGAGAAGACGCACGCCCCGCTGGGCAGTCTGCGCGAGTTGGTGGTGGCCGACGTCGACCGCGAGACCGAGCACGTCGCGTCTTACTACCTGCGCACGCCGGAAGGCGGCTCTCCCGGCGAGTTCGCGCCGGGCCAATATGTCAGCGTCTCGGTCACCCTGCCGGACGGTCTGCAACAGCGCCGCCAGTACAGTCTTTCCGATGCGCCGCAAGCCCCGCACTGGCGCATCACCGTCAAGCGCGAGGCGGCGAACGACACGAAACCTGCGGGTCAGGTATCGAACTGGCTGCACGCCAATCTCAAGGCGGGCGACCGTCTTCTGGTCAGCCCCGCTTATGGGGAATTCACGCTGCCGCAGTCCGATACCCGAGCGCTCGTGTTGCTGAGTGCCGGTGTGGGCATCACGCCGATGATGTCCATGCTCGCGGCGCTGGCCGCACAAGGCTCACGCCGCGAAGTGCTGTTTGCGCACGCGGGGCGTAACGGCGCGCACGTCGCGCTGCGCCGTCACCTGGCGTACGCCGCCCGACAACTGCCGCATCTGCGCGTCGCAACGTTCTTTGAGACGCCCCTGCCGGACGAACGCGAAGGCATCGACTACACGTTTGCCGGACGTATGGACATCGCGCGCCTCGCCCTGCCGACGGACGCCGATTACCTGCTGTGCGGCCCGTCCGCTTTCATGCAAACGCAATGGCGTGCCCTGCGCGATGCAGGCGTGCCCGCAGATCGCCTGCATCGCGAGGTCTTCGGCCCGGATGCACTGGACCACTTGCTGTAATCGCCGAACACCGTCACAAGCCATCACAAGCCATCTCGGACAGCACCGAACGAACGAGGCCCCCGACGATCCGCCGGGGGCCTCGTTGTTTCATTCGTGCACAAGGATCGATCAGTCGATCAGCGCGCCCGACGCATCGTAAAAGGGATGCGCGCCACCTGCGTCGTCGACGAAGGCCAGATGCGAGACGAGCCCGGTCAGTGGCGTGTATCGATGCAACTGGAAGGCGGGCGGATCGAGCACCCACGCCGAAGGCCCCCCGTCACGCAGATCAAGCGCCACCTGATGCGCAGGTGACGGACACACGCTGGCAACGGTACCCGCGAAACGCGTGTGAATCGGTCGGTGCACGTGCCCGCAAATCACCCGCTCCACGTTGTCGAAACGTTTCACGATGGTGGCCAGCTTCGCCGCAGCGGCGGGATCGAGCGCCTGGACGTCCATGTGTTCGATGCCGCACAGGAATGGCGGATGGTGCATGGCGATGACGGTCGGCGTCTCGGTATCGCTCGCGAGCGTCGCATCGAGCCAGTCGAGACGCGCTTCGCACAACTTGCCCCCGCCGTTGGGCGGATCTTGCGTATCGAGCACCACGAGCCGCAGCGGCCCGAGCATCGCGGTGTATTGCACGAACTCGCCGGGTTTGCCGAGGTAGCTATGCTCGGGGAACACTTCACGCAGGGCGTCACGCCCATCGTGATTGCCCATGACGAGGTAGTACGGGATTTGCAGCGGCGTGAGCAGGCGACGCAGATGCTCGTACTCCTCACGAGCGCCGAAGTCGACGAGGTCTCCCGTGAGCACGACGAAGTCGGGACGCGGCGCAAGCGCATTGAGGCGCGCCACACAGCGTTCGAGGTAAGCGGCAGTGTCGACGCGGCGGTAAGCCAGCTTGCCGGGGCGTTTGATGTGAAGGTCGCTGATTTGCGCGAACAGCATGAGCGATTTATCCGTGAAGCGAAAAGACATGGGCGGCGGGCAGCGACAGCCCCACCTTGTCGCCGACGCGGCACTCGCGTCGGCTGGAGACTTCGACCAGCACCGAACCGGCTGCGGACACACCGGTGAGCGTCAAACGCGTACGATCACCGAGGAACTGCACCGCTTCGACCTCGCCCGTGAGCGTGGCATCGTCGGCGGGGACGACGATGGCGTCCTCCGGACGGAAGTAAAGTTCTTCGACATCCGCACGCACCGCCGGACACGCAAGGCGACCGCCTTCGAGATGGAAGTGACCGTCGCGCCACACGCCCGCCAGACGGTTGAGCGTTCCCACGAAGTTCGCCACATGACGCGAGGCGGGCTGGTAGTAGATATCGCGGGGCGCGCCGATCTGCTCGATTCGCCCGGCGCTCATCACCACGATGCGATCGCCGAGCGCCATGGCCTCGTCCTGATCGTGCGTGACGTAGACGGTCGTCACGCCGAGTCCGCGCAGCAGGCGGTCCATATCGGCGCGTACGGTCTCACGCAACTTGGCGTCCAGTGCCGTGAGCGGCTCGTCGAGCAGCAACACGCGCGGCTCCGGCGCGAGCGCGCGCGCCAGTGCCACGCGCTGCTTCTGTCCGCCGGAGAGTTGTGCGATGGCGCGGTCTGCGTAAGGCGTGAGATGCACCAGATCGAGCAACTCGTCCACACGCTTGTCGATCTGCGCCGGGGGCAGACCGCGCAACTTGAGGCCGTACGCAACGTTGCCGCGCACGGTGAAGTTCGGGAACAGGGCGTAGTTCTGGAAGACCATGCCGACGCGGCGCTTTTCGATCGGCAAGCGCGTCACGTCTTCATCACCGAAGCGCACGCGGCCACCGGCATCGGGGCGCTCCAGACCGGCAATCATGCGCAGCGTCGTGGTCTTGCCGCATCCGGACGGGCCGAGCAGCACCAGTGTCTCGCCCGCGCCGATGGTCAGGTCGAGCGGTTGCAGAACGGTATTGCCGTGAAAGGTCTTGGCACAGCGTTCGAGGTGAATCGGGATGGAAGTCAGTTTCATCGTCAAATCCTTGGCATTCGGTGTGCGTGCAGCGCAACCGCGAAATCAGTAGCGATCAGAAGCACTCAGGTGCGACCGCGCGCATTCCTGACCTTGGCCCGTTGCGCCGTCATCTGCATGACAATGAGCAGCGGCACGATCAGCATGAAGAACACCGCCGTGTACGCACTGCCGATCTCCAGGCGCAGCGACGCGTACGCATCCGCCAGCCCCACCGGCAACGTCTTGGTATCGGGCGTATGCAGCATCCACGTCAGATTGAATTCGCCCAGCGAGAGCGTAACGACGATCAACGCAGCCGCCACGATTTCACTACGAATGTTCGGGAGCACGACCGTCATGAAGCGGCGCAGGAAGCTCGCGCCGAGGCTCGCCGCGCCCTCTTCCATCAGCTTGATGCGCGTGTCGGCACACGCCGCCGCCACGGCGCGCACCATGAACGGCAGCGTGAAAATCACGTGACCGACGATGATGAACGCCAGACTCTCGCGAAAGCCGCGCATGCCGCCGTACACGCTGATCAGCGCCAGCGCGCTCGCCAGTCCGGGCAACGCGATGGGCAGCGTGAGCAATTCTTCGATCCAGCGCGCGAAGCGGCTTTGCCAGCGCGCGAGCACGTACCCGGCAGGCACGCCCAGCAGTGCGACGAGCACCAGCGTGGCGGCGCCGACATAGAGCGAATTCAGAATGGCATCGTGATAGTCCTGCCAGACCTGAATCACCCATTTGAACGTCAGGCCGGCGGACGGCCCCCGGAAATAGTTCACCGACAGCCCGGCGAGAATCGACATCCCGACCGGGATCAGCAAAAACGCGCACATGAGCAACGTGAGCAGCAGTTGCAGCGTGAACAGGGTTTTCTTGAGCATGCGGATCAACCTCCGGCGGCGACAGCCTGCCCGGTGAAATTGCGGGCAAGCATCAGCACCGCCCAGGTCACGATGCCGAGAATCACCGAGAGGGCCGCCGCCGTCGCCACATTGGCGTTGAGCGTGAACTCGGTGTAGATGGTCATTGGCAGCACGTCGATGTCGGTGGCCAGCGTGAAGGCCGTGCCGAATGCGCCGACCGAGGTCGCGAAGCACATCGCGCCCGAAGCGATCAACGCGGGTGCGAGGGCGGGCAGCGTCACGTCGCGGGCAATGGCGAACGGGCCGGCGCCAAGCGACGCCGCCGCTTCCGTGAGCGAATGATCGAGCGATTCCGCCGCAGCCATCACAGCCAGAATCACTCGCGGAATCGAGAAATACAGATAGCCGAGAAACAAACCGGCGAGCGAATAGGCGAACACGAGCTTGTGACCGACGAGCTTCGACGTGAGGTCGCCGATCAGGCCCTGACGTCCCGCCAGCATGATCACCATGAAGCCGACCACCACGCCGGGGAACGCCAGCGGCAGGGTCAGCATCGACACGAGGGCCGATTTCCCCGGAAACTCGTGACGGGTGAGGAAGAGGCCCGCCACAAGCGATAACGCCAGTGTGGCCAGCGTGACGAGTGCCGAGAGCACCACGGTCTGCCACAGGCTGTCGAGATAGCGCGCGTTGGTGAGAATCGCGCGATAGGTCTCGAACGCGTGACCATCGCCGCTCACCTGCACCAGTGCGGCCATCGGCAACAGCCAGAACGCCAGAAAGACCGCCAGCGCCGGTAGCAGAAGTGCCACGCGCCAGCCGCGCGGCAGAGTCAGGTCACGCATCGCTTGCTTTGCTCCTCTTCCTCGTTGGTCGTTGTACAACTTGTTACGGTGTGCGGCGAATGCCTTAACAACGGCTTACCGCACGTTCTTCAGGTACTGCTGACCGAACGCGTCCTGCTGCGCGGCGAGCTTTTGCAGATCGACCGGCTTCACGCGTGCGTAATCGGACGACGGCAGGAACTTGGCAGCCACGTCCGCCGGCATCGTGCTGGCGCGCACCGGGCGAAGGAACGCCTGCGCCCAATGGGCCTGCCCCTTGTCCGACAACGTGTAGTCGATGACCTTCTTGCCGTTGTCGCCATGCGGTGCGTTCTTCACGAGCGCAATCACATACGGCAGCGACACGGTGCCTTCCATCGGAATCACGAACTGCACGTTGGCGCGGTCCTTGTAGATGGCGCGGTAAGCGTTGAAGTCGAAGTCGATCAGGATGGGGATCTCACCCGAAAGCACACGGGCGTACGCCGTTTGCTTCGGCACGATCGGCGCGTTGGCCTTGAGCTTCTGGAAGAAGCCGATGGCCGGGGCGAAATTGTCCATCGAACCGCCCAGTGCCTGGTTGGCGGCAATGGCGGCCGCGTAGCCGGCAAATGCGCTGCTCGGGTCCAGATAGCCCACCATGCCGCGATATTCCGGCTTGAGCAGGTCGGCCCACGAACGCGGCACCGGCTTGCCTTCGAGGGCGTCGCGGTTCACGAAGAAGCCCACGGTTCCCGAGTGGATGGTCGTCCACATACCGCCCGGATCCTTCAGGTTGGCAGGCACTTGGTCCCAGTTGGCGGGCTTGTAAGGGGCGAGCAGACCTTTTTTCGCGGCTTCGATGGCAGAGGTAATGCCCAGATAGACGATATCGGCGACCGGCGCCTTCTGTTCCGCGATCAACTGAGCGACCGCCTGCCCCGAATTCTTGTTGTCGAGCGGCACGCGAATGCCGGTGTCCTGCGCAATCGCCTTGACCTGTCCGGCCCAGTCCGCCCACTCCGGCGGGCAGTTGTAGCAGATTGCGCTCTGCTGGGCATGCGCGGCGCCAGCGCCGAGCAAGGTGAACACCGCCAGTGTGCGCGCGGCGCGGGTAATCCAAAGCTTCATTTCCGGACTCCTGAATGTCTGAGCGTGGGCGGCATACGGTGCCGCCGCAGGTTGGTTCTCTACCGTCGGGTACGGGCCTCACGGCCAGATGCCTGATTGCCTCGGCAGCCGCTGTGCTCTCTGTGCGGAGCCAGTCGTCAGCCAACGCCTTGCTGCTTGCTTCCTTGCAATCTTGCGGGTGACTTCACGGTGACTGCATGGTGACTGCACTACTTCGAAACGGGCGACGCACCGGGCTCGGCGTCCGGACTGCCCGGCGCGTGTGACTTGTGCGGTGGTGCCGCCACGGTGCCGCCACGGCGGATCTCGTGCGGCAGAATCAGCGCGTGGGCGAGCGACGCATCGTGCGGCACGCTCGCGTCGGCACTGGGTCGGCCATCGCTGCGGCCATCGATCTGAGCAAGCAGACGCTGCGCAGCGTGACGGCCGATCTCCACGCTGGGTTGCACGACGGTCGCCAGCGTAGGCGAGAGCAATTCGCCCACGGCGAGGCCGTCGAACCCCAGCACCGACATGTCGTCCGGCACCCGCAGCCCGGCTTCGCGCAGCGCACGCATCACCCCGAGGGCGAGCAGGTCGTTCGAGCAGAACAGCGCCGTGGGACGCACCCCATCTCGCTCGCGCCGGGCGAGCCACTCGCGAACACGCTCGCCGCGCGCACCGCTGTTGAAATCGATTTCGAACGCCGGCAACGGCGTGAGGCCCGCGGCCTGCATCGCGTCGCCATAGCCGAGGTAGCGTCGCTTGGCGCGATCGGAGGCGTGCAGCGCCCCCGTCACCATCACGATGTCGCGATGACCGGCCTCAATGAGCATCGCCACGCCCTGCGCGGCGGCGGCACGGTTATCGACGGAGACGCACGGACGCTGCGGCGCGTCGTTGTAGACGAGTTGGCACGGCACGCCTTCGGCGTCCAGATCGTCGACCAGCGCGCTGTGTTCGGCGTCGGCGAGCGTGAGCAGCAGACCGTCGACCCGCTGTTGCAGCAGGGTCTCGATGGCGTTGCGTTCGCGCTCGGGGTCGTACTGCGTTGTCACGAGCAGCAGTCGGCGGCCCGTCCCCTCGATCGCCGCCTCGATGCCTTCGAGGCAGTCGGCAAACACGGGATTGCCAAGGGTGGGCAGCATGACGCCGATCAGGCCCGTGCGCTCGCCACGCAACTGGCGACCGAGGGCATTCGGGCGGAACTTCAGTTCGAGCGCCGCCGCCTGGACCCGGGCCAGCGTTTCGGGACGCACCAGATGCGGCGAATTGAGTGCGCGCGACACCGTCGCGATCGAACACCCTGCACGCTGCGCTACATCCCGAATATCTGCCACACCCGCTCCTCTTGTTCTGGCCCGTCGTTTTTGAAGTTGACGGATTTTACGCAAATGTAAACGTTTACGAAAACGTTTTCACTCAGGGATTCTATGGACAAATTGTGATGAATTCATGACAGTGGCCTAGGGTCGAGCGTGTCTGCCGCCCGGCTCGCCGGGCATCGTTGTGGTTGCTTTGCGGTTGCTTTGCGGCCGTCGTCGGTGCCATTGCGCCGATCGCCGGGATGCCGCCTATACTGAAATTCCCCCTTGCGGCCCAGTCCGAGGGGGCATGACGGCACCCCTTCCATCTACGACCGGGAACGGCCATGAACGACTATCACTTCCTCACCTTGTGGCGGCTCACGGCGCCGCTGGACGAAGTCTGGGACACGCTTCGCGATGTCGACCACTGGGCCCGCTGGTGGCCGTGCGTTCGGGAAGTCCGCACGCTCGACGCAGGAGACGCCGACGGTGTGGGCGCCGTGCGCGAACTGACCTGGCACGGCGCATTGCCCTACTCGCTCACCTTCGAGACCCGCATCACACATATCGATCCGATGCGCGAAGTGCGCAGCGTGGCGACCGGCGAAGCCGAGGGTACGGGCGTCTGGCGCTTTGACACCGAAGGTTCGATCACCGTCGTTCGATATGCATGGGACGTGCATACGAAGCGCGAGTGGATGAACAAACTGGCGCCGCTCGCACGCCCGCTCTTTCGCTGGAATCACAATTACGTCATGCGACGTGGCGGCGAAGGGCTGGCGGCCATTCTCAACGCCCATCTGGTCGAATGCCTCGACACCGACTTGCCGCCCGCCGCCCTCGGGACGGAGCGCGATCCGAGAGAACTACGCGAAGCGCGGGCACGCGTGAGCCACGGCCCGCGCCAATAGCCGGGCGTCGGGTTAGCCAATGCTGACGCTGGCGTTGACCGTGTCGTCGGTCGGGGTTGGCGGTGGCGTCGGCACGTCCGGGCCGATCTTGTATTCGTGCAGAAGCGTCTCCAGTGCCTCATGTTGATGTGCGGGGAAGGACAATGGCAATTGCGAACGCCATGCCCGCACGGCGTCCACGCCGCCCCTTGCCGTGTCGTTCAGAATGCACCGCAACGCGGGCAGCCGGTCGGCTTCCGGCAACAGGGCGAGTCTCGCGACGAATTCGGACATGACCGTCGCCACGATACTCGGGCGCAGCGCATCGATGATCTTGGCGACGTTCTGGTTGGTGAAGGCATTCCAGGCGGCGTCGCCATTACGGGCCACATTCGTCCACTCCTGTATGACCTCGTCACGCAAGGGGAAAGGCTCGTCGCTGGCGTTGGCGGGCGCGCTCCGGCGCCCCCCTTGCATGATGCCGTCCTTGATCGTCAACCGGTCACCGGTGAGACCGCTGATGAATTCCCCGGCGATCTTGTCGATCAGGCTGCGCGCCCGGCGCGGCGATTCGGCGCCGTCGCCACACGCAGCGGCCGTGGTCGATGCGCGGCGGCCCGCCATGCCGGCTTCGAGCGGCCCGTGAGCGTAGGGCCCTATCGCCTTTGCGTGACTCCCCACGGCGGTGAACGCGACGTTCAACCGCGTATTCCCGCTCACCGTGAGTGCCAGTTGCGCGCCACGCGATTCGCGCGGACCGCGCGGACCGGCCGGCGTAGCGGGATACCCCGGGAGATGCCCCCCGGGATACGCCAGCGGATACGCCAGCGGATGCGACTGGGGGTGCGACGGCGCGTGATCGACGAATTGGGTGAGAGGGGGTGGGCCATAGGGGGCCCTTGCGTCACCTAAGTCGGCAAATTCGGCGAAGCGATCGGCTCCGGCCGGACGTCCGCGGTAGGGTGACGGATCCGTCAACGGGTCCGCCGCCGCATGCCCCGCACGGGTGAATGCGCCCGGAAAGCCTTCGGGCATTCGCCCGGGGCCTTCCGACGGCGTCAGCGAGGACGCCTGCGACGCCTGAGACACCGGACTAACCGTCACGGTGGGAATCGTGTGCTGCGTTGTGCTTTCGATCATGATGGCTCTCCATCGGATTGGGACTTTCATCGTGGTCGCTATGCGGCACATCACTTTCAGGCACCATCGCGATCCTTCGGTTTCCGGTCCGCGCCCGCTGCGGGTCGGGGAGTGTCCCAGCGAATCGTCGGGATGCGCCTCGATGTCCGCTCAGACATCGCGCATTTCTCTTCTGCACACGTCACCGCGTGATCGTCTATTCCATTCAGGAATAGACGATCACGCACAATTCATTATTTTTTATATCGCCGGATGCCTAGACTGGTGAGCATTCGGCGGATATCCGTAGTGCGTACCTCCGCACTCGCCTGCCGCCCCGCCCGGAAAATACTTAAGCTCCAGGAGATCTCGTGAGCCTTGCGACTGCGCCGCTGCTGCGGCATTACGTGGATGGCGCGTTCGTCGCCACCGACCGCCAGTTCGATAACCTCAGCCCGGTGGACGGGCGGCTCGTCGCGAAGGTCTGCGAAGCCGATGCCGCCACGGTGGACCGCGCCGTGCGCGCCGCACGTCGCGCGCTGCACGAAGGCCCCTGGGGGAAGACCACGCCTGCCGAGCGCGCTGCCGTGCTGCACCGTATCGCCGACGGCATTCAGGCGCGCTTCGACGATTTCGTGGCCGCCGAAGTCGCCGACACCGGCCGCCCGATCGAGCAGGCACGCACGCTAGACATCGCCCGTGGCATCGCCAACTTCCGCATGTTTGCGGACCTCATCAAGACCGCAGGCAGCGAGATGTACGAAATGCGCGCGGCCGACGGCGGCGACGTGATGAACTACGTCACGCGCAAGCCGCTCGGCGTGATCGGCATCATCTCGCCGTGGAACCTGCCCCTGCTGCTGTTCACGTGGAAAGTCGCCCCCGCGCTGGCGATGGGCAACTGTGTGGTCGCCAAGCCGTCCGAAGAAACGCCCTCTTCCGCCACGCTGCTGGCAGAAGTCATGGACGCCGCGGGCGTGCCGCCCGGCGTCTTCAATCTCGTGCACGGCTTCGGTCCCGACTCTGCCGGGGAATTCCTCACGAAGCACCCGGACGTGGCGGCGATCACCTTCACCGGCGAATCGCGCACCGGCAGCGCCATCATGAAAGCCGTGGCCGATGGCGTGAAGGAAATCTCGTTTGAGCTCGGCGGCAAGAACGCCGCCGTGGTGTTCGCCGACGCCGACTTCGAAAAAGCCGTGGACGGCGTGGTGCGCTCGTCGTTCACGAACGCGGGCCAGGTGTGCCTGTGCTCGGAGCGCGTCTATGTCGAGCGCCCGATCTTCGACAAATTCGTCGCAGCCATCGCCGAGCGCGCCGCTGCGCTGCGCATCGATGCGCCCGATGCCGACGGCGTGCAAATGGGGCCGCTCGTTTCTCGCAAGCATCGCGAGAAGGTCCTCTCGTACTATCGCCTCGCCGTGGAAGAAGGGGCGACGGTCGTGACCGGCGGCAGCGTGCCGAGCTTCGGCGATGCGCGCGACGAGGGCGCCTTCGTGCAACCCACCGTCTGGACCGGCTTGCCCGACACGGCACGTTGCGTGCGCGAGGAAATCTTCGGCCCGGTGTGCCACATTGCGCCGTTCGACAGCGAGGACGAAGTGATCCGCCGCGTGAACGACAGCGATTACGGTCTTGCCGGATGCGTGTGGACGACCAACCTGTCTCGCGCACATCGCGTGGCGCGCCAGTTCCAGACCGGACTCGTGTGGGTCAACACCTGGTTCCTGCGCGACCTGCGCACGCCGTTCGGCGGCGTGAAGCTCTCCGGGCTGGGGCGCGAGGGCGGACGCCACTCGCTCGATTTTTACTCGGAAATCACGAACATCTGCATCAAGCTGTGAGGCGACGGTGCGGCAATCTCGATGGGGGTCGAGGTTGTCGCACCCGCGCGCCGTCCGGACCCGACGGGATCCTCCCGGACAACCCCATTCAAGCCAACAGGGAAGACGTCAAACCATGAGCGCATCTCAAGACACCCAGGCCCGTGTGGTCGAAGGCAAAGCCAAGCCGCGCGGCAAATTTCCGCATATCAAGCGTGCGGGCGACTTTCTGTTCGTCTCGGGCACCAGTTCGCGCCGTCCCGACAACTCTTACGCCGGCGCCCAGGTCGATGCGCTGGGCGTGACGCAACTGGACATTCGCGAGCAGACCCGCGCGGTCATCGAGAACATTCGCGATATTCTCGCCAGCGAAGGCGCAACGCTCGCGGACGTGGTCGAAGTCAGTTCGTTCCTGGTGAACATGAACGACTTCGGCGGCTACAACGCCGTGTACGGCGAATATTTCGACGAGAACGGCCCCACGCGTACCACGGTCGCCGTGCATCAGCTACCGCACCCGTTGCTGCTCATCGAAATCAAGTGCGTGGCCTATGCGCCGCGCGCACGCTGAACGCTTGGCCTCACTCCCCACCGACATCTGACGCGGCATGACCCAGGAGACAGCATGTTGACGTATGGCAAGCCCTTCAATTTCCAGCGCTGGATCGACGATCACGCGCATTTGCTCAAGCCGCCCGTGGGCAACCAGCAAGTCTGGCAGGACAGCGACTTCATCGTCACGGTCGTGGGCGGACCGAACCACCGCACCGACTATCACGACGACCCGCTCGAGGAGTTTTTCTATCAGTTCAAGGGCAACGCCTGGGTCAATCTGTGGATCGACGGCCGCCCGGAGCGGGTGGACCTCAAGGAAGGCGACATCTTCCTGCTGCCGCCGCACGTGCGTCACTCGCCGCAGCGCCCGGAAGACGGCAGCCTGTGTCTGGTGATCGAGCGTCAGCGCCCCGCGGGGCTCCTCGACGGCTTCGAGTGGTACTGCCTGAACTGCAACGCGCAGGTCCATCGCGTGGAAGTCCAGCTCAAGAGCATCGTGACGGATCTGCCGCCGCTGTTCGAGGCCTTCTACGGCGACGAATCGCTGCGCCGGTGTCCGAACTGCGGCGAAATTCATCCGGGGCGCGCAGCCCAGCCCAAGACCACGACGGCCGCCTGAGCTATCGCCTGTCGCCCGTGCCCTGTCGCCTCGCACTCAACCCATCACACCTCACGTCATGAAGAAAATCGACATGCACGCCCACTTCTTCCCGCGCATCACGCAGGAGGAAGCGGCCCGCCTGGACGCCGCCACCGCCCCGTGGCTGCGCATTGACGAGGGCGGCGAGACCGGCAACATCATGCTCGACAATCGCGCCTTCCGACCCGTCTACCGCGCCCTGTGGGATCCGGCATTGCGCATCGAAGAACTCGACCGCCACGGCGTCGACCTGCAAGTCGTCTGCGCCACCCCGATCATGTTCGGCTACCGCTACGACGGTCACGCCGTCATGGACTGGGTGCAGCGCATGAACGACCTCGCGCTGGAGCACTGCGCCTACGCGCCCCACCGTCTGAAGGCCATGGCTCAGGTGCCGCTCCAGGACCTCGACCTGGCCTGCGCGGAAGCCTCTCGCGCCAAGGCCACCGGCCACGTGGGCGTGCAGATCGGCAACCATCTCGGCGAAAAGGATCTGGACGACGAACAGCTCGTGGCGTTTTTGCGGCACTGCGGCAACGAGCACATTCCGGTACTCGTGCATCCGTGGGACATGATGACCGACGGCCGCATGAAGAAATGGATGATGCCTTGGCTCGTGGCCATGCCCGCCGAGACGCAACTCTCCATTCTGTCGCTGATCCTGTCCGGCGCATTCGAGCGCCTGCCGCGCTCGCTCAAGCTGTGCTTCGCCCACGGTGGCGGCGCCTTCCCGTACTTGCTCGGCCGTGCAGAGAACGCCTGGCATTGCCGCGACATCGTGCGCGCCGACAGCCCGCACCCGCCGTCGCACTATCTCGATCGTTTCTACGTCGACAGCGCCGTGTTCGACCCGCGCGCCCTGCGCCTGCTCGTCGATACGATGGGCGTCGAGCGCATCATGCTCGGCTCGGACCATCCGTTCCCGCTCGGTGAACAGGACATCGGCCAGCTGGTCGCCCAGCAGCCCGGTCTCGACGACGCCGCCCGACACCGCATTCTGGCCGGCAATGCCCTGACGTTCTTCGGACTGTAACTGGTGCTTTCCCGAAGTGTTTTTGAAAACGCTTGCCTACGCAATAGGCGTCGTTTAGGCTGGACCCTGAAATACTTGATGCTTAAACAATTGGCTAAGATTTGAAATAGTCTGACGCGCCTGGCCCACGATGACCGACGTGAAGAAGCGGTCAGGTGTCCCGGCGCGAGTCCACAGATGACAGTGCTTGAATTCATAGTTTGGAGACCATGATGACGGGAACGAAGACCACGCAACGCAAGGCCATCGCAGTCCTTGGCGCCGTCGCCGCAGCCGCGGCGATGCTCGCGTCCGGCGGCGCATACGCGCAGGTGAAGATCGGCTTCATCGGCACGCTGTCCGGTCCGGGCGGCGCGCTCGGCCAGGATCAGTACGACGCCTTCATGCTCGCCATCGAGCAAAAGGGCGGCAAGCTCGGCGGCGTGCCGGTGCAGGTGATCAAGGAAGACGATCAGCTCAAGCCCGACGTCGGCGTGCAGGCCGCGCAGAAGCTGGTGGAGCGCGACAAGGTTCAGCTCATCACCGGCGTGACGTTCTCGAACGTGATGATGGCCATCCACAAGAACGTGACGAACGCGGGCGTGGTCATGGTCGGCTCGAATGCCGGCCCGGCGCCGATTGCAGGCGAGCAATGCTCCCCGAACTTCTTCTCGACATCGTGGGATAACGACGAACTGCACGAAGCCGGCGGTCAGCTCTCGACCAATCTCGGCTTCAAGAAGATGTATGTGATGGCCCCGAACTATCAGGCCGGGCGCGACGCCGTGAACGGCTTCAAGCGCGACTACAAGGGCCAGATCGTCGACGAGGTATACACGCAGGTCAACCAGCCGGATTACTCGGCAGAAATCGCCCAGCTCCAGGCCGCCAAGCCGGACGCCGTCTATGTGTTCTATCCGGGTGGCATGGGCGTGAACTTCGTCAAGCAATACCGCCAGGCCGGTCTGCTGGGCAAGATTCCGCTCATCTCCGTGTCGACCATCGACGGCTCGACCCTGCCCGCGCTCAAGGAGCAGGCGATCGGCAGCATCACCAGCGCGCCGTACTCGCCGGACCTCGATAACGCCCAGAACAAGCAATTCGTTGCGGCCTTCCAGAAGAAGTACAACCGCGTGCCGTCGATGTACGCGGCGCAGTCGTACGACGCCGCCAACCTGATCGACTCGGCCCTGGCGAAGACCAAGGGCAGCGTGGCTGATCGCGAAGCGCTGCGCGCAGCGCTCAAGGCCGCCGACTTCCAGTCCGTGCGTGGCTCGTTCAAGTTCGCGAGCAACCAGTTCCCGATCGCACCGTTCTATCGCGTGGACGTCGTGAAGGACGCCAGCGGCGCGGCATTTGCGAACAAGGGACAGATCGATGTGAAGACGCGCGCGAATCTGGCGTCGATGTGCAAGATCCGTTCGTAAGTCGCCAGGCGTTGCAAAGCGGGGGCAACCGGCCCCCGCTGTCTTTGAGCTCTGTCATTGAGCTCTGTATTTGAGCTTTGCCGAGGCTTTATGAAGCGCTACCGCAATTTCGACGACGCCGAGCTGGACGTTCAGTACAACGCTCGCGCCACCACGCCCAACATTCTCGATATCCTGACGCAGTACGCCGAGCAGAGCGCGCACGCCCGCGCCACCGTGCCTTGCGTTCTGGATGTCGCCTACGGCGATCACCCCGACGAAACACTCGATATCTTTCCCGCCGCCGAGCCTGGCGCGCCGGTGTTTTTCTTCGTTCACGGCGGCTACTGGCGCGCGCTGAACAAGAGCGATTCGAGCAATATGGCGCCCGCGTTCGTGCGGGCCGGCGCCACCGTCGTCACGATCAACTACTCGCTCGCCCCCGGCGCCTCGCTCGACACGATCGTCGATCAGACGCGCCGCGCGCTGGCGTGGACGCACCGTCACATCGGCGAGCATCATGGCGACGCCGGCCGCATCCACATCTGCGGCAGTTCGGCCGGCGGTCATCTCGTCGGCATGCTCCTCGCGAAGGGGTGGCATGCCGAATATGGTGTGCCGGAGCATGTCGTGGCCGGCGCCGCGCCGTTGTCCGGCCTTTTCGACCTCACGCCGATTCCGTACACGCACATCAACGAATGGATGAAGATGTCGGCGGACGATGCGCGTCGCAACAGTCCGTACTTCCGTCTGCCCGACCATGGTTGCCCCATTGTCGTGTCCTACGGCGAGACGGAGACGGCCGAGTTCAAGCGTCAGACGGACGATTATCTTGCCGCGTGGCGCGAAAAGGGTTTCCCCGGCGAATACGTGGCCATGCCGGGGACCAATCATTTCGACATCGTTCTCACGCTCAATGACGCGGCTAGCCCGCTCACGCAAGCCATCTTCCGCCAGATGGGCCTGGCCCGGGAGACGACATGAGCCTCACACTCTTCATCATGCAATGCCTGAACGGGCTGCAACTCGGGGTGTTGCTGTTTCTCATGGCAGCCGGGCTGACGTTGGTGTTCGGCATCATGAACTTCGTCAACCTCGCGCACGGCTCGCTCTACATGATGGGCGCGTTCATCGCCGCGACCGTCTACAACCACACGGGCTCGTTCGCGCTCGCCGCGCTTGCGGTGCTGCCGGCCATGCTCGTGCTCGGCCTGATCGTCGAATTCGTCGCCCTCAAGACCCTCTATGATCGCGATCACCTCGATCAGGTGCTCGCCACCTTCGGGCTGATTCTGTTCTTCAACGAACTGGCGCGCATGATCTGGGGCCCGTCGCCGTATTACATGGAAGTGCCCGAGTGGCTGTCCGGCACGGTGAACCTCTTCGGTCTCGATTACCCCGCGTATCGTTTCCTGATCATCGTGGTGGGACTTGTGGTCGCCCTCGGCTGCTACCTGCTGATTCACCGCACGCGTATCGGCATGCTGATTCGTGCCGGTTCGACGCATCGCCAGATGGTGGGCGCGCTCGGCGTGAATATCGTTCTGCTCAACTCGCTGCTGTTCGGTCTGGGCGCGATCCTCGCCGGCATTGCCGGGCTGATGGCCGGTCCGATCCTCTCCGTGCAGCCGGGCATGGGCGAGCCGATCCTGATTCTGACGATGGTCGTGATCGTGATCGGCGGCATCGGTTCGGTGCGCGGCGCGTTTCTCGCAGCGCTGATCGTCGGGGTCGTCGACACCGTGGGGCGTACTGCCCTGCCCACGCTGCTGCGCAGTCTGATGGAGCGCAGCACCGCCGATACGGCCGGTCCGGCGCTGGCGTCGATGCTCATCTATCTGGTCATGGCGGCGGTGCTTGCGGTGCGTCCGCAAGGACTCTTCCCGGTAAAACATGGCTGATCCACGGCTGATGGCCAACGAGAAACGATGGAAATGAAACTCAATCTACGCACCGCCGTGCCGATACTGCTGCTGGTTCTGCTGGCGCTGGTGCCCATATACGCGACGTTTGCTCAGCAACCGTTCTTCCTCACCCTGTTCGGGCGCATCGTGGTGTTCGCGATCGCCGCCGTCTCGCTCGATCTGATTCTCGGTTATGGCGGCATGGTCAGCTTCGGCCACGCCCTGTATCTCGGTCTTGGCGCCTACGTCGTGGGCATCATGAGCTTTCACGGTATCGACAACGGCTTCGCCCACCTCGGCGCGACGCTGCTGCTGTGCGCGATCGTCGGGGCGATTACGGGCCTGCTCTCGCTGCGCACGACCGGCATCGCCTTCATCATGATCACGCTTGCGTTCGCCCAGATGTTCTACTTCCTCGCGGTGAGCCTGAAGCAGTACGGCGGCGATGACGGCCTGCCCGTGTCGGCCGGCAGCCGCTTCGGCAGCATAACGCTGGACGATCCCGCCGTGCTGTACTACGTGGCCTTCGCCGTGTTGTGCCTGTGCGTGTGGGGAGGGCGCCGGCTGGTCGAAGCCCGCTTCGGCATGGTGATTCGCGGTGCGCGTCAGAACGACCGCCGCATGCGCGCGCTCGGCTACCCGACGCTGCGCTACAAGCTCGTCGCCTACATCATCAGTGCGATGGTCTGCGGTGTCGCCGGCATGCTCTACGCCAACCTCACCCACTTCGTTTCACCGGCCTACATGGCGTGGACGGCCTCCGGCGAGCTGATCGTGATGGTGGTGCTGGGCGGTCTGGGCTCGTTCTTCGGCCCGCTGCTGGGCAGCACCGCCATGCTCCTCATCGAAGAGTGGCTCAAGGGCATGACGGAGCACTGGATGATCATCTTCGGCCCACTCATCGTCGTGGCCGTGCTGGTGTCGCGCCGCGGCCTCTACGGCCTGCTCGGCGACCTGCAAGTCCGTCTTTCGCGCCGCACGCGCGCCGTGGAGGGCAAAGCATGAGCCTGCTTCGTGTCGACCAACTGGTCAAACGCTACGGCGGACTGACCGCCACCGATCACTTCTGTCTGGACGTCGCACCGGGCGAGTTGCACGCCATCATCGGTCCGAACGGCGCGGGCAAAAGCACGCTCATCGGCCAACTCGCAGGCGAGCTGCGCTCCGACGAAGGCAGTATTCATTTCGACGGTCACGACATCACGTCGATGCCCATCGAACAGCGTGCACGCTCGGGGCTGGCGCGCTCGTATCAGATCACCTCGGTATTCCGTGAATTCACCGCGCTGGAGAACGTGCTGGTGGCCGTGCAGGCGATGCAGGGACACAGCTTCGGGTTCTGGCGTCCCGCGATTCGGGAAGCCGCGCTTGTCGAACCGGCTCGCGAGATTCTGGCGCGCACCGGCCTGGCCGCCCGTATGAACGTGCCGGCCAGCGCGCTGGCGCATGGCGAACACCGTCAGCTCGAACTGGCGATGGCGCTGGCCGGCCGTCCGAAACTGTTGTTGCTCGACGAGCCCATGGCCGGCATGTCGCAGGCGGAATCCGAACAGATGACGCACCTGCTGGCCGAGCTCAAGGGCGACTACGCCATCGTGCTCGTGGAGCACGACATGGATGCCGTGTTCGCACTTGCCGATCGCATTACCGTGCTGGTGTACGGACGCGCCATCGCCTGCGGCACCGCAGACACGATTCGCAACGATGCGGGCGTTCGCGAAGCCTATCTCGGGGACGAAACCCGCAACGAAATGCTGGGAGCGACGGCATGAGCACCTTGTTGTCTTTATCCGGCGTCGAGTCGTACTACGGGGCGAGTCAGGCGCTGTTCGGCATGCATCTCGAGATCGAACGCGGCGCGTTCGTCACCCTGCTCGGTCGCAACGGCATGGGCAAGTCGACGACCGTCAAATCGATGACGGGACTCATGCGCCCCGCCCGCGGCGAAATCGTGTTCGACGGACAGCCGGTGCACGCCAGTCCGTCGCACCGCATTGCGCGCGCCGGCATGGGACTTGTGCCCGAAGGCCGTCAGATTTTCCCCACGCTGACCGTGCGCGAGAACCTCGTCGCCACCGCAGGCAATCGTCACGGGGCGAGTTCGCCATGGACGCTCGCGCGCATCTACGAACTGTTTCCGCGACTGCGCGAGCGCGAGAAGAACCTCGGCAGCAATCTGTCCGGCGGTGAGCAGCAAATGCTCGCCATTGGTCGTGCATTGATGACGAATCCGAAATTACTCATTCTCGACGAGGCGACGGAAGGGCTTGCACCGCTCATTCGCGGTGAAATCTGGCAATGCCTGAAGCAACTCAAAGGCAGCGGCCTGTCGATCCTGTGCATCGACAAGAATCTGGCGCCGATGCTCGAACTCGGCGACCAGCACTACATCGTCGACAAAGGCCGTGTGGCGTGGCAGGGCGACTCGTCGAAGCTGCGTCGGTCGCTGCCCGAACTGCAGGCGTATCTCGGCGTCTGACGCCATCGTCCGGCCGCGTATGTCCCATTTCTGCGTACACTCTACGGCACCTCGTCTACACGAGGTGCGTAGTACTCGATAGGTGTCAGACGCAAAAATCGGGAGTGTTTTGTGAAAGCACCCAGCAAAAGTCTGTGGTGCAATCGGCTCCGCTTGATTGACTTTGCAAGCACTCCCGATCCACAACTAACGACACCGGTCAGGACTATGGCTTACTCGAACACGCCTTCGAATCCCTTCCGCTGGCTGCTCTCACAGGACACCGGCGCGCCGCCGCCGGCCGAGCCGGCGCACGTCAAGAACGGTCTGCCTGCGGATCTTCCGCTCAACATCAAGGAGTTGCCACGCACGCCGCTTCCGAAGCTGGAAGTGTTTCCCGACGAGTTGCTGGCGTTACGAAAACATCTCGGCATGTCGCGCAACGTCTTCGCGCATTACCTGCGCACGAATCCACGTACGCTGGAGAACTGGGAGCAAGGTCGGGCCCGGCCGAACGCGCAGGCCGCCTGCCTGATCCGGCTCGTGCAGCAAAACCCCGGACTGGTCTCGTCGCTCGCGCGTCTCTGAATCTTGGGGAGGAGACCGTGGTCCGGCGCCTATGGCGGGCCACGACGAAAAGGGGCGTCCCGATCGATCCTCGGGGCGCCCCTTTTCTTTTTGACCTGATTGTCCGCAATACCAGCGACGGGTTACGGCTTGAGTCCGCACACCTCGCGCAGGCACGCGACGAATCGGGCACACGCGGGGCTGGGTGACTTGTCGGCGCGCAACGAATAGCCCACATCGCCGAAGCTGCCCGGCATCGTGTCGGCCAGCACGCGCAGCAACCCGGATTCCACGAACGGCGTCGCGGCGGCGCGCGGCATCAGCGCCACGCGAGGCGTCTCGAGCATCAGACCGATATTGGTCAGCACGGAGAGCGACTCAACGACATCCTCGGGCAGTGCGAGTCCGGCATCGTGAAACAGTCGCTCGGCCGCCAGGCGCGAGGGCGACTCGGGTACCGGCAAAATCCACGCCTGCTCGCGCAATTGCGCGAGCGGCACGCGCTCCGGCAAATGCGACCAGTGGCGCTCTGCGCCGATCACGCTGAGCGATTCGTTAAAGAGAATTTCATGCGTCAATGCAAAGGCGTTGGCCACCGGCAGCGAGCGCTCCGGCAACCGGCCGACGACGATATCCAGATCGCCGCTCGCCAGCGCCGGGAATAGTTGTGCCGTGGTGGCCTCCCGTACGGTGACGAGCACGCCTGGCGTGCGCGCCTTGAGCATGGCAATCGTGCGAGGCAACAAATCGGCGGCGGCCGAAATGAGGGTGCCGACGATGACGTGACCGCTGGTGCCCGCGCTAAACGCGTTGACCTCGTCCGTCAGATACCGCAGTTCCGCCATGAGCGACTTTACGCGGTGACCCAGCAACTCGCCCAGTTCCGTGGGCTGCATGCCGCGATTGCTCCGTACGAAGAGCGGCCCTTCGAAGCAGGCTTCGAGCTCATGCACGATCTTGCTAACGGCCGGTTGCGTGAGACCGGTTTCGTTGGCGGCGCGCACGAGCGACCCCGTTTCGAGCACGCGGTCGAAGACCTGAAGCTGATGAAACTTGAGCTTTCGTCCGAGATTGAGGGCTGTCCAGGGAAGTGATCGCATCGGCGGTATGTCAGGCCGCCGCCGCCGAGCCGGATGCCGCGACCGGATCCGTTGCCTGCGTCGCCGGCGCCGACGCGCCCGACTTGGCCGCTTCGGCGGCTTCCGTCACCCCGGTGGAGGGCGACGTCTGGACCGTCTCGCCCGACAGGAACGCCGCCACGTACTCTTCGAGCATGGCCACATCCGGCAGCGAGGCGGGGTTCACGTGATAGTTCACGAGGCAGCCATCGAAGGTCAGCACGAGCATATCGATCAGACGCGCCCGCCGCACGCTGTCACGCGCCAGACTGGGCGCGCTTGCCGCGAGCATCGCCGAGAGCCGCTCCCGAAACCACTGGAGCAGGGACGGATCGTAGGGATCGCCCGGACTCACGGTCGCCAGCGCCTGCACCAGATTGTGCGAGAAGCCGTTGTCGAGCCTCGGCGTGTCCACCAGCAGGCCGTTGAGCAGCGTGCGCATGCGCTCGTGGGCACCGTGGGCTGCCAGTACCTCGGCTTCGAGCGTGGAAATGCGCGCCTTGAACCACTTCTCGTAGACGCAGAAGAAGACTTGCAGCTTCGCGGTGAAATAGCTGTAGATGTTCGCGTGCGAAATACCGGCACGCTTGGCGATCTGCACCATTGTGGTGTCGACATACCCTCGTTCCATGAACAGGGCATGCGAGGCTTCGAGAATGGCGAGACGAATGTCTTCTTTCTTGACTTGTGGCATATGTGAGCCTGCTCGGTTGGGCCGGGCACCTCGAAACAGTAATTCTCAACTTCCTCAACTTCCACCAGCGCCGACGGGAGGGTCAGCGCGCACAGTATGCCAGCGCAAACGCAGCTTGCGGCGAAAACTAAGCGCAAACACTCCCCCGGACTTTCCCGATAGTTCAACGCATACAGCGTGGTTTGCGATGACAGACATCGCGTTATGCGTCGTCTCGTCGCACATTCCGCGCACGCCAGCCTGTCAGACGACGAGGAAAGGTTTGACGCGCATATATTTCAAAATTGAACAATTACGATGTCATGCAATTGCGTGTCCGACGACGCTCGCGTTGCCGACCATTTCATATACGTGAACGAATACCACAGCAAATATGAAGTTCAGGCGTCAAGTTCAAGCGCGCTTGCCTGCCATCCAACGAAGTCCCTCACCGACCACGCTGCCCAGCCAGGTGTAAGACATTACCGACAGCGAATTCCTACATTGATTCGTAGTCCATCGTAAATCCTCGACGAGATGTGCACCGCAACATCGCCGCCAACGCCCGTGATACGGCGCATTCACGGGCAATTACAAAGACTTACAACATCGAGCGATCCAAAACCCGCAATTGGCGTCCAATTTCGGTAATCCCATGATGACGGCGGGCGGGACGAACACCGCTCTCGAGAGGAGGTCATGATGAAAGTGAAACGTGAAGGTGTTGCAAGGCAAACGGCGGCGAGCGACGCGAGGTCCGCGATGGCGAAGGTGTCTTCTGCCATCGCATTGACGACGATGTTGCTCACGCTGGCGGGTTGCGCGTATGAAGCGCCGCCGCAGCCCCGGTTGCCATATCGCGGCCCCGACAGCACGAATCCGTCGTACCAGTCGCAGCCCAATTGCGGGCCGCCGCCATACGCGCCGGGCTCGGCTTGCAGCCCCTACGCAGCACCGCCGTCGTCGGCTGCGCCGGGCACTGACGCCTACGGTCGCCCTTATCCGCCGACCGATGGGTACGGCCGCCCCTACCCGACCGACGCGCAGGGCCGTCCGTACGCGGCACCACCGCCCCCGGCGTATCGCGAATCGAATCCGGCCAACGGCGCTCCCGTGCCGGAGAACGGCTCGGCGACGGCGCATTGAGCGGACGAACAACGTAGAGATACATCACACGATGCGCGGCGTGCATTGCGCGCCACCACGCGTCGCCATGCAGATTGCAGTGAGCGAACGACAGGTCGGGCCGGACGAGCGGTACGGTCTCGGTCTTTGATCTGTGAATACCCAGGGGCGAAATGCCCTATTGAAGGAGCCATACGTCATGAAAACCAAACAACGATGGATCTCGCACATCTCGAAACTTTCGCGCTCCGCGGCGCCCGTCGTCGTCGGGGCCGCCCTTGTCGGCACGCTGGCCGGGTGCGGCGGTATGACGCCACGCGAATCTCGTAATACTGCGGTCGGTGCCGGTGTGGGCGCGCTGGGCGGCGCCCTTATCTCGGGCGGCGATGTGGGCACGACCGTGGGCGGCGCCGTGGTGGGTGGCGTGATCGGTAACGTCATCACCGATGATCGCCACCGCCGCTGAAGAAGGAGGATCGAGACATGACACGCCAAGACACACTCCGCCAACGTACGCGCGAAATGCTCGATGTGCTCGATACGCGACGCTTCGGTCGCCGCGCGCTCGCCGCCGCGACCCTGTGCGCCGGTGCCGCAGCCCTGTCGCTCGCGGCCATGCCGAGCTTTGCGCAAGGCACCCCGCCGGTCAACGGCGTCGTTCCCACGACACCGTCGCCGCCCCCGCCGCCCGCCAGCGGGCCGGACTACGGCGACGCCGCCGACCAGAACGCCGCACTGGGCATGTACCTGCAACGGTCGTTCGACGCGATCGACACCAATCGCGACGGCCGGATCGACCGTAACGAATGGGCTGCGTATCAGCGCAGCCAGTTGCAGGCGCGTCGGGCAACGTTCGAGCGCTATTTCAAGGCGGCCGACAAGGACGGTGACGGCTATCTGAGCCGTCAGGAAGCGGCCGCCTCCGAGCCGTTCCTTTATCAGCGTTTCGACGACATCGACGTCAATCACGACGGCAAGCTCTCGCCGGCCGAAATCCGCAGCTTCTTCCGCCGCTATTACCACGAGCGCGAGCAAGCCGACGCGGCGACGACCAAGCCGTAATCGTTCGTTCCCCGCAACGTAGCAGCCGCCCAAACGAGAAGGGCCGGGACCTGTATCGAACAGGTTCCGGCCCTTGGTCTTTCACGCTGCGCGCAACCTGTCACCGTTGCGCGCTCGCGAACACGCCTTAAACGTGGAAGAACTCGGCGATGATCGCGGCGCCGAGGAACGTACCGGCGTTTGCGAGGAACGACACGACCACGATGCGCCAGCCCAGACGGCGGAAGGCAGGCACGTCCTTAGCGACCGACAGACCTGCGTAGGTCAGCATCGGCGTGACAAGCGCCAGGAAGTTGATCTTGCCCGTGAACTGCTCGACGACCGGCGCGAACGGGAAAGCCGGCGACGTCAGGAACATGGCGATCAGCGAGACCCAGCACACGGCCGGCACCTTGCGGCGCGTGACGAAGTACAGTGCTTCGCCGACGATCACGGCGCCGATGATGATCAGCATGCCCGGCACGCCGTCGAGGAACGGCGTCTTGAAGGCCATGGTGTTGCCGACCAGCGCCAGTGCACCCGAGAAGACCCAGGCAAACAAACGCGCACCGAAGTTCATTTCAACGGTATGCGCCTTGCTGGCTTCCTTGAGCTCCTTGGCGGCTTCGGCGTCTTCCACGGCCGCGGCTTCGGCGTTGGCACGGCCGCGCTTGCTCATGCGACCCAGCACCGGTTCCATCACACGATAGCCCCACACGGCGAGCGGCAGCGAGATGAACAACGTGAAGTAGGTACCGATGGTCGTCGTGATCAGGTTCGACGCCGCAGCGAAGGTGGCGACTTCCTTGGCCACTTCCGGGGTTTGCTGTGCGGCGATGGCGCCGGCGGCGGCTGCCATCATCGAGCCCGAACCCACACCGGCGCCCATGGCGAGCGAGTGCGGATGGAACAGATTCAGGCTGGCGACGAAACCGGCGAACAGCGAAATGAACACGGCGCCGAAGATGGTGCCCGTCAGGTACTCGGCCAGCACGCCGCGCCCTTCCGGCGAATCGAAACCGTACTTTTCGCCAATGATCGCAAGGCTCGGCTCACGGCCCACGGAGAACGTCGCGCCGATGGCCTCACGCTTGATGCCGAGCATCAGCGCCACCGGCAGTCCCAGAATAATCGTGCCCACGAAGTGGCCGAACTCCTGGAATACGAGCGCCCAGCCGGCCGCCACGAGCTTGGGCAGCGAGCCGCCCACGAGCAGACCCAGCTTTGCGACGAACAGCAGCAGCGCCGGTTGCAAAATGGCGGCGGCCTTGTGCTGCATCGGCAGGTCGATCTGCGCGAAGCGCGGCAAACGCGCTTGCGACAGGCCCAACGCTGCGCCGAGCAACAATGCCCAGACCATTGGCAACAACACGATCTTGCCGTGACCGGCCTTGATGCTGATCGCACCGATGAGCTCCGCGATCACGAGGATCACGATTGCCCAAACATACAGGCGCACGCCATCGCTGAAGGCGCCCCCTTGCGGCTTGGCCGCTTTTTGTTCCATGACTGCCATCTGGGTCTCCACTGCACTTGCTATTGAACCGGTCCGACGCCTGGCACGCACGGCTAGCCGTCGCTTTGGCGAACATTTCGGTGATTAAGGAAGTTCGGCACGCGATCCGTCGGGCCCCGAGACCCGCAGAATTTTCCCACGCAGCGGGAATACACTCCCCGCCATGTTGGCACGCCTTGGTGACAGCAACAGCATTCCGCGCCGAACCACCCGAGGGCGGCATTATACGCGGTCAAAAACCCCGTTTCGGCCGTCAATCCCGCAGGCTGAAACGGTCGTACGCCGAACGAGGTCTCACGACCGGCGTCCGGCGCACTTTCTGCACTTTTACGATGCGTTCACGCCACATTCTCACGAACTGAACGCATGATGGCAGCACATCGCCCGAGGGTCTGCATCGACGCATTGCCCTGCCGACCCCGGCGAAACGCGGCAACCCCGATCAGACGTAGCCAAACGGCGTGGCCGGATTGGCGGCCGTCTCGACCCACACGCTCTTCGTCTGCGTGTACTCGTACAGCGCCTCGACGCCGCTGGAGCGACCGTAACCGCTGTGGTGGTAGCCACCGAAGGGCGACGCGACGTTGATTGTCTTGTAGCCGTTGATCCAGAACGTACCGGCGTTCACTTGCGACGCGACACGGTGCGCGCGGGCCACATCCTGCGTCCAGACGGCGCCGGCCAGACCGAATTCGCTGTCGTTGGCAATCGCCAGCGCCTCTTCCTCGGTGTCGAACGGAATCGCCACCACGACCGGCCCGAAGATTTCCGTGCGCGCCACGCCCATGGCGTTATTGGCATCGGCCAGCACCGTCGGGCGCACGAAGAAGCCGCCTTCGCTGCGTTGCTGCGAACCGGCTGCCAGACGCGCACCGCCTTCGACGCCGGCGTCGATCATGTTCATCACGTGCTGATATTGCGTGCGATTGCAGATCGGGCCGACTTCGGTGGTGTCGTCGAGCGGATCGCCCACGCGGATCTTTTCCGCCCCGCGCGCGAGCATGTCGATCATCTGGTCGTACACGCCACGTTGCACCAGCAGACGTGAGCCCGCTACGCAGCTTTGGCCCGCGCTCGAGAAGATGGCGGCCTGGGCGCCAAGGCATGCGCGCTTGAGGTCGGCGTCGTCGAACACAATGTTGGCCGACTTGCCGCCCAGCTCCAGCACGCTCGGCAGCAGACGCTGCGCGGCAGCCGTAGCGATCTTGCTGCCCGTGGCCGGCGAGCCGACGAACACGACCTTCTTGACGACCGGGTGCGAGATCGCGGCTTGTCCCGTGGTGTGGCCGAAACCGGCGAGCACGTTGATGAGACCGCGCGGCACACCGGCCTGCTCGGCCAGCGCAGCCACCACGAGCGAGCTGGCCGGGGTCAGCTCCGAGGGCTTGAGCAGCACGCCGTTGCCCATGGCGATGGCCGGCGCCAGTTGCCAGCCGCATGTGAAGACGGGAGCGTTCCACGGGGTGATCTGCAACACCACACCCATCGCTTCGCGGCGCGTGTAGTTCAGGTGCGTACTCGGCACGGGAATCACGTCGCCGAAGAACTTGTCGGTCCACCCGGCGTAATACTCGAACATCTCCGCCACTTTGCCGACTTCGCCACGGCAATCACGAATGGGCTTGCCCGCGCCGATGGATTCGAGCTGTGCCAGCGCCTCGGCGTGCTCGCGAATCTTCGCGCCCACGGCCTGCATCACACGGCCACGGGCCGCATGCGTGAGCGCCCACCAGGTCTTTTGTGCGGCTTGCGCAGCGTCGGCGGCTTGTGCCACGACATCGGCGCCGGCGTCGCGATAGGTCAGCACTGCCTGACCGGTGGCCGGATTGACGATCTCGATAGACGTCTCGCCGCGGCCTTCGATCAGTTCGCCGTTCACGAACGAGCCGATGGTGGTGGCGTTGGGGAAGAACTTCGCGAATGCGCCGAGCAAAGCGGCGGCTTGTTGGTCTGCCATGAAAAACTCCGTACTCACAGAATGGCGCGTCGCTGTCGTGGCTATCGTCGCTATCGCTTCGGTGCAGGGCACCGACAGCGCATCGTCAGCGGCGCGTCATGTCGTCAAACAAAAAGGAATGCAGGGCACGCGAATGTCTCGCGTCTCGCGTCTGGCGTCTCGCTTATGCGCGGCCCGGCTCGATGAACTGCACGATGCGGTTGAAGTCTTCGTCATCGCCCACGGTCGCAGCGCTCGCGGCCCACAGGCGCCCGACCTCGGCCGACAGCGGCCCCGTGGCCAGCGTACCCGTTTGCTCGGCCAGCGCCATGGCCAGGCGCACGTCCTTGCGCATGAGCTTCATCGTGAAGCCGGAGTCGAAGGCGTCGTTGAGAATCCATGTCGGATAGTTGGTTTGCGTCACACCGCTGCGACCCGATCCGGCATTGAGCCCTTCGAGCACCTGCTCCGGGGCCACGCCGGCGGCCTTCGCCAGACGCATCGCTTCACCCGCCACCACCAGATGCGCGGCGCACATCAGGTTGTTGATGAGCTTGGTGACGTGACCCGCGCCCACGTCGCCGATGTGCACACGTTTGGCCGACATGGCCGCGAGCACCGGCTCGATGCGCGCGATGTCCTCGGCAGCGCCGCCCAGCACCATCGTGAGTGCGCCGTTGAGCGCGCCTTTCGGGCCACCGGATACCGGGGCGTCGATCAGGGCGATCCCCTTCTCGCGCAGCGTGAGCGCCAGCTTGCGCGTGCTTTCCGGATCGGCCGTCGACGTGTCGACCACGATCAGGCCTTCGCGGCCGTTCGCGGCAATGCCATCGGCACCGTTCACCACGGCTTCGACGACTTGCGACGTGGGCAGCGACAGCACCAGGGCGTCGGCTTCGCGAGCGAGTTCGGCGACCGACGCCCGCAGGCCGACCCCGGCCTCGGCCAGCGCGGCACCGGCAGCCGGCGACGGATCGAAACCGAGCACCGTGAAACCGCCGCGCTGCAACGACAGCGCCATGCCGCGTCCCATATTGCCCAGTCCGACCACTCCGATGATTTTCATGTTCACTCCAGATTGACTGCGAAGATGACGCCGCCCCCACGGGCGACGCCGCGTTGCTTCGTCCGCCGGGACATCCGGCCGACGCGTGGAAATATCAGGGAATCGCCGCGCTAGTGGTTCACGAACTCCAGCACCACGTTTCCGGCAAATTCGGGTTCGACCACCAGCCCGTGCTCGTTATAGCCGTAGGGCACGCCATGCTCTCGCCACAAGGCTTCGATGTGCGCCAGATCCGGCGCGAGCAGGGTGATCGCCACCGCATGCGTGCGCACGCCCTGCGCCATCGGCAACCCCACGGCGGCGTAACGCGCTTCGGCGCGCTGCAACGACATGGCGCGCAGCTGTCCGCAGCCGGTATCGGCCACGGCACCGCCATCGTAGAGATCGACGTGACGCGCGCCGTACAGTTGCTGCCAGCGCGTGGCGAGGGCGCGCAGCGACACGGCATCCGGCGTTACATAGGTAATGCCGACGATGCCCGTCACCCCGTTGGGATGGCGCTGCCACTCCGGCATCCAGATCAGTTCGGGGCGATGCTGATGACAAATGAAATTGGACGCGTCGCCCAGCGATTCGTCGATGAACAGCCCCAACGAGACAACGGCCTCATCGGGCGTGCCATCGGGCTTGCGCATCGCGCGCCGAAAGTCGAGCAGGCCTTGCGTGCGCAGTCCGGCCTGCACCAGGCGGGCGTGATCGGCGCGGGCGTCTTTGCTATGGAGCGCGACGAGCGACACGCCCTCTTCGCGGGCAAGAAAACTGCCGAGGTGGCGTCCGAAACAGAAGTCGCCGACGGTGTGGGTGCCGAACTTGCTTGCGTTGTCCACGCCGATGAGTTCGATGAAGTTCTCGCCGAACATCATGAGCGATGTGACGGTCCCCCACGGGTGGTACGACACCGGCGACGGTGCGAACCCCATGCGCTCGTAGTGCGCAAGGCGCCGCGGGTGGTCATGCACGGTGACCAGCGGATGATCGATGCCGAATCGCGTATTGCGCGGAGGAATCATCGGGTGTCTCCGAGGGGTCCGTCGGGTCACGGCACGTGACCTTGGGTCGCATCAAAACTGGCGCGGAATCGGGCCACCGACACCGGGCCTCGCCTGGGTTCGTTGCCCGGCGTTGGGGCCGATCCGCATGCATCGCAGTGTGGAGTGAAAAAAAAGGACGCTCAATGACAACGCTTGAAGATTTTTGTTCTAATAATTAGTCTTTAGGGTATGACACCTGCCATCAACGAAAGCCGCTTGTCTTATCTCTACGAGGCCGTCCAGTGCGGCACGGTGCGTGCGGCCGCCGACAGACTCGACATCGCGCCCTCGGCCGTCAGCCGCCAGATCGCCTTGCTGGAGGCGGAACTGGCGCTGCCGCTGATCGAGCGCCACAAGCGCGGTGTGCACCTGACGCAGGCCGGTCGCCTGCTCATGGAGTACTACCGGGAACAACGCGCCCACCAGGAAGACCTGCTCGCCAAGCTTCAGGAAGTGCGCGGACTGCGGCGCGGGCATATCCGGCTGGCAGTCGGTGAAGGTTTCGTCAGCGACCTGATGGGCGCGCCATTGCAGTACTTCTGCAAGCGCTACCCCGACATCACCCTGACACTCGATCTGGCCGGCACGAACGAGGTCATGCGCCTTGTCGCGGAAGACGACGCGGACATCGGCCTCGTCTACAACCCGCCCGCCGAGCCCAAGATCGTCTCCCGGGCGCAAATGGCACAGCCGGTTCACGCGATCGTCGCCCCCGGTTCGCCCCTCATTGCCAAGGCGAAAGCGACCGGCGCCGTCACGCTGGACGCCCTGTACGACGTGCCGCTTGCCCTCATGCACGGCTCGTACGGCACGCGCCAATTGATGGAACTGGCCGAACAGTCCGAGAAGCATCGGCTCGTCCCCACCGTCACGACCAACTCCATCTCGGTGCTCAAGCATTTCGTTCGCGCCGGATTGGGCGCCACCTTCCTGCCCACTTTCGCCGTGTCGCAGGAAATCGACGCCGGCGTGCTGAGCGCCGTTGCCATCGACCATCCCATTCTGAATAGTGCGGAGGCCCACCTGATCACCCGCGCCGGACGTCGCCTGTCCGGCGCGGCCAATCGCCTGCTGACCCATCTGGCCAGCAAAATGGAAGCTTTCGGCGCGCCGGACTGAGATCGAAGTCAGGCAGTCTCGCAATCGCTCGGTCTGAAACGCCCGACTGAAAGCCGTCGACCGAAATTGCCGCGCCGAGGGTGCGCTCATGGGGCCGTTTCGGTTGCTGGCGCGCAACAAACGCGGCACTAAGCCTTTCCCTTATATTGCGGACAGAAAAATTCGGATATAAAGAAGCCAATCCGGCCAACGGGCGTTGTTTGCGTCGCAGTACGAGACATATCGCCCGGCCCGACACTCATTCCGGTCGCATGGCCACGCGCGAACCGCGCTCGGCCGCCGACCCTACGCCAGTGGACTGCCATGAATACGATCTCTGAATACCAGAGCGTGACGGCATCACTCGCAACCGGCCGCATTCCCCCATGCGGCGCCCGTTGCCCCGGCGTTCCCGCTTGCCGATTTCTCGTCACTCGTAACGAAATTTCAGGCTTTTCCGACGATGTCGCGTGCCGCCCCCACTCGGGCGAGGCGCGACGACGACGGTCATAACCACGCAAAGAGGTGCGGGGCAAAACGCAACCTGGGGAGCAGATCATGAAGAAGAAGCTCATTGCAGCGAGCCTGCTTTGCAGCATCGGCACGTTCGCGCACGCGCAATCGAGCGTGCAACTCTATGGCCGCGTCGATGGCGGCTTTCAGTTCATGAACAATTTACAGGACGGCAACGGAGGCACTGCCTCGCGCTGGAGCGCACAAGGGGGCGACTACGGCACCAGCCTGTTCGGCCTGCGCGGTTATGAGGATCTCGGGCGTGGATTGCATGCCGTATTCAACCTGGAAGCCGGCTTCCAGTTGATGAACGGCTTCAACAATAACGGCTCGGGTTCCTTGTTCGATCGCCGCGCGTTGGTGGGTCTGAATTCGCGCTCCTGGGGGCAACTGACACTCGGTCGCAACCTGTTCATCAGCAACGGGGTCTGGGACTTCGATCCGTTCCAGCAGCAGGCTTTCTCGTCGGCATCGCTCGTACGCGGACGTAACTGGCCGCAGGCGAGCAACACCGTGAACTATCAGAGCCCGAACTGGTACGGCTTCGATGTCGTGGGCCAGTACGCGTTCTCCAACATCGCCGGCCAGTTCAATAACGGACGCGGTATGGGAGCACAACTGACCTATACGCACGACCGATTCCAGTTGCGCGCGTTGTACGACGAAATCCGCGACACCAATGGCCGCTTTACCGACGTTTTCGCCACGTCGCGCGAGTATTTCGCAGGCGCGAACGTGTTTCTGAACCGCTTCACAATTTCGTTGGGCTACACGCACATGGCCGCGCCGGATGCCCCCGCGCCCGACTTCGCTACGCGCGCCGATCACTACTGGGCCGGCGTGAAGTATCAGGCGACCCCCGTGTGGGCGGCGAATGCCGCCGTGTACCACGTAAACGTGCCGGGTGGCTTCGGGCACGCCACCATGTTCGAACTGGGGACGACGTACAACCTCTCGAAGCGCACCTTCTTCTACGGCACCATCGCCTACGTGAAGAACAGCGCCAACCAGAGCTTCTCGGTCGCCGCGATTCCCAGCGATTCGCTCGACAACCCGCCCGCCGGCAAGAGTCAGACGGGCGCGTACATCGGGATCTCGCATTCATTCTGAGGCCCCACGGCGACCCCCCGTCATCACGCATCATTCGCCCAACCACAAACCGCCCGGAACTCGCCGGGCGGTTTGTTTTTGTCGATGGCCCTCGGGCGCCGCCTTCCGAAGCCGGTACGTCCGGAAGTACGTCAAAAGCGGTACTTCGCGCTGACGCCGCCCGCGACGGCCGTCTCACCGGCACGAAGACTCAGATTGCCGCCAACGTGCATGTTGAGTTGCCGGGTCACGCGGATATCGGCCCCGAGGTCTGCCGTGAAGATGTCGCGTCCGAGTTTGACACCGCTGACGGTGAATGCGCGCGGTGCGCCGTAGATGGCGTTCGTCACACTACCCTGCGTATCGCCGAACTCATGTTCGTAGGCCAGACGCAACGACGGGATCACGCTGCCGCCTGCCGTGTTGACGAGTTCGCGCCACAGCCGCACACCGGCGACGATGCGCCGCGAGTTGCTGACCTGCGGGCCGACATGCAGGCCGTTGTTTCCCTGACCGGCGTCGCGGTCGGTTTCGTCGTAGCCGCCCAACCGGGTGTAAGCGAGCCGCATGCCGAGGAAGGGATCGACGTTCATCCCGCCCGCGATCACGCGCTGCCCGACTTCCCCGAAGAGGCCAAGGGTACGGCCACCGGTCTTGCCGGACACGCGCGCCGCGACGTCACGCGCAGCGACGCTCCGATCGCTCGTCACGTTGTGGTTGCTGTAGAACACGCCGCCGTTGGCGAACCACCGCGCATCACTCAGATACGAGCCGTAGAGGCCGACGCTGGCGCTTCGGATGCTCGTATCGCCGGGCAGATCGTTCGCCCTCGACGTTCGCGTGCCCAGACCGAACGATGCACCGATCAGCGCGTTGCGATTGAGTCGCCGGTCGACACCGAAGGCGCCGTCGATGCCGCTGGTGGAAAAGGCCATGCCGTTGCCTTCCTGACTCGCGCCCGCTCCCTTGAACGCTCCCCAGATGGCCGTCCCGTTGTCCCCGGCACGCTGACCCGCAGTCGTGTTGCAATCGGGCATCGAGCCCCCGGCGAGCATGCGGGTCTGCATGCTGGCGCGAAATGCGTCGGCGGCACTGTAGGCTGCGGCAGCATTGTTCACGAGCGATTCGCCGGAGAGCATGCGCGCGGCGCGCCGTTGCTCGGGGGAACCGGCGGGCAACAGGACCATCTGCCCGAGTACGCTTCCCCCGACACGGCCTGAGACGATGTCGTTGAGCGTGACACCCTGAAGCGACGCGAGCACGCCCTGCTCGCTGCCCGTGTAGGGTGCGTTGGGATCGAGGAAGCCGATGCTCTTGTTCGGGTCGATGATGACCGAACCGTCGTCGCCGCCGCCGTCGTCGTCCGGTCGCGTGGGGATACTGCCGTAGTCGACTTCGCCAAGTTTCACGTTGGCGTCCTTGCCGGGAACGACGACCTGAATCTTCTTCTCGTAGAGTTCTTCGGGAGTCACCGACGCGTCGGCGGGCCGCAGCACGATTTTCGTTTTCGTGAAATCGCCGTCCTTGTTCACTTCCAGCGTGCCGCGCTGGATACCGTCAGCGTCTTTCCTGGCGTCGGACAGGATTTTGGCCTTGTCGCCGTTGGACTCGTAGGAATCGATCACGAGCTTGTAACCGTTGAGCCTGAGCGTGCCGGCGTTCTCGAATTTCTTGACGTCGTAGACGTCATTGGCGAGCGAGATCGTGGCGGGCTCGGAGAGCGTCAGCAACCCGGTACCGAGCGCGTTCCGGTGGGCAGCGGTGAGCGTACCGTTCTCCACGTTCAACGTATTGATGCCGCGCTGGTCCCCGCTGAAAACGAGGTGACCGGTGCCGACTTTGGCCACGTGGGCGCCGTGTTCCGCCACGGCACCGCCGTGAATGTTGCCGCCGAACATGTCATCGCGATTGAGCGCGCCCAGTTTGAGCGTTTTACCGGCAGTGACAACCTCGCCCGTCCCGGACAGCGATCCGATCGTCACGACGTTGATGGTGTCCGGCGCGCCTGACGATTTCGTGTCCGCGAGCGTCAGCACGCCGCCATCCATCTCGACGGTTGCCGAATCAGCCGTCGTGGCGCCGGACAGGTTGGTCGTCCCGGCAGTGTGCAGATGCACCCGGTCCAGCGCGGTGTCATGAAAAACGACGATCGCGCCCTTGTGGTTCTCGATGTCGGCATCGCCGACTTTCGCCTTGAGAAAGCCCAGTGCGCCATCGTTCGAAATGACCGCATTCCGGGCGTCGGCCTCGTGGAAGCCGGCAACGCCGTCCTTGAGAATCGCGATCTTGCTGTGGCCCGCATCGGATCCCTTCTCGAAATTCAGTTCGCCATGCTTGGCCACGATAATCTTGGCGCCACCCGCACTCGTGCCTTCCTGAAAGGCGATCTGCCCGCCCTTGTCGCCCTCGTCGAACGGTTTTCCCTGTGTGGCGCCTGCCGTGAGCGCAATCCCTTCAGCGTTCGGGTCGACACCCTTGCCCGCAGCAAAGTTGAGTGCCCCGTTGGTGCCCACAGCGACGGTGAGCGAGGCATCGCCCTCGATGCCACGATGCACGTTCAGGGTGCCTTCGTTGACCAGAACCGTGTGCCTGGCGTCTTCGATGGCGCGTAGCGTGCCGACATCCCGCGTGGCGTTTTGCGCCCCGGCAACGGCGTCGGACATGTCTCCCGAGCGTGACGTGATTTCCAGCGTGGCGTCCTTGCCGATGAACGTCTCGCCCGGCGCCGGCACGTTCTCGCTTTTGAAGTCGATCTGGTTCTTGTCGTTCCACGTCAGGACACCGTCTGCACTCTTGGCCGCGTCGGTGGTGGCGGCGTTCAGTTGATAGGTCGCCTTGAGCGTATCGAGGTCGGTTTCGCTGCTGACGGCATTCCACCGGTCTCGCTTGTATGCGATCAGTGCCTTTTCGCGCTCGGCGGTATTGAAAGCCTTGTTGGCGTCGTGCCATTTCCCGTCGTTGTTGGAAAGCTCCCCGAGGAGCGCGTTTCTCGTTGTCTCGTCGAATGTGTCGCCGCTTTTTCCCACCGCGTTCATCGTTTTCGACAAACTATCAAGGTCCGTTGCCAATTGCCTGTCCCAGGCCGGCGGATTTCCTTTTGCCAGGGCATCCGCTTTTTCCTTGATGACTTTCGCAAGCTCCTTGAGCAATGCAATCTTTTTATCCACGGACTCGGAGCTCGTCATGACGATCTTTATCCGACCACCATAATCCTGCAATACATCGTTACTCTTTTTATAATTCTCTTTTTCTTCCGCATTCCTGCTCGCAATTTCGCCTTTCGCATTCAGATCATTGACTCTCGCTTCCTTTTCATTCTCCCAACCATTTTGGGGCGCTTGAGAAAATGCATACACCGGCGTCCCTGCCATCACCACCGCCGCCACAGCCAAGCAGATCCTTGTCTGACAACGAGTATTAGACTTCGGACGGTTCCCTTGCATTGGACAACTCCTTTTTCAATTCGCCTCAAATGATGATTTCCCTCATCACGCTTCAGACGGCGACTTGAAAGCCACCATCGTTCCGGCAAATTCTAGGAGTCGACTTATCTCAATCTTCGTTATTCAATATCGCTTTGATACTTAACCCATCGGCATCAATCTTTATTAAATCAACGTCAAATTACAAAAGGATAATTTTCTTTTTTCAAAAATCGCTCATTCACATATCTCATTACCATCTCCCTATCCCAAACGCAGCAAAAACGGGTGCGCGGACGCGACCGGGTAATCACGACGATTGAGGCTTTTCCTTACGTATGCATCGTGCCCCGAGTGCCCGCAGGCAACGAAAACGAACAACAAAAAACCCATCGGGCCCTCCCGGACTCGATGGGTTGTCTTGTGGCCTCGACGGCGCAGGCCCTCACTGGCGTCAACCATCAGGGCCTGCCCGGCGACAGCAAGCTCAGAATCGGTATCTTGCAGACACCGCCCCGGCGACTGCGCTTTCGCCCCGACGTACGCTCACGTTACCGCCTACATGCACGTCGAACCGCTTCCTGAACTGAAGATCGACGCCGAGATCGGCGGTGAGAACATCCCGTCCCAAGGTCGGCCCCTTCACATGGAACGCACGGGGCGCGCCGTAAAGCGTGTTCGTCAGGCTGCTCTGCGTATTGCCGAATTCATGCTCGTAGGCCAGACGCAGCGTCGGCGTGAGCTTGCCGCCGTCGAAGTCGAACACGTCGCGCGAGACACGTACACCGAGCACGCTACGCACCGACGTTTGCGATTGCGCACCGACGCGCAGGCCGTCGTTGCCAACGGCACTATCGCGACTCGTCTCGTCAAACGCATGCAGACGCGTCGAGGCAACGCGCACGCCCATCGACGGATCGACGTTGAATCCCGCCACGTCGAAGCGTCTGCCGATCTCGCCAAACGCCCCGAACGTGTTGCCACCGGTCTTGCCCGACAGGCGCGAGGACGCGCTGCGCGCAGCGACCGTGCGCTCGGTCGTCACGCTGTGATTCGTGTATGACAGGCCGCCGCCCACGAAGATGTTCGCGTCGTTCAGATGCGAACCGTAGAACCCCAGACTGACGCTGTTGATTTTCGATTCGCCGGGCATGCCATCGGCTTTCGAGCGCTGATTGCCCAAGCCCACCGAAGCACCGATGACCGTGTCGTGGCCAATGCGCTTGTCCACGCCGATGGCGCCGTCGATTCCGCGAACGTCGAACGACAGGGCGTTGCCGCGCTGGCGCGTGTTGCCCCCCGAGAAAGACGCCCATGCAGCGATCCCGCGCGCGTCGACACGGGCACCGTTGGCGGTGCGGTCGTCGACCATGGCGCCGCCCGCGAGCATGCGCGCCTGCATGCCGCGCTGGAACGCCATGTTCGCCCCTTGTGCCGCCGTGGCGTTGTTCAGCAGCGATTCGCCCGAGAGCAGGCTTGCTGCGCGGCGTTGCTCGGCGGAGCCTGCCGTTTGCAGCGCCATTTCGGCGAGCACCTTGCCGCCGATCCGCCCGGACGTCAGATCGCCCACGGTGATACCGTCGACCGACGCCAGCACGGCCCGTTCGTTCGCGCGATAAGCGCCGTCCGCCGCCAGATACTGCACCACGTTCGGGACGTAGAGGCCGGAGGTTCGAATCCTCTCACCCCGACCAGAATTTCCTTAGAAAACAGCGGACTATAA
>NZ_CABPSQ010000022.1 GCF_902459775.1 Pandoraea captiosa
TGATATTTCATAAGCCAATGATTTATAATGAAATTCCCTTCACTAGGGGCACAAGTATCCGCGACGAAAGCGCGTTCGGGACGTAGAGGCCGGAGGTTCGAATCCTCTCACCCCGACCAGGATTTACTTTGCTTTATGCAAAGCAAAAAAACCGACGGCATTGTCCGTCGGTTTTTTTATTTCTGCGTCGGCGCTGCGTCGATAACAGCAGCCGGTCGCTACGTCCCGGATGGACGCTTTGTAGTCCGTCGGAATCCGGCCGCCACCGGGCAATCCCGCGGCGATTCGAAAAAGCCGCATCCCTGGCGCCGTTATCCCCTCTGATATAGTGGCAACTCATTGCCACCCCCAGCGCTTGTCGCGCATCTAACAGCTTGGACGCCTTGCCCTTATGGGCGCAGATTTGCGCCGTCGCCTTCCTGATCGTCTGCTCGGGATTCTTTTCCATTTCCGAGACCAGCATGATGGCGCTCAACCGCCATCGCCTGAAGCACCTCGTGCGCATGAACGTGCATGGCGCCAGGTCGACGCAGGGCCTGCTCTCGCGCACCGAAGATCTCCTCTCGACGATTCTCGTCGGCAATAACGTCATCAATACCGTCGTGCCGGTGCTCACCACCTCGATTGCGGTGCGCTACTTCGGCAACGATGCCATCACGCTGTCCATCGCCACGGCGGTCATTGCGTTGCTCATCATCATCTTCGCGGAAATCGCCCCGAAGATCGTCGGCGCAACGTATCCGGACCGCATCGCCCTGTCGGTCAGCACACCGCTCAAACCCATCGTCGCCGCCGCCAGGCCGCTGGTTTGGGTGCTGAACAGTTTCGTGCGCGGCATGCTCCGCGTGCTGCGTATCGACACGCGTCGCGCGTCCGGCGAAACGCGCCTGACGACCGAAGAACTGCGCACCATCGTGCTCGAAGCCGGCAACTACATGCCGACCAAGCCGCGCAGCGTGCTGCTCAACCTGCTCGACCTGGAGAACATTGCGGTCGACGACGTGATGGTGCCGCGCGCGCGTATCGAGGCGCTGGATATCTCGGCACCGCTGGACACGATTCTTTCGCAGCTCGAGACGTGCTACCACAACAAGTTGCCGGTCTACGACGGCGACATTGATCGCATCGTCGGTATTCTTCCGGTGCGCCGCACGCTTTCCGCGCTGCGTCATCCGGACGACATCACGGTCGACACGTTGCGTGCGTTGCTCGTCGACCCGTACTTCATTCCGAGCGATACACCGGCGTTGCGTCAGTTGCAGTATTTCCAGGAAAACCAGCGTCGTGTGGGGCTGGTCGTCAACGAGTACGGTGAGGTCGAAGGGCTCGTGACCACCGAGGACATCATCGAAGAACTCATCGGCGAATTCACGACGAGCGTGCCGGGCACCGGCGGCAGCCGCTCGGGCTGGACGGCCGAAGGGGAATGTCTGGTGGGCGGCGGCGTCGGACTGCGCGACCTGAACCGTCGACTGGGGCTGCACCTTCCGACCGACGGCCCCAAAACGCTCAACGGATTGATTCTCGAAGTCCTGCGCGAGATCCCGGAAGCTTCGGTCAGCCTCGAGATCGACGGCCTGCGCATGGAAATTGTGCAAATCGACAATCAGGCGATCAAGACGGTGCGTCTGTTCAAACCGGGACCGCGTCCTGCGCACCACGACTGAGTTGTGAGCGTGAGATGACGCGTATCGACTCACGAACCGCGTGAATCGATCGCGTCTCCTTCGCTCACTGCACGTCACACGAGGGCTTTTTTCGGGTTTTTCCGATTGAGTCGCCGCAGGGTTGCGTCGAGACTGAAGCTTCACTCAGCTCTCTTAGTGCAGCTCTCTTAGTTAGGGCAGCTCTCGCCGGACCCCGTCATGTCACACGCCACCGTTCCCTCGGGCGACACTACGTCATCGCTACATCGTCGCTCATCGGCCTCACAGCCTCCCGCCACTGCTCCTTTCAACCCTGCCGTGCCCACGGCCACCACGCCGCTGCAATGTCTCGAAGAGGTATTGAGCGACGCCGTGCGCGCCGGTGCGTCAGACGTCCATTTCGAACCCATGGCACAACGTTTCCGCGTGCGCCTGCGTATCGACGGGCGCTTGCAGGAATACCGTGACATTCCCTTGTCGTGGCGCGACATGCTCGTCTCACGCCTCAAGGTGCTCGCAAATCTGGACATTGCACAGAAGCGTTTGCCGCAGGACGGGCGCATGCTTTGGCGCGAGGCCGGGGAGCCGGTCGAATGCCGCGTGAGCGCGCTGCCGACATTGCACGGTGAAAAGCTCGTGGTGCGGTTGCTCGATGGTGCGAAGGTGCCGCTCTCACTTGAGGGGCTGGGTTATACACCGACGCAGTACCTCGCATTGACGCAGGCGATCGCGCGTCCTCACGGCATGATCCTGCTCACCGGTCCGACCGGTAGCGGCAAGACCGTCTCGCTGTACAGTTGCCTGCGACGGCTGAACGATGCCTCGCGCAATATCGTCACCATTGAGGACCCCGTGGAAATTCGCCTGCCGGGTGTCACGCAGGTCAATCTCAACGAGCGCGCCGGGCTCGACTTTGCGACGGCGTTGCGCGCCTTTCTCCGGCAAGATCCCGATGTGCTCGTCGTCGGTGAAATTCGCGATGCGCAAACCGCGGAAATTGCCGTGCAGGCAGCCCAGACCGGCCATCTCGTATTTGCCACGGTGCACGCGAACGACGCGCCAAGTACGCTCGCACGGCTCTTCGACCTCGGTGTCGCGCCGTTCAATCTCTCGTCGACGCTACTGCTCATCAGTGCACAACGATTGCTCAGACGACGATGTCCCGCCGGGTGCGAACCCGGCAACATGACGGGAGATGGCCAACGCAGCGCTCACACATGCATGCGGTGCCACGGGACCGGCTTCGCAGGACGCGTGGGCGCGTTTCAGGTGATGCCCATCAGTGCCACACAGGCCGTCAACATCTCGCAGGCACGCAGCCCGCACGAACTGGCAGCGCAAGCGCAAAGCGAAGGCGTAATGACGTTGCGCGAGTCGGGACTGTGGCACGTCGAGACAGGGACGGTAAGTCAGGAGGATGTCGATGCGACAACGCCGGCCTGAACGGAAATCGCACGGCAACTGCCCCATGCAATGTCGGCACGCATCAGCCGGAGATGACGCATGTCTCGAATGACCCGGCCACGCCAGTGGCACTGGCAGGGGCGCGAGGCGGACGGGCAACGCCGACGCGGGGAATGGGTCGCGCACGGCGAGGCGGCGGTGCGTCTGGCATTGCGTCGTCGATATCCGCAGATGACGATTACGCACGTCACCCCGGGGCGTCGACATACTGCTTCGGCACGCACCCGATCGGCGGATGCCGCCGACCTCGTGCGACGCCTTGCCACGTTGCTCGGCGCAGGCGTGCCGCTAAGCGCGGCGCTCGATGTGCTGGCCCGCGGCGCGCACACCCGAGGCCTCAAGCGCCTGGCGTCCGACATTGCGCAGGATGTCGCGCAGGGACATTCGCTGGCGCTCGCCATGGCGCGTGCGAGCCGTCGATTCAGCAGCGTCGATTGCCAGTTGATCGCGGCGGCCGAGCTGAGCGGAGAACTTGGCCCGACACTGGCTCGCCTGAGCGCGCACTACGATCACGCGAAAGGCATACGCGACAAACTGCAACGTGCGCTCATGTATCCCGTGACAGTGCTGGCAGTCGCGCTCGCCGTTATCGCGGCGCTGCTGCAATGGGTGATCCCGGAGTTCGAGCGTCTGTTCGCGAGTGCAGCCGGCGGAGGCGTGCCGTTACCGCCCCTGACTCGCTGGCTGATCGATCTCTCACGGGCATCACTGGACAAGGGGCCATGGGTGCTCGCATGCGTGGGCGCCATGGCGTTAATCCTCACCGCTGCCGTGCGGCGCAGTCCCCGAATGCGACGGCAGCGAGACCGGTGCCTGCTGCATTTGCCGGGCGCGGGCAAGATCATCCACATGATGAGTGCCGCCCGCTGGGCCAGGACCTTGGGCACGCTGCTCGATGCAGGCATCGCGCTGCCCGACGCCATGGACGCCGCCGCCAGCGCGTGCGGCAATCTCGTCATGTCGCAAGCCGCACACGAAGTGCACCGGAAGGTCGCGCGCGGCGCTCGGCTGGCGACGTCGCTGGAGGCCGATGCCCATTGGCCGCTGGCGATAGCGCAACTGGTCGTGATCGGGGAGGAATCGGGTACACTCGGGCGCATGCTCAACCAGGCCGCTGGCTTGCTCGACGAAGAAGCGTCGCATGCGCTGGTCAGTACCTGCGCCACGCTCGAACCCATGATGATTACGTTTCTCGGCCTGCTGATCGGCGGCATGGTCCTGGCCATGTACCTGCCGATGTTCCAACTCGGATACGGTGTCGCATGAACGCCCTCGATGGCTACGCTGAGCTGCTTCTCGTCGACTGGCTCGCCCAACTGGCGCCTCACTGGCGTCTCGCGATGTTCGCGATCGCCGGAACGCTTGCCGGGCTGATGCTGGACGTCGTCGTGCGCCGGGTCCCGGCGGCCATCGAGCGTGCGTGGCTGGAAGAACTTCAGGCCGCAGAGACCACCGACGGCGCGACACCCTCGGCGGCGCCCTCGCCTTCATCTGCTTCATCTGCTTCGTCCGCTTCGTCCGCTTCATCCGCCTTGTCCACCTCATCCACGCAAACGACGCCGCTCGCGCTCGCGCCGTGCGCGAAACTCCCGGGCATCGGCGCAGTGGAGCTTCCCACCACGTTGACGGACGCCGCGCCCACGCGCCGCTGGCAACTCGCGCTGATCAGCGGGGCGCTCAGCGCCGCCATATCCTGGCGCTTCGGGCCAACTTGGCAGAGCATCGGCGCGCTCGGGCTGGTGTGGACGCTCATCGCGCTCGCATATATCGATCACGACACGCAACTATTGCCGGACATCCTCACCCTTCCGCTCCTCTGGGCCGGACTGCTCTGCAATCTTGGCCACTGGTTCGCCACCTTGCCGTCGGCTGTCATCGGCGCTGCCGCCGGCTACCTGAGTCTGTGGACGATGTATTGGGTGTACTGGTGGGTGCGTCGGCGGGAGGGTATGGGCTTTGGCGACTTCAAACTTTACGCGGCGCTCGGCGCCTGGTTCGGCTGGACAGCGTTGCCCCAAATCCTGCTGGTTGCCTGCCTGCTCGCCATCGTCTTCGCCGGGAGCGCCTGGCTGATGGGGCGTCTGCGTAGTGACCAGATGTTTCCTTTCGGCGCGTTTCTCGCTGCCGCAGGTGTCGTCACGCTTTTTGGCGGCGACAGCCTGATGCTTTGGATCGGAGGAACTCCATGACGTACGCCATCGGCCTGACCGGCGGCATCGGCAGCGGCAAGACGACCGTCGCCAATCTATTCGCCACCCACGGTATCGCGATCATCGACACCGATGCGATCGCGCACAGCATCACCGCCCCCGGAGGCGCCGCCATGCCGGCGATCCGTCGCGAGTTCGGCGACACCTTCGTCGCACCGGACGGCTCGCTCGATCGAGCGCGTATGCGCGAAGCGGTGTTTTCCGACGATGCGGCAAAAACACGTTTGGAGGCGATCACCCATCCGCTGATTCGTACGGAGTGCGAGCGGGCCGCGGCCGAAGCCGACGGGCCGTATCTGATTTTCGTCGTACCGCTGTTGGTCGAATCGGGAACGTGGCGCGAGCGCGTGCAGCGCATTCTCGTCGTCGACTGCACAGAGGAGACGCAGATCGCGCGCGTCATGTCGCGCAATCGCTTCACCCGCGAGCAGGTGCAGGCGATCATGGCGCGTCAGGCCTCGCGCGCCCAGCGGCTCGCTGCGGCGGACGACATCATCGACAACGATGTCCAGCATGCACCGCTCGCGCCACAAGTCGACCGCTTGCATGCCACCTACCTTCAGCTCGCGAAACTGACCGGTGGCGAATAGGGGCCGAGGTGGGCGCGAACAGGGATGCGAACGGGGATGCCAAGCGGGGATGCGAAGCGGGTGCAAAGCGGGCGCGAGGCGGGGACGCTGGTGTGGCTGTCGATGAGGGGTACGGGGCAGATGCGGGGTATAGGTGCGTGGTCCGACTCAACGACAAATCGAGTTTGATGAGCATTTCGTGCAGAAGTCTCGCCTTTTGCCCTCGATTGAGCGCCAACTCGCGTTGCAACCCGACAGTTTCCCGCATTAGAATGTCGCCATTACGCTGAAAAGCGCCAACTTTTGGGCCAACGCGCTTGATCCTGTACGAATATCCGCTCAACGAACGCATTCGCACGCTGCTTCGGCTAGAAGAGCTGTTCGGGCGCTTTGCCTTTTTCGTCGGACAGGATCAGCCGCTCGATCATCATGCGGCCCTGATCACGATGTTCGAGATTGCCGACATCGCCGGTCGCACCGATCTGAAGAACGAACTGGTCAAGGAACTCGACCGGCAACGTCAGACGCTGCAAACCTACCGCGGCAACCCGGATATCGCCTCCGACGCGCTCGAACAATTCATCGGTGAAGTCGAGCTCGCGATTGCGAACCTCAACCAGATTCCCGGCAAACCCGGTCAGCACCTGAACGACAACGAATGGCTCGCCAGCATTCGCAGCCGCTCGGTGATTCCTGGCGGTACGTGCCGTTTCGATCTGCCGTCGTATTACGCGTGGCGTCACAACGATGCCGAACAGCGCCGTCACGACATCGATAAGTGGATCGGGCCGCTGTTCCCGATTCGCGACGCCATCGGTATCGTGCTGGGACTCGCGCGCGAATCCGGCCATGCCAGCAAGGCCATGGCACAGCAGGGCAGCTATCAGCAGATGCTCACGGGACGCGTGTATCAACTGATGCAGGTGCGCGTCGCGGCAGACCTTCGCGTGATCCCGGAAGCCAGCGCCAACAAATACATGCTGTGGGTGCGTTTTACGACACAGGATGGCGATCTGAAGCCGCGCCCGGTCGACAGCGATGTGCCGTTCCTGCTGACCCTTTGCAATCTGTAAGCCCATGACGAGCGTCGTGAACTGTCCGACCTGCGGCAAGAAAGTCGTTTGGGAGCCGCAGTCCAAATTCCGCCCCTTCTGCTCCGAGCGCTGCAAGCAGATCGATATGGGCGCCTGGGCCGCCGAGAAATACACGATTCCCGCCGAGTCGCCTGAAGATCCGTCGCAGGAATCGCCGCTCGATCCGACTCAGCGTTGACAACGGGGAGCGCGGTAATGCGGTAATGCGGTAATGCGGTAATGCGGTAATGCGCGCAAAGTATCGTCGGCACCAAAGAAAAAGGCACCTCACGGTGCCTTTTTCCATGTCGGTGTTTCGACGTTGCCGCCTGTCGTCACGTCGAGCGCTATTCGTGCAGTCAGCGCCGATTTCGCCTGTTGCAACGTGCGGCGCCGTCGATCAGGACCGCTGCGCCAGTTCTTCGGCAAGCCACGTCAACGGAGGCAATGCGGCCGGAAGCAACGGCTCGACGCTCACCGGCGGATGTTCCCAAGCGAGTGCCTGCCCTTCCTTGCCATGAGGCTCGCCCTGCCATGCCGTGACCTTGCAGAAGTGCAGCCGCACATAGGCGTGCGGATAATCATGCTCCAGCACGCGCCACGGGGCGCAGCGCTCGACCGTCACGCCAAGCTCTTCGTGCAGTTCGCGCGCCAATGCGGCAGCCACCGACTCGCCCGCTTCAAGCTTGCCGCCGGGGAATTCCCAGTAACCGGCATAAGGCTTGCCCGCCGGACGTTGCCCCAGCAGCACCGCCCCATCCGGGCGCACCATCACACCGACAGCCACTTCCGTGACGGGACGCCCATCGGGCGCAGTTTGCTTCACATCTGTCATATCGCTACACCTACCGTATCTCTTGTCTGGACGGGGCGGCACGCCGAGCGCATCGACTTGCCCGTGCCGCCGAAATGCTGCCCAAGTGCCGCTCAGACTCACGACGCCTGCGACGCCCCACGCTGCTTGCCCGCCCAGTCGCGCGCAAACTGGAACGCCACACGCCCCGAGCGCGACCCGCGCTCAAGCGCCCAGATCAGCGCCTCCTGACGCGCACTCTCCGTTTGCTCGGCCGGCACACCGAAGTGCTGCAACCAATGGCCGACGATCGTCAGGTAGTCATCCTGCTTGAACGGATAGAAACTGACCCACAGCCCGAAGCGCTCGGACAGCGAAATCTTTTCCTCGATCACTTCCCCCGGATGGATCTCACCGTCGTCGGTATGGCGATAGCTCTCGTTGTCCTTCATGTACTCCGGCAGCAAGTGACGGCGGTTGGACGTCGCGTAGATCAGCACGTTATCCGACTGGGCTGCCACAGATCCATCCAGCGCGACCTTGAGTGCCTTGTAACCGGATTCACCGTCTTCGAACGACAGATCGTCACAGAAAACGACGAAGCGTTCGGGACGCTGCGAAATCAGATCGACGATGTCGCCCAGATCCGTCAGGTCATCCTTGTCGACTTCGATCAGACGCAGCCCCTCGGACGCATACTGATTCAGACACGCCTTGATGAGCGACGACTTGCCCGTGCCACGCGCACCGGTGAGCAGCACGTTATTGGCCGGTTCGCCGCGCACGAACTGGCGGGTGTTCTGCTCGATCAGCGCCTTCTGACGCTCGATGTTCTGCAAATCGTCCAGCGTGATGGCCGAGACGTGTGCGACCGGTTGCAGGAAGCCACGTCCCTGCTTCTTGCGCCAGCGGAACGCCGTGGCGACGCTCCAGTCGATCTCGGGGGCAGCCGGGGGCAGCATTGCCTCCAGCCGTGCCAGCACGCCTTCCGCGCGCGTCAGGAATTGTTCCAGTTTGTCCATGCTTCGAAATCCCCGCGCCGCTCATGGGCGCTCGTGTCGATGCTGCCAGGTGTTGTCGTTTCCCTTCGCTGTGCGCCACGGTGCTTGTGCCACCAACCGACGATGCGTCCGATGCCGAGATACCCGAGCGATCGAACGCGCAAACTCACCGGCGCAGCGCCAATGCCGGTCAGGCATCGGCCGCCCGCGCCGACGGCCCTGGCTTCCTGTGGGAAGCCGAATCCGATTCAGGCCGTCGCGTCAGGTCTCAAGAGCGGTAATCCGCGTTGATGCTCACGTAGTCGTGCGAAAGGTCGCACGTCCACAACGTTGCCGCAGCGTCGCCACGACCGAGCACCACGCGTACCGTAATTTCACTTTGCTTCATCACGCGCTGGCCATCTTCTTCCCGGTAGTCCGCATTACGGCCACCGGCGCGCGCAACGAGCACGTCGTCCAGATAGAGATCGATTTTGCTGACGTCCAGATCGTTCACGCCCGCATAGCCGATCGCGGCCAGAATACGGCCTAGATTCGGATCCGACGCAAAGAACGCGGTCTTCACCAGCGGTGAATGGCCAATGGCGTACGCGATCTGACGGCACTCGGCCACATCACGACCGCCTTCGACCGTCACGGTGATGAACTTGGTCGCGCCTTCGCCGTCGCGCACAATCAGTTGCGCGAGTTCTTGCGAGATCGAGAGCAGCGCGTCGCGGAACGCCACGAAGGCCGCCGTATCCGTGCTTGCGATTTCCGGCAACTCGGTCTGACCGGTGGCCGCGACGATAAACGAATCGTTGGTGGACGTATCGCCGTCGATCGTGATGGCGTTGAACGAACGGTCGGCCACGAACTTCACCAGGGCATCGAGCACCGGCTGCGCCACGCGGGCATTGGTGCCGACGAAACCGAGCATGGTCGCCATGTTCGGCTTGATCATGCCTGCGCCCTTGCTCACACCCGTGAGTACGATCGTGTGACCGTCGATCACGAGCTGGCGTGACGCCGCCTTGGGCAACGTATCGGTCGTCATGATCGACTGCGCGGCTTCGTACCAGTGTGCGGGCGCCAGATTGCCAATAGCCTGCGGGAGCCCCGCGACGAGGCGGTCCACCGGCAGCGGCTCCAGAATCACGCCCGTCGAGAACGGCAGAATCTGGTTCGACGACACGTTCAGCAGCTTGGCGAGCGCATCGCACGTGGCGCGCGTCGCGAGCATGCCCGGCTCGCCGGTACCGGCGTTGGCGTTCCCCGTGTTGACGACGAGGGCCCGAATGCCCGCTTTGGCCGCGAGATGCTCCTTGCACACCGTCACCGGCGCAGCACAGAAGCGATTCGTCGTGAAAACGCCGGACACCGTGCTGCCGGGCGCCAGTCGCATGACCAGCACGTCCTTGCGGTTCGGTTTGCGGATGTTGGCTTCGGCCCAGCCCAGTTCCACGCCCGGAACGGCGTGCAGTTGGGAGGCTTCGATCGAGGGGAAATTGACGGCCATGAGGGTTCGCCCGCGAGAGATAAGGTTGCAGCTCCCGCCCTGGCGATGTCGGCACGACAGCCCGCCGGGGCGGCGGTTGATCGGTGCGGCCGGTGGCAAAAAACCGGCGCTACAAACGACGCGGCGCCGATAAGGAGTCGGCGCCGCGTCGATCGGTTCACATCTTAAGACAGTTTGCCGTGGCAGTGCTTGAATTTCTTGCCACTGCCGCAGGGGCACGGATCGTTACGTCCGACCTTCGGCAGGAAATCGCCGCCGGCCGATGCTGCGGCACCCGCGCCCGCCGCCGCTTGCGCGAGCGCTGCCACCACAGGACGCCCAGCGTCCTCGTCGACCTCGCCTTCACCGCCCACCGTCTCGAGTTCGTCATGCTTGAACTCGATGTTGACCAGACCGCCGGCGTTGTCGTCGAGCGATTCCGTGGCCTGTTCGAGTTCTTCCTGCGACTGGATGCGCACGTTCATGATGACGCGCGTGACTTCCAGCTTAATCGTCTCGAGCAACTGTGCGAACAGTTCGAACGCTTCACGCTTGTATTCCTGCTTCGGATTTTTCTGTGCGTAGCCGCGCAGATGAATCCCCTGACGCAGGTGATCGAGCGCCGCCAGATGCTCGCGCCAGTTCGAATCCACGCTTTGCAGCATGACCGAGCGCTCGAAACCGGAGAACGACTCACGCCCGACCAGATCGACCTTGGCGTTGTACGACGCTTCGGCGGCATCCATGACTTCCTTGAGGATGTCCTCGTCGTCGATCTCTTCCGTGCCTTCGATGCGCGATTGCAGCGGCAAGTCGAGCTGCCACTCTTCGCGCAGCACCGTCTCCAGGCCCTTCAGGTCCCACTGCTCTTCCACGGTGCCGGCCGGCACATAGTTACGCACCAGATCCTCGAACACGCTCTGGCGCATGCCTGCGATGGTCTCCGAGACGTCTTGCGCTTCGAGCAGTTCGTTACGCTGCTGGTAAATCACCTTGCGCTGGTCGTTGGCAACGTCGTCATACTCGAGCAATTGCTTACGCACGTCGAAGTTACGGGCTTCGACCTTGCGCTGTGCCGACTCGATCGAGCGCGTGACGATGCCCGCTTCGATCGCTTCGCCTTCCGGCATCTTCAGACGATCCATGATCGCGCGCACGCGATCACCGGCAAAAATGCGCAGCAGCGGATCTTCCAGCGACAGGTAGAAGCGCGACGAGCCCGGGTCGCCCTGACGGCCGGAACGGCCACGCAACTGGTTGTCGATACGGCGCGACTCGTGGCGCTCGGTACCGATGATGTGCAGACCGCCGGCGGTCTTCACCTGCTCGTGCAGGCCTTGCCACTCGTCCTGCAACTGCTTGATGCGGGCTTGCTTGTCGGCGTCGGAGAGTGAAGCGTCGGCTTCGATGAACGCCGATTGCTTCTCGACGTTGCCGCCCAGCACGATGTCGGTACCACGACCGGCCATGTTGGTCGCAATGGTGATCACGCCCGGACGGCCTGCCTGCGCCACGATCTCGGCTTCACGCTGGTGCTGCTTGGCGTTGAGCACCTGATGCGGCAGCTTCTCGCGCGTGAGCAGTTGGGAGAGATACTCCGACGTCTCGATCGAGGTCGTGCCGACCAGCACCGGCTGACCACGCTCCACGCACCCGCGAATGTCCTTGATGACGGCGTCGTACTTTTCCTTGGCCGTCTTGTAGATCTGATCCTGACGGTCGATGCGCTTGGGCACGCGGTTCGTCGGAATCACCACCGTCTCGAGACGATAGATTTCGTTGAATTCGAACGCTTCCGTGTCCGCCGTGCCCGTCATGCCCGAGAGCTTGGCGTACATGCGGAAGTAATTCTGGAACGTGATCGAGGCGAGCGTCTGGTTCTCGTGCTGGATCTTGACGCGCTCCTTCGCTTCGACCGCCTGATGCAGGCCTTCGGACCAGCGGCGACCAGCCATCAGACGACCGGTGAATTCGTCGACGATGACGATCTCGTCGTTCTGCACCACGTAATGCTGGTCTTTGTGGAACAGCGTGTGTGCACGCAGCGCGGCGTACACGTGGTGCATGAGCGTGATGTTCTGCGGCGCGTAAAGGCTGTCGCCCTCGGCGATCATGCCCCACTCCGCGAGCAGTTGCTCGGCCTTCTCGTGGCCGCGCTCGGTCAGGAATACCTGACGGCCCTTCTCGTCGAGCGTGTAATCGCCCGGCACTTCGACACCGGTGCCATCGGCCTTTTCTTCGCCGATCTGACGCTCAAGCATCGCCGGCAGGCGATCCATCTTCACATACAGTTCAGTGTGATCTTCGGCCTGGCCCGAGATGATCAGCGGCGTGCGCGCTTCGTCGATCAGGATCGAGTCCACTTCGTCGACGATGGCGTAGTTGAGCGTACGTTGCACCCGCTGCTCGGTCTCGTAGACCATGTTGTCGCGCAGGTAGTCGAAACCGAACTCGTTGTTCGTCCCGTACGTGATGTCGGCGGCGTAGGCGGCCTGCTTCTGATCGTGCGGCATCTGCGACAGGTTGATACCCACCGACAGGCCGAGGAAGTTGTACAGACGCGCCATCCACTCGGCGTCGCGTTGCGCCAGATAATCGTTGACGGTCACAACGTGCACGCCCTTGCCCGAGAGCGCGTTCAGATAAGCGGGCAATGTGGCGACGAGCGTCTTGCCCTCGCCCGTGCGCATTTCGGCGATCTTGCCGAAGTGCAACACCATACCGCCGATGAGCTGAACGTCGAAGTGCCGCATCTTGAGCACCCGCTTACCGGCCTCGCGGCATACGGCAAAGGCTTCGACGAGCAACGAATCCACGCTCGCCCCCTGGGCGATACGTTGCTTGAATTCCTCGGTCTTGCCGCGCAGTTGCTCATCGCTCAGCTGGGCGATTTGCGGCTCAAGGGCGTTAATCGCCGCGACGGTTTTCTGGTACTGCTTGATGAGCCGCTGGTTGCGGCTGCCAAATACTTTTTTAAGAAGACCGGGAATCATCGGATCACTGGTTAGGGCGGCAAATGTCGTTCGCATCCGTGCAGCTGTTCCTCGGACGGAAGCTCACCCCGGAGTTGTCCCCCATGAGTAACCATCCGCCTGCGGCGTCTGCGCGCTGCGGGTCACCGTGTTTGGCACTCTGGCCGAACGCCGGTTCGATATATGTACTGAAAAATGGATTCTAGCATGCTGTCGTGGCGCGCCCCGGCAGCGCCTGAGGTCGACAATCCGGTGTTTTCCGACGACGGCAGGAGGCGACGTCCGATCGCGGGGTAAAATATGCGGCGACATCCGTCTCATCATATGAAACGACCCAAAGCACCCCGCGTTGCCCGCCCGCTCACCGATTTGCTATCCGCATCCGACGGTGCCGGTTCGCTGCTGGTCGCCGCCGAACAACTGGGGCGGCTGGAACGAGACGTCCACGCGCTGCTTCCCCCTGCCCTTGCGGGAAGTGTGCGGCTCGCGCCGCCGCGCGAAGGCGCGCTCGTTTTCCTGGTATCGAACAACGCGCTGGCCGCGCGCTTGCGGCAGCAGACGCCCTCGTTGATCGAGGGCCTGGCCACACGCGGGTGGCTGATCCGTACGATCCGGATCCGCGTGAGCATCGCCGCGCCTGAGCCGCAGAAGCCGCCCAAGGAGGCGCGGCTTTCCCGGCAGGGGCTGGTGAGCCTGCGCGACCTGCGCGACTCGCTGGAACCCTCTCCGCTGCGTGACGCGCTCGCCCGACTGGTTTCGCGTCACTCTTACGGCGGTACGCGCAAGCCGTAACGCCCCCGAGGAATCCGGACGCCGAAAACGCATGCGCGTCAAATAAAAAAGCGCCGGATTTCCGGCGCTTTCCTTTTGTTACATCCGCGTCGCCCAATGCACCGGGCCCCGACGTTTTGCGTGACTTACGCGAACTGCGTCTGCGGTTCGAACTGGAAGCCGCGCGGTGCATCTTCTGCGCGCTCGAATGTCACGATTTCGTAGGCTTCCTGTGCGAGAAGCTCGCGCAGCAACTGGTTGTTCAGACCGTGTCCCGACTTGTATGCGGTGTACGACGCGAGCAACGGATGACCGATCACATACAGATCACCGATAGCGTCGAGCATCTTGTGCTTCACGAACTCGTCGTCGTAACGCAGACCGTCGTTGTTCAGAATTCGGTACTCGTCGAGCACGATTGCGTTATCCATGCTGCCGCCACGCGCCAGCCCCAGTTCGCGCAGCATCTCGACTTCGTGTGCGAAGCCGAACGTGCGAGCACGCGCGATCTCTTTCGCGTACGACGTCTGGGCAAAGTCGATCTCGAGTGCCTGGCCCGTGCGATCGACTGCCGGATGACGGAAGTCGATGGTGAACTTGAGCTTGAAGCCATCGAACGGATCGAGACGAGCCAGTTTGTCGCCTTCGCGAATTTCGACCGGTTTCGTCACGCGAATGAACTTCTTTGCCGCGGGCTGCTCTTCGATGCCCGCCGACTGGATCAGGAAGACGAACGTCGCAGCACTGCCGTCCATGATCGGAATTTCTTCGGCGGTCACGTCGACATACAGGTTGTCGATGCCCAGACCCGCGCATGCCGACATCAGGTGTTCCACCGTGGACACCCGCGCACCATCCTTTTGCAGCACCGAAGCAAGCCGCGTGTCGCCGATCGCCATCGCCGACGCCGGAATCTCCACAGGAGGATTCAGATCGGTACGGCAAAAGACGATGCCCGTATCGGGCGGCGCTGGACGCAACGACAACTCGACCTTGCGACCGGAGTGCAAGCCGATGCCGACTGTCTTGGCGATGGATTTGAGAGTGCGCTGCTTAAGCATGCTATTTATTAAAACTATCAGACGCTAATGACCATAGATCGAATTATATCAGATCGGCGCCTTCATCGCTGTGCCACAAACACAACGCTTCGTTACTAAACATTCCGAATGTTGCCTCATCGGACTGTCTCCGCCCATACCGCGTCACGAAACAACGTATTCGCGAAAATGGTCTTGCTTCATCTTAGACGTCAGGTCCGGGACCTGCGCGTCGAATCTGGTTCGGGGCACCCCGGCCACTGCGACGGAGGCATGCCGCAGCGGTCGGGGGGACAGACCCGCGAGACCGGGTCAGGGATCACGAACGCTTACCCGTAACGTTCGCCATCTGCGAGGCGTCGATACCTCTTGCGACTCTGGTTGTCGCAGCCACAAGGCATCTGCACGCGTCACAACCTTGCTGTATCGTCGGTCGGATGCCTACCGAGGCGCGCCTTCCCCACGCCACAGGGCATGGTAGTCGGAGCGACGGCGAATCCTCACGACGACCCGCGTAGGTCTCGCGATTCCCAAGGTGCGGCGGGCGCCGAGCACTGGCACCCGGCCCGCGCGCAACCCTGTCAGTCGGCTTGCTTGCGCAGGAAGGCCGGAATGTCGTACGTGTCGACACCCTTTTCCTGCAACGCGGCGACGTGCGAGGCTGCGGTCTCGCGCGTGCTGCGCCACACGGCCGGCGTATCGAGCGCGCCGTAGTCCGTACCGGCGGCCTGACCGACGTTCGGCACGTGGCCCGTCGCGATCGGCATGTTGTCGGTACCGGTCTTGAGCAGCGTCATCGGTGCAGCAGCCTTCTTTGCCACCGCACGGCCCAGGCCGGTTGCCACGACGGTCACACGCAGTGCATCGCCCATCTTGTCGTCGTAGACGGTACCGAAAATCACGGTCGCATCTTCCGCGGCGTAGCTCTTGATGGTGTTCATCACTTCACGCGTTTCCGACAGACGCAGCGAACGCGATGCCGTGATGTTCACCAGCACGCCACGTGCGCCCGACAGGTCCACCCCTTCGAGCAGCGGGCTTGCCACGGCTTGCTCGGCAGCCAGACGCGCACGATCGACACCTGCCACCGTCGCCGTCCCCATCATCGCCTTGCCCTGCTCGCCCATCACCGTCTTCACGTCTTCAAAGTCGACGTTCACGAGACCGTCGACGTTGATGATTTCGGCGATGCCTGCAACGGCGTTATGCAGCACGTCATCGGCGCACTGGAAGCACTTGTCCATTTCGGCATCGTCGCCCATGACTTCGAACAGCTTGTCATTGAGCACGACGATCAGCGAATCGACGTTGTCTTCGAGTTCCTGCGCGCCCGTCTCGGCCACACGCATACGCTTGCCGCCTTCGAACTCGAACGGCTTCGAGACCACGCCAACGGTCAGAATGCCCATTTCCTTGGCGATCTGCGCAACCACTGGCGCCGCGCCCGTTCCCGTGCCGCCACCCATACCGGCGGTGATGAACACCATGTGAGCGCCACGCAGGGCGTCGGCCACTCGCTCGCGCGCTTCTTCCGCAGCGGCACGGCCCATTTCCGGCTTTGCGCCAGCACCCAGCCCCGTCTTGCCGAGCTGAATGTTCACGCTGGCCTGCGAGCGGCCCAGTGCCTGAGCGTCGGTGTTCATGGCGATGAATTCCACGCCTTGCACACCACGGTTGATCATGTGCTGGACGGCATTGCCGCCAGCGCCACCAACACCCACCACCTTGATGATGGTGCCGTTGGTTTCCGTTTCCAACATTTCGAAGTTCATAGCGCCTCCAGTGAATTAAAAGCAGATCCGGTACTGCGGGTCACGTGCCGCTCGGGTAAGCCGCGCGTGTTTTCAACACCGGATCCACACCCCTCAAAAACTGCAAAAAACACCTTAGAAATTGCTGAAGAACCAGTCACGCATGCGCGTCCAGACCTGGTTCGCCTGCCCCGACTGCACGGCGACCTTGCGGCCACGCATGCGTTGGGAACGTCCTTCGAGCAGCAGGCCCATCGCCGTGGCGTAGCGCGGGCTGCGCACCACGTCGGCCAGGCCGCCTGCGTACTCCGGCACGCCAATGCGCACCGGCTTGAGGAAGATGTCCTCGCCCAGCTCGACCATGCCCGGCATCATTGCCGCGCCGCCGGTGAGCACGATGCCCGAGGACAACAACTCTTCGTAACCCGACTCGCGCACGACCTGCTGCACGAGCGAGAACAACTCTTCGACACGCGGCTCGATCACGGCGGCCAGCGCCTGACGCGACAACGTGCGCGGGCCGCGCTCGCCGAGCCCCGGGACTTCGATCATTTCATCCGGATCGGCCAGCGACTGCTTGGCGATGCCGTGCTGGATCTTGATGTCTTCCGCATCCGGCGTCGGCGTGCGAACGGCCATCGCGATGTCGCTCGTGATCTGGTCGCCCGCAATCGGAATCACGGCCGTATGACGGATCGCCCCTTCGCTGAAGATCGCGATATCGGTCGTGCCGCCACCGATATCGATCAGCACCACGCCCAGTTCCTTCTCGTCTTCCGTGAGCACCGAGATGCTCGACGCGAGCGGCTGCAGGATCAGATCGTTCACTTCGAGGCCGCAACGGCGCACGCACTTCACGATGTTCTGCGCCGCCGACACCGCGCCGGTCACGATATGCACCTTCACTTCCAGACGGATGCCGCTCATGCCGATCGGCTCGCGCACATCCTCCTGTCCGTCGATGATGAATTCCTGCGTGAGGATATGCAGCACCTGCTGGTCGGTCGGAATGTTGATCGCCTTGGCCGTCTCGATGACGCGCGCCACATCGGCCTGCGTCACTTCCTTGTCCTTGATCGCCACCATGCCGCTCGAATTGAAGCTGCGGATATGGCTGCCGGCAATGCCGGTGAAGACGTTGGTGATCTTGCAGTCGGCCATCAGCTCCGCTTCTTCGAGCGCACGCTGAATGGACTGCACCGTGGCCTCGATGTTCACCACGACGCCTTTTTTCAGGCCGCGCGATTCACTCTGGCCAAGGCCGATCACTTCATAGCGGCCTTCAGGGCGCAGTTCGGCCACCACCGCCACGACTTTCGACGTGCCGATATCGAGGGCGACCAACAGATCCTTGTAATCTTTGCTCATAGCGTGTGTAAGTCCTGAAGTCTCACTGGCTTCGCTTTACCGGCGCGGCAGGTTTCGCTGCCGGCTTCTGCGAATCCCGCTTTTGCACCGGTGTCGTGGCAAGCTTCTTGGCCTGTTCTTCGCTCAAGAAGCGCATGCCCGCGGCACGCACTGCAAAACCGTTCGGGTACCGAAGATCGGCATACTCGATCTGATTTCCCCAGCGCGCCGCTACCTGCGGATACGCCTGTACGAAGCGTCGGCTGCGCGTGGCAAGGGTCTCGGGCGTCCGCTCCCGTCCCAGCGCCAGTTGCACGCCCCCTGCGAGCCGCACGCCCCATGCGTAGCGATTCGACAGCGTGACCGCCTCGGGTTTCATATTCAGCGGCGCGAACCACTTCACGAAGTCGTAGTACCGCGCCGTCACATCCTTCTCGCTGCCCGGCGGCCCCGCGAACTCCGGCAACTTGCCGTCGTCCTCCGCTTCCGCCAGATTGGCCGCGAACAGTTCCCCGTCCACACTCACCAGACGGCCGTCGTTCCATGTGGCCAGCGGCTTGTATTCCTCGATCGTCACCGCCAGCTGGTTCGGCCAGACGCGTCGAACGCTCGCATGACGCACCCAGGGCACGGCTTCGAACGCAGCTCGCGTGGCGTCCAGATCGATGGTGAAGAAGTTGCCCTTCAGGCGTGAGACTGCGTTGGCACGCAGTGTCGGCCCGTTGATATGCGCCACGTCCCCGTCGATCTGAATCGCCTTGAGCGTGAAGACCGGCCGCTGGATCAGCCAGTGGCCGCCCGCCGCGAGCGCCGCCAGCACGACAAGTGCGACGAGCGCACTCGCGATGGCGTTGAGCAGGCGTACGTTGTGCCACATGGCGATTTGCTTTCCGTATCAGGGCGTTCTTCAACGCGTTCAATGTTTGACTCGACTCACTCAGGCTTCCACTGCGCGTTCGGATGCAGATCGAGCGTCGCAGTCGCCAGAATTTCAACCACCAGGTCTTCATACGACAGGCCCGCCGCCCGCGCCGAAATCGGCACCAGCGAGTGGCCGGTCATACCCGGCGACGTATTGATCTCCAACAGATACGGCTTGTTGTCGCGTTTGCGCAGCATCACGTCGGCACGCGCCCAGCCACGGCAACCGAGTACGAGGTAGGCGCGCAACACCAGGCGCTGCACTTCTTCCTGCAAGGAGACCGACAACGGCGGCGGGCATTCGTAGCGCGTGTCGTCCTTGAAGTACTTGTTCTGGTAGTCGTAGTTCGCGTCCGGGGCAACGATACGGATCACCGGCAGCGAGCGCGCCGCGTTCGCCCCCTTGGTACCGACACCCAGCACCGGCACGGTCAGCTCGTCGCCATCGATGAACTCTTCGGCCAGCACGTCCGGATCGAGCGCCACGGCCTTCTCGAACGCCGCCTTCAACTGCGACGCTTCGGTGACTTTCGTCAAGCCGATGGTCGAGCCTTCGCGCGACGGCTTGACGATGAGCGGCAGGCCGAGATCGCGCGCAACGGCGTCGAAATCGGTATCGGCATGCAGCATCGTGAAGCGCGGCGTGGGCAGCCCTTCGTTGATCCAGATGCGCTTGGTCATTTCCTTGTCCATCGCCAGCGCGGAAGCCAACACGCCACTGCCGGTGTAGGGAATGCCCAGATGCTCCAGCGCACCTTGCAGCGTGCCGTCTTCGCCATAACGCCCATGCAGCGCGATGAACACACGGTCGAACTTCTGCGCGGCGAGCGCGGCCAGGTCGTGCTCCCCCGTATCGAAGGCATGCGCGTCCACACCGCGACTGCGCAGCGCTTCGAGCACACCGTTGCCCGAAATCAGCGAGATCTGACGCTCAGCCGAGCGCCCGCCCATCAGGACGCCAACCTTGCCGAAACGTTTCGGATCGAAAGCACTCACGTCAGACTCCTTGCTGAACTTGCAACTTGCCGGGCACCGCGCCGATGGAGCCGGCACCCATGGTGATAACGACGTCGCCCGCACGGGCGACTTGCAGAATGGCGTCGGGTAGCTGGGCGACGTCTTCCACGAATACGGGTTCTACCTTGCCGGCGACACGCAATGCGCGCGCGAGTGCGCGGCCGTCGGCCGCCACGATCGGTGCCTCACCGGCCGAATACACTTCGCCGAGCACCACCGCGTCGGCATCCGAGAGCACCTTCACGAAGTCTTCGAAGCAGTCGCGCGTGCGCGTGTAACGATGCGGCTGGAAAGCCAGCACGATGCGACGCCCCGGGAATGCGCCGCGCGCGGCCGAGAGCGTGGCCGCCATCTCGACCGGGTGATGGCCGTAGTCGTCGATGAGCGTGAACGTGCCTTCGCCGTTCGACTTCGGCACGGCGATGTCGCCATAACGCTGAAAGCGTCGGCCCACGCCGTTAAATTCCGCCAGCGCCTGTTGAATGGCAGCGTCCGGCACTTCGAGTTCCGTCGCGATCGCTATCGCCGCCAGTGCGTTGCGCACGTTGTGCTCGCCCGGCAGATTGAGCGTGATGTCGAGCGGCGCCGCGCCCGCACCGAACTGACGCAGCACCGTGAAGCGCATCTGCCCCGCATCGGCGCGCACGTCGATGGCGCGGACCTGCGCGTCTTCCGACAGGCCATAACGCACGATCGGCTTCGAGACGAACGGCAGAATCTCGCGCACGTTCGGATCGTCCACACACAACACGGCGATTCCGTAGAACGGCAGACGCTGCGTGAATGCCACGAACGACTGCTTCAGACGGGCGAAGTCATGCCCGTACGTATCCATATGGTCGGCATCGATGTTCGTAATGACTTCGATCACCGGATTCAGGTTCAGGAACGAGGCATCCGACTCGTCCGCTTCGACCACGATGAAGTCGCCGGTGCCGAGTTTCGCGTTCGCCCCCGCGCTGTTCAGACGGCCCCCGATCACGAACGTCGGGTCCAGTCCACCCTGCGCCAGCACGCTTGCCACGAGACTCGTGGTCGTGGTCTTGCCGTGGGTGCCCGCAATCGCCACGCCCTGCTTCAGGCGCATGAGTTCCGCGAGCATCAGTGCGCGCGGCACGATGGGAATCTGACGTGCGCGTCCCGCGAGCACTTCGGGGTTGTCTGCCGTGATGGCGGTGGACACGACGATGGCGTCCGCGCCATCGATGTTTTGCGCCGCATGGCCGCGAGCGATGCGCGCGCCAAGGCTGGCGAGACGCTGCGTGACCGCGTTGTCGCCGAGATCGGAGCCGCTCACCTGATATCCCAGGTTGAGCAACACCTCGGCAATGCCGCTCATGCCCGAGCCGCCAATGCCGACGAAGTGAATATGTTTGACGATGTGTTTCATTTCAATCCTTGGCCAGAGCCGCGCACGCGCGCGCCACTTGTTCGGTGGCGTCCGGCTTGGCGAGCGCCCTGGCTTTCTCTCCCATCGCGAGCAGCGATTCGCGCGTCTGACGGCGCAGCCACTCGGCCAGGGTCTCGACCGACAGCTCGCGCTGATCGATCAGCGTTGCCGCGCCCTTGTCGGCGAGGAAACGCGCATTCGTTGTCTGGTGGTCGTCGACCGCATGCGGGAACGGCACAAACAGCGCCGCCACGCCGGCTGCGGCCACTTCGGCCACCGTCATGGCCCCTGCCCGGCAGATCACCAGATCCGCCCCGGCATAGGCCTCGACCATGTTGTCGATGAACGGCACTGCCTCGACCGTCACCCCCGCTGCGGCGTAGTTCGCCTGCAACGTCTGAATATGTTTGACGCCCGCCTGATGCGTGACTTGCGGGCGCATCTCGCGCGGCAGCTTCGCCAGCGCCTTCGGCACGATCTCGTTGAGCACCGTGGCCCCGAGACTCCCGCCCACGACCAGAATGCGCAGCGGCCCGGTGCGTGCGTTGTAGCGCTCGGCAGGCGACGCCATATCATCGAAGTCCGCGCGGATCGGGTTACCGACCCACTCCCCGCCTGCAATGGTGTCGGGGAAGGCGAGCAGCACCTTGTCGGCCACGCGCGCGAGCACCTTGTTCGCCATGCCGGCCACCGAGTTCTGCTCGTGGAGCACGAGCGGACGCCCCAGCAGCGACGCCATCATCCCTGCGGGAAACGTGATGTAGCCGCCCATGCCGAGCACCACGTTCGGCCTGGCGCGGCGCACTGCGCCGATGCTCTGCCAGAACGCACGCAGCAGGTTCAGCGGCAGCAGCAGCTTCGTCATCATTCCTTTGCCGCGCAGCCCGCCGAACTTCACGAACTCCATGGGAATGTCGTACTTCGGTACGAGCGTTGCCTCCATGCCGGTCGGATTGCCGAGCCAGACCACGCGCCACCCCTGCACACGCAGGAAGTTGGCGACCGCGAGCCCCGGGAAGACGTGACCGCCCGTGCCGCCGGCCATGACCAGCAGCGTGCGTGTCTTCGTCTGCGGCGCCGGCATCGCGGTAGCGCGCTCGGTCATACTTTTCCTCCCCGCATCAGCACGCGGTTTTCGTAATCCACCCGCAGCAGAATCGCCACGGCCACACAGTTGAGCAAGATGCCCGAGCCGCCGTAACTGACCAGCGGCAGCGTCAGCCCCTTGGTCGGCAGCAAGCCCAGATTCACGCCCATGTTGATGAAGGTCTGCGCACCCAGCCACACGCCCACCCCCTTGGCGAGCAGGCCGGCGAAGGTGCGCTCGAGCGCGAGCGCCTGACGCCCGATCTCGAAGGCGCGGCGCACCAGCCAGTAGAACAGCAGGATGACGACCAGCACGCCCACGAAGCCGAACTCCTCGCCGATCACTGCGAGAATGAAGTCGGTATGCGCTTCGGGCAGGTAATGCAGTTTTTCGATGCTTCCGCCGAGCCCGACGCCGGTCCACTCACCACGCCCGAAGGCGATCAGCGAGTGCGTCAGTTGGTAGGCCTTGCCCAGCGCGTAGTCTTCGCGCCACGGATCGAGGTACGCGAAGATGCGCTCCCGACGCCATGGCGACAACCAGATCAGCATCGCAAACGTGCCCACCGCCGTGAGCGCCAGCCCGCCGAACAACCGGCCGTTCACACCGCCGAGGAACAGAATGCCCATCGCAATGGCGGCCACGACCATGAAGGCGCCCATGTCCGGTTCGAGCAGCAGCAACATGCCGACGAAGACGACCGCGATGCCCATCGGCAGGAAGCCCTTGCCGAAGCTCTGCATGAACTCCTGCTTGCGCACCGTGTAGTTCGCGGCGTACAGCGTGACGGCGAGCTTCATGATTTCCGACGGCTGCAGGTTGAGCACCCCGAACGGGATCCAGCGCTTCGAGCCGTTCACCCCTTTGCCCACGTGCGGAATCAGCACGATCACCAGCAACAGCAATGCCAGCAGGAAGAGCTTGGGCGCGAGCCGGTCCATCGTCTTGACGGGAATCCGGAACGTGACCACTGCCGCGACCAGCCCGATCGTGAGCGAGATCACGTGACGGCCGAGGAAGTGATAGGTCGAGTAGCCGCTGTACTTCGGTGAGTCCGGCAGCGCGACCGATGCCGAGTACACCATGATCAGTCCCAGCGACAGCAACGAAATCACCACCCACACCAGCGCGTGATCGTATTCGAGCATGCGCGAGCGCGTCGGCTTGATACTGCCCAGCGTGCGATTGGCGGCGGTCGTTGCCGCCCCCGGCGCGGTGGCCGTGCCCGCACCGGCGAAGCCGGCCTGACGCTTCTTGCTGAAGAACGACTTGATACGGTTCATAGCATCACCCCCGCGTCGGCGGCCAGATCAACCACGGTGTCGCGAAACACTTGTGCGCGATGCTCGTAGTTGCGGAACATGTCGAAGCTCGCGCAGGCCGGTGAGAGCAGCACGGCGTCGCCGGGCTGCGCCAGTTTCGCGGCCTCGCGCGTGGCGTCTTCGAGTGTCGGTGCGTCGATCAGATCGACGCCGGTATCCGTGAGGGCCTCGCGCAGCAGCGGGGCGTCGCGGCCGATCAGCAGCACGGCGCGCGCGTGGTGCGCCACCGGGTTGGCCAACGGCGAGAAATCCTGTCCCTTGCCGTCGCCACCGAGGATCAGCAGCAGCGTCTTCTCCAGCCCGGTGATGGCCGCGACGGTCGCACCGACGTTGGTCCCCTTGCTGTCGTCGTAGAACTCGACTTCGTTGATCGTGGCAACGAGCTGCACGCGGTGCGGCTCGCCCGGATACTCGCGCAGGCCATGCAGCAGCTTGGCCAGCGGCAGGTCGATCGCGCGCGTGAGCGCGAGCGCCGCCAGCGCATTCGCCGCGTTGTGCTGGCCGCGAATGCGCAGCGCGTCGGCCGGCATCAGGCGCTTGCCCAACACCTCGACTGTCGCTTCGGCTGCCGCGCCGGCCTTGCTGCGGCGTTTCGGGGCGGGCGGCGCATCGTCGCGCGTAAAGCCTTCGACCAGCCACGACATGCCGCCTTCCATCTCGAGCCCGAAGTCGCCCACTGCGTCGGGCTTGCCCGTGCCGAAGGTCACGACATTGGCCTCGGGCGAGGCGAAGGCGATCACGCGGGCATCGTCGCGATTGAGCACGCGCACCGTGTGCTCGCCGAAAATGCGCGCCTTGGCGTTGACATAGGCGTCCATGTCGCCATGCCAATCCAGATGGTCCTGAGTGATATTGAGAATCGCCGCGGCGTCGGGCGCGAGAGAATACGTCGTCTCCAACTGGAAGCTGGAGAGTTCGAGTACCCAGACGTCGGGCAGCGAGGCATCGGCGATGCATTCGCTGAGACGGTCGAGCGCGGTCGGACTGATATTGCCGGCCACCGCCGTGCGCTTTCCGGCGCGACGGCACAGCAGCCCGGTCAGGCTCGTGGTCGTGGTCTTGCCGTTCGTGCCGGTAATGGCGAGCACCTTCGGCGCGTATCCGCTCGTCGACTGCATGTGACGCAGCGCCTGTGCGAAGAACTCGATTTCGCCCCACACCGGAATGCCACGCTCGGCGGCCACCGCCAGCAGCGCCGCCACGTCCTCGGCCAGCGGCGACAGGCCGGGGCTGATACCGATGAGCTCGATGTCGGCGAGCAATGCGTCGATCTGGTCCGCAAACGCCCCGCCGACAAACTCCGCCTGTGGCGCTTCCGCGCGCAGGGTCGCAACGTTCGGCGGTGTCTCCGACGACGCAAAGCGCGTGTCGGCCGCGCGCACTCGGCAGCCGTAACGCGCGCACCAACGCGCCATCGCCAGGCCGGACTCTCCCAGACCCAGGATCAGGACACGCGGTTGCCAGGATTCACCAAACTTCTCGCCGAACACGTCGCTCTTTCCTTTTAATCGATTCAAACAACCTACGAATGCATCGCTTCAACGACACCGATCTCCTGCTATCGGCGCGAGCGGCCTTACCTTTAGTCCAACCTTGCCTGCGTCCAACTTTGCGCGACAGCGACTTCGCATCTCTGCGACGTCGCTGTCCCGTCTTTTACGTGCCTTGCCTGCCGTGTACGTGTCGCGTCGTCAACGCAGCTTCAGCGTCGACAGGCCGATGAGCACCAGCATCAGCGTGATGATCCAGAAGCGAACCACCACCTGCGTTTCCTTCCATCCCGACAATTCGAAGTGGTGATGCAGCGGCGCCATCTTGAAGATGCGCCGCCCTTCGCCGAATCGCTTCTTGGTGTACTTGAACCAGGTCACCTGCAACATCACGGAAATCGTTTCGGCGACGAACACACCGCCCATCACGAAGAGCACGACTTCCTGACGCACGATGACAGCCACCGTGCCGAGCGCGCCGCCGAGTGCCAGTGCCCCCACGTCGCCCATGAAGACCTGCGCCGGGTGCGTGTTGAACCAGAGGAACGCGAGCCCGGCGCCCGACATCGCCGAACAGAACACGAGCAACTCGCCCGCGCCCGGAATGTGGGGGAACAACAGATACTTCGAGTAGACGACGTTGCCCATGACATAGGCGAACACGCCGAGTGCCGCGCCGACGAGCACAACCGGCATGATCACCAGCCCATCGAGACCGTCGGTGAGGTTAACGGCGTTGGACGAGCCTACGATGACAAAGTAAGTGAGCGCGATGAAGCCGAACACGCCCAGCGGGTAGCTCATCGTCTTGAAAAACGGCACGATGAAGTCCGCCTTCGGCGGCAGATCGAGCGGGAAACCGTTGCGCACCCAGCTGATGAACAACTCGAACACCTTGAGGTTGCTCGTCTCCGAGACCGAGAACGCCAGATAAATCGCCGCGAACAGGCCGATGATCGACTGCCAGAAATACTTTTCGCGCGACGACATGCCGCGCGGGTCCTTGTAGACCACCTTCCGGTAGTCGTCGATCCAGCCGATGATGCCGAAACCCAGCGTGACGAGCAGCACGATCCAGATGAAACGATTGCTCAGATCCGCCCAGAGCAGCGTGGCGACGGTAATGCCGATCAGGATCAGCACGCCGCCCATCGTGGGCGTACCCGACTTCACCAGGTGGGTCTGCGGGCCGTCGGTACGCACCGCTTGTCCCACCTTCATTTCGGCGAGCTTGCGAATGACCATCGGCCCGAACGAGAGCCCGATCACCAGCGCCGTGAGGCTTGCCATCACGGCCCGAAACGTCAGGTAGTTGAACACGCGCAAATAGCTCGCATCCGCTTGCAGCCATTGCGCTAACGTCAGCAGCATTCCATCAATCCTTTATCACTTGGCCGGGGCGTCGCCGCCCCCGCCTTCACTCGTCGCGCGCAATTGGTCGAGCACGCGCTCCATCCGCATGAAGCGGCTTCCCTTCACCAACACCGTCGCAGGCGCACTCAAGGTGGCGTTCAACGCCGCCACAAGTGGCGCCACATCGGTCACATCCGAAAAATGTTCGCCGCCGTCGCCGAAAGCGGCAACGCTCGCCGGCGTCTGCTCGCCCAGGGCCAGCAGACGATCGATACCGCGCTGTGCGGCGTATTCGCCCACCTCGCGATGAAATGCGGGCCCGTTGTCGCCGACTTCGCCCATGTCGCCCAACACCAGAACGCGCGGTGCAGGCGTTTGCGCGAGTACGTCGATTGCGGCCCGTACGGAATCGGGGTTCGCATTATAGGTGTCGTCGATCAACGTGACACCTGCCAGCGGTCCCTTCGAAAGCGTGGACACCTGGAGACGGCCTTTGACGGCGGAAAACGCTTCGAGTGCCCGCACGATCGAGCCGATATCGACATGGGCGCCCAAGGCGCAGGCAATCGCCGCCAGTGCATTGCGCGCGTTGTGCTCTCCGAGCAACGGCAACGTGAGCGAAAACTCGCCGGCAGGCGAGGCCACGCGCAGTACGCGGGTCGCCACGTCGTAACGGCCCGACACGGCCGCGCGCGCGTCCAGCGCGAAGTCGAGCACGCGGCGCTTATTCGTCTGCTGATTCGTCTGCTGATTCGTCTGCTGATTCGCGACTTCGCGCCACATCGGTGCGAATTCGCTGTCTGCGGGAAAAACGGCCACGCCGTCGTCGGACAGCGCCGCCAGCACGGCGGAATGCTCTTCGGCCACGGCGGCCACGCTCACCATGAATTCCTGGTGTTCGCGCTGCGCGTTATTGATGACGGCCACCGTCGGCTGCGCGATCTTCGCGAGGTATGCCGTCTCGCCCGGATGGTTCATGCCGAGTTCGAGCACGGCCAGCTTGTCGCCGTCTTTCAGACGAAACACCGTCAGCGGCAGACCGATGTCGTTGTTGAAGTTGCCCGCCGTCGCCAGACGCGCCTGCGCGCCCACCGCCTCGGCAAAGATGGCCGAGATCATTTCCTTGACGGTCGTTTTGCCGTTGCTGCCGGTCACCGCCACCACGGGAATGGCAAAGCGGCGACGCCATGCCGCAGCCATCTCGCCCAGCGCGATGCGCGTGTCAGGCACGATAAGCGCCGGCGTTGCGAAGCCTTCCGGCACGTGCGTCGCCACCACGGCGGCTGCGCCGGCGCGCGCCACATCGGGCAGGAAGTCGTGCGCATCAAAACGCTCACCCTTGAGCGCCACGAAAAGATCGCCGGGCTGGACCGAGCGGCTGTCCGTCACGATTCGCGAGAACGCCGTCGACGGCGCGCCCAGCACCTGCGAGTCGGCCACGGCGGCGTTGGCGTCGCTCAGTTGCCACATGATCGTTTGCGTCATTCGCCACCTCCGCGCACCGTCGTCGCACGTGCAGCGAGCGCCAGACGCGCGTGCTCCTGGTCGGAGAACGGCCGCTTCTTGCCCATGATTTCCTGTGTACTTTCGTGCCCTTTGCCCGCAACCAGCACAACGTCCGCCGGCTGCGCCCCGCGCACGGCCTGAAGAATCGCGCTGGCGCGATCCTCGATGCGACGTGCCGCGTCGGGCCGGGTCAGACCGGCGGCAATCTGCGCCATGATGTCGGCCGGCACCTCGGTGCGCGGGTTGTCGCTCGTGAGCACCACGGCATCGGCCAGCCGCTCGGCAACCGCGCCCATTTGCGGACGTTTGCCCGCATCGCGATCGCCACCGCAGCCGAACACGCACACGAGCTTGCCGCCGCGCGCCTCGGTCACCGGGCGCAACGCGGCAAGCGTCTTATCCAGCGCGTCGGGCGTGTGGGCGTAGTCGATGACCACCAGAGGCTGCCCCGGCTGCCCGATCTGCTCCATGCGACCGGAGACGGGTTCGAGCGTGGCGAGGCCGGCGATGGCGGCGTCCTGCGCAACACCGGCGGCAAGCGCCGCGCCCAGCACGGCCAGCGCGTTGCTGATGTTGAACTCACCGATCAACGGCACCGTGACCTGCTGACTCCGGTCGTCGATATGCAGCGTGAAACGCGTACCGGAAGTCGTCGCGCGAATATCCTCGGCGCGCAACACACGGTTGCCGTGCGATGACGTGGCGCTGCCGTGAAGGCCGTATTCGAAGACCGCGATGACCGGCGTCTTGCCCGCCAGATGCGCGAGCAAACGTTGCCCCATCGCGTCGTCGCGATTGATGACCGCAGCCTTCAACCCCGGCCAGTCGAACAGGCGCGCCTTGGCCGCCTCGTATTCGGCCATCGTGCCGTGGTAGTCGAGGTGGTCCTGCGTCAGATTGGTGAAAATGGCGACGTCGAACGCGACGCCGTTGACCCGGCCCTGGTACAGACCGTGCGATGACACTTCCATCGCGATCGCCGCTGCGCCCTGCGCGCGCAGATCGTCCAGGCTGTGCTGGAGCTGGACGGCGTCGGGCGTCGTAAACCCCGTCACCGTGAGATGCCCCGGGAATCCGCTGCCCAGCGTACCGATCACGGCACTGCGCACATTCGTTCTGGTCAGCAATTGCGCCAGCCATTGGCTGCATGAGGTCTTGCCGTTGGTGCCCGTCACACCGAGCATCGTCATACCGACACTCGGCTCGCCGTACCACAGCGCCGCCAGCGGACCCGCCAGCCAGTCCAGGCGCGGCACGCCGAACTGCGGCACGCTGGCCAGACTGCTGAGCGACGCAGGCCACGTGAAGTCGTCCGTCTGCCAGAGCACGGCGGCGGCGCCACGTTCCACGGCGTCCGCAATGAAGCCCCGGCTATCGGCGCCCTTGACCGCGTAGGCGACGAACACATCCCCCGGCGCGACGCGACGGCTGTCGGCATGCAGCGTTGCCGTGGCCGGCACCGTGCGGCGCAGCCAGTCCCATGTCTGCGCGAGCGTGGCGCGATCGGCGGCATCCGCGATCATCGCGAACGTGGCGGGATTTTGCGGCGTCGGCGTCACGGTGCCCATGGCTCGCTCTCCTCCACCTTGTCGCTCACGACCAGCTTGGTCACCGGCGAATCCGGCACCACGTTCAATGCACGCAGCGTGCCACCCACGATCGACGCGAACACCGGGCCCGCGGCGACACCACCGTAGTGCGATCCGCGGCCCGGCTCATCGAGCGTGACGGCCACGATGATGCGCGGCTCGGACATCGGCGCCATGCCGACGAACGACGCGCGGTACTTGCTCTTGTCGTATCCGCGGCCCGATTGCTTGTACGCCGTACCGGTCTTGCCGCCGACGCGATAGCCGATGACCTGCGCGCGCGTGGCGGTGCCGCCCGGCGACGTCACCATTTCGAGCATCTTGCGCACTTCGCGAGCGGTCGCGGGCGAGATCACCTGCGTTCCCTTCACCACACTGCCGTCTGTCTTGTAGATGGAGATCGGGAGCAATTCGCCGTCATGCGCGAAGACGGTGTACGCACGGGCCAACTGAATCAGCGACGCCGACAGGCCGTAGCCGTACCCCATCGTCGCCTGCTCGATCGGACGCCAACTTTTGGCCGGGCGCAGACGTCCCGCCACCGCGCCCGGGAAACCGAGCTTCGGCGCCTGCCCCAGACCGACGCTGGTGAACATGTCCCACATTTCCTGCGGCTTCATCTGCAACGCAATCTTGGCGGTGCCGATGTTGCTCGACTTCTGAATAACGCCGGCCACGGTCAACAAGCCGTAATCGTGCGTGTCGGTAATGTTCGCGCCGAAGAAGTTGGCACGCCCCGTGGTCATCACCGTCGACGTCGGCTTCACGTAGCCGTTTTCGATGGCCGCCGCAATGGTGATCGGCTTCATGATCGAGCCGGGCTCGAAGGTGTCGGTAATGACGCGATTGCGCAACTGCGCGCCTGTCAGATTCGTCCGGTTGTTCGGGTTGTACGTCGGCAAGTTGACGAGCGCGAGCACTTCGCCCGTGCGCACGTCGAGCACCACGGCGCTGCCCGCCTTCGCCCCGGTGCGCTCGATGGCGTCCTTGAGTTCGCTGTAGGCGAGGAACTGGATCTTGCTGTCGATCGAGAGTGTGATGTCGTGGCCGTCGCGCGGCTGCGCCAGGATGTCGAGGTCCTCGACCACACGACCAAGACGATCCTTGATCACGCGACGGCTACCCGGTGTAGCGGCCAGGTCCTTCTGCATCGAAAGCTCGACACCTTCCTGGCCAATATCCTCGACGTTCGTGAACCCGACCACATGCGCGGCGATTTCGCCCTCGGGGTAGAAGCGCTTGTATTCCTTGCGCTGATACACGCCGGGAATATCGAGTTCCGCGACCTGCTTGGCCACATCGGGCAAGACTTGCCGCTTCACATAGACGAAGCTCTTTTCCTGGTTGAATTTGCGACGCAGATCCGGCTCGCTCATCTCGAGCAGTCGGGCCAGCTTGCGCACCTGCTCGGCCGAGACGTCGTCGGGCACGTCTTCCGGAATCGCCCAGATGGCCTTGACCGGCAGACTGGTGGCAAGCACCTGCCCGTTACGGTCGAACACTTTGCCGCGCGTGGCGGACATCTCCAGTGTGCGTTCGTAACGGCTCTCGCCCTGACGCTGATAGAAGGCATTGCCCGGCCCCTGAATCCAGAATGCGCGCGCGACCAGCGATGCGAAGGCACCGAAGATCACGAAGACGAGCATCTTGGAGCGCCACATCGGCAGACGCACGGACAGGACCGGGCTGGCAGAGAACTGCACATCCTTGGTCTTGGCCTTGGCGTCTTTGCGGCGAATCATCGCTTGCCTCCGCTCGCAGGGGCCGACGCAGCGCTCGCCGTGGGCACCGGCACATCAACCATGGCACCGGAACCACCGGCGGGGGCGGACAGGTACTGCGTGCGACCCGGCGAGACGGCCTGCATCTTCAGGTCGCTGCGCGCCACGCTCTCGATACGGGCGCTCTTGCTCTGGGCGCTCTGCTCGTACTGCAGACGATCCCAGTCCTGCAGCAACTGATGCTCGAGCGCCTGCTCACGGTTCAGTTCGACGAACGTGCCACGTGCGCGGTACTGCGCATTGATCAGAGAGAGCGCGCAGCCGATGAGCAGCGCGAGCAGGAGGATATTGAGCCGGCTCATGACGACACCCGCTCCATCACACGCATGATTGCCGAGCGCGAACGCGGGTTCGCTTCGATCTCGGCGTCCGACGGCTTGATCTTCCGGCTGGCTTTGAACGGCGGCTCGGGAATTTCGTGGGCGCGCAAAGGCACGCGGCGATCCACCGCCGGTGCGCTCGAGCGCGCTTGCATGAAGCGCTTCACGATACGGTCTTCCAGCGAATGAAAGCTGATCGCCACGAGTCTGCCTCCCGTTTCGAGGACATCGGCCGCCACATCCAGTGCTATCTGCAAGTCCGCAAGCTCTTGATTGACGTGAATCCGTAAAGCCTGAAAGGTACGTGTTGCCGGGTCCTTGCCCTTCTCACGGGTCTTGACGGCGCCCGCCACGATCGAGGCAAGCTCGCGTGTACTGACGAGAGGCCCGAGGCGGTCGGCGTCTGCCCGGCGAGCAACAAGCGCCTTTGCAATCTGAAAAGCAAACCGTTCTTCCCCATAGTCCTTGATGACCTCCGTCATTTCTTCCAGCGTTGCCCGAGCCAGCCAGTCGGCGGCCGACTCGCCGCGCGTGGGATCCATGCGCATGTCGAGCGGGCCGTCGAAACGGAAACTGAATCCGCGCGCGGGGTCGTCGAACTGCGGCGACGAAACGCCCAGGTCCAGCAAAACGCCCGACACCTTCTCAATGCCTTGCCGGGCCATCGCTTCGCGCAACGTCGCGAAGCTGTCGTGCTCAATCGAAAATCGCGGATCGGCAATCTTTGCCGCCTCCGCGATCGCTTGAGGGTCCTTGTCGAACGCGATCAGTCTGCCCTTCGGGCCCAGCCGTTCGAGCAGCCTGCGACTGTGCCCGCCGCGGCCGAACGTGCCGTCGACGTATACGCCATCGTCGCGCCACAGCAAGGCATCCACGGCCTCCTCCAGCAGGACCGTGCGGTGCTGCATTACCGTTTCCACCGCTTGCGCCATGCTCGTCGGACCACCTGATCTGTCAAAAAGTGAAGTTCTTCAGTGCCTCCGGCATGCCCTGCGCCATCGCCGCCTGTTCCTTGGCGGCATATGTCGCGGCATCCCAGAGTTCGAAATGACTGCCCATGCCCAGCAGCATGACTTCCTTGTCCATGCCCGCGGCCGCACGCAACTCCGGCGCCACCAGGACACGGCCCGCCGAATCCATCTCGACATCGGCCGCATTGCCCAGAAAAATGCGTCGCCACCAGTGCGCGTCCATCGGCAGTGCGGCGATCTTGCCGCGGAAGATCTCCCATTCGGGACGCGGGAACAGCAACAGACATCCATCCGGGTGCTTGGTGATCGTCACCTTGCCTTCAGCGTCGCCCTGAAGCACGTCACGGTGCCGGGCCGGAATCGACATCCGTCCCTTTGCATCCAGTGAAAGTGCCGAGGCTCCCTGAAACACGTGCGCTCCCGTGAGGTTTCGTCCGCCTGCCCGTCATGCCGAAAGAGAAAGATTTTGTGCCCTACGCCACACAAAAATACACTTTCTCACACTATTTCCCACTTTAGAGGAGAGTGTATGGCCGGTCAAGCGTTTCGCCCGTTTTTCGAAGGGAATTTGGTAGACAGAACAATGACTTAGCTCACTTTCCTAAAGCGAGAAAACGGAATTTTGTCAGGAAAATTAAAGACATAAGTGCGATAGTGAAAGTGGAACCTCATATTTCAGGCATCGCCTCGCGGGAGGCCCGCCATCACTATCGATACCGGGTAGTGCGCGCTCACGCCGAGCCAAAACGACGCCGTCGTTGGCCGTGACGTGAAACGCGAGGATGTCGACTCAGGAGGTAGGGGGTCTTTCGGGGGGACGTTCCGAACACACTATATATAGTAGGCCGTCGTCGTCATGACTTTGGCGGCAGCGCGCATCACGCGCTGTACGGGGACCGGCAATTCGACGCCACCGGCGTCGCGTGCAGCCTGACCGTGCTCGATCTCGTCGACGCGCATTTGATCGACGATGGCGCGCGAGCGCAAATCGTGCGGCGGCAGTTCGTCCAGATGACTATCCAGATGGTGCTCCACCTGGCGCTCCGTCTCCGACATGAAGCCGAGGCTCACTTTGTCGCCGCACTTCCCGGCGACAAAGCCGATCGCAAACGCGCCGGCGTACCACAGCGGATTGAGCAGGCTCGGGCGCGAGCCCAGTTCGGACAGGCGGTGCGCCGTCCATGCCAGGTGGTCCTCTTCTTCCTTCCCGGCATGCTCGAAGGCACGTCGCAGCTCCGGGCGCTTCGTGGCCAGTTTCTGTGCCTGATACAACGCCTGCGCACAGACCTCGCCGACATGATTGACCCGCATCAGGCCAGCCACGTGGCGACGCTCCTCTGACGTCAGTGCGTCATCCGCGATGGGGGCGTCACTATTCGTAGCGGTTACGGGGGTAGGCGTCGGACGGGAAGCTTGCGTAACCCCCGCGATTGCACGCAGGCCACGGTCAAGTTCGGAAATCAGGCTGTCGGAGAACATCGTACTTTCAACTCGCTTCAATCTTTCACTATGTGGAACGTTGGACGATTCGTTCGCGTCTGCCGCCGATGATACGCCCCTTTATCCGGCGCGCCTTGCGCGGGCGCAAACGCGCGAAATCCCCGCCAGACGCCGGTTTCCACGATGTTGCGTAAACGAAACAAAACCCGTCGCAAACCCGCGTAAAACCGGCCTTTTCCTTTGCCGCCCAAAGTGAATTTGTTACATTACGTCCAACTTCTCGCGAAGTTGATTAGCAAGGACGTTATCACTAGTGACCTTGTTAAACAAATCTCACAATCCTTTGGAGATCACTCAATGAAAAAGTCGCTTCTCGCTCTGGGTGTGCTCGGCGCATTCGCTGGCGCTGCTCACGCACAAAGCAGCGTGACCCTGTACGGTATCATCGACGCTGGCCTGCAATACGTCAGCAAGACCGGTGGTAACCTGGCCGGCACGGGCAACACCTCGAAGAACTTCCAGTTCGCCAACGGCAACCTGCAAGGTTCGCGTTGGGGCCTGAAGGGTGCTGAAGACCTCGGTGGCGGCCTGAAGGCGATCTTCGTCTTGGAAAACGGCTTCAACCTGGGTTCGGGCACGCTGGGCCAGAACGGCCGTATGTTCGGTCGTCAAGCCTACGTTGGTCTGAGCAGCGCAACGGCTGGTACGCTGACCATCGGTCGTCAGTACGACTCCGTGGTTGACTTCGTTGGTCCGTACGCTTCGGGTAGCCAGTGGTCGACGTTCGCGGGTGCTCACCCGTTCGACAACGACAACCTGAACAACTCGTTCCGCGTCAACAACTCGGTCAAGTACACGACGGTCAACTACAACGGCTTCAGCGCCGGCGGTATGTATGGCTTCTCGAACTCGGCTAACAACGGTTCGACCGGTTCGGGCTTCGCCAACAACCGTGCTTACTCGTTCGGTCTGGGCTACGCTAACGGCCCGGTGTCGTTCGGCGCAGGCTACTTGTACCTCGGTTCGCCGGCTAGCAACGCCAGCGGCGTGATCAACAACGGCGGCGATGCTACGACCCCGATGACGCTCGGCGGCGCAGTTGCCAGCGACAAGGCATGGATCGCATCGGCAGGCGGTTCGTACGCCTTCGGTCCGGCAACGGTGGGTCTGGTCTACGCTCACAGCGTGTACCAGTACATCGGTGGCGGCAGCTGGAAGTTCGACAACGCCGAACTGAACGCCAAGTACATGCTGACCCCGGCTCTGCAACTGGGCGCATCGTACACGTACACGTGGTCGACGCTTAACCTGACGGGCAGCAGCGTGTCGCCGAAGTACCACCAAGTCAACCTGGGCGTCGACTACTTCCTGTCGAAGCGCACGGACACGTACCTGGTTGGTCTGTGGCAACACGCCAACAACGACGCTCCTGGCGGCGCATCGTTGAACGGCCTGGGCTTCTCGAACAGCACGAACCAGTTCGCTGTTACGGCCGGTATCCGTCACAAGTTCTAAGCTGACAGTTTCTGTCACTTAGGCTTTGACGAAAGGGCACCTTCGGGTGCCCTTTTTTTGTTAGCTCGAAGCCTTTCGAAACAGAGACTCCCGCGAGAGCGACGGCCTCGTGTCGCCCCTAGCTTGACCGCGCGTTTATTTCAAACCTAAAATTTCCACATTGTAAATTTCTCTCTCGCTGACCATGAGCCTCGCCGAATCCGACTCTCTCGATCTCGAAACGCGAGCGCACGACCGCGAGCATGACGCCCTGCGTCTCTGGCTGCGTCTGCTTACGTGCGCCAACCTGATCGAGACGGATATCCGCTCGCGCCTGCGTCAGGAGTTCGACTGCACGCTGCCGCGCTTTGACTTGCTTGCGCAGCTGGATCGACATCCCGAAGGGCTCAAGATGGGCGAGTTGAGCAAACGGATGATGGTCACCGGCGGAAACGTCACCGGCATTACCGATCAACTGGAAAAAGAGGGTTGGGTGACGCGCGAAACCGTCGTCAACGACCGGCGCGCTTTCCTGATCAAGCTCACGCCGCGCGGGAAAAAGGCCTTTTCCAACATGGCGCGCTCCCACGAGGAATGGATCGAGCAGCGCCTGGGCAGATTGCCGGAGGAACAGCGGCACCAGCTTTATCTGTTACTCGGGGATTTGAAGGCGGTAATTGCCTGACAGGGGGCATCTCACACGACCTAACGACTCGCTCGTGCCGGCGCATCCAGCAGGCCCCGTGCTGCGGCCGCTTCGGGCGTCGCGTCCAGCGCAGTCAGCATCTCGTTACGCTCGGGCTCCGGTCGCTTCGACATCGCCTTGACCGCCGCGTAGAACGAGGGCAAGTCGTCTTCCTTCTGCGCCAGCAGCGCCATGAACGCCGGCACCCATTGGTTGTAGGTGGCGAAAGATCCGATCTTGGCGTTGTTCAGATCGCTGGCAAACCATACATCGAATCCTCTGTAGCCGCCCCACGATGCCTTCAACGCCTCATAGTCGGCACGCATGCGAGCGAACAAGGCTTCCTTGCTCGCCAGCTTTTGGGCATCAGGCGCCGAGCCCCCGTACAGCAATTCGAGACGCTCCCGATACCCATCCACCAACTTCCGAAACTCGCGACGGTGCGAATCGTAGCGCTCATATTCGATCGCGGCATCCGGGTGTGCGGTCAGCCAGCGGCGCACGCCCACGGTTTCCACTGTCACGGCGAAGGACTCATTGAACGCCGTATCTCCGCGGACGAACAGTATCTGATGCGCGAGCTCATGGAAGATCATGCGTGCCACCTCGGCCCGCGGGAGATAGATGAACGTGTTTAAGAGCGGGTCATCGAAATAGCCCAGCGTCGAGTATGCGGGAATGCCCGCCACGAAGGTTTCCCAGCCCTCCCGATGCAACGCTGCGGCATAAGCCTCGGCCGATTCGCGAGAGTAATAGCCGCGGTACTCAACGCATCCGACGACAAGAAGACAAGACTCGTGGAGTTTCAGCGATAGCGCCGGGGCGGCAAAGACGTTGTAGACGACGAATGGTCGCTTCAGGTCGGCGTAGCTACGGTAGCTCCCATTGTCGGGCTCGCCCAGCACCGAGACCGCATAGCTTCGGATTTGCTCAGCCTCGATCAGCCGCGTGCGAAGGCGAGGGTCAATTGCCGGGTCAGTCACCAGATCGGACACCGGCTTTGCCGCATGCAAGACCGTAAAATGCCCGTTAATCGACTGAGCGTAATAGCCGACCTGTCCGCAGCCCGAGAGTGCAAGCCCCATACCGCACGCGACGATGATGCCAATCGTGCACCACGTCTGGCGCATGCGCATCAAAAACGCCATCGACATGGTCAGGCTCCTCCGGGGCAGCAGACGAACAGCGCCCGATCTCAAACCGGCGCGACCTCCACCAGGCAATCGTAGAAAGTCGGGGCGCGCCCAAGGTCGGTGAGGTTCTGGCTTGTGACTTCGTTGGCATTCTTCCCATCCGGCGCCAGCTTCTTCCACCAGATCGACAGGCCGACGACAACACCCTCACGCGCCTTGTCCGTGATGCGCGCCTTGGCGTTCAACGTGCCACGATCATTGAAAATGCGTACCTCATCGCCATCCGCAATGCCTCGTGTGACGGCATCCGACGGATGAATATCCAACGTCGGTTCACCGACCGACGCGCGCAGACTGTCGACGTTGACGAAGCTCGAATTCAGGAAGTTACGGGCCGGCGGCGAAATCATGGCCAACGGGTAGCGCGATGCCAACTGTGGATTGCTGGCGACCGACTCATACGGTGGCACCCAATCCGGCAGCGGGTCGAAACCTTCTTGCAACATTCGCTCGGAGTAAAACTCGCACTTGCCGGACGGCGTATAGAACTGGCCATTGGCAAACGGCGCTTCCGGCAGATCGTAGCGAATCCACCCGTTGCGCTTGAGCGTCTCCCAATCGCTTCCGGCCATGCGCGGGTCGCTCCAGCGAATCGATTGCGCCGCCAATTCGTCGTCGGTGTCGGAGAAGCAGGCGTCCTGCCACCCCATACGCTTGGCTAGCAGTCGGAATATTTCGGAATTCGGTTTCGCCTCGCCGAGCGGTGCAATCGCAGGGTTGTTCGCCAGCAAATAGGTGTGGCCGTAAGCCTTATGAATGTCGAGGTGTTCGAGCTGGGTCGTCGCGGGAAGCACGAAGTCCGCATAATCCGCTGTGTCCGTCTGGAAATGCTCCAGCACCACCGTAAAGAGATCCTCACGACCGAAACCGCTTGCGACCTTGCCGGATTCCGGCGCGACAGCCACCGGATTGCTGTTGTACACCACCAGCGCCTCGATTTTGGGACCGAATGTTTCGTCGCCCGGGTGGCACAGCGCATCTCCGATCGCGCTCATGTTGACCAATCGCGGCGCGCGGTCCTGTCGTGGGCGAAGGTCGGGACGCGCCTGAGCCAGCACGTCCACCGGTGCATAGCCGGACGACGACATCAGCAATCCGCCCGCCGGATCCCGCCACGCGCCGATGAGCGCCGGTAGGCACGCCACCGCACGCGTAGCCTGACCACCGCCTTTGGCACGCTGCATCCCGTAGTTCAGTCGGATCGCTGCCGGCTTCGCACTCGCGTACTCGCGAGCCAGGTTCACGACAGTGTCCTTCGTAATGCCACAAATCTCTGCGACGCGCGCGGGCGTGTACCCTCTCACGCGCTCTTTGAGCTCGTTGTAGCCGATCGTATGTCGCGCGATGTATTCGTGATCGACCAGATCTTCGTTGATGAGGACGTGCATCATGCCCAGCGCGAGCGCGGCGTCCGTGCCGGGCAACAGCGCAATGTGCTGATGGCACTTTTCGGCGGTGAGCGAGCGATAGGGATCGATGGCGATCAGCTTCGCGCCCCGGCGCTTTGCCTCCTGCGCGATGGCCCAGAAATGCACGCTCGACGTGATGGGGTTGCTCCCCCAGATCAGGATCAGTTTGCTGTCGGCAAAATGCTCGACGTGCATGCCGACGCCGGCGCCGTAGGTGTATCGCATGCCCGCCGCGCCTGCGCTTGCGCAGATGGTGCGATCGAGATCGGAGGCCCCGATCTTGTTGAAGAAACGTGCGGCCATCGACTCGCCTTGGACGAATCCCATCGTGCCGGCATAGCTGTAGGGCAGAATCGCCTCCGGCTCCCGTGCCGCAATAGCGCCGAGCCGCGACGCGATCTCATCGAGGGCTTCGTCCCAACTGACACGAACGAATTGACCACTGCCCTTGGGACCGACCCGCTTGAGCGGATGCAACAAGCGATCAGGGTGGTAGGTCCGCTCGGTATAGCGAGAGACTTTCGTACACAAGACACCATTGGTCGTCGGGTGGTCAGGGTCCCCCTGCACCTTGATCGCGACGCCATTCTCCACCGTCACATGCAGTGCACACGTATCGGGGCAGTCATGCGGACATGCGGCCCGAACGACGTGGGTATTGGTCGTCATCAAACTACTCCTCTCTCTACCGGATTACCGCGCCGCACAACGTTGGGACGCTGGCGATATTGTATTACGTTCATCCGGGCACTGCCCCGTCGCACGGGGCATTCGGCCATTTTTCGGCCTTGTCCGACCCGCCGTTCGGACAATTCCGGGTAAGGTGCCAGACCTAACCATTCGGGGTAAGATGAGCCATTGCGCTCAGCAGGAACCCGTCATGAAGCTCATCCCAGAAATCGACGCCGCCCGCGGCGAAATTCAGACCATTCGACGTGACATTCACGCACATCCGGAACTCTGCTTCGAAGAGAAACGCACGTCCGATGTTGTCGCGGAAACCTTGACCCAATGGGGAATCCCCATTCACCGAGGCCTTGGCACGACGGGCGTTGTCGGCATCATCAAGAATGGCAGCAGCAACCGCGCTATCGGTCTGCGCGCCGATATGGACGCCTTGCCCATCCATGAGGCCAATACGTTCGAACACGCCTCCAAGCATGAAGGCAAAATGCACGCCTGCGGACATGACGGTCACACCGCCATGCTGCTCGCTGCGGCGCAATACCTTCAGAAGCATCGCAATTTCGACGGCACCGTCTATCTGATTTTCCAGCCCGCAGAGGAAGGTGGTGGTGGCGCGCGCGAAATGATCAAGGACGGCCTGTTCACGCGCTTCCCGATGGACGCGGTGTTCGGCATGCACAACTGGCCGGGTGTACCGACCGGCACGTTTGCCGTAACGCCCGGCCCCATGATGGCGTCCAGCAACGAGTTCAAGATTACGATCCGGGGCAAGGGTACCCATGCGGGCATTCCTAACGCCGGGATCGATCCTGTCATTGCTGCCGTTCAGGTTGCACAGGCGCTGCAGAGCATCATTACCCGCAACAAGCGCCCCATTGACGCGGCGGTGCTCTCCATTACCCAAATCCATGCCGGTGACACGACTAACGTGGTGCCCGACGTCGCATGGCTTGGCGGCACGATTCGCACTTTCTCCATCGAAGTCCTTGACCTGATCGAGAGCCGACTTCGCGAAATCTCGGAGTTCGTCGCCAAGGGCCTCGGATGCTCGGCGGAAATCGAATTCCAGCGCAACTATCCGCCAACCATTAATGAGCCCGCGATGGCTGCACTGTGCGCCGACGTGATGCGCCAGATCGTGAGCGACGAGAACGTCAACGACAAGGTTGAGCCGACGATGGGAGCCGAGGACTTCTCGTTCATGCTGCTCGAAAAGCCGGGCGCGTACGTCTTTATCGGCAATGGGGACGGGGCACATCGTGACATTGGCCATGGCCTTGGTCCCTGTAACCTTCATAACGCCAGCTACGATTTCAACGATGACTTGCTGCCGCTCGGGGGGACTTACTGGGTCAAGCTCGTCGAAACGTATTTCGAGCGAAACAAGTAATCACCAACCTCACTGAGATTCGGTAACAAGCAAAGAGCCGGCGATTTCAAGTCGCCGGCTTTTTCTTTTCAACGTGGGTGTCGCGCTACTTGGCTGCGGTTGTCGTGGGAATACCATCCGTATCCAGACGAATGTCCCCGTACCATGCAATGAAGTCGGACTGCGTGTTGTCGCCATCGCTCATGATGGCGATGCCAATCAGGCGCCCGGGACGCTCACCGAACGCCCTCTCGTAATCCTTCGCGATATCACGAGAATACGTCTGCCAAGTGCCCAAATGTTGGCTACCGCGCTCGACAACGATGGATCGAATGCGCCCCGTATAAGGATTTGGAACCAGTTCGTTGGTCGCTAATTTGTCATCGCCCCATGTGTACATCAGCGTAGCGAAGGGCAACTCGCGCCCGCTCACCATGCGGGCCAACTCGCGATGCATATGGTCCTGCATGGACAATTTCGCGGGATCGCCGTCGAAGGCGAGCGCTATGCGCACGGGGGCATCGTCGGACCGTTTGGTGCGGATGTCGGCGTTGGTAGGCAAGGCATCCGCTCGCCAACGCCATGTCAGCCTGGCCCCTGGGTAGACCGGAATATCGAGTTTCTGCGCTAGTCCCGAGGCAGATCCCTGCACTGTCGCGCGGACCACAGCGATACCGTCTCCGTCAGCGGTTTGCTCATAGCGTGTCAGTCGCTTATTGCGTGTGACGAGATAGGTTTCCCAATGGGGTGGAAGCCCTTGAGCATCAACGGGAGCGGAGAGTGGCGCGATCTCTCCATGGGACGTGGACGCCAGAGATTCTGCTTGTGGCGTCGGTGACGACCCCAAAGACGTGCATCCACTGAGTCCCCAAAGCACGATGGCCCCGCTCACGCAAACCGTCGCACCTACACGCCATCGAGTAGCGCGCTCTTTCCAATACCGTCTCACCACTTGTTTCACTCCCCGAACTACCACTAACCCCGTGGCGGAATGCTAAGCGAGAAATCGACCGCCGATCTACCGGGGATTTCACTTCGTGATGCCAATGCAACACTATTCGAGGTGCTCAAGCGCGGCGGAGGAAAAGGCCCCGGCGTCGCAAGGGTCGGCCTCTAGCTCGATGCGAAGCTATCGTGCGGAGAAACCAATGACGGGGTAGCTACGAGGATCAACCTGGCGCCAACCGAGCCTCAGGACTTATAGCGTTCCCAATGCACGCGCCATGCGATGGACTGGAGTGGCGTGAATGCGGCAGTGGCCGACGAACGCAGGAACGGAGAGGCCCGACCGGAAGCACAGGAGTACCGCTACGCTGCGAGTGAGCGCGAGACCAAGCTTGGCGCCGGTTGCAGGTGGAAGTGCGAATTACGCAAAGCACGCACAAAAGCCCGCCCAAAAGCAAAAACCCCTCGCTACTGGGTAGCAAGGGGTTTTTAAGGGGAACCTGACGATTACCTACTTTCA
>NZ_CABPSQ010000023.1 GCF_902459775.1 Pandoraea captiosa
TGCTCGGGCGCATGAAGAACAGAAGTTTTTAACCTCGGACTCTAAAAGCGTTTCGGACTAAAACCGGGGGCAGGTCAATGTGGGTATGGCCAGTCGATTTGCCAGCATTATGCCAGCATGTCCTGCGGAAACCTTATGAGACAGGTATTGTTCTGGGGTTCGAGTCCCGTCCTCCCAGTCCCGCTTGCGACATAATAGGGAAGGGCGATCCAGATGACCTGTTGGGGTGTTAGTTCGATCGATGAGGCGAGGTTGTTCTTGGCGCTGCCGGATGTGGCGACGTTCGTCGGCGAACCTGCGCCGAAATCGGTATCCCAGGGGCGAAAAATTCGGAATGCATCTCTGGAAACCCGCATGAAATGGTGTGCAGATGACGTTTGTTTATTCCGAAATCTTTTTGATAACTAGCTGATTTTGAATGAAAATGGCCGATTTTGGGACTGGATTGTGATTCCAGTCGTCGTGGGTTCGAGTCCCATCGGTCACCCCAAAATTCCCTTGTAGTTCAAAGCATTAAGCATTTCTCATTTTCCCAGTCCGGGAAACTTTCCCTGCTAAAAGTCAAAATTTTTCCGCTTTCGCTGCGCTGCCTTCGCCGTTTGTTATGCCGCGCTAATGGGTCGACGTCGAGCGATTTTCCGGACTGACAATGATCGAGGGGCGCAACTCGCCTGCGGCGCCACGCGCAGCACGATTTCCTGAAACTTTGCGAAGAGTGAAAATCCTTGGCCCGCGGGTTCGAGAGCGCTGACGCGCAATCCTTCGCGGACCAGTTGACAGCTCAGCAGATGGGGTCCTGCCCCGACTTCCAGCACTTCGGCGCCCCAGGCGAGTCCGCCGGGGTCCTGGTCGAGCTACCGACAGCGAAAAGCGCTTCGTTCGCATAGGTCTCGAAGGTTTTGGGCCGGTCCGGAGCGTTCATTTCCGGGATCAGTGACGGGCGGTTCGTGTTTGCGAGGCGGCGAGCGATTTTTAAATCGTGTTACGAGTGCATGGTGTCTGACGCCTGCGTTACTGCCCGGTAGCGACGCCAATCGTAATGCCTGCGAGGATCAAACCGGCCGCTACCACCGTCGCCAGACTTATCTGCTCCCCCAAGAACCAATGCGCGCCAATGATCACCATGACAAACGTCACGCCAATGTATATCGGGAATGCAACGGCGAGCGGAAGTCGCGTAACGATGACCATCCAGCCGATTGACGCCAGGAAAGCAGCTCCGTACGCGGACGCGATCAGCGGGTCGCGCAGCATGACCGCAAGTTTCGACGCCAGCGTATCGCCTGCCGCGACCCCCGCTGCCCGAAGCTTTATCATGATCTGGCTGTATGCAACGAGCAGCGCGACTGGGATGACGAGAAGAAACGTTTTCATGGGTGATTAAACACAACGCTATATGTCGATGAGATGGCCGACGCGTTGGTAGTTCCTGTTTATCGGTTCGTGCACGTCTGCGCCAGGGCTTGCACGATGTGTTCCTGGTGGCTCGGCGTCAGACCGATCCACATCGGCAGACGTACCAGACGTTCGGCGTGATGATCGGTCGTCGTCAGCTCACCGTGTGTGCGCCCATAGCGCAGCCCCCCGGGGGACGAGTGCAACGGAACATAGTGGAATACGGAATGCACTCCGCAAGCCTTTAGCGCACCGAGTACTGCCTGCCGGTCGATACCGTCCGCAAGCAAAACGTAGTACATGTGTGCGTTATGTTCGCAATCCCTTGGGACGATAGGGCGCCGAAGCGCGCCGCTCGCTTCTAGCGGCGCCAGAGCGTCGTGATAATAATTCCAGATATCGAGGCGTTGCCGGGTAATGCCTTCGGCCTGCTCCAACTGGGCCCATAGGAATGCGGCGATCAATTCCCCCGGCAGGAAGGACGAGCCCACCTCCTGCCACGTGTATTTGTCGACTTCTCCTCGAAAGAACCGGCTTCGGTCTGTTCCCTTTTCACGAATGATTTCTGCCCGTTGAATATGCGCGGGATCGTTGACGAGCAACGCACCGCCTTCGCCGGATATCACGTTTTTCGTTTCATGGAAACTGAGTGCCCCGAATGTTCCGATGCTGCCCAGCTTTCGGCCCTTGTAGGTGGACTCAATACCTTGTGCAGCGTCTTCCACAACGGCGAGGTCGCGACGCTTCGCGATATCCATAAGCGCGTCCATGTCGCACGAAACCCCGGCATAATGCACCGGCACGATCGCCCGGGTGCGTGGGGTGATGGCGTCTTCTACCTTGCGCTCATCCAGGTTCAGCGTGTCGTCGCGGATGTCGACGAATACGGGAACGCCTCCGCGAAGTACGAATGCGTTAGCTGTCGAGACGAACGTATACGACGGCATGATGATCTCGTCACCCGGCTGAATGTCGAGTAGCAAGGCGGCTAACTCGAGTGCTGCGGTGCATGAGTGGGTCAATAGCGCCTTACGGGCGCCCGTGCGGGCTTCGAGCCATTCATGGCAGCGCTTGGTGAACGGGCCATCGCCGGCAAGCCGATGCCATTCGTTGGCTTGCGAAATGTACTCCAGTTCCTTGCCCGTCATGAATGGGCGATTGAATTCGATTTTTTCCGAGTTCATAGGCTGGCAGTAAGAAAGATAAAAAACGTGTGCATTAATCCAGCTCGCAAACGAGATGGCAATGCGTGTAGGGAATCCACGATTTGTGACGGACTGTCGCCTGAACGCGGCTGAAGGCCTGCTGCGCAAGGGCGTTGTACCCTTCGCGAGTTCGCACATTCTGGCCCCTGTCGCTTTTGACGAGCCAGCGTGCGATAGCATTCTGATCGTCGGTAAAGCAGGGGTCCAACGTCACTACGCGACCGCCCGGCGCGAGGCGCGCGGCGACCATGCGCAGAACGGCAATGGCATCCTGGTCGTCAAGGTGGTGGAGCAGCCCGATGGCGATGACCCGGTCGAATCGAGGCAAGGCCGCGAGCCTGTCTTCGTCGACCATCGCGCATGTGAACCGCGCATTGCGCGCGGAGAACCGAGCGTTGGCCTGGGCAATGTATCGCTCACTGATGTCGAAGCCGTAGTATTCGACGTCCGGCAAATGAGCGAGGATGTCGGCGGGACCGCAACCGATGTCCAGTACACGCATCCCGCTGCTCGCCATCAGGTACTCGTTGACATAGTTGGCGCGATCCCGCTCCGCTCCCATGAACCGCTGAAAACCGGAATAGACGGCCGGATGCGACAGAATGCTGCGGATACCGTGAGTGATTTGCGCCATGGCGGCGAATCTCCTGAGGCTTTGGATATTTGACGGCGCAGAGGGCGTCAGGAACGGGGGCGCGAAATTGTCGCGTGGCTTGGGTAACGCGCAAGAGTTTGCCAGAAGTCGTCGTCGAAGGCGGACGTCGAAAACGGCAATGGCGGATTGAAAGCGACCTCTCTGTCATGTAGTCGGCAGGTAGAAACCTCCACCATGTCGGCGCGACTCGCCAGCGCGCCCAATAGTGTCAGGCAACCGGCTCTGAAGACCGCGTCCATCACGGTATCGACGGTATCCTCCGGATCCGTCGGGATGACTGCTTGCGCAATAGGGCGCCCTGCGTCGACTTCGACGGTCACATCATGTGCGGTCACGCCGATAAACTTGGCGCCCTCCGCGAGTGCCGCCTTGACCGGTGCTGTGCCGATCATGCCCGCGTAAGCGGGCAACAATGAGTAATGCAAGTTGACCAGCTTTCCCGCGAACGCCTCGACGAGCGCCGGGCCGAGAATGCGGTGAACGTTGGTAACGACGATATCGGCGCCCGCGTCGGCCAACGCGGCGCCAATGTTTACCTGCTCTGTTCGGGAGAAATCCATTACCCGCGTCGAGATCCCCTGATCTCGCGCGAACTGATTTGCAAGGCATTCGCGGTCGGTCAGCACAATGCAAAGACGCGCGTCCCCAAGCAGGCCCAATGTGATGGCCTGCGCGACGAAGCGAAGATTGCCTCCGCCGCCCGAGCAAAGGAAAGCGATCTTGCGTGTCATAGCGGGCGACGGAAGACCTGACGCACAATGGTGTACGGGCGATGCTTCGTTTCCAAAAAGACCTTGGAAAGGTAAATACCAATGACGCCCACGCTCGACATCAGCAATCCGCCAATCAGCCAAATCGATGCCATGACCGATGTCCATCCCGAGGGCGGTCGGTTAAAGAAAAGCCAGTGAACGAGCAGAAAGACGACATAGGCGGCTGCCATCAACGAGATGGTCACCCCGGTGTAGAAAATGCCGACAAGCGGTGCATTGCTGAACGATGTGATCGAGTTCACCAGCAACGACACTTTTTTTCGGAAGGTGTACGTCGATGAACTGTTGCTGAGCTTGCTGACCGTGAGTGCGGTTTGCGCAAAACCGGTGATGTGCCAGAGGCCCGCCATGAAAACTTCTCGTTCCCGATGCTGGAGGAGGGCGTCGACATAGCGGCGGGACATCAGGCGAGCCGTGACGAGATTGGCTGGCAGTTGCATGTCGCTCAACCAGTTGAAAAGCAACCAGAACCACTGGCCGCTCAGGCGCTCGAACCATCCGCCTTTGCGTGTGGCCTGCACGCCATAGGCGACATCACTGGAAGCCGCCTCGCGGGCCGCCGCAAAATCGGGCAGCCACTCGGGCGACTCTTCGAGGTCACAGTCGATCAGAAAGACGTTATCGCCACAGGACTGCGCCAGACCGGTCATCATTGCCTTGTGATGCCCGAAATTTCGAGACAAGTCCACCACAACGGTGTGGCTGTCTGCCTGTGCGATATCGAGCACACGCGCCAGGCTGTCGTCGGGCGAGCCGTCGTTGACATAGACGATTTCATAATCGTCTTGCGCGAACGCCCGTGCCGCAGCACTAGCTCGACGATGAAACTCGTCGAGAAAACCGCTCGAACGGTACAGTGTAGTGACAATGGAGAGTTTCACGTTCGCGAGCAGTTCAGATATTGGACGCTCTGGCGCCCACAGTTGAACAGGAGATCCAGAATCGAGACCTCGTGAATGAAGGGTCCCCACAGCTGGGGATATTCCCTGTAGGGGCCGTAATGAACCCACTCCACGCCGATGCCGGCCGCCTCAAATGCAGTTTCATCGAGATAATTGCGTGCCGACGGTCCGGACACGTAGACATTCGCACCAGCCTGTTGGCACAAGCTGATCAGACGCTCGGTCTTGCCCTGCGTCATTGCGTAATCCCACGACCACGTGATTTTCGTATCGATCTCGAGAAATGCGCAGATCGATTCGATCAATTCTCGGTTGAACGTCGAGAGATGCGTGTGCTGGTTGTCGAGATATCGGGGGGCGAGCCAGTCAGCGATCTCGGGGAACGCCTTAGCGCCCTGATAATTGGCGCAGAGCGTCTTCCAGTGTCGTTGGGCCCATACCGTATCGGTGAACGTCACGTCCCGAATCTGGCGGTGAATCGACGAGCCCACAGGAATGGTCAGCCATTGGGCACCTGACGGCGTCTTCACCCGATTGCGGTTGCGCCAATCGTTTTTCGTAAACTGTACGTCGTCATACAAGATAAATTCATCGACGGCAGCGACGATTTCAAAGTATCCCTTCCACGGGACATAGTTGGACTGCAGAATGGCAACTTTCTTCAAGGCCTCGCTCCGATCCTCTACGCGGCATGGCTCCGATTTGGCAAACGAATCGACGCAAACCGGAAGTGTAACCGATGGGGCTTCCGACTCTGGCGCGAACGCCCGGATTTTTGAGATGTCCCTGGGAAGGCCGCTGCGCGGCTTGGGCTCGCGCGCCCGCTGAAATCGGCTCGAAGCCGTTCGCGGCAAATGCGGGTACGCTCGATTTCAGGCGTTGATTTCGCATGCGAAGCTTGGCAAGTGAAGCCCGGGGAGCGTGTGCTGCCGAGATTGCTTAGACGTCGATCATGAGTGATTTGGCCAAATTCGAACGTCTCAGGTATATTTCAAAAAAATAATTGATAGGTCGGGGTGCTGAGTAATCAAACACAATGATTGCAGCGCGTAAGTTGGCGTTTTTCCTGGCGTCGGCATGTGCCAGCGGTTTAGTCCATGCCCAACCTCTCACGGATGCTGCGATATGCGGTGGCATGACCGCAATCGTGGCGACCTGGACATGTGGTGGGGCGGCAGGAGACGCTCTGTGTACGTTATGGGGCGTCGATGTCGCCGGTGCCGGGCAGTGGACCGACAAGAGTCGTTTCGTCATCGAAGGGCCGGAATCGGTGGTCCCGGCGACGTATGAAGAGGCATGCAAGGGTGGTCGATGTTCCAGTCCGGAGTACTCGGTCTGCTCGATACCTGTCACCCGTTCCGGCCAGACGCCCATTGCAGTGCTTCTGCGCTCCGGCTCGTGATACGGCATCACGCTCAAGGGCCATTCGCGCAAACCCCCGGCGGGTTCGCACGCCATTTCGGCGATCACTTCCACGGATTCACGCCGCAGGCTGGCGGGCACGCTTCATGCTTCCGTCCGTGCTTCCGTCCGTGCTTCCCAGCGCGCACCCCCGCATGACCGGGAGCGCCCGCCAACATCGACACCTCCCCCAACCGCAAAGTTTGATCTAGGTCTAATTCGTCGTTCGACGCACGCCGCCGGGCAGGGCGGGGCGGTCCATAATGGGTTCGTCATGTTTTCATGACCCTGTCTTCCCGGGGTGACCATGGTGCCCCATGCGTCCCGGTTTAAAGCCCACCTCCCTCAGGTGGGTTTTTTTTCGCCCGGATTGTGCTGTTTGCGCCATTGGCGTGCCGTCGCCACGTCACCGATCGAAGTCGAACGTGCTAGGATTTTTGGCAAGACCGCGCGTTTTTCGACCTTCGTGACATCGGAGACACCCATGAGCACCTTTCTGCACGGCGGCCTCGGGCTGGGCAGTGACGGCGAGTCCGTACGATTTAATGTCAATGTTGACGGCAAGGTATGGACTTGCCAGATCGGGCGCGCGTCACTGAACCGTCTCTCGGGCGTCGACGCAGGCGGGGAAGCCCTTTTCGATCAGTTTGTCGATTTTGAAGATGAAATCGTCGAACTGGCCGCGAAAACGGTCGCCAACGGAGCAGCCACCGAACCGGTCGACGTGACGGCGCCCTGACGCGGCTGAACCGCGTTCTGGCCGACGCCATCGACGCCGTTGCGTGAGGGGCGGCGCGCCGTGGTATGCAACTTCGCCGCCTGTGCGGCAATTCGCCAACCAGAAACAGGGAGTCCGTCATGAGCTACGCATCGCACGAGCAAATCTACGATTACCGCGCGGGCTATCGAATCCGCGTCCGTGCTTTTCAAAGCGAATACGCCGGCCCGTGGGACTATCTGGTGCAGGTGCTCAGGCACGACCAGCCGGAAGGACCGGAGGTGCGTTCGCCGGACGGCCATCGCGACAATCGCCTGGATGCGGAAATGGCCGGACGAAAAGCCGGTGAGCGCATCGTCGACGAATTGCTCGGAGACGGCGACGCCTGACGCCGGGCGGCATCACGCGCGACCTGATGAGCGGCATATCGAGCGGCATAACGAGCGGCATACGAGCGGTATAACGAACGCCCATGGCACTGAATACGGTGCCCGGGGCGGACCTCCGGTCACGCCCGCGCGCTCGAGTGAGCCGTGCCAATGCCTGCGCACATCTTTCGGTTGCGCCGACGGAAGGTCCCGGCCGTGGCGCCACTGGCGGCCCGTCTACGCATCGCCGCCGATCGGGCAATCGCGGCAATCGTTACTAACGTTACTAACGTTGCTAACGTTACTAGCGCCGCAAGCGCCACTCCCCAGCGTCGGATACCTCAGCCCGGCCATCTTCCGCGAGCTTTTCCAGATGCGCCCGCAGCGAACGCCGCGCAACGCCATGCCGCGCGGCGGGCACGTCGGCATACACCAGCGGCGTTAGCGCTTCGATGCTCGCGGCTCCGCTCCGCTCAAGCGCCTGCACAGTGCTCGCTTCGCGTGCCAGCCGATGAGTGATGAGTCGCGCAATGCGCTGCGCCGGGCGATCCATCACGAACCCGTGCCCGGGGGCAAGCCACTCAGGGCCGAGTGTCGCGAGCTTTTCAAGCGAGGCCAGATAGGTCGCCATGTGACCGTCAGGCGGATTGATCACGACCGTCGAGCCCTGCATGACGTGATCGCCGGTGAACACGAGCTTCACGTCGTCGAGTTCATAGCAAAGATGGTTGGCCGCATGCCCGGGCGTGTGAATGGCGCGCAGGGTTCGCCCGTCGGGCAGCGCGACTTCATCGCCATCCGATAGCGTCACATCCGGCACGAAAAGGGTATCTTGCCCCTCGCTGTGACGCGCTGGCAGACCATAGGTCGTGGCGTTCGTGTGTTGTTTGAGCAGCCGCGCCCCCGGCGAATGATCGCGATGGGTATGCGTCACGAAAATCTGTCGGATGGCGCCCGGCGCGGCGCGCAAAATGGCGTCGATATGGACCGGATCGTCGGGCCCCGGGTCGATGACGGCCCAGCCATTGTCGGCGCCCCCACCGACGAGATACGTATTCGTGCCGGGGCCGGTCATCATGCCCGGATTCGGCGCGGCGATACGCAGCACGCCGGGCATGAGCGTCACCACCTGCCCGGGGAGGATCTCGTAGCTTCCCGTGCCTCGCGCCTCGGGATCCGTCAGTGTGAGTTCGGCCCATGCCGGTTCATCCGGCGTGACGGGCCAGCGGCCACGTTTGCCATTCGCGAGACGCGGCTCGATCCGCGGCACTTCACGCAACGCTGCCGCCGTCGATACTGCCCGTTCGGCCGTTGCCATGCTCTCCAACCATTGCAGCAGCTTGCGTGTCGGTGGCAGCAGGCGCAATTGATCGGCGTGTGCCAGTGCATAGCGCGGACGCATCCAGCGATGCGCGGCCGTCTCGGTGTGATCGACTTCGACTTGCTGACCGTCGGGCAGCAGGGCCAGGAAAAATCGCGTATCGAAACGCTTGGGCAGCGCCAACGGCGTGACCCAATGACTGAGGTAATGCAGATGGCGGGGCGCGAGCCGGACCTTGCGCGAGCGACAAAGCGATGCGATGTCGATCTTCCCGTCGTGCAGCGCTTCGCGTTGCGCCCGCATGTCGTCCAGGCACTGCGCGTCCAGCGGCGCGCCATCGACGTCTTGCGCGAACAGCACGCCGGTCTCTTCGAAGCACTCGCGTATTGCCGCGACGTAGTAGTCGAGTCCTCCGGCGTCGAGGGCGAGACGTTGGCTCGCGGTGACGTCGTCCAAGCCCTCACACACAGCATGTCCGAGGCGGTCGGTCGTGTCGAGCACACCGCCCGGGAAGACGTAAGCGTCCGAGCTGAAATCGCCGGCGCGCACGGCGCGTCGCAGCAACAGCACTTCCATGCCGCTCGGGCGCTCGCGCAAAACCACGAGACTCGCCGCCATCCGTAGCGACACCGGCGCGCTCGGGCGATGCTCAACTGCGGACGACGACGGCAACGCGGCAAAGGTATCCGGACGATCTGTCATGACGACGTACGCGCGCAAATCGCGCGAAATGGGAAAGTCCCTAGTGTGCCATCGGAATGGTGACGCCGCAGGCGGGATGAGCCCCGGATTGAGCGTCAGGTAAGCGTCAGGCAAGCGCCAAATTAAGCGCCAGATTACGCGAGGCCGGGCAGCACGTCAGTTGTTACAGTACGAATGCGAGGAATTCGGGACGGCGCGGTGAATCGGAGCGGCGCGCGGCCGACACCATCCGACACCATCCGACACCATCCGACACCATCCGATGAAGCCCGCCGCTTTCCGCCAGCAATATCAGGCGGCATCATTCGCCGCCTGTGTCGAGACGGTCGTCATCTCGTGACGGGCGCGTTCGTCGGGCATCTGCGGCATACGCGCAGCCACCGCGTGCAGCCATTGCGTCGTCGCTTCCGGTTGCGTTACCGGCAGCATGTGACCGCCATCGACGAGCGTCAGACATACACGACGGTTTGCAGCGGACATGCGCTCGCCATGCTGCCGGTAATCGAGAATTCGGTCGCCGCGCCCATAAAGGATATCGACGGGCACCGTCAATGCGGCGTAACGGGCGGCCAGCGCGGGCATGTCCCGTTCTGCCGCGAGAATATCGACGCTGCCTGATTCGAAGTTGCCCGGACGAAAGCCCAGCACGCCGCCACCGCGAACGAGAAAGTCCTTCGGAGCGTCTTCGGGTCCAAAGACATAAGCGAGCGTAGCGCGTCCCGTCATCATGCCGATGGGCACGGCCAGCGTGCGTCCGACCCAGCGGCGCCACCACGCATTGCGTATCGCGAGCCCGCGAAAAGCAGCGGGAACCTGGGACACCGGTTGGGTCAGCGGTGCAATCAACGCGAGCGCCGCAACGCGCTGCGGATGGTTCAGGGCAAGCGTCAGCGATACGGCACCGCCCAGCGAATGCCCGACGACCAGCGGACGATCCAGTCCGAGCTGGTCGATGGCGCGTGCGACGACGCTTGCCTGCCATGCCAGGGCGGCGTCGCGTTCCCGGGCCCGCGTGGAATACCCGGAGCCCGGACGGTCGATCAGCACGATGCGATGCGTACGCGCCAGTGCCGCCAACGGCAAATAGGCGAAGTTCCGCAACTGTCCGCAAAGGCCGTGAATGAAAACAATCGCCGGGCCCTGGCCGAAGTCCACGTAATGCAGCCGTTCGCCGTCAATGTCCAGAAACTGTCCGTCTGGCGGCACGGCAGCTTCGGCACGTCGGGCAACGCGGCGCGTGAAGCGCATCAGCACGGCCAACACCGCGATCATTGCGATGGCAAGGCACGCGAGGACATAGAGAATCAGTATCATCGCGCACCCGATGCGGCGGCCACGCCATTCGAAACCTTCGATACATTCGACACCGGCGGCACCTTCGATACATCGGCAGGCGTCTCACTCGTCTGTGGCACCGCGCGGCGCGTTGCCCGTTGCTCGAAGCGCATCACACCGTCGTCGACACTGCCCCAACGCATCAGGCGCCAGTCGCGCAGATAGCTTTGGTAGAACACCCACGGCTTGCGTCTGCCCTGTTTGGGAAGCGCCCCGGCGGCGCGTTGTATGTAGCCGGAGGTGAGACCAATCGCAGGCAAGTCGCCATGCTCGCCCTCGCGCAATTGCGGGACGCACGTGTCGGCGCCATGCGCGCTCATGTGGTTGATCAGGCGACAGACGTACTGCGCGATCAGTTCGGCCTTCAGGGTCCAGGAGGCATTCGTGTAGCCGAAGATCGACGCCAGATTCGGCACCCCGCTGTACATCATGCCCTTGTACGCCACCGTGTCCGGGAGCGACACGGGATTGCCGTCGACAAGCAGTCGCGCACCGCCCATCAATTGCACGCGCAGTCCGGTCGCGGTCACTACGATGTCCGCGTCGAGCGACTTGCCGTGTCTGAGCGCGATGCCTTGCGGTGTGAACGACGCGATCTCGTCGGTCACGATGCTGGCGCGCCCACTGCGCAATGCTTTGAAGATGTCGCCGTTCGGCGCAAGACACAAGCGCTGATCCCAGGGGTTATAGCGGGGCGTGAGATCGCGTTGCACATCGGCGTGGCCCGCGGCCTGCCGTGCGGCACGCCGGATCAGAACGCGACGGATTGCTTGCGGCCATCGCCGTGCCGCGTTGTAAAAGCCGAGCGTGATCAGAACGTTTTTCATGCGGACGATGCGATGCGCGGTGGCTGCGGGCAGCCAGGCGCGCAACCGCTCGGCCACGCCATCGCGCTGAGGCATCGACAGCAGGTAGCTCGGCGAGCGCTGAAGCATGGTGACATGCGCGGCTGTGGCGGCCAGACTCGGCACCAGGGTGACGGCGGTGGCGCCGCTGCCGATGATGACCACACGTTTGTCGCGATAGTCGAGATTCGCGGGCCAGTGCTGAGGGTGGACGACGGTGCCGGTGTATGTCTCCATGCCCGGCCAGGTCGGCGCGTGACCGGCGTCGTACGCGTAGTAACCGCTGCACATGAACAGGAACCGGCAGGTCAGTGACTGCGTGTCCTGACGTCCGTCGGCATGCGTGCGCTCGATGTCGAGCGTCCAGCGCGCGACGCTCGAATCCCAACGCGCTTCGCTGAGTTTGTGTCCGTAGCGGATCGCGTCGTCGAGCTGTTCGGCGCGAGCCGTCTCCTTCAGATAATCGAGAATCTTGCCGCCGTCGGCGATTGCCTGATCGCTCGCCCACGGCCGGAAGCTGAACCCGAGCGTGAACATGTCGGAGTCGGAGCGAACACCGGGATAGCGGAACAGGTCCCACGTGCCACCGAGCGATTGACGTGCTTCGAGCATGGCAAAGCTTGTGCCCGGACACCGCTCGCGCAGGTAGTGCGCGGCGGCAATGCCCGACAGTCCCGCGCCGACGATGATGACGTCGAGGTCTGTGGGCAAAGGTGGCGTCGATGGAGTGGGCGGTGTCGGTCGCGTCGGTGCCGTCATGACGATGTCCTCCGGTTGGCGCTGCATCAGTTCGTGGATGGCGTAGAGGCGTCGGTCGCCGCAGCACTGCTTCGCGAGCGCTTTGCCGACATGGCGGCGCGTCGGTAGAACCACACGACCAACGTCTGATAGCTCGCCCCCAGCAGGCGGGCCAGCTTGTCGACGCGGCGTGCGTCCGGCCCGACGAGCACGCGCCGCGCATTGCGCGCCACACCGGTGAGGATCTGGCGCGCCGCCGCGTCCGCACTTGTCACATCGATGAGTTTGTTGGCGCGGCGCCGGTGCGTCTGCGGGTCGACGCCGGTCAATGCGGTGATGCTGTCGTCGATGCGGGACGCCGCCACGATGTTCGTCGCGACGCCGCCCGGATGCACGCACGTGCACGACACCGGCGAGCCCGCGAGATCGAGCTCCATGCGCAACGCTTCGGTGAAGCCGCGCACGGCAAACTTGCTGGCGTTGTAGGCCGATTGGGTGGGCATGGCGATGATGCCGAACAGGCTCGACGTATTGACGATGTGACCCTCGCCGGACGCGGCGAGGTAGGGCAGGAACGCCTGCGTGCCGTGAACGACGCCCCAGAAGTTGATGTTCATGAGCCAGACCAGATCGTCGTGTCGTGCTGTCGCGGCCGGCACCGATAGCGAGACACCGGCGTTATTGAAGACGAGATTGACCTTGCCGTGCGCTGAGACGGTCTCACGTGCCCAGTCGAAGACGGCCTCGCGCTCGGCCACATCCAAACGTTGCGACGTGACACGCACGCCCAACGCGCGACAGGCGGCTGCGGTGGCGGCGGCACTCGCCTCGTCGATATCGGACAGCGCGAGATGCGCACCCCGACGCGCCAGTTCAAGCGCCAGCGAGCGGCCCATGCCGGATCCTGCCCCGGTAATGGCGGCGACCTTGTCAGTGAACGTCTTCATTGCGCTGTCTCCGTGGCGGCGCGGCATCGACGGTCGTGCGTGCCGCTATCGAGCGCGCCCGGCGAGCGCGCCCGTGTCGCCGATGAATCGCTTGAAAAGATTCGTCCGGCAATTCATCCGGCAATTCATCCGGCAATTCATCCAATTATTTTGGTGTTGCGTGTCACCACTTTAGTTTTTCGTCGCAGTGATGTCAAATAGCGAAATGGAACAGGGACTCGAATCGAAGGACATGACGATGGGCGCTGAGGGCGATCAACGCGATCCCGCCGCGCCCGGGCGGCGCTATGGCGGTGTGGGACAGGCGCAGCGCGACCAGGCGCGCCGTGCGGCGCTGATCGACGCCGCCACCGAAGTGTTCGGCACGCTCGGCTTTCGCCGGGCCACCGTGCGCTCGGTGTGCGGGCTGGCCCGGCTCAACGACCGGTACTTCTATGCGGCGTTCGACAACATGGAGCACTTGCTGCGAGCGACGTACGCGCACCACGCGCAAGCGTTGCTCGGGCAGTTGCAGTCCGCCATTGCTGCGAGCGAGCCGACGCTCGAGGCGCGCCTGGACGCGGGGCTGAATGCTTTCTTTGCGTTCTTGCGCAATCCTCACGCGGCGCGGGTGTTACTGCTCGAAGTGATGGGCGTAAGCCCGGAGACGGATCAGACGTACCAACGCTACATCTTCGAGTTCGCGAAGCTCATTCTTGCCATGACGCCTGTCACGCAGAGGTCCGCGCCGCTTGACGACGAGGCGCAGGCACAGGCGCGCATCGTCGGCCTGGCGCTTGTCGGCGCCATGACGAACGCTGGCACGGCGTGGGTGCTCACGGGCTATCAGGACCCCCAGGCGCGCATGGTGGCGAGTTGCCGTCGCGTGCTTGGCGGTGCGTTGGCCTGATCCGCCGACACGCCGCGCCGTGCCTGTCATGCACATGGCGCACATTGCACACATTGCCGTGTGCGCACTTCGCAAGAAGGGAAGTGCCGCATCGTCGTGCAGGCTCGCTACAATACGCCTTTCGCGTACGACACCTCATGCGGCGAGCCACCCACAGGTTTGCGATGCCGGTCGTCCTCACTCATTTCTCACTCTCCAAAGGTCGAAAATGACCACTATCGGAACCCCGCTGTCGCCGAATGCGACGAAGGTCATGCTGTTGGGCGCAGGCGAGCTCGGTCGCGAAGTGCTGATCGCATTGCAGCGCCTTGGTGTCGAGACGATTGCCGTCGATCGCTACGAAAATGCGCCGGGCCAGCAGGTCGCGCACCACGCGCGCACGATTGCGATGACGGACCCCGAGCAGCTCAAGGCGCTGATCGAAGCCGAGAAACCGGATCTCGTCGTGCCCGAGATCGAGGCGATTGCCACCCCCATGCTCGAAGCGCTGGAAGCCGAAGGCGTGGTGCGCGTGATCCCGACGGCGCGCGCCGCGCGCCTGACGATGGACCGTGAAGGCATCCGCCGTCTGGCCGCCGAGACGCTGGGCCTGCCCACGAGTCCGTACCAGTTCTGCGATTCACTCGAACAATTGCAAGCGGCCATCGACGGCGGCATCGGTTATCCGTGCATCGTCAAGCCTGTGATGAGCAGTTCGGGCAAAGGGCAGAGCAAGATCGACAGCGCAGCCGACGTGAAGGCCGCGTGGGACTACGCCATGGCGGGCGGTCGCGTGAGCCACGGCCGCATCATCGTGGAAGGCTTCATCGACTTCGATTACGAGATCACGTTGCTGACCGTGCGTGCACGGGGAGCGGACGCGCAAGTCGAAACGCACTTCTGCGCACCGATCGGGCACAAGCAGGTCAGCGGTGATTACGTGGAGAGCTGGCAGCCGCATCCGATGTCGTCGGTTGCGCTTGAGCGCGCGCGCGTGATCGCGCGTGAGGTGACGAACAATCTCGGCGGGCAGGGCATCTTCGGTGTCGAACTGTTCGTGAAGGGCGACGACGTGTGGTTCAGCGAAGTCAGTCCGCGTCCCCACGACACCGGCATGGTGACGATGATCACGCAGTGGCAAAACGAGTTCGAGCTTCACGCGCGTGCGATTCTCGGCCTGCCGGTCAACACCACGTTGAAGACGCCGGGTGCGAGTGCCGTCATCTACGGCGGGGTGGATGCGAAGGGGATTGTCTTCGATGGTGTCGATCAGGCGTTGCAGGTGCCGCAGACCGACATCCGCCTGTTCGGCAAGCCGGAGAGTTTCGTAAAGCGTCGTATGGGTGTGGCGCTCGCTTACGACGAGAACCTCGACGTTGCCCGCAGCAACGCGGTGGAAGCGGCAAGCCGTGTGAAGCCGCGTGCAGTCTGATCGTTTGACGGCACAAGGCAGTTGTCGTCACATGCGTTAGTAGCAGCAAGCGGGCAGCAAGAAGGCAGCAAGAAGGCAGCAAGAAGGCAGCAAGCGGGCGTCGTAGGCTTCGGCTTACGATGCCCGTTTTCGTTTCGCGACGAGCCGCATGGCGCCAACCCTCCACGGAAACGAAAAAACCCCGCCTGAGCGGGGTTTTCAGTTCGGGCAGCGGCTAGGGTTAGCGCACCGCCCGAGGCGCGTCGACCGCGTTAGCGATCGCTCAGCGAAGCATCAGACCTTAGATGGGCTGGATGTTGCTGGCTTGACGGCCCTTCGGTCCCATCTTCACTTCGAAGCTGACCTTCTGGTTTTCTTGCAGGGACTTGAAGCCCTTTGCCTGGATTTCCGAGAAGTGAGCGAAGAGATCTTCACCACCTTCGTCCGGCGTAATGAAACCAAAACCCTTGGCGTCGTTGAACCACTTGACGGTACCAGTTGCCATTTCTTAAATCCTTAAAGTTTTCAAATGAGCGAGCGAGATGCTCAGCGAGCGCATGACATTAAAGCTGATCAGGTACAACCGAGTTGACGCAGAGGGCGACATTAGATGACACAAGACTCGCCATACAACGTTCATGCACCCGTTTTTTTACGGGAAAGGTGGGAAGGTGTCAAGCAGGGAAACTGTGGGATTGTTGATCCACGCCAGTTTCCAGCCATTTTTCGCTGCGATGCGACATGCATTCGGCATGACCGGACGGCCGGTCGAATCGATTTCGCAACGTCGCGTCGCGCGGTGCTCTGCGCGTTGCCGTCATAGCGCAGCACGCGCTGAGCACTGACGGACTTTCGCGTCCCTCGTTCCCGTTTGCCGGGAAGTCTTCCCGGTGAAGTGAGACGGTCATGGCGTTGGCCACACGCAAATCACGAGGCGAAAATATTTTGCGCGACAGCACGCCTGCTTTACGTCATGTGGCGCAGGCACAACGTGTGTGCCGTCACGCAACGGTTTCACCGGGGTGTCACCGCACTATGCGCGTTTGGCAGACTTTCGATGCTTCATTGCGTAGGTGGTGCGCTTGCGATCGGCAACGCGATGCGTACCTGATGTTTTTGAGAGGTGCTTCTTTTTCAGCGAAGCAGACTTCGCGCTGTGACGATGCAGTGCTTTCGATGCCGCACTGCGTTTTGCTTTGGACGCATGCGGCGTCATATGCGCTTTCGGCTGTGACGTGTGGCGTACTTGTGGAGTGCGTGTCGCGTGACGCGCAGACTTCGTTCGTGCTGCATGTGTGGCATGCGACGCCTGTGATGAATCCTTTGCCGTCGCGGCGTATGCCGACGGCGCCATCATTGCAGCGAGCGCCAGTGAAAATGTCGAAAGGACAACGTACGCATTGCGCAGGGTGCGCGAGTAGAACTTGGACAACCGTGTCTCCGTGGAATTGAAAGCGCCCGGCAAGGGTGGGTTGAGCACAAAGGCGGATGCCGGACGGCACGCCCTGTCTGTCACTGGCCGAGCGGAAATGGACGCACCCGACGGTCTCGTCATGCCTCTCATGCCCCTCATGCCGGTGATCGGGCGGGCGCGATTGTAGGGCCGCAAAAATGCTGTGTCGAGACGAACGACGGTCGGCCGCCCGCCCAACTGTCGTCATGCACCAAACTGGACGAATTTTGTGCGTTGCCGCATTGCAATCGTTGGGCCTAGGTACTTTCCCTAGCATGCGCAAAGCGCGCGTCACCGCTCGGTTTCGCGGTAGCAAAAATGATTCTCATCACCCTTAAATTTGACGCACGCGTGCCGTTAACGGCCTCATGGTCGGCTCACGGCGGCATTGCAACAAGACCCGTCGTGACGTCATCATGGTGAGGCAAACACGCTAGGCGGCCGCGCAGTGCCGCGTGTCTTTCGAGACCTTACGTGGCATCCAATCAGGCACCGACGCTCGACACCCTGCAATCGCTGCTGGCGACCGTGCAGCGCAATGAGCGTTCGCTAAAACGTTTTCAGGACATCGAACTGGCCCTCATGGGCGCGCCGGATTTCGGGCAATTCCTGGAGGTGGTGCTCAATCGTCTTCGCCATGATTTCGATTTGTCGGGCGTGCGTTTGATGCTCGCCGAAGTCGACGACACGCTGCGTGACCTCATCGATACCGCCGAGGGCATTCGTGCGCTCGACGCTGGCCTGTGCATCGCGCAGGACGCCGGTACCTTCGCTGCGGTGTGCGGCAATGGCCAACTCTGGATCGGCGCGCCGCGCGAGCGTCACGCGCCGCTGTTCGGTGAGCGCGCACCGGCGAGTGCCGTGGTCATGCCGCTGGCTCGCAACGGGCGGTATATCGGCGCGATTGCATTGGGCAGTCGCGACGCCCGTCGCTTTGCGCCCGAGATGGCGACCGACTTCCTCGAGCGCTTCGGTGCGGTCGTCGCGGTGTGCCTCGAGAACATGTGGAATCGCGAACGTCTCAAGCGCATCGGCCTGACCGACCCGCTGACAGGGTTGTCCAACCGCCGCTACTTCGATCAGCGTTTGCGCGAAGAAGTCGTTCGGGGGGCCCGTTACGGCGCGCCGCTCGCGTGCCTGCTCATCGACATCGATCATTTCAAGCGGGTCAACGACAGTCATGGTCACGCTACTGGCGACCGCGCGTTGCGCGCGGCCAGCGCGTGCATGCGCGCGCAGTTGCGCGTGACGGACACCCTCGCGCGTTACGGTGGGGAAGAGTTTGCCGCGTTGCTCGTGCAAACGGAGCAGAACTGGGCGGGGACGGTGGCGGAGCGCGTGCGTCGCGCGGTGTCGCGCCTGGAAGTTCCCGACGACGACGGCACGCTCGTGCCGCTCACCATCTCTATTGGTCTGGTCAGCGTCGATCCGCGCGATGTCGCCGATCCGGAAACGCTGCCCATGCGCATGCTCGGCGCCGCCGACGCGGCGCTATATGCCGCGAAGCGCTCCGGCCGCGATCGCGTGGTCGTCGCCCCGGCGGTGAGCCTTCGCTAGTCGCGTCGCGTACGCGCACCAACCGTCATCGCACGCTGAACCAACCGATCAGCAGCGACACCGTCACCACCGAGAGCACCGTGGAAATCAAAATGGCGCGTGAGGCGACAGCGGCTTCACGCCCGTAGAGTTGCGCGAGCATGAACGGTCCCGTGCCGATGGGCAGTGCCGAGAGCAGCAATGCGCTATGCGCCCAAATAGCGGGGAGGTCGAACACGCGAAACGCGAGAAATGCGGTGATTGCCGGTTGGAAAACCAGCTTCAGGCCGACGAGACGTCCGACCGCACGCGCAATGCGTGGCTCCTTCGCGGCGCCGGCACTCTGTGCGAGGAACATGCCGATGGCCACCAGCGCGCAGGGGCTTGCGGCGCCGCCGAGCAGCGTCGTGAAATGGAGCACTGGCGCAGGCAGGGCGATACCCGCTGCCGCGAAGGCCATGCCGACGAACGGGGAGACGACCAGCGGATTCCGAATGAGGGCGCGGGTCACGAATCGGGCGGTGCGCCGCCAGTCGGGCATGGGTTGAAGATCCGTTTCGATGATCGCAATGGAGATCGCGAAGAGCACCGTCGCCGTGAGCAACATGGCGACGACCACCGCTGGAACGCTCGCCGGGCCGAACGCCACGAGGCAAAGCGGCAAGCCCATGAAGCCCGCGTTCGGGTAGGCCGCGCCCATGCCTTCGATGCTCGCGTCGGTGAGCCGTCCGCGCACGGCTCGGTCGAGCGCAAACGACAGCGCGAACGTCGCCGCCATGCCCCCGCCGAATGCCCCCAGAAACCCGGGATTGACCAGTTCTGCCCAGGTGATTTGCGCCATCGACTGGAACAGTACGGCGGGCAGTGCGAGGTAGACGACAAATCGATTCAGGGCGTCGAGGGCGCTGTTGCCGAGCCACGACCGGCGTGCGCATAGATAGCCGAGGAAGATCAGCCCGAAGACGGGGAAGGCGGCGGAGATGACGGCTTGCATGAGTCAGGAATTCATTCCGGTTGCGTCAGACGAGCCAGCCACTCGCGGCGCGCATTGCCGCCGTCGGTCTCGGTATGTTCGCGGGCAGCGCGTTCCGCGCCATCGGCGTCGCCCGCGGCGATGCGCGCCACGATTTCGCCATGCTCATGCCAGACGACCTCTTGCATCGGCAACGTCCCGAGCGTGGCGGCCATGGCGCGCATGATGTGGGGCCACTGCGGCGCGACCGTCTGCCCGATCAGCGGGTTGCCCGACGCATCGTGCAGCGCTGTGTGAAATGCGACTTCCACACGCACCTGTTTCGCCACCGGTGTGCCGCGCGTCATGGCCATGCCGGCAGCGACGGCATCTTGCAGACGTTTGAGTGTGTCCTGAGGAAGGGCGCCTTGCGCCCGGCGCATGGCCGCGAGTCGCGCGGCCAAACCGTCAAGCGCGGTGCGCACCTGATAAAGCTGGCGCAGATGGTCCGCATCGATGGGCGCCACCTCCAGTCCCTGACGTCCGCTCTCGCACACGAGTCCGTCTCGCTTGAGCAACTGCAACGCGTGGCTCACGGGCTGACGCGACACGCCCAGCGAATCGGCCAGCTCGGCCTGGCGAATGCGTTCGCCAGGCGGCAGCGTGAGATCGGCGATCGCATCGCGCAAGCGCGCGTACACCTGCTCGATGAGCACCGGTGAACTTGTCAGCGGGGAGAGCGGCGCGATGGGGGTGTCGGATTCGATGGGTGACGACATGGACGGCGACATGGGCGGCGGGGGATCTCCCGGCGTTTGTCGGGATCGTGATATCTGGAATTCCGAATTCTACGCCTGAGAGCACCACCCGGCACAAGTTTTTCGAGCAGGCGAGCGCAAAGGGCAGGGGATGAAAAGCGGGAGGCAAAAACCGGACGACGGCGGACGATGGCGGAAGGCGGCGGAAGGTCGCGGGCGGGGGCGGGCGATGGCGGAAGGTCGCGGGACGCTTACTCGCTGGCGTCCAGGGCCGGCGGCGAGATCGAGGGGGTGGTGAATGAGGTGGAGGCGGCGGCGCGCGCAGGCGTCTGAAGCAGGGCCTGCATCGTGGTGCGCGTGCGTTGAAGTCGCCGGGCGAGCGCCCAGGCCTCGGCTTCCGTTTCGAAAAGGCCCACGATCAGGTGAGGCTCGGCGGCGAAACCGTCGGAGAACAGACCGATGTTCTTGGCGATCATCTCGCTGGCTCGCTCCACGGAAACCGTGTACTGACGCGGCGAACGGTACTGATTGACGACGACGGCGAAGGCGCGGGAGAACGCGTCGGACATGCGCAGACCTCCTGTGTAGGCGTGGCGCGTGGCGCCAGCCAAGCGTACTGTGCGCACACGCGTATGCGTTGCACTTCCGGTGATTGTAGGCGATGGGGCGGTGCCCGTCGCCACAAAACGGGAAAACGGGCAAGACATGCGAGAGGCGTCGCCCGTCGATGACGACCGGTGGCCGCAGGGGGCATCTCTGTCGCGGGGGCCGCCAGCCACATAAAAAAATGCCGCCGAGCGGGCCGGCGGCGCAACAGAGAGGGTGACAGCGCAACCGTAGTTGCCGTCAGTCAGCTTACGGTGCAGCCATGACAGCGCGATGACTGCCGGTCGCGGCGAGTCGGGACGACACGCCAGGATGTCTGCCGCGATGACCGAAGAATTCGCAGGAAAAGCCTCTCACCGCGCGCGGCGCGCGCCCAAGACCTTCCTCCGGTTCACGTTGCGTGGGGCGTGCCGACTACACGAGCACGGGCAATGCCTCCACCACAAGGAACGCGACAAGCGCACCGACCACCGCGCCAACGGCACGCAGGCTGTAGCGTGTGGTTCGCGTGGCGACGGGGATACCCCCAACGAGCAGCGCACCCGCCACCGCCATGGGCAGGAACAAGGTCAGGTCGTAGAGATTGAAGTGGAATGCGGGCATCGTTCTTGTCTCCTCTCCTAAGTGCCTTTCCACTATAGGACGGTGTCGGAGGATGCCCAAATTTGGTGCGTCGCAGCATGTTGCTGCTATGGGAAAGGGCGATGCGACCGGCGCAAACGGGTACGTCGTGCCCCCCGCGGGCAGGCTCGCCAGTTCGTGAGATGGCGGCTCAGTCTTCCTGGCGCACGGCATGCATCTTGCGGCGCGCGTTCCACATCGCCATGTCCTTGCGGGTGCGCGCTCGCTCGCCCACGCTGATGCCGACAGGTTGTGCGGTGGACTTCGAGATGGCGACATCATTCGCTTCGCTGCGCGCCTGCACCATCATCACGAGCGTAAAAAGCGAGGCGGCAAGCGCCAGCAGGATCAGCTTCATAGGGCCCCGGTCAATCTCTGGTGAATCTGGTCTTTATGGTGCGTCATCGCATCGTGCATCTGCGCAGACTGACCCGAAGAGCGGGCAGTGCGAGCGATGCCGGCGCGACGCTTCTGTTTTGCATGCTGAGGGACTTCGTTGCCGCAACTGCCTGACGGGCGGGGGCCTCGGGGTGTCTCGCAATGCCGTTTTTTACGTCGTCGGCATCTTAGCGTGTCAATGTGACAACTTTCCAGGGCTTCCCAAAACTTCACAGTGCGACGCAATGCAACACGCTGCGGCGTGTCCTCTAACGTATAGCGACGCGCGCAGCGAAAAGTTTAGAAATCGTGACATTTTTAGTGACATGAGCCGGGAGCCAGTGGCGACGAGGCCCCGGGCCCATGTCGGACGCATCACGACAGCGACAAGCACACCGATGTCGACGACAGCCGCAACGTCGGCAGTCGACCTTACGGCTGCCCGGAGACGCGGTCGTTCGGCGGGCGAGGCGTGGCGTGTTCGGGCAAGGCCATTGCCGCGAGCGAGGCCAGTGCCGCACCTGCCTGCGCAAGCTCATGCATGACGTCGGGAGACGTGCCGAGCGACACCGCCAGTCCCGTCAGACCGGCCCAGGTCGACGGTTCCAGCAGCCGGGACAGGAGGAAGTTCATGCGCGGTCCTCCTCGGGCGAATCGTCGAGCGATGTCTTCCCGCCGAAATAGAACGGCGACATGTCGATGTGGGCGACCGTGACGCGATGCCCCAAACCCTCATGCGCCGCGTTGGCGAGTACGCCGTTGTCCTGATCGATCGTCCAGGTGAATAGCCCCCCGAGCCCGTTGCGTTTGACGTAGTCTCCCTTGGCGCGCACCGTGCGCGGGGTGTCGAGCGACATGAAGAGGCCGGTCGATGGATGGAAGAGGAAATCCGCGTCGGCCACCGGATCGGTGTAGAGCACGAAGCCGTTGCGTGTCGTCCCGTTTTCCAGATCGAGGTAATTGCGCAGCACGTCGTAGTACTCGGTCGTGCCCGACTCGAACGTGCCGACGGTCACGTCGGTGCCCGGCGAGTACGTGCCCGAGAGTCCGCTGACCTGGGTGATTTGTGCGTCGAGTGCGTTGCGCGAGTAAGCCGCATACCCGATATGTACCTTGGCGAGCGGCACCCCCGCCTGACGCAGCCACGTCACGGCGCGGTCGATCGAAAAGCCGCCGGCGTCGGCCGGATTCGTGTCGTGCAGGTTGGTGTGATGGGCGAGGGCAGGCGCCCACGGCGTGCCGAAGAAGTCGTACGTCATCAGGTTGATGCGTGAGACGCCCGCTGCGATCAGCCCGGGGAGATTGGCTTTGCGCATGTCGGCCACGCTGGCCGAGGCGGCAATCGAGATCTCGACGTCCTTGCGTCCGGCGGCGATCAACGCGGTCTTCAGATCGCTCACCAGCGCGGCGTAGTTCGGACCGTCGGTGTCGTCGTAAAGGTTGCCGTCGTTGCCGGGTGAGCCGGGGTATTCCCAGTCGAGATTGATCTCCGAGAACATCGGAAAGCGCTTGAGCAGATCGACAACGCTCGCACAGAACGTCTTGCGTCTCGCGCGACTCGCGGCCAGACCATGAAACGCCTGACTCATTGTCCAGCCGCCAATGGCGAGGGCCAGCTTCAGCGCGGGGTTCCTCGCGTGCAGCAAACGCAAGCCGCCCAACACCCCCTGCGCACGCGATTGCTGGAACATCGGGATCACGTCGTTGCTGACCCAGCCGGAAAAGCCGCAGTTGCGATACGCGAGCACGTCGCCCCAACTGTCGACGAACGTCGCCTGATCCGCTTTGCGGGAGAAGTCCGTGGCCGCGCGCGCAATCGTCTGCGCCTTCTCGCCGTGATCCCCGACGATCCCTGCGAAGCCGACGACGAGCCGGTCGTAGGCGAACGGATCGAGCAACATCAGATCGACACCGCGCCCGGCCGCCTCGTTGCTGAAGTCGCCGTCGAGTCGCCCGTCGTATTGCGACCAGTCGGTGTAGTAGCCGGAGAGCTCATACGCATTTCTGGCATAGCGGTTGTAGACGCGGCGGGCGACACGCGCCGATGTGTACGACAACTGCGTCGTGCTGACGGCAGGATCGAAGCCATTCTGCGCGTAGGTCGTTTCGGTCGCGCCCTCGTGCGGATCACTCGGGAACACCAGTTGGCTCGCAGAGGCATCCAAAGGAAGTGGCGTTGCATCGAGCGCACGCGACGCGTTGGCATTGGCGTTGGCGGACGGGTGGGAGGGTGTTGCGGGTTGGCCCTGTCGGCCCGGTTGGGACGGCTTGGATGATTCGAACGATTCAGACATGCGACAAGCTCCTGAAAGTGAAGGGACGATTGCCGTCACCGGGCGGCGCTTGCCGCGTTGGCTTCGGCACGATCAGCGTCGCGCTCGCTTATCGGCGTCGCCAGCGCAAACGACGTGTCAGGCATGTCAGGGGGCCAAGACGATGCAGCGCGTTCAGGAGCGCTGCCGCAAACCCCGTTCGCCAGCGCCCGGATGCAGGAGACGAGGTTTCGGAGGGGGTGCCCGCGGTCCGCGTCGACGAGGCGTTCCCCGGCTCGTGGCAGGGTTCGAAGCGATAGCCAATGCGGGGCACGGTCACGATGTGGCCATGCAGGCCCAGCGGAATGAGCCGGCGCCGCAGACGCGAGACGACTTGCATCAGATTGGTATCGTCCTGATCGGGGCGCCCCGGCCAAAGCGTGGCGATCAGCGTACGTTTGTCATGGGCGACATGCGGGGGGGACCGCAGCGCGCACAGTAAGCGGTACTCGATCTGCGGAATCCGAACGGTGACACCTTGACGGCGCACTTCGCCGTGTCCGTCGCGCGCGACGCCATGCAGGAGCGCAGGCGCGGTCGACATGCGGGCGGTTGCGTCGGCGATTGACAGCCCCGCCGTGCTGGCATCGGTCTGCCGGTGAGCGGGCGCTGCCGGTGTCATGACGTCTGCATTGCCCGGTTCATCCGGTCCATCCGGTTCGGCCTGCCGCGAAGCGCACGCCGCTGAAGTTGCTGAGGATGCTGAAGTCGCTGAAGCCAATGAAGCGACCGGCATATCGAAGCGATATCCCACGCGAGCGACGGTCACGATGGCGCGATGCAAGCCGAGCGGCGCCAGCGAGCGTCGCAGTCGGGAAACGAGTTGTACCAGGGCGGCGTCTTCCATCCACTGCGCGCGCTGTCCCCAGAGGGCCTCCATCAGGGCGTACTTGTCGAAGACCTTGCCGGGGCGTGCGGCAAGGTGCACCAGCAAACGCTTTTCCTGCTCCGACAGGCGGGCAGATATGCCATGGTGTTGCACGAGATTGGTGACGTCGTCGAGGTCGAACGGTGGCATCGGCATGGCGCGCTCCGGGTAACGAGGAAGGGACGCCAACCGTAGCGACGCCCATTCGCCTGTCACAAGGCGTCAAACCGCAGAAAGCGCGACATAGCTTCCCGACCCCGGGGTACGCGACATGCGCGCTGCGCTCGCCCGGTGCCTAGCCAATGTCACTCGTCGCATCGCGAGGTAAGATAACGGCCATATCTGGCAAGGGGCGCCGCCCGCCACGCCGTCATGCCGCGATGTCCTTCCTGCATCGGCATCGGCGCCGGTCGCAGCCCCTTCCGACTTCAGTGGTTCACTGATTGACCGACTTCTCGCACTCACCCGGATTTCGCCATGCTCGAACTCATTTCCGAACACCGTTGCTTCGGCGGCACGCAGCGCTTTTATCGTCATACGTCGTCCGTGATCGGTTTGCCGATGCGGTTTTCCGTCTTCATCCCGCCGCAAGCGCGCGACGGTCGCGTCGTGCCCGCGCTGTTCTACCTCGCGGGGCTCACGTCGACGGAAGAGACGTTCATGATCAAGGGTGGCGCGCAGTGGCTCGCCGCAGAACACGGCGTGGCGTTGATTACGCCCGACACCAGCCCGCGCGGGGCAGGCGTGCCCGGTGAGACCGATGCGTGGGATTTCGGTGTGGGCGCGGGCTTCTATCTCGACGCCACGCAGGCGCCGTGGTCGACGCATTACCGCATGTACAGCTACATCGTCGACGAGCTATACGGTCTGGTCACGCAGTCGTTGCCGATCGATGCCGAGCGTATCGGCATCTTCGGACACTCGATGGGCGGTCATGGCGCATTGACGCTTGCGCTGCGCAATCCCGGCAAGTTCCGCTCGGTGTCGGCCTTTGCCCCGATTGCGGCACCCATGCATTGCCCGTGGGGAGAGAAGGCGTTCACGGGATATCTCGGCACGGATCGCGAGACGTGGCGACAGTACGATGCGAGCGAACTCATCGCCAAGGCCGCGCATGCGGTGTTCCCGGGCGGCATCCTGATCGATCAGGGCCTCAGCGACCAGTTCCTCGAGGCCCAACTGCATCCGGACATCTTCGAGCGCGCCTGCCGTGAAGCCGGACAGCCGCTGAACCTGCGCCGCCACGAAGGTTACGACCACGGCTATTACTTCATCCAGACGTTCATGGCAGATCATCTGTCACATCACGCCGAACATCTGCGGGCCTACTGATCGATCGCCGGAGCGAGGCTTGTTAAGCGCTTGTTAGGCGCTTACCCGGCGCTTACCAGGCGCTTACCAGGCGCGTGCACGACGACTCGTTGACGTCACACCGCCCGCGCTTCGTAACGGCGCGGCGGCGTGACGATCTCGTCCTGCGCACGCACGATCTCCAGTTCGTAGCGTCCGGCGAGGTGTGTCGCGGCCAGCACCGCATCGACCGCGGCCAGCGTGTGCTCGAACGCCGCGCGCACCGTATCGCCCTTGAGCAGCCGAGCGAGAAACACGCCGGAAGTCAGGTCGCCCACGCCCACGGGATGCCGAGAGAACGGATACAGCGGACGTGTGCCGTGCCACGCCTCGTCGTGCGTGACAACGAGCATTTCGAAGTTGTCCGATGGCTTGCCCGCGTATTCCAGATGCTTGACTAGCACCATCTTCGGTCCACGAGCGAGCAGGGCGCGACAAGCGGCCAGCGCATCGTCGAACGTGTCTATGGGATGCTGCGAGAGTTTTTCCAGTTCGAGATGGTTCGGCGCAATGATGTCCGCCGCCGCAGGCATATGCTCGACAAGATACTGTTCGATGCCCGGCTTGACCTGGCAACCCTTTTCCGGATGTCCCATCACCGGGTCGCAAAGATAGATCGCGGCGGGATTGGCGTATTTCACGCGCTGCACCGCCGCGAGCACGAAACTCGCCTGCTCGGGCGCACCCAGATAGCCCGAGAGCACGGCGTCGCAATTGACCAGTTCGCCGATGTCGGCAATGCCGTCGACCAGCTTCAGAATTTCATCGCTCGGCAGCGCCTGTCCCGTCCATTTTCCGTACTGCGTGTGATTGGAAAACTGTACGGTGTTGATCGGCCAGACGTTGACGCCGAGACGTCGCATCGGGAACTCGGCAGCGCTGTTGCCGGCGTGGCCGAACACCACGTGGGACTGAATGCTGAGGACGTTTTTCATCATGATGAAGACGAGGGGCAAATACGGGTAATAAAACACAACGCCCGCGAGCGGCACGTCCCTGATCCTAAGACAAAGGCGTTTCCGATGCGGGCGTTGACCGCCGGTGACGCAGGTAACGGCTTATTTTGCCTTGCCGTCCCTACGTAGGGCGCGTACTACCTCACTGACGACCTTACTTCTTCGACGTCACGATCGCGTCGGCCACATTCTTCGGCGCTTCGGCGTAATGCTTGAACTCCATCGTGTACGTGGCGCGCCCCTGCGTGAGCGAGCGCAGCGACGTCGAATAGCCGAACATCTCCGAGAGCGGTACTTCGGCGCGAACGATCTTGCCGCCGCCCACGATGTCGTCCATGCCCTGCATGATGCCGCGACGTCCCGAGAGATCGCCCATCACGTTGCCCATGAACTCTTCGGGGGTCTCGACTTCCACGGCCATCATCGGTTCGAGCAGCACGGGGTCGGCCTTGCGCATCGCTTCCTTGAAGGCCATGGACCCGGCCATGCGGAATGCGTTTTCGTTCGAATCCACGTCGTGGTAGGAACCGAACGTGAGTGTCACCTTCACGTTGACGACCGGGTATCCGGCGACCACGCCGTTATTGAGCGTTTCGCGAATGCCCTTGTCGACGGCCGGAATGTACTCGCGCGGCACCACGCCACCCTTGATGGCGTCGACGAATTCGTACGGCTTTTCCTTGTCCGGTTCGAGCGTAATGACCACGTCGCCGTACTGGCCGCGCCCGCCCGATTGCTTGACGAACTTGCCTTGCACGTCTTCGACTTTCTTTCGCACGGTTTCGCGGTAGGCGACCTGCGGCTTGCCGACGGTCGCTTCCACACCGAACTCGCGGCGCATGCGATCGACCAGAATTTCCAGGTGCAACTCGCCCATGCCGGAGATGATCGTCTGCCCCGATTCTTCGTCGGTCTGCACGCGGAACGACGGATCTTCCTGTGCCAGACGGTTGAGCGCGAGGCCCATCTTTTCCTGATCGCCCTTGGTCTTCGGCTCGACGGCTTGCGAGATCACCGGCTCCGGGAACTCCATCTTTTCCAGGATGATGACGTGATTCGGGTCGCACAGCGTGTCGCCCGTCGTCGCTTCCTTCAGCCCCACAGCCGCCGCAATATCGCCCGCGCGCACTTCCTTGAGCTCCTGGCGCGTGTTCGCATGCATCTGCAGGATGCGCCCCAGACGCTCCTTCTTGCCCTTGAGCGGGTTGAGCACCGTGCCGCCCGACTCGATGACGCCGGAGTACACGCGGAAGAAGATCAACTGGCCGACGAACGGGTCGGTCATGATCTTGAAGGCGAGGGCGGAGAACGGTTCGTCATCCGACGGGTGACGCTCGATCTCCTTGTCGTCTTCGTCATGGCCGGCGATCGCGGGCACGTCCACCGGCGAGGGCAGGTACTCGATGACCGCGTCGAGCATGGCCTGCACGCCCTTGTTCTTGAAGGCCGTGCCGCACAGCATCGGTACGATCTCGCCCGCGACCGTGCGCTTGCGCAGCCCGGCCTTGATTTCCTCTTCGGTGAGCGTGTCGCCGCCGAGATACTTCTCGAGCAGTTCCTCACTGGCCTCGGCAGCGGCCTCGATCATCTTCTCGTGCCATTCCTGCGCCGTGGCCTTGAGGTTGTCCGGAATATCGACGTACTCGAACTTCACACCCTTCGATTCCTCGTCCCAGACGATGCCCTTCATCTTCACCAGATCGACCACGCCCTGGAAGTTGTCCTCGGCGCCAATGGGAATCTGGATCGGCACGGCATTGCCACGCAGGCGTTCGTGAATCTGCTTGTGCACGCGAAAGAAGTCGGCGCCCACGCGGTCCATCTTGTTGACGAACGCGATGCGGGGCACCTTGTACTTGTTGGCCTGCCGCCAGACGGTCTCCGACTGCGGCTGCACGCCGCCGACGGAGTCGTAGACCATGCACGCGCCATCGAGCACGCGCATCGAGCGCTCGACTTCGATGGTGAAGTCGACGTGTCCCGGCGTGTCGATGATGTTGATGCGGTGTTCGGGGAAGTTGCCGGCCATGCCGCGCCAGAAGCAGGTCGTCGCTGCGGACGTGATCGTGATGCCGCGCTCCTGTTCCTGCTCCATCCAGTCCATCGTGGCAGCGCCTTCGTGGACTTCGCCCAGCTTGTGGTTGACGCCCGTGTAGAACAGAATCCGCTCGGTCGTCGTTGTCTTGCCAGCGTCGATATGAGCGCTGATGCCGATATTTCGGTAGCGCTCGATGGGGGTCTTTCGGGCCACAGTGCACCTCTTTTCAGACGGTGGGGAAAAAGCATAGGAGCAGCCATCATACTCCAATGTCGGGTGAACGCGCTGAGCGCTACATTGCCCGCAAGGCCAGCACTCACGCGGCTTTGCAGCCGGTGCTCGCACCCCGCTTGGGGGCGTGCAAGGGGCTGACGAATGCGGCATGTTGCCCCCGGGATCCGCGCGATCGGCCAACGAAAACGCCCCGTCGAATCGGCGGGGCGTGTGAGGGTGCGACGGAAAATGGGATCGTGCGTTGCCGGGGCGAAAACCCCGGCGGGCGCGCCGACCCATCGTCGCAGCGTACGGGGTCGCTAGGCGACCTGGCGCTGACGTGAAAACGCCAGCACGGCGCCGCGCGGCCCGTTAGCGAGGGCGTCCGGGGTAGCGTCGTCTTCGGCGCTTACCGAGTCTCCTCCGGGTAAGCGGAAGATGGCCACGGCATCGCGCAGGTTGCGCGCCTGATCTTCGAGCGACCCGGCCGCCGCCGTTGCCTGTTCGACGAGCGCGGCATTTTGCTGCGTGACCTGATCCATTTGCATGACGGCCGTGTTGACCTGCTCGATGCCGCCGGACTGTTCGCTCGACGCTGCCGAGATTTCCCCCATGATGTCGGTCACGCGCTGGACGGCCTGCACGATGTCCGTCATGGTACGACCGGCGTCACGGACCTGTGTCGAGCCGTCCTGCACCTTGTGTACGGACGTCTCGATGAGTGATTTGATTTCCTTGGCAGCGGCGGCGCTGCGTTGCGCCAGCGTGCGCACTTCACCGGCGACGACGGCAAAGCCGCGCCCCTGTTCGCCGGCACGCGCGGCTTCCACCGCAGCGTTCAACGCGAGGATGTTCGTCTGGAAGGCGATACCGTCGATCACGCCGATGATGTCGTTGATCTTCGTCGAGCTGTCGGCGATCTCCTGCATCGAGCGTACGGCACCGTCGACCACGCGACCGCCTTGCCCGGCGATCTCCGACGCGTTCGCCGCCAGTTGACTCGCCTGCCGGGCATTCTCGGCATTCTGTTTGACGGTCGCCGTCAACTGCTCCATCGACGACGCAGTTTCTTCGAGCGATGCGGCTTGCTCCTCGGTGCGCGACGACAGATCGGTGTTGCCGGCGAGCAATTCGCCCGAGGCCGACGTAATCGCGGCAGTGCCGCTGCGCACGCGCCGCACGATCTGATCGAGACTTTCGTTCATGTGTTTGAGGGCGGCCATCAGTTGCCCCGTTTCGTCGCGGCTCGTCACGTCGATGCGACTCGTGAGATCGCCTTGCGCCACCCGTTGCGCGACTTCGACTGCACGCGCGATCGGGCGCGTGATGCTGCGTGTGACCGACCAGGCCGCGACGATCCCGACGACCGCCGCCAGTGCGCCCAATACCACGAGCAGGAGCTTGGCGAATGCGATGTCGGCACTCGTTGCCGCGCCTGTCTCGTCGAGAATCTTTTTCTGGAAGGTGACCAGCTCGACAGCTTCATTCTGCATGGCGTCGAGCGCCGGCAGCGCCTGCTGCTGCACGATGCCGAGCGCAGTCTCGCGCTGATCGGCGTCGAGTTCGGCAACGACCGCGATGCGCGCCTTCTTGAAGGCTTCGTTCTGCTCGCGAATGGCCTTGGTGAGCCGCTTGCCGTTTTCCGTGGTGACGTACTTGTCCAGCAAGGCCTGCGCTTCGCTCATGCGCGCCAGGTTGGCATCGATGCGCTCGTTATACGTCGTGCGCTGGGCGGGATTCGTCGTGGTGAAAAACTCGAGCAGGCGGCGCGCGTTGCCCCGCACCATCGCGTCGATCGTGTGCGCTGCATCGGCTTTCGCCCACGCGCTGGTGAGCAGTTCTTCGTTGGCGCGCTCGATGGCGACGAAGCGTACCAATGCCACGATCAACATACTGAGAAGCAGAACAAGTAACGTACCGAAGCCGATGGACAGTCGGGTTCGGATCTTCAGATCGGCGATGCGCATGGAAATTGACTCCTTATAGATATTGGATGCCAAGACAACACGGGTGACGTGAAGCTGTCGGCGTTTCGAGGAGTGGTCGCCGTTGCCACGGCGCGCGTCGCTACCAGGGGGTAAGGCGTGACGCGACCGTGGCCCACGCGCCGGTCTCGACACGTGTGACATGTCCGGCGACGCGTGACGGGGGGATTCGATGAAGCCAGTCCGTCTGATTTCATATACGACAGGAAATATCGGAACTGAAGTTCTTCCTACAACCGGACGGGGGAAAGCAGCGACGGGGTGACGCCGCCACGACGACACGAAGACGGCATGAAGACGACGTGGTGGCGACGTTCAGGTGAGATGACCGCCGTCAGAGACCCTGACGGCGAAATTTAGAAGGTTCAGACAAAACGAACGGCATAAATGGGTGGCAGATGGGCCGACAGACTGTGCCATTGTTCGCCGGCGTCATCGCTTACCCAGAGCGCGCCTGTCGTCGAGCCCATGGCGAGCGTTCGCCCGGTGGCGTCGATGTCCAGTCCGTGCCGGTAAATCAGATCGTAGGAAGGGGTTTCCGGCAATCCGTGCGAGAGCGATGTGAAGGACTGGCCGCCGTCGCGCGTGCGCGTGACGACCAGTCGTGCGTCGACGGGGATTCGGCACGCATCGCGTTGCGCCGGCGCGAACCATGCGACATCCGGGTCGTGCGGATCCACCACGACGGCGAAGCCGAAGCTCGACGGCGCCGCCTGAATGCGCCGCCACGATGCGCCGTAGTCAAGCGTGCGGAAAATGCCGTTGTGATGTTGCGCCCAGAGCGCGTTGGGTGCGTCGCGACACTGCACCAGTCGGTGGACGTCCTGCGCATTCGGATCGAGTCGTCGCTCCGGGGGCATGTAATCGGCCTCCATGCCGGAGGCGGCCAACGCCCACGTGTCGCCACCGTCTCTCGTGCGCCAGACACCCCCGGTCGACACAGCGACGATCACCTGACGACTGTCGTGGGGATCGATGCAAATCGAATGGATGCCCGCATGGTCGTACCCGCCGCCCATCCACGCCGCGCGCTCCGGGCGGTTCCATAAACTCTCGACCAGATGCCAGGTGCGGCCATGGTCTCCCGAGCGGAACAGGCCGCCCGGGATGGTGCCGGCCCACAATACGCCAGGCGCATCCGGGCCCGCCGCTTCCAGCGACCAGAGCAGATCGACGGAGGGCGCCTGCGCATCGGCTGACGCGCTATCGGGCGACCCGCTCTGGGATGACGTTTGCGCCGTCGTCGGCGTTTGCGGCGCGAAGGCCGGAGGCGGCAACTCGGTCCATGCTGTTTCGTCGCGAGCACGACACCAGAGCTTCACGCCGAAGTGTCCCAGGTTGAGTGCGGCGTAGTCGGTGCCGTCGCGCGCGTCATGCAGCACCATGCTGACCGGTTCTCCCGGAAAGTCCGGGGTGCTCGACGTCATTCGCCAGACTGCGCCTTCCCGCGCCCATGTGAACAATCCCTTGCGCGTCGCGACCAGTAACGTCGCACCGATGACATGTTCCATGTTGCTCCTCCTTGGCTGGCGCGAGGATCGTCGTGTGACGAATACCTGCGTGGCTCTGGTGTCGATGGGGAATGCCTGCGTTTGTGCCTGCATGCATGCCGGGAATGTGTATCCGAAATTCGTCGACGGTTGTCCCGTGCTCAGGCGCCCGGCGTGTCGTTGTGTCGTTGCATCGTGACTATCCGCCTGACAGCGCCTGCGCCACGTACACGGTGCTGGCAGCGCCGAGTTCGTCGCGCAGCGTCAGACGATCCCGAATCAGATGGCCATCGACAAACACGGCGACGTGCGCGCGCAACCGGCCCTGATCGTTGAACAGGTAACCACGCAACGCCGGCTTGCGCGATACGCACTGTGCGAGCGCATCGTGCACGTCGCTGCTTTTGACCTGCTGTTCGTCCACGGGGACGTGTCGTTGAATTGCCGGTGCGAAAGTGACGGTCGCCATGTCGTTGTCGTCGAGTGCCGTCTGCGGGAAACGCCGGACGGTCCGCGTCAGTGAGGCTTTCAGTGTAGACAATGAGGATCATTTGCACATTGGCTACGCGGTGTCAGCTCCCGTGCTGTTGTGCATGCGCCGCGCTATGTATGGCGGGAAATAACGCAGCTAGCGGCCATGCGTTGGATGCAGGGCGCGATTTGGTGTCCTTTGCATGACGCACGACGAGTTTCGGTGCGCGTGGAGCGTGATCGTAGGGTGTGGCATCGCATATCGGACACTCCCCAACCCCATTCACCTCGTTATTGGTCACCATTATCAAAGTGCCCGCGAGCGCGGTGCCGCAGGCAAATATCCGAGGAGGGGAGTGATGGCAAGACTCAAAGGCAAGGACATTGGTATGGGGCGGTGGAACGATGGTGCAATCAGGCGTCAATGGCGCTTGCATCGGGCAGGGGAAGATTCGACGACGCTGGATCCGGCGATCAAGCGTCCGCCGGAACTCGCGAAATGCGAGGGGCACTTCGTCTGGAGCGTGAGGCAGGCTGCATTCGTCGGTCGCGAGCACGACCTGGCGGTGGGAGGTCACCGTCACTACGTGACCTGCACCGCACAGGCGAGGCGTTATGAGAGTGTCGCGCAAGCGAGGGCGGCAGGCGATGCGCTCATCGGCGACGTGCTGATACTGTACAGCTTCGGCGCGAACGCACCGCTGTACATCGTGGGCCGCTAATGGCACAGATCGCGAAGATCACGCTAACGGATATCGACGGAATCAGGCGAAGCTGACGAGGCAAATCCCGGCTTGCCGTTGGCAGGCCGGGACGCGATTTCTAGCTTTCAAGCGGAATTGGGGAACGGGGGAGTAGGGCGAGTGGGGCGAGTGGGGCGAGCGGGATTACTTGCCGAGTTCGTGGCCGATGACACCGCCCACGACAGCGCCACCGATGGTGCCGGCGGTGCTGCCGCCGGTCGCTTCGTGACCGATGACGCCGCCCGCTGCTGCGCCACCCAACGTGCACCCCATGATGGATGACCCCATCGCGAGCGCCGTGATGACAACGAGAATCGATTTCGCCATTTGCATGATGCGTCTCCTGTAGCCAGTGTCGGCCGTGCGTTGCACGGCGACATAAGTCCAGCATAGAGCGCAGGGAATGCGCGCACTATCGGCTGCGACTGAATTGCCTGTAGGAATGGGACGACAGGTGCGGGGCAGGCATGCGAAGGCGGGGGGGGCGGGACGGGGGCGAAAACAACAAGGGCCGCACAATGTGCGGCCCTTGCGATGCATCTGGTGGGGCGTGAGTGACTCGAACACTCGACCTACGGATTAAGAGTCCGCTGCTCTACCAACTGAGCTAACGCCCCGGTGCTACCGGGAACAAAAAAGGCTGCAAGCGTCGCAGCCTTCTCGTGATGCTTTGGTGGGGCGTGAGTGACTCGAACACTCGACCTACGGATTAAGAGTCCGCTGCTCTACCAACTGAGCTAACGCCCCG
>NZ_CABPSQ010000024.1 GCF_902459775.1 Pandoraea captiosa
ACGTTCGGGACGTAGAGGCCGGAGGTTCGAATCCTCTCACCCCGACCAGAATTTCCTTAGAAAACAGCGGACTATAAGTCCGCTGTTTTTCTTTGTGCTGACCGATAGTGGCAAATCGGTGGCAACTGCCACCGGATTGCGTGGCAAAAAAATGTCTGCCTGTGGTTACAGGGACTTTTCGCAATTTCCGCGCACCAGTCACAAATCATGGTCTTTCGCCCGAGGTATACCGTGCTCCGCAACGATATGGAGTACGGACACCATGGCGTCCATCGAGAACCGCTCGCACTATCAGGTCACGGTCAAGCACCGCGACGACCTCGCGCAAACCTTCGCCCACAGCACCAGGAAAAAGGCCGAGGCCTACTGCGAAACCCTGAAAGCCCAGGGACTCAAGCCCAAGCTGTCCCGCCTCGACAATTACTTCGTCGTTCGCACGCGCAGCGTGTCCAACAAAAATCAGTTTCTGGTCGCGTCCAGTGAACAGGAAGCCAACGACATCAAGCAGCGGCTCGAAAGCGAGCAGCGTCAGGGCCTTTTCGTCAACTACGCCCAAGCGCACAAGACGACGCTCGCCGACCTCCTGGTTCGCTACCTGCGTGAAGAAGTGCCCCGGCACAAGAGCTTCGAAGTCGAGGCGTACAAGATTAATGGATGGCTGGAAGACGCCGGGCTCGAGCGGCAGGACCTCGCCAGGATTGTCGCCAGCCACCCGAATCCGCATCCCGTCGTGGCGAAAGCAAAGTTGCGCAAGCCGACCGGGACGCGGATGGGGCAGTCGTCGGACACCTGCAAGTTCATCCGCAAGGGCTTCGCCGAGATTGTCCCGGACGACTTCTCGGACTTCATCGACGAGCGCTGCCAGGTTGTCGAACCGGCCACCGTCGACCGGGAAATCGACATCTTTTCGGCGGTCTGCCACATCGCCATCGACACCTGGCGCATCCACGTCGTCAAAAGTCCGATGGATGGTGTGCGCCGCCCCCGCTATTACAACGAGCGCGACCGGCGCCTGAAGGGCGACGAGGAAAACCGCCTTCTCGCCGCCGCTTACGATGAGGACCGCACGCAGTCCATCGGCCGGCGTCTTGAGCAGTTGATGGAAGCGGAGCGCGAGGCGGCGAACGGCGCCCGCACCGTGTACCGGCGCAAGCAGGTTATCAAGGATGCACGCCGACTTTATATGCTGGAGGCGGAGGCCACCTACGAGCACGTTGCCCTGCTCGAAACCTTCGTCCAGTTCCAGCTCATGACAGGCGCACGGCGCAGTGAAACGCTGACCCTGACGTGGTCGAACATTGACCTCGAGTCACAGACCGCCTTCCTGCCTGAAACCAAGAACGGCCGCTCACGCAAGCTTGCCCTGCGCAGCGACCTGGTCGAAATGTTGCGCAAGTTGCCGCGCACCAGTGAACTCGTTTTCCCGGTTGGCGTCGACGGCCTGCGCAAGGCATGGCAGCGGATGTGCCAGCGCGAGGGCCTGACGGGCGACAGCGAACTACGGATTCACGACCTGAGACATGAGGCCATCTCGCGGGTGGCGGAAGCTAGCAGCAACACGCCCGGCGGGTTCACGCTCGTGGACCTGCAGCATTTCAGCGGGCACCGCGACGTGCGCATGCTGCTGCGATACGCGCATCTGTGCACGCAGAGCCTGGCCAGGCGCCTCGATGCCGCGTTTGCGTCGAAATCGGAGTCCGCTACGCATCATGGTCGCCGCCGCCTCACGGGAAATGCGTCAATCAAGCTCGGCGAAATTCTCGATGCGCCAGCGGACTCGGGCGAACTCAAGGGCGAGCAAGACCTCGACAATGCCGAAACGACCGCCCATGCCAACGTCGTGCACGTCAACTTCGGCCGCAAGGTCGCGTGATAGCGTTGCGCGCCGGTCTGGCATGCGGACGCGAATGGAAAGACCGGGCGTCGAGCGTGACGCCCGGTCTTTTTCAATTGAAGTGCCTGCGCGATGTTGCCTCGTTTCGCTGTCTGGCCGGCCAGGGCCAGAGTTCGTCCATTCCGCTGCCAGGCGGAATGGACGGCACTTCACTGCAACGGGCCGCCAGGCCCAACCACACACTTTCGCAAACGCTCCAACCTTTCGGAGCACGGTGCCAGCCGTGCCGCCACGCTTGTGGCTCCCCATGGACTTCGGTCGTATCGCCCGATGGGTCAAACCCTACTCAGTCAGTCTCCCCCTCTCTGCCATCAGCCCGTGCGGTGCCACCCGACACGGTACGGAGAGAGGTTCCCACGTTAGTTACCAGCTACTGCACAACGTGACGCCACTGTCTCCACATTCCCCTAGCCTTCCGGCTCCCCGCAGGTTTCCCCAGCCCGATGTTCCATAGCGGCTCAGGTACTCAGGTCATGCTTCATCGACTACGAACCACAGCTTCATGCCTATGGCTTCACGTTGCTCCGCGCAGCGCCCTTCGAGGGGCGCCGTTACACGCTTGAGCTATCCAGAGGCCCACGGTTTCCCGAGGTGCCGACTGCGCCAGGTTTCCCCTTGCAGCCCTCATGCATCGCTGCATGCTCATCAGCCTACGTGCGCGGTACGGGTTGCGCCCTTGCGGTACGTCCCCCGAGCCGGACTTCCACCGGCTTTCGCCCGGTAACAGGTCATCAGGCCATTGCCTGCCTGACGCCGTTTCCGTGTCGCCCAACCTCCGACCGGCGCGAAGCCAGCTGGATTGGGTCGAAGGAGGGAATCACACCCTCCAGCGCCCTTCGCAGCCGCACCAGCCCTATTAGAGGCATGCGGCTACAGCGTTTGCTCGACTCCAGGTTGGCGACCTGGAATCTGTCGGGGTGGCGCCCCGACATGCCCTTTCGGGCGTGTGTGTTTGCAGTCTGGCGGCCTGCTCGCTGAATCCTCTGCTTACGCTCGAAGGTTCACCGGGCAAGCCACCGTGCTTGCGAGCCAGCCCGGCTTTCGCCGCGGCAATGGCCTTGCCAACACATCTATCCACGCTCGCGTATAGCGTAAAGCCGTGCTCCGCACGGAACATCAATACGTCTCCTCCCGCAAAACCCAATCACACTGCATCCGCGCACCTCCCGGCTATACGCATGTAACCCACCCTCATGGATAGTCCACATGCCCGCCTCCACCCCAATCGCCCGGAGCAAGACCGCTGCGCTGGCCCGCGCGCTCGATTGCGTACCCAAGGGATATCACCGCTACACATCGGGCACAGTCAAGGCCGGCAAGGCCGAGACGCTAGCTCGCAAGTTTCACGCGCAGTACGGCATCGGATGCACGCCCGCGCAACGTCTTACCCGAAAGGCGAAGGGTCTCGCGAACGCCATACTGGTAATGTACTGGCCGCTCGGCGAGGAATACGCCGAGTGGTTGTTGCTCGCCACCGACGGCGAAGGTCTGGAGGTGGAAACGCTGCGATTAGCCGAATCGAAGCCTCGCCTGAAATGGTTGGGCTATGAGTTGTCACGCCGGTCGGCGCGGGGGAAGGCCGCGTGGACATGGCGGCGCCCCAAACCGGAAATGGCCGAATGGCACGCGCTGCTGGCATCTCAGGCGGCTCTCCACAACCACGCAGCCATCGCGGAAACGCTAGAGAGAATCGCCCGACAACCCGGCTTTCACGGCGTGCGAACCCAGTCTCGCGCGCTGTTTCAGGAGGCACGCCGACGCGGATATCGAGGTACCGTCCCTTACCTCTTTTACCTTGAAAAAATAAGCCACGGGGAACGGCTGTCGCTGGTTGAATAAGCGAGAAGTATCGGCGTCGGGGAGACTGGACAGCCGGGCTACAATGACGCCTCCGCAACTTTTTCTCGACCGCACGCCTCATGCCGTTTCTCGATTGGGTCAACAAGAACCAGGCCAAGGAAACCGCCCTTGCGGTGCCTTATCACCTTCTCAACCGCGACTCAGTCCATGGGGATGCAACTGCGGCTGCAAAGAATCTGCTCATCGAAGGGGACAACCTGCTGGCGCTGAAGGCACTCATGCCTCTATATGCAGGAACTGTGAACTGCATCCATATTGACCCGCCCTACAACACGCGGAGCGCGTTCGAGCATTACGACGACCGGCTTGAGCACAGCCAGTGGCTGTCCATGATGTATCCGCGACTGGTGCTACTGCGAGACTTGCTGGCCGAAGACGGCAGTATCTGGGTAACCATTGACGACAACGAGGCGCATTACCTCAAAGTTCTCATGGACGAGGTTTTCGGACGCAAAAACTTCCTTGCGAACATCGTCTGGCAGAAGAAGTATGCCGTAAAAAGCGATTCAGAATTCCTCTCCGAGTCTCACGACCACATCATCGTGTACGGAAAGGACAAGGCTCGGACCAAGCTCTACCGTTTGCCTAGAACGGCTGCTCAGGATGCGCGTTATCGGAACCTCGATAATGACCCGCGGGGGCCTTGGACATCTGGTCCACTCCAGCGCAATGAAGCTCGAGACTATGCCATATACCCAGTAATTAGCCCCGTTACGGGCAAATCGCATTTACCACCTAAGGGTACAAGCTGGCGATTTACGAAGGAGAAGATGGAAGAGCTCATTGCGGACAATCGCATCTATTTTGGTTCGGATGGCAATAACGTACCGCGATTCAAGCGCTTTCTTTCGGACGTGTCGGACTCCGTCCCTGCAACCACCTGGTGGGACTACTCGGAGTCTGGCCACAACGATGAAGCGCGCCGTGAAGCCAAACAAATTCACGACGACGACGATGTCTTCGGAACACCAAAGCCTGAGCGGCTGGTCCAGAAAATCCTAACCCTTGCTTCGCAACCTGGCGACCTCGTCCTTGATTCATACCTTGGTAGCGGCACTACAGCTGCTGTTGCGCACAAGATGGGACGGCGCTACATCGGCATTGAGACGGGCGCGCATGCTCGCACGCATTGCCTGCCTCGCCTGAAAAAGGTGGTTGCTGGCGAACAAGGTGGCATTAGTGAGGCCGTCGGCTGGCAAGGCGGCGGCGGTTTCTCCTTTCTGACGCTGGGCCAACCTGCTTTTGACGAGCATGGGCGCCTCAACCCGTCGGTCGACTTCCGAACGCTCGCGGCGTACGTCTGGCACATCGAAACAGGGAGTCCGGGCTATCAGCCCTTTGACACCCCCCTTCTGGGTATTCACGAAGGCCGAGCTTACTTCTTACTTTACAACGGTATCCTGGGAGACCAGCGTCCTGCTGGAGGCAATGTGCTCACGAGCGCTATCCTGGCTCATATGAGACAGCTATGCCCTTCACCGATGCCCATCGTGGCATTTGGCGAAATGACCCGGCTCGGGCCTGCGCGCATGGCAGCGGCTGGCGTGACCTTCAAGCAGATTCCCTACGACATTTCCGAGCGCTGAGCAGTCGACCATGTTTGAGCTTAAAAAATATCAAGGCGATGCACTCGACGCGCTGGTTGACTTCGTAAAGCGTTGTCGCACCGTACCTGTAGCAGATGCCTGGCAGCAAGCGTTGAACGCACAGCAGCGGACAGACGAAGGCTATCACGACATTTTCGCCGACGTCCCTTGCGTCTGCCTGCGCGTACCGACCGGCGGTGGCAAAACACTGCTTGCCGCCCACGCCGTAGCCAAGGTTGGCCGCGCACTGAAAGATACCGACACGCCAATTGCCCTGTGGTTGACGCCGTCCGACACCATTCGCACGCAGACGCTGGAAGCACTCTCCGACATCCGCCATCCCTACCGGCAAGCACTGAAACACTATTTCGATGACAAGGTACGTATCGCGGACCTGGACAGTCTGCAAACGGTGGGAGCCGGCGACATCGGGAAGGCATGCATCATTATTGTGGCGACCATCCAGTCGCTGAACGTATCCGACACCAGCAAGCGCAATGTCTACTCCTTCTTCGAGGAGCTGCAGGAGCATTTCCGAGACCTTCCGCCGGCGCTCACTGCATCGCTCGAGAAGGTGACCGAGGCGGACGTCGCCAACCAACCGTTTCTCACCGACAAGGACATTGGGCGCGTGAAGTGGTCGGTCGCGAACTGGGTACACCTTCACCAGCCTATGGTGATTGTCGACGAAGCTCACAATAACCGAACCGACCGTTTCTTCAAGACCGTTGGTAGATTGAATCCAGCCTGCGTCGTGGAGCTAACCGCGACGCCCGTCGCTGGGAACAACGTGCTCTACCATGTGTCCGCTCAGGAATTGCGAGCGGCACAGATGATTAAGCTGCCTATCGTATTGGCGGAGCACCCTGAAGGTTGGCGCGAATGCCTGCGCGACGCCATCCTGACCCGGGACAGACTTGAGACCGTAGCGCAAAAGGAAACGGACTATGTTCGGCCCATCGCGCTGATTCAGGCGATGCCGAAGGGCGGCGAAGCTACGGTAGATGTGGTCAAGCAGCACCTGATGGACCACGAAGGCATCCCGGTCGCCCAGATTGCCATCGCAACCGGTAGCCAGAAGGAACTGGACGGCCTCAATCTCTTCGACCCCGCTTGCCAGGTACGTTACGTCATCACCGTGGAAGCCCTGAAAGAAGGCTGGGACTGCTCTTTCGCCTACGTTCTCGCCAGCCTTCAATCAGTGAATTCGGCCAAGGACGTCGAGCAGTTGCTCGGTCGCGTACTGCGGATGCCGTATGCCCGCGACCGCAGCCAGCCAGCGCTGAACAAGGCCTACGCCCACATCGTGGCGGCGAACTTTGCTGAGGCGGCGAGCAATCTGAAAGACCGGCTGGTACAGAACATGGGCTTTGAGCGACTGGACACGGCCGCTCTCATCGTGCCGCAGCAGTCCCTCGCGTTGACTGGCGGTTACGCATCGGCACCGGTTGCCGACGACACTGGCGCCGCGGCGGTCCCTGACTTCCACGTCGATTTGCCTGGTGCACCCGAGACCGCTCAGTGGCCGCAGGAACTGAAAGCCCAGGTGCAGATACATGCGACGTCCCAGGGTGCGACGCTTGTGCTCAAGGGCAGCGTGGACAGCGAGACGTTGAAGCAGGCCGAGGCTTTCGTCACGGCCGGGCTCCCGCCGAAAGCCAAAGAGAAAGTCGCCCAGCAGTTCGCCGACCATCGCGCCATGCGCCAGGCCATGAAGGCCCCGGCGCAACTGGGCCTGGCCTTCGCTCCGATTCCCCAGCTTTGCCTGGCATTGGACGGTTACCTGGAGGTGGTAGAGAAGGACACGTTAGCCGGGCTCGGCGACTGGAGCCTGCTCGACACGCCCGTGCAGCTGGAGAACTTTGCCATTCATGAGACGGTCAACTCGTTCGAGATTAATGTTAACGGCGCGAAGGTTAGCTACAAGCACATCGACGTTCAGCAGCTGCAGCTCAACGAGGTGACGAGCCATGTCAGCCAGCAGGACCTCATCCGCTGGCTGGATACGCAGGTAAGGCAGCCGTATGTCGCCCAGCTCGACCTCCAGGCTTACCTTTTGAAACTGTTGACCCACCTGGTCCATGCAAAAGGCTACACCCTGACAGCGCTGGTACGTGCCCGCTTCCAGCTCGCCGACGCCATCACAAGCGAAATCGGGAGACTCCGCAAGATTGCGACAAAAAATGGATTTCAGGGGCGACTCTTCGAGATGACGGTACCGACGCTTGAGGAACAGGCGCAATACAGCTTCACTTTTGAGCCGGGCAAGTACCCAGCAAGAAATATCTATCAAGGCAGCTACGAGTTCGACAAGCACTTCTACCCTGTCATTCACGACCTGCGGGAGAAAACCAGTGCCGGCAAGACAGCAGAGGAGTTCCGTTGCGCCCAGGCCATCGCTTCGCATCCGAAGGTGAAATACTGGGTCCGAAACATTGAGAAGCAGCCCGAATATTCGTTCTGGCTGCCCACCTCGTCGGACTATTTCTACCCAGACTTCGTGGCTGAACTTACGGATGGCCGTGTGCTGGTCGTGGAATACAAAGGCGAGCCGTACAAGACCAACGACGACTCCAAGGAGAAGATGCAGGTCGGCTATCAATGGGAGAAAAGCAGCGGCGGGCGCTGTCTTTTCCTGTTCGCGGTCGAGAAAGACGATGCGGGCAGAGATGTGTTCAAGCAAATCAACGACAAGCTGTCGACCTGACGAGTCGGTCGCGGGCCGGGGCTTATGCGTGCGCATCCGTCTCTGCGCATGAAACGCTGAAATGCAGAAGCCGCAAAGCCCCGCCCCCCCAATCCGGGGTCGGTGGCCTACGTTACGCCTTCGCTACATCGTCTTTCCTCGCGATGACGTCGCCCCTTCGAGCCGCGGCACCCAGTCGTGCTAGCAGCGCGCGCATGGAGTCGGAATACGGTACGAATACGAAGCAATGGCCGCCCGACCTGGTCAGCAAATTCCTGCTGGAGCGTAAGTTCCCATGCGCCGCAGGCATGGAGCACAGAGCGAAAGCATCCACGAGCGCAGCGAGTTGGGCTGGCAAGCGTTGCTGGCTTACTTATGCTTTATTAATGATTTAGGCGTCACTCACCGCCGAATACTCGCTCCGTTTTCTGCCAGATTTCTTTCCTTACAAATCCATAAAACCCCAGCCGGTATCCATAAAGCCCCGCCGCGCCATCCGTAAAGCCCCGGGCTCATTCTTCCTGAGATGCTGCTGCGGGGCCGTTAGAGCCTGTTCAGGCACCCGGCGAAGCGAAAGCCAGTTCCGCACCTGAACAACGCCAGCTGAATCGGCGTACGCAGTATCGAAAATAAATATCACCGCCTATCAAGGGCGACATCTTGTCATTGACAGGCACTTGCAGCGATTTGGCGAGCCTGCATGGTTTCACCGCCGGCATATACTCTTTGCCGTCGATTTGGCGGCCACGCAAACCAGGAGCCGCCGATGACCGCACTAACAGACCGCGAAAGCACAGCTTGGCCAAAACTGCCCCTCAAATATGGGCTGAACCGCAACTTTGTTGCTCCGAATTCGCTCGCCCAGAGCGCCGTCTTCAGCACGCAATACTATCGGAGCAACGCCGACCGACCGGAATACTCCGCTCCTGAGAAGCTGAGAGCACTGAATAAAATCGAGGTTTTTCAAACGGCCGGACATCGCCTCGACCAAGGAGACGCGGACGTCTTCTATGAACTCCTTCGCCGGGTTCTTGAAAACGGACGTGAAATGGACCGTGAAACGCACGTCCGCTTCAATCGAGGAGAACTGCTTAAGGCCCTCGGTCGCACCCGTGGCGGCACGACCAGAACATCGCTCGAAGCTTCGCTCGACCGCCTGTACCGGGCAGAGTTTAAGTTTAGCGTCCCTAGCCTTTTCGAGGGACGGTCGCGACTGATACTAAAGATGATTCGCAGTAGCCCGGACTCGCCAATGGAGTACGAATACGACGTGCTGCTCGATGTCGAACTCGCCCGCCTTTTTGACGGAGGCCAATGGACACTTCTGCGGCGCGCTCAGCGAGACAAGTTGAAGAACATGGCACTCGCCAGGGGGCTGCATGCTCTCTACTCGACCCTCCTCACGCCCCACCCTATGTTGCCGAAAACAATCCAAGAGCTGATGGGACGGGATTCCATGCAAGACAGCAAATGGCGTAAAGTCCTCGCCGAAGCGCTGAAGGAATTGAAGAAGGCGACCGGCTGGGCTCGATGCGAACTCGCAGTCCATGAAGACACAAAGCAGTTGATGGTCTTCGTCGAGAGAGACGCGAATGCCAAGCCCAAATCGAAGGCAGGCAAACAGAAGGCCGTCAACTCCCCGTCGAACGCGGAGAACCTGAACTCCCCCTCACCAGACGAGAGCTGCGTCGAGGAAGAATACGACGACATCTGAGCGCTGGCGACGGAGCAACAACGCCCCGCCGAATGAGGTTTTCAGCAGGGGTAACTTGATTCAAGAGCCGCCATCGTATCTCGCTACCCGCCTCGATGGTCGGCACCACGACTGGCGAACCTATACCTCTCGGCAGGAGATGTTCCTGCGTGAGGAAAAAGGAGGCGAGGTGCAGACAAAGGAAATGCTTTACTGCCCGATGATGGGTACACACGAGCCGGTTCCTGACACGGCAACAGCTTGGCGTGAGGAACATGGGCACGCATGGGTATTCAATCCGTGGACCGGCAGGCAGCGCACGCCGATTGAAATCGAGCAGGACCCGCAGGGCCGCGTCTTGATTCCACCAGGCGAAACGCCAACGGGCGAATGTGAGCGCCACTTGTTTATGGAATTTCGGGCCAGCGGCGCGCTTGGCCAATTTAGAAGGGCCGGCTGGTGCGGGAGACTAGACGCACAGCGGCTCATCGTCAAACTCCACAAGGACGAGCAGGTTTTGTCCTTCAAACTGACCGACCCGGTCGACGAGGAACGCTATTACCAGTTGTTGCATCTCGAGGTCTGGCGACTTGCAACGCAGTAGGACTCAAGCCCGCCTCGTGCGGGCTTCTTTTCCGTTGCCTAGAACGCGATTGCGAGGATAAAGGCTGCTACGGTTCGGCACTAGCCGGGATGCCAGTTTCACAGTCAATCAGTACGACATTTCTGGAGGGTAACCTCCCATCTCGCCGTGCCCATATACGTTACCGGCGACGTCCCAGATACCGTTGTCGCTCATGGGTAGGCCGGTCGCGTAATTGAGCGGCGCCGGAACAGGTGGAGCCGGGTAGTACACGTCGTTCGAGGCTGCGGCAGGCGCCGAGCCTGCCGTCCCCGTTGCGACCATAGCCCAGCCCCCGTTGCCGCGGCCGTCGAAAGGTTTGCGGGGCGGAGCGAACTGCCTGGTGTCTTCCAGCGCCGTAACGATGAACGTCAGCCGTTCGCTCAGATTGGGAATCATGAGCGCCTTGCGCATGATGGCGTCCTTCTTCTCACTCGGCATATTTCGACCGTACAGGGTGTGCAGGCAGAAGTCACACGTCATCTTCTCGACCACATCGAGCGTCACCTCGTCGGGGGGCATGCCAAGCCGGTCGCCAAGGATTTTCGTGAATGCATAACGGCCGCGGTCGAGGTCTTCTTCCTTCTTGCGCTTCCGGATGATGGCGTTGTCGAGTGCGCGCTCAAGGAGGTGGAACACACCGTAGTAGAGCGGCAGGCCGAACAGCGCGCGCAGGAAACCGAAGCGCATGCCTGCGAGGATATAGACCGCAATAGGGACAACAAATACGGCGAGTTGAAGCACAACTTCGCCAGGTAGTGCGCCGTCGGGACGTTTTGGAACCCGCTCCTTCCTCCAATATTCCTCGTTCTGCTTGAGGCGCTTCAGGTCCATCGCCATGCTCAACAGGTCAAATTCGACCAATGTCTTGAGCGGGTCTGTCTTCTCGCAGGGGTCCAGAGCAGCCTTCTCTTTCTGCATGATTTCTCATTCTTTCCTATCACGCAGTCGAGGGTACCAGCGCATTTTAACTCCCGAATTATTATTAAGCCGAATTCACACTTTTACAACACTGTGTTCATATCAAATAGGCATTTTGTCAAGCGACGATTTTTAATTTTATGCGACATAGAAGATAATCTTCGATGCATGAAGGGAACATATGTGAAATGGAGAAATCTCGACCGTGCAAAACACATTCAAGTCGACTCTAAGCGCGGCCTTTGCCGGTTCCGATATTCCACTCTGCATTGAACTGCTGCGCACCTGGCTGATGGCCGCAGAGGCAGGAGAGCCCGAGGCGCTGATACGCGAAATGCATCCAGCGCTCCGACCCAAAGTCGTGCTCCTGATGCGGGACCTCCTGTCGTGCTATCCGGAGACGGTTCTCGGCGCCCCCGTATTGCTGCTCGCGCGTCCAGACAGTAATGCCTGCCGAAAACAAATGCCCGACTACTCGCTGCCACTTCCGGACGACGACGCAGAGCAACCCTGCTCGAATTTACGCTTTCTCGGCTGGCTGCCAATGGACACGCTCCTCCCGGTAGCGTTCCCATTCTGGCCGCTCCAGTATCCGGTCACCGTTCCATGGTTCAAACCGACTGCGGCAATCGCTTTGTTCCGCGGTCACGCCAACGCATTCGAATGCGACGCAATCGAAGTGGCTAACTGGTGGTGGGCGGAGCTTTTCCGACCAATCGCAGGCAACGTCAGGCTCGCCTCACGCGCCTTGCTGCCCTACCCAGATGCGCTCGAAGCCGCTCGCGTACTCCAGGCTTCCGCCAATGCCGAATTGCCGTCCAAGCAAGGGCATTTCCTGTCGGACGCAGCATGGAATTGGGCGCACGGAGAAGGTGTGCTGTTTCACGAGACCTATCGGCATATCTATTCCGGTGACATCTGAGTCAGACCTGGAAAAGAACGATGCATCTTCACTACTGACAGCGCCTCTGTGAGATTGAGGCTATCGCTGCAAGGAAACCCATGGTCGCTCCCCGACGCCCAGTCTATGAAGAACCTGCGCGATTGAACCGCCGAATCTACTACGGCGCTGTGCGAGGCGTCACTCGCGTAGCCGACTCCATCGTCGCAATCCCTCGCGCCTGTGTCGAATTGCTAGGCGCACTTCTCGAACTGAGTGCTTCATGGGTGCCATGGCTTGTTTTTGCGCTCATCGTCTACGTGCTCGCTCATTGCTCGGCTAACGAACCCAGTCAAGACGCCGCCTCTCTAGCTCGGCAGCCCGACTCGGCAGAGACAAACTCAGGTACCGGACGCCCCCTAAAGCATCGGCATCGGCATCGAACACAACACCATCAACTGACACCTGAGTCGACAGGGTCTTCGCCTGCCGGTCCCGCTTCATAAGCCGCGCTCACCTCGAATTTCCGCTCAATGTAAGCAGCTTTTGGCGGACACGAACCAAACAAAGAGGAAGATTGCCACCAAGCTGCATGTATTGCAGTCTGACCTATACTGGGTGCAGTCATGTGACTGCTCACTACGGAAACATGAGCATGGAACACCTCCTCACGCCGGACGACTTGGCAGCAGTGCTTGGTATCAAGACCCGGTCCCTCTATGTTGGGCGCTACATGGGCCGCAATCTGCCACCTGCCATTAAAGTCGGGCGTTGCCTTCGATTCCGGCCAGCCGACGTCCAAGCCTGGCTAGCGAGCCAGCCGGCCTCCTCCCGGAACGTTGCGCGCGCATCTGTGCTCGCGACGAAGCGCGACAGGCTCGCCGAAACCGAGTAAGTCTCCGTCTGCCGCAACACACTAGCGAACGGCGCGCCCAAGCAAAAGGGCGCTCGTCATTCTGTCACAGCCGCTGGCAGCGACTTCACGGTCATCCGAGCCACCCGCTGGTCTAGCTGGTCATCGTGCAGCCACTACTGGGCCGCGCCATCCAGACGCCGAAACAATCCGTAATCAAAAAAATTGAAATAAAAATCTCATGCTGTTTTATACCAGATTTTTATTCGCTTTATAAAACAACCTTTAGATATTAGCACTTTTCAAATCGTCGGGCGGCTTGATAATCCCCAGAATTTCGGCATACACTACTCACACGCCCACACACCGCCGAACCTGATTGAACGAAAATAAATCACTTATATCGGCGACATGAGCTATTCACCAACCCCTAAAATTGGAATTAAATCGTGGATAACGAACATCTGGAACACCTAATTCACAAAACCTTGCAGGCGAAAGCAGGAGGATTCGATGCGTTATCGACTGGCGAGAAACTCGCGGCCGCGATTCTGCTTAACCGCTTTGATTGGCTGCAAGAGATGGACTACTCAATGGCCGAGGCGATAGCAAGAATCGACGACAACTGGCTGGAACTCATTGGGACGGCCTCACGAATTTTAAAATACCCCAGTGATTACCCCGCCATGTTTTCATAAAAACCCCAGCGACAGGGTAATGCCCGCACAGCAAGCAGCAGTCCCCAATCGAGTGGCGTCAGCTGGGGCAGCCGGACTTCCGCACTGCACTGAGAACAGCCATAGCTTCTCGCTCATGGCCTAAGGAAATCGCCGATGTCGATGGCGCCTCAACAGCTGGCGCACTCGCCTGAACCGTTGCCCTCTCCCTTCGTTGCCCAAGAAACGACGAATTTCTGGACACTTCGCACCGTCATGGTCCGTGCACCACGTTATACCCATCCAGATGTTCAAGATTCTCTTCAACAATCAACGTCTGGAATAGGTGCAGCATGACAATTGTCGGATATGCTCGCGTGAGCACAGTCGAGCAGACGCTTGACCTTCAGCAAGATGCGCTGCAGGCAGCGGGAGCGAATACCATTTACGAAGACAAGGCGAGCGGCAAGACTGCCGACAGGCCAGAACTGTTGCATTGCCTGAAAGCGCTGCGCGAGGGCGATACGCTCGTGGTGTGGAGATTGGACCGGCTGGGCCGCAATCTCCAAGACCTCATTCGCATCGTCGGCGAACTCGACGAGCGTGGCGTAAAGCTCAGGTCGGTGAAGGAGTCTATCGATACGGGCGGGCCCGTCGGCAAGCTCGTCTTCCATCTGTTCGGTGCGCTGGCTGAGTTCGAGCGCGAACTTATCCGCGAGCGTACTCTGGCAGGCCTTGAAGCCGCCCGTGCGCGTGGCCGCTGTGGTGGTCGGCCACCGGCCCTGGACGCGAAGCAGCGGAGAGCCGCATTGGCGATGATGAGGAATCGAGATATGTCGGTCGCCGAAATCAGCCGGCAGTTCGGCGTGTCGCGCTCGACGCTGTACAACATCAGGGCATCACAGGAACGTGTAAGCGAATAGCGGCAGGAAGGTCTGCCGCGATATCACACCAAATGCCTGACCGGAGAGAAAGTCATGCCCGAATCCAGCGCCACAAAAGACAACTGAACAACAGTTCCGGGCGAGATACGCAGAGCCTTTGGTCTGAAGCCAGGCGCGTTCATACCTTGGCATGTCTTGACCGACGAAAGCGTGCTGGTATGGTCGCAGTCGCGGTCGAAATTCGAACTGGCTGGGATGCTAAAACGTACCGGCGTGCACGTGGACGTCGAAGACATGAACTTCGGAAGCAGTGAATAACGCTCCGCCCGCTCCGAAAGCCGAGCCTCTCAGCCTTGCCGTAGCGTGACCAGCAAAGCCCCTTTCTCTAGCTTGTCACCGGACTTCACGTGAAGTTCGGCCACAGTGCCAGATTCCGGCGAATGGAACAACACGTCGTACCACTCGTCGGCGCCCTCATACTGCAAAATCTGGTCACCAGCCTTTACCTCGCTTCCAACCTTTACGGAAACGGTGAGCACATTTAAGCGGTGCCAGTCCTTCAGCGATGCCTTGTCGAGTCGGATTTCCTTAAAAACTGTGTCGGTGACACCAAAATCAGATGAGTTCTCAATAAGCCGTAGAACGTCTTCATTTCGGCCTTCGACGAATTCGGAAATCTTCACCCAAGGCGAGTTAACTGCCTTGAGTAAGAAGTCGCCCGTAAAGTCGAGAATATTCAGGCGGAAGCTCAGCGCCTCCCGCTTCAGAACTTCGCATGCGGCGTCATTGCGCGCTATCTCGCGCAGCCCAACCAACCGGATGGACTCAGCCATCATCCACGGCCCCAACCACTCATATTTCCCTTCAGCGATTCGATGTTTCGCATATTCGATTTGTTCGGCGACCTGGACGAGCGGGAGTTTGAGCATACTTTCATCCCCGAACTGAATTCCAAATTTCACAGCTTTTATCTGGGCAGACAATCGCTCGAGCTGGTCATGCTCCAGCTTTTGGCTTACCTTGCTTACAATGTCCTGAGCCACAAGGTCGAGCTTTCGCGACACGTCGTCGATTGCCGTCAGAACCTTGGTTTCGAGGACGAGGGACGTCGCATTCTCGCTCTGGGCTCGGTCCGTTCCCTCGTCCCCGTCCCGGAGGTAGGACAGAATGTCCGACGCAAGGTCGAAGCCTTTATGAAGCAATTCTGGTAGCGACCACGCCATACAAGTTCCTTTTCAATTTAGTTACGGCACGCCCGCAACCAGCGGCATTGAAGGGCTGTGCCAAGGTCACAGTGCTGTTTACATGTCGGACAATCCGTAAAAACCTTTAACGGCAGCCGCAACCAGTTTCGGGGCCGTCCGGGCGTTCAATGAGCGCCCTCCAGGACGGCTGGCCTGCAACGGGATGCGCTGAAGGCCGCGGGACATGCACCATCGAAGATGACAAGGCGAGCGGCAAGAATGCCGACCGGCCGGAACTCGTGCACTGCCCGAAGGCGCTGCGAGAGGGCGACACGCTCGTCGTGTGGCGACTGGACCGGCTGGGGCGGAATCTCCAGGACATAATTCGCATCGTCGGCGAACTCGACGAGCGTAGCGTGAAGCTCAGGTCGGTTCTTCGGTGCGCTTGCTGAGTTCGAGCGCGAACTCATCCGCGAGCGCACTCTCGCGGGCCTAGAGGCTGCCCGTGCACGCGGCCGCCGTGGTGGTCGGTGGTCGGCCACCTTCCCTAGACGCGAAGCAGCTCAAAGCCGCGCTCGCGATGATGAGGAACCGCGACATGTCGGTCGATGAAATCAGCCGGCAGTTCGGCGTGTCGCGCACGACGCTGTACAGCATTCAGTCCGCTGGCAGAGCCGCTACCGAGCAATTCTTTCCCGAGAGCGGCGTCGCCATGCTTAAAGGGTGATTCCTTCAAGGCGGCCTTTGAAGGGCTTGAGCACCTCACACCCTTTCAACAGACGCTTTTCATCGACGACCAACCCGTAAAGTGTCACGTCGAGTTCATCCTCCGGGTGGGCCGACTGCGCATGGATGCCGTAACTGAGCAATACACTTCGGATATCCCCTTTACGCTGAATGTACGGGATGAACTCCTCCTCAGCTCGGTCGCGATTTATTTCTACGAGCAGTTCAGATATGGTCTTCCCTTCAAAGGCCGTCTTGAGCCCACAAATGATTTCGCGGGCTTCTGCCGTCAAATCATCCTTATTTTTCTCTGATTTAGTCTGCTGCGGCGGCTTCGTCGCCTCTGGCGATTCCCGATAAGTGGTACCAGCGACCAGCTTCAAGTGAACCAATTTTCCCCCTGCCACTTCGTGTAAATGATGGCGATTGCCACCTAAAAATCTTAGTACCGGTGCGAATTCTTGATGAAACCCGCAGTCGGTTTATTCAGCCAGAACTGGCTGCTGAGGTTCGGCGGCCAAGCTCATATGCTCTAGCCTCCAACGCTTCAGCTGCCTGAAAACCTGATAGGTCAAGACCGACTCGGACATCGGCTCGCATGAGCGAAGCTCGATTTGCTGCCACTGCTTTGACGGAGCGAAGAGCTTTTCCCGGAACGCCTTCTCGATAGCATCGGCCGCAGCCTTTGCGGCGCTTTCTGCGGCGACGAAATCGGGGTCCGCCTGATGCAGGATAATGATGTCGAGCTTATAGGTGTCGTCCGGACCGTTCCGAGCGACTTCCGCGCCTTCATCCACGTCGAAGAAGACGCCGATAATCAATTCCCCATGCGGCTTAACCGCCTTCGCGATTTTCTCTGCCAGCTTGGTTTCCTTAGTCAATCGGCGTTCGAACTCATCCGCAAAGGCGGAGCGCCTGTATCGACTGGCCAGCCACATCTGCAAAACGGCATGGTCCTCAGACCGGAGTTGGACGTCGGACCGAGGCGAGTATTCATTGAGCTTAAGCTTGTCGATGCGCACCTTGGCCGTCGCCTCGAACTCCGCCCAGAAGTGAGCATCGCCCGCAAATTCAATATGAAGCTTGCGCGCGTTTTTGGCGTGCGTGCAGTTGCCGTCCTTCGCGGCCAAACACCCCACGACGACCTCGACAACCGGCTCAAATTGCGGGTCCTGTGCGAGGTCACAGTCGTGAGTTGCAACGACGACTATCGTCTTGTCCGGACTCGCTGCATGGCGAAGCCCCAGCGCATCAATTGCGTCGTTGCCGAGCAGAAATCCCTGGCGCCACGGTGTCTCACGATTCCACTCCACCACTGTGCACCTTTACGCCTGGTCATTGGATGGAGGGAGGTCGAAGTCAGCAGTCGCTGGCGTCCTCGCGCGGTTGGAGAATCGAGCGTTCATGCGCTCGCGCTGCGCCGCCTCGCGTTTGTAAATCTGCACCAGCACCAACGCCGCGTCGCGCGCAGAGTCACCTGCCTGAGCGACTTGCATGAGAGTCCGGCCGTTAGCGAACTTCCGCTTTAGCAACGCGGCATCCACTACAACGCCCTCGTGGGCTAACACATCGGCTGCTTGAGCGAGGTCCTGCAACCTGGCAGCATTTTCGTCCGCAACCTGCTCGCCATTAAGCCAGTTATAGACGGACTGACGGGACACACCGAGAGTTGCGGCGAGTTCCGAGACCGCTGGACGCAGGACTTCGCGAATCCGTGCAAGGTCTTCCGCTGGCGTCCTGACATCATCAAGCACAGCTACTTCGACAGCGGGAGTTGCGTAGAGGGCGTGCTGGCCGCCCCGCTGGAGGTGTTCGGGCGACAGATGACCACCCGTTCCAATTACCGACAGCGCTGCGCCAGCCGCTACGAACCAACCCACCAGTCGAACAACGTTCGAAGTATCGCCGGTCGCTGCCGGACGGTCTGTCACCCATCCGCCGTATGTCGTGGCGCTGCTCATGATTCCTCCCTCAGGCCCAGGCGGCCAACGCGTGCTCGGTCACGATGGCTTTGAAGCACTTATCGATTTCGTCGTGAAGGTCTTTCAATTGCTTCCCAACATTGCCCAAATCGAACGCTTCTCGCTGTGTCGTAGATGCATCCGTGTCGATTATGGCGTGCAGCCCGGCCCGCTGCGTAAAACGTGGGTCAATTTTTGGGGCAAGGCCAGTTAATTCAAGCGGCAGACCGACTTGTCCATGCCGAATGAGCACCCGCGAGACGAGCTGACCGGCAGGCGTCGCGACAACGGTTTCGCTGACCGAATGCTGGTGCTGGACGTCCCCTCGCAGCGACAAACCAAGCACCTCGGGTACGAGAAAGTCTCGAAGTGACTCCTGTTCCCCTGACGGCTGCACGGCGTCCAGGTAACGCAGTCCGATTCGCTCGATAAAGTCGAGGCGAAGAGCGTCGTGCACGACGCCTAGCCCCGCCAACAAGGTCTCGGAGAAAGCTTCGAACGTTTCATACGCCGTTGTCTGAAACGACAATGCGTTCGTCTCCAAGACGAACCGCGCGTTGCCCGAGATATCACCGAACTGATACCTCGACTGAGGCGTGACGGTCGGAGCCGCAAGCTGGCCGGGCTCGACCGTACCGAAGGGCAGCACCAGACGCTGGACAATGTCCTGCTTGAAGTCAGGAAAGTGCCTCTCCCGCATCTTGGCTTGAATGGCTGGCACGTACACGTCCAGATTCAGGATGGGGTTGAACTGGACCTGGGCCACGGTGTAGTAGACCGGCGCATTGTTCAGCTTCTTTCCCATGACATCCTCAACGTTTTACTTGACAGGCGGGTTGACACTTTACACTGTACTTGACAGATTAACCATCGGAAAGTGCCCCCCGGCGTCAAGGTCCCTGAGTTTCATGGTGAGCTTGCGACTGGGCGCTCCGCCCTGGCATTCGTTCCTTGTAGCTCTCCTCGACGCTAGTCGTCAGCAACACCGTGACGGTGGCGACTTAGTGTTTGGCTTTTCGGGGGCAAATCAGTGGCAACTCTGATTCAATGCCGTGTTGATAAAAACTGGTGGCAAATAAGTGGCAATTTCACCCCGATTGCCACCGGATGCAGGGATATACAGCCGTTGTTGATATTTCATAAGCCAATGATTTATAATGAAATTCCCTTCACTAGGGGCACAAGTATCCGCGACGAAAGCGCGTTC
>NZ_CABPSQ010000025.1 GCF_902459775.1 Pandoraea captiosa
CACTGCAAATGCAAGAACGCTCGGCACGGCACAACGCGATGCAGATCAACGCGTAGTAGGCCAGGTAGGCAGCGTCAGAAACTGGAGCATTTCCGGGCCGTTCCAAAGCGTTGGTTCGCCCATTTACTTCGACCGCGCGGCCGGACAGTCTGAGCTTTTCGTCAATTCGGAATTCGATAATTCACGCGTGATTCGTACGTCATCTGAGACCCGTCCCTCTAACGTGGCCTATGCCCCTCGCATCCATGTTTAGACGTGAATTCGAGGAGCGTAGACAGTGTGCTTCGGTGCCGTTTCCCCGGTCCCGGTGTAATCCGTCGCGGGTGTGTTTAGCACACTGCTACCGGAGGCAAACGACGCTAAGTTGCCACCGCTGACCGAACTGTTGACGAAGCTGGTACCGCTCTGCGCGGAGTGGCGGTGTGATCGAATGGTGTCGATCTTGTAGGAACCAAGCGGCGTCGCATTTGCAGTGAAAGTACCTTTAGGAGAGAAGTGATGGAAACAAAGACCGTCTATCAGACCGACGAGCACGGCTTCTACCTCTATCCAGTGGCGGCCTATGAGCTGTCGCTGTCGCCCGGCCATTACAACGTGCCATATGGTGCGGTCGAACCGGCTCCACCGCCAGCGGCAGACGGCATGGTTGCGCGCTGGGAGGCAGACGCCTGGAGCGTCGTCGAGGATCATCGTCGCGAGATGTTGTACGTGACGACCACCGGCGCGCAATACCAGATCGGCAGCATCATCAAGGTCGAGGGCGAGAACGCCAGCTATGACGGCGGGGGCCCGATTCCATCGTGGCTGACGACTACGGCACCGGCTAGCGCCGAGCCGCAATCGGCCTCCTGATTCGCGGAGGTGACCATGTTTGCCCTGTATCCCATCCTCGTGCTGGCGTCGCTGCTCATGACGCTGCTCGCCTGGACCCTCGCCCCCGCCCTCGCGGCCGTGGCAGACGACTCCGGCAACCTGCCGCGCGGGTTGCGGTGGTTCCAGACCTTCGATGCGACGCTCGACGCTGGGTGGCAGGACGGCTATCTCGACGCGTCGTGGGGCACCACACCGCTGCGGCGCTTTCTGGCTAGGGTGTGGTGGCTCTATCGCAATCCGGCCTACGGGTGGGACTACGTGCCGCTCGGTGTGCCGTTCGAGGCGGCCGCATGGCGGGTATTGCGCTATGTCGAGCGGGCTGATCTGGTGCTTTTCATCGCCATCGGTCGCGGCGGCACCTTCAACGTGTATTACCACGGCCGCTGGGGCATGGCCAAGCTGGGCTGGAAGGCGTGGAACCGGTGGGACGGTATCGGATGGAATGCGACCGCCTGGGCGGGCTATGCGCATATCCCGCTGTGCTTTACGGTGAACCCGTTCAAGCGCATAACACTGGCGGCCGCCGCCGATCACTGAAAGAAAACGCGGCGACGGGCCCGGTGTTGGCGCACCAGGCACGCCCCGCACCCGCAGCGTGCACTGCGAATCCGGCAAGGCCGCGCCACCCCTGCAGAGGCGGCGTAAGCCTACCACACTTGACGAAGGCAATGCACAACGCATCTCCCATCATCCCCTGGCTGGGCGGCAAGCGCCGGCTGGCCGACAAACTCATTCCACTATTCCCGCCGCACGAGTGCTACGTCGAAGCATTCGCCGGCGGTGCCGCGCTGTACTTCCTCCGGCCCATGCCGGCGCCGGTCGAGATCATCAACGACGTCAACGGCGAGCTGGTGAACCTCTACCGGGTCGTGCAGCACCACCTCGAAGAGTTCGTCCGCCAGTTCAAGTGGGCGCTCAGTAGCCGGCAAGTGTTCAAGTGGCAGCAGATGACGCGGCCCGAGACGCTGACCGATATCCAACGGGCCGCCCGGTTCTACTACCTGCAGCACCATGCCTTCGGTGGCAAGGTGGCCGGCCAGACCTTCGGGACGGCCACCACGGCCCCGGCCATCAATCTGTTGCGGATCGAGGAATCGCTGTCGGCCGCGCATCTGCGCCTGGCCGGAACCCACGTCGAAAACCTGCCGTGGCACGAGTGCGTTACCCGCTACGACCGGCCGCATGCGTTCCTTTATCTCGACCCGCCGTACTGGCAGACCGAGGGCTACGGCGTCCCGTTCGAGTTCAGCGAGTACGAGGCGATGGCTGACTTCATGCGATCCGCGCGCGGCAAGGTCATGGTGTCGATCAACGACCATCCGGACATCCGGGACGTTTTCGACGGCTTGCACATGCTCGACCTGGACATCCGGTACTCGGTGGCAAACAGCCACGGACGGCCGTCGACGAGCCGCGAGTTGGTCATTACCAACTGGGAGCCGGGTGTGATGGAAGGGCTGTTTTGACGGCGCCCGACGGTCAAGCGGTGCCTGGCCTGCGCGAATTTGCGCGGATTGCCGGCGCCCGAGCGCGCTACGTGCAATCTTGGCGACCAACTCGCGGCCGTCCGGATGGTAGTAGCGCAGCAGCATGCGCGTGTCCTTATGGCCGCTGATCTTGGCCAGCTCGTGCAACTCAAAAATTGGCGCAAGCGTCGACGTGGCTTCGTGCCGCAGGTCGTGCAGGCGCAGGTCGATGAAAAACGCCGGGTTCGGGCGGCGACCGTGTCGCCGGCACATTGCCTCGTACTCTTGCCTCGCCCGTTGCCTTGCCCGGATGAAGGCGCGAGTCACAGCGCCCGGTGTCATCGTGAAAACCCGACCACGCGGTGGCCGACCCGCGAGATGCTGTCGCAGGACTTCGCGTGCCCACGGCGTCAGCGGCACGTCCCGGGAGGTACCGTTCTTGGTATCGAGCAGGCGCACGATGCCGTGCCGCAGGTCGACGTGCTCACGCCGGATGCCGCAGAGTTCTCCGCGCCGCATCGCAATCTCGGCCGCCAGCGTTACGATGACGGGCAGTTCGGCCGAGCGGGTCGACCTGACGATCCAGTCCAGTTCGCTACGGGGGCACTCAGATTCAGGGACGCCGCGTAGCCTGATGCGGGTGATCACGCGCCGGTCGCGAGCGTCGTCGACGGTCGGTCGACGCACGAGTTGTACCGGGTTGGCCAGGTCGGGCCAGCCCCAGTCTTTGCGGGCGACGGTGTACACATGGGAGAGCATGGCGAGCCGCCGAACGACCGTGGCCGGCGCTTTATCCCGCAGCCACTCATCGCGGATGGCGATGAGGTCGGTGTTGCGGATACGGTCAATCGGCCGGCCGGCGATGCGGGTCGACAGCCAGGTGCGGGCGATGGATTGCTCGGCGGTGGCGCCTTTCTTCAAGGCGGACACCTCGGTGAGGTAGCGGTAAATGGCGGCGGAAAGGGTGGGAGGCGTGATACGGCGGAGGCGGGAGGGCTTCATGCAAAGCCACAATCATGCCGTAGTGACAAAATCTACGCAAAAGGCGTTGCTAGATCAGTGCCAAATGCGGTGCAAACGGGTGCCAAAACGCGCGCCGCGCTACAAGTTCGCCGCGAAATAGGCGTTGAACAGCCTATCGGACAAACAAAAAACGCCCCAATGGGGCGCTTTGCAACTGCTTGATACGACAGGGTTTTTTTGGTCGGAGCGATAGGATTCGAACCTACGACCCTCTGATCCCAAATCAGATCTTTTGTAATTCTATCCACATCACTGACGCTCACGAATATACGTAAGCACTTGATATATAATGACTTTTATTTCAATCCAAGATTTTCCACATCCATCGAAATCAACGTAGATGGTAGCAATGGAGTAGCAATGGAATGGGCCATTCAAGCAAGATCTCATTGAACTTCACCAAAGCAGCTATCGAGGGACTGCCGCCACCCGAGACCGGCTGGAAGTATTACTACGACACGAAAGTGACTGGTCTTGCGGTCGGCGTTGGGGCCAGCGGGGTTAAGACGTTTGTCTTGTATCGGAAAGTCAATCGCAAACCGGAACGAGTCAAAATTGGGCGCTTCCCCGATCTGACAATCGACAAAGCGCGAGCCCAAGCGATGAAGCTCAATTCAGAGATCGCCGAGGGGATAAATCCTGCCGAAGCGAAGCGAACTCGACGCGCCGAGATGACGTTCGGTGATCTCTTCGACGAGTACTACACGAATCACAGTCTCCCGCACAAGAAGACCGCAGGCGAGGACAAGCAGAAGTTCGAAAAATATCTTTCGAACAACGCGGATGGCATCAATCTCGCGTCGCGGCAGCTCTCCGAGATTACTAAGTCCACGATTGCTCAACTATTCACAAAGGTGAGCAAAGAACACAAGACCATGGCGAACCGCGTTCTCGCGCTGGTCAGTAGCGTGTTCGGCAAAGCCATCGAATGGGGGATTTGGGACAAGCTCAACCCCTGCCATGGGATCCGCAAGCACAGTGAGGTGAGTCGTGATCGATTCCTACAACCCGATGAGTTGCCCAAATTCTTCGAACAAGTGCTTGCATATCCCAACCCGACCGTCCGCGATTTCATCTTGATCAGTTTGTTCACGGGAGCGCGGCGCGGGAACGTTCTAGCAATGCGCTGGGATCAGATCAATTTCGATCGCGCCGAATGGCGTATCCCAGACACAAAAAATGGAACACCCCACACTGTGCCGCTTGTTGCCGACGCCATCGCAATCCTGAAGGCACGGAATAACGTCCGCGCCAACTCGCCATTCGTCTTTCCCGGTGACGGCGATACCGGACATCTCGTTTCACCGAAGAACGCCTGGAGGGCGATTCTCGAAAAAGCGGGCATTGCCGATCTTCGCATACACGATTTGCGGCGTACGATGGGGTCATGGCAGGCTGGAACCGGCGCGAATATGTCTGTGATCGGTCGCTCGCTAAATCACAAGTCAACACAAACGACCGCGATCTACGCGCGACTGTGGCTTGAACCAGTGCGCAACTCTATGGAGGTTGCGACGTCAGCAATGCTACAGGCCGCACGAACTCCCAATGCAAACATAGACACACCGGGTGAAAATAACGAATGAATGTGTCGAAAATTTGCGTCAATACCTGATACGCAAGTTGAATCACAACTTCTAGCCGATCGAAGACGTTCAGTCCGATGCGACGAATGGGCGCGTTTGCGCGGATTTGACGTGGTCATGGGCATAGTGGCGTTGGCTTGAATACCAAGTCGCCCCTCACTATGCAAGGACACATCGCATGCCCGAATTCCACCGAATGCGCCCTATCCCATAGACAAACGGCGACGATAACCGTCACTAGGCAGAATGGCCCCAACATCGATCGAATACATTTTGATCGAGACACCCAATTATTTGAACCCCACCGATACAAAAAGAGTTCAATGACTGAGGATATTAAAGTCGCACAGCCCCTCTCCATCCGCAGCGCCGGCTTGAACGAGTACTGGCTTCAGGACCAGATTTGGGCAAATCCGTCGGCACTTGGCCTAGGTGACCTGGATGGTCTGATCAAGGAGAGACGCCAGAGCTCCGGCGGACGGGTCGACATCTTGCTTAAGGACCCCCAAGACGACTCGATGTACGAGGTCGAAGTGATGCTTGGCGAAACGGATGAAACGCACATCATCCGCACGATCGAATACTGGGATAACGAGAAGCGACGCTGGCCACAGCGACAGCATTATGCAGTGCTCGTAGCAGAGAGCATTACTCGACGCTTTTTCAACGTCATACACATCCTGAGTCACTCTGTACCCATCATCGCAATTCAAGTCTCGTTGGTCGATGTCGACGGACAAAAAGCTTTGCACTTTACAAAGGTACTCGATACCTACGAGGAAATCGACGACGGCTCAGCCGAGCAGGAAATCGAAGTCAACCGCGACTACTGGAACAAGAAAGCAAGATGGACAGCAGAGACGACCGACAAGTTGATGTCAGTAGTTGGTGACGAGCTCCAGTCGGCTCAAATAAGTTATGTGAAGAACTACATTGCCGTTAGCGTCGGTCGTAACAACTACTTCTGGCTCCACAAACGCAGCGGCAACAAATCGCTCCTGGGCTTCCGCATCGCGCCGCATTTAGCCGACGAAGCACAGCAACTACTCGACGACGCAAAGATTTCCTTCACTCGAAAACCGAAGTCGTTCCTCATCACTACGGACACACCCACCGTGTCCGAGAACGAGCGGGTCTTTTCTGGGCTGGCGGGTCTCGTTCGAAGGACTTGGGCTAAAGGCGACTAGTATCGGACAGCCCACTCCCGGATGTAGATGTCCTTGCCGCCGATGGTGATCTTGTCGTGAAACATGGTGGTTTGACCTGCCCCCTACAAACAGGGCCAGCCGGAGTCTAGTAAAGTTCGTTTTCGGAGAAGAAGACGAACATGAAGAAGCGATTTACGGAACAGCAAATCATCGGATTTCTGAAGGAAGCTGAAGCTGGCATGCCGGTCAAGGAACTGTGCAGGAAGCACGGGTTCAGTGACGCGTCGTTCTACACGTGGCGCGCAAAGTTCGGCGGCATGGAAGTCTCGGAAGCCCGCCGGCTCAAGGACCTCGAGGTGGAGAATGGCCGGCTGAAGAAACTGCTGGCCGAAGCAATGCTCGATATGGAAGCGTTGAAGGTCGTCGTCAAGGGAAAGCCCTGAGCCCGCAAGCCAAACGCGAAGGCGTAGCCAACGATGGGAGCGATGGTGCGGATGACTTCCCCGCGCGGGTCCGGGTTCCACAGAAATCCCGAGAAGATGCGGTTAAAGCTAGCGCAGTTGATCAAGGAACTCCGCCAAGATGAGGCCGTGCTGCATGACATTCTCGTACGAGAACGTCGCGTGAGTGAGGTCATTGCCGTTTCGGATCATATGCACCGGAAACAGCGTGATGTCGCGCCATAGGTCGACTTGGAGACATTTGTCGATTACACACGAATTTGCCCCCCCATTCCTCCTACTCTTACGCCATATCGGCAGGCTCAGTAAGCACATAAGCTCCATCCTATTCGTTATCAACTCAGCCGCGATCTCATACGTGCTGTGACGATCAATCTGATTAGGGTGAAGAGTCATGTCCCAGCAACACCTCGACAGCCTGCGGGCAATCGTCGGCGAAACACACGTCCTGTGTGGAGCCGACGCCGTGCCGTTCGAAAGCGACTACCGTAGTGTTTTTCACGGAAGGTCCCTTTGCGTGGCGCGTCCGGCGAACACGCGCGATGTCAGTGCCGTCACGGCTTACTGCTACGCGAACGACCTCCCCGTCGTACCGCAAGGCGGAAATACATCGCTGCTCGGGGGAAGTGTCCCTGACGACACGGGGACTTCAGTCATTCTCTCGCTCGCCAGACTCAACCGAGTGCGTGCGCTGGATCCCACGAACGCCACGATGACGCTGGATGCCGGCGTCACATTGAACCAGGCGCGGGCCACGGCGGAGAAAGCGGGTGCTCTGTTTCCACTCCGCATTGGCTCCGAGGGAAGTTGCCAAATCGGTGGAAATCTGTCGACCAACGCGGGGGGAACGGCAGTCCTTCGCTACGGCAACATGCGCGATCTCGTTCTGGGACTTGAGGTAGTCTTGCCCGACGGGCGGATATGGAATGGGTTGCGCGGTCTTCGTAAGGACAATGCGGGATACGATCTTAAGCATTTGTTTATTGGCACCGAGGGGACTCTGGGCATCATCACCGCAGCGGTTCTTAAACTTTTCCCGGTGCCACGCTCCGTATCCAGCGCATTTCTTGGATTGAGAACGCCCGAGGACGTACTGGCAGTCTTCAATCTGATTCGCCAGCGACTCGGTACCGATGTGACGGCGTTCGAGCTCATCTCCTCAGACGCAATGTCGCTCGTGCTCTCGCATCTCGCGGGTCAGGCGTCCCCGCTCGCTGACACCCACCCCTGGTATGTGCTGGTCGAAACGTCGTCAAACGCGGACCAGGCCGACGCCGAAGCGCAATTACTTGCCGCCCTGTCTGACGCAATGGAACTTGGGCACGTCACCGACGCCGTGATGGCATCAAATGCTCGTCAAGCGGCCGAATTCTGGATGATCCGTGAGGAAATCTCAGACGCCCAAACGAAGGCTCGCGGTAGTGTGCGATGCGACATTTCCGTGCCGCTGTCGTCGATCCCCGGATTCATCCACGAAACAACAGCCAAAGTGCTATCTATTGCTCCGAAAGCGCGCATGATCGTCTACGGACACATCGGCGACGGAAACGTGCATTTCAATCCTCTGCGTCCGGACGAAACTTCGGCCGATGAGTTTCTGGCCACGCACGGCAACCATATCGCGAGCGTCATCGATCATGCAGCAAGCGAATTGGACGGTTCAATCTCGGCGGAACACGGCATTGGCGTCGCCAAACGCGACGAGCTCACGTCTGTTCGCAGCCGCGAAGAACTTGAAATAGCGTGGGCGATAAAGCGAGCGCTGGATCCGTTCAATCTACTGAACCCCGGTAAGGTGCTGCCCACACTTTCAAATTGATCAGAACATCCCGCGCCGTATCCCGACGCGAACCATTTCACTCAAATCCTGCGATTCTTTCTGGAAAAATCTGTCGCAGATAATCTCTGACTAGGAGCGATCATGAAGCTGACCGACTTTAAAGCACTCACTTTCGACTGTTATGGGACGTTGATCGACTGGGAAACCGGCATCTACAACGGTTTGATCCCCCTCATCGAAAAAGCCGGCAAAGCCGGCGCGTCGCGAGACGAGATTCTGAATATCTACGCCCGCCACGAAGCCGATCAGGAGCTCCGTACGCCGGCACTTGCTTACTCCACGTTGCTGGGTGTGGTGTATCGACGCCTCGCCAACGAATGGAACATTGGAGTCACAGACGAGGAAGCCAACATTTTCGGGGCGTCCGTTCCTGATTGGCCCGCCTTCTCTGATTCGGTCGACGCATTGAAATATCTGAAGCAGCATTTCAAGCTTGTGATTTTGTCGAACGTTGACCGTTTGTCTTTCCGCGGCAGCAATACATGTCTTGCCGTCGAATTCGATGCGATCTACACGGCTCAGGATATCGGCTCGTACAAGCCGAGCCCGCGCAACTTTGAATACATGCTGGGACGTCTGGAAGCCGATTTCCGGATTGGCAAGCAGGACGTACTTCACACGGCTCAGAGCTTGTTCCACGACCATGCGCCCGCCAACGGCTTCGGGCTTGCGTCGGCATGGATCGATCGTCGTCATGCAGATGCCGGCTGGGGCGCAACGATGGCTCCGCCCGGAACGCCCAGATACGATTTCCGCTTCGAGAGTATGGCCGCACTGGCAGAAGCCCACAAAGCGGAGCTGGCTCGCTAACTTGTTTCACCGGAGGGGTCTCGTCTGTTCAGACGTCAATCCAGGGGCCCCTCCCCCTTTCGCTCGCGTCACGCGGCGGGAATACCACGCCTGCTGACACCAACGTAGGACGGTACGGTTCCATATGATCCCCCTGAAAGATCCCTCGCTGTTCCGGCAGCATGCATACGTCAACGGCCACTGGTTGCCATCGCGATCGGGAGCGACGTTACCGGTCAACAACCCCGCGACAGGACGCCCCATCGGTACGGTGCCCAATTGCGATGCAAGTGACACACGCACCGCTATCGACGCCGCATCTCGTGCACTCCCCGCGTGGAGCGCATTGACCGCCCATGATCGCGCGGCCAAGCTCCGTGCGTGGCACGATGCGATGATCGCGAACGCGGACGACCTTGCCATGATCATGACGCTTGAGCAAGGCAAGCCGCTTGCCGAATCAAAGGGCGAGATTCTGTACGGCGCCTCATTCGTGCAGTGGTTCGCCGAAGAGGGCATTCGTGCTTATGGCGAGACCATTCCGGCACAGCAACCCGGACGGCGGATCATCGTGCGTAAGATGCCGGTGGGCGTCTGCGCCGCCATCACGCCGTGGAACTTTCCCAATGCGATGATCACGCGCAAGCTGGCGCCGGCTTTGGCGGCGGGCTGTACGGTCATCGTGAAGCCGTCGGAACTCACGCCGTACTCGGCACTCGCGCTAGCCGTACTGGCCGAGCGCGTTGGTATTCCGGCAGGCGTCATCAATATCGTGACGGGTTTGCCGCAGGGCATTGGCGGCGAGCTGACCGCCAACCCCGTGGTCCGCAAGCTGACATTTACCGGATCGACCCCTGTCGGCAAGCTGCTACTGCGTCAGTGCGCAGACACGGTCAAGCGTGTGAGCCTGGAACTCGGCGGAAACGCCCCTGTCATCGTGTTTGACGATGCCGACCTGGAAAAAGCGGTGGCGGGCGTCATGCTTAGCAAGTTTCGCAACAGCGGGCAAACGTGCGTCTGTGCCAACCGGATCTACGTGCAAGCCGGGATTTACGACGCGTTCCTCGAACGACTCAACCAAGCTGTCACTCAACTTCGCGTGGGGCGCGGCACCGATGACGGTGTGACCATTGGGCCGCTGATCAATCAGGCCGCCGTCGAAAAGGTGTTTTCGCATATCCACGACGCCGTCGCCAAGGGGGCAACCGTCGCCACCGGCGGCCATTCTTCCCCGCTGGGCGAGCAGTACGTCGAGCCCACCATCCTGAGCAACGCGACGGACGACATGCGAATTGCCGCCGAGGAGACTTTCGGCCCTGTCGCCGCGCTGTTCAAATTCTCGAGTGAGAGCGAAGTCATCGAGCGAGCAAACAATACGCCGTATGGACTGGCGGGCTATCTGTTCTCGCGAGATCTGGCACGCATCTTCCGCGTCGGTGAAGCGTTGGAGTACGGCATGGTCGGGATCAACACCGGTGTCATCTCGTCCGCAGTTGCCCCCTTCGGCGGCGTCAAGGAATCCGGATTGGGGCGAGAAGGGTCGCACCACGGCATCGATGAGTTTCTGGAAACGCAGACATTGCATCTGGATATCGCGTAGGAAAAGGGCGCCGAGGCGCCCTTTTTTCCATCCAACGAGATTGCCCTGCCCGGTTCACCGCTCCGTCATGATTTTGTATAACGCGACCGCCACCTGAATCTCGAATCGGCACTCCTGCGACTCCAACGTCGTCCCCAACATCGATTCGATGCGCTCCACTCGGTAACGCAGCGTGCTGATATGCACACTAAGACGGCGAGCCGTATTCGCAAGCTGAAACCCTTCAGCGCAAAGCGCTTCCACCGTCTCCATGAGCGCCTCGCCCTTCTTGTCAGCCAACAACGGCCCCAAGCGGCTCTCCACGAAAAGGGCTCGCGCGCCGGCATCTCCCATCAGGGCTCTCGGAAACATCACCTCGTGGAAATGATGCACTTTCCCCGGCTTCAGCAACGGGAGCAGAGACTGAACGTCCTCGCCCCCCTTTGCCATGCCAGCCACGCCGGTGTGTTCTCGGCTCACCGCTAACGCAGCGCCGCGGCTGCCAAGCACGCGCCATAGCGGCTCCGGCTCCAGATGCGATGCGAGGAAGAACGTGATCTGATTCAGCGAGACCAACACGAGCGTTGACTGTTCGACACCCTCCAGATACTTGCGGAGTCTGTCGACCCATCGCTCCCGGCGTAAAAAACCTTCTCGGGAAAGTGGTAGAGGTTCGTCGAGAAGCACCAGACAAACCCGATAACTACCCGCCGGATCCCACCCGCTGAGCCGCGCACGCTCAAGTGCAGAGGGCGTCTCTTCGAACTTTCCTTCCAGCAGCGTTCCGACCAGCGCGTACCCCAACCGCTCTTCCTGCAAATGCAGCGCGTGCATATGGGCGAGGTGCAATGCACCGATGATCGACGCGTGCTCCGTCGCTCGGATATCGAGCTCCCCCAGCGCTTCATCCCCCTCGTCGACGAAGACAATCGCCGCGATCTCGCCACGAATGCGAATCGGGCAACCCAAACGTCTGGGCACGTCGACTTCCGGCTGAGGGTCGATGAGAATCGGGCTGACGCTGTCCTGAATCCGGCGCAGGATGATGCGATTGTGGAGCAGTCGCATATAGTTGCGTTCCCGCTCGCCGACATCCACCGCCGCGCTCCTGGCTTCACTGGTACCCAGGGTCAGCCCGTCGGGATCCACGAAATTGACCGATCTGTTCAACAGTCCCCCAAGGGAAACCGCGAGATCGCTCAGCGTATTAGCGGTCAGCGCTGCATGCGTGAGCGCCCGATGAATCTCATCGGATCGTTGGATCAGCTCGCTCTGATCTCGAATAATGCTCGCATGTATCTCCTCCGTGATCGTGCGAAAAGGCACTTCCCAGTCGATTTCAAGCAACGGCAGACCGACCTGATTGGCTTCTTCAATCGAGGCGTCCGGGAAATGTGCAAGAAATTTCGGCACCGCCAGTACGACACCGGCCAGGCCGCGCGCTGCTAGCGAACGGATCAATGCGCGCTGAGACGCGTCGTCCCCGGGCCAGTTGTATCCGGTGGAAAGGAGCAGGTGCCCGCGCTCCACCCATGCCGCAATATCGGGATGGTCCACGATATGCACCCAAGTAATCTCGGTGCCAATGCCGCCCTCGCCAGCAACGACTCTGGCGTTGCGCAGGACAGTGTCCTCAAGTGCCATCGAGATGTTCATAGTGTTTCTCCAACACGATGACAAACGGGTCGGTTCGCGCGATGCCACGCGAATCGAAATACTTATACGTCTAGAATCGCATGCGCGAAGGAGCACATGTCGATGAATCGGGCGTCCGGCACGGCGACGGCCCGGGGCACGGCGCCGTACCCCGGACGCCCTTGACGCCGATCGATCCAGACAGTCTGCAACCCAACTGCCTGCGCGGGAACATGGTCGTGAAAAAGACTCTGTGCGACGTGAAGAATCTCGCTACGGGGCGTTTGCATTCGACCCAAAGCTACATGGAAATTGTTAAGCGAAGGCTTGTAGCTACGGGTTTGTTGGGCCGTTACAACGTAATCGAACTCAACCCCAAGATGCTTATTCGATAACGCGAAGAACTCGTCGTCGCCGTTCGTGATGATCGCCAAACGGAAGCGATGTTGCAACGCCAGGAGCGCATCCCGAGAGTCCGGAAACGGTGGCCAGTCACCTACCGAATGTGAAAATCTCTCGAGCTCATGCTCATCAGGTACAAACCCGAGATCTTTGGCTATACGATTGAGCGCCTCTTCGAGTATTTCCCGGTAAGTCAGATACGGCCCGGCTTCCAATGCCGACTCATGCCACGCGTATTTCTCGAGTAGTGCGTCACTGGCAAGCACATGCCCGTGAGCCCTCAGTATGGGATCAAGTGCGTCGACAATCCCGGCTTCCCAGTCGATCAACGTTCCGTACATATCGATCGTCAGAACGGTTTTGTCGGAAAATCGCCTTGCAATATCGCTTGTCATGATTCGCCTTGACTGGCAGTCGCGGGCCAGGATTCCTCAAGCGCTCCGGGCTTTCGTAATGGCGGCGTCGAGAATACCGATGGCATCCCGGGCATCTTCGTGCGACGTGGTGAGCGGTGCAAGCAGGCGCACATTATTGCGGTGCACGCCGCACTTGATCACCAGCAAACCAGACTCGCGACACCCGTTAATCACGCGCTGTGCGAACGCAGCGTCGGGTTGCATCGGATCGCCCTGTTTGACAAATTCGAGCGCAAGCATGGCCCCCACACCCCGGATAGTACCAATCTCCGAGTGCTTGTCCGCAAGCGTATCGAGTCCTTCGCGCAAAACCTCCGCGAGTTCACGAGATTGCGCCAACAACCCGTCGTTTTCGAACAAATCCAGTACAGCGAGTGCCGCGGCACATGCGAGCGCATTGCCTGCGTATGTGCCGCCGAGACCACCCGGTTCGGGCGAATCCATCATATCGGCTCGGCCCACCACCCCGGAAATCGGGAACCCACCGGCCAAACTCTTAGCCACCGTCACGAGATCGGGTTGGATACCGGCTTGCTGAAACGCGAACAACTCGCCCGTGCGACCGAATCCAGTCTGAATTTCGTCTGCGATCAGGACAATGCCGTGCCTGGATGTCAGACTGCGCAGCCTTTGAAGAAACTCGGGACCCGCGGGAAGGAACCCTCCGTCACCCTGCACCAGCTCCAAAATGACCGCAGCGACACGATCCGGTGCGATCTGGGTCGCAAAAATGTCTTCGATGGCCTGAATAGCGTCGTCGGCTGAAAACCCGCGATACGGGTCGGGATAGGGAGTGTGATAAACGTCGCCCGCAAACGGACCGAAATTCTGCTTGTAAGGGGTGCTCATCCCGGTCAAAGACATGCCAAGCAGCGTGCGGCCATGAAATCCACCGCGGAATGCAATAACGCCCGGTGCGTTGCGATAAGAGCGCGCAATCTTCACTGCGTTCTCGACCGCCTCGGCGCCCGTGGTGAAAAACACACTCTTATACGGTGCGCCATTTCCGATCAGCTTGTTCAAGCGCTCCGCAAGTTCGATATACACGTCATATCCAGCCACCTGAAACGCTGCGTGGGTCACACGATCGAGCTGCGCCTTCACCGCAGCCACAATCTTCGGATGATTGTGACCAACGTTCATGACGCCGATGCCGCCCACAAAATCCAGGTAACGACGGCCGTTCACGTCCCAGACATACGAGCCTGCGGCCCGTTCGACGAAAAGGGGGTGAGCCGTCGCAACGCCTCGTGCGACATGTTGAGCGCGTGCAGAAACAAGCGCGTCGTGTTTGCTGGTGTTCGACATGGTGATCCTCGGTCCGATGCTCGGTGGCCTGACTGGCCGGATACGCTCACGATGAGCCTCCGAGGCATATTAGGTCTCGGCGCACAACCCGCTCTACCTACAACAGATAGGAATTTCCCCCGCCAGTCTTCTACATCGAACAACGCAAAGACTATCCAATTGCCTGGCGTCACCAACGTCATTCGTCTTTCACGATCAGGCGAACATCTGGTCCACCTCGCGACTTTCCGAGCAGCCACTGGAAAACCCTAAAAAATCCTATTTCCGCTGCGACTCCGAGCGAAAGGCTTCCGGCATAACGTAGATAGGAATGCACTTATTGGCGCTATCGAATGGAAGTCAGCTCGCAAACAGGGCAACACCGGGGGAGCCGCTCTCTGGGCTTCCCGCCATTCAATTCACCAAATGGGTATTCGCAATGGAGATCGCAGCGACAACCGTGCCGACCACCGCAGACGAGGCAAAACGCCGTCGTCGAGCCATTACGGCAACGATTCTGGGTAATGGGTTCGAGTGGTTCGACTTCATGGTTTATGGATTTTTCGCCATTACCATCGGTCAACTTTTTTTTCCAACCGGCGACGATCTGACGTCGCTCCTGCTATCGGTCGCCACGTTTGGCGTCGGCTTCGTGGTACGCCCCTTCGGCGGCATTCTGATTGGTATGTATTCCGATCGCGCGGGGAGAAAAGCAGCGCTTTCGCTGACGATTCTGCTGATGGCAGGGGGGACTGCGCTCATTGGACTGGCCCCGACTTACGAGCAGATCGGCATCGCCGCCCCCATCCTCATCATCCTCGCGCGTTTGATGCAGGGCTTCTCGGCCGGTGGCGAGATGGGCAGCGCCACCGCGTTCCTCACCGAACATGCGCCGAATGACAAGAAGGGCTATTACTCGAGCTGGATTCAAAGCAGCATCGGTTTTGCCGTCGTGCTGGGCGCACTCGCGGGCACTTTACTCACGCTTTACCTCACGCCGGAAGCTATGAAATCGTGGGGATGGCGCGTGCCCTTCCTGCTTGGCATTCTGATCGGACCCATTGGCTTTTATATCCGTCGCGGTGTCGACGAGACGCCCGCGTTTCTTGCCAATCAAGGCAAGGTCAAGAAGCCGCTCTCCGAAGTCCTCACCACGCTGCCTCGGGAGACGTTGACCACGTTTTCGATGGTGATTCTCTGGACGGTATGCATCTACGTGCTGTTGTTCTACATGCCGACGTACGCCGTCAAAACGCTCAAAATGCCGCAGTCGATGTCGTTCATTGCCGGCGTGATCGGCGGGCTCATCATCACGGTCCTGTCTCCGTTTGTCGGTGCATGGTCCGACCGAATCGGTCGCAAGAAGCTTCTCGCGTGTAGCTCCGGGGGCATTCTCCTGATCGCGTATCCGATGTTCGCGCTGATCGTTTCCCACCCGACACAGATGAATCTGGTCATCTTTCAGGCCGTGTTCGGCGTGTTGATCGCTGGGTACACCGGTCCAATCCTTGCCGCTTTCTCGGAGATATTCCCTTCACGCGTGCTCTCGACCGGGCTTTCCGTCGCCTACAACATCGCGGTCATGACCTTCGGCGGGTTCGCATCGCTGATTCTCACATGGCTGATCGCAACGACCGGCAGCGCAATGGCGCCTGCCATCTACGTTATCGCTGCCGCTGCGGTCAGCTTCTTTGGCGTCACGCTTGGATTTCGCGATCGCAAATGATTTCCGCTGCCCCCTCAATAACAGCATAATCACCGGAGGTTTCTTGATGAAATTACGTCTTTCCTTAATCAACGTCGGCGTCGCCCTTGCATCGCTCAGCGCAGCATCTGCGTTTGCGCAAGTTCAGGAAATCAAGCTGGGTTTTGCCGGCCCCCTTACCGGCGCGCAGGCGCAGTACGGCAAAGACATGCAAAATGGCATCGTCCTCGCCATCGAAGATTTCAACGGCACACATCCCAAGATCGGCGGCAAGGACGTGAAGTTCGCGCTGGAGTCGGACGACGATCAGGCAGACCCCCGCGCCGGTTCGCTGGTCGCTCAACGGCTGGTCGACAACGGCATCAAAGGCATGCTCGGGCACTTCAACTCCGGCACTAGCATCCCGGCGTCCGCCGTGTATAGCCGGGCGGGCATACCGCAAATCGCAATGGCGACCGCGCCGGAATATACCCGGCAAGGCTTCAAAACGACGTTCCGCATGATGACCTCCGACACCCAACAAGGCAGTGTGGTCGGTGCGTACGTCGTGAAAAAACTCGGGGCGAAGCGCATTGCCATCGTTGACGACCGCACCGCTTATGGGCAAGGACTTGCGGATGAATTCGAGAAAGCCGCCAAAGCGGCAGGCGGCAACGTGATACGCCGGGAGTTCACCAACGACAAAGCTGTTGACTTTAAGGCGGTTCTAACCAATCTGAAGCGTCTCAATCCGGATGTCATTTTTTACGGTGGTGCCGAGGCGCAATCTGCACCGATGGTCCAGCAGATGCGTGAACTGGGCATGCAGTCTGTGCTGGTGTCCGGCGAAATGTCCAAAACCGACAATTTCATTCGTCTTGCCGGCAAAGCCTCCGAGGGGACGATTTGCTCACTGGCGGGTTTGCCACTCGAACAAATGCCCGGTGGCCCCGCGTACAGCCAGCGCTATCAGAAGCGTTTTAGTAGCCCGGTGCAGACGTACTCCCCTTACGCCTACGACGGCGCAATGGCCATGATGAAGGCAATGGTGCAGGCAGGCTCATCGGAGCCGGCGAAGTACTTGCCCGCGCTTGCGGCCACATCATTTACCGGGGTAACGTCTCAGCGTATCGGCTACGACGCTCACGGCGATCTCAAGGAAGGCGGCATCACGATGTACAAGGTGGTCGGCGGTAAGTGGCAACCACAGGAGAGCATCGCGGGCAAGTAGCTCACGTTCGCCGAGCCAAACCAACGGATCTCGGCAGCTTTCCCGTATAACCATGAAAATGGCCCCGAATTCGGGGCCATTTCTCATTATCAACTGACGGTTAAGCAGTGTCGCCGACAGCTCGATTCACACTCCCCCTCCCCGACTCACTCCCCCAGATACGCGGCGCGCACCTTCGGGTCGTCGAGCATGTCCTTCGCGTCGCCGGTCATGGTGACCAGCCCGCTGTCCATCACGTAGCCACGGTGCGCCGCTTGCAGCGCCAGACGCGCGTTCTGCTCCACGAGCAGCACCGTCACGCCCTCGCCCGACACCGTACGCACCACTTCGAAGATCTTCTCGACCATGATCGGCGAGAGACCCATCGACGGTTCGTCGAGTAGCAACAGCTTGGGCTGGCTCATGAGCGCACGCGCCATGGCGAGCATCTGCTGCTCACCACCGGACAACGTGCCCGCGAGCTGATCCTTGCGCTCCTTCAGACGCTGGAAGATGCCGAACATTTTGTCGATGTCCTGCTTGATGCCCGCGTTGTCGTTGCGCAGATAAGCCCCCATCTGCATGTTCTCGAGGATGGTCATGCGCGTGAAGATGCCGCGACCTTCCGGCACCATCGCCAGCCCCTGCTTGAGCAGATCGAACGCCTTCACGCCGCGAATCGACTTGCCCAGATACTCGATGTCGCCATCGGCCCACGGCAACAAGCCCGTGATCGCCTTCATGGTGGTCGTCTTGCCTGCACCGTTCGCGCCGATGAGCGTGACCAGCTCGCCCGGCTGAATGTTCAGGTCGATGCCCTTGACCGCCTTGATCCC
>NZ_CABPSQ010000026.1 GCF_902459775.1 Pandoraea captiosa
TTGACCGGCCGGTCCAGGTTGTTCATGAAGATGCGGATGATCTCGCCGAAGCCCAGCGTCACGATGGCCAGATAGTCACCGCGCAGACGCAACGTCGGCGCACCGAGCAGGATGCCGAAGATTGCCGCGACGGCGGCACCGATCGGAATCGTGAACCACACAGGTACATGCAGCCCGTTAGGGAACAAGGCACCGATCCACTCGAACTGCGTGGAGAGGTGAGGAGAACTGAGGAAGGCCGTGACGTACGCGCCCACGGCATAGAACGCGATATAACCCAAGTCGAGCAGGCCAGCGAAGCCCACCACGATGTTCAGGCCCAGCGCGAGCATGATGTAGAGCAGCGCGAAGTCGAGCACCCGCACCCAGTAGTTGCCGCCGGCATAGCCGACGAGCACGGGCGCGAGAATCGCGGCGATCAGGAAGAACGCGAGGCCGCGATAGGCCTTGCGGGTCGCGGCGGCGGCAGAAATCTGCGTCACCGGCGACGTTTGCACGGGTTGATTCATGATGTCGATCCTCCCGTCTTAAGCACGATCTGCCACGCGCTCGCCGAGCAGACCGCTCGGACGGAACACCAGCACCACAATCAGCACGACAAACGCAAAGACGTCCTGATAGTTACTCCCGAAGACACCACCGGTCAGATCGCCGATGTAGCCCGCGCCCAATGCTTCGATCAGGCCGAGCAGCACGCCGCCGACCATGGCGCCCTGCAAGTTGCCGATACCGCCGAGCACCGCAGCGGTGAACGCCTTCATGCCGGGAATGAAGCCCATGTAGAAGTGCGCGTTGCCGTAGTTCGAGGCCATCATCACGCCCGCGAGCGCGGCGAGTGCACCGCCGAGCGCGAACGTCGCGGAGATCACGAAGTTCGGATTCACGCCCATGAGGCCCGCTACGTTACGGTTCTCTGCCGTAGCACGCATCGCACGCCCGAGCTTGGTGCGGTTCACGAGCTGCGTCAGACCGAACATGACGAGGAACGCTACGACCACGATCACGATGCCGGTGCCGTTTGTGACCGCGCCGGGATGATCTCCGCGCGGCGGAATGACGTTCATGGCGTCGGTGGGCAGCAGTTGCGGGAACGAGATTGGGTTGCGCGACCAGATCAGCATGGCGATCGTCTGCAGCAGCAACGAGACGCCGATGGCGGTGATCAGAGGGGCCAGGCGCGGCGCATTGCGCAACGGCCGGTAGGCCACACGCTCGATCACGAAGTTGGCTATCGCACACACGGGCATACACACGAGCGTGGCAATCGCCAGCATGAGCGCCGGGTTCATGTCCGGCGCGATCTTCAAAAGCAGGTTGATGGTGGACAGCGCGACCATCGCGCCGATCATCATCACATCGGCGTGGGCAAAGTTGATGATGCCCAGAATGCCGTAGACCATCGTATAGCCCAGTGCAATGATCGCGTAGACGCTGCCAAGCACGAGGCCGTTCAAGATTTGTTGAGTAAAAATATCCATACGAGATTTCTTTTGGTTGATTTAGATGAAGCAACACGGAGGCGAGAATCACCATGCTGCTCCACTCGTGGATTGCGACGCTCGGACGCCACGACTACCGGAAGTCGAGCATGTGACGACAGATCATTAAGGGGGAAACGGTGCGGAACTTAGAGTGAAGGGAAAAGCATTAGCGGACGTGTAAAGCGAAATCCGGTGTCACCGGAAGACGTGCTACTGGAAAATGTCGATATGTGTGGCGGGGGTAGCCGTGTAGGAATGGAGAGCAACGCTTTCGCATCCGTGTCCAACGTGATGACCACAATTTGTGAGCGCGATGAAGGCGCGACGATGCGCTTCGGGAGATCGAAATGCTGTCCTACGGCCTGTATCAGAACGCCGTCTGCACAATTCTGGACATGCAGAATGCCTTTGACGCGAAGTAACCGTCTGTCTAGAAAGCCGGCAACATTCTCCATCCAATCCGAAAGCGCATGCCAGTCCAGACGCTCTTCCCAGGAAAGGGTGAACGCTTTCACGCGAGCATGCCCCCCGGGCAACCCAACCCGAGTCATGGCGGAATCGAAGACGAGGGGCGTCGTTTGCGTGCCTGCCGAAAACGCGGCTATTGCGCGGCGCGTCCGGTCGGGTTCCACGATGCAGCGCGAAAGCGGAGCCAGCAGCTTGATCTCATCCAGCGCGTGCAGGCGCTGCGCATCAAGACACACATCGAGTTTGGTGACGACCACCGTATGCGCACCGCAGACCTGTGCCGCCAACAAGGGAAAATCATCGCGATTGATCTCATTGTTGGCCGCATAGGTTGTCACAACGCGTACGCGCATATCCAGTGACGAAAGTGCCGAGAGTGCTCGCATCACGCCACCGGGGTCAGACAGTCCGCTGCACTCGAGAACGACTCTGGAAAATGGCACATCCGTCGTCTCTCGGCGAGAAGCAATCAGCGATTCCACGGTGAACTGGAGATCGTTGATCAGACTACAGCAGACGCATCCATTGGCAAGCGTCGCCATGGGAACGCCGTCATGCACCGCCAGAATCGCCCCATCGATGTTCACGTCACCGACGTCGTTGACGATGACTGCCGTTTGCTCATCCGCCCCTTGTGCGAGGAACTCAGACAGCAGCGTTGTCTTTCCGCTACCGAGAAACCCGGACAGAATGACAAAATCCGTGGGCTCAGGCTTCATCGAACGCCTCCCGCGCTTTCGCCTCAGCGACCATGGCTTCAACGTCGGCGAGTAATTGGCCCGTTTCGAACACGACGCCACCTTTTATGGTGTACCGGAGGCAACGACGCCAATCGCCGACCTGCCGCGCCTCGTCAAGCCGTAGCGCGCCAGTCCCGTAAAGTTGCTTGAAGTCATCGAGCGGATTCGAGTCGTGCACAAGGAGGTCGGCACGCTTACCCACTTCCACTGTGCCAACGCTCTCGTCGATGCCCAGCAACTCCGCACTGGATTGCGTCGCCGCGCGCAACACTTCGTGAGGATTGAATCCCGCTTCCTGAAGCAGCTCCAGCTCACGCACGAAGCCAAACCCGTAGACCTGATACATAAAGCCGGAATCGCTGCCAGCGCAGACACGTCCCCCGCGGTTCTTGTAATCCCTGAGAAAGTGCATCCATAACCGGAAAGTCTCGCGCCAGTCGACTTCGTTTTGCGTGCTCCATCGATACCAGTAGGCCCCGTGCCCCCCGCGGTGCGGCTCGAAATATCGCATGAGGGTCGGATCGGTGAAGCGGTCGTGCCAGTCGGCGCGACGGGTTCGCATTAGGTCGCGATTGGCGTCATAGACGTTCAATGTCGGGACAAACGTGTGACCGACCTCAAGGAACGCGTCGAGAACATCATTCCACTTCGCGCTTCCCGGCTTTGCCGCCTGCAAGAACGTCGTCCCGGCGGCAGAGAACCGCAGATACTCGTCGTTGTAGTGATAGTCGGCGGGAAACGACTGCACGGTGCGATCATCGAACAGCGCTTCGGGAAGCCCGTACGAGTGCTCCGAGCTGGTGAGCCCCCAGCGAGCCGTGGTCAGTGCATTCATGCGACTCACCGCCAGCGTGGCGTGATGGCAGCATGTCCGCAGCCCCGCCGCACGCGCTTCGTCAAGTGCGGCTTCCATCACGGCTGGCGGCGCACCGAAGAACTTCACACCATCGGCGCCCGCATCGGCAATACGGCGAATCCACTCGCGTGCCTGTCCGGGGGTGTGAATCGTCTTCAAGTAATCATTGATCGCCGGGAAGTAGGCATAAGCGTATATAGCCGGTGCCGCGATTCGATGCTCGGCAGCTGCTTGCTTTTGAGCCAGCGTCCACGCGAGGCCATTGAAACAACCTGCCTCACGGATAGTCGTCACACCGTGCGCAAGCCAGAGTTTATACACATAGTCTGCGCTCGGCATTACGCCGCGAGCCGCGTGAAACGGTGCCCCGATGTGCGCGTGCGCGTCGACGAATCCCGGTGTCACGAACTTGCCGTGACAGTCGATTTCGAACTCCCCCGGCAGCGGCCGTCTTTCCGGTTTGATCGCAAGCCCTGGCGCGCCCACGCTGACCAGATCGGTAATGACCCCGTCTTCGACGACGACATCGACATATCCCCACGGCGGTGCACCGGTTCCATCGATGAGCGTGGCTCCCCGCAGGATAAGTCGGCGGTGAGGGCCGACGCCGCGATCTCGGCACGTCGCCGGTGTCACGCCCGGCAGCTTGTACTTGGCGAAGCCCGCGACAATTTCTTCGCCAATGGCGATCTGATGCCCGGCGTCAGATAGGTTCGAAGTCATGATGTGCTATTGCAAGGGTTGCGACGGCGATGTCCGGGTGTTACGGTCTGCCCGATTGCCTATCGCGACGGCAATACTGACCAGCAGTGCACCCAAAAGCGCCGCCGAATCGACGCCGCGCCCAAGAAATAGGCCGACAAACAAGGTTGAGACAATCGGAACTGCGTAAGCAAGAATCGCGATCTGGTTTGGCCTCCCGCGCTTGATCGCAAAGTCCCACATGTAAAACGTGCCGCCCAGCGGGCCAAGAGCAAGGAACGCGAGTGTTGCCCATTGCTGTGCGCTCAAGTCGCCTATCCCCACCATCGAGGCCGGACCCGCTCGTCCCGAACCGACCTGCAAACCGGCGTGCAGCAATAGCGCCAGCACACCGGCCAGCAAGCAATACAAGGCTACGGTCGATGTGGGCACCGAGCAGCGCTTGCGAGACCACACGGTGTAGTACGCCCAGATCAGGCCGGAGATAGCGGCAAGACCGAATCCGGCCCAGGTGCTATTCGAAAACGCCGGACCGGAGGCGATACATGCCACCGCGCCCAAAAATCCGCACACGGCAGCAAGCACATGCAGAATTGAAAGGCGATGCTCGCGTAGCATCACCGGCGTAAGCAGGATGATGAAGAGCGGCCAGAGGTAATGAAGAAGACTCGCCGCAACGGGGTCGGCCCACTGCAAGCTGAGGAAATACAGCGCGTGATAACCAAACATCGAAAGCGTGCCGATGACAACCGCACGCCAATCGAGCGTTCGCCACCGGACCCAGGGCAAACCGATGACACCACCGCCCGCCAGCGCAATACCAGTGACCAGCAACGGTGGAACCATGCTTAGACTGACGACCGATACGGCCAGGGTGCTCCAGATGAGCAACGTCAGGATCGCGACAAATAATGCTAGATGCTGCGGATTCGTCCTCCATGGCCCGCGCGTGCTCTCACAGGTACCATGCGCCTCTTGCACCGCCATCAGTTGGCTAGCGGCTTCCGGGCTCATGTCGATGTCCCCTGTCCAAGCGCAAAGACGCCGCTCATGAGCGGCGCAATCGCTTCCACTTCTGCCAGCGCCGCCTGATCGACCGTCGGTGTCTCCAGGAGAAGCGCGAACGCGCCCACCGTGCGACGGCAGATGACAACGGGAATATTGATCAGTGTGCGAACGCCGAGTGACTCGAGCAGCGGGTAGTCGGGAAAGAACTGTGTCAGACGCTCATGGCCTGAAGCAATCAGCGTCCGCTGATCGATCAGCACGTATCGGGCCCAATCGCTGCCCGTCAGATGCTTCCATCCGCCGACTGGGTATGCCGCGGGAATGGTCGAGAACACTCGTTGCACATCGCCAATCTGTGGCTCACCGACCGCCCCCGCCCTATCGGGAGCCCGGCACACCAGCGCCGTGACGTGAGCGAATGGCAGTATCGGACGCACGACGCTGCTCCACGCCCAAAATGCCGTCGTCACGGACTCCGCCTGCCGGATCTGCGCTAACAGAGCACTGGCGATATCGTCCCGATAGACCCGGCTTCCCGCGACGATTGGCGTCGCATCCGCAGACCGGCTCCCGACGAAGAGCGAACCCGCCGATACGATGCCCGCAAAGGCAAACTGTCTTCTGTGCACAGATGTCTCCTCGCGTTGAATTTACGTACGAGGATAGGCAATCAAAAATTCCGGGACATCAAACACAAGCTACGATTTTTCGCGTCCAGATTCGTACTGTTCGCACAGTCTGCCGAATTCGCGGCGCAAACTAATGCGCCGGGATGCGGAGAAGACGCTCCGTAAGCGTTCTATTTCCGATTGGATTCAATCGGATCAAGAGCCAGCGAATATACCCACGTGTTGGATTGACTAGACATATCATCCACACTGATGAGCATGAGTCGGTGTAGCAATTGCTGGGGCAACTCGTCAATGGAGCGCTTGTTCCGAAGTTTGAAAACGGAATGGGCACCGAACACGGGATATATCACGGCACAGCAAGCTCACCGGGACATCAGCCATTACTCGATGCAACGATACAACTGGCTACGGCCACTTCAATTTAACGATGGACTGGCCCCTGCAGTAGCGGAAGAAAAACGTACCGCAGTGTCAGGGATGGGTTGACCACTACATCCTTTTGAGGCTCGCGACAACTCGATGAGAAGTCAGCGCCTTACTCAGCGAAAACTGTGGTGATCGGAGGCCATTGAGAAGCTATACGATGGGCGGATGACTTGCCCCAGCGGTTGACACGGCGCCCGAAATAGATTGACCGCCATGTTCACTCGCCGTCCGATGACGGGCCAATCTCATTTATTAGATCCATCATATATGGAGGCAATTTAAGTTTGCCTAGATGAACGCGTACGTCGTGTAGGTGAGCGTCCGCTAAGCGCATTCGCTTTGTGGCGAGGGCTAGTAGGAACTCCGGAAGTGCGGCACCACCACCGTTATTCCACGCGGAAGCCTCGGCCGAGATGATATCTCTGACCCGAGCACTACTCTCCTCGTCGACGGCGTACAACAACTCCGAGGGACTCGCAGCGCGCAAGAATGCCGCTCTGAGTATCGCGTCGTTATAAAACTCAAAGTTCGAGGGACACGCCAAGACGTGACCATAAACGCCGGACGACCAGGCCATAACGGCACTTGTTTTACCGCCGGCCTTGGCCGCAAAACCTTGGTTGTCTGATCGAACGCAAGCGAACATATTAGCGATGACTGCGTAGATATCAGCTTGAGAAATTGACTCTTTGTTCGTGGTGGTGTCTAGATAGACAAAGTCACGGGCGATCTCCAGACTCGGGCGACATCCGCTGAAGAACAGCTCGTCCCCGCGCACCGACGCGCTCATAAGTTGGCAAAGTCGAGTTGACCTGCCCCCGTCAATAGGGCCAATGGGCTTCTAGCAAAGTCCCTTTAAACCAACTCCTGGAAAGCGGCAGGAGCATCCGCGGTTGCCCGATGTTTCGCCGCAAACTCTGACGGCGCAAGGTAGTTCAGTGCGCTATGCGGCCTTTGCTCGTTGTAGTCCTGACGCCATGCCGCGATGACAGCCCGAGCGTGCGCGAGCGTTGTGAACCAGTGCTCGTTAAGGCGTTCGTCGCGGAATTTGCCGTTGAACGATTCGATGTACGCATTCTGCGTTGGCTTGCCCGCCTGAATCAACTTCAGAGTGACGCCGTTCGCATACGCCCACTGGTCAAGCGCGCGGCTCGTAAATTCGGGGCCCTGGAGCAACAGTCTCCGTACCACAATGGCGCATACGATGTTCGTCTGCGGTCGGGGTTGAAGGATCACATCGTTTTTCAGGCTGGCACATGGGCTAGAGCCTCCAGCGAGATTGTTGAATGGCGCGGACTCGAACTCGAAGGTATTTCGCAGTCGCAAGCTCAACGGAAGGCTATGGACGCGTATCGAGCCGCCGCGCCCGAGACCCACGGCGTAGCCATGGAGGCCGCGCTATTTCTTGCCCGTAGGGGTGTTTCATTGAATTTCCGGTCAGACGCGTACCATTTCTACTTGGTGGCCAATGCGATCGATCGAGGGCGGCTAAAAGATGTCGATAAAGAATGGATTGAGCGCTATGCCACTCGGTATCCCACGACGGTAGCGAGCGAACAGCTCAAAGCAGACGCTTTTTTTGAGAAGCGTGGCGGACGTCCACAGACCATCTAGGAAAACTCGTGAAGCCCGCTATCCGCCTCGAATATCTGCATCATCAGTGTCAACGCCTCACCGCATCGCAGCGGCAGCTGCCGACGACACAACCGATAATGTCGAGGGCGGCCGCAACCACCTAACCTGAGTCACATCGGAAAAAGCTGTAGGAACACGATGCAAAAACTTGAACTCTTGGATTGGCCGCAGCTCGGCATTGGGGCCTACCTGGCCGTGGCCGACACGCCAGTCTTCACGACAGGACATGTGGCTGTGTACGAGCTCGCGTTTGAAGACGACGCGATTAATGTTAAGCGCCGGGGCATGGATCTTGGGCGATTCCGGCATGTGGCTATTAAGGGCGCGCGTCTATATGTCTTTGATGTCGAACGTCGCTGCCTTAAGGGGAGCCTCGGTCGCTTCAAAATTCACTGTTCTTAATCGGAAAAAAGAGATGAAATCGCATCCAGACATGCAGGGGAGCCATATCCAGACAGTCGGGTATGTGATGTTGAAAACGCTTGTATTTTCTGCCCTTTTCCACGGTGGTGCTCTGTGGGCAGAGGGCCGTACGACCGTTGATAAGGATTACGGGAAAGATGTGTTTTTTTTGGCCCCGCCAGGAGAGCGAGAACAGTTGCTTGGCCGAATGGACATATATGCGAGTAAAGCGGAACCGGACGGCGCGAAAATTGAGCTTTTGAACATTAACCGGTACGGTGCCTGCAGTCTGCACATTCCGCCTCGTGCGGGCGCCAATGTTTTCAAGAAGGCTCCCGATGGAACGCTTGAACGGATTGGGAGTCCTGCGCGTTTAGTGGATACGTACGATCGAATCGTAGCAGCCGGCTGTGCTGACCGAGCCGAACGGGGAGAAATAAACATCCGCTGGGATGACGGCAAGTGGCAAGCTTACAAGGAAACCGGTTTCAACTACTCGGATGACTACAAGCGTTTGTTGGAGCTAAACCGCGCCGACAAGAAGCAATCGGTGCGATAGACCCCAGAACGTAGGAAAAACGGAGACACGATGAACGTTCGTAGAGGATTTTTACTGCTCATCGCACTGACTGCAGTGCTGTTTGCTGGACCTGTTCTGGCTGAAGAGTTGCCCTTGTTCGCTCGGCTAAAGGACGTACCTCTGAACGAGAATCCTGTAATGGGTTATGTGATCTTCGGAAACTTTCCCGATGGTCAGCCGATGATTCGAGCAGTGACGGCTTCGACTGCGGTGTTCATTGAGCGGCAGGCCATGTTGAAAACCACCGGCTACACGAGAAACCTTCTGGACTGCCGGAATGCAACGCTGAGGATTGATGCTTTTGGTGACATTGAATCGCTCCAGAGTGAGCCACGTTCACTTCCGCTCGAGGCAAATCCGATCAAACGGATGCACCCTAGAAACCTTCAGGTGTTCAAGCGAGTGTGCAATACAGCCGGATTGCGGGCGAACTGGTAACACATGGGGAAAAAACATGACAGCAAAAGGCTCTAAGAGAATCGGCTTTCTTGGTTCGATTATCCCCGGCACTGCGGTGACCCTGTTGTGGGCCGCACCCTTAATGCTGTTGTTCGCATTCATGCTCTATGACCCTGGGCAGCCGGGTGAGATCACTCGGTTGGTCGGCGGAATTTCGGTCTCGCTCATCTTCGGCGCATGGATGGCCCGAGACGCAGGCTATTTCGACAGGTAGGAACGTCTAGGAAAGGGGGCACGATGGCCGATTTCGATGAGTCAATCCCGCAGTCGAGGCGGATCTTTCGCCGTCGCCTAAGTGCGTCGAGAATCGCGGAAGTTGGCTTCGGATGGGTAGCGAAAGGCACGATGGTCGTTGTAGTAGTCGCAGCCCTGGTCCTCGCCGTTCTGACCGGCGGATCGGGGTTCACCGAATTGCCGACGACACGTCGACAGTGGCTGGGAGTTGCGGTCGTGGTCATGCTGGTACTCGCAGGCGTCGTCGTCTATCACCACTTCTTTGCGGCCTCGCCGCCGAATCAGTAACGCATAGGAAAAATAGGACGACAGGATATGTACGCCACAGTTACTCAAAGGAAGACCGACGGCATGATCGAAACGTTGGTTAAGAATTTCCCCATCCGAGCTAAAGGTGATCTGAGACGGTGCTTGATGAAGCGCGGAATGTGTCGGTAATCAACGACGGTGTTGTGTTTCCGCCTGCTGGAAGCGTGCAGCGGGAATGATGATGCTCACGATGATCTTCCTCAGCCTTGCGCTCTGCTGGTCTTTCTCGATCATGTTAAGCGACGGCACAGAGTCCTGGTTGTCGCCCGGGATATTGTTGTGGATAGCAGGTTTTGCATGCTTTGCTCGGACACGCTTGTATGATCGAGAGTCGCGGGCTTAATAGGACGGAAAAAAAGATGAACTACTTATTCCGTGGGGTTTGTGACGAAACCGATCAGATCAATGACGCGATGCTGAGACCGGCCGGACGACTTAGCCACGTGCTATTGACCCGAGGAGATTCGGCGCTGCTGTTCAAGGAGAACAAGAAGGGAGTTCCGCGAGACTGTTCTATCACGCGTTATCCGTCCGAGACCAATTCGGTTCGTTCGCAGCACATCGAATCCGGACTCAACGACAACTGCTTTGTCTCGTTTTCGAAGTCACGAGACGTAGCGTATCGGTACGCCACGACGAACTCGGACGGGGAACGGGCAAGCGGCTTCATTTATGTTGTAGATCCGGCTCGATTTGAGCAATACGGCGTGACCGCGATCACTGTCGAAAATCCTTACTTTCCTGGCGAAATGGAGGTGAGTCTGAGGGCAAGCGACTGCGGGGATTTGCCGGAAGGCATTATCGTCAGGAAGATTCCGGTCACACCTTACGAGTAATCAAGGAGAAATGATGATTCTTGAAACCTTTGAGCATAAAGGCGAAACTGTCCAGATCCGCCTTTACGACGATGGCGAACGCTTCATAATTCGGGCGACCGATGCCACTGGGAAGCCGCTTAACGGCTACGTTTACTCCATCACCAAGATTGATCAAATTGAAGCGGGCATGGCGGCCAATTTGGACCCTCTGAAGGAACTTGCAAATACCGCACGTTCTGACGTGGAGTCCGATGTATGGCAGCAGTATCTCGACGCAGTAAGTGCTCTCAAAAAATGATCGGAAAAACGGACCACCACTATGAACGACTACACACGAGAACTCCGTCGTAAGGAGCTACTCGCACACTTCGACAAGCGCTTCGCAGATGATCTGAAGATTGCACGCGAGCGTTGTTCTTTTGTTGCTGTGTCGGAGGATATACAGGAGGATGCGCGCGGCAAACTGACCGCGACTGTGACACTTACCTGCGCTTCTGGTGAGAAGGTGAGCAATAGCCGGGCACTCTACGAATATCGACAGCGATCCGCGTCTGTGCCCCAGGAAGGGTGGCATTGCTACCTCGATTGGCGCGACTGACTATCACACAGGAAAAATCGAGGAATTCCGCAGAGAAGGGGCTCAGAAGCGGTAATTCATCTTGAATGTCCCGGCTTGTGCCGACACATGGTTCGTGTTGATGAGTGTGTCGTAGGCGAGCGAGATGTCTAGCCGTTTGGAGAGGGACATGCCTACGCTCACTCCCGCATTTAGATAGCCGTGCGGCAGATCGGTCCCCGGCGCGACGAACAGCGTGCTGTCCTGCGATGTTACGTTAATCGCTCGGCCAGCATCGAGTACCTCGCGAGCATAGCCCACGCGAAGCTGCACGTTGACGGGGCGAATGGCGTCGCCGAACGATTTGTCGAGTGTCACACCCACAAACGGTTGCAAGCTGCGGACGTTGTCCGTGCCGACCCGGAGATTCTGCCCTTGCGCGCCGCTCTCACTGAATCCATTCGCGTGGAAGTAGGCGTAGCGCAGCCCAGCGCGAGGCGTGAGCACAAAGCGGCCAACGCCGATGGAAACGCTTGCCTGTGCTGCCGCTGTGAACTCCTGGCCGATGTGGTCGCCCTGCGCAGTGCCCACGCCCTCGAACGGACGCTTTTGCGACAGGAAGTCGATGCCATAGCCGATGGTACCAGCGATATTAATCGCGCCGACGTCACGGCTCGCGTACATTGCCAGGCGCAAATTGTCGGTCGTGCCCGAGTTGGCCGTGCTCAGTTCGGACAGATCACTATGCGTATAGCCACTGGCGACACCGACGGTGTAATCGCCACGGTTATTCTCATATCCGGCGAGAAACCCGTATTGGTTCGCCTGGAAGCCCGGCTGGGCGTTCGTCGCCCCGACTTTTATGTGGACACCGGATGCGGTGGCCCAGAGTGCCGGAGACCCTGATGAGCCGTCAGCTGCGGCGTCACCCGCTGATACCCCAGAGAATTCCGAAGCGCTTGGGTAACCGCCGCCTGTCCTGCGCGCTGCGCGCTCAAGCAGGCCCGATGTCGCCGCGTGCGCGCTCATAACGCTCATTGAGCCTGACGCCGTAAAGATGCTCGTGTTCCTCGGGGCGACGATAACTGTGCCGAGCGAGGCGATGGCCGTGTCGAGCGTGAGGGTAACGTCGTTGGCCTCGTAGCCGATGACGGCAGACATGTTGTTGAGATTCGCACCCGCGAGCAGTGTCTGCGTGACCGATGAGAATTGACCGATGACACCACGCATTGCCGTCACGATCGTGTAACGCTTTGCCGTATAAGTGCCGGGATCGTAGGTAATGGCAAGTGTGCCGTTTAGCGTCGCGCTGCCTGCCACATTAAGCAACGATGCGGCGGTAGGGCTCATTTCGATAGCAAGCGTAGACGTGGAGGCTTGCGTGTAATTCCCGCTTACGCTCAGCGTACCGATCGAACCACCGGGCGCGACGGTACCCCCGTTGGCGACATTGCCGAGGACAGTGCCGTGGCCGCGCAGCGTGCCGTTCGGCCCGACCTGAACGTGGCTGCCGAGTTTCGCCGAGGGCGTATTGATGTCGCCGACTTCAAGTTCGCCACCCACGACGTCCGTGGTGCCGGTAAAGTCCGAGTTGTCGCCATTCAAGATCCACAGGCCACCGCCACGTAGCGTCAGTGCACCATTGCCAAGCAACGTTCCACTGAAACTACCGCCTGCGTTGACGACCGACAGACTTTGACTGCCCATCTGGACCTTCCCGGTGCCGTTAAGGTTTGTGATCGTTGCGCCGCCCGCTGTACCCGAAATGTCAAATGTGCCGTTGTTAATCAAACCGCCGGACTGTGCGACGCTGGCCGCGCCGGTGAGCGCCAGGGTGCTGCCAGATCCGATCGTCGTCACCCCAGTGTACGGATTGGCGTTGGTGAGGGTGAGGGTGCCGGGACCGATTTGAGTCAAACCACCGGCACCAGAGATCCGTGACGCGAATGTGACGTTGTCGCGGCGGTTGAAGCTGAGCATGCCGTTGTTAAGAACGTCGCCCACAATCGAACCTGTCGTTCCGCCATCGCCCAGCTGCAGCGTGCCCGCCGCAATGGTGGTGCCTCCGGTATAAGTGCTGTTGCTCACGAGCGTGAGGGTGCCGGGACCGATTTGCGTCAAACCGCCGGCCCCGGAGATCCGTGACGCGAACGTGACGTTGTCGCGGCGGTTGAAGCTGAGCATGCCGTTGTTAAGAACGTCGCCCACAATCGAACCTGTCGTTCCGCC
>NZ_CABPSQ010000027.1 GCF_902459775.1 Pandoraea captiosa
TTGGGGGATTAGCTCAGCTGGGAGAGCACCTGCTTTGCAAGCAGGGGGTCGTCGGTTCGATCCCGTCATCCTCCACCAATATCTTAGATCACATCGATGTCAGTCAAAAGCAAGTTATCTCAGTGGTACTTCTGAAGTAAATCCCTGAATGTGAATGCTTTTGAATGACAGCAATGTCATGCAGTATTTTGTTCTTTAACAATTTGGAAGAAGAAGTAGTACAACGGAAGCGCGTTAGAGATGGCGCGTGGAAATTGTACGGGTTGTGATTGTATCAACCAGTATTTAAAGTGATCGAAAGATGACTTGGAATACGGCACAACGCTAATACTCAACCTATAAAGGATGTGTCGAGAGACGCACTCGTTATAGGGTCAAGCGAATAAGTGCATGTGGTGGATGCCTTGGCGATTACAGGCGATGAAGGACGCGATAGCCTGCGAAAAGTTGTGGGGAGCTGGCAAATAAGCATTGATCCACAAATGTCCGAATGGGGAAACCCGGCCTTTTAGGTCATCCTAGACTGAATACATAGGTCTAGCGAAGCGAACGCGGCGAACTGAAACATCTAAGTAGCTGCAGGAAAAGAAATCAACCGAGATTCCCAAAGTAGTGGCGAGCGAAATGGGACCAGCCTTCAAGATTTAGCACCGGTGTTATCAGAACGGAATGGAAAGTCCGGCCATAGTGGGTGATAGCCCCGTATGAGAAAACCCTGGTGTGGAACTAAGCTTGAGAAAAGTAGGGCGGGACACGTGAAATCCTGTCTGAAGATGGGGGGACCATCCTCCAAGGCTAAATACTCGTAATCGACCGATAGTGAACCAGTACCGTGAGGGAAAGGCGAAAAGAACCCCGGGAGGGGAGTGAAATAGATCCTGAAACCGCATGCATACAAACAGTCGGAGCCTCGTAAGGGGTGACGGCGTACCTTTTGTATAATGGGTCAGCGACTTACATTCAGTGGCAAGCTTAACCGAATAGGGAAGGCGTAGCGAAAGCGAGTCCGAATAGGGCGTTCAGTCGCTGGGTGTAGACCCGAAACCAAGTGATCTATCCATGGCCAGGTTGAAGGTGCGGTAACACGTACTGGAGGACCGAACCCACTAACGTTGAAAAGTTAGGGGATGAGCTGTGGATAGGGGTGAAAGGCTAAACAAACTTGGAAATAGCTGGTTCTCTCCGAAAACTATTTAGGTAGTGCCTCGTGTATCACCTTCGGGGGTAGAGCACTGTCATGGTTGAGGGGTCCATTGCGGATTACCTCGCCATAGCAAACTCCGAATACCGAAGAGTGCAATCACGGGAGACAGACATCGGGTGCTAACGTCCGGTGTCAAGAGGGAAACAACCCAGACCGCCAGCTAAGGTCCCTAAATATTGCTAAGTGGGAAACGAAGTGGGAAGGCTAAAACAGTCAGGAGGTTGGCTTAGAAGCAGCCACCCTTTAAAGAAAGCGTAATAGCTCACTGATCGAGTCGTCCTGCGCGGAAGATGTAACGGGGCTAAGCAATATACCGAAGCTGCGGATGCGAGCTTGCTCGCATGGTAGGAGAGCGTTCTGTAAGCCTGTGAAGGTGTCTTGTAAAGGATGCTGGAGGTATCAGAAGTGCGAATGCTGACATGAGTAGCGATAAAGGGGGTGAAAGGCCCCCTCGCCGTAAGCCCAAGGTTTCCTACGCAACGTTCATCGGCGTAGGGTGAGTCGGCCCCTAAGGCGAGGCAGAGATGCGTAGCTGATGGGAAGCAGGTTAATATTCCTGCACCGTCGTATGATGCGATGGGGGGACGGATCGCGGAAGGTTGTCCGGGTGTTGGAAGTCCCGGTCCCTGCAGTGGAGAAGGCGCTTAGGCAAATCCGGGCGCGTAATTCAAGGCTGTGGGGCGAGCGAACTTGTTCGCGAAGCAATTGGAAGTGGTTCCAAGAAAAGCCTCTAAGCTTCAGTCATACGAGACCGTACCGCAAACCGACACAGGTGGGCGAGATGAGTATTCTAAGGCGCTTGAGAGAACTCGGGAGAAGGAACTCGGCAAATTGGTACCGTAACTTCGGGATAAGGTACGCCCTTGTAGCTTGACTGGCCTGCGCCAGAAGGGTGAAGGGGTTGCAATAAACTGGTGGCTGCGACTGTTTAATAAAAACACAGCACTCTGCAAACACGAAAGTGGACGTATAGGGTGTGACGCCTGCCCGGTGCCGGAAGATTAAATGATGGGGTGCAAGCTCTTGATTGAAGTCCCGGTAAACGGCGGCCGTAACTATAACGGTCCTAAGGTAGCGAAATTCCTTGTCGGGTAAGTTCCGACCTGCACGAATGGCGTAACGATGGCCACACTGTCTCCTCCCGAGACTCAGCGAAGTTGAAGTGTTTGTGATGATGCAATCTACCCGCGGCTAGACGGAAAGACCCCATGAACCTTTACTGTAGCTTTGCATTGGACTTTGAACCGGTCTGTGTAGGATAGGTGGGAGGCTTTGAAGCAGGAACGCTAGTTTCTGTGGAGCCGTCCTTGAAATACCACCCTGGCTTGTTTGAGGTTCTAACCTAGGTCCGTAATCCGGATCGGGGACAGTGCATGGTAGGCAGTTTGACTGGGGCGGTCTCCTCCCAAAGTGTAACGGAGGAGTACGAAGGTACGCTAGGTACGGTCGGAAATCGTGCTGATAGTGCAATGGCAAAAGCGTGCTTAACTGCGAGACTGACAAGTCGAGCAGGTGCGAAAGCAGGTCATAGTGATCCGGTGGTTCTGTATGGAAGGGCCATCGCTCAACGGATAAAAGGTACTCTGGGGATAACAGGCTGATACCGCCCAAGAGTTCATATCGACGGCGGTGTTTGGCACCTCGATGTCGGCTCATCTCATCCTGGGGCTGTAGCCGGTCCCAAGGGTATGGCTGTTCGCCATTTAAAGAGGTACGTGAGCTGGGTTTAAAACGTCGTGAGACAGTTTGGTCCCTATCTGCCGTGGGCGTTGGAAGTTTGAAGGGGGCTGCTCCTAGTACGAGAGGACCGGAGTGGACGAACCTCTGGTGTACCGGTTGTCACGCCAGTGGCATCGCCGGGTAGCTATGTTCGGAAGAGATAACCGCTGAAAGCATCTAAGCGGGAAACTCGCCTTAAGATGAGACTTCCCTGGGAACTCGATTCCCCTTAAGGGTCGTTCAAGACCAGGACGTTGATAGGTCAGGTGTGGAAGCGCAGTAATGCGTTAAGCTAACTGATACTAATTGCCCGTGAGGCTTGATCCTATAACCAGTGTGTTTTTCCTGGTGTGAGTATCGCTGTGCCGATACA
>NZ_CABPSQ010000028.1 GCF_902459775.1 Pandoraea captiosa
CGAACGAAGAAAGCGAAAAAAACTGTTGACGACGACGAGAAGCTGCGACATAATCTCACTTCTCTGCTGCTGATGCAGCGACGCAGAAAACGAAGCGACGGCGCGGTAATTAAGCGACGAAGCGAAGTCAGACGCGATTGATCTTTAAAAATTAAACAACCGATAAGTGTGGGCACTCGATGAATGGTGCGTCTGCTTCGGCAGATAAGCTTTAAATTTATTGAGGCTCACATAGTAATAGGTAAGTTAAGTAATTAACTTGTCAGCATACTTTGAGAGCGACCGGTTCTAGCGATTTATCGCGAAAAACCGAAAACAGTAACAGGTTTAAACTGAAGAGTTTGATCCTGGCTCAGATTGAACGCTGGCGGCATGCCTTACACATGCAAGTCGAACGGCAGCACGGGTGCTTGCACCTGGTGGCGAGTGGCGAACGGGTGAGTAATATATCGGAACGTACCTTGTAGTGGGGGATAGCTCGGCGAAAGCCGGATTAATACCGCATACGCTCTGAGGAGGAAAGCGGGGGACCTTCGGGCCTCGCGCTACAAGAGCGGCCGATATCAGATTAGCTAGTTGGTGAGGTAAAAGCTCACCAAGGCGACGATCTGTAGCTGGTCTGAGAGGACGACCAGCCACACTGGGACTGAGACACGGCCCAGACTCCTACGGGAGGCAGCAGTGGGGAATTTTGGACAATGGGCGAAAGCCTGATCCAGCAATGCCGCGTGTGTGAAGAAGGCCTTCGGGTTGTAAAGCACTTTTGTCCGGAAAGAAATCCTCTGGGTTAATACCTCGGGGGGATGACGGTACCGGAAGAATAAGCACCGGCTAACTACGTGCCAGCAGCCGCGGTAATACGTAGGGTGCAAGCGTTAATCGGAATTACTGGGCGTAAAGCGTGCGCAGGCGGTTTTGTAAGACGGATGTGAAATCCCCGGGCTCAACCTGGGAACTGCATTCGTGACTGCAAGGCTAGAGTATGGCAGAGGGGGGTAGAATTCCACGTGTAGCAGTGAAATGCGTAGAGATGTGGAGGAATACCGATGGCGAAGGCAGCCCCCTGGGCCAATACTGACGCTCATGCACGAAAGCGTGGGGAGCAAACAGGATTAGATACCCTGGTAGTCCACGCCCTAAACGATGTCAACTAGTTGTTGGGGATTCATTTCCTTAGTAACGTAGCTAACGCGTGAAGTTGACCGCCTGGGGAGTACGGTCGCAAGATTAAAACTCAAAGGAATTGACGGGGACCCGCACAAGCGGTGGATGATGTGGATTAATTCGATGCAACGCGAAAAACCTTACCTACCCTTGACATGTACGGAATCCTGCTGAGAGGTGGGAGTGCTCGAAAGAGAACCGTAACACAGGTGCTGCATGGCTGTCGTCAGCTCGTGTCGTGAGATGTTGGGTTAAGTCCCGCAACGAGCGCAACCCTTGTCCTTAGTTGCTACGCAAGAGCACTCTAAGGAGACTGCCGGTGACAAACCGGAGGAAGGTGGGGATGACGTCAAGTCCTCATGGCCCTTATGGGTAGGGCTTCACACGTCATACAATGGTCGGTACAGAGGGCTGCCAAACCGCGAGGTGGAGCTAACCCCAGAAAACCGATCGTAGTCCGGATCGCAGTCTGCAACTCGACTGCGTGAAGCTGGAATCGCTAGTAATCGCGGATCAGCATGTCGCGGTGAATACGTTCCCGGGTCTTGTACACACCGCCCGTCACACCATGGGAGTGGGTTTTGCCAGAAGTAGGTAGCCTAACCGCAAGGAGGGCGCTTACCACGGCAGGATTCATGACTGGGGTGAAGTCGTAACAAGGTAGCCGTAGGGGAACCTGCGGCTGGATCACCTCCTTTCTAGAGCATGCACTGGAAGTTGAGTGTTCACGCTTATCGGTTGTTGACTGCGTAGATCTAAGTCGGGTCTGTAGCTCAGGTGGTTAGAGCACCGTCTTGATAAGGCGGGGGTCGAAGGTTCAAGTCCTTCCAGACCCACCAA
>NZ_CABPSQ010000029.1 GCF_902459775.1 Pandoraea captiosa
GCACCGTTCGCGCCGATGAGCGTGACCAGCTCGCCCGGCTGAATGTTCAGGTCGATGCCCTTGACCGCCTTGATCCCGCCGTAAGCGACTTTCAGGCCCTTGATCGTCAACATTGCGCTCATCAATGGCCTCCCGAACCCAGATACGCTTCAATCACCGCCGGATTCTTCTGCACATCCTGCGGCAAACCTTCGGCAATCACCTTGCCGTAATCGAGCACCGTCATGCGATTGCACAACCCCATCACCAGCTTCACGTCGTGCTCGATGAGCAGAATCGTCTTGCCGTCGCTGCGGATCTTGTCGAGCAAACCGCGCAGTTCGACCTTCTCCGTGGCGTTCATGCCCGCGGCCGGCTCATCCAGCGCCAGCAGCTTCGGGTCGGTGGCAAGCGCACGCGCGATCTCCAGACGGCGCTGGTGACCATACGAGAGGTTGGCTGCCGTGTAGTTGGCGTACTTCGCCACGCCCACGTATTCGAGCAACTCCATCGCACGATCACGGATGGCGCGCTCTTCGGCCTTCGCGCCCGGGTAGCGGACGATCGCGCCGATCACGCCCATCTTCGTACGCACGTGACGGCCCACCATCACGTTCTCGACGACGGTCATGCCGCCGAACAGACGAATGTTCTGGAACGTACGCGCAATACCGGCTTTCGCCACTTCATGCACTGCGGTCGGCTTGTAGGCCGCGCCGTCGAGCTTGAACTCGCCCGAGTCCGGGGTGTAGAGACCGGTGATCACGTTGAAGAACGTGGTCTTGCCAGCGCCGTTCGGGCCGATCAGCCCGTAAATCTGCCCCGGCTTGATCTCCAGGCCCACGTCGGTGAGGGCCTGCAGACCGCCGAAGCGCTTGTTCACGCCCTTGACGGACAGAAGAATTTGTTCGCTCATATTCAGGTCATCTCCCTCGGCTTACAGAGTCCGCTCTTCCGGACGCGGCGACGGCCACAGGCCGGCCGGACGGTACAGCATGATCAGAATCATGGCCAGACCGTACAGCAACTGCCGGATCACTTCGGGATCGACGATGACGCTACCGAACAACTTCATCTGCAACGGGCCCATGGTCGAGCGCAGGATCTCGGGGAACGCCGAGAGCAGCACACCGCCCAGAATCACGCCCGGAATGTGCCCCATGCCGCCGAGCACCACCATCGAGAGCACGACGATCGACTCCCAGAAGGTGAACGACTCGGGCGAGACGAAGCCCTGGAACGCCGAGAACATGCCGCCCGCCACCCCACCGAACGACGCGCCCATGGCGAACGCGAGCAGCTTGATGTTGCGCGTGTTGATGCCCATCGCCTTGGCGGCGATTTCGTCTTCACGGATGGCGACCCAGGCGCGTCCGATACGCGAGTGCTGCAAGCGCACGCAGATGAAGGCGATCAGCAGCGCAAGGAACACGAACAGGTAGTAGTACATGTACACCGAGCTGACCTTGAACCCGAAGAACTCGTGCGCCTTCGAGAAATCGAAGCCGAACAACGA
>NZ_CABPSQ010000030.1 GCF_902459775.1 Pandoraea captiosa
GATGGCGGTCTGGAGACGGTGTCGCTGTCGCTGCCGGCGGTGATCACGACGGACCTGCGTCTGAACGAGCCGCGTTACGTGACGCTGCCCAACATCATGAAAGCGAAGAAGAAGCCGCTCGAGACGGTCAAGCCTGCGGATCTGGGCGTTGACGTGAGCCCGCGGTTGAAGACGCTCAAAGTGGCCGAGCCGCCCAAGCGCAGCGCGGGGGTGAAGGTGGCGGACGTGGCAACGCTCGTCGAAAAGCTCAAGACCGAAGCGAAGGTCATTTAAGGGGAGACGACGAGATGAGCATTCTGGTCATTGCAGAACACGATAACCAAAGCCTGAAGGCCGCGACCCTGAACACGGTGACGGCCGCGCTGCAATGCGGCGACGACGTGCACGTGCTGGTCGCAGGCAACAACGCGAAGGCAGCGGCGGATGCCGCCGCGCAGATCGCCGGTGTGAAGCAGGTGCTGCTGGCCGAGGCGGCGTACTTCGGCGACGGTCTGGCGGAGAACATTGCGGACGAAGTGGTGTCGCTCGCGGGTGCGTACTCGCACATCCTGGCCCCGGCCACGGCGTACGGCAAGAACATCGCGCCGCGCGTGGCGGCGTTGCTCGATGTCGCGCAGATCTCGGACATCACGAAGGTTGAGAGCGCCGACACGTTCGAGCGCCCGATCTATGCGGGCAACGCGATTGCGACGGTGCAAAGCGCGGACAAGGTGAAGGTGATCACGGTGCGCTCGACGGGCTTCGACGCGGCAGCGGCCACGGGCGGCAGCGCAGCGGTGCAAACCGTGGCGGCCACGCCGGACGCCGGGGTGTCGCAGTTCGTTGGCCGCGAGGTGACGAAGCTGGATCGTCCGGAGCTGACCTCGGCGAAGATCATCGTCTCGGGCGGTCGCGGTCTGGGCAGTGGGGAGAATTACACCAAGGTGCTCGAGCCGCTGGCGGACAAGCTGGGCGCGGCGCTGGGCGCATCGCGCGCGGCGGTCGATGCCGGTTATGTGCCCAACGACTATCAGGTCGGCCAGACGGGCAAGATCGTGGCGCCGCAGTTGTATGTGGCGGTGGGCATTTCGGGTGCGATTCAGCATCTGGCGGGCATGAAGGATTCGAAGGTGATCGTGGCGATCAACAAGGATCCGGAAGCGCCGATCTTCTCGGTGGCGGATTACGGCCTGGTGGGCGATCTGTTCACGGTGGTGCCGGAGCTGACGGGCGCGCTGTAAGCACGCGCCAGCCGTGTTTCGACGCGGCAACCAGGAAGTGAAG
>NZ_CABPSQ010000031.1 GCF_902459775.1 Pandoraea captiosa
CCCCGCGAGACACGCGCTTCGATGCTCAGCGCCGACATCTCGTGACCCAGATAGGCCACGCTGCCCTTGCTCGATCCGTTGTGCGGCAGCGCCCCCATGATGGCGTTGAGCATCGACGACTTGCCCGCACCGTTCGGACCGATCACCGTAACGATCTGCCCTGCCCCCACCCGCAGATGCGCTCCATGCACCGCCTCGACTTTGCCGTATGCGACGGCGAGGTCCTTGACCTCCAGAATCGCGTCTGCCATCACTCCACTCCTCCAAGGTACGCTTCGAGCACCGCCGGGTTCTTCTGCACGTCTTCCGGCAGCCCCTCGGCGATCTTGGTGCCGAACTCCATCACCACCAGGTGATCCGTCAGATTCATCACGAAGTCCATGTCGTGCTCGACCAGCAACACGCTCATGCCCTCATCCTTGAGCTTTCTGAGCAGATCGCCCAGCGCCTGCTTCTCTTTGTAACGCAGGCCCGCCGCCGGCTCGTCGAGCAGCAGCAAGGTCGGATCACACGCCAGCGCACGCGCGATTTCCAGAATGCGCTGCTGTCCCAGCGCCAGACTGCCCGCTTCGTCGTACATATGCGCCCCGAGGCCCACTCGTTCGATCTGCTTTTTCGCTTCATGCAGCAGCATGGCTTCTTCGTGACGATCCAGACGCAGCACGCTGGACCACACGCCACCCTGCGGGCGACGACGCAGCCCATGCTTGTCACGCAGATACGCACCGATCGCCACGTTCTCCAGCACGCTCATTTGCGGCATCAGGCGCACGTGCTGGAACGTGCGGCCAATGCCGCGCTTGACGATCTCGCGCGAGGGCAGACGATCGACTCGCTCGCCCAGGAACGAGATCTCGCCGCGCGTGGCCTGCAACACCCCGGTCACGAGGTTGAACGTGGTCGACTTGCCCGCACCGTTCGGGCCGATCAGCCCCACGATCTCGCCCGCCTTCACCTCGAACGACACGTCGTTCACGGCGACCAGACCCCCGAACTCCTTGCGCGCCTTCTCCAGCTTGAGCACCACCTCGCCCACGGCCGGCTTCGGACGATGGCCCAACGGCTCGGCCTGCTCCGGCGCCTTCGCAACGCGCCGCGCCGGGAAGATCTTGCCGAAGAACGGCCACACGCCGTCGCGCGCATATTGCAGCAGCAGCACGAGCAACACCCCGAAGACGATCGTCTCGAAGTTGCCGTTTGCCCCCAGCAACACCGGCAGAATGTTCTGCAGGTA
>NZ_CABPSQ010000032.1 GCF_902459775.1 Pandoraea captiosa
TTGACCTGCTCCCCCTGAATAGTCCGCAGACGGTGTAGAGTCCGTTCCAACGAAGGGGAACGGAAGTGAAGAAGCGATTCAGCGAAGAACAAATCATTGGCGTGTTGAAGGAAGGCGAGGCGGGTCTCAAGCCGGCCGAGTTGTGCCGTAAATACGGAATCTCGGAAGCGACCTACTACAACTGGAAAGCCAAATTCGGCGGGATGACCGTGTCGGATGCGCAGCGTCTTAAGGAGCTTGAGCAGGAGAATGGTCGGCTCAAGCGATTGCTGGCCGATTCGATGCTGGACAACGCAGCGCTGAAGGACCTGCTTGCCCGAAAGTAGCAAGCCCGCAAGCCAAACGCGAAGCGGTCCGAACGTTGATGACCGAGCGCGCGATGGGTGTCACCCGGGCTTGCGGGCTGGTGGGAATTTCGCGGTCGTTGTTCCGTTATGAGTCAAGCCGGACCGACGACGTCGAGTTGACGAGCAGAATGGTGGCCATTGCGGCGCAGAAGCGCCGGTATGGCTATCGCCGCATTCACGTGCTGCTGCGTCGGGAGGGTTGGCTGGCCAATCACAAGCGGGTTTGGCGGCTATACAGCCAGGCGGGACTGAGCGTGCGCAAACGAAGGCGCAAGCGTATTGCCGCAGTCGAACGGACACCTCGACCGCTACCAACAGGACCGAATCAAAGCTGGTCAATGGACTTCGTCTCTGACGGCTTGGCGTATGGTCGGCGGTTTCGGTGCCTGAATGTGGTCGACGATTACACGCGTGAATGCCTTGTCATCGAGGTCGACACTTCACTGCCTGGGCAGCGCGTGAGACAAGTGTTGGAACGTTTGCGGGAGATGCGCGGATTGCCGTTATCCATCACCGTGGACAACGGGCCGGAGTTCGCTGGCAAGGTACTGGATGCCTGGGCGTATGAGGTTGGCATCACGCTGTCGTTCATCCGACCCGGCAAACCTGTGGAGAACGCCTACATCGAGAGCTTCAACGGGCGGTTCCGTGACGAATGTCTGAACGAACACTGGTTCGTCTCGCTGCGCCACGCCAAGCGCTTGATTGAATCATGGCGTATCGAGTACAACACAGAGCGGCCTCACAGCTCTCTCGGCTACCTGACGCCCGAGCAGTTTGCTCGGGCGCATGAAGAACAGAAGTTTTTAACCTCGGACTCTAAAAGCGTTTCGGACTAAAACCGGGGGCAGGTCA
>NZ_CABPSQ010000033.1 GCF_902459775.1 Pandoraea captiosa
CTCGGCGCCATTCTCGTGGGCCTGCTGGAGTCGTACTCGTCGTTCTGGGCGAGTGCGTACAAGGAGGTCATCGTCTTCACGCTGATCCTTCCGGTGCTGCTGTGGCTCTCGCTCACAAGCAAGCACGTGGAAGAAGACGAGGAATAAGCCGGGGCGGACCACAGAATGAAAAACAAATACTTCCTGATTTTCCTGGTGCTGCTGGCCGTTTTGCCGGTCTTGCCCGCACCGGTGCGTTTGCCCGAATACTGGGTGACGCTGCTCAACTACATCGGCCTGTACAGCATCGTGGCCATCGGCCTGGTGCTGCTCACCGGCGTGGCCGGCATGACGTCGTTCGGACAGGCGGCGTTCGTGGGGCTGGGCGCTTACGCGACGGCCTACCTGACGACGGCTTACGGCGCGTCGCCGTGGCTCGGTCTGATCGTGGGCGTGGCGATCACCGCGGGTGCTGCGCTCATCATCGGCGCGATCACGATGCGTCTGTCGGGCCACTTCCTGCCGCTGGGCACCATCGCGTGGGGGCTGGCGCTGTACTACCTGTTCGGCAACCTTGAGTTCCTGGGTAAGTACGACGGCCTGAACGACATCCCGACCATCAACCTGTTCGGCCTGGAGCTGGCGAGCGGGCGTCAGATGTACTACCTGATCTGGATCGTGGTGGTGCTGGCGGTGGTGTCGATCAAGAACCTGCTGGATTCGCGTCCGGGCCGTGCCATTCGCGCGCTCAAGGGCGGTGGCGTGATGGCGGAAGCCATGGGCGTGAACACGGCGTGGATGAAGGTGGTCGTGTTCGTCTATGCCGCAGTGCTCGCGGCGATCTCGGGCTGGTTGTACGCGCACTTGCAGCGCGCGGTGAACCCCACGCCGTTCAACCTGAACCACGGCATCGAATACCTGTTCATGGCGGTCGTCGGTGGCGTCTCGCACGTGTGGGGCGCGGTGCTGGGCGCGGCGATTCTCACGGTGCTCAAGGA
>NZ_CABPSQ010000034.1 GCF_902459775.1 Pandoraea captiosa
CTGGCGGCCGGTCGCGGCGCGAACGGCGGCGGCAACTGCCCGCTGTCGGTGGCCGACGAAGTCGTCAAGGTGCACGGCGTGACCATTGCCGGATACACAAACCTCGCAGGCATGGTGGCCGCCGATGCCTCCGCGCTGTATGCCCGTAACGTGCTCGACTTCCTCAAGCTGGTGATCGACAAGGAAGGCAAGCTCGTCATCGATACCAACGACGACATCGTGAGCGCGTGCCTGATGTGCCGCGACGGTCAAGTGCTGCGCGCGGCATAAGGGGAGACAGAACCATGGAATTGATCAATCACACGGTGATCAACCTGATCATCTTCGTGCTGGCGGTGTACGTGGGCTACCACGTGGTGTGGAACGTCACCCCGGCATTGCACACGCCGCTCATGGCCGTGACGAACGCCATCTCGGCCATCGTGATCGTGGGGGCGATGCTCGCCGCCGGTCTGACCGAGGGCAACCTCGGCAAGACGATGGGCGTCATCGCCGTGGCGCTTGCCGCCGTGAACGTGTTCGGGGGCTTCCTCGTCACCCAGCGCATGCTCGAGATGTTCAAGAAAAA
>NZ_CABPSQ010000035.1 GCF_902459775.1 Pandoraea captiosa
GCCTTCGTCGCGCGCAAGGTCGAAATGACGAAGATGCCGGAGCTGGTCGCGGCGATGCACTCGCTGATCGGTCTGGCCGCCGTGTGTATCGCCGTGGCCGCTGTCGCGGAACCTGCCGCGTTCGGCATCGTTGCCGCCGGTGAGGCGCTGCCACCGGGTAACCGTATCGAGCTGTTCATCGGCACATTCGTCGGTGCGATTACGTTCTCGGGCTCGGTCATCGCGTTCGGCAAGCTCTCGGGCAAGTACAAGTTCCGTCTGTTCCAGGGCGCACCGGTCGTATTCAAGGGCCAGCACATGGTGAATCTGGCGCTGGCGATTGCCATGATCGGTTTCGGCGTGGCGTTCTTCACCACGCTGAGCTGGACGCCGTTCGTCATCATGACGGCCATTGCCTTCGTGCTCGGCGTGCTCATCATCATCCCGATCGGCGGTGCGGACATGCCGGTCGTGGTCTCGATGCTGAACTCGTACTCGGGCTGGGCCGCCGCAGGCATCGGCTTCTCGCTGAA
>NZ_CABPSQ010000036.1 GCF_902459775.1 Pandoraea captiosa
GCCGTGGCGCGCAGCGCCTTGCCCGAGAGCGAACGGTCGAAGTAGAAGTACAGCGCCAGAATCATCACGACCGACACGCCGACCACCCACAGACTCTGACCGGAGACCATCACCGAGCCGATGTTGAAGCTCGCGTCCGAGAACGCCTGCGTGCGCGAGCCTTCGGCGCCGAACATCACCAGTCCGAGGCCCGTCAGCGCGAAGTGCACGCCCACCGAAACGATGAGCAGCAGCAGCGTGCTCGCCTCCGCCAGCGGCTGATAGGCCAGGCGATAGAGCATCGGCCCCATCGGCACGACCAGCAGCAGCGTGAGCGCGATCTGCGCGAGCATCGGCAAGGTCATCGGCGCGAGCGCCTTGACCACGAAGAACACGGCAATCGGGAACACGAGGTATTTGCCCGCAAACACCGGCACCAGACGGCCCGCGAGTTTGCGACGCTCGCTATGACGCAGCACACCCGACGTCTCCACGATGAACGTGCAGATGCCCATCGCCACGAGCA